>NZ_LMEV01000001.1:0-257785 GCF_001426505.1 Variovorax sp. Root473
GTGACGATCCAGAAGCAGGTGCTCGACCTGATCCAGAGCCTGGTCAAGGAGATGGGCATGGCCTTGATCCTCATCTCGCACGACCTCGGCGTGATTGCCAGCAGCGTGCAGCGCATGCTCGTGATGTACGGCGGCAGCGCCGTGGAAAGCGGCCCGACCGACGCGGTCTTTGCCGACCGCGCCCACCCCTACACGCACGGCCTGTTCGCGGCGCGCCCCGCGCTCGGCGCCGTGCGCGCGGGCCGGCTGCCCACCATCCGCGGCAGCGTGCCCGAGCTGGTCGACATCCCGCGCGGCTGCGGCTTCGCGGGCCGCTGCGACTTCACCACGGACGCCTGCCACACCACGAAGCCGCCGGTGGCCCGCCAATCCAACGGCCATGCGGTGAGCTGCCTGCACCTCGACGCCGTCGCCGCGCACGCCACGCGGGCCGCCGCATGAGCACCCCGATGACTTCGACGCCCGCTTCTTCCACCCCGCTGCTGCAGGTGAGCGACCTCGTGCGGCACTACGCATTGCCGCGCGAGAAGCTCTTCGGCCCGCCGCCCACCGTGAAGGCGCTCAACGGCGTGAGCTTCGAGGTGCAGGCCGGCAAGAGCCTGGGCATCGTCGGTGAGTCGGGCTCCGGCAAGTCGACCATCGCGCGCCTGGTGATGGCGCTGGACACGCCGACCTCGGGCAGCGTCGCCCTCGAAGGCCGCAACCTGCACACGCTCTCGAGGGCCGACCTGCGCACCGCGCGGCGCGACTTCCAGATGGTGTTCCAGGACCCGTACGGCTCGCTCGACCCGCGCCAGACCGTCGCGCGCATCGTGGCCGAGCCGCTCGAGGCGCTGGCGCAAACCAGCCGCGCCGAACAGCGCGAGCGCGCCTCCGAAGCGCTCGCGGCCGTGGGCCTGCGCACCACGGACCTGGACAAGTACCCGCACGAGTTCTCGGGCGGCCAGCGCCAGCGCATCGCGATTGCACGCGCCCTGATCACGCGCCCCAAGCTCATCGTGGCCGACGAGCCCGTGAGCGCGCTCGATGTGTCCGTGCAGGCCCAGGTGCTCAACCTCATGCAGGACCTGCAGCAGCAGTTCGGCATCAGCTACCTGCTCATCAGTCACGACCTGGCTGTGGTCAACCACTTGTGCGACGAGGTGTGCGTGGTGTTCAAGGGCCAGATCGTGGAACGCGGCGAGCCCGCCGAACTTTTTGCGAACGCGCAGCACCCGTACACACGCACCTTGCTGTCGGCCGTGCTGCACACGCCGTCCCGATAGGCTCGATCGGTCTGAACCGATCGCCCTACTTTTGTCTTCCAGGAGAACCACAGAATGTTGAAGCGACGCACCCTCATGGGCACCGCCATCGCCGCCGCGATCCCCGGCGCCTTTCCGCTGTTCGCGCAGGCCCAGACCGGCAAGAACATGCTGACCATCGGCATGCCGCTGGAACCGCCGGGCCTGGACCCGACGACCGCCGCCGCCTCGGCCATTGCCGAGATCGCGCACTACAACATCTTCGAGACGCTGACCAAGATCAACGCCGACGGCAGCGTCACGCCGCTGCTGGCCGAGAGCTGGACCGCGTCGCCCGACCTCAAGACCCACACCTTCAAGCTGCGCAAGGGCGTGAAGTTCGAGAACGGCGAGGCCTTCGATGCCGCCGCCGTCAAGTTCAGCTTCGAGCGCGCCGCCGGCGAGAAGAGCACCAACAAGGACAAGCGCTTCTTCAGCGAGATCAGCCTGAAGACGCCCGACGCCGACACGGTGGTCATCACCACCGCGCAACCCAACCCCGACCTGCTGTTCATGCTCGGCCAGGCCACGGCCTGCATCGTCGAGCCCAAGAGCGCCGACACCAACGCCACCAGGCCCGTGGGTACCGGCCCCTACAAGCTCGACAGCTGGCAGCGCGGCTCGGCCTGTTCGCTGGTGAAGTCGCCGACGTACCGCAATCCGGCGCTGGCCAAGGTCAACAAGTTCGTCTTCAAGTTCATGTCCGACTCGGCCGCGCAGACCGCGGCGCTGATGGCCGGCGACATCGACATCTTCCCGCGCGCCGGCACGCGCAGCGTGGGCCAGTTCCGCGCCAACCCGCGCTTCCGCGTGCTCGAAGTGGGCACGCGCAGCAAGGTGATCCTGGCCATCAACAACAAGCGCAAGCCGCTGGACGACGTGCGCGTGCGCCGCGCGATCCTGGCCGCGGTGGACCGCAACGTGGTGATCCAGGGCGCGGCCGACGGTTTCGGCAAGGCCATCGGCAGCCACTACCCGATCGGTGCACCGGGTTATGTCGACACCACCGGCATCAACCCCTTCGACATCGCCAAGGCGAAGAAGCTGCTGGCCGACGCGGGCGTGAAGACGCCGCTCGAACTGCGCATGACGCTGCCGCCGCCTTCGTATGCACGCCAAGGCGGCGAAGTGATCGCGGCGCAGCTCGCGGCCATCGGCATCAACGTGAAGATCCAGAACGTCGAATGGGCGCAGTGGCTCAGCGGCACCTTCGGCGGCGGGCACGACTTCGACCTGAGCATCGTGGCGCACGTGGAGCCCTTCGACCTCGTGAAGTACACCGAGCCCGACTACTACTGGGGCTACGACTCCAAGAAATTCCGCGACCTGTACGCCTCGGTGCAGAGCGAGCCCGACGAGAAGAAGCGCAACGCGCTGCTCGGCGAGGCGCAGAAGATGCTCGCGACCGACGCGGTCAACGGCTTCCTGTTCCAGGCCGTGTTCCCCACGGTCGCGCGCAAGGAAGTGAAGGGCCTGTGGCCGAACATGCCGATCGTCGCGAACGACCTGGCCGCGATCTCGTGGGGTTGATGCTGCCATGACGAAGCCTCTTTACGCCCTGGGCGTGCAGGAACTGCACGCCGCCTACGCCGCCAAGGAACTCTCGCCGGTCGAGGTGACGCGCGCGGTCAACGAGCGCATCGCGGCCTGCGAGCCGCAACTGCGCGCCACCTGGCTGTTCCGCCCCGAAGCCGCGCTCGAACAGGCGCGCGCCTCCGAACAACGCTGGCTCGCCGGCGCGCCGCGCGGCGCGCTCGACGGCGTGCCCGTGACCATCAAGGAAAACCTCGCGACCGAAGGCGACCCGATGCCGCTGGGCACCGCCGCCTACGCGCTCGTGCCGATGACCTACGACTCGCCGCCCGCCGCGCGCCTGAAGGCCGACGGCACGGTGATGGTCGCCAAGACCACGATGCCCGACCTGGGCATGCTGTCGTCGGGCCTGTCGAGCTTTCATGACCTCTCGCGCAACCCGTGGGACACCTCGCGCACGCCGGGCGGCTCCAGCGCGGGTGCGGGTGCCGCTGCAGCCGCGGGCTACGGTCCGCTGCACGTGGGCACCGACATCGGCGGCTCGCTGCGCCTGCCGGCCAGCTGGTGCGGCATCTTCACGCTCAAGCCCAGCTTCGGCCGCATTCCGCTGAGCTCGCCCTACATGGGCCGCTGCGCCGGCCCGATGACGCGCACCGTGGCCGACGCGGCGCTGATGATGGCCTCGGTCGCGCAACCCGACGACCGCGACTATTCCGAGCTGCCGGCACCGGCCATCGACTGGAACGCCTTCGAGGTCGATCCGTCCTTCCTCAAGGGCAAGCGCGTGGCGTTGCACATGGACGCCGGCTGCGGCCTGCCGCTCGATCCGCAGATCGCACAGGCCGTGCGCGATGCCGCCAGGCGCATCGAGGCGGCCGGCGCGCACGTCGAGGAAATCCCCGCCTTCATGACGCCGCAGATGCTGCAAGGCATGGACCACTTCTGGCGCATGCGCTCCTGCCTCGACATGCAGGCCATGACGGCCGAGCAGCGCGCGAAGATCCTGCCGTACATCCGCGAGTGGGCCGAGAGCGCGGCCGGCTTCTCGGGCGCGCACGTCTTCGACGGCTACAGCCAGTTCGTCGCCACGCGCGCGGCCACGATCGCCGCCACCAAGGCCTACGACTTCGTGATCTCGCCCGTGTCGCCCAACATGCCCGCGCCCGCGGACCATGCCTCACCCACCAATGACCCGATGCGGCCGCTGGAACACATCGGCTTCACGGTGCCCTACAACATGTCGGAGCAGCCGGCGGCGTCGATCAACTGCGGCTACTCGGCCGAAGGCTTGCCCATCGGCCTGCAGGTGGCCGGCCGCCGCTTCGACGACCTGGGCGTACTGCAGTTCAGCCGCGCCTTCGAGCAGATCCGCGACGCACAACACCCCTGGCCCGAACCGAAGTGACCGGCCGCAAGGAGACACACATTCCATGAATGCCACCCACTACATCGACGGCCGCCGCGTAGCGTCCGAAGACAACGCCACCATCGACGTGATCGACCCGAGCGACGGCCAGAAATTCGGCGAAATTGCGCGCGGCACCGCTGCCGACATCGACGCCGCCGTGCGCGCCGCGCGCCAGGCCATGGGCGAGCATTTCGACGGCCCCTGGGGCGCCACCACCGCGCTGGAGCGCGGCCGGCTGCTCGCCAAGCTCGGCGCCGCCGTGATGCAGCACCACGAAGAACTCGCCCAGCTCGAGGCACGCGACACCGGCAAGGCGCTGCGCGTGGCGCGCAACGACGCGACCGCGCTGGCGCGCTACTTCGAGTACTACGCCGGTGCCTGCGACAAGCTGCACGGCGACACCCTGCCCTACGAACGCGGCTACACCGTGCTCACCGTGCGCATCCCGCATGGCGTGACGGGCCACATCATTCCCTGGAACTACCCGATGCAGATCGCGGGCCGCAGCGTGGGCGCCTCGCTCGCTGCGGGCAATGCCTGCGTGGTGAAGCCGGCGGAAGACGCGAGCCTCTCGCTGCTGCGCCTGGCCGAGATCGCGACCGAGGTTGGCTTTCCGGCCGGTGCGCTCAACGTGGTCACGGGCTACGGCAAGGAAGCCGGCGCCGCGCTGTGCGCGCACCCCGGCATCGACCACATCTCGTTCACCGGCTCGACCATGACCGGCCGCAGCGTCGGCCTGGCCGCCGCCGAGCGCCACTGCCCGGTGACGCTGGAGCTGGGCGGCAAGTCGCCGCAGATCGTGTTCGCCGACGCCGACCTCGACGCGGCCGAACCGGTGCTGCTCAACGCCATCATCCAGAACGCCGGCCAGACCTGCTCGGCGGGCAGCCGCGTGCTGGTCGAGCAATCGGTGTACGAAGAGGTCGTGCAGCGGCTCGCCAAGCGCTTCACCGCCGTGCGCGCGGGCACGCCCGCCGAAGACCTGGACATGGGTCCGCTCATCAACGAGAAGCAGTTCCGCCAGGTGCGCGACATGGTCGCCACCGCCGAGGCGCAGGGCATGAAGGTGGCCGCGCGCGGCGCGGTGTCGCCGCAGGCGCCGTCCACCGGCTACTACCAGGAAGCCGTGCTGTTCCGCGACGTGCCGCACGACAGCGACCTGGCCCAGCGCGAGGTCTTCGGCCCCGTGCTGGCCGTGATGCCTTTCGCCGACGAGGCCGAGGCGGTGCGCCTGGCCAACGGCACTGACTTCGGCCTGGTAGCCGGCGTGTGGACGCGCGACGGCGCGCGCCAGCTGCGCATGGCGCACAAGCTGCACTGCGGCCAGGTCTTCGTCAACAATTACGGCGCAGCGGGTGGTGTAGAACTGCCCTTCGGCGGCGTGAAATCGAGCGGCTTCGGCCGCGAAAAGGGCTTCGAGGCCCTGCTCGGTTTCACGACCCTCAAGACCATCGCCATCAAGCACGGATGAATCCATGACCACTTCTGAACAACAAACCCCGCGCAAGGTCGGCCTCGTCGGCGTCGGCCTGATGGGCCACGGCATCGCCAGCAACATCGTCAAGCACGGCCACCAGCTCACGGTGCTGGAGCACGCAGGCAACCAGCCGATCGACGACCTGCTGAAGGCCGGCGCCACCTCGGTGAAAGACGTGGCCGCGCTGGCCGCGCAGGTCGATGTGCTGATCCTGTGCGTCACCGGCACGCCGCAGGTCGAGGCCGTGATGCTCGGCGACCAGGGCGCGTTGACGACCCTGCGCCCCGGCACCGTGGTGATCGACTGCTCCACCGCCGTGCCTGCCTCCACCGCCAAGGTCGCGCAGGCCGTGCACGCCAAGGGCGGCCGCTTCCTCGACACGCCGATGACCCGCACTGCCAAGGAGGCCGCCGAAGGCCGCCTCAACCTGCTGGTGGGCGGCGACGCCGAGGTGCTGGCCTCGTGCCTGCCGCTGCTGCGTTGCTTTGCCGAGAACGTCACCCACGTCGGCGATGTCGGCGCGGGCCATGCGATGAAGCTGTTGCACAACTTCGTGTCGCTGGGCACCGTCGCGCTGCTGTGCGAAGCCGCGGCCTGCGCGCAGCGCGCCGGCGTGAAACCCGAGGTGTTCGTGGACGTGCTCGCCAAGGGCGGCGGCAACGGCGTGGCACTGGAACGCCTCAAGCCCAAACTGCTGACGGGCAGCACCGATTCGCTGAAGTTCTCGATGGCGAATGCGAAGAAGGACCTGGGGTATTACAACGACATGGCGGCGCAGTCGTCTTCGGGCCACGGCATTGCACAGGCTGTGGATGCCTTGCTGGCGCACGGCGTCGAAGTGTTCGGGCCGGATCGCATGGTGCTCGATCTGGTCGAAGCGCTGCGCTGACATTCTTCGGGGCGATGCTCCTGTCGGCGGGAGCGCGCCCCCGATGGCTCCTACGGCATCCCTCGCGCCAGCAGATGGTCGACCAACCGCCGCTGCGGAAAACTCAACGCCTCCTGCCGCGTACACAGGTACATCCGGCGTGAAGCCCACGCATCGGTGAGGTTGATGAAGCGCAGCTTCATCTCCTTGCGGTAAGTCACCGCGGCGCCCTCGGGCAGGATGCCCACGCCCATCCCTGCTTCGATCATCCGGCACACAGCTTCGAAGCTCTTCACCCGCACGCGCAGGCGCAGCACCTTGCGCGCGCTCATCGCGGCGTCTTCCATGGTGCGGGAGATGGCGGAGTCGTCTTCGAGCCCCACGAAGTCGAAGTCGAGCAGTTCCTCGAACGACACCTCGCGACCGCGCAAGGGATGCTTCTGGGGCGCGATCGCCACGAGCCGGTCGGTGCGGTACGGAATGAAGTGCAGCGCCGGGTCGGCGGCCTCGCTGGTGATCACGCCCACGTCGGCCTGGCGGTCGCGGATGGCCTGCACGATGTAGACGCTGCGGTGCTCTTCCACGCTCACGCGGATCTCGGGGTAGCGCACGCGAAAGCTGGCCACGTCGTCGGGCAGGAACTGGCCCATCGCCGACGCGTTGGCATGCAACCGCACGCGACCGGTGGCGCCCTGCGCGTAGTCCGAGAGGTCGGCGCGCATGCGGTCCACGTCGCGCAGGATCTGGCGCGCGTGCATGGCCAGCGACTCGCCCGCGCCCGTGGGCGTGACGCCCTTGGAGGTGCGGTTGAGCAGCCCCACGCCGAGCTGGCTTTCGAGGATGGCCAGGCGCCGGCTCGCGGCCGACAGCACCATGTGGCTCTCGGCGGCGGCCTTCGACAGGCTGCCGTGCTCAATGGCGCGCAGGAACAGCGCCAGCGAATCCAGGTCGGGTCTCATCGGGTTCTCGGTCGATCGGGCGGACATTGTCGGGCCTGTGCGCTGGGCACAGCCTAGCCGAAGGTCTTTCGGCGAATCGACTTGGGCGACGATGGTTCTTCCGGAATGCGGGTTTCCCCCTCGAAACGAAGAAGCACTTTCGGGCGGCGGTGCGAAAGAATCGTCGCTGTCTCGGCGGCAACCCCGGCGAGGCGTGTCGCGGGCCGGCCCTCTACCGGGGCCACGCCCGCATTCCACGAGTCCTACCCGGAGTCTTTTCTCTCATGGCAACCCACGAACTCGCCAGCGTTGCGCTGGACGACAAATACACGGCCACCGAAGGCCGGATCTATCTGAGCGGTATTCAGGCGCTGGTGCGCCTCATGCTCGTGCAGAAATGGCGCGACCAGCAGGCCGGCCTGAACACCGCGGGCTTCGTCTCGGGCTACCGCGGCTCGCCGCTCGGCGGCCTGGACGAGGCGCTGTGGAAAGCCCAGCCGCAGCTCGAAGCCAACGCCGTCAAGTTCCTGCCCGGCGTGAACGAAGAGCTGGCCGCCACCGCCGTGTGGGGCACGCAGCAGGTGCACCTGACCGGCGAGAGCGCGGTCGACGGCGTGTTCGCCATGTGGTACGGCAAGGCGCCCGGCGTGGACCGCTGCGGCGACGTGTTCAAGCACATGAGCCACGCGGGCACCTCGCCCAAGGGCGGCATCCTGCTGGTGGCGGGCGACGACCACGGCGCGTCGTCGTCCACCCTGCCCAACCAGAGCGACCACCTGTTCGCCGCGTCGATGATCCCCATGCTCTACCCGCAGAGCGTGGAGGAATACATCGAGCTGGGCCTGCACGGCTTTGCGATGTCGCGCTTTGCCGGCCTGCCGGTCGGCTTCAAGGCGCTGGCCGACACGGTGGAATCGTCGGGCTCCATTGCCGCTGGCGCGCTCGACGTGCACACGCGGCTGCCGAAAGACTTCGTGTTCCCGCCCGGCGGCGTGCATGCGCGGCTGTCGACCGACACGCTCGGCGTGCAGGCGCGCAAGCAGGAGGCGCTGATGCAGGACTACAAGATCTACGCCGCCATCGCCTACGCGCGCGAGAACCGCCTGAACCGCGTGACCATCGATTCGCCTCAGGCGCGGCTGGGCATCGTGGCCTCGGGCAAGTCGTACCGCGACGTGCTCGAAGCGCTGGAAGAACTCGGCATCGACGCCGACGAGGCTGCGCGCATCGGCATCCGCCTGTTCAAGGTGTCGATGCCCTGGCCGCTGGAGCCCGACTCGATCCGCGAGTTTGCCGACGGGCTCGAAGAAATTTTGGTGGTCGAAGAGAAGCGCCAGATCGTCGAGTACCAGCTCAAGGAGCACCTGTACAACTGGCGCGAGAACGTGCGCCCGCGCGTGATCGGCAAGTTCGACGAACAGGGTGAATGGGGCGCGCACCCGCGCGGCCAGTGGCTGCTGCCGGCCACGGCCGATTTCTCGGTGGCGCAGATCGCGCGCGTCATCGCCGGGCGCGTGGCGCGCTTTCACACCAGCGACCGCATCCGCATGCGGCTGGCGATCCTCGACGCGAAAGACGTGGTGCTCGGCAAGGCCGTGGCCACGCCCTCGCGCCCGGCCTGGTACTGCGCGGGCTGCCCGCACAACACCTCGACCAAGGTGCCCGAAGGCAGCCTGGCGCTCGCGGGCATCGGCTGCCATGTGATGGCCACCGCCATCTACCCCGAGCACAACCGCACCACCACGCACATGGGCGGCGAAGGCGCGCCCTGGCTGGGGCAGGCGTGGTTCTCCAAGCGCAAGCATGTGTTCGCGAACCTCGGCGACGGCACCTACTACCACTCGGGATCGCTGGCCATCCGCGCGGCCGTGGCGGCGGGCGTGAACATCACCTACAAGATCCTCTACAACGACGCGGTCGCGATGACGGGCGGGCAGCCGGTCGACGGGCCGATCACCGTGCCGCGCATTGCGCACCAGGTGGCGGCCGAAGGCGTGAAGCGCATCGCGCTGGTGGCCGAGGACCCGACGCGCTGGGCCGACCGCAGCCTGCTGCCGCCCGACCGCGACGGCCTCTTTGCGCTGAGCGTGCACCACCGCGACGACATGGACGCGGTGCAGCGCGAGCTGCGCGGCTTCGAGGGCGTGTCGGTGCTGATCTACGACCAGGTGTGCGCGGCCGAGAAGCGCCGCCGCCGCAAGAAGGGCGAGTTTCCGCCCGCCGCGCGGCGCGTGTTCATCAACGACGCGGTGTGCGAGGGCTGCGGCGACTGCGGTGAGCAGTCGAACTGCACCGCGCTGCTACCGAAGCAGACTGACCTGGGCCTGAAGCGCAGCGTCGACCAGAGCGCGTGCAACGCCGACGAGTCGTGCATCAAGGGCTTCTGCCCGAGCTTCGTGACGGTCGAGGGCGTGAAGCCGCGCAAGCACGCACCCGTGGCCGTGAAGGCCGCCGAGGAACCCGCCCTGCCCGCACCGGCGCCGCTCGTGCTCGAAGGCATGCACAACATCCTCATCACCGGCATCGGCGGCACGGGCGTGATCACCATCGGTGCGCTGATCGGCATGGCGGCGCACCTCGAAGGCAAGGGCGTGAGCGTGCTCGACATGACGGGCATGTCGCAGAAGAACGGCTCGGTCACGTCGCACGTGCGCATCGCGCGCGACGCGGCGCAGCTGAAGGCGCAGCGCATTCCCACCGGCGAGGCCGACCTGATCCTGGGCTGCGACATGCTCACGGCCGGCGCGCCCGACGCCATCGCGCGCATGCGGCCGGGCCGCACCTACGCGCTGGTCAACACCTTCGAGCAACCGACGGGGCACTTCGCGCAGCAGCCCGACTGGGAGTTTCCAGCGACGCAGGTGCGTGCGCTCATCGAGGAATCGGTGGAAGGCCGCGCCGACTTCATCGACGCCACGCAACTGGCCACGCGCCTCATGGGTGACGCCATCGCGGCCAACCTGTTCCTGCTGGGCTTCGCGTTCCAGAAGGGGTTCGTGCCGCTGTCGGCGCAGGCGCTCGACAAGGCCATCGAGATCAACGGCGTGGCCGTGAAGGCCAACCAGGCCGCGTTCCGCTGGGGCCGCAAGGCGGCGCTCGACCTCGCGGCGGTCACGCGCCAGGCCGCGCCGGCGCAGGTGGTGTCGCTGCAAAAGCCCCAGAGCTTCGAGGCGCTGGTGGCCGACCGCACCGCGTTCCTCACGGCGTACCAGAACGCCACTTACGCGAGCAGCTACGCGGACCTCGTCGAACGCGTGCGCGACGCCGAACAGCGCACGCGCGGCAGCACCGTGCTGGCGAAGGCCGTCGCCTCGGGCCTGTTCAAGCTCATGGCCTACAAGGACGAGTACGAGGTGGCGCGGCTGTATGCCGACCCGCGCTTCATGGAGAAGCTCGGCGAGCAGTTCGACGGCAAGCCGGTGCTGCGCTTTCACCTGGCGCCGCCGGTGCTGGGCCGTCGCGATGCGGAAGGCCGTGCGCTGAAGACCAGCTTCGGTCCGTGGATGCTCGGCGCGTTCCGCGTGCTCGCCAAGTTCCGCGGCCTGCGCGGCACGGCGCTCGATCCGTTCGGCCGCACCGCCGAGCGCCGCATGGAGCGCCAGCTGGTGGCCGACTACCGCGCGATGGTCGAAGACCTGCTCGCGCGCTTCGAGCGCATCGACTTCGAGACGGCCCTGTCACTGGCGCGCCTGCCGGAACAGATCCGCGGCTTCGGGCATGTGAAGGAAGAAAGCATCGTGTCGGCGCGCGTGCGGTGGGAGATGCTGCGCGGGCAGCTCGATGCCATGGCGCCCGCGCGGGCCGCCCAGGCGGAGCCGCTGGCCGCTTGAGTGGGGGGGCGGCCCGCTACAGCAGGCCTCTGGCAGAGGCCTTCAGCGTGGCGGCCGCGCGCGTCGAACAGCCGAGCTTGCGGAACACACGTTCGACATGCGTGCGCACCGTGCTCGCACTGATGCCCAGCGCACGCGCGACCTGCTTCGTGTTGTCACCCTGGCTGATGCAGCGCAGGACGTCCAGCTCGCGCTGGGACAGCGACGCGTCGTCCTGCGCGGGCACCACGGGCTTCGCCTGCGTGCCCGAGAGCGCGCAGGCGAGCAGCGCGGCGACCACCTCTTTGTCGAAGCGGCCGGCCTCGGCGTCCGCCCGCATGCGATCGCGCGCCTGGGCGTCGGTCAGTTCGGGTCGCCACGGGCGGCGGGTGCGGTGCGACACCCACTGCTCGGCCGCCGCGACGACCTGTCCTTCGAGCGGCATCGACGCGCCGGAACGGCCACGGAAGTAGCCGGAGCCATCGCGCCGCTCGAAAGCGAACGAGGCGATCTCTGCTTCTGCCAAGAGACCGTCGATCTGCCCCGCGGCGCGGGAGGTCCAGTACGGCACGAGCCGCAGGCGCTCCATCGACGCGGCCGGCAGCGGCTCGGGCGCATTCCAGATGACGTTGGGAACCGCGGCCCGCCCGATGCCGTGGATCAGGCCGGCCCGGTAGACGCGATGGCGCAACGCGTCGCTCATTCCCAGTTGCGCGCTGCAGTCGCGCGCCAGCTTGGCCACGCGCCGCGAGTAGCCCGTCATCCAGGGCAGCTTGAGGTCGCTCACGTCGCCGACGAGCTCCAGCCCGACGCGCTGGCGCATCGATGCCGACGTGTGGGCGGCGTCGGTCCACGGCGCAGCAGCAGCATCCAACTGCATCATCCACGCCGCGGCATGCGGTGCGCAGGCGTCGACCAGGGCGCCGGGGTAGAGGCTGTTGGCGCGTCCCCGCGTGAGCACGAGGGCTTCGTCGAGCCCATAGAGCCGGCTGAAGATTTCGAGATCGCTCGCCAGGGCGACGACATAAGTGGCAAGCGGCACGCTGTCGCCCTGCAACAGGCCGGGCACGCCGCTGCCATCGAACGCCTCGAAGATGGCGCGCAGCGCGGCCTCGGCCTCGGCCCCCATGTCGAGCATGTTCGCGATGTCGCCGGCAATCTCGCAATGGATGTTGGCCATCTCCACCACGGCGCCAGGGATGGACGCGCGGTTGGGCTGGCGCATGCG
Source organism: Variovorax sp. Root473 (assembly GCF_001426505.1). GTDB lineage: Bacteria > Pseudomonadota > Gammaproteobacteria > Burkholderiales > Burkholderiaceae_C > Variovorax. Next base: position 12,545 of record NZ_LMEV01000001.1, read on the forward strand.
CGGCTGCGACGAGGCGAGAAGGGCTCGCCGGCCCAGCACGTCGTCTTCAAGGAAATCTGCGAACTCCTGCGCGTTCGCCGTGCAACCCGACCAGCGCAGCAGCGCCACGTGTTGCGCCACCTCGACCTGCGTCGCGTTGCAGCCGGCTTGGGTCGCGATCATTCCGGCCAGCCAGGCGGTGCGCAGCGAATGGTCGATGGGCTGGCCCATGCTCAGGTCGCCGATGAAGGCGAGCGCGCGGGCCGCGTCGAAAGCGGTGAGGGTGGTGTCTTCGGGCATGGGATCGCGGGGGCGAGCGCACAGCATCGCACAGCCGCCGGATCGGCGCCTGTCGGTCATTCGACCGATACCGCGGGCGGAGGGAACGCAGAAGAATCATTGCAACCGCCTCGTGCGAGGCGCACGCAACCCTTCTCTGACCCATCTCCGCCATGCCCGACACCATCCAACCCCCTCTGCAGCCAGCCGCCTGGCTGCGCAAGCTTTACTTCAGCCGTGCGGCCTTTTCCTTCGTGTGGGTCGCGCTGGCCTTCAGCGTCGTCAGGCAGTCGCCGGTGCTGACGACGATCCTGCTGGTCGTCTATCCGGCGTGGGACGCGCTGGCGAACCTGGTGGACGCCCGGGTGACGGGCGGCCCCCGGGCCAACTCCAGTCAGATGCTGAACACGTGGGTCAGCGCGCTGGTCACCGTGGCCGTCGTGGCCTCGCTGGTGCTCGGGCTCCAGATCGACCTGGCGATCTTCGGCGTCTGGGCCATCGTCTCGGGCCTTCTGCAGCTGGCGACGGCCCTTCGCCGCCGCAAGAGCCAGCGGGGGCAGTGGGTGATGATGCTGAGCGGCGCGCAGTCTGCGCTGGCCGGCGGCCTGTTCGTTGCACGGCAAGGCACTGGCGCGCCGGTCCTCCAGACACTTGCGGGCTATGCGGCGGTGGGCGCCGTGTACTTCCTGATCTCCGGGCTCGTGATCCTGTATCGCAAGCCGACTGGAGAGGTCGTGAACCCGGTCATTACGCCGGCAACATCTTCCACTTCTTCCAGTCGATGATGCGCGGCGCGTGTCCATTTGCAGCTGCGACAGCTCGATGCTGGCCTGGCCCTTCGTGATGTCGACCTGCCTGCGCAGACCTGATGTGCGAGTGCGCGAAAGCCGCGGCGGAACGGAAGATCGCGTGCCTGAAGTTCAGCCTGCAGGACTGTCGGCCGGAGAGCTTGAGCGACAAGCTGGAGGCTCGCTACACAGACAGCCAGGACGCCACGCTGCGCATTGACAGCGAGATGAGCCAAATCGATGAAATCTACTGGGGCCTCGATACGCTCACCGACATTTTTCGTGAACGCTGCACTATTTATCGCTCCGCGTCGTATTCCGTCAGCGGCGCCACTGATAGTGCGGCTGATCGATGGCAAGTTGACCCAGCGCGGTAGCCCACAAGTGAGCGTTCAACGTCGCACTATCACAGACTGATTTACGATTCCGGATAGCCATGCAAAGTGCTGCGCGAAGCCCCTCCAGTTCGACTTGCATGCCCAGTATCCGGTGGATGCGATCGGCCTCTTCGCTCGCCAAGCGCGCTCCCATCTCACGCTCACGCGCCAGCGTGGACTGCAGGCCGGCGCCGATGCGGGCGTCGCGATTCGTTCTATCTTCGCCCGCTGCGGCGGAGGTAGGTGGCGATTCAGAAATTGCAATGACGAGCTCTTCCGCGGAGGCAGGCAACGACTCAGGGTTGCCTGGTTCGAAGGCACAGATTTCATCGCTTGCCCGTTCGTGCGGCGACGCCGGCCGTATCTCGCTCATCGCAACCAGCAGATCGACCTCGACTTCCGACGCACGTCGCGCGATGGCGAGCCGCTCGATGCTGCGGTCGCTCCCGTTGCGCCAGGCAAGCCCCATCGCGTCACAGGTGATGCCCCACTTCAGGGAACCGAGAACTTGCCAGTAGTGAACGCGTGCCGCGTCCACGCGCCGGCCCGATTCGGCCTCGTACCCGGCGAAAAGCTGCGCGCGCGTTCCCAGGCCGCCGGCTTCCAGCCCGACATTGCCGAAGCGCCAGGAATTGACGCAGAACCACCCCAGGTCTTCCATGGGGTCGCCCAGGTGCGCAAGTTCCCAGTCGAGCACCGCCCGCACGCCGTCCGCGCCGACCATGAGGTTGCCGTTGCGGAAATCGCCGTGAACGAGCACCGCCGGATCGCTGTGCGCAGGTTCATGCTCCGCGAGCCAGCGCAGCGCCAGCTCGAACACCGGCCGCTGCGTGCGGTTGGCGCGGTGTGCCGCTTCCCAATGCCGACGCTCCTGCGTCGCACCGCCGCAACGCAGGCCGGGCAACTTCGCTTGCGGCATGGCGTGGATGCGTGCCATCAGCGCGCCGCATTCGGCGGCCAGGGTGCGCCGTGCCTGCGCAAGATCCGGATCGCGAAGAATGGCGCGGGCCGACGATTCGCCCTCTACCCGCCGCATCAGATAGCCATCGCCCAATCCGTCGGACGGCAGCAGCTCACCGATCACCTCGGGCACCGGCACACCGGCCTCCAGGGCGGATCGCAACAGCGCGGCCTCGGCGGCCATGCCCGCGCTGCCTTGCTGTCCGGTCTCGCTCCATTGGCGAGTACGCCGCAGGATCACCTCCAGCGGACCGTCCGGCAAGAGCGCGTCGAAGGACCAGATCTCCTGGCTTGCCCCACCGGACACCGCCCTCAGCGCGGCAATGGCCGAGGCATCAGGGCGGTGGCGGCGCAGCGCCATCAGCAACCGATCCGTGTCACCGGCCTGCACGAATGCCCTCGAACGCGTGATTGTCAGCGGGGTCCTGGTGGTCGAGGTACTCCGCCATGCCGAAGCCGACACGCTCCCCCAGGCGATAGCGCGTCATGCACTCCATGATGCGCGACTTGTCAGTGCGCCCATCGGGCAGCTTGCGCCAGTGCCGGCACGGCACGCTGGCGAGCACTTCGCCCTCGATGTCATACCGCCGGCCCGCCTCGTTCTCGAAGCTCAGCGAGAACCCCGTGGGATAACTGCGCGCGTCATAACGCGTCTGCAGCCGGACACGGTGCACATGACGCAGGCTGCCGCTGCCGTCATGCACGTAGCCTGTCTCCAGCAATTCGCCGTCCCCTTTTTGAACCACGATCACGCACATCGCCAGGCCGTCGTCAAACGTGCAGGGAAACCAGCGATACCACGGAATCGCCTGCCACAGCCGCGGGCCCCAGGAATGATCGCGCAGGCCATGGCCTGCAATCTCCCAGGAGATTTCTCCAACGCGCAGCGTGCCGTGCCCTCTCACTGACTGGTCGTAGTGCGCCCGTGCAAAGTAGCGCCCCTCCCCTTCGTCGAAGGGCTCGCCTTTGTCGCCCAGCAATTCGCCGCCGTGAGCGGGTGCCACGGCTTCGAAGACCAACGCGATCTCCGCATCTACCTGTGATTGCGGTGTGAAGGCGGCTCGCGGGTTCTCCATCGCCGCACCATCTGCCATCACGTGGACCGGCCCAGCGTAGTGCAAGCGCGAACGCTGCATGGGCTGATCGAAGTCGAAGCGCAGCCCGGCGGCTTCGACGCCGTGCTGGCTGACCGTCCCGGGCTTCGCGAACATGAAGCCCACACGTCCGTCCGGCAGGTACAGGCATACGGTCATCTCGGACAAGCCCTGGTTCGCGCGCTGTCCGATCCTGAACCAGCCGCCGATGCGTTGGCGTCCATCGATCAGATGGACGTAGCGGCTCTCGTTGAAGAAGGGATGCGCTTCGACCGGATGATTGAAGTCGTCCTCCGGTCGCAACGGGCGAACCGGGCGGTAGCGGCCGGAGTAGTCCATATCAGCCCTCGCCGCTCAGCGCGATGGCGCTCACGCCATGAAGAAGCGCGGCCACTTCAAGCCTCCAGATAGCGGCCACCCGCAGCCGCCAACTCGCGCAGTGCCGATGGCACCTCGAAGCGTTCACCGTGATGACGGGCCAGGTGGTCGCACTCCTCAACAAAGCGCGCCGCACCCACGGTATCGATGTGGCTGACCGCGCCCCCCAGGGCCGCCGGAAAGCCCCAGCCCAGCAACGAGCCGATATCGGCATCGCGCGCGCTGACCACGCCTTCGGCCAGGCAGCGCGCCGCCTCGAGCGACTGCGCATGCATCAGCCGCCGGCGCACTTGCTCCACGTCCGGCTGTTCGGCGGCGAGCGGATAAAGCTCCGCCAAGCCAGGCCACAGGGTCTTCTTTCCGTCGGCCGGATGGTCGTAGAAGCCCTTGCCCACCTTGCGGCCGAGTCGCCCGAACCTCTCCACCATGGCCACGAGCACAGCGTCTTGCGGCTGCTCGCGGTAGGCGGCGCCCTGGTCCAGACGGCTTTGCTTGAGCGCCTTGTAGAGCAGCTCGGCCGAGAACTCGTCGATGAGCGCCAGCGGCGGCATCGGCATGCCCGCCATGCGGCCGGCGTTTTCGATCAGGTTCGGGTTCACGCCTTCGGCCAGCATCGTCATGGCCTCGTAGGGGAACATGCCGAAAGCACGGTTGGCATAGAACGCGGGACAGTCGTTGACCACGATCGGCGTCTTGCGGATGCGTTTCACGAAGTCGAGTGCCTGGGCAATGGTGACCTCGGCGGTCGCCTTGCCGCGGATCACCTCGACCAGCGGCATCTTCTCGACCGGCGAGAAGAAATGCAGGCCGACGAACTGCGCAGGCCGTGACGACACCTCGGCCAGCCCGGTGATCGGCAGCGTCGAGGTGTTCGACGCGAAGATCGCGTCGGGCCCCATCGCTGCCTCGGCCCGACGGGTGGCCTCGGCCTTGACAGCGCGATCTTCGAACACCGCCTCGATCACGATCTGGCAGTCCGCCAGCGCCGCGTAGTCGGTCGTCGGCTCGATCAGCGCGAGCGTGCGGTCGCGCTTGTCGGCGGCCATGCGACCCTTGGCGACCTGGGCGTCGAGGATCTTCGCGCCGTAGGCCTTGCCCTTCTCGGCGGCTTCGAGGCTGGTGTCCAGCAGCACCACCTGCAGGCCGGCCAGCGCGCTCACGTGCGCAAGGCCCGCGCCCATCATTCCGGCGCCCAGCACACCGATGCGCGTGTAATCGCGCTTGGGCACGTTCTTGGGCCGATGCGCGAGCCGGTTGGCCTCGCCCATCGAATAGAAGAGCGTGCGGATCATGTTCTTGGTCGCCGACGAGGTCGCCAAGTGCGCGAACTGCCGTTGCTCGATCTTCAGGCCGGCGTCGATGCCGACCTGGCAGCCGTCGTACACGCATGCCAGGATGGCCTCGGGTGCGGGGTACAGGCCTTGGGTCTTGCCCAGCAGGTTGCCTGCAATGCCGAAGTACAGCTGCGTCGGCCCCGGCGTCTGCGGCGTGCCGCCCGGGAACTTGAAGCCCTTGGCGTCCCAGGGCTTGACGGTGGCTTGCGGGCCTTCGGCCAGCAGCCAGGCCTTGGCGCGCGCCAGCAGTTGGTCGGCCGGCACCACGTCGTCGACGATGCCGGCGTCGAGTGCCTGCGCCGGTGCAACCTTGCGGCCTTCGAGCAGGTAGGGCAATGCGGCCTTGATGCCGATCATGCGCGGCAGGCGCTGCGTGCCGCCAGCGGCCGGCAGCAGGCCCAGCGAGACTTCTGGCACGCCCAGCTGGATCTTCGCGTCGTCCGCAACGATCCGGCGATGGCAGGCCAGGCAGATCTCCAGCCCGCCGCCCAGTGCCGTGCCGTTGATCGCAGCGACGAAGGGCTTGCCCGAGGTTTCGAGCGTGCGCAGCGTGCGGCTGAAGGGGCCGGAACTGGCCATCGATTCTTCGGCCGTACGAATGCGGCGGATCAGGTCGAGATCGCCGCCGGCCACGAATTCGGGCCGCGACGAGGTGACGATGACGCCCTTCACGGCGCTGTCGCCGATGGCGCGCTGCACCGCAGCGTCGAAGGCGGCGATGGACGCCAGGTTCAGCACGTTCATCGGCCGGTCGGCCACGTTCCAGGTCAGGGTGGCGATGCCGTCGGCATCGAGCGTGTAGTCGATCATTTTTCTTAGCTCCTGCGTCAGACGCGTTCAATCACCATCACCGAACCCATACCGCCGCCCACGCACAGCGTGACCAGGCCGGTCGACAGGTCGCGGCGTTCGAGTTCGTCGAGCAGAGTGCCCAGGAGCATGCCGCCGGTCGCGCCCAGCGGATGACCCATTGCGATGGCGCCGCCGTTGACGTTGACCTTGTCGTGCGGCACGTGCAGCGCCTGCATGAAGCGCAGTACCACCGCAGCAAAGGCCTCGTTGCACTCGAACAGGTCAATGTCGCTCGCAGTCATGCGGGCACGCTTGAGCGCCGCTTCGGCCGCCGGAGCGGGGCCGGTCAGCATGATGGTCGGCTCGCTGCCGATGGTGCCGAAGGACACCACGCGCGCCCGTGGCTTGAGTCCGAGCCGGTCGGCCATCTCGCGCGATCCGATCAACACCGCCGAAGCGCCGTCGACGATGCCCGACGAATTGCCCGCGTGGTGCACGTGCGCGATCGCGCCCAGCTCGGGATAGCGCTGCAGCGCCATCGCGTCGAAGCCCATCTTCCCGCCTTGCACGGCGAAGGAAGCATCGAGCTTGGCCAGCGTATCCATGGTGGTGTCGGCGCGCACGTGCTCGTCCTGCGCCAGGATTTCCACGCCGTTCATGTCGCGCACGGGCACCACCGATTTCGCGAAGCGGCCTTCGGCCCACGCCGCAGCCGCGCGACGCTGGCTTTCGACCGCGTAGCTGTCGACGTCATGGCGACTGAAGCCGTATTTCGTGGCGATCAGGTCGGCCGACACGCCCTGCGGGACGATGCGATTCGGAATGGTGATCTGCGGGTCGGTGATCCATGGCCCGCCGCCGACGAACATGGGCACGCGCGACATGCTCTCCACGCCGCCGCCGATGGCCAGTTCGGCCTGCCCCGACTTGACCAGCGCCGAGGCGAAGTTGCAGGCTTCCAGTCCCGAGCCGCAGAAGCGGTTGAGCTGCACGCCCGGAACGGCATGGTCGTAGCCGGCGGCGAACACCGCCGCCTTGCCGATGTTCGAGGCCTGCTCCAGCGCCGGTTCGGCGCAGCCGAGGATCACGTCGTTCACCCGCGCCGTGTCCAGCCGGTTGCGGTCGCGGATCTGCTGGAGCACCTGCGCGGCGAGACGCGCCGGTGCGACTTCGTTCAACGCGCCGCTGGCGCGCCCGCGGCCGCGCGGCGTGCGCACGGCGTCGAGAATGTAGGCTTCTGTCATCTGTCGTCCTTGGGGTTCTTGTCGTTGGTTGTGGAGGGCTTCGGCGCGCGGGTCAGCGGCCCGCGAAGACGGGGCGACGGCGCTGCTGGAAGGCGGCGATGCCCTCCTTCAGGTCGTCGGTGGCGAACACCTTCTGCAGCTGGCGTGCTTCGTGGGCAAGCATCGAATCGAAATCGCCGCCTTCCAGCAGCACTTCTTTCGACAGGCGGAAAGCTTCGGTCGGCCCGCTCGCGATGCCCTGTGCCAGCTTCTGCGCCTCTTCCGTCAGCGCGCCCTGGGGCACCGCACGGTTGACCAGTCGCAGCGCCGCGGCTTCGGTGCCGTTCACGAGGCGGCCGGTGTAGATCAGCTCGGAGGCCAGTGCAAAGCCTGTGCGGCTCAGCAGGATGTGGTGGGCGCCGGTGTCGGGCACCATGCCGATGTGCCGGAACGGGCTGCCGAAGAGTGCATCTTCTTCGGCCAGGACCATGTCGCAGCACAGCGCCAGTCCGAACCCGAAGCCCAGCGCCGGCCCCGCCACCGCGGCGATGGTGGGCACGGGCAAGGCCCGCAGTCGCTGGCACAGCGGGCCGACCACCTGGCCGATCATGGCCATCGGGTCGTCGGCGGCAGGGTCGATGGAGCCAATGTCCCAACCCGCCGAGAACACCGCGCCCGCGCCGCGCAGCACCACGCAGCGCGCGCCGTCTTCGAGCGCTGCGTCCAGCTGGGCGCCCAGCGCTTGCACGTTCTCGACGCGGAAGCTGTTCTTGGGTTGGGGAAGATTGATGGCGATCGTGGCGATCGCGTCCTGGAGTTGCAGTGTGATGCCGGCCACTGCGATGCCGTTGTGCGGTTGATGTCCCATGCATGGAACTGTCGCTGCCCCGAACTCGCCCGGTATCGTCGCATCCGACGAATTCGGCGTCTGTCAAAGATTGCGTGAGATGAGCTCCTTCATGATCTCGTTGGTGCCGCCGTAGATCCGCTGCGCGCGAGCATCGACGTACGCCCGCGCGATCGGCACTTCCGCCATGAAGCCATAGCCGCCATGCAGCTGCACGCAGGCATCGACCACCTTGCACTGCAGGTCGCTGCACCAGTACTTGGCCATCGAGGCGGCCTCGGCGTCGAGTTCGCCTTGCATGAGCTGCTGCAGGCAGCGATCGACAAAGGTCCGGCCGATGCGAATCTCGGTCTTCAGTTCGGCCAGCACGAAGCGGGTGTTCTGGAAGTCCGCGACGGCCTGGCCGAAGGCGCGGCGACCGCGCACGTACTCGAGCGTCATGCGGTAGGCGTCCTCCGCGGCGGCGATGGCCGACACCGCGATCTGCAGCCGCTCCCACGGCAGCTCCTGCATCAAGTACGCGAAACCGCGCCCCTCTTCGCCCAGCAGGTGGTCGGCGGGCACCTTCACGTCCTCGAAGAACAGCTCACCGGTGTCCTGCGACTTGAGCCCGATCTTCTTCAGCGGCGAGCCCTTCTTCACGCCGGGCAGCGTGGTATCGACCACCAGCAGGCTGACGCCCCTGGCCCCGGCGGCGGGATCGGTCTTGGCGACCACGATCACGAGGTCGCAGGTGGTCGCGTTCGAGATGAAGGTCTTGGCGCCGTTGAGCCGGTAGTAATCGCCTTCGCGCAGCGCCGTGCTGCGCACCGCCTTGACGTCGGAGCCACCGTCGGGCTCGGTCATCGCGAGTGCCGCGATGGCCTCGCCGCTGACCATGCGCGGCAGCCACTTCGTCTTCAGCGTCTCGCTCGCGAAGTGCAGAAAGTAGTTGGTGACGATCTCGGAGTGCATCGTCAGCGACAGGCCGAAGTTGCTGTACGGCGCCGCCTCCTCCAGCACCACGGCCGAGTACAGCAGGTCGGCGCCGGGGCCGCCGTAGGCCTCGGGCACGGTCGGGCACAGCAGGCCGAGTTCGCCGGCGGTGCGGAACACCTCGCGGTCGAAACAGCCTTGCTGCGCCCAGTGTTCGAGCTGCGGGCCGACGCTGTGCTGCAGGAAGCGACGCACGTTGTCGCGGAAGAGTTCGTGCTCGGGGCGGAAAATCTCTCGTTGCATGGGCGGGTTTTCTCCAGGCCTTCAGGCGACGCGGCGCTCGCGGCCTTGCCAATAGGATTCGCGCAGCTGGTGCTTGAGCAGCTTGCCGGCGCCGGACACCGGCAGCTCGTTGCGGAACTCGACGCCGCGCGGGCACTTGTAGCCGGCGATGCGGGCCTTGCAATGCGCGATGACGGCCGCCTCGTCGACGGCCGCGCCGGGCTGCAGCACCAGCACCGCATGCACGCGCTCGCCCCAGTCGGCATCGGGCACGCCCAGCACCGCGCACTGCGCCACGCCGGGCAGCGAGAGGATGGCGTTCTCGACCTCGGTGGAATAGACGTTCTCGCCGCCGCTGACGATCATGTCCTTGAGCCGGTCGACGATGTGCAGCAGGCCTTCGGCGTCGAGCCGTCCGCCGTCGCCGGTGCGCATCCAGCCTTGGTGCAGCACCTGCGCGGTCTGCTCGGGCAGGTTCCAGTAGCCCAGCATCACGCCGGGACCGCGCAGCCAGATCTCGCCGACCGCGTCCACGGGCAGGTCACAGCCCTCGGGGTCCACCACGCGCACCTCCATGCTGGGCGTGGGCAGCCCCGCCGCCAGATGGCGACCGCGCGCGCGGCTCTCGTCGCCGTGGCACCAGGCCGGCAGCGCCACCGCGATGCCCGCGGTCTCGGTCATGCCGTAGAACTGCGTGAGGCCGACGCCCGGCAGGCTCGCGATGGTCTGTTCGAGCAGCGTGCCGTCGATGGGCGAGGCGCCGTAGTACAGGCGCTTCAGGCTCGACAGGTCGCGGCTGCGGATGTCGGGGTGATCGACCACACGCTTGATCATGGTGGGCACGAGCGCAGCCTCGGTCACGCGTTCGTGCGCGATCAGCGCGAGGAACACCGCCGGATCGAAGACCGGAAGCATCACCTGCGTGCACTGCCCGACCATTGCCTGCAGCACCACGGCCAGGCCGCCGACGTGGAACATGGGCAGCGCATGCAGGCACACCGCGCCGGCCGCGCGTTCGCCGATGACGATCGACGCCATCGTGTTCGCCGACAGGCCGCCGTGCGACAGCAGCACGCCCTTGGAACGGCCCGTGGTGCCGCCGGTGTAGAGCAGCACCGCCGGTGCATCGCCACCGACATAAGCATCATCGAGCGGCGCGCCGCACGTGAGCATGTCTTCGTAGCGCCACGCGCTTTCGGGGGCCGGGCCGTCGCCCATCGACACGACAGCGGGTGATGCACCGGCTTTCTCGCGCAGGGCCGGCAGCAACGGCACGAAGGCATCGTCGAGCAGCATCACGCCGGCGCCGCTGTCGACCAGCGCGAAGGCCAGTTCGTCCGCGCTCCAGCGGCAGTTCAGCGGCGTGAGCACCGCGCCCAGCCACCAGGTGGCATAAGCGGCGACAAGGAAGCGGTCGGTGTTGGGCGCGAGCACGACCACGCGGTCGCCGCGGCGCACGCCTGCGGACTGCAGGCCACCGGCCAGCTGCGCCACCTGCGCATGCAGTTCGGCGTAGGTGGTGCGCCGCTCGCCGCAGATGGCGGCCACCCGGTCGGGATGTTCACGGCGCGCCTTGTGCAGCGCCAGGGTGAGGGGCATGAAAGTCTCCGGATTCTTGTGGGGTCGCGCGGCAGATGTCCTGGCGACACGGCGCCGAGTGTGCAATCGGCATGGCGCCTCGATATCGTCGCATCCGACGAGATTGCGCCGACGCTTTTCCCCACGCGAATCCGGGACGTTCAGGCGATGAGTCCGGCGCGCCGCACGAACGCAATCGCCTCCATCCGGTTGCGCGCATCGAGCTTGACGTTGATGTTGCGCAGGTGCGTGCGCACCGTGGTCTCGGCGACGAAAAGACGCTCCGCGATCTGGTCATTCGACAAGCCCTCGGCCGCCAGCCGCATGACCTGGATTTCCTTGCGGGTGAGCAGTTCGCTGGGCGGCGGCGCGCCCATGCGCTGGCCCGCTTCGGAGGCGATCGCCTCGCTGTCCGCGACAGCAGCGGCCGGCGCGCGCAGCATCCGGTCGATGAAGGCCAGCGGGGCGTCGTCGGAGCCGGAGGTGGCGGCGGCCTCGTCCAGCAATGCGTTGGGCACGGTGCGCAGGTCGCGCAGCATCGTCAGCACCAGCGGCCCCTCGTCGAGGAAGGCACGCACATACCCTTCGGCAGCCGCGAGCCGAACGGCCTTGGCCAGCACGCGCATCGCCTTGTTGCGCTGCTCGTCCCTGTAGAGGGCCTGGGCCAGCAGGAGCCGCAGCGTGAGCGCCCGGCGCTCGCGTTGGGCGCGCTCGGCAGCGTCGAGCTCCTGGCGCAGCGGCGCGACCATCTGTGCGGCGTGGCCGCCGGCGATCGACCACCGCGCCTGCGCCACGTCGTAGGTCTCGACCACATTGGCGCGCAGCGAGAGGCGCGAGACGCGCGCCCAGAGCAGCTTGTCGTTGCAGCGATCGAGCTCGGCCCTGGCACGCGCGAGCCGGCCTTCCACCACCGCCATGCGCACGCGTTCGAGCCGCGCGCTCGCCACCACGCGCGACAGGCCATCGCGGTGGCCGATGTGCTCGAGTTCGGTGAGCAGCTGCTGCGCGCGGTCGGCATCCCCCTGGTCGAGCGCGATGCGGGCCATGATCACGTGCGCGCAGATCAGCTGGTCCGGAATGCCGACCCGGCAGATCAGCGGAATGTAGACCGCCAGCAGGCGCTCCGCCTGCTCGCACTGGTCGGCCTCGTACAAGGCCTCGGCCAGCAACACGCCGGCCATGGCGTTGCCGTTGGTGGCGCGCGAGGGATCGACCGTTCCCGCGCTCACCGCCAGCCGCAGGCGCGCGATGGCCTTGCGCAGTCGGCCCTGCGTCAGGTCGACCGCGCCCTCCGCCGCCTCGGACAGGGCGAAGTTGAAGCTGCTGCTGTGTTCGGGCTGGCGGCTGCGCGCGGCATCGACCAGGCGAAGGGCCTCGTGGTAGCGCCCGGCGATCATGGCCAGGTTGGCCAGCACCACCTCCAGGAAGCCGCGCGCGAAGGTGGCCTCGGCGGGCAGTGCAACCAGCAGCTCGGTGGTCAGCGGCATGGCCTCGTCGATGCGGTCGGTCAGCACCATCAGCAAGGGTTTCATCGCGAGCCGGTGGGCGCGCATCTCGACGTCGTCGTCGGTGCGCTGCTCCAGCCGCTCCAGCAGCGGGGCCGCCGCGCGCGGGCCGCGCGCCAGGCACACGGCCCAGGCGTGCAGCACCTGGAGCATCGGACGGTCGGCCAGCTGCCCGGCGTCGAGCAACGGATCGAGCCAGCGCGACAGCAGCCTGACACGGCCCTGGTCGAGCAGCGACTGGGCTTCGGCCTCGAGCAACGGGAAAGCCAGCGCCAGGTCCCCGGCCGCGAGTGCGTGTTCGATCGCCGGCACCGGGCGCCCGACACCCAGGAACCATTGCGCGGCAGCGCTGTGCAGCGCCGGAATCTCCCGCGCGTACTCGCGCACCAGCTGGGCCCGAAGGAACTCCGCGAACATGCCGTGGTAGCGGTACTCGCTGTGGTCTGCTTGCAGCGGAATGAGGAACAGGTGGGCCTGCTCAAGTGCGCGCAGCATGGCCGCACTGTCCTCGCGCTGGCACACGGCATCGCACAGCGACGGGTTGAGCTGCGCCAGTATGCTGGTGCGCAGCAGAAAGCCGCGCACATCGTCGGACTGCCGCGAAAGCACGTCGTCCACCAGATAGTCGACCACCGCGGCGTTCGACCCCGAGAAGCCGGCGATGAAACGGCCAGGTTCGTCACGGTGCTCCAGCGTCACGGACGCCAGCCACAGCGCGGCGGCCCAGCCCTCGGTGCTGCGATGCAGGCGACGGATGTCCTCCGGCTGCAAGGTGAGGCCGCGCTGCTGGCGCAGGAAGCCATCGACCTCGGCTTCGGAAAAGCGCAGCTGCGTCGGCTCGACCTCGAGCAGCCGCCCGCGCGCACGCAGCCGGCCCAACCCGAGTTCAGGCACCCCGCGCGAGCCGATGATGAGCTGCGCGCCGCGCGGCAACTGGTCGATCAGTTCCTGCACGAGGCCGAGCACCACGGGGCTTTGCAGCACTTCGAAGTCGTCGAGGAACAGCGCCAGCGGCGCCGGATGCGCCGCGACCGTGTCAATCAGGGCGAAGGCGAGTTCGTCCGGCCCCTGCCCGTCGAGCGGTTGGAGCTTGCGCAGCGCGGGAATCAGCGGCTCCAGCGAGGCCGTGAGCGCTGCCAGGAAGCGGCCGACATCGTTGTCGGCGCGATCGAGCGTGAGCCAGGCCTGCTGCAGTCCGGTTTCCTCGAAGCGCCGACGCACCTGCAGCATCACCGTGGTCTTGCCGAAGCCCGCGGGCGCACGCAACAGCACCAGGCGCGCGGCGCCGGCATTGAAGATGCGCTCGCAGATCTCGGTGCGCTGCAGCTCGAAGGCAGTGGCGAGTGGTGGACGGAGCTTGCCCGCCAGCGGAAACGCCCGCGGCGCGGGCTGCGGCGTCGCAACCGCGAGCACGGCAGTTCGACTGGGGGGACCGTCTGTGTGACTGGGGGCGCCGGTGGGCATGGCAGACTCCTCGAGGTTCGTCACGTCGGCGCCGCCGTCGCGACGGGCCGGGGCGAAGGGTCCATCGCCGCGCACGGCCTCAGTCCCGTTGGTAGAGCGTCACCACGCAGGCGCCGCCGAGCCCCAGATTGTGCTGCAGAGCGACGCGCGCGCCCTCCACCTGCCGTGCACCGGCCTGCCCGCGCAGCTGCCACACCAACTCGGCGCACTGGGCCAGCCCCGTCGCGCCCAGCGGATGCCCTTTGGACAGCAGCCCGCCCGAAGGATTGGTCACGACGCGGCCTCCGTAGGTGTTGTCGCCGTCGAGCACGAAGCGCTCGGCGCCGCCCTCGGGTGCGAAGCCCAGCGCCTCGTAGCTCAGCAGCTCGTTGGTCGTGAAGCAGTCGTGCAGCTCGACCACCGGCACGTCCTCGGGGCCGATGCCGGCCGCCTCGTACACCTGCTGCGCCGCGCGGCGCGTCATGTCGTAGCCGACCAGCTTGCGCATGTCGTTCTCGTCGAAGCTGCTGTTGCCGTCGGTGCTCATGGCCTGCGCCGCGATGCGCACGCGCGCATCCAGGCCATGGCGACGTGCGAAGTCTTCGGAACACAGCACGGCGGCGGCGCCGCCGCAGGTCGGCGGGCAGCACTGCAGCCGGGTCAGTGGATCGAACACGGCCGGCGACGCCAGCACTTCGTCGAGCGTCAGGGGCTCGCGGAAGATGGCATTGGGGTTGTTCTGCGCATGGCGCCGCGCCTTGACCGCGATGCGGGCGAAGGTTTCGGCGCGCGTGCCGTAGAGCTGCATGTGCATGCGCCCGGCCCCACCGAACAGCTGCGCGGCAATGGGCGCCTCGGCGTCCGTGCCCTGAATCTGCTGCATGGTGTCGAGCAGGCGCTGCGAAGGATCGGGGCGGTCCTGGAAGTGCACGCCCAGCGCGCCGCGCGCCATCTGCTCGAACCCCAGTGCCAGCACGCACTCGGCCGCGCCGCTGGCCACCGCCTGACGCGCCAGGAACAGCGCGGTGGAACCGGTGGCGCAGTTGTTGTTGACGTTGATCACCGGCACGCTGGTGAGTCCCACGTGGTAGACCACCGCCTGCCCGCTGCAGGAGTCGCCGTAGACGTAGCCGGCGTACACCTGGTTCACCGACTGGTAGTCGACCCGCGCATCGTCCAGCGCGGCCTTGGCGGCGCGCGCGCCGAGCATCGGGTAGCTCTCGCTGGCACCTGGCTTGGCGAAGGGCAGCATGCCCACGCCGGCAACGATCACCTTCCGGTTCATGACGATCTCCTCATTGCATCTGGTCGTAGTCCAGCACGACCTTCCAGCGGCCGCCCTGCAGTTGCGAAAGGCGCGACCGGTCCGAGCCCAGGTGCCGCGTCGGCGAGAAGTGCATGGGCGGATTGCCGAAGATGTCGGCCGGCACGTCGCCCAGACCGTCCATCGCCTTGCCGAAACGATCGGCGTCCAGGTCGGCACCCGCCTTGCGCAAGCCCTTGGCCAGCAACTCGATCATCGTGAAGCCATAGACAGAGAAGACGGTTGGTGCTTCCTTGAACTGCGCCTGGTAGCGCGCCGCCCAGGCGGCGATGGCCGGCGATGCATCGTCCAGGTAGGGCTGTTGCGCCGTGGTCACCGCGTAGAGGCCGTCCATGTCCTTGCCGCCCAGTTTCGGGATCAGGTCCGAGTAGGCGGTCGATGCCGCCACGAAGGTCGGTGCGTACTGCAGCTTGCGCGCCTCGGCGATCGCGCCCACGGTCTCGCGGATCACGGTGCCGAGCACCACGAAGTCGCAATCGGCCGCCTTCAGCCGTGCGACCTGCGACGAAAAATCGGTGGCGCCCCGCTTGTAGCTGGTGCGCTCGCCAAGCACCGCGCCGATCGACTGCAACCCGGCCTCGGCGCCCTGCACCACCTCGCGCCCGTAGTCGTCGTCCTGGTACAGGGTGCAGGCCTTGCGCGCCTTGCTGCGCTGGTAGATCCCCGGCACCACGCCACGGATCTGGTCCACCGATGACGGCAGCATCGCGTACTTGAGCTTGCTCAGCGGCTCGTACATGTCGCGCGACAGCGCCATCGGAAACAGGCTGAAGACGCCCTTGGGCGCCTGCACCTGCATCGCCGCCAGCGCGTGCGGCGTGCCAAAGGTTCCGATCAGCGCGAACACCTTGTCCTGGTTCACCAGCTTTTGCGCCGCCAGCACGGTGCGCTTGGGGTCGTAGCCGTTGTCCTCGACCAGCAACCGCAGCTTGCGCCCGTGCGCCCCACCCTGCGCATTGAATTCGGCCACACCCATGAGCAGGCCGTTGCGCACGTCCTTGCCATAGCCCGCGACCGGGCCCGACAGGTCGAGAACGCTGCCCAGGACGATCTCGTCCTTGCCGATGCCCTGGGTCTGGGTCTGGGTCTGGGTCTGGGCTGATGCTGCGGCGCCCGCAAGACCCAGGACGGCGGCGGCGCCGAAGCGCGCGATCCGGTCGATATGCATGGGATGCTCCTCTGTTCGTCAGGTGATGGACATCACTTCGCCTGGTCGTAGTCGAGCACGACCTTCCAGCGCCCGTCCTGGATCTGCGACAGGCGCGCCTTGTTGGAGCCCAGGTGCCTGTCGGGCGCAAAGCTCAGCTCGGGCATGCCGAACAGGTCCGACGGCGTCTTGAGCGCCTCGATGGCCTGGGCCAGCGTCTCGGTTGTGAGCTGCGCGCCGGCCTTGTCCATCGCCTGCACCAGCCGGTCGAGGATCACGTAGCCGTAGATCGAGTAGGCCGAAGGCGCTTCGTTGAAGCGTGCGCGATAGCTGGTCATCCAGGGCTTGAGCGCTTCGGGAGCCGTGTCCTCGTAGGGGTGCTGCACCGTCATCGTCGAGTAGAAGCCGTCCATCGCCTTGCCGCCCAGCTTGTGGATCAGGTCGGTGTAAGTGCCGAAGGCGCCCAGGAAGGTCGGGTTGAAGTCGAGCTTGCGCGCCTCGTTGATCGTCCCCACGGTCTCGCGGATGAGCGTGCCGGTGACCACGAAGTCGCAGCCCGCGGCCTTCAGGCGCGCCACCTGCGACGAGAAGTCGGTCGCGCCGCGCTTGAAGCTGGTCTTCTCGACCAGCGCCGCATCGACCGTCTTGAGCCCTGCCTCGACGCCGCGCAGGATCTCCAGGCCGTACTCGTCGTCCTGGTAGATGATGCATGGCTTGCCCGCCTTCTTCTCCTTGAACAGGCGTGCCGAGGCCGGCGCGATCTGGCCGTAGTACGAAGACAGGAAGGCGAACTTGAGCTTGCCGATGGGCTCGTACATGTCGCGCGACAGCGCCGCCGGGAAGAAGTTCATCACGTTCTTCGCGTTCTGCACCGGCAACGCCGCGTTGTTGACGCCGGTGCCCAGCGAGCCGGCCATCACGAAGATCTTTTCCTGGTTGACCAACTTCTGCGCCGCAAGCACGGCTTTCTTCGGGTCGTAGCCGCTGTCTTCGACCAGCAACTTGATCTTGCGTCCGTGCACGCCACCCTTGTCGTTGGCCTCGGCCACGCGCTGCAGCATGCCGTTGCGCAGGTCCTTGCCGTAGCCGGCGAGCGGGCCCGACAGGTCCTGCAGCGTGCCGATCACGATCTCGTCCTTGCCGATGCCCTGGGTCTGGGCCGATGCGGCTGCGGCAGCAACGAGGGCGGACACTGCCAGCAGGCAGCGCGCGTGGGAAATGGTCTTCTTCATGGTGCGTGTCTCCTTCGGATGGTTGCAATCGGCGGGGGGCGGTGTCGGTGGTGTCAGCGGTACATGGCTTCGATCTGCCCGGCGTACTTCTTCTGCACGAAGCTGCGCTTGAGCTTCATCGTCGGCGTGAGCTCTTCGTCCTCGGCACTCAGCTGGGTTTCGAGCAGGAAGAATTTCTTGATCTGCTCCACGCGCGCAAACTTCTTGTTGACCTTCTCGATCTCCGCCTGGATGAGGGCCAGGATCTCGGGCGCGCGCGCCAGGCTCGCATAGTTGGAGAAGGGCACGTCGTTGTCCTGCGCGAACTTCTCGACGTTCTCCAGCTCGATCATCACGATCGCGCTGAGGTAGGCGCGGCGGTCGCCGATGACTACGGCATCGGTCACATAGGGCGAGAACTTGAGCTCGTTCTCCCATTCGCTGGGCGTGATGTTCTTGCCGCCCGCTGTGATGATGATGTCCTTCATGCGGTCGGTGATGCGAAAGAAGCCGTCGCTGTCGCTCGCGCCGACGTCGCCGGTGTGCAGCCAGCCTTCGGCATCGATGGTCTCGGCGGTCTTCTCGGGCTGGTTGAGATAGCCCATGAAGACGTTGGGCCCGCGTACCAGTAGCTCGCCCGTGGCCGGATCGAGGCGCACCTCGTTGTAGGCGCTGGCGGTGCCGATGGTGCCCAGGCGGATGCCGCCCGGCGGCATCGAGGTCGAGATGCCGCCCGACTCGGTCTGCCCCCAGGCCTCGAGCATCGGCAGGCCCAGTGCCAGGTACCAGCGGATCAGGTCGGGCGAGATCGGCGCCGCGCCCGTCACAAGGAAGCGGCAGCGCTGGATGCCGATGAAGCGCCGCACGTTGTTCAGTGCGGCCAGGCCGGCCAGGTGGTACTTGAGCTTGAGCCAGCCGCCCACGGGCTGCCCGGCGAGCACGCGCTCAGCCACCGCGTGGCCCACCGACAGCGCCCAGGCATACAGCGCCTGCTGCAACGGACTGGCTTCCTTCACGGCGATGGCCACGGCCGAATAGAACTTCTCCCACAACCGGGGCACGCCGCCGAACACGGTGGGCGCGATCTCGCGCACATTCTCGGGCACCGTGTCGGGGTTCTCGACGAAGTTCATCCGCGTGCCGGTGTAGATCGAGGCGTACAGCCCCACCACGCGCTCGGCCACGTGGCACAGCGGCAGGAAGCACATGCGCTCGTCGCTCTCATCCTGCGGCAGGAAGACGTTCAGCCCCTGTACCACCGTGAGCAGGCCCCGGTGCGAATGCATCGCGCCCTTAGGTTTTCCGGTGGTGCCCGAGGTGTAGATGAGGATGGCCAGCTCGTCCGGTCCTCGCAGCTCGCGCAGGCGGTCGAACGCGCCGGGATGGGCCTGGTCGTAGGCGGCGCCGTCGCGGCGCAGCGCATCCAAGGTCGTCACCATCGGGTCGCTGTAGCAGGACAGGCCGGTAGGGTCGATCAGCACGATCTTGCGCAGACGCGGCAGGTGCGCACGCGCCTCCAGCGCCTTGTCGAGCTGCTCCTCGTCCTCCACCACCAGCACCACGGTGTCCGAGTCCTCGCAGAGGAACTGCACCTGGCCCGCGGAGTCGGTCGGATAGATGCCGTTGGAAACACCGGCGGCGCTCAGCACCGCCATGTCGAACCAGACCCATTCGACGCGTGTGTTCGACAGGATCGATGCGCAGTCGCCCGGCTGCAGGCCGGCCGCCGCCAGGCCCATGGCGAGCTCGCGCACGATCACGCCGACCTCGCGTGCGCTCCAGGCCTGCCACAGTCCGAAGGCCTTCTGCCGCATCATCACGGCGTCACCGCGCGCAGCGACCGCGTTCCAGAACATGCGCGGCACGGTGTCGCCCGGTGTCACGATGTCGTGGTGCGGCGCCAGGTGATCGAGGTTCCAGAGTCTGGGCATGTGCATGGGTCTCCTCATCGCCAAGTCTTCTTCTTTTTCCAGCGGCGTTCGCCGCGTGCGCCTTCTTCCTTCATGCCCAGGTAGAACTCCTTGATGTCGTCCTTCTCGCGCAGGCGCTCGCAGGTGTCTTCCATGACGATGCGGCCGTTCTCCAGCACATAGCCGTAGTCCGAGGCATTGAGCGCCATGTTGGCGTTCTGCTCGACCAGCAGGATGGTGGTGCCGCGCTCGCGGTTGATGCGCACCACGATCTCGAAGATCTCCTTGGTGAGCTTCGGGCTGAGGCCCAGGCTGGGCTCGTCCAGCAGGATCATCCCGGGCCCGGCCATGATCGCGCGCGAGATCGCGAGCATCTGCTGCTGACCGCCCGATAGCAGGCCGGCGTCCTGCGCGGCCCGGTCCTTCAGGATGGGGAAGTAGCCGAACACGGTCTCGAGATCGCGCCCCACGCCGTCACGGTCACGGCGGGTGTAGGCGCCCATCAGCAGGTTGTCCTTCACCGACAACAGCGGAAAGACCTCGCGACCTTCGGGCACGTGGCTCAGGCCCCGTTGCACGATGTGCGCGGGGTCCTTCGCCGTGATGCTCTCGCCCTTGAATTCGATGCTGCCCTTGCGCGGATCGATGATCCCCGAGATGGTCTTGAGGATCGTGGTCTTGCCCGCGCCGTTGGAGCCCAGCACCGTGGCGATCTCGCCTGCGCGCACCTTGAGGCTCACGCCCCGAATGGCCTTGATGGGGCCGTAGGCACTCTCGACGTTGAGCAGCTGAAGGATGACATCGCTCATGCCTTCCTCCGCAGACTGCTCACGTCATCGACGGTTCCAAGATACGCCTCGACAACGCCGGGGTCTGACTGCACCTCGGAAGGCGTGCCGACTGCCAGCACCGCCCCCTGGTTCATCGCCAGCACACGATCCGACACCTTCGACACCAGGCCCATGTCGTGCTCCACCATCAGGATGGTCACGCCGAGGTCGCGCCGGATGTCCTCGATCCAGAAAGCCATGTCGCCCGTCTCCTCCACGTTCAGGCCGGACGAAGGCTCGTCCAGCAACAGCAGCCTGGGTTCGGTGCACAACGCCCTTGCCAGCTCCACCACCTTGCGCACGCCATAGGGCAGGCCCGCCACCAGTACATCGCGGTAGTGCTGAAGTTCGAGCAGGTCGATCACCTCTTCCACCTTGCGGCGCGTGCGGCGTTCGGCCTCGCGCACGGCAGGCGTGAAAAGCATCTCGGCCCACACCCCGGTGCTGCGGCGGATGTGGCGGCCGATCAGCAGGTTCTGCAGCACCGTCGCATGCTCGAAGAGCTCGATGTTCTGGAAGGTGCGCGCAATGCCGAGCGCGGCCACGCCGTGTGGCGGCACGGCGTCGAGCCGCTGGCCGTCGAAGCTGAGCGTGCCGCTGGTCGGCGTGTAGATGCGGCTGATCAGGTTGAACACCGTGGTCTTGCCCGCACCGTTGGGTCCGATGAGCGTGAACACCTCGCCTGCATGGACATCGAAGCTGACCTTGTTGACCGCCAGCACACCGCCGAATCGCACGCTGAGATCGCGCACCGATAACAAGGGGGCGCTCATTTCAACCGCTCCGATTTCTGGAAGGACTTCTGGCGCTTGAACATGCCGCGCCGGTAGAAGGGATACAGCTCCAGCCAGGTGCGCACCTTGAGCCATCGACCATACAGGCCCATCGGCTCGAGCATCACGAAGGTGATCAGCACAGCGCCGTAGACCACGCTCTGCAAGCCTGTGGCCTGGCCGATTGCCGCCGGCAGGTAGTCCTTGCCCAGCGAAATCAGCTGCGGCATGCCGATCAGGAAGATCGCGCCGAAGAAAGCGCCGTGGATCGAGCCGAGCCCACCGATCACCACCATCAGCACGAGGTCGATCGACTGCACCAGACTGAACTGCTCGGGCGAGATGAACTGCATCTTGTGGCCGTAGAGCGCACCGCCGAGGCCGGCGAGCGCGGCCGAGATGGCGAACGAAAGCGACTTGTAGCGTGCCAGCTGGATGCCCATGCTCTGCGCCGAGACCTCCGAATCGCGGATGGCCACGAAGGCCCGGCCGGTCGGCGCGCGCAGCAGGTTGAGCACCACCAGCGTGCTGCCGACCACGCACACGAGGCACAGGAAATAGAAGCGCTCGGTGCTGTCGAGCGCGTAGCCCAGAATCTGCGGCGCGGGCACCGACTTGCCCGCGTTGCCGCCGGTCACGCTCTCCCAACGCGCCAGCGCCTCCTCGACGATGAAGCCGAAGGACAGCGTCGCGATGGCCAGGTACATGCCCTTGACGCGCAATGCTGGCAAGCCGACCACCACACCGGCCACCGCGGCCAGCGCCATCGCGCAGGCCAGGCTCGCCGCCAGCGGCCAGCCCCGCGTCGCCAGGTAGGCCTCGGCGTAGGCGCCGATGCCCATGAATGCGGCGTGCCCGATCGAGAACTGCCCGGTAAAGCCGGCCAGGAGCATCAGGCCCACGGCGACGATGGCATAGATGAACACGAAGCTGAGCTGGGCCAGCCAGTACTCCGGCAGCAGCCAGGGTGCGGCGAGGAGCGCCAGCACGAGCAGCGAGTACCAGAACCGGTCGCCGCCGTGGCGGGCGAGCGCGATGTCCTGGTCGTAACGGGTCTTGAATACGAAGCGCATGGGAAGGTGGCCTTGGTTGTCTTGCGGTCCTAGACCTTCTTGCGCGCGCGATCGCCGAACAGCCCGGTCGGCTTGATCGCCAGCATCAGCAGCACCACGACGTAGGGCATCACGTCCTTGAAGCCCTCGGGCAGGAAGAAGCCCGACAGCGACTCCACCACGCCGATGACCAAGCCGCCCACGATGGCGCCGGGCAGGCTGCCGAAGCCGCCGACGATGGCCGCCGGAAAGGCCTTGAGCCCGATGAAGCCCATGTTGGCGTGCACGAAGGTGATGGGCGCGAGCAGCAGGCCGGCCACCGTGGCGGCGGCAGCGGCCAGCGCCCAGACCAGGCCATTGAGGCGCTGCACCGGGATGCCCATGTAGTAGGCCGCCAGCTGGTTCTGCGACGAGGCCTGCATCGCGATGCCGACGCGCGTGTAGCGGAACAGCAGCCACAGGCCGCCACACAGTGCGGCGGTGGCACCGATGATCACCAGTTGCTCGCCGCCGACCACCACCGCACCCAGGTCGAGCGTGCTGCCCTTGTAGGGCACGGCCAGCGCATGCGTGTCGGTGCCGATGCCCGGCACCATGGTGACACCGCCGCGGGCGATGTACCCCAGGCCGAAGGTCAGCATCACGATGGAGAACTGGGGCTGGCCGAGCACCGGGCGGATCACCGCGCGCTCGATCAGCATGCCGGCCAACGCCATCACCGCGACAGCTGCCAGCGCGGCCAGCCAGAAGGGCCAACCCAACACGCTCATGCCGGCCAGGCCGACGAAGGCGCCGAGCATCATCAGATCGCCCTGTGCGAAGTTGACGGTCTCGGTCGCCTTGTAGATGAGCACGAAGCCCAGGGCAATGAGGCCGTAGACACAGCCCTGCGCAATGCCCGCGACGATGATCTGCAATACCAGCAAAGCTCTGTCTCCATCGGCGGCCCCGTCGTCCGCTCCAGGGCAGCGCGCGGGACCTGTTGTTCGAATGTCGCGCCCCTCGTTCAGGCGCACCATGGACATTAGGGAGAGGCCTCGCGCGAGGTATCGTCGTATCCGACGATCCCCGAGGCACCACGCTGCGGGCTTTCCCGCATGCGGGCCCGCAATCGAAAAAGCCCAGTGCAACTGCACCGGGCTTCGGAGTACTTTTGAAGGCGCGTGAACGCCTCACGGGTTCTACCCGTCGCGGCGTCCGGCAAAGACAGGCGGACGCCGCTCGGTGAACGCGCGCACGCCTTCCGCGAAAGAGTCGCCATCGATGAGCGCCTGCTGGCGCTCGCACTCGAGCACCATCTGCTGCTCCAGGCTGTTGCGGCTGGCGGCCGACGCGAGTGCGCGTGCCTCCAGGATCGCATGCGATGGCAGGCGCGCCAGTTGCAGCGCCAGCGCCCGGGCCGCCTCCGGCAGGATCTCGTCGTCCGCGCATGCCCAGATCAGACCCCATTCTGCGGCCCGTTGCGCGTCGAGCTTTTCGCCGGTGAGTGCCAGGCCCAGTGCGCGTGCGGGGCTGACGGCGCGCGGCACCAGCCAGCTGGAGCCCATGTCCGGCACCAGCCCGAGTGAGGGCATGAACGGCAGGTAGAAGTACGCGGAGCGCGCGGCGATCACCATGTCGCCGGACAAGGCCAGCCCCACGCCGCCACCGGCGGCCACACCGTTGATCGCGCAGACGACGGGAACCGGCAGCGCGCGCATCTCCAGCATGATCGGGCTGGCCTGCTCGCGCAGCAGCTGGCCGACGTAGTCGCTCAACGTGCCGCTGGCCGGATCGGCGGCGCGTTGGCCGAATTCCTGCAGGTCCGCGCCGACGCAGAAGCCACGGCCATTGGCGGTCAGCAGCAAGGCGCGAATGCTCGCATCTCCGCGCACGCGGCGCAGCCCGGCAAGAAGACCTTGAAGCAGCGGCTGGGTCAGTGGATTGAGCCGCGCGCCTTCGTTCAAGGTCATCGTGGCGACGCCGTCCTGGACGTCGAAAAGTACAGCGTCGTTCATGCCGAGGGTGCCTTGTGGAATTGGGGAAAGTAGGTCCGGACGACATCGCCATCCAGCCGCAGGGCATGGCAACCGCCCAGCGGCGTCTGGCGTTGCTCGCTGGCGCGCGCATTCTGCTGGGCAAAGCTGCCATCGGCCCAGAACAGCTGGAAGGCAGTGCTCGCCATCAGCGGCAGAAGTTCCGTGATGTGGGTGCAGCCGGCAATGCCCCGGAACAGGCGCTTCACCTGCTGGGTGAAGCCCGGTTCGATGCGCAGGCCAATCAACTGGCGATAGACAGTCTCCACGCCCGCGCATGTGGCATAGGGTGTGTGCTCGCTGAATGCCGTCGCATCCACGATTTCGCGCTGCGCGTTGATCACGAGGCGCACCCGCATCTGGTGAATGGGCTGCAAGGCCGGAACCACCCGATTCACCAGCTGCAGCGGCATGGGCTTGGTGTCGATCAGTGTGGCTTCCAGTTCAAGCAATCCATCCTCGCGCCGGAAACCTTCGCAGTGGATGCGACGCGAATGCAGCGACGTTCGTGCAGAGGGAGGCGGCGCGTGGGTCATGCAAAGGCACCCGCGATATGAATGACGCCGGCCTCTTGAAGCGCACGGATGTCCTCGGGCCCCAACCCCGCGTGCGCGAGCAGTTCACCCGTGTGCGCCCCGACGGTCGGCGCAGGCGGCGGGAGCTCCGACGGCGTTCGATCGAATCGCGGCGCGGGTGCCGGCTGGCTGACGCCCTGCGGCGCGACGAAGGTCCCGCGTGCCTGGTTGTGCGGGTGCAGGGGTGCCTCGGCCATCGACAACACCGGGGCGAAACAGGCATCGCTGCCTTCCAGCAGCGCGCACCACTCGTCACGCGTGCGCTGGCGCATCACGCCTTCGAGCTTGCTTCGCAGCGCGGGCCATTCCTCTGGCGTCCACTGATGCTGAAACTGCGGATCGTCGATGCCGCACACCGCGAGCAGTTGCTTGTAGAACTGCGGCTCGATGGCACCGATCGACACATAGCGTCCATCGGCGCATTCATAGGTGCCGTAGAAATGCGCCGCGCCGTCCAGGAAATTGCTCTGCCGCTGGTCTTGCCAGAAGCCCTTGGTCATGAGCCCGTATGGCGCGGCCATCAGCAGCGCCGCACCGTCAGTCATCGCGGCATCGACCACCTGCCCTTTGCCGGAGCGTTGCGCCTCGGCCAGCGCGGCCAGCACGCCCACGACCAGCAGCATGCCGCCACCGCCGTAGTCGCCCACCAGGTTCAGCGGTGGCGCGGGAGGCCGGTCAGCCTCGCCCATGGCGTGGAGCGCGCCCGACAGGGAGATGTAGTTGATGTCATGGCCGGCCGCCTGTGCCAGCGGCCCGGTCTGGCCCCACCCGGTCATGCGCCCGTAGATCAGTCGCGGATTGCGCGCATGGCACACCGACGGGCCCAACCCGAGCTTTTCCGCCACACCGGGGCGAAACCCTTCCACCAGGATGTCGGCACGCGCCATCAGCCGAAGCACCGCCTCGACACCGCGCGGGTCCTTCATGTTCACCGACACGGAGCGCCGGCCGCGGTCGACGATGCTGTCGTTGCGCATCAGGTCTTCCAGTCCACCTTTGGAAGGTGGCCCTGGCAGGCGATCGATCCGAATGACGGTGGCGCCCAGGTCGGCCAACATCATGCAGGCGAACGGACCCGGGCCGATGCCTGCCAGCTCAATGACGGTGACGTGAGAGAGGGGTCCGGGCATGCGGTCGCTTTCGAAAAGGAGGGATGGGCGAGGGTTTCATGCGCCGCCTTGATGGTCGCGCCACAGCGTCGACGGGTAGTAGCCGGTCCAGTCGGCCTCGATGCGTTGCAAGGGCACGTCCGACCAGATGCCGTGGTCGCGCAGGTACTCCATGTGCACCGATCCGTCGGCCTTGAACTGCTGGAGCACCGCGTCCTGCGTACCATCGAATTCGGTCGGTGGCACGCCCATCAGCGCGCACAGTTCCTTGTTGAATGCGGGCACGGCCTTCACCCAGCGCCCGCCCAGGTAGAGTGCGGCCCAGCCGTGGTGCATGAACACTTCGCGCCCGCCCATGGCCTGCTGCATCTTCGGCGTGCTGAAATGATTGACCACGTCCGACAGGCCGATCGCCGCCGGAATGCCTGCGCAGCGCGCCGCGGCCGCAAGCAGCGCCGCCTTCGGGATGCAGAAGGCCGCGCCCTCCGCCACCACGGTGCTGGCCCGCAAGCCCTCGGGCGTCAACCGCACGTTGCCCGCGTCATAGCGGACCTGGTCGCGCACCGCGTAGAACAGGCGAACGGCCTTCTGCGTCGCGGTCGTCGCGTCCCCGATGACATCGGCCACGAACCGGGCCACCGCTGGTGCGCCGAAATCCAGAAACGCCGTGGCCGCCAGGTAGCGGTCACCCGGCTCGGGCCATCCGTAGGGGGTGAATTCCATCGCGCTCATCGCTGCTCACATGCGCTTGGCAACTTCTTCGAGCATCACCTCGGTAGCGCCACCGCCGATGGTCAGGATGCGGGCGTCGCGCGCCATGCGCTCCACCGGTGTGCCGATGATGAAGCCTGTGCCGCCATGCAGCTGCAGGCAGGTGTGCACCACCTCCTGGAGCGTCTCCGCCGCGAAGGCCTTGAGCATCGACACTTCGCGCACGGTGTCCTTGCCCTCGGCGATCATCTGCGCGCATTGGTAGGTGAGCGCACGCGCCGCTGCGGCCTTGGACGCGACCCAGGAGAGCTTGTTGCGCACCACCTGCTGGTCCCACAGCGTCTTGCCGAACGCCTGGCGCTGGCGCACGTAGTCCACCGTCAGTTCGATGGCGCGGGCACAGGTGCCCGAGACCAGCGCACCCACCACCAGCCGCTCGTTCTGGAACGTGCTCATGATGTAGTAGAAGCCCTTGCCCTCCTCGCCCAACAGCGCATCGGGTGCCAGCTTCATGTCGTCGAAGAACAGCTCGGCGGTGTCGGACGAGCGCCAGCCATGCTTGTCGAACTGGCGCGCCACCTTCAGGCCGGGGTTGTCCTTGTCGACGATGAACAGCGAGATGCCTCGGCTGCCCTTGGCATCGGGATCGGTGCGGGCGGCCACGATGAAGATGTCGCCGTACACGCCGTTGGTGATGAAGGTCTTGGAACCGTTGACCACCCAACCGCCATCGGGCGTGCGCTGCGCGCGCGTCTTCAGGCCCGCGACGTCCGAGCCCGCATTCGGCTCAGTGACGCACACGGCGCCCACCTTTTCTCCCGCGCAGGCCGCGGGAAGGTATTTGAGTTTCTGCTCGTGCGTGCCGCGGTGCGCGATGTGACCAATCGACATGTCGCTGTGCACCGTGAGCGCCGAGGCCACGCCGCCGTAACCGGAGCGTGCCAGCTCTTCCCCCAGAACCACGGAGGCCAACGGGCCCATGCCGCCGCCGCCGTATTCGACCGGATGGCGCATCCCGAGGAAGCCGAGCTGGCCGAGATCGCGGAACAGCTCGCGTGGGATTTCTCCCGAGACCTCCCAGGCATCGGCGCACGGAACGATGCGCTCGCGGACAAAGCGGCGCACTTGCTCGCGCACCATGCGCAGGTCTTCGTCGAGAAGGTCGGGCTCCAGAAATTCGAATTCGGTCATGGAAGTGGATGCAGTGAAGGATTCAGTTCGAAGAACAAGCGCGCCCATCAATTAATAGTCCGGCACGTCGGTTTATTTTAATGACGCAATCGACTCTGTGCAAGCAGCGCTTGCTACACTTCGCGCCCCAAGGAGGACCGCATGCCGCGCGTACGTTCAGACGACTATGAATCCAAGAGCCAGGCCATCATGGACTGTGCTGCCGCCCTTTTCGCCAAGGAGGGCTACCCCGCGGCGAAGATGCAGGACGTGGCCAAGGCATGCGGGGCGACCAAGTCGATGCTCTACCACTACTTCCCGGCGAAAGACGATCTGCTGTTTGCGATGCTGCAGGA
Source organism: Variovorax sp. Root473 (assembly GCF_001426505.1). Classification (GTDB taxonomy): domain Bacteria; phylum Pseudomonadota; class Gammaproteobacteria; order Burkholderiales; family Burkholderiaceae_C; genus Variovorax. The sequence goes on from NZ_LMEV01000001.1 coordinate 40,502, forward strand.
GCATCTGCAGCGGCTGATCGCGGCCCTGGAAGAAGCGCTGACCGGCAAGGGAAAACCGGGCGAACGGATGCAGCGGCTGGTCCAGGCCTACATGCAGAAGTCGGTCCAGTCGCGCCGCCGCCACATGGTCGCGATGAGCGATGTGAAGTTCCTTCCCAAGGCCAAGCAGGCGCCGCTCATTGCGCTGCAGCGCCAGCTGGCGGAACTCGTTGCGGGCTTGCTGCGGGAGCTGAACCCGCACCTGGCCGACCACCTGTACAAGCCCTACACCATGATGCTGGTGGGCATGCTCAACTGGACCGACTTCTGGTATTCGTCCACTGGCCCAGTGAAGCCCCAGGAACTGTGCGACCGTATGGCGCGCCTGTTTCTCCATGGCTTCATCGCTGAGAAGGGTTAAGGGACGCGTCCTCCCTGCTTCGGGCCGACGACGCCACCCGCTCGGTACTGCGCGCGCAAGTCGGCCTCGCTGCTTGAGGCTTTCCATCCAGAGATTCTTCGGTAGGAAAAAATCGGAAGCGGCGTCCAGCGCAATCACTTCGCGCCTCCACCCGCTTGCATAGACCGCCGCGTCGGTCTATTATTATTTCTCACCACGCAGTTGCGTTCTCACGCCCGACGGGTGACCCCGAAAACCATCAGAGACAAACAAACCATGATTTCCCACACCCGCCGCATCTTTGGCGTCGTGGCGCTGGCCGGCGCCTTCGCGGCATCCGTCCCCGCCATCGCCCAGACCACTGTGATCAAGTACTCCAACTGGCTTCCGGCCGGCCAGGCCATGCGCATGGAGGTCATCGAGCCGTGGATTGCCGAGGTCGCGAAAGTAACTGCCGGCCGCGTGAAGATCGACACCCTGCCCAAGGTGGTGGGCACACTGCCCGCGCAGTTCGACGTGGCGCGCGACGGACAAGCCGATCTCGTGGTGTTCATTCCCGGCTACACGCCCAACCGCTTTGACGTGCTCGAGGGACTGCAGATGCCGTTCGTGAGCGACAACCCGGAAATCCTCGCTCCCGTCGCCGACCGCTTCTTTCGCAAGCACCTGGCCAGCTACGGCGAATTCAAGGGCGTGTACCCGCTGTCGGTCTACGTGGTCTCGCCCGGCCAGCTGTTCAACTCCAAGCGCGCGCTGCGCAGCGTGGACGACTTCAAGGGTCTGAAGATCCGCAGTCCGCAGGCCAGCGCTACGCAGGCGCTGCAGTTGCTGGGCGCGGTACCGGTGAGCAAGCCCGTGAGCGAGACCTATGAGCTGATGTCGTCGGGCGTGCTGGACGGCACTCTGATGCCGCCAGAGTCCATTCCAGCCTTCAAGCTCAACGAGCTGGTGCCCTACGCCACCATCGTGCCAGGTGCGATCTACAACACCGTGCTGGTGCTCGGCATCAACGAAGACAAGTGGAAGTCCCTGCGCGCCGAGGACCGCGAAGCCATCATGCGCATCAGCGGCGACGCTTTCGCCACCAAGATCGGGGCCGCCTACGCCAAGGGCGACCGCGCTGCCTTCGACGGCTTGCGCAAGGCAGGCAAGAGCGTGGAGACGGCACCGCCCGCGCTGGTCGCTGAAATGAAGAAGGTGCTCGCACCAGTCGAGAAGGACTGGGTTGAGAAGGCCAAGAAGAAGGGCGTTGCCGATCCGCAGAAGCTCTTGGACCAGCTGCGTGCCGACGTGGCCGCCGGGAAATAAGCGATGGCGCAAGGAAAGATCGAGCGCGGGCTCACGGCCGCGGGCACGCTGGCCTTGCTGGCCTTGATGCTCATCGTTTTCATCGACGTGCTGGGCCGCAACCTCTTCAACAGCCCCTTGCTGTGGGGAACGGAGCTCGCGGAAGTGATGCTCGCTCTGATGGTGTTCGCGCTCTATCCGGTCCTGGCACGGCGCGGTGGCCACATCGTGGTCGACCTGATTCCGGTGGCGCGCGCTGCGCGAACGGCTCAGCGCGTGCTGTCCGGCGTGGTCGGGGCCTTGTTGTTCGGCCTGCTCACCTGGTGTTGCGGGCGGCAGGCCCTGCGCTCGGCCGAGTTCGGCGATGCCTCGGCCCTGCTCGGAATCCCCACGGCCTGGGTGCTGTGGTGCATGGCCGGGCTCGCCGCCTTGAGCGCCCTGATCTTCGTCGCACACGCGCTCGGCGTCTGGCGCGAAGAAGCGTCACCCACCGGTCTGGGAGGCTGAGATGCTCGCGATCTCCATCGGCTTTCTGATCGCCTTCGCGCTGATCCTCCTGCAAGTGCCGATCGCCACCGCCCTCGGGCTGGTGGGCTTCGGTGGGGTGCTTGTACTCAACGGCTGGACGCCCGCGATCAGCATGGTCGCCACCATCACGCGCGACAGCACCCTGGTCTACACGCTCATCGTACTGCCGCTGTTCGTCCTGATGGGCAACCTCGTGGCGGGCGCCGGCATTTCGGGTGACCTGTTCCGCGCTGCGCAGGCCCTGATCGGGCGGCGCCGCGGCGGTGTGGCGATGGCCACCGTGGTCGCCTGCGGCAGCTTTGGCGCCATCTGTGGCTCCAGTGTGGCGACGGCGGCCACCATGGGGAAGGTCGCCATCCCCGAAATGCGCCGCCTCGGCTATGGCGACAAGCTGGCCTCCGCCGCTGTTGCCGCAGGCGGCACGCTGGGCATTCTGATCCCGCCCTCGGTGATCATGGTGGTCTACGGCGTGGCCACGCAGACCCACATCGGCATGTTGTTCGCGGCCGGCATCGTGCCGGGCCTCGTGGCCGTCATCGGGTACATGATCGCGGTTCGCTACATGGTTTGGCGCGACCCGTCGCAAGCGCCCCCGAGCACGGAGCGCATGAAGATGGACGGGCGCTCGCTGCTGCGCACCCTGTGGCCCGTGGCCGCGATCTTCGGCATCGTCATGGGCGGAATCTATGGCGGCCTGTTCACCTCGGTGGAAGCCTCGGGCATCGGCGCGGCGGCAGCGCTGCTGTTCGCGCTCACGCGGCGCAATCTCACGCTGGCGCAAATCCGTGAGATCTTCGCCGACAGCACGCGCACCTCGGCGATGATGTTTGCCATCATCCTGGGCGCGGCGCTGTTCGGCGAGTTCGTGAACATCACGGGTGTCCATGAAGGCCTGCTGGCGCTGGTCCAAGGCAGTGGCCTGCCGCCCTTCGGCGTCATCATGGTGATGATCGCGATCTACCTGGTGCTCGGCTGCGTGCTCGAGAGCCTGTCGATGATCCTGCTCACCGTGCCCATCTTCTTTCCCATCGTGCTCTCGCTGGGTTTCGACCCGGTGTGGTTCGGCATCCTGATCGTGGTGGTGGTCGAGATCGGTCTCATCACGCCCCCGATCGGCGTCAACCTGTTCGTGATCCGTTCGGTCACGCCCGACATCGCCATGGGCTCGATCGTGCGCGGCGTGTTGCCTTTTATCGTGGCCGACCTGCTGCGCGTGATGCTGATCGCTTCGGTGCCGGCGTTGAGCCTGTGGCTGCCCAATCTGTTGTTCAAGAGCGCCGGTGGATGAGCGAATCCAGACTTGACCTTTCCACAGACGCCTTGAGTGAACGACTCGGCGCCTTTTTTTCACAAGCCTTGCAGCGCCCGCTGCGGCTGGACGGTTGGCGCCGCTTCCCTGCAGGCTTCTCCTGGATCACGGTGGGCTTCACGGCCACACCACAAGACGGTGGCCAGGCCCTGGAATTGATCCTGCGCATCGGCGACCCGCGTGGCCTGCTCGCGCCCTACCAGGCCGAGCCCGAATACCGTGCGCTGGAGGCGCTGCAGGGCAATGCGGCGCTGCCGGTGCCGCGCGTCTTCGCCTTCAGCGACGACCCCGCCGTGATCGGCGCGCCCTTCTTGGTGACCGGGCGCGTGATGGGCGACACGCCCATGCCCTGGAAAGGCGCGGCGGAGGCGCGCGGCGAGGCGCACAACGCCAGCCTGGCATCCGACTTCGTGAGTGCGCTTGCCGCGCTTCATCAGGTGGACTGGCAAAACACGGCGCTCAAGCGCCTGTGGGGCACGGTGAGCGAAGACTCGGTGGCGCGCGACCAGGTTCTGTACTGGTGGCGCCACGCCGGCTTCGCCGATGACGCGTCGCAGGCGCCGGCGCAACTGCACCATGCCATGCGCTGGCTGCTGCGCCACGCGCCCAAGGCGCCGCGGGTGGTGATCGTTCACGGCGACTACCGCGTGGGCAATTTTCTGCAGCAAGACGGGCGCATCACGGCCGTGCTCGACTGGGAGCTGGTGCACCCGGGCGACCCGCATGAAGATCTGGCCTGGGGTGCGCTGCGCATCTTCTCGGGCGGCACGGGGCGGGTCGGCGGCCTCATGGAGCGCGCGGCGTTCTTCGAGGCCTACGCGAAGCAGACGGGCCTCATCCTGGATCCGCAGGCGCTGCACTACTACGAGGTGCTGGGCCTGTTCAAGAGCGCGTCCATGCTGCTGAGCGCGGCACACCGTGTGGACAGTGGCCGCGGACACGACGTGCGCATGGCCTCCATGGGCTTTCAGGTGGCGTCGACGCTGCTGGAGCTCAATCGCCTGATTTCGGAGGCCGCATGAACACCGACCTGGCCGGACTGATGGAAGCGCTGCGCCGCACCCTGAGCGACGCGGTGGCCCCCGAACTGACGAGCGACGTGGCACGCGGCCAACTCGCCGCCGTGCACGACATCCTCGGAAAACTCGCCGGCATGGCGGTGTGGGACCCGCAGCCTCTGCAGGCACAGGCCACGGCGTTGCGCGAAGGCACCAGGCGGTTTGCCGAGCGGGTCGCGCGCGCCGGCCTGAGCCTGCCGGCTGCGCCTGAAGCAGCCGACTTGCCGGGCGCCGAGGCGCGTGTGCGCGAGCTCACCGACTGGCTCGACCAGCAGGGTCCATCGCTGCCGCGGGACACCGAGGTCGAGCTCGACACCATCCTGCTCCACGCCTTGCGCGAGCAACTGCTCATCGAGCGCAAGCGCATCCCCCTGACCGACTTCAGCGCCATGACGGCCGCTGCCTCCAAGGATTGACATCATGCTGACTCCCCAGGACGACCTGATCGGCCACCAGACCCCCGGCACCTTTGCACAAGCCGGCAACGGGGACGCTCGTTTCACCGAGCGCTACTGGTACACCGCGCACCCCATCGACGGCACCCCACTGCTGCTGGACGTGGGTTTTGGCTACTACCCGAACCGCGGCGTCATGGACGCCTTTGCAGGTGTCACGGTGGGACGCACCCAACACAACTTCCGCGCGTCGCGCCAATTGGGTGCGAACCCGCTGGACCTGGAAGTGGGTCCCCTTCGGCTGGACGTCGTGCAGGGTCACCAACTGCACCGACTCACGCTGCGCGACAACGCTTCAGGCATCGCCTTCGAGCTGGAATTCCAGGCTGCCTTCCCCGCCGCCCAGGAAAAGCAGAGCCGACGCGAACGCGATGGCGACGTCGAAGAAGACCTGGCGCGCGTGGCGCAGTTCGGCCGCTGGCGCGGCTGGCTCCGCGTGGGCGGGAAGCGCCACGAGCTCACACCGGCCACCTGGTGGGGTCAGCGTGACCGCTCCTGGGGCATCCGCTCGGAGATGCGCACCGATTGGGCCTCGCCTCCCATGCAGACGCACAAGAAGTTCTTCTGGACGTGGTCAATGCTGCAGACGCCGACCTTGGGCGTGTCGATGTTCCTGAAAGAGCGCGAGCCCGGCAAGCCCTACTACCTGTCAGGCGCCGAGTACCAGCGCCAGGCTGATGGCAGCGTGCGCCACCGCGAACTCACGGGCGCCGAGCACGACCTGCAATGGGCCGACGACCCGCTGGGCCAAACTATCACGGGCGGTGAGCTGCGTCTGTCTTTCGATCAGGGCTCACCCCGAATCCTCCGGCTGGAAGCGCTGCCTGCGCGGTATTACCTGAAAGGCGGCCTCTACGGTGGCTGGGACGGTTGGAATCACGGCGACGACAAAGGCGCCTACGCCGAAAGCCACGATGTCTGGAACCTGGACGATGCACTCACGCGTGAACGCGCGCGCACCCTGGGCGATCACGTGCTTCGTGTGCACACCGACGGCGAGTCCGGCATCGGCATCAGTGAATACGGTGTGGCCGCGGGGTACCCGCGCTACCCACTGCCGCAGAAGCACCCGGCGCTGTAAGCCTGCGCGCAGGAGAGCCGCCCCATGCAACTGACCCAAGCCCTTTCTCGCGCTGTGCAGACGCGCGCCCGGCATACCGCCACCATCTACCAGGACCGCAAGCGAAGCTGGAGCGAAGTGGGCGCGCGCGTGCCGCGCTTGGCCGCCGGTCTCTGTCAGCTCGGCTTGAAGCCCGGTGATCGCCTGGCGGTGCTGGCCTTCAACAGCGACAACTACATCGAGCTGTTCTTCGCCGCGGCGTGGGCCAACCTGGTGATCGTGCCTCTGAACACGCGCTGGGCTGTTCCTGAGAACGTCTACAGCCTGAACGACGCGGGCTGTCATGGGCTGATAGTGGACGACGGCTTTGCGGACCAGGTCCCGGCGCTCCTCAAGGGCCATGCCATGCAGCACGTGGTGCACATGGGCGACCAGCCCACGCCCGCCGGGATGCACGCCTACGAGGGTTTGATCACCCAGTCGGAGCCCATGGCCGACGCCTGTGGCCGCGACGACCAGCTCTGCGGCATTTACTACACGGGCGGCACCACGGGGCATCCCAAGGGGGTGATGCTGTCGCACACGAACTTCATCGCGGCTTCCATCAACTGGATCGCCACGCTGCATTTCAGCGACCAGACGACCTACATGCATTCGGCAGGTCTCTTTCACCTGGCCGGATCGTCGCCGGCCTTCGCACTGACGCTGGCCGGCGGCACACACGTATGCCTGCCCAAGTTCGACGCGCAACTGGCCTTTGAGGCGATCCAGACGCACAGGATCAACTACGTGTTGTTTGTGCCGACCATGATCAACATGCTTTTGAACCACCCGGACTTCGACCGTTACGACTTGACCAGCGTGCGCTACTGCGAGTACGGCGCCTCGCCGATTCCAGACTCTGTGCTGGCCACGGCGATCGCGAAACTGCCGAGCTGGGAGTTCATTCAGGGCTACGGCATGACGGAGACCGCCGCACTGACGGTGAGTCTGCCCTGGCGTTACCACTTCGACGGCGAGCACGGCCCTCACAAGCGAAAGGCCGCAGGTCGCGCCGCGTATGGGGTGGATGTGAAGATCGTGGACCCAGAGGGCAACGAGCTGCCCCGCGGAACGTCCGGTGAAATCGCGGTACGCGGACCGCAGGTGATGCTGGGCTACTGGAACAAGCCTGATGCGACGGCCGCCGCGATTCGGGACGGCTGGATGCATACCGGCGACGGAGCCTGGATGGACGAAGACGGCTTCATCTACATCGTCGACCGCGTGAAAGACATGATCATCAGTGGCGGCGAAAACATCTACTCGCGCGAGGTCGAAAATGCCGTGCACGCACATCCGGCCGTCAAGGAGTGCGCCGTCATCGGCATCCCCGATGAAAAGTGGGGCGAGGCCGTATTGGCCGTGATCTCCCTGAAGGACGCGCATGAGGTGACCGAGCAAGAGATCATCGAGCACTGCCGTGCCCTCATTGCCAACTACAAGTGCCCCCGCAAGGTTCAGTTTCTCGACGCGCTGCCTTTGTCGGGTGCCGGAAAAATCATGAAGAACGTGCTCCGCGAGCCGTACTGGAAGGGAAGCACACGGTCAGTCAATTGAACGCGCCACTCGACCGCTTTCCGACACCTGAGATGCACCTTCGGTGTCGGCCTCGACAAGCCATGCGCTTCAGGACCTCCGGCGCAGCGGATTGAAACCGGTGACCAGCAACGTTGCCGCAAGCACCAGCCGGCACCCGGGCAGCATTCCGGACGTGAAGGGCTCCGCCAGGAACAGACGGCCCCAGGCCACACCAAAAAAAGGAATCAGGAACGCAGCCGCGGTAGCGGCACTGGCGGCCACCTCGCGCATCAGTCGCAGGCTCGCCCAGTACATCAACCCCGAGGTGACCGTGCCCAGAATCACCAGCGAAAACATGCCTGACCATGTGACCTGGATGCGCGGTCCGGCAAGCACCGTTGGAATCAACAGCACCACGCTCGCCGCGACATGTGCGGCAGCGGCCACGGGCAAGGCGTCGTGGTCTCGCGTGGCACGCTTCATGAAGATCGCCCCGATGCCGTAGGTCGCCGCAGCCAGTGTGCAAGCAAGTGCGCCGAGAATCGTGGTGGTCGACACAACCACCGGCCCGAGTTGCATCAGCAAAACAACCCCGACCAGCCCGAGTGCGCAACCGATCAGGCGTCGGATTGCAAGCTTCTCATCACCCAGTGCAACCGCCCCGAGTACGCCGAATAGCGGCGCCGTGGTATTGAGCACCGAGGAGTAGCCTGCCGGCAGTACCAGCGCTGCCAACGGAAAGAGAACGTAAGGGCAAACCAGTGTCAGCAGCCCGACAAATGCCAGCGCGGGCCAAGCCGAGCGCGGTGGCCAGCGCATTCGCGTGGCATGCATGATCAAGGCGAGGACGCCTGTCGCGAGCAGGCAGCGCAGTCCCGCCACACCCCAAGGGCCCAGCGCCGGCGTAGCGATGCGCAGCAGCACGAACGAGCCGCCCCAGGTGGCCGAGAGCAACACGAGCATAAAAAAATGGCGGGCAAGCATGAACGTTGGGAGTGCGATCAGCCCGCGCCGATACAGCGGCCCCGCCTGGCCCACGCCAGCCAGTGTCGAACGTGGCGTGTCGTTTTACCCACCGGGACGGGTGGCATCGCCACGAAGTGGTCGACGGCACGTTCTTCATTGAATACTGGCGCGCGGTGAACGGTCCGATGGCATCGCACCCCTGTTTCTGAATGGCGTCTCCGTCCGAAGGCGTCAAGGCGGACGCGTGACGCGCCCGCGGGGCTCATTACTGCATCAGCTTGTAGGTGGAGGTGGCCGGATCGGCTTTGAGCAGGAACAGCTTGGGTGCCGCCAGATGGTTCGTCGCCGAGAAGCTGATCGGCGTCATGGCACCCGTTTCCAGCTTGCTGACCTTGGCCAGTTCCACGTTGGTGCAGTCCCAGGTCAGCGCCTTGCCGCAGCGCTCCATCGCCGCGAACAGTGCGCGCGCCGCGGCGTAGCCGGTGAACGAGTAGCGGTTCACGCGCGTGCGCTCCTCCGCGGAAAGATGCCGGTCGAGCTTCTCCATGAAGCCCTTCGCCTCCGGCGCACTCTCCAGGTAGACGTAGTCCACCGTGTACACGTTCTCGCCGGCCGAACCCATCATCTTGGCGCTGGCGGGCACGCGCGAAACGTAGGTCACGCCGACTGGAATCTTGTGGCCGATGCGCTCGAGCTCCTTGACCATGGTGACGTTCTCGCCAAGCACGCCACCCGCCATCAACGCTTCGGCGCCGGCCTGCTTGACCTTGAGGATTTCCGATGAGAAGTCCGACTGGCCCTTCTTGAAGATCTGGCTGGAGACCAGCTCCAGCTTCTTCTCCTTGGCTGCGCGCTCGAACCCGTCGCGCACGTTCTCGCCGTAGTCGTCGTCCTGCGAGATCAGCGCCCATTTCTTGCCGGGGTAACGCTCCGCCATCTGGACCACCAGGCCGTAGACCGCTTCGCGCATGTCGTAGCCCACCGCGAACACGTTCTTGATGGTCGGCTTGTAGAGCCCTTCATAGGTGGTGATGGGCGCCATGGCAGGGACGCCGGCCTGCTTGAAGAGCGACATCGCGGCCTGCGCCTGGGCCGTGCCCGAGATCGAGGTGAATGCGAAGACCTTGTCGCTGTTGAGCAGCTTGCGAACGCCCTGGATCGTGCGCGAAGGCACGTAGCCGTCGTCCTCGGAGACCAGGCGCAGCTTGCGGCCGTGGATGCCGCCGTTGGCGTTGGCCTCGGCGACCGCGACCTTCACGCCCAGGTTGTGCGCCACGCCCAGCATGGCGGGCGGTCCGGTCAGCGGCAGGATGTCGCCGATGACGATCTCGGTGTCCGTCACGCCCTGCTGCTGCGCCGATGCGGGCACGGCGACACCGGCGGCCAGCAGGCTGGCGGCGGCAAGCCGCAAGAGTTTGTGCTTCATGGATGTCTCCTGATGGTTGTGGCAATCAGCCGTTGGAAAATCTCAAGGGATTCAGTAGCGCAGCGGCCAGAACACCCACGCGTGACGCAGGTCGTGCCACATGCCGCGCAGGCCGCGCGGATCGAAGCGCAGGAAGGCGACGATGGCCAGACCGTAAAGAATGGTCTTGATCTCGTGCGCGCTGGTCGTCATGAGCTCGGCCAGCCGGCCGCCCAGGCCGGCCATCAGCGCCGAGAAGACCTCGGGCATGCTGACGATGAAGACGGCGCCCAGCACGGCACCGAGCACGGAGCCGATGCCGCCGACGATGATCACCGCCAGCGCCTCGATGCTTAGCAGGAAGGGATAGCCCTCCACCGAGACGATGCTCATGTACATGCCCATCAGCGCCCCGGCCACACCGGTGAGTGCCGCGCTCACGAGAAATGCCAGCAGCTTGTAGCGCACCAGGCTGATGCCCATGGTGCGTGCCGCGATGTCGTTGTCGCGGATCGCCACCAGCGCCCGTCCGACATAGGAGCGCCGCAGATTCAGCACCACCAGCACGGCCAGCACGCACATCGCCACGCAGAACCAGTAGAAGGCTCTGTCGCTGGACAGGTCCATGCCGAACAGGACCGGGCGCTCGACCGGGATCCCGCTGCCCGCGCCGGTGAACTTTCCGCCTGCCAGGATGCCGGCGCTCACGATGTGCGCGAACGCCAGCGTCGTGATGGCAAGGTAGAGCCCATGCAGCCGCAGCGACGGGATGCCCACGATCAGCCCGAAGGCTGCAGGAACGATGCCCGACATCACGAGTGCGAGTTCGGGTGGCAGGCCCAGCCGCGCGACGCTGATCGCATAGGCGTATCCACCGAGCATGAGGAAGCCGACGTGGCCCAGCGAGATCAGCCCGGTGAACCCGGTGAGCACCATCAGGCCCAAAGCGCCCACGATCGTGAACAGGATCACCGTCATGTGCGACAGCACATAGGTGCTCATGAAGAACGGCGCCCCGATCAGCGCGATCAGCAACAGCGCCACCCAGACTTTCACCGCGGGCGAGTCCGTCAGGACCACCAGGTCGCTGTACTTTTGTTTGAAGAAGCCGCTGCGCATCAGACCCTCTCAATTCTTTTTTCACCGAACAGACCGAAGGGCCGCACCATCAGGACCACCAGGATCAGGACGAAGCCGGCGATCTCCTTGAGCGTGCTGGGCAGATAGCCGCCCACGAGGTTTTCCAGCACACCGATCACCAGGCCGCTGACGCCCGAGCCCAGGATGGCGTCGAAGCCGCCCAGCACCGTGGCGGGAAAGGCTTTCAGGCCGAGTTCGAAGATGGTGGGTGCCAGGCCATAGATGACCGCGAAGAAGGCCCCCGCGAGGCCGGCAAGGCCCGACGCCGCCGCCCATGCCACCGCCTGCACGCGCGCCGTGGACACGCCCATCAGGCGCGCGGTTTTCTCATCGGCCGCCACCGCGCGCATGGCCACGCCGAAGCGGCTGCGGCTCAGGAAGACCCAGAAGCCCGCCAGCGCCAGCAGCAGCACGGCGATCACGGCGATCTGGCTCACGCGCATGCCGATCCCGCCCAGGTGCACGATGGTGTCCGCGCCCGCCACCGCGAACTTGTGCGGCGAGGCGCCCCAGATCAGGGTGACCAGCGAACGCAGCATCACCGAGAGGCCCACCGTCACCAGCACGACGGACAGCACCGATTCGCCGAGCATGGGACGCATGATGAGCCGCTCGCAGATCAGCCCCAACAGCGCGCCCACCACCACCGCGACCAGCACCGTCAACACCGCGCCGGTGCCCAGCGTGACGGCGATCGACCAGGAGGCATACGCGGTGAGCATGCCCATCTCGCCCTGTGCGAAATTGACGATGCCCGTGGCCTTGTAGATCACCGCGAAGCCCATGGCGACCAGTCCGTAGATGGCACCGATCGCCAGGCCCGAGACGACCAGTTCGATGAAATAGCTCATGACGCTTGCCCGTAGATCTGTTCGAGCTCGCGCGCGAACTTCTTGTTGATGAGGCCGCGGCGGACCTTCTGTGTGGCGGTGATCTCGCCGTCGTCGTGGTCCAGCTCTTTCTCGAGGAGCACGAACCTGCGGATGTTTTCCACCCGCGCGAAACGCGAATTCACCTCGTCGACCACGCCCTGGATGAGCGCCACGACGTCGGGCAGGAGCGTCACCGACTTGAAGGTGGTGTATTGCAGGTCGCGATCGGCGGCCCACCGGCCCACGCTGTCGAAGTCGATCTGGATCAGGCCGCCCAGGAACTTGCGGCCCTCCCCCACCACGATGGCCTCGCGGATGTACGGGCTGTCCTTCAGCGCGTTCTCGATCTCCGAGGGCGCGATGTTCTTGCCGCCGCTGGTGATGATGATGGCCTTCTTGCGGTCGACCACCGCGACCTCGTCGTCGCCCCGCAACTCCACGATGTCGCCGGAGGCGAGCCAGCCGTCGGCCTGCAGGATCTCGCTCGTGCCCTTGTCGTCGAACAGGTAGCCCTTGAAGACGCCGGGCGAACGCAGGAAGACCTCGCCATCCTCGCCGAGCTTCCATTCCGTGCCCGGCATGGCAGGCCCGCAACTGGCATTCAGGAAGGGGCGTCCTGGCACCTGCACGAAGCCCAGTCCGCACGACTCGGTGAGTCCGTAGCCCTGGCCCACCGGCACGCCGATGATGTCGAAGAAGCGCAGGGTCTCGGGCGACACCGACGCGCCGCCGCACATGCGGGTATGGGTGCGGTTCAGCCCCATGTGACGCTGCATGTTGCGAAACAGCGCGGCGTACCAGAAGCCGAACTCCAGCCGATCGCCCAGTGCCGTGAGACGGCCCTTGACCGCGCGGCGATCGGACAGCACCCGCCCGCGCTTCATGCCCACGCGGTAGACCCAGCGGGACAGGCGACTGGCATCCTGCATCTTGAATTCGAAGCCCTGCTGCAGCTTCTCCCAGATGCGCGGCACGCCGAGGAAGAAGGTCGGCGCGATCTCGCGGATGTTGGTGGCCACCGTGTCAACCGACTCGGCAAAGTTCACGCAACCGCCCGAGACCAGGTGCTGCACCGTGGAGTAGGCGCGCTCCGCCACGTGGCACAAGGGCAGGTAGCACACCGACTCGAACGGCTGGTCGTGCATCTGCCGCGCGGCGCGGTAGGCATAGGTGCCGTAGATGAAGTTGCGGTGCGTGAGCATCGCCCCCTTGGGTGGCCCCGTGGTCCCGGAGGTGTAGACAAGGATGTTGACGTCGTCCGGCACCAGGCTTTCGATGCTGGCGTCGAGCCGCTTTTCCGCAGTGGCATCTTCGGCCGCGAGCTGGTCGCCCAGCGCCATCAGATGCGCGAAGCTGTGCGGCCGGCCAGACTCGTAGCGGCGCAGGCCCTTCATGTCGATGCAAAAGAGATGCTGCAGATGCGGCAGGCCGGCTTCGCTGGCCATCGCGTCGAGCACCTTGTCGGTCTGCTCCTGGTCGCCGGTGATCGCCACCTTCGCCTGACAGTGGCCTGCGATGTAGAGCACCTCGGCCCAGGGATTGGTGGGATAGATGCCCACCACCTGCACGCCGATCATCTGGGCGCCCAGGTCGGCATAGAACCACTCCGGGAGCCCTTCGGCCGCGATGATGATGCGGTCGCCGCGCTGCAGGCCGAGCTTCATCAGGCCCAGTGCGGTGCGGCGTGCGTCGCGGTAATAGTCGGCCCAGGTGCGCGTGCGCCAGATGCCGTTGACCTTCTCGCGCAGCGCCACCTGATGTCCGCGCTCCCGGGCGCGGGCGCGCAACAAGGTCGGCAGCGTGCCTTCGCCGCGAATCAATTGTTCGTGCTCAAACATGGCTGCCCTCCTCGCCGAGGTAGGCGGCCAGCACGGCCGGGTTCGCGGCCACTTCGGCTGGCGTGCCCTGCGCGATCAGGCAACCGAAATCCAGCACGTACACACGGTCCGACAGGTCCATCACCACTTGCATGTCATGTTCGATCATCAGCACCGCGACGCCGAACTCGTCACGGATGTCCAGGGTGAAGCGGGCGATGTCTTCTTTCTCTTCACGGTTCATGCCCGCCACGATTTCGTCGAGCAGCAGCAAGCTGGGCTCACAGGCCAGCGCCCGGCCCAGTTCGACGCGCTTTTGCTGGCCATAGGCCAACTGGCTCACCGGCTTGTCGCGCAGCTCTTCGATCTCCAGGAACTCGATGATCTGTTCGACCTTTTCGCGCGCGGCGATCTCCTCGCGCCGGGGACGTCCCCAGAACGCAAGGGACTCCAGCACGGAGTAGTTGAAGTGGATGTGGCGCCCGACCAGCAGGTTCTCGATCACACTGCCCTGTCGGAACAGCGCCAGGTTCTGAAAGGTGCGACCGATGCCCAGGCGGGCGAACTCGGAAGACTTGAGCTTCGCCGTGTCCCGGCCCTTGAACAGGATCTGCCCCTCGCTGGGCGGCAGCACGCCGCTGACGAGGTTGAAGGTGGTGGTTTTGCCGGCGCCGTTGGGGCCGATCAGGCTCACGATCTCGCCCGGCATCACCTTCAGGCTGACTGCGTTCACGGCCTTGACGCCGCCGAAACGCTTGGAGATGCCGATCGCCTCCAGAACCGGGGTTTGCGCGGGCGTGCTCATGACAGCCACCTCTTGCGGCGCTTGTAGTGCTTGACGTCTTTCATGCTGGTGCGCCCGGGCTGCGAGCTCAGGCCAAGGTAGAACTCGCGCACGTCGGCGTTGCGGCGCAGTTGCTCGCTGGTGCCGTCCAGCACGACGCGGCCGTTCTCCATGATGTAGGCGTAGTCGGCAATGGCCAGGGCCCGGTTGGCGTTCTGCTCGACCAGCAGGATCGTCAAGCCGGTGGTGTCACGCAGCTTCTGGATGCTCTGGAAGATCTCGCTGACGATCAGCGGCGCCAGGCCCAGCGAAGGCTCGTCGAGCGCCAGCACGCGCGGCCGGCTCATGAGCGCACGCCCGATGGCCACCATCTGCTGTTCACCCCCGGAGAGGTAGCCCGCGACCGTGCCGCGCATATCGGCCAGCCGCGGGAACAGCGCAAACACTTCCTCGCGCCCACGCGCCAGGCTGACAGCAGACTGCAGGTGCGCCCCCGCGATCAGGTTCTCTTCCACCGTCAACGTGGCGAACAGGCGGCGCCCCTCCGGCACCTGAACCATGCCCTGGCGCACGATGGCGGGCGCCAGCGCCTTTTCGATGGGCTGGCCGTTCAGCAGGATCGAGCCCTTCTCGATCTCGCCGTCTTCGGCATCCAGCACGCCCGACACGGCCTTGAGGACCGTGGACTTGCCCGCGCCGTTGGACCCCAGCAGGGCCACGATCTGGCCGGGCCGGACTTCCAGCGACACGTCACGCACGGCTTCGATGGCGCCGCCGTAGACCACCTGGATGTTGTGGATCGCGAGCGCGGGCTTCGGCGGGTCGCTGGAGGGTTGAGTGATGACCATACGTCGAGAAATTGGAGGCCGTCGTCGGTGGCCCGGTGAAAGGGAACTTGCTCTTTTATAGACCGTCTCGTCGGTCTGACAATGCGCGAATTATGAGAGGCTTGTACGACTGCGCCGCTGGGGAATACCCTCGAAGGAGCGGTATTCGCACGAACCGGAATGCAGCCCCCCGGCTCAGCCCTTCACGCGGGGGCGCGAGCCACTGATCAATCCACGTAGGCCAGCAGGCAATCCTGGATGGCCGTTGCCACATGACGCCCTTCAAGGTCGTGGTAATGGGCAACGGAGAGTCCACGTCCATGCACCGCATGCAGGCTCTCGGACGCCACATGCAGCCAGCCATCGCAGCGAGGCACCTGATGCAGCCACACACCATGGTTGAGGCTGGTGATGTAGATCTGCCGCTCACCCGCCCGCTTCAGATGCGGGGCCATACTGCAGAAGTTGAGCCACCAATCGGACAGATAGGCAAAGCACGCGGCCTGCAGCCGCGGTGCATCCGGCAGGCTGTGCGGCACCCGCATCCAGTAGCGGAATCGATGGTCCGCCGTGGCCCCGGCCAGTTGGCGTTCTGCATCCGGAATGCGGAACTCGATGCAGTCGTTGACATCGCGGCCGTAGCCGCCCATTTGCGCCAGCTGGTCACGCAGCGCCGATGGCACCTGCGCCAGGCGAGGCAGATGCTCGGGATCTTCATCGGCGGGCGCCAGGCTCGGCCGTGCATGCATCGGCCCGTCGAGAAGCGATGCGCAGCTCACCTGGGCCTGGAGCACCGTGCGATCTCCCTGGGTCCCACGCACATCCACCGAGTGAAAGCGCTTGCCGCTTTGCAGGCCCGACACCGTGTAGTCGACCGGCTTGTCCGGCATGGCGCCCTGCAGAAACAGGAATTGCATCATCGTGGGCTCACGCCCCGGCGGCGCATCGAGCAGCGCCGCGTGGAACGCCTGCCCCAGCAGCTGGCCGCCGTAGGAGCGGCCGTTCTGGTTTACGTCGCTGTGACGGCTGCGCCAGGTCTGCGGTGCGATCCGGTCCAACGCCATCCGCTGCGCCAGCGTGATGGCGTTGTCCTCCGCCATGCCGCTCACTCCGTTGCCCGCTCGGGCCGGCGATGACCGTTCGTGCGCGGTGCGATGCCTGGCTTCAGGCGCCAGTCCGCACCGAATTCATCGAGCCGGTGCAACGGCATGGGTGTCTCCTGGCCGATGCCACGCAGGCGCTGGGCGAACGCGTCGATGTAGTCGGCCCGCGTCTGCGGCGTGGTGTAGTGAATGGACCACGACGCATGCGGCGCAAGCACCTCGAGGCCCGCGTAGGCCAGCGTGCCATGGAGCAGGTGCCACAGATTCACGTCCAGGTGGGCGAGCAGGCCATCGGGCTCGACCATGCCGGGCAGGCAGGCGGTGCTGGTACACACCAGCGCGCGCCGCCCTTTCAGGCCGCCGGTGTCGAAGCGCCGGCCCTTGCCGTACACCACGCCATTGACGAACACGCGGTCGAACCAGCCCTTCATGATGGCCGGCACCGAGAACCACCATAGCGGGAACTGCAGGATCAGCACATCGCAAGCGAGCAGCTTGTCGATCTCCACCTGGATGTCCGACGCAAAGGCCTGATGCTCGTGAGCGTACTTCTGCTCACGGTCGTACTGCAGCGCGTCCGGGAAGCGCCTTTCGGCGAAGTCCTCGGCACTGGCGACAGGATTGAAGCCCATGGCATAGAGGTCGGAGACCACGACCTCGTGCCCTTCTTCCTGCAGCACTTGCATCGATCGATCCAGCAAGGCGCGATTGAAGGACTTCGGTTCCGGATGGGCGTAGACGATCAGGACGTTCATTTCAGGCAGCGACAGTCGCAGGTGGCATTGGTGAAGCGGGCAACAGATCCTTGAGAGGCGAAGATTCGTCTCCCAGCACGGAAGGTTCGGCCATCGCGCCGGCGGCAACCAGCCGTTTGGCGAGCATGAATTCGGCAGGCCGGTTCACTGCATCGGCCGCGATCACGATCCCCTCCTTGAGATAGAAGGCGATGAAGCGTCGCGATGCGGGATCGCCTCGCAGCACGCAGACGTCGTGCCCCTGTGACAAGCCAACCATCTGCAGCTTGAGGTCGTACTGATCGGACCAGAACCAGGGCACGGCGTGGTTGGGCTTGGGCTTGCCGCACAACGCGAAGGCGGCGGCCCTGGCCTGTTCCAGTGCGTTTGGTACGGACTCGAGACGGATGCACCGGTCGTAGAGCACGCTGTGATGCGCGGTGCAATCGCCCGCAGCGAAGATGTCGGGGTCCGAGGTCTGCGAGAACTCGTCGACCACGATCCCGCCATCGATGGCGAGTCCGGCCGCCTGCGCCAGTTCAATGTTGGGGAGCATGCCGATGCCGGCCACCACGATGTCGGCGACGATGCGCTCGCCCGAAGTGCACACCAGCGCCGCGATCGCGCCGTCGTCCGCCAGTTCCACGCGTTCGACGGAAAGCCCCGTGCGCAATTGCACACCTGCCTCGCGGTGCACAGCTTCGTAGAAGGCCGCCACCTGCGCGCCGGTCACGCGTGCGAGCACGCGCGGCAGCGCCTCGATCACCGTCACCTCGGCGCCGAACTTGCGCGCCGACGCCGCCAGCTCGAGCCCGACATAGCCGCCGCCCACGACGACCAGGCGCGTGCCCTCTTTCAGCCCCGCGCGGATCGCATCGGCATCCGTGAGTGTGCGAAGGTAGTGCAGATTGCGCGGCCTGGCCACCGCGTCCAGCCCGGGCAATGCGAGCGTGCGCGGACGCCCGCCCATGCACAAGGCAAGCTTCGTGTAGGGCATGACCCGGCCATCTTTCAGATGGATGCAATGGCCCTCCCGATCGATCCGGACGAGATGCGCGCCCGTATGCACGTGGACCCTTGCCGCCTCATAGGCCGACGCCGGCCGCAGCGCGAGCGATTCAAAGCTCGCTGCACCATGGAGGTATGCTTTGGACAGCGGTGGTCGCTGGTACGGCAGCATGGCCTCATCGCCGATCAAGTCGATGCGACCCAGCCAGCCTTGCTGCCGCGCCGCCACCGCCAGTTCGGCGCCGGCATGGCCGGCGCCCACGATCAGAAGAGTTTCGTTTTCACGCATGCTGTCCCCGAAGAATTGTGACCATCCACATCCAAATAACTCGCATATAGACCGTCTTGTCGGTCTAATAATAGACTTGCAGCAGACAATTGACAAGGAGTGCCCGCGCACGGTCAGAGGACTCGCCGCAGGCACGACCACTGCATCCACACATCACAGGACCAAGCCATGACACGGGTACGCGCAGACGACTACGACGACAAACGGCAGTCGATCCTGGATCAGGCCGCGGCGCTGTTCGCGCGCAAGGGCTTCGAAGGCTCCACCATGATCGAGGTCGCGCAAGCCTGCGGCGCCTCGAAGTCGCACCTCTATCACTACTTCGCCCGCAAGGAAGACCTGCTCTTCGAGATCGTGCGCGTGCACATCACGGCACAACTCGCCGAGCTCGAGACCGTCGTGACCCAGGCCTTGCCGGCCGAGGAGCGCTTCAACCGATACGTCGAGACCTTCGTTGCGCGCGGGGCCAACTCGCGCAACGAACACCTGGTGCTGATGAACGACATCAAGTTCCTGCCCGACGCGCAGCGTCGTGAAGTGCGAAAGCTCGAGAAACGCATCGTGGACCTGCTGGTGGGCGTGTTGCACGAGATCAATCCCGAGCTGATGCCCGCGCGCTCGCCACGCGGTCCCTACGCGATGCTGCTGTTCGGCATGATCATCTGGACCTTCACCTGGTACGAGAAGAGCGGCGCGATCCCGCCGCGCGAATTGGCTGCGCGCATCTCGCAGTTGTTCGTGCACGGGTTCAAGGGGCAGCGCTTCGTGCCACCGGCCACGTCCAAAGGCTGAGCGGCGGGGTCAGCCGCCCGCTTCGCCGCTTTCGTCCCCTTCAGTTCTTCGTGGGGTTTGGGCGGCGCATGCGAGGGTGTCGGAGATCATGCGCCGACCACCCCCCTGTCGTGCAGACGACCGAACTCGGCGCTGTCCACGCCAAGCACCGAGCACAGCACCTGCTCCGTCTCCGCTCCCAACCGCGGCGCCGGCTGCACCGCACGCCGCGGCACGGCGGAGAAGTCGAGCGGCAACCCCGGCGCGATCAGGGAGCCCACGCCGTGCTGCGCGATCTCGCCGAACATCGGGTTGGCCAGCGAACAGGCCTCGTCTTCGTTCACCAACTGGGTCACCGTCTGGTATTTGCCCCAGCAGACGCCGTGGCGATCGAGCTGCGCAGCCACGTCCGCGAACGAGCAGGCGCCCATCCAGCGCGCGACCACGGCCGCAATTTCTTGACGCGCGAGGAAACGGTCGCCCTCACGCGCAAGGTCGAGTCCGGTGCGCTGTTCGATCGCGACGATCTCGTCGCCCATCGCAAGCGCATCGCACAGCGACCGCCATTGCTTGCCTGTGAGGCCCACCACCATCACACGCACGCCGTCCGAAGTCGAGAAGTCGTGGCCGAACGCGCCGAACAGATGATTGCCGTGTCGACCCCGCGCCTGCCCCAGTTGCGCCTCCGCCAGAAAACCCAGACTGCCCACGGCAGCAAGCGCCACGTCTTCGAGCGCCAGCTTCACATGCTGCCCCACACCCCGGCGGCGCCGGTGTCGCTCCGCCGCCAGCAGGCCGGCGGCGGCCATCTGGCCGGTGACGAGGTCCCAAGCTGGCAGCACATGATTGACGGCCGCGTCGGCCTCACCGAGGCCGGTGAGATAGGGCAAGCCCATGCGCGGGTTGATCGTGTAGTCCACCGCCGAGCCGCCATGGCGGTCACCTTGCACCGTCAACTGGATCAGGTCGCTGCGCCGCTGGCGAAGACTTTCGTGGTCCAGCCAACCGCGCGGCGGGAAGTTGGTGAGCAGCATGCCGGCGTCCTCGCCGGGCGCGGCGATGAGTGCCATGGCGAACTCGCGGCCTTCGGGGGAACCGAGGTCGAGCGCGACGGACTTTTTGCCCTTGTTGAGCCCGGCCCAGAACAAGCTGGCCCCGTCCTGAGTGACTGGCCAGCGCTGGTAGTCCAGGCCACCGCCCAGCGCATCGATGCGGATTACCTCCGCCCCCATCTGGGCCAGCGTCATGCCGCCGAGCGGCGCCGCCACGAAGGCGGCGGCCTCGATCACGCGCATGCCCTCCAGCAGGTTGCCGTTGTCCATCGTGTCGCTCCTCAATGTGCCGGGGCTGCGGTTCGGACGGCGGCGGCGTCGGCCAGCGCCTGCTCAAGCAGGCTGCGTGCGATGACCTTCAGCGCCAGCGTTTCCTCCGCGCCCTCGAAGATCGACAGCACGCGTGCATCGACAAAGTAGCGGCTGACCGGACTCTCCTCCGCATAGCCGTTGCCGCCGTGCAATTGCAGCGCCTCGCGGGTCACCCATTCGGCCGAGCGGCAGGCCAGCAGCTTGACCAGGCTGGCCTCCATGCGGCCGCCGCCCTCGTCGAGGGTTTGCGCCACGGCATAGGCCAGCCGCTGGCAGGCGGCGTAGCGCGCGCCCATGCGCGCCAGCTTGGCGAGCGTCAACGGGCAGTCGAGCAACGGTGCGCCGAACACCTTGCGATCTTCGGTGTAGCGCAAGGCAGCACGAATGGCGGCGCGCATCACACCCGAAGCCCGTCCCGCGGTCTGCATGCGGCCGCCCATCATGCCGGCCATCGTGAAATAGAAGCCCTTGCCCAGGCCCGCAGCGCCGCCGATCACATGGCTGTCCGGCACGAACAGGTTGTCGAACGACAGCTCGAAGGAATGCATCCCGCGATAACCGATGGTCGCGATCGCCTTGCCAGTCAATCCACCACCGCCCTGCACTTCACTTTGGCGATAGGCGAACGCATGGCCATCGTCCGAAGGCTTTTCCACCAGCATCAGGCTCAGCCCGCGATGGCCCGCCGAGCGGTCGGGATCGGTGCGCACCACCACCATCAGCAGCCCCGCCTTGCCGGCGAAAGTGCACCAGGTCTTGGCACCGTCCAGGCGCCACCCGCCTTCGACGCGCGTGCCGCGCAGCATCAGGCTGGCGACGTCCGAGCCGTAGTCGGGCTCGGTGATCGCAATCGCGCACAGCGGATCGCCTGCTGCAATGCGCGGCAGCCAATGGGATTTCTGTTCCTCGGTGCCGCCGGCCATCAGTGCGCGGCTCAGGATCTCGGGTCGCGTGATCAGGCTGCCGGCGCCCGCCAGCGAGGCCTCGGACAGGGCTTCGGTGACCAGCACCATCAATAGCGTGTCGTCGCGGTCGTTCGGCGCGTGGCCGCCGAAGCGCTCGGGCACCGACAGGCCGAACACGCCCATTTCGCGCAGCGGCTGCAGCAGGCTCTCGGGCACCGTGAGGTCGTGGCGGTGCAAAGCTTCTGCCTGCGGTGCCACCACATCGGCGGCAAAGCGGCGAAAGGCGTCCTGCGCCATCGCATGCGCCTCGTCGAGCACCACGCCGCCGACTTCTCCGCCGGCATCGGCCAGCGCCCGGCCCGTCGCCTGCAGCGCAGCCGCACTGCCGGCCGAGCGGCGCAAGCCCGCCCACGCGGCATCCGATGCAAAGGCCTGGACCAGCGCGATGTCCAGGCCGAGCTCCAGAAAGAGCATTTCCGTGCGCGCCAGCACCGCGGCGATGGCATCGATGCCGAAGACCAGCGCCAGGCCCGTCTCGAGCGCGTTCGCCTCGCTCCCGACACCCTGGATGGCCGTTTCTGCCGCGAGCAGATCGGCGCTGGCCCAGGCCAGTTCGTAGCTTGCGACCTGCCGTGCATCGAAACGGCGCGCACTGAAGGTGCCGGCTTCAACGCAGGACTGCGCCAGCGCCTGCGTGGCCTGCTCGAAGAGCGGACGCAGGCGCGCCAGCAACGACGCGCAGACTTGGATGTCCTTGTGGGCGGCCATGGCGTGGCGCCTCAAGCCGCAGCCAGCGCGTCGAGCGTCAGCTTGGCAACGGAACGACCCGTGTCCGCGCAGGCCTGCGTGCCGCCATCGCCGTAGGGCTTGACCGCATCGCCCACATGCCAGAAGTTCGGCAGCGGCGTGGTTTGCGGCAGGTCGTAGCCGCCGCAGGAACGCTGCGCCGGCCAGCCGTCGCGCATGACACGTATCGACAGCATCTTCGCGTCCGCGAAGCCCGGGAAAAGATCGCGCAGGTCCTGCAGCGAGGCCTCGATCTCGGCGTCGTTGTCGAAGTCGCCAAGCGCCGGGTGCGGCACGGCATAAGCCACGTACTGGTGCCAGCCCGCAGGCGCCAGTTCGGGGCAGGTGGCCGTCAGCTCGCCGATGTTGCACAGGCGGCGCGTGCGGCCGAAGGTGACGAGGCCCGGCGCGTCATAGAGACGTTCGCGCGTGGCGAAGTTGATGACGATGTTGGCGGCCGGCTTCGGTCCGGTGGTCGCCAGGGTGATGTACTCATCGCCAAAGGCTTCCGCCCCCGGCAGCAGGGCCGTGGCGTGCGGGCCGATGTTGCTGATCACGGTGCGCGCGTTGACGCGCAGCGTCACGCCGTCCTTGACCAGATCGACGCCCGTCGCGCGGCCGTTCTCGATGTTCAGCGCCGCCACCGGCGCGTCGAGCCAGACCTCGCCGCCACGGCGGCGGATGGCATCGGTCAGGTCGTTCCACAGGCCGACCGTGCCACGCGGGCAGAAACCGAAACGTTTGAACGCACCCTTGACCGCGAAGTAGGTCAGGAAGGCGCGCGCGGGCAGTTCGTCCGAGTTGGCCGCGAAAATGGCCGCGCACAGGTTTCGGAAGATCGCATGCACGGTCTCGTTCTTGGTGTATTGCGACAACCACTCCTTGGTGGTGAGCTTGGCCTCTGGCAGGTCGCCGCCGCGCGCGTCCGCGAACTTGGCACCGATCTTCGCCGCCTGCTTGGTGAAGCCGCCCAGCAGCATGCCCCAGCCGCCCTTGGCGACGTTGATGATCTTGCCGTCGATCAGGAAGACGGTCGCGGGGTTCGGCTCGCGCAGGTCGAGCTCGACATCGAGCAAGGCAAAGGTCTCTTCGAAGGTCGAGCCCTTCTCGATCGCGATGGCGCCGATGTTGACGGTGAAACCGTCGATCTGCTCGCTCGAGGCCCGGCCGCCGACGCGGCCCAGGCTCTCGGCCACCAGCACTTTCTTGCCTGCGGCCACAAGGCGCGCGGCCACGCTGAGGCCTCCGGCGCCGGCGCCGATCACGACGGCGTCGTAGCTGATGGGGTGAATCACGGTCTCGCTCATGATGATTTTTCTCCTGTGGATGGATTCGTTGGGAGGGGCACAGCGCTCATCGGCGTGGCGCCTCCGCCGTGCGCAGGGACAGGCCCAGCGCCGCGCGCCGCTCGAGCCACGGGCTGGGGCGGTAGCGCGGATCGCCGGTCACCGCCTGCATGCGCCGCAGGATCGCGAGCACCTGCGCGCCGCCGATGCGGTCCCCCCAGGACAGCGGGCCCTGCGGATAGCCCAGGCCCAGCTTCACCGCGTCTTCGATGTCTTCCACCGATGCGATGCCGCGCTGTGCGATCTGCGCGGCGATGTTGACGATGGTCGCCAGCACACGCTGCACGATGAAGCCGGGGCTGTCGTTGATCACCGTGACGCCCACGCCGTCGTGTGCGCACAGCGCATGCGCGGCGTCGCGCATCGCCGGCGCGGTGGCTGCCGTGAGCATGAGGGTGCGATGGCGAGCCAGGCCGGGCAGCGGGTCGATCGCGACGCAACGCGTGGCATCGAGCCCGAGGGCCACGGCCTCGCCGGTGGCGTCCCCGCCCCAGGGCTGCACGATCAGAAGCGCGTCGGGTGTGGGGTGTTCGACCCACTGCGCGCCAGCCGCCTCCACCAGCGCTTTCAATGCCTCGCGCTCCGAGGCCTGCGGCGCGACCCAGACCTGGAGTCCGGCGGGCAGCGCCGGCACTGGCTGCGCAGGCGGCTCCTGTCGCGCTTCCCCCTCGTAGGCATACCAGCCCTGGCCCGTCTTGCGGCCAAACAGCCCAGCCGCCACCCGGGGTGGCACCAGCGAGGAGGGACGAAAGCGCGGCTCCTGCTGGAACTGCTCGTAGATCGAACTCATCACCTTGCTCGACACGTCCAGCCCCGTGAGATCGAGCAGCTCGAAAGGCCCCATGCGAAACCCGGCCGCCTCGCGCAGCACAAGGTCGATCTGGTCCACGCTGGCCGACTGCTCCTCAAGCACGCGAAGCCCCTCCGTGTACAAGCCGCGGCCCGCATGGTTCACGAGGAACCCCGGTTGGTCCCCCGCGACCACCGCGCGATGGCCCGCCCCCGCGACCAATTCGCGCAAGGTGGTCACCACCTCCGGCGCGGTGCGCACGGCGGCAATCACTTCGGCCACCTTCATGAGAGGCACCGGGTTGAAGAAGTGCAGCCCCGCCACCCTCTGCGGATGGGCGCACGCAGCCGCGATCTCGGCCACGACGAGCGACGAGGTGTTGCTCGCGAGGATCGCCTGTGGCAACACGATCGCTTCGAGGCTGCGGAACAACGCGCGCTTGGCTTCCAGGTCTTCCACGATGGCTTCGATCAGGACGTCGCAATCCGCCAGGTCCTGCATCGTCGCCGCGGCATGGATCTGTCCGCGGATGCGCTCGAATTCATCGGCGTCGATGCGGCCCTTGGCGACCCCGCGACCGATCATGCCGACGACGAATTCCACCGCCTTGTCCGCAGCGCCTTCGAAGCTGTCGAAGCAATGCACCCGGTGCCCGGCCTGGGCGAAGAGCTGAACAATGCCGCGTCCCATGGTGCCGGCGCCGATGACGGCGATCTTGAGTTTTTCTGTCATGGTCATTTGCCCGTGAATTCCGGGCGTCGCTTGTCGAGGAAGGCACGCATGCCCTCGGTCTTGTCTGGGGTATCGAAGAGCAGCAGGAACTCGCGGTTCTCCAGTGCGAGGGCCGCGTCGAGTGGCAAGTCGGAGCCCTGGCGCAACATCCGGCGCGTGGCGACCACCGCCTTGGGCGGCATGCGCGCCACCTTGCGGGCCAATGCCATCGCACGCGCCAGTGCCTGCCCTTCTTCGGCCAGTTCGGCCACCAGGCCGAGCTGGAACGCACGCTCGGCCATCAGTTGCTCACCGGTCAACAGCAGCATCGCGGCCACCGGCCGGCCCACGGCACGCAGCAAGCGCTGGGTGCCGCCGGCGCCGGGCATGATGCCCACCGCCAGTTCCGGCTGACCGAAGCGCGCCGTCGGGTCGGCCACGATGAAGTCGCACATCATGGCCAGCTCACAGCCGGCACCGAGCGCGAAACCGGCGACCGCCGCAATGGTCGGCTTGCCGCACTGCGCCACGGGCGCCCAGTATTGGCCCAGGTCGATGTCGGCCACCTCCTGTGCGCCCTTGTCGACCAGCAGATTCAGGTCGGCGCCAGCCGCGAACACGGTGCCACCGGTGATGACGATGGCGCGGACCGTGTCGTCATGGTCCAACGCCGTGACCGCCTGGGCGATCGCGCGGCGCATCGCAATGTCGAGCGCATTGCGCTTCTCCGGCCGGTTCAACACGACGATGCCGACAGCGCCATCGCGCTCGATGCGCACGCCCTCCGGTGCCGGTCCGCTGGTGATGTCCGTCATGCTTTCGCTCCCGGCATTGCGATGAAATCGGCGGGCCGCTTGTTCTTGAAGGCGTCGTAGCCTTCGCGAAATTCATCGCCCGTCAGACTCACCGCCTGGTCGTCTTCCTCGCGTTGCAACTCGAAATCGAGCGAGGACGAAACACGGGTGAGCCGGTCCTTCATTCGCGCGAAGGCGCCCATCGGAAGGCGCGCGAGTTCGCTCGCCTTCTCGATGGCGCGGGCCATCACCTGATCGTCGGCCACCAGGACGTCGGCCAGGCCGATGCGCAATGCTTCCTCGCCCTGCACGGGTTCACCCGCCGTGAGGATGCGCCGGGATTCACGCACGCCGACACGTCGCGGCAGCGTGAGCATCTGCCCCCAGTCCGGCACCAGTCCGAGCTTGAGGAAAGGAAACAGGATGCGGGTCCCGGGCCCCACGACGATGTGATCGCCCAGCAGTGCCAGGCCGACGGCCGCGCCGGCACCGATGCCCTCGACGGCACTGACCACCGGAATGCGCAATGCCGCCACCATGCGGCACAGCGCCGCGACGTGCTGCATGCGTGTGCGCGCGCCGGCCTCGTCCAGCCCCACCATGCTCGGCACGTCGCCGCCGGCCGAGAACACGCCCGCCGTTCCACCGAACACCAGCGCGCGCACGCTGGCGTCGTCCCGGATCCCGGTGATCGCGGCGGCGAGGGCCTGCCGCACGCCATGATCGATCGCGTTGCGCTTGTCGGGGCGGTTGATCAGGAGGCGTGCCACATGAGGAGCCGGCCGGTCCAGCAACACCACGGGATTCGGATTCGCAGGGACAGTCATAGGCCTTGGCGTTTCAAATGAAAGGATCGGCATGCCCGGTCAGGCGACCTGGCGACCGCGACCGGCCCAGTGCGTCTCGCGCAGCTTGTTCTTCTGGATCTTTCCTGCGCCGGACAGCGGAAGTTCAGCGCGCACCTCGACGCTGCGCGGGCACTTGTAGCCCGCGATGAGCGTCTTGCAATGGGCGATCAGCTCCGCCGCCGATACGTCCTGGCCCGGCTTGAGCACCACGACTGCGTGCACGCTCTCGCCCCACTTCTCGCTCGGGACACCGATCACGGCACAGGCCGCGATGGCCGGGTGCTTGAGGACGGCGTTCTCCACCTCGGCCGAATAGACGTTCTCGCCGCCGCTGACCACCATGTCCTTCATGCGGTCCACGATGAAGATGAAGCCTTCGTCGTCCATGTAGGCGCCATCGCCGGAGTGCACCCAGCCGTCGCGCAAGGTGCTGGCATCGTCTGCCGGGCGGTTCCAGTAGCCCGTCATGGCGGACATGCCGCGTGCGGCGATCTCGCCCACCGTGCCGCGTGGCAGCTCCTGGCCGTCGGCGCCGACGATCTTGACCTCGGCCAACGCCGCCGCACGCCCGGCCGAACGCAGCTTGCCCAGGGCGCGCCCGTCGGCCGTGTGGTAATACGGCGGCAGGTAGCTCACGCAACCCGAGAGCTCGGTCATGCCGTAGCCCTGCATCAGTGACAGCTGCGGAAAGGCAGCGGTCAGGCGATCGAGCAGCGTTTCGGCGATGGGCGATGCGCCGTACACCATGAACTTCAGGCTGCCCAAATCGAAGGTGCTGAACTCAGGGTGGTCCAGCACCATCTGGATCATGGTCGGCACGAGCAGCGTGTCGGTCACCCGCTCGTTCTGGACCGTCTGCATGAACTGCAGCGGGTTGAAGGTCGGCAGCAGCACATGCGTGCCGCCGGCAATGAACTGCCACCAGACACCCATGGCGCCCGCGAGGTGGAAGACGGGTGCGGCGTGCAGGTACACCGGACCCACGGGGTAGCCCATGGCCAGCCGGTTCAGGGCTGCGCCCACCAGGCTGTCGTGGGAGGCCATCACGCCCTTGGGAAAGCCGGTGGTGCCGCCGGTGTAGAACACCGCCGCCAGATCGGAGCCGCCCGCGCCCACGTCGTCCACGGGATCGGACTGCGCGATCAGCTGCTCGTAGTCGACCATGCCTGCGGGACAGGCTTCATTGCCGACATAGATGATCTCGCGCAACGTGCGCGATTCGGCACGCACCTCGTCCATCAACGGCAGATGGGCGTCGTCCACGAAGAGCTGCGTGGTCTCGCAGTCGTTGAACGAGAAGGCGAGCTCCTTCGCGCTCCAGCGCGTGTTGGCCGGATTGATGGCCGCACCCATCCAGAACACCGCCATGAAGACTTCAAGGTAGCGGTCCGAATTGAGCGACAGGATGCCGACCCGGTCGCCCTTCTTGACCCCGAGGCTGCGCAGGCCCCCGGCCAACCGCTGGACCCGGCCGACGAACTCGGCATAGGTCTGGCGGCGTCCGCAGGCGATCGTCGCGATGCGCTGCGGGTTCTGCTGCAGGGCACGGTGGATGGATTGGGTGATGCTGACGGTCATGATCTGCTGCCGACGATGTCAGGCGCCTTCCAGGCCGACGATGGAAACCGAGCACACGTTCTGCGAAGGCTGGCCGCCCAGGTTGTGCGTCAGGCCCACCGAGGGGTTGCTCAGCTGACGCTGGCCCGCCCTGCCCTGCAGCTGCAGGTACATCTCGTAGAGCATGCGGATGCCGCTGGCGCCGATCGGGTGGCCGAAGCACTTGAGGCCGCCGTCGATCTGGCACGGGATCTTTCCGTCGGCATCGAACATGCCGTCGAGCACGTCCTTCACACCGCCGCCCACTTCGGACAGGCCCAGGTCTTCCATCGTCACCAGCTCGGTGATCGAGAAGCAGTCATGCACCTCGGTCATGCTGACCTGTTCGCGCGGCCGGGTGATGCCGGCCTCGGCATAAGCGCGCTGCGCCGCGATGCGCGCGGTGTGCACGTAGCTGCCGTCCCATTCGTTCGACTGCAGCTCC
Organism: Variovorax sp. Root473; assembly: GCF_001426505.1. Classification (GTDB taxonomy): domain Bacteria; phylum Pseudomonadota; class Gammaproteobacteria; order Burkholderiales; family Burkholderiaceae_C; genus Variovorax. Next base: position 69,439 of record NZ_LMEV01000001.1, read on the forward strand.
CAGCCATTGGACGTCACGATCTGCAGCGCCTTGAAGGTCACGAGGTCGCGCTTGCCCAGGCCGCGTGCGATGTCGGGCCGCGTGACGATCACGGCGGCGGCACCATCCGACACGCCCGCGCAGTCGAACAGGCCCAGCGGCTCGGCGATGATCGGCGCCTTCAGCACCGTCTCTTCGCTCACGGCCTTCTGGAAATGTGCCTTGGGGTTCTTCGCGCCGTTGGCATGGCTCTTGACCGAGACATGCGCGATCGCCCGCTTGAGCAGCGCCGCATCAACGCCGTGCTTGCTGCGGTAGGCCGATGCCAGCTGCGCGAAGTTGGCCGGCGCCACCGCATTGGGATACCACTGCGGAATGTAGGTGCCGACCGTGGCGACCGGCAGGCCGCCGTAGCCGGTGTCCTTGAGCTTTTCCACGCCCAGTGCGATCGCGATGTCGCAGGCACCGGCGGCCACCGCGTACACCGCTGCGCGGATGGCTTCGGAACCGCCGGCGCAGAAGTTCTCCACGCGCGTCACGCCGATGTTGGGCAGGCGCAGCGCAATGCCCATCGGCGTGCCGCCCCGGCCGGTGCCGACGTCGTCCATGTGGGTGGAGAACCATGCGGCGTCGAGCTGCTCGGGCGCGATGCCGGCATCAGCCATGGCCTCGTTGTAGGCCTCGACCATGAGGTCCTCGGGGCTCGCGTCCCAGCGCTCGCCGAACTTGCTGCATCCCATCCCGAGGATGGCGACCTTGTCCTTGATACCTGCGGCCATGATTTACTCCGATCCTTTTTCCGTTGCGGCGGCGCGCACCGGGGTGGCTTTCCAGAAATAGCGGGTGTAGCCGCGGCGGTCGTCGATGTCCTTGATGCGAAACGTCATCTCGACCGCGCTGCCGGCGTCGATCTCGCCCTCGCCGGTGTCGGTGAACTCCATGAGCACGCGGCCGCCGCCGTCGAAGTCGACCTGGCCGTAGCGGTGCGGCGGCGAGCGGTGGAACGACAGAAACTCCGCCGACCAGCTCAGCACGGTGCCGCAGCGTTCGGCGAGCTTGTGGGGCTTTTGCGTGTCCTGCAGCGGCTTGCCCTGGTCGTACGAGATGCGCGACGGCGGGAAGTGCACGCTGCCGGTCACCTCGCAGCGCCCGGCGACCAGGCCCAGGATTGCGCTGCGATGGCGGTAGGCGGTGGACAGCGCAGTCTTGCGGTCCTGCTCGCCGCGCATGCCGCGCTCGAGGTCCAGTTGCTCCTTGAAGGACAGGAAGCGGGTGTAGGCCGTCTCTTCAACGCCCCGGCGGATCCACTCGCCCACGCCCTTGGCCGGACGGAAGTTGCGGACCTCGTCGGTGACGCGGAACACCATCGCCTGCGCCCCACTGCCGAACTGGGCCAGCAGGATGTGCTGGCCGGGCTCGGCGCGCTCCAGCACATGGGCCAGCAGCAGCATGCCGTGCGGCAGACCGGTGTCGCCCACGCGCGAGGCCAGCGAATCGACCACGGCCTCCGCGCGCACGCCACAGGTCTTGGCCAGTTGCTGGTCCATTTTCTGGAAGGTGGTCGGGAAGATGAAGTGGTCGATCTGCGCGGCCTCGACCTTCGCCTCGGCCAGCGCGGCCTTCACGGCACGCGGCACCAGCTTGGTGATGCCCTCGTCGCGCACCCAGCGTTCTTCCCAGGCGTAGTCGATGTCTTCCCCCGCGGCGCGGAAGTGGTCGACGAAATCGACCGTGACCGTGCCAGCGCCCAGGTACTCGGCCAGCACCTTGTCGCAGCCGATCTGAAGCGCGGCGGCACCGTCGCCGAAGTCCAATTCCTGCGAACTGGCGGCGCGTGTCTTGCGGTTGTCGGATGCCAGCACCAGCACATCGCCGCCGCCGCTGCGCACCTGCGCCACGGCCTGCGCGAGCGCAGACAGGCCCGCGCGCTGCGAACCCGTGACATCGGCGGCCTGCACGTCGTCGCGCAGGGTCAGCGCCTCGCACACCACGCCGGCGTTCAGCCGCTCGGCAAAAGGCAGCGTGCCCGACGCCAGCAGCACGCCGGCGATGCGCGAGCGATCGTCCGCCGTGCCAAGGCAGTCGCGCGCCGCGGCCACCGCCATCGTGATGCTGTCTTCGTCCCAGTTGGCAAAGGCACGCGTGCCTTTCGCTGCGTTGACGAACTGGGGGGCGTACCAGGCATTGGCCTCGGCCGCGGCGCGGCGAACAAGCCGCAAGCGGGGCACGTAGCCGCCGTATCCGACGATTCCGAACATGGTCAGGACTTTCTCGTGAGGGAAGGGGTGGAAAAAAGGCTTCGAACGAAGGCGCCGATGGCACGCAGGGCGTCGCGCGCCTCGGGCAGGTCGTTGGGGAATTGCTGGAAGACGTGGATCATTCGGTCCCACACCTGCAGACGCACATCGACGCCGGCCGCCGTCGCCTTCGCGGCGAAGTCGACCGAGTCGCTGAGCACCGTCTCGCGGTCGCCGACCTGGATCAGCAGCGGCGGCAGGCCGTGCAGTTCGGCGAACAGCGGCGACACCCACGGATGCCGGGGATCGCCCTCGGCGCCCAGGGCGTTGCGCGCCATGGCGAGGATCATCGGACGCTGGTGGATCGGGTCGCTCTGCGCGCGCGAGACATAGCTCTCGCCCGAGGCCGTCATGTCGGTCCAGGCAGACATCAGCACCGCGCCCGCGGGCAGCGCACGGCCGGCGTCGCGCAGCTTGATCAAGGCGGCCAGCACGAGGCTGCCGCCAGCCGAATCGCCTGCGAAGACGATGTCGGCAGGCTGCGTGCCCTGCGCAATCAGCCAGTCGTAGGCGGCACAGGCGTCCTCGAGCGCCGCTGGATGGCGATGCTCGGGGGCGAGGCGGTAGTCCAGGCCCAGCACGCGGCAACCTGCCGCTTCGGAAATGCCCGCCATCAGCTCGCGGTGTGAATGCACCGAGCCGACCTGGAAGCCCCCGCCATGAAAGTAGAGCACCGCACGCTGCGGGTCGGCCAGCGGTGCGGCGATCCACTCGGCGCCGAGGCCGCCGATGGTCACGGGCTGCACCCCGGCGTCCACGGGCTGTCTACCGAAGAGCGCATCCCAATCGGCGCGCATCTGCGCCACCGTGGTGCTGCGGCCCCAGCTTCGGTACACGGACAGCACGCGCGCGATGACGGCGTCGAGTTGCTCGTCGGAAGCGGTGGTCTTGTGCTCGCTCATTGACCGCACCCCATGCCGCCGGAAACCCCCAAGGTCTCGCCGGTGATGAACGCCGCAGCGTCCGAAGCCAGGAAAGCGACCGCGGCGGCCACCTCTTCGGGCGTGCCCAGTCGGCCGGTCAACGTGGCACCCTTCATGGCGTCCAGCAGCTTGTCGCCGCCTGCGGCCACGGCGTCGCGCAGCAGCGGCGTGTCGATCGGCCCCGGCGCGATCACGTTGGCCGTGATGCCCTTGCGGCCGTTCTCGCGCGCGATGGAACGTGTGAAGGCAATCACGCCGCCTTTGGCTGCGGCATACACCGCCGCGCCGCGCGATCCCATGCGACCGGCCTCGGAGGCGATGTTGATGATGCGGCCGAAACCCGCCGCCTGCATCGCAGGCAAGGCCGCGTGCGTGGTGGCGAACACCGACTCGAGATTGACCGCCAGCAGCCGGCGCCAGTCGGCGACCTGGGTCTGCGTGAAATAGGCGTGCTGATCGATGCCGGCGTTGTTCACCAGGATCTGGTGCGGCCCGGTCTCCAGCACGATGCGATGCGCGCGTTCGAGGTCGGCCACGTCGAGTTCCACCGCAATGGCACCGATCTCCGCGGCCAAGGCCTTCGCGCTCTCGATGTCGAGGTCTGCGATGGTCACGCGTGCGCCATCGGCCGCCAGGCGGCGCGCGATGGCGGCGCCGATGCCCTTGGCGCCGCCAGTGAGGAACACGCTGCGCATCGCGCTCATTGCCCGGTGAAGCGCGGCGCGCGCTTCTCGATCACCGCCGCCAGGCCTTCGAGCGCGTCCTTCATGCCCGCCAGTTGGGCCTGGGTGCGGTTCTCCTCGGGCATCGCGGCCTCGGCGCCGAGCCCGAGTCCGTTCCACAACAGGCGCTTGGTCGCCGCAAGCGCGGCCGGTGCACCGGCCGCCAGCTGACGCGCCAGCGACAGTGCTTCGCCGGCCAACGCGGCGTCGGGAACCACGCGCGAGATCAGCCCCATGCGCAGCGCCTCAGCGGCGTCGATCACCGGGTTGAACAACAGGATGTCCATGGCCTTGCGAAAGCCCACCAGGTGCGTGAGCGTCACCGAGACGCCGGCATCGGGCACCATCGCCACGCGCGTCGCGCCGGCCAGGAAGCGGCTCGATTCACCCGCCACAACGACGTCGGACGAGCACACCAGTCCCATGCCGCCACCGCCGGCCGCAAAGCCCTGCACGGCACAGACGACGGGCGCGTTGAGCCGCATCAGCAGCGACACCACCAACTGCAGGTAGGAGGTCGCCATGCGGATGTAGTCGGGCAACGCCTCGCCCTTCGACAGGAAGGTGTGGACATCGCCGCCGGCGCAGAAGTTCTTACCCTCGCCCGTGAGCAACACGACGCGCACGCGGCCGTCGCCGTGCACCTGCATCAGCACCTCATGCAGCGCTTTGAGCAACTCCATGTTCAGCCCGTTCGAGGCTTCGGGCCGGTTCAGCCGCACGTGGGCCACGCCGTCGGCATGCAGCGCCAGGCGCACCGGTCCTTCGGGGACCAGCACCTCTGTCGAGGGGCTGTCGCTTTGCTTTTCTGCAGTCATCCTTCTTCTCCTGCCTCGCGGCGTGGGGTCTACGGGCTCAGGCCCAAGGCTCTAGATCAGGAAGGCCATGGAATACAGGGCCCGTTCGTTGTTGGTCAGCACGACCTTCTTGCCGGCCATGCGCAGCACGCCGCCTTCGCGGCGCAGCCTGTATTCGTTGCGCGAACCCCAGATCGTGTCGCCGCGCGCGTGCGCTTCGAACACGATCGCGTTGGCCGTGACCAGCAGTTCGTTGCCGTCGTTCTCGAGAATCTCCACGTTGGAGATCACCCGCCGCAGCGGCGAGCGCGGCGACTGGCTGTAGCGCTTGCCCGTGTGGAACTGGCGCACCCGCAGCGCGATGCGCGAGCGGTTGTCATAGATGATGGACATCTCCAGCTCCGGATCGCCGGCTTCGCCGTTGGCGGGAATCCAGTAGACGCCGTCGTCGGTCCACAGGGCCTCCCAGGCGTCGTACTCGTGGTTGTCCTGGTGGCGCGCTTCGCGGTAGATGAACTGCGACACCTCGTGGTGAAGCAGCAGGTCTTCGACATTCATGTTCACGCCGCCTCCATGAGCGAGCGGTAGTGCCGCCAGATGCCGCGCGTCGGCGTCTCGTCCGTGGCGTCGCCGATCAGATAGCCGTTTTCGTCCGTGCGCTCGCGATGCTTGCCGCGCCCCAGATACAGCCACTCCGGACTCTTCGCCTGAACACCGAGCTGGGTTCGTTCGTACATCTCGGCGTCGTCCGCCAGCAGGAAGCCGGCGGGACCGACCGACCCCATGGTCTGTTGGCGCAGGCGGCGGTTCAGATCGGGTGCGCCCTTGAACTGCAGGGCCGTGACGTGCTGCACGGACTCGTTGTGTGCCAGCGGCTGGATCACGAAGATCTGGATCTCCGCGATGAAGAGATTCGGGTAGATCATGATGTGCGGCGTGCCGTCGATCATGATCTTGCGGGCCTGCTCCACGCCGTAGGCGGCTTCCATGCGCTGCGTGTACTCGGGCAGGCGATCGGCGGTGGTGTTGAACCAGCTCATGGGCACATCGCGCTTGCGGAACTCGGGCCGCAGGTCGTTCTCGGAATGTCCCTGGCCGAAGTAGCGCGACACCGCCGTCGAATCGCTGCTGTAGAGCGAGCCGATACCGCTCTTCGCGACTTCGAAGATCGAGGCATGCACGAACGACGGGTGATAGCCGTCGGTTTCGTTCTCGACCAGGAACTTCCAGTTCGACTTGACCTTGTGCTTCAGGAAGCCGGCCGTGACCTCCACTTCGCCCTCGGGCGAGGTCAGGCACAACGCATCGATGGCCGCCATCGCCGCGCCGAGGTGCTCTTCCAGTGAAGGCCCTTCCTGCGCCATCGATCCGAAGACAAAGCCCTTGTAGGAGGCGACACGCGCCACCTTGCCAAGTCCCAGCTCCGAGCGATCGACACCTTCGTAGCCCGACGGAAACGGATAGCCGCGCAGCGCACCGTCGTTGGTGAACGTCCAACCGTGGTACGGGCATGTGAACGAACGTGCCGAGCCCTTCTCGGTCATGCACACCCGATTGCCGCGGTGCGGGCAGCGGTTGTGCAGCAGGTGAATCTGGCCCTCGCGGTCACGCGTCATGAGGATCGGCTCGGGCCCGATCGACTTCATCACGTAGTCATTCGGCTTTGGCACTTCGCTTTCGTGACCGACATAGACCCAGGTGCGAAACCAGATCTTGCGCAGCTCTTCCTGAAAGATCGTGGGGTCGGTGTAGAGCGAGCCGTGCACCTCGTTCTCTCGGACCAGATCGCCCCATGCATGGGGCTCGGGGTTGGCGCGGGCAATGGGAATCACCGGGGCACAGGTACTCATGTTGTCACCTTCACAAAGAGGTTTCTGCAAGACGCAAAAGCATTGCGATGCGCTGTTGTTGGATCGATAATAGTCCGACTGGACGGTCTATGTCAACACGACAAAACGACCAATTTGGCCGTCACAGTCCCGCTCTTGCGGGACCCGATCAACCTCTATGAGATGCAAAGAAACCCATGCTCCAAGTGACATTCATCGAGCACGATGGCACCACGCACCTGGTGTCCGCCCCACCCGAGCGCACGCTGATGCAGATTGCCCTGGACAACGCAGTGCCGGGCATCCTGGGCGACTGCGGCGGGTCTTGCAGCTGCGCCACCTGCCACGCCTATGTCGACCCGCGCTGGACCGACAAACTGCCCGGGATATCAGAGACGGAGACCTTCATGCTCGAGGGGGTGCCTGAGCCGCGCGCGAACAGCCGACTGTGCTGCCAGATCAAGATGCAAGCCGCGCTGGACGGCATCGTTGTTCAGTTGCCGCAAGTGCAGGTCTGAGGCGACGCGCCCCCAGCGCCACCGGATGCTCGATCCCGCGATCTCGTCGATTGCGGATTGCGCATTGCCGTGGGTCTGCGATGAGGCACAGACCGAGCCGCCTGTGTAGCGCCTCTTGCACCTGCGGCGCCGGTTCAGTTCGACGCCGCGCCTCGGCTTTGGCCGTCGACCACGCACTCGAAGGTCGCACCAACCTCAGTGCGCGGCGGCGCAGGACTCGCCTATCAAGAGCATGTCTTGAGCAGAATCGCATCCTGGATGATAATTGGCCCAACCATTGATAATCCAGGAGACAAACTGTGACACTGCTGCGTACCTCGCTCGCTCTCGCCCTGACCGGCCTTTCGGCGTTTGCCGCATTCGCGCAAGAGACTTTTCCCTCGCGCCCAATCACCATCGTCGTTCCCTACCCCGCCGGTGGAACGAGCGACAACCAGGTGCGCATGTTCCAGGATCAACTGGGCAAGCTGCTGGGCCAGCCGGTGATCGTGGACAACAAGCCCGGCGCCTCTGGCGCCATCGCGGCCCAATTTGTCGCGCGCGCCAAGGCGGACGGCCACACGCTGCTTTACCCGAACAACGGCGTGGTGATCACCCCCCTTCTCAACGACAAGGCCGGCTATGACGCCCTGAAAGACTTCAAGCCGGTCACGCTGACCACCAGCGTGCCAATGGTCCTGGTGACCAACAGCAAAGTGCCCGCCAAGAACCTCACGGATTTCCTTGCCTACGCCAAGAAGCAACCCCAGGGCTTGATGTACGCCTCGGCTGGCACAGCCTCTTACGGCCATCTGGCTTCTGCCCGCTTGGCGGCCATGGCCGGCCTGAAGGTCGAGCATGTGCCGTACAAGGGGGAGGCAGCGACGACCATGGCCGCGCGCACGGGCGAAGTGCAGATGCTGCTGACAACGCCGTCGTCGGTGATGCTGGGCCTGGTCAACCAGGGCACGCTCACCATGCTGGGCGTGGCGACGGAGAAGGAGTCGCCGGTGGTCCCCGGGGTCCCGACCATCGACAAGCAGGTGCCCGGCTACATCTCCGAAGCATGGTTCGGGCTTCTGGCCCCGGCCGGCACGCCGGATGCAATCGTCCAGAAGATCAATGGCGCCCTGAAACAGGTCATGGCCGAGGACGCCATCCGCGCAAAGCTGCTCCCGACCGGCGCCCTGCCCCGGACGTCGACTCCGACCGAGTTCCAGGCCCTGCTGGAACGCGAGACCAAACAATGGCGCGAGGTCATCCAGAAGCATCACATCAAGGTGGACTGAGCGAAAGCCGGCCCCGTCACCCTCCCGGCCCCAGCGCCCCGTCACATTGCTCTCACCGTCGCCATGAACTTGAAACCCGAATACGACCTGATCGTGGTCGGCTCCGGGGCCGCAGGCCTCGCCTGCGCCATCACTGCCAGAAAACGCGGACTCGATGTCCTCGTGCTGGAAAAGGAGCCTGTCTTCGGCGGCACCACCGCACTCTCGGGCGGTGTGCTGTGGATTCCGATGAACCATCACGGCCTCCGGCAGAACCCCTCGGACACCGCCGAGACGGCACGGCAGTTCCTGATGCACGAGACCGGCGCTTTCTATGACGAGGCGGCCGTCGAGGCCTTCATCGACAACGGGGCGCGCATGGTCGAGTTCTTCGAGCGCGAGACGGCCATGCAGTTCGTGCCCACGCTCTATCCCGACTACCACCCGGATTCGCCGGGCGGCGTCGATGTGGGCCGCTCCATCCTCGCGGCCCCTTTCGACATCCGTGAGCTCGGCAAGGACATGGCGCGGCTGAAGCCGCCGCTGAAGACCATCACCTTCATCGGCATGATGTTCAACTCGTCCAATGCGGATCTGAAGCACTTCTTCCGCGCGACCAAGTCGCTGACGTCCGCCCTCTACGTCCTGCGGCGCCTGGCGAGCCACCTCAAGGAACTGGCGCTGTACAAGCGCGCGGTCTGGGTCACCAGCGGCAACGCGCTGGCCGCCCGGCTCGCCAAGTCGGCCCTGGACCTGGGCATTCCGATCGCCACGGGCACGCCCGTCACCGGCCTGAAGATGGACGGCGAGCGCGTCGAAGGCGTGCAGGCCAAAGCCGGGGGCCAACCCGTCGAGCTGCGCGCGCGCCACGGCGTGGTGCTCGCGTGCGGCGGGTTTCCACATGACCTCAAGCGCATCGCGCAGGCCTATCCCCACGTCAAGCGCGGCCACGCCCACCTCTCGCCGACCCCCACCTCGAACACCGGCGACGGCGTGAACATGGCCGAAGCGGCGGGCGGTTTCGCGGACATCCGCTTCACCGAGCCCGCGGCCTGGATGCCCGTGACGCGCGTCGATTTCGGCAACGGCGAGATCGGCGTCTTTCCCCATCTGCTCGATCGCTATAAGCCTGGCGTCATCGGGGTGCTCGGCAACGGCCGGCGCTTCACCAACGAGTCCAACTCGTACCACGACGTCGGCGCCGCGCTCACCAAGGCGTGCGCCGACATGCCCGAGACCGCCATGTGGCTGGTCTGCGACAAGCAGACGCTGCGCAAGTACGGGCTGGGCTACGTCAAGCCCGCGCCCCTGCCGATCGGCGGGCTGATCCGCAAGGGCTATCTCTACGAAGGGCGCACCCTCGCCGACCTGGCCCGCGCGACGGGCATCGATGCGGCGGGGCTGGAGCAAACGGTCCGGGCGTACAACGAACATGCCGTTCGCGGAGAAGACCCCGAATTCGGACGCGGCACCACCGCATTCAACCGCTACCTGGCCGACCCCGACCACAAGCCGAACCCTTGCGTCGCGCCCGTCGAGCACGGCCCCTTCTACGCCGTGAAAGTCCTCATGGGCGACCTCGGCACCTTCGACGGCCTGCAAACGACGGTGGTCGGCGAGGTCCAGAAGCGCGACGGCTCCACGATCGCCGGGCTGTACGCCGTGGGCAATGACCGCGCGAGCGTCATGGGGGGCAACTACCCCGGAGCCGGCATCACGCACGGCCCCAACATGACCTTTGGCTACGTCACGGCACACCACATCGCGGACCGGGCCGGCGCGGCGCAGCGCGCCGCCGCCTGACGGCCACGCACGAAGGACCCGCCCGCATGCACCTCCCCGCCAACGCCAAGGCCCTGGTCGATCACCGGATCTACACGATCGCGCTTCGCAAGATGCCCGAGTTCCTGGAGGTGTTCAACCGCCTCGCCATGCCCGTGCTGATGGAGACGCTGGGGCATCCGCTGGGCTTCTACACGAGCCTGGTGGGTCCGCAGAACCAGTTCGTCCACCTCTGGGGCTATGACAACCTGGCCGACTACGAGCGCCGCAGCCAGGCGCGCGACACGCACCCGGCCTTCCCCGCCTACCTGGCCGCCTCGGGCCATCTCATCACGGCCCAGGAAACCCGCCTGATCCGGACCTGCACCCTGCCGCCGGCCAGGGCCTGAGCGAACCCCCGCCCCGGCAACGCCGCACGCCGCGCCCCGTCATCGAGCGCGGGGGCGCACCAACACAGCGGCACCACGACACCCTACCTTTCACGCGCGCCCGCGGCAGTCGGCGCGCTGCTGTCGTTCCCGCGCCGCAGCACATCCACGAGCGAATGTCCCACGGGCGGGCACGTGCTCGCGCGCGCGGCTGCACCGCCTTGCCGTTGACGATTCAACAATCACAAATATATAATGGTTGAACCAAAGAATATTTCCTGACAAGGATCGCTTCTCATGGGCAAGTGGCTCACCACAACGCAGTTCGTCTCGTTCACCGTCAAGGACCGCGTGGCGCGCGTGACCTTGAACCATCCGGCACGTCGCAACGCGCTGTCCTGGGAGCTTCTGACGGAGCTCAGGGGCGCCCTGCTGGAAGCCGACGACCTGCGCGGCGTCAGCGCCATCGTGCTGGAAGGCGCGGGGCCCGACTTCTGTGCCGGCTACGACATGCAGTCGGCCTACGCCCGCTACGCCGCCGAGGGCGGCGCGGACTCGCCCTATCGCACCGGCAGCGGTTCGTTCGACGACGACGCCTGGAAGCTCGAGCGCTTCCAGGAGCTGGTCCGCACGCCCTTCTCGCTGCACAAGCCTGTCATCGCGAAGGTTCACGGCCACTGCGTGGCAGGGGGGACCGACCTGGCGCTGTACTGCGACTTCGTGATCGCCGCCGACGACGCGCGGATCGGCTTTCCCGCGACGCGCGCGATGGGCTCGCCGCCCAACCACATGTGGCTCTACCACGTTGGGCCACAGTGGGCCAAGCGGCTGCTGCTGAGCGGCGACGTCGTGAGTGGAAGCGACGCCGCCAAGATCGGCCTGGTCGTCGCCTCGGTGGCGCCGCAGCAGCTGGAACACGAAGTCGTGTCGCTGGCCACACGCATGGCGACCGTCGATGCCGAGCTGCTGGCCACGAACAAGCGCATCGTCAACATCGCGCTCGAAGTCGCCGGAGCTGCCGCCGTGGCCCGGATCGCCGCCGAGATGGACGCCCGCGCGCACCTCACGCAGGCCAAGAAGGACTTCGACCGCGACGTCGCCGCCATGGGCTTCAAGGCCGCCGCCAAGCGCCGCGACGAACCCTTCGGCGACGGCACCGTGCGCCCGAGCTGGTGAACGCCTTCCCTCTTTCCTCCCCGGCGCTGCGCAGGCACCGGCCCGACTCCTTCACTTCTTCCAGGACCGCCCCATGACCCCACGCTCTCGTCCCATGTTCCAGCGCCGTTGCCTCCTGCTTGCGACGGCCACGGCGGCATCGATGCTGTTCGCGCTCGCGCCCGCCCGTGCCGAGCCGGCCTTCCCGACGAAGCCGGTGCGCTTCATCATCCCCACCGCCCCGGGCGGCAACCTGGACCTGCTGGCGCGCGTCGTCGCCCAGAAGCTCGGCGAGGCCTGGGGCCAACAGGTGATCGTGGAAGGCCGCCCCGGCGCGAACACCATCCTTGCGACCACGGCCGTGGCCAAGTCGCCCGCCGACGGCCATACCGCGCTGTTCACCATCAGCGGCTTCGTGCAGAACCTGGCCATGCACCCCAACCCGCAATACCGCGCGGCGGACTTCGTTCCGGTGTCGCTGGTCGCGTCCTTTCCCATCGCGCTCGCCGCCAAGGCCGCGCTGCCCGCCAACGACCTGAAGGGCGTCGTCAAGCTGGCCCAGCAAGCACCCGACAAGCTCAGCTTCGGCAGCTACGGCGTCGGCTCGGGCGGCCACATCATTGGCGAAGGCCTGAACAAGGCGGCCGGCATCCGCATCAAACACCTGGCCTACAAGGGCGAAGCCGCCTCGTTCATCGACCTCGTGGGCGGGGACATCGACCTGGCCTACGGGTCCGTCGGCTTCTATGCCCGCCAGCTCAGCGGCGGCAAGGTCAAGCTCATCTCGGTCGCGAGCGCGCGCCGGCTGAAGCAGTTCCCCGATGTGCCCACCTTCGCCGAGGCCGGCTTCCCCGAGATCAACCTGCCGGGCTGGGGCGCCGTCTTCCTGCCCGCGAACACACCCGCGCCGGTGGTCGAGAAGTTCTCCAACGAGATCCGCAAGATCGTCGCCATGCCGGACGTGCAGGCCAAGATCTACGAGATGGGCTTCGAGCCGGTGGGCAACTCCAGCAAGGAATTCGCCGGCGTCGTCGAGGCCGACCTGAAGGCCTGGGGGAAGATCGTTCGCGAAAACAACATCAAGCTCGACTGAGTGGAGACCCCCGCCTTGAACCCCCCAAAAATCACCTCCAGGCTCGGCATCCGAGTTCCCATCGTCCAGGGCGGCATGCAATGGGTCGGCCGCGCCGAACTGGCTGCGGCCGTCTCGAATGCCGGCGCGCTGGGCATGCTCAGCGCATTGACGCAGCCCACGCCGGATGCGCTGCGCGCCGAGATCGCCCGGTGCCGCGCCCTGACCGGGCAGCCCTTCGGCGTCAACGTGACCATGCTGCGCACGGTCACGCCGCCGCCGTACGACGAGATCTTCGCCGCCATCATCGACATGGCGGTGCCCGTGGTCGAGACCGCCGGCAATGTGCCGGCCGAGGTGTTCGAGCGCCTGATCCGGGCGGGCATCACGGTGATCCACAAATGCACCTCCGTGCGCCACGCCCTGGCGGCGGAAAAACGCGGCGTTCACATCGTGAGCATCGACGGATTCGAGTGCGCGGGCCACCCCGGCGAGGAAGATGTCCCGGGCCTGGTGCTCATCCCCGCCGCCGTGTCGGCACTCTCGATCCCGGTCATCGCATCGGGCGGCATCGCCGACGGCCGGGGCATGGCGGCGGCGCTGGCCCTGGGCGCGCAGGGCGTCAACATGGGAACCCGCTTCGTGGCCACGCAGGAAGCGCCCGTGCACGAGAACATCAAGACCGCCCTGGTACGCGCCCGCGAGACCGACACGCGCCTGATGTTCCGCACGCTGGGCAACACGGCGCGCGTGCTGTCCAACCCGATCTCGAATGAAGTGCTTTCGCTCGAACGCCGCCCCGGCGGCTGCAGCTTCGAGGAGCTTCGCCCGCTGGTGGCCGGCGCGCGCGGCCGCGCCGCATTGGAAAGCGGCACGGTCGACGACGGGGTCGTCTGGGCGGGCCAGGTGGTCGGCCTGATCGACGACATTCCCAGCTGCCAGGACCTGGTGGACCGGATGATGCGGCAATGCCGCGAGCGGCTGGCGGCGTCGGCAGCCCTCCTCTAGCAAGAGCAAGGCCGCCCGGTGGACGCAGACCGGGCCGCCCTGCCGCATGCAGGCCTCACCCCGCGGCTCAGCCCAGGCTTTTCTCCATGTCGCGCGCGATCAGTTCCTTCATGATCTCGTTGGTGCCTGCCAGGATGCGGTGGATGCGCACGTTCTGATAAAGGCGCGCGATCGGATATTCCAGCATGTAGCCCGCGCCGCCATGGAGCTGCACGCATTCGTCCACCACCTGGCCGCAGGCCTCGGTGATCCACCACTTGGCCATGGCGGCGGTCGCGCCATCGAGCTGGCCGCGCACCAGCTTGTCGACGCACTCGTCGAGGAAGGCGCCCGCCAGGGCCGCCTTGGTCTGGCATTCCGCGAGCTTGAAGCGCGTGTTCTGCATCTGCAGCAGGCTCTGGCCGAACACCTTCCGGTCGGCCACGAACCGCAGCGTCTCCTCGATGGCGCGCTCCATGCAGGCGAGCGACATGGCCGCGGTGATCACGCGCTCCCGGGACAGCTCCTTCATCAGTTGGCGAAAGCCCTGTCCCTCCTCGGGGCCGAGCAGGTTCTCGCACGGCACGCGCATGTCGTCGAAGAACAGCTCGGCCGTGTCCTGCGAATGCAGGCCCACCTTCGCGAGCGTGCGGCCGCGGCGAAAGCCCTTCACCTTGTCCGTCTCCACCACGATGATCGAGATACCGCGCGCGCCCTGCGCCGGGTCGGTCTTCGCCACCAGGCAGATCAGGTTCGCGGTGCTGCCGTTGGTGATGTAGGTCTTGGTGCCGTTGATGACGTATTCGTTGCCTTCACGGCGTGCGGTGGTGCGGATGCTCTGCAGGTCGGAGCCCGTGCCGGGCTCCGTCATCGCAAGGCCGCCGACCAGATGGCCGCTGGCCATCTTCGGCAGCCACGCGTGCTTTTGCGATTCGCTGGCGAAGTTCTCGATGTAGTGCGCGACGATGCCGCTGTGCAGCGAGTTCCCCAGGCCCGGGCACAGCATGCGGCCCTGCTCGGAGAACAGCACGATCTCGTGCTTGAAGTTGCCGCCGCCGCCGCCGAAGGCTTCGCTGATGCCCGGGCACAGCAGCCCCGCTTCACCGGCCTTGTACCAGACGTCCCGGTCCACGACCTGCTGATGTCCCCAGCGCTCTTCGTGGGGCAGGAGTTCGGTCTCGTAGAAGCGGCGGGCGCTGTCGCGCAGGGTTTCGAGTTCGCTGTCCAGCCAGGCAGGTTGACGCATGTGGGGTCGTTCCGTGGTTCGTGTGTGAAGAGGTTTGTGTCCGCTCAGCGCGACGCCGCGCGCGCGGCGTCCTGCAGGGTGCGCCAATCGATCTTTCCGGTGCCCGAGCGGGGCAGCCGCTCGACGAAGTCGACCTCGCGAGGGCACTTATAGGTGGCCATCTGGCCTCGGGACCATTCCATGAGCTCATCCCGCGCCAGCTGCTGGCCCTCCCGCACCACCACCACGGCCCGGACCTGCTCGCCCCGGCTGGGGTGCAGCACGGAGATCACGCAGGCCTCCTGGATGGCCGGGTGCCGGTGCAGCAGGGACTCGACCTCGGTCGGCCACACCTTGTAGCCGCCGACATTGATCATTCGCTTGAGGCGGTCCACAAGAAAGTAATAACCGTCGGCATCGCGCCGGACCAGGTCGCCGGTGCGCAGCCAGCGCGCGCCGTCCCGTGTCACGAACGAGGCGGCATTGGCCGCGTCGTTGTTCCAGTACCCCGGCGACACCTGCTCGCCCGCGACCCAGAGTTCGCCGATCTCGGCGGTCTCGCCGTCCGGGTAGGGTTCGAGCGTGACCGGGTCCACCACCATCGCGCTCACGCCGAACTGCGGGATGCCCAGGCACTGGCGCTTGCCCCGATGCAGCGGGTTGGCCATCAGCATGGACGCGGTCTCGGTCATGCCGTAGGCCTCCATGTAGTGAATGCCCAGCTCTTCGGTCAGGCGCTCGTTCACGGCCTGCGGCAATGCCGAGCCGCCGCCGGTGATCACGGCGACGCTTGCGAGCGTCTCGGGGCGAAGACCCGGCAGCGCGAGCAGGTCCAGCAGCATCGGCGGCGCGACGCCCCAGCGGTTCACGCGGTGCGCCACGATCAGCTTCGCCGCACGCGCCGCGTCCCAGCGCGGCAGCAGCACCACGGTGGCGCCAAGGTAGGTGGTCGTGTTGATGAGGGCCTGCAGCCCCTGCATGTGGAACATCGGCGATGCGCCGAGGAAGGTGTCTTGAGGACCATCGCCGCGCCAGACGCAGGGCGTGACCGCCGCCGCCATGAGCGTGCGATGGGTGTGCGTGCAGCCCTTGGGCCGCGCCGTGGTGCCGGAGGTGAACGCGATCAGCGCCAGGTCGTCGGGCCCCGCGCTCGCCGGGTCGGGGCTGAGCGCCGCGTCCACCACCGCCGTCCACGCCGAGACCGCGGCGTGGTCCACGGACCGGGGCGGCGCCATGAACCAGTCCGGGGTGTCCGCCTCGAGATCCGGCAACCCTTCGCTGTAGGCGAAGAGAACCACGTGGTCGACAAGCGTGCCCACGATCGGCTGCAGTTGCGGCCAGAGTTCCTGCGCAACGATCGCCACGCGCGCGCCGCTGTCCTGCGCCGCATGCTCGAACTCCTCGCGCAGGTTCATCGGGTTGACCGGCACGGCGACGGCGTCCGCGCGCTGGATGCCGTGGTACGCGGTGGCGAACTGGGGCGAACTCTGGCCCGAGAGCAGCACGCGGTCGCCGGCGCGAACCCCGGCGTGCCTCTGCAGCCAACCCGCCACGGCCTGCGCATCGCGCCAGACCGCGGCGAAGGTGACGTCGTGACCGTAGACACGGTAGGCCGCCTTGTCCGGATACCGACGGGCGGCGATCTCCAGATTGCTCACCAGCGTGGTCTGGGGCAGATCCAGTCTGGTGGCCAGGCCTTTGGGCCAGAAGGGGGAAGCAGGCGATGCAGTGCTCATGGATGGATCCGGACGCTGGAGTGGGGTCTGTCGGCCGCGCCCCGGGCGCTCGCTCGGGGCAGGAATCGGAGCGAATGTTATCCGCCATCAATTAAAGGTTCAACCTTTATTGTTGACGTCGCATTTCTTAAGTCATAGCATCGAAAGGATCAACCAATAAGAATCAGAGGCAGCGCTTCATGGATCACGCGGGTTTCGCTCCCAACCTCCTGGCGGGAAAGACGGCACTGGTGGCCGGCGCCTCCAGCGGCATCAATCTCGCGATCGCGCAACGCCTGGCCCGGGCGGGCGCACGCGTGGCCATCCTGAGTCGCAGCCCCGAGCGCATCGAGGCGGCGGCGCAGGGCTTTCGCCGCGACGGGCACGAGGTGCTCGCGCGCGCCGCCGATGTGCGCGACTACGCCGGCGTGGCCGCCGTCATGGAAGAGACCCACCGGCATTTCGGCCCGCTGGACATCGTGGTGTCGGGCGCGGCCGGAAACTTCCACGCCCCCGCAGCGCACCTGAGCGCCAACGGATTCAAGACGGTGGCCGACATCGACCTGCTGGGCAACTTCAATGTCCTGCGCGCGAGCTTCGATCACCTGCGCAAGCCCGGCGCCTCGCTGCTGTCGATCACCGCGCCCGGCGCGCAGGTCGCGGGCATGTTCCAGGTCCATGCCAATGCGGCAAGGCCGGCATCGACATGACGGTGCGCTGCCTGGCCATGGAGTGGGGACCCGCGGGCGTGCGCGTGAATGCGCTGTCGCCCGGCCCGATCTGCGGCACGCCCGGGATGGCCAAGCTGGCCGCGTCGCCCGAGCGCGAACAGGCCATGAAGGCCCGCCTGCCGCTGCGCCGCTACGGCGATCTCGAAGACATCACGAACGCCGCGCTCTTCCTGGTCAGCGACCTGTCGCGCTACGTGACGGGCACGGTGCTCGACTGCGACGGCGGCATGCGCCTGGGCGACGCCTCGGCCGACGCACTGAGTCCGCTGCCGGCGCACTGAACTCCTCCTTTCTCCCCAACCAACGAGCTCGAATGAAAGAAGCATTCATCTACGACGCGCTGCGCACGCCGCGCGGAAAGGGCCGTCCCGACGGACGCCTTCACGAAGTCAACCCCGTCGACCTGCTTGCGGGCCTGATGCAGGCACTGCAGGTGCGCAACCGGCTCGACACCTCGCAGATCCAGGACGCGCTGATCGGCTGCGTGATGCCGGTGGGCGAGCAAAGCGGATGCATCGCCAAGACGGCCGCGCTGCGCGCCGGCTGGGACTGGCAGGTGCCGGGCGTGCAGCTCGACCGCTACTGCGGCTCGGGCATCGAGGCGGTCAACATCGCCGCCGCGAAGCTGCGCTCCGGCTGGGAAGACCTGATCGTCGCGGGCGGCGTGGAATCGATGTCGCGCGTGGCCATGGGCGGCGCGCCCGGTCCCCGCGACACCAAGCCCGAGCTGGTGTTCCAGCTCCAGCCGGTTCCGACAGGCGTGGCGGCCGACCTGCTGGCCAGCCTGGACGGCCACACCCGCGACGACGTCGACGCCTACGCGCTGCGCTCGCAGCAGCGCGCCGCGCACGCACGCGCCAACGGCCACTTCGCCAGATCGATCGTGCCGGTGAAGGACATCAACGGCCTCACCCTGCTGGCGGAAGACGAGCTGATCCGCGCGGACTCCACGGCCGAGAAGCTCGGTGCCCTCAAGCCCTCGTTCCAGGCCATGGGCGAACTGGGCGGCTTCGACGCGCTCGCGCTGATGAAGTACCCGCAGCTGGAGCGGCTGACCCACGTGCACACCGGGGGCAACTCATCGGGCATCGTGGACGGGGCTTCGCTGCTCCTTTTGGGCACAGCAGAAAAGGGCCAGGCGCTTGGCCTCACGCCGCGCGCCCGCGTGGTGTCGGTGGCGGCGATCGGCACTGAGCCGACGCTGATGCTGGCAGGCCCGGCGCCCGCAAGCCGCTTGGCCCTGCGAAGAGCCGGGCTGGCCATCGACGACATCGACCTCATCGAGGTGAACGAAGCGTTCTCGTCCGTCGTCCTGCGCTTCATCAGCGAAATGCGCGTGGACCCCGAGCGGGTGAACGTCAACGGCGGGGCGATCGCCATGGGGCATCCGCTGGGCGCCACGGGCGGGATGCTCATCGGCACGTTGCTGGATGAACTCGAGCGCCGCCAGCTCCGGCGCGGACTGGTCACGGCCTGCGTGGCAGGCGGCATGGGCATCGCCACCATCATCGAACGGGTTTAAGACAGACATGAGCAGCATTCAGTACCAGCAAGACGCCGACGGCATCGTCACCCTGACGATCGACATGCCCGGCCAGTCGGCCAACACCATGAACACGGTCTTCCGCACCGATCATGCGGCCGCGGTCGATCGGATCGAGGCCGAGCGCGACCGCATCACGGGCGTGATCGTCACGTCGGGAAAGAAGACCTTCTTCGCCGGTGGCGACCTGCACAGCCTGCTGGCCGTGCAGGCGGACGAGGCCGGTGCGCTCTTCGAGCGCGCGCAGGGCATGAAGGCCACGATGCGCCGCCTCGAGAAACTGGGCAAGCCGGTCGTGGCGGCCATCAACGGCACCGCGCTGGGCGGCGGCTTCGAGCTGTGCCTGGCCTGCCACGCCCGCTTCGCGCTGGACGACCAGCGCATCGCCCTGGGCCTGCCCGAAGTGGGCCTGGGCCTGCTTCCCGGCGGCGGCGGCATCGTGCGGCTGGTGCGCATGATGGGACTGGAAGCGGCCATGCCCTACCTGATGGAAGGAACCACCTTCGCCCCCCGCAAGGCCGTGGCGCTGGGCCTGATCGACGACGTGGCCGCCGACAGCGGCACGCTCCTTGAAAAAGCCCGCGCCTGGATCCTCGCCAACCCGCAAGCCGTGCAGCCGTGGGACCGCAAGGGCTGGCAGTTGCCCGGCGCCACGGCGCTGGCACCGGCCTCTCTGACCTTCCTGCGCACCGCGCCGGTCCAGCTCATGAAGAAGACGCGCGGCTGCTATCCCGCGCCGCAGGCGATCTTCTCGGCCGCGGTCGAAGGCGCGGTGGTGGACTTCGACACCGCCAGCACCATCGAGAGCCGCTACATCGCACGCCTGGCCCCCGGGCCGGTCGCCAAGAACCTGATCACCACGTTCTTCTTCCAGATGAACGAGATCAAGTCCGACAAGGGCCGCCCGGCCGGCTTCCCGCCCGCGAAGTTCCAGCGCGTGGGCGTGCTCGGCGCGGGCATGATGGGCGCGGGCATCGCGTACGTGAACGCCATGCGCGGCATCACCACCGTGCTGAAGGACGTGTCCGTCGAGCAGGCCGGCAAGGGCAAGGCGTACAGCGAGAAACTGATGGCCAGGCGCATCGCCAAGGGCGCGCTGACCGAGGCCCGCCGCGACGAGGTCCTGCAGGCCATCGTTCCCACCGCCGACGCCGCCGATCTCTCCGGCTGCGAGCTCATCATCGAGGCCGTCTTCGAGAACCGGGAGCTCAAGGCGCGGGTGACCGCCGAAGCCGAGCCGCTGCTGGCCGGCAACGGGATCTTCGCCTCCAACACGTCGACGCTGCCGATCACCGGCTTGGCCCAGGCCAGCCGCAACGCGGACCGCTTCGTGGGCCTGCACTTCTTCTCGCCCGTGGACCGCATGCCGCTGGTCGAGGTCATCAAGGGCCGCGAAACCTCGCCCGAGACGCTGGCGCGCGCACTCGACTATGTCAGGCAGATCGGCAAGACGCCGATCGTGGTCAACGACGCGCGCGGCTTCTTCACCAGCCGCGTGTTCGGCACCTTCACCAAGGAAGGCGCGGCCATGCTGGGTGAAGGCGTTCCCGCCGCACTGATCGAGAACGCGGCGCTCGGCGTGGGCATGCCGGTCGGTCCGCTGGCCGTGATGGACGAGACCTCGATGGCACTGAGCCTGTCGGTGAAGCGGCAGACCGAATCGGACCTCGCCGCCGAAGGCAGGGCCATGGCCGCGCACCCGGGCTGGGACGTGATCACGCGCATGGCCGACGGCCTCGGCCGCCCTGGCCGCGCGGGCGGCGGCGGGTACTACGACTATCCCGAAGGCGCGCCCAAGCGGCTGTGGCCCGGGCTGGTGCAGGAGTTCGGCCGGGACGGCGTCGACGTGCCGCTGGCCGATCTGCGCGACCGCATCCTCTACATCCAGGCGATCGAATCGATTCGGATCATGGAAGAAGGCGTGATCGACCATGCGCGCGACGCGAACATCGGCTCGGTGCTGGGCATCGGCTTCCCGCGCTGGACCGGCGGGACGCTGCAGTTCGTGAACATGGTCGGACTGGACGCCTTCGCAAGGCGCGCCTCGGCCCTGGCCGCGCGCTACGGCGAACGCTTCGCGCCGCCGGACATGCTGCTGGACATGGCACGGCGCGAGGAACGCTTCGTCTGATCGATACGGCGCGCCGGCGCGCATCGGCTGGCGCTCCCCTCACATCACTACAAGGAGACAACTTCATGATGAATCGCCGTCAGACGCTGGCACTGGCCGCCGCCGGCTTCGCTGGCCTCAGCTCGGTGCCCGCCCGGGCCCAGGAGGCCGCATGGCCGGGCCGCCCGATCACCCTCGTCCTGCCGTTTCCGGCGGGCGGCCAGACCGACGGCGTGGCGCGCATGCTCGCGCGCAGCCTCGAGCCGGTCCTGGGCCAGCCGGTCGTGATCGACAACCGGCCCGGCGCCAACTCGCTGATCGGCACCAACATGGTGGCCCGCTCGGCGCCCGACGGCTACACGCTGCTGCTGAACATGACTGCGCTGGTCAGCAACCCGATCCTGCTGCCCAACATCACCTACGACCCGCACAAGGACTTCGCGCCGGTGGCGCGGCTGTATGAGTTGCCGGCGATCTGGGCCGTGCCGGGCAATGGGCCCAGGACGCTGGCCGAGTTCGTGAAGAACGCCAAGGCGAGCAAGGCCCCGCTGAACTTCGCCACCACGGGCCATGCGTCGAGCTCGCACTACTTCGGCGAGGTCTTCGCGCGCGGCGCACACATCGAACTCAACCATGTGCCCTACAAGGGCGAGGCGCCGATCCTGCCCGACCTGAACGCCGGCCGGCTCGACGCCGCCGTCATCTCCAGCGCCAGCGCCGTCACGTTCGGCGCCGATGGCCGCCTGCGCAACCTGGCCGTGTCCGGCCCTCGCCGCTGGAAAGCGCTGCCCGACCTGCCCACCTTCCTGGAGCTGGGAATCCCCGGCATGACGACCGAGAGCTTCTGCGGCATCTTCGCGCCCGCGAAGACGCCAAAGGCCGTGGTCGACAAGCTCTACACCGCCATCCAGCAAGTGACGTCGCAGGCGGAGTTCCAGAAACAGATGCTCAGGTACGGCCTCGAAGTGGCGCCGCCGCTCACGCCCGAGCAGTTCGCCGGGGTGATGCGCAAGTCCGCCGAGGAGTGGACCGCCATCAAGAAGCAGAGCGCGATCCTGGTCAATTGAACATGGCCACCGACTCGCTTCATCGCGCCTGGCGGGTGCACAACGCCTTGCCGGGCGCCATTCCGCGCCTGGACACCGTCGCCACGCCGGCCTGCGGGCCGGGCGAGGTCCGCGTGCGCGTGCGGGCCTTCGCGATCAGCTTCGTGGACCTGCTGCTTATCGAAGGCGGCTACCAATGGAAGCCGCCCACGCCCTTCGTGCCCGGATCTGAATTCAGCGGCGTGGTGGAAGCCTGCGGCGCAGGCGACACTCACGGCCTCCACGTCGGCGATCCGGTGTGCGGCGTGCGCCAGGGCGCCTGGGCCGAAACGCTCGCGCTCCCCGCCACGGCCGTGCACAAGCTCTCGGCCACCGCGATGCAACGAGCCGGTGCGGATTGGGACACCGAGGCCTCGGCCCTCATGGCGCCCGGCGCCACGGCGCTGTATGCCTTGCGCGAGCGCGCGCAGTTGCGGCCTTCGGAGAACCTGCTGGTCCTCGGCGCGGCCGGTGCCGTCGGGCATGCGGCGGTGCAGGTCGGCAAGGCGCTGGGCGCACGGGTGATCGCAGCCGCGTCCTCGCCCGACAAGCGGGCCGCGGCGATGGCCGCCGGCGCCGATGTTGCGGTGGACAGCAGCAGCGGCGCATGGAAGGACGAGGTGAAATCCCTCTGCGGCGAACCGGGTGTCGGCGTGGTGTTCGATCCGGTCGGTGGCGACGCCACCGACACGGCCTTTCGCACGCTGGGCTGGAACGGGCGCCACCTGGTTGTCGGCTTCACCAGCGGCACCATCCATGCCCTGAAAACCAACCTCGCGATCGTCAAGGGCGCTTCGCTGATCGGGGTCGACTACCGCCAGGCCGCCGCGCGCGACAGCAGCGTCACGCGGCAAGTGCAGGCGGATGTCCTTCGGCTGCATGCCCAGGGCCTGGTCCGCCCGCGCATCCAGGAGGTGCTGGCACCCGCGCAACTGGCGCAGGCCTTCGCGCAGGTGCGCCGGCGCGAGACGCTGGGACGGGTGGTGATTCGCCTGGCGCCCTGACGCGCCCTCAAGGCACGGCGCTTCACGCCGCGCCCGTCGTCTCCAGCCAGAGCTTGCCGATGCTTCGGCGTTCGTGCAGCGCGCTCAGGGCCCGCGGGGCTGCCTCGAACGCAAAGCCCTGCCCTTCCAGCAAAGCCAGCGCGCCCCGGGCGTGGGCCTCGTACACATCCGAGGTCAGCCGGTTCGCCAGCGCCGCGTCGCGCTTGCGCACCTCGCCCCAGAGAACGCCGTGGGCCGTGGCGTTGTGCAGCAGCAGCTTGTTGGCAGGCAAGGCGGTGATCGCGCCGCCTGCGAATCCGACGATCAGGTAGCGCGCCCCGAAGGCGAGGCAGCGCAGGCTCTGGACACCCACGTCGCCGCCGACCGGATCGAACACAACGTCGACCCCTTCGGGCGCATGGCGGCGAACGGCGTCCACCCAATCGCCGGCCAGGTAGTCGATGACCTGATCCGCGCCCAACGCCTTCACGGCCGCGACCTTGGCCGCGCCGCCCGCCGTGGCAATGACGCGGGCACCCAGCCAGCGCGCAAGGGCCACGGCCGCGCTGCCGACGCCGCCGGACGCCGCATGGACCAGCACCGTTTCCCCCGGCCGCAGCCGCGCCACTTCCCGCAGGGCGTACAACGAGGTGGGAAAGTTGCTCCGCAGCGCCAGTGCCACGCCGGGTGCCAGGCCCGACGGCAGCGCGAGCGCGAACCGGGCCGGCACCCGCGCGAACTCGGCCCATCCACCCTGCTGGCAGGAACTGGCGACGCGCGTGCCAACGGGCAAGCCACCTGCAGGGCCTTCGACGATCACGCCGACCACTTCCGAGCCTGGAACGAAAGGCAGCGGCGGCTTGATCTGGTAACGCCCGCGCACGATCAGCGTGTCGCCGAAAGCCAGGCCGCAGGCTTCCACCCGGATCAGGTACTCGTGCGCCCCGGGCACGGGGCGTTCGACCTCGCACAGTGCCAGGCTGGGCGGCTCCGTCAGCGCCGCGACCTGCCAGGCGCGCATACGCGGGCCGCTCATGCGGCCGTGAACCGCGCCAGACCGTTGTTGAGCACGACCACGTCCCGCTCCTTGACGCGGACCCGGAACGCGGCCTCGCCCGCATCGCCTCCATCGGCCCCATCACGCAGCCAAGCCTCGAAGACCAGCGTCTCGCCGGGATAGACGGGCGCCGTCAGCCGCGCGCGCAACTCACGCAAGCGCGACGGCTGCTGGTCGCAGAAGGCCTGGACCAGCGCGCGCCCCGCCATGCCCCAGGTCGCCAGCCCGTGCAGGATCGGACGCGGGAAGCCGGCCTTCGCGGCCATGGCCGGATCGGCATGCAAGGGGTTGAGGTCGCCACTGAGCCTGTAGACCAGCGCCGCCTCGGGGCGGGTGGGCATCTCGAGCACGCACCCGGGCGGGGTCTGCGGCATGCCGGGCGCCGCGGGCGCCGGTGCGTCGCCGCCGCTGCCGCCGGAGAACCCGCCATCGCCCCGCAGGAACAGGACCTGCTCCGCGGTGGCCAGCAGCACGCCGCTTTGCGCATCCTTGAGCGTCTTCTCGACATGCATCACGGCGCCCTTGCCCTCGCCCTTGTCGACAATGCGGGTGACGCGGCTCTCGCCCACGACCGCGCCGGCCACGGGCAGCGGCGCATGGATGACCACGCCCTGCTCGCCGTGCACCAGCTTCAGGAAGTCGATTCCGAGCTCGGTGCGCTCGCGCATCCAGGCCCCGGGCGAGGCCAGCACCGCAGCCATCGTGGGCAGGATGACCAGCTCTTTCTCGTACACGTAGCGCAGTTGCCGCGCGTCCACCGGGTCGCTGCCGATGCCCAGTCCCAGCGCATAGAGGATGGTGTCGCGCGCGGCATAGGCGTGATGAACGGCGCCGGAGCGCCAGGCCTTGGTCTTGTCGTAGTCGATCATGATTTCGATGGATGGGAAGAAGGAAGTGCGGCCCAGCGGAACTGCGCCGGCTCACGGGATGCGAAGCGGCGTATCGATTCGCGGGCGTAGTCGCTGGCACCGGCCATGGCCTGGCCCGTGGCTTCCATGTCGAGCATGGTCGTCAGGTCGGACTGCAGCGATGCGTGAAGCGCCTGCTTCGAGAGACTCAGGGCCAGCGGCGATGCGCCTTCCAGGCTGTGCGCGATCTCGAGTGCGCGCGCCAGGAGTTGCTCCGGCGCGTGCACCTCGAGCGCCAGGTTCATGCGCAGCGCCTCGTGCGCGCCGAACTCGCGGGCCGAATACACCAGTTCCTTGGCCCGCTGCAAGCCGACGACGCGCGGCAAGGTGTACCAGGCACCGACATCCGGCACGAGCCCGATGCGGTGGAACACCATGGCCATGCGGGCGCGGTCGCTCACCAGCACCATGTCGGCCCACAGCGCCAGGCTCAGCCCCGCGCCGAAAGCCACGCCGTCGACGGCGGCGATCACCGGCTTGTCCAGTCCGGCCATGGCCGTTGTGAGGTCGCGGTAGCGCCCCATGCCGGCGCGCCGCTGCTCGGGGGTGCGCGCACCGCCCTGCCCCATGCCCTTGACGTCGCCGCCCGCGCAGAAGTCGCCGCCCGCGCCGGTCAGCACGACGGCGCGAACGGTCTCGTCGTCGCGCGCGGCGCGCAAGGCGGCGGTCAGCGCGTCGGTGGTGGCCGCATCCAGGGCGTTCTTGGCCTGGGGACGGTTCAAGGTGATCAGCAGGACGCCCGCGCGGCGCTCCAGCACGACGGTGTCGCTCATCGGGCAGTCTCCTGTTTCAGTGTCGAAATGGGTGTGCCGCGCTGCATCACGTCGCAGAACTCGGTCATGCCCAGGGCGGTGTGGCCTTCGCACGTGTAGGTGCTCATGCTCTCGGTGATGCGGGTGTAGCTGTCCGGGTCCGACGCATCCTTGCGCTTGTGGCGCAGCGGCAGCGTGGCCAGGATGCGCCCTTGCAGCTCGTAGGTACGTTCGCTGGTCTTGATCCAGGCGCTGAACCGGCGGGGATACCAGTGCGCGTCGTAGTCCGCGTCGATGCGTCCGTCGAGCACCGGCTCGTAGACGCCGTTGCGCAGCACGTTGCCGCTGATGCGGTTCGGGCCGCCTTCGGGCCGCCCCTTGACGGACAGCAGCACGCCGAAGTCGCGGCTGAAAGCCACGGGCAACCACTTGTACCAGTAGAAGCTGTGCCAGTGGCGCGGGCCCCACGACTTGTCCCGGTAGCCGGTGGCGTCGATCAGCTCGAAGTGCTGGTCGTCGACGACGATCCGGCCGCGCACGGCCATGTGCTGCTCCGTATGGCCGCGGTAGACGGCCTGCTCCGGATCCAGCGCGATCGGGGCGCCGTCCATGCCGACGATCTCTCCGCCGTGCATGGGCGAGACGCCCTCGAACTCCAGCTGCAGCTCGGCACGGCGCTTGGGGTAGCGCTTGAAAGCCGCGCTCGGATCGGCCATGGCATGCGGGTCGTCCATGACCAGCAGCTCGCCCACGTACGACACCCGCAGGCGGCGAAAGGGCTCGAGCACCTCGAAGCGCATGCCCGCGGCCGCCATCTCTCGGTTGCCGGTGATCGCGGGGCGCGCGAACATGAAGCCGACGCGCCCGTCAGGCAGGTAGACGCAGCAGCTCATCTCCGCGTGCCCTTCGTTGGGCCGGTTGCCGATGCGCATCCACGCACCCACGCCCTGCCGCGTGTCGAACACGTTGAAGTACATGCTCTCGTTGTAGTTGGATGCCGCTTCGGGGTCGTGCGTGTACTCGTCCCGGGGGTCCAGGCGCAGCCGCGAGTTCGGGGGCATATACATCAGAGGTCTCCTGGGAAAATTTCTGTCGGATCGCACGTCCGGTCGGCGCCTCAGGCCAGCACGCGACAGGCTTGCGCCCACCCGGCTTCGGCGGTCGCGTGGACCCGCGCGGCCACGTCGCGTGCGCGCGTGTTTGCCGCATTGCCATCGAGGGCCCGCTTCGCCACGCCCTGCTGGATCGCGGCCAGGCGGAACATGTTGAACGCCATGTAGAAAGGCCAGTGGGCCAGGATCGCGTCGGCCCGGCGCCCCGTGTTCTCGGCGTACATGGCCACATAGCCCGGCTCCTCGGGGATGCCCAGCGGCGCCAGCGCCACGCCGGCCAGGGTGCGGTGCGTTCCCAGCTTCAGGTGCCAGGTCATGCAGTGGTAGGCGAAGTCCAGCAGGGGATCGCCGAGCGTCGAGAGTTCCCAGTCCAGCACCGCCACGATGCGCGGCTCGTGCGCATGCCACACCACGTTGTCCAGGCGGTAGTCGCCGTGCACCACGGTCGTGCTCTCCTGGACGGGAATGCGTTCGGCGAGCCAGGCCATCAGGTTCTCCATGGCCTCGATGCGCCCGGTCTCGCTCGCGCGGTACTGGCGCATCCAGCGTTCGAGCTGACGCTGCGCATAGCTTCCGGTGCGCCCGTAGTCGCCCAGTCCGTGCGCGTCGGGCTGCAGCGCATGCAGCCGCGCGAGCACGCGGTTGAGTTCAGCGTAGTGGTCGCGGCGGCCGGCCGGCGTCATTCCCGGGAGGGTCTGGTCGTCCAGGATGCGGCCGTCCACGAAGTCCATCAGGTAGAACGCGCTGCCCAGCAGCGCCGAGTCTTCGCACAGCAGGCGCACGCGCGGCACGGGCACGTCGCTCGGCCCGAGGGCGTGCATCACGCGGTACTCGCGCTCGATGGCGTGCGCCGAGGGCAGGATCGGCCCCAAGGGCTTGCGGCGCAGCACATACCGCCGGTCGCCGGCGCCGACGATGTAGGTCGGGTTCGACTGCCCGCCCTGGATGCGCTGCACCGTCAGCGCGCCGGCGAAGGGCTCGACCTCCCGGCCGATGAGCTCGCCCAGGCGGGCGGTGTCGAGGTCGTGGGCTGCCGCTTCCATCCGCCGCTCAGAGGCTGATGTGGAAGCCGCCGTTCACGCCCAGGTGCTGGCCGGTGACGTAGCTGGCGCCGTCGGACAGCAGGAAGCAGACCGCCTTGCCCGCTTCGTCGGGCGTCGACCAGCGACCCATGGGGATCTGCGCCAGCATGCCGTCGCGGAATTTCTCGCCGCGCACCACCTCGGTCATCGGGGTTTCCACCACGCCGAAGCACACCGAGTTGGCGCGGATGTTGTAGCGCCCCCATTCGCGGGCGGCCGTCATCGACATGGCCAGCAGGCCCGCCTTGGCCGCGGCATAGTTGATCTGTCCGATGGAGCCCTTGCGGCCGGCGTCCGACGAGATGTTGACGATGGAGCCGCCCGTCGTGTCGCCGGCCTTGGCGCGCTCGACCATGTGGCGGCCGGCGGCGCGCGTCCAGTAGAACGAACCGGTCAGGTGCACGTCGATGACGTCCTGCCATTGCGGATCGGTCATCTTCTCGATCATTGCCGGACGGATGATGCCCGCGTTGTTCACCAGCCCGTGCACCGCCCCGAAGCGGGCCACGCCATCGGCCACGGCGCGGTCGGCCAGCGCCGCATCCGCCACGCTGCCCTGGACCGCCAGCACGCGTCCCTCGGGCTGCTGCGCCGCGACCGCCTTCAGCGTGTCGCCATTGAGGTCGACCGCAATGGCGTTGCCGCCGAGCGCGACGACCGTCTCGACGATCGCCTTGCCAATGCCCTGCCCCGCGCCGGTGACGACGATGGTGCGGCCTTCGAGGGAAACGATGGGATGCATTCGATACTCCTTGTTTGATGGTTGAACCAATGATATTCTAGGTACCTGTTTCCCGTCAATTGGAGAAGTCATGACGATCAAGGGTCAGGCCTGCATCGCAGGTGCCTATGAACATCCGACGCGCAAGGCGCCGGACAAAACGGTCGCGCAGCTGCACGCCGAGTGCGCGCGCGGCGCGCTGCAGGACGCCGGCCTCACGCTGGCCGACGTGGACGGCTATTTCTGCGCCGGCGACGCCCCCGGGCTGGGCGCCAACAGCATGGCCGACTACCTCGGCCTGACGCGGCTGCGCCACATCGACAACACCGACACCGGCGGCTCGGCGTACCTGATCCACGTGGCGCATGCCGCGCAGGCCATCGCCGCCGGCAAGTGCGACGTGGCGCTGATCACGCTGGCCGGCCGGCCGCGCACCGAAGGGGGCAGCGGCGTGGGCGTCGGCCAGCGCCTGGTCACCGCGTCCACCCCCGATGTGCCCTGGGAGATGTCGTACAGCCCCGTCACGGTGAACATGTATGCCCTGGCCGCCGCGCGCCACATGCACGAGTTCGGCACCACTTCCGAGCAGCTCGCCTGGATCAAGGTCGCGGCCGCCGCCCACGCGCAGCACAACCCCCACGCCATGCTGCGCGACCCCGTCACAGTGGCCGACGTGCTGGCCTCGCCCCTGATCGCGGACCCGCTGCGCAAGCTCGATTGCTGCGTCGTCAGCGACGGCGGTGGCGCGCTGGTGGTGGTCCGCCCCGAGATCGCGCGCAGGCTGAAGCGGCCCGTGGTGAAGGTGCTCGGGGCCGCCGAGACCATCAAGGGGCAGGCCGGCGGCCAGGTCGACCTCACCTGGTCGGGTGCGGCCGTCACGGGCCCCGCGGCCTTCGCCGAGGCCGGCGTCAAGCCCTCGGACATCCAGTACGCGTCGATCTACGACAGTTTCACGATCACCGTGCTGATGCAGCTGGAAGACCTTGGCTTCTGCAAGAAGGGCGAAGGCGGCCGCTTCGTGGCGGACGGCAATCTCATCTCCGGCGTGGGCAAGCTGCCATTCAACACGGACGGCGGCGGGCTGTGCAACAACCACCCGGCCAACCGCGGCGGCATCACCAAGGTGATCGAGGCCGTGCGCCAGCTTCGCGGCGAAGCGCACCCCAAGGTGCAGGTTCCCGGCTGCCACCTCGCGCTCGCGCAAGGCACCGGCGGCCTGCTCGGCTCGCGCCACGGCAGCGCCACTCTGATCATGGAAAGGGAATGAGGAATGACGACACCCTATGTTGAACGCCCCCTGGCCGCCCCGCTGGTCGACGCCTCCAGCGAAGCCTTCTGGTCGGCCGCGCGCGACGGCCGCCTGACGACCCGCCGCTGCCAGTCGTGCGGCAAGCTGCATTGGTATCCCCGGCCGATCTGCCCCTACTGCCAGGGCGACACCGACTGGGAAGCGCTCAGCGGCCTGGGCAGCGTCTACAGCGTCAGCGTGACCCGCAAGGCGGGCCCCCATGCCTACGCCATTGCCTATGTGACGCTGGACGAGGGCATCACCGTGCTGAGCAACATCGTGGACTGCGACCTGGACACGGTCCGGATCGGGCAACGCGTCAAGGTCGTGTTCAAGTCCGCCGAAGACGGTCAACCCGTTCCCATGTTCGCCCCGGCCTGAAGTCCGCCATGAAGACACTCCACTTCGAGGTCGTGAATCGCGTGGGCTGGATCCGCCTGGCCCGTCCCGAAAAGCACAACCCGTTCGATGCCGAACTGCGCGCCGACCTGATGGAGGTGCTGGCGCAGGTGCGCGAAGACTTGGACATCCGCGTGCTCGTGCTCGCGGGCAGCCCCGGCGTCTTCTGCGCCGGCGGGAATCTGCATGTCCTGCAGGAGCACCTGGACGCCGGCCCGCAGTACTGGCAGCAGCGCATCAAGACCGGCCTGCGCTTCGTCCAGGACCTGATGAACATCGGCCGCCCCGTGATCGCGGCGGTGGACGGCCCGGCCATGGGCGCCGGCTTCGCCCTGGCCCTCAGCGCAGACATGGTCGTTGCCTCATCCAACGCCCGCTTCTCGATGGCCTACCTTCGCCTGGGCCTGGTGCCCGACCTCGGCGCGCTGTACCTGCTTCCGCGCGCCGTGGGCATGCAGCGCGCCAAGGAACTGATGTTCTCCACCCGCGACGTCGACGCCGAGGAGGCGCTTCGCCTGGGCCTGGTGATGGAGGTCCACGACAGCGCGCTGCTGGAAGAACGCGTGCGGCAGATCGCCGAGAGCCTGACGAACGCCGCGCCGACCGCGCTGGCGCTGACCAAGGCGGCGCTGAACGCATCGCTCGACGCCGACCAGCAGACCATGTTCACGCTCGAGGCGAGCAGCCAGGCCGCCGCCTTCAGCGCTCCCGAGCCGCGCGTGGCGATCGAGGCCATGCTGGCCAAGACGTCCCCACCCTATCGCGGCTTTCCCAAGGTGAAAAGATGAGCACACTCCAAGGCAAGACACTGTTCATCACCGGGGCCAGCCGGGGCATCGGCCTGGCCATCGCGGTGCGCGCCGCGCGCGACGGCGCGAACATTGTGATCGCCGCCAAGTCGGGCGATCCGCATCCCAAGCTGCCGGGCACCATCCACACGACGGCGGCGGCTGTGGAAGCCGCGGGCGGGAAGGCACTTGCGCTGGTGGTCGACATCCGTCACGAAGACCAGGTTCAGGCGGCGGTCGAGCAGGCCGTCGCGCGCTTCGGCGGCATCGACATCTGCGTGAACAACGCCAGCGCGATCAGCAAGACCGGCACGCTCGAAACCGACATGAAGCGCTTCGACCTGCTGCACGGCATCAACACGCGCGGGACCTATCTGGTCACGCGCAGTTGCCTGCCGCACCTGCTCAAGGCCGAGAACCCCCATGTGCTGATGCTCTCGCCGCCGCTGAACATGGAGGAACGCTGGTTCAAGCCGAACGTGGCCTACACCATCGCCAAGTTCGGCATGAGCATGTGCGTGCTGGGGATGGCGGGCGAGTTCCGCGACCGCGTGGCCGTCAACGCGCTGTGGCCCAGGACCTTTATCGGAACCGCCGCGGTGCAGAACATCCTCGGCGGGGACACCACCATGAAGCGCACGCGCCGCCCCGACATCGTCGCGGACGCCGCGCACGCCATCCTGACGCGCGACCGCTCCTTCAGCGGCAACTTCTGCCTGGACGAGCAGGTGCTGCGGGACACCGGCGTCACTGACTTCTCCGGGTACAGCGATTGCCCGGAAGACGACCTGATTCCGGACTCCTTCATCTGAGAAGGCGGGAATCCCGGCCGCTTCATGCGGCACGGGGAAGGCGCGCGGCGCCCCCCCCCCNGGCGGCCAGCTGCTCCGTCATAAAGGCCTTGGTGGGCGGCACATCCCAACCCACCGCATCGAAGCCCAGCTCCGACAGCTTGGCCTTCACCTCAGGCAGCATGACGACGGCGTTGATCTCGCGCGTCAGTGTCTGCATGATGGCGGGCGGCGTCTTCGCCGGGGCCATCAGGGCCGCCCATCCGGGCATATCCACCGCGGGGTAGCCGAGTTCGGCGAATGTCGGAACGTCCGGGTAGCTGGGCGAGCGCTCCTTGGTGGCCACGGCAAGCGCGCGGATGCGCCCCGGATAGCGGCGCGCCCCGCCCACCGAGGTGAACGACGCCTGCACCTGACCGGCGAGCACGTCCATCAACGCGGGTGTCTCGCCCTTGTAGGGCACGTGCACCACGTTGATATCCGCGGCCATGTTGAACAGCTCGCCCACGAAGTGCCCACCGCTGCCGGGCCCATAGGAAGCGTAGAACAGCTCGCCGGGACGCGTCTTCGCCAGCGCCACGAAATGCTTGAGCGTGGAAGCCGCGATCGACTCGCTGATGCCCAGCGCAATGGGCGTGAGCGCCAGCATGCTGATCGGGGCGAAGTCTTCCACCTTGTAGGGCACCTTTTCCAGCAGCACCGTGTTGCTGAGAAAGGCGCTGTAGGCCAGCAGTAGCGTGTGACCGTCTGCCGGGGCGTTGGCGACCGCCGAGGCCGCCAGCGCGCCGCTGGCACCCGGGCGCGCGTCCACGATGCAAGGCTGCTTCAGCCGCTCGCTGAGCTTCTGGCCGATGAGCCGCATCATGATGTCGTGGCCACCCCCGGCCGCCGTGGGAATCACGAAGCGGATGGGTCCGGTGGGATAGCTGCCGCCCGGCTGGGCATGAACGGCGGGGGGCACGCCGCCCAGTGCGGCGGCACCGACCGCCATGACTTGTCTACGGTTGAGATTCATGGTTGTGTTGTCTCCAATTTTTATTGGTTGAACCTTATTGCACGCACACATGAAAAGTCAACGGGGTGAGCGCATGACTTCCTAGGGGTTGACCACCAGTCCTCCCGCGTTGACGCAGCTCTTGTCGCCAAATATCATTGGATCAACCATTAATATTTGGAGACGAGATGAGCCCCTACGGACCGAAACGCCTGCGTGCGCTGGCTGCGGCGGCGCTCGCACTCATCGGCTTCGCGGTTCAACCCGCCGCGGCGCAAGGGTGGCCGCAGCGGCCTGTGCGCCTCGTGGTTCCATTCGCGCCCGGCGGCGTGTCGGACGTGGCCGCCCGCCTGGTGGCCAACGACCTGGGCAAGGCGCTCGGCCAGAGTGTGATCGTCGACAACAAGGCCGGTGCGCAAGGCGTGGTCGGTTCCTTGCAGGTCAAGCAGGCCACGCCCGACGGATACACCCTGGTGCTGATGTCGTCGTCAGTCGCCTGCGTCAACCCGTACCTGCGCAAGGAGTTCCCCTTCTCGGCGCAGCGCGACTTCGCGCCCGTGGGAATGATCGGAAGCGCGCCGCTGATGATGCTGGTCTCGCCGTCGCTGGGCGTTCGGACGCTGCCCGAGTTCCTGGCCTATGCCAAGGCCAACGTTGGCAAGGTCAACTACGCCACGCCGGGCATCGGCGGATCAGGCCATCTGTACAGCGAGGTCTTCAACGCGCAGCGCGGCCTGGGCATGCTGCATGTGCCCTACCAGGGCGGCGCCCCTGCCATCCAGGCGATGCATACCGGCGAAGCCGCCATGACCATGGCCGACATGTCCTTCGTGGAATCGCAGGTCAACTCCGGCAAGCTCGTGGCACTGGCCGTTGCCGGCGAGCAGCGCTGGCCGCGCCTGCCCAACGTGCCGACCTTCATCGAGAGCGGGCACTCCATCAACCTCGTGGGCTGGGTCGGCCTCATGGCGCCGGCGGGCACGCCCGCCGCGGTGCTGGAGCGGCTGAACGAAGAGCTGCGCAAGATCACAGCCACTGCCGCCAACAAGGACACCCTGCTGCGCATGGGCGTGCTCGCCGGCACGGGCAGCACCGCCGACATGACGCGCGCGCTCGTGCAAGGTTGCCCGCCGTGGGGCGAGGCCGTGCGTCAGGCGGGCATTCGACCCGAGTGAGGCCGCGCCCACCTGCGTGCCTGGCACCGGGTACGCCTGACACGGAACCTGACACGGAACCTGACACGGAACCTGACACGGAACACGCCCGGCACGCCGATTGACGGCAAGCCATTCCAACCCCAACCACTCCGCCGGATCAAGCACCACACACCATGGGCCCGCTGCACGGAATCAAAGTCATCGAGATGGCGGGCCTTGCGCCCGGACCCTTCGCATCCATGATGCTGGCGGACATGGGCGCGCAGGTGCTGTGCATCGAACGCCCGGCACCGGCGGGCGCGCGCACGCAGCGCCCGGCCGCGCACATCCTGCAGCGCAATCGGCGCTCGCTCGCACTGGACCTCAAGAAGCCCGCCGCGGTCGATCTGCTGCACAACCTTGTTGCGTCGGCCGATGCGCTCATCGAGGGCTTCCGCCCCGGTGTCATGGAAAGGCTGGGCCTGGGCCCGGACACCTGCCTCGAGGCGAATCCGCGCCTGGTGTACGGCCGCATGACAGGCTGGGGGCAGGACGGGCCGCTGGCGCAGGCGGCCGGCCACGATGCCAACTACATCGCGCTGGCCGGCGCCCTGCATCCGCTGGGCACGCCGGGCACGCCGCCGCCGCTGCCTCTGAACCTGCTGGGCGACTTCGGTGGCGGTGCGATGTACCTGGCCTTCGGCCTGGTCTGCGCGCTGCTCGAAGCGCGCGGCTCCGGCAAGGGCCAGGTGGTGGACGCGGCGATGGTCGACGGGGTGGCCTCGCTCACCGCATACCTCCATGCGTCGCGCGCGAACGGGCGCTGGCGGGACGGGCGCGGCGAGAACATTCTGGACGGCGCCTCGCCCTGGTATCACGTCTACACCACGGCGGACGAGCGCTACGTCACGGTAGCCGCCGCCGAGCCGCAGTTCTACGCCGAACTGCTGCGCCGGTTGGGGCTGGACGCAGAGGCGCTTCCGGGCCAGCACGACCGCGCGGGATGGCCGCGGCTGCAGGCCCGGCTGACGGAAGTGTTCCGCAGCCGCACGCAGGCCGAATGGCGAGAACGGCTGGAAGGCACCGACGCCTGCTTCGCACCCGTCATGCCCTTGTCGGAAGCGCCCGGGCACCCGCACCTGAAAGCCCGTGGCACCTTCGTTGAACTCGATGGCGTGGTGCAGCCGGCGCCGGCCCCGCGGTTCAGCCGGACCTCGCCCGAAGCGCCGAAGGCCTGGATACCGGCCGGCGTGGATGACGAGCGCACGCTCGATGCATGGGGCATCGGCGCCGAGGCGTTCCGCGCCTTGCAAGCGGCGCAGGTGTTCGAGTGATGTGATCGATGGCGCATGGCTGCGCGCCATGCGCCGCGATCTTCCCGCCATTCGCCCCGCGCCCGAGGGCTAGGACGCGCCCAGGATCTTCCAGACCGAGGCGACCGTCATCACGGGCTGGCCCCCGCAACTGAGCACGCCGTCGGTGAAGACGACCGAGGGCGACACCTTGCGCACGTGCGTCTCGAACCGGGGCCACGCGCCCGCCGCCACGTCACCCAGGCGCCGCACCTGCATGCCGAGCGTGACACAGCGCCCCATGGAGGCCCGGGCCGACGCTCGCCCGGTGAACACATCGGCAATGAACAGGGCCATGCCGTCATGCATCACCGGCCGCCGCGCGCACGCCCTGCTGGCATCGACTTCAAACAAGGCCGACATCCCGCCTTCGGGCGTGGTGCATTCGTAGACGGAACCCACGTGCCTGGAGAACGGCTCGCGCCACACGGCTTGCGCCCAGCCGGCGGTGTCCGGCCGCGCCGGGGCGGCCGGCGGCTCTTCGGCCTCGGCACCGGGCGCGACGATGCGGTACACCGCGCCCAGGGTGGCCAGGCACTCGCCGTCGGCGGACAGGCGTGCCGTCAGAAAAACCATCGTGCGCGTGACGCGCGTGCGCTCGACGTCGGCGCGGACACGGGCGCCGCCGAGCGCCGCGCTGATGAACTGCACGTCCATCGACAGCATCCGAACATCGGCGCCACCCCCGCCCCTGGCGGCCGCTTCGCCGGCCGCGCGCTCGAGCGCGGCGACGGCCAAAGTCATAACCATGCCGCCATGGAAGCGACCACCGATGTTCAGATGATGCGGCCCCAGCGGGAGCACCGTGCTGCCAGCCCCGTCCTGCGTGTCATGCGCGTCATGCGTGATGGGGCCGACATGGGCGAGAAAGCCCTCGGCGGCTTCCATCTCCTTCATGGCGATGCCTCTGCCTGCCCGAGCACGCCCTGCCGGACCAGCACCTGGATGTCTTCGCTGCCCAGCCCCAGCACGTCGCGCAACACGCTGACCGTGTGCTGCCCGAGCGTGGGTGCGGCTTTCGGGTCGGCCACGGGCGTGCGGCTGAGCCGGTACGGCGGCGCAAGGTTGGGCACCGTTCCCGCGACCGGGTGATCGATGGCCGTCAGCAGGCCGCGCTGGCGCATGTCTTCGCTCGTCATGGCTTCGGCGACGGTGCGCGCGGCGCCCGCCGGCACACCCGCCGCACTCATGAGCGGCAGCCACTCCTCACGGGGCCGGACACTCAGTTCCTCCAGTAGCGCGGCGCGCAGCGCGTCCCGATGGGCGATGCGGGTCCGGGGATCGGCGTAGACGCCTTCGCACAAGTCGGGCCGGAACAGCACGTCGCGCATGAGGCGCTGGTAGCTGCGCTCGTTCGCGCAGCAAAGGTAGATCGGCCCCGTGGCCGTCGCGAACATGCCGATGGCCACGACCACAGGACTGGAGTTGCCCACGCGCGGCGGCTCGTTGCCCGTCGCGACGTAAGTCATCGGCCGGTATCCGACCATCTGGGCGGCCTGGTCCATCATCGCGACCTCGACGAGCTGGCCCTGGCCGTCGCGCGCGCGGGCCGCCAGGGCGGCCAGGACCGCATTGCCGGCCATCATGCCGGTGGTGATGTCGATGATGGGCGAGCCCACCACCACCGGCCCCGCATCGGGATGCCCGTTGAGCGCCATCAGCCCGCTTTCGGCCTGCGCGATCGGATCGAAGCCGACGCGCTGGCCGAGTTCACCTTCGCGCCCCGCCGCGGAGATCGAACAATAGATCAGCCGGGGATTGCGCCGCGAGACGCTGTCGTAGTCCAGCCCGAGCCGCTGCATGACGCCGGTGGAGAAGTTCTCGACCAGCACATCGGCCTGATCGATCAGCTTCAGAGCCAGCTCGCGGCCGGCCTGCGAATACAGGTCGATGCACAACCCCTGCTTGTTGCGGTTGGTCCACAGGTAGCCCAGCGACTCTCCACCCAGCGCAGGCGGCTTGTGCGACCTGAAGTCGTCGCCGCCGGCGGGCTTCTCGATCTTCCAGACCTCGGCGCCGAAGTCCGCGAGGATCTGCGTGCAGTAAGGGCCGGAAAGAAAATGGCTGAAGTCGACAACCTTGAGGCCCTCCAGCGCCAGCGGTGCCCCCGAAGGGCGCGCACGAGGGGAAGGCAGGGACTCAAGCAGCGGTCGGTTCATGGCCCACGGTCCATTGAGGATTGTTGATCTGCAGCGCCCCATGCAAGGTGGCGCGCAGGTGCGGCACCAGCCCGGGGGCATCGAGCGGCAGGCTGCCATCGTCCAGCGCATCCGCGAGTTGCCGGTTCAGCTCGGCCAGCGCATCCTGCGAGTCCAGCAGCTCGCGCAGGCGCAACCACTCCTGCGCTTGCAGCGCCTCGCCCTGCGTCAGCTGGCGAAGCACGATGTGCAGCACGTTCACGCCGACGTGCGTGTGAAAGCGCTGATAGCCGGTCAACGTCGGCAGCAGGTCCTGCTCCAGGTAGTCGACCGTGGCACGGATGAGATCTGGCATGTCGGGAACGAAAACCGTCATTGCGTCACTCCTGCATGCGAGGGGGCCACGAGGCTGAAGAAGTCCCACAGGGGTTCTTCGAGGCGGCGCCCGACGGCACTCAACTCCACGCTCGCGGGACGACCGTCGGCGCGTCGCGCCGACCCGCGCCTGGCGCAGGCGATTGCCCATTTGAGGTTGGAAAACGCCTCCCAGAACCGGACCCGCTCGGAATCGATCGCGCGTCCGCTGGCCGCTTCATAGGCCGCATACAGCGCTTCGCGGTCGCCGAAGCCGCCGACCTCGCCCGCGCCGCCGAAGCGCCAGGAGCGCATGCACAGCACGCCCAGGTCCTGCATCGGATCACCGATGCGGGCGATCTCCCAGTCCAGCACGCAGCGGATGCCTTCCGGCCCCACGATCAGGTTGCCGGTGCGAAAGTCCGCATGCACGAGGGCGGGCTCCCACTGCGCCGGCAGTCGCTCGCGCACCCAGCGCAGGGCGTAGCTCAATGCTGGGTGCCGCACCCCGCACGCGGCCAGCAGGTCGGCGTACACCGCCCACTCGTCGGCGGGCGAGAGCGTCTGCAGAAAAGCTGTCTGCGCGACCGGCGTGGCATGGATGGCGGCCAGGATCTGTCCGCACTGCGCGGCCATGCGGCTGCGTGCTTGCGCGAAGGCGGGATCGCGCACCAGCTTCTTGCCCAGCGTTTCGCCTTCGACGGCTTCGGTGACGTAGCCTGCGCCGAGGCCGTCTTGCTCGCACAGCAGCAAGCGCACCACGGGCGCCAGGGCGCCGTGCGCGCGCGCCACCCGCATGAGCGTGGCGTCTTCGCCGGCATCGAGCTTCGGGACACGTCCGCGCGGGCCATTCGTACCCGGTGTCTGCTGAAGAATCAACGCCTGCGCCGATCCGCCGCAGACCCACTCGAAGGCCCAGGTGCATTTGGTCGCGCCCCCCGTCAGCCTGCGCAGTGCCTGGACGCGGCCCGCCTTGCCTTCATGGCGGGACAGCGCCGCGGCCAGGGCCCGGGCCACCGCGTCGACAGAATCGGCCGCCGCCATCAGATCTTGCGGCCTGTCGCCTGCCAGAAGGGGTCCCGCAGGCGTCGCTTGAAGATCTTGCCGCTGTCTTCGCGCGGCAGCGACGCATGGAAGTCGATGCGCCGGGGCACCTTGTACTTCGCCAGATGGGACTCAAGGTAAGCCTGGATCTCGCGGGCCGTGACCTGCGCGCCGGGAATGAGCTCCACCGCCGCGGCGAGCGACTCGCCGAAATCGTCGTCGGGGATGCCGAAGACCGCGCAGTCCTGCACGCCCGGGCATTGGGTCAGCACCATCTCGATCTCGGCCGGGTAGATGTTGGTGCCGCCGGAGATCACCATGTCGGAGCGGCGATCGCACAGGTACAGACGACCGTTCTTCAGGTAGCCGACGTCGCCCACGCTGATCAGGCCGTCGCGCTCCACGCTCGCACGCTTGTGCGCGTTGTTCAGGTAGGTGAAGTCCGCGTAGGCCGGCACGCGCATGTAGATCTCGCCGGGCTCGCCGTCAGGCGCGGGCTTGCCGTCTTCGTCATAAAAGGCGATGCGCGTGCCGGGTGTCGGCACGCCCACCGACCCCGGATGCGCCAGCCAATCCTGCGGCGTGGCCAGGGTGGCGGTGCCGACCTCCGTGCCGCCGTAGGTCTCGTAGATGATCGGACCCCACCATGCCATCAGTTCCTGCTTCACCTCCCGCGGACAGGGGGCCCCGGTGTGCGTGACCCACTTGAGCGAACTCAGGTCGTAGCGTTCGCGCACCTCCTTTGGCAACCGGAGGATGCGCACGAACATGGTCGGCACCATCACGGCGTTGGTGATGCGGTGCTTCTCGATGAGCGCCAGCGTCTCCTCGGCATCGAACTTCGATTGCATGACCAGCACATCGGCCAGCCCGAAGGCCTGGCGGCCGTAGGCATTGGGCGACGCGTGGTACAGGGGGCCGGTGACCAGCGCGCGCACCCCCTGCTCGATGCCATAGACGCGCTTGAGCAGATCGGCGTAGATCAGCGTCTCTTCGGGCGAGGCCGGATTGCGCTTGACGCCCTTGGGGTGGCCGGTGGTCCCCGATGTGTAGATCATCGTGGCCCGGCTGCGCTTGGGCGGTTGCGTCCAGGCCTCGAAGCCGTCGGCCCACGTGGGCCAGGCCATGTCGCCCGGGCGCGGCGCACAGGCCGCGTCCGCCAGTCCGTAGCGCGTGCGCACCTCGTGCGGCGTGGGCAC
Organism: Variovorax sp. Root473; assembly: GCF_001426505.1. GTDB lineage: Bacteria > Pseudomonadota > Gammaproteobacteria > Burkholderiales > Burkholderiaceae_C > Variovorax. Next base: position 109,622 of record NZ_LMEV01000001.1, read on the forward strand.
CACGAGCACCCGGATCTCCGCGGGAATCTGATCACGAATCGACGCCAGCAGGTCGGCGTGGGCGACCAGCACCTTGGGCTTGCTGTCCTCGAGGATGTAGCGGGCCTCCTCGGCCTTGCCGTGCCAGTTCAGCGGCACCGCATAGGCCCCCACGGCGGCCGTGGCCTGCAGCACCTCGAAGAAGGCGAAGTCGTTGCGCAGCAGCAGCGCGACGGTGTCTCCTTCCTGCAGGCCCAGGCTGACGAAACCGGTGGCCGCGCGCGCGCCGCGCTGGACCAGTTCGTCTCGCGCGACACCGCGCTCATCCAGAAAAATCTTGGCTGAAGTCATCTCTTGTCTCCGTCTCTTCGGCGCATGCAAGCGCCTGTGTTCATCAGTCGGCCAGCGCTTCGGCCAGCTGCATCGCATGCGCGTCGGCGTCGCCCAGGCATTGGTCCAGCACGTGGATGCGGCGAAGGTAGTGGCCGACGGCGTACTCCTCGGTCATCCCGATGCCGCCATGCAACTGGATCGCAAGCTGCGCCAGCTGACGCGCATGGCGCGCCACCGACAGCTTGGCGCGATGCAGCTCGATGCGCGCCGCCTTGCCCTCGCCCGTGTCCACCGCGACCGCCGCGGCGATCGCCATGCTCTTGGCCAGTTCGAGGCTGACGAGCATCTCCGCCGTGCGATGCCGCAGGGCCTGGTTCTGGCCGATGAGGCGGCCGAACTGCTGGCGCGTGCCGAGGTAGTCCACAGCCAGTTGGTACGCGGCGCGCATGGCGCCGGTCATGTCGGCGCAGATGGCCGCGATGCCCATGGCCAGCGTGCCGTCGATCGCGGCAAGGGCATGCGCGCTGTCTTCGACGGGCCCCAGGGGCTGTGCATGGGCCTTGCTCAGGACCAGCTCGCCCGCCGCGCTGTCGTCGACCAGCCGGAAGCTTCGCACCTGCACGCCGGGCGCCTGGGGGTCGACCAGGAACAGCGCGCAGCCCTCGCGCTGGCCGGCGTCACCCGTCAACCGCGCGCTCACGACGATGCGGTGCGCGAAGCCCGCGCCCAGCACCGGCGACTTGGCGCCGTCGAGCACCCAGCCGTCGCCTTCACGGCGCGCCTGCGTCTGCACCCACCACGGCGCATGGCGCCCCACGGCTTCGTCGTGTGCCCAGGCCAGCTGCAGTTCGCCGGTGGCGACGCGCGCAAGGATGTCCGCGCACTGGCTGGCATCGCCCGCCAGGCGCACGGCGGTGGCGCCCAGCACCAGCGGCAGGAAGGGCTCCAGCGACAGCGCCGCGCCCAGCTCCTGCATGACGGGCAGCAGGTCTTCGGCGCGCGCGCCGAAGCCGCCATGCGCGTCCGGGACCGGAAGGCCCAGGAGGCCCAGTTCGCCCATGTGCTGCCAGGTCTTCGGGTCGTGGCCTTGCGGGCTCGCCGCCAGCGCGCGCCGGGCTTCAAAGCCGTAGCGGTCCGACAAGAGTCGCGAGAGGCTCTCGCGCAGCGCACGTTGTTCGTCGTTCAGTTCAAATTCCATGTCTGCTCCTCAGCCCAGGATGAACTTGGACAGGATGTCCTTTTGCACTTCACTGGTTCCCCCATAGATGCTCGCGGCTCGCGAGTAGAAATAGCGCGGCGTCAACGGCCCGTGTACCGTCTCGCCGCTGTCGCGGCGCTCCAGCCCCTGCGGACCCGCGACACGGGCCAGCAAGGCATTGACCTCCTGCTGCAGCTCCACGCCCTTGAGCTTGAGCACCGAGGCGAAGGCCGGAAGGGCCTGCTGCTGCGACGGCGTGAGCAGGAAGCGCCAGTTCGTCACCTCCAGCGCGCGGATTTCCGCGTCCATTGCCGCGAACTCCGCCTGGAGCTTGGGATCGTCCAGGAGATAGCCGCCGCCCTGCCGCGTGCGCATCGCCACCGCGCGTGCGTGCGCCAGCCGTTCGCGGCACAGGCCCACGTTCGCGATGCCGGTGCGCTCGTTGCCGAGCAGGAACTTGGCGCAGTCCCAGCCCTTGTTCTCCTGGCCGACCAGGTTGTCCACCGGCACGCGCACCTCGTCGAAGAACACCTCGTTCAGGTGATGCTCCCCGTCGATCGAAGTGATCGGGCGGATGGTGATGCCCGGCGATTTGAGATCGATGAGCAGGAAGGAAATGCCTTCCTGCTTGCGCGCGTCGGGGTCGGTGCGCACCAGCGCGAAGGTCCAGTCCGCCCAATGCGCGGTCGTCGTCCAGATCTTCTGTCCGTTGACCACATAGTGGTCGCCCTCGCGGCGCGCCGCCGTGCGCAGCGAAGCCAGGTCGGAGCCCGACCCGGGCTCCGAGAAACCCTGGCAGAACCACAGGTCCAGGTTGGCAAGCTTGGGCAGGAAGTACTCGCACTGCGCGGGCGTTCCGAACTTCATGAGCACCGGCCCCAACATCGTGATGTTGAAGACCTGCGGCAGCGGCGCGGGAGCCTGGTAGAGCTCATCCATGAGGATCAGCCGCTCCATCTGCCCCAGCTCGGCGCCGCCGTAGCGCCGGGGCCAATGCGGCGCGGCCCAGCCGCGCTCATTGAGGATGCGTTGCCATGTCACGGTGTCCTGCTTGCCCGGCGGATGGCCGGCGCGAAGGCGGTCCCGGATCTCCACCGGCAAACGCTCGGCCACGAAGGCCCGCACCTCATCTCGAAACCCACTTTGCGCCTGGGTCAGATTCAAATTCATGCATTACTCCAGCGGCCAACGCCTGCACACGCTGCAGGCATCTTTTGCATTCTATGGTTCAACCATTATTTAATGCAAGCGCTTCTTCATGGGCTTTTCGCCGTACTGGCTGTATTACGATCAACGTCCCATCCACATCAGGGAGCACTGTGCGACATTCAGCGCCCATTCACACAGCCCAGGCTCAGAGTCAGGATTCAGCGCCCGTGTTTCAACCGGTGCGCACGCGCCGGGGCTTCGAGGCCATCTGCGATCAGGTTCGCAAGCAACTGGCCAGCGGCGAGCTGCGCCCCGGGGACAGGCTTCCCGCCGAAAAGGATCTGGCCGAGCAGTTCGACATCAGCCGAAGCAGCGTGCGCGAGGCCTTGCGCAGCCTGGAGGCCGCGAGCCTTGTCGAGGCGCGCACCGGCGTGCACGGCGGCTTCTTTATCCGCAAGCCCACGGCAATCAGCTCCGACGGATTCGCGCAAACCGTTCAGGACATGGTGTCACTGGGCCAGGTGTCGATCGCCGATGTCACGGAGGCCCGCATCGAGCTGATGGGCGTGGCGATCCGGTTGGCCAGCGTGCGCGGCACCGAAGAAGACTTCGGCGCCATCGATGCCGACATCCGGCATCACACGGAGCTGTTTCGCACGGGCGGGGGTTCGCGCAACACGAAGTCGGTGATCGAGTTCTATCGGCTCATCGCCCGCGCTACCCACAATGCGGTGATCGTGATGATGGTCGATGCGCTGTCGGAGATCATCCGCACGCTGCTCGCACGCGTGGACCCGCAACCCCGCAAGGACCTGATGCAGGTTCGCCGCAAGGTGCTGGCCCTCATGCGCGCCCGCGATGCTGAGGGCGCCGCCAAAGCCATGGCCCTGCATCTGCGCCGGGTCAACGACTACCTGGAAAGCGAATACGAGAAAACACGCAGCGCACCGCGCAGCGCACCATGACGGCCCCCGAGGCCGTGGGCACCACATCGAAGAAAGTTTCAAGAATGCCGAGAACAACCAAGAAGAGCACCGAGGACGCCGCTGCGCCCGTGCTGCCGCGCTTTGAAGCCGTCCGGTCGCCGCGCGCCTTCGAGGAAATCGCCACACAGATCCGCGCCGAGCTTGCGAAGGGCCGCCTCAAGGTCGGCAGCCGGCTGCCGGCCGAGCGTGCGCTGGCCGTCCAGTTCGGCGTCTCGCGCAACACGCTGCGCGAAGCGCTTCGCTCGCTCGAGCATGCCGGGCTCATCCGCCTGCAAAAGGGCGCCAGCGGCGGCGCGTTCATCAGCGAAGGCTCCGCCGGCGTGATCGTCAACGGCATGGTGGACCTGTACCACATGGGCACCCTCAGCCCGAGCCAGTTGACCGAAGCGCGCATCTGGATCGAGGCCGTGGCGGTCCGCGAGGCCTGCGCCCGGGTGCGCCCCGAAGACGTGCAGGCCCTCAAGGACAACCTCGACCAGGTCTTGCAGGCGTCGCAGGAAGGCGACTTCCCGCGCCGTGTCCAGCTGAACCTGGACTTCCACCGCATCATCGCCCGCATGACCGGCAACCCGATCATGGTGATCGTGATGGACGGCCTGCTCACGGTGCTGGAGCAGTTCGTGCAGAGCATCGGCGACCACGACAATGCGTTCGTCTTTGCCTCGCGCAAGCGCTTCATCAAGCACCTGGAAGAAAAGAACACCGCGGCCGCGATGGCCGAGATGGAAAACAGCCTGAAGCGGCTGGAGCGGGGCTACCTTTCCCGCATCACCCCGGCGCCTGCGCAAGCCAAGGCCACGGCGGCCGTTACAGCAGCTGCGGCGCCGAAGACACGGGCTGCAACCAAGAAGAAAGCGGCCGCCTGATTCAGTTGGCGCCGCGAATGCTCACGGCCGCCTGCACATCGGCGCGGCTGGTGCGGAACTGGTTGGCCGGATGCGCGGTGTCCGCGTAGCCGAACGAGATGCCGCACACGATCCGGCGATCCGGCGGCAAGCCCAGGGCGTCGCGCACGCGCTGAGGGCGTGACGCCAGCGCGGCCTGTGCGATGGTCGCCACGCCCAGGCTCGTGGCCGCCAGCAGGAAGTTCGCGACATAGCCGCCGCAATCGACGGCCCCATAGGTCGACAGCTGCTCGTCGCTCGTGATGATGGCGACGTGCGGCGCGCCGAACAGCTCGAAGTTCTGGCGCGCCTGGCGCGCGGAGGCCTCGCGATCGCCGCGTGCCACGCCCACGGCGTCGTAGAGCGCCAGCCCGCATTCGCGCCGGCGCTCCTGGTAGGCGCCCCGGTACTCGATGGGCCATTGGAAATCCGGCCCGGCCTCGTCCGCTTGCGCGGGCGCGCGCATGGCCTGCCTGAAACGCTCGGTCTCGTCGCCGCAGGTGATCACCACCTGCCAGGGCTGCGCATTGCACCAGGACGCACTGCGCTGGGCCATCGCGGCGATGCGATCGATGATGGATCGCGGCACGGGATCGGGGCGGAACGCCCGGCAGCTGAATCGCGTGTCGAGCAGTTGCGCCAGCTGATCGGCGCGGGCGTCGGAGTCTGTCAGGGAGGTCTGCATTTCTTGGGGTTCTTGCGAAAAAAGAGGTGGAACGATCAGGCGTGGGCACAGTCTACGGATCGATCGGGTCGGGTGCGCGTGTCGCCAGACAGGCGGCGGCATGCCGGCCCGCCCGCCATCCGGCCGCCACAGCAGGACCCAGCGTGGCCCCCGGCCCCGGATAGGCGCCCCGCATGACGGACGCGGCATCGTTGCCGCAGGCGTACAGGCCCGGTATCGGCGCGCCGCCAGCCTGCAAGGCCTGGGCGTCGCGGTTCGTGCGGATGCCTGCGCTGGAGGCCGCATCCGCCGGCCAGATGGCCAGGGCGCAGTACGGCGGCGTGCCGATCGGCCCCAGGCAGGGGTTCCCAGCCCGCGACGGGTCGCCGTTGAAACGATCCAGCGCGGCATCGCCCTTGCCGAATTCGGCGTCGATGCCCGTCGCTGCGAATTGATTGTGTTGCGCCACCGTGCGCGCCAGCGCGTCGTCCTCCAGGCCGAGCCTGCGCGCCAGGATGGCGAGCGTGGGCGCGGTGACGAGGTAGCCGCGTTGCGTCCATCGCCGCAGGTTGCGCGTGCCCGGAGGGATGGCGCCCAGGCCGTAGCGTCGTACGAAGTCCGCATCGCACACCAGCCAGAAAGGTGCGCCCTCGCCCTCGCGGCTCGCACGGAGCATGCCGTCGACGAAGTGGTGGTACGAAGAAGCCTCGTTCACGAAGCGCCGCCCCTGACGGTTCACGGCGATGAGGCCGGGCTTGGCCCGGTCCAGGTACAGGTGAGGAAACAGGCTGGGCGCCGCGCCGCGCACTCCAGGAACGCGCGACACGGGCTGCCACAGGAAGCTCTCGGCAAAACCCTGCAGGTGCCCACCGGCGTGGCGCGCGGCCTGGATGCCCTCGCCCCTCACGCCGTCGGCGGCCAGCGACTCGAACGCGAAATCCGCCGGCGCGAGCTCCCGCCGCAACGGCTCGCCATGGCCCACGCCACCGGTGGCCAGCACCACGCCTGCACGGCTGTCCAGCCGGCGCTCGCCGATGCCGCGCACCTCGAAGCACGCGCCGACGACCCGGCCTTCTTCCTGCACGAGGCGCGACATGCGCCAGCCGAAGCGGATGTCCACGCCAGCCCGTCGCAGGCTGTAGAGCAGCCGCGCCACCAGGGCGTTGCCCATCACCAGGCGGGTGCCTCGCGGATGGAAAAGCCGATCCCGCGCATGGCGCAGGACCAGCGCCACGCTCCGGGAGAAGTTCGACCATGAGCGGTAGCGCCCCAGCAGGCTCTGCACATCGGTCTTGCCCACCATCATTCCGCCCAGCAGCATGAAGTGGGGCAGGGGCGGCCTGACGCGAAGAAAGTCGGCGCCCAGCAGCCGGCCGTCGAAAGGCAGGGGCGACACCGCACGTCCACTGAGCGCGGCACCCGGCAGGGGAAGATAGTCCGGGTGCCGGCCCGAGCTCGCGAAGGCGACGGCCGAACGGCGCTCCAGGTCGTCCAGCGCCGGGCCGATGCTGTCGAGGAATGCGCGGCGCCACCCGCCCTCGCCTTCGCTCGCGTCGGGGCCGATCAAGGCGTCGAGGTAGCGCGCCGCATCGGCGACGGTGTCGCCGTGCCCGGCCTCCGCCCCATGGCGGTTGCCCGGCGCCCAGAGCGTTCCGGCCGATGTCGCGGTGGTGCCGCCGACCTGTTCCGTGGCCTCGCACAGCACGACCTTGAGGCCTTCGAGCGCCGCCACCAGCGCGGCGGTCATGCCGCCCGCGCCCCCGCCGACGACGATCAGGTCCACCGGTTCGACAGACGCCACGGCGCCCGGCCGCCTCACAGATCCGCCGCGTCCGCGGGCACGGCCAACCGCCATTGCAGCAACGCATAGGGCGGCTGCGCATCGGGATGGGGCTCGAACACGCCCTGCACCTGCGCGCCGATCGCCACCTCCTGCATCGGATCGCCCAGCAGGTTGCCGACCATGCGGACACCGCCCGCATCGGGCAGCTCCACCAGCACGGCCAGGTAGGGGCCGTGGTTCTTCAGCGCGGCATGGGCCGGGTGCCAGACACGCTCCCAGCTGTAGATGCGCCCACGCGGCACCACCTCGACCCATGCGGGGTCGAACGCATGGCAACCGTGGCAGATCCACTCCGGGCCGAACTGCCAGGTGCCGCAATGGGCGCAGCGCTGGACCCGCAGGCGCCCCTCGCGCAGCCCGGCCCAGTAGGGCTCGGCCAGGCCGTCAGGCTCGGACACCGGTATCGGCAACCCCGGCGGCAAATGATGCGCAACAGCGCCAGACGCGTCTTTCACAGCACTGCCTCCGAACCCAGAAGAAGATCACTGACCGGCGACACCATCGGGCCGCCGACGACCAGCGCGACGTCGCTGCGCGCGGCCTGGCTGGTAGAGATGCCCCGCACTTGCCGCACGGCCTCCAGCACGAGCTCGAAGCCGTGCATGTAGCACTCCGCCAGATTGCCGCCGCTGGTGTTCAGCGGCAGGCGGCCCGAAGGTGCCAGGAGGTTCTCGAGGGTCAGGAACTCGTTGGCTTCCTCCGGCGCGAAGAACCCGTGCTCCACCAGCGCCATCAGCACGCCGCCGGTGAAGTTTTCGTAGCTCTGCACCACGCCCACGTCTTGTGGGCCCACACCCGCCATGCGGTACAGGTCCGGCGCGACGGTGCCGAAGTTGGCCGATGCGTAGGCCGGCGAGTTGTGCGCATGGGTGCCGAACCGGGGGCCGGACCCCGACGCGGCGCCCAGCAGGTAAACCGGCTTCTGCGCGAAATCGCGCGCGCGCTCGGCATCCATCAGCACGATCGCCGCCGCGCCGTCGTTCTCCATGCAGCAGTCGTACAGATGAAAGGGCTCCGCGATCCAGCGCGAGGCGTCGTAGCCTTGCGCATCCAGTGGCCGGCCGTGCATCACGGCCCGCGGATTGGCCTGCGCGTGGTGGTAGGACGCCAGGGCGATGGCGCGCATCGCCTCCTGCCGCACGCCGTGCTCGTGCATGAAGCGCCGCACGCGCATCGCGAATCGCTGCGGCGGCGACAGCACACCGTAAGGCATGAGGTAGGACTTCTCGCCGGACACCGTGGCAATGCCGCCGGTCTGCCCGAAGCGGCCGTACTGCCCCTGCGCGAGCGAGCGGAACACGACCACGCAGTCGGCCTGCCCCGACACGATCGCGGCCGCACCGTTCGCGACGGCGGCGCAGCACCCGCCGCCTCCGCCGCCCCATTGCATGGTGGCCGAACGCAGCTGGCGCAGGCCGAGCGCGGCGGCCAGCCGGGTGGCGTCGCTGCGGTCATCGCTGTAGGAGGCGAAGCCGTCGATCTGGCGCGGGTCCATTCCCGCATCCCCGCATGCGGCCAGGATGGCCTTCAGCGCCAGCTTGAACTCGGCATCGGGCGACTGCCCGTGCTTGTAGTACGGCGTCTCGCCGATGCCCACCACGGCGACGCGTCCGCGAAGCGTGCGCTTTGTCATGCCGTGATCCCGGCGCGCCTGATCACCGCGCCCCAGTGCGCCTGCTCCGCCGCGATCACCCTGGCCATCTCTTCGGACGAACAGCTGCGCGCCTCAACGCGGCGCTCAGCGAACTGCTTGCGCACCTCGGGCCGCGCCACGGCGGCGACCACCGCAGCGTGGACCCTGGCGAGCACATCGGCCGGTATGCCGTGCGGGGCCAGCACACCGAACCACGCCGTGCTCTCGAAACCGGGCACCTCCTGTGCGATCGCGGAAAGGCCCGGCACGACGTCCGTGGGCGCGGGCGTCGCGACCGCCAGGTAGCGGACCTTGCCGGAAGCCAGCATCGCGGCGCCGTCGAGGCCCGTGACGAAGGCGGCGTCGAGCTGGCCTCCCGCGAACGCCGCCAGCATCGGCGCGCCGCCCGCATAAGGCACATGCAGCAGCTTGAGCCCCGACATGTGGTTGAAGTGCTCGCCCGTCAGGTGCGACAGCGATCCGTTGCCGACCGAGCCGTAGTTCAGCGCGCCGCCCTTGGCCTTGGCGTAGGCCAGGAACTCTTTGAGCGTGCGGGCGGGACTGTCCACGGGCACGGCAAGGATCATGGGCGTGAAGGCCACCGTGGAGACCGGCTTCAGGTCCTTGATCGGGTCATAGGGCACCTTGCGCAGCAGCGACACCACCGCATTGGGCCCCGTGTTGCCGAACACGAGCGTGTGGCCGTCGGGTTGTGCCTTCGCCACCGTGTCCACGCCGATGGTGCCGCCCGCACCCGGCTTGTTGTCGATGACGATGGGCTGGCCCAGCAACTCGGAGAGCGGCTGCTGGATCGCCCGGGCGACCTGGTCCGTCGAGCCGCCCGCCGGGTAGGGCACCACCATGCGGATGGGCCGCGATGGGAAGGGCGCGCCCTGCCCCATGGCGGACAAGGGCGCGGTCAGCGCGAGGGACGCCGCGGTCAGGAAACAGCGGCGCGTGAGATGAGGAGCATTCATGGGGAGACCTCCGTCGTCGATCGGTGAATGGCGGGGCGCCCCGCGCTCAGGGCGTGTAGCCAAAGCCCTTGCCGGGCTCCGCGCGCATGAACTCCTGCCCCTCGGAGCGCCAGTTGGCGCCTTCCGGCACGGTGATGGAGATGGCACGCCACAGGAACTTGTCGGGCTCGCTCGCAGAGCTGGGGGCCTGGCCCTCCGCGGCCAGCTTGTTCAGCGACTCCAGCAGCAGGCGCCGCGCGCGCACGATGCCGGCGTCGGTCGTCCCCAGGTGTTCCTTCGCACGGTCGTAGATCGCCGAGACTCCCGACTGGCAGGCGGCGTCCTGCACCCACAGTCCGGGCAGGGCCGCGTTGTACTTGTCGCCCAGCGCGCCGTCGAAACGGTAGGCGTTGCCGCGGTTGAACTTGCTCCAGCAGGTGTGATACGGGTCCGTCACCGGGCGCTGCTCGAACGAGTCCTCTGAGGCGTGGCCGGTTTCGCGACCGGCGTGCCCGGTCTTGAAGACCTTGCGCGTCTTCTCGTAGAAAGGCTCGCTCGGGTGGTACGAGAACATCAGGCACAGCGTGTGCTCGTCGTCAATCGGCACCCAGGCATGCCCGCTGAGCTCCGGGAACTGGCTCTGCGGCGGAACCAGCGTCCAGAAGGGCATGAGGAACTGGTTCACGCGGATGTAGTGCTCGCCCTCCCCCGCCTTGCGCCGCGACGCGATGCTGACGCCGGCATCGTGGATCTCGCTCTCGAAGGTCGGCGCCAGGTCTTGCGCCTGCTTCCACTGGTTGATCACGCCCGAGGTATCGACACGGCCGTGCAAGATGGCGGCGTGGGCCGAGTCGATCTCCCCTTCCAGCGCCTGCAGCCAGTTGCACTCCTGCACGCGCATCGAGATGGCGCACTGCTGCGGCGCCACCATGTTCCATTCAACGCTGGGCAGAGGCGGTGCGCTGGCGGGTTCGGGCCCCATGTAAGTCCACAGCATGCCGTTGCGCTCCTGCACGGGATAGGACTTGATGCGCATGGCCGCGCACATGCGCGAGTTCGCGGGCTCGGCCGGCATTTCGTGGCACCGGCCGTCGGTGCCGAACTTCCACCCGTGGTAGATGCACCGCAGGCCCCCTTCCTCGTTGCGCCCCAGCACCATGGGCGCGCCGCGATGCGGACAGGCATGGTCGACCAGGCCGAAGCGGCCCTCGGTGTCGCGAAACGCCACCAGGTCCTCCCCCAGCAGCCGGACGCGGTAAGGCTGCCCGTCGGCCTGAACATCGCTCGCGCGCAGGAACGGAATCCAGTAAAGGCGCATGAGCCGCCCCATCTCCGTGCCCGGCCCCACGCGGACCAGGCGTTCGTTGTCTTCATGCGTGAGCATCTTCTTGCACCTCAAATTTGGTAGTACCATTGAACAATACCACCCGAAACAGGTCGCGTCAACGCGGGCTGACCCCTTGGCGTCAGCCCGCCCACCTTCAGAAAGGCTTCGCATGGAAACCCTCGAACTGCAACTGCGCCAGATCCGACTGGAGGCAGAAGGCATCGCCTCCTTCGAGCTGGCCAGGCCCGACGGCCAGGCCCTGCCGGCCGTCACCGCCGGCGCGCACCTGGACATCCACCTGCCGAACGGGCTGCGCCGCAGCTACTCGATCTCCAGTGCGCCGGACATCCGCTCGCACTACCGGATCACGGTCAAGCGCGACGCCGCCAGCCGGGGGGGCTCCAATTGGCTGCACGACAACGCACGCGTGGGCATGCACATCGTCGCGGGCGAGCCGCGCAACAACTTCGCGCTCGACGAAAGCGCACGGCATCACGTGCTGATCGCGGGCGGCATCGGCATCACGCCGCTGCTGCCCATGCTGTGGCGCCTGAATGCGCTGCAGCGCTCCTGGACGCTGCACTACTCGGCGCGCACCCCCGGCCAGATGGCGCACGATGCAGAACTGCGCAGCCTCGCGTGCCATGCGGGCGCCAAGGTCATGCGCTACTTCACCGCGCAGGGCGAGCGGATGAAGCTGCGCGAGATCGTCGACGGCTCGCCCGCGAACAGCCACTTCTACGGCTGCGGACCTGCGGGCCTGATCGACGCCTTCACCGAAGCGACGCAAGGCATTGCCCCGCGGCACGTGAGCCTGGAACGATTCGCAGCGTCGGAAGCGCCCTCGGCCGGCGGCTACGCGGTGCGCCTCGCGCGGGACGGCCGGCAGTTCGACGTGCCGCCGGGCCAGTCGATGCTCGACACGCTGCTGGCCGCGGGCCTGGACATTCCCTACTCCTGCATGCAGGGCATCTGCGGCAGCTGCAGCCTGCGGGTGCTCGACGGGCTCCCCGATCACCGCGACGAATGCCTCAGCGAAGAAGAGCGCAAGAGCGCCCAGGTGGTGATGCCCTGCTGCTCCGGGGCCCGGACCCCGGTGCTGGTCCTGGACCTCTGAGAAGTGTGAGCGAGCCCGCGCGCGCTACGCGCCGCGCCAGCGCTGCAGCACCGCCTGCGCCCGCACGGCGCTGCGCGGCGCCGCGCCCTGGATGCGCGAAGGCGTGCGCGAGAAGCGCGGCGCGGGCGCCGCCTGGCGGACCCCGTCGACATCGACGAACGCCCCGCGCGCCTGGTTGTGCGGATGCTGCGCCGCCTCGCTGAGCGTCAGCACGGGGGCGAAGCACACGTCGGTGCCTTCCAGCAACGCACACAACGCGTCACGGCTTCGCGCCTTCACGCGCTGCGCGATGGCCTCGCGCAGCGCGGGCCAGCGGCTGCGGTCGTTCTGCGCATCGCGCAGCGCTTGCGGAAGATCCAGCTTCACGCACAGCAGCTCGAAGAACTTCGGCTCGATCGGCCCCAGCGACACATGGTTGCCGTCGGCCGTCTCGTAGGCGCCGTAGTAGGGGGCGCCGCCGTCAAGCATGTTGCTGCCGCGCGCCTCGACATGCGAACCGCGCAAGGCCATCGTCTGGAACAGGCTCATCAGCGAGACCACGCCGTCGGTGATGGCCGCGTCCACCACCTGCCCCCGGCCGCTGGTGCGCGCCTCCAGCACCGCAGCCAGGATGCCGGTGACGAGGTAGAGGCTGCCGCCGCCGTAGTCGCCGACCAGGTTCAGCGGCGGCACCGGTGCGCGTCCGGGCTCGCCGATCGCGGCCAGCGCGCCGGCCACGGAGATGTAGTTGATGTCATGGCCGGCTGCCTGAGCCAGCGGCCCCTCCTGCCCCCAGCCCGTCATGCGCCCATAGACCAGTCGCGGGTTGCGCGCGGCCACCGCGTCGGGTCCCAGGCCCAGGCGCTCCATCACGCCGGGACGAAAGCCCTCGACCAGCACGTCGGCGCTGGACAGCAGGTCGAGGACCTGCGCGATGTCGTCGGCCTTCTTGAGGTCCAGCAGCACGGTCTGGCGTCCGCGTCCGATGATGTCGTGCGCATCGCCCAGGCGCGCGCCGGGCCGGTCGATGCGGACCACCTCGGCCCCCATGTCGGACAGCAGCATGCAGGCGAAAGGGCCGGGGCCGATGCCCGCGAACTCGATCACCTTCAGCCCCTTCAGAGGCCCGGATGCGGTGGTGGTGGAGGTGGTGACAGAGGGAGCGCTCACGATGTTCCTTTCAGCGAAGAAGATGCGAAGAAGCGTGGCCCAGGATCAGGGCAACGAGCAGGAGGTTGAGCAAGGCGAAGCCGAAGTTCGCCCGCACGCTCACGTTGAACAGCGGCAACCCGGACAACCGGCTCGCCATCAGGCTGATCACGGAGAACGGCGTGAGGATCACCGCCACGCCCAGGCCCGCCAGCACGGCGAGCACATGCGCGACCGGGTTCAGGCCGAGCGAGGCGGCGGGAAACGCGACTGCCAGCACGATGCCCGACAGCATGGGATGCACCGACGTGCAAGACAGCAGCACCACGCCCGCCGCGAGAAACAGGCAGCCCAGCACGGGGAAGGGCAGCAGAGCCGTCGCCACGGGCTGCGTCCAGGACGAAGGCAGGGCCGAGGCGATCACTGTGCCCGCGCACCCCGAGGCGAAGAACAACATCACCTCGCCCACCATCGACCTGAAACCCGCGAAGTCGCGCAGGACACGTCGGGCCGCCTCGCCGGCATCGACCCGTTCGCCCTCGGCGCACAACGCCAGCAGCCACGCAGCCAGCGGCGCCAGCACGATCACCACGCCCGCGACCGGCTGCTGACTCCCGTGGCTGATGGCCAGCACGCACACCAGGAAGGCCAGCATCGCCGCCAGCACCATCCAGCCGACACGCAGCAGCGCCCACCAGCCGACGCTGGCGTCAGACCCGGGCGCGGCCGGCGAACGCCAGGCCTTCAGCTTCTGCAGCGACAAAGTCAGCACCAAGCTGATGGCGGCCAGGCCCACGGCGGCCGGAAAGACCCGCGTCCAGGCCAGGCCCGCATTCACCGCCAGCAGGATGCTGAGATTGCTGAACATCGGACTCCACAGGTTGGCCGCGGCATAGCCGCGCGCGATGGCGCCGAAGCAGGCCGCGCGCTCCTGCTGGCTGTCGAACTCGGCCTGCGACGCGGCCTCCATCATCATGGTGATTCCTGCCAGGCCCAGGAAGCCGCCGAAGAACTGGCTGGTCACCGTCACCGTGCTGAAGCGGCGCCCGGGCGGCACCTTGAGCACGGCCCCCATCAACCGGCGCAAGGGCCCGACCCGCTGCGCCGCCCGCGACAGCGTGGCGATCGACAGCAGCAGCGAGCCGATCAGCCCGCCGATCCGCAGACCCTTGACCAGGGTCCCGGCGGCGTCCGGGACCAGGGGCAACAGCAGGGCCGTCATGAGCATCAGCAGCGTGCACGTGCGGCGCAGGCCGACGGGCGCGCCGCGCCAGAGCATGCCGATGAAAAGCACGGCCGCCGACGTGAATGCGCCCACGAGCCACGGCCGGGGCCACAGCAGATCCAGCACGGTGAACGCCACCAGCGCGCCCTGTGCCGCGCCGACCCAGACCGTCCTTGCCGCCAGATCGGGCGAGGGACCCGGGTTGCCTTGATTCATGCGCCAACTATACAATGGCCCTACCATTGATGTCGATAGCATCTCGCCGCTTGATCCCTACTTTCCTTGCCGCACGCCATCCGTGAAACGCCAACCGCTTCATACCCGCACCGTCTCCTTCCAGACCTTCCGACGGGAAGACGGCCTGTTCGAGGTCGAGGCCCAGCTCAAGGATGTTCGCGGCTACGACACCACCGTGCCGGAGAAAGGCGTTCTGCCTGCGGGCGAGCCCGTTCACCACATGACCATCACCGCCACGGTCGATGCCCACATGGAGGTGCGCGCGCTCGAAAGCCGGATGCTCGCCACGCCCTTCGGGTACTGCACGCAGGTCGAGAACAGCCTGCAGGCAATGGTCGGCGCGCGCATGGCCACGGGATGGCGCCGCGCCATCAGCGAGCGCGTGCAGGCGGGCGAAAGCTGCACCCACTTGCGCGAACTGCTGCTGAATATGGCCACCGCCGCGCTGCAGACCATCCCGACATGGCTCGCCCAGCAGCGCATGCAGACGGGCCAGGACCGGACGCCGGACGGGCAACGCCCCCACTATCTGGGCCAGTGCCATTCATGGCGGCTGGACAGCCCCGTGGTCAAGCTGCACTTGCCGCGCTTTCACCAACCTCTTTCACCATCCACCAACCCCGGCACCGCCCCCGGTGCAAAGCAGGAGTCCTCATGACACAAGCAGAAATTTCCAAGCCTCGCGGCATGTACTACGAGGACTTCGAGATCGGCCAGACGATCGTGACCTCGCGCCGCACGGTGACGCTGACCGACATCGTCAACTTCGCCTGCCTCTCCGGCGACCACAACGCGCCGCACATCGACCACGAGTTCTGCAAGACCCAGCCCTACGGCGAGCCGATCGCGCACGGCCCCCTGGTGCTGGCGATTGCCGGCGGCCTGCAATGCCTCAGCGGCATCAACGACGGAACCATCGTCGCCATGCTGGGCAACGACCAATGGCGCATGCACCTGCCCGTCAAGCATGGCGACACTCTGCACGTGGTCATCACGCCGACCGAGAAGAAGCTGACCAGCAAGGGCAATCAGGGCATCGTGGTCTTCGATCGCAAGATCAAGAACCAGCGCGGCGAAACCGTCCACTCCATGGTCACGACGCTGATGTACCGCTGCCGCCCGCTGGCGCAGTGACGTGAAGCACGGCGTCCCCCAATGAAAAAGCCGGGCGCCAGGCGCCCGGTTTTTTATTTGTCTGGGCGCCTGTTGCGCGATCAGAGCAGGTCCATCTGCTTGGCCAGGATGTTGCGCTGAATCTCGTTGGTGCCGCCGCCGATGGGGCCCACGCGCGAGTCGCGGAAGAACATCTGCATGTCGTACTCCATGGAGTAGCCTGCACCGCCCATGATCTGCATGCCGATGTCGGCGCACTTGAAGTTGTTCTCGGTGGCGACGACCTTGGCGATCGATGCCTCCGTCACGGCCGGCAGCCCCTGGTCGAGCACATCGGCGGCGCGATACACCATCTGCCGCGCCGTCTCCGACAGGATCAGCATGTCAGCCAGCTTGTGCTGGATCACCTGGAAGTCGGAGATGGGCTTGCCGAACTGCACGCGCTCCTTGGCGTAGTCGCGAGCGTACTCGGTGATCTTGAAGCAGTGGCCCGCCGAGATCCCGGCCAGACCCAGACGCTCCAGCCCCAGGCAGCTCATGATGTTCTTCCAGGCCTTGCCTTCGCCACCGAACAGGTTGGTCGCCGGGACGCGCACGTTATCGAAGAAGATCTCATTGGCGTGGGACGTGCGGCGGCCCAGCATCTGCAGCGGACGGATCGTCACGCCCGGCGCCTTGGCATCCACCAGCAGCGTGCTGATGCCCTGGTGGCGACTGACCCCGTCACGGTCGGTGCGCGTGATCACAACCAGGTAGTCCGCCACGTGGCCGCAGGTGATCCAGACCTTGTTGCCGTTGAGCACATACTCATCGCCCTGGCGCTCGGCGAACGTCTTCAGGCCCGCAACATCGGAACCCGTGCCCGGTTCGGACATGCACAGCGCCAGCTTGGCCTTGCCCGCGATGATCTTGGGCACCAGATCCTTCTTCAGCTCGGGCGTGCCGAACTTCGCGATGTGCATGCCGGCATACACGGCCGACGTGGTGATCGCCTGGGCGATGCCGGTGTAGTAGTAGCCCATGGTCTCCAGCAGTACCGCGATGTCGCGGTAGGAGCCGCCGGTGCCGCCCAGTTCCTCGGGGTAGAACAGCCCGATGTATCCCGCGTCGGCCAGGGCCTCGTAGGCCTCGATCGGGAAGGCACGCTCTTCGTCCATCTTGCGCACCTTCTCCCACGGCAGGTGGCGCGCAAGCAGGTCCAGCACGCCCTCGCGCATCATGCGCTGGTCTTCGGTAAGGCCGACAGTATTGATCAGTGACATAGGTTTCTCCGGGCTAGGTATGGCGGGCACTCGGACGAGGCCCAAAGGAATGGATACGTTCAGGAAGCCGGCCGCGCGGCAAAGAGAGGGCCGTCGCTGTATCGCAGGACCAGCATTTCCACCGGCTGGTCGACACGCAGCGGCTGCCCCTGTGTCTCCACCAAGCGGCAGGCCAGTCGAACGCCGTCGCTCAGGTCGACGATACCGACGGCGTACGGCGCTTCCGCGCCGAAGACGGCGGGCGCGGCATGCACACGCGTCCACGAATAGAGGGTGCCACGCGTGCTCAGCTCGGTCCACTGCACATCCGGCGACCAGCAGTGCGGGCAGACGGGCTTGGGGGGAAAGGTGCTGCGCCCGCAGCCCTTGCAGCAGGTGGTGATCCAGCGTCCTTCACCCAGCGCGTTCCAGAACGTCTGCGTGAACGCCGACACGCGGGGCGGGTAAGCGCGCGCGGTCTCCATGTCGACATGCGACAAGCTCATTGCTTTGCCTCCAGCACGTGGATCAGTGCCGCGTTGTAGTTGCCCAGTTCGCCCGTGGCCAGGCCGAAGCGGGCGTTCTTCACCTGACGCTCGCCTGCCCTCCCCCGCAGTTGATCGGCCAGCTCCACATAGTTGTAGAGCGAGGTCACGTACGCCGGATGGCCACGGGAAGTCAGCCCGCCGGAGGTGGAGATGGGAATGCGCCCGCCGAGCTTCGTTTCACCCTCGGCGGCCGCGCGGGCGCCCTGGCCTCGCTGCACGAGGCCGGTCGCTTCGCTCACCAGCACCTCCACGATCGTGCAGGGCGCATACAACTCAGCCACGTCGATATCCGCGGCCTGGATGCCTGCCTGTTCATACGCGGTCTGCGCCGCCATCCGGGCGGACTCGAATCCGATCATGTCGTTGGGCACGTCGCTGATCTGGTGAGTGCCGTCGTGACAGAAGCCACGCCCCTTCACCAGCACGTAGGGCTTTCCGGTGGCCTTGGCGACCTCCTCCGTGGCAAGCACCAGGCAGGCGGCACCGTCGCCACGCGGAGGCACGTCGTAAAGGCCCAGCGGCTCCACGATGGGACGCTGCGCCACCACCTCTTCCAGGCTGATCGGCTTGCGGTACTGGGCCAGCGGGTTCATGCCCGCGTGCCAGCGGTTCTTCACCGCCACCGCTCCCAGTTGCTCGCGCGTCGCGCCGTGCTCGTGCATGTAGCGCATCGCATCCATCGCGTACCAGGCAATGGGCGTGAAGCCCGAGGGCACGTGGAAGTCGACGTCGCCCGTCGTGCGCATGCTGCTCATCATGTGCTCTGCGGCGGACACCGAGCTTTCCATGTTGATGCCCAGGGCCAGCGCAACGTCCGCCCGGCCGAGCAGGATGTCGTTGCACGCCTGGTCGAATGCCAGTGCCGCCGTCATCCCGTTGCCCATCACCTCCATGACATTGCCACGGCATGCCAGGCGCAGCTGCCCCATGAGAAAGGTATGGAAGTACTTCTGGCGCGTATAGGGCCGCGGCAGCGTGAAGACGATGCTCTGGATGTCCTGCTTGTGCACGCCCGCGTCGCGCACGGCCTCGACGACGAGGCGCGTCATGATCTCGTGCTCCAGCGTCTGGAGCGCAGCGTCATCGACCGTCTGATGCCGGCCGACGGGAATCGCGCTGACGCCGATGATGGCGACCGCGCGGGTCATTGCACGGCCTTTGGCTGCGGTGCCGGACCGAAGGCACCCTCACCCCTCAACTGGCGAATGCGCTCCTCATCGAAACCCAGCGCCTCGCGCAGCACCTCGTCCGTGTCCGCGCCGACAGCAGGAGCCGCCCGGGACACTGCCGCGGGCGTGCGCGACAGGCGGATGGGCGTCGTGATGTTGGGAATCCAGCCCTTCACGGGATGCGGGATGCGGCTGACCAGGTTCCGCGAACGGGCCTCGTCGGAAGCCAGCGCCTGCGCCAGCGTGCGGACCTGCCCGCTGGGCACGCCCGCGGCCCGCAGCTTGGGCTGCCAGTACTGCCAAGGATGCTTGGCGAAGGCTTCGCTCATCAACTCGAAGAGGAAGTCGCGCCGGGCTAGGCGGTTGGCACGCTTGGACAGCACCGGATCATGTGCGATGTCGGGACGCTCCAGAACCTGCTCGAACAACCGCACGAAGATGCCGTCGTTGCCGCAGTTGATATAGAAAGGTGCGTCCTCGCACTGAAACACGCCGGAGGGGCAGGTGTCCGGGCTGGTGTTGCCGTTGCGCTGCGGCTCGTAGCCCGTGGTGAGGTGCTGCATGGCGGCGAAGCCCGTCATCAGGATGGCGGTATCGAACAAGGCCACCTCGATGGCCTGGCCCGCGCCATCCTTCTGGCGCGCCATCAACGCGAGCAGGATGGCGTTGGTCGCCACCATGGCCGTGCTGATATCCATGATCGCGGAGCCGGTGCGCACGCCCTGACGGTCCGAGTAGCCGTTCATCGAGATGAAGCCGCTCTCAGCCTGCGCGATCGGGTCGAAGCCCAGGCGGTCGGCGTAGGGGCCCGTGCGGCCGTAGGCGGACACCGAGCAGTAGATCAGGCGGGGATTGATCTTCTTGCAGGCCTCGTAGTCGAGCCCGAACCGGTCCATGACACCGGTCGAGAAATTCTCGACCAGCACGTCCGCCGACTCGATGAGGGCCTTGGCCACCGCCAGTCCCTGCGGCGACTTCATATCGAGCGCGATGCTGCGCTTGTTGCGGTTCGTCCAGAGATAGGGAGCGCCCTGGGCCTCCAGCTCCGGGTCCGTCGGCGGATAGAAGCGAAAGTCGTCACCCTTGGGCGCCTCAACCTTGATGACATCGGCACCGAAGTCCGCCAGCGTCATCGTGGCGAGCGGCCCGGCGACGAAGTGGGTGAAATCGACGATGCGCACGCCCGCAAGAATGCCGACGCTCGCGGCGGGAGCGGGCTGCTGCTCGGGCAGTTCGTTGATTTTGGATTGATCAAACACGGCACGATTCCTGGTCAATGTTGCTACGCTTATTTGGTTCTACCATTCTACCTATGTTTGACACACATTCAAGCGAACGCGGCGTCAGACCAGGCCCACCAGTTCCGGCACGGCCGTGAACAGGTCGGCCACGAGGCCGTAGTCGGCCACCGAGAAGATCGGTGCTTCTTCGTCCTTGTTGATCGCGACGATGACCTTCGAGTCCTTCATGCCGGCCAGATGCTGGATGGCGCCCGAAATGCCGGCAGCGATGTACAGCTGCGGTGCCACGATCTTGCCCGTCTGGCCCACTTGCCAGTCGTTCGGGGCATAGCCTGCGTCGACGGCCGCGCGGCTGGCACCCAGGCCCGCGTTGAGCTTGTCGGCCAGCGGCGTCATCACTTCGGTGAACTTCTCGGCGCTGCCCAGCGCTCGTCCACCCGAGACGATGATCTTGGCGGCTGTCAGTTCCGGACGGTCGCTCTTGGCGATCTGGGCATCGACGAAGCGGATCGCGGTGGCCGCCGGCACGGCCTCGCACGTCTCGACGGTGGCACTGCCACCCGTGGCGGGCGCGGGGTTGAAGCCCGTAGTGCGCACGGTGATCACCTGGGTCGCGTCCGTGCTCTGGACGGTGGCAATCGCGTTGCCGGCATAGATCGGGCGCTCGTAGGTGTCGGCGGCAACGACGCGGGTGATGTCGCTCACCTGCGCCACGTCCAGCTTGGCCGCCACGCGCGGCGCGATGTTCTTGCCGCTGGCAGTGGCCGCGAGCAGGATGTGGCTGTATGCCGGTGCGATGGCCAGCACCTGCGCCGCCACATTTTCGGCCAGCGCATGGGCCAAGCTGACGCCATCGGCGTGCAATACCTTGGCCACGCCCTCGATCTGCGCGGCCGCTGCAGCGGCAGCCGTGCTCTGGACGCCGGCCACGAGCAGGTGCACCTGTCCGTCGCCAAACATGCCGATCTGGCGGGCGGCCGCGACCGTGTTGAGCGTGGCGCCCTTGATCAGGGCGTTGTCGTGTTCCGCAATGACGAGTACGGTCATTTCATTTCTCCTCAGATCACTTTGGCTTCGTTCTTGAGCTTGTCCACCAGGGTGGCAACGTCGGGCACCTTGATGCCGGCACCGCGCTTCGGGGGCTCGGCGACCTTCAGGGTCTTCAGGCGCGGCGCCACGTCCACGCCCAGCTCGTCGGGCTTGACCGTGTCCAGCTGCTTCTTCTTGGCCTTCATGATGTTGGGCAAGGTCACATAGCGCGGCTCGTTCAGGCGCAGGTCGGTCGTGATGACTGCGGGCAGCGTGAGGGTCAGCGTTTCCATGCCGCCGTCGACTTCGCGAGCCACGGTGACCTTGTCAGCCGCCAGGTCGACCTTCGAGGCGAAGGTGGCTTGGGGCAGGTCGGCCAGTGCAGCCAGCATCTGGCCGGTCTGGTTGGCGTCATCGTCGATGGCTTGCTTACCCAAGATCACGAGCGAGGGCTGTTCCTTGTCGACGAGGGCCTTGAGCAGCTTGGCCACGGCCAGGGGCTGCAGCTCGGCGTCGGTCTCGACGAGGATGCCGCGATCGGCACCGATGGCCATCGCCGTGCGCAGGGTTTCCTGGCACTTGGCATCGCCGCACGACACCGCGATCACTTCCGTGACCACGCCCTTTTCCTTCAGGCGAACCGCTTCTTCCACAGCGATCTCGTCGAAGGGGTTCATGCTCATCTTGACGTTGGCAATGTCCACCCCGGTGCCGTCGCTCTTGACGCGCACCTTCACGTTGTAGTCGACGACCCGTTTGACTGGAACAATGATTTTCATGGCAATAGTATCAATGGTTGGACCAATTATTGCCGAGAGATTGTGAACCGTCAATCGCCTTTGACAGGCCCCCCCCCCCCCCCCCCCCNGCCGAAGATGCGCCGAGCACCACTGGCGACGGCTTGGGACTGGTGATCGCGCGCCGGATCGTCTAGCACATGGACGGACATCTGGTGTTGAAGAGCACAGTCGGTGAAGGCACGCGCGTCAGCCTCTCGCTGACGGCCAGGAATGCCCCGGAGGCTCTTCTTCCCGCTGCGCCCGTTTCGCGCCGGCCGAAGCCGCAGCGCCAGACCCAGCGACGTTCGTGGCCGCTCCCAACAATCAACCCTCTCTCGCCTTCCCTGCACGCAGACCTCGAACAGTTGGCACGCGACAGACGCTGGAGCGATTTGCATGCATGGGCCAACCAGTTGGCCGACAACCCGCACCATGCCTCTCTGGTCGGGGGCAGTCAGGCGGGTTGGAGCAACTGGACTTTGAGCAGATCCGGTTGCTGGCGCGAACCGCACCCATTGCTGTGACTGCGCCCGAGGCTGACCGGGCGTCTGCCTCCCTGATTTCAAGACCATCGCGGACTACCGAAAGGCAGCTACGCGGAAGCCGACATCCCTCGGCCTCGCGCGAATGGGTGCTATCGGCCGAGGCTGTGTGCCCCCAAACGCCAGTACAAAAAATAAAGTGAGGTCACCAGTTTCCAGCGACGTGGCCCATAAAGCGATTCATCGAAGGCGCAGCCCGATACCAGGTCAAGTTGTTGCCGGAATGCCTTGACGACTATGTTGGCAAAGACATCCCGGCGCGCATCGTCGATGCGTTCGTCAACGAATTGAATCTAGGCGCTCTCGGCTTCGAGGGTGTAGACCCTGCAATCACCGGCCGCCCTGGATACCACCCATCGGTTCTGTCCAGTCGTCGGCTGGAGCGCGAAGCTCAACGCAACGTTGAACTCATGTGGCTTACCGGCCTCCTGACTCCCGACTTCAAGACCATTGCCGACTTCCGTCGCGACAAGGGCAAGGCAAGGGCATCCGTAATGTGTGCCGCAGCTTCATCGTGCTGTGCCGTCAAATGAAGCTCTTCTCTCAAGCCGTGGCGGCCATCGACGGGAGCAAGTTCAAAGCGGTCAACAGCCGCGACCGCAACTTCTCCCCGGGGCAAGATCGACGCACGCAAGGAGCAGATTGAGCAAAGTATTCAGCGCTACCTCGATGCGCTGGAGACCGCGTCCAGCCAGCCGACTTCGAAGCCAAACCCGAGCGCCTGCAAGAGAAGCTCGGCAAGCTGCGCGAACAGATGCGGCAGTTCGATGAGACGAGGGAGCAACTCAAGACTGAACCGGCCCAGCAGCGCTCGTTAGCGGATCCAGACGCGCGCTCAATGCTTCAGTCCGGCAAGAGCACGGACATCGTTGGCCACAACGTCCACACTCCACCTTCATGCAGCACAAGACTCAGTGCCAGTTCAGCTTGAGACGCGGCATCGATGAACCCGCGTACAAAAACAAAAGCCGCAACCCTTTCGGACTGCGGCTTTATGTGGGCTTTTATGTGGGACCAAGTCCCAAAACCAACGTAAGTTGTTGATTTTATTAGCAAAATGGCGGAGTGGACGGGACTCGAACCCGCGACCCCCGGCGTGACAGGCCGGTATTCTAACCAACTGAACTACCACTCCTGGTAGATCAACGTTCGCTCCTTGCGGAACCGAGTGTTGACAACTCGTGCCTGATTCACCGAAGTGAAACTGGCGACCCTACGGGGATTCGAACCCCGGTAGCCACCGTGAAAGGGTGGTGTCCTAGGCCTCTAGACGATAGGGTCAAAACCTTGGACGTGCTGCGATCAGCATCTCTAACCTACTCGACACTTTGATGGTGGAGGTAAACGGGATCGAACCGATGACCTCTTGCATGCCATGCAAGCGCTCTCCCAGCTGAGCTATACCCCCGTGTGGGTGTCGAGCCTCGAATTATAGCCCGATTTTTCAGGCCTTTTTCAATCGCTCGATAACTTTTTCGCGGGAAAAAATTTCGAGCACTGAATCGAGGGACGGTGTCTGCGATGTTCCCATCACAAGCACTCGTACTGGCATCGCTAACACGGGCATTTTCAGCGCGTGTGTCGCGAGGACTTCCTTGATCATAACTGCGATTGAGGCCCTCTCCCAGGCGACCGTCGTCAATTTTTCAACGAGTGTTGCGATTGCAGGCTTCACTGCATCAGTGATGTGCTGCGCGCGGTCCGCATCGGTCACTTCGATGTCTGCGTAGAAGGCCGCAGCCCAACCAGCGAGTGCCACAGTCGTGTCGCAACGATCTTTGAACAGCGCGCAGATTGCCGGCAAACGTGTGTCGGCGACGATGCCTCGCTTTTGCAACTGCGCTGCAACAAGCGGTGCGAGCTCGTCGCCGCTCCTGGCCTTGATGTACTGCGCGTTCACCCATGCGAGCTTGGCTGCGTCCCACTGTGCAGGGCTCTTCGAGAGGTGCGTGCCATCGAACCAGCTCACCATCTGCTCGCGCGTGAACAGCTCGTCGTCGCCGTGGCTCCAGCCGAGGCGCGCGAGGTAGTTGAGCATGGCTTCGGGCAGGTAGCCGTTGTCTTCGTACGCGGTGACGCTCACGGCACCGCGGCGCTTCGAGAGCTTCTGCCCATCGTCTCCGAGGATCACGGGCACGTGACCGAATTGCGGCAGCGGTGCGCCGAGAGCGCGGAAGATATTGATCTGCCACGGCGTGTTGTTGATGTGCTCGTCGCCGCGGAACACGTGCGTGATGTTCATGTCCCAGTCATCGACCACCACGGCGAAGTTGTAGGTCGGCACACCGTCGGGCCGCAAGATGATCAGGTCGTCGATCTCGCGGTTGTTGATGGTGATCTCGCCCTTGACGAGGTCGCTCCACGTCACGTCGCCTTCGGGCGGATTGCAGAAGCGCACCACGGGTGGCACGCCCTCCGGTACAGGCGGCAGCACCTTGCCCGGCTCCGGACGCCAGCGGCGGTCGTACAGCGTCTTCTCGTTGCGCGCGCGTTGGGCCTCGCGCATTTCGTCGAGCTCGGCGGGCGTGCAATAGCAGTGGTACGCCGTGCCGGCCGCGAGCATCTGCGCGATGACTTCGCGGTAGCGCTCGAGGCGCTGCATCTGGTAGATCGGCCCCTCGTCGTAGTCGAGGCCGAGCCAGTGCATCGACGCAAGGATCTGGTCGGTCGAGTCCTGCGTGGAACGGGCCACGTCGGTGTCCTCGATGCGCAGCACGAACTCGCCGCCGTGGTGGCGCGCGTAGGCCCACGAATAGAGTGCGGTGCGCGCCGTGCCCAAGTGAAGAAAGCCGGTGGGAGACGGTGCGATGCGGGTGCGAACTTTGCCGGTCATGAAATGAAAAATCAGGAAGTCAGGGTGCTCAGGCCGCGCGAAAGGTCGGCCGTGATGTCGTCGATGTATTCAAGGCCGACCGCAAGGCGAATCAGCCCCTGGCTGATGCCCGCGGCCTGGCGCTGTACTTCGGTGAGACGGCCGTGCGAGGTCGTGCCGGGGTGCGTGATGATGGTCTTGGTGTCGCCCAGGTTCGTGGCGATGCTCACAACGCGCGTGCTGTTGATCACATGGAAGGCGTTGGCGCGCGCGGCTTCGGGCGTGTCGCCGACCACGTCGAACGACACCACCGCCCCGCCCTGCCCCGACTGCTGGCGCATCGCGAGTTCGTGTTGTCCATGCGAGGCAAGACCGGGGTAGTACACGCGTGCAATGCCGGGCTGCTGCTCGAGCCACTGCGCCACGGCCAGCGCATTCGCGCATTGCGCCTTCATGCGGATGCCGAGCGTTTCCATGCCCTTGAGCACGACCCACGCATTGAACGGTGACAGCGCCATGCCGGCGGTGCGCACCACGGGGCCGAAGACATCGACGATGAGCTTCGACGGACCGCAGATCGCGCCAGCCATCACACGGCCCTGGCCGTCGAGGTACTTGGTGCCCGAATGGATGATGAGGTCAGCACCCAGTTCGGCCGGCCGCTGCAGGATCGGCGTGCAGAAGCAGTTGTCGACCGCGAGCAGCGCGCCCGCGCCGTGGGCCAGGTCGGCCAGTGCCTGGATGTCGCAGACTTCCGTCAGCGGGTTGGTCGGCGTTTCTGCAAACAGCAGCCTGGTGTTGGGCTTGAGCGCCGCGCGCCATTCGGCCACGTCGGTCTGCGAGACGAAGGTGGTCTCGACGCCGAATTTGGCGAACTCCTTGCCGAACAGGTTCAGCGTGGAGCCGAACACCGAGCGCGAGCAGATCACGTGGTCGCCAGCCTTGAGCAGACCCATGCACATCATGAGGATCGCGCCCATGCCGGTCGAGGCGCCGATGGCGGCCTCGGTGCCTTCGAGCGCGGCCAGGCGCTGCTCGAAGCTGGCGACCGTCGGGTTCGACGTGCGCGAGTAGGTGAAGCCGGCCTCGGTGCCGGCGAAGCGGCGGGCCGAGGTTTCGGCGTCGGGCTGCACGAAGCCGCTCGTGAGGAACAGGGCCTCCGAGTGCTCGCCGTGCTGGCTGGGTGCCAGGCCGGTGCGCAGCGCGAGGGTGTCGCGGTGCAGGCCGGGTGGCAAGGTGCGTTCGTCTTGGCTCACGTCGGCCCTCTCTTCTTTCTCTTACTCGCTGGGGTTCGGCAGGGCGAGGCGCGAAGCGTCTTCTTCGTTTTCCTCGATGCGCGGACGGTTGCCGTTCATGCGCGAGATGGCTTCGGTGTCGATGTCGCCGGTCACGTACACGCCGTCGAAGCACGAGGCATCGAAACCGGCGAGCTTCGGGTTGAGCGAGCCGATGGCGCGCTTCATGGCGTCGACGTCCTGGTAGATCAGCGCGTCGCAGCCGATGAGTTCGCGGATTTCCTCGACCGTGCGGTCGTGCGCCACGAGTTCGTCCTTGGTCGGCATGTCGATGCCGTAGACGTTGGGGTAGCGCACCGGCGGCGCGGCGCTGGCCAGGTAGACCTTGCGCGCACCGGCGTCGCGCGCCATCTGCACGATCTCACGGCTGGTGGTGCCGCGCACGATGGAGTCGTCGACGAGCAGCACGTTACGACCCTTGAACTCGCTGGCGATCACGTTGAGCTTCTGGCGCACCGACTTCTTGCGAACGCCCTGCCCCGGCATGATGAAGGTGCGGCCCACGTAGCGGTTCTTCACGAAGCCTTCGCGGTACGGAATGCCCAGCAGGTGCGCCAGTTGCGTGGCGCTCGGGCGGCTCGATTCGGGGATCGGGATGATCACGTCGATCTGGTTCGGCGGCACGGTCGAGACCACTCGCTTGGCCAGCGTCTCGCCCAGGTTCAGGCGCGCCTGGTAGACCGAGATGCCGTCGAGCACCGAGTCGGGACGCGCAAGGTACACGAACTCGAAGATGCACGGGTTGAGCGATGCGCCCTCGGCGCACTGCATCGAGTGCACGTTGCCTTCGAGGTCGATGAACACGGCTTCGCCCGGCTCGATGTTGCGTTCGAACACGTGGCCCGAACCTTCGAGCGCGACCGATTCGCTGGCCACCATGACGGTGCCGTCGGCGCTGCGGCCCATGCACAACGGGCGGATGCCGTAGGGGTCGCGGAAGGCAAGCAGGCCGTGGCCGGCGATCAGCGAGACCACCGCATAGGAGCCGCGCAGGCGCTTGTAGACGTTCTTGACGGCGGCGAACACTTCGGCCGGGTGCAGCGGCACGCCGCGCGAGGAGCGCTCGACTTCATGGGCCAGCACATTGAGCAGCACTTCGGAGTCGCTCTCGGTGTTGGTGTGGCGGTGGTCGGTGGAGAACAGCTCCGCGCGCAGGGCGTGCGCGTTGGTCAGGTTGCCGTTGTGCACCAGCACGATGCCGAAGGGCGCATTCACGTAGAAGGGCTGCGCCTCTTCCTCGCTGTAGGCGTTGCCCGCGGTCGGGTAGCGCACCTGGCCCAGGCCGACGTTGCCCGGCAGCGCGCGCATGTTGCGGGTGCGGAACACGTCGCGCACCATGCCCTTGGCCTTGTGCATGAAGAACTTGCGTTCCAGCAAGGTCACGATGCCGGCCGCGTCCTGGCCGCGGTGCTGCAGGAGCAGCAGCGCGTCATAGAGTAGCTGGTTGACGGGTGCGTTGCTGACAACGCCGACGATTCCACACATGAACGATTCCTCTCAGGGCAGGTAGCTTGCCAACTTTTCAGGCAGCGAGGGTTTGAGGCCCTGCAATGCCGCATCGAGAACAATGGCGCTGCGCGATTCGTGCCACCAGGCACTGTCGCTCAACGCCAGCAAATGAACAACGACCGCCAGCACGAGCAGGGCCACCGCCCCCCGTGCCGCGCCGAACGCTGCTCCCAAAATCCGGTCCACCGGCCGCAGGCCGACCGCGGCGATCAGCTTGCGCGTGAGCGCTGCCGCCAGCCCCACGCCGAATGCCACCGCCACGAACACGAGCACGAAGGCCAGCGGATAGCGCCAGGTCGCCTGCGGGTCGCCGAACGGCAGCCAGGCCGCCACGTCGGAGGCCACCCACTGGGCCACGAGAAAGGCGGCCACCCAGCCGATCAGCGAAATCACTTCGAAGACGAGGCCGCGCACCAGCCCGAACAGCATCGACAGCACGATGAGCGCGATGGCGATCCAGTCGAGCAAGGCCACGGCAATGAACTAGAGGCAGCAGGCGATGACGGTGCTTACAACGTGAGGATGGCTGCGGCCAAAGACAAGCCCTTGACCCGGTCCGCGGCCTTCTCGGCCTCGGCACGCGAGGCGAACGGTCCGACACGCACACGCGTGCGTTCGCCATCGGCCGTCTTGGCGACCTGCGCATAGGTCTTGAGGCCAGCGCGCTCGAGCTTCTGGCGCACTTCACGCGCCTTGTCGGCATCGGCAAAAGCGCCGACCTGCACGACGAAGCGGCCGTTGTCGTCGGCGGCCGGCTTGGGCGCGGCGGCGGGCGGCTTGCCCTCGAGGAGCGCACGGGCACGGGCGCCGTCGTCGGCGTTTGCGGCGGGCTTGGCCTCGGGCTTCGGCTCAGGCTTCTTCGGCTCTGGCTTGGGTTCCGGTTTGGGCTCGGGCTTTGGCTCGGGTTCCGTCTTGGGTTCGGGCTTCTTCGGCTCCACGGCGGGCTTGGGCGTCGCTGGCGTGGCAGGCACGGTGGCGCCCGGTTCGATCACGGTGCCGTCGGCGGTCTCGGTGATCATGCCGCCGGCCGACGAGGCCGCGGCCACGCGGGCGCTGCCGTCGGATGACGAAGAAGGCGCGCTGCTCGTCGCGGGCGCCGGCGTGGCGGGCACGGGCAGCGGCTTGGCCTTGTTGCGATCAGGAATCTCAATGGGAATGTCGACCGGTACGGGGCGCGGCTGCGTATCGAACAGCAGCGGGAAGCCGATCACGCCGACCAGCACCAGCACGGCCGCACCGAGCAGCCGATGGCGCGCACGCCGGCGCATGGTTTCGACACTTTCCGCCGGCACCGCCGCGGGGGCGCTGCGTCCTTCGTTGCCTTGTGGGCCGCGCGCGCGGAACTTGAAAAACGCCATGAAGTTCGATCCCTGAAGGAGTGCAGCGAGGTGGTGCCCGATGGTGCCGGATGGGTGTGGACAGCCCCGACGATCAGCCGCCTGGCAGCAGGTGTTTGGCTTGCAGCCGGGGGGTGCCGTTTTCGAGGACGCCACCCACGG
Source organism: Variovorax sp. Root473 (assembly GCF_001426505.1). Taxonomy (GTDB): domain Bacteria; phylum Pseudomonadota; class Gammaproteobacteria; order Burkholderiales; family Burkholderiaceae_C; genus Variovorax. Next base: position 139,058 of record NZ_LMEV01000001.1, read on the forward strand.
TGAAGAACGATCCGAAGACCACGATTCTATCAGTGGCACCTGCCTGCTCGATGGCCGCGCGCAGGGCGTCCATCGGGCTCGCATGCACGCTGCCCGAGGCGTCGGCGCGCGTGTTCTGCGCCTGCCACGCGGCCAGCAGATCGACCGCCTTGGCGGCGCGCGGCGTGGGCAGGTCGGTGAAGTACCAGCGGTCGATCAGCGGCCCGATGCGCGCGAGGATGGGCGCGAGGTCCTTGTCGGCCATGACCCCGAACACGCCGTGCGTGGTGGGCGAAAAACCCATGGCGTCGAGGTTCTCGGCCAGCGCCGCGACAGCGTGCGCGTTGTGCGCCACGTCGAGCACCAGCGTCGGCTCGCCCGGCACGATCTGGAAGCGGCCCGGCAGCTCGACCATCGCGAGCCCGTTGCGCACCGCCTGCGCCGTGATCGGCAGCTGCGGGCGCAGCGCCTCGAGTGCCGCGAGAACGCCCGCCGCGTTGAGCAACTGGTTGGCGCCACGCAGCGCCGGGTAGGCCAGACCGCTGTAGCGCCGTCCGCGGCCCGACCAGCCCCACTGCTGCTTGTCGCCCGAGACGTTGAAGTCGTGCCCGAAGCGCCACAGGTCGGCGCCGATGGCGTTGGCGTGGTCGATGACGCTTTGCGGCGGCACCGGGTCGCTCACGATGGCGGGCTTGCCGGCGCGCAGGATGCCGGCCTTCTCGAAGCCGATGCTCTCGCGGTCGGGACCGAGGTATTCCATGTGGTCCAGGTCGATGCTGGTGATGACCGCGCAGTCGGCGTCGATGATGTTCACCGCGTCGAGCCGGCCGCCCAGGCCGACCTCGAGGATCGCCACGTCGGGCTTCTCCTGGATCATGCAATGCAGGATGCCGAGCGTGGTGAACTCGAAATAGGTCAGGGCCATGTCGCCGCGGGCCTTTTCCACCACCTCGAAGCTTGCTATCAGTTTGGAAGCATCGACCGCCTCGCCCTTGAGCCGCAGCCGCTCCTCGAAGCGCACCAGGTGCGGCGAGGTGAACACGGCCGTGCGGTAACCCGCGTGCGTCAGGATCGATTCGAGCATGGCGCAGGTCGAGCCCTTGCCATTGGTGCCCGCCACCGTGATGACGGGGCAGTCGAAACGCAGGCCCAGACGCTGCGCCATTTCTTTGGCGCGATCGAGCCCGAGTTCGATCTTGTCGGGGTGAAGGTGCTCGGCGCGCGCGAGCCAGTCGTTCAGGGTTTCCATGGAGGCCGGCATTGTCGCCGACCCGCCGCTCGCGGCATCATGGCGGCCATGACAACCCTATACGGCATCCCGAACTGCGACACCGTCAAGCGCGCCCGCGCCTGGCTCGACGACCATGGCGTGGCCTACGCCTTCCACGATTTCAAGAAACAGGGCGTGCCCGAGGCCGAGCTCGACCGCTGGCTCCAGGCCCCCGGCTGGGAGGCGCTGGTGAACCGCAAGGGCACCACCTGGCGCAAGCTGGACGAGGCCACGCGCGACGCGGTGGTCGACGCCGCCTCGGCCCGCCCCGTGCTGCTGGCCAACCCCAGCCTGATCAAGCGGCCGGTGGTCGATTGGGGCCCGAAGACGGGCGTAACGACCGGTTTCGATGCCGATAGCTGGGCTGTGAACGCCTTGTAAACCCCGGAACCCCACCCCGCCGGCCGGCCTCCAACCCCGATCTGCAGGAGAGAACACCATGAACAGACACGTTTTTCGCATCCTCACGGGGCTTTCGGCGGCCGGCCTGCTGGCCACGGGCGCCAGCGTCGCGCAGGCCCAGCAAGTGGTCCAGGCCCGCGTGATCTCCGCCACGCCGATCCGCGAAACGACCGGCAGCGACGTCAGCTACAACGTCACCTACGAATACCAGGGCCGCCAGTACACGACCCGCACCACCAGCCGGCCCGGCGCCACCATTCCGATCCAGGCCAGCGCCTACGGGGTGACCACATCGGGCGCGATCACCGCACCGGTCCAGCCCCAGTCGCAATTGCAGCCCTATCCGGTCGAGGCCAACAACGGCCCGCAGTACCAGGAGCAGTACCAGCAATACCCACAGGGGCAGTATCAACAGGGTGCCAACTCCCCGTGGGACAGCGTCGTGCCGGAACCCGGCGTGGTGGTGTCCAACGCGCCGACGCCGGCCTACGCGCAGCCGGCCCCGGTGTATGCCCCGCCCGTCTACGTGCAGCCCGCCTACACCTACCCCTATGCGCAGCCCTACGTCTACCCGCCGGTCGGCATTTCGCTGAACCTGGGCTACTCGCGCGGCTGGGGCGGTGGCGGCTACTACCGCGGCCATCGCGGATGGGGCGGTCACCGCCACGGCTGGCGCTACTGAGTTCCCCCACGGCGGGCCGGCTCGCCCGAGCCCCTAAAATCGAGGGCTTCTCCAACCCCGGGGGTGCTGCTGCCGCGGCGCGTCCCTCGATCCGCCGAACGCGCAGGCGCCGGCGCCATCCATCCCAATGACGACGACTACCGACACCATCAACAGCGCCGCAGTGGCCACCAAGGCCAATGTGTATTTCGACGGCAAGTGCGTGAGCCACAACCTCACGCTGGCGGACGGCACCAAGAAATCGGTCGGCGTGATCCTGCCGTCCACCCTCACCTTCAACACCGGCGCGCCTGAAATCATGGAAGGCGCCGGTGGCAACTGCGAGTACCAGCTCGCAGGCACCAGCGAATGGATCGCCTCGGGCCCCGGCCAGAAGTTCAGCATTCCCGGCAATTCGAGCTTCCAGATCCGCGTGACTGGCGAGCCCTACAGCTACATCTGCCATTTTGGATAAACCCCCAGGCTTCGCGCACTTCGTGTCGCTTCGCCAACCCCCTTGCAGGGGGCGATACCAGTGGCCCGGCGAAGCCGGTTCCACGGTATCTCTGGCACAGAGTCGCGCCACGTATGCCGTGAGTCATTGATCAGCGCCCCCACAAACGGAACACCCACCATGTCGACCATTCTCCAAAACGTTCCCGCCGGCCAGAAGGTCGGCATTGCATTCTCTGGCGGCCTGGACACCAGCGCGGCGCTGCACTGGATGAAGCTGAAGGGCGCCGTCCCTTACGCCTACACCGCCAACCTCGGCCAGCCCGACGAGCCCGACTACGACGAGATCCCGCGCAAGGCGATGCTCTACGGCGCCGAGAACGCCCGCCTCATCGACTGCCGCGTGCAGCTGGCCAACGAAGGCATCGCGGCCCTGCAGGCCGGCGCCTTCCACGTGACCACCGCCGGCGTCACCTACTTCAACACCACGCCGCTGGGCCGCGCCGTGACGGGCACCATGCTGGTGTCGGCCATGAAGGAAGACGACGTCCACATCTGGGGCGACGGCAGCACCTACAAGGGCAACGACATCGAGCGCTTCTACCGCTACGGCCTGCTGACCAACCCCGCGCTGAAGATCTACAAGCCCTGGCTCGACCAGGTCTTCATCGACGAGCTGGGCGGCCGCGCCGAAATGTCGGCGTTCATGCAGAAGGCCGGCTTCGCCTACAAGATGTCGTCCGAGAAGGCCTATTCGACCGACTCGAACATGCTCGGCGCCACGCACGAAGCCAAGGACCTCGAGCACCTGAACAGCGGCATGCAGATCGTGCAGCCCATCATGGGCGTGGCCTTCTGGAAGGACGAAGTCGAGGTCAAGCGCGAAACCGTCTCGGTGCGCTTCGAAGAAGGCGTGCCCGTTGCGCTGAACGGCGTACGCTACGCCAACCTGGTCGACCTGATCCTCGAAGCCAACCGCATCGGCGGCCGCCACGGCCTGGGCATGAGCGACCAGATCGAAAACCGCATCATCGAGGCCAAGAGCCGCGGCATCTACGAGGCGCCCGGCCTGGCGCTGCTGTTCATCGCCTACGAGCGCCTGGTCACCGGCATCCACAACGAGGACACCATCGAGCAGTACCGCGACAACGGCCGCCGCCTGGGCCGCCTGCTGTACCAGGGCCGCTGGTTCGACCCGCAGGCCATCATGCTGCGCGAGACGGCACAGCGCTGGGTGGCACGCGCCATCACCGGCGAAGTGACGGTCGAGCTGCGCCGCGGCAACGACTACTCGATCCTGAACACGGAATCGGCCAATCTCACCTACAAGCCCGAGCGCCTGAGCATGGAAAAGGTCGAAGGCGCGTTCACGCCGCTGGACCGCATCGGCCAGCTCACGATGCGCAACCTGGACATCGTCGACACGCGCGAGAAGCTCGCCATCTACACGCAGGTCGGCCTGCTGTCGTCGGGCGAAGGCGCCTCGCTGCCGAAGCTGGCGAACGACGGCGACGCCAGCTGATCCGTCGATTCCCCTGCCCTTGACACGCGCCAGGGCGGCAATGACAAACGGGCCCTCGCGGCCCGTTTTTTCTTTCGGAATTGCGCCAGCAGCAGCGCCAGCCGCGTCAGTCGCCGCCGCCCCCTCCTCCGCAACCGCCGCCGCATCCACCCCCACCGCCGTCGGACGCGCCACCGCCGTCGCTGGAGCCGCCATCGCCGCCCCCACCCGACTCGCTGCCGCCGAAGCCCCCGGCATCGCCCGAGCTGCCGCCATCGGACGACGAATCGCCGAAGCTCGTGCCGCAGTGCGCGTCGGAGCCGATCTCGCGCTCGACCGCCCGGCAATCGGGGATGTAGTGGAAGCCGTTCGCGATCGCGAACTTGATGTCCAGCGCGAACAGCAGCGGCAGCCGGGCCGGATTGCGCGGGTCGATGCTTTCTTCCTTGCACGCCCAGTACCACGTGCGGCGCAGGCCGTCGTTGCGCTTGGCGTCCTTGCCCAACACTTCGGCGGGGCTGTGGTGCAGCATGCGCCCGAAGGCGGCATGGCACCAGTTCTGGTAGCCCTGCGTGTGCAGGATGAACTCGTGCCACGCCGTGTCGACCACCCGCGAGGGCATGGCCACGAACTTGCGGTCGCTGCGCAGGTGCGCCATGAAGAACTGCCGCAGGCCGCGCAGCACCAGCTCGGCGTCGCGCCGGCTCAGCTGCGGATGCGCCGCCTGCAGCTTGCCGATCAGGAACGGCGGCAGCCGGGCCTCGCGGATGAACTGGCGGCGCAGGCTGGTTTCGAGAAACTTCAGCAGGGCCGCTATCAGCGCCGCCGCCAGGATCAGCGCCACCACCCGGCCCCAGTAGTGCGACGCCAGGAACACGCCCACCGCGGCGCCGGCGATCACCGCGCGACGCGCCCAGACCAGCGCGTCGATGCGCCGGCGGTAGTTCAGATGCAGGAAGTCGAGATCCACCGCGTCAGACCATCACCGCCTCAGACCACCACGGGTTCCGGCTCCAGCCGGATGCCGAAGCGCTCATACACGCTGGTCTGGATCGCCTTGGCCAGCGTCATCACCTCGCCGCCGGTCACAGGGTTGGCCGAGCCGCCGCGGTTGACCAGCACCAGCGCCTGCTTTTCGTACACGCCGGCGTTGCCGACCGATTTGCCCTTCCAGCCGCAGGCGTCGATGAGCCATCCGGCCGCGAGCTTGATGCTGCCGTCGTCCATCGGGTAATGCACGATCTTGGGATCGCGCGCGATGATGTCGGCGCACTGCTCGGGCGTGACCGTCGGGTTCTTGAAGAAGCTGCCGGCGTTGCCCAGCACGCGCCAGTCGGGCAGCTTGGCGCGGCGGATGGCGCAGATCCATTCGAAGATGTCGACCGGGCTGGGCGTGAAGTTGCCGGTTTCTTCCATCTTGCGTTCGAGGTCGAGGTAGCCGACCACCGGCTTCCAGGGCTTGGGCAGCCGGAAGCGCACCCGCATGATGACCGCGCGACCCGCCAGGCCGAAATCGTTCGGGCCGCTGCGCACGTGCTTGAAGACCGAATCGCGGTAACCGAAGGCGCACTGCGCCGCATCGAGCGTGAAGGCGCGGCCGGTTTCGAGGTCGAAGGCGTCGAGCGAGTCGAAACGGTCCTGCAGCTCGACGCCATACGCGCCGATGTTCTGCACGGGCGCGCCGCCCACGGTGCCGGGAATGAGCGCCAGGTTTTCCAGCCCCGGGTAGCCGCTGCGCACCATCCATTCGACGGTGTCGTGCCAGGTTTCGCCGGCACCGGCCTCGACGATCCAGGCGCGCGGCGTCTCTTCGACCAGCCGCAGGCCCTTGATTTCGACCTTCAGCACCAACGGCTTGACGTCGCCCGTGAGCACGATGTTGCTGCCCCCGCCGAGCACGAAACGGGGTTCGTCGCGCCAGGCGGGGTCGGCGTGCAGCGCGGCCAGGTCGGCCTCGCTGGCGATGCGCGCCAGATGCTGCGCACGCGCGACGATGCCGAAGCTGTTGTAGGGCTGCAGCGGGACATTGGACTCCACGATCATGGGAGAATTGTCGCATTCAGTCCCCGTGCGTCCAGGAGTGCCCATGCCGTCTTTCGATACCGTCTGCGAGCCCAATCTGCCCGAAGTGAAGAATGCGGTGGAAAACACCGCCAAGGAAATCGGCACACGCTTCGATTTCAAGGGCACCGCCGCTGCCGTCGAGCTCAAGGACAAGGAGATCACCATGATCGGCGACGCCGAGTTCCAGCTCGTGCAGGTCGAAGACATCCTTCGCAACAAGCTCACCAAGCGCAGCGTCGACGTGCGCTTTCTCGACAAGGGCGACGTCCAGAAGATGGGCGGCGACAAGGTCAAGCAGGTCATCAAGATCAAGAACGGCATCGAGACCGAGCAGGCCAAGAAGATCACCCGCATCATCAAGGACAGCAAGCTCAAGGTGCAGGCCGCGATCCAGGGCGACGCCGTGCGCATCACCGGCGCCAAGCGCGACGACCTGCAGGCCGCCATGGCCCTCATCAAGAAGGACGTGCCGGACATGCCGCTGTCCTTCAACAACTTCCGCGACTGACCCACAGATGAAGGCGCTCCTCGCCGCGGCGCTGTGCTCGGCGGCGGCCATGGGGGCGCACGCCGCCGACTCGGTCACGCTGACCGGCTCCATCGGCAGCCGGGCCATCCTCATCGTGAACGGCGCGCCTCCCAAGACGGTCGCGGTGGGGGAAACCTTCCAGGGCGTCAGGCTGGTGTCGCTGCAGGCTGATCAGGCGGTGGTCGAATCGGCGGGCAAGCGCTTTTCGCTGCGCATGGATTCGCCCGTGAGCATCGGCCGTGGCGGCGTCGCCAGCAGCGGCAACCGCATCGTGCTGCCCGCCGACAGCCGGGGCCACTACATGACGCAGGGCCAGATCAACGGCCGCGCCGTCACCTTCATGCTCGACACCGGCGCGACCACCATCGCACTGTCCGCGGTCGATGCCCAGCGCATCGGGCTGGACTACAGCAAGGGGCAAATGGTGCAGATGCGCACAGCCAACGGCAACGCCGCGGGCTACAAGCTGCGCCTGCAGAGCGTGCGTGTGGGCGACGTCGAGGTCTACGACATCGACGCCATCGTCTCGCAACAGCCCATGCCGTACGTGCTGCTGGGCAACAGCTTTCTCAATCGCTTCTCGATGCGGCGCGACGCCGACGAGATGATCCTCGAGAAGCGGTACTGAGACCGCGCCCGATCTGGTCTCAGGCCTGTGCGGCCGTGACCACGATCTCGATCTTGTAGGCCGCGTTGGCCATCTTGGCCTCCACGGTCGCGCGCGGCGGCGTGTGGCCGGCCGGAATCCACGCGTCCCACACCTCGTTCATGGCGCCAATATCGCCGATGTCGGCCAGGAAGATCTGCGTCATGAGGATGCGCGACTTGTCGCTGCCGGCCTCGGCCAGCAGGCGGTCGACCATGCCGAGCACCTGGGCCGTCTGGCCGCGGATGTCCTGCGTGGTGTCGTCGGGCACCTGGCCCGCAAGGTAGATGGTGCCGTTGTGCACCGCGGTCTCGGACAGACGCGGGCCGACGTGGAAGCGGGTGATGGATGCCATGGTGAGGTTCAAGCCTTTTTCTTCGAGCCGAGTTTCGACTCCGTGCCGGCCGCGAGCCGGCGGATGTTTTCGCGGTGCCGCCAGATCAGCAGCAGACTCATGGCGATGATCGCGACGAGCACCGTGCGGTCGAGCGGCCACGCGATGTTGCCGCCGATCAGATAGTAGGCCGGCGCAAAGAACGCCGCCACCAGCGACGACAGCGACGAGTAGCGGAAGAAGATCGCGATGATCAGCCAGGTCGCGCCCGTGGCGAGCCCCAGCCAGGGCGCGATGCCCACCAGCACGCCGGCCGCCGTGGCCACGCCCTTGCCGCCCTGGAAGCCGAAGAACACCGGGTACAGGTGGCCCAGGAAGGCCGCCAGGCCCGCCAGCGCCGCCACGCCTTCGCCCAGTCCCCACTGCGCGCCGAACTGGCGAATGAGGAACACCGGCAGCCAGCCCTTCGCCGCATCGAGCAGCAAGGTCGCCAGCGCCGCGCCCTTGTTGCCCGAGCGCAGCACGTTGGTGGCGCCGGGGTTGCCGCTGCCGTAGCTGCGCGGGTCGGCCATGCCGAGCGACTTGCTCACGATGACCGCAAACGACAGCGAACCGATCAGGTACGACGCCACGATGGCAAGGATGGAAGGCAGATCGAAACTCAAGGCGGGTCTCCGGGGAACGGATTGTTGTTGTGCGCCGCCGGCGGCGTGCCCGGCGGGAAAAAGCAAACGCCGGCTATTCTGCCAGCGCGCATTGCACGGGCTTGGCGCCCAGTAGCTTCACGCACACCTGCGGATCGATGCCCACGAGATAGCCGCGCCGCCCGCCGTTGATGGCGATCTTCGGCAGTTCGAGCACGGTCGATTCGATGTAGACCGGCATCTCGCGCCGCGTGCCGAAGGGCGAGGTGCCACCCACCATGTAGCCGCTGTGGCGCTGCGCCACCTCGGGCTTGCAGGGCTCGACCGACTTGGCGCCGGTCTGCCGCGCGAGGTTCTTGGTCGAGACCGTGCGGTTGCCGTGCATCAGCACGATCAGCGGCCTGGCGTCCTGGTCCTGCATCACCAGCGTCTTGACCACCGTGAACGGATCGAAGCCCAGCACCTGCGCGCTGTGCTGCGCGCCGCCGTGCTCCAGGTACTCGTACGGATGCTCGGTGAAGGCGACCTGGTTCGCCCGCAACCACTGGGTCGCGGGCGTTTCGGAAACGTGCGCTTTCTTGCTCACGCTGCGGGGTCGCGGATGTCCCAGCGGATCTTGTCGATCTCGGCCAGCACTTCGGCCGACAGCGTGGTGCCGTACGCGTCCAGGTCTTCGTCGAGCTGCGCCACCGAGGTCACGCCGATGATCGTGCTCGCGACCTGCCACTTGGTGTAGCAGAAGGCCAGCGCGAGCTGCGTCGGAGTCAGGCCGTGGTCGCGCGCGAGCTGGTTGTAGCGCTTGGCTGCACGCAGCGCGTCGGGCTTGCCCCAGCGCTGCTTGCGCACCGATTCGTAGCTGGAGATGCGCGCGCCCTTGGGCGCGTCGGGGCCCTCGATGCCACTCTGGTCGTACTTGCCCGTCAGCAGGCCGAAGGCCAGCGGCGAGTACGCCAGCAGCGACACGCCCAGCCGGTGCATGGTCTCGTCGAGCGCGTTCTCGTGCGCGCGGCTCACCAGGTTGTAGACGTTCTGCACCGACACCACGCGCGGCAGCCCGTGCTGCTCGGCCAGCCGCACGAACTCGTGCACGCCGTAGGGCGTCTCGTTCGACAGGCCGATGGTGCGCACCTTGCCCGCCTTCACCAGCTTGCCCAGCACCTCGAGCTGGTCGTGGATCGGCGTCTGCGAGGTTTCCTTCTCGGGGTTGTAGTGGATGTTGCCGAACACCGGCACGTGGCGCTCGGGCCAGTGGATCTGGTAGAGATCGATCACGTCGGTCTGCAGGCGGCGCAGGCTGCCGTGGCACGAGGCCTCGATGTCGGCCGCCGTCATGCCCGTGCCTTCGCGCACCCAGGGCATGCCACGCGAGGGGCCGGCCACCTTGGTCGCCAGCGTGATCTTCTGGCGCGTGCCGGGATTGGCGGCAAACCAGTTGCCGATGATGGTTTCGGTCGCGCCGCAGGTTTCCTTGCTCGCCGGCACCGCGTACATCTCGGCGGTGTCGATGAAGTCGACGCCGCGCTCGAGCGAACGGTTCAAGACGGCGTGGGCGGTGGGCTCATCGACCTGTTCGCCGAAAGTCATGGTGCCGAGGCAGATCGGGGTGACGTGGAGGTCGCTCTGACCGAGTGGAATCTTTTTCATGCGCGGAATGCTAGCGCGCCCGCGCGGCAGGCGCTGCCCCGCCACCAAGAAACCGGGCGTCGCCCTGTCCTGTGGCGGACTGCGCGTGGCCCGGCCTCTCCGTATCATCGGCCGCCATATGTACCAAGCCCTCCGCCCCTCGCGCAGCGAATTCGTGCCCGTGCGCAACCTGAACTATCACGTCCGCCTCTGGGGCCAGCCGTCGAGCGAGCGACCGCCGCTGGTGCTGGTGCATGGCTGGATGGACGTCGCGGCCTCCTGGCAGTTCGTGGTCGATGCACTGAAGGACGACCGCTTCATCATCGCGCCCGACTGGCGCGGCTTCGGCCTCACCGACGGCGGCGGCGTCGACAACTACTGGCTGCCCGACTACCTGGCCGACCTCGAATGGCTGCTCGACCACTACGCCGGTGAAGGCGAGGATGCGCGCCCGGTCGACCTCGTGGGCCACAGCATGGGCGGCAACGTCGCCATGCACTACGCGGGCGTGCGGCCCGCGCGCATCCGCCGCCTCGTCAACCTCGAAGGCTTCGGCATGCCCGCGCGCCAGCCCGGCGAGGCGCCCGCGCGCTACGGCCAGTGGATCGACGAGCTCAAGGGCCTGCACCGCGGCGAGAAAGCGCTCGCGGGCTATTCGGCGTTGGACGGCGTCGCGCGCCGCCTCATGAAGACCAACCCGCGCCTCACGCCCGACAAGGCCGACTGGCTGGCCAGCCACTGGTCGGCGCAGCAGGCCCAGCCCGACGGCAGCATGCGCTGGCAGATCCTCGGCGAGGCCGCGCACAAGATCGTCAACGCCAACATCTTCCGCGTCGATGAGACGCTGGCGCTGTATGCGCGCATCACCGCGCCCACGCTGATGGTCGAAGCCTCGGACGACAGCCTGCAAGGCTGGTGGAAGGCCCGCTACACGCTCGATGAATTCCACGAGCGCCTGAAGTCCGTGCCCTCCGTGCGCATCGAGCGGCTCGACGACGCGGGCCACATGCTGCACCACGACCAGCCGCAGCGCGTGGCGCAGCTGATCGAAGACTTCCTCGCCTAGTTCTTACGGCTGCGTTGCGCGGCGCAACGCCGCGCGCGCCAGCAGCCGCGTCGAATCGAGCGTCGGCAGCGGCGAATTCGCGTCGCTCATGATCAGCGGGATCTCGGTGCAGCCGAGCACGACCGCATCGCAGCCCTCCTCGTCCTTCAGGCGCCGCATCACGCGCTGGAACGTGGCCACGGCCTCGGGCCTGAAGATGCCGCAGACCAGCTCGTCCATGATGATCCGGCCGATCTCCGCGCGCTCTTCGATGGTGGGGCGGGCGTATTCAAGGCCGCGCGCCGAGAGCTTTTCGGGGTACACCTCGCTGTCGGTCAGCCAGCGCGTGCCCGTGATGCCGATGCGGCGAAAGCCCCGGCGCACGGCCTCCTCGGCCACCACCTCGGCGATGTGCAGCCAGGGCCGTGGCGAACGCGGCGCCACATGGTCGAAGGCCTGGTGGATCGTGTTGTCGGGGCAGATCAGAAAGTCCGCGCCCGCCGCCGCGAGCTTGTGCGCGGAGCCCAGCATCAGCGCGCCCACGCCCGCCAGGTCGCCCGCGTCCAGGCAGCGCGTGTACTCGGCCAGCGACGGCGTGTGCATCGACACCTCGGGGTGCGCATGCGGGCCGAGCAGCGCCGCGCCCTCGATGCAGATGGTCTTGTAGCAAAGGGCCGCGCCTTCGGCGGAGCAGCCGACGATTCCGATGTGCAGGGTCATGCGCCGCATCCTACAAAAGCCGCGGCGGGTTATCCGGCGTGCGGATATGCAAGCGCGCAAATCTTCGTTCGCGCCGCGCGGCGCGCGCCCCAAAGTACGTGGTTCCTCGCGGCTTTCCTGAGCCGCCCTCATGCGTTCTTTCTCCCGCCCACCCTCATGAGCCATACCAGCAGCACGACCCGCAGGCAGCTGCACCTGAACGTCAACATCCTGCATTCGGGCTTCGTGCCCTCGGCCTGGCGCCTGCCGGAGAGCGACCCGTGGGCGTTCGCCGACGTCCACCACTACATCCGCACCGCGCAGATCGCCGAAGCCGCCAAGCTCGACGCCGTGTTCCTGGCCGACAACGCGGCCATCGTCGACCAGATCCATTTCCGGCCCATCACCGCGCTGGAGCCCACCATCCTGCTGGCCTGCGTGGCCGCCGCGACCACGCACATCGGCCTGATCGCCACCGCCTCCACCAGCTACAACGAGCCCTACAACCTCGCGCGCCGCTTCGCCACGCTCGACCACGTGAGCGCGGGCCGCGCCGGCTGGAACATGGTGACCACGGCCGACCTGCCCTCCGCACGCAACTTCGGCCTGGACACCACGCCCGACCACGCCAGGCGCTACGCCCGCGCCTCGGAGTTCGCGGACATCGTCAAGGCGCTGTGGGACAGCTGGGAAGACGACGCCTTCGTCGGCGACAAGGCCACCGGCCGCTTCATCGATCCCGCCAAGGTGCACGCGCTCTCGCACCGCGGCGAGCACTTCGCGGTGCACGGCCCGCTCAACCTGCCACGTGCGCCGCAGGGCCATCCGGTGCTGGTGCAGGCCGGCGCCTCGGCCGACGGGCGCGAGCTGGCGTCGCGCCATGCCGAGGCCGTGTTCTCGGCCTCGCAGTCTTTCGAGGAATCGCAGGCCTACGCACGCGCCCTCAAGACCCGCGCCGCCGAGCTGGGCCGGGGCCCCGATGCGGTGAAGGTGCTGGCCGGCCTCACCACCATCGTCGGCAGCACCGAGGCGGAGGCCCGACGCCGGCGCGACGAACTGGTCGACCTGATTCCCTGGGACTACAGCCTCACGCGCCTGGCCGGCACGCTGGGCATCACGCCCGACCGCCTGAAGCTCGACGAGCGCCTGCCCGACGACCTGCCGCTGCCCGGCAATGGGAACGGCAACCACACCTTCTTCAACGCCGTGGTCGCGGCCGGCCGCACGCACGGCTACACGGTGCGCCAGCTGATCCGCGAACTCGCTGGCGGCGGCGGGCACCGCGTGATCGTGGGCACGCCCGAGCAGATCGCCGACGACATCGAGCACTGGTTCAAGGGGGGCGCAGCGGATGGCTTCAACCTGATGCCGGATGCGCTGCCGCAGGGGCTGCAGGACTTTGTGGAGGGCGTGGTGCCGATCCTGCAGAAGCGCGGGATCTTTCGCACTGAATACGAGGGGCGCACGTTGCGCGATCACCTCGGGTTGGCCCGGCCTGCAGGCCGGGCGGCGCAGCGGCTCGCGGCTTGAGCATTGCCGCGTCGGTCATTCATCGGTGAGCACCAGCAACGTGTCTTGTGCCCAGGACACTGGGTGCTTCCCGCAGCGAAATAAAGGAGGAGGCCGCAGGCCGGGGGACATTCGCGGAGGGAAGTACCCGGTGGCCTGCGCACGCGCCCTGAACGGGCTTCAACCGCCGTCGTCGGCGTCGTCGCCCGTCATGGCGAGCACTTCTTCGACAAAGGCCTCGAAGCGCGGCAACGCGCCGGGCAGCCCGTCAAGTGACGCGCCCTCGCCCGCATCGAAGAAATGCGGCGTGCCGGCGGCAATGGAAACCCACTCCCCGGCCTCGAACAACAACCCCAGATACCCCTCCGCCGTCGGCAGATAGAACAGTCCCGCGCTGTCGAGCGTGCGCTGGCCTTCGGCCTCGCCGCGCCCCCAGCGCACACCGTGGTGCGCCAGGTGATCGGTGATCCAGCCGTCGCACACATGCGTGTCGCGCCAGCTGCCTTGCGCATCGAATACGGCCAGCACGGGCATGGGCAGCGTCCGGGTTATTGCAGGAAGCTGGGCTTGGCGTAGCCCTGGAACTTGCTGTCGACCACCGCCTTGAATTCCTTCGAGCGGTAGGCGTCGGCGAGGTCCTTGGCCCAGGCGGCGTTCTTGTCGGCGCTCTTCACGGCGACCACATTCAGGTAGTAGTCGGGCGTCTTCTCGAGCACCACGGCCTCGGTGAGCTTCAGGCCCGACGAGATCGCGAAGTTGCCGTTGACGATGGCGTACTCGGTGTCGCCCAGCGAACGTGGCAGCTGCGCGGCTTCGAGCGGAATGAACTTCAGCTTCTTCGGGTTCTCGGCCACGTCACGCTCCGACGCGCGCAACGGGTCGATGCCGGTCTTGATGGTGATGAGCTTGTTCTGCTCCAGCAGCACCAGCGCACGCGCCAGGTTGCTCGGGTCGTTCGGCAGCGTCACGCGGTCGCCTTCCTTCACGTCGGCCAGCGTCTTGCGCTTGGTCGAGTACACGCCCATCGGCGCGATCGGACCCTGCACCAGCTCGGCGAGGTCGAGCTTCTGGTCGGCTGAGAACTTCTGCAGGTAGACCCGGTGCTGGAAGAAGTTGGCGTCGAGCGAACCCTGGGCCAGCGCGAGGTTGGGCTGCACGTAGTCGTTGAACTCGACCAGCTTCACCTTGTAGCCCTTCTTCTCCAGGATCGGAATGATGCCGACCTTGAGCTGGTCGGCGTTCGAGCCGGCGGTGCCGCCGATCACGAGGTTCTTCTTGGCGTCTTGCGCCTGCGCCGACAGCGAGAGGCCGCCAAGCGACAGCGCGATGAGGGAAACGGCGAGGACGGAACGGCGCAGCAGTGCGGTTTTCATGGAATGAGCAGAGAAAGAGAAAGGAAAAGAAGAAAGAGAGATCAACGCTTGTCGAGCCGGCGCGCCGTGGTGTTGCCCACGAACTGCAGGATCTGCACCAGCACCACGAGCAGCGCCACGGTGAGCACCATCACGTCGGTCTGGAAGCGGTAGTAGCCGTAGCGGATGGCCAGGTCGCCGATGCCGCCGCCGCCCACCACACCGGCAATCGCCGAGTACGACAGGAAGCTCACGGCCAGCACGGTGAGCGCGAGCACCAGGCCCGAGCGCGCCTCGACCACCAGCACGCGCCAGACGATCTGCAGCTCCGACGCGCCCATGGCATGGGCCGCCTCGATCACGCCGCGCGGCACTTCGCGCAGGCACTGGTCGACCAGCCGCGCAAAGTACGGGATGGCCGCGAACGACAGCGGCACGGCGGCCGCCAGCGGGCCGATGGAGGTGCCGGCGATGATCCGCGTGAACGGCACCAGCGCCACCAGCAGGATGATGAACGGGAAGGACCGCACCGTGTTCACGATCCAGTTGAGGATGTGGAACGCGGGCTTGTTCTCGAGCGACTGGCCCGGGCCCAGCAGGAACAGCAGGATGCCCAGCGGCCCGCCGATGAGCACCGCCGCCGACAGGCCGATGGCCAGCATCAGGAAGGTCTGGCCCGTGGCCGTCCACAGCTCGGGAAGGATGGGGGTGATGTTCTCAAACATAGGCCAGCTCCTGCGCGTTGCGCTCCACCGACGCCACGCGCGGCGCCACGGCTTCGCGCGCCTCGCGTTCGCGGCGGCGCACCAGTTCGTCGATCTCGCGGCCCAGCGCGGTCTTGCGTTCCTCGCTCGGGGCATCGACGGCGAACTGCTCGATGAGGCGGCCCTTTTCGAGGATGGCCACGTTGCGGCACAGCACCTCGACCACCGACAGCTCGTGCGTGACGATCACGATCGTCACGCCGATCTTCTGGTTGATGTCGCGCAGCGTTTCGAGCAGCGCGCGGGTGGTTTCGGTGTCGAGCGCCGAGGTGGGCTCGTCGCACAGCAGCACCTGCGGACGCGGCGCCAGCGCGCGCGCAATGGCCACGCGCTGCTTCTGGCCGCCCGAAAGCTGGGCCGGGTAGGTGTCGATCTTTTCAGCCAGGCCGACGAGGTCGAGGCACTCGCGCACCCGCTCGTTGATCTCGGCCTTGGAGTGGCGGCCGTGGATCTTCAGCGGGAAGGCCACGTTGTCGAACACCGTGGCGTTCTGCAGCAGATTGAATTGCTGGAAGATCATGCCGATGTTCTGGCGCGTGTCGCGCAGCTCGCGGCGCGAAAGCGTCGTGAGGTCGCGCCCGCCGACGAACACCCGGCCCGCGTCGGGCCGCTCCAGCAGGTTGATGAGGCGCAGCAGCGTCGACTTGCCGGCGCCGCTCTTGCCGATCAGGCCGAACACGTCGCCCTGCTGGATATCGAGCGACAGCGATTGCACGGCATCGAACACCTCGCCACTGGGCAAGGCAAAGGACTTCTGCACCGATTGAAGACGGATGACCGGCGCCGCGTTGCCGCGGGCCGCATCAGGCGAAGGGAAGGTCATGAAAGAAGGCGCGGGCCGCAAGGGCGCGATCGCGCAGGTTCGCAAAAAGGTGCCGAGTATGAAAAGAAACAAGCCGAAAGGGAACGAACAAATCGGCTCGTGCTTATATGAAAAAACAGATAAGAAAGACCTCATGGGTTAAGTGGATGCCATATCGATATGAGGATTGGTTCGTTCCCGATCCGCGGCGGCAATGCCACATTCGGCGCCTTCATTTCTTCGATTTCGCGCCACCATGCATTCCACTTTCCGCCGCCGCGGCCTCGTGCTCGCCACCCTGGCCACCGCCCTTCTCACCGCTTTCGCGGGCAATGCGGCCTTTGCGCAGGACAACAGGAACACCGTCAGGGTCGGCATTTCCGTCGGCAGCGCCGAGCAGGTGTTCGAGGTGGTCAGGAAGGTCGCCGCCAAGGACGGCCTGACCGTGCAGGTCGTGGTGTTCAACGACTACCAGCTGCCCAACGCGGCGCTGGCCGCCGGCGACCTCGACGCCAACGCCTTCCAGCACCAGCCCTTCCTGGACAACCAGATCAAGGCGCGCGGCTTCGACCTCGTGCCCGTGGGCCTGACCATCACCGCGCCGCTGGGCTTCTACTCGCGCAAGATCAAGTCGATCGACCAGCTGGCCGACGGCGCCTCGGTCGGCATCCAGAACGACCCGTCCAACGGCAACCGCGCCCTGCTGCTGCTGCAACAGGCCAAGCTCATCACCCTCAAGCCCGAGGCCGTGAAGAACAACAACGCCACGCCGCTGGACGTGGTGACCAACCCCAGGAAGCTCAAGCTGGTGTCGCTGGACGCCGCCCAGCTGCCGCGCTCGCTCGACGACCTGGCCATTTCGGCCATCAACAACGACTACGCCGAGAAGGCCGGCCTGTCGTTCAGCAAGGACGCCGTCATCAAGGAGTCGGCCCAGAGCCCCTACGCCAACCTGATCGCCGTGCGCCGCGCCGACAAGGACAAGCCCTGGGCCAAGCGCCTCGTGGCCGCCTACCAGTCGCCGGAGGTGAAGAGCTTCATCGAGACGCAGTTCAAGGGGTCGCTGATTCCGGCGTTCTGATTTCGGCATCCGCGCCTTCCCCCCGAGAGGGAAGGCGCAATACAGGGGCGCTGCCTGGCGGGTTGGCGGACCGTGAGAAAATGACGGGCTCTCCCGAACACCAACCTCACACAGTCAGGACACCCCATGGACGCAGAACAGATCAACCAAATCGGCGCAATGCTCGCGGACCTGAGCGTCCGTACGGTCGATTTACGGAGGTATCTTTGACTACGATGCCAAAGCTGAACGACTGAGGACAGTCAACGCATCGCTCGAAGACCCGAACGTCTGGAACGACCCCAAGAAGGCCCAGGAACTGGGCAAGGAAAAGAAGTCGCTCGACGACGTGGTCGTCACGCTCGACCGGCTCACCAGCGGCCTGTCGGACAACACCGAGCTCTTCGAGATGTCGAAGGAAGAAGGCGACCTCGACGGCCTGCAGGCCATTGCCGATGACGCCGCCACGCTCGAAACCGACATCAAGCAGCTCGAGTTCCGCCGGATGTTCAACAACCCGGCCGATCCGATGAACGCCTTTGTCGACATCCAGGCCGGCGCCGGCGGCACCGAGGCCTGCGACTGGGCCAGCATGCTGCTGCGTCAGTACCTGAAGTACGCCGAGCGCAAGGGCTTCAAGACGCAGATCGAAGACGAAACGCCCGGCGACACCGCCGGCATCAAGGGCGCGACCATCAAGGTCGAGGGCGACTACGCCTTCGGCCTGCTGCGCACCGAGACCGGCGTGCACCGCCTGGTGCGCAAGTCGCCGTTCGACTCGTCGGGCGGGCGCCACACCAGCTTCGCCTCGATCTTCGTGTACCCCGAGATCGACGATTCGATCGAGATCGAGATCAACCCATCGGATGTGCGCACCGACACCTTCCGCGCCTCGGGCGCCGGCGGCCAGCACATCAACAAGACCGACTCGGCCGTGCGCCTGACGCACATCCCGACCGGCATCGTCGTGCAATGCCAGGACGGCCGCAGCCAGCACAGCAACCGCGACGTGGCGTGGAAGCGCCTGCGCTCGCGCCTGTACGACCACGAGATGCGCAAGCGCCAGGAAGAGCAGCAAAAGCTCGAGGACAGCAAGACCGACGTGGGCTGGGGCCACCAGATCCGCAGCTACGTGCTGGACAACAGCCGCATCAAGGACCTGCGCACCAACGTCGAAGTCTCGGCCACGCAGAAGGTGCTCGACGGCGACCTCGACGTGTTCATCGAAGCCTCGCTCAAGCAAGGCGTCTGAGCGATGAGCCTGAACACCGGCAGGGTCGAAGCCCTGATCTTCGACATGGACGGCACCATGATCGACTCCATGCCCTGGCATGCGCGCTCGTGGGTGACCTTCGCGCAGCGCCACGGCGTGCAGCTCGACGTGAGCGAGATCCTCGCGCGCACCACGGGCCGCACCGGCACCGAAAGCATGCGCGAGCTGTTCGAACGCGAGCTGTCCGATGCCGAGTGCCAGGCGATGGTGCACGAGAAGGAAGAGATCTACCGCGAGCTCTTCCACGACAACTTCACCGAGGTGGCGGGCTTCACCGCCTTCGCCAAGGCCGCGGTGGCACGCGGCCTGAAGGTGGCGGTGGGCACGGCCGGCGACAGGCACAACATCGCGTTCGCCATGTCGCGCCTGAAGATGGACCCGCTGCCGCTGGCCGTCGTCGGCGGCGACGAAGGCTTTTCGGGCAAGCCCACGCCCGCGATCTTCCTGGAAGCCGCGCGCCGCATCGGCGTGGCGCCCGAGCGCTGCATCGTCTTCGAAGACGCACCCTTCGGCATCGAAGCGGCGCGCCGCGGCGGCATGCGCGCCGTGGCCGTGTGCAGCACCCATACGGCCGCCGAGCTGGCCGGCCCCCACGTGATCGCCGCCGTTCGCGACTACAACGAACTGGCCCATTCGAATTTTCTGGAGACCCTCGATGCTGCTTCAGCGTGACGCCCAAGGGCAACCCATTGCCATCCGCCGCGAAGACTATGCCGCGCCGGCGTTCTGGATCGACACCGTCGACCTGACCTTCGACCTCGACCCCGCCAAGACCCGCGTGCTCAACCGCATGCAGCTGCGCCGCAACCCCGAGGTGCCGGCCCAGCCGCTGCGCCTGGACGGCGACGAGCTCAACCTGGCGCGCGTGCTCGTGAACGGCCAGGGCGCCTCGTTCCGCATGGAAGGCGACCAGCTCGTCCTGGACGGCCTGCCGACCGCGGAAGAAGGGGCCTTCGAGCTCGAAATCTTCACCACCTGCTGCCCCATCAAGAACACCAAGCTGATGGGCCTGTTCGTGAGCGAAGACACCTTCTTCACGCAGTGCGAGGCCGAGGGCTTCCGCCGCATCACCTACTTCCTCGACCGTCCCGACGTGATGGCGATGTACACCGTCACGCTGCGCGCCAGCAAGGCCGCCTACCCGGTGCTGCTGTCGAACGGCAACCTCGTCGACCAGGGCGAGCTGCCCGAGGGCCGCCATTTCGCCAAGTGGGTCGACCCCTTCAAGAAACCCAGCTACCTGTTCGCCCTGGTGGCGGGCAAGCTCGTGGCGCGCGAGCAGCGCATCACCGCGCGCAGCGGCAAGGAGCATCTGCTGCAGGTGTACGTGCGCGCCGGCGACCTCGACAAGACCGAGCACGCCATGAACTCGCTCGTCAACTCCGTGCTGTGGGACGAAGCCCGCTTCGGCCTGCCGCTGGACCTGGACCGCTTCATGATCGTGGCCACCAGCGACTTCAACATGGGCGCCATGGAGAACAAGGGCCTGAACATCTTCAACACGAAGTACGTTCTGGCCAACCAGGCCACCGCCACCGACGCCGACTACAGCAACATCGAAAGCGTGGTCGGCCACGAGTACTTCCACAACTGGAGCGGCGACCGCGTGACCTGCCGCGACTGGTTCCAGCTCTCGCTGAAGGAAGGCCTCACCGTCTTCCGTGACCAGGAGTTCAGCCAGGACCTGTGCGCCGACGCCTCGGCCCGCGCCGTCAAGCGCATCGAGGACGTGCGCGTGCTGCGCACCGCCCAATTCCCCGAAGACGCCGGCCCCATGGCCCACCCGGTGCGGCCCGACAGCTACATCGAGATCAGCAACTTCTACACCGTCACCATCTACGAAAAGGGTGCCGAGGTCGTTCGCATGATGCAGACGCTGGTCGGCCGCGCAGGCTTCGAAAAGGGCATCACCCTGTACTTCGAGCGCCACGACGGCCAGGCCGTGACCTGCGACGACTTCGCCCAGGCCATTGCCGATGCCAACCCCGACTCCGAACTGGCCCGCCTGCTGCCCCAGTTCAAGCGCTGGTACAGCCAGGCCGGCACGCCCCGCCTGGCCGCGCACGGCGTGTACGACGCGCAGAACCGCAGCTACACCCTGAGCGTGGTGCAAAGCTGCCCGCCCACGCCGGGCCAGCAGACAAAAGAACCCTTCGTCATCCCGCTGAACATCGGCCTGCTCGACGCCACCACCGGCCGCGAGCTGCCCATGCAGCTCGAGGGCGAAAGCGACGTCGCGCGCGGTACGCGCACCATCGTGCTGTCGCGCGCCGGCGAGCAGGTCACCTTCGTGGGCCTGGACGCCGAGCCCGTGCCGTCGATCCTGCGCGGCTTCAGCGCGCCGGTGATCCTCGACTTTGCGTACACCGACGCCCAGCTGCTCACCCTGCTGGCCAACGACCCCGATCCGTTCAACCGCTGGGAGGCCGGCCAGCGCCTGGGCCTGCGCGCCGCGCTGCAAGCCATTGCCGCGCACGCCACCGACACCACGCCGGTGCTGAACGACGCCTACCTCGACGCCATGCGCGGCGTGCTGCGCCACCCGCAGCTCGACGCCGCCTTCAAGGAACTGGTGCTCACGCTGCCGTCGGAAACCTACATCGCCGAACAGCTCGACGTGGTCGATCCGCAGCGCGTGCACCTCGTGCGCGAAGCCATGCGCGCCCAGCTCGCCACCGCCCTCTTCGCCGACTGGGAACAGGCTTACGAAGACAACAAGGACACCGGCGCCTACACGCCCGACCCGACCTCGTCGGGCCGCCGCGCGCTGGCCGGCATGGCGCTGAACTTCCTGTGCCTGGCGGCACGCGCCTCGGGCGACACCGTGTGGCCGGGCAAGACGCTGCAGCGCTTCAAGGACGCGGGCAACATGACCGACCGCTTCAATGCGCTCAACGCCCTCGTGTCCTCGGGCCACACCCTGGCCGCGCAGGCGCTTGCGCGCTTCCACGCCATGTTCAAGGACGAGGCGCTGGTCATCGACAAGTGGTTCTCGCTGCAGGCCGGCGCCAGCGACCGCGGCGGCGACATCCTGCCGCTGGTCAAGCAGCTCATGAAGCACCCCGACTTCTCGCTGAAGAACCCCAACCGCGCGCGCAGCGTGATCTTCAGCTACTGCAGCGGCAACCCCGGCGCCTTCCACCGCGCCGACGCCGCCGGCTACGTGTTCTGGAGCGATCGCGTGATCGAACTCGACGCCATCAACCCCCAGGTGGCCGCACGCCTGGCGCGCGCGCTCGACCGCTGGAGCAAGCTGGCCGAGCCCTACCGCAGCGCCGCACGCGAAGCGATTGCCCGCGTGGCCGCCAAGCCCGACCTCAGCAAAGACACCCACGAAGTCGTCACCCGCGCCCTCGCCGGTAATTGAGCTCTCCCCCAGGCTTCGCGCACTTCGTGTCGCTTCTCCAACCCCCTCACCGGGGGCAACACCAGCGGCCCGGCAAAGCCGGTTCCGCGGTGTTCCACGAACAGACCCTCTCATTTGGATAGGACAGATCCCATGGCACAGCAAAAAATCTCCTTCACCCGCTACCTCGTCGAGCAGCAACGCGCCGACGGCCTCATTCCCGGCCAGCTGCGCCTGTTGCTCGAAGTGGTCGCCCGCGCCTGCAAGAGCATCAGCCAGGCCGTCAACAAGGGTGCGCTGGGCGGCGTGCTCGGCACGGCCGAGAGCGAGAACGTGCAGGGCGAAATCCAGAAGAAGCTGGACATCATCGCCAACGAAGTGCTCATTGAGGCCAACGAATGGGGCGGCCACCTCGCGGCCATGGCCAGCGAGGAGATGGAAACCATCCACGTGGTGCCCAACCGCTACCCGCAAGGCGAATACCTGCTCATGTTCGACCCGCTCGACGGCAGCAGCAACATCGACGTCAACGTGAGCATCGGCACCATCTTCAGCGTGCTGAAGAAGCCCGACGACACCCCCGGCGTGCAGGAAGCCGACTTTCTGCAGCCCGGCACCCAGCAGGTGGCGGCCGGCTACTGCATCTACGGCCCGCAGACCACCCTCGTGCTCACCGTGGGCAACGGCGTGGCCATGTTCACGCTCGACCGCGAGCAAGGCAGCTTCGTGCTCACGCAGGAAGACATCCAGATTCCGGCCGACACCAAGGAATTTGCCATCAACATGAGCAACATGCGCCACTGGGACGAGCCCGTGAAGCGCTACATCGACGAATGCCTGGCCGGCAAGGAAGGCCCGCGCGGCAAGGACTTCAACATGCGCTGGATTGCCAGCATGGTGGCCGACGTGCACCGCATCCTGATGCGCGGCGGCGTCTTCATGTACCCGTGGGACAAGCGCGAGCCTGAAAAGGCCGGCAAGCTGCGCCTGATGTACGAGGCCAACCCCATGAGCTGGCTCGTCGAGCAGGCCGGCGGCGCAGCCACCAACGGCAAGCAGCGCATCCTCGACCTGAAGCCCACCAAACTGCACGAGCGCGTGAGCGTAATGTTGGGTTCGCGTCACGAAGTCGAGCGTTTGACGCAGTACCACGCCGAGAAGCCTTGATTTCTTGGCTATAATCTGAGGCTTCGCCGGTGTAGCTCAGTCGGTAGAGCAGCTCATTCGTAATGAGAAGGTCGGGTGTTCGATTCATCTCTCCGGCACCAATTGAAAAGCCCGCTATCCAAAAGGTAGCGGGCTTTTTTCGTTGTGCGGAATGCATGGCGGCCACTCTGCGAGTAGCTCGCCTATGTTCAATCAGTCGCTGCCGCCCACGCCTCCACTCGCTGCACTAACGTATCCCGCCGCGCCGCCACCTCCGCCAGCAGGTACTGCCGCGCCTGCTCCTGCGCCACGTCGTTCGACCGAAACCAATGCTCGCGCTCGGCACTGCCTTGCGGCGGTGGCGTGCCCCACCCTGCTTCTCCAGCAGCACCTCGAAAGGCCTCGGTCATGGGCAGGCGGCCATCGGTCTTGCCGATGCTCGACAGTGCATCGGGCGGGCCATCGAGCGCGATGCGCACGTGCACGACGCCCTCGCCTTCGGTGCGGATCGATGCACCCAGGCCACCTTCGCGGTGCACGCGCCACAACTCGGCAGCGGAGGCGTTGCGGACCCAGCTCTCCAGCGCGCGGACCAGGCTCTCGAGAATGATCTGTTGGTTCATGGGGAATATTTCATCCGGTTCTATCGGGTGTCGGCAAGCAGCCACGTTGCGAACAGGCCAAAAGGCCGTTGTAACTTCTTGCCTTGGCGCCTGCGCTATATTTCTTCGCATGGAAAAGGCATCCGACATAGGTAAACCCACGGTTCCGATCGATCTCATCGGGCCGGAGCATTGGACCCGTTCACGGCGCGGCCCTCGCCGTACGACGAAGGTGCTCTTCATCTTGATCGGGGGCCTCGCAGCAGCCACCGCGGTGGCCTACAGCTTCTTCGGCGCGGGGCGCTGAACACAAGCAAGCCACTCCCCTTCATTCGTCACCCACACATACGCATCGCTCGCGCATCGCGAGCCGCACGAGACAAAGCCCGCTGTCCGTTGATCCAACGGGCAGCGGGCTTTTTCCCTGTGCGCGAAATTGAACCGTTGTCAGCGGGACCACGACCCGCGGCCTGCCATTGTTCCGATGGACATCAGGTTGTGACACATGAACTTGAGCAGTGGCCGCAAGCTGCCTGTTGTCAGGTATTTGATCCGACTGACTTGGCGCCCAATGCCATCCATCACCGGGATGATGAACACGTCGACTGGCGTACCTCGCGGGCGCTGCCGCAGTGGGGGAACGCGTGCGGTGCGGCGAGCCGGGCGATGCGGTGGTGAGAGCGCATGAATCTCCTTCCCTATGGATACACTTGGGCGCCCGCAGCTGGCTGCGGACACACTTTCCCTCATGGGCAATGACCCGAATCTCTGAATGGGCCGCGTCCCGCATGCGCGCTCTCCCCAAGCGGTCCTTCGTCAACTGGCTCGTTCCCATCGCGCTGGCTTGCCTGGTACTGGTCTTGCAGGCGGGCGGTGAACCGGTGTACGAAGCGCTGCGCTACGAACGCGTGGCCGTGCTCGGCGGACAGCCCTGGCGCCTGCTTTCGGCGCATGCGGTGCATCTCGGCTGGGCGCACGGCCTGATGAACGCGGGTGGGCTGGCGCTGTGCGCCGCGCTCGCGGCAGGCACCCGCAGCTGGCGCGCCTGGGCCGCCGCGATCCTTGTGCTGGCCTTCGGCGTGGGGATTCTGCTGGTGGTCGCATCGCCCCAGGCCACGAACTACGCGGGCCTCTCAGGCGTGCTCTACGGGCTGTTCATCTGGGTGCTGATGCCGCGCGCCTTGCGCGGCGATCGCACGGCCTGGATCGTTCTGATCGCCGTCGTTGCACGCATCGGCTGGCAGATGTTCCATCCGCCCTCGCACGCGCAGCGCGTGCTGATCGGTGGGGAGGTGATGGTCGAGGCCCACCTGTACGGTGCGCTGTGCGCACTGGTCCTCTGCCTCTGGCAGGGTGCGTGGCCGCACTTGCGGCGGGCTTGAGCTGGCGCCGCTCCGAGCCTGTCTTCACGTCCCTCGTCGACGCCTTCCTCCCACTCTCACGAGACGCTGCTCCGGTACTCAAGACCCCGCCAATGGCAACGGCCATGCTGCGTCGTTCGCCTTCCCGCTGGGCATCGTCCTCGACAAGAAGGGAAGCTGTTCGTTGCGGGGCGCGGAAAACCTCCTGCGCAAGCTCACGCCCGCTGGCGATATCACGACCTTCGCAGGCGGTTTTCGGTGCCGGCTACATCGCTCTCAGGGCCGACGGCGGCGGGCGACCGCAAACGCCGCGAGGCCGGCCAGCACCAGTGCAAGATCGCCCGCGTCCAGCGATCCGCCGCTTCTGCTGAACGGGAAGGCGATCGACATCGCTGGCGGCGGCAGCGGAGGCTCCGTCGTCGTCGGCGGCGGTCCGTTGTCCGGCGCGTAGGGCTCGATGTCGTAGGCGTAGAGCTTGACACTCGTCCCCTCCTTGGGGCTCTCTGCCTGCATGGCGACGAACCCGCCAACAGACGCCTGCCGCTGACTGATGGCGTTCCCGGCGTCCCTGTTCGGGGTCTCGCCATCGACCACTTCCTTCAGAACATGATGTTGCTTGACACCGTCCCTGTCGGTATACAGGAACATCTTCATCTCGCCGGTCTTCGGGTCGATGGGCGTGTTGAACCACACCGCCTGATCCAGCGCTCTCTCAGCGATCTGCGAGCCCTCCTGGCCGTTCGTCTGTCGCGTGATCAGCGAATGCTGACCCGCCACGACGGTGCCATTCGCTCCATTGCCCCTGAACATGACATGCGGGTAGGCATTGGTGCCATGGATGAAGCTCTGCATCGTGTGTCCTTCCTGAGCGGCGTAAGGTCCTGCGGCAGGACTCTTCGCCTCTTCGAAGACGAACTTGAGGTTGTCCTGGGCCAGGGCGGGTTCATTCGCGGGCGCATTCGAATTGGGCAATGGCACAAGGATGCCGCCACGGACGATGACGGGCGTGCGCGACAGCGATTCCGGCGAAGCCGCCGTCGCGGGCTTGCTTCGGTTGGTCAAAGCAGCAGCGTGCTTCTGTCCATTGAGATCCGTCTCCCCCGACACGACCATGTACGTTCTCCCGGGTTCAAATCTCGTGACAGGTCGCCAGGCTTTCTCCGTCGCCGCATGCTTGTGCAACCGCAATCCGAACGGGTTGGCTACCGGGTCACGTGGCGACAGGATGAGCGTGTTGCGACCATGTTTCGGCACAGCCCTCATTTCCGTGACACCGGACGCTCTCGCCATGCCGTCGCTGCCATAGGAGGTCTTGTACTGTTTGAAGGGGGTCACGCCGTCACTGAAGCGAACCTCCGCGTAGGAAAGGGGTGCCTCCAGCGCGTTGGCGGCCTCCATCCACCCGACAGTCATCTTTCCAAAGGACAGCACGAACGTCGCCGTGTTCTCCGCATAGGCGGTTGCCGGGGCGGGCCCCCTCGCGGTCACCGTGACATGGCAGGGCTTGCCGGGAACCACAGCGCAGTCGGGCGGGTTGAACTTCATGCTCTCAACGGCAAATCCCGAGGGCAGGGAGACGTTGGCAGCGGTGAAAACGACGTTCTTCGTTTCGACCGGCACATTGATGTCGAGCATCGCCTGAGCGTTCTTGCCGCCCCAGGTCCGGGCTTTGAAGGATTCGCCGCCGTAGCTGAAAGTCGCGGTGACGCCGTTCGGCGGCAAGCCCGCATCGATGAGGTACTGCTCCGGATTCGTCGTGGCCCAGTACGCCTCCTTCGGTCGGCCGACCCCAGACCATGGATACCCGTTGATGTGATAGCCCGGGTCCGTCATCCCCCACCATGTGACCCGGTGCACGCCCCCTTTGTACTCGGGGTGACGACCTCCCGGGCCCGCAGCGTATTCCTTGAGCAGGCTGAAAAGCTTCGCGTACTGGATGCCCTGCTCCATGAACAGGGCCTCCATTTCAGGGCCATTCTGAATCCGCTGGCCTTTGTCCAGGCCCAGGGTTGGCGCGAGATCCAGCTCGGTGAGATCGACATTCACCCCGGCTTCGAGATAGGCCTTGATGGTCCTCTCGAAGGCGTCCATATTGAGCCTCATGTCCCAGTGCCCCTGCGTGCCGATGACGTCGATCAGCGGCCTGGGATTTCCCTTGGCATCTCGAAGTACCCGCCCTTTACCTGCGGCCGATTCTGCCGCGTACCGCTCATTGAACTCCTTGACCATCGCAGCGATCGCGGTTGCCTTGGAGGCTCGCTCGTTGTCGTTGAAGTCGTTGTAGTTCAGGATCGCTGTTGTGTTTTGGCGTGCGTAGTAGAACGCGTCGTACATGTAATCCCAGCTTTTTCCACCCTTGGAATAGGCTTGGGCCCACCGGGACGGCCGCTCCTCGGGGCTGTAGCCGGTTCGCAGGGCGTTCCGCCAGTCGGCGGGATTGTCGGGGTTGTCTTTGAACGCCTCGTTGACGACGTCCCAGGCGTAGGCCTTGAAGGGTTCCCGATCGAAATGGCCGGCCACGGTCCGGACGTAATGCTCCAGGTTCGTCTTCGCCGTTGCGTGGTCCCACGGAGTTTCCCATCCGCCACTCGCAGTCAGAACGTTGGGGGCGGGCCATTGCGCCGACTGGTTGTGCCAGAGCAGCACGTGCCCGGTGACCTTGACGCCGCGCGCATTGGCTGCGCTGATGTCGGCGTTGATGCCCGAGGTCAAGTTGGTGAGGAAATTCGGGGTTGGATTGCTGATCCCTCCATTCCAGAAATCCGGCTTCATCGCGTTGCTGGGCGTCACCGCATTGAAGTGTTTCAAGGTCATGGCGGCGACCGAGTTTTCACCCGGCACCACGTCGGTGCCGAAGTTGCGCGCGTCGAGATTCGTGCTGCCGATCAGGAAGTAGTTCTTGTACACATCCTTCAGCGCCGGCCAATCGGCAGGGTTCGCAGGCCGCTCGGCCGCCAGGGCGGCGTTCGCGATCACAAGTCCGGTGGGCAGCGCAATCAACAGACGCTTGACGTCCAGTCTGCTGAACATGATTCCGATCCTCCTCGTGATTCCGACGATCGGAGATATCTCGTGGGGTGGCTCTGCGGCAGACACCTTTGCGCATATCGCAGATCGACGTTCGATGGTCAGATGCATGCTTGTCTCCTTGGGTTGAAAGGAATCACTCCCGGGCGGGAACGCGCTCCGGACTTCAATGGACATCGCCGAACACCAGCACCTCCATCACGGCGAGTGCGGGGTCCCCATGAGGCGCCCGGCCGTCACAGCCGCGCTCCCTGCAGCAGGCCGCGCTCGGCCAGGTTGCCGATGAAGGCGCGCAGGCCGAAATGCCAGGGCGGCGCGGTCTCGCAATGCGTCACCCGGTTCCTCAGGCTGCCCAGCCAGTGGCTGTGGATGGTGACCACGTCACCCAGCTTGTGGGTGAAGCCGCCGCCCGGCTCGTCCCGGTCTTCGGTGGGCGCGAACAGCGTGCCCAGGAACAGCATGAAGCCGTCGGGATACTGGTGGCAGGCCAGCGTCTGCGCCACCAGGTCGAGCGGGTCGCGGCTGATGCTGGCCATGGTGTTGATGCCGCGCAGCGTGTAGCCGTCGTCGCCGGTCACGTGCAGGTGCACGGTCTCGCGGCGCAACGCGTCCAGGCCGAAGTGGCCATCGAACAGGCGGATGAAGGGGCCAATGGCGCAGGACGCGTTGTTGTCCTTGGCCTTGCCAAGCAGCAGCGCGCTGCGGCCTTCGATGTCGCGCAGGTTGACGTCGTTGCCCAGCGCGGCGCCCACGATGTCACCGCGGCTGTTGACGGCCAGCACCACCTCGGGCTCGGGGTTGTTCCAGGTCGATTCGGCGCGGATGCCGATGTCCTGGCCATGCCCCACCGATGCCAGCACCGGCGCCTTGGTGAAGACCTCGGCATCGGGCCCGATGCCGACCTCCAGGTATTGCGACCACAGCTTCTTCTGCTGCAGCAGGTTCTTCAGCGCCAGTGCCTGGGCCGAACCGGGGCGGATGTCGGACAGGCTGGTGCCGATCAGCGCCGTGATCTGGCTGCGCAGCGCGAGCGCACGACTGGCGTCGCCGCCGGCCTGCTCCTCGATCACGCGTTCGATCATGCTGGCGGCGAAGGTCACGCCAGCGGCCTTGACGACCTGCAGGTCGCAGGGCGCCAGCAACCAGGGAATGGCAGGGTCCTGGCCTTGCGCCTTGCTGTTGTCGAGCAGCGCATCGACGCTGCACAGGAACTCGCCGGTCACCGAACGCACGGCTTGCGCCGGCTGGTCGGTCTCCAGCAGCGTGCTCACGGTGGCGAAGTGCTTGCTCAGATCGAACACGCCATCGTGGCGCAGCACCACCACGGCCGGACCGGCGAGCGTGCCCGGACGCCAGGCGCGGCCCACGAGCGTTCCGGCCAGGCCGTCCTGCGGCAGCGCCCGGTGCAGGCCATCGGTGCGCACCGGCATGGCCGTCGTTGTTGCAGTCATTCGGATTTCCCTGGGGCTTGATCAATGGTGGTGCGGCGTGCGTTTGGCGATGCGGCGGCACTTCTGGGGGATGGGCTGGGCGGCACCTGCAGCGCGGGCAAGACGTGCTGGCGGCAGGCGATCTCTTCACCGGACTCCCACGCGTCGCAGTGGCGGGCCTTGCGGTCGACGCGGATCACGTCACCGGTGTGCAGCCAGCGCAGCCCACCGCCCCGTGCGCAAGGCGGGGCCGGCCCATGCGGCCAGCAGTGCAGTCGCCAGACCCAACGATCTGATTTTCATGATGTCTCCGGAATGGAACATGCGGGGTGCGATGACCTTGCCGCGAGTCGCCGGCTCTCTGCGCAGCCGTGCTTGATGGACCCGAAGGCTAGGTGACGGCCCCCTGCCGGTCCACTGACTTTTTCGCTAGCATCCATTCCAAATGCTGATGAGTTCAGGCGAACCCGCTGGTAAACCCCTGATGCTGGCGCAAGTCTCGCGTCTGCGTTTCCGGCATCTACAGTTCCTCGACATCCTGGGAAAGACGCGCAATTTGCGCCTGACTGCCGAGCAGATGTACATCACGCAACCGGCGGCCACCAAGGTGTTGATGGACATCGAGGAGATGCTGGAAGCGCGCCTGTTCGATCGCCTGCCGCGCGGCATGCAACCGAATGAGCTGGGACTGTTCACCTTGCGTTATGCGCACTCGGCACTGGACAGCCACCGCAAGTTCGTGGACGAGTTCAGCACCCTGAAACAAGGGGGGCACGGCCACTTGTCAATCGGCGCCATCTCGGGTGCGGCGGCGCATCTGCTGATTGCGGCGGTGGCCGAGCTACAGCGCCTGCGGCCGCTGCTGGTGGTGAAGGTGCTGGAACAGAGCAGCGACCAACTGATCGTGTGGCTGGCCGAGCGCAAGATCGACGTGATGATCGGCCGTTTCACCGACGAATCCCAGCGCGACCAGTTCCATTACGAAAACCTGACCGGTGAAAGGCTGCAGATCACCGCAGGCGTGCACCACCCGCTGCGCGGACTGAATGCACCCGGGCTGAGAGAACTGTCGAACTGGCCGTGGATTCTTTATCCGACATCCACGGCGTTGCGCAAGGTGTCGGACGACATCTTCAGCAGCACAGGCCTGTCGCTCACCTCGGGCATCGTCGAGACGCCGTCGTTTCTGTTCGCGCTGGAGCTGATGCAGAGCACGACCATGCTGTCGCTGCAGCCCGCCGCGCTGGTGGACAAGTATGTACGGCACGGGCTGCTGACGCGCATCGCGGCCGAGCTCCCCAGCCGCATGCCCCATTTCGGCTTGATCACGCTGCAAGGCAAGCCCCCCAACACGGCCGTGCTGGCGTTCATGGACGTGATTCGCAACATCGCAGACCACGAGGCCGAAGCGGCATCGGCCGACAGAGCAACGCCGGCGCCAGGCCCCAAGCCACGGGGTCGCGCGTCTTCTCGCTGTTGATCAGGCGGTCAAGGTCGACCTCTCGGATCTGATGGGCGGCGTGATTCCCATCGGCTGGACTGACGCGGCCTCGTCGCTCCAACTCATTCGCAGTGGCGCGATCGAACCGCGGGCGATCAGCGGTACGAAACGCGTGCCTCTTCCATTTCGGTTGTGTCCTCACGCGACGGACCGCGCGCTGGGCGCGGCCCCGTCGAACGTCGCTGCACAGGAGTGATCAACTCATGCACATCCCGCCAGACCGTCGACGCGGCAATTTCTGGCGGTGGGGTGAAGGCACACCCGAAATGGAAAGCGGCAAGAACAAAAAGGCCCGGAACCTTGCGGTGTCCGGGCCTCTTTGCGAGAGAGCTTGAGAGATGCGCGCCTACGCGCGACCTCCACCCGGGGGCACCTGATGAACCTCGAACTGACCACCGACGCGCAGACGGGCTGCGGCTTGGGCGGCGCATGCGATGTTCAGGTGCGAAGAGAACGACTGGGGCGACGGCATGTCGAAACCATGGCAGAACCCGACGCGCACGAGCGGTCGACCCGAGACGGGTCGAATGCTGGTGAGGGTCAGTGCGGTGTTCACGATGGTTCCTGCTCAAAAATTGCCGCTGTCGGCTGTAAGGGGTTGAAAAAAAAGGACGGCTGATGCCGTGAATTGGCGGCGACTGTAAAGAGTGTTTACGGCGACGTCAACAACCGGGACAATCTTTTCTTGTCTTGTTGTTGTTTTTGAACAGTGCCCCATCCCACCGTCGCGCGCCGCCGCAATGCGCTTGTGCTGCATCGCCGCTTTCTCGAGGACGCCGTCGCGGCGGGCCTGCCCGCCAAGGGGCTCGACCAGGCCTTTGCACGCAAGCTTGAAATCTCTCCGAGCATGTGGAGCCAGATCAAGAGTGCGCGGCCCATCGGCGACAAGCTCGCACGGCAGATCGAACGGCACTGCGACGTGGCCGCAGGCTGGCTCGACGAAGACAACACACCGCCTTCGGAAGCGCCGCCCGATGCCACGGAAGAGCGCTTCGTGGCGGCCGCGCGCGAGGCGTGGCGCCAGGCCAATGCGAAGGGAAAGCGGGAACTCAGCGGCTGGCTGAAGAAACACGCGCAGGCGAAGAAGAAGGCGCTCGCGCCTGCCGACGGCACTGCGCCGGTGCCCTGACTTTCATCACACCTCGGCAGCAGCCAGCGCCGGCGCATCGCGCAGGATGGCCGCGCGCATGTCGTCCGGCACGGCAATGGCGCGGTGGGTGTCGAGCGAGGTCGTCACCAGCACCTGCCGCACCTGCATGCGCAGCTCGCCCGAGGTGGGCTCGAAGCAGCGCAACGACAGCGTGATCGAGCGCGAGCCCAGTTGCGCGACCGAGAGGCCGAGCGTCACGCGGTCGCCCATGCGGCTCACGGCGCGGAAGTCGGCGTCGAGCTTCACGGTCGGCAGGCCGACGCGGCGCTCGCCGATGAGTGCGTGGTAGCCCACACCGAGCCCGTCGCTCACCCAGTCTTCGACCAGGCCGTTGAGCATCACGAAGTACTGCGGATAGAAGACGATGCCCGCCGGGTCGCAGTCGGAAAAGCGGATCAGGCGCGGGCGCTGGAACTCCACACCACCACCGCCCTCGCCGCTCATGCGCGCGCTTCCTCGCCCGCGCCGTCGCCGCGCATCACGTGCACGCGCAGCAGGCCGAGCTGGTTGTACATCTGCTTCACGGTCTTCATGTCGAGACCCGAGAACATCTCGAGGATCCACTGCTCGTGTTCGTTGGCCATGGCTTCGAAGGCGCTGCGGCCCTCGGGCGTGAGGCTCACGATCCAGGCGCGGCGGTCGTCGGGGCTGGGAGCGCGCGCCACCACGCCTTCGCGCTCGAGTTCGTCGGTCAGGCCGGTGACGTTGCCGCCGGTCACCATGAGGTAGCGCGAGAGCACGCGCATCTTCAGGCCCTCCTTGTAGCGGTACAGCTGCGCCATGTAGTCGAAGCGCGCCAGCGAGATGCCGAAGCGCTCGCGCAGCCGGCGCCGGATCTCGGCCTCGATCTGCGTGGTGCTCGCGAGCATGCGCAGCCATAGCTTGAGCATGGCGTGGTCTTCATGGCCGGCGCGGGCTTCGTGGCCGAGTTCTTCGGCATCGCTCAGCACGGCATGCGAGGCATCGTTGCGGCTCATGTGACTTCTCCCCCGGAAACGGAGATCGACTGGCCCGTGACCGACGCGGCGCCTTCGCCGCACAGCCAGCGCACGGCATCGGCCACTTCGGCGGGCTGCACGATGCGCTTTTGCGGATTCACGCTGGAGAACTCGGCCAGCGCATCGGCTTCGCTGCGGCCGGTCTTGCCGACCACGTTGGCGACGCTGTTGCGCAGGATGTCGGTGTCGGTGTAGCCCGGGCACACGGCGTTCACGGTGATGCCCTTGCGCGCCACTTCGAGCGCCAGCGCGCGCGTGAGGCCGATCACGCCGTGCTTGGCGGCGGTGTAGGCCGACACGTAGGCATAGCCCTTCTGCCCCGCCGTGCTGGCGATGTTGACGATGCGGCCCCAGCCGGCGTCGAGCATGTCGGGCAGCGCGGCCTGCGCGCACACAAAGCTGCCGGTGAGGTTGACCGACAGCATGCGCTGCCACAGCTCGACCGAGGTCTTCAGGAACGGTGCGCTCTCGGCGGCGCCCGCGTTGTTGACCAGCACGGTCACCGGCCCGCGCTCGGCCCGCGCCTTCGCAAACGCCGACTGCACGGCCTGCGGGTCGGCCACGTCGGCCGCCACCACGCCGTGGCCGCTGCCGGCCAGGGTCTCGGCCACGCGCTGCAGGGCTTGCGCATCGCGGCCCAGCAAGGTCAGCACGGCCCCCTGCGCGGCGAGGGTGCGGGCGATCTCCGCGCCGATGCCGCGAGCGGCGCCGGTGACGAGGGCATGACGGCCAGTGAGCGAATTTGTGTGCATACCTGAATGTTTTAGTTCTGAATCATTTTAGCCATTTGCGCCCGGCGCAGTGCTACCGCATGAAACGGCCGCCGTTGAGGTCGAGCGTCGCCCCGGTCATGAAGGCCGCAGCCGGCGAGGCCAGGTAGACGACGGCAGCGGCCACCTCGTCGGCGAGGCCGAAGCGGCCGAGCGGGATGCCGGCTTTCAGCGCCTGCTGCCGCTCGGGCGCCAGCGCAGCGAGCGCGGGGCTGTCGATGGCGGCCGGTGCCAGCGCGTTCACGGTCACGCCGTGCGACGCCAGCTCCTGCGCAAAGGCACGCGTCAGCGCCAGCAGGCCGGCCTTGCTGGCCGCGTAGTGCACGCCGGTGGCGCTGCTGACCTGCTGCCCCGCCAGCGAGGCCAAGTTGACGATGCGGCCCGCGCCGCGCGCGCGCATGTGACGACCTGCAATGCGGCAGCCGAAGAAGCTGCCGCGAAGGTTGATGGCGAGCACGTCGTCCCACTCGGCGGGCGTGATGTCCCACAGCGAGGTGGTCGGCGTGCGCGCCGCGTTGTTGACCAGGATGTCGACGGCGCCGAAGTGCGTCACGGCCTGCGCGAAGCGGTCGCTGAAGGCCTGCTCGTCGCGCACGTCGAGCGGCAGTGCGAGGCCGTTCACCTCGGCGGCAACGGCCTGTGCATTGGCTTCGTCTATGTCGGCCACCGCCACGCGCGCACCGGCCTGCGCCAGCCCGCGCGCGATGGCCGCGCCCAGCCCCTGACCGGCGCCCGTCACGAAGGCCACGCGCCCTGCCAGCGGAAGCGCGGTGGTGTGCGTCATCCGGCCTTCGCGAGCCGACCGTCCCAGGTCTGCGGCCCCACGCCGCGCTCGCGCAGCTTGAACTTCTGCACCTTGCCGTTCTCGGTGCGCGGCAGGTCGGGCACGAGGTCGATGTAGCGCGGCACCGCGAAATACGGCAGGCGGCCTTCGCAGAAGCGTGCCAGCTCGGCCGGGTCGATGACCACGCCCTCGCGCGCCACCAGTGCGGCCATCACCTCGTCTTCGGCCAGTTCGGAGCGCACGGGGTACACCGCGCACGAGGCCACGCCCGGGTGGCTCAGCAGCACCTGCTCGACCTCGAAGGACGAGATGTTCTCGCCGCGCCGGCGGATCGCGTCCTTGATGCGATCGACGAAACGGAACGCGCCGTCGGCATCGCGCACCACGCGGTCGCCCGTGTGGAACCACAGGTTGCGCCAGGCCTCGACGGTCTTCTCGGGCATGTGGAAGTAGCCGCTGGCAAAGGCATAGGGCTCGTCGGCGCGCAACAGCAGTTCGCCGGCCTCGCCGGGCGGCAGCGGCACGTCGTCTTCGTCGGCCACGCAGGCCTGGAAGCCGGGGCGCAGCCAGCCCATGACGCCGCCGCGCGGCGAATCGGGCGCGGTGGCGATGGCGAAGTTGGTCTCGGTCGAACCGTAGCCTTCGAGCAGCACCACGCCCGTGCGCGCCTGGAAGGCCTGCCCCGCCGCCGCGGGCACGCCAGGCCCGAGGCCGGTGCGCACGCGGTGGTTGCGCTCGCCCTCGCCTTCGGGCTGGGCCAGCAGGATGGGCACCATCGCGCCGAGCAGGTAGACCACCGTCGCGCCGTTGGCGCGCATCGACGGCCAGAAGCCCGAGGCGGAGAAGCGCGACTCGAACACCACTTCGGCCCCGGTGAGTGCGGCCTGCGCGAAGGTGTTGAGCGCGTTGATGTGAAAGAGCGGCAGCGTGGTGCACAGCACATCGTCGCGGCCGACGCCGAGCACTTCGGCGCTGTTGACGCCCCACCAGAAATACTGTGCCTGCGGGCAGATCACGCCCTTGGCCGGGCCCGTGGTGCCCGAGGTGTAGAGGATGGCGAGCGGGTCGCCCGGCTGCACTGCGGCGGGCGGCAGGGCCTGTGCGCCCGCCGGGTAGGCCGACACGCGCACGCCGGCGGGGGGCGTCCACGGGGCTTCGGCCTCAACGTCTCCCACCACCCACACCTCGCGCAGCGCCGTGCGGGCCAGGTCGGCCGTCGCCAGCCGCTCCAGAAAGCCCGCCTCGATCACCAGCAGCTTCGCCTCGCTGTTCGCGAGGAAGTATTCGATCTGCGGCCCCATCGACGCCGTGTTGACCGGCACCACCGACGCGCCGAGCCAGCCCGCGCCGAGAAAGGTGTCGAGGAACTCGATGCGGTTGCCGCACATCACCGCGATGCGGTCGCCGCGCGCCACGCCATGCTGGGCCAATGCACCGGCGCGCATGGCCGCAGCATCGGCCGCATCGGCGTGCGTCCATTGCCGGCCTGCGATGCGCAGCAGCGGACGGTTGCCGAACATCGCCGCTTGCCGCTGCAGCATGGCGGGCAGCGTGCGCTGCGCCGGCGGCACCGCGCGCGGGTCACTCGTCATCGTGCGTGCCTCCGCCGAGGTAGGTGGCCTGCACGCGCGGGTCACTGGCCAGTTCGGCCGAGGCGCCCGAGAGCGCAATCTCGCCGGTCTCCAGCACATAGCCTTCGTCGGAGCTTTCGAGCGCGGCGCGCGCGTTCTGCTCCACCAGCAGGATCGACACGCCGTCGTCGCGCAGCTTGCGCACGATGGTGAGGATGTCGCGCACGATCAGCGGCGCCAGGCCCAGGCTGGGCTCGTCGAGCATCAGCAGGCGCGGCGCCGACATGAGCGCGCGGCCCACCGCCAGCATCTGCCGCTCGCCGCCCGAGAGCGTGTCGGCGCGCTGCGCGCGGCGCTCGGCCAGGCGCGGAAAGCGGTCGTACACCGATTGCAGCTGCTTCTTCATCGCGTCGCCGCGCAGCCGCTTGGCGTAGGCGCCGAGCTGCAGGTTGTCGAGCACGGTGAGTTCGCCGAACAGCTCGCGCCGCTCGGGCACGAGGCACAGGCCGCGCTCCACGCGCGACTCCACATCGAGCCCCTGCAGGTCTTCGCCCTCGAAGCGCAGCGTGCCCTTGCACGGCAGCAGGCCCATGGCCGCGGCCAGCAGCGTGGTCTTGCCCGCGCCGTTGGGGCCGATCACCGAGATGATCTGGCCCCGCTGCACGTCGAGCGACACGCCGCGCACCGCCTCGACCTGCCCGTACGACACATGCAGATCGCCAATCTCCAGCATCGCGGTCATACAACGCTCCCCAGGTACGCCGCCTGCACGCGCTCGTCGGCGCGCACCGCCGACGGCACGCCCTCCACGAGCTTGGAGCCGAAGTTCATCACCACCAGACGGTCTACCAGTTTCATCACGAAGTCCATGTCGTGTTCGACGATCAGGATGGTCACGCCCTCCTCACGCAGCTTGCGCAGCAGGTCGCCCAAGGCCATCTTTTCCTTGCGGCGCAGGCCGGCCGCGGGCTCGTCGAGCACCAGCAGCACCGGGTCGGCAGCCAGCGCGCGCGCGATCTCCAGGATGCGCTGCGTGCCCAGCGGCAGGCTGCCCGCGAGCTCGTGCGCGCGGTCGCCCAGGCCGATGCGGTCGAGCTGGCGTTGCGCCTCCTGCAGGATCTGGCTTTCTTCCGTGCGATCGAGCCGCAGGCCCGCCTTCAGGATGCCCGAGCGCGTGCGCGAGTGCGCGCCCAGCGCCACGTTGTCCAGCAGGCTCATGTGCGGGCGCAGCTTCACGTGCTGGAAGGTGCGCGCCAGCCCGAGCCGCGCCACCGCGCGCTGCGGCATGCCGGCGATGTCGTGCTCGAGGAAACGCACCTGGCCCGCGCTCATCGGCAGCGTGCAGGTCAGCAGGTTGAACATGGTCGACTTGCCCGCGCCGTTGGGCCCGATGAGGCCGACGATCTCGCCCGCCTTGACGTCGAAGCTCACGTCGTTCACCGCCACCAGCCCGCCGAAGCGCTTCACGGCGCCGTTGACCGACAGCACCGGCGTGCCGCGTGCCGGCAGTTGCCGGTGCGCCAGCGGTTCGACCGGTGCCCCTTCGTAGCGCGAAGCGCCCTGCGTCGCGCCGCGCCGGCGCGTCCAGCGACGCAGCAGGCCCATCACGCCGCCGCGCGCAAAGTGCAGCAGCAGGATGAACAGCGCGGCGAAGGCCACGGCCTCCAGCTGGCCCGCGCGCTGCGTGAGCAGCGGCAGCACATCCTGCAGGCCGTTCTTCAGCACCAGCACCAGGGCCGCGCCCACGAGCGCCCCCGAGAGCTGGCCGAGCCCGCCAGCTACGGCCATCAGCAGGTACTCGATGCTCATGCGCACATCGAACGGCGACGGGCTCACGAAGCGGTTCATGTGCGCATAGAGCCAGCCCGCCAGCCCTGCGAACAGCGCGGCCGTGACGAACAACGTGAGCCGCACGCGGTATGCGTCCGCCCCTACGCTCGCCAGCAGCGTGGCGCCGCCGCGCAGCCCGCGGATGGCGCGGCCGGGGCGCGACTGCAGCAGGTTGTGGCTGAACAGGCAAGCCAGCCCGACCACCACCCAGATCAGGTAGTACATCGCGCGCGGATCGGCCAGCGACCAGCCGCCAATCTGCAGCGCCGGAATGTTCGACAGGCCCGTGTGGCGCCCGAGCGCATCGACGTTGCCGAACAGCATCGCGATCGACAGCCCCCAGGCGATGGTGCTCAGCGGCAGGAAGTGCCCGCCCAGGCGCAAGGTGAGCATGCCGATGGCCAGCGCCGACAGGCCGGTAAGCAGCAGCGCGAACAAGAGGCCGAGCCACGGCGACAGGCCCTGCGCCGTGGTGAGCCACGCCGTGGCGTAGGCCGCGATGCCCACGAAGGCCGCCTGCCCGAACGAGGTGGCGCCGCCCACGCCGGTGAGCAGCACCAGGCCCAGCGCCACCAGCGCGCCGATGCCGATGTCGTTGAGCAGCGAGACCGTGAAGCTGCCCGCCACGGCCGGCACCAGCGCCAGCGCGACGACGACGCCCGCGATCCAGGCCATGCGTTTGCGGTTGCCGTTCATTGCTCCACCTCGTCTTCTTCCTCTTCCGAATGGGCCGCCATGAAGGAGCGCAGCATGAGCACCGGGATCAGGAGGCTGAACACGATCACGTCTTTCAGCGCACCGCTCCAGAACGACGCGAAGCTCTCGACCACGCCGACTGCCAGCGCGCCGATGGCCGTCATCGGGTAGCTCACGAGCCCGCCGATGATCGCGGCCACGAAGGCCTTCAGGCCGATGATGAAACCCGAGTCGTAGTACATGGTGGTCACCGGCGCGATCAGCACGCCGATGAGCCCCGCCAGCAGCGAAGCGCAGCCGTAGGCCAGCAGCGCCGTGCGCACCGGCCGGATGCCGACCAGCCGCGCGCCCACCCGGTTCACGGCCGTCGCGCGCAGCGCCTTGCCGGCCACCGTGCGCTCGAACACCAGGAAGAACAGCCCGCTCAGCACCACGGCCGCCCCCACCATCAGCACCACCTGGCCGCTGACCGTGAAGCCGTCGCCCAGCGTGAACACCGCGCTCGTGAGCGGCGTGGTGCGCGAGCCTTCAGGGCCGAAGAACAGCAGGCCCAGGCCCGACAGCAGGAAGTGCAGCGCGAGCGACACGATCAGCAGCACCAGCACCGAGGCATCGGCGATCGGCTGGAACACCACGCGCGCCAGCAGCGGCGCGAGGGGCACCACCAGCAGCACGGCCACCGCGATGTGCACAGCCACCGGCACGCCCGGCCTCGCCGCCAGCCAGGCGAGCACGCACGGAATGGCGGGCAGCACGCCCCACATCAGCACCGCCTTGGGAATGCGCGCGGCCTCGCCGCGCCGCAGCAGGCTGCCGACTTCGGTGGCCAGCGCCAGCGCGGCCAGCACCGCGACCATGCCGATGGTCGGCGGCACGCGGCCGGTCTCGAAGGCCGCCAGCGACAGGGCGGCAAAGGCCGCGATGTCGCCGAACGGCACGAACACCACCCGCGTGACCGAGAAGATCAGCACCAGCCCGAGGCCGGCGAGCAGATAGACGGCACCGTTGGCCAGGCCATCGGTGACGAGGATCAGCGCCACGTCCCAGTTCATAGAAAAACCTCTGTCGGAGTCATCGTTGTCGTTGTCGTTGTCGTGAAGGGAAACAGGAGATTCAAGGGGCGAGCTTCCATTGGCCGTTGTCGAGCTTGACGATCACGCGGGCGCGCTCGTCCACGCCGTACAGGCTGCCGGGCTTGAAGGTGTAGACGCCATGCGTGCCGACCACTTCCTTGGTGCTGAAGATGGCGTCGCGCAGTGCCACGCGGAAGTCGGGCGTGCCCGGCTCGGCCTTCTTCATGGCGCGCGAGGCGGCATCGACGAACACCAGCCAGCCGTCGAACGAGTAGGCCGAGAAGGCGTCGCTGGTGGGTGCGTTGTTGACCTTCTGGAACACGGCGCGGAAGTCGGTCGCGATCTTCTTGGTCGGGTAGTCGGCCGGCAGCTGCTCGGCGACGATCACCGGGCCCGTGGGCATGAGCGCGTTCTGGCCGGCCGCGCCGACCACGCGCACGAAGTCGGGGTTGATGAGGCCGTGCTGCCCATACACGCCGCCCTTGAAGCCGCGCTCCTGCAGCGCCAGGAACGGCAGCGCGCCCGGCGTACCGGCACCGCCGGTCATCACCGCGTCGGGGCGCAGCGCCACGATCTTCAGCACCTGACCCGTCACCGACGAATCGCCGCGCGCATAGCGCTCGTTGCTCACCACCTTGATGCCTGCAGCGGGCGCGGCCTTGTTGAGGGCCTCGTACACCAGGTCGCCCCAGGCGTCGGAGAAACCGATGTAGCCCACGGTCTTGACGTTGTTGCGCTTCATGCGCTCAACCACCGCATCGATCATGAGCTGCGTAGGCTGCGCCACCGTCATGACCCACGGGTTCTCGCTCGGGTCGAGCAGGATGGGCGTGAGGCCGATCATCGGCGTCTTCGCCTCCTTGCCGACCTGCGCCATCGCGATGGCCGACGGCACGCCCGAGGTGCCCATGAGCACGTCGACCTTTTCGTCCTCGATGAGCTTGCGCGCGTTGCGCCCAGCCGTGGTCGGGTCGGAGCCGTCGTCCAGCACCACGAGCTGGATCTTGCGGCCGTTGACCTCGCCCTTGTAGGCCAGCGCGGCCTGCATGCCCTTGGCATAGGGCACGCCCAGCGAGGAGTTGGGCCCCGACAGCGACACGCTGAGACCGACCTTGAGGTCGGCCGCCAGCGCGCTCGCCACACCACAGGCGGTCAGCGCCGCGGCGAGGGCACCGCGCGTCAAGGTCTGCATCGGGTTCTTCATGTCGTAGCTCCAGTGAGGATGGTTAGAAGGACAGGCAACTCAGATGAACAACTGGATCGCGGGCAACGCGCGCGTGGCGTTGAGCAGGTCGATGCGCTTCTCGCGGATGGACCAGCCCGTCGGTGTGCGGATGAGGTGGTGGCGTGCAGTGCCGCTCAGCAGGATCTGGTCGTCGCCTCGCGCCTCGATGTAGAGGAACGGCGTACGCAGGCGCACTTCCTCGCCCGTCTCTTCCTCGATGCGTGGCGGCTGCAGCACGTGCTGGCTGTGGCTGGCCGGGTGCTGCGAATGGGCGCGCGGGTTCTTCAGCCGCTCCACGCGCAGCTGCAGCAGCAGCCGGTCTTCGTACGCCAGCGAGTTGTGCGAGAACGGATCGGCCTGCGCCGCGCCGAGCAGCGGCACCCAGTAGTGGCCGCCGTCGGCGAACAGGGCCAGCCAGTCGTCGAAGCGGCGCGCGTCGAGCAGGGCCGCCTCGTGGGCGATGAAGTCGCGTGGATCGTTCATGCCGCCGCCTCCGCCGTCATCGCCTTCGCCCAGGCGCGGAACTGGTTGCGCATGAGCAGCTCGTTGGTGCCGTTGGTGGTCACCGTGGCCTGCTGTGTCTCGGCCGGATCGTGGTTGCGGTGCA
The DNA here is from genome assembly GCF_001426505.1 of Variovorax sp. Root473. Classification (GTDB taxonomy): domain Bacteria; phylum Pseudomonadota; class Gammaproteobacteria; order Burkholderiales; family Burkholderiaceae_C; genus Variovorax. Next base: position 180,785 of record NZ_LMEV01000001.1, read on the forward strand.
GGCTGATCCACTCGTTGCCGCCGGCACGCAGGCCCTGCTGGATGCTTTCGAACAGGTGCACGTCGTCGTGCGCCACCACCGACATGGGCGAGAACACGAGCCGGTTGTAGCTCATGGCGCGCTCGAACAAGAGCGCGGGCGCACCGGCCGCGCGGAAGCTCCAGGCCTCGATGAGCGTACGGTTGGCCGCCAGCGGGCGGATCACGCGGATGGCCTGCGGCGAGCCCTTGACCGACAGGCTCGGGTACAGCACCGAATTCTGCGGCGAGCGCTGCAGGATGTCGGCGGCGCGCTGCGCGCCGTGCGCGGCCTGCATCGCGGCCTCGTACTCGGGCAGCTGCGCGTAGTTGGAGTGGATGCTGAAGTTCACGCCCAGCACGCTGTGGCCGTTGGCGAACACGCGCCCGCCCATCTGGTCGAAGAACTCGTAGCCCGAGCCGAAGGGCAGGATCTGCTCCATCGCCATCGGCTTGGGGTCGGTGGGCGCGTGCCCTTCCCACAGCGCCTCGGCGGCCTTGGTGGCCGACTCGTGCGTCGACATCGGATGCACCGTGTCGTTGATGTTCTCCAGGTACATCTTCCAGTTGCAATGGACGATGTTGCGCAGCACACCGCCGCCCACGGTGAGCTTGCCCTCGGGCGATCGGTCGACCATGTTGTCGAGCGCGCCGAGCACGTCGCCGAAGTAGTCCTCGAACGACGGGCCTGTGTCCGACAGGCGCACGAACACGAAGTCGCGGTACACCTTCACGTGCTTTACCACCGACAGCCCCTGCCCCGACTCGCAGGCCTTGAGCTGCGTGCCCTCGTAGCCGTTCTTCAGCGGCAGCCCGAGCGGTGCGCCGTCGAGCTTGTAGGTCCAGGCGTGGTACGGGCAGCGGAAGAAGCGGCCGGTGTTGCCGCTCTCGTCGGTCACCAGCTGCGTGCCCTTGTGGGCGCAACGGTTGTACATGACGTGCACCGCGCCGTCGGGCTGGCGCACCATGAGCAACGGGCGGCCCGCGATCTCCTGCGTGACGAAGTCGCCCGCCGCCGGCACCTGGCTCGCGTGGCCCAGGAAGACCCAGGTGCGGGCGAACAGGCGCTCCTGCTCCAGCGCGAACAGCTCGTCGCTGAGGTACAGGTCGCGGTGCACCCGGTCGTCGCGGACCAGCGCCGCGACGAGATCGGGGCGGTTGCGGTAGGCAGTCATGGCGGAGGGCTTCGGTTGAACCGAGGTCAGGGGACCAGCTTCCACTGGCCCTTGTTCATCTGCACGATGACCACGCCGCGCTGGTCCGAACCGTAGCGGTCGTCGGGCTTGAAGGTGTAGACGCCGTGCGTGCCCACCAGCTCCTTCGTGCCCACGATGGCATCGCGCAGCGCCGTGCGGTACTGCGGCGTGCCGGGCTCGCCCTTGGTGCGCGAGGCCGCATCGGCCAGCAACAGGTAGGCGTCGTAGGTGTACGACGAGAACGCATCGGTGGGCACCGCGCCGTTCACCTTCTGGTAGGCGTTGCGAAAGCCCATCGAGACCTTCTTGATGGGGTTGCTGTCGGGCAGCTGGTCAGCCACGAGCACGGGGCCGCTGGGCACCTGCAGGCCTTCGATGGCCGCTCCGCCCACGCGCACGAAGTCGGCGTTGATGAGGCCATGCGTGCCGTAGATCTTGCCCTTGTAGCCGCGCTCGGCCAGTGCCAGGTAGGGCAGCGCGCCCGGCGTGCCCGAGTTGCCCGCGAACACCGCGTCGGGCCGCGCCGCGACGATCTTCAGGATCTGGCCGGCCACCGACGAATCGCTGCGCGCATAGCGCTCGTTCGCCACCACCTTGATGCCGGCGGTCGCGGCGCTCTTCGTGAGCGAGTCATAGGCCAGGTCGCCCAGCGCGTCAGAGAAGCCGATGAAGGCGACCGTCTTCACACCCGACTTCTGCATGCGCTCGACCACGCCCGCCACCATGAGCGGGAACGGCTGCGAGACCGTGACGGTCCACGCGCCTTCCGCGCCCGGAATGGTCACCGGCGTGGGCGAGATGAGCGGCGTGTTGAGCTCGCGCGCCACAGAGGCGATGGCCATCGCGCCGGGCACGCCCGAGGTGCCGATGAGCACGTCGACCTTGTCTTCCGTCACCAGCTTGCGCGCGTTGCGCCCGGCCGTGGTCGGGTCCGATGCATCGTCGAGCACGATGAGCTGCACCTTGCGCCCGCCGATCTCGGGCCGCTCGGCAATGGCCGCGCGGATGCCCTTCTCGTACGGCACGCCCAGTGCGGCCACGGGGCCGGAGAGCGAGCTGATGAAGCCGATCTTGAGATCGGCCGCCATGGCTTGGGCAGCCGCCAGTGCAAGCGCGGTGAGACCGAGAATCCGGGTCATGTTCTTTTTCATGGGGGGTGGCTCCAGCGTGTGTTGTTTCAGGGGACCAGCTTCCACTGGCCCTTCTCGAGCTTCACCACGACACGCGAACGCTCGTCCGAGCCGTAGCGGTCGGTCGGCTTGAAGTTGTAGACCGAGTGCGTGCCCACCAGCTCCTTGGTGCTCACGATGGCGTCGCGCAACGCCAGGCGAAACTGCGGCGTGCCGGGCTCGGCCTTGGTGGCGAGCGCGCGCTGGGCGGCGTCCAGGTACACCAGCCAGGCATCGAAGGTGTAGGCCGAGAAGGCGTCGGTCGGCGGTGCGCCGTTGGCCTTCTGGTAGGCCGCGCGGAAGTCCATCGACACCTTGCGGATCGGGTTGTCGCTGGGCAGCTGCTCGGCCACGATCACCGGGCCCGTGGGGGCCAGCAGGCCTTCGACCGAGGCACCACCCACGCGCACGAAGTCGGGGTTGATGAGCGCGTGCATGCCGTAGATCTGGCCCTTGTAGCCGCGCTCCGCGAGCGCCAGGTACGGCAGCGCACCGGGCGTGCCCGAGGTGCCGGTGATCACCGCATCGGGGCGCAGCGCCGCGATCTTCAGCACCTGGCCCGTCACCGACGAGTCGCCGCGCGCATAGCGCTCGTTCGACACGATCTTGATGCCCGCCGGCTCGGCACTCTTTTGCAGCGCGCCGTACACCAGGTCGCCCCAGGCGTCGGAGAAGCCGATGTAGCCGACCGTCTTCACGCCCGACTTCTTCATGCGCTCGACCACCGCGCTCACCATGAGCGGCGCCGGCTGGGGCAGCGTGACCATCCACGCGCCCTCCTCGCCCGGCAGGTTGGCGTTGGCGATGGAGATCAGCGGCGTTTTTGTTTCGCGCGCCACGCCGGCAATGGCCAGCGCACCGGGCGAGCCGGCCGTGCCAATGATGACGTCGACCTTGTCCTCGTCGATCATCTTGCGTGCGTTGCGCGCGGCCGTGGTGGGGTCGGACGCATCGTCCAGCTGCACCAGCTGGATCTTGCGGCCGCCGAGGTCGGCCTTGTACGCCAGCGCGGCTTTCATGCCCTTTTCGTAGGGAATGCCGAGCGACGACACCGGCCCCGACAGCGACGTGATGAAACCGACCTTGAGATCGGCGGCCCAGGCGCCGGTGGCACTCAGCGCGCCGAGGCCCGCGACCAGGGCGGCGAGGGTGCGAATGCGGTTCAGGACTTTCATGGCGGTGCTCCAGAGGTGATGTTTTTGAACGGAACGGAACGAAACGAACGCTGAAAAAACTAGAGGGCAAGGCTGCCGACGCTGGTGCCGCCGCAGACATAAAGAACCTGGCCGGTGACGAAGCTGTTCTCGGGCGCGGCAAAGAAACGCACGGCGCGTGCCACGTCCGTCGATTCGCCCAGGCGCTGGACGGGCACCGAGGCTGCGAGCGCACGCTCCTTCTCGCTGCCGGCCTCTACGACGTCGTAGAACATGTCGGTGCGGATCGGGCCCGGCGCCACCACGTTCACCGTGATGCCGTCGGCCGCGAGTTCGAGCGCCCAGGTGCGCGCCATGCCCAGCATGCCGGCCTTGGTGGCCGAATAGCTGGTGCGCGTGGCCAGGCCCAATGCGGCGCGCGACGACAACAGCACCACGCGGCCGAAGCGCTGCGCACGCATCGCGGGCAGCGCCCCCTGCACGAGCTGGATCGCACAGCCCAGGTGCAGGTCGACCAGTGCATCGAGGTCGTCGAGCTTCACCTCGGGCAGCAGCGCGGCGCGGATCACGCCGGCGTTGTGGACGATCGTGGTCGGTGCGAAGCGCTCGACCAGTTCACGCACGGCCTGGCCGGTGGCGGCGCGGTCGGCCAGGTCGACCTCGAGGCTGTGCATCTTGGGGTGGTCGATCTCGGCCTTGCGGCGCGCGAGCGAGACCACTTCGTAGCCTTGCGCGAGCAGGTCTTCGCAGATGGCCTTGCCGATGCCGGCGCTGCCGCCGGTGACGGCCGCGACCTGGGGGGCGCTCGCACTCATGCCGTGGCTCCCACCAGGGCCAGCACGCGCAGCGGGCTGCCACTGCCCTTCTCGATCTTCAGCGGCGGGCAGATCAGCACCGCGCCCGACGGCGGCAGCAGGTCGAGGTTGCTCAGGCACTGCAGGCCGTAGCGCCCCGCGCCATGCATGTAGTAGTGGCACGGATACGGCGGCCGCAGGTGATAGCCCTGCCCGGCGTCCGTGCCGATGGCTTCGGAGCCGAAGCCCAGCACGTCGCGCTGCTCGACCAGGAAGCGCACGGCCTCGGTGCTCGGGCCAGGCGTGTGCTGGCCCGTTTCATCGAAGTTCTGGTAGGCCTCGGGGTCTGTGCGCTTGGACCAGTCGGTGCGCATGAGCACCCACGCGCCCTTGGGAATGCGGCCGTGCGCGGCCTCGTAGGCCTCGATGTCCTCGAGCGTCAGCAGGTAGTCGGGGTCGTCCTTCACCTGCGGCGAGCAGTCGATCACGCAGGCCGGCGCCACGAAGTGCTGCACGGGAATGGTGTCGACCGAGTTGTTCGGCAGGTCGCGGCCCGAGATCCAGTGGATCGGCGCGTCGAAGTGCGTGCCGGTGTGCTCGCCGCAGGAAAAATTGTTCCAGTACCAGCCCGGGCCGCGCTCGTCGTACTTCGACACTTCCTCGATGCGGAAGGGCCAGCACTGGCCCATCTCGGGCGGCAGCGCGATCTGCGGGAACTCGGGCGTGAGCGTCTGCGTGAGGTCGATCACGCGGATGCGGCCGCTGGCCATCGCGGTCACGAGGCTGCCGAGGACTTCGGCGGCGGACATCAGTTCGTTGGTGGTCGTGGTCATTGTGTGATTCCTCTGCTCAGCCGCCCGCCGCGAGTTCGCGTTCGAGCACCTTGGGGTTGTCGCGCCAGCGCTCCAGCCACTCCTGCGCCACGTCGCCCGGGTACACGTCTTCCACGCCGTCGCGCAGCGCCTTCACGATGGCGTTGGCCAGCGTGGTGGGGGCCAGCTTGGGCGGCGGCGTGTGCTGGTTCCATTCGTCGTCGATGGGGCCTGGGAACACGTTGATCACGCGGATGCCGGCCGGCCGCATCTCGGCGCGCAAACACTGCGCGAGCGAATGCGCCGCGGCCTTCGAGGCGCTGAAGGTGCCGTGCGGTGGGAAGTTGCTCAGCGCGTAGATCGACAGCAGGTTGACCCACGCGGTCGCACCCGTCGCGCCATCGGCCGAACGGCCCTTGAGCGCGGGGCCGAACTCCTGCGCCAGGCGCAGCAGGCCGAAGTAGTTGATGTCCATCTCGGCCTTGGCCACGTCCGTGCCGCGCCGCGCGCCGATGCCAAAGGTGCGGTGCACCTCTGCGTTGTTGATCACGATGTCGACCTTGCCGCCGATGGAGCCAGCCAGCTCGGTCACCTGGCGGCCGTTGGTCAGGTCCAGCGGCACGAGCGTGACCTGCGGCAGCGCCGAGATGTCATCGAGCCCCTCGCCCATCTTCTTCCAGGGCTCGGCGTGGCCGACCCAGACGATGTCGGCGCCGGCCTTCACGAGCGCACGCACGAGGGCCTGCCCCGTTTCGGTCTTGCCGTCGGTCACCAGCACCTTGCGAAACTTCGGGTCGCTGGTCATTTCGCGCAGCATCTTGTCGTCGGCCATGTGGGGACTCCCTTCATTCGGAAAAGCAATGAGAACGGCCTGGCCTGCGCGGTCGAGCCGGGCGCCGACGCGCACACGTTGTGGCGCTTCGCCGACCTCGCCATGCAGGTGGACCATGAGCGTCGGACCGGCATCCAGGTGCACCAGGCCCAGCCGCCAGGGCAGCCGCTCGCGGAAGAACAGGTCGTTGCTGTGGTGCAGCGTGGTGCTGCCGAGCAGCGCGCCCTCGCCGCTCTGCGTGCGCCAGCGCAACGCAGCAGACAGGCACTTGTGGCAGACCTCGCGCGGCGGGTACTGCACCGTGCCGCAGTCCTCGCAGGTCTGCAGCTCGAAGCGACCTTCGGCAGCGGCAGCCGTGAGGCCGAGCGCGACGCGGCCACGCGCGCCGGGCGGCAGGTTCATCTGCCGGGTGCGCAGCACGGGGTTCTTGCGCGGGGGGCGCATCATGGGCATCGTCATGCGGGTCTCCCGAGAATGACGGCGCCTGTACAGAGGCAGCGGTCGTAGGTCACCATGCCGAAGCCGGCGACGAGGCCCAGCTGGGCATTGGGTACGGCGCGGGCACCGGCCTGGTCGGTCAATTGGCGGATCGCCTCGACCATGCCGAGGAAGCCGCCCGCCGCACCGGCCTGCCCGGCGGAGAGCTGGCCGCCGCTGGTGTTGTTCGGAAAGCTGCCGTCGAAGGTCATGGTGTTCGCCTGCACGAAGGCGGAGCCCTCGCCCTTCTCGCAGAAACCCAGGTCTTCGAACTGCATCATCACGATCACCGGGTAGTCGTCGTAGGTCTGCACGAAGTCCAGCTGCGCGGGCTGCATGCCGGCCTGTGCATAGAGATCGTCGCGGTCCTTGCGCCAGCCGCCCTGCACCATCACCGGGTCTTCGGCGTAGGCGTTGTGGCGCTCGATGGCGCCGCGGATCACGACGTGCGCCAGGCCCAGGTCGCGCGCGCGCTCCTCGCTCATCACGAGGAAGGCGTCGGCGCCGGCGCAGGGCATCACGCAATCGAACAGATGGATCGGGTCGGAGATCGGCCGCGCGGCCATGTACTCGTCGAGCGTGAGGCCCTTCTTGAACATGGCGTTCGGGTTGCCCAGCGCGTTGGTGCGCTGGTCGACGCAGATGCGGCCGAAGTCTTCGCGCGTGGCGCCGTAGGTGCGCATGTAGTTGGCGGTGATGAACGCGAAGATCGAGTTCGGCCCGCCCGAGCCGTAGGGGTAGCTGGCGTCGCGCGCGAAGTTGCTGAAGCTGCCCAGCGTCTGGCGGAAGGAGTCGACGTGGTTGGTGTCGGCGCCCACGCAAGCGACGATGTCAGCATCGCCCGCCTGCACGGCGCGCGCCGCGCGGCGCAGGCACATCACGCCGGAGGCGCCGCCGGTGGGCATGTGGTCGAGCCAGCGCGGCGACAGGCCCAGGTGCTGCGTGACGCCCACGGCCGTGTCGGGCGCCAGCGAGAAGCTGCTCAGGCACAGGCCGTCGATCTGTTCCTTGGCCACGCCGCTGGCCTGCACCAGCGCGTCGATGGCCTGGCCGACGAACCAGTGCGCGGTGCGCGTGGAGTAGCGCACATAGGGCACGGTGACGGGCACCGCGACCGCGACGCCATCGTAGGAGAGCCGTCGCTTGGTCATGCCTGCCCCACTTGTCGTTTCTTCATGGAGCGCGTGTCGATGCAATGGCCCTGGCCCGGCAGCGACTGCGCCATCTCGCGCAGCTGGCCGCGCTGGATCTTCTGCGAGGGCGTGAGCGGCAGCGCCTCGACGAAGGCCACGTAGCCCGGCGCCTTGTAGTACGCCAGCTGTGCGAGCGCATGCTGGACGATGCTGGCTGCGACCGCTTCGCGCTGCGACGCATCGCTGTCGTCGCGCAGCACGATGCAGGCCAGCACCTCGTCGCCGCGCACCGCATCGGGCGTGGCGGCCACGGCCGAGGTCTTCACGGCCGGGTGCTGGTTGAGCACGCTCTCGACCTCGACGGCCGAGATGTTCTCGCCGCTGCGGCGGATCACATTCTTCTTGCGGTCGACGAAGAAGAAGTTGCCGTCGGCGTCGCGGCGCACGAGGTCGCCGGTGTGGAACCAGCCGTCGGCCCAGGCTTCGCGCGTGGCTTCTTCGTCCTTCAGGTAGCCGGAGAAGAAGTAGCGACGCGGGTCGGCACCGGCCGAGCGCACCAGCAGTTCGCCGGGCATGTCGGTGCCCACGTCGCTGCCGTCCTCGCCCATGAGGCGGATCTCGACGAAGTCTTCCTGCCGCCCGAAGCAGCTGGTGCCCACGAGGCGCGGCTCGCGGTTGGCCATGATGCAGGCGGCCGCGCCGGTCTCGGTCATGGCCCAGGCCTCGACCAACGGAAAGCCGAAGCGTTCCTCGAAGGGCGCGTGGTTCTTGCGGTCGACACCGGCGCCGAAGCCCCAGCGGATCGCGTGGTCGCGGTCGGCCGCCGACGCAGGGGCCGACAGCAGCATCGCGGGCATCACGCCCAGGTAATGCACGATGGTCGCGCCGCTTTCCTTCGCGCTGGCCAGCCAGCTCTTCGGGTGGAAGCGGTCGAGCTGCACGAGGCAGCCACCGGCCACGAGCACCACCATGGTCGAGAACGCCATCGCGTTCATGTGGTTGAGCGGCAGCGGCGTGATCACGCGCTCGGCGTCGGGACGGATGCTGCACACGCCGTCGAGCGCGGCATACCACTCGCCCGCGCGCAGGAAGTACGCGTTGCTCAGGATGCAGCCCTTGGGTCGGCCCGTGGTGCCCGAGGTGTAGAGCAGGCCGCATTCGGTGTCGGTGCCGACAGGCTCGCCGGCGCGCGGCGCGGCGGTCTTCGCGGGCGGCACGGCATCGTCGGGGCCCATGGTCTCGAAGGCCACGCCGGCCTGCGCGGCGGCGGCCTGCAGGTCGGCGGCGCGCTCGGGCAGCGTCACGGCCAGGCCGATCTCGCTGTGGCCGATGAGGTAGACCAGCTCCGCCGAGCGCATCTCGGCGTTGATCGGCACCACGCTCGCGCCCAGCGCGTTCAGCGCCAGCCAATGGAAGATGAAGGCGGGCCGGTTCTCCAGCAGCAGGCCGACGCGGTGACCGTGGCCGTAGCCAGCCTGTGCGTAGGCGGTGCGCAGCCGCTCGATCTGCGCGGCGGCGTCGTCCCAGCGGATGGCGCCAGCGGCGATGCCGTAGGCGGCAGCGGTCACCGATTCGGTGAAGAGAAATTCGGCCTGCGGTGTGCGCGCGGCGGTGGCGGCGAACACCTGGTGGACAGTGGCGTGGGTCATCGCGTCCCTGTCAGATGAAGAGCTGCACGGCCGGCAGGGCCGCGTCGCAATTGAGCAGGTCGACGCGCTTGAGCGTCATGCGCAGCGCGCCGTCCTGCACCGTGAGGTGGTGGAAGAAGGTGCCGACATAGAACTGCAGTTCGTCGCCCTGCGACTCGGTGTAGTGGAACGAAGTGCGCACTACGAAGCGGTTGGCCTCGCCTTCGAAGGTCTCGACCACGGGCACCTGCAGCAGGTGATGGCAGCGGCTGGGCGGCTGCTGCGAAAACGCGCGCGGGCTCTTCAGGCGCTCGATGCGCAGCTCGCGCAGCAGCTTGTCCTCGTACAGGTGCGAGGTGTGGTTCAAGCCGTCTTCCTGGTCGGGCACGAGCGGAATCCAGTAGAACGCGTCGTCGGTGAAGAGCGCGTTCCACTCTTCGTAGCGACGGGTGTCGAGCAGGCGCGCTTCGTTCACGACGAAGTCGATCAGGTCCTGATGCGTGATCTTGGTGATGTCGACGGCGGCCATTACATGGTCTCCGTCATGCGTTCGACCCAGCTGCGGTACTGGTTGCGCATGGGCAGCTCGTTGGTGCCGCCCGTGGTGATCTCGCCGCCCTTCAGTTCCGATTCGTCGTAGTCGCGGTGCAGGCTCACCCACTCGTTGCCGCTGGCGTGCAGGCCGGCCTGCATGCCGCGGTAGGCCTGCAGGTCGTCGTGGCCCACCACCGAGAACGGCGAGTTGATGAGGCGGTTGTACATGGTGGTGCGCTGCAGCAGCTCGGGCGGCGCGCCCTTGAGGCGGAAGGTCCAGCTCTCGATGAGCGTCTGGTTGGCCGAGATCGGCTTGACCACGCGGATCGCCTGGATCGCGCCCTTGATCGTGAGGTTCGGGTAGTACACGGTGTTGTGCCGCGCCATGCCCAGAATCTGCGCCGTCTTCTCTTCGCCGTAGCGCGCCTTCATGGCGTCGTCATATGCGGGGATCGCCTTGTACTTGCTGTGAATGCTGAAGTGCACGCCCGTGAAGCTGTGGCCGTGGTCGTACGTGCGGATGCCCATGTCTTCGAAGAACTTGTAGTCGGACATGAAGGGCACGAACTGCTCCACCGCCATGGGCTTGGGCTCGTCCTCGGGCTTGTCGGCCCACATGCGCTTGGCGGTGCCGGCCGACGATTCGTGCGCCACCATGGGGTGCATGGTGTCGTTGAGGTTTTCGACGAACATCTTCCAGTTGCACTGGTGCATGAAGCGCAGGCAGCCGCCCGCGATTTCGAGTTCACCCTCGGGCGAGCGGTCGGCCATGTTGTCGATGGAGCTGAGCGAATCGCCGAAGTAGTCGTCGAAGTCGGGGCCCGCGTCGTTGATCTTCACGAAGATGAAGCCGCGGTGGCTGCGCACATGCCTCACGGGCGTGAGGCCCTTGCCCGACTCGCACTCGTGCAGCTGCGTGTGCTCGTAGCCGGTCTTCAGCGGAATGGCCAGCGGCGCGCCGTCGGTCTTGAAGGTCCAGGCGTGGTACGGGCAGCGAAAGAACTTGCCGGTGTTGCCGCAGGGCCCATTGACCAGGCGCGAGCCCTTGTGGGCGCAGCGGTTCATCATGACGCGCACGCTGCCGTCGCTGTGGCGCACGACGATCAGCGGACGGCCCGCGATCTCGTTGGTGATCCAGTCGCCCGACTTCGGCAGCTGGCTCTCGTGGCCGACGTAGTTCCAGGTGTTGGCGAAGAAATGCTCCTGCTCCAGCTCGAAGAGCTCCTGGCTGGTGTACAGGTCGCGGTGCACGCGGTCGTTCTGCACGAGCGCGCGAACGGCATCGGGGTTGTCTCGGTACGAAGGCATGGTTCTCCTGGCTCCTTCCTGGCTGGCTTTTCTCAGAGGTCGAGCACCAGGCGCGCTCCCTTGGCGCGCGAGATGCAGATCTGCATGACGGTGCCTTCCGCCTTCTCGCGGGCGGTGAGCACGTAGTCGCGGTGGTCGATCTCGCCCTCGATCACGGGCACGGCGCACACGCCGCACTCACCGCGCTTGCAGTCGAACATCGGGTCGCAGCCGTGTTCGATGAGGCAGTCGAGGATGCTCTGGCCGACCGGCACGGTGAAGCGCTGGCCCGACTGGGCAAGCTCCACCTCGAAGGGCTGGTCGCCCTCCTCCACGGCGGGTTCGGTGAAGAGCTCGAAGTGCACGCGGTCGTGTTCCCAGCCGCGGGCCTGGGTGCACGCGAGCACGGCGTCGAGCATGATCTTGGGGCCGCAGACGTAGAGGCGGTCGCCGGCGGGCACGGCGTCGAGCAGCGCGTCGATGTCCAGCGGCGCGCCGGCCTCGGCGTCGGCATGCACGCGCAGGTCGTCGCCCAGCAGCGCCTGCAACTCGGGCAGGAAGGCCATCAGGTCGCGGCTGCGGCCGGCGTAGTGCATGCGCACGGCCGCACCTTCGGCGCGGCGCCGCGCTGCCATCGACGCGAGCGGCGTGACGCCGATGCCGCCGGCCACCAGCACCGTGCCGCCCGGGCCGGAGTGCAGCGGAAAGTCGTTCTTCGGCGGCTCGATGGTGAGCGCGCTGCCCTCGGCCAACCCTTCGTGCATGAAGCGCGAGCCGCCGCGGCCTTCGGCCTCCTTGCGCACGGCGATCACGTAGTCGGTCGGGGCGTTGGTGGCGTTGCGCTCGGTCGCGAAGTTGATGAGCGAGTAGTGGCGCCAGTCGGTGGTGCCGTCGGCCAGTGTCACCTGCACGCGGATGTGCGCGCCAGCGGCGAAACCGGGCAGCGCGCGGCCGTCATCGGCACGCAGGCGCAGCAGGCGGATCAGCGGGTTGAGGGCGCGCGCTTCGACGACGCGAAGCTGGAGCGTGAGGGCGGTCATGGTTCGGGTCTCTTCGTCTCTTCAGGCCAGGGCGTGCTGCGCCAGCGCGGCCTGCAGCTTGTGGCCGTGTTCGTCGGCGAGGGCCGCGTCGCGCAGTTCGCGCAGGGTGGCGGGCGCCAGTGCGGCACCCGCACGCTCGAACGCGCGCATCACGGTGTCGTAGTTGCGCAGGCCGCGCTCGTGCGTGTCGCTGTAGCCCTTGACCAGGCGCTGGCACTGGGCGAGCTCGACGGCCAGCGCGGGGTTGCGTGGCGCGGTGGCGGCGATGCGTTGCAGCCACTCTTCGATGCGGCGGTTTTCGTCGGCGTAGCGCATCGTCGAGCGGCGCCAGCCCTTGCAGGCCGCGACCATGCGCAGCATCAGGTAGCCGCGCAGCGAGCTGGTGCGGATCACGCGGCCGTGCTGCGTGAAGCGCTCGACGATCTTCTTCGGCACCGTGGAATGCATGAGCCAGCGGCCGAGGCCGCCGGGCAGCGTCTCGCAGATTTCCTGCAGGCGCGGGTGCATGTACTCGTGGATGGCGAGCAGCTGGCCCGGCTGCACGCCGGCCTCGCCGCGCACGCGCTCGAAGCGGGTGGCGCGGGTCTTCAGGGCGGCGACGCGGGCGGTGTCTTCATAAGACATCCACAGCGCGAGATGGCGTGCGGTTTCGCGCAGCAGGCGGTGGGCGTCGTCGGGCAATTTCGCGACGGCGGCCATGCGGTCGAGGTACAGGCCGGCGTAGGCCAGGTCCTGGTAGTCGATGAGGCGGCGCACGCCTTCGAGCAGGAAGTCTTGCGCGGGCTGCGGAAAGTCGCGCTGCACGCGCTCGACCAGGGCACGCACGGCCGGATGGCGCGGTTGCGGTGCGGGCGTGGCGGCCGGTGCCACCTTGGCGGGTTCGCCGTCGTCGCCGTCCTGGGCGCGATCGAATGCCGCGCCGAAGGCCTTGAGGCTGGGCTTCACGCCCACGCCGCCACGCTCGATGGTGGCCTCGAACTGCGCACGGCCGAAGGGCAGCACGCCCGAGCCGGCGAGCGTCCCGAACAGCACGGCGCTGATCACGCTGCCCGAGGCTTCGGCAGCCTGCGCCATGTCGAAGCGGATGAAGCGCTTGGCGGCGCGCGCGGTGTGCGCGAGCAGCTGGTCGCTGTCGACGCGGCCGTCGCCCATGGCGCTTTTTTCGGCGATGGAGAAGACACGGTGCGTGGAGGCGATAAGCGTGGTGCGGTCCTTCGTGACCAGCCCGCGCTGCACGGCGCGCCCGGCTTCCATGAGCTCGGAGGCGAGCACCACGTCGACGTCGCCCGGCAGCGGCATCAGCGCGAGCACGGGGCGACCGCCGTCGGACCGCGCTTGCGCGTCGGGGTACAGCTCGACGTAGTAGATGGTCGCGCCGGTGCGCTGGGCCACGCCCGGCACCGAGGTGGTCTGGGCGACGTAGCCGTTGGCCTCGCCCATGTCGACGATCCAGTCGGCAAGCACGCCGCCGCCCTCCCCGCCCATGGCGAGGATGGCAATCTTTATCGGGCTCATGGCTCGCCCCCAGTCTTGCTCACTTCGTGTAGCCGCCAACCCCCTACCGGGGGCGATACCAGCGGCCCGGCAAAGCCGGTTCCGCGGTATCCCTTGCAATATGGGGTGGTGTGACTGCGTTGCATCGGGGTCTCTTCAGAAGGCATAGGCGTCACGGCGGCGCGCGTCGCCGCGCTGCAGCCAGCCGATGACGGTGGTGCGCACGCGCTGGCGGAAGCGGTCCCAGGCGGTCGGGTTGCTCACGACCTGGGCCTTGTAGAACGAGGGGCACAGCACGGCGGCGTGCGAGACGTCGCCGCAGTTGCCGCAGCCCACGCAGCTGTCGAGCACGGTGGCGACGGGGTCGATGCGCAGCGGATCGGGGTTGGGCTTGATCGAGAGCGACGGGCAGCCCGACAGGCGGATGCACGAGTGGTCGCCGGTGCAGGTGTCGGCATCGACGCCGAACTTGTCGCGCACCATGCGCTTGCCGTCGGCGATGGCCTTGCGCACCAGCGGCTTCTCGCGCCGCTGCTTGTTGAGCATGCACTCCGATTGGGCGATGAGGACCTTGGGGCCCTTCTTCGTCGTGGTGAGTGCTTCTTTCAGCGCGTCGCGCATGCCGGCGACGTCGTAGGTGCGGCGCATGGTCTTCACCCACTCGACGCCCACGCCGCGCACGGCGCGCTCGATCTCGTGGCCGGTGCTGCGCGTCTTGTTGACGGCGTTCGACGAGAGGATGTCCTGCCCGCCCGTGGCCGAGGTGTAGTTGTTGTCGACGATGATGGTGAGGTTGTCGCTCTTGTTGAAGACTGCGTTGGCCACGCCGCTCGTCAGGCCGTTGTGCCAGAAGCCGCCGTCGCCCATCATCGAGATCGCGCGCTTTCCCGCGGGTGCATTCAGCGCCGAAGCGCCCGCACCGCCGAGGCCGTAGCCCATCGTGGTGTTACCGATGTTGAAAGGCGGCAGGATCGAGAACAGGTGGCAGCCGATGTCGGCGCTCACGTGGTGCGCACCGAGTTCGCGCTCGACCAGCTTCATGGCACTGAAGATGGGGCGCTCGGGGCAGCCGGTGCAGAAGCCCGGTGGGCGCGAATGCACCACGTCGCCAAGCGCGCTCGACGGCTCCGCAGGCTCAGGCGCGGCATCGACGCCGATCGCCGCCACTTCCTTCAGCGGGATCACCTTGCGCACCGGTGCGGGCACAGGCAGCGGCGCGAGGCGCTCGTAGCGCTCGCAGAAGGCGCGCGTGCCCTTGAGCAGCTCGAGCGTCGTGTACTCGCCGGCCACGGGCAGCATGTCCTTGCCATGCAGCGCGGTGGTGGAGCCCGCCTGGCGCAGGATGGTCGCGAGATTCTGCTCGACGAAGTTGGGCTGGCCTTCTTCCACGATGAGCACGGCGCGCTTGCCGTCGCAGAAGCGGATCACCTCGCTCTCGATGACGGGATAGGCCACGTTCATCACGTACAGCGGCACCTGCGTGTTGCCGTACACATCGGCCAGGCCCAGGCGTTCGAGCGCACGCAGCAGCGTGTTGTAGCTGCCGCCCTGCACGATGATGCCGATGTCGTCGGCGTCTTCACAGAAGAACTCGTTGAGCTGGCGCTCCTCGATGAAGCGCACCGCGGCGGGCCAGCGGTCCTTCACCTTCTCCTGCTCGTGCACGAAGCTCGCGGGCGGCAGCACGATGCGGCCAACGTCGCGCTGCGGGTTCTCCAGTGCTTCCTTCAGCGTGAACTTGGCGCGCTTGTTGTCGCCGGCGATGAAGTGGCCGTGCACGTGGCAGGCACGGATGCGCAACTGGAGCATCACGGGCGTGTTGCTGGCCTCGGAGAGCTCGAAGCCCGTCTTCACCGCATCGACGATGCTGGGCAGGTTGGGCCGCGGATCGAGCAGCCAGATCTGCGACTTCATGGCGAACGCATGGCTGCGCTCCTGCATGATCGACGAGCCTTCGCCGTAGTCCTCGCCCACGATGATGAGCGCGCCGCCGGTGACGCCGCCCGAGGCCAGGTTGGCCAATGCATCGGACGCCACGTTGGTGCCCACGGTCGCCTTGAAGGTGACTGCGCCACGCAATGGATAGTTGACGGAGGCGGCCAGCGTGGCGGCGGCGGTGGCTTCGCTCGCGCTGTTCTCGAAGCGGATGCCCTGCTCGGCCAGGATGTCCTGCGCGTCGGCCAGCACGTCCATCAGGTGCGAGATGGGCGCGCCCTGGTAGCCCGCCACATACGACACACCCGACTCCAGCAAGGCCTTGGTGACGGCCAGAATGCCTTCGCCGCGGAAGACATCGCCACCAGAAAGTCGCAGCTTCTTGACCTCTTCGACGAACGAACGCTCAGCCATGGATGTCCTTCTTCTTTCTCGTGGGAGGATGCGGCCCAGGGGGCACATCACGGTTCCTATAATGTTTAGAAATGAATGTATCCACAATCATGAATTACCCTAGCCATGCAATCCGCATGCCTGCGGCAAACAGGAGGCACCGTCATGTCTGAACCGCTCGAGGACACGCATCGCTTCGTCGACGACTACCTTCCCGCGCTGCTCGCGCAGGCCAGCCAGCTGATCTCTTCGGAATTCCACGAGGTGGCGCGGCAGCAGGGTTTCTCGGTATCGGAGTGGCGCGTGATGGCGTCGCTGGCGGGCAGCGACGCGGTCAGCATCGGCCAGCTCGCGCAGGTGACGGTGACCAAGCAGCCGACGGTGACGCGGCTGCTCGACCGCATGGAAGCGCGCGGCCAGGTCGAGCGTTTGCCCCATGAAAGTGATCGCCGCATCACGCTGGTGCGCATCACGCCCGCGGGACTGAAGGCAGTCGAGCACCTGATGGAACTGGCGCGCGAGCACGAGCGCCGCGTGCTTGAACCCTTCGGCCTGCGCCGCGCCGAAGAACTCAAGCAGACGCTGCGGCAGATGATCGACCTGCATGTGCACGTGCCGGTCGAGGTGCCGGACGAAGACTGACGCGTACGGCCTGACTAAGCCACGAGCACCGCGCGGCCGCGATGGCCACGTTGCGCAATCCAGTCGAGTGCCAGCGCAGCATCGGCGAGCGCGAAGGGCTGCACCTCGAGATGCAGTCGGCCATCGGCCAGGCGCGCAAGCAACTCTGGAGCGGCTGCACGGCCTGCGGCTTCGCGCCTGAACATGTTGAGCGGCAGCAGCGCCACATCGCGCTGCAGGAAGTGCGCGATGTCCAGCTGCAGCGTCGGGCCGGCGGTGTAGCCGATCAGCACGGCGCGACCACCGGGGCGCACGGCAGGCAAGGCCGCGGCAAGCACGTCGCCGCCGACGGTGTCGATGAGCAGATCGGCGCTGGCGACGTCAGGCGGTGCGGCTTTCGGATCGACGGGCGTTGCGGTGCAGCCTGCATCGCGTGCCAGCTGCATCACCAGCGAACCCACCGCGCCGCTTGCGCCCGTCACCAGAACTTGCTCTCCAGACTGCAATCGGGCGACCTCGTGCAAGGCGACCCACGCCGATGTGGTGGGCGAGAAGAACGCCGCGCCAAGTGGCATCGGCACCGCATCGGGCAACACGCCGAGTGCGTCGTCAGGCGCATCGATCAGCTCGCACCAGGTGCCGTCGAACAGCGTGCCCAAGCCGCTGCCGCGCAACCACACGCGCTGCCCTTCTGCATACCGCTCGCTCGCGACGACCACGCCCGCCGCTTCCACACCCGGCGTGTACGGCAACGGCGGATGCCGCAGGAAGCGGCCTTGCCACACGGTGCGATCGATGTGGCCGACGGTCGCGGCCTGCATGCGCACGAGGGTGCGGCCGGGTCGCGCCACGGGGTCGGCCACGTCTTCGAGCACCGGCGCGGCATCGAAGCCATGGATGCGAACGGCCTTCATGGCCGTGTCGCCAGAAAGTCGAGCACCGTGCGCGCGAAGGCCTCGGGCATCTGGTCGGGCACGGGCACCATGCCGCCGTCGATGTCGACGATGCGCGCCTGCGGCAGGTGATGCTGCAGCTCTGCCGCATGCGGCGCGGCGAACGGGTCGAGCGTGGCGCGCACGATGAGCGTCGGCTGCGTCACGCGGCCGATGCGCTCTTCCATGCGGTACGAGGCCACGGCGCGGTGGCCTTCTTCGACACGGTGGCCGACCTTCATCGCATCGCACACGAAGGCCTCGAGCAGGTCGGGGCGTCCCGGCGGATAGAACGCCTGCCGCTTCTGCCACAGCGCAGCGAGGTGGCTGCCATCGTCGCTGGGCGCCACTTCGTCGATGGGCGGACGCTGCGCGCGGGCGCGGCGGAACACCTCGTCGGTGTACGGCGTGGACGAGAGCACAAGGCTGCGCACGCGCTCGGAAAACGCCGCGGCCAGTTCGATCGCGATCACGCCGCCGGTGTGGTGCCCCACCACGTCGGCCTGCGCGATGCCGAGCGCATCGAGCAACTCGCACGCGACGCGCGCCCACTGCGCAATGCTCGCGGGCACGCCGCCGTCGGCCGAATCGCCGAAGCCCGCCGTGTCCATGGCGATGGCGCGGTAGCCCGCGCCGGCGATCAGCGGCAGCACCTCGCGGTACTCGGCCCAGCTGCGCGGCGACTGGTGCAGCAGCAGCACGGCCGGCGCCTGCGCATCGCCGCACACGGCGTGGTGCACCTGCCCCACCGACAGGTCGGCGAAGGCGCGGCGGATCGTCATGACAGCGTCTCGTCGGCCGGCGCGCGCCACAGGCCCGCGTGCTTCAGTTCGCCGAGCGTGCGCGAGAGCACGTCGCGCCGGTAGGCGGCGGTGTCGCGGCCCGCGTAGTCGTAGAAGCCGCTGCCGCTCTTCAGGCCCAGCCGCCCTTCCTCGACCATGCGCCCGACGATGGCCGGCGCGGTGTAGCGCCCCGCGTCGAGCGAGGCCGACATCTCGCGGCTCGCGTGATGCAGGATGTCGCAGCCGCCGAAGTCGATGAACTCGACCACGCCGAGTGCCGCGAAGCGCAGGCCCAGGCCGTAGCGCGTGGCCTTGTCGATCTCTTCCGCCGTGGCAGCGCCTTCTTCGATCATGCGGGCTGCCTCGTTCATCACGAGCGCCTGCAGGCGCGGCACGATGTAGCCGGGCGACGCGCCGCAGACCACGGGTAGCTTGCCGATGGCCTCCATCAGTGCCTTGGTGCGTGCGAGCACGCCGGCGTCGGTGCCGGGGTGGCAACTCAGTTCGACCACGGGGATCACGTAGGCCGGGTTGAGCCAGTGCATGTTCAAGAAGCGCTCGGGCCGGCGCACCAGCGCGGCCAGCTGCGTCACGAGGATGCTGCTGGTGGTCGAGGTGAGGATCGCGTCGTCGCGGCAATGGCGGTTGAGGTGCTCGAAGGCCTCGCGCTTGGCCTCCATGGTTTCGGGCACGCCTTCGAACACCAGCTCGGCGGCGGCCAATGCGCGCGGTGCGTCTGCTGCGTTCACGAAGTCCACGCGCGCGGCGATGCGCTCGACCTGCGAGGCATCGATCACACCGAGCTGTGCAAGGCCTGAAAGGCTCGCAGCGATTTCCGCTTGCGCCTCGTCGCGCAGGCGCTGCCACGCCTGGGGCGTGCGCGGGCGCAGGTCGATCAGCGAAATGCGGTGGCCCGCATAGGCGAACGCGATGGCGATGCCGCGCCCCATGCGGCCGGCGCCCACGGCGGCAAAGCGCGGCGGCGCGGGCTCATTCGCCATCGTGCAACCTCTGCTTGAGCTGGGCCGCGCTCAGGCTGGCCAGGCCCAGGCTTTCGAAGGTGCGCGGCCCCTGGCGCAGGTCGCGCCCGAGGAAGCCGCCGACGATGGCCAGCAGGCCGTGGGCGATGGGCGCATCCACGCCCGCATGGCGCGCGGCCGAGGCCAGGAAGGCCAGGCCGAGTTCGGTGTCTTCGGTGATGTAGCGGTGCGTGTGCAGGTCGATGTTCTCGCGCCAGTCGCCCGACTTGACGAGCTGCTTGTGTGCATCGCCGTACATCCACTGGTCGTTGTTGTAGTGGTCGGCCAGCGGGTAGTGCGGCGCGCCCTGCCCGAAGGCCTCGCGCACGGCCATGCGTTCGCGGTCGAGGCGGTCGGTCACGTCGCGCACGGCGCGCTGCGTGCCTTCGTTGTGGATGTCCCAGCGCTCGAAATGCTGCAGCGGCGCGGCGTTCATCACCATCAGCGGCGGGTGGATGACGGGGCCGGCGTTCATCAGCGCGCCCGAGAGCGCGTCGCCGCAACCGTGCACGGCCGGGTAGGCGCGGCGGATCACCTCGATCGCCTGCGCCTCCTTGCGCGCCGGGTAGACGCCGGTGGGCAGGCGGATGGCGCGGATGGTGACGTTGACCTCGCGCTCGCCGTGCTTGCGCGCAAGGTACGGCAAGGTGCCGGTCTCGGCCCAGGCCACGTCGGCGCGGTTGCCGGCGGCCTTCACAGCCTGCGCCATCACGTAGCTGCCGAAGGTGCCCGGCGGCAGGAACACGACCTGGCCGTCGACCAGGTGCGGCGCCATGGCCAGCGCGATGTCGTGCTGGGCGATGGCGGGCGTGGGAATGACGATGAGTTCGGCGCCCTTCAGCGCGGCGCCGATGTCGGCGGTAGCGAGCGCAATGGGCACCTCGCGCGCACCGGCAGCGTCTTTCAGCGTGATCGCGCCGGCTTGCACGACCGGCTCGAGCGCCGCAGCGTCACGGCGCCACAGGCGTACTTCATGGCCGGTTTCAGACAGGTCCGCGGCGGCCGCATAGGCGCCGTGGCCACCCCCAAGGATCGCAATTTTCATGATCGAAAGTCGAGAACAGGTGTCGATGAACCGGCAGCCGCGAACGGACCGGGGAGAAGCAATGCGCTATTACATTACTTTTCATCGATTCAGGTGTCAACCAACTTCATGAGCGCCGGACTGCTCGGAAACCCGACAACGAAAAAGCCCGCGTTCGTGAGAAGCGCGGGCTTTTGGGAGGAAGCAGCCCTTTTCAGGGCCGCTTGCGGGGGCGATCAGCGGCTGGGCTTGAACGCGCGCTTTTGCGCGTCGCGGGGCACGAACACCTTGCCCGGGCCGCCGTGGCCGGCGCCGTTGCCGCGTGGTGCGAAACCTTCGCGGGGCGCAAAGCCTTCACGGGGTGCGAAACCGCCGTCGCCGCGACCGCCGCCATGGCCGTGGCCGCCGCGCGGGGCGCTGTCGCCCCAGCCCGGCTTGCGACCGTAGCCGCCGCCATTGCCACCATTGCCGCCTTCGTCACGGCCGCCGCCGAAGCCGGCGTTCTGGCCGCCCTGGAAGCCGCGCGGGCCTTGGCCCTGGGCCGGGCCGCGCGAATTGCGGTCGTTGAAGCCGCTGGCGCCGGCATAGCCGCCGCCGTTGTTGTTGCCACGGTAGCCACCGCCGCCGCCTGCACCACCGTTGCCGAACTTGCGATCGCGCGAGAAATTGTCGCCACGGCCACCGCGGTACTCGCCCATCGGGGGACGCGATTGCGGCATGCGCTGTTGCGGCTCGAGGCCGGCAACCACTTCCGCCTTGAACTGCTGGCGGCTGTAGTGCTCGATGTCCATGATCTTGCGGCGATCGCGGAACTCGGCAAACGTGATGGCCAGGCCATCGCGGCCGGCACGGCCGGTGCGGCCGATGCGGTGGGTGTAGTCCTCGGCCTTCATCGGCAGGCCGAAGTTGAAGACGTGGGTGATGGTCGGCACGTCGATGCCGCGGGCGGCAACGTCGGTCGCCACCAGGATCTGCACCTGGCCCTGGCGCAGTGCCATCAGGCGGCGGTTGCGCAGGCCCTGGCTCAGGGCGCCGTGCAGCGCGACGGCGCTGAAGCCTTCTTGCTGCAGGTCGTTGGCGAGGCCGTCGCACTCGACTTGCGTGCTGGCGAACACGATCGCTTGGTTGATGCTGGTGTCGCGCAGCCAGTGGTCGAGCAGCTTGCGCTTGTGCTGGCTGTTGTCGGCCCAGTACAGCGACTGCTTGATGTTGGCGTGCTTCTCTTGCGGGCTGTCGATGGTGATGCGCTGCGGCTCGCGCATGACGCGCTGGGCCAGCTGCTGGATGCGCGGCGCGAAGGTGGCGCTGAACATCATGGTCTGCTGGCGCTCGATGGTGAGCTGGTTGACTTCAGCCAGGTCATCGGCAAAGCCGAGGTCGAGCATGCGGTCGGCTTCGTCGACGACGAGGAACTTGACCTGGTCGAGCTTGAGCTGCTGCGAACGCTGCAGGTCGAGCAGGCGGCCTGGCGTGGCGACCACGAGGTCGGCGTTCTGCAGCTTGGCGATCTGCAGCTGGTACGGCATGCCGCCCACCACGTTGGCGACGCGCAGGCCGCGGCAGTGGCGAACCAGTTCGATGGCGTCGTGTGCGACTTGCTGCGCGAGTTCGCGCGTCGGGCACAGGATCAGGGCGCCGGGGGTGGCGGCCTTGAAATGACGGGCATTGGTCGGGTCCTTGCGCTTGGGCTTCTTGAGCGGCGCTTCGCCACGGGCAGCAGCTTCAGCGGCCAGGCGCTGGAACTCGGCCTTGGCTTCGGCTTCGGCTTCGGCCTGGCGCTTGATCAGCGTGTGCAGCACCGGCAGCAGGAAGGCAGCGGTCTTGCCCGAGCCGGTCTGGCTCGACACCATCAGGTCGACGAAGCGGGCCGAACCGGCTTCGCCCATGGCGATCGGCACGACCTTTTCCTGCACGGTGGTCGGCTGGGTGAAACCCATGTCGGCCACGGCGGCGATCAGTTCGGGGGCGAGGCCCAGCTTGATGAAACCGTTGGGCGCGGCGGGCGCTTCGGCTTCGGCGGCCTCGGGGGCTGCGGCGTCCAGCGCGTCGAGGATCGGGGCCTCGGACACGGTTTCCGCGACAGCGGTGAATTCGTTGTGGGTAGCGGATTGCACAGGCGCGAGTTCGCCCTGCGCTTCAAAAGCGTCGGTCATGAATATCAATCTCAAACGCGAGCGCTGCCGTAGGCGGCGCCCCGTTGGTGGTTAAAAACATCAACCATCCAACGACATTCAACTTCCGGCTTTCGTCGGAGGCTGCGGCCCTTTTTGATCAGCGAATGCGATCGGGCGCGGTGTGCAAGATAGGGAGATGCAAGAGACGCTGATCTGTGTCCAAAGACACGTTCAAATCAGCGAAGCCTGCGATTATGGCACGGCTTCGGGTTTTTACCTAATCGCTGTCAATCCACCAAGCGCAGGAAGGTTTCCCGGTAGTGCGCCAGCTCCTCGATGGACTCGTGCACGTCGGCCAGCGCGGTGTGCGCCTGCTGCTTCTTGAAGGCGGTGTAGGCCGAAGGCTTCCAGCGCTTGGCCAGTTCCTTGAGGGTGCTGACGTCGAGGTTGCGGTAGTGGAAGTACGCCTCGAGCCTGGGCATGAACTTGACCAGGAAGCGCCGGTCCTGCCCGATGGTGTTGCCACACATCGGCGAGCCGCTGCGGGGGATGTACTTGGCGATGAATTCGAGCAACTGCTGCTCGGCCGCGGCTTCGTCCAGCGTGGAGGCCTTGACCTTGTCGATCAGGCCGCTGCGGCCGTGGGTGCCCTTGTTCCAGGCGTCCATGGCGTCGAGCACGGCGTCGCTCTGGTGGATGACGAGCACGGGGCCGTCGATGCGGGGCGTGAGGTCGGGGCCAGTGACGACCACGGCGATCTCGAGCAGGCGCTCTTTCTCGGGGTCGAGGCCGCTCATTTCGCAGTCGAGCCAGACCAGGTTCTGGTCGCTTTTCTTCAGGGTGGGGGCGGCAGCGGGGGGCGTCGGGTCAAGGGATTCGGGCATCGCAGGATTGTCGTCGAAGGCCTGCGCCCCGATATACCGGGGACTAAACTCGCCGCTTCATGATGTCCTACTCACTTATCTTCACCTTCGCTTTCGCGGCTGCACTCGTCGCGGGCCTGCTCGTGAAGTTCTGGCTGGCCACCCGCCAGGTGCGCCATGTGGCGCGCCACCGCGGCGCCGTACCGGCCGCCTTCGCGCAGACCATCACGCTGACTGCGCACCAGAAGGCCGCCGACTACACCATCGCCAAAGCGCGCTTCGGACTCATCGAGATGGCGTGGGGCGCCGCCCTGCTGCTGGGCTGGACGCTGCTCGGCGGGCTCGACCTGCTGAACAAGCTGCTGCTGGTGTGGCTGGGCGGCGGCATGGTGCAGCAGCTGGTGCTGCTGGCGGCCTTTGCGCTCATCGGCGGCCTGCTGGAGTTGCCGTTCACGCTGTGGCAAACCTTCCGGCTCGAGGAGCGCTTCGGCTTCAACAAGATGACCTGGAAGCTCTGGCTCACCGACACCCTCAAGTCGACGCTGCTGGGCGCGCTGATCGGGCTGCCGATTGCGGCGCTCATCCTGTGGCTCATGGGCGCGGCCGGCACGCTCTGGTGGCTCTGGGCCTGGGGCGCGTGGATGGGCTTCAACCTGCTGCTGATGCTGATCTACCCGACCTTCATCGCGCCGCTGTTCAACAAGTTCAAGCCGCTGGACGACCCGACGCTGAGGGCGCGCGTCACCGCACTCATGAAGCGCTGCGGCTTCGCGGCCAAAGGCCTGTTCGTGATGGACGGCAGCACGCGCAGCGCACACGCCAATGCCTACTTCACCGGCTTCGGCGCCAGCAAGCGCGTGGTGTTCTACGACACGCTGCTGCGCCAGCTCAACGCCGGCGAAGTCGAGGCCGTGCTCGCACACGAACTGGGCCACTTCAAGCACCGCCACATCGTCAAGCGCCTCGTCGCGATGTTCGCGCTGAGCCTGGCGGGCTTCGCGCTCCTGGGCTGGGTGTCGACGCAGGTCTGGTTCTACGCCGGCCTCGGCGTGCAGCCCAACCTGTCGCCCGCGGCGCCCAACAACGCGCTGGCGCTGCTGCTGTTCATGCTGGCCGTGCCGGTGTTCAGCTTCTTCGTCGCCCCGCTGCCGGCGCGCCTGTCGCGCAAGCACGAGTTCGAGGCCGACGCCTACGCCGTGGCGCAGACCAGCGGCGCCGACCTGTCGGCCGCCCTGCTCAAGCTGTACCAGGACAACGCATCAACGCTCACGCCCGACCCGGTGTTCGTCAAGTTCTACTACTCCCACCCGCCTGCCTCCGAGCGCCTTGCGCGCATGGGTGCGGCGTGATCCTCGATTCACTTTTTCTGCGAAGCCCCTCATGAGCAGCATGTTCAAACCCAAGGACTGGAAGAACCTTCCGCCCCGCAAGGCCCTGAGCGCCACCGAGATCGTTTCGGGCCTGGCCCAGCTCGACGGCTGGAAGCTCACCGGCGACGGCGCCGATGTCGCGATCGAGAAGACCTTCACCTTCGCGAACTACTTCGAGACCATCGCCTTCGTGAATGCGCTGGCGATGGTGGCTCACACGCAGGACCATCACCCCGACCTGTCGGTGCACTACAACCGCTGCGTGGTGCGCTTCAGCACGCACGATGTGAACGGTCTGTCGATCACCGATTTCGATTGCGCTCGGCAGGCCGACGCGCTGGTTGCGAGCCCCGCCGCATGAGGGCACGCGCCTGTGGCTAAGCCGGGCCGCGCCGCCTTCACCCCCGCTGCGCACAACACGGGGAAGGCGCACCACGACGGCCTCGTCGTCGCCAGCCACGGGCGTCACTGCCTCGTCGAAACGCCCACGGGCGAGCGGCTGATCTGCCATCCGCGCGGCAAGAAAAGCCAGGCCGTGGTCGGCGACCGCGTGCGCTGGCAGGCCACCGAAGACGAAGGCACCATCGAAGAGGTGCTGCCGCGGCGCAACCTCTTCTACCGGCAGGACGAGATCCGCACCAAGTCGTTCGCAGCGAACCTCGACCACGTGCTGATCCTGATCGCCGCCGAGCCGGAGTTTTCCGAACACCAGTTGGCGCGCGCGCTGATCGCGGCCGAAGCCCAACGCATCACGCCCATCATCGCGCTCAACAAGAGCGACCTCGTCGAACCTTTCGCGCGCGCCTGGACCAAGCTGGCGCCCTACCGCCGCATGCACCACGGCGTGCTGCCGCTGTCGCTCAAGGCCTCGGGCGAGGCGGACTACGCCTCGCTGATGAAGCTGCTCGCGGGCAAGTCCACGCTGGTGCTCGGCCCGTCGGGTTCGGGCAAGAGCACGCTCACCAACCTGCTGGTGCCTGGCGCAAGCGTGCTGACGCAAGAAATCTCGCAGGCCCTCAACTCGGGCAAGCACACGACCACCAGCACCACCTGGTACTGGATCGACGAG
The DNA here is from genome assembly GCF_001426505.1 of Variovorax sp. Root473. Classification (GTDB taxonomy): domain Bacteria; phylum Pseudomonadota; class Gammaproteobacteria; order Burkholderiales; family Burkholderiaceae_C; genus Variovorax. Next base: position 206,474 of record NZ_LMEV01000001.1, read on the forward strand.
GCCCGCACCACGGGCCTCATCGACTCGCCGGGTTTCCAGGAATTCGGCCTGAACCACATCGAGCCGATGCAGCTCGCTGGCCTCATGCCCGACATCGCCGAGCACACGGGCGACTGCAAGTTCTACAACTGCACCCACCTGCACGAACCCAGCTGCGGCGTGATTTCGAACGTCGAGACGCCGACGCAACCCGGACCGATCAGCGCTTCGCGCTACAAGATCTACGGCGAGCTGTTCGCCGAGTTGAGCCAGACGCGCTACTGAGCGGCGTCTGGCTCGAGGATGGCCTGCAGCGCGTGCACCAGCGCACTGCACTGCTCCCGCGTGCCGATGCTGATGCGCAAATACTGCACGATGCGCGGCTGCCTGAAATGCCGCACCAGCACGGCACGCTCGCGCAGCAAGGCGGCCAGCTCGGCCGCATCGCGCTGCGGATGGCGTGCGAACACGAAGTTGGCCTGCGACGGCAGCACCTCAAAACCCAGGTCCTCGAGCTGCAGAGTCAGGCCTTCGCGCGTGTCGACGACCTGGTCGCGCGTTTGGCGAAACCACGCCTCGTCGTCGAGCGAGGCCACGGCGCCAGCGGACGCCAGCCGGTCGATGGGGTACGAATTGAAGCTGTCCTTGACCCGCACGAGCGCGTCGATCAGGTGCGCCTGCCCGCAGGCGAAACCGACGCGAAGGCCGGCCAGCGAGCGCGACTTGGACAGGGTCTGCACCACGAGCAGGTTCGGATAACGGCCGATCAGCGACAGTGCGCTCTCGCCGCCGAAATCGACATACGCCTCGTCGACCAGCACCACGCGATCGGGGCACGCCGCAAGCAGCTGCTCGATGCGCGCCAGCGGCTGGCCGATGCCGGTTGGCGCGTTCGGGTTGGCGATGACGATGCCGCCGCAGCCCTGGCGGGCGCGCGCCGCGAAAGCGTCGATGTCGATGCGCAAGCCGGCATCGACCGGCACCTGCTCACAAGCGATGCCATAGAGCTGGGCATAGACCTTGTAAAAGCTGTAGCTCACGTCGGGCATCAGCAGCGGCTGCGCCTGCTGGAAAAAGGCGAAGAACGCGTGCGCGAGCACTTCGTCCGAGCCGTTGCCCGCGAACACTTCGCCCACCTGCAGGCCGTGGCGGCGTGCCACGGCTTCGCGCAGCGCGAGCGACGTGGGGTCGGGGTAGCGCTCCAGGCCGTCGGCGGCCGCGCGCTGGATCGCCGCGATGACGTCCGGCGATGGCGGATACGGGTTCTCGTTGGTATTGAGCTTGACGAGGTTGGTGATGCGCGGCTGCTCGCCGGGCACGTAAGGCTCGAGCGCGCCGATGCGCGGGCTCCAGAAGGCCGGTGCGGGCGGCGTGGTCATGGCCTCAGCCCAGCAGCCGCGCGAGCGTGAGCAAGGCCAGCAGCACCATCCACATCACGACCGATCGCCAGACCAGGCCGACCACGCTGCGCAGGTGGCCGGGCTCGGGCTCGCGGCCCGGCGTGCTGCCGCTGTCCAGGCGCCGCCCGACGCTCGGCGACTCGCCGGCCTGTGCGCGCGGCAGCGGATCGGCCACCGGGATCGGACTCAGCGAGCCGCCGCCCAGGCGCACGTTCACCGCGCCGGACGTGGCCGCGAGGATCACGCCGTCGTTCTCGTTGGGGAAGCGCCGCGCGTCATTGCGCCAGCAGTCGATGGCCTCTTCGAAGCTGCCGACCACGGCGAAGCCAAGCGCCGTGATGCGCGCGGGCAGCCAGTCGACGGCATGCCAGGCGCGCTCGGCGGCGTCCTGCACCGCCACGCTCGAAGGCTGCACGGGCGCGCCGTTCTTGTGGGCCCAGTAGCGCGCGACGAACTCGTTCATGCGATAGAACACCGCGCCCGCCGGCCCCAGGCCGAGCGCGGCGAGCACCGAGAACCAGGCCAGCACGCCGAACACATGGCGGTGTGCCGCAATGACCGAATGCTCGATCACATGGCGCACGATTTCGCTGCGCGGCAGTTCGGCGGCATCGACGCCCTGCCAGTGCGCCAGCAGCGAGCGCGCGAGCGGCTCGTCGCCCTCGTCGAGCGCATCGCGGATGTCGGTGAAATGGTGGCTGAACTGGCGAAAGCCCAGCGTCATGTAGAGCACCGCGACGCTCCACAGCACGGCGAACGGCAGGCCCAGCGTGAGCACCAGCAGCCAGTGCACGCCCAGCGACAGCAGCGTGGGCACGAACACCGCGAGCCCCCAGGCGATCCATCCGTGGTGCGGCTTGCCCGCATCGAAGTTGCGGCTGGTCCAGCGCGTCCACGCCAGGACGCCGCCGTACACGGGGTTGTGCGGGCCCAGCGGCCGCACCTGCTCGATCAGCAACGCGCACAGGATGGCAAAGAAGCTCATCCTTCGATGATAGCGAGAGCCCCTGAAGGTTTCGGCCCCAGGTTGCGCCGCATCCGTCTCAGGCAGCGAGGAAGCGGTAGAGGTTGCGCAGCATGCCCGCCGTGGCGCCCCAGACGAAGCGCTCGTGGGGACCGTCGACGTACGGCATCGAGTACCACGTGCGACGGACACCATCGGTGGCGCTGACGGCATGGCGGCGGTGGTTGGCCGGATCCATGAGCCAGGCCAGCGGCACCTCGAAGGCCTCGGCCACCTCGAACGGGTTGATGTCCAGCACGAAGTCGGGCTGCACCAGCGCGACCACCGGGGTCACCACGAACGAGGTGACGGTCGTGTAGGTCGGCAGGGAGCCGAGCACTTCGATGAACTGTGCCGACAGGCCCACTTCTTCCCAGGCTTCGCGCAATGCGGCGGCCTGGATGTTGGCGTCTTCAGGATCAACGCGCCCGCCGGGAAACGCGACCTGCCCCGAATGGGTCGACAGGTGCGTGGTGCGCTCGGTGAGCAGCACAGTCGCGCCTTGCGGGCGCTGCACGATCGGCACCAGCACGGCGGCCTGCGCCGGCACCCGGTCGCTCATGCGCGGCTCGCGGCGCAGTTCGGGCGTCCATACGGGTGGCGAGGCAAAGCGTGCACGCAAGGCGGTTGCCGTCAGCTGCGCCGGCGCCACCGCCGGCAGACCATCGCTTCCGTCCACGAAGGGCGCCTGGCGCGGGTCGATCTGCAGCAACGCGGGCGGCACCACGGCATTGACGGGTTCGACGACGGCGGAGGGCGTGGGGGCGGAGGTGGATGAGGTCAAGAGAGGATGCGGCCTGTGGCGGAATGAAAGGAGTAGAGCGTAAAAATGGAAAACTGTCTTCAAGCGCAGCGCCAACGCAAAAAGCCGCCAGAGCGGCGGCTTTTTGAGCAGAAAGGACGGCGGCTGATTAAGCGGCCGACGCAGCCTTCTGCGACTTGCCCGGCAGCTTTTCCTTGATGCGTGCCGAACGACCGCTGCGCTCGCGCAGGTAGTACAGCTTGGCACGGCGCACGTCGCCGCGGCGCTTGACTTCGATGCCGGCGATCAGCGGGCTGTAGGTCTGGAACGTACGCTCCACGCCTTCGCCGCTGGAGATCTTGCGCACGGTGAAGCCGCTGTTGAGGCCACGGTTGCGCTTGGCGATCACGACGCCTTCGTAGGCCTGCACGCGCTTGCGGCTGCCTTCGACGACGTTCACGCTGACGATGACCGTGTCACCGGGCATGAAATCGGGGATGGTCTTGCCGAGACGGGAAATTTCTTCCTGCTCGAGGGTCTGGATGAGGTTCATGATTTCCTGATAGTCGATCGTTTCGGGCTGCACTAAAGGCGCCGTGGCCTTGGCGGAAGAACCGCCAGAAAACCGGGCGCGGCCGGACAGAGGATCGGGGAACCGCGGATTATAGCTTTTTTTTCAGCGCGGCCTCATCGGTCTTGTTCAGCTTGCCAGCGCCCCTTGCGACGTTGATCAGTTCGGGGCGCCGCGCGGCCGTGATGGCCAGGCGCTGGTCGCGCCGCCAGCGCTCGATCTGCGCATGGTGGCCCGACATCAGCGGCGCCGGTACGCCCTGCCCGTTCCACTGCTCGGGCCGCGTGTAGTGCGGGCAGTCGAGCAGGCCGTCGAGCGCGGGATTGAAGCTGTCCTGCACATGGCTGGCCTCGTCGCCCAGCACACCGGGCTGCAGGCGGGCCACGGCGTCAAGCAACGCCATCGCCGCAATCTCGCCGCCGGACAGCACGAAGTCGCCAAGGCTGACCTGGTGCGTGACACGCGCGTCGATGAAGCGCTGGTCGATGCCCTCGTAGCGGCCACAGACCAGCACCGCACCTTCGCTCGTCGACCAGCGCTCGACGGCCTCGTGGCGCAGCGCCTCGCCGATGGGCGAGAACAGCACCACCGGCGCCGGTGCGCCGCGGGCCGCCAGCGCGGCATCGAGGCAGGCCGCCAGGGGCTCGGCCATCATCACCATGCCGGGCCCGCCGCCGAACGGGCGGTCGTCCACGCGCTTGTAGTTGCCCTGGGCGAAATCGCGCGGATTCCACAGCACGACCTCGACCTGCTTCGATTCGTAGGCGCGGCGCGTCACGCCGCTGGCCATGAAGGGCGCAAACAGTTCGGGAAAAAGCGTGAGGACGTCGAAGCGCATGCGTGCGCGGCCCGAGTCAGAACTCGGGTTGCCAGTCGACCGTGATGAGGCGGCCGGCCAGGTCGACCTTATCGACGAAGACCGAGACGAACGGCACCATGCGCTCGATGGTCTTGCCGTCTTCCTCGGCCGTCAGCACCAGCGTGGTCTGTGGGCCGGTGGCGAGCAGCTCGCGCACCGCACCGAGCACGACGCCTTCGCGGTTGACGACCGACAGGCCGATCAGGTCGACCCAGTAGTACTCGTCGTCGCCAGCGGTCGGGAAGCTCGAGCGCGGCACGAACACGCGCGCGCCGCGCAGCGCCTCGGCCGCATTGCGGTCGGGCACCTCCTCGGACGAGGCGACGATGCAGTCGGAATGTTCTTTGGCTTCGCGGACCGCGAGCCGGAAAGCGGCAGGTGTGGAGGCTCCGGGCGCCTGCAGGAACCAGCGCTTGGAAGAAAAAAGCGCCTCAGGTTGGGCGCTGTGGGGCAGGACCTTGAACCAGCCCTTGATGCCCCAGGCATCGGCGATGCGTCCGACCTCGATCGCATCCGCCGGCAGTTCGGCGGCTTCGAGTGTGGGCAGCATCGCCGTGCGGGCGGCTTAGGCGGCCGCCTTGGGGGCCGCGGCAGCGGCTTGCTTGATCAGGCGCAGCACCGTGGGCGACGCCTGGGCACCGACGCCCGTCCAGTACGCGAGGCGGTCCTGGGCGATGCGGATGCTTTCTTCGTTTTCCTTGGCGGTCGGGTTGTAGAAACCCAGGCGCTCGATGAAACGGCCATCGCGGCGAACGCGCTTGTCCGACACGACGATGTTGAAGAACGGACGGCCTTTGGAGCCGCCGCGGGAGAGTCGAATGACGACCATGATTTATCCTTGGGTGGTCAGCGAGCCAGTTCAAATAGAAAGAGGCCCGCTCACGATGTTCTTCCAGCGTCGAGACACGCGACATGGCCACCCGGCCAGCGCACGCTGAAAAGCCCACGATTATAGCCCGACCCGGCTTTTTCTCCGAATTCCGGCCCCGCGCCGACCGTCCCACCCGCATGACCCTCACCCTCCGCCCCAGCCGCGACGAAGACATCGCAGCCATCACGGCCATCTACGCCCACCACGTGCTGCACGGCACCGGCACCTTCGAAACCGAGCCCCCGTCCGAGGTCGACATGGCCGCCCGGCGCGCCGATGTGCTGGGCAAGAACCTGCCCTACCTCGTGGCCGAAGCAAACGGCGAAGTGTTGGGTTTTGCCTACTGCAACTGGTTCAAGCCCCGCCCGGCCTACCGGTTTTCGGCCGAAGACTCGATCTACATGTCCGAGGCCGCCCGCGGCAAGGGCGTGGGCGCGCAGCTGCTGGCGGCGCTTTCGCAGGCGGCCGAAGCGGTCGGCGTGCGCAAGCTGATCGCGGTGATCGGCGATTCGGCCAACGCCGGTTCGGTCGGCGTGCATCGCAGCCAGGGCTTCACGCACGTGGGCGTGCTGAAAGACTGCGGCTGGAAGTTCGACGCCTGGCGCGACGTGGTCCTGATGGAAAAAGTACTCGGCGAAGGCAGCCGCACCAAACCCGAATGATGTGATGAAGAAAATGAAAAGCAAGACCGTGGCCGCCTGGCTCTCCTTCCTCGGTGGCCCGCTGGGCCTGCACCGCTTCTACCTGCGCGGCATGGGCGACTGGCTCGGCTGGCTGCTGCCCATTCCCACGGCGCTGGGCATCTACGGCATCGAGCGCCTGCGCATGTACGGCGTGGACGACGGCGTAAGCTGGGCGCTGATCCCGCTGCTAGGTTTCACGATCGCGGGCTGCGCATTGATGGCCATCATCTACGGCCTGATGACGCCCGAGAAGTGGAATGCCCGCTTCAACGCCGGCGCATCGCCCGACGCCGCACCGGGCCAGACCAACTGGCTCACGATCGGTGCCGTGGTGGCGTCTTTGTTCTTCGGCAGCTCGATCCTGATGGCGAGCATCGTGTACAGCTTCCAGCATTACTTCGAACACCAGATCGAAGAAGGTCGCAAGATTTCACAGTAGCCAAATCGGGCGCGGCAGCCTCTGCGAACGAGGCGCGCGCCGCTTCAGTGCTTCAGAAGATCTGCCAACTGAACCAGTAAGCCATTGCCGCGACGAAGGCCGAGGCGGGAATGGTCAGGACCCAGGCCCAGACGATGTTCCCCGCCACGCCCCAGCGCACCGCGCTGGCGCGCTGCGTGGCACCGACGCCAACGATGGCGCCCGTGATGGTGTGGGTCGTCGACACCGGAATGCCCAGCGCAGTGGCCAGGAACAGGGTCAGCGCCCCGCCGGTTTCGGCGCAGAAGCCGCCCACGGGCTTGAGCTTCGTGATCTTCTGGCCCATGGTCTTCACGATGCGCCAGCCGCCAAACATGGTACCCAGCGCAATGGCGGTGTAGCAGCTCACGATGACCCAGGTCGGTGGCACCGCGTCGCTGGTCGAGGCATAGCCGGTGGCAATCAGCAGCATCCAGATGATGCCGATGGTCTTTTGCGCATCATTGCCGCCGTGACCCAGGCTGTAGGCGCCGGCAGACACCAGCTGCAATCGCCGGAACCATCGGTCCACGCGCGACGGCGTGGCGCGCCGGAAGCCCCAGGCCACCACGATCATCATCAGCGAGCCCAGCAAAAAGCCCAGCAGCGGCGACACGAAGATGAAGGCCACGGTCTTCCAGATGCCGGAGGCCACGAGGCCACTGGTGCCCGTCTTTGCGATCACGGCGCCCACGATGCCACCGATCAGCGCATGCGACGAGCTGCTCGGAATGCCGTAATACCAGGTGACGAGGTTCCAGCTGATCGCGCCGATGAGCGCCCCGAACACCACGTGCACATCAACCACCCCGGGCTGGGCGATGCCCTTGCCCACGGTGGCCGCCACGCTCAGGTGGAAGACGAAGATCGCGATCAGGTTGAAGAAAGCCGCGAACACCACGGCCTGCCCCGGCTTCAGCACGCCGGTGGACACCACCGTCGCGATCGAATTGGCGGCATCGTGGAAGCCGTTCATGAAGTCGAACAGGATCGCGAGCGCGACCAGCACCACCACCACCCAGAGGGCGACCTGCACCGTTGTCATCGGTTGCTACCCGTTCAGGAATTCTCGAGGACGATGCCCTCGATCACGTTGGCCACGTCCTCGCACTTGTCGGTGATCGTCTCAAGCAGTTCGTAGATCGCCTTGAGCTTGATGACCTCGCGCACGTCCGGCTCTTCGCGGAACAGCTTGCTCATGGCGCTGCGCATCACGCGGTCGGCGTCGGATTCGAGGCGGTCGATTTCCTCGCAGGTCTTGAGCGTGGCCTCGGCCACGGCCGGGTCGGCGATCTTGCCGAGGTACTTGACGGCATCCTTGAGACGGTCGCAGCACTTCACGCTCAGGGCCGTGAGGCGCACGATCTCGTCGGTCATGTGGCGCACGTCGTACAGCGCCATGGTCTCGGCCGAATCCTGGATCAGGTCGGCCACGTCGTCCATCGTGTTGATGAGCTTGTGGATCTGCTCGCGGTCGATGGGCGTGATGAAGGTCTTGTGGATCAGGCGGTTGACGTCGTGCGTCACACGGTCGGCGGCGCGCTCGGCGTTGTCGACGTCGCGGTTGTACTGTTCGCGCAGGTGTACGTCCGCATAGTGGGTAACGAGCTGCTCGAAAGCACGCGCCGCCTCCACGATGCGCTCGGCATGCTGGTTGAACATCTCAAAAAAATTGCCCTCTCGGGGCAGCAGCTTGCCGAACATGGAAAAACTCCTGGGACGCGCCAATCACAATTTCATGACGCCTTCGTGAAAACTTCCCGAGTTTAACGGGCCCGGTCAGCGGATTTTCTGGATGACCTGGCCGGTCACGCGGGCCAGCGCGGCGCGTGGCACCTTGTCGGGCGCGATCTCGGCCAGCGGCTTGAGCACGAAGGCGCGCTCGCGCATGCGCGGGTGTGGCAGGGTCAGCGTGGGGCTTTCGATCACCGAATTGCCGTGCATCAGCAGATCGAGATCGAGCGTGCGCGGCGCATTGGGAAAGGGCCGCTCGCGGCCGGCCAGCGTTTCCAGGCGCTGCAGCGCGATGAGAAATTGCTCCGCATCCAGCCCGGTGCGTACCGCTACCACGGCGTTGATGAAATCGGGGCCTTCGGCATCGACCGGCGCGCTGCGATAGAGCGACGAGCGGGCCGTGACCTGGGTGCGTTGCAGCGCGCCGATGGCGGCCATGGCGTCCTTCACGGTGGCCTCGGCATCGCCCAGGTTGGCGCCGATGGCGACGAAGGCCTGCACGGTCGGGTAGTCCTCGCGCGGACCGCGTGGACGCGAAGGCGCGCGGCGTGCGGGCGGTCCGCTCTTGCTGCCTGCCGATGGCGGCTTGCTTCCGGCACGCGGCGCGGGCTTGCCCCTTTTTGCGGCCTTGGCAGCCGGGGCGCTCTTCTTGCCGTCCTTCGGCCGGTCGGGCGTGCTCATTCGCCTGCAGCGCTCCCGCCGCCCTCGCTGCCGCCACCACCGCTATTGCCGCCCGCCGGGCGCGGTTTGCGCCGGCGCTTGCGCTTGCGCGGGGCCGCCACTTCGCCGTCCGGGGGCACGACGCCGGCCTCGATGTCGGGCCCATCTCCATCGTCCGACTCGGCTGCAGCCTGCTTCTGGCGCGCCGGTTGTTCGCTGCGCGGCTTGGGCGCAGGCGCCGCCGGATCACGCAGGCGCACGCGCTGGCGCACCTTCTGTTCTTCGCGCACCTGTTCGAGCAGGTCCTGGCGACGCAGGTCGTCGGCGGTGCTGAACTCTTGCCACCACTCAGCGATGGCTTCGCCGACCTCGCCCACGTCGGCACGCAGGCGCATGAAGTCGAAGGCGGCGCGGAAGCGCGCCTGCTCCACCAGGCTGTAGGGCGTGGAACCGGTGCGCTTGTCGAAGCGCGGCTGCATCATCCAGATCTCGCGCATGTCGGCGGCCAGCTTGCCGCGGCCCGACACGTCGCCGATGCGCGAATTGAACACATCGTCGATGGCGTCCTGCAGCGCCGGGAACGGCGGCTGCGGGCGCTGGCCGTGGCGGCCTTCCTGGCGCTGGGCCCAGCCGTCGCGCACGTCGGCCCACAGCACGCAGGCCAGCAGGAAGCTGGGCGCCACAGGTTTGCCTTCGCCGACACGGCGATCGGTGTCCTGCAGGGCGGCCTTCACGAAGGGCTGGTCGGCGCGCTCCACCACCACGTCCAGCAGCGGATAGATGCCGGTGGCGAGCCCGAGCTTGCGCAGTTGCTCGATCGTGGCGATGGCATGGCCGGTCTGCAGCAGCTTGAGCATCTCGTCGAACATGCGGCTTTGCGGCACGTCGGCCAGCAGCTTGCTCGACTCGATCAGCGGCGCGGCGGTCTTGGCTTCCATCTTGAAGCCGAGCGCGGCCAGCTTGGCCGAGAAGCGGATGGCGCGAATGATGCGCACCGGGTCTTCGCGGTAGCGCGTGACCGGGTCGCCGATCATGCGCAGCGTGAGCTTCTGGGCGTCCTTGATGCCGTTGTGATAGTCGACCACCACCTGGTTGGCCGGGTCGTAGTACATGGCGTTGACGGTGAAGTCGCGGCGCGCCGCGTCTTCCTCCTGCGGGCCCCAGACGTTGTCGCGCAGCACGCGGCCGCTGGCATCCACGGCGTGCTTCATGCTTGCGAGCTCACCCTTGCTGGTGCGCTCGTTGCCGGCCACCTGCTCGGCGGCGGCGCTGTCCATGTAGGCGCGGAAGGTCGAGACCTCGATCACCTCGTGCTCGCGACCCCGGCCGTACACCACGTGCACGATGCGAAAGCGCCGCCCGATGATGAAGGCGCGCCGGAACAGCGACTTGACCTGCTCGGGCGTGGCGTTGGTGGCCACGTCGAAATCTTTCGGCCGCAGGCCCAGCAGCAGGTCGCGCACCGCGCCGCCCACCACGTAGGCCTCGTAGCCGGCCTGCTGCAGCGTGGTGACCACGTTCTTGGCGCGCTCGTCGACCAGGGCGGGATCGATCTTGTGAACCTCTGCCGGCACCTCCTGGCGCTTGCCGAAGCGGCTCTTGCCCTGCGTGCCGCCGGCGGACTTGCCGAGCAGCTTGTCGATGAATTTCTTGATCATTGGTTGTTTTTCGAGGAGAAGCAGGCGCTTCTTCTTATTTATTCGCTTATTCGTTTTCGAGCATGGAGCGGATCAGCGGAATGGTGATCGCGCGTTGGGTCTGCAGGGCGTAGCCGTCGAGCTGCGAGAGCAGCTCCATCAGGCTGCCCAGGTCGCGGCTGAAGCGGTGCAGCATGAAGTCGAGCACGTCGTCGGACAGCATCACGCCGCGCGCGTCGGCCGCCTGGCGCAGCACCGCGCGGCGTTCACTTTCGCTGAGCACCTGCAGGTGGAAGACATGGCCCCAGCCGAGGCGGGTGCGCAGGTCTTCGCGCAGCGGCAGGTCGGCCGGCGGCAAGGCGCCGGCGGCGACCACGCCGCGCTGCAGGGTCTGGGCGTTGACAAACCAGTTGAAGGCCGCGTGCTGCTGCACCGCGGTGTAGAGGTGGACGTCGTCGAGCAGGACGGCGCCCCAGCGCTCGTCGAACTCGGGCGGCTCCAGCAGACCGGCGTGCAGCCAGCCCACGCTGGCGCCCTGCTCGGCCAGTGCAACGCGCACGGATTCGAGCAGGTGGGTCTTGCCGCTGCCGCTGTCGCCCCACAGGTAGGTCGGCACCGGCGAGTGCAGCGCAGGGCTGCCGTCGGCGCCGCCCACCCACACTTGCAGGTGTCGCAGCGCCGCCTCGTTGGGGCCGGCAAAAAAGGCGTCGAAGCTGGGGCCCGTCGCAATGCCGATATCGAGCGCGAGCTGTTTCATCCCGGGAAGGTTCATGGAGGGGGCCCGGAGGGCCCTTAAAATCGTGAGGAATTCTATCGGCCCGGCCGCCTCGGTCGCCGGCGCCTCCCCTGCCCGCCCTGCCTCGCCGCTTCGCGACCCTTTCGCTCCTTCTTCTCGACACCGCCCGCCCATGACCTCCTCCACGCCCACCCCGCTCAGCTACAAGGACGCCGGTGTCGACATCGACGCAGGCGACGCCCTGGTCGACCGCATCAAGCCCCTGGCGAAGAAAACCATGCGCGAAGGCGTGCTGGCCGGCATCGGCGGCTTCGGCGCGCTGTTCGAAGTGCCCAAGCGCTACAAGGAACCGGTGCTGGTGAGCGGCACCGACGGCGTGGGCACCAAGCTCAAGCTGGCCTTCGAATGGAACATGCACGACACGGTCGGCATCGACCTCGTGGCCATGAGCGTCAACGACGTGCTGGTCCAGGGCGCCGAGCCCCTGTTCTTCCTGGATTACTTCGCCTGCGGCAAGCTCGACGTGGACACGGCCGCGGCCGTGGTCGGCGGCATCGCCCGCGGCTGCGAACTCTCGGGTTGCGCCCTCATCGGCGGCGAAACCGCCGAAATGCCCGGCATGTACCCCGCCGGCGAATACGACCTGGCCGGCTTCGCAGTCGGCGCGGTCGAAAAGTCGAAGATCCTCACGGGGCAGAACGTCAAGCCCGGCGACGTGGTGCTGGGCCTGGCCTCGGCCGGCGTGCATTCCAACGGTTTCAGCCTCGTGCGCAAGGTGATCGAGCGCGCCGGCGCCGACCTGCCCGCCACCCTCGACGGCAAGCCCTTCCGCGAAGCCGTGATGGAACCTACCCACCTGTACGTGAAGCCCGTGCTCGAAGCGCTGGGCAAGCACCCGATCAAGGCGCTGGCTCACATCACCGGCGGCGGCCTGCTCGAAAACATTCCCCGCGTGCTGCCCGAAGGCACCGCCGCCCACCTCAAGAAGGGCAGCTGGCCCCAGACCGAGCTGTTCGCCTGGCTGCAGAAGGTGGCCGGCATCGACGACATCGAGATGAACCGCACCTTCAACAACGGCATCGGCATGGTCGTGGTGATCGACGCGGCCGAAGCCGCCGCCTGCGCCGCCACGCTGCGCGCCGCCGGTGAGTCGGTGCACGAGATCGGCGTGATCGCCGAGCGCGGCGACGGCGCGGCCGTGGTCGTCGCCTGACCACGCGCCCGTTCTTTTTTCTTTTCCTCACCGCACGCCCCGCTCCCCGGATGGCCACGCCGCTGCCCGACGCCACCCTCGCCGCCCCGCCCCAGGCCGCAACCTCCCGCCACGTGGTCGTAGCCAGCTACCTGCTGATGCTCGCGGGGCTGATGCTCGTGATGTGGCAGCACCTGCTGCCGGGATTGCTGTGCGTGTGCATCGGCTTCCTCGTTGCGCGCTGGTTCGCCCGGCTGCTGGGCGGCTGGCTGTCGCGCCTGAAGCCCCTGCGCTCCGGTGCCGACAGCCTGGCCCGGGTGGTGGCAGTCACGCTGGTGCTGCTGGGCCCGATCGGTCTGATCACGCTGGGGTTCTCGCAGGCGCGTGAATACGTGCTCGACGCGCCCGACCAGTACCGCGAGCTGCTCGACTACACGGCCCGCACGGTGCTCGAGCTGCGCTCCAAGCTGCCGCCCGACATCGCCGTCTACCTGCCCGAGGGCGCGGCCGAGGTGCAGCGCATCGTCGCCAACTACCTGCGCACGCAGGCCGGCTCTCTCGCCATGGCCGGACGCGCCTGGCTGGGCGGACTGCTGTTCGCCTACGTGGGCCTGATCATCGGCGCGCTGGCCGCCGTGGCGCCGGCGCCGGCCCAGCGCCGGCCGCTGGCGCAGCAGATGTTCCTGCGCATCACCACCTTCGGCGAGGCCTTCGGCCAGATCGTGGCGGCGCAGTTCTGGATCGCCGCCTTCAACACGCTGCTGACCGCGATCTTCCTGCTGTTCCTGATGCCGCTGTGGGGCCTCGAACTGCCCTACACGCCCGCGCTCATCACGCTGACCTTCGTGGCCGGGCTGGTGCCTATCGTGGGCAACCTGGTCTGCAACTCGGTGATCACGCTGGTGGCACTGTCGGTGTCGCCGGTCACGGCGGCGGCCTGCCTGGCGTTCCTGATCCTGATCCACAAGGCCGAGTACGTCATCAACGCCAAGGTGGTCGGCGCGCGCACGCAGATGCGCGTCTGGGAACTGCTGTCGGTGATGTTCGTGGCCGAGGCGGTGTTCGGCCCCGCCGGGCTGGTGGCGGCGCCGCTGTACTACGCGTACCTGAAAAAAGAACTGCACGCAGGCGGCCTGGTCTAGCGGCCGGCTGATGTCCTGATCTGATCGGTTCCGGTCCGCATCGGCGCGGACGAAGCGCTGGCGGCGTCCAAGAATAGGCGGCATCATCCACTTTGCCTTGCCCGCCGCCGCCATGACCACCTGTCTGATTGTGATCGACGCCCAGGAATCGTTCCGTCACCGCCCGTACTGGAACGCCGCCCTGCTCGCGCCTTACCTCGACGCCCAGAACGCGCTGATCGTCGGCGCCGTGGCGGCCGGGCTGCCGGTGGTGCGCGTCTTCCACGTCGATGCGCCACAGGCCGAATCGAACCCCTTCGCGATCGAATCGGGCCATGTGCGCCCGATCGACGGCCTCGCGCCTTTCGAGGCCGCCGCCACCTTCACCAAGCACCGCCACAGTGCGCTGGTCAACAGCGGCCTGGACGTGTGGCTCACGCAGCACGGCATCCGCCGCCTGATCGTGAGCGGCATCCGCACCGAGCAGTGCTGCGAGACCACCACGCGCCACGCCTCGGACCTGGGCTGGGAGGTCGACTACGTGACCGACGCCACCCTCACCTTCGACATGGTGCAGCCCGACGGTCAACCGCTGTCTGCCGCCGACATCAAGGCACGCACCGCGACCGTGCTGGACGGGCGCTTCGCCACGGTCTGCGGCGTGGCGCAGGCACTTGAGCGCGCCACGGAAGGCGCAGCCGCATGACCCCATTGCGCGTGCGCATCCTGGCCTACGACGGCGTCGAGGCGCTCGACTTCGCCGGCCCCTTCGAAGTCTTCACCACCGCCGCGCGCGTCCACCAGCGCCTGAAGCCAGGTGCGCCCGCGCCGTTCGAGGTCGCCTCGGCCGCCCACACCCGCGCCGGAGAACCGGTGCAGGCGCGCGCCGGCCTGCGGCTGCTCGCCGACCACACGCTGGCCGACGCCAGTGCAGCCGCCGACGTGCTGATCGTCCCTGGCGGCGTGGTCGATGCGCCGATGGCGAGCCCCGACACCCTGCGCTGGATCGCGCGGTGCGCGGCCGGCGCGCAGCTCGTCGCCTCGGTCTGCACCGGCGTCTTCCTGCTCGCGCAAAGCGGTGTCGTGACGCGCGAACCGGTCACCACGCACTGGGAAGACCTCGCCGACCTGCGCGCCCAATTCCCGCAGCTCGACGTGCGCGAAGGCGTGCGTTGGGTCGACACCGGCCGCATCGTCAGCTCGGCCGGCATCAGCGCGGGCATCGACATGAGCCTGCACCTCGTCGAACGCCTGGCCGGACTCGAACTGGCCGAGCGCACGGCGCGCCAGATGGACTACGCATGGACCCGCAACGAGCCCCTGTCCGCGTAGTCTTCGTATTGCTGCCCGACAGCCTCGTGCTTGACTGGGCCGGGCCGGCCGAGGCGCTGCGCATCGCCAACCAGCGGCTGCGCGCGGCGGGCCAGCCCGAGCGCTTCGTCATCGAATTCGCGGGGCCGCAGCCGAGCATGAAGGGCTCGGTCGGCGTCGCGCTTTCAGGGCTGGCACCGCTGCCGACGCGGTGGGACGGCCCGGGCTGGGTGGTGCTGGTCGGCTTGCCGGGCGACACCATCGCGACCGACAACCCTCAGGCACAAGACCTGTTGCACTGGCTGCGCGGCCAGCGCTTCACACACGCCGGTGTCGAGCTGGTCACGGTGTGCGCGGGCGCCCTGCTCGCGGCGCACGCGGGCGCGCTCGCGGGCCGGCGCGTCACCACGCACCACCATCACCTGGACGAGCTGCGCGCCGTGGAGCCGCGCTGCGAGGTGGTGAGCAACCGCGTGTTCGTGATCGACCCGCCGGTCTACAGCAGCGCGGGCGTCACGACGGGCATCGACCTGATGCTGCACCGCATCGCCGACACCTGCGGCGAGGCGCTGGCGGCCCAGGTCGCGCAGACGATGGTGGTGGCGCTGCGGCGCGGCCCGCACGACCCGGAGCTGTCGCCCTTTCTCGCGTACCGCAACCATCTGCACGCCGCGCTGCACCGCGTGCAGGACGCGGTCAGCGAACAACCGCAGGCCGACTGGAGCGTGCCGCGCATGGCCGAGGTTGCCCACACCTCGGCGCGGCACCTGACGCGCCTGTTCGTCGAGCATGCGGGCGTGGCGCCGCTGGCCTACCTGCGCCGGCTGCGGTTGGCCGCCGCGCAACTGGCGCTGGCCTCGGGCGCCAGCGTGACGCGGGCGGCCGAGTTGTCGGGGTTCGGCTCGGACACGCAACTGCGCCGCGCCTGGCACCAGTTCGGCTTGCCCGGGTCGCCCTCCGCGGGCACGCCGGCGCCCGTCCGTTAAGGCGTAGCGTCGCCGCAGGTGTCGGCGCGCGCCCGCAGCAGCGCCTGTTCGCGCGTGTTGCGCGTGAGCGAGGCGGCGCGCTGGAACTCGCGGCGTGCCTCGCCGTAGCGGCCCAGCTTGAAGAGCAGGTCGCCGCGCACGGTCGGCAGCAGGTGGTAGCCCTTCAGCGCGGGCTCGTCCTGCAGCGCATCGACCACCTCCAGCCCGGCCACCGGCCCGAAGGCCATCGACAGCGCGACCGCGCGGTTCAGCTCGACGATGGGCGACGGCGACAGCGCAGCCAGCGCGTCGTACAGCGCCGCGATGCGGGCCCAGTCGGTCTCGCCCGCGGTGCGCGCACGGGCGTGGCAGGCGGCGATGGCGGCCTGCAGTGCGTAGGGGCCGAGCGCGCCGCCCAGCGCTTCGGCGCGCGCCAGCGCCGCCAGGCCACGGCGGATCAGCATCGGGTCCCAGAGCGCGCGGTTCTGATCGAGCAGCAGCACCGGCTCGCCTGAGGCGCCGACGCGCGCGGCGGTGCGCGAGGCCTGGATTTCCATCAGCGCGACCAGCCCGTGCACCTCGGCTTCGCCGGGCACCAGTTCGGCCACGATGCGGCCCAGGCGCAGCGCCTCGTCGCACAGCGCGGGGCGCATCCAGTCGTCGCCGGCGGTGGCCGAGTAGCCTTCGTTGAAGATCAGGTAGAGCACCTCGAGCACCGAGGCCAGCCGGGCTTCGAGCTCGTGGCGGCGCGGCACCTCGAAGGGCACGCGCGCCTCGGCCAGCGTGCGCTTGGCGCGCACGATGCGCTGCGCCACGGTGGCTTCGGGCACGAGAAAGGCGCGCGCGATCTCGTCGGTCGTCAGGCCACCCATCAGCCGCAAGGTGAGCGCCACGCGCGCCTCGGTCGAGAGCACCGGGTGGCAGGCGGTGAACACCAGGCGCAGCAGGTCGTCGCCGATGTCGTCGTCGAGCGCCGCATCCACCGCCTGCGCGAAGTCGGCCTGCGCCATGGCGTGCAGCGCATCGAGCTCGCGGCCGATCTCGGGCGCCTTGCGCTCGGCCAGTTGCACGTGGCGCAGGCGGTCGAGGGCGCGGTGCTTGGCCACCTGCGTGAGCCAGGCGGCGGGGTTGTCGGGCACGCCGTCGACGGGCCACTGTTCGAGCGCAGCCACCAGCGCGTCCTGCGCCAGCTCTTCGGCCAGGCCCACGTCGCGCACCTTGCGCGCGAGCGCGGCGATGATCTTCGCGGACTCGATGCGCCAGACCGCCTCGATGGCGCGGTGGATGGCGGCGGTGTCCGGTCCGCTGCTCATGCGGCCTCGCTCCGGCCCGGCAGGCCGGATAGCATGCGGCCATGACACCACGCCTCGTCTTGTGGAGCCTGGGTTTCGCGTTCGGCCTCGCCAGCGGCGGCGCCCGGGCGGACGACCTCACCGTGGAGCGCAACAGCCTGGGCATGGCCCTCGTGAGATTGCCGGCCGGCGAATTCCTCATGGGCAGCGACGAGCCGCCCGAGGCACTGGCGCGCGATTACCCCGAATTGCCGAAGGAACGCTTCACCCAGCTGGCCGACGAAGGGCCGGTGCACAAGGTGCGCATCACGCGAGCGTTCTGGATGGGCCGGCACGAGGTGACGGTGGGCCAGTTCCGGCGCTTCCTCGAGGCCTCGGGCCACGTGCCCGAATCGGTGGCCGACGGCACCGGCGGCTACGGCTGGCGCGCCGACTACGACCCCGCCACCACACGGCGCGGCGACGCCTTCGAGGGCCGCGACCCGCGCTACTCGTGGCGCAACCCGGGCTTCGCGCAGGGCGACGACCACCCGGTCGTCAACGTGAGCTGGAACGACGCGCAGGCGCTGGCCGCCTGGCTGAGCAAGACGGAGGGCCGGCGCTACCGCCTGCCGACCGAGGCCGAGTGGGAGTACGCCTGCCGGGCCGGCACGCGCACGCGCTACAGCACGGGGGACGGTCCGGCCACGCTGCTGCGCGGGGCCAACGTGTTCGACACGCGCAGCGCCGCGCATTGGCCGCGCTGGCGCGCGATGGCGCTCGCGGGCGACGACGGTTTTGCCTTCACCGCCCCGGTCGGCAGCTTCGCGCCGAACGCCTGGGGCCTCTACGACATGCACGGCAATGCGTGGGAGTGGGTGGCCGACTGGCATGGCGACGAATACTACGCGCGCTCACCGGCCGACGACCCCCAGGGCCCGGCCACGGGCACCGTGCGCGTGCGCCGCGGCGGCTCCTGGCACACCTGGGCCTTCTATGCCCGCTCGTCGTACCGCAACTGGAATGCGCCGGACACGCGCTACACGCTGGTGGGCATCCGGCTGGTGCGGGAAGACTAGGCCCCGCTCACTTCTTCAGGGTCTGCTGCATCGACGTGAACTCGCTCGCCACGTCCTGCACCTCGGACGAGAAGTCTTCGAGTTCCTGCACCTGGCGGATCTCGATGACCTCGTCCTCGCTGCCCGGGCAACGGCTGGCCCATTCGATGGCCTCGGCGCGCGAGGCGACATCGATCAGCCAGTAGCCGCCCAGCACTTCCTTGGCCTCGGCGAAGGGGCCGTCGACCACCTTCGGCTTGCCGCCCGGAAAGCTCACGCGCGCCCCCATCGACGGCGGATGCAAACCTTCGCAGCCGATCAGCACGCCGGCCTTCTGCAGGGACTCGTTGAAGGCCATCATCGACCCCACGCGCTCGACGTCGTCGGGCACGGTGCCGGGCGCGGCGTTTTCGTAGCCGTGGGGAATCATCAGCAACATGAATCGCATGATCGTTTCTCCTTCGAGGAATGGATGAAGTTCAGCGGCCGACCTTGGCAGCCGACTCGGCGCGCAGGCGATCTTCCTGGGCCAGCAGCTCGGGCGTCATGGCCTCGCCGAAATCGGTGGCCTCGAAGACCTGCCGAATCTCGATCTCGCCTTCCTGGAACGGGCTGCGCTTGATCCACTCGATGGCCTCTTCCTTCGACTTGACCTGCAGCAGCCAGAAGCCCGCCAGCAGTTCCTTGGTCTCGGTGAAGGGGCCGTCGATGACGGTGCGCTTCTTGCCTTCGCAGCGCACGCGCGCGCCCTTGGACGACGGGTGCAGCCCCTCGCCCGCCAGCAGCACGCCGGCCTTGACCAGTTCTTCGTTGAACCGGCCCATCTCGGTGAGGAACTCGGTGCTCGGCATCACGCCGGCTTCGGAATCGGGGCTCGCCTTGACCAGAACCATGAATCGCATGTCGTTTCTCCTGAAAGTGGGTGGGGATCGGGAGACGCCGGAATCTGCGTGCTCCTGTTCACACGTCGCGCGAGCGGGCCACGGATCGACACGGCCGCATCGATCTGCTTGTAATTTTGCGTTTCAGAGATAGCCGCAGAACCGCAGCACGTGGCCGTCGGGTTCGCGGATCGCGAATTCGCGCAGGCCCCAGGGCTGGGACGTGGGCGGCTCGATGATGGTCACGCCGCGCTTCACATAGGCGGCGTGCAGGCCGTCGATGTCCTTGCCGACGTGGATCACGATCTCGCCGCGCCAGGGCCGGGCCTCGCGGCTGCCGCACTGCCACAGGCGCAGGTAGACCGGGTCACCGTAGCTGCGGTCGCCCTTCATCACCCGCGCATAGCTGGGCGGCTCGCCGGCGATGAAGTCGATCTCGAAACCCAGCACCTCGGAAAACCAGCGCGCGGCGCGCGAGACGTCGGACACCGGCAGCACCGGCTGCACGCCATGGAATTCGTGCAGCGTGCCCAGGTCGGGCGCCGCGCTCACGCCGGTGCGGGTGTCGGTCATGGGCGTTGGGGCTAGCTGGCCAGGCGCCGCAGCAGCGCCACGCGCTCGGCGATCGCGTCGATGTCGAGCGCGTCTTCGGCGTTGGCGAGGTAGGTTTCGAGGTCGCGCACGGCCAGCGCCGCATGGCCCTGCTCGGCATGCGCCACGCCGCGGTCGCGGTGCTCGCCCCAGGCGGTAGGCAGCAGCGCGATCAGCCGGTTCTGCACCGCGATGTAGCGCGGCCAGTCTTCCTGCGCGTGGTGCACTTCCTTCAGGTTGCGCAGCATGCGCGCAATGATCTCGCGCGGGCTCGCGGGCTGCAGGTACAGGCCCAGCGGCACGTCGAACTCGCCGACCAGCCCGTTGCCGCGCTTGTAGGGTTCGAGCCGCTCGCCCAGCTCTTCGCGCGAGAGCGACTTGCCGGTGAACGGGTCGATCACGACCTGCCCCTTGGGCAGCGTGACCTTGACCATGAAATGCCCCGGGAAGCTGACGCCGCGCGTTTGCAGCCCAAGGCCCTGCGCCAGTTCCATCCACAGCACGGCCAGCGAGATCGGAATGCCGCGACGGGTGCGCAACACGGCGTTCAGGTAGCTGTTGTCGGGGTCGTAGTAGTCGTTAACGTTGCCGCCGAAATTCAGGTCACTGAAGAAGAACTGGTTCAGCGCGCGCAGCCGGGCCAGCGGCGCGGCGTCGGCCGGCAGGCGGCGCTTGAGGCGCGCGAGCAGCTGGTCGACGTCGCCCAGCACCTGCTGCACGTCGAGTTCGGGGTATTCGTCCTGCGCGATGCTGGCGGCCGCTTCGAGCAGCGGAAAGTGGTCATCGCTGCTGACGAGCGACTCGAAATATTCCAGTGCCGTGGGAACCTGGTAGCTGAACGTCATATGGCTTTGTAGAGGAGCCCGCAGGGAGCGTCAAGGCAGTGTTTTCCGGCTCGCCAACGGCGCTTCAGCGGCGCATGAAACTGCGCAGGCGCACGCCCGCGGCGGTGAGCACGGCGAAATAGAGCAGCGCGGCGCCAGCGATGAGCGCGGCCAGCAGGCCGATGCGGTGCAGGCGCTGCGCGCGCAGGCCGACCCAGTCGAAATAGTGCGCGCCCCAGGCCAGCAACGCTGCGAGCACCAACGTGCCCAGCAGCACCTGCAGCGCGAACTTGCCCCAGCCGGGCTCGGGGGTGTAGCTGCCGCGCCGGACCAGGCCGATCAGCAGCCACAGCGCGTTGACCAATGCACCGATGCCGATCGTCAGCGTGAGCGCCGCGTGCTGCAGCAGCGGCACCAGGAAGAAGTTGAGCACCTGGGTGAGCACCAGCACGCTCACGGCGATCAGCATGGGTGTGCGCGTGTCGTGCTTGGCGTAGTAGCCGGGCGCGAGCACCTTCACCGCCACGAGGCCGACGAGCCCCACGCCATAGCCCATGAGCGCCATGGTGGTGCGGCCGACGTCTTCGCCGGTGTAGGCGCCGTTGTGGAACAGCACCGCCACCAGCGGCCTGGCGAACAGCAGCAGCGCCACGGCGCACGGCGCCGCCAGCAGCACCACGAGCCGCAGGCCCCAGTCGAGCAGCGACGAGTAGCGTGCGTCGTCCTTGGCAGCGCGCGCGCCCGCGAGCTGCGGCATCAGCACCACGCCCAGGGCCACGCCGAGCATGGCGGTGGGAAATTCCATCAGCCGGTCGGCGTTGGTGACCCAGGTCACGCTGCCGGTGGCCAGATGCGAGGCGATCTGCGTGTTGATGAGCAGCGATATCTGCGCCACGCTCACGCCCAGCAGCGCCGGCAGCATGAGCTTCATGACCTTGCGGGTGGTCGGATCGGTCCACGCGGCGCGCAGCGCCCTGAAGCTGGCGCCGATGCGCGGCATGAGCCCCAGCGCGCGCAGCGCCGGGATCTGCAGGGCCAGCTGCAGCACGCCGCCGACCATCACGCCCACGCACTGGGCGTAGATCGGCTCGATGCCGTAGCGGCGAAACAGCGGCGCGCCGATGGAGATCGACAGGATCAGCGCGATGTTGAGCAGCACCGGCGACGCCGCCGGCACTGCGAACTTGCGCCAGGTGTTGAGGATGCCACCCGCCAGCGCCACCAGCGACATGAAGCCGATGTAGGGGAACATCCAGCGCGTCATGACCACGGCGGCGTCGAAGCCCTGCAGGCCGCTGGCCATGGCCCAGACCAGCAGCGGCGCGCCGGCCACGCCGGCCACGCACAGCACCACCAGGGCCCAGGTCAGCAGCGTGGCGACGTGGTCGATCAGCGCCTGGGCGCCCTCCTGCCCGGCCTCGGTCTTGCGCGCGGCCAGCACCGGCACGAAGGCCTGGCTGAAGGCGCCCTCGCCGAACACGCGGCGAAACAGGTTGGGAATGCGAAAGGCGACGTTGAAAGCGTCGGTGAGCGCGCTGACGCCGAAGACCGAGGCAAACAGCACGTCGCGCACGAGACCCGTGATCCGCGAAGCGAGGGTCAGCAGGGAGACGGTGGAGGCGGATTTGAACAGGGACACGGGGGCGAGTGTAGGGCCCGCAAAGCGGTCAAAAATGGCCGATTCGCCGAAAACCGGAACCCAGCCTATAATGGAGGGCTTTGCTGCATCATCCTCAGACACCTAAGGAACACTAAATATGGCATCCGCCAAGCCCAAGAAGAAGAACCCGCGCCTCGCGTCGGGCCGCAAGCGCGTCCGCCAGGACGTCAAGCTCAACGCTGCGAACACCTCGCTGCGCTCCAAATACCGTACCGCTGTCAAGAACGTCGAAAAGGCTGTTCTGGCTGGCGACAAGACCAAGGCAAGCGAACTGTTCGCGAAGGCCCAGAGCATCGTCGACACCGTCGCCGACAAGGGCATCTTCCACAAGAACAAGGCAGCCCGCGACAAGAGCCGCCTGTCGGCCAAGGTCAAGGCCCTCGCCCTCGCGCCTGAAAAGGCCGCCGCCTGACACCTGTCAGGCAAGCCCGGACCGGAATTCTCCGGTCCGCCGTTTGATCGGGGTGCGCTGCAGCAAGCAAAAGTGAAAAACCGCCTTCGGGCGGTTTTTTCATGGGCGCTCGAAAAGCATCCAGGCGCGGCGAGCAACCCGCGCAACCCAAAAAAAAAGACCTGGGAGTCAGGTCTTTGCGGGAGGGGGCGGCGTGTCCGCCGGGTCGGGCACCAGGCAGGCCTCGGCCACCTGGAGGTTGTTGTCTTTCGCGAAGTTCACGCAGAAGTCCCAGGCCATGGGTTCCGCGTCGCGCAGGGCACGGTTCACCACCACGCATTTCACGCCGTTGATGGTCGTGGGAATGCACCAGGGCGAGTAGCTCAGGTGGCTGCCCGGGTAGGCGCCGCCGGGGCGGAAGGAGCACATGACGCCGGCGAGGCGCTCGGCCCAGTCGCTGGGGCGAAAAGTGCGGCCATCGTGGGTGATGCCCTGGATGAAGATTTCTTTGGCGTTGGGGGAAATCATCGTGAAGTGAGGCGACCGGAACAGGTGCTGCGGTGCAGCAAGCGATTGTATCCGCGGCCCTTTTTGCATCCTGAACGGGGGGCATTGCTGTGATGCGGAATCCTCAACGAAGCCGTCAAACCGCACGCCTAGAATTCGTGTTCCCTATCTGGAGAACCGAATGAGCGCCACCGCCCAGCAACCCACCTCGCCCCACGTCATGAACACCTACGGTCGCCTGCCGATCGCGCTGTCGCACGGCCAGGGCTGCCGAGTCTGGGACACCACGGGCAAGGCCTACCTCGACGGCCTGGGCGGCATCGCCGTCAACACGCTGGGCCACAACCACCCCGAGCTGGTGCCCGCCCTGCAGGACCAGCTGACCAAGCTGATCCACAGCTCCAACTACTACCACGTGACCGGCCAGGAACAGCTCGCCACCAAGCTCACCGAGCTGTCGGGCCTGACCAACGCCTTCTTCTGCTGCACCGGTCTGGAAGCCAACGAAGCCGCCCTGAAGCTGGCCCGCAAGTACGGCCATGACAAGGGCATCGAGCGCCCCGAGATCGTCGTCTACGAAGCCGCCTTCCACGGCCGCAGCATCGCCACGCTGTCGGCCACCGGCAACCCCAAGGTGCAGGCCGGCTTCGGCCCGCTGGTCGAGGGCTTCATCCGCGTGCCGCTGAACGACATCGAGGCGCTGAAGAAGGCCACCGAAGGCAACCCCAACGTGGTCGCCGTGTTCTTCGAAACCATCCAGGGCGAAGGCGGCATCAACCCGATGCGCGTCGACTACCTCAAGCAGGTGCGCCAGCTGTGCGACGAGCGCGACTGGCTCATGATGATCGACGAAGTGCAGTGCGGCATGGGCCGCACCGGCAAGTGGTTTGCGCACCAGTGGGCGGGCATCAAGCCTGACGTGATGCCGCTGGCCAAGGGCCTGGGCTCGGGCGTGCCGATCGGCGCCGTCGTGGCCGGCCCCAAGGCCGCCCACATCTTCGGCCCGGGCAACCACGGCACCACCTTCGGCGGCAACCCGCTGGCCATGCGCGCCGGTGTGGAAACCATCCGCATCATGGAAGAGCACAAGCTGCTCGAGAACGCCGCCACCGTGGGCGCGCACCTCAAGGCCGCGCTGGAACGCGAAATCGGCGGCCTGCCGGGCGTCAAGGACATCCGCGGCCAGGGCCTGATGCTGGGCATCGAGCTCGACCGCCCCTGCGGCGCGATCCTGAACCGCGCCTGCGACGCCGGCCTGCTCCTTAGCGTGACGGCCGACAAGGTGATCCGCCTCGTGCCGCCGCTCATCCTGAGCATTGCCGAAGCCGACGAGATCGTTGCGATCCTCGCGCCCATCGTCAAGACCTTCCTCTCGGAGCCTGTTGCGCAATGACGACCGCCGCCGCACCGAACGCCCTGCGCCACTATCTGCAGTTCTCGGACCTCACGGCCGACGAATACGTCTACCTCTTCGATCGCATGGCGATCATCAAGAAGAAGTTCAAGACCTACGAAAAGCACCAGCCGCTGACGGACCGCACGCTGGCCATGATCTTCGAGAAGGCCAGCACGCGCACCCGCGTGAGCTTCGAGGCCGGCATGTACCAGCTCGGCGGCAGCGTGGTGCACCTGACCACGGGCGACAGCCAGCTCGGCCGCGCCGAGCCCATCGAGGACAGCGCCAAGGTCATCAGCCGGATGGTCGACCTGGTGATGATCCGCACCTACGAGCAGACCAAGATCGACGCCTTCGCCGCGCACTCGCGCGTGCCCGTCATCAACGGCTTGACCAACGAGTTCCACCCCTGCCAGATCCTGGCGGACATCTTCACGTACATCGAGCACCGCGGCTCGATCCAGGGCAAGACCGTGGCGTGGGTCGGCGACGGCAACAACATGGCCAACACCTGGCTGCAGGCCGCTGAAATTTTGGGCTTCACCGTACACGTGAGCACGCCCAGCGGCTACGAGGTCGACCAGTCGATCGCCGGCATCCGTTCGGGCGACAGCTACAAGGTCTTCAAGGACCCGATGGAAGCCTGCCGCGGCGCCGACCTCGTCACGACCGACGTCTGGACCAGCATGGGCTACGAAGCCGAGAACGAAGCGCGCCGCAAGGCCTTTGCCGATTGGTGTGTCGACGAGGACATGATGCGCATCGCGCAACCCGACGCCCTTTTCATGCACTGCCTGCCCGCGCACCGCGGCGAGGAAGTGCAGGCCGAAGTCATCGACGGTCCGCAGTCGGTGGTGTGGGACGAGGCCGAGAACCGCCTGCATGCACAGAAGGCGCTGATGGAGTTCCTGCTGTTGGGTCGGCTCTGATCCCCTGCGGCCCCCACACCGCACTGGCCTCATGAACCCCTGCCAGACCTGCGGCGCCTGCTGCGCCAGCTATCGCGTCGACTTCAGCGTGTACGAACTCGACGACAACGGCGGCCGCGTGCCCTCGGGCCTGGCGGTCGACGTGAACGACGCCATCTGCCGCATGCGCGGCACCGACCACACGCCCCCGCGCTGCGCCGCGCTCACCGGCAAGATCGGCCAGTCGGTGGCCTGCGGCATCTACGAATGGCGACCGAACCCCTGCCACGAACTGCAGGCCGGCAGCGACGCCTGCCAGCGCGCGCGCCTGCGGCATGGGCTCGCGGTGCTGTCCGACGAGATGCACTGACGACAGCGCCGTTCAGGCGACGGGCACCGGCAGGCCGCCGAGCTGACCCTTGAACTCCTGCAGCGAGAAATGCGTCTGCACGTGGCGCACGCCCGGCAGGCGGTGCAGCTTGCGCTGCAGCAGATCGGAATAGGCGTCGAGGTCCTTCGCGACCACCACGAGAATGAAATCCGCCGGCCCCGAGATGCCGTGGAACATCACCACCTCGGGAATGGCGCACACCGCGTCCTCGAAGGCGCGCGACGAAATCTCGGTCTGGTGGTCGATGCCGACCATCACGAAGGCCAGCACGCCGAAGCCCAGCGCGCGCCGGTTCAGGCCCGCGTGGTAGCCGCCGATCACGCCGTCGTCTTCCAGTTTCTTCACCCGCCGCCAGCACGGCGACTGCGACAGGTGCGCCATCTGCGCCAGCTCGCCCGAGGTCAGGCGGGCGTTGTCCTGCAGCGCGCGCAGCAGCTCGAGGTCGGTTCGGTCGAGGTCGGCTTGCATGATTTGTTCTCCAATTCCCGCTGAATGAATAGATTATTCAATCTTTCGATGATTGATGGATAACTTCTCGACTCAAGGCAGTCACTGCGCATAGCATTCGGCACCAGCCGGCCCCTTGTGAGCCGACTCCAACCGGCCCACACTGCCCTTTTTCTTCCTTCGCCCTGCCGCCCCGCCATGACCGCCCCGCTCCGACTCTGGGACATCTCCGCCCCCGTGCACGCCGGCAGCCCGGTGTTCCCGGGCGACACGCCGTATTCGCAGCAATGGTGCGCCACCATCGGCCCCGGCTGCCCGGTCAACGTGAGCGCGATCACGCTGTCGCCGCACGTGGGCACCCATGCCGACGCGCCGCTGCACTACGCCCCCGAAGGCCAGACCATCGGCCAGGTCGACCTCACGCCCTTTCTTGGCCCGTGCCGCGTGATCCACGCGATCGGCCGCGGCCCGCTGGTCACCTGGGAGCACATCGCGCATGCCGTGACCGACACGCTGCCGCCGCGCGTGCTCGTGCGCACCTACCCCGCCATGCCGATCGACCACTGGGACCCGCAGCTCGCAGCCTACGAACCCGCCACCGTCGAGCGCCTGGCGGCCATGGGCGTCAAGCTCATCGGCATCGACACCGCCAGCATCGACCCGGCCGACAGCAAGACGCTCGACAGCCACCAGCGCATCCGCCACCTCGACCTGCGCGTGCTCGAGAACCTCGTGCTCGACACCGTGCCCGAGGGCGACTACGAACTCATCGCGCTGCCGCTGAAGCTGACGAGCGCCGATGCCTCCCCCGTGCGCGCCGTGCTGCGCGAACTTCCCCGCTGAAACCTTCCCTTCCATGACGACGACCCTCGCCGACTGCCGCGCCCTCGACGCGCAAGACCCGCTGCGCGCTCTGCGCGACCAATTCACCCTGCCCGAGGGCGTGCTCTACCTCGACGGCAATTCGCTCGGCGTGCTGCCCACGGCCGCGCCCGCGCGCATCGCCGAAGTGGTCGCCAAGGAATGGGGCGAAGGCCTGATCCGCTCCTGGAACACCGCGAGCTGGTTCGACCTGCCGCAGCGCCTCGGCGACAAGGTGGCCCGGCTCATCGGCGCCGCGCCCGGCGAGGTGGTGTGCACCGACAGCACGTCGGTCAATCTCTACAAGGTGCTGTTCGCCGCGCTCTCGCAGCAGAAGGCCAGCGGCCGCACGCTGGTGATCAGCGAGCGCAGCAACTTCCCCACCGACCTGTACATCGCCGAGTCGCTGTGCCGTGAACGCGGCTTCACGCTGAAGCTGATCGATGCGAGCGAGCTGGCCACCGCACTGACCGACGAGGTCGCCGTGCTGATGCTCACGCACGTCAACTACCGCACCGGCGCCATGCACGACATGAAGGCCGTCACCGCCGCCGCCCACGCCGCGGGCGCGCTCACCGTGTGGGACCTGGCGCACAGCGCGGGCGCCGTGCCCGTGGCGCTCAACGACAGCAACGCCGACTACGCCATCGGCTGCGGCTACAAGTACCTCAACGGCGGCCCCGGCGCGCCGGCCTTCGCCTGGGTGAACACCAGGCACGCAGGCCAGTTCGAGCAGCCGCTGTCGGGCTGGTGGGGCCACGCGGCGCCCTTCGAGTTCACGCCGCACTACCGCCCCGCCCCCGGCGTCGGCCGCTACCTGTGCGGCACCCAGCCGGTCATCGCGCTGGCCGGGCTCGAATGCGGCCTGGACACCGTGCTCGCCGCCGAAGCCTTCAACGGCACCAGCGGCGCGATGGCCGCGCTGCGCACCAAGTCGCTCGCGCTCACCGACCTGTTCATCCAGTTGGTCGAGCAACGCTGCGCCGGACAAGGCCTCTCGCTCGTCACCCCGCGCGACCACGCACTGCGCGGCTCGCAGGTGTGCCTCAGCCGCGAGGAAGGCGCCTACGCCATCGTGCAGGCGCTGATCGCACGCGGCGTGATCGGCGACTACCGCGCCGGCGATTCGCAGATGCCCGACATCCTGCGCTTCGGCTTCACGCCGCTGTACCTCGGCTTCGAGGACGTGTGGCATTCGGTCGAACACCTCGTGCAGGTGCTCGAAACCGGCGAGTGGCGACGCGCCGAATTCAACCGCAAGAACGCAGTGACATGAGCACCGACAACGACAACAACAAGACCCCCGAGTCCATCGTCCACGAAGAGAAGGCGCAGCTGGACTTCAGCAAGTCCATGAGCTACGGCGACTACCTGCACCTCGACGAGATCCTGAACGCGCAGCACCCGCTGTCGCCCGCGCACGACGAGATGCTGTTCATCGTGCAGCACCAGACCAGTGAGCTCTGGATGAAGCTCATGCTGCACGAGCTGCACGCCGCCGTGCAGTGCATCGCGCAAGAGCGCCTGCCTGACGCCTTCAAGATGCTCGCGCGCGTGAGCCGCATCATGGAACAGCTGGTGAGTGCATGGACCGTGCTCTCCACCATGACGCCGCCCGAGTACACGGCGATGCGCCCCTACCTCGCCAACTCCAGCGGCTTCCAGAGCGCGCAGTACCGCTGCATCGAGTTCCTGCTCGGCAACAAGAACGCCGCCATGCTCAAGCCGCACGCGCACCGCGCCGACCTGCTCGCGCAGGTGGATGCCGCCTACCGCGCGCCCTCGCTGTACGACGAGTCGCTGCGCCTGCTCGCACGCCACGGCCTGCCCGTGCCCGCCGACCGGCTCGATCGCGACTGGACCCAGCCCTACGAATCGAGCGACGGCGTCGAGGCCGCCTGGCTTGCGGTCTATCGCAACCCGCACGACCACTGGGACCTGTACCAGCTCGGCGAAAAACTCACCGACCTCGAAGACGCCTTCCGTCTCTGGCGCTTCCGCCATGTGACCACCGTCGAACGCGTGATCGGCTTCAAGCGCGGCACCGGCGGCACGGGCGGCGTGAGCTACCTGCGCAAGATGCTCGACGTGGTGTTGTTCCCTGAAATCTGGAAGCTGCGCACCGACCTGTAGCGCGACATGCGGGGCTCGCAGTGGCCCCGGGCGAATGAGGGTTGCTCCATCGGCGCAAAGCGCTACATTTTGGAGAACACGGAGGCTGCTGCCATGAACAACGACACCTCGTTCTCTGCCGAAGAGCTCTCCACCCTGCGCGAACACGGCGTCGTGCTGTTCGCCGATCGCGTGATCTTCGACGCGCAGCCGCCGATGCCGCAGCAGCAGATCGATGCCGTGCAGGCGCTGTGCGCCGGCCCGCTGCCCGCGGCACTGGTCGCGCTGTGGCAGCACACCGCGGGCGGGCGCCTCGACTACGACCTCGCATTGCCGATGAACGGCAATGTCGAAAGCGTCAGCTGGTCGGAGCTGTTCTGGGACGGCAGCGACGGCTACCGCGATCTGCAGGGCTGGATCGAGCACGAGCAGGAACTCGCCGAAGAAGCGGCCGAAGACAGCGGCACGCCCTGGAGCGGCAAGCTCACGCACCTGCCCATCGGCGGCTTCGAATACTGCGACCGCATCTACGCCGTGGTGGAACCCGGCGAGGCGCACGGCCAGATCATTGCGTGGAAGCAGGGCCTGCCGCCGGCCTGGACCCACGCGCTGCACGAGGACGGCCTGAGCCCTATCGCCACCGACCTGTACGGCGCCTTCGCGGCGCTGCACCTCGACGAAGATCCGCTGGCGCCGACGAGCGACTACTTCTCGGGGCAGGCGCTGCTCGCCTACCTCGACGACCGCCACGAAGGGTTCGGGCTGGACCTCGACCTGATGGACAAGCTGGTCACCTTCTATTGCCGCGCCATCGTCGACTGGCGCACGCCGCTCGCCGATGGCACGCTGCGCCATCACCCAGCGCTCGCACGCGCTGCGCTGCGCCACGCGATTGCCACCGACGACGCCGCGCTGGTCGCCGAACTCGCTGCCGCGGGCCTGAACTTCGAAGGCCCGCATGAAGGCAGCGCGCTCGCCACCGACGTGGCCGTGGGACACAGCGCCTTCGCCGCCGCAGCAGCGCTGGTGCGCGCGGGCGCACCCGTGGCATCCGACGTGCTGCGCAACATCGACGGCCAGATTTCGCCCGAGCTCACGCGCGCCCTGCTGGACAACGGCGCCGAGCCGACCGTCGCCGCCATCGTGAAATGCGCGGCCTGCGGTGCGCCCGCCAGCGCACACCTGATCGCCGATGCCTGCACGCAGATCGGCATCGACGTGCCGCCGGCCTTCGTGGCCGATCGCGACGCGATGCTGGTCGAGCTGGAGACCACGCTCGCGCAGATGCGCGATGGGACGCAGGGGCATTACCTGGGGCAGGAAGGTCTCGCCGAGCGCATCGAGCATCTGCAGACGTTTCGGCTCTGAGGTGCTTTTCAGGGCTCGCGGATCAGCGAGCACCAGCAGCTGTCTTGTACCCGGTGGCCTGGGCACGCGCCCTGGATCAACCGCCGTACAGCCAGGGCTGATCGAGCAACCGGGAACCCAGCAAGCGCATCGCCATGTCGCGCCCGAAGCGCACCGCACCGGTGGCATGAAAGATCTCGCCATTGCGGCGCGCACGCGCCTGCACTTGCGCGTTGCGTTCCCAGCGCGCCTCGGCATAGCGCGCGAACGCAGCCGGCACGCCCAACGCCGAGGTATCGCCCAAGGCATCCGCCAGTGCGACCGCATCTTCGATCGCCATGCCAGCGCCTTGCGCGAGGTACGGCACCATCGGATGCGCTGCATCACCCACCAACGCGACACGCTCATGCGCCATGTCGGCAGGACCAGCGACCGGCGCACGATCGCTCAACGTCCACGCACGCCAGCTTGGCATCGCGTCGAGCAATGACTGAAGGCTCGCACAGCTGCGACCCATCGCCTGCTTCAACGCCGCAAGGCTGCTGGCCTGATCCCAATCGCGCGCATCGCCCGCAGGTGCAGATTCGGCAATGACAACGACGTTGAGCGCATCCCCCGCGCGCACCGGGTACGCAACCGCATGCAAACGCGGCCCGAGCCACACATCGACGCGCGAACGACGCAGCGCCGCAGGCAGGTCAGCCTGCCGCACCAGCGCACGCCAGGCCGTGTGCCCGGTCACGCGCGGCGGCGCTTCGGCGGATTCGGATTCAAGCTGCGCCCGCACCAGGCTCCACAGGCCGTCAGCCCCCACCAGCGCCTCGCCCTCCCACGCGCGCGCGTCGGTGCTCGAGACGCAGACGAGGTCGTCACTGGTCTCGACCTGCCGGATGCGCGCGGCCGTGATCAGCGAGCCCGTGCCGCGCGCGCGCACGGCATCGAGCAGCAGCGTGTGAAGGTCGGCACGGTGCACGCAGCAGTACGGCGCGCCGTAGCGCTGCTGCATGGCGTCGCCCAGCGGCATGCGGGCCAGTTCGGCGCCGCTGCCGGCGCTGTGGACCACCAGCGCCTCGGGGCGCGCCGCGATGGCCGCGAGGCCGCGGCCGAGGTCGAGTTGCTGAAGGCGGCGGGTGGCGTTGGGGCCGAGCTGCACACCGGCGCCGATTTCGCCGAAGTCGGCGGCCTGCTCGAAGACGTCGGCGCGGTGGTGGGCGCGGGACAGCGCCAGCGCCGTGGCCAGGCCTGCGATCCCGCCGCCTGCGACGAGGATGTGCGCGGGCATCGGACTCAGCGTCCGGTGCTGGGCGTGGGGCTGTGGCGGTCGGCCGGCTCAGCGCCAGCAGGTTTCTTGGGGGCACAGCTGCCGCAGCTGTCGCACGAGCCGCAGCCCGAGGTCTTGGCGAGCGAAGCGGCGAGCTGATCGGCACGGGTCTGATCGATGAGGCCCGCGCGCTGCGTGCCCGCCGCGAGCTTGCGCGCCGCGCCGCGGCGCCAGCCAGCAGGCATCCAGCGCCAGACCGCGTAGAGCGCGGCGGCCGCGACGATCAATCCGACGATCAATTGCTGTGTCATGTCTTCTTCAACCCTTTCCCCGTGGTTTTACCCCGCGCCGAAAGCGAGTGCAATGCGATAGGTCAAGAAGCATGCCACGTATGCCAGGGCGAACAGGTAGCCCGCCATGATCCACACGTATTTCCACGAGCCCGTTTCACGCTTGACGGCCGCCAGCGTCGAGATGCATTGCGGCGCAAACACATACCAGACCAGCAGCGACAGCGCGGTCGCCAGCGACCAGCTGCCGGCGATGAGCGGCTCCAGCGCGCCGGCCACGTCGTCGCCGGTGGCCGAGAGCGCGTACACCGTGCCCAGCGCGCCCACCGCGACTTCGCGTGCGGCCATGCCCGGCACCAGCGCGATGGAAATCTGCCAGTTGAAGCCGATGGGCGCAAAGATGTGCTCCAGCCCGCGGCCGATGATGCCGGCCAGGCTGTACTGGATGGCGGGGCCGGTCGCGCCCTCAGGCGGCGACGGGAAGGTCGACAGGAACCACAGCAGGATCGTGAGCGTGAGGATGATCGTGCCCACGCGCTGGAGAAAGATCCACGCCCGCTCGTACAAGCCGAGCAGCAGGTTGCGCGGATTCGGCCAGCGGTAGGCCGGCAGTTCCATCAGCAGCGGCGAGTGCCTCGTGCTGTCGCGAAAGCGCTTCATGACCCAGGCCACGGCCATCGCCGAGACGATGCCGAACACATACAGCGCGAACAGCACCACGCCCTGCAGGTTGAAGATGCCGCCCACGTCGCGCGCCGGAATGAAGGCCGCGATGAGCAGCGCATACACCGGCAGCCGCGCCGAGCAGGTCATGAGCGGCGCGATCATGATGGTCGTGATGCGGTCGCGCCAGTTGCTGATGGTGCGCGTGGCCATCACGCCCGGAATGGCGCAGGCAAAGCTCGACAGCAGCGGAATGAACGAGCGGCCCGACAGTCCCACGGTGCCCATCAGGCGGTCGAGCAAAAAGGCCGCGCGCGGCAGGTAGCCGGAATCTTCCAGCGCGAGGATGAACAGGAACAGGATCAGGATCTGCGGCAGGAACACGACCACGCCGCCCACGCCTGCAATCACGCCGTCGACCAGCAGGCTCTGCAACATGCCTTCGGGCATGTGCGTCTTGATGACGTTGCCCAGCCCTTCGGTGGCGGCCTTGATGGCGTCCATCGGCACGTTGGCCCAGCTGAACACGGCCTGGAACATCAGGAACATGGTGACGGCCAGCACCAGCATGCCCCACACCGGGTGCATCACGACGCGGTCGATGCGGTCGCTGGTGTCCAGGCTGCCCACGGGCTCCTTCACGGCCAGGCCGAGGATGCGGCGCACCTCGCGCTGCGTGGCGAGCACGTCGTCCAGGCCCGGCGCCTGCCACGGCTGGGGCGCCGCGGCGGCCACGGGCTGGTCGAGGGCTTCGAGCAGATGCTTCGCACCGCCGCTGTGGACGCCCACGGTCTCGATCACCGGCACGCCGAGTTCGCGCGAGAGCACGGCGGTGTCGACCGCGATGCCCTGTTTCCTGGCCATGTCGGTCATGTTGAGCGCCACCACCATCGGCAGGCCCAGCTGGCGCGCTTCGAGCACCAGGCGCAGGTTCAGCCGCAGGTTGGTGGCGTCGGTCACGCACACGAGCAGGTCGGGCAGGTCCTCTTTGCTCTGGCCGGTGACGATGTCGCGCGTGACGGCCTCATCGGCGCTCAGCGCATTCAGGCTGTAAGCGCCCGGCAGGTCGAGCACGAAGACGCGGCGGCCGGTCGGCGTACGCAACGTGCCTTCCTTGCGCTCGACGGTCACGCCGGCGTAGTTGGCCACCTTCTGGCGGCTGCCGGTCAGCAGGTTGAAGAGCGCGGTCTTGCCGCAGTTGGGGTTGCCCAGCAGCGCGATGCGCGCGGGCTGCGTGGTGGCGCCGAGACGGCCCGGCCCCTGGATGACGGCTTCAACCATGGTTCGCGGCTCCCGGCGTGACGTGGATCAGCGCGGCCTCGTGGCGGCGCAGCGCGAAGGTGGTGTGGCCCAGGCGCACGGCCAGCGGCTCGCGGCCCGGGGTGCCGGTGGCGACGATGCGCACGGCCTCGCCCGGCACAAAGCCGATTTCGGTCAGGCGCAGCACCAGCTCGCGGTCGTCCGCATTGTCGGGACGGGCCACATCGAGCACGGTGGCCCACTGATGGGACGGAAGCTGATCGAGGCTCAGCGCGGTGGTGGTCGGCGCTGCGCCGAGGTCGTTGTTTCGCACGGTGGGGGGGTGCGCCCCCGGAAACCCCGGGGCACGCCAGTAAGCAAAAGCCAGATGCTAGCAATTCTCACTCGCGAAAACCTGACCAACCCCAAAAAGTCCCGGGTCAGCCGGAAATGAGTGCCTCCGGGTCGGACTCAGTTCAGTCCCAGCATGCCGCGCAGCTTGGACAGGTCTTCGGCCAGCGTATTCACCCGGCCGGCCAGCATCTTGCGGTCGCGCTCGGTGAGCTTCGAGTAGGTTTCGAAGCCGCCGTCGGCCGTGCGGTACTTGGCCAGCGTGTCGAACACCACCTTGAAGTTGGCGTCGGCCTTCTCGGCGAAGGGCTTGTCCTGCTTCACGACCAGCGGGCGCAGCAGTTCGACGATCTTGTAGGCGCCCTCGAAGTTCGACTGGAAATCCCACAGGTCGGTGTGGCTGTAGCGGTTTTCCTCGCCGGAGATCTTCGTGGCGGCCACCTCTTCCATCAGCACGGCAGCGCCGCCCACGACCTTCTCGGGCGGGAAGGTCAGCGCGCCCAGGCGCTTTTGCAGTTCGAGCACGTCGGCCAGCAGCTTGTCGGCCACGGGGTTCAGGTCCTTGGTGGTCTTGAGCGTCCACAGGCTGTACTCGATGCGGTGAAAGCCGATGAAGGCTGGATCTTTCTCGGCCTTCTCGTGGTCGTCCGCGCGCGAGTCGATCGACTGGTCGAGGTCGGTGAACAGCTCGGCCACGGGCTCGACGCGCTCGTAGCTGGTGCGCGTGGGCGCGTAGAGCTTCTTGGCCTTCTCGATGTCGCCGGCCTTCACAGCGGCGGTGAACACGCGCACGTCGGCCGCCAGCTTGCGCACGTTCTGCGTCACGTAGATCTTGTAGTCCGAGATCGGACCGACCAGCTCGAGCGGCGACACGGCGGCCTGCGCGCCCACGGCATAAAGGCCGGCAAAGCCTGCGACGAAAGCGGCGAGGAAGCGGCGGCGGAACTGCACGGTCATGGATCTCCTTGGATGCGGTGCGGTGGTGATGAAAAAGGGAGCGCTCAGGCGGCCAGCAGGCTGCGCCCGAGCCAGTCGTCGGCGCCCTGCACGCCGGGCAGCGTGAAGAAGAAACCGCCGCCGATGGGCTTGATGTATTCCTCGAGCGGCTCGCCATCGAGACGCGTCTGCACGGCGATGAAGCCCTTTTCAAGGTCGGCCTGGTAGCAGATGAACAGCAGGCCCATCTCGAGCTGGCCCGACTTGGTGACGCCGTTCGAGTAGTTGAAGGGCCGGCGCAGCATCAGGTTGGCGTCCGAGGCCCTGGTGCGCGGGTTCGCCAGGCGGATGTGCGCGTCCATCGGCGTCGCCTTGCCTTCGGGGTCCTTCGTGTAGTCGGGCACGTCGTGCTCGGTCTTGCCGCCGTCCAGCGGCGCGCCGCTGGGCTTGCGGCGGCCCATGATGGCCTCCTGCTCCTGCAGCGGCGTGCGGTCCCAGCGCTCGACGAAGTTGCGGATGATCCGCACCGCCTGGTAGCTGCCGCCCACGGCCCAGGCGGGCTCGTCGCCGTTCGGCTGCACCCAGACGAGCTGGTTCATGAGCGTGTCGTCCGCCGAGTCGGGGTTGGCCGAGCCGTCGCGAAAACCGAGGAAGTTGCGCGCGCTCTCCGCGGGCTGGCCCGCCACCGCCGGAATCGGCGGCACCGAGCCCTCCTGCTTCCAGTGCAGCACCAGCAGGTCGGGCGTGTTCTTGATGATGTCGCGCAGCGCGTGGATGTTGGTGTCGGGCGTGTTGGCGCAGAACTGGATCGACAGGTCGCCGTGGCACAGCGCGGCATCGAGCGCGTCGTTGGGGTGGCGCTGCATCTGGTTCAGCCGCTTGGGCTTCTTCGCGGCGAGGCCGAAGCGCTCGTCGAACAGCGACGCACCGACCGACACGGTCACGGTCAGCCCGTCGGGCTGCACCACCGGGCCGAGGATGCCGGAGCCCGCGGGCGGCAGCCTGGGGTCGGGGTCGGTCTGCGGGCCACCCTGCGTGAGAAAAGCGATGCGCTCGGTGAGCGTGCGCATCAGCCGCTCCAGGTCGGCGCGGTTCTCGGCCAGCACGTAGAACGAGGCGACCATGCCGGCCGTCGGGCGCGGCGTGACCACGCCCGCCTGGTGCTTGCCGCGGAAGGGCACGCGGTCTTGCGTGTGGGTGCTCTGCGGGGCATCGGTGACCTGCGCCCCCGTATCGGGCGGGCCCGGCATGGCCGCGCCGGCGCGCGCGCTGGCGGCGAGCCCGGCAAAGGCCACGCCCGCGGCGCCGAGCATGCGGCGGCGGTGCGGCGAGGCAGGAGCGGTGTCGTTCTTCTTCGTCGGTTCCATGGGGTCGTCGTTCTCTCTCAACTCATTCCAGACCGAGCGCGGCGTTGACCTTGCCCAGTTCCTCGGCCAGCGCGCGCACCGGCACGGCCAGCGCCTGGCGCTGCGCGTCGTCCAGCGGTGCGGGCTGGAAGCCCTCGCCGGCGCGGTACGGCGCCAGCGCTTCGTCGAAGGCAGCAAAGCGCTCGTCCACGGCCTTCTGCTGCGCGGGCGCGGCCTTCACCAGCAGCGGCTGCAGCAGGTCGGCGATCTTCTTGGTGCCTTCGTAGCTGCCCTGCAGGTTCACGAGTTCGGCATGGCCGTAGTGGTCCTCGCCGCCGGCGGGCAGGTTGTCGGCCACGCGACGCAGCAGCTTCGAGGCGGCGCTGGCCAGGCGCTCGGGCGGCACGCTCAGCGCGCGCAGGCGCGCCTGCAGTGTCTCGGTGTCGGCTAGCAGCTGGTCGAGGACCGGCGCCAGCGCCTTCGCGTCGCCCTGGCCGTACAGCGCGTACTCGATGCGGTGGAAGCCGCTGAAGCCCGGATCGGCCTCGCGCTTCTCGAAGTAGTCGGCGCGGGCGTTGATGCGCGTGTCGAGGTCGGCGAACAGCTCGGCCATCGGCTCGATGCGCTTGTAGGCCTGGTGCGCCGGCGCATAGAGCAAGCGCGCCTGCTTCAGGTCGCCCGCCTTGACCGCGTCGGCCAGGCCACGCACCGCGTCGTCGAGCGTGCCGGCCTCCAGCCGCAGGAACACCTGGTACTCGGCCAGCGCGCCCACGTAGTTGACGAGCGAGGGCCGCGCCTCCTCGGCCAGCGACGCCGCCGACGGCGTGACGTGCAGCTTGCCGCGCGGATTGCTCAGCAGGCCGCAGGTGATGGCAAAGTCGCCCGGCGAGAGCTTGACCGTCAGGGTCTGCGAGAAGCCGGGCGCGATGTTCTCGCGCTCTTCCACCACCATCACGCCGTCGAGAATTTCCCACTCGAGCGCGCGGTTCGACTTGTTGACAATGGTGAAGGTCGTGCGCCCCGCGGGCACGGTGATCTCGTTCGGCTCGCAGGCGTTGCCCTGGATCGTGACCGTGACGGCGTGGTCGACCGCCTTGGGCGGCGCCTTGCGCGCCTCGTTCGAGGCGTACCAGAAGGCCGCGAGGCCGGCGACGACCAGCAGCGCCGAGGCGCCCACGGCGACGCGCATGAGCGTCGATGAAGAAGAAGAGGAAGAAGACATCGGGAAAAAAGATCAGCCGGCGGTCGCCGTGCGCGGCGCCGCAGCAGCAGCCGGGCGCAGGAAGAAGAACAGGGCCACGGCCAGGAAGGCCAGGTAGACGATCACCTCACCCACCACGGGTGCGGCCTGGTAGCCCAGCAGGCCCGACAGCACGGCGCCCACGGGGCTGTCCATCGGCAGGGTTTCGCTCATGTCGAACACCACGGTCTGCAGCTGGTTCCACACGCCGGCCTCGTGCAACTTGCGCAGCACGCCGGCCAGCAACCCGGCCGCAACCAGCAGGATGAACAGGCCCGTGAAGCGGAAGAAGCGGCGCAGGTCGAGCCGCACGCCGCCCGAGTAGATGCCCCAGCCGACCACCACCGACACCGCGATGCCGGCGAGCGCGCCCACGGGCGCTTCCCAGCCGGTGCTCTGCTGGAACACGGCCAGCAGGAAGAAGACCGACTCCAGCCCCTCGCGCGCCACGGCCAGGAACACCATGCCGATCAGCGCCCAGCCCTGCCCGTCGGCATGCTGCGCGAGCGCCTTGTCGATCGACGCGTGCAGCTCGCCCTTGATGGAGCGGGCCGCCCTGCGCATCCAGAACACCATCGAGGTCAGCATGACCACGGCGATGAGCCCGACCACGCCTTCGAACAGCTCCTGCTGCTTCTGCGGAAACTCCGCCGCCAGCAGTTGCAGGCCGGCGCCGGCGAACAGCGACAGCGCGGTGGCCAGCAGCACGCCGACCCACACCGCGGGCATCAGCCGGCCGCGACCGCTTTGTTTCAGGTAACTGGCAACGATACCGACGATGAGCGCGGCCTCGATGCCTTCGCGCAGCATGATGAGAAAGGGAATAAGCATCTCGGAGCAGAAGAATGTCCTTTGAAAATGCCCCGATGTGGTGCATTTTTCAAAGAACGGCCCGAGGATACCCCATCAAATAAGATTTATTCTCAATTAGGGGTATTCGACCCCGCCCCGCTCACAGGGGCAGTTCGACGATGCGCGCGCTGACGGTGTCGCCGTCGACGATCAGTTCGGCCACGGCGATAGGCAGCTTGAATCGGCGCGGGCCGGCGCTGCCCGGGTTGACGTAGAGCACGCCGCCGCGCTCCTCGACCTTGGGTTGGTGCGAATGGCCGGAGATCACGACACGCACGCCGGCGCCGGCGGGGTCGATGTCGATTTGAGAGAGGTCATGGATCGCGTAGACCTGCACGTCGCCGACCTTCAGGAATGCCGTCTCTGGAATGGCCCCGGCCCAGGCCTCGCGGTCGTTGTTGCCGCGCACCACCGTCAAAGGCGCGATGGCGACGAGGGCGTCGAGGATGCCGGCGTCGCCGATGTCCCCGCCATGCACGATGAAGTCGCTGCCCCGCAAGGCCGCCACGGCCTGCGGACGCAGCAGGCCGTGGGTGTCGGAGATGAGCCCGACGCGGATCAAGCGATCAGGCCGCGAGCAGCTGCCGCAGCACGAACGGCAGGATGCCGCCGTGCTTGTAGTAATCGACCTCGATCGGCGTGTCGATGCGCAGGCGCACCGTCACCTCCTGGTGGGTGCCGTCGGCGCGGTGCACGACCAGCTTCACGTCCATCTGCGGCTTGAGTTCGCCGCCGATCACGACGTCGATCTTTTCCTCGCCCGTGAGGCCCAGCGTCTGCCACGAGTCGGCGCCGCGGAACTGCAGCGGCAGCACGCCCATGCCGACGAGGTTGGCGCGGTGGATGCGCTCGAAGCTGCGCGCCACCACGGCCTTGATGCCCAGCAGCTGCGTGCCCTTGGCGGCCCAGTCGCGCGACGAGCCCGTGCCGTACTCCTCGCCGCCGAACACGATGGTCGGCGTGCCCGCTGCCATGTACTTCATGGCCGCGTCGTAGATGAACATCTTCTCGCCGCCCGGCTGGAACAGCGTGACGCCGCCCTCTTCCTGCGTGCCATTGGCGTCCGGCGGAATCATCAGGTTCTTGATGCGCACGTTGGCGAAAGTGCCGCGCACCATCACGTCATGGTTGCCGCGGCGCGAGCCGTAGCTGTTGAAGTCGGCCTTGGCCACGCCGTTGGCCTTGAGCCAGATGCCCGCGGGCGAGCTTTCCTTGATGGAGCCGGCCGGCGAGATGTGGTCGGTGGTGATCGAGTCGCCGAACAGCGCCATGACGCGCGCGCCCTGGATGCCCGCGTCCGACGCGTGCGGCTGCATCTGGAAGCCGTCGAAGAACGGCGGCTCGGCGATGTAGGTCGAGGTGGGCCAGTCGTAGACCTGGCCGGTCGTGCCCTTGATGCTCGTCCAGAACTTGCCCGGATCGGTCTTGACCTTCTCGTAGTTCGCGCGGAACGACTTGGCGTTCATCGCGAAGCGCAGGTTGTCGTCGATTTCCTTGGGCGTGGGCCAGATGTCGCCCAGGTACACGTCCTTGCCGCCCTTGCCCTTGCCCACGGGCTGGGTCATGAGGTCGGTCAGCACGTTGCCCGCGATGGCGAAGGCCACCACCAGCGGCGGCGAGGCCAGGAAGTTGGCCTTCAGGTTCGGGTGGATGCGCGCCTCGAAGTTGCGGTTGCCCGAGAGCACGGCCGCGCCGATGAGGTCGTTCTTGGTGATGGCTTCGTTGATCTCGGGCGTGAGGTCGCCGGCATTGCCGATGCAGGTGGTGCAGCCGTAGCCCGCGAGGTAGAAGCCCAGCTTCTCCAGGTACGGCAGCAGTCCCGCCTTCTCCAGGTATTCGGTGACGATGCGCGAGCCGGGCGCCAGCGAGGTCTTGACGTGCGGCTTGACCTTCAGGCCCGCTTCCACCGCCTTCTTGGCCAAGAGGCCAGCCGCGAGCATCACGCTCGGGTTGGAGGTGTTGGTGCACGAGGTGATGGCCGCGATCAGCACGTCGCCGTTGCCGACGGTGACTTCACTTTCCGAGGCCGACAGCGGCTTGCCCGCGACGTGCGCGGCTTCCTTGGTCGGGCGGTTGGCCACCATCTCGATCACCGGGCGCGGCGAACCGGGTGGCGGCGGCGCGACGTCGGTGTCGCCGTCCTGGCCATTGCGCGGCAGCGCATAGCGCAGCTTGAGCTTGTCGGCCGGCTGGTTGAAGCCGTTGGCATCGTTGGGCTTGCTGTACAGCTCGGCGAACTTGGTCGACAGGTCGCCCAGGTTGATGCGGTCCTGCGGGCGCTTGGGGCCGGCCAGGCTGGGCGAAACGGTGCCCAGGTCGAGCTTGACGACCTTGGTGTAGTCGATGTCGCCCGGCGCGGGCATGCCGAACAGGCCCTGCGCCTTGTAGTAGGCGGCGAAGCGCTCGACTTCTTCCTTCGTGCGGCCGGTGCCTTCGAAGTACGCGACGGTCATCTCGTCGACCGGGAAGAAGCCCATGGTGGCGCCGTACTCGGGTGCCATGTTGCCGATGGTGGCGCGGTCGGGCACGGCGATGGACGCGGCGCCGGGGCCGAAGAACTCGACGAACTTGCCCACCACCTTCTCGGCGCGCAGGATGGAGGTGACGTACAGCACCAGGTCGGTGGCCGTGACGCCTTCGCGCAGCTTGCCGGTGAGCTCGAAGCCCACCACGTCGGGCGTGAGCATGTAGACCGGCTGGCCCAGCATGGCGGCCTCGGCCTCGATGCCGCCCACGCCCCAGCCGACCACGCCGATGCCGTTGATCATGGTGGTGTGGCTGTCGGTGCCCACCAGCGAGTCGGGGTAGTACACCGGCGTGTCGCTCTTGTCGGCCGGGCTCTTGTAGACGCCGCGCGCAAAGTACTCGAGGTTGACCTGGTGCACGATGCCGAAGCCCGGCGGCACGACGCCGAAGGTGTCGAAGGCCTGCATGCCCCACTTCATGAACTGGTAGCGCTCGTTGTTGCGCTGGAACTCCAGCTTCATGTTCAGGTCGAGCGCCTTGGGCGTGCCGTAGTAGTCGACCATCACCGAGTGGTCGACCACCAGGTCGACGGGCACCAGCGGCTCGATCGTCTTGGGCGACTTGCCCAGCTTGCTGGCCACGCTGCGCATGGCGGCCAGATCGGCCAGCAGCGGCACGCCGGTGAAGTCCTGCAGCACCACGCGGGTGACGACAAAGGGAATCTCGTCGGTGCGCTCGGCATTGGGCGCCCAGTGGGCCAGCTCTTCGACGTGCTTGGCCGACACCTTCTGGCCGTCGCAGTTGCGCAGCACCGACTCGAGCACGATGCGGATCGACACCGGCAGGCGTTCCACGGACGGGTATTGCTTGGCCAGCTCCTTCAGCGACCAGTACTTGCCGGAGGTGCCCGACGCGGTCTTGAAGGTCTTGAGGGTGGACGCAAACGCGTGCGCCGGGGCTTTGGCCATGAGAAGACTCCTGTGTGTTCGTGGAAGCCTCTCAAGGATAGCGAGGTTCAATGTCAATCGCTGTAGTCAGTCTTCCCTGCCGGGTTCTCTCAAAACTATGGTTCTCATAGCGAAAACGCCCGCTGCACGAGGTGCGGCGGGCGTGTATTCGACGGTCAGGCGCTCAGAAAATACACCTGCTCAGGCCATCGCCATGCGGGCACTGCCTCGCGTACGGCGCAAGCCGGTCCATTGCAACTCGGCCAGCACGACCACGCACAGCGCCTGCGCCAGCACCCAGGCCATGCCCAGCGCGGTGACCGCGAACACACCGCTCACCAGCAGTGCCACGCAGGCCACGGCCCAGGCGAAGTTGCCGACGATCACGAGGCCGATCAGCGTGCGCGGAGGCGTGGCGCGGCTGGCCATGAAGGCTGCGGCGGCCGCATAGGCCAGCAGGAACACGCCGGTGCCCATGAGCAGCCACGCCGGCAGGCCGGTCAGGTGGGCAAGAACGTCGGTGAACGCGACCTGCAGCGCGCCAGTCGCGGCGCACGAAGCGGCATCGGCCCACATCACGTTCGACAGGAAGCGGGGGGAAGCGAAGACAGACATGTGGATCTCCTGGGTGGGTACGCTGCAGGCCAGTCCTGCTGCGTTGGGGTCGATGATTCCGCCGGGCGTGGATCGCGTCGATGACCTGGGAGGTCATGGCGATGCGCCGCCGCCGCGCCAGAATGCGGCTCCATGAACACCTCCCGCCCCCATTCGTCCAAGGCTGGCAACCTGCCCGGTCTGCCCGGCGCACGCGATCCGTTCGGCGCCCACCTGCGGCACTGGCGCACCCACCGCCGCCTGAGCCAGCTCGACCTGGCGCAGGAGGCCGAGGTCTCGACCCGCCACCTGAGCTACGTGGAAACCGGCCGCGCCGCACCCAGCCGCGAGATGGTGCTGCGCCTGGCCGAGCGCCTGGACGTGCCGCTGCGCGAGCGCAACGCGCTGCTGGTGGCCGCCGGCTTCGCGCCCATGTACCGCCAGCGCTCGCTCGACGATCCCGCCATGGCCTCGGCGCGCCGCGCCATCGACCTGGTGCTGAAGGGCCACGAACCCTTCCCCGCGCTGGCCGTGGACCGCCACTGGAACCTGGTCGCGCACAACGCGCTGGTGCCGCTGCTCATGGAAGGCTGCTCGGCCGAGCTGCTGAAGCCGCCCATCAACGTGCTGCGCCTGAGCCTGCACCCCGACGGCGTGGCACCGCGCATCGCGAACCTCGCGCAATGGCGCACGCACCTGCTCGAACGGCTGCAGCAGCAGATCGCCGCCACCGGCGACACCGTGCTGCAGGCGCTGCACGACGAGCTGGAAGGCTACCCGCCGCCGGCCGTGAGCCACGACGCGCCGCTGCTCGACACCGCGCTGTCGGCGGTGGCCGTGCCGTTCCAGGTGGTCATGCCCAGTGGCGTGCTGAGTTTCATCAGCACCATCACGATCTTCGGTACGCCGGTGGACGTCACGTTGCAGGAACTCGCGGTGGAGTCGTTCTTTCCAGCGGACGAGCAGACGGCGGCGGCCCTGACAGCGCTGGCGGCGCAGCAGGCGCGCGGCTG
Source organism: Variovorax sp. Root473 (assembly GCF_001426505.1). Taxonomy (GTDB): domain Bacteria; phylum Pseudomonadota; class Gammaproteobacteria; order Burkholderiales; family Burkholderiaceae_C; genus Variovorax. The sequence continues at coordinate 250,238 of NZ_LMEV01000001.1, forward strand.
AGGTCCGCAGTCTCTGCTTCACGCGCCGGTCCGTCGAAGTCGTCGACCTGGATCACCTTGTCGGCCGCCTGCAGGTAGGCCCGTGCCAGCGCGGGGTCGGCGGCCGAGCGCGCGGCCTCGTCGAGCGAGCGCGTGCGGCGCAGCACCTTGTTGAGCGTGGCCGTTTCGTCGCCGAGTTTCGCGCCGAGCGCCATCGCCTGCATCAGGTCGCGCAGGCCGCCCGGGCCGGGCTCGGCCAGATCGGGCACGAGGCGCGCGACCACGTCCGGGCGCGTGCGCAGCAGTTCGGCCAATGCCATCAGCTGCACGTCGCGCAGCGGCGCCAGGTGCGCGGTGCGGCGCAGCACCAGCGCGCCCAGCAGGCGCCGCCCCGGCGTCGGCAGGTTGGCGTACAGGTCGCGCAGGATCTTGCCGGCCTCGTCCAGCTGAAGCCGGATGGCCGCCTGCGCAAACGGGAGCAGTTCGGGCGCCGCATCGACGCGGTAGCGCCACACGCAGGCGCTCGCCAGGTACAGGTGGGCCAGCACGTCGCCCAGGCGCGCCGACAGCAACTCCATGCGCTTGAGCTTGCCACCGAGCAGCCCCATCGCCAGGTCGGCCGTGAGCGCGTACTTGGCGCTCATGCGCGCGATGAGCCGCGCCTCATGGGCCAGCGCCTCGGGCGGATCGCCGAACACCGGCGCACCGAACAGGCTGTGCCACAGGTTGACGGCCACATGCTTGCCGTGCGCGATGAGCGCCTTGCCCAGCGCCGTCTCGTCCTTCGCCTGCACCGCCGCCATCTCGTCGAGCACGTGCGGATGGCAACGCACCGCGCCCTGGCCGAACACGATGAGCGCGCGCGTGAGGATGTTCGCGCCCTCCACCGTGATCGCGATCGGCGCCTGCCGGTAGGCCACGCCGAGCAGGTTCGACGGGCCCGAGATGATCCCCTTGCCGCCGAGGATGTCCATGCCCCGGTTCACCGCACGCCGCCCGGCCTCGGTGAGCTGCACCTTGAGGATCGCGCTGGCCACGCTGGGCCGCTCGCCCGCGTCGAGCGCGGCAGCGGTGAAGCGCCGCGCCGCATCGCTCGCATACAACTGCGCCGACATCTGCGCGACCAGCCCCGCCACCGCATGGAACTTGCCCACCGGCAGGCCGAACTGCTCGCGGATCTGGCCGTAGGCGTTGCTCACGTACAGCGCGGTCTGCTGCATGGCCGAGCCCAGCGCGGGCAGCGAGATGGCGCGGCCCGCGGCCAGGCATTCCATCAGCATGCGCCAGCCCTGGCCCACCTGCGCCTCGCCGCCGATGATCCAGTCCATCGGCACGAACACCTGCCGGCCGCGGATCGGGCCGTTCATGAAGGCGCTGTCCATCGGGCGGTGGCGCCGGCCGATCTCCATGCCGTCGTGCGGCACGGGAATCAGCGCGCAGGTGATGCCCAGCTCTTGCTGGCCTTCGGGCCGGCTGTCGTCGATGGCATGGAACGCGAGGCCGACCACGGTGGCGACCGGTGCGAGCGTGATGTAGCGCTTGTCGAAATCGACCAGGAAGCCGCGCGTGCGTCGGCCCTGGAACTCGCGCTCGACGAGCACGCCGCGATCAGGAATGGCGGCCGCGTCGGAACCCGCGTACGGCGAGGTCAGGCCGAAGCACGGCAGCTCGCGGCCGTCGGCCAGGCGCGGCAGGTAGTGGCCTTTCTGCGCGCCGGTGCCGTAGCGCAGCAGCAGCTCGGCCGGGCCGAGCGAGTTGGGCACCATCACCGTGACGGCCGTTGCCACGTTGACGCTCGCGATGCGCGCCACCACCGAGGCATGCGCGAAGTGACCGAAGCCCAGGCCGCCGAAAGCCTCGGGAATGATCATCCCGAAGAAGCGCTTCTCGCGCAGGAAGCGCCACACCTCGGGCGGCAGGTCGTGCGCCTGGTCGATGGCGTGGTCGTCGAGCATGCGGCACAGCGTGGGTACCTCGTTCAACAGGAAGGCTTCTTCGCGCGCGCTGAGCCGGTTGGGGCCGACGGCCGTGAGCACGTCGAAATCGGGGCGCCCGGCAAAGAGCCGGCCCTCGAACCCGACCGTGCCGGCCTCGAGCGCGGCACGTTCGGTGTCGCCCAGCGGTGGCAGGGCATTGGAGAAAGGCTGCATCGCCCATCGGCCGATCAGGGACGCGAATGACATGGGGTCTCCTTGGGAGGCCGCGCCCACAAGACAAGCGCCAAAGCATCGCGCGGCATGCGTCCATTCTTGGACCGCAGGGGCCCACGCCGGGCCGGTCAAGGGCGTTCGCGCGTGTCGGAGACGGGCTCGCGCAAGCCCGTGAATCAGCCCTGGATCAGCGGCGCCTGGGCGCCTGGCCGGCCGGTGCGGCGGCGGGCATCGGCGCAGCGGGGTCGCGCCAGCCGTACTCGATATAGCGGCGGATCACGAGGCAGCCCGGAGGCGAATCGATCAGCGAGACCGACGAGGTCGGCTCCTTGTCGTCGGTGTAGACCGTGTAGATCGGCAGCAGCGGCGTGCGCTTGTAATTCTTCAGTTCCTGCTCGGCCACGCTGGCGCAGGTGAACGGCGCCACCGAGATGCGCTCGGCCGCCACGGTGCAGGCGCCGCTGTCGTCGGGGATGGCGGTGATCGATGCGGCCACGCCGGCGTTCGGGTACTGGATGCCGACCAGCGAGAACACCGGGCCGGCGTCGGGGCGCTTGCGGTCCCAGTCGAGCAGCACGTCGTGCGCGCGGCTGCCCTGCACGGTGAGCGTGGCCAGCCGCGTGATGGCCGGCAGGCAGCGCTGCACGCCCACGCTGGCGGCGGCGCGCGTGAGCGTGTCCTGCGGCGCCGCGGGCGGGGCCAGCACGCCTTGCGCCAGCGCGCTGCCGGTCGCGAGCACACAGGCCGCAGCAATGAATCGGGCAAGGACGCTCATCGGTGTCGCCTTCATGCGTAGAGGCTCTCGATGGCCGCGGAATAGAGGCGCACGTTCTCTTCGCCTTCCGGGTCCAGTTTCGCGATGAGCGCGCGGGCGCGCTCGCGGTAAGCCGGCAGGTTGGCGTCGTGCTCGGCGAACGCGCGCCGCAGCGCCTGCCCGCCCTCCTCGCAGTCGAAGCCGTGGTAGCGGTAGCCGCAGTCGCCGATGAGGTGCGAGTTGTGGATGAGCGGCCAGCCGCCGTACAGCGCCTCGTAGTAGAGATAGTTCTGCGCGTTCTCCCAGTGGTGCGCAAAGACCGCGTCGATCGCGCCCGGCAGCACTTGGTACAGCGGAAAGCGCCCCTCGAAAGTCGCCAGGCCGTGCCGCACCAGATCCAGGCTCTGGGCAAAGGCGATGAAGTTCGGCTTCTCTTTCAGGTGAAAGCTGTTGTAGACCCACATCTTCTCGATGAGCCGCGGCTGCGCGCGGTGCGCCGACTCGCAGCCCAGCATCGGAATGAAGCTGGTCTTCACCATGCAGATGTTGGGCTCGAAGATGGCCACGCGCCACTGCGTGCGCCCCGGTTCGTAGGCAAAGCGCTTGCCCCCGGCGCCGCGCGCCATCGCCTTCTCGATCACCATCGGGCTCCACAGGTGCGGCATGAGCTTGGTGGCCGCGCGGAAGGTGCTCGTGAAGTACGGCTTGCAGGAGGTTTCGTATTCGGGCAGCGTCCACACCTCGTCGTAGGGCGCGCCGCTGACCAGCATGCCGTGCGGCTTGTTGAAGGTCATGCGCTCGATGTCGATCACGTAGTCGTTGCCCACGCGCATCGAGACGATTTTTCCGCCGCGCTCGCGAAACGCCACCGACCAGTCGCGACCGAGCTGCGCGCTCATCTCGATCATGAGGTCGAGCTCCTGCGCGGCGGTGGCCATGTCGATGATCGGCACCGGCGAGTCGGCCAGGAAGTTGGTGGCGTCGGCCGGGCCGCCGTCGCCGCCGCCGGCCACCAGCACCGTGCGCTCGACGCAGGGTGAGCGCAGCAGCAGCATCACGAGGAACAGGCAGTTCTGGTAGACGCCGTTTTCCCACAAGCTCTGCTCGCCCTTGCGGATGAAGATGGAGACGCCGACCTTCAGGCGGGTCGGTGAAGCGGCCGCGCGCGGGCTTGCGGTGTGAGGTGCGTCGCTCATGCGGCCACCTTTGCGTTGCCGGCACGGAACGCCGGGTCGCCACCGACCAGGTGCAGCAGCCGCTGCGCGTAGGCGCCGATGTTGGCGGGATGCATCGGATCGATCGCGTCGAACACGCGCTGGCTGCGCGCGCGGTAGTCGTCGAGTTGCGCGTCGTGCCCGCGCACGGCGGCGGCCAGCTGCTCGGCACCGACGGCGATGTCGAAGTCGGGGTAGTAGTAGCCGGCGTCGCGCAGCCACGGCGAGTTGTGCACCAGCGGATAGTTGCCGTACAGCGCGTCGAGGTAGCTGTAGTTCTGGTCGTTCTGCCACTGGTGCGACACCACCGCGTCGGCGTGCTGCACCATGAAGCCCGCGAAGTCGTGCCGCCCGTGGAAGGTGGCCTTGTGCTGGCGCACGAGGTTCAGCGAGTTCGCCAGGTAGAGCATCGTCGGATGGTCTTTCAGATGCAGCGTGTTGAGCACATGCATTGCCGCGATGCTCTCCGGGTTGGCGCGGCAGGCCTCGTCGCAGATCAGCATCGGGATGCTGCACGACTTCACCACCGAGATGTTGGGCTCGAAGATCGCCACCCGAAAACCCGGCTGCTGCGCCGTGCGCGGCTGGTAGCCAAAGCGAAAGCCCTGCGCCTGCACTTCGTCGACGCGCTGCGCCAGGAACTGCGGCGACCAGAGGTACGGCACCTCCTGCACCGGGCAGCGGTGCAGCGTGCGCATCATCGGCGCAAAGCCCGCGTCCTTGGGCAGCAGCCAGATCTCGTCGCAGCGGTCGGTCGCGCCGAAGTGCCCCTTGTCGCTGAAGATGATCGGCTCGGCCAGTGCCGCGAAGGGCTGCCCCACGCCGTGGAAGGCCACGCGCCCGCCGCAGGCGCGGAAGTACGACAGCCACTGCACGTCGAGCGCACCCGCCATTTCGATGACCACGTCGAGCGCGTCGGTCAGCTCGCGGGCACGGCCCAGCGTGAGCCCCATGCCCGACAGGTCGACCTGCGGCGGCATCGCCTGCTGGTCGCCCGCGTCGATGAGCGTGACGGACTCGACGAATTCGATGCGTTGCAGCAGCCGGGCCAGGAATAGGACGTTCTGTCCCATGCCGTTTTCCCAGATGTTCTGCCCCGTGTGGGAGAGGACTGAAATACCGATGCGCATGGCCGAAGTGTGTACCAAAAAACAAGGGCTCCCGCGCGCAGGGCGCGGGAGCCACCGGATCGGGAGGCGTCGGCCTAGCGGCCTTTTACTTCCACTTCCAGCCGATGCCTGCGTTCACGCCCCACTCCTTGCCGGTGGAGGTCAGGCCCGCGCCCCAGGACATCTTGCCGTCGTCCGACAGGGCCTTGAAGGTCAGCGCCACGGCGCTGTAGCCCTGGTACGAACCCAGGCCGACGCCGATCGTCTTCTCGCCCGGGTACAGCGTGGGCAGGTAGGTGCCCGACATCGCGAAGGCCATCGCCGTGCCCGAGTAGGCGATGCGTGCCACGTCGCCCACCTGCTTTTGCACCTGCTGCAACTGGCCCAGGTTGACCGCATCGCCCGGCAGCACGCCCGGCGCCACGTTGCTGATGCGCGTGCCGCCTGCCGCTTCGCCGGCGCCCAGCGTGATCTGGTTGTAGTTGACCGACCCGTCGGGGTTGGTCGCGTACTGCACGCTGCTGGCCTTCGACGCTGCCGACGCCGCCTTCAGCTGCGCCACGTTGGTCGCGTCGCTGTCGGCCGTGCCGGCGGCCACGCCCGTGATCTGGCGGAACTGGTTGCTGGCGGCATCACCCACCGACACCGCGCCCTGCGTGCCGGTCGTGGCCCGGATGGCCGCGGCCTGCTCCGCGGTCGCGCTGCCCGGCACGTAGCCGACCATGCCCGCCGCCGTCGAGGCCACCGAGTTCGCACCCAGTGCCACGCCGCCGGTCTGCTGCACCACCGCGCCGAAGCCGATGGCCGTGCCTTGCGCCACGTTCTTCGCCTGGCTCAGCGGCGTGCCGCCGGCATCCGCCCGGTCGCCCAGCGCCACGCCACCGCCGCCCGCCCGGGCGTTGGCACCGATCGCCTGCGAGCCCGTGGCCAGCGCCCCGGTGCCGATCGCGATTGCGTTGGTGCCCGTGGCCTGCGCCCCGAAGCCCACCGCCACCGCGCCGTCGGCCGTGGCCTTCGCGCCGTTGCCGGCTGCGAAGGCGTTGGCGCCGCTGGCCTCCGTGCGCGGTCCGATCGCCACCGCTTCCTGGCCGCTGGCGTTGGAGTCCGTGTTCGTCGAATTCGCGTGGAAGTACTTGGTGCCTCCGTTGTAGATCGAGCTGACCGTCGTGCTCAGGCTGCCGATGCCGCTCATCGCCGTGCTCAGGCCGGTCGACGTCGAGGTCGACAGGCTGGAGAGCCCGCTGGCCGCGCCGCCCACGCTGGTGGACAGGCTGTCCAGGTTGCTGTTGGTGGTGCTCAGGCCGGTCGACAGGCTGTTGACGGTGCTGTTGGTCGTGCTCAACCCGGTGGACAGGCTGCTCACGTTGCTGTTCGTCGTGCTCAGGCCCGTCGACAGGCTGCCGACGGCGCTGTTGGTCGTGCTCAGGCCCGTCGACAGGCTGCTGACGCTGCTGTTGGTCGTGCTCAAGCCCGTCGACAGGCTGTCGACGTTGCTGTTCGTCGTGCTCAGGCCGGTCGACAAGCTGCTGACACTGCTGTTGGTCGTGCTCAGGCCGGTGGACAGGCTGCTCACGCTGCTGGTGACGGTGCTCAGGCCGGACGACAGGCTGCTCACGTTGCTGTTGGTCGTGCTCAGGCCGGACGACAGGCTGCTCACGTTGCTGTTGGTCGTGCTCAGGCCGGTCGAGAGACTGGAGATCCCGCTGGTGGCGGTGCTCAAGCCGCTCGACAAGCTGCCGATGCCGCTGTTCACCGTGCTCAGGCCGCTCGACGTGGACGTCGACAAGCTGCTCACAGTGCTGTTCGTCGTGCTCAGGCCCGTCGACAGGCTGAAGATGCCGCTGGTGGCGGTGCTCAGGCCGGACGAGAACGAGGTCGAGAGGCTGCTGACGCTGCTGTTGGTCGTGCTCAGGCCGGTCGAGAGGCTGGAGATACCGCTCGTCGCAGTGCTCAGACCCGACGAAGTCGAAGTCGAAAGACTATCGATGCTGCTCGTGGCCGTGCTGAGACCGCTCGACGTTGAGGTCGACAGGCTGTCCAGGTTGCTGTTCGTGGTGCTCAAGCCCGTAGACAGGCTCGCGATCCCGCTGGTCGCTGTGCTCAGGCCGCTCGACGTGGACGTCGACAAGCTATCGATGCTGCTCGTGGCGGTGCTCAAACCGGACGACGTCGAAGCCGACAGGCTGCTGACGTTGCTGTTCGTCGTGCTCAGGCCCGTGGACAGGCTCGAGATACCACTGGTTGCAGTGCTCAGGCCGCTCGACGTAGACGTCGACAGGCTGTCGATGCTGCTCGTGGCCGTGCTCAGACCCGACGACGTGGAGGTCGACAAGCTGCTCACG
>NZ_LMEV01000001.1:257907-258696 GCF_001426505.1 Variovorax sp. Root473
TGCTCGTCGCCGTGCTCAGACCGGATGACGTGGAGGTCGACAGGCTGCTGACGTTGCTGTTCGTCGTGCTCAGACCCGTCGACAGGCTGGAGATACCGCTGGTGGCCGTGCTCAAACCAGACGACGTCGAAGTCGAAAGGCTATCGATGCTGCTGGTCGCCGTGCTCAGGCCGGACGACGTCGAGGTCGACAGGCTGCCCACATTGCTGTTCGTGGTGCTCAGACCGGTGGACAGACTCGAGATGCCGCTGGTTGCCGTGCTCAAGCCAGACGACGTCGAGGTCGACAGGCTGCCCACATTGCTGTTCGTGGTGCTCAGGCCGGTGGACAGGCTCGAGATGCCGCTGGTCGCCGTGCTCAAGCCCGACGATGTCGACGTGGACAGGCTGCTCACGTTGCTGTTCGTGGAGCTGAGGCTAGTGGACAAGCTGGAGATACCGCTGNCTCGAGATGCTGCTCGTGGCGGTGCTCAGACCCGACGACGTGGACGTCGACAGGCTGCTCACGTTGCTGTTGGTCGTGCTCAGACCTGTGGACAGGCTGGAGATGCCACTGGCTGCAGTACTCAGACCGCTCGAGGTAGACGTCGACAGGCTGTCGATGCTGCTCGTGGCCGTGCTCAAGCCAGACGACGTCGAGGTCGACAAGCTGCTGACGTTGCTGTTGGTCGTGCTCAGGCCCGTTGAGAGGCTCGAGATGCCACTGGTCGCCGTGCTCAAGCCAGAAGAGGTAGACGTCGACAGGCTGTCGATGGTGCTCGTAGCTGTGCTCAGACCACTCGAAGTAGAA
>NZ_LMEV01000001.1:258712-258794 GCF_001426505.1 Variovorax sp. Root473
GCTGCTGATGGCGCTGTTCGTCGTGCTCAGGCCCGTTGAGAGGCTCGAGATGCTGCTGGTGGCGGTGCTCAAGCCCGACGAT
>NZ_LMEV01000001.1:258963-259068 GCF_001426505.1 Variovorax sp. Root473
GCTGTCCAGGTTGCTGTTCGTGGAACTGAGGCTCGTGGACAAGCTGGAGATACCACTGGTTGCAGTGCTCAAACCAGACGACGTCGAAGTCGAAAGGCTATCGAT
>NZ_LMEV01000001.1:259232-259437 GCF_001426505.1 Variovorax sp. Root473
CGACAAGCTACCGACGTTGCTGTTCGTGGTGCTCAGGCCTGTGGACAGGCTGGAGATACCACTGGTCGCCGTGCTCAGGCCGCTCGACGTAGACGTCGACAGACTGTCGATGCTGCTCGTGGCTGTGCTCAAGCCCGACGACGTCGAAGTAGAGAGACTGTCCAGGTTGCTGTTCGTGGAGCTGAGGCTCGTGGACAAGCTGGAG
>NZ_LMEV01000001.1:259463-259582 GCF_001426505.1 Variovorax sp. Root473
TCACTGGTTGCAGTGCTCAACCCGCTCGACGTCGAGGTCGACAAGCTATCGATGCTGCTCGTGGCCGTGCTCAGACCCGACGATGTCGAAGTAGAGAGACTGTCGATGCTGCTCGTCGC
>NZ_LMEV01000001.1:259623-260141 GCF_001426505.1 Variovorax sp. Root473
CGTTGAGAGGCTCGAGATGCTACTGGTGGCGGTGCTCAGGCCAGACGACGTCGACGTCGAAAGGCTGTCGATGCTGCTCGTGGCTGTGCTCAAGCCCGACGACGTCGAAGTCGACAAGCTACCGACGTTGCTGTTCGTGGTGCTCAGGCCCGTGGACAAGCTGGAGATGCCGCTGGTGGCGGTGCTCAGGCCGGACGAGGTAGATGTCGACAGGCTGTCGATGCTGCTCGTGGCGGTGCTCAGACCCGACGATGTCGAAGTAGAGAGACTGTCCAGGTTGCTGTTCGTGGAGCTGAGGNCCCGCTCGACGTGGATGTCGACAAGCTCGAGATACCGCTCGTTGCCGTGCTCAGACCGCTCGACGTAGACGTCGATAGACTGTCGATGCTGCTCGTGGCCGTGCTCAAGCCCGACGACGTCGAGGTCGACAGGCTGCTCACGTTGCTGTTCGTGGTGCTCAGGCCCGTCGACAGGCTCGTGATACCGCTGGTGGCGGTGCTCAGACCCGACGATGTCGA
>NZ_LMEV01000001.1:260165-260253 GCF_001426505.1 Variovorax sp. Root473
ACTGTCCAGATTGCTGTTCGTGGAACTGAGGCTCGTGGACAAGCTGGAGATGCCACTGGTTGCAGTGCTCAACCCGCTTGATGTCGAA
>NZ_LMEV01000001.1:260319-260497 GCF_001426505.1 Variovorax sp. Root473
CGTGCTCAGGCCGGTGGACAGGCTCGAGATGCCGCTGGTCGCCGTGCTCAGACCGCTCGACGTGGATGTCGACAGGCTGTCGATGCTGCTCGTCGCCGTGCTCAAGCCCGACGATGTCGACGTCGACAGGCTGCTCACGTTGCTGTTCGTGGTGCTCAAACCGGTCGACAGGCTACCG
>NZ_LMEV01000001.1:260637-260818 GCF_001426505.1 Variovorax sp. Root473
GCTGGTGGCGGTGCTCAGGCCGGACGACGTAGAAGTCGACAGACTGTCGATGCTGCTCGTCGCCGTGCTCAATCCCGACGAGGTCGAAGTCGACAGGCTGCTGACGTTGCTGTTCGTGGTGCTCAAGCCAGAAGAGGTAGACGTCGACAAGCTATCGATGCTGCTCGTAGCTGTGCTCAGA
>NZ_LMEV01000001.1:260869-260986 GCF_001426505.1 Variovorax sp. Root473
GCTGTGCTCAAGCCAGACGACGTCGAGGTCGACAAGCTGCTGACGTTGCTGTTGGTCGTGCTCAGGCCCGTTGAGAGGCTCGAGATGCTGCTGGTGGCGGTGCTCAAGCCCGACGAT
>NZ_LMEV01000001.1:261097-261401 GCF_001426505.1 Variovorax sp. Root473
AACCAGACGACGTCGAAGTAGAGAGGCTGTCGATGCTGCTCGTCGCCGTGCTCAGACCGGATGACGTCGAGGTCGACAGGCTGCTCACGTTGCTGTTCGTGGTGCTCAAACCGGTCGACAGGCTACCGACGTCGGTTGACAGGCCATCGATGCGGCTGTTGGTCGTACTCAGACCACTCGACGTAGACGTCGAAAGACTGTCGATGCTGCTCGTGGCCGTGCTCAGGCCCGATGACGTGGAGGTCGACAGGCTGCTCACGCTGCTGTTCGTGGAGCTGAGGCTCGTGGACAAGCTGGAGATGCC
>NZ_LMEV01000001.1:261430-261578 GCF_001426505.1 Variovorax sp. Root473
GCTCGAGATGCCGCTGGTCGCCGTGCTCAAGCCGGACGACGTCGACGTCGACAGGCTGCTGACGTTGCTGTTGGTGGTGCTCAGGCCCGACGATGTCGAAGTAGAGAGACTGTCGATGCTGCTCGTCGCCGTGCTCAAGCCAGACGAT
>NZ_LMEV01000001.1:261588-261853 GCF_001426505.1 Variovorax sp. Root473
CAGGCTGCTCACGTTGCTGTTGGTCGTGCTCAGGCCGGTGGACAGACTCGAGATACCGCTGGTGGTGGTGCTCAGGCCCGTTGAGAGGCTCGAGATGCTGCTGGTGGCGGTGCTCAAGCCGGACGACGTCGAAGTCGACAGGCTGCTGACGTTGCTGTTCGTCGTGCTCAGACCCGTCGACAGGCTGGAGATACCGCTGGTGGCCGTGCTCAGGCCGGACGACGTCGAGGTCGACAGGCTGCTGACGTTGCTGTTCGTCGTGCTC
>NZ_LMEV01000001.1:261864-262046 GCF_001426505.1 Variovorax sp. Root473
GACCTGTGGACAGGCTGGAGATACCACTGGTCGCCGTGCTCAAGCCAGACGACGTCGAGGTCGAAAGGCTGCCAATGCTGCTCGTCGCCGTGCTCAGGCCAGACGATGTCGAAGTCGAAAGGCTCGAAATACCACTGGTTGCAGTGCTCAAGCCGCTCGACGTGGATGTCGACAAGCTGTCC
>NZ_LMEV01000001.1:262114-262184 GCF_001426505.1 Variovorax sp. Root473
AGACGACGTCGACGTCGACAGGCTGCTCACGTTGCTGTTCGTGGTGCTCAAACCGGTCGACAGGCTACCG
>NZ_LMEV01000001.1:262282-262433 GCF_001426505.1 Variovorax sp. Root473
ACTGGTGGCGGTGCTTAGGCCGGACGACGTAGAAGTCGACAGACTGTCGATGCTGCTCGTGGCCGTGCTCAATCCCGACGAGGTCGAAGTCGACAGGCTGCTGACGTTGCTGTTCGTGGTGCTCAGACCCGTCGACAGGCTGGAGATACCA
>NZ_LMEV01000001.1:262578-262660 GCF_001426505.1 Variovorax sp. Root473
TCCCGAGGAGGTCGAAGTCGACAGGCTGCTCACGTTGCTGTTCGTGGAGCTGAGGCTAGTGGACAAGCTGGAGATACCGCTG
>NZ_LMEV01000001.1:262765-262850 GCF_001426505.1 Variovorax sp. Root473
CGCAGTGCTCAAACCAGACGACGTCGAAGTCGACAGGCTCGAAATACCACTGGTTGCAGTGCTCAAGCCGCTCGACGTGGATGTC
>NZ_LMEV01000001.1:262937-263061 GCF_001426505.1 Variovorax sp. Root473
AGACGACGTCGACGTCGACAGGCTGTCGATGCTGCTCGTGGCCGTGCTCAACCCGCTCGACGTCGAAGTCGACAGGCTGTCGATGCTGCTGGTAGCGGTGCTCAGACCCGAGGACGTCGAGGTC
>NZ_LMEV01000001.1:263173-263317 GCF_001426505.1 Variovorax sp. Root473
ACTCGAGATGCCGCTGGTTGCCGTGCTCAAGCCAGAAGAGGTAGACGTCGACAAGCTATCGATGCTGCTCGTANCGACGTCGAGGTCGACAAGCTATCGATGCTGCTCGTGGCCGTGCTCAAGCCAGACGACGTCGACGTCGAC
>NZ_LMEV01000001.1:263452-264106 GCF_001426505.1 Variovorax sp. Root473
AACCAGACGAGGTCGACGTCGACAGGCTGTCGATGCTGCTCGTGGCCGTGCTCAGACCCGACGACGTGGAGGTCGACAAGCTGCTGACGTTGCTGTTCGTGGAGCTCAGGCCCGTCGACAGGCTCGTGATANGCTCGATGTCGATGTCGAAAGGCTGTCGATGCGGCTGCTGCTGGTGCTCAGACCCGACGACGTCGAGGTCGACAGGCTGTTCACGTTGCTGTTCGTCGTGCTCAGGCCGCTGGACAAGCTCGAGATGCCGCTGGTCGCCGTGCTCAGACCGCTCGACGTCGAGGTCGACAAGCTGCTGACATTGCTGTTCGCGGTGCTCAGACCTGTGGACAGGCTGGAGATACCACTGGTCGCCGTGCTCAGGCCCGACGACGTAGATGTCGAGAGGCTGTCGATGCGGCTATTGACGGTGCTCAGCCCCGAGGACGTCGAGGTCGACAGGCTGCCCACCTTGCTGTTCGTGGTGCTCAAGCCCGTGGACAGGCTGGAGATGCCGCTCGTGGCCGTGCTCAGGCCGGACGACGTCGAAGTCGACAGACTGCTGACATTGCTGTTGGTCGTGCTCAAGCCGGTGGACAAGCTGGAGATACCACTCGTGGCCGTGCTCAAGCCGGACGACGTCGAAGTCGACAAGCTACTGAC
>NZ_LMEV01000001.1:264120-264205 GCF_001426505.1 Variovorax sp. Root473
CAGGCTGCTGACATTGCTGTTCGTCGTGCTCAAGCCGGTGGACAGGCTGGAGATACCACTCGTGGCCGTGCTCAAGCCAGACGAC
>NZ_LMEV01000001.1:264363-264435 GCF_001426505.1 Variovorax sp. Root473
CGTCGACAGGCTGGAGATACCACTCGTGGCCGTGCTCAAGCCGGACGACGTCGAAGTCGACAAGCTACTGAC
>NZ_LMEV01000001.1:264461-264846 GCF_001426505.1 Variovorax sp. Root473
AAGGCTGTCGATGCGGCTGCTGCTGGTGCTCAGGCCGGACGACGTGGAGGTCGACAAGCTGCTGACGTTGCTGTTCGTGGTGCTCAGACCTGTGGACAGGCTCGAGATGCCGCTCGTGGCGGTGCTCAGACCGCTTGAAGTCGACGTCGACAGGCTGTCGATGCGGCTGTTGGTCGTGCTCAGGCCGGACGACGTGGAGGTCGACAGGCTGCCCACATTGCTGTTCGTCGTACTCAAGCCCGTGGACAGGCTCGATATTCCGCTGGTCGCCGTGCTCAGCCCCGACGACGTCGACGTCGACAGGCTGCTGACATTGCTGTTGGTCGTGCTCAAGCCGGTGGACAGGCTGGAGATACCACTCGTGGCCGTGCTCAAGCCAGACGAC
>NZ_LMEV01000001.1:264864-264982 GCF_001426505.1 Variovorax sp. Root473
AGTCGACAGGCTGGAGATGCCACTGGTGGCCGTGCTCAAACCGGACGACGTGGAGGTCGACAGGCTGCTGACGTTGCTGTTCGTGGTGCTCAGACCCGTCGACAGGCTGGAGATACCA
>NZ_LMEV01000001.1:264993-578286 GCF_001426505.1 Variovorax sp. Root473
AACCAGACGACGTCGAAGTCGACAGGCTGCTGACGTTGCTGTTGGTCGTGCTCAGGCCGCTTGACGTCGACGTCGACAGGCTGTCGATGCGGCTGTTGGTCGTGCTGAGGCCAGTCGACGTGGAGGTCGAAAGACTGCCGACGTTGCTGTTCGTGGTGCTCAGGCCGGTCGAGAGGCTCGAGATGCCGCTCGTGGCCGTGCTCAGACCCGACGACGTCGAAGTCGACAGGCTGTTGATGCGGCTGCTGGCCGTGCTCAGGCCCGACGATGTGGAGGTCGACAGGCTGGCGACGTTGCTGTTCGTGGTGCTCAGGCCCGTCGACAGGCTGGAAATCCCGCTGGTCGCAGTGCTCAACCCCGTGGAAGTCGACGTCGACAGCGACCCCACCGCCCCGGCGACGGAGAACAACTGGCTGCCATTGATCGCATCGGTCGAGGTGGAAGTCACGCGACCTGCCGCCACGTTGGTGATTTGGCGCTCGCTATTGGCAGAACCGACGCTCACGACACCGGTCGGTGAGGTGCCGGCAAAACCGCTCAGCGTGACGCCGTTGACCGTCGCGCTGGAAACGCTGGTCGCTGCCGCGGTTGAACTGCTGTTGCCCAGGGCAACGCTGTTGTCTGTGCTGGCATTGGCGCCCGAACCAATTGCCACCGCGTTGGCGCCTGAGCTCCTTGCGCCAGTGTCGACCGCCGAGTTGCCGCCGATCGCCACGCTGTTCGTACCGCTGGCATTGGTCGCTCGGCCGATAGCCACGGCCTGTGCTCCGGAAGCGACAGACCCCCCGGCCGTAGTGCCGTCGCCACCACCGATCGCGACCGCCGAGTTTCCCGTAGCCCTGGCATCGTTACCGAGTGCATAGGCGCCCTTGGCAAAGGCTTGCGCACCGGAGCCGATCGCCGTTGCACTGTTGGAATTCGCCTGAGCGTTGTTCCCGATCGCGATTGCGTATTCGGCGGTGGCATACGCAGTGTTGCTGTTCGACGTGCCCGAGCCGTTTTGAGTGACACCGATCGCGACCGCATTCGTACCGTTCGCATATCCCCCTGCTACTTGATACGCGGCGCCAGCCCCGAAGGAAATTGCCATCAGCGACGCTGCTGCGACCGCCGCCCTCACCAGCTTCGAACCGCTCTTCTTCCCCCGCGCCGACGTAATTTCAGACGCCGCGACCCAGGCCCCCAGGGCTTCATTCCAAATACTTCGGTAAGACTTGTTCATATTCTTCGAGCTCGGTTCACAAAGGCGGGCGAGGCATCAACGGCGGAGAAAGGACAACGACCGCCCGTGGGTCGCCGCCCCAGCCAGGGTCGTAGTACAAAGTACGCGGTAATGTACTTAGGTGTTTACATTTACAGTCATTTCGGGCTCCCGGGAAATCTTGAAATGATGATTTAGTTCACAAAATTTCACGTTTGGAGACAAATCGTGGCCCGCCGATGTCGCCCTGGAACGTCGATCCGAACGCCCCGCCTAGAATCGCCGCCGCTGTCTGTCACAGCGGTTTTCCTCACAAAGGTTGCCCAAATGAAGCCGTTCCTCCCCCATTTCCTGGCCGCATGCACGCTGGCCCTGGCCGGTTCCTGCGCCCTGGCGCAGGACGGCAGTTCCGCTGACGAACTCATCCAGGCGGGCCTTGGCAGCCTCAAGCAGATCGACGAAAACCGGGCAGGAGAGATCTGGGACACCGCGTCGGCGTTTGTGAAGACTCGCTTTCCTAAGGCCGAATTTGTTGCCAACACGCAACGCTCGCGTCAGACCGTGGGCGTCGTGGCCCGCCGTGACTGGGCCAGCGTGACCCGCATCCGCTACCTGGACGACAGCACCGGCATCCCTGCAGGCCTGTACGCCAACGTCGACTTCGCCACCCGCCTGACCAACGACAAGACGGTCTTCGAAAAAGTCAGCTTCCGCCTCGAACCCCAAGGCTGGCGCCTGACGGGCTACGTCCCCCGCGAAAACCAATGACCACCGCCTCGGGTGCCGGCCTGCGCATCGGCATCACGATCGGCCTTCACCACGAGGCCGAGACCCTCTGGAACAACGGCATCAAGCAGAACGCCGTGTTCCTGGCAGAGGCGCTAAAGCACTGCCCGAGCGTCGCCTCGGTGGTGCTGGTCAACACCACCGCCACGCCCATCACTCCCGCCCTGCCCTGGGACCAGGCCCGCTGGCCGACCGTGACCTTCGAGGCAGCCAAGGACAGCGTGGACGTGCTGATCGAGCTGGGTGGCCAGATCGACGGCGACCAGACCGACCACCTCAAGCGCCGCGGCGCGCGGCTGGTGTCGTACTGCTGCGGCTTCGAGTACGTGCACGCGATGGAGTCGATGCTGTTCGGCAAGCCGCTGTGGGGGCGCAACCTGTTCGTCAACCAGCGCTACGACGACATCTGGATGGTTCCGCAGGTGGCCCACATCAGCCAGTCGTACTTCGAGGTGCTGCGCCGCGCCGAGGCGCGCGCCGTGCCCTTCGTCTGGAGCCCGGTGTTCCTCGAAGAGCGCTCCCGCGCGCTACCCGAGGGCGGCGCCTACCAGCCGCGCAGCGGCCCGAGGCGGTTGAGCGTGATGGAACCCAACATCAACGTGGTGAAGTTCTGCGTCTACCCGATCCTGATTGCCGAGCTGGCCTACCGTGCCCGGCCTGATGCCATTGCGCTACTGCAGGTCACGAACGCGGAGCGCATGGCCAAGGACAGCATGGAGTTCATCACGCTGATGAACCAGCTCGACCTGGTGCGCCAGCACAAGGCGGTCTTCCTGGGCCGGCACGAAACCCCGGTGTTCCTGGCGCAGAACACCGACATCGTGGTGTCCCACCAGTGGGAAAACCCGCTCAATTACTTCTACCTCGAGACCTGCTGGCAGGGCTATCCGCTGGTGCACAACGCCCACCTGTGCACGGACATCGGCTACTACTACCCCGAGAACGACGTGGCCGCAGGCAGTGCCCGCGTGCTCGAGGTCATCGACGGGCACGACGCCCAGGCAGGTGCTTATCGCCAACGGCAGCGCGCGCTCATCGCGCGCTACCTGCCCGGCGATGTGGCGGCCACGCAGACCTACAACAGCCTGCTGCAGGGCCTGATGCAGCGTCCTGCCCGATAGTCAGTAGTTAGACATCCGACACACGGAGCCCCTCGCATGCTCGACCCGTCCGAACTTCGGAACTTCTATCCTGTGATCGTGACGCCGAGCCACGACGGCAAGTTCTTCCAGAACTACGTGGCCTCGCTGCTGAACTTCACCATCCACGCCGAGCGCGCCGGCATGCGGATGCAGGTGCTGATGCACCAGGGTGAGAGCCTCGTCACGCGTGCGCGCAACAACTGCGTGGCCCAGTTCCTGGCCAATCCGGAGTGGACCCACCTGTTCTGGATCGACGCGGACATCGGCTTTTCCGCCGAGGCGGCGTTCCGCCTGCTGCTGTCGGGCTACGACATCGCGGCGGGCGTCTACCCGCTGAAGCGTGAGAACTGGCCGCAGGAGGGCGTGGCGGCAGGCACCACGCAGCAGCAATTCGAGGCTGCCTTCACGCGCTACACGGTCAACGCCAATGCCGAAGAAGGCGCGGCGCAGATCGAGCTCGAGGTGCAGCCCGACGGTTTCATGAAGATGACCGAGGCGCCCACGGGCTTCATGGTGATCCGGCGCCAGGTGTTCGAACGGCTCATGGCCGCCTACCCCGACTTGCAATACACGCCCGACAGCATCGGCGAAACCGACCAGGGGCTGCACTACCGCTTCTTCGACGTGATGGTCGACCCGGTCACGCGGCGCTACCTGTCGGAAGACTACGGTTTCTGCCGGTTGTGGTCGGGGCTGGGCGAGTCAATTCATATCGACGCCAACTCGAACCTGACCCACCAGGGCGCCAAGCTGTACCGGGGGGATTTCGCCCACTCGCTGCAGGCATCGCTGCCCAACGCGGTCGGCGGCACGGCCGGGATGACGATGGTGCTGAAGGGCCACGAGCACCTGAAATCCAATCCGTCGCACGGCTGACGCCGAACGAACGCCCATGAAAAAGCCCCGCCGAAGCGGGGCTTTTTCATGAGGCCGGCGAATCGCTCGCCGGCTGCAACGACCCTCAGGCCGTGACCGTGTCCGCCACGCCCTTGTAGTCTTCGATCTTGTCGAAGTTCAGGTACTGGTAGATCTGCGCGCTGGACGCGTCGATCACGCCCGTGGCGGCCATGTACTCCTCGCGCGTCGGGATGCGGCCCAGACGCGAGCAGATGGCGGCCAGTTCGGCCGAGCCCAGGTACACGTTCGTGTTCTTGCCCAGGCGGTTCGGGAAGTTGCGGGTGCTGGTCGACATCACCGTCGCGCCTTCGCGCACCTGCGCCTGGTTGCCCATGCACAGCGAGCAGCCCGGCATTTCGGTGCGCGCGCCGGCGTTGCCGAACACGCCGTAGTGGCCTTCTTCGGTGAGCTGCTGCGCGTCCATCTTGGTCGGCGGTGCGATCCACAGCTTGACCGGGATGTCGCGCTTGCCTTCGAGCAGCTTCGACGCGGCGCGGAAGTGACCGATGTTGGTCATGCACGAGCCGATGAACACTTCATCGATGGTGGCACCGGCCACGTCGCTCAGCGTCTTCACGTCGTCCGGGTCGTTCGGGCAGGCCACGATGGGTTCGTGGATCTCGGCCAGGTCGATCTCGATGACAGCGGCGTACTCGGCGTCGGCATCGCCCTTGAGCAGCTGCGGGTCCTTGAGCCAGGCTTCCTGCGCGGCGATGCGGCGTGCCAGCGTGCGGGCGTCGGCGTAGCCTTCGGCAATCATCCACTTCATCAGCGTGATGTTGCTGTTGATGTACTCCTGGATCGGTTCCTTGTTCAGGTGCACCGTGCAGCCGGCGGCCGAGCGCTCGGCCGAGGCATCGCTCAGTTCGAAGGCTTGCTCCACCTTCAGGTCGGGCAGGCCTTCGATTTCGAGGATGCGGCCCGAGAAGATGTTCTTCTTGCCCTGCTTGGCCACGGTCAGCAGACCGGCCTTGATGGCGTACAGCGGAATGGCGTTGACCAGGTCACGCAGCGTGACGCCGGGCTGCATCTTGCCCTTGAAGCGCACCAGCACCGATTCGGGCATGTCCAGCGGCATCACGCCGGTGGCGGCCGCGAAGGCCACGAGGCCGGAGCCCGCGGGGAAGCTGATGCCGATCGGGAAGCGGGTGTGGCTGTCGCCGCCCGTGCCCACGGTGTCGGGCGTCAGCAGGCGGTTGAGCCAGCTGTGGATCACGCCATCGCCCGGACGCAGCGACACGCCGCCGCGGTTGGCCATGAACTCGGGCAGTTCGTGGTGCATCTTGACGTCGACCTTCTTCGGGTACGCCGCCGTGTGGCAGAACGACTGCATGACGAGGTCGGCCGAGAAGCCCAGGCAGGCCAGGTCCTTCAGCTCGTCGCGGGTCATCGGGCCGGTGGTGTCCTGCGAGCCGACCGAGGTCATCTTGGGTTCGCAGTACGTGCCCGGGCGCACGCCCTGGCCTTCGGGCAGGCCACAGGCGCGGCCGACCATCTTCTGCGCGAGCGAGAAGCCCTTCTTGGTGTCGACCGGGCTGGTCGGCAGGCGGAACAGCGTCGAGACGGGCAGGCCCAGTGCTTCACGCGCCTTGGCCGTGAGGCCGCGGCCGATGATCAGCGGAATGCGGCCGCCGGCGCGCACTTCGTCGAACAGCACGTCGCTCTTGACCTGGAATTCGGCGATGACCTTGCCGTCCTTCAGGGCCTTGCCTTCGTAGGGACGCAACTCGACCACGTCGCCCATGTTCATCTGGGTCACGTCGAGCTCGATGGGCAGAGCGCCCGAGTCTTCCATCGTGTTGTAGAAGATGGGAGCGATCTTGCCGCCGAGGCAGACGCCGCCGAAACGCTTGTTCGGCACGAAGGGAATGTCTTCGCCGGTGAACCACAGCACCGAGTTGGTGGCGCTCTTGCGCGACGAACCCGTACCAACCACGTCGCCGGCGTAGGCCACGAGGTGGCCGCGCGCGCGCAGGTCTTCGATGAACTTCACCGGGCCGCGCTTGCCGTCTTCCTCAGGAACGATGCCGGGGCGGGCGTTCTTGTGCATCGCCAGGGCGTGCATCGGAATGTCGGGACGCGTGGTGGCGTCGGGTGCGGGCGACAGGTCGTCGGTGTTGATTTCGCCAGCCACCTTGAAGATGCTGACGGTGATGCTTTGCGGCACTTCGGGGCGGCTGGTGAACCACTCGGCATCGGCCCAGCTTTGCAGCACGCCCTTGGCGTGGGCGTTGCCCTTGTCGGCCTTTTCCTTGACGTCGTGGAACTGGTCGAACATCAGCAGGGTCTTCTTCAGGCCTTCGGCTGCCACGGCGCCGACTTCGGCGTCGTCCAGCAGGTCGATCATGGGGCTGATGTTGTAGCCGCCGAGCATGGTGCCGAGCAGTTCGGTCGCGCGGGCGCGCGTGATGAACGCATTCTTCTCGGTGCCGTGGGCCACGGCCGCGAGGTAGCTCGCCTTGACCTTGGCGGCGTCGTCGACGCCAGCGGGCACACGGTAGGTGAGCAGGTCCAGCAGGAAGGCGCCGTCCTTGGCATTCGCGCTCTTCAGGAGCTCGATCGCTTCGGCGGTCTGCTTCGCGCTCAGGGGCAGCGGCGGGATACCGAGCGCGGCGCGTTCGGCAACATGATCAACGTAGGCTTGCAACATCTTCTTTTCTCCGGAAACTAGGCTATCGGGCGTGCGCAGCGGTCTCTAGCGGCCATGCAAGAGCCGCGCCGCACCCCGGGTTCGGTGCTCTTCTTACTTCTTGGCTGCGTCAGCACCTTCGAAAAGGGCCTTCGGCGGGTTCTTCTTCATCTCGTCGGCAAAGGCGACCTGGGCGGCGGTCTGGCATTCGTCGGCGATGCGCAGGCCGGCCTTCTGGTTCATCAGCATCGACTTGTTGCCAAGCTGCAGCCACATGGCGCCGGCACGCGGGTCTTCGAGGCGGATGGCGCCAGTGCGGCTTTCGACCGGGTGCATGCGGTACTTCAGGCCCTTGGTGGTCACGGTGAAGAAGCCGGGCTTCTTCTCGTCGGGCGTGACGGTGACGTCGGCGCCGAGTTCGCACTGGGCCTTGCCGATGGACACGCGCTGCGCCACGGCCAGGTCGGCCTCGGACAGCACGATGTTGCTGTCGTCGGCAATCGGCGTGACCTCTTCGACGGCCTTGGCCGCCTTGCGGGTGACCTGGCGCTTCGGCGGGGCCTTCTTCTTGGCTTCGGACTTGGCGGCGGTGGCGCTCTGCGCCACGGCGGCAAACGGCAGGGCCAGCGCAACGGCGGCGATCAGTGCAAATTTCTTCATGTGCGGGGTTCCTTGAGGCTGGATTCAGTGGGTTTCAGGAGACCGCGATGCAAACCAGGCTTTCGCCTCGGAGGGCAACGCGCGCCCTGTTGCGTGGGCACGCGTCAGAACCTGCCAGAAATGGCGGTAGCTCGCGCGGTCGTGCAATGTGCCATCAATTTGTGTCGGTGCCCAATCCGCGTCGGCGGCTTTTGTAATGATTTTTGTGGCAATTTGAATCTGCGCCTCGTCAGGCGCGAAGGCCTCGAGGATCGGCCGGATCTGGTTCGGGTGGATGCTCCACATGCGGGTGTAGCCGAATTCGGTGGCCGCCTTGCGGGCCGCGGTGCGCATTGCATCGGTGTCGTTGAACTCGGTGACCACGCAGTGCGAAGGCACCTTGCCGTAGGCATGCGCGGCCGAGGCCAGCGCCAGCTTGGCGCGCACGACCAGCGGATGGCTGAACTGCCCCACCGCGCCCATGCCGTCGGCGGGAATGGCGCCGGCATGCGCCGACACGAAGTCCATGAGACCGAAGCTCAGCGACTGCACGCGCGGATGCGCGGCGATTTCGAAGGCGTTGTGCACCGCCAGGGGCGATTCGATGAGCACATGCAGCGGCAGCGCCCCGGCATCGGCCGCGTCGAGCGCCGCAACAGCCTGCAACACATCGGCCACGGATTCGACCTTGGGCACCATCAGGTGGCTCAGGCGATCGCCCGCACGGCCAGCGATGGTGACCACGTCGCCGGCAAAGGCCGGGTGGTCGACCGGGTGCACGCGCACGCCGACGCGCATGCCGGGCTTCGCGGCCAGCGCGAGTTCGGTGACGAGCGCGGCGTGCTCCGCCTCGCCGCCGACCGGGGCGCCGTCTTCGCAGTCGAGGGTGACGTCGAACACGCAGGCGCCGAACTCCTGCGCCATCTCGGCCTGGAGCGCGAGGCTCTTCTTCATGCGGGCTTCGACGCCGCTGTAGTGGTCGCACACCGGCAGGGTCACGGCGCCGGCCTGGGCGCCGAGCAGCACGTCCGCAGGATGGGCGGCGGTGGCGATTTGGGTGGTCATGCGTCTTTTTTCTTGTGCGCCACGATGAACATGCGCGGGAAGGCAAGCAGGCGCTTGCCGTCGGTGCGCACCGGATAGGCCTCGTCCACACAGCGTTCGTATTCGGCGAGGTAGCTCGCCTGCAGGTCGGGCGGCAGCCGGTCGACGAAGGGCTTCAGGCCCGTGCCGCGCACCCATTCGACGATGGCCGCGGCGTTGGCCATCGGGTGCTGGTAGATGGTGTGCCAGACATCGACATGGGCCGCACGCGCGGCCAAGAGGTCGTAGTAGCCGCCGAGCGGCAGCAGCAAGGTGCGCAGCTTGTCGGCGTCGCCGATGGGCTCGGCCCAGGGCGCTTCGGCCGCCACCGCGCGCATCAGGCGGTGCGTGGGCTCCTGGCGGTTGTCGGGCATCTGGACGGCGAGCACGCCGCCCGGGGCCAGCGCATCGAACAGGCGGGGGATCAGTGTTTCATGATCCGGCACCCATTGCAGGGACGCGTTGGCATAGATGAGATCGGGCGCTTCTTTTTCACGCGGCGCCCAGGTCGCGATGTCACTCAACTCGAAGCGCGCCGCCGGCAGGCGCTCGCGCGCGCTGACCAGCATGGCTTCGGAGTTGTCGGTGCCCGTGACCTGCGCCGTCGGGAACCGATGGGCCAGCAGCTCGGTGGAATTGCCCGGGCCACATCCGAGGTCGACCACGCGGGCGGCCTCGGCAAGCGGGACCCGCGCCAGGAGTTCCTGTGCGGGCCGGGTGCGCTCGTCCTCGTAGCGACGGTAGAGCGCGGGGTTCCAGTCGAGCATGCGGGCGGGCTTGCTTTACAGCAGGTGGGCAACGCCGGCGCGTTCGCCTTCGAGCTCTTCGAGCGTCTTGTTGATGCGCTCCTGGCTGAATGCGTCGATCTCGAGGCCTTCGACCAGCTTGTACTCACCGTTTTCGCAGGTGACCGGGAAGCCGAACATCACGTCCTTCGGAATGCCGTACTGGCCGTCCGACGGGATGCCCATCGTGACCCACTTGCCGTTGGTGCCCAGGGCCCAGTCGCGCATGTGGTCGATGGCGGCGTTGGCGGCCGAGGCAGCCGACGACAGGCCGCGCGCTTCGATGATGGCCGCGCCGCGCTTGCCGACGGTCGGCAGGAAGGTGTTGGCGTTCCATTCCTGGTCGTTGATCATCTTGGCGACGCTTTCGCCGTTGATGGTCGCAAAGCGGTAGTCGGCGTACATCGTGGGCGAGTGGTTGCCCCAGACGGTGAGCTTCTCGATGTCGGCCACGGCCTTGCCGGTCTTGGCGGCGATCTGGCTGGCAGCACGGTTGTGGTCCAGGCGCAGCATGGCGGTGAAGTTCTTGCGCGGCAGGTCCGGTGCCGACTTCATGGCGATGTAGGCGTTGGTGTTGGCGGGGTTGCCGACGACCAGCACCTTCACGTTGCGCGAGGCCACGGCGTTCAGCGCCTTGCCTTGTGCCGTGAAAATGGCGCCGTTGACGGCCAGCAGTTCGGCACGTTCCATGCCGGGGCCACGGGGGCGCGAGCCAACCAGCAGGGCGTAGTCGGCGTCCTTGAAGGCGGTCATCGGATCGCCGTGGGCTTCCATGCCGGCCAGCAGCGGGAAGGCGCAGTCGTCGAGTTCCATCATCACGCCCTTGAGCGCCTTCTGGGCCTTCTCGTCGGGGATTTCGAGCAGTTGCAGGATGACCGGCTGGTCTTTGCCGAGCATTTCGCCGGATGCGATACGGAACAACAGGGCGTAACCGATTTGACCGGCGGCACCGGTAACGGCAACGCGGACAGGCTTTTTGCTCATGGGAAGACTCCAGAAGGTGGTGAAACGGGGCAGCGCTCTCGTGCGGCGCCAGCGGTCCTGCGGGGGGAAGCTTTCCCGCGGCGCGGGACCGGCCCGCATTTTAAGCCGAATCGACAAAGGCCGTCTTATGTCTTATATAAGATATCCTCTGGGGGTCCGCCACGGCGCACCCCACCGCTGCCATGAACACGCCCTCCACCCTCGACGAGCCCACGACGCCGTCCTTCAGTCCGCTCTACCAGCAGATCAAGACCCTGATCCTGCAGAGCCTGCAGGCCGGCGAGTGGAAGCCGGGCGAGCCCATCCCCAGCGAGATGGACCTGGCCGTGCGGTACCGCGTGAGCCAGGGCACGGTGCGCAAGGCGATCGACGAGCTGGCGGCCGAAAACCTGGTGGTGCGCCGCCAGGGCAAGGGCACCTTCGTCGCCACGCATGCCGAGCAGCATGTGCAGTACCGCTTCCTGAAACTCGTGCCCGATGCCGGCAGCCCCAGTGCCGAAGGACCGGCCGAACGCACCATCGTCGACTGCAGGCGCCTGCGCGCCTCGGCCGACGTGGCGCGTACGCTGAGCCTGCGTACCGGCGACGCCGTGCTGCAGGTGCGCCGCGTGCTCGCCTATGCGGGCGTGCCGACCATCCTCGAAGACCTCTGGCTGCCCGGCGCGCCGTTCAAGGGACTCACGGCCGACCGGCTGCGCGCCTGGCCCGGCCCGATGTACGCCATGTTCGAAACCGAGTTCGGCGTGCGCATGGTGCGCGCCGAAGAAAAGATCCGCGCCGTGCTGCCCGATGCCGAACAGGCCCAGTTGCTCGACGTGCCGCTGCAGATGCCGCTGCTGAGCGTGGAGCGCGTGGCGCACACGTACCACGACATGCCGATGGAACTGCGCCGCGGCCTGTACCGCACCGACACCCACCACTACCGCAACCAGCTGGGCTGATCCGATGGCGCCGAAGAACCTCGCCCGCGCGGGCACAAACGCGCACACTCAGCCCGCGCAACGCAGCCCCGCATCACGAGCATCCGACTGCCGCAGTGCGTTGACTCCTGTGCGTCCGGTGCGCGATGGTGCATTGCAATAGAATTTTGCGTTGTTTGCATTCCGCAGAAGAAACAAAAGCGTTCGCTCTCAGAACAAGCCAACAAGTCACAAAGCCACGAAAGCCACCTCCCCATGACAGAGCTTGCAACCCCTCCCCGGCCGCCGCGTCGCGAATTCCGGAACATCAATGCCTTCACCGATCTCACGACCTACCGGCTGCCGCCGGCCGGCATCGTGTCGATCCTGCACCGCGTGAGCGGCGTGCTGATGTTCCTGCTGATGCCCTTCATCATCTGGATGTTCGACACCTCGCTGTCATCTGACTATTCGTTCGCGAAATTCAAGGCCGCGTTCAACACCGGCATCGGCTTTGCCCCGGGATGGTTCTTCAAGCTCGTGGCACTGGCGCTCATCTGGGCCTACCTGCACCACTTCATCGCCGGCCTGCGTCACCTCTGGATGGACGTGAGCCACGCCGCCGTGACCAAGGAATTCGGTCACAGCTCGGCCATGTTCACGCTGGCCGCGAGCGTCATCCTCACGCTGGTGCTCGGCGCCAAGCTGTTCGGCCTGTACTGAGAAGGAGCTCCCCATGTCTGTGAATTACGGCTCCAAGCGCATCGTTGTCGGCGCGCACTACGGTCTGCGCGACTGGCTCAGCCAGCGCATCACCGGCGCCCTGATGGCGCTCTTCACCATCATCCTGCTCGCGCAAGTGATCTTCTCGCGCGGCCCCATCGGCTACGACCTGTGGGCCGGCATCTTCGCCGCCCAGTGGATGAAGGTCCTGACCTTCTCCGTGATCGTTGCCCTGCTCTATCACGTGTGGGTCGGCATGCGCGACGTGTGGATGGACTACGTCCAGCCTGTCGCCATCCGTCTCGTGCTGCAAGTTTTCACCATCGTCTGGCTTGTCGGTTGTGCGGGTTGGGCCATTCAAGTGCTTTGGAAGATCTGACCCACCATGACCTACACAAAAGAAAACATCACCAAGCGCAAGTTCGACGTCGTCATCGTCGGTGCCGGCGGCTCCGGCATGCGCGCCTCGCTGCAACTCGCCCGTGCCGGCCTCAACGTGGCCGTGCTCTCCAAGGTGTTCCCGACCCGCTCGCACACCGTCGCTGCCCAGGGCGGCGTGGGCGCCTCGCTCGGCAACATGAGCGAAGACAACTGGCACTACCACTTCTACGACACGATCAAGGGTTCCGACTGGCTCGGCGACCAGGACGCGATCGAGTTCATGTGCCGTGAAGCCCCGAAGGTCGTGTACGAGCTCGAGCACTTCGGCATGCCGTTCGACCGCAACCCCGACGGCACCATTTACCAGCGTCCGTTCGGTGGCCACACCGCCAACTACGGCGAGAAGGCCGTGCAACGCGCCTGCGCCGCGGCCGACCGCACCGGCCACGCGATGCTGCACACGCTCTACCAGAAGAACGTCGAAGCGCGTACGCAATTCTTCGTCGAATGGATGGCGCTGGACCTCATCCGTGACGACGAAGGCGACGTCGTCGGCGTCACTGCGCTCGAAATGGAAACCGGCGACCTGCACATCCTGCAGGCCAAGACCGTGCTGCTGGCCACCGGCGGCGCAGGCCGCATCTTCGGTGCGTCCACCAACGCCTTCATCAACACCGGCGACGGCCTGGGCATGGCTGCACGTTCGGGCATCCCGCTGCAGGACATGGAGTTCTGGCAGTTCCACCCCACCGGCGTGGCCGGCGCGGGCGTGCTGCTGACCGAAGGCTGCCGCGGCGAAGGCGCCATCCTGCTGAACAGCAACGGCGAACGCTTCATGGAGCGCTATGCGCCCACGCTGAAGGACCTGGCACCGCGCGACTTCGTGTCGCGCTCGATGGACCAGGAAATCAAGGAAGGCCGTGGCTGTGGTCCCAACAAGGACTACATCCACATGAAGCTGGACCACCTGGGCGCCGACACCATCCACAAGCGGCTGCCGTCGGTCTACGAGATCGGCATCAACTTCGCCAACGTCGACGTCACCAAGGAACCGATTCCCGTGGTGCCCACCATCCACTACCAGATGGGCGGCATCCCGACGAACATCAACGGCCAGGTCGTCATCCAGAAGGGTGAAGACAACAGCGCCGTGGTGAACGGCCTGTACGCGGTGGGCGAATGCTCCTGCGTGAGCGTGCACGGCGCCAACCGCCTGGGCACCAACTCGCTGCTCGACCTGCTGGTGTTCGGCCGCGCGGCCGGCAACCACATCGTCGAGTTCAACGACAAGCTCAAGGAACACAAGGAACTGCCCAAGGATGCGGCCGACCGCACCCTGCAGCGCCTGAACGAACTCGAAGCCTCCACCGGCGGCGAGTACGCCCAGGACGTGGCCGGCGAGATCCGCGCCGTCATGCAGCAGCACGCCGCCGTGTTCCGCAAGCAGGCCTCGATGGACGAAGGCGTGGTCAAGATCGCCGCCGTGCGCGAGCGCGTCAAGTCGATCGGCCTGAAGGACAAGTCCAAGGTGTTCAACACCGCCCGCATCGAAGCGCTGGAAGTCGACAACCTGATCGAAGTGGCGCAGGCCACCATGGTCTCGGCCGCCGCCCGCAAGGAATGCCGCGGCGCCCACACGGTGGAAGACTACGAGCGTCCCGCGGACGATCCGGTCGCACCGCTGGGCCGCGACGACGCCAACTGGATGAAGCACACGCTCTGGTACAGCGCGGACAACCGCCTCTCGTACAAGCCCGTCAAGCTGCAACCGCTGACGGTGGCTTCGGTGCCACCCAAGGTCCGCACGTTCTAAGAATATTTACAAGGTCCATACGATGAAGCGCACATTCCAGATCTACCGCTACGACCCGGACAAGGACGCCAAGCCCTACATGCAGACGGTCGAGGTCGAACTCGACGGCCACGAACGCATGCTGCTGGACGCCCTGATGAAGCTCAAGGCGCAGGATCCCACGCTGTCGTTCCGCCGCTCGTGCCGCGAAGGCGTCTGCGGCTCCGACGCGATGAACATCAACGGCAAGAACGGTCTGGCCTGCCTGACCAACATGAACACGCTCAAGGGCACCGTCGTGCTCAAGCCGCTGCCGGGCCTGCCCGTCATCCGCGACCTGATCGTCGACATGACCCAGTTCTTCAAGCAGTACAACTCGATCAAGCCGTACCTGCAGAACGACAACGTGCCGCCCGAGAAGGAACGCCTGCAGTCGCCCGAAGAGCGTGAAGAACTCGACGGCCTGTACGAGTGCATCCTGTGCGCGAGCTGCTCCACGAGCTGCCCGAGCTTCTGGTGGAACCCCGACAAGTTCGTCGGCCCGGCCGGCCTGCTGCAGGCCTACCGCTTCATCGCTGACAGCCGCGACGAAGCCACCGCCGAGCGCCTGGACAACCTGGAAGACCCGTACCGCCTGTTCCGCTGCCACACGATCATGAACTGCGTCGACGTGTGCCCGAAGAGCCTGAACCCCACCAAGGCCATCGGCAAGATCAAGGAACTGATGGTGCGTCGCGCCATCTGACCTTCTTTCAAGACACCATCATGCAAACCGCCGACGAACTCCAGCAGCCGCTCAGCGAACGTGCGCTGAGCAAGCTGAAATGGCGTTGCCGGCGCGGCCTGCTCGAGAACGACCTGTTCATCGCCCGCTTCTTCGAGCGGCACGAATCCCACATGACCAACGGTCAGGCGGGAGCGATGGAGACATTGATGGACCTGTCGGACAACGACCTCCTGGACCTTTTGCTGTGCAGAAAGGAGCCCGAGCCCGAATGGGCCGGCGCCGAGGTGGTCGCATTGCTGCATCTGATGCGTACCGATGGCGCGCAGCGTCCCGCAATCTCTCCTTCGTCCTGAATCCTCCTCTGAAAGTAAACCGAAATGAAAGCATCCGATACCAAGGCCACGCTGTCGTTCAGCAATGGCGGCGACAACGTCGAACTGCCGATCTACAAGGGCACCATCGGCCCCGACGTGATCGACATCCGCAAGCTGTATGCACAGACCGGCATGTTCACGTACGACCCGGGCTTCATGTCGACCGCCGCCTGCCAGTCGGCCATCACCTACATCGACGGTGACAAGGGCGAGCTGCTGTACCGCGGCTACCCCATCGAGCAACTCGCCACCAACTGCGACTTCCTCGAGACCTGCCACCTGCTGCTGTACGGCGAACTGCCCGACGCCGGCAAGAAGGCCAATTTCACGAAGCTCGTGACCAACCACACGATGGTCAACGAGCAGATGCAGTTCTTCCTGCGCGGCTTCCGCCGTGATGCCCACCCGATGGCCATCATGACCGGCCTCGTGGGCGCCCTGTCGGCCTTCTATCACGACAGCACGGACATCAACAATCCCGAGCACCGCGAGATCGCCGCGATCCGCCTGATCGCGAAGATGCCCACGCTCGTGGCCATGGCCTACAAGTACACCGTCGGCCAGCCGTACATGTACCCGAAGAACGAACTGAGCTATGCAGGCAACTTCCTGCACATGATGTTCGCCACGCCGTGCGAAGAGTACAAGGTGAACCCGGTGCTCGAGCGCGCGCTCGACCGCATCTTCATCCTGCACGCAGACCACGAGCAGAACGCCTCGACCTCGACCGTGCGCCTGTGCGGCTCGTCGGGCACCAACCCCTTCGCGGCCATTGCAGCCGGCGTGGCGTGCCTGTGGGGCCCGGCCCACGGCGGCGCCAACGAAGCGGCGCTGAACATGCTGTACGACATCCAGCGCGAAGGCGGCGTGGAAAAGATCGGCGAGTTCATCAAGAAGGTCAAGGACAAGAACTCGAACGTCAAGCTGATGGGCTTCGGCCATCGCGTGTACAAGAACTACGACCCGCGCGCCAAGCTCATGCAGGAAACCTGCAACGAAGTGCTGACCGAGCTGGGCCTGGAAAACGACCCGCTGTTCAAGCTCGCCAAGGAACTCGAGAAGATCGCCCTGGAAGACGAGTACTTCGTGTCGCGCAAGCTCTACCCGAACGTCGACTTCTACTCGGGCATCGTGCAGCGCGCCATCGGCATCCCGGTGCCGCTGTTCACCGCGATCTTCGCGCTGGCCCGCACGGTCGGCTGGATCGCCCAGCTGAACGAAATGATCGGCGACCCCGAGTACAAGATCGGCCGCCCGCGCCAGCTGTTCGAAGGCTCGCCCAAGCGTGACGTGAAGCCGATCTCGGCCCGCTGATCGACCGGCTGCGGAACCTCCGCTCCCCTGAAAAAGCTGCCTCCGGGCAGCTTTTTTATTGGCCGTTCGGCATGCCCCTCCTCGCCAGCCGGCAGCGAGGTCATCGCGCATCGCGATGGCAAGGGCATAAAAACAGGAAGAAAATAGTCAACTCATCGCCAATCGCGATGCCAAAACCCCATGAGCACGTCCGAACGCAACTTCGCCCGCCGCATCGACCTCACGTCGCTGCAGCTGTTCGTGGCCGTGTGTGAGTTGGGCAGCATCGGGCGCGCAGCGGAGCGCGAGTTCATCGCGGCCTCGGCCGTGAGCAAGCGGCTGTCGGACCTGGAGGCCACGCTCGGCACCGCCCTGCTCTACCGCCATGCGCGCGGCGTCGACCTCACGCCCGCCGGCGAAAGCCTGCTGCACCACGCCCGCTCAGTGCTCTACAGCCTCGAGAAGATGCAGGGCGAGCTCAGCGAGTACGCCGACGGCGTGCGCGGCCATGTGCGGGTGCACGCCAACATCTCGGCCATCGTGCAGTTCCTGCCAGAAGACCTGGGCGTGTTCTCGCGAGCCCATGAGGCCATCAAGATCGACCTCGAGGAGCACCTGAGCAGCGAAGTGATCCGCGCGGTGCAGGAGGGCGCGGCCGACCTCGGCGTGTGCCACGTCGCCGGCGGCGCGGGCGAGCTGCAGAGCCTTTCTTATCGACACGACCGCCTCGCGCTGATCGTTCCCGAAGGGCACGCGCTGGCCGCGCACGAAGCGATCGATTTCGTCGACTCGCTGGCCTTCGACCATGTGGGCCTGCACACCAACAGCTCGATCTACGTGGCGATGCACGAAGCGGCGCTGAGCGCCGGCCGCAGCGTGAAGCTGCGCATCCACGTCACGGGCCTGGACGCCATGTGCCGGATGATCGACAACGGCCTGGGCATCGGCGTGATGCCGCAGCGCGCCTTCGAACTCATGCACAACGGCATCGGCCGCGGCCTCGTGAGCGTGACGCTCAACGACGCCTGGGCGGCGCGCGAGATCCAGCTGGTGGCGCGCGACTTTTCTACCCTGCCGGTGGCGGCGCGCACGCTGGTGAACCACCTGCACGCAGCGGCCGACGCCACCGAACGACTCGCGGCCTAGACCGCACCGACAGACAATCCATTTCCCCACGAAAGAAGAGACCGACATGGCACGCACGCTCTACGACAAGATCTGGGACGAACACGTCGTCCACACCGAGGAAGACGGCACCGCGATCCTCTACATCGACCGCCACCTGGTGCACGAAGTGACCAGCCCGCAGGCCTTCGAAGGCTTGCGCGAGGCCGGCCGCAAGCTGTGGCGCATCAGCTCGGTGGTGGCCACCGCCGACCACAACACACCCACCACCGGCTGGGAACGCGGCTATGAAGGCATCGCCGATCCGACCAGCAAGGAGCAGGTCACCACGCTCGACCACAACATCGCCGAATTCGGCGCCGCCGCGTTCTTCCCGTTCCTGAGCAAGCGCCAGGGCATCGTGCACGTGATCGGCCCGGAAAGCGGCGCGACGCTGCCGGGCATGACGGTCGTCTGCGGCGACTCGCACACCTCCACGCACGGCGCGTTCGGCGCGCTGGCGCACGGCATCGGCACCAGCGAGGTCGAGCACGTGATGGCCACGCAGACGCTGCTGGGCAAGAAGGCCAGGAACATGCTCGTGAAGGTCGAAGGCAAGCTGCCGCTGGGCTGCACGGCCAAGGACATCGTGCTGGCCATCATCGGCAAGATCGGCACCGCCGGCGGCACGGGCTACACGATCGAATTCGCCGGCTCCGCCATCCGCGACCTGAGCATGGAAGGCCGCATGACGGTCTGCAACATGGCCATCGAAGCCGGCGCACGCGCCGGGTTGGTGGCGGTCGACGAGAAGACCATCAGCTATGTGAAGGGCCGCCCGCTCGCGCCCACCGGCGTCGAATGGGACCAGGCCGTGAGCTACTGGCGCACGCTGCAGTCCGACCCCGGCGCGACCTTCGACGCCGTGGTCGAGCTCGATGCCACGCAGATCCAGCCGCAGGTCACCTGGGGCACGTCGCCAGAAATGGTGGTCGAGATCAACGGCCGCGTGCCCGATCCCGACAAGGAAAAGGACGCCAGCAAGCGCAGCGCCATCGAGCGCGCGCTGGTCTACATGGGCCTGGAGCCGAACAAGGCGATGAATGACATCTTCATCGACAAGGTGTTCATCGGCTCGTGCACCAACAGCCGCATCGAGGACATGCGCGAAGCCGCCGCGGTGGTGAAGAAGCTCGGCCAGAAGGTCGCCAAGAACGTGAAGCTCGCGATGGTCGTGCCCGGCTCGGGCGTGGTGAAGGAACAGGCCGAGCGCGAAGGCCTCGACCAGATCTTCAAGGCCGCAGGCTTCGAATGGCGCGAGCCCGGCTGCTCGATGTGCCTGGCGATGAACGCCGACCGGCTGGAGCCCGGCGAGCGCTGCGCATCGACCAGCAACCGCAACTTCGAAGGCCGCCAGGGCGCGGGTGGCCGCACCCACCTCGTGAGCCCGGCCATGGCCGCCGCCGCCGC
This sequence comes from Variovorax sp. Root473, assembly GCF_001426505.1. Classification (GTDB taxonomy): domain Bacteria; phylum Pseudomonadota; class Gammaproteobacteria; order Burkholderiales; family Burkholderiaceae_C; genus Variovorax. Next base: position 283,903 of record NZ_LMEV01000001.1, read on the forward strand.
GGTGCACGGCCACTTCGTCGACGTCCGTACGTTCGCCTGAACCCAGAGAGATTCACATGCAGAAATTCACCGTGCACAAGGGCCTCGTGGCCCCCATGGACCGCGAGAACGTCGACACCGACGCGATCATTCCCAAGCAGTTCCTCAAGTCGATCAAGAAAACCGGCTTCGGCGTGAACCTGTTCGACGAGTGGCGCTACCTGGACGCCGGCTTTCCCGGCCAGGACCCGGCCAGCCGCAAGCCGAATCCCGACTTCGTGCTGAACCAGGCGCGCTACGCCGGCGCCTCGGTGCTGCTGGCGCGCAAGAACTTCGGCTGCGGCTCGTCGCGCGAGCACGCGCCGTGGGCGCTCGACCAGTACGGCTTTCGCGCGATCATTGCGCCGAGCTACGCCGACATCTTCTTCAACAACAGCTTCAAGAACGGCCTGCTGCCGATCGTGCTGCCCGAGGCGCAGGTCTCGCAGCTGTTCGACGAAGCCTTCGCCTTCCCGGGCTACACACTGACCATCGACCTGGAACGCCAGGTGGTCGTGAAGCCCGACGGCCAGGAGTTCGCGTTCGACGTGCAGGCCTTCCGCAAGTACTGCCTGATCAACGGGCTGGACGACATCGGCCTCACGCTGCGCCACAAGGACAAGATCAAGGCCTTCGAGACCGAGCGCCTGGCGCAGAAGCCCTGGCTCGCGCACACGATGATCTCGTGATCGGCGGCATTTCCGTTTTCAAGAAAAAACCTCAGACCAACTTATGAAAATCGCAGTTCTCCCGGGTGACGGCATCGGCACCGAAATCGTGGCGGAAGCCGTCAGGGTGCTCGAAGTCCTCGACCTGAAGTTCGAGATGGAATCGGCCCTGGTCGGCGGTGCGGCCTACGAGGCCCACGGCCACCCGCTGCCCGAGTCGACGCTCAAGCTCGCCAAGGAATCCGACGCGGTGCTGTTCGGCGCGGTGGGCGACTGGAAGTACGACAAGCTCGACCGCCCGCTGCGTCCCGAGCAGGCCATCCTGGGGCTGCGCAAGAACCTGGGCCTGTTCGCGAACTTCCGTCCGGCGATCTGCTACGAGCAGCTGGTGGGCGCCTCCAGCCTCAAGCCCGAGCTGATCGCGGGCCTGGACATCCTGATCATCCGCGAGCTGACCGGCGACATCTACTTTGGCCAGCCGCGCGGCCGTCGCACAGCAGTGGACGGGCACTTCCCGGGCGCCGAGGAAGCCTTCGACACGATGCGCTACTCGCGCCCCGAGGTCGAGCGCATCGCCCGCGTCGCCTTCGAGGCGGCCCGCAAGCGCAGCAAGCGCGTGACCAGCGTGGACAAGGCCAACGTGCTGGAGACCTTCCAGTTCTGGAAGGACATCGTGACCGAGGTCGGCAAGGAGTACCCGGACGTCGAACTCGACCACATGTACGTCGACAACGCGGCCATGCAGCTTGTGAAGGCGCCCAAGAAATTCGACGTGGTGGTCACCGGCAACATGTTCGGCGACATCCTCTCGGACGAGGCGGCGATGCTCACCGGCTCGATCGGCATGCTGCCCTCGGCCTCGCTCAATGCGAGCAACCAGGGCCTGTACGAGCCCAGCCACGGCAGCGCCCCCGACATTGCTGGCAAAGGGGTTGCCAATCCTTTGGCTACAATCCTGTCCGCTGCCATGATGCTCCGCTTCTCCCTCAACCAGCCCGAAGCTGCCGACCGTATCGAGTCGGCGGTCAAGCACGTGCTCGCCTCCGGGCTGCGCACGGGCGACATCTGGTCCGAAGGCACGAAGCGCGTCGGCACCCGCGAAATGGGCGACGCGGTCGTAGCAGCCATCACCAAAAAGACGATTACCGGCTAACCGCAGCCCGCTTCGTCACGCCCTCCCCCGGCCGACGAGTCGGGGGCAAAAAAGACTGATTTTTTCTTTCTTCACTAAGGGCAAACTGAAATGGCGAACGCATCCAAGCAACCTCTGGTCGGCCTCGTGGGCTGGCGCGGCATGGTCGGCTCGGTCCTCATGGACCGCATGCAGGCCGAAGGCGACTTCGGCCTCATCGAACCGGTCTTCTTCTCGACCTCCAACGCCGGCGGCAAGGCCCCGGCGATGGCCAAGAACGAAACCGCGCTGAAGGATGCGAACGACATCGAGGCACTGAAGAAGTGCGACATCGTCATCACCTGCCAGGGCGGCGACTACACCAGCGAGGTGTTCCCCAAGCTGCGCGCCGCCGGCTGGAACGGCCACTGGATCGACGCGGCCTCCACGCTGCGCATGAACGATGACGCGATCATCGTGCTCGACCCCGTCAACCTGCCCGTGATCCAGAACGCGCTCGCCAAGGGCGGCAAGAACTGGGTCGGCGGCAACTGCACCGTGAGCTGCATGCTCATGGGCGTGGGCGCCCTCTACAAGGCCGGCCTGGTCGAGTGGATGACCAGCATGACCTACCAGGCGGCCTCGGGCGGCGGCGCCCAGCACATGCGCGAGCTGCTGACCCAGTTCGGCACCCTGAACGCCGAAGTGCGTGCCCTGCTCGACGACCCGAAGTCGGCCATCCTCGAAATCGACCGCAAGGTGCTGCACAAGCAACAGAACCTGAGCGCCTCCGAAATCGCCAACTTCGGTGCCCCGCTGGGCGGCTCGCTGATCCCCTGGATCGACAAGGACCTGGGCGACGGCATGTCCAAGGAAGAGTGGAAGGGCGGCGCCGAGACCAACAAGATCCTCGGCCAGGGCGCGGGCTTCGGCACCGCCGCCACGCCGGTGGACGGCTTCTGCGTGCGCATCGGCGCCATGCGCTGCCACAGCCAGGCGCTGACCTTCAAGCTCAAGAAGGACGTGCCGCTGGCCGACATCGAAGCGATGATCGCCGCCGACAACCCCTGGGCGAAGGTCGTACCGAACACGCGCGAAGCCACGGTCAAGGACCTGACGCCGGTGGCCGTGACCGGCACCATGGACATCCCGGTCGGTCGCATCCGCAAGCTGGCGATGGGCCCCGAGTACGTCGGCGCGTTCACCATTGGCGACCAACTGCTGTGGGGCGCCGCCGAACCGCTGCGCCGCATGCTGCGCATCCTGCTCGAAGCCTGATGCGGGCAGCTCAGGGCCTTGAAATACAAAAATGTTGCCGAAAGGCAACGAAGGATGTCATCGGAAGTATGCGCGCACTGGGTAGATCAGGCGCATTGCCTTGTCAGTGCATGGTGATGATGCTAACGTCCTCTTACAAATTCAGGGCCTGAGCCGCCCCTATCAGCATGACAAGACATCTGTTGCCCGCGGCCCGCCCTTCGGCCGCCCGCCCCGCCCTGCCGTCGAATGGCTGGCGCCTCTCCCTCCTGGGTGCCGCTGCGGCCCTGACGCTGGGGCTTGCCAGCGCCAACGCCAGCGCGTTCACACTGGGACCGCTGCGCGTGCAGTCCGCATTGGGCGAACCGCTGCGCGCCGAGATCGATGTCACCGAAATCGCCGCCAATGAAGCGGACGGCCTGAAGATCAACATCGCCACGGCCGAGGCCTTCAAGAACGCGGGCATCCCGTACAACGCAGCCCTTGGCGACGTGAAAGCCACGCTGCAACGCCGCGCTGGCGGCCAGTATGTCGTGCGCCTGGCCGGCAACCGCCCGCTCAACGACCCCTTCATCGACCTGCTGCTCGAAGCCAATGGCGCCTCGGGCCGTATCGTGCGCGACTACACCGTTCTGCTCGATCCGCCGGTCACGCGCCAGGCGGCCACTGCGCCGGTGGCGCCCATCGCACCGCAGATCGCGACGCCGGTCGAGCGTCCCGCACCCGCCCCCCGCGTGCGCCGTGAACCCGCACCCGCGGTTGCGGCAACGCCCGCTGCGGCTGCGCCAGCTCCTGCGGCTGCCGCGCCCGCACGCGCTGCCGTCGCCACCCCGAGCGGTGGCAGTGGCGAACAGCTCACGGTGCGCCGGGGCGACACCGCCGGCAGGATCGCCGCGGCCCACAAGCCTGCCGATGTCTCGCTCGACCAGATGCTGGTCGCGCTGCTGAACGCCAACCCCGACGCCTTCATCGGTGGCAACGTCAACCGGATGAAGGCCGGTGCCGTGCTCGACCTGCCGAACGCCGCTGCAGCGGCCGCCGTGCCGGCCGCCGAAGCGCGCCGCACGATCACCGCGCAAAGCCGCGACTTCGGCAGCTACCGACAGCGCCTTGCGGAAAACGCTCCAACCACCAATGTGGCCGCCGCGAGCCGCCAGGCTTCGGGCAAGCTGCAGGCCAGCGTGGAAGACCGCAATGCCGCCGCCAGCGCGGCCGACAAGCTCACGGTGTCGCAAGGCAACGCCGCAGCGCGCGCCGCCGATGAAAAGGTCGCGCAGGCCCGCCAGGCGCAGGACAGCAGCAACCGCGTCGCCGAACTTACGAAGAACATCAACGAGCTGAACAAGCTCAAGGCCGGTGCTGGCACCGGCACCGGATCGTCCGCTGCTGCTGCGCCTGCAGCGTCGGCCACCACACCCGGCATTGCTGTTCCTGCACCGCTGACGGGTGCCACGACGCCGACGCCGACGACCACGGCCAGCCCTGCCCCCGTCGCCGCACCGGCAACGCCGGCTCCCGCCGCTGCACCGGTGGCTGCTGCAACCGCGCCTGTCGCCGCCGCGTCTGCCGCTGTTGCACCCGCCGCAGCAGCCGCCCCCTCCGCCACCGACGCGGCCGCCCTCCCCGTGGCAGCCGCTGCCAGCGCTGCGGCCGCCGCCGCGCCTGTCGTCGCGCCCAAGCCAGTGGTCAAGGCCGCTCCGCCGCCGCCCCCGCCGGAGCGCAGCTTCCTCGACGAGCTGCTGGACAATCCGCTGATGCTTGCCGGTGCCGCGCTGATCGCGCTGCTGATCGGCTTCCTGCTGTACCGCGTGCTGGGCCGCCGCCGTGAAGAGATGAGCGAAAGCGTGTTCCTCGAGAGCCGCATTCCGAAGGACTCGTTCTTCGGCGCCAGTGGCGGCGAATCGGTCGACACCAAGAACCGCGGCGACTCCACCGTGTCGTCGCTGTCGTACTCGCCGAGCCAGCTCGACGCGGGCGACGTCGACCCGGTCGCCGAAGCCGACGTGTACCTCGCCTACGGCCGCGACCTGCAGGCCGAGGAAATCCTGCGTGAAGCGCTGCGCCTGAACCCGGACCGCACCGCGATCCATCTCAAGCTGCTCGAAATCCACGCCAAGCGCCGCGACGTGCGCGCCTTCGACGGCCTGGCCACCGAAGTGCACAAGCTGACCAACGGCGCCGGCTCCGAATGGAACCGTGTGGTCGACATGGGCAAGGACCTCGACCCGGGCAACCCGCTGTACGAATCGGGCACGGGCACTGCGCGTGGTGCGAGCCAGGCCGAAACCGCCGCGTTCGCTGGCGTATTGGCAGCAGCCGCCAAGCCGGCCGCCGCACCCGTCGTGGCGCCGCCGCCCCCGGCTGCACCGCCCGTCGCATCGGCCCCGCCGGCCTTCATGCCATCGGTCGCACCGCTGGACTTCGACCTCGACCTGACCCAGCCGCCAGCTCCGACGCCCGCCCCGGTGGGTGCCAGCCTGCCGAAGTCGGTCTATGCCCCAGCGCCCGCACCGGCCCCGCTGAGCAACGGCCACGCCGCAGCGCCTGTCGACCTCGAAAACGACTTCGACACGGCACCCGGCGCGCTGACCGCGAACACCCGCCCCTCGTCGCTGAACGACGCCGAGCACAACACCCGTCCGGCCATGCTGCGCGATGCGCTGCCCGCCGATTCGGGCTTCATCGAGTTCGACATGAGCGCCCTCGCCGGCCTGCCGGCCCGCTCCGCTGCCGCTGAAGCACCGCGTTCCGCGGCCGTGGCGACCTCGCCGTCCGCACTGGACGACGACGGCGACGACAACCCGCACGCCGTGAAGCTCTCGTTGGCCCGTGAACTGCAGGCCATCGGCGACGTCGAAGGTGCGCGCTCGCTGGTCGAGGAAGTCGAAGCCGAAAGCGCCGGCGACCTCAAATCGCAAGCCAAGCAACTGCTCGCCGAACTGCGCTGAGCCGGTTGCCGACTGCCCTTCTGATCGCTTCGTGAGGCTGGCACTCGGCATCCGCTACAACGGCCAGGCATACGAGGGCTGGCAAAGCCAGCGCTCGGGCCGCACGGTGCAGGACAAGCTCGAAGCCGCCCTCGCGAAGTTCGCCGGCCTGCCCGCCGGCAGCAGGGTCAGCACGCTGTGCGCCGGCCGCACCGACGCCGGCGTGCACGGGCTGATGCAGGTGGTGCACTTCGACACCGCCATTGAGCGCGATCCTTTCTCCTGGATGCGCGGCACCAACCGCTACCTGCCCGACGACATCGCGGTGCAGTGGGCGCACCCGGTGCCCGCCGAATTCCATTGCCGCGCCAGCGCCCTGGCACGCCGCTACGTCTACGTGCTCTCCCAATCACCCGTGCGGCCGAGCCTCGACGCGGGCCGGGTCGGCTGGTCGATGTACCCGCTCGACGGCGACGCGATGCGCGCCGCGGCGGCGCTGCTGGTGGGCCGGCACGATTTCAGCTCGTTCCGCGCCTCGGCCTGCCAGGCCCTCTCGCCGGTCAAGGACCTGCGGCGCCTGGAGATCACGCGCGTGGGCGACGGCGAACGCTGCCGGTGGCATTTCGAGTTCGAGGCGGACGCCTTCCTGCACCACATGATCCGCAACCTGATGGGCAGCCTGGTGCGCATCGGCCGCGGCGACGAGCGGCCCGAATGGATCACGAAGGTGCTCGAGGCGCGCAGCCGCAAGGTCGCGGCGCCCACCTTTTCCGCCGACGGCCTGTATTTCCTCGGCCCGTTGTACGACGCCAAGTGGGGTCTGCCGGCCGAGGCCACGTTCCAGGGCGAGCGGGCTTCGTATGATGGCCCGCCATGACATCCCCTGCTCCCCTCACGCCGCGCACCCGCATCAAGATCTGTGGCCTCACGCGTGAGGCCGACGTCGACGCGGCGGTCGAGGCCGGCGCCGACGCGATCGGTTTCGTGCTTTACCCGAAGAGCCCGCGCGCCGTGAGCGCCGAGCGCGCCGCCGAACTGGCTTCGCGCCTGCCGCCCTTCATCACGCCGGTGCTGCTGTTCGTGAACGAGGCCGCTCCTGAAGTCATAGCATCCCTGACCCGTGTGCCGGGCGCCATGGCGCAGTTCCACGGCGAAGAGACGCACGCACAGTGCGAAGAATCCACCGGCCATGGCCGCTTTCGCTACCTGCGCGCCGCCCGCATTCCACTCGGCGCGGCCGGGGCCGGCTTCGACCTCGTAAAATATGCGTCCGATTACTCCCACGCCCAGGCCATCCTGCTCGACGCCCATGTCGAAGGTTATGGCGGAGGCGGCAAGGCTTTCGATTGGTCACTTCTTCCACCCGCCGTCGACGCTCACCTCGTCTTGAGTGGTGGGCTCACACCTGCAAACGTGAGCGATGGCATTCACAGCCTGCGGACGCGCTGCAAGACGCTGTCCGTTGATGTGAGCTCGGGCGTCGAAATCGACGGTCCCGGGCACAAGGGCCTCAAGGACGCCGGAAAGATCCGGGCATTCGTCGCCGCCGTGAGAGCCGCAGATGCGGCGAACACTGTCAAAGCCTCGGCTGCCGACGCTTCGTCCTTCTCCAGTTAGCCGCCGCACCCGATCGCACTCGGGCTGCGGCCCATCGATCGAGAACCATGCAAAGCCAATTCCAGGACTACCAGCAACCCGACGCCAGCGGGCACTTCGGCCCCTACGGCGGCACCTTCGCGAGCGAGACGCTCACCCACGCGATCAACGAACTGCGCGACGCGTATGCGAAGTTCAAGGACGACCCGGCCTTCCTGGCCGAGTTCCACTACGAGCTGAAGCACTTCGTCGGCCGGCCTTCGCCGATCTATCACGCCGCGCGCACCAGCCGAGAAATGGGCGGCGCGCAGATCTACCTGAAGCGCGAAGACCTGAACCATACCGGCGCGCACAAGATCAACAACGTGATCGGCCAGGCGATGCTCGCGCGTCACATGGGCAAGCCGCGCATCATTGCGGAGACCGGTGCCGGCCAGCATGGCGTGGCCACAGCCACCATCTGCGCCCGCTACGGGCTCGAATGCGTGGTCTACATGGGCAGCCAGGACGTGAAGCGCCAGAGCCCCAACGTCTACCGCATGAACCTGCTGGGCGCCACGGTGGTGCCCGTCGAGTCGGGCAGCAAGACGCTGAAGGACGCGCTCAACGAGGCCATGCGCGACTGGGTCACCAACGTCGAAAACACCTTCTACATCATCGGCACGGTGGCGGGCCCGCACCCCTACCCGACGATGGTGCGCGACTTCCAGAGCGTGATCGGCAAGGAATGCATTGACCAGATGCCCGCCATGCTGGCAGCCGACGGCATCACCGGTGAAGCCGAGGGCAAGCAGCCCGACGTCGTGGTCGCCTGCGTGGGCGGCGGCAGCAACGCGATCGGCATCTTCCACCCCTACATTCCGTTCGCAGGCACGCGTCTCATCGGCGTGGAAGCGGCCGGCGAAGGCCTGGACAGCGGCAAGCACGCCGCCTCGATCCTGCGCGGCAGCCCCGGCGTGCTGCACGGCAACCGCACCTACCTGCTGCAGAACGAGGACGGCCAGATCACCGAGACGCACAGCATCAGCGCCGGCCTCGACTACCCGGGCGTGGGCCCCGAGCACGCGCACCTGGCCGACATCGGCCGCGCCGAATACGTCGGTGTCACCGACGTCGAGGCGCTCGAAGCCTTCCACTACCTGTGCCGCACGGAGGGCATCATTCCCGCACTCGAATCCAGCCACGCCGTGGCCTACGCGCTGAAGCTCGCGAAGACCATGCGCCCCGACCAGTCGATCCTCGTGAATCTCTCGGGCCGCGGCGACAAGGACATCGGCACCGTCGCCGACCTGTCGGGCGTCGACTTCTACGACCGGCCCTCGATGCGCGGTCTGAGCGTGAAGGGAGGCAAGTGATGAGCCGCATTGCTGCCAAGTTCCGGGCCCTGCAGGCGCAAGGCCGTCGCGCGCTGATCCCCTACGTCACCGCCGGCTTCCCCTTCGCCGACATCACGCCCGAACTCATGCACGGCATGGTCGAAGCCGGAGCCGATGTGATCGAGCTGGGCGTGCCCTTCTCCGACCCGATGGCCGACGGCCCCGTGATCCAGAAGGCCGGCGAGGCCGCGCTGGCGGTGGGCGTCGGCATGAAGCAGGTGCTCGCCATGGTGGCCGCCTTCCGCACGAAGGACACGACCACGCCGGTCGTGCTCATGGGCTACGCCAACCCGGTCGAGCGCTACGACCTCGTGCACGGCAAGAAGGCCTTCATCCGCGACGCGGCCGCGGCCGGTGTCGATGGTCTGCTGGTCGTCGACTACCCGCCCGAGGAGTGCGAGGACTTCGCCGCCGACCTGAAGGCCGCCGGCATCGACCTGATCTTCCTGCTGGCCCCCACCAGCACCGCCGAGCGCATGGCGCAGGTGGCGCGCATCGCGAGCGGCTACGTGTACTACGTGTCGCTCAAGGGCGTGACGGGTGCCGGCCACCTCGACACCGAAGCGGTCGGGCGCATGATCCCGCGCATCCGCGAGCACGTGAGCATTCCGGTCGGCGTGGGCTTCGGCATCCGCGACGCGCGCACGGCGCAGGCCATCGGCTCTGCGGCGGACGCCGTGGTCATCGGCACCAAGATCATTCAACTCATCGAAGACCAGCCCCGCGACAACGTGGTGCCCACGGTGCGCGAATTCCTGGCCGGCATCCGCGAGGCGCTCGACGCCCTGCCGGCCGCCACGGCCAAGAACGCAGCTGGTCGATAATCACTGCCCTCACAAGGAGCCCCCATGAGCTGGCTTGAAAAACTGCTACCCGCCAAGATCGCACAAACCGACCCGTCCGAGCGCCGCCAGGTGCCCGAGGGCCTGTGGATCAAATGCCCGGCCTGCGAGACCGTGCTGTACAAGACCGACCTCGAGCACAACCAGAACGTCTGCCCAAGCTGCAGCCACCACCACCGCATCGGCGCCCGCGCGCGCCTGGATGCGTTCCTCGACGCCGAAGGCCGCTACGAAGTCGGCCAGGAAGTGCTGCCGGTCGATGCCCTGAAGTTCAAGGACAGCCGCAAGTACCCCGAGCGCCTGAAAGAAGCCCTGGAGAACACCGGCGAGACCGACGCGCTGGTCGTCATGGGCGGCTCCGTCCACAGCATCAGCGTGGTCGTGGCCTGCTTCGAATTCGAGTTCATGGGCGGCTCCATGGGCAGCGTGGTCGGCGAGCGCTTCGTGCGCGGCGTCGAAACGGCCATCGAGCAGAAGGTGCCGTTCATCTGCTTCACCGCCACCGGCGGCGCGCGCATGCAGGAAGGCCTGCTCTCGCTGATGCAGATGGCCAAGACCAACGCCGCGCTCACGCGCCTGGCGAAGAAGGGCCTGCCCTACATCAGCGTGCTGACCGACCCGACCATGGGCGGCGTGAGCGCCGGCTTCGCCTTCGTGGGCGACGTGGTGATCGCCGAACCCAAGGCGCTGATCGGCTTTGCCGGCCCGCGCGTGATCGAATCGACCGTGCGCGTGACCTTGCCCGAGGGCTTCCAGCGCGCCGAGTTCCTGCAGACCAAGGGCGCGATCGACTTCATCAGCGACCGCCGCGAACTGCGCAAGACCATCGCCAGCACGCTGGCCATGCTGCTGCGCCAGCCAGCCGACGCGGTGCTCTGACCGCTTCAGGCTTCGGCCTGTACGCCCGCACGCCGCGAAGGCGGTGCGGGCGTTTTGCCGTCTGGAGTGAACGCCCTCAGGCGCCGAGCCGGAACGCGAAGACCAGCAGGTTGCCCAGCACGATCGCCACCACCTGCAGCACCACGATGGCGGCCAGCGGCGACAGGTCGACCCCACCGATCAGCGGAATGAAGCGCCGGAAGGGCCGCACCAGCGGCTCGGCCAGGCGTGAGATCAGGTCGAGCAGCATCGGCGACGCACCCGGAATCCACGACAGCACCGCATACACCACCAGCAGTGCCGTCAGGCCCGACACCGCCAGTTGCAGCAGGCCGACCAGCGACACCAGCGGCAGCGCCGTGATCCGCGCCAGGCTGCCGGCCAGCAGCCACAGCACGAGAAACTTGAGCATCACCAGCAGCCAGGCCGCGATCAGGCTCGCGAGGTCCCAACGCTTCACCGCGGGCACGATGCGCCGCAGCGGCAGCACGATCCAGTCGGTGATGGCAAACACGAAACGCCCCAGCGGATTGCCGAAGGGCACGCGGTGGTATTGCATGTACAGGCGCAGCAGGCAGGCGCCGCCAAGCAGGCCGACGATCACGTCGAGAAGAAACGAAGGAATCTGATAGAGCATGGGTCGCAGCCGTGAGCGGAATGCGATGATAGCCACGCAAGGTTCTTCGATGACGACACAACCCCTTCTGCATTCACTGCCATTGTTCCCGCTCGGTACGGTGCTCTTCCCCGGCGGGCTGCTGCCCTTGCGCATCTTCGAGGTCCGCTACCTCGACATGATCGGCAAATGCCGCAAGGCCGGCGTCCCCTTCGGCGTGGTCAGCCTGACCAGCGGCGCCGAGGTGCGCAAGGCCGGCGCGCAAGCCGAGAGCTTTGCGAATGTCGGCACGCTCGCCGACATCCACGCGTTCGACGCCCCGCAAAGCGGCCTGTTGCAGATCGAATGCGTCGGCACGACGCGCTTTCGCGTGCGCCACAGCGCGCTGCAGAAGAACGGCCTCTGGGTCGCCGAAGTCGAAGCCGTCGCCGACGACGTCGCGCTCGACATTCCCGACGACCTGCACCACACCGCCACCGCGCTGCGCCGCCTCGTCGACACCCTCGAAGCGCGCCGCCGCGCGCAGGGCGACACGGTGCGCCTGCCGATCGGCGCGCCCTACCGCTTCGACGACTGCGGCTGGGTCGCCAATCGCTGGTGCGAACTGGTGCCGATGCAGCTGGCGCTGAAACAGCGCCTCATGGAACTCGACAGCCCGCTGATGCGCCTCGAACTGGTGAGCGACCTGCTGGCGCGCACCGGCATCACCGAATAGTTTGCTTCTTTTTTCATAGCGTTTCGCGCAGGATTGACGGGCGCTCGCTGCAGCTTTTGCGCAAGGCCTATCGGCTAAAATGCCAACCCTCGCGCACGCTCCCGGTTGCGCCTCATCCGCCTCCCATGTCCGACCCACAGACCCCCCCCGTTTCCACGCCCGCCGTCGACGACAACCAGCTCATCGTCGAACGCCGCGAAAAGCTCAAGCTGCTGCGCACGGCGCAAACCGAAGGCAAGGGGGTCGCGTTCCCGAACGACTTCAAACCCGGCCACCGCGCTGCGGCGCTGGTCGCGCAGCACGACGGCACCGAGGCCGAGGCGCTCGAAGCGCAGGCCGTGGCCGTCAGCGTCGCCGGCCGCATGATGCTCAAGCGCGTGATGGGCAAGGCCAGCTTCGCGACCGTGCAGGACGCCACCGGCCGCATCCAGCTCTATGTGACGCGCGACGCCATCGGCGAAGAAGCGTATGCCGACTTCAAGCGCTGGGACCTCGGCGACATCCTCGGCGCCGAAGGCACGCTGATGAAGACCAAGACCGGCGAGCTGTCGATCAAGGTGACCCGCCTTCGCCTGCTCACCAAGAGCCTGCGCCCGCTGCCCGACAAGTTCCACGGCATGGCCGACCAGGAACAGAAGTACCGCCAGCGCTATGTCGACCTGATCACCGACGAGTCGGCCCGCGTGCGCTTCACCGCGCGCAGCAAGGCCGTGAGCGCGCTGCGCGAGTTCATGGTGTCGCACGACTTCCTCGAGGTCGAGACGCCCATGCTGCACCCCATTCCGGGTGGCGCGAACGCCAAGCCCTTCAAGACGCACCACAACGCGCTCGACCAGGAGATGTTCCTGCGCATCGCGCCCGAGCTGTACCTCAAGCGCCTGATCGTCGGCGGCTTCGAGCGCGTGTTCGAGATCAACCGGAGCTACCGCAACGAAGGCATCTCGGTGCGGCACAACCCCGAGTTCACGATGATGGAGTTCTACGCGGCCTACTGGAACTACCGCGACCTCATGGACTTCACCGAGACGCTGATCCGCACCATCGCCGACAAGGCCGTGGGCACGCAGCAGCTCACCTACGGCGGCAAGCCGGTCGACCTGACGCAGCCCTTCGAGCGCCTGACGATCCGCGAAGCGATCCTCAAGCACACCGATGCCGGTGACGGGGTCGATGACACCACCTGGCTCATCAACGCCCTGCGCAAGCTCGGCCTGAGCGAAGAAAAAGACAAGCTCTCACAGCGCAGCCTCGCCAGCCTGCAGGTGATGTACTTCGAAGAGACGGTCGAAGAGAAGCTCTGGCAGCCGACCTTCATCATGGAGCACCCGACCGAGATCTCGCCGCTGGCGCGCGCCAACGACGAGCGCCCCGAGGTCACCGAGCGCTTCGAGCTGTACATCACCGGCCGCGAATTCGGCAACGGCTTCAGCGAGCTGAACGACGCCGAAGACCAGGCCGCGCGCTTCAACGCACAGGTGGCCGCCAAGGACAGCGGCGACGACGAAGCCATGTTCTACGACCACGACTTCGTGCGCGCGCTCGAATACGGCATGCCGCCCACCGGCGGCTGCGGCATCGGCATCGACCGCCTCATGATGCTGCTGACCGATTCGCCGAGCATCCGCGACGTAATTCTTTTCCCGGCACTGCGCCGCGAAGGCTGACATCCCGCTCCTTGGCGACCGCCCGTTCTCCGTTCACAAGAAATCGCATGGCTCATCCTCAGCAGTCCTTCTTCGTCAACGGCGTCAAGCAGTTGCTGCCCGCCTACTTCAATCAGCGGTCGGTCCTTGAGATCGGGAGCCTGAACATCAACGGCTCGGTGCGCGAGACCTTCACCGACTGCACCTACCTCGGACTGGACGTGGGCGAGGGGCCGGGCGTCGATCTCGTCTGCCACGGCGAGAACTACGGCGGTGAAGCGAGCAGCGTGGACGTGGTCATCTCCTGCGAAGCCATGGAGCACAACCCGCAGTGGCCAAAGACATGGCTCAACATGCTGCGCCTGGTGAAAACCGACGGGCTGCTCATCATGACCTGCGCCACCGAGGGGCGTCGCCAGCACGGCACCACGGCGTTCGATCCGACGGCTTCCCCACTCACCACGGGCCAAGGCCAGGAGCACTACCAGAACCTGGTCGCAGCCGACTTCCAGGCTCTGGTGAATCACGATGCGTGGTTCTCGGTCTGGGGCTTCTATCAGGATTTCAGCAGCCGCGACCTCTACTTTTTTGGCGTGGGCAAGCAGGCGTCCGAAGAAGTTCAGGCGCAGGCGCGGCACCTGGCATCCGCCTTCAAGGACCACTACCACCGCGTGAACGTCCTGGGGCTCTATTGATCCGGAGGGGTCGCTGCCTCGACGGCGTCGACCCTGTCTGCAACCCCATCGGCGCGCAAGGCCAGGCCTGCGCGAGCGCGATTTCTTGAGGCCGCACATCGACGTGTGGGTGCTCAGCAGGTCGGCGACGATCGCCGCAGGCGGCGTGGGATCTCGGCGTTCCGCCCCTCGCGCGCTCCGGCCGACCCTCTACACTCTTGGGCCCTCCGATTTCCTGCTTGAATGAATCCCCTACGCACCCCGGCCATCGGCATCGATTTCGGCACTTCGAATTCCGCGGTTTCCTTTGCCTCCCCCAGCGAGGCCGCGCGCCTGCTTCCCATCGAGGGCAGCGCCACCACCCTGCCGACTGCCCTCTTCTTCAATGCCGAGGACCGCAGCACGCACTTCGGTCGCGACGCCATCGCGCTGTACCTGTCCGGCGTCGAGGGCCGGCTCATGCGCTCGCTCAAGAGCCTGCTCGGCAGTCCGCTGATGCAGGAGAAGACCGCCGTCTATGACGGCCTGGTCAGCTTCGAGGACATCATCGCGCGCTTCCTGCACGAGCTGGTGACGCGCGCCGAACGCGAGCTGGGCCAGCGCCCCGAGCGCGTGGTCATCGGTCGCCCGGTGCATTTCGTCGACGACGACGCCAAGCGCGACCAGCGCGCCGAAGAAAGCATGCGCCACGCCGCGCGCGCGGCCGGCCTGCGCGACGTGTCGTTCCAGTACGAGCCCATTGCCGCGGCCTTCGACTACGAACAGCGCGTCACGCGCGAGTCACTGATCCTGATCGTCGACATCGGCGGCGGCACCTCCGACTTCACCGTGGTGCGCCTGGGCCCCGAGCGCATGGCGCGCGCCGACCGCGCCGACGACGTGCTGGCCACCAGCGGCGTGCACATCGGCGGCACCGACTTCGACCAGCGCCTGAACCTGGAGCGCGTGATGCCGCTGCTAGGGCTGCGCCACCTCGGCCCGAGCGGGCGCGAGGTGCCCAGCAAGGTGTTCTTCGAACTGTCGTCCTGGCACCTGATCAATTGGCTCTACGCTCCGAAGGCCGTGCGCCAGGCGCGCGAGCTGCGCACCAGCTACAGCGACCGGCAGCTGCACGACCGCCTGATGACGGTGCTCGAGGAGCGCGACGGCCACCGCATCGCCAGCGAAGTCGAACAGGCCAAGATCAACGGCTCGGTCAGCGACGCCGAGGTGAGCATCGACCTGTCGTACATCGAACCGGGGCTGGTTTCCGCGCTGACGCCTACCGACATGGCGCAGCAACTCGCGGCGCCACTGGAGAACGTGGTGGCCTGCGCCCACGCCTGCGTGAAGCGCGCCGGCCTGCGCAGCGGCGACCTCGACGCCATCTATCTCACCGGCGGCTCGTCAGCGCTGCGCCCGTTCCAGCGCGCGCTGCGCGCAAGCTTCGCGGGCGTGCCGCTGATCGAAGGCGACCTGCTCGGCGGCGTGGCTGCGGGACTCGCCTACGCTGCGCGCACGTCGGGATAGGAAAGAGATGAAGTACCTGTCCGCGTACCCGCCCGCGCTGCTGGCGCAGGTGAGCGAGCTGATGGCGGCCGACAAGCTCGGCGCCCTGCTGCGTGGACGCTACGCCGGCCTGCACGACATCCGCACCGACCGCGCGCTGTACGACTACGCCTGCGAGCTCAAGGGCGAGTACATGCGCAAGGCCGAGCCGCTGGCCAAGGCGGTGTTCGACAACAAGCTGCACGTGGTGCGCCATGCGCTGGGCACCCACACCACCATTGC
This sequence comes from Variovorax sp. Root473, assembly GCF_001426505.1. Lineage (GTDB taxonomy): Bacteria > Pseudomonadota > Gammaproteobacteria > Burkholderiales > Burkholderiaceae_C > Variovorax. The sequence goes on from NZ_LMEV01000001.1 coordinate 299,995, forward strand.
GCGCGTGCAGGGCAGCAAGCTCAAGACCAAGCGCGAGATCCGCGTGGCCAGCCTGTTCAAGACCGTGCCGCTCGAATGGCTGCGCATGATCGTCGTGCACGAACTGGCCCACAGCCGCGAGAAGAACCACGACAAGCCCTTCTACGCCCTGTGCACGCACATGGAGCCCGAGTACCACCGCTTCGAGTTCGAGCTGCGCCTGTACCTGACGCACCTGGAAGCAGGCGGCGCGCCGCTGTGGCCCGCGGCGGTGGGCGCACCAGGCTCGGACGGACCCGACCCGCTACAGTCGTCGCCATGACCTTGCCACGGCTGCACTTCACGTCACTGTCCGAAGACGCGGTCTGCGGCGACATCGTGCGTACCTACCGGCTGGCAGCCGAACGACTCGGTTACCCGACGACCTACGCACCGGCCGCCATCGATTCGAGTGCGATCAATATCCTGTTCTTCTTCTGGGACGTTCCCTGGGAGAGCCTCGCATCGCTCCATCCGAACTGCATCGTCGTCAACTACGAGCCGATGGTTGAAGGCACGCATGCCTGGAACGCCAACTACCGCGACCTGATCCCGCGCTGCTACCTGTGGGAGTACAGCAAGACCAACTTCCAGCGCCACCGCGAGCTGGGCTACCAGAACGCAGACTACGTGCCGCTCGGCTGGGAACCCGACGCGGCGCGCATCCTGCCGTTGCCGGAAGTCCTGCCCGAAGAGGCGCGTGACATCGACGTCTGCTTCTTCGGCTCGCTCACGCGGCGACGGATCGACATTCTCGAGGCGCTGATGGCGCGCGGCCTGCGCGTCGAAGTGACGCGCGGGAGGTCCTGGACGCAGGCCGAGCGCGAAGACCGCATCCGCCGTGCCAAGGTCATGCTGAACCTGCACAACTGGGAAGAGTCCCGCGTGGTCGAGACGCCACGCCTGTCGATCCTGCTGCGCCACCGCAAGGCCGTGGTCTGCGAGCTCTACCCCGACAGCGAGATCGACCCCGCCTTTCGCGATGCCGTGGTGGGCGTGCCCTACAACCAGCTGGTCGACACCGTGGTCGCGCTGCTCGCCGATGCACCGCGCCGCGCGCAACTCGAACGCGACGGGCTCGACACGCTCCAGCGGACCTTCGCGCCGCCGGACATCGGTCCCGCGCTCGATCGCTATTTCGCCTGGCGCGCCCAGCAACCCGACCGCGTGCCATCCGTGGCCATGCCGCGCGTGACGGTCTGCCTGGCACCGGACGGCACCCGTGACGACTGGCTGCAGGACCTGCGCGACTGGACCCTGCAGGCCGATGTGGCGCTGGAACTGGTCGTGGTTGCGGCAGGCCTGTCTGCAGCCGCTGAGGACGAGGCGCGCGCCATCGCTCCAAACCTGCGCTGGATCGCACTGCCCGTGGCCTGCGACCGCGCGACCTTGCGCAACCTCGCGCTCGCGCAGGCCACCGGCGACCACGTCGTCTTCCCCGATGCGGGCGACCGTGCCCTGCCCGGCCGCCTGCAGTGGCAAGCCGCGCTGCTTGCTGCCCGCCCGGATCTGGACATCGTCGGTTGCTGGAGCGAGACACCCGCTGGGCTGCTGACTTATGCCCAGCGGCACGACGAGATCGTGGCGGAGGCGCTGGGTTCCGAGCCGCTGCGGCTGTCGGCCTGCCTCGTCCGTCGCAGCTTCCTGGACCGCACCGGCGTGCGTCATGACCCCGAGTTCGCGGTGCATGACGGCCTGCAGATGCTCTGCCGCTGCATCGTGGCCGGCGCGCGCTTCGCGGTCATTCCGGAGCTGCTGCACCGCGCGGTACCGGTCGAGCCGCCCGCAAATCCCGCGCACGCCGCCTCGCTCGCGATGCGCGCGCGGCGCGCGGTGCTGCGCCACCTGCTGCCACGCAGCCGCGTGGAAGACATCGATCGGATCGCCCAGCTCTACGCCCATCTGTGGCCGCCGCAGCGCGACTTTGCCGAACAGCTGCTGCGCACCGTGGCGCACGCGTGCGCCGCGCTCGCGCCTGACAGCACGCCGCGGATCGACGCGGAAATGCTGACGCGCGCGCTGCGCAAGGAATCCCTGCGGGTGCTGCAAGTGTTCTTCCAGGCCGGCCTGGCCGACAAGCCCTGGCTGGAATCGCTGTTCGAAACGCCCGAGGTGGCCGCCTGGCTCGGCCCCGCGGCGAATCAGCTGCCGGTGCGGCCCTTCCGGGACTGAGCGCCAGCCAGCAGGCGTTGCGCCTGCACGTAGCGCGGCGAGGCCGTGAGCGCCGGCCAGTCCAGCGCCTCCTCGCCCGGCAGCAGCGACCGGCGCCTCGCTTCGCTGGCCGCATCGCCCTGCCAGCGGCCGTCGGCCGCCGCGGCGGTGAAGCCGTCGAGCATCTCGTCCAGCGGCCGGCCTTCGCCGATGCTCTGGTTGCACAGCAGCGCCAGGTCGCAGCCTGCCGCAAGCGCCGCCAACACGGCGTCGGTGAAGCTCAGCAGCTCGCCGTCGATGTAGCGCCCCGCCTCCATGCTCAGGTCGTCGCTGAACACCGCGCCGCCAAAGGCGAAGCGCTGGCGCAGGATGTCCTTCAGCCATTTCTCGGAGAAACCCGCCGGGCGCTTGTCGACCTTCGGGTAGATCACGTGCGCCGGCATCACGGCCGCGAGCGTGCCGCTCAGCCAGTCGTAGGGCCGTGCGTCGTCGGCCAGGATGGCTTTCAGGCTGCGCCGGTCGACCGGGATCTCGACGTGCGAATCGGCCTGCACGAAGCCATGCCCCGGAAAGTGCTTGCCGCAGTTGCGCATGCCCATCTGCAGCATGCCGTGCATCACGCTCTTGGCGAGCAGCGCGACCACGCGAGGGTCGCGGTGAAAGCTGCGGTCGCCGATCACGCTGCTGCCACCGTAGTCCAGGTCGAGCACCGGCGCGAAGCTGAAGTCGACGCCGCAGGCGCGCAGCTCGCCGGCCAGCACCTGCCCGGCGGCGGTGGCGACCTGCGTGGCGCGCAGGGCATCGCGCATCCACAGTTCGCCCAGGCTGCGCATCGAAGGCAGGCGGGTGAAGCCGTCGGTGCGAAAGCGCTGCACCCGGCCGCCTTCGTGGTCGACGCAGATCAGCAGGTCGGGCCGGATCGCCTTGATCTCGGCGTTCAGCGCGGTCATCTGCGCGCGGTCCTGCCAGTTGCGGGTGAAGTGGATCACGCCGCCCACGTGCGGGTTGGCGAGGCGACGGCGGTCGGCGGCGGTGAGTTCGGTGCCGGCCACATCGATGAGGAGCGGCGCGTGGTTCAGTTCGGTCATGTCGGTCGATCGGTCGGCAAGGCGCAGCGGCGCCGGGGATTCGTTCAGGCCTTTTCCACCACCACGAAGCTGGCGGCGTACTCGGTTTCGTCGGTGACGGTCACGTGCGCCGTCAGGCCCTGCGCCTCGAACCAGTCTTTGAGCTCGCCGTGCAGCACGATCACCGGCTTGCCGCTGCGCAGGTTGGCGATCTCGCACAGGCGCCAGCTCATCGGCATGCGCATGCCCAGGCCGATGGCCTTGCTGAAGGCTTCCTTGGCGGAAAAACGCGTGGCGAGGTAACTCAGGCCGCGCTTGGGCCAGCGCGCGGCGCGGGCCTGCCAGATGGCGAACTCGGCGTCGCTCAGCACCCGGCGGGCGAAGCGCTCGCCCTGGCGCTCGAAGGTGGCCGCGATGCGGCGCACGTCGCAGATGTCGGTCCCGATGCCGTAGATCATGCGGCGTCGGCGATGCAGCGCAGGTAGTCGCGCGTGGTCGCGGCGTACCCGAGTTCAAGCGCATCGGCGACGAAGGCATGGCCGATCGACACCTCGTGCACGCCGCGCACCGCGCGCAGGAACGGCGTGAGGTTGTCGCGGCTCAGGTCGTGGCCGGCGTTGACGCCCAGGCCCGCCGCGTGGGCAGCCTGCGCCGCGGCCACGTAGCGCGCGAGCACGGCGGCTTCCTGCGGCGTGCCGCGCGCGGCGGCGTAGCCTTCGGTGTAGAGCTCGACGCGGTCGGCGCCCACGGCCCGGGCGGCGGCCATCATCTCGGGAATCGGGTCCATGAACAGGCTCACGCGCACGCCCAGTGCCTTGGCTTCGGCGACCAGCGGGCGCAGGCGCTCGGCGTCTTCCGGAAAGCTCCAGCCGTGGTCGCTGGTCGACTGGGTTTCGCTGTCGGGCACGAAGGTGGCCTGGTGCGGCTTCAGGTCGCGCACGAAGTCCATCAGGTTGTGGAAGGGGTTGCCTTCGATGTTGAACTCGATGGCCGGCCAGTCCTTGGCGAGCAGTTCCGACAGGTCGCTCACGTCGTGTGCGCGGATGTGGCGCGCGTCGGGCCGCGGGTGCACGGTGATGCCCTGCGCGCCCGCCGCCAGGCAGGCCTGGGCAGCGCCCACCACGCTCGGGATGCCGAGGTGGCGCGTGTTGCGCACCAGGGCCACCTTGTTGAGATTGACTGACAGGGCCGTGGTACCGGCTTCGCCCGAAGAAGTGCTCATAGTGCTTGCAGATCTCTCATCATTTGCCGCGTGCGCAGCGTGGTCACGCCGCAATGGTAGTTGAGCAAAGTGCGCAGCTGGTTGCGCAGGGCACTGTTGCTGCCCGCGTTCATGGTCGCGACTTCGCGCAGCGTGGCGGTGAACGGGGTGCGGTCGTCGAGCACATCCTGCAGCGCGCGCCAGTCGGCGCCGGCCAGCGCGGCCTCGTCCTTGGTCGCCTGGCGCAGGCCGGCTTCGGGCACGAGGGTGTAGCGCGTGCGGGCCGCCAGCGGCTCCAGGGTGAGCGTCTGCACGTCGAGCGAGGGCAGCAGGCCGACCGAACGCAGCAGCAGCAGCTCGAAGGCACGCAGCGCGGCAGCCTGCGTCGCGGCCTGGGCGCCCGCATGGTCGCCGGCCAGCACCTGCACCACGCCGGCGTAGGCGTCGAACAGCGCCTCGTGCGCGTCGTCGCGTGCCAGCAGGCGCAGCAGGAGTTCGTTGACGTAGTAGCCCGAGAGCAGCGCCTCGCCGGTCGGCATGACGTGGCCGCCCATCCATTCGGCGCCCTTGAGCGTGCGGATCTCGGCGTCGCCGCCGTAGTTCAGCTGCAGCGGCTGCAGCGGCAGCAGCACGGGACGGAAATTGGAACTCGGCCGCTTCGCCCCCTTGGCCACGAGCGCGATGCGCCCGTGGTGGCGGGTGAAGACCTCGAGGATCAGGCTCGACTCGCTCCAGTCGTAGCGATGGAGCACGTAGGCCGGTTCATGCGAAACGCGATGAGCGGCAGCCACTTCATTCGTAGCCGAAGGAGCGCACGCGCGCCTCGTCGTCGGCCCAGCCCGAGCGCACCTTCACCCACAACTCGAGGAACACCTTGGCGTCGGCCAGTTTCTCGAGCTCCACGCGGGTTTCCATGCCGATGCGCTTGATGCGCTCGCCCTTGTCGCCGATCACCATGGCCTTGTGGCCGTCGCGCTCGACCACGATGGTGGCGGCGATGCGCAGCAGGCGCTTCTGCCCCTTCTTCTGGGGCGGCTCTTCCTCGAACTTGTCGATGATGACGGTCGAGGTGTAGGGCAGCTCGTCGCCCGTGAGGCGGAAGAGCTTTTCGCGCACCAGCTCGCCGGCGAGGAATTTCTCGCTGCGGTCGGTGAGTTCGTCTTCGTCGTAGAACCAGGGCTGCTCGGGCAGGTACTTCTCGCAGATGCCGAACAGGCGCTCGACGTCCTTCGCGTTCTTGGCCGACATGGGCACGAACTCGGCGAAGCTGTGCTTGGCCTGCATCGTCTGCAGCCAGGGCGCGATGTCGCCGCGGCGGTGCACGTTGTCCAGCTTGTTGGCCAGCAGCACCGTGGGGATGCCCTTGCCCAGCAGCTTGAGCACGCGCTCGTCGGCCGGCGTGAAGCTGCCGGCCTCGACCACGAAAAGAATCAGGTCCACATCGCCGACCGCGCCCTGCACGGTCTTGTTGAGCGACTTGTTCAGTGCGTTGGCATGCAGGGTCTGGAAACCCGGCGTGTCGACGAACACGAACTGCGTGGCGCCCAGCGTGCGCATGCCGGTGATGCGGTGGCGCGTGGTCTGCGCCTTGCGCGAGGTGATGCTGATCTTCTGGCCGACCAGCGCATTGAGCAGCGTCGACTTGCCCACATTGGGCTTGCCGACGATGGCGATCAGGCCGCAGTGCTGCGGCCCGGTGGCAGGCGTGTCGCCTGCGGTGTCTTCGGGTCCCGCTGCGGGATTGGTTACATCGTTCATTCTGATTTCACGCGGCGCCGCGTGCCTTGAGCCGGATCAACATGGCGGCCGCGGCAGCTTGCTCGCCGGCGCGGCGCGAGCCGCCGATGCCGCGCTCACGAAGGCCCAGCTCGGGCACCTCGCACTCGACATCGAAGGTCTGCTTGTGCGCTGCACCCAGCGTCGCTGCCACGCGGTACACCGGTAGCTTCATTTTGTGGCCCTGCAGCCATTCCTGCAATTCGGTCTTCGGGTCCTTGGCTGCGGCTTCCATGCGCGGATTGATCTCGACCGCCTCGTAGAGCCGGTGCACCAGCGCCTGTGCGGCGGCAAAGCCGGCGTCCAGGTAGACCGCGCCGATCAGCGCCTCGAGCGCGTCGGCCAGGATGGAGGGGCGGTTCGGGCCGCCCGAGCGGGCCTCGCCTTCACCCAGGCGCAGCAGCGGCGACAGCGCCAGCCCCAGCGCGAGCCGGTGCAGCGTGTCCTGCTTGACCAGGTTGGCCCGCACGCGCGACAGGTCGCCCTCCGGCAGTTCCGAGAGACGGATGTACAGCAGGTGCGAGACGGCCAGGTTCAGCACCGAGTCGCCGAGAAACTCGAGGCGCTCGTTGTGGTCGGCCGAGAAACTGCGGTGCGTGAGCGCGAGCTGGAGCAGCCGCGGGTCCGAGAACGTGTACTGAAGGCGCGCCTGCAGCGCGACGAGGCTGCCGTCCACCTTCTTGTTCGACACCGCGGTCAGCGGGACTCGCCCTTGTATTTGAGCGTCAGGTAGGCCGGCCCGAACAGCGGAATCTCGCGCTCGTACGCATACCCCACGACGACCTTGTCGCCCACCTTCTTGATCTCGAGGTCCCGGCCGCTGACCGACTTGAAGTCGTCGATGGCCTGGGCGCGGTCGAAGATCGCGCGGATCTCGGGCACTGTCGTGCCTTCCTTGGCCTTGTTGGCGGCCTTGTCGATGGCCTGCCATTCGATCAGCGTCGGAATGACCTGCGCGACGACAACGCCGAGGCAGCCCAGCACCGCCGCGACGAACACCAGGCCGATGAACGAGATACCGCGCTGGCGCGCAGCGCTGCCACGGACGGACCGACTGTTGGTTCTCATGCCCTCTTACCCCTCGAACAGTGTCGTTGACTGCTGATTAATTATTGAAACGGACCGATGCGACCGAGATCGCCGAAATTCATCCAGACAAAGAAGGCCCTGCCCACGATGTTCTTGTCCGGTACGAATCCCCAGAAACGGGAATCGGCCGAATTATCGCGGTTGTCGCCCATCATGAAGTAGTTGCCTTCGGGCACCTTGCAGACCACGCCTTCGACCGAGTAGCGGCAGTTCTCGCGGAACGGGAAATCGCTGGCGCCCGGCACGAAGGCGGGGGCGTTCTCGTCGTTGAGGATCTTGTGCTGCTTGCCGCCGAGGTCTTCGTCGAACTGCTTCAGGATGCGCATCGACTCGCCGTCGAGGTAGTCGGCGATCGGGGCCTTGCCCACCGGCTGGCCGTTGATCGTGAGCTTCTTGTTCAGGTAGGCCACCTCGTCGCCCGGAATGCCGACCACGCGCTTGATGTAGTCCATGCTGGGCTTGGGCGGGTATCGGAACACCACCACGTCGCCGCGCGCCAGTGGCGTGCCGTCGGTGATCTTGGTGTTGACGACCGGCAGGCGCAGGCCGTAGGTGAACTTGTTGACCAGGATGAGGTCGCCGGTCAGCAGCGTGGGCATCATCGAGCCCGAGGGAATCTTGAAGGGCTCGTACAGGAACGAGCGCAGCAGGAACACCACCAGGATCACGGGGAACAGGCCCGCGGTCCAGTCGAGCCACCAGGGCTGCATCAGCAGGCGCTCGCTGGCCTTGGCGTCGGTGGTGTCGACCTGGGTGATGCCCTGCCCCGCCAGCCGCGTGTTGCGTTCGGCGATGGAGCTCTCGAGCGTGGCGGCGGCGCGTTCGCGCTGCGGCAGGAAGTAGAAGCGCTCGGCCAGCCAGTAGACCCCGGTGACCACCGTGGCCACGAACAGCAGCAGCGCAAAGTTGCCTTCGAGCGCGCCGAAATACCAGGCGCCGACGTAGCTGGCGAACGCCGCGAGAACCAGGGTGGTGAGGTATGCCATGTTCGTGGTGATCAGTCTTCGACCTGCAGAATCGCGAGGAAGGCCTCTTGCGGGACTTCGACGGAACCGATCTGCTTCATTCTTTTCTTGCCCGCCTTCTGCTTCTCGAGCAGCTTCTTCTTGCGGGAGATGTCGCCGCCGTAGCACTTGGCGAGCACGTTCTTGCGAAGTGCCTTGATTGTCTCACGCGCAATGATCGTGACCCCGATGGCCGCCTGGATCGCCACGTCGTACATCTGGCGCGAAATGATCTCGCGCATCTTCGAGACCACCGCCCGGCCGCGGTACTGCGACTGGCTGCGGTGCACGATGATCGACAGCGCATCGACCTTGTCGCCGTTGAGCAGGATGTCGACCTTCACCACGTCGGAGGCGCGGTATTCCTTGAATTCGTAGTCCATGGAGGCGTAGCCGCGGCTCACCGACTTCAGCTTGTCGAAGAAGTCGAGCACGATTTCGCCGAGCGGCATCTCGTAGGTCAGCATGACCTGGCGGCCGTGGTAGGCCATGTTCAGCTGCACGCCGCGCTTCTGGTTGGCCAGCGTCATGACGGAGCCGACGTATTCCTGCGGCATGTACAGGTGCACGGTGACGATGGGCTCGCGAATTTCCGCCATCTTGCCGACGTCGGGCATCTTGGACGGGTTCTCGACCATGATGACTTCGCCGTCGTTGCGCACCACCTGGTAGACCACGCTCGGCGCGGTCGTGATCAGGTCCTGGTCGAACTCGCGCTCCAGGCGCTCCTGCACGATCTCCATGTGCAGCAGGCCCAGGAAGCCGCAGCGGAAGCCGAAGCCCAGCGCCTGGCTCACTTCGGGTTCGTAGCGCAGCGACGAATCGTTGAGCTTGAGCTTCTCGAGCGCGTCGCGCAGCGAGTCGTACTCGCTGGCTTCGGTCGGGTACAGCCCCGCGAACACCTGCGGCTGGATTTCCTTGAAGCCGGGCAGCGCCTCGGTGGCCGTGGCGGCCGCGCCGCCGGTGCCGGGCCGGATCAGCGTGACCGTGTCGCCGACCTTGGCCGCCTGCAGCTCCTTGATTCCCGCGATGATGTAGCCCACCTCGCCGGCTTCGAGCGACGCGCGCGCTTCGTTGGCGGGCGTGAAGACGCCGATGCTGTCGGCGTTGTACATGGCGCCCGAGGCCATCATCTTGATGCGCTCACCCTTCACGAGGCGACCATCGACCACGCGCACCAGCATCACGACGCCGACGTACGGGTCGAACCAGCTGTCGATGATCATCGCGCGCAGCGGGCCGTCGGGATTGCCGCGCGGCGCGGGCATGCGCGCGACGATGGTCTCGAGGATGTCGTCGATGCCGACACCGGTTTTTGCGGAGCACGGAATCGCGTCGGTCGCGTCGATGCCGATCACGTCTTCGATTTCGGTGCGCGCGTTGTCGAGGTCCGCGTTCGGCAGGTCGATCTTGTTGAGCACCGGCACCACTTCGACGCCAAGGTCGAGCGCGGTGTAGCAGTTGGCCACCGTCTGCGCTTCGACGCCTTGCGATGCGTCGACGACGAGCAATGCGCCTTCGCATGCCGACAGCGAGCGGCTCACCTCGTACGAGAAGTCGACGTGGCCCGGCGTATCGATCAGATTGAGGTTGTAGACCTGTCCATCGCGTGCCTTGTAGTGCAGCGCAGCGGTCTGTGCCTTGATGGTTATCCCACGCTCTTTTTCGATGTCCATCGAGTCGAGCACCTGCGCTTCCATCTCCCGTTCAGCGAGACCGCCGCAACGCTGGATCAAACGGTCTGCGAGCGTCGACTTGCCATGGTCGATGTGCGCAATGATCGAAAAATTTCTGATGTGATTCATCAACGGGAACGCTTAAGTACTTGAATTGGCTCGGGCGCCGAGGGGCGCGGCCAAGAAAAAAGGGCGCGTCTTCTGGAGACGCGCCCTGAACCAACAAGCAATGGCAACTGCAGTAGTTGGAACTTCATTGTAGGCAAAAAGGGAGGCACGTACATCCGGGAACAGGGTCCAAAGGGCTCGTTGCAGGTCCACAACATCAAAGATACTCACAACTTATCAACAGGATCGGTGGAGCAGTAGCTGAACAACTTGTGGGCGATCTGTGGAGCACCGGTGGACGGCTGTCTGACATCTCGCATCGTGAAGGCCTTCGCCCTCTTTATGCGCTGACTGGCCGCCAGGAGCTGTCTATTCTACCGAAATTCGTCCTTAGCCCTTTTATAAGTTAGTGATTGCAAACAAATCTTCGCGTTTTCAAGGCCCCGGATTTTTTTAGAGGCCGGCGCCGAAGCGTCGTAAACACCTCGAAAAAATGGCCCCAAACCCGACTGCCGGGTGGGGCCACTTGACGCCGACGCCGTATCAGCGTGCGGGTCGGATCAGGGCGTACTGCGCCCAGTCGCCCCGGCGGTAGAGCACGCTCAACGACTTGGCCTTGTCCGCCTTGGCGACCGCCGCCTCGAATTCGCGGGCATTCGCCACCTCGAGATTGCCCACTGCGAGGATGACGTCGCCCTCGCGCAGGCCGGCTCGCGCCGCGGCGTCGTTGGCGGCATCGACCTTCACGCCGCCCTTCAGCTTGAGTTCCTTCTTCTGCGCGTCGGTGAGATCGCTCACCGCGAGGCCGAGCGACTTGAGTGCCGCGGAAGCAGACGGCTTCGCAGCCGGCTCGTCGCGGTCGGTCGCGCGCTTGGCGGGCTTGTCCGGCTCGATTTCGGCGATGGTCACGCTCAGGTCGCGCGAGTTGCCGCGGCGGAACACGGTGAGCGTGCTCTTGGTGCCCGGCTTGGTGTTGCCCACGAGGCGCGGCAGGTCGCTCGGCTTTTCGATCGCCTTGCCGTCGAACTTGGTAATGACGTCGCCCGGCTCCACGCCGGCCTTCTCGCCCGGCGACCCGGCTTCGACGCCGCGCACCAGCGCGCCCTGCGCCTTGCCCAGACCGATGGCTTCAGCCACGTCCTTGGTGACCTGATCGATCTGCACGCCGATGCGCCCACGCGACACGCGCCCCGAGGTGCGCAGCTGCTCGCTGACGCGGATGGCCTCGTCGATCGGGATCGAGAACGAGATGCCCATGAAGCCGCCCGAGCGCGAATAGATCTGGCTGTTGATGCCCACCACTTCGCCGCGCATGTTGATCAGCGGACCGCCCGAGTTGCCGGGATTGATGGCCACGTCGGTCTGGATGAACGGCAGGTACTCGCCCGTGTCGCGCTGCTTGGCGCTCACGATGCCGGCCGTGACGGTGTTCTCCAGGCCGAAGGGCGAGCCGATCGCCATCACCCACTCGCCCACGCGCAGCTTGGAGATGTCGCCCACCTTCACCGCGGGCAGGCCCGTGGCTTCGATCTTCACCACGGCCACGTCGGTGCGCTTGTCGGCGCCGATGATCTTGGCCTTGAACTCGCGCTTGTCAGGCAGCGTGACCAGCACCTCGGAGGCGTCTTCCACCACGTGCGCGTTGGTCATGACGTAGCCGTCGCCCGTCAGGATGAAGCCCGAGCCCACGCCGCGCGGACGCTCTTCCTCCTGCTGCGGACGGTTCGGACGCGGCCCCTGGCGTGGCGTTCCCGGCAGCGGCTGGCCGAAGAAGCGACGGAAGAACTCCTGCATTTCCTCGTCCATCTCGCCGTTGCCGCCGCCGCGTTGCGCGACCTTCTCGACGGTGCGGATGTTGACCACGGACGGACCGACCTGGTCGACCAGGTCGGTGAAGTCGGGTAGCGTGCGCGTTTGCGCATGCACCGACTCGACCGGCAGGAAAGTGGCGCCGGCCGTCAGCGCCAGCGCAAAGGCCAGCAGACCGGAACGAAGCTTGTGTCCCTCGACTTTGAACATCATCGGTTGTCTTTCCAAAAGAACAGAGCTGCAAATAACGACAGAGGTTATGAGTTTCCGGCGCCGGCTTGGTTCAGCCCGAACGCCTGCACGGCGTCAGCCCATCGCCCGTCAGCGCGTGCGCGCGAGGCTCTGGGCAAAGGCATTGAGCGTCTGCTGCGGCACCTCGCCGACCGCGGTCAGCCACCAGTCGCTGGCCGGTGCGGGCAGTCGCCGGCGGATCGCGTTGGTGGCGCCGATGGTCAGCACGCCGTCGCCCGGCGTGCGCGTGGGATCGTAGCGTTCGATGAAGAGCGAGACCGTCGCCAGGCCATCGGAGAAGGTCCACTGGACGGTGGTCGCCTCGGGCTTGGACGGCTTGCCGTCGCCGGCGGGCAGCGCGGGGCGCCGGAAGAAGCTTCGGGGCTTGAATCCGGCCACGGGTGTGCGCAGCATCCAGCCTTCGTCCTGCGCGGTGCTGCGTTCGAGTTCAAGCTTCTCGATGCGGTAGCCGCTGGTGTTGGCCATCATCTGCGCCAGTGCCTGAGCCTTCACGGGCGCGTCGAGCTGCAGCTCGGAGAACGCCGACTGCTCGACCACGCGGGTGTCGCTGTCGACGGTCTGGAGTTTCACCACGAGGCCGGAGCGGCGTTCGCTCCAGATGCGGTAGCCAAAGCGCAGGCCGTCGCGCGGCACCAGTTGCACCACGTCGGCATCGAAGCCCGCGACGCGGTCCTTGCCGATGGCGCGCACGTCGTAGTAGTCGCCCACCGACGAATCGGGCTTGTCGGGCAGGTTGGGGAACAGGTCGAGGTTCTCGCGTTTTTCGACCTTCACGAGCTTTGCCTCGGGCAGGAAGGTCATCACGTTGCGGTTGCGCCGGAAGGTCGAGCGCGGCGGGCCCGACAGCGCTTCGATGCGCTCCAGCTGGTGCTCGCCGTCGCGCACATGCCAGATGCGCGCGCTCGACAGGTCGCCGCCCGGGGCCGACACCACGAAGGTGCCCACGTAGCTGCGCTGCCGCGCGCCCGCATGCATGCGCTGCAGCCACTCTGTGACGCCCATGGCCGGCGGCTCGTCGTTCTGCGCCGAGGGCACGCTCTTCGTGTTCGCCGCACCGTAGCGGGTTTGCGCGACGGCCATCTGTCCCAGGCAAAGAACAGCGAGCACGAGCACGAAGGTACGTGCGGAAATCGGCATTTGAACGGTCATTGCAGGCGGCGACGGGCGCGCAATCAGCGCGTGGGGCCCTCGAAGGTGGCGTTGCGCAGGAAACCGGACGGCATTTGCGATGCGCCGCCCGCCTGCTGGTGAGCTTCGAGCAGCTGGTCAAGGCGCGGATCGCGCAGCATGACTTGCGGATTGCCGTTGCCGACCAGCACACGGGACGGCGTCAAGGCGCCGTTGCCCGCCAACGCGCTGCCACCCGCTGCGAGAACCGAATTCGCCACGGACGGTTGCACCACGGCCAGTTGTGCGCCGCCGCTCGGCACTGCGGCGCCATTGCCGACGAGCGTCCAGCTGATGGCCGCCACGGCCATCAGCGACGCGGCGCCGGCCACCAGCTTCCAGCGGAACACAGGCTCGTTGGCCGCTTCGGCGCGTTGCCGCACAGGCATCGCGACCGGCACGGCGGCCAGCGGCGCCACGGTCACGGACGGCGCGATCACGACGGGTTCTTGTGCAAGCCGCTGCTGGAAGCGCGCCAGAAAAGCCGAGGTGTCGGTGCAGCGCGCATGCGCCGACGAGCGCAGCACGTCGCCCACCACGTGGTAGGCGTGCCAGGCGTCGCGCGAGTCGTCTTCAGCGCAGACGGATTCGATCGCACGCGCGAACGCCTCGCCCTGCAATTGGCCATCCGCGAGCGCGGACACCTGTTCCCGAACCGTCATCGTCTGATTCATGTCATTCACCTGCTGATCTACCAACGCTTGCCGGACTGGTTGTCCAGCAGCGGCTTGACCCGGGCCGAAATGGCCTCACGCGCCCGGAAAATACGCGAGCGCACCGTGCCGATCGGACAATCCATGACCTCGGCAATCTCTTCGTAACTCATCCCGTCGATCTCGCGCAACGTGACTGCCTGGCGCAACTCGGTAGGCAGTGCTTCCATGGCAGCCTCGACGGCGCTGGCGATTTCGTTCGCTGCCATGACCGATTCGGGGGTTTCATCGGTGGTTGGTTCGTTTCCGGGGCGGTAAGTTTCATCCTCGTCGTCCGAGGACGAACGCAATGCGCTTTCGGAGACGGTCGGATCGCGCTTCATGTCCACCAGCGCCTTCTTGGCGGTGTTCACCGCGATCCGGTAGAGCCAGGTGTAGAACTGCGCCTCGCCGCGGAACTGGTGCAGCGCGCGGTAGGCACGGATGAAGGTTTCCTGGGCGATGTCCTCGACCAGGTCGACATCGCGCACCATCCGCCCGATCAGCCGTTCGATGCGGCGCTGGTACTTGATGACCAGCAGCTCGAACGCCTTCTGGTCGCCCGCGACGGTGCGCTGGACCAACTGGAAGTCGACCTCACCCGGGCGCGGCGCCTGCGCCGCCCCGTCGGGCAGCACGGACTCCGGGGGCACGGGCGGCAAGGAAGTGGTCATCGAAACGGGTCAGGGCGCGTCGGCCGGAGCGGTCGCGCGCCAGGGGTCACCGGCCGGTTCGGCCGCCGGGGGCCGCGCATAGACCGCACGGCGCACGTCGCGCCAGCGTTCGGGCATGGCCCGCTGCTCGAGCCAGACCCAGCGCGCCGCACGGCCGGTTTCGGCCAGGCGGATCAGCAGCAATGACTGGAAATCGAGCGCCACGATGGCCCGTGCAGCAAGCACGCCGCGCGAAGGATCGGTACCGGTCAGCGACCAGTGCAATCCGTCGAAATGCAGCGTCGCCGCGCCGTCCCGCCGCAAGCCGAAACCTGCAGCGACACCAGAAAAGACCACGCTGAGGAGCAGCAGCAACTGGCGCCAGCCGTTGCCATCAAAAAGATAGCACGCCGCGCCAGCACAGCAAACGCCCAAGGTCCAAAGGGCCAGAAGAATCCGGGTCGCGCCGCGGGTGCGCCCCACCGGATAGGTCACCGACGGTGCGCCGTGCATGAGAGAGCGACGCTCAAGCGCGCTTGAACACCAGCGTACCGTTGGTACCGCCGAAGCCGAAATTGTTCTTGACCGCGACATCGATCTTCAGATCGCGCGCCTCGTTGGCGCAGTAGTCGAGATCGCACTCCGGATCCTGGTTGAAGATGTTGATCGTCGGGGGACTCTTCTGGTGATGCAGCGCCAGCACCGTGAACACCGATTCGATGCCGCCCGCGCCGCCCAGCAGGTGGCCGGTCATGGACTTGGTCGAATTCACGACGAGCTTCTTCGCGTGATCGCCGAAGGCGAGCTTGACCGCGTTGGTTTCGTTGAGGTCACCGATCAGCGTCGAGGTCCCGTGCGCGTTCAGGTACTGAACCTCGTCGGCGTTGACACCTGCGTTGGCCAGCGCCATCGCCATCGAACGGCGCGGGCCGTCGACGTCGGGCGCGGTCATGTGGTACGCGTCGCCGGTCATGCCGAAGCCGGAAACTTCGGCGTAGATTTTGGCGCCGCGCGCCTTGGCGTGTTCGTACTCTTCGAGCACCAGCACGCCGGAGCCCTCGCCCAGCACGAAGCCATCGCGGTCCTTGTCCCACGGGCGCGAGGCGGTGGCGGGATCGTCGTTGCGCGTGCTCAGCGCCCGAGGCGCGGTAAAGCCACCGATGCCGAGCGGAGAAATGGTCGACTCAGCACCGCCCGCGATCATGACGTCGGCGTCGCCGTACTCGATCATGCGCGCCGACGTGCCGATGGCATGCAACCCAGTGGTGCAGGCGGTCACGACAGCGATGTTCGGACCCTTGAAGCCGTACTTGATCGAGACGTGGCCCGAGATCATGTTGATGATCGACGCCGGCACGAAGAACGGCGAAATGCGGCGCGGGCCGCGGCTCGCGTATTCGCCGTGCGTTTCCTCGATCATCGGCAGACCGCCGATGCCGGAGCCGATGTTGCAGCCGATGCGCACGGCCTTTTCATAGGACAGTGCGTCGCCGGTCGGCAGTCCACTGTCCTGCACCGCCTGGATGGCGGCGGCGAGTCCCAGATGAATGAAGCGGTCCATGTGACGCGCTTCTTTCTCCGAGATGTATTGGGTGATGTCGAAACCCTTGACCTCACCGGCGAACTTGCAGGCGAAGGCGCTTGCATCGAACGCGGTGATGTTCGCAATGCCCGACTTCCCGGCCAACAGGTTGGTCCAGGATTCGGTGGCAGTGTTTCCGACAGGAGCGATGCAACCGAGTCCGGTCACGACGACGCGGCGTTTGGTCATGCCGGCAAACCTTTCTGGAAGCGCTGGACAGCTGCCGATCGGCGCGGGCGGTTGAAAAAGGAGCCGCCGGCCGTCGTTGCAGTGTCAGCTGGCCGATCAGGCCTTTTGATTCTTGGTGGCGTAGTCGACGGCGTTTTGCACCGTCGTGATCTTCTCTGCGTCTTCGTCCGGGATCTCGATGCCGAACTCGTCTTCGAGTGCCATCACGAGTTCGACCGTGTCGAGCGAGTCAGCGCCGAGGTCGGCCACGAAAGCCTTTTCGTTCGTCACTTGGGACTCTTCCACGCCGAGCTGCTCGGCGATGATTTTCTTGACACGTGCTTCGATATCGCTCATTTGATTCCCTCTAAGGGTTGTAGGTAACTGGTGGATTTTAGCCGGGCGGCCCGAGGCATTTGCCCCGCGCTCCGGTACGGAAAAAGATTGCGCCTTTCGGCTACATGTGCATGCCGCCGTTGACGTGCAGTTCCTGCCCCGTCACGTACGAGGCCTGCGGCGATGCGAGGTAGGCCACCGCATGCGCGATGTCCGCCGGCTTGCCCAGGTGGCCCAGCGGGATCTGCGAAAGCAGCGCCTGTTGCTGGGCTTCCGGCAGGCTGGCCGTCATGTCGGTTTCGATGAAGCCCGGCGCGACGCAGTTGACCGTGATGTTGCGGCTGCCGAGTTCACGGGCCAATGCACGGGTCATGCCCGACACGCCGGCCTTGGCGGCCGCGTAGTTGGCCTGGCCGGCATTGCCGGACGCGCCCACCACGCTGGTGATGCTGATGATGCGGCCGTAGCGCTGCTTCATCATCGGGCGGATCACCGCGCGCGAGAGGCGGAACACGGCCTTGAGGTTGGTGTCGAGCACCGCGTCCCAGTCGTCGTCCTTCATGCGCATGGCGAGCGTGTCGCGCGTGATGCCGGCGTTGTTGACCAGCACGTGGATCGCGCCGTAAGCCTTGACGATCTCGTCGATGAGGGCTTCGACAGCCGCGCCGTCGTTCACGTCGAGCGCACGGCCGCGCCCGTCAAACGCGCTCAGGGCCTGCGTGATCTTGGCGGCGCCGTCATCGGTGGTGCCGGTGCCCACAACCTTGAGGCCGCGTTGCGCCAGTTCGAGCGCAATGGCAGCGCCGATGCCGCGCGTTGCGCCGGTGACCAGGGCCACCTGGCCTTCGAATTTGGGAGTGCTCATAAAAGAGAAAAAGTATCGGGACCTGGCGGCGTTCAGCCGGCGAGCGATTGTCGGACGTCCGCGAGGGTGGCCGGGTCGTACACCGACGCGGCTTCCAGTTCGGGGGCGATGCGCTTCACCATGCCAGCCAGCACCTTGCCGGGACCGCACTCGATGATGGCGGTTGCACCGCGCAGTTTCAAGGCCTGAACGCTCTCAACCCAGCGCACCGGACCGGCGGCCTGGCGCACCAGAGCGTCGCGGATGCGGTCGGCATCGGTCTCGACCGCCACGTCGATGTTGTTGAGCACCGGAATCTGCGGCGCAGCCAGCGTCACACTCGCAAGCTTCTCGCGCAGGGCTTCGGCCGCTGGCTTCATCAGGCTCGAATGGAACGGCGCCGACACCGGCAGCGGCAATGCACGCTTGGCGCCGTTGGCCTTCAGCAGCTCGCAGGCCTTGTCCACCGCGGCCTTGCTGCCGGCGATCACGGTCTGCATCGGATCGTTGAAGTTCACGGCCTCGACCACTTCGGCGCTGCCGGGGCCGAACGTGGCGGTGGCTTCGGTGCAGCCGGCGACCACCTTGTCGGACACCATGCCGAGGATCGCCGCCATCGCACCGACGCCGACCGGCACGGCCTGCTGCATGGCCTGCGCGCGGAAACGCACCAGCGGCGCGGCCTGCGCGAGCGTCAGCACGCCCGAGGCCACCAGCGCCGAATACTCGCCCAGCGAATGGCCGGCGACGACGGACGGCGTGGCGCCGCCTTCAGCCAGCCAGGCACGCCAGGCAGCCACGCCAGCCACCAGCATCACGGGCTGCGTGTTCGTGGTGAGCGCCAGCTCTTCCTTGGGACCGTTCTTGATCAGCGCGCCGATGTCTTCGCCCAGCGCTTCGGAGGCTTCGCGCAGGGTTTCGGCCACGGCCGGGTGATCGCCCCAGGCGTCGAGCATGCCGACCGCCTGCGAGCCCTGACCCGGAAAGACAAAAGCAAAGAATTTCATTGTTGTTTCTTCGTCACCGCGCCGACGCCCGCTCCGGAGCGCCGCGACGCACTACAGATTCAATAGCACCGCGCCCCAGGTGAAACCACCGCCCACGCCTTCCAGCATGAGGGTCTCGCCCTTCTTCACCTTGCCCGAGCGCACGGCTTCGTCGAGCGCCAGCGGGATCGAGGCGGCCGAGGTGTTGCCGTGCTCGTGGACCGTGACGACCAGTTTCTCGCGCGGCAGCTTCAGCTTCTTGGCCGTGCCTTCCATGATGCGGATGTTGGCCTGGTGCGGAATCAGCCAGTCGATGTCGGCCTCGGTCTTGCCGGCTTTGGCCAGCGTCGCGCGCGCCGCGTCTTCGAGCACGCGAACCGCCAGCTTGAAGACGGCCTGGCCGTCCATGTGCAGCAGCGGCGTGCCGAGCACGTTGCCGCCCGACACGTGGCCGGGTACGCACAGGATGCCGACATGCTTGCCGTCGGCATGCAGGTCGCTGGCCAGGATGCCGGGCTCGTCGGAGGCCTCGAGCACCACCGCGCCCGCGCCGTCACCGAACAGCACACAGGTGGTGCGGTCGTTGAAGTCGAGGATGCGGGAGAACACTTCGGCGCCGATCACCAGCGCGCAGCGCGCGGTGCCGGTACGGATCATCGCGTCGGCCACCGTCAGTGCGTAGACGAAACCGCTGCAGACCGCCTGGACGTCGAAGGCCGGGCAGCCGGCGATGCCGAGCTTGTGCTGGAGGATCGCGGCCGACGACGGGAACACCATGTCGGGCGTCGACGTCGCGACGATGATCAGGTCGACATCGCTGGCCTTGCGGCCGGCGGCTTCCAGCGCATGCTTCGCGGCTTCGAGGCCGAGGTCGCTGCTGCTGACATCGGGCGCCGCAAAGTGGCGCGCGTGAATGCCGGTGCGCTCGACGATCCACTGATCGGAGGTTTCGATGCCGCGTGTCGCCAGTTCCTTGGCAAGGTCGTCATTGGTGACGCGGCGCGGGGGCAGGTAGCTGCCGGTGCCGGTGATGCGCGAAAAAGGGGTCATCAAGCGTGAAGGGCTGTCGCGTCGGCCGGCACCGCCGACTCCTGCCGAGCGAGCAAAGGCGCGGCGTGGGCAATGCGGGCCCGCACGCGATCGAGCAGGTTGTTGCGAGCGGCATCATAAGCGCGATCCAACGCATGACCGAAAGCCACTTCATCGGCCGAGCCATGGCTCTTGAATACCAGCCCACGCAGGCCCAGCAGCGCTGCGCCGTTGTAGCGGCGGTGATCCAGGCGACCTTTGAAGGCTTTTAGGACCGGATAGGCAACAACTGCAACCAGTTTGGTGAAGATGTTCCGCGAAAACTCGACGCGAATAAACTCGCCGATCATCGAGGCCACGCCTTCGCTGGCCTTCAGGGCCACGTTGCCAACAAATCCGTCACACACGACGATATCGGTCGTGCCTTTGAAGATGTCATTGCCTTCCACGTTGCCGTAGAAGTTCAGATCCTTGGAGTTGGCAGCCGTACGCAGCAGTTGACTCGCCTTTTTGATGGTTTCGCTGCCCTTGATGGCTTCTTCACCAATATTAAGCAGGCCGACCGAAGGCGATTCATTGCCGGTCAGCGCCGACACCAGCGCCGAGCCGAGCACCGCGAACTGGAGCAGGTCTTCCGCATCACAGTCGACATTCGCACCGAGATCGAGCACGGTGGTCGCCCCACCTTTCACATTGGGCAACTGGGGCGCAATGGCAGGACGGTCGATGCCATCGAGCGTTTTGAGCAGATAGCGTGCAATTGCCATCAACGCGCCCGTGTTGCCGGCAGATACGGCCCCCTGCGCAGTGCCATCCTTGACCTGCTGGATCGCAACGCGCATCGAAGAGTCCTTCTTCTTGCGCAGGGCGATTTCAATAGGATCGTCCATGCCGACCACTTCGCTGGCCGGCACGATGCGCGCGCGCGGATGATTGGCAAACGCCGCCAGCGCGGCCGGCGCACCGACAAGCAGCAACGACGCGTCGCTGTGCCGCTCGAGAAAAGCGCGGCAGGCCGCGAGCGTGACACGCGGCCCATGGTCACCCCCCATGCAATCCACGGCGAGCGTGATTGCGGCGGGCGCAGCAGTGAGTTCGGGAGAAAAAGGCGCAGCCATCAAAACAAAGGCCCGACGCTACAGCAAAAGTAGCTTCGGGCCTTGGCCTTGGGGTTGGAGATCAGGCTTCGGACTTGTTCTTGAGCACCTGACGACCACGGTAGAAACCGTTGGGGCTGATGTGATGGCGCAGGTGCGTTTCGCCAGTGGTCGGCTCCACGGCGATGCCGGGAACAACCAGAGCGTTGTGTGAACGATGCATGCCGCGCTTGGAAGGCGACTTTTTGTTTTGCTGGACGGCCATGATGGCTCCTGGACGGTTAGGTGGGTGACTGGATGCGGGCTCAAGCGGTGGCAATGAGGCGAAAGCTCCGGCGGCATGCATGGAATGCCACGTTCTGCCTTTGCCTTGTATGCATTGCTGCTCACGGCGGCGCGCGCGAAGCCCATGATTATAGCCCAGCCGAAGAGAAAGGGCTACTTGCCCTCTTCGGGCTTGCGCGGACGCAACGCGCCGAGCACGGCAAAGGGGTTCGGCTTGGCCTCCTCGGCCGCCTGGAAATCGTCGTCGCTCGAAGACAGGCGCACCGGCGTCGGACACACGTCGTGGACGGGCATGACGGGGATTTCCATCAGCAATTCGTCCTCGATGAGCCCGCGCAGATCGAAATCGCGGCTGATCACCAGCAGGTCTTCGTCGGATTCCTCGTCTTGCGCCTCGGCAGTGGCCTCGTCGGCCACGAAGCGGAACCAGCGGTCCACGAACAGTTCGGTGTCGACCGGCGACAGGCAGCGCTGGCACACGAGCGGCACGATGGCTTCGACGTTCAGGTGCAGCCAGGGCGCCGCCTTGCCGTCGGCGCCGGGGCGCTCCTCGCCGGTCGCTTCCCAACGGACCACGGCGTCGGTGGCCGGCGTGGCCAGTTCGGCGACGAGGCGTGCAAAGCCCGGGACTGGATCGTCGCCTTCCAGGGTGGCGGCCGCCGCGGTGAACGCGGGCACATTGAGCCTTTCGGGGGCAAATTCTCTCTTCATCCGCCCCAGTCTAGCGCGCCGGCCGGCTTCCCTGCCGAGCAACCCACCGGACGGGTCGAGTCCGGTCGCTCACGCACAATCGCTTCATGCAACGCACCGTGATCCTCGCCTCGACCTCGCGCTACCGCCGCGAACTGCTCACCCGCCTCCATCTGCCCTTCGAAGTGCACGCTCCCGACGTCGACGAGACCGCGCACGCAGGCGAAACGCCCCGTGCGCTGGCCGAGCGCCTGGCGCTGGAAAAAGCCAACGCCGTGGCCGCGCGCTTTCCCGACGCCGTGGTAATCGGCTCCGACCAGGTCGCCGACCTGGCGGGCGAAGCGCTCGGCAAGCCCGGGGACCACGCACGGGCGACCGCCCAATTGCGCCGGATGCGTGGCCAGACGCTGATCTTCCAGACCGCCGTGGCCGTCGTCTGCCATGTGACGGGCTTCGTCCAGCGCGACATCGCCCCCGTGCGCGTGGTGTTCCGCGACCTTTCCGACGCCGCCATCGAGCGCTACCTATTAGCAGAGCAGCCCTACGACTGCGCCGGCAGCGCCAAGAGCGAAGGTTTCGGCATCGCACTGCTCGACGCCATCGACAGCGACGACCCGACCGCGCTGATCGGCCTGCCCCTGATCCGCACCTGCCGGATGCTGCGCGCCGCGGGGGTCGACCTGCTGTGACCACCCCAGGCAAGCTCTACCTCGTCCCCGCGCCGCTCGATTTCGGCTGCGATCTCCAGGCACCGCTGCAGGACGCCCTGCCGATGGGCACGCTGCAGACGGCCGCCGGCATCACGCACTGGATCTGCGAGAACGCCAAATCGGCCCGCGCCTACCTGAAGCGCATCGATGCAGTCACCCCGCTGGCCGCACCGCTGCAGGCGCAGAACATCCAGGAACTGCCGCGCGAAGTGCACAAGAAAGGCGACCACGCCGGCCAGTTCGACGCCCGCCCGCTGCTGGCCGCCGCGCTCGAAGGCCACGACATCGGCCTGCTGAGCGAAGCCGGCATGCCTGCGGTGGCTGATCCCGGCTCGTCGGTGGCCCGCGCCGCACACGACCTGGGCATCACCGTCGTGCCGCTTATCGGCCCGGTCTCACTGCTGCTGGCGCTGGCCGCGAGCGGCCTGAATGGGCAGAACTTCGCCTTCGTCGGCTACCTGCCGCAGGACGGCGGCGAGCGCCAGGCGAGCATCCGCGAACTCGAGGCGCTCGCGCTCAAGACCGGCCAGACCCAGCTCTTCATCGAGACGCCGTACCGCAACGCCGCTCTGCTGCAGGCGCTGGTGCAGACGCTGCAGCACAACACCCGGCTGGCCGTCGCGCGCGGCCTGACGCTGGCGACCGCACAGGTGCGCAGCGAGACGGTGAAAGCCTGGCGCGCCGCCAAGCCGCAATCCAACACCGACGAACGCCTGCCCGCCGTGTTCGCGATCGGGCGCTGACGGTGGGGCCGGGCGTCACCACTGGCACGCGCTGGGCGTCGCGCGCCCAGTTCTTCGCGTCGGGGTTCATCTTCGCGACCTGGGGCGTGCATGTGCCGACGGTCAAGGCGCACTACGCCATCGACGAGGCGCAACTCGGGCTCGCCATGCTCGCAGCGGGCGCCGGCGCGATGGTCGGCCTGACCAGCGCCGGGCGCTGGATCGGCCGCCACGGCGCGCGCCGCATGGCCGCGCTGTGCGGCTGCATCTACGCACTGCTGATCGCCGGCCTGATCGCGATGCCAGGCTATGCCGCGCTGCTGGGCCTGCTCGCAGTGTTCGGCCTGGTCACCAGCGTGTTCGACGTGGCGATCAACACCGAGGCCGCGCAGCTCGAGTTGCGCGGCGGCCAGCCGTTGATGAGCGGCATGCACGGCATGTTCAGCCTCGGCGGCATGGTCGGCGCCGCGAGCGGCAGCGCGGCACTCGCCGCCGGCATGGCGCCGCAGACCCACCTGTGGATGGTGGCCGTGGTGATGATCGGCGTGGTCGCGATTGCGGCAACGCGCATGCTGCCCACACCGGCTGCCCCCGCCAACGGCGCGGCCGCGGCAGACCACGGCTTTCGCCTCCCGCGCGGCGTGCTCGCGGTACTCGGCGTGCTGGCCGCGCTGGGGCTGATCGCCGAGGGCGCCATCTACGACTGGAGCGTGCTCTACATGCAGCAGGAACTGGGCAGCCCGCAACAGCAGGCCGCGCTGGCCTATGCGAGCTTCTCCGCCGCGATGGCGGCTGCGCGTTTCGGTGGCGACGCGATGCGCGCCCGCTTCTCACCCACGGCCTTGCTGCGCGGCAGCGGCCTCCTTGCGGCGGGGGCGATGACGCTGGTATTGCTGACCGACCTACCCTGGCTCGCACTGCTCGGCTTTGCAGGCGTCGGCGTCGGTTTTGCGAACGTGGTGCCGATCCTGTTCGGCGCCTCGGCCCGCGTGCCGGGCGTGGCGCCTGCCAACGGCATCGCCGCCGTGTCGGCCATCGCGTACCTGGGGTTCATGGCAGGGCCCGCGGTGATCGGCCTGCTGGCGCGGGTCAGCTCGCTGACCGCCGCGCTCTATGTGGTGGTGGCCTTTGCCGCTGCGCTGGCAGCCTCGGCCCGGTTCACCGGCAGCGGCGACAGCAGCGCCGCCTGAAAAAGGCTGCGCTCAGCGCAGCGCCGGCGAAGTCTTCAGCGCGCTCACCGAGGCCGCGCCCATGGCGGCGCCGAACTTCTTGGCCAGCTTCTCGGCCACGTTGTCGCGGCGCGTGTAGTCGATGACTTCCTCGGCCTTGATCACCTCGCGTGCCACGAAGTCGACGTTGCCCAGCTGGTCGGCCAGGCCGAACTCGACGGCCTGCTCGCCGCTCCAGAAGAGGCCGCTGAACAGCCCCGGGGTGTCGAGCTTGAGGCGGTCGCCGCGGCCGGTCTTCACTACGTTGATGAACTGCGTGTGGATCTGGTTGAGCATCGACTGGGCATGCGCGCGCTGCGCGTCGTTCATCGGGCTGAACGGATCGAGGAAGCCCTTGTTCTCGCCGGCTGTCAGCAGGCGGCGCTCGACGCCGACCTTTTCCATCACGCCGGTGAAGCCGAAGCCGTCCATCAGCACGCCGATGCTGCCGACGATGCTGGCCTTGTCGACGAAGATCTTGTCGGCGGCGGCGGCGATGTAGTACGCCGCCGAGGCGCAGGTCTCTTCGACCACCGCGTAGACCGGCTTCTTGTGCTTGGCCTTCAGGCGCTTGATCTCGTCGTTGATGATGCCGGCCTGCACCGGGCTGCCGCCGGGCGAGTTGATCAGCAGCACCACGCCCTTGGCGCCCTCGTCCTCGAAGGCCGTCTTCATGGCGGCGATCACGAACTCGGCGCTGGCGTCGCCGCCGTTGGCGATCTCGCCCTTGATCTCGACGACGGCCGTGTGGGCGGTGGTCTTGGCGGTGCTGGGCGTGCTGCGCGAGAACGCGAACCAGGCCAGGAACACGAAGAAAGCCAGCCAGCCCAGGCGCACGAAGGTCTTCCAGCGGCGCGTGGCCTTCTGCTCATTCAGGGAGGCGAACGCGAGTTTTTCGAGCGTGGCGCGCTCCCACCCGGGGCGCTGCGTGGGGTCTTGGGCCATGGTGCGGGGGCTGTCTTGGGATGTCGTGAGGGGGACGGCCGGCTCCAGCGGTTCGAAACCCTGGGGTTCCCTGCGGTTCGGATCGGTCATGTCAGAAGGAAAGAGGTTGGAGGTTCCAGTCAGTATGCCAGTGCACCACGCCGTCTTCTTCGCTCAGCGCGATCTTCACGAGCCCGCCGCGGCAGGGCCCGCCCGCGCACTCACCGGTGTCGGGCTTGTAGACGGCGCCGTGGGTGGCGCACAGCAGCCACTGGCCGCTGTCGTCGAAGAAGCGGTCGGGCTGGAAGTCCATCTCCATCGCCACATGGCTGCAGCGGTTGAGGTACGCATGCGGCAGGCCCTCGAAGCGCACCGCGAAGGCGCGGCAGGTTTCGCCGCCGTGGACCACGTCGAAAGGCACGGCGTTGCCGCCCTCGACCAGGTCCGAGGCGTTGCACAGCGGAATGCGCTGGTTGCTCATGCTGCCGTCCTCAGGCGTTGTCGAGCAGCCAGGCCTGCAGCTCGGCGATCGACTGCGCCACGTACAGCGGCTTGAATTCATCGAAGGTCGACGACGCATGCGCCCCGAAGCCCACGCCCACGCTGGCGCAGCCGGCGTTCTGCGCGAGCTGCAGGTCGTGCGTGGTGTCGCCGATCATCAGCGTGCGCTCGGCCGGCACGTCGAGCTCTTCCATCAGTTCGCGCAGCATGCGCGGATGCGGCTTGCCGAAGGTTTCGTCGGCGGTGCGCGAGGCGTCGAAGCGGTCGCGCAACGCCACCGTCTTCAAGGCTTCGTTGAGGCCGCGGCGCGACTTGCCCGTGGCCACGGCCAGCTTGTGGCCGCGCGCGCGCAGCGCATCGAGCATCGGCAGCACGCCGTCGAACAGCACGAGGTCGTCCTGGTGCTGCAGGAAGTGGTAGCGGTAGCGGGCGCCGAGCTCAGGGTACTTTTCCTTGGGCACGTCGGGCGCCGCGCGCGCGAGCGCCTCAGCCAGGCCCAGGCCAATCACCCAGGCGGCATCGTCCTCGCTGGGCTTGGCGCCGCCGACATCGACCACGGCCGCCTGGATGCAGCGCACGATCAGGCGGGTGGAGTCGTAGAGCGTGCCGTCCCAGTCGAAGGCGATCAGATCGAAGCGAGGGGAACGTGCAGGGCTGGCGGAAGAATCAGTCATGGGCCGTGGGTGTGGGGTGTTGCGCCATCGCCTCGAGCGCTGCAGGCGACATCAGCGCCTGCAGTTCGGGCGGCAGCCCGGCCTGCAGCGCGATGCGCTCGCCGCTGGCCGGGTGGTTGAATTGCAGCCGCCACGCGTGCAGGAACATGCGCTTGAGGCCGAGTTTGTGAAGCGCGCGCTGACGGTCGGACTCGCCGTACTTGTCGTCGCCGGCAATCGGATGCCCGGCCGAGGCCAGATGCACGCGGATCTGGTGGGTGCGCCCGGTCTTGATGGTCACCGCCAGCAATGACAGCGGCGTGGCGTCGCTCGGCAGGCTGAGGCGGGCCAGCACGCGCACCAGCGTGATGGCGCGCATCGCGTCGGGATGGTCCTTGGCGACCACGCGCACGCGGCGTTCGCCGGCCCCGGCGCCCGAGCCATCGGGCAGCAGGTACTTGGCCAGCGGCGCGTCGAGCACCTTCTTGTTGGCGGGCCAGTCGCCTTCGACCAGCGCCAGGTAGGTCTTGCCGGTTTCGCGCTCGCGAAACTGGTCCTGCAATGCCACCAGCGCGCTGCGTTTCTTGGCGACCAGCAGGATGCCGGAGGTTTCTCGGTCGAGCCGGTGCACCAGCTCCAGGAACTTGGCGCCCGGGCGCGCGGTGCGCAATTGCTCGATCACGCCGAAGCTCACGCCGCTGCCGCCGTGCACCGCGACACCGGCCGGCTTGTCGATGGCCAGCACGGCCTCGTCTTCGAGCAACACCGGAAACTCGCGCGCCGGCGCGGGCGGCGTGGCGCCCTCTTCGGCGCGTGGCGAGATCCGCACGGGCGGAATCCGGACCAGGTCGCCGTCTTCGATGCGGGTGTCGGCCTGGGCGCGGCCCTTGTTGATGCGCACCTCGCCCGACCGGATGATCCGGTAGACATGCGTCTTCGGCACGCCTTTCAGATGGCGAAACAGGAAATTGTCGAGCCGCTGCCCTGCCGATTCGGCGTCGACGGCCAGGAAGTGGATGGCAGCGTGCGGCGAGCCGGCGTCGACTTCTGCGGGCCGATCCGCGGGATTTGGAGCCCCCGCGGGGTATTTCTTCGCACCTATAATGTTTTTCACCAGCGCGGTCGTGTAAGTGCTTGATTAGACAGAAGTTTAGAGCACTGACGACCATGCTGTGAGGTCGATGCCGCTTTGGCGTCCAGCCCGCAAACCCCGCGCAATCGCGCAAAGTGGCAGGCCAGGCACCCAAGTCAAGCCGACACCCACGAAACACCGATACGGAATACCCAGCCTGCAGCTTCCAAGCTGCAGGCGGATCGAAGCGAGTCCCTTGTTGTGTTGATGCTGCTGATTCAAATATGCCTGCGCTGGTCGACCTGGTTTCGACCAGTCGCCTCAGGCATTGAATCGCCCGCAGTGCGCGCCACCCTTGCGCAACCGGCTGTCAAAAAGGCAGCCACCCAACACCGAATCTGGCTCGCGCCCATCCACGCGCCCCCACCCCGGCTGTCTTCTTGAGCTAGCGCTCGAGAGGCCTGCTCGCGCCTGGCGCGGCAGTCACAGCATCCGGGGCCAAGCGGCAATTCCCTGGTTTCGCGGGCGTCGTCCGTGCATCGTTGGCTCGTCATGAGCCGGTAGAACGATACATAGAAGGACAACGCATCATGAAGCGGATGCTGATCAATGCCACGCAGGCCGAAGAACGCCGCCTGGCCATCGTCGACGGGCAGAAACTGCTCGACTACGAAATCGAAATCGAAGGGCGCGAACAGCGCAAGGGCAACATCTACAAGGCGGTCGTGACCCGCGTCGAGCCGTCGCTCGAAGCCTGTTTCGTCGACTACGGCGAAGACCGCCACGGCTTCCTGCCGTTCAAGGAAATCTCCAAGCAGTACTTCGCCGAAGGCGTGTCGGCCAGCCAGGCCCGCATCCAGGACGTGATCCGTGAAGGCCAGGAACTCACCGTCCAGGTCGAAAAGGAAGAACGCGGCAACAAGGGCGCCGCCCTCACCACCTTCATCTCGCTGGCCGGCCGCTACGTTGTGCTGATGCCCAACAACCCCCGGGGTGGTGGCGTGTCGCGCCGCATCGAGGGTGACGACCGCGCCGAGCTCAAGGAGGCGATGGACCAGCTCGAGTACCCGAAGGGCATGAGCATCATCGCGCGCACCGCCGGCATCGGCCGCTCGGCGCCCGAACTCCAGTGGGACCTGAACTACCTGCTCAAGCTGTGGACCGCCATCGACGGGGCGGCCAAGGGCGGCAAGGGCGCCTTCCTGATCTACCAGGAATCGTCGCTGGTCATCCGCGCCATCCGTGATTACTTCAATCACGACATCGGCGACATCCTGATCGACACCGACGACATCTACGACCAGGCGCAACAGTTCATGGCGCACGTCATGCCCGAGCATGCCGCCCGCGTGAAGCGCTACCGCGACGACGCGGCGCTGTTCAGCCGCTTCCAGATCGAGCACCAGATCGAGTCGGCCTACGCCCGCACCGTGCAGCTGCCCTCGGGTGGCGCCATCGTGATCGACCACACCGAAGCGCTGGTCTCGGTCGACGTGAACTCGGCCCGCGCCATCAAGGGCGGCGACATCGAAGAGACCGCCACCCGCACCAACCTCGAAGCTGCCGATGAAGTGGCCCGCCAGATGCGCCTGCGCGACCTGGGCGGCCTGATCGTCATCGACTTCATCGACATGGACGAGTCGAAGAACCGCCGCGAAGTCGAAAGCCGCCTGCGCGACGCGCTGCGCCAGGACCGCGCCCGCGTGCAGTTCGGCTCGATCAGCAAGTTCGGCCTGATGGAAATGAGCCGCCAGCGCCTGAAGCCGGCCCTGTCCGAAGGCTCGTCGATCCCCTGCCCCCGCTGCGGCGGCTCGGGCCACATCCGCGACACCGAATCGAGCGCGCTGCAGATCCTGCGCATCATTCAGGAAGAGTCCATGAAGGACAACACGGCCGCCGTGCATGTGCAGGTGCCCGTGGAAGTCGCCTCGTTCCTGCTGAACGAGAAGCGCCCCGAAATCGCCAAGATCGAGCTCAAGCAGCGCGTCACCGTGCTGATGGTGCCCAACAAGACGCTCGAAACGCCGAACTACAAGCTC
Source organism: Variovorax sp. Root473 (assembly GCF_001426505.1). Classification (GTDB taxonomy): domain Bacteria; phylum Pseudomonadota; class Gammaproteobacteria; order Burkholderiales; family Burkholderiaceae_C; genus Variovorax. The sequence goes on from NZ_LMEV01000001.1 coordinate 329,504, forward strand.
GAGCGCCTCAAGCACGACGACCCGCGCCTCGATCACATCGAAGCCAGCTACAAGATGGCCGACGAGATCGAGGACCCGACCTCGGTCACGCGCCGTTCGCAAGAACCCACCAACAAGCAGACGCCGGTCATCAAGGGCGTGCTGCCCGACGCACCCGCGCCCGTGGTGCCGCCCAAGCCCGAAGCGGTGCGCGCTGCGCCCGCTCCCGCACCGGTGGCCCCGCCCGCGGTGGTCGCTCCGGCCCCGGCACAGACCGGCTTCATGGCCTGGATCAAGAGCTTCTTCGGCGGCGCCTCGCCGGCGCCCGCACCGGCACCGGCCCCCAGCGCCATTCCGGTCGAAGCACCGAAGCCCCGCCGCGAAGGCGGTCGCCCGGGCCGTGACGGCGAAGCGCGCGGTGCGCGCGGCGCCGACGGCGAACAGCGCCGCGGCGGACGCGGCGGCGAAGGCGGCGGCCGTTCGGGTGGACGCGACGGCGACCGCCGTGGCGGACGCGGCGGCGAGCGCCGTGAAGGCGGCGGTGGCGAACGCCGCGGCGAGGCTCGCAACAACGAGCAGCGCAACGACAGCACCAACCCGGCACGCGAGCAACGTGAGCCCCGCGAAGCACGCGCACCGCGCGATGGCGAACAACGCCGTGGCGGTCGCGGCGAGCGCCGCGAAGGTGGCGAAGGCCGCAACGCGCCGGCCGAAGCCCTGCTCGACGGCAACCTGAACCTCGACGCGCAGCAACAGCAGCCGGCACCCGGCGGCGACGAGAACGGCAATGCCGCAGCCGAACGCGCACCGCGCGCTCGCGGCGAGCGCCGTGAACGTGGCGAGCGTGGTGAACGTGGCGGCGAACGCAACGAGCGCGGTGAGCGCAACGGCGACGCGCAGCAGCAACAGCCGCGCGATGAAGCCACCGCCGGCGACGGCGAGCGCCAGCCCCGCAACGGCCGTGGCGACGAGTCGCGCGGCCCGCGCGGTGAGCGCAACGACGGCCGCCGCGAGCGCCGCAACGACGCGCCTGCCGCCAACGAAGGCGACGCACGCGTGGCCGAATCGGCTGCCGCCGGCGATGCCGAGCAAGGCAACAACGAAGGCAACGAGCAGCAAGCCCCGCGCCGCGAAGGCGAAGAGCGCCGCGGCCGTTCGCGCGACCGTTACGGCCGTGACCGCCGCGAACGCGGTCCGCGTGACGATGCCGGCAACGGTGGCAGCGAAGCCAACGGCGCGGAAGCCGCACCGGTCGCCGAAGGCGCCGTGGCTGCTGCCGAAGGCCAGGCCGAGCGCCAGCCCCAGCAGCAACTGCCGCTGGTGGCGGAAGCCGCTGCCGTGGCGGTGGTGGCCACCACTGTCGAAGTGCGCGAACCCGCACCGCAGGTGCAAGAGCAGCCGCGCTTCGAGCGCCCCGCCGCCCCCGCGCCGGCCCCCGTCGCAGCGCCCATCGTGGTCGAAGCCGCAGCCAAGCCCGCAGCAGCAGCGCCCGCCGGCAACGGCCGCGCACTGCCCAAGGTGCAGGCCTTCGAACTGCCGCTGAACGAACTCGCGCAAATCGCCGAAAGCTCGGGCCTGCAGTGGGTCAACTCGGACGCCGAACGCATCGCCCAGGCACGCACCGCGATCGCCGCCGAGCCGAAGCCGGTGCACGTGCCGCGCGAACGCCCGCCGGTGATCGTGCTGGACGAAGGTCCGCTGGTGCTGGTCGAAACTCGCCGCGACCTCGGTTCGATGGCGCTGCCGTTCGAGCAACAGCAGCAGCCGCAGGAACAGCAGCGCTCGCTCTGAGTTCACTGCTTCCTCGCAAATGAAAACGGCGCCTTCGTGGCGCCGTTTTCATTTGCTTCCGAATTCAAGCCGGCTGCGGCAGTGCCTCGACGCCGGGCAGGTCCGGCAGCTCCAGGATCAGCTGCCCGAAGCGGCAAAGCGTCTTGCCGCTCTCGCGCCAGATCAGCGAAAAGTTCACGCCCGGCAACGGCGGCAGGCCACAGCGGCCATCAACGATCTTCGTGCCCGACTTTGCCCTTCCTCTCGCGTGAGCACCGTCACTGCGGGCCCCGCAGTTTCAGCCTGCTGATCTTCGGCAACGGGAAGCCGTCGATTCAGATCGAGGGCGTGACAGCTGCCAAGGAATCCGCGCGCCCCTGATGAAACCAGGGCACACCGGGAATCCAAAAAGCAATCAGGGAGTGTTGTCGATCTGCGCCGCGCGCTTCCACGCGTCGGCCGCTTGCGCGTGGTCTTCGCGCGCCTCGGCCAACTGGGCCAGCGCGAGCCAGGCGCGCCGATAGAGGTCGGGGTCTTGCAGACCGAGTCCGGCCTGCGTGAGCAGTTGCTGGGCCTTGCCCCACAGCTGGCGCTTCATGCAGGCCATGCCGGCGAGGTACTGCAGGTTGGCGTCGCGCGGGTTGTTGCGCTGTGCGCTCTCGATGCGCGCGAGCCAGTCGGCATCGACCGAGTCGAGCCCCGCTTCGAGCGCGCGCGTGAGCTTCACGCGCAGCGCATCGCCGAGGCCGCGCGGGTTCGCCACCATGCGCTCCCAGGCGGGCAGCAGCCAACCGCGTGCCAATGCCAGATCACCGCGCAGCGCGACCATCCGCTGCGCCGCGTGGATGGCGACCTCGGGCATCTGGCGCTCGGCGGCATCGAGTTCGGACCATGCACGCAGCAGCTGCGCCGGGTCGTGTGCGCCGGTCAGCAGCTCGGTCGCGAGACCACGCACGATGCTTTGCGCCGCGGCGTCGGAGAAGGCACGGTGCTTGGCCAGCAGGCGCGCGGTGTCGAGCGCCTCGACCGTGCGGCGGTCCTGCCGCGCGGCCTTGAGCCGCAACCGCAGCGCCAGCGTGCGGCGCTGCGCGCCCTGCGGCAGTTCTTCGAGGCGTGCGAGCGCGGCCGTGGGATCGCGGTCGTCGAGCGCCCAGCGTGCGGCGCGCAATTGCACGCCTTCGCGGGTTTCCGGGCTCGCGAGCACGGTGCGGTCGGCGCTTTCGTTCAGGGCCTGCTGCAGATGGGCGTCGCGCGCCGCCTTGTCCTGCAGGGCCTGCGCGCTTTCGGCGGCCAGCAGGTGCGACAGCACGCGGACCTGCTGCGCCTGCGGCAGGTCGGCACCGAGTGCGGCCAGTGTCTTTTCCTGGGTGAGCGCGGCCTGCGCGGCCTTGCGGGCGCGCGAGAAACGGCCGGCAATCAGCTGCACCATCGCGTCGAGCAAGGCCGAGTGCAGCATGCGTTCCTTCTGCTGCAGCCGCCAATGGCGCGCCTGCGTGGGCAGCGAGAACAGCGCCGCGAGCGCGCGCAACGCCACGTGCAGCAGCACGAAGGTCAGCAGCAGGATCACGAGCACGAGGTTCAGCGAGAGATCGACCCGCCACGGCGGCCAGAACACGGTGATCGTGCCCTGGTTGTTGCCGGCGAACAGCGCCACCGCCGCGGCGACAGCGAACAGCGCGAGGAGCCAGATTGCAGCGCGCATGAACGGATCAGCGCCCGGCTGCCGCGGTGGTCAAGGCCGCGAGCGTGTCATCGATGCGCAATGGCTCGGTGCTGCGCACGAGCTGCTGCAGTTGCTGCAACTGCGTGGCGGCGGCCTGCGTGCGGCGCGAGGCCGGATCGAAATAGCGGTTGAGCGACGTGGCCACCTGGCCCAGCTCGCCGCGTGCGGCCTCCATCTGGCGCGACAGCAGCGACAGACGCGCGTTGAGCAACTTGAGCTTGAGGTTCTCGCGCAGGAAGTACGACTGCTCGGGCGCCAGCAGCACCGCCTCGGGGCTCTCGATGCGGCCGACGCGCACCAGCGAGCGGGCCTCGCCGCGCACGGTGAGCAGCAGGCGCTGCCACCAGGGCGCGTCGGCAGGAATGGGTTCGGGGCGCCAGGCGTTGACACCCGTGCCGCGCACGGCCACCGCGTTGAGCGTTGGCAGGTCGTCCACGCTACGCACCAGCTCGTCGAGCTTTTGCAGGGCTTCGGCGCTGTCGGTGCTGGCACTGCTGCGCAGGCGGTCGGCGTCGCGCTGCATGGCGCGCTGCACGGGCGCGAGCCGCGGTTGCGCAGCGCGTGCAATGCGCAGGTCGCCTGCCTTGAGCGCGGCGAGCAGCGGTTCGAGGCTGCCCGTGACCTGTGCCTGCTGCAGCGCGAGGCGCACGGCGGATTCGATGTCGATGACGAGGTTCTCGTCGCGCGAACGCGAGAGGCTTTGGATGAGTTCTTCCAGCTGCGAGCGCTGCAGCGTGACTTCGGCCACCCGGGTCTCGATGAGGGCCACGCGGGCGGCGGCGTCGCGCACCGTATCGCTGGCCTGGCGCGCCAGCGTGCGCGCTTCCATCGACTGTGCGGTGGCCTCGGCGCTCTGGCGCGCAAGCTGTTCCTTCATGCCGCTGACCTTCTGCCACAGCGCGATCGTCGACAACAACGCGATCAGCGCCACGAGAGCCACGAGGCCCATGCCGATGCGTGCCAGCAGGGTGGCTGCGGCCGCTTGTGCGGCGGGCGTCTGGTGCGGCGCCACCGTGGCGGGCACATGCGCCGTGGGGTGCGCCGTGGAGGCGGAAGGGGAAGAAAGGTCGTCGGACGGGGACGCGGCGCTCATGCAAAGGATTCTATCGACGCGATCAGTGCTTCCCGCAGGGGTGTGCAGACACGCAACGCCCCGAAACCCGCGGCCTGCGCGGCTTCGCCGATGCGTGCGTGCGTGACGATGGCGCGCGCGGCCTGCCACGAGGTGCCGGGCAGTGCCCGCTGCAGGTTGCCGATCGCTTCCGAGCTGCTGAAGAGCCAGATGCCGTGCCCCGCAGCAGCCTTGGTCGCGATGCGGCATTGCGCATCGTCGAGTGCGGGCGCGAGGCGCCGGTAGGCCACGACGGTGTCGCGCACGCCGCCGGCAGCATCGATCTCCTGGGCGAGCCATTGGCGGCCAGCGGGCTGGCCGGCCTCGTCGCCGCCTCGCACGATGAGCACGCGCACACCGGGCGCCACCTGCCCATGGGCAAGCGCCCACAGCGCCTCGGAGTCGAAGCGCGTGGCGCCGGGTGGTGGCGCGTCGATGGCGGCGGGTGGCACGCCGACACGCAGCAGCGCGCGCTCGGTGCCGGGGCCGGTGGCCCAGAAGCGGCAACCGGCGAGGGTCGAGGTGCCCCGGTGCTGGAAGAAGTGGTCGACGGCGGTGGCGCTCACGAACATCAGCGCCGCGTAGTCCGCGAGCCGCGCCCACGCGGCTCGCAGCGGTGCCACATCGAGGGCCGGCGCAATGGCGATCAGCGGCAGCGCCACGGCCTCAAGGCCGGCCGACTGGAAATCGCGAACCCACGCCGCCGCTTCGTGCGCTGGCCGCGTGACGATGACGGGCCCTGCGCTCATCGCCCAGCGCCCCCGAGGGTCAGTGGGCACCGGCGTCGCGCAGCAGGCCGGCGGCGTGCTGGCCGAGGGCGTCGGCCGTCGCGAAGTCGGCGGCCTCGGCCTGGGCCTGCACACGCACCAGGGGCGCATCGCCTTCCGGGTCGCCCCAGGCGGCGTCGATGCGCAGCGTGCCGTCGGCCTGCCGGCGCGCATGGGCGGCGAGCGGCATGGAGCAGCTGCCGCCCATCGCGCGGCTCACGGCGCGCTCGGCGGTGGTCGAGAGCCAGTCGCCGCGGTGCGCCAGCGGGGCCAGCAGGTCGATGAGGTCCTGGCGGTCGGCGCGCACCTCGATGCCGAGGGCGCCCTGCCCGGCGGCCGGCAGCATGGTGTCGGGGTCGAAGGCGACGCGGATGCGGTCTTCGAGACCGAGCCGCTTGAGCCCGGCCGCCGCAAGCACGATGGCATCGTAGTGGCCTTCGTCGAGCTTGCGCAGGCGGGTGTCGAGGTTGCCGCGCAGCGGTTCGATGCGCAGGTCGGGCCGCTGCGCGCGCAGCAGCACCACGCGGCGCAGGCTCGAGGTGCCGATCACCGCGCCTTGCGGCAGTTCGTCGAGCGAGGCGTAGCGCGGCGACACCAGCGCGTCGCGCGGGTCTTCGCGCTCCAGCACGCAGGCCAGCGTGAAGCCCTCGGGCAGTTCCATCGGCACATCCTTGAGCGAATGCACGGCGATGTCGGCGCGCCCGTCTTCGAGCGCGGCTTCGAGTTCCTTGACGAAGAGGCCCTTGCCGCCGACCTTGCTCAACGTGCGGTCCAGGATCTGGTCACCACGGGTCGTCATGCCCAGCAGGCTGACGCTGTGGCCCCGTTCTTGCAAAAGCGTTTGCACGTGTTCGGCCTGCCACAGGGCCAGCCGGCTTTCGCGCGTGGCGATCACGATGTTGCTCAAGATCGCTCCCAAAAAAGTACATGGTTTCTGACCTCCGGAATGCTAGCATGTTGCGCCGCAGCAACGGAGGCGGCGCGTCCATTCAAGTCCCCAGGAACAACACCGAATGAAAGCCAGCAAGACTCCTGCATCTCCCGCCAAGCGTCGCCAGACCGAAGACCAGCCATTGATCGACGACATCCGGCTGTTGGGCCGAATCCTCGGCGACGTGATCCGGGAGCAGGAGGGTGACGAAACCTATGCGCTGGTCGAGAAGATCCGCACGCTGTCGGTGTCGTTCCGGCGCGACGCCGACCATGCCGCCGACCGCGCGCTGAAGAACCTGCTCAAGGGCCTGAGCGCTGCCGAAACGGTGCGCGTGATCCGCGCGTTCACCTACTTCAGCCACCTGGCCAACCTGGCCGAAGACCGCCACCAGATCCGCCGCCGCACCGAAGCCGAACGCGAAGGCGTGCAGGCCGAGGGCGACCTGCAGACTGCCCTGGTGCGCATCCGCAAGGCGGGCGTGAAGCCCGACGACATCGTCGCCTCGCTGGCCCACAGCTACGTGTCGCCCGTGCTCACCGCGCACCCCACCGAAGTGCAGCGCAAGAGCATCCTCGACGCCGAGCGCGCCATCGCCCTGCTGCTGACGGCGCGCGACGAGATCAAGCTGCGCCAGAACGCCTATGCAGGCGGAAAAGACGCACTTTCGCCGATCGAGCTGGCCGACAACGAAACCCAGATGCGCATCCGCGTCACGCAGATCTGGCAGACGCGCCTCTTGCGCTTCTCCAAGCTCACCGTGGCCGACGAGATCGAGAACGCGCTGAGCTACTACGAAGCCACCTTCCTGCGCGAAATTCCGCGCGTGTACGCCGACCTCGAGAAGGCGCTGGTCCAGGGCGGCGTCACGCCCTCGGTCGCGCCCTTCCTGCGCATGGGCCAGTGGATCGGCGGCGACCGCGACGGCAACCCCAACGTCACGGCCGACACGCTCGACTACGCGCTGAGCCGCCAGTCGGAACTGGCGCTGCGCCACTACCTCACGGAGGTGCACTATCTCGGCGGCGAACTGTCGCTGTCGGCCACGCTGGTCGACGTGTCGGTCGAGATGCAGGCCCTGGCCGAGCGCTCGCCCGACACCAGCGAGCACCGCAAGGACGAGCCCTACCGCCGCGCGCTCACCGGCGTGTACGCGCGCCTGGCCGCCACGCTGCGCGAGCTCAGCGGCGGCGAGGCCGCGCGCCATGCGGTCGCGCCGCAGAACCCGTATGCCAATGCCGAAGAGTTCCTGGCCGAGCTGCGCACCATCGAGGAATCGCTGGTCGAGAAGCACGGCACCGTGCTGGCAGCGCCGCGCCTGCGCCCGCTGATCCGCGCGGTGGAAGTGTTCGGCTTCCACCTGGCCACGGTCGACCTGCGCCAGAGTTCCGACAAGCACGAGGCCGTGATCGCCGAACTGCTGGCCACCGCGCGCATCGAACCCTCGTACGCCTCGCTGGCCGAAGAGGCCAAGCAGACGCTGCTGCTCAAGCTGCTGGACGACGCGCGCCCGCTGCGCGTGCCCGACGCCGACTACTCGCCGCTCGCCCGGAGCGAGCTGGCCATCTTCGCCGCCGCGCGCACGGCCCGTGCGCGCTACGGCGCGGCGGCCATCCGCCACTACATCATCAGCCACACCGAAACGGTGAGCGACCTGCTCGAAGCGCTGCTGCTGCAGAAGGAAGTGGGCCTTCTGCGCGGCGCGATGGACAGCAACGCGACCTGCGACCTCATCGTGGTGCCGCTGTTCGAGACCATCGAGGACCTGCGCAACGCCGCGCCCATCGTGCGCGCCTTCTACGCGCTGCCGAACATCCAGTCGCTCATCGAGCGCTCGGGCGGCGAGCAGGACGTGATGCTCGGCTACAGCGACAGCAACAAGGACGGCGGCATCTTCACCAGCAACTGGGAGCTGTACCGCGCGGGCATCGCGCTGGTGTCGCTGTTCGACGAGCTGAACAAGAAGAAAAAGAACCCGATCCGCCTGCGCATGTTCCACGGCCGCGGCGGCACGGTGGGACGCGGCGGCGGCCCGAGCTACCAGGCCATCCTGGCGCAGCCGCCCGGCACGGTGCGCGGCCAGATCCGCCTCACCGAGCAGGGCGAAGTCATCGGCTCGAAGTACGCCAACCGCGAGATCGGCCGGCGCAACCTCGAGACGCTGGTGGCCGCCACCCTCGAAGCCACGCTGCTGCCGCAGGGCAAGCCGGCGCCGGCCACCTTCCTGTCGGCCGCGGGCGAGCTCTCGACCGCGAGCATGGCCGCGTACCGCAAGCTGGTGTACGAGACCCCGGGCTTCGGCGACTACTTCTTCGGCTCCACGCCGATCCGCGAGATCGCCGAACTCAACATCGGCTCGCGCCCCGCCTCGCGCAACCCGAGCCACAAGATCGACGACCTGCGCGCAGTGCCGTGGAGCTTCAGCTGGGGCCAGTGCCGCCTCACGCTGCCGGGCTGGTTCGGCTTCGGCTCGGGCGTGGAGCAGTTCCTGGCCGCCGCCGGCAACGCCGCGGGCCGCAAGGAGCGACAGGCGCTGCTGCAGCGCATGTACGCGCAGTGGCCGTTCTTTCGCACGCTGCTGTCGAACATGGACATGGTGCTCGCCAAGAGCGACCTCGCGCTGGCCTCGCGCTACGCCGAGCTGGTCACCGACCGCAAGCTGCGCCAGAAGGTGTTCTCGATGATCGAGAGCGAATGGCAGCGCACTTCGGACGCGCTCACGCTCATCACGGGTGCCAAGCAGCGGCTCGAGGGCAATGCCGAAATGCAGCGCTCGGTGCGCCACCGCTTCCCGTACATCGACCCGCTGCACCACCTGCAGGTCGAGCTGATGCGGCGTTACCGCGCGGGCGACGGCGGCGAACGGCTGCAGCGCGGCATCCACATCTCGATCAACGGGGTGGCGGCGGGCCTGCGCAACACGGGCTGATGCGCTGGCGTGCATTCGTGACGACGGGCCCTGCGGGGCCCGTTTTTCATGCGCGGCGCGAACAGGCACACAGGCGCATAGACTCGCAGCCTCACGCCCCCGCGACCCCCACAAGGAAAAGCCATGAAAGGCTCCTGCCTCTGCGGCACCATCCGGTACGAGGCCACGCGCCTCGCCGGTCCCATCGTCCACTGTCATTGCCAGACCTGCCGCAAGGCCCACAGCGCGGCCTTCACGAGCACCGCACGCGCCGACCGTTCCGAGTTCCGCTGGACCGCGGGCGAAGACGCCCTCGGCTCCTTCGAATCGACGCCGGGCAAGCTGCGCCACTTCTGCACCCGCTGCGGCACGCACCTCGTGGCCGAGTGGGTGACGCAGCCGCAGGTGATCCTGCGCGTGGCCTCGCTCGACGACGATCCCGGCACGCGTCCGAGCGCGCACATCTGGACCTCGCACGAGGTGCCCTGGCTGGACCACGGCGCCGGCATTCCCTCCTTTCCCGAAGCGGCAGCGCCCAAGCCATGAGCACCAAGATCCAGTCCCGCCGCAAGCTCATCGTCGCCGTGCTGCTGTGCGTGGCCGTCGGCGGTGCCCTCGTGCGCCACTACGCCGCGCCCGGCTCCACCACGCGCGACATCGGCACGCTGCTGATGGTGCTGTGGGTGCCGATCATCGGCAACGTGATCGCGTGGCTCATCGGCAAGCTCCCGCGGCGCACGCCGAAGCCGGCCCCGCCCGCGGGCTTCGACACACTGCCCGAGTTCACGCCGCACCTGCAGGCGGCACTCACCTTCCGCCGTCCTTCCGTGCCCGCGCAGGACGTGCCGCTGGGCCCCGGCGAATACCGGGGCGCGCTGGTGCTCGGCACCGAAGGCTTCTCGGCGCGCTGGCGCGTGCCGTCGGGCACATCGCTCGCGCGCGGCACGCCGGTCGCGCTCGACATCGAGTTCCTCTCGCCGGTCGTCGCGCAACCGAAGTTCACGCAGGGCACGGCCTTCCGCGTGCTGGTCGACGAGTCGTTCGTGGCCGACGGCCAGGCGCTGCAGTTGCGTCCCGCCCACACCTGAGTTCGTCGGCACGAAAAACGGTGAGGGTCAAAGGCGCCATCGCCGCGCCGTTGGACGGTTCCAGTCATCAAAGGGGTCGATTGTTCGCCTCAGGGAAACTGTCTACTGCTCCACCGCCCCTTGGTCGCAAGGCGGCCCGCTCGCACACTCCAATGCCCCCTCACCGGCATTGGCGCCTTCATCGCCGATGCGTTCAAGGACAGCATCTCCATGATGAATTCTTCCGGCAGCAACCCCTGCATCGACGACCTGGCAGCGCCCGCGCGCGAGGCCGCCACTTCTGACGCCGCGCCCACCCGCTCCGCCTGGCTCGCGGTCGGCTCCATCGCCGTCGGCACCTTCGCGATGGTGTCGACCGAGTTCATGCCCATCGGCCTGCTCACCGACATCGCGCGCGGCCTGAACGTGTCCGACGGCACGGCCGGGCTGATGATCACGATGCCCGGCGTGCTGGCTGCCTTCGCCGGGCCGGCGCTGATCGTCGCCTCGGGCCGGCTCGACCGGCGCACGGTGCTGATCGCGCTCACGCTGTTGCTGATCGGATCGAACCTGCTGGCCGCGTTCGCGCCCAACTTCACGACCATGCTGGTCGCGCGCCTGATGCTCGGCTTGGCCGTGGGCGGCTTCTGGACCTTCGCACCCGCTGCCGCCACGCAGCTGGTGCCCGATGCCTCGAAGGCGCGCGCCATGTCGCTGGTGCTGGCCGGCGTGTCGGCCGCCACGGTGCTCGGCGTGCCCGCGGGCTCGTGGCTGGGCTCGATGTTCGGCTGGCGCGCCTCGTTCGCCGTGACCGGCGCGCTGGCCGCGGCGGTGCTGCTGGTGCAGCTGTGGCTGCTGCCCGCCATTCCGCCGCAGCGCGCGATCGGTGCGCGCGACCTGCTCACGCCGCTCACGCGCCGCATGGCGCAGGTCGGCCTGCTCGCGGTGCTGTTCTTCATCGCCGGCCACTTCGCGGCCTACACCTACCTGAAGCCGCTGCTGCAGCAGGTGTTCGGCCTGCAGGCCAATGCGGTCTCGACGCTGCTGCTGGTCTACGGCGCGGTGGGCTTCATCGGCACGTTCCTGGGCGGCAGCCTGGTGGCACGCAGTGTGCGCGGCACCACCTTGCTGGCGGCGCTGATGCTCGCGACGGCCTTGCTGTTGACCACGGTGATCGGCACCGGCATGGTGGCCGGCGCGGTCGTGGTGGTGATCTGGGGCGTGGCCTTCGGCCTGATCCCGGTGGCGCTCACGGGCTGGATGATGGAAGCCGTGCCCGACGCGCAGGAAGCCGGCCAGGCCCTGCTGGTGACGGGCTTCCAGGTGGCGATCGCCTCGGGCGCACTGATCGGCGGCCTGATGGTCGACAGCCGAGGCATCTCCCCCACGATGGTGCTCAGCGGCGTGCTGGTGCTGATCGCCGCGCTCATCGTCGGCACGCTGGGCCGCGCACGCGGCGGTGCGGCGCCGCTGGCGGCCATTCCGGAGTAAGAACCTTCAACGGCGGCCCCTACCGCGCGCGCTCGGCCTACCGGCGAAGACTCGATCTACGTCGCGCCCGGCGTGCACGGCCACGGCATCGGCCACAGCGGCAACGTGGGCTCGCCGCGGCTGCACGCGAACCTGGGCTTCGAGACCGTCGGCGTGCTGCGCAACGTCGGCTTCAAGTTCGGCCAGTGGGTCGACACGGTGCTGATGCAGCGTGCACTACTCAGCGCCGGTCAGCGCGGCAGTGCCGGCGCGCCCCGATAGCCCAGCATCGCGTCGTACAGATCGGTTCGCCGGTCGCGGTGCAGGTCGTTGAGCGGCGTCCAGATCGGCGCGGAGCGCGCGGCGCCCAGGTCGACGTCGGCGTAGAGGATGGTTTCTTCCTCGGGCCCGGCAATGCGCCCCATCGGCCAGCCGTTCGTGCCCGCGATCAGCGAGTTGCCCATGAAGCCCGTGCCGCGCTCCTGGCCCACGCGGTCGGCGGTGGCGATGAAGACGTTGTTGGCGTGCGCGGCCGTCATCGTCAGGTAGGCCGCCATGCAGACGCCGCTGGCGTCGTACAGCGGCGGCGGCGTCCAGACCCAGCCCGTCGGCACGCAGATGATGTCGGCGCCTTGCTGCGCCACGATGCGCGCGGTCTCGGGAAACCAGATGTCCCAGCACACGAGCAGACCGATGCGGCCGATCTTCGTCTCGAACACCGGGTAGCCCTCGTTGCCGGGCGTGAACCACAGCTTCTCGTTGTTCCACAGGTGCGTCTTGCGGTAGCGGCCGATGTAGCCCTCGGGGCCGACGAGCACGGCGGTGTCGAACAGCTGCATGCCGTCCTGCTCGGCCAGGCAGCCGACGAGGTACACGCCGTGCTTCACCGCGAACGCGACCCAGCCCTGCACCGTGGGGCCGTGCGGCACGGGCTCGGCATGGGCGAAGGCCTCGGCGCGGCCGTTGAAGCAGTAGCCGGTGGTCGCCAGCTCGGGCAGCACGATGAGCTGCGCGCCGCCGGCCACCGCCGCTTCGAGTTGTGCGCGCACCGCGGCGGCATTGCGCGCAAGGTTCTCGACGCCCACCTGCGGGTCGAACTGCACGACGGCCACGCGCAGGGGGCTGGCGCGCAGGCCGGGCACGGCGTCGCCGCCGGAAGGGATGTTGGCTGGGACGGTCATGGTCTTTTTAGGTTTCAAATTAAAACCAGATGCTAGGCCTATTGGTTTTAATTTGCAACCCGTCAAACACCACGGTCTAATCCCGCCATCCCGGGGACGCACAGGAAACACACGATGGCCAGGAGAAAAAGTCTGAGGTTCGACGCCTGCCCGATGGCGCGCGCCCTCGAGGTCGTCGGCGACCAGTGGTCGCTGCTGATCGTGCGCGACGCCTTCGACGGCATGCAGCGCTTCGGCGAGTTCCAGCAGAGCCTGGGCGTGGCGAAGAACATCCTGGCCGACCGGCTGAAGTGGCTGGTGCAGGAAGGCGTGTTCGACCTCGTGCCCGCGTCGGATGGTTCGCTCTACCAGAAGTACGTGCTGACGGCCAAGGGCCGCGGCCTGTTTCCCGTGGTGGTCGGCCTGCGTCACTGGGGCGAAGCCAACCTGTTTGCGCCGGGCGAGCCGCATTCGGTGCTGCTGGAGCGCGAAAGCGGCAAGCCCGTGCCACCGATCGACCTGCGCACGCGCGACGGCCAGCCGCTCGACCCCGGCGCGACCTTCGTGAAGAAGCTGCCCGCGTCCGCCGCCTGATCGGCCCTACTCGCCCAGCAACTCGCCGATCGGCTGCAGGTCTTCCACGCGATCGCAGATGGCCTTGATGACCATGGTGATCGGGATGCCCAGCAGCAGCCCCCAGATGCCCCACAGCCAACCCCAGAAGATCACGCCCACGAACACCGCCACAGGGTTCATGCGGCTGGTGCGGCTGGTGAGCCAGGGCATCAGCAGGTTGCCGACCACCGTGTGGATGGCCAGCGAGACGCCGCCCACGAGCAGCGCCATTTCGATGCTGCTGAACTGCAGGAAGGCCATGAGCCCGGCCGCCACCAGCACGATCACCGAGCCGATGTACGGAATGAGGTTGGTCACGGCCGCGATGATTCCCCACACGGCCGCGTTCTCCACGCCGAGCAGCCAGAAGGCCAGGCCGGTGGCCAGCCCCACCAGCGCGCTCACCAGGATCTGCACCAGCAGGTAGCGTTCGATGTTGCGCGTGATGTCGTCCAGCACGTGCACCGTGACCTTCTTCTTCTGCAGGCTGGGCCCGGTGATCTTGATGAGCTTGCGCCGGAAGGTGTCGCCCGAGCACAGCGCGAAATAGGTGAGAAAGGCCACCAGCGTGAGCTGCCCCATGGCGTTGAGCAGGCCGACCGTGCCACTGAGCAGGTAGTCGCGCACGTTGAAGCCCGGCCGCTCGATGACGACGCGCGCCACGCCCTTGCGCGAGGCGACGCGCGCGGAGTTTTCCTCGGCCGCTTTCTCGAGTTGCGCGGCGGCCTGCTGCACGCTGTCCAGTGGCGTGGCGCTGGCGTTCTTGTTGCGGCGCATGGCCTGGCCGAGCTTCTGCGCCGCGACCGGCAGCGAGTCGAGCAGTTGCGAGGCGCTGCCCGACAGCGAATAGCCGGTCCACCCGAGCCCGCCGAACAGGCCCAGCAGGATCACCGCCGCGCCGATCCAGCGCGGCAGGTACCAGCGGTGCAGGCGCTCGACCAGCGGCGACAGCGCGTAGTTCAGCAGCAGGCTCAGCATCAGCGGCACGAACACGGCCTGGCCCCAGCGCAGCGCGAACACGCTGGCGAGCACGGCCAGCACCACGAGCGAGGCGCTGCGCACGTCGACCGGCATGTGCAGCACGAGGCGCTTGCGCAGCGCGGAGTTCGCATCGTCCTTCGGCGCGACCGGCGCAACAGGTTCGACCGGCGCAGCCGGCGACACCGGCGCGGGCGCAGGCGGCGGTTCGTCGGCGGCCGCGGGACGTGGGGGTGCGGGCTTCGGGCCGGCCGGGGTTTCATCGGTCATCGCGACTCCTTGAGCATCTCGCGCACAGCGGCCAGCTGGCGGCGGGACACCGCCACGGGCTCGGGCACCGAGTCCAGCCGCAGCGCCCAGCCGTCGGCGTCCTCGCCGTCGTCGTAGCGTTCGAGCGCGCGGATCGCCGCGCGCGCCACCAGCGCGTTGCGGTGCACGCGCAGGAAGCGGTTCGGATAGCGCTCCTCGAAATCGTTGAGCGAGCCATCGAGGATGTGGCTGCGCGTGGCGGTGCGCACCGTGAGGTACTTGTATTCGGACTTGAGGTACAGCACCTCGGACAGCGGCACGCGCTCGGCGCGGCCCCGGTCCTGGATCAACACGCACTCGGACGTGGCGTCGGCGGCGGACCCGGCGGCGCGGCGTTCCTTCAGGAAGCGCTCGACCTTCTGCAGCGCCTGCTGCAGCCGCTCGGCGCGCACGGGCTTGGTGAGGTAGTCGACCGCCTCCAGCTCGAACGCCGTGACCGCATGGCTGGCATGCGCCGTCACGAACACCACGGCCGGCGCGTCGGGCCGGCTGCGCAGCGCACGCGCCACCTCGATGCCGTCGACGCCCGGCATGTGCACATCAAGCAGCACCAGGTCGAGGTCCATTGCGGCCAGGTGCGCCAGCGCCTCTTCGCCCTGCGCCGCCTCGGCCGTCACCTCGGCGGCGGGCGAGGTGCAGTCGCGCAGCAGCGTGCGCAGGCGCGAGCGGGCCAGGGCTTCGTCGTCAACGATCAGGGTCTTGAGGCTCATGGGGATTCGGCCGGAATGGCAATGCGTACGCGGTAGTTCTTCTGGTCCATGCCGGCGCTGAACTGCATCTGCATGTCGTGCAGCAGGCGCAGCCGCTCGCGCACGTTGTCCAGCGCGATGCCGTGGCCGCGCGGCAGCGGCTCGTCGGCCCAGCGCAGGGGCGGCAGGCTGTTGACCACCTCGATCACGACCATGCCGCCGCGCCGCTCGGTGCGGATGCGCAGCTTGGCGCCGTCGGGGCTGGGCTCCACGCCGTGCTTGATGGCGTTCTCGACCAGCGGCTGCAGCAGCAGCGGCGGCAGGCGCGCGTCGCTCGCGGCGGCATCGAGGTCCCAGCGGATGCGCAGGCGGTCGCCGAAGCGCACCTGCTCGATCGCCAGGTAGCGCTCGGCCAGCGCGATCTCGTCGGCCAGCGTGCCCGATTCGCCGGGCACGGTGAGCGCCTGGCGGAACAGCTCGGCCAGGTCTTCGAGCATGGTCTCGGCCTTGGCCGGCTCCTCGCGCACCAGCGCGATGGCGCTGTTGAGCGTGTTGAAAAGGAAGTGCGGGCGGATGCGCGACTGCAGCTCTTCGAGCCGGGCCGTGGTCGCGGCCGGCGTCTGGCCGCGCGCGCGCAGCACCATTGCAGCCATCACCAGCCCCGCGAACAGCGCGCCGGCCAGCGCACTGGCCAGCCACGGCGCGCTGGCGATCACGCCGGTGAGGCGCAGCAGGCCGCAACCATACAGCGAAGCCACGGCGCCGAGCACCGCGCCCGCGGCGTACTGGGCCGGTGGCGGCAGGCGCCGCAACTGTTTCTTGAGGCCGCAGGCTGCCACCAGCCACAGCAGCGTGGCGGGCAACGCGCCGCCCGTGACCGTGGCCGCCTGCACCAGCCATTCGCCGAACGTGCCGACCACGAACAACGTGGCCACCGCCACCACCGCCTCGACGAACACCACGGTGCGCAGCACCACGCCGATCTGGCAGGCGTCGAACAGCGCCGGGCCACCGCGCACGGACGCGCGCGCGCGTTCCGGCGACGAAGCGGACGTGGAGGGAGAGCTGGCCGATAAAATCGCCGGGTTGCGCATCGCAGACATCAGATCCATCGGGTGACCAACCCATTATTGCCTTCCTGGACGGCTCCCATGACCCAAAACCAACTCGACAAGAAATCCGAAGCCTGGTCGGCCCTGTTCTCAGAACCGATGAGCGACCTGGTGAAGCGCTACACCTCCAGCGTCTTCTTCGACAAGCGCCTGTGGCAGGCCGACATCGAGGGCTCGCTGGCGCACGCCGGCATGCTCGCCGCCCAGGGCATCATCAGCGTGCAGGACCACGCCGCCATCGAGCGCGGCATGGCGCAGATCCGCGGCGAGATCGAATCCGGTGCCTTCGAGTGGAAGCTCGACCTCGAGGACGTGCACCTGAACATCGAGGCCCGCCTGACCCAGCTCGTGGGCGATGCCGGCAAGCGCCTGCACACCGGCCGCAGTCGCAACGACCAGGTCGCCACCGACGTGCGCCTGTGGCTGCGCGGCGAGATCGACCTCATCGGCGACCTGCTGGTTGACCTGCAGAAGGCGCTGGTCGACATCGCCGAGAAGAACGTCGAGGTGATCCTGCCCGGCTTCACCCACCTGCAGGTGGCGCAGCCCGTGAGCTTCGGCCACCACATGCTGGCCTACGTGGAAATGTTCAGCCGCGACGCCGAGCGCATGGGCGAGGTGCGCAAGCGCGTCAACCGCCTGCCGCTGGGCGCCGCCGCCCTGGCCGGCACCAGCTACCCGCTGGACCGCGAGCTCGTGGCGCGCACCCTGAAGATGGACAGCGTCTGCCAGAACAGCCTGGACGCCGTGAGCGACCGCGACTTCGCGATCGAGTTCACCGCCGCCGCCAGCCTGTGCATGGTGCACGTGAGCCGCCTCTCGGAAGAACTCATCATCTGGATGAGCCAGAACTTCAGCTTCATCAACATCGCCGACCGCTTCACCACGGGCTCGTCGATCATGCCGCAGAAGAAGAACCCCGACGTGCCCGAGCTGGCGCGCGGCAAGACCGGCCGCGTGGTCGGCCACCTGATGGCGCTGATCACGCTCATGAAGGGCCAGCCGCTGGCCTACAACAAGGACAACCAGGAAGACAAGGAGCCGCTGTTCGACACCGTCGACACGCTCAAGGACACCCTGCGCATCTTTGCCGAGATGATCGGCGGCATCACCGTCAAGCCCGAGGCCATGGAAGCCGCGGCGCTGCGCGGCTACGCCACCGCCACCGACCTGGCCGACTACCTCGTGAAGAAGGGGCTGCCCTTCCGCGACGCGCACGAAACCGTGGCCCACGCCGTGAAGGCTGCCACCTCGCACCAGGTCGACCTGTCGGAGCTGCCGCTGTCGGTGCTGCAGCAGTTCAACCCGAACATCGAGAAGGACGTGTACGACGTGCTGAGCCTGCGCGGCTCGCTCAATGCGCGCAACGTGCTGGGCGGTACCGCGCCCGCGCAGGTCAAGGCCCAGGTCGCCCGCCACCGCGCCCGTCTCGGCTGAAGCCCGCGGCCGCACCACCGAGGGCCGCGCTTCATGTTCTACGCCATCCCGCTCGAAAACAGGCCGAGCTGGCGCAACCCGCCGTGGATGACGGTGCTGCTGATCCTCCTGAACATGCTCGTGTTCTGGGGGCCGCAGCGCAGCGAGGAGAACGGGCGCGAGCGCGCTGCGCAGTTCTATGTGCAGAGCGTGCTGCCCGAACTGGAACTGCCGCCCTTCGTCGAATGGCTCGAAAAGACGGACCCCAAGCGCGGCAAGATGGCACGCCGCGCGTTGCGGCATGAAGAGGCCTACCCGCAGCTGCTCGAAGGCCTGCAGAACGACAAGCCCTTCCTGAAGAAACTGCGCGCCGACGAGGTCGTCACCCCCACGAACCCACA
The DNA here is from genome assembly GCF_001426505.1 of Variovorax sp. Root473. Lineage (GTDB taxonomy): Bacteria > Pseudomonadota > Gammaproteobacteria > Burkholderiales > Burkholderiaceae_C > Variovorax. Next base: position 347,910 of record NZ_LMEV01000001.1, read on the forward strand.
GTACGCCGAGTGGCAGCGCGACCGGCGCCAGTACGAGGCGATGCTGCCCGCGCCTTTCACTGCGCGCTGGTCGCAGGACTACGGCAAGGACGCCGAGTTCAAGCCCTGGACCTGGCTCACCGCCGCCTTCCTGCACGGCAGCACCGGCCACCTGTTGGGCAACATGCTGTTCCTCTTCCTGTTCGGCTTCTCGGTCGAACTGGCGCTGGGGCGCGGCACCTACCTGGGCTTCTACCTGCTCGGCGCCGTGGGCGCGTCGCTGCTGGCCGGCTGGGCCTACGCGGGCAAGGGCGGCTACGGGCTGGGCGCCTCGGGTGCGATCTCGGCGCTGATGGGCATGTACGCCGTGATGTACCGGCTGCGGCGCATCCGCTTCTTCTACCAGCTGTTCTTCTATTTCAACTACGTCACGGCGCCCGCCCTGCTCTTGCTGCCGGCCTGGATCGCCAACGAGCTGGTGCAGCACTGGATCGGCGGCCAGGGCATCGCCTACATGGCCCACCTGGGCGGTCTGCTGACAGGCGCCGCACTGATGGCCGGCGCCATGTGGCTGGGCCGCGTGAAGACGCCCGAGACCGTGAAGTCGGAAATGGTGACCGACGACCACCGCTTCGCGCAGCACGTGGCCGCCGCGCGCAAGCTGTCGGCGGCAATGAAGTTCGAGCCCGCGTGTGCCGAATGGCGCGCCGCCGCCGCCCTGCGCCCCGGCGACACCGACACGCTGCGCGCCTGGTTCCACACCGCGCGCCTGCAGCCCGCCAGCGACGACTTCCACCAGGCCGCGCGCCGCATCTTCCGCCTGCCCGCCACCGACGCCGACACGCTGGCACTGCAGCACAGCAGCTTCACGACCTACCTCGACCAGGCCAGGCCGGGCGTGCGCCTGAAGCCCGACGACATGGCCCGGCTGGCGCGCCGCTTCGCGCGCATCCGCCAGTTCGGCGACGCCGACACGCTCTGCCGCATCCTGCTGAAGACCGCGCCCGACCACCCCGAGCTGGCCGACACGCTCTCGGTGTGCGCCAACGGCCTGCTGCATGCGGGCGAACGCGATCGCGCCCTGGGCCTGCTGCCGCACCTGCTGCGGCTGGCGCCCAACGACATGGTCACGCGCACCCTGCAGCGCGCATGAAAAAACCCGGCACATGGCCGGGTTCGCAGGTTCGGGGGTGAAGCGCGCTGCGCTTACTTGTCGTTGTGCAGGTACGTCGCCTGCTTCGGCAGCAGCAGGCTGACCAGGAAGGCCACGCCCATCATCGCCGTCACGTACCAGTAGAAGTACGACTCGTGGCCGATCGACTTCAGGCCCAGCGCCACGTACTCGGCGCTGCCGCCGAAGATGGCGTTGCCCACCGCGTACGACAGGCCCACGCCCAGCGCGCGCACTTCGGGCGGGAACATCTCGGCCTTCACGATGCCGCTGATCGAGGTGTAGAAGCTCACCACCGCCAGCGCCAGCGTGATCAGCACGCCGGCCATCAGCGGGCTGCCCACGCTTTGCAGGTTGCTCAGCACGGGCACCGTCATCAGCATGCCCAGGGCGCCGAACAGCAGCATGTTGCTGCGCCGACCGATGCGGTCCGACAGCGCGCCGAACAGCGGCTGCATGCACATGTACAGGAACAGGCAAGCCGTCATCACGTTGCTGGCGGTCTTGATCGACATGCCGGCCGAGTTCACCAGGTACTTCTGCATGTAGGTGGTGAAGGTGTAGAAGATCAGCGAGCCGCCGGCCGTGTAGCCCAGCACCACGAGAAAGGCGCGCTTGTGGTGCTTGAACAGTTCGGCGACGCTGCCGGCGCCCTTGGCGGCGCGGGTCTTCGTGCTGGCGGTTTCGGTCAGCGTGCGGCGCAGCATCAGTGCCACGATGGCGGCCACAGCGCCCAGCACGAAGGGAATGCGCCAGCCCCAGGCCTTGAGCTCGGCCTCGTCGAGTACCTGCTGCAGCACCACCACGACCACCACGGCCAGCAGCTGGCCGCCGATCAGGGTGACGTACTGGAACGACGAGAAGAAGCCGCGCTGGCCGCGCATGGCCACTTCGCTCATGTAGGTGGCAGTGGTGCCGTACTCGCCACCGACCGACAGGCCCTGCAGCAGGCGCGCGGCCAGCAGCAGCGCGGGCGCCCAGGCGCCGATCTGCGCGTAGGTGGGCAGGCAGGCAATGACCAGCGAGCCCACGCACATCATGACGACCGAGGTCACCATCGACGTCTTGCGGCCCTTGCGGTCGGCCAGCCGGCCGAACAGCCAGCCGCCGATCGGGCGCATCAGGAAACCGGCGGCGAACACGCCGGCGGTGTTCAGCAGCTGGACCGTCGGGTCCGACTTGGGGAAGAACGAGGGCGCGAAGTAGATCGCGCAGAAGGCGTAGACGTAGAAGTCGAACCACTCCACCAGGTTGCCGGACGAGGCGGCAAAGATCGCGAAGATGCGCTTGCGCTTTTCCTCGAAGGTGTAGGGGGTGGTGTCGCGGGTCGCGTCCGGGCTGGAAGCGCCGGCGCTCGTGCTGCTGCTGGCAATGGCGGTCATGCGGGGGTCCTTGTCTCTGGCTGCAGCCCCCGCGAAGCCCGCGGAAAGCCGTGCCGGGGAGTCTGGTCCGCCGGGGGCGCGCTGTCGTCCGTAGGCCCCCGCCGCCGGGCTACGTACCCGTACGCAGGGGTAAACCCTAAGTTCTAGAGACCATGCTCGCGCAGGAAGCGGTCGAGCTCCAGGCTGCTCGAAAAACCCAGTTTCGCGAACATGTGGGCCCGGTGCGTTTCCACGGTGCGCAGTTCCAGCGGCGCGAGCTCCTGGGCGATGCGCTTGTTGGGCAGGCCTTCGGCGACGAGCCGGGCGACCTGCATCTCGCGCGGCGTGAGCTTGGCCCACAGCGCCTGCGCGGCCTGCCGGGCCTGGCGGCGCACGGCGATTTCTTCGGCCTTCTGCAGCGCCTTGGCGATGCTGTCGAGCAGGCGCTCGTCGTTGCAGGGTTTCTCCAGCCAGCCGAAGGCGCCGTTCTGCACCGCCTCGACCGCCATCGGGATGTCGCCGTGCCCGGACAGGAAGATCACGACCAGCGGGCTGTCCTGGGCGCGCAGCGCGTCGAACACCTGCAGGCCGCTCATGCCTTCCATGCGCAGGTCGAGGATGGCGCAGCCCGGGCGCTGCAGGTCGGCGCCGGCCAGGAAGGCCTCGCCCGAGGCGAAGGCCTGCACCGCGTGGCCGCGCGACAGCAGCAGCAGGCCCAAAGAGCGGCGCACGGCCTCGTCGTCGTCGACGACGCACAGGTGGTTGGCAAGCAGGGGTGCGTTCACGGGGAAGCCTCCAGTTCGAGGGTGAAGACCGTGCCGCCGCCGGGTCGGTCGGCGAACGACAAGCGGCCGCGGTGGGCCTCCACGATGGTGCGGCAGATGTTCAGGCCCAGCCCGAGGCCACCGGCCTTGGTGGTGAAGAAGGGCGCGAAGACCTGCTCGGCCAGCGCGGCGTCGATGCCGGGGCCGTGGTCGGCGATGCGGATGTGCACGCGCCCTTCGCGCAGCTCGGCCTCGACCTCGACCACGCGCCGCTCGGGCGGCGTGCCTTGCTGCATCGCCTGCAGGCTGTTCGACAGCAGGTTCAGCAGCACCTGCTCGAGCAGCACGCGGTCGCCGCGCACGGGCGGTAGCGCGGGCGCCACGCGCACTTCGGCGCGCACCTGCCGCTGGCGCATCTCGCCCTGCAGCAGCGCCAGCGCGTTGGCCACCAGCGCGGCCACGGCGCAGTCTTCGGTGCCGGCGGTGCGCTGGCGCACGAAGCCGCGGATGCGCCGCACGATCTCGGCGCTGCGCTTGGCCTGCGCGACGGTCTCGTCGAGGCTGCTGGCCAGCAGCGGCTGGTTGCCCTGCTCGGCGAAGGCCTTGGCGGCGCTGGCGAAATTGCTCAGCGCCATCAGCGGCTGGTTGAGTTCGTGGGCCAGCGTGGACGCCATCTCGCCCAGGCTGGCCAGGCGCTGCGCGTGCTGCAGCTGCTCGTCGTTCTGGCGCTGGCGCAGCTCGGCGCGCTTCTGCTCGGTGATGTCGACCACCGAGCTCATCCAGCCGCTGTGGCGGCCGTCGGCGTCGATGAGCCGCGCGGTGTAGACCATGGTGATGACCTCGTGTCCGTCTCGATGCCGCAGGCGCGACTCGAAGCCGGAGCGCGCGGGCTGCCCGCTCATCATGGCCTCGTAGCGGAACCAGTGTTGCGTCACGTCGTCGGGGTGCCAGTAGGGGTACGGCGGTAGCCGGCCCAGCAGCTCGTCGGCGCCGTAGCCGGTCATTTCGCAGAAGGCCGGGTTGACGTAGATGATGCGGCCCTGCAGGTCGCGCGCGCGCATGCCGACGAGCAGCGAGTCTTCCATCGCCTTGCGGAAGGCGTGGGCCTGGTCGAGCTCGTGGGTGCGCTCGCGCACGCGCAGCTCCAGGTCGCGCCGCGCGTCGCGCTGCTCGGCGAAGCGGCGCTCGCGCAGCCGCCAGTACAGCGCGCCCAGCAGCAGCACGCCGGCGCCCAGCAGGCCGAGCATCCAGGTGCGCTCGCGCGCGCGGGTGACTTCGGCATGGTCGGCCATCACCGTGAGGGTCCAGCCCAGGTCGGGCAAGGGCTCGTCCACCGCGAGGAAGCGGCGCGCCTTGCCGCCGACCGTCGTGCGCACCAGGTAGCCCGGCGAATCTTCGAGGTGCGTGACGCGCCATGGCAGCGGCGCGAAGCGGGTGCGCGTGCCGTACTGCTGGTCGTGCGCGATGCCGGCCAGGTCGGCGGGGCTCAGCGGCCGCGTGGCCTGGTACATCCAGCCCGGCACCGAGCTCAGGAACACGATGCCGCGCGCGTCGGTCAGCAGGATCGGGTCGCGCACGAAGGCCCAGGCGTCGTGCAGCTGGCGCAGGCTGACCTTGACGGTGACCACGCCCAGCACCTCGCCTCCGCCCTCGGCGCGCACCGGCGCCGACATGAACAGCCCCGGCTCGCCCGTGGTCTGGCCCACGCCGTAGAACAGGCCGCGCCGCCCGGCGCGCGCGTCGAGAAAATACGGCCGGTTGGCGTACGACTCGCCCACGAAGCTCTGCGGCGTGGCCCAGTTGCTCGCGGCCAGCGTGAGGCCCTGCGGGTCGGTGAGGTACAGCGCGTCGGAGCCCGCGAGGCGGTTCACTTCCTCGATGTGGTGGTTGGCGCGCTGCCGCGCGGCGGGGTCCTGCGGATGGGCCAGCACGGCGAGCACGTCGGGATGCATGCCGGCGGTGAACGGCAGGTAGCCGTACTTGCCGGCGGCGTCGCGCAGGCCGAGCACGTGCACTTCCATGGCGCGGCGGATCGAGTCGGCCTGGAAGTTCGCCTCGCGCCGCGCGGCCCACTGGCCGGCCGCGGCGATCAGCAGCAGCGCCAGCGCTACGGCGCCCGCCCAGGCCACCAACGCGCGGCGGCGGGAACGCGCCGGCGATGCAGACGAAGAGGAAGCAGGAAGAGACGGTTCGGGCGAAAGGGGCGGCATGGGAGGCAGGTCCGCAGGTCCGGCCGGCGCGGCGTGCGGAATTTTGCCCTGATCCGCGGGCCGGCCCTCTCTCAGGCCGCCGGCCGCAGCAGCCAGCGCACTTCCTGTGTCTGCTCGCTCTCGGGGTAGCGCGCCTCGAGCGTCGTAAGGATCGGCTGCGCCATGTCCGTGCGGCCGAGCCCCTGCACCAGCGCGCGGGCCGCGAGTTCGTAGGCCTGCGGAATCGCCGCGTGGCCGCGGAAGCGCTTGTCGAAGCCCGACAGCAGCGCGAGCGTGCCGTGGGCGTCGCCGCCGCGCCATTCGGCGCGGGCCATGGCGATGACCATGGCCGGGTCGTCGAGCACGAAGCTCTTGTCGATGGCGCGGCAGGCCTTGAAGACCTTCAGCGCGTCCGACGCGAGGTCGCGCCGCATCAGCAGCGGAATGAAGCGGCGCGCATGGTCGAACAGCGTGTCCTTCTTGTCGGGCATGAGCGCCAGCACGCGGTGGTAGCGGCGCTGCGCGGCCAGGTCGTCGGCGTCGGCGGTGCGCTGCGCCTCGTAGGCGATGCCCAGCGCGGCGGCCAGGTCGCCGTCGGTGATGCACTGCGCCACCTCGGCGTCGGTGCGCTGCGCGGCGATCTGTGCGGGCGTGCGGCGGTCGGCGGGTGCGCCGTCGTCGGCGCCCGCACCAGGCGCGAGGTCGATGCCGAAGGCGTCGTGGTGCTGGTACATCACGTAGCCCAGGAGGCTGGCCATCACCCAGCCGAAGTAGATGAACGCGAAGTTGACGATCGGCAACACGATGCGCCCGTCGAACACCGGCAGCACCATCGAGATCGCCACCTGCGCGCCCGTGCTCAGCAGGAACAGGAAGAAGCACAGCAGCGCATAGGGCCAGCCGATGGTGCGCATCGCGTCCATCACGTAGCCCGGGTTCATGGCCTGGAAGAAGCTGCCCGATTGCACCAGCACGATCACCGCCGCCGGGAAGGTGAAGGACATGATGAAGAGGCCCACCGTGCCCAGCACCGGCTCGTACCAGGCGAGCCAGCCGATGAGCATCGTCTGCACCAGCGAGATGGCGAAGAGCTTCCACGGCAGGTAGGTCCACTCGTCGCTCGATTCGCGCCCGAAGTCGGCCGAGTCGCGGATGCCGCGCGCGCCCAGCGCAATGACCTTGAAGCCGTAGCGGCTGGCCGCCAGGATGATGCCGACCTCGATGACGACGAAGGCCAGCGCATCGGGCAGGAAGAACACGGCCTCGAACAGCAGGCTGCAGAACGACAGCACCAGGCCGTAGGCCAGCGGCCGCAGCTGGAGCGGAAAGGCGAAGAAACTGTTGAGGCGGTGCCAGAACGGCGGGGGCGGCGGCAGGGAGTCGCGGTCGATCATGGCGGGGCCTGTTCTGCGGCTGCGGCTACTTGCGGAAGAAATCGCTCTGGCTCATCGCGCCCGCGCCGCCCAGGCGCACCACGGTGACGCCGCTGGAATGCACGAGGCGCATCTGGCCGAGTTCGCGCTCCAGGCGCTGGGTGAAATTGCTTTTGTACTGCAGCACCGACTCGCCCATCTTCAGCACGCTGGTGCCCGTGACGGTCGCGCTCTTGCGGTCGGTCGCCACCTCGATGCTGTCGATGTGGTAGTCGTACTCGATGGTGAGGATGCCGCCCATGCGGTCGCCGACGGTGCGAAACAGCTCGACGTTTTCCTTCACCGAGTCGCAGGCTTCGTCGCGGTTCTGCGTGGTCTCGACGGTGCGGCCCATCGCCGTGACCTTGCTTTCGATCACCGCCTTGCGGCTGAGCTTCTTGCAGATCGCGTCGGCGTCGCGCGAGTAGATGGCGTGGGCGTCCTTCTGGTAGTAGTCGCGCACCATCGCCTCGTCGAGCTTGCGGCCGCCGACAAAGAAGAACCACGCGCCCACGCAGAGCGCGATCACGATCGCAATTTGCTTCATTCCCGCCCCCGCGCGCACGCGGTCCCGCTCCGTTTTGCGGCGCAGTATACGTTGCCGAATGTTTCCAGACGGCGGCGGGATGAGGGCTCTTGGCGCGTCAGCCGGCGCGGTAGAAGATGTAGTCGGCCTGGTACTTCACGACCTGTTTCTGGCCCATGTTCGTGGCGCCACAGGCGGCGGCGGGGGCCACGCCACCCTGCGTGGCGACGCGCTGGATGTAGCTCACGCCCTGCATGGCGCCCATGCCGGTGGCGGGATTGGCCTTCACCAACTGGTGGGGAATGTTGCCGGTGCCGTTCGGCGCCACCGCCACCTGCGTGGCCGTGACCTTCGAGCCGTCGGCGTTCTCCCAGGTGGCGGGCGGGCCATAGTATTTGCCGACCTGCTTGCCGGCGCGGTCCATCAGCCTGGCGTCGGGGCCGACGAACACCCATTCATGCTGGCCCGGCATGTTGGCCTTGGCGCGGCATTCGTAGGTGATGTCGCCCGCGCCCACGGTTTCCATGGCCACGCGGTGGCCAGCGGGCACCTTCACGGCGTCGGGCAGGCTGGCCTGCGAGAACATCGGCAGGGGCTTGGCGCCCATGCCGGAACAGGCGGCCAGGCCAAGCGCCGCTGCGGTGGTGGAAGCCAGGACGGTCAGGGTGCGGATGTGCATGGTCGTTTCCTCGGTGTCTGATCGATGGTGAAAAAAAGAAAGGGCCGCCGTCTGGAGTTCTGCATGTCGACGCCTCCCCGTCCCCCTGTACGCAGCGCAAGGCCCGTTGGATTCACGCCGGGTGCGATTGAATCCGCCCGCACCGTCGGGCCGTACCTTGGGCATGCGCACCGATGCCCCACAATCCGCCGATGACCGCACCCAGCCCCGACGCCGAACTGATGGCGCTGATCGACCGGATCGGCCATCGCGACGAAGCCGCCCTGCGGCAGCTCTACGACCGCACCTCGCCCCGCCTCATGGGGCTGGCGATGCGCGTGGTGCGCCAGCGCGAATGGGCCGAAGACGTGCTGCAGGAATCCTTCCTCACCGTCTGGCGCGTGGCCGCCGACTACCGCGCCTCGCTGAGTCCGCCGATGGCCTGGCTGGGGCTCATCGTGCGCAGCCGCTCGCTCGACCTGCTGCGCCGACGCACCGCCGACCGCGCCCAGCTCACGCAGGAATTCGACGAGCTCATGGCCGACACCTTCGAATCCGACACGCCCAACCCGGCCGACATGGCCGATGCGGGCGAACAGGCCTGGGCGCTGCACCAGTGCCTGAGCCAGCTCGAGGGCCGCCAGCGCGAGGTGGTCAGCCTGGCCTACCTGCGCGAGCTGAGCCACAGCGAACTGGCCGAACAGCTCAAGCTGCCGCTGGGCACCGTGAAGACCTGGATCCGGCGCGGGCTCGACAAGCTGCGCACCTGCATGGGCCGTTTCGCCTGATCCCGAGGACCGCCCCATGAACCTCCTTGCCCATCCCGAGCTGCTCGAACTGCTGGCCGCGAGCCATGCGCTCGGCACACTGCGCGGCGGCGCCCGCCGCCGCTTCGAAACCCTGGCGCGCGAGCAGGCGCCCGTGCGCGCCGCCGCGCTGGTCTGGCAGGGCCGGCTGGCCAGCATGACCGAACTGCAGCAGCCCGTCACGCCCGACCCGGCCGTCTGGACCCGCATCCGCAACCTGATCGACGCCGAGCAGGCGCAGCAGGCCCTTGCGCGGCAGCGCGACGCCGCCATGCCCCTCACCGCACCGTCGACGACCACCACTGGCGGCTGGCTGCGCAGCCTCGCGCTGTGGCGCGGCGCGGCTGCGGCCGGCGCGCTCGTGGCCGTGCTGGCCGTGGGCGTGGGCGTGAACCTGCGCGAGCAACTCATCAACGCGCCCGCCGTGCAGTACGTGGCCGTGCTGTCCGACGACAAGGCCGCCGCCTCCATGCTCGTGACCTTCGATCCCAAGAAGAAGCAGCTCGTGCTGCAGCGCGTGGGCAACTTCCGAGAAGGCACCGACAAGTCGCTGCAGCTGTGGGCCCTGCCGCCCGGCGGCGCGCCGCGCTCGCTCGGCGTGCTCGACAATGCACCGGCGCTGCGGCTGGCCGCCTCGGAATCCGATGTGCGCGTGCCGGCGCTGGCGATCAGCCTGGAGCCCAAGGGCGGCGTGCCCAGCGCGGGCGGCCCGACCGGGCCGGTGCTGTTCCATGGCCCGCTGATCGAAAAAACGCTCTGACCCTGTCCTGATTTCTCCGCTTTCGTCTTCTTTCCGATGCCTTCGATGAAATCCGCACTGGCGGCCACCGCCGCCTTGCTGCTTCTTGCAACCGCTGCCTTCACCGCCCAGGCCCAGACCGCAGCCGCCGCCTTCCCCTACGAAGCCGACGGCACCGCGGCCGCCGACACCACCTCCGCCTACCTCGCCGCCAAGGCCCGCTGGCACAACGAACTGGCCGCCTTCGCGCGCGCCGACCAGGAGCGCTTTCCGGCGCCGGGCGGCGTGGTGTTCGTGGGCAGCTCCACGGTGCGCATGTGGACCCGCCTGTCGCAGGATTTTTCCCGCGTGCCGGGCGGCATCGTCAACCGCGGCTTCGGCGGCTCGACGCTGGCCGACTGCGCCCTGTTCGCACGCGACCTCGTGGTGCGCTACAAGCCCCGGCAGGTGGTGCTCTATGCGGGCGACAACGACCTGGCCGAAGGCCGCACGCCGCTGCAGGTGCTGGACAGCTTCGCGCGCTTTGCCAACGCGGTGCGCGCCGAGCTGCCCGACGCGCGCATCAGCTTCATCTCGGTCAAGCCCAGCCCGTCGCGCGAGCAGCTCATGCCGCAGATCCGCGAGACCAACCACGTGATCTCGGCCTACCTGAACCTGCTGCCCAACAGCGAGTACATCGACATCCACACGCCGATGCTCGGCGCGGATGGACGGCCACGCCCGGAGCTGTTCCGTGGCGACCGGCTGCACCTGACGGACGAGGGCTACCGCCTGTGGCAGTCGGTGGTGGCGCCGCATCTTCCGATGCCGCCTGCGGTACAGCCCTGAGCCGACAGCCGACGCGATTCATTCGGGAGACACCGCGGAACCGGCTTTGCCGGGCTGCAGGTGTCGCCCCGGTAGGGGGTAGGAGAAGCGACACGAAGTGCGCGAAGCCTGGGGGCGAGTTCTTTCACGCCGGCGCAGGCTGCGACGGCACATCGTCCGCCGGCGGCGGCACGTCGGCGCCGCGCGTGAAACGCGCCACGAAATACATCCCCGCGAACACCGCCGCCAGCAGCAGGCCGTCGCCCCACCAGGGCCGCGCCATCTGGTTGTCGCCGTAGAAGGCCAGCACCAGCAGCACCGCCACGAGGTGCGCGCAGAACACCGGCAGCGAGGCCGAGCCCATGGCTTCGAGCCAGTGCAGGCGCGGGATCCTGCGCATGAGCCACGGCCCGAAGCGCACCGCCAGGATGCCCAGCGCCACCAGGTTCACGATGCGCAGCGGGCCGAGCTGCCACTTGTCGAACAGCAGGTTCAGTTCCACGTCGCCACCGAATGGCGCCTGGCCGTTGATGCCGGTGTGGCGCCAATGGAAACCGTAGAGCGCGATGCCGGCCGCCAGCACCAGCAGCCAGGCCGGAAATCGCAGCGGCCCGGCATCGGGCGCGTGGCGGCTGGCGCCCAGGCACAGGCCCGCGAACCAGAGGAACTGCCAGGCGTAGGTGTTGAAGGCGCCCATCTCGTGGAACGGCACCGGCACGCCGAGGTAGCGCACCGCCAGCCCGTAGACCCACTCGCTGAGCCCGAACTGCGCCATCGCCCAGACCGTGGCGCTGGCCACCATCACGAGCGTCCAGCCGTGGCGCATGGCGAAGGCCAGCACCCAGGGGCTCATGAGCATGAAGAAGATGTACATCGGCAGGATGTCCAGCAGCGGCGGCTCGTAGACCAGCAGCAGCCCGAACAGGAAGCCGTCGCGCGGCTCCGCCAGGTAGTACGACACGAGGTTCTTGACCGCCGGCTGGTCGATGTGCACGCCGAGCGCCGCGATCACCGTGAACAGGAACAGCAGGATCGCCGCCTGGCACAGGTAGACCTTGACCACGCGCCGCCAGAAGGCCTGGCGCATCGAGTCGACCCCGCGCACGTGGCCGATGCGGCTGTAGACCAGGCCGGCCACGAAGGCCGACAGCAGCACGAAGCCCTCGGCGGCCGAGACGAAGCCAAAAGGTTGACCCAGCGGATCGGTCAGCCGCGTGGGAAGGTGGGTGACGGTCATCAGCACGAGCATCAGCCCGCGCAAGGCGTCTATTTCCCAGTAGCGTTTCATTCGGTCGGCGGCGAGGTCTTGGTGGCGGTCTGCGCAGCGCACGCACGACGTCAGCGATTGTAAGAAGACCGGCGTACGTCGACCGAACGCACGCTTCAAACACGGACGGCCTATGACCCTTGGCACTCCCGAAACGCCATGCAAATCGGCTACCCTGCGCGCTGCCTCAAGGTGGAGAACTCCGTGAACCGTTTCATTCCGACATTGCTTCTGGCCGCCGGCACGCTCGCGGCAGGCCCGGGCTTTGCACTTCAGATCACCAGCCTGACCCCGCAGGGCGAAGTGGCGCGCGTGCGCCAGGTCGTCGCCAAATTCGATCAGGCGGCGGTCAACTTCGGCGACCCCAAGGCGCCGCCCCCGCTCACCGTGAGCTGCTCCAACGCGCAGGCCGGCAAGGGCACCGGCCGCTGGACCGACGCCAAGGCCTGGGTCTACGACTTCGAGAACGACCTGCCGCCCGGCGTGCGCTGCACGGTCACCCGCATCCCCACCTTCAAGCCCGCGGGTGGCGGTGAGCTGACCGGACCCGAGAGCTATCAATTCAACAGCGGCGGCCCGTTCGTGCGCAACTACATGCCGGGCACCTACGCCCGCATCGACGAGCAGCAGATGTTCGTGCTCGAACTCAACGGCGCGGCCGCGCTCGACAGCGTGCGCCAGAACGTCTGGTGCGCGGCCGACGGTGTCGGCGAGCGCATTCCGGCCAGGCTGCTCGAGGGCGAGGCGCGCACCGGATTGCTGAAGGCCTTCCACCGCGAGAAGGAGGCCGCGAAAGACCCGCTGCGCTTCATCACGATGCAGTGCAACCGCACGCTCACGCCGGGCGCCAAGGTGCAGGTCGTCTACGGCAAGGGCGTGGCCACGCCGTCGGGCGTGGCCAATGCCACGGAACGCCGTTTCGATTACCAGGTGCGCGAGCCCTTTGCGGTGTCGTTCAGCTGCGAGCGCGAGAACGCACAGGCCGCCTGCCTGCCGCTGCGCCCGATGCAGCTGCAGTTCAATGCCCCGGTCACGCGCAAGGTGGCCTCGCAGATCGTGCTCAAGGGCGACGGCAAGACGATCAAGGCCACGCTGGAGAACGACGGCGGCTCGCAGAGCGACGACGACGTGGTCAACAGCGCGAGCTTCGGCCCGCCGCTGGCCGAGAGCTCGCAGTTCACCGTCGAGCTGCCTTCCGGCTTCCAGGACGCCTCGGGTCGCGCGCTGGGTTCGCCCGGCAGTTTCCCGCTGAAGGTCGCGACTGGCGCCATGCCGCCGCTGGCCAAGTTCGCGGCCTCGCCCTTCGGCGTGATCGAGCGGCTGGCCGAGCCCGACACCCCGGCCATGATGCCGGTCACGGTGCGCCGCGTGGAGCCGCAGCTCATGGTGCAGGCGCTCACGCCCGGCAAGGTGAGCGACCTCAACCCCAAGACCGACGCCGAGATCATCGCGTGGTACCGCAAGGTGCGCCGCTACGACAGCTACACGGTCAGCCGCGACACCGCGCGCCGCGACGTGAAGGGCGCCCTGCCCCCGGTCATCGACAGGAACGAACGCACGCACGTGCAGACCCGCATGGTGTCGCTTCTCGGCGGCCAGCCGGGCGTGAAGGCGCTGGACATGCCCAAGGCCGAAAGCGGCGATCCGCGGCCGTTCGAGGTCATCGGCATTCCGCTGACGCCGGGCTTCCACGTGCTGGAGATCGCGTCGCAGAAGCTCGGCGAGGCCCTGCTCGACGAGCGCTACAACGCCGGCCGCACGATGTACGTGCGCACCACCGCGCTGGCCACCAACCTGGCCGTGCACTTCAAGCTGGGCCGCGAGAACTCGATGGCCTGGGTCACCACGCTCGACAAGGGCAAGGTGGTGGCGGGCGCCGAGGTGCGCGTGTCCAGCTGCGACGGCAAGGCCGTGGCCACCGGCACCACCGACGCCAGCGGCATCGTGATGCTCAACGGCGTGTCGCCCGATGCACCGAGCTGCAACGGCCCGAACGAGTACGAGACCAGCGCCTGGTTCGTGAGCGCGCGCGCCAAGGACGACAAGGGCGTGGAAGACCTCGCCTTCACCTGGAGCGACTGGCAGCGCGGCATCGAGCCCTGGCGCTTCAACGTGCCCACCAGCCTGGACGTGCGCCCCGACGGCATCGCCCACACCATCTTCGACCGCACGCTGCTGCGCGCCGGCGAGACGGTGTCGATGAAGAGCCTGCTGCGCACGCAGACCAGCAAGGGCTTCGGCCTGCCGGAGAACCGGCCCGACACGCTCGTCGTGACCCACATGGGCAGCGGCCAGCGCTTCACCCAGCCGCTGGCCTGGCGCAAGACCGCCACCGGCGGCCTGAGCGCCGAGAACAGCTTTGCCATTCCGCCGGCCGCCAAGCTCGGCGTGTACCAGGTCGAACTGCGCAGCGGCGACAAGGACGGTGAGAGCAGCGACGAGGGCTACAACCGCAGCTTCTCCACCGGCATCTTCCGCGTCGAGGAGTTCCGCCTGCCCGTGCTCGAAGGCCGCATCGCGCCCACCGAGAAGAAGCCGCTGGTGGCCGCCACGAGCGTGCCCACCGACGTGCAGATCAACTACGTGGCCGGCGGCGGCGCCGCCAACCTGCCGGTGCGCGTGTCGGCCATGGTGCGCGGCAAGGGCCTGAGTTTTTCCGACTACGACGCCTTCAGCTTCAACCCGCCGCGCGCTTCCGACGGCAGCGAAGCCGCCACGGCCGCCGACACGGGCGCCGGCGAGGAAGACCTCAACAGCGTGAACGACACCCGCGTGATCGCCGACAAGCTGCCGCTCACGCTGAACAAGGACGGCGCCGGCAAGGTCACGATCGACAAGGTGCCCAAGGTGAAGGCCGCGCGCGAGCTGCTGCTCGAAGCCACCTACGCCGACCCGAACGGCGAGGTGCAGACCATTCGCAGCACACAGACGCTGTGGCCCGCGTCGGTCATTGCCGGCATCAAGACCGAGGGCTGGGTCTCGACCAGCCAGAAGCTCAAGTTCCAGGCGCTCGCGCTCGACCTGACGGGCAAGCCCCAGGCCGGCGTGACGCTCAACGTGCGCGCCGTGGCGCGCATCACCACCACCAGCCGCAAGCGCATGGTGGGCGGCTTCTACACCTACGACAACAAGACCGAGACAAAAGACATCGGCACCGTCTGCACCGGCAAGAGCGACTCGCGCGGCCTGCTGCTGTGCGAGTCGGAGTTGAAGGAGGCGGGTGAGGTCGAACTCATTGCCAGCGCCACCGACAGCGACGGCCGCAGCGCCAGCGCCGTGAGCTCGGTCTACGTGACCAGGCAGGGCGAACTGTGGTTCGGCGGCGAGGACAACGACCGCATCGACGTGCTGCCCGAGAAGAAGAGCTACCAGCCCGGCGAGGTCGCCAAGTTCCAGGTGCGCAGCCCGTTCCGCTTTGCCACCGCGCTGGTGGCCGTGGAGCGCGAAGGCATCATCGAGACGCACGTGGTGCAGCTCGACGGCAAGGACCCGACGGTCTCGCTGCAGGTCAAGCCCGAGTGGGGCCCGAACGCCTACGTGAGCGTGCTCGCGCTGCGCGGGCGCCTGCGCGAAGTGCCGTGGTACAGCTTCTTCACCTGGGGCTTCAAGGCGCCGCGCGAGTGGTGGACCGCCTTCTGGTACGAAGGCAAGGAATACGTCGCGCCCACCGCCATGGTCGACCTGAGCAAGCCGGCCTACCGCCTGGGCATGGCCGAGATCCGCGTCGGCACGCGCGCGCACCAGATCGACGTGACCGTCACCAGCGACAAACCCAGCTACCCGATCCGCAGCAAGGCGCAGGTGACCATCAGCGCCAAGCTGCCCGACGGCAAGCCGGCCGCCGGCGCCGAAGTGGCACTGGCCGCGGTCGACCAGGCCCTGCTGGAGCTCATGCCCAACGACAGCTGGAACCTGCTCAACGCGATGCTGCAGCGACGCAGCTGGGGCGTGAGCACCTCCACCGCGCAGATGGAAATCGTCGGCCGGCGCCACTACGGTCGCAAGGCCGTGCCCGCCGGCGGTGGCGGCGGCAAGGGCCAGACGCGCGAACTGCTCGACACCCTGCTCGTGTGGAACCCGAAGATCGTGCTCGACGCCAACGGCCAGGCCGTGGTGACGGTGCCGCTGAACGACGCGCTCACCACCTTCAAGATCGTGGCCGTGGCCGATGCGGGCACCAGCCTGTTCGGCACCGGCCAGGCCAGCATCCAGGCCACGCAAGATTTGCAGATCATCAGCGGCCTGCCGCCGCTGGTGCGCGAGGACGACCAGTTCCGCGCGCAGATCACCTTGCGCAACACCACGCAAAAGCCGATGAAGGTGGAAGCCACGCCGCGCGCCACGCTGCTCACGCTCGAAACGCAGACCGTCGACATCCCGGCCGGCGAATCGCGCGAAGTGGCCTGGAACGTGACCGCGCCCGCGCAGCTCGCGCAGACGCGTGCCGAAGCCATCCTGTGGGAGATCGAGGCGAAAGACACGGTCGGTGGCGCGCGCGACGCACTCAAGGTGCGCCAGCGCATCGTGCCCGCCGTGCCGCTCACCGTGCAGCAAGCCACGCTGGTGCAGGTCGACGGGCCGTTCACGCTCGACGTGGCACCGCCCGCCGACGCCCTGCCCGGCCGCGGCGGCCTGAAGATGTCGGTGCAGCCCAAGCTGGCCGAAGGCCTGCCGGGCGTGCGCGACTGGTTCGCCAACTACCCCTTCAGCTGCCTCGAGCAGAAGACCAGCAAAGCGGTCGGCCTGCGCGACGCGAAGATGTGGCAAGGCGTGCTGGCCACGTTGCCGACCTACCTGGACGGCGACGGCCTGGCCAGCTATTTCCCGCCGCGCGACGGCGAAGCCAACCGCGGCAGCGACATCCTCACGTCGTACCTGCTCGCGGCCACGCACGAGGCGGCCCAGCTCAACCCGGCCTTCGCGCTCGCCGACGACGCGCGCGCACCGATGGAATCGGGCCTGATCGCGTTCGTCGAAG
The DNA here is from genome assembly GCF_001426505.1 of Variovorax sp. Root473. Lineage (GTDB taxonomy): Bacteria > Pseudomonadota > Gammaproteobacteria > Burkholderiales > Burkholderiaceae_C > Variovorax. Next base: position 364,567 of record NZ_LMEV01000001.1, read on the forward strand.
GCCGTGTCACGCGCGAGTTCTGGAGCCCGCGCAAGGACCTGGACGTGCGCAAGCTCGCCGCGCTCGAAGCCTTGTCGCGCTACGGCAAGGCCAGGGGCAGCATGCTCGGCAGCATCACCATCGCGCCGAACCAGTGGCCCACCAGCGCGGTGATCGACTGGCTCAATATCCTGAAGCGCGTGAACGACGTGCCGCAGCGCCAGCAGCGCCTGGACGAAGCCAACAACGTGCTGAAGGCGCGCCTGTCCTACCAGGGCACCAAGCTCATCTTCAGCACCGAGCAGGACGACTACTGGTGGTGGCTCATGACGAACGGCGACGTCAACACCGCGCGCCTGCTGCTCAGCGTGATGGACGACCCGAGCTGGAAGGACGACATCGGCAAGCTCGCCAACGGCTTCATCGGCCGCCAGCAGAACGGCGCCTGGCACACCACCACCGCCAACCTGTGGGGCGGACTGGCGCTGGAGAAGTTCAGCAAGGTGTTCGAAAGCACCCCGGTGGCCGGCGTCACGGCCGCCACGCTCGGCGCGGTGAAGGCGCAGGTCGACTGGAGCAAGGTCGAGCGCGTGAAGGCCAGCGACCCGTCCGGAGCCCCGAACCAGACCACCATGTTCGGCGCGCCCGCCTCGCCGGGCAACCTGCGCAACAACACGATGTTCCTGCCGTGGGCGGCATCGCCTTCCGGTGCACCGGTGCGCGACACGCTGCTGGTGACGCAGCAGGGCACCGGCAAGCCGTGGCTCACGCTGCAGTCGCTGGCTGCCGTGCAGCTGAAGGCGCCATTCGCGGCGGGCTACGCGCTCAAGAAGACCATCACGCCGGTCGAGCAGGCCGTGGCCGGCAAGTACACGCGCGGCGACGTGCTGCGCGTGAGCATCGAGGTCAACGCCAGCACCGACATGACCTGGGTCGTCATCAGCGACCCGGTCCCGGGCGGCGCCACCATCCTGGGCAGCGGCCTGGGCCGCGACTCGGAGATCGCCTCGCAGGGCGAGAAGCGGAGCGGCTCCTTGCCGGCGTTCGAAGAACGCAGCTTCGAGGCCTTCCGCAGCTACTACGCGTACATGGCCAAGGGCGTGATGAAGCTGGAGTACACGGTGCGCCTGAACAACGTCGGCGACTTCGCGCTGCCGCCCAGCCGCGTGGAAGCGCTGTACGCACCCGAGATGTTCGGAGAGACGCCGAATGCGCGGGTGAAGGTGGAGGCGGCGAAGTAACCATCAGCCCGCACAGCGAACGCGCGTGCCGCAACTGCGCCACGTTCGCTGTCCGGCGCATTGCAACAAGGAGGACCCTATGGGCCTGTCCATTTCCGTCGGCATCCTCGCCGACCTGATCGAGAACGATCCAGAGAGCGCGGAACACTTCGAGGCGGATTTCGCCGCCGCAAACCGTAAGCTCACCGAAGCCGGCCTGCCGCCGCACGTGGAGCCTCGTACCTTGCCACCGCTCGAATCCCGTGCGCCGCTCGACGGCCTGCCCTATTCGTTCATCCACTACCTGCGCCGCGCCTACGCGCACCGCGTGACGTCGCCCGGATGGATCGCCACCCCGCTGCCGGAAGACACCGACCCCACCGAAGACGAGACGCTCGAAGACGTGGCCGGCATGTTCGAAAGCCACCTGCTGTGCCACTCCGACGCGGAGGGTTTCTACCTGCCGATCGACTTCGAGGACGTGATCTTTGCCCACGAAGACGAGACCGACCTGCCCGGCGGCATGCTCGGCTCCTCATACCGCCTGCGCGAAGAACTGGTGCTGGTCGCGCCCGCACTCGGCATCACGCTCACGGACGGCGAGCTGTCGAACGAAGAAGCCGCGCGGCTCGCCGACAACATGGGCGAGGACGAAGGCCTCTACCGCGAGATCGAGTCGTGGCTGCTTCTGTATGAATCGGCGCGGCTGAGCATTGCGCACGGGACGGCGATCGTTTTCAGCTGAGCGGTTGCGCACGAGCCCGCATGGTCCTTCTTCTGCCACTGTTGCTCATGGTCGTCCTCGTGGCGGTCGTCCTCTTCGGCGGCTATCTCCTGCGCGCCGTTCTGCCTGCGGAACATGCGCTGCAGGCACGGCTCACTGACGAGGCCATCTCGCGCTACGTTGACGTCGTCGCGAAGAACGCCAAGGGCATCCTGGCGTGCCTCCTGATTCTGTATTTCACAGTGGTTACGTTTCTCTATTCGTAGCTTGTGCGCGAGCCTGCGCCCACTGGCCCGCGCTCCGCCCCGGGTCTAAACTCCCGCCTCCGTCTTCTCCCCTCCCTTTCAAAGGAGCATGCATGAACACCCAGGAAATCGCCGCGAAGCTCGTGACGCTGTGCAAGGCAGGGACCTTCGACGAAGCGCTGGCGCTGTACGCGCCCGAGGCCGTCAGCGTCGAGGCGAGTGCGCCGCCCGGCATGTCGCGCGAATCGATGGGCCTGTCGGCGATCCGCGCCAAGGGCGAATGGTGGGTCGCCAACCACGAGGTGCACGCGTTCCAGGTGGCCGGCCCCTGGCCGCACGACGACCGCTTCATCGTCGGCTTCCGCTTCGACGTGACCATGAAGCCCACCGGCCAGCGCTTCACGATGGAAGAGATGACGCTGTACACCGTCAAGGACGGCAAGATCGTTCGGGAAGAGTTCTTCTACGAAGGCAGTTGAGCCTGGCCCGGGGCCTCCGGGAGGCCTTTCAACGGGCGCTGCGAAAAAGATGCTGTTTCGCTAGACTGGCCCGCGCGGCCCCCGCGCCGCGCCTGACCGGAGCATTGGCCATGTGCCGCAGCATCAAAACCCTCTACAACTTCGAGCCCCCTGCCACCGAGCAGGAAATCCGCGCTGCCGCCCTGCAGTTCGTGCGCAAGCTCAGCGGTTTCAGCGTGCCCTCGCGCGCCAACGAGCAGGCCTTCGAACGCGCCGTCGACGAGGTGGCCACCACCGCCGCGCGGCTGATCGACTCGCTGGTCACCACGGCCGAGCCGCGCGACCGTGCCGTCGAGGCGGAGCGCGCCAAGGCGCGGTCCGCGCTGCGTTTCGGCACGCCGACATCGACGTCGAACGCATGAAGAAGACTTCGTTGCCGCGCTGAACGGCGCGCCCAACGCCACGCTCTATGCCATGTTCGCGAGCTCGACGGCCGACTGCTCGCTTCGCCGCGCTGCCCGAGCACACCTGCAGCGCACAAGAACAAAGACCGCGAGGCACACAGCCTCGCGGTCTTTCTTTTTGGGGTTTGAGTTCCGGTATCAGTTGCGATACGGATTGTTCGGACGGCGGTCGTAGCGATTGGGCACGCCATCGTTGTCGCGATCGCGGTCGTAGCGGTTGGGCACGCCGTCACGGTCGCGGTCGTAGCCATGGCCGCGCGGAGGCGGCCCGCGGTCGTAGGGGGCGACCACGCAACCAGCCAGGATGGCCGAGGCGGCCAGCAGAAGCGCGAGTGTTTTTGTCATGCGGAGTTCTCCTTGGGTGAGCGGTACGGTCGGGCGCGCCTGCTGCGAGCCCGTACCGTATTGAAGACCACCTGGGTGCGCATCGGGTTTCCAGATGCGCTGGCTTGTGTGAAGTTCGTTACCGGATGTGGAACCTTCGTGTGCGCTTGAGCACGCCTATAGGACATGGCACGATCCGGCCGATGACCCGCAGCCCCTCTGTCGCGCAGCCCCAGCCCTCCTTGTCCGACCTTGCACGGCTGCGCCGCGTGCGCGACCGCATCGACCGCGAATACGCACAGCCGCTCGACGTGGAAGCGCTCGCGCGCGACGCGAACATGTCGGGCGGGCACCTCAGCCGCCAGTTCCGGCTCGCGTATGGCGAGTCACCCTACGCCTACCTGATGACGCGGCGCATCGAGCGCGCGATGGCGCTGCTGCGCCGCGGCGACCTCAGCGTGACCGAGGTCTGCTTCGAGGTCGGTTGCGCCTCGCTGGGCACCTTCACCACGCGCTTCACCGAGTTGGTCGGCGTGTCGCCCGGCGTCTACCGGCGCGAGGCGGCGCAGGCCACGCAGGGCATGCCGGCGTGCATCGCCAAACAGGTGACGCGCCCGATCAGGAATCGAGAAGCGCGAAACCCCGCCTCGCACCTAGCATGACGGCCCGACACAACCACGGACCCTCGCCATCATGAATCTCAGCATCCATTCGAGCTTTCTCCCGCACACCGACGCGCAGGCCTCGCTGGCCTTCTACCGCGACACCCTGGGCTTCGAGGTGCGCAACGACGTCGCCTATGGCGGCATGCACTGGATCACGGTCGGCCCGGCCGGCCAGCCCGGCACCTCCATCGTGCTGTACCCGCCGGCCGCCACGCCCGGGCTCACCGACGACGAACGCCGCACCATCGCCGAGATGATGGCCAAGGGCACTTTTGCCTCGCTGCTGCTGGCCACGCCCGACCTCGAAGGCACCTTCGAGCGGCTGCAGGCCCGCAGCACCGAGATCGTGCAGGAGCCCACCGATCAGCCCTACGGCGTGCGCGACTGCGCGGTGCGCGACCCGGCGGGCAACCTGATCCGCATCCAGCAGACGCGCTGAGCCGGCGCCCCGCCCCCTGACTGACCTGCACGGGCGCCGCCGCCGTGGCGGCCCCGTGCCCCCTTCCAGAGACGAAAGATCCGATGAGCAGCAAGGCCCCGAAGAAGGACGCAAAAGCCACCAGGCGCACGAACAGCACGAAGGACGCCAGGGACACCGGCGGCCGGTACGCCGCCGACCACCACGACCTCATCCGCGTGCAGGGCGCGCGCGTGAACAACCTCAAGGACATCAGCGTCGAGTTGCCCAAGCGGCGGCTCACGGTGTTCACGGGCGTCTCGGGATCGGGCAAGAGCTCGCTGGTGTTCGGCACCATCGCGGCGGAGTCGCAGCGGCTCCTCAACGAAACCTACAGCGCGTTCGTGCAGGGCTTCATGCCGACGCTGGCGCGGCCCGAGGTCGACGTGCTCGAGGGCCTGACCACCGCGATCATCGTGGACCAGGAGCGCATGGGCGGCGACCCGCGCGCTACCGTCGGCACCGCCACCGACGCCAACGCGATGCTGCGCATCCTGTTCAGCCGCCTGGGCAAGCCACACATCGGCTCGCCCAGCGCCTTCGCCTTCAACGTGCCTTCGGTGAAAGCCACCGGCGCCATCACCGTGGAGCGCGGCAATGCCAGGACGGTGAAGCAGACCTTCAGCCGCACGGGCGGCATGTGCCCGCGCTGCGAAGGCCGGGGCGCCGTGACCGACTTCGACCTGAGCGCGTTCTACGACGACAGCAAGTCGCTCAACGAAGGCGCGCTCACGATTCCCGGCTTCAGCATGGAAGGCTGGTACGGGCGCATCTTCAACGGCTGCGGCTTCTTCGACCCCGACAAGCCAATCCGCAAGTTCACGAAGAAAGAACTCGACGCCCTGCTGCACAAGGAGCCAACGAAGATCAAGGTCGACGGCATCAACCTCACCTACCTGGGCCTCATTCCGCAGGTGCAGAAGTCGTTCCTGGCCAAGGACGTCGAGGCGATGCAGCCGCACATCCGCGCCTTCGTGGAACGCGCCGTGACCTTCACCACCTGTCCCGACTGCGGCGGCACGCGGCTGAGCGAAGCGGCGCGTTCGTCGCGCATCAGGAAGCTCAACATCGCCGAGGCTTGCGCGATGCAGATCAGCGACCTGGCCGTGTGGGTGCGCGGCCTGAACGAACCCTCGGTGGCGCCGCTGCTCGCCAAGCTGGCGCACACGCTCGACTCGTTCGTCGAAATCGGCCTCGGGTACCTCAGCCTGGACCGTCCCTCGGGCACGCTCTCGGGCGGCGAGGCGCAGCGCGTGAAGATGATCCGCCACCTGGGCTCCTCGCTCACCGACGTGACCTACGTGTTCGACGAGCCGACCATCGGCCTGCACCCGCACGACATCCAGCGCATGAACGAGCTGCTGCTGCGGCTGCGCGACAAGGGCAACACGGTGCTGGTGGTGGAGCACAAGCCCGAGGCCATCGCCATCGCCGACCACGTCGTCGACCTCGGCCCCGGCGCGGGCGCGGCGGGCGGCACGGTCTGCTTCGAAGGCAGCGTCGAGGCGCTGCGGGCCAGCGGCACGCTCACGGGCCGGCACCTGGACGACCGGGCCGCGCTCAAGAAGAAGGTGCGCCAGCCCACGGGCGCGCTGCCGATCCGCGGTGCCAAGGCGCACAACCTGCGCAACGTCGATGTCGACATTCCGCTCGGTGTGCTGGTGGTCGTGACCGGCGTGGCGGGTTCGGGCAAGAGCTCGCTGGTGCACGGATCGATACCCGCCGGCGCAGGCGTGGTGTCGGTCGACCAGGGCGCGATCCGCGGCTCGCGGCGCAGCAACCCCGCCACCTACACCGGGCTGCTGGACCCGATCCGCAATGCCTTCGCCAAGGCCAACGGCGTGAAGCCGGCCCTGTTCAGCGCCAACTCGGAAGGCGCCTGCCCCACCTGCAACGGTGCAGGCGTGATCTACACCGACCTGGCGATGATGGCCGGCGTGGCCACGGTCTGCGAGGAGTGCGAGGGCAAGCGCTTCCACGCCTCGGTGCTCGAGCACCGCTTCGGCGGGCGCGACATCAGCGAGGTGCTCGCGATGCCGGTGACCGAGGCTGCCGCCTTCTTCGGCGAGGGCCCGGCGCGCACGCCGGCGGCGCACGCCATCCTGCAACGGCTGGCCGACGTGGGCCTGGGCTACCTGAGCCTGGGCCAGCCGCTCACCACGCTGTCGGGCGGCGAGCGCCAGCGGCTCAAGCTGGCCACGCACATGGCCGAGAAAGGCGGCGTGTACGTGCTCGACGAGCCGACCACCGGCCTGCACCTGGCCGACGTGGCACAGCTGCTGGCCCTGCTCGACCGGCTGGTGGATGCGGGCAAGTCGGTCATCGTCATCGAGCACCACCAGGCGGTGATGGCGCACGCCGACTGGCTCATCGACCTGGGCCCCGGCGCCGGCCACAACGGCGGGCGCGTGGTCTTCGAGGGCACCCCGGCCGACCTTGTCGCCCAGCGCGCCACGCTCACCGGCCAGCACCTCGCGGCCTACGTCGACGCCTGACGCGCCCGCGTGTGAAGGGCCGCCGAAGGCATGGCGGAGAATGGGCTGTCTCCGCTTTGCCGGCCGCGCTGCGGCCCCGTCCGCTGCGATGCCTCCTGCGTCTTCGTCTTCGTTTCCTTCCACCGCCCGCCGCACGCTGACCCTGGCCGTGGTCCTGCTCGCGGCGGCCAGCGCGCCGGCGGCCTGGGCGCTGGCCAGCTTCGAGGAAGTGAAGCGCGACTTCCGCTCCTCCGAAACCGCGGTGCTCGACCGCCACGGCGAACTGCTGCAGCGCGTGCGCACCGACCCCACGGTGCGGCGCGGCCAGTGGACCGCGCTGGCCGACGTGTCGCCCGCGCTGCGCGCGGCCATGCTGCTGAGCGAAGACAAGCGCTTCTACGAACACAGCGGCGTCGACTGGCGCGCCGCCTCGGCCGCGGCCTGGGGCAACCTGTGGAACACGCGCACGCGCGGCGCCTCGACCATCACCATGCAGCTGGCGGGCCTGCTCGACGACGACCTGCGCCGCGCAGCAGGCGGGCGCAGCTTCACGCAGAAGATCGGCCAGACCGTGGCGGCCACGCAGCTGGAACGCCGCTGGCGCAAGGACCAGATCCTGGAGGCCTACCTGAACACGGTGCCCTTCCGGGGCGAGATCGTCGGCATCGATGCGCTCTCGCGCACGCTCTTCGGCAAGGCCCCCAGCGGCCTGGACGCGCGCGAGGCCGCGGTGGCCGCCGCGCTGGTGCGCGCGCCCAACGCCCGGCCCGCGCTGGTGGCGCAGCGCGCCTGCGAGGTGCTGCGCGTGATGGAGCCCGGCGCCAAGGCCGACTGCGAGGCGCTCGACATGTTCGCCAGCGCGGTGGTGCAGCGGCGCGCGTTCGAGCCCAACGAAGGCATCGCGCCACATGCCGCGCGGCGGGTGCTGCGCGAACTGCGTGAGGCCACGGGCACGGCGGGCGACACCACCAGGGCCGCCGCCCCCGCAAGCGTCCGCACCACGCTGCGCGCGCCGCTGCAGCGCTACGCGCTGGACAGCCTGCAGCGCCACCTGCGCGAGCTGCGCGATCGCCACGTCGAAGACGGCGCGCTCGTGGTGCTCGACAACGCGAGCGGCGAGGTGCTGGCCTGGGTCGGCTCCTCGGGCCCGCTGAGCCAGGCCGCCGAGGTCGACGGCGTGACCGCGCTGCGCCAGCCCGGCTCCACGCTCAAGCCGCTGCTGTACGCGCAGGCCATCGCCGAGAAGCGCATCACGGCGGCCTCGCTCATCGAGGACTCGTCGGCGCAGATCAGCACCGCCAGCGGCCTCTACATTCCGCAGAACTACGACCGCCGCTTCAAGGGACCGGTGTCGGCGCGCACCGCGCTGGCCGCCTCGCTCAACGTGCCGGCCGTGCGCACGCTGGTGATGGTGTCGCCCGAGGCCTTCGCGCGCGAGCTGCGCGCCGCCGGCCTGCCGCTGCGCGAAAGCGGCGACTACTACGGCTACAGCCTGGCGCTGGGCAGCGCCGAGGTGTCGCTGCTGTCGCTGGCCAATGCCTACCGCATGGTGGCCAACGGCGGACGCTTGGGGGCGACGACGCTCACGCCACTCGCACCGCGCCCAGCCCCGGCCACCAAAGCCAAGCCGGCAGAAGCAGCGCCGCTGCTCGACCCGCGCGCCGCCTTCATCGTCGGCGACATCCTGTCCGACCCGAACGCGCGCACGCGCACCTTCGGGCTGGACAGCATCCTGTCCACCCGCTTCTGGACCGCCGTGAAGACCGGCACCAGCAAGGACATGCGCGACAACTGGGCCGTGGGCTGGTCGCAGCGCTACACGGTCGGCGTGTGGGTCGGCAACGCGAGCGGCGCCTCGATGTGGGACGTGAGCGGCACCAGCGGCGCCGCGCCGGTGTGGGCCGAGGTGATGCGCTTCCTGCACGCCCGCGAACCCAGCCGCGCGCCCACGCCGCCCGCCGGCCTGGTCGAGGCGCGCGTGAGCTTCGGCCCCGGCGCCGACGGCAGCCCGCTCGAAGCGGCGCGCAGCGAATGGTTCCTGCAGGGCACCGAGCAGCCGCTGTTCGCGCTCGACACCGGCATGGCGACCGATGCGGCCTCCGCGCGCATCACCGCGCCGGCCGACGGCACGATCCTCGCGCTCGACCCCGACATTCCGCCACAGCGCCAGCGCGTGCGCTTCGAATCCGAAGGGCGCGGCGTGCAGTGGCGCATCGACGGCAAGTTCCACGCACGCGGCAACAGCGCGCAATGGCTGCCGTGGCCCGGCCGGCACCTGATCGAGCTGGTGGACGCCAGCGGCAAGGTCGTCGACCAGCGCCGCGTCGAAGTGCGCGGTGCGGGCGTCGTGGCAGCAAGGGGGGCGCGCCGATGAACAGACGGACGTTGATGCCCCGCTGGCTGTCGCTGTGCTTCGCCTTGCTGTTCGTGCTGTGCCTCGCCGGCCCGCGCGCCGTGCAGGCCAAGCCCGTGCCGGTGCCGCCGATGAGCTCGCGCGTGGTCGACCTCGCACAGGCGCTGCCACCCCGCGAGGCCGACGCGCTGCGCCAACAGATCGCCGACATCCAGAGCCGCACCGAGGCCCAGCTCGCGGTGCTCATCGTGCCGACCACGGGCGAGGACAGCATCGAGGCCTACGCCACGCGCGTCTTCGCGAAATGGCGGCTGGGCCGCAGCGAGGCCGACGACGGCATCCTGCTGCTCGTGGCGCGGAAAGACCGGCGCATGCGCATCGAGGTCGGCACCGGGCTCGAAGGCACGGTGACCGACATCCAGGCGGCCCACATCATCGACCGCGAGATGACGCCGCGTTTTCGCGAGGGCGACTTCGCCGGCGGCGTGCAGTCGGCCGTGGGCGCGCTTGCGCGGTTGCTCCAGGGCGAGGTGGGCGTCATCGAACCCGAGTCGCAGCAGATCGTCGTGGATCACGCCGGCGCACCCGACGACGAGAAAACCACCAGCCTGACGAGCGGCGGCCGCGTCACGCCTGAAGGCTGGGGCCTGCTGGGCGTGCTGCTGTGGGGCCTGGGCCTGGGCATCTACCACGGCCGCGGCATCGAGCGCGACCCGCCGCGCGGCACCTCGGCCTCGCGACGCGCCCAGGAGAAAAAAGGCAAGGGCCGGCGCAACGCCAGCGCGGGCCCGGAACCCTGGGCCGACGCGCTGGCGGCAATGAAGCCCGAACCCACGCGTGCGCGCCCTGCCCCGCGCGACCTGCGCCTGGTGCTCGGCCTGCTCGGGGCCGGCCCGCTGGCCGCGGGCGCGGCGCTGCTGAACCCGCCCATCGCACTGGTGCTGGCGATGCCGGCGATCTTTGGCTACGGCCTGGGCTTTCTCTGCGGCATGTCGCGCACGGCCGCCATCTTCATGGGCGGCCTCGTGCTCGTGATCGCGTCGCTGGTCGCCATCGCGTTCACCGTCGGCGCCGATCGCTTCTGGTGGGGCTTCCTGTGGGCGCTGTGCATCGGCGGCGCGACGCTGTTCACGGTGATCATCCTGCGCTGCATGGTCAGCACCTTCCAGCGCAGCGTGGTCAGCTTCTTCGTCCGCCTGGTCATCGTGGCAGGCATCTGCGGCTACGTGGTCCATGAAACCTCGCCCGGCCCGGTGCCGGACACCTCGTGGATTCCCATTGCGCTGGCCGCATTCTTCTCGATGCTGCTGGGCTTCCTGCCGCCCGGCGTCTGGGAATCGGGCGACGACGATGGCGATGGCGACAGTGGCTGGAGCAGCAGCAGTTCGTCATCGTCATCGTCATCGTCATCGTCATCGTCATCGTCATCGTCATCGTCATCGTCATCGNNTTCATCTTCCTCGGACAGCGGCGGTTCGAGCAGCGGCGGCGGCGCCTCGGGCAGTTGGTGATTCGGTCGGCCGCCAGGCGTCTCGGCCACATGCCCCTTCCACCGACCGCGGCTTTTCGCGCGTGATTAAATTCATCCAATCATTCAATGAATAAGCCGACCGGAACCATGCTCGTCCAACCTCCCCGCACCTCCCTGGCCGACGCCGCTGCGAACAGCATCCGCACCGAGATCGCCGCGGGCCGCTGGCCCATCGGCTCGCGCATTCCCATCGAGCCCCAGCTGGCGCAATTGCTGGGCGTGAGCCGCGGCACGGTGCGCGAGGCGGTGAAGACGCTGGTGTCGCGCGGACTGCTCGAGGTGCGGCAGGGTTCGGGCACCTACGTGCGCTCGGGCTTCGACCCCTCGGCCAGCCTGCAGAAGCTGCGCCTGGCGAGCCTGCGCGACCAGTTCGAGGTGCGCCGCGCGCTCGAGGTCGAGGCCGCCCGGCTCGCCGCCGTGCGCCACACCGCGAAAGACCTGCGCCGGCTCCACGCCCTGCTCGACAAGCGCGGCCAGCCCGACATGGCCGACGACGGCGCGGCCTTCATCGAGCGCGACCTGGCCTTTCACCTGGCCATCGTCGATGTGTCGGGCAACCTGGCGCTGGTCGAGACCTGCCGCTTCATCACGGGCTACATCAAGGAAACCATCGCCAGCACGCTGAGCGCCAGCCTGCCCGAGCCCGACGAGGCGGCGCACCGCGCCATCGTCGAAGGCATTGCCAGCCGCGACCCCGAGCGCGCCGCCGCCGCCGTGCGCGAGCTGATGGCGCCGACGCTCAACGCGCTCGCATTGGGCACGGCATGAACTCGATCACTTTGCCCCCGGGTGCTGCCACCGCCGCGCGCACCCAGGCGGCGCCATCGGGCGCCGAAGAACTGCTGATCGACGCCGAGGTCGACAGCCTGCCCGCGCCGCGCCCCACACCCGCGCCCAGCCGGGGCCGCCAGCTGCTGCTGGGCCTGACGGTGGTGCTCATCGCCTTCAACCTGCGGCCGGTGTTCGCCAGCCTGTCGGTGGTGCTGCCGGAAATCATCCGTGCCACCGGCCTGTCGGCCACGGCCGCGAGCCTGTTGACCACGCTGCCGATCGTCTGCCTGGGCGTGTTCGCGCCGATGGCGCCCTGGCTCGGGCGCCGCTTCGGCACCGAGCGCACGCTGCTGGGCTGCATGGTGCTGATTGGCGTGGGCACGGTGCTGCGCGGCACCGGCAACATCCCGCTGCTGTTCCTGGCCTCGGCCATCGCGGGCAGCGGCATCGCGGTGTCGAACGTGCTGCTCTCGGGCCTGGTGAAGCGCGACTTCGCCAAGCAGGCCGCGCTGATGATGGGCCTGTACACCATGGCCGTGTGCGGCGGCGCCGCCAGCGCCGCCGGCCTCACCGTGCCGCTGGAGCACGCGCTGGGCGGCGGCTGGACGCTGGCGCTCGCGATGTGGGCCGCTCCGGCCGCGCTGGTCACGTTCATCTGGGCACCTCAGGCGCTGCCGCTCAAGCCGGTGGCGAGCGAGTCGGGCTTCACCGTGCGCGGCCTGTGGCGCGACCGGCTGGCCTGGCAGGTGACCTTCTTCATGGGGCTGCAATCGGCCCTGGCGTACATCGTGATGGGCTGGCTCGCGCCGATCCTGCGCGAGCGCGGGCTCAGCGGCGAAACGGCCGGTTACGTCGTGTCGCTGTCGGTCATGACGCAGGTCGTGACCTGTCTCGTGGTGCCCGCGCTGGCCGTGAAGCTGCGCAACCAGCGCGCGCTGGCGGTGGTGCTGTCGGCGATGACGGTGGCGGCCATGCTGGCCATGCTGTTCGCGCCGCTCGGCGCCCCCGGCGGCATGTGGACCTGGGCCGTGGTGCTCGGCATTTCTCAGGGCGGCACCTTTGCGTTGGCGCTCACCATGATCGTGCTGCGCTCGCCCGATTCGCACATTGCCGCGCACCTGTCGGGCATGGCGCAGGGCGTGGGCTACATGGTGGCGGCCTTCGGCCCGCTGCTGGCGGGCTTGCTGCACGGCTGGACCGGCAGCTTCGGCGCCTCGGCGTGGCTGTTCGTCGGCCTGGGCGTGGTGCTGGTCATCGCGGGACTGGGCGCCGGGCGCACGCTGCATGTGGGCGCGGTGACGGTGCCGCGCCACTGACGGCTTTCCTCAGCGGTACAGGGCTCCGTTGCAGGGCAACCTGACGGGAAGCCCGGCGAGGAACTGTTTCCTGATCGGCGGCATGGTCGCCATCGCTCGAAGCCACAGCCGCGGGGTCATCAGGGCCTTCGCAGCCGACCCCGGCTCGGGGCGGTGACAATGGGGGGTTTCGGCGAAAATCCCTTTCGCCCAGTGAAATTTCACCCCCTCGACAACCCAGAACCTACGGAAGCAAGCGCATGAGCACGAAGCAACCCACCATCGTCTACACCCTCACCGACGAGGCGCCGCTGCTGGCGACCTACGCCTTCCTGCCCATCGTGCGTGCCTTCACCGCGCCGGCCGGCATCAACGTGACGACCAGCGACATCTCCGTGGCCGCCCGCATCCTGGGCGAGTTCCCCGAGTTCCTGAGCGACGACCAGAAGGTGCCCGACAACCTGGCCGAACTGGGCAAGCTCACGCTCAAGCCCGAAGCCAACATCATCAAGCTGCCCAACATCAGCGCCTCGGTGTCGCAACTCAAGTCGGCCATCAAGGAACTGCAGGGCAAGGGCTACAAGATCCCCGACTACCCCGAGAACCCGACCTCGGACGAAGACAAGGACATCCGCGCGCGCTACAACAAGTGCACCGGCAGCGCCGTGAACCCCGTGCTGCGCGAAGGCAACTCCGACCGCCGCGCGCCCCGCGCCGTGAAGGAATACGCCCGCAAGAACCCGCACAGCATGGCCGAGTGGAGCCAGGCCTCGCGCTCGCACGTCTCGCACATGCACGGCGGCGACTTCTATCACGGCGAAAAGTCCATGACCCTGGACCGCGCGCGCAACGTCAAGATGGAACTGCTGACCAAGAGCGGCAAGACCATCGTGCTCAAGCCCAAGGTCGCCCTGCTCGACCGCGAGATCATCGACTCCATGTTCATGAGCAAGAAGGCCCTGCTGGCCTTCTATGAAAAGGAGATCGAGGACGCGCACAAGACCGGCGTCATGTTCTCGCTGCACGTCAAGGCCACCATGATGAAGGTCTCGCACCCCATCGTCTTCGGTCACTGCGTGAAGATCTTCTACAAGGAAGCCTTCGAGAAACACGGCAAGCTGTTCGACGAGCTGGGCATCAACGTCAACAACGGCATGGTCGACCTGTACAACAAGATCGCCACGCTGCCCCAGAGCACGCAGGACGAGATCAAGCGCGACCTGCACGCCTGCCACGAAGGCCGCCCCGAGCTGGCCATGGTCGACTCGGCCAAGGGCATCACCAACTTCCACTCGCCCAACGACGTGATCGTCGATGCATCGATGCCCGCGATGATCCGCAACGGCGGCAAGATGTGGGGCGCCGACGGCCGCCTGAAGGACGTCAAGGCCGTGATGCCCGAGTCGACCTTCGCCCGCATCTACCAGGAGATCATCAACTTCTGCAAGTGGCACGGCGCCTTCGACCCCAAGACCATGGGCACCGTGCCCAACGTCGGCCTCATGGCCCAGAAGGCCGAGGAGTACGGCTCGCACGACAAGACCTTCGAGATCCCCGAAGACGGCGTGGCCAACATCACCGACCTGGACACCGGCGAAGTGCTGATGAGCGAAGACGTCGAGAAGGGCGACATCTGGCGCATGTGCCAGGTCAAGGACGCCGCCATCCGCGACTGGGTGAAGCTGGCCGTCAACCGCGCGCGCAACTCCGGCATGCCGGTGGTGTTCTGGCTCGACGCCTACCGCCCGCACGAGGCGCAGCTGATCACCAAGGTCAAGATGTACCTGCACGAGCATGACACCACGGGCCTGGACATCCAGATCATGAGCCAGGTGCGCGCCATGCGCTACACGCTGGAGCGCGTCGTGCGCGGCCTGGACACCATCAGCGCCACCGGCAACATCCTGCGCGACTACCTCACCGACCTGTTCCCCATCATGGAACTGGGCACCTCGGCCAAGATGCTGTCGATCGTGCCGCTCATGGCCGGCGGCGGCATGTACGAGACCGGCGCGGGCGGCTCGGCCCCCAAGCACGTGCAGCAGCTGGTGGAAGAAAACCACCTGCGCTGGGACTCGCTCGGTGAATTCCTCGCGCTGGCCGTGAGCCTGGAAGACCTGGGCCTGAAGACCGGCAACGCGCAGGCCAAGATTTTGGCCAAGACACTCGACGCCGCCACCGGCAAGCTGCTGGACAACAACAAGAACCCCTCGCCCAAGACCGGCCAGCTCGACAACCGCGGCAGCCAGTTCTACCTGGCCATGTACTGGGCGCAGGAACTTGCCGCGCAGACCGAGGACAAGGACCTGCAGGACAAGTTCAAGAAGCTCGCCGAGGCGCTCACCACCAACGAGAAGAAGATCATCGACGAACTGCTGGCCGTGCAAGGCAAGCCCGTCGACATCGGCGGCTACTACCTGGCCGACAAGGCCAAGTTCGAAGCCGTGATGCGCCCGAGCGCCACGTTGAACGCGGTGCTGGCACCGGCGGTCTGATCCTGCGGCGCCTCGTGCATCTTCCGGGTCTGTGCCGACCCGGAAGATGCACCCACCGTACCCACGGCCTGTCGCTCGCGCGGCAGGCCGTTTCTCTTTGTGCGCGACTAGACTCCGATTTCTCCCGCCCCCATCCACTGCAAGCAAGAGCGAAAGGCAGTCCCTTCATGATGAAACCCCGTCTGCTTGCTGCAGCCGCCTCGGCCCTGCTCGCGGTCGCCGGCAGCGCCCAAGCCCAGAGCAACTGCGACACGTTGCGCGCCGAGATCGAGGCCAAGATCGCCGCGTCGGGCGTGACGAACTTCAGCGTCGTCACCGTCGATGCCTCCGCCACGGCGAGCGGACAGGTCGTGGGCAGCTGCGACCTGGGCACGAAGAAGATCGTCTACCAGCGCGAAGGCGGCGCGGCCTCGCCGTCCCCGGCCACCAGCTCGGCGCCCGCATCGCGCGGTGCGCCCATCCTCACCGAGTGCAAGGACGGGTCGGTGTCCATGGGCGGCAGCTGCAAGCCCTGAGGACCGCACCGCTCGCATCCGGCCATCAGCGCCCTTTTCGCAGGATCAGGCAAAAACCTCGTTCGATCCGGATACCGCTTCCAGCCCCTTCGCCCCGAGACTCATCCCCATGCCCGGCGCACCCCTTGCGCCATGGCGCACCGACCCGCATGAGGAGTTTTGTATGAGTGCAATCCAGGACACAGTGGTTCTCGTCACCGGCGCCAGCAGCGGCATCGGCGAGGCGACGGCGCGGCGGCTCGCGCGGCGCGGCGCCCATGTGGTGCTCGGCGCGCGCCGCACCGAACGGCTCGCGGCGCTCGCGGCCGAGATCAACGCGACCGGCGGCTCGGCGAGCTTCCGGCGGCTGGACGTGACGCACCGGCCCGACATGGAGGCCTTTGCCGAGTTCGCCCTTGACACCCACGACCGCATCGACGTGCTGGTGAACGCCGCCGGCGTGATGCCGCTGTCGCCGCTGTGGCAGCGCAAGATCGAGGAGTGGGAGCTGATGATCGACGTCAACCTGCGCGGCATGCTGCTGGGCGTGGCGGCCGTGCTGCCCGCGATGCAGGAGCAGGGCTGGGGCCACATCGTCAACGTCGCGCCGGTGGCCATGGGTGGCACCACGCCCGACTCGGCCGTGTACCACGGCACGCAGTACGCGGTGCAGGCGATCTCCGAAGGGCTGCGGCGGGAACACGCGGGGCGCCTGCACGTCTCGCTGGTGAGCCCCGACGTGGCCGAAGCCGCCGACCCGCTGGCCGAGCGCATCGCCGACAGCTACGCCTTCGAACGCATGCGCACGCAGCGCCGCCTGACGACGCCGGTGGAAGGCGTGGCGCGCGCGATCGCCGGAGCGATCGAGGGCGCGCGCTACGGCATGGCGGGACCGGGCTGGCGCCCGGCTCCGACGCCGCGGCCGAAGCCGGCGGCACCGGTGTACTGACTGAGCGCCGGGCCTCAGTAGCTCTTGTACGGCAGGAACTTGCCCGACAGCACCACGTTGACGCGGTCGCCCTTCGGGTCGGGCTGGCGCTGGATGTCCATGCTGAAGTCGATGGCGCTCATGATGCCGTCGCCGAACTCCTCGTGGATCAGCTCCTTGATGGTGGTGCCGTACACGCTCACCACCTCGTACCAACGGTAGATCAGCGGGTCGGTGGGCACGGGCGTGGGCAGCGAGCCCTTGTAGGGCACGACCTGGAGCCACTTCTGTTCCTCGGGCGTAAGGCCGAAGATCTTGCCGATGGTCCTGGCCTGCTTGTCGTCGAGCGTCATCTGGCCGAGGCAGGCGGCTGTGGTCCACTCTTTCGACAGGCCGACCTTCCTGGCCACGTCGGCCCACTGGATGCCCTTGGACACCTTCACGGTGATGATCTTCTCGGTGACGTCGTTGCGGTTCATGTGGCCTGGCTCCTGGGAATGAATGGATGCAACAGGGCAAGCAACAGGCATGCCCGTCCGCGCGCCCACGCAACTCGCGCCGCGCCTGTGCAATGCGCTCGTCGCCCTTCGATAACATCGCATCGCTCACTCCTTCCCCAAAAAAACACATGGCATCGACGCGACTCCCCTCGACCCAGGGCCTGCAGGCCTTCGAGGCCGTCGCGCGGCTGCGCAGCGTGAACCTGGCCGCTGAAGAACTCAGCGTGACGCCCAGCGCGGTCAGCCACCGCATCCGCCAGCTCGAGACGCAGCTCGAGCTCAAGCTCTTCACGGGCAACGACTTCGGCCTGAGCGCCGACGGCGTGGCCTACCTGGCGCGCGTGCGCGAGGCCATTGCAGCGCTGCAGCAGGTGCCGGGGCGCGAGCCCGCATCGCAGGTGCGGCGGCTGCGCGTGGCGGTCACGCCCACCTTTTCGCGCCAGATGCTGCTGCCCCGGCTGGCACAGTTCCGTGACGCCTACCCGACCATCGAGCTGATGCTGCAGGTGACCATGCCGGTGCGCAACTTCACGGCCGAAGACGCCGACATCGAGCTGCGCTTCGGCACCGGCCCGTTCCACGACCGCGAGTTCTGCCAGCTGCTGGCCGACGACGTCTCGCCGGTGTGCAGCCCGGCCTACCTGGAACGCCACGGCCCCTTCGACGATCACTTCTCGACCGACGCCGAGGTGGCGCGCGTGCAGCTGCTGCGCACGCCGCTGGAGTCGTGGCGCATCTGGTTCAAGGCCTGCGGCATCGGCCTGCCCGAACCGGCCACGGGCCACCAGTTCAACGACCTGGGCCTGGCGCTCGATGCCGCGGCCGAAGACTTCGGCGTGGTGCTCATGCACCTGCGGCTGGGCCGCGCCTGGCTCGACAACGGCCGGCTGGTGCGGCTGTCGCCGCACAGCGCGCCCTCGCCCAACGCCTATTTCCTGTGCTGGCGCCCCGGCACCATGGAGCGCTGGGAATGCGCCACCTTCGTCGAATGGCTGCGCCAGGCGCTGCGCGAGCCGGGCTGAATAATTTTCAGACCGGCTGCGGGCTTTTTTCAGGTGGCCGGCGCGTTTCCCCTGCAGACTCGACCCCCGGCGCTGCCGTGGCCCACACAGGCCGCAGCCCGCCGCGCCCCCCATAACACCAGCCAGGAGACTCCCCCGTGCCCGACCTTTCCAAGATCACCTGCATCGAAGACCTGCGGGCGATCGCCCAGCGGCGCGTGCCGAAGATGTTCTACGACTACGCCGATTCCGGCGCCTGGACCGAGGGCACCTACCGCGCCAACGAGAGCGACTTCCAGAAGATCAAGCTGCGCCAGCGCGTGGCCGTGAACATGGAAGGCCGCTCCACCCGCACCACCATGATCGGCCAGGACGTGGCCATGCCCGTGGCCATCGCGCCCACGGGCCTGACCGGCATGCAGCACGCCGACGGCGAAATCCTGGGCGCGCGCGCCGCCAAGGCCTTCGGCATCCCGTTCACGCTCTCGACCATGAGCATCTGCTCGCTCGAAGACATCGCCGAGCACACCGACCGCCATCCCTTCTGGTTCCAGCTCTACGTGATGAAGGACCGCGACTTCATCGAGCGCCTGATCGACCGCGCCAAGGCTGCCAACGTGTCGGCGCTGCAGCTCACGCTCGACCTTCAGATCCTCGGCCAGCGCCACAAGGACATCAAGAACGGCCTGTCGACGCCGCCCAAGCCCACGATCAAGAACCTCATCAACCTGGCGACCAAGCCGCGCTGGTGCATGGGCATGCTGGGCACCAGGCGCCGCACCTTCGGCAACATCGCGGGCCATGCCAAGGGCGTGAAAGACCTGTCGTCGCTGTCGTCGTGGACCGCCGAACAGTTCGACCCGGCCCTGAGCTGGGCGGACGTCGAATGGATCAAGAAGCGCTGGGGCGGCAAGCTGATCCTCAAGGGCATCATGGACGCCGAAGACGCGCGACTGGCCGTGGCCAGCGGCGCCGACGCGCTCATCGTCTCCAACCACGGCGGTCGCCAGCTCGACGGCGCGCCCTCCTCCATCGCCGCGCTACCGGCCATCGCCGACGCCGTGGGCAGCCAGATCGAGGTGTGGATGGACGGCGGCGTGCGCAGCGGGCAGGACGTGCTCAAGGCCCGCGCCCTGGGCGCTCGCGGCACGCTGATCGGCCGCAGCTTCCTGTACGGCCTGGGCGCCTACGGCCAGGAAGGCGTGACGCGCGCGCTGCAGATCATCCACAAGGAACTGGACGTGACGATGGCCTTCTGCGGCCGCACGCAGATCGACGACGTGCGGTCGGACATCCTGCTGCCGGGTACGTTCTGAGGGGCGGCTGAAGACCCCGGCATCTGGCGACCTCGTTCGCGGGCACTAATGCGTGCTGTTGAGCAGCGTGTCCTCGAACTCCAGATGCTCGAAGTGGCTTCCCGTGAAGTCGACGTTCTCTCCACGCAGCTGCCTTGCATTGACTCGCGTGCCTCGGCATCCGAGCACCTTGACGTCCTGCCACCGCGCCTGATCGAAGTTCATGTCGGTCCAGATGCAATCGCTGAACGTCGTGGTGCCCAGCGTGCTTCCCTGAAACAGGGCCTGATCGAATGTGCACCCGACAAAGGTGCAGCCGACGAGCGTGAGGCCCTTGAAGTCGCACTGGCTGAAGGTGCAATGGCTGAACTGGCAATGGGTCCAGCGGGCTTCGTGGAAGGTGGTGCGCGTGAAGCTGCTGGCCGTGAAGACCGTACCTGAGAACTGCGCGAGATTCAGATCGAGTTCCGAGTAGGCGAAGCCATCGGCTTCACCGGACAGCCCCGCAGGCGCGCCTCCAACGCCCTTGCGCCATCGGTCGTGGTCCAGAATGATCTGCTGCGAACTCATGCGAAGAACACGGGGGCGTCAGAACCGCATCGATCCGAAGATCTCGCCCATCGATGGCACGGGAGGCGGCGTGTTGCGGATAAGGATTTCGTTACGCACGGCACGCGCCTTGGCAATGCGTGCTTCGTTCTCGGCCGCGATGCGCTCGCGGAAGACCGCGTCGCCCCGATTGCCGAAATAGATGCGACGGAATTTCGCCAGGCCATGGCCGTTGAACTCGAACTCGCGCATGCCGAAACCGATGAAACCAGCCATCGAGTCGTGCACCAGTTCATCGAACAGCTTTGCAATGTCCGCAGGCACCGGATTCGTGTTCAGTGCCTCCAGCACCCACAAAGGCTCGCGCTCGGGGGCATCGGTGCGATAGATCAGCGGATAGCCATATGAAGCCAGCCATTCCTTCCACTCCTTGAGCCGCTTCGGCGCCTCGCGGGCGAAGGGGGCGTTCTCGTTCGCCAACTTCTCGTCGGTCAACAGCTTGTGACGGGCGTCCCACAAGCTCTTTCCTTGCACTGCAAGGCCGACCAGACCGCCCAGTGCGGCATAGAGCGAGACCACCTTGTCGCATGGATTGGCGACCGCCTTGCCCTCGCGTTCCGACTCCTGATCGTTCGCCGCCATGCGCTTCCTGACTTCGGCGCCAACGGATCCAACCACCCGCATGAGCGCTCTCTGGGTGTGCAGGAGCCACTCGGGCTCATCGACATAGTCGTCGCCCTTGTTGGGCGTTCCCTGCGCGCGATGGTATTGGCCGCGCGCCTTGAATGCGGGCTCCTCCGCCTGCCACCGATAGTTCAGGTACCAGTTCATGTGCTGGCGCGCCATGTCTTCCACAGGGGCCTGCTTGATCTTCGCCTGCTGATAGTAAGCACGGAAGGCATTCAGGGTCGACGTCGCAGGTGTGAGCGCGTCTGCGATTTCACGCTGCCGGGTATCCAGCAATGTCTGGATGGTGCGAAACGGAACGCTCGCCGCAATCGACGCACAGTACATCTCGAAGCCCGGGACACGGGCGAGCTGCAGATTCTGTGGATCTTCTGCTGCGTTCCAGTCGGCCTGCCCCAGGCACATCGGCATGTAGCCGCCTCCCACATCGGAATGCGACCCGGGATAGATGTACTCCTTGGTGTTTGCGGGGTACTTGCCATCGATGCGCACCGAATCGAGGGGAAAGCATGCCCGGACTTCGTGTCCCGCGACCAGGTGCAGGCAGCGCTCGACGCCGGGATGAATCTGCATGTTCTTCTTGGCCCAGCCGTCATGCCCCTCGCTGATGCCGTCCGCAAACAACGGCGCCACACCGACCGATGCCACGGTGTCGAAGATGCCAAGGAACTGGACGCGCAACGGTATGTCCGCGAACCGGTAGCCACCGTCTTTCTTTTCGCAGATCTCGTACAACCAGTTGGTGAACGCACGCGCCTGCGCGGCGCCGCGCGAGAACCCGAACACGCTGACATTGATCTGAAGGATCTCCGGCTTGCGGTCCTTGATGGCGGCCTTCAACCGCGTCTGCCACGTGCCCTTGAGCACCCGGCGGCGATCCCAATCCATGGAGGTATAGCCCCCCAGGCCTTCTGTCATGCGGGCGGCCTGGGCATCCGAAATCAAGGGGGCCTTGAAATGGTACGCATGGACCGCATTGAAGATGCGCGTCAGGCCCCAGATGATTCGCGCTTCGCCGCCGGCAGCCATGGCGGACCCTTGCGTTCCCCCCTTGTCACCGATTTCCTTGAATTCCGTTCCCACGCCGGGCATGTAGTAGCGGTAGTAGCCGTTACTGCCCTGCGGCTGGTCCGAGTACGCGTGATAGAGCCGCACCACGTTGCTGTGCTTCTGCTTGCGGCGATCGCTCACGACCTTCTTGTAGTCTTCGTCTTCGTTGTTTCCGGTGCCGTCGAAGAAGATCCCGACAAACAGATTGCCGGTGCAGGTCACCTTGTTGGCGTCCGGTTGCGCCGCACAGGCGGCCTTTCCGCGCTGCATCTGCTCGCGCGCACTCAGCGGACGTTCCCGGCTGCGCGTGACGCCCAGGCCAGCCGCCGGATTGAGGGCCGATTCGATGGTGCTCATGGTGTCCTCCTTGACGCGCGCAGGCCTTCGCAAGCCTCGCTCTTGCCCTTGCCGCGGGTGTAGTACTCGGTCAGGTCCTTGCTGGTTTCCCACGGTGCCTTGTCAGCTTCGGGAAAAACACTGCACGGACTCTCGATGCCGAACTTGGACACCAGCAACTTGACACGGTGGTTCGCGTAGAAGTGGACTTGCACGGTGCCAAGATTCTCGCGGGAGTACTTCGGAATCTCCACCTCCGCCTCCTGCGGCGGCGGTGCGGGCCGCGAGCCCGGCGGGCCGCTGCCGTAGGCCCACGTCACGCGCGCCTTCATTCCAGGTTGCCAATCCTTGGGAACCTTGACGCAGCAATTGAAACTGGTGCCCCCGGATTTGGGCGCCATGTTGGGTCCGCTGGCACCGTCGACCGTGAACCCGATGATGCTTTCATCGCTCATGTGGTTGTAGCCGGTGACCTCCACAGGGATCTTGTCTTCGCCACATGCGGACATCAGCACGCAGCCGCTCAGCCCCAGGAGCACCAGCAGGCGCCTCCACAGCGGCACCGTTGCCATTCGCACGATCGCATGCGCGGTATCCGACGAATGTCGACGGCGATGTCCGTTCCCATGGGTTGCGTTCAGGTCGAGTGTCGATTCGGTCGTGCTCATGGTTTCCCGCTCGCGGGCGATTGCCCTTTTCAATGATGTGTTCAATCGAGGACTCCCGTTTCCAACAGTGCCTCGCTCATGTTGCCCGGCTGCCAGACACTGGCATCGAGCATCTTGAGCACCCGTTCGTCCACGAGGGCGGCGCCGTCTGTCATGGTCGCGACCTGCACCAATGCGACCTTGTCTTCCAGCCGATCGATGCCATGCTCACGCCCGAGTTCGAGCGATGCCGCGACGATGCCATGCCATTGGCTCGGACGCATTTCATCAGGGAGAGGCACCAGATCGGAAAGCTGCTCGTCGAAGAAAGCGATCAACGCGTCCGGCTCGCTGCTTTCGACAAACACGTCGAATTGCTCGTCCGCGAGCACAAGGGGTGCCGCATGGGGCCGGACCTCCTCTTCGGGCATCGGCAGCGCCGCGAGGCGGCCCGTCCGATCGATGAAGAGCCAGCGCGTCAAAGGTTGCGTCCATGCACGCCATTGCTCGGGCGTGAACGTCTTCGCCAGGACAGGCAGCGTCCGCGTGTCCGCGATGCGCAAGAGGAACTGCTCGCGATCCTTGGTCAAGGCCATGTGCAGCCTCGCCCAGTGCTCGGCGATGTCGTAGGGCGATGCCTGACTCGCCAGAAAGCTCAGCATGGGGCGCCCCGAACAGCGCGTCAGCCAACTCGCGATCTGCGACTTGGTGCTCTCGACATCCGGATCGGGACTCCACAGCCGGACAAGCCTCGGGCCGACCGATGCCAGATCCTTGACGGGCTCTTCGTCGTAGCAATTGATGCCCATGGCTTTCGCGTTGGCATCGCCGAAGTCGAAACCGCTGTCGTACAACGCAAACCAGTGTGTATCGGGGTGGGCCTCGAAATGAACGAGCAGGCTGGCAGCCACGTCGGCCTGAACGGGATCTTGTGCGATGTACACGGATCAGACCTTCGCGACCACGGAGCCGGCGCGCAGCGCCTTCATCAGGCAATCCACGCACAGAACCGTCGCACCCGGCAGCGTCTGCGTTCCCGGCACCGGCTGACTCTTGGGACCGACCAGGCTATGAGAGCCTGCCCATTCGCGGTACACCCCTTTGGTGGCATGCTCGATGCCCGCTGCATTCCACGTCGTGTAGCTGGTGCCGCCATTGACGAGCACTTCCTTGCCGGCTTCGATCCTGATGTTGTTGCGCGCCTTGATGAGAATGTCCTCACCTTCGACGGACACGTTCATCTTGGCCAGCACATTGATGCAGTCCTTCAGCGCCCGAATGTCGATGTCGGCCGCAGCGGCGACGAGACGAATGCCTTTCTCGAAAGCGGCGATGCGAACAGCCTCCTTGGCGCTGATCAGCGTGCTCTTGCCCGCGGCAATGCTGGTGTGGGCGCCACTGGTCAGGGCGTTGTGCTGGTCGCTCGCCATGTGCGTCGACCCGCCAGTCGTGGTCTCGATGCCCACAGGGCTCGCCAAGGTGAGGTGAGGCTCCTGGAACTCGGGAAAGACACCTTCCGACCGGTTGCCGCCATTTCCCTTCAAGGCATCGTTCTGGCCCTTGATCGCCTTGGTCACTTCATCCTGGTCGCCAGCCTCCTGCGCCTTGGCCTGCTGCGCGGCCTCCGACAGCGCCTCGTGTTGGTCGCGCGCCTGCGTCAGGCGCGCGACCGTCTCGGGCATGTCCGTCACGTGTGCTTGGGCATTGGGGCGCGCCTCGGTCGTGAGGAGCAAGCCCTTCGCGGAACGAAGTGCCCCATGGCCCTCGGTGCGCAGTTCGAAGCCCTGGCCGCGCTGGTCGGTGCGTCCTCGCGTGCTGTCGATGCGAACGATATGACCCAGGTTCAACTCGCTGGCATCCGGATCGCTGCGCACCTTCACCTGCAACTGCCCGGCCGTATCGTCGAGGATCACATGGTTGGACTTCCCGCCCGGGCTGTTTCCGGCGTCGTCGGCCAATTCTCGGCTGCGGATACCGGACAGCGCCTTCTGGTCCGGCAAGGTCCACGGCGGCATGTAGTTCTGGTTGTAGACGCTGCCCATGACGATGGGATGGTCCGGATTGCCGTCGAGCCATTGCACGATCACCTCGGAGCCCACGCGCGGCAATGACAGCAGCCCTTTCTCGCCGCCGGCCCAGTTGCTGCTCACGCGAACCCAGGCGCTGCTGCGTTCATCGAAGGCGCCGATGCGGTCCCAGTGAAACTGCACCCGGATTCGTCCGTATTCGTCGACGTGCAGGCTGCCCTCGCCCGCAGGGCCGACCACCGTGGCGGTCTGCACCGTGAGGATCTTCGTGTCGACGCTCTCGAAGCCCCGCCCGGGACGCCAGGGAATCGACTTGCGAATGCACGTCAATGTGTTGCTGTAGCCCGCCAGTTCGTCTGCTTCCTGCAGATAGTTGTTCGTCGCGCGGTGATGCACGTCGATCACCAGCAACTCCCCGTCGGGCACGCCCTTGATGTCGAAGTGATCGGTCAGTTGAAAGAACCGCCCGGGCAGGACCCGGCGGTTGTTGCCCGCCGCTTCGAAATGCTTGGCCTTCGCCTCGATCTCCTCCATGCGTCGGCGCGTCAGCGCGTCGCCGTCCAACCGGTTCTTGAATCCATAGGCCCCCGCATATTCATGCACCTCCAGCGACGGCACCTCACCCTGTCGATTGACCGTGGGCGCCTCCACATGGACGGCACGCGGGCTCTTGAAGTCGAAGCCGCTCAAGGCGGAATACCCCGAGGCCATTCCGCGCACAGGCGAGATGTCGACGATGGCGTCCTCCTCCTGTGTTCCGCCTGCGTTCTGGAAACGCACTTCGACATTGCCGTCGATCGGGCGGGCCAGCGTGGTGTCGTCACTCACGACCCACTTGTGGCCCTGCGCATCGTGTTCGTACCAATAGACGCAGCCCGCCGCTTCGAGACGGCGATGAAGATAGTTGTGATCGCTCTCGCCGAACTGGCACGCCATCGTGAACGGCCCATCCTCCCCCCGCACCCGCCAGTCCCACGCGGGCAGCACGCCATAGTCCGCCAGGATGTCGGCGGCCTGGTCGTGCAGGTTCTTCTGGTGAAAGAGCCGATCATTTCGCCGCAGCGTGAGGTAGTGCAACCAAGGGCGAAGCACTGCACGGTAGTGCGCAACGCCAGCGTCGCTCTTGATGAGAGAGAACTCGAAGACATACCCGCTGAAATGGCGCAACGTGCCGTCTGCGCGCACCAGGCTCACCACCAGGAGCTTGCCCATCATGTCCTTGAGGGCAATGCCGACCTTGTCAGCCAAAAGAATCAAGCTGTACTTGAAGTCGCGGCTCAGTCCCTCTTCTGCATCGAGCCGATCTACCACCAGACGAACCTTCGAGACGCGGCCAAACGAGTCTGTGGCAGAGGGTCCGTCGTCGAGTGGAAAACTCAAACGCAACAGGCGATCCTTCTGGCTGAAGGATGCACCATGAAAAATGGAGACGAGACTCGACATGGCTGTCCGACGTTTGTATTAATCGTTCTGGACAACTTCGCAGGCCTGAATCTGTGCGGCAGGCCAAGCGGGAATGTCCTCCCTTGCAGGCTCTCGGAATCCCCTTCAGAACGTGCTCGGCGATGGTATCGCATGAGCTCTCCCCAAGGGAACATCTGCGACAAACCAGTGAGTCACCGGAGCACGAGTCGACGTTCTTCCGGTATGCGAGCGCGATGGTGGTGATTGCGTTTCGGGCGAGCCTGCGGTTGCCACAACAGGCAAGCTACCTGCATCACGACCAGTGGTCGCTCGGGCGCCTCCCGATTGGCTCAGTGTGAGGGAAGAACGCCACCGGCTCATGCACGGGAAGAGCGGGTACGTCGTGCTCTACAGTCAGCTCAAGGATCTGTGGCTGCTGGTTTCGCGCGAAGCGGCCCACAAGCTACTTGCGGCACGGTCATCGATGATTTCCGCACGACCTGCGGCGAGCGCATGAGACGGTTCTCCCCATGATTTTTCGGAGGCCACAACCGTCCAACAGGGAGAGCGCGAATGACAGTACAGAACTCAGATACCACCACGCGAAGCGATCCGACGGGTGTCGGTTCTCGGCCGGTGCTGAGCATGCTGTCATGGGCCGCCTCGATCCTGGTCCTCAATGTCCTGCTCACTGGCCTGGAACGACGTCAGGCCCTGACCTTGACCGGACCTTTCGTCGCGCTCATCGCCGGCGCCCTGCTCTTGTGGGCGGTGCTGATCTACTGGTGGCAGGTTCCAGCCACCCCCAGCATCGCAAGACGCGTGACGTACTTCATCGCCTACGTCGCCGTCATGGCACTGCTGGGGCTGATCGGCGTGTGGGCCGCCTTCTGGGCCACCGTTGCCATCCACGGGCTCTGAGCGCGATGCGCGCGGCCGACAAGCTCAATCCGCGTACACCCCCGCCGCCTTGATGATCGGACTCCACTTCGCGATCTCCGCCGCCACGAACTTCTTGTGCCCCTCGGGCTCGATGCGGCCATCCGTGGCGACCACGGCGCCGAGTGCTTCCTCGCGCTTGATGAAGTCGGCGTCCTTCAGTGCCGCCTTCAGCGCATCGCTGATCTTCCTGAGCACCGGCGCCGGCGTGCCCTTGGGCGCGTACAGGCCGTGCCAGATCGTCACCTGGAAGTTCTTCAGGCCGGCCTCGTCGAGCGTGGGCAGGTCTTTCAAGAGCGGCGTGGCCAGGCGCCTGGGCGTGGTCACCGCATAGGCCTTGACCTTCCTGGCCTCGATCTGTGGCGAGGTGTTGGTGCTCTGGTCGCACAGCAGGTCGATCTGGCCTCCGATCAGGTCGGTGATGGCGGGCGCCGTGCCCTTGTAGGGCACCGGTGTCATCTCGGTCTTCATGGCGCTCTGGTAGAGCAGGCCGCACAGGTGCGAGGCCGAGCCGATGCCCGCGTTGCCCAGGTTGATCTTGCCCTTGTTGGCAGCGATCCAGGCCGTCAGTTCCTTGTAGTTGGTGGCGGGCAGGCTGGGCTTGGCGATGAGCGTCATGGGCACGTCGTTGACGATGCCCAGGTACTCGAAGTCGGTCTCGACCTTGAACGGCACGTTGCGCACCAGCGTCGGCACGGTCGCCATCGCGATGTGGTTGAGCAGCAGCGTGTAGCCGTCGGGGTTGGCGCGCGCCACCTTGGCCGCACCGATGGAGCTGCCCGCGCCGGGCACGTTGTCGATGATGACGCTGGCGCCGCCCAGCGGCTTGCGCAGCGCCTCGGCGAGGTCGCGCGCGACGCGGTCGGTCGGGCCGCCGGCCGCGAAGGGCACGACGATGGTCACGGGCTTGCCGGCGGGAAAGTCCTGCGCGTGGGCACACACGGCAAGGGCCATCGCCGCGAGGGCGAACAGTTTTTTCATGGAAGTCTCCGTCAAGGTCAAAAAGAAAATCAGGGCGCACGCGAAGGCACGCGGCTTTCGAGCGTCGGGGGTTGCCACTCCGGCTGGATGTGGCAGCCGTTCTTGCCGTCGGTGTCGTAGCGCGGCTTGAGCAACGCGCAACGCTGCGCGAGGCGCTGGGGCGTGGGCTTCTCGCCGGTATCGATCCAGTCGAGCAGCGCGCCGAAGAGCGCGGGGTATTCCGAATCGCTGAGGTAGCTGTGCTCGTGCTCGGCGCTGAAGCTCTGCACCAGATGGCCCCCGGTGCCGGCCGCGTCGCGGATGCGGCGGTAGGCGCTCTCGAGCTCGACGAAGGCCGTCGGGTCGTCGATGGCGTGCAGGCTGACGGTGGGCAGCGAGGTGCGGCCGGTGGGCTGGCTGTCGGCTGCGAGCGCGCCCTGCGCCTGCGGGTCGGCCGCGTAGCGCAGCACGCCCGCATTGAGCGCCGCATCGTCGGCGGAGCCGCTGTAGACCACGCCGATGTTGCCGAAGGGGTTGCGCCCGCCCAGGCGCTTTTGCACCAAGTCCTGGAAGAGCCACGTCGCCCAGTTCAGGTGCCCGATCAGCGAGCGCTCTTGGATCTTCACGACTGACAGGATGGTCTTCAGCCGTGCCGCCTGCTCGGGCGTGCGCTGCGCAGCCGGCAGGCCGACGCCGGTGCAGGCCTTGACGCGCGCGGCGAGGTCGGCGCGCGTGAGCTTCGCGTCCATCGGCAGGCCCATCCACAACGGATACTGCGGCTCGTCGGGCTTGGGGTGGTTGCGGCAGACGTACTGGTAGACCACGCGCAGGTCGAGCCGGAAGTCGTAGGCGCTGTTGCCGCCGCCGAGCACGCCGCTGGTGAGCAGCAGGCCGTCGTAGGGCGACTTCGCATCGCCCACGGGCGCATGGAGTTCGGCCCCCTTCGCCGCCACGCCGGCGCCGTAGCTCTGCCCGTGCAGCAGCGTGCGCTTCGGCTGGCCGAAGTGACGCACGACGATCTGCCGCAGTCGCTCGGTGTCTTCGGCCGCCATCGTCACGCCGTAGCCGCCGCGCCGGTAGGTGGAGCCGGCCCACGCATAGCCGGCCTTCACGGTGATGGCCCAGCGCTTGAGGTCTTCTTCGCTGCGCGCGAGCTTGGGCGGCCCGGTCTCGGGGCCGCCGTGCGCGTGCATCACGAGCACGCCGCGCTGCCAGTCCTTCGGAATGGCGATCCAGTAGAAGGCGCCCGCGCCGTCTTCACCGGTGTAGCAGCGCGCGGTCTCGGGCACGGGCGACGGGCAGGCCGCCGGCTTCGGTGCGGTGGCGGGTGTCGCGTGCGCGGACAGCAAGGGCGCCGCGCCGAGCAGTGCGACGGCGGCAAGTTGCGAGAGGTATTTTTTCAATGGCGTACTCCGAGGTCCAGCGCGGCGTTCGTTGCGTCGGTGGAAACGAAGGCCATCACGCCGCTGTTGAAGATGAAATGGCCCGGCCGGCCGGCACCGGCTTGCGCCACGCCGAGCACGGGGGTGTCGTAGCCCAGCGTGGTGGCCGCGCCACCGAGGTTGAACGCGGTGCCGGCCACGGTGGCCTCGCGGCTCTCGCCCTTCACGCTCGCCATGGCATAGCTGCCATCGGCCGCGCCAGGCATCAGCGTCTGCTGCACCGCGAGCAGGCGCAGGCCCGGCTGGATGACGGTGGCCACGCCGCTGGGGGTGTCGGCCGCCGGCACGGCGGTGGCCACGCGGCGCAGGTACAGCGGCGTCGATACGCCATTGACCAGCCCGATCACCACCGAGCCCGTCAGCGCGCCGCCGGTGGTCTCGGCGGTGCCGCTCGACGAGGTCGAGGTCGTGTACATGTCGAAGGCCCCGCGCGCCGTGCTGTAGCTGAGGTAGCCCTTCTCCGTGTTCTTGCAGGTCTGGTCGTAGGTCATGAAGCTGTTCGACGCCGGGCTGCGGCAGAACTGGAAGGTGCCCGCATTGCGCAGGCGCCCCGCCGACGAGAACGCCGCCGTGGCCCCCGCGCCGAGCTGCTCCACGCCGGCCGCATTGAAGATCAGCGACACCGTGCGGAAGTCCGTCGACGGCGACACGTTCTGGAAGGTGTTCTGGAACGCCACCAGCGGCGAGAAGCCGGCGCCGATCGGCGGGTTCACGCCGCCCAGCAGCACGCCGCCGGCGCCGAAGCTGAACACCGCCCCGCTCTCGCCGCTCGCATAGCTGCAGCTGCCTTGCGACACCAGCGAACCGCTGCGTTGCGTACCCACCCGCGTGGGTTCGTGGCTCGCATCGATGGTCACGGTGTAGGCCAGGGTGGCCGGGTCGATCTTCACCTGCAGTTCCTCGCCGAAGCTGTTGCCGCCCTTGTAGCGCGTCGCGCTCGCCGGCAGGTTCGGGCAGGCGAGCGGATCGCCGACCTCGGTCACGCAGCTGAAGTTGACGGCCGCATCGAGGCTGCCGCTGCCGCGGTACCTGGGCCACGACGGAAACTGGCACAGCGGGCGCGTGCGGCCATAGCTGCCGGCCACGGCGTCCACCGCCACCGGCGTGGCAGGCGCGAGGCCGCCCTCGACCCAGCCTTCGAGCGCCGCGAGCGAGTCCCAGTTGGGAATGAAGCTGCCCGTGCCGTGGCCCATGCCGGGCACGGTGTAGAAGCGAACGTTCTGCGTGACGGCGGCCTGGCCCAGCGTGGCGACGAACTGCCGGTAGTAGTCGATGGTGGAGTTCGGGCTGATCACCTCGTCGGCCAGGCCGTGCAGCATGATCAGCTTGCCGCCGCGCGCGAAGAAGGGCGCAAGGTTCGGGTCGGTCGCGTCGGTGAGCTTCGACACCTCGGCCACGCGCGCCGCATACGTGCCGGGGTTCTGCGGATCGAAGGTGAGCGTGTTGAAGTCGGCATCGCGCGTGACGAAGAACTTCACCCACTGGTCGCCGGTGACGTACATGTTGGCATCGGCCGAGGTGGCGGGGTTGCCCGGCACCTTGCGCGTGCCGAGGTCGCGCGTGGTATACGGGCCGGCCACCAGTGCGCCTTCGAGGAGGTTGTAGCCGCCCGCGCGCTTCACGCCGTTGGCCAGCGAGTACGTCGTGAACTCGAGCGGCGATCCGATGACGCGCACCGTGTCGAGCTGCGCGTCCGACAGGCAGGTGTCCGCCGTGTCCGCGCCGTCGGGGCAGCGCAGCGACGCGAGAACCTGCGTGTTGAGCTGGCGGCAGCTTTCGACGTTGCTCACGATGTTGTCGATCGCGCCGTCGAGCTTGTCGCAGGCCTGCATCGCGGCCTTCTGCACCAGCAGCGTCTCGGTCAGGTTGAGCCAGCCCGCGGCGCCGTTGTTGTAAAGCGCGCGCCCCACGGCCACGTTCGACAGCCGCGTACCGGTGTAGTTGAGCGCGGGCTCGTTGGCGATCACGCCGTCGTAGTCCTGCGGCCAGCGCTGGATGTAGCTCAGCGCGTCGCGCCCGCCGGTCGAGGTGCCCAGGAAATAGGCGTGCCTGGGCTTCACGGCGTAGCGCGCGAACACCAGCGCCTGCGCCACGTCGCGCGTCTTCTTGAGCGCGTTGCCGCCGTAGTTGGCAAGCTGCTCGTCGTTGGCCGCGAACTTGCCGTCGGTGATGCTGCTCGACTGATGGCCCGAGTCGTCGCCGTAGGTCGCGTAGCCCAGCGCCAGCGGCGCGGGCTTGCCGGCGGGGCCGAAGCGGATGACTTCGGTGCCGTCGATCAGCACGCCGTCGAAGCCACCGCCGCCGAAGTGAATGGTCTTCTGGTTCCACTGCTCGGGCAGGTTGACCGCGAAGTGGATGAGCTGCGAGGCCGCATCGACCGGCGCGATGGTGCCGCGCACGCGGCAGTAATCGCCCAGCGTGTTGCCCGCGTCGCCGGCGGCCACGGGTGTGGCGCTGGTGACGGTGGCGCCCTGCGTGGGCAGGCTGATGAGTGAAGCGGGCAAGCTCTTGCCGGCCAGGTCGGCGCAGGCCACGACGGGCAGCACCGGAGGAGGCGCTGTGCCGGGCGGCTCCTCGGCGGGCGGGGTGTTGCCGCTGGCGGGCGGCGGGGTCGGCAGGAAGAAGCCGGGGCTTCCCCCTCCCCCGCTGCCGCCACCACAGGCGGCCAGGACCAGCGGAACCAATGAAAAGCCGATCAACGCAACGACGGCACGAAACTTCGAGGCAGGGCGCGGTGTGCGCATGGATGTGTCTCCGGCATGCAGCCTCGGTGGGCTGCTTTTTGAACAGGCGGCCGGACGATAGATTCCGTGTGACCTAGGGTCAAATAAAATAACAAGGCCTATTCAATACAAAAAACATATGGACATACGCGCCCTGAGGTACTTCGTGGCCGTGGCCGGCACCGGCCACATGACGCGCGCCGCCGAGCAGCTGGGCATCCAGCAGCCGCCGCTGAGCCTGCAGATCAAGGCGCTGGAGCGCGAGCTGGGCGTGCTGCTGTTCAAGCGCCATCCGCGCGGCGTGGCGCTCACCGACGCCGGCCGGCTGTTCCAGGCCGAGGCGCTGCGCATGCTGCAGGACATGGAGGCCATGAAGCAGCGCATGGCGCGCGTGGCCCAGGGCCAGACCGGCACGCTCGCGGTCGGCTTCACCAGCTCGGCCGCGGCGCACCGCTTCATGCCCGAGGCGCTGCGCGCGTTCCGCCGCGCGCACCCCGGCGTGGAGTTGCAGCTGCGCGAAGACAACGCCGCCGAACTCACCGAGGCGCTGGCCGCGGGCCGGCTGCACTGCGGCCTGCTGCGCGTGCCGGTGGCGCGGCCCGAGGGGCTGGTGTTCGAGACGCTGCTGCGCGAGCCCGTGTGGGTCGCGATGCCGAGCGACCACCGCTTTGCAACTGCTGCGAATGGCAAGAAGCCGGCGAAGCCACTGTCGCTGTCGAAACTCTGCGAAGAAGGCATCATCCTCGTGCGCCGCCCGGGCGCGCCCGGCCTCTACGCCGAGTTGCTCGCGCTGTGCCACGCGCAGGGCCTGCGCCCGCGCGTGGTGGCCGAAGTCGATCGCATGATGACCAACCTGAACCTCGTGGCCGCGGGCGTCGGCCTGTCGGTGGTGCCGACCTCGATGACCGGCGTGCACGCGCACGCCATTGCCTACACGCGGCTGGCCGACGGCGGCCAGCTCGACGCGCCGCTCACGCTGGTGTCGCGCGCCGACGAAGACAACCTGCCGGCGCGGCACTTTGCGGCGCTGCTGCGCGGGCTGGCCGAGGGGAACGCTGCCGCATGACCGTGCCGCTGCTGCGCCGCCATTTCCTGCAACGCATCGGCTTCGCGGCTGCGTGCGCATTGCCGCACCTGTCGCACGCCGCCTCGTCGCCCTGGCCCAGCCGCCCCGTGCGCCTGATCGTCGTCTACCCGCCGGGCGGCGTGAGCGACGGCATGGCGCGCGCACTGGCCGAGCCGCTGGCGCAGTCGCTGGGCGTGCCGGTGCTCATCGAGCACCGTGCGGGCGCGGGCGGCAGCCTGGGCATGGATGCGCTCGCACGCGCTACGCCCGACGGCCACACGCTGGCCTTTTCCGCCATCAGCCCGCTCACCCTGCACCCGCTGCTCGCGCGCGCGCCCTACGACCCGCTGCGCGCCTTCGCGCCCGTGGCGAGCGTGATGCGCACGCCGGTGCTGGTCGTCGGCACGCCAGCCTTCGCGGGCCGCGGCTTTGCAGAACTGATCGCGTGGGCGCGCCGCCAGCCGGGCGCGGTGCGCTGGGCCACCTCGGGCGTGGCGACCATCGGCCACATGGTGCTCGCGCAGGTGCGCATGCAAAGCCGCACCGACATCACGCACATCCCCTACCAGGGCGGCGGGCCGCAGCTCAACGACGCGCTCGGCGGGCAGTTCGAGGTGCTGTCGACCAACGTCGCGGTGCAGCAGCTGCAGTACATCGAGAGCAGCCGCCTGCAGGCGCTGGCGGTCGGCGCGCCCGCGCGCATCGAGGCGCTGCCCGCCGTGCCCACGCTCGCGGAGCTGGGCTACGAGAAGGCGAACCGCGATTCGCTGTTCGGCATCTTCGCGCCGGCGCGCACGCCGACGGCAGTGGTGCAGCGCCTCAATGCCGAGATCAACCGGCTGCTGCAAGGCGACCCGCTGCGCGCGCGCCTGCGCGAGGCCTACAACCTGCCGGCGGGCGGGAGCATCGAGGACTTCGCGCAGGAGATTGCGGCAGACCGGCGGCGCAACCGCGCGCTGGTGGCGGGGGCGCGGGCGCAGTTTGACTGACGGTCAGCTTTCCGCAGCCCAGAGCCGCGGATAGTCGCTCACGAAGCCTTCCGCCGTGACGGCCAGCACCTCCGCATAGTCGAAGCGCTTGGCCTCGTACGCGTACGTGCTGTCGCTGCGCCGTTCGTAGCGCTGCATCAGCTCGCTGAGCCCGCCGTCTTCCACATCGACCCAGGCCGCCGGTGCATCGGCGCTTTCGCCGGCCGCGAGGTTCAGGCGGCGCAGTTGCAGCAGGTTGGTGGCGGGCGTGAAGCCGAGGTCGAGGTCGACGCAGTGCGACATGTCGGGCACGGCTTCGTCGTTGAGCTTCCAGTGGCCGCGCGCGTCGCGCGTGATCGACAGGTCGACGGCCGACTCGCCGAGCCAGCCGCGCACCGTGCCCCATTGCGTGTGCCAGAGCAGGTCGCAGCGCACGCGGTAGTGCAGCTGCGCAATGCGACCGCCTTCGGTGCGGAACACCGCGGCGCCGTCGAGCTGCCAGGCCGAGGCGTTGCGTTCGAGGCGACAGGCATCGTGGCCCGGTGCATCGAGCCTGCGCCAGAGGATGGAGGCGACGGTTTGCATATGGCGCGGATCATGGCACCGGCATGCGGCGGCGCGCAAGCGGCATCCCGCAAAATGCCCTGCATGCCGAAAGCCCTTTCCGTGCCGCTGTCTGCCCTCCTTGCCCTTCTGACAGCGGGCGCCAGCCACGCAGCCACCGACTTGAAAGACGGCGACATCATCTTCCACACCTCGCGCTCGGCGCAGAGCCTGGCCGTGCAACGCGCCACCGGCTCGCGCTACAGCCACATGGGCATCGTGCTGATGCGCAAGGGCAAACCCTACGTGTTCGAGGCCGTCTCGACCGTGCGCTACACGCCGCTGGCGCAATGGACCGCGCGCGGCAACGGCGGGCGCTACGTGGTGAAGCGGCTGCGCGACGCCGGCACGCGGCTCACGCCCGGCGCCGTGGCGCGCCTGCATGCGCGCACGTCGGACTTCGCGGGCCGCCCGTACGACCTGACCTTCGAATGGTCGGACTCGCGCATCTACTGCTCGGAACTGGTGTGGAAGCTCTACGACCGCGCACTGGGCGTGCGCATCGGCGAACTGCAGAAGATCCGCAGCTTCAACCTCAGCGACCCGGCCGTGCGCGCCAAGATGCGCGAGCGCTACGGCGACATGGTGCCGATGGACGAGCCGGTGATCTCGCCGGCCGCGATGTTCGACTCGCCGCTGCTGGTGACGGTCGAATCGCGCTGACGGCTACTGCACCGCCGCCAGCACGCTGTCGAGAAACTGCTTCGCCGACGTGCCGAAATCTTCGGGGATGTAGTCGCGCGGGAAGTCGCGTGCAAACGCCGCCTCGACGTCGTCGTGCGAACCGAGGTAGTCCGCAATCTCGGCACGCAGCGCGGCCAGCTCGGCCGGTGTGCTCGACTCGCGGTAGGACGCCATGATCTCGGCGCCGGTTTCGCCGAAGAGGATGTCGGCGTCCTGGCCGAAATAGACCTTGGTGAGGTGGTCGATCAGTTCGAATCGCATCGTGGGTCGTAGGGCAGAAAAGTCAGAACGGATGGGCGGTGAGGATGTAGAACGGCTTGCCGTTGTACGTGCGCATGTTCAGCGTCACCCGCACCCTGGTGAGCTGGCTCACGGCGGTGCTGCCGCGCTGCACGCCGATGCCCACCACGGTGCCGATGTCGTGCTCGAAGGCCACGGGCTTGGAGCCCACCGCCGCGGAGCGCGACCACGCGCGAATGGCCCGTGCATTGGCGCGCACGGTCTGGCTGATGGCCGACTCGGCCGTGGCCAGGTCGAAGAACGACGACGAGCGCTGCAGGCTGGGCTTCTTCGCGAAGCGGTCGAACAGCTCTTGCGCCGACTTGCCCACGTGCTCGCGGATGGTGTGACCGCCGGCCTTCGAACCCGCAATGCCCTCGTGCTCGATGAGGCGCACGGGTTCGAGCTTGAAGCGGCTCGCGCGCACCGCAATCACGCGCGATGCGGCCAGCCCGCCGGTCACGAAGAGCGGCACCGCCACATCGACCGCGAGCCCCACCTGCGCGCCCGTTTCGGGCGAGGCGCCCAGCGCCTGGGCGGTGGCGTCGGCGGTGAGTGCGGTGGCGGTGCGCTGCGTCTGGCCGGTCCAGATCTGGCGCGCGGCCGTGGCCGTGGTGTCGCTGCCGTGCGCGCCCAGCACCACGCAGCCGACCTTGCTGACCATGGTGGGCTCGGGTGCCACGCAGAGCACGCCAGCGCCGAGCAGTTCGATCACGCCACCGACCAGTGCCGCCGTGCCCCAGAGCCGGTTGCTGAGGCTGGCCGACTCGGGCACGTCTTCGCCGCCGAGCACCGCCGCCATCTGCACTGGCGTCAACGCGACCGACAGGCCGCCTTCCACCTCATCGTCACCCATCGTGCATTCCTTTCCGTTCGCCACCTGCGTGGGGATTGAAATTCCGCCGCATTCTTGCACGCGACACGGGCGCAGGCGAACATGCGCCGAGAGCGAGACAATTGTCACCGTGAGTTTCCAGCCTGCGCCCCCCGCCCCTCCGATCCGCCGCATCGCCCACCTCGACATGGACGCGTTCTACGCCTCGGTCGAGCTGCTGCGCTATCCGCAGCTCAAGGGCCTGCCGGTGGTGATCGGCGGCGGCCGGCGCCGCGTCGACGAGGCGATCCGCGAGCTGCCCGAAGGCGCCACGCTGGCCGACATTCCGGTCGAGGCCTTTCCGCGGCTGAAGGACTACACGGGGCGCGGCGTGATCACCACCGCCACCTACCCCGCCCGGCAGTTCGGCATCGGCTCGGCCATGGGGCTCATGAAGGCCGCCAAGCTGTGCCCGCAGGCGCTCATCCTGCCGGTCGACTTCGACGAGTACCGGCGCTTCTCGCGCACCTTCAAGCAGGTGATCCTGGACATCGCGCCGCTCATGGAAGATCGCGGCGTGGACGAGGTGTACATCGACTTCACCGACGTGCCCGGCGGCCAGCGCGATGGCGGTCGGTCACTGGCGCGGTTGATCCAGAAAGCCATCTTCGACGCCACGGGCCTCACGTGCTCGATCGGCGTGGCGCCCAACAAGCTCATCGCCAAGATGGCCAGCGAGTTCGAGAAGCCCAACGGCATCTCGGTGGTCTACGAACACGACCTCGAAAGCCGCATCTGGCCCCTGCCCTGCCGCAAGGTGAACGGCATCGGCCCGAAGGCCGACGAGAAGCTCAAGCGCTTCGGCATCGAGACCGTGGGCCAGCTGGCGGCGCGCGAGCGCGGCTGGCTCATCGACACCTTCGGCAAGGCCACCGGCGCATGGATGCACGAGGTGGCCTGGGGCCGCGACAACCGCCCCGTGGTGACCGAGAGCGAGCCCGTGTCGATGAGCCGCGAGACCACCTTCGAGCGCGACCTGCACGCGGTGCGCGACCGCGCCGAGCTGGGCGCGATCTTCACGCACCTGTGCGAGAAGGTCGCCGAAGACCTGCGACGCAAGGGCTACGTCGGCAAGACCATCGGCATCAAGCTGCGCTACGACGACTTCAAGATCGCCACGCGCGACCAGACCATCGACCGCTTCACCGACGACGGCAAGACCATCCGCCAGATTGGCGGCCAGTGCCTCAAGCGCGTGCCGCTGGAACGGCCGCTGCGCCTGCTGGGCGTGCGCGTGGGCGCGCTGGCCAAGGCCGGCAGCCCCGAGGCGCTGACGCCCGCCGCAAGCGCCCGCAGCGCGGAGCCGGTGGCGACCACGGCGTCGCTGTTCTGATCGCTTCTCCCATGATCCGACGCTGGCTGCGACGCATTGCATTCACACTGCTGGGGTTGCTGCTCGCCATCGCGCTGTACGTGGCCGTGGCTTGCGCACTCGTCTTCGTGCCGGCGAATGCGAAACCATCGCCCGAGCCGTCGGCCGTCGAGGCCTGGGTGCTGAGCAACGGCGTGCACACCGACCTGGTGTTTCCGGTCCGCTCGGCCACCGTCGACTGGTTGCAGCTCTTTCCACTGTCCGACTTCAAGGCGCCACCGCCCGATGCCGAGTTCGTCGCCATCGGCTGGGGCGATCGCGAGTTCTACCTGCACACGCCGACCTGGGGCGACCTGACGGTCGCGCGCGCCTTCGGGGCGCTGTCGGGCGGCAACCGCTCGCTGCTGCACGTGACCTACCTGCAGCGCGCGCAGCTGCAGCGCGGGGCCTACAAGCTGCCGCTCTCGCAGGCGCAGTACGCGCAGCTCGTGGCCCATGTGCGCGCCACGCTGCCCTCAGGCCGCGCGATGCCGATCGCGGGCGCGCACTACGCGAACGACGATGCCTTCTACGAAGCGAAAGGCAGCTACCACCTGTTCGAGACCTGCAACACCTGGACCGGCCGCGGGCTGCGGCAGGCGGGCGTCACGGTGAGCCGATGGACGCCCTTCGACTTCAACGTGACGTGGCACCTGCAGCCCGTGCTGCAGCCCTGACGATCTTCAGGGCTTGGGCACGCCCGCCGACCAGGTGGGCCAGTTCTTCACGATGTGGTCGACCACGCGCGTGCCCACCAGCGCGATGTTCTCCACCGTCTCGGCAAAGCCGCCCGCCGTCTCGCCCGGGGCCGGATCCAGGTGCTGCAGCGTGGTTTCCTTCGGGTTGCCCTGGTCGAAGTTGACCGCGCCGCGCAGGCTCATCACGCGGTCGGTGCCGTGGGTGCGCTTGATCACGAGGGTGATGGCGGCGGCTTCCATCTCGGTGATCACGTAGTCGTCGGCGCCATACAGCTTGGCGATGTACTGCGCCTGCTTCGACATGCCCGGACCGTGGAAGAAGGTGTCGCCCGTCATGTGCGTGCCGGTGCCCACGAAGGGGGCGCGGCGCGCGGCGGCGTCGGGGTACCGCAGGCGGTACTTGCGGGCCGACTCCGAATCTTTCAGCGGCGTGTCGACCGACAGCTTCATGGCCCAGCCGACGAGGTCGGGGTTCAGCCTGAAGCGGCGGTACTCC
The DNA here is from genome assembly GCF_001426505.1 of Variovorax sp. Root473. Taxonomy (GTDB): domain Bacteria; phylum Pseudomonadota; class Gammaproteobacteria; order Burkholderiales; family Burkholderiaceae_C; genus Variovorax. Next base: position 404,023 of record NZ_LMEV01000001.1, read on the forward strand.
TCGTAGCCCTTGCGCGGCATGAAAGTGGGTTCGCCGGGCTTGTTCTCCTCGGGCGCCCAGCGGTGGCCGAGGTCGTAGTCGACCAGCCAGGTGGCCCAGCTCACCTCGCCGATGGTGCCGCGCGAAGGCGGCGTGCCGGCCACGCCGGAGATCACGTAGTAGGCCTGCGAGAAGTCGAACTGCGGGTTGAGGAGGATGGCCTGCATCGACGATGACGAGTTGACCTTGCCCATGCCGAGCACCGCGCCGCACACGCCGTCGGCGTTGCAGTACACGGGCTGCAGCGCGCCGGGCACGGCCATGGGCTTCGCGCCCTTCCAGTAGCGCTCGTACCAGTGCTGGAACTCGCCGGCGCGGTCGCCGGTGTTCTGGCCGATCTCGAACATGGCGGCGACGAACACCTTCACCTTGACGGGCGCACCGGTGGCTGCGGCTGCGCGGGGGTCGGCGCGCGTGTCGGCGGTGGGCGCGTTGGAGGCGCAGGCGGTGGCGAGCAGCACGGCGCCGCACAGCGCCAGGCCGCGGACGCCCCGGGAGAAGCGACGGGAGTTCAGGAGAGACATGGGTGGAATCCGAAGAGAAGAAAGAAGGAAGGGAAAGCGCGCCCCGGTAACAGCGTGAGCATGCGGCGTCCTACACCGCGCGATTGTCGATGCTGGCACAAGCGCGTTGTCATGCCTTCGATGCAAACCCCATGCCGGCCCGCCCCGGCGTCTCTTCCGCCCCTGGCCGGTGGCCTGGTCTACGTGAACCCCGGCATGCCGGGAATCCGCCGCCTGAAGTGGGGCGACAGCTTTCGCTACCGCGACGCGCACGGCCGCTGGCTGCGAGACGCCGACACGCTCGCGCGCATCCGCAGCCTGGCGATTCCGCCGGCCTACACCGAGGTGTGGATCTGCCCGCTGCCCCATGGCCACCTGCAGGCCACGGGCCTGGACGCGCGGGGCCGGCTGCAGTACCGCTACCACCCCGAATGGCGTGCACTGCAGGACAGCACCAAGTTCGAGCGCCTCGAAGCCTTCGGGCGCGCCCTGCCCCGCTTGCGTGCGCGCGTGGCACGCGACCTGCGCGCCGGCACCCGAACGTCCAGTCAAGCGCCCGGCCGCGCACAGGTGATCGCCACGCTGGTGCGGCTGCTCGACACCACCTTGCTGCGCGTGGGCAACGAGGCTTACGCGAGCAGCAACGGATCGTTCGGCCTCACCACGCTGCGCAACCGCCACGCGGCGGTGCAGGGCTCCGCGCTGCGGCTGCGCTTTCGCGGCAAGAGCGGCGTGGCGCACGAAGCCCGCGTCGACGACCCGCGCGTCGCCCGCGTGGTGCGCCAGTGCCAGCAGCTACCAGGGCAGGCGCTGTTCCAGTACACGGACGAGGCGGGCGAGGTGCGCGGCGTGTCGTCCAACGACGTGAACGACTACATCGCCGAAGCCACCGATCGAGGCGAAGGCGAGCGCTTCACCGCCAAGGACTTCCGCACCTGGCACGGCACGGTGCAGGCGCTGGAACTCACGCGGCTGGCGTGCGCGTGGGAGGGCGACGAGCGCCGGCCCGGCGCCAGGGACATCCTCGCGGCCGTGGCGCGGCAACTCGGCAACACGCCCGCGGTCTGCAAGAAGGCCTACGTGCATCCGGCCGTGCTGGCCTTGGGCGAGACGCTGGCGCGCGAAGACGACATGGCAGGCACCGGCACGCTGCTGGAGAAGATCGCGGCACGCGCGGCGACCGCAGGCCCGGCACGCGGACTGGTCGCGGCGGAGCGGCGACTGCTCGCCTTCCTGCGCGCAAAACGCCGCCCGGCTCAGCCGGCCGCGAGGGCGAAGCGCACGGTGTCGGCGTCGAGCACCACGGCATAGCCGAGGTCTTCGGCCAGGTTCTGCAATGCCACGGGGTCGATGGCCAGTGCGCGCGGTGCGCGGTGCGCATCGAGCACCGCGCTGGCGCCGCCGGATTCACGCAGCTGCGCGTACAGGCGCAGCGCGTCGGTGCCCTCGGCTTCGATGCGGATGGTGCCGGCGTCGTCCACGCCGTCGTGCAGGTAGCCCAGCGCGCCAAGGAACAGGTAACGCAGCGCGGCGGCCTTGGGCCAGCGCGGCTCGTCGTCCTGCGGGGTGGCGAGTGCTTCGTCGACCTCGAGCGTCACGCCGTGCAGGTCGAAGGCCGAGCGCATCAGCGTCATGCATTGCGCGACCAGCGCGCTGCGCGTGACGCCGTCGTCGGTGGTGGCCAGCTCCCAGTCGCGCAGCGAGCGGATCGCACCGACCAGTTCGGACACCTGGCTGTCGATGAGGTTCACGCGCTCCTCGCAGGCGGCACGATCGACGGGGTCGGCCGCCACCTGGCGCTTGAGCATCAGCACTGCCATGCGAACCACCGAGACGGGTGCTGTCATGTCGTGGCGAAGCGCTGGAAGCGCGCGCGTGAGCAGTTCATGGCGCACGCCAGCGGCGATCCAGCTGCGCGCGCTGGGAGAGGACTTCATTGCGGTGCGGCGGCCCGCAAGGGCACGCGGCCCGCAAGGCGGGAGGCGGCAGGACACACGGTCAAGGGAAGATTCCTGAAGGCGGGAAACAAGCCCACGAGTATCGTGCCCGCTCCGCGCCGCGGCTGTAGGAGCCTGCCTACGCCTGTCCTGCGACGTGCACCGCGGGTGCCCTCAGGGCTTGCCGAGGTACGCGCGCACGTCCTTCACCTCGACCCCGGCCGCTGCGACGGCCGAGCGCAACTGCGCCTCGGTCACGCCCAGCGTCTGGGTCCAGTAGCGAACCTCGTGGAGTTCATTGACATTGATGCGGCTCGCATCCTGCGGTCCGCGCTTGCTCAGGTCATCGGCCATGGGAAAGTCTCCTCGGTAAATGCTTTCACCATGGCGCGTGAGTGCGCGCCTCGTTAGCGGACAGCGGCGCGCACCCGTGCAGGAAAAGTCCGAGGGCCGTGACTGCACTTCAGGACCTGGCGGCCCGCGCCTGCAGCGCCCGCTTGAGCAGCTTGCCATTGGCGGTGGTCGGCATCGCGTCGATCACCTCGATGCGCGCCGGCCGCTTGTAGGGCGACAAGTGCTCGGCCAGGTGCGCGCGCAGCGCCGCCTCGTCGAGCGATGCCCCGGGGTTCAGCTCGACGAAGGCGACGATCTGCTCGTTGCCGTCGGCCTCGGGCACGCCGACCACGGCGCACAGGTGCACACCCGCGAAGCGGCCGACTACCGCCTCGACCTCGGCCGGGTACACGTTGAAGCCCGAGCGGATGATCATTTCCTTCAGCCGCCCCACCACGAACAGCGCGCCGTCGGCGTCGAAGCGGCCGAGATCGCCGGTGGCGTACCAGCCGCCCGGGCGCATCACCTGCGCGGTGGCGGCCGCGTCGCGGAAGTAGCCCAGCATGAGGCCCGGGCCGCGCAGCCAGATCTCGCCGGTGTCCCCCGGTGCGGCCTCGGCGCCCTCGGCCGTGACGATGCGCCCCTCGCCGCCCTCGACCACGTAGCCGGCCGAGGTGTCGGTGCGCGGCGCCTCGGTGCGCGTGAGGAACACCGAGCCCGCGTACTCCGACAGGCCGTAGCCGTAGTGCAGCGGCTGGCCGAACAGCCGCTCCACGCGCTGCTTGAGCGCCGGGTCGAGCGGCGCGGAGCCCGTGTACACGTAGCGCAGCTGCGGAAAGCGCGGCACGAGTTGCTGCGCCTCGATGTGCGCCAGCAGCCGCGCGTACATGGTCGGTGGCCCGAGCAGGTTCGACACCTGCCCGTGCGCCAGCGCCTCGAGCATGTCGGCCGGCGAGAAGCTGGGGCGCAGCACCAGCGCGGCCCCGCCCGTGAGTGCGGCCATCAGCACGGTGCCGATGCCGAAGATGTGGGTCATCGGCAGGAAGGCGTAGACGCGGTCGCGCGTGTCGAGCGCACGCACCGCCGCCGACACGCGACCGAAGTGCAGCAGTCCGCGGTGCGACACCATCACGCCCTTGGGCGTGCCCGAAGTGCCCGAGGTGAAGATGATCGCGGCGGCATCGGCCAGCGCCGGATCGGGCTCGGGACGGGCGTCGGCGCGCGCGGCGGTGAACATCACGCCGAGCAGCGTGGCCGGCACGGCCGACGCGCGCTGCGCATGCGTGCGCGCCGCGTCGGACGCATCGGTGGTGAAGCAACACAGGCGCGCGTCGGCGCGCTCGGCAATCGCCGCGATCTCGCCCGGCGACATGCGCGCGTTGACGCCGCACGACCACGCGCCCACGCGGCTGCAGGCCAGCAGCAGCGCGATGTGGGCGGCGCAGTTCTCGGCCACCAGCAGCACGCGGTCGGTCGGCCGCACGCCGGCGGCGAGCAAGTCGTTCGCGGTGGTCTCGACCATGGCCTGCAGCGCGCCGTAGGTGGTGGTGACGCCGTCGGACTCATAGAGGAACACTGCGTCCGGCGTGCGGGCCGCGCGATCTTCGAGCAGGTGATGAATGCGCTGGGGCTGCATCGGCTATTCCGCCTCGATGCCCTTGGAGGCGCTCGCCCACAGCTTGCGGTCCGACACGCCCTTGGTCGCCAGCACCTCCGGCGCGCCCGTCCAGACCTCGTAGCCCTGCTCGCGCAGGCGGTGCGCGATGTCTTCGCGCGCCAGCATCTTCTGCGCCGCGGCGTTCACGCGCGCCACCAGCGCCGGGTCCATGCGCGCCGGGCCGTACAGGCCGAACCAGCCGCCCACGTCGTAGCCGGGCACGCCCGACTCGATCATGGTCGGCACGTCGGGCAGCATGCGGTTGCGCTGGCGCGAGGTGACGGCCAGCGCGCGCAGCTTGCCCGACTGGATGAAGGGCCGCGAGGTGGCGATGATGTCGAACATCATCGGCACGGTGCCGGCCATCACGTCGGCCAGCGCCGGGGCGCTGCCCTTGTAGGGCACGTGCGTGAGCTGCACGCCGCTCATCTTCTCGAGCAGCGCGCCGCTCAGGTGGTTCGACGCGCCCACGCCCGCCGAGCCGTAGAACAGCTTGCCGGGCTTGGCTTTGGCATAGGCCAGCAGCTCGCCCACGTTGCGCACCGGCAGGTCGTTGTTGACCACCAGCACGTTGGTGTAGTCGACCAGCGGCGCCAGCGGCGTGAGGTCCTTCATCGGGTCGAAGGGCATGCTGCGCTGCACGTTCGGGTTGATGGTGATGGTCGGGCTCGCGCCGAAGAACAGCATCGCGCCGTCGGGCGGTGCCTTGGCCACGGCGTTGCCGCCGAGCGAGCCGGCGGCACCGGGCCGGTTGTCGACGATCACCTGCGTGCCCAGCTCCTGGCCCAGCGCGGGCGCGAGCAGGCGCGCGGCGCCGTCCACCGGCCCGCCGGCCGAATAGCCGACCACCAGCTTGATGAGCGGCGGCAGCGGCTGCTGCGCGAAGACGCGTGAAGGCAGTGCAGCGAGCGCCGCGCTGCCCGCCAGCGCGGCCATGAGCTGGCGGCGCGAAAGGAGGTCGAGGGATTGCATGAGCGTTGTCTCCTGTTGTGTATGTCTTCGATCGCTCACATCGCTCAGGCTGGCAAGTCGAGGACTTGCCGCGCGAGGATGTTGCGCTGTATCTCGTTCGTGCCGCCGTAGATCATTGCGGCGGTGGAACCGATGAGCGGCGAGAGCACGTTGAAGCTCTGGCCGTCGAGCACCTGGTCGCCTGCGACCGCGCCCTGCTCCTCGCCCGCCTCGACCAGCAAGGCGCCGATGCGGTGGTAGGTTTCGCTGGCCCAGATCTTCAGCAGCGACACCGACGCGGGCAGCGGCTTGCCTGCGCGCACGATGTTGGCGAAACCCGTGTACGCGGCCGACAGGTCGAGCACGTCGAGCCGCAGCGCCGCGAAGCGCTGCGCGAACACCGGATCGGCGAACAGGCGCCGCGCCTGCCCGAGCCGCGCGAGCTGGCCCAGCGCGTACTGCGACTGCTTCGGACTGCCCAGAAAGATGCGCTCGAAGCCCAGCAACGCCTTCGCGATGGTCCAGCCGCCGTGCAGCTGGCCCACGAGGTGGTCGGCCGGCACGCGCACGTTGTCGAAGAACACCTCGCAGAACTCGGGCTCGCCCGCCAGCGTATGGATCGGCCGCACCGTGACGCCCGGCGTGCGCAGGTCGCACAGCAGGAAGCTGATGCCTTCCTGCTTGCGCGCGCCCTTGTCGGTGCGCACGAGCATGAAGATGTGGTTGGCGTCCTGCGCGAGCGTGGTCCAGATCTTCTGGCCGTTGACGACGAAATGGTCGCCCTGCGCATCGCGCCCCGCCACCGCCTCGGTGCGCAGGCCAGCAAGGTCGGAGCCGGCATTGGGTTCCGAATAGCCCTGGCACCACACATGCTCGCCGCTGAGGATGTGCGGCAGAAAGCGCTGCTGCTGTTCGGGCGTGCCGTGCTGGATGAGCAGCGGGCCGATCATCACGATGCCCTGGTCGGGCGCGCGCGCCACGCCGTGCTGCTCCAGTTCCTCGATCCACGCGATGAGCTTGTCGGCCGGCAGGCCCATGCCGCCATGCGACTGTGGCCAGGCCGGCGCGATCCAGCCCTGCGCCGAGAGCGTGAGGTACCACTCGCGGATCTCGCTCCAGCGCGCGCGGTGCGAGAGGTAGCGCAGATGCGCCGGATAGCGCTGCTGCAAAAAGCCACGCACCATGCGGCGGAATTCGGCCTCGGGCACCGCGGACCAGTCGGTGGTGCGCGCCAGGAACTCGCCGTTCCACGCTGCAGCACTGCTCGCAGCGGCCTCGGCCTCGGCCTCGCCCGTCAGCGCGGCGTGGCGGCGCTGGTGCGCCGTGGCATTGCCCAGCCATGCCGACAGGCACAGCACACGCTTGTAGAACAGGCTCAGGTCGCACTCCTGCGTATAGCCGATGGCCCCGTGCAGCTGCACCGCGGCGCGCGACGCCTGCAGCGCGGCGGCGGTGCACCGCGCGTTGACGCGGCTGGCCTCGGCTTCGAGCCGCTCGGCGGGCAACGTGCCGTCGCACGCCAGCGCGAGCACTTCGTTGATCGTGGCCCGCGCCACCTCGAGGTGGATGAACATGTCGACGCAGCGGTGCTGCAACGCCTGGAAACTGCCGATGGCCTTGCCGAACTGCGAGCGGGTGCGCAGGTAGGCCAGCGTCTGCGCCAGCATCGCCTGCCCCGCGCCGAGCAGTTCCGCCGCCTGCAGGATCTGCCCGGCCGCGAGCGCCTGGCGCAGCGCCTCCTGCGCGGCCGGCCCGCTGGCCAGCACGGCGTCGGCCGGCAGCACGACCTCTTCGAAGCGAAGGTTGGCTGCCTGGCTGCCATCGACCAGCGGCACGATCGTTTCGCTCACGCCCCCTGTGCCGCGCGGCACCCACAGCAGCACGGCATCCTCCTCGCCGCGCGCCGACACCAGCCAGCCGCTGGCTGCGGCACCGGGCAGCACCATGAGCTTGTCGCCTTGCAGCAGCACGCCGCCACCGCTGCGCACCTCGCAGCCGCAGGCCAGCGGCACGGCGCTGAGGTCGCCCGCGCTCTCCTGCCACGCGAGCGCGGGCAGGCTGCGGCCCGCCACGAGGTCGGCCAGCAAGGCGCTCGCGGCGGGCGAAGCGAGCCGTGCCAGCAGCAGCGCGCTCAGGCCCGCCACCGCCAGCAGCGGCTCGGGTGCTGCATGCTCGCCAGCCGCACGCAGGATTTCTGCAGCGCCGTCGAGCCCCAGCGCCAGGCCGCCGGCTGCTTCGGGCGCCAGCATGCCGGGCCAGCCGAGCGCGGCGATCTCGCGCCATCCTTCGGCCTCGTCGGCGTCCGGGCGTTCGGTGCGGGCGCGGCGCCGCGCGGTGGCGCCGCTGCGGGTGAAGTAGTCGAGCGCCGCCTCGCGCACGGCCAAAAGTGAGTCGGAATCCATCGCGCTGTTCTGCCTTTTTTGTTCCGTTGCATTGACGTGTCGCAGCGTGCCCGAAGACCTCGCCGCCGGGCATTCGCAATTGCGGAAGGGAGGGTTTGGCATTCACTGAGTGGCCGATCGCGCGCGCGGGGATAGATTTGCGGCCATGACAAAGATCAAGAAATCCCTGCACACCGAGCTCGGCCACAGCACGCCCGACAAGATCACCGTGCGCGGGCGCGACCTGCCCTCCGAAATCCTCGGCCACCTCAACCTGGGCGACATGGCCTTCCTGGAGCTGACGGGCCGCATTCCGACGCCGCAGGAATCCGTGACCTTCAACGCCATCGTCGTCACGCTGGTGGAACACGGCGTCACGCCCAGCGCGCTGGCCGCGCGGCTCACCTACGCCGGTGCGCCCGAAGCCTTGCAGGCCGCCGTGGCCGCCGGCCTGTGCGGGCTGGGCACCGTGTTCGTGGGCAGCACCGAAGGCGCCGCGAAGATGCTGTACGAGGCCATTCCCTTCGGCGAGAAGCCGAGCCGCCCGCTGGCCGACATGGCAAAGGACATCGTGGCCGACCACCGCGCACGCAAGCTCATCGTGCCGGGCCTGGGTCATCCGCTGCACAAGCCGATCGATCCGCGCACGCCGCGCCTGTTCCAGATCGCGGCGGAGAACGGTCTCTCCAGCCACTACGTCGCGCTGATGCAGGCGGTGCAGGAAGAGGCCGAGCGCGTGTCGGGCAAGTCGCTGCCGATCAACGCCACGGGTGCCGTCGGCGCGATTGCGGCCGAGTTCGGCTTTCCGTGGAAGATCATTCGCGGCTTCGGCGTGATGGCGCGCGCCATCGGCCTGGTGGGCCACATCCTCGAGGAGATCGACGACCCGATGGCCGTCGAGATCTGGCAACGCGTAGAAAAGGAAGCCGGCGGCCCCCGCCAGGACTGAGCACGATGACTTCGACCGACAACCGTTTTCCCGACATCCGCGACGCCGTGCGCGACCTGTGCGCGCAGTTTCCCAACGAGTACTTCCGCAAGGTCGACGAGGCACGCGGCTACCCCGCCGAGTTCGTCGACGCGCTCACCAAGGCCGGCTGGATGGCCGCGCTGATTCCGCAAGAGTACGGCGGCTCGGGCCTGGGCCTGACCGAAGCCTCGGTGATCATGGAAGAGATCAACCGCTGCGGCGGCAACTCGGGCGCCTGCCACGGCCAGATGTACAACATGGGCACGCTGCTGCGCCACGGCAGCGAGGCACAGAAGCGCCAGTACCTGCCCCAGATCGCCAGCGGCGAGCTGCGCCTGCAGTCGATGGGCGTGACCGAGCCGACCACCGGCACCGACACCACGAAGATCAAGACCACCGCCGTGAAGAAGGGCGACCGCTATGTGGTCAACGGGCAGAAGGTGTGGATCTCGCGCATCCAGCATTCGGACCTGATGATCCTGCTGGCGCGCACCACGCCGCTGGCGGACGTGAAGAAGAAGTCCGAAGGCATGTCGATCTTCATCGTCGACCTGCGCGAGGCTACGGCCAAGGGCATGACGGTGCGCCCCATCCTCAACATGGTGAACCACGAGACCAACGAGCTGTTCTTCGAGAACCTCGAGATCCCGGCGGAGAACCTCATCGGCGAGGAAGGCCAGGGCTTCAAGTACATCCTCGACGGGCTGAATGCCGAGCGCACGCTGATCGCGGCCGAGTGCATCGGCGACGGCTACTGGTTCATCGACAAGGTGACGGCCTACACGAAGGACCGCGTGGTGTTCGGCCGGCCCATCGGCCAGAACCAGGGCGTGCAGTTTCCGATTGCCGAAGCCTTCATCGAGACCGAGGCCGCGAACCTGATGCGCTACGAGGCCTGCCGCCTGTTCGACGCGCGCCAGCCCTGCGGCGCGCAGGCCAACATGGCGAAGTACCTCGCGGCCAAGGCGAGCTGGGAGGCGGCCAATGCGTGCCTGCAGTTCCACGGCGGCTTCGGCTTTGCATGCGAATACGACATCGAACGCAAGTTCCGCGAGACGCGGCTGTACCAGGTGGCGCCGATCTCGACGAATCTCATCCTGAGCTACGTGGCGGAGCACATGCTCGGCCTGCCACGCTCGTTCTGAAGGACTGCACATGAACGCCATCGACCACCCCAGCAAGGCGCTTGCGACCTTCGCGGCCGAGCTGAAGTTCGCCGACATTCCCGCGCCCGTGCTGCGCCGCACCGAAGACCTGATGCTCGACTGGCTCGGCTCGGTGCTCGCGGCCCGCACGGCGCGGCCGATACGCAGCATCGAGCGCTTCGCGCAGATGATGGGCCCCGCTGAAGGCCCGAGCGAAATCCTCACCTCGCGGCGCACCAGCTCGCCGTTGTTCGCGGCGATGGTCAACGCGGCGGCCTCGCACTACGTGGAGCAGGACGATGTGCACAACGGCTCGGTGTTCCACCCGGCCGCCGTCGTCATCGCACCCGCGCTGGCCGTGGCGCAGAGCCTCGGCGCCAGCGGCGCGCAGCTGCTGACGGCCGTGGTCGCGGGCTACGAGGTGGGCATCCGCGTCGGCGAGTTCCTCGGCCGATCGCACTACCGCACCTTCCACACCACGGCGACGGCGGGCACGCTCGCGGCGGCCGCGGCGGTCGGTCGCCTGCTCGAGCTGTCGCCGCAGCAGATGCTGCATGCCTTCGGCTCGGCCGGCACGCAGTCGGCCGGTGTGTGGGAGTTCCTGCGCGACGCGGCCGACTCGAAGCAGCTGCACTGCGCGCACGCGGCCGCCAGCGGGCTGATGTCGGCCTACCTCGCGCAGGACGGCTTCACGGGCGCGGCGAAGATCCTCGAAGGCGCGCAGGGGCTGGGCGTGGGCATGTCGAGCGACGCCGATCCCGCCAAGCTCACCGATGGCCTGGGCACGCGCTGGACGCTGGCCGAGACCTCGTTCAAGTACCACGCCTCCTGCCGCCACACGCACCCTGCCGCCGACGCGCTGCTGCAGGTGATGGAACAGAACCAGCTCAAGCCGACAGACGTGTCCCAGGTCACGACCCACGTGCACCAGGGCGCCATCGACGTGCTGGGCTGTGTGACGGTGCCCGCCACGGTGCACCAGGGCAAGTTCTCGATGGGCACGGTGCTGGGCCTGATCGCCGTGCACGGCCGCGCGGGCCTGGGCGAGTTCGACCGCGACTTTCTCTCGCCCGAGGTCTCGGCCTTCCGCGAAAAGGTGACGATGGCGCTCGATGACGAGGTCGACACCGCCTACCCCGCGCGCTGGATCGGCAAGGTCAGCGTGCACACCGCCGACGGCCGCACGCTGGCCGGCCGCGTCGACGAACCCAAGGGCGACCCCGGCAACAGCCTGAGCCGCGCCGAGATCGAGGACAAGATGCAGCGCCTCGCGCACTACGGCGAAGGCGCGACGGCCGACGAAGCGAAGGCGCTGTGCGAGCGCGTCTGGCAGCTCGCCGACACGGCCCGCGTGGGCCGCTGGCTCGGCTGAGGCCGTTCGTTCAGGCGAACAGCCGGCCCTGCCCCGGCGAGCGCGCATCGAGCCCCGCGGTGCGCACGAGGTCCCAGAAGCCCGCGGGCGAGCTGGACACCACGGGCACCTGCAGGCGCGCCTCGACCTCGCGCACGGCATCGAGCGTGACGAGGCCGCCGCACGAGATGAGGAGGCCATCGGCGCCGGGCTGGTCGTCGAACACCTTCAGGCACAGGTCGACCAGCACCTCGGTCGACACCTGGCCCACCGCCTGCACGTCGGAGATGGCCAGGCCTTCGAGTGCGAGCGGTTCGAAATCGCTCTGCTCGAGGTAGGTGCGCAGCTGCGCGTTGACCTCGTCGATGTAGGCCGTGGCAACGGCCACGCGCCGCACCTTCAGGTGACGCAGTCCCGCGACGACCGCGTCGCTCATGGTCGTGCAGGGCAGGCTTGTCGCCTGTTCCATCTCGCGCTTGAGTTGACGCGTGAAGGCGACGCCGCGGAAGAAGCTCAGCGAGGTGCCCATGAGGGAGACGGCGCTGGCGCCCTCTTCCTTCAACTCCAGCGCCTTGCCGATGACCGAGTCGATCACCTCGGTGTAGCCGCGCGTGGAGATTTCGCCCAGGCCCAGGCCTTTGGCGCTGAAGCGGATGCGGTCGCCGTAGAGCAGCGGTCCGTCCACCGGCACGGCGCCGGCCGCGGGAGGAACGATGAGGCCGAGATGGGGCTGCGTCACCTCAGTTCCCCTCCGCCACGATGCGCTGGTCCGTGATGATGCGTTTCCATCGCGTCGTTTCCTCCGCCATGTCCTTGCCCAGCTGGGCCGGCGTGGCATAGGCGCGCAGCGTGCCTTGCGCGGCCGCGGCCGTGCCCGTCTCGGGCATGTCGAGCACGGTCTTCACCGCCGCCGAGAGCTTGTCGACCACATCGTTGGGCGTGCCCGCCGGTGCCAACAGGAAGATGCGCGGCGCCACGTCGAAGCCGGGCAGGGCCTCGGCCAGCGGCGCGACGCTTTCGGCGCCTTCGAGCTTCGCGTTGTTCAGCAGCGCCAGCGCGCGCAGCTTGCCGGCCTTCGACTGCGCCATGGCAGCGGTGGCGCTCACCACGCCCAGCGGCACCTGGCCGCCGACCACGTCGGGCACGATCTGCGCCGCGCCGCGGTACGGCACATGCACCACGAACGCACCCGTGGATTGCTTGAGCATCTCGAAGCCCAGGTGCTGCACGGTGCCGACGCCCGACGACGCGTAGGAGTAACGGCCCGGATGCGCCTTGAGTTCCTTGACGAGTTCGGCGGGCGTCTTCGCCGGAAAGTCGTTGCCCGCGACGATCATCAGCGGCGACACGAAGGCGCCGGCCACGGGCTTGAAGCTGGTCAGTGGATCGATCGCAATCTTCGGCTGCAGCAGCTTGGCGATGAGCAAGGCGCTGTCGCCCATCATCAGCGTGTAGCCGTCGGGCGGCGCCTTGGCGACGAGGTCGGCGGCGATGAGGCCGGTGGCGCCGGTGCGGTTTTCGACCAGCACCTGCTGGCCCAGCACGGCAGGCAGGCGCGCGCTGAGCATGCGCGCGACCGCATCGACGCCGCCGCCAGCCGAGTAGCCGACGACGATGCGGATGGGCTTGTCGGGAAACTTCTGCGCCCACGCGGCGGGCGCGGCGGCCAGCAGGCCGGCCAGGGCCAGGGCGGCCCGCAAGGCATGACGGCGCGAGGGCCGCATGGCATCTGTTTTTCTGTCGTTCATCTTGTCTCCGTGGTGGTCGGGGTTCGCCGGCCGTCTGCGCGGCCTGGTCGTGTTCTGAACTGTCCTGGCGCGTCAGGCCTTTCCCTTGCCGTGCGACGTGGGCAGCTTCGCGAGTTCGCGCACGCGCTCGGCGTTGGGCGTGAAGCCCAGGCCCGGCGCCTCGGGCAGCGTGAGCCAGCCCTGGTCGGGCACGGGCAGGCCGTCGAAGATCTGCTTGAGCATCTGCACCGCGACGTAGTGGTACTCGACCAGCCCGCCGTTGGACACGCCCGCGTGCAGGTGCATGTTGTGGAAGGGCCAGGCGCCGCCGTTGTCGATCGGCACGTTGAAGGCGGCGGCCATGCCCGCGATCTTCAGGCACTGCGAGTAGCCGCCCGAGATGGTCACGTTGGGCTGCAGCACGTCGGCCGCCTGGTTCACCAGCAGGTCGCGGAAGCGGAAGGCCAGGCCTTCGTTCTGCCCGCAGGCCAGCGGGATGCGCGTGCGCGCGCGCAGCTGCGCCATCTGGCGCACGTCGTTCTGCGTGAGCGGCTCCTCGAAGAAACTGATGCCGTAGGGCTCGATGCGCTGCGCGAGCTCGGTGGCGTGGAACAGGTCGAGGCCGCAGTTGGCATCGACGTAGAGCTTGACGTCGGGGCCCACGGCCTCGCGCACGGCGGCGACGCGGCGCACGTCTTCGGCGATGACTTCGTCGAGCGGACGCGGCTCGTCGCGGCGGGCAAGTGCGTGGTTGCCGACGGTCATCTTCAGGCGCTGGAAGCCTTGCGACACCCACAGCCTGGCGGCGGCGGCGAGCTGGTCGCGCTCGAAGAAGCCAAAGCCGAAGGTGGCGTACACCGGCACCTTGGCGCGCGCGCCGCCGAACAGGCGCCACAGCGGCTGACCGAGCGCCTTGCCCTTCAGGTCCCACAGCGCGATGTCGAGCGCGGCGATGGTGTGGCTCGCATAGCCGGTCTGGCCGCGCGGCGAGAGCAGCCAGTAGAGCTTCTCCCACAGGCGTTCGGTGGCCATCGGGTCTTCGCCGATCAGCGCGGGGCCGGCCACTTCGCGCACGGCGGCGGCAATGATTTCTTCTTCGGTGATGGCCGTCATGCCGTGGCCGACGAGGCCGGTGTCGGTCTCGATCTCGGTGAGGCACAGCGACAGCGAGGTCTGCTTGTTCAGGCCGACCACGTCGATGGTCACGGGGATGTTCAGCGGCGTGGCGCTGACGCGGATGATCTTCAAGGGTGTCTCCTTTGGTGTGCCCGCATCTTTGCGCGAGGGCCGCGGGAGAACAATTCGTTTTTGGCGAGTTCGAGCCTTCGCGCGACGCGAAGGCTCGTTGCCCGATGGCCTCAGCTCAGTCGGGACGGCCGAGGTGTTCGAGCACCGAGCGCGCGGCAGCCGTGAGCTCCTGCTGGCGGCGCACGCACAGCAGGTGGCGGCGCAGCGCCCAGGGCGCGTCGAGTTTGAGGCAGCGCAGCTTGAGAATCTGCAGCTGCGGCAGGATGGCCGCATAAGGCAGCACGCCGATGCCCACGCCCTGCTCCACCATGCGGCAGACCATGTCGAAGCTGCCCACCTGCATGCGCACCTTCAGCGGCACCTGGGCCTCCAGCGCGGCGGCGAGCAGCACGCGGTGCAGCGCCGTGCCTTCGCGCACCACGATATGGTCGTGGCGCAGCACCTCCTGCACATCGATGCGCTTGCGGCGCGCCAGCGGGTGGTCGCGCGCAACCACCACGGCCAGCTCGTCGGTGCGGTAGGGCAGGCATTCGAGGCCGTCGGCCGGCGTCTGGCCCTCGATCACGCCGATGTCGGCCAGGCCGGCCTGCACGGCCTTCACCACCTCGGTGCTGGCGCGCTCCTGCAGGTCGATCTTGAGCACCGGGTGCAGGCGCAGGAACGAGCCGATCTGCGCCGGCAAAAACTGCGCGATCGTCGACGCGTTGGCCGTGATGCTGACCACGCCCGCCACGCCGTTCTGGAAATCGTCGAGCTCGGCGCCCAGCCGGTCCATGGCCGAGAGCACGGCGCGCGCATGCAGCAGCAACCCATGGCCGGCCGAGGTGAGCGTGACGCCGCGCGCATGCCGCACCAGGAGCGGCAACCGGGCGCGCGCTTCGAGATCGGAGATGCGCTTGCTGGCAGCCGCCAGCGCGATGTGGCAGCGCTTGGCGCCTTCGCTGATGCTGCCGTGGTCCGACACGGCCACGAACAGGCGCAGCGATTTCAGGTCGGCGGACATGGCCCGTCGTGCCTCAGATCAAAACGAGGTGATCGAACAGCTCGCGCGCGGAGGCCGGCAGCTGCTCGCGGTTGCGCGCGATGAGCTTGAGCTCGCGCTCGGCCCATGCATCGCTCAACGGAACTGTGGCGATCCGCATCGCCATCGACAACCGCTGCGCCGACGACGACGGCAGCACGCCGACGCCCACGCCCGCTTCGATCATCAGGCAGATGGCCTCGAAGCTGCTGACCTGGATGCGCGGGTTGAAGCCGCGCCCCGCGAGTTCGGCGCGGCGCTGCAGAAAACGATGGATGGCGCTGCCGTGGTGCAGGCCCACGTGCTGCTCGTCGAGCGTGTCGACAAAGGCCACCGAGGGCGCGCCCGCAAGGTGGTGCGTGGCCGGCACGACGAGCACGAGGTGGTTGCGCCCGAACGGGCGCGCATCGAACTCGCCGGTGTGCACGTCGCCCGCGAGGATGCCGATGTCGGCCTCGCCGTCGGCCACGGCGCGCACGATTTCTTCGCTCAGGTATTCGCGCAGGTCGACCTGCACGGCCGGGTGCTGCGTGAGAAAGCCCGCAAGTTTTTGCGGCAGGTACTCGGTGATCGAGGTCGTGTTGGCGAACACGCGCACATGGCCCTTGATGCCCTTGCCGAAGTCCTGCATGTCGCAGCGCAGGTGCTCCATCTGCTGCATCACGCGCTTGGCGTGGTAGAGCACCGCCTGCCCCGCCGCCGTGAGGCTCACGCCCTGCGCGCTGCGGTGCAGCAGCTTGCCGCCCACGGCTTCTTCCATCTGCTTGATGCGGGTGGAGGCGGCAGCCAGCGAGATACAGGCCTTCTCTGCGCCGCGCGTGAGGCTGCGCGCGTCCGCCACGTAGACGAACAGTTTCAGGTCGAACAGGTCGAAATGCAGGTTCACCGGGCGGTCAGGGGCGAAGCGGAGGGAACGTGCATTGTCCGGCGAATGGCGCTGCGCACACGGCGCTCAGGGTTTGACCTCAGACGGGGTCCCAGCTGAACACGTCGGCCGAGCGGTCCAGCGGGAAGAAACTGGCGCGCATCGCGGGCATGGCGTGCTCGGCAATGCTCTCGGGCGTCCAGCCTTCCGAGCGGTGCACGGAGCGCACCGGGCGCGGCTGGCTGATGAGCGAGATCTCGTTGTTGCGCACCGAGAAGATCTGGCCGTTGACTGCCGCCGCCGCATCGCTCGCCAGGTACACCGCGAGCGGCGCCACCTTGGCGGGCGTCATCTGCTTGATCTTGTCGACGCGTGCGCGCTGCTCGTCGGTGTCGGTGGGAATGGCGCCGATCATGCGGCTCCAGGCGAAGGGCGCAATGCAGTTGGAGCGCACGTTGAACTTGCGCATGTCCAGCGCGATGGACTTCGACAGCGCCGCGATGCCGAGCTTGGCCGCCGCGTAGTTGGCCTGGCCGAAGTTGCCGATGAGGCCCGAGGTGGAAGTCATGTGCACCAGCGCGCCCGCATTCTGTTCCTTGAAGTGCGTCGCGGCCGCGCGGCTCACGAAGTAGGCGCCGTACAGGTGGACCTTGATCACCGCGTCCCACTCGTCGACGGACATCTTGTGGAAGAACCGGTCGCGCAGGATGCCCGCGTTGTTCACCACCGCGTCGATGCGCCCGAAGCTGTCGACCGCGCATTCCACGATGCGCCCCGCGCTCGCGGCCTCGGCCACGCTGTCGGTGTTGGGCACGGCCTGCCCACCCGCTGCACGAATCTCCTCGACCACCTGCTGCGCCGGCCCGGCACTGCCGCCCGCGCCGTCGAGCCCCGCACCGATGTCGTTGACCACCACCTTCGCGCCATGCCGCGCCATCGCGAGCGCGATGTCCCGCCCGATGCCGCCGCCCGCGCCGGTGACGACGATCACTTTGCCTTCAACCATGTGTCTTGCCTCTGCTTCGGATGTTCGTTCGCCCGCAGGGTGCGGGGGAATTTCAGAATGCCACAGGCAAGGCGGGCGCGGGTTTGCGGTTTCCGAAGAGGGGCTTCAGCGACGGCGCGAAGGCCGGCTGGCTACTGCCGCGCCGTGCGGATGTTCGCCGGCAGCGCCTGCGGCCAGCTGGTGCGCAACGGGTTGATGTCGAGCCCGCCGCGCCGCGTATAGCGCGCATACACCGCGAGTTTGGTCGGCTGGCACTGGCGCCAGATGTCCGTGAACATGCGCTCGGCGCAGGGTTCGTGGAACTCGTTGTGGTTGCGAAAGCTCACGATGTACGCCAGCAGGCCGGCCTGGTCGATGGGCGGGCCGCTGTAGCGGATCTGCACGCTGCCCCAGTCGGGCTGGCCGGTGACGAGGCAGTTGCTCTTGAGCAGCCGGCTGGTGAGGGTTTCGTTCACGTGCACCTGCGTCGTGTCGCTGCTCAGCAGCTCGGGCGCGGGCTGGTAATGCGTGCATTCGATGTCGAGGCGGTCGAGATCGAGGCCGTCGATTTCGTGCACGGGCTCTCGGTCGAACAGGTCGGGCGTGAGCAGCTTCACGCCGATGCCGGCCGACTGGTCGCTGCCGCGCCATGCGGCTTCGGCCAGGTCGGTGCGCAGGTGTTCGCGCACGGCATCGATGCTGGCGAAGGTGCTGTTGTTGAAGCTGTTGAGGTACAGCTTGAACGACTTGCTCTCGATGATGTTCGGCGTTTCACACGGAATGGTGAAGTGCGCAATGGCCACCTGCGGCTTGCCGCGCGGGTTCAGCCAGCTCAGCTCGAAGGCGGTCCAGAGGTCGGCGCCGAAGAAGGGCAAGGCGCCGGCCTGGATGCCCATGGCTTCGCGCTGCGTGGCGCGCGCGATGGGGAACAGCAGGCTCGGGTCGTATTTGTCGGCGTAGGCCGAGGCGCGGCCGAGCTGCGATTGCTCGGGGGTGTTGGGGTTGGGGGTCGGGTTGGCGGGGTCGTGGCTCATGGGGCGGTTCCGGCATCCGCCGCGTGTGCGAACGGAGCGATGTGGTTGGCGAGGATCGTGCAGACCTCGGGCGGCAGGTCGTGGCCCATGCCGGGAATGGCCACGAAGGTCGCGCCGGGGATGCGGCGGGCGCTGTCCTGTCCGCAAGCGATGGGCACGAGCGCGTCGGCGTCACCGTGCAGCACCAGCGTCGGGCGCTGGATGCGCGCCAGCACCTGCGGCCGGTCGTCGTCGGCGCCGATGGCGAGCATCTGGCGCATCAGGCCGGCCGGGTGGTAGGCGCGGCGCATGCTGAAGGTGAGGCGCGTGGCCAGTTGCTCGTCGGTCTGCGGGTAGGCCGGACTCTGGATGAGCCGCAGCAGCTTGATGCTGTGGGCGACCAGCGTGGCCTCGTCGTGGCTGCGCGGGCGCCGCATGAGCATGGCTCCGACCTCGCGGCGCGGGCCCGGCAGGCCGCGCGCGCCGCTGGAGCTCATGATGCTCACGAGGCTGGCGGTGCGCCCGGGCGCGGTGGCGGCGATGCGCTGCGCGATCATGCCGCCCATCGAGGCGCCGACGATGTGGGCCTTCTGGATGCCCAGCGCGTCGAGCACGCCGAGCGAATCGAGCGCCATGTCCTGCAGCGTGTAGGCACTGCGCACCTTCAGGCCGATCCGGTGGCGGACGGTTTCCCACACGAGGTTGCCGGTGCCGAGGTGGTCGAAGCCCTGGCTCAGGCCGATGTCGCGGTTGTCATGGCGCACCACGCGAAAGCCGGCGTCGACCAGCTGCTGCACGAAGCCGTCGGGCCAGGCGACCAGCTGCATGCCCAGCCCCATGATCAGCAGGATGACGGGGCGCCCTTCGCCGCCGGTGTCGTCGACTTCGATCTGCAGGCCGTTGGCGGTGACTTTCATCGATTCCTTGGTGTTGCTGCTTCTTCTGCTGCTACTTGAATTCGCGCTCGCGCAGCCACTTGGTGGCGACCCATTTCTCGCCGGCGAGCACCGGTGCGCCGCCGTGCAACGTGCGGGTGGCGGGGTCGGGCCGGTCGTAGCTGAAGAACACGCCGGTGCCGCGCACCGGGGCCACTTCGAGCCCGATGTCGGGGAAGGTGGTGGCGCCGCCCTGCTCAGGCTCCTGCAGGTACATCACGAGCGTGGCCACGCGCTGGCCACCGCGCTTGAGGATGGTGGGCGTGCCGGGCTCGTGCGGGTCGAAATAGTCGTAGTGCGGGCGGTACTGCGCGCCGGGCGCGTAGCGCAGGATCTGCAGGCCCTCGCCGTATTCGAGCGGCCAGCGCAGCAGCATGGCCAGGCGCTGCTCGAGGCGCGCGACGATCTCGTTCTCGCCGCGCTCGAAGAACATGCCGTCGCTGGTGCGGTCGACGTTGAGCACCTCGCCGCCGGTGCGGGTCTCGACGGTGAGCGAGCGGGCCAGCCGCACGCGCGCGGCGGCGATCAGGCCTTCGCATTCCTCGGCCGACAGCAGGTTGCCGAACACGACGACACGCGGATGCCGCACGGTCTGCAGCACCTGCACGCGGCGGTCGCCGGCCTCGATGTACAGCGGTGCGCCGTCCAGGTCGGGACCGGGCATCTCGGTGCGGGCCGGCGCCAGCGCCGTCTCGACATCGGGAAAACCGGCCTCCAGCTGGGCCAGCGCCAGGTCGGTGGCGGCATCCTGCCAGCCGGCGGCCCGCATCGACATGCGCAGCGCGGGCACCGAATGGCCGGCCGCGAGCTGGGCCACCAGCCACTCGCGCAATTCCGGACTGATCGCTTGGGACATGTCAGTGCTCCTCCACTCTGCAATGAGACCCGCAACACATGACTCCACGCAGCTCTTCGCCAGAAACACCGCGGAACCGGCTTTGCCGGGCCGCTGGTGTTGCCCCCTGGAAGGGGGTTGGCGAAGCGACACGAAGTGCGCGCAGCCTGGGGGTCATGCTAGCTTTCTTCTGAACACCAGCCTTTCGGCTGTCGACACATTGGCGTCGAAACCATAACCCTCGAGATCGAATTTTTCCAGCGCCTTGGGCGTGGCCGCCCGGTGCAGCACGGCCCAGCGCGCCAGCAGGCCGCGGGCGCGCTTGGCGAAGAAGCTCACGATCTTGTACCTGTCGCCCTTCCACTCCTGGAACACGCATTCGACCACGCGCGCCTTGAGCACTTTCTGGTCGACCGACTTGAAGTACTCCTGCGAGGCGACGTTGACGACGACCGGCGTGCGGTCGGCCGCCAGGCGCTCGTTCAGGTGCTCGGCGATGCGCGAGCCCCAGAAGGCGTACAGGTCCTTGCCGTGGCGGTTGGCCAGCGCGGTGCCCATTTCGAGCCGGTAGGGCTGCAGGCGGTCCAGCGGGCGCAGCAGGCCGTACAGGCCGCTCAGGATGCCCACGTGGTCCTGCGCCCAGGCGAGCTGGGCGGGCGTGAGGCTGCGGGCGTCGAAGCCGCCGTAGACGTCGCCGTCGAAGGCGAAGGCGGCCTGGCGGGCGTTCTTCTCGGTGCTCTTGGACGACCAGGCGGCGTAGCGGGCCACGTTGAGGGCCGAGAGCTTGTCCGACAGGTGCATCAGCTCGGCGATGTCCTGGGGCGACTTCTCGCGCAGCAGCTTGATGAGTTCGACCGAGGGGCCGCGCGGGGCTTCGAAATGGGGCTGGGTGGCGGGGGTTTCGGAGGGGACGGGGGTGTCGTAGTCGAGCGACTTCGCGGGGGAAAGCAGGAACAGCATCGGTCGATTATGTGGGGCTGGGGTTTCCCCGGGCCGCCCCGGTAAAATCCCGGGTCATCCCACCCTGTCACCAACGGCACCCGAGGGTGCCGTTTTGCATTCCCCATGAGCGAACCTACCTCCCAGCCCGGCCTCGAGAGCCTGTCCAAATCGTTCGAACCCGCCGCCATCGAGGCGCACTGGGGCCCGGAATGGGAGCAGCGCGGCTACGCCAAGGCGGGCTTTCGCGGCACGCAGCAGCCCAAGGAAGGCGCCGAGTCGTTCGCGATCCAGCTGCCGCCGCCCAACGTCACGGGCACGCTGCACATGGGCCATGCGTTCAACCAGACGATCATGGACAGCCTCACGCGCTACCACCGCATGAAGGGCGCCAACACGCTGTGGGTGCCGGGCACCGACCACGCGGGCATCGCCACCCAGATCGTGGTGGAGCGCCAGCTGCAGGAGCAGAAGGTCAGCCGCCACGACCTGGGCCGCAAGAACTTCGTGGCGCGCGTGTGGGAGTGGAAGGAAAAGTCGGGCAGCACCATCACCGAGCAGATGCGCCGCATGGGCGACACGGTCGACTGGAGCCGCGAGTACTTCACGATGGACGACGACCTCTCGAAGGTGGTCACGCACACCTTCGTGAAGCTGTATGAAGAAGGCCTGATCTACCGCGGCAAGCGCCTGGGCAACTGGGACCCGGTGCTCAAGACCTCGGTGAGCGACCTGGAAGTCGAGAGCGAAGAAGAAGACGGCTCGCTCTGGCACATCGCCTACCCGCTCGAAGACGGCAGCGGCACGCTCACGGTGGCCACCACCCGCCCCGAGACCATGCTCGGCGACACGGCCGTGATGGTCCACCCCGAAGACGAGCGCTACAAGCACCTGATCGGCCAGCGCGTGAAGCTGCCGCTGGTGGACCGGCTGATCCCGATCATTGCCGACGACTACGTCGACAAGGAATTCGGCACCGGCGTGGTCAAGGTCACGCCCGCGCACGACTACAACGACTACGCCGTCGGCCAACGCCACAAGCTCGAGGTGATCGGCATCCTGACGCTCGACGCGACCATCAACGACAACGCCCCCGAGAAGTACCGCGGCATGGACCGCTTCGTGGCGCGCAAGGCCATCGTGGCCGACCTCGAGGCGCTGGGCCTGCTGGTCGAAGTGAAGAAGCACCGCCTCATGGTGCCGCGCTGCGCGCGCTCGGGCGCCGTGGTCGAGCCCATGCTCACCGACCAGTGGTACGTGGCCATGACGCGCCCCGGCGCCGATGGCCAGTCGATCGCGCAGAAGGCCATCGACGTGGTGAAGTCGGGCGAAGTGCGCTTCGTGCCCGAGAACTGGGTCAACACCTACAACCACTGGATGGAGAACATCCAGGACTGGACGATTTCGCGCCAGCTCTGGTGGGGCCACCAGATTCCGGCCTGGTACGACGAAGACGGCACGGTGTACGTGGCCGAGACCGAAGCCGAGGCGCAGGCCAAGGCGCCGGGCAAGACGCTCACGCGCGACGAAGACGTGCTCGACACCTGGTACTCGTCGGCGCTGGTGCCCTTCTCATCGCTGGGCTGGCCCGAGAAGACGCAGGACCTGGCGCTGTACCTGCCCTCGACCGTGCTGGTGACGGGCTACGACATCATCTTCTTCTGGGTCGCCCGGATGATCATGATGACCAAGCACTTCATGGGCACTGTGCCGTTCAAGGACGTGTACATCCACGGCCTGGTGCGCGACGCCCAGGGCAAGAAGATGAGCAAGTCGGAAGGCAACGTGCTCGACCCGGTCGACCTGATCGACGGCATCGAGTTGCCCGCGCTGCTCGACAAGCGCACGCAGGGCCTGCGCAAGCCCGAGACGGCACCGGCGGTGCGCAAGAACACGCAGAAGGAATTCCCGGAGGGCATTCCGGCCTTCGGCGCCGATGCGCTGCGCTTCACTTTTGCCTCGCTGGCCTCGTTGGGCCGCAGCATCAACTTCGACTCGAAGCGCTGCGAGGGTTATCGCAACTTCTGCAACAAGCTGTGGAACGCCACGCGCTTCGTGCTGATGAACTGCGAAGGCCAGGACTGCGGCCTGCTGGAGCACACCAAGGAAGACTGCCAGGTCGGCGGCAAGGCCCACGGCTACCTGAAGTTCAGCCGCGCCGACTTCTGGATCGTCTCGCAGCTGCAGCGCGTCGAGGCCGAGGTGGCCAAGGGCTTCGAGGAATACCGCCTGGACAACGTGGCCAACGCCATCTACCAGTTCGCCTGGGACGAGTTCTGCGACTGGTACCTCGAAATTGCCAAGGTGCAGATCCAGACCGGCGACGACGCGCAAAAGCGCGCCACGCGCCGCACGCTGATCCGCGTGCTCGAGGCGCTGCTGCGCCTGGCGCACCCGATCATTCCATTCATCACCGAGGAGCTGTGGCAAAAGGTGTCGAAGGTCGCGGGCCGCGAAGGCGCGTCGATCATGATCGCGGCCTACCCACAGAGCCAGCCCGAGAAGATCGACGAAGCCGCAGAGGCCCACGTGGCGCGCCTGAAGGCGCTGGTCGACGCCTGCCGCACGCTGCGCGGCGAGATGAACGTGTCGCCCGCGACGCGCCTGCCACTGTACGCGGTGGCCGACGATGCCGAAGGCGCGGCCTTCCTGCGCGATGCGGCCCCGGTGCTGCAGGCGCTGGCCAAGCTCAAGGAAGTGAAGGTGTTCGACGACGAAGCCTCGTGGCAGGCCGCGGCCGAAGCCGCGCCCGTGGCGGTGGTGGGCACGACGCGCCTGTGCCTGCACATGGAGATCGACAAGGCAGCCGAGAAACTGCGCATCGGCAAGGAAATTGCACGCATCGAAGGCGAGATCGCCAAGGTGCACGGCAAGCTCGGCAACGAGGCCTTCGTGGCCAAGGCGCCGCCCGCCGTGATCGAGCAGGAGCGCACGCGCCTGGCCGATTTCACCGCCACGCTGGAGCGCCTGCGCGGCCAGCTTGTGCGCCTCGGCTGACAGACGGGGCCGGAAGTCGGGGCTTAGGATGCGGTTGTCGGCTTCGCGCCGCATCCTCTCCCAACCCTCGCCCTTCCTCCTTGACACGACACTGAACTACCCATGTCCATTTCTTCCTCGACGCGCATCCGCAAGGCCGTATTTCCCGTTGCAGGCTTCGGCACCCGCTTTCTGCCGGCCACCAAGGCACAGCCCAAAGAGATGCTGCCCGTGGTGGACAAGCCGCTGATCCAGTACGCCGTCGAAGAAGCCTATGCCGCGGGCATTCGCGACATGATTTTTGTGACCGGGCGCAACAAGCGCGCGATCGAAGACCACTACGACACCGCCTACGAACTCGAAAGCCAGCTCGAAGCCAGCGGCAAGCATGCGCTGCTCGAAATCGCCCGTTCGGTGTCGCCCGACGACATGACCTGCTCGTACGTGCGCCAGCCGCGCATGCTGGGCCTGGGCCACGCGGTGCTGTGCGCCGAGCATCTCGTGGGCGACGAGCCTTTCGCCGTGCTGCTGGCCGACGACCTGATGGTCGGTCCTGTCGATGGCCAGCCGGTGCTGGCGCAGATGACCGAAGCCTTCGCGCGCCTGGGCGGCTCGGTGCTCGCCGTGCAGGAAGTGCCGCTCGAACACGTCAAACGCTACGGCATCGTGGCCGGAGAGACCGTCGAAGACGGCCTTGTAAAGGTCAACCGCATGGTCGAGAAGCCCAAGCCCGAAGACGCGCCCTCGCGCCTGGGCGTGGCCGGCCGCTACATCCTCACGCCGGGCGTGTTCGACGAGATCCGCAACCAGCCCAAGGGTGCGGGCGGCGAGATCCAGCTGACCGACGGCATCGCGGCGCTGATGAAGAGGGAATCGGTCTACGCCTATTCGTACCAAGGCATCCGCTACGACTGCGGCAGCAAGGAAGGCTTCCTGCAGGCCTCGGTGGAATTGGCGTTGGCGCACCCCGAAGTGGGCGCGCAGTTCCGCGAGTACCTCAAGAGCCTGAAGCTCTGAGGGCGCTGCAAAGCAGCGAAAAAGACAAGGGGCCGCAGGGCCCCTTTTTCTTTTGTCGGTCGCTGGCGCTAGCGTCGCTTCAGCACATGGATGAAGTCGCTGCCCACGGTTTCCTGCGCCACCAGTTCGTTGCCGGTCTGGCGCGCAAAGGCCTGGAAGTCGCGCACCGAGCCCGGGTCGGTGGACACCACCTTCAGCAGCTGGCCGCTCGCCATGTCGTTGAGCGATTTCTTCGCCTTCAGGATCGGCAGCGGGCAGTTGAGGCCGCGCGTGTCGATTTCGCGGTCAACTTGCATTGCCAGGCTCCGGCGGCAGGTTCAGGCCGCGGCGACGCTCTTCGTTTTCCGCCGCAGTGAAGAACACCGGCTCGTGGCCGCGCGTGCGCAGCCAGTCGGCCAGCGCGTAGCCGGTGCCGGCGGGCCAGCACCGCAGGTCGGGCAGGTCGTAGAGGCGGTAGTCCACCAGCTCGGGCGAAAGCTTCACCTCGCCGTCGGCCACCACGTGGTACGCGATGATGATCTGGTTCATGCGCTGGAAATCGTAGGCCCCGACGAGCTTGGCGGCGCTCACGTCGAGGTTGGTTTCTTCCTTGACCTCGCGCGCGATGCCCTCCTCGGGCGTCTCGCCGGCCTCCATGAAGCCGGTGATGAGCGCAAACATCTTGCCCGGCCAGGCCGCATTGCGCGCCAGCAGCACCTGTCCCCGGTACTCGACGATGGCCGCGAGCACGGGCGTGGGGTTGTTCCAGTGCGTGTGACCGCAGTTGGGGCATCGCAGGCGTTCCTTGGGACCGCCGTCTTCCATCAACGCGATCCATTCGAGCGGGGTGGCGCAGGCCTGGCAGAACTTGGGGTGGGGCATGGGAAGTCTCTGTTCTTTTTCTCGGGCGTACGGCGCCCGGTGGGCGCCGCCGCGGTGTGAAGGGATCAGGCGGGGAAAACGCCCGTCGACAGGTAGCGATCGCCGCGGTCGCAGACCACGAAGACGATGGTGGCGTTCTCGACCTTCTTCGACACCTCGATGGCCGCCCACAGCGCGCCGGCCGCCGAGATGCCGCCGAAGATGCCCTCTTCGCGCGCCAGGCGCCGGCACATTTCCTCGGCGTCGTCCTGGCTCACGCTGATTTCTTCGTCGACGCGGCTCGGGTCGTAGATCTTCGGCAGGTATTCAGTGGGCCACTTGCGGATGCCGGGAATGCGCGAGCCTTCCGCCGGCTGCGCGCCGACGATGCGCACCGCGGGGTTCTTTTCCTTCAGGTAGCGCGAGACGCCGGTGATGGTGCCCGTGGTGCCCATGGCGCTCACGAAGTGCGTGATCTTGCCGTGCGTGTCGGTCCAGATCTCGGGGCCGGTGGTCTCGTAGTGGATGCGCGGGTTGTCGGGGTTGGCGAACTGGTCGAGCACGCGGCCCTTACCCTGGCCGACCATCTGCTCGGCGAGGTCGCGCGCGTATTCCATGCCGCCGCTCTTGGGCGTGAGCACGAGTTCGGCGCCGAAGGCCTTCATGGTCTGGGCGCGTTCCACCGAGAGGTCCTCCGGCATGATCAGCACCATGCGGTAGCCCTTGATGGCCGCGGCCATCGCCAGCGCGATGCCGGTGTTGCCCGAGGTGGCCTCGATGAGCGTGTCGCCCGGCTTGATTTCACCGCGTTCCTCGGCCCGCTTGATCATCGACAGCGCCGGCCGGTCCTTGACCGAACCCGCCGGGTTGTTGCCTTCGAGCTTGCCCAGGATCACGTTGCCGCGCTTGGCGTTTTCCGCGGCATGGATGCGTTGCAGGGCAACCAGGGGGGTCTTGCCGATGGCGTCTTCGATCGTCGGATAATTCATGCCAGCCACTGTGCCATAATTTTGGGCTTCCTTCCGGATGTGCCCGGGTGGTGAAATTGGTAGACGCAGGGGACTCAAAAATAGGGACTTCTACGTAGTTCTTGCTTGAGGTCACTGCCTGCCAAGCCGCATGGGACAAGGGATTGAGTGATAAATCGCCTCTTGATCGAGATGCCTGCATTTCGAGCCAGGAGTCAGCTAGGAGCCAGGACGATGCAAGCTGGCTCCCAGTGAGGAGTAGATAGTTGAAGTAGCATCGTGCGTCATGCCCGAGTGGTGAAATTGGTAGACGCAGGGGACTCAGACCAAATTTGAGCCCTCCGGGGGAAACCCCAGAGGTGAAGCCCGTCAAACTCGGCGAAGGCCCTGGACGCAAGTCCGAGCTAATACCGAGCCAAGCCCTGGAGCCGAAAGGCTCCTCGGAAGGTGTAGAGAGCAGACGGCGGGCACCTACGGCCGAAAGGCTATGGTGAAGGCGTGCTCCAGCCCACGAACGCCGTTTCTTCGGAGACGGCGGCGGCGAAAGCCGAAGTGGGAAGAAAATCCCCCGCCGCAAGGCGTGCCGGTTCGATTCCGGCCTCGGGCACCAATTCAAGAGCCGCCTCTGTCAAGCAGAGGCGGCTTTTTCGTTCTTGGTCTGCGTGCGCTTGAATCCTCGATCCCCCGCCATGAAGGTTTCCAGCATGTACGGGATCAGCATCGTGGCATCGACCGCCTCCCCATACGCCTGCGCGTACAGCGCGGCATAGCGGTCAAGGTCGGCTTTCAGGCTGACCGAGCACGCAAAGGTTAGCTTCGTGGACTCCAGCTTGGGCAGCGGCCCCAGCCGCAATTTCTTCGTCGTGCTCATCGCATCGCCCCCCGCTGGAAGAACATCGGCTGGTACGGTCGCAACACCAGATCGCGGTTGACGATGATCCGCACCGGCAGGCCCGGCCGCTCCGTCAAGGTCGGCTGAATGTTCATGTTGCGCCGGGTCATCTCCTGGCCGACCTGATTGATGCTGTCCTGCGCGCTGTCGCGCCCGGCAATCACGATGCGGTTGCCGTTCTGCCGGTTCTCCGGCGCGGCCAGCTCCGCGCCCACGCCCAGCAGTGTCGTCAGCGCCGCACCGGCAAAGACGCGATCCCAGTGCCAATCGACGCCATCCTCCAGGCCGGAGTAGCCGGCCGGGTCGGCGCCCGCGAGGTTGTCGAGCTTCAGCGAAGACGTATCCGGCAAGATAATGCGGTTCCACACCACCTGCACGCGGCTCTGCCCATAGCTCATCTGGCTGTTGTACTTGCCCATGAGGCGCGAGCCCTGAGGGATCAACAGAAACTTGCCCGTGGCCGAGTCGTAGACCGGCTCCGTCACCGTGCCAATCACGTCGCCCGGCAGGTCCGACTTGATGCCTGTCACCAGCGCCCCGGCGATCACCGTCCCGGCCATCATCTGGTACGGCGAGGCTGGCATTTGCAGATTGCCAGAATTGCGGGTTTCCGTAGAACCGCCTTTCAGGAAAGCCTCTTTCTGGTCTTGCCGGTTCTGCACGGCGGTCGGGTCGGCAGGCTGGGCAGCCGTCGAGGCCGGCCCAGCGGCCAGCGGGTCGAAGCCCGCCAAGGTCGATGCCGGGCCAGCCGCTTGCGCAGTCGCTGGCGCTGCGGTCTTGCCGGGCGTACCAGAATGGAAGAACACCGAGGAAGCCGCTGCCGCTTCGGCTTCCTTGCGCCGAGCGTCCTCCGGGTCGTGGCCCGGTGGCGCATACGTGGGTGTCACCGGCTGCTGCGCCTTCACGATGGCAGGGCCGAGATCGCCCGGCAGCGGCGGCCCCAGCTCCGGCACCTTCCGCAGCTTGGAGTAATCCGAAGGCAGGCCATCCAGCCCCTCGGACTTCGAGACGCGATCCACGTTGTAAAGCTCGGTCTGCTCGCCTGCGCCGCGCCGATGTGGCTGCAATGACCAGATCGTGGCCCCTAGCACGGCGACCGACAGGCCGCCCGTGAGCATGGCCAAGGTGCGCCGATTCAGGCGTGTGACCGGGCGCGGCTGGGCGCGCAGCGCCACCGCCTCGGGCGCGACCTTGCCCGCCTGTGGCGTGCCAAGATCGCGAGTGTCGTCCTGGCTCATGGTCAGTTCCTCCGCGTGCCACCGGAAACGCCATCGGTGCGCTCGATCCGCACCACATCGCCCTTGTCTCCGCCCAGGCGCAGTTCGGCCGCACCGAACAGGCGATCCACGATGTAATACGGCGACCGAAAACGGTAGTTCACCAACTGCCCGTCGCCCTGCGCGCCGATGACGAACAGCGGCGGCAGCTCGCCCTGCGCGATGCCCGGCGGGAACTGGATGTAGACCTTCCCGCCGTCATCGAAGGCGCGCAGCGGCTTCCACGGCGGATTGCTGCCGCTGACCGCGTAGCGGAAGCGGATCTTCTCCAGCGACAGGCCGCTATCGACCGGCGCGACGGCGCTGGCCGCTTGCGCCTGGCGCTGCAGGGCCAGCATCTTGTCCTTCGGGTACTCCCAGGACAACGACGCCATCCACGTCTTCTCGGTCGAAGTCAGCTCCAGCAGGTAGGTGCGCCGGCTGGTGGTGATGACTAGGTTGGTCTTCAACCCCGAGCGGATCGGTTTGACCATCACATTGACGCGCAGCGCATCGCCGCTGCCGCTCGACGTGTCCCCGACGATCCAGCGAACCGTGTCGCCAGCAGCCACCGTCACCAGCTCCTCACCAGGCTGGAGCGCGATCACCGTCACGCGGCCCACGGCCGCATAGACCTGATACAGCGCGCCATCTGTGAAGGGCCACACTTGAATCGCGTTGACGTAGCCCTCGCGCGTGGGCGCAATACGCGCCTCGGCGTTGGCGCGAGACACGCGCACGGTTTCATCGGCGGGTTCTGCGACGGACTTGGCATCCGGCACAGGTTTCATCTGCGCTGGCATCGGCAGCACCTGCGGCACAGCCACTACCTCCACAGGCGTAGGCGGCTCCGGCAGCGGCTGGGCCTGCACCGGCTCATCGAGCGAGATGGACGGCGGCGGCTTGCCCTGCGTAGCGCAGCCCGTGAGGGCAAGCAGCATGATCGGCAAGGCGGATTTACGGAAAAGATCATTCATGGTTTTGCTCCTTCGTTCGCTTCCAGTTCGCGGCTCCACGACAGCCCGTTGGCGTAGATGCCCAGGGGGTTTTTGCGCACGCGCTGCTCGGTGCGCGGCGTCTGCTGCACGATGGACACCACGGCGTTCCAGCGTTCGGTGCGATCCAGCGCGCCGTTGACGAAGCGCGTCTCCGTCCAGCGCACGTTGAACGACGTGTCGCTGGCGCGGGTCACGCTGCTGATCTGCACCGTCACCGACTCCTTGCCGATACGCGCGAACGGATCGTTCACGCGGGCGTACTCGTTGAGCACCACGGCGCCTTTGTCGGTCGTGTAGTCATAGGCATCGAGCCAGTTCTGCCGCACCACGATGGGGTCGATGGACAGCGAGCGCACCAGACCGATGAAGCGGCCGAGGTGGTAAGCAATCTGCGCATCGCTGGGCCGGTACGGCGTGGCCGCTTCGCCGACAGCGCGCACCTGACCCGAGTTGTCCACCTCGATGACGTAGGGGGTGACGATGGACTGCGCGGAACGCCAGACCAGGCCACCGGCCATCAGTACGGCCAAAGTGAGGCAGCCGAAGGCCATGAACCGCCAGTTCTTCGCCTGTACGCGGGCCGAGCCGATGCGCTCGTCCCAGGCCTGGGCGGCGGATTGGTACGGGGTAGCAGGCTGCGGTGTGTTGGCATAGCGCACCTGCGGTCTTTTGAATCGCATGGGAGTTCTCCTTCAAGATCAGGAATCGGAATCACGCAGGCTTGGCCCCTGGCTGGAGCTGCCGCCGTCGCCGCCGCGCAGCGTGTGGGCGGCGGTCGTCGCGGCATGGGTGAGTTGCTGCCTGCGGTGCAGGCGCTTGGCCCAGGCGGGTTGTTCGGCAGACGGAGCCGATCCGCTAGCGTCAGGGTCGGCGTGCGCGGCGCCGGAGGCCGGCGCGTCATCGGGCCGAAAGGCCGCCGCCATGCGTTCCTTCATCGACCGCGCCCCATCGGCGACTTTCTGCCCGGCCGCCTGCGCGCCGGTCTTGGCAACATTGCCCACGCCGGCGGCGGCACCCTTCAGGCCGCCACCGGCCGAAGTGGAGCCCGCCTGGTACGTCGACTTGGCGCTGCTGGCGGTCGATGCCATCGAGCGGGCGGCGGCGGGTGCCATGCGTGCCCCGGCCGCCACTGCGCTTCCGACGCCGGTAGCCGCGGCACCGACCGCCACGGCGGTTCCGGCTGCGCCGATGGCAGCACCGGCCATCGCGCCCGCGCCGAGCTGTGGCCCACCGGACACCAAGCCTGTCGCAATGCCCGGCCCAAAGATGCCCAGGGCCAGCATGGACAATGAGGCCAGCATGATGACCAGCGCCTGGTCGATGGACGGCTCGGAACCGGGCGGTATCCTGAATTCGGCGAACAGCCCTGAGCCGATACCCACGACGACGGCGAGCACCAGCACCTTGATGCCCGAGGACACCACGTTGCCCAGCACCTTCTCGGCCATAAACGCTGTCTTGTTCCAGAGGGCAAACGGCACCAGCACGAAGCCCGCCAGCGTGGTCAGCTTGAACTCGATCAACGTGACGAAGAGTTGCACCGCCAGCACGAAGAAGCTGACGATGACCACCAGCCAAGCGAGAAATAGCACGACGATGGGCGCGATGTGGATGAAGACCTCCGGGAAGCCCGCCATCTCCCGGATCTGGTCGAGGATGGGCGCCGCTGCGTCGATACCGGCCTTGGCCAACCGTCCCGGCTGCAGGAAGTTGCCCATGCTCAAGGTCGAGCCGCTGGCCGTCAGGCCCAGCCCGGCGAATGAGCGGAACAGGATGCCCGCCAGGGTGTTGAAATTGCCGATGATGTAGGCGAAGGCACCCACGTACAGCACCTTGCGGATCAGCTTGGCGATCACGTCCTCGCCCTGGCCGGTGGCATGCCCCATCGCCCAGAACAGCCCGGCGAGCGTCATGTCGATGACGATCAACGTTGCGGTCAGGAACGCCACCTCGCCATGCAACAGTCCGAAGCCCGAGTCGATGTAGCGCGAGAAGATGTCGAGGAAGCGGTCAATGACCGAAACGTCGTTCATGGCCTGGCTCCGTCAACGACTGTAGAAATCGACGGACCGCGGCGTGTACGGCGTGCCCTCACCCAGGAAGCGCCGGTTCACCTCGCGGCCCCGCTCCACGGCGGCGGCCTGCCGCGCCAGTTCCAGCGAGCCCGCGCGATCCTGCGTGATCTGCAGCCGCTGCGTTTGGATCGACTGCTTGGCCTGCAGGGCCAGCAACTGGTTCGTGGCCTGCATCGCCTGCAAAGCGCCCACCGCCGATTGGCTCTTGCCCACGAGGTCGGCCAGCACGCCTTCGTCGTCGCTCAGGTTCTGCGATGCCTGAGCCTGCATCTGCATGGTGGTCTGCAGGCCATCGAGCGTGTTCTTCCAGCGTTCCTGCGCGTCGCGGTACATCTGGTTGCCGCTCACGGTGGCGGCGTATTGCTCGGGGTACAGGCGCTGGAATTCCCGATCCAGATTCGTCACGTCATAGGCCAAGCCCTTGGCCTGCGCGATCAGCCGCTGGGTGGTCGCCAGATTGGCGCGCAGCTGGCCGACCACGCTGGATGGCAGACTGGCCAGGTTGCGCGCCTGGTTGATGAGCATCTGCGCTTCGTTCTGGAGCTGCTTGATCTGGTTGTTGATCTGCTCCAGCGTGCGGATCGCGGTCAGCGTGTTCTGCACGAGGTTCGTGGGGTCGATCACGACCCATTGCGCCTGCACGGCGGTAGCGGTGCAAAGCATGGCCGCGACGGCGGCGGCGAGAAGACGCTTTTTCATGATGGGTTCTCCTGGAGATGGGTGGACGGGAACGAGGACAGCAGGTCGGCGGCCCAATTCAGGCCGCGATGGCGCAGCCACGCGGCTACGAACGGGGTGGAAGCGGATGAAGCGGCAGCGAGCACCGCGTCGATGTCGCGCTGGTCTTGCGGCGTGGACGTGCCCGCAAAGGCCAGCGTCGCGGCGCCCAGGTCGAGGTCGAACAGGCGGTTGCCGAGTCGGGATTGGTAGTAGTAGTCGCGCTTGGGCTGCGCGGTCGCCACGATCTCGATCTGGCGCGAGTTCAGCCCGAAGCCTTCGTAGATAACCCTGATCTGCGGCTCGGTCGCCTGTGGGTTGGGCAGGAAGATGCGGCTCGCGCAGCTCTCGATGATTGCGGGCGCGATGCTCGAATCCTTGATGTCCGCCAGGCTCTGCGTGGCGAAGATGACGCTCACGTTCTTCTTGCGCAGCGTCTTGAGCCATTGGCGGATGCGCGCCGCAAACACCGGGTCATCGAGGAACAGCCACGCTTCATCGAGGATCAGCAGCGTGGGCGCACCGTCGAAGCGTTCATCGAAGCGCGCAAAGAGGTAATGCAGCACGGCCATGACGGCGGCCTTGCTGTGCATCAGTTCCTCCATCTCGAAGCACTGCACGGAGCCGGCGCCCAGGCGATCCGAATCCGCATCCAGCAGCTTGCCGTGGGCGCCGCCCAGCACGTACGGCGCGAGCGCCTGGCGCAGCGCATTCGATTGCAGCAGCACCGACAGGCCGGTCATCGTGCGCTGCTCCACCGGCGCACCGGCGAGACTGCCGAGCGCCGACCAGATGGCGGCCTTCTCTTCGGGGCCGACGGCTACACCCTCATGCCGCAAGCGCCCTTCGATCCATTCGGCGGCCCAGGTGCGGTAGCCCTCGCGGTCGATGCGGGCGAGAGGCTGAAACGCGATCTCGCCATCCATCCCGAGGTCGTAGTGCTCGCCACCCAGCCCGAGGATGGTGGCGCGCATCGAGCGTCCCATGTCGAAGGCAAAGATGCGCGAGCCGCGATAGCGCCGAAACTGCATCGCCAATGTGGCGAGCAGCACCGACTTGCCCATGCCCGTAGGACCAGCCACCAGCGTGTGGCCCACGTCGCCGATGTGCGTCACCAGCCGGAACGGCGTCGCGCCCTCAGTGCGCGTGACGATCAGCGGCGGGCCGTCGAGGTGCGCGTTCTTCTCCGGCCCGGCCCATACCGCCGACACCGGCATCAGGTGCGCCAGGTTCAACGTGGAGACAATGGGCTGGCGCACGTTCGCGTAGGCATGACCCGGAATGGACGACAGCCACGCATCCACGGCGTTGAGCGTTTCGGGGATGGTGACGAAGCCACGCCCCTGGATGACGCGCTCCACCCTGCGCAGCTTCTCGTCGGCCACGGCGGCATCCGCGTCCATGACGGTGACGGTCGCTGTCACGTAGCCGAAGGCCACTTGATCGCTGCCCAGCTCCTGCAAGGCGGCATCGGCATCGGTGGCCTTGTTGCTGGCGTCGGTATCGACCAGCGGGCTTTCTTGCTGGAAGATCGTCTCGCGCAGCAGCGCGATGACGTTCTTGCGCTTGGCGAACCACTGGCGGCGCAAGCGCCCCAACTCCCGTTCCGCCTCGGATTTGTCGAGGCACAGAAAGCGCGTGCTCCAGCGATACCCAAATCCCAGGCGGTTGAGGTCGTCCAGAATCCCCGGCCAGGTCGAGGTCGGGAAACCGCGCACCGTCGCCACGCGCAGATGCTGGTCGCCCAGCATCGGTGCCAGGCCGCCGATCAGCGGCGCGTCGGCTAGCAGAGCGTCGAGGTGGAATGGCACCTCGGGCACGCCCACGCGGTAACGCCGCGTTGAAACGGTGGCATGCAGGTAGGTCAGCGTCTGGCTGTCATCGAGCCAGACGATCTCCGGCATCACGCCATCGAGCAGGTCAAAGATGCGATCCGTCTCCGCGACGAAGGCAGTTAGGCGCTCGCGCCAATCCACGCCTTCGGTGGGTCGGTTCTCATAGAGCAGCCCTGCTGCGCGGGCGCGCGACTCCTCGGCCGGCAGGTACACCAGCGTGAGGTGGTAGCCACTCTCGAAATGGTTGCCCGAGTCCTCGAAGGCGGCGCGGCGCTCCTCGTCCACCAGCCAGGACAGCGGCTCAGGAAACTCCGAGTGCGGGTAGCTGGCCGCGGGCCGGCGCTCGGCTTCGATGAACAGCGCCCAGCCCGAGCTCAGGCGGCGCAGCGCGTTGTTCAGCCGCGCCGACGTGGAGATCAACTCGCCCTGCGTCGCGCTGTCGAGGTCAGGCCCCCGAAAGCGCGCCGTGCGCTGGAAGGCGCCATCCTTGTTCAGCACGACGCCCGGCGCGATCAGCCCGGCCCAAGGCAGCCAGTCGGCCAGCAGCGCCGGCCGCTGGCGGTATTCGGCAAGGTTCAGCATGGCATTCCCCTCACACGTCCAGCAGCGGCCGGTGCTTGATGTGGCGCGCGAAGACCTGCATGAACTGCGGATCGACACGCGCACCCCAGACCGCCAGCGCATGGCCGGCGATCCAGAGCACCACGCCCGGAATCCACAGTTGCAGGCCCAAGCCCACGGCGGCGGCCAAGGTGCCATTGGCAATCGCCACTGTGCGCGGCGCGCCGCCCAGCAGGATCGGCTCGGTCAGCGAGCGATGCAGGGGCACCTCGAAACCTGGAGCGAACCCCTGCACGCCATCGTGGGCCGCGTTCATACGACGGCCCCGCCCGAGAAGCTGAAGAACGACAGGAAGAACGAGGACGCGGCAAACGCGATCGACAGACCGAAGACGATCTGGATCAGCTTGCGGAACCCGCCCGAGGTATCGCCGAAGGCCAGCGCCAGGCCCGTGGCGATGATGATGATGACCGCGATGATCCGGGCCACCGGACCCTGGATCGACTCCAGGATGGATTGCAGCGGCCCCTCCCAGGGCATCGAGGAACCTGCGGCCTGCGCGGTGCCTGCGAGCAGCAGCATCAGCGCCGCGAGCATCAGACCCTGCAGGGCCGGGCGCGCCAAGCCATCCAGCCGCGCGGGGTGGCAGCGCAGGGCAAGCGGGTTTACAGAAATACGGAAAGCAGGAACGATCATCTGCGTCATGGCAGTTCTCCAGGTTGATCAGGGGACACGGAAGAAAGGTCGGACTGCGGCAGCAGCTCCGGGAATGGAGCCTCCAGCGCATCCGCCAGTTGGTAGCCCGAGCCGTCGAAGCCGACGACCCGAGCGATGCTCTCGATGCGGCGCTTGCGTCCGCGCCCGGCAATGTGGATGACCACGTTGACCGCTTCCGCGATCAGCGCACGGGGCGGGTTCACCGCCACTTCGAGAATCAGTTGCTCCAGGCGCAGCAGCGCGCCCAGCGCGGAGCCGGCGTGGATCGTGGCGATGCCGCCGGGGTGGCCGGTGCCCCAGACCTTGATGAGATCCAGTGCCTCGGCGCCGCGCACCTCGCCGACGACCACACGATCCGGGCGCAGGCGCATGGACGAACGCACCAGCTCGGTCATGGACACGACGCCCTGGCGCGTGCGCAGCGGTACGTGATCGCGCGCCGCGCATTGCAGCTCCACCGTGTCTTCGAGCACCAGCACGCGGTCGCCCGTGGCGGCGATTTCGGCCAGCAGCGCATTCGCCAAGGTGGTCTTGCCGGTGCTGGTGCCGCCCGCGATCAGGATGTTCTGGCGCTCGCGCACGGCGCGCACCAGCAAACCAGCCTGTGCGGCGGTCATCATCCCGTCCTCGATGTAGCGCGACAGCGGGATCACACCAAAGGCACGCTTGCGCAAGGCGAAGGCTGGCCCCGGTGCAGCGGGCGGCAGGATGCCCTCGAAGCGTTCGCCGGTCTCGGGCAGCTCTGCCGTCAAAAGCGGCTGGCCGCGATGCACCTCGGCGCCGACGTGGGCGGCCACGAGACGGATGATGCGTTCGCCATCAGCCTCGGACAGCTCCTCGCCCATCGGGGCGCGGCCCGTGGACAGACGATCCACCCAGAGCGTGCGGTCGGGGTTGAGCATGATTTCCACCACGTCCGGGTCTTCGAGCGCGGCGGCGATCAGCGGCCCCATGGCCGTGCGTAGCATCTGAATGCGGCGATCCAGCGAGGTGGCCGTGAAGGAGGAAAGAACGGCGCTCATAAGGCACGCTCCTGGGCATCTGCAGCGGCCGCCGCGCCCTCCGATCGCGTCGGATCGGGGTGCAGTTCCTCCACCACATCCCGCACCAGGCTGCGCCCGCGCAGCAAATGCCGTCCGAGCTGTTCGACGAACTGCTCGAAGCGGGCCTTGCCCTGGGCGCGAGCGGCGTCCTGATGGGCCTCGGGCACGGGCGTGCTCACAGTGAGGAAATAGCGGATGAACAGCGCCAATGTTTCGATGGCAATGTTCTGGTCGCGCTCCAGACGCTCGGCGTGGCGCGACAGGCGATCCAGTCGCTTGGCAATCGCCGCCTCGCGCTGGTCGGCCGCATCGGGCGACAGCCAGGAGGCCAGGGCCGCCGCGACGATGCTGGACTTGGACACGCCCTTCTTGGCGGCCAGTTCATCGAGCCGCTTGCTGTGCTCCGGCTGGATGAACACATTGAGGCGGTGTTGGGTCATAGGTCGATTCCGTCGTCAGGGTCAAGGGAAGCCAGCCGGGCCGTGCGCTGCAGGGCCGGGTCGAGCTGGCGAGGAAGGGGAAGCTGCATGTCATCGTCATCGAGCAGCCCGAGGTCGGCTGCAGGCGCAGCCAGGTCGGGGTCGTAGGCGGCGGCTTCGGAGAGTTCGGGTTGGCGACGCGGGCCGCCGTCGTCAGCGGCAGAGGGGAAGCCTTCAACGGCTTCGGTTGCAGGCGCCACCGGAACGGGAGGAACCGTCAGCCCGCTCCAGTCGTCGGGCCGTAAGGGAGGCACGTCGGCGTAGCGCCCCGCAACGAGTACAGGAGGCGGCAGCACGCGCCGCTGGAAGTTCGCGTCAGAGTAGTAGCGCAGCTTCTTGGCCTTGATCGGCGCGACGCTGGAAACCATCACCACCGCCTCATCGGGCGGCAGCTGCATCACCTCGCCCGGCGTGAGCAGCGGGCGGGCGGTTTCTTGTCTCGACACCATTAGGTGCCCCAGCCACGGTGCGAGTCGATGTCCCGCGTAGTTGCGCTGCGCGCGCAGCTCGGTAGCGGTGCCAAGGGTTTCGGAAATCCGCTTGGCCGTGCGCTCGTCGTTGGTGGCGAACGTCACGCGCACATGGCAGTTGTCGAGGATGGAATGGTTCTGGCCGTAGGCTTTGTCGATCTGATTGAGCGACTGCGCGATCAGGAAGCTGCGGATGCCGTAGCCCGCCATGAAGGCCAGCGCCGTCTCGAAGAAGTCCAGGCGCCCAAGCGCCGGGAATTCATCGAGCATCAGCAACAGCTTGTGACGGCGCTGGATGCCATCGCTGCCATCGAGTGATTCCGTCAGCCGCCGCCCGATTTGGTTGAGGATCAGGCGGATCAGCGGTTTGGTGCGGCTGATGTCCGAAGGCGGCACCACGAGATACAGCGACACGGGATGCTCGGCCGCGATCAGGTCGGCAATGCGCCAGTCGCAGCGCGAGGTGACTTCGGCCACCGTGGGGTCTCGGTACAGGCCGAGGAATGACATGGCGGTGCTCAACACGCCGGAACGCTCGTTGTCCGATTTGTTCAGGACTTCACGCGCTGCCGATGCCACCACCAGATGCGGTCCATCGCCGATGTGCGGCGTGGTCATCATCCGATGCAGGGTAAGCTCGAAGGGACAGGCCGGGTCGCTGAGGAAGTTGGCGACACCGCGCAGCGTCTTGTCTTCGCCTGCGTAGAGCACATGCAGGATGGCCCCAACCAGCAGCGCATGCGAGGTCTTCTCCCAATGGTTGCGCCGCTCCAGTGCTCCTTCGGGATCGACCAGAATGTCTGCGATGTTCTGCACGTCGCGCACTTCGTGCGCGCCGCGCCTCACCTCCAGCAGCGGGTTGTAGGCCGCCGACTTCGCATCGGTCGGGTTGAACAGCAGGCAGTGCGAGAAGCGCGAGCGCCAGCCAGCGGTGATGCTCCAGTTCTCGCCCTTGATGTCGTGAATGACGGCCGATGCGGGCCAGCTCAACAAGGTGGGCACCACTAGGCCCACGCCCTTGCCCGAGCGGGTAGGCGCGAAGGTCAGAACATGCTCCGGGCCTTCGTGCCGCAGGTACTGCTGGCGATGCAGGCCAAGGAATACGCCCGCAGACCGGTCAAGACTCGCCTTGTGGATGTCCTCCGCATTGGCCCAGCGCGCCGTGCCGTAGGTCGTGACCAGCTTGGACTGGCGCGAGCGCCAGATCGACATGCCGACGGCAACCACCACCGCGATCAGGCCGCTGCCTGCGGCAATGGCACCGCCCACGTCGAATACATGCGGCGCGTAGGCGTCGAAGAAGAACCACCACTCGAACAGGCGCCAGGGGTGATAGACCGGCGTGCCGAGGAAATCGAACCAGGGCGAACCCAGGCGTAGCTGGTAGCCCAGCGCCGCTGCTGTCCATTGCGTGGCGCTCCATACGCCAGCGATCACGATGCCGAAGACAACGGCAATCTGACCGAACAGCACGTTCGTTCCTTGCATTGGCCAACCTCCCGCTACGGCACAGGGACATGCCGTAGTGCCGAGGATCAAGGCGAGCGTGCAGGTCGGTCAAAGACCGTTATAGCGGGGATTCAGGCCAAAATGGCCAGACTTCTTGCTGTGGCGAAGGCAATAAAAATGCCGCATGCGCGAGCGCGCTGCGGCGTGATGAGGTAACAGCAAGAACTCTGTCGCGGCCAGGCGACGGCGCGGGGCGCTATTTGGATTGCTGTTCCGGCCGATCGCCGAAGAAACGCCGGTTGGCGGCTTCGGCCGCACGGCGGCAGAGTTCTTCTCCTGCCTTCGCGCGGTCTTCCTTGCACAGGCGCTGGACTTCTTTGAGGCGCTCGGGATGGGCAACGAGGAAGTCCACGGTTTCCGTCGGTTGGGATGGTCCACAGCCCGTCAGTGCGGCAACCATCAGCAGCGGCAGGAATCGGGTCATGGCTTGGGTCCTTTCAGCAGGTGGATCAGGAGTCCTCGGCGGCGCTGGAGCCATCCGCCGAATCAATGGAGGCCACTCGTTCGATGAACCGGGCCAGCATTTCGGAGGGCTCCACGTCACGGTGCAGCAGATACGTGGCCAGCATCTGCGGCTTGCCCGCCAAGCGCCGGGCCACAACACCTGGCC
This sequence comes from Variovorax sp. Root473, assembly GCF_001426505.1. Classification (GTDB taxonomy): domain Bacteria; phylum Pseudomonadota; class Gammaproteobacteria; order Burkholderiales; family Burkholderiaceae_C; genus Variovorax. The sequence continues at coordinate 443,821 of NZ_LMEV01000001.1, forward strand.
CACGGCCGGATGCAATGTGCGCGGCGCCCGCCAAACCGAGCGCCAATCCGGCTGAGACCAAGGTCATCATCACCTCATAGGACGCCACGCGCTGGGCGATCAGTGGCTGTTGCTCGTAGCGCTGCAAAACGCGATCAACTTGGCGTGCATGGCCTTCGCATATCGCCGGATCGCATAGCGCCAGCGGATAGCGCAACACTTCTTCCAACGGCACGTGCTTGTGGGCCAGAACAGGATGGCGAGCTGGGACCGCCACCATCAGTTCGTCTTCCCATGCAGGCCTGACCACAATGCCGTCGCCCACCTCTTCGGCCATCGAAAAGCCGACGTCATACAGGTCATCGTGCAGACCCTTGATCTGTTGATCCAACGGCACCTCAAATAGCCGAACATCAATCTCTGGATCTTCCGCTCGGCACTGTGCCAGCAGCGTCGGCATTCGCGAGGGCGTGATGCCATCGGACAAAGCGATGCGCAACTGTCGCTGAAACCCACTGGCGGCGGACTTGACGCCGTCACACGCCTGTTTCAGAGCTTCGAAGATTCGCGGCACCCGCTCCAGGAATGCCATTCCGGCAAAGGTCAGGCGGGTGCTTCGCGTGGTTCGCGTGAACAGTTGCGCCCCGAGCTCTTCCTCTATCTCCTTGATGGTGCGCGACAAAGGGGACTGATCGATGTGCAGCTTTTCCGCTGCGCGGCCGAAGTGAAGTTCTTCGGCCACCGCTATAAAGCAACGTAAATGCCGAAGCTCCATGGTGTATCTCATCCAATTTAAAAGGCCTTGACGAATTCCGGCACAACTGCGAAAAGGTCCGCCTCCAGCCCGTAGTCGGCCACGCTGAAGATCGGGGCCTCGGGGTCCTTGTTGATCGCCACGATCACCTTGGAGTCCTTCATGCCGGCCAGGTGCTGGATGGCGCCCGAGATGCCGGCGGCAATGTACAACTGCGGCGCGACGATCTTGCCCGTCTGGCCCACTTGCAGGTCGTTGGGGGCGTAGCCCGCATCCACGGCAGCACGGCTGGCGCCGATGGCAGCGCCCAGCTTGTCGGCCAGGGGGGTGATGACTTCGTCGAACTTTTCCTTGCTGCCCAGCGCACGGCCACCAGACACGATGATCTTGGCGGCGGTGAGTTCGGGGCGGTCGCTCTTGGCGATCTCGCTGCCCACGTAGCTGCTCTTGCCAGCGTCGGCGGCCGCAGCAGCGGTTTCGACAGCGGCGCTGCCACCCGTGGCGGCGGCGGCGTCAAAGCCGGTGGTGCGCACGGTGATGACCTTCACGGCATCAGCAGACTGCACGGTGGCGATGGCGTTGCCGGCGTAGATGGGGCGCTCGAAGGTATCGGCGGAGATGACCTTGGTGATGTCGCTGATCTGGGCGACGTCGAGCTTGGCAGCCACGCGCGGGGCCACGTTCTTGCCGCTGGCGGTGGCGGGGAACAGGATGTGGCTGTAGTTGCCGGCACCACTGCCATGGAGTGCCAGCACCTGGGCGGCCACGTTCTCGGCGAGGCCGTGGGCCAGGCTGGCGCCGTCGGCGTGGATGACCTTGGCAACGCCGGCGATCTGGCTGGCTTGCTGTGCGGCAGCGCCGGCGTTGTGGCCGGCCACCAGCACGTGCACGTCGCCGCCGCAGGCTGCGGCGGCCGTCACGGTGTTGAGCGTCGCGCCCTTGATGGTCGCGTTGTCGTGTTCAGCGATTACGAGTACGGTCATGTCAGATCACCTTCGCTTCGTTCTTGAGTTTCTCGACCAGGGCGGCCACGTCGGCCACCTTCACGCCGGCGCCGCGCTTGGCGGGTTCGCTGACCTTCAAGTTCTTCAGGCGCGGGGCCACGTCCACGCCGAGGTCTTCGGGCTTGACGGTGTCCAGCGGCTTTTTCTTGGCCTTCATGATGTTGGGCAGCGTGACGTAGCGCGGCTCGTTCAGGCGCAGGTCGGCGGTGATGACGGCGGGCAGCGTAAGGCTGAGGGTTTCCAGGCCGCCGTCCACTTCGCGGGTCACGGCTGCCTTGTCGCCGGCGATCTCGACCTTGGAGGCGAAGGTGGCTTGCGGCAGGTCGGCCAGCGCCGCCAGCATCTGGCCGGTCTGGTTGCAGTCGTCGTCGATGGCCTGCTTGCCCAGGATCACGAGGCCGGGCTGTTCATTGTCGATCAGGGCCTTGAGCAGCTTAGCCACGGCCAGCGGCTGCAGTTCTTCATTGGTCTCGACCAGGATGCCGCGGTCGGCACCGATGGCCATGGCGGTGCGCAGCGTCTCCTGGCATTGGGACACGCCGCACGAGACGGCGACGATCTCCGTTGCCGCGCCTTTCTCCTTGAGCCGCACAGCCTCTTCGACGGCAATCTCGTCGAAGGGGTTCATGCTCATTTTGACATTGGCGATGTCCACGCCGCTGCCATCGCTCTGGACGCGGACCTTGACGTTGTAGTCAACCACCCGCTTGACGGGAACCAGGATTTTCATGGGAGGGTTTCCTTTCAGGATCATTCAGAGTTGATCATCCGCCAGGGCCAGCGTGCTGGCGGCGCCGCCCGTGACGATGTCGCGCAACATCGGCGCCTGCACTAGGACATGCGCTGCGTAGTGGCTGGCCGTGGCACGCTTGGCGCCGAGAAAGCCCGCATCGCCAGATCTCGCCGCGAGTTGCGCAGTGGCGGCTTCGGCCATGCGCGCCGACAGCCAGCCGCCGATCACCGTGCCCGCCAGCCGCAAGAAGGGCACGGCGCCCGCCGCGCACTGCGCGGGTTGGTCGTCGTGGGCCAGCAGCCAGTCGGCCGCGTCCCCCAGCGCACGCGCCGAAGCCGCTAACACGCCGCCGATCTGCGCCAGCGCGGCATCGGGCATCTCGGCCAACCGGCGCGCATCGCCGTCGATGCGGCCCAGCAGTGCCTTCAGCGTGCGCCCGCCCTCGCGCGCCAGCTTGCGGCCAATCAGGTCGTTGGCCTGGATGCCCGTCGTGCCTTCGTAGATGGTCGTGATGCGCGCGTCGCGCAAGTGCTGTGAGGCGCCGGTTTCCTCGACGTAACCCATGCCGCCATGCACCTGCACACCATCGGACGTGATGCCCTGTGCGCTGTCGGTGCACCAGCCCTTGACCACCGGGATCAGCAGGCCGACCAGGGCCAGCGCCTGCTCGCGCTCTTGCGCGTCGGCGTGGCCTGCGGCGCGGTCCATCTGGCCGGCGCAGAAATAGGCCAATGCGCGCATGGCCTCGGTGCGGGCCTTCATGTCCATCAGCATGCGCCGCACGTCCGGGTGGCCGGCGATGGTGGTGCTGCCGCTGAGCAGTGGCTTGCCCTGCACCCGCTCCAGCGCGTAGGCGCGTGCGCGCTGGTAGGCGCGCTCGGCGATGCCCACGCCTTCAAGGCCGACGTTCAGCCGCGCATGGTTCATCATCGTGAACATGCAGGCCAGCCCCTGGTTCGGCTCGCCGACCAGGTAGCCGATCGCGCCCCCGCAGTCGCCAAAGCTCATCGACGCCGTGGGGCTGCCGTGGATGCCCATCTTGTGCTCGATGGAGGTGCAGGCCAGGTCGTTGCGTTCGCCCAGGGAGCCGTCGTCGTTGACCAGGTACTTCGGGCACAGGAACAGCGAGATGCCTTTCACGCCGGGCGGTGCATCGGGCAGGCGCGCCAGCACGAGGTGGACGATGTTCTCGGCCATGTCGTGCTCGCCCCAGGTGATGAAGATCTTGTTTCCGCTGACGCGGTAATGGTCGCCTTCGGGCACGGCGCGACTGCGCAGCGCGGCCAAGTCGGAGCCTGCTTGGGGCTCGGTGAGGTTCATGGTGCCGGTCCAGCGGCCCGCGACCATGGGCTCCAGGAAGCGGCGCTTGAGTGCGTCGCTGCCATGGTGCGCAATGGCTTCCACCGCGCCCAGCGTGAGCATCTGGCACAGGCTGAACGCGAGGTTGGACGACTTCCACATCTCCAGCACGGCTGTGGACACCAGCGTGGGCAGGCCCTGGCCGCCCCATTCGGTGGCAGCGGGCATGCCGTTCCAGCCGTTCTCGCAGAAGCTGGCCCAGGCTTCGCGAAAGCCATCGGCTGGCGTGACCTGGCCGTCGTGCCAGCGCGCGCCCTGCACGTCGCCGGTGCGGTTCAGCGGATCAAGCACGCCGGTGGCGTAGTGGGCAGCCTCCTGCAGGATGGCCTCGACCAGGTCGGGCGTGGTTTCTTCATGGCCCGGCTGGGCACAGATCGCATCCAGGCCTCCGACTTCCTTCATCGTGAACAGCATGTCGCGCAAGGGCGCGGCGTAGGTAGACATTGCTTACTCCTCTTTGTGGGTTCAACCCGTCTGCCCCATAGGGCATACATCCATGCATGACCCTACCCACCAGGACAAGGCCCGGTCGATCAACCGCTTCAGGGCGGCTGAATTTCTCAGGCGGCTTACGACGCGATTAGTTGGTATGACAAGATTTCTAGAAGCCGCTGAAGCGTGTGAAGTTCTCGACCGGCTCACGCTCGGTGCGCACGCGGTTCACCACGGCCGCCGGGTCGGCATAGCCCAGTGCCATGCCGCACAGGACCATCTGCCCGTCCGGGATTTGCAGGGCTTCAGCCAGAAGGCGCGGGTAAAGGGTCCACGCCATCTGCGAACAGGTATCCAGGCCTCGTGCGCGGGCCGCCAGCATGATGTTCTGTAAGAACATCCCGTAGTCCACCCAACTGCTCTGCACCATGCGCCGGTCCAAGGTGAAGATCAAACCGACCGGCGCATCGAAGAAGGCAAAGTTGCGTGCATGTTGAGCGCGCATGGCATCCGTATCTCCCTTGGAGATTCCGACTGCGGCATAAAGAGCGAAACCGCACCGACGCCGCCTGGTCAGGTAGGGCTCGAAGAACTCGGCCGGGTAGATGTCGTATTCGGACTGGTGCTCTCCCTCTTCATGGTGAAAGGCGTGCAATACACGGTCGCATAGGCGCTTCCTCGCCTCGCCCGCCACGGCAATGACATGCCACGGCTGGGTGTTGGTGCCACTGGGCGCGCTGGCTGCCACCGACAGAATCTGGGCCACCGCTTCTTGCGACACCGGGGTCGGCAGAAAGGCGCGCACGGAACGACGTTCGCGCATCACCGCATCAATCAGCATGTTGCGCAAAGGCACGGCGCAGACAGACATTCACTCTCTCCTGGTTGCTGGGCTATTCGGGTGAGCACACCGACATGCCGTTGCCGAAGAAGCATTCATGCGAATGCATCGATGCCGAACGTCCACGGGTCGTCCCTGGGTGTGCTACCAAGCGGTATTCTGGGCACTCGGCACATACGCGTCTTGCCCGCCAGTGCATGGCGAGTTGACTTTGTATGCACAAGGCAAAATCCGGTTGACCGCAGCCGGACGCTACATCGTTAGCGGGCCGTTTTCTTGGTGTAATTTCGGATTCAGCGCCAGCTATCGTTGCTCCCTTTGACCATGTTGAAACCCGTCGTCACTGTTCCTGTTTTTGCCGTGCATGGCCTGCTCGACGGCGCGCGCAGCAAAGGACTGGCCACCGAGTCCTGGCTGGATGGCGTTCTGGCGCAGGCCCGCATCGCCGAGTCGCTGCTGCATCTGGAGCAGTCGCGTGTGACCATAGAGCAATACATCGCACTCTTCAGTGCCGTGAAGAACAGCTTGGACGACGAATGCCTAGGCCATCTACACGGTCGGCCGTTGCGCTGCGGCAGCTTTGCGCTGATGGCTCGCTCTACGCTCGGGGCCAAGACGCTGGCAGCCGCCTTGCAGCGCGTGAGTGCATCCTTCGCCCTGCTGCAGGACGACGTGGCGCTTGTGCCCGTCTCTGATGGCTTGCTCAAGGGTGCTGCTCTGGACGTGCGCCACGCCCTGGGCAAACATTCAGACTTCCTGCACGGGCTGCTGTTGCGCGTTTTCTGGCGTCTGCTGGTATGGCTGCACGGCGGCCGACTGGTGCCCAGAGGGCTCGATTTTGCCTTCGAGCCACCGCCGCGTGCCGCAGACTATGCCCAAATCTTCTCGGGCACGTTGCGGTTCGGGCAGGCGCGGTCGGCGGTCTGGTTCGAGGCATCCGCATTCACGCAGCCGATGCGCCGTGACACCGCCGCGCTCCAGACCTTTTTGCGTGCCACACCGGGCAACCTGATCGGCCCGCGTCTAATCGAGCGGACAGCCAGCGCGCGGGTGCGCGCGCTATTGCAGCAAGCGTGCCCGGAGTGGCCCGATCTGACTGTCGCCGCGCAGCGCTTGCACATGTCGGTCAGCGCACTGCAGCGGCATCTGGCCGTGGAGGGCAAGTCCTTTCAGGTGCTGAAGGACGAGTTACGGCGCGACATGGCGATCGTTCGGTTGACCAGCACCGATGCCGCGCTGAGCGCCATCGCCGCCGAGTTGGGGTTCGCCGACGGCACCGCCTTCCAGCGGGCCTTCAAGTCATGGACCGGCAGCACGCCAGGCGTCTATCGTTCGCGCACCCAAAAAACGTAGCGCTGCTTCGACGCGGTCGCACTCAAAGCGACGAGCACAGATGCCCGCCATCCACTGGCACGCAGGCGCCGGTCATCCACGACCCGGCCTCGGTCGCGAACAGCAGGAACAGACCGTTGAGCTCCTCCGGCTTACCCAGGCGGCGCATCGGGATGCGCTTGATAAGCGCCTTGCCATGGTCGGTATCCCACATGGCATCGGTCATCTCGGTGTCGATGTAGCCCGGCTCGATGGCATTGACGCGAATGCCGTGGCGCGCCCATTCGAGCGCCAGGCTCTTGGTCATGTGCACGACTGCAGCCTTGGACGTGGCATACAGCATGGCGCCCGGCATCACGCGTTCGCCCAGGATCGATGCGATGTTGATGACTGAGCCTCCCCGCCCCGCATCCACCCAGCGCTGCGCGGCACGCGCGGCCACCAGCCACACGCCGCGCACGTTGGTCTCCATCAGCGAGTCGAAGTCGGACACAGGCAGCGTGAGCGACAAGGCGTCGTTGGAAGCCCCGGCGTTGTTAACCACCACGTCGAGGATGGTGCCCGAGGCGTCTATCTCGGCGAAGGCGTCGTCGATGGACTGCTCGGAAGCCACATCCATTTCCAGCACCGTGACCTGAGGCGAACCGAGCTTTTCGAGTTCCTGGGCGAGTTTGTCGAGCCGCGCCTTGCGCCGCGCCCCAATCACTACCTTGGCCTTGCAACCAGCAGCCAGCCGAGCGAAGTTCTCGCCCAGGCCCGACGAGGCCCCCGTGACCAGCACCCGCTTGCCTGCCAGCATTGCACCCAGATCCATCATCGTCTCCTTGCATCTTCAGTTCGCCGTCGATGCCGGGAGGTTAGCGCAGGGCCGCTCGGCTGCGGGGTTGCCTCGCTCCCCCATCCGTCGAAAGAGGTGCCTTGTCAGTTGATCGAGACCATCCGTCATTGCCGCGCCAAGCACCGCTGCCTACGATTGCCTGTATGCCTTGGGTACCCTGAGCGCCGCACGAAAGCACGCCACGGTGTCGACGCTCCGGTCCCGATGGGCTGCGGCGTCTGGGGGCAGATTCAGGAGACGACAAGTGCTGCAACAGTCACCCATGGAATGGTCCATCGACCATGCGCCCATCGAGGGCAGGATAGATGCGACGGAAGCGATCCTCAAGGACTCCTTCCAGCGCTGGAGTCTTTCCTCCCCGGCGAAGCCTGCTGCATTCCAGGCGAAGTTGCGGCGACACGAACTCGCCGGAGCCTCCTTGGTATGCACCGTGACCGGTGCTTGCGTCGAGCAGTCTCCTCCTGGACATTCGTCATTCGACGATGAGTTCTGCCTGGGGCTGCAGCTGAACCTGAGCGGCCGAGTACAGTTGCAGCAGTGGGACACGCCAATCTGCGAGGGCGACATGTTCCTCTGGCGTACCGATCAGCGGCAAGACTATGAGGTGCTGGAACGAACCCACAGCGTGTCGTTGATGATTCCCTGGCAGCTCATGCGCGAGCATCTACCGGGCCGCAAGCAGCCGCCCGCAGCCTGCCGCATTGACAGTCACACAGGCGTGGGCTCACTGCTCAGCCAACACCTGATGGGGTTGGCAAAGGAGATCGGCGCCGTGCCGCCCTCCGCCCACGTCGCCCTTTGCCGCACGGTGATCGGGCTTCTGGACATTGCGCTGCCAGAGCCGGAGAGCGCCACTCGATTCACGGCCATGGCCGCGTTGCGCGAACGAGTACTTGCCTACATCGCCCAGCATTTTCAAGAGGATGACCTGAGTCCGGCACGCATCGCCGCGGCGCACGGTATTTCACTGCGTTACCTTCATGCGCTGTTTGCGCAGGGCGATACCACGGTGGTCGGCCACATCCTGGAAAGCCGATTGCAAGCGTGCTGGCGGACACTCGTTGACCCGGTCTGCCGGCATCTGCAGGTCTCGGCGATCGCCTTTCACTGGGGCTTCAACTCCACCAGCCATTTCTGCCGCGCATTCAAACAACGCTTTGGAGTGTCGCCCAGCGATGCACGCGGCATGACTGCTCACGGCTCCGCCATCGGCCCGGTCGAGTCAGCCGGGCTTTCCCTTGCACACGCAAAGTCAACTTGCCATGCACTGGCGGGCAAGACGCGCACGGGCTGAATGCCGACCATATGCCCTGGACAGACTGAGAACGCAGAGATTCGACGCTTCGCCCGCCCCGTTGTGGGTATGCGGGCATGACCCGGGGCCGCATCGCTGGCCAAGTTTTCAAACCTTCATCGTACAAACCTTCTGAGGAGCGCTCCCATGCTGCCGCAATTGCACCGTCAACCCTGGATGGACAGCGACATCGAGACCTTTCGCGACCAGGTGCGCCGCTACATCGCCGCCGAGATGGCTCCGCACCTGCCCGCTTGGCGCGAACAGGGCTACGTCCCGCGCGAGACCTGGCGGCCCTTCGGCGAGATGGGGTTCATGCTGCCCGAAATGCCCGAAGCCTACGGCGGCACCGGGGCCAGCATTGCCTACCAGCTGGTGGTACAGGATGAGTTGACCAGAGCGGAAATGCCCAACAACGTCCAGGTGAACAGCATCGCTGCGCACTACATCATGGACTACGGCACCGAGGAGCAGAAGCAGCGCTGGCTGCCCAAGCTGAGCAGCGGCGAGATGCTGCTCGGCATTGCGATGACCGAACCCGGCTGCGGGACGGACCTCAAGGCCATCGCCACCCGCGCGCGCCGTGATGGCGACCACTACGTGATCGACGGTGCCAAGACCTTCATCACCAACGGCTACACCTGCAATCTGCTGATTGTGGTCGCACGCACCGGCGAGGCGGGCAGCCGAGGCCTTTCGCTGATCGTGGTGGAGACCGAGAACCTGCCAGGGTTCCGCGTGGGCCGCCTGCTCGACAAGATCGGCCTGCATGCGTCGGACACCGCCGAACTCTTCTTCGACGGGGTGCGCGTGCCGGTCGATCAAGTCCTGGGGGGCGTCGAAGGGCTTGGTTTCAAGCAGTTGATGGGCCAGTTGCCCTACGAACGCATGACCATCGCCGTGCCTGCGGCGGCCATCATCGACCGGGCCCTGGAACTCACCGTCGAATACACGAAGGAGCGCAAGATTTTCGGCGCACCGCTGTTCGAGATGCAGACCACGCGCCACAAGCTGGCCGAGATCGCCACCACCGCTCACGTGGTGCGCACCTTCGTCAACGACTGCATCCAGCGGCTGCTGGACGGAAAGCTCGACGCCGAAGCCGCGTACATGGCCAAGTGGTGGTGCAGCGAGCAGCAGTGCCGCGTGGTGGACGAGTGCCTGCAGATGTTCGGCGGCTACGGCTACATGTACGAATACCCGATCGCGCGCATGTACACCACCTCGCGCGTGCAGAAGATCTACGGCGGCGCGAACGAGGTCATGAAAGAACTGATTGCGAGGAAGCTGTGAACGCCTCGCACATGCTGCAAAAGCCACTGCACGGCGTCCGTGTGGTGGAGTTCGAAGGGATCGGGCCGGGCCCGCTGGCCGCCATGATGCTGGCCGACATGGGTGCCGAGGTGATTGCGCTGACACGGGCCGAGCAGGCCGCCGGGGCGCAGCCGCTGGGCGGGGCGGCGGCCAACCCGCTGCACCGGGGCAAGACGGTCGAGATCACCGACCTGAAGTCGCCCGGCGGCAAGGCGCGCGCCCTGGATCTGATCGGCCAGTCCGACGTTCTGATCGAAGGCTTTCGCCCCGGCGTGATGGAACGGCTGGGGTTCGGCCCCGCCGAATGCGCGGCGCGCAACCCCAAGCTGGTCTATGGCCGGATGACGGGCTGGGGCCAGGACGGCCCGCTCTCCCGGGCCGCTGGCCACGACCTGAACTACGTGGCGCTGACGGGCCTGCTGTCGCTGTCGGCCCGCAAGGGGCAGATGCCCATCGTGCCGCCCTCGGTGCTCGGGGACGCGGCCGGGGCGCTGGGCATGGCCTTCGGTGTCGCCTGCGCGCTGGTCGATGCGCGCGGTAACGGTAGGGGCAGTGGCCGCGGCCGGGTCGTGGATGCCGCCATCATCGACATCGTGGCCATGATGGGCACGCTGGTGCATTGGATTCGCGCCAATGGGCAGATCGACGGCACGAAGCCGAGCCCGTTTCACGATTCGCCGTTCTATGACGTGTACGCCTGTGCCGACGGCGGCTTCATCAGCCTCGCGGTGGTGGAGCCCGCGTTCCACGCACTGCTGCTGTCGAAGCTGGGCCTGACGGACGTGAACCCTGCCGACCAGTACGACACGACGACGTGGCCAGCGCTGAAGGAGCGCATTGCGGCCCTCATCCGCAGCCAACCCAGGGCGCACTGGTGCGCGTTGCTCGAAGGCAGCGACGCCTGCTTCGCGCCCGTGCTCAGCCTGGCCGAGGCGGCGCGGCATCCGCACAACGCGGCACGGGGTATCTACCAGACCACCCCCTCCGGCGCCATCGAGGCGGCCCCGGCCCCACGGTTCCAGGCACTCAACGCAACCACATAGGAGACCAGAGAATGACCAACACCACCAAGATCGTGCGCGGCTGCCCGTCTACCTCGGGCAACGACCGCCAGCTCAACACCACGACGCTCATCCGGCACGCCGCGCGCACCCACGGAGACCAGGAGATCGTCTACCGCACGCCCGATGGCGGCTGGGACCGCTACACCTATGCCGACTGCTACGCGCGCGTCTGCCGCAGCGCCAATGCGCTGCGCGCGCTCGGTGTCGAACCTGGCGACCGGGTCGGCATCCTGGACTGGAACAGCCGACGCCATTTCGAGCTGTACTGGTCCATCCCTGGCCTGGGCGCGGTCATGCTGCAGATGAACCTGCGCCTGGGCGCCGAAGACCTGGGCTACGTGGTCGGCCACAGCCAAGTGTCCTACGTATGCGTGGACGAATCATTGCTGCCCATCGCCGAATCCGTCGCGGCGAATTCGCCCCAGATCAAGGGCTGGATCGTCATGACCGACAAGCCGCTGGACCAGATTAAGACCACGCTGAAACCGCTGCTGCACTACGAAGACCTGCTGGCCGCCGCCGACCCCAAGATCGACTGGCCCGAGATCGACGAAACCTCGGCCTACAGCGCCTGCTACACCACCGGCACCACGGGCAAGCCCAAGGGCGTGTACTACTCGCACCGCTGCATCTACCTGCACTCCACGGGCATGGCCACCAATCTGGGCATGACGCTGAGCGACTGCGTGATGCTCATCACGCCCATGTTCCACGGGCAATGCTGGGGCCTGCCGCAGGCCGCCACGCTGCTGGGCGACAAGATCGTGCTGCCGGGCCGCTATGTCGCCGAGGACACCAAGCCCCTGGTTGACGCCATGATCGCCGAGGGCGTGACGGTCGCCAACGGCGCACCGGCCATCTTTCAGCCCATGCTGCAGTACATCGAAACGATGCCGGTCAAGCCGGACTTCAGCAGCATGCGCATGCTGTCCGGCGCCTCCGAGCCGCCGCTGTCGATGATGATCGGTTTCTACAAACTCACCGGTGCCGAGGTGGTCCACGGCTACGGTGCCACCGAAGCCACGACGCTGGTGACCATGAACCGCCTCAAGTCCACGCTCAAGAAGCGCCTGACCGAGGAAGAGCGCTGGAACCTCAAGCGCAAGCAGGGTCTGGTGCTGACCGGGGTGGACATCCGCATCCTCGATGCCGATGACAAGGACTTGCCGCATGACGGAAAGTCGGCGGGCGAGATTTGCGTGCGCGGCCCCTGGATCACGGCCAGCTACCACGACATGCCCGATTCCGCAGACCGCTTCCTGGAGGGTGGCTGGTGGCGCTCGGGCGATGTCGGCACGGTGGACGAGAACGGCTACCTCAAGGTCACCGACCGCATCAAGGACGTGATCAAGAGCGGCGGCGAATGGATTTCTTCCATCGACATGGAAAACCTGCTCATGGGCCACCCCGCCGTGCGCGACGCCGCCGTGGTCGGCGTTCCGCATCCGAAGTGGCAGGAGCGGCCGCTGGCCCTGGTGGTGCTCAAGCCCGGCCAGCAGGCGACCCAGGAACAACTGAAGGAGCACCTGGGCAGCGCCTTCGCCAAGTGGCAGTGGCCGGATCAGGTTCTGTTCGTCGAGGCCATCCCCAAGACCAGCGTCGGCAAGCTCGACAAGAAGCGCATACGCGTCGAGCAGGCAGACCGCTATTCCGCCTGACACCCGCTTTGCATGACCCCCAGTTTCTTACCAGGAGAACCACATGAATGACCATGAACCCGTGATCGTCGGCGCGCTGCGCACCCCCGTGGGCAAGCGCGGCGGGCGCCTGCAAAAATGGCACCCCGTCGATCTGATGGCCGAGACGCTGCGCCAGCTGGTCGAACAGTCCGGCGTCAACCCCTCCGATCTGGACGACGTGATCGTCGGCTGTGTGCTGCAGTGGGACCAGCAGCATGGCAACCTGGCCCGCCATGCCGTGCTGGCGGCGGGGCTGCCCGAATCCGTCCCGGCTGTGACGGTGGACCGGCAATGCGGCTCCGGCCAGCAGGCGGTGAGTTTTGCCGTGCATGGCATCCAGGCGGGGGCCTACCAGCTGGCCATCGGCGGGGGGGTGGAGTCGATGTCGCAGGCGCCGCTGCCGCCGTCGTTCAAGCCCGGCGCGCCGCTGGGCGCGCAATACAGCCCGCGCGAACTGGCGCGCTACCAGGACAACCCGCTGATACCGCAAGGCGTTTCGTCGGAGTTGCTGAACTCGCGCTTCGGCCTGACCCGTGAAGTCCTGGATGCATCCGCCGTGCGCAGCCACAAGCGCGCCGCCGAGGCGATTCAGGCCGGTCGCATCAAGGATCAACTGGTGCATCTGACCGAGGACCCGGCCGACCCGAACAGCCCCGTCGTCGCCGCCGACGAGGGCGTGCGCGCCAACCCCGACCCCGAGAAGCTGGCCACGCTGAAAGCCGTGTTTGCCGCCAACGGCACCACCACCGCCGGCAACTCGTCGCAGATCAGCGACGGCGCCGCCGCACTGCTGATCGCCAGCCGTGCCTATGCCAAAAAGCATGGCCTCAAGCCGCGTGCGCGCTTCGTCAGCACCGCCGTGGCCGCCGCCGACCCGGTGATCCAGTTCACCGCCGTGCTCGACTCCACCCGCAAGGCATTGAAGGAATCGGGCCTGACCATCAACGACATCGACCTGTTCGAAGTCAACGAGGCTTTCGGCGGCGTGCCGCTGATGTTCCAGCAGGAATTCGGCATCCCGGACGACCGCCTGAATGTCAACGGCGGCTCGATGGCCATTGGCCATCCGCTGGGTTCCACCGGCGCGCGCATGCTCACCGACCTGCTGTACGAACTGGAGCGCCGGGGCGGCCGCTATGGCCTGCAAACCATCTGCGAGGCTTCGGGCACGGCCAACACCACCATCATCGAGCGGCTTGCATGAGCGGGGCCACCATGAGCGAAGCCAGTGAAGTGCTCGTCAGCCGTGACGGCGCCGTCGTCACCCTGACCATCAACCGCCCGCGTGCGAAGAACAGCCTGAACCGCGCGGTGTTCGATGGCCTGTCCGCACAGCTTGCGCAACTGCGCGACGACGATGTCGTGCGGGTCGTCGTCATCACCGGCGCCGAGGGCGTGTTTTGCGCGGGCGCCGACATCACGGCCTTTGAAGTGCTGCGCGCCGCGCCGCTGCTGGGCGACCGCTCGGCGACCGGCTGGGACTTCTTTGCGGCGCTGGGGCGCTTCCCCAAGCCCGTCATCGCGGCGGTGGAAAAGGTCGCGCTGGGCGGCGGCACGGAACTGGCGCTGGCCTGCGACATCGTGATCGCGGGCGAGTCCGCCAAGTTCGGCGTGCCGGAAGTCAAGCTGGGCGCCATCCCCGGTGCGGGCGGCACCCAGCGCTTGATTCATGCCATCGGCAAGTCCAAAGCCATGGCGCTGTTGCTGACCGGCGATTTCATGGATGCCCGCAAGGCTTGCGACGTCGGCATCGTCGCCGAAGTGACGGCGGACGGCCAGGCCCTGCCGACGGCGTTGGCGATGGCCAGCCGGATTGCGGCCAATTCGCCGCTGGCCGTGGCGCTGGCCAAGGATGCGGCCCTGGCCAGCTTTGAAACCCCGCTCGCGCAGGGCCTGGAGCATGAGAAGCGCAATTTCGTTGTCGCTTTGCGTTCGGCCGACAACCTGGAAGGGCAAGCGGCATTCCTGGGCAAGCGCACCCCCAAATTCACCGGCCAATAACGCCTGTCTGTCATCTTCAAGGAAAAACCATGCAACTCAATTCCGGCATTTCTGCCGTCATCACCGGGGGGGCTTCCGGCCTGGGGGCCGCCACGGCCCGGCGTTTGGCCAGCCATGGCGTCAAGGTCGCCATCTTCGACATGAACGAAGCCGTCGGCCAGGCGTTGGCCAGCGAGCTTGGCGGCGTTTACTGCAACGTGGACGTAACGTCCGAGGAGCAGGTGGACGCAGCCTTCGCCAAGGCCCGCGCCGCGATCGGGCAGGAACGCGTTTTGGTCAACTGCGCCGGCACGGCCGACGCCGTCAAGACTGTCAGCCGCGATCGGAAAACGGGTGAGATCCGCCCGAGTGCGGTGGATCGCTTCAACCGCATCGTGCAGATCAACCTGGTGGGCACGTTCCGCTGCATTGCCAAATCGACGGCGGGCATGCTGGCGCTGGAACCGCTGGCCGACGGCGACCGCGGCGTCGTGGTCAACACCGCTTCGGCCGCTGCGGTGGACGGCCAGGTCGGCCAGGCCAGCTATGCCGCCAGCAAGGCCGCCGTCATGGGCATGACCTTGCCGATCGCACGCGACCTGATGGACGAAGGCGTTCGCGTCAACACCATCCTGCCGGGGATCTTCGGCACCCCCTTGCTGCTGGCCCTGCCGGACAACGTCAAGCAAGCGCTGGCGGCCAGCGTGCCCTTTCCCAAGCGTTTGGGCGACCCCGATGAATTCGCGCAGGCCGTCGAGTTTCTGGTCACTTGCGGCTACATGAACGCCGAGTCCATCCGCGTGGATGGGGCCCTCCGCATGGCGCCGCGCTGACGCCTTGAACCCTCGAAGAGCTGCGCATGATGTCGTCAACCCGAGAAAGCCGCGCGACGGGAGCCTGGAATGTCAGGGGGCCGGCCACGGGTGACTGCAAGTCATGGCGTGATGTCGATCCGCAGCTCGCCAGGAGCGTCATTCGCCATGATTGACCTGCATTACGCACCGACACCCAACGGCTGGAAGATCTCCATCCTGCTTGAGGAACTCGGACTTCCCTATACGGTGACTCCGGTCAACATCCGCGCTGGCGAGCAATTCAAGCCGGAATTTCTGGCGATCAGCCCGAACAACCGCATTCCGGCCATAGTGGACCATGCGCCGCTCGACGGCGGCGGCCCGCTTTCGGTGTTCGAGACCGGCGCCATCCTGGTCTATCTGGCCCAGAAAACCAACCGCTTCCTGCCCACGGATCTGCGCGGCTTCACCCAAACCATGCAATGGGTGATGTGGCAGGTGAGCGGACTGGGGCCCATGCTCGGCCAGCATGGTCACTTTGCGCTGTATGCGCAGGAAAAGATCGCCTACGCGATCGAGCGTTACCGCGACGAAGCGGCGCGGCTGTATCGCGTGCTCGATACCCAGCTCGGCAAGACCGGCGCCTATGTCGCCGGCGCCGAGTACGGCATCGCCGACATCGCCTGCTTTCCCTGGGCCATGACCCACAAGGCGCAAGGCTTCACGCTCGACGATTTTCCCCACATCAAGCGCTGGTACGCCAGCGTGCGCGCCCGGCCGCAAGTGCAGGCGGGACTGGCGGTCGGCAAATTCGAGAAGGAGCCGCTGGACGACGAAGCAAGAAAGAACATGTTCGGCCAGAAGGCCAAGGAGATGGCACACCGCATGTCGCCCAACAACCAGCGAGAAACACCATGATCGAATTCTTCTTCGACTGCTCCAGCCCCTGGACCTATCTCGCCTTCCACAACATCCAGCCGCTCGCCGACGAACTGGGCGTCGAGGTCACATGGCGGCCCATCCTGGTCGGCGGCATCTTCAACACGATCAATCCGACCGTCTACGCCTCGCGCGAGACGCCGGTGCCGCAGAAGGCCCGCTACCTGAAAAAGGATCTGGCAGATTGGGCCCGCTCGACGGGGCTTGCGATCAAGATGCCGCCGACGGTGTTTCCCGTCAACAGCGTGAAGGCGATGCGCGGCTGCGTCTGGCTCGGCAACGACATGGTGCCGTTTGCCCGCGCCATATTTGAAGCCTATTGGGGCGAGGACCAGGACATCTCGCAGGATTCGGTGCTGACCCATGTGTGCCAGCGCATTGGCATCGATCCCGCCCCATTCTTTGCAGGCATCGGCGAGCAGGCGATCAAGGATCAGCTCAAGGCCAACACCGATGAGGTGGTCGCGCGCGGCGGCTTTGGCTCGCCGACCATCTTTGTGGACAAGACCGACATGTATTTCGGCAACGACCGCATGCCGCTGATCCGCGAAGCCGTGCTGCGCCTGCAAGGGAAGACGGCCTGATACCGCAAGCAGGGTTCACCCATCCATTCATCTCACCACCACCACAGGAGACATCATGCAAAAAAGACAATTCATCACCATGCTTTCCGGCGCCATGCTGACCGGCGTTTCTGGCCTGGTCCGCGCGCAGGGCGCAGGCACCCCGGGCGTGACGGATCGCGAGATCAAGATCGGCTCGACCGGGCCGCTCAGCGGCCCGGCCGCAGGCTATGGCGTCGTCGGCAAGACCATGTCTGCATGGTTTGACCTGGTCAACGCCGAGGGCGGCGTGAATGGGCGCCAGCTCAAGCTGGTGCTGGCCGACGATGGCTACAGCCCGCCGAAAACCCTGGAGCAATCGCGCCGCCTGGTGGAGCGCGATCAGGTGGCTTTTCTCGCGGCGCAGATAGGCTCGTCCACTGGGCTGGCGTCGCGCAGCTATCTCAACAACGCCAAAGTACCGCAACTCTTCGTTTCGTCCGGCTCTGCCACGTGGCTGGATGATGCGGCTAAGTTCCCCTGGAGCATGGGCTGGCTGCCCCTGTACACCGACGAAGGGCGCATCCTGGCCAGGCACATCCTGCAGACGCGGCCCAACGCGAAGATCGCCATGTTCTACCAGAACGACGACGCCGGCAAGGATGTGCTGCGTGGCGTGAAGGAGGTTCTGGCTGCCGCCGGGAAGAAGCTCATCAGCGAAGAGTCGCATGAAGTGTCGGATCCGACGGTGGACTCGCAGATCGTCTCCATGCATGCCTCGGGCGCGGACGTGCTGGTGGCGTGGGGTTCGCCCAAAGCCACCCTCCAGTCGCTGCGCAAGACCCACGACATCGGCTGGCGCCCGGCCATCTACATCAACCCGAGCGCATCTTCGGTGCCCGCGGTGCTGACTCCGGTGGGGCTGGACAAGGTCAAGGGCATCATGAGCGCCGCGTTCCTCAAGGATCCGAGCGATCCGACCTGGAAGGACGACCCTGGTGTCCTGGCCTGGCATGCCTTCATGGACAAATACAACAAAGGCGCGGCCAAGGAGTACCTCACCGTGCTCGGTGCCTGCCTTGGGCAAGTGACAGTGCAGTTGCTCAAGCAGTGCGGCAACGACCTCTCGCGCGAGAACATCATGCGGCAGTCGCGCCGCCTGGACATGGATTTGCCCATGATGCTGCCGGGCCTGCGTGTCAAGACCAGCGACGCCCGCCCTCACCCGATACCGGACATGCGCATCCAGCAGTTCGACGGCACGAGCTGGAAGGTGATGCCGTCCTGACGGGGCGAGCGCAGCGATGGAACCCATTCTTTCCGTACGCGACCTGACGATCCGCTTCGGCGGTGTCGTCGCGCTGGACGCCTTCTCGATGGACGTGCCCGAGGGCTGCATCTTCGGCCTGATCGGGCCGAACGGCGCTGGCAAGACGACCTGCTTCAACTGCATCAGCGGCCTGTACCGGCCCACCCACGGCAGCGTGCGCTTCGGCCAGGCCGAGTTGACGCGCCTGCCGCGCCACGGCGTGGCACGGCTGGGTCTGAGCCGCACCTTCCAGAACGTGGCGCTCTACCCCTCGCTCACGGTGCGCGAAAACGTGATGGTGGGTGCGCACGCGCGGCTGCCGGTGTCGATGCTGGGTGCCGCGCTGCGCTCGCGCGCCGTCCGTGCCGCCGAGGAAGAAATCGCGCACTCGGCTGACGCGGCCCTGGCCACGCTGCGGCTGTCCGACTATGCCGACCGGGGCGTGGCGGAACTGCCGGTGGGCATCCAGCACCGCGTGGAAATCGCGCGGGCGCTGGTGACGCGGCCCAAGCTGCTGCTGCTTGACGAACCCGCCGCTGGCCTCACCGCTGGCGAGGTCGATGAACTGCGCGACGTGCTGCTGCGCCTGCACGAGGAATTGAAGCTGACCATGGTGATCGTGGAGCACAACATGCGCTTCGTGATGAAGACCTGCTCCGACCTCGCGGTACTGAGCTTTGGCCGCAAGCTCGCCCAGGGCTCGCCCGAGGAAGTGGCCAACAACGACGCCGTGCTCGATGCCTATCTGGGAGGTGTGCTGTGACCCAACGGCTTGAAATCCGCAACCTCGCGGTGGCCTACGGCCGAACGGCGGTGGTGCATGGCATCGACCTGCACGTGCAGGCCGGCGAGATGGTGGCGCTGCTCGGCGCCAACGGCGCGGGAAAGACCTCCATCCTGCGCGCCATCAGCCACCAGCAGGTGACTGCCAAGGGCACGCTGCGCTTCGAGGGCCAGGACATCATCGACATGGCCGCGCCCGCCATCGCCTCGCTGGGCATCGCCCACGTGCCCGAAGGGCGCGGCACCTTTGGCGACCTGACGGTGCTGGAAAACCTGCGCGTGGGCGCCATCCACCGCCGCGACAAGGACGGCATCGAGCAGGACATCGCCCGGATGCAGACGCTGTTTCCCAAGCTGTCCAGCCGCGCGAAGCAGGCGGCGGGCACGCTCAGCGGCGGCGAGCAGCAGATGCTGGCCATCGCGCGCGCGCTGATGACGCGCCCCAAGATGCTGCTGCTGGACGAGCCTTCGTTCGGCATCGCGCCGCGCGTGACGCAGGAGATCTACGAACTCCTGCACCAGTTGCGCGAAACCGAGCACCTCACGGCGCTCATCGTGGAGCAGAACGCCCAGGTCGCGCTGAACCTAGTCAACCGGGCCTATGTGCTCGAAAGCGGGCGCGTCACTGCCCAGGGCACCGCAGCCGAGCTGCGCGAAGACGACGCCGTGCGCCGCAGCTACCTCGGCCACTGATCAAAAAAGGTTCATCACCATGCAAGCATTCCTTCACCAGATAGCTTCGGGCCTGGCGGCGGGCGGCATCTATGCCAGCCTCGCCATCGCGCTTGTGCTCATCTATCGCTGCACTTCGTCCGTCAACTTCGCGCAGGGCGAACTGGCGATGTTCTCCACCTATATGAGCTGGGCGTTGGTTCAGGCGGGCGCATCATGGTGGGTGGCCTTCGCCGTCGTGGTCGTGGGTTCCTTCCTGCTCGGGCTGGCGCTGGAACGGGTCATCTTCCAGCCCCTGCGGCACAAGCCGGTGCTCTCGGTCGTGGCGGCCAGCATCGCGCTGCTCATCATCTTGAACAGCCTGGTCGGCTGGCTGTTCGGGCATGAGATGCTGGAGTTCGCCACGCCGTTCGGTGGCGTCCTCAGCCGTGCCGAACCCTATCTGTCGGCCCACGAGGTCGGCGTTCTGCTCGTCACCCTGGCCGAACTGGCGGCGGTATTCGCGTTCTTCCGCTTCACCCGGTTCGGCCTGGCGATGCGTGCGGTGGCGGTGAACGCGCCGTCGGCGGAACTGTCGGGCATCAGCACCAACAAGGTGCTGGCCGTGGGCTGGGGTCTTGCAGCGGTGGCCGGTGCCGTGGCGGGGCTGATGGCCGCGCCCATCGTGTTCCTGGAGCCGTCGATGATGATGGGGCCGCTGATCTACGCACTGGCGGGCGCGCTGCTGGGCGGCATCGCCAGCCCTGTGGGCGCCGTGGCCGGGGGCTTCGCCGTCGGGGTACTGGAGAACCTGCTGGGCGCCTACGTGGTCGGCAACGACCTGAAACTGACCTGCATCATGCTGTTGATCATCGCGATGCTGGTCTTGCGGCCCGCCGGTATCTTCGGCAAGACGGCCCAGGTGAGGGTGTGAGCATGAGTACCATGAACGCCCCACTCAACATCCGCCCGGCGGCATCGCCCACCTGGTTGCGCTGGACGGCCTCGGTGGTCGGGCTCGCGCTGCTGGCCTGGTCCTTTAGTTGGCAAAGTTATCCGTTGTACGTGATGACGCAGGTGCTGATCTATGGCATCGCCATCATGGGCCTGAACCTGCTCACCGGCTACACGGGCCAGATCTCGCTCGGCCACAGCGCCTTCTTCGCCATCGGTGCCTATACTGCGGCGGTGCTCTCGCATCACCTGGGCTGGCCATTCTACGTGGGCGTGCCGGTGGCGGCGCTGTTGTGCTTCGTGGCGGGTTTCCTCTTCGGCTTCCCGGCGCTGCGGCTGCCCATGCTTTATCTGGCGCTGTCCACCTTCGCGGTGGCGGTGGTGACACCGCAGGCGCTCAAGTGGAAAAAGATCGAGTGGCTGACCGGCGGCGTGGCGGGGATCGTCCTGGAAAAACCTGTGTTCCCAGGAGTGCTGGCCGACCGGGCGGACTGGGCCATCATGGCCTGCGTTGCGGCCTGCGCGCTCTGCGCCTTCCTGCTGGCGCGGCGGATTCTCGGCTCGCAGTTCGGCCGCCTGGTGGACGCCTCGCGCGACCAGCCGCTCGCGGCGGCGGCGGGCGGGCTCGACATCACCGCCCTGCGCACGCAGATGTTCGGCCTCAGCGCGGCGTTCACCGGCCTGGCCGGTGCCCTGAGCGTGGTGGCGGGCCAGTTCGTCGCGCCCGAGAACTTTCCCTTCCTGCTCTCGGTGTCCCTGCTGGTGGGCAGCTTCGTGGGCGGGGTGCGCAGCCTGTGGGGCGCCTTCCTGGGGGCTGCCTTCATCGTGCTCACGCCCAACTTGGCCGAGAGCGTGTCGCAATCCGCGCCGTGGATGATCTTCGGCTTCGCACTGCTCGCGGTGGTCTTCCTGGCCCCCAATGGCTTGAGCGGCTGGATCACCAGCCTCCGGCGCAGGCGTGCAAATTCCTCATCCGCCCAGTCTTAGATGCTTTCCATGCAGCCCGTCTTCGTCGCTGGCACGGGCATGACCCGTTCCGGCAAGCACATTGACTGCGGTCTCAAATCGCTCACCGCCGAGGCGATTGGCGAAGCCATTGCCGATGCAGGCATCACCCCGTCCCAACTGCAGGCGCCCCACATGCGCAACGCCGCTGCTGGTGTCATGGCCGACCAGGTGCTGATCCCCGGAAAGGTGGCGTTGCGCGGCATGGGCATCAGGCGCATTCCGGTCGTCAACATCGAGAACGCTTGTAGACGCATCCTTGCAGTGGGTGCTCGATATGCTGCTGGCTTCAGATAACAGATAAGCCCTGTTGCCGTCGGATTTGCCAGGATACGCGGCCGTCATGTACCTGCGCAGAAATCGGCATACCGAGTCGTTGTTCGATGACAGGCCTCCATGGCACCAGGCTGAACCCCATGCCGTCATCGAGCATGGCGTAGCGCCCGCTGGCCAGCATGACGCTGCGGCGGTAGATGCCCGCCACGCGCTGGCCATCGGCCACGGGCCGATGCTCCAGGCCAGTTTCGGCGGCCAAGTCCTTCGCGGCATGCGCTACATCCCGGCTGCGCAGCGTTGCCAGCAGATTGCGCGCCAGGATGACGCGTTGGCCGCGCCGCTCGGCCAGCCCCTGTTCGGCCAGGAAGTCGGTGCGCTGTTGCATTGCCTGCTTGGCCTCACCGCCAAAGCCCAGGTCGCCCAGGCCAGAGCCGCCGCCGATCAACTGCTGGTCAAGCCAGGTGGCCCCGATCACGCGGGCCTGCCGCTCGATGGGCAGGTGCGATTTCAGCTCCACGGCCACGCCGCCCAGGCGCTGCGCGTCGTAGCGACGGCCCTGATCGGGCAGGTCGCCCGGCACCTTCCATAGCCCTTCGGCCACGCGCTCCACGATGCCTGCCCGGCGCAGGGCTTCCAAGCGCCGGACGTGGGCCGCGACGACTTCCTGCGGATCGCGGCCCGGCACGGCCTGGCCCTGCGCGATAGCAAGGTGGTGGTCGGTGCGGTACAGACCATCGCTCGCCAGCACGGCGATGTTCTTGTCGGCCGCGCGCACGTCGGCCGATCCCTTCACCTCCACCACGGCGCCGGTGGGATAGTTCGCCAGCTCGTCGCGGGTGTTGAGCGCGACGTAGTGGGCCTTGCCGTCCACCCCGTCGATGACCAGATAGCCACGGTCGCGCAGCTCGTCGGCCAGCCCCTTCGCGGCTACGCGGCCGAGAATGGTTCGGCCATCGTCGCCCGGCTCGAACACCGCCAGTTCGCGCGGCTCGCCGCGCATGGCACGCTGCATGGTGCGGATGATGTCGCCACGCTCGCCCAGGGCGCGCAGGGTCTTCTCGGCATCGGCATGGACGGCCCAGGTGCCCGGCTGCGTCTCGTCGGCCAGCCCCAGGCGCTGCAAGCGTTGCAGGCGGCCGATCAGCAGCAGGCGTTGGCGTTGCAGCTTCGGTTCGTTGAAGCGTTCGATCTGCACCCGGCCGTCTTCGCCGGCCTCGCGTTTCAGCGTGCGATCCAGGCTCGTCCACCGCTCCTGCTCCACCTCGCGTTGCAAGGTCTGCTGGATCTCCAGTTCGGTGCGCGGCCCCAGCCATTCGGTCGCCAGCTCGGATGCGCGATGCCGAAAGCCATCGGCGATGTAGTCACCCGCGATGATGAGGTCTTTGCTGGTATCGTCGCGCCCGCGCACGATCAGGTGGGCGTGGGGGTTGTCGGTGTTCCAGTGATCAACGGCCACCCATTCCAGCCGTGTGCCCAGGTCAGCTTCCATGCGGTTCATCAGATGCCGTGTATAGGTGCGCAGGTCTTCCAGCTCCGCGCCGTCCTCGGGCGAGACGATGAAGCGGAAGTGATGCCGGTCGTCGGCGCAGCGTTCCTTGAAGGCGTCGAGGTCGGCGGTATCGGTCTGCGGCCCGTAGGCTTGGCCTGGCTCGCCGTCGCGGCCCACGCCGTCGCGCTCGATGTAGCGTAGGTGCTTGGCGAGCGATTGCGGGCTGGCCCGCTGCTGGTTCACCAGTAGGGTCTTGATGGTCACGCGCCGCGACATGGGTGTCAGCTTCGCGCCCGCAAACCGCGCCGCCGTATGGCCGCGCCCCAGGCGTGAGCCGGGCCGCTGGCCGGTGGCCTTGCCGCCGACGGCCGATGCCGGACGGCGCACCGAGGACTTGCCGCCACTGGCCTTGCCGGCCTGCTGGAGCACCTTGGAAACGAAGCCCTGGCCGCGGTTTTTTGGCGCGCTGGGGCGGATGTGGAAATCGTCGTCGCGGCGGTTGATCATGACTTCTCTCCCTGAAAGCTGGGGCGTAGTCCGTCGTGCGAAGCACGCGAACAAGCCCATATCGACGCGGGCCACGCGCCACAAGCAGCACGGCGGCGAAGCCGCTGCGTGCCGCGCCACCCCCACGTGCAGACTGGCTTTGCGGGCCGACAGGTGCCGCCCCCTTTTGTCTTGCCTTCCGCATTTGCCTCCCGCATCCGCTCCAGGCAACTGCGGCCCGGCGGCAAGGCTGCACCGGCAGCCAGCGCACCGGCGAACACGGCGATGGCCGCAGGCCATCCGTGTTCGAGACAAGACGCCTGCACGTGGGACGGCTGCGCCGGAGGCAGCGTGAAGTGCGGCGCGGATGCGCTCGCACTGCATGTGCGACGACACACGGAACGCCGCCGGAACGACACGCCCGATAGCACGATGATGCACAGCGAATCAGCGGCCATCATGGGCGCGACTCCAGCCAAACCGGGCGCGCAACGCCAACCACGGCGGCTGCGCTGACCGGCCCGAAATACCGGCTGTCGAAAGACGCCGGATTGGTCGCGCTGAGCAGGAACAGCTCGCCAGGCTGAAGGCGACGGCACTGCTGCCAGGATGGCAGCGGCCGGCCCCAGCGATCGGCAGGCAACACGGCGGCTGAAGGCACGCCGTCGATGCGGACTTTGCCGTCAGCGATACACACCTCTTGCGGCGCCATCGCGCCCACGCGCTTGAGCAACGGGATGCGCGTCGGTAGGTAGCCGCGCTGCGCAGCCAGCGCGGCGGCCTCGGCGGGCAGCGGCACCAACACGATGCTACCCACGGACAACGGACGTGGCGGCGAGCTGGTGCGATGGTCGAGCGGATCGACGCGATACCATCCGACCGCCACGCTGTCGGATGGGTTGTAGGTCAGGCGCGGCAGCGGATGCACGAAGGACGCCCAGGCAAGCGCAGCGAGGCCGCAGGTGGACAGGCCCGCCAGCATGAGGCGAGCGCGCAGGCGCGAGCGTGGATGCGTGACAGCAGTGGGAACAGAAATCGTGCTCATGACAGCGCCCTCACGGCCAGCCAGGCGGCGTGCCGCTCGGCGCTGTATTCGGGCAGCGGCAAGCGCGCCGCGAGCCGGTTGCCCAGCGTGCGCCAGTACGCGGGCGAGGCGGTAGCAGGCGTGATGCCCAGCGCTTCGATGCCGTCGATGCGTTCCAGCACGGCACGCACCGATTGCTCACCCTCGGCGTGCAGCAACAGGCGCGCGCCCGGCTGCACGCCGGGGATGCGCTGCGCGCCATCCATCGGCATGCACGCCTGCATCACCATGAGCTGCCAGCGGATCGTGCCGTAGTCGTTGGCCTGCCAGCGGATGCGGCAGAGAACCGCGTTCGGCGTGAACACCGCGCAGCGACGCCAGCGGTCGAATCGGATGATGCGCGAGGGATCGCCGAAGCGCAGATAGAGGTCGAAGCGTTGGTCGATGTAGGCGAGCGCAACGCGCGTCAGCGGCACGCCATCGGCTCGGCCGACTGGCGGGGCAGATGACGTCGGCAATGCTGTCGAAACGGGTGTGATCATGGAGACTTCTCCGGGAATTCCCGCTTCAGCAGCGCGCGCAACAGATCAGCCACCGTCACGCCTTGCGTGAAGGCCGATACCTTGATGCGCGCCCGCATGGCGGGCGTGATGTCGAGGGTCAGGCGGGCCGTGTAGAGGTCGCCTTTCTGGAGGTCATCGGCGCTGCCCTGGCGAATCCACGCCTCGGCGTGCGGATTCGCGGGCGGGCGCGCGCCGATGCCCACGCGCTTGCCCGTGCGTTTGCTGGCGGGACTGCTCATGACGGCCACCGCAGCAGTTCGTCCACCAGCGCGGTGATTTCGCTGGCGGCGGCGCTGTCGGGCGCCGTCTCGCGCGCCAGTCGGCCAGCGGCCACGCTGTCGGCGAACACGATGCGTTGATGCACTTCCGCGCGCAGCGCGGGCAGCGGCTGCTCGGCCAGCGCTCCGCGTGCTTCGCGTCCGATCACCGTGGTGCTGACGCGCCGGTTGATGACAAACGCCGCGCGCAGCGCAGGCCGAAACACCTGCGCCTCGCGGATCAGCGCCACCATCTCGGCACTGGCCCACAGGTCGTAGGGACTGGGCTGCACGGGAATCAGCACCCGCTCGGCCGCCAGCAGCGCGGAGCGCGCCAGCGCCGCGATGCGTGGTGGCCCGTCGATGACGACGTGATCGGCCCGCCTGGCGAGTTCTGGCGCTTCCTGGTGCAGGGTTTCGCGAGCAAGGCCCACAGCGCTGAACAGCCTTGGCAAGCCTTGCTGGCTGCGGCGCTGCGTCCAGTCCAGCGCGGAGCCCTGCGGATCGGCATCCAGCAGGACGACGTGCTGGCCGCGCATCGCCAGCTCGCCGGCGATGTGCGTTGCGAGCGTGGTCTTGCCCACGCCGCCTTTCTGGTTGAGCAGCGCGACGATCATGGCCTGGCCCTCCGCGTTGGAAAGCCCGGCTGTTGCCGCTGCGCTTCGCGTCCTGTGGCGGTTGTCCACCGAGACGCGGCGCTGCTACTACCAGTTAGAGTATTTAAGTTAGGGAAGTTAAGGGAGACCGAAACCCGCGCCAGCATTGGCTTTGCGGCCGATGGACACGCCTGATAGCACGATAGTCCCACGCCCGATAGCACGATACCTGGCACGCCTGATAGCACGAGCCCGTCCACAGGACGCGCACCGTTTATCCCCGTGCCGTGGACGGCACGGGACGCCCTGGCCGGAAGGTCAGCAGCTCGGCGCCATCCAGCCGTTCGATGCCCAGGACGTAGCCCGGCAGTGACTGCCGCGCGACCAGCGCACGCAGGTCGCAGGCAAAGTCGTAGGGCTTGGCCGTGCTGCCCGACTTGCGGTACAGGTGCTGGAAGTCGAACTGCCACCCGCCCGGCTGCCGCCCACCGTGCTTGCGCACCAGGCGGTACAGCCAGCGCTCGATCCCGCCCGTCAGCCGGAAGTACGCCGGGTCGATGGTCAGCACCAGGGCGGCATCGAGCACGCCCGCATAGAACCAGTCCGGCAGGATCAGCTCCAGTCCCAAGGGCGTTCCCCTGGCATCGGCCAGCTCCTTCCACTCGTTGATCCACGAGAAGCGGTGCAGCCGCCTTCCCGTGGTCTCCCGGATGGACGTGGCCACCGTCGTGGATTGCAGGCGATCCAGCGCGGCCTTGAGGCGCTGGTAGTCGCGCAGCGATGTACCGCGCCCGATGAAGCGCAGGATCTCGTAGGGCGTGGCCTGCATCAGCCGCGACGGGCGCAAGCCCGCGTCGCGCGCCTCCACGATCTGCGAGGCCGCCCAGATCAGCACGTCGGCATCCCAGATCGTGGCGATGCCGTGTTCCTGCGTGCCTTCCACGCGGATCGTGATGCCGCCGGCCTGAAAGTCGATCGGCGTCGTGCGCCGCGACTTCGCCAGCGAGAAGAACGGAAAGGCCATCAAGTCCTGGCTGTCGCGCGGCGCCATGTCGCCCGGCAAGGCGCGAAACAGATCGAGCTGTTCGCGCTCCTGCCTGACTGCCCCGGATGGGCTGAACATGGCGAAGGCCACCCGCGCGCCAGTGATCAGCGCGCACGGCTGTCCGCCGAGTGCTGCTCGGCGTATTCGGGATCGGACGTGCTCTCGAAGCTGCGCTCGGCGGCCCAGGCATCGAGGTCGGCCACGGCGTACATGACGCGGCGGCCGAACTTGCGGAACTTGGGGCCGCCACCCAGCACGCGCTGCTTTTCCAGCGTGCGCGGCGACAGCCGCAGGTAGTCGGCAGCCTCGTCGTTGGTGAGATAACGCTGCGGCTGTGCAGCAGCGGCCGGGGTAGCTGCGGGTGCGGCGGCAGGCCGCAAGGGAGCAGGACGCATGGTGAGAACCTCCATCGGTTGCAGGGCTCCGGCCACACAGCGCAACCGGATGGAGGCAGTCTCAGAAAACGAAGCGCTCCTGCTCAGGGTCGTTTTGCGTCCTCTTCAAAACGACCCTTCTCAAGCGGCGCAAGCTGTGCTAGGCGGCGATAGCCGCCGCGCATCAGCGCATCGCCGCGCCGCACCAGGCGGCGCACCTTGGAGCGCAGGCCGCCGTCGCTGTACCAGCCGGCCGCGGCGTCCGCACCGAACAAGCCCTCGGCCACGTCGCGCAAGGACGCGCCCGCCAGGGTGGCGTCGAGCGCCTGCAGGGTGTGCAGCTCCAGCAGCGCCGCAGGGGGCGGTCGGGGGCGAGCCATCGGCGCTGGCGTGTCAGGCACGTGGGTGGCCCCACGGCCACGGTAGGCATGGGCCACGGCCATGCCGTCCTCAAGGCCAGGCGCCAGCGCATAGCGCTGGCAAAGGCCGGGGCTGCGCGCGATCAGCGCCAGGCCCTTGCCGTCGTGGAGCAGTTGCTTGTGGCCGGGAATGCGCCAAAACGCGAACGGCTCGGCATCCGGTGGCGGATCGGCATCGGGGTGAAGCTGCACCACGGCCTCATGGCCGGGGAGCCAGGCCGGATGCGCGTCACGCGCGTCCAAGGCCGGGTCTTCCAGCAGACGCAGGCCCCAGCGATGCGCAGCCTCATGCATTGCTTGTGCTTGGCGATGACGGCGCAGCCAGTCGAGCCGGTAGTCGGGATGGCGACGCAGGTACTCCCAGGCCAGTGCGAGCGTGTCCAGGCACAGGACGTAGAGGTAGGCGGCGGTCGGATACCAGTGCGCGAAGTGGTGCGGCTCGGCCATGACGCAAGCTCCCGTAGAGCAGGACGGCCGTCACCGGTTTCACACGCAAACGTCACCGCATCAAACTTGCATCCAATCGTGAATAAGCTGGTAGATTGGTAACTTGCGTGTCAAGACGAAATGCATCGGATGGGTTGCATGGATCGTCTGAATGCGACGGTGGCGCGCGAGGACATACGCGCCTCCTGCGATATCCACCGTGCCCGATGCCACGGCCGGCATCATGACCGATTGCGCCACGATGGCACCGATTTGGTGCGATAGTGCGGACTAAGACCGGACGGGTCTGGAGCAAGACCGAAATAGTCTCAATGCGCCCGGCTTGGCCTGGGCGCGAACGGCTCAATCGAGGATGGAGCCGTTCTCCTGGGCCAGCCGCAGGTACTCCGACAACGGGCGCACCGCCCGGAAATACCGGTCCCGCATCACGGGCTGTTTGCTCGGCCCGACGATGGATGCGAGGTCGGACAGCTTGATCTCGCCTAGCTCGGGCATGCCGATCCCCAAGTCGATCAGGCCATGGGCCGTATCGCCGTCGGCGGGGTCGAGCGACACCAACAGCCAGGTGGCGTGTGCATCCGGCGTGAACAGCCGCACCACGGGCAGCGGGTCGATGACCCGGCCAGCGGCGCGGGCTTGGCCGTGTTCCAGCAACAGCCTGCGCTCGTCCTCGGTGATGAGCTGGTTCATGGGCGTCCCCTCATTCGCACAAAACCGCCGAAGCGTGAAAGCGCAAAACCGCATTGGCGGGTTTGTGGAAAGGCACGGATGCGGCTTTGCGCTTCTGTGAGAAGCCGCAGATACGGATTTCCGTAAAAGCACAAAAGCGGCAGGCAGGCATAGTTGAACACTATAGATTGTAGCCCTATAGGGCGCAATCGGCTGTCATCTTGGATTTTGGGGAGATCCAGGGTTGGCAGCGAAACATACATTGTCGGAGGCACTAAAGACCATCAGGAAAGCGCGTGGATTGAGCCAGGAGGCGTTCTCCGACGTGTCCAGCCGCACCTACATGAGCACGCTGGAGCGCGACCTCAAAAGCCCCACCCTGAACAAGCTGGCCGAGCTGTGCGAGGTCATGGAGGTGCACCCGCTCACGCTGCTGACGCTGGCCTATGCCGGCGACGACCTGCAGCAGGTTGATCAGCTTCTGGTGCAGGTGCGCCAGGAGTTGGAGACTGTGGCGAAGAAGAGTGACACGCCATAGCGTGCGACGTTGCTGGCGTGGCCGATCCGGCTCAGCCGGTTCGGGGACTGCAGGGGCGCCAAGCATCGCGCGGCGGGGATAGGCCACAGGGCTTTCCCCAGGAGGCAAGCGAAGCGCGCAGCGCCGCAGGCGCGAAGGCGTGAGGGATTGCAGCCGGATGGCCGTGACGGCGAAGTCGGCACGGGGCGCAGCCCGTAAAGCCCGGCGGTGCAACGCACCGACACGCCCGGCCACCGCTTGCGGCGGGCAACTCAACACATGCGAAAGCCGCTCGACACGGCGCAGCCTTGGCGATGGTGTTGCCTCCTTGAAGTGCCGCGAAGGCAGCACAGCGCCCCGCCACGTGGGCGGGGCGCTGTGGCGGTCACGCCGCCTGGGGCTTGCTGCGCGACCAGATCAGGTCGTGCGTGCCGTCCTCGCCTTCGATCAGGCGGGCATAGACCGTGGCCGGGAACGAAGGATCGTCAAGGGTCACGGAGATGTACTCCCGCCCGGCCTCGCTGGTCTTCTTCCACGCCGCGCCGATATCGTGGCTGGCGGCCTGCAGGCGAAAGTCCGGGGCCTTCTCGTTGTCCCCCTTGTCGTTGGGCACCAGCTTGACCTTGACGTTGAGCGTCAGGGTGCGAAGCGTGCCGGTGTAGCCGTCTTTGTCTGCGGTGAAGCTGCCGATGTTGGCCATGATGAAACTCCTTTTGGTGGAACAAGGTTCGCGCCCATCGCGTCCTTGTTGTGATCCGGCCGGCGGGGGACGGGCGGGCTGCACCGCTTGCGGTCGAAACGCAGTGGAGAGCCGGGAGGCGAAAAGAATTTGCTGCGCGAGGAAGCCGCGCAGCGGCGGGGAAATTGTTTTCGCTGGACGGTTGCAGCCATGAAGCCCGAGGCGCAGCCGCGCCCCCGCCAGGATTCACAACAACACAAGGACGCCTTGGGCCGAACCGCACCGAAAAGAGACAGGGCCGACTCGGCATCCCCGCACGAAGGCTGCACCGGCTCGCCCACTGACGCGGGCCGGGTCAACCACCCGACGACAAGCGAGAACGCCCCGGCCGCACCTTGCGGCGCCGGTCTTGAGGCGTGGCGTGGAAGCTCCATGGCGATGCCGGGCGGGATGTCCGTGAACCGTCCTTCGTGACGTGATGGGCGAGAACCGCCAGCGTTGAGGACGGCACGCATTCGTACAACCTGCCGCAGTAAGCGCCAGCGTGTTCGCCAGCGCCTCGTCCATCGTGGCGGGGCGTTGGCCGGGTCGATCCGGCATCGCCGGTTCGGCGGTATTTGAGGGGCGCCAAGCTCGCGCGGCGGGGATGTCCGACGCAGTGCTGGAACACATGCGCACGCGCTACCGTGTCGATGCACATTGGCTCCCCAACCGACAATCCGCGCAAACCTTGGCGGACCAGGCTACTGCGTGGGGCCGCATGGCGGGACCGGCCGACAGCAAGACGTGGGTGGGGTTGCCGTTGGCCGTGCACCGGCGCTGCGACAAGCCGATGCACGGACTGGCCAACCGCATCGCCTACGACGGTGCGATGGTGTACGGCACCATCGCACCGCGAGCCGACAAGGAAACCCCCGCCCGACTGCCTACGGGGTGGATTCACGCCAGTGGAACATCCGACGGGAACTGGGTGCCGGCTGAAGGAAAAGCCCTGCGGGCGCTGCTGGCCTTGCTTCATGAGGACGGAGTGAATGCAGCCGACATTTCGGTCATCACGCCCTTCAAGAATGTCCTGGAGAACCTCAAACGCTTGCTCGGCGACACGATGGTTTCCGGAACCATCCACACCATGCAGGGAAAGGAAGCGCCGGTTGTCATCATGGTGTTGGGCGGAAATACCGACGGTCCCGGCGCACGCGACTGGGCGGTCTCGGAGCCCAACCTGCTGAACGTGGCGGCAACGCGGGCGAAGCGGCGCTTCTATGTGATCGGCGACCGCAACGACTGGCAGAACCGCGCTCTGTTTTGTGATGTCATGGATCTCTTGCCGCTCCAGCGTCTTCCCGAACATGAAGCCGTGGCGATGACTCAACCTCAATAATTGTGCAGGCTGAGACCGTGCATGCACAGGTCATACTGGCGGCAAGCCTTGACTTCCCTGCAACTACCGAGTGTGCCGCCCGGCCACCTCCTGACACTGGCCCTGGACGGGCCAGTGCCCGAAGGCATTGCGCAATGCAGCAATGCCTTCGACACCGGGCGCGGCCACCGCCGCGCCCGGATTTTTGAAGCTCACCGCGCCTAGGGCGAAACGACCTAGGCGCGGTGCTGACGATGGTTATTCCTTTGTCTCAATGATCCACCACACGGCCCGCGCTAAGGCACGGCCCGTGATGGGATGAATGTCGGTGAGATCGGCTCGGGCCATCCAGCCCGAGGGCGGACGGTAACCGCGCACATCGCCCTCGCCGTGCCAGCGGCGGGCGCGTACCGTGCCGGGCGCGTAGACCGCCGCCATGCGCGGGCCACTGGTGATGTTGATGGTGGGCATGGTTCGGCTCCCTGCGGCAAAGCGCTCCGGCCTTGGCCCGGGCGCTTGCCTGCGGCATGGGTCAGGCGGCCAATGCCTCGGCAGGTTCATGCATCACGGTGGCTATTCTGGGCAATTAAAGTCGTAAACACCCACCCAGCATCCATGCGGCTGTTCGCAATGCCCAGCCAGGCCGCTGCCTATCTAAAGTCGTAAACACCAGCGTGGACTGCCCTCTCAATGAATGAGGTAGCTGAGGCCGGAGATGGTGCGGCCTCACGACTTCAGCTCATACCATGCGACGCCGCTCCCATCCACGGTGCACCCTACGGCGCTTTCCGCGATGAAGTAATTCATACAGGCCACGGCCTCGCCCGTGGCGAGACTCAGTTGCTGCCCGTCCTGCTCATCGATGGCACGGTGGAACAAGGCGGGGAACACGTCCACGATGCGCTGCGGCCCGCCCGTCAGCGACTGGCGCAGCCGTTCCAGCGCCCGCTCCTGACCGGCGCGCAGCGAGCCCAGGCGTTCGTGCAGCCCGTAGAAGGGTTCATTGTGCGAGGGCAGCACCAGCACATCGGCGGGCACTTCCCGCGCCAGCTTGTCCAGCGACTCGAACCACTCCTTGAGCGGATTGGCCTGCGGCTCGGTGGCGAACACCGACACGTTCGACGAGATGCGCGGCAGCACCTGGTCGCCCGCAACCAGCAGTTTCAGGCCGGGGCAGTACAGGCAGGCATGCTCCGGCGAATGGCCGCCGGTGGTGATGACCCGCCAGGCGTGCGCGCCCAACTGCAGCAGGTCGCCATCCTGCAGGCGCCGGAAGCTCTCGGGCAGCGCATGGATGTGCTTGCCGAAGCTGCCGAAGCGGCTGCGGTAGCCCTCGATGGCTGCCTCCGACCAGCCCGCGCGGCGGTGGAACAGCACGCCGTCGGGCGGCGCCTCGCGGTTCGTGTCGGCGTGCATCACGCGGCAGCTCAGGTATTCCAGGCGGCTCATGTGCAGCGGCACGCCAGCGCGGCGCGTGAACCAGCCTGCCAGCCCGATGTGGTCGGGGTGCATGTGCGTGGTGTACACGCCCTGCAGCGGTCGCGCCAGCGGCCCCTCACCCATCAGCGCCAGCCAGTCGGCCACGGTGGTGGGGTTGTTCAGGCCGGTGTCCACCAGCACCCAGCCATCGTGCGTGTCGATGGCCCAGACGTTGATGTGGTCGAGCCGGAACGGCATGGACAGCCGGATCCAGCGCACGCCGGGGGCGACCTCGACCGTGTGGTGCGACGCCGGGGGCTCGAAGGGGTAGGTCAGCGCGGGGGTGTCTGGCTTCGTCATCGCATCAGGTTATATGCCAGTGAGCCCGCCCGTGCACAGCAGGGTCTGGCCGCTCACGTAGTCGGACTCGGGAATGCAGAACAGGTAGGCCGCGCCGGCGGCCTCCTCGGGCGTGCCGGCCCGGCCCAGCGGAATGTTCCGCTCCATCGCTGCCATCAGGTCCGGGTTCACGCCCACCTTGATCTCGCGTCCCTCGACCTGGATGGCGGCGTCGGAATCGGCGGTGGCCTCGGTCATGCGGGTGCGGATGAGGCCGTAGGCCACGCAATTGACCGTGGTGTTCAGGCGCCCCCACTCCTTGGCCAGCGCCATGGTCAGGCCCACGATGCCCGCCTTGGCGGCGGAGTAGTTGACCTGCCCCGCATTGCCGAAGACGCCCGAGACCGAGGAGACGTTGACCACCTTGCGCACCACACGGCGGCCGGCCTCGGCGTCGGCCCGGCTCAGCGCGCGGACCACCGGCTGCGCCGCGCGCAGGATGCGGAACGGCGCGGTCAGGTGCACGTCGATCATCGCGTCCCACTGCGCGTCGCTCATCTTCTGGATGACGTTGTCCCAGGTGTAGCCCGCGTTGTTGATGAGGATGTCCAGCCCGCCAAACGCGCCGGTGGCCGTGCCGATCAGCCGGTCGGCGAAACCGGCTTCGGCCACGCTGCCGCAGCAGGCCACCGCCTCGCCGCCCAGCGCGATGATCTCCTCGCGCACGGCCATGGCGGGTTCGTCGTCGAGGTCGTTGAGGACGAGCCGGGCCCCTTCGCCCGCGAGCTTGAGGGCCATCGCCCGGCCAATACCCCGGCCCGAGCCGGTGACCACGGCCACCTTGCCGCGCAGTTTTTCCGACATGGTGTGCTCCTCCTGTTTACCGGGCGGGTGCCGCCTCGGCGTCGTAGGCGCCGGCGCTGCCTTGCTGGCGCAGGACGGCGCGCTGGATCTTGCCGGTCGCCGTCTTGGGCAGGCTGTCCATCTGGCGCAGGTAGCGCGGCTTGGCGAAGCGTGGCAGTTGGGCGCTGGCCTGGCGGACGATGTCCGCCATGTCCAGCGCCGCTCCCTCGCTGGGCACCAGGGCGAGCATCACCTCGTCCTCCCCGCCCGCGCCCTGCGCCGGAACGGCGTAGGCCGCCACTTCATGGACGCCGGGCAACTGGCCCACCACGACCTCGACCTCGGTGGCCGA
Organism: Variovorax sp. Root473; assembly: GCF_001426505.1. Taxonomy (GTDB): domain Bacteria; phylum Pseudomonadota; class Gammaproteobacteria; order Burkholderiales; family Burkholderiaceae_C; genus Variovorax. The sequence goes on from NZ_LMEV01000001.1 coordinate 478,555, forward strand.
GATGTTCTCGCCCCGGCGGCGGATGCAGTCCTTGATGCGGTCCACGAAGGTGATAAGCCCCTGTTCGTCCCGCGTGCCTGCATCGCCCGTGTGGAACCAGAGGTTGCGCCAGGCCTCGACCGTTTTCGCCGGGACGTTCAGGTAGCCCGCCATGAAGCCGAAGGGCACCTTGGGCCGCACCAGGATTTCGCCCACTTGCCCGGCCAGCACCGGCACATCGGTCTCGGGGTCGGCGATGCAGATCTCGAAACGGTCCTCGTGCGCCCAGCCGGCCGCGTTCGGCGCAGCGTGCCCGATGCGCCCCCAGATGGGAATGCCGACCTCGGTCATGCCGAACCCAGACAGCACGTCCTTCACGCCGAAGCGCTCGCGGAACACGGCCTCGTGCTGGGCCGGGTTGGGCGCGCTCAGGCTGGCGCGCAGGCGGTGGTCGCGGTCCTGCTCCGTGGGCGGCTGGTTGATGACGAACATGGCCGTCGTGCCCAGGTGGTTGGTCAGCGTGGCGCCGCTGCGGCGGATGTCGGCCAGCCAAGTGCTGGCGCTGAACCGCTGCTTGAGGAAGGCCGGTATGCCCGCCAGCACCGTCGCCCCCAGTTGCATGAACAGACCGTTGGCATGGAACAGGGGCAGGCAAATGTAGTACTTGTCGGCCTCGGTGATCTCCAGGCTGCGTATCGCCCCCAGCCCGAGCAGGGCGCAGTGGCAGTGCGGCATCAGCACGCCCTTACTGGGCCCGGTAGTGCCGGAGGTGTACATGATGCAGAAGATGTCCTCGGGCCGGGGCGCGGGGCCTTCCCACGGCGCGCAGGCGCTGCTGTCCATCCAGGCCACCTGCCGCCAGCGTTCGGGCACGGCGGCGGGCGCGTCGCCCACCACGACCAGGGTGCGCAGGTGGGGCAGCTCATCCGCCAGGCTGGCGACGTGCTCGACCAGCGCGGAGTCCACCACGATGGTGGCCAGTTGGCAATCGTTCAACTGGTGGCGGAGGAAGGAGGAACGCAGCTCGGTGTTGAGCATCACCGCCGTGGCCCGCAGGTAGCCGATGCCGAACGTGGTCGCCACCATGGCGCAGCTGTTGGACATGAAGACGCCAACGCGCTCTTCGGGCTGCACGCCCAGTTGGTGGTGCAGGAAGCTCGCAAACCGCTGGCTGCTGGTGAACGCCTGCCCCACGGTGAAGGCGATGCCCTGGCTGTCCTCCAGCCAGGGCGCTGCGGGGCGGCTGGCGGCCCATTCGCGCAGGGCATCGGTCAGCGTGCATGCGTGGGGTTCGTGGATGCGGCTGTACATGGCCTTCTCTTTCAGACTTCGAGATCCTGGAGCCAGGGAACGTGGGCCAGCGCCTCCGAGGGCATGGGCTCCAGCTCCGAGCCCATCAGGCCGTTCCAGCGATTGAACCAGCCGACCATGGCCACGCAGGACACGATCTCGACGATTTCCTCCTCGGAGAAGACCTGCCGGGCCTGGTCGATGGCCTGGCCCGGTTCGCGCACCGGCAGGCTGCCGCCTGCGGTGGCGATGGCCAGCGCCTTGCGCTCCTGCTCGGTGTACCGAGGGTCGTCCCGGTAGGACGGCAGCGCGGCCAGCTTGTCCCAGCCCACGCCCAGGTGGTGGGCGGCGTGGACGAGGTGCGTCGTCGTATAGCGACAGCGCGCACCGCGCGCGGCTTCCGCGGCGATCAGGAAGCGCAGCGCCTGGGTGAGCTGCCCGTCGCCGCGCAGCGTCACGCTCAACAGCTTGAGCAGCGCGGGCACCACGCCGGGTTTGCGCGCCATGGTCAGCAGCGCATTCGGGCGGTAGCCGACGAAATCCACCAGCTCTTCGAGCACGGGGTCGCGCGAGCGGGGGTCGCTTTCATGCAGGGGCGCGATGCGCGCGGCGGTGCGGGCGTTCATGGGCATGCCTTGGATTGGGGTTTGCATGGGCACGGAGCGGTCACGCCGCTGCGCCCGTCGTGATGAGGCCCTCGACGTGGGCGCGCTGCGCGTCCAGTTCCTGGGCCGTGCCGGACCAGGCGACCTGGCCATGGTCCAGCACGTACTGGCGGTGGGCCAGCTTCAGGGGCACCTTGAGGTTCTGCTCCACCAGCACGATGCCGGTGCCCTGGCGATGGACTTCGCTGAACACGCGGACCAGTTGGTCCACGATGACCGGCGCCAGCCCCTCGGTGGGTTCGTCGAGCAGCAGCATGCGCGGGTTGCCCAGCAGGGCGCGCCCGATCGACAGCATCTGCTGCTCGCCGCCGGAGAGCTGGTCGCCGCCGAAGTCCAGCCGTTCCCGCAGGCGCGGGAAGGCGTCCAGCACCCGGTCGAGGGTCCAGTGCCCCGGCTGGTGGGCCAGCGCGCCGATCTTGAGGTTCTCCAGCACCGACAGGTTGGGGAAGATGCGGCGCGTGTCCGGCACCAGCGCCACGCCGAGCTTGGCGATGGCCTCCACGCCCAGGCCCGAAATGTCCTGCTCGCCCAGCAGGCGCCGGCCGGCCACCAGGGGCATCAGGCCGACCAGGGCCTTGAGCAGCGTGGTTTTGCCTGCGCCGTTGCGCCCGACGATGGCGACGATTTCATGGAAATCGATCCGCACGGAGATTTCTTCCAGCGCCAGGGCCTGGCCGTACCTGACGCTGGCTTTTTCGAGTTCGATCACTGCGCGTCCTCCCCAAGGTAAATCGACCGCACCGCTTCGTTCCTGCGGATGTCCTCGGGGGCGCCGCAGGCGATGACCGAGCCGTTGCTCATGACCACGATTTCGTGGGACAGCGACATCACCGCATCCATGTTGTGCTCGATCAGCAGCACCGTGCGCCCCTGCGCGGCCTTGCGGATCAGGGCCAGCGCGGCCTGGATCTCGTGGTGGCCGATGCCCGCCAGCGGTTCGTCCAGCAGCAAAATCCTGGGATCGGGCAGCAGGGTCACGCCCAGTTCCAGCGAGCGCTGCAGGCCGTAGGGCAGCGTGCCCGCGACGTCGTCGCGGTGGGCCGCCAGCCCCGTCAGCTCCAGGATGGCATCCAGCTGCTCGCGGAACTGCCGGTCGAAGTGGCGGCTCATCCAGAAGGGCTGGAACCCGGGCCGGCGGGACTGGGCCGCGACCAGCAGGTTCTCGGCCACCGTCATTTCGCCGAAGATCTTGATGATCTGGAAGCTGCGCCCGATGCCCATGCGGGCCCGTTCGTAGGCGGGGCGCTGGCTGATCTCCCGGCCGCCGCAGTACACCTTGCCCGCATGGCGCATCTGCCGCCCGGCCAGCACGTTCAGCAGCGTGGTCTTGCCCGCGCCGTTGGGTCCGATCAGGCCGTAGATGCAGCCCTCCAGGAATTCATGGCTGACGTCGTTGACCGCCTTCAGGGCGCCGTAGCTGACAGTCACGCCCTCGCACCGCAGTGCTGCCTGGCTCATCGCGCACCTCCGCGCCGGTTCTTCTGGTAGGCCGCGAAACCCTGCTCCAGCTCGCCAACGATGCCGCGCGGGAAGAAGATGGTTGCAAGGATGAACACCAGGCCCAGCACGCCGTACCAGTACTCGGTCCAGCTGCTCAGCCATTCCTTGAGCACCTCGAAGGCGATCACGCCGACGGTGGCGCCCCACAGCGAGCCGGAGCCGCCCAGCAGGGTCATGATGATCACGTCCCCCGAGGTGGTCCAGTGCAGCATCTGCGGGTTCATGTACATCAGCAGCGAGGCCAGCAGCGCCCCCGCCAGGCCGCTCAGGCCGCCCGAGATCACGAAGGTGATCTGCTTGTAGCGGTTGACGTTGAAGCCCAGTTGGTCGGCGCGGGTCTCGTTGCCACGGATCGCCGCGATCACGCGGCCGAACGGCGAACTGCGCAGCGAGATCACCGCCAGCATGACCAGGGCATACACGCCCAGCACGAACCAGTAGTAGTGGACGGGGTCGTAGAAGTCGATGCCCAGGAAGCCCGGGCGCTCCACGCCCGAGATGCCGTCCGACCCGCCAGTGAAGCCGCGCAGCTTGCTGTCCGCCAGGATGAAGATCAGCTGGGACAGCGCCAGGGTCACCAGCGCGAAGAAGATGCCGGACACCCGCAGCGCGAAGAAGCTGAACAGCAGGGCGAACGCAGCCCCCACGATGATGGCCAGGCCCACGCCGGCGGAGAAAGGCAGCCCGTATTTCTGCGTCGCCAGGGCCACGGCGTAGCCGCCCACCCCGAGGAAGGTGGCGTGCCCGAAGGACACCATGCCCAAAGCGCCGAACACGAAGTCGAAGCCGATGGCGAAGATCGCCCAGATGGCCGCCAGGGTGACCAGCTGGATCAGCGCTTCACTCGGGTTGAGGAAGGGCAGCAGGATGCCGGCCGCGGCCAGCAGCAGGCCGAAGCAGATGTCGAACAGGGAGAGTTTCATGCCGTCCTCGCCGCGCGGTAGAACAAGCCCTGCGGGCGCGTCAAGAGGGTGCCGATCAGCAGCACGAAGGTCATGATGTCCACCCAGCCGGGCAGGTACACGTAGCCCAGGGCACGCACCATGCCGATCAGCATGGACGCCGCGATCGCCCCCCGGATGTTCCCCAGCCCACCCAGGATCACGACGATGAAGCAGTCGATGATGGTGTTGGTCGCCATACCCAGCTCGATGGGGAACAGCGGCGCCGCGATCGCGCCCGCCAGGCCCGACAGGCCACAGCCCGTGGCGAAGACCGCCATGCGGATCGCGCCCACTGGCAGGCCCAGGATGCGCACCATTTCCGCGTCGCTGCTGGCGGCCCGCACGAGCATGCCGAAAGTGCTCTTCTCAAGCACCAAGTACAGGCCCGCCGAGACGAGAGCGCCGAACCCGATCACGAACAGCCGGTACATCGGGATCGTGCTGCCCAGCATGTCCACGGTGCCGTTCCACAGCGGCGGAATCGCCACCTCCTGGTAGCCGGGGCCCCAGACGAAGCGCACCACGTCGCTCAGGATCAGGATCAGGCCGAAGGTCAGGATCAGCTGGTAGAAGTGCGGGCGCTCGTAGAGCGGTCGCAGCGCCAGCTTCTCGATCACCGCGCCCGCCAGCGCGGTGAAGAACGTAGCGGCCAGCACGCCCATGAGGAACGAGCCCGTGCGCCGCCCCGTTTCATACGAGACGTAGGCGCCCAACATATAGATGGCACCGTGGGCAAAATTGATCACACCCAGCATGCCGAAGATGAGCGTCAGGCCCGCCGCCAGCAAAAACAGCAGCATGCCCAGGCTCAAGCCGATCACGATAGTTGACATAGCGATTCACCGAGTGCGGAAGGCCGGGGCGGCCTCCCGCTGCGGCCTTCAGTTCTTGCAGGCCTCGAACAGCTTCTCTTCGGGAAAGACCTTGGTGATCTTCATCGTCAGCGCGGGGGCTGGCGGGGTGCCCTGCACCACCTCGCCCCAGAAGCCCGGCTGCAGGGCCTGGTGGTCGCAGGCACGCATGGTCTTCTTGCCTTCCACGGAGTTCTCGCGGACGCTGGCGGCGAAGGCGTCCACCCACTTCTCCTTGTCCCAGGAGCCGGTCTTTTCCACCGTGTCCAGCCACCACGCCATGCCGTCGTAGGCCTCCCCGGCCGTCATGCTGGGGAAGATGCCGAACTTCTTGCGGTAGGCCTCGACGAACTTGCGGTTGGCGGCGGTGTCGATGGTGTGGTCGTAGCGCAGGCCGGAATTGACGCCCAGCGAGGCCGGCCCCACGGCCGCCGCCATGGTTTCATCGGCGGCCACGGGTCCGAAAAGCACCTTGCTCTTGCCCAGGTTCACCTGGCCGGCCTGCTTGAGCAAAGTAACCACGTCCGAGCCCGTCAGCATCAGCAGCACGCCGTCGGCGTCGGACTTGGCGATCTTGTCCACGATGGACGAATAGTCGCGGTTGCCCAGGGGCGGGAAGTCCTCACCCACGATCTGGATACCGTTGGGGCCGGTCTGCTGCTTGATCCACTCGTAGCCGTCACGGGTGGCCTGGTAGTCGGCGGTAACGATGTAGATCTTCTTGAGCTTCCTGTCCTGCATGTACGCCAGCGCCATGCGGTTTTCCATGCCCAGGTTGTTCGATGTACGGAAGGTGTAGCGGGAGCCGCCGGGCACGGTGATCTTGTCGTCCGCCGAGATGGTGACGAGGTGGGGCACCTTGCGCTGCTTGGCCAGGTTCATGACCGCCAGCGTGGAGGCGGAGCTGAGCGCACCGAAGATCATGTGCGAGCCCTCGGAGATCAGCTTGGTGGCCTTCTGCACGGCGGGCTGGGGCTTGGTTTCGTCGTCCTCCCAGGTGACTTCGATGGGCACGCCCATCACCTTGCCGCCGCGCTCCTCGACGGCGATCTGCACGCCCCGGCGCATGTCCTCGCCCAGCAGCCCGTAGGGACCGGAGAGCGACAGCACGCCGCCGATCTTGAACTTCTCGGGCTTGGACTGGGCATGCCCGTTGGACACCAGCCCCATGGCCGCCGCCGCGGCGACCACCATGCCCTTTTTAAACCATTTCGCAACGCTAACCATGATGTGTCTCCTGTCGTTGATTTGCATGTATTCCAGGTCAGCCGATGCGGGCGGAAATACCGCCATCGACCATGATTTCGGCGGACGTGACGTACTTGGATTCGTCACTCGCCAGCCACAGGGCCGTGGTGGCCACGTCCCATGCGTCTCCCATGTGGCCCATGGGGCACTGCCGGTCCCGCTTGGCCAGCATTTCCTCCTGCGACGCTTCCCGGTACCCGTCCGCCAGCGACAGCACGGGCTGTCGGACCATGGGCGTATTCATCAGGCCCGGCATCAGCACGTTCGAGCGGATGCCCCGCTTGGCGTATTCCAGGGCGACGCTGCGGGAGAAGCCGAGCACCGCGGCCTTCGAGGCGCTGTAGGACACGTAGGCCACGCCGCTGTCGCGCACGCCGGCTACCGAGCCGATGTTGACGATGCTCCCCCGGCCTTTCCGGAGCATGGAGGGGATCGCATGCTTGCAGGTCAGGAACATGGAGGTGAGGTTGATGTCGAAGACCAGGCGCCAGTCCTCCAGGCTCTGCTCGACGACCCCACCCAGGCGGGCGGTGCCGACGTTGTTCACCAGGATGTCGATGTCGCCATAGGTGGTCACGCAATCCTGGACCAGCGCTTCCACCGCGCCGGGGTCGGTCACGTCGCACTGGGCCACGCTCATGGCCCCGCCCTCTTCCCGCACGATCGACTCGGTCTCGCGCGCTGCGTCCAGGTGGATGTCGCAGCCATAGACCTTCGCCCCTTCGCGGGCGAACAACACGGCCATGGCCTTGCCATTGCCCCAGCCGGGCCCCGATGATCCGCAACCGGTGACCAGGGCCACCTTGCCTTCCAGGCGTTTCACCATGATCTCGTCCCTCAGTCCGCGCGCCCGTACAGGGTCACCACGGTGGCGCCGCCCAGGCCCGCGTTGTGCTGCAAGGCCAGGCGTGCACCCTCCACTTGGCGTGCTTCGGCGCTGCCGCGCAGTTGGTGGGTCAGCTCGTAGCACTGCGCCAAGCCGGTCGCGCCCAGCGGATGGCCCTTGGACAGCAGCCCGCCCGAGGGGTTGACGACGACCGCGCCGCCATAGGTGTTGCTGTCCGACTCGACGAAGGCCCGGCCCTCGCCGACGGCGCAGAAACCCAGGCCCTCGTAGCTGAGCAGCTCGTTCTGCGCAAAGCAGTCGTGCAGCTCGCACACGTCGATGTCCTGCGGTCCCACGCCTGCCGCCTCGTAGACCTGGCGGGCGGCCTCGCGCGTCATGTCGAAGCCCACAACGGAAATCGCGGACTTGTCGGCGAACGCGCCGGGGCGGTCGGACACCAGCGACTGCGCCAACACCTGCACGTTGGCGGAGAGGCCCATCTTCTGGGCGAACTTCTTGCTCACGAAGACGGCGGCAGCGGCGCCGCAGGTCGGCGGGCAGGCCATCAGGCGGGTCATGGCGCCGGGCACCAGGGGCGAGCTGGCCAGCACCTCCTCCACCGTCACCTCCTTGCGGAACAGCGCCAGCGGATTGCGCGCAGCGTGGCGGCTGGCCTTGGCGCGGATCCTGGCGAAGGTGTCCAGCGGGGTGCCGTACCGCTCCATGTGCTCGCGGCCCGCCGCGCCGAAGTAGCGGATCGCCATGGGCAGCTCGGGGTGGCCGAAGATCTCGTCCATGACCCCGTTGAAGTGGTCGAGCGGATCGGGCCGGTCGTCCCAGTACGCCCTCAGGGCGCCGGCGGGCATCTGTTCGAAACCCACCGCCAGCGCGCAGTCCGCCGAGCCGTTGGCCACGGCCTTGCGCGCCATGTACAGGGCCGTGGAGCCGGAGGAGCAGTTGTTGTTGACGTTGATCACCGGCACCCCGGTCATGCCGACCTCGTAGACCGCGCGCTGGCCGCTGGCCGAGTCGCCATAGACGTAGCCCGCATAGACGTCCTGCACGTCGGAGTAGGTGAGGCCCGCGTCCTGCAGCGCCTCGCGGATCGCCTGCGCAGCCATTTCCGGGTACGGCAGGTTGTCGCCGGGTTTCTTGAAAGGGGTCATGCCGACACCGGCAACGAGAACGGGCTCTTGCATTGCGATACCTCCGGGGTTGAATCACCAAACGTGCGTCAGGAAACCATGCGCTCCTGCGCGTGCCAATACTTCTTGCGGACTTCTTTCTTCAAGACCTTGCCCACCGCACTGCGCGGCAGCTGCGCGACGATCTCGACCTCCTTGGGCGCCTTGATGCTGCCCAGGCGGTCCTTGACGAACTGGATGAGCGCCTGCGGCTCCACGGACTGGCCCGGGCGCAGCTCGATGACCGCCCTGACGGCCTCGCCCCACTTGTCGTCGGGCACGCCGATGACGGCGCAGTCCTTCACGGCCGGGTGGGCCATGACGGCGGCCTCGACCTCGGACGAGAAGACGTTGAAGCCGCCCGTGACGATCATGTCCTTCTTGCGGTCAACGATGAACAGGAAGCCCTGCTCGTCGAAATAGCCCACGTCGCCCGTGCAGTGCCAGCCGTGGCGCTGCACTTCAGCCGTGGCCTCGGGGTTCTTGTAGTAGCCCTCGGTCACGATGTCGCCCTGCGCGACGATCTCGCCCACGGCCCCCGGCTGGGTGAGCAGGCTGCCGTCGTCGTCCATGACCGCCACCCGCGTGAAGGGGAAGCGGCGCCCCGCGCTCAGCAGGCGCTGGCGGGGCGCCACCTGCCCGTCGATGAAATGGTCCTCGACCCGCAGCACGGAGATCGCGCCAGGCACTTCCGCCTGGCCATAGATCTGCAGCATGACGGGGCCGAACACATCGATGGCCTCCGCCAGTTTGTCGGGCGACATGGGTGCGGCGCCGTACATGAGGTAGCGCAGCGCGGAAAAGTCGAAATCGCGGACGTTGGGCTGCGCCAGTAGCGTATAGATGACTGTTGGGGGCAGGAACAGCATGTTGACCCGCTCCTGCTCGATCACCTTGAGCAGGTTCTGCGGATCAATCCCGTCCATCAGGACAACGCGGCCACCGCGCGCCATGAAGGGCAGCGACACCAGCCCCGCCGTGTGGGTGATAGGTGCCGCCGCCAGCACGGTCATGCAGTCGGTAATGTTCATGGCCGACATATGGTTGGCCATGGTCGCCGTCAGGTTGCGGTGGCTGAGCATGACGCCCTTCGAGCGCCCCGTGGTGCCACCGGTACCCATGATCATGGCCAGCCCCCGCGGCTGCAGCGGCGCTGCGTACATCTCGGGCGGCTGGCCTTGGATCAACCGAGCAATCGACAGATCCGCCCCATCGGCCTCTTCCAGAGCTATGTAGTGACGAATGCGGGGGACCTTGCCGCGGATCTCGGCGACCTGGCTGATATAGCGGGCCTGATAGAAAAGGACGTCGCAGTCCATGTCCTGCAGGAACTCGATGTTGGTCTCCACGCTGTTGCGCGCATTAACGGGCAGCCAGACACCCCCTCCGCGCAACACCCCCAGCAGCGCCACGAAAGCAGCCCCGGCATTGCCGCTCAGCACTGCGCCGTGAAAACCAGGTGCGAGTCCCAAGGCCTGTAGCCCCCGTGCGATCTGGCACGTGAGCGCTCCCGCTTGCGCATAGGTGACGGCCGGGGTATCACGCCCGCAGTCCACGAAACAAGGCGCATCCGGATGGCTGGTAGCACCAGCATCGAAATAGTCCAGCAGATTCATTGCTGTGCTTCTCCGTTCAAGTCAAGTCTGGTTCGGTGGAACAGCTATCGCAGACAATTCACATGCCTGCGGCGGCGGCGTTCAGCTGGAGGCCTCTGCATTCGGTGATGCCCCTTGCATGCTGTTCAAGCGGTACCATTTCTTTTAAATTGGTACCATTAGACGCGCTCGATTGGTACCAAGTCAATTGACTTGGTACCATGTCTCATTAGGAGAAACCCGCATGAAAAAGAAGCTCACAGACGAAGAGTTCTTCGATGCGCTGACCCATCTGCTCCTGACGGAGGGGGTCAAAGGCCTGACCGTGGGTGAAATCGCCGCACGGCTGCACTGCTCGCGGCGGCGCCTCTACGACATTGCGCAGACGAAGGAAGAGATCTTCTGCGCCGTCGTGCAACGCTTTTTCGATAGCCTCCTGAGACAGGGCGAAGCACTGATCCACCGTGAACAGGATTTGACGACAGCACTCGCTGCCTACCTGGACGTAGGCGTCCAGGCGGCTAGTCGCATCGGTGTCCAGTTCCTGAAGGACGTCGAAGATTCAGCAGTTGCCAGAGGTATCTTCGATCACTACCAGCAGGTCCGTACCCTTAGGCTATCCCAACTCATCGACGATGGGGTACACCAGGGTGTCTTCGCACCCTGCCATGGGCTGGTCGTATCCGAACTCATTCTGGGAGCCGCACTAAGGCTGCGCCGCCCGGCATTCCTTGCCCAGGCCAATCTCACCCTTGAGGACGCATTCCAAGAGTTCTACCGGGTGCTGCTAGGTGGGCTACTGATCGACTCAGCCACACCAAAAGCGGCTCGTAGGGGCGTACGGGCAAGCCGAGCCACTTCGCAGCGCACCGTCACAAAGAAAGATACAGACCCTGATGAAGTCGGCACGATGCTAATTGCCGCCTGGAATCGCGGTTAGGGAAGGTCTGCACAACACCCGCTGCGACAAGCGCCGGCACGTGATGTTTCAAGACCTGCACGTTTTCCTAGTGGTTGAAGCTGGCAGTACTATGGTTGCCTGCCCGCTTCAAGCGCCTGATGCGCGCTGCGCCCCGGCCGGAAGCCGTAGCTGTGCTCGCTGAAGGTCGGATCGATGAGCGGTTGCAGCACCTGCAGCAGGGCCTGCTGGATCAACCTGTCCACCACGGTGGGAATCCCCAATTCCCGCGTCCCTCCGCCCGGCTTGGGTACCCGGAATAGTGGCGGCTTCTTCCGCGCCGTTCTGCTGCGCAACCTGCGGGCTTTCCTCGGGTACGTCTGCCTTCGTGAAGATGGTAGGCATCCAGCCGGTGCCCTTCGCCAGCCGCTCGGCCTCGCTGGCAATGTCGGCCTTCTTGAGCTTTGCCAGCCGGTGGACGCTCTCGGGCGCGAACTCGCCCACGGCTTGCAAAACCGCCGCCTTCGCAACGTGCTTGAAATAGCCTTCCGCCGTGGGTTGCCACCATACGGCCATGTCGAGGCCCACGGCCTGCGCCAGTTCCGCGCCGGGCTGCTGCGCCGTGCCGCGCGGCGTCACCACGTCCACCGTCGAAGCCACGCACACGGCCAGCAGCTTGACCAACTCGCCTTGCTCCATCGCCAGCAGCGCGACGAACAGTGCGGCGCTGTCCTCGGGCAACTTGCCGCCCCACGCCTGCTGCAATTCGCGGAGCGCTACGGCGGCGGGTGACTCGGGCCAGTCCGGTGCCATGCCTTCCAGCCGGTCTTGAATTTTCAGGCTCACGCCCAGCGGAATATCGTGGCCGTAGTAGCGGCCCTGCAAGACGGTCTGCACCATGCCATGCACCAGCACGGCCAGCGCCACATGTGGATGCTGGGCCACCTCGATTTGCAGCGCCGCCGTGCGGTGCGCGCTCAGGCGTTGGGCCAGCCGGTCGGAAATCGCTGCGGCCTTGGGCTGCTCGTCTTCCTCGCCTTCGTCATCGTTCGCGGCGTCCGGGTCGCTAAAGCCTTGGCGCAACTTCTCCAGCGTGCGAAGGGCTTTCGCCTCGGCCTCGCGCAGCAGCCCTCGATGAATCACGGCCTCGCCGTTGCGGTCGATGGTGACGATGGCACCGGCTGCGGCCTTCACATTCGCGCCGTATCCCTGCAAGCCTTCTTCCAGTGCCTGCAACTGCTCGCCCAGGGCTTCGCCTTCCTCCTGCAAGGCATCGGCCTTGTCCTCGTCGTCGGCGTCCATCGCGGCATCCACCGCTTCGGCCACCTCCTGCATCTTGGCTTGCAGCTTCTCGATGCGCTGCGCTTCGCGCTTGTTGGGTTCGCGCCGCTCCCTCGGGGCGCGCTGGAAGGCGTGCAGGTCGGCATGGGTCATGCCCGGCGTGGCATCGGCCCAAGCCCAGCCCTCGGCCTTCACCTCGGCGGCGATGCCCGCCAGCTTGTCCTGTGCCAGCCGTTCCAGCAATGCAGCATCAGTCAGGTACACGCCCGCGTCATCCTCCGCGAACAGGTCGCGGCGGATACCGCCGCCCTCCTGCTCGTAGGCGTCCAGCCCGACGAAGCGCACCAACGGATGCCGGTAAGCGTCGATTTCCCGTTCGGTGAGGCGTTCGCGCAAATGCGAAGGGTGGCGTTGCCACTGCGGGGCGTCGTAGAAAGCGGCTTCCTGCGCCGCGTGGTCATCCGTTCCGGCCAGGGCCATCAGCTGGTCCAGGCTCACGGCGTCGGCCCGATAGTCGGCCATCAGGCGCGGGGAGACATTCGCCAGCTTCAAGCGGCGCTGCACGACCAGCGGCGTGACACTGAAATCCGCCGCAATGTCCTCGATGGGCCGGCCTTCGGCCACCAGTGTCGCGAAGGCTTCAAATTGGTCTGCCGGGTGCATGGCTTCACGCTGCACGTTCTCGGTGAGGCTGGCCGTGCGCGCAGTGCCATCGGCCACCTGCAGGCAAGGCACGTCCCAATCCTTGGCGATGCGGTGCTTCTTCGCCAGCAGCTTCAACGCGGCCAGCCTGCGCCCACCGGCCACCACCTCGTAATGCAGGCCATCGGCGGCGGGAATCACGATCAGGTTTTGCAGCAGGCCCACGCGCTGGATGGATGCGGCCAGTTCAGGGATGGACATGCGCGGGGTCTTGCGCACGTTGCGGCCCGTGCGGCGCAGCACCAGACGCGACAGCGGCACCAGGATCATGTACTTGCTCGGGTCGGCGGCTTGCAGCACGTTCGCGGCGCTGCTGGCTGCGGTGTTGACGGCGCGGGCTTCGGTGGTGGTAACGGCGTTCATGGCGAATCTCCAATCAAGTGAAACAAGGGAATGGAGGGGAACCGCCCCTCCGGCGGGGGAACGGTTCAGGCCTTGAGGGCGCGCATGCCATCGGCCAGCAGCCACAGGGCGCGATTCAGGCGAATGTCGGAATCAATGCCCTGCACGGGGCGGGTTTGCTGCCTGCGGCCATTGGCGGCGCGGCCATGCAATCCGCCCTTGGTCAGGTTCTCCTGCGTGCGGTTAAACACGCTCCACAAGTCGGGGCGGCGATCCTCGAAGCGGCGCGGCATCAGGATTTGCGATTCCGTGACGGGCGCGGGCTTGTTCGGGTCGTCGTACTTCAAAGCCAGCGCGGCACGGGCGAACACTTCGGATTCGCCATCGTCCAAGGTGATGCCGCGCATCAGGTCGCGGGACTCCTGCACCCGGTCAAAGCCGCGCAGAACCTCGAAGGCGCCTTCGATGACTTGGCCCGCCACGTCGCCTTTGTGAGGCACGCGCACATCGGCAAAGGTGTCGCCGCACACCAGCCCATTGGCGCAGATAAATCTGAATTGCCCGGCCAGCATCTGATAGCTGCTGGTGCCATCGTGCGAGTTCAGCAGCACGATTTCGTTAGCTTCCGCGCCGTTGATCTGGCTGGCGTGGCGTAGGCGCAGCAGGTGTTTCGTGTGTTCGCGCCGCCTCTCGTTGCGTACACGGGTCTGGCACACCATGAAGGGCTGGAAGCCTTCTTTGCGAAGCTCAGTCAAAACCGTAGCCGTGGGGATGTAGCTGTATCGCTCCGAACGGCTCTCATGCGGGGAGTCCGCGAAGATGGACGGGGCCACGCGCCGGATTTGGTCATCCGACAGGGGATAGTCGGAACGCAGTGCGGGGGAATGGTTTGCGAAACGGGATGCGAGCATGTCTTTCTCCTGACTTGGCTGTTGAAGAAACACCGGATTCCTAGATTCGGAGCCCAGCCTTTCGGCTGTTCGGTGCAGTCGGCACGAGGAACCCGGTTGGCCCTGTTGCCACCGTCTTTCCTGAGTTCATCGCCCGCGACGGTCAGGAGCGCGCGGACGGGGGCCGTCAAGGAGACAAGCGCAGGGTTGGTGCGGCCCGCAGGCGCAGCCGAGGACACGGCCCTGCGCGCCTTGACGGCACACGGCCGCGGGCTACAGTCGCGGACAAGGTGATGAGTCAGGGAAGACGGCTGGACAAGGCAACGGCCCCTCAACACGCCGACCGCACGGCAAGCGAAGCGCGCAGGCCCGAAGCTGGAAGCCGGGCCGGAGGCGTCAGCCGACCGGAGGGAGGGGACGATGGAAGCCCGTCAGGGGCGAAACCCCGCAGGGGGTTCGATGCGCAGCACGACAGCGCGACCGGCCATCTCCCAGGTGGCCGGGGACGTCCACATGACTTCAACGAAATCCCCTTGGACTGCTACTCGCCCAGCCATCGGCACAATGGCAATGACATGGACATACGAGCCCTACAAGACGATGAACTGATGGCCCAGGCCCGAGACTGGCGGCAACGGGCACTGCGCGGAGAAAAAAACGCACGCGGCTTTGCGCACGAACTGGAATGCGAAGTGCGTCGGCGCTTCCCCAAGAACGACAGGCCCTTGACGCTGCCGCCCGTGCGCCTGCTGGGCACGGTGTCGCAGCCTATCCAGCGTCGATGGAAGCCCTGGTGAACGCCCAGGGGGAGTAGAGAAAAGGGGCGTGGCGCCCCTTGACAGAATCAGAAGACGATCCGCCCCGCCAGCCGCGCATCCCGCGCATAGGCACTCAGCCGCTTCTCGGCACGAAAGTGCAGATCGCGCTCGATCGGCAACCCCAGCCGCCCGCGCACGGTCGCCAGTTCCTGCAGGCTGACCCAGCCCAGCTCGGGCATCCCCAGGCCCAGATCGCACAGACCGAAAGCATGGTCGTGATCGTCCGGGTCGATCTCGGTCAGCAGCCAGGTCGCGCCGGCATCCGGTGTGAACAGCTTGAGCACAGGGGCCGGATCAAAGTCCGACGTTTCGGTGGATTGCCGGCCGTTGGCCAGCAGCAGCGCACGCTGCTCGTCGGTGATGAATGCGCAGTTCATGGTGAACTCCTGAAGGATGCCGGGCGGAATTGCCCAGCCCTTCCGGGGCACGGCGCAGCGCAAGCAGTCAAGGGTCATCGACGGCCGCAGGCCGCAAGCGCCATCGGCGCGCAGCCCTTGACGGCGAGCACGCCGTGGCACGATGAAGGAAACAGCAAGCCGCCCCTCCAACGAAGGCACGGACTGGCAAGCGAAGCGCGCAGCGCCACAGGCGCGGAGAAACCCGCACCGGGCGCAGCAGAAAAAATGCGCCGCCCCCGCAAGGACGACGCACCGAAGGCTGCGCAGCGCGATCAGTTCGCCGCCGGCACCGTCATCGACTGCAACTGCTCGATCACGCCAGGCTCAACGAACACGCAAGCCTGCTCGTCCGCGATCGGCACGTTGAACAACTGCGCGAACACCGTGCGTCGCAGATGGGCCAGCCGGCCCGTCCGGTATACCTGTTCGGGCTTCATGCGCCCGCCGGCCTGCGAGCCGCTGCGCTGCGGATCGCATTCGACCAGCGCGACAAAGCCATCGTCGGACAGCTTCTGATGCTCGGGGCACAGACCCCAGCCCGTCTTCGTATGGCGCTCCATGCTGGCGCGCAGGCGCTTGTCCAGCAGGATGGTGCCGGTATCGAACGCCGTGCCGCAAACGAGGCAAACGTGCTGTTCGAGGGAAACGTGTGATTTATCGTTCATGACGATCTCCGGTTGCACGGGCGGAATTGCCCGGAACCGTCGCCCCCACGGCGTAGCGCAGCAGTCAGGGGTCGCAGACGGCCGCCAGGACGCAAGCGCGCACAAGCGCGCGCCGCCCTTGACGGCGAGAACGCCGTGATACGGTGAAGGGAACAGCAAGACCGCTCACACCCGCCCACTGCAAACACCCACCTTTAGGCAAGCGCAGCGCGCAGGCCCGGATCAGCGAGCCGGGCCGGAGGCGTCAGCCGAGTGAAGCGAGGGAACGATGAAAGCCCGAATGGGGCGAAACCCCGCAGGGGATTCGATGCGCAGCACGACAGCGCGACGACGGCACGCCGGGACGCCCGAATGCGAGGAACAGAACTACTCGCTGTCCGTCTTGCGCTGCTCGATTTGCAACCGCGCCCGCTCGGTCGCCTGCTGCAACCGCTCGCCCAGCACGGCGCGCGGTGGCAAGCTGGTCAGGTACTCGGCCACGTGGATGCCCGACTTGTCCAGTTCCAGCAGCTCGATCTGCTCGGACTTCTTGCCGGTGCAGAGGATGATCCCCAGCGGTGAGGCTTCTTCGGACTCCCGCTCGTGCAGGTCGAGCCAGCGCAGGTACAGCTCCATCTGCCCCTTGTAAGCGGCCTTGAACTCGCCGACTTTCAACTCCACTGCCACCAGCCGCCGCAGCTTGCGGTTGTAGAACAGCAGGTCGAGGTGAAAGTCGTCGCCGTCGATCTGGATGCGCTTCTGACGGGCAACGAACGTGAAGCCCACGCCCAGCTCCAGCAGGAAGGATTCCATTTCGCGGATGATCGCGGCCTCCAAGTCGCCTTCCTGCCAGGTGTCTCGCAGGCCCAGGAAATCGAGGATGTACGGGTCTCGCATGACCAGAGCGGGCGACATGCGCTGCGCATCGCGCATCCTCGCCAGCTCTTGCGCAATCGTCTCGTCCGGCTTTTGAGATAGCGCCGTGCGCTCGTACAGCATCGAGTCGATGCGCTCGCGCAGCGTCCGCACGCTCCAGCGCTCGATGTTGGCCATCTGTGCGTAGTAGTCTCGCTGGAGCGGGTCTTTCAGCGGCAGCAAGGCCACGAAATGCGACCAGCTCAATTGTCGTGACAGCGTCACGACAATTGGCTCGTCCGTGTAGGTAGCCGCGAACTGCACCATCCGGCGCAGGTTCTTGTCCGCGAAGCTGCGGCCGTAGTCCTGCACAAGCTGCGCAGCCAAGGTCGGCAGGATCTCATCACCGTATCCGGCCCGCTGACCAGCCAGCACTTCCGTGTGGATGCGCTGGCCGATGCGCCAAAACAGCAAGGTCAGCTCGGCGTTGACCGCTGACGCGGCGCGCTGCCGCGCCGCGTCGATCAGTACTCGAATGTCGCCCAGCAGCGTGGCTGGTGCCACAGATGACGCCACGGCTGCTTTGCGCCTGTTCATGCCGTGACCTCCTTCTGGTCCTGCATCAGATTCGGCGCAGCCCGCTTGGAATCAGGCGGCACGGCGCGCGTGGCGGCTTTGCGATGCCGGAATGGACGGTAGTTACCCAGGCTGGTGCGGGTCTTGTCGTCGTCCGTGACCACAGGAGACGGCTTCGGCAGCGCAGCCGGCGCATGGCCGTCGATGGCGCCCCGGCGTAGGGTGGCCACTTTCTCGGCAGCGGCACGCACCGGGTCATCCTCTGCATGGACATACGCCATGAACTGCGTGACGGTCTTGTGCGCAGTCAGCGCCATGCCGACCTTGATGGGGATACCGGAGTTGGCAATGTCGGTCGCCGCACGATGACGGATGCCGTGTGTTCCGACATGCGCTACCTCTGCGCGGCCTAAGATGCGCTTCCAGCCGTTGTAGTACGTGCTCTCGGGCAATGGCTTCTTGGCATCAAAGATGGCTGGACACACGTAAGGCGAGTTGTCGATGCGGGGCGCATTGCGCAGCAACTGGTACGCCGCCTCGCTCATCGGCTTGGACATATCGCCCGTCTTGCTGTCAGACCAGACGACCCGGCGATTCTCGAAATCCACCCAAGCCCATTCGAGCGTGCGGATTTCGGTCATCCGCGCGGAAAACTCGAATTGCAGGCGAACCGCCAGCGTCACGGTCGGATGCTCCAACCCCAGGGCATCCGCACGGTCGAGGTAAGCATAGAGCCGCCCCAGTTCCTCGTTGTTGATATACCGCGTCTCGCCGTCCTCGCGGTACTTGGGGACGTGTCGGCATGGATTGGAGCCGTCAGGCCGGTAGCCCCACACCTCGGCCATGTTGAACATCTTGCGCAAACAGGCCAGAACCCGATTGGCCGTAACGCCGATCTTTGCCTTGTCCTTCATCAGCGTGGTGATGTGCGCCCGCGTTACGTCCGGCACCTTGAGCTTGCCCAGGGTAGGCAGGATGTGGCGGTCGATGTAGCCCTGGTAGGAATCGACCGTCCGGGGCTTGTTGCGCGGCTTGGAGTATTCCTCGATGAACTGCCCGCACAGTTCCTTGACCGTCGGGGCCATGCGGGCAGCCAGCTTGGCGGCGCTGGGGTCGTCGCCCTTGCGCACGTCGGCCAGCCAGTCCTGTGCGATCGACCGCGCTTGCTCGACGGTCAGCTCGCCGAACTGGCCGATCTTCGGCTTGCGGCGCTCGCCCCAGTTCGTGCGGTACTGGAGCATGAAGACCTTGCGGCCGTGGGCGGTGACTTTGCAGAGAAAGCCGGGGACAATGGTATCCCGCAGTTCGTAATCCTTGCCGGTGACTTCTGCCGTATCGACAGCGGATTTGGTGAGTTTGATCTTAGCCATGACGCCTCCTAGTTCGAGATCGAACGCAGGAACCAGCCAGGAGCCACGGCATCAGAATGTCTGCCGCAATCGGTCTGGTCTAGGCGTAAGGCTAAACGGGACTAGCCTCTTGGAAAACCAAGCGCAGCAAGGCTCTGCGGGTTCCAGCGTGGTCTCATGCTAGTCTCGGGACTCAATCTCAAAATCCCCCACCGAAAGGTGTGCCGGTTCGATTCCGGCCCCGGGCACCATGAGACGACGCCGTCTCACCCCCACATCAAGAAACCCGCTCGCCTTATAGGCGCAGCGGGTTTTTCTTTGCCTCGGGCCCCGGGGCGCCCCATGTCAGCCAGGCGCCGGCAGCAGCCCGGTATGCACCGTCGGATGCTCCAGCCGCACGCGCAGTTCGCGCTTGAGCCGCGTGTTGTCGAGTCGGCGCGATTCGCCCATGAAACTCAGCAGCTGCAGCGGCAATTGCCGCTCGGCTTCATCGCGCGCCACGCGCAGCGGGCGGGACATGCCGTAGAGATCGGCGGCCAAGTCGAAGTAGTCGCCCATGCGCAGTTCGGTGTCGTCCGACGCATGCACCACACGCTGGGGCCTGCCACGGAACAGGGCCGCCATGCAGGCGCGCGCGAGGTCGTCGGCGTGGATGTGGCTGGTGTAGACGTCGTCCTCGCGGCGCAGCACGGGCGTGCCGCGCTCCAGACGACCCCGCGGCGTGCCGTTCTCGCGGTCGGGCGCGTAGATGCCCGGGATGCGCAGGATGCTGGTGCGCACGCCGGTGCTGCGGCCAAACCAGCGTACGGCACGCTCGGCATCGACGCGCCGGTGGGAGCGCGGGGTGTCGGGGCGCACGCCGCGTGTTTCGCTCACGCGCGCACCGCCGCAATCGCCGTAGACGCCGCTGGTCGAGCCGTAGACCAGCGCCGAGGGCAGCGAGCGCAGCCGCAGCGCCTGCGCCAGCGACACGGTGCGCTGGTCGCGCCACCAGGCGGCACCGCCGTCGCGCGCGGGCGGCGCCAGGTGCAGCACGCGGGTGGCGAGGCCTGCCAGGCGGCGCAGGGTGGCGCGGTCGTCCAGGTTGCCCACCAGAGGCCGGATGCCGGCCGTGCGCAGCGCCGCAACGCGGTCGGCCGAGGACGTGAGTGCGACCAGCTGCATGCGCCCGCGCAGGTCGCGCGCCACGCGCTGGCCGACATCGCCGCAGCCGACGATCAGCAGGCGCTCGCGCCGGAACCGGGCCGGCAGTGCGCCGGAGGGGCTATTGATTGAAGGCAAAATCCGGGTTCCTGTCTCTTTTCAGTTGTCCCGGCCGCACGCAGCCGGGAAAGTTCACCCCCGAAGAATACCGATGACTGCTACAGCGCCGCACGAAGCGGGCTTTTCCATCACCGTCGAACCCAGCGGGCGCCATTTTGTGGTCCAGGGCGACGAGACGATCCTCGCGGCCGGCATCCGCCAGGGCATCGGCCTCCCCTACGGCTGCAAGGACGGCGCCTGTGGGTCGTGCAAATGCAAGAAGCTGTCGGGCGAAGTCACGCTGGGCCCGCACCAGAGCAAGGCGCTGAGCGCCGAAGAACAACTGGCCGGCTACGTGCTGACCTGCTGCGCCCACCCGACGAGCGACGTGGTGCTCGAGTCGCGCCAGGTCACCGAAGCTGGCGCCTTGCCGATCCGCAAGATGCCGGTGCGCGTGATGGCGCTCACGCGCCAGTCGCATGACGTGGTTTTGCTGCGCCTGCAGCTGCCGGCCGGCGAGCCGCTGCAGTTCCATGCGGGCCAGTACGTGGAATTCATCTTGCGCGATGGCGCGCGCCGCAGTTACTCGATGGCCAACGCGCCGCACACGGTGGCCGTGCCGGGCACGGGCCTCGAACTGCATCTGCGGCACCTGCCGGGCGGCAAGTTCACCGACCACGTCTTCGGCGCGATGAAGGAAAAGGAAATCCTGCGCATCGAAGGCCCGTTCGGCAGCTTCTTCCTGCGCGAGGACTCCGACAAGCCGCTGATCCTGCTGGCCTCGGGCACGGGCTTCGCGCCGATCAAGGCGCTGCTCGAGCACATGAAGTTCAAGGGCATCGACCGGCCTGCCACGCTCTACTGGGGCGGACGCCGCCCCGAAGACCTGTACATGGACGCGTGGGTGCGCGAGCAGCTGGCCGCGATGCCGAACCTGCGCTACGTGCCCGTCGTGTCGAACGCCACGCCGGAAGACAACTGGACCGGCCGCACGGGCTTCGTTCACCGGGCAGTGCTGGAAGACTTCACGGACCTGTCGGGCCACCAGGTGTATGCCTGCGGCGCGCCGATCGTGGTCGACTCGGCCAGGCGCGACTACGTGGCCCTGGCCGGCCTGCCCGAAGAAGAGTTCTTTGCCGACGCGTTCACCACCGAAGCCGACAAGGCGCTGCCCTGAGCCTTGGCGTTTCCCTTTTTCTTTTTCCGTAGAACAACATGAAGACGAGACACTTCCTCCTGACCCTGATCGCCGGCGCCGCAGTGCTCACCGCCGGCCATGCCGCAGCCCAGCAACACCGCCCGATCCGACTCGTCGTGCCCTACGCGGCCGGCGGCCCGATCGACAACACGGCGCGCATCCTGGCCGAGCAGGTGAAGGACACGCTGGGCGGCCCGGTCATCATCGACAACAAGCCCGGCGCGGGCGGCAACATCGGCGCCGACTTCGTCGCCAAGGCGCCGGCCGACGGCCTCACGATCGGCATCGCGGCCACGGCCACGAACGCGGTGAACCCGTGGCTGTACAGCAAGATGCCGTTCAACGCCGCGACCGACTTCGCGCCGATCACGCAGATGGTGCGCGTGCCCAACGTGCTGGTGATGAACGCCGAGACGGCCAACCGCCTGAACATCCGCACGCTGGCCGACCTGATCCGCTACGCCAAGGCCAACCCGGCCAAGCTCAACTACGCGAGCGGCGGCAACGGCAGCGCCGGCCACCTGGCGGGCGAGCTGTTCAAGAAAGAAGCGGGCATCTTCGCGGTGCACATCCCGTACAACGGCGGCAACCCGGCGCAGCTGGCGCTGCTGTCGGGCCAGGTCGACTTCAACTTCGACAACCTCGCCACGGCCGCGCCGAACATCCGCTCGGGCAAGCTGAAGGCGATTGCGGTCACGACGCTCAAGCGCAGCAGCGCCCTGCCCGACGTGCCGCCCGTGGCCGACACGCTCAAGGGCTTCTCGATCGACACCTGGTGGGGCCTGGTCGCGCCGGCCGGCACGCCGCCCGACGTGGTCGCGAAGCTCAATCAGGCCTTCGTCGCCGCGCTGAATGCGCCGGAAACGAAGACCCGCTTCGCCTCGATGCTGGCCGAGCCGGTCGGCAATTCGTCCGAACAGTTCGGCAGCTTCATGAAGAGCGAACTCGCCAAGTACGAGAAGGTGGTCAAGGCCACCGGGGCGAAGGTGGACTGACGAGGTCGTCCAGGGGCGCTGCGGCCTGCATGTCGGTGGCCGCGGCCATGGCCGCCGCCGCTTCGGCCGCCCCGCTCTGGTAGGTGCGCAGGCCTGCGAGGTCGAGCACTTCCACGCCGCCATGTTCGATGCGCAACAGGCCGTCGCGCTGCAGCGCATGCAGCGCGCGGTTGGCACGCTGGCGCGACACGGCCGACAAGAGGCCGATCTCGTCCTGGCTCAACCGCACGAAGCGGGTGGCGCGCGGATACAGGATCGGGTCGAACAGGCTGGCCAGGCAACGCGCCACGCGCGCGTCCGGGCCGAGCAGCCGATCGAACTCCATGAGGCCAATGAACAGGCTCAGTCGCGCATTGATGTGTAACAACAGAAACCGATTGAATTCGATGCTGGTGGACATCAGCCGCTCGAAACTCTTTCGCGGCACGCAGGCCACGCGCGTGGGCCGCAGCGCCACGCCGTCGTAGCGCCAGCACCCGGGCGTGAGCAGCGAGCCTTCGCCACCCCATCCGCCGGCGGTCACGCCGGTGAACGTGGACACGCGCCCGTCGGGCAGCGACACCGACATCTTCATGAGGCCGTCGATCACGCCGATCCAGTGATCGGCGGGCTCGCCGCGCCGCACGACGAAGCCTCCGGCCGGGACCACGCGCTCGTGCGACTCCTGCACGACGCGATCGAGTTCGTCGTCCGTGAGCGCGCGCGCCCACAAGCTCTCGCGGAGCATGTTCTCCAACGCGTCCGACATCGCGCCTCCTGCTGTCGTCCCTCGTGACATCGCATCGGCCGATCCGTCGCAGGCGCCGGTCGGCGGGGACCGTAAGAAATGTCGTTGCAACGACATCTTCGGCGCGGCGATGGTGCCACAGTCATTCGTGTTCGCCAAACAACAAGGAGACAACGATGAAGCGTTCGAACAAGGATCCGCGCCCCGCGCGCGGACCGGACGACGGGGATGCGCACGGCCTGCGCCGGCGCGACGTGCTCGGCTACGCCACGGCCGCGCCGCTGGCATCGGCGGCGGCCGGGTTCGCGGGGCTCGGCGCCCTCACGGCGCCCGCCGCCGCAGTCGCCGCGCTGCTGCCGATGACGCCGCCCGACACCACCGACCTGATCGACATCGGCGACGCGGTCACGCTCACGTCGCTGCCGACCATGCCGCTGGTGAAAGTGACGAACACCGGCGAGGGCCGCGTGCGCCTTGCGCTGCCGCGCCTCGAAGTGGGCCAGGGCATCGCCACGGCCAGCGCGATGATGCTGGCCGACAAGCTGCGCCTGCCGCTGAGCGCCATCGAAGTCACGTCGGCGGACGCGAGCCCCGAGCTGATCTGGAACCAGCTCACCGGCGGCTCGTCGAGCGTGCGCTCGATGCACGCCGGCATGCCGATGCTGGGCGGCCTGGGCGGCCTGCTCTCGGGCTCCACGCCCTCGGTGGTCGGCCAGCGCGTGACACGGCTCGATGCGCTCGACATCGTCACCGGACGCAAGAAGTTCACGCTCGATCAGGCGGTGCCCAATGCCAAGCCGACGATGGTGCGGCGCCCGCCGACCATCAACGGCAAGTTCGTCGGCATCAACAACATGAACACGGTAATGGCGATGCCGGGCGTGATCGGCGTGGTGCCGATTCCCGCCACGAATGGCATCACGCCGACGCCACCGGGCGTGGCCGTGATGGCCGAGACCTTCGGCCAGGCCTGGGCCGCCGTGAACGCGCTCGACGTGACCTGGGCCGCGGGCCCGCTCGACGGCGAGTCGAACGCCACCATCATGCGCAAGCTGAAATCGTCGCTGCTGCCCTTTGCGCTGCCGCCGCTGGGCGCACTGACGGTCGAGGCCGAGTTCGAGTTCGCGCCGGCCGCCCACTGCCCGATGGAAGTCGAATGCGCGATTGCCGACGTGCGCGCCGATCGCGCGGAAATCTGGGCCGGGCTGCAGAGCCCCATCGTCACCCAGCAGGCGGTGGCCGCCGAGCTGGGCCTGCCGCTGAACAAGGTCGTCGTGCACGCGGTGCCCTCGGGTGGCTCCTTCGGGCGGCGCCTGTTCTGGGACCCGGTGCTGCAGGCGATCCAGGTGTCGAAGGCGCTGGGGCGCCCCTGCCGCCTGATGTACCACCGCACCGACGACATGCGCCACACGCGCATCCGCCCGCCGATCTACCAGAAGGCGCGCGCCACGATGCTGCTGGGCCAGGTGATCGCCTTCGAGCAGCGCATTGCCAGCGTGCGGCTGGACACGCGCCACGGCTTCGGCAACATGCTCGAGGCCGCCGCCATCGCGCTGCCCAACGCCTTCCCGCAGACGGTGGGCAACTTCGCGATCGAGCAGGTGATGTTCAAGACCATGGTGACGTCGCCGTACAACTTCGGCGTCACGACCAAGCTGCTGACGCCAGTGGCGATGGACATGAACACCTGCTCGTACCGCTCGGTGCACATCCAGCCCGCGCGGCTGGTGGAAGAGATCCTGGTCGACGAGATGGCCCGCGCGGCGCGCAAGGACCCGATCGCCTTCCGGCTCGAGTACCTGCGCCTGCCGCGCGCCCGCGCGGTGCTGAAGGCCGTGGCAGAGGCCGCGCAGTGGGGCAAGGCGATGCCGGCGGGCTTTGCGCAGGGCGTGGCGGTGCACCAGGAGTCGAAGTCCTTCACGGCCTGCATCGTCGAGATCGATGCGCGCGTGCCAGCGCAGGCCCGCGTGGTGCGCGCGACCATCGCCATCGATGTCGGCACGCCGATCAACCCCTCGGGCATCGAGGCGCAGCTGCAGGGCGGCCTGTGCGAGTCGATCGCGCTGGTGCTCACCGCAGGCTTGCACATCCAGAACGGCCTGCCGCTGGAAGGCAGCTACTCGCAATACCACTTCTCGCGCATGAAGCACTACCCGAAGGACGTGAAGATCATCATCATGCCGGCCAACGGCGAGGCCATCGGCGGGCTTGGCGAGGTCGGGCTGTCGGCCAGTTCGGGCGCCATCGCCAACGCCTACGGGCGCGCCACCGGCATCAAGCCGCGCAGCTTCCCGCTGAACTTCCCGGTCGACTTCACGCCGATCCCGCCGGGCAAGCTGCCCACGCCCGTCAACGTTGCGATTCCCGCCTGAGGAGACCCGCCATGCCTGTGCAATCTTTCAAGGTGAACGGCCAGAACGTCGACGTCGAGGCGCCCGACGACCTGGCGCTGCTGTGGGTGCTGCGTGACAAGCTCGGCATCACCGGCCCGAAGTACGGCTGCGGCATCAACGTGTGCAAGGCCTGCACCTGCCACGTCGACGGCAAGGCCGTGACGACCTGCTCGGTGCGCGTGTCCGACGTGCGCGGGCGCCAGGTGACGACCATCGAGGGCCTGGCCAACGGCAACACGCTGCACCCGGTGCAGCAGGCCTGGATGAACCTCGATGTGCCGCAGTGCGGCTTCTGCCAGCCGGGGCAGATCATGGCCGCGGTCGACCTGCTGCGGCGCACCCGCACGCCGACGGATGCGGACATCGACGCCATCGAGAACGTGTGCCGCTGCGGCACGTACGGGCGCATCCGCGAGGCGATCAAGGCCGCCGCCGCGATGATGGGCTAGACGTAAAAACGGCCAGCCACCGCGCTCTGCGGTGCTGGCCGGTCGGCGCTGGCCGGTGCTTACTCGCCGAGGTAGGCGGCGCGCACGCGCGGGTCGCGCAGCAGCTCCTTGGCGTCGCCGTTCATCGTGATGAGGCCCGACTCCATCACGTAGCCACGGTCGGCCAGTTGCAGCGCGCGGTTGGCGTTCTGTTCCACCAGCAGGATCGTGACGCCTTGCGATGCAACGGTCTGCACCACCTCGAAGATCTTGTCGCACATGATCGGCGACAGGCCCATGGTGGGTTCGTCCAGCAGCAGCACCTTCGGGCGCGCCATGAGCGCGCGGCCCATGGCCAGCATCTGCTGTTCGCCGCCCGACATCGTGCCGGCCAGCTGGTCCTTGCGCTCGCGCAGGCGCGGGAAGGTCACGAACACGCGCTCCATGTCGCTCGCGATCTCGGCCTTGTCGTTGCGGATGTAGGCACCGATCTGCAGGTTCTCGGTGATCGTCATGCGCGTGAACACGCCGCGGCCCTCGGGCACCATCACGAGGCCCTCGCCCACCAGGTCCCAGGCGCCGCGGCCCTTGATGCTGCGGCCGAGGAATTCGATGTCGCCCGCGCCGGCCGGCAGCGTGCTGGTGATGGCCTTCATGGTGGTGGTCTTGCCGGCGCCGTTGGAGCCGATGAGCGAGACCAGCTCGCCCTCGAACACGTCGAAGTCCACGCCCTTCACGGCCTGGATGCCGCCATAGCCCACCTTCAGGCCACGGACCTTGAGCAGGTTCTTTCCTGCGGCCTTGGCGGCGGCCGGTGCCGTCGCGGTTGCCATCGTTGCTTCTGCGGTGCTCATCTCAGTGTCCTCCGGTGCCAAGGTAGGCCTCGATCACCTTTTCGTTCTTCTGTACCTCGACCGGATTGCCCTCGGCAATCTGCTTGCCGTAGTCGAGCACGGTGACGCGGTCGCACAGGCCCATGATGAGCTTGACGTCGTGTTCGATGATCAGGATCGTGCGGTTGTCCTTGCGGATGCGGTCGATCAGTTCGCGCAGCAGGACCTTCTCGGTCGAGTTCATGCCGGCGGCCGGTTCGTCCAGCGCGATGAGCTGGGGGTCGGTGGCCAGTGCGCGGGCGATCTCGAGGCGGCGCTGGTCGCCGTAGCTCAGCGTGCGCGCCTTGTAGTCGGCGAACTTGCCGATGCCCACGTAGTCGAGCAGCTCCTGCGCGCGCTTGGCAATGGCCGCTTCTTCGGCCTTGAACCCTTTGGTGCGCAGCATGGCGCCGAACACGCCGGAGTGCGTGCGGATGTGGCGCCCCACCATCACGTTCTCCAGGGCCGTCATTTCGGCGAAGAGGCGGATGTTCTGGAAGGTGCGCGCGATGCCGGCCTTGGCCACTTCGTGCACGGCCGTCGGCTGGTAGGGCTTGCCGGCCAGTTCGAAGGTGCCGCTGTCGGGCGTGTACAGCCCGGTGATCACGTTGAAGAAGGTCGTCTTGCCGGCGCCGTTCGGCCCGATCAGGCCGTAGACCTGGCCGCGCTTGATGGTGATGCCCACGTCCGAGAGGGCCTGCAGCCCGCCGAAGCGCTTGGAGATCCCGCGAACGTCGAGGATGGTGTCTGTCGTCATGTCTGTGTGTCCTTGGCTCACGGATTGATGGACATGGGACGCGATGCCGCACCCGGTACTTCGTCGGCGGGCGAGTCGACGCCCGGTGCGTGGGTCTGCAGCGATCCGGGCGCCACGGCCGCATGGGTCGGGTCGACGGGCACGCCGTTCTTCTTGGTCAGCGTCTTGCCATGCTCCGGCGAGGGCCACAGGCCGCGCGGGCGCATCAGCATGATGACGATCATGGCCAGCGCGATGAACAGCTGGCGCAGGATCGACGCGTCGAGGCGGCCGTCGGTCATCGCCTGCAGCGGGCCGGCCACGTAGCGCAGCACTTCGGGCAGCGCAGCGAGCAGCACGGCGCCCAGGATGACGCCGGGCAGGTGCCCGAGGCCGCCGAGCACGACCATGGCGACGATCATCACCGACTCCATCAGGCTGAAGGACTCGGGCGACACGAAGCCCTGGAAGGCCGCGAACATCGCGCCCGACACGCCGCCGAAGCTGGCGCCCATGCCGAAGGCCAGCAGCTTCATGTTGCGGGTGTTGATGCCCATCGCCTTGGCAGCGATTTCGTCTTCGCGGATGGCCATCCAGGCGCGGCCGATGCGCGAGATCTGCAGGCGGTGCGAGATGATGATGGTGGCCACCACAAGCGCCAGGAACAGGTAGTAGTACAGCGTGACCGAGGAGATCGTGAAACCGTCGAACTTCCAGGACTTGCCCAGGTCGAGACCCCAGAACTTGATGGAGTCGATGGCCGTGATGCCCTTCGGACCGTTCGTGATGTTGATCGGCTGGTCGAGGTTATTCAGGAACACCCGGATGATTTCACCGAAGCCGAGCGTCACGATGGCCAGGTAGTCGCCACGCAGCTTCAGCGTGGGCGCCCCCAGCAGTGCGCCGAGCAACCCGGCCACCACCAATGCCAGTGGAATCACGATCAGCAGCGAGGTGTGCAGCCCGTTCGGGAACATCGCCTTGAACCACGGGAAGGTGTCCGAGAGGTGCGACGAACCCATCAGCGCGAAGAGGTACGCGCCGACTGCAAAGAAGGCCACGTAGCCCAGGTCGAGCAGACCGGCGTAGCCGACCACGATGTTCAGGCCGAGCGCGAGCATCACGTAGAGCAATGCGATGTCGGCGATGCGCACCCAGGCATTGCCCTGGGTTTGCAACAGGATCGGCAGCGCCAGCACGGCGACCACGCCGAGGATGTAGAGCGCGAGGTTCTTGCTGTTCTTCATGGTGTGCTGCTCCTCAGGCCCGGTCCGCCACGCGCTCGCCGAGCAGACCCGAAGGCCGCAGCGTGAGCATCACGATCAGCACGATGAAAGCGAAGATGTCGCTGTAGTTGCTGCCCAGCACGCCACCCGTGAGGGTGCCGATGTAGCCGGAGCCGATGGCCTCGATGAGGCCCAGCAAAATGCCGCCGACCACCGCGCCGGCCAGGTTGCCGATGCCGCCGAACACGGCCGCGGTGAAGGCCTTGAGGCCGGGCAGGAAGCCCATCGCGTGTTGCGCGATGCCGTAGTTGGAGGCGTACATCACGCCGGCGATGGCCGCGAGCACGGCGCCGATGATGAAGGTGGCCGAGATGACCATGTCGGGCCGGATGCCCATGAGCGCCGCGACGCGCGGGTTCTCGGCGGTGGCGCGCATCGCGCGGCCGAGCTTGGTGTAGTTGACCAGCCACATCAGCACCACGAGCGAGAACGCGGTGACGCTGAGGATCATGACCTGCGTGGGCGAGATCACGGCGCCGCCCACGTGGATGGGGTCGGTCGGCAGCAGGTTGGGGTAAGCCTTGTTGGTCGGCTTCCAGATGATCATGGCCAGCGTCTGCAGCAGGATCGACACGCCGATGGCGGTGATGAGCGGTGCGAGCTTGGGGCTGTTGCGCAGCGGCCGGTAGGCCACTTTCTCGATCACGAAGTTGAGGCTTGCCGCGACGACGCAGGCAATGATCAGGGCGACGAGGAGGATCAGCCAGCCCGGTGTGTTGGGCATTCCGTCCTTCATGAGCCCGATGATGGTCCAGCTTGTGAGCGCCCCCACCATCAGCACTTCACCGTGCGCAAAATTGATCAGATTGATGATGCCGTACACCATGGTGTAGCCCAAGGCTATCAAGGCATACATGCTGCCGAGAACCAGACCGTTGATGATCTGCTGCAGCAATATTTCCATAACGCGATTCCCTATGTGTTGCACCTTGCGGGTGCCATTCACCTACCGAGGCACCGGTTTGGCGCCTCTGGCTTGACAAGCAAAAAACCAGCCAACATGTGCCGTCGGCAGGTTTGGTGGGCGGGATTTTAGACATGCCCCGGCGCTGTTTTGGGGCAGGATGACCGGGGTTTACCCGCTCACCTCATGCTGTATGTGGGTGAGGTCATGCGCAGCGTGAGCGCATGTTGCAAGACAGTATCAATCGTCTTTTTCAGCGTTGCGGCGGCGCAGCTCGCGCAGCTTTTCGCCGATGCGGATTTCGAGCCCGCGCTCGACCGGCTCGTAGAAAACCTGGCCTTCCATGCCCTCGGGCAGGTAGCGCTCGCCGGCGGCGAAACCACCCTCCTCGTCGTGCGCGTAGCGGTAGCCCTTGCCGTAGTCGAGCTCTTTCATGAGCTTGGTGGGCGCATTGCGCAGGTGCATCGGCACTGGTCGCGTGCTGTCTTTCTTCACCAGCGCGCGCACCGCGTTGTAGGCCTTGTAGACCGCGTTCGACTTGGGCGCGATGGCCAGGTAGACCACGCATTCGGCCAGCGCCAGTTCGCCCTCGGGCGTGCCGAGGCGCTCGTAGACCTCGGCCGCGTCGAGCGCCAGGCGCAGCGCGCGCGGATCGGCCAGCCCGATGTCTTCGCTGGCCATGCGCACGAGGCGGCGCGCCATGTAGCGCGGGTCGGCGCCGCCGTCGAGCATGCGCACGAACCAATACAGGGCAGCGTCGGGGTCGCTGCCGCGCACGGATTTGTGCAGCGCGCTGATGGTGTCGTAGAACTGCTCGCCGCCCTTGTCGTAGCGGCGCATGCGCTCGCCGAGCACGCGCAGCAGCCACTCGTCGCTGATGTTCGTGAGCTTCTCGGCGCCGGCCGCGACGGCCAGCGTCTCGAGCGTGTTGAGCAGGCGGCGCGCGTCGCCGTCCGCGTAGGCGACCAGGCGGTCGATGGCCGCCTCGTCGATGGCCGGAACCGCCTGGATCGATTGCGCCCTGGCGACGATCTGCTTCAGGTCGCCTTCGTTGAGCGACTGCAGCACGTACACCGCCGCCCGCGAGAGCAGGGCCGAATTGACTTCGAAGGACGGGTTCTCTGTGGTCGCACCGATGAAGGTGAACAGGCCCGACTCGACGTGCGGCAGGAACGCGTCCTGCTGGCTCTTGTTGAAGCGGTGCACCTCGTCCACGAAGACGATCGTGCGTTGCTGCGTGAGCCCGTCGCGCGCGGCCGTGGCCTGCTCGACGGCCTCGCGGATATCTTTCACGCCGCCCAGCACCGCGCTGATGCTCAGGAACTGCGCGTCGAAGGCATCGGCCATGAGCCGCGCGATGGTGGTCTTGCCGGTGCCCGGCGGGCCCCAGAGGATGCAGGAGTGCGGCTGGCCCGACTCGAAGGCGATGCGCAGCGACATGCCCGGGCCGAGCAGGTGCTGCTGGCCGATCACGTCGCCGAGCGTCTTGGGACGCAGGCGCTCGGCGAGGGGCTGGTGGGTGCGCGGGGCCAAACCGGGGACTGTCCTGCTGTGGGTGACTACTGCTTGAGCACGTCGGCACCCGCGGGCGCCTTGAACTCGAAGGTGCCGGCAGGCAAGGCGGGGTTCACCTCGACCTTGCTGAACTTGAGCACCGAGCGCTGGCCGAAGCTGTCCAGGATCTCCAGGGCCGCGAGCGCATCGCCCTGGAAGCCGACCATCACGCTCTGCAACTGACCGTCCTTGTTCTTCGGCGTGGCCTTGACCCACTGCAGGCCCTCGCGCTCGGGCGCGGCTTCCAGCGCGAAATCGGCCTGCAGGGCGCGCAGGTCGGCGGCGGAGGCAATCAGCGCCGCGGGCGTCGAACCCAGCGCCTGCGCCTGGGTGCGCTGCGTGACCTGGTTCAGGTCGGCGTCGTAGAGCCAGAGCGTCTTGCCGTCGGCCACGATGCTCTGGGCAAAGGGCTTGCGATAGTCGAACTTGAATTTGCCGGGGCGATGGAATTCGAAGGTGCCGGTCGACGTCTTCACGCGGCCCGGCTGGCCCTCGCGCGGCGGGGCCGTCACGGTCTGGGTGAACTCGGCGCGGCCGGACTTGACGGTCTTCACGAAGGCTTCGAGGCTTTCGAGCCCGTCGGCCCAGGCGCTGCCGGCCACCGTGCAGAACAGGCCGGCCAACAGCCAGAGGCGGGTTTTCTTCATGGGAGATTCCTCGGAAAAACGTTGCTGCGATGTCTGTCGACACTACCCGCAGCAGGTGCCGGCTTCTGTAGGCTTTGACGAAGATTTGCAGTGGCGCCGGTGCGCGTTTGCAAATTGCCTCTCAGCACGTAACCGGCCCTGCATCGGCGGCGATGGTGGGGCCGTGGGGTGGCGCGCTGGCGGCTCACTCCGCCTGGCGCGCGGGCACGAGGATCTCGCGCTGGCCGCTGCCGCTCATGGCGCTCACGAGGCCGGCCTTTTCCATGTCCTCGACCAGGCGCGCGGCGCGGTTGTAGCCGATCTTCAGGTGGCGCTGCACCAGCGAGATGCTGGCCTTGCGGTTCTTCAGCACGACCTCGACCGCCTGGTCGTACATCGGGTCCTTTTCGCCGTCGCCACTGCCGCCAAGCAGGTCGCCGTCACCGTCGCCATCGACCGTGCCGCCTTCGAGCACGCCCTCGATGTAGTCGGGCTCGCCCTGGCTCTTGAGATAAGCCACCACGCGATGCACTTCCTCGTCGCTCACGAAGGCGCCGTGCACGCGGATCGGCAAGCCCGTGCCGCTGGCCATGTAGAGCATGTCGCCCATGCCCAGCAACGCCTCGGCGCCCATCTGGTCGAGGATCGTGCGGCTGTCGATCTTGGAGCCCACCGAGAACGCGATGCGCGTGGGGATGTTGGCCTTGATGAGGCCGGTGATCACATCCACGCTGGGGCGCTGCGTGGCCAGGATCAGGTGGATGCCGGCCGCGCGCGCCTTCTGCGCGAGGCGGGCAATGAGCTCTTCGATCTTCTTGCCGACGACCATCATCAGGTCGGCCAGCTCGTCGATGATCACGACGATGTGCGGCTCGCGGCGCAGCGGCTCCGGATCGTCGGGCGTGAGGCTGAAGGGGTTGTAGATGAACTCCTCGCGCGCCTTGGCCTCGTCGATCTTGGTGTTGTAGCCGGCCAGGTTGCGCACGCCGAGCTTGCTCATGAGCTTGTAGCGGCGCTCCATCTCGGCCACGCACCAGTTCAGGCCATGCGCGGCCTGCCGCATGTCGGTGACCACGGGCGCCAGCAGGTGCGGAATGCCTTCGTAGACCGACATTTCGAGCATCTTCGGGTCGATCATGAGCAGGCGGACGTCGCGCGCTTCGGCCTTGTAGAGCAGCGACAGGATCATCGCGTTGATGCCGACCGACTTGCCCGAACCGGTGGTACCGGCCACCAGCACGTGCGGCATCTTCGCAAGGTCGGCCACCACCGGGTTGCCGATGATGTCCTTGCCCAGGCCCATCGTGAGCATCGACTTGCCTTCGTTGTAGACCTGCGAGCCCAGGATTTCGCTGAGCTTGATCGACTGGCGCTTGGCGTTCGGCAGTTCGAGCGCCATGTAGTTCTTGCCAGGGATGGTCTCGACCACGCGGATCGACACCAGCGAGAGCGAACGCGCCAGGTCTTTGGCGAGGCCGAGGATCTGCGAGCCCTTGACGCCGGTGGCGGGCTCGATTTCGTAGCGCGTGATGACGGGGCCGGGCGAAGCGAGCACCACGCGCACTTCGACGCCGAAGTCCTTGAGCTTCTTCTCGATCATGCGAGAAGTCATCTCGAGCGTGTCGGAAGACACCGTTTCCTGGCGCACCAGCGCGGCGTCGAGCAGGTCCACCTGCGGCAACTTGCTGTCGGGCAGTTCGTTGAAGAGCGGCTTCTGGCGCTCCTTGACGACGCGGTCGCTGCGGGGCACCTCGGTCATCGCGGGCTCGATCTGCACGGGCGGCGATGCGGGGCGGCGCTTGGGCGCGATCTCTTCCTCGTCGTCGAAGCTCGGCTCCAGAGGATCGGAGGATTCGCCGAATGCGGCCTCCTTTGCGGCACGCATTTTCTTCACACGCGGCGCAGGCGCCAGTTCCTCCTCATCGCCAGCACGTTCGCGCGCGGCCTGCTTGCCCATGGCGATGTCGGCCGCCATTTCGCGCTTTTCGCGACGCGACTCGAACAGCGAATAGGCGCGAGCACCAATGCGCTCGGCAATCAGGCTCCACGAAAAACGGAACACCAGCGCCGAACCAATCACGCCACCTGCAATGGCGACCAGCGCCGAGCCCGTGAAGCCCAGCCAGCGCACACTCGCCGGCCCCACAAGATAGCCAAGGGCGCCGCCGCCCGAACCCGGCAGGTGCGATTCAAGCCGGTACAGGCGTGACCATTCGAGCACCGTGCTCGCGCACAGCAGCAG
This sequence comes from Variovorax sp. Root473, assembly GCF_001426505.1. Lineage (GTDB taxonomy): Bacteria > Pseudomonadota > Gammaproteobacteria > Burkholderiales > Burkholderiaceae_C > Variovorax. The sequence continues at coordinate 512,593 of NZ_LMEV01000001.1, forward strand.
GACGAGGCCGAACCAGAACGCAAGCCGGCTGCGGTTGAAGCGACCGCGCGGGGGGTGCTCGACCGCAGCCGTCGGCTCGCCTCCGCGCAGCCAGCCGGCCAGCGACGAAAGCCACGCGCGCAAACCCGCCGCGAGGCACCACCAGACGGAATAGCCGGCGAGGAAATAGCTGCCGTCGGCCAGCCAGGCGCCGATGCGACCGCCCCAGTTCTTGATTTCAGCGCCCGTGCCCGAGGTCGACCAAGCGGCATCGGACGGGGTGAAGCTCAGCATCGCCAGCAGCCAGAACAGGAGGGCTGCAAACCCGGCGATCAGGGTGATTTCGTGAGCGAAGCGCAGGGCGCGCAGGCGCACGGGTTGCCCTTCGGCAGCGGAAGAAGAAGAGGACGACGATTGAAGCGTATGGAGCGAATAGGTCATGAAAAGCACGGCGCCCAGCCCAAAAAAAAGAGGGCCGGCCGCCCGAACACTACAACAAAAGGCCATGGACGCCGAAAGCGCCCGGCCTATGGGCTCAGGTCAGCGTCAGGAGCCGGTCCTTGATGATCACCGAGCCGTCTTCCTGGGACTGCACGAAGCCGCGCTCTTCCAGATCCTTCATGACGCGACTCACCATCTCGCGCGACGCGCCGACCATCTTGGCCAGGTCCTGGCGGGAGATCTTGTCGCGGACCTTGAGATTACCCAGGCCGTCCTGGCTGGCGAACTCGAGCAGCGCGCGGGCCACTCGGCCGTACACGTCCATCAGCGCCAGCGACTCGATCTTGCGGTCGGCGTGGCGCAGGCGCTGCACCAGGCCGCGCATGATGTTGTAAGCCATCGAGGAGTTCTCGGGCAGGCAGCGCGCGAAGGCGTCGCGACCCAGCATGAGCACATCGCACTGGATTTCGGTGCGCACGGTGGCCGAATGCGGCTCGTCGTCGATCAGGCTCATCTCGCCGAGATAGTCACCGGGATGCAGCGTGGCCAGGATCACCTCGCGGCCGCGGCTGTCGGCGCTCGTGACGCGGGCACGGCCGGTGAGGATGATATATAGCGCATCGGATTTCTTGCCCTGCTCCACGACGACCTCGGCGCGTTTGAAACGCTTCTTGATGATCGCATCCGCAATGCTTGCGGACTGCGAGGCCGTCAACGACGCGAACAAGGGAACGCGCCGAAGCAATTCAAGGTTGGACAGCATCGACATTAATCAATCCCTGAAACAGCACGCTGATGTGATCCTGATGCCGAGCCCATGGATTACTACAATCGCGCGCATTGAAAACACCGTGCACCCGGTGTTGAACCGGGCGGTGATACTCCCCACGTATCGCTACCACCCTGAAAATGTACACGCTGACGCAGCGTCCATCCTAGGTTTTCTACTCATGTCCGCACCCCAACACGCCAAGGTTCTCATTCTGGGCTCCGGCCCGGCCGGCTACACCGCCGCCGTCTACGCCGCACGCGCCAACCTCCAGCCTTTGCTCATCACGGGCATCGCGCAAGGCGGCCAACTCATGACCACGACCGAGGTCGACAACTGGCCGGCCGACGTGCACGGCGTCCAGGGCCCGGAGCTGATGCAACGCTTTCTCGAACACGCCGAACGCTTCAAGACGCAGATCGTGTTCGACCACATCAACAAGGTCGACCTGAGCCAGCGCCCGTTCACGCTCACGGGCGACAGCGGCTCCTACACCTGCGATTCGCTGATCATCGCCACAGGCGCATCGGCCAAGTACCTGGGCCTGGATTCCGAAGAAAAGTTCATGGGCCGCGGCGTCTCCGCCTGCGCGACCTGCGACGGTTTCTTCTACCGCGAGCAAGAGGTCTGCGTGATCGGCGGCGGCAACACGGCCGTCGAAGAAGCGCTGTACCTCTCCAACATCGCAAACAAGGTGACGCTCGTGCATCGCCGCGACAAGTTCCGCGCCGAGCCCATCCTGATCGACAAGGTCATGGAAAAAGTGGCCGAAGGCAAGATCGAACTGAAGCTGCACAGCGAGCTCGACCAGGTGCTCGGCGACGACACGGGCGTGACGGGCATCCGCATCAAGAACGCACAGACTGGCGCCACCGAAGAGATCACGCTCAAGGGCTGCTTCATCGCGATCGGCCACCATCCAAACACCGACATCTTCCAGGGCCAGCTGGAAATGAAGGACAACTACATCGTGACCCGCTCGGGCCTGAAGGGCTTTGCGACGATGACCAGCGTGCCCGGCGTGTTCGCCGCCGGCGACGTGCAGGACAACATTTACCGTCAGGCCATCACGAGCGCCGGCACGGGCTGCATGGCCGCCCTCGACGCGCAGCGCTTCCTCGAGGAGCACTGAGGCCTTCCTCGCGTACGGGACACCGGCCCGCCGGGCCTGGTTTCCCGCATCTGCGTCCCTGCCGGCCCAGCCGACCCCGAAAGGGCTATAATCCGAGGCTTTGCCGAAATAAGGTCCAGCTCCTATCGGGAGTCGGGTTGCGGCAAATCCGGGGTACCGCCACCCGTTTCTGGCGAGGTCAAGCTGCAAAACACCCTGCAATCGCCCTGATTGCGCCGGTGCCAGCTGTTCAAGAAAGAGTGTCCACATGGCACGCGTATGCGACGTAACGGGCAAAGGCCCGATGGTCGGAAACAACGTTTCCCACGCCAACAACAAAACCAAGCGCCGGTTCCTGCCGAACCTGCAATATCGCCGTTTCTGGGTCGAGACCGAAAATCGCTGGGTTCGCCTGCGCGTTTCGAGCGCTGCACTGCGCCTGATCGACAAGAACGGTATCGATGCCGTGCTCGCAGACCTGCGTGCCCGCGGCCAAGCTTAAGGAGCTGAATCATGGCAACGAGCAAAGGCGGACGCGAAAAGATCAAGCTGGAATCCACCGCGGGTACCGGCCACTTCTACACGACGAGCAAGAACAAGAAGACGATGCCTGAAAAGATGTCGATCATGAAGTTCGACCCCAAGGCACGCAAGCACGTCGAATACAAGGAAATCAAGCTGAAGTAATTCAGCCTGCTCTCCCAAAAAACCCGCTGCTCACCAGCGGGTTTTTTATTGCCTGTCATTTTTGCAAAAGCAGAAAAAGCAGGCGCAAAAAAAGCCGACCCTCAGGTCGGCTTCTTTATTGAGCGAGAGCAACAGCGCGCGAGGCGCTGCCCCTTTGCTTCGTCAAGCGCGTGCAGCGCGCAGGCGGGTCGAGAACTCGCGCAGGCCGGCGATGCCGCTGGCTTCCGCACGGTGGCACCAGGCCGCCAGATCGGCCGCCAGCTGCTCGCGCGATTGCGAGGTGTTCAACCAGAGCTGACGCAGCTCTTCGCGCATCGTGACCATCTTGTCGAGCACTGGGTGCGCGGCACGGGCCTGCACCAGATGGGTGCGCGCCGAGGCGGGCACCTTGTCGTCGTCGCGATGCAGCCAGCGCTTGGCGGCCTTGAGCACCGACAGGTCGGCGCCCTTGGCCTTCAGCACCGCGATTTCCTCGCTGGTCGCACGGCGCATTTCGCGGGCGTAGCCGGCCATCACTTCGTAGCGGTTGGCAATGACGGCCTCGAGCGTCTTCTCGTTGGCCACGGGCTGGATGTCGCCCATCTGCATCTTTGGCGGCACCTTCTTGACCTTGGCCCAGCCGAGCTTCTGGAACACCTGGATGTAGACCCAGCCGATGTCGAACTCGTACTTCTTGACCGAGAACTTTGCCGAAGTCGGGTACGTGTGGTGGTTGTTGTGCAGCTCTTCGCCACCGATGATCAGGCCCCAGGGCATGATGTTGCGGCTGGCGTCGGCCGCCTCGAAGTTGCGGTAGCCCCAGTAGTGGCCGATGCCGTTGATGATGCCGGCGGCGGTGATCGGGATCCAGAGCATCTGGACCGCCCACACGGTCAGGCCGAGCGCGCCGAACAGCGCCAGGTTGATCACCAGCATCAGGCCCACGCCTTGCCAGCTGTAGCGCGTGTACAGGTTGCGCTCGATCCAGTCATCGGGCGTGCCGTGACCGTAGCGCTCCATCGTTTCCTTGTTCTTCGATTCCTTGCGGTACAGCTCGGCGCCGCGCCAGAAGACTTCGTCGATGCCCTTGACCTGCGGGCTGTGCGGGTCGTCGGCGGTTTCGCATTTCGCGTGGTGCTTGCGGTGGATGGCGACCCATTCCTTCGTCACCATGCCGGTGCCGAGCCAGAGCCAGAAACGGAAGAAGTGCGAGGGGATCGGACCGAGGTCCATCGCCTTGTGCGTCTGCGTGCGGTGCAGAAAAATCGTCACCGCTGCGATGGTGATGTGCGTAGTGACGAGCGTGTACAGCACGACTTGCCACCAGGCAATGTCCCACAGGCCGTGTCCGAGCCATTGGATGACCGCGTTCAGAACGGCGGAGTCAGGAAGCATCATTGAGTCAGGTACTCCATGGCCACACGAAGGTGCAGCCTTCAGTAAGTAACCCGCGATTTTAGGATGTCAGGGCCAAAACGAGGCCTTTTGTCCTTTTGTCACACCGCAGATTTACCCTAGTTTGGAGCCCCCTCCCTATTTCCGGTTCCACACGGCGGCAAAAAATCCATCGGTGGCGTGGCGATGAGGCCACAAACGCAGGTAGCGCCGGCCATCTTCCCCGCCCGCGCAAAGGGTCTCGGCGCCCTCCACCTTGAGGCTCTGGAGCAATTCCGCCGCGTCCACGGGCTCGAAATCGGGGTTCGCGACGGAAAAAGCTTCCGCGATGGCCTCGTTTTCCTCCGGCAGGACGCTGCAGGTGGCGTACACCAGCCGACCGCCCGACTTCACCAGCCGCGCCGCGCTTTGCAGGATGGCGGTCTGCTTGGCCGTCAGTTCAGCCACCGACTTGGCCGATTGCCGCCATTTGAGGTCCGGGTTGCGGCGCAGCGTGCCGAGCCCCGAACAGGGCGCGTCGACCAGCACGCGGTCGATCTTGCCGGCCAGGCGCTTGATCCGGTCGTCGCGCTCGTGGGCAATCGCGGCCGGATGCACATTCGAGAGCTTGCTGCGCGCCAGCCGCGGCTTGAGCGCGTCCAGGCGGTGGGCCGACGTGTCGAAGGCGTAGAGCCGGCCGGTGTTGCGCATGGTCGCGCCAATGGCCAGGGTCTTGCCGCCGGCGCCGGCGCAGAAATCGACCACCATTTCGCCGCGCTTGGCGTCCAGCAGCAGCGCGAGCAGCTGGGAGCCCTCGTCCTGCACCTCGATGGCGCCGCGCACGAACGCGTCGAGCTTGGTCAGCGCCGGCTTGCCGTCGATGCGCAAGCCCCAGGGCGAAAACGGCGTCACTTCAGATTTGATAGCAGCCTTCGCAAGCTCTGCCTTCACTTCCGAGCGTTTGTCCGTGAAAGCATTGACGCGCAGATCGAGCGGCGCCGGCTGCTGCAGGCTCTCGACCATCGGCCAGAAGCCATCGCCCAGCTGCGCCTTGAGCGGTGCGACCAGCCATTCGGGCAGGTTGTGGCGATGGCGTTCGAGCAGGTCATCGGGCTTGACGGCGTCGCAGTTGTCGAGCCAGCGCTTCTCGGTGTCGTTGAGCGCGCTCTTCAGGAAGTCGCGCGGGCCATGAAAGCCCAGGATCGCCATGCGGCGCTCCTTCGAACCGCTGCCCGAGGGCGACAGGTGATCGAACAGCAGCTTCTTGCGAAGCACGGTGTAGACGGTCTCGGCGAGCGTCGCGCGCTCGCGCGGGCCGAACTCGCGGTGGTCGCGGAAAAAGCGCGAAACGACCTGGTCGGCCGGGTGATCGAATTTCAGGACCAGGCCGACCAGATCGGCGGTGGCCTCCAACAGGGCTTTGGGATGCATAGCCCCGATTGTCTCAGCCGGCCGGTCTTGCGGCCGAAACGCCTCAGGCGCCGCGCACCCAGACGGTCCCGAATGCCTGCCGCTCGATGTCTTCCAGCGTGGGCGAATGCCCCGCCCAGAGCACCAGCGCCGCCCCCGGCAGGGTCAGGGTCTGTTCGAGCTCGCGGCACAGGTGCCACCGGTCCTCGTCGCCGAGTCCCGGCACCTCGATGAACACGATATAGGCCCGCCGCCAGGCGAATTCGCGCAGGTTCTTGCGCACCACCCACATCCGCGACACAGGCAGGCAGCGCACGATGTCGGCGCGCAGTTCGCCCAGTTCGTGGTCGTTCAGGTCGTGGTGCGAGATCTGGCTGAAGAATGGCGTGTCGGTGATCTCCTCCCAGGCGCGCGCCTCGGCCTCCTCCGCTTCCTTGAGCCGCGCGCGCCACAGCTTGAGCCCCTGCTCGTCGTGCGGCCCCGCCTCGGCGTCTTCGAGCGAGGCGACGGCGTTCTTGGCCGCCCACCAGCGACTGGCCACGCCCGACTGGTGCAGCCGTTCGAGCACGGCCAGGCGCTCGGTGCGCTCGCGCACAGGCAGCATCTGGGCCAGCCCGCGCAGCGCGCCCGGGTGATCCGGCGCGATCCGCAGCGCGCTTTCGTAGCGCGCGCGCACCGGCGCCGTTGGGTCGAGCCGGCGCTCGGCGTCGGCCCACTCGACCATCTCGTCGGGCGTGTTGCGCTCGCCGCGGCCCGCCAGCACCGCGATGCGCTCACGGATGCGCGAGCGGTGCGCGTGATGCTGCTTCCAGTCGGCCGCGTGGGCGCGGCGCCAGGCGTTGTCGAAGTGGGAGATCCACTTGTGCTTGTCAGCCAGCATGTCGAGCGCGGGCCGCTGCGACCAGGCCGGCAGCGCGGCCTTCTGGTTCAGCGCTTCCAGTCGGTCGCGCAGCACCGGATGGGTGTCGTCCAGGTCGCTGACACGGCGCATCGCCTCGCGCAGCGCCTGGCGCGCGAACTCCTCGCTCGGCGGCGTGCGGGCGCGCTGCCGCAAGGCAGCGAAGGGGCCGGGCGGCAGCGGCTCGCGCTCGGCGCGCGCCCAATGCCAGGGCCAGAACTCGCTGGCGTACCAGTTGCCCCTGATGGCCACTTCGGTGAGCGCGGCCGCGGCCACCGCCGTGCCGAGCAGCCGGCCCGAGATGCGGTCGGCCTCGTACTCGTCCTGGCGCGCCAGCGCGAACGTCTTGGCGGCAAAGCGCGGAAAGTACCAGCGAAAGAAGGCCTGCGACACCAGCGCCATCACGCCCTCGTCGCGCTGCAGGCTGGCATCGAGCCGCAGCCACGACAGCCGCGTGCGGTAGATCCAGGCGCTGAGCCGGCCGTGGTTGCCGCGCAGGTGCCCGTATTCGTGGGCCAGCACCGACAGCAGGCGCTGCCGGTCCAGCATCATCAGCAGCGGCAGGCCGACGCTCAGCGAATTGAGCGCGCCGCCGAACAGGCCAAACCGCGGCACCTGGCGGATGCTGGCGTTGAAGTTGTCGTCCAGGTAGACGCGATGCACCGGCGGTCCCTTGATGCGCTCGCGGATGCGGTCCAGCGCCTCGAACAACCCAGGCGCGTCGGCGCGCGTGAGCGGCTCGCCATCGGGCTCGTCGAAATGCACCCAGAGCGCACGCAAGGTCGCCCACAACAGGCCCAGCGCGAACAGCAGCAGCCAGCCGCGGGTGAAGTTGAAGCGCCCCTCGGCCACCGAGACGACCACCCAGGCCACAATGCCCACCGCCAGCCCCAGGCAGGCCAGCACCCAGAGGTAGCCGAGCGCGGCGAACGCCGCCACGCCACGCCGGTAGCGCGCGCTGTCGTCCGCACTCGCGTGCTCGCTCAGGCGAACCAGGTGAACAAAATCCGCTCGGTCCATCCGACTCCCGTCAAATACACATCCGACCGTTGTTATTCGAAGAAAGAAGCGCCCCGTTGAACGACGAAGACCTCCCTCCCCTGATCGAAACGCCCCCCGGTCGCTACCGCCACTACAAGGGCGGCGAGTACGACGTGATCGGCACCGTCCGCCACAGCGAGACGCTGGAGCCGATGACGCTGTACCGCGCCCTTTACGGTGCCCGCGGCCTGTGGGTCCGGCCCGCCGCGATGTTCGAGGAAACCATCGAACTCGATGGCCGGCGGCAACGCCGGTTCACCCCGATCGACGCTCAGCCGCAGTGAACGTCCTTGACGCGGCTGCGCGCGTCCACGCTGAGGTTGAGCCGGCCGGCGTTGAGTTCCATCGTCACGGCCTGGTTGGGCTTGAGCACCCGCACCGTACCGGCGCCAGCGCGTGCGCGCGCGGCCGCCTCGAGCTGAGGCGTGATCTGCTGGCCGACGGCAAAGCGGGCGCCTTCGGCGTTGCACTGGAAGACGGGTTCCGCCGGTGCGACAGGTGCGGCCGCAGCGGCACCCGGTGCCGGCGCAGGAGCCGGGGCGGCGCAGGCGGCCAGCAGGGCCATGGTGGCCAAGGTCAACAGTAGCGATTGGGTTTTCAAAGTTTTGTGCTCCCGAAAACCCGCGAATATAAACAACTTTAAGCTTTGTGACTCAATGTATCTGAAAGCCATCCAGCGATGGCGCGCGGATACAGCAGGTGCTCCTGGGACAGCACCCGGCCGGCCAGCGTGGCGGCCGTGTCGTCAGGCAGCACCGGCACCACGGCCTGCGCGAGGATGGGCCCGTGGTCGAGTTCGGCCGTGACCTGATGCACCGTCACCCCGGCCACCTTGCAACCGGCCTCGATGGCGCGCTGGTGCGTGTGCAGCCCCGGAAAAGCCGGCAGCAACGAGGGATGGATGTTCACCAGCCGCCCTTCGTAGCGCGCGACAAAACCCGGCGTCAGGATGCGCATGAAGCCCGCCAGCACCACCAGCGCCGGCGCATGGGCGTCGACCGCCTCCGCCAGCGCCGCGTCGAAGGCCTCACGGCTGTCGAAGGACTGGTGCGGCACCACGGCCGTGGCGATGCCGTGCGACCGGGCAAGCGCCAGCCCGCCGGCCTCCACCTTGTTGCTGATGACGGCGGCAATGCGGGCGCCAAAACGTTCGGCCCAGCGGTCGCGCTCGGCGGCACGCACGATGGCCGCCATGTTCGAGCCGCCGCCGGAGATCAGGATCACGATGTTCTTCATGGGAGGCCGGGATTATCCGTGCCCCGTCCAGACCGCCCGCACTGCCAGGACCTCGGCGCATCGCCAGGCTTGTCGCGACGCGGACACCGGATCGCAGCACGACCGTGCTAAAACTCGCAATTCCGGAGACGCCCCGCGTCTGCGGTGGACCGATCAACACAGCGAGGCACGCATGGATTTGAGCTTCACACCCGAAGAACAGAAGTTCCGCGAAGAAGTTCGCGCATGGGTCAAGGACAACCTCCCCCAGGAGATTTCGCACAAGGTGCACAACGCGCTCGAACTGACGCGCGACGATCTGCAAGGCTGGGCCAAGATCCTCGGCAAGAAGGGCTGGCTGGGCTACGGCTGGCCCAAGGAATTCGGCGGCCCCGGCTGGACCGCCGTGCAGCGCCACCTGTTCGAGGAAGAAACCGCCCTGGCCGGCGCGCCGCGCATCATCCCGTTCGGCCCCGTCATGGTGGCCCCGGTGATCATGGCCTTCGGCAACGCCGAGCAGCAAAAGCGCTTTCTCCCCGGCATCGCCAGCGGCGAAGTCTGGTGGAGCCAGGGCTACAGCGAACCCGGCTCGGGTTCCGACCTGGCCTCGGTCAAGACCAAGGCCGAGCGCAAGGGCGACAAGTACATCGTCAACGGCCAGAAGACCTGGACCACGCTCGGCCAGCACGGCGACTGGATGTTCAACCTCGTGCGCACCAGCAACGAAGGCAAGCCCCAGACCGGCATCAGCTTCCTGCTGCTGGACATGAAGTCGCCCGGCGTCACCGTGCGCCCGATCAAGCTGATCGACGGCGGCCATGAGGTGAACGAAGTGTTCTTCGACAACGTCGAAGTGCCCGCAGAAAACCTCATCGGCGAAGAGAACAAGGGCTGGACCTACGCCAAGCACCTGCTCTCGCACGAGCGCACCAACATCGCCGACGTGAACCGCGCCAAGCGCGAGCTCGAGCGCCTCAAGCGCATCGCCAGGAGCGAAGGCGTGTACGACGACATGCGCTTCCGCGACGAGATCGCCAAGCTCGAAGTCGACATCGTCGCCCTCGAAATGATGGTGCTGCGCGTGCTCTCGGCCGCCACCTCGGGCAAGAACTCGCTCGACGTGGCCGGCCTGCTCAAGATCCGCGGCAGCGAGATCCAGCAGCGCTACGCCGAGCTGATGATGCTGGCCGGCGGTCCCTACTCGCTGCCGCTCATCCGCGAAGCCATGGAAGCCGGCTGGCAGGGCAACTTCCCCGGCGGCAACCCGGCGCTGGCACCGCTGGCATCGACCTTCTTCAACATGCGCAAGACCACGATCTACGGCGGCTCGAACGAAGTGCAGCGCAACATCGTGGCGCAAACCGTCCTGGGCTGAGGAGACACCAACATGGATTTCAATTTTTCGGAAGACCAGGACCAGCTGCGCGACGCCGTTCGCAAGTGGGTCGACAAGGGCTATGACTTCGAGCGCCGCCGCGGCATCGAGGCCAAGGGCGGCTTCTCTCGCGAGGCCTGGGACGAACTGGCCGAGCTCGGCCTGGGCGGCCTGTACATCAGCGAAGACGACGGCGGCCTGGGCATGGGCCCGGTGGCCGGCATGGTCGTGATGGAAGAATTGGGCCGCGGCATCGTGCTGGAGCCCTTCGCGCAGACGCTGATCGCCGGTGCCGTGCTCGGCGGCTACGCCGCTGCCGACACCAAGGACAGCTGGCTGCCGCGCATCGCGGGCGGCCAGGCCATCGTGGTGCTGGCCTACCAGGAGCGCAAGGCACGCTACCGCCTCGACGTGTGCGAGGCCACGGCCGTCAAGTCGGCGAACGGGAACGGAAATGGCTACTCGCTGACCGGCGCCAAGAGCGTGGTGCCCGTGGGCGACGAGGCCGATGCCTTCATCGTGCCCGCCAAGGTCGACGGCAAGATCGCCCTCTTCCTGGTCGAGCGCAGCGCCAGCGGCGTCGAAGCCCGCGGCTACGGCACGCAGGACGGCAGCCGCGCGGCCGAAGTCGTGTTCGACAAGGCCGACGCCACGCTGGTCACGGCCGACGGCCTGGCTGCGCTGGAATACGCGGTCGATGTCGGCATTGCCGCCACCTGCGCCGAAGCGGTCGGCGTGCTCGACAAGACGCTCGACGTCACGATCGACTACATGAACCAGCGCAAGCAGTTCGGCGTGGTCATCTCCAGCTTCCAGGCACTGCGCCACCGCGTCGCCGACATGAAGATGCAGCTGGAGCTGGCGCGCTCGATGAGCTACTACGCGACGCTCAAGCTCAACGCCCCGGCCGACGAACGCCGCCAGGCACTGGCCCGCGCCAAGTACCAGCTGGGCACGTCGATGCGCTACGTGGCCGCGAACTCGGTGCAGCTGCATGGCGGCATCGGCGTGACCGACGAGTACATCGGCAGCCACTACTTCCGCAAACTCACGCAGCTCGAGCTCACTTTCGGCGACACCCTGCACCACCTGGGTGAAGTGTCGGCCCGCATGGAGGACACGGCCGGTGTCTTCGCCTGACGGCTGTTTTTCTATAGCATCCAACGCCCGCCCGCCTTGCGCCGGCGGGCGTTTTCACTTGTGGGGCCCGAGCCCCTTGCCAGGAGAGAGACAGACATGCCTTCCCGCCGCACCCTGCTTGCCTTGGCCCTTGCCGGAGCCGCCGCCGTCACCTGGCTGACCGGCTGCGCCACCTCCGCCCCCTCTTCCACCGAGCGCCCACCCATCGTCTTCATGCACGGCAACGGCGACTCCGCCGCGCTGTGGCAGACCACGATCTGGCGCTTCGAATCGAACGGCTGGCCACGCGAGCGCCTCTTCGCGATCGACCAACCCTATCCACTGGCCCGCGACGACGATGCCGTTGCGCAGGCCGGGCGCAGCTCCACCGCCGAATCGGCCGCGTTCCTGCGCGCCGAGGTCGAGAAGGTGCTCAAGGCCACGGGCGCGCCCAAGGTCGTGCTGATCGGCAATTCGCGCGGCGGCAACACCATCCGCAACTACGTGCAGAACGGCGGCGGCGCGGCCGTGGTGAGCCACGTGGTGCTGGGCGGCAACCCGGCGCACGGCATCTGGAAGGTGAAGGGCCTGCGCGAGAACAACGAGTTCTCGGGGCTCTCGGCCTTCATGCAGCAGCTCAATGCGCCCAAGGGCCCGAACGGCGACGAGGTCACGCCCGGCGTGCAGTGGCTCACGCTGCGCTCCGACAACAACGACAAGTACGCTCAGCCCGACGGCGTGTGGATCGGCGCGCCCGGCAAGCCGACCAACATCGGCTTCGACGGGCCCGCCCTCAAGGGCGCGACCAACCTCGTGCTGCCGCGCGTCGACCACCGCGAGACCTCGTTCTCGCCGGCGGCCTTCGCGGCGACCTGGCGCTTCCTGACCGGCCAGGCGCCGGCCCGCACGGCGGTGGCGCCGGAATCGAAGGTCGTGCTCGACGGCCGCGCAATCGGCGCGGACAACCTGGCACTGGCCGGCGCGCGCGTCACGGTCTTTGCAGTCGACCCGGCCTCGGGCGCGCGGCGCGGCGAGGCGGTGCACCAGCAGACGGTCGGCGCCGACGGCCGCTGGGGCCCGTTCAGCGCGCAGCCCACGGCGCGCTACGAGTTCGTGCTCGACGTGCCCGGCCAGGGCACCACGCACATCTACCGCAGCCCGTTCGTGCGCAGCAGCGGCGTTGTCAACCTGCGGACCGAGCGCCTGGCGCCGGCCGAGAGCGGCGCGGGCGCGGTGGTCGTCTTCTCGCGCCCGCGCGGCTACTTCGATGCGCAGCGCGACACGATGCAATTCGACGGCCAGAGCCCGCCCGCTGGCGTGCCGGCCCAAGGCGCGGGGCAGTCGACGTCGCGGCTGCGCATCGCGGCCGGCGCGCCGCAGCGCACGGTCAGCGCCGAGTTCAACGGCGAACGCCTCACCGGCCTGAGCTGGCCTGCGGCGCAAGGGCACACGACGGTGCTCGAGCTGACGTACTGAACGGCCATGAACGACACGTCCCCCTTTGTCCTGACGGCACGCGACGCGCGCGGCGTGGTCACGCTGACGCTGAACCGCCCCGCTGCCTTCAACGCGCTCTCCGAAGGCATGCTGGGCGCGCTCGAACAGGCGCTCGGCGCCATCGCCGCCGATGACACGGTGCGCGCCGTCGTCATCGCGGCGGCGGGCAAGGCCTTCTGCGCGGGCCACGACCTGAAGGAGATGCGCGCCGACCCCTCGCTCGGCTACTACCAGCAGCTGTTCGACCGGTGCGGCGCGATGATGCTGTCGATCCAGCGGCTGCCCGTGCCGGTGATCGCGCGCGTGCACGGCATCGCGACCGCCGCCGGCTGCCAGCTGGTCGCCGTGTGCGACCTGGCGGTGGCGTCGAGCGACGCGCGCTTTGCCGTCAGCGGCGTCAACGTGGGGCTGTTCTGCGCCACGCCGGGCGTCACGCTGTCGCGCAATCTCGGGCGCAAGCAAGCCTTCGAGATGCTGGTGACGGGCGAATTCATCAGCGCCGACGAAGCGCGCGAGAAAGGCCTGGTCAACCGGGTCGCGCCGCCCGAAGGGCTCGACGCCGCCGTCGAGGCACTGGTCGCCAGCATCGTCGCCAAGCCCCGCACGGCACTCGCGCTGGGCAAGGCGTTGTTCTATCGCCAGCTCGAGACCGGCATCGAGGCCGCGCTGGCCGACGCGAGCCAGACCATGGCCTGCAACATGATGGACGAGAGCGCGCTGGAAGGCGTGCAGGCCTTCATCGAGAAACGGCCGCCGGCCTGGAAAGGCTGAATCAAGAAAGAGGCTCGAAGCCTCTTTTTTGATTTCAGGTGTCGTGCAACCGGGACGACTGCGGCAGGTGCGCCATCAAAAACTCCATCTGGTCCGCCAGGATGCGGCGGTTGCGCAGGATGAAGTCTTCCCACAGGCTCGGCACGTAGGGCGCGTACAGGAGCGGCATGTTCGCCTGCTCGGGCGTGCGGCTGCTCTTGCGGTGGTTGCAGGGCTTGCAGGCCGTGACCACGTTCATCCAGGTGTCGATGCCGCGCTGCGCGAACGGAATGATGTGCTCGCGCGTGAGTTCGTCTTCGTGGAAATGGCCGCCGCAGTACGCGCAGATGTTGCGGTCGCGCGAGAACAGCTTGCTGTTGGTCAGGCCCGGACGCTGCGCGAAGGGGTTGATGCGCGGCACGCCCTTGGTGCCGATGATGCTGTTGATCGCGATCTGCGACTGCTCGCCCGTGACCGCGTTGTGGCCGCCACGGAACACGGCGACCTGCGCGCCCACTTCCCAGCGGACTTCGTCCGCTGCGTAGTGGATCACCGCCTGTTCCAGCGATATCCATGACTGGGGCAGCCCTTGGGCCGACAGCTTCAAGACCTTCACACACGCCTCCTCGAAACGAGAAAAACACGCAGAGACCAGAGACTCGGAATGCGTTGGCGACTCACGCCAGCCCACCCACTGCGTCACAATATACCGGCTTTGTGACAAATCGGCCTGATTTGCCCATACGACGGGCATCAGGCGCTATCAAAAAGATACTCTCCCATGCAGGTTTTCCGCGGCTTCCGACACCCGGGCGTAGCTCCGGCCTGCGCCCTCACGATCGGCAATTTCGACGGCGTCCACCGCGGCCACCAGGCCATGCTGGCGCTGCTGCAGACCGAGGCCCGCCATCGCGGGCTGCCCAGCTGCGTGCTGACCTTCGAGCCGCACCCGCGCGACTATTTCGCCGCCATCACCAAGAAACCCGACCTGGCCCCGGCGCGCATCGGCACGCTGCGCGACAAGCTGACCGAGCTGGCGTCCTGCGGCGTCGACCAGACCATCGTGCTGCCCTTCGACGGCCGGCTGGCGTCCCAGTCGCCCGAGGCCTTCATCCAGAACGTGCTGATCGACGGACTGGGCGCGCGCTACGTGCTGGTGGGCGACGACTTCCGCTTCGGCGCCAAGCGCGCCGGCGACTACGCCATGCTCGATGCGGCCGGTGAAACCCACGGGTTCGACGTGGCGCGCATGAACAGCTACGAGGTGCACGGCCTGCGGGTGTCCAGTTCGGCCGTGCGCGAGGCGCTGGCCGAAGGCCGCATGGCCGACGCCCACACGCTGCTGGGCCGCCCGTACACGATCTCGGGCCACGTGGTCCACGGCCGCAAGCTGGGCCGGGCGCTGGGCGCTTCGTCGCCGGGCAAGGACGACGGCTTTCGCACGCTCAACTTGCGCTTCAAGCACTGGAAACCGGCCGCCAGCGGCATCTTCGCGGTGCTGGTGCACGGCCTGGCCGACCAGCCGCTGCCCGGCGTGGCCAACCTCGGCGTGCGGCCGTCGCTGGACGCCAACGACGTCAACGGCGGGCGCGTGCTGCTCGAGACGCATTGCCTGGAGTGGCCCTCGCATCTGGGGGCCGAAGGGGCCTACGGTAAAATCGTCCGCGTGGAACTCCTGCACAAACTGCACGACGAATTGCGCTACACCAGCCTCGAAGCCCTCACTGCGGGCATCGCGAAGGATGGTCGCGACGCACGCGCGTTCTTCGCATCGACCCACGCCGAGACCCACCGCCAGACCACGCGCGACCGAATTTAGCCCTGCACGCCCCGTGCTGCCGCCCTTCGACAAGCTCAGGGCGAACGGCTATATCTTCCGCACCGACCGCTCAATGCAGTTCGGGCTGAGCCTGTCGAAGCCCCTCTGTTTCGCCGCACCCAACATGTCTGACGCTGCTTCCCCCAAAGATTACCGTTCCACGCTGAACCTGCCCGACACCCCCTTCCCGATGCGCGGCGACCTGCCCAAGCGCGAACCGGGCTGGGTGAAGGAATGGAACGACGAAGGCCGCTACCACCGCCTGCGCGACGCCCGCCACGGCGCGCCCAAGTTCATCCTGCACGACGGCCCGCCGTACGCCAACGGCCAGATCCACATGGGCCACGCGGTGAACAAGATCCTCAAGGACATGATCACCAAGGCGCGCCAGCTCGAAGGCTTCGACGCGCTGTACGTGCCCGGCTGGGACTGCCACGGCCTGCCGATCGAGAACGCCATCGAAAAGCAGTTCGGCCGCAACCTGAGCCGCGACGAGATGCAGGCCAAGAGCCGCGCCTACGCCACGGAGCAGATCGCCCAGCAGATGGTCGACTTCCAGCGCCTGGGCGTGCTGGGCGAATGGGACCACCCCTACAAGACGATGGACTTCGCCAATGAAGCCGGCGAACTGCGCGCCTTCAAGCGCGTGATCGAACGCGGCTTCGTGTACCGGGGCCTGAAGCCCGTGTACTGGTGCTTCGACTGCGGCTCCTCGCTGGCCGAGTTCGAGATCGAATACGCCGACAAGAAGAGCCAGACCATCGACGTGGCCTTCAAGGCGCACGAGCGCGAGAAGGTGCTCAAGGCCTTCGGCACCGACCACACGATCCTCGGAGACATCTTCGCCGTGATCTGGACCACCACCGCGTGGACCATCCCGGCCAACCAGGCGATCAACCTCAACCCCGAGCTGGAGTACTCGCTGGTCGACACCGAGCGGGGCCTCTTGATCCTGGCCAACTCGCTGGTCGAGATGTGCATGACGCGCTACGCGCTCGACGGCAAGGTGCTGGCCACCGTCAAGGGCGAGGCCCTGGGCGGGCTCGAATTCGAGCACCCGCTGTACGACGTCGATGCGGGCTACCAGCGCCTGTCGCCCATCTACCTGGCCGACTACGCCACCGCCACCGACGGCACCGGCCTCGTGCACTCTTCGCCCGCCTACGGCGTGGACGACTTCAACTCCTGCATCGCCCACGGCGTGGCGTACGACGACATCCTGAACCCGGTGCAGGGCAACGGCAGCTACGCGCCCGACTTCCCCCTGTTCGGCGGCCAGAACATCTGGAAGGCCGTGCCGGTGATCATCGCCGCGCTGCGCGACGCCAACCGCCTGCTGACCACCGAGACCATCACCCACAGCTACCCGCACTGCTGGCGCCACAAGACGCCGGTGATCTACCGCGCGGCCGCGCAGTGGTTCGTGCGCATGGACGAGGGCGAAGGTGTGTTCACAAAGGACAAGGCACCCAAGACGCTGCGCCAGACCGCGCTCGACGCCATCGAGCAGACCAGCTTCTATCCCGAGAACGGCAAGGCCCGCCTGCACGACATGATCGCCGGCCGGCCCGACTGGTGCATCAGCCGTCAGCGCAGCTGGGGCGTGCCGATCCCGTTCTTCCTGCACAAGGATTCGGGCGAGCTGCACCCGCGCACCATGGAAATCCTCGACCAGGCTGCCGACATCGTCGAGAAGGGCGGCATCGAGGCCTGGAGCCGCGTCACCGTCGAAGACATCCTGGGCGCGGAAGACGCACCGAGCTACACCAAGAGCACCGACATCCTCGAGGTGTGGTTCGATTCGGGCTCGACCTTCTCGCACGTGCTGCGCGGCACGCACCCCAACGTGCACCACGAGACCGGCCCCGAGGCCGACCTGTACCTCGAAGGCCACGACCAGCACCGCGGATGGTTCCACTCGTCGCTGCTGATCGCCTGCATGCTGGAAGACCGCGCACCGTACAAGGGCCTGCTCACGCACGGCTTCACGGTGGATGCCAAGGGCATCAAGATGAGCAAGTCGCTCAAGAACGGCATCGACCCGCAGGAAATCAGCAACAAGCTGGGCTCGGAAATCATCCGCCTGTGGGTGGCCGCGAGCGACTACTCGGGCGACATCGCGGGCGACGACAAGATCCTCGCGCGCGTCGTCGACGCCTACCGCCGCATCCGCAACACGCTGCGCTTTTTGCTCGCGAACACCAGCGACTTCAACATCGCAAAAGACGCGGTGCCACTCGACCAGCTGTTCGAGATCGACCGCTATGCGCTCTCGCGTGCGGCGCAGTTCCAGGCCGAGATCCTCGCGCACTACCAGGTGTACGAATTCCATCCGGTGGTGGCCAAGCTGCAGATCTACTGCTCGGAAGATCTGGGCGGCTTCTACCTCGACATCCTGAAGGACCGCCTCTACACGACGGCCCCGGGCTCGCTGGCGCGCCGCAGCGCGCAGACGGCGCTGTGGCACATCTCGCAGGCGATGCTGCGCTGGATGGCGCCGTTCCTGAGCTTCACGGCCGAAGAGGCCTGGAAGATCGTGGGCACCGGCAAGCCGGGCGAGTCGATCTTCACGCAGACCTACAGCCAGTTCGCCGCACCCGACGAGGCACTGCTCGCCAAGTGGAGCCGCATCCGCGAGATCCGCGACGGCGTCAACAAGGACATCGAGGCGGTGCGCGCCGAAGGCAAGGTCGGCTCCTCGCTGCAGGCCACCCTGCAGCTGAACGCACCGGCCGACGACCTCGCGCTGCTGGGCTCGCTGGGCGACGACCTGAAGTTCGTGTTCATCGCCTCGGCGGTGGCACTGGCGGCGGGCGACACGCTGTCGACCGTGGTCACGCCGAGCACCGCGCCCAAGTGCGAACGCTGCTGGCACTACCGCGAAGACGTGGGCCACGACCCGGCGCATCCGACCCTGTGCGGCCGCTGCACGAGCAACCTGTTCGGCGCGGGCGAATCGCGCAGCGTGGCCTGATGGCGACCGCACGTTCCGCTTCGTCGGCCTCGCGTTCGCGCGGGGCCGGCATCTGGCCCTGGCTCGGGCTGGCGGCGATCATCGTGATCATCGACCAGTTCACCAAGACGCTGATCCTGGGCTACTACAAGCTCGGCGACGCGACCTACGTGACGAGCTTCTTCAACGTCGTGCGCGCGCACAACACGGGCGCCGCCTTCTCGTTCCTGGCCGACCACTCGGGCTGGCAGCGCTGGTTCTTCACGGCCATCGGCGTGGCGGCGGCGATCTTCATCGTCTGGATGTTGAAGTCGCACGCGGGCCAGAAGCTCTTCTCGTTCGCGATGGCCTGCATCCTGGGTGGCGCCATCGGCAACGTGGTCGACCGCATGATGCACGGCTACGTCGTCGATTTCCTGAGCTTCCACTGGGGCAACTGGTACTTCCCGGCGTTCAACGCGGCGGACAGCGCCATCACGCTCGGGGCGATCTGCCTCATCGTCGACGAGATCCGGCGGGTGCGCCGGGGCAAGTAAGCCAGTTCTCGAGACCACAGGGGCCCACGGGCCCCTTTTTCTTTGGGCCGCGTGCTGCGCCGGCGGCCCCGGGGTTCTCCCCACTTCCCTGCCCTGTCATCGCGAAGTCATACTGCGCCGGCCCAATGTAATCGATTACATGAACCCCACCACGGACCCCGCACGATGAGCATCCAAGCCGTAGCCGCCCAGGCCGGGGTCTCCGTGGCCACGGTCTCGCGCGCCTTCAATTTCCCCGACAAGGTGACGCCGGCCACGCGCGAACTGGTCGAGCGCGTGGCGCGCGAGCTCAACTACCTGCCCAACGCCAGCGCCCGCACCTTGCGCACCCAGCGCAGCCGCACGCTCGGCGTGGTGCTGCCCACGCTGCTGAACCCGACCTTCGCCGAATGCCTGCAGGGCATTGCGCGCGCGGCTGTGGCGGGCGGCTACGCGATCCTGCCGGTCACCACGGGCTACCGGCTCGACGAGGAAGAACGCGCCGTCCAGCTGCTGCTGGCGGGCAACGTCGATGGGCTGATCCTTGTGGTGTCGAACCCGTCCACCTCGGCCGCGCTGCAGCGCCTGCAGGCCGCCGCCGTGCCCTACGTGCTGGCCTACAACCGGCACGCCGACCATCCCTGCGTGTCGGTCGACAGCGAAGGCGCGGTGGCCGATGCGGTCACGCGGCTCGTGCTGCTGGGCCACCGCCGCATCGCGATGGTCAGCGGCACGCTGGCCGCGTCGGACCGCGCGCAGCAGCGCTACCGCGGCTACCAGCGCGGCATGGCCGAGGCCGGCCTCGACGCGCCGCCGCTCATCGAAGTGCCCTTCGTCGAAACCGCCGTCGATGCGCTGTGCGCCGCGCTGCGCCCGCACCGCCGCCCCACCGCGCTGATCTGCTCGAACGACCTGCTCGCCATCCGCAGCATCCGCGCTGCGCACCTGAGCGGCCTGGCTGTGCCCGACGACCTCAGCGTGGTCGGCTTCGACGGCATCGCGCTCGGCGAAGACCTCACGCCCGCGCTCACCACCATCGCGCAGCCCAACAGCGACATCGGTCGCCACAGCGTCGAGCTGCTGGCGCAGGCGATCGCCGGTGGCCGCGCGCTGCAGGCCGGCGCGAGCCTGCTGCTGCCCCATGCCTTCCGAGACGGCGAGTCGTGCGCGAATGCGCGCGAAGACAACGACGCCGCAGTGTCCTGACCTCACCACCCCTCCCAGGAGTTCTTCCATGTCCCTACGCTTTCATCGATTCGCCCGCCTCGGCGTGCTGGCCGCCGCCCTCGTCGCCGCCGGCGGCGCCATGGCCCAGACCGCCATTTGCTACAACTGCCCGACCGAATGGGCCGACTGGGGCACCCAGCTCAAGGCCATCAAGGCCAGGACCGGCATCACCGTGCCGGCCGACAACAAGAACTCGGGCCAGTCGCTCGCTCAGCTGGTCGCCGAAAAGGCCAGCCCGGTGGCCGACGTCACCTACCTCGGCGTGACCTTCGCCGTGCAGGCCGCGAAAGACGGCGTGGTCGAGCCCTACAAGCCGGCCGCCTGGAAAGACATCCCCGACGGCCTGAAGGACCCCGCAGGCAACTGGTTCACCATCCACTCGGGCACGCTCGGCTTCATGGTCAACGTCGACGCGCTCAAGGGCAAGCCGGTGCCCAAGTCGTGGGCCGACCTGCTCAAGCCCGAGTACAAGGGCCTCATCGGTTATCTCGACCCGGCCTCGGCCTTCGTGGGCTACGTGGGTGCCGTGGCGGTGAACCAGGCGCGCGGCGGCACACTCGACAACTTCAAGCCGGCCATCGACTACTTCAAGGCACTGCAGAAGAACGAGCCCATCGTGCCCAAGCAGACCTCGTACGCCCGCGTGCTGTCGGGCGAGATCGCGATCCTGCTCGACTACGACTTCAACGCCTACCGCGCCAAGTACAAGGACAAGGCCAACGTCGCCTTCGTCATCCCGAGCGAAGGCACGCTGGCCGTGCCCTACGTGATGAGTCTGGTCGCCAAGGCCCCGCACGCAGCCGATGCGAAGAAGGTGCTCGACTTCACGCTGTCCGACGAAGGCCAGGCGATCTGGGCCAAGGCCTACCTGCGCCCGGTGCGCGCCAGCGCGATGCCCAAGGAGATCGAGGCGCAGTTCCTGCCCGCCAGCGATTACGCCCGGGCCAAGACCGTCGACTACGCCCGCATGGCCGAGTCGCAGCGCGCCTTCTCCGATCAATACCTGAAGGAAGTGCGCTGATCCGGCGCCGCGCGCGATGACACGCAGCACCACCACCTCCTCCAACGCCTGGAACCCGCGCTGGCGATTGCTGGCCTGCGTCGCGCCGGCGGCCGTCTTCTTCGCGGCCTTCTGGCTGCTGCCGGTGGTGCGCCTGCTCGCGCTGCCGGCCGACAAGGGCGCCGCCACCTACTTCGCAGTGCTGACCGATGCGCGCTACCTGCACAGCATGGCCAACACCGTCGCGCTGTCGGTGGCGGTGACGCTGGCCACGCTGGTGCTGGGCGCGGCGGTGGGCATCTACCTCGCGCGCCACGCCTTCCCGGGCAAGCGCATGCTGCTGTCGCTGCTCACGCTGCCGCTGTCGTTCCCGGGCGTGATCATCGGCTTCTTCGTCATCCTGCTCGGCGGGCGCCAGGGCGTGGTGGCCGACCTGAGCGACGCGCTGGTCGGCGAGCGCATCACCTTCGCCTACGGCCTGCTCGGCCTGTTCCTGGCGTACCTGTATTTCTCGCTGCCGCGCGCCATTGCCACCTATGCCGCGGCGGCCGAGTCGATGAACGCGCAGCTCGAGGAAGCCGCACGTTCGCTCGGCGCCTCGAAGCTGCGCGTGGCGCGCGACGTGTGGATGCCCGAGCTCGCGCCCACCACGCTGGCCTGCGGCGCCATTTTGTTCGCGACCTCGATGGGCGCCTTCGGCACGGCCTTCACGCTGGCCAGCAAGTTCGAGGTGATCCCCATCACCATCTACAACGAGTTCACCAACTACGCCAACTTCGCGCTCGCCGCGTCGCTGTCGATCTCGCTGGGCGTCGTGACCTGGCTGGTGCTCTTCGTGGCGCGCCGCTTCGGCGCCAACCCGGTCGCCCGATGATGAAGAAGACCCCTTCGCAACCCCGCGCCCCTTTCCTGCTCGCCATCACGGTGATCGTGAGCCTCTTCATGATCGCGCCGATGCTGCTGTCGGTGATGGCCGGCCTCGTCAACAACTACAGCGCGGGCCTGAAGAGCGGCCTCACGCTGCGCTGGCTCGGCGAGGTGTGGGAGAACTACGGCGGCACCGTCGGCTGGTCGCTCGCGCTGGCCGTGGCCTGCGTCGTGTGCACCGTGCTGATCGGCGTGCCCTGCGCCTACACGCTGGCACGCAGCCGCTCGCGCGCGGCGCGCATCTTCGAAGAGCTGCTGACCTTGCCGGTCGCGGTGCCGGGCCTGGCGACGGCGCTCGCGCTCATCCTCGCCTACGGCCAGCTCACGGCCTTCCGCCAGAGCTTCGCCTTCATCCTCGTGGGCCACATCGTCTTCACGCTGCCCTTCATGGTGCGCACTGTGAGCTCGGCCTTCCAGCGTGACGACCTGCTCGCGCTCGAAGAGGCCGCGCGCTCGCTGGGGGCGAACTTCCGCCAGCGCTTCATGGGCATCCTCGTGCCCGCCGTGTTCCCCGCGATCGTGGCCGGCAGCCTGATGGTGTTCACGCTGTCGGTGGGCGAGTTCAACCTGACGTGGATGCTGCACACGCCGCTCACGCGCACGCTGCCCGTGGGCCTGGCCGACAGCTATGCCTCGATGCGCATCGAGATCGGATCGGCCTACACGCTGGTCTTCTTCGCAGTGATCCTTCCCGTGCTGTGGGGCCTGCAATACCTTGCCAACCTGATGCAGAAACGCCATGGAACTTGAACGCATCCCCGTCGACATCTCGAACTGCGCGAAGACGTACGCCGACGGCACGCGCGGCCTGCAGCCCACCAGCCTCAAGGTCGAGGCCGGCGAGGTGCTCGCGCTGCTCGGCCCCTCGGGCTGCGGCAAGACCACGCTGCTGCGCCTCATCGCGGGGCTGGAAGCACCCGACGCCGGCAGCCGCATCGTGTTCGGCGACCAGGACGTCACGCAGCGCCCCGTCGAGCACCGCGGCGTGGGCATGGTGTTCCAGAGCTACGCGCTCTTTCCGCAGATGACGGTGGCGGCCAACATCGGCTATGGCCTGCGCATCCGCGGCGTGTCGCCCGATGAAGAGAAGCGTGCCGTGGGCGAACTGGTCGATCTCGTGCGCCTGGGTGGCCTGGAGAACAAGCGCCCCGCCGAACTCTCGGGCGGCCAGCGCCAGCGCGTGGCCCTGGCGCGCGCCGTGGCCGTGCGCCCGCGCGTGCTGCTGCTCGACGAGCCGCTGGCCGCGCTCGACGCCAAGCTCAAGGAATCGCTGCGCGACGAACTCGCCGAGTTGCTGCGCCGCCTGCACATCACGGCCATCCACGTCACGCACGACCAGCAGGAGGCGCTGGCCATCGCCGACCGGCTCGCGGTGATGCGCGCCGGGCGCATCGTGCAGGTCGGCCGCGGCGAAGACCTGTACCGCGCGCCCGCGCACCCCTTCGTGGCCGAGTTCCTGGGCCGGGTCAACCGGCTGGAGCGTGCGGCCGACGCCATCGCGCAAGGCGTTGTCCGACTCGGAGGCTCGTACCTGCCCTGCCCCGCGTCCTGGCAGCAGCATGCGACGCTGCTGGTGCGCCCCGAAGACATCGAAGTCGGCGTGCCCCCGCCCGACGACACAGCCGGCTGGGGCCGCGCCACCGTTGAACGCCGCACCTTCCTGGGCGACCGCGTGCAGTTGCACCTGCGCGTGCAGGACCAGCCCATGCTGGTGGCCGACGTGGGGCGCGACAACCCCTTCGGGCCGGGCGACGCGGTGGGCCTGCGCATTCCCGCCGAGCGCCTGATGACCTCGCAGGAAACCAGCGCATGACCACGACAACCGCGAACCCCCACACCTTCCTGGTCCAGCTGACCGACCTGCACATCCGCGAGCCCGGCCGGCTGGCCTATGGCCGCATCGACACCGCGCCGTACCTCGCGCGCGCCGTGCAGTCGGTGCTCGCGCTGCGCCAGCCACCCGACGCGGTGGTGATCACCGGCGACCTGACCGACTTCGGCCGCGCCGCCGAGTACGAGCACCTGGCCCGCCTGCTCGCGCCGCTGGCGATGCCTGTCTATCTGCTGCCCGGCAACCACGACGACCGCGACCAGTTGCGCCGCAGCTTCCCCGGCCACGCCTACCTGGGCACGGGCGCCGGCACGCACGGCTTCGTCCAGTACTCGGTGCGCGTGGGCGACCTGCGGCTGCTCACGCTCGACACCTGCGTGCCCGGCGCCAGCCACGGCACGCTGTGCGATAAACGCCTGGCCTGGCTCGAAGCCCAGCTCGACGCCTGCCGCCACGAGCCCGTGGTGGTCGCCATGCACCACCCGCCCTTCGAGACGCTGATCGGCCACATGGACGAGATCGGCCTGCTCGAGGGCGCCGACGCGCTCGAAGCCCTGCTGCGCCGCTACACGAACGTCGAGCGCGTGATCTGCGGCCACCTGCACCGTGCCATCGACGTGCGCTTCGGTGGCACCATCGCCTCGACCTCGCCCGCGCAGGCACACCAGGTCTGCCTCGACCTCGCACCCGACGCCGCCTCGGCCTGGACGCTGGAGCCGCCCGCCTTCCGCGTGCATGCCTGGTCCCCGGCCGGGCGCCGGCTCGTCACCCACCTGGCGGCCTGCGGGAGCTTCGAAGGCCCTTATCCTTTCCACGACAACGGAGCCCTGATCGACTGAAGCCGCTACTTGTGGAAAATGGGGCTGAAACGAACCAAAACGAAAACAAGAGAAAGGTCAGAACCCACCCTCCATGAAGCACCTCCTGAATCTGCTTGCGGCCGTCGCCCTGCTGGTGTGGGGCACGCACCTGGTGCGCACCGGCGTGCTGCGCGTCTTCGGCGCCAACCTGCGCAAGATCCTCGTGCAGAGCATGCGCAACCGCTTCACGGCCGCGCTCTCGGGCATCGGCGTCACGGCGCTCGTGCAGTCGAGCACGGCCACGTCGCTCATGACCTCCTCCTTCGTCGGGCAGGGCCTGGTGACGCTGCCGGCTGCACTCGCGGTGATGCGGGGCGCCGACATCGGCACGGCGCTGATCTCGGTGCTGTTCTCGGCCGACCTTTCGTGGCTCTCGCCGATGTTCATCTTCGTGGGGGTGGTGCTGTTCATCACGCGCTCGGCCACCGTGGCGGGCCGCGTGGGGCGGGTGCTGATCGGGCTGGGGCTGATGCTGCTGGCGCTGCAGCTGGTGGTTGCGGCCACCGAGCCGCTGTTTTCGTCGCCGGCCGTGCGCGCGCTGCTCGCGTCCATCACCAGCGACGTGCTGCTCGAAATCACCCTCGGCGCGGCGCTGGCCATCGTGGCCTATTCAAGCCTGGCGGTGGTGCTGCTGGTGGCGGCCATGGCGAGCTCGAACGTGGTACCGCTCGACGTGGCGCTGGGCCTCGTGCTCGGCGCCAACCTCGGCAGCGGGCTGCTCGCGGTGTTGACCACGGCCCGATCGGCCGTGTCGGTGCGGCAGGTGACGGTCGGCAACCTGCTGTTCAAGGCCCTCGGCGTCGCGCTGGTCACGCCGTTCGTCGGCCTGTGGATCCGCTACGTGCAGCCCGAGCTGCCGAACCAGACGCATGGCGTGGTGCTGTTCCACCTGGCATTCAACGTGGTGATCAGCATCGGCTTCATCGGGCTCACGCAATGGGTTGCCAAGCTCGTGACACGCCTGCTGCCCGTGCCGCCGCAGCCCGTGGGCACGAGCCGGCCGCACCACCTCGATCCGTCGGCGCTGTCGACGCCCTCGCTCGCCATTTCGAATGCCGCGCGCGAGGCGCTGCACCAGGCCGACATCGTGGAGACCATGCTCATCGGCACGCTCGACGTGATCCGCAACAACGACCTGCGGCTGGCGCAGGAGCTGCGGCAGCTCGACGACACGGTGGACGAGCTGTACTCGGCGATCAAGTACTACATGACGCGCATCTCGCGCGAGGCGCTGGGCGAAGAGGAAAGCCGGCGCTGGACGGACATCATCAGCTTCACGATCAACATGGAGCAGATCGGCGACATCATCGAGCGCGTGATCATCGACATCGAGGACAAGAAGATCAAGCCGCAGCGCAACTTCTCGGCCGCGGGGATGGCGGAGATCGTGGAGCTGCATGGGCGGCTCATCGCCAACCTGCGATTGAGCATGAGCGTGTTCCTGAACGGCAATGTGCGGGATGCGCAGAAGCTCCTGGAAGAGAAGGCGCGGTTTCGTGATTTGGAGCGGGCGTATGCGACGACGCACCTGGACCGGTTGTCGGATCGAACGACGCTCAGCATCGAGACGAGTTCGCTGCACATCGACTTGATCAGCGATTTGAAGCGGATCAATTCGCATATCTGTTCGATTGCCTATCCGATTCTTGAATCGGCTGGGGCTTTGGCGCCTAGCCGGCTTCGTGAGTCTCGGTTGGGGAAGATCGAGGGCTGATCGTTTTTTCCCGGAGCCGGGTCTCGCCCGGGCGGGCGACCTGCTTTTCTTTGCTTCGCCAAAGAAAATACGTCGCGATGCGGATCGGGACGGCCGTTCGCGCGACCGCACGAACACCGCCCCTGCACGGCATCAACGGGGCGTAGGCAAGGCGGTGGCGAGCGCGGCCAGCGCCGCCACCACCTTGTGCACCGACTGCGCGGCGCGCGCGTCCTTCAGCGCACCGTCGGCATCGAAGGCCTCGTGCGCGCGCCCGAGCGCGAACTGCTGCGGCGCCACCAGCATCGCGAAGGCCATCTGCAGGTACTGGCGCAGGAAGTTCATCGAGCGCAGCGCGCCCAGCGGCCCGGGCGAGGCCGACAGCAGCGCGGCGGGCTTGTTGGCCGTGGCAGCCAGGCCGCCCGCGTGGCCATCGCCGGGCGGAATGCGCGAGAGCCAACTGAAGGCGTTGATGACCAGCGGCGTCGGAAAACCGTTGTACTCGGGCGTGACGAGCAGCACGCCGTCGCTCGCCGCGATGGCGCTGCGCAGTTCGTGCGCGCCGGCCGGCACGCCCGAGGCAGCCTCGAGGTCGCCGTCGTACACGGGCAGCGCCAGCGCGCGCAGGTCCATCTCCGTCACCTGCAGGCCCGCCGCGCGCGCGGTGGCCGCGGCCACGGCCGCCAACCGGCGGTTGAGCGAGCCGTCGCGGGCGCTGCCGGGAATGATCAGGATGCGGGGACTGTCCATGCGAGGCTCCTTGCCGTGCGTTGAAATAAAGGAAGGCCGCGCCACACTTGTCGCGTGCGGCGCGGCATCGGTCAGTGTCGCATCGAGGCGATCAGCTGCGCTGCGAATCCAGCGGCTCGCTGTTCGCCACGACTTCCTGCGCCTTCATGTAGCTCTCGATCAGCAGCTGGTACGGCGGGAACACGGCGCTGTAGGCCTCGGCCCATTGCGCGGCATCGTCGCGGTGCCAGGTCTTCTGCACTTCGGAGCACACGCCCGCGGTGTCGATCGGCACCACGCCGGCCTGCACCACGCGCGCCAGCGTGATCTCCTGCGCCATCTTCGAGTACGTGCCCGATGCATCGATCACCGCGAACACGCGGTAGCCCTCGTGCACCGCCGCGATGCTCGGGAAGGCCATGCACACGCTGGTGATGGTGCCGGCAATGATCAGCGTGCCGCGCCCGGTCGCCTTCACGGCGGCCACGAACTCGGGGTTGTCCCAGGCGTTGATCTCGCCCTTGCGCGCCACGTACTGCGCATGCGGCGCGTACCTGTGCACTTCGGGAATCAGCGGGCCGTTCGGGCCTTGCGGCACCGAGGCGGTGGTGATGACCGGGATCTTCGCCAGCGTCGCGACCTTGGCCAGCGTGGTGACGTTGGCGCGCAACTCGGTCATCGGCATGTCCTTCACGGTCTGGAACAGGCCGCTCTGGTGGTCGATGAGCAGCATCACGGCGTCTTCGGGGTCGATGACGGGCTTGGCGCCGTTGAAGTTGGCGACGTTGTTCGGTGCAGTCATGGCGTGCTCACTTTCCCTGGGTCAGCTGCGTGTAGCTGGTGATGAGGTTGCGGTAGTCGGGGATGTGGTTGGAGAACAGCGTGCCCAGGCCCTCGATGTCGTTGCGCCAGTCGCGGTGCAGCTCGCAGGCCACGCCGAACCAGGACATCAGCTGCGCGCCGGCGGCCGACATGCGGTCCCATGCGGCCTGGCGCGTCACGTCGTTGAAGGTGCCCGACGCATCGGTGACGACGAACACGTCGAAGCCCTCGGCCAGCGCCGACAGCGCCGGGAAGGCCACGCAGACCTCGGTAACCACGCCGGCGATCAGCAGCTGCTTCTTGCCCGTGGCCTTCACGGCCTTGACGAAGTCCTCGTTGTCCCAGGCGTTGATCTGGCCGGGGCGCGGGATGTAGGGCGCGTCGGGAAACTGCGCCTTCAGCTCGAGCACGAGCGGGCCGTTGGGGCCGTTCTCGAAGCTGGTGGTCAGCACCGTGGGCAGCTTGAAGTAGCTGGCGATGTCGGCCAGGGCCAGCACGTTGTTCTTGAACTTGTCGGGGTCGATGTCGCGCACCAGCGAGAGCAGGCCGGTCTGGTGATCGACCAGCAGCACGGCGACATCGTTCTTGTCGAGACGGGTGTAAGGCTTGGACATGGGAGGCTTTCTTTGCGAGGTTGAATGCCGGGGAAAAATGGCCCCGATGCATGACCGCCAGCGTAAAAGCGCGCCCTGAAGTCCGGTAGTCGGCGCACGTGGCCTGCAGCGTTCCACCCCGTGGACGATGGCAACACCCGTGCGTGGCGGTCGGATGAATTCGCGGCGGCCGGAACGATGCCGGCACGGCGGGTAAAATACCCCTACATGTCCCGCTGGTTTGCCGCTATCGTCCTCGCCTTCATGCTGTCCTGCTACGGCTTCGCTGTGCTCGCGCATGGACTGGTCGGCGGCCACCATGTGACGTCGTCGGGCGAACGCCAGACCGTCGCGACGCTCGCCGTGGCACTGGCCGATGGCGGCGACAAGGACGTCGGCAAGACCTCGTCCGAAGACCCGTCCGCCATGGACGAAGCCGGCTCCGAGCACGCCGAACTGCTCGACGCCCGCCCCCACGCACGCAACCTGCTGGTGCTCTCCGCGCAACCGCCGCGGCTCGGGTCCACCTCGGTGCTCTCAGCGCTGCTCGACCGGCCCAAGCGGCCACCCCGGCCCCACGCCCTCCTCGCCGCCTGAGGCCGCGCGGCGGCGAGCGAACGCCTGAGGACTGTTGCAGTCCGGGCGTTTGCGCTCATCCGATCCGGCCCGTCGCCTGTTTCGCGCGACGCCCCTGCCCCTTCTTTTTCGGCCGTCTGACGGCCCCGCCGCACGTGTCATGCGACCCGTCCAGCCCTCTCTCTTTTTTCAGGATTTTTCGATGAACTCCAGCCAATCGGCCTACCCCTCCAGCTTCGACGCACCGTTGGCCTCGGTCCAGGAACGCAACCGCGTTCTGCGCAACACCTACTGGCTGCTCGCGCTGTCGATGGTGCCCACCGTGCTGGGCGCCTGGCTCGGCGTGGCCACCGGCCTCACGCGCGCCATGTCGCCGGGCATCGGCCTCATGGTGTTCCTCGGTGGCGCCTTCGGCTTCATGTACGCCATCGAGAAGACCAAGAACTCCGCCGCCGGGGTGCCCGTGCTGCTGGCCTTCACCTTCTTCATGGGCCTGATGCTGTCGCGCCTGGTCGGCAGCGTGCTCGGCCTGTCCAACGGCGCCAGCCTGGTGATGACCGCCTTCGCCGGCACCGGCGGCATCTTCCTGGGCATGGCCATGCTCTCGACGGTCATCAAGCGCGACATCTCGGCCATGGGCAAGTGGCTCTTCGTGGGCGCCATCGGCCTGCTGGTGGTGGGCATCGCCAATGTCTTCATCCAGTCGAGCGCGCTGATGATGACGCTGTCGGTCGCCGCCATCGGCATCTTCTCGGCCTTCATCCTGCACGACCTGAAGCGCGTGAAGGACGGCCTCGACACCAACTACATCTCGGCCACGCTGGGCGTGTACCTGAGCCTCTACAACGTGTTCCAGTCGCTGCTGGCCCTACTGGGCATTGCCGGCGGCCGCGACGAGTAAGCGCGCCGGAACGACAAGACAAGGAAGCACCATGCGCCTCACCACCAAGGGCCGCTTCGCGGTCACCGCGATGATCGACATCGCCCTGCACGGCCGCTCGGGCCCCGTCACGCTGGCCTCGATCAGCCTGCGCCAGCAGGTTTCGCTCTCGTACCTGGAACTGCTGTTCGCCAAGCTGCGCCGCAACGGGCTGGTCGAATCCACCCGCGGCCCCGGCGGCGGCTACTCGCTCAGCCGCAAGGCCGCGGAGATCACGGTCGCCGACATCGTGCTCACCATCGAGGACCTGGGCGCCAGCAAGGCCCGCCCGCGTGCTGCCGGTTCGGACGACGAACCCGGCCGCTGCGAGATCGACGACCTGTGGGCCTCCGTGAACCTGCGCGCCGTCGAGTTCCTGCGCTCGATCTCGCTGCAGAGCCTGGTCGACGAACAGAAGGCCAAGGGCGTGCAGCCCGCCACCAGCGCAGCCGCACGCCGCCGAGCAGCCGTCGTCGGCACGCCGGTGCGCAAGCCCTTCGTGGTCGATGCGCCGAACTCGGTGTTCGCGCTGGGGCGTCGCCACAGCACGAGCAGCTGACGCGCAGACAGGACGCGCGGGTCACGCGCGGGCTTCGCCTTGAATGTGCGGTCCGCGCGGACTAGACTGGAATGGCAAAGGCACCCGCGGTGCCGGGGGCCAAGGAGCCTGCCATGTACAAGCGTGTTCTCGTCGCAACCGACGGCTCTTCGTTGTCGGACAAGGCGGTGGCCACGGCCATCGATCTCGCGCTGCTGACCGGCGCCGAACTGGTCAGCGTCAACGTCGCGCACATCCAGCCATACGGCTATTTCGAAGGTTCGATGCTGCTGAACCAGACGGATTTCGAAGCCAACCAGAAACACGTCGAGCAGGCGGCCCAGCGACTGGCCGATGCGGTGCGCGACACCGCGCTGGCCAAGGGCGTGCGCCGCGCCGACGCGGTGGTCATGAAGTCGAACCAGGTGGCCGAGGCCATCATCCAGACCGCCAAGAACCAGGACTGCGACCTCATCGTGATGGCTTCGCACGGACGCCGCAGCCTCGCGCGGCTGCTGATGGGCAGCGAGACGCTGCACGTGCTCACGCATTCGCACATTCCGGTGCTGGTGCTGCGCTGAACGATGAAGGCACCGCCGACGCGGTGCGCGGGGGTTATCGGGTCGCGGCCGACTCGACGGTTTCGACCACCGTGCGGCCGGCCGGCGCGCACGACGGCTCGGCATCGCGCCCGAAGCAACGCGCGGCCTGGGTGCGGGCCAGTGCTTCCTGCGCGTGGCGCGCCTCTGCGGAATCGACCTGGTAATCGAGCAACCATTTCATGAGCAGCAGCATCGCGATGGCCAGGCCCAGCGCCACGCCCAGCAGCGTGGTGCGCCAGTTGCGCGGACGCGCCGCGGTCGGCGCGCGGGCCGGTGCCCTGCTTTCCATCGCAGTGAAGCCCGCCAGGCTGCGGGACGCACTGCCGTCATGGATGCGGCGGCGGGGCGCCTGGGGGGTTGCGGAACGCGCAGACACCGAGCTCTGCGCGCGCTTCACGCGCGGCGCATGGGCGGTGTCCGATGGCAGGTGACGGGCAGGCATGGCGGGGCGATTATGAACGGCCTGTGCCTCCGGCCCGCGCGTCAGGCACCGACGCCAAACGCCGGGTCGTAGCGCACCTCGCCGACCGGCCATGTGCCGTGGAACGACACGGCCTGGAAGTACGCCGGCGGCACGCCCGGCAACACCAGGCCCGGCCGCACGACGAAGCCGAAGCGGCCATAGAAGGCCGGGTCGCCCAGGAGCACGCAGCCTTGCGCTTGGGCGTCGCACAGGCCCGCCAGCGCAGCGCCCATCAGCAGCCGGCCGATGCCCTGCCCCTGGCGCGCGGGGGCCACCGAGATCGGGCCCAGGCCATGCCAGCCGGTCGTGCCATCGGAAATGGCCACGGGCGACAGCGCGACATGGCCGACGATCTCGCCACCGTCTTCGACCACGAGCGACAGCGTGAGCCGATCGGCCGCACGCAAGGCGTCGACGATGAGATGCTCGGTGCCGGCGGCATGCGGTGCCTCGGCAAACGCGGCCACCGTCAATTGCCGGATGGCGGCCTCGTCGCCCGGTTGCTCGGGGCGAACCACCGGCCCCGACCCCGCCCGCCGCGCCGCCTCCACCTTCTTCTGCGTGTCGGCATCCACCAACGCCCGCATCGCGCGGAACAGCGGCCGGCTGCCGGTGTGCTTCTGGCCGTAGGCGAGGTTGAATTCGTAGTCGAAGTCCGGCGGGTTCGCGCCCTGGTTGTGCTGCAGCAACGTCTCGAGCTTGTCCAGCGCCTTCACCGCCTGGGCCTCGGGCGTTTCGGCCCTTTCGTACTCGTCCCACAGCGCCAGGATGCCAGCGCGCAGCGGCGCGTCGAGCGTGCGCGTGAGCAGTTGCAGGTCTTCGCGCTCCTGCGCGCTCTTGTCGGGATGCGCGCCTTGCGCGATGGCGGGAATGTCGCCATGGATAGCCTCGCCCAGGTCGTGCACCACGCACATCTTCAGCACCTTGAGCAGGTCGAGGTCGGCCAGCTCGTCCTCGAAGGCCATGGCCATCAGGCACAGGCGCCAGCTGTGCTCGGCCGTGCTCTCGGGGCGGCCCGAGGCGGTGTGCGCGCTGCGCAGCACGCTCTTGAGGCGCTCGGCCTCGCGAAGGAAGCCCAGCCTTCCCTTGATCTGATCGATGTCCATCTCGTCGTCTCGTTCGTCCTGACTCATTTTCAGGCCGAGCCTAAGCGATCCGGACGCAGGCCGCCCGTTACAGCGCCGGCCCCAGCCCGATCGGCGCAGGCACCACGTTGACGATGCGCGTGAACAGTGCGGCGTAGACCTCGTCGGGCGCGTTCTGGTCGGAGAACAGATCGCGGTTCTCGCCGAAGGCCGCGTCGAGCTCGCGCCAGTCGTCCTTGCCGAGCACGCGCTCGGCCAGCGGAAGGATCTCGCGCTCCTCCTGCGCCATGTGGTCCAGGTAGAAGCTCACGTACTCGTTCATCGCCCATTCAAAGGCCGCACGCCGCGGCTCGCCGAGCATCTCGAACGCGAGCAGCGCGTGCTCGACGTGGCGGATCTTGCGCTCGCCCCAGGCATGGTCGTTGTCGAGCTTGTCCATCAGGTCGCGCGAGATCGGCGTGCAGGCGCGCAGCCGGGGAAAGAGCAGCTCGGTCTCCTTCGGGTGGTGGCGCTTCTCGGGAAACTCGTCCACGTAGAACAGCATCGCGCGCAGCGTCGCGAAGTCGGGCATCGTGCCCTTGCGGCGGTGCTGGTCGAGCAGCATCACGATGGAACGCAGCATGGCCGCCAGCGCGGCGTGCTCCTGGCGAATGATCTTCACCGCGACATGGGTCATGAGAGGTCTCCTTTTTTCTTCGAAGGCCCAAGGGTCGCAAGCCCGGGGCCGTGCGGGCTTGCTCCAGATCAAGGTCCGTGCATGCGGCCAGGCACAGACTGGCACGGCATCTCCTCATTTCTTTCTTCAACGCACTCCTGGAGGTTCCACACCATGTACCAACACATCCTGGTTCCCGTCGACGGCAGTTCCACCTCCGGCGAAGGCCTGGCCGAAGCCATCCGCCTGGCCAGGCTCACCGGTGGGCGCCTGCGGCTCGTTCACATCCTCGACGAGCTCTCCTTCGCGCTCGGCATGGACGCCTACGCGGGCCATTCGGGCGACTGGCTCGAGGTGCTGCGCACCAATGCCGTGACGCTGCTTGAGAAGGCCCGCGCCCAGGCGCAGGCCGAAGGCGTCGAAGCCGACGTCGTGCTGCGCGACGGCTTCAAGGCCGGTGCGGTCCACGACCAGGTGGTGACCGAGGCCATCGCCTCGAAGGCCGACCTCATCGTGCTCGGCACGCACGGACGGCGCGGCCTGAGCCGCTGGGCCATGGGCAGCAACGCGGAGCACATCCTGCGCATGGCGCCGGTGCCGGTGCTGCTGATCCGCGCACCCGAGGTCGCAGCCAGGCAAGACCACGAGCGCTTCAGCCTGCCGGACGGACGCGTGGCGAACCAGTGAGTCTTGCGACCCGCGATCGCTCAAAAACAAAAAGCGCGGGCCGGTATTGCACCGGCCCGCGCTTTTTCCTTGCCGGAGCCTCTCAGGCGTAGGAACGCAACCGCACCGCGAAGGCCGCCAGCGGCGCGATGCCGCTGGCTTCGGCGCGTTCGCACCAGTCCTGCAGCCGCTTCACGAGCTGCTCGCCAGTGGCGCCCGAACGGCTCCACAGCGCGGTCAGCTCGCGCCGCATCGCGTACATGGTCTCCAAGGCTTGCGAGGCCACCAGCGCTTGCGTGAGTTGGGCATGGCGGGTGGGGTCGAGTGCTTTTTCTTCCTTGCCGAGCCAGGGCCGCGCGGCGCGCAGTGCGCGGGCCTGGCTGGGTGCGAGCGCATGCATGCGGGCCAGCTCTTCGGTGCAGGCCTGCTTCAGCGAGCGCGAGTAGTTCGACAGCACGTCGTAGTGGTGCCGGATCACCGCCTGCACCGTGAGCAGGTCGATGGTGGCGCGCGGCGCCGTGAGGCGCGGCTTCGGCGCCAGGTGCTTCACCTTCGCCAGCCCCAGCGCCTGCAGCGCGCGGATGTAGACCCAGCCGATGTCGAACTCGAACCACTTGTTCGACAGCTTGGCCGAGGTCGGGAACGCGTGGTGGTTGTTGTGCAGCTCCTCGCCCCCGATCAGCAGGCCGATGGGAAAGATGTTCGTGCTCGCGTCCGCCGCCGGCCAGTTGCGGTAGCCCCAGAAGTGGCCGATGCCGTTGACCACGCCGGCGGCCCAGAACGGAATCCACGCGATCTGCACGAGCAGCACCAGCGCGCCCGGCAGCACGCCGAACAGCGCCATGTCGATCAGGCCCATGCACGTGATGCCCAGCGTCTGGTAGCGCGTGTAGAGCCGGCGCTCGAGCCAGTCGTCGGGCGTGCCGTGGCCGTAGCGGCTCAGCGTTTCGGGGTTGCGCGCCTCGGCCACGTACAGCAGCACGCCGCCCCAGAGCACGCGCTTCAGACCCACCACCTGCGGGCTGTGCGGGTCCTCGGGCGTGTCGCACTTGGCGTGGTGCTTGCGGTGCACGGCGGCCCATTGCTTGGTGACCATGCCCGTCGTCAGCCAGAGCCAGAAGCGGAAGAAATGGCTGGCAATGGGGTGCAGGTCGAGCGCGCGGTGCGCCTGGTGGCGGTGCAGGAAGATGGTGACCGAGGCGATGGTGACGTGCGTCAGCGCCAATGCGGCCAGCAGCACGCCCCACCACGGGAGGTCGAGCGCGCCCGAGAAAAGAAAAGATGCCATGCGTACGTACCCTTCAGACACGGTGGACAGTGGCCGCGATTCTCGAAAGCACCCCGCCCGCAGGCCTTGCGCCAGATCAACGGCGCGCGCTGTGGCTGCCACGGCCGCGACTTGCGTGCTACGCTTCCCCGCGTCCTGCGCCCTCCCCGTGGCGCCGGCATTTTTTCTCCCAGCCCCCGCATGACTTCTGCCCCCCACATCGCGGTGCTCGACGACGAGGTCGGCATCACGCTGCTGCTGGCCAACTACCTGCAGGGCCACGGCTTTCGCGTCACCCAGATCCACGACGGTGCAGCGCTGCGGGCGCTCATGGCCGCCGACACGGCCGACCTCGTGCTGCTCGACCTCGGCCTGCCCGGCGAAGACGGCTTTTCCATTGCCCGCCACATCCGCGAGAACTGGCGCTGCGGCCTCGTGATCGTCACCGGCCGCGGCGATCCGGTCGACAAGGTGGTGGGCCTCGAAGTGGGCGCCGACGACTACGTGACCAAGCCCTTCGACCTGCGCGAGCTGGCGGCGCGCGTCAAGGCCGTGCTGCGCCGCCTGACGCCCGACGCGTCGGCGGCGACGGCCGCCGCGCCCCCACCGCCCGAACGCCTGCGCTTCGCGGGCTGGCGCCTGGACACCGCCGCGCGCAGCCTCAGCAACGCACAGGGCGAGGCCGTGCCGCTGACCACCGGCGAGTTCGACCTGCTGTGCGCCTTCGCGCGGCATCCGGGCCGCGTGCTCTCGCGCGATTTCCTGCTCGAGCAGACGCGCGGTCGCGAGGCCGCGCCCTTCGACCGCACGATCGACGTGCAGGTCGGCCGGCTGCGCAAGAAGATCGAGGCCAACGCCGACGATCCGCAGCTCATCAAGTCGGTGCGCGGCGCAGGCTACATCCTGGTGCCGCCGGTCACCCATGGCTGACGACCACGCGCCGCCCCAGGCACCCATCGCAGGCCTCCCCTTGGGCGTCGAGGAAGGCAGCGTGTTCCGTTCGCTGTTCGCCGCGTACCCCGATTCGCTGCTGGTGGTGGACCAGTCGGGCCGCATCGTGCTGGCCAACCCTTCGGCCGCAGCCATGCTCGGCTACGCGGCCGACGAGCTCGTGGGCCTGAGCGTCGAAGCGCTCGTGCCTGACAGCATCCGCCCGCGCCACGCGGCGTTT
This sequence comes from Variovorax sp. Root473, assembly GCF_001426505.1. Taxonomy (GTDB): domain Bacteria; phylum Pseudomonadota; class Gammaproteobacteria; order Burkholderiales; family Burkholderiaceae_C; genus Variovorax. The sequence goes on from NZ_LMEV01000001.1 coordinate 549,149, forward strand.
CGCGAAGCCTACGGCCGCGCGCCGCGCCCGCGCCCGATGGGCACCGACATGGAACTCGTCGCCAAGCGCAAGGACGGCAGCGAAGTCATGGTCGAGATCGCGCTGAGCCCGCTGCAGAACCAGGGCCTGCCCTTCGTGGTGGCGGCCATCCGCGACATCGGCGCCTACCCGCGCGTGAAGCAGGCGCTGCAGCGCGCGCGCTACAGCGAACATCTTGCGCAACTGGGCCGCCTGGCCGTCGACACGCGCGACCTGCAGGTGGTGCTGGCGCAGGTGCCCGACATCGTCGCGACCGCGCTGCAGGTCGAAATCGCGATGGTGTGGCTGCTCGATGGCAGCCAGCGCGAGTTCCGCCTCGCGAGCGGCGTAGGCCTGCTCACCGACGAGAGCGTTGGCCTGCGCATCGCCAACCGGCCCGACACGCAACCCGGCTACGTGCTCTCGCAAGGCCGCCCGGTCGTCGTGGCCGACTACCGCGAGGAGCGCCGCTTCGCCGTGCCGCCCGCGTACCTCGCGGCCGGGCTGGTCAGCGCGCTGGCCGTGCCGCTGTCCGACCGCGGCCGCGTGACCGGCATGCTGTCGGTGCGTGCCACGGCCGCACGGCGTTTCGGGGACGAGGAGATCCGCTTTCTCGAATCGGTAGCAAGCCTGCTGGCCACCAGCCTGCAGCGCGTGCAGACCGAAGAAGCACTGAACCACGCGCAGCGCCTGGAGAGCGTGGGCCAGCTCACCGGTGGCATCGCGCACGACTTCAACAACCTGCTGACCATCATCCAGGGCAACCTGCAGGTGCTCGAAGAGCTGCCGCAGCTCGCAGCCGACGGCTACGCGCAGCAGCTCGTGGCCGCCGCCGCGCGCGCCAGCCGGCGCGGCGCCGAACTCACCGGCAAGCTGCTGGCCTTCTCGCGGCGCCAGATGCTGCAGCCCGACGCGGTCGACGTGCGGCAGATGCTGCACTCGCTCACCGACATGCTGCGCCGCACGCTCGACCAGCGCATCCAGATCGAGATCGATGCCGCCGACCCCTGCCCCGCCGTGCGCGCCGACCCGGGCCAGCTCGAATCGGCGCTGCTGAACATCGCCATCAACGCACGCGACGCCATGCCCGAGGGCGGCCGCCTGCACTTCCGCGCCGAAGCCTGCGACGCCCTGCCCGCCACCGTGCGCCAGGAACTGAGCGACGCCGACGCCGGCCGCCGCTTCGTCGCGCTCTCCATCGCCGACAGCGGCACCGGCATGACCGAGGCGGTCATGGAGCACATCTTCGAGCCCTTCTTCACCACCAAGGACGCGGGGCGCGGCACCGGCCTGGGCCTGAGCACGGTGTACGGTTTCGTGAAGCAGTCGCGCGGCGCCATCGCCATCGACAGCAGGGTCAACGGCGGCACCACCGTGACGCTCTACCTGCCGCAGGTCGAGGCCGACGCGGCGAGTGCGGCGGCACCTGTCGATGAAGATCCCGTTGAGATCGAGGCCGAGGTCACGCTGGCACCGGGCCTGCGCGTGATGCTGGTCGAAGACGACGCCGAGGTGCGCCAGGTCGTCCACACCTTCCTGACCACGCTGGGCTGCGAGGTGGTGACCGCCGCCAACGCCGAGCAGGCCTTGCCCGCCATGGCGGCCGAGGCCACGCCCTTCGACCTGCTGCTGAGCGACATCGCACTGGGCCCCGGCATGCGAGGCACGCGGCTGGCCGCCGAAGCGGTGCAACGCCAACCGCGGCTTGCGGTGCTGCTGATGTCGGGCTTCTCGGCGGAGCTGCTCGACGCCGACCGCGAAGCGCCACCGGGCTGGGAGCTGCTGCGCAAGCCCTATTCGCGCCGCGAACTCGCGCGGGCGATGGCGCGGGCGCTGCTCAACGTCGCTTCTTACTGAAGCATCGCGGGCGCCGGCGCCAGGCAGCGCTGCACGAAGGCCGACAACGCGCCCACGTCGGGAATCTGCACCTCGCGCCGCCCCTTGGTGGCAAAGCCGATGACCTTGTCGCGCGCCAGGCGCGAGAGTGCGCGGCTCACGCTTTCGAGCGTCATGCCCAGGTAGTTGCCGATTTCGGCGCGCGTCATGCGCAGCGTGATCTCGTCGGTGCGCATGCCACGGTCGGCCAGCGACTCGGCCCAGTAGCGCAGGAAGTCGGCCACGCGCGCATCGGCCGGCAAGGTGCACACCGACATCAGCGAATCGCGGTCGTGCGCGATCTCGCGGCTCATCGCGGCATGCAGCATCTGCAGCAGCGCGGGGTGCGTGGCGCAGGCGGCCAGCAGCGATTCGTAGGGCACGACCCAGACCTCGCCCGTGTCCATCGCCACGGCGTCGCACACGTAGCGCTGGCCCGCGATGCCGTCGAAGCCCAGCCAGTCGCCGCGGAACTTCAGGCCCACCACCTGCTCGCGCCCATCGGCCGAGAGATTCACGATCTTGAAGAAGCCCGAGTTCAGGATGTAGAGGTTGCCGAAACGTTCGCCGGCCTGGTAGATCACGTCGCCCGTGTGCACCATGCGGCGCTGCGGTTGCAGCTGCTCGGCCAGCAGGCGCAGGCGCTCGGCCGTGCGGCGGCCCGCGTTTTCCTTGTGCACCGCTGCCGGAAGCGGCCGAAGCGGGAGGATGGGGTTGGGGCGGGCACTCGTGAGCATGGGGATTCCTCGGCGTTCTGTCTGTCTTGTGTGGCGTTGCCTGCGATCAGGCGATGTCTCGATGCTAGGAAGCGCGAGGCCCCGCAGTGACAACGGCCCGCATCGGTGCGTAACGTCGGGTGAATGCTCTGTGTCCGGCGTGTAACAGCGGGGCGGTCCTTGATGTGCGTCAAGGCGCGCGCGGCCCGGGTGGCTAGCCTCCGCGAGACACATGTCGAACCTTGCCATGCACCCTTCCACCGCTGCGCTTTCGCCCCAGAAAGTCGCCAGCCTGCTGGGCCGCGCCCGGCTGCTCCAGCGCGCCGCGCTCGACGGCGCCGCGCCGCCGCGGCTGCTGCGCGCCAAGAATCTCGGCCTGCTCAGCGAGACCGGCGACAGCGAAGCGCTGGCCCTGCTGCGCCAGGCCGCTGAGGAACTGGGCGCGCAGGTCGCGACGGTGCGCTCCAGCCTGTCGCGCGACACGCCGCTGCAGGAACTGCAGCACACCGCGCGCATGCTCGGACGGCTGTACGACGCCGTGGCCTGCGAGGGCATCGACGCCGCGCTGGTGCGGCAGATCGGCCAGCACGCAGGCATTCCAGTGCACGACGGCGCGGCGACCGACAGCCACCCCACGGCCGCGCTCGCTGAGCTGCTGGGCGAGCGCACGGCGCCGGCGGACAACCGGCGCTTCGTGCTGCAGGCGCTGCTGATCGAGAGCATCGGCTGAGGACAGCGCAGCAGCGCCTCAGCCGCACCAGTCCGCAATGCGATGGCTCAGGTCCATCCACAGCGCCTGCAGCGCCACCGCCGCCAGCAACACACCCGCCAGCCGCGCGCCCCAGGCTTGTCGCGCCCCGTTGTCGCCCCACCCGCGCAGGCGCTGCCACAGCCACGGCGCGGCGAGCAGCGACACGCTGCTGCCCAGTGCGAACAGCGCCATCGTCGAGGCGCCCTGCAGCGGGCCGTTGCCCAGCGCGGCCAGCATCAGCGCCGAATAGAGCAGGCCGCAGGGCATTGCCACCCAGAGCGCACCCGTGGCGAACACGCCCAGCAGCGAGCCGCCGGCCCTCGGGCGCAGGCGCGCTTCGAGCGCACGCCCGGCGCGCTGCGCCCACAGCGGCTGCCGGCCCGCAACCGCGAGCATCGCGCCCCAGGCGAGCACGAACACATGCAGCATCACCCACAGCGGCCGCCAGGCCGCGGCCTGCGCGCTGGCGGCACCCAGGCCGTGCAGGCTCGCGGCGGCGATGGCACCAGCCGCTGCATAGCTCACCATGCGGCCGAGGTGGAAGGCGAAAGGGGCAATGGCATGCGAAGCCTGCGATGGCCCACCCACCGGCACGATGCGGATCACCGCGGCCGACACCGCGCCGCACATCGCCACGCAGTGCGGGCCACCCGCGAGGCCCATCAGCAATGCAGCGCCGGCGAGTGCGGGTGAGTCCATCAGGTCAGACGACGCGCGAGAAGCGCGTGCGCGTCGCGGCGCAGTAGCGGTCGAACACCATCGCCACCGCGCGCACGAGGAACCAGCCCGCCTCGGTGACCTCGATGGCGCGCGGCGACAGGCGCACCAGCCCCTGCTCGGCCATCGGCGCCAGTGCGGCGCGCTCCGGCGCGAAGTAGTCGGCAAAGGCGATGCCGTGCGCCGCCTCGACGGCGTCGAAGTCCACGCGGCCCCGGCACATCAGCGCCATGATGACCTCGCGGCGCAGCACGTCGTCGTCCGACAGAGCCAGCCCCTTGACCACGGGCAGGTGGCCCTGGTCGAGCAGCGCGTAATAGTCTTCCAGCGTCTTCGCGTTCTGGCTGTAGGTGGCGCCCACGCGGCCGATGGCCGACACGCCGAGCGCCACGAGGTCGCCGTCGGGCTGCGTGCTGTAGCCCTGGAAGTCGCGGTGCAGCCGGCCTTCGCGCTTGGCCACGGCCAGCGGGTCGTCGGGCAGCGCGAAGTGGTCCATGCCGATGTAGACGTAGCCCGCTTCGGTGAGCGCGGCAATCGCGCGCCCCAGCATGCGCACGCGCATGGAGGCATCGGGCAGCTCGTCGGCCGCGATGCGCCGCTGCGGCTTGAAACGCTCCGGCAGGTGGGCGTAGGCATACAGCGCGATGCGGTCGGGCCGCAGGTCGCGGATCTGCGCGAGCGTGCGCTCGAACGAGGTGTCGTTCTGGCGCGGCAGGCCGTAGATCAGGTCGACGTTGATCGAGCGAAAGCCCAGCGCGCGCGCCGTGTCCATCAGCGCGAAGACCTGCGCCGCAGGCTGGATGCGGTGCACGGCCTGCTGCACGGCGGGGTCGAAGTCCTGCACACCGAAGCTCAGGCGGTTGAAGCCGAGCGCGGCCAGCGCCGCGAGGCGCTTTGCATCGACGGTGCGCGGGTCGATCTCGATCGACTGCTCACCGCCCGGCACGAAGGCGAACGCGCGGCGCAGCATCGCGACCAGCTCGCCCAGTTCCTCGTCGTCCAGGAAGGTCGGTGTGCCGCCGCCCAGGTGCAGCTGGCCGACAGGCGCACCGGGCCCGAGCTGCGCGACCTGCAGCGCCACTTCGCGCGCCAGGTACTCGAGGTACTGCCGCCCGCGCTCGCGGTGCTTCGTGACGACCTTGTTGCAGGCGCAGTAGTAGCACAGCGATTCGCAGAACGGGATGTGCACGTACAGCGAGAGCGGCTCGCTCGCCGTGTCCGCATCGCGCCGTTGGTGCAGCACCTGCGCGTAGTCACCGGCGCCAAAGCTGTCGGCAAAGCGGTCCGCCGTGGGGTACGAGGTGTAGCGAGGGCCGGGCACGTCGAAGCGGCGCAGCAGTTCGACGGGCAGCACGGAGGGCGTGGCGGGAATGGCAAGGGCGAGCGTCATTGCGCGGTCTCTTTCTCTGACGGCAGTGCCAGCAGCGTGGTGCACGCGCTCGAGGCCGCTGCCATCAGCCAGAACACGAAGAAGGACACGGTGTAGATGCCCTGGCGCGACAGGCGCAGTGCGTCGGCGCCGCAGTACGAGTGGATCGGGTCGATCAGCGCGAACACCAGCACCTCCATGCCGCAGGCGACGAGGAACGACGGCCACAGGATGCCGGCGATGCGGCGCACGGCGCTCACTGCGCACCCCGCTTGGGAGCCGGCACATCGCTTTCAGGCGTCGCCGCGTGGTTGCGTCCGGCCTGCGCCGGCATCAGTTTCTTGTCGGCGAGCGTGCGGTTGATCTCGATGCCTTCGCGGTAGTAGTCCTCGGACACCAGCACCTCAGGGGTGCGCAGCGCCAGCCAGACGGTCGCGATGCTCGCGAGCACCACGACGGCGGGCCCTGCGATCACCAGCCAGACCAGCGGGTAGCGCCACCAGGGGCCGGAGGTCGCGGGCGCGTTCATCGGCAGGGCGTTGTTCATGGGAAGACCTTTCAGCGCGGCACCAGGAAGACCGCTTTTTCGGAAACCTGCGCCGCACCATCCACCTGCCGGATGTCGAAGTGCACCGTGTGCGAACCGGCCGGCGCGGCGCCATAAGGCACCTGCAGCCGCACGGCCACCCAGCGCGCCTGCGCGGGCTCGACCTCGACGGCCTCGCCGGGCGACTCGCTCAGCCCGTCGATGCCGCGCGCGGCGATGCGGTAGTGCTGCGTGCGCTCGGTCGCGTTCATGATCTGCAGCCGGTAGACGTTCTCCAGCCGCCCGCCCTCGACGATGCGCGCCAGCGAGGCACGGTCGCGCACCACGTCCACCTTCAGCGGCGTGCGCACGACCAGGCTGGCGAGCAGGCCCGCCACCAGCAGCGCGAGCAACGCGGTGTAGATCAATACGCGCGGTCGCAGCACGCGGCGCCACAGCTGCCGGCGCGACCAGCCGGCTTCCATGCCGTTCTGCGTGTCGTAGCGGATGAGGCGCGGCGCGTAGCCCATCTTGTCCATCACGCTGTCGCAGGCGTCCACGCACAGGCCGCAGCCGATGCACTCGTACTGCAGGCCCTGGCGGATGTCGATGCCCGTGGGGCACACCTGCACGCACAGGCTGCAGTCGATGCAATCGCCCAGGGCGGCGCTGCGCGGGTCGACATTCTTGCGGCGCGGTGCGCGCGGCTCGCCGCGCTGCGGGTCATAGCTGACGATGAGCGTGTCGCGATCGAACATGGCGCTCTGGAAGCGCGCGTAGGGGCACATGTACTTGCACACCTGCTCGCGCATGAAGCCGGCGTTGCCGTAGGTGGCAAAGCCGTAGAAGAACACCCAGAACACTTCCCACGAGCCCATCTGCGTCTGCAGGAAGGCCATGCCCAGCTCGCGGATGGGCGTGAAGTAGCCCACGAAGGTGAAGCCGGTCCACAGCGCGATGCCGATCCAGACGATGTGCTTGAAGGCCTTCTTCACCAGCTTCTCGAGCGAGAACCCGCCGGCGTCGAGGCGGATGCGCGCGCTGCGATTGCCTTCGATGCGCTGTTCCACCCACAGGAACATCTCGGTGTAGACGGTCTGCGGGCAGGCGTAGCCGCACCACAGGCGCCCGGCCACGGCCGTGAAGAGAAAAAGGGAGAGCGCGCTGATCACCAGCAGGCCCGACAGGTAGATCAGGTCCTGCGGGTACAGCACCAGCCCGAAGATATAGAAACGCCGCGCGGCCAGGTCGAACAGCACCATCTGCCGCTCGCCCCATTCCACCCAGGGCATGCCGTAGAACACCAGCTGCGTGAGAAAGACCATGGCCCAGCGCCAGCGCGCGAACAGGCCCTGCACGCTGCGCGGGTAGATCTTCTTCGTCGCCTCGTACAGGCCGACCTCCGGCGCGGCGGCGGGCGGCGCGCTCGCGATCGGGATGACCGTCTTTCGCGTCATGGCGTCCCGGTCGCAGGGTTGGACATGCCCCACACGTACGAGGCCAGCAGCTTGATCTGCGCCTCGGTCAGGCGGCCTTCCTGCGCGGGCATGGCGCTGTGCTTGCCCTCGTTGACGATCTGCATGATGGCGGCCTCGCCGTAGCCGTGCAGCCAGATGCGGTCGTTCAGGCGCGGCGCGCCCAGCGCGGGGTTGCCCACGCCGCCGATGCCGTGGCAGGCCGCGCAGGCGGCGAACTTGGGCTTGCCCAGGCCCGCGCGCACCGAGTCGTGCGGCTCGCCCGACAGGCTCAGCACGTAGTTGGCGACGTTCTTCACGTCGTCGGGCGTGCCGACCATCGCGGCGGCCGGCGGCATGGTGCCGATGCGGCCCTTGGTGATCGACTCGACGATCTTGTCGGGCGTGCCGCCGTGCAGCCAGTCGGCGTCGGTGAGGTTGGGAAAGCCCTTGCTGCCGCGCGCGTCGGAGCCGTGGCACTGCGCGCAGTTGTTCATGAACAGGCGCTCGCCGATGGCGCGGGCCTGCGGGTCGCGCGCGGCTTCTTCGATCGGCATGGGCGCATAGCGTGCGTACACCGGTTCCAGCGCCTGCGTGGCCTTGGCCACGTCCTGCTGGTACTCGGCGCGCGAACTCCAGTCGTTCGTGCCGGCGAAGCTGCCCAGGCCCGGGAACACGGCCAGGTAGCCGAGCGAGAAGACGATGGTCAGCACGAACAGGCCCACCCACCACAGCGGCAGCGGGTTGTTGGCTTCGCGCAGGTCTTCGTCCCACACGTGGCCGGTGGTGTTGTCGGCATCCGAGGCCACGCGCTTGCGCGCCGTGAGCCACAAGAGCAGCACGCACCCCAGGATGCTCAGCAGCGAGGCCCCGGCCACGTAGCTGGACCAGAAGTGACTGATGAAATCGCTCATCGTGGGCTCCCCGTCAGTCTTGCTCGAAGGGCAGGCGTGCCGCTTCGGCGAAGCGCTGCGTGTTGCGGCGCGAAAACGCCCAGGCCACGATGCCGATGAAGACGACGAAGCAGGCGATGGTGGCGGCGATGCGCAGGGTGGTGATGTCGGTCATGGGGCGTTGCCTGTTCTTTCTTCTTACTTGAGCGCCAGGCCCAGCGACTGCAGGTAGGCCACGGTGGCGTCCATGTCGGTCTTGCCGGCCACCTCGTCGGCGGCCCTGGCGATCTCTTCGTCGGTGTAGGGCACGCCGACCTTGCGCAGCGCGCGCATGTGGGTGGCGATGCTGCCGCCGTCGACCAGCCCTTTCTCCAGCCACGGGTAGGCCGGCATGTTCGACTCGGGCACGAGGTCGCGCGGGTTGTTCAGGTGGATGCGGTGCCACTCGTCGCTGTACTTGCCGCCCACGCGGTGCAGGTCAGGACCGGTTCGCTTGCTGCCCCACTGGAAGGGGTGGTCGTACACGAACTCCCCAGCCACCGAATAGTGGCCGTAGCGCAGCGTCTCCGAGCGGAAGGGGCGGATCATCTGCGAGTGGCAGTTGTAGCAACCCTCGCGCAGGTACACGTCGCGGCCGGCCAGCTGCAGCGGCGTGAGCGGCTTCACACCCTCCACGGCCTCGGTGGTCGACTTCTGGAAGAACAGCGGCACGATCTCCACGAGGCCGCCGATGGCCACCACCAGCAGGATCAGCACGATCATCAGCAAGTTGTTGGTCTCGACCTTCTCGTGCGTGAAGCCGGTGGCGGCGGGCGCGGAATTCTTGTTGTCAGGTGCGTTCATCGTGCGTCCTCAAAGGCTTCGTGGCTTCAGGCGTGGGCGGCGGCAACGGCCGGGATTTCGGCGCGCACCGAGCGCCCGGTGATCACGGTCATCCAGACGTTCCAGGCCATGACCAGCATGCCGCCCAGGTAGAGCACGCCGCCGATCACGCGCACCAGGTAGTAGGGGAAGGTGGCCTTCACGCCCTCGACGAATGTGTAGGTCAGCGTGCCGTCGGTGTTGATCTCGCGCCACATGAGGCCCTGCATCACGCCGGCGATCCACATCGCGGCGATGTACAGCACGATGCCGATGGTGGCCATCCAGAAGTGCACGTCGATGGCCTTCACGCTGTACATGGCAAGGCGGCCGTACATGCGCGGGATCAGGTAGTACAGCGAGCCCATGGTGATGAAGCCCACCCAGCCCAGCGCGCCGGAATGCACGTGGCCCACGGTCCAGTCGGTGTAGTGGCTCAGCGCGTTGACGGTCTTGATCGACATCAGCGGGCCTTCGAAGGTCGACATGCCGTAGAACGACAGCGCGACGATCAGGAAGCGCAGGATCGGGTCGGTGCGCAGCTTGTGCCAGGCGCCCGAGAGCGTCATCACGCCGTTGATCATGCCGCCCCAGCTGGGCGCCAGCAGGATCAGCGAGAACACCATGCCCAGCGACTGCGTCCAGTCAGGCAGCGCGGTGTAGTGCAGGTGGTGCGGGCCGGCCCACATGTAGGTGAAGATCAGCGCCCAGAAGTGCACGATCGACAGCCGGTACGAGTACACCGGGCGCCCCGCCTGCTTGGGGATGTAGTAGTACATCATTCCCAGGAAGCCGGCCGTGAGGAAGAAGCCCACGGCGTTGTGGCCGTACCACCACTGCACCATTGCGTCCTGCACGCCGGCGTAGGCCGAGTAGCTCTTCATCCAGCCGGCCGGAATGGCCGCGCTGTTGACGATGTGCAGCAGCGCCACCGCGATGATGAAGGCGCCGTAGAACCAGTTGGCCACGTAGATGTGGCGCACCTTGCGCAGGCCGATGGTGCCGAAGAACACGATGGCGTAGGCCACCCAGACCACGGCGATCAGGATGTCGATGGGCCACTCGAGTTCCGCGTATTCCTTGCCGCTGGTGTAGCCCAGCGGCAGGCTGACGGCCGCGACAACGATCACCAGCTGCCAGCCCCAGAACACGAACGAGGCCAGCGCCGGCGCGAACAGCCGCACCTGGCAGGTGCGCTGCACGACGTGGAAGCTCGTGGCCATGAGCGCGCAGCCGCCGAAGGCGAAGATCACGGCGTTGGTGTGCAGCGGACGCAGGCGGCCGTAGCTGAGCCAGGGGATGCCGAGGTTGAGTTCGGGCCAGGTCAGCTGCGAGGCGATGATCACGCCGACCAGCATGCCGACCACCCCCCAGACCACCGACATGAGTGCGAACTGCCGCACGACGGTGTCGTCGTAGATGGCCGCTGGAGGGTGCGTGGTCTGCTGCATCGTGGTGCCCGTTGATGTGGTTGCCGGGCAGTGTCCTTTGGCTATTGCTGCCCAGGCTTGATGCAGATCAAGGTGTCAGTCGTTGTTCAAAATCCGGTCGCCTTCGACCTCGATGTCCTCGAACTGGCCGCGCTCGATGGCCCACCAGAGCCCGCCCAGAATGACGAGCACGAGCATCACCGACAACGGCACGAGCAGGAACAACACGTCCATCAGGCCACCGCCGCTTTCGCCGGCGCGGCAAGGCGCGCCGCGTTGAGCACCACGAGCAGCGAGCTCGCGGCCATGCCCAGCCCCGCGAGCCACGGCGGCAGCCAGCCGACCACGGCCAGCGGCACGCACACGGCGTTGTAGGCCGCGGCCCAGAACAGGTTCTGGCGCACCACGCGCAGCGTGCGGCGCGCCTGCGCCACGGCCGCGGGAATGGCCTGCAGCGCATCGCCGAGCACCACGAAGTCGGCACGCGCGCGCGACAGCGGCACGGCATGGCCGAAGGCGAACGAGGCGTTGGCGCGCGCCAGGCTCGGGCCGTCGTTGAGGCCGTCGCCGACCATCGCCACCTCGCGTCCGGCCGCCTGCAGCTGCCACAGCACCTCGAGCTTGTCTTCCGGTGCGCAGTCGCCCTGCACCGCCGCGATGCCGGCCTGCGCGCCGATGGCCCGCGCCGCGTTGTCGCGGTCGCCGGACAACAGGCGCACCGACAAGCCCTGCGCCTGCAGCGCCGCCACGGCCTGCGTGGCGTCGGGGCGCAGTTCTTCGGCGAGCACGAAGCTGGCGAGCCAGCCTTCGTTGTCGCTCAGGTGGATCTGCGCTGCGTCCACGTCGAGCGGCGGCACTTCGCAGAACGACGCGGAGCCCAGGCGCACGGGGCGCGCGCCGTGGTCGTCCACGGCATCGCGCCGGTGCAGCGAGGCCGCCACGCCCTGCCCCACCGTCTCGCGCAGCTGCGTTGCCGACCAGGCCGGTGGCGCGCGGAACTGCGCCTGCCAGGCGTTCACGAGCGCGCGCGCGGCCGGGTGCAGCGACAGCGCCGCGAGCGCCGCGCCGATCTCCAGCGCATCGCCGGGGCGCAGGCCCTGGCGACAGTACACGCGCTCCAGGCGCGGCGTGTCGCCCGTGAGCGTGCCGGTCTTGTCGAACACCACGGTGTCGACGCCGGCCAGCGCTTCGAGCGCCTGCAGGTTCGACGTGAGCACGCCGCCGCGCGCCAGGGCGCCCGCGCTCGCGAGCATCGCGGCCGGCGTGGCGAGCGACAGCGCGCAGGGGCAAGTGACGATCAGCACCGCCACGGCAACCATCAGCGCCTGGCCGGGATCGACCGACCACCACAGCGCGCCCGCGCCGAACGCGCAGGCCAGCACGGCGATGAGAAAAGGCCGCGCAATGCGGTCGGCGAGCCGGGCCAGCCGTGGCTTGTCGAGCGCGGCGTTTTCCATGAGCCGCACGATGTGCGCGAAGCGCGTGCCCTCGCCCACCGACGCGATGCGCACCTGCACCACGGCCGAGAGGTTGTGGCTGCCCGCGAGCACGCGGTCGCCGCAGGGGCGCGGCACGGGGCGCGACTCCCCGGTGAGCAACGCCTCGTCCGCGGTGGTGTCGCCGTCGATCACCGTGCCGTCGGCCGGAAAGGCCTCGCCGGGGCGCACGCGCACCACGTCGCCCGCGCCGAGCCGGCGCACCGCCACGCGCGTCCACCCGCCGTCGGGCCCGAGGCGCTCCACGCTGTCGGGCAGCCGGTGCGTCAGCGCCTCGAGCGCGCCGGCCGTGCGGTCGCGCAGCCGTGCCTCGAGCCAGCGGCCGGTGAGCAGGAAGAAGACGAACATCGTCAGCGAGTCGAAGTAGACCTCGTGCCCCAGCGGCCCCGCGGGGTCGAAGGTGGCGGCCGTGCTCACCACGAAGGTGATGACCACGCCGAAGGTCACCGGCAAGTCCATGCCGATGCGCCCGGTGCGCAGGTCGCGCCAGGCGCTTCGAAAGAACGGCCCGCACGAGAACAGCACCACGGGCAGGCTGAGCACCCACGAGGCCCAGCGCAGCAGCTGGGCCGCATCGGCCGTCATGTCGCCGGGGCGCGCGACGTAGGCCGGGTAGGCGTACATCATCACCTGCATCATGCAAAAGCCCGCGACCAGCCAGCGCCACAGCGCGGTGCGCAGTTCGCGCGTGCGCGTCTCGCGCGCGCTGCGGCTGCCGGCGGGCAACAAGGGGTAGCCCACGCGCGCGCTGGCCTCGAACCAGCGCGAAGGCCGCGTGGCCGCAGCGGACCACACGACGCGCGCGCGCCGGCTCACGGCATTCACCTGCACTTCGGCCACGCCGGGCACCTGCGCCAGCGCGGCCTCGACGGTGAAGGCGCAGCCCGCGCAGTGCATGCCTTCGACCGCCACCTGCGACTCCCAGCGGCCCGAGCCTGCCTCCAGCGGGCGGCCGAACGCGGCCCACTCGGCGGGGTCGTCGAGCAGTTGCCAGGCGTCCGCGCGGGCATCGCCGCTGGCGGACGATGGCAGGGACGGAAACGGCGCGAGCGCGGCGGTAGCTTGCATCGGGGCAGGCTAAGCGCCTTGCCGATGCAAGCACTTGATCTGCATCAAGGTTCGTCGCGGCGGCCGGGGCCGTGCAGGACCTTCAGTCAGCCCCTCAGGCGGGCGTCTTCGCGAGTTCCACCGGCGGCGTGCCGGCCTTGGACATGCCGGCCAGCTGCTGGCGCAGTCCGGGCGAGTCGGTGTGGCCGCGCACGGCCACGGCATGCTGGACGGCGGCATCGAGCAGTTCACCCTCGGGGTCGGCACAGAGCGCGACACTGCAACTCGGGGCAGGCCTGCGCCATCAGCAGCGTCGAGGCCGCGTCGCCGGGCCGGAAGAAGCGCTCGGTGCCTTGGAACAGCGCCGCGTCGTGCTCGTGCCAGCCGATGCCCAGGCGCCCACGCGCGCGAGTTCGACATGAAGGGCGGCGAGTTGCGGCCCTGGACCGCCTGCCCGACGGCACCGCCTGCGTGTGCGGCGCGGGCAGGACGGCGCGATGGTGCTCATCGCGCCGGCACGCGCGCCCGCGGCCGCCCGGTCGGAACCGCCGCCGCGCGTCGAGTAATACGATGGGCTTCTGCCGCGCGGCTGCGCGACAGTCCGGCACGTACAGCCCTTCGAGGCGCACCGAATTGGCGCGCATTTCGCGCACTTTCTGACACACTACAGGCGCAGCGCGCGAATGAAATGGTGTGAGCCGTGCCCCCACGGCGCCCGGTGGTCCCGCCGCTTCGCCGCGCTGCCCGCACGACGCCCATGAAAATTTTCGCGACCGGGAAACCCCGCATCAGCCTGAACACACGCGTCAGCGCTGGCGTCGCGGCCATTGTGCTGGCCACCACATTCCTCATCGCCACGCTGGCGCTGCACCTGGTCAAGGACCGCATGCAGGCCTCGATCGCCAACGAGGAGTTCGCGCGGCTGTCGGCCATCGCGAACGCGGTGGACCAGAAGTTCGCCAGCCGGCGCGTGCTGCTGAAGACGCTGGCCGAGAGCATGGCCTCGCACGGCTTCACGAGCGCCGCGCCGCTGCAGGCCTTTCTCATGCAGTACCCGTCGCTGCGCGCGGCGTTCGACAACGTGGCGATCTTTGATGCCACCGGCTACCTGGTCGCCAACATGAACGGGCCGGAGCAGTTGGGCAAGCTCAACGTGAAGGACCGCGCCTACTTCAAGGACACGGTGGCCTCGCGCGCGGGCCTGATCTCGCAGCCCTACCAGAACCGGCTCAGCGGTCTGGCGCAGGTCGCCATCACGGAGCCGGTGCGCAACAGCGCGGGCGAGATGCTGTTCGTGCTCTCGGGCTCCATCAACCTGAAGGACCGCAACATCCTGGGCGAGCTGGCCGACGTGCGCTTCGGCCAGACCGGCTACGTGTTCATCACCACCAGCGACGGCATCGTGATCGACCATCCGCTGGCCGACCGCGTGCTCAAGCAGGCCAACGTGGCAATGGCCGACGACGCCCCCGATCTCGACCGCGCGCTTGCAGGCTTCGAAGGCACCATCGAAGGCATCAACCATGCGGGCGTGCCCGGCCTGTACGCGTTCAAGCGCATTCGCCAGACCGACTGGATCATGGGCTCGATGTACCCGCGCCACGAGGCCTTTGCGCGCATCGACGCCATCGAGCGCACGGCCTGGGGCGGTGCCATCGTGCTGGCGCTGCTGGCTGGCGCGCTGGCGCTGGCCGTGGCACGGCGGCTGATGAAGCCGCTCACGGAACTGCACCGGCACATGCTCGACACGCACGCCTCACCGGCCCGCGTCGCGGTGGCACGCACCTACCCGGACGACGAGATCGGCGACCTGTCTCGCACCTTCGACCGGCTCATGCAACAGCGCCAGGCCAGCGAGAAATTCCTGCGCGACATCACCGACAACCTGCCGGCCATGGTCTCGCACGCCGACGCGCAGGGCCGCTACACCTTCGTGAACGCGCGGCTGTGCGAGGAACTGGGCTACAGCCCCGAGGAACTGGTGGGCCAGCCCGTGCAGAGCATGAGCGGGCTGCACGACGACCCGACGCTCGAGAACAGCCTGCGGCGCGTGCTGTCCGGCGAGGCCGTGTCCTTCGAGCGCCGCGGCGCCGCGCACCGCGACGAGGAAGAGCACTTCTTCCAGACCGACTTCATTCCCGACCTCGACCCGCAGGGGCTGGTGCGCGGCTACTACGCGATGACCTTCGACATCACGCAGCGCAAGCGCATCGAGCTCGAACTCGCGCACAGCGAGGCGCAGATCCGCACCATTGCCGACAACATTCCCGCACTGGTCTCGCACGTCGATGCCGGGCTGTACTACACCTTCGTCAATGCGAAGGTACGGGCGCTGCACCCCGGCAATCCGCTGGTCGGCCGGTGGATGCCGGGCATCCGCGGCGAGGCCGACTTCGCGGTGGTCAAGCCCTGCATGGAACGCGCACTGGCGGGCGAGACGGTGATCATCGAGAAGGCCGGCGACCCGGCGCTGGGCATCGGCGATCGCACCTTCAAGGCCCACTACATCCCCGACCAGGACGTGGAGGGCACCGTGCACGGCGTGTTCGCGATGACCTTCGACATCACCGACGAAGTGGCCATCCGCCGTGCCCTCACGCAACAGGAAAAGCGCCTGCGCGACGTGACCGACAACATCCCCGCGCTGGTGGGCTACTTCGACCGCGACGAGAACTGCCTGTACGGCAACAGCCGCGCGCGGCAAATGGCCGGCCTGGGCGAACGCCAGCCCCTGGACGGCGTGACGATGCGCTCGGCCCTGGGCGAGGCCATGTATGCGCAGCACCTGCCCCACCTGCCGACGGTGTTCGCCGGCAAGCCGACGCACTACCCGGTGCAGGCGCCGATCCACGACCGCGAGGGGCACTTCCAGGCCAACCTTGTTCCCGACAAGGACCTGAACGGCCAGGTGGTGGGCTTCTATCTCATGGCCTTCAACGTCACGGCGCTGAAGGAGGCCGAGCGCAAGCTCATCGAGCTGGCGCGCATGGACGTGCTGACGGGCCTGCCGAACCGGCTGGCCTTCAACGAACAGCTGCCCGCGGCCATGTCGCGCGCGCGCCGCGCGGACGGCGGCATGGCGCTGATGTTTCTGGACATCGATCACTTCAAGACGATCAACGACACGCTCGGCCATGCCGTCGGCGACGACGTGCTGGCCGAGTACGCGCGCCGCCTGCGCGCCAGCGTGCGCGAGACCGACACCGTGGTGCGCCTGGCGGGCGACGAGTTCGTGGTGGTGCTCGAGAACGTGCGCTCGCAAGAGGCGGTGGCGGGCGTGGCGCATAAGATCCTCGCGCAAATCGAGACGCCGGCATTCCATGTGGCGGGCCGCCCGCTTGATGTCACGACCAGCATCGGCATCGTGTTCGTCGAGACGGTGGATGCCAGCGTCGGCGCCGGCGAATTGCTCGCGCGCGCAGACACGGCGCTCTACGATGCGAAATCGCAGGGCCGCAATCGTTTCGCGTTTTTCCACTAGCGTCGGCACCTCTCGCCACGCGCCCTAAACAACACCAGGAGATCGATCCATGGCAGCCACCGAAGTCGTCATGCCCGAACAGCTCGTGCAGGAGCTCGAACTGCAAAGCCGCATGCCGATTGCGCGCATCGGCCAGGCGCTGATGTCACTGGGCATGGTCACGCAGGCGCAACTGGACGCGGCGCTCCAGCAGCAACAACGCGAGCCCATCGTGCCGCTGGGCGAGACGCTGGTGCGCATGGGCGTCGTGAGCCGCGGCCAGCTGCAGACTGCGCTGGTACGCAAGATGGGCTACCCGCTCGTGAACCTGCATGTGTTTCCGGCCGCGGCCGACGCGCTGCGCAAGGTCGGCCACGAGGCCGCGCGGCGCCTGCAGGTGATGCCGCTCATGCTGCACGGCGGGCGCCTGGTGCTCGCGCTCGACGACCCGACCAATCGGCATGCGGTGATCGACGAGGTCGAGTTCATCGCACAGATGAAGGTGATTCCCGTGCTGGGCCAGTGCCTCGACCTCGACGGCGTGCTGCACAAGGCCTACGAGAAGCTCGGCCAGGTGGCGCCCGACCGCCCGGTGGTCGACATGAGCGACCCGTCGCGCCCGCTCGAGTTCGACATGGCGGGCACCAGCACGCTCCTGAAGACACTCGAGAAGGAAGAATCGGCCGCCGCGCCCGCCGCCGGCGAGCCGCCGGTCGAGCAATCGGACAACTCGCTCGTGCGCATGATCAACAGCATGATCCTGGAGGCCCACCGCGAGGGCGCGTCCGACATCCACATCGAGAGCGACCCGGGGCAGGAAAAGACGCGCATCCGCTTTCGCCGCGACGGCCGGCTCTACACCTACCTGGAACTGCCGCCGAGCTATCGCAGCGCGGTGGTGGCGCGCGTGAAGATCATGTGCGACCTGGACATCAGCGAAAAACGCAAGCCGCAGGACGGCAAGATCAACTTCTCCAAGTACTCGCCGCAGCACCGCATCGAACTGCGCGTGGCCACCATCCCCACCAACAACGGCCTGGAAGACGTGGTGATGCGCATCCTGGCCTCGGCCAAGCCCATCGCGCTCGATGCCCTGGGCCTGTCGCAGCGCAACCTGGCCCAGCTGTCGCAGGCGGTCGACCGACCCTACGGCATGGTGCTGTGCGTGGGCCCGACGGGCTCGGGCAAGACCACCACGCTGCACTCGGCGCTCATGCGCATCAACACGCCCGAGCGCAAGATCTGGACCGCCGAAGACCCGATCGAGATCACGCAACCCGGCCTGCGCCAGGTGCAGGTGAACCCGCGCATCGACTGGACCTTTGCCAAGGCGCTGCGCGCCTTCGTGCGCGCCGATCCCGACGTGATCATGGTCGGTGAGATCCGCGACGCCGAGACTGCGAAGACCGCCATCGAGGCCTCGCTCACCGGTCACCTCGTGCTGTCCACGCTGCACACCAACAGCGCCCCCGAAACCGTGACGCGCCTGCTCGACATGGGCATGGATCCGTTCAACTTCGCCGACTCCCTGCTGGCCGTGCTGGCGCAGCGGCTGGTGCGTTGCCTGTGCCCGCAGTGCGTGCAAAGCCGACCCGCCAGCCCCGAAGCCGTCGAAGAACTGCTGGCCGACTACATGCACGCCTTCGGCGCGCAGGACACGCCGGCCGCGCGCGACGCCGTGCGCGCCGAGTGGCTGCAGCGCCACGGGCGCGACGGCCAGCTGCAAACCTACACCAGCACCGGCTGCAAGCACTGCAACGACACCGGCTTCAAGGGACGCGTGGGCATCCACGAACTCATGGTCATGTCGAAGGGCTTGCGCCGGCTGGTGCAGGGCGGCGTCCGCGCCGAGGAACTGCAGGATGCGGCGCTGCGCGAAGGCATGCGCACGCTGCGCCAGGACGGCATCGAGAAAGTGCTGGCGGGCCGCACCACGCTCGAAGAAGTGCGCGCGACCAGCAACGTCTAGAGAAAGTGGCAGGGGCTCAGGCGCCGGCGTCCCACGCCACCGCCGGCAGCGCGGCAATCGCCGGCCGTGCGAACAGGTAGCCCTGGAACAGGTCCACACCGAGGGTGCGCAGCGCACGCACCTCTTCGGTCGCCTCGACGCCTTCGGCGATCACGCGGATGCGCAGCTCGTCGCAGGTGGCGACAAAGCCCCGCACGATGGTGCGCCGCACCGGGTCGGCGTGGATGCCGCGGATCAGGCTCAGGTCGATCTTCACCACGTCAGGCTGGAACGCGGCAAGCAGCTCGAAGCCCGCGTAGGCCGAGCCGAAGTCGTCGATCGCCGAGGTGAAGCCATGGCGCTTGAAACTGTTGAAGGTGGCGGCCAGGCCGGACAGATCGTCGACGCGCTCGCCCTCGGTGATCTCGAACATCAGCCGGCGCACCGGAAACTTGCAGCGCCTGGCCGCGGCCATGGCAGTGCGAAAGCACCGGGTCTGCCCTGCGACATCGTTGGGCATGACGTTGAGGCTGAGGCGGGACTTCATGCCCAGGCTGGAGGCGATCTCGATGGCCTTCACGCGGCAGGCCTCGTGAAACGCGAAGCGGTCGGCCGGTGCAACGCGCTCAAGCACTTCGGCAGCGCCTTCGCCCGACAGGCCGCGCACCAGCGCTTCGTGCGCATAGATCTCGCGGCGGCCCAGGTCCACGATGGGCTGGAACGCCATCGTGAACCCCGAGGCGAGGCCCGCTATAGCGGCATCAGCATGCATTTCGGTGATCACGGTTCGTGGACTTCGCAGGCAAGGTCGCAATGGCGTCGGAGGGCGCCTCCCAAAGCGTAAATGTAATCGCTTCGACCCTTCGCCTGTCGGCGTTTTGCCGGCGCAAAAGCGGCAGCGCCCAGCCGAGGCAGCACGCGCGCAGCGCCGGACGGCCGCGGGCCTGTGCGCCACGGCCTCCAGCCAGGGACGGGTGCGTCCCGAAGAAAACTCAGCCCTTCAGCATGCCCGCCAGGCGCTTGGCGATGAGGTCGTCCGCCTGCGCCATGATCCGGTCGATGAGCTCGGCGCAGCTGGGCACGTCGTGGATCAGGCCGGCCACCATGCCGCAGCTCCAGGCGCCGGCGTCCATTTCGCCCTCGGTCATCACCTTCGGGTAGATGCCGGCGACCTGGTCCATGATGTCGTCGATCTTCAGCGCGTCCCCCTTCTGGCGCTCGATCTCGATGAGGCGCTCGACGCCCGCGTTGTTGATCACGCGCTCGGTGTTGCGCAGCGACCGCATGATCAGGCGCGTGTCGAGTTCCGAGGCGTTGACGATGGCCTGCTTCACGTTGGCGTGCACCGGCGCTTCCTTGGTGGCGATGAAGCGCGTGCCCATGTTCATGCCTTCGGCGCCCAGCGCCAGCGCGGCCACGAGGCTGCGGCCGTCGGCCATGCCGCCCGAGGCGACGAACGGGATCTTCAGTTCTTCGGCCGCGCGCGGCAGCAGGATCATGTTGGGCACGTCGTCCTCGCCGGGGTGGCCGCCGCACTCGAAGCCGTCGACGCTCACCGCGTCGCAGCCGATGCGCTCGGCCTTGAGGGCATGGCGCACCGAGGTGCACTTGTGGATCACCTTGATGCCCGCGGCCTTCAGCGCCGGCATGTAGGCCTCGGGGCTGCGGCCGGCGGTTTCCACGGCCTTGATGCCGCCTTCGACGATGGCCGCGATGTACTCGGGGTACGGCGGCGAGGCAAAGGTCGGCAGGAAGGTGAGGTTCACGCCGAAGGGCTTGTCGGTCATCTCGTGGCAGCGCGCGATCTCGCGGGCCAGCAGCTCGGGCGTCTTCTGCGTGAGGCCCGTGATGATGCCCAGGCCCCCGGCGTTGGAGACGGCCGCGGCCAGCTCGGCAAAGCCGACATAGTGCATGCCGCCCTGGATGATCGGGTGGCGGATGCCGAAGAGTTCGGTGATGCGGGTTTTCAAGGGAACGTCCTTTGGTCGAGGGTTGCTGGGGAGAAAGAAGAATCAGGGCGGCGAGATGACGCGCAGCACATCGCGCGCCATCGCCTTCATCCAGGCCGGGTCGCTCTTCAGCGCGGGCTCGGCAAAGGTCTTGGCGAACGTGGGCCGCGCCATCTTTGCGTAGTTCAGCGTGCCGAAGATGAGCGTGAGCACCACCACGGCCGACAGGTCGTCGCGCACGAGACCGGCCTTCTGCGCCGCGGCCACCAGGGACAGGCTGGCTTGCAGGAAGCCTTCGAGCGGCCGGGCCTGCGCATGCTGGATGCGCTCGGCGTTGTCGAGCAGTTCGCGCGTGACGAGCTTGAAGCCCGTGGGCCGCGCGTGCATCCACTCGATCTGCAGCGCGACAAAAGCCTGCAGCCGCGCGGGCAGGTCGGGTGCCGCTTCGACGCGCCTGCAGATGCGCGCCGTCAGGTCCTCGGCCTGCTTCTCGAGCACGGCGCGATACAGCACCTCCTTGCTCGCAAAGTGATGCAGCAGCCCCGGGTTGCCGACCTCGCAGTCGCGCGCAATCGCCGACAGCGATGCACCCTGGAAGCCGTGATCGGCAAAGTGCTGCTCGGCGCGCGCGAGGATCGTTTCTTTCCGGGAAGGAGCAAGGGTAGCCATCGGAGGGTTCTGGAGAGCGTCACGCAGAAGAGCGCATGCCGCGAAGACGCGACCGGCGATCAGAGGCGATGCGCGCCATTCTTTCTTGTGTCTTGGGGTCTGGTTGTTGCACGCGCGACACCCTCGCGCCGTCAGCGTGCGGCCGGCATCGCCGCCACCTGGTGCGCCAGCTGCGCATGGAAGCGCGGCGCGCTGTACTCGAAGGTGCCGAAGTTGAGCGCGTCGTTCGCGCCCGATGCGAGCCCGGCCTGAATCGACTCGGCCAGCGCGTAGTCTTCCGCGAGCGTGCGCCGGTACAGCGCCACGTTCGCGTCCCAGTGCGCGGTTGCCTTCTCCGAGGCCGGCGCCTCGGGAATCAGCGTGAGCTCGTGCACGCGCGTGCGCGTGGCGCCCAGCGGCTCCAGCATGCTGAGCTGCGCGTGGTCGGGCTGCACCAGGATCGTCGTGTTGGGAAAGAAGAAATAGGTCAGGTTGCCGTAGCGGCGCGGATCGAAGCCGGCGGCGTCGGGCCGGTGTTCCTGGAACTTCGACTTGAGCAGGTACAGGCGCCGGTTCAGGTCGAACTCGTCGACGATCTGCAGGTTGTGCAGGAACATGGGGGCGATGGTCTCGCGGTGCGCCACCTTGAAGTGGTAGGCCTCGAAGGAACCGTCGACCAGCAGCTTCCAGTTGGCCGCGACCTCGTACGTGCGCGGCGCATAGGCCACGGGCGCGCGCAGCCCGGCCAGCGACTCGAGGTTGTCCATGAGTGCGCCCAGGTTCGCGCCGGGGTCGCTGTCCGCCTGCGACGGCTCGCACACGACCCAGACCACGCCCGCGCGCTCGACCGTGGCCAGCCGGCGCAGGCCCGACTCGTCCTGCTTCAGGCAGGGAAAGCCGAAGGACTCGGGCACGCCGCGCAAGGCGCCGTCGGGCTTGTAGGTCCATGCGTGGTACGGGCAGACGAAGGCGCGCGCCTCGCTGCCGCTGCCCTCGGGCACCACGCGCGCGCCGCGGTGGCGGCACACGTTGAGAAACGCCTGCACCTGCCCGCTCTCCTGGCGCACCAGCAGCAGCGGCACGTCGGTGTGCGTGAGCGACAGCCACGCGCCGGGCGACGCGAGCGAGGCGCTGGCAGCCACCGGCTGCGGATGCCGCAGCAGCAGACGCCGCTCGTCGCGCGCGATGGCCTCGTCGGTGTACTGGCTGACCGGCACGCGCTCGCCCTCCCCCTGCGCGTCGGCGCGCCCCGCCTGCAGTGCCGTGGTGGCTCGGCGATGGAGTTCGGCTGCGAAGTTCTCGCTCATCGGGGGCTTTCTGGTCGATGCGATACCAACCCAGTCTACCGACTGACCAGTCGGTACGTCAATCGCCCCCGGTGTCCCCGATGCGTCAGGCCGGCTTGCGCAGGAAGCCTTGCTGGGCGCCGTTGCGGTTGGGCGCGAAGCCGTTGGCCTGCAGCGTCTCTTCGGTGGTCTCGTAGAACACGCCGATCTTCATGATCTCGCGCGCCTGCTGCGCGGTGGCGATGGGGCGGCCGAACTCGGTCGCGATGCGCACCAGCTGCCTGATCTGCTCGACCGAGCTCATCTTGCCGGTGCGGGTCTGGTTCCACAGCACGTCCTCGATGCCGCAGCGCACGTGCAGGCCCAGGGCGATGCCGATCATGTTCACGGGCAGCACGTTGAGCACCGAGCTCTCCACGGTGACCACCGCGCCGTCGGGTGCGGCGCGCAGGAAGTTGGCCAGGTTGTAGATGTTCGCCTGGTCCATGCCGCCGCTGATGGCCACCCAGTTCATCACCAGCGGGCCCTTGTAGACGCCGCGGCGGATCATGCGTTCGATGGTCTCGAAGCTGTTGATGTTGTAGCACTGGAACTCGCTCTGGATGCCCGCGGCCGTGAGGCGGCGGATGTGCTCTTCCACCCAGCTGGGGTTCGAGGGCACGATCATGTCCCGGTAGGTCGAATACAGCCGCGGGTCGCCGCGCGACAGGCCCTTGAAGTCGTCCAGCCCCGCGTGCTCGGTCACGTTCATCTGCGTGGTGTTGACAGTCACGGTGACCTGGTCGGGCCGGGGCGTGAGTTCGGCCAGCATGTGGCGCGTGTCGTCGCTGAGCCACTTGGCGGCGGCACCGTCGTCCTCGGGCGCGAAGCTGATCGAGCCGCCCACCTGGATGATCATCTCGGGCACGCGGGCGCGCACGCCGGCGATCAGCTCGTTGAACATCGACAGGCGCTTGCTGCCCTTGCCGTTGGCCTCGCGCACATGCAGGTGCAGCACCGTGGCGCCGGCTTCGTAGCAGTCGACCGCCTTCTGGATCTGCTCTTCCATCGTGACCGGAATGTCTTCCGGGAAGTCGGCGGGAATCCAGCCCGGCGCATAGGGTGCGGCCGTGATGATCAGGGGCTGCTGGTTCTCGGGATACAGGTGGCCGTCGAGGAAGTTCATGAGGGTTGTCTCCGGTGGGAAGGTGGTTCTGACATCAAAAGTGTGTGGCGCAGTGGAGAAAACTGCTTGCTCATGAGGGGCGCGGTCTTGTCTTTTTGGGGCGTTGAAAGGGCCTGTGTTCCGCTGTCGCGATTCGGTAAGTGATCGACGCGTGGTGCCAAGCGTTGGCAGCGATGGCGCCGCAGAATCCGCCCGCCTTTGTCTCTTCAACCCGAGGACGAACTTCATGTACCTGCATCTGCTGCGAGCCTCCCTTCTCTTCCTGGTCGCGCTGTGCGGCGGCATGGGCGCGGCGTCGGCCCGGTCGTGGCCCGACAAGCCCATCCGCCTGATCGTTCCCGCGCCGCCGGGCGGCATCTCCGACGCGGCGGCGCGGCTGCTCGCCGAACAACTGCGCACGAACCTCGGCCAGACCGTGCTGGTGGACAACAGGCCGGGCGGCTCCGCCGTGATCGCCGAGCGCGCGCTGATGGCCGCGCCGGCCGACGGCTACACGCTGATGGTCGGACCGTCGAGCGTGCTGTCCGACATTCCGCTCACGGTGAAGACGCCCTTCGACCCGCTCAAGACCTTCACCTACGTCGGCGAGGTGACGGGCATGGTTCATGTGCTGGTGGCCAACGCCGGCTTCCCGGCGAACACGGTGAACGACCTGCTGGCGCATGCCAAGGCGCACCCGCGCTCGGTCAGCGTGGCCAACCTGAGCACGGGCACGCGCTCCAACCTGCTGGGCGAGATGCTGCGCGCGCGCAGCGGCAACGACATCCTCGTGGTGCCGTACAAGGGCTCGGCGCCGGCGCTGGTCGACCTCATGGGCAACCAGGTGCAGCTCACCTTCGAGGTGGTGAGCAACGTCACCTCGCTGATCCGCAGCGGCAAGATCAAGGCGCTGGCCGTGGCCTCATCGAAGCGCTCGCGCTTCCTGCCCGACGTGCCCACCTTCGGCGAGCTGGGCCTGCCCGACTTCGTGATGCCCGACGCCAGCGTGGGCGTGTTCGTGCTCAGCAGCATGCCGCCGGCGCTGCAGGAGAAAATCCGCGCCGAGGTGGCCCGGGCCGTGCAGGCGCCGAAGTTCCGCGAGGCGCTGCTCGCGCAGAATTACGATCCGCCGCGCGAGGCGACGCTGGTGCAGCTGCGCCAGACGCTGGACGCCACGACCGCCCACAATCGGGCCATCATCGAGAAACTGCAACTCAAGATCAGCCCCGAGTGAGCACGGGGCCTCTGCCAAAGAAGCCCCCCATGAAGCACCTCGGTCGACTGATGCGCAGCGCGAGCCTCAGCGGCTACGTGGAGCTGGTGCAGTCGCTCGGCCGCGACCCGCATGCCTTCATGCGCACCGTGGGGCTGAAGGCGCAGCTGCTCGAGCACCCCGAGACGCTGATCCCCGGCGACGCCGTGCGCGAGCTGCTCGAGATCACCGCGCGCGCCACGCGCACCGAAGATTTCGCGCTGCGGCTGGCGGCGCAGCGCAAGCTGTCGGCGCTCGGCCCCATCAGCGTCGTGCTCAAGGAAGAGCCCACGCCGCGCGACGCGCTCGACACGCTGGGCCGCTACCTGAAGCTGGTGAACGCCTCGCTGAGCTTTCGCCTCGAGGACACGGGCGACATGGTCATCATCCAGGAAGACCTGCTGCCCAGCCCCGGACTGCCGATGCGCCAGTCGATGGAGCTGGCCGTGGGCATCATGTTCCGCATCCTCGGCGAGCTCATCGATCCGCAGTGGCGCCCGCAGCAGGTGTGCTTCACGCACCGCCCGCCGGCGGACATGGCGGCGCACCGCGCCTTCTTCGGGCGCCACGTCAAGTTCAACCAGGATTTCAATGGTCTCGTGTGCCTGGCGGCCGACCTGCGCAAGCCGCGCGAATCGGGCGACCAGGGCGCGGCGCGATTTGCGCGCGAGTACCTCGATGCGGCGCTGAAAGACCGCGGCGAGAGCACGCGCGAAGCCTGCCGCGAACTCATCCTCGCGCTGATGCCCGGTGGCGGTTGCACCGCTCAGGAAGTGGCGCGGCACCTGCGCGTGGACCGCCGCACGCTGCACCGCCGGCTCGAGGCCGAAGGCCTGACCTTCAGCCGCCTGCTCGACGACGTGCGCTCCGACCTCGTGAAGCGCCACCTGCGCGACAGCGACCTGCCACTGAGCGAGGTGGCCGAGCTGCTGGGCTTTTCAGGGCCGAGCAGTTTCAGTCACTGGTTTCGCCATCAGTTCGGCTGCAGCGCTTCGCAGTGGAGCAAGCAGACGGCCGGCGCAGTGGCTCAGGGCGCGGTGCGCGCGCTCTGAAGCAGGTCTTCGTGGCGCAGGGCATGCGCGATGCCCTCCAGCAGGCGCCAGGCGGCGCGCGTGAAACGCCTCGTCATCGCCATCGTCCTTCTTCTCAGGCCGCCTTGCGCAGAAAGCCCTGGTTGCCCCCGTTGCGGTTCGGTGCGAAGCCGTTGGCCGCGAGCGATTCTTCGGCCGTCTCGTAGAACACGCCGATCTTCGAGATCTCGCGCGCCTGCTTGGCGGTGGCGATGGGGCGGCCAAACTGGCGCGAGATGGCTACCAGCTGCTCGATCTGCGCCACCGTGCCGATCTTGGCGGTGCGCGTCTGGTTCCACAGCACGTCCTCGGTGCCGCAGCGCACGTGCAGGCCCATGGCGATGCCCATCATGTTCACGGGCAGCACGTTGCGCACCGAGCTTTCCACCGTGAGCACGGCGCCGTCGGGCACGGCGCGCACGAAGTTGGCCAGGTTGTAGATGTTCGGCGCGTCCATGCCGCCGCTGATCGCCACCCAGTTCATCACCAGCGGACCCTTGTAGACACCGCGGCGCATGAGCCGCTCGACCGACTCGAAGCTGTTGATGTTGTAGCACTGGAAGGCGCTCTGGATGCCGGCCTTCGTGAGGCGGCGGATGTGCTCCTCGACCCAGCCCGGCTGCGCCGGCACCGTCATCTCCTTGTAGGCCTCGAAGATGGCCGGGATCTCGCGCGAGGTGCCCTTGAAGTCCGCCAGCTCGGCGTGCTCCGTGACGTTCATCTGCGAGGTGTTGACCGTCACCGTCACCTGGTCGGGCGTGGGCTCCAGCTCGGCCAGCATGTGGCGCGTGTCGTCGCTGNNNNATTGCGCACGCCGGCGATCAGCTCGTTGAACTTGGACAGCCGCTTGCTGCCCTTGCCGTCGAGTTCGCGCACGTGCAGGTGCAGCACGGTGGCGCCGGCGTTGTAGCAATCGACCGCCTTCTGGATCTGCGCTTCCATCGTGACCGGGATCTCGCCCGGGAAGTCGGAAGGAAGCCAGCCCGGGGCATAGGGCGCGGCGGTGATGATCAGCGGCTGCTGGTTTTCGGGAAAAAGATGGCCGTCGAGGAAGTTCATGGCGTGCGTCTGTCAGGTTGCGATGGGGGGCGATGTTCAGTACGGCACGTCACCGACGATGCCGGCGCGTTCCATCTTTCGGGGTGCGGGCCAGTAGTCGTTCAGCGCATAGTGCTGCGTGCTGCGGTTGTCCCAGACGACCACGTCGCCCGGCTGCCACGACCAGCGCACCTGGTACTCGGGAATGGTCGCGCGGCTGAGCAGGTAGTTCAGCAGCAGCGCCGCACCCGGTGTCTTGTCGATGCCGTGGCGCACGTTCTCGGGGGTGCTGTAGTTCACGAAGTGCGTGGTGAAGCTGCCCACGTAGAGCACCTTCTCGCCGGTCTCGGGGTGCGTGCGCACCACGGGGTGTTCCACGGGCGGATGGTCCTGGCCCAGCTTGAGGCGCGCTTCCATCGGCATCACGGCGCCGAAGGAATGCTCGATGCTGGCCTTGGCGCGCAGCTTGCCGATCTTCTGCTTGATCTCGTCGGGCAGCTCATCGTGCGCCTGCACCATGTTCACCCAGAGGGTATCGCCGCCGACCTCGGGGCATTCGATGCAGCGCAGCACCGCGCCCATCGCGGGGCTCTGGCGCCACAGGCCGTCGCAGTGGTAGGTGTTCTCGTAGCTGTGCTTGTTGTCGCTGCGGTAGATGCGCACGAGCCCCGGATGCTCGGGGTCGCTGCCGACCACGGGGTGGTCTTCCAGTTCGCCGAAGCAGCGTGCGAAGGCGACGTGCTCGGCGCGCTCGATGTCCTGGCCGCGGAAGAAAAGCACCTTGTGCTTGAGCAGCGCGGCGCGGATCGACGCAAAGCACTCGGGGTCGCGCGAGGCCTCGCCCAGGTGGACGTCCGAGATTTCGGCGCCGATGGACGGCGTGAGGGGTCTGATCTTCATGAGAGGTCTCCGATGGAATGGCGCGTGCCGCTCAGTTCGCCTGGATGCGGTACTTCTTGACGATGGCCGCATTGCGCTCGGACAGCGCCCGGGTCTCGGCGATGAGCGCGGGCGTGTCGACGCTGAGCTCGGGCTCCAGGCCCACGTCGAGCAGCTTCTGCTGCACGGCGGGCGCCTGGCCGGCCTTCTCGATCGCGGCGTGGAGCTTTGCCATCACGTCGGCCGGCAGCTTGGCCGAGCCGATGAAGCCGACCCAGCCGCGAAACTGCAGGTCGGGGTAGCCGAGTTCAGTGGTGGTGGGCAGATCGGGCAGGAAGCGCGAGCGGGTCTTGCCGGTGAAGGCATAGGGGCGCAGCTTGCCGGCCTTGATGAGCGGCATCGAGGTGAGCATGCCGTCGAACATCAGGTCGACCTGGCCGCCCAGCAGGTCCTGCAGCGCGGGCGGCGAGCCGGGATAGCCGATGTGCTGCAGGTCGAGCCCCGCGCGGTCGCTGAGGATGAGGCCCGCGTACTGCGACACGGTACCGGGGCTGTAGCTGGCGAAGCTGGCCTTGCCCTTGCGCGTCTTCAGTTCGGCGACGAGGCCCTGGAAGTCCTTGGCCGGGAAGTTCGCGGCCGTGACGAGCACCACGCCCGAGCGCGCCACCGAGCCGATGGGCACCACGTCCTTCAGCGGATCGAAGGGCATCTTCACGACCTGCGGCGTCTCGGCCAGCACGTTGCTCGCGGCCATCACGAGGGTGTTGCCGTCGGCCGGCGCCTGCAGCATGGCCTGCAGGCCGATGGAGCCGCCCGCGCCGGGGCGGTTCTCGACGATCACGGGGCGGCCGATGTCCAGCGCCATCTGTTGCCCGACGACCCGGGCGACGATGTCCATCGTGCCGCCCGGCGGCGCGGGAACGATGAGCTTGACGGGCTTGTCGCCCAGCGCCCAGGCCCCGAGGGCCATCGAGCATCCGGCCAGCGCCACGGCGGCGGTGCGAACAAAGTGCAGCAGTTTCATGGGGTGTCTCCGGTTCTTGTGCCACGCAGGCCTCGGTGGGCCGATGCCGCCAGTATCCGGCGCACCCCGCCCGCATTTCTTGCTTTACTGGGGCATCGATTTGCCAATTTGGGACATCGCCGCAGCCACGCTTCCCGCCGTGGCGGTGCGCCGCAAGAATCCGTTCCATCCCGCATTCAGACCCCAGGAGACGCACCATGAACCAGGCCATCCGCTTCCACGCAACCGGCAGCGCCGACGTGCTCAAGCTCGAACACGTCGAGGTCGGTGAACCCGGCCCAGGCCAG
>NZ_LMEV01000002.1:0-882 GCF_001426505.1 Variovorax sp. Root473
GATCTCCCACAGCCGCGGATCGTTGCGGCGCTGGGTGAGCGTGGCCCAGTCGACGACGTTGAGGTCGACCTTGAAGCCGGCACGCTTGAGCTGCTCGGCCATCAAGAGCGACATGTTGTAGTGAAAGTCATACTGGCGGCTCGTGAGCACGCGGATCGGCTCGCCCTTGTAGCCGGCCTTGGCAGCAGCGTCTTTCGCCTTGGCGGCGTTGCGCTGGTTGTACTGGTCGGCACCGGCGGTCGAGTAGAACGGCGAGCCCTTGGGGAAGTGGTTGGCCTCGGCCACGAAGAAACGCGTGTCGCCGAAGCCGGCCGCGAGCATCTCGCCCTGGCCCAGCGCGGTCTGGATCGCCTGGCGCACCGGCTGACTGGCGGCCACGCCTTCCTTGGTGTTGAGCACGAGGTAGGGGAAGCCGAATGATGGCGTCAGGATCGGCAGCGTCTTGCCACTGGCCTTCTCCAGGCGCGGCAGGGCTTCCACCGGCAGCAGGTCGGCGAAGTCGTACTGGCCCGCGAGTGCACCTTCGACGCGCGTGCTGGCGTTGGGCACCGGCACGAAGCGCAGTTCTTCGATGGCCGCTTCGCGCTTGCCGCCGTAGCCACTGGCCGACTCCTTGCGTGCGCTGTACTTGTCGAAGCGCGTGAGCAGCACGAACTGGTCGGGGCGGCGCTCCTTGAACTTGTAGGGGCCGGTGCCGACGAAGTCTTTCAGCGGCGACGCGATCGAGTCCTTGGCCATGATGGCCGCCATGCCGCTGGGCAGCGCAAGCTGCGAAAGCAGCGGTGCGTACGGCGCCTTCAGCACGATCTCCACGCCCAACGGGCCCTTGGCCTTGAGGCTTTCGATTTCCTTGCCCACGGCCTTGCCGCGCGGCGACTGGTC
>NZ_LMEV01000002.1:979-371533 GCF_001426505.1 Variovorax sp. Root473
GGGCATGGGGAACTCCTTCGTGGGGTCGAGATTTGCTTATGAAAGAAATTTTCTTTCTCGTCCGGACTTTGAAGCAGACTTCATGCCAAATCATCCGTGTTAACCCTTGCCTAGGGGTTATTCTGAAAAAGTCTTTCACATCAGACGGATACTGCGCTTCTCACTCGTCTCCACTCAACCCACCTTCACAGGAGTTCCAATGCCCCTCGAATACCTCGGCGCCCCGCCCCTCGCCTCCGACCGCCAGGCACGTCCCTTCTCCCCCGCCGTGCGCGCGGGCGACTTCGTCTACGTGTCGGGCCAGGTGCCCGCCAACGCGCAGGGCGAGATCGTGGCGGGCGGCATCGAGGTGCAGACGCGCCAGGTGATGGAGAACCTGAAGACCGTGCTCGCGCTGGCCGGCGCCACGCTCGACGATGTGTGCAAGAGCACCGTCTGGCTGCACGACGCGCGCGACTTTGGTGCCTTCAACCGCGTCTACATGAGCTACTTCGGTGAGAACAAGCCAGCGCGCTCGACCACCGAGGCGCGCCTCATGGTCGATGCAAAGGTCGAGATCGACGTCGTCGCCTACAAGCCCAAGGCCTGATCAGGCCCTTCAGGCAGGCCGCAGCTCGGTCTTGCGCTGCACGATGCGCGAAACCAGCCCGTACTCGACGGCCTCCGTGGCCGAGAGCCAGCGGTCGCGTTCGATG
The DNA here is from genome assembly GCF_001426505.1 of Variovorax sp. Root473. Classification (GTDB taxonomy): domain Bacteria; phylum Pseudomonadota; class Gammaproteobacteria; order Burkholderiales; family Burkholderiaceae_C; genus Variovorax. Next base: position 1,675 of record NZ_LMEV01000002.1, read on the forward strand.
TCGGCCAGCACCACCTCGATGGGCTTGCCGGTTTCGCGCGCGATCTCGTGCGCGATGCGCTGGCGGGCCTTGATGATTTCCTGCGCCTGGATCGCGATGTCGGTCGCCTGCCCGCCCGCACCGCCGCTGGGCTGGTGAATCAGGAAGCGCGTGTTGGGCAGGCACACGCGGCGCTCGCGCGAGGCCGCCAGAAACAGGTGCGTGGCCGCACTGCCGACCCAGCCGGTGCCGATCATGTGCACCGGCGCGCTGATGAAGCGCACCACGTCATGGATCGCGTCGCCCGACTCCAGGTGCCCGCCCGGTGAGCTCACGAGGATGTCGATGGGCTTGTCACCACTGTCGGCATCGAGCGCGATGAGCCGGCGCGTGACGTCGGCCGCCACGCTGTCGGTGATGCTGCCGAAGATCAGCAGCGTGCGCGACTTGAACGCTTTCTCCTCGAGGTAGGAATTGCGCGGCTCGGCGGTGGCTGCGGGTTGGGTGTCGTCGTCGGATTCCAGCGAGAACATGGGAAAAGCTCCTGTGGTTGAACTGTCTTGACGAACAAGCCCACAGTTTCGTGACATTGCGCGTCGTGGCAAGCTGTGGCGATGCTTGACGAACACTATCTCTCGCAATTCCCTGCCCTGCGCGCCCGGCTGGTGCGCGCGGCGGCCCGCATGCTGGGCGGCCAAGCCGAGGCCGAGGATGTGGTGCAGGACACCTACCTGCGCGCGCTCGAGGCCGGCGACCACGCGGCGCCGGACGCGGCTCAAGCCTGGCTCACGACGGTGATGCAGCACATCGCCATCGACCGGCTGCGGCGCGCCCGGTGGATGCAACGGTGGCTGCATGACGCCGCGGCGCAGGCCGAGCCGGACGCCTCACCGTCCGCGCAGGACGAAGCGGTGACAGCGCAATCGGCCCGCGATGCGCTGCGGCTTCTGGCTGCGAGGCTGTCGCCCGCCGATGGCGCGGCCGTGCTGCTGCGCGAAGTGTTCGAAGCCAGCTTCAAGGAAATGGCCGAGGCCAGCGGGAAGACGGAAGCGGCGTGTCGGCAGCAGCTGCATCGCGCTTTGCTGCGATTGCGGCAGGACTCGGGTGACAACGAGAGTGCGTCGGACGTGGTCTTTCACCTCTACCAGCAGGCGCTGGCTGAGTGCGATGCGCGCGTGCTGTTCGCGATGCTGAGGCAGCCGATGCGGGCGGTTGCGATGTCGGCCGCTGTCGACCAGGATGTGGCGCCGCGCGCGGTCTGCCAGGTCGTGCAGATGGGCGGGCGCCTTGGCCTCGTGCTGACGCTCGGCGGGAAGGTGCTGTGCGTGCTGCCGCTGGAGGCGCGGCAGACGGAAGACGCGTTGTCTTAGGTCTTGCCACTTCCACCGCTGAGGGAAGGTTGGGATGGGGGCCGCGAGCCCCCACCCCTGCCCCCGGAAGGGGCAGGAGAAACTCAGCCGGCCAAACGCCCCGCCACCAGCTGCAACACCCGATCGCACCGCTTGGCCAGGTCCTGGTCGTGCGTGACCATCACGAAGGCCGTGCCATGCCGGTGCGCAAGGTCGAGCATCAACGCGAACACGGCGTCGGCGGTGCTGCGGTCGAGGTTGCCGGTGGGCTCGTCGGCCAGCACGCAGGCCGGCTGCGTGACCAGCGCGCGCGCAATCGCCACGCGCTGGCGCTCGCCGCCCGACAGCTCGGCCGGACGGTGGTGCAGGCGCTCGCCCAGGCCCACGCTGGCCAGGATCTTTGCCGCGGCCTGCGCCGCCTCGCCGGTTTCGACGCGGCGAATCTTCAGCGGCATCGCGACGTTGTCGAGTGCGCTGAACTCGGGCAGCAGGTGATGGAACTGGTAGACGAAACCCAAATGCTGGTTGCGCAACCGCCCCTGCTCCGCGGCATCGGCATGCGCGATGTCCTTGCCCAGCAGCTCGACCTTGCCCGCGGTGGGCGCGTCGAGCCCGCCCATCAGGTGCAGCAGCGTGCTCTTGCCCGAGCCGGACGCGCCGACGATGGCCAGCGTTTCGCCGGCGTGCACGTCGAGGTCGACACCGTGCAGCACGGTGAGGTCGATGCGGCCTTCATGGAAGCGCTTGGTGAGGCCTCGGGCCTTCAATACAACATCACTCATAGCGCAGGGCCTCGGCAGGATTGACGCGGCTGGCGCGCCAGCTCGGATACAGCGTGGCCAAGAAGGCCAGGATGAGGGAAATGATCGCGATCGGCATGATGTCGCTTTGCTGCGGATCGCTCGGCATCTTGCTGATCAGGTAGATGTCCTTGGGCAGGAAGCTGGCGTGGAAGAGCTGCTCCAGGAAGGGCACGATCACGTCGATGTTGTAGGCGATGCCCAGGCCCAGCAACAGGCCGCCGACGGTGCCGATCACGCCCACCATGGCGCCCTGCACCACGAAGATGGCCATGATGCTGCGCGGCGAGCTGCCCAGCGTGCGCAGGATGGCGATATCGGCGCGCTTGTCGGTCACGGTCATCACCAGCGTGGAGACAAGATTGAAGGCCGCCACCGCGACGATCAGCGTGAGGATGATGAACATCATGCGTTTCTCGACCTGCACGGCCGCGAACCAGGTCTTGTTCTGGCGCGTCCAGTCGCGGATGAGGAACTGGCCCGGCAGCGTGACGGCGAGCTGGTCGGCCACCTCGCGCGCCTCGTGCAGGTCTTTCAGCTTGAGGCGGATGCCAGTGGGGCCTTCGAGGCGGAACACCTTGGCCGCGTCTTTTTCGTGCACCATCGCCAGCGCCGAGTCGTACTCGTAGTGGCCGGAGTCGAACACGCCGACCACGGTGAACTGCTTCAGGCGCGGCACCACGCCGGCCGGCGTGACCTGGCCACCCGGCGCCACCAGCGTGACCTGGTCGCCGGGCTGCACGAACATCGAGCGCGCCAGCTCGACCCCCAGCACGATGCCGAACTCGCCAGGCACCAGCTTGTCGAAGGTGCCGCCCTTGGCAATGCTGCCGGTGTCGGTGACCTCGGGCTCGAGCGCGGGATCGATGCCGCGCACGATCGCGCCCTTCATGTCTTCGCCGCGCGCGATGAGTGCCTGCGTGTTGATGAAGGGCGCCGCGCCGATCACCTCGGGGTTCTTGCGGGCATCGGCCATGATGGCGTCGATGTCCTGCAGGGCCTGGCCGTCGCGCGAGAAGATCTCGATGTGCGACACCACGCTGAGCATGCGGTCGCGCACCTCTTTCTGGAAGCCGTTCATCACGCTGAGCACGATGATCAGCGCCGCCACGCCCAGCGCGATGCCGAGCATCGACACGCCGGAGATGAAGGAGATGAAGCCGTTGCGGCGCGTGGCACGGCCCGCCCGCGTGTAGCGCCAGCCGAGCTGCAGTTCGTAGGGGAATCGCATCAGAAGCCCCGTTCCGTGGCCTCAAGGGGCATGGGCGCACCCGCGGGGGGCGGCGAATACACGGGGTGAGGAGCGAGGGGGTAGGTCATACGGTGGAATTGTGGCATCCCGGACAATAGGGAAATGGCCGAACCTCTCCCACGTCATCTGTTGATTCCCTTTGCCGGCCGCGGTTCCCCGGCTTGCCGCGCGGCGCTCGCAACCCTGCGGCTGCCGAACCTCGAAACCCTGCTGCTGCGCCTGACGCTCGCCGACACCGACACGCAGGACGACAGCACCCGCTCGCCGCCGCACGAACGCGCGCTGGCCCGCGCGCTCGGCCTGCCCCCCGCCGCCGATGGCTGCATTCCCTGGGCCGCGCTCGAAGCCCGTCAGAGCGGCCTGGCCGCGCCCGGCGACCGCGAGGCCTGGGGCCTCGTGACGCTGTGCAACTGGCAGGTCGGCATCGATGACGTGGCGCTGGGCGATCCGTCCGCCATCGAGATCGACGCCGACGAATCGACGGCCCTGCTGGCCGTGGCACAGCCGTTCTTCGAGGAAGACGGCATCGCGCTGCACCCCTCCGGCACCCCGGGCCGCTGGCTCGCGCGCGCGCCCATCTTCAACGGACTGGCCACCGCCTCCATCGACCGCGCGGTGGGCTACCCGATTTCGCAGTGGTCGCCCTTGGGCGACGCATCGCGGCCGCTGCGCCGGCTGCAGAACGAAATGCAGATGCTGCTGTACACGCAGCGCGTGAACGACGAGCGCACTGCGCGCGGCGTGCCGCCCCTCAATTCGTTCTGGCTCAGCGGCACCGGCGCGCTGACGCAGGACGTCGCGCCCGCCAGCCCCGCGCCCGAAGTCAGCGACGCCCTGCGCATTGCCGCCTTGCGCGACGACGGCGCCGGCTGGGCTGCCGCCTGGCAAGCTCTGGACGCCGGCGCCATCGCCAGCCTGCTGAGCGACTACACCCGCGGCGCCGACGTGGCGCTCACGCTGTGCGGCGACCGTGCCGCGCAGCGCTACACCGTGCAGCAGCGCGGCCTGGCTCGCTGGGCCAGGAGCTTGTTCGATCGCACACGCGCCGCCAGCGTGCTGGAGGCCCTGTGAAAATCATCGCCCGAGACATCCCCCCGCGCACCGTCTGGGCGCTGGAACAAGCCGGCGTGCACCCGCTGCTGGCGCGCCTTTTTGCCGCACGCGGCGTGCGCGGCAAGGACGAGCTCGACGACGGCCTCGCGCGCCTGCTGCCGCCCGACACGCTGCGCGGCACCCGCGAAGCCGCCGTGTTGCTGGCCGACGCCATCGCGCAGGACAAACGCCTGTGCATCGTGGCCGACTACGACTGCGACGGTGCCACCGCCTGCGCAGTCGGCGTGCGCGGCCTGCGCCTGCTGGGCGGCAGGCACGTGAGCTACCTCGTGCCCGACCGCGTGGTCGACGGCTACGGCCTGACGCCGCCCATCGCCGAGCGCGTGGCCAACGCCGGCGCCGACATGCTGATCACCGTCGACAACGGCATCGCCAGCGTCGAGGGCGTGGCCGCCGCCAAGGCGCGCGGCCTGCAGGTGCTGGTGACCGACCACCACCTGCCCGGCCCCGAGCTGCCGCTGGCCGACGTGATGGTCAACCCCAACCAGCCCGGCTGCGATTTCGAAAGCAAGAGCATCGCCGGCGTCGGCGTGATGTTCTATGTGCTGCTTGCGCTGCGCTCCGAGCTGCGCACACGCGGCGTGTTCGACACCGCCACGCAGCCGAAGCTCGATGCGCTGCTGCCGCTGGTCGCACTCGGCACCGTGGCCGACGTGGTGAAGCTGGACGCCAACAACCGCCGCCTCGTGGCGCAGGGCCTGCGCCGCATCCGCGCGGGCGCGATGCCGGCCGGCGTGGCGGCGCTCTTCAAGGCCGCGGGCCGCACCGCCTCGGCCGCGACGACCTTCGACTTCGGCTTTGCGCTCGGCCCGCGCATCAACGCGGCCGGCCGCTTGGCCGACATGACACTGGGCATCGAATGCCTGCTGACCGACGACGCGGGCCGCGCCGACGAACTCGCTCGCATACTGGACGGCATCAACCGCGAGCGGCGCGACATCGAAGGCGGCATGCGCGACCAGGCGCTGCTGCTGGCCGAGTCGCTGTTCGCGGCCGATGGCGAAGGCGTCGACGCACCACCGCCAGCCATCAGCGTGTTCGGCGCGGACTTCCACGAAGGCGTGGTGGGCATCGTCGCCTCGCGCATCAAGGACCGCTTCCATCGCCCGACCTTCGTGTTCGCGGCCAGCGCGGCACCGGGCAAGGAGCAGGAGCTGAAGGGCTCGGGCCGATCGATTCCGGGCTTTCACCTGCGCGACGCGCTCGACCTCGTGGCCAAGCGCCATCCGGGCGTGCTGCTGCGCTTCGGCGGCCACGCGATGGCCGCGGGCTGCACCGTGGCGCGCGAGCACTTTCCCGTCTTCGAGCGCGCGCTGGCGCAGGTCGCTGGCGAATGGCTGGCCGAAGCCGCGCTCACGCGCCAGATCGAGACCGACGGACCGATCTCGCGCGAGTACATGCGCATCGATCTCGTCGACACGCTGCACCGCGAGGTCTGGGGCCAGGGCTTCGCACCGCCCACCTTCAGCGAGGAGGTCGAGGTGGTGTCGCAACGGCTGGTGGGCGAGAAGCACCTGGCGCTCAAGCTGCGCCACCAGGGCCAGCCCATCGATGCGATCTGGTTCAGCCACACCGAGCCGCTGCCGCCGCGCGTGAAGCTGGCCTTCAGGCTCGACGCGGACGAGTGGCAAGGGGTGCGCCGGCTGCGCTTTCTGGTCGAAGGCGCGGAGGTGTGACGCAAGCGCCCTAGACTTGGGGTCCATCCATTCGATCGGGGCACTCTCGAATGCAGCAAGAAGCCATCTCGGCCCACGACATCTTTCCGCACATCCGCGTCGTGATGGGCATGGTCATCGGACTGGGCGTGACCCGGCTCCTGTCGGGGGTGGCGCGCATCGTGCAGCACCCGACGCAGTACCGGCTCTATGCCGTGCACCTGGCCTGGGTCGCGTCGGTGCTGCTGGCGCTGGTGCATTTCTGGTGGTGGGAGTTCGGCCTGTACCAGATCGACAGCTGGACCTTCGGCACCTACGCCTTCATCGTCAGCTACGCGATCTTGCTGTTCCTGCTGTGCGCGCTGCTCTTTCCCGACAGCATGCGGGACTACGCGAGCTATCGCGACTACTTCTATGCCCGCCGGGCGTGGTTCTTCGGGCTGCTGGCCGCCACCTACCTGCTCGACGTGATCGACACGCTGATCAAGGGCGAGGCGCACTTCGCCCGCTTTGCGACGGAGTACCTCATCCGCACGCCCATCCTCGTGGGCCTGTGCATCGCGGCGGCGCGCTCCGCGAACCCGCGCTTCCACACTGCCTTCGTCGCAGGCACGCTGGCGTACCAGCTGTCGTGGATCTTCCGGCTCTTCGACACGTTGAACTGAGCTGAGCGGCTGTGTCGTGCGTGGCCTCGGACGCCACGCGCGTGCGGTCGGGACGCTTTCCTACGCATGCGACGGCGCAGCGTTCTACGGTAGCTGTTCGCACGCACACACGACAAACCGCAGGAGCCGCCGATGAAATCCACCGCCGCCACCGCCACGCCGAGGAAAACCGGCAAGACCGCCGCCGTCACCGCGCGCCATCGCGCCGTGCAGCGCAACCAGGACGCCAAGGACCGCGCAACGCGACCAAAATCCGCGACCCCAAAGAAAGCGCCGGTGCAGGCGGGCCACCGGCCGCTGCCGACCAACCCGATGCCGGCGCAGCATCTGCGCAAGCCGGGCCTGGAGGCCGAGATGGTGCTGCGCCCGCGCTTCGAGGCGCCCGACTACGTCGGCAGCGGCAAGCTCGAGGGCATGAGCGCCCTGGTCACGGGCGGAGATTCAGGCATCGGCCGCGCGGTGGCCGTGCTCTACGCACGCGAAGGCGCGGACGTGGCCATCGTGCACCTCGACGATGAAGAAGCGGACGCGCAAGAGACTCGCCGCCACGTCGAAGCCGAGGGCGCGCGCTGCCTCACGATCAGTGGCGATGTGCGCGACCCGGCCTTCTGCCGCCAGGCGGTGGATGCCACCATCGCCGCCTTCGGCAAGCTCGACATCCTGGTCAACAACGCGGCGTTCCAGCTGCATGCGGCGTCGATCGAGGACATCAGCGACGAGCGCCTGGACCTCACGCTGCGCACCAACATCGCCGGCTACTTCCTCATGGCGCGCGCCGCGGTTCCGCACCTGGGGCGCGGCAGCTCGATCATCAACACGGGCTCGGTGACGGGCCTCGAAGGCAGTGCGCAGCTGCTGGACTACTCGGCCACCAAGGGCGCCATCCACGCCTTCACCAAGTCGCTGGCCAGCAACCTGCTGGAACGCGGCATCCGCGTGAACGCCGTGGCGCCGGGCCCGGTGTGGACGCCGCTGAATCCGGCGGACCGGTCCGCCGAAGAAGTGAAGGACTTCGGCCAGCACACCGACATGAAGCGGCCCGCCCAGCCCGAGGAACTGTCGCCTGCCTACGTGTTCCTCGCGGCGCCGAGCTGCGCCAGCTACATCACCGGGATCGTGCTGCCTGTCACCGGAAGCGTGGGCACGGTGTAGCACCCGCATCGAAGCGATCGGAGTTCCTGCCCACCCTCTGTGCGGTCACGGAATACTTCGGATGCCGACCTAGGCAAAGGCGCCAACTTGCATGAAGATGCAAACCGTGCCCGCGTTGGCCCAGGCGCTTGCGCACCCATGGCCGCGGCCGGGCGTCAAGGTTCGGTCAGCTCTTGCCGCAGCAGCCGGCGCAGCACCTTGCCCGTTCCGCTCGCGGGCAGCGACTCGCGCACCTCCACCTGGCGCGGCACCTTGTAGTGCGACATGTTCTCGCGCGCCCAGGCAAGCAGCGCCTCCTGGTCGAACCCGCTCGAACCCGGCACGACGAAGGCCTTGATCACCTCGCCCTTGTCCGGGTCGGGCACACCGATCACGGCCACTTGCCGCACCTCGGGATGCAGGATCAGGATCGACTCGACCTCCTCGGGGAACACGCTGAAGCCCGAGACCTTGATCATCTCCTTCACGCGCCCGATGAAGGTCAGGTAACCCTGTGCGTCCAAGCGGCCGATGTCGCCTGTGTGAACCCAGCCGCCACGCAGCACCTCGGCGGTCGCCTCGGGCCGGTTCCAGTAGCCGTGGAACACACCCTGGCTGCGCACCGCGATCTCGCCGGCCTCGCCCACGGGGAGCGTGCGGCCCTCGGCATCGATGATCTTGAGCTCGACGCCGCGCCCCGGCACGCCGTTGGTGCCCCAGCGAACGGCGTCGCGCGGCATCAGCACGTCGTTGGTGTGCGTCTCCGAAAGACCGTAGCCGGCCTCATACACCAGGCAGCCGTTCGCAAAGACGCTCCAGCGTTGCGCCAGCTCCTCGGTCAGCTTGATGCCGAAGCTCGTGGCCATGGTGGTATGCAGCGAAGACAGGTCGAAGCGACGCGCCTGCGGCTCGTTCATGGCCGCGACCAGCATCGGTGCCATCGCATACCACCAGCTCACGCGGTTCTGCGCGATGGACTGCAGGACAGTCAACGCGTCCATGCGGTTGAGCAGCACCACCGTGGCGCCCGTGTAGGCCAGCATGGTCACGCCGCAGATCATGCCGGCGATGTGATAGAGCGGCGCCACGGCGAGCATCACGTCGTCACTGCGGATACGAAACATCTCCTGGCCCACTGCCGTCTTGTAGAGCGCATTGCGGTAGCTGAGCATCGCGCCCTTGGGCATGCCGGTGGTGCCCGAGGTGTAGGTCATGAGCGAGACGTCGTCCATCGACAGCGCCACCTCCGGTGCCCTCGGATCGGCGCGCTGCAGCACCGCGTGGAAGTCAATCGTGCCCTCGGGCAGCGGCCGGCGCGCGGCCACCTCGTCGGGCACGCGAACGTCTGGCTGGTCTGGCAGGAGGTCGGCATAGCGCACGCTGAACACATGCGGCACCTGTACCCGGTCGGCCACCGACTGCGCGATCGGCGCCAGGTGGTCGGCCACCACCAGCGCCTTCGCGTCGAGATCGCCGACCTGGTAGGCGAACTCGTGCGCCTTGAACATCGGGCTGCACGGGCTCACGATGGCGCCGATCTTCTGGATGCCAAAGTGCGCGACAAGGTACTGCGGACAGTTCTGCATGAAAAGCGCGACGCGATCGCCTTTGCCCACGCCGCGTTCGTGCAATGCCTGAGCGAAGGCATCACTCCATCGGTCGAGTTCGGCGTAGCTGATCGCGCGGCCATACCACACCAGCGCCGCCTTGCCGGGCTGCGAGCGCGCATGGCCGCGCAGGTATTCATGCAGGGGCTTTTCGCCCTGCAGGTAGTCGGGGGTTTCGTCGTTCATGGCAAGAGGGAAAGTGGGTCTACAGGCCGAGCACGTGCTTGGCCATGATGTTCTTCTGGACTTCGGTGCTGCCGCCGTAGATGGTCATGGCACGGCAGAAAAGGTAAGTGGCCACTGGCCCGAGTCCATGTGCGGGGCCAATCGTCTCGTGATCGGGGCCTTGGCCGAACAGCGGTCCGGGCTGATAGCGCAACGCATCCGGCCCGCTCGCCTCCACCAGCAACTCCGTGATGCGCTGAGCAATCTCGGTGCCACGGACCTTGATGAACGACGATTTCCCCGGCCCCGCGGGCATGCCGGCCTGCATGTCCGACAAGGTGCGCAGCAGGCCCACCTCGAGCGCCTTGAACTGCGCCTCGACGGCGGCCACCTCGCTCATGAAACCCGGGTCGTCGGCCAGCCGGCGGCCATTGCTGCGCACTTGCGATGCCACGCGGCGCAGCTTCTGCAGCTCCTGCGTGATGAAGCGCAGGTTGGCGTTCTCCACGCGCTCGTGTTCAAGCAGGAACTTGGCATAGGTCCAGCCGCGTCCTTCTTCGCCGATCCGGTTGCGCTTGGGCACCTTCACGTTGTTGAAAAATACCGCGTTGAAATAGTGCCGCCCGTCCATCATGCGAATCGGCTGCACCTCGACCCCCGGTGTCTTCATGTCGATCAGCAGGAACGAAATGCCCTGCTGCCGCTTCGCCTCGCGACCGGTGCGCACGAGGCAGAACATCCAGTCGGCGAAGTGGGCGAACGAGGTCCAGATCTTCTGGCCGTTCACGATGTAGTGGTCACCGCCGTCGTCCTGGGCGGCCGTCTGCAGCGCCGCAAGGTCGGAGCCCGCACCGGGCTCCGAGTAGCCCTGGCACCACCACACCGACGAATCGCGGATGGCGGGCAGGTGCTGCGCCTTCTGCGCCTCGGTGCCGAAGGTGTAGATCACCGGCCCGACCATTGCCGGGCCAAACACCTGCAGCTCGGGCCCATGCAGCTCGCCCGCAACGCGGTTGAAGATGATGGTCTGCATCGGCGTCCACGCGTGCCCGCCGTGCTCGCGGGGCCAGGCGCCGGTGAACCAGCCCTCGCGCCCGAGGATCTGCTGCCAGCGCATGTAGTCCTCTCGGCCCAGGTGCCGATCGAGCCGGACCTTCTCTCGGATGTCGGAAGGCAGCTCGCGCAAGATGAACGTGCGGACCTGCGCTTCAAAGGATTTTTCCTCGGGCGAAAGATCGAGATTCATGCCGACCTGCCCTCAGCCTTGCTGTGCATGGCGCTGCAGATGCCAGCTGCTGTCGCCGAAGCTCACGCCGATCATCGACAGGCGCTTGAAGTAGTGGCCCACCGCCAGCTCTTCGGTCACGCCCATCGCCCCGTGCAGCTGCACCGCCTCCTGGCCGACGCGGCGCGCCGTCCGGTCGATCTCGATCTTGGTGGCCGACAACGCCTTGCGACGCGCTGCCGGATCGGCTTCTCGCAACATGAGCGCGCCGTACAGTGCCATCGAGCGCGCCTCGTCGAGCGCGATGTACATGTCGACCATGCGATGCTGCAGCGCCTGGTTCGTACCGATTGGCCGGCCGAACTGCTGTCGTGTCTTGAGATAGTCGAGCGTCATTTCGACCAGCATGCCCATCGCGCCGACCGCCTCCGAGGCCACCGCCGCAATCGCCTGGTCGATCACGAATTCAAGAGCGGGCAACGCGCCGCCCTCCTCGCCGAGCAGTTGCACTGCGTCGGCGCGCACGCCGGCAAGGCGCACGTCGACGGCGCGGCTGCCGTCGTGCGTGGCATAGGCGCGCACCGAAATGCCGGGCGCCTTGGCATCGACCAGAAAAGCCGAGAGCCCGCCGCTGTCTGAGACATCGCCCGAGGTGCGCGCGATCACCACGAAGTGATCAGCTGCGGCGCCGCCATGCACCAGCACCTTCTCTCCGTCGATGGCCCATCCTTCGGCATCGCGGCGCGCACAGGTGGCGCAGTGGGCGATCTCGTAGCGCGACGCGGGCTCCGCGTAGGCGAGCGACAGCTTGTGCCGGCCCGCCATCATCGGCTGCAGCCAACGCTCCTTCTGCGCCGAATTGCCGAGTGACGCGAGCATGCCGCCCGCAAGGACCACGTTGGCCAGGTACGGCTCGAGCAGCAATCCGCGGCCCACGCCTTCCATCACGATGCCGGTGTCGATGGCATCGCCGCCGATGCCGCCGTCGTCCTCGCTGAAGGGCACGGCAAGCCAGCCGAAGTCGGCAAAGCTGCGCCAGTGATGCTCGTCGTACCCCGGCTCGCTGGCCACGAGCCTGCGGCGATGGGCAAAGTCGTATTCATCGCGCACGAAGCGCTCGACGCTTTCGCGCAACTGGTTCTGTTCGGGGGTGTATTGAAGGTCCATGAAAGTCTGGCGTCTTTGCGTTGAATTGATCGTTGCCGCAGTCGTTCAGATCGCCAGGTAGCGCTGCTGAACCTGCGGGTTGCCGTCGAAAGCGGCCCAGTCGCCCTCGAAGACGATGCGGCCCGTGTCGATGACATAGACGTACTGCGTGCAGCGGCGCGCGAACCAGATGTTCTGCTCGCACAGAAGCAGCGCGACGTTGCCCTCGGCGCAGGTGCGCACCACGTCGCGCGCCATCTCCTCGACGATGATCGGCGCCAGGCCCTCGGTCGGTTCGTCGAGCAGCAGCAGGCTCGGGTTGGCGGCCATCGCGCGCGCCACCGACAGCAGTTGCTGCTGGCCGCCACTGAGCTGCCCGCCGTAGCGCTGCAGCAGGGGCGAAAGCATCGGGAAGCGCGCGACGATGTCGGCCACCGCGATGGCCGGGCGCTCGGGCGAAGCACCGTAGCGCGCCATCGCGATGTTCTCGGCCACCGTCAGGTGGGTGAAGATGCGCCGGTCTTCGGGCACCAGCGACAGTCCCATCCGGGTGCGCTGGTGCGTGGGCATGTCCTGCAGGTCGCGGCCGCCGAAGCGCAGCGTGCCGCGCACGCGCGGGCCGGCATTCATCACGCTCTTGAGCAGCGTCGACTTTCCCGCACCGTTGCGCCCGAGCAGCGCCACGCGTTGTCCGGGTGCGACCGAGATCTGCGCGCCAAGCAGGATGTGGCTGTCGCCGTAGAAGGCGTCGAGTTCGCGGACTTCAAGCACCGACCATCTCCTTGCCGAGGTAGACCTCGCGCACTTTCGGATCGCACCGCACTTCGTCGACGCTGCCGGTGGCGACCACCTCGCCGTAGTTCATCACCATGATGCGGTTGGCCAGGCCGAACACCACGTCCATGTCGTGCTCGGTCATGACCACCGTGATGCCGCGTTCCTCGCGTGTGCGCGCCACGAGCTGCGCGATGTCGGCCCGGTCGCTCGGCGACATGCCGGCGGTGGGTTCGTCGAGCATCAGGATGCTCGGCCGACCCGCGAGCGCGATCACGAACTCCAGCCGCTTCTTGTCGCCGTGCGAGAGAAAGCGCGCAGCCTCGCCCGCCATGGGGTCGAGTCGCACGTCAGCCAACAACGCCATCGCCTCCTCGCGCACCTCGGCCGACGGGGCACAGCGCCAGCGCGAGCCCAGCGGCTCGCGCCGGTTGCGGCGACGCGCCTCCACGGCCGCGATCACGTTGTCGAGCACGGTGAAGTCGTGGAACACGCGCGCCACCTGGAAGGTGCGCCCGAACCCCTCGCGCACCCGCTCATGCGCGGGCAGCCGCGTCACGTCTCGGCCCTCGAAATGAATCGAGCCGCCGTTGGACGGGACCTCTCCCGTCATCACCTTGAACATCGTGGTCTTGCCGGCGCCGTTCGGACCGATGATGGCGAACACCTCGCCGCGCGCCACCGACAGGCTGACGCCGTGCAACACCTCGATCGGCCCGTAGTTCTTGCGCACGTCATCCACGCGCAGCAGTTCGGCGCTCACTGGTGCACCCTTGGCGCTGCGCGCCGTCCCGCCAAGCGGGAGCGAGCTTGCTTGGGAGTGGCCCGGCGCGGCGCTCATCGCAGGCCTCCGGCCTCAAGGGCGCTCGCCGACGGCAGCGGCACCTGGCTCTTCGCGGGTGGCGCGCTGCGCCGTCCCCAGATCCGCTCTTCGAGATTGCGCCACAGTCCGACCGCGCCGTTCGGGGCCAGCAGGATGATCGCAAGCAGCCCCGTGCCGACGATCAGCTCCGACAGGCCGACCAGCGTGCGCGTGGCGTAGGTGATCGCCGCGAACAGCCCTGCCCCCACCACCGGCCCCCAGAACGAACTGACGCCGCCCAGGAGCGTGTTGAGCATCGGCTGCGCCGAGGCGAGCCAGTGCACTTCTTCCACCGTGACGATGCGCGACCACGGCGCATAGATCGCGCCCGCCACCGCTGCCACGGCGCCGGAGATGACGAAGGCTGCGAGCCGGTAGCGCGCCACGTTCGTGCCCATGAAGGCCGCGCGCTCGGCGTCCTGGCGCACCGTCTGCAGCGTGCGGCCGAAGCGGCTGTGCAGCAGCCACCAGAGGAATGCGGTGATCAGCACCGTGGCCACGAGCAGAAACCAGTAGTAGGCACTCGAGCTCGACAGGTCGATGCGCCACAGGCCGAAGTCGAGCGCCGGGCGTGGGATGTCGGTGATGCCGTCCTCGCGGCCGAGGAAGGTCGAAAACCCGATCACCAGCCGCAGCGCTTCGGCCAGCGCCACGGTCAGCACCGCGAGGAACACCCCGCTCATGCGCCGCAGCGCCAGCACACCGATGACCCAGGCGGCCGCCGCGCCGAGCAGCGCCGCGCCGAGCAGCACGCCCAGGAACGGCACGCCCGCGATGTGGCGCAGCGCCAGTGCGGCCAGGTAGGCACCGAGCGCGAAGAAGCCCGCATGGCCGAACGACACCAGCCCCGTGTAGCCAAAGAGGATGTTCCACGACAGCGCAAAGATCACCTGCACCAGCACCGTGCCCACCACATACAGCGGCCCGGCATTCACCCACAGCGGCAATGTGGCCAGCATGCCGACCACTGCGATGCCCAGCACCTGCCACGCGGCGCGCGGAATGCGCGGGCGGTGCAGTCCGCCCGAGCCGTGGGCGCCACCGTGGTTTTCCTCCTGCGCGCCGACGGCCGGGAACAGGCCGCTCGGCTTCCACAGCAGGAAGCCCGCAAGCACCACGTAGATCGCGAGGCCCGGCACCGAGGGCAGCAGCACCGTGTTGAGGCTCTGCACCAGCCCGAGCACCAGCGAGCCGATGAACGCGCCGCGAATGTTGCCCAGCCCGCCGATGATCACCGCGAAGAACGCGTACATCAGATACGAGTCGCCGAGCCCGGTCGACAGGCTCTGGTTCGGTAGCAGCAGCCCGCCCGCAAGACCTGCGAGGAAGAAGCTCGCCATCACGCTCAATGCAATGCCGAACGACACGTTGAGCCCGAGCACGCCCGACATCCAGGGGTCGGCTGCAAGCGCCTGCATCAGCTTGCCGAACCACAGCCGGTGGATGGCCACTTCGAGCACGATGTAGACGATCACGCCCGCCGCGATCACGAACAGCTGGTAGGCCGAGAAGAACATGCCGAACGGGTTCAGCGGCTGGTCCAGGCCTGGCGGCGGGTTGACCGAGAAGAAGTCCACGCCCCAGATCAGCTTGGTCACGCCGGTGCACACCATCATGAGCGCGAAGGTGGCGATCAGCACGTAGTGCGGGTCGACACTGCGCAACCGCCGCAGCACCAGCCGGTCTGTCAGCAGGCCGAGCAGCGCCACCACGGCGCCGCCCGCCAGCGCCGCCAGCAGGAACATCCACAGCGACTGCACGTCGCGTCCCATGACCGAATACGCGGTGTAGGCACCGATCATGAAGAAGCCGCCCTGCGCCATGTTGAGCAGGCGCATCAGGCCGAAGATCAGGGTGAGGCCGGCCGCGACCACGAAGATCGCCATGCCGAAGGCGGCGGCGTTGAACACCGCGAACATCAGTTCATTGGCCACGCTCAGCCCTCGTACTTCTTGCCGGGAGACGGCGGCTCGACGATTTCGTTCTCGTCCAGGCGGTACACCTGCTCCAGGCCGTAGCCCGGTGCGGCATCACGCGCGCCGATCTTGGCGAAATAGAACGAGCCGATGCCCTGGTGGTCTTCCTTTCGCACGCGGTAGGGGCCGGCCGCCGTATCGAACTGCAGGCCTTCGAGCGCAGCGATCACCGCGTCGGTCTCGGTCGACCCGGCCTTCTTTACCGCATGGAAGATGCCCAGCGCCGAACGGTGCGAGGCCTGCACGATGCCCGGCACCCAGGGCGTCCCTGCCACTTTGAGGATGTACTCGCCCAGTTGCTTGCTCACCGGAAACTCGCTCTTGAACGGCTCCAGTTCGGGCGCCCAGAAGGTCACGCCCCACAGGTTCCTGGGCGTCGACTTCTGCATCGCCTTCGCGATCATCAGTTCGGTGCCGGCCTCGCCGATGACCTTGAACTTGCGGTCCAGGCCCACCGAGCGGCCCTGCTGGAGCAGGCTCACGCAGGGCGCGGCGGTGAGCCCGATGAACAGGCCCTCGGCGCCCGAATTCATCAGGTTGTTGATCTCGATCCTGTAGTCGGCCTTGTTGAGGCTCGCGAACACCGGCTCGGCCACCTTCACCTGGCGCCCGGCCTTGGCTGCGGCCGCCATGGCACCGGCCTTGAAGTAGCGCGCCACGTCACGCCCGTTCTCGCTGTCGGGCGCGATCACCGCCCAGGTCTTCACGTCGGGGAAGCGCGTGGTCATCAGGTTGCCGATGCCGCCGTAAAGCATCAGCGCATTCGACGACAACCGGAAGAAGTTGCGGCTGAAGTTCTCGTGCGTGACCGACATCACCGTGGGCGCAGGCGCCACCACCATGCTCTTGAGTTCAGCCAGGATCGGCGCGATGGCCAGCGCCATCGGCGACTGGCCCGCACCGATCGACAGATTGACGCCCTCGCCCGCAAGCTCGCGCACCGCATTGACTGCACCCGCGCTCGTGAACTTGTCGTCGCGCACCACGATCTCGATCTTGCGGCCGAGCAGCCCGCCGGTGTCGTTCCACTGCATCTGTGCGGCCTTGATGCCGTGGAGCCAGGCGGTGCCGGCCTCGGCGCCGATGCCGCTCATCGGCAGCATCGCGCCGACGCGGATGGGTGCGCCCTGAGCGCGCAGGGGCCGTGCGCCGGCGGCGCCCAGCACGGCCGCCGCGCTCGCGGCCTGGAAAAGGGTTCTGCGTGGGATGGTCATGGTGATGTTCTGGTCCTCACAGAGCGATGGCTTTGCCTGCCGATGGCGGCTCCGCCACGTCGGCCTCGTTGTAGGCCATGGCATCGACGATGCCGTAGCCCGGATCCGCGTCGCGCGCCCCCACCTTGGCGATGTAGGCGGTGCCCAGACCCTGGTGGTCTTCCTTGCGCACGTGGTAGCTGCCCACCGCGGTGTCGAAGGTCAGGCCTTCGAGCGCAGCGATGACGGCATCGGTCTGCGTGTCGCCCGCCTTCTGGATCGCATGGAACAGCCCCAGTGCGCAGCGATGGCTCGACTGCACGATGCTCGGCGGGTTCCTGTCGCCGGTGAGCTTCACGTAGCCGTCGTACAGCGGTGCGCTCAAGGGGTTGCGCTTGCCGGCCTCGGTGCCCGGCACCCAGTAGCTGATGCTCCAGAGGTTGGCCGGGGTCGACTTCTGCATCGCCTTGGCGATCATCAGTTCGGTGCCCGCGTCACCGATGACCTTGAACTTGCGGTCCATGCCCACCGAGCGCCCCTGCTGCAGCAGGCTGATGCAGGGCGCGGCCGTGAGACCGACGAACAGGCCCTGCGACGATGCGTTCATCAGGCTGTTGATCTCGACCCTGTAGTCGGCTTTGTTGAGGCTTGCGAACACCGGTGGGAGCACATTCACCTCGCGCCCCGCCTTGGCTGCCGCACGCTGGACGCCGAGCGTGAAGAAGCGCGCCATGTCGCGGCCGTTCTCGCTGTCGGGCACGATGCATGACCAGGACTTCACCTCTGCGAAGCGCTCGGTCAGCATGTTGCCGATGCCCGCGAAGGCGATGTAGGCGTTCCACGACAGGCGAAAGAAGTTGCGGCTGAAGTTCTCGTGCGTGAGCGACATCACCGTCGGGCACGGCGCGACCATCATCGCCTTGAGCTCGGGCAGGATCGGCGCGGTGGCCAGCGCCATCGGCGACTGTGAGCCGCCGATCAGCAGATTGACGCCGCTGCCGGCCAGCTCGCGCGCCGCGGCCACGGCCCCCGCGCTGGTGAACTTGTCGTCGCGCACGACCAGTTCGATGGGGCGCTTGAGCACGCCGCCCTTCGCGTTCCACTGCTCAGTGGCCACCTTGGCCCCCGCAAGCCAGGCCGCGCCGGCTTCCGCGCCGATGCCGCTCATCGGCAGCATCACGCCGATGCGCACCGGGCCTGACTGCGCACGTGCGTTCAGTGCCGGCCAGCCGAGCACGCCAGCCGCGGCGGCTGTAGCCCGCATGAAATGACGCCTTCTCATAGCCATCGTGTCTCCTTCGGGTGATGCGCGGCCTGCCTAGGTCGACGCGTTATTTGTTATAACAGATGTCAATTTAAGGCGAGAGCCGATCGCATGCCACTGGCGTAAACCCGAATGCGCGGCACAGTGCAGCGCCCACGGCATTGCGCCGAGTTCGCCATCGGAAGCAAGGAAGCGAAGAAGCGAAAGAAAAAGCGCGCTGTTCAACGCGCGAGACAGCGCAGCAGCACCGAGCGCAACCAGCGGTTGCCCGCGTCGTTGTCGGTGCTGGCGTGCCAGTACATGTAGGCGTCCATCGACGACAGCGGCACCGGGAAGGCCATCACCTGGTTCCCGAACTGGCGGTTCGCCACATGGGCGTAGCTCTCGGGCATGGTGAGCAGCAGGTCGGTTTCCGACACCGTGCGGCAGGCCGCGAAGTAGAACTGGCAGCGCAGCGCCACCTGGCGCTGCACACCCATGCGGCGCAGTTCGATGTCTTCGAAGCCGGGCCCCTGCCGGCGTGAGGTGACCAGGATGTGGCGCTCGGCAAGGTAGGTGTCCAGCGCGATCGCGCCATCGACGATGGCCGGATGCCCCTTGCGCGCCACCACCGCCATGCCGTCGACACTGATGCGCTTGACCTTCACCGCGTCCGACAGCGGCAGCAGCACGTCGAGTGCCACGTCGAGCGTGCCCGCCGCAAGTTCGCTTTCCAGGCTGCGTCGGTTGGCGCGCACGCTGGAGACCTCGACGCCCGGCGACTCGAGGGCCAGCGACTTCATCAGCGGCGGCATCACGGTCGATTCCATGAAGTCCCGAAGTCCCACCACGAAGCGCTTCTTCGCGCTCGCGGGCTCGAAACTCTGTGTGTCATTGAGCAGCGAGCCGATCGATTGCAACGAGCCGCGCAGCGGGTCGATCAGCCGCTTGGCGAGTGGTGTCGGCACCATCCGGTGGCCCTGGCGTTCGAAGAGCGGATCATTGAACAGGTCGCGCAGCCGGGCCAGCGCATGGCTGATGGCCGGCTGGGTCAGGTGCAGCTTCTCGGCCGCCTTGGTGATGCCGCCTTCGGTGTAGATCGTGTCCAGCACCACGAGCAAATTGAGATCGACGCGCGAGATATGCATTTGCCGTATCCAGGTCCATTCGAAGCATTCATTGGCCGCCGTGGCCCCTTGCTCTTAGGCTGCGGCCTGGACCAACACGCGCCATCATGCCGTGAGTTGTTGCTCACGCGCATTCACCGAGGAGACAGGGCCCCCATGACCAGCAGCGAACAGTTCGCAGGCACCACCGATGTGCGGCAGCAGCACCGCTTCGATGAGACGGCGCTGCGGCACTGGTTCGCCGCGCAGGTGGACCCGGGCGCGAACGCCGGGTTTCGCATTTCCCAGTTCAAGGGCGGCCAATCGAACCCGACCTTCCTGCTCGAGACGCCCAATCGGCGCTACGTGCTGCGACGCAAGCCCCCGGGCGTTCTGCTGCCCTCCGCGCATGCGGTGGAGCGCGAGTTCCGCGTCATGCGTGCGCTCGCGGGCACGCCCGTGCCCGTGCCTCGCGTGCATGCGCTGTGCGAAGACCCGGGCGTGATCGGCAGCGCCTTCTATGTGATGGACCATCTCGACGGCCGCATCTTCTGGGACCCGAAGCTGCCCGCCCAGTCCCCCGCCGAGCGCACGGCGATCTGCGACGAGATGAACCGCGTGCAGGCCGCGCTGCACGACGTCGACGTGGGCGCCGTGGGCCTGGGCGACTACGGCCGGCCGGGCAGCTACATCGAGCGACAGGTCGCGCGCTGGAGCAAGCAGTACCGCGCGAGTGAAACCGAGCGGATCGACGCGATGGAGGCACTGATCGACTGGCTTCCCGGACACCTGCCGCCCGAACATGCCGCGCGCATCGTGCACGGCGACTTCCGGCTCGACAACCTGGTGTTCGCGCACGACGCGCCCCGCGTCATCGCAGTGCTCGACTGGGAACTCTCGACACTGGGAGACCCGATCGCCGACTTTGCCTACCACTGCATGGCCTGGCAACTGCCGCCGCCGTTTCGCGGACTCGGTGACCTGGACACGCAGCAGCTCGCCGCGCGCGGACTGCCGTCCGAAGCCGCCTATGTGGCGCGCTATTGCGAGCGCCGCGGGCTGCAGCCGGTAGAGCCGCAGAATTGGCGCTTCTACACCGCCTTCAACCTGTTCCGGGCCGCCGCCATCGCGCAGGGCATCATGGGCCGCGCGCTGGCCGGCAATGCGTCGAACGCACATGCGCTCGATGCCGGGCGGCAGGCGCGCCAGCTGGCTGAACTCGGCTGGCAACGCGCGGCGCAGGCCTGAGTGCACGCCATGGCCAGCCCGCCGCTCATGCCCTACCTGCACGGCTTGCGCCTGGCGGTGACCGACGGCGCTTCCGCGCTGGCGCTTTTCGAGCGCGTGTTCGCAGCGCCGCTCGCGGAGCCAGCCTCGCCGCGTGATACCGCGCGATGGCCACGGCTGCAGCTCGGCGGCCCGTGGCTGGAGCTGCGCGCCGCGCCTGGCGACACGCTCGACCTGCGATGCAGGGATCTCGCTCGTCAGCGAACCCATCTGCAGCGCCTTGGCATCGAACCGCTCGACGGCATGGCGCTGGGCTGCACCCCGTGCCTGCGGCTGGAGGCGGTGGACACCGGTGCCTGTACGGTCGACCTGCGCGAAGCCGCGCCGGCCTCTGCGCACGACACCACACCGACGCGCGGGGTGCGGCTTTGCAGCCTGACGCTGTCGGTGCGCTCGCCCGAGCGTGTGGCGCTTCATTGGGCGCAGCTTTTTCACGCGCCGTCCGGCCGCGATGCGCACGGGCTGCCGGCCCTCGCGCTCGGCCGCTTCGACTTGCGCTTCGCGCTCGCATCCGACGGCGTCAGTGCAGTGACGGGCCTGGATTTCAGCGTGGACGACATGGATGCGGTGCTGCGCGATGCGACGTCGCACGGGCTCTCCATCCGGCGTCAAGGAACGCGGCACGCTGCGTTCGATGCATGCGGCATCCGGTTCGTCGTGCGGCCGGTGCTCTAGCGCCGACATTGCTCAGCGGAGGCTGAAAGATTCCCCTGCGCGAATGATCCTGCTCAAGAACCTCGCGCCCCCATGAACACGTCCGCGCCTGCCGGGCCTCACCGCCGGGTCGAGTCGTCATCGCTCCGATCCATCAGACGCCGGGATTGGACACCTCATCCCCCGGCAATTCGCAGATCCCTGCCCGCGCGCCGTAGTACATCGGCCCGCCGCGCCAGCGAGGGAATCCTTCGGTCGCAACAAACATGCAGTCGATGTGGCTCGCGTGCGCGGCCACCCCCTCGCCGATCAGGCGCGTGCCCTCGTCCACCATCGCGCGCATGAGCCGGTGCACGATCTGGTCGTCGTCGATCGGACGCGAAGGGGCTGCTGCCGGGGACTCGGCCGTTGAAACCCCAAGCGCGGGGGCGAAGCCGAACTCGCGCATCGCGCGGTCGATGGCGCGTGCGTCCACGCCTTGCGCCATCAACTGCCGCGCCGCTTCGCGACAGCGCGCGAGCATGCGCTCGACAATGACTGCGTCGCCGGGCCCCGCTGCCTTCTTTGCCGCGCGCTCCGAGAAGAACGCGTAGCGCAATGCCGCGCTCTGCGGCGTCCACACCAGTTCGGTCACGGCCTCGCGCTCGAAGGCCACTGCGGCATCGAACGGCAGCCGCACCGATTGCGCCACGCAGTCCAGGCAGCGCAGCGGCGCGGGGCAGTGCTTCGAGCTCGCGGCGACCGCTTGGCGTGCGAAATGCAGATAGCCCGTCGCGTCGGGATGGTCCACGCGAAGCTCGCGCGAGCGGGGCAGCGGGCGCACCCGCGCGATCTCTCCAGCGAACACGATCGCCGCGGCCACCACATCGAGTGGCGCCGTCGCAGGCACGAGCCGGTCGAACAGGCGCTGGCCGGGCAGCGCGAAGAGCGTCTCGGCCAGCACGGTGTCGCCGGTCACGATCATGTTGAGGGCCGGCTCCAGGCCGATCAGTCGGGGCAGCCGCTGTGTACCGGTCGCCCCCGGCAGGATGCCGATGCGCACCTCGGGCAACGCCACCTGCGTGCCGGTCTCGGCGATGCGGTAATGGCAACCCATCGCGAGCTCCAGCCCGCCACCCATCACCACGCCGTGGATCGCGGCCACCACCGGCTTCTCGCAGGCCTCCACCTGCGCAATCACGTCCACGAGCTCGGGCGCCGTCGTCGCCTCGGGCCGGTTGAACTCGCGGATGTCGGCACCGCCGCAGAAGGCCCGGCCGCGCCCTGCCAGCACGATCGCGAACACTGCGGCATCGGCCTCGGCGCGCCGGACAGCCTCGGCGATGAAGCGCCGATTGGCCAGCCCGAGGCTGTTGACGGGCGGGTTGTCCATGGTCAGAACGGCGACGCCGTCGCGCATTTCGTAGCTGGCGGTCACGATGTCCTTTCGGTGCGGAGGCACAAGCAGATTCGAACGACGATGTTCTTGCATGCGCACAGCCACGGCATCAACAAGCCGAATGCGCCGGATGAAAAGCCTTCATGCGGCACAGGCCCGTCGAGGGCCCGCAGGCGGCACCATAGGCACATCCTCATTTCAAGTGCCCCACCATGCCCTTGCTGAACCAAGACAACCTGCTCGACCTCGTCGGCCAATCCATCGGCACTTCGTCCTGGATCAAGGTAGAGCAGTCACGCATCGACGCGTTCGCGGAATGCACAGGCGATCGACAGTGGATTCACATCGACGTGGAACGCGCCAGGCGCGAAAGCCCGTTCGGGGCACCCGTTGCGCACGGCTTTCTCACGCTGTCGCTGCTTCCCATTGCGACCTACGAGCTGCTCAGCGGCCTGAACGCCACCCAATCGGTGAACTACGGCATCGACAAGCTTCGCTTCATGTCACCGGTTCTCGTGGGCTCGCGCGTGCGCAACCACATGAAGCTCCTCGCGGCCGAGCCGCGCGAAGACGGCTGGACGCTGCTGCGCACCGAGAACACAGTCGAGATCGAAGGCCAGACCAAGCCGGCGCTGGTCGCGGTTTCTCTGGGCCTGTTCTCCTGGTCCTGAATCGCCTTCCCACTTTTTCACACGCTCCCCCAAGGACACACATGGAATTCGCCTACAGCCCCAAGGTCCAGGACCTGCGCAAGCGCCTGCTCGCCTTCATGGACGCACACATCTACCCGAACGAGTTGCGTCGCGAGGAAGAAGCGCACCGCTCGTACCTGAACGCACAGAACGGTGGCAGCTACACCACGCTGCCCTTGATGGAAGAGCTCAAGCCCAAGGCGCGCGCGGCGGGCCTGTGGAACCTGTTCCTGCCCGAAGCGGAACATGGGGCGGGCCTGACCAACCTGGAGTACGCGCCGCTGTGCGAGATCATGGGCCGGCGCTACTGGAGCGCCGAGGCGTTCAACTGCAGCGCGCCCGACACCGGCAACACCGAGGTCATTGCACGCTACGGCTCGCCCGAGCAGCAGGCGCAATGGCTCAAGCCGCTGCTCGAAGGCGAGATCCGCTCGTCGTTCGCCATGACCGAACCGGCCGTGGCCTCGTCGGACGCCACCAACATCGAATGCAGCATTCGCCGCGATGGCAGCGACTACGTCATCAACGGACGCAAGTGGTACATCACCGGCGCCATGAACGAACGATGCAAGCTCTTCATCCTGATGGGCAAGACCGACCCGGACAACGCCGACCGGCACCGCCAGCAATCGATGATCATCGTGCCTCGCGACACCCCGGGCGTGACGGTGGTGCGCGACATGGCACTGATGGGTCACTACGACGCGCCCTTCGGCCATCCCGAGGTGCTGTTCGAGAACGTGCGGGTGCCGGCGTCGAACCTGCTGCTCGGGGAGGGCCGTGGGTTCGAGATTGCGCAGGGTCGGCTCGGGCCGGGCCGCATCCATCACTGCATGCGCATGATCGGCATGGCCGAGTCGGCGCTGGAGATGATGTGCGAGCGCGTGGTCTCGCGCGTGGCCTTCGGCAAGCCGCTGTCCGAGCAGGGCGTGTGGCGCGAGCGCATCGCCAAAGCGCGCATGCTGATCGACCAGACGCGCTGGATGGTGCTGCATGCGGCCTGGCGCATGGACACCGTGGGCAACAAGGTGGCAGCCAAGGAGATCGCGATGATCAAGGTGCTGGCGCCCAACAACTGCGTGCAGGTGATCGACGACGCGATGCAGGCCTTTGGCGCCGCGGGCCTCAGCCAGGACACGCTGCTGACCTCGTTCTATGCCTATGCGCGCCACCTGCGCGTGGCCGACGGCCCCGACGAGGTGCATCGCAATGCGATTGCAAAGCAGGAGCTCATGAGCTACCGCGCGCCGGCCGCTGCGCGCTGACCACGGCCCGGCGGGTCAGGGTCAGTTCAACGCCATCGGCGACGGCCCGGCCGGGTCCCGCAGCATGCGCCTCAGCACCTTGCCGTTCTCTGACGACGGCAGGCCGCTGCGGAAGATCACGCGGCGCGGCACCTTGTAGTGCGACATGTGCTGCAGGCACCATTCGATGATTTTCTGGTCGGCGCGGTCCTTCGGTTGGCCTGCACGCACCCGCGCGGCGGCCTCGTCCTTCAGCACCACGTAGGCCTGCACCGCCTCGCCGCGGTCAGGGTCGGGCAGGCCGACCACCGCGGCCTGGCGCACGTCGGGGTGCATGCCAAGGATCGCCTCGACCTCTTCCGGAAACACGCTGTAGCTCCAGACCTTGATCATCTCCTTGGTGCGCCCCAGGAACGTGAGGTAGCCCTCCTCGTCGACCACGCCCACGTCGCCGGTGCGCAGCCATCCGTCCTTCAGCATCGCCTCGGTGGCCTCGCGCTGCAGCCAGTAGCCCTTGTAGCGGATCGGCCCACGCAGCAGGATCTCGCCGCGCTGGCCCGGCGGCAGTTCGCGCCCGGTCTCGAGGTCGACGATGCGCAGCTCGACACCCGGCGCCGGCTTGCCGTTGGTGCCCCACTTGATGGCATCGGGCGGCATGAGGGTATCGCAGGTGTGGGTTTCACTCAGGCCGTAGCCGGCCTCGTAGACGAGGCAGCCGTTGGCGAAGCGGCTCCAGCGCGCGGCCAGCGCCTGCGACAGTGGCACGCCGAAGCTCGTGCCCACGGTGGTGCGCAGGGTCGACAGGTCATAGCTCGCCGCATCGTCACACGCCATGACCAGCGGCAGCGAGGGCGCCATCGTGTACCACCACGTCACCTTGCAGGCTTCGATCGCCTGCAGCACCGCGGTGGCGTCGAAGCGGTTGAGAAGCACCACGGTGGCACCGGCGTACACCGGCAGTGCCAGGCCGGTCATCGTTCCCGAAATGTGGTGCAGCGCGACGTCGGCCAGCATCACGTCGCCCGCGCGGATGCCGAAGCTGTCGGCGCTCACGGCCGTCTTGTACAGCGCGCACTCGTAGCTGATCATCGCGCCCTTGGGCAGGCCCGTGCTGCCGGATGTATAGGCCATCAGCGCCACGTCGTCCATGGCAATGGTGTCGACCGGCTCGAACGGCCCGGCCTCGGCGAGCGCATCCGCAAAGTCGATGGTGCAGGCCGGCAGCGGCGGCGCGCCTTCATGCGGCAGGCGCAGGCAGGGCGGCACGTCCATGGCCAGAGTGGCCGGCAGCATGTCGCCGCAGCGCACCGCGTACACGTGCGCCACGGTGCGCATCGCGTGCGAGCCCAGCACCACCTTGAGCAGTTCCTCGCCTGCGACGATGGCACTGGCGTCGAGCTCGCTGAGCTGGTGCTCCAGTTCGTAGGCCTGCGCATCGGGGTTGCACGGGCTCACGATGGCGCCGAGCTTCTGCACGCCGAAGTGCGCGATCAGGTACTGCGGGCAGTTGTGCAGGAAGAGCGCCACCACGTCGCCCTGCCCGATACCCCGGTCACGCAGGCTCTGCGCAAAGCGGTCGCTCAGGTCATCGAGTTCGGCCCACGAGATCCGGCGTCCGTACCAGATGACGGCGGGCTTGTCGGGTGTGCTTCGCGCATGAAGGCGCAGGTACTCGTGCAGCGGCCGCGGGCCGTGGCGGTAGGCGATCATTCTGGCGTGTCTCCGAGGCGGTCTGCTCGTCCGGGTGACCCTGCATGGCAGGGCTCCGGTTTGTGCGCCATCATGCGGCGAAGCGCCGGCCTCAGCAAGGCTGTGCCTGATGAATATTCGGCATGCATGTCCATCCGCCGGATGCATGGAAGGCGCGATGCGGCCACGTGCGTGACCTCGCCATTTTCCCTTTGCCCCCGCGCGCGGGGGGTGACCGCTCAAGCGGCCTGCTCAGGCGGCCTGGCTTGCTGCGGCTCGCCGTCCCGCAGCGCTCTTTCTTGCCGCCGCGGCAGGCGCACCGCCTTCTTGCGCGCTACGTTCGCGCAGGTAGGCCAGTATCGGCGCGGTCGTGCGATCGATCTCGTCGTGAATGCCGCGTCGCGCCACGTCGGCATCGTGCTTGCGAATGCCCCGCAGCACCATCAACTGCGGATGCTGTTTGCGTGGCTGGCCGAGCGTGTGGGTCTGCAGTGCCTTCATGAGCGGGCCACACTGGAGCCACAGGCCCTCGACCATGCGCTGCAGCACTGGCATGCGCGCCAGCGCATACACCTCCATGTGAAAGCGCTCTGCCTCGACCAGTTCGCCCGCGGTGTCGCCGGCCTCGCGCAGCGCGGCCATGCGGTCATGGATCGCCTCGAGCTTCTTCACATCCTCGGCGGTGGCGCGCGGCGCGGCACGCGCGGCCGCCTCGCCTTCGAGCATCAGCCGCAGCGTGCGAACCTCGGCGAAGCGTTCTTCGCTCATGACAGGCACACGCACCGAGTGATGGCCGACCTGTTCGAGCGCCTGTTCGGAGATCAGCCGCGCCAGCGCTTCTCGCACCGGCGTGGGGCTGATGCCCATCTCGGCGGCAAGATCGCGCAGCTTGAGCTTTTCGCCGGGCGCGAAGCGGCCCGCCTTGAGGTCGCGGCAGATGCGACCGTAGGCCTGCGCGTTGAGGCTGTCGCGCGTGAGAGGGGTGTCTTCCATAGGCTGGGTCGGCACGCGAAGCACGCGCCTTTTTAAATAGCTTATATGTTATTGCGCTTTTGTCCGGCTTCAATGTCCCGTGAACGCGGGCGGGCGTTTTTCCAGGAAATGCGCCACACCTTCACGAAAATCCTCGCTTGCAAACGAGGTCTGCATTTCCTCGTCCGCACGGCGCCATGCGGTGTCCAGGTCCTGGAACAGGCTGTCGTACACCTGGCGCTTGATCACGCCGATGGAGCGCGGCGACGCGTTTTGCGTCATGTCGTGCGCCATCGCCTGCACCTGGGCCAGGAAGCCTTGCGCGGGCAGTGGCTTCACGAGCCCCAGCGCCGCCGCCTCGGCCGTGACGATGGTGCGGCCCGACAGCAGCAGGTCGAGCGCGTTGGTCGGACCCACCAGGCGCGGCAGCATCCACGAGATGCCGTGCTCGGCAATCAGGCCGCGCCTGGAAAACGCGGTGGTGAGCTTCTGCCCCTCGGCCATGTAGCGGAAATCGCAGAACACCGCCATGCACAGGCCAATGCCCGCGACAGGTCCGTTGATGGCCGCGAAGATCGGCTTGCGCACGCGCAACAGGTAGCTGAAGCGCCAGGCGTAGTTGGCCTCGATGCCATCCTTGCGCGGCGCCGGGGACGGGGCGTTCGCATCCCCGGCAGCGGCGCCGGCGGCCCCCGCCTCGAGGATGTCCATGTCCGCTCCCGCGCAGAAGCCCCTTCCCGCGCCCGTGACCACGATGGCGCGTATCTGCTCATCGGCTTCGGCCGCTTCCACCGCCTGGCGGAATTCGCTTTCCATGCGGTGCGTCCACGCATTGAGCTTCTCGGGCCGGTTCAGCGTGAGCGTGAGCACGTGGTCTTCGGTGGCCACGGTGATGTCCTGGTAGGTCATGCGGAAAATCCTTTCGGGCGGTCGGGCCTCATCAGGCCTCGCCGCCGATGGTGGCACCGCCGTCGATGACGATGGTGGTGCCGGTGATGAAGCGCCCCGCGTCCGAGCCAAGGAGCAGCGCCGCGCCCGCAATGTCCTCCGGGTCGCCGATCGCGTTCAGCGGGCTCGACGCGAGCGCCGCCGCCAGCGTCTGCGGGTTGTCCCAAAGCGCCTTCGCGAAGTCGGTCTTGATGAGTCCCGGCGCGATGCAGTTGGTGCGCACGCCCTGCTTGCCCCATTCGAGCGCCAGGTTGCGCGCGAGCTGCATGTCGGCGGCCTTCGAGATCGCGTACGCGCCGAGCACGCGCGATCCGGTGAGTCCGGCGATCGAGCTGATGATGACGATCGAGCCCCCGCCGCGCTCGGCCATGCCCGGCGCGACGCGGTTCACCAGCCACAGGTTGGAGCGGATGTTGACGTCCATCACCTTCGAGAAGGCTTCGTCGCTGATGCCCGACATCGGGCCATAGTAGGGATTGACCGCCGCGTTGCACACCAGCACGTCGACCGGGCCGAAGGCCGCTTCCGTGCGGTCGACCAGCGCGGCCACCTGTTCCTTGCTGGAGATGTTGCACGGGATGGCCGTGGCCTCGAGTCCTTCGCCGCGCAGCTCGGCCACCAGGGCCTCGCAGGCCTCGGCCTTGCGACTGGTCACCACGACCCGTGCGCCCGCGCGGGCATAGGCAATGGCGATGGCTCGGCCGATGCCGCGCGACGATCCGGTGACGATGGCAGTCTTGCCCTTGAGCGAAAAGCGGTCCATGCGGTGTGTCTCCTTCAACGGTTGACGAACTTCGCAGCGCGCTTCTCGACAAACGCGCGCGCCGCTTCCTGATGGTCTTCGGTCATGCCGCACCGGATGTGGCGGATGGCCTCGTGGTCGAGCGCCTGCGCCAGCGTGGCGCCCTGCTCGGCCGCGTTCAGGTTGGCCTTGATGTGGCCGAGGGTGATCGACGGGCCATCGGCCAGCTGCTGTGCGAGTGCACGACCTTCGGCGTCGAGTTCGGCATCGGCCACGACACGCGTGACCAGCCCCATCTGCTGCGCCTCGTCGGCCTTCACCACCGGCGACAGCAGCGCGAACGCCCGCGCCCGCGGGCCGAGCAGCTTGGTCAGGAAGTACGTGCTGCCGAAGTCTCCCGACAGCCCCACCTTGACGAAGGCCGAGGTGAGCTTGACGGTATCGCTCGCCAGCAGCAGGTCGCAGGCGAGCGCAAGCGACAGGCCCGCGCCCGCAGCCGCGCCGCGCACCACGGCCACGGTGGGCTTGGGCATCTCGTGCAGCAGGCGCGCGCATTCCATGTGTTCACGCAGTTGCAGCGCGCGCGACTCCAGCGTGTGGCGCGCCCCGTCGTCCTCGGCCATCGCCTTCACGTCACCGCCCGCGCAGAACGCGCGACCAGCGCCGGTGAGCACCACCGCGCGCACCTCGGCGTCGACCGCTGCACGCCGCAGCGCCGCGAGCAGCGCCTCGGTCATCGGCACGGTCAGCGCGTTGAGGCGTTCGGGCCGGTTCATCGTGAGCGTGAGCACGCCACGCTCGAAGTGCTCGATGAGCTCCTGGGTCGTAGTCATCCTGGGTTTGTCTCCTGAAAAGTGAAGGGGAACATTCAGACGGCGCCGCCGGCATGCAGCGCGCGCATGCGCTCATCGCCGTAGCCGAGCCACTCTCGCAGCACTTGATCGCCGTGCGCGCCCACTGCCGGCATGGCGCTGCGAATCGACAAGGGCGTGTCCGAGAGATGGATGGTCACGCCCTGCACCGGCACCGGCACCGCGGTGTCGCCGAAGGGAATCTCGGCAATCGCGCCGCGGTGGCGAAGTTGCGGGTTCTCGACCACCTCGTCGATGGTGGCCACTTTGGCGCAAGGCACACCCTCGCGCTCCAGCAATGCAACGATCCGGTCGGCGTCGTGTTGCAGCATCCACTGGGCGACCAGGCCCTCGACGGCCTCTCGGTGTTCCATCCGCGAGGCCATCGACACGAAACGCGGATCGTCCAGCAACGCGGGTGCCTTCATCGCGCGCACCACGCGCGGGAACATGTTGTCGTCGCCCCCGACCATCAACACATAGCGGCCGTCACGGGAGGCAAAGGTGTTGGACGGCGCCACGAAGCGATCGCGGTTACCCACGCGCGTCATGGTGGTGCCGAAAAGCTTCTGCTGAGGAATCGCGGTCATCAGCATCGAGGTGGCGCTCTCCAGCAGCGACACGTCGACCAGTTGGCCCTTGCCCGAGGCGTGCCGCGCATTCAGTGCCGCCAGGATGCCAAGCGCGGCATACATGCCGGTGGTGTAGTCGCACATGAACGAGCCGATCATGGTGGGCGGACCATCCGCGGCACCGGTCAGGTCCATCAGGCCGCTCATGGCCTGCGCCACGCCGTCGAAGCACTGCTTTCCCGCAAGCGGCCCGTCTTGCCCAAAGCCGGAGATTCGCGCCATGACCAGGCGCGGATTGAGTGCGTGCACCGCCTCCCAGCCCAGCCCCATGCGCTCCATGGTGCCGGGGCGGAAATTTTCGATCAGCACGTCAGCCTGCCCGACGAGCTCGCGCAGCACGTGCACGCCGTCGGGGTGGCGCAAGTCGATGGCCAGGCTCTTCTTGTTGCGGTTGACCACGAAGCTGTAGAGGCTCTGGCCCTCCACTGCCGGGAGTGCCCGGCGCGCATATTCACCCTCGCCCGGTGGCTCGATTTTCACCACCTCGGCGCCCATGTCCGCGAGCATCATGGCGCCGTAGGGTCCGGCGATGAAGCGCGAAAGATCGAGCACGCGCAGTCCGGCAAGCGATGTCATGGGGTTGGCCTCTTCTCTTGATTTGTTTATTTGTTATATCATATTCAAAAATAGACGAGCCCGACAACCTGCAAGTGCAAGGAGACAACGTTTTGACCACGGCACCGAACACGACATCAACGGCGACGGCACCCTCGCCCTACCTGCGCTTGCGCCAGCTCTGCCTGGTGGCGCGCGAACTGGCTCCGGTGGAAGAAGATCTGTGCGCCGTGTTTGGCGTGCGCGTGTGCCACCGGGATCCGGAAGTGGGGCAGTTCGGCCTGCACAACGCCCTGATGCCGTTCGGCACCAGCTTCGTCGAGGTGGTGGCGCCACTCGCCCCGAACACTGCTGCCGGACGCTACCTGGAGCGGCGCCGCGGCGACGGCGGCTATATGGTGATCCTGGACAGCGAATCACTGCCGCGATGGCGCACGCACGTGGCACAGATCGGCGTGCGCATTGCCGCCCCGCTGGCGCTGGGCGACTACGAAGGGATGCAGTTGCATCCGCGCGACACGGGCGGTGCGCTGCTGGAGATCAACACGACCCTGAACGGCGCCGACCTGCAAGGCCCGTACTGGCCAGCCGGCCCGCACTGGCGCGACGCGGTTTCCCAGACGCGCGTGCGCGGCATCTCTGGCGCCGTGCTGCAGGCCGACGATCCTGCGGCGCTCGCCGAGCGCTGGGGCCGCATCCTGCAGCGACCCGCGCCGCGCGACCCGGCACAGGCCGGAACGTGGCAGCTGAAAGTGGACAACGCGACGCTGCGTTTCGTTCCACAGCGGGACGATCGCGGCGAGGGCCTGCGCGGCATCGTGGTGGACGCGCGCGAGCCCGAAGCGATTCGCGCTGCGGCAAAGGATCGCGGCCTCGAAGTCGACGCCGAAGGCGTGCATCTCGGCGGCGTGCATTTCATCCTGCGCGCGGCCACCACCGATTGAGAGGAGAAACACCCGATGGACCTGGCTTTCACCCCCGAGGAACGCGCGTTTTCCGATGAAGTGCGCACCTTCATCAAGAACAACCTGCCACCTGACATTGCACGCCGCGTGGCGCATGACCTGCACCTGCAGCGCGAGGACTTCATGCGCTGGCAGCAGATCCTTGGGCGCCGCGGATGGCACGCCTACACCTGGCCCACCTCGCAAGGTGGCCCCGGGTGGACCGCAACCCAGCGCTACATCTTCGAGACCATCAGCGCCGAGCTCGACTGCCCCACCATCCAACCGTTTGGCCCCCGCATGGTCGG
The DNA here is from genome assembly GCF_001426505.1 of Variovorax sp. Root473. Classification (GTDB taxonomy): domain Bacteria; phylum Pseudomonadota; class Gammaproteobacteria; order Burkholderiales; family Burkholderiaceae_C; genus Variovorax. The sequence goes on from NZ_LMEV01000002.1 coordinate 33,812, forward strand.
ACCGGTGATCTTCAATTTTGGCAACGAGGCGCAGAAGGCGCAGCATCTGCCGGGCATCCGCGACTCCACTGTGTGGTGGTGTCAGGGCTATTCGGAGCCGGCCTCGGGCTCCGATCTCGCCTCGCTTGCGACCCGCGCCGAGGATCGCGGCGACCACTACCTCGTCAATGGCCAGAAGATCTGGACCTCTTACGCCCACCATGCCGACTGGATGTTCTGCCTGGTGCGCACCAGCCGCGATGCCAAGGCACAACAAGGCATTTCCTTCGTGCTCATCGACATGAAGTCGCCCGGCATCGTGGTGCAACCCATCCCCATGCTCGAGGGCACGCATTCGTTCAACGCAGTGTTCCTGACCGACGTGAAGGTGCCCAAGGCCAATCTCGTGGGCGAGGAAGGCCAGGGCTGGCACTACGCCAAGTTTCTGCTTGAGCACGAACGCGTCGAAAACTCGAACATCGGCTTCTCGACCTTCGCGATGCGCCGGCTGCATCGGATCGCTTCGGCCACGCTGCACCGTGGCCGGCCGCTGATCGAAGACCCGGTGTTCCGATCCAGGGTGTCGGCCACCGAGGCCCAGCTCAAGGCGCTCGAGGTGACCACGCTGCGCGCGTTGTCGAGCATGGGCAGCGGCAGTTCGCCGGGCGCGGGGCTGGCCTCGGCCCTCAAGATCCGCGGCACCGAGATCGGCCAGCGCATCACCGAGCTGATCTTCGAGGCCGCCGGCCCCCAGAGCCAGATGCTCGACGTGGCCGAAGCCCGCGGCGAAGGCAACCTGGAGGGACTCGACGCGAGCCTGCATGGCGCGGCGCCCAACTACTTCTGGCGACGGGCGATGTCGATCTACGGCGGCAGCAACGAAATCCAGCGCAACATCATCGCCAAGCGAGAGTTGGGGCTGTAGCTGGTCGGCAGCGCCTTGTGCGCTGCACCCTCATAGGGCGTGTGTTCTCATTTCATCGGCAGATCGGCGAGCTGCGTTCAGGGTTCACTCTTCGACGAAGGCTTCCTCGCGCTTGGCTTTCACCGAAGGCAGCAGCACCACGATGAGCAGCAGCGCCGCCGCGGCCAGCAGCCCCGCCGACAGCGGCCGCATCACGAACACGCTCCAATCGCCACGCGACAGCAGCAGCGCGCGGCGCAGGTTCTCTTCCATCATCGGCCCGAGGATAAAACCCAGCAGCAATGGCGCGGGCTCGCACTTGAGCTTCAGGAACAGGTAGCCCACGATGCCGAAAATCGCAACCATCCACACATCGAAGGTGTTGTTGTTCTCCGAGTACACGCCCACCGCGCAGAACAGCACGATCGATGGAAAGAGCCACTTGTAGGGAATGGTCAGCAGCTTGATCCAGATGCCGATCATCGGCAGGTTCAGCACGATGAGCATCAGGTTGCCGATCCACATCGAGGCGATCAGGCCCCAGAAGAGTTCGGGGTTGCTGGTCATCACCTGCGGACCCGGCTGAATGTTGTGGATGGTCATCGCACCCACCATCAGCGCCATCACGGCATTGGGCGGGATGCCCAGCGTCAGCAGCGGAATGAAGGAGGTCTGCGCGCCGGCGTTGTTGGCCGACTCCGGTCCTGCCACGCCGCGGATGTTGCCCTTGCCGAAGGGCACCTCGCCCTGCTTGAGCTTGATACGTTTCTCGATGGTGTAGGCCGCGAAAGCCGACAGCAGCGCGCCGCCGCCCGGCAGGATGCCCAGTGCGGAACCAAGTGCCGTGCCGCGCAGCACGGCAGGCGTCATGCGCTTGAAGTCTTCCTTGGTGGGCCACAGGCCCTTGACCTTCGCAGTGAACACCTCGCGCTCATGCTCCGGCACCGCGAGGTTGGCAATGATCTCGCCATAGCCGAACACGCCCATGGCAATGGCGATGAAGCCGATGCCGTCGGTGAGCTCGGGAATGTCGAAGCTGTAGCGCGCCACGCCCGAGTTCACGTCGGTGCCCACGAGGCCCAGTGCCAGTCCAAGCAGGATCATCGTGATCGCCTTGAGCAACGAGCCCGAGGCCAGCACCACGGCGCCGATGAGGCCCAGGATCATCAGCGAGAAGTATTCGGCGGGGCCGAACTTGAAGGCCAGCTCGGTCAGCGGCGGCGCGAAGGCGGCAAGAATCAGCGTGCCGACGCAACCCGCGAAAAACGAGCCCAGGCCCGCAGCGGCGAGCGCCGGACCTGCACGGCCCTTGCGCGCCATCTGGTAGNGCCGCCGTATTGCGCGCCATAGTAGATACCGGCCAGCATGATCAGCGCCGACACAGGCGGCAGTGCATACGTGGCGGGCAGCAGCATCGCGATGGTCGCGACCGGACCGATGCCCGGCAGCACGCCGATCAGCGTGCCCAGCAGGCAGCCGACAAACGCATAGACAAGGTTCTGGGCGGTGAAAGCCACGCCAAAACCGATCGAAAGATTGGTAATCAGGTCCATTGTTCTCTTGGATTTCTTGTTGTTCTGCGCGGGTCAACCAGCGATGAAGGTGGGCCACACCTGGAACTGCAGCTTCAGCGCCACCACGAAGGCCAGGTAGCTGCCGAGCGCAAGCACGGTCGCCAGAAGGGTCACGCCCTTCCATCCGAAGCTGTCGCCCGCCAGGCTCGCGATGAAGGTCAGCGCATAGATCGCGACGATGAGCCCCATCGACGGCAGGCCGATGCTCGGCAGCCCTCCGAGCAGCACGCCGAAAACCAGGTTGGCGCCGATGATGAACAGCAGCGGCTTCCATGCGATGCGCCCCACGGGTTCGCCGTCGTCGGTCTCGACCGTGAGGGCCTTGAACGTGATCAGCACGCCCATGCATGCGATGAGGATGCCCACAATGAGCGGGAAGTAGCCGGGGCCCATGCGGGCGCCGGTGCCCACGTTGTAGGTCGTGGCGCCCCATGCGAAGGCCACGCCGAAGGCGCTGAAAAGGACGCCTGAGCAGAAGTCTCTCTGACTCTTGATTCTCACCGTTGATGTCTCCTGGAACTGCGTTGATCGGCACAGGTTGTGCGTCAGCGATCCTAGGAATTCAGCGCCGCCGTGTGTATGAACAAAGCATTGCCGTTTGGCAATGTTCGAGGCGCGAGGAGACGGCGAAGAACGATCCGAAAGGGCCGCTCAACTGTCAGCCGTCGGCAGGTCGATGCAAGCGCGCAGTCCCGGGCGGGCGTCGCTGAATTGCAGCCGCCCGCCATGCAGCGCCACCACCGCCTGCACGCTCGCCAGGCCCAGGCCGTGGCCCGGTGTGCTGCGGTCCAGGCGATGAAATCGCACGCCCAGGTGCTCGTACTCGGCGCTCGGAATGCCGGGGCCATCGTCCTGCACGACGAGTTGCGCACGCCCGTCGACCGTGTGCGTTCCCACGCGAACAGTTGCGCCCTTCCCTCCGTTTGCGGCGTACTTCAGCGCGTTGTCCAGCAGGTTGGCCGCCGCCCCCGCGAGCAGGTCGCGGTCGCCCAGCGCGACGGCATGGTCGGCGGGCTCGCGCAGCAGCGCAATGCCCTGCATTTCGGCCACCGCCTCGTACAGTTCCGCCACGTCGTCGGCAATGACGTGTAGCGCCACCGGCGCGAACTGCTGACGCCGTGCACCGGCCTCGACCTCGGCGATCTGCAGCAGCTTCTCGAACATCACGGCCAGCTCTTCCAGTTCGCGGATGGCGGTGGCCACGGACTCGCGCTGCGGCGCGTTCGCGCCGTCGAGCCCCACCTCCACCGCGCGCAGGCGCACCAGCACGCGCGTGAGTGGCGTGCGCAGGTCGTGCGCGATGGTGTTGGACACATGGCGCACGCCGTCCATCAGTGACTGGATGCGGTCGAGCATCGCGTTGATGTCCTGCTCAAGCAGGGCGAACTCGTCCTCCCGCCCCTCCTGCCCGGAGCGCGCCACGCGCTCCTGCAGTTCGCCCGCCGCGATGCGCGCGGCCGTGCGTCGCACCGCACCCACGCTGCGCTCCAGCTCCTGGCGGAAGACGAAGGTTCCACCGATGAGCAGCAGCACCGCCACGATGCCGGCCGCTGCGCTGGCGCTGGCCACCAGCGACTCGATCGACTCCTGGTCGCGCAGGTCGTGCCCCACCACGAGCATGCCGCCGTCGGGCAGCGGCCGCATCACGAGGTAGGCGATGACGGTCTGGCCCGCGCGCACCACGCGGCGGTGCACGCCGTCTCCTGCGTCGGGTGTCAGCGAAGGCATCTGATCGAGGTTGCCCGCGCGCCTGTTTCCCTCGCCGTCGGTGAGCAGGTAGATCTCGTTGTCCGAGTTGCGGCCATCGGACAGCGCATTGGCGATCTCGCCCGCCACGCCGTCGGTACCGCGTGCTTCATGGCGCACCATCAGCTGCTGCATGCTCGCGGCCACCTGTCGCACCATGCGCTGCTGCAACACGCCCACGGTCTGCATGTAGATGATCGCCAGTGCGGCCAGCATGGTGATGGCTACGAGCAGCCCGTAGTAGAAGGCGAGCCGAAAGCCGATCGAGCGCCACAACTGGCGCAGGGACCAGGTCATTGCGGCGCGGCCAATGTGTAGCCCACGCCACGCACGGTGTGGATCAGCGTCGGCGCGCCGCCCGCATCGAGCTTGCCGCGCAGGCGGCTCACCTGTACGTCGATGACGTTGGTCTGCGGGTCGAACTGATAGTCCCACACCGCCTCGAGCAGCATGGTCCGCGTGACCACCTGGCCCGGATGCATCATGAGATAGGCCAACAGCCTGAACTCGCGCGGCTGCAGCGCGATGGGCCGGCCGCCGCGCTCCACGTGGCGCCGCGCCAAGTCGAGCGTGAGGTCGGCCAGCTGTAGCGTGCGAATCTCGGGCCCGGTACGCGAGCGCCGCACCAGCGCCTCGGCACGCGCCGCGAGTTCGGAGAAGGCAAAAGGCTTGGCCAGGTAGTCGTCGCCACCGGCCTTGAGGCCGCGGACGCGCTCGTCGAGCGCGCTCAACGCGCTGAGCAGCAGCACCGGCGTCTTCTTGCCGAGGGCGCGCATCGCGGCCAGGATCGACAGGCCGTCCACGCCGTTGGGCAGCATGCGATCGAGGATGACGAGGTCCCACGGCTCGCCCGTGGCGCGCGCGAACGCATCCGCGCCATCGCGGCTGATCACCGCCACATGGCCAAGCGAACGGAAGCCTTCGGCGATGTAGCGCGCGTTGTCGGCATCGTCTTCGACGATGAGGCAGTTCCAGCTAACGGTGGGCCCAAGCACGTCAATCGGCCTTGCCACGACAAAAGATAACCATGGATGGCGGCGCCATTACGCTGTGCTCCTGGATTGCAGGAGCTTGCAGTTCAAACCCGCAAATCCTAGCTCAGCCTGGCGCAGGAAAGACCTGCACTTCATTACCATTTGCCCATGAAAGGGCCGGGTGCACGGCCTCGGCACATGTGAGCTGGCGCCTCGGCGCGCCGGTTTTGAGCAACTCGAGCAACATGTGCGGGCTGGCGGCGTGGATCGTGTTCATGCCGAAGAACAATGGGTCGCCGCCCGCGGGGATTCTTGCCACATTCGCGGCGGCGATGTTGCCGAACATCCCTGGTCGATTCTCCGCGATCACGGGCTGTCCGATCTGGACCCGCGAGCCGTTCGGCAAGCTGTCACGCTGCGCCGCCGGGAGGGAATCCGAGCACCAGCTTCAAGGGTCTGATGGGGTAGCTTTGTGCGGTGCGCCGAGCCAGCCTGGCTGGCATGGCCGCGGAGGCGCTCATGGCCGCGCTGGTTCGTTCCGGGCCGTCACGCGCCGAAGGCCCGGTTGTGCGTTGGGCTGATCAGGATCTCGTTGACACAGACCCGCGCCGGCATGCCGGCGACGAAGGCGACGGTCCGACCCAGGTCATCCTCCTGCAGCATGCGGGCGCGCTCCTGCGCGAGCACGGGCGCCGGCCGCTGGTCCAGGATCGGCGTGTCGGTTTCGCCGGGCATCAGCACGCAGCCGCGCAAGCCGTTGCGCCCCTCCTCCATGTTGAAGCTGTGCGTCAGGGCGACCACTGCATGCTTGGTTGCGTTGTACGCTGGCCCCACCAACGAAGAAGCATGCCGGCCTGCCCACGACGCGACATTGATGACGAGCCCGTCGCGCCGTGCCCGCATCGACGGCAGCACGGCGTGCATGCACTGGAATGTTCCCGTCAGGTTCACGTCCACGACCTGGCGCCAGGCGGCGACGCCGACCTCGGCCCAGGACCGCGCCGTGACGTTGATGCCGGCGCTGTTCACCAACACGTCGACGGGGCCGACGTCGCGCTCGACGGCCGCGATCGTGGCCGCGACGGCCTCGCTGTCCGTCACGTCCAGCACGAAGCTGTGCGCGGTGCCACCCTGCGCGGCGACCTGGCGAGCCACCGCCTGCAATGCGTCCGTCTGGCGGCCGGACAGGGCAACGACATGCCCCGTCCGCGCCAGGGCCAGCGCGGCTGCCCTACCGATCCCGGAGCCCGCGCCGGTGATCCAGGCGATCCGCTGGGTTTTTTCTTGTGTCATGGTTGCAGGATCACCTTGCCGAATTGCTGGCGCGACTTCATCCACGCATGGGCCTGGGCCACGTCTTCCAGCGCGAACACCTTGTCGATCGGCATGCGCAAGCGCCCGGCCTGCAGCAGAGGTGCCACGTCGGCGAGCATGCGCGAAATCAGCGCAGCCACATCGTCGACGGTGCGCGTGCGAAAGGTCACACCGACCAGCGACAGCCGCTTGAGCGAGAGCAGGTCGAGGTCGATCGGCCCGCCAGTGCCGCCCATGCGCCCCACGCTCACGATGCGTGCGCCAATTGCTGCGCTGGCCATGTTCTCGGCCAGCGCGGGAGCGCCCAGGTGGTCGATCACCACATCCACGCCATGCCCGTGCGTCGCCTCCCGGACGGCGGCCTCCAGCGCGGGGCCGCTGTGCGCAGCCAGTGTCACGCCCAGCGCGCGCAGGCGTTCCCATTTGTCCGTTGACATGCTGGTGCCGATCACCTGTTCGGCACCGAGCAGCCGGGCCAACTGCACCGCGGCGATGCCGACCACCGAACTCGCGGCCTGCACGAGAACGTGATCGCCGCGCGCCAGGCGCCCATTGGTGACAAGTGCGTCATGCGCCGTCATCAGCGCGGCCGGCCAGGCGGCAGCCTGCAATACATCCACGCCATCGGGCACACGCATGAGCAGGCGTTCGTCCACGCAAACCCGTTCCGCGTGCGCGCCGCTGCACATGGCCATCACCCTGTCGCCGCGGCGGAAACCCTGGACATCGGCACCGCAGCCGACGACCTCGCCGGCCATCTCGAGCCCGGCTACGCCGGTTGGCCCGCTGCCTGTCATGGCGCGGAAATGGCCGGTCTTCAAGGACAGGTCGGCCCGGTTCATGCCAGCGGCGAGCACCTTGACCAGTACCTCGCGCGGACCGGGCGCAACTTCTGCCACGTCGTGCACCTGAGGGTACGGCGCGCCGCTGTCGTCACGCGTGATGATCACGGCCCTCATGCGACGACCTCCGATGTCCCGGCTGCGAGACGTTTGCTCATGGTTGCACCTCGATCGGGAAAATGTCCGGCTCGCGCAGGAACTTCAACTCGTTGCAGGCCCGGCGGTCATTGATCGACAGCGGCGCGGACCGCAGCGTCAGCTGCCGCCGACCGTCGACCTCCTCGAACTGCCAGAACCGTTCCAGCGTGCGGCCTTCCCAATCCGGAAGGTGGCAGCCGATGACGCGATGCATCACCTTGCGCTGGACCGGATCAGTCTCGAAGCGGCAGAAATACGAAAAGTAGCCGTTGAACGCAGCAACGATCTCGTCGGCCGAGCCGATGCCCCGCTCCGCCACCGAGGAGCGCATCGCAGAAAACTTCGGTCGGCCGCGCTGCATCAGGGCGCCGGTCATGAAGCCGGCGTGGGTGTAGACGATCAGGCCTTCGGCATCGGCGCCCAGCGGAAACTCCACGCCGCCGTCGTCGTACAGGATGCGGAACGACAGCAGCCGCCAACTGCCGATCAGGGCTTGCACTTCGCTCATTGCACACGCTCCGGCAACAAACCCAGTGCGCGCGCCCAGGTCAACGAGTCGGTGGTATTCCGGCGCGGCGTGTACTCCAGCCCGACCCAGCCGTTCCATCCGCGCCGCTCCAGCCCTTCCAGGAAGGCGTGCAAGTCCAGCTCGCCCTCTCCCGGCTCGTGGCGCCCCGGCGCGTTGCCGATCTGCACGTGCCCGACGTGCGGCCAGGCGATGTCGAGATCCTCCGCCAGCGCGTTCCCCTCCATCGCCACGTGGTAGGTGTCAAAGCACAGCTTCAGGTTGCTGCGCGCCACGGATTCGATCAGGGCCACTGCGTCCCTGTTGGCATGGATCAGGTAGTCGGCGATGCGCGCCCTGCAGCAAGCCTCGATGAGGACCGTGAGCCCGTGCGCACCCGCCGCGTCGGCAGCCCAGCGCAGGTTCTCGCGCGCCATGGCGATGCAGTCGGCCCGCTTCGCATCGGCGGGCACGTTGCCCAGCGGCACGTGAATCAAGGGCCGGCCGCAGTCGACGGCATAGGCGACGGCGGCCTGGATCGTGGTCCGGAAGTCGTCCTCCCGACCGGGCAGGCCCGCCAGCCCGCGCTCACCCGCGTCCCAGTCGGTGGGCGAAAGAATTTGTACGAGGACCAGGCCCGACGCTTCGAGGCCGCCCCGGTAGTCGGGCGCCGCGACCGCGTACGGAAACGCTACTTCGACGCCGCGGAACCCGTCGGCCGCCGCAGCAGCGGCGCGCTCGGCCATGGGGAGTTCGGTGTACAGCCAGCGCAGGTTGGGATCGAGCTGAATCATGCTCAAGCCTCCTGCCGGATGCGGGCGACCTTGACCACTTCGGCCCAGCGCGCCCGATCGTCCGTCTGGTACGCGGCGAGCTCCTGCGGCGAGCTCGCCATTGGCCGCACGTGGATGGTGGCCAAGCGCTGCCGTACATCGGGGCGCTCCAGCGCCGCGCGCACGGCGGCGTTGAAGGTGGCGACCAGCGCCGGGTCCATCTTGCGCGGAGCATAGAGTGCTCCCCACGACACTGCGACAACAGCCGGATGACCCGCCTCGGCCGTGGACGGCACGTTCGACAGGAACGGCGACCGTTGTCGGCTGGCGACGACCAGTGGCCGCATCTTCCCGGCCTGGATGTGCGGCATGGACGCGGCCAGGGTGACGAAGGCGCACTGCAGTTCGCCGGTCATCAATGCCACATCCTGGTCCGTCGCGGTCTTGTAGGGGACGTGCAGCATGTCGACGCCGGCTGACATCTTGAAAAGCTCGCCTGCGAGATGGGTGATGCTGCCGACACCGAAGGAACCATAGGCCAGTTTTCCGGGGCGTGCCTTGCCATCCGCGACGAGATCGCCGACGGACAGCACCGACAGCGAGGGCGTGACCACCAGCGCGTTCTCGACCTCCGCCACCATCGAGATCGGCGCGAAGTCGGCCACCGGATCGAACGGCAGCGAGGTCCGAACGTTCGGCAGCACGGACTGGGTCGACGATGCGCCGAAGAACAGCGTCGATCCGTCGCCGGCCGCTCGCGCCGCGGCGGACGCGGCGATGGCGCCCGACGCGCCGGGGCGGTTGTCCATGATGATCGGCAGGCCGAGCTCCTCGGCCATGCCCGCCCCGAGCACACGCGCGATCACATCCGCCGATCCGCCGGGGCCGAACGGAAGAATCACGGTCACCTTGCGCACAGGCACCGCAACGCGGGCGTGTGCGATCGCCGCCGCCAGTCCAAGGCCGGCGGCAAGGACGGTCCGGCGTTTGAGCGGGCGCGGCCCGCGGCAGCTGATGTCGAGCATTTTCATGCGTGTCCTTCGTTTCAAGTTGCAGTTGCGATCGGCCAACTCACACCATGAGTTCGATCAGGAACGGACCGCGGCGGGTAAAGCTGGCGCGCATGAGGTCGGCACATTGCTCCAGCGTGGTGGCCCTGGCGGCCTCCACGCCCATGCCACTGGCCAGGCTGACCCAGTCCAGTGACGGATTGCCCAGGTCCAGCATGGACATGGCGGTCGCGCCCGGCGTGGCGCCGGCACCGACCTTGCGGTATTCGCCGATAAGGATGTTGTATTTGCCGTTGTTGATGATGATGGTCGTCACCGGAAGCTGCTCGCGGGCCTGGGTCCACAGCGACTGCACCGTGTACATGCCCGAGCCGTCGGCCTGCAGGCTGATCACGCGACGCTGCCTGCCCGCCGCCAGTGCGGCGCCCGTGGCCACGGGCATGCCGTCGCCGATGGCACCACCGGTGAGGTGCAGCCAGTCATGCGCGGGTGCGCTGTGGGTGAAGCGGTAGAAGTGGCGGCCGTAGGTGGCGCTTTCCTCGGAGACGATGGCATCCTCGGGCATCAGCGCGGCCAGCGTCTGCGCCAGGCCTTCGGGCGAAGGTGCGCCGCGTGCGGGTTCGGGCCGCTGTCCGGCATCGGGCATCTCGGCATCCGGCACGTCCAACGCCTGGGCAAGCGCTCGCAGGGCTTCCTGCGCATCCTGGTCCGGCCGCGACAGCACGTGGAACTGAGTGCCCGGCTCGTACTGCAGCGACGACACGCCGGGATACCCGAAGAAGGTGACTGGCGGGCGCGCGTTCACCAGCACGATCTGCCGGAAACGCCCGAGCGCCGCCAGCGCCTCGTCCCGTGCGTACGGCACCCGTTCGATCGGCAGACGGCCCCGCCCTCGCTCCAGGCGTGCGTTCACGAAATCGGCCATCAGCATGGCGCCCGTCGCCTTTGCGATGCGCCAGGCCAGACGCTGCGCTTCGCCCAGCACGGCTTCGCCGGCCAACAGCAGCAGCACGTCGTCTCGCCCGCGCAGCATGCGGGCCGCGCCTTCGACGGCCGAGGGGTCGATCGGCGGCGACGCGGGCGGCTCTTTCGGGGTGCCGACCTCACCGCCCTCGCCCCAGGACACGTCAGCGGGCAGGATCAGCGTGGCGATCTGACCGGCGAAGGCACGTGCGGCTGCGACCGCCTCGACGGCATCGCTGCCCAGTTCCGCCGCACGCGCGCTGGTGCGCACCCAGGCCGACACGGTCTGCGCCATGCCCGCCGTATCGGAAGTCAGCGGCGCGTCGAGGGGACGATGAAAGGTCGCCTGGTCGCCCACGATGTTGACGATGCCGCTGCGGGCCCGGCGCGCGTTGTGCAGGTTGGCCATGCCGTTGGCGAAACCCGGGCCGCAGTGCAACAGCGTGCAGGCCGGCTTGCGCGCGATGCGGAAATAGCCGTCGGCCATGCCCGTCACGACGTTCTCTTGCAGGCCGAGCACACATTGCATGCCGGGCACGGTGTCCAACGCCGCGACGAAATGCATCTCGCTCGTTCCCGGGTTGGCAAAGCAGGTGTCGACACCCGAGGCCAACAGCGTTTTCACCAGGCTCGTCGCACCGTTCATCGTGCGTGCTCCGTGTTCATTCCGCATGAATTCCTGCGCTGCGCGATGCGAGTCCATCGTGCGGTCTCGGCCCGTGCGAAGCCGGTGAACTGCGCGGGCGACAGCGAGGCGACGAGGTGGTCCGTCGCAGGTGTGGTATCGAACATGGTTTGTCTCCTGCGGCCCATTAGAAGAGGCTGACGCAGGTCGCGTCCAATACTGTTGCGCGCCAGATCAATAAGAGAATTCGATCGATGGATGCCGCCGCGGGCGCGTCTTTCCACTGCGCACGGGCGCTGTGGAACTCGCACGGGGGCGTGCGACTTGCCGGCCGCCGCGAGGTCAGGAGGAGGACCGGTCCGAAGCCGAAGGTGCGCGATCCCAAGCAGGCTGCGAGGGCGTGCCGGGGCCTGTCGTCGCATCGTCCACGTGCTGCGAGACGAACCGTTGTGCGACATCGACCAGCACGGCCAGTGCCGTGCTGAGATTGCTCGCCGACCACACCAGCGCCAACCCTGCGCGCGGCTCCGGTGCCGCAAACCGGCGGATGGCGACGCCCTGTACCTGGATTGCCTTTGCCCGCGACTCGGTGAGGATCGTGAGGCCGGTTCCCGCTGCCACTGCGCGCAGCATGTGCTCCTCGTCAGGTTCGTGAAGCACGATCCGCGGAGAGCGGTCGCCCCAGATCTGTCCGAACATCAAGCGATAAAAACCCGGAGCCCGCTGCGCAGATCCCGTCACGATCGGCTCGTCGACGAGATCGGCGGCATGGATGCGTTGGCGCCGCGTGAGGCGATGGCTTCGCGGCAGCGCAACGACGAGTGCCTCGCTGCCGATCGGCAGCACCTGCAATTGACCAACGGCCGGGTCGGCCATTTCCAGCGGTGAGCGCACAAAGGCCGCGTCGAGCTTGCCGTCGAGCAGATCCTCGATGCTCTTGGCCGTGTACTGGGAGTTGATCTGCAATTGCAGCGCAGGCGCCTCGTTGCGCAGCATCTCCACGATCGCGCTCGAGGCACCACCTGCCGCCGATCGGGCGAAGTTCAACCGCAGGGTGCCCTCGTGCCCCAGCACGAAAGCATGCATGCGGTGGTGGACTTGATCCGCCAGTTCAAGCAAGCGCTGCGCTTCGGCGAACAGTACCGCGCCCGCCTCGGTGAGTTCGACCCGGCGGCTCGACCGTGTCAGCAGCTCGACATTGAACTCAGCCTCGAGCGCTTGAACGTTCTGCGTGAGCGCGGGTTGGGCGATATGCAGGCGCTGCGCGGCGCGCCCGAAGTGCAGTTCCTCTGCCACCACGACGAAATAGCGAAGGCGGCGTAGGTTCATGAGGATGAAAATTTGCTCGTCAACAGTCCTCGCCGACTTTAAGCCGGTTGATTGCCTTGAGCCATCCCGGGATTGCGAGCAGGCTGCGCCCCTCGACTCCCACAGCGATCGGATCCAGAGAATGGGAGGGCGCCGGGTGAACCGTTGCTGTCGCGGGCAAGGACGATGCCTGTGTGTCCGGCGCCGGTGTCCGGCGTTTCGCCGTGCCATCCTGAGGCCGGTAGCGCAGATGCGCGGAGAGTTCAGTCCAGGGCCATCGCAAGTTGGCGCCCGGCCGAAGCAAGCTCAGCCTTCCAGTTTGATGCCGGCGGTCTGGACCACACGACGCCAGCGCGCATGGTCTCGCTTCTGGTAGTCGGCCAGTTCTTCCGGTGTGCTTCGCAGCGCGCGCGTGACGATCGCGTTGAAACGCTCCTTCAACTCGGGTCGCTTCAGCGAGACCTGGGCTGCCGCATTCAGCCGCGCTACGTCTGTATGTTCCATTTTCGACGGCCCGTACAGGGCCGCCCAAGACACCGCGATGATGCTCGGAAATCCGGCTTCGGACGTGGTCGGCAGCGCCGGCAGGAACGGCGAGCGCTGCGCGCTGGCCAGCGCGAGGGCATGCATGCGGCCAGCCCGTATGTGCGGGATGGCCGTGGCCAGCGTGGCAAAGGCAAACTGGAGCTGCCCGCTCAACAGGGCCAGATCCACTTCGGAGTTCGACTTGTAGGGCACGTGGATCGCGTCCACGCCAGCGGTAATCTTGAACAGCTCACCAGCCAGGTGTGTGATGCCGCCCGCGCCCGAGGAACCGAAAGCCAGCTGCCCGGGCCGCGCCTTGCAGTAGGCCACCAGCTCGGACATGTTGTTGACGGGCAGCTTCGGGCTGACGACCAGCGCGTTCTCCACCTCGGCGATCATCGAGATCGGGGTGAAGTCGACCACTGCGTCGTAGGGAAGTTTGGGCGACACCGCCGGCAGAACCGCATGCGTGCTGGATCCGCCCAGGAGGAGCGTGCGGCCATCGGGTGCGGCACGCGCGGCCGCTGCCGCGCCGATCGTTCCCGATGCGCCGGTACGGTTGTCCACAATCATCGGCACGCCGAGGGCACGGCTCATGCCCTCCGCAACGGAACGCCCGATGGTGTCGAGCGAGCCCCCGGCGCTGTAGGGCACGATCAACCTGATGAGGCCGTCCCCGCCGGTGACCTGGCCGCGCGCGCCGGCGGCCCACGCCAGGCCCAGGGACAGCAGAGAGCGGCGATGTAGCCAAGTCACGGTTGTGTCTCCTGTTACCGTCAAGAAATGGCACGGATGCCATAGCGAACTGCCCAACCCAGGCTCGCTTGCGAGCTGCCCGCAGGTCGATACTCGCAACTGAATGCACCACGATAACCGAGGCGTTGCGCTTCGGCGATGGTGGCGTGTGCGTCATGGTCCGAGTCGTCGGGCCCCAGGCGATCTGGCGCAAAAGCGATCTGCACGTACCACAGCAGCGGCATCGCGCGACGCAGTTCGGCATGCACTTGCGCCATGTCGTGACCGTGCTCCCACTGCACGTGGTGAAAATCCAGCACGACGCCAAGATTGGCCGCACCGATGCGCCCGGCCAGATCGATCACCTGGCTTGCGGTGTTGATCGGGTACCTCGGGAAGTCACGTCGACACACCGGTTCCAGCACGAGGCGCAGGCCGTGCTCGGAGGCCTGCATGCAGGCCCAACGCAAATTGTCGAGCAGCACATGCTCGCATTCGGCCGGGTCGACGCCCTCGGGCACGTTGCCGGCGGGCGGATGAATCAGCGGGTGCCCGAGTCCCGATGCGTACCGGATAGCCTCGTGCATACCGGCTCGAAATTCCTCCTGCCGTCCGGGCACCGCGGCCAAGCCACGATCGCCGGCGCCCCAATCACCCGGTGCGGCCAGCAGGTAGAGGAAACGAAGGTCATGGCGAAGCAGCGATGCACGCAGTTCTTCCAACGGCAGTTCGTAGGGCAGGCTCAGGTCTACTGCCCGGAAGCCGCAGGCTGCCGCCGCGCCGAAGCGTTCGGCCAGCGGCCATTCGGTGAACAACCATCTCAGGCTGGCGGCAATCAGCGGTGTTTCCATGGTGCCGCATTGGAATCCGTGGGCTCCGAAGCGTCCAATACTGTAATTCTGCAGATCGATAAGATTTTCTGAATGATGAACCTGCGCCGCTTGATTGCACTTGGGTCGTGCAGCTCCAGACATTCCTCATTGGGTGCCGAGATGCACAGCAGCGGCATCTGCATCGAACCGAAGCCTGCTCGGCCAGGCTTTCCACCTCATTCCGATGGCTGCGTGATTCGGATCGCCGCTGCGGACAAAGGCGCCCACCGTGCCTTGCATCGCACGGGAAAGAGCCAGCCGGCCGCGCTCATTTGCACGCGTGAATGAAATCCTCGCGTACAGGGAGGGACCGAAGTTTCCGAACACGAACGGCAAGTCGAACGTGTGTGCCGCGCCAAAGATCTTGTCGAACGGTGGCGGCAGTTCGTCCCACTCGAATTCATACGCCCAAACCGTTGCTTGCTGCGTTCGCAACGCATTCAGCACATCGTCTCGAATGGCGGTGAACCAGATTCGATCCAATTCGGCAGCACGCGCGTCGAAACCGACGGTCGGTGCCGTGGCAGGCAGGTACGCGGGGGGTACCCATTGTTCGATGGTGGTTTGCGGTGCGGCTTCCGGGTCATAGCGCGACGTGAGTGCGAAGACCGCGGCATCGTCGAGAAGGCGGCCGCTTGTTCCGCCGAGATCGGGCCGCATCGCAAACAGTTGGGGGAAAAGCTTCGTTTCATCGCGGGTGTGCCCCGCAAGGACCGGCACGTGAACGTAGTGCCCTGCGCGAATGGCGGCGATCGGATCCTGCGCGACGACCCAGCCGTCTGGAATCGGATTGGAAGCGGCCATGCCGCGCTGGGCAAGGCGGGTGCGAACCACGTCCAGGATCGAATCGACCGAACTCGCGCGCAGCCAGTGCGCCACCGTCGCACGACCCGTCTTCAGAATCAGTCGCCGTGCGCCAGCTTCGTCGGATGCACGGCCCTGTGTCACGAGCAACTCGTGAAGCAGCGCCCCTCCACGCGTCGCCCACAGCGCCGCGGGCAGCACGCCGGGAATAGCCCCCTTTGGCAAGGACGCCGCGGTCGAGATGCCGCCGCTGAGCGCGACGACCCGGTGGAACAGGGGTTTGTCGCGCGCCAGCACCATGGGCGATGTCAACAAGGCGTAGACGTTCACGGCACCGGCCGACTGCCCCATCAATGTCACGCGTTCGGGATCGCCCCCGAATCCCGCGATGTTTGCGGTCACGAATTCCAGCGCCTTGACGATATCGAGCAGAGCGAAGTTGCCCGAATCTTCGTCGCGTTGACCGGTCTTCAACTCGGCCAGGTTCAGGAAGCCGAAGACGCCCAGTCGGTAGTTGACCGAGACCACGACGGCATCCTCGTTGCGCGCGAGCGCCGCGCCGTCGTAGACGGGGTCCGCGGTATAGCCGGTGATGTTGCTGCCGCCGTGCACGAAGACGATCACGGGCCTTGGCTTGATGGCCGGCGAGGCCGGTGTCCAGATATTGAGATACAGACAGTCTTCCGACCCCACGGTCTTGCCGAGCGCAGTGCCGACGGTGTCGTCGTAGCGGTTGTGCAGGCCCGGGCCGTAGAGCCGCCCCGTCTGGACGCAGGCCGGGCCGAACGCGGTGGCAGCCCGCGCGGTGGTCCATCGGTCGGGATCGCGTGGCGCGCGCCAGCGCAGTTCCTCGACGGGCGCTTTCGCGTACGGAACGCCCTTCCAGCTCCAGGTTCCCGAGGCAATCGCATCGTCACTGCCGATCACGGGTCCCGATGTGGTGTTGCGCTGCATGGCGGGTCCAGGTGCGGCAACCATCGCGCACCCGGCGGTCACCATCATGAGAAGCGCCAGCCCCGCACGTGCGACCCAGCACTGCTTTGTGTTCATGATTCGGCCGTGATGTTGGCAGACTTGATGATCTGCGCCCACTTGCGCGTTTCACTCGCGATGAACGCACTGAACTCGGCGCTGGTGCTCCCGCGCAACTGCAGTCCGGCAGCCTCGGCTTTGCGACGGACCTCCGCGTCGGTCACTGCGGCATTGATCTGCGCATTGAGTTGCGCGACGATGTTGGCAGGCGTTCCCGCCGGCGCGAGCACGCCGTACCAGCCATAGCCGACAACGGACGGCAAGCCCTGCTCGCGCATGGTCGGTGCATCCGGGTAGAGCGGTGTGCGCTCTTCCGTGGCAACGCCCAGCACCCGCAGCTTGCCGGCCTGGATGTGGGGGACCGCGGTCGAGATGGCCGTCAAGGTCGCGTCGATGCGCCCGGCAAGCAGCTCGGCGTAGGCCGGCGCATCGCCGCGGTATTGCACCACGATGCCTTTCGCGCCGGAGGCACGCAACAGGAGTTCGGCGGTCAGGTGGGGCGCGGATCCTGCCCCCGGCGAGCCGAAGGTCGCGCCCTTCGGGTCGGCCTTCGCGTGCTTGATGAATTCCGCGAGCGTCTTGTACGGCGCGTCGGCGTTGACCACCAGGAACAAGGGTGCAATGGCCGTGCTGGCGATCGAGACAAAGCTCTTGTGCACGTCGTACGGCAAGCCCTTGTACAGCGCCTCGCCGATGGCAATGGGTGCCGCTGCATGGAGCAATGTGTAGCCGTCTGCCGGGGCCTTCGCCACGAAGTCGTTGGCAATGCGGGTCCCCGCCCCGGCCTTGTTCTCGATCACGACGCTCTGGCCGAGCCGTCGCCCGAGGAAGTCGCCCAGCACGCGCGAGAGGATGTCGTTCGATCCACCTGCACCGTAGGGAGAGACCATGCGGATCGGTCGCGCCGGCCATGCCTGTGCATGGCTCGACGCACTCCAGGGCAATGCCAGGCCAGCGGCGGCGGCAAGAAGATGTCGGCGGTTCATTGTGGTCATGCGTGCTTGTCTCCGTTGATTTTGTGGATGTCAGATCGGCTGGATCGGCGGGTAGTCGAATCGCAGTTCCAGATGGTCGGCATGCGGTTGATAAAGCCGCAGCACGACGTAGAACAACTCGCCCTTCGGCGCCGGAAGCCAGTTCACACCCGGCCCCGGGTTCTCGGCCTGCAGCCGCAGGGCCAGGCTGCCATCGGTGTCGTGGCGCAAGCCCGGCGTGCGGTCACCGATCGAGTACCGGTCGATGGGGTTGGCCACGAAAAGACAATCGCTGCGGCGATACATCGTGAGCGACCAGAAAGCCCCCACCTTCAGCCCCTTGCCCGGCGCAAACCGAAGCTCGTAGCGCTGCGAACCGTCGAGCGGCGCGCCGCCCGCGTCCACCTCGGCGGTCGGGTACATCGCCTCCTCGACGCCCAGCGCGCCGATGAAGTTGCGGGCGATGCGGGCGCGCGTCAGGTAATCATTGCCCCAGTGAGTCTTCACCATGACCGGGATCGCCCAGCCACCGCCCAGATCGTGCGGCTGATTGGTGGTGCGCAGCCGTTCGTAGACGGCCGGCAGCGACGCCTCCAGCGCTGCCGCGGCAGCGGGCCACGCCTGGCACTCTCCCGCTATGGGAGGGTTGCGCCGCAGCGCAGCGCTCACGATGGTGCGGTACAGATCCGCAGGCGGGACGCCCGCATCGCGCCCATCCATCCAAGTGTCCACCCGCATCGCCGCGTCGTTGCCATCCAGGCGAACCAGCCGCATCCGGCCTTGCGTTTCCCGCACGCGCGCAGCGTCCTCGCCGTCGTCCTCCACGAGATGACGGCCGATCAGCCACACATCATCTCCGGGCGCGGCAATCGTCTGCGTGATGTCCGAAGGGGCGACGCCGCGCCATGCCGGGCCATGCACCAGCGTGCGCTGGGGTCTGTTGCCTGTCGTGCGGCGCCCGACGTAGGCAAACGGATTCGTCCACGCGTCCAGCAGACCAAGGGTCCAGTAGCGCTCGCGCATCTCGGGCGTTTCGATGATGACCGGTCCTTCGGAAAGGTCCAGCCAGGCGTTGCTGTAGACCGTGTCGTTGTTCGGGCTGACGACCTCCGTGTCCTGCGGGCCGAGCCGACGGTGCGTGTGGGTGAACTGGTTGACCCACCGCGTGGTGGAGGCCGGATCCGGCGCAGCAAAACCGAGCACGGGATGGCGACGTGCGGTGGTCGCCGCGCGCATGCGCATCATCTCGAACATTGGCAGCGTCTGGATGACCAGGTTCTCGCAGTCGTGCGCGATGGAATCAATCGCCGAGTTCATGGATCTTTTCTGTTCCTGCGTCATGCCACTGCACCGGTGCGGCGAAGGTCGTCGATTTCGCTTGCCGCGAGCCCGAGCCCGGCCAGGAGGCGATCGGTGTCGGCCCCGCACGCAGGCGCGGCTGTCGGCGTGGCGCGTGGGGCGTCGCCCAGCCGATAGGGCAATGCCAGCGACGGGTAGCGCTGGCCGTCCGCGCCCCGTGCATCGACCAGTATCCCGCTCGCCTGGACGTCCGCGCTTTGCAGCACCTGCTGGTAGCTGCGCACAAAGCCGACCACGATCTGGTTTCGGCTGAGCAGCGCCACGCACTCTTCACTGGTGAAGGACGAGAGGCATTCACGCAACACGGCGCGCAACTCACCGCGGTGCTGCACCCGCCGTGCGTTGGTGCAAAAGCGCGGGTCCGTCGCAAGCGACTCGCGACCCATCACACGACAGAATCGCGCCCAATGCTCGTCCGCATAGGCCGACAGCACGATGTGCCCATCACGCGTGGGCACCACCTCGGCGGCAGGCGCGTTGTTGGGCTGACCATCGCCGATGCGCGTCGGCTCTGGGGCGCCTCCCAGGTAGTCGCACCAGGTCGTGGCCTGCAAATGCATGGCCACCTCGAGCAGCGACGTGCGCAGCGTCTCGCCGACACCCGTCTGTGCGCGTCCGTAGAGCGCAGCGAGCACCGCCTGGGCGCCGAGGTGCGCCGCGGCCGCGTCGATGATCGGCACGCCCACCTTCTGCGGAAGGCGGTCTGGTTCGCCCGTGACTGACATCAGGCCGCTTTCGGCCTGCGCCGCGATGTCGTAGCCAGGACGTGCGCTTGAAGGCCCCAGGTCCCCGAAGCCCGAGATCGACAGGTAGATGACCTTGGGGAAGCGCTCGCGCACCGCCGACGGCCCCAGCCCCAGCGCCTCCACGGCACCAGGGCGCAGGTTCTGGATCACGACGTCACTGTTCGCGATCAGTCGCCACGCGATCTCCCGGCCCGCGTCGCTCTTGAGGTTGAGCGCAATGGATTGCTTGCCGCGGCTGTAGGCGCGGATCATCGACTCGCCGTAGCGGCCGATATGCCGGGCCTGGTCGCCTGCCAGCGGTTCGATCTTGATCACCTGCGCGCCAAGCTCGGCCAAGACCATGGCCGCGCCCGGCCCTGCGATGTACTGCCCCAGGTCGATCACGCGCACGTTCTTCAGCGGGGCGGCGGGGCCGGCCTGGCCGGTTGTCTTTGTGGATTCGGAGTTCATTGAAGGGCGACGTTATCGCCTTCCCCGATTCTTGAAAATTCGATAATCGTGAGGGAGTGATCACGATTAGCTATATTCCATGGAAGCAGAAATGGACCCCAGAACCGACCGCCTCGTCCGCACGCTGCGCCTGAGGCACCTCGAGCTGCTTGTGGTGCTGTCCGAGACGCCCACGATGCGCGGCGCTGCGACGCGCTTGCACCTGAGCCAGCCTGCCATCAGCAAGATGCTCGGAGAACTCGAGCACTGTTTCGGGGCCCGCCTGTTCGAACGCAGCCACCTGGGCATCCATGCGAATGCGCTGGGCTCGAGCGCCGCGTTTCGCGCACGGGCGGTGCTGCATGAACTGGCGCGCGCCACCGCGGATGTCGATGCGATGCAAGGCGGCGTGACGGCCGTGCTGCGGGTGGGTGCGCCGTCTGTCACCGCCGCCGTTCCCGCGGCCATCGTCAAGCTGCGGGAGCGGCTGCCGGGCGCCGCCGTGCAGCTGCGAGAGGGCCGCGTGCACGAGCTCATTCATCGCCTGCTCGAGGGGGAACTCGACTGCGTCTTCGGCGCCATCACGCCCGAGTTGATCGCGAGCGACATGATTCCGTTGCTCGAACCGGTCGTGCTGCTGAAGGATGAGCTCTGCGTGCTCGCCGCCACCTCGAACCGGAGCCTCGCCGGACGCAGGCTACAGTGGGCCGACCTGCGCGCCGCCCAGTGGGTGCTGCCGCCCAAGGAAACGCTGGTCCGGCAGGCGTTCATGACCGTCTTCCTCAACAGCGGCGTGACACCGCCCGTGCCGGTCATCGAGGCCATGTCCTCGGTCACGATCGGCACCGTGCTTCGCAAGGACCCCTCGCTGCTGTGTGCGGTACGGCTGGAGCACGCCGTGGACGAAGTCGCCAGGGGCGGCGTGCAAAGACTGAAGATCGGGCCGCAGGTCGTCCTGCCGTCGTTCGGCCTGTTCTTTCGACGAGACGGCATGGCAAGGCCCGCGATCCTCACAGAGTTCGCAGATGCCATACGGACCGTCAGCAGAACCATCACTCCGAAGCGATGAGCAGCCCGGAAATCATTGCCTGCGTCCCTGGGTGACCGGCCAGCCTGATCTCACGGCCGGCGCGTCGCAGCTTCATGCGTGCGCCACCTGCGGCACCCGTCAGTCGACGATCGCGCGTTTGACGTCTTCCTGAAGGCTGCGCAGGTGGGCACACATCGCATCGCGGGCCAGCACGGGGTCGCGTGCACGCAGCGCACGAATGATCTCGCCGTGCTCATCGTGGTTCTCGCGCTGGCGATGCAGCGGGCTGTGCAGGCGGAACAGGCGCGCATTCACACGCAGCTCCTCGACCAGCCGCGGCAGCACGACGTTGCCGCTGGCCGTTGAAATGATCAGGTGGAACCGGTCGTCGAAATGCCAGTGCTCGGTCTCGTCGTGCTCGCCGGCATCGAAGGACTTCAGGTCGGCCTCCAGGTCATCGATCTGCGCGTCGCTGATCTTGTCGACGGCCAGCACGATGGCTTCGCCTTCGATGATCTCGCGCGCGCGCATGCAGTCGAAGTACTCCTTGGTGCCCAGCGCGCGCACCGCATAGGAGCGCGCATCGCGGCGCACCAGCAGCCCTTCGCCCGCGAGCCGAACGAGCGCCTCGCGCATCGGCGTGCGCGAGATGCGCAGCTCCTCCGCCAGCCGGCCTTCCTGCAAGGGGCTGCCCGCCGAGATCTTGCGATCCAGGATCAGGGTGCGCAGGCTCGCGTAGGCCTGCTCGGCCAGGCTGGCGGAGCGCACCTCGAGCGGTGCGATGGTGATGGTGGCGGGTTGGGCCGGGCTGGGAAGACTTGGCATGCGACGAAAAAGGGGTTCCACAGACGTTGGCGAAAAGCTTAGCAGGCGGGCCGCTGTGGGCTGGATGGTCTCACAGCCACTTGTCCAGCGGACTGCCGGCGTTGGGCGTGCGCGGGCGCAGGCACGGCTGGAACTGCCCCGAGCCCGGCTCGGCAGAAAAGACCCCGTCGCGCCACACCACCCGTCCGCGCGAGACCGTGATCCCCGGCCAGGCGCGCAGGCGCATGCCTTCGTAGGGCGTGTAGTCGGCCGCGTGATGCAGCATGTCGTTCGCGATGACCTTCTCCTGCCCTGGCTCGAACACATCCCAGACAACGAAGTCGGCGTCGCCGCCCACGGCAATGGTCCCCTTCTTCGGATACAGCCCGTACATGCGCGCCGGGTTGGTCGCCGTCAGTTCCACGAAGCGGTGCACGTCGATGCGCCCGGCCAGCACGCCTTCGCTCATCAGCAGCGGCATGCGCGTCTCGACACCGGGAATGCCGTTCGGAATGCGGTCGAAGGAGGCGTCGTCGCCGGCCACGCGCTTGCCGTCGGGTCCATGGATGTTGAATGGCGCATGGTCCGAGGAGAAGACCGTGAACAGGCCACTGGCCAGGGCGTTCCAGATGAACTGCTGGTTGGCCTTGTCGCGCGGCGGCGGGCTGCAGATGCAGCGCGCACCGTGCATCGGGTCGTCGGGGTCGATGCCCAGGTCTTCCGCACTGAGGAACAGGTACTGCGGGCATGTCTCGGCAAAGATCGGCAGCCCGCGCCCGCGCGCCCAATGGATCTGCTCGACCGCCTCGCGGCCCGACACGTGCACAATGAGGATCGGCGTGTCGATGAGTTCGGCCAGCGCGATCGCGCGGTGCGTGGCTTCACGCTCCACGGCCATCGGACGCGAGCTGCCGTGGTAGCGCGGTGCCGTGAGGCCCGCGTCCAGCAGCTGTTCGGTGAGCCAGGCGATGCAGTCGCTGTTCTCGGCATGGATCATCGTCATCGCGCCCTGGCGGCGCGCCACCGCGAGCACCTCGATGATCTGGCGGTCGTCCAGCTTCAGGTCCTCGTAGGTCATGTAGATCTTGAACGAGGTGTAGCCCTTCTCGATCAGCGCCGGCAGCTCGCGCTGCGTCACATCCTTGGTGGCATCGGCCACGATCAGGTGGAAGGCGTAGTCGATCACCGCCTTGCCGTCGGCGCGGCGGTGGTAGTCGTCGACGGCGTCCTGGATGCTGCCGCCCTTTTGCTGCGCCGCGAACGGAAGCACGGTGGTCGTGCCGCCGCAGGCGGCCGAGCGCGTTCCCGTGAAGAAGTCGTCCGAGAAGCGCGAGCCGTCGCTGGTGGGCTGGTCGAAATGGCAATGGCCGTCCACGCCACCAGGCGTGACGAGGCGGCCGGCGGCATCGATCTCGCGGGCGGCGCTGCCGTCCAGCTGCTGCGCGATTGCGCTGATGCGCCCGTCGCGAACGCCGATGTCGGCCACATAGCGATCGCCCACGGTGGCGATGTCGGCATTGCGAAGGATCAGGTCGTAGTGCTGCATGGCGGGCTTTGGGCTAGCGTTGCTCGAGCACGGCGTCGGTCGTGGCCGTGGCCGCGGGCTCGCTCGCGTTGCCGTAGGCGCGGCCGTAGTGGCGCTCGATGCGCCGCTGAATGAAGTCCCACACGGTGGTCATGAGCAGGTAGTAGATGGCGGCCACGATGAACAGCTCCAGCACCATGAACTTCTCCTGGATCAGCACCTGGGTGCGGCGCAGCAGCTCCTCCATCGAGATCACCGAGGTGATGGAGGTGGTCTTGAGCAGGCCGTTGATGCTGTTGCCCAGCGTCGGGATGATCAGCCGCATGGCCTGGGGCATCACGATGTAGCGCATGCTCTGGGCGCTGCTGAAGCCCACGGCGCGCGCCGCGTTCGTCTGGCCGGCCGACACCGACTGGATGCCGCCGCGCACCACCTCGGCAAGGTAGGCCGCCTCGTTGAGGATCAGCCCCAGCAGCGCCGACTCCACCACCGACAGCTTCACACCCAGCTGGGGCAGCCCGGTGTAGATGATGATCAGCTGCACCAGCAGCGGCGTGCCGCGGAACACCCAGATGTAGAAGTGCGCCGGCGCGGCCAGCCAGCGGTGGCGCGACAGCCGGGCCAGGGCCAGCGCGCAACCGACCACCAATCCGCCCGCGATGGCCGCCAGCGTCAGCCACAAGGTGGTGAGCGCGCCGTTCAGGATGTACGGGTTGAACAGATAGTCGAAGAAGCCCGACCAGTTCCAGCCTTGTCCCATGGAAGTTCCTTAGTTGACGAAGTCAGTGACGAGGAAGGCGCCGCGCGCTCAGCTCGCCGGTCCCTTGACGACCACCGCGCCGTCGGTCGCCTTCACGCCGTACTGGTCCAGCAGCTTGGCGAAGGAGCCGTCGGCCTTCATGTCGTTGAGCACCTTGGCCACCGCGATCGACAGTTCCTTGTTCTTGGCGGCCAGCGCCACGGGCGTGGGGAACAGCCCGTGCAGCACACGGTCGAAGTCGCCGCGCTTCTGGTATTCGGCCCCGGTGGAGTCGATCGACAGCGCCACCTCGACCTGCCCGGCGCGCAGCGACTGGAAGGCCATCGCGAAGTTCTCGAAGGTGCGGATGGTCATGCCCTTGAGGCCCTTGTCGGTCAGCTGCTTGTCGAGTTCGCGTGCCTTGCGCTCCTCGAAACCGCCGATCTCCACGCCGATGCTCTTGCCCGACAGGTCCTCGGGCTTGCTGATCTTCAGCGGGTTGCCCTTGGCCGTGCTGATGCTGATGGCCTGGTCTTCGTAGGGCAGCATCTGCATGAGCTTGGCGCGCTCGTCGGTGTAGAAGATGCCGGAGTTGATGACGTCCCAGCGGCCGACCTGCAGGCCCGGGATCATGGCCGAGAACTCGATGCGCACGTACTCGGGCGTGAGGCACAGGCGCTTGGCGATGGCCTCGCCCAGCTCGACCCGCATGCCCTTGAGCGCACCGGTCTGGTCGACGTACTGCATCGGCGGCAGGGTCGGGTTGACCGACATGATCAGCGTGCCTTTCTTCACCAGGGCCGCGTCGGGCACGGGCGACTTGCAGGCCTGGGCGTTTGCGGCCCCCATTCCGAGAATGAACAGAGCAGCGACCGAAGCGACAGCGGGGAGCAGTTTCATGGTGATTTCCTGGTGGAGGTGGAACGAGGCGAAGGGAAGAAGAACAGCGCTCAGCGCGCGATGGAGTCGAGCAGCCCGAGCCGGTCGAGCGCACGGCGCAGGTCGAGCGCATCGGCTTCGGGCAGCGGCAGGCGCGGGGCGCGCGGCTTGCCCACGGGCAGGCCCATCATCGAGAGGCCGTCCTTGGAGGCGGCCACGTAGCGATGGCCGCCGACCCAGCGCACGAGGGGCAGCATCTGCTTGTACAGGGCCAGCGCCGCGGGCATGTCGCGCTCGTCGGCCACCAGCTCGAACAGGCGCGCCGACATCTTCGGGATCAGGTTGGAACACACCGCGACCCAGCCCTGGGCGCCCAGCCAGAACGATTCGTAGCCCAGGATGCCCGCGAACACCGTCATGCGGTCGCCGCACAGCTCGATGATGTCGCGCACCCGCGTGACCTCGAGCGTGGACTCCTTGATGTACTTGCAGTTGTCGATGCGCGACAGGCGCGCCACCAGTTCGGGCTTGAGGTCCACATTGGCCGTGGCCGGGTTGTTGTAGACCATGATCGGCACGTTGATCGCCTCGCCCACCTTGCGGTAGTGCTCGAACAGTTCGTCGTCGGTGGGCGAGCTGTAGAACGGCGGAATGATCATCACGCCGTCGGCGCCCATGCGCTCGGCCTCGCGGCTCAGCCGCACGCACTCGTCGGTCCACTCGGCGCCGGTGCCGATCAGAACAGGCACGCGTTTTGCAGTTGTCTGCACGCAAGTCTCGATCACCAGTTGGCGCTCCTCGGGCGTCAGCGACAGGAACTCCCCGGTGCTGCCCAGCGGGATCAGCCCGTGGATGCCCTCTTCGATCTGCCAATTGACCAGCTTCTTGAGCGCGGGCACGTCCACGTGCTTTCCGTCGGCGGTCATGGGAGTGATCAGCACCGTGTAGGTGCCTCGGAACGCGGTCATGGGTCGGTCCTTGGTAAAAAATCGGATGACGAAATGATTGTGTGCGATTAGTATACGTATACATTGCGTATATCCAAGCAGTTTTTTGCTTCGCACCTTGTCCATGAGCGCCAGACTCACCCACTGCTCCATTGCTGCCGCCGGCCGGCCGATCCGCTTCTGGTACGACGGCCAGCCCGTCGACGGCCTGGAGGGAGAGACCGTGGCGGCGGCCCTCGCGGCCAGTCACATCCGCCAGATGCGGCACACGCGGGACGGCCAGCGCCGCGGTCTTTATTGCGGCATGGGCGCGTGCTTCGATTGCCTGGTGACGGTCGACGGGGTGGCCAGCCAGCGCGCCTGCCTGACCAAGGTGGCCGAGGGCCAGCAGATCCGCTCGGCCATGCCGGCCGCCACGCCGGCCGATCCGCTGCGGCCCCTGACGCCGCCGGCCGACGCGGCACCGGCCACGCGGGACGTCGATGTGCTGGTGGTGGGCGCCGGACCGGCCGGGCTGTCGGCGGCCCTGGCCGCGCGGCAGGCCGGCGCCAGCGTGCTGGTGCTCGACGAACGGCTACAGGCCGGCGGCCAGTTCTACAAACCGCTGGCGCCGTCGCACCACACACCGCGCCCGGCCGATCGCCAGTTCGCCGAAGGCCTGGCGCTGGAGCGCGACGTGCACGCGGCCGGCGTCACGATTGCGCAGGGCGCGCAGGTCTGGGCCGCCTTCTCGGCCCATGAAGTCAGCGCGTTGATCGACGCACGGGCCACCCACATCCGTTGCCGGCAACTCGTGATCGCACCAGGCGCCTACGAGCGGCCCGTTCCCATTGCGGGCTGGACGCTGCCCGGCGTGATGACCACCGGCGCGGCTCAAACGCTGGCGCGGGCCTACCGCGTGGCGCCGGGCCGGCGCGTGGTGATCGCCGGCAACGGTCCGCTCAACCTGCAACTGGCCGCGGAACTGCTGGCCGGCGGCGCGCACGTGGTCGCGGTGCTGGAATCGGCCGCGCGCCCGTCGGCGCGCGACTGGCGCGACCTGCTGACCGCCGCCCGCACCGCGCCCGACCTGGTGCGCCAAGGCTGGAGTTACCTGCGCCAGCTGCGCGCGCACAAGGTGCCGGTGCTGTGGCGCCACGCGGTGGTGGCGGCCGAAGGCGACGCCCAACTGCAGGCCGTGCAAGCCGTGCCACTGGACGCGCAGGGCCAGCCGGCGGCACCTGTACGGCGCTTCGAGGCCGACACGCTGTGCCTGGGCTATGGCTTCATCCCCTCGACCGAACTGGCCCGCATGCTGGGCTGCGAACATCGCGTGGTCGACCGGCACCTGGGCTATCTGGCGACCGTGACCGCCGAAGACGGCGCCACCAGCCTGGACGGTGTCTTCGTCGTGGGCGACGGGGCCGACATGGGCGGCTCGCGCGTCGCGCTGGCGCGCGGCACGCTGGCCGGGCGGTCCGCGGCACGCAAGCTCGGATTGCTCAAAACGCCGGCGCCCTCCTCCGACCGGACAGCGGATCAATTGCAGCGGGCCGAGTGCTTCCAGCAGGCGCTCTGGTCGCTGTACGAGGCACCGCCCGTGGCGCTGGCGGCCGTCGGCGACGACACGCTGCTGTGCCGCTGCGAGGAAATCAGCTTCGGCAGCGTGCGCGAACAGATCCGTGCGGGCCGCGACACGCTCGCTGCGCTCAAGCGCAACACGCGTCTGGGCATGGGCCGCTGCCAGGGCCGCTATTGCGCCGTCACGGCCGCCAAGCTCGTGAGCGAAATGACGGGGCGACCCCTGGAGGTCGAGCAGTACTTTGCGCCGCGCCCCCCGGCCAAGCCCGTGCCGGCCGGCGCGCTGGGCTTCGAAAAGCCCGAATGGGGCGGCCACAAGCCGGCCATCACGCCCAACCTTGCGCGCCCGGTCGAGCACGCCCCCTTCGACGCTCCCGTGCGCACCGACGTGCTGGTCATCGGCGCCGGCGTGCTGGGCTCCTGCCTGGGCCACTATCTGTCGAAAGCCGGCCAGGACGTGACGGTGGTCGACCGCGACGACATCAATCTCCAGGCCTCGGGGGCCAATGCGGGCAGTCTGCACGTGCAGCTGCTGTCCTTCGACTTCGGGGCCAAGGCGCAGGAAGGCGGCGGCCCGGCCGCGGCCACGCTGCCGCTGGGTCCCCTGTCGGTGCGGCTGTGGCAGCAGATCGAGGCCGACAGCGGTGAAGACCTGGAGATCAAGATCACCGGTGGCCTGATGGTCGCCGACACCGAGGCCGGCATGCGCTTCATCGAGGCCAAGGCGGCGCTGGAGCGCAGCCATGGCATCGACGCGCAGGTGATCGACGCCGCCGCGCTGCGCCGCCTGTCCCCGGCCCTGTCGCCCCAGCTGCTGGGGGCCGAACTGTGCCCCACGGAAGGCAAGATCAATCCGCTGCGCGCGACCTATGCCGTGGCCTCGCTCGCGCGCCAGCAGGGCGCGCGCTTCCTGCGGGGCTGCGACGTGCAACGCATCGATCGCCAGGTGGGCGACGGCGCCGGCTTCGTGGTCCATACCTCGCGCGGCATCATCCACGCCGGCCGGGTGGTGAACGCCAGCGGCGCATGGTCCAGCAAGGTGGGCGACATGCTCGGCGTGCGCATTCCCGTCAAGGGCGCACCGCTGCAGATGATCGTGACCGAGCCCGCCCCGGCGCTGGTCAATCACCTGGTGGCGCATGCCGACCGGCACCTGAGCCTGAAGCAGGCGGCCACGGGAGGTCTGATCATCGGCGGCGGCTGGACCGCCGCGTTCCATGAGGGCATGCGGCTGAACCGCGCCGAACGCGACAGCATCGAGGGCGGGTTGTGGGTGGCGCGACAGGTCCTGCCGGCCGTGAGCGGTCTGCACATGGTGCGCTGCTGGGCCGGCATGAACGTCAACATCGACGGCGCCCCCATCCTGGGGGACGTGCCCGGCGTGCCGGGCTTCTACAACGCCGTCACCTCCAACGGCTACACCCTGGCGCCCATCGCCGCGCGCCTGGTCACCGACCTGATCGTGCACGGGCGCACGGACATCGACATCACGCCTTTTCGGATCGACCGTTTTCTCTGATGGAGCACCATGACTGATCAAGCCCGAGCGCGCGACGTGCTGCGCGAATTCATCGACACCCACTTCGACAGCCAGGTCCAGACCCTGACGCAGCTGGTGCAATGTCCGTCCGACAACCCGCCTGGCGACTGCGCGCCGCATGCCGAAGTGGCGGCGCGCCTGCTCGAAGGCATGGACCTGGTGGTCGAGCGCCACGCGGTACCCACTGACTTCGCGCAGCAGCACGGCATGCGCAGCGTGACCAACCTGATCGTGCGCGAGCGCTTCGGCGACGGCCCGGTGATCGCCCTCAATGCGCATGGCGACGTCGTGCCGCCGGGCGCCGGCTGGACGGGCTCACCCTACAGCGGCGAGGTGCGCGATGGCTGGTTGTACGGCCGCGGCGCGGCGGTCTCCAAGTCGGACTTCACCACCTACGCCTTCGCGCTGCGCGCGCTCAAACAGCTGCGCGCAAGCGGCACCCCGCTGGCCGGCACCGTCGAGCTGCACCTGACCTACGACGAAGAGACCGGCGGCATGACGGGGCCCGGCTGGATTCTTTCGCAGGGGCTCAGTCGCCCCGACTACGTGATCTCCGCGGCCTTCTCGCACCATGTCGTCGTGGCGCACAACGGTTGCCTGCACCTGGAGGTGACACTGCGCGGCAAGTCGGCGCACGCCGCGCGGCCCGACACGGGCGCCGACGCCATCGAGGCGGCCGCCGCCCTGCTGCCCGCGCTCTACCGCTATCGCGACCAGCTCGTGGCCAGACCGTCGAAGACACCCGGCATCACGCATCCGACGATGGTGGTCGGCCTGATCGAGGGCGGCATCAACACCAACGTGGTGGCCGACACGCTGAGCTTGCGCATCGACCGTCGCATCGTGCCGGAGGAGTCGCCCGAAGCGGTCGAGGCCGAACTGCGGCAGGTCATCGAGGATGCCTGCGCCACGTTGGCGGGCATCTCGGTCCAGATCCGGCAGATCCTGCTGGCCCGCCCCTTCGCACCCGCACCCGGTGCGGCGGAATTTGCCGCGCTGATGTGCCGCGAGGCGACGCAGGTCATGGGCAAGCCCGTGACACCGATCGGCGTGCCGCTGTACACCGACGCGCGCCTGTACAGCGAAGCGGGCATTCCGACCGTGATGTACGGCGCCGGCCCCGAATCGCTGCTCGAAGCCAACGGTCACCGCGCCGACGAGCGCGTTCCCCTGGAGGCGTTGCGCAAGGCGACCCTCGTGGTCGCTCACACGCTCTTGCATCTCATGACCCTGCCGAAGGAAACCCGATGATCGAAATCAATCAAGTGAGCAAGTGGTACGGCGCCTTTCAGGTGCTGACCGATTGCACAACGAGCATCCGCAAGGGCGAAGTCGTTGTGGTCTGCGGGCCGTCGGGCTCGGGCAAGTCCACATTGATCAAGTGCGTCAACGCGCTGGAGCCTTTCCAGAAGGGTGACATCACGGTCGACGGAACGTCGGTGGGCGACCCGAAGATCGATCTGAACCGGCTGCGCTCTCGCGTGGGCATGGTGTTCCAGCACTTCGAGCTGTTTCCTCACCTGTCGATCGAGCAGAACCTGTCGATCGCGCAGATCAAGGTGCTCAAGCGTTCGCTCAGCGAGGCGCGCGCGCGCTCCATGGCGCTGCTCGAGCGCGTGGGCATGAAGGCCCATTCGCACAAGTTCCCGTCTCAGCTGTCGGGCGGCCAGCAACAGCGCGTGGCCATTGCGCGCGCGCTGGCGATGGACCCGATCGCCATGCTGTTCGACGAGCCTACCTCCGCGCTCGACCCCGAGATGGTCAACGAGGTGCTCGACGTGATGGTTCAGCTGGCCTGCGAAGGAATGACCATGATGTGCGTGACGCACGAGATGGGCTTCGCGCGCAAGGTGGCCAACCGCGTGATCTTCATGGACCGCGGCAGCATCGTCGAAGACTGCCCGAAGGAGGAGTTCTTCGGCAACCCGGCCGCGCGCTCCGACCGCGCGCAGCAGTTCCTCTCGAAGATCCTCCAGCACTGACTCGTCGGAACGAAGCCTCCCCACAAAAAAGGCGGCATCCGAAAGTCGTGCTCACTACTCCAGGCAAAGACAAAGATGACGTCCAATATTCCTTAGGGCATGTTGTAACGAGTTTGCGTGCACGCGGTCGTGATGGCACGATCGCGCCGACCAGCAGCGCAGGCTGGTCCTTTCCCTGAGGTTGCGCCGCTTCAGCGCGCCTTCAGGGTCCACCAGGATGTCGGCGATGTTCTGCACGTCGCGCACCCCATGGGCGCCGCGCCGCACGCGGTGAAGAAGCGCTTCGATCCGATGGGCGTGCTCAACCCGGGCAAGCTACGGGACTGGCCGGTGAAATCCACCGCCTGAACACCCACAGTCTGCCCGGGGGTGCGTGACGGCACGCGTTCGGAGATGAACTTCGCTGGCAGCGCAACTTCCGGGCCGATTGGCCAGACACGAGGCGAATGACGGCTGTCTTGGTGCCCAAACGCCTGGTCGCCGGCGAGCTGTCGACGGCATAAAAACTTCATCGAACGCCCAGGTACCTGCCCTTCCCAAGGACTACATTCCCCTCGGCAGCCCTGCGCGCGCAACGCCACGTGAAGACCTCAGTTGAGCTACCAAAGATCGCTCGCCCCGGGGCGAGTGCCTCTTCTGCGGTCAGGGTAAGCGCAAAGCTGCTCTTGTGACTCGGAAAATTATGGCGTGCGCCTTACATCGTCCCCTTGACCTCTTTCCCGTGCAGGGGCATGCCGAGCGCGCGGAGCTTTTCTTGTACCTTGGCGACATTGACGCGGCGCACGTTCACGCCTTGGTCGATGGCCACCGACGCCGCCACGCCTGCCGCCTGCCCGGTGGCCATGCATGCAGGCATATTGCGCGAGCGCGCATGAGCATCATGGTCCGCAGATATGCAGCGGCCTGCCACCAGCATCTGCTCCACCCCATTGGGCAACAGCGCGCGGTAGGGGATCTCGTAGGGACGCAGTCCCTGGAAGTCGACGTCGGCGCCCTTTGGATCGTGGATGTCGAGGGCCGATGCGTCGGCCGCGATGCTGTCGTCGAAGTGCGTTCCTTCGATCGAGTCCTTGCCGCTGAGCATGTACTCGCCGATGACGTGACGTGTCTCGCGAACACCCAGCACCGGTGCGATCGCCTCGATACGCGCCTCTTCGAAACCGGGGATAGTCTCCCGCAGGTAGCGAGCCACGCCCTCGATCTGGCGGTAGCACTCGAGTACGGCGTTGGTGAACTGCACCGGATCGAAAACGTTCACGCCGGTCACGCGCGTGCCGTTCACGTACATACGACCGTCGGCAGTCTTTAGCGTGATGTTATCCCTTTGCAGCTGGATGCCGGTCTTCTCCTGCCACTGGCGCAGCGACTTGTTGAAACCAGTGAGCCACAAGCCGTAGTCGAGGCCTTCCACAGTTTTGGGAATGGCGCGAGCCGGCACGTCATCGGTGGTCGCAGCCCAGTCCGCCAAGCGCACCAGGTCGACGCGGTCCATGGTGAAGTACATCGACACCGGTTGCATCGCTTCCGACTCGCCGCCAGCGCCCATCGTGAAAGGCGCCCCAGCTCGCACCGCCATGTCAGCGTCTGCCGAGCAGTCGATCACCACTTTGGCAGCGATGAACTGACGACCCGCCTTGCTCTCGACGATCACGCCCTTTACGGTGTCGCCCTCCATGACCGGGCTCGACACCACGGTCTCGAAGAGGATCTGCACGCCGGCCTCAGCGCACAGCCGGGTCAGCAGCATCTTCATCATTTCGGGGTCGCAGGGCGAGGCGATCTTCACGCCACCGGTCTTCACCACGGCCATGTAGTCGTCCCCCGCACCGCCTACCGAGCGCGCCAGGTTCCATATTTCCAGCGGCAGCCCGCCGACCAGCGCACCCGAAGGCTTGGTGTTCAGGCCCAGCGTGAGATTGCCTCCGAGCGAGCCGAAGCGCTCGATCATGACGACGCGTTTGCCTAGCCGCGCAGCCGAGATGGCGGCGAATGGCCCGGTCGTTCCACCGCCGACGACGATCACGTCGGTCTCCATCAGCAACGGGGTCTGGCGCGCGGGTTCGGTGATGTATGTTGCGTGATTGCTCATGATGTTCATTCCAGTTCGATGTTGGCTCGCTTCACGACGGGCCCCCACTTGTTGATCTCCTCGGCCATGAAGCGGCCGAATTCCTCGGGCTTGTCCGCCACCACCGTGGCACCCATGCCGGATAGCCGTTCCTTGATGTCGGGTGACTTCAGGATGGCGACCAGTTCCTTGTTAAGCCGATCGACGATCGGCTGCGGCGTGCCGGCCGGCGCGAGAAGGCCAAACCACGCGGTGGCTTCGAAGTTGGGGTAGCCTGCCTCCGCCATCGTGGGCACGTCGGGCAGCGCGGATGCGCGCGTCTTGGTGGTTACGGCCAGCGCGTGGAGCTTGTCGTTCTTGATGTGCGGGCCGACGGGCACGATGTTGTCGAACATGATGTCGACCGAACCGCCCATCAGGTCGACGTGTGCCGGCGGGCTGCCCTTGTACGGAACATGCAGCATGTCGATGCTTGCGAGCGACTTGAAGAGCTCGCCCGACAACTGATGCGAAGTGCCGGGCCCCGACGACGCGAAAGTGATTTTTCCCGGTTCCTTCTTCGCCAACGCCACGAGACCCGCAACATCCTTCACCGGCAGGCTGGTACGCGTGACGAGTACGAGCGGCGTAATGGTCATCAGCGTGATCGGAACGAAATCTTTCGCCGGATCGAAGGGCAGCTTGCGATAGACATGCTTGCTGATGGGCAGCGCCGCGGAAGCGACGGTCAGCGTGTAGCCGTCGGGCGCCGACTTGGCGCCGATGTCCGTGCCGATGTTGCCACCCGCGCCGGGCCGGTTGTCGATCACCACGGGTTGGCCCAGCGCCTTGCCCAGCCGTTCGCCTATCAGACGCGTGATGGTGTCGGAGGCCTGACCGCCCGGATAAGGAACAATGATCTTGATGGGCTTGCTGGGGTAGCCGTCGGCGTGTGCGCCGACGCACCATGCCAATGCGGTGGCCACAGCGAAAACAATTCGCTTCATGTGTTTGTCTCCTGCATTTTTTGCCACCACTGCGGCGGCTTTCTTCGAAATGGCGGCGGTCCTCAAGGAACGCTGCCGCGGGAAGGGCGACTCAGGCCGCCTTCTGGTTGACAAACGCGTCGGGCACGTGCGCCCGCAGCGTGGTTTCGTACGACCTTCTGACGTGCTCTGCGGCCAGAGCCTGTGCACGTACCTCATCGCGCGCCTTGACGGCCTCGAAGATCGCTCGGTGATCCCGCACTGCGGCCTGCCGACGCACCGGGTCGGCCTTGGCCACTGTGCGGCGCGAGATCACGATCTGCGCGTTGAGCGAATCGAGCATCGTCTGCAACCGCGAATTGTTCGCTGCCTTGATCAGCACGCTGTGGAAGTCGTGGCCAAGCTGCACCCACTTCGCGTCATCCTTCTCGCGCTCGTAGCGATTGCACAAGCGCTCGAGCTCGGCGATTTCAGCGGGGGTCGCGCGCAATGCTGCGTACCGGGTCGCACTGGCCTCCAGCACTTCGCGCAGTTCGAAGAACTCGCGCAGATCGTCCAGCGAGCGGCGCGGCACGGCGTAGCCGCGTGACGGCAATTCTTCGAGGTAGCCATCTCGCGTCAATAGCTTCATCGCCTCCCGGATCGGCGTGCGGCTCATGCCCAGGCGCTCTGCCAGATGGATCTCGTACAGCGCCTCCCCCTGCTGCAATAGCCCCTGCACAATTTCCTCGCGTAGTTGACTGTAGGCGCGGGGGGTCAGCCCGGATGTCTTGATGGCCATTTTATGGATTCACTGTGTATACACAACGTCCACAGTGTGGGGCCAGCCATCGCACATGTCAATGCGGCCCATGGTTTGCACGGATGCCTTTACCGTGCTGCCGTCGGCCCCGTGTGACCCCTTGACGAAACATCGGCGACCTGACGTCTGTCCCGAATTCCGGGCGTTTCAAACCTAGCGTCAGGGTTGTGCTTCTCCTTGGCGCTCGTGACGAAGAAGATGTCGATGCGTGAGCAGTTCAATGATGAGCTTCCACGTTGCGTAAGTGTTGCGATGCGGCGAGCGGGCCCGTATAGCGAGCCATTTGCCATCAGGCCCTCGTATTGCCAAGCGCAGCAGACAAACCCCACCATCCTCTGTCGCTTCTCGAAGCGGCCCTTGGCGCAGCTTTTTAGCCTAGGGTTTTCCCTGTTTGCATACGCATGCAAGCTTTCGACATTGCATACGAATGCAACGCCAACCCACTGGAACCACCCGATGATCAAATACCTCAAACGCGGCAAGGACGTCCAAGTCCGTGCCGATGACGATGCCAAGGTGCGCGCCACCGTCGAAGGCATCATCAAGGACGTCGAAGCACGCGGCGACGCTGCCGTGCGCGACTACAGCAAGCAATTCGACAACTGGGACCCGGCCGACTTCCGGCTGTCCGCCGATGCC
This sequence comes from Variovorax sp. Root473, assembly GCF_001426505.1. Classification (GTDB taxonomy): domain Bacteria; phylum Pseudomonadota; class Gammaproteobacteria; order Burkholderiales; family Burkholderiaceae_C; genus Variovorax. The sequence goes on from NZ_LMEV01000002.1 coordinate 69,423, forward strand.
GTCGAGAAGGCGCGCAAGAGCCTGTCCGCACGCGAGATCGAGGACATTGCCTTCGCGCAGAAACAGGTGCGTAACTTCGCACAGATCCAGCGCGACTCGATGAAGGATGTCGAGGCCGAGACCTACCCCGGCGTCGTCCTGGGCCACCGCAACATCCCGATGGATGCCGTGGGCTGCTACATCCCCGGCGGCAAGTACCCGCTGCTGGCCTCGGCTCACATGAGCGTTCTGACGGCCAAGGTGGCCGGTGTGAAGCGCGTAGTGGCCACCGCCCCGCCCTATCAAGGCGCGCCGCACCCGGCCATTGTCACGGCCATGGCCATGGCCGGCGCCGACGAGATCCTGGTGCTGGGCGGCGTTCAGGCCGTGGTGGCCATGGCCGTGGGCACGCAGAGCATTGCGCCGGTCGACATGCTGGTGGGCCCTGGCAACATGTATGTGGCCGAAGCCAAGCGCCAGCTCTACGGCCGCGTGGGCATCGACCTGTTCGCCGGCCCGACCGAGACGTTGGTGATTGCGGACGACTCGGCCGATGCGGAGATGTGCGCGGTCGACCTGCTGGGCCAGGCAGAGCACGGCCCCACGTCGCCCGCCATCTTGCTGACCACGAGCGAGCAGCTCGCACGCGACACCCTGGCCGAGATCGAGCGCCAGCTGAAGGTGCTGCCCACCGCAGCCATCGCCGCCGTGAGCTGGGCCGACTACGGCGAAGTGATCGTCTGCGACACCCAGGAAGAGATGCTCAAGAAGGCCAATGAGCTGGCCTTCGAGCACGTGCAGGTGCTCACGCGCGACCCCGACTACTTCCTTGCGCACATGACCAACTACGGCGCGCTGTTCCTCGGCCCGCGCACCAACGTGAGCTTCGGCGACAAGGTGATCGGCACCAACCACACGCTGCCCACCAACCGCAACGCGCGGTACACCGGTGGCCTGTGGGTCGGCAAGTTCCTGAAGACCTGCACCTACCAGAAGGTGCTCACCGACGAGGCGAGCGCGCTCATGGGCGAGTATTGCTCGCGCCTGTGCCACATGGAGAACTTTGCCGGCCACGGCGAGCAGGCCAACCTGCGTGTGCGCCGCTACGGCACGCGCGCCGACGTGCCGTGGTACCAGCCGGTGCCGGCGCTGTCGTGATGAGCGCGCTGCCCCGCTCGCCGGGCTTTCGTGTCGACGGCCAGCGTGCGCTGGTCACGGGCGCGGGGCGCGGCATCGGCCTGGCCGCGGCGGCCGCGCTGGCGCGCGCCGGCGCCCACGTCACCTTGGCCGCGCGCTCGGAGAACGAGTTGCGCGAAGCCTGCGAGCAGATCCGCGCCGAAGGCGGTGCCTGCGATCACTTGGTGCTCGACGTGACCGATTCGGCGGCCGTGACTGCCGCACTGGGCGCGGCTGCGCCGTTCCAGATCCTCGTGAACAACGCCGGCCTCAACAGGCCCAAGCTGCTGGTCGAGGTGCAGGACGAAGACATCGACGCGGTGTTCGACCTCAACGTGAAGGCCACGCTCTACGTGACGCGCATGGTGGCGCGCGGCCTGCTCGCGGCGCAGTTGCCGGGCTCCATCGTCACCATCTCCTCGCAGATGGGCGTGGTCGGCAGCCCGCGCCGCACGCTCTACTGCGCGAGCAAGCACGCCATCGAAGGCATGACCAAGGCGCTGGCCTGGGAGCTCGGCGCCGCCGGCATCCGCGTCAACACGATCTGCCCGACCTTCATCGAGACCGCGATGACGGCGGGCATGTTCGCCGACCCCGCGTTTCGCGGCTGGGTCACCGAGCGCATCGCGCTGGGCCGCCTGGGCAAGACCGAGGAGATCATGGGTGCGGTGGTGTTCCTGGCCAGCGAAGCCTCGAGCCTCATGACCGGCAGCGCGTTGATGCTGGACGGCGGCTGGAGCGCGGCATGAGATCGAACGCCACCGCGCAGGACGTGGCCAGGCTGGCCAACGTGTCGCAGTCGGCCGTGAGCCGCACCTTCACGCCGGGTGCAAGCGTGTCGGAAGACACGCGCGCCCGCGTGATGATCGCGGCCAAGTCGCTGGGCTACCGGCCCAACGCCATGGCGCGCAGCCTGATCACGCGGCGCAGCCGCATCATCGCGCTGGTCATGGGCTACCTGGAGAACCAGTTCTACCCGCTGGTGATCGAGAAGCTCTCGCAGAAACTGCAGAAGCAGGGCTACCACGTGCTGATGTTCATCAGCGACGGCGACGAGACCGACGGCGTGCTCGACGAGATCCTGCAATACCAGATCGACGGCATCGTCATGGCCTCGGCCATGCTCTCGCCCGATCTCGCGCGCCAGTGCGCCGATTCGGGCGTGCCGGTGGTGCTGTTCAACCGTGTGCCCGACACCAGTGCCTTCGCGCGCCACACCACAAGTTCGGTCACCTCGGACAACCGCGCGGGCGGGCGCATGGTGGCGCAACTGCTGCTCGAGCGCGGCCACAAGTACATCGCGTTCCTCGCGGGGCTGGAGAAGTCGTCGACCAACCTGGAGCGCGAGCGCGGTTTCAACGAGGCGCTGGCCGACGCGGGCGCGTCGGTGTTCCGCCGCGAGGTGGGCCACTACAGCTTCGAACGTGCACGCGACGCCGCACGCGCCATGTTCGCCGGCGTGCCCGCCACGAAGCGCCCCGACGCGGTGTTCGTCGCCAACGACCACATGGCCATCGCCGTGATGGACGTGCTTCGCCAGGAGCTGGGCCTGCGCGTACCCGAGGACGTGAGCGTGGTCGGCTTCGACGATGTGCCGCAGGCGGCCTGGGGCGCCTACCGCCTCACGACCGTGGTGCAGGGCGTGGAGCCGATGGTCGAGGCCACGGTCGAACTGCTGCACGAACAGATGCAGGACGACGCGCAGCCGCGCAACGTGGTCATTCCGTGCCGTGTGGTCGAGCGCGACTCGGTGCGCGCTGCGCCTGTTCCTCGCAATGCGCGGAGCAAGACCAAAGTTTCGAAGCCCGCCTGAGCGGGACGATTTCATTCCTTCCAGGAGACACATCCATGACCATGAGCCCCCGAATCCGACCGAAGATGCTGGCCGCAATGGCCCTTTCCGCACTCGCCACCTTGATCACGGTTTCCGGTGTTGCCCACGCGCAGCCAGCCACTTGGCCCACCAAACCGATCAAGTACGTGGTGCCCTTCTCTCCCGGCGGCGTGTCCGACGGCGTGGCGCGACTGGTGGCGCAGCACCTGGGCGAGCGGCTGGGCCAGCCGGTGATCATCGACAACCGCCCGGGTGTGTCGGGGATCGTCGGCACGCAGGCCGTGGCCCGTGCGCCGGCCGACGGCTACACCGTGATGGGCGGCACCATCACCACGCACGCGGTCAACCCCTTCTTCAACAAGAACCTGGGCTACGACCCGGTGAAGGACTTCGTGCCCGTCAACCTCGTGGGCATGGTGAGCAACGTGCTCGTGGTGCCCGAAGGCAGCCGCTTCAATTCGGCGGCGCAGATCGTCACCGAGCTCAAGGCCAGGCCCGACAGCCTCACCTACGGCACCGCCGGCCCGGGCACCTCGCAGCACCTGTCGGGCCAGCTGTTCGAGAACATCACGCACACGCGCATGCGCCAGATCGCCTACAAGGGCGGCTCGCAGGCCATCGTCGACCTGGTCGGCGGACAGATCGACATGGTGTTCGAGACCGTGGCGGCCGCGCGCCCGATGATCGACGGCAAGCGCGTGAAGGTGCTCGGCGTGACCTCGGCGAAACGCCTGTCCAGTCTGCCGGGCGTGCCCACGCTGGCCGAGGCCGGCGCGCCCAACTTCGAGATGCAGTCGTGGCAAGGCGTGTTCGTGCCCGCCGGCACGCCCAAGCCGGTGGTCGAGCGGCTCGCGCGCGAGATCGCCGCCATCGTCGCCATGCCCGACGTGCAGGACAAGCTGCGCGGCCTCGGCGTGGAGCCCGACGGCCGCACATCAAAGGCCTTCACCGCGTTCCAGCAATCGGAGATCGCGAAGTGGGGCAAGGTCATCAAGGACGCCGGCATCCAGGCCGAATGAGAAAGACCACCATGGCACACACATCCATGAAACACCTGCGCCGCACGGTGCTCCTGGCGGCAGCCGCCCTGGGCGGCGGCATCGGCAACCTCGCCGCCGCACAGACGGGCGCCGGCCCGGGCGGCTACCCCACCACTGGCCGCGTCACCATCGTCGTGCCGTTCGCGCCCGGCGGTGCCACCGACATCGTCGCGCGCCTGATGGCCGAAGAACTCGGCAAGCGCTGGGGCACGGCCGTGGTGGTCGACAACAAGGCCGGCGCGGGCGGCGGCATCGGCACCGAGTTTGTCGCGCGCGCCAAACCCGACGGCTACACACTGCTGCTGGGCACGCAGACCGCTCTGTCGGTCAACCCCACGCTGCTGAAGAAGGTGAGCTACAACGTAGACAAGGACTTCGCTCCCGTGACGCAGCTTGCAAGCACGCCGCTCGTGCTGCTGGCCGGCAACAAGTCGGGCGCGACCGATGTGAAGTCGCTCATTGCGGTCGTCAAGGCGAAGCCCGATGCCGTGTCGTACGGCTCAAGCGGCAACGGCACCTCTCAGCACCTCACAGCCCTGATGTTCCTCAACCGCATCGGCGGCAAGGCGGTGCATGTGCCTTACAAGGGCAGCAGCCAGTCGCTGGTCGATCTGGCAGGCAACCAGATCGACATGCAGTTCGACAACATGACCACAGCGCTGGCCTTTGCCAAGAACAACCAGGCCAAGGCGCTGGCCGTGACGAGCGCCGCGCGCTCGCCGCTGGCGCCCGACCTGCCGACGCTGGCCGAGTCGGGTGTGCCCGGCTTCGAGGCAGCAACCTGGCTCGGGCTGCTCGCGCCGGCCGCGACGCCCGCCCCGGTCGTCACGTGGTTGAACGCCGAAGTCGTCGCGGTGCTGCGCACGCCCTCGGTGGCCGAGCGGCTGGCGGCGCAAGGTTTCACGCCCAAGCCGATGACACCGCAGGCCTTTCGCGAATTCATCCAGGCCGAGACCGTGAAGTTCGCCGAACTCATCAAGACCAATCATGTGAGCATCGAATGAACGTCCCGCACCCACCCCACCATCCGCTGGACACACGACTGCCCGCCCTGCTGCGAAGCGGCCAGCGCCTGCGCGGCCTGTTCAATTCGCTGCCGAGCCCGGCCATCGTCGAGATGTGCGGGTACGCAGGATTCGACTTCATCATCCTCGACAACGAGCACGGAAGCGCCAACCTGGAGACCACCGAGCACATGCTGCGCGCCGCGCGTGCGAGCGGCATCGTGCCGGTGGTGCGGTGCCTGCGCAACGACATCTCGCGCGTGCTCGACATGGGTGCGAGCGGCGTGCAGATTCCCATGGTCGGCAGCGCCGAGGAGGCACGTGACCTGGTGCAGCAGGTGCGCTACCCGCGCATCGGTCGGCGCGGCAGCGCGTTCAGCCCGCGTGCTGCCGGCTATGGCGCCTTCCCCGGCGTGGCCCACACCGAGCGCAGCAACGCCGGCGTGGCGCTGATCATGATGATCGAGACGCCTGAAGCGGTCGAGCAGGCGGCCGAGATCGCCGCGGTGCCCGGTGTGGATGCAGTCTTCGTCGGGCCCAACGACCTGTCGCACGCCATGGGCTTTGACAACAACTGGAAAGCGCCCGAAGTCGAGGCGGCGCTCCAGCGTGCGCTCTGCGCGATCCGGGATGCGGGCAACTGCGGCGGCGTGATCGCGCTCACGCCCGACGACGAAGCGAAGTATGGCCAATGGGGCGCGCGCTATTTCGCGAGCACCACCACCGGTCTCATCACGCAGGCATTCCAGCAGGCCTCGAGCGCGGGCGGGCGGCGCCCTGCGTCAGCGAAGCTGGGCTACTAGCCCCGAGCAGCGGTAGCCGAGGGCTGGACTCATTCGCTGGCCGCGCCGACGTTCAGAAGTCGGGTGGACGGCGCTTGCGGAGCCGCGCAATCGCGGGCGCAGGGTGCGACGAAATTGCGCCCGCGCGCTCCATCCAGCGCTTGCCGAATCCGGTCACCCCAGTCTGCTTCAGAGATACCGTAGCTCGACGGATCGACGCCCACACCCAATTTCGTGAGGAAGGTGCTCAAAGATGTTGCAGCCTGGTCCATAGTGCTGGCATCGAACACCGACAAGAGCAGCGTGTCGAGCTTCGGGTCGCGGCCATCCAGCTCATATCAAAATGCCCGATTCACTACGCACTACACGACAGCTCTTGGCCGACAACTGTAGCCGAGGCCTCCCAAAAGCCGACGCTCGGCTTGACCTCGTTGGCATGACCTCGCAACTCGTGGCCGATGCGTTGATGATGGCCGTGTGGCGCCGGGCAAGCCGGTCGCGTTGCTTCATCACTCCGCCCAATACACCAGCGAGCTTCCAGGCGCTGCTCAAGAAGCAAGGCATCACCTGCAGCATGAGTCGCGCGGACGAGGTCTGGGACAACTCGGCCATGGAGAGCTTCTTCAGCTCACTGAAGACTGAAAGCACGGCCAGAAAGGTGTACCGGTCCAGGGAAGAGGCCCGCGCCGATGTGTTCGACTACATCGAGCGGTTCTACAACCCGACGCGTCGTCATTCGTCGCTCGGCTACGTCAGTCCGATAGAGTTAGAGAAAGCTCAAAAAGCTTAGGTCGGTGTCTATGAGACCGGCAGCGGTCCATAAGGCTTGCTTCAAGGCAGCTTTCGTCGACGCTCACGGCCCCCGTCATCAGCGGAGCACATCCGATAGACCGCTTCGTCCCTGACCTGCCTGCTTTCATCCGGTTGAAGGAAATCTGACATCAAGCTCACGCTGAACCTCGAAGACCAAGGCCAGCAGATACCCTGAGAACTGCTCGGCGATGCTCTCGATCGGCTCGGCGGTGGAGAGACTGAGGTTCATCACGTAGATCGCGTCGTCCACTACCAGCGGTGCGGCCAAAGCCACCACCTCCGGCTGCCATGACGCAGCGCAAAAACCGTCGCGCTGCACTCCGAGGCGCGCGGCGTCGATGCCTCGCGCCGTCTCACTCCACGTCGAGCCCCGGCGGCTTCTGAAAAGGCGCATCAGCGCGCGGGTCCTGGGCTCGGGCGCCACAGCAAGGTAAGCGCGGCCCAGCGAGGTCAGCTCCATGGGAACGCGCTGCCCGGAAACCACGTGTCGCAACGCGACGCGCCGGGCGTAGCGGATCGACTCCAGGTAGACCATCTCGTCGCGATCGGGCGCCGCCAGGCCGACGTTGACGCGGCGGCTTTCTGCCAGCACGCGCATCCGCGGCGCCGCGACGGCCAGCAGCCGTGAGCCGGAGCGCATGGCATGCGCCAGGCTCAACACCGCCGGCGCGAGGCGGTAGGCCCGCCGGGCGGTGTCCAGTTGCAGCATGCCCGCACCGACCAGCGTCTGCGTGAGCCGGCTCACGGTGGACTTCGACAAGCCAGTGCGTTCTGCCAGTTCGCTGTTGCCCAGCAGTTCCGACCCGGGCCGGAACGCGCGCAGCAGATCGATGCCGCGTTCGAGCGAGCGATTCGCCGGTGACTGGCCGGGCTTTTCGTTGGGGATCGTGAGCAAGGGCTGGTCCATTTCAGGCTCGGTGCGATGGTTCTGTCTGTTCCCAGTGTGGCCGGGCACGGCGCCGGCGCCATCGGCGGCAACCCTCAGACGATTCCACTGGTTGGAATTGAAGGGGTTACTTTCCGGGTCGTTCTTCCTAAGCTTCGGACACGGTGATCGCACAGCGATGCCGACAACCACCCGGGCCCAAGAGCCCCTGCAATGGAGACAAGACATGCCCCCCTTTTCTACCCGCACTCTGCGCGCCTGCGTGCATTCGCTGCTGATCGGCAGCTTGCTCACTGTCAGTGCCGCGTCCGCCAACACCTTCCCGCAAAAGCCCGTTCGCATCGTCGTGCCGTTCTCGCCCGGTGGCGGCACGGACCTGATCGCACGCACGTTGGGCCAGGAGATGTCCAAGGACCTCGGCCAGCCCGTGATCATCGACAACAAGCCGGGTGCTGGCACCATCATCGGTACCGATGCGGTGGCCAAGGCCCCGCCCGATGGCTACCTGCTGGTCATGGCCAGCTTCGCGCACGCGGTCAACCCAAGCCTGCAGCCCAAGCTCCCGTTCAACAACGAGAAGTCCTTCGCGCCGGTGCTACTGGTCGGCCGCGGGCCCAACGTGCTGGTGGTGCACCCCGCCAGCCCGTTCAAGACCATCCAAGACGTGCTGGCCGCTGCAAAGGCAAACCCAGGCAAGCTGACCTACGCCTCGCAGGGTGCCGGCACCTCCGCGCACCTCGCGGGCGAGATGTTCGACAACCTCGCAAAAGTCAAGACGACGCACATCCCGTACCGCGGCGCTGGTCCGGCCATGACCGATCTCCTGGGCGGCCAGGTTGACATGTTTTTCGGAACCGCCGCCGCGGTGGCTCCGTTTGTCGATCGAGGCCAATTGCGCGCCATCGGCGTGACCAGCGCACAACCATCGCCTGCGTTCAAGAACATCCCGACGATCGGCGCCACCGTGCCCGGCTACGCCGTGGAAAGCTGGTACGGCCTGTACGCCCCGGCCGGCACGCCCAAAGACGTGATTGCTCGCCTGAATGCGGCAGGTCGCAAAGCCGCGCGTTCGCCTGAGTTCGCCCACAAGGTCGAGCAGGAAGGCTTGAGCATCAGCGCCGGAGAACCGGCCGAACTCGACACCTACGTGCGCGCCGAGGAAGCGCGCTGGGCCCGCATCGTCAAGGAAAACGGCATCAAGGCCGATTGACCCGGCCCCGCTGCACATCGTCTCCAGGAGAATTTTCATGAGCTACACACTGATCGCGTTGGAAGTACGCGATGCCATCGCGACCCTCACCTTCAATCGCCCCGACAAGCGCAACGCGATGAGCGACGACATGCGCACCGAGTTCATCGATGCGCTCGAGCGCATCGCGGCGGACACCTCCATCAAGGCGCTGGTGCTGACCGGCGCCGGCAAGGGCTTCTGCGCGGGCGGCGACATCGCGGGCATGCAGAAGCGCATGGATGCGCCCGCCGGCGAAGTGGGCTTCAACGGCTGGCACCGCCAGCAGCGCGTGCACCGCACGCAGGCCCTGCTGCACACGATGCCCAAGCCGGTGATCGCGGCTGTCAACGGCTCGGCCTCGGGCCTGGGCGCCGACACCGCGCTGGCCTGCGACTTCATCATCGCCAGCGAATGGGCCAGCTTCAGCTGGTCTTACATCCACCGCGGCATCGTGCCGGACGGCGGCGGCATGTATTTCCTGCCGCGCCGCGTCGGCCTGCCCAAGGCCAAGGAACTGATCTTCACGGGCCGCCCCGTCAAGGTGGATGAAGCGCTGCAACTGGGCATCGTGGACCGCCAGGCCTCGGCCGACACCTTGCTCGCCGAGGCGCAGGCCTGGGCCGCCGAACTGGGCAAGGGTTCGGCCACCGCGCTGGCGCTGACCAAGACCATCCTGAACCAGAGCTTCGAACTGTCGGCCCATCAGGTGTTTGCGCAAGGCAGCCAGGCCCAGGGCATCTGCTACACCAGCACGGCGCACCGCGAGTCGGTGATGGCGTTCCTGGAAAAGTCCGTCGCTGCGGCCAAGGCGTGACGGACATGAACGCCACCTCCCCGCTTTCCCCCATTGCCCGCTTGCTGCATCCGCGCAGCGTGGCCGTCATCGGCGCCTCCGCCGACGCCACCAAGACGGCCGGCCGGCCTGTGTCCTACCTCGTCAAGCACGGCTTCTCGGGCGCCATCTATCCCGTGAACCCCAAGGTCGAACGCATCGGCGATCTGGCCTGCTACCCCGACGTGGCCTCGCTGCCCGGCGTGCCCGACGTCGGCATCGTGCTGCTCGGCGCGGAGCGCGCGTATCTGGCGGTGCGCGACCTGGCGGCGCGCGGCTGCGCGGCTGCCATCGTGCTGGCCAGCGGCTACACCGAGACCGGCGAAGAAGGCGCGCGCCGCCAGCAGCAGTTGATCGACGCGGCGGGCGACATGCGCATCCTCGGCCCCAACACCATCGGCCTGGTGAACCTCAGCGACAACATCGTGCTATCGGCCACCGGCGCGCTGGAGATGGCGCACTTTCCGGTCGGCGGCATCGGCGTGGTGTCGCAAAGCGGCGGCATCCTGGGCGCGCTGCTGTCGCGCGCTGCGGCACGCGGCATCGGCTTGTCCAAGCTGATCTCCACCAGCAACGAGGTCGACCTCGAACTGGCCGACTTCATCGACCACCTGGCGGACGACGAGGCCACGAAGGTCATCGCGCTGTACGTCGAGACCGTGCGCGATCCGGCCAAATTCCGCAACGCCTGCCTGAAGGCCGCACGCGCCGGCAAGCCGGTCGTCGCCTTCAAGATCGGCCGCTCCGAAGCCGGCGCACAGGCCGCCGTGTCGCACACCGGCGCACTGGCCGGCGCCGACCGCATGTACGACGCGCTGTTCCAGCAGGTCGGCGTGATCCGCGCCCAAACCTTCTCCGACCTGCTGGACATTCCCGTGGCGCTGGCCACCGGCCGCAAGCTGCACGGCAAGCGCGTCGCGATCCTCACCTCGACCGGCGGCGCCGGTACGCTGGTGTCCGACGACCTCGGCATGGCCGGCTTCGACACGCCGCCGCCCGATGCCGCCACCGCCGAAGCGCTGCGCGCGCTGCAGACCGGCGACCACGCCGTGCTGGACCGCAACCCCATCGACGTGACGCTCGCCGGACTGAAGCCGGACCTGCTGCGCGGCGCCATCAATGTGTTGCTCAAGAGCCCGAGCTACGACGCGCTGACGATCATCGTGGGCTCCTCCAGCCTGGCCATGCCCGAACTGCTAGCCGGCGTCATCCAGGACTGCCTGCCGAACTCCGGCAAGCCGGTCATCGCCTACGTCAGCCCGCATGCGCCCGACGTCGGCGCCTTGCTCACGCAGCGCGGCGTGCCCGCCTTCGCGGCCGCCGAAAGCTGCACAGCCGCGCTGCGCGCCATGTTCCAGGCGACGCAGCTGCGGCACCCGCTTGAGTCCAGTGCGTTCAGCGAAACCGTCGACATCGACGACTTGCCGACCGGCTCGCTCGACGAGCACCAGGCCAAGCAACTGTTCACACGCTTCAGCGTGCCCTGCGCGGGCGAGCGCGCCGTCGCGTCCCCCTCCGAGGCCGAGGCTGCAGCGCGTGAACTAGGTGGCCGCGTGGTGTTGAAGATCCTGTCGGCCGAGATCACGCACAAGAGCGACGTCGGCGGCGTGGCGGTCAACCTGACGGCCGACACGGTCGGTGCACGCCTGACGGCCATGGCGGCCGACGTCGAAGCCCGCACGGGCGTTCTGCCCCAACGTTTCCTCGTGCAGGAAATGGTCAGCGCAGGCACCGAACTCATCCTGGGCATGCACCGCGACGCACTGGGCACGGCCATCCTGCTGGGCATGGGCGGCATCACGGCCGAGCTGTTCAAGGACACCACGATGCGGCTGCTGCCGCCCGGCGCAGGGCTGTCGCGCGCCGACGCGCTGACCATGGCGCAGCAGCTGAAGACCTGGCCGCTGCTCGACGGCTTTCGTGGTCGACCCAAGGCCGATGTCGAGGCGCTCGTGACGGCCATCGTCGCGTTCTCGCAGATGGCTGCGCAGCTGGGCGAACGGCTGGTCGAGGCCGAGATCAACCCGGTCTTCGTGCTGCCGCAGGGCCAGGGCGTGCGCGCGGCCGACGGCGTGGTGGTGCTGGCCTGAGGGATCGGGGTTCAACGCCACCGACGAGTGGCGAGTGCCCCGTGTGTCATCACCGCTGCAAAGGCCGCAGCCGCAGGTGCGGATGACAGACGCCCGACACTTTCATTTAAAAAAACCGGAGACAACCGCTTGACCTTCCCTCGCCTTCCCGAACCCTCACGCCGCGCCTTGCTGAAGTGGCTGCCCGCCGGCATCGCTGTCACAGCCGCCCCGGCATGGGCGCAGCCGTCGACAGGCGCAGAACTTCCAGCACCGGCCTTGACGAGCTATCGCTTCATCGTCGGCTTCGGCGCCGGCGGCGTCCCCGATGCTGCCGCACGCCTGATTGCAGCCACCCTGTCCGAACGCTGGAAGCTGCCCACCATGGTCGAGAACAAGACCGGCGTGGGCGGGACCTTGGCAGCGCGCGCCGTGCTGGCCGCACCGGCGGACGGCACCACGTTGCTGAGCGTTTCGCCGGCCCATGCCACGGCACCTGCCGTGTTTCGCAACCCGGGCTACGACACGCTGCGCGACTTCGCGCCTGTCACGCTGATCGGCGAAGGCCCGGCGCTGATCGTGGTTCCCAAAGACTTGCCAGCCCGGAACCTCGCCGAGATGGTGGAGCAGGCCAAGGCACACCCGGGCTCGGTGAGCTATTCGTCGGCGGGCGTGGGCAGCAGTTCCCACTTCGCGGCCGCCCTGTTCTGCCAGCAGGCGGGCATCGAAGCCGTGAACATCCCCTACAAGAGCGTGGGGGAAGCCATGACCGAGACCATTGCCGGGCGTGTGCAATTTCACGTCGCGCCGTACATCTCGGCGCTGGGCATGGTCAAGGAAGGCAAGGTGCGCGCGCTCGCGGTGACCAGTGCCACGCGCCTTGCCGACATGCCCGACGTGCCCACCGTCGCCCAGGCGGGCGTGCCCGGCTACGAATGGAGCTTCTGGTACGGGCTGCTCGCGTCTGCAAGAACGCCCGCGCCCATCGTCGCGCAACTGAACCAGGACATCACCGGTATCCTGCGCCTGCCCCACGTGAAAGCGCAGCTTGCCACCATGGGCGTGACCGTGGCGGCCAGCACGCCCGCGGCGTTCCAGAAGCTGATCGAGTCCGAGGTGGCGAAGTACGCGCGCATCGCCAAGACCGCCAACATCACGCCGCAATAGGCCATCGAGACCATGCCCATGCTCGAACGTGCCGGCGCGCCGGCCATCCACTACACCCTCGACGGCAAGCGAGGCCCCTGGCTGGTGCTTTCCCATTCGCTGGGTTGCGACGTCTCCATGTGGGACGCCCAGATGAGCGCGTTGGCAGGACGCTACCGCGTGTTGCGCTACGACACGCGCGGGCACGGCCGCAGCGGCGTGGGTGCGACGCCCTGCACGCTGGAGCAGCTCGCCGATGACGCAGCGCAGATGATGGATCACCTGCGCATCGACGAAGCCAGCTGGATCGGCTTCTCGATGGGCGGCATGATCGGCCAGACTTTCGCGCTGAAGTACCCGCAGCGCGTACAGGGGCTGGTTTTAGCCGACACCACGAGCCAGCACGGCGCGACGCCGCAATCGGTCTGGGACGAGCGCATCCGCGTGGCCCGCGCCCACGGCATCGAACCGCTGGTGCAGCCGGCCATCGAACGTTGGTTCACGGCCAGCTTCCGTGAAACCCAGCCTGCCGCCGTGGCGGCTGTCGCGCAGGTCATCGCCTCCACCAGCGTCGAAGGCTGGGCGGGCGCCTGTGCGGCGATTGCCTCCGTACACACCACCGGCGACTTGTACCGCATCGGCTGCCCCGCGCTGGTGATGGTGGGCGAACACGACATCGGCACGCCGCTGGCTGCGTCACTGGAGATGCACCGGCACTTGCCCCGCTCCACGCTCGCCGTGATCGCCGATGCGGCGCACATGACCTGCATCGAGCAGCCGGAACGCTTCAACCGCGCACTGCGCATGTTCCTGGACAGCACCGTGGGCGCATCGTCCGAAGCCGCGCGGGAGCGGCTGTGACGCGCCGCGCCCTGCTGGCAGGCGGAGCGGCCACGCTGCTGTGTGCGTTGCACCCACGGGCCTTCGCACAGGCCTTTCCCGGCAGGCCCTTGCGCCTGATCGTGCCCTTTCCGGCGGGCGGCGGCACCGATGCGATGGCTCGCGCGCTCGGCGACGCGCTGTCGCGCGACCTGGGGCAACCCGTCGTCGTGGACAACAAGTCGGGCGCGGGCACCGTCATCGGCAACGATGCCGCCGCCAAGAGCCCGCCCGACGGACATACGCTGCTGCTCAACACCAGTGCCATTGCCATCGTGCCCAGCCTTCATCCCAAGTTGCCGTATCCCGCCCGGACGGCTTTCGCGCCCGTCGTGCTGCTGGGCCGCGCACCGAACGTGGCGATCGTGCGGCCCGACAGTCCCCTGCGTTCGGCGGCGGACTTCGTGGCCAAGGCGCGCGCCCACCCCGGACGGATGTCCTACGGCTCGGCCGGCAACGGCACCTCCACGCACCTGGCAGCTGAACTACTCAAGAGTTCAGCCAGACTGTTAGTGACCCACGTGCCCTACCGCGGTGCCGCGCCGGTCATCAACGACGTGCTGGCGGGCCAGATCGATCTGGCCTTCGGTACGCTGCCCAGCGTGGCGCCGATGCTCGCGGGCGGCAAGCTGCGCGCGCTGGCGGTGACCAGCGCCCAGCGCTCGCCGCTGTTGCCCGACGTGCCCACCTTCGCCGAATCCGGCGTGACGGGCTACGACGCCGATGTCTGGTACGGCATCTTCGTTCCAGGCGCGACACCACCGGCTGTTGTCGAACAGCTGTACGCCGCCGTCCGGCGCGCGGCCCAGACCGAGGGCTTCAAGCGACGCGCCGCCGGCGAAGGCTTGGCGCTGACGCTGGACGGCCCGCTCGAGACTGCCCGCATCGTTCGCGCAGAGGAGGCCAAATGGCGGCACGTCATCAAGGCACAGTCCATCACACTGGAGTGACCGCGCCCTGGGCGCCGCCTGGATCGCCAACCGCAAGACACACTGCCCCCTTCATCGCAAGAGACACCCCCATGCACGCCACCGAAGTATTTGGCCGCTACGCCCAGGACTACCACCAGAGCGCCCTCCCCGACGAGGTCATCCACCACGCCAAGCGCGCCCTCATCGACTGGTATGCCTCGCTGTTTCCCGGCCTCGCCGCGGACCCGCTGGCCCAACTGGAAGACGTGCTGGCCGATGACCTGGACCGCGGCCGCGCACGGTTGGGCAACGGGCGCAGCGCCACGGCGCGCGCGGCCGCGCTGTTCAACGGCACGGCCGCCCACGCGGCCGAGGTCGACGACAGCTTTCGCGACGCCATGTACCACCCCGGCGCCGCCACCATCGCCGCCGCACTGGCCGCCAGCCAGGACGCCGGCGCCAGCGGCCTGGCTTTTCTGCGTGCGCTGGTGCTCGGCTACGAGGTGTCCACGCGCATCGGCGTGGTCATGGGCCGTCCGCACTACCGCTTCTGGCACAACACCGGCACGGTCGGCACCTTCGGCGCAGCAGCCGCGGCGGCCGGCGCGCTGCAACTGGGCCCCCTGCCCTTCGCGCACGCGCTGGCCACGGCGGCCACGTTCGCGGCGGGGCTGCAGCAGGCGTTTCGCATGGACTCGATGTCCAAGCCGCTGCACGCCGGTCGGGCCGCCGAGGCAGGCCTGCTGGCGGCGCAGATGGCCGCGCGCGGCGTGACGGGTTCGCTCGACGTGCTCGACGGCGAGGCCGGCCTGGGCCAGGCCATGAGCAACGGACCCGACTGGTCGCAGGCGGGCGCGACGCTGGGGCGCGAGTTCCACATCACGCGGCTGACCTTCAAGAACCACATCGGCTGCGGCCACACCTTCGCCGCCATCGATGCCGCGCTGGCGCTGCGCGAGCAGCACGCGCTGCAACCCGACGACATCGCGCATGTGCAGGTCGACACCTACCAGCCCGCCCTCGACATCGCCTGCTACGACCGGCCCACCACGGCCAATGAGGCCCGCTTCAGCCTGCACTACGTGGTCGCCACCGCACTTGCGCGCGGCAGTGTGCGGCTGGCAGCCTACGAGCCGGCGCAGTTGAACGACATACGCACACGCGACCTCATGACCCGTGTCGATGTGCGTGTCGATCCCGCGATCGACGCGGCCTTTCCGGGTCAGCGCGCGGCGCGCGTGGAGATCATCACGCGCGCCGGCGCCAGGCTGGTGCACCTGCAACCCAACCGCAAGGGCGACCCGGAGCTGCCGCTGTCCGACACCGAACTCGAGAGCAAATTCCTCGAACTGTCGGGACCGGTGATCGGTGCCTCGCGTGCGCAGACGCTGCTTGAACACATCTGGCACCTGGATTGCGCCGATGGATTGCAAGGGCTGGTGAACTGAGGCAGGAGGTACCGCGGACGGCGCAAGCCCTACAGGCGTTCGGCCCCCGCGAACGAGTGCACCGTTGCGTGAGGGTGCCGCGGATGCGCCAGCGTGTCGGCAATGAGCCGCAAGGCCTGGTCGCATTGCTCGCGCGACATCGGGCCGCCCAGGCAGATGCGCACGGCCTCGGGTGGATCGCCGTCGGTGGAGAAGGCCGCGCTCGCCACCACGCCGACGTTCTGCGTGCGCAGGTAGGACGCAAGCTCCACCGGACTCCAGCCCGACGGCAGCGGCAGCCAAGCATGGAAGCCTTCGGGATGCGCCTGCAGCCCGCTGCCGCCAAGATGACGTGCGGCCAACGCCTGCCGCGCCATCGATTCGCCGCGCACCGCCTGCAGCACAGCCTCGGCGGTACCGTCCTCGACCCACAGCGTGGTCAGTGCGTTGGTGATCGGTGAGGCCATGACGGTAGTGGCGCGCATCGCGCCGGCCAAGCGCTGCGACTGCACCACCGTGGGTGAACACACGTACGCACTGCGCAACCCCGCGCCAAAGCACTTGGAGAACCCGCTCACGTAGTAGGTGAGCGCCGGCGCCAGCGTGGCAATGGCGGCGGGCGTCTGGCGCGGCAGCATGCCGTAGGCGTCGTCTTCGATGATCGGAACGGCATAGCGCAACGCCACGTCCGCCAGCGCCTCGCGCCGCGCGCGCGACACGGTGCCCGCGGTCGGGTTCAGCAGCGTCGGGTTGCAGTACAGCGCCTTGGGCTTGAGCGTCTTGCAGGCGTGCTCGAAGGCATCCGCAATGGGCCCGTCGTCGTCGAGCTGCAGTGCGTGCAGCTGCACGCCCAGCTGGGCCGCGATGGCCTTCACGCCCGGATAGGTGAGCGACTCCACGCAGATCAGTTCCCCCGGCCTCGCCAGCTGGGAGAACAGCGCGGTGAGCACGCTGTGGATGCCGGGGCACACGAGGATGCGGTCGATGCCCGCATCGGGCACGAAGGGGCGCAGCCAGTGCCTCGCCGCCTCGCGGTCGTGCGCGGTGCCGCCGAAGTCCTGGTAGCGCAACAGGTCGTTCAGGTCGCCCTGCGCGAAGGCGCGGCTCGCGCTCTCGTGCAGCCGCGCCATCAGGTGCGAGTCGTCGGGCTCGGGCGGCATGTTCATCGTCATCTCGGCGCCGCTGCCGCCGCGCAGCCGCAGGCTCGGGCTGCCCGAGCGGATGAAGGTGCCGGTGCCGGCGCGCGAATCGATCAGGCCGCGCTTGCGCGCTTCGGCGTAGCCGCGTGCCACGGTCGTGTAGTTGAGCGCCAGGTCGGCCGCGAGTTCGCGCAAGGTGGGCAGCCGGTCGCGCACGGCAAGGCGGCCGGTCTTGATGTCGTCGGCAATCAGGTCGGCCAGCAGCAGGTAGGCCGGCTTGGTGGTGTTGCGCAGCTGCTTGCGCCAGTGGGTGGTGATCGTGGTCATCGGCAAAGTTGATTGCATCCATTGATTGCATCGGTCCAGTGATCAGGCACGCAGGAATCGCGCCCGCGCCAGAGGGCCGGATGCCTCGATCAGGTGCGATCAACCCCTTTGATCGGGTGCATTGATCGCATGACGAATGCGTCTTCCCGGTGCAGGCCGGGCCGCGTCGGCCACCTTCGCTCGGGTCTTTTCGTGCGGTCGAAAAAAGTTTTCCGGCGCGCAGGCCGCACCCGGGCGGTTTGATCGCGCATTGATCGCATGCGCCGCGCTTGGCTCTGGCACATCGCCTGCAAAGAGAAGGGCACGCAAGACCTGCGTTCATTCCCTTTTCAACCGGAGTACCCCATGCCCAAAGTCACCCGCCCCCGCAACGAGAAAGGCGAGTTCCTCGTCGACTACGAAGAGAAGGTGTTCGAAGACGTCAAGGCCGAGCCCGGCGAGAAAGCACTCGTCACCTTCCACACCGTGGCCTTCGAAGGCTCGATCGGGTTCGTCAACCTTCTGCAGGCCACGCGGCTGCGCCGCAAGGGCTACGAGACTTCGGTGCTGCTGTACGGCCCCGGCGTGACGCTGGGTGTGCAACGCGGCTTTCCGACGCTGGGCGACGAAGCCTTCCCCGGCCACCAGAACTTCAACAAGCAGATCGTCAAGTTCATGGAAGAAGGCGGCAAGGTCTACGCCTGCCGTTTCGCGCTGCAGGCGCTGTACGGCCATGGCGAGGGCGCGCTGATCGAGGGCATCAGGCCGATCAACCCGCTCGACGTGCTCGACCTCGTGCTGCTGCACAAGAAGGCCGGCGCCGTGATCCTCGACACCTGGACGCTGTAAGGCAGGACCCGAGCGATGGCTTCCCCACCCCGCATCGTGCGTGCCGCGGCGATCCAGATCGCGCCCGACTTCGAACGGCCCGACGGCACCCTCGAGCGGGTGTGCGGCGCCATCGACGAGGCTGCCGCCAAGGGCGTGCAGCTCGCGGTCTTTCCCGAGACCTTCGTGCCCTACTACCCCTACTTCAGCTTCGTGCTGCCGCCCGTGCTGCAGGGCGCGCCGCACCTGCGGCTGGCCGAGCGCGCGGTGGTCGTGCCGGGCCCGGTCACGCAGGCCGTGGCCGAGCGTGCGCGGCATCACGGCATGGTGGTGTTGCTCGGCGTGAACGAGCGCGACCACGGCAGCCTCTACAACACGCAGCTGGTGTTCGACGCCGACGGCTCGCTGGCGCTCAAGCGCCGCAAGATCACACCGACTTACCACGAACGCATGGTCTGGGGCCAAGGGGACGGCGCGGGCCTGAAGGTGGTCGACACCGCCGTCGGCCGCGTCGGCGCACTGGCCTGCTGGGAGCACTACAACCCGCTCGCGCGCTACGCCCTGATGGCGCAGCACGAAGAGATTCACTGCGCGCAGTTCCCCGGCTCCCTGGTCGGCCCGATCTTCGCGGAGCAGATGGAAGTGACCATCCGCCACCATGCGCTCGAATCGGGCTGCTTCGTGGTCAACGCCACCGGCTGGCTCACCGACGAACAGATCCGCTCGGTCACGCCCGATGCCACTCTGCAGAAGGCGCTGCGCGGCGGCTGCCACACCGCCATCGTTTCGCCCGAGGGCAAACACCTCGCGCCGCCGCTCACCGAGGGCGAAGGCATGGTGATCGCCGACCTCGACATGGCACTGATCGCCAAGCGCAAGCGAATGATGGATTCGGTCGGCCACTACGCGCGCCCCGAGCTGCTGTCGCTCGCCATCAACGACCGGCCGGCTCAGACGACCGTGCCGATGCACCTCACGCAACCTCTAGATCAACGGAGCCCCGACCATGACCACCACGACGACGCAGCAAGACAGCCGGCAGCTGATGACCGAACTCCAGTCCTTCGGGTTGCGGCTGGTTGATCCCTCGGCCGGTGTCTCGAGCCGCCGCGGCGGTGCGGGCCCTTCGGACCACAAGGCCGTGACGGTGGACGGCCACACGATCATGGTGCCCGTCCACACCTCGAGCGCCTGGCATTCGCCGTTCACCGCCGAGGCGCCGGATGCGGCCGGCATGAGCCGCGTGATGCGCGGCAGCATCCCGATCGCCAGCATCAGCTTCCCGAAGCAGCCGCGCTTCTATGCGATGCAGACCTTCGACGGCGTGCCCTACTCGCACATCGCCACGCTGCACGGCAGCGATGTGCTGGCCACCACCGTGCTGCAGACCTGCATCCGCTACGAGAGCCGCAAGAAGAGCTGCAAGTTCTGCGCGATAGGCCAGTCGCTCGCGGCCGGCCGCACCATCGCGCGCAAGACGCCTGAACAACTCGCCGAAGTCGCACGCGCGGCCGTGCTGCTCGACGGCGTGAAGCACATGGTGATGACCACCGGCACGCCCAACACCACCGACCGCGGCGCGGCCATCCTCTGCGAGAGCGCGTTCGCGATCAGGGCCGCGGTCGACATTCCGATCCAGGGCCAGTGCGAGCCGCCCGACAACGACCAGTGGTTCCACCGCATGAAGGCCGCGGGCATCGACACGCTCGGTATGCACCTCGAAGTGGTCACGCCAGAGGTGCGCGAACGCATCATGCCGGGCAAGGCCAGCGTGCCAATTTCGCGCTACATGAACGCCTTCGAGGCGGCGGTGGGCGTGTTCGGGCGCGGCCAGGTCAGCACCTACATCCTGGCCGGGCTGGGCGACACGCGCAAGGCCATCCTCGACACCTGCGACCAGCTGCTCGCGCGCGGCGTGTACCCCTTCGTCGTGCCCTTCGTGCCGATCAGCGGCACGCCGCTCGAGGACCATCCCGCGCCTTCGCCGGAGTTCATGAAGTCGCTGCTCGCGCCGCTCGGCGAGCGCGTGGTGGCCGCGGGTCTGCGCTCCGCCGACATCAAGGCCGGCTGCGGCAAGTGCGGCGCGTGCTCGTCGCTGTCTGTCTACGAAAAAGAAAGCTGAGCATGCTGTGCATCGACGACCTCAGCGGGCTCGACCCGCACTATGCGCCGGTCGAATACCTGGTACGCGAAGCGGCCCAGCAATGGGAACGCGACGAAGCCATGGCGCTGCGCCGGGCGGTGTTCTGCATCGAGCAGGGCATCTTCGCGCGCGACGACCGCGACGCCATCGACGACCATGCGCAGCTTCTGGTTGCCATGTCATGCAACGCCGGCATGCCCGAGCAGGTGGTCGGCACGGTGCGCATCCACCGCGGCGAGGCGCCGGGCGAATGGTGGGGCTCGCGCCTCGCGGTGCATCCCGCGTTCCGCAGCCAGGGCCACCTGGGCGCCACCCTGATACGGCTGGCGGTGTCGCGCGCCCATGCGCTGGGCTGCGATGCGTTCTTCGCGCAGGTGCAGATGCAGAACGTGCCGCTGTTCCAGAAGCTGGGCTGGAAGACGCTTGAAGAGACGTCGATCCACGGCCGTCCCCATGCACGCATGCAGGCGGGCCTCGCTTTCTATCCGCCCTGCCACGACCCTGTGAGCGGCTTCGTCACGCGCGCGAAGGTACTGTCATGACGGATGTCCACGCCATCGCCGAGGCGTTGCGCACAACGCGCGGCTTCGCCCACAAGCGCGACATCAGCGACGTGGTGTCGGCCCTTGGCCGCTCGCTGCCCGGCGGCCATGCCGCGCTTGCGCAGGCCGTGCCCATCGGCGACGACTGCGCAGCCATTCCCGACGGGCATGGCGGCTATCTGCTGTTCGCGATCGAAGGCATGGTGGAAGACTTCATCGTGCGCATGCCGTGGTTCGCGGGTTACTGCGGCGTGATGGTCAACGTGAGCGACATCTATGCAATGGGCGGCCGGCCCACGGCCGTGGTCGACGCGCTGTGGAGCACCGGCATGAGTCCCGCCGACGAGGTGCTGCGCGGCATGGCGGAAGCCTCGGTGCGCTATGGCGTGCCGGTGGTCGGTGGCCACAGCAACAACCGCAGCGAACGGCCGCAGTTGGCGGTCGCGATCCTCGGCCACGCGCGCAGGCTGCTGACCAGCTTCGATGCGAAGCCCGGCGACCTGCTGGTGATGGCGGCCGACCTGCGCGGCGCTTATGAAGAGCCCTTTCCCTACTGGAACGCATCGACCACGGCACCGCCCACGCGGCTGCGTGCGGACCTTGAACTCCTGCCCTCCATCGCGGAAGACGGCCTGTGCCGCGCCGCGAAGGACATCAGCATGGCCGGCGCGGTGGGCACCGCGATGATGCTGCTGGAGTGCTCGGGCGTCGGCGCGCGCATCGACCTCGAGGCATTGCCCAAGCCCGACGGCGTGCCGCTGCTGCGCTGGCTTTCTTCGTTTCCAAGCTACGGCTTCGTGCTCAGCGTGCCGCCTTCGCAGGTGGCGCCGGTGCTCGGCCGCTTCGCCGCGCGCGACATCGCCTGCGCGGTGGTCGGCGAGGTCGATGCAACGCGGCAGGTGCGGCTGCAGGCCGGCGGCAACGAGGCCCTGTTGTGGGACTTCGGGCGCGATGCCTTCATCCAGCCACCTCAGGAGGCGCTCGCATGCCCGTGATGCACGTCCAGGTGCGCTGGCCCGACGCCAGCGAAACGCGCTGCTACTCGCCCTCGTCCGTGGTCCGGGAGTTCTTCGCGCCCGGCGAACGCTATGCGCTTGAAGACTTCCTGCAGCGCTCGCGCGAGGCATTGGGCATCGCCTCCGAACGCGTGCGCGCCAAGTATGGCTTCGCATGTTCGCAGGCGATGGACCAACTGGCGGAGATCGAACGCATCGCGTCGCGCTTCACCGACACCGCCGGTGCCGAAGTCACTGTCGTCGCTGTCGATTGACGCACCCTACATCCAGAGAGAAAGAAAGAAGACCCCATGTCCTATCCATTTGGCGGACGCAGCCACTACAGCGTCATCATCGTCGGCGGCGGCCAGGCCGGCCTCTCCCTGAGCCATTGCCTGCAGCAGCGCGGCGTCGACCACCTCGTGATCGAGAAGCGCAGCCTCGTGCACAGCTGGCGCACGCAGCGCTGGGATTCGTTCTGCCTGGTCACGCCCAACTGGCAGTGCCAGCTGCCCGGCTGGGGTTACCTCGGCGACGATCCGCACGGATTCATGGTCAAGGAGCAGATCAACGAATGGCTTGCGGGCTTCGTGGCGCATGTGAAGGCGCCGGCCATCGAAGGCGTCACCGTCGAGCGTGTGACACGCGTCACCGGCACCGGTGAGCGAGACCGCTTCATGGTGCAGACCGACACGGGCCTCTACACCGCCGACCAGGTGGTGGTCGCTTCCGGCGGCTACCACCGCCCCATCGTGCCGCGGCTGGCCGAGAAGCTGCCGGCCCACGTGGCGCAGTACCACTCGGCGCAGTACCGCAATGCAGCGCAGCTGCCCGAAGGCGCGGTGCTGGTGGTGGGCTGCGGCCAGTCGGGTGCGCAGATCGCCGAAGACCTGCACCTGGCCGGGCGCAAGGTTCACCTGGCCACCGGCAACGCGCCGCGCTGCGCGCGCTTCTACCGGGGCCGCGAAGTGGTCGACTGGCTCGCCGACATGAAGTACTACGACATGCCTGTCACCGAACACCCGCTGCGCGAAGGCGTGCGCGACAACACCAACCACTACGTGACCGGACGCGATGGCGGCCGGGACATCGACCTGCGCCGCTTCGCGCTCGAAGGCATGGAACTCTACGGCTTGCTCAACGGCTTCGACGCCGGCAGCTTCGAGCTGCAGCCCAACCTTTGCGACAACCTCGACAGCGCCGACGCCACCTACAACCGCATCAACGCGTCGATCGACAAGTTCATCGCGACGCAAGGCATCGAGGCCCCGCCCCCGTCGGTCTACACGCCGGTGTGGGAGCCGGCCGAGGAACGCACCCGCCTCGATCTCGCGGCGGCGGGCATCACGAGCGTGGTCTGGTGCATCGGCTTCTCGCCTGACTTCGAGTGGGTGGATGCGCCGGTGTTCAACGGCCGTGGCGCGCCGATCCATCAGCGCGGCGTGACAGGGGTGCCGGGGCTGTACTTCCTCGGCTTGCCGTGGCTGCACACCTGGGGGTCGGGCCGCTTCTCGGGCGTGGCGCGAGATGCGGAGTTTCTGACGCAAGCCATCGTGCAAAGAAGGGATGAACAGCGCACGATCAGCAGCGTGCACGTGGGCAGCGCCACCGCCGCGGTCGCCGAATTGCGCGCGGCCTAGCGGACGAAAGTGGCGCAGGGGCCACCCCGGGCAAACCGCCTCAGGCCTGGACGATGCGCACACAGTTCATCAACGTGGTGTGCGGGCTCTGCGTGATCACCGCGTCCATGCGGCCGTCGTCGAGCGGAAGTCCGCGGCCGATGAAGGCCACCCTCTGCTCGCGCCCTGCCTCCTGCAAGGCGCGGGCTATGCCGTCCGAGGCGCCGCTGAGGTTGTAATGCCGCCCATGTCTGGTATCGCTCCAGCAGCGCGCGGGTCTTTCGTTAATTCTTGCCCGCGTGGTCTTGCCCCTCGCGCAACGCCACGATTTCGAGCCGCGGGAACATCTCGTCGATGACGTGCAGGATGCCCGCAGGTCACTTGCTGGCATGGGAGTGCAATCTACCAAGCCATCATCCGTTCATCACGCCTGCGCCGTGCAGACTTCCTAGCCGGCCAATTCCCGGCAGCGTGCGGCGTCCAGCATGTGGCCGCAGACGCGGAACTCCTGCGCCGCCGCGGCGAAGCCTTCGCGCGCGGCAGCGACACGGCCCTCGGCCAGTTCGATGTGGGCCCGCGCCTCTTGCAGCGACGCGTACCAGGCCGGCAGCTTCATCACCACATGGGCCAGGTATTCGGACTGCTGCTGGTGGCGGGCCGCGAGGTCCAGTTCGTGCGCCCTCGCGGCCGCGATGGTCGCCGGAATGGCGAAGGTGATACGGCAGCCGGGGCAGCTTTCCAGTGGGCCGCGCACGTTGGCCTCGGCTTCCTCCAGCACGCCCAGCGCGGCGTCGGGTTGCGTGGCCATCGCGATGCGGGTGCCGTAGATGCGGTCCAGCAGGTGGAAGCCGACGTCCGACTGGCGCGCGACGTCGAGCGCTTCGTCGAGCAGGCCGCGCGCCCGGTCCATCTGCCCGCGGTAGATCGCCAGCTCGGAGCGGCGCTGCAGCGACAGCGCTTCGCCGGTCGCGCCGCCGATCGCGCGGTGCATGCGCCCGCCCGCCACGAGGTCTTGCTCGGCGGCATCGAGCTGGCCGCTGAGCAGCCAGGCCTCGCCGCGCAGCGTGACGGCGAACGCATGCCCTCGCGCCGCACCCAGCCGCTGCGCTTCGGTGGCCAGCGCATCGGCGAATGCGATGACTTCGGCATACGGCCGCGAGCCGTACAGGAAGCGTTGCGTGATGCACAGGTGGCCGTCGAACACGCGCACCGCCAGTTGCGGCAGGTGGCTCGTCTCCTGGAGGTCGGCCCAGATGCTGCCGTGCAGGTCGCCGCGCGCGTGCGCCGCCGCGGCTTGCGACCAGGAGGCGATCACGAGCGTGCCTTCGTCGCCAGTCTCCAGTGCAATCCGGCGCACTTCGGCCGACCGGCGCGTGCCTTCGGCGGGGTCGCCGAAGCCCAGGGCCGCCGCGCCGCTGTACGCCAGCGCTTCGGCGAGGCGCCCCGCCACAGTGGTGGGATGCACATCCTGCAGGTATTTCAGCGCGCCGGGCGGGTCGCTCATCTTCACTTGCGCCAGGGCGCGCTTGGCGCGCAGTTCGTGGGACAGCGCTTCGGGCGCGACGGCGGCGGCCGCGTCGTAGGCGGCCAGGGTGCCCGGCCGGCCCAGCGCGTCCAGGGCCTCGGCACGCAGCGCCAGTGCGTCCGGCTGCGCCGCCCCGTGCACAAGCAACGGCTCGACGTGGCGCAACACGTCTTCGCAGGCGCCGAGGCGAAAGGCCTGGCGCGCGGCCGCCAACGCATATGGCGCCGCCCGCTCGGCATCGCCCGCGGCGAGCCAGTGATGGCCAACCAGGCCCGGTGCCGCACCGCCCTGCTCGAGCCGCGCCGCCACATCGCGATGCAACAGCACACGCCGGTGCGGCGGGATGCCTTCGGCCAGCGCTTCGCGCACGAGGGCGTGGCGGAAGCGGTAGCGGCCATCAGCCACCACCAGCACACCCGCGGCCAGCGCCTGGTCGAGCCGCGCCAACGCGTCATCGCCCTCATCGGCGGCCAGCGCCACGGCCGTGGCCACGTCGAAATCGTCGGCCGACAGCGCCAATCGGCGCAAGGCCTCCGTCGCGCCGGGCTCCAGATCGCACAAGCGTTCAGCCAGGGCCGACGACACGCTGCGGGGCATCGCCGCCGTGGCGCCGTTCGATGTGGCGGCAGCGCGCGCGAGTTCGATCACGGCGAACGGCAGGCCTTCGGCACGCCGCGCGATGGCGGTGGCGGCCTCGCCTGCCATCGGTGGGTCGGCCGTGCGGGCCGCGAGCAGCGCGGCTTCTTCGTCGGACAGCGGCCCCAATTCCATGGCCTCCAGCTGGCCGGCGCGCAGCAGGCGCGAGGTGTTCCGGTCCAGCAGGGGCGGCAGCGCATGCCGGCATGCGAGCAGCACGAACACCGGGGGGCCGCTCGCCGCCAGTTGCGTCAGTGTCTCCGCGCTGGCGTCATCCGCCGCGTGCGCATCGTCGACGATGAGCAGCACCGGCTTTTGCGAGGCGGTGGCCAGCAGCAGGCGGCGCACGGCGCCGACCATCTGGTGGCGCCCGAGTGGCAGGGCCAGCGGTTGCACGTCGCCCGAAGCGGTCATCTGCGCCAGCACGGCCTGGGCGTGCGCACCGATGGCCTGTGCCGCGTCGGGCAGTTCGCTGAGCAGGGGCTCCACCAGGTCAGCCGCGATGCCGTAGGGCCGGGTCCAGTCGCTGGCCTGCAACGAGCGCACCTGCCAACCCAGGCCTCGCGCTTCTTCGGCAACGCGGCGGCAGAACGCGGTTTTGCCCATCCCCGCCGGCGCGCGCACCACCGCGCCGCCCGGACGGCCCGCGAGGCTGGCGCGCAGCCATCCCAGCACGCGCACCAGTTCCATGGCACGGCCGACGAAGCGCGGTGCGACGCCTTCCAGGCCGGCCACGCAGTCGCGGTACAACGCCTCGGCCGACGCGCCGGGGCGCATGCCCAAGGTCTGCTGCAGATGGTCGCGCAGGTGGCCGTACCAGCGCAGCGCCGAAGAGCGCCGCCCGGCCGCCAGCTCCTCGCGCATCAACTGGACATGGGCTGCCTCGTCGGTGGGGTCTTCGCGCACCAGCCGTTCCAGGTCGCCGGTCTGACGCAACAGCCGCAGGAACTTGTCGCGCAAGCGCTGGCGCGGCGCCTCGGTCCAGGCCTCGTAGCGGGCGTCGGGCAGGAGGTCGCCGCTGTAGAGCTGCGAGGCCGCCTTGCAGGCCTGCGGATTGCCGTTGGCCAGGGCTTCGTCCGCTGCATGCTCGAAGCGCTCGACGTCGCAGGCCACCGCATGGTCGGGAAGCAGGAACACGCGGCCGCCTCGCAGCACCAGTGCGTCGGGCCGGCCGATGAACTGGCGTGCGTGGTGCGCGGCCTTGCGCAGGTTGGCGCTGCCAGCGTCGGGGTCCAGGTGCGGCCAGAGGGCTTCCACCACCTGCTCATTCGCGAGGCTGCGTCCGGGCTGCAACGACAGCAGTTGCAGCAGCTCAGCGGCCCGCCGGGTCAGCGGCACTGCAGGCGTCTGCGGGTCATCCGCGGCCTTCCCCAAAACCAGGCGGAACGGGCCCAGGAGCCGGATCGACACGGCATCGGACGACGGAGTCGGTGGGGGCGACATCGCGATTCCTTTCCACCGGCACAAGGCCGGGAACGTTTCAGGAACGCCAGGCGTGGAGCATCAGTATGCCGTCTATCGAACCTGGCGGGTGCAACGAATAGACGCACCACCCCGCGCCCGCGAAACTCTCAAGGAGCACCTCATGCACATGGCAAAAGACGAAGTCGACGTGAAGATGGAGATTCCCGGCGCCGTGATCCGCCAGCGCCTGGATTTCGGCGACGCGACCGGCTACAGCAAGATCAGCGGCGAGTACTTCACGCTGTCGGCGGGCGTCGACACGACGCCGCTCTTCCAGGGCCTGAACCACAACTCGTGCCATTGCCCGCACTGGGGATTCGTGCTCAAGGGCCAGATCACCACCACCGACGATGCCGGGGGACAGGAGACCGTCAAGGCCAACGACCTGTTCTATTGGCCGCCCGGCCATAACGTCAAGGTCGACGCCGACGCGGAGATCGTGATGTTCAGCCCGCAACACGAGCACACCCACGTGATCAACCACATGATCGAAAAGGTGAAGTCATGAACCCGAACAAGGCGCTCTGGGAAAAAGGCGACTTCACGCGTATCGCCGAGAGCATGCGCGAGAGCGGTGAAGACGTCGTGCGGCACGCGCACATCACGCCCGGCATGAAGGTGCTGGACCTCGGCTGTGGCGATGGCAACACCGCCATCCCGGCCGCCAAACTCGGCGCGCAGGTGCTGGGCGTCGACATCGCCGCCAACCTGGTCGCCGCGGGCAACCGGCGGGCGGCCCAGGCCGGGCTATCGGCCACTTGCCGCTTCGAGGAAGGCGATGCCTGCGAGTTGCGGCTCGAGAACGCGTCCTTCGACCTTGTCATGAGCATGTTCGGCGCCATGTTCGCGCCCAGGCCCTTCGACGTGGCACGGGAGATGGTGCGTGTCACGCGGCCGGGCGGCCGCATCCTCATGGGCAACTGGATTCCGAACGACCCGACGCTGGTGGCGCAAATCCTGAAGATCAGCTCGTCGTACGCGCCCCCGCCGCCCGAGGGTTTCGTGAGCCCGATGGGCTGGGGCTCGACACCGAACATCATCGAGCGCTTTGGTGCGGCGGGCATCGCCTCGGAGGCGATCAGCTGGGAGCGCGACAGCTACATCTTCGACTTCAAAGGTACGCCCGCGGAATTCGTCGACACGTTCCGGCAGTTCTATGGCCCGACCATGAACGCATTCGACGCGGCAGCCCAGGCTGGGCGCACCGACGAACTGCGCGCCGAACTGGTGACGCTGTTCCAGAGCCAGAACCAGAGCCAGTACCCCAACACCTGCCTGATCGCCGCGACCTTCCTGCGGGTGACGGTGGAGGTGGGTTGATCCACCGCCAGCGCCACCGGTGGGTCGCCGCAGCGCCCCAACCCGCCGGCATCTACGGGAGGTTCTCGCGAAAGATCACCTGGCTGCGCGTGGCTTCCACGCCGCTCAGCACTTCGCGCTTGTCTCGCAGGTTGGTGAAGATGCGCACGCAGTTCATCAGCGTGGTGTGCGGGCTCTGCGTGATCACCGCGTCCATGCTGCCGTCGATGAGGAGTGCGCGCGTGTCGGGCGTGAGGCCGTGGCCGATGAAGACCACCTTCTGCTCGCGCCCCGCTTCCTTCAGCGCGCGCGCCACGCCGTCCGACGCGCCGCCGATGTTGTAAATGCCGCCCATGTCGGGGTGCTGTTCCAGCAGCGCGCGGGTCTGGCGGTAGTTTTTGCCCGCATCGTCCTGGCCTTCACGCAGGCCCACGACCTCGAGCTTGGAGAACATCTCGTCGATGACATGCAGGAAGCCGGCTTCGCGCTCCTCGTGCGCCTTGTAGCTCAGGCTACCCGCGATGAGCGCGACCTTCGCGGCGCGTGCGCCGATGAAACGGCCGATGAGATAACCCGCCGTGCGGCCGGCCGCGCGGTTGTCGAGCCCCACGAACGCGGCGCGTTCGGAGTTCGACAGGTCCGAGATCAGCGTCACCACCGGCAGCCCGCGCGCGGCCAGTGCGGCCACCGCTTCGCGCACCGCGGGATGCTCCAGCGCCATCATCGCGATGCCGTCGCAGCGCTGGCCGTGCTTGCGCAATGCGTCCGCCAACTCATGCGGATTGAAGCTCTCGATGAACACCGTGCGGCACTGCACGTTGAACGGCGCCCAGTGCTCCTGCGAGTAACCCACCATGTCGCCCAGCATTCGGATGAAGCGGTTGGTGCCCGCGGGCAGCAGGAACACGAGCCGCAGCGGTGGCGGCGTCAGCGCTGCATAAAGCTCGGGCCCCGGCAGGTAGTCAAGCTCGCCTGCGGCCTTGAGGACGCGCTGCACCGTGGCGTCGCGCACGCCGGGCCGGCGGTTGAGCACGCGATCGACCGTGGCGGTCGACACCTGCGCCGCACGCGCAATGTCGACCACGCGCGCGCGACGCGCGTCGGAAGGAGGTGAAGGGTTATCCCGCATACATCAAAAACCATCAAAATCAAGTTTGACCCGGATGATGCATCCTTTTATCTTCGCTGTGGCCCGAATCCGCCGATGCATCAGATTGCATCAACCGCATTCCGAAGATCCTGGAGACAAAAGACATGACCTCGTTCACCCGCCTGAACCGCCGCGGTGCCTTGCGCACGCTTTCCGCCCTCCCCGCCGCGGGCATCGTCTCGGCTGTGCCGCGTATCGCGCGCGCCGCGGAGTTCTCCTACAAGTACGGCAACAACCTGCCGCTGAGCCATCCGCTGAACATCCGCGCGCAAGAAGCCGCGGACCGCATCGCCAAGGAAACCAAGGGCCGGGTCGAGATCAAGATCTTCCCGAACAACCAACTGGGCGGCGACACCGACATGCTCGCGCAGGTGCGCTCGGGCGGCATCGAGTTCTTCACGCCCTCGGCGCTCGTCATCGCCACGCTGGTGCCGGTGGCGGCCATCAACGCGGTGGGCTTTGCGTTCAACGACTACAGCCAGGTGTGGGCCGCGATGGACGGCAAGGTGGGCGCGCACGTGCGCGGTGCCATTGCCAAGTCGCGCCTCTATGCCTTCGAGAAGATGTGGGACAACGGCTTTCGCCAGACCACCAGCAGCAAGGCCGCCGTCGCGAATGCCAAGGACATGGACGGCCTGAAGATCCGCGTGCCGGTGAGCCCGCTGTCGATCTCGATGTTCAAGGGCCTGGGCGCCGCGCCCGCGAGCCTGCAGTTCAGCGAGGTGTATTCCGCGCTGCAAACCAAGATCGTTGATGCGCAGGAGAACCCGCTGCCGATCATCCAGGTCGCCAAGCTCTTCGAGGTGCAGAAATTCTGCTCGCTCACCAACCACATCTGGGACGGCTACTGGTTCATCGCCAACGGCCGCGCGTGGGACGCTCTGCCTGCCGACCTGAAGACCATCGTCGCGCGCGCCATCAACGACGCCGGCATGCAGCAGCGTGAAGACATCAAGAAGCTCAACGACTCGGTCGTCGGCGACCTGCAGGCCAAAGGCCTGGCCATCAACCGCCCCTCGGCCGACAGCTTCCGCGCGAAGCTGCGCGAATCGGGCTTCTACGGCGAGTGGAAAGGCCGCTTCGGTCCCGAGGCCTGGGCACTGCTCGAAGGCGCCGTCGGCAAGCTGGCTTGAGCGGCCATGGTGCATGAATCGACTTTCGAGGCGGCGCCGTTTACCGGCGCTGGCCCTTCGGCCAACGCGCTGAGCGGCATCGCCGGGCGCGCCGATCGCGTGATCGGCGGCGCCGTTGAAGCCGTGGCCGCGCTGCTGGTGCTGGCCGAGATCTGCGTGCTGTTCGCGGGCGTCGTGTCGCGCTATGTGTTCCATGCACCGCTGGTGTGGTCGGACGAACTCGCGTCGATCCTCTTCCTCTGGCTCTCGATGCTGGGCGCCGTGGTGGCGCTGCGGCGTGGCGAGCACATGCGCATGACGGCGCTGCTGCAGAAGGTGCAGCCGTCGACGCGCGCCATGCTCGATGCGTTCGCCATCGCCGCGTCGATCGCGTTCCTGGTGCTCATCGTCTGGCCCTCGATCGACTATGCGCACGAAGAGTCGTTCATCGTCACGCCCGCGCTGGAGATCAGCAACGCGTGGCGCGCTGCGGCCATTCCGGCCGGCATCGGCATCATGCTGGTGATGGCGTTGCTGCGGCTTTTTCGTGTGTGCACGGGCAAGCAGATCGCCGTCGCGGTGCTCGGCATGGCCGCCCTGGTCGGCATCTTCTGGCTCGCCGCGCCGCTGTTCGCGACGCTCGGCAAGTTCAACCTCGTGATCTTCTTCGTGGTCGTGGTGGCCGCCACCGTGCTCTCGGGCGTGCCCATCGCGTTCTCGTTCGCGCTGGCCACCTTCGGGTATCTGGCGCTCACCACGCGCACGCCGCTGCTGGTGATGGTGGGGCGGCTCGACGAGGGTATGTCGCACCTCATCCTGCTCGCGGTGCCACTCTTCATCTTCCTGGGCGCGCTGATCGAGATGACGGGCATGGCGCGCGCCATGATCCAGTTCCTTGCAAGCCTGCTGGGCCATGTGCGCGGCGGTCTCTCTTACGTGCTGATTGGCGCGATGTACCTGGTATCGGGCATCTCGGGCTCCAAGATCGCCGACATGGCGGCCATTGCGCCCGTGCTGTTCCCCGAGATGGTCAAGCGCGGCGCCAAGCCCGGCGACCTGGTGGCGCTGCTCTCGGCCACGGGCGCGCAGACCGAGACCATTCCGCCGTCGATCGTGCTCATCACCATCGGCTCGGTCACGGGCATCTCGATTGCCGCGCTGTTCACGGGCGGGTTGCTGCCGGCGGTGGTGCTCGGCGTGGCCCTGTGTGTTGTCGTGTGGTGGCGCTATCGCCGCGAGGACCTGAGCGGCGTGCAGCGCTACAGCAAGCGCGAGATCGGCAAGCTGCTGATGGTCGCGCTGCCCGCAGTGCTGCTGCCCTTCGTGATCCGCGCCGCCGTGGTCGAGGGTGTGGCCACGGCCACCGAGGTGTCGACCATCGGCATCGTGTATTCGGCGCTGATCGGTCTTTTCGTGTACCGGCAGTTCGACTGGAAGCGCCTGAAGCCGATGCTGATCGACACCGCCTCGCTCTCGGGCGCGATCATCTTCATCGTGGGCTGCGCCACCGCCATGGCCTGGGGCCTCACGCAGTCGGGCTTCTCGCAGGACCTGGCGCGCATCATGGGCGCGCTGCCGGGCGGCGCGTATGGCTTCCTGGCCGTATCGATCGTCGCCTTCATTGTGCTGGGCAGCGTGCTCGAAGGCATTCCCGCCATCGTGCTGTTCGGACCGCTGCTCTTTCCCATTGCCAAGGCCGCAGGCGTGCACGAGGTGCACTACGCCATGGTCGTGATCTTCTCGATGGGCATCGGCCTCTTCGCGCCGCCTTTCGGCGTCGGCTACTACGGCGCTTGCGCCGTGAGCAAGGTCAACCCCGACGAGGGTATCCGCCACATCTGGGGTTACATCGCCGCGATGCTGGTGGGTCTGGTGATCGTGGCCGCCTTCCCGTGGTTCTCGACCGGCTTCCTCAAGTTCTGATCACAACAACACACTCACATCACCGGAGCCAATTGCAATGAGTCGATTCCTCGGCGAGATCCGCCAGCTGGGCTATGTCGTGCACGACATCGAAGCCGCCATGGACTACTGGAGCACCACGCTCGGCGTGGGCCCGTGGTTCTACAACCCCAAGGTGCCCATCAAGAACTACCGCTACAACGGCGAGGCGCACGAACCGCACAACTCGGTGGCGTTGGCCAATTCCGGCTACGTGCAGGTCGAGCTGATCCAGACGCGCAACGACGTGCCCTCGATGTACCGCGACTTCCTCCAAGCGGGGCGTACCGGCCTGCAGCACGTGGCCTACTGGACGGGCGACTACGACGCCGACCTCGCGCGCCTCACCGCTCAAGGTTTCAAGCCGGTAATGAGCGGCGAAGTGGGCGAGCGCGGCCGCTTCATCTACTTCGACACCGAGTACCACCCGGGCACGGTGATCGAGCTCTCCGAAGTGGCGGGGCCGAAGGGCAAGATGTTCGACCTGATCCGTAGCGCCTCCGAAGGCTGGGACGGCAGCGAGCCGGTGCGGCCCTTTCCCGACCTGAGCAAGCTGTGACGATGGCGGCCGAACGCATCCGTGCACGCTATCTCATCGAGACGCCGGTGGAACCGGCGGCCGTCGCCGAGGTGATGGCCGGCGAGCAATCGTGCGGCACCTTCACGCGCGTGGAGGGCGAGACCGATGCGCTGCGAGAACGTGCGCGTGCGACGGTCGAGGCGATCACCGAGCTGGCACCGTCCGAGGTGCCAAGCCTGCCGAATGCGCTGCTCGAACGCAAGGGCACGCGCGGCCCGTGGCGGCGCGCGCATGTCGACATCTCGTTTCCCGTGGCGAACATCGGCGCCAACCTGCCGACGCTCGCGGCAACGGTGTCGGGCAACCTCTACGACCTGGGCGAAGTGACGGGTCTGCGGCTCGAATCGCTCCACGTCCCGGCCGCGTACCGCGCACAGTTCGAGATGCCGCGCGTCGGCATCGCGGGCACGCGGCGCGCCACGGGTGTGGCGAGCGGCGCGCTGGTCGGCACGATCATCAAGCCGAACGTGGGGCTGTCGGCCACAGAGACCGCGGAACTCGTCGGCAGGCTTTGCGCCGCGGGCGTCGATTTCATCAAGGACGACGAGGTCTGCGCCGACCCCGCCCATGCGCCACTCGCAGAGCGCGTCCCCGCCGTGATGGCCGTCGTGCGAGCGCACCAGGAGCGCACCGGCAAGCACGTGATGGTGGCCTTCAACATCACCGACGAAACCGACGCGATGAAGCGGCATGCCGACCTCGTCGAGCGCGAAGGCGGCTCCTGCGTGATGGCCAGCCTCAACTGGTGCGGGCACTCGGGCATCCAGACGCTGCGGCGCCACACCGGCCTTGCGCTGCATGGCCACCGCAACGGCTACGGCGCGCTGTCGCGGCATCCTCTGCTGGGCATCTCGTTCCAGGCGTACCAGACGCTGTGGCGACTGGCGGGTGTGGACCACATGCATGTGCACGGCCTGCAGGGCAAGTTCTCGCAGCCCGACAGCGAAGTCATCGAATCGGCGCGCGACTGCTTCACGCCGCTTACCGATGTGGCGGATGACCGAGTCATGCCCGCCTTCTCGTCGGGCCAATGGGCCGGCACCGTGCCCGCGACCTGGGCCGCCATCGGCAGCGACGACCTGCTCTTCATGGCAGGTGGCGGCATCCTCGCGCATCCCGATGGCGCGGAAGCCGGCGTGACCAGCATCCGCCAGGCCTGGTCGGCCGCGCGCGCGGGCAAGACGCTGCAGGAAGCCGCAACGCACGCGGCCGAACTCGCGCGCGCCCTCGCCTTCTTCGGCAAGCCATGAAGCCAGCTCCCGCCGTCGTCTACTACGGCGACGATTTCACGGGCGCGACCGACACGCTCGGCACCGCGGCCCGCGCTGGCTTGCGCGCCCTGCTGTTCCTGAAGACGCCCGATGCTGCGCGGCTCGGAAGCGTCGGCCCGCTCGACGTGTTGGGCATCGCAGGCGCGGCGCGTGCGATGACACCGGAGCAGATGCAGGTTGAACTGGCACCCGTCGCCGCGCTGTTCCGCGCGCTCGGCGCGCGCGTGCTGCACTACAAGACCTGCTCAACCTTCGACAGCGCACCTCACATCGGCTCGATCGGCGCCGCGGTGCGCGCATTGCACGGCGCGGTCGAACAGCCGTGGACGGCGATCGTCGGCGGGCAACCGAATCTCGGCCGGTATTGCTTGTTCGGCAACCTGTTCGCGGCGGCTGGCGCAGGCGGCGAAGTGTTCCGCATCGATCGGCATCCGACGATGAGCCAGCATCCAGTGACGCCGATGCACGAGGCGGACTTGCGGCTGCACCTGGCCGCACAGGGTCTCGCCGACGTGCACTCCATGCCGCTCACGGCGGCGTCGCAAGGCACTGAGGCACTCGAGGTGGCGCTGCAACGCACGCTTCAGCCCCCCTCACCCGCAACGACACCTGACGCAGTGCTGTTCGACGTGGCTGATGCCGCGCAGCTTGCGACCATCGGGCAGGTGCTATGGGCGCGGGCACAGCGCAACACCTTGCTCGCGGTGGGGCCGAGCAGCGTGGTCGACGCGTTGGCCCCAGCATTGGGCTCGCGCACCGGCGAGTCGACACAGCACGCCGTCACGCCGGCACCGGGGCCTGTGCTGGTGCTTGCCGGAAGCCTGTCGCCTATCACGGCACGGCAGGTTGCCGCCGCACGGTCATTCCATATCTTGTGGCTCGATGCGTCCGCGATGGCGCAGCGGGATGCAGCGACGCTGGAACGTCATGCACGAGACATCGCGAACGAGCTCGCCAGCGGTCAGAACGTTCTGGCCTGCACGCGCCCTAACGATGCGTTGCCGGTCGAGAGCATCGTCGATGCCCAGGCCCTCGCGCGAGCCGGCGGCGAACTGCTGGCCCGCGTGCTGGCGATGATGCCGCTGCGACGCGTGGGCATTGCCGGGGGCGACACATCGAGCCATGCCGTGCAGGCGCTCAACGCCTGGGGGCTTTCGTACGTGGCGGACATCGGCGCCGGCACCTCGTTGTGCCGCGTGCACAGCGAAGACGCCACGCTCGACGGCCTGGAGATCATGCTGAAGGGCGGGCAGATGGGTTCGGACGATGTGTTCGAGCGCTTGGTGCACGGCGCAGCGTAGGCCGGCGTCGAGGTTCCCTTGTGCGAGCGCGCCAAGGTCCGCTTCGGCACAGCCTGACGCGCCGTGCCCGAAGGCCCGTCAGCGCAGCGACTGCGCGCAATGCGCCAACGGCTGGCGCAAGGTGGTGTCCACACGCCGCCGCGAAAGCCCTTGACGGGCAGAGCCGTCGCGCTGGCGTGTCCATCCCGATCCCCGGAGGCATTGCGCACGAGGCACCTCAGACTCCGGCCCCATCGGCACTCCCCTCCACAAGGGCGACCGAGACGCACTCCAGCGCTATGGCCAAGTGCGTGAGCGCCGGCAGCCCGAAACCTAACCGAAACACCCAGGGGTCGTCCTCGAACCACGGGCCCGGCGCCACGCGCGCGCTGAACTTGGTCAACGTCGCGTAGAAACGCTCGATCCCCGCGGCATCGAAAACCTCGCGCTTGAGTCGCACGCAGCATAGTGCTCCGGCATCGGGGCGCACCCATTCGATGAAGGCGCCATGACGCGACACCCAGTTCTCGACGAGTTGCAGATTTTCCGCGAGGAGTTTTCGGCGCTCGCCCAGGATGCGTTCACGCTGCCTGAACACGGCCAGCGCGAGCGCTTCGTCAACCAGCGAACACGAAATCACCGTGCTGAACTTGGCCGTCATCAGCGTCTGGCGCAGCGCGGCGTCACGCGTGATGGCCCAGCCGATGCGCAGACCCGCCGAGCCATGGCATTTGGACAGCGAGGACACCGAGATCACCCGCTCGCCCAGCCTGACTGCGCTCGGCGCTGCGAGGTCGGCGCCGTAGGCCGCCTCGCGGTAGGTCTCGTCGACCACCAGCCACGCCTGAGGCGCGTGGTCGGCCAGCATCGCCACGATCTCGCGCAAGGTCGATGCCGGGATCGCAACGCCTGAGGGGTTCTGCGGCGAGGCCAGGCTCACGACCTTCGTCCTCGGGGATAGCAGATTTCGCAGCGCATCGAGGCTGACCTGGTAGCCGGTGTCGAAGCTCAGCGGCAGCACGCGCGTGGTGGCGCCGACGGCGGCCAGTGCATTGCGTGGCAGCGGAAACACTGGCTCGGTCACGATCGCTTCGTCGCCTGCCTGGCACAAGGTGAACGCGATGAGGAAAAGCGCGTGGGCACCGCCGACCGTGACCACCACGTCGTCAGCGTCGACGCCATGGTCTTTCGCGATTTCCTGGCGAAGTTCGGGACTGCCGGCCGCCGTGCCGTAGTCCAGCGCAAAGTCCGCGCCGTCGCCGAAGGCGCTGTCGAGCAGTTCCGCCAGCCGCACGCTCGGCCCCACGCTTTCGGCAAGGTCGAAGCGGGGCGCCCTGCCGACCAGGGAAATGATCTTGTTGTCTGGAAACCGGGACATGAACTGCTGCTTGATCCGTTGCTGTCGATGGCACCGATATTGCTGTTTCATGCCCGACGATAACAGCCACAATTTTCCGAAATTAGATGCAGTACAGTTGTGCGCAGTGCACCACGCAATCCGGAGTGATCCATGTCGTTTCCCCCTCGATTCCGCTATGAGGAAGTCGCCGATTTCGTCGCCGGCCTGGCCGGCCGCGGCACGCTCAAGCCGGGCACGCGCGCGCCTTCGCTGCGCGAGATCAGCACGCTGCAGCGCACCAGCCTGAGCACTGCGGTGCAGGCCTACCGCCTGCTCGAAGACCGCGGCATTCTTGAGGTCCGGCCGCAGTCGGGCTATTACGTCGCCAAGGCGCCCCCTGCCCTGCCCGTGCCCACGACTGCGCGCCATTCGATCCGGCCGGCCAAGGTGGAGCTGTCGGACCTCATGCTCGACCTGCTCAAGCATGCGTCGGACGACG
Source organism: Variovorax sp. Root473 (assembly GCF_001426505.1). Taxonomy (GTDB): domain Bacteria; phylum Pseudomonadota; class Gammaproteobacteria; order Burkholderiales; family Burkholderiaceae_C; genus Variovorax. The sequence goes on from NZ_LMEV01000002.1 coordinate 107,100, forward strand.
CCCTCGTGCCGCTGGGCTGCGCCATCCCGAACCAGCGCCTGCTGTCGTCCTCCAAGCTCGACCTCGTGCTGGCCCGCACGGCCCGCGTGAAGGGCAGCCAATGCAACACCTACTCGCCGCCGCACGGCGAGATGGCGCTGCGGCTGGAGATCGCACGCCGCGCGCTGCGCTTCGGGCAGGCGCTTGCGCCCGACGACATCGCCATCACTTGCGGCTGTACGGAGGCATTGGCCTTGGCGCTGGACGCGGTCACGGAGCCCGGCGACACCGTCGCCATCGAGTCGCCGAGCTACTTCGGGCTGCTGCAGGTGCTGCGCGCCAAACGGCTGAAAGTGATCGAACTGCCGACCGACGCAAACACCGGCGTCGACGTCAATGCACTGGGAGACGTCGTCGCCTCGGGCAAGGTACGCGCCTGCGTGCTGGCGTCGAGCTTCAGCAACCCGTTGGGCTGCACGATGCCTGAAGAGAACAAGCGCGCCGTGCTGCGTCTGCTAGCCAGACACGGGGTCGCGCTGATCGAAGACGACGTCTATGGCGACGTCCATTTCGGCGAGGAACGGCCCCTGCCCTTCAGCGCGCTCGACACCCATGACAACGTCATCTATTGCGGCTCGTTCTCGAAGACACTCGCGCCCGGCTACCGCATCGGCTGGATCGTCGCGCGCCGCCACATGGCCCAGGTGCTCGAAACCAAGCTCACCACCAGCCTCGCGACGCCGGTCCTGACCCAGGTGGCGCTCGCCGCCTTCCTGTCGAACGGCGACTACGACCGCCACCTGCGGCGGGTGCGCCGCGAGTTCGCCGACACGCTGGCTCGCATGACGCGAGTGATCGAACAGGCATTCCCCCCAGGCACCAAGGTGTCGAGGCCGGAGGGGAACTTCGTGCTGTGGGTCGAACTGCCCGAGCCCATCGACACGCGGCGGCTCTTCGTGCAGGCGCTGGGAAAAGGCATCTGCTTCGCGCCCGGCGTGGTGTTCTCGGCCACCGGCCAATACGGCCACTGCCTGCGCCTGAGCGGCGGCCACGGCTGGGGTGCGCGCATCGAGAAGGGCCTGCGCACACTTGGCGCCATGGCCGCCCGGGAGCTGCGTCGATCCGAAGTCTGAGATCCGCGGCGAGCCGAAGTGCCATCGGGCGTGCACCAAAGTCGCCCATTGCCGTGCCACCCCTGGCGGCCACCTCCGCTTCAATTCTCGAAGAGCGCCTCTGCTGTTGGCAAAGCGGATGTTCTTCGAGGGAAAAAGAAAAAGCCCGGCCGTCCTTGGACGTTACCGGGCTTTGATTTGGTGCCGCTTGTCGGAATCGAACTGACGACCTTCCGCTTACAAGGCGGGTGCTCTACCAATTGAGCTAAAGCGGCTTAAAAAAGTGCTGGCGCCGATTCTAAGCGGCCGGCTTGGGGGCCGACCGCATCGTCACTTGACGCGTTTGAGCGACGGCCGGGAGCCGCCACCGGCCGGCGGTCGAGGCGGCTCGTCGGTCGGGTCAACCGGCTCCGGGCCAGTGTCGACCGCTTCGTCATCGTCCTCGCCCGTCACCAGATGGAACACCTTGCTGGCGTCGCCTTCGGTACCGCGCGAGGCATCGCGCAGCGGCATGCGCGACGCACTGGCTGGCGACAAAGCCGTCGTGGCCGCATCAGTGCCGCCATCGTCCAACGTGGCAGCCGGCACCGGTGCCGGAAACGCCATGCCCTGGCCGTTCTCACGGGCGTAGATCGCGATCACGCGGCCGACCGGCACGCTGATCTCGCGCGCCGTGCCAGCGAAACGGGCCCTGAACTCGATGAAGTCGTTGCCCAGTTTCAACGAGCTGGTCGCATCGAAGCTGATGTTCAGCACGATCTCGCCGTTCTTCACGTACTCGCGCGGCACCTGGACGGTGTCGTCAACCAGCACCGCGACGTAGGGCGTGAACCCGTTGTCGGTGCACCACTCGTACAGCGCCCGAATGAGGTACGGGCGGGTGGAAGAGGACTCGAGCGCGTTGATCATGAAGGACGGCGAATAACGAGGGAAGCAAGCACGCAGCTTACTTACTTTCGCATGACCTTTTCAGACGGGGTCAGCGCTTCGATGTAGGCCGGGCGCGAGAAGATGCGCTCGGCGTACTTCAGCAGCGGTGCCGCGTTCTTGCTGAGGTCGATGCCGTAGTAATCGAGGCGCCACAGCAGCGGCGCGATGGCCACGTCGAGCATCGAGAAGTTGTCGCCCAGCATGTACTTGTTCTTGAGGAACACGGGGGCGAGCTGCGTGAGGCGGTCGCGGATGTGCGAGCGGGCCTTTTCGATGGCCTTGTCGTTGCCCTTGGTGGTGCGGTTCTCGAGCGTGGCCACATGCACGAACAGTTCCTTCTCGAAGTTGAGCAGGAACAGGCGCACGCGAGCACGGTCGACCGGGTCGCCGGGCATCAGCTGCGGATGCGGGAAGCGCTCGTCGATGTACTCGTTGATGATGTTCGACTCGTACAGGATCAGGTCGCGCTCGACCAGGATCGGCACCTGGCCGTACGGGTTCATCACGCTGATGTCTTCGGGCTTGTTGTAGAGATCGACGTCGCGGATCTCGAAATCCATGCCCTTTTCGAACAACACGAAGCGGCAACGGTGGGAGAAGGGGCAGGTCGTTCCTGAATACAAGACCATCATGGCGAGAGACTCCTAAAAATCAAAAAGAGTGGGTCGCCTGAGCAACCCACTCTGTGGGACCGGGCGCACGAAGCACCCGATCGGCGTGAACGGAATTACTTGACGTCTTTCCAGTACGAGGCGTTCAGTCGCCATACGAAAATCACCGACATGGCCAGGAACAGCAGCACCCAGACGCCGATGCGCACGCGGGTGTTCTGCGCGGGTTCGGCCATCCACTGCAGGTAGCCGACGAGGTCGCCCACTGCGCTGTCGAACTGCACCGGGGTCAGGGTGCCGGGGGTCGTTTGTTCCCACTTGCCCGTGAACACGTCGGTGGCATGGCCATGCTGCTCGACCTTGGCGTGCACCGGCAGGCGCTCGCCCTGCAGTTCCCACAGCGGGTTCGGCATCGCGACGCTCGGGAACAGCAGGTTGTTCCAGCCGGTGGCCTTGGTGTCGTCGCGGTAGAAGCTGCGCAGGAAGGTGTACAGGTAGTCGGGACCCGTGCCACCGTGGCCGGCGCGCGAACGTGCAACCAGCGTCAGGTCGGGCGGCGTGGTGCCGAACCATTCCTTGGCCTGGCGCGCGTCGATGTTGGCCTTCATGGTTTCACCGACCTTGTCCGTCGTGAACAGAAGGTTGTCCTTGATCTGCTGCTCGCTGATGCCGATGTCCTGCAGGCGGTTGTAGCGCATGAAGGCAGCCGAGTGGCAGTTGAGGCAGTAGTTGACGAACAGCTTGGCACCGTTTTGCAGTGCCGCCACATCGGTGGTCTTGTTGGGCGCCTTGTCCCACGCCAGACCGCCGGATTCGGCGGATGCGGCCGCGGAGAAGGTCAGGCCCAGAGCCAGACCCATGACAGCGAGCCAGCCGGAAATTCTTTTCTTCATCGTGTTTCTCTCAAGCTCTCTTGCACTGTGCGCGCATCAATGGGCGGCGAAGACCACGCGCTCGGGCACGGTCTTGAATTCGCCCTTGCGGCTCCACCATGGCATCAGCAGGAAGAAGCCGAAGTAGAAGAGCGTGCCAATCTGCGAGATGGTCTGGGCGATGTCCAGGGCGAACGAGCCGATGACCAGGTTGCCCCAGACGCCGGGCGCCTGGATGCCCAGGTAGCCCAGGATCAGGAAGAAGAACACGAACACGCCATAGACGTACTTGTGCCAGCTCGGGCGGTAGCGGATCGACTTGACTTCGCTGTGGTCGAGCCACGGCAGGAAGAACAGGATGATGACCGAGCCGCCCATGATGACCACGCCCCAGAACTTGGCGTCGAAGGTCTTGAGCAGGAAGATCACGACGGCAGCCACGACGATGGCGGCAATCTTGAGGCCCATGCCCGACTTGCCCTTGACGAAGTTCCAGATGGCGGCCGCCGCGATGATCAGTGCGAACACGTTGACCATGTCGTCGGTCGTGGCGCGCAGCATCGAATAGAACGGGGTGAAGTACCAGACCGGCGCGATGTGGTTCGGCGTCTTCAACGAATCGGCCGGGATGAAGTTGTTGTACTCGAGGAAGTACCCACCGGCTTCGGGCGCGAAGAAGATCACCGCCGAGAAGATCGTGAGGAACACCACCACGCCGAAGATGTCGTGCACCGTGTAGTACGGGTGCGACGGAATACCGTCAAGCGGGTGACCGTCAGGGCCGCGATTGGCCTTGATCTCGATGCCGTCAGGGTTGTTCGAACCCACTTCGTGCAGCGCGATCAGGTGGGCCACCACCAGGCCGAGCAGCACCAGCGGCACGGCGATGACGTGGAAGCTGAAGAATCGGTTCAGCGTGGCGTCGCTCACCACGTAGTCGCCGCGGATCAGCAGGGCCAGGTCAGGACCGATGAACGGAATGGCAGCAAACAGGTTCACGATGACCTGGGCACCCCAGTACGACATCTGGCCCCAGGGCAGCAGGTAGCCCATGAAGGCTTCGGCCATCAGGCACAGAAAGATCGCGCAGCCAAACACCCAGATCAGCTCGCGCGGCTTGCGGTAGCTGCCATACATGAGGCCGCGGAACATGTGCAGGTACACCACGATGAAGAACGCCGAGGCGCCCGTCGAGTGGATGTAGCGGATCAGCCAGCCCCAAGGCACGTCGCGCATGATGTACTCGACCGATGCGAACGCTTGGTTCGCGTCGGGCTTGTAGTGCATCACGAGGAAGATGCCGGTCACGATCTGGATCACGAGGACCAGCATCGCGAGCGAGCCGAAGATGTACCAGAAGTTGAAATTCTTCGGTGCGTAGTACTTGCCCCACTGGTCGTTCCAGAGCTTGGTCAGCGGGAAGCGGTTGTCTACCCAGTTGAGCAGCTTCTCGCCTACGGGGGCGTTGGGGGAAACTTCGTGAAATTCAGCCATGTTCGTGGTCTCCCTCAGGCCTTCTTGGTGTCGTCGCCGATGAGCAGGCGCGTGTCAGACAGGTACATGTGCGGAGGCACAGGGAGGTTGTCAGGAGCGGGCTTGTTCTTGAAGACACGACCGGCGAGGTCGAACGTGGAACCGTGGCAAGGGCAGAGGAAACCGCCTTCCCAATCGTTGGGCAGCGAAGGTTGCGGGCCGGCCTGCAGGCGGTCGACCGGCGAGCAGCCGAGGTGGGTGCAGATGCCGACCACGACCAGCACATCGGGCTTGATCGAACGGTGGCCGTTCTGTGCGTACTTGGGCGTGAATTCGTCGGGATGCCGCTTGGAGAGCGGATCGGCGAGCTGGCCATCGAGCTTGGCAAGTTCAGCGACCTGGTCAGGGCTGCGCTTGAGGATCCAGACCGGCTTGCCGCGCCATTCGACGGTGATTTTCTCGCCGACCTTGAGGGCCGAGATGTCCACTTCGACCGCGGCGCCGGCGGCTTTTGCCTTTTCGGACGGCTGGAATGTGCTCACAAAAGGGATTGCGGTGGCCACGCCGCCCGCTACGCCGGCACAGCTGGATGCGATCAACCACGTCCGCTTGCTTGTGTCGATCCGGGGCGAGCCGGAGGTCATGTCACTCATGGGGATCCTCTAAGTCTTCTTCGCTGGAGCAGGGGCTGACCTTTGCCACAGCAAGGTCAACCCGAGATTGTAGCGGGGCGCAAAAGGGTTTTTCAACGTTTGCGGCGCGCGTGCGCGTCGCCGCAGCACGTGCGCGACAGCGCGCAGCGTCCCTTGACGCTCAACTCAGCAGGCCGTATTGGGTCGCCTGCCGAACAGCCTGGGTTCGCGATTTGACCGCGAGCTTGCGGTAGATCCGCTTGGCGTGGAACTCGACCGTGTTGATCGAAAGGCTGATCGCCTCGGCAATCTGTCGGTTGCTCCAGCCTTGTGCGATCAGCCGCAGCACATTGAGCTCCCGAGGTGACAGCAGCCCGGGAGCAGGCATCGGGGGCGAGACCGTGTCGCCGTCGCGCAGCGCGGACTCGACACCCTCCGGTTTCGCCGACGCCGCAATCAAGCCGAGGACGCGGCGCGCCACGCGCGCATCGATCGGCGACCCGCCGCGCTCGATGGAGCGCAGCAGGAAAGACAGTTCTGCGTCATCGGCGCTGGTGAGCAGGTAGCCAGACGCTCCCGATGAGATCGCGGCCTCGACCAGCAGGCGGTCGTCGTCCTTTGACATCGCGATGGCATCGATGTGCGGATGAGCGCGCCGCAGGTGGGACAGAAGCGACACACCGCCGCCCTCGGACAGGTGCATGTCGATCAACACCAAATCGTAAGGCAGCGCTGCGAGCAGATGGATCGCTTCGGCGTGCGTGGAGGCGACCACGACACGGCGGCCGGGCGCCAAGCCGCAAAGGAGGCGTCGCATGCGGTCGGCCAAGGCCAGATCACCCTCGACGATCAACGCACCGAAGAAAGCACTGCCCAAGGCGGCGTATCGCCCGGCGAGTGCTGGCACGACACCCATGCCATCTGCTGCGCGCCCGCAAACTCGCGCACCTTCAAATCCCTCGACCTCAGACAATCGAACCACGCATATCCCCTTGTTGGCCCCACGGCCTACCTTGAATGTCAACTTTCGTTTCGACCACTGCAGGAACGATGCCCGGCCGTCGGCAACGCAGCCAATCCCACCCCCTTTCGATCAGATCGTTGATTTCATTGAGGAAACACGGCAGCATCTGCGGAAGTCGTCCTGAACGAACGGCATCAAAGCGGCTACCGTTACGGTGGCGCCAAGCCGAACGTTACGTAGCATTGAGATACACATACCCGCATCACATTCCTCGGCGAGAATGGCGGCAATATGCGGTTACAAGGACGCTGTGGCAAACGCCTCATCCCCCCGGCCGAATTAGTTGCGACACACTTCTGATGCTGCTAACCTCGGCCCAAGAGCATAAAAACCCTTTGAGAGGATTACCGTGAAGATGAACAAACTGGTTGCTACCGTCGCCCTTGCCACCCTGGCAATCTCGTCGGCGTTTGCCCAAACGCAGGCTACCCCTGCGCCGGCAAGCAATAACAACACCGCAGCACCTGGCCCTGCCGGCGCTCCGAATGCAACCGCTGGCGGTGTGGGCGGCCTGACGCCCGCTCAGTGGGGCGCTGTGGCAGGTACTGGTGTGCTGATGCTGGCTCTCGGTAGCAGCAACAACGGCAACGGCGGCGGCGGCTTCTTCGTCCCGGGCACCGGCACCACCGGCACGGGCACCACCGGCACGCGTTAATGCTGGTTGCCCTCCTGAAAGGGGGGCACTCGCTGAAAAGTCCGCGCGTTGCTTCCGCCACGCGACTCTTAGAACGTTGCCTTTTGGCAACGTTTTTCTTGGGCGTTGGCGGTTGCTCCTCTGGAACTTCAGCCATGCTGGATTCTGCTCGGCTGCTTTATGGCGGCGAGCAGGTAGCCCAGCCCAATTTCAATCCCAGCTTTCGTTATCTGCGGACCAACGTCAATGGGCGCGTCCTTTTCATGGTGCTTGGTTACATCGACCAGCGCACCGAAGGGCCTGTCGAAGTTTGGTACAGCGGCTCGGGTGAAGTTGTCCGGCTCCTGAATGGCCAACTGGTTGGCACAACCGGCCTGTCCCTCGACTGGCGCGATGTTCGACTCGCCAACCCGCCGGCTTGGCAAGCTCATACGAGCAGCCCTACGCAGACTTATGTTCGAGAGCGCGACCTGATGCCGGGATATCGCTTTGGCATTCGCGACGACATCGCGCGCATGCCCATCACCGCTCCCACAGACAGCGCCCTGGCCGGTGTGCCCGCAAACTCCTTGCGCTGGTACGAAGAACGCAGCGTGTCCCGCCCTGCGACCGCCTCGATTCCTCCCGCGCGCTTCGGCGTTTCTTTTGCATCTGGCACCCCTCAGGTCGTGTATTCGGAGCAATGTATTTCCCGCGACCTCTGCATGAGCTTCGAACAGTGGACACCTCCCACACCAGCAGCCAATACTCCGGCGCGCGCTGGTACATGAGCACCGGCTTCCTGCGAGGCATCAGCCCCCAGCATTGGCCCCGTCGAACGGCCCTTGCCTGCGCGCTGATGGCGAGTCTTGGTGCACTGGCAGAGCCTTCGCAAGCTACCGCAACGGTCGAACCGGCAAATGACGCAGAAGTGCGACCTGGCGAGCGACTGAGCACCTGGTTACTGCGTCAGCCAGAGGACACAGCGGCACCGGGGCTGGCATGGCGCGTGCCGCAGGAGCGCCTGGCTCAACAGTTTCTGAAGAACACCCTGCTCGTGCGCCTTGAGGCCGCCAGCAGGCGCGCACCACGCTCAGAGCAACTCGATCGCCTGAAGCTCATCACGTGGTTGCAGAATCTGCCCGTGACTGGCCGAGTCGCATTGGGCATCGTGGATCCCCGCTGGTTGCAGGCGCACCCAGACCAAGATCCCGTGCTGTCGGCCGGACAGCAACTTGTTGCGCCCTCCCCTCAGCTGAAAACCATCGCGGTCCTCCAGCCCAATGGCGAGTTGTGCCATGTGGCGCACGAAGCCGGTCGGACCGTCTGGGACTACGTTCTCGCCTGCGCTCCCGACAGGCCTCACGATTGGGCTTGGGTCGCGCAGCCTGACGGCCGGACATCACGGGTGGGCATTGCCCCCTGGAACGGGCACCCCTCCGATGAACCAGCGCCCGGCGCATGGATCTGGGCAGCGCCTCGGGGCACGACCGAACTGGTCGATGCGTCAGAAGGCATCATCAAGTTCCTGGCAACTCAGGGCCCCTCGCCTCAGACAGCGACGCTGCGCACCAGCACCGCAGCCCTTGCGCCAGCGAAACCTGTTACGGCCTCCGCCACCACGTCACCTGCTCTGCCGCCGGTACCGCCGGAAAGCATCATCTCCGTGCGCTCTGATGCTTCAGCGCCTCAGTACAAGGCACCCCGCGCGAGCAGCAACGATTGGGGCGAAACCGGTCTTCTCCAGACCCCTACGGCACGCATGGGCGAGGCCGGCGACTTCCGCACATCAATCAGCCATGTGTCTCCCTATACGCGGTTGAACGTGATGTTCCAACCGCTGGATTGGATGGAAGCCGGCTTTCGCTATACCTCCATCAGCAATCGCGCGTACGCCGCGAGCACCACCGGCCAGAGCAACAAGGACAAGAGCATCGACGTGAAGCTGCGGCTGCTGCGCGAGTCTGCCTATGTGCCTCAGGTTGCGCTGGGCTTTCGCGACCTTGGCGGTACCGGCCTCTTTTCGGCGGAATACCTGGTTGCGAATAAGCGCTACGGCGATCTCGACTTCAGCCTCGGCATCGGTTGGGGGTATCTGGGCAACAGCGGGAACATCCGCAACCCTTTACTGGCCCTGAGCAATCGCTTCAGAACGCGCACCGTGAGCTCCGCAACGGGCGGTGAAGCGAACTTCAAAGCCTTCTTCCGAGGTCCAGCCTCCTTGTTCGGTGGCGTCGAATGGCGCACACCCTGGGAGCCGCTGACGGTCAAGCTCGAGTACGAAGGCAACAACTACAAGAACGAGCCTCAGCAGAACAACCAGGTTCAGCGCTCGCCGTTCAACATCGGATTGGAATATCGCTACTCACCCGGCGTCGCTTTCACCGCTGGGCTGGAACGCGGCAACAAAGTGATGGTGGGCCTGACGCTGTCCACCAACATGGCGAACATGCGAGCCAGCAAGCCCGCAGATCCGCCGCCGCCCCGCTTCACACCAGAGGCTTCGGCCAATCCGCCCGGCTGGGCCGCTACCGCGGCGGAGATCCAGGCGCGGACCGAGTGGACCGTGCAGCGCATCGCGCCGCAAGGCGACAGCGCGCACGTCTGGATCACCGAAAGCCACACCGTGTACCGCGAGGCTCGCGTGCAGCAGGTCATTGCCGTCATGCATCGCGATGCACCAGCGTCGATCAAGCGCTTCATCCTTCACTACAACGAGCGCGGCCTGGCGCTGCACACGCAGGTTGTCGAACGCAGCGAATGGGTGACGGCACACTACCAGGCACAGACACCGGCTGAATTGCGCGCCACGGACCAGCGTGACTACGCCCCGCCGCGGGGACGGACCGAAGATGGGCTCTACGCACCATCGCTGCCACTGCGCGCCCCGGAGGATGCAACAGTCGCCACGTCGCCCGGCGACACGCAGGCCATGGCCCCCTGGGAACGGCGAACCGAGAAATTCACCTTCGGCCTGACCCCAAGCTTCTCGCAGATCCTCGGCGGCCCCGACGCGTTCCTGCTCTATCAACTCGGCGTCTCTGCCACCGCGGAATATCGCTTCACACCGAGCACCTGGGTGAACGCCGCGCTGAACTGGCGCCTGCTCGACAACTTCGACAAGTTCACCTATACAGCGCCCAGCAACCTCCCGCGCGTGCGAACCTACCAGCGGGAGTACGCAACGACCAAGCGGTTGACCATGCCGGTGTTTCAGCTCACCCATGTGGGCCGGCTTAATGAAGACCAGTACTACAGCGTCTATGGCGGCGCCCTTGAGTCGATGTTCGCCGGCGTGGGAGCCGAGTGGCTCTATCGCCCGTGGCGCAGCAAATTCGCCTTCGGCATCGACGTGAACCACGTGCGCCAGCGAGACTTCGCCCAAGACCTGGGTCTGCGCGACTACAAGGTCAACACCGGCCACGCCACGCTCTATTGGGACACTGGCTGGAACGGCGTGCAGGCCAGGATCAGCGCAGGCCAGTACCTGGCAGGCGATCGCGGGGTCACGCTCGACATCAGCCGTCGCTTCGACAATGGCGTGACGATCGGCGCCTGGGCCACCAAGACCAACGTTTCCGCGGCACAGTTCGGCGAAGGCAGCTTCGACAAGGGCATCTATGTCTCCATCCCGTTCGACGCACTGCTACCACGTTCGAGCAAGTTCACTGCGAACTTTGCCTGGGCGCCGCTGATCCGCGACGGTGGCGCAAAGCTGGGGCGGATCAACCCGTTGTTCGAGATGACCTCCATACGGGATCCGAAGGCCTTCAGCTTCTCACCACCCGACGACAAGGCACCGAAGGCGGGAGACAACATCCTCGACTTCAAGCGAGCGCAGTAGGCGTCGCCAGCAGAAAACAAAAGAGCCCCGATGAGGGGCTCTTTGGCTTTCAGTAGTGCCCCGGTCGGGGCGAGAAAAGAACGCTGCGGCTCTATCGAATCAGATTGCCACCGCAATCTGACTTGGCGCGGATGGCTGATCGACCTCGCCCACCTGCGCAACGCCGACGGGCTCTGCGAGCGGCTGAGCCCTGTCACGCACGCGGTGACGCTCCATATGCACCCAATCCACCACCTCCGCATGAGGCCGATAGCCGGGCAGCATCTGCGTCAGCGTCCGCTTCAGCATGGGCACATTGCTGCTTTCGAGTGCTGCGTTCAGCGTCTCGAACTGGCGCCAGAGTTCATTCCACGGCAGGCAGGGATCGTGCGCCTTCATGACACGAGGATGCGCCGTAGGCATCGCGCTGTCACCAATCAGGAGCTCTTCATAGAGCTTCTCTCCGGGCCGCAACCCGGTCACCTGCAGCTCGATATCGCCATCCGGCGAGTCCTCGTCGCGGACCGTGCGCCCTGAAAGCTCCACCAGCCGGCGGGCCAGGTCCATGATCCTCACCGGCTCACCCATGTCGAGCACGAACACATCGCCTCCCTGAGCCATTGCGCCCGCCTGGATCACCAGTTGAGCAGCCTCGGGAATGGTCATGAAATAACGCGTGATGTCCGCATGCGTGAGCGTGATCGGGCCGCCCGCTTCGATCTGTTTGCGAAACAAGGGCACCACCGAACCGCTTGAGCCCAACACGTTGCCGAAACGGACCATCGAGAAGCAAGTGTCTGAACTCTGCTGAGCCAGTCCCTGCAACGCCATTTCGGCGACCCGCTTGCTGGCCCCCATGATGTTCGTCGGTCGCACGGCTTTGTCAGTACTGATCAGGACAAAGTTGGGAACCTTGCACTCCATGGCGATCCGCGCCGTCGTGAGCGTGCCCACTGCGTTGTTTCTCACACCCTCTGTCGGGTTGTGCTCAACCAAGGGCACATGCTTGTACGCCGCTGCGTGGTACACCGTGTCAGGACGCCAGGCGCGCATCACTTCGCGCAGCCGCGCCGCATCGCATACCGATGCAAGCAGTGGAACAACACGCACGTTGGGCGCCAGTTGCTCCAGCTCCTGATGAACGGCATAGAGCGCGTACTCGCTCAGCTCCACAAGCAGCAACGTGGAAGGAGACAGTTGAACGATCTGCCGACACAGCTCACTGCCGATGGAACCACCAGCACCAGTGACCAGCACTGATTTGCCGCGAATGTGCCTGTGCAACAGGTCCGCCACCGGCTCAACCGGATCCCGGCCCAGCAAGTCCTCGATATCGACCTCGACCAGGTCGTTCACCTGCACCTTGCCATTGGCCAGATCGAGAAGCCCCGGAAGCATTCGTACGTGCAGATGCAATGGCAACAGTTGGTTCAGGATTTCGACACGACGCCCGTGGCTGGCCGAAGGCATCGCAAGCAGGACATCCGTAATGCCCCGACCGGCAGCATTGTCCTTGAGCCATTCCGAAGATCGGATGCGCAGACCGTTGATCGTGTTGCCCTGGAGGTGCGGGCTGTCATCGACAAAAGCGCGGACCACCATGTCCCGGCTTTGGGCCAAGGCCGCGGCTAACTGCAAGCCGGCACTTCCCGCGCCGTAGATCACGACCTGAGGCAGTTGCTTGCGCTGCAACGCGCTCATGTAGAGGCCGCCCAGCCAATAGCGCGCAAACATGCGCGAGCCAGCGATGGCCAGAAACAAGAGCAAGGGCACCAGCAGGCCCACCGTGCGTGGCACCCCTCGCACGCCGACGACCGAAAAGATCAACACGTAGCCGAGACCAAACAACGCGCATGCGCGCACGATGGCCATGACGGCAGCCGTACCGGCATATCGAAAGATGGCCCGATAGAGACCAAACACCACGAAGAGCGGGAGCGCGAGCGCAACAGCTACCGCGACAGCCGACCACTGAACGCCGCGCAGTGCCATCCATTGCTCGAAGCGAAAACTGAACGCCAACCAGACGCATAGCACGCACAGCGCTGCGTCGACGCCCAGAGCCAGCATTCGCTTCATGGGACGCGGCAAGGCAAGCAAGGGCGTAGCCAGACGATTGATCACACTGAAAACTCCTGCGGCACCTGGAGTGCGCCGCGCTGCAACAATTGTCTGTGAAGGGTACCCATCCCCTCCCCCCAATTCAGGGGATTCGCGACACTCACATTGTCATTTTTTGTATCTTTTGCATCGACATGACTTTAGCCATGGGGCGCGCGGCAGCTCGCCCGACGCTCCTCGGGAGGCGATGACCCATTCGAAGCGGAAACGCTGCCTACTTGGTGAGATTGCCAGGGCAGGAGACCCTAGGCACCCTGACTACAATGCCAAGCGCGTGCCGGCCTTTGCCCCGTTGCCAGATGGCGCAACCCAACGCTGAAGACTAAGAATAAATGGCGAGGAATTTCCATATGACATTTGATTCATGCAGCATATGAAGAACGCGACACGCAGTACGTCGAGTCAGACAGCAGAGGCGCGAGTCTTTGCAAGGAACCAAGCCGCATGAAATCCGTTCTGGTGGTGTGTATCGGCAATATCTGCCGTAGCCCCATGGGGGAAGCACTGCTTGCCGCAGCCTTGCCTCAAATTCAAGTCACGTCTGCCGGAACGGGCGCTCTGGTCGGCCATCCCGCAGATCCGATTGCGCGCAAGCTGATGGTCGAACGCGGCCTCGACATCGAAGCGCATCGGGCACGGCAGCTCACCGGGCTCATGTGCCAGCAGGCCGACCTCATCCTTGCGATGGACGAAGCACAGCGACTGCATATTAGCCAACGCCACCCACTCACCCGTGGCAAGCTATTTCGGCTCGGCGAAGTCGCACGCACGGACATCCCTGACCCTTACCGCATGGGCCACCTGGCCTTTGAGCACGCCCTGCAACTTATCGCCGACGGCGCCCAAGCCTGGGCTGAACGCATCCGCAAACTCTCATGACTCCTTCTGCCTCCACTTCGGTTCCTTCCGCAGCACTCGCGCGCGACGATGAGGACGATGCGATTCATCTGTCCGAGTACTTCGATATCTTGCTTGACCGAAAGTGGTTGGTGGCGGGCATTACCGCAGTCGCTCTCGTCATCGGTACGGCTTATGCGCTCCTAGCCACACCGATCTATCGATCCAACCTCTTGATACAGGTTGAAGATTCCGCTCCAGACGCCAAGAACTTTCTTGGTGACACTGCAAACCTCTTCGAGGTGAAGACCCCAGCCACGGGCGAGATTCAGATCATTCGTTCACGACTGGTCATTGGAGGCGCCATTGAGGCAAAGCAGCTGTACATCGATGCGCAGCCCAGGTATTTGCCGTTCGTCGGCGAATGGCTCTCCAGGCGTGCCAAAGAACTGTCGAGCCCAGGCTTTCTTGGCACGGGAGGCTACGTTTCTGGCACCGAAGCGGTCAACATTGCCAAGTTCGACGTGCCTTCCACGTTCGAAGACCAGAAGCCCTTCACGATCACCGCGCTGGCCGGTGGCCAATACACGCTGAGCCATCCTGATCTTGCCGAACCATTGACTGGCACCGTCGGCAAGGTCTTCAACCAGCAGGTTCCTGAAGGAATCATCACCTTGGTGGTATCGCGACTCGACGGTAAACCCGGGGCTGAATTTCTGGTCTCGCGCGCATCGTTGCTCACCACGATCGAAGATCTGCAGAAGCGTCTCCAATTGGGAGAGCAGGGCAAGCAGTCAAACGTGATCAGTGTTTCGCTTGAAGATAGCGACCGCGATCGCCTCCGGAACACACTCAATGAGATCGGCGCACAGTACGTTCGCCAGAATGTTGAACGCAAAGCTGCCGAAGCGGAAAAGACCATTGAGTTTCTTGATAAACAATTGCCCGAGTTCAAGCAGCAGCTCGAAGACTCGGAAGACGCCTACGCACGCTTTCGCAACCAGAACGGCACGGTCGCTTTCGATGAAGAGGCCAAGGCCGCTCTGACCCTGTCAGTGCAGTTGCAGACCAAGCTGTTGGAATCCCAACAGCTGCGACGCGAACTACTCTCGCGTTTCACCGAGAGCAACCCCAAGGTCCAGATGATCGACGGTCAGATCGCGGCCATTCGCCATGAGATTGAGGGCCTCGAGACCCGTGTAAGCGCCATGCCGGCCGTTCAACGTGACGCCCTGCGGCTTGAGCGCGATGTGCGCGTCAATGGCGAACTCTACAAGTCGCTACTTAATAGTTCACTGCAGTTGCGCCTTGTAAAGGAAGGCAAGATCGGCAACGTGCGACTGCTTGATACTGCAGTCGAACCCAAGAAGGCGGTCAAGCCGCAGAAGTCCTTCGTTGTTGCACTCTCTCTGGTGCTCGGGTTGTTGACCGGCGTGGCATTTGCCATTATCCGCAGCAAACTCTCGAGTGGCATCCAGAACCCTCAAGAAATCGAGGATCGCCTCGGCCTCAACGTTTATTCCGTCGTGCCGCTGGCCCTTGAGCAGGAAACGATTCTGGAGCATATTGCAGGCGGCGCGAAGGGCGTGCAGTTGCTGGCAGTGACTTCTCCCGAGAGCCTTGCCGTCGAAAGTTTACGCAATCTCCGTGTATCCCTGCAGCTAACGTTGATGGAGACCGGCAACAACCGCGTGCTCATCACCGGCGCAACGCCTGGCGTCGGCAAGAGCTTCGTCTCGGGGAATTTTGCTGTCATCATGGCGCAAGCCGGCAAGCGCGTGCTGCTGATTGATGCCGACTTGCGCAAGGGTCACCTTCAAAAGGCCTTTGGCCTGCCACGCAAGGGTGGGTTGGCGGAGGTGCTGGCAGGCGACATGACGCCCGAGCAGGCGATCCATGAGCAGGTGATCCCGAATCTCGACGTGCTGACGACTGGTGCCTACCCGTTCAATCCTGCGAACATGATGCTGTCGTCCGCACTCGGCGAACTGTTGAACGATTTCTCGGAGCGCTACGACCTGGTAGTAATCGACAGCCCGCCAGTGCTGGTGGCGGCCGACGCTGCAGCAGTCGCCGCACATGCAGGCGCCGTGCTACTTGTCGCCCGTGACAACCTGACTCAATTGGGTGAACTCAACGAGAGCATCAAGCGGCTTGCGCATGCAGGCCAGCAAGTCAACGGCGTGGTCTTCAACGGCATGGACCTGTCGCGCCGGCACTATGGCAGTTATGGCTACAAGTACGGCGGCTATCGGTACACCGAGTACAAGTACAAGGAAGAGGCAGCTTAACAGCATCTGGGAAGCGGGGCCCTCTCCGCTTCTTCGTGTTCGACGACTTGGTGACTCTAGTGGTGACCTGCCCGGTTTCTCCGAGACATTGATTTCTAGGAAGATGGCTCCCGCCCGAAGAGGAGCCCATGAAGAAGAGTCGATTTTCAGAAGAGCAAATGGTCACGATCCTGCGCGAAGCAGATCGCACGACGGTGGCCGAGGCCGCCAAGAAGCACAAGGTCAGCGAAGCCACCATCTATGCTTGGCGCAAACACTTCGGCCAGATGGAAGTCGCCGACGTCAAGCGCCTGAAGGCCCTGGAGCTTGAGAACAGCCGATTGAAGAAGCTCCTTGCCGAGAGAGACCTGGACCTCGAGATCCTCAAGGAGATCAACGCAAAAAAATGGTGAGCCCGCTCGCTCGGCGTGAGCAACTGGCCTTCGTGCGCGCACGGTGCTTGAGTCTGCGGACTCATCGGCATGTCACGCGCCACGCCCAGCTACGAGCTGCGCCTGCCTGCCAAGGATGCGCCGGTGCTCGCGGCGATGAAGGAACTCTCGGCCCAATATCCGCGCTACGGCTACCGCCGCATTCGCGTGTTCCTGCGTCGCAAGGGCTTCGAGCTGAGTTGGTCTCGCACGCACAGGCTGTGGCGTCAGGCGGGCCTGCTGGTGCCCCGCAAGCGGCCACGCAAGCGCATCGCCTCGGTGCGCCCGCGCATCCACACGCCGTTCAAGGCCAACATGGTCTGGGCCTATGACTTCGTCTTCGACACCACGGCCAGTGGTCAGCAGATCAAGTGCCTGACCGTGGTGGATGAATACACCCGCGAGTGCTTGGCCATCGATGTGGCTGGGGCCATTCGCTCCAAGCGCGTCATCGAGGTGTTGTCGCGCCTAGTGAGCCTGCACGGGGCGCCGCTGTTCATGCGTTCGGACAACGGCCCGAGTTCGTCAGCCAGGCCATCCTGGAGTGGATCTCAGGCTCGGGCATTGCCACAGTGCTCAACGATCCCGGCAAGCCTTGGCAGAACGGAACCGACGAGAGCTTCAACGGCAAGTTCCGCGACGAGTGCCTGTCCATCGAGTGGTTCCGTTCGCGCCGCGAAGCCGCTGTCCTGATCGAAGCCTGGTGCAACCACTACGACGAGGTACGTCCCCACAGCAGCCTGCAATACTTGACCCCGGCGGAGTTCAAACTCGAACTCCGCAAAGAACTGCAACCCGCCGTCTTCTAGGAAAAACTGTCTCGATTAAACCGAGCAGGTCAGTGGTAATTAGCGACGAATCGCTCCAGCACCGATATCAACTAAGACGAACGGACAACCACCAATCGTTGCACCATTGAGGCGAGAACCGCGCCGATCAACAGCCCCGCGCCATCTGCCCATAGATCGCTCCATTCGGCCAAACGATCCGGCGTAAGCGATTGCAGTATTTCGATGAGTGCCCCATAGCCGAGCAGCGCCAGCAGCGTCCTCGGTATCTGAGCAGGCCACGCCCAATGCGCAAGGAACGCCAGCATCGCAAAGCCCAGCGCGTGATTCCCCTTATCCCAGCCTGTGCCCGGTGGCGAAAGAGACACGGGCATCAAGCTCAGTGCCAGCAGCGCAAGCATGGCGATGGCTAGCAGCCAACGCCACAAAGTCACGCGGGCCGCAAGGCGGCCCCACCCTGTCACGCCGACGCCTCCGCCAATACCTTTGCAATGACTTCGCAGCTCTTGCCCATTTCGCTCGAAGTCAGCGTTGGGTGGACCAAGAACATCAGGCTCGTTTCTCCCAACTCGCGTGCGACAGGCAATCGTTCAGCAGGCCGCCAGCCCGTGCCATCGAATGCGCGCTCCAGATACACCTCAGAACACGAGCCCTGATAGCAAGGCACACCCTGCACTTGAATGGCGTCGACGATCCGATCACGGCTCCAGCCCGCAGCCAACTTCTCACGCTGCACATAGACATAGCACTTATAGTGCGCATGAACGCTACCAGTTGCTTCATGATTCGCGAAGACAGGAACGCGAACCGCAGCATGCGGCCGTGCGGCCTCCCACACGGCCTGCGCATGACGCGTGCGTGCAGCAGTCCAATCGGTCATGCGACGCAATTGGATCCGGCCGATGACCGCCTGCAGTTCCAGCATTCGCCAGTTGGTGCCAAAGCTCTCGTGCACCCAGCGAAAGCCCGGCGGGTGCTCGCGCTCGTAGACGGCTTCGTAGCTCTTTCCGTGGTCCTTGTACTGCCACATAGTGCGCCACAACGCTTCATCGTTGGTCGTGACCATGCCACCCTCTCCACCCGTGGTCATGATCTTGTCTTGGCAGAACGACCAGGCGCCGGCATGACCAATGGAGCCGACGGATTGCCCCTTGTAGCGCGCACCATGCGCCTGAGCACAGTCTTCGATTACCTTGAAATCATGCTTGGCCGCAAGCACCATGATTGGATCCATGTCGCACGGCCATCCGCCCAAATGCACGCAGATGACAGCCTTGGTGCGCGGTGTGACGACCTGCGCAATGGTCTCGGCCGACAGGTTGCCGCTTTCTGCATCGACATCGGCAAACACTGGCGTCGCCCCCGTATTCACCACGCATGAGACGCTCGCGATGAAGGTGCGAGGCGTGACGATGACTTCGTCACCCGGGCCGATGCCCATGCCCTTGAGGATCACATCCAGGGCCAGTGTGCCATTAGCCAACGCGAGCGCATGCGCGGTACCTGCCCATGCGGCGAATTCCTTTTCGAACAGGCGGCATTCCTGCCCCGTCCAGTAATTGACCTTGTTGGACAGGAGCACGCGTTGCACGGCATCGGCTTCTTCGGTGGTGAAGCTCGGCCAAGAGGAGAAAGGGGTGTTCAACACGACAGTTCAACCTTTTTTGATAGGTGGTTTGGCAGGGTTTCCGACCACAGTGACGCCGGGCGGCACGTCACGCGTGACCACCGCGCCCATGCCGACCAAGGCACCACGGCCGATCACTAGAGGCTTGCCCGGCTTGCCTTGCTTGATAACAGCACCGGCGCCGATGTAGGCGTGGTCCTCAATGTGCACGTTACCGTTGCACTTGGCACCGGGCGCGAAAGTGACGAAGTCGCCGATCATGCAATCGTGTTCGACATAGCTGTACAAGTTGGCGTGAAAGTGCCGCCCAATACGAATGTTCGAAGTGAGCGTAACGAACGGACTGAGCGCAGCGCCCTCACCCAGCGAAACATCGTCCATGACCACCGCATTGGAAGCCAGGACTGTCCAGGCTTTCACACCGTCGGCCACGCAGCGGTCGGCCAGTTTTTGGCGGACCGCGCTGTTTGCGATGGCAATCACGATCAGTCTTGCACTTGCATCAGCCTGCACAAACTCCTCATAACGCAGCACTCGATGGCCATTGATCTCGTGGACTTCGGGCTGGTCGTCCACGAACACCAACTGGGTTGCCGGAATGCCCTCGCGCGCCAACTGCGCGCGAGCCAAGGGCATCACACCGCGGCCGCAACCACTGGCGCCGTACACGGCAAACAGTGGCAACGTCATTGCTCGTGCTCCATTCGCGATCCGGTAAAGCGCGGCATCGTGGCCTCGCCCGCAGCGCTGATTCCATCACGCACCAACACCTTGCGCACCGTCAGCCACAAGATCTTGATGTCGAGCCAGAGCGAACGGTTGCCCACGTACCAGACGTCCAGCTTGAACTTCTCGTCCCAGCTCAATGCGTTGCGCCCATTGATCTGCGCCCAACCGGTGATGCCGGGACGTACGTCATGCCGGCGGAGTTGCTCCGGTGAATACAACGGCAAGTAATCCATCAGCAATGGACGAGGCCCCACCAGACTCATGTCTCCTTTGAGCACGTTCCATAGTTCTGGCAGCTCATCGAGGCTGCTGGCACGCAGGAAGCGACCGAATGCCGTCAGTCGCTCAACGTCAGGCAACAATTGGCCGTCAGTTGTACACGCATCCGTCATGGTTCGAAATTTGACCATCTGGAACGGCCGACCATGCAAGCCCGGGCGAATCTGTCGAAAAAAGACCGGACTGCCTAGCTTGCGACGCACCTGCAAAATCACAAACAAGAGTGGCAATGCCAAGACCAGCAAACCCAAAGCGGCCATAACGAAATCGAACAGTCGCTTCACCTGCGCACCTCTTCAATCCAGTCTACCCAGCGATCCGCCAACAGCGTACGGCTGAACTCCTTTTCTGCCAGTGCCCTTCCTTGGCTACCCATCACCTTGAGTGCATCCCGATCAGTAGCCGCAGCCTCCAGTGCGTCGGCAAAGGCAACGGGATCGTCCGGAGGAACAGCGAAACCGCAGCGATGCTCACCAATCATCTCTGCCAGCCAACCAGGGTAGTTGTTCAAGACCGGCAAGCCGGCGGCGATGTAGTCGAAGAACTTATTGGGTGAGGTGCCGTAATAAAACGCCGGCACGTTGGCCAATATTTGCAAGCCTAGGTCGGTCGCGGCCATCAAACCGGCCAGACGCGCCTTGTTGACCGGCTCATGAAAAACCACGTTGCTCAGACCGTCACGTTCAACACGCGCTTGCAGGCCCGGTTTGAGTTTGCCCTGACCAATCAGCAGCAACTTGATATCGTTTCGTCCACGGCGCTTGAGTTCCGCGGCGGCATCAAGCACCGCATCCAGTCCATTAGCCAGGCCGTGTGTCCCTGCAAACACCGCCATCAGATCGGTGGCTTGCACCTGGGCGGGCCTCCATGGCGTCACTTCAGCCGCGAAGATTTCCAGATCGCATCCATTGGGGACCAGGGCAACGCGCTGCCGCGGAACACCTCGGTGAGCGATCCCGTCCACGATGCCGGGCGACAGCCCGATCAGCCGGTGTGCCGAGCGGTAGCTGGCCCACTCGAGCATCGACAGAGCACCCAGTACTATCGGATTGCGAATGACCCCCATCGCGCGTGGCAACTCAGGCCACAGATCGCGCACCTCGAACACGAAGGGCTTGGCGCGCAGCCAACGCGCAAAGATTCCGGGAATGCCTGCAGTGAGCGGCGTGGTCGTGGCAAACAGCACGTCATACCTTTCGGTAAATGCGAGTCCGATGCTGCGTACGGCGAACTTTATGAAGGTGCCGGCACGCTTTGCCAATCCGTCGGTGTTCGAATAGGCAAGATCGAATTCGATCACCTCCATGCCTGCAACCAATCCACGGCGGCATCCCTTGACAAAGGGCGTGGCCAACCCGGTTTGACCGCCGCCGTAGCTGCCACACACCATGATGACCTCGTGCCCCCGTGCAATGAGGCGTCGAGCCATTTCGTACGAACGGATGCCAGCGGAGCCTTTAGGCGTCGAGAAATGTTGATGGAAATAAAGAACTCTCATACCGCCCAGCGCACATCCGTAGTCAAAGTGCCGGGTTGCTGGATCTCAATTTCCAGAACCGGCACAGGTGTTTTTTCAAGATAGTGGCGAGATTCCCACCCCTCCACCAACTCGCAGCGAACCAACACCATGCTGGCCTGCACATTCAGCGTGATGACGCCGTCGTGCCGATTTACCAAATGCACGGTTTCCGGCGTTCGGATCAGTTCCCAAGAACCGGGCGCCAATCGCCAGCGCAATACCGCGCGGTGCATGAAACCCGCAACTTCATCCTGCACACGCAGACTGCCGTTTCCGAGGCTGATGCGGCGTCGATGACTGGCACCTTGATCATCTCGGTAGCCAGCGGCATAGTGAGCCCCCACTGCATCCTCGCTCAACGGCTCCAGCCATTGCGTCTTGAGCCAGTTGCCAAACAAAAAACGGCTCAGCCGCGGCATCTGGTCGCGTCCGTCGAACTGCACTGTGTTGTGGCCTGCCGTGCCAGCGAAATAGTTTTGCCATTGCGGCTCGGTGTTGTAGCTGTAAGTCCCCGCATCGCGCAGCAGGTTTTGACCATCGAGCCACAGATCCAGGTGCAACGCATCGGCCTGGCTGGGACGAAAGCGAAAACGAGGGTATCGGAGCATCGCCATCGCGCCCCCGCAGTGCAGCACAGCAAAGCCGCCATCGTCTGCTACATAGTGCCCCAGCGTCGGCGCCACACCGTCGGGAAGCGGAATTCCGAGCCATTGCAGCGATGTATTCCAAGGACCATCTTCCGCATAAGCTCGCTGGTCCGCAAAGAGCGCCATCGCGGTCTGCACAGTGGGCCGATGGTCACGGTAAGGTGCATCAACCAGTTGCAAGAGGCGTGCTCCATCGTTCGCGCCCACATTCGGACCATCGCCGTTAAGGGGACTCACCATGTGCCGTAGCCATTGCGTCGCCGCGAGTGCCTTCGTCTGCCAACTCTCTGAAAACGCAGGCAGAGCAAGATGCCGTCGCCAAACCTCTGCCATACAGAAAGTGTCGAGCATTACCCGGTGGTAATTGAGCGAATACTGACTGAAGGTGCCCTGCGACCCGATCAATCGAGTCGCGCGATTTTCTAGCCAACGGCGTCCGATGCGTGCCCACTCCACACCCGCCGTCACACCTTCCAGCGCGAGCCAATTGCCGCCAATAAACAGTGCGGCAGCCTCGGAGGTTCCGTGGTTGTTGTCCTGCGCCATAGCGTACTGCAGTGTGGGAGCAATGCGCTGCAGATGTGCGTGAACCAGATGCAGCAATCCAGGCAAGGGGCGGCGCACCTGGTCAAGCACGAGTGCGGACATGGCTAAGTGCATCACCCGCAACGAAGCTTCCTGCCCACACTTCCAATTCGGACCTCGAAATGGCGGGTTGCGTGCGCACCAATCACTGAGCCAGTTGTTCAGCCGGTTCAAGGCTTCGGCATCTCCGTTGCGCGCTCGCTGGGCGAACGCCAGCACCCAATCCATCCGAGACAATTCCCAAATGAGCTTGATGTCCCCGGTGGCCGGATCGAAATCGGGGATCTGCCACCACTCACGTTCAGGGACTGCAATGCGTTGCCCGCTGAAAGGATTGGCCAGCCAGTCCGGCGGCTCTGCTGTCACATTGAACGGCCAATGGCTGAACAGTTGTGCAGCAGCCTCCCAGTTGGCTGTGACGGGCACGACTGTTGGCGCACCAAAAGTAGGTCGGAAGAATGGCGCCCCGGCAACCGCGCTTTTCAGCCGCCGCACGGGATTCAAACCGAGTTTCACGCCTATACGATAGCTCACAGCACGGCCAATATTGGACAAGCCCAACGCAGCGGCCGTACGAATCTTGATCCTCAAACCATTCATTGCCGTCGCAATTGCTCCGCAACGTCAATGGTGACGCGCGCCACTTCAAAAATCTCGTTCACCGGGATAGCTGCAGTACCTTTTTCGATCGCTCGCAGGAATGCGGCCGCACAAGCCTTCTGTCCCTTGTCCTGCTTCCACAGATTGAACTTACTGAAGCCAGGCCAGCCGTAACCCTTGAGTTTTCGAAAATTGTCCAACTGCAGCACGCGCCCAGCCGCAAACACTTCGACCCGCTCCTTCGGAAAGCTGGCCGCTCCATTGGCGAGATACAAAATGGTACCGAAAGATCCATCTCCAAAGCCCAGGGTGATCGAAGCCTTGTCTTCAGTGATTTCAACTCCCGGCGCATCGCCCATGCGGCGCGCTTGGATAGACACAATAGGACTGCCTGCCAAGAAACGCATTAAATCAATGAAGTGGCAAGCCTCGCCAATAATTCGACCACCGCCCACTGCATTGTCTTGCGTCCAATGATTGGCCGGAATGGCCCCGGCGTTCATGGTCATGATGAATGACTTTGGCTCTTTGATCGCTTGCAATAACGCCTTCATCTTTTGCACTTGGGGTGAAAAACGGCGATTAAATCCAACAATCAATTGCGGGCCGCGATCCGTTTTCCCCGAACTCTCACTGCCGGCTGCATGGGCTAAGGTATAAGCCGCTTCGACCTCCGCCAACTCGGCATGGTGAACAGCTAGCGGCTTCTCGACAAACACGTTCTTACCTGCTTTGATCGCTTCAACCACAAAGCGGGCATGCGTGTCATGTCGGGTGACTATGGCCACGGTATTTATGGCCGCATTGCCCAGCATCGCTGTTATGTCCGTAGAGGCCTCAGCAAAGCCGGCCCTCTCGCCGTGAATCACACCATTGATACCGCCAGCTGTGACGATGGTGTGAAACTGGGCCCCCGCTGCATTGAACGCGGGAATCAACATGCGCGAGGCGTAGTTTCCAGCGCCAATGAAGCCCAGCACAGGGCGCTGCGCGTTAAACCGCGTCTCTGGCCGCAGCGTCACGCTACGTACCGTGCGTTCGGCCACCGGGGTGGTGTACTGCAGCAGGATGCCTAAGCCGTTCTTATCCTGCGTTAGTGTTTCGTACGCTTTGGGTGCATCGTCGAATACAAACCGATGGGTGATCAGCGGCTTCACATCCAAATGGCCGCTAGCCAGCATATCCAGCACCGCTTCAAAATTACGCTGCTCCGTCCAGCGCACGAACCCCATCGGGTAGTCTTGACCCTTGTCCTCGTAATTCGGGTCATACCGCCCGGGCCCATAAGAGCAAGAGACCTGAAAACTCAATTCCTTCTCATAAAAATCCGCCCGATTGAGCTCAAGCCCGGTCACGCCAACCAGCACGATACGCCCGCGCTTGCGGCACATGCGCGCCGCGTGAGTCACAGGTTCGGTAGCCTTAGTTGAGGCAGTAATGATGACCCCATCCACCCCTTGTCCGCGGCTGAACGCCATGCCGGCCGCCACTGGGTCCTCGTCTCGACCTGGATTGCAAGTCGCCGCGCCGTACTGCCTGGCAAGCGCTAACTTCGATTCATCGAAATCAATCGCTAAAACACGACAACCGTGGGCGCGCAGCAGCTGCACAGTAAGCAACCCGATCAGGCCGACCCCCGTTACAACAAACGACTCACCCAGCGTAGGCTGCGCCAAACGGATTCCCTGCAGACCAATACTGGCCACAACCACAAATGAGGCGGACTCGTCATCCACTTGGTCGGGAATACGCGCACAGAGATTTTTGGGTACCTTCACCACGTCAGCATGCGGGCCGTTTGATACCACGCGGTCCCCCACCTTAAATCCCTCGGCCCCGGCCCCGACTTCCGCCACCACTCCCACGTTGCAATAGCCCAGTTGTAACGGCTGCGCAAGCTTTGATTGAACCGCTTCAATCGTTGTCATCAGCCCATCCGTCTGGATCTTCTCCAGCACCATTTTGACCTTCTCGGGCTGCTGCCTTGCCTTCTCTAAATAGGAAGCCTTGCCAAAGCCCACGAGCATGCGCTCCGTACCCGCCGAAATCAGCGACACTGTCGAATGCACACATAGATGCTCTCGGCCGACGCTAGGCGCAGGCGCTACGGCAAGCCTCGTTCCCCCTTTTGCCATATCTTGAAGGACTTGTTTCATGAATACATTCTCAATTCGGACATTTTCAGTAGTTTTTCATTGACCACGGGCTAGGCAGCGCAAACGCAATCCGTCGCCCCATAAGCCGCCCTACAGACGCCGGTGACGCTCGCGTCGATGTCGTGGCAGTTAATTTCAAGATGTACTTCACCGCATCCTTCCAACGAGGCCAAGAACCCCTCGCAGCATGTGTGCGATGTTGCTGGGAAAATACGAGAAGGAGTAAAAAAAAGAGAGTGTTAAGCACCCCAGACGCTCGATAAGCGGCCCATTGCGCGTCATGCCAATCGTTGCGTAAACGTAGGACAGGTAGTGATAGCGCGGGAATGCGGGATTGACTTGTTTGAGATAGGGCACCGAAGCCAAGTCGCGGCGCATCTGTGCCACCGTGGCGTTGGACGACATGCCTGCCCCGTGGATTCGGTAGGCGCACATCGCTTCGTCCGAATAGTGGATCTTGCCGTAGAAGGCGATGCAGAGATTCAAGAGGCGATCTGCCGAAAGCACATCCGGAGCCGGCAAGAAGACGGTCAGCACTTCCTTGCGAAACAATATCGACGCCGTATGGAACTGACGCCCACCGATCAGGTCTTTTACGCTGATCTCGCTACGCACGCCCTCACGAAAGGGGCGATCTGGCGCATCTCTCCGAACCACAAGTGCTTGATGCGCCGAACCAGCAAAGTCGCGATTCTGGTCCAGCAACTGGAGCTGCTTATGCAACTTCAGTGGATCGATCCAGTAGTCATCCCCTTCGCAGACCGCGATGTACTCTCCGGCGCAGGCCTCAAGCGTGCGCCGGAAGTTTGCCATGACTCCGTAATTACGATCGCTAGACAACAGGCGCACGCGCGCATCCTGCGTCGCGTACTTCTCGCAGATAGCTCGAGTTCCATCGGGACCTTGGTCCTCGCCAATCACCAGTTCCAAGTCGAAGTCGACCTTCTGATTCAGGATGCTCTCGATTGCCTGCGCCACAAACTCCTCATGCTTATAGGCAATCATGCAGACACTAACTTTGGGGTACTTCGAATTCATGGGTTTTATGGTTCATGCCAGTCAACCGCTGGCAGTCGTTGTTCTATCGGTGCGCTGCCAGCAGCGCCTCGTCCGACTTTATTAAGGTCTTTCCCATCGCCTGCGGGGTAAAGGGAAGATGCGCCAGCGACGGCTTGCAAGGCTCATCACCATTAGAAAAGCCAAGCAGAACCAGAAATAGGTCTGCTCCACCGGACTCACCATCATTCCCATCATCCACGCCGTGGCCAAAAGGTAAAACATGCCCGCGGCGATCCAGCTACGACGAAGGTTTCTCAAACCGTAGGCAATGGCTGCGCCATAAACGAAGCCCCCGATCGCGATACCGACAATGTGGAAGTCGCGATAAAACGTAAATGCCAGCGTTCCAAAGGCGTTGAAATCCTGCGCCTGGGAAACACCGATCGAAACTGCTGTGTCGTTGTACGCGGCGTTCTCAGAACTCGCGGCGAGGTAGTCGACCCCGATCATTCTGAAGGCCTGCTCCAAGAATTGCTCAAGAAACCCGAGAGAGGAGCGACCGTATGTGTGCACATGCAGAATGCTATTAGGATTCGCCAATTGGAAGTCATAGAACGAGAAGCCGATTAGGTGATATCCCACAACATAGCGCTGCACGGCGCCAAAAAGCTGGTCATCACCATCGCCAAAGCGATTCATCGCAGAGAGGACCAGCAATGCGCATGCAAGCGCCAATCCAATCATCGTGCGGCGATTGATGGCCGCCCCGTCAACATACAGGCTGGACATGTAGAAGAAGGCCAGCCAGAAAAGGTGAATGATGGGATAGTTGACCTGCCACAGGTAGGAGAACAGCCCGAAGTTGAGCACGCAAATCGTCAGCGCCAGTCGAAAAGGCTTCACACCTACGGCAAGGATGACGAGGATTAATCCGTAGCTAACAGGAAACGCGAGCACCTTGGTCAAGGTGTCCAATATCTTGATGCCCGTGAGCCCCCCGGCTTCCTGGGCGTCCATGCGAAGTCTAGCGAAGTACTCCATAAACCCGGTTGTGAAGGCTCCGGACAGTTGAAGGCTCGTGAGCAAGAGGATTGTGGCGAGAAGACTTAAGCCATAGACGATCCACTTGACCTTTGTCGAGTGGATTGGAAACGTGGAGATTGCACGTCTGCCAATCGGTGCTGATGCGCGATGAGCTTTTTTGATAAAGACAAAGCCAGCGGCGAATGCAGCCAACAGGACGACGAAGTGCAGGACCGCGATTGATGACGGTGGCGCGGCAATGTTCATCGCGGTCTGCGAGATGACGAGCCACAATAACCACCAGCCGACTAGCAAGGGAGCACGGAAGTCTGTTCTCTTCGTCTGTTTCACTTGATTGTCACAGTGCCTGATTGCCGGTATGGTGCGCGCCATTGTGCAAATGTCGTGCGTACTAGTGATGAAAAAGGCAGCGCGGCCACAAAAACTCCCAGTGTGACAAGCACGACTAATGCGCCAAGTGCGATACGACCGCTAGGCCACGGTGTCCAGAGCGTCAACACCACAGCAGCAACGGCCGCCGGTAAGAGGATGACCGCGATGTCGCGTCCGAGCCATTGCATGTGGAGACCAGGTGCGAATTTCCGATGGACAAGCGGCACCCACAGCAAACCGTACAGGATGTTCGCGCCCAACCACGTCCATCCTGCACCTACGGCCCCATGGCGCAGCGTCGCATAGACGATGGATGGAACAAGGACACCGAGGAAGATCACATTCCCGATGAGATGCAGGCGAACGTCTCCCCTCGAGAATTGCAGATAGTAGGGAAACGCGGCCAGTGAAAGGATGCCGTTACCAAGAGCGTAGAGCCGCAATATCGGTGCCGCGCTTTCCGCCAGTGCACGGTCGCCCGTCCACGCAAAGAGGATCTGTTCGGCTGCCAGTGCAAGCACGAGAGCAATTGTCGCGGCTATCAAGGCCATGCCTTGTGTCGCTTGGCGGTAAAGGGCAATTGCCTCAGCATCCGCCGATTGAGCGTGTAGGCGGCTAAGGCGTGGCAGCAACGCCGAGCTTAGTGGGCCGCTGATGATAGTGACGCCGCTGGCGAGGAGTACGGCCAACGTGAAGTGGGCATAGTCAGAAAGCGGCAGTAACGTCGACAGAATTAGCTTGTCCGCCTGTGTGACCGCAACCCAGACGCCTCCCGTAAAGGCGATGCTCAGCGAAAAACCCAGGGTTCCGCGAAGAGCACGGAAGTGAAGCCCCACACGTACCCCAGTATCAATGGTAGGCAGACTTGCGTAAGTACGCCAGACAAGCACAAAAGCTTCGATCCCGACAACCAGTACCTGGTAGGCAAAAAACACGGTCGGCGTAGCGCCGACGAAATGCAGTACTGGAACCACTAGCACAAATCGCGCAGTCGCCACGGCAATGTTAAAACCACCGAGCCAGACCAGACTCTCAAGTCCCCCTAACGCGCCCCGGTAGAGGCCGGAGAGCCAACGCAGCGCAACCGTGACAGCCATGAGTTGTACCGCAAGCGAGACTTGTACTGGCGACAGCGTGACGACTTTCAACCAAGTCGTTGCGACCCATCCGGCGTTCATAGCCAAACACAGCGCCATCGTGGCGCCAATTATCACGAAGATCACTTCTAGGGCACGTACCAACCGGCGCAGAGTCAGGCCATCAGTTGCACCGCCTTTATAGCGTGCACATTCACGCGCCAAGGTTGGCGAAAGGCCAAAGTCGAGCAGTTGGAACCATACCTGAAGCATGGTGAAGAAACCTACCAAGCCATACGCTTCGGATCCCATGTACTTCAAGTACATAGGCATCATGATAATGCCGACCAGCGCGATGTAAATTTGGCTGGTGTAGCTTGCAACAATGCTCGACTTAAGCGAACTCATTCGTGCGATCCATTCTGGATTTGGGCATGCAGACGTTGCTCGGCTTCTAGCAGGCCACGTTGCCGTTCGCGCACAAACCTCGCGGGCGTGCCTGCGTAGATGCCAAAGGGCCCGCAGTTGTCGCGCACAAGGCTGAGTGCGCCGATCGCGCCTCCCTCTTCGAGCGTCACACCAGGAAGCACTACCGTTCCGCTACCCACGATGACATGGCGTCCAATGATGACGTCCGCGTGAAAAACATTAGTGAAGTCTTCCGGGACCATCGGGTTGGTCATCGCAGCGCCCGTATAGTCATCACTGCTGGAATAGATTGACACTCTAGAAGAGATGTTGCAGAAATCCCGCAAAGTGATACGGCCTCGCCCAATCAATGATGAGTAGACCGCTAGGTGAACATAACTGCCGATCGCAATACCACCAGCTCCTGCGGAGAGTACGCAGAAATCATCGATGCGAACGTTATCCCCAATCGATATTCTGGCGGCGCCGTAAAACGAGGCGCGGTCCGAGATCAGTACATTGCGGCCAATCGAGGCGAATCCGACGGCCAAGAGCGCGCTCTGATCCATGATGGCCAAAATCACTGCTCCTTGATTACATCGATGATGTCCTGCTGCTCGTCCGGCTGCAGGGAGGGGTATATGGGAAGACACAGAACCTGCTGGGCCATTTGATTCGCGACGGGAAGATTCTCTCGATGTGCAGACGGGAGTCCGCGATACATCGGGAAATTGCAAATCAGAGGATAGAAATAGCGGCGGGCGTAGATGCCTCGTGCTTTCAGCTTTTCGTAAAGATCATCCCGGCTTGATGAGTATTCAGCATCCACCAGAATCGGAAAGTAGGCAAAGTTATCTTTGGATGCGCCGCTTCTCGCCACGCAGCGGATGCCTGGAACGCTCTGCAAATGAGCTCGGTAGGTTGCATCAATCTCGCATCGTCGTTGCATTGCACCGTCGATGTACTTGAGTTGAAGCAAACCCATCGCAGCATTCACTTCACTCATTTTGCCGTTGATACCTGGCGCAACTACCGTGGTTTCGTCCACGAAGCCGAAGTTTTTTAACTGGTCGATCCGAAGCTTGGTCTTTGCATCAGGGCACACTATGGCCCCCCCCTCAAACGTGTTAAAGACCTTTGTCGCGTGAAAGCTGAGTACAGACAAGTCGCCGTACTTCAGTACACTCGATTCGTTCAACTCGACGCCGAACGCGTGTGCAGCGTCGTAGATTACCTTGAGGTTGTAGATGTCCGCGATGCGCTGTATCGCTTCCACGTCGCAGGGCTGCCCGTAGCAGTGCACGGGCATGATGGCGGTAGTTTGAGGCGTAATTGCCGCCTCAATGCGTGCCGGGTCCATGTTCATGGTTACAGGATCAATGTCGACAAAGACCGGACGTATACCGTTCCACAGCAGGGAGTGCGCGGTCGCGACAAATGAATAGGGCGTTGTGATCACCTC
The DNA here is from genome assembly GCF_001426505.1 of Variovorax sp. Root473. Classification (GTDB taxonomy): domain Bacteria; phylum Pseudomonadota; class Gammaproteobacteria; order Burkholderiales; family Burkholderiaceae_C; genus Variovorax. The sequence continues at coordinate 138,119 of NZ_LMEV01000002.1, forward strand.
ACCAGTCACACGCAAGGACTGCAATGCTGTTACTAAACCAATAGTGGCGTTAGTGAAGAGCGCAATGTGATCTACCCCCAAATACTCGCAAAGCGCATCCTCGAGCTGCTGATGTAGTGGCCCCCCATTGGTTAGCACTTTGCTGCTCCAGATTTGCTCGAGATATCCCATGTACTCGGCAAGTGGCGGCAAATATGGCTGAGTGACGTAGATTGGTTTTTTTGCGCGCATGATTGACGATCGCGTTTAAGTATGAAGCTCTATCTTTTAACAATTAAATGGGGATCACATTTTCGAAATTCACGATTTCAAAATATAATCATCCAAATATTTTGATGTATTGACGACGAATTTTATGTGCTTTTCGGCCGAATTGCCACAACTTACGATTTGGTACGGCAATCAAACTTCCGTGGCAGCAATGAGTAACTTTTATCTCGGGATCGAAATATGGTTGCATGCCGTTGTCGGCCAACTGCTTACTCAAGAAATACTCCTCGCCCATTAAAAAACTAGGCGCCCAGAGCTCATCATAATATTGAAAAAACTTTGGCCCAATCAAATAACAGGAGCCATGGCCTTGATATATAGGCCGTGCCGCATGGTGCTGAAGTTCATCTCGACGATCTGTCACAGATTGAGAGATGCGCGCGACCCAAAGAATTAATTGCGCAATAAAATAATTCGAATAATAAAGATCGTAGATAATTTCCCGAGTCTTACTAATGGATCTAATGACTTGAGGGTTCTGATGCTTACCATCGAGCGTGACGACATCTGGCGAGACAACAGGCTGATCGTTAAAAACTTCAAGTCGGCGCTCAACTGCAACGCAAAAATTCTCCGGAAAAAGCAAGTCATTATTTCCAACCACCAAATGCTGGATATCAGGATAATTCTTTCGAATATGCCGGATTCCGCAGTTTAATCCAGGGAAATAGCCAACATTTTCCTCATTGAAAATGACATCAACATTTTTAAATTCATCCGCAAGCTCTCGCAATGTGGATAGGTGTTTTTTTGATGACTGATTATCAACAACGACTACGCGAATCTCATATTTGGTGCCCGCACTTTTCGAAAGTGATCGCACCGCCTCGACGGTGAAATGACTGTTGTTAAAGTTGGTGCAGATATAACCCAGCTTCATATTCATCGAGCGCCAGAAATTCCCAGCCCACAAGCATCGACCACAAGCATTCCCTTCCACCCGTCATTGGGATGATCTTTGAAGGCCTTGTGTCCAACCAAAAACACTGAAATATGTGCGCGAGCACAAGCCTCATCGGCACTTACCAAATGAGCGCAATCTTGCAGTGAATCAGAAATAATATCGATGTGAGGCTCAACGACTAACAAATTTCCAGGGTAAAATTGACCAAGCTTTTCAGCAATTTCGACGGCAGGACTTTCGCGTAGATCATCGATATCCGGCTTAAACGCCAGTCCAAAGCACGCAATAATTACGTCCTTGGCGGTCTTCGTCGGATTGGTTCGGAGGTGTTCGGCCACGGCCGCCTTGACTTTCGCAATTACCCACTCGGGCTTACCATCATTCACCTCACGTGCGGCACGAATCAGGCGGGCTTCTTCCGGCGCGGCGCTAACAATGAACCAGGGATCCACTGCAATGCAATGACCACCAACCCCTGGGCCAGGCTGCAAGATATTCACGCGCGGATGGCGGTTTGCCAGCTTGATCAATTCCCAGACATTGATGCCCTGCTTTTCGCAAATAATCGATAACTCGTTGGCAAATGCAATGTTCACGTCACGGAAGCTGTTCTCCGTTAATTTGCACATCTCGGCGGTGCGCGCATTAGTGATGACGCACTCGCCTTGCACGAAGATCTTGTAAAGTGCAGCCGCAGTTGCGGAACACAAAGAGGTCATGCCCCCTATGACACGATCGTTTTGTACCAACTCGCGCAGCACATGCCCAGGCAGCACTCGCTCTGGGCAATGAGCGACGCGAATGTCCGACTCTTCGCCGTGAGTCTGCGGAAAACTTAGGTCCGGCCTAGCCTCGGCCAACCAAGTTGCCATTTGCTCCGTGGCGCCCACAGGCGAGGTGGACTCCAAGATCACCAGGTTTCCCTTCCTCAAAACAGGTGCAATCGATTTACTGGCCGACTCGATATAGCTCAAATCAGGTTGATGGTCGTCTTTGAAAGGCGTGGGCACGGCAATCAGGAAAGCATCCGCAGGCTCGGGTTTAGTTGTTGCATGCAGGTATCCTTCTGTCACCGCAGCATGCACAACCATGTCGAGATCGGGCTCGACGATGTGAATTTTTCCTTGGTTGATGGTGTCCACAGCCTTTTGATTGACATCCACGCCCACAACATTGAGCTTGCGTGAGGCGAACACTGCGGCAGTAGGCAGCCCAATGTAGCCAAGGCCAATAACGGAAACGGTTTTGAAGTTCATGCGCTGAAAGAGGAATGAATACGGGTCAAGCGACGAGCAAGGCCTGCGCGATACGCTGGCAGGCTTGGCCATCGCCATAAGGGTTGTGGGCAAAAGCCATGGCTTCGTAAGCCTTCGAATCGGTCAAAAGGATATGGGCCTGCTTAACTATGCGGTCTACATCCGTTCCTACAAGCTTGACGGTCCCAGCAGCTACGGCTTCGGGACGTTCGGTTGTGTCACGCATCACAAGAACGGGTTTTCCAAGCGACGGCGCCTCTTCTTGAATGCCGCCCGAATCTGTCAGGATAAGAGTAGCGCGGTCCATCAGATAAACGAAGGGGAGGTAGTCCAGAGGCTCAATCAGGTGTACGTTGCTTATCTTGGCGAGCAAGCGGTTCACGGGCTCCTGCACTTGCGGATTGAGGTGGACTGGATAGATCACCTCGACGTCTTGATGATCTTGAGCGATGCGTGCCAGTGCTTCACAGATGCGCTCAAAGCCTCCACCGAAATTTTCCCTCCGATGACCAGTGACAAGCACAACGCGCTTTGAGGGGTTGATGAAATCAAAGGACTGCCTAAACTCGTTTTGCAGCGAGACATCGCCCCTGATTTTTTCGCGGACTTGCAAGAGTGCATCTATGACGGTATTTCCAGTCACATACACATGAGCAGGCGCCACGCCTTCCGCCAAGAGGTTGTCGCGCGAAGTTTGGGTTGGCGCAAAGTGCCAGCGTGCCAGCACGCTTGTCAGCTTGCGGTTGGCCTCTTCTGGCCATGGCGAATAGAGGTTACCGGTGCGCAGACCGGCCTCTACGTGCCCTACACTGACGCGCTGGTAAAAGGCTGCCAGCGATGCAGCAAAGGTGGTGGAAGTATCGCCATGCACCAGCATCACGTCCGGCTGCGAATCGCGTAATACATCTTTCAAGCCACGCAACACGCCGCCTGTAATGTCGGTCAGGTCTTGACCGGGCTTCATAAGGTTGAGATCGAAATCCGGCGTAATTTCAAACAACTTGAGCACCTGATCCAGCATTTGACGATGCTGCGCAGTGACGCACACCTTGGCATCAAACGCGGGATGAGCCTGAAGGTACGTAACCAACGGCGCCATCTTTATGGCTTCAGGTCGCGTGCCGAACACGAGCAGAATCTTTTGGGCATGCATAGCGTAAGAGCGCGAGGTGCGCCGTGTTGTGTCAGGGAAGCAAAGGTCTGACCGTCGTCAGTTCTTGAAAGAATCAGCGGTGCCTGACGTAGACCTCACTGGCGTTATTGACCACCTGCGCCGACGGCAAGATCAAGCTGACCACACGGTTCCACTTGACCAACGGCACCGGGTCAACGTACACAACGTCGTGTGACTGCAACCGGAACTGGCTTGCCAACGCCAAGGTCGCCGGATTCTTGGCGTTCAGATGAAAGATGGCCGGTGCGCCCGTGGCGCCTTGACGAATCACGTAAATCTGGCCCGCATTGGAGGTGGTCGTCATCGGGCCGCCCGCCTCGCCCAAGGCCTCGCTCAAACTCAAACGGCCGTTGCTGCGCATGGACAGAGCAACGGGCGCCATGATTTCACCCATGACGAAGACCTTGGAGTCTTCCCGGTGCGCCACACGGACGGTGTCGCCGTTCTTCAACGGAATGTTGTTTCCGTCATAGCCAGCCTCACGCAGCCGGGTCATATCGATCGGAACTGAGCGGCCATCGCGAATGAGCGTGACGGCCGAGCGATTGGCATTGGCCGTCATACCGCCGGCCCGGTTGATCGCTTCGTTCAGCGTCATGGGCACGTCCGTGAAGATCTGCGACCCCGGAACACGCACCTCGCCTTCCACATAAGCGCGACGGCTTCGGAAGGACTGAATACGCACCGTCACTTGCGGATCGCGAACGTGCGGCCGCAGTAGTTTGCCGATCAGGTCGGACGCATCACCTTCGCTTAGCCCTGCCACTCGTACGCGTCCGATGTAAGGAAAGGCAATCTCACCGTCGGCATCGACGATGAAGCCCGGTGCCACCTGCACGCCGGTCGGGTCGGCCGACTGCGAAATCACGGCACCCGCGTTGGGCAGCAATTCGGGGTGGTCATACACGATGACGCCCACGACGTCGCCCGATCCGATGGTGTAGCGAGCGCCCTTGCCAAACAGAGCCTGCACCTCAGGCGGCACGTCCTTGGGCGACACCTCCGCCAGGGTGCGCACCAGCGCCAACGAAATGGGGGTGATTTCGCCTTCGGGCGCTTCGTCGGGAAGGTAGCGGAACTGGGACGGCAACTCGCCGCCTGCTTCGTACGGTTCAACCGAGCCCATGCCTGGCACCACGGCACAGCCCTGGAGCAACACCGCGCCGGCAAGCGCTACCCACGCGAGGGCTTTCGCATTTCTTCTCAATTCAGGTCCCTTGAAAGTCAGTCAGTCGTATCAACAAAGAAGCGGCGAAAGAACAATTCCCGGAGGCATGCGAGGCTCGCACATCTGGTCTGTTGTATCGCGCTTCTTTTTCAAACACTTGTGATCGCCACCACTACGCGGCACCATTTATGTAAAAATTTGAACAGCCATAGTCGCGCTGAACCGGAAAATTCAGGCAACTGAGGTGCAGAATTCATCGCGAAGTCACGCAAGAACCTGGCGCCCCCGAGACGAATGCGCTCTGACAAACAAATGTTCTAAGGTCGACTGCGCGCGGCCGCTCCCCACTGCTCCCCTCTCATCGTACCAGTGCGGTGCCCTGTCAATGGGCCCTCCGCCGGCCACCAGGGTGCTTCCAGATCGACTGTTCAGTGCGTCCGGGCCTTCTTCCCAAGCGAAAAATGCGGCGCGTCCGGCTGGTTTTACCCAGGCGTCGAAATTGGAAACAAGACGTTCCAAAACGCAGCTAGCTACAGGTGACTACGGAGATTGGGTACCCACCATCCGGTCCAGACAGGCTCCACTGGCGGCCATCCCTGAGTTGCGGCCCAGCATCACCCGCCGTGCCCGCCAGCCTTGGCGCACTGCATCCGCAGGCATACTGGCAACCCTTTCAACAGCAGGTCTTCAGCACCCTTACCGATCATGAGCATCCTCAGCGAATTCAAGGAGTTTGCCGTCAAAGGCAACGTCGTCGACCTCGCCGTCGGCGTGATCATCGGGGCGGCGTTCGGCAAGATCGTCGACTCGCTCGTGGCCGACATCATCATGCCGCTCGTGGGCATGGTGTTTGGCAAGCTCGACTTCTCGAACCTCTACGTGATCCTGGGCACGGTCCCACCGGGCGTGACAAATACGCTCGCGGAACTGAAGAAAGCCGGCGTTCCGGTGCTGGCGTACGGCAACTTCATCACGATTGCCGTCAACTTCGTGATCCTTGCCTTCATCATCTTCATCATGGTCAAGCAGATCAACAAGCTGCGCAAGACCGAAGAGGCCGCGCCCGCCGCACCGGCCGCCACGCCTGAAGACATCACGCTGCTGCGCGAGATCCGCGACAGCCTGAAGCGCTCCTGAGCCTTTCTGGCCGCGCGCTCAGGCGCCGGCCAGCGTTCGCGCCATGCGCAGCGCTTCGACGAGGCTCGAAGCGTCGGCCACACCCTGGCCCGCGATGTCGAATGCGGTGCCGTGATCCGGGCTGGTCCGCACCAGCGGCAGCCCGAGGGTCACGTTCACGCCCTTCTCCACCCCGAGGTACTTGACCGGGATCAGGCCCTGGTCGTGGTACATCGCGATCACCACGTCGAACTCGCCGCTGGACGGCACGCCAGCCTTGGCGCGCGCGCGCATGAAGACGGTGTCGGGCGCATGCGGGCCGTGAGCATCGATGCCTTCGGCGCGCGCGGCCTCGATGGCCGGCGCGATGATGGTGCGCTCTTCCGAACCGAACAGTCCGCCCTCGCCCGCATGCGGGTTGAGGCCGGCCACACCGATGCATGGCATGCGTCCGAGCGCGTGGGTCAGTGCGCGATGGGTGATGCGCAGCGTGTCCAGCACGCCGTCGAAACGCACGGCCTCGATGGCGTCGCGCAGCGACATATGGATGCTCACGAGCACGGTGCGCAGCTCGTCGTTGGCCAGCATCATGCGCACGGGCACGTCGGCCACAGTGCGGCCCAGGTGGGCGGCAGCCTCCGCCTGCAGCAATTCGGTGTGGCCCGGGTAAGGAAAGCCGGCCGCGGCCAGCGCTTCCTTGTGCAGCGGCGCGGTGACGAGGGCCGAGATTTCGCCGCGCAACGCGGCACGCGCAGCCCACACCACGCACTCACCGGCGGCGCGACCGGCCTCGGCGCTGATGCGCCCTTGTTCGATGCCCTTCGGCGGCGCAATCACCTGCAGCACCGGAATGCACCCCGGCGGCACGGTGGCTGCTTCGGCCGCGTTGGCGATCTCCACGACAGGCCAGGCCAGACGTCCCAGCGCGGCAAGCGCCTGAGAGGCGCTGCGCAGCGTGCCAACGTCGCCGGCCACGAACGCGCCGCGCACAGCGTCAGGCGCGTCGCGGAAAGCCTTGGCAATGATCTCGGGGCCGATGCCCGCGGGGTCGCCGAGCGTGATCGCGATCGGCGCCTTCATGCCGGGTTGTCGATGTCGATGAATTCGTGCTTCAGCCCGAGCTGCGCCGCCACATGGGCCGCCACGGCCTGCGCGCCGTAGCGCTCGGTGGCGTGGTGGCCACAGGCCAGGAAGGCCACGCCCAGCTCGCGGGCGTAGTGCGCCTGCGGCTCGGAGATCTCGCCGGTAATGAAGGCATCGGCGCCGGCCGCAATGGCGGCCTCGAAATAACCCTGGGCGCCGCCCGTGCACCACGCAATGTTCTTGATCGGACGATGGGCCGTGTCGACCAGCGTGACGGACCGTTTCAGCACCTTCTCGACATGGGTCGCCAGGGCCTTCGCGCTGGCGAAGTTCTCGCCGTTCTCGCGCGCGCCCAGAAAGCCCAACTCTTGCTCGCCAAAGCGGCCTGCCGACCCCGGATGCGCCACGAGCCCCAGCTGCAGGCCGAGCTGCGCGTTGTTGCCCAGCTCGGGGTGCGCATCGAGCGGCAGGTGGTAGGCAAAGAGGTTCACGTCGTCGCCCAGCAGCAGGCCCAGGCGCTGCTTCATCCAGCCAGTGACGCAGCCGTCCTGGCCGCGCCAGAACAGGCCATGGTGGACGAAGATGGCATCGGCCTCGGCGTGGATCGCGGCCTCGATCAGCGCGCGGCTGGCGGTCACGCCCGAGACGATCTTGCGGACCACGGTGCGCCCTTCGACCTGCAGGCCGTTGGGTCCGTAATCCTTGAAGCGCCCGGGGGCCAGCAGCAGGTCGAATGCGTGAAGCAGTTCGTGGCGTGTGGTGCTCATCGCGACATTGTCGCGCTCCCCGCGGCCGGCGTGCCAACGCGCATCGGGTGGCCGCGCATGGCCAGGGGCCACAGGGCCAGCAGGAAGCCCAACGCCGCCAACGCGGCGACGTAGTGCGCCGGCGCCATGGGATCGCGTTGCAGCCAGAGCGTGAGGATCACCGGGGTCAGGCCACCGAAGACGGCATAGGACATGTTGTAGGCAAACGAAAGCCCCGTGAAGCGCACCGGCGCCGGGAACGCCCGCACGCCCGCGATCGGCACGGTGGCGATGGTGCCCACGAACAGGCCGACCAGCCCGTAGTGCCAGAACAGCGTGGCCGGCGTGCCCGGCAGCCCGGTGTAGAACAAATAGGCGGTGACAAAGAGGCCACCCCAGCCGACCAGCATCACCGCGCGCGTGCCGATGCGGTCGCTGGCCCAGCCGACGATCACACAGCCGACGGTCAGGGTCAATGTGGCGAGTGCGTTGGCTTCGAGCGCCAGCGCGGCCGGAATGTGGTGCACCTTCTGCAGGTAGGTGGGCGTGTACAGCACCACCACGACGATGGCGGCCGACAGCACCCAGGTCTGCAGCCCCACGTACACGCTCGCCAGGCGGTGCTCGCGCAGCACGGTGCGCAGCGGCAGCTCGCGGGCGACCGTCTTGCGGCCGGCCAGCTCCTTGAAGACCGGCGTCTCGTGCAGAAAGCGCCGCAAATAGACCGAGAACAGCCCGAACACCCCGCCGAGGATGAAAGGGATGCGCCAGGCGAAGTCGTTCACCTGCTCAGGCGAGTAATGGCGGTTGACGGCCACGGCCACCAGCGAGCCCAGCAGGATGCCGCCGGTGATGCCCGAGGTCAGCGTACCGATGCCGAAGCCGTAGCGCTTGGCCGGCACGTGCTCGCCGACGAACACCCAGGCACCAGGCATCTCGCCGCCGATCGCCGCACCCTGGAGCACGCGCATCGCCAGCAGCAGCAGCGGCGCCGCGACGCCAATGCTCGCGTAGGTGGGCAAGAGGCCGATCACGAGTGTGGGCGCCGCCATCAAGAAGATCGACAGCGTGAACATGCGCTTGCGCCCCAACAGGTCGCCGAAGTGCGCGATGACGATGCCGCCGACGGGCCGCGCGAGGTAGCCCGCGGCAAAGATGCCGAAGGTCTGCAGCTGGCGCAGCCAGTCGGGCATGTCGGCAGGGAAGAACAGCGCGCCCAGCACGGTCGCGAAGAAGACGTAGATGACGAAGTCGTAGAACTCGAGCGTCCCGCCGAGGGCGGACAGGGCCAGGGTCTTGTAGTCGCGCGCATCGAGCGTGCGCGCCGGAGCGGGCGTGGCGGCGTTCGCGCCGGCCGCGTAGGTAGCTTCTGAAGTCATGGCAGGAAGGGCATCGTGGCCGCTCGCCTGCCTTGGAACCGGATAGGGACAGAGCGTGGCGCGCCGACGAAAGAATCGCCTGGCCGCGTTTGCCGGGTGGGCAGCGCGGGAGGCCTGAGGGGGTGATCCGGGTCGGATCGGCTGTCGATACTAAGGGTTACCCCCTATTAACGCGCCAGAGACTGCCCAATCTCGACCCGGCCGCGCGGTCTATGGCGCCGGCGGGTTGAGGGACAATTGCAACCGGCGCCCTCTTTCAGCGCTTTACCAACGCTCTTCCTCCAAGCTTTCATGAAACGCACCTGGCTGCTCTTTGCCCAAGCCGTGACCGTCCTGCTGGCGGCCTATTTCGTCGTCGCGACGCTCAAGCCTGAATGGATCCACAAGCGCTCGACCTCGCTGGGCGGCGTGGTGTCCATCGTCGAGGCCCCCAGCGGTGCGCCGGTCGCGCCTGCGCCGGGCAGCCTGAGCGCGGCGGCCAAGAAGGCATCTCCGGCGGTTGTGAGCATCAACACCAGCAAGGCCGCGCAGCGCCACCCGCGCAGCAACGATCCGTGGTTCCGCTTCTTCTTCGGCGACCAGGCCGACCAGCCCCAGGTGGGCCTGGGCAGCGGCGTCATCGTGAGCACTGACGGCTACATCCTCACCAACAACCACGTGGTCGAGGGCGCCGACGAAATCGAAGTCACGCTGAATGACAGCCGCCATGCGCGCGGCAAGGTGATCGGCACCGACCCCGACACCGACCTGGCCGTGCTCAAGATCGAGCTCGACAAGCTGCCGGTGATCGTGCTGGGCAACTCCGACCAGCTGCTGGTGGGCGACCAGGTGCTGGCCATCGGCAACCCCTTCGGCGTCGGCCAGACCGTGACCAGTGGCATCGTCTCGGCGCTGGGCCGCAACCAGCTGGGCATCAACCAGTTCGAGAACTTCATCCAGACCGACGCGGCCATCAACCCCGGCAACTCGGGCGGCGCGCTGATCGACGTCGACGGCAACTTGCAGGGCATCAACACCGCGATCTATTCGCGCTCGGGCGGCAGCATGGGCATCGGCTTCGCCATCCCGGTGTCGATGGCCAAGATCGTGCTCGAGGGCATCGTGAAGGAAGGCCAGGTGCGCCGCGGCTGGATCGGTGTCGAGCCGAGCGACCTGTCGCCGGAACTGGCCGAGACCTTCGGCGTGAAGGCCGACGCGGGCGTGATCATCACTGGCGTGCTGCAGAACGGCCCCGCCGCCAAGGCTGGCATCCGCCCGGGCGACGTGATCACCTCGGTGGGCGAGAAGAAGACCGACAACGTGCAGGCCCTGCTGACCGCCGTGGCGGGTCTGAAGCCGGGCGACACCTCTCGCTTCGCGCTGCAGCGCGGCACCGACAAGATGGAACTGGACGTGACGCCGGGGCTGCGACCGAAGAGCCCGATCCGGCAGCAGTTGCCCAACGAATAGCGGGCAACCCAACGCGGGAAGCGGCTTCGGCCGCGGGCCGGACAGACAACAAAAAAGCGGCTCTCCGGCCGCTTTTCTTTTGGACATCCCGCCAACGCGGGACCGATCGGTTCGGAATCAGGAAGTGCCCGAAGACCCCGAACCCGCGCCCTCTTCCTCGCCCTCGGGCGCCTTGCCTGCTGCCGCGAAGTAGCGCGCCCCGATGATGCCCACTTCGTACAGCAGGCACATCGGCACCGCCAGCGCGAGCTGCGACACCACGTCGGGCGGCGTGAGCACTGCGGCCACCACGAAGGCGATCACGATGAAGTAGCCGCGGAACGAGCGCAGCTTCTCGATGGTGACCATCTCGAAGCGCACCAGCAGCATCACCACGATCGGCACCTGGAAGGCCACGCCGAAGGCGATGTACAGCGACAGGATGGCCTCGACGTAGGACGAGATGTCGGGCGTGGCCGCCACCGCGGCAGGCGTGAACTTCTGGATGAAGCCGAACATCTTGTCCAGCACGAACAACTGCACGAAGGCGATGCCGCCGTAGGCCAGCATGCTTCCGAAGAAGATCAGCGGCAGTGCAAAGCGCTTTTCGTGGCTGTACAGGCCCGGCGCGACGAACATCCAGGCTTGGTACATGAGCCAAGGCAATGCCAGCAGTACGGCCGCCATCATCAGCACCTTGAGCGGCACGAAGAACGGCGAGAACACGCCGATGGCGATCAGCTTGGCGTCCGGCGGCATGTGCGCGCGGATCGGCATGGCGATGATGTCCATGAGCCCGCTCGGGCCAGGCCAGATCGCCAGCAGCACGCCCGCGACCACGAGGCCGTAAACGCAGTACAGCAGCCGGTCCCGTAGCTCGACCAGGTGCTGCACGAACGGCTGTTCGGTGCCCGCCAGCTCGTCTTCTTCTTTGTTCTTGTTGTCGGAATCGGCCATGGGGAAAGGAGAAAGCGTGGGAGACACAGGCGCACGGGGCGCCCGGGAACGCCGCGGGGCGTGCGTGTGGGCGTCAGTTGATCTTGTGGGGTCGGAAGCGGGCGACCCGCGCCGCGCCCGACAGCGCCTTGGTTCGCACGCCGTTGCGCGCCTTGTACCAATTGGGCGTGGCGCCCTGTTTCAGGCGCCAGTTCTTGCGGGGATGCCTGTATTCGGGCGCCGCCTGCTCGGGCTCGGCCAGCGCCGACAAGGTGTCGCCGGACTCGCCGGCGAACTGCTTCTCGAACTCGCTGGCGCCGGTGTGGATGCTGTGCTCCACGTCGCGCGCCGCGTCCTCGACCGTGGTCTTCATCTTGCGAAGCTCGTCGAGCTCCATGGAACGGTTGACTTCGGCCTTGACGTCGTTCACGTAGCGCTGCGCCTTGCCGAGCAGGGCGCCCACTGTGCGTGCCACGCGCGGCAGCTTCTCCGGCCCGATCACGATCAGCGCCACGACGCCGATGAGCGCCAGCTTCTCAATGCCGAGGTCGATCACGGATGTGTGCCTGCGGTGCTCAGGACTTCTGGCGCGCTTCGACGTCGATCGTCGACTTGTCGCTGTTGACCGGCTGGCCGGTCACTTGCTGCGTGGGGGCCGGTGCAGCAGCGGAGGCGTCGGGGGCCGAGCCGTCCTTCATGCCGTCCTTGAAACCCTTGACGGCGCCACCGAGATCCGAACCCATGTTCCGCAGCTTCTTGGTGCCGAAGATCATGACCACGACGAGCAGCACGATCAGCCAGTGCCAGATGGAAAAAGAACCCATGGAGAACTCCTAAGAATGTGTCCGATTTTAGTCGGGGGGAATGTGACAGTTTGGCTTAACCCTGATCAGCCACGAAGCCAGGGCCGGGGACCGCCCATGACGTGCACATGGAGATGGTGAACCTCCTGTCCGCCTTCGGCACCGGTGTTCACCACGACGCGGTAGCCGCCTTCCGGATAGGGCCTGCAGCCCTGCTCCAGCGCCAGCTGGGGGGCCAGCGTCATGATCTTGCCCATGAGCGCCGAATCCTCGGGCGTGAGCTGCGCCATCGAGGCGATGTGCTTCTTGGGCACCAGCATGAAATGCACGGGCGCCCAGGGCGAGATGTCGTGGAAACCGAACAGGTCGTCGTCTTCGTAGACCTTGCGCGAGGGAATCTTGCCTTCGATGATTTTGCAGAAGACGCAGTTCGGATCAGATGACATCTTTGGGTTCCATGGGACGGCCGTCGTTCATCCGGATCATGCCTTTCACGATCCGGTAGAGGAACCACAGCGAAATCAGGCTCCAGGCGATCCAGCCCGGCACGAACAGCAGCAGCCAGAGCCACGAGGTGACGATGTACAGCAGGCCGGCCCACAGCACGGAGCGGATGCGCCAGCTGAAGTGCGAGGCCTGCCAGGTGCCGGCCGCGTCGTCGCGCTTGACGAAATCGATCAGCAGCGCGATGAGCAGCAGCAACACGGAAGCCTGCGCGCCCGGCACGACCGCACCGATGGCCACGATCAGGTGCAGCACGTAGCTGACCCAGCCCCAGGTCTTGAGGGAGTCGTCGGGTTCCACGTTCACGATGTCATTGGCCATGGTCGGTGCCCTTTCAATCGATCATTCAGTCGTTGGACGCTTCGCGGGCCTGCACCTTGCGCAGGGCTTTTTCCTCGATGCCGCTGGTGCCCTCGCGGCGCTCGAGCTCCGCGACGACGTCGGCTGGCGAGAAACCGTAGTGGGCCAGCGCCACCATGGTGTGGAACCACAGGTCGGCCACTTCGTTCACTATTTTCGAGCGGTCGCCGCCGTGGTCGGCGTCCTTGGCGGCCATCACGACCTCGGTGGCCTCCTCGCCGATTTTCTTGAGAAACGCGTCGGGGCCCTTGTGCAGCAGCCGGGCGACGTAGCTCTTCTCGGGGTCGCCGCCGTTTGCGGGCAGGCGGCTCTCCAGCACCGCGGCCAGGCGGGCGAGTGCGTCGGAGGTGTTGTGGGCGTCGTTCACTGTGGCGCTCATTTGTAGATCGATTCCGGGTCTTTCAAGACCGGTTCGACCACGGTCCACTGGCCCTTTTCGTATTTGCTGAAGAAGCAGCTGTGGCGGCCGGTGTGGCAGGCGATGCCGGGCTCGTGGCCGAGCTGGGTCACCTTGAGCAGCACGACGTCGTTGTCACAGTCGAGGCGGATCTCATGCACGGTCTGCACGTGGCCCGATTCCTCGCCCTTGAACCACAGCTTGTTGCGCGAGCGGCTGAAATACACCGCACGGCCCAGCTCGGCGGTCTTTTCGAGCGCCTCGCGGTTCATCCACGCGAACATGAGCACGTCGTTCGTGCCTTGCTCCTGGGCGATCACGGGCACCAACCCGTTCGCGTCCCACTTCACTTCATCAAGCCAATTCATGGGGATATTGTCGAGGATAGGAAAGACCCTTTGGACCCGTCTCAAGCGTCGATGCGCACGGGAATTCCGCGCTCGGCCATGCGGGCCTTGGCTTCGCCCACGGTGTGCTCGCCGTAGTGGAAGATGCTCGCGGCCAGCACCGCGTCGGCGCCGCCCTTCTGGATGCCGTCGGCCAGGTCGTCGAGATTGCCGACGCCGCCCGAGGCGATCACTGGCACGTTGACGGCGTCGCTCACGGCGCGCGTCAGCGCGAGGTCGAAGCCGCTTTTGGTGCCGTCGCGGTCCATGCTCGTGAGCAGGATCTCGCCCGCGCCGCGGCGCGCCATCTCGGTCGCCCACTGCACCACATCGAGACCGGTGTTCTTGCGCCCGCCGTGGCTGTAGACGTCCCAGCCCGCGCCGCGCGTGGCGGCGTCTTCGGGGCTGCGGCGCTTGGCGTCGATGGCGACCACGATGCACTGCGAGCCGTACTTCTGCGCCGCGTCGCTGATCACCTGCGGATCGGCGATGGCGGCGGAGTTGAAGCTGGTCTTGTCGGCGCCCGCGTTGAGCAGCCGGCGCACGTCGGCCACGGTGCGCACGCCGCCGCCCACGGTCAACGGAATGAAGACCTGCGAGGCCACCGCTTCGATGATCGGCAGGATGAGGTCGCGGCCGTCGCTGGTGGCCGTGATGTCCAGGAAAGTGAGCTCATCGGCGCCCTGCGCGTTGTAGCGCGCGGCGATTTCGACCGGGTCGCCGGCATCGCGCAGCTCGAGGAAGTTGACGCCCTTGACGACGCGACCGCCGGTGACGTCGAGACAGGGAATGATGCGTTTGGCAAGCATGGGAAATTGAACCGGAAGAAAATCAGAGAACGCGGAGCTGTTGCCAGCCCTGCCATTGGGCGCCGGGGCCCAGCACGACGGGTTCGTCGATGCGGGCCGCCTCGACGCAGAGCATGTGGCGAAAGCCCTCTGCGGGCATGTCCGCGAGTGTCGCACCGAGCGCGGCGCCGGGGTTCCAGACCACGGTTTCGGTGCAGGTGTCGCTCTGGGTAATTTCGAGCGTGCCGCCGGGCTGCACCAGCCGCAGCGGCTGCGCCGGGGCGCTGTAGACACTGTCGAACTCGGCATCGAACTGCAGCGCGGCGGCCGTTTCGGTCTGGCGGACGTCGCGCACGGCGTCCCAGCGCGGCGCGCCCTGCAGGCCTTCGAGGCGCGCCGTGGCGATGTCGTCCACGCGCAAGTAGGTGTGTAGCGCGGCCGAGAACGGCCAGGGCGCGTCGCCGGTGTTGGTCAGGGTGAGCGCGGTGCGCAGCTGGCCGGCCGCGAGCGTGGCGTCCATCCGCGCCTCGAAGGCATGCGGCCAGAGCCGGCGGGTGGCCTCGTTGTCGCGCAGCACGAGCCGCAGCGTGTCGGGCGCGCCCGATTCCTCGCGAATCCAAGGCAGATTGCGCATGAAGCCATGCTTGGGGAGCATGCCGCGCTGGTTGAACTGGGGGCAGCACAGGGGAATGCCGCCGCGGATGGCTGTTTGGCCGTCAAAAACGGCCTTCGGACTCAGATACAGTCGCTCCCCACCGCGGGCCGGGGCCCAGGAAAGCACCTGGGCGCCGTGCAGCGCGACCGTCAGGGTGCTGCCATCGGCCGCCTCGGCGTGCAACGCCGGCTGGCCTCGAAACTCGATCGAGCGGATGTCCATGTGAGGAATTGTAGGCAGCCGCCGCATCCTGGCAGCGGGCCATTGCGTGGCTGCGCCTTTCTTGGATACCCTGTGGCGGGTCGGTCCCGTGCACTCGAAAAGAACCACTCTCACACGACTCAAGGGGATACGCATGAAGAAAAAGCTGCCGATGGCCGCCTGGATCCTGATTGCCATGGTGCTCGGCATCATCGTTGGCTACATGATCTTCACGAGCTTTCCTGACAAGAAGGCCGCCAAGGAGGTCGCCGACTACGTCTCCATCATCTCCGACGTCTTCCTGCGCCTGATCAAGATGCTGATCGGCCCGCTGGTGTTCTCCACGCTGGTGGTGGGCATCGCGCACATGGGCGACGCCAAGTCGGTCGGCCGCGTGTTCGGCAAGGCCATCGGCTGGTTCCTCACCGCCTCGCTGATCTCGCTGGTGATTGGCCTGGTCATGGCCAACCTGCTCAAGCCCGGGGAGAACCTGGGCCTGCCGCTGCCCGACATCGGCGCCTCGGCCAACCTGGCGACCAACAAGTTCACCTTCAAGGACTTCGTGAGCCACACGGTGCCCAAGTCGTTCGTGGAGGCGATGGCCAACAACGAAATCCTGCAGATCGTGGTGTTCTCGATGTTCTTCGGCGTGGCACTGGCCTCGCTCGGCGACAAGGCCAAGACGCTCGTGGCCGCCATCGAAGAGCTGTCGCACGCGATGCTCAAGATCACGGGCTACGTGATGAAGCTCGCACCGCTGGCGGTGCTGGCCGCCATGGCCGCCACCGTGGCCGTGAACGGGCTGGGCATTCTCATCAAGTTCGCCGTGTTTATGCGCGACTTCTACCTGGGCCTGTTCGTGCTGTGGGGCGTGCTGATCATGGCCGGCCTGCTGTTCCTCGGGCCGCGCGTGTTCAAGCTGCTGGTGCTCATCAAGGAGGCCTTCCTGCTGTCGTTCGCCACCGCGAGTTCCGAAGCCGCCTACCCGAAGATCCTGCAGGCGCTCGACCGTTTCGGCGTGAAGCGCAAGATCTCCAGCTTCGTGATGCCGATGGGCTACTCGTTCAACCTCGACGGCTCGATGATGTACTGCACCTTCGCCGTGCTGTTCATCGCGCAGGCCTACGACATCCACATGCCGATCAGCACACAGATCACCATGCTGCTGATCCTGATGCTCACCTCCAAGGGCATGGCCGGCGTGCCGCGCGCCTCTCTCGTGGTGATCGCTGCCACACTCAACCACTTCGACATCCCCGAGGCCGGCCTGCTGCTGATCCTGGGTGTCGACACCTTCCTGGACATGGGCCGCTCGGCCACCAACGCGGTGGGCAACTCCATCGCCACGGCCGTGGTCGCCAAGTGGGAGGGCGAATTGCTGTCCGAGAGCGACGCCGAAGCCAACGCCAAGGTGCTCGACGAGGAAGCTGCGGCCACCCTCGCCCATCCGGCGCACGCGTGAGGCACGCGGCCATGCAACGCCCTGCCCGCCTGCTCGCCGCCTGGGTCCTGTCGCTGCTGGCCACGGCAGCGCTGGCCCAGGAGCAGGCGCCCACCATGCTCAGCGGCACGCTGGCCAAGGTGCGCGCGAGCGGCACGATCGCCATCGGTTACCGCGAGGCCTCGGTGCCTTTCTCGTACCTCAATGCGCGCAAGGAGCCGATCGGCTATTCCATCGAGCTGTGCCGCGCGCTCGTCACCGCCATCGAGGACACGGTCAACAAGAGCCTCGCGATCCAGTGGGTGCCGCTCACCTCCGACTCGCGCATCGACGCGGTCGTCAGCGGCCAGGTCGACCTCGAATGCGGCTCCACCACGAGCAACCTCGAGCGCCAGAAGCGCGTGGCCTTCTCGCCGACGATGTTCGTCTCGGGCACCAAGGTGCTGGTGAAGAAGGGCGCGCCGATCCGGTCGTTCCGCGACCTGGCCGGCAAGAAGGTGGCCGTGACGGCCGGCACCACCAACGAAAAGACGCTGCGCGACCTGTCGCAGAAGTTCAAGCTCGACATCGACCTGAAGGTGGCGCGCGACCATGCCGAATCGTTCGCGCTCGTGAAGGAGGGCCAGGCCGACGCCTTCGCCACCGACGACGTGCTGCTCTACGGCCTGATCGCCCGCGACGCCGCCAAGGCGCAGTACGAGGTGGTGGGCGACTTTCTCTCCTACGACCCCTACGCCGTCATGTACCGCAAGGGCGACGCGCAGCTGAACAAGGTGGTGATCGATACCTTCCAGGTGCTGGCGGAAGACGGGGAGATCCACAGGCAGTACAAGCGCTGGTTCATGCGCAAGCTGCCCTCGGGGGAAAGCCTCAATTTGCCGATGAGCGCGCAGCTGGAAACGATCATCCAGACGATGGCAGTGAAGGCCGAGTAAGGCCCGCGCCTGCCCTTTTCTTTACCGCGTCGGCCACTCCCAACGCGGAATCTCGCTCAGGTCGAGGTTCGCGATGCGGGTCTTGACGAAGCGCTTTTCGAGCACCACTGGTGCCAGGCGGCGCAGCGAGCGGCAATTGGCAATGGCGAGCGCGCAGAGCACGCGCCGCTACGGAAAAAGCGTCAGGCGCCGGCCAGCTCGTCCGCGCGGGCTTGCGCTGCGGCAAAGTCGAGGTCGCCCGAGTAGATGGCGCGACCGCAGATCACGCCTTCGACGCCCTCGGGCTCGACCGCGCAGAGCTGGTCGATGTCGGCCATGTTCGACAGGCCGCCCGAAGCGATGACCGGGATGGTCAGCGCCTGCGCGAGCTTGACGGTGGCGTCGATGTTGATGCCCGAGAGCATGCCGTCGCGGCCGATGTCGGTGTAAATGATCGACTCGACGCCGTAGTCCTCGAACTTCTTGCCCAGGTCGGCCACCTCGTGGCCCGTGAGCTTGCTCCAGCCGTCGGTGGCGACCTTGCCGTCCTTGGCGTCCAGGCCCACGATGATGTGGCCGCCGAAGGCGCTGCAGGCGTCCTTCAGGAAGCCGGGGTTCTTGACCGCGGCGGTGCCGATGATCACGTAGCGCAGGCCGTCGTCGATGTAGCGCTCGATGGTGTCGAGGTCGCGGATGCCGCCGCCGAGCTGCACGGGGATGTCCTCGCCGACTTCCTTCAGGATCGCCTTGATGGCCGCATGGTTCTGCGGCTTGCCGGCAAAGGCGCCATTCAGGTCGACCAGGTGCAGCCGGCGCGCGCCGGCCTCGACCCATTTGCGGGCCATGGCGGCGGGGTCTTCGCTGAAGACCGTGGATTGGTCCATGTCGCCCTGCTTGAGGCGAACGCAGTGGCCGTCTTTGAGATCAATGGCGGGAATGAGGAGCATGGAAGTGACGCGAGTGCGCGAAAGCCGGGCTATGAAGGGTTCGGCCCGGTCGGGAAAAAGGGTTCAGGGAGTCCAGTGGAGGAAGTTGCGATATAGCTGCAGCCCGTGGTCCGCACTCTTCTCCGGGTGGAACTGGGTGGCAAAAATGTTATCGCGTGCGATGGCAGCGGTAAAGCATGCCCCGTAATCCGCCTCGCCTACGCTGTGCCGGGCATCGGCCGGACGCGCGTAGAAGCTGTGCACGAAATAGAAGTAGCTCTGGTCGGGAATGCCCGCCCATACCGCGTGCGGCTGGGCCTGGCGCACCTGGTTCCAGCCCATCTGCGGCACCTTGAAGCGGCTGCCGTCGGGCTGCAGGCGCCCGGCCAGGTCGAACTTGATGACCTCGCCGGCAATGAGCCCCAGGCCATCGGTCGGGCCTTCGTCGCTGCGCGACAGCAGCATCTGCATGCCCACGCACACGCCGAAGAGCGGCTTGTTGGCCGCGGCCTCGAGCACCGACTCCTGCAGGCCCGAGTCGCGCAGCTCGCGCATGCAGTCGGGCATGGCGCCCTGCCCCGGCAGCACCACGCGGGTGGCCTTGCGCACCACGTCCGGGTCGGAGGTGACGAACACCTCCACGCCCACCTGGTCGGCCGCATGGCGCACCGCCTGCGACACGGAGTGCAGGTTGCCCATGCCGTAGTCGACGACGGCGACGGAATTGACTGCTACAGATTTCATAGCTGTTCGCGGACGGAGGTCAGAGCGAGCCCTTGGTCGAGGGAATGACGCCGACGGAGCGCGGATCGAGCTCCAGCGCGCCGCGCATGGCGCGGGCGAAGGCCTTGAACACCGTCTCGCACTGGTGGTGCGCGTTCACGCCCTTCAGGTTGTCGATGTGCAGCGTGACGAAGGCGTGGTTCACGAAGCCCTGGAAGAACTCGTAGGTGAGCTGGCTGTCGAAGGTGCCGATCATTCCGCTGGTGAAGGGCACGTGCATCACGAGGCCCGGGCGGCCCGAAAAGTCGATGACGACGCGGCTGAGCGCTTCGTCCAGCGGCACGTAGGCATGGCCGTAACGGCGGATGCCCTTCTTGTCGCCAATGGCCTGGGCCACGGCCTGGCCGAGCGTGATGCCCACGTCTTCCACGGTGTGGTGGCCGTCGATGTGCAGGTCGCCCTCGCAGTCGATGTCCAGGTCGATCAGCCCGTGGCGGGCGATCTGGTCGAGCATGTGGTCAAAAAAGCCGATGCCCGTGGAGAGCTTGGCCTTGCCGGTGCCGTCGAGGTTGACGCTGACCGTGATCTTCGTCTCGGCGGTGTTGCGGGAGACCGTCGCGATGCGATCGGTGCTGCCCGGGGTCGTGGGGGTGGTCATAGTGAGGCTTCGAGCGCCGCCAGCATCTTCGCGTTCTCGTCGGCCGTTCCGACGGTGAGGCGCAGGCAGTTGGCGAGCAGTTCATGCATTTTAGAAACGTTCTTCACCAGCACCCCGCGGGCCTTCATGCCCTCGAAGGTCTGGGTGGCATCGGGCACGCGCAGCAGGATCATGTTGGCGTCGCTGGGCCAGGTCTTCACGCCCGGCAGCCGGGCCAGCGCGGCCATGAGCTGGTCGCGCCCTTCGCGGATCTGGCGCGCCTGGGTTTCGAACACTTCGGCGTGCTCCAGCGCGAACAACGCGGCTTCGCAATTGAGCACGCTGATGTTGTAGGGCGGACGCACCTTGTCGATCTCGGCGACCAGCGCGGCGGGGCCCATGAGGTAGCCCAGGCGGATGCCGGCCAGGCCGAACTTGCTCAGCGTGCGCATCAGCAGCACGTGGCGGTGCTTCGCGAGCCGGTCGATGTAGCTGCGGGCGGCGAAGGGCTGGTAGGCCTCGTCGATCACCACCAGGCCACCCTGCGCGCCCTGGGCCTGCACGATCTTCTCGATGACGGCGTCGTCCCAGAGGTTGGCGGTCGGATTGTTCGGGTAGGCGAGGTAGACGATGGCGGGCTTCTCGCGCGCGATGGCGGCCAGCATGGCGGCCTCGTCGAGTTCTAAGTCGGCCGTGAGCGGCACGCCGACGAAGCGCAGGCCCTGCAGCTGGGCGCTCATGGCGTACATGACGAAGCCGGGCACGGGCGCGAGCACGGCGGCGCCGGGCTGGTCGCAGGCGATGCCGAGCAGCGAGATCAGTTCGTCCGAGCCGTTGCCCAGCATCAGCCCGAAGCCTTCGGGCAGGCCCGCGTGCGTGGCCAGCGCGCGCTGCAGGTCGGCGCCGCGGTCGCCGGGGTAGCGGTTGAGCGCCAACGCGCCCAACCGCGCCCCCAGTTCGGTCTGCAGCGCGGGCGGCAGGCCGTAGGGGTTCTCCATCGCGTCGAGCTTGAGGAAGCCGCGCGCGTCCTGCACCGCGTAGGCGTGCATGGCGCGCACGTCGGCGCGGATGCGGTCGAGCGGCAAACGGGTGTCGGAGGCGGAAGAATCGGAAACGGTCATCGGGTGCAGCGGTAGCTGTTGCGGAGGGCGCCGGCCATGACCAGTTGCACGGGCATGTCGGCTTCGTAGCTGTCGGCGTTGCGGCTCAGCTCGGTCTGGTAGAGCGAGCGGGCCATCGAGGGTTCGAGGCGGCGGCCCTCGATGCAGAACGGCGGCACCTGGCCGTTGCGTTGCGACGATTCGACGCCCTCGCGCAGGCCTTCGAGCACGCCGACGAGGTAGTAGCTGGCGTAGGCCTTGCCATCCTTCTCGTTGGCTTCGAGCGTGCGCAGCTCACGGATGCTCATCGCCTGCGCACTGACGCCGACCGCACCGGCCGCCAGGGCGAGCAGCAGCGCCGGCAGGCGCGGCAACAGCAGGACGGCAGCGCGTTGCATGGCTCGCTGCTTACTTTCGGTAGCGCGGCGGCGGCGCATACGCGCCGTCGGCCGGGAACGCGCTGGGCTGCGAAGGCGAGGCGTCGCGGCGGTTGCGTCGCGGTGCATTCGGCTCTTCGAGCTCGAACAGCGCGGCGCCGATCACGCCGATGTTGCGCACGTCACCGGCCTCGGTGTTCGCGGCGTAGGCGCGGCCCGGCGCGGCGAAACGGAAGGCAGCCACTTCGCTCTGGCTCTTGCGGAAGCCCTCGATGTTCAGGGTCTGCTGCGGGCGCAGCACGTAGCCACCGTTGCGCAGGCTGCCGGGCTTGCCGTTGAGCACGTCCAGGCCGTCGACGGTGGCGATCACTTCGTAGCTGCGGTCGCTGAGGTTGCGAAAGCGCAGCGTGTAGCGCGCGCCTTCGACGCCGGCGAGGCGGAACATGTCATTGCCGCTTCGACGTGCGCGCTGCAGCGGCAGCGGGCGGTCGTTTTCGTCGAGCACCGACCATTCGATGTCGCCCTGGGCCAGCTGCAGGTTGAGCCGGCGCTCGGGGTTGCTGCCCGCGTCGCGGCGCACGCTGGCCGCGTCGTTGTAGCCGATCGAGGCCACGTCGTCGGGCTGGTCGGACAGGCGCTTGGCAGCCACCGTGCGGGTCTTCGACTCGATGCCTTCGCCCCATTGCGTGCCGAGCTGGGCCGGCGCCGGTGCGGGCTTTGCAGCACTGGACGTGGCCGCCATCGCCGTCGTCTCGGCGCGGTTCTGCGGCATCTGGGTGCAGGCGGCCAGCAAGGCGGCGCCGGCAACGAGGCCAGTGGCGAAGCGGAAAAATCGCGAACGATAGAGGCGTTGAATCATCTGGCGTGCTCCTCCCTGAAGCGGGGTTCTTGGAGCCTCAGATCTTACGCAGGCGCATCCGCGCGGCTTCGGCGTGGGCCTGCAGGCCCTCGCCTTCGGCCAGCGTGACCGCGATCGGGCCCAGCACCTGGGCGCCGGCCTCGCTCACTTCGATGAGGCTGGAGCGCTTCTGGAAGTCGTAGACGCCCAAGGGGCTCGAGAAGCGCGCCGTGCCGCTGGTCGGCAGCACGTGGTTCGGGCCGGCGCAGTAATCGCCCAGGCTCTCGCTCGTGAAGTTGCCCAGGAAGATCGCGCCGGCGTGGCGCAGCAGCGGCTCCCAGCGGTGCGGTTCGCTGCTGCTCACTTCCAGGTGTTCGGGTGCGATGCGGTTGCTGATCTCGCAGGCCTCTTCCATGCTCTTCGTGTGGATCAGCGCGCCGCGGCCATTGAGCGATGCAGCAATGATGTCCGCGCGCGGCATGGTCGGCAGCAGGCGGTCGATCTCGGCCTGCACGCGGTCGATGTAGGCGGCGTCGGGGCACAGCAGGATGCTCTGGGCCAGTTCGTCGTGCTCGGCCTGGCTGAACAGGTCCATGGCCACCCAGTCGGGCGGCGTGGAGCCGTCGGCCAGCACCAGGATCTCGCTCGGGCCCGCGATCATGTCGATGCCCACGGTGCCGAACACGCGGCGCTTGGCGGCGGCCACGTAGGCGTTGCCGGGGCCGGTGATCTTGTCGACCGCCGGGATCGTGGCGGTGCCGTAGGCCAGTGCGGCCACAGCCTGAGCGCCGCCGATGGTGAAGCCGCGCGTCACGCCGGCCACGTAGGCGGCGGCGAGCACGAGCTGGTTCTTCTCGCCCTTCGGCGTGGGCACGACCATGATGATTTCGCCCACGCCCGCGACGTGCGCGGGAATGGCGTTCATCAGCACGCTCGACGGGTAGGCGGCCTTGCCGCCCGGCACGTAGATGCCGACGCGATCCAGCGGCGTGACCTTCTGGCCGAGCAGCGTGCCGTCGGCGTCGCGGTAGCTCCAGCTTTCGCCCGACGCTTTCTTCTGCGCCTCGTGGTAGCTGCGCACGCGGCGCGCGGCGGCTTCGAGCGCGTCGCGTTGCACGGCCGGCAGCGCTTCGAAGGCGGCCTTCAGTTCGGCCTGGGTCAGCTCCAGCTCGGGCAGCGTCTTCGCATCGAGTTTGTCGAAGCGGTTCGTGTACTCGAGCACCGCCTCGTCGCCGCGCTTTTGCACGTCGGCGAGGATGTCGGCCACCACCTTTTCGATGGCGGCATCCGCGTCCGCGGACCAATGCAGCCGCGCCTTGAATTCAGCGTCGAAGCTGGCTGAGTTCGTGGACAGTCGGGCGGGGGCTGCTTGCAGAGTCATGTGCGTGAGGTTCAGGCGGAGGGAATGGCAGACGCGAAGGCGTCGATGATGCGGCGGATGGGTTCGCGCTTGAGCTTGAGCGCGGCCTGGTTGACGACCAGCCGTGCGCTGATGTCCATGATGCGCTCCACCTCGACGAGGTGGTTGGCCTTGAGCGTGTTGCCGGTCGAGACCAGGTCGACGATGGCGTCGGCCAGGCCCGTGAGCGGCGCCAGCTCCATGCTGCCGTAGAGCTTGATCAGGTCGACGTGCACGCCCTTGCTGGCGAAGAAGTCGCGCGCCAGGCCCACGTACTTGGTCGCCACGCGCAGGCGCGAGCCCTGCTTCACGGCCGAGGCGTAGTCGTAGTCGTTGCGCACCGCCACGCTCAGGCGGCAGGCTGCGATGCGCAGATCCAGTGGCTGGTACATGCCCTGGTTGCCGTTTTCGAGCAGCACGTCCAGGCCGGTCACGCCCAGGTCGGCGCCGCCGTACTGCACGTAGGTCGGCACATCGGAGGCGCGCACCAGCACCACGCGCACGTCGGGGCGGGTGGTTTCGAGGATGAGCTTGCGCGACTTCTCGGGGTCTTCGGTGACCTCGATGCCGGCGGCGGCCAGCAGGGGCATCGTCTCTTCGAAGATGCGGCCTTTGGAAAGGGCCAGGGTGATCATGCGGCGGCTCCCGTCACGCGTTCGATGTCGGCGCCAAGGCCGCGCAGTTTCGATTCCATTCGGTCATAGCCTCGGTCGAGGTGGTAGATGCGGTCGATCAGTGTCTCGCCGTCGGCCACCAGGCCGGCGATGACGAGGCTGGCGGAAGCGCGCAGGTCAGTGGCCATCACGGTGGCGCCCGAGAGCTGCTGAACGCCCTCGACCATCGCGACCTTGCCCTCGACGTGGATGCGCGCGCCCAGGCGCACCATCTCGTTCACGTGCATGAAGCGGTTCTCGAAGATGGTCTCGGTGACCATCGAGGCACCGCGCGCGATCACGTTCAGCGCCATGAACTGGGCCTGCATGTCGGTCGGGAAGCCGGGATATTCGGTGGTGCTGAAGCTCTGCGCCTTCAGATGGTCGTAGGCCGGGCCTTGCGAGCCGATGCGGATGCCGTCGGGCTCGGCCGCGACGGTGCAGCCGGCGTCGCGCAGCTTGTCGATCACGGCATCGAGGTGGTCGCCTCGCGCATGGCGCAGGAAAGCCTCGCCGCCCGTGGCCGCCACGGCGCACAGGAAGGTGCCGGCCTCGATGCGGTCAGCCACCACGGCGTGCTCGCAGCCGTTCAGCTTCTCGACGCCCTGGATGCGGATGTGGCTGGTGCCGTGGCCTTCGATCTTCGCGCCCATGCGGATCAGCATCTCCGCCAAGTCGACGATCTCGGGCTCTTGCGCAGCGTTCTCGAGCAGCGTCTCGCCCTCGGCCAACGCGGCGGCCATGAGGAAGTTCTCGGTGCCGGTGACGGTGACCATGTCGGTCAGGATGCGTGCGCCCTTCAGCCGCGTGCGGCCCTCGGGCAGGCGCGCGACCATGTAGCCGTGCTCGACCAGAATCTCGGCGCCCATCGCCTGCAGGCCCTTGATGTGCTGGTCGACCGGCCGCGAGCCGATGGCGCAGCCGCCGGGCAGCGAGACCTTGGCGTGGCCGAAGCGCGCCAGCAGCGGGCCCAGCGCCAGCACCGACGCGCGCATGGTCTTCACGAGTTCGTAAGGGGCCTCGGGATTGCCGAGCTCGCCGGCGTTCAGGCGCACCGTGCCGTTGTCGTCGCGCTCGGCCGTCACGCCCATGTTGCGCACCAGCTTGAGCATGGTCGACACATCCTGCAGGCGCGGCACGTTGTGCAGCACCACGGGCTGGTCGGTCAGCAGCGCTGCGCACAGCTCGGGCAGCGCGGCGTTCTTGGCGCCGGAAATGAGCACTTCGCCGCGAAGCTCTCGCCCGCCGCGAATCAGAAGTTTGTCCATGAAGGATCCAGCGAAATCAGGAGGCCCGCAGGGGCCAGAAAGTCATTTGTCCACGGCGGCCCATTCGGCCGGCGTGTAGGTCTTCATCGAGAGCGCATGCACCTCGTCGGTGTGCATTTTCGCACCGAGGGTGGCGTAGACCCGCTGGTGGCGCTGGATGGCGCGCTTGCCCTCGAACTCGGCCGAGACGATGGTCGCGTACCAATGTCGGCCGTCGCCCTCGAGCGTGATGTGCTCGCACGGGAGATGGGCAGCGATGATGGTCTGGAGTTCGTCAGCGGTCATGGGATCTTGGAAGTCGCGGTCAGCCGCGGATTTTGTAGCCGATGCGCAGGAGGTGAACGGCAATCGCGCTCACCGCCAGCCAGGCGGAACCGACGATGCCGAAGCTCAGCCAGGGCGAGGCATCGCTCACCCCGAAAAAGCCGTAGCGGAAACCGTCGATCATGTAGAAGAAGGGGTTCAGGTGGCTCACGCTCTGCCAGAAAGGCGGCAGCGAACCGATCGAATAGAACACGCCCGACAGGAAGGTCATGGGCATGATCAGGAAGTTCTGGAACACGGCCATCTGGTCGAACTTCTCGGCCCACAGCCCGGCGATGAGGCCCAGCGTGCCCAGCATGGCCGAGCCCAGCAGCGCGAACACCACGATCCACACCGGCGCCACGAAGCTCGGCACGGTGAAGAAGAGGGTTACGGCGAACACGCCCACGCCCACCGCCAGCCCGCGGATCACCGAGGAGCCCACGTAGGCGAAGAACCAGCCCCAGTGCGACAGCGGCGTGAGCAGCACGAACACGAGGTTGCCCATGATCTTGCTCTGGATAATCGAGGACGAGCTGTTTGCGAACGCGTTCTGCAGCACGCTCATCATCACGAGGCCGGGGATCAGGAAGGCGGTGTAGCCCACGGTGCCGTAGACCGTCACGCGGCCCTCGAGCACGTGGCCGAACACCATGAGGTACAGCAGCGCGGTGAGCACCGGCGCGCCGACGGTCTGGAAGCCGACCTTCCAGAAGCGCAGCGTTTCCTTGTACAGAAGCGCGCGCCAACCCGTAACAGCCATCATCGCGACACCTCCAGCGGCGTCTGCTCGCCCGCCATCAGGTCGATGAACACGTCTTCCAGGTCGGCCTTGCGCATTTCCACGTCTTCCACCGCGACGCCGGCTTCGCGGATCGCGGCCAGCAGTTGTTCGACTTCGTGCGCGTTCTGCGCCGGCAACTGCACGATGCGCCCAGTGATGCGCGCGTGCTGCGCGATCGCCCAGGGCAGCATGGCGTCGGTCTTGAAGCGCAGCACGTTGCTCGCGGCCGACTTCAGCAGCTCGCTGGTGCGGTCCAGCGCAATCACCTTGCCGAGCTTGAGCATCGCGATGCGGCTGCACAGGGCCTCGGCCTCTTCGAGGTAATGGGTGGTCAGCAGCACGGTGCTGCCCTGCTTGTTGAGCCGGGCCACGAACTGCCAGAGCGTCTGGCGCAGCTCGACGTCGACGCCGGCGGTGGGCTCGTCGAGCACGATGACGGGCGGCTTGTGCACCAACGCCTGCGCCACCAGCACGCGGCGCTTCATGCCGCCCGAGAGCTGGCGCATGTTGGCCGTGGCCTTGTCGGCCAGGCCCAGGCTCTGCAGCAACTCGTCGATCCAGGCTTCGTTGTTCTTGATACCGAAGTAGCCCGACTGGATGCGCAGCGACTCGCGCACGTTGAAGAAGGGGTCGAACACCAGCTCCTGCGGCACGATGCCGAGCTGGCGCCGGGCTTCGGCGTAGTCGCGCTGCACGTCGAAGCCGTGCACGCTGATCGCGCCCGCCGTGGGCCGCGACAGGCCCGCGAGCATGCTGATGAGGGTGGTCTTGCCCGCGCCGTTGGGGCCGAGCAGGCCGAAGAACTCGCCCGGCTCGATCTGGAAGGAAACCTCGTCGACCGCACGCAGCCCCTGCTTGCCTTGGGCGCGTTGCTGACGGGAGGGAGGATAGGTCTTGGAGACCGACTGGAATGAGATCGCGGGCATGGGAGCCCGCGATTTTACGGGGCCGTTACTTTTTCAGGGCGCCGCGGGCAAAAGGCCTGCAATGCCGTACAGGGCAGCCAGTTCGCGCAGGCGCGGGGAGAGTCCCTTGACGGAAAAGCTGCGGCCCAGCGCGCTCGACTCACGCCGACACTCGAGCAGCACGGCCAGCGCGGAGGAATCGAACTGGGCCAGCGGCGTGGCATCGACCACGGTGGAGGTCGAGCCGGACTGGCCCTTGAGCCCCTGCTGCAGCATGCGCATGCATGCCGGGGCCTCGTCGTGGGTGAGCCGGGAAGGAAGGACGAGCATGGCGTGCGCCCGTCAGCCCTTGACGTTGCCCTTGTTGCGCGCGGCGAGGGCCGTAATCAGGCCATCGATGCCGTTCTTGTTGATTTCCTGGGCAAACTGGGTGCGGTAGGTATCGACCAGCCACACGCCCAGCACATTCAGGTTGTAGACCTTCCAGCCGGCGCCCTGGCCCGGCGTCTTTTCGAGGCGGTAGTCCAGTTGCACCGGATCGCCGCGGCCCTTGACCTCCGTACGGACCAGCACTTCCTTGTCATCCGGCGAACCGCGGAACGGGCGGACCGTGACGGTCTGGTCGCTCACCTGGTCCAGCGCGCCGGCATAGGTGCGCACCAACAAGGTCTTGAACTCGTCCTGCAGCTTCTTCTGCTGCTCGGGCGTGGCTTGGCGCCATGCCGGGCCGACGGCCGAGGCGGTCATGCGCTGGAAATTGACGTTGGGCATGATCTTGCTGTCGACCAGCAACATGATCTTGTTGACGTCACCCGACTTGATGGACGTGTCGGCCTTGATGGTTTCCAGTACATCGGTCGACAGGCGTTTGACGAGCGCATCCGGCGCCTCGTCGGCGGCCCGCGCGGGCTGAATGAAAGCCACGGTGGCGCCCATCAGCAAGGCACCGGCCAGCACGAGGCGGCCCACGTCACGTCGTTGCAAGGTCTTGATGTTCATGTGAGTCCCTCGATCAAGTTTGAAAATCTGCGAAACACGGATGCAGGCACCGCCGCAAAGGCTGGCCTTCTGCATGAACGGGTTCGAGCGGTCGTTCGCCGACCGGGTTCCTGTCTCGCAGGTGAAGCCTGCAACCGGATGCAAGCGGGCGAACGCATCGCCGCCTGCTCCGGCCCCGATCACTTGCCGCTGTCGTCGTCCTGGTCCGGCGGATTGCCGTCGTAAACGGCGTTGCGACGATGCTGCAGGAAAGCGTCGCGTGCAAAGGTGTACTTGTCGAGCGCGGCGTCGTCGAGCAGGCGGCCCGCGCGCAGGTAGCGCGACCGGGTGTCCACTGCATCCAGCACCGACAGCGAATTGCGCCAGGCCACGTCGTTCATGCTGCCCACGACACTCCCGGCGCGGTCCACGGGCAGCGCCGCGGTGTCGCGCAGCGTCGACGGGCCCAGCAACGGCAGCACGACATACGGGCCAGGGCCGACGCCCCAGCGCCCGAGCGTCTGGCCGAAATCTTCCTCATGGCGATCGATGCCCGCCTCGGTGGCGACGTCGAGCAGGCCGCCGAGCCCGAAGAAGGTGTTGACGTTGAGGCGCATGAAGGTTTCCGCACTGTTCTGCAACTTCAACTGGGCCACGCTGTTGGCAAAGCTCCACACATCGCCGAGATTGCTGAAGAAGTTGGTCACGCCGGTGCGCACCATCGACGGCAGAACGCGCTGATAGGCCGTCGCTGCGGGCACGAGCACCGCCTCGTCGACGGTTTCATTGAAGCGCGTCACGCCGCGGTTGAACGGCTCGAACGGGTCTGCCGGGTTCGCCTGCGGCCCGGAGGCACAACCTGCAGCCACGGACAGAATGGCAAGGGCTCCCACCCAACGGCTCTTTTTTGCTACATTTTTTGTAGCTGGCCACAAATTCACGCGTGTTTTCATTTCTTACTGGCTGTTCCGGACGGCGTGTCAGCCGCCTTGCTGTACAGGAACTGGCTGATCAGGTTCTCCAGCACCACGGCCGACTGGGTCGAGGTAATGGTGTCGCCGGCTTGCAGGTTCTTTTCCTCGGCGCCCGCCTCGATGCCGATGTACTGCTCGCCGAGCAGGCCACTGGTCAGGATCTTGAGCGAGCTGTCCTTGGGAAAACTGTAACGGTTTTGAAGCGCCAGCGTCACGTCGGCCTGAAAGGCCTTGTCGTTGAACGCGATGGATTCCACACGGCCGACCACGACGCCAGCGCTCTTGACCGCGGTCTGGGGCTTGAGCCCGCCGATGTTGTCGAAACGGGCAGTGACCGTGTAGGTCTTCTGGAAGTTCAGGCTCAGCAGGTTGGCCGACTGCAATGCCAGGAACAGCAAGGCGGCGGCGCCGATCAGCACGAACAGGCCGACCCAGATGTCGTTGTTGGAACGTTGCATGGTTTGCACTCTCTGTCTAGAACGATGGAGCCGGGGCCCCTTTTAGATACTGAACATCATGGCGGTAAGCAGGAAGTCCAGCCCCAGGACCGCCAGCGACGCCATCACCACGGTGCGCGTGGTGGCGCGCGACACGCCCTCGGGCGTCGGCTGGGCCTCGAAGCCCTGCAGCAGCGCGACGAAGGTCACGGTGAAACCGAACACGATGCTTTTGATGACGCCGTTGCCGACGTCGCGCCAGACATCGACGCCGCCCTGCATCTGGCCCCAGAACGCGCCCGGGTCGACGCCCAGCATCAGCACGCCCACGACATAGCCGCCCATGATGCCGACCGCGCTGAACACGGCCGCCAGCAGCGGCATGGTGATGACGCCAGCCCAGAAGCGTGGCGCGAGGATGCGCTGCACCGGATCGACCGCCATCATTTCCATGGCGCTCAACTGCTCGTTGGCCTTCATGAGACCAATCTCGGCCGTCAATGAAGTACCGGCACGGCCGGTGAACAGCAAAGCGGCCACCACGGGACCGAGTTCACGAACGAGGCTCAGCGCCACCAGCAGGCCGAGCGCTTCGGACGAGCCGTAGCGCTGCAGCGCGTAGTACATCTGCAGCCCGAGCACGAAGCCCACGAACAGGCCCGACACGCCGATGATCGCGAGCGAGTAGTTGCCCAGGAAATGGATCTGGTCACGCACCAGCCCGAAGCGGCGCATGATCTGCGCGCCCGGGCCGAGCAGGCGCAGGAACAGCTTGGCCGCATGGCCCATGTCGGCCAATTGGCTGCGCACCGCATAGCCGACGTCGGCGGGCTTCCACCAGGTCATGAGCGCCCTCCTTCGCCGTTGCCGAAGTCGTCTTCGATGCTGACACCGGGGTAGTGGAATCGCACCGGCCCATCAGGCAGCGCGTTGACGAATTGATGCACCAGCGGATCGGCGCTTTCGCGCACCTCCCCGGGCCGTCCCTGCGCGGCGATGCCGCCGTTGGCCAGGACGATCACGTGGTCCGCGATCCGGAAGGTCTCTTCGAGGTCGTGCGACACGATGATGCTGGTGAGGCCCAGCGCGTCGTTGAGCTGGCGGATCAGCCGCGCGGCCGTGCCCAGCGAGATCGGGTCGAGCCCCGCGAAAGGCTCGTCGTACATGACGAGGTCGGGGTCGAGCGCGATCGCACGGGCCAGCGCCACGCGCCGCGCCATGCCACCCGACACCTCACTGGGCATCAGGTCGCGCGCGCCGCGCAGGCCGACCGCATCAAGCTTCATGAGCACGATGTCGCGCACCAGCGCTTCCGACAGCTGCGTGTGCTCGCGCAGCGGAAAGGCCACGTTGTCGAACACGCTGATGTCGGTGAACAGCGCGCCGAACTGGAACAGCATGCCCATGCGGCGCCGGGCCGCATACAGCGCGGCGGCATCGAAGCGGCCGACGTCTTGCCCGTCGAACAGCACCTCGCCGCGTTGCGCCCGCTGCTGGCCGCCGATCAGGCGCAGCACGGTGGTCTTGCCGCCGCCCGACGCGCCCATCAGCGCCGTCACCTTGCCTCGCGGCACGGAAAACGACACGCCCTCGAGGATCGCGCGCGCGCCGTAGCCGAACGAGACATCGCGGAATTCGACGAAGGAGGAAGACGGTGGTGTGGCTGGGTCCATCACAATAAAAAAGCCGGGCGCCTTGAGAGGCATCCCGGCATGCGGTTTCCGCGGATGATAACGGGGCAGCGAACGGCGCCGCCTCCCTGAAACAAAAATCAGCGCGGCAAGTCGCTGAATCCCATCAAGAATTCATCCACCGAGCGCGCAGCCTGCCGGCCTTCGCGGATTGCCCACACCACCAGCGACTGTCCACGGCGAATGTCGCCAGCGGCGAATACCTTGGGCACATTGGTCGCGTAGCCGCCGATGAAGTCAACCGTGGCGCGCGCGTTGCCGCGGGCGTCCTTCTCGACGCCGAACGCATCGAGCACGGTGGCCACGGGGCTGATGAAGCCCATGGCCAGCAGGACGAGGTCGGCCTTCAGGATCTGCTCGCTGCCGGGCACTTCCTGCATCTTGCCGTCCTTCCACTCGACGCGCACGGTCTTCAGGCCGGTGACCTTGCCAGACTTTCCATCCTTTCCGTCGCCGATGAACTCCTTGGTCGAGATGGCGAACTCGCGCTCGCAGCCTTCTTCGTGGCTGGAGCTGGTGCGCAGCTTGATCGGCCAGTAGGGCCAGGTCAGCGGGCGGTTCTCTTCCTCGGGCGGCTGCGGCATCAATTCGAACTGCGTGACGCTCACGGCGCCGTGGCGGTTGCTGGTGCCCACGCAGTCGGAGCCGGTGTCGCCGCCGCCGATCACGATGACGTGCTTGCCGTCGGCGCGCAGCTGGCCCTTGACCTTGTCGCCTGCGTTGACGCGGTTCTGCTGCGGCAGGAACTCCATCGCGAAGTGGATGCCGTCGAGGTCGCGGCCCGGCGCGGGCAGGTCGCGCGACTGCTCGGCACCGCCGGTGAGGACCACGGCGTCGAAGTCTTTTTGCAGCTGCTCGGGCGTGACGGTTTCCTTGGCAAGGTTGGTGACCTTGGAGCCCTTGCCCAGCGGGTCTTTGGCGGCACCGACCATCACGCCGGTGCGGAAGGTCACGCCCTCGGCCTTCATCTGCTCGACGCGGCGGTCGATGTGCGACTTCTCCATCTTGAAGTCGGGAATGCCGTAACGCAGCAGGCCACCGACACGGTCGTTCTTCTCGAACAGCGTGACGTCGTGACCGGCGCGCGCCAGCTGCTGCGCGGCGGCCATGCCGGCCGGGCCGGAGCCCACCACGGCGACCTTCTTGCCGGTCTTGTGCTTGGCAACGCGCGGTGCGACCCAGCCTTCGTCCCAGGCCCGGTCGATGATCGCGTGTTCCAGCGACTTGATGCCGACCGCGTCGTCGTTCACGTTGAGCACGCAGGCCGCCTCGCAGGGCGCGGGGCAGATGCGGCCGGTGAACTCGGGGAAGTTGTTGGTCGAATCGAGCACCGCGAAGGCGTTCTGCCAGTCGTCGCGGTACACGAGGTCGTTGAAGTCCGGAATGATGTTGTTGACCGGGCAACCGCTGTTGCAGAACGGCGTGCCGCAGTCCATGCAGCGCGCGCCCTGCACCTTGGCCTGCTCGGTGTCCAGGCCGACAACGAATTCCTTGTAGTGCTTGACGCGTTCTTCGACGGGCTTGTAGCCCTCTTCGACACGCTCATGCTCCATGAAGCCGGTGATTTTTCCCATCGTGCTGTCCTCTGTTCTTCGTGTCAATGGCGCGCTCAGACGGCGGCCGTGGCGGGCGCTGCCAGTGCGTGCGGCTCGAGGCCCACGTGGGCGTTGTTGCCGCTGCTGGCCAGCTCGACCTGGCGGTCGTGCAGTTCGGCCAGGGCGCGCTTGTACTCGTTCGGGAACACCTTGACGAACTTGGTGCGCGACTCGGCCCAGTTGTCGAGCAGCTCGCGCGCGCGCTTGCTGCCGGTCCAGCGGTGGTGCTCTTCGAGCAGCTTCTTGAGTTGCGCTTCGTCGGTCTCGCCGCCGTGCCAGATCTTGCGATGCACGCTGGCGGTCTGCTCGGCGGAGGTCAGCACCTTGTCGAGCGACACCATCGAGAGGTTGCAACGCGAGGCAAACTGGCCGTCTTCGTCGTAGACGAAGGCAACGCCGCCGCTCATGCCGGCCGCGAAGTTGCGGCCCGTCTTGCCGAGCACGGCGACCGTGCCGCCGGTCATGTATTCGCAACCGTGGTCGCCGGTGCCTTCGATGACCGCCGTGGCCCCCGACAGGCGCACCGCGAAACGCTCGCCGGCCACGCCGCACAGGTAGGCCTCGCCGGTCGTCGCGCCGTACAGCGCGGTGTTGCCGACGATGGTGTTGCGTGCGGCTTCGCCACGGAAGTCGAGGCTGGGACGCACCACCACGCGGCCGCCCGAGAGGCCCTTGCCGGTGTAGTCGTTGGCGTCGCCAATCAGGTACAGCGTGATGCCGCGTGCCAGGAAGGCACCGAACGACTGGCCGCCCGTGCCTTCGAGCTGGATGCGGATCGAATCGTCGGGCAGGCCCTGCGGATGCACCTTGGTCAACGCGCCCGAGAGCATCGCACCCACCGAGCGGTTGACGTTGCGCGCCACCTCGATGAACTGGACCTTCTCGCCCTTTTCGATGGCGGGACGCGACTTCTCGATGAGCTTCACGTCCAGGGCGCGCTCGAGGCCGTGATCCTGGTTCTCGACATGGAAGCGCGGCACGTCGGCCGGCACGATCGGCAGCGCGAACAGGCGGCTGAAATCCAGGCCCGAGGCCTTCCAGTGCTCGATGCCCTTGCGCATGTCGAGCAGGTCGGCACGACCGATCAGGTCGTCGAACTTGCGGATGCCCAGCTGGGCCATGATCTGGCGCACTTCTTCGGCGACGAAGAAGAAGTAGTTGACGACGTGCTCGGGCTTGCCCGAGAACTTCTTGCGCAGGATCGGGTCCTGCGTGGCCACGCCCACCGGGCAGGTGTTCAGGTGGCACTTGCGCATCATGATGCAGCCCTCGACCACCAGCGGCGCGGTGGCGAAGCCGAATTCGTCCGCGCCCAGCAGCGCGCCGATGGCGACGTCGCGGCCGGTCTTCATCTGGCCGTCGGCCTGCACGCGGATGCGGCTGCGCAGGCGGTTGAGCACCAGCGTCTGCTGCGTTTCGGCCAGGCCGATTTCCCACGGGCTGCCCGCGTGCTTGATCGACGACCAGGGCGAGGCGCCCGTGCCGCCGTCATGGCCGGCGATCACGACGTGGTCGCTCTTGCACTTGGCAACGCCGGCCGCAATCGTGCCCACGCCGATTTCGCTCACCAGCTTCACGCTGATGCTGGCGTGCGGCGCGGTGTTCTTCAGGTCGTGGATCAGCTGGGCCAGGTCCTCGATCGAGTAGATGTCGTGGTGCGGCGGGGGCGAGATGAGGCCCACGCCCGGCACGGCATAACGCTGCTTGCCGATGTACTCGGTGACCTTGCCGCCCGGGAGCTGGCCGCCCTCGCCCGGCTTGGCACCTTGCGCCATCTTGATCTGGATCTGGTCGGCCGAGTGCAGGTACTCGGCGGTGACGCCGAAGCGGCCCGACGCGACCTGCTTGATGCGCGAACGCAGCGAGTCGCCGTCGTTCAGCGGCAGGTCGACCTCGACGTTGGCCGCGCCGATCACGCTCTTGAGCGTGTCGCCCTGCTTGATCGGGATGCCCTTGAGTTCGTTGCGGTAGCGCGCCGGGTCTTCACCGCCTTCGCCCGTGTTGCTCTTGCCGCCGATGCGGTTCATGGCAATGGCGAGCGTGGCGTGCGCCTCGGTGCTGATCGAGCCGAGCGACATCGCGCCGGTGGCGAAGCGCTTGACGATCTCGGCCGCGGGCTCGACCTCGTCGACCGGAATCGCCTTGGCCGGATCGATCTTGAACTCGAACAGACCGCGCAGCGTCAGGTGGCGACGGTTCTGGTCGTTGATGAGCTGCGCGTATTCCTTGTACGTGTTCCAGTTGTTGGAGCGCGTGCTGTGCTGCAGCTTGGCGATGGCATCGGGCGTCCACATGTGCTCTTCGCCGCGCGTGCGCCAGGCGTATTCGCCGCCGGCGTCGAGCATGTTGGCGAGCACCGGATCGTCACCGAAGGCGGCCTTGTGCATGCGGATGGCTTCTTCGGCGATCTCGAAGACGCCGATGCCTTCCACGCGGCTGGCGGTGCCGGTGAAGTACTTGTTCACCGTCTCGGTGTTCAGGCCGATGGCTTCGAACAGCTGGGCGCCGCAGTAGCTCATGTAGGTGCTGACACCCATCTTCGACATGATCTTTGACAGGCCCTTGCCGATGGCCTTGACGTAGTTGTAGACCGCCTTGTCGGCGCTCAGATCGCCCGGCAGGTCAGCGTGCATGGCCGCCAGCGTTTCCATCGCGAGGTACGGGTGCACGGCTTCGGCGCCGTAGCCGGCGAGCACGCCGAAGTGATGCACTTCGCGCGCCGAACCGGTCTCGACCACGAGGCCGGCCGTGGTGCGCAGGCCTTCGCGGACCAGGTACTGGTGCACGGCCGACAGCGCCAGCACGGCGGGGATCGCCACTTGCGTCGGGCCCACGCCGCGGTCGCTCACGATCAGGATGTTGTGGCCGCCCTTGATGGCATCGACCGCTTCGGCGCATAGCGAGGCCAGCTTGGCTTCGACGCCCTCATCGCCCCAGCCCAGCGGGTAGGTGATGTCGAGCACGTAGCTCTTGAACTTGCCCTGCGTGTAGGTGCCGATGTCGCGCAGCTTCGCCATGTCGGCGAAATCGAGAATGGGCTGGCTCACTTCGAGCCGCATCGGCGGGTTGACCTGGTTGATGTCCAGCAGGTTGGGCTTGGGGCCGATGAAGGACACCAGCGACATCACGATCGCTTCGCGGATCGGGTCGATCGGCGGGTTCGTGACCTGCGCGAACAGCTGCTTGAAGTAGTTGTACAGCGGCTTGTTTTTGCTGGAGAGCACGGCCAGCGGGCTGTCGTTGCCCATGGAGCCGATGCCTTCTTCGCCGGCCTGCGCCATCGGGCTCATCAGGAACTTGATGTCTTCCTGGGTGTAGCCGAAGGCCTGCTGGCGGTCGAGCAGCGCGACCTGGCTCACGGGGATCGCGGCCGGCTCGGCCTTGACGCTGTCGAGCTTGATGCGCAGGTTCTCGATCCACTGCTTGTAGGGCTTGCTGTTGGCGAGGGTGGCCTTGACCTCCTCGTCGTCGATCATGCGGCCCTGCTCCAGGTCGATGAGGAACATCTTGCCGGGCTGCAGGCGCCACTTGCGCACGATCTTCTGCTCGGGCACGGGCAGCACGCCCGATTCCGACGCCATGATGACCAGGTCGTCGTCGGTCACGCAGTAGCGCGAGGGACGCAGGCCGTTGCGGTCGAGCGTGGCGCCGATCTGGCGGCCGTCGGTGAACACGATGGAAGCCGGGCCGTCCCACGGCTCGAGCATGGCGGCGTGGTACTCATAGAACGCGCGGCGGCGCGGGTCCATGGTGGCGTGCTGTTCCCAGGGTTCGGGAATCATCATCATCACGGCCTGGCTGATGGGGTAGCCGGCCATCGTCAGCAGCTCGAGGCAGTTGTCGAAGGTGGCGGTGTCGGACTGGCCGGCGAAGCTGATCGGGTAGAGCTTCTGCAGGTCGGCGCCCAGCACGGGCGAGGACATCACGCCTTCGCGCGCCTTCATCCAGTTGTAGTTGCCCTTGACCGTGTTGATTTCACCGTTGTGCGCGACATAGCGGTACGGGTGGGCCAGCGGCCACTCGGGGAAGGTGTTGGTCGAGAAGCGCTGGTGCACGAGGCCCAGGGCCGAGACGCAGCGCTTGTCCTGCAGGTCGAGGTAATAGGTACCGACCTGGTCGGCCAGCAGCAGGCCCTTGTAGACCACGGTGCGGCTGGACATGCTCGGAACGTAGTATTCCTTGCTGTGCTTGAGCTTCAGGCGCTGGATGTTGGCGCTGGCGGTCTTGCGGATCACGTAGAGCTTGCGCTCCAGCGCGTCCTGCACGATCACGTCGTTGCCGCGGCCGATGAAGATCTGACGCAGCAGCGGTTCCTTTTCGCGCACGGTGGGCGACATCGGCATGTCGCGGTTGACCGGCACGTCGCGCCAGCCCAGCAGCACCTGGCCTTCGGCCTTGATGGCGCGTTCCATCTCCTGCTCGCAGGCTTCGCGCGAGGCGTGTTCCTTCGGCAGGAAGATCATGCCGACGCCGTACTCGCCCGGCGGGGGCAGCGTGACGCCCTGCTTGGCCATTTCTTCGCGGTACAGCAGGTCGGGCAACTGGATCAGGATGCCGGCGCCGTCGCCCATCAGCTTGTCGGCGCCGACGGCGCCGCGGTGGTCGAGGTTCTCGAGGATCTTCAGGCCCTGCAACACGATGGCGTGGCTTTTCTCACCCTTGATATGGGCGACGAAGCCGACGCCGCAGGCATCGTGCTCATCGGCACCGGAATACAGACCGTGTTCTTGGAGGTGTTGAATCTCGGCAGCCGTCGTCATGGCGCGCTCCTTCAGTTTTCGCAGGGAAAGGGAGCATATTGCGATGCACAAAGAATGCCAAACACTTTAATTGGGGTCAGATTCCTATTAAATCTTGAGTTTTCTTGTCAGAATTAAATTAGGGACATATTAAAAATGAAAGCACGAGGCGTCACAGGCATGCGGCTTCCGGCCGTTTTCAGTCTTGATCTTTGGAGGATGCCGGCGGCCGGCCGGCCTTGGCCTTGATGACGCGGCGCTCGGTGGACTTCTGCAGCGTGTTCAAAAAGTCACCATCGCCGGCCGCCCACCCGCGCAGGGTGGCGTCGGTCAGGGCCTGCTGATCGGCCGCGCGGACGCCGCCGCGCACCAGTTCGGCATACGCCGCCTCCCGCGCGAAGGGCGTGTTGCCGAGTTCCCAGTACAGCGGATGCGGGGTCAGCAGCCGGTCCTGCCGCAGGCCGGCGTAGTGGCCGTGGCTGGACCAGGGAAAGTCGCGCGCCTCGGCGACCATGCCGGCGCGCACCGGGTTCAGGTCGATGTAGGCCATGCAGGTCAGCAAATAGCGCTCGGTCTGGATCAGGGTCGATCTGTAGCGCCCTTCCCACAAAGTGCCGCTGCGGCCGTGGCGGTCGTTGAAGTAGCGCACGTAGCTGCGCCCGACCGACTGCATGAATTGCGGCAGGCCCGTGGTGCTGTCCGGCGTGGCCAGCAGGTGGAAATGGTTGTCCATCAGCACGTAGGCGTGCAGCGCGATGCCGAAGCGCGTGGCGTTCTCGGCCAGCAGGCCGAGCAGCTTCTCGTGGTCGGCACGGTCGACGAATATCGGCTGGCGGTTGTTGCCGCGCTGGATCACGTGGTGCGGCATGCCGGCCAGCGTGAGACGGGGGAGACGGGCCATGGTGGAGATGGACGACGCCGTCCAGATGCTCAGTCGGCGAGGCGGAAGCGCGTGTCGCCCAGCGTGTCGAGCCCGAACTGCGCCAGCAGCTCGCGCAGCCGCGTCGCCGCGCTCGCCTTGCGCTGGCCGGTGTAGCGCGCCAGGATCAGCTCGTTCTTCATGCTGTGCTCCCAGCCGACGAGCTCGGTCACGGTGACGCTGTAGCCGTTGGCTTCCAGGTACAGGCAGCGCAGCACGTTGGTGAGCTGGCTGCCGATTTCGCGCGTGTGCAGCGGATGGCGCCAGAGTTCGGCCAGCGGCGTGCGCGACAGCGCCAGCGCTTTGGTCTCGCGCAGGCAGGCCGCCACCTCGGCCTGGCAGCAGGGCACGAGCACCATGCAGCGCGCCTTCTTGGCGAGGCCGAAGGCAATGGCGTCATCGGTGGCGGTGTCGCAGGCGTGCAGCGCAGTGACCACGTCGATCTGCGCGGGCAGTTCGCTCGCCTGCGCCGATTCGGCCACGGTGAGGTTCAGGAACGACATGCGCCCGAAGCCCAGCTGCTGCGCCAGCGCGCGGGAGCGCTCGACCAGCTCGCTGCGCGTCTCGATGCCGTAGACATGGCCGCCCTGCCGCGCGCGGAAGAACAGGTCGTAGATGATGAAGCCGAGGTACGACTTGCCCGCCCCGTGGTCGGCCAGCGTGGCCTCGGCGCCCTCGCCCGGCAGCTCGCGCAGCAGCTGCTCGATGAACTGGAACAGGTGGTAGACCTGCTTGAGCTTGCGCCGCGAATCCTGGTTGAGCCGGCCTTCGCGCGTGAGGATGTGCAGCTCCTTGAGGAGCTCGACGGACTGGCCCGGCCGCAGGACTTCGGCCAGCTCGGCCTCGGCCTTCGCAGCCTTGTTTGTGGGGTGCGCTTTCGCGGGACGGGACATGGTGTTCTTGTTGCTTCTTGTTGTTCAGGGCGTGGCGCTTCCCGGGCCCACATCGAGCGCGGTCCAGCCCGCCGGGCCCAGGGCTTCGAGCGTCTCGATGTTGCGCTCGAAGATCGCCTCGGCCTGCGGAAAGGCTTCGACCGCGCGGTCCATGCTTTCCTCGCGCAGCAGGTGCAGCGTGGGGTATGGCGCGCGGTTGGTGGCGTTGCTGATGTCGTCGGGCTCGGTGCCGCCGAACTGGAAGTGCGGATGAAAGCTGGCGAGTTGCAGCACGCCGTCGAAGCCCGCGCGAGAAAGCTTGCGCTCGGCGCGCTCCGTGAAATCGTTGAAGTCGAGAAAGTCCGCCAGGGCATGGGGGACGATCAGCAAGGTGGTGTCGCGCACCTCGGCGTCCAGCGCCACAAGCGCGCGGGCTTCGGCCAGCAGCGTGTCGATCAGGCGGCCTTCGTGGGTGTCGAGGTAGGTCGTGTAGTGGATCTGGCCCTTCACATGCACCGCCTTGGCAAAGGGGCACAGGTTGAGGCCGATCACGGCGCGCTCCAGCCAGCGGCGGGTGTCGGCTTCGGCTTGCGCGGCCTCGACGATCGCTGGATCGCTCATGGTGTGGGCTCCGCGACTTGCCGAATGCGTCCGAGGCGCACGGCGACCGCCATGCCTGCGAGCGAGCAAGCCAGCGTCGCGGCCCAGGTCCAGTGCCAGCCGCCGACGCGGTGCGCCAGCCAGGCCACCGCGGGCGGCGCCAGGAACTGGCCGAGCGAGGACGCCTGCTGCATCAGGCCGACCGTGGTCGACACGGTGCTCGGCCCCGGCGCCAGCCGCACGCCCAGCAGGAACAGCGTCGCCGGCACCATGCCGCCGCCGAGCGAAAAAGCGCAGATCGCGGCATAGCGCAGCGCGGGCGGCAGGCCCAGCGCCTGGGCACCCTGCCCCACCTGCGCGAAGGCGGCGACACCGCCCAGCGCCATGGTCAGAAATCCCCATTGCAGCAGGCGCTCGGGCGCCACGCCACGTTGCAGCCAGCGGCCGCCCATGAGGTTGCCGACGATGTTCATTGCCGCGGCCAGCGCGGTCAGCACCGCGCTCCAGGCGGCCGGCACCTTCGCATCGGCATAGATGGCGGGAAGAAAACCGATCACGGCCATCCACTGGGATGAGTACACCGCAAAGGTCAGCGCGATCAGCCACGGCGCGCGCGCACCGACCGTCTCACGCAGCCGCGACGCCCAGCCGGACGATGCAGGCTGTGGGCTTGCACCGGCTGCGCGGGGCCGGTCGCGCGGCACCGACAGCCACACCCAGAGGGCCGCCCCCGCCGACACCAGCGACAGCGTCCACCACCAGTCGCCCCATCCGCCCCAGGCGATGAGGGCCGGGCCGATGAGCAGCGCCAGCGCCACGCCGAGCGGCATGTAGGCACCCCACAGGCCCAGCGCGGCCTTGTCGGCGCCCGCCGGTGTCAGTGCGCGGATGAGTCCCGGGCCCGGCATCACTGCCATCAGGAAGCCGATGCCTTCGGCCGCGCGCAGCACGAAGAGCCACAGCACCGCGTGCGATCCGCCCAGCAGACCGGCGCCCACGGCACCGCCCAACAGGCTGGCCGCCGTCAGCACCGCCAGCCCGACGAGCATGCTGCGCCGCAGGCCGATGGAATCGGCCGCAAGCCCGGCCAGCAGGCCCAGCGTCATGCTCGCGACCTGGACCAGCGAGAGCAGGAAGCCCGCCTCGACCAGGTCGATACCCAGCGACGCCTGCAACGCCGGTACGGCGGGTGGCAGCTTCCCCAAATGCAGCGCGGCGCTGACGCCGCCCAGCACGACGGCGAAGGCGGCGACGGGCACGCGGGCCGACGCGCTGTTCGAGCGCACGGCGGCCGTCATGCGATCCCCCGCCGGCCGGTCAGCCGTTCATGCTCGCGCATGGCGAAGCGGTCGGTCATGCCGGCGATGTAGTCGGCCACGGCGCGGTGCCGGTCGTGGCGCTCGGCGTATGACGCGGGCATTTCCGTGCCGCGCGCCAGGTACGCGTCGAACAGTTCGCGCACGACCGCGCTCGCCTGGTCGGTGGTCTGCGTGACCTGCGGATGGCGATAAAGATTGCGAAAGAGAAACTGCTTGAGCGCTTCGGATTGCGCCTGCATGGCGCCGCTGAAGGCCACCAGCGGCGGCGCGCGGCGCACCGCGTCGGCATCGACGGGACCCCGCGCCTCGATGGCCGCGCGCGTCGTGTCGATCACGTCGTAGACCTGCGCGCTGAGCATGCGGCGGATGGTTTCATAGAGCACGCGCCGGCCCTGGCCCGGCAACTGCGGATGCTCGGCCAGCGCCTCACGGCGGTAGCGCTCGAACAGCTCCACATCGGCCAACTGCTCGACGCTGATGAGGCCGGAGCGTACGCCGTCATCGATGTCGTGCGCGTTGTAGGCAATGGCGTCGGCCAGGTTGCACAGCTGCGCCTCCAGCCCCGGCTGCGTGCGGTCGAGGAAACGGCGCGCCACGCCTTGCGGCTCGGCGGCCTCGATGCGTTCTGCGTTGGCGCGCGAGCAATGCTTGAGGATGCCTTCGCGCGTTTCGAAAC
Organism: Variovorax sp. Root473; assembly: GCF_001426505.1. GTDB lineage: Bacteria > Pseudomonadota > Gammaproteobacteria > Burkholderiales > Burkholderiaceae_C > Variovorax. Next base: position 180,741 of record NZ_LMEV01000002.1, read on the forward strand.
TGAGATTGAGGCCGTCGTACTGCGGGTAGCGGTGCTCCAGCGCATCGACCACGCGCAGGCTCTGCAGGTTGTGCTCGAAGCCGCCGTGTTCGGCCATGCAGGCATTGAGCGCGTCCTGGCCTGCGTGGCCGAAAGGCGTGTGGCCGAGATCGTGGGCCAGCGCGATCGCCTCGACCAGGTCCTCGTTGAGGCGCAGCGCGCGCGCGATGGAACGGCCCAGCTGCGCAACTTCCAGCGAATGCGTGAGCCGCGTGCGGAACAGGTCGCCCTCGTGGTTCAGGAAGACCTGGGTCTTGTAGACCAGCCGACGGAAGGCGGTCGAATGAACGATGCGGTCGCGGTCGCGCTGGAAGGCGTCGCGCGTGGGCGCGGGCGGCTCCGCGTGGCGCCGTCCGCGCGAGCGCGCGGGATGGCAGGCGTACGCCGCAAGGCTCATGCCGCGCAGCACTGCGCGAGCACGTCGCGCACCATCGCGTCGGGCGCGCTGCGCACGACGGCGGAGCCGGGCCGGTCGATCACCACGAAACGGATCTCGCCGGCTTCCGATTTCTTGTCGACACGCATCAACTCGAGGTAACGCTCGGCGCCCAGCGCCGGCCCCACGGTGGGCAGGCCGGCACGCTCGATCAGGCGCGTGAGCCGCGCGACGAAGGCCGCGTCGACGCCGCCCAGCCGTTGCGACAGCTGCGCCGCCATGACCATGCCGCAGCCGACGGCTTCGCCGTGCAGCCATTCGCCGTAGCCCAGGCCCGACTCGATGGCATGGCCAAAGGTGTGGCCGAAATTGAGGATGGCGCGCAGGCCGGTCTCGCGCTCGTCCTGGCCGACCACCAGCGCCTTGATCTCGCAGCTGCGCTTGACGGCGTGGGCCAGCGCGGCCGGGTCGCGCGCGACCAGCGCTTCGATGTTCGACTCGATCCAGTCGAAGAAGGCCATGTCGTAGATCGGGCCGTATTTGATGACCTCGGCCAAGCCGGCGCTTAGTTCGCGCGGGGGCAGCGTCTGCAACGTGTTCAGGTCGCACAGCACGAGCTGCGGCTGGTAGAACGCGCCGATCATGTTCTTGCCCAGCGGGTGGTTGATGGCCGTCTTGCCGCCCACCGACGAATCGACCTGCGCCAGCAGCGTGGTCGGCACCTGCACGAAGGGCACGCCGCGCATGTAGCTGGCAGCGGCGAAACCGGTCATGTCGCCCACCACGCCGCCGCCGAGCGCGAACAGCACCGTCTTGCGGTCGCTGCCGTGGCCCAGCAGCGCGTCGAAGATCAGGTTCAGCGTTTCGAGGTTCTTGTGCGCCTCGCCATCGGGCAGTTCGAGCAGGTGAACCGTGCGAAAGCGATTGGCCAGCACGGTGCGCAGCGCGTGGGCGTAGAGCGGCGCCACGGTGGTGTTGCTGACAATCAGCGCACTTGCAGCCGCGGGAACAACGCCGAAGCTTGCGGAGTCTTCCAGCAAGCCGCCACCGATCAGGATCGGATAGCTGCGCTCGCCGAGCTGGATCTCGACGCGTTCGGGCTGTGGTGAGGCGGAAAGTGCGGGCGAAACGGACAGGGACATGGCCGCGAGTTTAGGCGCTCGGGCCTGCCAGGGTCAGTCGGAGGGCTCTTCCGGATGGGCGCCAGGTTCGACCACGCCGGCCAGCTCGAGCTGCATCACGATGAGGTTGACGAGCACCGCAATCGACGGCCGGCCGGTGTCGACCACGTCGTGGGCCGTTTCCCGGTAGAACGGGTCACGCGCATCGTGCAGCTCGCGCAGCCGTCCCAGCGGATCGGCCACCTGCAAGAGCGGGCGCTTGACGTCGTGGCGCAGGCGCCGGAACAGGTCTTCGGGCGAAGAGCGCAGGTAAATGACATGGAAATGACCGTGCAACTGCTGGCGGTTGGCCTCGCGCAGCACGGCGCCACCGCCGGTCGCCAACACACCGTGCGGGCTGGCAGCCAGATCGGCGATCACCGCCTGCTCGATGTCGCGGAAGGCGGTTTCGCCCTCGCGATCGAAAAAATCGCGGATCGTGCAGCCGATGCGCTGCTCGATCACGTGATCGGTGTCGATGAAAGGAGTATTCAGCCGGGCGCCCAGACGCCGGCCCACTGCGGACTTTCCGGCGCCGGGCAACCCGACAAGTGCGACCGCCACGCGGTGGCTGCTACGCCCGCGCGTCAGCGCGCGGCGTTGCGGTCGGTAATCATCTTCGGGGTGATAAAGACGAGCATTTCAGTCTTGTTGGCAACGCGTTCGCGCTTGCGGAACAATGCCCCCATGTAGGGGATTTCACCCAGCACCGGCACGCGCGATTCGTCATTGGTTTCGGTGAGTTCGAAGATACCACCGATGACGACCGTGCCGCCGTTCTCGACCAGCACCTCGGTCTGCACGTGCTTGGTGTTGATGGCCGGACCCGCCGAGGTGTTGACGCCGCGGGCGTCCTTGCTCACATCCAGTGTCAGGATGATGTTGCCCTCGGGCGTGATCTGCGGTGTGACTTCGAGCTTGAGCACCGCCTTGCGGAACGAGATCGAGGTCGCGCCGCTGGACGTGGCTTGCTGGTACGGAATTTCTTCGCCCTGCTCGATCAGTGCCTTGGTCTGGTCGGCCGTGATGACGCGCGGGCTGGACACCAGCTTGCCCTTGCCGTCGGCTTCGAGCGCCGAGATCTCGAGGTTCAGCATGCGCGACAAGCTCGAGTTGAACAGCGAGATCGCGAAGGTACCGGGCGCATTGCCGGTGCCGCCTGCATCGCCTGCGGGCAGGTTGATGAAGTTGGAGTTGGTCCAGGCGGCTGCCGCGGCGCCGACGCCGCCGGTGGTGGTGGTGGGCATGACTCCGAAGGTGCCGTATGCGGGATTGCCATTGGCCGACGCGACGCGTTCGCGGGAGATACCGCCGCCCAGACGCACGCCGAGCGACTTGCCGAAGGTGTCGGAGGCTTCCACGATGCGCGCTTCGATCAGCACCTGCCGAACCGGGATGTCGAGCTTCTGGATCAGTTCGGTGACCTGGGCCAGACGCGAGGGAATGTCGGAGACGAACAGCTGGTTGGTCCGCGACTCGGCGATCACACTGCCGCGGGGGCTGAGAATGCGCGAGGTCGCGCCGCCACCACCACCGCCGCCGCCACCCGCCGACGCGCCGGTTCCCGTCAGGCCTTGCGCAATCGCAATGGCCTTCGTGTAGTTCAGCTGGAACGACTGCGTGCGCAGCGGCTCCAGGTTCTCGATCGCCGCCTTGGCTTCGAATTCGAGCTTTTCCTTGGCGTTGATCTCATCCTTGGGCGCGATCCACAGCACGCTGCCGTTCTTGCGCATGCCCAGGTTCTTCGCCTGCATGATGATGTCCAGCGCCTGGTCCCAGGGCACGTCCTTCAGTCGCAGCGTCAGTGCGCCGCTGACCGAGTCGGAGGTCACGATGTTGAAGTTCGTGAAGTCGGCGATCACCTGCAGCAGCGAGCGGATCTCGATGTTCTGGAAGTTCAGCGACAGCTTCTCGCCGTTGTAACCGACCCCCTGCGTGAGCTTGCTCGGGTCGACCTTGCGCGCGCGCACTTCCACCACGAACTGGTTTTCGCTCTGGTAGGCGCTGTGCTCCCAGTCGCCCTTGGCATCGATCGTCATGCGCACGCGGTCACCCGATTGCTGCGAGGTGATCAATTGCACGGGCGTACCGAAATCGGCCACGTCCAGACGGCGGCGCAGGCCTTCGGGCAGCGTCGACTTGGTGAATTCCACGACCAGGCTCTTGCCTTGCTGCTTCACATCCACGCCGACCTGGTTGTTCGGCAGGTCGACCAGCACGCGGCCGGTGCTGTCGGCACCGAGACGGAAATCGACGTCGCGCAACGGCAAGGTGTCGCGGTTGCGGTTCTCGGCGAAAGTGGTCGCCGCGGAAGCGACGAGCGCCGTCCCGGCCACAGGCTCGAGCACCACCAGCAGCGACTTGCCCTGGATTTCGGCCTTGTAAGCCGTGGCCTGCTTCAGGTTCAGCACCACACGGCTGCGGTCACCTGCCTGCACCACGTTGACCGAGCGCAGGTTGCCCTGGTTCACCTCGATGGCCGAACGCCCGATGGCGTTCGTCACGCCCGGGAAGTCCAGCGCGATGCGCGCCGGCGTCTGCACGGAGAACCCGGCGGGCACGGCAGCGAGCGGCTGGGCCAGGTCGATGCGGATCACTTCCGCGCCCGACTGGGTCGAACTCGTCACCGACTCGATTGCGTTTTGCGCATGGGCGACGGCCAGGGCACCGAAAGCCAGCAGACCCAGCCCGGCGGCGCGCAGCCACTGTGCCATCGTTGATTTTTTTTGGTTCATTTCGCACTCTCTTGCAACTGCAGCGTGGCTACGCGTTCGATCCATTCGCCCGCGGCGTCCTGCACGATCTCGCGCAGGGCGACTTCGGTTTCGTTGATACGGGTGATGCGCCCGTAGTTGAGCCCCAGGTACTCGCCGACGCGCACCTTGTAGAGCAGCTTGTCCACGCGCACGAGCGCCACCGGCTGGCCGTTGCGGTTCATGCTGCCGACCATCGCCATCGTGTCGAGCGGGAACGCTTCGAGCGCCTCCTTGCGGCGCGCCAGCTCGGGCGCGATCAGCTCGGACGTGCTCGGCTGGTTCGACTCCCGGCGCAGCGCCTGGGTCAACTTCAGCATATTGAAAGGCTCGAAGGACGATGCCTCGGTGTAGGCCTGCGGCGTGAACTTCTTGGGTTCGGATATCGGTGGCACCGAAGGCTTGACCTGGGCCCGCTCCTCGACCATCCAGCGCTGCAGGTCTTCCTGGTCGGAATCGCCGCAGGCGCTCAGGCCCAGCGTGGCCAGCACCAGCCACAGAACTTTGACGGCCGGCTTCATTTCTTCGCCTTCGGCGCCGTGGCGCGTTTCTGGGCGGCGCGCTCGTCTTCGTCGAGGTAGCGGTAGGTGCGCGCGGTGGCGTCCATCGTCAGCACGTCCTTGTCCTTCTGCGGTGTGACGGTCACGTTGTTGAGCGTCACGATGCGCGACAGGCTGGCCACGTCGGCCGCGAACGCGCCCATGTCGTGGTAGCGGCCGGTGACGCGCACGGCGATCGGCAGCTCCGCGTAGTAATCCTTGACCGAGACCTGGCCCGGGCGGAACAGCTCGAACTGCAGGCTGCGGCCCAGGCCGGCCTGGTTGATATCGGAAAGCAGCGCGTCCATTTCCGCCTTGCTGGGCAGTTGCTTCTCGAGAAGGATCACGTACTGCTGCACCTGCTCGCGCTGCTTCTTCAGCAGGTCGAGGTTGGCGGCCTGCGCCACCTTCTTCTTGTAATCGGCACGCAGCGTCACTTCCTTGGCGCGCTCGGCTTCGAGTTCGTCGTTCGAGTTCGTGAGCCAGACAAACCACAGGCCCACCAGCACCAGCGCAGCCACGGCAAGGCACAGCGCATAGCGCGGCACCGCCGGCCACATGGACGGGTCATTCGGATTCAATCCGCGGAACTGGTCGCCGAAGTTCCGCAGGGCGGTGGCGACGTCGACTTTGGGGAGGGATCGGTTGCTGATGGCCATGATCGGTTACCCCTTTGCCTGCGCCTTGGCGGCCAGGGCTTTTTCGGCCTCGGCCTTCTGGGCGTCCGTGGGCCGCTTGAGGCCGATGCGCATCGTGAAGTTCGCGACGCGGCGCTGATCGCGCTGGCTCAGGTTCACATTGGCCGAGGTGATTTCGACCAGCTCGGGCTTCACCAGCCAGGGGCTGTTGTTGCCGAGGTTGCGCAGCAGCTCCGACACCCGCTCGTTGGACTGCGCCATGCCTTGCAGCGTGACGGTCTGGTTCTCCTGCTTCATGCTGGTCAGATAGACGCCATCGGGCAGTTGCCGGACGAGTTCGTTGAGCAGGTGCACCGGCAGGTTGCGGTCGCCTTGCAGGTCTTCCACGGCCAGTTGGCGCGCGCGCAGGGCGGCGATTTCGTCCTGCAGCGTCGAGATTTCCTTGATCTCGACTTCGAGTTTCTTGATCTCGGCCTGGAGGAAGCCGTTCTTCGACTGCTGCGCGGAAATCTGGGCTTCGAACCAGAGGTAGCCAAGCCCGGCGATCAGAACGCCCAACAATGCGGCACCGCCCAGGGTGCCGTAAAAGGCCTCGCGACGGCGCTTGCGCGCGGCTTCGCGGTGCGGAAGCAGGTTGATCAGGATCACTGCAGGAACCTCCGCATGGCCAGGCCGCAGGAGGTCAGATAGGAAGGCGCTTCGCGGCGGACCTTCTTTTCGCGAATGCTGGGACCAAAGTCCATGCCGTCGAACGGATTCACGAGTGAACACGCGAACGACGTCTGGCGGGTCACGGCATTGGTCAGCCCGGGCAACGATGACGAGCCGCCCGCCAGCAGCACGTAGTCCACGCGGTTGTGCGGCGTGCTGGTGAAGAAGAACTGCAGTGCCCGCGCGATTTCCTGCGCGATGCTTTCAACGAAGGGCTTGAGCACGCCCGAGCCGTAGTCGTCGGGCAGGTCACCGCTGCGCTTCTTGGCTTCGGCTTCCTCCGCAGAAAAACCGTACTGGCGCACGATGAGCTGGGTGAGCTGTGCGCCGCCGAAAGCCTGGTCGCGGTCGTACAGCACTTCCTGGTTGCGCAGCACCTGCATGCTGGTCGTGAACGCGCCCACTTCGAACAGCGCCACGATGGCGTCAACGCCCTTGCCGGGAAGCTGCTCGATCAGGCGCGCCGTTGCGAGGCGCGAGGCATACGACTCGACATCGAGAATCATCGCCTTGAGGCCCGCGGCTTCCGCCAGGCCTTCGCGGTCCTGCACCTTCTCCTTGCGGGAGGCGGCGATCAGCACTTCCACGTCGCCGACGGAGGACGTGCTCGGTCCGGTCACGCAGAAATCAAGGCTCACCTCGTCCAGCGAGAACGGGATGTACTGGTTGGCTTCGGACTCGACCTGGATCTCGAGTTCCTGCTCGCTCATGCCGCCCGGAAGAATGATCTTCTTGGTGATGACGGCCGAGGGCGGCAGTGCCAGCGCGACGTTGCGAGTCTTGGTACCGCTCTTGCGCACGACGCGGCGCACGGCTTCGGCGACTTCGTCGAATTTCTCGACGTTGCCGTCGGTGATCCAGCCGCGTTCGAGCGGCTCGATGGCGCAGCGCTCCAGAACCAGCTTGCCGCTGGCCTCACGGCCGAGCTCCACCAGCTTCACGCTGGACGAACTGACGTCCAGTCCCAGCAGGGGGGCGTTCTGACGACGAAACAATGATCCAAGAGCAGCCAAGTTAGGTCCCTCTCCCCCTGTTATTTGTAACCAATGGAAAAATATGCGTTCGGTTGCATGCTAGCAGCAGCCACAGCGCCCTCCAAGCGTGCAGAAAGCCCGGAATCGACAACCGTTGTCAAAACGTGACGTCACAACTTCATTTTGTAACTTTCTGCTTAGCGCGAGGGGAGGGAATGCGCGAGGTAACAAAGATCCAGGCGCGCCGAGGGGCGGCTTTTTATAATGTCGGGTGACTCTTCGGGCCTCCATGCAAGAAAATTCCAGCCCCAAGGGGCGCGCCAAGACCCCTCCACCCGAACGCCCCTTCTGGCTCAAATGGCTGTTGCGTTTCGTGTTCTGGGGCGCGGGCATCGCTGCGGCGGGCCTGCTTTCCATCCTGTGCGTGGTGGCCGTAGCCCTGGCAGTGGCCTATCCGAACCTGCCGGACATCTCGGAACTCTCCGACTACCGCCCCAAGCTGCCGCTGCGGGTGTTCTCCGCTGAAGGCACGCAGATCGGCGAATTCGGGGAGGAGCGACGCAACCTCACCCCCATTGCTGCGATTCCCAAGGTCGTGAAGGACGCCGTCCTTGCCGCCGAGGACGCCCGCTTCTATGACCACGGCGGGGTCGACTACAAGGGCCTGGTCCGTGCGGGCATTGCCAACCTGAACCGCGTAAAGAGCCAGGGCGCCTCCACCATCACCATGCAGGTGGCCCGCAACGTCTACCTGAGTTCCGAGAAGACGCTCACGCGCAAGATTTACGAGGTGCTGCTGACCTTCAAGCTGGAGCACATGCTCACGAAGGACCAGATCTTCGAGATCTACCTGAACCAGATCTACCTGGGCAACCGCGCCTACGGTTTCGCGGCCGCCTCCGAAGCCTATTTCGGCAAGCCGCTGTCCGACATGTCGATCGCCCAGGCCGCCATGCTCGCGGGCCTGCCCAAGGCCCCCGGCGCGAACAACCCGGTCAACAACCCGCAGCGCGCGCGGGGGCGTCAGTTCTACGTGATCGACCGCATGCAGGAAGCCGGCTTCATCACCGCCGAACAGGCCGCCGAAGCGAAAAAAGAGCAGCTGCACCTGCGCGATGCCGCCGATCCGAACCGCCTGCACGCCGAGTACGTCGCCGAAACCGTGCGCCAGCTGATGTACGCGCAGTACGGCGACAGCACCTACACGCGCGGCCTCAAGGTCTACACCTCGCTGGTCGCCGCCGACCAGGCCGCAGCCTACAAGGCCCTGCGCAAGGGCATCATGGATTACGAGCGCCGCCAGGTGTACCGCGGCCCCGAGAAATTCATCGACCTGCCGAACGACCCCAAGGAACTCGACGAAGCGGTGGACGACGTGCTCAACGACCACCCCGACAACGGTGACGTGATGGCGGCCGTGGTGCTCAAGGCCACGCCCAAGGAAATCCAGGCCATCCGTGCCAACGGCGACGCCGTGCAGATCACCGGCGACGGCCTCAAGCCCGCGCAGTCCGGCCTGTCGGACAAGGCACCGCCCAACATCAAGATCCGCCGCGGCGCCGTGATCCGTGTCGCGAAGACGCCCAAGAACACCTGGGAAATCACCCAATTGCCCGAGGTCGAGGGCGCGTTCGTCGCCATGGATCCGCGCGACGGCGCCATCAAGGCGCTGGTCGGCGGTTTCGACTTCGGCAAGAACAAGTTCAACCACGTCACGCAGGCGTGGCGCCAGCCGGGCTCGAGCTTCAAGCCGTTCATTTACTCGGCGGCGCTCGAAAAGGGCTTTACCCCCTCGACCGTCATCAACGACGGCCCGCTGTTCTTCGACGCCGGTACCACCGGCGGCCAGCCCTGGGAGCCCAAGAACTACGGCGGCGGCTTCGACGGTCCGATGTCGATGCGCACCGCGCTGATGAAGTCGCGCAACCTCGTGTCGATCCGCATCCTGCAGTCCATCGGCACGCGCTATGCGCAAGACTGGATCACCAACTTCGGCTTCGACAAGGACAAGCACCCCGCCTACCTGCCGATGGCACTCGGTGCCGGGGCCGTCACGCCGATGCAGATGGCGGTGGGCTACTCGGTGTTCGCCAATGGCGGCTACCGCGTGAACCCCTACCTCGTGACGCGCATCACCGACCACAAGGACCGCGTGCTGGTCGACGTCCAGCCGCCGCTGCTCAATGAAGCGTCACGCGCCATTCCGCAGCGCAACGCCTTCATCATGGACACGCTGCTGCAGTCCATCACGCGCGCCGGCACCGCCGCGAAGGCGCAGGCAATGCTCAAGCGTCCCGACCTGTACGGCAAGACCGGCACCACCAACGACTCGCTCGACGCCTGGTTCGCGGGCTTCCAGCCCACCATGACGGCGATCTCGTGGATCGGCTACGACACGCCCCGCAACCTGGGCGACCGGGAAACCGGCGGGGGCCTGAGCCTGCCGATCTGGATCAACTACATGGAAACCGCCCTCAAGGGCGTGCCCGTGACCGACCTGTCGACCACACCGCCTTCGGGCATCGTGAGCGTCGGCGGCGAGTGGTACTACGACGACTACGCGCCGGGCCGCGGCGTGTCCAGCCTGGGTGTCGAAGCTGCTGCGCCCGCGGCGCCGGCCGAGGCCCTGAGCGGTCCGCCGATCAGCGCACCGGCACCGCCCGAGGAGCGCAACCGCATCCTCGACCTGTTCAGGAACTGATCAAGAAGAAGCGCGCGAAGAAGGCAAGCGGCGGTTCAGGCCGCCGCGAACACCAGCGGCAGCCCCGCCTGCAGGGTCGCCTCGCGCGAGAGGTTGCCGAAGAATTCTTCCCCGGTCTTGGTGTCCACCCACATCCGGCCATCGTGCCGGTAGTGGTAGCCGCCGGAGCGCGCCGCCAGCCAGATTTCATGCAGCGGCTTCTGCAGGTTCACGATCAGTTGGCTGCCGTTCTGGAACGACATCGTGATCATTCCTCCGACCCGCTGGTTGTCGATGTCTGCGTCGGTCGCGTCGTTGATGCGGTCGCAGGCCTTCTCGATGGCGGCAAGCGCCGCCTCGGCGTGGTCCATGTACTCGGTGTCGGTCATTACAATTTCAGCATGTTGAATGTTCGCCAAATTCTAGTGAGCGCTCGCGCCCGCACCGCGCTCATGGTCTGCCTTGCCGCCAGCGCGGCCGGCCTTGCGGCGTGCGGACAGCGCGGCGCGCTCTACCTGCCGACCGATCCGGCGGCCGCCCAGCGCGCCACCTTGCCCCAATTGCTCACACCCGGTGGCTCCAACGCCTCCGACGAAGCGGCCCCCAAGCCAGCCGCAGCGAGCAGCGCTCCCACCTCCCCCCAGAAATGACGACGAACACCCCCCTGCCCGGCCACCCCCACATCGCCCACCGCGACGGCGCCCTGCACGTCGAGGGCGTCGCGCTCGACGCGCTGGCGCGCACGCACGGCACGCCGCTGTTCGTCTATTCGAAGCAGTGGATGCTCGACGCCCTGGCGGCCTACCAGCGCGGCTTCGAGGGCCGCAACGCACTGATCTGCTACGCGATGAAGGCCAATTCCTCGCTCGGCGTGCTGCGCGTGTTCGCCGAGGCCGGCTGCGGTTTCGACATCGTCTCGGGCGGCGAGCTGTCGCGCGTGCTGGCGGTGGGCGCCGATCCCAGGAAGATCATCTTCTCGGGCGTCGGCAAGACGCGCGCCGAGATGCGCCAGGCCCTGGCGGCCGGCATCGCCTGCTTCAATGTCGAGAGCGAAGCCGAGCTCGACGTGCTCAACGAGGTGGCGCTGGCCGAGAAGGTGCGCGCGCCGATCAGCATCCGCATCAATCCGAATGTCGACCCGAAGACGCATCCGTACATTTCCACCGGCCTGAAGGGCAACAAGTTCGGCATCGCGCACGACCGCGCGGTGCAGGCCTACCAGCACGCCGCCCGGCTGCCGGGCCTGGAGGTGGTCGGCATCGACTGCCACATCGGCTCGCAAATCACCGAAGCCTCGCCCTATCTGGACGCCTGCGACCGCGTGCTTGACCTGGTGGAGGCCATCGAAGCGGCCGGCGTGCCGATCCATCACCTGGACTTCGGCGGCGGCCTGGGCATCGACTACAACGGCGAAGTGCCGCCCAAGGCCGATGCGCTGTGGCAGCAACTGCTCGCCAAGCTCGACGCGCGCGGCTTCGGCCAGCGCAAGCTCGTCATCGAACCCGGCCGCTCGCTGGTCGGCAATGCCGGTGTGTGCGTGACCGAGGTGCTCTACACGAAGCCCGGCGAGGACAAGAACTTCTGCATCGTCGACGCGGCCATGAACGACCTGCCGCGCCCCGCGATGTACCAGGCCTTCCAGAAGATCGTGCCGCTGCGCGAGCGTGCCGGCGACGCACCGACCTACGACGTCGTGGGCCCGGTCTGCGAAAGCGGTGACTGGATCGGTCGCGACCGCGCACTCAACGTGGTGGCCGGCGACCTGCTGGCCGTTTTGTCGGCGGGTGCGTACTGCATGAGCATGGCCAGCAACTACAACACGCGCGGCCGTGCCGCCGAGGTTCTGGTGAGCGGCGCCACCGCGAAGCTGATCCGCCGCCGCGAGACGATGGAAGACCAGCTGCGCGCCGAGATCGACGGCTGATCCGGTCTCAGCCGGTGCGCAGCGGCTTCTCGCTGCTGCGCACGGCCACCGCCGGCTTGGCCTGGCGCTTGCGCGCGAAATTCCAGACGCGCCACGCCAGCAGCACCCCGATGATCGCGGCGTAGACGAACACTTCCGCAAAGTTGTTCTTGCCCGCACGCATCCAGAAGAAGTGCAGCAGCCCGAGCCCCGCGATCACGTAGACCAGCTTGTGCAGCAGCTGCCAGCGCTTGGCGCCCAGGGCCTTGATCGCGCGATTGAATGATGTGGCCGCCAGCGGCGTCAACAGCACGAAGGCCGAGAACCCCACCAGGATGAACGGCCGCTTGGCGATGTCCTTGGCGATCTCGCCCCACTCGAAGCCCATGTCGAACCAGCTGTAGCACAGCAGGTGCAGCACCACGTAGAAGTACGCGAACAGGCCCAGCATGCGACGCAGCCGTGCCAGCGCATTGAGCTTGGCAATCACGCGCAGCGGCGTCACCGCCAGCACGATGCAGATGAAGCGCAGAGTCCAGTCGCCCGTCGCGCGGATCAGGAACTCGGCCGGGTTCGCGCCCAGGCCGTCGGTGAATGCGCCGTAGGTCAGCCGAGCGAACGGCAGCAGGCACAGCAGGAAGACGACCGGCTTGGTCACCGGGTGCATGAGCAGCTTGTTCAGCATGGCGCGAGAACCGGGCGAGCGCGCCCGCTCAGAAGTTCTTCTTCAGGTCCATGCCGGCGTAGAGCTGGCCGACCTGCGCCTCGTAGCCGTTGAACATCTCGGTCTTGCGCCGCTTCGCGAACAGGCCGCCGCCGTCGCCGATGCGGCGCTCGGTCGCCTGGCTCCAGCGCGGATGGTCGACGGCCGGGTTCACGTTCGAATAGAAACCGTACTCCTGCGCGGCGGCCTTGTTCCATGCGGTGCTCGGCTCTTTCTCGACGAAGCGGATCTTGACGATCGACTTGGCCGACTTGAAGCCGTACTTCCATGGCACCACGAGGCGCACCGGCGCGCCGTTCTGGTTGGGCAGCACCTCGCCGTACATGCCGAAGGCCAGCAGCGTGAGCGGGTGCATCGCCTCGTCCATGCGCAGGCCCTCGGTGTAGGGCCAGTCGAGCACGCGCGAGCCGACGAAAGGCATGGTCTTCGGGTCGGCCAGCGTCACGAACTCGATGAACTTGGCATTGCCCTGCGGCTCGACCTTCTTGATGAGCTCTGCCAGCGAGTAGCCCACCCACGGGATCACCATCGACCAGCCCTCGACGCAGCGCAGGCGGTAGATGCGCTCTTCCTGCGCGCTGAGCTTGAGCAGATCCTCGATGCCGTACTTGCCCGGCTTCTTGACCAGCCCCTCGACCTCGACGGTCCACGGCCGCGTCTTGAGCGTGCCGGCGTTCTTCACCGGATCGCCCTTGTCGACACCGAACTCGTAGTAGTTGTTGTAGCTGCTCGCGTCCTTGTAGTCGGTGAGCTTTTCCATGGTCTGCGCGCCCGGCACGGCCGACCTCGCGCCCGGCAGCAGCGCCAGCTTGTGCGGGCCCGTGCCCTGGGCGAAGGCCTCGCGCCCCGCGAAGGTGGCGAGCGCAGCGCCGGCAGCGCCACCGGCCATCAGCTTGAGCAGCTCGCGCCGGCCTTCGTAGGCCGCGCGCGGCGTGATCTCGCTCGACAGCGGGTGGATGAAACCGCTGGTGTCGCGACGGTGCGAACGGGAAGGAAACGACATGACAGGCCTTTCGCGTGAATCGTTGTGCTCAGGGTAGTTCGTGACTGGCCCCGGTTCGGTTACGCGCCATCGCGGCGCGTGGTTTCAATTCTTCGCGAAAGGCGCAGAACCTGCGCTCAGAGCGTGCCGTAGCTGTGCAGGCCGCTCAGGAACATGTTCACGCCCAGGAAGGCGAAGGTGGTCACGGCCAGGCCGGCCAGCGCCCACCAGGCGGCGACGGTGCCGCGCAGGCCCTTCACGAGGCGCATGTGCAGCCAGGCCGCATAGTTGAGCCAGACGATCAGCGCCCAGGTTTCCTTCGGGTCCCAGCTCCAGTAGCCGCCCCAGGCATCGGCCGCCCACAGGGCGCCGAGCACGGTGGCGATGGTGAAGAAGGCGAAGCCGACGGTGATCGACTTGTACATGACGTCGTCGAGCACCTCGTTGGCCGGCAGGCGCGCCGCAATGCGCTTGCGCCCCAGCAGGATGCCCGCGGCGATCAGCGCCGAGATGCCCGCGTAGATCACCCAGTAGCTGCCGCCGGCTTCCTGCACGCGCTGGCGGAACGCCACCGGCACGAAGCACAGCGCCACGCCCAGCAGCCAGATCGGCGTGAGCTTGTACCAGCGGGTTTCGCTCGCCTGTTCCTTGATGAGGTAGGCGAAGGCGACCATGGCTGCGAGCGCGAAGGTGCCGTAGCCGATGAAGTTGGCGGGCACGTGCAGCTTCATCCACCAGCTCTGCAGCGCAGGCACCAGCGGCTGGATTTCATGCGCCTCGCGCACGATCGTGTACCAGAGCAGGAAGCCGACCGCCGCGCTGACCACCAGCATCACAAAGGCGCCGAGCGCGCGCGTGTTGTAGCGCTCTTCGAAGTAGAGGTAGAACGCGGCCGTCAGCCAGCAGAACAGCACGAACACTTCGTACAGGTTGCTCACCGGGATGTGGCCGATGTCCGGGCCGAGCTGGTGGCTTTCGTACCAGCGCACCATGGTGCCGATCAGCGCCATGGTCACGGCCGCCCAGGCCAGGCGCGAGCCGATCAGGTCGAAGGTGTCGGCCTGCTGCTTGCCGGCCACAAAACCGATCCAGTAGAACAACGTGCTCATGAAGAACAGCACGCTCATCCAGAGGATGGCCGACTGGCTCGAGAGGAAGTACTTGAGCCAGAACACCGAGTCGGCGCGCGCCAGATCGCCCTGGTAGGAACTGATGGCCAGCAGCGAGGCCGCGGCCACCACCAGCGCCAACACCCTCAACGGACGCCAGAACCAGCAGATGCCGATGACCGAAACCAGCGCCGCCACCAGGATCGGCTTCTCGTAGCTGTCCATCGAGCCGGCATGGCGCATGAAGGCGAACGCGCCGCCGGCCAGCACCAGCGCCGCGAACACCCAGTCGAACAGGTTGCGGCGGGAGAGCCAGCTTTCGTGGAGCGTGAGGGTCGTGGTGTTCATGGTGACGCCGGTTCTTCTTTCTTCAGGGCGAGCAGCTTGTCCTTCAGATGCTCGAATTCGCGATCGCTGTCCAGGGTCTTGCGGTTGACCGAGAACGCCATCGTGGCGACGGTTTCGCTGGTGTCGCGGCCGTCGTTGTCTCCAGAGCCGCCGCCGGGTGTCAGCCACACCCACAGGCGGCGCTCGCGCACGTACAGCATGGCAAAAATACCGATGATCAGCAACAGACACCCCAGATAGACGATGTTCTTGCCAGGGGCGCGCGCCACCTGGAAGACGCTGGCCTGCACCTGGGTGAAGTCAGTCATCATCATCGCGACCGGCGCCGGGTAGAAGTGCGCGTCGCTCAGGGCCAGCACGGCCTGCGTCAGGTAGCCCTGCGATTTCTCGTCGTTCGGCAGCGCAGCCAGGCCGGCGCTTTCGCGGCTCAGGTTGAGCACCTCGAACAGCACGTCGTTGAGGATGCGCACCAGCACCGTGCCGGCGCGCTCGCGCTCGGCCTCGGGCACGTTGGCTTCCATGAACTCGGCAATCGCCTGCCAACCGCCCTGCGACGCCGCGTCGGCCCTGGCGCGCTCGGCGCCCGAGAACAGCGCCAGCGCACGGGCGGCCGACACGCGCAGCTGCTCGGCCATTTCGGGGCGCTTGGGGTCGGTCGCCTTGGCGATGTAGCGCTCGACGGCGCGCTCGCGCGTGGCGGCATCGCCCAGCGCGGTGCGCATGCGCACGAAGCCGTCCATCGAGCCCTGCTCGTCGGCCGGCACGCGCAGGTAGCGGAACGGCTCCTCGGGTTTTTCGCGCATGCCCAGCAGGAACACCGGCTGGCCGTCGCCGGCGTCGACCGGCACCATGTAGTTCTGGTATTCCCGCGCCTGGCCCGCCGCATCGCGCAGCTTGTAGCCGATGCTCGGGCCGATGTTGCGCAGCACCTTGGGCTTGTTGGTCTTGTTGGCGGCGCCCAGGCGCGACTCGATGCCGTGGCGCAGGTCGACCTTGCGCACGTCGGCGCCGCTGCTCAACGCCCCGTTGGCGCCGCCATCGGCGAAGTTCTCGACGTTGATCACGCGCAGCGCGGCGTATTCCAGCGTGAGCTTGTCCTTGCCGTTGGTGATCTCGGTGCTCGGACCGCCGATGATGCCCTCGACCTCGAAGGGCTTGGCCGCGGCCGCCATCGGCACCGCCTTGAGCTTCACCGTGGAGCCGCCGTCGTCGAAGCTCGACTGGTAGATCTCCACGCCCTTGTAGCTGGCCGGATGGTTCACCTCGATGCGCGCGGGCACCTGCTCGCCGGTCTCGCGGTCGTGCAGCACCACCTCGCTGGCGAACAGCTTGGGCATGCCGGTCGAGTAGTAGTCGACGATGAACTTCTTCAGCTCGATGGTGAACGGCAGCTCCTGCAGCAGCACGCCGTCGGCCTGGTTCAGGATGGCCACGTTGCCGCGCCCGCCCTCGGGCACGAGGATGTTGCCGCGGAAAGTCGGGTTGGCGGTCGACAGGCGGTGCTCGGGCGCCACGTCGGCGATCATGCCGCCGCCCGTGAACACGCTCTTGCCGTTGAACCAGGTCTGGGCGCGCACCACCAGGTCGCCATCGAGCAGGCCGCCGATGCACACCAGCACGATGGCGCTGTGGGCTGCGATGTAGCCCAGCTTGTGGGCGCCGCCGGCGCGCGCCGCGACCATCCAGCCGGCCGCGGCCTTGCCGTCGGCGCTGGCGTTGCGCTGCTGCAGCTTGACCTTCCAGCCGCCGCTCACGAGCAGCTGGCCGATGCGGTTGGCCGCCATGTCGGGCGTTTCCGTCAGGCGGTTCTCGGCACGCTGGCCGAAGGCCTTGAGGCTCTGCGCGCGGATGTCTTCCTTGAGGGTGCGCAGGTCGATCAGGATGCGCGGCGTGTTGCGCGCGACACACAGCGACGTGCTGATCACCAGGAACAGCAGGATCAGCAGGAACCACCAGGCGCTGTAGACCGAATCGAGCCGGGCCGCGCGGAACAGCTCGGCCCAGAAGGGCCCGAACTGGTTGATGTAGTTGTTGATCGGCTCATGCTGCTTGAGCACGGTGCCGATGATCGAGGCGATGCAGATGACCGTGAGCAGCGCGATCGCGAAGCGCATCGACGACAGCAGCTCCACCGCGGCGCGAAGCAGCTGCGGGCCGCGATGCACGCGAAGGCCATGGGTGGAAACGGTCATCGGAAGGGAGCCAGGAAAGGGGAAAAAACAAAAGGGCGGGCCATCCTGCTGGATCGGCCCGCCCTTTGTTTGGGATTTTTATCGGCGGTTAGTTCACGCTGAAAAGCGCGACAGCGGAGATCAGCGCAGGCCGGCGATGTAGTCGGCGACGGCCTTGATTTCGCGGTCGTTGAGCTTGGCGGCCACGCCGTTCATGGGCGCGCTGTTCAGGCGGACGTTGTCGCGGAAGGCCACGAGCTGGGCCACGGTGTAGTCGGCGTGCTGGCCGCCCAGGCGCGGGTACTGGGCCGGCAGGCCGGCACCGTTCGGGCTGTGGCAGCCGGCGCAGGCGGGGATCTGGCGATCGCCGATGCCGCCGCGGTAGATCTTCTCGCCGAGGGCGACCGTGTCCTTCTCCTTCGAGAAGCCCGGCTTGATCTTCTTGGAGCCGACGAACCAGGCGATGTTGCGCATGTCTTCTTCGGACAGCGCCGAGGCCAGCGGCTTCATGATCGCGCTCTTGCGCTTGCCGGACTTGAAGTCCTGCAGCTGCTTGAGGATGTATTCGGGGTGTTGTTGCGCCAGCTTGGGGTTGGCTGCGATCGCCGAGTTGCCATCGGCGTTGTGGCACGAAGCACAACTCTGGCTGTTGGCCGGCGTCGCGTTGAACAGCGTATCGCCCTTGGCGGGATCGGGCTTGGCCGGCTTGGCGGCCGCCGCTGCAGGGGCGGCGGCATGCTCATCGGCTGCAAAACTCGCGCTGGTTGCGACGCCCATGAGGGCTGCAAGCAGAATATTGGCAAACAACTTCATATCGGGGGCTTCGAATTTATGGCGCAAAACCCCGCGATTCTACAATGGCGCCCCGTTCCGAAAGCCCATAGATGACTTCCCCGCGCGCCAAGTCCGCCGCTTATCCTCCCCGCGCGGCCCCTGCCGCGGACCCGCAGGTCGCTGAACGCGAGCGCGTGGCACTGGGTTGGCTTCACACCGCCCACTTCCTGACCAGCGCTCCGCAGCTGGAACACCTGCCCCCGGTCGATCTGCCCGAGATCGCTTTTGTCGGCCGCTCCAACGCCGGCAAATCGACCGCCATCAACACCCTGACGCAGCAGACGCGCCTGGCCTTCGCCTCGAAGACGCCGGGCCGCACGCAGCACATCAACCTGTTCGGCATTGGCAAGCAGAAGGTCGACGACGCCGTGCTGGCCGACCTGCCCGGCTATGGCTACGCGGCCGTGCCGAAGGAAGCCAAGCTGCGCTGGCAGCGCGTGATGGGTAACTACCTCATGACGCGCGAAAGCCTGCGCGGGGTTGTCCTGATGTGCGATCCGCGCCACGGTCTGACCGAACTCGACGAAATCCTGCTCGACGTGATCCGTCCGCGTGTGCAGCAAGGTCTCAAGTTCCTGATCCTGCTGACCAAGTCGGACAAGCTCACGCGCAGCGAAGCCGCCAAGGTGCTGTCGATTACGCGACTGAACGCCGGCGGCGGCGAGGTCAAACTGTTCTCGGCCCTGAAGAAGCAAGGGGTCGGCGAGGCCGCCGAGCTGCTGTGGCGCTGGGTGCATCCCGACGACGCTGCCGCGGCACCGACGCCCCCTGAGCCGCCACCGGCCGAAGACGCCTGATGCGCTAGAGGAACCGGCTGCATCGAGCGCCTCGCCTGCGAAGTTCACTATCAAAAGAATAGCGACAGTCAACCCAAGGAGACACGAAGCATGATCGAGACCTTCCAACGCAGCCTGCCCAACGGCACCACCCTGAGCTGCCGCGCCGCCGGCAAGCCGGGCCGGCCGCTGATGGTGTTCCTGCACGGCTTTCCCGAGGCCGCGTTCATCTGGGACGAGCTGCTCGCCTATTTCTCGGACCCGGCCCACGGCGGCTACCGCTGCGTGGCGCCCAACCTGCGCGGCTTCGAGAAGTCCAGCGCCCCCAAGGAAGTGGCCGACTACAAGGCCCACCTGCTGATCCAGGACATCCAGCAGCTCGTCGCCACCGAGAGCGCCGACGGCACGATGGCCGCGCTGGTCGCCCACGACTGGGGCGGCGCCTTCGCCTGGGGCTACGCCAACGCCTTCCCGCAGCAGGTCGGCAAGCTGGTCATCATCAATTCACCGCATCCGGGCACCTTCACGCGCGAGCTGCGCAACAACCCGGCGCAGCAGCAGGCCAGCGCGTACATGAACTTCCTGGCGCGCCCCGACGCCGAAGCCCTGCTCGCGGCCGACGACTTCAAGCGCATGTGGCCCTTCTTCCTGCTGATGAAGGCCGGCCCCGACGGCTTTGGCTGGCTCACCGAAGAAGTGAAGCAGCAGTACCGCGAAGTCTGGAGCGCGGGCCTGACCGGCGCCTGCAACCTGTACCGCGTGACGCCGATGAAGCCGCCGATGCCGGGGCAGACCATCGACGGCATTCCGGTGCTGCCGCGCGAACGCCTCACGGTGAATGTGCCGACCTTCGTGTTCTGGGCGCTCGACGACGCAGCACTGCTGCCGGGCCTGCTCGATGGGCTCGAAGACTACGTGCCCCAGCTCGAGGTCAAGAAGGTGCCGAACGCCACCCACTGGATCGTGCACGAGCAGCCGCAGCTGGTCGCGCGCGAAATCGAAGGCTTCCTGGCCCGCAATTGAGGCGGCCGCCGCCGGGCCGCTCCAAGGCGGGCCGCGCCTCCCCCTCGGGGAGTGGAGTTACACGCAGCGAAGCGAAGTGAAAAGCCGGGGGGCTTTCAATAAATCGGAGGCTCGCCCTCGGGGCGGGTCTTGAAGCGCCGGTGTACCCAGTAGTACTGGGACGGCATCGTGTCGATGTAGCCCTGCAGGCGCTCGTTCATGAGCGCCGTGTCGGCCTCGACGTCGTCGGTCGGGAAGTTCTGCCACGCCGGCAGCACCCGGATCTCGTAGCCGCCGGGCGTGAGCTTCGCCACGACCGGCACCACCTTGGCCTTGCCCAGTCGCGCGAAGCGCGACAGCGACGGCACGGTGGCCGCCTGCACGCCGTAGAACGGCACGAAGATGGTCTGGTCGCGCCCGAAATCCATGTCGGGCAACAGGTACAGCAGGCCGCCTTTGCGCAGTCCCGAGAGGATGGGTTTGATGCCGTCGACGCGGTTGAGTGCCGCCACGTCGCCGAAGCGCGTGCGGCCTTCGCGGATCCAGGCGTCGACCATCGGGTCGCGCTGGGTCGTGTAGATCGTGGCCGAGGGGCGCGCCGTGTGCATGGTGAGCGCCGTGGCTGCGGCATCGAGCCCGTAGAAGTGCGGCGCGAACAGGATCATCGGCGCATCGCCCTCGGCGATCTCGCGGATTTCCGGCGCCGAGCCAACGATCTTCAGCCGGCTCTTCACCACCTGTTCGGGCGCATGCCAGAGCCAGCTGCGGTCCAGCCACGACTGCGCAACGAAGACGAAGGTCTCGCGCGCGATGGCGCGGCGCTCGGCCTGCGATTTTTCGGGGAAGCACAGGGCCAGGTTGCGGTCGACCACGCGCCGCCGCGGCACGGCGATGGTGTGCAGCAAACGGCCAAGGGCCCTGCTGAAGCCGCGCACGAGCGGCAGGGGCATCGGTGCCAGCACCCGCATGAAGCCGATGCCGAGTCGGGAGCTCAGGCTCATGGCGCAGCCCCTCCGGCAGCAGCCACCACCGCCGGCTCGCCGCGCGGCTCCTTGTAGCGCGCGTAGTCCCAGACGTACTGGCCCGGCAGGCTGTGGATGAGGCGGCCGATGCCATCGTTCATGGCAGCAGCAGCGTCTTCGATGGACGCATGGGGGTCGGTGAGCGCGGTGCCGACGATCGGCTCGAAGCGGATCACGTAGCCCGCGCCGCGCGGCAGGCGCTCGCACACGCTGAGGAAGCAGGCGGCGCCGGTCTGTTGGGCCAAACGGGGAAGCAGGGTCATGGTGTACGCGGGGCGGCCGAGGAAAGGCGCCCACACGCCCTGCCCCAGCGGCGGCACCTGGTCGGGCAGGATGCCGGTGTAGCCGCCGCTGCGCAGCGTGCGGATCAGGCCGCGCACGCCGGTGTTGTTGGTCGGCAGGGTCTGCAGGCCGGGCCGGTCGCGCGAGCCCGCGGCGATCAGGTCGGCCATCCATTTCTTGCGCGCCGGGCGGAACAGCGCGGTGATTGGCCCGAAGGTCTCCAGGAAGCGCTCGCCGATGGCCTGGCCGCACATTTCCCAACTGCCCAGGTGCGGCGCCACCAGGATCACGCCCTTCTTCGCGCGCATGGCGGTCTCGAACGCCTCGACGCCTTCCCAGCGCA
This sequence comes from Variovorax sp. Root473, assembly GCF_001426505.1. Lineage (GTDB taxonomy): Bacteria > Pseudomonadota > Gammaproteobacteria > Burkholderiales > Burkholderiaceae_C > Variovorax. Next base: position 202,107 of record NZ_LMEV01000002.1, read on the forward strand.
CCACGCGCGTCAGCACGCTCTCGCCTTGCGGGCGCAGCCACAGCCAGGGCAACTCGGACGCCATGTGGCCGGCGGCAGCGATGGCGGGGCGGTACTGCGCGGGCGAGAGGCCGGCGCTCTCGGCGTTGGCCTTGAAGCGGCGGCGGTAGTCCGGCGCGCACCACCAGACCAGCCATCCCAGCAAGGCACCGAGCCGATGCATCAACGGCATCGGCACGCGGGCAAGCAGGCGGAACAGGGTGATCATTGAACGGGGAGGGAGGCAGAGTCAGGGAGCGTCAAAAGGCGCAGGCGCGCGCATGGTATTGCGCGGCTCGAATAGAATGCAAATTGTCGCCGAGTTACGGAACAACTTGCAGGGCGACACCCACAAGCGCGCAGGCGATTGTGTCCCGTCGATACCTCGACATCTGCTAAAGCGTTCGCCAGGGCTCCGCAGAGTTGGCAACGCGCCAATTGCAACTTCAAGGAGTGACCACAGTGGCGAACGACTTTCTCTTTACCTCCGAATCGGTCTCCGAAGGCCATCCCGACAAGGTCGCGGACCAGATCTCGGACGCGATCCTCGATGCGATCTTCGAGCAGGACCCCCGCAGCCGCGTCGCCGCCGAAACGCTGACCAACACCGGCCTCGTGGTGCTCGCCGGCGAGATCACGACCAACGCGCACGTCGACTACATCCAGGTCGCGCGCGACACCATCAAACGCATCGGCTACGACAACACTGACTACGGCATCGACTACAAGGGTTGCGCCGTGATGGTCTGCTACGACAAGCAGTCCAACGACATCGCCCAGGGCGTGGACCACGCGAGCGACGACCACCTGAACACCGGCGCCGGCGACCAGGGCCTGATGTTCGGCTACGCCTGCGACGAAACGCCCGAGCTGATGCCCGCGCCGATCTACTACGCGCACCGCCTCGTGGAGCGCCAGGCCCAGCTGCGCAAGGACGGCCGCCTGCCCTTCCTGCGCCCCGATGCCAAGAGCCAGGTCACGATGCGCTACGTGGACGGCAAGCCCCACAGCATCGACACCGTGGTGCTCTCCACGCAGCACAGCCCCGACCAGAGCGAAACGCCGACCAAGATGAAGGCCTCGTTCAACGAAGCCATCATCGAAGAGATCATCAAGCCCGTGCTGCCCAAGGAATGGCTGCAGAACACGCGCTACCTGATCAACCCGACCGGCCGCTTCGTCATCGGCGGCCCGCAGGGCGACTGCGGCCTCACGGGCCGCAAGATCATCGTCGACACCTACGGCGGCGCCTGCCCGCACGGCGGCGGCGCGTTCTCCGGCAAGGACCCCTCGAAGGTCGACCGCTCGGCCGCCTACGCGGCGCGCTACGTGGCCAAGAACATCGTGGCCGCGGGCCTGGCGCGCCAGTGCCAGATCCAGGTGGCGTACGCCATCGGCGTGGCCCAGCCGATGAACATCACGGTCTACACCGAAGGCACGGGCGTGATCCCGGACGAGAAGATCGCCGAACTCGTGCGCGAGCACTTCGACCTGCGCCCGAAGGGCATCATCCAGATGCTCGACCTGCTGCGCCCGATCTACCAGAAGACCGCCGCCTACGGCCACTTCGGCCGTGAAGAGCCCGAGTTCACCTGGGAAGCCACCACGCAAGCCGCCGCACTGCGCGCTGCAGCCGGCCTCAAGTAAGCACACCGCGAGCGCCTGACGCCCAAAGGCCCGCCGTCCCCTCGGGCGGCGGGCCTTTGTCATGGCGCGCTCAGAAGCGGTACGCGCCGCTCAGGCCGACTGTCCAGTTGCGGCCCGGCGCGGGCTCGTAGAAGCGCGCGTTGCCTTCGTTGACGATGACCGAGCCCATGTAGCGCCGGTCGAACAGGTTGTCGACGCGCGCGAAGGCATTGAAGTCCCAACGCTCCCACTTCTTCAGGTAGCCGGCGTACAGCGCCGCCACGGCATAGCCGTGTGCGCTGGCGGTGTTCAGGTCGTTGGCCTGGATGCGGCTCAGCGCGCGCATCTCGACACCCGCGCGCCAGCCCTCGGGCGGCACCCAGCCGAGCGAAGCGAACAGCGACTGCCGCGCGATGCCCGGGATGCGGTTGCCTGCGTTCACCGCGTTGCTGCCGGCGCAAGGCGACGGCGAGCAGAACGCATCGCGGTACGTCGCGTCGAGCCACGTGTAGGCGACCTGCGTGCGCCAGTGGTCGGCCGTCTCGTGCTGCCACCCCAGCTCGAAGCCGTTGCGCCGCGTGCGCCCGGCGTTCTGGAACGTGGCGCGGCCGCCGCTGTTGGTGGCGGTGACGATCTCGTCGCGCGTGCGCGTGTGGAACAGCGCCGCCGTCAGCAGGCCGCCGGCCAGCCGCGCCTTCGCGCCCACCTCGAGGCTGTCGTTCACCGAAGGCCGCAGCCCGAAGTTGAGTCCGCTGGCGCCGCCCGGGCGGTACGACAGCTCGTTGAGCGTCGGCGTCTCGAAGCCCCGGCCGACCGAGCCGTACAACGCGAGATCGGGCGTGGCCTGGTAGCGCAGCGAGGCCACGGGCAAGGTCTTGCTGTAGCTCGCGCTGCCGCTGTCGTCGCGGTTCGCACCGCCGATGTACAGGTCGTGCGAATCGAAGTGCACGCGGCTGCGGCGCACGCCGGCCTCGAGCGTCCAGCGCTCGGCAAAGCGCCAGGCGGCCTGGGCGTAAGGGTCGAGGTTCCAGACCTCGTTGCGCTCGTTGCGGCGCAGTCGCCCTTGCACGCCCAGTACCTGCGCCGCCGTGGGGCCTTGGTAGTTCTCGTAACCGCGACGCCGCTCGCGCAGGCTGTCGTAGCCCAGGCCCGCCACGAGGTCGAACGGCCGGTCGGCCAGTTGCAACGCGGCGGTCCAGCGCAGGTCGACGCCGCCGTACTGGCGCGTGAGGTCGATCACGCCGCCCGCATGCAGCGGGCTCTGCTGCGCCGACGGCGGGATCGACTGGAACTGCACGGTCTTGCGCTCGCCGCCATAGACCATGAACTGCAGCGCCTGCCCGGCACTGAGCCGCCGCTCGTAGCGCAAGCCGACCTGCGTCTGCTCGACCGTCTTGCGCGTGTCGTACTGCAGCGCGAGCGGTGCCTTGCGCGGCGCCTGCGCCACCTGCTCGGCCGTCAGGCCCAGCGGGTCTTGCGCCTCGATGCGCACGCTGTTGAACACGAGCGTGAGCTTGTCGCCGTTGTCGAGCGCGACGCCCAGCTTGCCGTTGGCGATGTTGCGCTGCGCGGCGCTCTGCTCGCGCCAACCATCGGTGCGGAAGTGGCTCGCGCCGAGCAGGTAATCGACCGCGCCCTGCGAGCCACTGACCTGCAGCGACTGGCGCCAGCTGCCGAAGCTGCCGCCGGCCAAGCCATAGGACAGGCGCGGCGCGCCCTCCCCCGAGGCCGTGAACGCCTGCACCACGCCGCCCGACGAATTGCCGTACAGCGCCGAGAACGGACCGCGCAGCACCTCGACGCGGTCGACCGAGCCGATGTCGATGTTCGAGGTCTGTCCCTGCCCGTCGGGCAAGGTCGCGGGAATGCCGTCGACGTACAGGCGCACGCCGCGCACGCCGAAGGTCGAGCGCGCGCCGAAGCCGCGCACCGACAGCTGCAGGTCCTGTGCGTAGTTCATGCGGTTCTGCACCTGCAGGCCCGGCACGGTGCCGAGGCTTTCCGAAAGGTTGACCTGCATCCGGCTGTCGCGCATCTCGTCGCCATCGACGCGATCGACCGAGCCGGGCACAAGAAACGGAGACAGCGTGCCGCGCGGCGTGGAAACGGTGACATCGCGCAGCGTGCCGGCCGGCACCGCTGCGGGTTGCTGGCCATGCACGGCCAGCGGAGCGCCCAGGATCAGCAGGCGAAGCGGGTAAGAGAGTGCGGCATTCATCGGCACCGATTCTGCGTCGGCGCCCTGCCCCTTGCGCCTAGCGCGAACCCGCGCGCGGCGAGCGGCGCCAGCCGTACCAGGCGCACACGAGCACCGGAATACCCAGGCCCGCCCAGGCCACCATGTCGCCGAGGCCGCCGTCGCTGAACAGCGCGGTGATCAGGCCGATGGTGGTCAGCACACCCATCACGATCGGCCAGCCCCACATGCGCCAGAAGGACTGGTGCGATGCCTTGTGGTGCGCCGTCATGCCTGCACCTTCATGGCCGGTGCCGGTTCGGGCTGCGGGCCCGGTGCCGAAGGTGGCGCGCGCCCCGGGGCAGGCGCCGCGCCCGGGGTCGTCCGCGCGGGCACCGTGTTGCCGCGCTTGAGCCACAGGTACAGGCCGCTGCCCAGCACGATGATGGTGGCGATGTCGAGCAGCGCCCACAGGATCTGCATCGGCATGCCACCGTAATCGCCGAAGTGCAGCGGCTGCGACACCAGCAGCGCCGTGAGATACCAGGGCAGTTTCGGCGCCGCCGTGATCTCGGTGGTCTTCGCATCGACCAGCACCGGTTGCAGCAGCTTCGAGGTGAAGGGCTCCTTGCCCTGCAGGAAGAAGGTGGTGTGGTGCGGGCTCGAGAACGCGGTGCCGGGGAAAGCGATGAATGACAGCCGATTGCCCGGCGCGTGCTGCATTGCCGCGTCATACGAGCGCTGCACCGAGCCGCGTTCGCCCACGGCGACCACGGGCTCGTTCTTGTAGGGGGCCAGCAGCGTGGTGAGCTGGTCGTACTGCCAGTACTTGATCACCAGGTCGGCCCAGGTGTTGATCATGCCGGTGGCACCGACCACGAAGAGCCACACCAGGGTGACGATGCCCAGCAGGTTGTGCAGGTCGAGCCACTTCAGGCGGGGCCGCTTCTCGCGGCGCACGGTGCCGAAGTCGAGCTTGCGCATGAACGGCGAATACAGCACCACGCCCGAGACGATCGCCACCAGCAGCAAAAAGCCCATGAAGCCAAGGAACAGCTTGCCCGGAAGACCCGCGAACAGGTCGACGTGCAGCTTGAACATTACGTACATGAAGCCCTCGTCGAACTTCGGCTGCGCGAGGATGACGCCGGTGCGGGCATCGACCGCAACCGACTTGAAGTCGTCGGTGGGTGCGGGCGTCGGCGTGAGCGTGACGAACCACAGGCCGTCGTCGTCCTCGGGATGCGAGACGAACTGCACCACGCGATCGGGGTGCTGAGCACGCGCCACTTCGAGCACGCGGTCCAGGCTCACGCGCGGCGTGTTCGCCGGCATCTTCGGCGCCTCGACCTCGGTGCCCAGCAGATGGCCGATCTCGTGATGGAAGATCAGCGGCAGCCCGGTGATGCACAGCAGCAGCATGAACACCGTGCAGACAAGGCTGCTCCACTTGTGCACCCAGGCCCAGGTCTTGATCTTTCGGCTGTCCATGTCGTCGTCGTGCGTGGTTGCGTGAAAGGGGGTTAGAAGCGGTAGGTGGCGCTCGCCACGATGTTGCGTCGCGCACCGTACCAGCAGTCACCGCGCGACAGGCAGGTGCTGAAATACACCTTGTCCGTCACGTTGTTGATGTTGAGCGCATAGCGCCAGTTGGCCGTATCGTAGGCGAACACCAGGTCGGCCAGTGCCACGCCCGGGATGCGCGGACCGACGCCGAACTGGGTGTCGCGGAACGAGCTCATCACGCGCACGCCGGCCCCCGCCGAGAAGCCGCTCATGCCGGCCACCGAGAACTTGTACTTCGCCCAGAAGCTGGCCTGGTGCTTGGGCAAGCCCTCGATCTGCGCATCGGCGTCGGTGTAGTTGTAGTGCGCGACCAGGTCGAGGTTGGCCCCCACCGAACCCTTGGCCTCCAGTTCCACGCCCTTGGTCTTGGTCAGGCCGCGCTGCGAGAACACCTTCGGCTGCTCTTCGACGATCTGGTTCTTCTCGCGCAGGTCGTACACCGCGGCGCTGAAGGCCAGGGCGCGGTCCTTGGGCTCGTACTTGACGCCCGCCTCCCACTGCTCGCCACGCAGCGGCGAGAAGATGCGCCCGTCGCGCGGCGACTGCGGCGTGAACGATTCGCTGTAGCTCAGGTACGGCGACCAGCCCGAGGGATGGGCGTACATCACGCCCAGGCGCTTGGTGGTGGCGCTGCTCTTTTGCTCTTCGCTGCCCACGGCACTGGACACGGCCCGGTCATGGCGCAGGCCGGCCACGAAGATCCAGTTGTCGAGCTTGATCTGGTCCTGCAGGTACACGCCGGTCTGGCGCTGGCGGGTGCGCGGACGCGCCGCACGCTCGGGCTCGTCGAGGTGGCCGTACACCGGCGCATAGATGTCGATGGTGTCGGCCGTGGTGCCGCCCCAGACGTTCTCGCGCTGGCGCGCGAAGTCCGCGCCCACGAGCAGCGTGTGCTTGAGCGCGCCGGTCTGGAAGTGGCCTTCGACGTGGTTGTCGAGTGTCTGCGTGCGGTTGCGCGTCAGCTGGCTGTCGTAGTAGCGGGCCAGCACGCGCTTGAAGATGGGGTCGGTCGACCAGCTGTCGAAGCCACTGAACGCGCCGCCGTAGTGGTAGCGGTTGTCGTTTTCATTTTTCGCGTAGCGGAAGTTCTGGCGCACGGTCCAGCTGTCGTTGAACTTGTGCTCGAACTGCCAGCCGAAGGTCTTGCGCTCGCTGTTGTAGTAGTCGCCGGGCTCGCCGATGAAGCGGCTGGCCGGCACGCGGCCGAACGGGGCCGGCAGCAAGGTGCCTTCCCATGGCAGGAACTGTGAGCTGCTGCCGCTCTTGTCTTTTTGCCACAGGCCCTGCAGCGTCAGCGAAGTCGCCGCGTTGGGGCGCCAGGTCAGCGACGGCGCGATCACGCTGCGGTCGTCGGGCACATGGTCCACTTGCGAATCGGACTTGCGCTGCAGCGCGATCAACCGGTACGACAGCGAACCATCGGCGTTCAGCGGACCGGTGAGATCGGCCTGCAGCTGCTTGCGACCGAAGCTGCCAAACTGCACGCCCACCTCGCGCTGGGCCTCCTGCAGCGGCCGCTTGCTGACCATGTTGACCACGCCCGCCGCGGTGCCCGCGCCGAACAGCATGCCCGAGGGGCCGCGCAGCACTTCGAGGCGCTCCAGCGTGTAGGGCTCGGTGCGCGTGGTGCTGGTGTAGTAGCCGTAGGCTTGGCGCAGGCCGTCCAGGTAGATGTCGGGGTAGGCGCCGCGCACGCGGATCGAGTCGGTCCGCGAATCGACACCGTAGGCATCGGAGCGCACGCCTGCGGCGTAGTTCAGCGCCTCCTGCAGGTTGGTCGCGCCCTGGTCGACCATCTGGTCGCGCGTGACCACGGTGACGGACTGCGGCGTCTCCGACAGCGGCGTGTCGGTCTTGGTGGCGGTGACGGCGTTCTTCGCGCGGTAGCCGATCACGGGCGTGGTGGCGGTTTCGGCCTCGGCGTTCGCATCGACGCGCACTTCCGGGAGCGAGCCCGTGCCGCTGGTTTGCGCCAGAACGTGCTGCTGCGCGTAGATCGCCAGACAGCCCACCAGCACCGAAGCGGCCTTGCGCCGCGCCAAGATTCTTGCCATTTTCCGCTCGCTGAACACTATTGATAACAATTCGCATTCTATTGCCAAGAAAGTCGCGATCTACAGGTTTTCCAGCAGCAGGGCGCGAGGTGTTGCAAAAGTGCCGCGATTGCCCGCGCCCGACGGGCTACGATGCCGCCCGCACGCCGATGCGTGCGCTGACAGGCCCCATGCTCAAGCTCCTCGCCTCGTTGTTTCCCGCGCTGCGCGGCCCGGCGCTGGTGCTGGTCGCGCTGGTGCTCACCGGCTGCGCCGGCCTGCCGCCCCGTCTGCCTGACGCACGCGACGCGCCGCCTGAGGTGGCAATTCCCGCGTCGTCCGCCACCCTGCTCGGCCGCGCCGCCGCCAGCCTCGATTCGCCGCCCGACGGCCTCTCGAGCATGCGGCCGCTCATCGAAGCCTCGTTCGCCCTCGACGCGCGGCTGGAGCTGATCCGCCGGGCCCAGGCCTCGCTCGACGTGCAGACCTACCAGCTCGGCAACGACAAGACCGGTCGGCTGCTGCTGCGTGAACTGCGCGACGCAGCCCGGCGCGGCGTGCGCGTGCGCCTGCTGCTCGACGACTTCTACACGGCCGGCATGGACCGCCTGCTGCTCGGGCTGGCCGCCGAGCCCCATGCGCAGGTGCGGCTGTTCAACCCCTTCGTGAACGCGCGCGACCACTCGTCGCTGCGCTGGCTGGAGTTCTTCGGCGATTTCCGGCGGCTCAACCATCGCATGCACAACAAGCTCTTCATCGCCGACGGCGCCATGGCCATCGCGGGCGGGCGCAACCTCGCGGACGAGTACTTCCTGCGCAGCGAGAGCGCCAACTTCATCGACTTCGAGCTGCTGCTGGCCGGCCCGGTGGTGCCGCAATCGGCCGGGATCTTCGACACCTACTGGAACAGCGACGTGGTCTACCCGCTGCAGCGCATGGCCGGCACGACGCTCACGCCCGACGAACTGAAAGCCGCCTTCGACGCGGCGACCTCGCCTGCCTTCGCACCGCTGCCCGATCCGCTGGCTGCCACCGACCTGCTGGGCGACCTGCCACTGGGCGCGCAGCTCGACAACATCGGCGAGACGCGCTGGATCCGCGCCGAGGCCACCGCTACCGCCGACAGCCCGAACAAGGCGCTGGGCACGATGGCCCGCCCGCAGGAATCGCTGGCGCGGCGCTTCCACGAGATGCTGGGCGCTGCAAAGTCGAGCGTGGTGGTGATCTCGCCCTACTTCATTCCCGGCGACGAGGGCATGGAGCGCATCCGCATGGGCCGCGACCACGGCCTGAGCATCACGGTGGTCACCAACTCGCTGGCCGACAGCGACGAACCCCTGGTGAACATCAACTACAACCGCTACCGCGTCGACATGCTCAAGCTGGGCGTGAACCTGTACGAGGTCAGCACGCAGCAGCTCAAGCGCAGCGGCCAGTTCCGCAGCCTGCTCAAGAAGGCGCGCGGACGCCTGCATGCCAAGCTCGCGCTGGTCGATCGCCAGTGGGTGCTGCTCGGCTCGATGAACCTCGACCCTCGCTCGGCCCTGCTGAACACCGAGTTCGGCGTGCGCGTGCGCAGCTTCGAGCTCACGCAGGCGCTGCTCTTCGCCTACCAGCTGGACGACATGGAAGGCGTGTACCGCGTCGTGCTCAAGCCCGACGGCCAGAACGTGCAATGGATCGGCACCGGCGACGTGCACAACGAGGTGCTCGACAGCGAGCCCGACTCCAGCATGCTCACGCGATTCCAGCTGCTGCTGTTCTCGTGGTTCGTGCCGACCGACCAGCTCTGAGGCGGCAGTCGCACGTCTCATCCGCGCCACCAATGCGAATTTTTCGCATTTGGAACTTTACAATTCGGACCGCCGCGACTTGCGGCCGTCACCGAGGGGGCCGCCGGCGGAGCTTCCACCGAGCAGCCCTCGCCTCACCCAGATTTTTTCAAGGCAAGGCACGACATCGCCCTTCGTCCCGCCGACGAAGGCCATGCCGTGCGCGTGCGCGGCCGCCGTGCACGCGACGCCCTTCAAAAATCTGGACAACATGAAGCCCTCTTTCCGTACCGCTCCCCCGTCGCGCCCGCTGTGGCGCCTTTCCCTGCTCGCCGGCGCCGCCCTCGCGTCGCTGGGCGGCAACGCACTGGCGCAAGCCCCCGCCGCCTCGACGCTGAAGGAAGTGACCGTCAGCGCCGAGGACGACAAGGGCTATGCCCCCGCCGCGGCCAGCACCGCCACCAAGGGCAGCGCGCCGCTGCGCGACGTGCCGCAGGCCGTCAACGTGTTGCCCGAGCAGCTGCTGCGCGACCAGGGCGCCGTGTCAATGCAGGACGCGCTGCGCAACGTGCCGGGCGTGAGCTTCAACCATGGCGACGGCCAGCGCGACCAGGTCGTGATCCGCGGCTTCAGCGGCATCTCCGACTGGTTCGTGGACGGCGTGCGCGACGACGCGCTGTACTTTCGCGACCTGTCGGACACCGAGCGTATCGAGGTGCTCAAGGGCCCCGCCGCCGTGCTCTACGGCCGCGGCTCCTCGGGCGGCCTGATCAACCGCGTGACCAAGAAGCCCGTGTTCGAGCGCCGCTTCGGCGAGGTGTCGCTGGGCCTGGGCAGCCACCACTACACGCGCAGCACGCTCGACCTGAACACGCCCATCGGCGAGAACATGGCCTTTCGCCTGAACGTGGCGGGCGAGAAGTCGGACAGCTACCGCGACCAGCAGTTCACCGACCGCTACAACATCGCGCCCTCGCTGGCGATCAAGTTCAGCCCGCAGACCGACCTGCTGCTGCAGTACACCAACCTGCGCGACCAGCGCCTCACCGACTTCGGCATTCCGGCGCTCAACGGCCGCCCGGTCGACGTGCCCATCGGCGCCTACTACGGCTCCGCGCACGGCAAGCGCGACGACACCGTGACCAGCAAGGTGCAGACCTTCACCGCCACGCTGAACCACCGCTTCAGCGACGCGCTGAGTCTGCGCAACACCACGCGCTATTCGAGCTACCACCTGGACCGCAACAACACGCTGCCCAGCGGCACCACCGACCCGGTGCGCCTGACGGTGGGCCGCACGCGCGGCATTGTCGACCGCGACGAGAGCGGCTGGTTCAACCAGACCGACCTGACCTGGCGCAACGACCTGGGCGGCTTCAAGCAGGAGTGGCTGGTCGGCGCCGAGTTCGGCGTGCAGCGCAAGCGCCTGTTCAGCGTGTCGTCCGCGGTGGGCGCCCAGCGCGTGAGCCTGTTCAATCCGGTGGCTGACCCGCTGCCCATTCCACTCGCCACTTATCTGGCCGACGGTGCGATCCCGAGCAACAGCGAGTTCAAGACCGCGGCCGTGTACTTCCAGGACCAGATCACGCTGGCACCGCAATGGAAGGCGCTGATCGGCGGACGCTACGACGTGTTCAAGCAGGACACGAGCTTCGAGCGCAAGCTCGCGCCGCTGGAGCGCACCGACCGCAAGTTCAGCCCGCGCGCCGGCGTGGTGTGGCAGCCCGACGCAGTGCAGTCGTACTACGTGTCGTACAGCCGCTCGTTCCAGCCTTCGGGCGAGAACTTTGCGCTGTCCACCGGCAACATCGACAACGCGCCCGAGATCACCGTCAACAAGGAAATCGGCGCCAAGTTCGACCTGCTCGACGGCGGCCTGAACCTCACGACCGCGCTGTTCAACCTGGAGCGCTCGGGCATCAAGAACACCGACCCGAACAACCCGCGCCGCCAGATCAACGTCGGCACGCAGCGCACCAACGGCCTGGAGCTTGCGCTCAACGGCCGTCTGCCGGGCCGCTGGGACGTGAGCGCGGGCTATGCGTACCTCGACGCGAAGATGACCAAGTCGCTCGCCACCGTGAGCTCGCTGCAGCTGCCGGTGGGCGCCGCGATCCCGGTGCAGGGCAAGACCGCCGCGCTCACGCCGCGCCACTCGGCCTTCGTGTGGGCCATGAAAGACCTCGGCCATGGCTTCAGCGCCGGCGGCGGCCTGAACTACGTCAGCGCGCGCTATGCGTCGCTGAGCAACCTCGTCACGCTGCCCTCGTACCTGACCGCCGACCTCGCGGCCAACTACAAGACCGAGCGCTACGAGATCGCGCTGAACCTGAAGAACATCGCAAACCGCAAATACCACGTGTCGGCCCATGGCAGCGTGGACAACCTGATCCTGCCGGGACCTGGGCGCGAGGTGCAGCTGACGCTGCGCGCGAAGTTCTGAAGACCCAAAGGCGCACCCTCGGGCGGCCGTGGGACATTGCCCAGTTCCTAGAGCGCGCGGGCATGCGCCTGGAGCCGGCGCCCGTGTCCATCGGACGCTGGTACCCCGCCTGGGGGCCGTCTTGGTCGGGCCCTGATTTTGGGTTGGGGGCATACCTCGGCCTTTCGTTCAGAAGCTCGTCGCGATGTACTTGGCTTCCATGAATGGCGAGGCCCAGGACAGGGAGGTTCAATGCCCCAAAACGTTCGAAGGCCATGCCCGACTCGTGTCGAGTCCCCAATACTCGCAAGCAGCCCGATCTTCTGATGGAGGACTTCAGCGTGCCAACGACTAGCCCTCCGCGAAAAGCGGAAGGCCTTGCACAGTCGGATGCTGCGGATCGATCAACAGGCTGCGCACGACACATCCGGCAAGCACGCGAGCAATTCCCTCAATGGGGATGCGGACGAAAACCTGGACTACCAGGAGGTCGTTCATGTATTCGTACGAAGACAGAATTCGAGCGGTCGCGCTGTACATCAAGCTCGGCAAACGCGCCGGGGCGACGATTCGCCAGCTGGGGTATCCGACCAAGAATGCGTTGAAGGGCCGGTCCCGGGAGTATCGCGGCCGCCCGTGATGAAGCAGGTAGCCGTCATCGCGTTGTGCACGGCAGGAGAGTGCACGAGCCGTGGAGCGCATAGCTCACGAGTCAGATCCATGTGTGGTGATGGGGCCCCAGAGTTTTGCCGGTCGCTGCGATTCATTAGCAGCCCCGACAGTTTTCCCTTCGGCCATCATGGCTGACACAACACCCAGTTTTCAGTTCCTCCTCTGAAACCCTGATTCATTCCCGGGAACTATCCGAATAATCCATAAACACCCCTTATCGATCAGGCCTGTAAATCTTGATGGAATTCGGTGCCCACCACTGCCATCATTCCCCTGGACAGACAGGGCATGCACGGCACCGCACCGTGGACGAGACAACCCATGTGGCGCCTTGCAGGCGACACGATCGATGAGGAGCAGATGGCCACACTTGCATCGAATCTGGCACCCGCCAGTCCCGCGTACACACGCAACAAAGCCCACATGCTGGACCTCGTGGAACAGGTGCGTGCACTCGAGCAGCGCGCGGTCCTGCGCTCCGGGCGTTCGGCGGCCAATTTCCACGAACGCGGCAAGCTGCTGCCGCGCGAACGGCTCGCCCACCTGCTGGACCCGGGCCGCCCCTTTCTCGAACTGATGACGCTGGCAGGCTATTGCGGCATCGAGGACCGCGACCCGGCCACCAGCATCCCGGGCAGCGCGCTGATCGTGGGCATCGGCCACATCTCGGGCGTGCGCTGCATGGTCGCCGTGAACGACGCAGGCATCAGCGCCGGCGCGATGCAGTCGCTCACCGGCCAGAAGCTGATCCGCGCGCAGGAGATCGCGCTCTCGCACAAGCTGCCTTTCGTGCAGTTGGTCGAAAGCGCGGGTGGCAACCTCAAGAAGTACCGCGTCGAGCGCTTCATCGTCGGCGGCGGCATGTTCTACAACCTCGCGCGGCTGTCGGCGGCGGGGCTGCCGGTGATCTCGCTCATTCACGGCTCGTCGGCCGCCGGCGGCGCCTACCTGCCGGGCCTGTCCGACTACGTGGTCATGGTGCGGCAGCAGGCGCGCGCCTTTCTTGCGGGGCCCGCGCTGCTGAAGGCGGCCACCGGCGAAGAAGCCACCGAGGAAGAACTCGGCGGCGCCGACATGCACGCGCGCACCTCGGGCCTGGCCGACTACGTGGCCGAGAACGACCTGGACGGCATCGCGCGCATCCGCGACATCCTGCGCTCGATCGGCTGGACCGACACCGCGGCATTGCCTGCATCGCCGATCCGCCCGCCGCGCCATGACCGCGAAGACCTGCTGGGCGTGATGCCGGCCGACGCGCGCACGCCGGTGGACATGCGCGAGGTCATCGCGCGGCTGGTCGACGACTCCGACTTCCACGAGTTCAAGCAGCTGTACGGCGCGCCCACCGTGTGCGGCTACGCCAGCGTGCACGGCCAGCCGGTCGGCATCCTCACCAACAACGGCCCACTCGATCCGGCGGGTGCCACCAAGGCCGCCGAGTTCATCCAGCTGTGCGTGCAACTGGACCGCCCGATCCTGTTCCTGCAGAACATCACCGGCTTCATCGTCGGGCGCGCGCACGAAGAAGCCGGGATGATCAAGCACGGCGCCAAGCTGATCCAGGCGCTGTCGAATGCGCCGGTGCCGCGCATCACGCTGCTGTGCGGCGCCTCTTTCGGCGCCGGCAACTACGGCATGTGCGGGCGCGCGTTCAAGCCCGATTTCCTCTTCTCGTGGCCCAACGCCAGGACCGCGGTCATGGGCGGCGAGCAGGCCGCGATGACCATGCGCATGGTGGCCGAGGGCGCCGCACGGCGCGCGGGCCGCGCGGTCGACGAGGACGCGCTGGCCCAGGAGAGCCGCGAGATCGTCGACAACTTCAACGAACAGTCGACCGCCATCTACACCAGCAGCCTGCTGCTGGACGACGGAATCATCGATCCGCGCGACACCCGGGACGTGCTCGGCGTGGTGCTCAGGACCGCCGCCGCCGCAAAGGCACGCCCCGTCATCCCGATCCAGTTCGGCGTCGCGCGCTTCTGACGCGCACCCTGCTCTTCCACACGACAACAAGAGACGAGACAAATGACCATCGATCGACGTGTGATGCTGGCCACCATGGCCAGCCTGGCCGCAGGCTTCGGCCCCTTCGCGAACGCGCAGCCCAAGGCCGTCTGGCCGACCAAGACCGTGAAGTTCATCGTGGGCGCCGCCGCCGGCGGATCCGCGTCCGACGCGGTGACGCGCTTCTTCGCGAACCAGATCGCCGAGCGCAGCAAGCAGCCCGTGGTGGTCGACAACCGACCGGGCGCCGACGGCAACCTCGCGGCCGAAGTGGTGGCGCGTTCGGCCCCCGACGGCCACACCTTCCTCGTGACCGGCAACAACACGCACGCCGCCAACGTTCACCTCTACAAGTCGCTGCCCTTCGACCCCGAGAAGGACTTCGCCCCCGTCACCACCTATGCGCGCGTGCCCTACGTGCTGCTGATCAATGGCAACCGCCTGGCGGCGCGCACCCTGAAGGATTTCATCGCCCATGCCCGCGCCAACCCCGGCAAGCTGACCTACGCCAGCGCCGCCGTGGCCAGCCGCGTCGGTGTCGAGCAGCTCAAGCTCACCGCGAAATTCGAGGCCGTGAACGTGGCCTACAAGTCGGGCGCGCAGGCCATGACCGACCTGCTTGGCGGGCACGTGGACTTCTACATCGCCGACGCCGTCAATGCGCTGCAGCAGGTGCACGCGGGCCGCGCGATCGCGCTGGGCGTGACGGTGGCCGAGCGCCTGCCGGCCGCGCCCGACCTGCCGACCATCGCCGAGTCGGGCTTTCCTGACTTCGACTTCGCCTCATGGCTCGCGGTCTGGACCAGCGCGGGCACGCCGCCCGATCTGGTGCGCGCCGCCAGCACCGCGATCAACGACGCCATGGGCTCGCCGGCCGGCCGGCAGTTTCTCGAGAAGCAGGGCCTGCTGCCCTACCCCGGCTCTCCCGAGGCATTGCGCACGCTGCAACAGCGCGAAACGCTGCGCTGGGGCCAGGCGATCAAGGCCGCGCAGATGGTCGCCAACTGAACACGCGACGCACGAGATGTCATTCGCCTGCACATCACTGTCGTTCGAGGTGGTCGAGAACCGGATCGGCCTGCTCACGCTGCGCTGCCCGGCGCAGCACAACAGCCTGAGCGAAACACTCAAGACCGAGCTGCGACGCCTGCTGGCCGAGCTGTCGCATGACCGCGAGCTCGGCGCACTGGTCATCACCGGCGAGGGCCCTTCCTTCTGCAGCGGCGGCGACCTGCGGCACCTGAAGGGCTCCGAGCGCAGCGCCGACTTCGACCGGCGCCGCCTCTACCAGTTGCACGACTGGGTGCAGCCGCTGATGGACCTGGAGATGCCGGTGATCGCCGCGGTCAACGGCCCGGCCATCGGCGCGGGCTTTGGGCTGGCACTGGCGGCCGACTTCATCCTGTGCGCGCCCGAGGCGTACTTTCGAGCCTCGTTCAGCCGCGTCGGCCTGGTGCCCGACACGGGCCTGTTCTTCACGCTGCCGCGCATCGTCGGCCTGCAGTTGGCCAAGGACATCATCTTCACGGGCCGCAAGGTCGACGTGGCCGAGGCGCTCGCCTTGCGCATCGCACGCGCGGTGCATCCGGGCGAGCGGCTGATGGACGAGTCCATCGCGCTCGCGCGCCGCCTCGCACAAGGGCCGACCGCCGCCATCGGCGCGAGCAAGCGCATCCTGAACCAGTCCTTCCACCTCGACGCGAGGGCGCTGGTCGAGATGGAGGCGGCGGCGCAGGCCATCTTCTTCCACTCGGACTTCCACCGGCAGGCCATCGATGACTTCGCGAGCGGCACGCCCTTTCGCTACGACTGGGAGCGGCCGCGCTGAGCGGCCGCCCTCTTCCTTCCTTCTTTTCATCCACCCTCTTTCCTTCCGCCTCACAGACCATGCTGACCCCAGAACACATCGCCCTCCAAGACAGCGTTCGCCAGTTCATCGCGCGCGAGATCACGCCGCACATCGACGAATGGGAAGCCGCCGAGATCTTTCCCGCGCACGACATCTTCAAGAAGCTCGGCAACGCCGGCTTTCTCGGCGTGAACAAGCCCGTGGAATTCGGCGGCATGGGTCTGGACTACTCCTACGAGATCGCCTTCTGCGAGGCCATCGGTGGCATTGGCGCCGGCGGCGTGGGCATGGCCATCGCGGTGCAGACCGACATGGCGACGCCGGCACTGGCGCGCTTCGGCTCCGACGAGCTGCGCGAGCGTTTTCTCAAGCCCACGGTGGCAGGCGACTACGTCGTGTGCCTGGGGGTCTCCGAAGCCGGCGCCGGCTCCGACGTGGCCTCGGTGAAGACCACGGCGCGCAAGGACGGCGACGACTACGTGATCAACGGCTCCAAGATGTGGATCACCAACGGCCTGCAGGCCGACTGGATGTGCCTGTTGGCCAACACCGGCGGCGATGACCCGCATCGCAACAAGTCGCTGATCTGTCTGCCGCTGCGCGAGAACGGCAAGCTGCGCCCCGGCATCACGATGAACAAGATCAAGAAGGTCGGCATGTGGTCGTCCGACACCGCGCAGGTGTTCTTCGACGACGTGCGCGTGCCGCAGCGCTACCGCATCGGCGAAGAGGGCAAGGGCTTCATCTACCAGATGAAGCAGTTCCAGGAAGAACGCCTGAGCGGCGCCACGCGGCGCGTCACCGCGCTGATGAACGCGGTGCACGAGACCATCGACTACACGCGCCAGCGCAAGGCGTTCGGCCAGTCGATCCTGGACAACCAGGTGGTGCATTTCCGCATGGCCGAGCTCAAGACCGAGATCGAACTGCTGCGCTCGCTGATCTACCGCGCCGCGCAAGTCCACATGGCCGACGGCGACATGACGGAGCTGGCCTCGATGGCCAAGCTCAAGGCCGGCCGGCTGTGCCGCGAGGTCACCGACTCCTGCCTGCAGTACTGGGGCGGCATGGGTTTCACCTGGGACAACTCCGTCTCGCGCGCCTGGCGCGACCTGCGGCTCATCTCCATCGGCGGCGGCGCCGACGAAATCATGCTCACCATCATCTGCAAGCACATGGGCATCCTGCCCAAGCGCGCCGCCTGACCATGCGCTTCGACACCCTGCTGATCGCCAACCGCGGCGAGATCGCCCTGCGCGTGTTGCGCACCGCGCGCCGCATGGGCCTGCGCACCGTCGCGGTGTACTCAGACGCCGACGCCGGCAGCCTGCATGTGCGCGAGGCCGACCTCGCAGTGCGCCTCGGACCCGCCGAAGCCAACGCCAGCTACCGCAACATCGACGCCATCCTCCAGGCCTGCCGGCGCACGGGCGCCCAGGCCGTGCACCCGGGCTACGGCTTTCTTTCAGAGAACGCCGCCTTCGCGCAGGCCGTGGCCGACGCCGGGCTGGTTTTCGTCGGGCCCTCGGCCCGCGTGATCGACCTCATGGGCAACAAGGCCCAGGCCAAGGCCGCGATGCGCGAGGCGGGCGTGCCCACCGTGCCGGGTGCGCCCGCCTCGGGCAGCGATGCGCAGGTGCTGGAGGCCGTGCGGCGCGTCGGCTACCCGGTGATCCTCAAGGCCGCTGCCGGCGGCGGCGGGCGCGGCATGCGCGTGGTGCACGAGGAAAGCGCACTGCCCGAGCTGCTGCGCCAGGCCCGCTCCGAAGCGGCCAGCGCCTTCGGCTCCGACGAGATCATCATCGAACGCGCGATCGAACGCGCGCGCCACATCGAGATCCAGGTGCTGTGCGACGAGCACGGCCACCAGCTGCATCTGGGCGAGCGCGACTGCTCCACGCAGCGGCGCTTCCAGAAAGTGATCGAGGAAGCGCCCTCGCCCGCCGTCGATGCCTCGCTGCGTCACGAGATGGGCGAGATCGCACGCAAGGCCTGCGCCGCCATCGGCTACACCGGCGTCGGCACGCTCGAGTTCCTGCTGGGCGCCGACCGCTCGTTCTACTTCATGGAAATGAACACGCGGCTGCAGGTCGAGCACGGCGTGACGGAGCTGATCACGGGGCTGGACCTCGTCGAGCAGCAGCTGCGCGTGGCCCAGGGCGAGCCGCTGGGCTTTGCGCAGGACGACGTGCGCTTTCAGGGCCATGCGATCGAACTGCGCGTGTGCGCCGAAGATCCGGCGGCAGGCTTCATGCCGCAGGTCGGCCGCGTCGACCGCTGGCGCGCCGCGCCCGACGTGCGCACCGACACCGCACTCGAAAGCGGCACGGCGGTGAGCCCGTACTACGACTCGATGGTCGCCAAGGTGTTGGCCGTCGCGCCCAGCCGCGACGAGTGCCTGGGCAAGCTCGTGCGGGCCTGCGAACGCACGGTGCTGCTCGGTGTGCGCTCCAACCTGGGCTTTCTCTCGCGCTGCCTGCAGCACCCCGTGTTTCGCGCGGGCGAAGCCACCACCGGCTTCCTCGGGCAGGAAGACCTGCACGGCGTGCACTGGCAGGCCCGGCCATCGGCGCACGCCGAGACCGTGGCGGCGCTGGTGCTCAGCGGCATGGCCACCATGTCCAACGCCGCTGAAGCACGGCTGTGCCCGGCCAGCGAGCTGTGGTTCGTGTCCTCGTTCGACGCAGCCACCGCCACCCGGCACAGCCCCGGCGGCGAAGCGCTGCGCGTGTCCATCGCGCACAGGGCCGATGGCAGCCTGGATGTCGGCGTGCATGCGGCGGCTGCCACCGCCAGCGACGCGGAAGCGCCGCGCCATGTCGACAGCCTGCACATCGCCGACGGCGAGATCGGCTGCGCCATCGACGGCCTCTACCGCCGGCTCGCCTTCTTCAGCCCCGACGCCGACAGCGTGTGGGTGCAGGACGGGGCCGACGCACACCGCTACCAGCGCGTCACGCGCTTTGGCAGCGGCAACAGCGACGGCGCGCAGGACCTGGGCGTGCGTGCGCCGATGAGTGGCCGCGTGATCGCGCTGCCGGTGAAGAGCGGCGACCGGGTCGAAGCAAACCAGCCGCTGGTGGTGATGGAGTCGATGAAGATGGAAATGCCGTTGTGTGCCCCCGGCGCGGGGGTGGTGGGACAGATCCTGGTGGAGGTGGGCAGCCAGCTCAGCGCCGGCCAGGTGCTGATGGAGCTCGTCGCCGAATGAACACGACCGCACACACCTGCGCGCCCGCCGCGGACCGAACCCTCTACATCGGCGGCGCCTCCGGCTTCTGGGGCGACTCGCAGATCGCCGTGCCGCAGCTGCTGCAGGCGCCCAAGCTCGACTACCTGGTGTTCGACTACCTGGCCGAGACCACGATGTCGATTCTTCAGCGCGCGCGCCTGCGCAACCCCGACCTCGGCTACGCGACCGACTTCATCACCACCGCCGTGAAGCCGAACCTGCGTGCGCTGATGGAACGCAAGGTGCGCCTGGTCTCCAATGCCGGCGGCCTGAACCCCGCGAAGTGCCGCGATGCGCTGCTGGCGCTCGCGCATGAACAAGGGCTCTCGCCGCGGATCGCCATCGTCACGGGCGATGACGTGCTCGAACTCGGCGCGCAGTTTCGCGACGCGCCCGGAGCCGGCACCGCCACGGCCGCTCCCGCGCCGCTGATGTCGGCCAACGCGTACCTGGGCGCCTGGCCCATCGCCGAGGCCTTGCGCGCAGGCGCCGACATCGTCATCACCGGCCGCTGCGTCGACAGCGCCTCGCTGCTGGGCATTGCGGCCTACGAGTTCGGCTGGTCGTTCGACGAGTACGACAAGCTGGCCCAGGCCAGTCTCGCGGGTCACCTGATCGAATGCGGCGCGCAGGCCACCGGGGGCCTGTTCACCGACTGGGAAAACGTCCCCGACTGGGCCGGCATCGGCTATCCGATCGTCGAGCTGCGCGCCGACGGCAGCTTCGAGCTGTCCAAGCCCGCGCACACGGGCGGGTGCATCCATCGCGCGACCGTGGCCGAGCAGTTGCTCTACGAGATCGGCGACCCCGCGCGCTACGTCCTGCCCGACGTGGTCTGCGACTTCACGCAGGTGCGCATCGAGGACAGCGGCGACGACCGCGTGCGCGTCACCGGCGCGCGCGGGCAGGCGCCGTCGAACGTCTACAAGGTCACGGCCACGTTCCAGAAGGGCTTCCAGATCGCGATCATGATGGCGATCCGCGGGCAGCGCGCCAAGGCCAAGGCCGAGCGCACCGCGCAGGAGTTGCTCGCGCGCACGCGGCGCCTGATGCACGCGCAGGGCTTTGCCGACTACAGCGGCACGCTGGTCGAGCTGCTGGGCGCCGAGTCGATGTACGGCCCGCACCGCCGCGTGGAAGAAAGCCGCGAGATCGTGCTGCGCATCGCGGCACAGCACGATGACCGCAAGGCGCTGGAGATCCTGCAGAAGGAGTCCGCTTCGGCCGGCACCTCGATGGGGCCGGGCACGCGCAGCCACTTCGGCGGGCGCTCCGATGTGCAGGGTGTGATCTGCACGGCGTCGTACTACATCGACAAGGCGCAGGTGCCGGTGCGGCTGCAGGTCGATGCGCGCGAACCCGCGGTCACGCTGGCGCTGCCGACGCAGCCTGCGGATGGGCGCGGTGCCACAGCGACATCGCAGGCCGACATGCCGACATCCAGCATCGAAGAAGCCGACAGCGTGCGCGTGCCCCTGTCGCGCCTGGCGCAGGCACGCAGCGGCGACAAGGGCAACGACGCCAATATCGGCGTGCTCGCGCGCCGGCCCGAATGGGTGCCGGTGCTGCAGCAACAGCTCACCGCGGCGCGCGTGCGCGACTACTTCGCGCACCTCATGGAGGGCCAGGTCACGCGTTTCGCGCTGCCCGGCATCGGCGCCTTCAACTTCCTTCTCGAGCGCGCGCTCGGCGGCGGCGGCTCGTGCAGCCTGCGCTCCGACCCCCTCGGCAAGTGCTACGCCCAGATGCTGCTCGACATGGAGGTGTCCTGCCCCCGTGCCCTGCTGACGGCCGCCCCCTGAGCGTCCGACGTCCCGGAATCGATCACAAAAAGGAGACACCACATGCCGACCGCCAGAAGACAGTTCCTCGCCACCGCGCTCGCTGCGGCACTTGCCACCGGCGTGCCGTTCGCGGCCAGCGCGCAGGCTCTGGAGAAACCCGTGCACGTGATCGTGGCCTACGGCGCGGGCAGCGCGAGCGACACCATCGCGCGCTACCTCGCTGAGAAGATCTCGCGCAGGAGCGGCCGCGCCGTGGTGGTGGAAAACAAGCCCGGCGTCGACGGCAACATCGCCGCCGAGGCCGCCGCGCGCGCCGGCAGCGAGGCCTACACGCTGCTGGTGTCAGGCGCCTCGACGCATGCGGCCAACGCCACCATCTACAAGAAGCTGCCATTCGACCCGGTGGCCGACTTCACGCCACTGGCCACGCTGGCACAGGCGCCTTTCGTGCTGCTCGTGAACCCGCAGCGCATTGCACAGCGCACGCTCAAGGAGTTCGTCGGCTGGGCCGGCGAAGGCGACCGCAACCTGTCGTTCGCGAGCACCAGCGTGGGCAACCGCATCGCGGGCGAGCAGTTTCGCCAGGTCACGCGCATGAAGGCCGTCAACGTGCCCTACCGCGCCAGCGGCCAGGCGATGACCGACCTGCTCGGCGGGCAGTTCGACTTCTACTTCTGCGACGCAGCCACGGCGCTGCCGCAGATCAAGGCCGGCAAGGCGGTCGCGCTCGCAGTGTCGACCGCCAGCCGGCTCACGCAACTGCCCGAGGTGCCGACGCTGGCGGAGTCGGGCTACGCCGGCTTCGACGTGGCCTCGTGGATCGCCATCTGGAGCGCCGTGGCCTCGACGCCGCCGGCCGTGTCGACGCAGCTTGCCGCCTGGATCGGCGAAGCACTCGAGGCACCCGAAGGCCGCGAGTTCCTGCAGGCCAAGGGCTTGCTGCCCACGCCGGCCTCGCCGCAGCACCTGCGCGCGCTGCAGCAGCGCGACACGGTGGCCTGGGGCAAGATCATCCGCGACACGGGCATGCAGCAGCCCTGAGCCGATGCAGATGCTTCAGCGCGGCGCGATCAATGCGCTGAACTTCTGGGCGCTCTCGCTGCAGTCGTTCACGCGCGAATACAGCCGGTAGCTGATCGACGGCAGCGGCGGCAGGCCCAACTCGTGATCGACCACCTTCATGTCGGAGGTCAGCATCTCGATGGTGCGCGGCGTGATGCCCAGCCCCGCACGCAGCGCCGCGCGGATGCCGGCCAGCGTCGAGGTCTGGAACGTCGGGCGCCAGTTGCGCTCCTGCTGCGCCAGCGCCTCCAGCGCCATGCCGCGAAACGGGCAGGCCGAGTCGATCAGCACCAGCGGCAGCGCCAGGTTCTGCTGGTAGTGAAAGCGCGCGCCGGCCAGCCACACCACGGGCGAAGTGCGCAGCACGACGTGATGGAACTCCTCGTGCGGTGCCACGTCGACCACCAGGTCGACATCGCCCCGGCGCAGGGCCGACGCGAGCCAGCGGCTGCGACCGACCTGGATGTCGATGCGCAGGCTCGGGTACGTTTCGGCGCACATCTCCAGGTACTCAGGCATCAGCGTGTCGACCGCGTCGGCGCAGGCGCCGATCTTCACGGGGTACTCGAAGACCTCCTGCGTCATCGCGCGGTAGGCCTCGTCGTTCAGGCTCAGGATGCGCCGCGCGTACTCCAGCAGTCGCACGCCCTGGTCGCTCAGACGTTTTTTGCGCCCCACGCGCGTGAACAGCGCGCAGCCCACCACGGCCTCGAGCCGCTGCATCTGCAGCGACACGGCCGCTTGCGTGCGAAACACGCGCGTCGCCGCCACCGCGAAGCTCTCGCGCTCCGCTGCGGCCACGAAGGTCCGCAGCAGGCCCATGTCCAGATCACGCATTTCCATAAGCGATGCTTAAGAGTCAGTCGATTCTTGCGGATTATCTAACTGGATCATCGCTGACGCCAAACCTATGATTGATTCGGCATTCATAAATAAACTGGAGACTCGCTGTTGAACATGGCCTCGGCTTGCACGCACCTCGCCTATGCCGGCCTGCGTGTGCTCGATCTCTCGCAAGGCATTGCCGGGCCGTACTGCGGCCAGATCCTGCGCCAGCTCGGGGCCGACGTGGTGAAGGCAGAGCCGCTCGACGGCGACTGGAGCCGGCGCATCGGCCTGGCACGTGATGGCATGACCGCGATCACGATGGCCTTCAACCGCGGCAAGCGCAGCCTGGCCTGCGATGCACGGCAGCCGGAAGGCCGCGCGCTGCTCGCCCTGCTCGCGGCGCGCGCCGACATCCTGATCCAGAGCTTTCGCCCGGGCGTGGCGCAGCGCATGGGCCTGGGGCCTGCCGAGGTGCGCGCGGCGAATCCGTCGGCGATCTACGTGTCGATCTCGGGCTTCGGCCAGAGCGGGCCCGATGCGCAACGCCCCGGCACCGACGCCATCGCGCAGGCCGTCTCGGGCATGGCCGTGACCAACCGCGCACCCGACGGCACGCCAGCCACCGCCAAGCCCTACATCGCCGACGTGTCGTGCGGCCTCTACGCGGCCAACGCCGTCGGCGCCGCGCTGTTCGCACGTGAACGCTCGCCCGAAGGGCTGGGCACACACCTGGACCTGAGCCTGCTTGCCTGCATGGCGGCGCTGCAGAACCCGCTACTCATCGAGCACGTCTGGCGCGGTGACGCACCGGCCACCGCCGCGACGGTGCCGCAAGGCCTCTACGCAACGGCGGACGGCCACATCGCGCTCGCGGCAATGAGCGATGCGATGTTCGCGGCCATCAGCGAGGTGATCGGTCGGCCCGCGTGGCGCAGCGATCCGCGCATGGCCACGGCTGCGAGCCGGCTGGCTGTTGCCGGCGAGATCGATGCGGCATTGAAGGCCGTTCTGCTCACGCAGACCAGCGCGCAATGGGTCGCAGCCTTCATGGCGCGCGACGTGTTGGCGAGCGAAGTGCGACACGCCACGCAACTGCTCGACGACGCGCAGGTGCGTCACCTCGGCCTGCTGCAGCCGATGGCGCGCACGGACGACCCGACGCTGGCGCCCTTGCCCGGCGTGGCCCTGCCCGGCGTCGATGCCATGCACGACGTGCCGCGCGCGCCACGGCTTGGCGAACACACGCAAGAGATTCTTCGCGAACTGCGGTTCGATGACGCACGCATTGCCACCCTGATGCAGGCGGGCGTGCTCGGCCCTTTGGGCTCTTCGCACTCGTCGCACTGACGCACTGACGCACTGCACTGAATACGCCTCTTCCTCCCCTCCCAAAGCACACCATGGACACAGCAACCTCCACCGTCCCCCACGATGCACCCGTGCGCTGCGTGTCGCGCGGCGCGGTCTTCCAGATCGAACTGAACCGCCCCGAGGCGCGCAACCCGCTCGGCCCCGAGATGATCGATGCGCTCGATGCCGCGTTGACGCAGGCCATCGAGATGCCCGCCGCGCGCGTCGTACTCATCACCGCCGCGGGCGAGGCATTCAGCGCGGGTGGCAACCTCGGCAACATGGCCGATCGCCTGAACGCGCCGCGCGGCGCCAACGGCAAGGACCCGATCGCCCAAAGCAACCGGCGCTATGGCGACTTCCTGCGCAGGCTCTGCAGCGCACCGAAGGTGGTGGTGGCCAGTGTGCGCGGCGCTGCGATGGGCGGCGGTGCGGGCCTGGTGTGCGCGGCCGACATCGCCATCGGCGCACAGGGTGCGAAATTCGGCTTTCCCGAAGCGGCCATCGGCCTCGTTCCCGGGCAGATCCTGCCCTTCGTTGCGGCACGCATCGGCGCACAGGCCGCGCGCCGCCTCATGCTCACGGGCGAGCGAATCGATGCGGCCGAAGCGCACCGCATCGGACTGCTCGACTACCACGTGGCCGACCCCGAACAACTGGCCGCGCGCACCGACGAACTGCTGGCACGCATCGTCGCCTGTGCGCCCGGCGCCTCGGCCGCGACCAAGCAGATGCTCCATACGGTGCTCGGCGCCAGGCGCTGGTGGAACGACGAGTTGCCTGGCTACCTCGACGAAGCCGCCGACACCTTCGCGCGGCAGATGCGCAGCGAGGCCGTCGAAGGCGTCGCCGCTGCGCGCGGCAAGCGGGCGCCGAACTGGCAGCAGGCCATCGCCGCGCGCGATTGAAGAAAACGTTTTCAGGAGACACGCATGCAAGACCCCATTCCCCATGCCCCGCAGGACTCGGACCTGGACGAGATCCGCCACGCCGTCGAGGCGCTGTGCACCCGCTTCGACGATGCCTACTGGTTGCGCAAGGACCAGGAAGGCGGCTTTCCGACCGAGTTCCATCAGGCGATCGCCGAGGCCGGCTGGCTCGGCGTGTGCATGCCCACCGAACTGGGCGGCGCCGGCCTGGGCATGCGCGAGGCGGCCACGCTGGTGCAGACCATTGCGGCCTCGGGCGCGGGCATGTCGGGCGCATCGGCGATCCACATGAACGTCTTCGGCCTGCAGCCGGTGGTGGTGTTCGGCAACCAGGAGCAGCAGCAGCGCATGCTGCCACCGCTGATCGCGGGCCGTGAGCGCGCGTGCTTCGCGGTGACCGAGCCGAGCGTCGGCCTGGACACCACGCGGCTGAAGACGCGCGCGGTGCGCCAGGGCGACCACTACGTCGTGCACGGCCAGAAGGTCTGGATCTCGACCGCACAGGTGGCCGAGAAGATGCTGCTGCTCGCGCGCACCCGGCCGATCGAGGAATGCGCGCGGCCGCAGCACGGGCTCTCGCTTTTCTACACGACGCTCGACCGCAGCAAGGTGCAGGTGCGCGAGATCGACAAGATGGGCCGCTCTGCGGTCGACTCGAACGAGCTGTTCATCGACGGGCTGCAGATTCCGGTGGAAGACCGCATCGGCGAGGAAGGCCGGGGTTTCGAATACATCCTGCACGGCATGAACCCGGAGCGCATCCTGATCGCGGCCGAGGCCGTGGGCCTGGGCCGCGCGGCGCTGCGAAAGGCCGTGCAGTACGCCAAGGAACGCGTGGTGTTCGACCGGCCCATCGGCATGAACCAGGCGATCCAGCATCCGCTGGCGGAACGCTGGATGAACCTGGAAGCCGCCAACCTCATGGTGCAGCGCGCGGCGCAGCTGTACGACCTGGGCCGCGACTGCGGCGCCGAGGCCAACAGCGCCAAGTTCCTCGCGGCCGAGGCCGGCTACCAGGCCTGCCTCACGGCCGTCATGACGCACGGCGGCTTCGGCTACGCGAAGGAATACCACGTGGAGCGCTATCTGCGTGAATCGCTGATCCCGCGCATCGCGCCGATCAGCCCCCAGATGATCCTGTGCTTCGTGGCCGAGAAAGTCCTCGGTCTCCCCAAATCCTACTGATCCCTACTGACCACGGAACTGCCATGACTTCTCTCCAAGGCTTGAAGGTCGTCGACCTCTCGCGCGTGCTCGGCGGCCCGCTGTGCGCCCAGATCCTGGGCGACCACGGCGCCGACGTGATCAAGGTCGAAGGCCCCTCGGGCGACGAGACCCGCACCTGGGGCCCGCCCTTCAAGGACGACATGGCCTCCTACTTCGCGGGCATCAACCGCAACAAGCAGACCATCTGCGTCGACCTGGGCGTGCCCGAAGGCCGCGAGGTGGTGCTGCGGCTGCTCGAAGACGCCGACGTGCTGATCGAGAACTTCAAGACCGGCACGCTGGAGCGCTGGGGCATGGGCTTTCACGAGGTGCTGTCGCAGCGCTTTCCGCGGCTCATTCATTGCCGCATCACGGGATTCGGCGACAGCGGCCCGCTGGGCGGACTGGCCGGCTACGACGCGGCAGTGCAGGCGCTGTCGGGGTTGATGAGCATCAACGGTGAACCCGCCGGCCAGCCCACGCGGCTGGGCGTGCCGATCGTCGACGTGACCACCGGCCTGAACGCGGCCATCGGCATCCTGATGGCGGTGGTCGAGCGCACCCGCAGCGGCCGGGGTCAGCAGGTCGAATCGACGCTGTACGACTGCGCGTTGTCGTCGCTGTACCCGCACTCGATCAACACGCTGTTCACTGGCAAGCCGCCGCTGCGCTCGGGCAACGGCCACCCGAACATAGCGCCCTACGACACCTACGCGACCGGCACTGAGCCGATCTTCCTGGCGGTGGGCAACAACGGGCAGTTCGAGCGTATGTGCAAGGTCGTCGGCCGCACCGACCTTCCGACGGACCCGCGCTTTGCCACCAACGCCGATCGCGCGGTGAACCGCTTCGTGCTCAAGTCCGAGATCGAATCGGCCTTTGCACCCTACAACGCGCAGCAGCTGTTCAGCGAGCTGACACGCGTCGGCGTGCCGTGCGGGGTGATCCAGAACGTGGTGGAAGCGCTGGCGCATCCGCACACGGCGCACCGCGACATGGTGGCCGAGATCGGCACGCACCGCTCCATCGCCTCGCCGATCAAGCTCAGCCGCACGCCGGCGAGCTACCGCTCGGCGCCGCAGCAGATCGGCCAATCGACCGTGCAGGTGCTGAAGGCCTCGGGCGTGCCAGACGCTGTCATCGATGCGCTGCTGTCGAGCGGTGCGATTCGTCAATCGGGGCAGGAGAAAGCATGAGCATCGATGCCGTCATCGTTTCCACCGCACGCACGCCCATCGGCAAGGCCTACCGCGGCGCCTTCAACGACACACACGGCGCGGTGCTCGGCGCGCACGCCGTGCGCCACGCGGTCGAACGCGCCGGGCTAGCCCACGACGAGATCGAGGACGTGATCATGGGCACGGCCCGTCCCGAGGGCAGCACGGGCATGAACATCGGACGCATCGTCGCGCTGCGCGCCGGTTTGCCCAGGCACACCGCGGGCGTGACCGTGAACCGCTTCTGCAGCTCGGGCCTGCAGGCCATTGCGATGGGCGCGCACAGCATCCTGTGCGACGGTGTGCCCGCGGTGGTGGCGGGCGGGCTCGACGCCGTGAGCCTCACGGTCAATACGCACACCAACACCTACCGCCAGCGCGACCCGTGGCTGGAGCAGCACGTGCCGGGCGTGTACCAGACCATGATCCAGACGGCCGAGAACGTGGCCACCCGCTACGGCATCGGCCGTGACAGGCAAGACGATTACGGCCTGCGCAGCCAGCAGCGCGCGGTGGCCGCGCGCGATGCCGGCGCCTTCGCGCAAGAGATCGCGCCCATCGACGTGCGCAAGCTCGTGGCCGGCAAGGACGGCGCGCCCGATGTGCGTGAAGACATCACACTGACGCACGACGAGGGCCTGCGCAGTACATCGGCGCAGCAACTGGCCGCGCTCAAGCCCGTGATCGAAGGCGGCCACATCACGGCGGGCAATGCGAGCCAGCTGTCCGATGGTGCTTCGGCCTGCGTGCTCATGAACAGCCGGCTGGCCGAGCAGCGCAACCTCACGCCGCTGGGCATCTTCCGCGGCTTTGCCGTGGCCGGTTGCGAGCCCGACGAGATGGGTATCGGCCCGGTGTTTGCAGTGCCGCGCCTGCTCGCGCGCTGCGGTGTGCGCGCCGATGACGTCGGGCTGTGGGAACTCAACGAAGCCTTCGCAGTGCAGGTGCTCTACTGCCGCGACCGGCTGGGCATTCCTGACGACCGCCTGAACATCCACGGTGGCGCGATCGCGATGGGGCATCCGTTCGGCATGTCGGGCTCGCGGCTTGTGGGGCATGCGCTGATCGCCGGCAAGGCGCTCGGAGTGCGCCATGTGGTTGTCACGATGTGCGTGGGCGGAGGAATGGGAGCGGCTGGGTTGTTCGAAGTTGTTTGAGTACCGCCCCATGCTTACCTAACCACGCCGGCCTGTCGATCGGATACGGCGCCTTGATGGTGAATGCGGTGAATGCGATGCAGCGCCGATGATCGAGGAAGTGCCTGACAGCTACCTCCTTCTGCTCCAGAGAATAATTGGGCTTCGAACGTGCATAGCCCCTTGGCAAGTCGAACCGCCGCTCGTACTCCCGGTACCAGCCCTTCGGCGCATTCTTGGTCGGATACCCCAGCTGGCGAATCGTCGCCCTGACGCGTTTGTCGAACTTGATGTGCAGCTCGACCGCTGGAATTCTGTCGTTTTATGAATACATGAACTGCCTCCTGGCAGGGATCAGCCCCCGGATGGCTCGAGCACGAACGCGAAGTCCAGCGTGTGAAACGGCCCGTCCTGCACGCTGCCGTCGGGCGCGCGGCCCGGGGCGTGCGCCGCGAAGTTGCCGATCAGCGAGCTGCGCACGCCGAACACCGCATCGCTGTCGAGGTACGGATCGCCCTCGCGGAAGACGTGCGTGATGAGCGTCTCGTAGCCCGGCGCCTGCACCATGAAGTGCACATGTGCGGGCCGCCACGGATGCCGCCGGGTCGCGCGCAGCATCGCGCCCACCGGTCCGTCGGTGGGAATCGGATAGGCCACCGGCGCCACGCCGCGAAACCACAGCCGGCCCTCAGCGTTCGTGCGCAAGACTGCCCGCCCCTGCAGGTGATCACCAGGCCGCTGCACGTCGTAGAAGCCTTCGGCATCGGCCTCCCACACATCCACCACTGCATCGGCAATAGGCTCGCCGTCGCGCCCGCGCACCATGGCTTGCACGAACAGCGGCTCGCCCACCGCGCCGGCCGAGATGTCGCCACCCAGCGGCAGCTGCGGCGCATTCGCCACGTGGAAGGGGCCGAACACGGTGGCCTCGGTGGCCTGCGGGCTCTTCGCGTGGTTCATCGCGACGGTGAGCATCGACAGGCCCAGCGTGTCCGACAGCAGGATGAACTCCTGGCGCTGCGCATCGCACTTCTGGCCCGTGGCGGTGAGGAACTCGATGCCGGCGGCCCACTCGGCCTCAGTGAGCTTCACTTCTCGCGCGAAGTCGTGCAGGTGACGCACGAGCGCTGACATCACTTCTTTCAGTCGCGCGTTCTCGCACCCGGCCATGCGCTCGAGCACGGCGGCGGTGATGGTGTGTTCATCGATGTTGCGCATGAGGGTCGAGCTCCAGAGAGGAAGAAGACGCAGACGCATGCGGCGGCATCAGCCGGCGCTGCGTCGGGAACAGGGACCAGGCCCAGCGCTGCTGCGCCCAGCCCCACAGGCCCTGCTTGAAGAAGAGCGTGGCCACGATGGCCAGCAGCCCGAGCCCCAGCAGATACCAGGTGCCGTAGTCGCTCAGGAACTTGTTCAGCGCCCAGAAGACGAGCGCGCCCACCAGCGGACCTTCGATGCGGCCGATGCCGCCGATCACGACCATGAAGATCGCGAAGGCCGTCCAGTTCGGCGCAAAGGCCGCGTCGGGGCTGATGCGCAGGTTGCCCACGAAGTACAGCGCCCCCGCCAGCCCCGCGCCGAAGGCCGCCACCACGTACACCGCGAGCTTCATGCGCGCCACCGGAATGCCCTGCGATTCGGCGGCCATCTCGTTGTCGCGGATCGCCAGCAGCGCCAGTCCGAAGCGACTGCGCAGGAACAGGTAGACCAGCGACACCGCCGCCACCACGCAGCCCAGCGCCATCCAGTAGGTGACGTTCTCGCGCGTGGCGCGCTCGATGCCGCGCAGCGCCGTGAGCGTGGTGCCCGAGCCGCCGCCCACCGCCGACACGTTGGCGAAGCTGAGCCGGAACACCTCGGCAATCACCCAGGTGCCGATGGCGAAGTAGCCACCCGACAGCCGGAAGGCGACGAAGGACACCGGCACCGCGATGAGCGCCGCCGCCAGCGCGCCGAGCGGAATCGCCACGAACGGATTGACGCCCGCGAAGTTGCCGAGCATCAGCATCACGTAGCCGCCGAAGCCGAAGAAGGCCTGCTGCCCGATGCTGACCATGCCGCCGTAGCCGGCCAGCAGGTTCCACATCATCGCGAAGATGAAGTAGCAGGCGATCTCGACGAACTCGCGCATCCAGCTCGGCTCGCCCCAGAAGGGCAGCGTGGCGGCCACCGCCACCAGCACGGCCGCGGTCCAGCCCGCGCGGCGGCTGCTGCCGGTGTCGATGACGACGCGGAAGGAGGCCATCGCGCTCAGTCCAGCTGCAGCTGTACGCGCGCGGCCACCAGGCCCCAGCGCTGGTGCTCGGCACGCAGGCGGCGCGCCGCTTCTTCAGGCGTGTTGGCCACCACCTCGAGGTCCATCGTGGCCAGCCGCTCGCGCAGCTCGGGTGCCGCCAGCGCCTTTGCCACCTCGGCCTGCAAGCGCGCGACCACGGCCGGTGGCGTGCTGCGCGGCATGGCCATCATCTCGGCGAAGCTGGCGTCATAGCCCTTGATGCCGGCCTGCGCCACGGTGGGCACCGCCGGCTGGCTGCCCAGGCGCTTGCTGCCCGACACGGCGATGGCCACCAGCTTGCCGTCGCGAATGATCGGGCCGACCGTCGGCGAGGCCAGGAAGCCGCAGGGCACCATGCCGCCCATCACGTCCTGCATGGCCGGGCTCGGACCGCGATAGGGCACGTGCTGCATCTGCACGCCGGCATCGGCCAGCAGCATCTCCATGGCCATGTGGCCGGGCACGCCGGGGCCGCCCGAGGCATAGCTCATCGGCTTGGCCCGGGCCGCGGCCAGCAGCTCGGGCAGGGTCTTGATGCCGGCACCGGGAAAACACACCAGTTCCTGGCTGAATGATGCAAGCTGCGTCACGGGCACCAGGTCTTCCATCGGCCGGAAGGCGAGCTTGCGGTACAGGTGCGGATTGATGGTGAGCATGGTGTCGGGCCCGACCAGCACGGTGTGACCGTCGGTGGCGCGCGCCACTTCCTGCATGCCGATGTTGCCGCCCGCCCCCGGCTTGTTGTCGACCACCACGGGCTGGCCCAGTGCCTTCTGCAGGGCCGGCTGCATCAGCCGCGAAATGATGTCGCCCGGCGCACCGGCCGGAAAGGCCACCACCAGCCGCACGGGCTTGCTGGGCCAGGTGTCGGCGGCGTGGCCGGGTGCGGCAACGGTGGCGAGCACGGCGGCCGCCGCCAGGCTGGCCGGGAGGGATCGACGGAAAGCGTTCATGGGATGTCTCCTTTTTTGAAATGGGATGCGCGCGCCGCCTACCAGGCGCCGATGAGGATGCCGGCCGCCAGCTCGCGCTGGTTCCAGCGTGCGATGTCGTCGGGCGCCACCGTGGGAAAGCGCCGCCGCTGGCGCAGCCAGTCGAACAGCAGGCCCAGCATCTGCTCGCGCACCGCGGCGAAGGCCGGGTCCCGGCCCAGGTCGACCAGCTCGTCGGGGTCGGCCTGCATGTCGAACAGTTGCGGCGGCAGGTCTTCGAAGTGCACGAACTTCCACCGGCGCGTGCGCAGCATCGTCATGTGGCAGCGCTCGACGGGCTGGTTCAGCGGCAGCCGCACCTCGTCGCGGAAGGCGAAGCTGTTCTCGCACACCACCACGTGCTTACCCGCCGCGCCCGCATGCCCGTGCAGCAGCGGTCGCAGCGACTGGCCTTCGAGCCATTCGGACGGCTGCGGCAGGCCCAGCGCATCGAGCATCGTGGGCACGAGGTCGATGCACTCGACCAGCGCGTCGCTCACGGTACCGCGGCGCGCATCGGCCTCGGCACGCGGGTCGACCACGATCAACGGCGCCCTCACGATCGGGTCATGGAACAACTCTTTCTCGCCCAACCAGTGGTCGCCCAGGTAGTCCCCGTGGTCGCTGGTGAAGACGACCAGCGTGTCGCGGTCCAGCCCCTGCTCGGCCATGAAGGCGAAAAGCCGGCCGAGCTGGTCGTCGACCTGCTTCACGAGCCCCATGTAGGTCGGCACCACGGTGTTGCGCACCTCGTCGCGGCTGAAGTTGCGGCTCACGGTCTCGCGCCGGAAGCCCTCCACCACCGGATGGGCGTCGACGCGCTCGGCCTCGCTGCGCACCACCGGCAGCATGTCCTCGGGTCCGTACATCGCGTGGTAGGGCGCGGGTGCCACGTAGGGCCAGTGCGGCTTGATGTACGACAGGTGCAGCACCCAGGGCGCGTTGCCGGCCTCGCGCATGAAATCGATCGCGCGCTCGGTCGTGTAGGGCGTCTCGCTGTGCGCGCCGGCGATGTGCGCGGGCCGGTCGGCCCAGCGCATCTGCCAGCCGCTCAGAATCTCGCCGTCGGGGCCACGGCCCGCGTTGGCGAAGTCGTGCCAGGGGTTGTCGGATTCATAGCCCTTGGCGCGCAGCCAGTCGCAGTACGCATTGCCCTGCACCTTGAAGCCCGGCGGCCAGATGCCATCGTCGCGCGCATAGGGCTCGAAGCCACCTTCCATCGCGAGCCGGCCCGCGCCCTGCGTCGGGTCCATGCCCAAGCGCCGGGCGCCCTCGGTGTCGGCCTCGACGTGCGTCTTGCCCACCAGCGCGCAGCGCACGCCGTGCGGACGCAGGTGGTCGCCCAGCGTCTTCTGCCCCACCGACAGCGGCACGAAGTTCCACATCGTCCCATGGCTGCTGACGTAGCGACCGGTGTAGGTCGACATGCGCGAGGCCCCGCACACCGCGCCCTGCGCATAGGCGTGGCTGAAGCGCACGCC
This sequence comes from Variovorax sp. Root473, assembly GCF_001426505.1. Classification (GTDB taxonomy): domain Bacteria; phylum Pseudomonadota; class Gammaproteobacteria; order Burkholderiales; family Burkholderiaceae_C; genus Variovorax. Next base: position 235,716 of record NZ_LMEV01000002.1, read on the forward strand.
GCGCGCGGCCAGCGCATCGATGTGCGGGGTCTGCAGGCGCGGATGACCGTAGCACGAGAGGTGGTCGGCGCGCAGCTGGTCGCACATGATGAACAGCACGTGCTTGAGGGGCGCGGGGGTGGTCTTGTCGGTCATGTCGAGCGTGGTCAGCGGGTCTTGGGGAACAGTCCCTGCGGCCGCAGCACCAGCACCGCGAGGAACACGAGATGGCCGAACCAGATACCCCAGCCCGGGTCGATGCGAAAACCGATCTGCTGCGCGATGCCCAGGATCATGGCACCAGCCAGCGTGCCCCAGAACGAGCCCATGCCGCCGATGATCACGGCCTCGAAGGCGAACAGCAGCAGCAGCGGGCCGTCCGACGGCGACACCGCGGTGCGCATGCCCTGCAACGCACCGGCGATGGCGATCAGCACGAAGGCGATGCCCGTGGCCAGCGCGTAGACCTGCTTCGCCCTCAGCCCCATCAGCTCGGCAATCTCGCGGTCGTCGGAGACCGCTCGGAAAGTGCGGCCCAAGGACGTGCGCGCGAACATCCATTGCATCGCGGCCGTGGCGGCCACTGCCACCGCCAGGATCACCAGCGGCAGCGCACCCAGTGCCAGCGCATCGCCCAACGGCACCGAGGCCGTGGCCAGCGCACCGACCTCGATCGCGCGCGGGTCGGCCGAGAACAGCTCCAGCAGCAGGTTCTGGATCACGATCGACAGGCCGAAGGTCACGACCAGCGAGGGCAGCGGGTCCTTGCCCAGCGTGCCGTTGAGCACGTGGCGCTGCAGCAGGTAGCCGAAGCCGAAGGCCAGCGGCAGCACCGCGAGCACCACCAGCCATGGCACAGATGCGCCGGTCATCGAGACACCGGCGATCACCGCGAAGGCGCCCAGGATGATGAAGTCGCCCTGCGCCGTGTTGGTCAGCCGCATGACGCCGAACATCAGCGACTGGCCCAGCGCGAACAGCGTGTAGAGGCCGCCGAGCAGCACGCCTTGAAGCAGGGTTTCAAGCATGGGAGTCCTCGATGCCGAAGTAAGCCTGCGATATCTGCTCGGGCGTGAGTTCGTCCGAGCGCCCCGTGAGCGACACGCGCCCGTCCTGGAAGCAGTACACGCGCTGCGACACCTGCCGCGCCATGCGCACGTCCTGCTCCACGATCACGACCGTCATGCCCTCCCCCGTGATGGCCGGCATGGCCGCATAGATCTCGCGGATGACGACCGGCGCCAGGCCGAGCGAGAGCTCGTCGCACAGCAGCACCTCGGGGTTGCTCATGAGCGCGCGGCCCAGCGCCACCATCTGCTGCTGCCCGCCCGACAGCGAGGTGGCGGGCTGGCGCCGCTTCTCGGCCAGGATGGGAAAGAGGCCGTACAGGCGCTGCAGGTTCCACGGCCCCGCGCGGCGCGGCGCGGCGCCCATCAGCAGGTTCTCTTCCACGCTCAGGCTCGGAAACAGGCGCCGGCCTTCCGGCACCATCGCCAGGCCGCGCCGCACGATCTCGCCGGGCGGCAGGCCGCCGATGGGCTCGCCCTTGAAGCGGATCGCGTCGGACGGCGCGCGCAGCAGGCCCGTGAGGCTCTTGAGAAAGGTCGACTTGCCCGCGCCGTTGGCGCCGATGACCGCCACCAGCTCGCCCGCCGACAGCGTGAAGTCGATGCCGAACAGGGCCTGTGCATCGCCGTAGAAGGCTTGCAGGTCGTGGGTATCGAGGAGTGGTGCGGTCATGCCTCGATCCCCATGTACACGCGCCGCACCTCGGGGTCGTTCATCACCGCGCGCGGCGTGCCTTCCGCCAGCTGCTGCCCGAAGTTGATGACGAACAGCCGGTCGGCCAGCGACAGCAGCGCATGCACCACGTGCTCGATCCAGATCATGGTCACGCCGCGCGCCTTGATGCGCTTGAGCTCCGCCACCAGCACCGCGGCCTCGGGCTCGGTGAGCCCGCCCGCGATCTCGTCGAGCAGCAGCAGGCGCGGCTTCGTCGCGAGCGCACGCGCCAGCTCCAGCCGCTTCCGGTCGAGCAGCGTGAGTCCGCCGGCCGGCTTGTTGGCGTGCGGCGTCAGGCCCGTCTGGCCCAGCACCTCGTGCGCCGTCTCCCAGGCCTCGCGCTCGGCCTGCTGGCCGCCGAAGCAGGCGGCGGTGACGAGGTTCTCGAACACGCTCATGTGCCCGAAAGGCTGCGGCACCTGGTAGCTGCGGCCGATGCCGGCGCGGCAGCGCTGATGCGGGCGCAGCCGCGTCACGTCGCGGCCCGCGTATTCCACGCGGCCGGCGTCGACGCGCGCGTCGCCCGAGATCAGGTTGAACAGCGTGGTCTTGCCCGCGCCGTTGGGCCCGAGGATGCCCAGCGTCTCGCCCTCGGTCACCGCCAGCGTGATGCCATCGGTGACCTTGAGCGCCCCGAAGGACTTGCTCACGCCGTGCAAGGCCAGCAGCGTCATGGCAGCCGTCACTCAGAGCAGGCGCAGCGCGCCGCCGGTGGGGATGGCCTTCGCGGCCTCGTTGTTCACGAGGGTCAGTTCGAACTTGCGCTGCTTGCCCTTGCCCCACTGGCCGAGCACCAGCGGTGTCTTGCTGACGTTCTTGAACGGACCCTGGCCGCCCCACTTCACGGAGCCGACCACGGAGTTGATCGAGGTCGTAGCCACGGCATCGCGCACGTCGCCGGCCTTGAGCGACTTCGAGCGCGACAAGGCGTTTGCCGCCACTTCGAACAGCGCATGCGCAAAACCGATGGGTTGCGTCCACTGCTTCTTCGTGTCGGCCTCGTAGGCTTCGGCCAGCGCCTTCGCGCTCTGCTGCGTGAGGCTCGATGTGAACGGATGCGAGGGGCTCCACCACACCTCGGTCGAGAGACCATCGCCCAGGTCGCCCAAAGCTTCGATGGCGCCCGGGAACAGCAGCGCCTTGCCGAGCGTGATCACCTTGGGCTTGAAGCCCTGCTGGCGCGCCTGCGTGAGGAAGGTCTTGGCATCGGGCGGGATCACCACGCCGGTGACGATCTCGACGTTGCCGCGCTTGAAGGCCGCGATCTGCGCGCTGAAGTCCTGCGTGCCGTTCTGGAAGCGGCCGGGGTCGGTGAGCGTGAAGCCCATCTGCGCGAGCGGCTTGGGAAAGCCCAGCTCCTTGTCGCCCCAGGCGTTGCCGTCGCCGTCGTTGGGGAACAGACCACCGACCTTCTTGTTGGTGGCCACGGTCTTCCAGCCGTTGGTGAAGGTGGCGATGACGTCTTCGAGCCCCCAGAACAGGTGGTAGGTCCAGTTGAAGCCCTTGGCCGGATCGCCCTTGCGACCGAAGAACCAGGGCTGCCATGGCACCACGCTGGAGATGCACGGCACCTCGTTGAGTTCGCAGGCGTCGCTGACCGGGTTGGCGGTCTCGGGCGTGCCGGCCGTGAGCACGAGCGCGACCTTGTCCTTCAGGATCAGGTCATTCGCCACCTCGCCCGCGCGATTGGGGTTCGACTGGCTGTCCTTCAGCACGATCTGCACGGCGTACTTTTTTCCGCCCACGCTGACGCCGTCCTTGAAGGCGGTCTTCATCTGCTCGATCACCCATTTGTCGGCCTCGCCGAAGGGCGCGAGTGGCCCGGTCTGCGGCGACACGTAGCCGATCTTCAGCGTGTCGGCGGCGAACACCAGCGGCGCGGCGCCCGTGGCGGCAAGTGCGGCGGCGGCTTGCGTGAAGTGTCTGCGGTTGAATGTCATGGCTGTCTCCTTCGTTGTTCGTGTGTCTCTGTGCATGCCCCGCGGATCAACCCGGCGGCTCGCCGTCGAAGGCGCGCTGCAGCAGCGCGCGGATCGCGTCGCGCTCGGCCGGGCCGAAGAGCCGCGGGTTCCAGTACGGGTGGGCGACGGCAATGTCCGCCGCGCGGTCGAGGTCGGCGGCGCGCATGCCGATGTCCTTCAGCGCCACCGGTGCGCCGTTGTCGCGCGCCAGTGCATAGACCGCCGCCGGCGCCCCTGCCGCCGACAGACCGCCGAGCGCGCGCTCGATGCGCGCCATGGCGCGCGGCGCGGCCTGCGCGTTGAACGCGAGCGCATGCGGCAGCACCACCGTGTGCACCTCGGCATGCGGCAGGTTGAAGCTGCCGCCCAGCGTGTGGCACAGCTTGTGGTGCAGGGCCATGCCCACCGCACCGAGCACACCGCCGCACAGCCAGGCGCCGTACAGCGCGTCGGAACGCGCCGCCAGGTCGTCGGGCTGCGTGCGGATGGCGGGCAGCGCGCGTGCGAGCGCGGCGATGCCCTCCTCGGCCATCAGGTCCATCACCGGATTGCTGTCCTGCGCGTACAGGCCTTCGGCCGCATGCGCGATGGCGTTGATGCCGCTGGTCACGCTCAGGCCCACGGGCAGCGTGCGAGACAGCTCGGGGTCGTAGATCACCGTGCGCGGCAGCACGCGCGGGTCCTTGCCGGTCTTCTTCAGGCCGTTCTCGGTGAGGCCGTAGATCGGCGTCATCTCGCTGCCCGCGTAGGTGGTGGGGATGACGACGATCGGCAGCCCGGACTCCAGCGCGATGGCCTTGCCCAGCCCCGTGGTGGAACCGCCGCCGAGCGCCACGGCGCAGTCGGCACCGAGCTGGCGCGCCAGGTCGCGGGCCTCACGCGCGGTCTCGACCGGCACATGCATCACGGCCCGGTCGAACAGACCGGCCGCCTGCGCGCCGAGCGAGGCCGCCACGCGCTCAGCCTGCGGCCGTTGCTCGGGCGTACAGAGCACCAGCGCCCGCTTCGCGCCCAACGCATCGATCTCGCGCGCCAGGTGGCGCAGCGAGCCCGCGCCGAACACCACGCGCTGCGGATGGGTGGTGTGGATGAAGTCGTGCATGGCCCGTTCCGTTCAGCGCACGAAGTGCGGCGGAATCTGCGCATCGACGTTGACCCACACGCTTTTCACCTGCGTGTACTCGCGCATCGCGTCGAAGCCCATCTCCCGGCCGTAGCCGCTCTGGCCCACGCCGCCGAAGGGCGAGCCGGGGTTCACGCGCTTGTAGCTGTTGATCCAGACCATGCCGGCGTGCAGGTCGCGCGCCACCTTATGGGCGCGCTGCAGGTCGCGGGTCCACAGGCCGCTGCCCAGGCCGTAGTCAGTGCCGTTGGCGATCTGCATCGCCTCTTCGTCGCTCTTGAAGGTGAGCACAGTGACGAAGGGGCCGAACACCTCTTCCTGCGCGACGCGGTCCTGGTACGACTTTGCGCGCACCACGGTCGGCTCCACGTAGCAGCCCTGTGCCAGATCGCCGCCCGGCGAGCGGCCACCGGCCAGCACTTCGCCGCCCTGCCCCTGCGCCACCTCGACATAGCTCAGCACGCGGTCGCGGTGCTGGGCACTCGTGAGCGGGCCCATCTCGGTGTTCTCGTTGAGCGGGTTGCCCAGGCGGATGGATTTCGCGAGCGGAATGAACTGCTCGAGGAAGGCGTCGGCGATCTTCTCGTGCAGCATCAGCCGCGAGCCCGCGATGCAGGCCTGCCCCTGGTTGTGGAAGATGGCCCAGGCGCTGCCGTTCACGGCCGCCTGCAGGTTCGCATCTTCGAACACGATGTTGGGGCCCTTGCCGCCGAGTTCGAGCTGGATCTTCTTCAGATTACCCGCGCTGGCCTGCACGATGCGCCGGCCGGTGGCGGTGCTGCCGGTGAAGGCGATCTTGGCGATCTCGGGGTGCTCGGCGATGTACTGGCCCGCCACGCTGCCCAGGCCCGGCAGCATATTGACCACGCCGGGCGGCACGCCCGCCTCGGCCATCAGCTCGGCGATGCGCAGCGAGGTGAGCGGCGTGATCTCGGCCGGCTTCATCACGATGCAGTTGCCGGCCGCCAGCGCGGGCGCCATCTTCCAGCTCGTGAACATGAGCGGGAAGTTCCACGGCACGACCTGGCCGACGATGCCCACGGGCTCGCGCAGCGTGTAGTTGAGAAAGCCCTCCTCCACCGGAATGGTCTCGCCCTGGAACTTGTCGGCCATGCCGCCGAAGTAGCGGAAGCACCCGGCGGTGCGTGGCACGTCGAGCCGGCGCGAGTCGCGGATCGGATGGCCGGTGTCCAGCGATTCGAGCCGCGCGAGCTCTTCGCCGTTGGCCTCGATGAGGTCGGCCAGCTTCAGCAGGATGCGGCCGCGGTCGGCCGCAGCCATGCGGCTCCACTTCGGAAAGGCGCGCTTCGCGGCGGCCACGGCCTTGTCGACGTCGGCCTTGCCGGCCAGCGCGACCTGGGCGATGGGCGTGTTGTCGTGCGGGTTCAGCGTGGCGAGCGTCTCGCCGGATTCGGCGTCGACGAAGCGACCGTCGATGAAGAGCTGGTGGCGGATGGAAAGAGCAGGCATGGGTTCTCCTCGCCCTCCCCACACGGGGAGGGCTGGATGGATGGGAGGCAGGAAGAAAGAAGAGGCGGCGGCGGGCCGGCCGGTCAGAACTCGACCGGGATCTCCGGGCTCTCGCCCTTCTGGATCTCGTAGACCAGGCTGGGCGAGCCGTTCTCCCACACCAGCAGCATCGAGCGCTTGGGGCTGAAGCCCTGGTGGCGGCAGTAGGCAGGCATGGCGGCCATGTCGCCGGCCTTCATGATCACGCGGGCCATGGGCTTGCCGGTGTTCTTGTCGCCGCAGTCCCAGTGGATCTCGTCGGTCATCTGGAAGAACCACTCGACGCGGTCGTTGCCGTGGATGATCGGCAGGATGTGCTCCTCGGTCGTCGGGCACATGAAGCTGTGCTTCACCACCGAGGTGAAGCTCGGGTTCCAGGTGACCTGCGAGCGGCTCAGGAAGCCGAAGAGATTGAAGGCATGCACCTCGTTCTCGAAACCGGGCTCGGGGTGCAGCTCGGGCTGGCCCTGCGGCACATCGACGAAGGCGCGGTTGATGGGCGCGCCGCGCTCGTCGCTGCGCAGGTCGAGGTCGCCCTTCAGGCCCACGCAGCGCTTGGCCAACTCGCGCGCCCGGGTGATCTTGGCGGTGTTGTTGCCGTTCTTGCGGCCGTAGGGCGAGCCAGTTTCCTGCGGCGCGGCGAAAGGGTCGAAGCTCTCGTTGGTCCAGTCGTCGAGCATGGCCTCGAAGGTGGCGCGGATCTGCGCCGTGGGGAAGTTCTCGAGCAGGTCGATGCCCGCGTCCTTCATCGTGCCGTTGAAGCTGCCAGCATAGAGGTCGACCGAGTCGTAGTGGTTGACCGTGCCGAACACGTTGTCGAAGTTGACCCAGCCGTAGAAGAAGCCCCAGGCCACGTCGCGCATCAGCGCGCGCAGGTAGTTGCCGGCGTCCATCGTGTGGCTCATGGGACGGCCGTCGCGGGTCTTCCAGTTGATGTGAACGAAGTACTCGTCCCGTCGAAAGCCGAAGCTGCCGAGCGAGAAATTCTTGTAGCCGAGCGTGGCGTCAGGCTGCGATGCGATGACCTTGGCGAGTTCTGCGGGTGCGTTCATGGTGTGCCTCCTGGATGGCTCAGTGCGTCTGGCAGATGTCTGCCCACTTCTCGATGGACAGATCGCCCTTGCAGGTCTGCAGCACGATCACGCCCGGCTCGCCGGCCACGCGGAACTGGTAGGCCGTGTTCTTCGGCAGCAGACCCTGGTGGCCGCGCGAGAGCTTCATCCAGCCCATCTTCTTGCCCTGAGGCTCGCCCTTCACGAGCACGGCGCCGTTCTTCTCGGTGTCGGCCACGGCCTGGGCCGCATCGAGCTGCACGAGGTGCACTTCGACGTCGCCGTCCATCACCAGCGCGAACTCGTCGTGCGCGCAGGTGTACCAGGGCGAGGTGCCTTCGGCGCGCAGCGTTTCCAGCACGTAGATCTGGTTCTGGCCGAACACGACCTTCTCGTACGGTGCGCTGATGCTGGCGATCTCGAAGCAGTTGGAGAACGCGTAGTGGCGCACGTCGTCGTCGATCGGCTCGACGTGGCCTTTCTCGAAGTGCTTGAGGGACCCGAAGCGGGTCTGGTATGCAACGGTCATGGGTGTCTCCTGAGGTGCCGGACGATGCAGCGTGGTGGCCGCGATGTGTGCACTGTAGGAAACGGGGGGCGCGAGCGGTAGGCCCAAAACGCGGGCCGCATTGTTCGGCAAATCCGTTCAATGCACAGGGTTTACCCCGGAACGGACTTCGTTCGCGTCAGGCGTCCCAGATCAGGCCCGGCGGCAGCAGGCCGCGTTCGATCATGGCCGCGTCCCACGGCGGCACCTTGGAAAAGGCCTGGGTCAGGTGCTCGATGAACAGCCGCAGCTTGAACGCATTGCGCGATGTGCCCGCATACACCGCGCTGAGCGAAAACGACGACAGCTGGTGCGACGGCAGCACCACCTCCAGGTCGCCGCGCAGGATCGCCTCGCCGGCCACCAGCGTCGGCAGGCAGACGATGCCGGCGTGCTCCATGGCGTACTCGCGCAGCAGGTGGACGCTGTTGGTGAGCAGCGCCGCGCTCATGTACAGCGTGACCTGTTCACCGGCGTGATGGAAGGTCCAGCGGTCGCGCGTGGGGTAGCCCGAGTACAGGCCGAGCGTGTGCTTGTGCAGTTCGCGCGGGCTCGCGGGCCGGCCGTGCGCGCGCAGGTACTCGGGCGTGGCGCAGAACACCCGGCGCACCGGAAACAGCGGACGCGACACCAGCTCGGTCGACGCCGCCGGAAAGATCTGCAGCGCGCAATCGACGCCCGCCTTCACCGGGTCGACCACCGCGTCGCTCACGATGAGCTCCAGGTGGATGTCCGGAAAGCTCACCTGGAAGGCGCGCAGCAGCGTCGCGAAATGCCCCAGCACGAAACCCGTGAGCGCATGCACGCGCAGCGTGCCGGTGGGCCCGTCCTTGGCGTCGCGCATCTGGTCCATGATGTCGTTGGCCCGCCCGACCAGCTCGACGCAGTCGCGCAGGAAGGCCTGCCCCACGTCGCTGAGCCGCACCACGCGCGTGCTGCGGTGGAACAGCGGCGCGCCGACATGGTCTTCGAGCTGCTTCACGCGGCTGGTCACCACCGATTTCGACACCCGCAGCTGGCGCGCGGCCTCGGCAAAGCTCTGGGTCTGTGCGACCCGCACGAAAGTCTCTATGTTCTCGAGGCGGTCCATGGGTCACGCAATGTAGCGGGTCTGCGGCAGCGACCGGCCCGCCGCACAGTGTGAAGTCCTGCGCAATCCTGCACGGAGATTGAGCACAGACCCTTCAATTCGCTCACAAATGCCTGCGCGCCGCGGCCGTGCACGGCGTGACTGCGCCGCCTGCCAGGAAGTGGCTCGGCCGCTACCTGGCAGGCGGCGAAGTCGCCTCAGCCGGCAATTTGTCGGCGGAAGACGGAGAGCGGATGCCGACGTACGTCCGGCATATTCATGAGTGTTTGGTCACATTTCCCAGCCTGCAGCAGCAATACCCCTCGGAAAAGTACGGTCGTGCAGTTCCGAGTGAGCTGAGAACCGACAGCTGTCGTGGGCCCTCGCACTTGAAAGGTCATCGAATGCCCTTATGATTAGCACTCGCTGCTGACGAGTGCTAACAGCCCTCCCATCCAGTCGACAGGTCGCCGGTTCTCCGGCGTCCAACCACAAACAAACCCGTTTCTATCCTCCAGGAGATGCAATGAAACTTCGTCCTTTGGCCGATCGCGTGATCGTCAAGCGTGTTGACAGCGAAACCAAGACCGCCTCCGGCATCGTCATCCCCGACGCAGCCGCCGAAAAGCCCGATCAGGGTGAAGTCCTGGCCGTGGGCCCGGGCAAGCGCAACGACAAGGGCGAGCTGGCCGCACTGACCGTCAAGGTCGGCGACCGCGTCCTGTTCGGCAAGTACAGCGGCCAGACCGTCAAGGTCGACGGCGACGAACTGCTCGTCATGAAGGAAGACGACCTGTTCGCAGTCGTCGAGAAGTAATTCAACAGATCCATTCGGAGTAAATAAACATGGCAGCAAAAGACGTAGTCTTCGGCGGCGAAGCCCGCGCACGCATGGTCGAGGGTGTCAACATCCTGGCCAACGCAGTCAAGGTGACCCTGGGCCCCAAGGGCCGCAACGTGGTCCTCGAGCGTTCGTTCGGCGCCCCCACCGTGACCAAGGACGGTGTGTCCGTGGCCAAGGAAATCGAACTCAAGGACAAGCTGCAGAACATGGGCGCCCAGCTCGTGAAGGAAGTGGCCTCCAAGACCAGCGACAACGCTGGTGACGGCACCACGACCGCCACGGTCCTGGCCCAAGCCATCGTTCGCGAAGGCTTCAAGCTGGTGGCTGCCGGCATGAACCCCATGGACCTGAAGCGCGGCATCGACAAGGCTGTCACGGCCCTGGTCGCCGAGCTGAAGAAGGCTTCCAAGCCCACCACCACGTCGAAGGAAATCGCGCAAGTCGGCTCGATCTCGGCCAACAGCGACGAAACCATCGGCAAGCTCATCGCTGACGCGATGGACAAGGTCGGCAAGGAAGGCGTGATCACTGTCGAAGACGGCAAGTCGCTGGACAGCGAACTCGACGTCGTCGAAGGCATGCAGTTCGACCGCGGCTACCTGTCGCCCTACTTCATCAACAACCCCGAGAAGCAATCGGCGCTGCTCGACAACCCCTTCGTGCTGCTGTTCGACAAGAAGATCAGCAACATCCGTGACCTGCTGCCGGTGCTGGAGCAAGTCGCCAAGGCTGGCCGTCCGCTGCTGATCATTGCCGAAGAAGTCGAAGGCGAAGCCCTGGCTACGCTGGTCGTGAACACGATCCGCGGCATCCTGAAGGTCGTGGCTGTGAAGGCGCCTGGCTTCGGCGACCGCCGCAAGGCCATGCTGGAAGACATCGCCATCCTGACGGGCGGCAAGGTCATCGCTGAAGAAGTGGGCCTGACGCTCGAAAAGGTGACGCTGGCCGACCTGGGTCAAGCCAAGCGCATCGAAGTGGGCAAGGAAAACACGATCATCATCGACGGCGCTGGCGCTGCCGGTGACATCGAAGCCCGCGTGAAGCAAGTTCGCGTTCAGATCGAAGAAGCGACCAGCGACTACGACCGTGAAAAGCTGCAAGAGCGCGTGGCCAAGCTGGCCGGCGGCGTTGCAGTGATCAAGGTTGGCGCTGCCACTGAAGTCGAAATGAAGGAAAAGAAGGCTCGCGTCGAAGACGCCCTGCACGCCACCCGCGCTGCAGTGGAAGAAGGCGTTGTGGCTGGCGGCGGCGTGGCGCTGCTGCGTGCCAAGCAAGCCGTGGGCGAGTCGGTCAAGGGCGACAACGCTGACCAGGAAGCCGGCATCAAGCTGGTGCTCAAGGCGATCGAAGCGCCCCTGCGCGAAATCGTGAACAACGCCGGCGGCGAAGCCTCGGTGGTGGTGAACGCTGTGCTGGCCGGCAAGGGCAACTACGGCTTCAACGCTGCGAACGACACGTACGGCGACATGCTCGAGCTGGGCATCCTGGACCCGACGAAGGTCACCCGCACCGCACTGCAGAACGCCGCTTCGGTGTCCTCGCTGCTGCTGACGACCGAAGCCATGGTTGCTGACGCACCCAAGGACGAGTCCGGCGCTGGCGGCGGCGGCATGCCCGACATGGGTGGCATGGGCGGCATGGGCGGCATGGGTATGTAATACCCGGCTGAGCTCTGCTCACCAAAGTAAAAAGGGCCGCGCAAGCGGCCCTTTTTCTTTGTGCGGAAGGTTCAGCGGAACTGGTCGCGCAGCGCCATGTAGAGCACCTGGAATCGCGCCTGCCGTGTCTTGTGCCCACCGGCCCCTTCGGATGACGGCTTCAGCGTCTGCTTCACCGGCGGCAACGTGCACACCTCGGCGACCGCGCCGCCATCGGCCAGCCATGCCAGGCGCGCCGCACCGAGCGCCCCACCCGTTTCGCTGCCTGCATAGAGGGTGAGCGGCACCTGGAAGATATCGGCCAGCAACTGCCCCCACCAGATACTGCGCGCGCCCCCACCCACGAGTGCGACTTCGCGCAGCGGCATGTCCGCCGGCAGGCGCAGCGTGTCGAAGCCGTCGCGCAGGCCGAAGCTCACGCCCTCGACCACGGCATAGGCGATCTGTGCGGGGCCGTGTGCGTGCGTCAGGCCGAAGAGCACGCCCTGCGCGTTCGGATTGTTGTGCGGCGAGCGTTCGCCCGAGAGGTACGGCAGGAACAGCGGGCAACGTGCCCGGTCTTCCAGCGCCACCGACGCCGCCGCTTCGAGCAACGCAGCCTCGTCCGCGAACTTGAAGGTCTTGGCCGCCCAGCTCACCGCGCTCGCAGCCGAGAGCATCACCGACATCTGGTGCCAGCGCTGGGGCAGCGCGTGGCAGAAGGCATGCATCGCCTGCGCGGGGTTCGGCAAAAAGCGGTCGGTCGAGACGAACACCACGCCCGAGGTGCCGAGCGAGACAAAGCCCTGCCCCGGCTCGACGAGCCCCATGCCGACCGCGCTGGCGGCGTTGTCGCCGGCGCCGCCCGCGATGCGCACGCCGTCGCGCAAGCCCCAGCGCGCGGCCAGCTCGGATTTCAGTTGCGCAGAAACTTCGCTGCCCTCGACAAGCCGCGGCATGTGATCGCGCGTGAGCCCCGTCGCGGCAAGCAACTCGTCGGACCAGTCGCGCGCGCCCACGTCGAGCCAGAGCGTGCCGGCGGCATCGGACATCTCGCTGACCGCCTCGCCGCTGAGCATGAAGCGCAGCCAGTCCTTGGGCAGCAGCACGCGCGCCACGCGGGCAAAGACCTCGGGCTCGTGCTCGCGCACCCACAGCAGCTTGGGCGCGGTGAAGCCGGGCATCGCGAGGTTGCCGGCGATCTCGCCCAGGCGCGGCACGGCGCGCGTGAGCGCCTCGCACTGCGCACCGCTGCGGCCGTCGTTCCAGAGAATGGCCGGTCGCAGCACCTGGCCTGCCGCGTCGAGCAACGTGGCGCCATGCATCTGGCCCGACAGGCCGATGGCGCGCACCTGCGACAGCGCCTCGGCATGCGCCGCGCGCAGCCCGGCCATGACCGCTTCCAGGGCCTGCCACCACTGGGCGGGCGCCTGTTCGGACCACAGCGGTTGCGGCCGGTCGACCGTGAGCGGCGCGCGCGCGACGCCGACGATGCGGTGATCGTCCGCGAGCAGCAGCGCCTTGAGCTCGGACGTGCCGAGGTCGAGTCCCAGATACAAGATCGTCTCCCTGATGAGGTCCCGCACACAGACGTGCGGGTTGCGGAATCAGCCGAAGCGCGTGTCGGCCTGGCGCCTGAACTCGCTCGGCGTCATGCCCTTGATTTCGAGAAAGCGCCGGTTGAAGTTCGCCACGTTGTTGAAGCCCACTTGGTAGCAGATGTCGGTCACGTAGTGGTCGGTCTGCATGAGCAGGTGGCAGGCGCTGTTGATGCGCACGCGGTTCACGAAGTCGGTGAAGCTGTTGCCCGTCGAGCGGCGGAAGAAGCGGCTGAAGCGGCTCTCGCTCATGCCCAGCTCGGCGGCCACGTCCGACATCGAGATCGCGTCGGTCATGTGGTTGGTGATGCGGTTCACGATGTCGTTGATCTGGTCGACCTGCGCATCGCCGTCGCTGCCCTGCACGCCCTGCATCTGCACGCTCGACAGCAGCCGGTAGTCGGTGCACTGGGCCAGGTCGGCCATGAACTCGCAGAACAGGCCCAGGCGGCGCACGCCGCGCGCCGCCTTGATGGCGTCCCAGTGCGCCAGCGCCTGCGCCGACATGCCGAAGAACTCGATGCCGTGGCGCGCGCGGTCGAGCAGCGGCATCACGTCGCGCAGCTCCGGAATCTCGGCGGCCGCGCGCTCGATGGGTTCGTGGCGGAACTGGATCACGCGGTCGCGCCCTGCAGCGCCTTCTTCGGGCACGTCCAGCGAGATCCAGTTGTGCGGCAGGCGCGGCCCGCACAGCACGAGATGCCCCGGCTGGAACGGCCCGATCCAGTCGCCGATGAAGGCCTTGCCCGAGGTCTCGGTGATCAGGTGCAGCTCGTAGTCTTCATGGAAGTGCCATCGCACCAGCGGGCTCGGAAAGCCGTGCGCGAGACAGCGCACCAGGCCGGTTTCTTCCGGGGCCTCGTAGCCCAGCGACGGGGAGCGTGCGAAGTCGCGCTCCAGCTCGGGTTGGCGTTGACGAGGAATCGCGCGTTTGCGGGTGGTCGTTGTCATGGCAGCACGGATCGATCAGGGCCGGGAAGCGACGGCCTCGTTGTCTTCCTGCGAAAGCGCCGTGCGAACGGCTTCCAGCGTCGGTGGATCGGCGCCCTCGCGGGTGCAGTTCAGGGCCGCGGCTGTGGCGGCGAAACGCATCACGGCGCGCCAGTGGTCGTCGCCGAGCTCGACCAGCTGCGCCGGATGCTCGACGCCATGCGCCAGCAGCGCCACCGACAGCCCGGCGGTGAAGGTGTCGCCCGCGCCGATGGTGTCGACCACCTCGACGCGCGGCGCCGCCACGGTGAGCGGTGCGCTACCGGTGCGCCACAGCGTGGCACCGGCACCGCCGCGCGTGACGACGACGGCGCGCGCGCCGGCCGTGAGGCACTCGGCCGCGAGCGCATCGATGGGCCGTCCGGGTGCGAGCAACTGGGCATCCTCGTCACTGAGCTTGACCAGGTCGGCCATGGCGAACCACCCGGTGACGCGGGCGCGGTAGGCCGCCATGTCGGGAATCAGGCTGGGCCGCACGTTGGGGTCGAACACGATCACGCAGCGCCCCGTGTGGGCCGCCACGAGGTCGGCGATGCGCGACGACGCCGGCTCCTGCAGCAGCGAGATCGAGCCGAAGTGCAGGAAGCGGCATTCCGCCGGCAGCTGCGGCAGCGGCTCGGGCGCCCAGGTCGCGTCGGCGCTGCCGCGCGTGTAGAAGGCGTAGCGGTTGGTCTGCGGCGTGCGCTCGACAAAGGCCAGCGTCGACGGCGCGTCGCTGCGCAGGATGAGCCGGGTGTCGACGCCGTTGCGCTCGAGAAAGGCCATGAGCCGTTCGCCGAACAGGTCGGTCGAAAGCTGCGTGAGAAAGCCGGTCGGCTGCCCGAGCCGCGCACAGGCCACGGCCGTGTTCAGCGGCGAGCCGCCTTCATGGCCGAGGAACGCCAGCGAGCCGCCTTCGCCGGCGGTGAAATCGATCAGGGCCTCGCCCGTAAGTGCAATGCGCATGGTGCTTGGATTTTCTTCTTCTGTCAGGGCAAGGCGCGGGCGTCGGCCAGGAAACCCGCTTCGGCGGCCAGGGTGGCGGGATGGTCGAGCAGCTCGGCAAACAGGCGCGGCGGGATCGTGATGGCGCCCACGCCCAGCCCCAGCAGCGACAGGTACGCCGCGCGCGAACGGATGCTCGCCACCAGCAGGCGCGTGCCCGACGCAGGACGCTGTACCACCAGCGACTGCATCTGCGCGATGAGCGCGAGCCCATCGATGCCAGCGTCTTCGAGCCGGCCGAGGTACGGCGCGGCATAGGCCGCGCCCAGCTGCGCGGCGAAGTGCGCCTGTTCGGGCGCGTACACGGCGGTCCAGGTGACGGGCACGCCCTGGGCGATAAGCCGCGCGCCGGCGTCCAGGCCCTGGCGCGTGGCGGGAATCTTGATGACGAGCTGGCCGGGGTCGAACTGCGGCAGCAGCGCGTGCGCGTCTTCGAGCATGCCGTCGACGTCGCTCGAATAGACCTGCGCCTGCACCTGGCGCGCGCCGAGCTCGATGCAGCGCTTGAGCAGCCCCGGCACGGCCGCGCGGCTCAGGCCGGCGCGTTGCAGCAGCGTCGGGTTGGTCGTCACGCCGTGCACCACCGGGTGCGGCAGGCAGGCCTGCAGCTCGGCCAGGTCGGCGCTGTCGAGGTACAGGTGGAAGTGGTCGTTCATGCAGAAATGCGGAAGGAAGGTGGGTTTCAGCTCATGACATTGCCGCCGTCGACATTGAGGGTCTGCGCCGTGATGTAGCGCGCATCGTCGCTGGCGAGAAACACCGCCGCCCCGGCAATGTCGCCCGGCACGCCCATGCGCCCGAGCGGCACGGCGAGGCCGACGCGCCGCTTCTTCTCGCCCGGCGCCAGCCCCTCGGCCTTGGCGAACAGGCTGTCGACATGGTCCCACATCGGCGTGTCGACCACACCGGGGGCGATGCCGTTGACGCGGATGCCGTGCGGCGCCATGGCCAGCGCGGCGCTCTGCGTGTAGCTGATGACGGCTGCCTTGGTCGCGCAGTAGTGCGACACCAGCGCCTCGCCGCGGCGCCCGGCCTGCGAGGCCATGTTGATGACCGACGCGCCCGGCGTGCCGGCCCCGACCATGTGGCGCAGCACGGCCTGCATCACGAAGAACATGCCCTTCACGTTGACCGCGAAGAGTTTGTCGAACGAGGCCTCGTCGCTGTCGAGCAGCGGTGCGAGGTCGAACACGGCGGCGTTGTTGAACAGTGTGTGGACAGGGCCGAAGGCGACCTGCGCCTCGGCCAGCATGTGCGCGATGGCCTGCATGTCGGTCACGTCGGCCGCGATGTAGGCGAGCGTGTCGGGGTGGGCTTGCTGCAGCGCGCGCACGGCCTCGGGCGCGGCGCTCGCGCGGTCGATCACGCTGCAGCGCGCGCCCTCGGCGATGCAGGCCTCGGCCACGGCCAGGCCGATGCCGCCAGCGGCCCCGGTCAGCAGCACATGGCGGTCCTGCAGCCGGCCGCTCACGGCGCGGCCTTCTCTTCGATGAAGCGCGCCACGCGCTCGCCGGCACGGCGAACCGCGTCGATCAACCGCGCGTCGCCAGCAAGGTTGCCCCACAGGGCTGTGTCGGCGCACAGCGCCGCGACCGGATCGGCTGCATCGCAGATCGCGTGCGCCACCGCCTCGTCCATGCCCTGGTCCTGGTAGGCATAGGGCAGCGCGCCCCGGTGCCAGCGCTGCAGGAAGGCCAGGAACAGCGCGGGCAGCATCGCCACGCTGTCGATGCCCTGCCCGGCCGCGAGCCGTTCGCGCACGGTCGGCGCGATGAAGCCCGGGATCTTCGAGAAACCGTCGGCCGCCACGCGCTGGTTGGTGTCGCGGATGGCCGGGTTGCCGAAGCGGTCGAGTACCACGTCGCGGTAGGCCGCGAGATCGATCGGGCTCGGGCTCAGGCACGGAATGACGTCGTCGGTCACGTAGTCGAAGGCCATCTGGCGGATGGCGGCGTCGTGCGTGCCTTCGTGGATGAACCCCAGCCCCGCCAGCGTGCCGGCCCAGGCGATGCAGCTGTGCGTGGCGTTGAGGATGCGGATCTTGGCCTCTTCGTACGGCTGCACCGACTCGACGAGCTCTACACCCACGCGCCCCCAGTCGGGCCGGCCGGCGACGAAGTCGTCTTCGATCACCCACTGGATGAAGCTCTCGCCCGTGACCGGCGCGCCGTCGTCGCGGCCTGTGGCAGCCTGCACGCGCGCGCGCAACTCCGGTGGAGGCCGCGGCGTGATGCGGTCGACCATCGCGTTCGGGCAGCGGGTGTTGGCGTCGACCCAGGCCTGCAGCGGCGCATCGCCGACCAACGCGATGAATTCAAGCAGGCCCGCGCGAAAACGGTCGCCGTTGTGGCGCAGGTTGTCGCAGTTCAGCAGCGTCACGGGGCCCGCCTGCGCGGCGCGCCGTGCCCGCAGGATCGCGCAGACCGCGCCGTAGATCGTTTCGCCGGCCTCGCCGCGCCGCGCGCGTCCGATGTCGGCCGCAAGGTCTGCGAACGACAGGTCGAGATGACCTTGGGTATCGAGGTAGTAGCCGGCCTCGGTCACGGTGAAGGAGACGATGCGCGTGGACGGCGCGGCGCCGCGCGCGATCACGGCGGCCAGCAAAGGCTCATAGGTGAGCACTTCGCGGATCGCCTCGATCTGTTCGTAGCGGTATTCGCCGGCCGGCGACACCGTCTCGAGCGTGTAGCGACCGCCTTGCGCTTGCAGCGCTGCGACGACCTCGGCCATGTCGGGCCGGATGTTGGCGCCCGACAGCGACCAGCGGGCGTCGCCCGCATCGATCAGCCGTTGCAGGTAGACGGCCTGGTGGGCGCGATGGAACGAGCCGAGGCCCAGGTGAAGCACCGTGAATTCCGAAGGCGCCGGTGGGGTGGGCACGAGGCCCGCTGCTGCGAGGGTCACGGGGAAGGTCCGTTGAAAGTGAGGGTCGTCGGATCAGGCGGCGACGGCGCGGCCTTCGCGGCTGAACAGGTGCAGCACGGACGGGTCGAGCTCGACCGCCACGTCGTCGCCGGCCTGCAGCGGCGTGCG
Source organism: Variovorax sp. Root473 (assembly GCF_001426505.1). Lineage (GTDB taxonomy): Bacteria > Pseudomonadota > Gammaproteobacteria > Burkholderiales > Burkholderiaceae_C > Variovorax. Next base: position 253,824 of record NZ_LMEV01000002.1, read on the forward strand.
CTCGTTCTGGCGCGCGATCAGCGGCACACCGCCCACGTCCACGTGGATCAGCGTGTCGGCGCCCAGTGCCTCGATGAGCTCGACGCGGCCCGGCACGCCAGCGGCTGCGCTCTGCTTCGGATGCACGCGCAGGCCTTCGGGACGCACGCCCAGGAAGCCGTCGCTCGGCAGGCGCCCGCCCGTGGCGGCGGAGAAGCTCGGGATCGCACTCGCCGCGACCATGTTCATCGACGGCATGCCGATGAACTGCGCGACGAACTGGTTGGCCGGGCGGTCGTACAGCTCCAGCGGCGTGCCGACCTGCTCGATGAGCCCGTCCTTCAGCACCACCACGCGGTCGGCCAACGTCATGGCCTCGACCTGGTCGTGCGTCACGTAGATGGTGGTGGCGCCGAGCGCGCGATGCAGCTTGTGGATCTCCACGCGGGTGTTGCCGCGCAATGCCGCATCCAGGTTCGACAGCGGCTCGTCGAAGAGAAACACCTTGGGCGCGCGCACGATCGCGCGGCCGATGGCCACGCGCTGGCGCTGGCCGCCCGACAGGTCCTTCGGCGTGCGGTCGAGGTACTGCGTGAGGTTGAGCGTCTTGGCCGCGTGCTCGACCTTGGTCTTGATCTCGTCCTTCGGCACGCCCGCGAGCTTGAGCGCGAAGGACATGTTGTCGTACACGCTCATGTGCGGATACAGCGCGTAGCTCTGGAACACCATCGCCAGGTCGCGCTTGCCCGAAGGCGTCCAGGTGATGTCCTTGCCGTCGAGCAGCAGGTTGCCGCTGGTGATCGGTTCGAGCCCCGCGATCAGCCGCAGCAGCGTCGACTTGCCGCAGCCCGAAGGCCCGACGAAGACGATGAATTCGCCCTTCTGGATGTCGAGGTCGACGCCCTTGATGATGTTCACGTCACCAAAGCTCTTCTTGATGTTCTTGAGTTCGAGGTAGGCCATGAGATGTCTCCCTTTCTTTACTTGACGGCGCCGAAGGTCAGGCCCTGCACCAGTTGCTTCTGGCTGAACCAGCCGAACACGACGATGGGCGCGATGGCCATCAGCGAGGCGGCCGACAACTTGGCCCAGAACAGGCCTTCGGGGCTGGAGTACGAGGCAATGAGCGTGGCCAGCGTGCCGGCCTTGGCGGAGGTGAGGTTCAATGCCCAGAAGGCTTCGTTCCAGCTCAGCACCAGGCACAGCAGGCCGGTCGATGCGAGCCCGCCCACCGACAGCGGCATCACGACATGGCGGAACTCGGTCCACAGGCTCGCGCCGTCCATGCGCGCGGCTTCGAGGATCTCGTTCGGAATGTCCTTGTAGGCGCTGTAGAGCATCCACACCATGATCGGCAGGTTCGACAGCGTGAACACGAGGGTGAGCGCGGTGAGCGAATCCAGCAGTCCCGCGGTCTGCGCGAGCACATAGATCGGCACCAGCGCGCCGACGGCCGGCATCATCTTGGTGGAAAGCATCCACATGAGGATGTCGCGCGTCTTCTTCGTACGGAAGAAGGCCATCGAGTACGCGGCGGGCGCCGCGATCAGCAGGCCGAGGATGGTCGAGCCCAGGCTGGTGATGAGCGAGTTGCGCGCGTACAGCAAGTAGTCGCTGCGGCGCTGCACCTCGCCGAAGTTGTCGAGCGTGGGTTCGAAGATGAACAGCGGCGGCACGTGGATCGCCTGCAGCTCCGTCTTGAAGGCCGTGAGGAACAGCCAGCCGAGCGGGAAGAACAGGAGCAGCGCCACGGCCCACGCACCGACGGTGCGCAGCAGCTGGGGAAGGAAGTTGCTGGGTTGCATGGTCGTTCCTTCAGTCCAGGTTCTTGCCGATGATGCGAATGAGGAACACCGCGACGATGTTGGCCAGCACCACCGCGAACAGCGCACCTGCCGACGCCACGCCCACGTCGAAATTCATGAGCGACTGCTTGAAGATCAGGTAGGTCATGTTCGTGCTCTCGTTGCCCGGGCCGCCATTGGTGGTGATGGCGATCTCGGCGAACACGCTGAGCAGGAAGATCATCTCGATCATGATCACCACGGCCATCGGACGGCCCAGGTGCGGAATGGTGAGATAGAAGAAGCGCTGGAACGAACTCGCGCCGTCCATGCGCGCGGCTTCCATCTGCTCGCGGTCCAGCGACTGCAGCGAGGTGATGAAGATCAGGCAGGCGAAGGGCAGCCACTGCCACGCCACCATGATGATCACGGAGAACAGCGGCACGTCGGTGAGCCAGTCGACCGGCTGTGCGCCGAAGAAGCGCCACAGGTCGGCCAGGATGCCGTAGATGGGGTTCATCATCATGTGCTTCCACAGCAGCGCGTTCACTGCGGGCATGACGAAGAAGGGTGAAATCAGCAGCACGCGCACGATGCCGCGGCCCGGGAACGGCTCGTTCACGAGCAGTGCGAGCAGCACGCCGAACACCACCGTGATGACGATCACGCTGCCGATGAGCAGCAGCGTGTTCCACGTGGCCGGCCAGAAGTCGGGGTCGGTGACGAAGTAGTGAAAGTTCTCCAGGCCCGCGAACGTGCGCTCGCCGGGCTGCATGAGGTTGTAGTTCACGAACGAGAAATACAACGTCATCACGAGCGGCACGATCATCCACAGGAGGAGCGTGAGCACGGCGGGCGCCATGAGGGCGCGGGGCAGGAGTCTTTTCATGGTCTGTTCCTCTCAGGCTGCGGCCCTCTCCCCGCGGGGAGAGGGGAAGACGCGCGGCTTACTTGTAGTAGCCGGCCTTCTTCATTTCGCGTTCTGCAGCGAGCTGGGAGGTCTTCAGCGCCTGGTCCACAGTGACCTTGCCCGACAGCGCCGCGCTCATCTGCTGGCCCACCGCCACGCCGATGGCCTGGAACTCGGGAATGGCCGCGTACTGCACGCCGACGTACGGCGACTTGGGCAAGGTGCTGTCGCTCAGGTTCGCGCTGTCGATCGCCTTCTTCTCAGCGGCGGCGAACTTGGCGACCTTCTGGAACTCGGGGTTCGCGTAGGTCGACTTGCGCGTGCCGGTGGGCACCGTGCCCCAGCCGTGCTCCTTGGCGACCAGGTTGACGTACTCCTTGGACGTCGCCCATTTCACGAAGGTCTGCGCGGCGGCGCCCTTGGTCGAACTGGCGGGAATGGCCAGGTTCCAGGTCCACAGCCAGTTCGCGCCCTTGGGCGTGACGGCCACCGGTGCCTGTGCGAAGGCCACCTTGTCGGCCACCTTCGACTGCTTCGGATCGCTGATGAACGAGGCCGCGATGGTCGCGTCGACCCACATGCCGCACTTGCCTTCGTTGAACAGCGCCAGGTTCTCGTTGAAGCTGTTGGCCGACGCACCCGGCGGGCCGTAGGCCTTCATCAGGTCGACGTAGAAATTGATCGCGTCCTTCCAGGGCTTGGTGTCGATCTGCGGCTTCCACTGCATGTCGAACCACTGGCCGCCGTTGGTGTTGACCAGCGTGGTCAGGAAGGCCATGTTGTCGCCCCAGCCCGGCTTGCCGCGCAGACACATGCCGTACAGGCCGCCCTTCGGATCGTGAATCTTGCCGGCCAGTTCCTTCACCTGTGCCCAGGTCGGTTGCTCGGGCATCGTGAAGCCGACCTTGTCGGCCAGGTCCTTGCGGTACATGAGCATCGAGCTCTCGCCGTAAAACGGCGCGGCGTAGAGCTTGCCTTCGTGCGACAGGCCCGCGCGGATGGCGGGCAGCAGGTCGTCGGCGTCATAGGCGGCGTCGGTGGCGATGGGCTGCAGCCAGCCCTTCTTCGACCAGATCGGCGCTTCGTACAGGCCGATGGTCATCACGTCGAACTGGCCGCCCTTGGTGGCGATGTCGGTGGTCACGCGCTGGCGCAGCGTGCCTTCTTCCAGCGTGACCCACTTGAGCTTGATGTCGGGGTTGGCCTTTTCGAAGAAGGGGGTCAGCTTCTGCATTTCGATCATGTGGCCGTTGTTGACGGTCGCGATCACGAGTTCGGTGGGGGCGGCCTGGGACGCGAAGCCCGCGCCGGCAAGTGCGAGGACGAGGCCCGCTTTCAGAAAACGCTTCATGTTGTCTCCTAGAGGTGAGCGACGCCCCGAGATCGTGGTCGCCGTGCCCGGATTCTGGAGAAACGCGCTTGCGGCTTTGGTACTTCACCCGCCACCATCTGTACGCTCTTGCACCAGTTATCTAGTGAATTCCCTAGTCAACGCAATACAGCATGGGAAACTACCCGTCGGAAGTCTCAGGCATGCCCGCCGTCGCCCAGCAGCTGGCGCCGGAACTGCGCGGCAGCCGGGGACAACGCGCGGTCCTCGCGGGTGATCAGGCAGATCGGCGGCACGCGCACCGGCAGCTCGACCGGCACGGTGCGCAGCACGCCCAGCCGGCCATAGTGGTTGGCCTGCGAGGCCGGCATGACGGCCGCCATGTCGGAGTTCTCCAGCAGGGCCGTGATGGCGATGGGCGATGCCGTTTCGATGATGTCCAGCCGCGCCTGGATGCCCGCCTCGCGCATCGCGGCCTCGAAGCGCCCGCGCTGCGGCGACCCCGGCGGCTGCAGCACCCACGACCAGCTCGCCATCTCGGCCAGCGTGACCGTGGCCGCGCGCTCGAACACCGGATGCGCCGCGCGCACCACGACCACCTGCGACTCGCCCAGCAGCGGCACGCTCGCGTACTTGGCCTCGTCGTGGCCGTCGGTGAGGCGACCCAGCACGAGGTCGACATCGCCCTGCTCCAGCTGCGCCTGCATCACGTCGCTGGTCTCGACCACCACCGACACGGCCACCTGTGGATGGCGCTGGTGGTACGCGACCAGCGCCGGCGCCAGCAGTTCGGGCACGGCACCCGGCACGCTGCCCACGCGCAGCGCACCGCTCAGGCCGGAACGCAGCGCGAGCATTTCCTCGCGGGCGGTGCCGAAGTCGCTGAGCACACGGCGGGCGTAGCGGATGAGGATCTCGCCATAGGGCGTCGGCGCCATGCCGCGCGCCGAGCGCTCGAAGAGCTGTTCGCCCAGCGACTCCTCCAGTTGCTGCAGCAGCTTGGTCGCGGCAGGCTGGCTGATGTTCATGGCCTCGGCGGCGCGGCCGAGGTGACGGTGCGTGTCGAGCCGGGCCAGCAGGAGCAGCTGGCGCGGCCGGACGTGGAGCATCAGCGAGGCGTCGGTGAGGCCGGGTTTCATGCACAAAAGTATATGAAGCTTCGGTCTTTTTCGATTGGATCGCGCGCATGAAGCTCCTTAGGCTCGGCACCACAACAAGCAGGAGACGACGCGATGACCCTCTTTCCCCTGGCCCGCGGCACTGGCGCGGCAGCGCTGCTGGCGCTGGCCGCCTGCCTGAGCGCAGGCGCGCAGCCGGCCTACCCCGACAAGCCACTGCGCATCCTGGTCGGCGCCTCGCCCGGCGGCGGCACCGACATCCTCGCGCGCGTGCTGGCCGACAAGTTCGCACCCGCGCTCAAGCAGCCCGTGACGGTGGAGAACCGCCCCGGCGCCTCGAACACCATCGCCGGCGAACTCACGGCCCGCGCGCCGGCCGACGGCGCCACGCTGCTGCTGGCCACCAACACGGCGCAGGCCGTGGCGCCGCACATCCTCAAGCTCAAGTACGACCCGCTCAAAGACCTGCAACCCATCGGCCTCGTGGCCGTGATGCCCAACGTGCTGGTGGTGTCGGCCAGCTCGCCGTACAAATCGGTGAAGGACCTGCTCGCCGCCATGGCCGCCAAGCCCGGCGCTTTCAAGTACGCGTCGTCCGGCATCGGCAGCACGCAGCACGTGGGCGGCGAAGCCTTCAACCTGGCCACGGGCATGACCTCGATCCACGTGCCCTACAAGGGCAGCTCGCAGGCGCACATCGACATCATCTCGGGCGAGGTCGAGATGATGTTCGACAGCACCTCCTCGGCCATGGGCCAGATCCGTGCCGGCAAGTTCCGCGCGCTGGCCGTGAGCGCACCGCAGCGCTCGCCCGAGCTGCCCGACGTGCCCACGCTCGCCGAGCAGGGCGTCAAGGGCGCCGACGTGTCGACCTGGTACGGCCTGTACGTGACGGCAGGCACGCCGCGCCCGGCGGTCGAGCGGCTGAGCGCCGAACTCACGCGCACGTTGAACCTGGCGGACGTGCAGTCGCGCATCAAGGCCCTGGGCGGCGAGCCCGGCACGCTGACCGGCGAGCCCTTCGCGGCGATGAACCGGCAGGAGTTCGACCACTACGGCCAGCTCGTGCGCGACGCGCGCATCAAGGCCGAATGACATCGCCCCCTTCTTTCTCTTTCCCCTGACCTTCCTTGCCGACCATGCCAACCCCATTGAAAAACCCGAGCGTGACCTGTGCCAAGCCCCGCATCGCCGTGCTGCTGGGCGACCCCAGCGGCGTCGGTCCCGAGATGGCCGTGAAGCTGCTCGCGCGCCAGCGCAACCTCGACGCCGCGCGCGTGCTGCTGATTGCCGACCCGGTCGTGCTGGCTGCAGGCGAACGCGTGGCGGGCGTAAAGCTCACCCCGCTGCAGGTGCAGGCGATGGACGACCTGCGCTTCGAGGACGGCCGGCTCAGCCTCTTCACGCGCGACTGGATGGCGGGCGAGGAACCGGTGCTCGGCGAGTCGAACGAACGCTCGGGCCGGGCCTCGTTCCAGGCGCTCGAAGACGCGACCCTGGCCGTGCGACGCGGCCAGGCCGACGCGATCCTCTTCGCGCCGCTCAACAAGCATTCGCTGCGCCTGGGCGGCCTCGTGCACGAGGACGAGCTGCGCTACATGCAGGAGCGCTTCGCCGTCGCGGGCTTCGTCTGCGAGTTCAACCTCACCGGCTCGCTGTGGACCTCGCGCGTGACCTCGCACATTCCGCTGAAAGACGTGGCAAGCCACATCACCATGCAGGGCGTGGGCGACGCCGTGAAGATCATCGCGTCGGCACTGCGCCGCGCGGGTGTGGCGCGCCCGCGCATCGCCGTGACCGGCCTCAACCCGCACGCGGGCGACGGCGGCTCGATCGGCATGGAGGAGATCGAGATCATCGCGCCCGCCATCGAACAGCTGCGCGCCGAAGGCTACGACGCGCGTGGCCCTTTCTCACCGGACACCGTATTCATCGGCGCAAGGCGCGGCGATGTCGATGCCGTCGTGTCGATGTACCACGACCAGGGCCAGATCGCGATGAAGCTCATGGGATTCGAACAGGGCGTGACCCTGCACGGCGGGCTGCCGGTGCCGGTCGCCACATCGGCCAGCGGCAGCGCCTTCGACATTGCAGGCAAAGGCATGGCGCAGATCGAAGGGCTGCAGCAGGCCTTCGACCTGTGCGTGCGGATGGCGAGCGGCGCGCCTGCGGCACCCGCGTTCGTCGAAACGGCGGTGGCCTGAGTCGCGTGCCCGCAAAAGAAAAGGGCCGCGTGTGCGGCCCTTCAGGGGAAAGTTCAGGCGCTCGGCGGCTCGCCGAAAGCATTGCTCTCCGGCTGCGAGGGCTGAACGAAGAAATAGATCAGCACGAGATTGATCAGCGGGATGATCGACAGCAGCAAGAACCACCCGCTCTTGCCGATGTCGTGCAGGCGGCGCGCGCCCACGGCGAGTGCGGGCAGAAGCAGGCCCAGCGCTGCGATGACGTACACGTATTCATGGATCAGGCCGGTGATGATGAGCACCCCGAACTGGGCCAGAAAAAACCACCAGAATTCCGAACGCGATGCACGACCGGTGAAATCGGTGTACTTGGCGATGCACGTCTTGACCGCTGTTTGAAAGTCCATTGACTCGCTCCTCTTGATGAATCCCAGGGAAATTTCCCCGGGGCCATCATATCGGCGCGTTGTGCAACGACAAACTCGGCCAAACCGGCCAGCACGCTGCAAACCAATGGCCTAAAGGCCTAGTGAATAGAGCCTTTGGCCAAGGCTCGCAAGCCTTGCAGTGACGTGTGCCGTCAGGCGCCCAGCCGCTTCAGCAGGCCGGCCGTCGAGGCGTCGAGCCCCGCGACATCGCCCGAGGCCAGGCGCGGTTCGATGTCGCGCGCCAGCACCTTGCCCAGCTCCACGCCCCACTGGTCGAAGCTGTTGATGCCCCACAGCGCGCCGCTGGTGAACACACGGTGCTCGTACATCGCGAGGAAGGCGCCGAGCGCTTCGGGCGTGAGCTTCTCGAACACGAAGAACGTGCTCGGCCGGTTGCCCGGGAAGTTCTTGTGGCCGCCTTCGTCGAGCTTGCCGACCATCAGCGCCTGTGCCTGTGCGAGCGCGTTGGCGAGCAGCTTCGGGTGGTGGCCGTCAAGGTCGTGCGAGGCGTCGCGCACCGCCATGAACTCGAGCGGGATCACGTCCGTGCCCTGGTGCAGCATCTGGAAGTACGCGTGCTGGCCGTTGGTGCCGGGCTCTCCCCAGAGCACGGGCGAGGTGCCGAAGGCCACGGGCTGGCCGCCCGCATCGACCTGCTTGCCGTTGCTTTCCATCTCCAGCTGCTGCAGGTAGGCCGGCACGCGCTTCAGGGCGCTGTGGTACGGCGCGATGCTGCGGCTCGTGAAGCGGTGAAAGTTGCGGTACCAGACGTCGAGCAGGCCCAGGCGCACCGGCAGGTTGCGCGCGAGTGGCGCGGTGCGAAAGTGCTCGTCCATCGCATGCGCGCCCGCCAGCAACCGGCGAAAGCCGTCGGCGCCGATGGCCAGCGCAATGGGCAGGCCGATGGCCGACCACAACGAGTAGCGCCCGCCCACCCAATCCCAGAAGCCGAAGGTGGTGTCGATGCCGAATTGCTTCGCCGCTTCCACGTTGGTGGTGAGCGCGGCGAAATGGCCCGCGATGTCGGTGCCACCCGATTGCTCGTACCAGCGCTTGGCCGAGAGCGCGTTGGTCATCGTCTCGGCCGTGGTGAAGGTCTTGGAAGCCACCAGGAACAGTGTGTGCTCGGGCGAGAGGCCCTTCAGCACGCCCGCCAGTTCGTGGCCGTCGACATTCGAGACGAAGTGAAAGCGCTTGCCGGGCGCCACGAACTCGGCGAGCGCCAGCACGGCCATCTGCGGGCCGAGGTCGGAACCGCCGATGCCGATGTTGACCACGTCGGTGATCGTGTGGTCGGCGCGCACCTTCTCGGCATAGGCCAGCATGGCGTCGAGCGTGGTGTGCACTTCGCGCAGCTCGTTCGCCGTCTTCGGGCCCGTAGGCGCATCGGCCGGCGCGCGCAGCAGCGTGTGCAGCACGGCGCGGTCCTCGGTGTTGTTGATGTGCTCGCCCGCAAACATCGCATCGCGATGTGCTTCGAGGCCGCACTCGCGCGCGAGTGCCAGCAGCAGTTCCTCGGTGCGCGCGTCGATCAGGTTCTTCGACAGGTCGGCGAAGAGGTACGGCGCCTGCTGGCTGAAGCGCTCGAAGCGCCCCGCGTCGTCCACGAAGGCATGGCGAAGGTCGAACTGGCGGCCCGCAGTGTCGAAGGCGGACTGCAGTTGCGCCCAGGCCGGCGCACGGTCACAGCGCAGGGTCATGGCCATCTTTACTTGCCGCTTTCCTGCATGAGCTTTTCGAGCTTCACCGCGTCGGCCGCGAAGGCGCGGATGCCTTCGGCGAGCTTCTCGGTGGCCATGGCGTCTTCGTTCAGCGCGAAGCGGAAGCCGGCTTCGTCGTAGCTCACCTTCCTCGCGTCACCGGTGGCCGCCGTCTTGGCGTCCAGCGCATGTTCGAGCGGCTCGTTGCTCGCGGCCAGCTCGGCCAGCAGTTCGGGGCTGATGGTCAGCAGGTCGCAGCCGGCCAGGGCCTTGATCTGCCCCACGTTACGGAAGCTCGCACCCATGACCTCGGTCTTGATGCCCTGCTGCTTGTAGTAGTTGAAGATTTCGCGCACCGACTTCACGCCCGGATCGTTGGCACCGGCGCTGGCCGCTTCGTCCCACTTCGCGCCGGCCGACTTCTTGTACCAGTCGTAGATGCGGCCCACGAAGGGCGAGATGAGCTGCACACCGGCCGCGCCACAGGCCACGGCCTGCGCGAACGAGAACAGCAGCGTGAGGTTGGTCCGGATGCCCTTCTGCTCGAGCAGGCGCGCGGCCTCGATGCCCTCCCAGGTGGAGGCGACCTTGATCAGCAGGCGCTTCTCGGTGTCGATGCCTTCGGCCTTGTACAGGGCCACGATGCGCTCGCCGCGGGCCACGGTGGCGGCGGTGTCGAACGACAGGCGCGCGTCGACTTCGGTCGAGACGCGGCCCGGGATGATGGAGAGGATTTCGGTGCCGAAGCGCACCAGCAGGCGGTCGATGACCTCGTCGAGCGGCTTGCCAGCATGCTTCTTCACGGTCTCGTCGAGCAGCGGGCGGTACTCGGGCTTCTGCACGGCCTTGAGGATCAGCGACGGGTTGGTGGTCGCGTCCTGCGGCTTGGAAATGCTGAGCTGCTTGAAGTCGCCGGTGTCGGCAACCACGGTGGTCCACTGGCGGAGGGCATCGAGTTGGTTCATGAAATCAATTATCCAGGGAGGGGTGTGACAAGTCCTGCACGCAATTGCGCGGCGGTCGATGTTTTCATGCGAACCGTAGCACGGGTTTTCGCGAAGCTCCATCGGCCTGCGGCGCGAAGGGTTGTCAGCCGCGCTGCCCTACAGGGGCTGTGGTCCGTGGCTGACGGCGACCGACCAGGGTCGGGGGCTACCCTGAAGCGGACGCGGCAATTTGCCGGACGACTTTCCCCCAGGAGCCCCCATGACCTCTCGCCCCCCACGCCCCGCGCCCGCTGGCAGCCCCTTCGACGACCGCCGCACCAGCCGGGCCATCGGCGCCATGGCCACAGCCTTCGTCGTCGGCGGCGTGGCCACCTGGTACGCCCTGGGCGCCGCGCGCACGGCCCAGGCCCAGCCGGCTGGCCCGGCCGACGGCGCCCCGCTGATGCGCGCGCCGCTGCAGGTGGTGGGGCCGGTTGACCTGCACCGCTACGCCGGCCTCTGGCACGAACAGGCGCGCCTGCCCAACCGGTTCCAGAAACAGTGCGCCGGACCGGTGAGTGCCGAGTACGTGCCGCAGCCCGACGGCACGATTCAGGTGCGCAACCGCTGCGTGCGCGCCGACGGCAACTTCGACGAGGCGATCGGCAGCGCGCGCGTGGTGCCCGTGGCCGGCCAGCCGGGCGCGGGACGGCTGCAGGTGCGCTTTGCGCCCGCGTGGATGGGCTGGCTGCCGCTGGTGTGGGGCGACTACTGGATCCTGAAGCTCGACCGCGACTACCAGGTGGCGCTGGTCGGCACGCCCGACCGCGAGTACCTCTGGGTTCTGTCGCGCGCGCCGCGCCTCGAGGACGACGCCCTGCAGGCGGAGCTGGACTACGCCCGCAGCCTGGGGTTCGACACCGACAAGGTGGTGCTCACCGGCAGGTAGCGCTGCAGCTGAGACGGCAGCATGGCCGGCGCGGTGCAATGGATGGCGTGCCAGCCGAAGGCGCGCGCCATCTCGACATTGGCGGCCGAGTCGTCGATGAACACGGTCTGCTCGGGGTCGAGGCCGTGGCGCATGGCCAGCACCTCGTAGATCTCGCGCTCCGGCTTGAGAAACTTCACGTCGCCCGAGAACACGCCGCCGTCGAACCTTTGCATGAACGCATGCCGGCGCTCCAGGGCGCGGGCAAACGGCGCGGGCATGTTCGACAGGTAATACAGCCGCAGCGGCTGGCCGGCGTCGCGGTGAGCGATGAGCTGTTCAAGCATCTCCAGCGTGACGTCGATAGGCTCCAGGCGCTCCCCGAGCCCATCGAGCATGGCGTGCAGCGACTCGGACGGCAGCGCCAACCGCACCGACATGCGGGCAATGGCATCGTCCAGCGTGCGGGTGCCGCAGTCGAAGCCGGTCCAGTCGTCGTGATGAAAAAGCGCCCGGCCCAAGGCCGCGGCGGCGGATTCAGTGGGGGCGTGAGAGGGAAGATGGGCCTGGACCAGCCGCGTCGGCTCCCAGGCGAACAGCACGGCGCCAAGATCGAAAACCACGTTCATGGCGCCATTGTTTCATGCGCCGGGCACCACGCTCACGCCATGGGTTCCGAGCGACAGGGTGGTCTGCGTACCCGCCGCCAGCGGGCGCGAGAGGTCGGTGGAGACCACGAAGACCGGCCCCAGCGGCGTGTCGAAGCCATATTCGTAGAAGCTGCCCAGGTACGCCGCCTTGCGCAGGGTGGCGGGCAGGCCGTCGAGCGCGCCGATGTCCCAGGCCTCGGGCCGCACCGCCACCTTCACCGTGCCGGGCGCCACCGCGTAGCGCGGCTGCAGGCGCAACGGGCCGAGCGTGACGCTGCCGTCGGCCTGTGCCACGGCCGGGAACACCATCGCCTCGCCCATGAAGCCGGCGACGAACTCGCTCTCAGGGCGCCCGTAGAGCTGTTCAGGCGTGCCGCGCTGGGCGATCACGCCGTGGTCCATGACGATGATCTGGTCGCTCACGGCCAGCGCCTCGCTCTGGTCGTGCGTCACGTAGGCCACGGTGAGCTTCAGCCGCTGCTGCAGCGCGCGGATTTCCTCGCGCATCTCGCGCCGCAGGCGCGCGTCGAGGTTGGACAGCGGCTCGTCGAACAGCAGCACTGCCGGCTCCAGCACCAGCGCGCGCGCCAGCGCCACGCGCTGCTGCTGGCCGCCCGACAGCTCGCTGGGCAGGCGCTCGTCGAAGCCGACGAGGCCGACGCCCCTGAGCGCCTCGCGCGCCCGAACCGTGGCTTCGTCTTTCTTCACGCCGCTCATGCGCAGGCCGTAGCCCACGTTCTCGATCACGTTCATGTGCGGGAACAGCGCGTAGCTCTGGAACATCATGCTCACGTTGCGCTCGCCCGGGCCGAGCGTGGTGACGTCGCGCCCGCCCATGAAGATCGAGCCCGAGGTCGGCGACTCGAGCCCCGCGATCATGCGCAGCGTGGTCGTCTTGCCGCAGCCCGAGGGGCCGAGGATGGTGGTGAGCGTGCCCACGGGCACCTCGAAGCTGATGCCCTTGACGGCCATCGGCCCATTCCTGTCGGTGCCGTAGCGCTTGGTGACGTTGCGGAATTCGATGCCGTTCATACGGAGAGGCTTTCCATTTTGTGATGTCCCTCATGCGGCGGCGCTGTGCCACGCCGCCCCAGCTTGCGCTCCCCCACCACGAACTGCACCAGCGCAATGGCCAGCGACATCAGCACCATGAGCACCGTGCAGTACGCCAGCGCAATGCCGTAGTCGCCGTTGCCGACACGGCCGATGATGTAGGTGGTGGCCAGTTCGTTCTCGGCCGTGACCAGGAAGATCACCGCGCTCACCGTCGTCATGGCGCGCACGAAGCTGTAGACCAGCGCGGCCACCAGCGCCGGCTTGAGCAGCGGCAGCACCACCTTGAACAAGGTCTGCGAGGTCGAGGCGCGCAGCATCAGCGAGGCTTCGTCGAGCGAGCGGTCGAGCTGCTTGAAGGCCGCCGTGCCGGCGCGCACGCCCACCGGCAAGTTCCGGAACATGAAGCACAGCACGATGATGAGCCCCGTGCCCGTGAGCTCGAACGGCGGCACGTTGAAGGCCAGGATGTAGCTCACGCCGAGCACCGTGCCCGGGATCGCGAAGGCCAGCAGCGCGCCGAACTCGAAGAGGCCCTGCCCCTTGAACTCGTTGCGCGCCAGCAGCCATGCAATCAACAAGCCGAGCGCTGCGGTGATCGGCGCCGAGATGCCCGCGAGCTTCAGCGTGGTGATCAGCGAGTTCCACGCGGTGCCGGCCCACACCAGCCCGAACTGGCCCCATTCCAGCGCGAAGGCGCTCTTGAAGTGGTTGAGCGTGAAGCTGTAGTCGCGCCCCCAGGTCTGCACGAAGCCGCCCGCGAAGGCGAACAGGTAGACCACGGCGGTGAAGGCGATCCACGGCAGCGCGATGCACTGGATGGTGCGGCGCACGCCGTCGGGCAGCGGCATCGCGATGCCGGCGTCGCCCTTGCCGCTGACGGTCGTGTAGTTCTGCTTGCCCAGCAGGCCGCGCTGCAGCGCGAACACGCCGAGCGCGAACAGCGTGAGCACCCAGGCCAGCGACGCGGCGCGGCCCTGGTCGTACTGCGCGCCGACGATGGCGAAGAAGATGTCGGTCGACAGCACCGAGAACTGCCCGCCCACGACCACCGGGTTGCCGAAGTCGGCAATGCTCTCGATGAAGCCGACCAGGAAGGCGTTGGCCAGCCCGGGCTTGAGCAGCGGCAGCGTCACGGTGAAGAAGGCGCGGCGCCGGTCGGCGCGCAGCATCTGCGCGGCCTCTTCCAGGCTGGGCGCGATGCCTTGCACCACGCCGCGCATGATCATGAAGGCGATGGGCGTGAAGGCGAACAGCTGCGCCACCAGCACGCCCGGCATGCCGTAGAACCAGCGCGTCGGCTCGATGCCGAACACGCTCTCGAGCACCTGGTTGACGATGCCGGCACGGCCGAACAGCAGGATCAGGCCGAGGCCGACGACGAACGGCGGCGTGATGATCGGCAGCAGCGCCAGCACGCGCAATGCGCCCTGCCCGCGCCGGTTGCCGCGCTCGGCCATCAGCGCCATCAGCGTGCCGAGGAAGGTGGTGCCGGCCGCGGTGAGCAGCGCCAGCACCAGCGTGTTCCACGCCACGCCGCAGCGCACCCCGCCTGCGAGGCAGCCCAGGCCCCAGATGCGCTCCGTGAACACGCGCGCCGCGAAGGCCGTGATCGACCACTGCCCGTCTTCGTTGAAGAACGCGCCCGACAGCGCACGGCTCACCGGATAGGCGATGAACAGCGCCATCAGCACGCCGCAGCCGACCACCGAAGCCGAGACGAACAGGTCGCCCCTGAACAGCCCGAGCCGCGCCATGCCGAAGGCCGCCAGCAGCACCAGCGCCGTGAGCGCCACGAAGCCGCCCGCGCCGATGCCGAACTGGTTGACCGCCAGCTCGCCGAACTGGGTGTTGAGCGCCGCGACGCTCCAGCCGCGCGCGCCGATGGTGAAGCCCGCCACGGCCAGGCCGATGGCGCCGATCGCGCCGCCCGCCAGCAGCCAGCGCCCCTGCACCTTGCCCGCCGGCAAGGCCGCGCCGACAGCGCACAGCAGCAGCCCGGCCAGTCCGATGAAGAGCCAGCCGCGGCCCTGCGTCGCCGCCTGCATCAGGCCATTGGCGCCCTCTGCGCGGCCGAAGACCTGCGGAACGGCTTCGTACCAGGTCGCATCCTGGATCGCATACCAGGGCAGCACGAGATAAGCCGCCAGGCCCAGCACGACCCAGGCCCAGATCCAGCGCCGCGCGCGCCGGGCGGCAGCCAGCGACGCCGGGTTGGCCGGCGCGCCTTCGTTGGAACGCGCCTGCACTTAGCGCGGCAGCGAGTTGACGTCTTTTTCCCAGCGCGCGATCAGGCGGCGGCGCTCGGCGCTGGCGCCGTACTTGGCGTAGTCGTAGTTGATGAACTTGATCTTCTTGAAATCCGGAATGCGCGGATCGAGCTTGGCGGTCGCGTTGCTCGGCAGCTGGAACTGCTTGTTGGCGGCGCCCAGCTCCTGCGCAGCGGGCGTCAGCGCCCATTCGTAGAACTTCTTGGCGGCGTCGAGGTTGCGCGCGCCCTTGATGATGCTCATGGAGCCGATCTCGGCACCCGTGCCGTCGGCGGGCGTGATGGTCTCGACCGGGAAGCCCTGCATCTTCTCGCCCGGGCCGTCGTGCACGAAGCTGATCGACACGGCCGTTTCACCGCGCGCCACCGCCTTGATCGGGCCGGTGCCCGAGCGGGTGTACTGGCCCACGTTCTTGTGCAGCGCCTTGAGGTAGTCGAAGGCCTTGTCCTCGCCCATGAGCTGCACCAGCGTGGCGATCATGGTGTAGGCCGTGCCGCTGGAGGCCGGGTTGGCCACCTGGATGTCGCCCTTGTACTCGGGCTTGAGCAGGTCGGCCCAGGTCTTGGGCACGGGCAGCTTCTTCTTGGCGAGCAGCTCGGGGTTGTAGCCGAAGCCCAGCGGGCCCGAGTAGATGCCCACGGTCTTGTAGCCCGACTGCTTGGCCTGCTGCTGGGCCCAGGGATGCAGCTGCGTGAGCGTGGGCGACTTGTATTCGAGCGTGAGCCCCTGCTCGGCCGCCTGCAGGTGCGGGTCGCCCGTGCCGCCGAACCAGACGTCGGTCTTGGGGTTGTCCTTCTCGGCGATGAGCTGGGCCAGCGCCTCGCCCGAGCCCTTGAGCGCCATGTTGATGCGCACGCCCGTGGTGCGGGCGTAGACGGTGGAAATCACGTTGCACCACTCGGCCTGCACCGAGCAGATGACGTTGACGGTTTGCGCCGACGCTGCGGCCGACAGACCCAGCAGCGCGGCTGCCGTGAAAAGCTTCTTCATTGGTATTCCCCTGCCTCGGCAATAAAAAAAGGCCTCGCGGCCATGGGGCAGCGTAGCTTTAGTACAGGCGTACCGAATCGGTACAAGTACCATCGCGACTGGCACGTTGCCTGCTCGGCATTCAGACAAAGGAAAGTTTTCTCATGAGCTTCGATCTCGTTCTGTTCGGCGGTACTGGCGACCTTGCGTGGCGCAAGCTGATGCCCGCGCTGTTCCAGGCCTTCAGGCACGGCAGCCTGCCGCAGGACGGACGCATCGTCGGCGTGGCACGCGACGACCTGTCGGACGACCAGTACCGCGAGCTGATCCAGTCGCGCTTCAGCGCCGTCGAAGGCGCCAAGCGCCCCTCCCCGGAAGAGTTCAAGAAGTTCGCCTCCATGCTGCACTACCTGCGCATGGACCTGTCCAGGCCCGCCGACTACGCCAGCCTGGCCGACCTGCTCCAGCAGCGCGACGCCAAGACGGTCGTGATGTACGTGGCCACGGCGCCCGCGCTCTTCACGCAGGTGGTCGAGCAGATCGCCGCCGCCGGACTCAACGGCCCGCGCACCCGCGTCGTGCTCGAAAAGCCGCTGGGCCACGACCTGGCCTCGAACCGCGCGATCAACGCGGCGGTGGGCAAGGTGCTCGAAGAGAAGCAGGTCTTTCGCATCGACCACTACCTGGGCAAGCCCTCGGTGCAGAACCTGTTCGCGATGCGCTTCGGCAACGCACTGTTCGAGCCCATCTGGCGCCGCGAGCACATCGCCAACATCCAGATCACCATGGCCGAGGACCTGGGCGTGGAAAAGCGCGGCGCCTTCTACGACCAGACCGGCGCCCTGCGCGACATGGTGCAGAACCACGCGCTGCAGCTGCTGTGCGCCGTGGCCATGGAGCCGCCCATCAACGCGCACGCCGATGCCATCCGCGACGAGAAGCTCAAGGTGCTGCGCGCCCTCAAGCCCTGGACGCCCGAGAGCCTGGGCCTGCACGCGGTGCGCGGCCAGTACACGGCCGGCACGGCCTACGGCGAGCGGGTGCAGGGCTACCGCGACGAGCCGGGCGTGAACCCCGACAGCCGCACCGAGACCTTCGTGGCGCTGCGCACCGAGATCGCCAACTGGCGCTGGGCCGGCGTGCCCTTCTACATCCGCACCGGCAAGCGGCTGGCCTCGCGCGACGCGCGCATCGAGGTCAACTTCCGCCCCACCCCGCACGCGATCTACCGCGCGCCTGCGGGCAACGTCAACAAGCTGGTGATCAACCTGCAACCGAAGGACGGCCTGGAACTGCACATGCTCGCGCAGGCGCAGGACAACCGCCAGCGCGGCGGCAACGGCCACGCCAGCGCCGCCCAACTGGCGCCGGTGCAGCTCGACCTGGACTTCGACAAGCGCTTCGGCGCCGAGCGCGTGGGCGCCTACGAGCGCCTGCTGCTCGACGTGATCGACGGCCGTCTCAATCTGTTCGTGCGCAGCGACGAGCAGGAAGAAGCCTGGCGCTGGGTCGAGCCGCTCATCGACTCCTGGGAATCCGACGGCGGCCCGCGTCCCTATGCGGCCGGCACCTGGGGCCCCAGCGCATCGAGCGCCATGATCGCGCGCGACGGCTTCGCCTGGGGCGAAGAGCAGTAACGCAGCAGCAAGGCTGCGCGGCCTTCCTTCAGCCGAACTGAAGGCAGCGCATGCCGAGCGTGCCCGACTGGAAGCCTTCGTAGACGGTCTTCGCACGCTCGCCCGGCGCCGCGGCGCCCAGGGCATACAGGAAGGGAAAGTAGTGGTCCGGCGTGGCCACGGCGGTCGACGCCCCTTCGAGCTTCTCGTAGCCGATGAGCGCGCGGTCGTCCCGGCCGGCCAGCGCGGCCTTCACCGCATCGTCGAAAGACTGCGCCCACGGGCGGCTGGCCTTCGGGCCATCGGGCGTGCCGCGGTCGGTAGCGCGCAGGTTGTGCACCACGTTGCCGCTGCCCATCACGAGCACGCCCTGGTCGCGCAATGCCGCCAGGTCGCGGCCCACCGCATGGTGGAACGCCGCCGGCTTGTCGTAGTCGATGCTCAGCTGGAAGACCGGCACATCGGCCTTCGGATACAGGTGCTTCAGCACGGTCCAGGTGCCGTGGTCCAGCCCCCACTGCTCGGTGGCGATCAC
Organism: Variovorax sp. Root473; assembly: GCF_001426505.1. GTDB lineage: Bacteria > Pseudomonadota > Gammaproteobacteria > Burkholderiales > Burkholderiaceae_C > Variovorax. Next base: position 272,203 of record NZ_LMEV01000002.1, read on the forward strand.
CGGTGTTTGCTTCACAGCGCCAACCGCTTCGCGCGCGAGCGCGGGATGGCCCGGCGCGGGGTATTCGATGTCGAACAGCGCCTGCGGAAAGCCGCCGAAATCGTGGATTGTCTTGGGCCGCGTCTGCACCGTGACGCCGGTCGCGCCCCGGCTGAGCCAATGCGCCGACACGCTGAGGATGGCCGTCGGGCGCGGCAGCTCGCGGCCCCAGGCGGCGAGGCGGCGCGTGAAGGCGTTGTCCGCGAGCGCATTCATCGGCGAGCCGTGGCCGATGAAGATGATGGGCATGCGGCGCGCGGTTGAAGCGCCCGCCGCATGCGCGATCTCGGCCATCGACGCCAGCGCGGCGGTTGCGCCCAGCGCCGAGCCCATGAGAAAGCCGCGGCGGCCGAGCAGGCGGGTCGCCTGAGGGGAAGGGATCGTCGGAGGTGTCATGGTTTCGTTCGGGACAAGCGCCGGACTCTGCCTCATCTCTCGCAGCGCGGCAGTGCCTTTACGCACACGTCGGCCACGCTCCTTCCGCCCCCTTCAGATCCGCCCTTCCTCCACCGCGTGGCAGGCCACCTGCACGCCCTTCAGGCTCAGCAGCTTCGGCCGCTCCGACGAGCAGCGCGCATTGGCATGCGGGCAGCGCGGATGAAAGGCGCAGCCGGTCGGCGGGTTCAGCGGGTTTGGCACCTCGCCCTGCACGGGCGTGCGCGCACGGCCGGTGTGCTTCATCTGCGGGATCGCGTCGAGCAGCATGCGCGTGTACGGATGCTGCGGCTGCGCAAAGAGCTTCTGCTTGTCCGCCACCTCGACAAGCCGGCCCAGGTACATCACGCCGACCTGGTCGGCCACATGGCGCACGACGGCCAGATTGTGCGAGATGAAGAGGTACGTCAGGCCCTGCTCGCGCTGCAGGTCTTTCATGATGTTGAGCACCTGCGCCTGCACGCTCACATCGAGCGCCGAGGTGGGCTCGTCGCACACGAGGAACTCGGGCTGCGTGGCGAGCGCGCGCGCGATGGAGATGCGCTGGCGCTGGCCGCCCGAGAACTGGTGCGGGTACTTGCTCATGTCCAGCGGCGAGAGGCCCACCGACTGCAGCAGCTCGCCCACGCGCTGGCGCAGCGCGTCCTTGTCGCTGAGGATGCCGTGCTCGCGCAGCGGCTCGCCGATGATGTCCTCGACGATCCAGCGCGGGTTGAGGCTCGCGTAGGGGTCCTGGAAGATCATCTGGATGCGGCGACGCAGCTGCCGGCCTTCGGGCGTCTTGAACGCGGCGTGCGCGTCTTGCCCGTCGAACTGCAGGCCGCCGCGCGTCGGCGCATACAGCCCGACCAGCAGGCGCGCGACGGTGCTCTTGCCGCAGCCCGATTCGCCGACCAGCGCCAGCGTCTTGCCGCGCTCGATGGAAAAGCTCACACCGTCGACCGCATGCAGCAGCACGCGCGGCTTGCGTTCGAGCACGCGGTTGAGCCAGGGGGGCGAGACGTCGAAGGTGCGCGCGAGGTCGTGGGCGACCACGAGCGGCTCGCCGGTCTTTGTTGCCGCAGCGTCCTTGCGGGGTTCGATCACGGCGCTCATCGGGTCACCTCCGCGAGGGGTTCGGCCGCTTCGGGCGTGGCGCGTTCGCCGGCTGCCAGGGCGTCATGATGCTTCGCGGCGATCTCGGCCTGCCCCGCATGCGGGTCGGCGGCGTCGTGCAGCCAGCAGGCAGCGCGTGTGGCGCCCGCGTGCATCAGCTCGGGCCGTTCGGTCAGGCAGCGCGCAAAGGTGCGCGGGCAGCGCGGGTTGTAGGCACAGCCGGTCGGAATGGCATTGAGCCGCGGCATGGCACCGTCGATCTGGTTGAGCCGTTCGCGGTCGATCGTCATATCGGGAATCGACGCCATCAGGCCCGAGGTGTAGGGGTGCGCGGGTTGATGGATCACCTCGTGCACCGGGCCGATCTCGGCGATGCGGCCCGCGTACATCACGGCCACGCGGTCGCAGGTTTCGGCGATCACGCCCATGTCGTGCGTGATGAGCATCACCGCCGCGCCACGCTCCTTGCAGACCTGCTTGAGCAGCTGAATGATCTGCGCCTGGATCGACACGTCGAGCGCAGTGGTCGGCTCGTCGGCCACGATGAGCTTGGGCTCGGCCGCGAGCGCCAGGGCAATCACCACGCGCTGGCGCATGCCGCCCGAGAACTGGTGGGGAAAGTGGTCGATGCGCTGTTCGGCGGCGGGAATGCCGGTGTCCTGCAGCAGGCCGATGGCACGCTTGCGCGCTTCCGATTCGGTCACGGGCAGGTGCGTGCGGATGGTCTCGATGAGCTGGCGGCCCACCGTGTACAGCGGGTTCAGCGAGGTCAGCGGGTCCTGGAAGATCGCCCCGATCTTGCGGCCGCGGATGGGGCGCATCGCATCGAAACCGAGGTGGTCGATGCGCTGGCCCTCGAGCACGATCTCGCCGCCGGCCACGCGGCCCGGCGGTTCGAGCAGGCCGATGATGGCCGCGCCGGTGAGCGACTTGCCCGCACCCGATTCGCCCACCACGCCAAGGATTTCACCGGGCGCGATGTCGAAGGAAATGCGGTCGAGTGCGCGCAGCGTGCCGCGGCGGTTGGGAAATTCGACGACGAGGTCTTTGACCTGGAGCAGCGTCATGAGGCGTTCTCCTTTTCTGTTCAGCGCAGGCGCGGATTCAGCGCGTCGCGCAGCCAGTCGCCGAGCAGGTTCACGCTGAGTGCGATGAGCACCAGCATCAGGCCCGGGAACACCGTGATCCACCATTCGCCCGAGAACAGGTACTGGTTGCCGATGCTGATGAGCGTGCCCAGCGAGGGCGAGGTCGGCGGCACGCCGACACCCAGGAACGAGAGCGTGGCTTCGGTGATGATCGCGGTTGCGACCTGGATGGTGGCCAGCACCATCACCGGCCCCATCACGTTAGGCAGCACGTGGCGCAGCATGATGCGCAGCGGTGCCACACCGGTGACGCGCGCGGCCTGCACGTATTCCTTGTTGCGCTCCACCAGCGTGGAGCCGCGCACGGTGCGCGCGTACTGCACCCAGCCCGTGAGCGAGATCGAGATGATCAGCACGCCGAAGGCCAGCGATTCGTGCGCGCCCGGAAAGAGCGCACGGCCGACACCTGCGATGAGCAGCGCGACCAGGATCGGCGGGAACGACAGCATCACGTCGCACACGCGCATGAGGAAGGAGTCGAGCCAGCCGCCGAAGAAGCCGGCCAGCAGGCCGAGCACCACGCCGACGACGACCGACAGCACCACCGACACCACGCCGACGATCAGCGAGATGCGCGCGCCGTAGATCACGGCCGAAAGAATGTCGCGGCCCTGGTCATCGGTGCCGAGCAGGTACTTGGTGGAGCCTTCGGCGCTCCAGGCCGGCGGCAGGCGTGCGTCGCCGAGTTCGAGGGTGGCGAGGTCAAAAGGATTGTGCGGCGACACCCATCCGGCGAACACCGAACAGAAGACGCACACCAGCGCAATGACGGCGGCCGCGATCGCCACCGGCGAGGTGCGGAAGCTGTAGCCGACATCGCTGTCGAGCCAGCGGGCAAGGGTTGTTTTCATCGTCGGGCCGCCCCAAGATGAAAAGCGGCCCCCTCGGGGGGCAGCGGACCTTGCGCAGCAAGGGGAGCGTGGGGGTTATTTCTCATCGTGAGGCAAAAAAGAATGGGCCCGCAAGACGCGGGCCCATGGTCGGGCCGCTCAGGCAGCGGCCCACGGTCGACTTACTTGATGCTCATCCACTTGAAGTACATGAAGTTGTCGGCCAGTTGCACCAACTCGACCTTCTTGCTCACGCCCCAGGCCAGCGACTGCTGATGCAGCGGCAGGTGGCCGATGTCGTCGGAATGGACCTTGAAGGCTTCCTTGATCATCTCGTTGCGCTTGGCCTTGTCCGACTCGGACTGGATCTTCTTGGTCAGCTCGTCGAGCTTGGGATTGCAGTAGGCGCCCAGGTTGAACTGGCCCGTGCCCTTGTCGTCGGGGCACGCGGTGAGCGAGCTCAGTGCGTTGTGCGAGTCGTAGGTGGTCGGGGTCCAGCCCAGCATGTAGAAGCTGGTGTCGCGGCGCAGAATCTTCGGGAAGTAGGTGCCCTTGGTTTCGGCCACGAGGTTGATCTTCACGCCGATCTTCGCGAGGTTGGCGGCCACGCTCTGGCAGATCTGGCCGTCGTTCACGTAGCGGTCGTTCGGGCAGTTCATCGACACTTCGAAGCCGTTCGGGTAGCCGGCTTCGGTCAGCAGCTTCTTGGCGGCATCGACGTCGTAGGGCAAGCGCTTGTCCTGGTCGGCGGTCCAGCCGTTGATGCCCGGGCCGACGAGCAGCGCAGTGGGCTTGGAGGCGCCGCGCATCACGGTGCGCTGGATGCCGGCGATGTCGATGGCCTGGTAGAAGGCCTGGCGCACGCGCTTGTCCTTGAACGGGTTCTTGCCCTTCACGTTCGAGTACTGCAGCTCGTCGCGCTTCTGGTCCATGCCCAGGAAGATGGTGCGCATCTCGGGGCCGGTGATGACGCGGGCGTTGGGCGCGGCGTTGATGCGCGCGATGTCCTGCACGGGCACGGGCTCCATCACGTCGACTTCGCCGGAAACCAGCGCGGCCACGCGGGTCGCGGGGTTGGCGATGGGCGTGAACACGATCTCCTGCGCGTTGCCGTCGATCTTGCCCCAGTACGTGCCGTTGCGCGTGAACACGGTGCGCACGTTGGGCTGGCGCTCGCGCACGCGGAACGGGCCGGTGCCGTTGGCCTTGAACGAGGCGGTGTTCTCGATGCCCTTGCGGCGATCGACAGGCTTGGTGGCCTGGTTTTCCTCGCACCACTTCTTGCTCATGATCATGGTGAGCGAGATGACGTCGGGCAGGATCGGGAACGGGCCGTTGGTTTCGATTTCGACGGCGAGGTCGCCGACCTTGCGCACGGCCTTGATGTCGCTGAGCGTGGCGCGCATGTCGGAGCCGTCGCCCTGCGCACGCGCGAAGCTGAACACCACGTCGTCGGCGGTGAACGGCGTGCCATCATGGAACACCACGCCCTTGCGCAGCTCGAAGCGCCACACGTTCGGCGAGGTCTGCTTCCAGCTCGTGGCCAGCAGCGGCGCCAGGCTCAGGTCCTTGTTGCGACCCACGAGAGTTTCATAGACGTTCGCGGTGACGCTCAGTTGCAGCGACTCGTTGAGCGAGTGCGGGTCGAGCGACAGGGCATCGCCCTGGTTCGCGATGCGGATGGTCTGCGCGCTGGCGACCATGCTGACGGCGCTCAGAGCGCACAGGACAGCGACCGCAGCCGCCTTCTTCTTGAAACTCATGGGAACACTCCTCGGGTTGGGATCAAAAAACACATCAAGAAGCCGCGGTGGCGGCTGCTTGCTCTGGCTGCATACCGCGGGTGGCGGCAAGCGGCATGCCCCGCTCGATCAGCCCCGCATGCAATGCGGCGCCGAGCGGCAGGATCTCGTCATTGAAGTCGTAGCGGCTGTTGTGCAGGAAGGCGCCGCTGCGGGCGTCCTGGCCGATGCGCAGATAGGCACCGGCCTTCTTCTGCAGCATGAAGGAGAAATCTTCGGCGCCCATGCTGGGCTCCAGGTTGCGATCGACGTTCTTTGCGCCGACCAGCGACTCGGCCACGTCGGCCGCGAACATCGCCTCGGGCGCGGTGTTGATGGTGGCCGGGTAGATGCGCTCGTACTCGACGCGGGCGCTGGCACCGAAGCCGCTGGCGACGGCGCTGCACAACTCGTTCAGGCGTTGCTCCACCTGCGCCTGCACGCGCGCGCTGAAGGTGCGCACCGTGCCGACCAGCGTGGCCTCGCCGGGCACCACGCTCATCGCGCCCAGGTCGCCCGCCTGCATCGCGCAGATGCTCAGCACGGCGGCATCGATGGGGCGCACGTTGCGCGAGACGATGCTCTGCGCCGCCGTGATGATGTGCGCCGCGACGATCACGGGATCGACGGTGAGGTACGCATGCGCGCCGTGGCCGCCTTTGCCGGTGATGCGGATCGTGATGCGGTCCGCCGCGGCCATCATGGCGCCGCGGTTGATGCCGACGGTGCCGGCCGGCATCGCGGGCCAGTTGTGCATCGCATAGACGGCGTTCACCGGGAAGCGGTCGAACAGCCCGTCTTCGATCATCACGCGCGCGCCGGCAAAGCCTTCTTCGCCGGGCTGGAAGATCAGCACGGCGGTGCCGTCGAAGTCGCGCGTTTCGGCAAGGTAACGCGCGGCGCCGACGAGCATGGCGGTGTGGCCGTCGTGGCCGCAGCCGTGCATCAGGCCGTCGTTGGCGGAGCGCCAGCCGAAGTCGTTGTCTTCGCGCATGGGCAGCGCGTCCATGTCGGCGCGCAGGCCGATCATGCGACCGCTGGCCGTCGACTTGCCGCGGATGACGCCGACCACGCCGGTCTTGCCGATGCCTTCGTGAATCTCGTCCACGCCGCAGGCGCGCAATGCCTCGCGCACGCGGCCCGCCGTGTAGACCTCTTCGAAGCCGAGCTCGGGGTTGGCGTGCAGATCGCGGCGAAAGGCCGTGATCTCGGGATAGAAGCTGGCGATGTGCGCAAAGGCCCGGCCGGAGGCCTGCAGGCGCGGCGTTGCGGTCGCCGTTGTGGTTGCTGCTGCGGCGGCGCTCACCTCAATGGCCTCCCGCCTTGCCCACGCGCAGCCGGGGATCGACCACGAAGTACAACAGGTCGACCACGAGGTTGATCACCACGAAGATCAGCGCGATCAGGCACAGGTAGGCGGCCATCACCGGGATGTCCGCGAAGGTCACAGCCTGGATGAAGAGCAGGCCCATGCCGGGCCACTGGAACACCGACTCGGTGATGATGGCAAAGGCAATCAGGCCGCCGAGCTGCAGGCCCGTGATGGTCATAACCGGCACCAGCGTGTTCTTGAGCGCGTGGCCGAAGTGGATGGCGCGGTTCGACAGGCCCCGTGCGCGCGCGAACTTGATGTAGTCGGTGCGCAGCACCTCGAGCATCTCGGCGCGCACGAGCCGCATGATCAGCGTGAGCTGGAAGATCGCCAGCGTCACCGCCGGCAGGATGATGTGGTGCCAACCGTCGGCCTTGAAGAGCCCACTGGTCCACCAGCCGAACTGCACGGTGTCGCCACGCCCGAAGCTCGGGAACCAGCCCAGCGTCACGGCGAAGACGAGGATCAGCAGGATGCCGATCAGGAAGGTAGGCAGCGACACGCCGAGCAGCGACACGGTCATGAACACCTGGCTCATGAAGGTGCCACGGCGCAGCGCGGTGTACACGCCCATCGGGATGCCGACGAACAGGGCCAGGGCCGCGGCCACGAGCGCGAGTTCAAGCGTGGCCGGGAAGCGCTCGCCGATCAGGCGCGACACCTTGGCGCCCTGGCGCAGGCTTAATCCGAACTCGCCTTGTGCGGCGTTGACGAGGAAATGCCAGAACTGCACGAAGAAGGGTCGGTCGAGCCCCAATGCAGCGCGCATTTCACGGATCTGGTCGGGCTTGGCGTCTTGTCCCAATAGGAACACCACCGGATCGCCGACATATTGAAAAAGGAGGAAGGCAATGAACGCAACCGCGATCATCACGATCACGGCCTGGATCAGGCGGCGCAGTACAAAGGCAGTCATTCAGGAACAAGAGTGATCGCGGCATGCTAGCAGTGCAAGCAGCGTGCCCGCACGGGGGTTCCCCGGGGGTGGAGGCGCAATTTTCACGAGTGAGAACAGGCGCGCGCCAAAAGAAAAAGCCACCCGGCTTGCGCCGGGTGGCTTTCAGTCTTTCGATTCGAAGCTGGCTTGCGCCAGCATCAAATTAGAAAGCGTGACGGATACCGAAGTCGTAGCCGGTCGAGTTCTTCGGGGTGAAGCCACCCGTGGTCACGAAAGCCGGGCCGCCGACGGTCAGAGCTGCACCGTTCTTGTTGCTCACGCGAGCAACGGTAGCGTACAGAGCCGTGCGCTTCGACAGGTTGTGCACGTAGCCGATAGCCAGCTTGTTGGCCTTCGGGTCACGAATACGCGGCTCGAAGAACGACTCAGGCTGGTTCAGGTCGTACTTGACAGCCGAGTACGAAGCGCGGATCAGGCCAGCACCGACCGGCACGGTCACGCCGAGCAGGTAACCGGTCAGGTCCGTGTCAGCACGGCCGCCAGCGAACGGGGTGACTTCGTAGTCACGCTTGTTCTTGGCGCGCGACACTTCACCGAACAGCTTCACGGGACCGAAGTCGTACGAAGCGCCCAGGTTCAGCGTGTTGACCTTGTCGGTCGTGCCAGGGTAGAAGTTGTCACCCACGGTGCTGCTGCCGTAAGCCAGAGCAACGTCCAGGGGGCCGTTGGCGTAGCCGAAGCGGCCGCCGACGTAACGACCTTGACGCTGGCTGTTAGCCACATCAGGCGTTGCCAGGCCAGGGCTGTACTTGGTCTTCTCAGCGAAGCCGTACATCACTTGACCGTAGAAACCACCCAGGTTCGGCGGCAGGAAGTAGCCGATCGTGTTGCTGGCGCGAACGTAGTTGCTGGAACCGACGTTGGTGAACGGAGCGGTCGAAGCAGCGGGGGTGCCGAAGGCACCGAACGAGCCATTGGCCGTCGAGATCAGGTTGGTGCCAACGCCGTTGGTGCCGAACGGATCGAACACGGTGTCGTTCCAGAACGTCGGGGTGTAGTCACGACCCAGGCGGATTTCACCGAAACCACCCGACAGGCTCACGGTCGAACGACGTGCGAACGTAGCGATGCCTTCTTGGCCGTTGTCGTTGCTGATCGGAGCTTCGAGCCAGAAGCTGGCTGCCAGGCCACCACCGAGGTCTTCCGTACCACGGAAGCCCAGACGGCTGGAGTTGTAACCCGAGTTAGCCAGATCGCGACGGCTTGCCTTGACGCTGCCCTTGTTCAGGTAGAACGGGTCGGCGAACGTAGCGCCGCGCAGGTCACGCGAGGTGGACGAGTAGCCGCTGATCGACGCGTCGACCACACCAAACAGAGTGACGGANACTAGAGATTTTTTCATTGCAAGTTTCTCCAAGGTTAAACATAGGGCTCCGGTGCGAAGGGCTCACCGTGACTGGCACTTTGTGCTCCCACCGGACCCCGGGCCAACCTCCTTTTGGGAAGTTGATGCTATTGCACCAGAGCCACTGCAACAGGGCAAAACAAATCGCCCTAAATCTCGGAAGCCCCGCATGTTTCGTTGCAGTCGTGCAACAAAGGACTTAGGCGGGTTGTTTTTCCACGATATGAAACAAAATGTGGCGGACTTGCATCGATGTGCAGGTCGGTTCCAATAGGCAGATGACCGCCCTGCTCGATCCAGCCCTGACTGCCGCCGATGCGGCTTTGCGCACGCTTTTTGCCCGATCTCATGCCACTCGGGCGCTTCCCCCAGCGATTGAGCCGCAAGGTGAATTGAGCGAATCGGAACGCCGCGAAGCCGGCGCGTTGATGCGTGTGAACCATGTCGGTGAAGTGTGTGCACAGGCGCTGTACACCGCACAGGCCGCCGTGACCCGTGATCCGGCGTTGCGCGCCCATTTCCTGGAAGCCGCACATGAAGAAACCGACCATCTGGCCTGGACCCGCCAGCGGCTGGACGACCTCGGCGCACGCCCCTCCGCCCTGAATCCGCTTTGGTATGCCGGCGCTTTCGGTCTCGGCTTGATTGCTGGGCGCTTGGGCGATGCATTGAGCCTGGGTTTCGTCGCAGAAACTGAGCGACAGGTGGAAGCTCACCTCGAAAGCCATCTGGACCGGCTGCCACCAACCGATCACGCCTCCCGCACCGTGGTCGAGCAAATGAAGGTCGACGAAGCCCGCCACGCAACGCAAGCCGTTGCCGCGGGTGCGGCGGAATTGCCTGAGGCGGCCAAGGCCCTGATGCGCATCGCCTCGAGGGTCATGACGACCGTCGCGCACCGCATATAAGGCGCGCGCCGCCACACGACGATTTCAGGTCTCGATCAGATCGAAGCTGGTCGTGATTTCCGCTGTCTTCGCCAACATGATGCTGGCCGAGCAGTAGGTGTCGTGGCTCAGCGCGATCGCCCGCTCCACAGCGGTAGCCGGAATTCCCTTGCCTGCCACGGTGAAGTGCATGTGGATCTTGGTAAAGACCTTGGGATCCTTTTCTGCGCGCTCGCTGGTCAGCTTGACGCTGCAGCGTTCAACGCGATGGCGCCCTCGCTTCAATATGAGCACCACGTCGTAAGCCGTACAGCCACCCGTGCCCGCGAGCACGGTTTCCATCGGCCTCGCGGCCAGGTTCTGCCCACCGTTCTCGGGCTTGGCTGCATCCGGGGCACCGTCCATCATCAGGACATGGCCGCTGCCGGTCTCGGCCACAAAGCCCATGGCTGATCGGGTGCCTGCGTCACCGGTCCAACTTACTGTGCATTCCATGGTGTTTCAGTTCCAATTGGGATGAATTGGTGCGAAAAAATGCGCACGAACCATCAACTTATGTGTGGGAAAAGCGTCGTTTACTTGTTGCGTCGCAACAAAGGGTGGGTATACTCTATTTCATTGCTGCGCACTTCATGGTGTGCACCCAGTTGTCTCCTCCACCCTTCCAATTGGTGGATTTAGCCCCGAGTCGCAAGACTCGGGGCTTTTTTCTTGGTCCGATCGATGGAAGACCACTCTAGCCATCCCTCACCGAAAGGGCAGCTGCTCTGGCTGCCCTGGCTGTTGCCGGTGTTGCCTCGGCTCAGTCGTCCGTCACTCTGTTTGGNTTGAACAACGGCGTCACCTACGACAAGCTCGGCTTTCCGATCTACAACCCCTTCTACCTGAACCAGGGCAGCGTCAAGGTCAGCCGTACGGCTCTGGCCAACTCGGGCTACAACTCCAGCCGTCTGGGCTTTCGTGGTACGGAAGACCTCGGCGGCGGCCTGGCAGCCAGCTTCTGGCTCGAAGCCCCGATCACCAATGACGACGGCCAAGAAGGCATCGCTACGTTTGCACGTCGCTCGACCGTGAGCCTGTCGGGTGGTTTCGGTGAAGTCCGTCTGGGCCGTGACTACACCCCGACGTTCTGGAACGACACCGTGTTCGATCCGTTTGGCACCAACGGCGTTGGCACCAACCTGATCTCGACGGCCAACGGCAACCTCGGCGCCTTCAGCGGCTACGCTGCAGCACGCACAAAGCTGGTGGGCATCCCCACGTTCACTGATGTGAACAGCAGCAACTACGTTCGCGCCAGCAACACCATCGGCTACTTCCTGCCGCCGAACCTGGGTGGTTTCTACGGTCAAGTGATGTACGGCTTCGCTGAGAAGACCAAGTACAGCCCCGGTACCGCAACGCCCGCTACCGACAACACGTCGCGCACCGGCCGTTACGTCGGCGGTCGTTTCGGCTATGCCAATGGTCCTCTGGACGTTGCGCTGGCTTACGGCAGCAGCACCGTGGGTGACCAGTTCTACGTCGGCACGACCACCAAGGTCAACACGCTGAACCTGGGTGCTTCGTATGACTTCGGCCCCGTGAAGCTGTTCGGTGAAGTGTCGCGCGCCAAGAACAAGGTTGACTACGAAGTCACCCCCTTCACCGACGCGATTCCCGACACCGACCTGACCGGCTACCTGCTCGGCGTGACCGTGCCAGTCGGTGCTGGCCTGATCCGCGCTTCGTACTCGAGCGTCAAGTACGACCTGAACCAGCCTGAGTCGTTCTTCGAACGGCGTCTTGCTGATCCGAAGGCCAACAAGCTGGCTATCGGCTACGTGCACAACCTGTCGAAGCGCACGGCTCTGTACGCTACCGTGGCTCGCGTGAGCAACAAGAACGGTGCTTCGCTGACCGTCGGCGGCCCGGCTTTCACGCCAAACGCAGTCTTCACCCCGAAGAACTCCACCGGCTACGACTTCGGCCTTCGCCACTCGTTCTGATCGACTACGGCTCGACTTTCATGCTGGCCCTCGCCAGTTTGAATCAAGCGGCCATCAAGCCGCCCGGCTCGCGCCGGGCGGCTTTTTATCCTTCCTCAACTCACCCGACCACGCCTGCTCTGCAGCAGGCCCACATTCATTTCTCCGCTCAGCACCGAGGCGTAGAAACGCTCGACCATGTTGACGCTCGTGCGTGCATTGCGCGCCAAGGTCAGCATGTCGATCCCCTGTCCATACAAGAGCCGCAACGTGATGGCGGTATGGCGCAAGCAATACAACGTTCTCGACTGACCCAGCGGCCCCTTCTGGAGCCCTGTCTTCTCGAGCACCCAGTGAAAAAAGAAGTTGAGAACCGCCAGCGCGTGCTCGCGGTTCTTCAGGTGCGGCATGAAGATGTAGTCTTCCGCCCCGCCGAAGCCATGCGTCTCACGATGGGCGCGCAAACATTCATAGACCCGAACGGCCGGCCGCAGGCTCACGATGGGCTGGCTGTGCCGCTTGGTCTCCGGCAAGTTCATCCGCAGGTACACGTGCTTGCCCCGCACGACCTCGATGTGCTTGTGCTTCATGAGCTTGATGTCACTGGGGCGAACGAAGGTGTTGACCATCCAGCGGATGAGCCATGGCAGTTCATCGGGCATGACAAGCAATTCACGCGCAATCCAGAAGCGCTCGCCCGCTGTCAGCCGATCAAGCACCGGATGCGAGCACCCACGCAATTTGCGCGCAGTCGCGATCAACACGCGGTATTCCGCCACGCTGAAGCTGCCTCGCGGCTGGCTGCGCACTTTGATCTTCGGAAACACAGGCACCTCACGCACCGCGCCCGTGTGCACGCCGTGCATCACGACCTTGCGCAACAGCACGAGGTACTGCGCGATCGTCGTGCTGGTGAAGCCTTGTTCGCCGAGGTGATCGATCAGTCGCTGCACATCGGCTGTCACGAACAACGCCGCTGGCACATCCCCCAGCAATGGAACGACGTGCGCACGCAATCTGTTGCCCATGACCTGCCATGTGGGCCGTCCGATTTCGCCGCGTTGCACGCGTGCGGCCTCGGCTTGCATCAGCCCTTTCGAAAGATCGCTGACAGAAACTGATAACAAATTCTGCTCAACAGTTATCGAATTAGCGAGCGTGTGAATCGCGGGATAGGTGCGCGCAAAAAAACCGGAATCATTTGCGGCTGGAGTCTTGCGGAATAGGTTTATGACATTTGTGTCCATGCCATTCCCCGCATGCAATACCGATGCCTCTTATGATTGATGGTTAGCAAATGAAAACTCCCTGGATAAGATCTTGCGCAATGCACCCGTTACCGCGGCGTTAACGCCCGCCGACTATCTCAGAAAAATCCTCAATGCGCGGGTCTACGACGTGGCCGTCGAGTCCGCGCTGGAGAAGGCGCGTGCGCTCAGCGAGCGGCTCGGCAATACCGTCTTGCTCAAGCGCGAGGATCAACAGCCCGTCTTCAGTTTCAAACTGCGCGGCGCCTATAACAAGATGGCGCACCTCAGCAAAGCGCAATTGGCGAGCGGTGTGATTTGCGCATCGGCCGGCAATCACGCACAAGGCGTTGCGCTCGGCGCGCGCAAGCTCGGCACGCGTGCAGTGATCGTGATGCCCGTGACCACGCCGCAATTGAAGATCGATGCGGTGCGTGGTTTCGGCGGCGAGATCGTGCTGCATGGCGACAGCTATTCCGACGCCTACCTGCACGCGCTCGAATTGCAGGCACAACAGAGCCTGACCTTCGTCCACCCGTTCGACGACCCCGATGTCATCGCGGGCCAGGGCACCATTGCGATGGAAATCCTGCGCCAGCATCAGGGCCCGCTAGACGCAGTGTTCGTGGCGATCGGCGGCGGCGGCCTCATCTCCGGCGTGGCCAACTACATCAAGGCCGTGCGGCCCGAGATCAAGGTGATCGGCGTTCAGATGAACGACTCCGACGCGATGATGCAATCGGTCGCCGCGCACCAGCGCGTGAACCTCCCTGACGTCGGCCTGTTCTCCGATGGCACGGCCGTCAAGCTGGTCGGCGAGGAAACCTTCCGCATCGCGCAAAACCTGGTCGACAGCTACATCACGGTCGACACCGATGCCGTGTGCGCTGCCATCAAGGACGTGTTCGTCGACACGCGCAGCATCGTCGAGCCGGCTGGCGCGCTGGCCGTGGCGGCGATCAAGCAGTACGCGGCCGAGCACGGTCGCCAGGGCGAAACCTACGCGGCGATCCTGTGCGGCGCGAACATGAATTTCGATCGGTTGCGCTTCGTGGCCGAGCGGGCAGAGGTCGGTGAAGAACGCGAGGCGCTGTTCGCCGTGACCATCCCCGAAGAGCGCGGCAGCTTCCGCCGTTTCTGCGAACTCATCAGCGAGTTGCCCGCCAGCGGCGCACCGCGCAACGTGACGGAGTTCAACTACCGCATCAGCGATGCCGCCAAGGCCCACGTGTTCGTCGGCCTCACGACCTCGGCGCGCGGCGAGTCGGCCACCATCGCGAAGGTCTTCATCGAGCACGGCTTCGACGCGCTCGACCTCACGCACGATGAACTCGCCAAGGAGCATCTGCGCCACCTGGTGGGCGGGCGCACGGGGCTGGCGCACGACGAACGCCTGCTGCGCTTCGTGTTCCCCGAGCGTCCCGGTGCCTTGCTCAAGTTCCTGAGCCTGATGCGGCCGAACTGGAACATCAGCCTGTTCCACTACCGCAACCAGGGCGCCGACTACGGGCGCATCCTCGTGGGCCTGCAGGTGCCGGCCGAAGAGTCGGCTGCCTTCGACGATTTCCTCGAAACGCTGGGCTATCCGTACGTCGAGGAAACGGCCAACCCGGCCTACCGCCTGTTCCTTCAGGCCTGAGAAGAAGAGAGGAAGAAGTGAACCGCCGCGCTGTTGCGGCGGTCTACTGCGCGGGAGCCTGCTGCGCCTGCGGCGGCGGCTCCATCGCGGCACCCGCCGTGGCGGCAGGTTGCTGCTGCGGCGGCGGCATCGCCACCGTCGGCATCGTGGCCGGCAACGGCCCGGCCGGCGCAGGTGACGACACCACGGGCAGGCCGGCAGGCGGCGTTGGAAGCCCCATGCTCAGCGGCGCACGCACCGGCAGTTGCAGCGTGAATGCCGCGGGCCCGTCGCGCTGGGCACCGAGCGTCGCCGCGCGCACCCCCACCGACTGCAGCACATAGCTCTCGCCGACCTTTGATCCAACACGGAACGGCCGCGGCGGCTTGCCGTCGATCGAAATCAGCGCCGCGCCCTGGTTCGACGGGTCCGCCACCACGCCCGACAGCGCGAAGCGGCTCGCAGCCTCCGGCGCCACCGGCGCGTTCGACGTCACCGTGACCACGCCGAGCAACCGGGCCACCGCCTCGGCATCGGCCGCGACCGGTGCGCGCGGCATCGTGGCCGCAGCCGCCACCGCGTCGGCCGGCGACGCCAGCCGCAGCGCCCAGAACACCGCGGCGCCTGCGGCCAACGCCCAAAGCCCCGTCGTTGCAAGTGGGGCATGCCAGCGGGCTGCGGAGTAAGGACTTGTCATGGCCGCGGATTATCATGCAGCGCGCTTACTGCCTCATGTCCCCGCAAGCTATGAACAAACTCCTTCGTTCCGTCTCCCGCACCGCCCAGCGCGGCTTCACGCTGATCGAACTCATGGTGGTGCTTGTCATCATCGGCGTGCTCGCGGCCCTGATCGTGCCGAACGTGATCGAGCGCGCCGACGACGCCCGCGTCACCGCCGCCCGCACGGACATCAACAACCTGATGCAGGCGCTCAAGCTCTACCGCCTCGACAACCAGCGCTACCCGACCGCCGAGCAGGGCCTGCAGTCGTTGCTGACCCGCCCCACCGCGGGCCCGGCCGCGCCCAACTGGAAGCCCTACGTCGAGAAGCTGCCCAACGACCCGTGGGGCCATCCGTACCAGTACATGAACCCTGGCATCAAGGGCGAAATCGACGTGCTCTCCTTCGGCGCCGACGGACAAAGCGGCGGCGAAGGCAAGAATGCCGACATCGGCAGCTGGCAGTAAGCGCATCGCCCTCGGCCGCGTCGTGCAGCCCCTCCTTCGCGCGGCGCGCGGCTTCACCTTGCTGGAGCTGATCGTGGTGATCGCGATCATCGCCATCGCGACCGCCAGCGTCAGCTTCGCGATGCGCGACACCAACGCCGCCGCGCTCGACCGCGAGGCCGACCGCCTCGCCGCCCTGCTCGAATCGGCCCGCGCCCAGTCGCGCGCCAGCGGCGTCATGGTGCGCTGGCGCCTCGTCGAAGGCGGCGGCTTCGTCTTCGACGGGCTGCCGACCGACGCCCTGCCCACCGGCTGGACCCATGCGGGCATCACGGCCCAGCCCGTGCTGGCCAGCGGCACGCCGGTGGCAGCGCTGCAGCTCGGGCCCGATCCCATCATTCCGGCGCAGCAGGTCATGCTGCACAGCGAAGGCCCGCCCGCGCGCATGCTGCGCGTCGCCACCGACGGGCTGCGGCCGTTCACCGTGTTCGCCGTGCCATGAAACAGCGGCTGCGGCGCGCCGGCTTCAGCCGCGGCTTCACGCTGATCGAGGTGCTGATCGCGCTGGGCATCGTCGCGCTGGCGCTCGCGGCCGGCTCGCAGGCCACGATGTCGCTCACGCGCAATGCGCAGCGCCAGTCCGACCTCGTGCTGGCTGGCCTGTGCGCCGAAAACGAACTCGCCAAGGCGCGCCTGTCGCGGCAGATGCCGGCCATCGGCGACTCGGGCTCGATCTGCCTGCAGGCCGGCCTCACCTTCCTCGTGACGACCACGACGGTGCCCACGCTCAACCCGAACTTCCGGCGCGTCGATGTGCAGGTGCGCGACGAAGGCAGCGCGCCGCTGCTTCGCGTCTCGACCGTGGTGGGGCGCGTCTGATGGGGTCCATCCGCAAGCCTTCGCGCGTGCGCGGCTTCACGCTCATCGAGCTGCTGGTCGCCATCGCCGTGATGGCGCTGCTCGCGCTCGTGAGCTGGCGCGGCCTGGACAACATGTCACGCGCCACCACGCAGAATCAGCTGCGCGCCGACGCGGTGCTCACGCTGCAGGCCACGCTCGCGCAATGGAGCGCCGACCTCGAGGCCATCACCCTGCTCGCGCAGACCCGCCCGATCGACTGGGACGGCCGCGTGCTGCGCATGACGCGCCGCAGCAGCGACAGCAGCATGCCGGCCGTGCAGGTCGTCGCCTGGGCGTTGCGCCCCGGCGCAGACGGCACGCGCTGGCGCCGCTGGCAATCAGCGCCCTTCGCCACGCGCGGCGAATGGGTGCAGGCCTGGAACCTCGCGGCCGCCTGGGCGCAGGACGGCGCCGCGCCCACGGGCGGCGCCTCCGATGTCGCGCTGATCCCCGTCAACAGCTGGCAGCTCGCGTACTTCCGCAACAACGCCTGGGTGCCAGCGGAGCCGCTGCCGGCGGCGGCAGCGAGCCCGTCCAACCCGGCCGGCGCACTCGTCGCCCTGCCCGACGGCGTGCGGCTGGTGCTGACCCTGCCGCCCGGCGACGGGCTTTCGGGCACGCTCACGCGCGACTGGGTCCGGCCGACGCTGGGGGGGCCGCGCTCATGACCCCGCAACGATCACATCGCATGACACGCGCACGCCGCCAGTCCGGCGCCGCGCTGCTCGCCGCGATGCTGACCGTGATGCTGGTCGCCACGTTTTCCGCCGCCGCACTCTGGCAGCAGTGGCGCTCCGCAGAGGTCGAAGGCGCCGAGCGCGCGCGGGTGCAGGCGGCCTGGGTACTCATCGGCGCGCTCGACTGGTCGCGACTGATCCTCGGTGAAGACGGCCGCGCCGGCGGACCCGACCACCTCGGCGAGCCATGGGCCGTGCCACTCGAAGAGGCCCGCCTCACCAGCTTTCTTTCAGCCGAGAAGAACGTGGCGAGCGACAACCTCGAAGGCCTGCCCGACGCGTTTCTGTCGGGTCGCATCGTCGATGCGCAGTCCAAGCTCAACGTGCTGTCGCTGATCGACGCCGGCAAGCCGGTGCCCGCCAGCGTCGCCACCTTCACGCGCCTTTTCAACCTGCTGGGCCTGCCGGCGGGCGAGCTCAGCCAGATGACCGCGCAGCTCGCGAGCGCGCTCCACACCGGCACCACCGACGCCGCCACCGCCGGTGGTGCCAGCGGCGGTGGCGCTGCCAGCGCCGACACCGGCGCCGCACCGCTGATGCCGCAGGAAGTCTCGCAACTCGTGTGGCTCGGCCTTTCGCCCGCCACCGCCGTCGCGCTCGAGCCGTACGTGACGATCCTGCCCCAGCGCACCACGCTCAACCTCAACACGGCCAGTGCCGAGGCCATCAGCGCGAGCGTCGAGTCGCTGGGCATCGCCAGCGCGCGCCAGCTGGTGGAGCGACGCACCCGCTCCTTCTTCAAGAACATCGAGGAAGCGAACGCAGGCCTGCCCAGCGGCGGCTCGCGTTTCAACGCGGCCCAGCACGGCGTGGGCACCCAGTATTTCGAGGTGTACGGCCGGCTGCGGCTCGATCGCACCTGGGTCGAAGAGCACTCGCTGCTCTTTCGCAAGGGCCTGGCCGTGACCACGGTCTGGCGCATCCGTGGCGCGGGCGCTACCACGCCCCCGGCAAAACCCTGATCCTCTGGTCCTTTTTTCTGATCAAAACACCGTCAAACGCACGTAGTTTCTGCAAGGTATGCTATCCAAACAATAGCAACAACTTGTAAGTCACCCTCCTACAATCACCGGCTTTCCGATACCTCCCGACATGACCCCGCTGCTGCTCATTGCCCCCCTCCCTCCGGCCGATGCCGGAGGCGAGTACGACTGGGCCCAGGCCGGTGAGGACGGCATCGCCTTGCGTGACCAGGGCCGTGCGCTGCTGACGCTGCTGCCGTCGGGCTCCGAAGTCACGCTCGGCATTCCGTCCGCGGCGCTCTCCTGGCACCGCGTCACCTTGCCCAAGGGCAGCATGGGCAGCACCTCGAAGCTGCGCGCCGTGCTCGACGGGCTCCTTGAAGAGCACCTGCTCGACGAGCCCGAAACCCTGCACTTCGCGCTCGCACCCGACGCCAGGGCCGGCGAGCCCGTGTGGGTCGCGGCCTGCAACCGCATCTGGCTGCGCAGCGTCGTCCAAGGGCTCGAAGCCGCGGGCCGGCGCGTCGTGCGCATCGTTCCCGAATTCACGCCGCAACCGGCCGATGCACCGCCGCTACTGCAGGTCACGGGCGAGGCCGAGGCGCCGCAGCTCACGGTCTGCGACAACGACGGCGTGGTCTCGCTGCCGCTGGCCGGTGCGGGCCTGGCCCTGTCGAACAGCCTGCCGCTGGACACCGCCGTGATCGGCACCGAGCCCGCCGTGGCCGAGGCGGCCGAGCACCTGCTGCAGCGCCGCGTGCCGATCGTGCAGGCGCCGCAGCGCTGGCTGCACGCCACGCGCACGCCCTGGGAGCTCGCGCAGTTCGACCTCGCCGTGACGGGCCGCGCGCGCGCCGGCAAGAAGTTCGCGTCGGTGCTGCAGACCCTGCGCTTCGCCCCCGAATGGCGCGCCGCGCGCTGGGGCATCGTGGCGCTGCTGCTGACGCAGCTCATCGGCCTGAACGCCTGGGCCTGGAAGGAGCGCAACGCGCTCGAGTCCAAGCGCCAGGCCACGCGCGCCATCCTCACGCAGACCTTTCCGTCGGTGAAGATCGTGGTCGACGCGCCGCTGCAGATGGGCCGCGAGGTCGCCGCGCTGCAACAGGCCGTGGGCGACGTGGCCCCGAGCGATTTCGAACCCATGGTCGGGGCCATTGCCGGCGCCCTGCCGTCAGGCCGCTCCCCGAGCGCCATCGATTTCAGTGCGGGCCAGCTGCGCCTGCGCGGCCTCGGGCTGCAGCCGCAGGAGGTCACGCAGATCACCAGCGTGCTGTCGCCGCGCGGCTACCAGGTGCGCACCGAAGGCGATCTGCTGCTGGTGCAGGCCGAGGCCAACCGATGAACTTCAGCGAACAACTCAAGGCCCGCTGGGCCGTTCTCGGGATGCGCGAGCGCCGCATGGTCATCGGCGCTGTCGCGCTGGTGGCACTGGCCTTGCTCTGGTGGATTGCGCTCGCCCCCGCGCTGCGCACGCTGGCCGCGGCACCGGCCGAACACGCACGGCTCGACGCCCAGCTCCAGCAGATGGCCACCTTGCAGAACCGCGCGAAGGCGCTGCAGTCGCAACCGCGCCTGGCGCGCGACGATGCACTGCGCGCACTCGAAAGCTCGGTGCGCGACGGTCTCGGCGTCACGAACGCCCAGCTCATGACCGCCGGCGGCGACGGTGCCGCCACGGTCACGCTGCGCGGCGCACCCGCCCAAAACCTGGCGCAATGGCTTGCACAGGCGCGCGGCAATGCCCACGCCGTGCCGCGCGAGGTGCACCTGACGCGTGCGCCCGTCGCACCACCGCCGCCGGGCGCCAAGCCAACGCCCGCCACGCCCGACCAACCTGCGCCCCCCCGCTGGGACGGCACGCTCGTGATGGCGCTGCCCGCCCCACGCTGAAGCACCGCCACGCACTGCACGGCATGGCGAGACGCCCCCCGAACCTCGATCTTCAGCCGCGTCGCGGCAGCTGGCGCTGGGCCGTGCTCGGCGCCGTCACCGGTGTGCTGGTCGCGGTCATGCTGTTCGCGCCGGCGCGCTGGCTGGCCTCGGCGCTCTCAGGATGGACGCAGGGCCGCCTGTTGCTGGTCAACCCGCGCGGCACGGTCTGGAACGGCACCGCCGCCGTCGTGTTCGCCAGCGGCGCGGGCGGCACGCAGGCCGTCTCGTTGCCGGGCCTTCTGAACTGGCGCATGTGGCCGAACTGGCGTGGCCTGTCGGCGCGCCTCGACCTTTCCTGCTGCGCGGCGCAGCCGCTCGGCTTGCAAGCCAGCCCGCGGGCCGACGGCCTGCTGCTCACATGGCAGGACGCCCGCTCGCGCTGGCCCGCCACGCTGCTCACCGGCCTGGGCGCGCCCTGGAACACGCTCAAGCTCGAAGGCGCGCTCGACCTCACCACGCGCGCCTTCGCCATGCAGTGGGACGGCCCCGCGCTGCGCATCGAAGGCCAGGCCACGCTCGACGCCACCGATGTCTCGTCCGCCCTGTCGACCCTGCGACCGATGGGCAGCTACCGCCTCTCGCTCGAAGGCGGCACGCGTTCCACGCTGCTGCTGAGCACGCGCGAAGGCAGCCTCGAACTGAACGGCAGCGGCAACTGGAGCGGCACCGCGTTGCGCTTCAACGGCGAAGCCAGCGCGGCACCGGGCCGCGAAGACGCACTTTCCAATTTGTTGAACATCATCGGGCGGCGCGACGGTGCGCGCTCGATCATCACCCTGGGTTGATCCGACCATGAAGAAGCCTCTGTCCTCGTCCGGCGCCCGCCCCGGCCTCATCGCGCTCGCGGTACGCCTGCTGATCGCGGCGTCGTTCGTGCCCGTGTTGCCGGCCGCCTACGCACAGGCCGGCGACGCCCCGCGGCGCGGCGAACCGATCACGCTCAACTTTGCCGCCGCCGACATCGAGGCCGTGGCGCGCACCATGGCGGTCGTGACCGGGCGCGACGTGGTGGTCGATCCGCGCGTCAAGGGCACCATGAACCTCGTCACTGACCGCCCGCTGGCGCCGGCTGCCGCGTTCAACCAGTTCGCCGCCGCGCTGCGCCTGCAGGGCTTTGCGGTGGTGGAGGCCGACGGCCTGTTCAAGGTGGTGCCAGAGGCCGACGCCAAGCTGCAGACCAGCACCGTCAACACCTCCATCAGCGGCGCCAGCTCGGCCGCGGGCAACCAGATCGTCACGCAGATCTTTCGCCTGAACTACGAGTCGGCCAACAGCCTGCTGCCGGTGCTGCGCCCGCTGATTCCGCCGAACAACACCATCAACGTGAACCCGGGCAACAACTCGCTCGTGATCACCGACTACGCCGACAACTTGCGCCGGCTGGCGCGCATCATCGCGTCGCTCGACGTGCCCAACGCGTCCGACATCGAGGTGATCCAGCTCAAGCACTCGGTCGCCACCGACATGGTGCCGCTGGTCACGCGGCTGGTCGACGGCGGCGGACCGAGCACGCCGGGTGCTGCCACGCCGGGCGGGGCCGACGCCTCGTTCCGCACCACGCTGATGGCCGATCCGCGCAGCAACTCGCTGATCCTTCGCGCCGCCAACCCCGCGCGCGTGCAGCTCGTGCGCACGCTGGTCGAGAAGCTCGACCGCCCGCCCGCAGAAAGCAGCAACGGCGCGGCCGGCAACATCTACGTGGTCTACCTGAAGAACGCCGACGCGGTGCGCCTCGCGGCCACGCTGCGCGCCGCCATGGCTGCGAGCCAGCAGCAGTCGCAGGTGCCGGGTGCGCCCGGTGCCGCGGGCAGCGCGGGCTCGTCGGCGCCGCCGGCCAGCATGCCGCAGCAGATGCAGGCCAGCTTCGGCGGCAACAACCAGGGCGGCGGCTCGGCCGCGGCCAACGCGCCGCTGAACAACGCCAACCAGCCCTCCACCGGCGGCCAGATCCAGGCCGACCCGAGCACCAATTCGCTGATCATCACCGCGCCCGAACCGCAGTACCGCCAGATGCGCGCCGTGATCGACAAGCTCGACGGCCGCCGCGCGCAGGTGATGATCGAAGCGCTCATCGTCGAAGTCAGCGCCAAGAAGGCCGCCAACTTCGGCGTGCAGTGGCAGAGCGCGCTGGGCAACAACGCGGTCATCGGCACCAACTCCAGCCTCGCCAGCGCCAACATCCTGGCACTCACACAGGCACTGGCCACGCGCGACGTGGCCGGCGTGCGGCCCTCCACCGGCCTGAACCTGGGCATCGCCGGCAAGATCGGCGGCCAGTACATCCTGGGCGCCATCGCCAACTTCTTCAACAGCGACGGCGACGCCAACGTGCTCTCCACGCCCAACCTGCTGACGCTGGACAACGAAGAAGCCAAGATCGTCATCGGCCAGAACGTGCCCTTCGTGACCGGCCAGTACGCCAGCACCTCGGGGTCGGTCGGCATCAACCCGTTCACCACGGTGGAGCGCAAGGACGTGGGCCTCACGCTGCGCGTGCGCCCGACCATCAACGAGAACGGCACCGTGAAGATGACCATCTTCCAGGAGACCTCCACGGTCGACCAGAACACCGCCAAGGACCCCAACGGCCCGACCACCAACAAGCGCTCCATCGAATCGAGCGTGCTGGTCGAAGACGGCGGCCTCGTGATGCTCGGCGGCCTGCTGTCGGACAACTACAGCAACAGCATCGAGAAAGTGCCGCTGGCCGGCGACATCCCCGTGTTCGGCAACCTGTTCAAGAACGAGGTGCGCTCGCGCGACAAGAGCAACCTCATGATGTTCCTGCGCCCCGCCGTGATGCGCGACGGCGCCTCCACCGAAGCCTTCGCCTACGACCGCTACGACGAGATCCGCGGCATGCAGCAGCGCACGCAGCCCAACACCGACAACATCATGCTGCGCGGTGTGGACTCGGCGCCCGTGCTGCCCGAGGCACCGCTGGTGCGCATCAACCGCCTCAACGGCAACAGCGACGACAGCAAGAAGAGCGGCCAGACCCGCATGGAAGGCACGCAACTCATCCCGCCGCCGCGCCCCGCGAGCGACAACCGCCGGCTCGCGCCCAGCCCGCTGCGCGGCGCGCTGCCGCCCACCGCCGACCCGACCAGCTCGCGCGAGCTGCCCTGATCCCGCCCTCCCCGCCCTGCACACGCCAGCCACCCATGCGCTATCCCCTGCCCTACGCGTTCGCACGCAGCCAGCAACTGCTGCTCGAAGCCACGGACGACGGCCGCCACACGCTGTGGATGTCTTCCCACCCGGCGCGCAGCGCGGTCGGTGAAGTGACCCGCAAGTACGGCGTGCAGGCCTTCGAGGTGCTCGACGACGGCCCGCTTGCCCAGCGCATCAGCGCCGCCTACGCCCAGGGCGAATCGAGCGCCGCCGCGGTGGTCAGCGAAGTGCAGAACGACGCCGACCTCTCGCGCATGATGCAGGAGCTGCCGGCTGTCGAAGATTTGCTGGCCAGCGCCGGCGACGCACCCATCATCCGCATGCTGAACGCGCTGCTCACGCAGGCCGCGCGCGACGGCGCCAGCGACATCCACATCGAGCCCTACGAGCGCACGTCGTCGGTGCGCTTTCGCATCGACGGCACGCTGCGCGAAGTGGTGCAGCCCAACCGGGCGCTGCATGCCGCGCTGATCTCGCGCCTGAAGATCATGGCCGACCTCGACATCTCCGAGAAGCGGCTGCCGCAGGACGGGCGCATCTCCTTGCGCATCGGCACGCGCGCGGTCGACGTGCGGGTGTCGACGCTGCCCAGCGCGCACGGCGAGCGCGCCGTGCTGCGCCTTTTGGACAAGAGCGAATCGAAGCTCACGCTCGAATCGGTGGGCATGCAGGGCGACTCGCTGGCGCGCTTCGAAAAGCTCATTGCGCAGCCGCACGGCATCATCCTCGTGACCGGTCCCACGGGTTCGGGCAAGACCACCACGCTGTATGCCGCGCTGGCGCGTCTCGATGCGAGCCGCAGCAACATCATGACGGTGGAAGACCCCATCGAGTACGAGCTGCCGGGCGTGGGCCAGACGCAGATCAACGCGAAGATCGAACTCACCTTCGCCAAGGCCCTGCGCGCCATCCTGCGGCAAGACCCCGACGTGATCATGATCGGCGAAATCCGCGACTTCGAAACCGCGCAGATCGCCATCCAGGCGTCGCTCACCGGCCACCTCGTGCTGGCCACGCTGCACACCAACGATTCGGTGAGCGCCGTCACGCGCCTGACCGACATGGGCGTGGAGCCCTTCCTGCTGAGCTCGTCGCTACTCGGCGTGCTGGCCCAGCGCCTCGTGCGCAAGGTCTGCACGGCCTGCAGCGGGGCGGGTTGCGACGCCTGCGGCCAGACCGGCTACCAGGGCCGCACCGGCATCTTCGAACTGCTCGTGGCCGACGACGCAGTGCAGGCGCTCATCCATGGCAAGGCCGCCGAGAGTGCGCTGTTCGAAGCTGGCGCACGCGGCGGCCTGCGCTCGATGCGCGAAGACGGCGAACGGCTGGTGCAGGCCGGCATCACCTCGCGCGCTGAACTGCTGCGCGTCACCCGCGAGTAACGACCCGCGATGCCCGCCTATTCCTTCGAAGCCATCGATGCCAGCGGCCAGTCGCGCGAAGGCGTGCTCGAGGCCGACACCGCGCGCGCCGCACGCGGCCTGCTGCGGGCGCAGGCGCTCATCCCGCTGTCGGTCAAGCCGGTCGGCAGCGATGCGGCCGGCGGTGGCGGCGCCGGAAGCAACGCGCTCACGCGCTGGCTCGGCGGCGGCAAGCGCGTCTTCAACTCGACGAACCTCGCCGTGTGGACGCGCCAGCTCGCCGGCCTCATCTCGGCCGGCCTGCCGCTGGAACGCGCGCTCACGGCGCTCACCGACGAGGCCGAATCGGAACCGCAGCGCAACCTCGTGGCCTCGCTGCGCGCCGAGGTCAACGCGGGCTCGCCCTTCGCGCGCGCGCTGTCGGCGCACCCGCGCGAGTTCTCGCCCATCTACACCGCCGTGATCGGCGCCGGCGAGCAAAGCGGCAACCTCGGGCTCGTGCTCGAACGCCTCGCCGACGACCTCGAAGAGCGCCAGGTGCTGCAGCAGAAGCTGATCGGCGCCGCGCTGTACCCCGCCATCGTCACGCTGGTGGCGATCGTGATCGTGATCTTCCTCGTGAGCTACGTGGTGCCGCAGGTGGCGCAGGTGTTCGCGGGCACCAAGCGCTCGCTGCCTTTCCTCACGACCGTGATGCTGTCGTTGAGCGCGGCCGTGCGCAACTATGGCTGGTGGATGCTCGGCGCCGTGGTGATCGCGGCCATCGGCGCGCGCATTGCGCTGGCGCAGGAAGCCTTCCGCCTCAAGTTCGATGCCGCGTGGCTCAAGCTGCCGCTGGTCGGCAAGCTCGCGCGCGGCTACAACGCAGCGCGCTTCGCCAGCACGCTCGCCATGCTCGCCACGGCCGGCGTGCCCATCTTGCGCGCCCTGCAGGCGGCGTCCGAAACGCTGGGCAACCGCGCCATGCGGGCCGATGCGCTCGACGCGCTGGTGCTGGTGCGCGAAGGCGCACCGCTGGCCTCGGCGCTGGCGCAGAAGAAGCGCTTCCCGGGGCTGGTGTCGATGTTCGCGCGCCTGGGCGAACAGACCGGCACGCTGCCCGTGATGCTGCAGCGCGCCGCCAACCAGCTCGGCGCCGAAGTGCAGCGCCGCGCGATGCACCTGGCCACCATCCTCGAGCCGCTGCTCATCGTCGCCATGGGCGGCGTGGTGATGCTCATCGTGCTGGCCGTGATGCTGCCTATCATCCAGCTCAATCAGTTCGTCAAGTGACGACGGACGGGGAGCCCCTCACATGCCCGTAACGCTCGAAGACAAGCTCGTGGTCGCGATCTCCTCGCGCGCCCTGTTCAACCTCGAAGAAGAAAACCGCATCTTCGAGGCCGGCGACAACGAGGGCTACATGAAGCTGCAGCTCGACCGCATCGACGTGCCCGCGGCCCCCGGCATCGCGTACTCGCTGATCCGCAAGCTGCTGCGCTTCAACGACGACGGCGTGCAGCGCGTCGAGGTGGTCATTCTTTCGCGCAACGATCCGGTCTCGGGCATGCGCATCTTCAGGTCGAGCGCCGCAGCCGACATCAAGCTGCAGCGCGGCGTGTTCACGCAGGGCCGCCCGCCCTTCGGCTACCTGCGTCCGCTGCGCGCGCACCTGTTCCTGTCGGTCAATGCACAGGACGTGCGCGAAGCGCTCGTCGCGGGCTTTCCGGCCGCGCGCGTGCTCGTCGAATCGGTGAAGGCCAGCGACGCCTGGCCGAACGAAGTGCGCATCGCCTTCGACGGCGACGCGGTGCTGTTCAGCGACGAAGCCGAACGCGTGTTCCAGGCCGAGGGCCTCGATGCCTTCCAGGCCCACGAACTCAGCAAGGCCGACCTGCCGCTGCCCGAAGGCCCGTTCAAGCCGCTGCTGATGGCCCTGCATCGGCTGCAGATGGCGGGCAATGCGCAGATGCGCATCCGCACCGCGCTGGTCACGGCGCGCAGCGCACCGGCGCACGAGCGCGCGATCCGCACGCTCATGAAGTGGAACATCCGCGTCGACGAAGCGATGTTCCTCGGCGGCCTGCCCAAGGGCGAGTTCCTGCGCGAGTTCGAGCCCGACTTCTTCTTCGACGACCAGACCGGCCACGTCGACGCAGCCTCGCGGCATGTGCCTGCGGGGCATGTGGCCAGCGGCATCAGCAACGAGCCCTGAGCCCCGCGGCGCACGGCGCGCGCCGCCCCCATTGCCTTCGTCTTCGCATCGCACACCCCTGCGCGGGTGGTGCGTTGTCACACGCGTTTCGTCTCGCTGTCATCGCTCGTTCACTGCCGAGTAACGGGTTCTTCCTAGTCTTGTCGCCTGTCCGGTGCGCACGTCGGGCCAGCCGCTTTTCGCGCTCGCGCCCTGATCACCCCCGATCTCCACGACATCACAAAGAGAGGATCACCTCATGCTTCTTCAAGCCTCACTGCCCGCGCGACTCCTGTTCGCCTGCCTCCTGGCTTGCACGCTGTCCGGCTGCGGCGGCAGCGACAACAACGGCGGCGGCTTCGCCGGCTTTCCGTCGGTCACCACGCCCCCGCCACCCCAGCCCGACACCGGCGTGAAGCCCGAAATGCGCTGCGCCCCGTGACAAGCGACGTCATGACCTCCAACGACAAGACCATGAATTCACGCCGCAAATTCCTCACGGGCACCGCCACCACCGGCGCTGCCGCCCTCGCCCTCTCGGCCTTCCCGCCGAGCATCCGCCGCGCCCTCGCCATTCCTGCGAACAACAAGACCGGCACCATCAAGGACGTCGAGCACATCGTCATCCTGATGCAGGAGAACCGCTCGTTCGATCACTACTTCGGCACGCTGATGGGCGTGCGTGGCTTCGGCGACCGCTTCACGATTCCGCTGCCGGGCGGGCGCAATGTGTGGCAGCAGGCCGACGAAACGGGCGCGTCCGTGCTGCCCTACCACCTGGACCAGACCAAGGGCAACGCACAGCGCGTGGCCGGTACGCCGCACGACTGGAACGACGGCCAGAACGCCTGGGACGGCGGCCGCTCGTACCAGTGGGTCAAGTACAAGAAGACCGGCACCGCGCCGTACACCCAGGCCATGGGCTACCTCGAGCAGGCCGAGCTGCCGTACCAGTTCGCGCTGGCCAACGCCTTCACGCTGTGCGACGCCTATCACTGCAGCATGCACGCCGGCACCAACTCGAACCGCATGTTCCTCTGGACCGGCACCAACGGTCCCACGGGCGCGGGCGTGGCCTCGGTCACCAACGAATGGGACGACAGCTACACGCCGCCGTCGACCACCGGCTACGAGTGGAAGACTTTCCCCGAGCGCCTGCAGGCGGCCGGCGTCAGCTGGATCGTGTATGAAAACATGCGCGACAACTTCGGCGACAACCCGCTCACCGGCTTCAAGCAATACCGCCAGGCCAGCGAGGCCTCGGGCAAGCCGATCAAGAACACCGGCCCGGTACCGGCCTACGACCCGGCCAGCGACGATGCCGGCAACCCGCTGTACAAGGGCATCGCCAACACCATGCCCGGTGCCAACGTGGACGAGTACCTGAACGCCTTCCGCAACGACGTGAAAAACGGCAAGCTGCCGCAGGTGTCATGGGTCATCGCACCCGCCACCTACTCGGAGCACCCCGGCCCGTCGAGCCCCGTGGAAGGCGGCTGGTACATCCAGGAAACGCTCGATGCACTCACCGCCGTGCCCGAGGTGTGGAGCAAGACCGTGCTGATCATCAACTTCGACGAGAACGACGGCTACTTCGACCACTACCCCTCGCCAGCCGCACCGTCGCTCAACCCCGACGGCTCGGCCGCGGGCAAGACGACGCTGCCCGAGGCCGACATCGCCTTCGAGCGCTTCACGCACCCCAAGCCGCCAGGCACCATCAAGCAGCCCGCACCCGACGGCCGCGTGTACGGCCCCGGCGTGCGCGTGCCGATGTACATCATCTCGCCCTGGAGCCGCGGCGGCTGGGTCAACTCGCAGGCCTTCGACCACACCTCGGTGATCCGCTTCATCGAGACGCGCTTCGGCGTCAAGGAGCCCAACATCAGCGCGTTCCGCCGCGCGGTGTGCGGCGACCTCACGAGCGCCTTCAACTTCGCCACGCCCAACACCGAGGCACTGCCCACGCTGGCCGGCCGCACGACGAGGACGCAGGCGAACGACGCGCGCGCAGCACAGGAAGCCCAGGCACAGGTGCCCATGCCTTCCGACCCGCAAATGCCCCGCCAGGCCACCGGCACGCGCCCCTCGCGCGCCCTGCCCTACGAGCTGCACGTGAGCGCGCGCAACGACGCCACCAGCGGCAAGGTGCGGCTGCTGTTCGCCAACACCGGCAAGGCCGCCGCCGTCTTCCACGTGTACGACAAGCTCAACCTGGATCGCCTGCCGCGCCGCTTCATGGTCGAGGCCGGCAAGACGCTGGACGACACCTGGAACGCGATGCTCGACAACACGGGCTTCTACGACCTGTGGGTGCTCGGGCCCAACGGATTCCATCGCCATTTCCGCGGCGACCTGAACAGCCTGCGCGCGGGCGATGCGCCCAACCCCGAAGTGCGCGTGTGCTACGACATCGCCAACGGAAACGTCTACCTGCAGATGCTCAACGGCGGGCGCAGCGCCTGCAAGTTCACCGTGCGCCCCAAGGCCTACCGCACCGACGGTCCGTGGACCGCGACCGTGGCTGGCGGCACCTCGGCCGAGCAGCACTGGGAGCTCGCCGCCAGCGGCGCCTGGTACGACTTCGAAGTGACCTGCGATGCCGACACCAGCTTCTACCGCCGCTTTGCAGGACGCGTGGAAACCGGCAAGCACACGGTCAGCGATCCGGCGATGGGCCTGCCGGACCTCTGAAGACGCAGGCAGGGTCCCGCGCCCGCCAGTGCCGCGGCGTGGCCGCAGGCGATGCCGACCTGCCGCCGACCCAGGACGTGCCCGGCACGGCCGGCTTTCGCACGCTGAACGAAAGTGCGTGGCATCCGCACACCGCCTGAGAAGGCGGTGTGCGGTGCGCCTCAGCGCCGCATCGTGTCGAGCTGGGTGACCGGTGCGGCGTTGTTCCCCCACGACCCGCGGATGTAGGTGAGCACCTCGGCCACCTCGGTCGCGTCGAGCGCGTGCCCGAACGGCGGCATGCCGTAGGGGCGCGGGTTGCCGGCCGTCGCGGGCAGGAAGCCACCGTGCGCGATCACCTGGATCAGGTTGGTGGGCTGCGCCATCGTCACCGCGCGGTTGCCCGCGAGCGGCGGGTAGGCGCCGGCCGCGCCCTGCCCCTGATCGCCGTGGCAGTAGGCGCAGCGCTGGTCGTAGATTCTTGCGCCGCGCACCATCGCGCCGGCGTCGCGCCGCACCGGGGCGGCGGGCGCCTGCTGGGCTTCGGGCACGTCCTGCTTCACGGCCTCGGGCAGGTCCTTCAGGTAGGTCGCCATCGCGCCGAGGTCGGCATCGCTGAGGTACTGCGTGCTGCGGAACACGACATCGGCCATCGGGCCCATCACCGAGCCGCGCGGGGCGGTGCCGGTTTTCAGCAGCGCCACGACGTCGGCGGCGGGCCAGTCGGCCACGCCGGCTTCGTGCGGATCGGCCAGCGAAGGCGCGTACCAGTTCTCCACCGCGATCAGCCCGCCCGACAACCCGAGCTGGGTGTCGGTCGCGCCCAGCGAGTTGCGGCTGCCGTGGCAGGCGATGCAGTGACCGAGACCGCCCACAAGGTAGGCGCCGCGGTTCCATTCGGCCGGCTTGTTCGCGTTGGCCACGAAGGGCTGCGGCTTGAACGAGAGCGCGCGCCACACCGCGAGCGCGGCTTGCGTGTCGTACGGGAAGCGCAGCCGGTGCGCCTTGTTTTCCGTGGCGGCGGGTGCCACGCTGCGCAGGTAGGCGTAGAGCGCGTCGGAGTCTTCGCGCGTGACCTGCGTGAAGTTCGGGTAGGGGAAGGCCGGGTAGAGCAGGCGCCCGTCCTTGCTGCGGCCGTTGTGCATGGCGCGCCAGAAATGCGCGCTGCTCCAGCCGCCGATGCCGTGCGTCGGATCGGGCGTGAGGTTGGTCGCGTAGATGGTGCCGAACGGCGTTTCGAGCGGCACGCCACCCGCATAGGGCCGGCCGCCGCGCGTGGTGTGGCAGCCGGCGCAGTTGCCCGCCAGCGCGAGGTAGCGCCCGCGCTCGACGAGCTGCGGCGTGGCTTCGAAGGCTTCGGCGCGCTCGGGCAGCGGGTCTTCGCCGCGCAGGTTGAGCGCGAGCACCACGCCGGCCCCCACGGCCGCCAGGGTGACCAGGCCCAGCAGGGTCCAGCCAAAAAGTCTCAGTCGCGAGGTCATCGGGTTCTCACGGTTTCGCGGCGGTGGGCATGCCCCCGCAGGTGACAGGCAGCGGTGCCGGCAGCGAGGCGGCCGGTCGGGTGTCGGCCGGCATCGGCTGCACGGCCAGCCAGCTGGCCACGGCGTTGATGTCGGCGGTGGCCATGCGCTGGCCGATCTGCGCCATGCAGTCGGGCGCGGGCGCGTGGCGCTCCTTGGTGAGCCAGGCGCCCAGCTGCGACGACACGTACAGGCGCGGCAGGCCCAGCAGACCCGGAATGGCCGGCTGCACGCCCGTGAGCGCAGCGCCGTGGCACTGCACGCAGGCTGGGATCTGGCGCGCGGCGTCGCCTTCGAGCGCCAGCTGCCGGCCGCGGCGCAGCTGCTCGGGCGTGGCGTCGCTCTGCGGCGAGACCGCTGCGTACGGCAGCGACAGGTTCGCGAAGTACTCGGCCATCTCGCGCAGGTAGTCGTCCGACAGGTGCTGGACCATGTAGGTCATGTCGCTGTTGAAGCGGCGCCCGTCGCGAAAACTCACGAGCTGGTTGAACAGGTAGCCCGCCGGCTTGCCCGCCAGGCGCGGGAAGAAGCCGGCGTTGGTGGTCGCGCCCTCGCGCCCGTGACAGGCGATGCAGGCGGCCACGCGCTGTTCGATGGTGTCGGGCACGGTGGTCGTCGCGGCCTGCACGGCGACGGGGCCGAACGTCAGCAGCAGCGCCAGGGCCAGCGCTGTGCGATGGAGCACGGCCTTCATCACGTGCCGGCCGCGAAATGCGCCAATGCCAGCAGGCCCGCAATCAGCAACAGCGCCATGCACAGCCCCACGCCGATCAGCGGCAGGATGCCCAGCTGGGCGGTCCGCTTGTCGGCGTCGGCCCGGCGGCCGCCCAGCCCGATGAAGCTCCAGAGTACGGCGCGCACCGCGCGCATCAGATTGAACATGGGTCCACTGTCGCGCAAACGGGTCAAAAAAAACAGATGCAGATCCAGCTCGATTCACCATATCAGATTAGAGTCCCCGCGAATGACAACGGCCCACCGATGCAGCCCCCGATGAAACCCCGATGAAGCGTTACGAAGCCCTGGCCGCCGACATCGAGGCCTCGATCCGCAACGGCACCCTCAAGACCGGCGACCGCCTGCCCTCCGTGCGCCACACGGGCAGCAGCCGCGGCGTGAGCGCCTCCACCGTGTTCCAAGCCTACTACCTGCTGGAAGCGCGCGGCCTCGTGCGCGCGCGCGACCGCTCAGGCTACTACGTGGCCGGCGGCGGCCTGCGCGACGCGCCGCCCGAGACCACCCTCACCTCGCGCCCCGCCGAAGGCCCGCGCGCGCTCGAAGTGAGCGACCAGGTCTTCGACATCCTCGAAGCCAGCATGTCGCGCCAGGTCGTGCCCTTCGGCTCGGCCTTTCCGAGCCCGCTGCTGTTTCCGCTGGCACGGCTGGGCCAGTTCATGGCGGCCAGCGCCAAGTCGCTCGACCCGTGGCGCACGGTGGACGACCTCACGCCCGGCAGCGCGGCGCTGCGCCGGCAGATCGCGCTGCGCTACCTGGCCGACGGCCTGCCCGTGCCGGCCGAGGAGATCGTGGTCACCAACGGCGCGCTCGAAGCCCTCAACCTCTGCCTCTCGGCGGTCACGCGGCCGGGCGATGCGGTGATCGTCGAGTCGCCCACCTTCTACGCCGCGCTGCAGGCGCTCGAACGCATGGGCCTGCGCGCCATCGAGGTGCCGACGCATCCGGGTGAAGGCATCGACCTCGATGCGCTCGCGCAAGCCATCGCCGCGCACCAGCCCACGGCCTGCTGGCTCATGACCACCTTCCAGAACCCACTGGGCAGCCTGATGCCCGACGCGAAGAAGAAGGCGCTGGTCGAACTGCTCGCGCGCCATGAGTTGCCGCTGATCGAAGACGACGTATACGCCGAGCTCTACTTCGGCGAGCGCCGCCCGCCGCCGGCCAAGGCCTTCGACACGCAGGGGCTGGTGCTGCACTGCTCGTCGTTCTCGAAGAGCCTTGCGCCCGGCTACCGCATCGGCTGGGCCTCGGCCGGGCGCTTCGCGCGCAAGGTGGCGCGGCAAAAACTCACGACCACGCTCAGCACCTCGGTGCCCGCGCAACTGGCGCTGGCCGATTACCTTGAGAAAGGCGGCTTCGACAAGCACCTGCGCAAGCTGCGCCAGACGCTGGCGATGCAGCAGGCCACCTTCGCGCAGGCCGTGGGCCATTACTTTCCGGCGGGCACGCGCGCCACGCGACCGCTGGGCGGGTACTTCCTATGGGTCGAATTGCCGCCGCAGGTGAATGCGCTGGAGATCCATCGCCTGGCGCTGGAGCGCGGCATCAGCGTCGCGCCCGGGCCGATCTTCTCGGCCACGCGCGCATTCACCAACTGCCTGCGGCTGAACTACGGGCATGCATGGGATGCGCACAGCGAGCAGGCCTTGCAGACACTCGGGCGGCTGGTCGCGGAAGCGGCCGGAGGCCGGTGAAGATGTCGCCGATACTCAGCCGGCTCGCCCGTTCACACAGGAAGACGCGATGAAGACGTCACCCCGGCCCTTCGCCTACGCGCTCATGGCGGGCACCTCAAGTTCAACAAAAAAGTAGGGCCTGCAACTTCTGGGTCTTTGAGCCCGGCCCCTGCTCGAACTTCAAGCCACCACCGCCACCCCAACCCGCCGCATCCGGCGCACCCTGAACAGCAGGAACGCCGCGATGCTCACGTTCACCAGGTTCCATCCGATGCCGTTCAAAAAGGCCGCGTGGTAGCTGCCCGTCAGGTCGAAGACCTTGCCTGACATCCAGCCGCCCAGCGCCATGCCGAACAGCGTGAACATCAGCACCGTGCCCACGCGCGCGCCGGCTTCCCTGGGCGGAAAGTGCTCGCGCACGATGATCGCGTACGAGGGCACGATGCCGCCCTGGAACAGGCCGAACAGCGCCGAGATCACGTACAGCGGCACCAGTCCGTCGAAGGGCAGGAACAGCAGCAGCGCGACGCACTGCAGCACGCCGCCCAGCATCAGCGTGCGCAGCCCGCCGATGCGGTCGCAGATGGCGCCCGACACCAGCCGGCTCACGATGCCGAAGCCCAGCATCAGCGACAGCATCATCGCGCCCTGCGCAGGGCCGTAGCCCAGGTCGCCGCAGTACGCCACGATGTGCACCTGTGGCATCGCCATGGCCACGCAGCAGGCCACGCCCGCCACGCACAGCAGGCCCTGCGCCGTGCCCAGGCTCAGGCCGAAGGGGCGCGTCATGTCGCGCACGAGAGTGCTGCTGCCTGCCACCTGCGACACCGGCGCCGCTTCGGCGAGTGCCGGCGGCCTTGCGCGGAAGAACAGCGCGAGCAACGCCATCGTCACGCCGCAGAAGATGCCCATGCCGATGTAGGTCTGGCGCCAGCCCACCTGTTCGACGAAGTGCTGCGCGATGGGCGGCCACACGGCGCCCGCGAGGTAGTTGCCGCTGGCGCACACCGCCACCGCGATGCCGCGTCGCTTGACGAACCACAGCGAGGTGTCGGCCACCAGCGGCGCAAAGGCCACCGAGCTGCCGAGCAGGCCCACCAGCAGCGCCTGCGCGATGGTGAACGACACGATGCCTTCCGACAGGCCCGTGGCGATGTAGCCCGCGGCGAGAAAGACCGAGCCCATCAGCAGCGGCTTCATCACGCCGACGCGGTCGGCCAGCTTGCCCATGAGCACGCCGCCGAAGCCGAAGCCCAGCATCAGCAGCGTGTAGGGCATGGAGGCATCGGCGCGCGCCACGCCGAACTCGGCCTGCACGGCGGGCAGCATGACCGACACCACGTACATGCCGCTGCTGCCGACCGTCATGACCAGCAGCGTGAGCGCCAGGCGCACCATGGCGTAGCGCGAGTCGGGCTGGTGGACGATGGCGGTGTCGTGTGTCGTCTTCATTCTTTTTGTCTCCACGCATGCATCGGGCGGCGCATGTGGAGTGGCATTCTCGCGGAAGGCTGCGTCACTTGCTGTGCGCGCCCTCGTCGACGAACTGAAGACCGTCGGCATCACGCACGAAACCTGGCAGGCCGGCATCGCCGAGGCTCATTGCCCGGCTACGTCACGCTGGCCGACGGCGAACTGGCCGGCGACGGGCGATGAAGTGCGGGCGTACGTCCCGTCCTGGGAAGCGCCCCGAGGCCGGTCGACGAATGCCCCGGAAGTCTCAGCCCAAGAACGGCGCGGGCATGACGGCGACGCTCGACGGCAAGGACGCCTTCGGCACCGGTACGCCGGGCTTGCGCTTGCCATCGCAGGCCGCCGTCAGCAGGCCGAGACACAACAGAAGAACAAAGGCTGTGCTTCTCATGCGGCGCATGCTAAGCCTGCAACATCGCGCGTCAAGTCGGACGTGGCGCCAATCGGCATGGCGCCGCCGCTGTCAGAGCGCTGCGCGGTTCATCAGCGTTGCCGCCAGGCCTGCGTGCGCTTCAGCGCCCCATGCCCGGCCAGCGCGAACAGCCCCCGGCCGACAGCGGCCGTGAGCATGATGAGCGAAGCCATCGCGGCCGCCGGCGCCACGTCGCCGGCGTCGTCCATGTTGAGCACGGCGATGGCGGCCAGCGTGGTCTGCGGCGAATAGAGGAACACGACGGCCGACACGGTGGTCATCGCGTTGACGAAGAAGTAGCCGGCCACGTTGAGCACCGTGGGCAGCGCCACCGGCAGGTGCACGCGCCACAGCGTGCGCCAGAACGGCACGCCCATCGATTCGGACACCAGCTCGTACTCGCGGTCGAGCTGGCGCAGCGCGGTGAGCGACGTGAGGTGCGCCACCGAGAAAAAATGCGCCACGGTGCAGACCACCAGAATCGACATGCCGCCGTAGATGCCGTGCAGCGGGTTCGAGGCCGAGTTGAAGAAGAAGATGTACCCCACGCCGAGCACCAGCCCCGGTACCGCCAGCGGCAGGTTGGCCAGCAGGTTCAGCAGCTCGCGCAGCAGGCCGAAGTGGCGCGGCTTCTCTACGAAGTAGGCCGACACGAAGGTGGCGAGCGCACCCGCCACGGCCGCGCACAGCGCCAGGCGCAACGAGTTGACATAGCTGCCCCAGCCGCCGCCATCCATGTTGCTGAAGTCGTAGTTCTTCAGCGTCGGCGTGAGCTTGTAGGGCCAGTAGCTGGCCAGCGAGGCGAACACGGCCATGCCGATCATCACGACGATGGCGAGGGCGGTGAGCGTGCAGAACACGAGCAGTGCGCGGTCGCGCGACTTCACCGGTTCCGGCTGATACGGCGTGGCGCGTGCCGACAGCGCCGCGGCCTGCTTGCGGCGCACGCGCCGTTCGACAAGAAACGACAGCACGGCCGGAATCAGCAGCACGAGGCCGACCACCGCACCCATCTGAAAATTCTGCTGACCGACCACCTGCTTGTAGATGTCGGTCGCGAGCACGCCCGTCTGGCCGCCCACGACCTTGGGCACGCCGAAGTCGGTGATGACCAGCACGAACACGACCATCGCGGCCACGATGAGGCCGTAGCGCGACGCCGGCAGCGTGACGGTGCGAAAGATGCGCCAGCGCGAGGCGCCCAGCGTCTGCGCCGCTTCGTACAGGCGCCCGTCCGAGGTGGCCATGGCGGTGGTAAGAATCAGCAGCGCATGCGGCAGCGTCCAGAACACCGAGCCGAGCACGATGCCCAGCGGGCCGTAGATCGACACGTCGCCCAGCAGCCCCTTGAACAGCCCCTGGTTGCCGAACAGGTAGATCAGGCTGATGGCCGGCAGCAGCGAAGGCGCAAGCAGCGGCATGAGCGCCACGGCGCGCAGCAGGCCCTTGGCGGGCATGCACGAGAGCGTGAGGCCGTAGGCGTACACGTAGGCGATGGCGGTGCAGAGCGCGGCGCTGATCATCGCGAGGCCGACGCTGTTGAAGGCCGACTGAACGAGCGCGGGGTTCTCGAAGTAGCGCACGAAATTCGTCAGAGCGACGAAGTTGCCGGCGCGGTCGTAGAAGCTCTGGCCGACCAACGCGCCGACGGGGAGCGCGACGATCACGACCAGCAGCAGCACGACGAGCCCTGCGGCGACGCCGGTGAGCCAGCGTTCGCGGTCGAAGTGGCCGGCACGCGGCATCGCCACCGGTCGGACGGCGATGGCGTCGGGAGAACTGCTCATGCGCGTCTTGTCAGCGCGCCAGGACCGACAGCGCGTGCAAAGGCAGCTGGATGTGCACCATGCTGCTCGGCACCAGCGGCTCTTCGCCGCCGCTGCGCGCATCGGCGGGCAACTCGGCTTCGATCTCGATGCCCAGCGGCTCGCAAGCCAGGCGCGCCGAGGTGCGGTTGCCGAAGAACTCGGTGTCCAGCAGGCGCGCGGCAAAACTGTTGGTGCCGAGTTCGGAGCCGAAACGCTTCACCACCACATGCTCGGGCCGGATGCCCACGGTGGCTTGCGAACCGACGCTGAGGTTGCCCGGTGCGCAGAGCAGCTCGCTGTCGCGCACGCGCACCTTGCCGTCGGCCAGCACCGTGGCGGGCAGCATGTTCATGCGGCCCACGAAACCCGCCGCGAAGCGGGTGCGCGGCTGGCGGTACAGCTCGTCGGGCGTGCCGGCCTGCTCGATGCGGCCGTTGTGCATCAGCACCACGCGGTCGGCCATCGAGAGGGCTTCTTCCTGGTCGTGCGTGACCATGATGGTGACGATGCCCAGGCGCTTCTGCAGCGCGCGGATCTCGCTGCGCAGCGTGGCACGCACCTGCGCGTCGAGCGCGGACAGCGGCTCGTCGAGCAGCAGCAGGCGCGGGTTGGGCGCCAGGGCACGCGCCAGCGCGATGCGCTGCTGCTGGCCGCCCGAGAGCTGCACGGGGTACTTGTCGGCATGTGCGGTGAGCCCGACGAGGTCGAGCATTTCGCGCGAGCGCTTGGCCATCTCGCGGGCCAGCGCACCCGTGGGGTGCAGGCCGTAGGCGATGTTCTGCGCTGCCGTGAGGTTGGGAAACAGCGCATACGACTGGAACACCACGCCGAAACCGCGCGCCGCGGGCGGCAGGCCCGCGATGTCCTGGCCGCCGAGCAGGATCTGCCCGCTGTCGGCGCGCTCGATGCCGCACACGATGCGCAGCAGCGTGGTCTTGCCGCAGCCCGAAGGGCCGAGCAGGCAGACGAACTCGCCGGGCTCGATGTCCAGGTCGATACCGTCGAGCACGCGCGTGGCGCCAAAGGACTTGCCGATGCCGCGAAGGGAAAGAAAGCTGGTCATGTGCGGCTGCCCGGAACCCCGATCACATCGGCTTTTTTTCGGCCTTGGCGTCGTAGCGCTTCGACCATTCCGTCAGGATGCGGTCGCGATTCGCAGCGGCCCAGTTGAAGTCGTTCTTGGCCAGCAGCTTCTCGACGTCGCCCGGTACGAACTCGAGCTTTTCCTGGATGCCCGGCAGCGCGAGCACGGCGAAGTTCTTCGCGTACAGCGCGTTGGCCTGCTTCGTCACAGCCCAGTCGGCCAGGGCCTTGGCGGCGTCCTGCTTCTTGCTGGTCTTGAGGATGCCCGTGGCTTCCATGTCCCAGCCCAGGCCTTCCTTGGGCAGCACGATGTCGATGGGCGCGCCGTCGCGCTTGGTCTTGTTGGCGCGGTATTCGAACGACATGCCCAGCGCGAACTCGCCGGCGCCCGCCTGGCGGCAAGGCTTGCTGCCCGACAGGCTGTACACGCCGATGTTCTGGTGCAGCGCGTCCATGTACTTCCAGGCCTTGTCTTCACCCATCATCTGGATCCAGCCCGACACCATCAGGTAGCCGGTGCCAGAAGCAGCGGGGTTGGGCATGGTGATCTGGCCCTTGTAGACCGGGTTGGTCAGGTCGGCCCAACTGGTGGGCTTGGGCAGGCTCTTCTTCGTGGCTTCGGCGGTGTTGAAGCAGATGGCCGACGACCACACGTCCATGCCGACCCATTTGGGCGGGTTGGCCGTGTCGCGCATGGTGGGCTTGATGGCCTCCAGGCCCTTGGGTGCGTAGGGCTGGAGCATGCCTTCCTTGTCCAGCAGCATCAGCGAGGTGGCGGCCAGGCCCCACACCACGTCGGCCTGCGGGTTGGCCTTTTCGGCCAGCAGCTTGGCGGTGACGATGCCGGTCGAATCACGCACGAACTTCAGTTCGATGGCGGGGTTTTCCTTTTCGAAGGCGGCCTTGTAGGCCTGCACCTGGTCGGCTTCGAGCGCGGTGTAGACCAGCAGCTCGGTGCGGCCCTGCGCCGATGCGGCGAAGGCCAGCGAGAACAGGGCGGCAGGC
The DNA here is from genome assembly GCF_001426505.1 of Variovorax sp. Root473. Taxonomy (GTDB): domain Bacteria; phylum Pseudomonadota; class Gammaproteobacteria; order Burkholderiales; family Burkholderiaceae_C; genus Variovorax. The sequence goes on from NZ_LMEV01000002.1 coordinate 311,719, forward strand.
AAGGCGGCCCAACGGAGATGACGACACAGCATGGGAGATCCCTCGGTGTAAGAACAGGCGATGTACGCAAAAAGAAAACACGGCCGGGGCCGTGAACGCAGCGATGCTCGCAGCGCTATGTGACAAAGGTTTGTCACATGACACGGCCCTGCCACAACGCGGCCGTGGGTGTCGCACGGCTGTCATGCCGGCATGGGTGCACCGAGTCGCCTTCAGCCCCGCTTAAGACGCACTTGTCTACGATGGGCGCCTCACGAGGTCCGGCGCCCCTGCGCCTGCGAGGAAATCCGCATGTCATCTTCTGCTCCATCGCCCAACATCGCCGCGCGTGCCGGCGCGTTCGTCCAGGTCCTGCGCCGCGTGCTGCGGCTCGCGGCGCCCTACTTCAGTTCGGACGAAGAAAAATGGCGGGCGCGCCTCATGTTCGCGGGCATCGTGGCGCTGAACCTGGCGTACGTGTACGCGCTGGTGCTCTTCAACCAGTGGTACGGGCGCTTCTATGACGGGCTGCAGAACAAGGATGCGGTGGTGTTCTGGCGCGAGATCCGCGTGTTCGCCTGGCTGGCCTTCTTCAACATCGCGATCCAGGTGGCGAAGTTCTACCTGACGCAGCTGCTGCAGCTGCGCTGGCGCTCCTGGATGACCCGCCACTACCTCGGCCGCTGGATGGCCGACCGCACCTTCTATCACCTGGAACTGGCGCGCTACGCGCACGCCGACGGCGCCACGCCCGACAACCCCGACCAGCGCATCCAGGAGGACATGCAGATGTTCACCAACGCCACGATGACGCTGTCGATGGAAATCCTGAACGCGGTGGTCACGCTGCTGAGCTTCGTCGGCATTCTCTGGGGCCTGTCGGGCACCTTCGACCTGCCGCTGGGCGGCAGCACCTACCAGGTCGCCGGCTCGATGGTGTGGCTGGCGCTGGTCTATTGCGTGGTCGGCACGGTCGTCACGCACTTCATCGGCCGGCCGCTGATCGGCCTGAACTTCCGCCAGCAGCGCTTCGAGGCCGACTTTCGCCACCACCTGGTGCGCGTGCGCGAGTACAGCGAAGCCATCGCGCTGGACCGCGGCGAGACGGTGGAGCGCGGCCAGCTCGACACGCGCTTCGGCGCCGTGCTGCGCAACTACCTGCAGCTGATCAAGAAGCAGAAGAACCTGGTCACCTTCACCGCGATGTTCGGCCAGGCGTCGGTGATCTTTCCGTTCATCGTGTCGGCGCCGCGTTTCTTCAACGGCGCCATCCAGCTGGGCGCGCTGATCCAGATTTCATCGGCCTTCGACAAGGTGCAGGAATCGCTGAGCTGGTTCGTCGCCAACTACGACCGCGTGGCCGTCTGGCGCGCCACCACTGACCGCCTGATCAGCTTCGACGACGCGATGCGCGCCCACGCGGCGCGCGACATCGCATTGCAACGCGACGACAACGCCGCCGCGCTGGACACCACCGACCTCACGCTCGCGCTGCCCAACGGCACGCAGCTGCTGGCCGGCGCCGCGCTGGCCGTGCGGCCCGGCGACAGCGTGCTGCTGCAGGGCCCGTCGGGCAGCGGCAAGTCCACGCTGTTTCGCACCTTCGCGGGCATCTGGCCGTTTGCGAGTGGCAAGGTGCAAGCCCCGGCCGACGCGGTCTTCATGCCGCAGCGCCCCTACCTGCCCGACGGCAAACTGCGCGAGGCGCTGACCTATCCGCACCCGGCCACCGGCTTCAGCGACGACCAGCTGCGCCAGGCCCTGGTCGATGCGCTCTTGCCCGACCTGGTGAACCGGCTCGACGACAGCGATGCCTGGAGCCAGAAGCTCTCGGGCGGCGAACAGCAGCGGCTGGCCATCGCGCGGGTGCTGCTGAAGAAGCCGGCCTGGCTCTTCGCGGACGAAGTGACCAGCGCGCTCGATGCACCGGCCGAAGCCGTGCTCTACCAGCGGCTGGCCGACACGGTGCGCGCGGGCGGCGGTGCGATGGTGTCGATCGCGCACCGTCCGGCGGTAGGCGATTTCCATGGCCAGCGGTGGACGCTGGTGCCGCAGGACGAAAGTGCAGCCGGTGGCGCGCGCTACCGGCTCGATACCTCTACAGCGGCTCAGGCCGCAGCGACGTAACGCTCCCAGCCCTTCTTGCGCAGGTCGCAGGCCGGGCATTCGCCGCAGCCGTAGCCCCAGGCCTGGCGGTGTTCGCGGTCGCCGAGGTAGCAGGTGTGGGTTTCTTCGACGATCAGGTCGACCAGCGGCTGGCCGCCCAAGCGGTGGGCCAGCGCCCAGGTCTCGGCCTTGTCGATCCACATGAGCGGCGTCTCGATGACGAGGCGGCGCTCCAGGCCGAGCGACAGCGCCAGCTGCATCGCCTTCATCGTGTCGTCGCGGCAGTCGGGGTAGCCCGAGAAGTCGGTTTCGCACACGCCGGTGACGATCACCTGCAGCCCGCGCCGGTAGGCGAGCGCGCCCGCGAGCGTGAGGAACAACAGGTTGCGCCCGGGCACGAAGGTGTTGGGCAGGCCGTCGGCCTGCATGGCGAAAGCGACTTCCTCGGTGAGCGACGAGCCCCCGAGCTGGGCCAGCGCGGCCAGCGTGAGCACATGGTCTTCGCCCAGGCGGGGGGCCCATTCGGGAAAGCGCTCGCGGATCTTGTCGAGCACGGTGCCGCGCACGTCGAGTTCGACGCGGTGGCGCTGGCCGTAGTCGAAGCCCAGGGTTTCGACACGCTGGTACTTGGACAGGGCCTCGGCCAGGCAGGTGGCCGAGTCCTGGCCGCCTGAAAAAAGAACGAGGGCGGTGGTGTGCAGGGGCATGTCCGTCAACGGCGGGGCCGTTGTAGTGCAAATGCGCGATTTTCGCAGCCGATCGATGCTGCGGGCCGCCCCTGTTCTGCGGCGCTTCTAGAGAAAGCGCTCCAGCAGCTTGCGCGACGCGCGATCCAGCGCCTTTGCATCGGGAATGCGGAACTGCACGCCGTGCGCGCTCGCGATGAGCAGCGCGCCGCCTTCGAGCCGGCGGATGTCTTCCTCGGCCTTGAGCACGAAGCTGGTGTCGCCGCGGTCGGTGCCCACGGTCCAGGTGCTGGGCACGCCGAAGCTCGACACGCGATGCAGTTTCAGCAACGTCGGCGCAAAGTCGCGCACCGCGAGTTCTTCGTTCAGCAGCGCCTGCGCCGGTGCGGGCAGCCGGTCGACGCGGTCGACCCACACGAGTTCGCGGCCTTCGCTGCCGACCAGCGACACGCCCTCGTTGGGCGCGCTCAGCGGAAACGCGCGCACCGGCGTCACGCCGACGTGGCGCTCGCCCTGCGCGTCGGTCAGCACGAGGCGCCCGAAAGTGTCGCGTGCCAGTTCAAAGTTGTTGTTGCTCATCACACGTCCCCTGCCGGATGCGCGGCGTGGCTCACGGCCAGCGGCGCCTGGGCGTTGGCGCGCTCGTCGGCGGCGCCCTCGCTCACATCGTCTTCGTCGCCCTGGCGCAGCTGCGCCTGGTACAGGCGCCAGTAGGCGCCCTGCCTGGCCATGAGCGCGTCGTGCGGCCCGACCTCGACCACTTCGCCGCGGTCCATGACCACGAGGCGGTCGGCCTTGCGCAGCGTGGACAAACGGTGCGCGATGGCGATGGTGGTGCGGCCCTGCACGAGGTTGTCGAGCGCCTTCTGGATTTCCTTCTCGGTCTCGGTGTCGACGGCCGAGGTGGCCTCGTCGAGGATGAGGATGCGCGGGTCGATGAGCAGCGCGCGCGCAATGCTGATGCGCTGGCGCTCGCCGCCCGACAGGCCCTGCCCGCGTTCGCCCACCAGCGAGTCGTAGCCGTGCGGCAGGCGCAGGATGAAGTCGTGCGCGTGGGCCGCGCGGGCCGCTGCGACGACTTCTTCGCGCGTGGCATCGGGCTTGCCGTAGGCGATGTTCTGCGCGATGGTGCCGAAGAACAGGAACGGCTCCTGCAGCACCAGGCCGACGTGGCGGCGGTAGTCGGCCACGGCGAAGCGGCGGATGTCGGTGCCGTCGACCTTGATGGCGCCGTCCGTCACGTCGTAGAAGCGGCAGATCAGGTTGACCAGCGTGCTCTTGCCCGAGCCGCTGTGGCCCACGAGGCCGATCATCTCGCCGGGCTCGATGGTCAGGTCGAGGTCGTGGATCACCGCGCGCGAGCCGTAGCGGAAACCGAGGCCGCTCATCTCGATGCGGCCCTGCACGCGCTCCACCTTCACCGGGTTGGCCGGCTCGGGCACGTTGCTCACGTGGTCGAGGATGTCGAAGATGCGCTTGGCGCCGGCCGCGGCCTTCTGCGTGACCGAGACGATGCGGCTCATCGAGTCGAGCCGCGTGTAGAAGCGGCCGATGTAGGCGATGAACGCCGTGAGCACACCCACCGTGATGCTGCCGCGCGCCACCTGCCAGATGCCGAAGGCCCAGACCACGAGCAGGCCGATTTCGGTGAGCAGCGACACGGTCGGCGTGAACAGCGACCAGGTGCGGTTGAGCTTGTCGTTGACCTGCAGGTTGTAGGCGTTGGCGACGCGAAAGCGCTCGGCTTCGCGGCGCTCCTGTGCGAAGGCCTTGACCACGCGGATGCCGGGGATGGTGTCGGCCAGCACGTTGGTCACCTCGGACCACACGCGGTCGATCTTCTCGAAGCCGGTGCGCAGGCGATCGCGCACGACGTGGATCATCCAGGCGATGAAGGGCAGCGGCACCAGCGTGACCACGGCCAGCAGCGGGTTGATCGAGAACAGGATGACCGCCGTCATGACGATCATCAGCACGTCGTTCGCGAAGTCGAGCGCGTGCAGCGACAGGAAGACGTTGATGCGGTCGGTTTCCGAGCCGATGCGCGCCATGAGGTCGCCGGTGCGCTTGCCGCCGAAGTAGTCCAGCGGCAGGGTCAGCAGGTGTTCGTAGGTGGTGGTGCGCAGGTCGGCGCCGATGCGTTCGGACACCAGCGCCAGCAGGTAGGTGCGCGCCCAGCCGAGCCCCCAGCCGACCAGCGCCGCGATCAGCAGGCCGCCCAGGTAGAGGCCGACGCGGCCAGAGTCGATCTTCTGCCCGTTCTGGAACGGGATCAGGATGTCGTCCATCAGCGGGATGGTCAGGTACGGCGGCACCAGCGTGGCGGCCGTGGAAATGAGGGTCAGGACAAACCCGAGGATCAGCTGCTTGCGGTACGGACCGGCAAAGCGGCCCAGGCGCAGCAGCACCCAGGTCGAGGGCGGCGTTTGCAGTTCGGTGTCGGTGCCCTCGGCATCGAGGCCTTCGGGCCCCTCTTCTGTCGCCTTCGTGACAATCGGGGCGGCGCGCTGTCCGAACAGCTTGAGCAACTTGAGCGCCGCCGGCTGGCCGGCCAGCGTGTAGCGCCAGCGGGCGAGCTGTCCGGCGGGGCCGATGAGGTCGAGGGTTCCGACACCTGCATGGTCGGAAAGACGCATTTCCAGGGCCTGATCGGAGAGTGGCCACTCACGCCATTCACCGCCCGGCTCCAGGGCCACGAGCCGCTGGTCGGTCAGGGCGACGAGGCCGGTGGCGAAGCGAAGTTGGTCGTCGAGGTCAACCGCAAGTGTTACCGAGACGTTTTCAGCGCCTGCGAGTCGGCTTTTCAGCACGCCTGAGACCGCCTCCGTTTCGCCCGCCTGGGCGCCGACTGGATCGTGATGTTGCATTGTGTTTATTTGACTCTTGCCCGTCGCGGGCCGCTGGGACCGCGTCATGGCGTCCTTGGTCGGGCGCCGATTCTGACCGATTGCCATGGGTGCGCTTGAAGGCGCCGTGGTGCTCGGCCAAAGCACATCGAACGTTTGCATGACCCGTTTCGACGACATCCAATTGCTGCGCATCAACTATTTGCGCGGTCCCAACCTCTGGACCTACCGTCCGGTGCTCGAAGTCTGGCTCGACCTGGGTCAACTGGAAGACTTCCCCTCCAACAAGATCGACGGTTTCACCGACCGGCTGACCACCCTGCTGCCGGCGCTCATCGAGCACCACTGCGGCGTGGGCGAGCGCGGCGGCTTCATCCAGCGCCTCACCGAAGGCACCTGGTCGGGGCACGTGCTGGAGCACGTCGTGATCGAACTGCTGAACCTGGCCGGCATGCCGACCGGTTTCGGCCAGACCCGCAGCACCTCGGAGCACGGCGTGTACCGCATGGTGTTCCGCGCGCGTGACGAGCAGGTCGCCCGCGTGGCACTCACCGAAGGCCACCGCCTGCTGATGGCGGCCATCAACAACGACCCGTTCACCGCCGCCGACGTGCAGACCGCCGTCGAGGCCGTCAAGGCCAAGGTCGAGGACTGCTACCTCGGCCCGAGCACCGCGGCCATCGTGTCCGCCGCCACCGACCGCGGCATTCCGCACATGCGCCTGAACAGCGGCAACCTCGTGCAACTGGGCTACGGCGCCAACCAGCAGCGCATCTGGACCGCGGAAACCGACTACACCAGCGCCATCGGCGAATCGATCGCCAGCGACAAGGAGCTGACCAAGTCGCTGCTCGCCAGCTGCGGCGTGCCCGTGCCGCACGGCCAGGTGGTCGAGTCGCCCGAGGAAGCCTGGGAAGCCGCCGAGGACATCGGCCTGCCCGTGGTCGTGAAGCCGTCGGACGCCAACCACGGCCGCGGCGTGTCGCTCGAACTGACGACGCGTGAAGAAATCATGGCCGCCTTCGCGGTCGCCGAGCCCGAGGGCAGCGACGTGATGGTCGAGCGCTTCATCCGCGGCCACGAACACCGCCTGCTGGTGGTGGGCGGCGAGGTGGTGGCGGCCGCGCGCGGCGAGATCATCACCGTGACCGGCGACGGCACCAGCACCGTGGCCGGGCTCATTGACAAGCAGCTCAACAGCGACCCGCGCCGCGGCGCCGAAGAAGAATTCCCGCTCGACACGATCGTGCTGGCCACCGACGCCAAGCTGCAGCTGGAGCTCAAGCGCCAGGAGCTCGACGGCAACTCGGTGCCGGCCGCCGGCCGCGTGGTCACGATCCAGCGCAACGGCAACATGGCCTACGACTGCACCGACCTCGTGCACCCCGAGGTGGCGCACGCCGCCGTGCTCGCCGCCCGCGTGGTCGGCCTGGACATCGCGGGCATCGACATGGTCGCGCAAGACATCTCCAAGCCGCTGGGCCCGCAGGGCGGCGCGATCGTCGAGGTGAACGCCGGCCCCGGCCTGCTGATGCACCTGAAGCCGGCCATCGGCTCGCCGCGCCCCGTGGGCCGCGCCATCTGCGATCACCTGTTCCCGAACGACGCCCCCGGCCGCATCCCCGTGGTGGGCGTGGCCGGTTCGCGCGACACCGCCGTGCTCGCGCGGCTGGTGGCCTGGCTCATCAACCTCGGCGGGCGCCACACCGGCCTGGCCTGCCGCGACGGCCTGTTCCTGGAACGCCGCCGCGTCGACGCACGCAACAGCGCCAACTGGGACGCCGGCCACCGCCTGCTCGTGAACCGCGCCGTCGAGGCCGTGGTGATCGAGAACGGCGCCGAGACCATCCTGCGCGACGGCCTGGCCTACGACCGCTGCGAAGTTGGCATCGTGACCGACCTCGAAGGCTCGGAAGCCCTGGCCGACTACGACATCACCGAGAGCGACCAGATGGTCAAGGTGCTGCGCACCCAGGTCGACGTGGTGCTGGCCGAAGGCACGGCCGTGCTGAACGCCGACGAACCGCGCATCGCCGCGCTGGCGCCGCTGTGCGACGGCGCCGTCATCCTCTACGGCACCGACCCGCAGGCCGCCGCGCTCACCGCGCACCAGGCCGCCGGCGGCAAGGCCGTGCTGGTGCGCCAGGACCGCGTGGTGCTGGCCAACGGCACGAGCGAATCGTTCCTGCCCGGCCTGGGCCGCCTGACCATCTGGCGCGCGACCCACGTCGGCGTGAGCCTCGAAAGCCTGCTGGCCGCCGTGGCCGCCGCCTGGGCCATGGGCATTCCGCTCAACCTGATCGGCGCCGGCGTCGAGGCCTTCGAAGCCGACCTGCAGGCGGCACTGGCCTCGCTGCAGCTGTCGCAGGCCTCGCCCCTCTCACCGCAACAACAACTGGCATGACAATGCCCGCCCCCAGGCTCCGCGCACTTCGTGTCGCTTTGCCAACCCCCTCCCGGGGGCAACACCAGTGGCCCGGCAAAGCCGGTTCCACGGTGTTCCTTGAATAAGAACTTCGTGCCATGAAAGTCACCCGCATCCGCGCCCTGCGCGGCCCCAATCTCTGGAGCCGCCACACCACCATCGAGGCCGTCGTGGCCTGCGAAGGCGACGAGAACGCCGTCGGCAAGCTCGACGGGTTCGAAGCCCGCCTGCGCGCCCGCTTCCCGACCATCGGCGAGCTGCACCCGATGGTGCTCGGCCAGCCGCTGGCGCTGGCCCACGTGCTCGAGAACGCCGCCGTGGCGCTGCAGGCGCAGGCCGGCTGCGCCGTCAACTTCGGCAACACCGCGCCGACGACCGAAGAAGGCGTCTACCAGGTCACCGTGCAGTACACCGAGGAAGACGTGGGCCGCCGCGCCCTCGCCCTGGCCGAGGAACTGATCCAGGCCGCGCTGGCCGACACCGCTTTCGACGCCGACGCCGCCATCACCGAGCTGCGCGACCTCGACGAATCGGAGCGCCTGGGCCCGAGCACCGGCTCCATCGTCGACGCCGCCGTGGCGCGCGGCATTCCCTACCGCCGCCTCACCAGCGGCAGCCTGGTGCAGTTCGGCTGGGGCTCCAAGCAGCGCCGCATCCAGGCCGCCGAAATCGACAGCACCAGCGGCGTGGCCGAATCGATCGCGCAGGACAAGGAACTCACCAAGCAGCTGCTCAACGCCGCCGGCGTGCCGGTGCCGCTGGGCCGCCCGGTCAGCAGCGCCGACGATGGCTGGGCCGCGGCCGAGGAAATCGGCCTGCCGGTCGTGGTCAAGCCGCAGGACGGCAACCAGGGCAAGGGCGTGACGGTGAACATCACCACGCGCGAGCAACTCACCGCGGCCTACGACTCGGCCGCCGTGTACGGCGAGGTGATGGTCGAGAAATTCCTGCCCGGCTTCGACTTCCGCCTGCTGGTGGTGGGCGACCGCCTCGTGGCCGCTGCGCGCCGCGACCCGCCGCAGGTCATCGGCGACGGCAGCTCCACCGTGCGCCAGCTGGTCGACACCGTGAACCTCGACCCGCGGCGCGGCGAGGGCCACGCCACCTCGCTCACCAAGATCCGCCTGGACGACATCGCCATCGGGCGCCTCGAGTCGCAGGGCCTCACGCCCGAGAGCGTGCCCGAGCTGGGCCAGCGCGTCGTGCTGCGCAACAACGCCAACCTCTCGACCGGCGGCACCGCCACCGACGTCACCGACACCGTGCACCCCGAAGTGGCCGCGCGCGCCGTCGATGCGGCGCAGATGGTCGGCCTGCACATCTGCGGCGTCGACATGGTCTGCGAGAACGTGCTGCGCCCGCTCGAAGAACAGCACGGCGGCGTGGTCGAAGTGAACGCCGCGCCGGGCCTGCGCATGCACATCTCGCCCTCGTTCGGCCGCGGCCGCGCGGTCGGCGAAGCGGTGATGGACACGCTCTTCGCCCCCGGCGACGACGGCCGCATTCCCGTGGTGGCCGTCACCGGCACCAACGGCAAGACCACCACCGCGCGCCTGATCAACCACATCATTGCCTCCAGCGGCCTGCGCACCGGCATGACGAACACCGACGGCGTGTACGTCAACGGCCGCCAGACCGACAGCGGCGACTGCAGCGGCCCGAAGAGCGCGCGCAACGTGCTGATGCACCCCGACGTCGACGCGGCCGTGTTCGAAGTGGCCCGCGGCGGCGTGCTGCGCGAAGGCCTGGGCTTCGACCGCTGCGAGGTGGCCGTGGTCACCAACATCGGCAGTGGTGATCACCTGGGCCTGAACTACATCACCACGGTGGAAGACCTGGCGGTGCTCAAGCGCGTGATCGTGCGCAACGTGGCCCCCGACGGCTACGCGGTGCTCAACGCGGCCGACGTGAACGTCGCCGCCATGGCCGCCGGCTGCCCCGGCCACGTGATCTTCTTCACCGCCGACCGCATGCACCCGGTGATGGCCACGCACCGCGCCCAGGGCAAGCGCACTGTGTACGTCGACCAGGACACGCTGGTGGCCGCCGAAGGCTCGTGGCGCGAACGCATCGCGCTGCGCGACGTGCCGATCACGCGCGGCGGCACCATCGGCTTCCAGGTCGACAACGTGATGGCCTCGGTGGCCGCCGCGTGGGCCGTGGGCCTGGACTGGGACACCATCCGCAGCGGCCTGTCGAGCTTCATGAACGACGCGGCCGGCGTGCCCGGGCGCTTCAACGTCATGGACTACCGCGGCGCCACCGTGATCGCCGACTACGGCCACAACACCGACGCCATGAAGGCGCTGGTGTCGGCCGTGGACACCATGCCCGCCAACAAGCGCTCGGTGGTCATCAGCGGCGCGGGCGACCGGCGCGACTCCGACATCCGCGACCAGACCGCGATCCTCGGCCAGGCCTTCGACGACGTGATCCTGTACCAGGACGCGGCGCAGCGCGGGCGTGCCGACGGCGAGGTCATGGCGCTGCTGCGCCAGGGCCTGCAGGGTGCCTCGCGCACGCGCCAGATCGACGAGATCCGCGGCGAGTTCGTCGCCATCGACACCGCGCTCGCGCGGCTGCAGCCGGGCGACCTGTCGCTCATCCTCGTCGACCAGGTCGAAGAGGCGCTGGCCCACCTCGCGCAGCGCATCGCGCAGGGCTGATCCACCCGCTGCGCAGCGCGGGAGGCCCGCCCTCCTTGCGCTGCCGGACGTGTCCCACACGCAGGGGCGCGTCCGGCCCGCTGCACGGCGTGCGGCTTGTCCCACAGCCTGGCGCCACCGGCCGCCCCACACTGGGAACCGGTCGCGCCCTGCGTGCTTTTGTATTCTTATTCTTCTTGTCGATCGCACGGCGCGCCTCTCCAGGAGCCCCGATGACGACCTTTTCCTTTCGTTCCACTGTGTCGGCCGCTGCCCTCGTGGCAGTCGGCGGCTTCTTCATGGCCGGTGCGCCGCTGGCCTCGGCGCAGGCGCCCGGCAGCGACGCCCGCATGCAGAAAGAGCGCGCCACCTGTGACGGCGTGCAACAGGACCGCGCCGCCTGCCTGCGCGAAGCCGGTGCCGCGCGCCAGGAAGCCGCTCGCCAGGGCCTGACCACACCAAGCGCGGGTCGCGAAGACGCCAACGCGCTCGCACGCTGCCGCGAACAACCCGTCGCCGACCGTCCGGACTGCGAAGCACGCATCCGCGGCGGTGCGCGCACTTCGACCGAAGGCAGCGTGATGGGCGGCGGCGTGATCCGCGAAACCGTCACCCCGCTGCCTCCGCAGCCGGTGCAGCCGGCGCGTTGACCGAACGACGCCGGTCTTTCATTCCCGATACGCCAAGGAGCCCACCATGCCAAACAACGCGCGTTCGATGATCTTCGCCCTGCTCGCCCTCAGCGGGCTGGCCACCACCACCCTCGCCACGGCGGCCCGTGGCGACGGCGGCAGCACCTACCAGCAGGAGATCGCGGTCTGCGGCCACAACCAGCAGGACCGCGCCGCCTGCATCCGCGAAGCTGGTGCCGCACGCCAGGCCGCGGCACGCGGCGGCCTCACCTCCGCGCCCGACTACCGCGCCAACGCCGTGGCCCGCTGCAGCCTGCAACCGCCGGCCGAGCGCGCCGATTGCGAGGCACGCGTGCTGGGCGGCGCGGGCAACATCCGCAGCAACGTCGATGGCAGCGTGATGGGCGGCGGCGTGATCCGCGAGTCGGTCTCGACCCGCGTGGTGAATGTCCCGGCCACTTCACTGCCGCCGCCACGGGTCGCGCCGATGCCGGCCCCGATGCCCGCGGAACCGATGCCGATGCCGATGCCCCTGCCGCGCCCGGCGCCCCTGCCAGTGCAGTGAACTGACTGACGATGCGCATCGCACGGGAACGCCTTGGTGATAACACCGACGGGCGCTCCCGTGGCGATGCCCTCGCTTGTCATGAAACCGTCACAAAACAAAGGCAGGTGCTAGCTATAGTTCCCGGTCCCTGCCAACCGAGGAACACTTTCCCATGAATGCCATCAAGGTCGCTCGCCGATTCATCGAAACGGACCCGGCCAACGAATCGGCCAAGATTCTTGCCCAACTCGTGCTGGCGCTCGAAGCCGAACGCAGCTTCGAGTTGATCACGCTCTACAGCCTCGACTACAAGAGCTTCGAACTGGCGATGGACATCCTCAAGGAGTGGCGCCTGGACCGCTACTACGCCAGCAAGTCCAAGCTGTTCGACCTGTCCCTGCAGGTCACCGAACTCGAAAAAAGCTGAGCCTTCCCCGCACGCGGTGCTCAGGCGAACATCCCGCCCGACACCTCGATGCGCTGGGCATTCACCCAGCGGCTCCCCTCTCCCAGCAAGCCCGCGATCGCGCCGCCGATGTCCTCGGGTTGACCCGCGCGTCCGAGTGCCGTGACGCCCGCGATCATCGCGTTCACCTGGGCGTTGTCGCGCACCCTGCCTCCCCCGAAGTCGGTCTCGATCGCGCCCGGTGCGATCGTGTTGGCCGTGATGCCGCGCGCGCCGAGTTCCTTCGCGAGATAGCGCGTCAGCGTTTCCACCGCGCCCTTCATCGCCGCATAGGCGGACGCTCCGGCCATCGAGAACCGCGTGAGCCCCGACGACACATTGACGATGCGCCCGCCGTCATTGATCAGCGGCAGCAGCTTCTGCGTGAGGAAGTACGCGCCCTTGAGGTGCACGTTGTAGAGCATGTCGAATTGCGCTTCGGTCGTGTCCTCGAAGTTCGCATGCAGGCCCACGCCCGCGTTGTTCACCAGGAAATCGAAGCGCTCGCGCTGCCACGTGGCCGACAACGCCGCCTTCAGCGACCGCGCGAACGCGTCGAAGGCCCTGCTGTCGCCCACATCCAGTTGGAGCGCGACGGCGCGGCGTCCCATGGCCTCGATCTGCGACACCACCGCCTGTGCACTGGCCTCGTTCGACACGTAGGTCAGGATCACATCGACGCCGTCGGCGGCGAGCGCCAGCGCGGCGCTGCGGCCGAGGCCGCGGCTGCCGCCGGTGATGAGGGCAATGCGGGTGGGCGTGCGGGGGGTGGAAGCGGTCATTTCAAAGTCCTTGGTGGTTGATCGACAGATCGATGAATGGACTTTAAAAATTACCGCCACAAAGATAAATTCCGCCAGACCAAGCACACTGTTATCCAAGAACGAAACAATCCTCGCCCATGACCACCGACGAACTGCGCATCTTCTCCAGGGTTGCCGAACTCGCGAGCTTCAGCCGCGCGGCCGACCAGCTGGGCCTGACGCGCGCTCGTGTCTCGGTGGCCGTGCAGCAGCTGGAAGAGCGGCTGGGCACGCGGCTCCTGCAGCGCACCACGCGCAGCGTGCGCCTCACCGAAGACGGCATGCGTTTTCTCGAGCGCTGCAAGGACTACCTCGCCGAGGGCGAGCAGCTGGCCACCATGTTCCGCGCGAACATCGGCGGGCTCACGGGACGCCTGCGCATCGACCTGCCAGCCACCGTGGCGCGCGACCTCGTCATTCCGCGCCTGCCCGAATTCCTCGCGCGGCATCCCGCGCTGGAGCTCGGCATCAGCACCACCGACCGCCGCGTCGACCTCGTGAACGAGGGCTTCGACTGCGTGCTGCGCGTGGGGGTGCTGGACGATTCCGAACTCATTGCACGGCCTCTCGGCTTCATGCGGATGGCCAATGCCGCCAGCCCGGCCTACCTGCAGGCGCACGGCACGCCGCATGCACTGGCCGATCTCGCGCAGCACCGCATCGTGCATTTCGCGCAGACCCTCTCACCGAGCGACGCGGGCTGGGAATATTTCGATGCGGCCCAGGGCCATTACCGCCTGCAGCCCGTGCGCACTCTCGTCACGGTGAACGGCACCGATGCCTACAACGCCGCGGCGGTCGCGGGCCTGGGGCTGATCCAGGCGCCGGTCAGCGGCCTGCTGCCCTGCTTTGCCGCCGGCACCCTCGTCGAGGTGATGCCGGCCTTCACCGCGCGCCCGATGCCGGTGTCGCTGGTGTACCTCAACCGGCGCCAGCTGGCGCCGCGCGTGGCCGCGGTGATGGACTGGCTCGGCGAGATCCTCTCGCCGCACTTCGTGCAGGACGGCGAGGTGCCTATCGCCTCTATCGCCCCCAGCGCAGCACCAGCGGGTCGAGCCGCTTCGCCGTCTCGATCAGTCCCGCACGCGTCGCAGCGTGCATCGCCGGCAGCGGATGCCGCGGCGCCTCGCAGGCAATCACGCCGCCCTCCTTCATGAGCGACTTGCACGCCAGCAGGCCTGCCTGTCGGTTCTCGTAGTTGATGAGCGGCAGCCATTGCTGGTACAGCGCGAAAGCCTTGTCGCGGTCGCCCGCGCGGTGCGCCTCGATGATCGGGCGGATGCCATCGGGATAACCGCCGCCGGTCATCGAACCGGTTGCGCCGGCATCGAGGTCGGGCATCAGCGTGATGGCTTCCTCGCCGTCCCACGGGCCTTCGATGGCATCGCCGCCCAGGCGGATCAGCTCGCGCAGCTTCGCGGCCGCATTGGCGGTCTCGATCTTGAAATACGCGACGTGTTCGATCTCCTTCGCCATGCGCGCGAGGAACGGTGCAGACAGCACCGTGCCGCTCGCGGGCGCGTCCTGGATCATGATCGGAATGCCCACGGCATCGGACAGCCGCGCATAGAACTCGAAGATCTGCGGTTCGGGCACACGGAAGGTCGCACCGTGATACGGCGGCATCACCATCAGCATCGCCGCGCCCATGTCCTGCGCGCGGCGGCTGCGCTCGGCGCAGACCTGCGTGCTGTAGTGCGTGGTGGTCACGATCACCGGCACGCGGCCCTTCGCGTGCTCGAGGATGGTGCGCGTGAGCACCTCGCGCTCGTCGTCGGACAGCACGAACTGCTCGGAGAAATTCGCGAGGATGCACAGCCCGTCGGAGCCCGCGTCGATCATGAAGTCGACGCAGCGCTTCTGGCTTTCCAGGTCGAGCGCGCCCTGTTCGGTGAAGGTGGTCGGCACGACCGGAAAGATGCCGCGGTATCTGGGGTTCATGGTGTCTGGGGATCAGTGGGAATGGCGGGGAACGGCGGAGCCTCTGCAGCCCACCAGAAAGTCGAAGTCGCAGCCTTCGTCGGCCTGCAGCACGTGGTTGACGTAGAGCTTCTGGTAGCCGCCGCCGCGCGTGCTCATCGGTTGCGCATCGGAGGCGGACAACGCCGCGAGGCGCGAAGCGAGTTCCTCGTCGCTGATGTCGAGGTGCAGGCGTCCCGCATCGCAGTCGAGCTCGATCCAGTCGCCATCGCGCACCGCCGCGAGCGGCCCGCCGTCGGCGGCCTCGGGCGCGACGTGCAGCACCACCGTGCCATAGGCCGTGCCGCTCATGCGCGCATCCGAGATGCGCACCATGTCCTTCACGCCCTGGCGCAGCAGTTTCGGCGGCAGCCCCATGTTGCCCACCTCGGCCATGCCGGGATAGCCCTTCGGGCCGCAGTTCTTGAGCACCATCACGCAGCTCGCATCGATGTCGAGCGACTCGTCGACGATGCGTTCCTTGTAGTGCTCCAGGTTCTCGAATACCACGGCGCGGCCGCGGTGCTTGAGCAGTTCGGGCGTTGCGGCCGAGGGCTTGAGCACCGCGCCGCGCGGCGAGAGGTTGCCGCGCAGGATGCGGATGCCGCCATCGGCGATCAACGGGTTGTCGAGCGGGCGGATCACCTCGTCATTGAGGCTCGGCGCCTCGCGCACGTTGTCCCAGATCGACTGGCCGTTGACGGTGAGCGCGCCGGGGTGCGGCAGCAATCCGTTTTCGCCGAGCCGGCGCAGCACCGCGGGCAGCCCACCGGCGTAATAGAACTCCTCCATCAGGAAGCGCCCCGAAGGCATCAGGTCCACGATGGTCGGCGTGTCGCTGCCGATGCGCGTCCAGTCTTCCAGTTCGAGGTCGACGCCGATGCGGCCCGCGATCGCTTTCAGGTGGATCACCGCATTGGTCGATCCGCCGATGGCCGCGTTCACGCGAATGGCGTTCTCGAACGCCTCGCGCGTGAGGATCTTCGAGAGCGTGAGCCCTTCCTTGGCCATCTGAACCGCGCGCATGCCCGACATCTGCGCGAGCACGTAGCGCCGCGCATCGACCGCCGGAATCGCCGCGTTGTGCGGCAGCGAGGTGCCCAGCGCCTCGGCCATGCAGGCCATCGTGGAGGCCGTACCCATCGTGTTGCAGGTGCCCGCCGAGCGCGACATGCCGCCCTCGGCCGAGAGGAACTGGTGCAGGTTGATCTCGCCCGCCTTCAGCGATTCGTGCAGCTGCCACACGGCCGTGCCCGAGCCGATGTCCTTGCCCTCGAGCTTGCCGTTGAGCATCGGCCCCCCCGTCACCACGATGGCCGGGATGTCGCAGCTTGCCGCGCCCATCAAAAGCGCCGGCGTGGTCTTGTCGCAGCCGGTGAGCAGCACCACCGCATCGACGGGGTTGCCGCGAATGGCTTCTTCCACGTCCATGCTCGCGAGGTTGCGCGTGAGCATCGCGGTGGGGCGCAGGTTCGATTCGCCGTTCGAGAACACCGGGAACTCGACCGGAAAACCGCCCGCTTCCGAAATGCCGCGCTTCACATGCTCCGCGATCTTGCGGAAGTGCGCGTTGCACGGGGTGAGTTCCGACCAGGTGTTGCAGATGCCGACGATGGGGCGGCCATCGAACTCGTGGTCCGGGATGCCCTGGTTCTTCATCCAGCTGCGGTACATGAAGCCGTTCTTGTCGGCCGACCCGAACCATTCGGTCGAGCGCAGTTTCTTCGGAGGGGTATCCGGCATACGAGGTGTCCTGGGAATAAAGAGAGAGTCAGCGCCGGGGTGCGCGCGAAGTGAAGAAGCGTTGCAGCAGGCAGAACACGAAGAGCAGCGCGCCGACGACGATGCGCGTCCACCACGAACTCAGTGTGCCGTCGAAGGAAATCAGCGTCTGGATGATCCCGAGCATCAGCACGCCGAAGAGCGTGCCCGCCACATAGCCCACGCCGCCGGTGAGCAGCGTGCCGCCGATCACCACGGCGGCGATGGCATCGAGCTCCAGTCCCATCGCATGCAGGCCGTAGCCCGAGAGCATGTAGAAGGTGAAGATCACGCCCGCCAGCGCCGAGCAGAAACCCGAGAGCGTGTACACGCCCACGAGCGTGCGGCGCACCGGCAGGCCCATCAGCATCGCCGAATGCTCGCTGCCGCCGATGGCGTACACCGCGCGGCCGAAGGGCGTGCAGTGCGCGATGAACACCGCGGCGAGCAGCACGGCGATGGCGATCACCGCGCTGACCGAGACCGAGGCCTCGCCCCAGACGGGAATGCGGACCTGCGAGACCTCCGAGTAGAAGGCGTTGGTGATGCTGATCGAGTCGATGCTGATGAGGTAGCACAGCCCCCGCGCGAGGAACATGCCCGCCAGCGTGACGATGAAGGGCTGCAGCCGGAAGCGCTCAATGAGCAGGCCCATGAGCGCGCCGAAGGCCGTGCCCATCGCGAGCACCAGCGGAATCACGATCGCCGGGCTCCACCCGTGCTTTTCGACCAGCGAGGCCGACACCATCGTCGTGAGCGCGATCACCGAGCCCACCGACAGGTCGATGCCGCCCGAGAGGATCACGAAGGTCATGCCGACCGCGACGACGATGAGGAAGGCGTTGTCGATCAGCAGGTTGAGGAACACCTGCGCCGAGAAGAAGCCGTCGTAGAACACCGAGCCCAGCGTCGCCATCAGCACGAACAGCGAGATGGTCGCGGTGAGCGGCAGGTATTTCGGATTGAGGCCTGCCCTGTCTCCTTTCCGAGGAGCGGGTTCAGGCGAGGCAGCGGCGCTCGTTTCGATCACCGCGCTCATGCCCGTCCCCCTTCATGGGCCGGCCGCTGCACCAGCGACCGCACTTCCGCCCTGAATTCCGGTGACTGCAACAGCATCACCACGAACACCACCACCGCCTTCACCACGAGGTTGATTTCCGGCGGCACGCCGAGCGAATAGATCGCGTAAGTCAGCGTCTGGATGATCAGCGCGCCGATCACGCTGCCCACGAGGCTGAAGCGCCCGCCCGTGAGCGCCGTGCCGCCGAGCGTGACCGCGAGGATCGCATCGAGCTCCAGCAACTGGCCGGCGTTGTTGCCGTCCGCGCTCTTCACGTTCGAACTGATCAAAAGACCCGCGATGCCCGCACAGAGGCCGCAGAACGCATACGCGCCGACGACGAGCCGCCGCGACTGGATGCCCGCGACACGCGCGGCCGTCGGGTTGATGCCCACCGCCTGGATGAACAGGCCGAGCGCCGTGCGCGTGATCGCGAGATAGAGCAGCACGAACACCGCCGCCACGATGAACAGCGAGAACGGCAGGCCCAGCAGGTAGCCGCTGCCGAGGAAGAAGAAGGGCTTGTAGTAGATCGTGATGATCTGCCCGTCCGCGACGAGCTGCGCGATGCCGCGCCCCGCCACCATGAGGATCAGCGTCGCGATGATCGGCTGCATGCCGACCTTGGCGACCAGCAAGCCGTTCCACAGGCCGCACAGCAGCGCGACGGCCAGCGCCGCAAGGATCGCGAGCGGCATCGGGAAGCGGCTCGCGTCGCTGGAGACGGCGCCGCCGATCATCCAGGCCGCCACCGCCGCCGCGATGGCCACCACCGCGCCGACCGAGATGTCGATGCCGCGCGTGGCGATCACCAGCGTCATGCCGAGCGAGACCAGCACCAGCGGCGCCGCACGGTTCACGATGTCGATCAGGCTGCCATAGAGATGGCCGTCGCGCCATTCGAGGTGAAGGAAGCTGGTGTTGAACGCGGTGTTGATGGCGAGCAGAAGCAGCAGCGTGATGAGCGGCCAGGCGAGGCGGTGGCTCATGAGGATGGAGAGGCGGTTCATGCTGCAGCGATCATTTCGTAGACCTCGTCCTCGGTCGAACCACCGGGGAGTTCGCCCACCTTCTGCCGGTCGCGCAGCACCACGATGCGGTGCGCCACGCGCACCACCTCGCTCATCTCCGACGAGATGAAGACCACCGCCATGCCCGCGCGCGCAAGCCGCAATATCTCTTCCATGATTTCCTGCTTGGCCGCCACGTCGATGCCGCGCGTGGGCTCATCCAGGATCAGCAGGCGCGGCTCGGTCGCAAGCCAGCGCGCGATCATGGCCTTCTGCTGGTTGCCGCCGGAGAGCAGGCCGATGGGGGTTTCGACGCTCGCGGTCTTGATGCCCAGCGAGGCGACGAAGCGCTCGGCCATCGCAGTCTGCTGCGCAAGCGAGAGAAATTTCCGCGTGCCGAGCCGCGCCTGCAAGGCCAGCGCGATGTTCTCGCGCACCGACAGCTCGGCCACGATGCCGTCGGTCTTGCGTTCTTCGGGGCACAGCGCGAGTCCTTCTCGGATTGCATCGGCCGGGTTCGAGAAGCTGACCGAGCGGCCGTCGATCTTCAGCACGCCGCGGTCCGGCGATTCAAGCCCGAACAACAGACGCGCAAGCTCGGTGCGGCCTGCACCGAGCAAGCCTGCGATGCCGACGACTTCGCCGGCACGCACGCGCAGGTCGGTCGCCTGCAACTGCCCGACCTGACCCAGCCCCTCGGTCTGCAGCAGCGCGGGCGCGGCTTCATCGAATGCCGGCAGCGCGGCAGGCCGTGCCGATTGCGCGGCCAGTTCGCGACCGAGCATCGCCGCGATCAGCGCCTGCGGGCCGAGGTCCGCCGCCTTCCATTCGCCGACCCAGCTGCCGTTGCGCAGCACGGTGATGCGGTCGGACACCGCGTACATCTGGTTGAGAAAGTGCGTCACGAAGACGATCGCGAGTCCTTCGCTGCGCAAGCGCCGCAGCACCTCGAACAGCTTCTCGACCTCGTCGTCATCCAGGCTCGATGTCGGCTCGTCGAGGATCAGCACCTTCGACGACACGCCCAGCGCGCGCGCGATCGCCACCAGCTGCTGCACCGCGACCGAATAGCTCGACAGAAGGCGCGTCACGTCGATGTCCAGGCCGATGCGTGCCAGCAATTCGGCCGCGCGGCGGTTCACCGCCGCCCAGTCGATGCGAAAGCCCTGCAACGCGCCGCAGCGCGGATAGCGCCCCGCGAACACGTTCTCGGCCACCGAGAGGTTGGGGCACAGGTTCACCTCCTGGTAGACCGTGCTGATGCCCAGCTTCTGCGCCTCCAGCGGCGAGCCGGGCCGGATGGCCTGGCCGTCGAAGAACATCTCGCCGCCGCTGGACGGCAGCACGCCCGTGAGCACCTTGATCAACGTCGATTTGCCCGCGCCGTTCTGTCCCATCAGCGCATGGACCTCGCCCGGGTACAGCCGCAGCTGAACATCGTTCAGCACCGGGATGCCGCCAAACTGCTTGCGGATGCCCCGCAGCTCAAGCACGGGGGCGATGGTCGTACGCTCGGTCATGCGGCTACTTGTTCTTGTTGTAGACGTCGATGAACACCGCCGCCAGCAGCACCAGGCCCTTGATGACCTGCTGGTAGTCGATGCCGATCCCCAGGATCGACATGCCGTTGTTCATCACGCCCATGATGAAGGCGCCGATCACCGCACCCATCACCCGGCCCACGCCGCCCGAGGCCGAGGCGCCGCCGATGAAGCAGGCCGCGATCACGTCGAGCTCGAAGCCCAGGCCGGCCTTGGGCGTGGCCGTGTTGAGCCGCGCTGCGAACACCAGCCCCGCGAGCGCCGCCAGCGCACCCATGTTCACGAAGGTGAGGAACGCGAGCCGCTGCGTCTTCACGCCCGACAGCCGCGCAGCCTTCTCGTTGCCGCCC
The DNA here is from genome assembly GCF_001426505.1 of Variovorax sp. Root473. Classification (GTDB taxonomy): domain Bacteria; phylum Pseudomonadota; class Gammaproteobacteria; order Burkholderiales; family Burkholderiaceae_C; genus Variovorax. Next base: position 332,514 of record NZ_LMEV01000002.1, read on the forward strand.
AGTGCATAGATGCGCCGGCCGATGGTGGTGCGGTTGGTGACGAAGTCGTACACCACGATCAGCACCGCCATCACCACCAGCACGTTGGGCAGGCCCTTGTAGGTGGAAAGCAGGTAGCTGAAGAACAGGATGATCGCCGCGAAGAACAGGTTCTTCACGAGGAAGAAGGCGTAAGGCTCCTGCTCCATGCCATGCGCCTTGAGCCTGGCGCGCCCGCGCAGCTTGAAGAACACCAGTGCCGCTGCGGCCAGCGCGCCGACGACCAGCGAGGTGGTGCGCAAGGTGTCGCCGCCAAGCGGATCGGGAATGAAGCCCGAGCTCAGACGCTGGAACTCCACCGGAAACGGCCCCACCGATTGCCCCGCGAGCAACGCCAGCGTGAGCCCCTTGAACACCAGCATGCCCGCGAGCGTGACGATGAACGACGGAATCTTGCGGAACGCGACGAACCAGCCCTGCGCCGCGCCGATGACGGCACCGGCCGCGATGCTGATGATCGCGGTCGGCACGAAGTGCCATTCGTACTCGACCATCAACACCGCCGCGAGCGCGCCGATGAAGCCGCAGACCGAGCCCACCGACAGGTCGATGTGGCCCGCCACGATCACCAGCAGCATGCCCAGCGCCATGATGACGACGTAGCTGTTCTGCAGCAGCAGGTTGGTGAGGTTCAGCGGCCGCAGCAGCGTGCCGTCGGTGAGCACCTGGAACAGCACCATGATCGCGACCAGCGAGATCAGCATGCCGTATTCGCGCAGGTTGTTCTTCAGGAAGCCCGCGTGCAGCTTCGGGGCGGCGAGCGGCGCGGCGCCCTGCGCCGCGTTGGCTTCAGGCGGCGACATGGACACTGCTCCCTGCGCTCACGATGGCTTGCATGATGCGTTCCTGCGAAGCCTCGGCGGCCGTGAATTCGGCGACGAAGCGTCCCTCGTTCATCACGTAGATGCGGTCGCACATGCCGAGCAGCTCGGGCAGTTCGGAAGAAATCATGAGAATGCCTTTGCCCTCGTTCGCGAGCTGGTCGATGATGGTGTAGATCTCGTACTTGGCGCCCACGTCGATGCCGCGCGTGGGTTCGTCCAGGATCAGCAGTTCGGGTTGGGTGAAGAGCCACTTGCTCAGCACCACCTTCTGCTGGTTGCCGCCCGACAGGTTGACCACCAGCTGCTCGACGCCCGAGCAGCGGATGTTCAGCGCCTTCCTGTAGTCGTTGGCGACCTTGAATTCGCGGCCGTCGTCGATCACCGCGCGTTCGGAAATCGCATCGAGGTTCGCGAGGCTGATGTTCTTGCGGATGCCCTCCTCCAGCACCAGCCCGAGGCCCTTGCGGTCTTCGGTGACGTAGGCGATGCCGTGGTCGATGGCCTTGCGCACCGTGCTCACGTCCACGGGCTGGCCATGCATGAGCACCGTGCCGCTGATGCGTTGCCCGTACGACTTGCCGAACACGCTCATCGCCAGTTCGGTGCGCCCTGCGCCCATGAGGCCCGCGATGCCGACGATCTCGCCCTGGCGCACCTGCAGGTTCACGCCCTTGATCTGCTCCCGGTCGGCATGCAGCGCGTGATGCACGCGCCAGTCGCGCACCTCGAACACCGTCTCTCCGATCTTCGGCGAGCGCTGCGGGTAGCGGTGCTCCATGTCGCGCCCGACCATGCCGCGGATGATGCGGTCTTCGCTGATCGGCTCGCTGCGGCAATCGATCGTTTCCACCGTCGCGCCGTCGCGCAGCACGGTGACCGAGTCGGCCACCTTGGCGATCTCGTTGAGCTTGTGCGAGATGAGGATCGAGGCGATGCCCTGGCGCTTCAGCTCCAGCAGCAGCATCAGCAGCGCGTCGCTGTCGTTCTCGTTGAGGCTCGCGGTGGGCTCGTCGAGGATGAGGAGCTTCACCTCCTTGGCCAGTGCCTTCGCAATTTCCACCAGCTGCTGCTTGCCGACGCCCAGGTCGGTCACCAGCGTGGTGGGCAACTCTTTCAGGCCCACCTTGGCGAGCAGCTCGCGCGTCTTCGCATAGGCGGCGAACCAGTCGATCACGCCGCCGCGCGCGATCTCGTTGCCGAGGAACAGGTTCTCGGCAATCGAGAGCAGCGGCACCAGCGCGAGCTCCTGGTGAATGATGATGATGCCGAGTTTCTCGCTGTCGGCGATCGTCTTGAAGCGGCGCAGCTCGCCCTCGAAATGGATCTCGCCGCTGTACGAGTCGCACGGGTAGACGCCGCTCAGCACCTTCATGAGCGTCGACTTGCCCGCGCCGTTCTCGCCGACCACCGCGTGGATCTCCCCCGCGCGCACGGCGAGGTTGACGTTGCTGAGCGCCTTCACGCCCGGGAACGTCTTGGTGATCCCGCGCATCTCGAGGATCGTGCGTTCGCCTTCCTTCACTTGACCTGGCTTTCCTTGTAGTAGCCGCTGTCTACCAGCACCTGCTTCCAGTTGGAACCGTCCACGCTCACCGGCTTGAGCAGGTACGAAGGCACGACCTTGATGCCGTTGTTGTAGGTCTTGGTGTCGTTCACCTCGGGCGTCTTGCCCGAGAGCATGGCGTCGACCATCGCCACCGTCACCTTGGCCAGCTCGCGCGTGTCCTTGAACACGGTGGAGCTTTGCTCCTTGCGAAGGATCGACTTGACCGACGGAATCTCCGCGTCCTGTCCCGACACCACCGGCATCGGCTGCGAACCCGAGCCGTAGCCCACGCCCTTGAGCGACGACAGGATGCCGATCGACAGGCCGTCGTACGGCGACAGCACCGCATCGACGCGGTCCTTCGTGTAGTAGGCCGACAGCAGGTTGTCCATGCGCGCCTGCGCCACCGCGCCGTCCCAGCGCAGCGTGCCGACCTTGTCCATGCCCATCTGCTTGCTGCGCACCACGAGCTTGCCGCTCTTGATGTACGGGTCCAGCACCGACATCGCGCCGTTGTAGAAGAAGAAGGCGTTGTTGTCGTCGGGCGAGCCGCCGAACAGCTCGATGTTGAACGGACCCTTGCCGCTCTTCAGGCCCAGCGCCGCCTCGATCGATTGCGCCTGCAGCACGCCGACCTGGAAGTTGTCGAAGGTCGCGTAGTAGTCGACGTTCTTCGAGCCCTTGATGAGCCGGTCATAGGCGATGACCTTCACGCCCTTGTCAGCGGCCTTCTGCAGCACGTCGGACAGCGTGGTGCCGTCGATGGCCGCGATGACCAGCACCTTCGAGCCCTTGGTCACCATGTTCTCGATCTGCGCGAGCTGGTTGGGAATGTCGTCGTCGGCGTACTGCAGGTCGGTCTTGTAGCCCTTGTCCTTGAAGTACTTGACCATGTTCGCGCCGTCGGCGATCCAGCGCGCCGACGACTTGGTGGGCATCGAGATGGCGATGAGGCCCTTGTCCTGCGCATGCGCCAGCGGCGTGAAGCCGACGACGGCAAAGGCGAGGCCCGCGAGCGAGGCTTTGAGGAAGTTGCGTTTCATGTCGGTCGGCTCTCAGTACTTGCGGTTGGGAAACTCTTTGGCCGCGACTTCCATGGGGAAGATGCCTTCTTCGGTCACGATGCGCTTGGGCAGCGGCTTGCCGGCCTTGATGTCCTTCACCGCCTGCATGAGCTGCGGCCCGAGCAGCGGGCTGCATTCCACCGACACGTTGAGCTTGCCGGCGATCATGGCTTCGAAGGCGCCCTTCACCCCGTCGATGGAGATGATGGTGATGTCCTTCGCGGGCTTCAGGCCGGCTTCTTCGATCGCCTGGATCGCGCCGATGGCCATGTCGTCGTTGTGCGCGTAGAGCACGTTGATCTTCTTGCCCTCGGCCTTCAGGAAGGCTTCCATCACTTCCTTGCCCTTGGCGCGCGTGAAGTCGCCGGTCTGCGAGCGGGTGATCTTGAACTTCGGGTCGGCCTTGATGATTTCCTCGAAGCCCTTCTTGCGGTCGATGGCCGGGGCGGAGCCCACGGTGCCCTGCAGCTCGACGATGTTCACGTCGCCCTTCTGGTCCTTCATCTTCTCGACCAGCCAGCGGCCGGCCTTGCGGCCTTCTTCGGTGAAATCGGAGCCCATGAAGGTCACGTAGAGCGAGTCGTCCTTGGTGCTCACGGAACGGTCGGTCAGCACCACCGGAATCTTCGCGGCCTTGGCTTCGCGCAGCACGGTTTCCCAGCCCGACTCGACCACGGGCGAGAACGCGATCACGTCGACCTTCTGCGCGATGTACGAGCGGATCGCCTTGATCTGGTTTTCCTGCTTTTGCTGTGCGTCGGAGAACTTGAGCTCGATGCCCGCCTCCTTGGCCGAGGACTTGATCGACTCGGTGTTCGCGGTGCGCCATTCGCTTTCGGCGCCCACCTGCGCGAAGCCGAGCACGAGCTTTTTCTGCGCAAAAGCGGACACGGGCAGCAGGCTGCCCAGGGCTGCGGCGGCGAGCGCGGTGTTGAGGGTGCGGCGATTCATGGTCATGGTTGTCTCCTTCTGTTGACTTGCTTTTGGGAACCGTTCGAAAAAAACGCGTGGCTTTCGGCTCAGGCCAGCATGTAGCCGGTCTTGACCGTCGTGTAGAACTCCGCGGCGTGGCGCCCTTGTTCGCGCGGCCCGTAGCCCGACCCCTTGCGGCCGCCGAAGGGCGCATGAAAGTCCACCCCCGCGGTCGGCAGATTGACCATCGTCATGCCGACCACGGCATGGCGCCTGAAGTGCATCGCGTGCTTGAGCGAATTGGTGCAGATGCCCGCGCACAGGCCGAAGGGCGTGTCGTTGCACAGTGCGAGCGCTTCGTCGTAGTCGCCGGCGCGCAGCACGCAGGCCAGCGGCCCGAAGATCTCTTCGCGCGCGATGCGGTGTTCGGGTTGGGCCAGGAAGAGCGCGGGGCTCATGTAGTGGCCGGCGGTGGCGCGCTGCAGCGCCTCGCCGCCCCATACATGCTCAGCCCCCTCTTCGCGCGCGATGTCGATCCACGCGAGGTTCTGCGCCAGCCGCTCGGCATCGGCCACGGGACCGATGTCGATGCCGCGCTCCAGCGCGTGGCCGATCTTCAATGTCTTCAGGCGCTGGCGCAGCTGCGCCACGAAGGCGTCGTGCACGGCGGCCTCGACGATGAGGCGGCTCGATGCCGTGCAGCGCTGGCCGTTGGAAAAGTAGGCGCCCTGCACCGCGCAATCGACGGCGCGGTCGAGATCGGCATCGGCCAGCACCACCAGCGCGTTCTTGCCGCCCATCTCCAGCTGCACCTTGGCGCGCCGTGCGGCCGCGGCCTGCAGCACGCGTTCGCCATTGGCGGCCGAGCCGGTGAAGCTCAGCGCATCGACCAGCGCGCTATCGACCAGCGCCTGGCCGGCTTCGCGGCCGCTGCCCATCACGAGGTTGAACACGCCCGCCGGCAGCGTCGCGCGGCTGATGATGTCGGTGAGCGCCCAGCCGCAGGCCGGCACCAGTTCGGCCGGTTTGAAGACCACGCTGTTGCCGTGCGCCAGCGCCGCGGCAATCTTCGAGGCCGGCACCGCGAAAGGCGTGTTCCACGGCGTGATGAGGCCCACCACGCCGACCGGCTCGCGCGTCACGTCGACCTGCACGCCGGCACGCACCGAGGCCACGTTCTCGCTGCCGCCGCCGCCTGCACCGCCACGGAGGGCCTCGCCCGCGAAGAACTTGAAGATCTGGCCGGCACGGGCCACCTCGGCCACGGCCTCGGGCAGTGTCTTGCCGACCTCGCGCGCCAGCAGCAGGCCCAGGTCGTCCTTGCGTGCGAGCAGTTCGGCGCCGATGCGGTCGAGCACGTCGGCGCGCCGCTGCGGCGTGCTGTGGCTCCAGTGCACGAAGGCCTCGGTGGCCGCACGGATCGCCAGCTCGACCTGGCGCCGGTCGGCACGGGCGTACTCGGCCACCACTTCGCTGGTGTCGGATGGGTTGACGCTGACACCCGTGGTCGCGCTGGTTTCCCAACGGCCGTTGATGTACTGGCGCACGCTCTGCCGAAGCTCGCCGTGGATCACCGTGGCGCTGCCTTGTCTCTGTTGTGATGGACTGGGGCGGAAGTCTAGAAACGATTTCGATATCGATCCAATCGTTTTTTAGACAAAATGCATATCAATCGGTGGATTCTGGAAAACCCCGTCAGACCTTCGTTCGCACCTTCTTCATGAACACCTACAACCACTGGTTCATCCGCGCCCGCCTCAAGACCCGCCAGCTGCTGTTGCTGGTGGCGCTGGCCGAGGAAGGCAACATCCACCGCGCGGCGCAAGTGCTCAACATGACGCAGCCCGCCGCGTCGAAACTGCTGAAGGACCTGGAAGACGTGCTCGAGGTGCCGCTGTTCGAGCGGCTGCCGCGCGGCATGCGCCCCACCTGGTACGGCGAAACCATGATCCGACACGCCCGCGTGGCGCTGGCCAGCCTGAACCAGGCGCACGACGAGCTCACCGCACTGAAGGCCGGGCGCTTCGGCCAGGTGAACGTGGGCGCCATCACCGCGCCGGGCCTCACGCTCATGCCGCCGGCCGTGGCGATGGTCAAGCGCGAGCAGCCCGACCTGCGCGTGTCGCTGGAGATCGAGACCAGCGCGGTGCTGATGGAACGCCTGGCGCAGGGCAAGCTCGACATCCTCGTGGCGCGGCTGTTCGCCGAGCACGACAAATCACAGCTGCGCTACGAGGCCCTGGCCGAAGAACCGGTCTGCGCGCTGGTGCGCCCGGGCCATCCGCTGCTGGGCATGAGCGGCCTCACGCTGCGCGACGTGGTGGGCGCCGGCTGGATCGTGCCGCCCGCGGGCAGCGTGCTGCGCCACCGCTTCGAGCTGATGTTCCAGGAGGAAGGCCTCGCGCCGCCGGCCAACATCATCGAGAGCCCGGCGCTGCTGTTCATCACGCGCATGCTGCAGCAGAGCGACATGGTGGCCGTGCTCGCGAGCGACGTGGCGCGCTACTACGCGGCGCACGGCATCGTGTCGCTGCTGCCGCTGGACATGCCCTGCCACATGGACGCCTTCGGCATCATCACGCGCACCGACAGGCTGCTGTCGCCGGCCGCGAAGGTGATGATGAAGGCGCTGAAGACTGCCAGCATGAGCGTCTACGGACGCAAGCTCGAGATGGACTGATCAGGTCCAGCCGGCGTCCACGGTGAACTCCTGCGCGGTACACATCTTCGCGTCGTCCGACGCCAGGAACAGCACCATGCGCGCGATGTCTTCGGGCATCAGCTTGTCGGGCAGGCACTGGTTGCGGTGCAGCGCCTTCTCGCCCTCGTCGTCGAGCCACAGCTTGACCTGCCGCTCGGTCATCACCCAGCCGGGTGACACGGTGTTGATGCGGATGCGCTCGCGGCCCAGCTCCACGGCGAGCCCGCGCGTGAGGCCGTTCACCGACGACTTCGCGATCGCGTAGCAGGGGTAGCCCGAGCCCTTGGTCTGCCAGCCCGTGGAACCGAGGTTGATCACCGAGCCGAAGCCCAGGCGCTTCATGCCCGGCACCACCGACTGGATCGCGAACAGCGCGGGCCGCTCGTTGATGGCCATGCGGTTGTCGTAGTAGTCGGGCGTGACCGATTCGAGCGTGTGGCGGTCGTCGCTCGCCACGTTGTTGACCAGCACCGCAAAGTCGCCGAGTTCGGCGGCCGCGTCGGCCATGGCCTGCTGCAACGCGCCGATGTCGCGCACGTCGCAGGCGCGCCACCACGGCGCGGCATGACCGTCCTCGGCGATCTGCTTGGCGAGTGCAGCACTGGCACCTTCGGCAACATCGATGAAGGCCACGCGCGCGCCCTGCGCCGCGAAAGCAGCGACGATGGCGGCGCCGATGCCGCTGCCGCCGCCGGTGACGAACACGGTACGGTTCTTCAGGCTGGGATGGATGGAAAGCTGGGGGGAATTCAAGGAAAAGGTCTCCAGGGTGCCTCTCATGACATTGCAAATTCAATATCAATCGATGCCGTTATTTTCAGTTTCAGTTATCAATATGCCTTGATACGATCCGCCGCGTCAAGGCGACATGACATTCCGAAAGAACAAATGACCATGCAAGAGACAAGCGCCCCTTCTTCGCCGCTCGCAGCCCCCCGCGTGCTCGGCACCCCCGAATGCCTCTGGCCCGCCGCCGCCGACCTCGGCGAAGGCACGCTGTGGTCGGTGCGCGAACAGGCGCTGTACTGGATCGACATCCTGCAGCCGCGCCTGTTCCGCTACGACCCGGCCAGCGGGGCGCAGCGCACCTGGCACTTCGACGAAGAGATCACCGCCATCGCCGAGCGCGCGTCGGCGCCGGGCCTGTTCCTCACGCTGCGCCGCGGCTTCGCGCTCTTCGACACCACCGCGCCCGGCGACACCGCGAAGCCGCGCTACCTGCATCAGCCCGAACCCGAGCGCATCAACAACCGCTTCAACGACGGCAAGTGCGACAGCCGCGGCCGCTTCTGGGCCGGCAGCATGGACTTCGACTGCAAGGCGCCCACCGGCGCGCTCTACCGCTTCGACGCCGACGGCCAGTGCACGCGGCACGACGACGGCTTCGAGGTGACCAACGGCCCGACATGGTCGGGCGACGGCCGCACCCTGTACTTCAACAACACGGCGATCAACCTGCTGTACGCCTACGACTTCGACATGGACGCCGGTGCGGTGTCGAACAAGCGCGTGTGGCACCGCTTCCCGAAGGGCGACGGCCTGCCCGACGGCATGACCACCGACGCGGCCGGCCGGTTGTGGATCGCGCATTGGGACGGCGCGTGCGTCACCTGCCACGACCCCGTGAGCGCCGCCGAGCTGTGCCGCATCGCGCTGCCCGCGAGCAACGTGACCGATTGCGCCTTCGGCGGTGCCGATATGCAGACGCTCTACATCACGACGGCGCGCAACAGCCGCACCGAAGCCCAGCTGCAGGAAGAGCCGCTGGCCGGTGGGCTCTTCTCGGTGCGCATCGACAGCCCGGGCGTGCCCGCGGCGCTGTTCGCAGGCTGAGCCGGCGCGCGCTTCAGCAAATGCTGAAGCGGTGCTCGGTCGTGCTGGCGAACACCTCGCCCGGCCGCAGCACGGTCGACGGAAACGCCGGCTGGTTCGGCGCATCGGGGAAGTGCTGCGTCTCCAGGCACAGGCCGTCGCCCTGGCGCAGGCTCGCGCCGCCGCTGCCGAGCAGGCTGCCATCGAGAAAGTTGCCCGAATAGAACTGCACGCCGGGCTCCGTGGTGTGCACGTCCATCACGCGACCCGAGGCTTCGTGGGCGAGGCGCGCGGCCAGCGCGAGTCCCGCGCCGTTGCGATCGAGCACCCAGTTGTGGTCGTAGCCATGCGCACGCAGCAGCTGCGCGTGGTCTTCGCGGATGCGCTGGCCGATGCGTGTCGGCGTGCGGAAATCGAAAGGCGTGCCGGCCACGTCGTCGAGTCCGAGCGGGATCAACGTGGCATCCACCGGGCAGTAGCAGCTCGCGGGAAGCGTCAGCACGTGGTCCATGACCGAACCCGATCCCGCGAGGTTGAAGTAGTCGTGGTGGCTCAGGTTGAGCACCGTCGCCCGGTCGGTCGTGGCGCGGTAGTCGATGCGCCAGGTGTTGGCCGTGGCGCCCAATGTATAGCGCACCGTCAGCTGCACTTCGCCGGGATAGCCTTCTTCGCCGTCGACGCTGGTGTAGCGCAGTTCGAGGGTGAGCTCATCAGGCACGGGCACGATTTCCCAGTAGCGCTTGCCGAAGCCCGTGGCGCCGCCGTGCAGCGTGTTCACGCCGTCGTTCAGGCCCAGCTGATGAGCAGTGCCGTCGAGCGTGAAGTGGCCCGCGGCAATGCGGTTCGCGTAGCGGCCGACGATCGTGCCGAAGTGCGGATGCGGCTTGAGGTAGTCATCCAGCGACGGCAACCCCAGCACCACGTTCGCGCTGCGCCCCTGTCGATCGGGCACGTGCAGCGCGGTGACGATGCCGCCCAGGTTGATGGCGCTCAGGCGCAGGCCGTGGCCGTTGTCGAGCGTGTATTCGGTGACGGGCCGGCCGTCGGGCATGGGGCCGAAGGGGCGCGAAGTGAGAGGCTGGGTCATCGGGTGGAAGCTTGCAGCGCCTCGCGCGCGCATTGCGATGCGGTGCGCAGGCCGATGCGGTCCTTGAGGTCGTGAAAGGTCGGTGGCTCGGCCGCGTGCGTCATCACCTCGACGCGGTGGCCGGCCTTGCGCACCGCGTCGGCAAAGCGCTGCTGCAGCGCGAACGGCGTGTTGCGGTCGTCGGGGTTGCCGATCAGCACGATGCGCCGCTGCGGGTCGCGCGGGATGCCGGCCACATGGTCCAGCGGGTCGTAGACCTGCGTGCTGCCGGTGGTGTCGGTGCGCCCGTCCTTCGAGCGGCCGAGCAGGCGCGCGCGCTCCAGCAAATCGAACGCGCCCGAGGTGAGCACTGCGCAGGCCACGCGCGTGCGCCCGAGCGTGAGCAGCGCGGCGCCGGCCGTGGCGCCGCCGCTGTGGCCGAGGAGCACCACGCGCTGCAGCCGGTGGCGCTGCATCAGCGCCTCGAGTGCCGCATCGAGCGCGTGGAACTCCACCGCCTCGCGCCGTTTGCGGTGGTCGCCCGACGATCCGTAGGTGCCGGGCCGCGCCATGAAGATCCACGGCACGCCAGCGCGGTCGCTCGCGGCCTGCGCATCGAGCGTGCGCAGCGGTTCGGTGTTGCCCGGAATGCGCGCGGGCGACTGGTTCATCACGCTGTCGCGGTCGCCCGAGAACTGCACGATGGCGATGCGCGCGTCGTCGATGTCGCGGCTCGCGAAATAGCGGATGCACGACGGCCCTTCGACCGCCTGCACCCAGAGGAAGCCGGGACGGTCGGGGCAGTTGGCGCGCACGGCGGGCTGGTTCCAGTGCAGCAGCGCGCCCTCGGCCGACGCGGAGGCTGCCGGCTCGCGCGGCATGGGCGCCTTCGGCCCATCGGCGCGCTGCGCGCATGCCGCCTGTACGAGCACCAGCAGCAGGCAGGCCAGGCGCGCGCGGGGCTTCATAGCTTCTGCAGGAGTTCGGAGATCAGGCCGAAGTCCGACTGCTGGCGGTCGCCCTTCAGCAGCACGAGGTCGCCCTCGCGCAGGAAGTCGCCGAGGTAGCCGGTGAGCTGCGCGGCATCTTCGAAGTGCGGGCCGAGCAGCTCGGCCGGCACCTCCTCGCGCAGCCAGCGCATCTCGGCGCCGTGGGTCACGAGGTGATGGATGCCCGAGGCGAGCAGTGGCGCGGCCAGACTGCGGTGCATCGCTTCGGCCTCCGCGTCGAGATTGACGATGCGCCCGAGCACGCCGATCTTGCGCGTCACCGGCCCGTGCGCAGCCCGCTCGCAGGTGCGCACGAACTCCATTGCGTTGCGCATCGACATGACCTCGGCGTTCCAGCTGTCGTCGATGAGCGTGGCCTGCACGCCGCCCTGCGTGCGCAGCGGACGCAGCTGCATCACCGAGGCGGGAAGCCGCACGAACGGCATGCGAGCGCAGGCCGCCTCGGCGTCGAAGCCCAGCGCCAGCAGCGCCGCAAACGCCAGCGCCGAATTGCGCACCAGCCCCGCGCTTGCAATCGGGAACAGGTACTCGACCGTGCGTCCCGGCAGCGCGATGCGCACGCGGCATCGGCCGTCGGGCTCGGCTTGCGTGTCGACGATGCGGATGTTGGCGTCGGGCCCGCTGCCCACGACCCAGATGGCGCCCGCCGTGCACGCGGCCGCCCGCACCACCTGCATCAGGCAGGGGATGTGGTCGGGCACGATCGCCACGCCGCCGGGCTCCAGCCCGAGGAAGATGCGCGACTTGAAGTCGGCCGTCTGCTCCACCGTGGCCGCGCGGTAGGTCTGCGACAGGCCGATCTCGGTGAGGATCGCCACGTGCGGCCGCGCCACGAGCGAGATCGGACCGCGGTCCATCCACAGCGCGCTCTGCGCCATCTCCAGCACGCACACGTCGGCATCGGCCGGCAGGCTGGCCAGCGTGGCCGGCACGCCGACGCGCGAGTTGTAGTTGTCGACGGTGGTGTGCACGCGCGCCGCCTCGGGCAGCAGGTCGCGCAGCATGGCGATGGTCGACGACTTGCCGACCGTGCCGGTCACGCCCACCACGCGCCCCTTGAAGCGCGCACGCGCGGCCACGCCCAGGTCGATCATGGCGCGGATCGGGTCGTCCACCTGCAGCAGCGGGAAGGACGGGGCCAGCCCGTCCACCGGGTGCGCGACCACGGCGCCCGCGAGCGCGTGCTGCAGCACGGGCACGTCTTCGTGGCGGTCGGGGTTGTCGGCGCGCGGCTTGCTGTAGTTCTCGTGCCGGGCGAGCATGCGGTAGTCGGAGGCAATGAACAGTGCCGGCTTTGGCAACAGCGCCATGTGCGTCGGCCCGCGCACCACGGCGTTCGCGGCCCAGTCCGGCGGCGGGGGCACGAGCCACTGTCCGCCGGTGACGCGCTGCAGCTCGTCGGCGGTCCACACGGGCGAGGCCTGCGGCGCGGCACCCGGGCGCAGCGCCGCGAGCACGGGCGCGGGGCGCTCGGGCAGCGGCGTCGGCGCCTTCAGGCGCAGGCCGCACCACACGGGCAAGCGGCGCGCGGGCGGCAGGTCGGGCAGCGCGCCGCGCACGCGCACTTCGATCTGCAGCACGTCGTTCTCGAGCAGGCCCGCGCGCGGCGCGCGCAGGCCGTAGCGGTCGCGGTAGATGCGCCCCGGCGTCCAGCGGCTGGTGGGCCACATCCAGTCGCAGGGGTCGTGGTCCATGGCCTCGCCCCAGGCCGGCATGGTGGCGCTGCGCATCGCCAGCGCGCGGAATTGCACGCGCAGGTCGGCGCTCACGGGCGCATCGGCGGTCCAGTACGACTCGACCCACAACAGCCGGCGCCCGACGATCTGCGTGGGTGCGCAGCGGATGCCCACGAGGCGCAGCGGACCGATCTGGATCGGACGCATCTGTGCGTCGGCGGGCACGGCATCGACCGACCACTCGGGCCGGGGCGCGAGCACGGGCCCGACCAACGCGGGCGGGCGCGACGCCGACAGCGGCGCCAACGGAGGGCGCCCGGCCGGCGTGGTGCGTTCAGGCGGCGACAGCTGCAGCGCGCAACGCCCGTCGGGCCGCGCCGTCATCTCGGTGCCGAGCGCGCGACAGAGTTCGGCAAAGCGCGCGCTCGCGGCCTGGGCCGCGTCGCCCTCGCGCTGCCGCGAGAAGCCGAAGCCCACGCCCACTGGCGTGAACACAACCTCCTCGACGCCATGCGGCCCGAGGCGCAACGAGAACACGCCGGAGTCCCCGAGGTCACGGCGGATCGCGTCGAACAGCAGGTCGCCCGCGTCGTGCAGGATCGGCCGGCCCCGGTAGACCTCGATGCCTTGCAGCAGGTGGGCCGAAGTGCCGAGCACCGCGTCCGCGCCAGCTTCGACGATGGCATGGCCGACGGCGATCTCGGCGCGCGAAGGCGCGGTCTCCTGGTTATTGCCCCAGTGCACGGCGACCAGCACCACGTCAGCTTCACGGCGCGCCGTGGCGATGCGCGGCGCGAGCGTGGCGCGCCACGCGGCCGGGTCGTCGAGCGGCAGCCAGGCCGCGCCGGGGAGCTTTGCGGTGGCGGCAAAGCGCGGCTGCGTGGCGTCGAGCGAGAACAGCGCCACGCGCAGCCCGCCGGCCTGGCGGAAGGCGGGGCTCAGCGCCGCGTCGAGGTCGGGCCCGGTGCCGGCGAAGGCGATGGCGGCGGCATTCAGCAGCCCGTGCTGCTCCAGCAGGGCTTCGGGGCCGTAGTCGCCGCTGTGGTTGTTGGCCGTGGCGACCATGTCGATGCCGGCCTCGGTCAGCACCGACAGCATCTCGGGCCGCGCACGGTAATAGTACGGGCAGCCCTCGTCCTTCTCGATGCCCTGCGCGCCCGTGGTGGCGACCACGCATTCGAGATTCACGATGCGCAGGTCGGCCTCGCGCAACGCGGGGATGTCGCCGAGCATGCGGGCCGGGCCGCCCAGTTCGTGCAGGCGGTAGTGCAGGCGGCGGCCCAGGTTGACGTCGCCGCCCCACAGCACGATGCCCTCGCGGCCGCGCGGCGCAACAGGCTCGGCCGCGGCTTGCGAGAGCTGCGCGCTCTGCTGCTGCGCCTCGCGCGCTTCAAGCAGCCGGTGGTAGGCCACATAGCCCGACAGGTAGTGCTCCACGTCGTCGATGCGCACGCGGAAGCTGTGGTGCTTGATGAAGAACGAGCCCGCGATGCGGTCGGGGTGGCGGAAGAACATCGCCAGCTCGGGCCAGAAGTGGCCGTTGGCGAGATAACGCGCGCGGTGCTCCAGCGCGCGGTCGAACTTGTGGCGGTCCAGACCCGCGAGCAGCGGACGCAGCGCCGGGTCGGCTTCGAGCCGCAGCACCATCTCGCGCGCGGCCATCATGAGCTCGAGCAGCGTGGGGAAGGTGGTGATGCGCTCCAGCACGAAGTCGAGGTGGCCCGCCATGTTCTGCAGGCCGAACTGGTAGTAGCGCGTTTCGGGCTTGAAGCGCGTGAGCTCGTTGACGCAGTAGCTCAGCCAGTGGTCGTGCGCGCGCCAGTGGCCCGCCGCGATGAAATGCTCGAAGGCTTTCTCGACCACCGCGAGCCAGCGCGCATCGCGCGTGAGGCCGTACAGCCGCATGAGCCCGAAGGCCGCCTCGCCGTCGTAGTAGATGATGCGAAAGGGCTCCTTCACGTCGAGCCCCGGGTGGTTGAGCACGTGCACGAAGCGGCCGGTCTGTGCGTCCTGCATGGAGCGGATGCCCAGCGCGAGCTGCTCCAGCAGCGGCTGGTACTGCGTGTCGCCGGTGAGCTCGGTGTACTTCACGAAGGCCAGCAGGCACACGGCATTGCCGCCGAGCTTGATCTCGTTGCCGACGTCGACCAGGAACGCGGCCTGCGTGCCGTCGGGTAGCGTGGCGCGGCAGATCAGCCGCTGGCTCAGGAAGGCCAGCGCGCGGTCGATGGCGGCTTTCTGCGTGTCGTTGCGCGTGAGCTCCCAGCCTTCGAGCATCGCGTAGGTCGAGCTGGCGTGGCGCAGCGTGTTGTAGGTGGGAATCGCGCGGTCGAAACACGGGAACCAGCCGTAGTGGAACTCGCCCGTCGGCTTGACCTGCTCGGCCAGGTAGTCGCTGGCCGAATCGACCAGCGCGCGCACCTGCTTCGCGTTCCAGTCGGTGAGCGTGCGAAAGCCCGCGGCCTGCCCTTCGGCCGTGAGCGGCCAGGCGCCGTCGGCGTCGACGTACACGGCCCGCGTGGTGAAGCACCACACGGGCGCGGCGTCGTCGGTGGGAAAGTCGCGCTCCTCGCCGAAGCGGCGCTGGGTGTGGGTGCGCAGGTTGCCGTTGTTGGGCTCCGCGTGGTCGACCGTGCCGTTGTAGAGCACGGCGCTGCCGTGCATTTCCTGTGCGAGCAACGCGGTGTCGAAGCGTGCGTCGAGCGCGATGCCTTCGTTGAAGTAGTTGCGCTTCGTCTGCGCCAGCCGTGCCTTCAGCTGGCCCCAGGTCATCGGCGTGCTGCGATCGACGATCTCCGCGCGCAGCCGCTGCGCGGGCCGCTCGGCGCGCTTGGCCTTCACCGCCAGCGCCTGGGCGGCGGCCTGCCACGCGGCCTCGGTGTCGGGGCCGCGGCCCATGACGACGCGGGCACGGCTCTCGCCCTCGCCCATCGCGAGGAACACCACGCAGCCGGCGTCGTCGGTGGCGGGCGGGGCCGGGGGCAGCGCCCCGTCGGGGGCGGCCAGGGCCTGCCTGGCGCGGTTCAGCAAGTCGGCGAGGGGGACGGGATCTTGATGGGTCATCTGAGTCATGCGCCGCGAATGATGACAGGCCCCGGCGTGGCCTGCCACTGCGGAAATCCGGGGCGCGTCAGGCGCGGGTCAGGCCTTGGCGTCGAACACCGCGCCGCGCACGGCCGTCAGTCGCCGAGCGCGCGGTAGAAGTAAGTGGTGCCGCATGGCGTGCCGTCGGGCAGCAGCGCGTAGCCGGGGATCGTGCCCACGCGCAGCCAGCCGCAGCGGGTGTACAGCCGCTCGGCCTCGGGGCTGGAGGTGTCGAGCACCAGCAGGGTCTTGCCGTGGTCGCGCGCGCGCTGTTCGGCGCCCTTCATCAGCAGCGCGCCGAGGCCGAGCCGGCGCGCGCGGCGATGCACCAGCATCTTCGCGACCTCGCCGCGGTGCGGCTGGTTCTCGGGCTGGGCGAGCACCAGCTGCACCGTGCCGACGATGCCTTCGTCGTCCTCGGCCACGAGCAGCTCGCGTTCGCCACGCGCCACGCCGTCGGCCACGTGGCGCCAGAAGGCCCGCGCGCGCTCGGGCGTGAGCGGCTGCATGAAGCTCACCGAAGCGCCGCCGTCGACGCAGTCGATGAGTACGTGGGCCAGCGCGTTCAGCTCGGTCTCGCTGACGGTGGACAGGGCGCGCAGGCGGGGAGCGGTGGCAGCAGTCATGGTCATTTCCTGTTCGATGCGTGCGCGGGCGCGCTGGTGATGACGACCGCGTAGCGCGCCGTCTTGCGGGTGGGGTTGTGGTAACTCGTCGGCTGGTCGAGCACGAGCGCCAGGCAGTCGCCGGCGTCGAGCCGGTGCTGCTGGTCGCCCACGGCAAGTTCGATGCAGCCTTCGAGCACCCACACCTGCTGGTGGATGCGCGGCTCGCGCGCGCCGGTTTCGTAGGCCACGCGCGCGCCGGCTGGAAACAGCACCTCGACGATCTGGATCGGGGAGGCATCGCCGCCGGCCGAGACGTTGCGGCGCACGTAGCCCGAATGCGGATCGCGCCATTCGAGCTGGTCGGCGCGGCGCGACACCGGGCTGGCCGTAGGCGCGTCGGGCTCGAACAGCGAGGCCAGCGGCACGCCCAGGCCGGTCGCGAGTTTTTCGAGCAGCACCGCGGTCGGACTGCTCTCGCCGCGCTCGATCAGGGAGATCATCGAACGGCTGACGCCGCAGTGCGTGGCCAGGGTGTCGAGCGAGAGATCGCGTGCCGCGCGCAGGGCGCGCACGCGCTGGGCAATGCGGTCGTTGAGGCTGGGGGTCGAAGCTGATTCTTCTTTCATATTAGATTAAATATCCAATTAAATAGAAATTCAGTCAACCCCCGGGGCGTTTGGGTGCCTTTGGAGGCCCATGAGACTTATTCGATGAAGTGCATTTTCTTTGGAGAAATATTCATGCCTATCGCTGAAATCATCCAGCACATCACCACCACCGACGCACCATGAGCGCCAACGAACCCGCCCCCCTGCCCTCGCATTTCGCCGCCTTCGCCGACGGCCCCGCCGCGCCTTCCGCGCTGCGCTCGCGCATCACCGCCGCCTGCCGGCCTGCCGAGTCCGAGGCGCTGGCGCCGCTGCTCGAGCAGGCGCGGCTGCCCGCTGGCCAGGCCGCCGACGCCCACGCACTCGCCCATCGCATCGCCCACCAGCTGCGCCAGCGCAGGAATGGGGGCGGCCGATCGGGCCTCGTGCAGGGCCTGCTGCAGGAGTACGCGCTGTCGTCGCAGGAAGGCGTGGCGCTGATGTGCCTGGCCGAGGCGCTGCTGCGCATTCCCGATGCCGACACGCGCGACGCGCTCATCCGCGACAAGATCGCGCAGGGCCAGTGGCAGGCGCATGCCGGGCACAGCCCGTCGGTGTTCGTCAACGCCGCCACCTGGGGCCTGCTGCTCACGGGCAAGCTGGTGGCCACGCACAGCGAAACGGGCCTGTCGGCCACGCTCACGCGGCTGATCGGCAAGGGCGGCGAGCCGCTGATCCGCAAGGGCGTGGACATGGCAATGCGCATGATGGGCGAGCAGTTCGTCACCGGCGAAACCATCGATCAGGCGCTGGCGCATGCGCGCACGCTGGAGGCGCAGGGCTTCCGCTATTCGTACGACATGCTCGGCGAGGCCGCGCTCACGGCCGACGATGCACGCCGCTACCGCGCCGCCTACGAAGACGCGATCCACGCCATCGGCAAAGCCTCGAACGGGCGCGGCGTGTACGGCGGGCCGGGCATCTCGATCAAGCTGTCGGCGCTGCACCCGCGCTACAGCCGCGCGCAGTACACGCGCGTGATGGCCGAGCTGTACCCGGTGCTGCGCGACCTGGCGCTGCTGGCGCTGCACTACGACATCGGCCTGAACATCGACGCCGAAGAAGCCGACCGGTTGGAGCTGTCGCTCGACCTGCTGGAACGCCTGTGCTTCGAGCCCGCGCTGGCGGGCTGGCAAGGCATCGGCTTCGTGGTGCAGGGCTACCAGAAGCGCTGCCCCCTCGTGATCGACTGGGTGATCGAGCTCGCGCGCCGCAGCGGCCACCGGCTCATGGTGCGCCTCGTCAAAGGCGCCTACTGGGACAGCGAGATCAAGCGCGCGCAGCTCGACGGGCTGGCGGGCTATCCGGTCTACACGCGCAAGGCCTACACCGACGTGTCGTACCTCGCGTGCGCGCGCCGCCTGCTCGACGCGCCCGACGCGGTGTACCCGCAGTTCGCCACGCACAACGCCCACACGCTGGCCGCGATCTACACGATGGCCGACCCGTCGCGCTACACGCCGGGCCAGTACGAATTCCAGTGCCTGCACGGCATGGGCGAGCCGCTGTACGAGCAGGTGGTGGGGCCGCTCGGGCGGCCCTGCCGCATCTACGCGCCGGTGGGCACGCACGAGACGCTGCTGGCCTACCTGGTGCGGCGGCTGCTGGAGAACGGCGCCAACACCTCGTTCGTGAACCGCATCGCGGACGCGTCGATTCCGCTCGACACGCTGGTCGAAGATCCGGTCGCGACCGTCGAGCGCATGGCTGCAGAGGAAGGCGCGATGGGCCTGCCGCACGCAGCCATTCCGCTCCCGGCCGCGCTCTACGGCGCGCAGCGCGCCAACTCGCAAGGCCTCGACCTCGCGAGCGAAGACACGCTGCACGCCCTGGCCACCGTGCTGCAGGCCAGCGCGACCGAACCCTGGCGCGCCGTGCCGATGCTCGCCGCGCCGACGCCCGAAGACGCAGCCGCCCGCACCTGGGCCGAGGTGCGCAACCCCGCCGACCGCCGCGACCTCGTCGGCCAGGTGCAGGACGCGGTGCCGGGTGACGTGGCCTCGGCCATCGCGCAGGCCGAAGGCATCGCCGCCGATTGGGCCGCCACGCCGCCGACGGAACGCGCCGCCGCACTCGACCGCGCCGCAGCCTTGCTCGAAGCCCGGCAGCCGCGCCTGCTCGGCCTGTTGATGCGCGAGGCGGGCAAGAGCAGCGCCAACGCCATCGCCGAGGTGCGCGAGGCGGTCGACTTCCTGCGCTACTACGCGGCCCAGGCGCGCACCACGTTCACCAACGCCACGCACCGCCCGCTCGGGCCGGTGGTGTGCATCAGCCCATGGAACTTTCCGCTCGCGATCTTCACCGGCCAGGTGGCCGCCGCGCTCGCGGCCGGCAACCCGGTGCTGGCCAAGCCGGCCGAGCAGACACCGCTGGTCGCCGGCGAAGCAGTGCGCCTGCTGTGGGAGGCCGGCGTGCCGCGTGCGGCGGTGCAGCTGCTGCCGGGGCGCGGCGAGACCGTCGGCGCCGCGCTGGTCGGCGACGCGCGCGTGCAGGGCGTGATGTTCACGGGCTCGACCGAGGTCGCGCGCCTGCTGCAGAAGACGCTGTCGACGCGCCTCGGTGCGCACGGCGCGCCGGTGCCGCTGATCGCCGAGACCGGCGGGCAGAACGCGATGATCGTCGACTCGTCCGCGCTCGTGGAACAGGTGGTGGCCGACGTGATGGCCTCGGCCTTCGACAGCGCGGGCCAGCGCTGCTCGGCACTGCGCGTGCTGTGCGTGCAGGAAGAAGCGGCCGACCGCCTCGTCGCCATGCTGCAGGGCGCGATGGCCGAGAGCTGCATCGGCAACCCCGCGCGGCTCGCGGTCGGCGTGGGCCCCGTCATCGACGACGAGGCGCGCGACGGCATCGAGCGCCACATCGCCGACATGCGCGGACGCGGACGCCGCGTGTTCCGCCAGGGCCGCGAGTTCGGCCACGACACGCGCCACGGCACCTTCGTGCTGCCCACGCTGATCGAGCTGGCGCACCTGGGCGAGCTGCAGCGCGAGGTGTTCGGCCCCGTGCTGCACCTGCTGCGCTACCGCCGCCGCGACCTCGGCGCGCTCATCGGCCAGATCAACGGCACCGGCTATGGCCTCACGCTGGGCGTGCACACGCGCATCGACGAGACCATCGCGCAGGTGGTGGCGCAGGCGCAGGCCGGCAACGTCTATGTGAACCGCAACATGGTCGGCGCCGTGGTCGGCGTGCAGCCCTTCGGCGGCGAAGGGCTGTCGGGCACGGGGCCAAAGGCGGGCGGGCCGCTGTACATGGCGCGCCTGCTGTCGGCGCGGCCCGACGACGTGCTCGCGCGCGCCGTGGCCGACGACGTACCCGTCTCACCATCGGTCGGCCTCGCGGCGCTCGAAGGCTGGGCGCGCGACACGGGCCGCGACGCGCTGGCCGCGCAGTGCCGCCGGTTCGCGGGCCTGACCCACGTCGGCCGCGCACGCACGCTGGCAGGCCCCACCGGCGAGCGCAACGTCTACACGCTGCAGCCGCGCGAGGCCGTGCTGTGCCTCGCCGATGCCGAAGCCGACCGGCTCGTGCAGTTGGCGGCGGTGCTGTCGGTCGGCAGCACGGCCATCTGGCCCGCCGATGCGCGCGGCGCGCACGCGCTGCTGGCCGCGCTGCCCGACGCGGCACGCCACGCGGTCGTGCTCGCCAACGACTGGCGCGCACCCACCGTGGTGTTCGACGCCGTGCTGCACCACGGCCACGCCGGCCACCTCGCCAGCGTGCTGCAGCACGTGGCGGCGCGACCCGGCCCCCTCGTCGGCGTGCGCGGCTTCGCGCCCGGCGACACCGGCATTCCGCTCGAAAGCCTGGTGCTGGAGCGCGCGCTGAGCGTCAACACCGCCGCGGCCGGCGGCAATGCAAGCCTCATGACGATCGGGTGAACGGGCTTATTTGTCGAAGGCGGGGTCGATCGGCACGCGGTAGCCGTTGACCAGCCGGTTCGTCTCGTTCGCCATGCCGACCACGGCCATCAGCTCGGCGAACATGGCCGGCGTCATGCCGGCCTTTTCCGCGCCCGCGTGGTGGCTCGCGATGCAATAGCCGCAGTTGTTGGTGACGCTCACCGCCAGATAGATCATTTCCTTCATCACCGGGTCGAGCGCGCCCGGCGCCATCACCTCCTTGAGGCTGGCCCAGGTGCGCTTCAGCGTGGCCGGGTCGTTGGCGAGGTACTTCCAGAAGTTGTTGACGTCGGGCACGTGGCGCGACGCCTTGATGTCGTCGAACACCGCGCGGACCTCGTCGGATGCGGCAGCGTGCTCGATGGGCTGGGGTTTCATGCGATCTCCTGAAGCAAGTGTGAATGCGGGTCGGAAAGCAACATTTGCTTTCGGCACCTTCACATTTATTGTGAATTAGGTCCTAGGTTCTCGCGACCTCCGATTCATACAGTCGAAGCGTCACACATCAGGCGCGCCATCCGGCGCCATCTCAGGGAGCAGAGAACCATGGAACACATCGTCCAGCGCGAGGGGATCGGTGGGCCCGCCGCATTCGTCCACAAGAAGAACACGAGGGGCATCGCAGGCGCGATGCTCGCCTTCGCAGCCGGCCTCGCGGGTCCGCCGGCCTGGGCCGACGTGAGCCTGGGCGGCACCAGCTACACGACCGGCTCGGGCGCGGTGTGCAGCTCGGGCGGCGCCGGTCCGACGTGGTCCTGCCAGGTGCCCAACGGCAGCGGGGGCTTCGCGCTCATCAACGGCGTGCCGACCGACCCCGTGAACGGCGGTCCCGATGCCGCAGCCTTGCAGGGCATGGTGAGCGGCAACCTCGGCGGCGACGCGCTGCTGCTCGGCGGCACGTCTGCCAAGGCCACCGGCTACGGCAGCGTGGCGGCAGGTTCCGACGCGCGCGCCACCGAAACCTACGCCACCGCCATCGGCTCGACCACCGTGGCCGCGGGTGTCAGCAGCACGGCCGTGGGCAACGTGGCGCAGGCCTTCGGCACCAACGCCACGGCCCTCGGCGCCAACACCACCGCAGTGGCCACCAGCAGCGTCGCAGTGGGCGACCGCGCCACCGCGAGCGACATCAACTCGACCGCGCTGGGCGCCAACACGCAGGCGCGCAAGAAGAGCAGCCTGGCGGCCGGCGACAAGGCGATTGCCGACGGCATCAACGCCGCCGCGCTGGGCGCGAACACGCAGGCGCTGGCCGACAGCGCCGTCGCCGTGGGCGACCGCGCCACCGCGAACGCCGAATCGGCCGTGGCCGTGGGACGGCAGAGCGCGGCGTCGGCCGCGTCGGCCGTGGCCATCGGCACCGGCGCGACGGCCAGCACCGTGAACGGCGTGGCGCTGGGCGCCGGCGCCGTCGCCGACCGCGCGGGCATGAGCGGCCAGAAGGAACGCTTCTCGAACATCGCCGTGGGCTCGACGCAAGGCGCGGTCTCCGTCGGCAGCGCGGGCGGCGAACGGCAGATCACCAACGTCGCAGGCGGCACGCAGGCGACCGACGCGGTCAACGTGCGGCAGCTGCAGGCGGTGCAGGCCGGCGCGGTCAACTACGTCACCAACGTGGACGGCAGCGTGAACCACAACCAGATCGTGCTGGGCAACGGGCAGGCGCCGAACGGCACCACCGTGTCCAACGTGGCGCCCGGCGTGGCCGGCACCGATGCGGTCAACGTCAACCAGCTGAACGCGCAGAACACGCAGTGGCGCGATGCGATCCGCCTCAACCAGCGCGACGCCAACGCCGGCACCGCCGGTGCGATGGCGATGGCCGGCATGCCGCAGGCCTACATGCCCGGCAAGAACATGGTCGCGGCCGGCGTGGCGGGCTACGAGGGCCAGAGCGCGATCGCGGTCGGCTTCTCGAGCATCTCGGACAACGGCAAATGGGTCATGAAGTTCACGGGCTCGGCCAACTCGCGCGGCAACGTTGGCGTCTCGGCCGGCGCAGGCTTCCAGTGGTGAGCCGCAGCATGAACCCCAGGGACTCCTCTCTCATGACGCGCACCTTCTCCCGCCCACGCGGCGCGGCCCTGCTCGGCGCTGCCGCCCTGCTCGCGCTCGCCGGCTGCACCTCGTACGTGAGCCGCGGCATCGACAACGAAGGCAAGGCTGCCGAACGGGTGTGGCCCGGCGCCGACCGGCAGCAGACCTGGCAGACCGAAGGCAGCTTTCCGAATCGCGACAACCTGCGCGCCATCGGCCCCGGCGCGACCAAGGACCAGCTCTACGCCCTCATCGGCCGCCCGCACTTCGACGAAGGCATGGCGGCCGTGCGCGAGTGGGACTACGTCTTTCACTTCCGTTCGGGCGGCGGCATCACCAGCTGCCGCTACAAGGTGATCTTCGACACGGCCTACAAGGCGCGCAGCTTCCACTGGACCCCCGCGATCTGCGCGGAACTGGCCAAGGGCTGATCAGCCGCCCGGCGGTGGTTCCGGCCGCCGCCACAGCCACGCGAGCACGACCGCCATCGAGCCGATGGCGACGCCCGCGAGCCACGGCTTGTGCGCGGTGAACCCGATGACGACCGCGCAGAACGCCATCGCCGCAGTGGCGCTCCACTTGGCACGGCGGCTCACGGTGCGACCGTTCTCCCAGTTGCGCAAGAGTGGCCCGAAGAGCCGGTGGTTCAGCAGCCAGCGGTGCAGCCGCGGCGAGCTGCGCGCGGCGGCCCATGCGGCCATCAGCACGAAGACCGTGGTCGGCATGCCTGGCGCGACCACGCCGATGGCGGCCAGCACCAGGCACAGCGCGGCGAAGACCAGCAGCAGCCAGCGCACGAGCAGCGGCAAGGGCCGTGGCTCGACAGCAGGCAGATTCTGTGGGTCTTCGGGCGTCACCGGCCCATTGTCTTTCTTTCTCCGTCGCCCCACGGACGCGGTTGATCAGATCAACCGTGTGCCGCTTTCGGCTGCCGATACTGGACGTTTGCATCCACCTGCAAAGTTCCCAGGACCAAGGCCACCTTGTATGGAAGACCGAACTCGACACGGGGATCCATGGGCTCGACACGCAGTTTGCGTTCAAGGAAGCCATGATCGAGGGCGTGGGCTACCCCTTCACGGGCCTGCACCGCAAGATGTTCGGGGGATGACGGCGTCGAATGGCGATCATCCGCACGTGACAGAGATCATCTTGATCTCTGTCATCGCCTCCAGCGTGTGCATGCCGCCCAGCCGGCCGATGCCGCTCTTCTTGCCGGAGCCGCCGCCGAACGGCAGGTGAAGCTCCCACCACGTCGTGCCCGCGTTGATGTTGACGATGCCGGCCGGGATCGCCTTGGCCATCGCGATGCCGCGACCGATGTTTTTCGTGAAGATGCCCACCGAGAGCCCGTGATCGTTCTGCAGGGCCATCTGCAGGGCCTGCGCTTCGTCCTGGAAGGCGACGACCGGCACGACGGGGCCGAAGGTCTCTTCGCGGCACAACCGCATGGCGGGCGTCACGTCGCGCACCACGGTCGGCTCGAAGAACAGCGCGCTGCCCAGGTCCGGGCGCGCCCGGCCGCCATGCAGCACACGCGCGCCCTGCGCGACGGCATCGCCCACATGCGCGCGCACCTTGTCCGCCACCTTGGCGTTGTTGAGCGGCCCCATGGTCGTCGCGGGATGCAAGGGATCGCCCAGAACCTCATTGGCCGCCCTGGCGACCAGCTTGTTGCAGAGGCGGTCCACCACACTCGCATGGGCCAGCACGCAACCCGTTGCTGCGCACACCTGCCCTGCATTGAAGAATGCGCCGCCGGCTGCTGCAGCCGCTGCCGCATCCAGATCGGCATCTTCGCAGACGATCAGCGGCCCGTTGCCCCCGAGTTCGAGCAACAGGGGCTTTCCGGCACCACGCTCGGCGATGCGCTGGCCCGTCGCGGTGCTGCCGGTGAAAGCGATGGCGGTCACGTCCGGATGCACGACCACCGCATCGCCGACGGTCGCGCCCTCGCCGATGACCAGGTTGACGACGCCCGCAGGCAGCCCGGCCCTTTCGATGGCCGCCATCAGCGCGCAGGCGACGAGCGCGGTGGACGGCGCCGGCACCCAGACGATGGCGTTGCCGGTGGCGATGCCGGGCGCAAGGTATTCCACAGGAATGTTGACCGGGAAGTTCCAGGGCGTGATGACGCCATAGACACCCCGCGGCTGCCGCAGGGTCATGACGAGCTTGCTGGGGTCTTCCGCCGGCAGCGTCTTCCCGCCCATCTGCTTGACGAGTTCGGCGGCAAGCCGGAAGCCGTCTGCGGCCTTGGCGACTTCGCCCTGAGCTTCGGCCAGGATCTTGCCCTGCTCGCACGACAGCGTGTACGCAATGGTTTCGCGCGCGGCATCGATCGCTGTCGCGATCGCCACGCACATCGCGGCGCGTTCGAACACCGGGATGGCGGCCCAACCGCCGGCTGCGGCCTTGGCGGCGGCCACCGCCGCGTCGACCGTTTCTCGACTCGAACGCGGCACGGTGGCGATGGTTTCGCCGTTGGCCGGATTCACCACCGGCAGGGTGTCGACGGTGGACGACCAGCGGCCGCCGATGTGGTTGCCCGTTTCGATCTCAGACATGCGTTGGCTGCTCATCGCCTAGCCGTACGAATACGCCATCGACGCAGCACGGCGCTGGCCCTCGCTGCCGCTGGCACGCGCGTCCACGCTGGATGAAGACGGCCTGTGCTCGGCCTGCGCGGGAGCGGCGACGCCCACATGGCGCTCGGTCTGCGCATCGAAGCAATGCATCGATGCGCCATCGCGGACCTGCAGATGCACGAGGTCGCCAGGCCTGAGGGCCACGCGATCGTGCACGGACACGCACCAGGGTGTTTCGCTGCCCGCCACGATGCCGTAGATCTGCGTCTTGTCGCCCGTCGACTCCGTGAGGATCACGCGCAACGCCAAGCCCTCCGGGGCCAACTGCAGATGCTCGGGCCGCAGTCCCAGCAGGATGTGCTGTCCGTCGGCCAGCAGCGGCGTGCACCCCGAAGTGGGCAGATCCCAGGTCTGCCCGTCGGGCAACGCGAGCCAGGTGCGGCCGTGTGCGCGATGCACCTGACCTTGCGTGAAGTTCATCGCGGGCGATCCGATGAAGCCCGCCACGAAGCGGTTGACCGGGCGGTCGTAGAGCTCGAGCGGCGCACCGACCTGCTCCACCCGGCCCGCGCGCATCACGACGATGCGGTCGGCCATGGTCATGGCTTCCACCTGGTCGTGGGTGACGTAGACCATGGTGTTGCCCAGGCGCTGGTGCAGGGCCTTGATCTCGGCGCGCATCTGCACGCGCAGCTGCGCATCGAGGTTCGACAGCGGCTCGTCGAAGAGAAACAGCGCGGGCTCGCGCACCACGGCGCGGCCCATGGCCACGCGTTGGCGCTGTCCGCCCGAGAGCGCACGCGGCAGGCGGTCCAGGTACGGCGTGAGGTTGAGCAGGCTCGCGGCTTTTTCGATGCGCGGGCGGAAGTCGCTTTCGGTCTCGCCGCGCGTGCGCGGGCCGAAGGCGATGTTCTCGTAGACCGACAGGTGCGGGTAGAGCGCGTAGCTCTGGAACACCATCGAGATGTTGCGCTTTTGCGGCGACAGGTCGTTGGCCCGTGCGCCGCCGATGCGCAGCTCGCCGCCGCTGATGGGCTCCAGCCCCGCGATCATGCGCAGCAGCGTCGACTTGCCGCAGCCCGACGGGCCGACCAGCACGACGAACTCGCCGTGGGCAATGTCCAGGTCGATGCCATGCACGACGGGCACGCCCGCGAAATCCTTGCGCAGCTGATTGAGTTGAACCTGAGCCATGGGGTCTCCTTGTCGTTGTGGAAGTGAGTCGCTGGCTCAGTAGTCTTCGACGGTGATCTCGCGGGCCATCGGAAGGATGCCGGCCATGAGACCCGCGTCCACCGGCAATGCCACGCCCGTGATGACACGCGCGGCGGGCGACGCCAGAAACAGCACGGCATCGGCGACATCGTCGGGTGTCGCGAAGTCGCCCAGCGGGTACCACTTCTTCAACTGCTCGAACACCTGCGGGTTCTTGTCGGCCCGCGCCTGCCAGGCCGGCGTCTTGACGGTGCCCGGCAGCACGATGTTGGCGCGGATGCCATAGGCGCCCAATTCCATCGCGAGCGACCGCGTGTAGCTGACCAGGGCGGCCTTGGCCGCGCTGTACGCGGGGTGGCCGAGCGTGGTCAGTGCGTTGACCGAGCCGATGAGCACCAGTTGCCCGCTGCGGCGCTCGACCATGGCCTCGCGCACCGCCTCCACGCAATGGAACGCGCCATTGAGGTTGAGATGGATGTCGGCCTGCCAATCCTGCGGCGCGGTCTTGCGCACCGTCGGTCCGCGCGCAGCGCCGACGTTCGACACCAGCACGTCCACCGGGCCGACCGCCGCCGCGGCTGCGGCCACCTTCTCGCACAGGGCCGCGCAGTCGGTGACGTCCGCCACCAAAGGATGCAGCCGCGCCAGATCGTCGGCGCTCACGCCCTGCCCGGCCAACACGCCTGCCAATCGGTCCAGTGCGCCCGCATCGTGGTCCAGCGCGATCAGCCGGTCGCCAGCCTGCAGGACGCGGCGGCACAGGGCCTGGCCGATACCGCCCGCGGCACCCGTGACCAGCGTCACGCGCCGCAACGGCGCCTGGGATTGAACCGGAGACGAGGTCGAAATCAATTTATCCACGCAATACGCCCTGTGAATTGCCAATACCTCTCCCGACCGGGCGGCAATGAATTACCGCGCGCAATTCGAGCTCGAATTCTGGAGCGTACATGACGACATCGGAACTGATCGTTCAATATTTCGCACGCAGGGTTCTAGTTTTTAGAAATCGAGGGTTAACTCCATCTATGGCGTCATTCCATCGACTCGTAAGATAAAAAAGCGCAAACATTGATCGCAGTGGAACGAGGTGTGTATTTAATTTATTTTCAATAATCAAATGAGGAATTAAACATGAAAAAGAGAAATAAAACCCTATGGGCCGGCGCAATGCTTCTGGGCCTGTCCTCCCTCACGGCCCAGGCGGGAAATATCCGCATCGCCATGTCCAGCTACAGCGACAACACACGCCCCTGGCTGGAGGCGCTGGCCCGGGACTACGAGAAGGCCAACCCCGGGGACAAGGTCAAGGTCGAGGTGGGAAGCTGGGAGAACATGCAGCAGAAACTGCAGGCGGAAATTGCCAGCAACAACCCGCCCGACCTGGCCCACGTCGCCACCCGCTGGGTCGGCGATTTCGTGAACGACGGACTGGTGGAGCCGGTGGACAATTACGCCAATGCGGCATTCAAGGAACGCTTCATTCCGGCATTCCTGACGGCCGGAAACATCAATGGCAAACCGTATGCGCTGCCTATTGCGGCCAGCGTCCGCGCCATGTTCTATAACAAGGACATGCTGAGCAAGGCCGGCTTTCCCAATGGCCCCAAGTCCTGGGACGACGTGATTGCCGCCTCGAAAAAAATCAAGGCCACGGGCGCCTATGGCTACGGCATCCAGGGCAAAGACCTGGATACCGACACTTATTTCTACTACGCGCTGTGGAGCATGGGGGGCGACGTGCTCGATGCAGGCAACAAGGCCGCATTCAATTCCCCGACCGGCGTGAAAGCTGCCACGCTGTACAAAAGCATGATCGACCAGGGCCTGACCGAGCCCGGCGTGGCCGGCAACACGCGCTACGACCTGCACAACCTGTTCAAGCAGGGGCGGCTGGGCATGGTCATTTCGCTGCCGCCCCTGGCCAAGGAAATCGCCAAGGACGCGCCGCAACTGAAATACGGCATCACCGGCGTGCCCAACGGCGGCAAGGACATCACCTTCGGCGTGACCGACTCGATCATGATGTTCAAGACCTCGAAGAACAAGGAAACCGCCCAGAAATTCCTGAGCTTCATGTTCTCCAAGAACGCGCGGCTGAAGTTCGACCAGGGCGAAGGCTTCATGCCCGTGACGCGCGAGGTGGCCAACGACCCCGTGTTCAAGGACGACCCGGTGCTCTCCGAGTTCGTGACCCTGCTGCCCAACGCGCGCTTCGCCCCGCTGGTCGCCGGCTGGGAAGACTCAGCTCAGGCCGTCACCAATGCGCTGCAGGCCATCTACCAGGGCAAGGCAGAACCGAAGGCGGCGCTGGACAAGGCCGCGGCCGAAGCCAACACCAAGCTCAACAAGAAGTAAGCAAGCAAGCCCCGGGCGCCGCCCTGGGGCTGCGCCAGCTTCCCGCGTGTCGCACCACGCCTAACCACGCCTATTCCGATCGAATTGCCCTATGCAGAATCCCGTTCGAGGTCCTGTCCTGGCTTGGGGGCTGATTGCGCCGAGCCTGTTGCTGACGATCTTCATCCTGGCCTACCCGCTGTCCACACTGGTGTTCCAGTCGGTGCACGACATCTCGCGCTTCGGCCTGCTGCGGGCCTTCAACGGCCTGGACAACTTTCGCACCGTGTTCACCGATCCGGTGTTCGCCCACGTGGTGTGGCGCACGGTGCAATGGACGGTGTGCGTGGTCGGCGGCGCGGTGCTGTGTGCCGTGCCGATCGCGCTCATCCTGCAGCAGGATTTCCATGGCCGGGGCATCGCGCGCACGATCGTGATGCTGCCCTGGGCCGTGTCGCTGACGATGACGGCCATCGTCTGGGCATGGTCCTTCAACGGCCAGTACGGCATGGTCAACGCGAGCCTCGCGATGGTCGGGATCATCCAGGAGCCGATCAACTGGCTGGCCGATGGGCAGCTCGCCTTCTGGGTCGAAGTGGGGGTGGGCATCCTGGTGTCGATTCCCTTCACCGTGACGATCTTTCTGGGTGGCCTGTCGTCGGTGTCGCAGGACATCTACGAGGCCGCCGGCATCGAGGGCGCGTCGCGCTGGCAGCAGTTTCGCCGGCTCACGCTGCCGCTGCTCAAGCCCTTCATCCACATGGCGATCGTGCTGAACGTGATCTACGTCTTCAACTCGTTTCCCATCATCTGGATCATGACCCAGGGCGGGCCAGACAACGCCACGCACATCCTCGTCACCTGGCTGTACCAGTTGGGCTTTCGCCTCGGCCGGCCCGGCGAGGCGGCCGCCATCTCGCTCGTGATGCTGGCCTTGCTGCTGGTCTTCACCGTGTTCTATCTGCGCCTGCAACGGCGGCAGTCCGCAAAGGCCACCGCATGATCCGCTCCGACAAGATCCTGCGCAGCCTCTGGTGCTGGCTGCTGCTCCTGCCGCTGGTGGCCGTGGTCGTCTTTCCGCTCGCGGTGATGTTCTTCACGGCGCTCAAGCCGGCGTCCGAGATCTACGTCTATCCGGCCCGCTGGCTGCCACAGCAGTGGCAGTGGAGCAATTTCTCCGCCATGTGGACCCAGACCGGCTTCGGGCGCGCGCTGTTGAACAGCCTGCTGGTGTCCATCGCCGCCACGGTGCTGACGATCGCCGTCAGCGTGCCGTCCGCCTACGCGCTGGCGCGCCTGAGGTTTCGCGGCCAGGGCGGCTACCGGCAGTTCCTGCTCATCACCCAGATGATCTCGCCCGTGCTGCTGGTGGTGGGCCTTTTCAAGATGGCGGCCAGCCTTCCGTGGTTCGACGGCGGCAACATGACCGACTCGCGCCTCTCCGTCGTGGTGGCCTACGGCGCCTTCGGCATTGCCTTTGCCGTCTGGATGATGACCTCGTACTTCGAGACCATTCCGCGCGACCTGGAAGAGTCGGCCTGGCTCGAAGGCTCCGGGCCGGTGCGCACGGTCTGCAAGGTGTTCCTGCCGCTGGCCTTGCCGGCCATGGCGGTGACGTCGCTGGTCACCTTCGTCAATGCGTGGAACGAGTTCGCCGTGGTCTACACCCTGATCCGCTCGACCGAGAAGCAGACGCTGACGGTGCTCGTCACCAACATGGTCGCGGGCCAGTACGTGGTGCAGTGGGAGCTGGTGATGGCCGCTGCGATCTGCGCCGTGGTCCCGATTGCCATCCTGTTTGCGTGGATGCAGCGCTACATGGTGCAGGGCTTGACTTCGGGCTCGGTCAAGTAGGCACCCGGGCGGACCTGAATGCCAGGCCCCGGACGGCGCCTGGCATTCGCTCGTTCGAGGCGTTCGACGATCAGCGGGCCCCGCCAGCGCCGGCCGGACGATCGTGCGCCACGGCGACCTGCCGCTGCGTGCCCAGGTCTTCGATGCCCAGCGTGACCACATCGCCGTGCTTCAGGTAGACCGGCGGCTTCAGTCCCATGCCCACGCCCGGCGGCGTTCCCGTCGAGATGATGTCGCCCGGTTGCAGGCTCATGAACTGCGACAGGTAGGCCACCAGGTAGCGCACGCCGTAGACCATGGTGGCCGTGGAGCCGTCCTGCCGCCTCACGCCGTTGACCTCCAGCCACATGTGCAGCTGCTGCGGGTCCGGCACTTCGTCGGCCGTGACGAGCCACGGGCCGATCGGTCCGAAGGTGTCGGCCGACTTGCCCTTGGTCCATTGGCCCTGGCGTTCAGTCTGGAAGGCACGCTCCGACACGTCGTTGATCAGGCAATAGCCCGCCACGTGGTCCATCGCATCCGCTTCGCTGACGTACTTCGCGGTCTTCCCGATGACGATGCCGAGCTCCACCTCCCAGTCGGTCTTGGTGGAGCCGCGGGGAATCTCCAGGGGGTCGTTCGGCCCTGCGATGGCGGAGGTCGCCTTCAGGAAGACGATGGGCTCGGGCGGCACGGTGGTGCCGGTCTCGGCCGCGTGGTCCGAGTAGTTGAGCCCGATGCAGATGAACTTGCCCGTGCCCGCTACGCACGCACCGATGCGCGGAGCTCCGTCCACCAGCGGAAGGCACTGCGGGTCGAGGGCGGCGAGGCGCGCCAGGCCCGAAGGCAGCAGCACCTCGTGTGCGATGTCGCTCACCTGCGCGGACAGGTCGCGCAAGCGGCCTTGCGCGTCGAGCATTCCCGGTTTTTCATGGCCCAAGGGCCCATAGCGCAACAGCTTCATTCGCAGTTCCTTTGTGTGTGATGCATAGAGAAAATTCCCCCGCGCGAAAACGCGGCGCGACAACGCGCCACGACCCCCGCGGGTTGGTGAGAGGCGCATGAACCCGCTGGTCCTGCCGCCCTGGACCAGCGATCGACTGCGGCGCAGCACTTGGGTTCTTCCGTCGGCGAGTGCCCGCCGCAACGGCGACCCGCGCTCGAGCAGGCCAGCAGGTCCGCTGGCGGGCAGGCGCCTGTGCGCCCTGGCTACCTGGTGGTGCCCCGTGCCTTGCCAAGTTCGGAGAACAGCTCCTGCGTCAGCGCCGGATCGATCTGCCTGACGTACTTGTCCGTGACCGGCTTGAGCTTGTCGCGCAGCCGTTCGCGTTCGGCGGCCGGGAACTCGGTCAGTACCATGCCCTTGCCCTTCAGGAACTCGGCGGCCCTGGCGTTGACGTCGCGGTTGGCGGCGCGCTGGAAGGGCTGCGTTTCCCGGGCCGCGTCGAGCAGAACCTTGCGCTCGTCTTCCGACAGCTTGTCCCACACCTTCTTGCTGAACAGCAGCACGACGGGGTTGAACACATGCTTCGTGTCCGAGCCGTACTTCTGGATCTCGTAGTACTTCGAGGCTTCCACCAGCGAGTACGGATTTTCCTGGCCGTCGACGGCCCGTTGCTCCAGCGCGGTGTAGACCTCGGGCAGCGGCAGCGGCGACGGATTGGCGCCCAGCGCACCGAACGCGTCGATCATCACGGGGATCTGCATCACGCGCAGCTTGAGGCCTTGCAGGTCCTCCATGCGAGCGACCGGCCGCCGCGAGTTGGTGACGTTGCGAAAGCCGTGCTCGAAGTAGGTCAGGCCGATCAGGCCCCTCTCGGGCAACTTGTCGAGCAGCTTGCGACCGACCGGGCCATCGAGCACGAGGTCGGCTTCCTTCTCGTTGTTGAACAGGAAAGGCAGGTCGAACACAGAGAAGTCCCGCGCCATGCCCGACAGCAGGCCCGGGATGGCCATCGTCATTTCCACCGTGCCGCCCTGCAGCGACGAAATGACCGAGGCATCGCCGCCCAGCACGCCGGAAGGAAAGAGCCGTACCTTCATCTTGCCGTCGCTCTTTTTCTCGACGATTTCCGAGAAACGCTGCGCGCCCATGCCCTGCGGATGTTCCTTCTGGTTGACGAAGGCGAACTTGAAGTTGCGCTCCTGAATGTTCTGCGCACCGGCGAGGCCGGCCATCAGGAACGATGTCAGGACAAGGCAGGTGGCGGCCAGGCGATGCGGCAGTTTTCTGGGCATGGGACGTCTCGGTGAGGGCGGGTGCGGCGGGCGGTGCAGGCTCAGGTGGCGACGCGTTCGTACGCGATGCTGCGGCAGTCCATCTCGTACTCGAGGTCGACCACCGGCGGCCGGTTGTAGTGCCAGGTCAGCCCGTGCCGCGCGGCACCGCGCTTGACGATCTCGTCGGCGATGAACGGGTGGATGTCGTGCACCGTGTACAGCTGCGAGCCCGTGGTACTGGCCCAGGTGAAGCCCAGCGACGCCAAGCGGCGTTCCATTTCGTCGAGCACCCACTGCGCCTTCTTCAGAATGCCGGGCGGTGAGGTGTCGCCCAGGCCCACGGCATGGTCGCGATAGTGCCCCTTGCCTTCGGGCGCCTCGGCGCTGCCTGCCACCACGAAAGATGCAGCGGCCGCGGCGTCGGGCACGGTGTAGCTGAACGCATGGAACGAAGGCTGCGCCGGCGGCGACACCGCGGGGCACACGTTGCTTCGCGCCACCGGATTCTGGTCACCGATGAAGATGCCCCACTCCTTCAACGTTCCCACGTAGAGGTTGTTGAACTCGACGAATCCCTGTTCGGTGAACGGCGCCGGAGACCGCAGTTCGCACGCACAGAAGGCAGCCAGCGGACGCGAGGCCTCCTCCAGGATTTCCTTGATGCGCTGAAAGCCCTGCTTCAGCGGCAGGGGCTCCAGGAACCGCACGCGCTCGATGCGAAACCCAGGTTCGGCGGCCACGCCAGCCGAGTACTGCTGGACGCCCGGAATGAACCGATAGCCGCCTGGGAGGGAGAGTTGGAGTGCCGACACGTGATTTCCTTTTTTTTGGAGAGCGAGAGAAAAAGAGAGAAAGCGCAGATGAGGTCAGGGAATCTGGCTCCAGCGCTGGTTGGCCCCGCCATGGCAGGCGTAGGTGGACAGCGCCGTCCCCTGCGTGGTCGACGAACCCGGCACATCCAGGCATGCGCCGGAAGACACGCGGTTGCGCAGGGTCGCCCCGACCACGCTCCACTGCGTGGCCATGCCCGCCGTGCACGCCAGCTGCACCACCGGGCCGCCGCCAGCGTTGGTGTTGCCCTGCGCCAGGCACAGGCCGCTGTGCTTCGCGACGAACTGGGTGTAGCCGCCGCTGCTGTTGACGGTGAAGGTCTCGTTGTTGCCGTTGCCGCAGGCCCACTGCACCACCGTGGCGCCGCTGGCCGTCGAGCTGCCCGACACGTTGACGCACAGGTTGCTGACCTCCGAGCGGATGCGCGTGTCGACCGCCGGCGCCGTGTCGAGCGACTTCACGAACTCGCCCAGCGCGAGCAGGTCGGCCGCCGGCAGGCCCGAGGCATTGCCGTGGCCGCCCGTGAGCACGTCCTGCAGCGTGGCCTTCTGGCCGTTGTGGAAGAAGCTTGGATTGCTCCAGGTGCCGTAGAGCGTCGGTGTGTCGAAGCCCACGCCGGCCAACGGCTGGTTGCTTCCCTTGCCCGACGAGAGCTGGACCGTGCCCACGTCATGCCGCAGCCCGTCGCGCAGGCTGCCGGCCGTGTGGCAGGTCGCGCACTGCGCCGTGTTGAACACGGTCTGGCCGCGCACCGCCTCCACGCTGAGGTTGCCGTCCGCCGCGCGGGCCGGGCTGCGCATGTACTTGTTCAGCGAGTTCAGGTAGGCCGCGAGATCGTCGAGCTGCGCATTGCGGCCCGCCTTCGGCACGCCGAGCGGGTCGCCCGTGGCCGAGAAGTCGGCGTTGGTGAGGAAGCCCGTGCCGCCGAATTCGTTGCGGATGTCGTGCTCGAAGTCCTGCACCTCGTCGAAGTTGGCGGTCCAGTGCAGCTTGCCATGGCCCGTGCCGCGCCGGCCCTGCAGGCTGATGGTTCGGCGCAGGCCTTCGCCGCGCTGCGTGAAGTCCCACACCATGCCGTCGTCGCCGCCATCGGCGTGGCAGCTTGCGCACGACATGTAGTTGTTCATGCTCATGCGCCGGTCGGACGCGTTGTAGAACACCTGCTTGCCGCGCAACGCCGCGGCGGCCATCGGCTCCTGCGCGACCGTGGTGACGTTCTGCAGGAAGGCCGGCGCGGCCGACTCCGAGGACAGCACCTGCGCCACGTCGTGCACCGACACCGAGCGCGCCAGGAAGTTGTTCACGTACAGGCGCTTGCGCGCTGCATCGAGGTACAGGCCGTGCGGTGCGCTGCTGGCGTTGATCTCGCCACGCACCGAGCGGTTGTAGGCGTCGACGATGGCGATGCGGTTGCCTTCCATCTGCGCCACGAAGAGGTAGTCGCCGGCCGGCGAGTACAGCGCGGCGCGCGCGGGGGCGCGGTCGTTGAAGTCGAGCTGTTCGCTGAACACTTCCGCCGCCGTCTGCAGGTTCACTTGCGACAGGATGGAGCGCACGGTCTTATCGTGCTCCAGCGGAAGGCCGTCGCGGAAGGTGCCGCGCACGATGTTGTCCTTCTTCGAAGGCAGCACGGCACGCGAACCGTCGGGCGAGATCACCACCTGGCTCAGGTAGTTGGGCACGCCGCGCGAGGCGGCCTCGGTGTCGACCGTGGTCGTATCGACCGCCAGTGCGATTGGCGTGGCACCGCTGAAGCTCTGCAGATTCACCTTGTGCAGCTGCCCGCCCGTCATCTTCGACTTGAAGCGTGTCACGTAGGCCGCCTGCGAACTCGCATCGACCGCGATGCCGCGCACGGCACCTTCCAGTGCGAGCGTGCCCGTGGTGGCACCGGTGCTCGGGTCGAAGCTCATGAGGGCCGACTTGCTTTCGAGCGTCAGCAGGCCCTTCGTCCCATTGGGCGTGAAGACGACACCGTACGGGCCGCTGCCGTAGGCCAGCGGCACCGTCGTCGAGAGCGTGCCATCGGCTGCGTTGAGCACCACCAGCTTGTCCTCACCCTGCACCGCGACCCAGATGCGGCCGTCGGGGCCCACGGCCAGCGTCTTCGGCTCGTCGCCCACGCGCACTTCCCAGCGCTTGGCCAAGGTCTCGGCGTTGATGGCAGCGACCGTGCCGCTGTCGGGGTTCACCGAATACACCGAGTTCGCATCACCCGCGATGTTGGTCGTGTGCGTCGGCGCCGCCGCCGTGACGGGTGCGATCACCGTGAGGTTGTAGGTGTAGAAGGTCTCCTGGCCGTTCGCGGCCTTCACCGTCAGCGTCACCGTGTAGTGGCCGGGGCTGCTGTAGGTATGCGTGACGCCGGGTTGCGAGGCGTACGCGCTCTGCGTGCCGTCGCCGAAGTTCCAGCGGAACTGCGCGCCGGTGGCACCGAGCGTGGCCGGGTTGAAGTTCAACTGGCCGTTGACGATCTTCGGTGCGCCCACGATGCCGGGATCGCCGATCACGGCCTGGCTGCGCAACGCCGCCACGTCGCTGTCGCCGAGCACGCGACCGTACACGCGCACCTCGGCCAGCGTGCCCTTGAAGAGCGCGGCGTTGCCCTGGATCTGGCCCAGCAGCTGGAACCTGGTCGACAGGCCCTTGATGCCGGTGGGGCCAGTCGACGTGGTCTTCACACCATCGACATACACCGCCTGCGCGCCCGAAGCCGCGTCGCGCGTGAGCACCACGTGGTGCCAGTTGCCGTCGTTCACGGCCGACTGCGAGCGCGTGCCTGCGTTGTCGCCTACCGACAGCTTGATGTTGCCGGTGCTGTCGAGCCAGCCCCAGAACACGTCGTCGACGCCAGGCGACTGGTCACGCCCGAAGATGCCCGGCGCGGTCCACGAGCTGGCGCTGCCCGCCTGCGTGGTCTTCATGTAGAAGCTCAGAGAGGCCGTGCCACCCAGCGTGGTGGACACGCTGTCGTTCTTCAGCTGCACGCCCGTGGTGCGGTTCGCAAAGTTCAGGCCGATGCTCTCGAACGCGTCGCCGGTGGCGGGGGTACCGTTGTTGGCGCTGATCTGGTCAGACAGGTTGCCCGTCAGCGCCCAGTGGTGCATCAGGTTGATGTCGTTGGCATTGCCGGTGTTGAAGGTGGAACGATAGTCGGCGGCGATGGCGTTGCCCGCATAGTCCTTCAGGCCGTTGGCGGGCAGGAACACCTCGTAGGCGGTGCCCGGTTGCAGCGGCTGCGCGGGATGGAAGTTGACGATGCCCAGTTGCACGCTGTAGGTGCCCGCCAGCGTGTTGCCGCCCACCGCGCGCACGATGAAGGTGTTGGCGTTCACGCTCTCCGGCAGGATGCTGTCGGTCATGCCCAAGCCGATGCGCGAGGTGAGGGCCTGCTGCTTCGCACCGTTGACGGGCGAGACCTGCTTCACTTCGGGCCTGGTGAGGTCGGGGTCCACCGCATGCACGATGAAACCGCTGCCCGAGCCGTGGTCGTTGCCGACGTAGATCAGGTTGCCGAACGGCGACACCTGGCCATGGTCGGAGCTCGAGAAGTCGGGGTGCGTCGGTGCGAAGAGTCCGCCGCGCCCGACCTCGACGTGGTTGAGCGGGTTGCTCACATCGACCTTGTGGATGTAGTTCTGCGCACCCTGGAACACGTAGTGGTCCTGCGTGCCGCAATACAGCTGCTGGTTGATCACCAGCCGGTTGTCCTCGGCCACGAAGCGCGATCGATCGCTGAGGTCGTAGCCGAACATCTTGCCGCCGCTCTCCTGTGCAGAGGCGTAGACCTTCTTTCCGTCGAAGCAGGTGGCGTAGTAGCTGGCCGTGGACCCGGAGACGGTGTCGAGCACCTTGGGGTTCAGGGGGTCTGAAATGTCCAGGCTGGCGAAGCCGCTGGTGTTGGTCATCGACGTGAGCACCATGTGGTTGCCCATCGTGAAGATCGGCCCCACGCGAAAACCGCCGAGCTCGCCGGTCGGTATCGGGTTGGGCTTGCCGGCGCCGCGGTTCGCGAGCTGTGCGTTCGCGGGGTCTGCTGCGTCGATGACGAACACGCCCTGCTCCGCCGCCGCCACGTACAGGTAAGGCGCCTGCCACCACAGCTGCCAGCTCACGTTGTTGTAGTCGCCCTTGTTGACGTTGGGCAGCACCAGCTTCTTGACCTGCTGGATGTTGTTGATGTCGGTGAAGTCCCAGAACTCCACGCCGAAGACGCTGGGAACGGCGACATACCGCTTGCCGCCGATCGTGGCGATGCCGATGGAATGCGGCTCCCTCAGTTCCTTGGTGCGGCCGTCCGGCTCGTAGATGCGCTTCACGAGCTGGAGGTTGCGCGGGTCGGACACGTTGTAGAGAAGGAAGCCGCCGGGACCCAAGCCGCCATCGGGCGTGAACGTCGTCAGGAAGTAGCCGTTGATCATGAGACCCACGTTCTGGCCGTAGTGGTACTTGGTGTACCCGGCGGTGGGATGCGTCACGCTGCCACCGGGGATCTTCGGCACATCGGCGCCGGTGCCTGCGCCGACGCCGGTGTCCGATTCCTCCTTGATCATCGAGATGGGCTTGAACAGCTCGGCCTGCGCGTAGGTCAGGTTGCCCAGTCCGGGACCCTGCAACGGCAACGGGTCGGCCACCAGGTCAGCGGCGGCGGAGGCCATGCTGGTGGCGGCCTTCCTGATCGTGTCGAGCGGGTTCACCCCGGTGATCGCTGCATGCGTCAGCAACGCACAGCCGAACAGGAAACCTACCGCAAGAACTTTCTTGGTGCTCATTGTCATCCTCGCAAATTCGTTCGGGCGCCATCTTTCGGTGGGAAAAGATTCGACCGGAATCTAGCAGCGGATGCGTGCGGCAACGGCATTGAATTTCGAATGGAGGGTTCGAATATTTAGATCGTTGATCAGGGTAAATGGTGATGTTTTGGCATAGGTTGTGCTTCAAAGTTCGGGCCTGAAAAAGTGAATTCATTGCCCACCGATCGCCCCTGAAGGAACACCCCATGTCTCACGCCGGTCTTGTCGTCCCGCGCCTGCCCCGCCTGTCCAAGCGCAGCCTGCTGGGCGCTTCC
>NZ_LMEV01000002.1:371628-372450 GCF_001426505.1 Variovorax sp. Root473
CTGGGCGTGGAGATCGTGCTGAAGGCGCCGTACGCACCGCTTCTCTCGCAACTGGCACTGCCCAGCAATGGCACGGCCGCGATGATGGCCAAGGAATCAATGGCCTCGCCGCTCAAAGACTTCGTCGGCACCGGCCCCTACAAGTTCAAGGAACGTCGCCCCGACCAGTTCGTGCTGCTCACGCGCTTCGACAAGTACAGCGCACGCAAGGAGCCTGCGAGCGGCTATGGCGGCAAGCGCGAAGCGGTCATCGAAGAGTTGCGCTTCGTGCCCGTGCCCAACGCCAGCACACGCGTCGAAGGTGCGCTCGCGGGCCAGTACGACTTTGCCGACCTGCTGCCGGTGGAAGCCCTGCCGCGGCTGGAAAAAGCCAGTGGCAAGACGCTGCCGATCATCACGCCCGCGTTCGGTTTTCCGCTGGTGGTCTTCAACACCAAGGAGGGCGCGCTCGCCAACCAGGCCGTGCGCCAGGCCCTGCAGACCGCGATGGGCCAGGGCGAGATGCTCGCGGCCGGCTTCGGCGACACGCGTTTCTTCGTGGCTGAGGCCAACCACTTCCCCAAGGGCTCGCCGTTCTACTCGACCGCCGGTGCCGACCAGTACAACCAGCGCAACGCCACCAAGGCGAAGGACGCTGCGGCCAAGGCCGGCTACAAGGGCGAGCCGATCCGCGTGCTCACCAGCCGCCAGTACGACTTCCACTACAACATGTCGCTGCTGATGGCCGAGCAGCTCAAACGTGCCGGCTTCAAGGTCGATCTCAACGTCGTCGACTGGGCCACGCTCACCCAGCGCCGCAACGATCCGCGGCTGTGGGAGATC
>NZ_LMEV01000003.1:0-7789 GCF_001426505.1 Variovorax sp. Root473
ACGCGGCCGGCGATGGTGCACTACATCCATCCGCGTCCGCACATGCTCGCGATGGCCGACGAGTTGTTCGGCCACGTGCTGGCCGGGCGCATCGTGAGCGAGCCACAACAGAGCTTTGCGCTGGCCGACGCAGCCGAAGCGCACCGCGCCCTCGAAGGCCGCAAGACCACCGGCGCCACCGTGCTCGTGCCCTGAGAAGGTGCGGGATCGTGCCATCCCTGGTCCGTGCGGCGAGTCTCACGCACTACCGCGAGGTGGCGTGCGCCAGCGGCCTCGACCCGACCCGCATGCTCCTGGACGCCGGCCTGAGCCCGCGCGTGCTGGACGCGCCCGACCTGATGATCCCGGTCGACCGCCTCGCCGCACTGCTGCAGGCCTCGGCCGTGCAGTCAGGCAACGAGGGCTTCGGGCTGTGCATGGCCGAGGGGCGGCGGCTGTCGAACCTCGGGGCCGTCGGCCTGCTGGTGCGCGAGCAGCCGACGCTGCGCGATTCGCTCGACGTGCTGATGCGCTACCAGCCGCTGCTCAACGGCTCGCTGTCGCTGATGGTCGAGGCCTTCGGCCAGGTGGTGGTCATCCGCGAGGAAGTGCAGCCCGGCAAGGCGCACCGCGCCACGCGCCAGCGCATCGAACTCGCGCTGGGCGTGATGCTGCGCCTCATGCGGCAGTTTCTCGGCGCCGACTGGCAGCCCCGGCGCGTGTGCCTGGCGCACCCCGCGCCGCGCGACCTGCGCACGCACCATCGCGTGCTGG
Organism: Variovorax sp. Root473; assembly: GCF_001426505.1. GTDB lineage: Bacteria > Pseudomonadota > Gammaproteobacteria > Burkholderiales > Burkholderiaceae_C > Variovorax. The sequence continues at coordinate 754 of NZ_LMEV01000003.1, forward strand.
GCCCGGCCGTCGCCTTCGACCAGGACTTTCACGGCATCGTCTGCGCACGCGAAGACCTCGACACGCCCAACCCCTCGGCCGACCCGGCCATGGCGCGCTATGCACGGCAACTGCTCGACGCGGCGGCGCCTGCGCCCGGCGACGCGCTGCCGGGCGAGGTGCGGCGCGCGGTGCTGCTGCTCCTGCCCAGCGGGCGCTGCAGCATCGCGCAGGTGTCGGCGCACGTGGGCGTGGAATGCCGCACCCTCCAGCGCCGGCTCGCGGACGACGGACAGCGCTTCTCGGCCGTCGTCAACGAGGTGCGCAAGGAACTCGCCACGCGCCATGTGCTGGACAGCGACCGCCCGCTGGCCGAGGTGGCGGGCCTGCTCGGCTTCTGCGCGCCCAGCGGGCTCTCGCGCTGGTTCCATGCACAGTACGGCCGCAGTGCCAAGGAGAGCCGCGCGCAGCGGCGCGTACCGCGCGATCCATCGTCCTCGCGCGATTGACGAGGAGAATCGCTCTTCTTCCCACGCACACGAGCGAGCCTTGGCCACCTTCCCGCCCCCCGATGCGACCGGCGTTCCGCGCGATCTGCTGCTCAAGGTGACGCCGCCCCGTGTCCCGCGTCACCTCGTTGCCCGCGCGCGGCTGCTGTCGAGTGCCGACGCCTTGCGCGACCACGCGGTGTTCGTGGTGCAGGCGCCGTCGGGCTTCGGTAAGACCTCGCTGCTCGCGCAGTGGCGGCTGGAGTACCTGGGCCTGGGCGTGCCCGTCGGCTGGGTCTCGGCGCAGAGCCAGGACGACCCCGGCCGGCTGGTGCAGAGCGTGGCCCTGGCGCTGCGCGTCGCCATGGGGCGCCCCGCGTTCGGACGCAGCGTGTTCGAGGACGACCGGCCCGGCACGCTCGGCAGCGTCACGGCGCTGCTGGCCGAGCTGGCGCAGGCGGCGTTGAACGTGGTGCTGGTCATCGACGAGGCCGACCGCCTGCCGACCGCCACGCGCGAGGCGCTGGCCTACCTGCTGCGCAACGCGCCGCCCAACGTGCGCACGCTCATCGCCACGCGCCCCGACGGCCGGCTCGACATCGAAGACCTGGTCGCCTACGGACAGTGCGTGGAGATCGGCCCCGCGCTGCTGAAGTTCAGCCTCGACGAGACGCTGCAGCTGGTGCAGGCCCGCTTCGGCGCGCGCGTCGATCGCGACACGGCCGCGCGGCTGCACGAACTGACCGAAGGCTGGCCACTGGGCCTGCAGCTGGCCACGACGATCATCTCGCGCGGGACCGATGCGCACGCCGCGCACACCGTCCTGGGCGACATGACGGCCGCCGCCGGTGAACTGCAGAGCGAGCTCGTGCGGCTGCTGCTGGTCAACCTCGACCCCGACGACCGCGACTTCCTGGCCCGCATCGCGGTGCTCGACTTGCTGCATCCCGAGCTGTGCCGCGCCGTCTCCGGCCTGGGCGATGCCGCGGCGCGACTGGCCCGCCTGAGCAACGACACGCCGGTGTTCGCCGCCGCCGAAGGGGGCGAGTGGCTGCGCATGCACGCGCTGGCGCGCGACGTGCTGCGCCAGCGCTTCGCCGCGCTCGACGCGGCCGAGCAGGTGGCGGCGCACGCGCGCGCCGCGCAGTGGCTGGCCGCGCACGAGCTGCTCGACGAGGCCGCCCACCACGCGCTGAGCGCGGGCCAGCACCAGACCGCCTACGAGCTCGCGGAGCGCAGCCTGTACGAATCGCTCATGCGGCGCGGCCGGCAGGCCACGGTGCTCGAATGGATGGCGCAGATGCCCGCCGACGAACTCGACCGCCGTCCGCGCCTGCTGCTGGCCGCGGCATGGACGCTGGCGTCGAGCGAGCGGCACGAAGAGGCCGGCCGCTTCGTGGCGCGCATCCTGGCGCAGCCCGGCGTGAGCGATGCGCTGCGCTGCGAATGCGCGCTGATCCTCGGCGGCGCCGCCGTGTTCGCAGACGACCCCGACCGCTTCGTCGAACTGCATGCGCCGTGGACCGAGGCTGTGCCGCTGACCGACCCGCTGCTGCTGCAGTCGCACGCCAACCGCATGGCCTACCGCGCGCTGCTCGAAGGCGAGCCGGCGCTCGCGCGCCTGCGCCAGCAGCAGGCCCTGCGCGGGCATCCGGGCCACGGCGTCGACTACATCCGGCGCTGGAGCGAGCTGGTCATCGGCCTGAGCTATGCGTGGGAAGGCCAGATGCTGCTGGCCGAACAGCTGCTGCGGCCCGCCGTGGCCGGCGCCGAGGCCGAGATGGGCCGGCGCCATCGCCTCAGCTGCAACCTGGCCGCGCTGCTCGCATCGGTGGCGTGGGAGCGCGACCTGCCCGGCGACGCCGCCACGCTGCTGGCCGACCGCCTCGACGTGCTGGAGCACAGCGGCCTGCCCGAATCTCTGCTGCAGGCCTACCGCACGGCGGCGCGCATCGCCGCAGCCGAAGGCGCGGAGCACCGCGCGCTGGAGCTGCTGAACGCACTCGACGCCGCCGGTGCCGCGCGGCGTCTGCCGCGGCTGCGCATCGCGAGCCTGGCCGAGCAGGTGCGCCTGCACGCGCAGCGCCACCGCACCCAGACCTGCCGCGAACTGTGCGAGCGCATCGATGCGCAACTGGCTGATCCCGCATTGCCGCAGGGCCCGCTGTGGCGGCGCAGCGTGGAAGCGCTGCGCGACATGGCGCGCGCACATGCCGCCATCGCCGCGCGCGACTGGCCCGATGCGCTCGCGCAACTCACGCGTGCCGACGCGCAGGCGCGCCAGCGCAAGCAGGGCGGCCTGCACATCGAGCTGCTGGGCCTGCGCGCGCTGGCGCTGGAGCGCTGCGGCCAGCCGGCGCAGGCGCTGCTGCGCGAGGCCATGGACCTGGCGCGCGCCTACGGCCTGCAGCGCCTGCTCTGCGACGCGCACCCCGAACTCGGCGCCTGGGTCGGCACGCTCGCGGCCGAAGGCGTGCAGCCCGAGATCGCCATCGCGCCACCGATGCCGCCCGCGCCTTCGGCCGCAGTACCGATGCCGCACGGCGCCGTGCTCACGCCCAAGGAGGGCGAGGTGCTGGCGCTGCTGGCGCGCAACCTGTCGAACAAGGAGATCGGGCGCGCCATGCAGGTGGGCGAAACCACCATCAAATGGCACGTGAAGAACCTGTTCGCCAAGCTCGATGCGGGCACCCGCACGCAGGTGGTCCAGCGCGCACGCATCCTGGGCCTGCTCGCGCCCGAGCACTGAGGGTTTATCCCGCCCCTGGGGGCCCGCCTCCCCCTCCTGCAAGGAGGGGGCGCATGAAGGGGCCCCGACCTATTCTTGCTCCCAGCACGGTCACCGCCGCACAGCGGCAATTCACGACCGGCACAGGAGACAAGACACATGGGTTCCACGATCCAGCCAGGCCTCTCGAACGGGGCTCCCGCCGTGCACACGCGCGGCCTCCAGGTCCACCCCGTGACCTGCGCCATCGGCGCGGAGCTGCGCAACGTGTCGCTGGCCGATGCCTCGCGCGACGCCGGCCTGGCGGCCGAGATCCGCGCGCTGCTGGTGCAGCACAAGGTGCTGTTCTTCCGCCAGCAGCAGCTCACGCGCGCCGAGCACGTCACCTTCGCCCGCCACTTCGGCGAGCTGGAAGACCACCCCGTGGTCGGCAGCGACCCCGAGCATCCAGGCCTCGTGCGCATCTACAAGAACCCCGAGACGCCGGTCGACCGCTACGAGAACAGCTGGCACACCGACGCCACCTGGCGCGAGAAACCGCCCTTCGGCTGCGTGCTGCGCTGCGTCGAATGCCCGCCGGTGGGCGGCGACACCATGTGGGCCAACATGGTGCTGGCCTTCGAGAAGCTGCCCGCGCACATCCAGCAGCAGATTGCCGGACTGCGTGCGCGCCACAGCATCGAGTCCACCTTCGGCGCCGCGATGCCGATCGAGAAGCGCCTGGCACTGAAGGCCCAGTTCCCCGATGCCGAGCACCCCGTGGTGCGCACGCACCCCGACACGGGCGAGAAGATCCTGTTCGTCAACGGCTTCACGACCCACTTCACCAACTTCCACACGCCGGCCAACGTGCGCTACGGGCAGGACCACCAGCCCGGCGCCGCGATGCTGCTGGCCTACCTCGTGAGCCAGGCGCAGATCCCCGAGTACCAGGTGCGCTGGCGCTGGCAGCCGGGCGACGTGGCCATGTGGGACAACCGTTCGACCCAGCACTACGCGGTCATGGACTACCCGCCCTGCCATCGAAAGATGGAACGCGCCGGCATCGTCGGCGAAGCGGTCTTCTGAGCGGGCGCCGCGCGCTGCGCCCTCCCTTCTTTCCTTCCCTTTTTCTACCGAGGTTCCTGCCATGAATTTTCTCGACGGCCATCTGTTCCCCGAAAACCAGCAGCCACTGGTCATCACCGCCGCGCCCTACGCGCCGTCGTGGGTGCCGGCCGACTTTCCGGAAGACATTCCCGTCACGATGGCGCAGCAGATCCAGAAGGCGGTCGATTGCTACAACGCCGGCGCCACCGTGCTGCACCTGCACGTGCGCGAACTCGATGGCAAGGGCAGCAAGCGGCTGTCCAAGTTCAACGAGCTGATCGCCGGCGTGCGCAAGGCGGTGCCCGAAATGATCATCCAGGTGGGCGGCTCGATCAGCTTCGCGCCCGAGAGCGAAGGCNNCATCAACACCTCGCAGATGAACGTGGTCGAGCACTGGGACGACGCCGACACCCGGGGCACCTCGATGGAAGACCCCGAGGTCTACCGCGCCTACAAGGAAATGACCGTGCCCGCGCAACCCGGCTGGGCCGAAGAGCACATCCGCCGCCTCACCAAGGCGGGCATCCAGAGCGCCTTCCAGTGCTACAACATCAACAGCTTCGACTCGGTCGAGCGGCTGATGCGCCGCGGCGTCTACAAGGGCCCGCTGGTGATGAACTGGGTGGCCATCGGCGGCGGCATGGACGTGCCCAACATCTACAGCCTCGCCAACTTCGTGCGCGCGGTGCCCGACGGCGCGGTGCTCACCGTCGAAAGCTCCATGCGCAACGTGCTGCCCGTGAACATGATGGGCATCGCCATGGGCCTGCACGTGCGCTGCGGCATCGAGGACAACCTCTGGAACCAGTCGCGCTCCGCCAAGATGGGCACGGTGGCGCAGGTCGAGCAGCTGGTCGCCATCTCGCGCCAGTTCGGGCGCCCCATCGCCACCGCCAAGCAGGCGCGCGAGATTTCCAAGATCGGCGTTTTCTACGACACCGTCGAGGAATCGCTGGCGGCCAACGGCTTCGCGCCGAACCGCAACGGCGCGCAGCAGGGCTTCCTGCGCAAGGCGGCCTGAGCCCCCCACCCCCGGCACCAGAACACCTGGAGACATCGCGATGAAAAAAACCCACAACATCCTTCGCCGCCTGAAGCCCTGGGCAGCCGCCCTGGCCGCCGCGCCCCTGCTCGCCCATGCCTGGACCACCAAGCCGGTGCGGATCGTGGTGCCGGCGCCCGCGGGCGGCACCATGGACGTCGTGGCCCGCGTGTTGTCCGACGCGATCTCGGCCGAGATCGGGCAGCCGGTGATCGTCGACAACAAGCCGGGCGCCGGTGGCGCCATCGGGGTGCAGGCGCTCAACAGCGCGCCGCCCGACGGGCAGACCATCATGTTCATGGTCAGCAACATCCTGACCGAGATTCCCCTGGTGATGAAGACCAGCTTCGACCCGGTCAAGGACGTGAAGCCTGTGACCATGGTGGCCCGCTCGGCGATGGTGCTGGTGAGCGCGCCGTCGGTGCCGGCGAACGACCTGAAAGGCCTCATCGCCTACCTGAAGACCGGCAAGGGCAGCCCGGGCAGCTACGCCTCGTACTCCGCGGGCACCAGCTCGCACTACGCCGGCGCCATCTTTGCCCGCAAGGCGGGGCTGGACCTGCAGCACGTGCCGTTCCCGGGCTCGCCGCCGGCGCTGCAGAACCTCATGGGCAGCCAGGTCGACATCCTGTTCGACGGCATCGTCACGTCGCTGCCGCTGATCAAGGCCGGCAAGGTGAAGGTCTTCGGGGTCGGGGCCAAGACCCGGCTGGCCCAGCTGCCGGAGGTGCCCACGATGGCCGAGCAGGGCTTCGACGAGATCGACTTCTCGAACTGGGCCGGCGCCATCGTGTCGGCAAAGATGCCCGACGACCTCGTCAAGCGGATCAATGCGGTCCTCACGAAGGCCGCCTCCTCGCCGAAGGTGCGGGAGCGGCTCATCGCGCAGAACTTCGTGCCGATGACCAGCGAGAGCCCCGAGCAGCTCGCGAAGATCACGCATGACGAGTACGAGCGCAACGCGCGGATCGTCAAGACCTACAACATCCAGCTCAACCAGTGAGGGCGCAGGCCGACATGACCGCACCCACCGTCCTCATCGTTCCGGGCCTGCGCGACGCCGTCGCCAGCCACTGGCAGACCCTGCTCGCCGCACGCCTGCCGCGCGTGCGCGCGGTGCCGCCCATGGGCCGCGACGACCTCGGCTGCGCCGCGCGCGTCGCGGCCATCGAGCGCGAGGCGCAGGCGGTCGAGGGGCCACTGGTCATCGTGGCGCACAGCGGCGGTGTCGTGATGCTGATGCACTGGGCGCAGCGCACGCACCGCCCGGTGCGCGGCGCGCTGCTGGCCACGCCCCCCGACTTCGAGCGGCCGATGCCCGAGGGCTACCCCAGCGTCGAGGCGCTGCGCGCCGGCGGCTGGCTGCCGGTGCCGACCGGCGCGCTGCCGTTCCCGAGCATCGTGGCCGCGAGCCGCAACGACCCGCTGGCCTCGTACGAACGCGCGGCGCAGATGGCGCAGGGCTGGGGCAGCCGCCTGGTCGACCTCGGCGAGGTCGGCCACCTCAACCCCGCCTCGGGCTACGGCGAATGGCCGGGCGCGCAGGCCTTCATCGACGAACTCTCGGCGGGCTGAATCTCTTCTGCCCGCCTGCTCCTCACACCGAGAAAGAAATTCCCCATGGTCCAAGCCATCCGCTTCCACGAGACCGGCAGCGCCGACGTGCTCAAGCTCGAACACGTCGAGGTCGGTGAACCCGGCCCAGGCCAG
>NZ_LMEV01000003.1:7954-62335 GCF_001426505.1 Variovorax sp. Root473
CTGTTCGGCCATGTGCTGGCCGGGCGCATCGTGAGCGAGCCGCAGCAGCGCTTCGCGCTGGCCGATGCGACCGAGGCGCACCGCGCGCTCGAAGGCCGCAAGACCACCGGCGCCACCGTGCTCGTGCCCTGAGCCCCCACGAATAAACACAACGAGCAGGAGACAAGACCATGAAGAAGAAAACCCTCATCGCCGCAGCCGCCATCCTGGCCGCCGGCCCCGCCCTCGCCCAGTCGTCGCTCACGCTGTTCGGCGTGGTCGACGCGGGCGTCAGCCACTATCGCACCACGAGCAGTTCGTACAACCCACTGCGTCCGGCCGAGCTGCGCCAGAGCCAGACCGTGCTGTCGCCGTCGGGCAATGCGTCCAGCCGCATCGGCTTTCGCGGTACCGAGGACCTGGGCGGCGGGCTGGCCGCGAGCTTCTGGCTGGAGGCGCCGCTGAGCAACGACACCGGCGGCGGCATCACCAACTTCGGACGCCGCTCCACGCTGAGCCTCAGCGGCCCCTTCGGCGAAGTGCGCCTGGGCCGCGACTACACGGCCTCGTTCTGGAACGACGCCGTGTTCGACCCCTTCAGCGTCAACGGCGTGGGCACCAACCTGATCGCCGTGGTCAACAGCAACATCGCAGCTGCGCGCGCACTGGCCACGGGCGGCCTGCTGAACGGCGGGCTCTCGGCGGGCACCGACAGCTACCTGCGCACCAGCAACGCCATCAGCTACTTCCTGCCGCCGAACCTGGGCGGCTTCTACGGCCAGGTGCAGTACGCGCTGCACGAGAACACCAAAGTCAGCAACGTGCCCGACAGCCCTTCGAAACGCGGGCGCTACGTGGGCGGGCGCATCGGCTGGGCCAGCGGCCCGGCCGACGTGGCGCTGGGCTACGGCGAGAGCACGCTGGCCAGTGCCGCCGCGCAGAGCGAGAAGATCAAGAGCCTGAACGTCGGTGCCTCGTACGACTTCGGCGTGGTGAAGGTGTTCGGCGAATGGTCGCGCGTGCGGGACGTGCGCCACAGTGCCACGCCGTTCGCCAACGGCGCGCTGCATCTGAGCGACCGCTACGACGGCCTCATGGCTGGCGTGAACGTGCCGCTGGGCGCGGGCGTGGTGCGCGCATCATATGGGCGCGTGCGCTTCGTCAACGGACTGGGCCTGCCGGACGGCAATTCATCGGTCAACAAGCTGGCGCTGGGCTACGTGCACAACCTGTCGAAGCGCACGGCGCTGTACGCCTCGGTGGCGCGCATCCACATCGCCAACGGCCGCAACAACCCGACCGTGATGGGCGTGACGCCGCTGGTGCTGAGCCTGCCGGCGATCTTCCCGCAGCCTGCCTACGCGACCACGAACGGCATGCAGCCGCATCGCGCGCTGGGCTACGACGTTGGTATTCGCATGGCGTTCTGAGCGGTTGACGACAGCGGCGGCGCCCCTGTGCCGTCGCCTCGGTGTGGCACGATCCACGGATGCTTCAACCGTCCCGCCGCATCCCGTACCGCACCTGGCCGGGCGCGCTCGCGATCCTCCTGGCCATTGCCGCGTATGTGGGCGGCCTCACCTTCTGGAACAACCACACGCCCGGCAGCCGGCCGCTGCCCACGGGCGAAACCGTGTCGGTCGGCCACGCGCGCTTCGAGCCCGCACCGGGCTGGCAGATGGACGTGTCGCGCTCGAAGGCCGGCCAGTCGCTCATGCTCTTCAAGGGCGGGCACAAGTTCCTCGTGACCACGCGCCTGTGGATCGGCGGCCCCGACGGCCCGATGGTGCGCCAGCAGCGGCTCATGGAGCGCGGCCAGGGGCTGACCATCGAAGGCGACGCGTCCGACTTCGTCACCGGATGGGGCCTGCAGGGCAAGACCTTCGCCTACTACGGCGCCAAGCTCGCCGGCCGCTTCTGGCAGGTGGTCGACACGCAGCGCCGCTCGCTGGTGCAGATCGACGTGTACGGCCCCCCCGACGGCTTCAACGAAGCACTGGCCGACGCCCGCAAGATGCTCGACTCGATGGACCTGGAGGCACCGCTGTGAGCACCCCCACCGACGCCATCGCGACGCAGGAAGACGCCGACTGGCCGATCGGCACCGACTCGTTCTTCCAGCCGCAGCGCGCCGCGTTCTGGCTGCTCGCGGCGCTGATCCTCAACGGCCTGTTCTACACGGTGTCGATGTTCTCGCTGGGCTTTCGCGTGGTGCCCGTCACGGCGCTGCTGGGGCTGCTGGTGTGGGGCGGCTACACGGCGGCATTCGTTCTGTTCTTCCGCACGCTCGACCTGCTGGAGCAGCACCCGCCCGAGGCCTACATGCTCGCCTTTGCGTGGGGCGGGCTGGGCGCGGTGTACTTCGCGGCGCCAGCCAACATCGCCATCCAGAGCCTGTGCGCCAAGCTCGTGTCGCCGGAGTTCGTCGCGGTCTGGGGGCCAGCCATCGCGGGGCCGATCACCGAGGAATTTTTGAAGCTCGCGGGCGTGATCCTGCTGGTGCTGATCGCACGCAACCAGTTCGAAACCTACCTGTCGGTGCTGATCGTCGGCGCCATGGCCGGGCTGGGCTTCCAGGTGATCGAGAACCTGAGCTACACCGTCAACAGCGCGGTGAACTTCCCGCTCGAGAACCAGGTGTACCCCGTGCTCTACCACCTGCTGATGCGCGGGCTGCTGAGCGGCCTGTGGAGCCATGCGGCCTACACCACCATCGCCTCGTACGGCGTCGCGTGGTTCCTGCTGAACCCGCAGCGTTCGATGGCGGCGCGCATCGGCTGCGCGCTCTTCTACTTCGTGCTGGCCTGGGCCATGCACTTCATCTGGAACTCGCCGCTGCTCGAAGACCGCTTCGAGGACGGCTTCGTCGGCATCGCGCTGCTGCTGATCGTCAAGGGCATTCCGGTGGTGATCGCCGCCGCCTTCGTCTGGCGCGCCGCCGCGCGCGAGAACGGCACGTACCTGCACGCGCTGGCCGCGTACTTCGTGCCGGAACGCGAGCTGATCCGTGACGACGAATGGGTGCGCCTGGGCGCGCCGCTGCTGCGCTACCGCGTGCGCCGCGACCTGGGCAAGGAATTCGGCCAGCGCGCCCGCCGCCTGAAGGCGCAGCTGCAGCGCGAGCAGCTGCGGCTCATCCTGAAAGCCGGCACGCACGGGCGCGGGCCGCAGACGCGACGCCATGAAGTCGCCGTGCGGCGCCTGCGAGCCGAGCTCGACCTGCTCACGCGGCCGCAGGGCTGAGGACGAGGCACGCCGACGGAAGCCGGCGAGCCCTTCGCCTACTTCGCCGGCAGGTACAGCCGCGGATCGACCGCCTTGCCGCGGTAGCGGATCTCGAAGTGCAGCTTGGCGCGGCCGCCCTGTGCCGAGCCGATCTCGGCGATCTTCTGTCCACGCTGAACGCGCTGGCCCTGCTTCACGCCCACGGTGCCCACGTTGGTGTAGATCGACATGTAGGAGCCGCCGTGGTCGACCATGATGACGCTGCCGTAGCCGCGCATCGTTTCGGTCGCGGCCACCGAGCCGGCACCGATCGCGTGCACGGGCTCGCCGGGGCTGCCGCCAATGTCGAGGCCCTTGTTGCTGTTGCCGTTGAAGCCCGCGATGACCGCGCCTTGCGAGGGCCAGCCCCAGTCACTGCGCCGCGACGCGGGCGGCACCACGGGATCGCGTTCGCGAGGTGCGGGCGCGGGCCTGGCCTTGTCCGCGCCGCTGCTGCGCGGCGGGGGTGTTGCGGCCGCCGTGGCAGCGCCCGGCGGCACCACCCGCAGCACCTGCCCGGCTTCGAGCTGGTCGGGATCCTTGATCTGGTTCCAGCGCGCGATCTCGGCCGTCGTCCGGCCCGCACGCTGCGCGATGCGGTACAGCGTGTCGCCCGGTTGCACGACGTATTCACCGGGGCCCGCCACCGGCGCACCGGGCGTCGTGGAGCATGCGCCCACCATCAATGCCACTGCCAACGAGAGGCATGCGCCCCATCTGCCGCCTGTCACAACCACGCGCGAAGTCCTTTCTGAGTCTTGCGGATCGCGCGCCCCCGGGTGTCCGGGACCGCGCCTGAATACCCGGCAAGGCTACCAGCAGTTGTTGCGCGGACATTGCGGCTTCGGGAACAGGCCGGTGCACGGCCCGCCGCAGCTGATCTTTTCGAAGCGCTGATGAAAATCCTGGCGCTGCGCGCTGTCGATCGAGCCGACGATGGGGCTGAAAGTGTCCGGCCAGAATTCGAACCTTGACTTGAGCGGCACCAAGTCGGTGTGGACGCGAATGACCTGGGCGTTGATGTCAAGCATGGCACCGGCCTCTCATGCCTCGACCTCGCGGCATCGAATGCCCGTGACGATGGCTTCGACGGCACAGGACCGGACGCATCTCATTCGACCTTCACCTGGAACAACACCTCACCTGTTGCCCCCGGGGGAAGCGATCCGCTGAACTTCCAGTTCAGCCACCCGCTGCCACCGGCCGGCTGCACCTGCTCGCACCTCACCAACGGCGCCGGCCGTGGATTGGCCGGGGTGGTCTTCGCACAGGCGGTCAGGGCCGCGGGCGTCGCCCCCGCGGCTGCACCGACAAAGGCCGTGTAGGCCGGCGTTGTGTCGCTCACCGTCAGATCGCCGATCGGCGTGATGCCGTTGTTCGTGTAGGTGATCCGGTACTCCAATGTCTCACCGGACTTGGCCTGGTTGCTGAGGCCGAAGGCACCCGACTGCGTGACATTGCGCACCTCCTTCTTCAGCTCCAGCGCACTGGACGACACCGTCGTGATGTCATGCACCGTGTAGCTGGCACTCAGGCTTGGTGCGGCATTCGTGAACGTGAAGTTCGCCCGCACCGGGCTGTTGCTGCTGTTGCCATTCTGGGCATTGGCGGGAATGAACTCCTGCATCACCACGCACACCCGCTGCCCCGCTGCGACCGTCACCGGAACAGAAGGTGGGTAGAGCACCTGCGCCCCTCCCTGCAACGTGCCGGTGCAACCAGCGTCGGCGAAGACCTTGCCGCTCCACCCCGATATCGCCGGCGTAGCTACGGGGCCGGCAATCTCGAAGCTCACCGCGCCGCCGGTTTGCGCCACGAAGGTGTGCGCATAGGTTGCGGTGCTGCCCGGCGGCCCGCTGCGAGCGCCATCCGGCGAGAAGGTATTGAATGCCACGTCGCCGAAGTTGAGTTCGCTGCGGGCGGTGTTGTCCCAGGTGAAGGCGATGCGATCCGCCGGATCGGTGCGCGTGTAGGTGTAGCTCTTGCCGCCGCTGCTCACGGGGCTGCCTGCAGGCAGTTGCACGGTGCCCACCGAAGCCCCCGTGGACAGGAAGCCGGCCGGCGTGCGCTCTTCGACGCACAGCCTCGCGCCCGGCGTCATCGCGAACGGCACGTCCAGGCTGTAGCGCCCGCGACCATCGGTCGCGGCGGATCCCAACGAGGTTGTCACGCAGTCGGTCAGGCGCATGGCCACACTGCCGATGCCTGCTTCCACACCATTGACGAGCCCGTCGTTGGGCACACCGGAGCCGACCCCGCTGTCGTTGAAGACACGGCCGTTCACGACGAAGGCTGCGTCGTTGATGAAGGTGCAGAGGATGTTCGCACCGGCCACCATGCGTGTGCCCGGAATCGTCAACGTGCTGTCCTTGAGCGTGCCGAAGGCCGCGGAAGTCGCATCGGTGCAGCTCGCGCTCACCGGGCGGCTCGGCCACCCCGCAAGGGCGCGTTCCGTGATGGTCACGGGGACTCCGGCGGTGCCGGTGATGGAATCCAGTCCTATGCCGAGCGCGCCATTGACGACAGTGATGGCTTCGCGGGACGCACTCAGACCCGTCAGCGCGAACTCGAACACATGCGTCCCGGTGACGCTGCTGCGCACGTTCTTGTAGATGCGCACCCTGGGCACGTTTGCCACCACGTTGGTGACGGGCGTGGTGGCATCGCAGCGTTGGTTCAATGCCGTCGTGCAGGCGGCGTCACCGCCGCCGCTGAGATTGGCGGTATTGGTCCCCCGGCCCGGACCGATCGCCGATGTGGGAACGTTGACGGGAATGCGGATCGAGAACGTACCCGGTGCAACGCCCGGCTCGACACGGCAGCCGGTGGTGGTGGCGCCTGCAGACGGGCAACCGGTCAGCATGCCTGTCGTGCTCCCCGCGACAAGGCTCGGTGCACCTGCCAGCGTGAGGCCAACTGGCAGCGTGTCCGCGATGAGCAGCGGCGCGGTAGTCGGCTCGTTCGCCACGGTGACTTCGACCGTGTAGAACTGCCCGCTGATGGCAGCGACCAGCGGGTTGGTGCTGGCGGTCTTGGTCGAGGTGATGGTGAGCGGTGGCGCCACGGGCGTCGTCACGGTGCTCGCGCACGCGCCGCTCGCGGTACAAGCAGGATCGCCGCCGCCGGATGCTGTCGCGGTGTTGGTCACGCTCGGAAGGGCCGCTGCCAATGGTGTCACTGGAATCACGAACGAGGCGGAACTCGTGCCGTAGGGTGCCTTGCAAGTCACGGCTTGGCCCGCGCGAGTGCAGCCGGCAGGCAGGACCCCAATGGAAAGGCTGTCGGGAAAGACGTCTCGGATGACGGTCTCTGCGACCGTCGCTACGCCAGCGGTATTGCTGTCCAACTTCAAGGTGTAACTGCTTTGCTTGCCGACAGTGAATTGGCTGGCGCTCGCCGTCTTCGTCAGCCTCAGCGACGGCTCCGGTGCCGAGAAACAGACCTGGAGAACGACTCCGTTGGTCCCCAAGCCCGCCGCTTCAGGAACAAGTCGAACCGTCTCGACAGAAGACACGCTCGCTGCATCGATTGCAGCTCGTGCTGAAGCACCGCCGCGACCGCTTGGTGGAAACAAGGCGGCAAGGTCGCCCTCTGCGTCAACGAAAATCGGGTAAATAGTCTCGGTCCAGGCGGTCGGGTCGGGTCCGATGACATCGGCGGCCTTGAATGCATGGTGGCTTCCGTTGACTAGAACAGACACCTTTTCGCAATTGCCCGGCGCGCAATCCAGAGCCCTTACCTTCAAGAACACATTGCTGACGGGCGCCGAGAAATCGAAACGGCAGGAACTAAAGAGCCAAAGTCCATCTGGTTGCAGCGAGTCATACGGCAGCAGATTGCCGCAACCCGGACTCGCAGTACTTACATACACCCCCCCCTGGGGGTAGGTCGCCCCATTGCTCGTGCAGATTTCGGTGGCATAGGCCACCCCTGCAAAGATTGACAGTACGCTCACCAGAGGAGGAACGGCTGATCGCACGGCACGACGCATCGCGTCCAGACACCACATCCACAGCAGTCTCCAGCCCTGCAATCGTTGCGCACACTGGAATCGATCGGTCCTGGTTTCTTTGAATTCCACTTTTCTTCTCCCGTTGATCACCCAGGTCAGTTCTTTTCCCTGCCACTCGGCGCCGCAGCTTCCTCGTTCTGCCCGCCGGCTCCGCCATCCAGTCGCGCCGCCGCCCTCGCCGCCCCCATCCCCAGCGTCGATTCATCGAACTTGAATCGCAGTCGGATGTAGGCCCCCTTGCTCGTGTATTCGTTCGCTGTGAGTTCACGGTCTGACAGGCCCACGAAGTTGTAGCCCGCCGAAACCCACAGGTCTTTCATGAGTTGGTAGCCCAGCTCCACACCCAAGGTCTTCTGCAGGCCACCGCCTTTTCCACGCAGCAGCCCGACCTGCACGCCCAGGTCCCAGTCGTTGTTGAGGTCTTGCGTGTAGCGCGCCTGGAGCAACTGCGCCCAATAGGTGCTCTTGAGCACCCCGTCGTCGGCGCGCGACCACTTGGCGGCGTAGCGGCCGTTGATCACGGTGCCGGGCTGCGGGTTGTAGTTCAGATGGGCCGAGACGATGTCTGCACTGGTGCTGCCGGGCAGGCCACCGCCGCCGTAGCCCGAACCGAAGACGCTCGCCCCGTCGAGTGCGCCGGTGGAACTGCCGGTCCCCACCACGCGCTCCGAGCGACGTTCGTAGCGCATCAGTGCGTTCCAGGTGTCGGTGTCCACGGGGCGGTAGGCCAGGCCGATCTGGTGGCGTGCCAGATGGTGCGCGTTGCCTGCGTTACCGCCCTGCCCTTCGCTGGCGCTCATCACGCTGCGCGCCAGGAGGCTCCACGACGGATCGAGCTTGTAGCCGAAGCCCGCACTGAACAAGCGCGTGTTCGCATCGTCGCCGCGGCGGCCTTCGAGCACGCCGCTGGCCTTGATGCGCTCGCCGAGGTACTCCGCGCCCGCGGTGATGGCGGTCGACTCGCCCAGCTCACCTGAGAGGCCGGTGCCGTTGTTGGCACTGTTGCGGTAGCCGCCCAGTTGACGCGTGTGCTCGATGCCCCCTGTCAGACGCCACTGATCGCTGATGCGCAAAGCGTGGCGTATGCCCGTCGCCGCCTGCGCGGCGCGCCCGTCCAGGCTGTCGGCCAGGCGGTACTCGCTGTACACGCGCCCGCCGTCTGCGTAGGCGCTCTCGATGCCGAGGATGCCGACGTTGTTCGACTGCCCCGCACTCAGTTCGTACGGTCCATAGAGGCTGGACACCAGCTCGTAGCGGCCGTACAGGCGCGTCTTGTCGGTGAGGGCGTAGTTGCCTCCCACGGCGAGCACGTGGCGGTCGGACTTGCGGATGTCCTGCTCGCCTTCGACGAACACCTGTGCCTGTGGCACGCCCGGCACCTGCGCCGAGAGG
The DNA here is from genome assembly GCF_001426505.1 of Variovorax sp. Root473. Taxonomy (GTDB): domain Bacteria; phylum Pseudomonadota; class Gammaproteobacteria; order Burkholderiales; family Burkholderiaceae_C; genus Variovorax. Next base: position 16,602 of record NZ_LMEV01000003.1, read on the forward strand.
CGTGCGCGCACGGTGGTCAGGTCTTCGTCGTTGGAGTTGGCCTGGGTGCCGGCGTTGGCCGCCGCACCGAGCGCGGTGACGTTGTTGGCGGCCACGCCGCTGCCGAGGTTGCCGCTGTAGGTGGAGATCTGTCCGTAGTCGAAGCCCGAACCACTGCCCAGGCCCGCGCCGTTGTGCCCGTGCCGCAGGCCGACCTCGCCCACCAGTTGCTCGCCGAACTTTTTCTGCACGCTCGCGGTGATGCCGCGTCGGCTGCCGTCGCGCAGCGCGTCTTCGCCGTAGAGCAGTTCGCTGCGCAATGCCGTGGTGGCGTCGAGCCGGTATTCCGCGCGTGCCGAGGCTTCGGTGCGCCCCGCCGAAAAGCTCGCGCCGGGATTGTCGAAACCGGTGCTGGTCCGGGTTGCGAGCGCGGCCACCACCAGGTCTTCACCCTGGTGACGCAACTCGACGCGGGCGCCACTGCCCTTGCCGTTCTGGTCGGACTCGGTGTGGACCCATTCGCCGGCGACGGAGGTGTGGTCGCCCAGGCGCGCCACGGCGGTGAGGGCTCCGAGCTTGCGCCGGTTTTCGGGGTTTTCGTCGATGGATGCCACCACGCCGACCTGCAGGTTCTTGGCCACCTTGAGCTGCACGTCGGCGCCGGCGACGGTGAACTTCGGTCCTCCTGCATCGACCTCGTAGGTCACGCGGATGGACTGGGGATTCAGATTCGGATCGACCGACGCGATGGCGCGCGTGAACAGGAGGCGGCGCGTGAGCGGCTCGATGGTGTAGTCGACGAAACGCGTCACCGTCGAGCGCTGCAGCACCACGTCGGGCTGATTGCGGTCGCGCACGACGATTTCGACCTGCTCGCTGTTGTCGACGAACTCGCCGCCGTTCGCGCCCAGGTAGTACGGACCCGAGGTGCCGACCGCGCGGAATTCCTCGATCTGCTGCGTCTGCGCGGTGCGCGAAGCATACGTGGTGGCGCGCACCTCGCCGTCGTCGTACACATGCTTCAGGCCGGTGAGCGAGCGGCTGACCTGGCTCAGGCTGCGCACCTCGGTGCTGCTGGCGGTGGTGAAGTCGCCGTACAGCAGGTAGGAGCGGTTCTTGTCGATGCGCACGTAGAGCTTCTGCGTGCTCTGGGCGTCGAAGCCCTTCACGGAAGAGTCGCCGTACACAGGGTAGAACTCGTCGGGACGGATGTCGCGAAAGAGGCGGTCCTTGCGGGTCTTGTCGGAGTCGTAGGCCGCCGTGAGCAGGTACTCGCCCTTGACGGCCCCCTTGAAGAAGAACGCTGCACGGGCGGCCGCGCGGCGGTTGTTGCCGCCCTCGTCGGCCAGCCCGGAGAGCTCGGCCTCGAAGGCTGCGCCCGCGGGCATGGCGCCCAGCGGCACGCTGCCGCGCTTCGTGAGGTCGAGCACGCCTTCGACGATGCCCACGCCGATCATGGGGCGCAGCTCGGGAAGCAATGCAAGACGCGCCTCCTTCACGAAGCTCGCGGCCGTCACGCGCAAGCGGGCGTCGCCGGGCTCACCGGGTGGCAACAGGCGGAACTCCGCCACGCCACCGTTCGCGCCGTCCACGAAGACCTGGGTGCCGGGCTCGGAGGGATTCAGGTCTTCGTCGAGCCAGCGACCGCGGTCGGTCTCGAGCGTGAGTTGCGTGCGTGCGGTCACCGGCACACCGGCGGCGTCGGTCAGCCGCACCTTCACGACGACGGGCGTGCGCTGGTCGGCCTGCGCCGAAGCGGGCAGGTCGATGTGGATGGCGCCGAGCCTGTCAGGCGCGATGACGCTGATCTGTTGTGCGGTGCCACGCGCATTGCCGAAGGGATCGACGGCTTCGAGCGTCAGGCGGTTGGTGCCGGGCTGCAGCGTGACGCCGATGTACTCCCAGGCACCGATCTGGCGGCTGGCCTGCTCGGTCTTCTTGCCGACGCGGCGTGCATCGATGGCCTGGCCGTTGACGCTCAGGCGCAGTTCCAGGCCGGCCTCGCCCTTGACGCGCACATTGAGTGATGTGGAAGGCACGGTGTCGCCGTCTCGCAGATCGATGAAGCCGAGGGCATTGCTCTCGATGCGAGGCAGCAAGGCTTCGAGGTCGATGGGGCCGGGGGCAGGCTGCGGCAGCAGCGGTGCAGCCACCGACAGCGGAACACCGCGCGACAGCTGCATGCCGGCGAAAAGACTGCCCACCGGGGCTGCGGCGGCGGGCGCGGCACTCGCCGCATCGTTCCCTGCCATCGCGCCCAGCGTGCCGCCCTGGCCGCCCGAAGCCGCGCCGACGAAGCTGCCGAGGGTGGTCGACACCGCAGGCATCGCGATCAACGGCGCCGAAGTGGTCGTGAGGGTGCCGGTGCTGCCGCCGCCACGCACCTCGCCGCTGGCGGGCAGCGAGCGCAGGTCGCCGACAGGCACGATGCGGCCTTCGGGGTCCAGGCGCATGCGCACCTGGGCTTCGGCCTCGGTGTCGGGCACGGCGGCAATGGCTGCACGTCGTGCGATGACGTCATTCATCACGCTCGGCGTGTCGCAATTGGCGACGGCGAAGTTGGCCTTGTGGAATTCGCCTTTCTTGAGGTCGACAAAGCGGCTGTCGGGGTGCCCGGCATTGCGGTTGTCCAGCACCTCGAGCCGCGCGCCCGGTGGCAATGTCGTCGAATCGACGCGCAGCACGTGCGTGACGGGCTTGAGGCCGTACAGGCTCCATTTGCCTTCGACGTCGGTGACGACGTGCGTGCCGTCTTCCATGTACAGGCGCACGCCGGGCACGCCGATCTCGTCCACGCCCTGCTGGCGGCCGTCGCGGCGGCAATCCATGTAGACCTTGCCGAAGAGGAATGCATCGTCGGAGAACACACCGCCGGTCACGCGCACGGGCCATTGGGCAAGGTTCGACGACATGGGACCGGAACTGGCGCGCGCGCGATTGATGGCATCGCCGTTGGTGGGCGCACCGACACCGACGCGCACGCGGTAGCGCACTGCGATCGACCGGTCGACGCCCAGTGCGACGCCGGGTTCGTTGAAGACGAGCCGGGGGCCGGCCCCCCCCACGGGATCGGCGGTGCCCGCGCCATTGAGCCGTGCGCTGCCGGCCACGTAGGCAAAACCCGGCGGCAACTGGTCGGCGAGGCTGATGCCGGTGACTGGGAAGCCCGTCTTGTTGGTCACGACGAGTGCGTAGTCGAGGAAATCACCGAACTCGACCTGTCGCTTGCTGCCCTCCTTGCGCAGCACGAGCCCGAGCACGTTGCCGGGATCAAGCGGGATGTGGTTGTGCACGACGTCGCAGGCCGCTCCCGACGCATCGACACCGGCCTGGAGCGCGAAGTGGTGCGTGGTCGGCTCGGCACCTTGCGGCGCCGCTGCCTGGGGAACGATCGCAGCGCAGCGGGCGAAGGTGCCGGGCGTGGCCGGGATGAGTTGCGAAGGCCATGCGTAGGCGCTGCTTGCCGGCGGCGTGACGTGCATCGCATAGGTGCAGAGGCCGGCCACGGGCGGGGAAAGGAAGTAGAACTGATAGCCCCCGTCGGCGCCGGTGGTCATCGACAGGCTGCCGTCGGCATTCACGCGGTAGTTTCCGCTGTCGCCAGCGAACACCTCGGCCAGGACGATGGGTTTGACGGGGCCGTCGGCGCACGACTGGCGGGTGAAGGTGACCACGGCGCCAGCGACGGGCTGGCGCGTGACGGCGTTGTAGACGATGCCCTGCGGGTCTGCCAGCATCGACGACACGCTGCTGCTGCTCGCTGCGATCAGACCGCCCGATGCGGCATTGCCGGCGTTCTGCTCGAAGGCAGCCGCCCAGGCCTTGTTGGTGAAGGGCACGCGAGCGCCGCTGCCGGTCGGTTTGCGGGTCACGCGCACGGTGAACTCGATCTCTTCACTTTGGCCAGGCGCCAGCGCACGACGGCCATCGGTGAGGCCTAGCACGGCCTGGGTCGGCAGCTTGAGCGGATTGGTGCTGGCAGCGGCTTCGCGGTCGCAGGCGGCGCGACCCGTGAAGCCCGGCGCCACCTGGAGGATTCCGCGGCGCGCCTTGGGTGGGCCGGTGAGCTCCCAGGCGGCGACGAGGCCCTCGGGCTTGTCCATGTCGAAGGTGCAATTCAGGTTGTCGATCAATCGCACGTTCGGCGCCGGCGCTGTGCCCGTGTTGTCGATCTTGAATCGATAGTCGAGTTCGTACACGTCCGGCGCCACACGGCGCGGCAGCGAGGCACTCTTCATGAGCGAAAGCACGGGCAGCGCCAGGGACACGGGCGTCGGGGAGGTGTCGTTGCCGGGATTGCCGTCGCCATCGGCGTCGGGGTTGCTGCCGTTGACGGAGTCATCGAAAGCGACCGGCGCGCCCCCCATCACGGTGGCCGCCTGCGCACGCACGGCGCTGAGCAATGTGTCCGCATGGCCCGCGGTGTGAAAGCGCACGTCGAAGCGGAGGGAGAACTGCCCTGCCTCGGGCAGCACCGCACCGGGAGCGAGCAGGTCTGACACGGTCGAGGTGCCGTTGAACGCGGGGTTCACGGCAACCGCCGTGCCACTCCCCCCACTCGTGCGGCCGCTCTGCACATCGACCACTGCCAAGGTGCCAGGCACGATGGTGTACTGGCCAGGACCCGGCACTGTGGCCGTGGTTCGAACACCGAACTGCGCAGCCCCCGGGCCTTCGAGAACGTCGGAAACCTGCACGCCGTACAGCGCCGCCGTCCCGTAGTTGCGCACATTGACATCGAACGTGACGGTGGCCGTGCCATCCGGCTGGCCGTTGGGCCCGCGGTTGATGCGTGCGGCGGAGGCCGCCTTGGCGACACCGATGCGAGCAGGTCCCCGGTTCGGGCCGGGCGCGATGACCACCGTGTTGGAAGACGACATCGCCGGGGCCACGCCGTCGTCGTACTGGCTGTGGGCGGTGTTTCGGATGTCGCTCGTGTGATCGGCCTTCACCTGCACCGCGAACTGCATCGCCATGGAGGCATTGCGTGCGAGCGGGATGGGCATGCCGATGGCGACCTCGACGGCCCCGCTGTCTTCGGCGGTGCGGTAGCTGAAGTCGGGGTCGCCGGGCATGCGGAACAGGCGCTGCGCCCCGGGGGCCGTGCTTTGCAGACTGCCGGCAATGTAGCGGGTGCCAACGGGCACGAGATCGCGCAGCAGCAGCAGGCGACGGGGGCTGCCGTTGACCATGACCTGCGATCCGGTGGGCGCGGCCGTGCCGGCCGGCTGTGCATCACGCGCGCCGGTGTTGGTGCCAGTGAGGCGAAAGTCGATGCGCGTGGTGCCGGGAACGACCGCGCCCTCATGGCTGGCGGACTTGACGAGGGCAAGCACGGCAACGCTACCAACCTCGACGATGTCGCGATTGCTCGCGCTGATGCCTTGCTGGGCCGTGGTCGCCGCGAGCACCAAGCAGGCGCTGCCGCCAGCCGCGGCAGGAATGGTGCCCTGTGCCAACAGCTCTGCCGTCTCGCCAGGCTGCAGGGCGAGCGTGCCGCCAGCACCAGGCAGCAGCACCGGGTCGCTGGCGTCGACCGTGCCGTTGTGGTTGCTGTCGCGCGCCACGCGCAGCGCCGACAGATCGAGTCCGTCGGCCGGACAGCCCGCACCGTCATTGACGAAGCTCAGCGCGTAGCTCGATGCCACGTTCCCGGTGTTGGTGAGCAGATGGCCCAGCGTGGCGACGGTTCCCGGCGGTCGGATCACACGCTGGTCTTGTGTGAGCAACAACGATTCCACGGACAGGACGGTGGCCGTCACGACGTTGGAGTTGGCAGTCTCGGTGTGCACCAGGCCGGCGGGCACATAAGTTCCCTTCGCAACGCCGCGGATCATGGTTCCGCCAGGCGGTGGCGCGGCGTGTGCGAACGCCATGACGAAAACAAGGCCGAGCACCGCCATCGCGGTGCGTGCGGCCGACATGCCGACACACCATCGGTACGCCCGGACACGCGAAAGAAAAAGAAAAAATGGCACGCCGTCAACCTTCCGTCATGCCTCCCGGTGGAGAGACACGTCAAACACTCGAAAAACTCTTTCCTCTGCCGCCTTGAAGGGCGGCCAGGCTTGGCCGCATGCAGCCATGAGCGCAAAAGCAGCAGGGGAAACAGGCGAAGCGCCGGGGATGCCCCGGGCCTCGCGGAAAACGGCCGACGGCCTTTACGGCCGCCGGCGACTCTGGGCCGGATCAGGGATTGATCTGTACGGCGAAGGTCAACGTGGCCGCGCCACCCGGGGCCACGGTGTTGGCCGTGCTGCCACAGCTGACGGCAGTGGCGCTCGACGCAAAGGCCAGCGCGGTACCGCCCACGCCGGTTGCCACGCACTGCGATGCGGGCTGCGTCGCGTTCAGCGCGGTGAAGGCCGGCAGCGCATCGTTGATGGCGATGTTGGTCACCGGCATGACGCCTTCATTGGTGGCAACAACCTTGTAGACGATGCACTGGCCGGGCTTCAGTTGCAGCGGCGTTGCGGCGAAGGCACCCGTGCCATCGGCCACTGCGTCACAGTTCAGGTCGGCCGCTTGCGTCTTGACGACGCGGATCTGACCGGAGATCACGGCGCTGATGTCGGTGGCCGACGACGTACCGCAGCTGGAGGCCGGGTCCGTGAAGGTGGCCGTCACCGTCGTGTTGCTGCTGACGCCCGCACTCGCACCACCCGGTGCAAATACGCGCACCAGCAGCTTCTGCGCCGCACCGACCGGCAGGCTTGCCAGCGGCCCGGTTACCGGCGTGTCGCCGGCATCGATCTGGCCGTCGCCGTTGACGTCGAGGTAGATCGAAGTGGTCCAGCCTTGCGCGCCATCCGCCGCCGGCACGGTCGCCGTGAGCGTGTAGGCGCCACAGGTCTGGGTGCCGATGTTGGTCAGCGTGTGTGCGTAGACCACGGTGCCGCCCGGTGCGACCTGGCCGTTGTTGTTCGGCGTGAGCGAAGCGCCCAGCTGAACCGCCGTCGAGGTCACCGTCACGGCGTCGGTCTTGACGTCGGAAGCGATCCCGCCGGTCGAAGCCACGGCAGTGGATTGCACCTTGAAGTAGATCTTCACCCCAGACACGGCAGCTTGCGAAGAAGGCGGCGTGACGCAGGCCGCGATCTCGCTTTGCGCCCCGGCTGCCACCGTGACGTTCGGGATGGCCGACGATGCACAGGTGCCACCGGCCGCCACGAACTTGACAGTCCACCCCGTCGGCAAGGTACCGGGGAAACCGGTCGTCTGGCTGGCGGCAAGGTTGTAGGTCGCGTCGCCCAGGTCGTTGTTCTTCACGAACAGCGCGAAGACGGTGCCGGTACCGGCACTTGTGTCACGGGTCTGCGTGGGCAACGGGCTGGGACCCGCGCCAAGGTCACCATTGGCCACACTGCCCGTACCGGTACCTGCCAGGGTGTTGGTCAGGTCGACGAGCGTTTCGATCACGCGGTCGAGGCGGTCCCGCGTGGCATCGATCTTCGTGTTGTCGTTCACGGAGCGGCCCAGCAGGTCGGCGGTGTAGGCCGTGTTCGCAGGCACGGAGGCCGGCAGTTGCACCTGCGTCACGATGTTCATGCTCCCGCCAGCCGGAATCGGACCGGTGTCGGGCACGCCGTCACCGTTCGTGTCCATGAGCGGGGCGCCACTGTCGGCCGCGAAGAACTGGAAGCTCGTGCCTGCCGGGAAAGTGCTGGACGCGATCGACAGGTTCACGCTATCGGAAGCCATCCCGGTGTTGAACACGGTCTGCGGGAACCTGACGCTCCCGCCCGCGACGGCCAGCAACCTCGTGGTCAGGTCTTGCCCTGCGGGGTTGGGCGTGCCGGGGGTGGCGTCGAGCGCCGTTGCGGACGTGGACGGGTTGGAACCGACCACGACCCCGAAGCGTGCCAACACCGTGTAGGCGGCTGGGTTGGTGCTCGAGCCGAGCGTGGTGCCAATCGCTGCCGCGGTGACACCCACCGGTGCGTTCGCGGCGTCGTAGCGCGCCGTGTTGGTGGTGTTCGACGAACCGACGACGGCGTTGGCGTTCACCAGCACCACGAAGCTCAGCGTTTGCGTGACGTTGGGGCTCAGCGAACTCACCACGGCATTCACCGTGCCGCCACTCACCTGGAAATCGATGCCCGACGGATCACCGCCAGCGCCGTCGCCCAGCGCCGTACCCGACGCACCGCTCCACACCGCGGAGCCCGTGACATAGGTCAACCCTGCCGGCAACACGTCGGACAGTGCGAACTTGCCAGGTGCGCCACCCGTGTTGTTGAACGTGAAGGTGTAGACCGTGTACTGGCAGTTCGCGTTCGATGCGAGACCGGCGGTCCAGTTCGTGGCAGTACAGGCAGTGGAAGACCGAGGGCCGCTGGCCGGTGCGGCCGGCCAGGCACCGTTGCCCGGTGCAGCAACCGCCGGTGCACCGATGGACTTGGTGACGTTGAACACCGCATCGGTGGCCAGCTTGACCACGTCTTCGTCGGCCGCCGTGGTGTTCGGCGCGATGTACAGACTCGATGTGCCCGGGGTGGCGGTGATCGTCGCCTTGTCGAAATCGCCGACGCCGGAAGCCGAACCGGGGATCGTGTATGCCACGACGAAGCGGAACGTACCGTTGTTGCCCGGCACGCTCTGCACCGGAGTCACCGTGCAGACGTTTGTACCGGTCGCCGAGCACAGCGATGCCGTGCTGTCGGGCAAACCGTTGCCGTCGGCATCGGCAAAGACTTCGACCCGCGAGAACTTGTCCGATTGCGCGTCGACCGTGATGCTGAAGGTGTCGGCGCCATTGCCGGTGTTGGTCAGCACGTGAGGTGCGTAGACCGTTGAGCCGGCGGCACCGGATTTGGTGTTGACGACGGTCGTCGTGACCCGGTCGACGCCGTCAAGCGTGAACGAACCGACCTGGAGCACCGTGGTCTGTACCAGATTGGAAGTGGCGACCTGGACGGTTCCGGCAGCGTCTGAATAGCTGGCGGACGCCTGGTTACCGATGACGGTGTTGGCAGGGGGGGCCGCTGCAAGTGCACCGGAGCTTCCAAACAGGAAGCCCAGCGACAGCACTGCGGCACCCGCCAGGGGCACAGGCGGCCTGAAGCCGCCGACACGCCTGGTTGGCAAGATTGAACTCACGTGATTTCTCCTCGATTGTTGATGTACGGATACATGGAAAGAGTCAGGCGACGGCCTTCGCCTTCTGGCGAACGCCGTGACCGACCCGCACTCGAAAGCCCACTCCCCTCAGAGCAAGGCTGATCGGCAGGACGCCGATCTCGAATTGCGCGTTAGCGGCTGCGCGATGCAGCCGGCTCCGCAGGAGCCGGCTGTGCAACCATTTCGACCTTGGCCCGCACGGTCACGGCGGTGCTGCCGTTGGCGGGCAGGCTCCCAAGGCTCCAGCGAAACGTCCGGTACTCGCTGTACGGCACGGGTTCGGTCTTCCCGCCGGGCAACTTGCGCTCCAGCGGCTCGTTGCCGAATACGCCGTCCTTGGTTGCAGCCTGTGCCAAGCCAGCGCCGGGCTTGGCGCTACGGGGGGTGTATTCCAGACCCTCCGGAATGGGCAGTGTTGCTGTCAGCCCCGCGACCGATTTGCCTGTGTTGTTGGTGTAAGTGGCCCGGTATTCGATGAGGTCGCCCGGTTTGATCGTCGCGGCGTCCTGCAGTCGTTCTTCGCCAGGATGGCCCACCACCTTATGCTGTGTGAGCAGCACTGCGACCTCCTTGGCGGCGACATTTTTGGAGGGTTCCACCACCTTGGCAGTGGCGGCAGGTTGCGCGAACGCGACGTTGAGAAAGCCGAGGCTGGCGCAGAAAAAGAATGCCCCGCGCAGATAGCCATTGAGAGATTTTTTGCTCATATTCAACAAGGATTAAATTAAATTGAAAAGAATTGATTTCAATATTCTTTTCAATTGCAATCAATTAATCATTAAGTTGAATTCTCCTTGCAGAAAACCTTCAACCAAATAATGACGATGAAAGCATAATCAAAATATTAAAATAGAGCGCCAAATACAGGAAACAAAAATAGCGAACAACAACGAAGAAAGTCACGCGACTTAAAAAATTTACCCCTTAATATTGGCGAATTAAAACAACTATTGACAATTTACAGCTGTGCCATTCACGCCTCGTTCTCAGGGCGGCCGGCTAGGGAAACCGTGAGGCGGGATGGGCGCAACAGTGTGGTCTGGCCACCGCGGCCCCGGCGCCGCTCAGCAATGCAGTCGCCGCAAGTCATCTCGTTGTGGGTGTCGTACCAGCGCGCTTGGGCCATCGCCGTCAGGAGCTATACGTTCAACTTCAATCTGGGTTCGCTGGTCAGCATTGCGATGCGTTCGGCCGTATGCGCGGGCGGGCCCCGATGAAGCCACCGTCGCTCAGATCGTCGGGCTCAGCATGGCCACCTGGGCTACGGGCTGCTGGCGGGCGGCCAACTGCTGCGCCGGCAGATGGACTACCCGAGCACCTTGAGCGTGTTGCTGGCTGCGTCCATCGTCGGGGTGATCACGCCGATCCCTGTCGGGCACGGTGAAGCAGGGCGAACTGATGGACGCGGTGCTCGCTTACCGTGCGCTCTACTGGCTTTTGCCGCTGACGTAGGCACTCGCGCTCTATCTCGTTCTGGAAAGGACCGCGCTGGATGCCACGCCTCTGGCTGAGCCACCCTCGGCGCCTTCGACACAAACCACAGCGCCTGGCCTGGCGCAATGCAGGCCCCTCGTCAAAATCTTTCAGTTGATGCCAAGGTCCGCTAATTCTGACGCGCAGTCGCTGCGGCCGGAGGTGCTCGACGTCGGCACACACGTGGGCGCCATGGGGCAGATGATCGAAACGCTTCTGGGCGCGAAGCAGGGGCTCACCATCCTGCTGGTCGAGGACAACGACGAGGGTCGGCCAGTTCGGAGTGGGCTTGCTGCGCGAAATGGGACATGCCGCGACACGCGCGGCCAACGCCACCGAGGCACTGGAGATGCTGGAACAGCGGCATGCGGCCATCGATCATGTGAACCCGGATATCGTGATGCCGAAGATCAGCACGTTCCCCAATGAAAAAGTCCCGTCGCAGGGACTGCGCGGGACTTTCAAAAACTGCCAGAGATTGATTCTGGCGGAGAGTGTGAGATTCGAACTCACGGACGCTTTCACGTCGGCAGTTTTCAAGACTGCTGGTTTAAACCACTCACCCAACTCTCCGGAACCGTCGATTTTAAGCTGACGGCGCGGCCTTACTCGTCATCGGGCAGGAACAGCGTCTGCAGGTCGCTCAGGAAGTCGAGTCCGCGCTCGGTGGGCCACACGCGGAACAGGTCGCGTGCGACGAGCCCCTTGCGCTCGGCCTCTTCCAGACCGCGCTGGATCGACGTCATCGCCAGGCCGGTGCGCTCGCTGAACTGGGGCAGCGTGAAGCCCTGCTTCAGCCGCAGCGCGTTGAGCATGAACTCGAACGGCAGGTCGGCCAGTGCCACTTCGTCGCTCTGCGACACGGCTGCACCGGCGCGCGCGTTCTCCATGTACAGGCGCGGTTCGCGATAACGCACCTGCCGCACGATGCGGTGCGCGAAGCTCAGCTTGCTGTGCGCACCCGCGCCAATGCCGAGGTAGTCGCCGAACTGCCAGTAGTTGAGGTTGTGCGCGCATCGGTGCCCGTCGCGCGCGTAGGCTGAGACCTCGTAGCGCGACATGCCGCTCGCGCCCGTGCGCTCGGTGATGCGGTCGAGCATGGCGTAGGCGATGTCGTCCTCGGGCAGCGTGGGCGGGAACTTGGCGAACCAGGTGTTGGGCTCGATGGTGAGGTGGTAGATCGAGATGTGCGGCGGCGCCAGAGCCAAGGCCTGGGTTAGGTCGGCGTCGAGGCCTTCCATGGTCTGTCCCGGCAGGGCGTACATCAGGTCGAGATTGAAGGTATCGAAGGCGCTCGCGGCTTCTTCGACGGCGGCGATGGCCTGGGCGCGGTCGTGCACGCGGCCCAGCGCTGTCAGGTGCTCGTCGTTGAAGCTCTGCACGCCCACCGACAAGCGCGTGACGCCGGCCGCGCGGTAGGCGCGGAAGCGGTTGCGCTCGAAGGTGCCGGGATTGGCCTCGAGCGTGATCTCGCACTCGGGCGCGAGCTTGACGCGCGCGCGCACGTCGCCGAGCAGCCGGTCGATGGCCTGCGGCGAGAACAGGCTGGGCGTGCCGCCGCCGATGAAGATGGTGTGGACGGTGCGACCCCAGATCAACGGCAACGCGGCGTCGAGATCGGCGATCAGCGCATCGATGTAGGCGGCTTCGGGAAGGCCGTCGATGTCGGCCTCGCTCGTGGCGCGCCACTCGTGCGAGTTGAAGTCGCAATAAGGACATTTGCGCAGGCACCACGGCAAGTGGATGTACAGCGACAGCGGCGGCAGCGCGGCGAGCTGCAGCGGGCCGGGGCGCATCCAGTGCAGCACGTCATTGGCCTGGGGGGCCCCGCCGGGTTGGGCGGGCTGGATCGGGAAGACGGTGGCCATTGTCAGAACCAGCGCTCGCGCATCAGGGCGAGCATGGCCTGCGCGGCGCGGCCGCGGTGGCTGTGGGCGTTCTTCACGTCGGGCTGCAGCTGGGCGAAGGTCTTGCCGAAGGTCGGCAGGTACATGACGGGGTCGAAGCCGAAGCCGTTGTCACCAATGGGCGCAGGCGCGATCTCGCCGACCACGCGGCCGACGGCAATGAGCGGCTCGGGGTCGTCGTGGCGGCGCAGCGCGACGAGCGTGCTCACGAGCGCGGCGCGGCGGTTGACCACGCCGTCGAGCTGTTCGAGCAGCGCCTTTACGTTGTTGGCGTCGCCCTTGGTGTAGCCGAACTGCGTGGCGTAGTAGGCGGTGTCGACACCCGGCAGGCCGCCGAAGGCGTCGACGCACAGGCCGGCGTCGTCGGCAATGGCCGGCAGGCCGGTGGCGGCGCTGGCGTGGCGCGCCTTGGTGAGCGCGTTCTCGACGAAGGTGCGGAAGGGTTCTTCAGCCTCCCCCACGCCCAGTGCCGACTGCGGCACGAGGGTGACGGACAGCTCGGCAAACAGCTGCTGGAGTTCGGCGAGCTTGCCCGCGTTGTTGGAAGCCAGAACCAGTTTCATGGAAAGTCAAAGATGGCTGTGATGCCCGATGCACGGGCGCCAGTGGCTCGTTGGTTGTAGTCGTCGTTCAGTTCGAAAGCAGGGCCTGCTGCTGCAGGCTCACGAGTTCGCCGATGCCCTTTTCGGCCAGGCCGAGCAGGAGGTTCATCTCGTCGCGCGTGAAGGCCACGCCTTCGGCCGTGCCCTGCACTTCGACGAAGTGGCCGGCGCCGGTCATGACGACGTTCATGTCGGTGTCGCAGGCCGAGTCTTCGGTGTACTCGAGGTCGAGCAGCGGCGTGCCGCCGACGATGCCCACCGAGATGGCGGCCACGTGGCCCTTGATGGGCGAGGTCTTGATCGCGCCGGAGGCCAACAGCTTGTCGACGGCGTCCTGTGCAGCCACGAAGGCGCCCGTGATGGCCGCGGTGCGCGTGCCGCCGTCGGCCTGCAGCACGTCGCAGTCGAGGTGGATGGTGCGTTCGCCGAGCACGGCGAGGTCGAACACGGCCCGCATGGAGCGGCCGATGAGGCGCTGGATTTCCTGCGTGCGGCCGGTCTGCTTGCCCTTGGCGGCTTCGCGGCTGCTGCGGGTGTGGGTGGCGCGCGGCAGCATGCCGTACTCGGCGGTCACCCAGCCTTCGCCGCTGCCCTTCTTGTGCGGCGGCACTTTTTCTTCGACCGAGGCGGTGCACAGCACGCGGGTCTGGCCGAACTCGATGAGCACGGAGCCTTCGGCATGGATGGTGAAACCGCGGGTGATGCGCACGGGGCGCAGCTCGTCGGCGGCGCGGCCGCCGCTTCGTGTGAAAGCAGTCATTTTTTGAAAGAGAGAAACCGAAAGAAGAAAAGGAAGACTGCGCGCTCAGGTTTTGCGTGCAGCGGAGCGGCGGATGGCTTCGTTGATCTCGGCGATGGAGCGCTCGATGGCGTCTTCGTCGAGGTCGTCGATCTCGCTGTCGGACGGCATGCCGGCCTGGATGGTCGAGGCGAACACGCCGTCGTCGATGGTTTCGGTGGACACGCCGCGGTCGTCGCCGGGCGTCTCGGGCATTTCCCACTCGAGCGCGATGAGCGTCACGTTGTCGCTGTGGGCGCCGCCCTTGCGCAGTGCCATTTCGGCGAGGTCGGGTGCGGCGTCGGACACGGGCTTGCCCGACGACAGGGTGTGCACGATGACGGCGTCGTCGAGCACGCCCCAGACACCGTCGGAGCACAGCATGAGGCGGTCGCCGCGCTGCAGCGGCAGCGGCGCCGACACGTCGAACAGCGGCGTGGTCGGTGAACCGAGGCAGGTCAGCAGCAGGTTGCGGTTGACGGGCGCGTCGGAGGCGCCGTGGGGCTTGGGGCGCTCGGCATGCGAGTGATCGCGGGTGCGGGTCAGCAGGCGGCCGTCGCGCACGACGTACAGGCGCGAGTCGCCGCAGTGCAGCCAGGTGGCGGTGGCGTTCTGCAGCACGGCCGCGACGACGGTGGTGCGGGGCGTGTCGAGCATCGCCTTGTGGCTCGCATACCGCATGATCTGCTGGTGGGCCGACATGGCCGATTCGGCAAGGAAGGCCTTCACGTCCTTCACGGTCGGGCGGGCCTCGCGCTGATACAGCGCGGCGATGGTCTGCAGCGCCAGTTGCGCAGCCACTTCGCCTTCGGGGTGGCCGCCCATGCCGTCGGCGAGCACGAACAGGCCCGACTCCCGCGTGTAGCAGTAGCCCATGCGGTCTTCGTTCTTGACGCGGCCGCCCTTGCGACTGACCTGGAACACGGAGAACTTCATGTCGATCAGGCCGGACGGGTGGTGGGCGCGGCGGCCCGGGGCAGGCTCTTCTTGTCGAAGGAGCGGATGTTGTCGATCGACAGGCGCACCTTTTCGCCGACCGTGAGCTTGGTGTAGCGGCGCTCGCCTTCGCGGCTGAGTTCTTTCTGCAGCGCAAACACCGACTGCGGGCGCGAGAGCGGGTCGAGCGACATGCACCACTCGACCACCTCGATGAGGTTGTCGGAGTACACGCCGCGCAGGCGCGAGAGCGACAGGCTCAGGCGGTCTTTCTCGATGCGCCGGGGCGCGTCGTTGGGCGGATAGCCCTGCATGCAGGCGTAGATGCAGGCGCCGATGGCGTAGATGTCGGTCCAGGGGCCCATCGACGAGTCGCGCCGGTACATCTCGGGGGCGGCGAAGCCGGGCGTGTACATAGGGCGGATGAAGATGCCCTCCTTGCTGAGCACTTCGCGCGCGGCGCCGAAATCGATCAGCACGGCGCGGTCGTCGTCGGTGACGAAGATGTTGGCGGGCTTGATGTCCAGGTGCAGCATCTTGTACTGGTGGACGATGCGCAGGCCGCGCAGGATTTCGTCGAACAGCGAACGGATGGTCGACTCGCGGAACACCTTCTGCCGCTTCAGGTCGCGCGCCGTGACCACGAAATCCTGCAGGGTCGCGCCCTCCAGGTAGTTCATGACCATGTAGACGGTTTCGTTCTCGCGAAAGAAATTGAGCACGCTGACCACCGACGCATGTGAGATTTGCGCGAGCGAGCGGCCTTCTTCGAAGAAGCTCTTGAGCCCCAGGCGGTACAGCGACAGCTTCTCGGGCGGCACCTGCGGCGCGAGTTCGCCGGGGCCCCGCGTCGCGAGCGACGAAGGCAGGTATTCCTTGACGGCCACCTGCTGGCCATTTGGGTCGATGGCGAGGTAGACCACGCCGAAACCACCCGCGGAAAGCCGGCGAACGACGCGATATCCGCCGATGACCGTATCGGGCAACAGGGGCGTAGGCTTGACCTTTGACATAATCCGGGAGTTTCGCCCGAAGGCGATGGTGCGGCAAGCGAACGCTGTACCGACGCCTCGGTGCCAGCAAGCAAAACCACAGTGAGGCGCAATGCCAGTTTACAGCATGACCGGCTATGCCAGCGGCCAGAACGGCCCCGCAGGCAGCCACTCCGAAGCCGATGCACGGCCCTCCGCCGCGGGCCGGCTCGGGGTCGAAATCCGCTCGGTCAACAGCCGCTTTCTCGACCTCACCTTCAAGCTCCCCGAGGAGCTGCGCCAGCATGAGACCGCGCTGCGCGAGCTGCTCACGGCCAAGCTCAAGCGCGGCAAGGTCGAGGTGCGCGCGGCCATCGAGAACACGTCCCAGGCGGGCGTGGTCGAGCCCTCCGTCAAGCTGCTTCAGCGACTGAACGGCGTGCAGGACGGCATCCGCGCCTGGCTGCCCGGCGCGCGTGAGCTCAGCGTGGCCGACGTGCTGCGGCTGGCCGGGGGCGACGGCGCCACGCGCGGCGACTGGGGCCCCGACCTGCTCGACGTGGCAGGCAAGGCGCTCGAGGCGCTGATGTCGGCCCGCCAGCGCGAAGGCGCCAGGCTCGCCAAGATGCTCGAAGCCCATCTGGCGCAATTGCGCACGCTGGTGCAGCAGGCGGGCCCGCTCGTTCCGCAGTTGGTCGAACAGCAGCGCAACCGTTTCCTGGAGCGCTGGCAGGAGGCCATGGGTCTGACCGCCGGTACGGGCGGCACGCTGCCCGAAGCCGCCCAGGACCGCGCCCTGACCGAAGCCACAGCCTTCGCGATCCGCATCGACGTGGCGGAAGAGCTCACGCGGCTGAATTCGCACCTCGACGAGATCGAGCGGCTGCTCAAGAAGGGCGGCGACATCGGCAAGCGGCTGGATTTCCTGATCCAGGAACTGCACCGCGAAGCCAACACCCTGGGCTCCAAGTCGGCCGCCCTGGAACTCACGCGCATCGGCGTGGACATGAAGGTCCTCATCGAACAGATGCGCGAGCAGGTGCAGAACATCGAATGACGACGACGAGCCCCCCCATGGACTACCCCGGCAATATCTTCGTGGTCGCCGCGCCCAGCGGCGCCGGCAAATCGAGCCTGGTCAAGGCGCTCATGGAGCTCGACTCGGCCGTTCAACCCTCGGTGTCCCACACCACGCGCCCCCCGCGCGGGCAGGAAAAGCACGGCCGGGAGTACTTTTTCGCTTCCCCGACCGAGTTCGACGCCCTCATCGCGGCCGACGGCTTCGTCGAATGGGCCCACGTGCACGGCCACCGCTACGGCACGTCGAAGAAGGCGGTCGAGGAGCGGGTGGCCCTGGGCACCGACGTGATCCTCGAAATCGACTTTCAGGGCGCGCTGCAGATCCGCAAGACCTTTGCCAACGCGGTCATGATCTTCATCCTCCCGCCCAGCTGGGAAGAGCTGCGCTCCCGTCTCGAGCGCCGCGGCGAGGACAGCGCGGCGGTGATCGAACTGCGCCTGAAGAACGCGGCCGAAGAGATGGCCCAGGCCGGAAAATTCGATTTCGTTATAATCAACGAGTTATTTGAGCGCGCGCTTTTCGATCTCAAGGCGATCGTCCACGCGCAGCGGCTGCGGTATTCCGCACAGCGCAGAGCCCGTGCCGATACGTTCGCCGCACTGAACATCCCTTGAAATCCCCGCTCACCGACCGAAAGAATTCATCATGGCCCGCATCACCGTCGAAGATTGTCTCGTTCAGATTCCGAACCGCTTCCAGCTCGTTCTCGCCGCGACCTACCGCGCGCGCATGCTGAGCCAAGGCCACGCGCCCAAGATCGAGAGCAAGAACAAGCCCGCCGTCACTGCCCTGCGCGAAATCGCCGAAGGCAAGATCGGCATCGAGATGCTCAAGAAAGTGCCGGGCTGATCTGACGCAGCCCTGCAACGAAAAGGCACCGCATTGCGGTGCTTTTTTTACGTCTGGACGCGTCCACAGAGCGGTCACGCTAAAGTGATAGCCATGAGCGCGGTCGCCAAACCCCCGTCCCCTACGCCGAAACCGAGTCCGGCGGCGCTGAACGCGGCCGCCGCGAGTTTTGCCGCGTTGACGGCTCGCCTCGATTACCTGAGCGCCGAAGACACCGAGTTGGTTCGCCGCGCCTACCGCTTCGCGGACGAAGCCCACCTCGGGCAGCTGCGCAACAGCGGCGAGCCGTACATCACCCATCCCATCGCCGTGGCGGCGCAGTGCGCCGAGTGGAAGCTCGACGCGCAGGCGCTCATGGCCGCGCTGCTGCACGACGCCATCGAAGACTGCGGCGTCACCAAGCCGGAGCTCATCGAGCGCTTCGGCGCCCCGGTTGCCGAGCTGGTCGACGGACTCACCAAGCTCGACAAGCTGCAGTTCAACACGCGCGAAGAAAACCAGGCCGAGTCGTTCCGCAAGATGCTGCTGGCCATGGCGCGCGACGTGCGCGTCATCCTGGTCAAGCTGGCCGACCGCACGCACAACATGCGCACGCTGGCCGACGCGCCGCGCGAAAAGTGGGCCCGCATCTCACGCGAAACGCTCGAGATCTACGCGCCCATCGCGCACCGGCTGGGCCTGAACCAGACCTACCGCGAGCTGCAGGACCTGTCATTTCGCCACCTCAAGCCCTGGCGCTACACCACGCTGGCCAAGGCCGTCGCGAAGGCCCGCGGGCGGCGACGCGACCTGATCCAGAAGGTGCAGAAAGAGGTCGAGACGGCCTTCTCCGCCGCCGGCATGACGCTGCGCATCGCGGGCCGCGAGAAAACGCTCTATTCCATCTACCGCAAGATGGAAGAAAAACACCTGAGCTTCGCGCAGGTCACCGACATCTACGGCTTCCGGCTCATCGTGCCGAACGTGATCGCCTGCTACACCGGCCTGGGCATCCTGCACCAGATGTACAAGCCGCTGCCGGGCAAGTTCAAGGACCACATCGCGATCGCCAAGCTCAACGGCTACCAGTCGCTGCACACCACGCTGGTGGGCCCTGCCGGCGTGAGCGTGGAGTTCCAGCTGCGCACCGAAGCCATGCACGTCGTGGCCGAATCGGGCGTCGCAGCGCACTGGCTCTACAAGGCCGCCGAACCCAACGCTGCGAGCAACGACCGGCTGGGCACCAAGTGGCTGCAGTCGCTGCTCGACATCCAGGACGAGACACGCGACGCCGCCGAGTTCTGGGACCACGTCAAGGTCGACCTGTTCCCGGATGCCGTCTACGTCTTCACACCCAAGAGCCAGATCATGGCGCTGCCGCGTGGCGCCACGGTGGTCGACTTCGCGTACGCCATCCATAGCAACATCGGCGATCACACCTCGGCCGCGCGCATCAACGGCGACCAGGTGCCACTGCGCACAGAACTGAAGAACGGCGACGTGGTCGAAGTGATCACTGCCCCAGTGTCGACACCCAACCCTGCGTGGCTGGGTTTCGTGCGCACCGGCCGGGCGCGCTCCAAGATCCGCCACTACCTGAAGACGCTGGCGCATGCCGAATCCGAAGGCCTGGGTGAGAAATTGCTGGCGCAGGCGCTGCGCGCCGAAGGCCTGGGCAAGCTGCCCGAGGAAGACGACGAACACCAGGCGCTGTGGGAGAAGCTGCTGCGCTTCACCGGCAACCGCACCCGCGCCGAGCTGCTCACCGACATCGGCCTGGGCAAGCGCATCGCCAGCATCGTCGCCAAGCGGCTCATGGCGCTGCTGGCCGAGATCGGCGAGCGCCCCGACGCCCTCCTCCTGAGCCGCGAGCGCTTCACGTCGCACGAGGCCGTGTCGCAAGGCGCGGTGACGCTCGACGGCAGCGAGAACTCCTCCGTGCGCTTTGCGCAGTGCTGCCGACCCATTCCCGGCGACCAGATCGTCGGCTACCTCGGGCACGGCGAGGGGCTGGTGGTGCACACCGACGACTGCGGCGTGGGCCAGCGCCTGCGCAACAAGGACAGCGAACGCTTCTTCGCGGTCGAATGGGCCGACGAGCCCACACGCGCCTTCGAGACCGGCGTGGTCATCACCGTGCGCAACGACAAGGGCGTGCTGGCCCGCGTGGCGGCCACCCTGGCCGATGCCGAGGCCGACATCACGCACGTGGAAATGGCCGACGAGACGCCGCAGGATTCAACCGACCTGCGCTTCGTGATCGCGGTGCGCGACCGCACGCACCTCGATGCCGTGCTGCGCGCCGCGCGCCGGACCGCGTCGGTGCTGACCGCGGCGCGGACGATTCCGGCGCCCTGACCTTCTTCGTCAGTTCGCCGGCGTGCGCGGCGCCGGGTAGCTCACCGACAGAATCTCCACCTCGTGCGCCCCGCCAGGCGTGATGAGTTTCACCACGTCGCCCTCGCGCGCTTTCAGCAACGCACGCGCGATCGGGGAAATCCAGCTGACCTCCGACTTGGCACTCTCGGCTTCGTCAATGCCGAGGATCGTGACGCTGCGCTCCTCGCCGGTCTCGTCGGCATAGCGGACCGTGGCGCCGAAGAAGACCTGGTCGCTGCCATGGTGCACCGACGGGTCGGTGATCTCCGCGATCTCGAGCCGCTTGCCGAGGAAGCGGATGCGCCGGTCGATCTCGCGCAGGCGCTTCTTGCCGTAGAGGTAGTCGCCGTTCTCGGAGCGATCGCCGTTCTTCGCAGCCCAGTGCACGGCCTCGACGACCTTCGGACGCTCCTCGTCCATCAGCTGCAGCAGTTCGTCGCGCAGCCGTGCGTAGCCCTCGGGCGTGATGTAGTTCTTGCTGCCGGCCGGCAGCGGGGGCGCGGCACCGCCTGCGCCGTCCTCATCGTCGTCCGCATCGGCGTCCGACTCCTTGGTGAATGCCTTGTTCAATGCAGAGCCCTTCAAATCGGAAATACTGGGCGCCCTTGCCGCGCCCTCCAAGCGGGCAAGTTTGCCGCAACCGCAATGCCCAGGAGACAGGAGCCCCCGTGATCGCCACCAGACACTTCTCACGCCGCTGCTGCGTCTCGGCGAGACTTCATTTTGGCGTTCTCGCGGCCCTGGCCGGCACGCTGAGCGCCCTTCCCTTCAGCACCCAAGCCAGAACACAGACCTGCTTCATCGTGAGCATCCACAGCGGCGACACCGCGACCGCCCGCTGCGGCGACGCAACCAACGCCAGTGCGTGGCGCCGCCTGCGCCTGCAGGGCATCGAGGCGCCAAAACCTGGGCAACCCTTCGCAGAGCAGGCTCGGCAGAAGATGCACGACATGGTCCGCTTGAAGCCGGCGGACGTCGACTGCGACGATTTTGCATCTCACGCCCGCGAACGCGTCTGCCGCGTGATGGTGACGCCGGATTCAGCCCCCAATGGCCCGAGGACGCTCGACGCAGGCTTGGCACTGCTCACTGTCGGATTGGCACGCTGGCAGCCCGCGCAGGCGCAGCGCCTGTCGCCGCAGGAGCGCGGGCAGTATGAATTCGCGGAGGAAGAAGCCAGGGCCAAGCGAGCCGGCCTCTGGAAAAACGCGCGACCCGCGCGTCCTTGATGCGGGGCACGGTGCAATGAGCGGCCAAAGAAAAAGGGTTAGCTCGAAAAACGAGCTAACCCTTGAAGAGTGGTGCGGCTGGCAGGAATTGAACCCACGACCCCTTGGTTCGTAGCCAAGTAC
The DNA here is from genome assembly GCF_001426505.1 of Variovorax sp. Root473. Lineage (GTDB taxonomy): Bacteria > Pseudomonadota > Gammaproteobacteria > Burkholderiales > Burkholderiaceae_C > Variovorax. The sequence continues at coordinate 38,008 of NZ_LMEV01000003.1, forward strand.
TCTATCCAACTGAGCTACAGCCGCACAGCTTTCGATTATAGCGTGTTTTTTCGCCCGTCCCAACCTTTGTGATTGAAAGCTGAAAATGCGAACGACAGTGGTCCTCAATGTGGCCTGTTGCAGTGCATCGGGGCCGCCTCGCGCCAAAGAGGCCCGTCCGACCCGGTACACTCCGCCCCGCCCGGAATAAGCCTGGGCCGCCGTAGGCAACACGGCGCCATACCATCCAAGGAATACTGAATGAACCGCATCGAACTGGTCGAGAAGATCGCCACCACCCACAACCTGAGCAAGGCCGAGGCCGCACGCGTCCTCGAAACGATCACCAGCAGCGTCGTCGCTGCCGTGAAGAAGGGCGACTCGGTCCAACTGGTCGGCTTCGGTACTTTCAAGCAAGTCGCACGCGCCGCACGCTCGGGCTTCAACCCCCAGGCCGGCACCAAGATCAAGATCGCAGCCACCAAGGTGCCGAAGTTCGTCGCTGGCGCCGCCTTCAAGGCCGCCATCGACCCCAAGGCCGCCAAGCGCAAGGCCGAGAAGGCCGCCGCTGCACCCGCTGCCAAGAAGGCTGCTCCCAAGAAGGCTGCTGTCACCAAGGCCGTCGTCGCCAAGGCTCCCGCCAAGAAGGCCGCTGCCAAGAAGAAGTAAGTCCGGCGCGACGACAACTGCACAGGCCTGGCCTGACGGCTGTCCGTATCGACGTCAGGAAGCCGCCTTCGGGCGGCTTTTTTATGGACGCCTGCCGCGCAGCGAATGCGAGCGGCGAAACCTTTGCGAGGGCCTCAAACGAAAATAGCCTGGAAGAGAAACCCTTCCAGGCTATTCGAGAGATGGTGCGGCTGGCAGGAATTGAACCCACGACCCCTTGGTTCGTAGCCAAGTACTCTATCCAACTGAGCTACAGCCGCGCAGCCTTGCATTCTACCCCGTCGAAAGCGCTGTTTCGGCGAGCCTTTCAAAAAAGCTTCGCGGCCTCGCGATGCGACGGTCTCGGACCGGCTCGGGTCGCCCGGGCGGCTTCGGCGGACGATGCGCCCACCGATGAACCTCGTCACCCAACGCGAGCCCAGCGTCAGGTCACCTATCGCGCAATTTCGCGATCCCGAAGCCCAATGCCACTGCCGTGCACAAAAAAGCCAGCACGGCCAGCCAGGCAGCGCTGGTGAGGTAATAAGCACCCAAGGCCACACCCGCGGCCACGAAAGCGCCCAGCCATTCCAATGCGGGATCGAGCCAGTTCCCGGCAACGTTCAGTTGGGGGTTTGCGAATCCGCGACCCTGTGCTCCGGCCTGCTGCGTTGAAAGGGGTTTGCGGGCCTTCCTCTGCCGCGGGTCGGGGAAACGCTCTCGCAGCTTCGCCGGGGGCCAGACGCCATCGCTCGATGAAGCGAGGCCGGCCAATGTCCAGATCGGATCCGTGTCGTGCCTTGCCAGATCCGCCGTGAGGCTTGCGAGTGCCTTGCTGTCCTGCAGATGGTCGATGTCGTCGAGGTCGGCGCGCAGCCATGCCTCGGCATCGCCGGCGTCCGGCAGGCCGGCGGTGCGCAGCAGGATGTGGTCTGCGAAGTGCTGCGCAATCAGCGCTTCAAAGGATTCGTAGATCGGACGAAAGCGTTCGCCGACGGCACCGATGACGGCTTCGCGCCGCTCCGTCAGCCGCGCAACCGCCGTGGCCTTGTCGACGACAAGGTAGGGGAACGTCGCCTCGGCGCCGAAGTCCGCCAGGCATTCCTCGCGATCGATCGTCGAGGCTTCATCGCTGATGTCGTACGCGTCGATGAAGCGCGCATGCCGGATGTCGCCTGCGCTGAAGAGCGCCCGCCAGAACAACGGAAAGAACGCGTTGGCTTCCAGCTCGGCACCAGGGCCGAAGAAACCGCGCCATTCGTCGCGGCTGCCTTCCGGCATCCGGGGCAAGGAAGAACTGGACAGGTAAACGGGATGTGACATGCGCCCCCTTCGATGTGGGATGTTGCGGCCGGGGCATCTTGGTCGGGCAGTTGACGACGCCCTGGCGTCAACGGGCGGACCTGGACTTTGCCTTGCGTTGCGCCTCGACGCCGACGAATTCGAGAAACCGGGCCAGCAGGGGCGACGGGTTGTCTTTGGCATAAGCGACCGCGATGCCGCTGGTCAGGCCGCGTGCTTCTGCCTTGAGCGGCCGGAAGACGACGCCCTTGCGCTTGACGTTCTGCAGCGACGCGGAGATGAACGCGATGCCCCGTCCCTCCGCAATGAGCCCCAGCAGGATGTGGTGGTCGTCGGGTTCTGGAACCGTTCGGGGCTGGAAGCCGATCCGCTCGAAGAACGCCTGGCAATGGTCGTAGAAGCCGGGATTCAGCCGGCGCTCGAACCGGAAGATTGATTCGCCGCGCAGGTCGTCGAAGCCCAGCCCGCGTTTGCGCGCCAGCGGATGGCTCGCCGGCAGCGCTGCGATGACGGGCTCCTCGCGCAGTGTCCGCACCTCAAGCCCGCGTGCCTCCGTGTGCAAGCCGATGAAGGCCACGTCCATCGCTCCATTCTTGATGTCGCGCACGAGGTTGATCGAGTGCTTGCCCTTGCTGACGATTCGCCAGTCCGGAAAGCGCTTCTGCAAGGGCTCGAACACATCGGGAATGGCGCTTCGGTCGAAGACGGTCGTGTAGCCCACGACGAACTGGCCGCCCTTGGCACCGCTCGCGGCCCTCGCGGCCGCCACCGCCTTGTCCGCCTGCGCCAGCGTCAAGCGCACTTCCGGCACCAGGGCGGCGCCGGCCCGCGTCAGCGTCATGCCGACCTTGGTGCGCACGAACAGCGACACGCCGAGCTGTTCTTCCAGCTGACGAATCTGCCGGCTCAACGGGGGCTGGGAGATGTGCAGGCGGGCAGCCGCGCGCCCGACGTGCAGCTCCTCGCTGACTGCGAGGAAGTACCGGAACTGCCGCAGGTCGATCGCTCCATTCATACCAAAAAGGTATCACATAAAAGGTATTGGATGCGCGTGCGTCGCCTTCGTAAATTGCATCCATGAACACACACGAAAGCAATCCGATGGCCGATGAACGGTATGCGCGCGGCTGGGCCAAGCTCAAGGAAGTCGATGGCCAGGCGGGCGAGAACGTCATCGACAGCCTCAAGGACATCGCCCCCGACTTCGCGCGCCTGCTCATCGAGTTTCCGTTCGGCGACATCTATTCGAGACCGGGGCTCGACCTCAAGGCGCGCGAACTGTCCGTGGTGGCGGCACTCACCGCCATGGGCAACGCCTTGCCGCAACTCAAGGTGCACATCCACGGCGCCCGCAACGTGGGTTGCACCCGGCAAGAGATCGTCGAAGTCATCATGCAGATGGCCGTCTATGCCGGCTTTCCCGCGGCGCTCAACGGCCTGTTTGCGGCCAAGGATGTCTTCTCCGAGGAGGTGCCGGCATGAAGCCGTTCTTCCGCGCCACATGCCTGGTTCTTCTCATGGCGATCTTGCGGGGCCAGCCCGCCCTGGCTCAACCGCGACCGGCCGGCACGTGGACGCTGGACCGCACGGCCAACCACGAAGGCCTCGGCTCACCGGTCGGCATGGCCTACGACGCGAGCGGCAACCTTTACGTTGCGAACTGGTCCGCCGGCAACGTGATGCGCTTTGCGCCCACCGGCGAGCGCACGGTCTTCGCCAGCGGGCTCAGCGGCCCCTCGGGGTTGGCCATCTCGTCCAAGGGCGATGTCTATGTCGCCTCCTACAACGAAGACCTGGTGTGGCGCTTCACGCCCCGCGGCGACCAGGCCGTTTTCGTGCGAGGGCTTGCGACCCCCGCGGGGTTGTCTTTCGATGCCCGCGGCCGCTTGCTGATCGCGAATCGCAGGACCCACCAGATTCTTGCGGTGCGCCCGGACGGAGCGATCGACGTTGCGGCGGATGGTCTGCAGACACCGGTCGGTGCCGTCGAACTTCCCAATGGCGATCTGCTGGTCAGCAATATCGCCGGCGGAGTTTCCCTGGTGTCGGGCGGACTGAAGGCCAGGGCAATCAACACCGACCTGCGCAGCCCCGGCCCAGGCATCGTTGCAGCAGGCGCGGACGCCGCCTATGTGGTCGACTACGGCGGCACCACCGTCAGCCGCATCGACCGGAACGGCGTTCGCGAGGTCATCGCCGACGGACTGAGCAGCCCGGTGGGTCTGGCCAGCGCACCGGATGGCAGCCTGACGGTGGCGACCTGGGGCGCAAACGCCACCTTCCAGATCCGTCGACCATGACGCTGCGCATCGACTTGGCGCTTGGGAAAGCTGACGTTCCCGCCAGGGCAGAACGGGCTTGGCCATGGCATTGGAAATCGCTGCATCGGCATCGACGCGCAGCATGAAACACCTGGCCATGAGGTCGTTGGCTGCGCGGGTCACCTAGGGCGCGCCGGCACTCGCACCAGGCGACGCAGCGCCGCGAGGCCCAGGCCCATCGCCTTCGGGGCCTTCGCGATGTCGACCAGCTCGTACATGGAGGGCGGGCGCCATTTGTCCTTCAGCCACACGTTGGTCTCGTCGGGAGTGCCGGGGAACCGCGCGCTCACACCGCACCTGGCGAACTTCCACCCACTCGCGGGAATGAGCTGGTGCGTGTCATTTTGCGCGGCGCCGATCTGCGCTACGGCGCCTGCGTCATTCCGCTTCGATGCCCGCGGCCTTCACGATGCGGCCCCACTTCTGCGATTCGCCGACCTGGAACTTGGCCAGTTCTTCAGGCGACGAGGTGAACACCTCGGTGCCGGTCGGTTCGTAGAACGCGGTCTTGGCCGACTCGCTCTTCGCCGCCTTCACAAGCAGTTCGTTCAAGCGCTTGACGACGGCGGGCGGCGTCTTCGCGGGCGCGTAGGCCGCGAACCAATAGCCCATCTCGTAGCCCTTCACGCCAGCTTCGGAAATCGTGGGCACGTCGGGCGCGAGCGGCGAGCGGCTCGCGCTCGACATGCCCAGCGCGCGCAGCTTGCCGCCCTTGACCTGCGGCAGGCCCGTGGCGGTGTCGGTGATCATCATGTGAATCTGGCCACCGAGCAGGTCGGTCACGGCCAGCGTGTTGCTCTTGTAGGGCACATGCAGAAGCTTGATGTCGGCCATCTGCTGCAGCAGCTCGCCCGCCATGCGGCTGGACGAACTGCCGCTGCCGAAGCTGTACTTGCCCGGTTCCTTCTTCGCAAGCGCGACGAACTCGGACACCGTCTTCGCAGGGAACGACAGGTTCACCACCATGATCTGGCCGCCCTTGCCGAGCGCGGCGACGGGGGCGAAGTCTTTCACCGGGTCGTAAGGCAGCTTCTTGAACAGGTGCTCGTTGGCCGCATGCGTGGTGTTGGTGGTGATGAGCACGGTGTAGCCGTCGGCCGGGGCCTTGGCCACGTTCTGAGAGGCGATGAAGCCGCTCGCGCCGGCCTTGTTGTCGATGACGACGGGCTGCTTGGTCTCGGCGGTGATGGCGTTGCCGAGCGCGCGCGCGATCTGGTCGGTGGCGGTGCCGGCCGCGAACGGCACGACGAAGGTGATGGACTTCTCGGGAAAGGCCTGTGCGTGGCCGAGCAGCGGGGCCGCCGCGAGTGCAGCGGTCAGTACAGCAAGGGGAAATCGTTTCATTGTTTTGTCTCCGGATGGATGAGTAAGGAAAAAGGGGAACGCCGCGGCTACGGCCCGGCCAGCAGCGGCTCGAGCGCACGCGGTATTTGGACCGGCATGTCGAGCAGCAGGAACGAGAGCGCCTTGCCATGCGCATCAAGGTTCAGCGCATCGTTCACGCCGCCGTCGAGCACCGCATCGAGCACGAAGTTCATCGCGTGCAGCCTGGGCAGCACGAAGCGCTGCACCTGCGAGGGCGCGCGATGGCGGAACTGCGCGGCCACGCGCTCGGGCGTGAGCTGTTCGAGGAGCAGCGGATAGAACTCGGCGCACCATGCGATCACGCTGATGTTGGAGCGGTCGCCCTTGTCGCCAGTGCGGCCGTGGGCTGCGCGGTAGAGCGGGACTTCGATCATGTCGTCTGTCGTGTTCATGCCAGCGCCTTCGCATCGAGCAGTTCGAAGCGCACCGGCACCGATTCGCGCGGCAGCAGGCACGAGAGCGTGTTGAGCCGTGGCGTGAGCGCGGTGCGCACGCCGCCACCGCCCGCGGGGCCGCAGGTGTAGAGCGCCGTCACTTCGCACGCCAGGCGCTCGGCCTGTGCGCGGTCTTCGTGCGTGGCGGCGACGCGCAGGCGCACGTCGCGCAGGCCGGTGTCGGGTATTTCCGGCATGCTGGCGAGTGCGCGGCCGGCATCGTCGCCGAGGATGCTCAGCGCGCCGATGAGGTCCACGCGCAGCGCGAGACCGTCGAGCCGCTTGCGCAACACCTCCGCTGCGAGCCGGGCGCGGGCTTCGGCGCGCGGGCCCGCGTACGAGATTTCGCCCTCGGCCAGCCAGCCGCCTTCGTGGCAGACATTGACCTTGTAATGGCTCGGCCGCACATGACCGCGCACGCCGGAGAGCTCGACTCGGTCCTTGCCGGGCAAGGCACGCACCTCGGCTTCGGCGATATCCGCGACCACGTCGGGTGTCAAGTAGGCGCCAGGGTCGTGTACTTCGTAGAGCAGTTGCTCCTTCACCGTGGCTTCGCTCACGAGTCCGCCGGTGTGGTCAGCCTTGCCGATGGTGCAGTGGCCGTCGGCGTCGATCTCGGCGATCGGAAAGCCCACCGCTTCGAGCCCCGGCACGTCCTTGTAGCCGGGATCGGCGAAGTAGCCGCCGCACACCTGCGCGCCGCATTCGAGCAGATGGCCTGCCATCGTCGCGCGGCCAAGGCGGTGCCAGTCGTCGGCGCGCCATCCGAAGTGCGCCATGGCTGGGCCCACTGCGAGCGACGGGTCGGCGACGCGGCCGCACACGACGACCTGCGCGCCCGCATCGAGCGCGGCGGCGATGGGCTCGGCCCCGATGTAGGCGTTGGCACTGACGACGCGCAAACCCTCGACCTGCGGGCCAAGCGCGTCCTTGAGCAGCGCGCGATGCGCGGCGTCGGAAAGGTCATCGCCTTCCACCACCGCGATGCGCGGCGCATCGGAGCCCAACTCGCGCGCCATGCGGGCGATGTGCCGCGCTGCCGCACGCGGATTGGCCGCGCCGAAGTTGCTCACGATGCGGATGCCATGCGCGAGGCAACGCGCCAGCACCGGCCGCAGCATCGCATCGAGCAGCGGCTCGTAGCCGGCATGGGGGTTGTCGCGGCGGCGCAGCTGCGCGAGCGCCAGCGTACGTTCGGCCAGCGTCTCGAAGATCAGGAAGGCGCGCTGCCCCGTGGGCCCGTTGGCGAGCCGCGCGATCAGCGTATCGACCACCGGCCCTGCCGCATCGGTGCGGTCGCCGGAGAAACCAGCCGCGCAGCCGATCAGCAAAGGAGGCAGTGAGGGAGCAGTCATTGAATGCGGAATGTAGGCAGGCAGCCGCAATCCGTAAAATCGAAATTACGGATCGATTGATCTGCATTTCAAATAAGAAGCCCCGCAACATGAGAAAGACGCCCGACCTCTCCACGCGGCAGTTGCGCGCCTTTCTGGCTCTGGCCGAGCACCGCAACTTCACGCGCGCGGCGCAGACCAGCCACCTGTCTCAGCCCGCGTTCAGCGCGCTGATCCGCGCCCTTGAAGACGCCGTCGGCACGCGTCTCTTCGACCGCGACACGCGCAGCGTGCAACTCACGCCCGAGGGCCGGCTCTTTGAGAGCGCGGCGCGCCGCCTGCTCGACGACATGGGCAGCGCGATGGGCGACCTGGCCGACCACGTGGAGCGCCGCAAGGGGCGCGTGCGCATCGCTGCCCTGCCCTCGCTCGCGGCAGGCTGGCTGCCCACGGTGTTCGCGGAATTCATGCAGGCCTGGCCCGGCATCCGCATCGACCTGGACGATGCGCTGTCGGACGCCTGCATTGCCCTGGTACGCAGCGGCCAGGCCGACTTCGCGCTCGCGGCGTCGGGCGCGACGGCCGATAGTGACCTGCTGGCACGCAAGCTCTGCACCGATCGCTTTCATCTCGTGTGCCGCGCCGACCACCCGCTCGCACGCGAGCCGCGCCTCACGGTGAAGAAGATCGCCCCATGGCCCTTCATCCAGATGGCGCGCAACAGCAGCGTGCGGCAGGCGCTCGACGCGGCGCTGCACCCGCTGCGGCTCAACGCGGTGTTCGAGGTGGAGCACCTGGCTACCGTGATGGGGCTGGTGGAGGCCGGGCTGGGCATCAGCGTGGTGCCGGCGCTCACGCTCTTTCACTTCCAGCGCGAGACGCTGGTGACGCGGCCACTGCCGCTGCCCGCGCTCACGCGCACGCTGTACCTGGTGCAGCGGCGCGAAGGCAGCCTGTCAGTGGCGGCACAGACGCTGCACGATTTGGTGGTCGCACGGCTGGGGTCGCTGCAGCTGGATTGAGTCCGCAGAAACAAAAAGAGCTTGCTATCCAATAGATAGCAAGCTCTCTCGCCGTGACGGCATTTTCTGGTGGTAGGCCGTGATGGGCTTGAACCATCGACCAACGGATTATGAGTCCGCTGCTCTAACCAACTGAGCTAACGGCCCACGCGGGCACGATTCTATGCGCCGCGCGCGGCCGGCTACTTGCGGTAGCTCAGCGCGTTGCTCACCAGGCGCGAGGTGATGTCGACGATCTGGATCATGCGGTCGTACGGCATGCGGGTCGGGCCGATCACGCCCAGCGTGCCCACCACCTGGCCGTCGACCTCGTAGTTGGCGCTGACGATGGACAGCTCCTCGAACGGCACGACCTGGCTTTCGCCGCCGATGAAGATGCGCACGCCCTCGGCCTTGCTCGACACATCGAGCAGCCGCATCAGCTGCGCCTTCTCCTCGAAAAGGTCGAAGGCGCGCCGCAGCTGCCCCATGTCGCTGGAAAAATCGGTCACCGACAGCAGGTTGCGCTCGCCGGAAATCACGACGTCGTCGGCCTGGGCGTCGGTGAGCACCTCGGAGCTGACCTTCACGGCCGCCTGCATCAGCGCCGCAATCTCGCCGCGCAGCTTCTCGACTTCGGACTGCAGCCGGTCGCGCACCTGCTCGATCGTCAGGCCCGCGAAATGCGCGTTGATGTAGTTCGAGGCCTCGACCAACTGCGACTGCGAATAGTCGGACTCCGGAAAGATCACGCGGTTCTGTACATCGCCATCGGGCGACACGATGATCACCAGCAGGCGCCGCTCCGACAGGCGCAAAAATTCGATCTGCTTGAACACCGAAGCGCGCCGGGGCGCCATCACGACACCGACGAACTGCGACAGGTTCGACAGCAGATGGGCGGCATTGGCGATCACCTTCTGCGGCTGATCGGCCGCCAAGCTGGGGGCGCTCATCTGCTCGCGCTGCGCGGTCAGCATGGTGTCAACGAAAAGCCGATAGCCGCGCGTGGTCGGCACGCGTCCGGCCGAGGTGTGGGGGCTTGCAATGAGCCCCAGCGCCTCGAGGTCGGACATGACGTTGCGGATGGTCGCGGGCGAGAGATCCAGTCCCGCCGAACGCGAGAGCGTGCGCGAGCCGACGGGTTGCCCATCGGCGATGTAACGCTCGACCAGCGTCTTCAACAGCAACTTGGCACGGTCGTCCAGCATTGCAAGATTTTAGTGTTGTAATTTGTGAGCTATGACCTCTCGCTTTCGTCACGTCGCCCTGATCGGCAAATACCAGGCTTCCGGCGCCCGGGCGCAGGCCGATGCGCGCGACGGCGTGATGGAGGGCATCGGCGCCTTCCTCGAATCGCAGGGTTGCACGGTGTTCGTGGAGCGTTCGTCCTGTGAGGACACCGACGCCCCGCCGCACCCGCGCTACCAGGCGCTGTCGGTCGAAGAAATCGGCCAGCGCTGCGACCTTGGCCTCGTGGTCGGCGGCGACGGCACCATGCTCGGCATCGGCCGGCAGCTCGCGTGCTACGGCATCCCGCTGATCGGCATCAACCGCGGGCGGCTGGGCTTCATCACCGACATCCCGCTGGACAACTACCAGGCCACGCTGATCCCGATGCTGGCCGGCGAATACGAGGAAGACCACCGCAGCCTGATGCACGCGCAGGTGATCCGCGACGAGGCCGTGGTGTTCGACGCGCTCGCAATGAACGACGTGGTGGTCAACCGCGGCGCCACCTCGGGCATGGTCGAGATGCGCGTGTCGGTGGGCCGTCATTTCGTGGCCAACCAGCGCGCCGACGGGCTGATCATCGCGTCGCCCACGGGCTCGACCGCCTATGCGCTGTCGGCCGGCGGGCCGCTGCTGCATCCGGCGGTGCCGGGCTGGGTGATGGTGCCGATCGCGCCGCACACGCTCTCGAACCGCCCCGTGCTGCTGCCCGACGCCGACGAGATCGTGATCGAGCTGGTGAGCGGTCGCGACGCCAGCGCCAATTTCGACATGCAGTCGCTCGCCTCGCTCGCCATCGGCGATCGCGTGGTGGTGCGCCGCTCCGACTTCCGGGTGCGCTTCCTGCACCCGCGCGGCTGGAGCTACTTCGACACACTGCGGAAAAAACTCCATTGGAACGAGGGAGGCTCCTGAATGCAGGACCACGCCCCAGCTTGAGGACGAACTGAGATGGCTTTGAGACGCATCGCACTGCGCGACTTCGTGATCGTGCGATCCCTTGAACTTGACCTGTCCGCCGGCTTCACGGTGCTGACCGGAGAAACCGGCGCCGGCAAGTCCATCCTGATCGACGCGCTGCAGCTGGCGCTGGGCAACCGCGCCGACGCCGGCGCCGTGCGCGAAGGCGCCGAGCGGCTCGACGTGAGCGCCGAGTTCGACGCCGACCCGGCCTTGGCCGGCTGGCTCGACGAAGGCGGCTTCGAGGCTGGCGACGGCCTGCTGCTGCGCCGCACGGTCGACCTGCAGGGACGCAGCCGCGGCTGGATCAACGGCAGCCCCGCCACCGCCACGCAGCTGCGCGACCTGGGCGACCGCCTGCTCGACATCCACGGCCAGCACGCCTGGCAAAGCCTGACCCGCCCCGAGGCCGTGCGCGGCCTGCTCGACGCCTACGCGGGCGCGCGCACCGACGCGCTCGACGCCGCCTGGCAGAGCTGGCGGCAGGCGCTCTCGGCGCTCGAGCACGCACGCTCCGCGCAAGACTCGCTGCAACGCGAGCGCGAGCGCCTGCAATGGCAGATTTCCGAAGTCGCCAAGCTCGCGCCGGGCGCCGACGAGTGGGACGAACTCTCGGCCCACCATTCGCGCATCTCGAACGCGCAGGCGCTCATCGACGCCGCCCAAGGCGCGAGCCAGGCGCTCGAAGACGACGACAACGGCGCCCTCGCCGCCCTCACACGCGCCGCGACGCTGCTGCAGAACTGCGAACACATCGAGCCCGAATTCCGCACGCTGGGCGAGGTGCTGGCTTCCTGCGTGGCGCAGGCCTCGGACGCGGCCCACTCGCTGCACGGCTACCTGCGCGACACCGACACCGATCCCAAGACCCTCGCCGAACTCGACGAGCGCATGGGCCTGTGGATGTCGCTCGCGCGCCGCTACAAGCGCACGCCGGCCGAGCTGCCCGCGCTGCTGGCCGGCTGGCAGGCGGAGCTGCAGGCACTCGACGCACAAAGCGACCTCGAAGGCCTGGAGCGCGCCGAGCAGAACACGCAACAGGCCTACATGAAGGAAGCCAAGGCCCTCGGCAAGATCCGCAAGCAGGCGGCGCCGCGCCTGGCCCAGGCGGTCACGCAGGCGATGCAGGGCCTGGGCATGCAGGGCGGGCGTTTCGACGTCGAACTGCAGCCGCTCGCACAACCTGGCCGCGCCGGCCTTGAAGAAATCTCGTTCCTGGTGGCCGGCCACGCCGGCAGCACGCCGCGCGCCATCGGCAAGGTGGCCTCGGGCGGTGAGCTCTCGCGCATCGCCCTGGCCATCGCCGTGACGACCAGCGAACTGGGCGCCGCGCAGACGTTGATCTTCGACGAGGTCGATGCAGGCGTCGGCGGCGCGGTCGCCGAGACCGTGGGCCGCCTCATGAAGCAGCTCGGCCGCGACCGTCAGGTGCTCGCAGTGACCCATCTTCCGCAAGTGGCGGCCTGCGCCGACCACCACCTCGTGGTCGCCAAGCGCCAGACGACGGCGGCCGGCGCGGACGGCCCGCGCACCGAAAGCGGCGTGTCGCGCCTGGCGGCCGACGACCGGCCGCGCGAAATCGCCCGCATGCTGGGCGGCGAAAAGGTGTCGGCCACCTCGCTGGCCCACGCGCGCGAAATGCTCGGCCACAAGACGCCGGCGACCGCCCCATGAACATGAACCTCGACCTCGTCCTCATCACCGGCATGTCGGGTTCCGGCAAGTCGGTGGCGCTGCACGCGCTGGAAGACGCCGGCTACTACTGCGTCGACAACCTGCCGCCCGAACTGCTCACCGCCTTCATCGCGCTGCAACACGAGCAGCAGGCCACGCGCGTGGCGATCGCGATGGACGTGCGCAGCGGCGTGTCGCTGCCGATCGTTCCGCAGCAGCTCGAAGCGCTGCGCGCCGACGGCGTCTCGCTGCGTTCGCTGTTCCTCGACGCGACCACCGACGCGCTGCTGCGCCGTTATTCGGAAACGCGCCGGCGCCATCCGCTCTCGCGCCAGGAAAGCCGCACCGACGTGCCCGAGCAGCACCGCGTGCTGGTGCAGGCCATCGAACTCGAACGCGAGCTGCTGGCCGACCTGCGCGACGGCGCCGACGTGATCGACACCAGCCTCATCCGCCCCGCCCAGCTGCAGAGCTACATCAAGGGGCTGATCTCGGCGCCGCAGAACGCGCTGACGCTGGTGTTCGAGTCCTTCGCCTTCAAGCGCGGCGTACCGCTCGATGCCGACTACGTGTTCGACGTGCGCATGCTGCCCAACCCGCACTACGTGCCGACGCTGCGCGCGCTGACGGGTCGCGACGAGCCGGTGATCGAATGGCTGCGCGAGCACGACGACGTGGCGCGCATGTTCGACGACATCGAGCAGTTCCTGACGCACTGGCTCGATGCGCTGGCACGCGACCACCGCAGCTACGTGACGGTGGCCATCGGCTGCACGGGCGGACAGCACCGGTCGGTGTTCCTGGTCGAGCAGCTGGCACGCGCCTTCGGTGCCCGGTGGGGCGCGCTCAAGCGCCACCGCGAACTCGACGCCTGACGGCGACGAAGGCCTTCAGGCCCCGGAAGTTTCCAGCAGCTTGCGCATCGGCGCGGGCAGCCCCAGCCGGCTCCATTCCTGCGCCTCGACCCAGCGCGCGCCCTCGCCTTGCGGCTGGACGCCCTGGAGCAACACGGGGTGCAGGTGCAGGTCCTTGTGGGTCAGCACGTGCACGAAGGGCGGCAGCTCCTGCGTGTCATGCGCGGCGCCCGACGGCAGGGCTGCGAGCAGATTGTCGTGGCTGTCGAAGACTGGCAAGCAATGCAGCCCCGCCCAGATGCCCTTGGCGGGCCGCTTCTCCAGCCACACGCGCCCTTGCGCGTCGCGCGCCAGGAGCACCCACAGCGACTGGGCGCTGCGCTTAAGCTTGCGCGTCTTCACCGGGTAGCGCTCGGGCGCGCCCTGGCGCAGTCCCACGCAGCTGGCGTTCACCGGGCAGATCATGCAGCTGGGCTTGCGCGGCAGGCAGACCGTGGCGCCCAGGTCCATCAGGCCCTGCGTGTAGTGCGCCACCGCCTCGCGCTGGCCGTCCGGCGGCAGCAGCTGCGTGGCGAGGTCCCACAGCGCGCGCTCCTGCGCGGCCGACGACATGTCGCCGTCGAAACCGAGCACGCGCGTCAGCACGCGCTTCACGTTGCCGTCGAGGATGGCCACGCGCTCGCCGAAACAGAAGGCCGCGATGGCCGCAGCCGTCGAACGACCGATGCCGGGCAGGGTCACGAGTTCGGCGGCGGTGTGCGGGAAGGCGCCGCCGAAGCGCGCGACCACCTCCTGCGCGCAGCGGTGCATGTTGCGCGCGCGGCTGTAGTAGCCCAGCCCGCTCCACAGGCCGAACACCTCGTCCTCGGTGCCGGCGGCCAGCGCCGCCACGTCGGGGAAGCGCTCGAGAAAGCGCGCGAAGTAGCCGAGCACCGTCGTGACCTGCGTCTGCTGGAGCATCACCTCCGAGAGCCAGACGCGGTACGGATCGCGCGTGTTCTGCCACGGCAACTCACTGCGACCGTGGCTGCGCTGCCAGCGCACGACCTGTGCGGAGAAATCGGGGGGCAGCGACAGAGGTGGGGAGACGGCCGCCCGCGCGGCGGTGCGCTCAGGCCGCACGCAGTTGCTCGCCCGCGATGGCGGCGGCCGCAACAGGCGGCTGGCTGCCGTGCTGCGCGATCAGCGAGGTGAACTCGTGCAGCCGCTCCTGCAGCGCGGCCAGGTGGCTTTCTTGCGCGGCGATCTCGGCCAGCCGGTCGTCGAGGCTGCCCGCGGCGTTCTGGATGCGCTCGATCGCCTCGATGCGCTTGCTGAAATTGCGACGGCGCTCCTTGAGCTGCGCATCGATCTGCGCGCTCGCGCCCTTGCTCCAGCGCTCGACCTCGGTCATGGCGGCTTCGTTGACGAGCCGCAGCCGGCTGGCCAGTGCGCGCACCAGCTTGTCGCAGAAGTCGGCCTGCGCGAGCTTGATCAGGTTGCCTACGCCCAGGTAGTGGATGTGGCTGCGCTCGATCTGGCCCAGCTCCTGCTCGAAGCCGCTCAGGTCGGGCTCGGCCGGCGCCTGCAGCGTGAAGCCCTGCTCGGCGTTGAGCTGGCGGAAGGTGGCGTGCAGCATCGACTGGATCTCGGCCGTCGTCGCCTGCACTTCGCGCAGGTTGTTGCGCAGCGCATCGAAGGTTTCGCCGTACACCTTGCGCACGTTGAACTTGACGCCGGGGCGCTTGAGCGCCGCGGCCAGCTTGACCATGTCGGCCTTGAGCGCCGTGCGCCCGAGCACCGCGTACACCTCGCGCAGCAGCTTGCCCTGCACCGAGCGCAGCGCCAGGATGCGGGTGTTGCTGCCCTCGAATTCAGCATGTTCCTGGTCGATGCGCGCACGCATGTGGCGGATCACCGACACGTTCTTGCCACGCAGGCCCTGCAGTTCGAGCGCCTGCTCCGACAGGTCGCGCTGGCGCACCTTCAGCAGGCGTTCGGCCTCGGTGCGCAGCGCGGTCATGCCGGCATCGACCGCCAGCCGCAGCATGGTCTCGCGCTTGCCGAGCACGCCTTCGCCAAGCAGCGCTTCGAGTGCCGGCAGACGGCTGGCTTCGAGCAGCGCCGCGTCGTGGCCGATCTTGGCCTGCAGGCCCTTCTGCGCGGACACCGGCAGCACCTGCGCCAGCGGCACTTCGAGCAACCGAGCCGCGCCTTCGCGCTGGCGCTCGATCTGCTGCGCAATCTGCACCGGGGTGCTCAGCGTGTCCCACAGCGTGTCGATCTTGTTGAGCACCACGAAGCGCGTGTCGTGGCTGTCGTCGCCGGTGATCAGGTGCTCGCGCCAGATCGACAGGTCGGAGCGGGTCACACCCGTTTCGGCGCCCAGGATGAAGACCACGGCATGCGCCTGGGGTATCAGGCTCACGGTGAGTTCGGGCTCGGCACCGATCGCGTTCAGGCCGGGCGTGTCGAGGATCACGAGGCCCTGCTCGAGCAGCGGGTGCGGCATGTTCAGCACCGCGTGGCGCCAGCGCGGAATCTCGACGCGGCCTTCGGCGTCCTGCACCGGGTTGTCGTCGGGCGTCTCGGGGTTCCAGAAACCGAGCGCGCGGGCCTCGTCCTTGCTCACCCAGCGGACTTCGGCCACCTTGCCCATGGCCTGAGCCAGTTGCTCGGCGTCGCCCACCTCGATGGGCAGCTCGGTCCAGCGTGTGGGCCGCGCGCGCCAGTGGGCGAGCGAGTGGGGTTCCAGGCGGGTTTCGATCGGCAGCAGGCGCAGCTTGGGCGCCAGGGCGGCGTCGTAGCCCAGCTCGGTTGGGCACATCGTGGTGCGCCCGGCGCTGGCCGGCATGATCCGCCGCCCGTACCCGGCAAAGAAGATCGCATTGATCAGCTCCGACTTGCCGCGCGAGAACTCGGCCACGAAGGCCACCATGACCTTGCTGGTGCGGATCTGGTCTTCGAGGGCGCGCAGCCGTTCGGCCACGGCCTGGTCGAGCAGCTCGTTGTCGGTCAGCCAACGGGACAGCCACTGAAGGCGGCGGGCGAAGTTGCTCCGCCAGGCGCCGTGCTGATCGAGCTGTTGGTTGAAAGAGCGGCTCAAGGGGAAGATGTAAGTAAGAATTTACAAATATAACATCGCCGCATGGCGAACGGGGTACCGGCAGGAGTTTGCCCCGAAGCAGCCGCCACGGGGCCCACCTTCCCTAGGATTTCTGGCAATGGGGGCAGTAATAAGTAGAGCGCTGCCCCTGTTTCAACAGCCGGATCGGCGTGCCGCACACCCGGCACGGCTCGCCCGCGCGGCCGTAGACGGTCGCTTCGAGCTGGAAGTAGCCGCTTTGCCCATCCACGTTCGAGAAGTCGCGCAGGGTGCTGCCGCCCTTCTCCACCGCCCGCGCCAGGATGTCGCGCACCGCCGCATGCAGCTTGGCCGCGCGCGGCCGGCTGATGCGCGCCGCCGACAGGGTCGGCCGGATGCCAGCCATGAACAGCGCCTCCGATGCGTAGATGTTACCCACGCCCACCACCACGTCGCCCGCGAGCAGCACCTGCTTGATGGCCGTGCGGCGCTTCTTCAACCCGGCATGAAAGGCATCGAGGTCGAAGGCATCTCCCAGCGGCTCCATGCCCAATCCACCGAGCAGCTTGAGGGCCCAGGGCGCCTCTTCGTCGTCCACGTAGACCACGGCGCCGAAGCGACGCGGGTCGTTGAGCCGCAGGGTCCCGAGTTCGGTGACGAGGTCGAAGTGGTCGTGCACGCCGGGCTCCGGCAGGTGGATGTCGAAACGCAGGCTGCCCGACATGCCCAGGTGCAGCAGCAACAGCCCGCGGTCCAAGTCGATCAGCAGGTATTTTCCGCGGCGGCGCACCTCGCGCACGCGGCGCCCGACCAGCGCCTGCGGCAGCACCATCAGCGCCCAGCGCAGCGGCTTGCCGATGCGCACGGACTCGATGCGCGCGCCGGCGATGCGCTCGGCAAAGCCGCGCCGGGTGACTTCGACTTCGGGTAGTTCAGGCATGAAAAGTAAAACTCCGGCAGCGACGAAGCCCCATGCGGCGCTCGTGCAAATGGCTGGATTATTATGGTCAGATGAACCCATCGCCCCGCCGTCACCGCCTTGCGGCGGCCGCGTCTTTCGTGCTGCTTGCCTACGCAACGCAGGCCCAGTCTCTTGAACCCACCGCCGCCGGCAACCCGGCTCCCGCCATCGAGCGCACGGCGCCGCCGAAGCCGCCAGTGCGAACCCGGGCCGCCTCCACGACCGCCAAGTCGGCCGCCGAGGCCGCACAACCGTCGGCGCTGACGGCGGACCTGTTCTACGAAATCCTCATGGGCGAGATCACGGCCCGGTCCGGCGACCCCGGCTCCGGCTATTCGCTGGTGCTCGACGCCGCCCGGCGCCTGCGCGACGGCAAATTGTTCCAGCGTGCGGTCGAAATCGCGCTGCAGTCGCGCTCCGGCGACGCCGCCATCTCCGCGGCGCGCGCCTGGCAGGAAGCGCTGCCCAATTCACGCGATGCCCGGCGCATCGAGCTGCAGATACTGATCGCGCTGAACCGCATCAGCGAAACCGTCGAGCCGCTGCGTGCCGAAGTGGCAGCCACCTCGCAGATCGAACGCCCCCTGCTCATGGCGGTGATCGCGCGCACCTACGGCCGCGCCACCGACAAGAAGCTCGCCGCCTCGGTGGTCGAGCAGGCGCTGGTCGACGAGCTCAAGAGCCCGACGACGGGCGGACTGGCCTGGGCCACCGTCGGCCGCCTGCGCCTGAACGCCGGCGACCCCTCGGGAGCGCTGGACGCCGCACGCCAGGGGCAGGCGATCGATCCGGCGTCCGAGGCGCCCTCGGCACTGGCGCTCGACCTCATCGACCCGGGCCAGCCGCTGGCCGAGCCGATCGTCACGCGCTACCTTGCCAACAACCCCAAGGCCTCGCCCGACCTGCGCGTTGCCTATGCACGCACGCTGGTCGAGAACCGCCGCTTCAGCGACGCCACCGCCCAGCTCCAGACCCTGACCACGGCGCGCCCTGAACTGGCGGAGCCCTGGCTGCTGCTGGGCAGCCTGCAGATGCAGGCCCGCCAGGAAGCGGCGGCCGAAAGCTCGCTCAAGCGCTACGTCGACCTGATGACCGCCCCGGGCCAGAGCCAGGACGCCGGTGACGTCGCCGACCGCAAGCGCGGGCTGACGCAGGCGTATCTCGTGCTGTCGCAGCTGGCCGAGCGCCGCAAGGATTTCCAGGCCGCCGACCGCTGGGTCTCGCGCATCGACAGTTCCGACAACCAGAGCGCCATTCAAGGCCGCCGCGCCAGCCTGCTCGCCAAGCAGGGCAAGCTGCCCCAGGCCCGCGAGCTGCTGCGCGCGCTGCCCGAGCGCACGGCGGAGGAACGCAAGCAGAAACTGCTCGCCGAAACCCAGCTGCTGCGCGAAGCCAAGCAATACCAGGCCGCCTATGACCTGCTGGCCCAGGCCGCGGCCGCAGCGCCGAACGACGGCGACCTCGTCTACGACCAGGCCATGATGGCCGAGAAGCTCAACCGCCTGGACGACATGGAGCGGCTGCTGCGCCGCCTCATGACGCTCAAGCCCGAGAGCCAGAACGCGTACAACGCGCTGGGCTACTCCTTTGCCGATCGCAAGATCCGGCTCGACGAGGCCCGCACGCTCATTCAGAAGGCGGTCCAGCTCGCGCCCGAAGACCCGTTCATTGCCGACAGCCTGGGCTGGGTCGAGTTCCGGCTTGGCAACACGGCCGAGGCGATCCGCATCTTCGAAGCCGCCTACAAATCGCGGGCGGACGCCGAAATCGGCGCGCACTTCGGCGAAGTCCTGTGGTCGGTGGGCCAGAAAGATCGCGCCATCGCGATCTGGAAAGAAGCGCTGCTGACGGAGCCCGAGAACGAGACGCTGCAGGAAACCCTCAAGCGCCTACGCGTCAAACCCTGAATGGCATCGATCACACCAACGATTCCCGCCCGGGGCGATGACGCCGCCACCCGCCGCGCAGTGCTCGGCGCGGGCGGCGGGGCACTGCTGCTGTGGCTCACGGGCTGCGCCCAGCTCTCGGGCGGCTCCGCCACTGTCGGGCGTCCGGCCAGTTGGAGCGGTCGCATGTCGCTGCGCATCGACAGCGAACCGGTCCAGACCTTTGCCGCCCTGTTCGAGTTGCGCGGCTCGGCCGAAGCCGGCGACCTGACGCTGACCACGCCTATCGGCAGCACGCTCGCCCAATTGCACTGGGCGCCGGGTGAAGCCCTGCTGAAGAACGGCAGCGACACGCGCCGCTACGACTCCGTCGACGCGCTGATCGAGGCCGCCACGGGCGCCGCCATTCCGGTCGGGGCGCTGTTCGGCTGGCTCGACGGCCGCGCCGACCCCGTGCCCGGCTGGCGCGCCGACCTGGGTCAGGTGTCGACCGGCAAACTGCAAGCCACGCGCGAATCTCCTGCGCCCCGGGCGGACCTGCGCATCGTGTTCGAACGCGCATGAAGGCGATCTACGACCTTCCCGCGCCGGCCAAGCTGAACCTGTTCCTGCACATCACCGGGCGCCGCGACGACGGCTACCACCTGCTGCAGTCGGTCTTCATGCTGATCGACTGGTGCGACACGCTGCATGTCGAGTTGCGCCACGACGGCCAGCTCAGCCGCGAAGACCTCACCACGCCGCTGCCGGCCGACGACCTCGTGCTGCGCGCTGCCCGCGCCCTGCAAGCACATGCGGCTCCCGGTCAGGGCGCGCACATCGGCATTGCCAAGCACGTGCCGGCGCAGGCGGGCATGGGCGGCGGCTCGTCGGACGCAGCCACCTGCCTGCTCGCGCTCAACCGCCTCTGGAACCTGAACCTGCCGCTGTCGCGCCTGGCGCAGATCGGATTGAAGCTGGGCGCCGATGTGCCCTTTTTCCTCGGCGGGCGCAACGCCTGGGTTGAGGGCGTCGGCGAAGAAATCACCCCCGTCAACTTGCCGCCGGCACGCTTCGCGGTGGCCAAGCCAACCGAGGGACTCGATACCCGACTAATTTTTTCTGCGGATGACCTGGAACGGGCAACTCCTGTTGCTATAATCTCAGGCTTTGCTGCAGATAGCGAACAGCCAGAAGCCACAAACCTCGGCGACGGGGTTTACGACTTCGGTCACAACGACCTGCAGCCGGTTGCCCAACGGCTTTGCCCCGCAGTCACCGACGCCATCGAATGGCTCGGACTGCAAGGATTGAAAGCCCGGATGACCGGCTCCGGAAGTTCGGTGTTCGCAAAAATGCCGCAATCGCCGCAACAAGCGGAGCTGCTTGAAGCCCCCCGGGGATGGCAGGTTCGTCAATGCGACAATCTGGCGGTTCATCCACTCTGGGGATGGGCAGCCTGAAGAGATAATCGGAACGCTCTGCGGTTCGATGCGACATATATCGGTGGATGGTGCAAACCATCAACCTGTGTAGGGGAGTCGCCAAGTTGGTTAAGGCACTGGATTTTGATTCCAGCATGCAAAGGTTCGAATCCTTTCTCCCCTGCCAAATCTCTCAAACTGCGGCCTGGTGGCCGCAGTGCTTCTTTTGCAGTCCACCGGCTGCAATAATCGGCAGCCCACACGGGCCGCCACGACTCGAAACCTTTGGCGGCTTTCCCGCAAGCCCTTTGCACTGCCCGGACGCGCTCATGCAGGCCAATCAACCTGACTTCTTGGTTTTCACCGGCAACGCCAATCCCGGCCTTGCTGCAGAAATCGCGCAAAACCTCGGCACTTCGCTGGGCGCTGCACGCGTCGGTCGCTTCTCTGACGGTGAAGTCACCGTCGAGATCAATCAGAACGTGCGTGCACGCGACGTGTTCGTGGTGCAGTCGACCTGCGCACCGACCAACGAAAACCTGATGGAACTGCTGATCATGGTCGATGCGCTCAAGCGCGCTTCGGCCGAGCGGATCAGCGCCGTCATCCCCTACTTCGGCTACGCCCGCCAGGACCGCCGCCCGCGCTCGAGCCGCGTGCCGATCTCGGCCAAGGTGGTCGCCAACCTGCTGGAAACCGTGGGCGTCGAGCGCGTGCTCACCATGGACCTGCACGCCGACCAGATCCAGGGCTTCTTCGACATTCCGGTCGACAACATCTACGCCTCGCCAGTGCTGCTGGGCGACCTGCGCCAGAAGAACTACGAAGACCTGATCGTGGTCTCGCCCGACGTCGGCGGTGTGGTCCGCGCCCGTGCGCTGGCCAAGCAATTGAACTGCGACCTCGCCATCATCGACAAGCGCCGCCCGAAGGCCAATGTCAGCGAAGTCATGAACGTCATCGGCGAGATCGACGGCCGCAACTGCGTGATCATGGACGACATGATCGACACGGCCGGCACGCTGGTCAAAGCGGCCGAAGTGCTGAAGGAGCGTGGCGCCAAGAGCGTGTACGCCTACTGCACGCACCCGATCTTCTCGGGCCCGGCCATCGAACGCCTCTCCAAGGGCGCAGCCCTCGACGAAGTGGTCGTGACCAACACCATCCCTCTTTCCGACGCGGCCGTCGCGTGCGGAAAGATCCGCCAGCTCTCCGTGGCACCGCTGATCGCCGAAACGATCCAGCGCATTGCCAAGGGCGAGTCGGTGATGAGTTTGTTCTCGGACCAGGACAACCTGTTCTGACCTGAGAGCGATAAAGCGGGCCTCCTTCGGAGGCCTTTTTGAACCGGAGTCGCACTGGTCGCGGTGGACTCTCACAGGAGCTAGTTATGAAATTCGTCGCTTATGAGCGCGCAAAGCAGGGCACGGGTGCGAGCCGCCGTCTCCGCATCACGGGCAAGACCCCGGGCATCGTCTACGGTGGTGACACCCAGCCGCAACTGATCGAAGTCGATCACAACGCGCTGTGGCACGCCCTGAAGAAGGAAGCCTTCCACTCGTCAGTCCTCGAAATGGACCTCGGCGGTGCCGTCACCAAGGTGCTGCTGCGCGACGTGCAATACCACCCGTTCCGCCAGCTGGTGCAACACATCGACTTCCAACGCGTCGATGCGAAGACCCGCATGAACATGAAGGTGCCGCTTCACTTCAAGGGCGAAGAAGAGTCCGACGCCGTCAAGCTGGATCACAACCTCGTGAACCACGTGATGACCGAACTGGAAATCAACTGCCTGCCGAGCGATCTGCCTGAATTCATCGAGATCGACCTCTCGGGCCTGAAGAAGAACGCCACGCTGCACGTCAACGACATCAAGCTGCCCAAGGGCGTGAAGTTCGTGAGCCACGGCAAGACCAACCCCGTCATCGTGTCGGCCGTGCCGCCGCTGGTCTCGGAAGAGCCGGCACCCGCTGCCGAAGGCGCTGCTGCCGAAGGCGCTGCCGCCGCTGGCAAGCCCGCCGCCAAGACGGCCAAGAAGAAGTAATCCTCTTTCTTTCCGTCCGCGAACAGAAGGCCCGCCTCGTGCGGGCCTTTTGCTTTGTCGGGCGGCGAGATAATTCCCGCCATGATCAAGCTGTTTGTCGGCCTCGGAAATCCGGGCCCCGAGTACGAAGCCACGCGCCACAACGCCGGCTTCTGGTGGATCGACGCGCTCGCGCGCGACTGGAAGCTCAACCTCGTGCCCGAGCGCGGCTACCACGGCCTCGCGGCACGCGCGAACATCGGCGGTCAGAGCATCTGGCTGCTGGAACCGCAGACCTTCATGAACCTGTCGGGCAAGTCGGTGGCCGCGCTGGCGCGCTTCTTCAAGATCGCGCCCGAGGAAATCCTCGTGGTGCATGACGAACTCGACGTGGTGCCCGGCCAGGCCAAGCTCAAGTTCGGCGGCAGCCATGCCGGCCACAACGGGCTACGCGACATCCACGCCCAGCTCGGCACTGGCGACTACTGGCGCCTGCGGCTGGGCATCGGCCATCCCGGCGTGAAGTCGGAGGTCGTCAACTGGGTGCTCAAGAAGCCGCTCAAGGAACAGCGCGAAGCCATTGAAGACGCCATCGTGCGCACCTTGCATGCCGCCCCTGCACTGGTGGCCGGCGAAATGGAAAAAGCCACGCTGATGATTCACACGAGCAAACCGCCGCGGCCCAAGCCGCCGAGGCGGGAGCCCGGCGACGGAGGCACGACGCCTGCCGCCACCTAGCCGGCCACGGGAGTGCAGGGAGGGAGAGAACCCAAAAATGAGAAGAAGAACGACGAAGAAAAAGAAGACCGACGAAGCCGCAAGCAAAGCGGCAGCAAATCGGGTGCTGGCTGTTTTTGCCATTGCGCTGTCCGCGGCCTCCCTGCACGCTTCCGCCCAGACTTGGCGATGCGGCAACACCTACTCCGATCAGCCGTGCGAGGGTGGACGGACCGTGAAGGTGGAGGACGGACGAAGCGATGCGGACCGCCAGGCGTCGGAAGACGCCACGCGCCGCAACGAACGCAGCGCTGGCCGGCTGACGCGCAGCCGCCAGTTGCTGGAGCGGGAGGCACTCGACCGGCGCGGTCCCACGACCTTCGATGCGGGGCGCTTCGCCTCCGACGCGCAGCCGCTCACGCGCGCCGAACAGGCCGCTCAGGCTCGCCAGCGCAAGCAGGCGGCCGAGCCCCGCCCGACGAGCGCACGCTTCAACAGCCCATCGGCTGGCGACGAGGTCCCAAAGGAGGCCGGAAAGAAGAAAAAGAAGAAGTAACCGCCCGGCTCAGACAGCGCCGGCTGACGACGGCGAGGCGGCATCCGAAGCAGGCGCAGCCGCCTTGTCTGCCGTGAGGCGCACGTACTTCTGCAGCAGCGTCTCGCGGGTTTCCACATGGTCCGGGTTCACCGGGATGCAGGCCACCGGGCAGATCTGCACGCACTGCGGCTCGTCGAAATGGCCGACGCACTCGGTGCACTTGTGTGGGTCGATCTCGTAGAACTCGGCGCCCATGTAGATCGCATCGTTCGGGCACTCGGGCTCGCAGACATCGCAGTTGATGCATTCGTCGGTGATCATGAGCGCCATCCCCCGATTATCGGCGCAGCGGGGCGAACACCCGCCGCGCGCCGCGCGGAGCCCCCGCCGGCGTCAGGGCGGTCCGGCGAGGAGCCACAAAGTTCACAGCCGAGGCACGGTTGTTGCAGCAGTCAGTTATGCTGCGGCCCGCCCCATGAGTCTGTTTCTATTCAAGCGCATCGCCACGCTCCTCGGCACCCTGATCGGCGCCTCGGTCATTGTTTTCCTGGTCCTGGAGATCCTGCCCGGCAATGCCGCGCAGATGCTCATGGGCCCGGACGCCTCGCCCGATGCCGTGGCCGCCCTGGCC
>NZ_LMEV01000004.1 GCF_001426505.1 Variovorax sp. Root473
CTCGGCGAAGCGCTTGACGCCGAAGCTCACGGGATGGTCGGCGTTGTTCAGGTGGCCGAAGCGGATCACGCGCTCCTGCTGTGCCTGCGCCGCAGCAGGAACGACCAGGGCGAGGGCGAGGCCGGCGGTGGCCAGCGAGCGGTAAAGCGTTCTCAAAGTTGTTCTCCAGCGTGCGATGTGAGCGATCCATGCCGGGGCGCCCACAAGCGCCTCCGGCCCCAGACGGCGCGATCTTATCGAGTTAGTGGAAAATCTTTCTACTAGTGAAAACACTTGGCAAAATGCTAGAGTCGTCGCATGACCGCCATACTCGAACGCAGCTTCAAGGTGCTCGAACATCTCTCCGGCCACCCCGAGGGCCGCGCGCTTTCCGCGCTGTCGGCCGAGCTGGAAATGCCCTTGAGCGCCACCCATCGCCTGCTGAGTGAACTGGTGCGCTACGGCTACGTGCGGCAAGACCAGAGCCATGGCGACTACATGCTGACCATCAAGCTGGTCTCGCTGGGCCTGAGCTTCCTGAGCAACAGCGGCATCGTCGACGTGGCGCAGCCGCTGCTCGACAGGCTCGCGGTCGAATCGGGCGAGCTGGTGCGGCTGGCGGTGGTCGATGGCGACGAGCTCACCTTCGTCGCGAAGGCGCAAGGCGCCACGCGCGGGCTGCGTTACGACCCGGACATGGGCCTGTCGGTGAACCTCTCGTGCAGCTCCGCGGGCCACGCCTGGCTCTCGACCATGACGGACGAACAGGCGCTGCAACTCGTCGCAAAACAGGGCTTCGGCCAGCCGGAAGATTTCGGCCCCAAGGCGCCGACCACCATGAAGGCGCTGCTCGTGTTTCTGCGTGCCACGCGCAAGCGCGGCTTCTCGATGATCAACGAGGTGTTCTCCCCCGCCATGACCGCCATGGCCGCGCCGGTGCGCGGCGCGCACGGCGGCGTGATCGGCGTCATCACCGTCGCGGGACCGCTGGTGCGGCTCACGGAAGAACGCATGCTCGCGCTCGGCCCGCGGCTGCTGGCCGCGGCGGACGACGTGGCGCGTGCCAGCGGCGCGTCCGCGCTGTTCAAGCGCCGGGCCTGAAGGCCCCGCCAGGTCGTCAGTCGACCTCGACCCCGAACAGCACGAAGCCCGCGCCGCCTGCGGGATGGACCATGGTGCAGGCCACCGCCGCAGCAGGCAGCGCGTTCACGGCGTGTTCTTTTCGCAGCCTGTGAGCGACGCCGGTGTGGTGCCCGTCGCCCGCGCCCCTTCAATCGACGCGGCGATGGTGCGCGCGTTCCAGCGTGTAGCCCACGCCGTAAAGCGAGCGCACCCGGAATTCGTCGCCAACGATCGATTCCAGCTTCTTGCGCACGCGGGACACCAGCGCGTCCAGCGACCGGCTGGCGCCCTGCTCGCCATTGCACCGGGGACCCTGGGGCAATTGCTGCCGCGACACGGGCATGTCGAGGTAGCGCACGAGCACCCGGGCGATCTCGAATTCGCTCGGCGTCAGGATGGTTTCGCGGTTCGCGTACGCCACCGCCAGGCGGCTGCGCACGAGCTGAAAGCCGTAGAGGCTTTGCGGCTTCATGTTCCGGCGCAAGGACTTCTGGCCGCACAGCAAGGACACCCGCGCCACCACCTCGTCGGGGCTCCACGGGCACACCAGAAAATCGTCGACGTCGAAGACCGACACGCGCGGCGTTTCCAGCACGGTGCGCGAGCGCGTCAGCGCAATCACCGGCGCCGTGGCCGAACGACTGGCGCTGATGCCGAACAGCATTTCCAGCAGCGAGCCCTCCATCGCCTCGCCCATCAGCAGGAACAACCCGACGCCCGGCATCGACGCGGCCTCCAGCAGGTCATCCTCGTTCACGACACACAACGGGTTGAAGCCCGCGTCCTTCAACCGGCTTCTCAGCCAGTCGACCTCCTCATCGGGATCCGTCAGCACCACCACGCGACTGTTCTTCTGCTCCACCCTGTCCACCATCGGCTTCCTTTTTCATCCGCTCCCCTGCGCGTCTCACAACGGAGTGAAATGTATTAACGATTATGAACAGTCGACAGGGAAAAGTGCCGATATTGGCCAACGGAAACAGGTAGGTCTGTTCTTTTGTCATCGTGTGCGAACAAACGCACACTAAACAGACCTCATCTCCTCGCGACGAGGGTCGATGGTTTCCTTGATCAAGCTTGCATTTCGCCAAGGCCGATCAATCAGGAAGCCCTCTGCGAAATACCCGGAAACTGGCGACGAGACGCACGAACGGTTCACGGGCAGGTGCGGTCCGAGCTCCGAGGCGCAGCACCGCCCAGCCGTGAAATACTGCGCAATCCCGCTCGGAGATTGGCCACGCCCTTCCCAATTTGCTCACAGATGTGAGCATTTCCCTGTGCGATTGTTAATGCTGCAACTATCGTCCTGCCCCTGAGCACCCGAGGTGCACAAGAAATCAAACAGGGAGTTCCCATGACCAGATCCACCCCCTCCACGATCACCGTGATGCTCGCGCTGGCGGCATCCGTTCTCATGAGCGCATGTGTGCACCACCACGCGCCACCGCGTGCAGAACCCGGCCCCGCGCACAAGGGTGGCAACTTCTGCCCGCCGGGCCAGGCCAAGAAGGGCAACTGCTGATCGCCCGCGATGCTGAATCCATTCCTGCGTGACATGAGTCCCGACGAACTCCCGGCCGGCACGTCGCGGCCGGCTTACATCGCGCTGCTGCCTGTGCTGGCCTACGTGCTCGTGGCCGTCGTCTTCCTGAGCATGTCGGTGGTCGTGCCGAGCCTGGTCGTGGCCTGCCTGTTCGCGACTGCTGCGGCCATGTCGCTGGGTGCGGGCGTGGTCCTCGGCATGAGCCTCTGGATCTTTCCGCAGCTGTCGTGCTGAGGGTCGGCTGCATGAGCACATCGAACGCCTCGGTCTTCCGCGTCCAGAGCTGGCGCACGACCCTGCTCGCGGCCTCGGTCGTGCTGCTGATCGTGATGGCGCTGCTCATGAAGTGGCTCGTCGAGCTGCAGGTGGAAACGGCGCAGGAGCGGCAACTGCGCGAAGCCGTGGCGCGCGAGGCGCAAGCCCGCTGCTTCTTGCTCGCCACACGTCAGGAAGCGGACGCCTGTCGGGCCGCCACCGCGGCGAACGTGACACCCTGACGTGGGTCGCGCGCCCGTGACGACGCCCGATGAACCTCAGTCGGTCGCGAACATCTGCGCCTGTACCCGCGCCTCCCCGTTCGCCTGCGGCTCGGCGTCGAAGCGCTCGAACCCGCAGTAGCACAGGAAGTGGCGGTTGGCGGCGCGGCCGAACAAGGTCATGCCGAGCTTGCTGGCCAGCTCGTGGCCCATCGCGGTGACGCCGTTGCGCGAGACGATGATCGGCACGCCCATGTGGGCCGATTTCATCACCATCTCGCTGGTCAGCCGGCCCGTGGTGTAGAAGACCTTGTCGCCGCCATCGATGCCATGCACCGCCATCCACCCGGCAATGGAATCGATGGCGTTGTGTCGTCCGACGTCTTCCACGAAGACCAGCATCTCGGTGCCGCGGAACAGCGCGCATCCGTGCACCGAGCCGGCCCGCCGGTGCACGCTGTTGCGCGATTTCATGCGTTCGAGAATGCGCAGCAGCGTGCCCTGCGCAATGCGCGCCGACTGCGACGTCGGCAGCTGCACGGCGCCGATCTGGGCCATCGCGTCGCCGAAGACGGTGCCTTGTCCGCAGCCCGTGGTCACGACCCGGTGCGCGGTTTTTTCAGCGAGATTGGTGATGCCCGCGTGCGTCTTCACGGCCGCTGCCTCGACGCTCCAGTCGACATCGATGCTCTCGACATCGCTCGCTCGGCGCACCAGGCTCTGATTGAGCAGGTAGCCCAGCACCAGCAGTTCGGGCGCGGCGCCCAGGGTCATGAGCGTCACGAGTTCGCGCTTGTCGACGAAGACGGTCAACGGCCGCTCCGCCGGGATGTCGATGTCACGGCGCTCGCCGTGCTGGTCGACGATCTCGATGCGGCGCAGCAGCGGGCCACGCGCCGGGTTCAGCCGCGGCGCGTCGGCGCGCGGGGGCAGCGCCACGGCGTCGAAAGCCAGCGGCACTTCGTCTGCGTCGTCTGCTTGGGCTGCTTCGTCTTCATCAAGTAAGGCCATGCGGGGAATGCTACGCCACCACGCTGCCGCGACATGCCGGGGTTTTCGCGTCGGCCATCGAGGGGTACTGCGCGCAGACTCGCGTGCCATCGGCTATGGTTCGCTCAATGCTTTCTTCGGACACCCCTGCGACCGCGCCCACGGGCCGCCCGACGCTCGACGTCGCGGTGGTCATGCGCCGCGAGCGCCTGCATGGCCCGTCGAGCCACTGGCAACCGTGGCGCTGGACGCTCGACAGCGTGCAGCCCGACGAGCCCGGCTTCGGCACCGAACCGCGCCTGCTGCGCGACGACGCCGGCGAGCAGCAATGGCTGCATCCCGGCTTCAAGGTCGAGCTGTTCCGCGACGAGGCCGAGGGCTATCACCTCAACGCGATCACGCCGACGCCGTGCTGGTTCGTGCTGTGGCGCATGGACGAGGAAGCGACGCTGTCCACGGAGCCCATTCCCCGCCCCGTCGTGGTCACGCTCAGCTATTACGAGGCCGGGCGCTGGCTCGATGCGCAGGAAACCGTCGAGCAGGTGCCGGCCCCCGCAGAGGTGGTCGACTGGGTGCGCGCGTTCGTCGACGAGCACTACGTGGTCGAGCCCAAGCGCCGTCGGCGGCCCGAGAGCTTCCGGTCGCTGGTCGACCGTTTCGGCAACGCCGCGAGCGTGTCGACCGAGAAAAAACGCGGACGGGGTGCGGGCGATGTCTGAGGGTTTTCTCGGACGGTGGTCGCGCCGCAAGCAGGAGGTGCGCGCGGCCGAGACCGTCGTGGAAGAGAAGAAGGCGTCGCCAGCAGATGACCCCGTTCCGGCGCCCGCCCTCGTCGCGGAACCGGCCGCCCTGCCGCCCGAAGCCGATCCGCACGCCGCGCCGCCATTGACGCTCGCGGATGTGGACGCGCTCGGCATCGAGTCCGACTACACGCCCTTCCTCACGAAGCAGGTGGCACCCGAGGTCAAGAACGCGGCCTTCCGCAAGCTCTTCGCCGATCCGCATTTCAACGTGATGGACGGCCTGGACACCTACGTCGACGACTACTCCCGGTCCACCCCCGTGCCCGAAAGCGTGCTGCGCCAGATGGCCAGCGCCCAGTTCCTCAAGCTCTTCGACGAAGGCCCCGAAGACATTCCCCCTGAAACCCCCGACGACGCCGAGGCGACGGACGTGGCACAGTGCCAGGGTTCCGAAACGCTTCCCAGCCCGCCGGTTGCACAGACGCAACCCGCCAGCCAAGAAACCGATGACCACCACGCTGATCTGCGATTGCAACCAGACGATGCCACTCGAGCCGAAGACGCTCGGCGCGGCACTGGCTGAAACCCTCCCGCTGCATTCATCGCTGTGCCGCCGCGAGGCGACCTCTTTCCAGCGAGCGATCCAGTCCGGCGACGACGTCGTGGTCGCCTGCATCCAGGAAAAACGGCTGTTCGGCGAACTCGCCACGCAGACGCCCGACGCCACCTCGCCGATCCGCTTCATCAACATCCGCGAGACGGGCGGCTGGAGCCGCGACGCGAAAAGCGCGATGCCGAAGATCGCCGCGCTGCTGGCCGCCGCCAGCCTGCCCGAGCCCGACCCCGTCTCGACCGTGACCTACAACAGCCAGGGCCGGCTGCTGATCATCGGCCCGCTCGACGCCGCCGAGCGCGCCGCGGTGCTGGTCGGCGACACGCTCGACGTCACCGTGCTCGCGCAGGGCCCCGGTGCGGCCGGTGGCGCCCAGGCGCGCCGCTGGCCGGTCATTGCCGGGCGCATCGATTCGCTCAAAGGCTGGCTCGGCGCCTTCACGCTGCGCTGGACGCGCGACAACGCGATCGACCTCGACCTGTGCACCCGCTGCAACGCCTGCGTGGCCGCCTGCCCCGAGCAGGCCATCGGGCTGGACTACCAGATCGACAACGCGCGCTGCACCTCGCACCGCGACTGCGAACGCGCCTGCAGCGTGGCGGGCGCCATCAATTTCAGCCGCGAGCCCCAGGCGCTCGACGCGGCCTTCGACCTCGTGCTCGACCTCGGCGCCGCGCCGCAGATCGACTGGCACGCGCCGCCGCAGGGCTACTTCCACCTGCCCGGCGGCGTCGCGCAGACCGAAGGCCTGCAGACGCTGCTGCGCCTGCGCGAGCTGGTGGGCGAATTCGAAAAGCCCAAGTTCTTCGACTACAAGCAGAAGCTCTGCGCGCACAGCCGCAACGAAGTGGTCGGCTGCAACGCCTGCGTCGACGTGTGCTCGGCCCATGCCGTGAGCAGCGACCCGCAGCGCCAGCGCATCGTGGTCAACCCGAACCTGTGCGTCGGCTGCGGCGCCTGCACCACGGTGTGCCCGACGGGCGCGCTGGGCTACACCTACCCGCGCGCGCCCGACCAGGGCCTGAAGCTGCGCAAGTTGCTCGGCACCTATGCGGCCGCGGGCGGGCGCGACGCCGCGCTGCTGCTGCACAGCCAGGAAGGCGGACAAGCGCTGATCGAGCAACTCGGGCGGCAGGCGCAGCTCGGCAAGGCGCAGGGCGTGCCGGCGCGCGTGATTCCGGTCGACCTGTTTCATGCGGCCAGCACCGGCATCGACCTGTGGCTCAGCGCGATTTCCTTCGGCGCCTCGCAGGTCGCGGTGCTGTGCACCGGCGAAGAGGCGCCGCAGTACCTCGCCGCGCTCAAGCAGCAGATGAAGCTCGCGCAGGCGCTGCTGCTGGGCCTGGGCTACACCGGCACGCACTTCCACGTGATCGAGGCCGATTCGCCTGTGGTTCTGGACGCCGCGCTGGCCGGCTTGCGCACGACCACGCAGCGCGTGCCCGCCACGGCCGCCCGCTTCGCCGTCGGCGCCGACAAGCGCGACCGGCTCGAGATGACGCTCGACCACCTCATGGGCGCGGCCCCTGCCCTGCAGACGCCCACGGAGGCGCCGCTGGCTTTCGCGCTGCCGGCCGGATCGCCGCTGGGCGCCATCGCAGTCGACAAGGACAAGTGCACGCTGTGTCTGGCCTGCGTCAGCGCCTGCCCGTCGGGCGCTTTGCTGGACAGCCAGAGCGCGCCGCAACTGCGCTTCATCGAAAAGAACTGCGTGCAGTGCGGGCTGTGCGAGATCACCTGCCCCGAAGACGCCGTCTCGCTCGTGCCGCGCCTGCTGGCAGCGCCGGAGCGCAAGCAGCAGGTGCTGCTGAACGAGGCCAGGCCCTGGGCCTGTATCCGCTGCAGCAAACCCTTCGGCACGCAGAAAGCCATCGAGGCCATGCTCGGCAAGCTGGCCGGGCACGCCATGTTCCAGGGCGAAGCGCTGGAGCGCCTCAAGATGTGCAGCGACTGCCGCGTCATCGACCTGTACAGCGCCACCAACGAAGTGAAGATCGCCCCGCTATGAGCCAGACCTTTCCCGCCACGTCCGCACTCGACGAGGAGGTGGCCCGGGCCGAGCTCTACGGCCTGCTGGCGCGGCTCTGGTACGCCGCGCCCGATACCACATTGCTCGAAGCGTTCCAGGTCGCCCCCACCGAGGCGCCGGCCGCCGGCGCCTTTCTCGAAGAACCGTGGCGCCAGCTGGTCGGTGTCGCACGCGACACCACCGCGGGGGCCGCGCACGAGGAATACGACGCGCTCTTCGGCGGCATCGGCAAGCCCGAGGTGCTTCTGTTCGGTTCGCATTACCTCAGCGGTTTTCTCAACGACAAGCCGCTCGTGCAACTGCGCAACGACCTCGACCGGCTGGGCCTGGCGCGCACCGAGACCACCTACGAAACCGAGGATCACATCGCCTGCCTGTTCGAGGTCATGCGCTACCTGATCGCCGGGGAGGACGTGGAGGTGGCCAACCTCACGCAGCAGCAGGCCCTCTTCTCCAAACATATCCAGCCCTGGCTGCCCGCGCTCTGCGATGCGGTGTCGCAGCATCCGCGGGCCCGGTTCTACGCGGCCCTGGCCGTCTTCACGCGCGCGTTCGGCGATGTCGAGGCGCAGGCCTTCGACATGCTGGACTGAAGCGAACGAATGCAAGGGGTATTCAGGTTGCTCACACGTTGTTGCTGGTCTAGTATCCACAAGGCCGACCGGGTTTCCCTCTCGCGTCGCGCCTAGCCACTCCTGGAGTCAATATGCAGGACAGCCAAAACACCGGCATCAAGCCGGCCTCCCGCCGGGGATTCTTCATCGGCGCCGCCACCGCCGGCGCCGCCGCAGTGGCCGTCACGTCGCTGCCAAAAATGGCCGAGACGCCCGCCGCCGCCGCCGCCTCTTCCTTGCCGCCCCCGCCTGAAAACGGCGGGGGCTATTCCCTGAGCGAACACGTCAAGCGTTACTACGCCACCACGTCAGCCTGAGGAGACCCCGTGCTTCTGACCAGAAAATCCCCAGGCACCGCGAGCCAGCGGGCCTCCGACACCTCGCCCTTCGTCCACAGCTTGCGGCGCGGCCTCGCGAACGCCTTGCCAACGATGGACCGCCGCGCGTTCCTGCGTCGCTCCGGCCTCGGCGTCGGCGTCGGCCTGGCGGCCACCCAGCTCACGCTGATCCAGAAAGCCAAGGCCGCCGACGGCAGGCCCACGGCCATCGGCGCCGGCAAGATCGAAGTGAAGCGCACCGTGTGCTCGCATTGTTCGGTGGGCTGCGCGTCCGACGCCGTGGTCGAGAACGGCGTGTGGGTACGGCAGGAACCCGTGTTCGACTCGCCCCTCAACCTGGGCGCCCACTGCGCCAAGGGCGCGGCGCTGCGTGAGCACGGTCACGGCGAATACCGCCTGCGCTACCCGATGAAACTCGTCAACGGCAAGTACGAGCGCATCAGCTGGGACACCGCCCTCGACGAAATCACGGCCAAGCTCAAGGAACTCACCAAGGCCAGCGGGCCCGACGCGATCTACTGGATCGGCTCCAGCAAGCACAGCAACGAGCAGTCGTACTTGCTGCGCAAGTTCGTGAGCTTCTTCGGCAGCAACAACTGCGACCACCAGGCGCGCATCTGCCACTCGACCACGGTTGCGGGCGTGGCGAACACATGGGGCTACGGCGCCATGACCAATTCGTACAACGACATGCGCAATTCGAAGATTGCGATGTACATCGGCTCCAACGCGGCCGAGGCGCACCCCGTGAGCATGCTGCACATGCTGCATGCCAAGGAAAACGGCTGCAAGATGATCGTGGTCGACCCGCGCTTCACCCGCACCGCGGCCAAGGCCCATGAATATGTGCGCATCCGCTCGGGCTCGGACATCGCGTTCCTGTTCGGCATCCTGCACCACATCTTCAAGAACGGCTGGGAAGACAAGCGCTACATCAACGACCGCGTCTACGGCATGGACGAGGTGCGTGCCGACGTCATGAGCAAGTGGACGCCGGACAAGGTCGAAGAGGCCTGCGGCGTGAGCGAAGCCCAGGTGCTGAAGGTCGCGACGATGCTGCACGAGCACCGCCCCGGCACCGTGGTCTGGTGCATGGGCCAGACGCAGCACAGCATCGGCAACGCCATCGTGCGGGCGTCGTGCATCCTGCAGCTGGCGCTGGGCAACGTGGGCAAGTCCGGCGGCGGCACCAACATCTTCCGCGGCCACGATAACGTGCAGGGCGCCACCGATGTGGGCCCCAACCCCGATTCGCTGCCCGGCTACTACGGCCTCGTCGAAGGCTCGTGGAAGCATTTCGCCGCCACCTGGGGTGTGGACTTCGAATGGATCAAGGGCCGCTTCGCATCGCCCGCGATGATGAGCAAGCCCGGCATCACGGTCTCGCGCTGGATCGACGGCGTGCTCGAGAAGAACGAGCTCATCGACCAGGACTCGAACCTGCGCGGCGTTTTCTACTGGGGCCATGCGCCCAACTCGCAGACGCGCGGCCTCGAGATGAAACGGGCCATGGACAAGCTCGACCTGCTCGTCGTGGTCGACCCGTACCCCTCGGCCACGGCCGCCATGGCCGCGATGCCCGGCCGGCCCGAAGACGCCAACGCGAACCGCGCGGTGTACCTGCTGCCCGCGTGCACGCAGTTCGAAACCAGCGGATCGGTGACGGCATCGAACCGGTCGGTCCAATGGCGCGAGAAGGTCATCGAACCGCTGTGGGAGAGCCGCACCGACCACATGATCATGCAGCAGTTCGCCGACCGGCTGGGCTTCGGCAAGGAACTGAGCAAGAACTACAAGATGCAGAAGGTCAAGGGCATGGACGAGCCCGTGCCCGAAGACATCCTGCGAGAGATCAACAAATCGTGCTGGGCCGTCGGCTACTCGGGCCAGAGCCCCGAGCGGCTGCAGGCGCACATGCGCAACATGGCCGCCTTCGACGTGCGCACGCTCAAGGCCAAGGGCTCCGTCAAGGACAAGGTCAACGGCTACGACATCTCGGGTGACTACTTCGGATTGCCCTGGCCCTGCTACGGCACACCCGAACTCAAGCACCCCGGCTCGCCGAACCTGTACGACCCATCCAAGCATGTGATGGACGGCGGCGGCAACTTCCGCGCGAACTTCGGCGTGGAGCGCAACGGCAAGAACCTGCTGGCCGAAGACGGCTCCTATTCGATGGGCGCCGACATCACCACCGGCTACCCCGAGCTCGACCACCTGCTGCTCAAAAAACTCGGCTGGTGGGATGAACTCACCGAGGCCGAGAAGCCCAAGGCCGAAGGCAAGAACTGGAAGACCGACAGCTCGGGCGGCATGATCCGCGTGTTCATGAAGAACCACGGCTGCCACCCCTTCGGCAATGCCAAGGCCCGTGCGGTGGTGTGGAACTTTCCCGATGCGATTCCGCAGCACCGCGAGCCGATCTACGGCACGCGCCCCGACCTTGTCGCGAAGTACCCGACCCACGACGACAAGATGGCCTTCTGGCGCCTGCCCACGCTCTACAAGACCGTGCAGCAAAAGAACATCGCCGACAAGATCGCCGAGAAATTCCCGTACATCATGACGTCGGGCCGGCTCGTGGAGTACGAAGGCGGTGGCGAGGAAACGCGCTCCAACCCCTGGTTGGCCGAGCTTCAGCAGGAGATGTTCATCGAGATCAACCCGAAGGTCGCGGCCGAGAAGAACATCCGCAACGGCGAGCGCGCCTGGGTGCACACGCCCACCGGCGCCAAGCTCAACGTGCAGGCCCTGGTCACCGAACGCGTCGGGCCCGACACGGTGTTCCTGCCCTTCCACTTCTCCGGCCGCTGGCAGGGCGAAGACCTGCTCGCCTACTACCCGAAGGGCGCGGCGCCCATCGTGCGCGGCGAGGCCATCAACACCGCCACGACCTACGGCTACGACAGCGTCACCATGATGCAAGAGACCAAGACCACGGTCTGCAACATCGAGAAAGCATAAGGAATCACCATGGCAAGAATGAAGTTCGTCTGCGATTCCGAGCGCTGCATCGAATGCAACGGTTGCGTCACGGCCTGCAAGAACGAGAACGAGGTGCCCTGGGGCGTGAACCGCCGCCGCGTGGTCACGCTCAATGACGGCCTGCCCGGCGAGAAGTCGATCTCGGTGGCCTGCATGCACTGCTCCGACGCGCCCTGCATGGCGGTGTGCCCCGTGCAATGTTTCTACCGCACCGAGGAAGGCGTGGTGCTGCACGACAAGGACGTGTGCATCGGCTGCGGCTACTGCTCGTACGCCTGCCCCTTCGGCGCGCCGCAGTTCCCGTCGCAAGGCACCTTCGGCGCCCGCGGCAAGATGGACAAGTGCACCTTCTGCGCCGGCGGCCCCGAAGCCAACGGCTCCGAAGCCGAGTTCGAAAAGTACGGCCGCAACCGCCTGGCCGAAGGCAAGCTGCCGGCCTGCGCCGAGATGTGCTCGACCAAGGCCCTGCTGGCCGGCGACGGCGACGTCGTGGCCGACATCTTCCGCACCCGCGTCGTGCACCGCGGCACGGGCGCCGAAGTCTGGGGCTGGGGCACGGCCTACGGCTCGCAGCAGGCCGGCACGCCGCCGACCGGAGGCACCAAGTGAAGCGCGCGGCCGTGATGCTCTGCGCGCTGGCTTCGGGCACGATGCTGCTGGCAGCCTGCAGCGAGAAGCCGCAGACGAACGCCGAGGGCGTCAAGTACGACGCGGTGCCCTGGAGCGGCACCGGCACACAGGCCAACACCGGCACGGTCTTCACCGCGCCCGGCTGGAAGGTGGGCGACAAGGCGTCGTGGGAGCAGCAGATCAAGACGCGCTCCAACGGCCAGAACGAGTACACCCGAACGAACTGAACCGGAGGCCGCATGAGCGTCACCATTCGCACGAGGCACGCGTTCCACGCGCTGCTGGCGACCGCGCTCCTGGGCTGTGCAGCCGGGGCGCTGGCCCAGGAGGCCAACCCGGCCCCGGCCGCGAGCGGCGCTGTCACCGCGTCGCCCGCTTCGTCTGCCCCGGCAGCTGCGACAACGCCTGCGCCGAAGGCTGAAGGCGGCATCCGCAGCCAGAACATCTTCGAGGTCAAGCCCGAAGCCAGCGCCGACCCCAACTACCTCAACCAGACCAACGGCGAGCGCAACAAGGTGCAGCCCGGCAACAACGCGCCGATGTGGCGCCAGGTGAGCGGCGGCGTCACCGGCTACAGCAGCCTGCCTGTGAGCGAGGCGCCCGAGGCCGGCAACCTGATCCAGCGCTTCGTGCAATACCCGGGTTCGCGCTTCACCAACGCGGGCGAGGCCTGGCGGCAGGTGCGCAACGACTGGATCATTCCGTACGGCGCGGCGCTGCTCTTCGTCACGCTGCTGGCGCTGGCGATCTTCTATTTCACGCGCGGACCGATCCGCCTGCATGGAAAGGAAACGGGCCGCAAGATCGAGCGCTTCACGCCGTTCGAGCGCGCCACGCACTGGTCGAACGCACTGGCCTTCGTCACGCTCGCGGTGTCGGGCATCGTGATGGCCTTCGGCAGGTTCTTCCTGCTGCCGGTGCTCGGCAGCACGCTGTTCGGCTGGCTCGCCTATGTGCTCAAGACCGTGCACAACTTCGTCGGGCCGCTGTTCGTGGTGACCACGCTGTTCATGATCTTCACCTTCATTCGCAGCAACTGGCCGAGCAAGGACGACCTCACCTGGCTGCGGCACGGCGGCGGCCTGTTCGGCGGCAAGGAGCCTGCGTCGCACCGCTTCAACGCGGGCGAGAAGGCGGTGTTCTGGGGCGGTGTGCTGTTCCTGGGCAGCATCGTCATCGCCTCCGGCCTGTTCCTCGACAAGCTGCTGCCCGGCTTCGTCTACACGCGCGGCGAGATGCAGGTCGCGCACATGGTGCATGCCGTGGCGACGCTGCTCATGATGGCGATGATCATGGGCCACATCTACATCGGCACGCTGGGCATGACCGGCGCCTACAAGGCGATGCGCGAAGGCTACGTCGACGAGGCCTGGGCACGCGAGCACCACCGCCTCTGGTACGACGACATCGAGGCCGGCAAGATCCCCGCGCAGCGCTCGAAGCCCGCCGGCACGCCGGAACCTGCACGGCCGGTGACGGCGCAAGGAACCTCCGCATGAAGCACACGTTGACCCTTTTGTTCACGCTGGCTGCAGCGTCCGCGTTCGCCAAGCTCCCACCGCTTTCGCCAGAAGCCCAGGCCAAGGCCGCCGAGACCGCGGCCCGCACCGCGTGGACCGCCAAGACCGACGCCTACCTGCTGTGCAAGTCGCAGGATCAGGTCGCCGCCAGGTACCGCGCCAGCGCCGAAGCGGCCGGCAAGCCGACGACGGCCGCGTTGACCACGCCGCCCTGTTTGGACCCCGGCCCCTTCGCCGCCGCGCCTAAGCCCGAGACCAAGCCCATCGAGGCATCGGGCGCGCACTCCCCGGCCACCACGGCCGCGTCGCCCCCGAGTTCGAACCAGACCTCGGCACAGACGAATCCCGCGCCCAAGAAGTAGGCTGGGCAGTGCGCACCGCGCATGCGCGGACGCAATCCAAAGGCACCGAAAGCGGCCGGCTGGCACCTGTCGGCGTGGCCGCTTTTTGCATGGCTGTCGCGCGCAATGCCCCGACAACGCCAGAGACATCCAACTTCTATACTGGCCCCGATGCCCACACCCGAACGAACTGCCTCGCCCGATGTGCGTATGCGCGGCTTCACGCAGCGCGCCGAGGTGCCTGCCGCCCTCGCCTGGATCGACGCCCACACGCCCCTGCTGTCCGGTGAATCCGTACCTGTCGACGAGGCCACGGGACGCGTGCTGCTGCACGAGGTGATCGCGCCCATCGCGGTGCCCGAGTTCGATCGCGCGGCCATGGACGGCTATGCGTTGCGCGGCGGCGAAAGCACCGGCGCCGGCGAATACAACCCGCTCGAATTTCCGATCGCGGGCCATGCGTGGCCCGGCCGGCCTTTCGAAGGCGACGTGCCCGCGGGCGCTGCGATCCGCATCATGACCGGCGCCCCGGTGCCACAAGGCCTCGACGCGGTGGTGCCCGCCGAATACGCGAGCGAGCAGGACGGGCGCCTGACCATCACGCGCGCCGTCGCGCCGGGCCAGCACGTGGGCCATGTCGGTGAAGACATCGCGCGTGACAGCACGGCGCTCGCCGCGGGCCGCCGGCTGCGTCCGCAGGATGCCGGACTGGCGGCCTCGCTGGGGCTGGCCCAATTGCAGGTGGTGCGTCGGCCCCGCGTGCGGCTGCTTGTCACGGGCAATGAAGTGCGCGCGCCCGGCATGCCGAAGGGGCCGTTCGAGATCTACGACGCCAACTCCGTGACCTTGCGCGGCCTCGTGCTGCGCGATGGCGGCGTGCTCGCGTCGCACCAGCGCTTGGGCGACGACCCGCAGGTCATCGCACAGGCGCTTACGGCGCCCGGCGCCGACGTCGTACTCATCTCCGGCGGCTCCAGCGTGGGCGCCGAGGACCACGCGCCGCGCCTGCTGGCCGAACTGGGCGAGCTGGCGATCCACGGCATCGCGATGCGGCCCTCCAGTCCTGCTGGCATGGGGCGCATCGGCGACACGCTGGTATTCCTGCTGCCGGGCAATCCCGTGTCCTGCCTGTGCGCGTACGACTTCTTTGCCGGACGCGCCATCCGCCAGCTCGGCGGACGGCCCGCCGACTGGCCCTACCCGCGCACACGTGCGACCGTCGCGCGCAAGATCGTCTCGCAAGTGGGCCGCGTCGACTACGTGCGCGTGAAGATCGGCAGCGACGGCGTCGAGCCGCTCGCGCTGTCGGGCGCGTCGGTGCTGAGCTCGACCACGCGCGCCGACGGCTTCGTGATCGCGCCTGCCGAAAGCGAAGGCTTCGGGCCAGGGACCGACGTCACTGTTCATCTTTACGAGT
The DNA here is from genome assembly GCF_001426505.1 of Variovorax sp. Root473. GTDB lineage: Bacteria > Pseudomonadota > Gammaproteobacteria > Burkholderiales > Burkholderiaceae_C > Variovorax. Next base: position 15,341 of record NZ_LMEV01000004.1, read on the forward strand.
GCCCGTGAAAGCCCAATCGCAATTCCTCGATGTCGTCACGCGGGACGAGGCCGAGCGCCGCTTCCGCGAACACCTGACCCTCGCGCCGCTGGGTCGCCAGACGCTGCCCCTGCACGCGGTGCTGGGCCGGGTGCTGGCCGAAGACGTGGTCGCCGCCATCGACGTGCCGGGCTTCGACCGCTCCAACGTCGACGGTTTTGCCGTGCAGGCCGCCGACACCTGGGGCGCGATGGAAGAACAGGTCCGCGCGCTGGCCCTCGTGGGCGAAACGCTCGCGCCCGGCATCGTGCCGCAGTGCGAAGTGACGCCCGGCCATGCCACTGCCATCGCCACCGGCGGCATGCTGCCGCGGGGCGCCGATGCGGTGGTGATGGTGGAACACACCGATCTCGACCACGGCCACGTGCAGGTTCGCCGCGCCGCGACGGCGGGCGAGAACGTCAGCTACGCCGGCACCGACATCGCACGCGGCGAGACCGTGCTGCGCGCGGGCCAGCCGCTGAGCTCGCGCGAGATCGGCGTGCTTGCGGCACTGGGCCTGGCCGAAGTCGGCGTGTACCGCAAGCCGCGCGTCGCCATCTTCTCCACCGGCAACGAGATCGTCGCGCCCGGCGCGCCGCTGCCCACGGGCGCCGTGTACGACTCCAACGCCGCCATCATCGGCGCCGCAGTCGAGGAACTGGGCGGCGAGCCCGTCCGGCTGGGCGTGATTGCGGACGACGAGGCCCTGCTGTCGGCCGCGCTTGCACGCGGGCTGGAATGCGACGCTGTGGTCTTCTCAGGCGGCACGTCCAAAGGCGAAGGCGACCTGTCGTACCGCGTGGTGGCGGCCCTCGGCGATCCGGGCGTCGTGGCGCACGGCGTGGCGCTCAAGCCCGGCAAGCCAGTGTGCCTGGCGGTCACGGGCGGCAAGCCGGTCGTGATCCTGCCGGGCTTTCCGACCTCGGCGGTCTTCACCTTTCACGAGTTCCTCGCACCCGTGATCCGCGCCTTTGCAGGCCAGCCGCCCGAGCGGCGAGAGCATGTCGATGCCACGCTGCCCCTGCGCGTGAACTCCGAGCGCGGTCGCACCGAATATTTGCTGGTGGGTCTGGTGCCCACCGACGACGGCATGGCCGCCTACCCGATGGGCAAGGGCTCCGGCTCGGTCACCACGTTCAGCAGCGCGGACGGCTTCATCACCATCGGCCAGCACACCGAGATCCTCGACGCTGGCGCACCCGTGCAGGTGCAGCGCCTGGGCCAGGGGCTGGACGCCGCAGACCTCATCTTCATCGGCAGCCATTGCGTGGGCCTCGACTGGCTGAGCGGCGAACTGATGCGCCAGGGCCTGCGCATCAAGGCCATGAACGTGGGCAGCACGGGCGGGCTGATGGCCGCGAAGCGCGGCGAATGCGACGTGGCAGGCATCCATTTGATGGACCCGGCGACGGGCGTCTACAACCGGCCGCTGCTCACGCCCTCGCTCGAGCTGGTTCCGGGCTATGGCCGTATGCAGGGCATCGTCTACCGCCCGGGCGATGCGCGCTTCGAGGGACTGGACGCCGCCACGGCCATCGCCGCCGCCACCACGCAGCCCGGCTGCACCATGGTCAACCGCAACGCGGGCAGCGGCACGCGGATCCTCATCGACCGCCTGCTCGCCGGCGCGAAGCCGCCTGGTTACGGCGTACAGACCAAGTCGCACAACGCGGTCGCGGTGGCCGTGGCGCAAGCGCGCGCCGACTGGGGCCTGGCCATCGACACGGTCGCGCGGCAGTACGGCCTGGGCTTCATTCCGGTGCAGGAGGAACGCTACGACTTCGTGATGCCCAAGACGCGGCTGGCGCGCGCGCCCGTGCAGGCCTTCGTTGCGCTGCTGCAGTCGGTGGCGGCGCGCGAGGCGCTGGGCCGGTTGGGCTTTCGCGTCGTCGAACCCGCCGCCTGATCACAGAACTGCTTCTTCCACTCACAAGGACTTCGACGATGGCTTTGCGCAGACGCTTCACCCTCCTCGCTCTCACCGGCGCGCTCGCCGGCACGTTGCTCGCGCCGATCGCGCACGCGCAGGACAAGTTCATCGTGCTGGCATCGACCACCTCGACGGAACAGTCGGGCCTGTTCAAGCACCTGCTGCCGCAGTTCACCCAGGCGACGGGCACCGAGGTGCGCGTGGTGGCCGTGGGCACCGGCCAGGCGCTGGACATGGCGCGACGCGGCGATGCCGACGCCCTGTTCGTGCACGACCAGCCCGCCGAAGAGAAGTTCGTCGCCGAAGGCTTCGGCCTCGCGCGCCAGGCGGTCATGTACAACGACTTCGTGCTGATCGGTCCGAAGTCCGACCCGGCCGGCGTGCGCGGCAAGGACATCGCGATGGCGCTCAAGCGCCTGGGCAGCACGGGCACGGCCTTCGTCTCGCGCGGCGACAAGAGCGGCACCCACTCGGCCGAACTGCGCCAGTGGAAGCTGGCCGGCATCGACCTCGCCAGTGCCAAGCCGGCCGGCTACAAGGAATGCGGCTGCGGCATGGGGCAGGCGCTCAACATTGCCGCGTCGACCAATGCCTATGTGCTGTCCGACCGCGGCACCTGGCTCAACTTCAAGAACCGCGCCGACCTGGGCATCGTGGTCGAGGGCGACAGGCAGCTGTTCAATCAGTACGGCGTGATCGTCGTGAACCCAGCCAGGCACCCGCACGTGAAGAAAGACCTGGCGCAAGGCTTCGCCGACTGGGTGGTGTCGCGCGACGGGCAAGCCGCCATTGCCTCGTACAAGATCGGCGGCGAGCAGCTCTTCTTCCCGAACGCGAACCAGTGAACGGTGCGCCGGTCGATGGCGGGGCTGGGTCGCGCGATGCACATGGCCCCGCGCTGGCGATGAAAGCCGCCGGCCAATGAACACCATGACCGAAGGCTGGGCGCTGGCCTGGCAACTCATCGCCGCCGCCGACCCCGAACTCGTGCGCATCACGGCGCTCTCCCTGCAGGTGAGCGCGACGGCCTGCGCGATCGGCGCCCTGTTCGGCCTGCTGCTCGGCGCCTGGCTGGCGGTGGCGCGGTTTCCGGGGCATGTGCTGGTCGTGTGGTTGGTGAACACGCTGCTTGCACTGCCCGCCGTGGTGGTGGGCCTGCTGGTGTACCTGCTGCTTTCGCGCTCGGGGCCGCTGGGTCAGCTCGGCATTTTGTTCACGCCGTCGGCCATGGTGGTGGCGCAGAGCGTGCTCGTCACGCCGCTGATCGCCGCGCTGTCGCGCCGGCTCGTGATGGCGGCACTCGCCGATGGCGGCGACCAGCTGCGCTCGCTGGGCGCAGGTCCGCTCGCCACGTCGCTCCTGATGCTGGTGCACGACCGGATGGGCGTGGCGACCGTGCTGCTCACCGCCTTCGCGCGCGCCATCGCCGAGGTCGGCGCCGTGATGATCGTCGGCGGCAACATCGCCGGCGTGACGCGCGTGATGACCACCACCATCGCGCTGGAAACCAGCAAGGGCGATCTTGCGCTGGCCCTGGCGCTGGGCATCGTGCTGCTGGCGGTGGTCGGCGCGGTCAACGGCGCAATCGGGCTTTTGCAGTGGCTGGCCACGCGCCCGCCGAGCGCCGCCGCGCCGGGAAGGCCGCAAGCGGCGCGCCCCCCGCCCGCTCCTCGCACACCGGTGGCCGCCGAGGCCACACCGTTGATCCGCGCCGAGAAAGTCACCGTGCGCTTCGGCCAGGTGGTCGCGCTGAACGACGCATCGCTGACGCTGCTCCGGGGCGAGCGGCTCGTGCTCGTCGGCGCCAACGGCTCGGGCAAGACCACGTTGCTGCGGCTGCTGCATGGCCTGCTGCCCTGCAAAGGCCGCTGCGAGCGCCTGCCGCTGCAGCCACAGGGCCGCCTTCCGCGCGCGGCCATGCTGTTCCAGCGCCCCTTCCTGCTGAGCCTCTCGGTGTGGCGCAACGTGTGGGTGGGCCTGTGGCTGTCGGGCGTGCCGGCCGCCGAGCGCAGCGAGCGCTGCGGCCTGGCACTGGCGCGCGTGGGCCTGCTGGACCACGCGGCGCGGTCGGCGCGCTCGCTGTCGGGCGGTCAGCAGCAGCGCCTCGGCCTGGCGCGCGCATGGGCGCTCCAGCCGGACATCCTGTTCCTCGACGAGCCGACTGCCAGCCTGGACCCGGGTGCCAAGAACGAGATCGAGGCCCTCATCGAAGAGGTCGCCCACAGCGGTGTGACGATCGTGATGAGCACCCACAACCTCGGCCAGGCCAAACGCCTGGCCACGCGCGTGGCGTACCTGCATGCAGGACGCATCGTCGTCGAGCGGCCCGTGGCGGACTTCTTCGGCTCGGACGATCTGCCGCCCGAGGCCGCCCAGTTCCTGCAGGGCGAACTGGGCTGGCATCTGCGGCCCTAGCGCAGCTTCGGCCTATCCCTCTTCGACGAACGCCTCCTCCCGCTTGGACCGGATGGAGGGCAGGAGCACGATCAGCATCAGCACGACCGCGGCGGCGAGCAGGCCTGCCGAGATGGGGCGTGACACGAACACGCTCCAGTCGCCGCGCGACAGCAGCAGCGCGCGGCGCAGGTTCTCTTCCATCATCGGTCCGAGGATGAGGCCGAGCAGCAACGGCGCCGGCTCGCAGCCGAGCTTGATGAAGCTGTAGCCCACGACCCCGAAGATCGCCACCAGCCAGATGTCGAAGACGTTGTTGTTGGTCGAGTACACGCCGATCGCGCAGAACAGCACGATGGCCGGAAAGAGCCACTTGTACGGAATGGTCAGCAGCTTGATCCACAGACCGATGAGCGGCAGGTTCAGGATCACGAGCATCAGGTTGCCGATCCACATCGACGCGATCAGGCCCCAGAACAGCTCGGGGTTGCTCGTCATCACCTGCGGCCCGGGCTGGATGTTGTGGATCGTCATGGCGCCGACCATCAGCGCCATCACCGGGTTGGGCGGAATGCCCAGCGTCAGCATCGGAATGAAGGAGGTTTGCGCGCCCGCGTTGTTGGCGGCTTCGGGGCCCGCCACGCCGCGGATGTTGCCCTTGCCGAACGGCACCTCGCCCGGCTTGAGCTGGATCTTCTTTTCGAGCGTGTAGGCCGCAAAGGCCGACAGCAGCGCGCCGCCGCCCGGCAGGATGCCCAGCGATGAACCCAGCGCGGTGCCGCGCAGCACGGCCGGCAGCATGCGCTTGAAGTCTTCCTTGGTGGGGAACAGGCCGGAGACCTTGGCGGTGAACACCTCGCGCTCATCCTCGGGGCGCGCGAGGTTGGCGATGATCTCGCCGTAGCCGAACACGCCCATGGCGATGGCGATGAAGCCCAGGCCGTCGGTGAGCTCCGGAATGTCGAAGCTGTAGCGCGCCACACCGGAATTGACGTCGGTGCCGACCAGCCCCAGCAGCAGGCCGACCAGGATCATGCAGATGGCCTTGAGCAGCGAGCCCGAGGCCAGCACCACGGCACCAATGAGGCCGAGGATCATCAGCGAGAAGTATTCGGCCGGGCCGAACTTGAACGCGACTTCCGTCAGCGGTGGCGCGAACGCGGCCAGGATCAGCGTGCCCACGCAGCCCGCGAAGAACGAGCCCAGGCCCGCGGCCGCGAGCGCGGGCCCGCCGCGCCCCTGCTTGGCCATCTGGTGCCCGTCGATCACGGTGACCACCGACGAAGACTCGCCAGGCAGGTTCACCAGAATGGCAGTGGTCGAGCCGCCGTATTGCGAGCCGTAGTAGATGCCGGCCAGCATGATGAGCGCCGCCACCGGTGGCAACGCGTAGGTGGCAGGCAGCAGCATCGCGATGGTGGCCGTCGGGCCAATGCCCGGCAGCACACCGATCAGCGTGCCCAGCAGGCAGCCGATGAAGGCATAAAGAATGTTCTGCAGCGAGACGGCAGTGGCAAAGCCGAGCGACAGGTGTTCGATGAGTTCGGACATGGTACGGGTTCCCTGCTCAGCCGCTGATGAAGGTCGGCCAGACCTGGAACTGCAGCTTGAGCCCCACGATGAAGGTCAGGTAGCTGCCGATGGCGAGCACGGTTGCCAGCACGAGCGACAACTTCATCGAGAAGTGCGCGCCCGCCATGCACGCAACGATCACCAGCGCGTAGATCGCGAGCACCAGACCCATGGCCGGCAGGCCGATGCTGCGCAGGCCCGCGAGCAGGATGCCGAACAGCAGGTTCGCGCCGATGATGAATCCGAGCGGCTTCCAGGCGATCTTGCCGACGGGGTCGCCGTCGACGGTGTCGATCTTGAAGGCGCTGGCGATGACCACCAGGCCCAGCACCGTCAGCAGGCAGCCGATGAGCAGCGGAAAGTAGCCGGGGCCCATGCGCGCGGCGCTTCCCACGTTGTAGTTGTTGGCGCCGAGCGCAAAGGCCGCACCGACGCAAGTGAACATGATGCCGGAGAAGAAAGTCTTCTGGCTCTTGATCCGCATAGGCAATCTCTTTCACGGGTAAAAAATGGACACGACCGCACGACCCCGCCGCACGGGCGGCAGTGAACAGAACGGACGGGGATGACACGCACGGCGGGCAGAGCTTGCGCAGCACTTCGCACAAGTCAGCTTCCGGACAGGTATCTCATGTTATGAGGTTTATTACATCATATTGTGAGTAATTACCCTTTGATCCTGCCGCCGAGTCCGCCGAAGCCGCTGCTACATTCCCGCTCTGGGCACACACACGGAAAACAACAATGGCCAGTCCGCGCGACACCATCGAGAAACAGCACCTGGAAGCGCTGTCCGACTTCAGGTTCAGGCTTCGCAGCTTCCTGCGATTCAGTGAAGACGCCGCACGCGCGGAAGGCATCACGGTGCTTCAGTACCAGCTGATGCTTCACACGCAGGCTTTCCCCGGCCGCGAATGGGCCACCGTCAGCGAGATCGCCGAGCGCCTGCAGGCCCAGCCTCACGGCGTGGTCGCCCTCGTGTCGCGTTGCGAAGAAGCGGGGCTGGTCAAGCGCAAGCCCAGCACGACCGACCGGCGGCAGGTCGAAATCCACCTGCTCGCGGCCGGGCGCCGCAAGCTCGAACGACTCGCGCTGCTGCACAAGTCGCAGGTGGCAGACCTGGCGGAAGTCGTGGCGCTCGCGAGCGCCGGGGGAGGCGGCGCCTAGCGCGTCAGCCGGCGCGCCCCAGCAGCAGGTCCGCGCCCTTCTCGCCGATCATGATGGCCGCCGCGTTGGTGTTCGCGGAGGTCATGGTGGGCATCACCGATGCGTCGATCACGCGCAGCGCCTCGACCCCGCGCACGCGCAGTGACGCGTCGACGACCGCGCCGTCGTCCTCGCCCATGCGGCAGGTGCCGACGGGGTGGAACACGGTGCCGCCCTTTTCGCGCGCGAATTGCGCCAGTGCCGCATCACTGCGCGTCGCGTTGCCGGGCAGGTACTCCTCGCCCGTCACCAGCTCGCGGAACGCAGGCTGGCGGTAGATCTCGCGCAGCATCTTCAACCCCTCGACCAGCACCTTCACATCGTGCGGCTGCTCGAGGTAGTTGGAGACGATGCGCGGCGGCGCCAGCGGGTCGGCCGAGCGCAGCCCCACGCTGCCGCGCGATTCGGGCCGGCACTGCGCCGCGGAGGCTGAAAAGCCCGAGAAGCGATGCAGCGGATCGCCGGGCTTGTCGACCGACAGCGGCATCACGTTGAAGAGCACGTCGGCGCGCGCGTCCTTTGCGACCGCGGTGCGCACCATGCCGCCGACCTGCCCGGCCCCCACGGTGAGCGGGCCGCGCTGGCCGAACAGCCATTGCGAGCCCATGCGCGCCAGTCCCAGCGGGCTGCGCACCTGGTCGTTGAGCGACATCTTGTGACGCAGCTTGACGATCACGCGTGCCTGGTAGTGGTCCTGCAGGTTGGCGCCGACGCCGGGCGCGTCGACCTGCACATCGATGCCGTGCGCACGCAGCATCGCGGCCGGGCCGATGCCCGAGAGCTGCAGCAGCTGCGGGCTCTGCAGCGCCCCCGCCGAGAGCACCACCTCGGCGTCGGCGCGCGCCTCGCGCGGGCGGCCGTCCTGCAGCCACTGCACGCCGACGGCGCGGCCGTTTTCGATCAGCACGCGCGTGACATGCACGCCGGTGCGCACCTGCAGATTCGCGCGCCGGCGCGTGGGGTTCAGGAAGGCGGTGGCCGCGTCGCAGCGCCAGTGGCCGCCGATCGTGAGCTGGTAGGCGCCGAGGCCCTCGTCCTGCGCGCCGTTGAAGTCGGCGCTGGACGGGAAGCCCGCCTGCGCGCCGGCCGCGAGCCAGGCCGCGCAGTACGGGTGGTCGTTGCGCAAGTCGGAGACGCACAGCTCGCCCGAGGCGCCGTGGTATTCGCTCTCGCCGCCCGCGTAGCGCTCGGACTTGCGGAAGTACGGCAGCACGTCGCGGTAGCCCCAGCCGGTCGCGCCCCGGCGGGCCCAGTCGTCGAAGTCGGCATGCTGGCCGCGGATGTAGAGCAGGCCGTTGATGGCGCTGGAACCGCCCAGCACGCGCCCGCGCGGCCAGACGATGCGGCGATGCGCCGTCTGGGCCTGCGGCTCCACATCGAACTGCCACGAGAAGCGCGTGTCGTAGATGGAGCGGAAGTAGCCCACCGGCAGCCGCAGCCAGAAGTTGCCGCCCGTGCCGCCGGCCTCCAGCAGCAGCACGCGGCGCGCGCCGTCGGCGCTGAGCCGGTTGGCGAGCACGCAGCCGGCCGAGCCGGCGCCGACGACGATGTAGTCCCAGTCGCCTTCAGCCTGCATGCCGCGTCACGCCTTCACCACCTCGTTGAAGATCGACGGATCGAAGTACTGCTCGGCCTTCACCGCGTTGGCGATGCTGGCGTTCTGCACGAAGAAGTCGGTCACCTGCTGCAGCCAGCGCGTGGCGGTGCCGTCGGCGTACTTCACGCGCCAGTCGGGCGAGCTGTAGTACTTGGAGGCCTTGAACTGCTCCTTGAACTCGGCCAGCGGCACTTCCTTGTACTGCGCCTTCTGCAGCGCCTCGGCGGCGGCGTCGGGGTTGTTGACGATGTGGTCGTTCACCGGCACCCAGGCCGCCACCAGCTTGCGCAGCGTGGCCTTGTTCTTCTCGTAGTAGTCGTTGCGCGCGGCCCAGCCGCCCATGATGGCCGCCTGCGGGAAGAAGGCCGAGGCGTCGATCAGCTTGCGCGCGCCGGCCGCCTTCTGGCGCACCGTGCTGTCGAAGGGCGACCACAGCGCCACGGCGGGCACCGCGCCCGAGATGAAGGAGGTGACGGCTTCCGCCATGCGCTGGTTGACGATGCGCACGTCACGCGCCGGATCGAGCTGCGCCGAGCGCAGCGCGCGGTCCAGGAAGACGTGCGCGGTAGTGCCGGTGGTGGTGGCGATCTGCTTGCCCTTGAGGTCGGCCAGCGAGGCGATGCCCGCGTCGCCGCGCACCCACAGCTGCGCGGTCGCGTACTCGATGTTGTTCAGCAGGAAGACCTTGCCCTGCCCGCGCGCCGGAAAGTTCGACAGCACGGCGCCGGTGGCCAGCACGTCGAGGCTGCCGCCGATCATGGCCTGGAAGAGTTCGAGCCCGGTGGTGAACTGCACCAGCTCCAGCTCGAGCCCCTGCTTGGCGAACGCTCCGCTTTGCTGGCCCAGCCAGATGTGCCCGTCGACCGCCGGCGTGTGCAGGTAGCCGACCTTGACCTTGGTGCGGGACTGTGCCAGCAGCGGTGCCACGGTGGCGGCCGCCGCGGCGCCGGCGGCGGCGCGGATGAGGGTTCTACGCTGGATGGCCATGGTGTCTCCTGGGAGTGCCTGTGATGAAGAAGGGGCGGTGTGCCGGTCAGTCCGACAGCCGCACGGTCTGCCGCGCCTGGGCCGCATACTCTTCCATGACGAGGGCGCGGATCTGCGCGCGCAGCTCGCCGAAGCGCGGGTCTTCGTGCACGTTCTCCGCGCGCGGGTAGCCGAACGGCACGTCGATCACGGTGCGGATGCGCGCCGGCCGCGCGGTGACGACCACGATGCGCGACGACAGGTAGATCGCCTCTTCCACCGAGTGCGTGATCAGCATCACCGTCTTGTCCTCGGTCTGCAGCACCTCCAGCAGCAAATCCTGCATGGCGCTGCGGGTCTGCGCATCGAGTGCACCGAAGGGCTCATCCATGAGCAGGAACTGCGGCCGCACCGCATAGGCGCGCGCAATCGCCAGCCGCTGGCGCATGCCGCCCGACAGGTGCTTGGGAAAGTGGTCGGCAAAGTCGCGCAAACCCATGAGCCCCATGTAGCGCGCGACGATGGCGTCGTGCTCGGCCTTGGGCACGCGATTGCCCGCGAGCTTCAGGCCGAAGGCGATGTTCTGGCGCACGGTGAGCCACGGGAAGACGCCGTACTCCTGGAAGATCACGCCGCGGTCGGGCCCGGGACCGCGCACCGGTTGGCCGTCGAGCAGCACCTGCCCCGACGTCGGTTGCACGAAGCCGCCGAGGATGTTCATCAGCGTGGTCTTGCCGCAGCCCGAAGGGCCGATGACCGACACGAACTCGCCCTGGCGGATGTCGAGCGACACGCCGTCGAGCACGCGCATCGGGCCCTGCGCCGTGGGGAATTCCACCGAGACGTCGCGGAAAGAGACGCGCACCGGCGTGTCGTGATTGGGTGTCGTCATGCGATGCGGTCCTGCCAGGCCAGCAGCCGGCGGCTGATGGCGCGCAGCGCGAGGTCCATCGCCAGCGCGATGAAGCCGATGCAGATGATCCCGACATAGATGATGTCGAGCTGGAAGAAAGACGATGCGTTCTGGATCAGCGCGCCCAGCCCCTGCTGCGCGGCGATGAGCTCCGAGGCCACCAGCGTGGCCCAGGCCACGCCCAGCGCCACGCGCACGGCCGTGAGGATGTGCGGCACCGTGAGCGGCACGATGACCTTGCTGAAAATCTCCAGGTCGCTGGCGCCCAGCGTACGCGCCACGCGGATGTAGATCGGGCTGATCTGCGCGATGCCTTCGTACATCACGATCACGCCGGCGAAGAAGGCGGCATAGAACAGGATCACCGTCTTGGCCACTTCGCCGATGCCGAAGTACACGATGACCAGCGGGATCAGCGCAATCGGCGGCAGCGCCCGAAAGAAGTTGATCACCGGATCGATGAAGCTGCGCAGCCCCTTGTACCAACCCAGGCAGAAACCCACCGGCACCGCCAGCAGCGTGCCCAGCGCCACGCCGATGAAGACGCGCTGCGTCGACATCCAGATGTCGGCCACCAGCCGGTCCTGCAGCAACTGCACGAAGCGCGCCGCCACCTCGTGCGGCGCCGGCACCAGCGACGGGTTGACCAGCCCGCTGGCGCGCACCGCATACCACAGCACAAGCAGCACCACCCAGGGCGCGAGAATCAGCGCGAAGCGCCACGGCGCTGGCCGGCTCAGCATGAAGCATGTCTCCAGGTCAAAACGGTGAACCTCGGGGATGGTTGTTTCTGTGATTTGGTCGTACTATAGACCAGACGTTTAGACATATGCAAATAACCCAGACACAGGTTGCGGGCGGTCCGCCCCGCTATGCCGACAGTCCCATGCCGCGCTACCTGCAGGTGGCCGACCTGCTGCGCCAGCGCATCGCGCGCGGCACCTGGCCCGAAGGCCATCGACTGCCCTCGCTGGAAGAACTGGTGACGGAGTTCGGCGTGGCCCGCGTCACGGTGCGCCAGGCCGTCGAGCTTCTGGCGCGCGACGGCCTCGTGTCGCCGCAGCAGGGGCGTGGCACCTTCGTGACCGGACGCCCGCCCAACGAGCGCTGGCTCAACGTGGTCACCACGCTGGACGCGCTGGCGCGCGTGTACCGCGACACCGAGCCGCAGATCCTCAACATCGACGAAGCCACCTCCGCGCCCGCACTGCGACCGGGCGAAGGCGTGCCCGCCGAGCGCTACGCCTACATGCGCCGCGTGCACTCGCGCGACGGCAAGCCCTACTGCGTGATCGACATCCACCTGGACGAGCGCATCTTCCGCCGCAGCCCCAGGCGCTTTCGCGAGGAAACCGTGATCCCGCTGCTGACCTCGATGAAGAGCGTGAAGATCGCCAAGGCGCACCAGGTGCTGACCATCGGCACCGCCGACATGGAAGTCGCGCGCCTCATCGACGTGCCGCTGAACGCGCCGGTGGCCGAAGTGCGCCGCGTCTTCCGCGACCCCGACGACCGGGTGATCTACCTGGCCGAAGTGGTCTATCGCGGCGACGCCATCCACGTGGAGATGGACCTGAAACCATGAGCCCTGCCGCCCTGCCCGAGCTGCCATTGACCATCGCCCGGCTGGAGGCGATGGTGTTCCGCTACCCGGTGAAGACGCCCGTGCGCACGTCGTTCGGCGTCATGCACGACCGGCCGGCGCTGTTCGTGCGCGTGGAGGACACCGAGGGCGCGGTCGGCTGGGGCGAGGTGTGGTGCAACTTTCCAGGCTGCGGTGCGGAGCATCGCGCGCGGCTGCTCGACACCGTCATGGCGCCGCTGCTCCTCGGTCGCGCCTTCGACAGCGCGCAGGCGGCCTTTGCGCACCTGAGCGACGCCACCGCCGTGCTCGCGATCCAGTCGGGCGAGCCGGGCCCGATCGCGCAGACGATCGCCGGCATCGACCTCGCGCTGTGGGACCTGTGCGCGCGGCGCGCCGGCGTGCCGCTGTGGCGCCTGCTTGGCGGCGCCCGCGGCCATGTGCCCGTGTACGCCAGCGGACTCAACCCCGACCGGCCCGAAGAACTGGCGCTGCAGCGCCATGCCGAGGGCTATCGCGCGTTCAAGCTCAAGGTCGGCTTCGGCGAGCAACGCGACATCGCCAACCTGACAGCCCTGCGCGCGGCGCTGGGCGACGACACGCCATTGATGGTCGATGCCAACCAGGCCTGGTCGCTCGCGCAGGCGCGGCACATGGCCGCGCGCGTTGCACCGTTCAAACTCGGCTGGCTCGAAGAACCGCTGCGCGCGGATCGCCCCTGGGACGAATGGCGCACGCTGCAACAGGGCACGACGCTGCCGCTGGCCGGCGGCGAGAACCTGGCCGGCAACGCCGCCTTCGATGCCGCGCTGCAGGCCCGGGTGTTCACCGTGCTGCAACCCGACGCCGCCAAGTGGGGCGGCATCTCGGGCTGCTGGCCGGTGATCCGCCGCGCGCAGGCGGCCGGCCTGCGCTACTGCCCGCACTACCTGGGCGCCGGCGTCGGCCTGCTCGCCTCGGCCCACCTGCTGGCCGCGGCCGGCGGCGACGGGATGCTGGAAGTGGACGCGAATCCGAACCCGCTGCGCACCACACTCAGCCCACCATTGCAGCGCATCGAGGACGGCCGGATCGACCTGGGCGAGACGCCCGGCATCGGCATCGAGCCCGACCCGGCACGGATCGCCGACGCCAGCGCCAGCGCCCTCTAGCCGCGCCAGCGCCTGCCCTGCGTGGCTGTTGCGCCTGCTTACCTGCCCCCGCCGGGCGGCGCGCCCCTTTTGCTAAGCTGGCGAGGCGCGCCTGCCGCGTGCGCAGCCGGGCCTGCAAGCCCGAAGCGCCCCACGCAGAAATAGAATTTTTGAAATCCATCCATCACTCAGAGCCACCATGAAAATCGCGACCTGGAACGTCAACTCCCTCACGGCGCGCCTGCAGCATGTGCTCGACTGGCTCATCGCCAACCCGGTCGATGTGCTGTGCCTGCAAGAGCTCAAGATGACCGACGACAAGTTTCCGCTCGAGGTGCTGAAGTCGGCCGGCTACGAGGCCGCGGTGTTCGGGCAGAAGACCTACAACGGCGTGGCCATCCTCAGCCTCGCGCCGGTGCGCGACGTGGTGAAGAACATCGAGAACTTCGCCGACGAGCAGTCGCGCGTGATCGCGGCCACCATCGAGACGCCCTCGGGTCCGCTGCGCGTGGTGAACTGCTACTTCGTGAACGGCCAGGCGCCGGGCAGCGAGAAGTTCGCCTACAAGATGAAGTGGCTCGACGCGCTGCACGACTACATCGCGCGTGAACTCGCGGCGCACCCGAACCTCGTGCTGCTGGGCGACTTCAACGTCACGCCCGAAGACCGCGACAGCTTCGACCCCGTGGGCCTGAAGGAAACGATCCATCACACGACCGAAGAGCGCGACCACTTCAAGGCGCTGCTCGACCTGGGCCTGACCGACAGCTTCCGCATGTTCGAGCAACCCGAGAAAAGCTACTCGTGGTGGGACTACCGCATGCTGGGCTACCAGAAGAACCGCGGCCTGCGCATCGACCACATCCTCGTGAGCGAGCCGCTGCGACCACGCGTGAAGGGCTGCGTCATCGACCGCGTGCCGCGCAAGTGGGAAAAGCCGAGTGACCACGCCCCCGTGGTGCTCGACCTCGGCCCGCGCGCCTGACGGCCATGACGATGCCGATGGCCGCACGCCTCGCCCGTTCTGCCGTGATCGTTGCCGCGGCACTCGCCCTGGCCGCCTGCTCTTTCCTCAAGCCGGGCGGCAGGTCGGAAAGCGGCACGGGGACCACGTCGCCCGGCGGCGAAACCGCCACCACGGAGAGCAGCCGCGACGTGCCGACCGTGCGGCTGATCACGGCGCAGACGCCCGCGATCCGCACCTACCGCAAGACGGGCGCGCGCCACATCTACAAGGCCTACGCCAACCGCATCTACAAAGGCAAGATCCCACCGCTGGTGTATGCCGTGGTGGTGGTCGAGACCGACATCGACGCGAACGGCAAGGTCAACAACGTGACCTTCAGCCGCGTGCCCAGCCATGCGCCCGAAGTGCCACCGATGATCGCGGAGCTGATCAAGGCCACCTCGCCCCTGCCGAGCCCCGGCAAGCTGGGCGGCCACACCTACGTCGACACCTGGCTCTGGGACAAGAGCGGCAAGTTCCAGCTGGATTCACTCACGCTCGGCCAACGCAGCCGGTAATGGAAAAAAGGCCCTGGGAGGGCCTTTTCATTCGATACCGAGTTCCTGGATTTTCCGGGTGATGGTGTTTCGCCCGATGCCCAGTTTCTGGGCCGCCTCGATGCGCCGGCCGCGCGTGTTGGCCAGCGCGGTGAGGATCAGCCGCGATTCGAAGCGGCGCGTGAGCACGTCCCACACGTCGGTGCGGCCTGCGGCGAGCAGGGCCTGCGCTTCGGCTTCGAGGCCGCTTTCCCAGGCGCTGGCGCCGATCGACGCGCTGGACACCGTCTCAGGCGCAACCGCGGCAACCGGCGCGGAAGCAGCGTCGTGCGCGAGAGCCGCAGGGGCCATCGCGACGGCCTGCGCGGGCGCAGCGGTCTCGGCGACCACCGCATGCCCTTCCGCCCCACCACCCGCCATCACTTCGGGCGGCAGGTCCTTGGATTCGATCAGCTGCGCCGGCGCCATCACCGTGAGCCAGTGGCAGATGTTCTCGAGCTGGCGCACGTTGCCCGGAAAGTTGAAGGCCGCGAGCTTGGCGAGCGCGGCGTCGGAAATGCGCTTGGGCTCGACGCCCAGCTGGCGCGCGCTCTGCTGCAGGAAGTGGCGCGTGAGCGCGGGCACGTCTTCGCCGCGTTCGCGCAGCGCGGGCAGGCGCAGGCGGATCACGTTGAGGCGGTGGAACAGGTCTTCGCGGAAGCCGCCGAGCTTCACGCGCTGCTCGAGGTCCTGGTGGGTGGCCGCGATGACGCGCACGTTGGCCTTGACCGAGTTGTGGCCGCCCACGCGATAGAAGTGGCCGTCGCTGAGCACGCGCAGCAGGCGCGTCTGCAGGTCGAAAGGCATGTCGCCGATTTCGTCGAGGAACAGCGTGCCGCCCTCGGCCTGTTCGAAGCGGCCACGGCGCATGGTCTGCGCGCCGGTGAAGGCGCCGCGCTCGTGGCCGAAGAGTTCGCTTTCGAGCAGGTCCTTGGGAATGGCCGCGGTGTTGATCGCCACGAAGGGGCCGCTGGCGCGCGGCGAGTGCTTGTGCAGCGCGCGCGCCACCAGCTCCTTGCCCGAGCCCGATTCGCCGGTGATGAGCACCGTGACGTTGCTCTGCGACAGCCGCCCAATGGCACGGAACACGTCCTGCATCGCGGGCGCCTGGCCGAGCATCTCGGGCGCAGCGGCCATGCGCTCTTCGGACACTTCCTCGCGCTGGCTTTCGTCGACGGCGCGGCGGATCAGCTCCACGGCGCGCGGCAGGTCGAAGGGCTTGGGCAGGTACTCGAAGGCGCCGCCCTGGAAGGCCGAGACCGCGCTGTCGAGGTCGGAGAAGGCGGTCATGATGATGACCGGCAGGCCGGGGTGCTTGGCCTTGATCTTGTCGAGCAGGTCGAGTCCCGAGCCGCCCGGCATGCGGATGTCGCTCACCAGGACCTGCGGGCCCTGCTGCTCGTCGCCTTCGGCCTGTTCGAGTGCGGCCAGCACTTCGCGTGTGTTCGTGAAGCTGCGCGTGGGCAGGTCTTCGCGCAGCAGTGCCTTCTCGAGCACGAAGCGTATCGATTGGTCGTCATCAACTATCCAGATCGGCTTCATGCATCTCCTCTGTTGCCGGGGCTGCGCTAGGGCAGCGGAATCAATATCTTGAAATCGGTTCGGCCCGGGACGCTGTCGCACTCGATCACGCCGTGATGCTGTTGCACAAAAGTTTGCGCAAGCGTCAGTCCCAGCCCGGTCCCGCCTTCCCTGCCCGAAACGAGCGGGTAGAAGATGCGGTCCTTGATCGTGTCCGGCACACCCGGTCCATTGTCGATGACATGCAATTCCAGTGCCAATCGATACCACTGCTTGTTGAAGATCACCTGGCGGGCCACGCGCGTCTTGAAAGTGATCTGCGCATCGCCCGCGGCGCGGCGCTCGGCCAGGGCCTGCGCCGCGTTGTGCACGATGTTGAGCGTGGCCTGGATCAGCTGCTCGCGGTCGCCTCGGAATTCGGGAATCGATACGTCGAAGTCGCGCTCGATGTGCAGGTCGCGCGGAAACTCCGCGAGGATGACCGAGCGCACGCGCTCGCAGACCTCGTGGATGTTCACGTCGCCCACCACGTGCGGGCGCCGATGCGGTGCCAGCAGCCGGTCGACCAGCGTCTGCAGCCGGTCGGCCTCGTGGATGATGACCTGGGTGTACTCGATGAGGTCGCGCGACTCGACCTCCATCTGCAGCAGTTGCGCCGCGCCGCGGATGCCGCCCAGCGGATTCTTGATCTCGTGCGCGAGGTTGCGGATGAGCTCCTTGTTGGCCTGCGCCTGGTCGATGAGGCGCTCTTCGCGGTCCTGGCGCACCTGCTGCTCCAGCGGCGACATTTCGATGATGAGTTCGCCCTTCTTGTCGCCGTGCGCGAGCGTGACCTGCACGGGCATGAGCTCATGGTTCACGCGACGCAGGAAGGCCTCGTAGCGCAGCGTGGCGAAGTCGTTGCTGCTGGCGCCGTCGAGGGCGGTGCGCAGCACTTGTGGCTCATGGAAACAGGCGCCGAACTGCGAGCCCTCGAGCGTGCGGCGCGAGGTGCCCAGCGCATCCTCGAGGCCCGCGTTGGCAAACAGCACCGAACCGTCCCTGTTGACCACCGCGATCAGCGTGGACAGCAGGTCGAAGGCGCGAAAGCGTGGATTGGCGCCAGTCGCCTTCTTGCCGAACACCATGGGTGGCGCGCCGCTTACTGCGCTTGCGGCTTGCCGGGCAGGCGGCCGATTTCGCGACGGATGCCAGCGATGTCGCTCTCGTTGCGCGCGAGTTCGGCCTTCATCTCAGCCACCCGGTCGAGGTACTTCTGGTAGTTGCGGCCTTCGCTGCCCTGCTTCTCGGGCTCGCCGTTGTTGTATTCCTTCTTGAGCTCGGTCTGGCGGGCCTCCGCCTTGCGCAGTTCGGCCTCGAGCACCGAGCGCGCCTCGCCGTCGCGGGCGCGCTGGTCGACGCCTTCGACGCGCGGGCTGCCCGCCGGGGCGCGCGCGGCCGAACCACCCGAACCCGACGACGACGCGCTGCCACCACCGCCGCCCGAGGGCTTCGTGCCCTGCACGACGGTGACGTTGCCGCCTTCCATGATCTTGCAGCCCTTTTGCTGGGCCACGGTCGCGTTGTTGGTGTACTCGTTGCCGCAGCGCCAGACGCGCTCCTGCGCGAGTGCCGGTACAGCGGCGGCGACGGAGGCAGCGGCCAGGAAAATCAGGGAAGCAGTCTTCATTGGAGTCCGGTGAGGGCGCGACAAACGCGCATTTTGATGCAATTCGAGCCCTCTCACGATGGGATGTTCCGCACCAAGGAAAAAGGACGGCCGAGGCCGTCCTTTTGTCTTACTCATCAGGCTCGCGCCCTTCGCGAAACACCGCGGAACCGGCTTTGCCGGGCCGCTGGTGTTGCCCCCGGTAGGGGGTTGNNNNCGAAGCGACACGAAGTGCGCGCAGCCTGGGGGCGAGCCGCTTACAGCGAGTAGTACATGTCGAACTCGACCGGGTGCGTCGCCATGCGGAAACGCGTGACTTCCTGCATCTTGAGGTCGATGTATGCGTCGATGTACGAGTCGGTGAACACGCCGCCCTTGGTCAGGAACGCACGGTCCTTGTCCAGGTGCTCCAGGGCCTGGTCCAGGCTGTGGCAGACGGTCGGGATCAGCGCGTCTTCTTCCGGCGGCAGGTGGTACAGGTCCTTGCTGGCGGCTTCGCCCGGATGGATCTTGTTTTCCACGCCGTCCAGGCCCGCCATCAGCAGCGCGGCAAAGCCCAGGTACGGGTTCATCAGCGGATCGGGGAAGCGCGCTTCGACGCGGCGGCCCTTCGGGTTCGCCACGAACGGGATGCGGATCGAGGCCGAGCGGTTCTTGGCCGAGTAGGCCAGCTTCACCGGGGCTTCGAAGCCGGGCACCAGGCGCTTGTAGCTGTTGGTGCCGGGGTTCGTGATGGCGTTCAGGGCACGGGCGTGCTTGATGATGCCGCCGATGTAGTGCAGCGCGAAGTCCGACAGGCCTGCGTAGCCGTCGCCGGCGAACAGGTTCTTGCCGTCCTTCCAGACCGACTGGTGCACGTGCATGCCGGAGCCGTTGTCGCCGACGATGGGCTTGGGCATGAAGGTGGCGGTCTTGCCGTAGGCGTGGGCCACGTTGTGGATCACGTACTTCTGCAGCTGGACCCAGTCGGCGCGCTGGACCAGCGTGCTGAACTTGGTGCCGATTTCGAGCTGGCCGGCGTTGGCCACTTCATGGTGATGCACTTCGACCGGGATGCCCAGCGATTCGAGCACCAGGCACATTTCCGAGCGCATGTCCTGGAAGCTGTCGACCGGGGGCACCGGGAAGTAGCCGCCCTTGACCGCCGGACGGTGGCCGCTGTTGCCGTGCTCGAACTCCTTGTCGGTGTTCCACGAGGCTTCCTCGGACTCGATCTTCACGAAGCAGCCCGACATGTCGTTCTTCCAGCGCACGCCGTCGAAGACGAAGAATTCGGGTTCCGGACCGAAGTAGGCGGTGTCGCCCAGGCCGGAAGCCTTCATGTACGCCTCGGCGCGCTTGGCGAGCGAGCGCGGGTCGCGCTCGTAGGCCTTGCCGTCGGCCGGATCGATCACGTCGCAGGTCAGGATCAGCGTCGTTTCTTCGAAGAACGGGTCGATGTTGGCGGTGTTCGGGTCGGGCATGAGCTGCATGTCCGAGGCTTCGATGCCCTTCCAACCGGCGATGGACGAACCGTCGAACGCGTGGCCCGAGGTGAATTTGTCTTCATCGAAGTGCGACACAGGCACGGTCACGTGCTGTTCCTTGCCGCGGGTGTCGGTGAAGCGCAGGTCGACGAACTTGACCTCGTTTTCCTTGACGAGCTTGAGTACATCGGCGACGGTCTTTGCCATCAGTTTCTCCTGAGTTGGATGGGTGGTTGGAAATACGGGAGGGGAGGATGCAGTTTCTGTGCCATTGTCGCCCCGCCGGATGAGGCCCGGGTGACGGTCAGAAGGCTGCCGGGAAAGGAAATAATCACCAAATTGGTGCGCATCAGATTAACGCACCAATTCGGGGCCAAGCTTCGCATCAAAGCTGTGCAGGCCTTCGATGAGCTGGCCGTAGGCGGCGTCGAGCCGGCCGGGGTCGCCCTTGACGCCCAGCTCGATGTGGCGGCCGTACTGGGGGTGATCCACACTGGGGAGGCTGAATACCTTGATGCCGGCATGGGCCTGCTCGATGGCCTGCATCAGCGGCGTGAGGGTGGCTTCCATCGCACCGAAAACGATCACGGACTTCTCGGCGATGGCGTTTCGGGTGAAAAGATCGGCGTAGCGGCTGTCGAGCACCGACTCGATCATCGGCCAGGCCATGACCGGAAAGCCCGGCACGAAATGGACGTGCTCGACGCTGAACCCCGGAATCTTGTTGTACGGGTTGCGGATGATCGACGCGCCCTGTGGAAACACGCCCATGTTCAGGCGGTGGATGTTGTCCGGCCGGTCGGGCTCGTAGGGCACGCCCTGCTCCTTCGCCGTGTCCTGCATGCGCTCGCGGATCAGCACTTCGGCTTCGGGGTGCAGCGCCAGCGGCACGCGCAGGGCCTGGGCGGCGCACTGGCGGGTGTGGTCGTCGGGCGTGGCGCCGATGCCGCCGGTCGAGAACACGATGTCGCCCGAGGCAAAGGCCCGCATGAGGGCGGCGGTGATGCGCGTGGGCTCGTCGCCCACGTATTCCGCCCAGCCCAGTTGCAGGCCGCGCGCGGCCAGCAGCTCGATGACCTTGGCCATGTGCTTGTCGGCCCGCTTGCCGGAAAGGATCTCGTCGCCGACGACGATGAGACCGAATGCGCGTGTCATGGTGAACCCCATTGAGAAAGAGCAGCCTTGTTGGCCTCGGTGGCTTCGGCCGCCTCGAGAGCCGGCGCGTCGCCGCTGCCTGTCACGGGCTGCAGCGCCGCGCGCTGGGCGCGCAACTGGGCCAGCGCGTCCAGGCAGTAGTGGGCGAACCAGAGCGCGGAGAAGGCGAAGACCAGCGTGTAGATCCAGATGGCGATCGGCACCAGCGCGAAGAAGGCGGCGGCGAACAGCAGGCCCGAGGCCCAGACGATGCTCGGCGCGGCGCCCAGGTAGCCGCACAGCACGCCGATGCACAGCAGCGGCAGCCGGTGGGCGCGCAGCAGCGCGGCGCGTTCCTCGGGGCTGGCGTGCTCGGCCAGCGCGTCGAAGCTCATCACCCGGTAGGTGAGCCAGCCCCAGATCAGCGGCGGCAGGATCAGCACCAGCGGCGGAATCAGCCACAGCGGCATCGACACCACCAGCGCGATCAGCGCCAGCACGGTGGCGCCGAGCGAGCGCAGCACGCTGCCAAAGAAGGAAGCGCCCTTCTTCTGTTCGAGCGACGGAAAGCGCCGTTCGGCCACGAGCCTGGTGAGCGCCGGCGCCATGAAGCCGGCCACGATCAAGAGCGACAGCACCACGATCAGCGGCGTGACGCCGAACACCACCACCAGCGGCGCCAGCGCGGCCGTGACGTCGCTGGAGAAGAGGCGCCCGATCCAGGCCCAGAAGCTGGACAGCAAGGGCCAGGCGTCGAGGGCTTCGCGCGTCCAGGCGACGGCCGCGTCCCAGTAGAAGTAGCCGAGCCCCGCGGCCAGCAGCACCATGAGCGCCAATGGCAGGAGCGACAGCACGATCACGCGCGGGAGCATGCAATAGGCCACCGCGCGCCAGAAGGAGTCGAGGAGCAGGCGCATGAGGCGTCGAGGATAGCGCAAGGCCCCGGCCCGCCAGCCGTAAGACCTCTGCCCGGATCAGGCGCGGCCGAACAGCCGCTTCAGGCCCAGCCACTGCTGCGACCAGAAGCCCCGGCCGTAGTCGCGCGGCCGGCCGTCGGCGCCGGGCTCGACCTGGTCGCGGATGCCGGTCGGGTCGTAGCGGTTCTCGAAGTTGGCGGTGCCAAAGAGCATGTCCCACCAGGGCAGCAGCACGCCGAAGTTGTGGCCGCCCAGCGTGCTCCGGCCATGCGACTCGTGGCCCAGCCCGATGCTGTGGTGCAGCCGGTGGAAGCGCGGGCTGACCCACAGCCACTCGCCGAGGGCGCCGAAGCTCAGCCGCAGGTTGGCGTGTTGCAGGCTCTCGCTGAGCTGGGTGAAGGCCACGACGGCGATGAACTGGCCCGGCGCCACGCCGATCAGCTGCGCCACGATGACGATGAGCGTGTCGTGGATGACGTCGTCCAGCAGGTGGTTGCGATCGTCGCTCCACATCGTCATCTGGCGCTGCGAGTGGTGCAGCGAATGCAGGCTCCACCACCAGTTGAACTGGTGCTGGCCGCGGTGGATCCAGTAGCCGACGAAGTCGAGCACCACGAGGTAGATGGCAAAGGCCACCCACGGCACGTCGGTCACGCCGGGCCAGGCCTCGTCCAGGTGGAAGGTGCCCCACCCCGCCATGCGCAGGCCGCCGAGCAGGTCGTCGAACAGCGGCTGCAACGTGAAGAACAGCACCAGCCGGAACAGGCCGAGCCGGTGGATCAGCGTGTAGAGCACGTCGGTGCGGATGGCGCGGCGGTCGGTCACGGGCTCGACCGCGCGCCAGCGCTGCAGCGGGCCGATCACGGCCAGCAGCACGAGGATCTGGACCACGCCGACGAGCAGCCATCCCGTGGCGTCGAAGGCGTCCTCGGCCCAGCCGCCCAGGCCGATGGCGTACACCAGCGGCTGCACGGCGGTCTCGAAGAGCCAGCCCTGCATGGCGGAAAAAACGTCGGTCAACCAGTCGATCACGGCGACAACCCAGGATTCAAGGGTGGGAGGCGATCCAGGCGCGATAGTCCGGATGCTGGCGCAGGGTGCGGAAACAGAAGCCCCTGGCCTTCAGCCCGACGATCAGTGGCTCGAGGTTGGCGGGCGCCCATGGGTCCTTGCGCGACCAGATGCCCAGGTGCGCCAGCAGGATGTCGCCGGGGCGGATGCCCGCCAGCGCCTGGGCCAGCAGCTTGGGGTTGCTGAAGGTTTCGCTCGGCAACTCGTCGCCCAGGAAGCCGGCGGGCGACCAGCCCACGTGCGCATAGCCGCAGTCCCTGGCGGCCGCCAGCAGCGCGGGCGAGGTCTTGCCACCCGGCGCGCGGTACAGCGGCAGCGGCTTCTTGCCGGTGATGGCGGCCAGCCGGTCGGACGACTTGCGGATGTCGGCGCAGTACTGGGCCGCGCTCCAGACCGACTCCTTGCCGGTCTGCGGGCCGGCCGACGGCCTGATGCGAAAGCTCGGCGGCGTGCCCTTGGCGTCGCCGCGCCAGTAGGCGTGGTCGTAGGTGTGCGAGGCGAACTCGTGGCCCTCGGCCGCCCTCGCCTTCCACCACGGCGCCCAGTGGTCGTCCAGGCTGTCGCCGTCGGTCTGGGTGCGCTCGGCGGCGGCGAAGAAGGTGACGCGCACGTCCTGGCGCTTGAGCACGTCGGCCACCAGCGGGGCGATGCCCATGTGGCCGGTGTCCAGCGTCAGGTAGACCGGCTTGTCGCAGGGGGCGCCCGCGGCTTCCTGTGCCCCGGCCGCCGGCAGGGTGGCGCAGGCCAGCGCCGCGACGGCACAGGCGACACCGCCGAAACGCCACCCGCGCACGAACTCAGATCCGCTTCGCATGGTCGAGCGTCCAGACGCCGTGCGGCGAGCGGCCGACGTTGACCTGCCGCACGACCTTCTGGCTCGCGAGATCGACCACCGTGAGCTTCTTGGCCCAGCGCGAGGTCACGTACAGCGTCTTGCCGTCGGCCGACACGTCCATGCAGTCGGGGCCGCCCGGCACGTTGTAGGTGGCGACGACCTTCAGCGTGGTCAGGTCGATGCGGCTGATGGTGTTGGCGACCCGGTTGCTCACGAACACGGTCTTGCCGTCGCCGGCCGAGCGGAAGGCGTGGGCGCCCTTGCCGGTGGGAATCTTGCCGACCAGCCTGGGCTGGGCGCCCGCCACGTCGAACACCTGCACGCCGTCGCTGCCGGTGAGGCCCACGAGCAGCGTCTTGTCGTTGTGGGCGCCGAAGATGTCGGCCGGCATGGCGCCGGTGGCCAGGCGCCAGCGCACGGTCTGCGTCGGCAGGTCGACCGCGATCAGCTCGTCGCTGTCCTGCATGGTGACGTAGGCCACCGTGCTGGTGTTGTCGATCCAGATGT
Organism: Variovorax sp. Root473; assembly: GCF_001426505.1. Lineage (GTDB taxonomy): Bacteria > Pseudomonadota > Gammaproteobacteria > Burkholderiales > Burkholderiaceae_C > Variovorax. The sequence goes on from NZ_LMEV01000004.1 coordinate 39,293, forward strand.
GGCTGGGCGTCTTGCCGGTGGCGATGCGCTTGGCCAGCTTCAGGTCCTTGCCGTCCCAGCGGTAGATGTCGACGTGGTTCAGGCGGTTGGCTGCCGTGACGAACCACTTCATGTCGCGCGAGAACTGCAGCTGGTACGGGTCGATGATCCCGTACACCACGCGCTGCACCTCGGCCGTGCGCGGGTCCAGGAAGGTGAGCGAATCGCCCGCCGAATTGGCCACGATGACCGACTTTTCGTCGGGCGTCATGTAGATGTGGTGCGGTTCCTTGCCGGTGGGAATGCGCTGCTTCTCGGTCCAGTCGACCGGGTTGATCACGCTCACGCTGGCGTCCAGCGAATTGAGCACAAAAACCGGTGGAGAGGCCGGCGGCGCCGCCGCGACGGGGAGGGTCACCAGGGCTGTCAGGCAGGACAGCAGGAAGGCCGCGATGCGGCCGTTCGGGCGGGCAGGGAGTCGCAAGGGAAGGTTCCGGGAGAGAGTTAACAATCTTAACGGTCGAACCCGACGAACAGCTGACCGCGGGCGCCCCCTCACCCGCTGTCGGACCCCGCGCCTTGACCTATGTCAAGCGGCCCGGGGCACGGGCGCCCGCAGCTGGGCCACCTGCTCGGCCGTGAGCCAGCGCCATTGCCCCGGCGCCAGGTCGTCCGGCAGCGCCAGGCCGCCGATGCGCGAGCGGTGCAGGCCCTCGACCCGGTTGCCGACCGCCGCCAGCATGCGCTTGACCTGGTGGTACTTGCCCTCGGTGAGCGTGAGCCGCAGGTGCAGCGGGCTGTCCGATTCGCAGGCGGCCGCGCGCACGGGCTTCGGATCGTCGTCGAGCACCACGCCGGCGAGCAGTTTCGCGATCTGCGCCTCGTCGATCGGGTGCTTGGCCGTCACCTCGTAGACCTTGGGCACGTGGTGCTTGGGCGAGCCCATCTTGTGGATGAACTGGCCGTCGTCGGTCAGCAGCAGCAGGCCCGTCGTGTCCTGGTCGAGCCGGCCGATGGCCTGCACGCCCTGCACCGCGCCCTTGTTGGGCCGCAGCCGCAGCGGCGACGGCAGCAGCGTGTAGATGCTCGGGTAGGTCGAGGGCTTCTGCGAGCACTCGGTGCCAGCCGGCTTGTGCAGCATCAGGTAGGCCTTCTCGTGGTACGCCCACGGCGTGCCCTGCACGGTGTAGAGCAGGCCTTCGGGGTCGAGGTCGGCGAAGGGGTCGGTCACGGCCGCGCCGGCGATGCTCACGTGGCCTTGCTGGACCAGGCCCGCGCACACACGGCGGGTGCCGAAGCCCTGGGTATAGAGGATGTCTTGCAGGTGCATGGGAAATGAAAAAAGCGGCCGTGCCGACAGGGGCACGACCGCCTTCGAGTGTGCCGCAGGTTCAGTACCCGGCGGCCAGGCCCGTGTTGCGACGGGGATCGTTGGCGCCGTAGAAGCGGTTCGCGCCCACCGGCTTGCCGCCCAGCGAGGGCGCGCCGACGATGATCGCCGCCAGGTGGTTGGCCGGCTGCGGCACGCCCAGGTTGTGGCCCATGTCGGTCAGGATCTTGCGGGTGTCGGGGCTGATCGCGAAGGTCTCGACGTTGGTGACGTCGGGCAGCCATTGCTGGTGGAAGCGCGGCGCATCCACCGCTTCCTGCACGTTCATGCCGTAGTCGACCACGTTCAGGATGGTGTGCAGCACGGCCGTGATGATGCGGCTGCCGCCCGGCGTGCCGACCACGAACACCGGCTTGCCGTCCTTGGACACGATGGTCGGGCTCATCGAGCTCAGCGGGCGCTTGCCCGGGGCGATGGCATTGGCCTCGCCCTGCACCAGGCCGTACATGTTGGGCACGCCGACCTTCGAGGTGAAGTCGTCCATCTCGTTGTTCAGCAGCACGCCGGTCTTGTCGGCCGTGACCTTGGCGCCGAACCAGTCGTTCAGCGTGTACGTCACCGAGACCGCATTGCCCCACTGGTCGGTGATCGAGTAGTGGGTGGTGTTGCTGCCTTCATGCGGCGCGACGCCGGGCTTGATGTCCTTCGACACGCCCGCCTTCTTGGGGTCGATGGCCGCGCGGATCTTCGCGGCGTAGCCCTTGTCGAGCAGGCGGTCGAGCGGGTTCTTCACGAAGTCGGGGTCGCCCAGGTAGCTGTTGCGGTCCACGTAGGCGTGGCGCATGGCTTCGATCTGGTAGTGCACCGACTCCGCCGAGCGGTAGCCCAGGTCCTTCAGCGGATAGCCCTCCAGGATGTTGAGCATCTCGCAGATGATCACGCCGCCCGAGCTCGGCGGCGGCGCCGACACCACGCGGTAGCCGCGGTAGTCGCACTCGACCGGCGCGAGTTCGCGCGTCTTGTACTGGTCGAGGTCGGCCTGCGTGATGATGCCCTTGCCGGCCTGGCTCGACGCCACGATGGCCTTGCCGACCCAGCCCTTGTAGAAGCCGTCGGTGCCCTTGGCGCTGATTTCCTTCAGCGTCTTCGCCAGGTCTTTCTGCACCAGCTTCTGGCCGACCGCGAAGGGCTCGCCCTTGTTCAGGAAGATCGCGCCGGAAACCGGGTCTTTCTTGAAGTCGTTGGTGGCCGTGAGCAGCATGTCGATGTCGCCCTGCTCCAGCGCAAAGCCCTTGTCGGCCAGCTGGATCGACGGGGCGATGAGGTCGGCGCGCTTCATCGTGCCGTACTTCTCGCGCGCGTACTCCATGCCCGACACCGAACCCGGCACGCCCACGGCCAGGTGGCCATTGGTGCTCAGGCCCTTGATGACGTTGCCGTCCTTGTCCAGGTACATGTTGGCCGTGGCGGCCAGCGGGGCCTTCTCGCGGAAGTCCAGGAAGGTCTTGCGGCCGTCGGCCAGCTGCACGGTCATGAAGCCGCCGCCGCCGAGGTTGCCCGCCGCGGGGTAGACCACCGCCAGCGCATAGCCCACGGCCACGGCCGCGTCGACCGCGTTGCCACCGCGCTTGAGCACGTCGACGCCCACCTTGCTGGCCAGGTGCTGCGCGCTCACGACCATGCCGTGCTCGGCCGCGACCGGCGCCTGCGACGCAGCCTGTGCGCCGCTGGCCGCCGCCCACGTGAGCGCGACCGCGACGGCGGCGCGCAAGGTGGGGGTCCACTTGAATTGCTGCATGGAAAAATCTCCTCTGTGCGTTGGATGAAGAATGAGGGAGGGGTGAACGGTGTGGCCTTCAGGCCGTGAGCAGCGCCTTGCGCCGCAAACCTTGCAGCGCCTGCGCGACCTGCTCCTGCGCAAAAGCGCCGAGCGCCGACGGGTCGGTCAGCGGCTGGTCGTCCTTCAGGAAGCGCAGGCGCTCGGCACGCACTTCGCCGAGCAGGAAAGCGGCGAGCGCCTCGTGCGTGTGCGCCCCATCGAGCAGCGGCAGCAGGCTGCGCTCGAGCACGGAGAGCGACACCGGCTCGTGCCACTGGTTGCAGACCACGGCCGGCGTTGGCAAGGCGTGCGACCCAGGCACGCCGGCCAGCGCGCGGCGCACCGGCGCCAGCACCTGCGGCAGCGCGGACACGGCAGACGCCGCAGGCACCGGCGTGCGCCGGATGCGCAGCGCGCCCAGGATCAGCAACTCCTCGAGCATGGCGAGCACGATGGGTTCGACCGCCGCGTGGGCCTCGCCGGTGAGCGTCACCACCGCGGCCAGCAGCGCCTCGGTCGACATCGAACACGGATAGCTCGCATCGAGCGCCTGCGCCACCGCCTTGTGCGCCGGCAGCCGCAATGTGACCTTCAGGTCGCGCAGCGCGGTGCAGGGCTGCTCGCGGGTGTCGATGGCGAGCGCATCGCCCCCATCGACGCGGAAGGTGCCAGCGAACTCCAGCGCGCGCAGGCGGGGAACCTCGAGCCGGTAGCGGATGTTCGCGGCATTGCCCTGCTTCACCAGCAGCGTCTGCCGGAAGGTGCGGTTGACGAGAAAGTCGAGGTACTGCTCCATCATCACCTGGCTGCCGCCGCACTCGCGCAGCAGCGGGTCGCGCACCTTCTCGCCGTAGTTCTGCACGAACATGGTCGAGGGCTCGGCGTCGCACAGGTAGGCCAGCCCGCGGGCCTCGGCACGCGCGACGAACTCCTTGAAATAGCAGGGCTCGTTGCAGGGTTCGAGGAACTCGTGCAGCAGGTAATAGTTGCCCGAGTTGCGCACGATCGGCATCGTCTCTTCGAGCGTCTTGCGCAGCACACTGTCGGGCCGTGCCGATTGCTCCAGAAACTCGAGCATGCCGCGCGCGTACGAGAGCTTTTCTTCGGGCGTGTCGCGCGGGCCGCCGCGCAGGATCATCGCGTCGCGCACGATCTCGCGCGCCTTCCAGCCCGGGTACACGTTGTAGCTCACGTACACCACGCCGTTGGGCGCCAGGTTCTCGTCGCACACGCGCAGGATCGCGTCCTGCACCGGCCCCGGCACCCAGCTGTAGACGCCGTGGCAGACGATGTAGTCGAAGAGGCCGAACGACGCATCGATGTCGGCGATGTTGAAGGCCTTGAGCTCGATGTTCGACAGCCCCGCCTGGTCGAGCGCCGAAGCGCCCTGGGCCACCTGCACGCGCGAGAGGTCGACGCCCACGGCTTGCGCTTCGGGATGGCGCACTGCGAACGGAATCAGGTTGCCGCCGGCAGCGCAGCCCAGCTCCAGGACGCGCGCCTTGCGGGGCGATGGCGCATCGAGGCCGAACAGGAAGGCCAGCGCTTCCAGGTGCTCCACGGCGGACTGGGGGAACGGGTGCGAGTCGTAGGGCACCGCGTCGTAATAACTGGTGAGCGTGGAAGTCAGAGAGTCCGGCACGAACGTCCTTTGGGGAGCGGAGGGGGCTGCAGCAGTGCTCGCAGACTATAGCCCCGTGCCCGGGCAAAAAGAAGCCGGCGCCCCTCGATGCGCCCTCCTCCTGACACCAGGCACCCCCGCGCGAGCGACCTCTTTAGAATGGCCCGATGAACTGGCGCATCACTCTGTTTCCCCTGGCTTTGGTCATTGCCGGCTGCTCGTCGCCGCCCAACCAGATCGTTCCCTTCCGCGACGGTGTGCTGCGCGCCATGACCTACACCCAGGCCTCGGACTACTGCAGCGCCAAGGGGCAAGATCCCAAGTGGCTGGGCAAGGCGCCCGCCGAATCGGGCGTGCTGTTCCAGTGCCAGTGAGCCACAGCCTCACACCGGGCTGACGCCCGGCCGCACCGCTCAGGCATCGATGTCGATGAGCGCCAACCCGCTCTCGCGGTCGCAGGTCTTGCGCAGGTAGCCCGGCGACTCGACCAACAGCACCTCGAGCGTGGGCTGTACGGTGGCCTGCAGCACATGGCCACCGACGGTGCTGCCGTCGCGCCGGCCGAGCACGGCATGCGCATGCACCGTGGGCTGGTCGCCATCGAGCGCGATGTCCCCGTTGAGGGACAGCACCTCCACCTGCTCGCCGACGGGGATGCGGTCGTAGTCCTTGCGTTCCCAGTCGAAGTAGCCCAGCACCGCCCCGCGCAGCGCACCGATGGCGCTGAAACGGCTGGCCGACAGCGCATTCGCCTTGGCGAACTGCTCCAGCAGCGGAATCACTTCGTCGCCCGTCTCGAAGACGAGTGCGATGGTGCGCTCGGGGCCGGCGTTGAGGATCTTGGATTTCATGGGAAGGCGTGTCCTTTCGGTCGTCCACGCGTCAGCGCGGGGAGTTCTGCTTGCAGTCCTCGGCAGTGCCGCGGCAGTCGTCCTGGCGCGAGGGCGCGCCGGGCTCATCTGCAGGCGGCCTGGTTGCCTTGTCGCCGGCAGGCTTGGCGTCGGCCGGCGGCTTTTTCACCAGGCCCGGATCGCGGTCGGCCGGCGCCGGCTTCACCAGCCGGGGATTGCCATGATCGGGCGGCTTCACGAGCAACTCGGGGTCGGGCTGTACTTGGGGCCTGGCCGTCGGCGAAGGCCTGTCGGCCGGCTGCGCGGCGACCGTCCCGGCCACCAGTGCTGCAACGCCGAGAACGCCGATCGCGAGACGTCCGATCGCTGTGGATTTCGTTGATTTGCGCATGGCGTTCACCCAGGACCCCAAGGTTTCACCGGAACGCGAGGGGCGGTGTAGGCCTCGTTCGCCAATGGCCGCAAGTCGGCGACGCGGTCCCCGGGCGCTCTCGTCCTTCTCGTCCTTCTCGTCCTTCTCGTCCTTCTCGTCCTTCTCGTCCTTCTCGTCCTGTCAGGCAGACATGACATCGTCCGACAGGATGCCGGCCGCTTCCGCGCGCCAATCGGGCGATCGATCCGAACGACGGAGCTCCCCATGGCCACCCGAACTGCCGACCACGCCGCCACCGACAAGACCGCCACGCTGTACCGCATGGTCATGCCCGAGCACACCTGCCCCTTCGGCCTGAAGGCGCGCTTCCTGCTGCGGCGCAAGGGCTACGCAGTCGACGATCGCTGGCTGACAACGCGCCAGCAGACCGACGCCTTCAAGGCCGAGCAGCATGTGAAGACCACGCCGCAGGTTTTCATCGACGGTCGCCGCATCGGCGGCTACGACGACCTGCGCCGCCACTTCGGCCTCGCGGTGCGCGAACCCGGCCAGACGTCGTACCGGCCGGTGATCGCGGTGTTCGTCGTGGCGCTGCTCATGGCCGGCGCGAGCCTGCTGGCCGCGGGCCAGACGCTCGCGAGCCCGCAGCTGCTGTCTTCGTTCATCGCCTTTGCGATGTGCATCCTGGCGCTGCTCAAGCTACAGGACGTGGAGAGCTTCTCGACCATGTTCCTCAACTACGACCTGCTGGCGCGGCGCTTCGTGCTCTATGCCTACCTCTATCCGTTCGCGGAGCTGCTGGCCGGCGTGCTGATGGCGGCGGGCCGGATGCACGCGGTGGCGATTCCCGTGGCGCTCTTCATGGGGAGCGTGGGCACGGTGTCGGTGCTCAAGGCCGTGTACATCGACCGACGCGAACTCAAGTGCGCCTGCGTCGGCGGCAGCAGCAACGTGCCGCTGGGCTTCGTGTCGCTGACCGAGAACCTCATGATGGTCGCGATGGCGCTGTGGATGCTCGCCTGGCTCAACCCGCCAGGCTGACGCGCACCACGTACGGCGGCGGCACGGCGATTTCGTCGCAGTTCGGCCCCGTGCTGCCGCGGTTGCGACGCGCGGCGTGCATTTCCCGACCGGGCTCGACCCCGCCTGAACCGCCGGGCGCGACACGTGCCCGCTCAGTCCAGCGTGGCCAGGTAGGCCGCGATGTCGCGCGCGTCCGCTTCGGTCACGCCCATCTCCGGCATCGCGGTGCGCGGATCGACGGTGTGCGTGTGGCGCAGCCATCGCACCATGTGCTCGGGGGTGTTGGCGAGCTGGCCGGCGATCATGTCGCGCCGCGCGACACCGGCCAGCGACGGACCCACGTGCGGCGACGAGCCCGTGACGCCGGGAATGACGTGGCACGCATTGCACGCGTACTGCGACAGCGCCCGCTGCCCGCGCCTGACGCTGTCGCCAATGCCGTCGTTGGCCCGCGGCCCCGCTGCACACGTCGGACCGGATGACGCACCGGCCGTCATCGTCACCTCGCCCGCCTGCGCCTGCTGTGCGTACTGCGGCGGCGTCATGTCGGGCAGGTGCTGCAGGAACGCCACCAGCGCCCACAGGTCGTCGTCGGACAGCCGGTATTCCCAGGCCGGCATGCCGCTCATGCGGATGCCGTTCTTCGTGACCCAGTAGAGCTCGCGCGCGTGCCAGCGCTGGCGCGCATCCACCAGCGGGCCGGGCAGCGGCTGCATGCTCTTGCCGATGTCGCCCTGCGCCACGCCCGGCGCGCCGTGGCATTGCACGCACTTGGCGCGGTAGCAGGCCGCGCCGCGCGTCACGAGCTGCGCGTCGTCCAATGACGGGGGACGGATGTCGCGGGCACGCAGGCGCACCGACTGGCGCATCGCGGTCTCCAGCAGCGTGTGCACGGGCTGGTAGTGCGGCGTGGTCGCGGCCACGTCGTACAGGCCGCCGAACACCACGCACGCAGCGCCCGCCAGCGCCGCCGCACCGAGCGCCGCGACGGTGAGGAGAAACGTCCTGGTCGTCCCCATTTGGCGGCATTGTCCGACGCGCACCCGCGCCGCCGTGTCGGCGCAGGCCGCGTCCGCGCTCGCAGAATCCGGCCATGGCCGCCCCCGCCGCCGCTCGTTGCGCCGCTCACGCCTTGCCTTCCCGCCGCACGGCCGCCGGGTTTCTCGTGCTTGCCTTGCTTGCCGGAGGCTGCGAAGTCGGCGAACGCCCCCTGCCCTACGGCGACGCGCCTTCGGCCCAGCGCCTGTCGGGCCAGCGCCTGCTCGCGCAGTACCAGTGCGGCAGCTGCCATGCCATCCCCGGCGTGGCCGCCGTGCGCCCGCAGACCACCGGCCCGGTGCTCGCGGCCTTCGGGCGGCGCAGCTACATCGCGGGCCACGTGCCCAACCGGCCCGACACGCTCGCGCGCTGGATCGCCGACCCCGCCTCGCTCGTGCCCGGCACGACCATGCCTGCGATGGGCGTCTCGTCCAGCGACGCGCGCGACATGGCGGCCTACCTGCTGGCACTGGAATGACAGGCGCCACGCCCCAGTCGGCACTGCACGCGGCCGGCCCCGTCGCCGACGCGCTGCTGGGCGTGACCGGGTTGCTCAGCGCGGGCGCGGCGCTGATTCTGCTCGGCGTGATGGCGCTGCTGGTGGTGGCGGTGCGCCGGCGCGAAGGCACGCTGAACGTGCGGCTGTGGCTTCTGGGCGGCGGCGTGGTGTTTCCGGTCGTGGTGCTCACGGCGCTGTTCGCGTACAGCGAATGGCACCGCCCGCCGTGGCAGCCCGTGCCGCCGAAGGACGCGCTCATCGTCGGCGTCACCGGCCACATGTGGTGGTGGGAGGTGCGCTACCGCGACCCCGCCACGGGCGCGGAGGTGGTCACGGCGAACGAGATCCGCATCCCTGTCGGCCGCCCCGTGTACTTCGGCCTGGGCAGCGCCGACGTGATCCACAGCTTCTGGATCCCCGCGCTCGGCGGCAAGATGGACATGCTGCCGGGCCGCGTGCAGCACCTGCGGCTGCAGGCCGACCGGGCCGGCGTGTGGCGCGGCCAGTGCGCCGAATACTGCGGCGAGCAGCACGCGCGCATGGCGCTGCACGTGGTGGCGCAGGCGCCTGCCGAGTTCGACGCCTGGCTCGCGGCGCAGGCCCGCCCCGCCCCGCCGGCCGGCGCGCTGTCACCCGCACTCGCACGCGGGCGCGAGGCCTTCCTGGCCCACCGCTGCGACGCCTGCCACACGGTGCGGGGCGTGAGCGCCACCAGCCGCCTCGGCCCCGACCTCACGCACGTCGGCAGCCGGCTCTACCTGGGCGCGGGCACCGTGGCCAACGACGCCGACGGGCGCGCTGCCTGGGTCGCCCACACGCAGGCGCTGAAGCCCGGCGCGCGCATGCCGTCGTCGCACACACGCCTCGACGACGCCACGCTGCGGTCCATTGCCGACTGGCTCGGCCACCTCGAATGAACGCATCCACCGCCCCCGCCCCCGTCGACCCGGACCGCGAAGCGCTCGAGCGCGCATGGCGCGCGCCGCGCGGCTGGCGGCTGCTCTCGGCCGTCAACAACACGCACATCGGCGGCTTCTACATCGCCACGGCCATGCTCTTCTTCGTGCTCGCCGGCGTGCTCGCGCTGGTGATGCGCACGCAGCTGGCCGTGCCCGACAACGACCTGGTCGACGCGCGCACCTACAACCAGCTCTTCACGATGCACGGCACCGTGATGATGTTCCTGTTCGCGGTGCCGATCGTCGAGGCGGTGGCGGTGTACCTGCTGCCCGGCATGCTCGGCGCGCGCGACCTGCCGTTCCCGCGCCTGTCGGCCTATGCCTTCTGGACCTACGCCATCGGCGGCATCGTCTTCTTTTGCACGATCTTCTTCGGCGCGGCGCCCGATGGCGGCTGGTTCATGTACCCGCCGCTCACGGGCAAGGAGTTCTCCCCGGGACGCGGTGCCGACTGGTGGCTGCTGGGCATCGGCTTCATCGAGATCTCGGCCATCGCAGGAGCCATCGAGCTGATCATCGGCATTCTCTTCACGCGCGCGCCGGGCATGACGCTGATGCGCATGCCGGTCTTCGCGTGGGCCATGCTGGTGAGCGCGCTGATGATCGTGTTCGCCTTTCCCGCCGTGATCGCGGCCACGATGCTGCTGGAGATCGAGCGCGCCTTCGGATGGCCCTTCTTCATGCCCGCGCGCGGTGGCGATCCGCTGCTGTGGCAGCACCTGTTCTGGTTCTTCGGCCACCCCGAGGTCTACATCATCTTCCTGCCCGCGGCGGGCATGGTGTCGATGATGGTCGCCACCTGCGCGCGCACGCCGCTCGTGGGCTACCGCGCCGTGGTGGTGGCACTGATCGGCGTGGGCGTGGTGAGCTTCCTGCTGTGGGCGCACCACATGTTCACGGCGGGGCTGGGCGGCGTGCCGATGGTGCTGGTGTCGGCGGCCAGCTTCGTGGTCGCGATCCCGAGCGGGCTGCAGGTGTTCGCGTGGATCGCCACTTTCTGGCGCGGCCGCGTCACGCTGCATACGCCGACGCTCTTCCTGCTGGGCTTCCACTTCATCTTCGTGCTGGGCGGGCTCACGGGCGTGATGGTCGCCGTGCTGCCCTTCGACTGGCAGGCGCACGACAGCTACTTCATCGTAGCCCACCTGCACTACGTGCTGATCGGCGGCATGGTCTTTCCGCTGTTCGCGGGCTTCTACCACTGGGCGCCGGTGTTCAACGGGCACCGGCTGTCCGAGCGCGCCGGGCGCTGGGTCTTCGGGCTGATGTTCGGCGGCTTCAACCTGGCGTTCTTTCCGATGCACATCGCCGGCCTGCTCGGCATGCCGCGCCGCGTGGTCACGTATGCGGGCGACCTGGGCTGGAATGGCCTGAACCTGGCGTCGACCCTCGGCGCCTTCGTGCTCGCGTCCGGCGTGCTGCTGTTCCTCATCGATGTGCTGCGCACCATGCGCCGCCCCGAGCGCGACCACGGCAACCCCTGGGGCGCGGGCACGCTCGAATGGCTGCCTCCGCGCGACTATGGCGTGCGCAGCATTCCCGAGGTCGATTCGCGCTACCCGCTGTGGCAGCAGCCCTCGTTGCCCCAGGAGGTCGAGGACGGCCGCCACTGGCTGCCGGGCTCCGTCTTCGGCGGGCGCGAGACGCTGGTGACCAGCCTGCGCGCCGCACGGCCCATGCAGTTGCTGCGCCTGCCCACCGACGGGTGGCTGCCCGTGGTGGCGGCGGCGGGCACGGCCGGCTTCTTCTTGCTGCTGACGGTGTCGCAGACGGTGGCGGCTTCCGCGTGCGGCGTGCTGGCGATCGTCGCCATCCTCCGGTGGCTGTGGGAGGCCGACCAGGCCCCGCCCGCGCTGACCGCAGATGTCGGGCATGGCGTGCGCCTGCCGGTCGTGGCGACCGGGCGCGACTCGCATTCGTGGTGGGCGATGGTCGTGCTCGTGGCGGTCGACATGACGATCTTCATCTCGCTGCTGTTCGCCCACCTGCACCTGGCGATGGCCGCAGAAGTCTGCCCGCCGCCGGGCGCCGCGCTGCCCGCGCTGCAATGGCCGTTGCTCTGCGCGCTGCTGTGGCTGGCCGGTTCGGGCGGCGTCGCGTGGGCCGGCCGCCTGCTCGGCGATGCGCGGCCGCAGCGCCAGCGTGCGCTGCGCTGGCTCACGGTGCTGGCGCTGTGCTGCACGCTGGGGGCAGTGGCGGTCGGTCTCGCCAGCCACCGCATGGCGGGCCTCGACCCGACCGACCAGGCCTGGAGCGCAAGCGTCGGCATGTTGCTGGGCTATGAGGCTTTCCATGCCGCCGTGCTGCTGTTTGCAGGCGGCTTCGTGCTGGCGCGCTCGTGGCGCGGCAAGCTGCAGCCCGTGGCGCGCGCCAGCCTCGACAACACGCGGCTGCTGTGGCATTGCGCAACGGCGCAGGGCGTGCTCGGTGCGCTCGTCGTGCAGGCGGCGCCGCGTCTTCTGGGCTGAGGCCCGTCAGGCCAGCGCCCGATCGCCGCGCAGCAGCGCCGACGGGCGCCGCGTGATCAGCACGCGCAGCCCGTCTTCTTCCGCGAGCCACCGCCCGCGTTCGCGCGTGACCGCCACATGGCGCCCGCGTCAGGCGGTTGCGCCGAACTCCTCCATGAGCTCTTCCTTGCGCTGTGCGAGCTGCTCGCGCATGGCCACGAGATCGAGGCCGCGCGCCGCGCGTGCCTTCACGAACATCTCGTTGCGCTCTTCCTTCACGTGGTGGTCGATGTATTCGCCCAGCACGATCACCTTGGCGTCGAACTTCTCGTCGATCTCGGTGGCGTTCTGGATCTGAGCGATCAGTTCCTTGGCGCTCGCGTGCTCCACTTCGGCTTCGTCGAGCAGGTCGGTTTCCTTGATGGCGGCCCGCAGTGCGGGGTAGAAGATTTCTTCCTCGATCTGCGCGTGGATGGTGAGCTCCATGCAGATCTCGTTGGCCAGCTCGCGCTTCTTCTGTTCTGCAGAGGCTGCGCGAGATTCGGCCAGTTCGCCGTATGTCTTGAACATCTTCTTCACGTGGCGGTGGTCGGTGTCGAGAAGGCTGCAGGCATCGGGTTCGTTGCGTCGGGTCGTGGGCATCGTGGGCTCCATGGGTTGAAGGAAGTAAAGACTGATCCGAAAGGGAAACGGAAACCGCACGATGGCGCCCGTCGAAAAAAATCGATGTAGGAAAGCTCCGTGCCCGCATGGCGGCGCACCGCGCAGGCCGCAACACCCCGCAACAGCGGCGTCGCCACGTCCGACCCGCAGGGTGCGCTTGGCCTGACACGGCGGTGGCGACGCTGCGCTAGCGTCGTGACGACACCCTGCCGATCCGGCCTGCTGCCGGCCGGCATCGTCTTCAGGAAGGAGCTTCCGATGATCCGCAAACTCGCATCCGGCCAGTACCGCCTCTACGCCCGCAAGGTCGACCCACAGACGGGCAAGCGCCGCAACCTGGGCACCTTCGACTCGCGCGAAGACGCGCAGCGGCACGAGCGCGAAGTGCAGTACTTCAAGCACCGGCACTGAGCCCCGGACGCACGACGTGAAGCGCTCGGACTGGACCCACGGCAACGCGGCGCGCCTGCTGGAGAACGGCGACGCATTCTTTCCACGCGTCTTCGAGGCCCTGGGCCAGGCCCGGCACGTGGCCCTGCTGGAAACCTTCATCCTCGAAGAAGACAAGGTCGGCCGTGCGCTGTGCGACGCGCTGTGCGCCTGTGCCGGGCGCGGCGTGCGCACCGTGCTCACCATCGACGGCTTCGGCTCGCCGGGGCTCTCCGAGGACTTCTTCGGCCGGCTCACCGGCGCCGGCGTGCAGGTTCGCATCTTCGATCCCGGCCGCTCGCTGTTCGGCCAGCAGCTGAACCTGCTGCGGCGCATGCACCGCAAGCTGGTGGTGATGGACGATGCCGTGGCCTTCGTCGGGGGCATCAACTTCTGCGCCGACCAGCTGCTGGACTTCGGCGAGATGGCCAAGCAGGACTACGCGGTGGAACTGCACGGTCCGATCGTCGCGCGCATCCGCGGGTTCATGGCGCGCACCGCGGGCATCGGTGCCATCGACGGCATGGCCGGCTCATCCAGCCTGGCAGCCGGCTCCGCCGCCGTGCTGTTCGCGGCGCGCGACGACAAGGCCTCGCCCGACGGCATCGAGAAGATCTACCGGCAGGCGATTCGCACCGCGCGCTCGCGCGTGTGCATCGCCAACGCCTACTTCTTCCCCGGCTACCGGCTCTTTCGCGACTTGTGCCGCGCGGCGGGGCGCGGCGTGGAAGTGAAGCTCTTCCTGCAGGGCATGCCCGACATGAAGTCGGTGCGCTTTGCCGCGCGGCTGCTTTACGGCCACCTGCTGCGCGCGGGCGTCGAGGTGCACGAGTACTGCGCCCGGCCCATGCACGGCAAGATCGCGATCGTGGACGATGGCTGGGCCACCGTCGGCTCCAGCAACCTCGATCCGCTGAGCCTGGCGCTCAACATGGAAGCCAACGCGGTCGTGGTCAGCCGATCGTTCAATGCCGAGGTGGCGGCGCGGCTCGCCTCCCTCGAAACCCGCTGCCGGCCCGTGCGCCAGGACACGCTCCCGCTGTGGAACCGATGGCCGCCGCTGGGCAGTTTCATCGTCTTCCATGTGCTGCGCTGGGTCTCGCGCGTGGGCGCGTGGCTGCCGCGCCGACGGCAGCGCGTGCAAGCCCTGGGCGGCCGTGATGGCGCCGGGCGCCGTGCCCACCAGCGCACGCCACCGCTCAGGTGAAGCAAGCAACGCGTGCACGAAGAAGCTCACGACCCGCTTCGTCCTTTCGCGGCCGGCAGGCGGATGCGTGCGCCTGGCGTGGTCGGGACGCCGAAGGCCAGTTCGCACTGCGCCAGAAAGATCGACTGGCGGCGCGCGGTCTGCGTGCCGATGCAATCGCGCGGCAGCAGCACGTCGAGCTGGCGCATGCGCGCGTCGGTGGCGGTGCTGAGCACGCACTGGTCGCTCGCCACGCCCGTCACGATCAGGCGCCGCACACCGAGCACGCCCAGCAGTTGCGCCAATGGCGTGGCGACGAACGCCGACTGCTGCGGCTTCAGCACGAAGTAGTCGTCGGCTTCCGGCAGCAGTTCGGCGGTGATGCGCGCCCCCCCCGCGCCGCTGCCCATCGACAGCTCGACCTGCGCCGCGAAATCGGAGCGCCACCGGCCGCGGTTGTCGTTCGCGTAGATCACCGGCACGCCCCGCGCCTTGCAGCGGCGGCGCAGCGCCGCGATGCGCGGTGCGATGGCCAGCGCAGCGGGCAGCAACTTGTCGGCGTCCGGGAAATCCCAGGCGCTGATCATGTCGACGATGAGCAGGCCCGTGGCGCCGTTCGCGGTGTCCATCGCGAGGGACGCGGCCTTCGCGGGCGGGCGTTTGTGCTGTGGCGAGGCACCCCGTTTGCGCGCTGCAGCCATGCAGGGCGGCCCTACCTGGAGGGCGCTGCCGGCGCGGCCGGGGCCGCGGGCGCTGCGCCCTGCGGCGCCTGCTGCTGCATCGCGGGCGGCGCGGCTTCGGTCGGGGGGCCTTCGCCGCGTTGATCGGTCGCGTAGAAATACAGCAGCGCGCCGATGAACACCAGCAGCGCGACACACGCGCCGTAGACGAACACGCGCGAATTCTCCCGATCGTCGTTTCGGGCCTGCTGCCTTGCAGAGGTGGAGGTTCGGTTCATGGCGTGGTTCCTTTGTCGTGCATGTTTTCTCGTGCGTGTGCGAGGTGTCGCGCCCCTGGCCGCGCGGTCGCATCGGTGGCCACAGCAACGCGCTGTAGGAAAGCGCCGTGTTGTCGCCTCGCGTGCGCTGCGTTCTTTTCAGGCGAACGTGTTGACGACGATGCGCAGCACCTCGACCCGCTCGGGCAGTTCGATCAGGAACTCCGCATCGCGCGGCAGGTGGTGCACCACGTTCGGGTCACCGCCCGTGAACGCGCTCATCGCGGCCACGTCGGGCCAGTAGGACGTGGTGACGAACTCGGTTTCGGTGGCGTGGTCCTCGCGGAACAACTGCACCGCCAGGGCTGTCTTGCGCAGCGGCGGAATGCCTTCCACCTGCAGGTAGCGTTCGTAGGCGTCGGCGCGGTCCCGCGCGACGCGGCCGCGCCAGACGCGCGCAATGGTGGCGGCGCTCATACCGGCACGCCCTCGATTGTCCGGGCCGGCGCATCCGCCGGCGCGGGCAAGTGTCGCCCGAGGAAGTCGCGCAGCCGCGGCAGCAGCTCCGCCAGGTGCGTCTCGAGCAGCCAGTGGCCGCCGTCGTCGAAGACGTGGAACTCCGCATCGGGCAGGTCGCGCAGGTACGCGCGCCCGGCCTCCAGGGGCATGTAGCCGTCCTGCGGCCCCCACACGATCAACGTCGGTGGTCGGAAGGTGCGCAGGTACTCCTGGTAGCGCCCGAACCACTGGAGGTTGTCTTTCAATCCCTTCATGAGGTCCAGTGCAATGCCGCGCCGCGCGGGCGTGTCCATCAGCCGCCAGTGAAGGCGCCAGAGATCGGGCGCGAGCCGCGGCGCCACGCGCGACGACACCTCGCCGACGAACTCGTGGCGAAAGCCTTCTTCGCTCACGGCGCGCTCGAGCACCTCCAGGTGCGCGGGACTCGGGTCGTTCCAGTAGGCCTGGATCGCCGCGTACTTCGGCCCCAGGGTGTCTTCGTGGATGTCGCCGTTCTGGATGATCAGCGCACAGATTCGTCCCGGGCGCAGGATCGCGTGGCGCAGGCCGATTTGCGAACCGTAGTCGTGCAGGTACAGCGCATAGCGGCGCAACTCGAGCGCGACGGCGAATCGGTCGAGAAAGTGCGCGTAGCCATCGAAGTCGTAGGCAAAGTCTTTCGGCGTTCCGCTGTAGCCGAAGCCCGGGAAATCCGGCGCGATCACGCGCCACCGATCCGCCAGTGCGGGCATCAGCGCGCGAAACTGGAACGAGGAACAGGGGTAACCGTGCGGCAGCAACAGCACGGGCGCGCTCACCGGCCCCGCCGCGCGGTAGAACACCTCGACGCCATCGATCTGCACCGTGCGATGCGTCACCGCGGTCGTGCCGACGGGCACGAGCGACGACGCACGCGCACCCGCCGCCGCACTCATGGGGTACCGCCCCTGCGGCGGGACTGGTGCTGGTTGCCGCTGCCCACCTGGCTTTCGCGGTCGTGCCGGCTTTCCGGCGTGCGCCGCGGCTCGTTGCGCGGCGTGAGGGGCTGGTGGCCGGCCTTGTTGTGATCGGCGGGCGGGTTGGGGTGGGTTTCGCGGCCCTCGTCGTTGCCGGTCGCGTCGTTCATTCGGGGATCGGGGTTTGCCATCTCGGCTCCTTGGCATCGTAAAAAGACAGAGAGAAGCTCTTTTGTGGTCCCGTGCCTCGTGCGCGCATGTGGGAGGAGACCGACCCCGGCTGTCGGCCTCGCCTCGCGCGACCGAAACGACGTGCGTCCACGTACTGCGTTTCCTACGCTGCAGGACGCCCATCCCTGACAACACGCCGCCTCGACGTGCCTAGTCTGCGCAAGGTCAGCCATGAGATTCGCAATCCGGCGCTCGGCAGCTGGCATCTTTTCCCTGGAGATCACCATGACCCTCTCACGTCTTTCCACGCTCCTGGCTTCCGGCGCCCTCGTCGCCGCAGGCGTTGCATTCGCCCAAGGCAATCCGCCCACCACCGCTCCCCCGAATCCCGCGACAGGGGCCGGGCAGCAAAGCCCCGCCGGCGGGCCGATGGGCACCACCGGCACGACGCCGCAGAACACGCAAAGCGGCAGCACCATGTCGTCGCAGCCGAGCACCGGCAGCACGGGTTCGAGCAGCATGAACACGCCGGCGCCGAGCAGCGATTCGACATCCATGGCCGCCAACGACCCGCGGCCCGCGCGTGCCGACCGGAACTGAGCCCGGCGGGCGGCCTCCCGCACTCGCCCCGGCGCAGCACGCGGCCCCGCGGAAGGCGGCCGCGTCGTTCGCAGGGCTGGTGCTGGCCGCGGCGCTGGCGGGGTTGCCCATGCAGCCCGCCAGTGCCGCACCCCGCGCTGCGGCCGAACAATTCGCACAAGCAGCCGTCGCCGCCGGCGACAACGCGTCGCAACCCTTTGCCGTGATCGACAAGACGGCCGCGCGCCTGTACCTGTTCGATCACGCCGGACGCATGACCGCCTCGACGCCCGTACTGCTCGGCCTGGCGCGCGGCGACGATTCGGTTCCGGGCATCGGCACGCGGCCCATGGCCGACATCCGTGCAGAGGAGCGCACGACACCGGCGGGGCGTTTCAACGCCGAACCGGGCACCAACACCTCGGGCGAGGACATCACCTGGGTCGACTACGACGCCGCGATCTCGATGCACCGCGTGCGCGCCACGAACAAGAGCGAGCAGCGGCTGCAGCGCCTCGCCTCCGCCACCGCGAGCGACAACCGCATCTCGTACGGATGCATCAACGTGCCCGAGGCGTTCTACGACCGGCACGTCAAGCCCATGTTCTCGCGCCGTGGCCGCGCGGTCTATGTGCTGCCCGAGGTGGCATCGCTCGACGCACGCTTTCCGTTCCTGCGGGCGACCGGCAACTGACCCGCAGCGGGTCGCCGCTGCTTCACCATCGGTTGGCTGACCGTGCGGAAGACGCAGGGCTTGTGCCCCGCGCGGTCGGGGGCGTCGTGCGGCCGAAGGTCTACGTGGTGACCGGCGCGTGCTCCCCCGCCGGCTCGCGCGGCAGTTCGTAGAGGAAGAATGGCGCCACGTCGGGCCGGCTGCGCTGCAGCAGCGGCTTGGCCACGTTGTAGACCGGCACGCCATTGATCGTGCGCGCCTGCAGCGTGCCGCGGTGTGCGTGGCCGTGGAACACGGCGTCGATCGGATAACGCACCAGCGGGTCTTCGAGCCGGCTGCTGCCCAGAAACGGAAAGATCTCCACGGGCTCGCCTTCGACCGTGCCAACCACCGGCGCGTAATGCAGCAATGCAATGCGCTGCCGCGTGCGCAGCTTGGCCAGCGCCGACTCGAGCTTCATCGCTTCGTTCAGCGCCTCCTGCACGAAGAGCTTGATGATCGGCTCGCCCCACGCGCCCAGCGCACCGCGCCCGAACCCGCCGCCGAAGCCTTTCACGCCCGCAATGCCGACGCCTTCGATCTCGCACACCGAACCGTCGAGCACGCGCACACCGGCCTGCGTGAGCGCGTCGGCCACCACCTCGGGCGTGCCCGATTCGTGGTCGTGGTTGCCCAGCACGGCGACGATGGGAATGTGCACGCCGCCCAGCATGTCGGCCAGGACGTGGGCCTCTTCCTGCATGCCGTAGTCGGTCAGGTCGCCGCACAGCAGCAGCGCGTCGGCCTCTTCGTCGGCCTGCGCGAACAGGCTGCGCAAGGTGCCGTCGGTGTCCTTGCGGACGTGGATGTCGCCAACGGCGGCAAAGCGGATGTGGGTAGGCGACTTGGGATGGGGCATGGCGGGTTCGGCGGTTGGGTTGCAGGGGTGGCGACCAGCCTGTACCCCGCCGCGCGCGGCCGTCATCGGCCTCCTCCCGCAGCGGCTGTAGGCGCCTGCCGACGCACGATGAGGCCTTTCGCTTTGGCGTCGCGGCGCACGGCCGCGCCACCTTTCAAGCATGCCATCGACCCCCACGCTCGCCCCGTCGCTCGAGGAAGAAGTCCCTCCCCAGGTGGCCGACTTCTATCGGCGCAGCCTGCGCGCGCTGCGCGATGCGGGCATTCCGTTCTTGGTGGGCGGTGCTTTCTCGCTGGCCTGCTACACCGGCATCCGCCGCGTGACGAAGGACCTGGACCTGTTCATCCTGCGCGAGGACTTCGAGCGCATCGCGCCGCTGATGCAGCAGCACGGCTGGCGCACGGAGCTCACCTATCCGCACTGGCTCGCGAAGGTGTACGACGGTGACGCGTTCATCGACCTGATCTTCAATTCGGGCAACGGCGTGACGCCGGTCGACAAGCGCTGGTTCCACGGCAACTGCCGTGCCGAGGTGCTCGGCGTGCCGGTGCATGTGGCCAATGTCGAGGACAACCTGCTGTCCAAGGCCTTCATCATGGAACGCGAGCGCTACGACGGCGGCGACATCGCCCACCTGCTGCTGGCCCGCGCCGAGCGGCTCGACTGGACGAGCCTGCTGGAGCGGTTCGGCGCGCACTGGCGCGTGCTGCTGACGCACCTCACGCTGTTCGGCTACATCTATCCCGGCGAGCGTCACCGCATTCCCGCGTGGGTGATGGCCCGGCTGGTCGAGCGCCTCACCGAAGAAATGCGCGGACCGCCTGCGCCCTCGCAGCGCCATGTGTGCGCGGGCACGCTGCTGTCGCGCGAGCAATACCTGCACGACGTCGAGCAGGCCGGCTACGTGGACGGACGCCTCACGCCCGCCAGCGCCATGACGGCGCGCGACGTGGCGGTGTGGCGCAGGGACATCGAGCCCGGCCCGGCACGGCCGCGCAACCCCACCGACGACAGGGAGCAACCCACGCAAGAGGTTCACATGGACGATGACACGCTGTGGCGCACCGAGGAACAGTTCTGGTCCGCGGGTGCCGACTTCTACGAACAGCACCTGGCGGCGCAAGCGCTGATGGTGTTTCCCGCGCCCGCGGGCGTGCTCGATCGCGCGGCAACGCTCGCGTCGATCCGCTCAGGCAACCGCTGGGCGCAGGCCAACTTCGAGAAGCGCCAACTCCTCAGGCCTGCCGACGACACGGCCGTGCTGGTCTACGCGGTGGTGGCATCGCGAGACGACGGCGCGCCCTACCGCGCCCTGTGCAGCTCGACCTACGTGAAGCAGGGCGAAGCGTGGCGGCTGGCCCTGCACCATCAGACCCCGCAATAGCCGACCCCATGGCGTCGCCGTGGGCGACCACCAGCGTCACGCAAGCCGCCCAGGAAAAACGACGTGTCCCGGTGGCGGTGTGGGTCAGCGCTCGCACGGCGCCAGGTCATGCCTCCATGCGTTTGCTTTGCATCACCGGCTTTTCGGTGGTTGTCCTACAGATCGCCTGGCACAGAAGACTAGACCTGTAGCTGCGCTGTGCGCACCGAACTCCCGTCGCGGCCCTCGGCCGCCCCACCTGTTTTTCAAAGGATTCCAAATGCGAAAAGTCAACGCTGTGATGACCCGCGATGTCGAGGTCATCAGTCCCGACGCCACCATCGCGCAGGCCGCGCAGCGCATGCGCGACGGCGACTTCGGAATGATGCCCGTGGGCGAGAACGACCGGATGATCGGCGCGATCTCGGACCGGGATATTGCCATTCGCGGCATCGCCGAGGGGCACGATGGCCAGGCCAAGGTGCGCGATGTCATGTCGGACGGCATCCGCTGGGCCTACGAGGACGACGCCGTCGACCACGCGGCGCAGCTCATGGCCGAGCACCAGATCCGGCGCCTGCCCATCGTCAATCGCGACAAACGGCTGGTGGGCATCCTGGCGCTGGCCGATGTCGCGGTGAAGGAGCGCAAGGCCAAGCCGGCCACCGAGGCGCTGTGCGGCATCTCCCAACCCGTCGAGGCCTGACAGACCTCGCAGGTTCAACCGCCTTTTCGCCTTTCCTTTTCTTACCTGGAGGACTTGCCATGCACGTCGCACCTTTCCGCCTGCTTGCAGCCGCGGCCATCGCGTCCACCCTTGCCGTGGCCGGCTGCACGGTCACCCGGCCTTCCGGTCCGACGAGCGGCGTCCCGGCCTCCTCGCCCTCGGCCATCGACGCCCAGGTCGACGCGTCGCTGTCCCGGCTCCATGACACCGTCGCCGGCTCGCGCGCGCTCGTCGCGGGCGCCCAGGGCGTGCTGGTCTTTCCTTCCGTCGTGGGCGGCAGCCTTGGCGTGGGGGCCGAATACGGCCGCGGCGCGCTGCGCACGGGTGGCCGCACGCAGGCCTACTACAGCACGACCGCCGGCTCGATCGGCTTCCAGGCCGGTGCGCAGTCGAAGGCCGTCTTCTACGTGTTCAATTCGAAGGAAGCGCTGGACAAGTTCCGCCAGAGCCGCGGCTGGACGGTGGGCGCCGACGCGACCGTCGCGCTCGCACGCTACGGCGCCAACGGCGTCATCGACACGAGCACCTTCCGGCAGCCCGTGGTCGCTTTCGTGATGACCAACGTGGGGCTGGAGGCTGGCGCCTCGCTGCAGGGAGCGAAGGTCACGCAGATCCGGCCCTGAGCGGGCGCGCCGCGTTGGCGCGTGGGTCGGTGCGTTCACCGGACCTCGGTGAACGCCTTACTCGATCTTGATGCCGGCGGCCTTCACGACCTCCGCGTACTTCTTCAGGTCCGCCTGGATCTGCTGCGCGAATTCCGCCGGCGTGTTGCCGACCGACGTGATGCCGAGCTTGGCCAGGCGCTCCTTGACCGCCGGCTCGTTGACCACGGCATGCAGTTCGCGCTGGATGCGCTCGACGATGGGCTGCGGCGTCCTGGCGGGCGCCAGCAGCCCGATCCATGAACTCGCCTCGAAGCCCGGCACGGTGTCGCCTACCGTCGGCACCTGGGGCAGCGACGGCAGGCGCTGCGCGCTGGAGATCGCGATGGCGCGCACCTGCCCTCGCTCGATGAAAGGCAGTGCGCCGGCCACGGCGGTGTAGAGCATCGGCAGCTGCCCGCCGACCACGTCGGTCATCGCCTGGCCGCCGCCCTTGTAGGGCACGTGGATGAAGTTGGCGCCGGTCTTCACCTTGAGCATTTCGGCGGCGACGTGGGGCGTGCCGCCCGTGCCCGAGCTGCCGTACGACAAGCCGCCCGGGTTGCTCTTCGAGTACGCGATCAGCTCGGGCAAGGTCTTCGCGGGCACCGACGGATGCGTGACGATGACGAGCACGGCATCGCCGATCTTGCTGACGGGCACGAAGTCCTTCACCGTATCGAACGGCACTTTCGCGAACACGTGCGGGTTGATGACCAGCGTGCCGTCGAAGCCCAGGACCAGCGTGTAGCCGTCGGGCGCGGCGGCCGCGACCATCTGCGTGCCGATGTTGCCGGAGGCACCGGGCCGGTTGTCGACCACCACCTGCTGGCCCAGCCGCGCACCGAGGCGTTCGGCCACGACGCGCGCGCCGGTGTCGGTCACGCCGCCGGGCGTGAAAGGCACGACGAGGCGGATCGGCTTGTTGGGGTAGTCCTGCTGCGCGTGCGCCGGCGTGGCGGCGAGGCCGATCGCCAGCGCGCTGGTGGCCACCATGGCCAGCGCCAGCAAGCCGCGGCGGGGAATCTTGTCGATGTTCGTCATGGGTTTTTGTCTCCGTTCTTTTGTTGATTGAATCTTCAGCGCGCCCAGCGCTTCTCGAAATCCCACACGTCCTGAAAGCCGATGAGACCGCAGAACTCGTTGAAATCGAACAGGGGCACCTCGGGTGTCTGGCTCATGCCGCTGTGCTTGAGGTGGCTCAGCGCGCGCTCCATGGCCGCGGCGGCCGACAGGCTGGTGAGCGAGGGGTAGATGGCCAGCGCAAAGCCGATCTCTTCCAGCACCTTCGCGGGCAGGATCGGCGTCTTGCCACCATCGGCCATGTTGGCCAGCATGGGTTTGTCGAATGCGGCGCAGGCCTGGCGCATCTCTTCTTCGGACTGCGGCGCCTCGAAGAACAGGATGTCGGCGCCGGCCTCGGCGTAGGCCTCCAGGCGGCGCATCGCCTCGTCGACACCCAGCGATGCGCGCGCGTCGGTGCGGGCGATGATGAGGAAGTTGTCCTTGTCCTCGCGCGCCTCGGCCGCCACCTTGATCTTGTCGACCATGTCCTGCACCGGCACGCAGCGCTTGTTGGGCGTGTGGCCGCACTTCTTCGGGAATTCCTGGTCTTCGAGCTGGATGGCCGTGACGCCCGCCGCCTCGTAGCCGCGCACCGTGTGGTGCACGTTCAGCAGCCCGCCGTAGCCGGTGTCGGCATCGGCAATGACGGCGCCCTGGCTGGTGCGCACCAGCGTCGCCATGCGCTCGAGCATTTGCGTGTAGGTGGCGATGCCCGCGTCGGGCAGGCCCAGGCTGGAGGCCGTGAGCCAGTAGCCCGTGCCGTAGACGATGTCGAAGCCGACCTTGTTCGCCACGGTGGCGGAGATCATGTCGTGCAGGCCCGGCGCGACGATGAATTCGCCGCGGTCGAGCTTCTGGCGGAGGATGGGGTTCGCCATGGCCGCTTACTCCGCCGTGATGCCACCGCGCTGCGCGACGAGCGACCACTTCTTCGTCTCGCTCGCCAGGAAGGTGCGGAACTCGGCCGGTGGCGTCAGGGTGATGTCGGCGCCCTGATCGTGCATCTGCTTTTGCACCGCGGGGTCGGCCGCGACCTTCTTCAGGTCCTGGTTGATCTGCGCCACGATCGGCGCCGGCAGGCCCGCCGGGCCGAACAGGCCGTACCAGCTCAGCGACTCGACGCCATTCAAACCTGCTTCCTTGAAAGTCATCGCGTCGGGGAACAGCGGCATGCGGCGATCGGCCGCAACGCCGACCACGCGCAATGCACCCGAGCGCACGTGCGGCAGCGCGGTGAGCACGCTGGTCACGCCCATCGGCAGGTGGCCGCCGATGATGTCGACCATGATCGGCGCGCCGCCCTTGTAGGGCACGCCGGTCAGCTTGAGGTGGCCGACCTGGCGGATCAGTTCGCCGGTCAGGCGCGTCTGCCCTTCCGAGTAGCCGCAGCCCAGCTCGTCCTTGCGTGCGGCGGCCAGCAGGTCGGCCAGCGTCTTGTAGGGGCCGTTGGCCTGCACCACCAGCACCGACGGCGAGTTCGCGATGTTGGTGATGGGCGTGAAGGCCTTGTCGGTGTCGTAAGGCAGCGACTTCATCAGCACCGGGTTGACCGCGTGCGAGCCCACCACCAGCAGCAGCGTGTGGCCGTCGGGCGCGGCGCGCGCCACGGTGCTAGAGCCGATCACGCCGTTGGCGCCGGTGCGGTTGTCCACCACCACCGACTGGCCCCACAGCTCCGACAGGCGCTGCGCCATCAGGCGCCCGACGATGTCGGTGCCGCCGCCGGCCGAATACGGCACCACGAGCGTGACGGCCTTGCTGGGGTACTTGGCGCCCTGCGCGAAGGCGCTGCCGCCCGTGCCGACGGCGGCGAGCGACGCGAGGCCGGCGAGCAGCTGGCGGCGATTGGGATGGGGAAGGTCAAAGATGGGTTTCATGCGAGTCTCCGGGTGTTGTCTTGTGTGTCCTTGTCGCGCTGGCGGCGCAACCATGTGATGGCGCGGCCGCCGAGCGGCTTGCACAGTGCGTCCTGTGCGAAGTCGACCGCCGCGAGCAGTCCGGCGAGCGAGATGCCAGTGGTGAAGCCGCTGCGCTCGGCCATGAGCACGAGGTCTTCCGTCGCCACGTTGCCGGCGGCGCCGGGCGCGAACGGGCAGCCGCCGATGCCGCCGACGCTCGCGTCGAAGCGGCGCACGCCGGCTTCGAGCGCCGCCCAGGCATTGGCCACGCCCATGCCGCGCGTGTCGTGCAGGTGCACCGCGAGGCGCTCGATCGGCACCACGCCGCGCAGCGCCGCCATGCGCTCCTTCACCTGGCCCGGCGCGGCCGAGCCGATGGTGTCGGCAATGACGATCTCGTCGGCCGCGGCCGCGTGCATGCGGGCCGACAGGCGCAGCACCTCATCGAGCGGCGTCTGGCCCTCGAAGGGGCAGTCGAAGGCCACGGCCACGTACGCGCGCGTGCGCAGGCCCAGTGCGCGCGCCGCGGCCAGGGTCTGCTCGCTCACCTCGGTCGCCTGATCGAGGCCCATGTTGATGTTCCTGCGGTTCATGGTCTCGGTGGCCGAGAGCACGACGGCGATCTCCTTGGCGCCCGCCGCGTGCGCACGCTCCAGCCCCTTGAGGTTGGGCACCAGCACCGAGGTGCGCAGCGCTGCAAAGCGCACCTGTACCTGCGGCAGCAGCTCAGCGGCGTCGGCCATCTGCGGCACCGCCTTCGGCGAGACGAAGCTGGTCGCCTCGATGCTGCGCAGGCCGGCGTCGACCAGCAGTTCGATCAGCCGCTGCTTGCCCTGGGTGTCGACGTGGACCGCCTGGTTCTGCAAGCCATCGCGCGGCGCGACGTCGGTGATGTGGATCGCTTCCTTCGCGCTCATGCAATGGCCCCTTCGGCACGCAGCGCTTCGAGCTGGCCGGGTGTGTAGCCGACGAGGTCGCCGAGCACCTGGCGCGTGTTTTCACCGAGTGCCGGCGGGCAGGTGAACGCCTTGCCCTGCTCGGCCGCCGACAGCTTGATCGGGTTGCCGGGCATGCGCACGCGCTCGCCGGTCTTCAGCGGCACCTCGACCACCATGTCGCGCGCCAGCACCTGCGCATCGCTCAGCGCCTGCTCGAAGTTGTTGACCGGGCCGCACGGGATGCGCGCCTCGCGCAGGCGTTCGAGCCAATGGGCGGTGGGTTGCTTGCGCATCGCTTCGCCGACCAGCGCGTCGATCTCGGCCTTGGCCGCGAAGCGCACCGGCTGCTGGCGGTACTCGGGCTTGCGCAGCGCGGGCAGGTCGATGAACTCGACAAAGCGCTCGAAGAACGGGTCGCCAATGCAGGCAATGATCACGTGGCCATCCGCCGTCGGGTAGCTGTTGTACGGCACGTGCACGAAGTGCCCGTTGCCGATGCCTTCGGGCACATGGCCCGACAGCAGGTGCATCGTCGCCATGTAGTTGAGCAGCGAGATCTGCGCGTCGAGCATCGACACGTCGACGTGCTGGCCCTTGCCGGTCTGATCGCGCTCCACCAGCGCGGCCAGCACGCCCATCGCGCCGAACATGCCGCCGCCCAGGTCGCCGATCGGGATGCCGCTGCGCGTGGGCCCCGTCTCGGGTGTGCCGGTGATCGACATGCCGCCGCCCATCGCCTGCACCACCTGGTCGAAGGCCGGGCGCTGCGTGTGCGGGCCGGTCTGGCCGAAGCCGGTGACCGAGCAGGTGACGATGCGCGGGTTCACCTGCGCGAGCGACGCGTGGTCGATGCCCAGACGCTCGGTCACGCCGACGCTGAAGTTGTCGAACACCACGTCGGCCTTGCGCACGAGGTCGAGAAACACCGCCTTGCCGGCTGGCGTCTTGAGGTCGACACACACGCTCTGCTTGTTGCGGTTGAGCGTGAGGTAGTACGCGCCCATGCCGTCGCGCGCATAGTGCGGATCGTTCTCCAGCAGGCGGCGCGTGCCTTCGCCGCTGCCGGGCGGCTCGACCTTGATGGTGCGCGCGCCGAGGTCGGCCAGCAGCATGGTGCCGTAGGGGCCGGACAGCATGTGCGTCAGGTCCAGCACGGTGATGTGTTCGAGTGCCACGTTCAATGTCTCCGAAAGGTTGGCGAATGCCCCAGCTATTGCAGGGGCCGTGCCAGCGCCTGAAATACATGCAAGTGCTTGATTTGAAAGGAGTTTTCTTTCCTCCATTCGCCCCTCGACGTTGCACTGCGACGTTTCTGAAACATCTTTATGTTTCAATGCGACATGTCCGGTGACCGCTCTTCCCCTCACTTTTTCCCGGCTTCCGTGCGCAGCGGCGAGCTGCCGCGCCTGTGCTTCCTGAGCTATCGGCAGATCCGCGGGTTCGCGATGCCCGTGGTGGCGGAGTACACCGGCCGCGCCGAGATCGAGGTGGTCGACGGCACCTTCGGCGATGCGCTCGCCATCGCGCGCGATCGCCTGGAGCGCGGCCTCGTCGATGCCTTCGTGAGCGCGGGCTCGAACGCGAGCATCCTGCGCGCCGGCCTGCAGGCGCCGGTCGCCACCATCCAGTTGAGCGGCTTCGATTTGCTGCAGGCGCTCATCAAGGCGCGGCGCATGTCCAGCCGCGTCGGCGTCGTCATGTACGGCCAGACCATTCCCGAGCTCGACGAGGTGAAGGACCTGCTCAACATCGAGGTGGTGCAGCACGCCTACCAGACGCCCGACGACGCACGCCAGCGCTTCGAGCAGCTGCGGCGCGAGGGCTTCGAGGTGATCGTCGGCTCCAGCCTCGTCGTGGAGCTCGCGGAGCAGGCCGGCCTGCACGGGCTGCTCGCCTACTCGGTGGGCAGCGTGCGCAAGGGCTTCGAGGATGCACTCGAACTCGCACGCGTCGCGCGGCTCGAAGCCGGCCGCTACGAGCAGCTCAACGGCGTGCTGCACAACCTGCAGGAGGCCGTGCTGGCGGTGAACCGCGACAACCGCGTGATCGCGGTCAACCCGCCGATGCAGCAGCTGCTCGGCCCGCCGCACGCGCGGCTCATCGGCCAGTCGCTGGAGGCGATCGAGCCCGAGCTGTCGCTGCAGCCGACGCTCGACAGCGGACAGGTCGAGCGCGCCGTGGTGCAGCGCTTTGCGCAGCGCGACTGGGTGGTCAACCGCACGCCGATCCGCGAGCACGGCGAGATCGTCGGCGCCGCCCTCACGCTGTACGACGCGCGCACCATCCAGGAAGCCGACACCAGCCTGCGCATCCAGCAGGGCCGGCGCCAGAGCGCGGCACGCCACCGCTTCGCCAACCTCATTGGCCAGAGCCCGGCCTTCCTGCGCGCCGTACAGACCGCGCGGCGCTTTGCGCGCACCGACCTCACGGTGCTGATCGCCGGCGAGAGCGGCGTCGGCAAGGAGCTGTTTGCGCAGTCGATCCACAACGAAAGCGTGCGCGCGGGGCGGCCCTTCGTCGCAGTCAACTGCGCCGCGTTTCCGGAAGCGCTGCTGGAGAGCGAGCTGTTCGGCTACGAGGAAGGTGCCTTCACCGGCTCACGCCGCGGCGGCAAGCGCGGCCTGTTCGAGGCGGCGCACACGGGCACCCTTTTCCTCGACGAGATCGGCGACATGCCGCTGCAGCTGCAGACGCGCCTGCTGCGCGTGCTGCAGGAGCGCGAGATCACGCGGCTCGGCGCCACGGCCGCCATTCCGGTCGACGTGCGCGTGATCGCCGCCACGCACCAGCCGCTGAACGACATGATTGCCGAGCGCCGCTTCCGGCAGGACCTGTTCTACCGCCTCAACACGCTGCGCCTGCCGCTGCCGCCCTTGCGCGAGCGCCGCGAAGACATCGCGCCGCTGGCCGAAGCGCAGGTCGACCGCTGCCTGCAGCGCCTGGGCACGCGCCTGGACCCGGTGCGCGCGCTGGCGCCGCTGCTGCCGCGCCTGCGCGCCTACGACTGGCCCGGCAACATCCGCGAGCTGGAAAACCTCGGCGAGCGCATCGCCGTGTTCCTGCTGCAGTTCGAGCGCATCGAGGACGTTCGCTACGACGAACTGCGGCACGACCTGCCGGAGCTTTTCACCGACGCTGAGCCCGAGGCGACCGACGGTACCGGCCTGAGCGCTGCGCGCGTGGCGGCAGCGCTGCAGACCCAGGGCGGCAACCGGCAGGCCGCAGCCCGGCAACTCGGCGTGAGCCGCTCCACGCTGTGGCGCTGGATGCGCGAACACGGCGCCGACGCGCCGGGCTAGAAGAGCCCGCGTTGCGAGGTCGTCAGCGCCATGAAGCTGTCTCCCAGGGGCTGAAGGATGGCATCGGCGATCGGCTGCAGCTGCCGCGTCAGGTAGTGCTCGTAGTCGATGCGCGCATGCCGGATTTCCAGCGGCTCCGGCCCGTTCTGCGTCATGACGTACTGGATCCAGCCGCCCTTCTGATACTGCTTCGGCCGGCCGACGCGGCCGTTGTGGTCGTCGGCGATGCGCGCGGCCCGCACCTGCGGCGGCACGTTGACCAGGTAGGCATCGAGCTGGTGGCGCAGGCGCTTGCGGTAGATGAGCAGGTCGTCCTTGGTGCCCGCCAGCGTCGCCTTCGCGTAGTCGGTCACGAACGCCTTGTAGGGCTCGCCCTGGAAGATGCGCGACAACAGGCCTTCCTGGAACTGGCGCGCCAGCGGGGTCCAGTCGCTGCGCGCCATCTCGAGGCCGCGGTACACCATCTCCTCCTTGCCCGCCGCGTCCACGCTGAGACCCGCGTAACGCTTCTTGCTGCCGACCTCCGAGCCGCGGATGGTGGGCATGAAGAACTTCTTGTAGTGCGTGTCGACCTCGATCTCGAGAAAGCTCTCCAGGCCCTGTTCGTCGCGCAGCGTGCGCGCCCACCACGCGTTGATGTCGGCCGCAAGGTGGGCCGCGACGGCATGCGCTTCTTCATTGGTGTGGGTGCGCTTGAGCCAGATGAAGATCGAGTCGGTGTCGCCGTAGATGGCCTCGTAGCCGCGCTGCTCCACGAACTCGCGCGTGAGCTTCATCATCTCGTGCCCGCGAAGGGTCACGGCGGACACCAGCTTCGGGTTGAAGAACCGGCACTCCGACGCGCCCAGCACGCCGGCGAAGGAGTTCATGAGCAGCTTCAGCGCCTGCGACAGCGGCTCGTTCTTCGCGCGCTTGGCCTCGTCCCGCGCGCGCCACAGCGTGGTCACGATTTCCGGCAGGCAGTGCCTGTCGCGCGAGAAGACGGTGCCCTGGGGTCCGTGGACGAGCCCCGTGGGGTCGCTGGCCTTCGAGCCCTCGACGAGCCCCACCGGATCGACGAGAAAGGTGCGGATGATCGAGGGATAGAGGCTCTTGTAGTCCAGCACCACAACGGCGTCGTAGAAGCCCGGCTTCGAGTCCATCACGTAGCCGCCGGGGTAGGCCTTGCTCGCGATTTCGCCCACGCTCGGCGCCACGTAGCCCAGGCGGTGCATGCGCGGCAAATAGTGGTGGCTGAACGCGGCGATGGAGCCGCCGAAGTGGTCGGCCTGCAGGCCCGTGGCCTGGGCCCGTTCCATCATGAACTGCAGCAGCTTCGCCTTGTCGAAGATGCGCAGGACCAACTCGCAGTCGCGGATGTTGTAGTGCGCGAGCGCAGGCTTGTCTTCCTGGTAGCGCCGCTCGATCTCCGCCATCTTGTCGTATTCGTCGCCGATGGCCTTGCCTTCGCCCAGCAGCGCTTGCGAGACGCTCTCGAGGCTGAACGAGGGAAAGCTCCACACCGCAGCCTTGAGCGCGTCGATGCCGTCGAGGATGACCCGGCCTGGCGTCGGTGCGAACAGGTAGCCCTGCTTGCCCGGATGCGTTCGCCATTCGATCGGGCGACGCTCCCGCCCAAGAAGGAACGGCACGCCGCAGTCGTTGGCCGTCTTCTGCAGCACGCGCAGGTCGAACTGGATGACGTTCCATCCGATGACGACATCGGGGTCGTTGCGCGCGAACCAGTCGTTGAGGCGCTCGATGATGACCTTGCGCGAGGGGCAATAAACGAGCGAGAAGCCCGCGGGCTCAGCCGGCTCGGGCGGTGGCTCGCCGAGCATGAAGACGACGCGGTCGGGCATGCCATCCAGCGCGATGGAATAGAGGCCTTCGTGCTGGCTCGTTTCGATGTCCAGCGACACCACCTTCAGCACTGGCCGGAACTCCGGCGCGGGCCTGAGCCTGCAGTCGACGAGGGTGGCGCCCTGCGCGCGCCCGCCTTCCACCCGGACGCCGGCGGTGATGAAGCGCTCCATCAGGTAGCGGTCGTGCGGGCGCACGTCGGCTTCGAGCAGGGGGATGCCCTCGGCCTGGAGCGCGCGGGCCAGCCGGCCCAGCTGGCGGAAATGCGTCGCGTAGACACCGAGCACGGCGTCCTGCTGGAAGGTCTGGAGCTGGAGTTCGCGCAGCTGCACGTCCGGCATGGCCGCAAGGTGCGCCTGCACCGCCGTCCGGTGCCGGGCAGCGACGAACGCGACGCTGGTGTGGGAGGTCAGCACCACTTTGCACGGCCCTGCATCGGTCGCCAGCCAGTACTCGATCTCCGTGCCGGAGGGCGCATCACGCCAGTGGCGCGTGAGGATGAAGCCCTGGAGGTCGGTGGAGGTCACGGGAACGTGGAGATCGGATCGAGGGGGAAGGCGGGCGCGGTCTTCCGTGATTTTCGCCCGACCATGGGCGGCGGCTTTTTGCGCAGGAGAACGCCGCATCCGTCGAGGGCGTCAACGCGTGTCGAAACCTTCCTGCGCCACCCAGAGCGGGCGACGCGCGTTCTCTTCGCGAAGGCCTTCACGGATCAGCCCGCGCCGTCTCCTTGGAGCAATGTCACCGTGAACGCGCTTGCCGGCGCGCAAGGCGCTCATGCAGCGGGCGTGAAAAGCACCGTGCCCTGCGCGAGCACGCTGGTCCGGTCGTCCGCGCTCTTGATCGCACCTTGCAATTCGAGGACGCAGCCGCCTTTTGAATGCGCGGCCATCGACGTCACGCACCACTCGATGAGCACGGTCTCGCTCGCCCGCACGGGACGCAGCAGGTCGACCGAGAAGTTCATGCCCAGCACCTTCCCCTTCGCGGCGAAGTGGCTGGCGGTCAGCCCCATGAGCAGCGAGGTGGTGTGGGTCGCGCTGGCGATCAGACCGCCGAAGCGCGTGCCCTGTGCCAACCCCGCGTCGTGATGCAACGGGTTGTCGTCTCCCGCGGCCAGCGCGAAGGCACGCACCTGCGCTTCGTCGAAGGTGTGGGGTCGCGAGAAGCGGTAGCCGGGTGTGACCGGCGCCAGGGCCGCGGCGGCTTCGCACTCAGCCATGGCTCGCGAGCCGCGTGATGGCGTCCTGGCTTCCGGCCTGCTGGCGCAGGCGGAACTTCTGGATCTTTCCCGTGGCCGTCTTCGGCAGCGGCGTGAAGATCACGCGGCGCGGACACTTGAAGTGCGCCAGCCGTTCGCGGCAGAAGGCAATGATCTCCTGCTCGGTGGGCCGGGCAACACCGGCCCTGAGTTCGATGAAGACGCACGGCACTTCGCCCCACTTGGGGTCGGGCTGCGCGACCACTGCGGCATGCAGCACTGCGGGGTGGCCATGGACGACGTCCTCGACCTCCACCGAAGAGATGTTCTCGCCGCCCGAGATGATCACGTCCTTCGAGCGGTCGGTGATCTGCGCATACCCGTTGGCATGCAGGACCGCAACGTCGCCGGTGCGGAACCAGCCGTCGGCGAGCGCCTTGCGCGTGGCCGCCTCGTTCTTGAAGTAGCCCATCATCACGGTGTTGCCGCGCAGCATGAGTTCGCCCGCCGATCTGCCGTCGGGCACGACTGGCGCGAGGGTGTCGGCGTCGCCGACCATGAGGCCTTCGAACATGGCGGCGCGCACGCCCTGGCGCACGCGCAGCGCGCCCTGCTCGGCGGGCGCCAGGTCGTTCCAGCCGTCCTGCCACACGCAGCTCACGGGCGTACCGCAAACCTCCGTGATGCCGAAGACGTGCTCCACGTCGAAGCCCATCGCCAGCACCGCGTTCAGCACGGCGAGCGGCGGCGGCGAGCCGGCGGTGAGCACCCGCACGGGGCGCGTCAGCCGGGTGTCTTTCGCCGCGTCCGCGAGCATCGCCATGACGACCGGCGCCGCACAGAGGTGATCGACCGGATGGCGGTCGATGGCCTCCAGCACGGCCTCGGCGGACACCCGTCGCAGGCAGACATGCGTGCCCGCGGCCGCAGTCACGGCCCAGGTGAAGCACCACCCGTTCGCGTGGAACATGGGCAGGGTCCACAGGTACGTCGGCGCGCGGGGCATCGCCCAGTTCGTGATCTGCAGCAGGCTCATGAGGTAGGTGCCGCGGTGGCTGGCGACCACGCCCTTCGGGTCGCCGGTGGTGCCGGAGGTGTAGTTCAGCGCAATCGGTTGCCACTCGTCGTCGGGCCAGCGGCCGGCGAAGTTCGCGTCGCCACTCGCCAGCAGCGATTCGTAATCGGTCTCGCCGATGGGTTCGCCGTACGGCGCGAGGTGGTCGTTGATGTCGATCACCGCAGGTGCGCGGTCGAGCAGCTTCAAGGCGGCGGCCACCGTGGCGGCGAACTCGCGGTCGACCATCAGCAACTTGCACTCGCCGTGGCGCAGGATGAACGCGATGCCTTCGGCGTCCAGGCGATGGTTGATCGCGTTGAGCACCGCACCGGCCAGCGGAACGCCGAAGTGGGCCTCCAGCATGGCCGGTGTGTTGGGCGCGAGCACCGAGACAGTGTCGCCCGGCTCGATGCCGCGCATCGCCAGCGCCGAGGCCAGGCGATGGCAGCGCTCGCGCGTCTGCGACCAGGTTCTCGTGAGGTCGCCGTGCACCACCGCCACGCGGTTCGGATGCGCGAGCGCCGCGCGGTCGAGAAAGCCCAGAGGCGTGAGCGGCACATGATTTGCTGCGCAGCGTTCGAGGCCCTGTGCATAGGATGGCGCGCTCATGCGGTGGTCTCCTTGGTGGTGTCGTGGAAGGTCGTGAAGGCGGAAACCGGCTCGCGCTCGGTGACGAGCGAGTTCTCGATCGATGACGGGTCGGCGTAGCCCAGGCTCATGCCGCAGACCAGCATCTGGCCGGCCGGGATGTCCAGCAGGTCCGCGATCTGGCGATGGAATTTCAGGAAGGCGGCTTGTGGGCAGGTGTGGAGGTTGCGGCCGCGCGCGGCGACCATCACGCTCTGCAGGAACATGCCGTAGTCCAGCAGGCTGCCTTCCTGGAGTTCGCGGTCGACCGTGAAGAACAGGCCCACGGGCGCATCGAAGAAGCGGTAGTTGCGCCCGTGCTGCAGGTGCATGCGCTGCTTGTCGCCCTTGGCGATGCCGAGCAGACCGTAGAGGTCCCAGCCGACCTTGCGGCGCCGCTCCAGGTACGGCGAAAACCACTCGCGCGGGTAGTAGTCGTAGGGCTCGAGCAGTTCGCCCGACCGCGCGGGATCGTCGTCGAGTGCGGCGATCGCCGCCGACAGTCTGGCTTTTGCAGGCCCGGTCAGCACATGCACATGCCAGGGCTGCATGTTCATGCCGGAGGCGCTGTAGCGTGCGGTCGAGAGGATCGCCTCGATCTCTTCGCGGGGCACTGCCCGGGGCAGGAACGCCCGGACGCTGCGGCGGGTGGCAATGGCCCAGTCGACCGCGGCGTTCAGCGCATGGGCGTCCAGCGGCGGCGCCGTCATTCGGTTCATTCAGGGTTCCTTGCTATTTCGAAGCCGGGCGAATCGCCCGGTCGCGGTCATGGCCGACGTGCTGCATGCGGTCTCCTGTCGTTCTGTCTGTCGCGAGATGCGATGTCGACGGGAGGTTAGTTCTGCAGGCGGCGCGCATCCATGCCCGCGCGTCTCGATCTGGATGGGGCGTTCGGACATGCCGGCATGGCCGGCGAACGCCGCGGGCTTCGGCTTATTCCGGCGCGGGCGCTGGCGCGGACGA
The DNA here is from genome assembly GCF_001426505.1 of Variovorax sp. Root473. Taxonomy (GTDB): domain Bacteria; phylum Pseudomonadota; class Gammaproteobacteria; order Burkholderiales; family Burkholderiaceae_C; genus Variovorax. The sequence continues at coordinate 73,843 of NZ_LMEV01000004.1, forward strand.
GCGATAGGCGCCGGGGCTGACGCCTGTCCATTTCTTGAAGGCGCGATGGAAGGCACTCGTTTCCTGGAAGCCGGTGCGGGCCGCGACTTCGGCCACCGTCAGCGAGGCGCTCGACAGCAGGTCGATGGCAATGTCGCGCCGCAGGTCGTCCTTCACGCGCTGGTAGCTCACGCCCTCCTGCTGCAGGCGGCGTTGCAGCGTGGTGCCGGAAACGCAGAGTTCCTGTGCGAGCTTTTCGAGTTCGGGCCACGCCTCGGGCATCTGGCTGCGCAACCTGTTGCGCACCTGGGCGCTGGTGCTGGCATCGTTGCGGTACTTGACCAGCAGGTTGGCCGGCGCTTCTCGCAGGAAGTTGTCGACCGTGGCGGGCGACTCCGCGATCTTCAGGTCCAGCAGATCGCTGGCGAAGCTGATGTGCGTGGTCTCGCCGTTGAATTTCACGTTCTCGCAGAAGCGTGTGCGGTAGTGGCTGTCGTCGCCGGGGGGCGGGCACCGGAACTGCATCTCGCGCAGGGGAATGCGCCGGTGCACGAGCCAGCAGGCCAGGCCGTGCACGAGGATGAACCAGGTGCCGTAGCCGAACAGCCGGCGCAGAACGCCGCCGTCATGCAGAACCACGCGCGCCTCGTCGCCGTCGCAGACCAGCTCGCCGCGGAAGTCGTCCAGCGTGGCGTGCAGGAACCTCAGGATGCGGCGCAGCGCATGCGCCAGGTTGTCGGCGTTGACCGCCGCGCGCGTCATGAGCGCATAGCTGCCGCGGCGAAGCCCGTGGCTGTCCAGGCCGAAGAACTCGTCGTCCATCAGGTCGGCCAGTGCCACCCACATCTGCGAGTACGCCGCCGCCGAGATGCGCGCACGCGGCGCGTTCAAGAGCTCGCGATCGATCTTGGCGCTTTCGAAGACGCTGCTGACGTCCATGTTCCGCAGCGCCGCGGCGTGGATGGCCTCGTGCACCAGTTCGATGGACACGGTTCCCTTCTGGCCTGCGGACTTCATGCGGACTCAGCTGGCCGGGGAATCCGGCGCGCCCGGTGACGCCGGGGCAAGCCCCGACAGGACGGCGCTGCGGCAGGCGTCCAGGATTTCATCGGCAAGCGGCGAGTCGTCGGGACAGGCCCGCGACAGCACGATGGCACCGACGACCTGCGCAATGAGGGCGATCCGCCGGGCGCGTGCCTTGGCGCGCTGCTTGCCTCCTTCGGGCGCGTCGAACGGGGCGCCCAGCGTGCCGAGCACGCTTTCGATGCCGGTCGCAAACGCGGTCTTGATCGCCTCCGGCTGGCGCCCGGCGTCGGCGCACAGCGCAGCCATCGTGCAGCCGTCGCCGGGCGCGTCGCGGTGCTCGCGGGACAGGTACTGCTTGAGGAACGCGACCGCGTCGACGCCGTCGGCTTTGGCGGCCGTCTGCGCGAAACCGCAGGTTGCGGCTTGCGCCATCAGGTCGGCCTTGGACCCGAAGTGCTTGTAGAACCCGCCGTGGGTGAAGCCTGCGAACGCCATCAGGTCGGCGATTCCCACGCCGTCGTAGCCACGCTCGCGAAACAGCGTGGACGCCGTCTCGACGATGTGCGCCCGGTTCGCCTGGGCCTGCGCTTTGGTGACCTTCATGTCCAGGATCTCTCTCGGTATGCCATCAGTGATGGCCATGAATATACATTGATGTTATTCATCATCAAAGCCATTGACAACAAAGATGATGATCGACATCATTGATACAACTTACCTTGAAAGGGCTTCCGGACATGAGAGATACCCACCTGACCGCTCCTGTCTGCTTCGTCGAAGTGGAGGGCAACAAATTCGGCTGTCCCCGGCCATTCGCCCCTCGCTGATTCCGCCACCCGCGGGTCGTTTTTCCACGCTGCCTGTCGCGGCATGGCCGCATCTTTTCCCTCACGAGCAAACCCCATGACCTCTCATTCCACTGTTCTCGTCACCGGCGCATCGACCGGCATTGGCGCCATCTATGCCGAGCGCTTTGCACGCCGCGGCCACGGCCTCGTGCTGGTGGCGCGCGACAAGGCACGGCTGGAAGCGCTCGCGGCGCGCCTGCGCCAGGAAACCGGTGCTGCCGTCGACATCCTCGTGGCCGACCTGACGCAGCCCGGCGACCTGGCCGCGGTTGAAACGCGACTGCGCGGGGACGCCAGCATCGAAACCCTCATCAACAACGCCGGTGCCGCGCTGTCCGGGCCGTTCGTCGACCAATCGACGGACGATGTCGCCCGCCTGGTCACCCTCAACACCACCGCGCTGGTCAGGCTGGCCAGCGCCGTGGCGCCGCGCCTGGTGCGGGCGGGCAAGGGCGCGATCGTCAACATCGGCTCGGTGGTCGGCCTTGCGCCGGAGTTCGGCATGTCGGTCTATGGCGCGACGAAGGCCTTCGTGCTGTTCCTGTCGCAGGGGCTGAGCCTGGAGCTCGCGCCCCAGGGCGTCTACGTGCAGGCGGTGCTGCCCGCCGGAACCCGCACCGAGATCTGGGCGCGCGCGGGCATCGACACCCAGGCAATGCCCGACCTGATGGGCGTGGAGGACCTGGTGGATGCCGCACTGGTCGGCTTCGACCGCCGCGAACTCGTGACCATCCCGCCGCTGCACGACCCCGCGCGCTGGGAAGCACTGAACACGGCGCGCCAGGCACTGGTCGGCGACCTCCGTCAGGCACAGGTTGCACCGCGTTATCGCACCGCTGCCTGAGCCTTCACCTGCGGTGCAGGGCCGCGCGAAAACCATCCAATCCAACAGCAAAAAGAGCCGCCATGAAAGCGTTCACCATCGACCGTTATGGAAAGAAGGAAGCCGGCCGCATGGCCGACATGCCTGAACCCGAGGTGCGCGACGACGACGTCCTGATCCAGGTCCACGCGGCGAGCATCAATGCCCTGGACTCGAAGATCAAGAGCGGCGAATTCAAACTGATTCTTCCCTACCGCTTCCCCCTGATCCTGGGCAACGACCTGGCCGGGACGGTTGTGCGGGTCGGCGCTCGCGTTCGCAGCTTCAAACCGGGCGACGAGGTCTATGCGCGCCCCGACGACGATCGCATCGGCACCTTCGCCGAGTTCATTGCCGTCAAGGAATCGTCGCTGGCGCTGAAGCCCAAAAACCTCAGCATGGTCGAGGCCGCGTCCGTTCCTCTGGTGGCCCTGACCGCCTGGCAGGTGCTGGTCGAAACCGCCAAGCTGAAAAAGGGGCAGAAGGTGCTGATCCACGCCGGCTCCGGCGGCGTCGGCACCATCGCCATCCAGCTTGCCAGGCATCTCGGGGCGTTCGTGGCCACGACCACCAGCACGGCCAATGTCGCCTGGGTGAAGGCCTTGGGCGCGGACGTCGTCATCGATTACAAGCAGCAGGACTTCGCCACGGTGCTCCGCGACTACGACGTGGTGCTGAACAGTCTCGGCAGCGGCGAGCTGCACAAATCCGTCCAGATTCTCAAGCCGGGCGGGCACCTCATCTCCATCTCGGGGCCGCCCACCCCGGTGTTCGCCATCGCGCGAGGACTGGCCTGGCCGCTCCGGCAGGTGCTGCGTCTGGTGAGTTTCGGCATCAGGAACAAGGCAAAGAAGAACGGGGGCCACTACACCTTCGTCTTCATGCGGGCCGACGGGGCGCAGTTGCGAGAGATCACCGCCCTCATCGAGTCCGGCGCCATCCGCCCGGTCGTCGACAAGGTATTCCCGTTTCAGGACACCCACAAAGCCTTGGCCTACGTCGACAGTGGGCGCGCCAAGGGTAAAGTCGTGGTGCAAATGGTGTAGCTGCCGCATGCCTGCACCAGCGTCTTCGATCGGGCCCTTGCCCCGTCTGTTGGGCCAATTTTCCGCAGGTCAGCTGGAACGAGCGCTTCGAATCGCCCGGGTGCGCCCAAACGGAAGTGGGTGGCCGACCTCACGTACATCTGGACGGCCGAGGGCTGGCTGTATGCCGCTGCGGTGCTCGATCTGTACTCGCGTGGCATCGTCGGCTGGTCGATGCAGGGCAGCATGAACTCGCAGCTCGTGGCCGATGCGTTGATGATGGCCGTGTGGCGCCGGGGCAAGCCGCTCCGTTGCTGCATCACCACGATCAAGGAAGCCAAGGCGGATTCAACCGGTCGTCGCAACACCTCGATCATGGAGGTGTTTATGAGCCGACCTCCAAGGTGGATGCAGCAGCCCACTGTTCCCCGACTTGTTCCCCGGTTCAGCCTTGGCTGCCAGCAAATCTCGTCGGAAGTCCTTGCACGATAAACAACTGACTGCCCAATGAAAAAGGGCGTTCACTGGACTTCAGTGAACGCCCTAGGACGTTGTGTTGGTGGAGCTGGGGGGATTTGAACCCCCGAGTAATCGGGCTGGAAGCCTTTATCCATGCGGGTCTTGGATTTTTCAGGTGCTCGCGTGTGAAAAATGAGTGAATTTCTACGCGCGTCGATCAGGCCTCGACAGGCCCAGCGTCGAACAACTCGACCGGTGGCACCTTCAGCATTGCTCTCGGCGACTACCAGGTCACGCCCGGCGTAGGCACCGAGCGCTGGACCGTCACCAACCTGAAGACCGGCGAGTCCGTCTACGACGGGATCGGGCCGGTCGAGATTAAACGTGCCGACGCCTGATAGATGTGCCGCCCTTCACGGACGGCACGCTGGGGGAAAGAAAGAAAGGCCCGCGCAAGCGGGTTTTTTCTTGGTCGGCGCTCAGCGTCCACCGGTTTCCGTGGACTCCCACAAATGCGGTATTTCGTTTACAAACCCTCGGGATAGATTCAAGTGGCCGCAAATCGAGGAGACGTCATGATGATCACCGCACCGGACCCAGGCCCAGCCTCCCATCGAAGCCGCTACAGCCTGGTGCAGGCGATCCAGACCTCGACTTATTTTCTGCCGGCGCTCGCCCTCTCGGCCTGCGCGTCGTTCATCTCCACAGGCGCCCAGGTCCAAGTCAAACCCGAGATCGCGAGCTGCGCTGAGCTGAAGGACGAAGCAATCGTCGCCCAGGCGGAGATGTGCTCGGCCCACATCGGCTGCGTGTATGTGCTGAATGTGCAAAAGACCTGTGCGCGCGCCAAGGGTTATCTCGAACGCCTGCAGACGGCCATCGGCGAAGGCACGCGAACCGTCTTGGGGAGCTACCGCAAGGAGGTCACACCGGACGCGATCTTCACCGCGGAGCTAGGCAGCGATGAACGCGCCAACCTCCGCATGCTGGATGCCATTCCCACATCACAACGGCGAAGCCAAGAGATTGCTGCAAAGGTGCGGGACGTGGGAACCGGCGACATCCTGAGGGGCGCCGCTCAGAGCGGCGCAAGCTGGGTCTATTACGGCCAGATCCAGGACGGCAAGGAGGACGGCATCGGCACACTCATCTTCTCCAGCGGGGAGTTGCAGCGCGGGCAGTTCAGGCGGGGCTCCCTGAGAGGGGCGAGTGACGTCCTCTACTCTGGGGGCGCTCGGTATATCGGCGACTACGGAAATATCGAGGCTGGTCAGCGATCCGGCCAAGGCGCGTACATCTACAAGAACGGCACGAAGCAAGAAGGCACCTTTGCTGCCGGTGAGATCGTGTCTGGCACGACGTACCGCCCCGATGGAAAGGTGAGCGAGAAGGGCAACTATGACAAGGCCGGCAAGCTGTCGTTCGGCCAACGCTTCGACACCGAGGGCGTGATCACCGCGGTCAATGTGCCGGCCGAGCGCCAAGCGGCACGCGAAGCGGCGGTGCGCAATGCCGGAGAGACAGCGCGCGTCGCAGCAGAGGCCGAGAACCGGCGCAAGCGCGAGGAAGCAGTCCGCGCTGAGCAGCAGTTCCAAACGAGCCTGCAGACCCTGAACCCCGGCCAGCTCTTCGCTCGCGCTGACGAACTGAGCGCCCAGGGGGACAGCGCCCGTGCCCGCGAAGTGCAGCGCGCATTGATGAGTCGCTTTCCCAATCACCCACTGGCGGCCACGGCAGCGCGCCAAATGGCTGGAGAATCTAGCGACAGATCGGCAGGGGGCGTGGGCTCAAGCGCTGCCGGCGCCGCTTCAGGCACCAGTGGCAGTGCATCGCCCAAGCCGTCCTCGTTCTCCAAGGAAAGCAGCCGTTACTCGTCGATCTGCATGCGAAACGCCGCCAAGGCCGAGGAAGCGATCAGCGCGGCCAAGGCCCGGCGCTATTTTGGTGGCGCCGTTGACCTCGAAATTTTCGACATGGCAAAACGCATCGCCCAGCCCTGCATGGCCTACGATGCGAAGGCGAAGTGGGCATACGATGACGCGGAACAGGCGCGAGGCATATCGCAGTGTCGATCGACTTCCTGTTCTCGCTGGCCCCAAGGGGAGACAGGAGAGAAAACTCGGCAATGGTTTGAAATCTTCTCCGGCGAGTTCAACAAGATGATGGCCAATTGGGAGGGCTATTCACGCGACCTGGACCCACCCGGCAGCAGCAGCCCGCGAGAAGCGTCGGGGGTCAATCGTGCGGTGGCGGGTCGACTTTCTGCCCAGCAGTGCGAGTCCATGAAGCGGTCTGTCATGACGACCAAAGTGCCGCCCAATACATCGGTGACCGCGAGCACGGAAACGGTGATGTTCATGACGAAGACCGTGCTCGACATGATCGCTGGAGGCTGTCCCACAGACGGGACGACCCCGGCGCAGATCGAGGCAGAACGACAGGAGCGCCAGCGGCAATATACGGCAGCGGAGAGCGCCTGTAATGCCGTGCAATCTGGTGGGCGCCGATGCGTGGCGCGAGTTCACACCGCAGCGGAAGTAAGTAGGCCCGCGGTCTCCTCGGCAGCCCAAAACACCCAACAGCCAGGCGGCGTTCCCTCCTATGACCCCGTGACAGGTCGTTGCCTAGGCGAGGGCTGCTGCTCTTTGCCCGGCATCACTAACAGCGAATGCCCCGGCCCTCGTCGCTCATCAGGCGGCGGCATACGCACGGCGCGCTGAAGAGGCAAAGCCTTCGCTCACGACGATGCCGCGAGCTGATCGAGATTCGGATGATCGACAAGCCGCTATTCCTCTACATGACGATGTCCGAGATGTTCTCGGACCACCTGAGTACAACAGGGGCCTATCCGCAAAAGTTCATCTTGAGCACATTGCTGCACAGGCAGTACTTGCGAGATTGGACTTTGATGCGACAAATAGTCACGACGCGCCTCGACCCGACAAACCACATGGGCGTCCCCATCGAGATCGATGAGGCCTCGCCGGGCGTGATGATTGCCGCCGACGGCGCCGAGATCTCGCTCGTTTCGCCGGCGGCATGAAGACCTCGGAGCTGGGCGGCCAGGTCCTGCACGACTGGATCGCGAAGGCGCTGGGCGAGGCGCCCGGTACGGCGTACAGCACATCCTGGCCAGGCTTCGACCATCTGATCGAGCGCGAGGCTATCCACGTCGCGCCCATGCCTGGCAAGGGTGGTGTGTGGTGCGCCATCGTGGTCGGCCGGCCTGGCGGGCGGCTGCCGGAAGGCCGCGGGCCTTGGCAGGAAGGTCCAAATCCACGCATTGCTGTCGGGCGGGCGATCGTGGCGGCGCGGTATGGAAGCGAGATTCAGGACTCCTAAGTGAATGGATGCACTCACGTTTTCACCTTGTCCTCAAGAAGCGTTTGATGAGCAGGGTTTGATTAATTGAGTTCGAAAATGCAAGCAATTTGCTTGCATCTTAATTTTTCATGTATAGTCCTTGCATTCCAACGACTGCAAGGACCATCATGAGTACTTCACCTACAGGAAAAGCTAAAGGCGCCGCCGCACGCGCAGCGAAGCTGACGCCCGAGCGCCGCAAAGAAATCTCTGCAGCAGCGCAGGCCGCAAAAAAAGAACTGGCGAGCTTGCCTGCAGCCACACACGATTCCGGCGATCACCCGCTCAAGATCGGCGACGTTGAGCTCGCTTGCTATGTCCTCGAAGATGGGACGCGCGTCCTTTCACAGCGCGGACTCCAGGCGGGAATTGGAATGTCATCGGGCGGTAGCACCTCCGGCGAGCAGCGCCTGGCATCATTTGCACTGTCAATTGCCGAAAAGTCCAAGGAAATCAACGATCTACATGCGCGCAGCACTGCTCTTGTTGAGCGCCTGAAAAGCCCCATTCGATTTCGTACGCCGGGGATTGGCTCCGCAGCCTTCGGGTATGAGGCAACAACCTTGGCAGATCTTTGCGATGTGATTCTGGCCGCCCGCGCGGCCGGCAAACTGCAGAAGCAGCAGGAACACATCGGCGCGCAGGCTGAGGTGCTTGTCCGCGGGTTCGCGCGCGTTGGACTTATCGCGCTGATTGATGAAGCGACTGGCTACCAAAGGGATCGTGCAAAGGATGCATTGGCAAAGATTCTCGAAGCCTTTGTCGCCAAAGAAATTCAGCCCTACCTCAACACGTTTCCCGCTGACTATTACGAGCAGTTGTTTCGCCTTTACAACCTGCCATACCCCCCTGTGGGCAACAAGTCATGGCGGCCGGCATTCTTCGGGCACATCACGAATGATGTTGTGTACTCGAGGCTTGCACCAGAGTTGCTCCCAGAGCTGAAAAAAGCAGCATCAAGAGCTCAGCGCAAGGCAAAGCTGCACCAATGGTTGACACAGGACGCAGGCCACCCGAAATTGCGTGAACACCTCAGCTCTATCGTGACCATTTTGAAGCTCTCGCAAACGCCAGAAATGTTCAAAGCCAATGTCAATATGATTCATCCGAAGTTCGGTGACACCAAGGACTTGGACTTTGGCAATCCAACCCCATAGCCGATCGCCACGTCTGAATGCACGAAGCCGCCCTCGAGGCGGCTTTTTCATGGGCGCTGCGTGTGCGGCGCATTCCTACAACGGGCGCCGCGGCACCGCCTTAGAGTCACGCTCGGCAGCCACTCCTCCTCTGTCCCTCCCTGCTTCGGCTGCCCTTGCCCGCCTTCGTGCGGGCTTTTTCTTGGCCCTTCACGGCCAACTCGCCTGAGACGCAACTACCAATTCCAGTAGTTGCGCAGAACTCACCCGCCCCGGAAGATCACGACAACTTGCAACAGCGGAGTGCTGGAATGGCTTGCGTAGAGCTTGAGGGCTTCTTGGAACACGGCGGCTACCTCATCACCATCTCGATTGACAAGCGGGAGGGTGACTGGTGCTCTTGGGCCCAGTTCGAAGAGGCACTGGAATATGACGGCAGCCTTCAGATCCCGGTCTATCGGCACAGAGTACCTGGCGCCTTCAATACCAGGGAGGGATCGATAGATGCGGGAATCGCCTATGCACGCCAGACGGTCGAAGCGGGCAAGGTAGTCATTCACCCTCACACGCGGCATCATCAATCTTGGGGCCTGCATTAAGCCCTGACAGTGGGGTGCGCCTCTGCCGCGATAGGCATCGCGCACTCGATTGTGGCTGACGTCGCCTTGCGTTAGATCAAGGTCCGGGCGTCAATGGGGCCATACGCTGCGGCCCACCCGACCCACCAACCAGGGTGAAGTACGCACATGACCAGAACCGAGTTTCAAGGCCTTGCCAAAGCGGCCCGCCTGCGCAATACCGCATCCCTTGAGGCCGCACGCATGGTTCTCACTGGCGACATGCGCCCCGGCGAAGCGGCAAAAGCCACGGGCTGCAGCCCGCAGGCGGTGACCAACGTTCTTCGCAAGGTCAAGGACGCGATGGCTGCGGCCAACGCCCCCGAGGTCGACGCACTCACCCCGGTCTAGCCGCCTACTTCGCCAGCAATGCCCGGTCGTTCCTCACGGTGCCGAGCAGAAGCTGCACTTCGTTGTCTCGCCCTTCAACAACGAGTCGACCTCGGTCAAGAAGCTCTCGACTTCGTGCAGCCACGGCTGCGAGGACTGCGGATCGATCTGCGATACGGAGGCAGGCAGCGGGGTCGGTTGCGGCCTGCTCGCGATCACGGGTGGCGTATGTGGCGTATTGCTTGCGCACCCGCTCAGCATCGCCAGCAGCAACGCGGCGGCGGCCATCGAGCACGGCCAGTTTCGTTTCGTAGGCATCGACATTCTCCTGTTGGGTTTTGGCGTGCGCCACCATCAGTACGACGGTGCGCTGCAGGTCGGCCAGAGCAGCCAGAGCGCGGGCGGCGTTCTCTTCGGCGCGCGCCCGCTTCTCGGTGGCCAAATCGGCCCGTGCGCCGGCCGCGCGCGTGCGCTCGATGCCGGCAGTGGCCAACGCGGCCACCAGCCCAAGGCCTAGCACCCAGAGCAGCGGGTGTCCGCGCCGAAGTAGAAGTGAGCCACCGCGCCGATCAAGTAATGAGCCAGGGGTGGAAGCC
>NZ_LMEV01000005.1 GCF_001426505.1 Variovorax sp. Root473
TGTGAAGAGTCAAGAGGTTCTTTCGTGACTTTGCGATTCGGGACATAGGCGGCTGGCAGGCTATGCCGTGGTGTGGGCGGTGCCAGTTGTAGAAGTGATTCCAGACAGGCAAGGCCGCACGACGATCGTCGGAGTTGGCGTACGCACGGCCATAGGCCCACTCGCGCAGCGCTGACTGGATGAAGCGCTCAGCTTTACCGTTGGTCTGCGGTCGGTAGGCGCGAGTGAACTTCTGCTTGATGCCCAGCTCGATGCAAGCATCCCGGAACGGGAACGAATGGAAGGCCGGTCCGTTGTCCGTGATCAGACGCTGGACCTTCACACCCATCCTGGCGAAGTACGCGACGGCAGCGCGCAGGAAGCTCTGTGCGCTGTCCTTGCGCTCGTCAGGACGCATGTCGGTGAAGGCGACGCGCGCGTGATCGTCGACGGCCACGAACAGGTATTCCCAACCGAGCCCCTTTGTTCGTTTGCTGTAGTCGCCGGTAATTCGGTGCCCCACGTCAGAGAATCGTCCCAGCTTCTTGATGTCGATGTGCAGCAGATCGCCAGGCGCTTCGCGCTCATAACGTTGCACTGGATCCGGTGGCGCCAGGTCGCTGAACTTTGACAGACCGGCTCGCCGCAGCACACGGCTGACGGTGGCCTTGGAGACGCCCGTGTACGAGGCGATACGCGATTGCAAGAGCAACTTGCGGCGCAGCTCAACAATCGTCAGAGCAACGCTCGGATCGATAGCTCTGGGAGACAGCTCGGGTCGAGAGGACTTGTCAAAAAGTCCCGCAGCACCACCGATCAGATAACGCCCAAGCCATTTCCTGGCGGTCACGGCGCTCACACCATGTGCAAGGGCTGCTTGTGAGGCTGATAAGCCACGTTTTGTGATGTCTTGAACCATCTCCAATCGCCGCAGGTACGTCAATCGGGCATTCTTATGGGTGTTCATCCGGCTTTAGGTGTTGAGTGGATCGGGGGTTTGGCGATTCCCAGTCTCTCAAAACCACTCCGGGTGAACACCCGCAACAACCTATTGAAGCTTCACA
>NZ_LMEV01000006.1 GCF_001426505.1 Variovorax sp. Root473
GGCCATGCCCATCTCCTTGACCAGGCTCTGGATCAGGTCGAGCACCTGCTTCTGGATCGTCACGTCGAGCGCAGTGGTGGGCTCGTCGGCGATCAGCAGGTCCGGCCCGCAGGCCAGCGCCATGGCGATGCCGATGCGCTGGCGTTGGCCGCCGGAGAACTGGTGCGGGTAGGCATCCAGGCGCGAGGCCGCATCGGGAATGCCGACGCGGTCGAGCAGGTCGAGGGCTTCCTTGCGCGCCTGCGCCTTGGAGAGGCCGCGGTGCAGCATCAGCGGCTCGCCGACCTGGCGCGCGATCGTGTGCACCGGGTTCAGCGCCGTCATCGGCTCCTGGAAGATCATGCCGATGCGGTTGCCGCGGATCTGGCACATGTCCTTTTCGTCGCGCCCGACCAGCTCGGTGCCGTCGAAGCGGATGCTGCCCGTGACCTTGGCCGTCGAAGGCAGCAGGCCCATGAGCGACATCACGGTGATCGACTTGCCGCAGCCCGACTCGCCGACGATGCCCAGCGTTTCGCCGCGCTCCAGCGAGAAGGAGATGCCGCGCACGGCTTCGGCCGGGCCGCGTTGCGTCTGCAGGCCGATGTGCAGGTCGTTGACTTCGAGCAATGCCATGACGTGCGTGCTTACCTTGCGCGCGCCAGGCGCGGATCGAGCAGGTCGCGCAGACCATCGCCCAGCAGGTTCAGGCCGAGCACCGCGAAGGCGATGGCCATGCCCGGGAAGACAGCCAGCAGCGGCTGCTGGAACATCAGGGTCTGGGCTTCGCTGAGCATGCGGCCCCATGAAGGCTGCGGCGGCTGCGTGCCCAGGCCGAGGTACGACAGGGCCGCCTCGGCCAGGATCGCGATGGCGAAGCGGATCGTGATCTGCACGATCAGCACCGCCGAGATGTTGGGCAACACGTGCTGCATCGTGATCGCGAAGCTGCCCTTGCCGCAGGCGCGTGCGGCGGCGACGTACTCGCGGGACCAGATCGCATTGGCCGAGGCGCGCGTGATGCGTGCAAACGTCGGGATGTTGTAGATGCCGATCGCGATGATCGCATTGACGATGCCGGCGCCGAACACGGCGGTCATCATGATGGCCGACAGGATCGCAGGGAAGGCGAGCGTGAAGTCCGACAGGCGCATCACGGCTTCCTCGACCCAGCCGCGCCGGGCCGCAGCGAGCAAGCCCAGCGCGGTGCCGACCACGAGGCCGATGCCGACGGCGATCACGCCCACGAGGATGGACGCGCGCGCACCCACCAGCAGCAGCGAGGCCACGTCGCGCCCGAACGCATCGGTGCCGAGCCAGTGCGTGGCCGAAGGGCCCTGCATCTTGTTGGCCATGTCCATCGCGTAGGGCGACCAGGGCGTCCAGACGAAAGAGATCAGTGCCGCCAACAACAGCAGCAGCGCGAACACGCCGCCGATGACGAAGCTGCGGTGCTTGACCGCGCGGCGCCAGAAGCCGGGCGCGAGGGGCGCGGAGGAAGCGGGCACGGAAGGGGAGAGGATGGCGCTCATATGTCGCTCGCCTTGATGCGCGGGTCGATCACGGCGTACAGCACATCGACCACGAAGTTCACGATGACGACCATGGCCGCCAGCAGCATCACGCAGTTGCGCACCACGATCAGGTCGCGGTTGCTGATGGCCTGGAAGATCAGCCGGCCCAGCCCGGGCAGGTAGAACACGTTCTCCACCACGATGGTGCCGGCCAGCAGCTCGGAGAACTGCATGCCCATGACGGTGATGACGGGGATCATCGCGTTGCGCAGCACGTGGGTCCACAGCACCATGCGCTGCGACACGCCCTTGGCACGCGCGGTGCGAACGAAGTCTTCGCGCATCACCTCGAGCACGGCCGAGCGCGTGATGCGCGCGAGGATCGCGGCCTGCACCACGGCCAGCGACAAGGCCGGCAGCAGCAGCGACTTGATCCCCGCGAAGATGCCTTCACCCCAACCCTCGAAGCCGCCGGCGGAGAACCACTGCAGCTGCACCGAGAACACCAGGATCAGCAGGATCGCGAACCAGAAGTTGGGAATGGCGATGCCCACCTGGGCCATGCCCATCAGGCCGACGTCGCCGAGCTTGTTGTGGCGTGCGGCAGCGGTGACGCCCACGAGCAGGGCGATGACGACCGTCAGGCTCATCGCCATCACGGCCAGCGGCACTGTGAGGGCCAGGCGCTCCAGGATCAGGTCGATGACGGGGGAGCTGTAGGCGTAAGAGTCGCCCAGGTTGCCGGTCAGCATGCCGCCGACCCAGTGCCAGTAGCGCGTCCAGGCGGGCTGGTCCAGGCCGAGCTTGGTGGCCAGGGCGGCCACGGCATCGGGCGAGGCGTCCGGGCCCATGAGCATCTGCGCGGCATTGCC
>NZ_LMEV01000007.1 GCF_001426505.1 Variovorax sp. Root473
TGTCCGCGCCGAAGTAGAAGTGAGCCACCGCGCCGATCAAGTAATGAGCCAGGGGTGGAAGCCGACGCTGTGATCGTCAGCTGTGGATAAGTGTATGTCTTGCCTTGTTTGCTGCTCTCCTCATCTTGATGGTGGTGTCGCGTACTAAGGCGCGAAGGGCGTAGCCCGTAGCGCCTTGCCGCGCACGGCGCCGTTAGTCGGTGGCGTCGGCTACATCGGCTTTGGCGCCGCCCTTGCGGGCCTGTTCCCTGGCCTTGATGCGCTTCTTCGCCGTAGCGCTGCTGTGCAGGAATCGATGGCTTTCATTGCCCGTCTCGACGATGTGGCAGTGGTGCGTGAGTCGGTCGAGCAAGGCGGTGGTCATCTTCGCGTCGCCGAACACCGTCGACCATTCGGCGAAGTCTAGGTTGGTCGTGATCACCACGCTGGTGTGTTCGTACAGCTTGCTCAGCAGATGGAACAGCAGCGCGCCGCCGGCCTGGCTGAACGGCAAGTAGCCCAGCTCATCCAGGATGACCAGGTCCATGCGCAGCAGACCACTGGCGATGCGCCCGGCCTTGCCTTGGGCCTTCTCCTGCTCCAGTGCATTGACCAGGTCGACCGTCGAGTAGAACCGCACACGCTTGCCTTGGCGCGTGATGCCCGACACACCCAAGGCCGTCGCCAGATGCGTCTTGCCCGTACCCGGCCCGCCGACCAGCACGGCGTTGTGCGCGGCCTCGGTGAACTCCAGCGTCGCGAGCTGTTGGATCAGCTTCTGGTCGACCACCGAGGCATCGAAGTCGAAGCCCGCCAGATCCCGGTGCACCGGGAAGCGCGCCGATGTCATCTGGTATTGAACCGAGCGCATTGCGCGGTCCGTCGTCTCGGCCTGCAGCAGGTGCTCGACCAGCCAGCGCGAGGCATCCAGACCCGATGCCGGACCCTGCTCCTGCAGGTCGCACCAAGCGCCTGCCATGCCGTGCAGGCGCAATGCCTTGAGCTCAACGATCACGTCACGCATGATCCACCTCCTGGCCGCGCAGGCTGTCGTAGCGCGCTGTGTTCGCCAGTGGTGGCGTTGTGATCTGCAGAGCCGTCTCGGCATTAAGTGGCGCCGACGGTGCGTTGAGCCGGCCGAGGACGTTGACGACGTGCTCAACGCTGACGCGCCCGGATGGAGGGCTGTTCTCCATCGCCAGTTCGACCGCCACGATCACCGCATCCAGTCCCGCCGTCGCAACGATGGCAAGCACCTGCGCCATCACACGGTCCCCGCCGGCCTGGCGCAATAGACCGCGTCGCAGACGCTGCAACGCCTCGGGCATGTCTGCGAAGGGCGCGCCATTGCGCAGTGCCCCGGGCTTGCGCTGCACCAGCGGGATGTAGTGCTGCCAGTCGTAGCGGGTGCCGCCCGAGTCGCTCAGGCGCTCGTGTCGCGCGACCACCGCATCATCGGCGACGACCACGACGCCGCCCGGATAGAGCCTTGTGCTGACCATCTGCCCCACCAGTTCGCAGGGCACCGAGTAACGGTTGCGCGCCACCGACACCAAGCAGGTGCTCGACACGCGCGCCGGCTTCTCCACGTAGCCATCGAAGGGTTCTGGCATGGGCATCAGGTGAGGCCTTTCGTGCTCCAGCATCTCGGCCACGCTGAACTGGCTGTGTTCGGGATGCCGGATCTCGTTCCACAGGGACCGGCAGCGCTCGCTCAGCCAGGCATTGAGTTCGACGAAGGAGCCGAAGCGGCGCCGGCCCGCCTCGATCCAGATGCGCCGACGACTGTCCTGCACGTTCTTCTCCACACGCCCCTTCTCCCAGCCCGATGCGACGTTGCAGAAGTCGGGGTCGTACAGGTAGTGCGCGCACATCACCGAGAAGCGCGCGTTGACGGTGCGGCCCTTGCCCTTGTGGACCTTGTCGACGGCGGTGCGCATGTTGTCGTAGATCCCACGCCGCGCCACGCCACCCAGCGCCGCAAACGATCTTGTGTGGGCGTCGAACAGCATCTCGTGGCCCTGGCTCGGGTAGGCCACCAACCAGAACGCACGGCTCGCGCACAGCTTCAGGTGCGACACCTGCATCCGGTAGTAGATGCCGCCGACCACCAGACCTTCTTCGCTCCAATCGAACTGGAAGGCGCTCGAAGTTCAGCGGCACGAACGCCGTGACGTTGACCGCTTGACCCTCGCCTTGGCGCCACGCTCGAACGAAGTCGGTGACAGCCGAGTAACCACCGCCGTAGCCTGCCGCCTTGATCTCGGCATGGAGCGCGCGGGCCGTGCGTCGTTCGTGCTTGGGCCGTCGCGCATCGGCCGTCAATGCCTGCTTCAGCGTCGCCTCGAATCCGCTGAGCTTGTTCGGGCGCGCTTCGCGCCGGTACTTCGGCGCCTCGGCCACCGGTGCGCGCAGCCACTTCGACACCGTGTTGCGCGACAGCCCCGTCATGCGCGCTATCTCGCGCTCCGACAGCTTGTCCCTCACGTGCAGCCGTCGGATCCTGCCAATCATGTCCATGGTGATCACTCCTCGAACCCCGCTGCTTAAATAAACAGCAGGGTAGGTTGAACACCTGGCTCACTTTTACTTCGGCACTACCCGCAGAACTGGCTCAGTTTCCGGTCGGCGTCAACAC
>NZ_LMEV01000008.1 GCF_001426505.1 Variovorax sp. Root473
TTGCGGATGCAGGCGCTGTAGTGTGCGGGTGAAATCTCCCCCAAAGGCGGCACCGTCTGCGCACACGCCTCGATCGCATGCGGACAGCGCGTGCGGAACACGCAGCCCGAAGGCGGCGAGATCGGGCTGGGAATGTCGCCCTGGAGCGCGATGCGCTCGGTGGCAACTTCGGGGTCGGGCTTCGGACTCGCGGCCAGCAGCGCCCGGGTGTAGGGGTGCGAGGGATTGGCGAACAGCTCCTCGGTGGTGGCCACTTCCATCACCTTGCCCAGGTACAGCACCACCACGCGGTCGCACAGGTACTCCACCACATCCAGGTCGTGCGAGATGAACAGCATCGTGAGACCCAGGCGCTCGCGCAGGTCCGCCAGCAGGTTGATGACCTGCGACTGGATCGACACATCCAGCGCCGACAGCGGCTCGTCGGCCACGATGAACTCCGGCTCTACCGCCAGCGCGCGCGCCACGCCGATGCGCTGGCGCTGGCCGCCCGAGAACTCGTGCGGAAAGCGGCTCGCATGCTCGGGACGCAGGCCCACCGTCTCCAGCAACTCGGCGATGCGCTTGTCGCGTGCGGCCGCGCCCTTGTGCAGCCCGTGCGTGGACAGCGCCTCGCCCAGGATCGCGCTGATGCGCATCTTCGGGTTCAGGCTGGCGTACGGGTCCTGGAAAATGATCTGCAGCTTGCTGCGCAGCTTGCGCATGCGCTCGCCCGACAGGCCGCCGATGTCGTTGCCGCGATAAAGCACCTGGCCCGCGGTGCGCTCGACCAGCCGCAGCACGGTGCGCCCGATGGTGCTCTTGCCCGAGCCTGATTCGCCCACCAGGCCCAGCGTCTCGCCGGGGTGGATCGCGAAGGACACGTCGTCCACCGCGCGCACGGGGCGCTCGCTGCTGCCGAAGTATTTTTTAAGCCCCCGGACTTCGATGAGGGGCGGGGAAGAAGGAGAAGAGGAAACAGAAACAGCGGTCATGCGACCCTCGCGAGTTGGGCGTCGGGCTGCACGCGCACGCAGCGCGCCTGGCGATCCTGGCGGATGTCGATCAGCGGCGGCATGGCGTCCTTGCAGCTTGCCAGCGCCTGGTCGCAGCGCGGCTCGAAGGCACAGCCCGGCGGCGGCGCCAACGGACTGGACACCTGCCCGCGAATGGCGAACAAGCGCTTGGGCTTGGGTTGCCCGGGCACCCGTGCCTTGCCCGGCAGGCAGGCCAGCAGGCCCTGCGTGTACGGGTGTTCGGGCTGCGCGAACAGAGGCCGCACGGGCGCCTGCTCGACCACACGGCCCGAGTACAGCACCACCACGTCGTCGGCATGGTGCGCCACCACGCCCAGGTTGTGCGTGATGAACAGGATGCTCATCCCCGTCTCGGCCTGCAGGCGGCGCATCAGCTCCAGGATCTGCGCCTGGATGGTCACGTCCAGGGCTGTGGTGGGTTCGTCGGCGATCAGCAGCGTCGGGTCGCAGGCCATCGCCAGCGCGATCATCACGCGCTGGCGCATGCCGCCCGACAGCTGGTGCGGGTACTCGTGGATGCGCTGGGCCGCGGCCGGGATCTCGACCAGTTCCAGCATGCGCAGCGCGTGGGCCAAGGCCGCCTTGCGGTCCAGCCCCTTGTGCAGGCGCACGCTCTCGGCGATCTGCTCGCCGATGGTGAAGACCGGGTTCAGGCTCGTCATGGGCTCCTGGAAGATCATCGACAGCTGGTTGCCGCGCAGCGAGCGCATCGCGGGCTCGCCGATCTGCAGGAGGTCCAGCGTCTTGCCTTCGCGGGTCACGAAGCAAGCCGACCCGCTGACCTGCGCGTTCGCGGTCTTGGGCAGCAGGCGCATCAGCGTGAGGCTGGTGACCGACTTGCCCGAGCCCGACTCGCCCACCAGCGCGGTGGTCTTGCCGGGCTGGATGGCAAAGCTCACATCGGCCACCGAGCGGATCAGGCCGTCTTCGGTGGGGAAGCTGGTGCTCAGGTTGGTGACCGTGAGGCGTGCGCTTTGAGAGGTGGTGTTCGCGTTCGTCATCACGAGGTCTTCTTGAGCTTCGGATCGAGCAGGTCGCGCACGCCATCGCCCAGCAGCTGCAGCGACAGCGCCGTGAAGATGATCGCCAGCCCCGGGAACAGCACGACCCAGAAGGCCTGGTGCGCATACTGCTGGCTGCCCGCGACCATGGTGCCCCAGGTGGGGATCTCGGGCGGCACGCCGACGCCGAGGAACGACAGGCCAGCCTCGGCCAGGATGGCGTACGCAAAGATGAACGACACCTGCACGAGGATCGGCGACATCAGGTTGGGCAGGATGTGGCGCCACAGGATGCGCGAGGTGCGCACGCCCAGGGCGCGCACGGCTTCGACGAAGAGAAGTTCGCGCACCACCAGGGTCGAGGCCCGCACCACGCGTGCGACACGCGGGGTGTAGACCAGCACCAGCGCGAGCACGGTGTTCATCAGCGAGGGGCCGAGGATCGCCACCAGCGCGATGGCCAGCAGGATGTCGGGAAAGGACATCATGGCGTCGACCACGCGCATCAGGGGGGCGTCGAGGCGGCGGAAGAAACCGGCCATCAGGCCCAGCACCGTGCCGGCGATGACGGAGCCCAAGGCGGTGAGCGCGGCGATGGCCAGCGAGTAGCGCGCGCCGTGCACGATGCGCGCGTACATGTCGCGCCCCAGTTCATCGGTGCCCAAGAGGTGTTCGGCGCTGGGCGCCTTCAGGCGTTGCAGCACAGCCGTGTCGTTGGGATCGGCCGACGCGAACAGCGGCGCACCGACAGCGAGCACGGCGATCACCAGCAGCACCAGGGCGGACACCATCACGATGCGGCGGTGCATCAGCTGGCGGAGCATTCGAGGCATGCGCATCTTCAGACCTTCACGCGCGGATCGACCACCGCATACAGCAGGTCGATCGAGAAATTGATGAGCACATAGATCGCGGCGATCACGAGCAGCGCGCCTTGAATGACGGGGTAGTCGCGCCGCAGCACGGCATTGACCACGAG
The DNA here is from genome assembly GCF_001426505.1 of Variovorax sp. Root473. Lineage (GTDB taxonomy): Bacteria > Pseudomonadota > Gammaproteobacteria > Burkholderiales > Burkholderiaceae_C > Variovorax. Next base: position 2,997 of record NZ_LMEV01000008.1, read on the forward strand.
GTTGCCCACGCCGGGCAGGCCGAAGACGGTCTCGGTGATGACGGCGCCGCCGATCATGAGCGCGACCGTCAGGCCGATCACGGTGACGATGGGCACCAGGGCGTTGCGCAGCGCGTGCTTCAGAACGACGACGCTCTCGCTCAGCCCCTTGGAGCGCGCGGTGCGCACGTAGTCTTCGCCCAGCACGTCGAGCATCGAGGCGCGCGTGAAGCGGATGATGAGTGCGGAGTTCAGCAGGCCCAGCACGGTGGCCGGCAGCACCAGTGCATGCAATCTCTCGGCAAACGGCGCATCGGGCGCGCCGTAGCCCGACACCGGGAACCAACCGAAGGACACCGCGAAGATCTGGATCAGCACGATGCCCAGCCAGAAGCTGGGGATGCTGGCGCCGAGCATTGCGATGCCGGTGAAGAACTGGTCGACCGCGCGGGCGCGGAACACCGCCGAGACGATGCCGCAGGGCACGCCGATGAGCGCCGCGATGGCCACCGCCAGCAGGGCCAGCAAGGTGGTGGGCTCGGCGCGCTCCCACAGCGCCTGCGTGACCGGGCGCTGCAGGAAGATCGAGGTGCCCAGGTTGCCCTGCAGCACTTCGCGCAGCCAGTAGCCGAACTGCACGGGCAGTGGCTTGTCCAGGCCGTACTCCTTCTGCACGCGGGCGATGTCGGCGGCGGTGGCCTGGTCGCCCAGCAGCACCGAGATCGGGTCGCCGGAGGCCGCGCGCGTGAGCACGAAGACCAGCACCGCCACGAGGGCCAGCACGATGAGCATGCCGGCGAAGCGCGAGGCAATGAAACGGAACAAGCGCGTCTCCTACTTGATCTTCACATTCCAGAAGAACGGCCAGTTCGTGGGTTGGTAGTTGTCCAGCGCGGGGCTCTTGGCCGAGAGGGCGTTGAACTTGCCGACGCTGATGTAGGGCACCTCGTCGTAGACCACCTGCTGCACCTTGCCCCACAACGCGCCGCGCTTGGCCGGGTCGCTCTCGGTGTTGAAGGCGCTGAGCGAGGCCTTCTTGGCGGGCGAGTCCCACCAACCTGGTGCACCGTCGCCCAGTTGCGGCGGCGACAGCATCGGCTCGGGGAACAGGCCCGAATGGGTGATGAAGATCTCCCACAGCCGCGGATCGTTGCGGCGCTGGGTGAGCGTGGCCCAGTCGACGACGTTGAG
>NZ_LMEV01000009.1 GCF_001426505.1 Variovorax sp. Root473
CGCTTTTTCTTTGTCTGTCTATTTGCCTGCGCGTGCTTTGCGGGCACTTTGTGTTTGTATTGCGCAAAGCAAAAAACCCCAGTCATTGCTGACTGGGGTTTTCTGGGCTGTAAGAGCCTGACGATGACCTACTTTCACACGGGAACCCGCACTATCATCGGCGCTGAGTCGTTTCACTGTCCTGTTCGGGATGGGAAGGAGTGGTACCAACTCGCTATGGTCATCAGGCATAAAGGGTTGTTCAGCTGATCACACGATCAACCGAACGAATTCATAGAGTTTGGAATCAGCTTTTGGCGAATTATTTTGAATGCGTCAACTTGGCATAACACCTTGATCAGATTGATCAAAGTTATAGGGTCAAGCCGCACGAGCAATTAGTATCAGTTAGCTTAACGCATTACTGCGCTTCCACACCTGACCTATCAACGTCCTGGTCTTGAACGACTCTTTAGGGGGCTCAAGGCCCCGGCAGATCTCATCTTGAAACGAGTTTCCCGCTTAGATGCTTTCAGCGGTTATCTCTTCCACACTTAGCTACTCGGCAATGCCACTGGCGTGACAACCGATACACCAGAGGTGTGTCCACTCCGGTCCTCTCGTACTAGGAGCAGGCTTCCTCAAATCTGCAGCGCCCACGGAAGATAGGGACCAAACTGTCTCACGACGTTTTAAACCCAGCTCACGTACCTCTTTAAATGGCGAACAGCCATACCCTTGGGACCGGCTACAGCCCCAGGATGAGATGAGCCGACATCGAGGTGCCAAACACCGCCGTCGATATGAACTCTTGGGCGGTATCAGCCTGTTATCCCCAGAGTACCTTTTATCCGTTGAGCGATGGCCCTTCCATACAGAACCACCGGATCACTATGTCCTGCTTTCGCATCTGCTCGACTTGTCAGTCTCGCAGTTAAGCACGCTTATGCCATTGCACTATCGTCACGATGTCCGACCGTAACTAGCGTACCTTCGAACTCCTCCGTTACGCTTTGGGAGGAGACCGCCCCAGTCAAACTGCCTACCATGCACTGTCCCCGATCCAGATAATGGACCTAGGTTAGAACCTCAAACACACCAGGGTGGTATTTCAACGTTGGCTCCACAAGATCTAGCGACCCTGCTTCAAAGCCTCCCACCTATCCTACACAGATCTGTTCAAAGTCCAATACAAAGCTACAGTAAAGGTTCATGGGGTCTTTCCGTCTTTCCGCGGGGAGATTGCATCATCACAAACATTTCAACTTCGCTGAGTCTCAGGAGGAGACAGTGTGGCCATCGTTACGCCATTCGTGCAGGTCGGAACTTACCCGACAAGGAATTTCGCTACCTTAGGACCGTTATAGTTACGGCCGCCGTTTACTGGGACTTCAATCAAGAGCTTGCACCCCATCATTTAATCTTCCAGCACCGGGCAGGCGTCACACCCTATACGTCCACTTTCGTGTTTGCAGAGTGCTGTGTTTTTAATAAACAGTCGCAGCCACCGATTTTTTGCAACCCATTCATGCTTCGTTGTTCACTACACACTAATAGGGCACACCTTCTTCCGAAGTTACGGTGTCAATTTGCCGAGTTCCTTCTCCTGAGTTCTCTCAAGCGCCTTAGAATACTCATCTCGCGCACCAGTGTCGGTTTGCGGTACGGTCGTTGTTAGCTGAAGCTTAGTGGCTTTTCCTGGAACCTCGTTCAGTCACTTCACGGACAAGTCCGCTCGATCGTTGGCCTCGGTATATGTGCACCGGATTTGCCTAATGCACGCCTACATCCAACTAAACCAGAATAATCCAATAACTGGATGACCTATTAAGATCCGTCCCCACATCGCACTAACAATCGGTACAGGAATATTGACCTGTTTCCCATCAGCTACGCATCTCTGCCTCGCCTTAGGGGCCGACTCACTCTACGCCGATGAACGTTGCGTAGAAAACCTTGCGCTTACGGCGAGGGGGCTTTTCACCCCCTTTAACGCTACTCATGTCAGCATTCGCACTTCTGATACCTCCAGCACGCTTTACAACGCACCTTCACAGGCTTACAGAACGCTCTCCTACCACTTGCAATAAATTGCAAATCCGCAGCTTCGGTAACTGGCTTAGCCCCGTTACATCTTCCGCGCAGGACGACTCGATCAGTGAGCTATTACGCTTTCTTTAAATGATGGCTGCTTCTAAGCCAACATCCTGACTGTTTTAGCCTTCCCACTTCGTTTCCCACTTAGCCAATTTTAGGGACCTTAGCTGGCGGTCTGGGTTGTTTCCCTCTTGAGTCCGGACGTTAGCACCCGGTGCTCTGTCTCCCAAGCTGTACTCATCGGTATTCGGAGTTTGCCTTGGTTTGGTAAGTCGCCATGACCCCCTAGCCAAAACAGTGCTCTACCCCCGATGGTAATACTTGAGGCACTACCTAAATAGTTTTCGGAGAGAACCAGCTATTTCCAAGTTTGTTTAGCCTTTCACCCCTATCCACAGCTCATCCGCTAGTTTTGCAACACTAGTCGGTTCGGACCTCCAGTACCTGTTACGGCACCTTCATCCTGGCCATGGATAGATCACTTGGTTTCGGGTCTACACCCAGCGACTGATCGCCCTATTCGGACTCGATTTCTCTACGGCTTCCCTATTCGGTTAACCTTGCCACTGAATGTAAGTCGCTGACCCATTATACAAAAGGTACGCAGTCACCCCTTACGAGGCTCCTACTTTTTGTAAGCACGCGGTTTCAGGATCTATTTCACTCCCCTCCCGGGGTTCTTTTCGCCTTTCCCTCACGGTACTAGTTCACTATCGGTCAATGATGAGTATTTAGCCTTGGAGGATGGTCCCCCCATATTCAGACAGGATTTCTCGTGTCCCGCCCTACTTGTCGTTAGCTCAGTACCACACAGGTCATTTCACGTACGGGGCTATCACCCGCTATGGCCAGCCTTTCCAAGCTGTTCCGTTATGTCTTGTGCTATCACTAACAGGCTCTTCCGATTTCGCTCGCCACTACTTTCGGAATCTCGGTTGATGTCTTTTCCTCGAGCTACTGAGATGTTTCAGTTCACCCGGTTCGCCTCGCATGACTATGTATTCATCATGCGATACCTTTGCAGGTGGGTTTCCCCATTCGGAAATCTCCGGATCAAAGCTAATTTGCCAGCTCCCCGAAGCTTATCGCAGGCTATCACGTCCTTCGTCGCCTATCATTGCCAAGGCATCCACCACGTGCTCTTATTCACTTGACCCTATAACTTTGACGTTTCTTTCGAAACACAAAATCATCTCAAGGAATATGTCAGGCCTTTCACCTGACGCGTTATGCCGTACTTCCAATATCGATTCGACTCGAAATTGAAGTTTCTTTTGACGCAATCAAAAATTCTATGTTGCTGATGGCACGGTCTGCACTAAACCTTTACGAATGTGCAGTTTCCATCAGCAACGCTGATTCGACTCTATGAATTTTTAAAGAACAGCCGATTGATCAAGAGATCCTGATCAACAACAAAGAAGCCTCATGCTTTCGCAGGAAGCTGCTTTGGTGTTGAATAAGTATCGAAGTTATTGGTGGAGGATGACGGGATCGAACCGACGACCCCCTGCTTGCAAAGCAGGTGCTCTCCCAGCTGAGCTAATCCCCCTCAAACTCTCACACGAGATATCAGAAGATTTGGTGGGTCTAGTTGGGCTCGAACCAACGACCCCCGCCTTATCAAGACGGTGCTCTAACCAGCTGAGCTACAGACCCATTCGCCAATCATCTTCAAAATTGAAGACAACCGACTTCTTCCAACAACCGATAAGTGTGGGCGTTTAAATTAAATTGCTTGTTTCCAGAAAGGAGGTGATCCAGCCGCACCTTCCGATACGGCTACCTTGTTACGACTTCACCCCAGTCACGAACCCTGCCGTGGTAATCGCCCTCCTTGCGGTTAAGCTAACTACTTCTGGCAGAACCCGCTCCCATGGTGTGACGGGCGGTGTGTACAAGACCCGGGAACGTATTCACCGTGACATTCTGATCCACGATTACTAGCGATTCCGACTTCACGCAGTCGAGTTGCAGACTGCGATCCGGACTACGACTGGTTTTATGGGATTAGCTCCCCCTCGCGGGTTGGCAACCCTTTGTACCAGCCATTGTATGACGTGTGTAGCCCCACCTATAAGGGCCATGAGGACTTGACGTCATCCCCACCTTCCTCCGGTTTGTCACCGGCAGTCTCATTAGAGTGCCCAACTGAATGTAGCAACTAATGACAAGGGTTGCGCTCGTTGCGGGACTTAACCCAACATCTCACGACACGAGCTGACGACAGCCATGCAGCACCTGTGTTACGGTTCTCTTTCGAGCACTAAGCCATCTCTGGCGAATTCCGTACATGTCAAAGGTGGGTAAGGTTTTTCGCGTTGCATCGAATTAAACCACATCATCCACCGCTTGTGCGGGTCCCCGTCAATTCCTTTGAGTTTCAACCTTGCGGCCGTACTCCCCAGGCGGTCAACTTCACGCGTTAGCTTCGTTACTGAGTCAGTGAAGACCCAACAACCAGTTGACATCGTTTAGGGCGTGGACTACCAGGGTATCTAATCCTGTTTGCTCCCCACGCTTTCGTGCATGAGCGTCAGTACAGGTCCAGGGGATTGCCTTCGCCATCGGTGTTCCTCCGCATATCTACGCATTTCACTGCTACACGCGGAATTCCATCCCCCTCTACCGTACTCTAGCCATGCAGTCACAGATGCAGTTCCCAGGTTGAGCCCGGGGATTTCACAACTGTCTTACATAACCGCCTGCGCACGCTTTACGCCCAGTAATTCCGATTAACGCTTGCACCCTACGTATTACCGCGGCTGCTGGCACGTAGTTAGCCGGTGCTTATTCTTACGGTACCGTCATTAGCCTTCTGTATTAGAAAAGACCGTTTCGTTCCGTACAAAAGCAGTTTACAACCCGAAGGCCTTCATCCTGCACGCGGCATGGCTGGATCAGGCTTTCGCCCATTGTCCAAAATTCCCCACTGCTGCCTCCCGTAGGAGTCTGGGCCGTGTCTCAGTCCCAGTGTGGCTGGTCGTCCTCTCAGACCAGCTACAGATCGAAGGCTTGGTGAGCCTTTACCTCACCAACTACCTAATCTGCCATCGGCCGCTCCATTCGCGCAAGGTCTTGCGATCCCCTGCTTTCATCCGTAGATCGTATGCGGTATTAGCACAGCTTTCGCTGCGTTATCCCCCACGATTGGGCACGTTCCGATGTATTACTCACCCGTTCGCCACTCGCCGCCAGGATTGCTCCCGCGCTGCCGTTCGACTTGCATGTGTAAGGCATGCCGCCAGCGTTCAATCTGAGCCAGGATCAAACTCTATAGTTCGATCTTGATTTTTGCGCCTGACCTCGCAGCCAGGCAAAACTCATAAAAAAAGAATTAAAGTGAACTTCACTTCTATCTCATGAGCGTTTTTAAGTCTTGCGACTTGTTCCGAAGAACTTACGCAATTACCTTCAAACGCCCACGCTTATCGGCTGTAATTTTTTAACGATCACCGAAGCAACTTGTCGTTTACTTCGTTTTGCTTGCTGCGATCAGCGAAGCCTTGTAGTCTAACACGATTTTTTAAGTATCGTCAAACTTTTTTCGCTTTCTTCAACTTCTTTTTTCGCATCCCAAATCTTTTGATTCGAGCTACTGAAGTTGTTTTCAGCGGAGCCTTCGATTATGCACTGTTTTTTCAAACCGCGTCAACTTTCGAAGACTTTTTTCGCTTTCCACTTCTTCTTTCCTGCAACCCAAACCTTTCAGCTCAAGTCGCTGAAGCCGTTTCAGCGAAGCCTTCGATTATGCACCGTTTTTTCAAACCGCGTCAACTTTCGAAGACTTTCTTCACCACCCCACAACCAACACCCCTGAGAGCACCAGTCGCTTCGAACACCAGAGGTATTCAGTAGCGAAGCC
>NZ_LMEV01000010.1 GCF_001426505.1 Variovorax sp. Root473
AAGCGCATGCGCGACATCGCCAAGCCCGTCATCGACAAGTTCGCCGCCCAGTACGACCCCGCCATCGTCAAGCTCTACAACGACGAGCTCGCGCGCATCCGCAGGTAGCGCGTCCCCACGGCGGACGACGAAATCCTTCTTCGTTCACGCCGGCAATTTCCGTCACTTCCACGTCTGCGCCTGCCGCCACCCGCGGCGCAGCGCCACGTGCCGGGCGCGTGCGCCCGTCCGATTTCGCCATTGACCACCAAGAGGAGACTCCGTTGAAACATTCCAGATCCATTCCCTTCGGACTTGCATCGGCCGCCGCGCTTGCGCTGGCATTGACGGCCTGCGGCGGAGGCGACGGCGGCGGCGGGCCGGCCTTCCCGATCCTGCCGGTGGCGCCCGCGCCGTCGGCCTCGGCACCGCCGCCCGCACCGACCGATGAAGTGCCACCGCCCACCGACCCGGTGGCCGAGGTCGACGACAGCTTCGATGAGTACTACAACGTGTGCCGCGGCACCAACCCCAAGTGCTACAACGACTGGGGCGCCTTTGCGACCACGCCCGATCGCGTGCTGATTTATTCGCGCACCGCAGGCCCGCGCCATGCCGTGCTGGGCACGCCGATGGGCAGCGGCATGAACCCGGTGATGAACCCCGACAACGTGATGCAGGCCGGCCTCGTGCGCATGCTGTCGGCCGAGGGCATCACGGTCGACTGGACCGAGGACGTGTCGGTGCTGAGCAGCCGCATCAACAACTACAAGGCCATCATCTTCGCGAGCTCGAACCGCGACACCTTGTGGAACGGCGCCGTGAGCACCAGCCAGGACGCCGCGCGCACGGCACTGCGCAACTACATGCGTCGCGGCGGCGGCTTCGTCGGCCTGCACAACGCCTTCGGCGCCGAATACAACTGGCCGTACTACGAAGGCCTGCTGGGGAACGCAAACTTCTACAACCACGGCCCGAACCGCGCGGGGGATGTCGAGATCGTCTCGGACGATCCCTCGACCAAGGACGTGCCCAAGCGCTTCTCCTTCCAGGACGAGTGGTACAACCTGATGCCCTTCCCGACGAAGGTGAAGTTCCTGGCCAAGGTCGACACCTCGACGCTGAAGCCGCTCACCTCCGCGCCGCATCCGGGCCACGCCGACTTCCATCCGGTCGCGTGGTGCCAGTACTACGACGGCGGCCGTGCATGGCTCACGACCCTCGGGCACAACGCGCACTCGTTCACCGCCGACCTGTCGGGCGTGGGCGCCATCGAGTTCCAGAAGCTCGTCGTGCAAGGCGTGAAGTCGGCGATGGGCCTGACACCTTTCTGCACCACGGAATAAACGCGACCTCCCGGGGCCGGTGCCGTGCCGTGCGCGCTGCACCGGTCGTTTCGAACACCCCTGTTCCAACGTTCACCGAGTAGAGACATCCATGAAGAAAAAATCATTGGTCACGCTGCTGATTTCGTGCGGCGTGCTCGCCTCCCCGTTGCTGATCACCGCCTGCGGCGGCTCCAGCGGCGGAGGCGGCACACCCGTGCTGCCCGTGGTGCCAGCGCCCGCGCCGCCGCCGCCGTCTGCCAGCGCACCGCCTGCATCGCCACCCGCAGCCGCCGCACCTGCGTCCGACCTGTCGGACTGCTGCACCGCCGGCGACAAGGACTTTCCGAAGGTCGGCGGCAACCTGGGCAACCAGAACTATTCGAGCCTGCGCAAGATCAACAAGGGCCTCGTCACGCAACTCGGTGGCGCCTGGGTCAACCCGATCGAAGGCGGCATGACCACCGGCAACAACCAGAGCACCACCGTCGTCGTCGACGGCGTGCTCTACATCGAGTCGGCGCTGGGCAACGTGGTCGCGGTGGACGGCAAGACCGGCGTGACGAAGTGGAAGTGGACCACGCCCTACGGCAGCATCACGCGCCGCGGCGTGGCCGTCGCGAAAGACCTGGGCCTGGTGTTCACCGTGGCCACCGGCAATCGCCTCGTCGCGCTGCGCACCGACACGGGCGCCGTCGAGTGGATCAAGCAATACCCGACCAGCAGCACCGATCCCGACTACAAGGGCGCGCTGCAGAAGGTCGCGCTGGTCTACCACGACAAGCGCCTGTACCTGGGCACCAACGACGGCAACCGCGGCGCCGCGTTCTCGGCCGACGCGCTCACCGGCAAGGTGCTGACCACGTTCTGGGGCGTGCCGCGCGCGGGCGAGCTGGGCTACGACACCTGGGGCGGCGCGCCCGAGACCGACCGCACCGGCGCCACGCCGTGGATCCATCCCGCGGTCGATCCCGAGCTGGGCCTGGTCTACTGGACCTTCGGCAACGTGCGCGGCGGCTCGTCGCAGAACGGCAGCAGCCGTCCGGGCCAGAACCTGTTCGCCAATTCCATCGTCGCGCTCGACCTGAAGAGCGGCGAGTACAAGTGGCACTTCCAGTCGGTGCACCACGACATCTGGGACATGGACAACGTGATGTCGCCCGTGCTCGCGGACGTGAAGATCGACGGCAAGGACCGCAAGGTCGTCATCTACGGCAGCAAGACGGGCATGTACTACATCCTCGATCGCAAGGACGGCAGCGCGCCGCTGGGCATCGACGAAGTGCCTGTGAAGCAGGACGCCCGCCAGGCCAGCTGGCCCACGCAGCCCCTGCCGCGCCAGGGTGCCTGGACCGAGACCTGCATCGTCGACCAGCCGCTGGGCACGGCGATTCCGGGCGACCCGAACCGTGCGGTGCCCAACTACACCAAGGGCTGCCTGTACGACGCGCACTGGGACGTGCCGATCCTGTCCATCCCGGGCCACGGTGGCGGTGCCAACTGGAACCACCAGTCCTTCAGCCAGCGCACGGGCCTGGTCTACACGGGCATGGGTTATGTGTCGGCGGCGCACTCGCTCAGCGAGTCGAGCAACGGCCTGCGCCCGCCGGGCACCTACATGACCGGCGCGGTCGTGGCGGTCGACCCGAGCACCAACCTCGTCAAGTGGAAGAAGCCGTTGCCGTATTCGGTGGCGCACGGCAACGGCATCCTGAGCACGGCCTCCGACCTGCTGTTCATCGGGCAGCCGGACGGCAATCTGCTGGCGCTCGACGCGGAAGACGGCACCGAGCTGTGGCGTTTCCAGACCGGCGCGGCGATCAGCGCGAGCCCGGTCTCCTACGAGATCGACGGCGAGCAGTACATCGCCGTGTTCTCGGGCGGCACCAGCATTCCGTACGGCGACTCGGCGCCGCGCGGCGACCGGCTGTGGGCCTTCAAGGTCGGCGGCGCGGTGACCGCGGCCGCCACGCCGACACCGCCCGTGGTGCGTCGGCCCGTGTCGGGCACGGCGGTGGAGGGCGCGGCACTGCCGACACCGAACACCGTGTTCCTGGCGCGCGTGCAGACGGCTGCGAACGAGCCGGGTGCGACCGAGTCGACGGCTGTCAACGCCATGACGCCGACCTTCATGCGCGTGCCCGTCAACACTGCCGTGACCTTCACCAACCCGGGTACCAACGCCAACACCCATTGCGCCACGCAGTTCTTCGAAGGACGGTTCAATTTCAGGCTGGCGCCAGGCCAGTCGGCGACCCACACCTTTGACACGCCGGGCGAATACTTTTACAACGACTGCCATAGCCCGCGCCCGACGGGAAAAGTCGTCGTGTATTGAAATGTCCCTCAACCCCAACCACTGAAGGAGCAATGCGATGAAATGGTGCAAGCCTGAGTTCGAAGAAATGCGTTTCGGCTTCGAAATCACGATGTACATCTCCGCTCGCTGAGCGCGAGCGCCCACGGCACCGGCCTTGCGCCGGTGCCGTGTTTTTTTGTTGGGCCCCCATGAAGATTCTGGTGCTGGGTTCGGGAGCGGGTGGTGGCTTCCCTCAATGGAATTGCAATTGCCGCCTGTGCGCCGGCCAGCGAAGCGGGCAGGTGCGGGCCACGCCCCGCACGCAGAGTTCGATTGCGGTGTCGGCCGATGGCGAACGCTGGATCCTGCTGAACGCATCCCCCGACCTCGGCGCGCAGCTGCGCGCCTCGCCTGCTTTGTGGCCGCGCCACGGACTGCGCCACTCGCCGATCGAGGCGGTGGTGCTGATGGACTCTCAGATCGACCACGTCGCAGGCCTGCTGAGCCTGCGCGAAGGGCAGCGGCTGCAGCTGTACTGCACGCCCGAGGCGCATGACGACCTCACCGGCAGCCTCCCGCTGCTGCGCACGCTCGACAGCTACTGCGGCGTGACCTGGCACCCGTTGTCGCTCGAACCCGGCGGTGGCGCCTGGCACGACATCGCGGGCCTGCGGCTGCAGGCGCTGCCGGTTCCCGGCAAGGCGCCGCCGTATTCGCCGCGCCGCCAGACCGAAGCGCGCAGCGAGAACGCCGCGGTGCTCATCGAAGACCCCGCCACCGGCAAGCGGGTGCTCTACGCGCCGGGCCTGGCGCAGGTCGGCGATGCCGAGCGCCGCAACCTCGACGCCTGCGACTGCGTGCTCGTCGATGGCACCTTCTGGACCGAGGACGAGATGGTCGCGGCCGGCCTCGGCAAGAAACACGCGGCCGACATGGGCCACCTGCCGCAGTGCGACGGGCCGCACGGCCCCGGCATGCTGCAGGCGCTTGACGGCTGCGTGGCGCGGCGCAAGGTGCTCATCCACATCAACAACAGCAATCCCATCCTCGACGAAGACGGCCCGGAGCGCGCACAGCTCGTGCGCCGCGGCATCGAGGTCGCGTTCGACGGCATGGTTCTGGAGATCTGAACACGTGACAGCAGCCCCCCAAGATCAGCAAGCCCCATGGTCCCCGCAGGCGTTCGAAGCGAGGTTGCGCGCCATGGAGTCGCGCTACCACAGTCACCACCCGTTCAATCGCCGGCTCAACGCGGGCGAGCTGCAGCCTTTCCAGGTGCGCGGCTGGGTGGCGAACCGCTTCTACTACCAGTGCCGCATCCCGGTGAAGGACGCCGCCGTTCTGTCCAACTGCGACGACCGCGCCACGCGCCGGCGCTGGGTGGTGCGCATGCTCGACCACGACGGCCACGGCGACCATGAAGGCGCCAACGCGGGCGGCATCGAGATCTGGACCCGGCTGGGCATCGCCACCGGCCTGGCGCGCGAGGTGCTCGAATCACACGCGCTCGTCGTGCCCGGTGTGCGCTTCGCGGTCGATGCCTACGTCAACTTCGCGCGCACGGCGCCGTGGCAGGAGGCGGTGATTTCGTCGCTCACCGAGATGTTCGCGCCGCGCATCCACAAGGACCGGCTCGCGGGCTGGCCCACGCACTACCCGTGGATCGACACCTCGGGCCTGGACTACTTCCGCAGCCGCATTCCGCTGGCCGACCGCGACGTCGAGCACGGCCTCGAAGTGGCGATGCAGTGGTGCACCACGCGCGAGCGGCAGCAGCGCGCGCTGCACATCCTGGGCTTCAAGCTCGACATCCTCTGGGCCATGCTCGACGCGATCGAGAAAGCCTATCCCGACGACCTTCCGAAAGAGGCGCAGCCATGACCGCATGGACCGACGATGCCCAGCCGGCGCTCACCTCGATCTACCGCATGCAGTGGGAAGAGGCGCAGCAATGCCACGTGCTGCTGTTCCCCGAGGGCATGATCAAGCTCAACGGGCCGGCGGCCGAGATCCTCCAGCGCTGCGACGGCAAGACCTCGGTGGCCGCGCTCGTGGCCGACCTGGAGCACACCTTCGGCGAGCGCGACCTGCATGCCGACGTGCTCGAATTCCTGGAGCAGGCCCATGGACGCCACTGGATCCGCTGAGCTGCAACCCCGCGCCGTGGCCAAGCCGCCGCTGTGGCTGCTGGCCGAGCTGACCTACCGCTGCCCGCTGCACTGCGCCTTCTGCTCCAACCCGGTCGACTACACGCGCTACCGCGAAGAGCTGGGCACGGCCGAATGGATCCGCGTGTTCCGCGAGGCGCGCGCGATGGGGGCAGTGCAGCTGGGCTTTTCGGGCGGCGAGCCGCTGTTGCGCGACGACCTGCCCGAGCTGGTCGCGGCGGCGCACGAGCTCGGCTTCTATACCAACCTGATCACCTCGGGTGTGGGCCTCACGCCGCAGCGCGCAGAGACGTTGAAGCGGGCGGGGCTGGACCACATCCAGCTGTCGTTCCAGGACTCGAGCCGCGAGCTCAACGACTTCCTCAGTTCCACGAAGACCTTCGACCTCAAGCAGCGCGTGGCCCGCACCATCAAGGACCTCGGCTACCCGATGGTGCTGAACTGCGTGATGCACCGCTACAACCTGCCGCACGTGGGCCGCATCATCGAGATGGCCGAGGCGATGGAAGCCGACTTTCTCGAACTTGCCAACGTGCAGTACTACGGCTGGGCCTGGCGCAACCGCGAGATGCTGATGCCTTCGCGCGAGATGCTGGCCACGGCCGAGGCGGTGGTGCAAACCCATCGCCCGCGCCTGGACGGCCGCATGAAGATCCTCTGGGTGGTGCCCGACTACGCCGAGGGCAAGCCCAAGCCCTGCATGGCCGGGTGGGGCAGCGTGTTCCTCGTGGTGGCGCCCGACGGCGTGGCGCTGCCATGCCACAGCGCGCGCATGCTGCCCGGGCTCGACTTTCCCAATGTGCGCGAGCACAGCATCCGCAGCATCTGGCAGGAGAGCCCGGCCTTCGGCGCGTATCGTGGCACGGGCTGGATGAGCAGCACCTGCCAGAGCTGCGACGAGAAGGAGAAGGATCATGGCGGCTGCCGCTGCCAGGCCTTCCTGCTGACGGGTGATGCGGCGGCCACGGACCCGGTGTGCCCGAAGAGCCCGCGGCATGACGAGGTCGAGGCAATGGTCAAGGCGGCGGGTGATCCGCGCGACGTCGGCACGCCGATCCGCTTCGTGCCGGGCGCGCGGCGTGCGGGCGACCTCGTCTTTCGCACCGACGCGAATGCGTCGGCTTGAGCGGCACGCCGCGATGACGATCACCCATCGCCTGCCGCTGGACGGCGGGCATGTGATGCATGTCGAGGAGCACGGCAACCCGGCGGGCCTGCCCGTGGTGGTGCTGCACGGGGGGCCGGGCTCGGGCTGCTCGCCGCTGTTGCGCCGGGACTTCGATCCCGCGCACTACCGCATCGTCTGCCCCGACCAGCGCGGCTCGGGCCTCAGCACGCCTGCAGGATCGATCGAACACAACACGCTCGCCGATCTGCTGGCCGACCTGCGCTGCCTGCGCGCGCACCTGCGTATCGACCGCTGGCTGGTGGTGGGCGGCTCGTGGGGCGCCACGCTGGCGCTGATGCATGCGCTCGACGCACCGAAGGCCGTCGCGGGCCTGCTGCTGCGCAACGTGTTCCTCGCGCGCCCGGGCGACATCCACGCGCTCTTCGCCGGTGCCCTGCAGCACGACGGCCCCGCATGGCGCGCACTGTGGGACGAGGCCGGGCGCCGGAGATGTCCGGTGACGGTGCCGATCGCCGAGGTCTTCGCGCACGGCACCGGGGAGCAGCAGTGCGAGCTGACGCGCCACTGGTTCGATTGGGAGCAGCGCCTCGCCACCGGAAGCACAGCGTCGCCGATCGACGAGGCGATGCTGCCGCGGCTCGTGGCGCGCTACCGCGTGCAGAGCCACTACCTGCGGCACAACTGCTGGCTCGACGCACCCCCGCTGCTGCAGCGCTGCGCCGCGGTGCCCGCCGTTCCCACGCTGATCGTGCACGGCACGGAAGATGCGCTGTGTCCGCCCGAGGGCGCCCGGGCGTTGGCCCAGGTGCTGGGCGCGCCGTTGCAGTGGGCGCAGGGCGCGGGCCACGATCCGACGCATCCGGCGATCGCCGAGGCGATGCAGCAGGCCTTGTCCGACTACGCAGCCACGCAGGCCTTCGGTGTCAGCGCAGCCGCGCCTTGAGCGGGTCGCCGATCAACGTCACCTTGCCGTTCTTGCCGTTCTGACGGTAGGACCACAGGCGGTCGTTGCCGTGGCCGTCGTCGGCCACGAAGAGCACCGCGTCGCCGAGCGCACGAAAGCCCAGCGGCATGGCGTGGCGTTCGCCCGCGGCGAGGTCGGCCACGGCGCGCGTGCCGGCCGGCGTGCCGTCGCTGATCCACGGCTCGACGCCCCGGCCACCGCCGCCGTTCGCCGCGAACCACAGACGCGAACCGACGACGGCGAAGCGCGCCGGCGATCCGTTCTCCGCACCCGGTGCGATATCTTTCACGCGCACCGTGCCCGCCGCCGTGCCGTCGCTGCGCCACAGCTCCGCGCCCGACACGCCATCGGTCGCTGCGAAGTAGAGCTTGCCGCCCATCGCGGCGATCGGGCTCGACACGGAACCACTCGGCCCGGGGCGAATGTCCTTCACCAGCGCCGTGCCCTTCGCGGTGCCATCGGTCTTCCACAGCTCGATGCCATGCACGCCGTCGTCGGCCGAGAAGTACAGGGTGCGGCCCAGCACGGCCAGGTGCGCCGGGCGCGAGGGCGCGGCGCCGGGGCGCAGGTCTTTCACCACGTGCGTGCCGTGCGCGGTGCCGTCACTCTTCCAAAGCTCGGTGCCGTGTTCGCCGTCGTGCGCGGTGAAGTAAATGTCGTTGCCCACGGCCGTGAGGTTCTGGATGCCCGCGTCCTCGAGGCCCGGGCGAATGTCCTTCACCATGCGCGTGTGCTCGGGCGTGCCGTCGGTCACCCAGAGCTCGTGGCCGTGCGTGCGCGTGGTCGCGGTGAAGAACAGGCGCGATCCGGCCACGGTGAGCTGGCGGGTGAGGGCGCGCGGCCCGGCATCGACGGCGGACACGCGCGTGGTGCCCTTCGCATCGCCCGTGGTCTTCCACACCTGGAAGCCGGTCTGGCCGTCGTCGGCCACGAAGTAGAGCGCGTCGCGGAACACGGTCAGCTCGTTGGGCATCGACCCTTCCTCGCCGGGACGCAGATCGATCACCTGCGTCGTGCCTGCGGCGGTGCCGTCGGTGCGCCACAGTTCGAGCCCGCGCGTGCCATCGGTGGCCGTGGTGTAGACGTGGCCCTTGAACGCGACCTGCCCGGCGGGGAACGAGCCCCGGAAGCCCGGCCGTATGTCCTTCAGCAAAGTGGTGCCGGCGTTGCTTCCATCGGTGACCCACAGCTCCTGGCCGGTCGTCACGTGGAAGGCGCTGAACACCATCTTGCCGCTGCCCAGCGGCGCGAGGCCGGAGGGCGCGATGAAGGCCAGCCGCTGGCGCTGCTCGGGCAGCACCTCGCGCTCGGGGTCTTGCGCAAGGTCTTGTGCGGCGATGGGCAGGCTCGCGAACAGTGCGAGAACGGCGAGGCACACGGCGCGCATGGGCTCAGCCCCCGAACCACCGCGCCGGCACGATCACCAGCTGCGGAAACGCCACCATCAGGAACAGGATCGCGAACTCGGCCAGCATGAACGGCACCACGCCGCGCGTGACGTCGTCCATCGAGATCTTGCCCACGCCTGCCACCACGTTGAGCACCGTGCCCACCGGTGGCGTGACGAGCCCGATCGAGTTGTTGATGATGAACAGCACGCCGAAGTACACGGGGTCGATGCCGGCCGCCTTCACCACCGGCATGAGAACGGGCGTGAGGATGAGGATGGTCGGCGTCATGTCCATGGCCGTGCCCACCACCATCACCAGCACCATGATCGCGATCATGAGCAGCATCCGGTTGTCCATGAACGGCTGCAGCATGCCCACGATCTTCGAGGGCAGGTCGGCCACCGTGATGAGCCACGCGCTCACCATGGCCGCGGCGATCAGGAACATCACGATCGCGCTGGTCTTGGCCGCGCTCACGAAGATGGCGTACAGGTCTTTCCAGGTGATCTCGCGGTAGATCACGGTCGACACGAAGAGCGCGTACACGGCCGCCACCACCGCGGCCTCGGTGGGCGTGAACACGCCCATGCGCAGGCCCACGAGGATGATCACCGGCAGCATCAGCGCCCACAGCGCGTTGCGGAAGGCGGCGGCGATCTCGGCCGACGACTTGCGCGGCGGCGGCACGATCTTCTCGCGCCGCACCAGCCAGGCCCAGGTGATCCACAGTGCGCCCCCGATCAGCAGGCCCGGCACGATGGCCGCGAGAAACAGCTTGGAGATCGACACGTTGGCCGCCACGCCGAAGATCACGAGGCCGATGCTCGGCGGGATCACGGGGCCGATCACGCCGGTGGCGGCAATGAGGCCGGCTGCGCGCGGCTTGTCGTGGCCTGCGCGCACCATCATCGGCAGCAGCAGCGCGGTGAGCGCGGCGGCGTCGGCCACGGCCGATCCCGAGAGCGCCGACAGCAGGCAGCCCGCCATGATGGTCACGTAGCCCAGGCCGCCCTTCACGTGGCCGACGAGCGCGAGCGCGAAGTCGACGATGCGCTTGGACAGGCCGCCCACGTTCATGATCTCGCCCGCGAGCATGAAGAACGGCACGGCCAGCAGCGGAAAGCTGTCGGCGCCGCCGATCACGTTCTGCGTGAGGATCTGCGCGTCGAACAGGTCGAGGTGCCACATCAGTGCGACACCGCTGGCCAGCAGCGAGAAGGCGATGGGAATGCCCATCGCCATGGCAAGCAGCAGCGAGCCGACGAAGACGAGGATGGTCATGGCCGTGCCCCCGGTCCCTGGGCGTCCTGCGATCCCAGGATCTGCTGCAGCTGCACGGCTTCTTCCGACTCCTGCACCATCACCAGTTCGTGGTCGGCCATGCGGCCCGTGAGCAGGCGCAGCAGGTCGAGTGCGAGGATGAGCCCGGCCAGCACCGAGAACACGATGCCCGAGGCGTAGACGATGGCCATCGACGCGCCGGTGACGGGCGCCGTCACGTCCCAGTTGATGCGCGCCTGCGCGATGCTGCCCTGCAGCAGCAGCCAGACGATGTAGAGCATCACCGCATGGCCGACGGCCAGGCAGATTTTCTTGCCAAGGGGCGGCAGCTTCTGCACCACCATGTCGACACCCAGGTGGCCGTGCTCCTTCAGCGCCACCACGGCGCCGAGGAAGGTCATCCAGATGAAGAGCCAGCGCGAGACTTCCTCGGACACCGTGATGCCCGAGTTGAAGCCGTAGCGCAGCACCACGTTGCCGAACACGAGCACGACCATGACCGCGAGCGCGGCCGCGATCAGCGCCTCGATGCCGGTGCAGCACCGGTCGAGCCAGCGGGTCATGCGGCGGCCTGTGCCTGCGCTTGCGCCTGGCGTTGCATGTCGACCAGCGCGCGCAGCGCGGCCAGGTACGACAGCGGGCCCAGGCCCTGCACGGTGCCCTTCACCGCCGGCGAAATGATCGAATGCGCGCGCCAGGCTTCGCGCGCCGCGATGTTCGACATGTGGACCTCGATGGTCGGGAACGGCATGGCCTTGATCGCGTCGTGCAGCGGCACGCCGTGCTGCGTGAGGCCGGCGGGGTTCACCAGCGCGCCTTGCGCATCATCGATGTGGGCATGCAGGAAGTCGATCAGGTCGCCTTCGTGGTTCGACTGGATGGTTTCGAGCGTCACGCCGAGTTCGACGGCGAGGGCTTGCAGCTGCGCGTTGATTTCGGCCAGCGTGGTCTTGCCGTAGATGTGCGGTTCGCGGCGACCGAACAGGTTGAGGTTGGGGCCGTGGAGAACGAGGATCTTCATGGGGAGCTTCGGTGAGGGACTGACTGGCTTGCTGACTTGTTTACTTGCGGATGCGCGCGAGCTCGTCGTTGTAGAGCTTGACGAGGGCGGGGTCGTACTGGGCGGCGAACTTGTCGATGACGGGCTTGGCGATGTCGCGCATGCGCTT
>NZ_LMEV01000011.1:0-31555 GCF_001426505.1 Variovorax sp. Root473
CAGCCGCCTATGTCCCGAATCGCAAAGTCACGAAAGAACCTCTTGACTCTTCACAGCTAGGGCTTGCCGTCGGCCAGGAACTGCGCGTCCCAGCGGCCCGAGGCGATCATCGATCGCGCCTCGTCGGCCAGCGCCTGCATCACGACCTGCGTGGCCGCATCGTGCGTCTTGCCGGCCGGCGTGGCCAGGTGGTAGGTGCGCACCAGTTCGGGCTCGACGATGCGTGCAATCAACCAGTTCGGCTGCTCGCCCGGCCCGTCCGAGAGCGCGCAGGCAGGCGAGACCGTGAAGCCCGCGCCCGCAAGGTAGAGCGAGCGCAGCACGCGCGCCGAATCGTGCTCGTGCACGACATTGAGCTCCACGCCCAGCGTCTCGGCGGCGGCCTCGACGCGCTGGCGGAGGCTGAAGCGGCGCGACTGCAGCACCAGCGGCAGGCTCGCCGCGCGCACGAAAGGAACCGTGGGACGCACCGGCGCGCCTTTTTTCCCGCGCCCACCCTTCGCACTTTTTCCGAGCAGCGCCGCCACCTCGCCCTTCGCATCGAATCCGCAGAGGAACATGCCCTCGCGCACGAAGGGGCGCACATCGAGCCCCTCGACGCTCGCGGTGTCGACCAGCAGGCCGATGTCGGCGCGGCGATCGACCATCGCCTTGCGCACCATCAGGCTCAGGTCGTCGATCACGAACACACGGATGCGCGGATGCGACTGCCTCAGCCGCGCCAGCACCGGCCCGAGCAGCAGCGACGCCAGCAGGAACGGCACCGCCACCGTGACGGAGCCCTCGGGCCCGTCGGGCGTGCGCTGCAGCCGCTCGCGCATGGCCGCGGCATCCGACAGCAGGCGCCGCGCGTCCTGGTACAGCTGAAGTCCGGCGGCCGTCGGTGTCACGCCCACGTGCGAGCGGTCGAACAGCTGCGTGCCGAGCTCGGCCTCGAGCTTCTTGATCTGCGCGGTCAGCGCGGGCTGCGCCACATACAGCGACGCGGCGGCGCGCGACAGGCTGCCGGCTTCGAGCACCGCGATGAAATAGCGAAGAGACCTCAGGTCCATGGGGCGACGGGGAAAAGATGGAGCCGCCCATTGTGGCCTCAGCTTGCGAGCGCTTGCACCGCGATGCGGGTGGCCGAGGCGACCACGTCGTTGCGGCCCTTCGCGTCCTTGTCGGGGAAGGTCAGGTAGACCGACAGCACCAGCGGCGCGCCCGACGGCGGCCACAGCACGCCGACGTCGTTGGTGGTGCCGTACGAGCCCGCGCCGGTCTTGTCGCCCACGCGCCATCCTGCGGGCACGCCGGCCAGGAAGCGCTCGGTGCTGGTCGTGTTGCCCAACAGCCACTCGCACATCTGCTCACGCTGGGGCGCACCGAGGGCATCGCCCAGCGCGAGCCGCTGCACGCTGTCGGACATCGCTGTGGGCGTTGTCGTGTCGCGCGGGTCACCGGGAATGGCCGTGTTGAGTTCGGGCTCGGTGCGATCGAGGCGGAAGGTCGTGTCGCCGATGCGCCGCGCAAACGCGGTGACGACGGCCGGCCCACCCAGCACCTTCAGCAGCAGGTTGGCCGCAGCGTTGTCGCTGTACTGCATGGTGGCGGCGCACATCTCGCGCACGGTCATGCCGGTGGCCAGGTGCTTCTCGGCAACGGGCGAGTGCGACACCAGGTCGCCCTTGCCCACGCTGATGCGGCGCCCGAGCAGGCTGGCATCGGTCGTGCTGCGTTCGAGCACCGCGGCAGCAAGCATGAGCTTGAAGGTGCTGCACAGCGGAAAGCGCTCGTGCGCGCGGTGCTGCAGGCGTGCGCCGCTGCGGGTGTGAAAGCCCGCCACGCCAAGCCGGCCGCCGCAGGCACGTTCGAGTTCGGCGAGCTGCGCTTGGGCGCCGGCTTGCGCGCCCTTCTTCGGCCAGGCACTGCAGGCGCCTGCCAGCGGGGTCACGGCGACGGCGAGCAACAGGGTGCGGCGCTGGATGAGGGTGTTCATTGGCTTGGGTCTTTCTTACGCGAGTGAATGGAATGAAAGGCATCGTAGGAGCGCCGCCGCCGGGCTTCCAGCGCCCGGTGCGCGCATGGCGTCCCGGGTGTATCAGGTGTAACGCCATCTCATCATTCAACTTTTCAGTTGAATTTATTCGAGCATCGATTTATATTCAACTTCATGGTTGAACTTGAAATCGAAGACGAACGGCTCGACGCGGTGTTCCACGCCCTGGCCGACAGCACGCGGCGCACCATGCTCCAGCTGCTCGCGCAGGGCGAATGCAGCGTGGGCGAGCTGGGCGCGCCGTTTCGCATGTCCTTCGCGGGCGCCTCCAAGCACGTCAAGACGCTGGAGCGCGCGGGACTGGTGTCGCGCACCGTGCAGGGCCGCGCGCACGTTTGCCGGCTCGAACCGGCGGCGCTCGCCACGGCCGATGCGTGGCTGCGCGCGTACGAAGTCTTCTGGAACCACCGCCTGGACGCGCTGGCGGATGCGTTGCGGCGCGACGCTGGCGACAGCCGCGCGTGAGCGCCTTCTCTCTCCCCATTCACCCAAGGAGCACCGCCCCATGACCACGACCCTGAAGCACAGCCTGGGCACGCAGACCGAGCCCGGCACCCTGCGCATCGAGCGCACCCTGCCCGGCCCCATCGACCGCGTGTGGGCCTACCTCGTCGACCCGGAAAAGCGCCGCAGCTGGCTGGCCGGCGGCACCATGGCGCAGGCGCCGGGCGCGGTGTTCGAGTTGCGCTTCCAGCACACCGAGCTGTCGGGAGAGGTGGCGCCCGAGCGCTTCGCGGCCTACCGCGAGACCCACGTGCAGCACTCGCGCGTGCTGCGCATCGAGTCGCCGACGCTGCTGGTCATCAGCTGGGGCAGCGAGCGCGAGGATGCGTCCGAAGTCACCTTCGAGCTTTCACCGCAAGGCGAGCAGGCGACGCACCTGGTGCTCACGCACCGCCGCCTGCCCGATCGCAAGGAAACGCTGAGCGTGGCCAGCGGCTGGCACGCGCATCTGGGCGTGCTCGACGAGGTGCTGCACGGGCGCGCGCCGCAAGGCTTCTGGACGCAGCTGGAGGCCGCCGGGGCGGCCTACGCGACGCACATCCGCTGAAGGCCCACCGCCGAGGCCCGTGATGCCGGGTGTCCACGAAGTGCCGGCCGCGAAAATCTCGCGCGTGACCCGCCCGATTGCTCCCGCCTTCATGGACCTGCTGCACCGCCGGGAATCGTCCCCACGCTGACTGCGCCGCACCGGCTGCGGCATCATCGACACCATGCACAGCACGCCCCCGTATCCCCTGGTCATCGTCAAGGTCGGTGACACCCACGACACGCTGCGCGAAGGCCGCGGCGACTTCGAGCACTGGATCGCCGACGGCCTCGGCCTGCAGACGCTTCCGCTCCTCGTGGTCGACCCGCGCCGCGGCGACACGCTGCCCGCGCCCGGCCAGGTCGCGGGCGTGGTCGTCACCGGCTCGCACGCGATGGTGTCGCACCGCGAACCCTGGAGCGAAACCACCGCCGCCTGGCTCGCCAACGTGGTCGCGCACAACACGCCCGTGCTCGGCATCTGCTACGGGCACCAGTTGCTGGCGCACGCGCTCGGCGGCGAGGCTGGCCACCATCCGCAAGGCCCCGAGGTCGGCACGGTCACCGTCACGCTCGACGCAGCGGCCGCTGGCGACGCCCTTCTGGGGGATCTGCCCGCGCAGTTTCCGGCGCAGGCGATCCACTGGCAGAGCGCACTGCGCCTGCCCGAGGGCGCCGTGCGGCTGGCCCACAGCGCACATGAGCCCGTGCATGCCTTCCGCGTGGGCGCGCAGGCGTGGGGGGTGCAGTTCCACCCCGAGTTCGACGCCAAGACCATGGGCGGCTACATCGAGCTGCTGGCCCGCGACCTGGCCGCGGACGGCCTCGATGCCGCGGCGCTGCGCGAAGGCGTGCGCCCCACGGGCGCAGCGGAAAGCCTGCTCGGGCGTTTCGCGCGCATCGTCGAGGCCAAGGCGCAACAGGCCGGCTGAGGGCGCCGACGGGACGTCGGCGCGCGACTACAAAAAGTGGGCTGCGCTTGGGTTAAGGTGCGATTCCTTTCGCAGCCTTCCCCGCCTCATGACCACGCCTTCGTCCCCGCCGGCCCGCAAGCATTTCTCGATGATCCGCGGCTTTCACCTGGCCGACGTGTTCACGCTAGGCAACGCGGCCTGCGGCGTCGGCGCGGTGTTCTTCGCGATGGCCTTCATGCGCAGCCAGTCGCTCACGCACTTCTACTGGGCCGCCGCGCTCGCCCCGGCCGCCTTCATCTTCGACGTGCTCGACGGCCGCATCGCGCGCTGGCGCCAGACCCATTCGGCGCTCGGGCGCGAACTTGATTCGCTGGCCGACGTGATCTCGTTCGGCGTGCTCCCGGCCGCACTCGCCTTCGCGGCCGGCCTGGACGGCGGCTGGGACTGCGCGGTGCTCATCTATTTCGTCGGCTGCGGCGTGAGCCGGCTCGCTCGCTACAACGTGACGGCCGAAGCGCTCTCGGCGGGCGCCGACAAGGTGAAGTATTTCGAAGGTACCCCCATCCCGACCAGCGTGGTGCTCGTGGGTGTGCTGGCCTATGCCGCTTCGAAGGGCGCCATCGGCGCCAACGTGTGGGGCGGCGCCTGGACGCTCGGCCCGTGGCAGCTGCACCCGCTGGTGCTGCTGTTCGCGCTCTCGGGCACGCTGATGATCAGCAAGACCCTGCGCATTCCCAAGTTCTGACACACCGCCCGCCTCATCCGCCCGACAAAGGAGACCCCGCATGACGATGAAGCTGTATTTCGACCCGCGCAGCCGCGCGCAGGTCGCCAAGTGGATGCTCGACGAGGCCGAAGTCGACTACGAGATCGTGCCCACGCTCATCAAGGAGGGCGCCCACAAGCGCCCCGAGTTCCTGAAGATCAACCCCGCCGGCAAGCTGCCTGCGCTGGTCGATGGCCGCACGCGCATTTTCGAGAATGCCGCCATCTGCATGTACATCGCCGAGAAGTATCCCGGCAAGCGACTGGCACCGGCCGTGGGCACGCCCGAGCGCGGGCGCTACCTGTCGCTCATGGTCTATTCGACCGCGCAGCTCGAGCCCTCGATGGGCGACAGCCTGCTGAAGATCAAGAGCAACAACAGTTCGCGCGGCTGGACCGATTTCGAACACGCCAAGGACGCCATCGAACGCGAACTCGGCGACGGCCCCTACCTGTTCGGCGCGCAGTTCACGGCGGCCGACGTGATGATCGGCTCGATGCTCATCTGGCATCGCGCCTTCGGCGGCCGCACGAATCGCCCGAAGCTCGACGCCTACATCCACCGGCTGCAGGCCCGGCCGCGAGGCATGAAGTTCGGCTAAACCCGCAGTTGGCGCATGAGTGACAGCGCGTGGTCGGGGCCCGCCCTTTAATCGGCTCCTTTTGCTGCGGCCACGGCCTCCCTTCGTACACCCATGACTTCGAACACCCCGATTTCCCGGTTCTCGCTGACGACCCTCTCGCTGGGCTTGGTGGCCCTGCTCGCAGCCTGCGCCGGCACGCCCGCACCCGGCAGCCGCAGCGTGACCGTCGAACGCACCACGTTCGGCATCGCGCACATCACGGCGCCCGACTACGAGGGCCTGGCCTACGGGACCGCCTATGCGCACGCGCAGGACAACGTCTGCCAGACCGCCGAGCACCTGCTCACCCTGCGCGGCGAGCGCACGCAGTTCTTCGGGGCGCAAAACACCGGCGAACTGGGCCTGGGCCGCATGCCCAACCCGCAGATCGACCTGTTCATCCGCTACCACATGGACGACGCGGCGCTCGCGCGCGCCTCGGCCACCACCAACGCCGACGTGAGGGCATCGCTGCGCGGCTACGTCGCCGGCTACAACCGCTACCTGCAGGATGCCGGCCCCCATGGCCTGCCCGAGGCCTGCCGCGGCAAGCCATGGGTGCGCCCGATGACGATGGCCGACCTGTCTCGCGCCACGGAACTGTCGATGATCCAGGGCGGCCTGGGCGCGCTGGCCGGCGCGGTGCTGGCCGCCGTGCCGCCCGCGCCGGGTGCAAAGACGGGCGCCGCGCCCGTCGACCTGCAGCAGGCCGTCGCCGAGATCGGCCGCCACAGCTTCAATGCGAACCCGCAGGGCGGCGAACTCGGCTCCAACGGCTGGGCCTTCGGGCGCAATGCGACGCCCGACGGCCGGGGCCTGCTGCTGGGCAATCCGCATTTCCCATGGAACGGCACCAATCGCTTCTGGCAGTTGCACCAGACCATTCCCGGCCAGCTGGACGTGATGGGGGCTACCGGCGGCCTGAGCCCGGTGGTGTCCATCGGCTTCAACAAGGACGTGGCCTGGACCCACACCGTGTCGACCGGCAAGCGCTTCACGCTGTACGAGCTGAAGCTCGACCCCAACGACCCCACCGTGTACATGGTCGACGGCCAGCCGAAGAAGATGGTCGCACGCACCGTCGCGCTGCCGGGCGGCGCCACGCCGGTGCAGCACACGTTCTACGCGACCGACTGGGGCCCGGTGATCTCGCTGCCGCGCGCCGGCCTGGGCTGGACCGCGCAGAAGGCCTACGCCTTGCGCGACGCCAACACGCTCAACGTGCGCTCGGCCGAGAGCTGGATGAAGATGGCGCTCGCGCGCAACGTCGGCGAACTGCGTGCCGCCATGGGCAACCAGGGCATCCCGTGGATCAACACCCTCGCCGCCGACCGCGACGGCCAAGCGATGTACGCCGACCTCTCGGTCGTGCCCGATGTGTCGGCCGACATGCTCAAGACCTGCGCGCCCTCGCCGGCCGCCGCCGGGCTGCTGAACGCAGCCGGCCTGGCGGTGCTCGACGGCTCGCGCGGCGCCTGCGCCTGGCATCAGGACCGCACAGCCGCTGCACCCGGTGTCATCGCACCGGCCCGCATGCCGGTCGTCGTCACGCCGGACTGGGTGCAGAACAGCAACGACAGCTACTGGCTCAGCAACCCGCACGTGCCACCGATGGCCGGCGTCTCGCCGCTGGTCGGGCCGGTCGGCGTGCCGCAGCGGCTGCGCACGCGCAGCGGCATCCTGGAGATCGAGGCCCGCCTCGCGGGCCGCGACGGCCTGCCGGGCAATCGCATGGGCGCGAGCGAACTGCGCAGCGTGATCTTCCGCGACCGCAACCTCGCCGGCATGCTGGTGATGGACGACCTGCAGGCCGCCTGCACCGCCGCCGGCACCGCGTTGACCACCGATCAGGCGCTCGGCTGCCGCGTGCTGTCGGCCTGGAACCGGACCAGCAACGCCGACGCCAAGGGTGCCGCACTCTTCCGCGAGTTCTGGCGCAAGGCCAAGGACGTGCCGAAGGTCTGGCGCGTGCCCTTCGATCCCGCCCAGCCCGTGACCACCCCGAGCGGCCTCGACATGGCCACGCCCGCCACGCGGGACGCCGTGTTCAAGGCGCTCGGCGACGGCGTGAGCCGCGTGCGAACCGCCGGCTTCGCGGCCGACGTGGCGCTGGGCGTGCCGCAATCGCTTACCGTGCGCGGCCAGAAGATCGCACTGCACGGCGGCGACGAGTTCGAGGGCGTGCTCAACAAGCTCGAATCGCAGGGCCAGCCGACGATCGACGCCAAGGGCTACGCCATCAACTACGGCAGCAGCTACATGCAGGTCGTGGGCTTTGACGAACGCGGTCCGCTCGCCCAGGGCCTGCTCACCTACGGCCAGAGCGTCGACCCTGCCTCGCCGCGCGCCTACGACCAGTTGCCGCTGTTCGCTGCGAAGCAGTGGCATCCGCTGCCGTTCCATGCGGCCGACGTGCAGGCCCAGCGCGAAGGCAAGCCGTTGCAACTGGCGTATTGAGACTCGACGAACGACAAGCCCCATGTCCGCACCTGCTTCTGTCCACACCGCGGCCGGGGGTCTCGACCTGCTGGTCCGCCTCGCGGCGGCGCAGCCGATTGCCCCGGCCTGCGATCACTTCTACTTCCTGCGCCATGGCCAGACCGGGCGCAACGCGCTGCGGGTCTTCCAGGCGCCCGACGAGCCGCTGAGTGCGCTCGGCGAGCAGCAGGCCTTGCAGGCGGCCGAGCTGCTGGCCGGCGAGCCGATCGGCGCCATCGTGTGCAGCGACGCGCGCCGTGCCTTCGACACCGCCCACACCGTGGCCCGCGCCCTGCGCCTCGTGCCCTCGGCGCACGAGAACCTGCGCGAGCGCAACTTCGGCGCACTCATTGGCACCTCGTCGGCCCACATCGACTGGGCCTGCGAGCCCGACGGCGGCGAGACGCTGGCGCAGTTCGTCGACCGCAAGCGCGAAGCGCTGACCGCCGCGCTCGCCGCGCAGCCCGCACCGGTGCTGGTGGTGGCGCACGGCGGCACGCTCTATGCGCTGGCCGCGCTGCTCGGCGTGGCGGTCGATGCGAGCATCTTCGGCAACGCCCAGCCGTTGCGTTTTTCCCGTACCGGCCCCACATGGGCCGTGACGCCGCTGCAACAGCGGCCAGCCGACGGCGGCGGGGCAGCCCTGGCCTGAACCCATTCCCGGTCGCCCTGTACGCCGTCCCGAAAGGATCACCACCACCATGGAATTCAAGGACTACTACAGCGCACTGGGCATCGAACGCACCGCGTCCGATGACGAAGTCCGCAAGGCCTACCGCAAGCTCGCCCGCAAGTACCACCCCGACGTCAGCAAGGAGCCCGACTCCGAGCAGCGCATGCGCGACATCAACGAGGCGAAGGACGTGCTCGGCGACAAGCAGAAGCGCGCCGCGTACGACGCACTGGCCGACCGCGTGGCGCGCGGCGGCCGGCCCGACGGCAGCTTCGAGCCGCCGCCCGACTGGGACACCGGCTACGAGTTCCACCGCGGCCCGCGGCAGGGCCCGGCCGACCATGCCGATTTCAGCGAATTCTTCGCCTCGATGTTCGGCGACGCCGAGCGGCGCGGCGCCGCGCGGCAGAACTACCGCGCACGCGGCGAAGACCACCACGCTGCCATCGAGATCACGCTCGAAGACGCGCTGAACGGCGCCGAGCGCGAGCTCACGCTGCGCGCCCAGACACTCGATGCGCAGGGCCGCCCGCAGTGGCAAAACCGCACGCTCAGCGTGAAAATCCCGCCCGGCGTGCACCCCGGCCAGTTCATCCGCCTGGCCGGCCAAGGCATGCCCGGCCACGGCGGCGAGCCGGCCGGCGACCTCTACCTCGAGGTGCGCATCGCGCCGCACACGCTGTACCGCGTGGAACAACGCGACCTGTACATGACGCTGCCCGTCACCCCTGCCGAAGCCGCGCTGGGCGCGCAGGTGCAGGTGCCGACGCCCGCGGGCGGCGTGGTCGAGGTCACGGTGCCGCGCAATGCGCGCAGCGGCATGAAGCTGCGGCTCAAGGGCCGCGGCTTCGGGGGCAAGACGCCCGGCGACCTGTACCTGCTGCTCGAGATCGCGCTGCCGCCCGCCGACAGCGAGGCCGCGCGCAACGCCTACGCGCAGCTCGCGCAGGCGACCTCCTCGTTCAACCCCCGCCAGCATCTGGGAGTCTGAGCATGGCGAACTTTTCTTCCGTCACCACCACCGCGGCCATCGGCGTCTCGCACCCGCTGGCCGCGAACGAACTGGCGCACGCCTGCGGCGCCGACACCGACTGGGTCGTGCAACTGGTCGAGGTGGGCATCGTGCAGATCGCCACCGCAGACGCACCGCCCGAGCGCTGGGCGTTTTCGAGCAACGACCTGCAATGCGCGCTCGAAGCGCGTCGGCTCGAACGCGACTTCGGCGTGAACCTCGACGCGGCCGCGCTGATCCTCGACCTGCAGCACGAAGTGCGGCGGCTCAAGTCGGTGCTGCGCGCGCACGGCGTGGGCTGACGCGCGTCATCGCTGTCCGCATCGCGCCAGGCCGCGAGCGGTGGGCCGAGGTGCCCGTGGCCTTCCGCTCGACAGACCCGGTGCCGCGCGCCACGTCGATTGCGAACTTGCAGCCCTGGTGCTTCGCCATCTTCTCGACCAATTGGCCGAACGCGGCACTCGGCTACAGCGCGGGCCAGGCCTGCGCAAGAAAGGCCTTGCAATCGGGTTCCGTGCGGCCGCCCTTCCTGGCAACGGCGAGCGCCGCGAGGGCCAACGAAAGCCCCGACAATGAAAAATAAAACCGCTGCACCTGGGTCACTCCCTCATTCCGAAAACATCTCCGCACGATAGCCAAGCCATGCCCCACGACGACAGCCATTCCTCGCCCCAGCGATGCGCCTGGGCCCGCACCGATCCGCTGCTGGCCAGCTACCACGACGCCGAATGGGGCGTGCCCGAACGCGACAGCCGCGCGCTGTGGGAAAAGCTGATGCTCGACGGTTTCCAGGCCGGCTTGTCGTGGCTCACCATCCTGCGCAAGCGCGATGCCTTCCGCGCGGCCTTCGAGGGCTTCGTGCCCGAGACGGTGGCGCGCTTCACACCCGCCGACGTCGAGCGCCTCATGCAGGACGCGGGCATCGTGCGCTCGCGCGCGAAGATCGAAGCGGCCATCGGCAATGCCAGGGCCTACCTGGCCATGCAGGCGACGGGCGAAGATTTCTCCGACTTCGTCTGGGGCCTCGCGGGTGGCCAGCCGGTCGTCAACGCCACGGGCACCGTGCCCACGCAGACGCCGCTGTCCGAAGCGATGTCGAAGGCGCTGAAGCAGCGCGGCTTCAAGTTCGTCGGCCCGGTGATCGTCTATGCGTGGATGCAGGCCACGGGCATCGTCGACGACCACGCGCCCGACTGCCACTGCCACCGCAGCCAACGGCGCGCTTGAATACCTGACACCTGGCGACCGTGCCGACGTGAAAAAACCGGACAGTGCTTTTGCACGGTCCGGTTCTTCGGGTGGTGGTCTTTCTCACCGACGCGGCTTGCGCCGCCGTCGATTACAGGCCGGCTTGACGCGTGAAGCTGCGTGCCTGCGAGGGGATCACGCTGCCGGCGAAGGATTCGCGGCGCAGGTTCTGGCCCGGGGCGTGGGCAGCTGCCACGGCTTCATTGCGGACGGTGGCGCGGTCCACCGACGAGGCCAGCACGGGGGCCACGCTGGCCGACACGGCGTCGCTGTATTCGTTGCCGGCACGGGCGGCAGCCACGGCTTGCGGTGCCACGTCGGCACGGCTGTAGCCGGAGGTCACGGCGTGAACGCCTTCGTAGGTCTCTGCGTGGGCGGCGCCAGCGGCGGCGAGCAGGGAGAGAGCGGCGGCGGCGAGGATGTTCGAGGTCTTCATTTCAATTCCTTCTTGTGTTCAGGCTTGGGATGACCTGAAGTTTGCCTCAAAATCCTAGGGTAAACCCCAGTCATTCTGAATCGCAGTGTTCATGGAATTGAAACAATCACGGGAAACTTTCCGACATGCGGGGTTTTCGTGAAACCTTTTCGTACAAAAGCCTCGCCAGTTTGCAAACTTTTGGGCTCTTCCGTCAAGCTCAGGGACGGCCCCAGGTGCGCACCAGCGTGCGGATCGCGACCGCGCCGCTGCCCTTGACTTCTGCGCGGTAGCTGCCGAGCAGCGCCTCGCGCTCGGCGGCGGCCTGCGGTTCGTTGCGCCAAGCGAGCAAGGCGGCCACGTCGGCGTCGGGCAACGCCAGCAGCAGCGCCTGCGTGGCCAGCTTTTCGAACTCGCGCGCCACGGTCATCAGGTTGCGCGGACGCGGCGACGTGACGCCGCGCGACCAGAGCGAATCGAGCGCCGTGTCGAGCGTGCGATCGGGCAGCGAGCTGAACTGGGCGGCATTGCCACGCGCCAGCTGCTTGACCACCGCGCTCATGAGCAGCTGGCTCGAAAAATCGACCTCGCGCGCCTCGGCCACCGTCATGCGCGACAGCAGTTCGACACGCGCCGGGTCGGCCGGCCGCGCGTGCTGCTGGTGGAAGAACGCCACCTTGCCGGCCTCGTCCATCGCGGCGTAGTCGGCGCGCAGCTTCGCGAGGTGCGCCACGGCCTCCAGCACCTGAGGCGCTGGCACGGCGGCGCCCTGCCCGGCCGCCGCCACCTCCTGGCGAATCGCAGCCACCGAGGCGTTCACATCGAAGGCACGACCAGCCGCGACGTCGAGCGACTGCAAGGCCTTGTCGGCGATGGCCAGGTCGGGCGGCTCCAGCAGTTCGCGCGCACCGCGCGACACGGCGCCGGGGCCGTAGGCGTTCTGGTAGCGCGCCTGCACGCCCTCGAACTGGAGCAGGGCCTGCGCGCGGTCCTGCGTCCACCCCGTCAAGGGGGCAAGGAGCAACGACAGCAACAAGAGGCAACGGGGCGACGACAGGCGGGACAGCAAGGACATCCCGCATTATTGGCACGCCGCGATCCCGCGCCCTCCATCAGGCCTGCGCCAGCTCTGCGCGCAGCAGCTTCGCGGCCGCCACCATGTTCGACAGCGCCGCCTCGGTCTCGGGCCAGCCGCGGGTCTTGAGACCACAGTCGGGGTTGATCCAGAGGTTCTCGCCCGGCACCACCTGCGCGGCCTTGCGCATGAGGCGCACGATCTCGTCGACCGAGGGCACGCGCGGCGAATGGATGTCGTACACGCCAGGGCCGATCTCGTTCGGATAGCGGAAGCCGCCCGCGTTGTTCTCGCCGCCGAAGCCGCGCAGCAGCTCCATGTCGGAGCGGCTGGTCTCGATGGTGATCACATCGGCATCCATCGCGGCGATCTCCGGCAGGATGTCGTTGAACTCCGAATAGCACATGTGGGTGTGGATCTGCGTCTGGTCGCGCACGCCCGAGGCACTGATGCGGAAGGCGCGCGTGGCCGCCTTCAGGTACGCCGGCCAGCCCGCGCGGCGCAGCGGCAGGCCCTCGCGGATGGCGGGTTCGTCGATCTGGATGATGCCGATGCCCGCGCCCTCGAGGTCGTTCACCTCGTCGCGGATCGCCCACGCGATCTGCTCGCAGGTGGTGGCGCGCGGCTGGTCGTCGCGCACGAAGGACCACTGCAGGATGGTCACGGGGCCGGTCAGCATGCCCTTCATCGGCAACTTGGTGAGGCTCTGCGCGTAGGCGGTCCATTCGACCGTCATCGGCGCCGGGCGCGCCACGTCGCCGAAGATCACCGGCGGCTTCACGCAGCGCGAGCCGTACGACTGCACCCAGCCATTGGCGGTGAACGCAAAGCCGTCGAGCTGTTCGCCGAAGTACTCGACCATGTCGTTGCGCTCGGCCTCGCCGTGCACCAGCACGTCGATGCCGAGTTCTTCCTGCTTGCGCACGGCCAGTGCGATCTCGGCGCGCATCTTCTCGCGGTAGCCAGCGGCGTCGAGCTCGCCGCGCTTGAAGGCGGCGCGGGCCGCGCGGATCTCGGCGGTCTGCGGGAACGAGCCGATGGTGGTGGTCGGCAGTGCGGGCAGTGCGAAACGCGTGCGCTGCAGCTGCTGGCGCAGCGGGAAAGCGGACGCGCGGCGGTCATCGCCGGCCAGGCTGCGTGCCAGGCGCAGCGCCACGTCGGCGCGGTGCACGCGCGGGCTGGCGCGGCGCGCGGCCACGGCGGCGCGGGCGGCTGCGAAGTCGGCGGCCACCGAGGCTTCGTCGCCCTCGACGGCGGCGCGCAGCACGCGCAGCTCATCGAGCTTCTCGATCGCGAAGGCGAGCCACGATTTCAGTTCGGTGTCGAGCTTCGTCTCGGCCGCGAGGCTGAACGGCACGTGCAGCAGCGAGCACGACGGCGCGATCCAGAGTTCGCCCTGGTGCTTTTCGGCCACCGGCTTCAGCTTGTCCAGTGCCGCATCGACGTCGGTGCGCCAGATGTTGCGACCATCGACCACGCCGACCGACAGCACCTTGTGCGCCGGCAGCCAGTCGGCCACGCCGGTCAGCTCCTGCGGTGCGCGCACGGCATCGACGTGCAGGCCCGCCACGGGCAGCTGGCAGGCCAGGCGCAGGTTCTCGGACAGCGGCGAAAAGTAGCTCGCCAGCAGCAGCTTCGGCGCATTGCGCGCGATCTGCCAGTACACGCGTTCGAAGGCATTGCGCCAGGCCTCGGGCAGGTCGAGGCCGAGGATCGGCTCGTCGATCTGCACCCATTCCACGCCCTGCTGCCTGAGCCGCCCGAGCACCTGCTCGTACACCGGCAGCAGCGATTCGAGCAGCGAGAAGCGGTCGAAGTCGGCCGCCTTTTCCTTGCCCAGGTACAGGAAGCTCAGCGGCCCGAGCAGCACGGCCTTGACCGCATGGCCGGCCTGCTGCGCCTGCGCGACCTCGTCGAACAGGCGCGTGGACGCGAGCCTGAACTGCGTGGCCGCATCGAACTCGGGCACGAGGTAGTGGTAGTTGGTGTCGAACCACTTGGTCATCTCGAGCGCAAAGGTGCCTTCGGCGCCGTGGGTGCAGCTGTCGTCGTGCACGTGGCCCGCCTCGTCTTCCACGCCGCGCGCCATCTTGAAGTAGCGCGACAGCTCGGGCTCGTCGCCGCTGAAGTTGAAACGCGCCGGCTCGCAGCCCAGCAGCTGGATGTGGTTGGCCACGTGGTCGTAGAAGGCGAAGTCGCCCACGGTCACGAAGTCGAGCCCCGCGTCGCGTTGTGCCTGCCAGTGGCGCGCACGCAAGGTGTCACCGACGGCTTCGAGCGCCGCATGGTCGATCTCGCCGCGCCAGTGCTTCTCGAGGGCGAACTTGAGTTCCCGGTGGGCGCCCATGCGCGGAAAGCCGAGGATGTGGGTGCGGGTGGTCATGCAGGTCATCCGGTTGCTGATCTTGGAAACCGGTGATGGTCGGCGTTTGGCGCTTATGATTCAAACGAAACCTTTTGCCCGTTCGCTTGAATCGTTTTCATGATGCAGTCCATCCTCGAGATCCGCCACCTGCGCACGCTGGCCGCGTTGCGCGACACCGGCAGCCTGGTGCGCGCGGCGCAGCTGCTCAACCTCACGCAGTCGGCGCTGTCGCACCAGATCAAGCTGCTCGAAGAGCGCTACGGCGCCCAGCTGTTCGAGCGCAAGTCGGTGCCGCCGCAATTCAGCACCACGGGGCTGCGGCTGCTGCAGCTGGCCGACACCGCGCTGCCGCTCGTCGAAGAAGCCGAACGCGACGTGGCGCGGCTGGCGCTGGGCCGCAGCGGGCAACTGCGCATCGTGGTCGAGTGCCACACCTGCTTCGACTGGCTGATGCCCGCCATGGACGCCTTCCGCCAGCGCTGGCCCGAGATCGAGCTCGACATCGTCTCGGGCTTCCACCCCGACCCGATCGCGCTCGTGATGCAGAACCGCGCCGAAGTGGCGATCGTCTCCGAAGAGGACCCTGATGAAACGGTCGACTACCACGCGCTGTTCCGCTTCGAAATCGTCGCGCTGCTCGCCAACGACCATGCGCTGACGACCAGGCCGCACCTCACGGCCCGCCACTTCGCCGACCAGACGCTCATCACCTACCCCGTGCCCGACGAGATGCTCGACATCGTGCGCCAGGTGCTGGCGCCCGCCGGCGTCGAGCCCGCGCACCGGCGCACGACCGAGCTCACGGTGGCGATGCTGCAGCTGGTGGCGAGTGGGCGCGGCGTGGCCACGCTGCCGCTGTGGGCGGTGCAGAACTACCTCGACCGCGGCTATGTCACGGCGCGCCGCGTGGGCGCCAGGGGCCTGACGGGGCGGCTCTACATGGCCTGCGCGCAGGCGACCTCGGCACGACCCTGGCTCGACGACTTCGTGCGCGTCACGCGCGAGACATGCTTCAAGAGCCTGCCGGGGATCGAATTGCTGTGAGCCCTGTGAGCCCGAGCACGGGAAGATCACGTCCGGATCCGGCCAGTGCGTGGTGGTGCACGGCCTGAAGATCGACCACCATCACGGACCGCCCCATGACATCGCCGAACACGCCCGACTCCCCCGCCGCGCCACGCCCCCGCTTCTTCCACGGCTGGCTCGTGGTCGCCGGCGCCTTCGCCGTCATGTTCGTGGGCTTCGGCTGCGCCTACACCTTCAGCGCGTTCCTCGATGCGCTGCAGCGCGACTTCGGCGCCTCGCGCGGCGAGGTCTCGCTGGTGTTCTCGCTCGCGGGTTTCCTGTACTTCGGACTCGGTGTGTTCAGCGGCCCGCTCGCCGACCGCTGGGGCGCGCGGCGGCTCGCGGTCGCGGGCATGGTGCTGGTCGGCCTCGGGCTCGTGCTTGCGGGGCAGGCGCGCAGCCTGACGCAGATCTTCTGGGCGTATGGGCTCGGTGTCGGCCTCGGCGTGGGCGCCTCGTACGTGCCGGTGCTGGGCGCGGTGCAGCGCTGGTTCGTGCGTCAGCGCGGCTTCGCTTCGGGACTCGCCGTGAGCGGCATCGGCGTGGGCACGCTGGCCATGCCGCCGCTGGCCTCGTGGTTCATCGACACGCTGGGCTGGCGCGACGCCTACTTGGCGCTCGGCGTGCTCGCGGCCGTGGTGGGCGTGGGCATGGCACTGCTGGTCGAGAACGATCCGCGCGCACGCGGCCTCGGGCCCGATGGCGATCCGCCGCAGGCGCAGGCCGCCACTGCGCTGCCGCCCGGCGCCTCGGTGCGCGAAGCCGTGGGCTCCGGCCGGTTCGCGGGCCTGTATGCGGCTTGCCTGATCAGCTCGTTCGGTTTGTTCGTGCCCTTCGTACACCTGGTGCCTTACGCGCTCGACCACGGCGTGGCCGCGTCGTCGGCGGTGCTGTTGCTCGGTGCGATCGGCGTCGGCAGCACGGCGGGGCGCTTCTTCCTGGGCGGGCTGGCCGACCGCATGGGCCGGCACTACGCGCTGCCGCTGATGTCGGCGGGCATGGCGTTGTCGCTGGTGGTGTGGGCCGTGTCGGGCGGGTTCTGGGGGCTGGCCCTGTTCGCCTTCGCCTACGGCGTGTTCTACGGCGGTTTCGTGGCGCTGCTGCCCGCGCTGGTGATGGACTGGTTCGGCGGGCGCCACATCGGCGCGGTCATCGGCATCCTGTACACCAGCGTGGCGATCGGCACGCTGATCGGGCCGAGTGCCGCGGGCTTCGCCTTCGACCTCACGCGCAGCTACCTGCTGCCGATCCTCGTGGCGATCGGCGCCAACCTCGTGGCGGCCGGCCTGCTGCTCGCGATGGCGCGGCGCGGCCGGCGCGCCGTTCAGCCGGCTTTCTGAACCAGCTTCAGTACGCTCGAGAAATCGAGCGCGCCGTGGCCCGCGAGGCTGTGCGCCGCGTACAGGCTGCGCGCCAGGCCGCCCAGCGGCGTGGCCGCGCGCACGGCGGTGGCGTTTTCCTGCGCCAGGCCCAGGTCCTTGAGCATCAGGTCGGTGCCGAAGCCGCCGGCGTAGTTCTTCGAGGCCGGCGCCGCTTCCATCACGCCGGGCACGGGGTTGTACTTCTCGAGCGCCCAGTTGCCGCCCGAGCTGCGACGCATGATTTCCGACAGCACCTTCGGGTCGAGCCCGTTGGCCACGCCCAGCGCGAGCGCTTCCGAGGTGCCGATCATCAAAATGCCGAGCAGCATGTTGTTGCAGATCTTCGCGGTCTGGCCCGCACCGGCCGCGCCGGCGTGGAAGATGTTGGCGCCCATCTTCTCGAGCACCGGGCGCGCGCGCTCCAGGTCTTTGGTGTCGCCGCCGACCATGAAGGTCAGCGTGCCGGCAATCGCGCCACCGGTACCGCCCGACACGGGCGCATCGATCATCGCGACGCCCTTGGCGGCGGCGGCCTCGGCCACCTTGCGCGAGGTGGCGGCGGCGATGGTGCTGCTGTCGATCACGAGCGTGCCGGCCTGGATGCTGTCGAGCAGGCCGGGCTTGCCGGCGCCGCCGAGGAACAGACCCTCGACGTGCGCGCTGGCGGGCAGCATGCTGATCACCACCTCGGCGCCGGCCACGGTCTCGGCCGCCGACTTGGCGATAGGCAGGCCTTCGGCGCCGAACTTCTTGCAGGCCTCGGCCGAGAGGTCGAAGGCGCTGAGCGTGTGGCCTGCCTTGTGCAGGTTCAGGGCCATCGGGCCGCCCATGTTGCCCAGGCCGATGAATGCGATCTTCATGTGTCTTGTCTCCGTTGTTCTGTGCAGGGAATAAGGTCGGGGCAGGTCAGACCAGCGACGCCAGCTCGGCCGGCATCTCGCCGCGCGGGCGCAGGTGGTCTTCGACGAAAGCAGGCGTGATCTCTTCGAGCGTGGCCGGGTTCCAGCGCGGGTTGCGGTCCTTGTCGACCAGCACGGCGCGGATGCCTTCGGCGAAATCCTTGTTCGCGCAGAAGCCCAGCGAGGCCCAATATTCGAGGCGGAACACCTCGGCCAGCGACATGCGCGGCACGCGCTGCCAGAGCTCGAAGCTCAACGCGATGGAGCTTGGTGCGCCCTTGGCGAAGGTCTTCGAAGCAGTCTGCAGCCACGCGTCGTCGCTTTGCACGTCGCGCAGGCGCCTGGCGATGTCGAGCAGGTCGTCGCCAGCCATCAGGGCGTTGATGGTGTCGTAGTGCTCTCGCACCTTCGAGGGCGGCATCTCGGCGCCCTCGCCCGCCTGGGCGAGGATGCGCGACAGCGTGGCGCGGTCGGCCTTGGCGTCGCCACCGGCCCACTGCGTGGACGCGATGGCCGCGAGCACGTCGGCCTTGCGCTCCTGCGGCACCAGCACGTCGGCCAGGCCGCAGAAGATGGTGTCGTGCGCGTTGATGTTGGCCGCCGTGAGCGCCAGGAACAGGCCGGTGCGGCCCGGCGTGCGGCGCAAAAACCAGCTGCCGCCCACGTCGGGGTACAGGCCGATGTTGATCTCGGGCATGGCGATGCGGCTTTGCTGCGTCATCACGCGGTGCGAAGCGCCCGCCAGCAGGCCCACGCCGCCGCCCATCACGATGCCGTGGCCCCAGCACAGGAAGGGCTTGGGGAAGGTGTGGATCAGGTGGTCGAGCTCGTACTCCTCGCGGAAGAAGTCTTCGGCGTAGGTGTTGCGCTCGGGGCCGCAGTCGAGCAGC
Source organism: Variovorax sp. Root473 (assembly GCF_001426505.1). GTDB lineage: Bacteria > Pseudomonadota > Gammaproteobacteria > Burkholderiales > Burkholderiaceae_C > Variovorax. The sequence goes on from NZ_LMEV01000011.1 coordinate 18,851, forward strand.
GTCTGGTAGAGCTGGCGCAGGTCACCGCCGGCGCAGAAGGCCTTCTCGCCCGCCGCGTCGAGCAGCACGCCGACGATGCCGGCGTCGGCCGCCCATTCGCGCAGCTTGGGCGTGAGCAGGCGCACCATCGCCACGGAGAGCGAGTTGAGCGACGCCGGCGAGTTGAGCGTGGCCACGCCGAAGCGCTGGCCGCCGGCGGTCTTGATTTCGTTGAAGAGAACTACGTTGTCGGTCATTGTTTTCAGGTCCTGGGTGCGGCGGAGTCAGCGGATGTCGCTGTCGCCTTCCAGCAATTTTCGCGCAACGATGACGCGCATGATTTCGTTGGTGCCTTCGAGGATCTGGTGCACGCGCGTGTCGCGCACCAGGCGTTCGAGCGGGAACTCGCTCAGGTAGCCGTAGCCGCCGTGCAGCTGCAGCGCGTCGTTGCAGACGTTGAAGCCCGCGTCGGTCGCGAAGCGCTTGGCCATCGCGCAATAGGTGCTCGCGTCGGCATGGCCTGCATCGAGCTTGCTCGCCGCCAGCCGCACCATCTGTCGCGCGGCGACCAGCTCGGTCGCCATGTCGGCCAGCTTGAACTGCAGCGCCTGGAAGCTCGCGATCGGCTTGCCGAACTGCTGGCGCTCGTGCAGGTAGCGGCGCGCCGCGTCGAGCGCGCCCTGCGCCGCGCCCACCGAACAGGTCGCGATGTTGATGCGTCCGCCGTCCAGGCCCTTCATGGCGATGCGAAAGCCCTCGCCTTCCTTGCCCAGCAGGTTCTGCGCCGGCACGCGCACGTTGTCGAAGTTGATGGTGCGCGTGGGCTGGCTGTTCCAGCCCATCTTGTGCTCCTTCTTGCCGTAGCTCACGCCGGGCGCGTCGGCCGGCACCGCGAAGGCCGAGATGCCGCTCGCGCCCGCGCCGCCGGTACGCGCCATCAGCACGAGCACGTCGGTCGAGCCGGCGCCGGAGATGAAAGCCTTGCCGCCGTTGATGACGTACTCGGCCCCTTGCAGTTCGGCACGCGTCTTGAGCGAACCCGCGTCGGAGCCCGCGCCCGGTTCGGTCAGGCAATACGACGCCAGCTTGCGCCCGCTCGTGAGGTCTTCGCCCCACTGCTGCGCCACCGCGTCGGTGGCCCAGGTGCCGAGCATCCACGTCGCCATGTTGTGGATCGTGATGAAGGCGGTGGTCGAGGGGTCGACCGCGGCCATTTCCTCGAACACCAGCGCCGAGTCGAGCCGCGGCAGGCCCAGGCCGCCGATGCGCTCGGGCGCGTACAGGCCGCAAAAGCCCAGCTCGCCAGCCTTGGCGATGGCTTCCTTCGGAAAGATGGCTTCCGCGTCCCACTGCGCGGCGTGCGGCGCGAACTCGGCCTGCGCGAAATCGCGCGCGGTCTGTGCAAAGGCGTTCTGTTCTTCGGACAGTTCGAAATTCATGGTTGACGACCCTTCCAGAGGTCCAGTTCGGCGGTGCGTTTGCGGGTCGATTTTTCCAGGCACGCGTTGAACACCAGCGGCCAGATCGAGCCGCCTTCGTTCGCCTTCGCGGCCCGCTTGCACCCGGGGTCGCGGCCCTTGAGCCAGGTCCGCTGCTCGGTGCGCAGCGCGACACGCATCTGCGGCGTGAGCGTCTTCATCACCTCGCCGTAGCGGATGTTGAGCTCGGCGTCGGCCGCGCGGAAATCGCGCAGCGCGCAGTCGTTCATCTGCTGCTGGTTGCCGTTGGGGTTGCAATCGACCGGCTCGTCGGAGCCGGCCGCCCGCGCCCCGCCAGCCAGCAGGGCAAGCGCCGCCGTGGCGGCCCAGGCTGCGACGCGAAGCCCCTGCCTCACTTGAGGCTGATGGTGGTGTTGACGCCCTGGCTCACGGTGCTGTCGTCGAACCAGCGTGCCGTCACGGTCTTGGTCTGCGTGTAGAACATGATGACCTGCTTGCCGTACGGGCCCAGGTCGCCGAGCTTGGAGGCGCGCGAACCGGTGAACGAGAACATCGGGACCGGCACCGGGATCGGCACGTTGATGCCGACCTGGCCGACGTCGATGTCTTCCTGGAAGCGGCGCGCCGCGGCGCCCGACTGCGTGAAGATCGCGGTGCCGTTGCCGTTCGGGTTGCTGTTGATCAGCTCGATGGCTTCGTCGATGGTTTCGGCATCGGCGATGCACAGCACGGGGCCGAACACTTCCTGTTCGTAGATCGTCATGCCGGGCTTCACGCCGGTGAAGATCGTCGGGCCGACGAAGTTGCCCTTCTCGTAGCCGGGCACCGTCGGCTTGCGGCCGTCGAGCACCAGCTTGGCGCCATCGGCTTCGCCGCGTTCGATCAGGTTGTTCACCCGGTCGTACGCTGCGCACGAGACCAGCGGACCCACGTCCACACCCTTTTCAGTGCCCGCGCCGATCTTCAGCGTCTTGGCCTTCTCGATGAGTTCAGGCACCCAGTTGCGCGCCTCGCCCACCAGCACCGCGACCGACACGGCCATGCAGCGTTGACCGGCAGCACCGAAGCTCGCACCGGCCAGTGCGTTGAGCGTCTGCTCCTTGTTGGCGTCGGGCATCACGATGGCGTGGTTCTTCGCGCCCATCATGCATTGCGCGCGCTTGCCGGCCAGCGTGGCGCGGTTGTAGACATGCGTGCCGACCTTGGTCGAGCCCACGAAGCTGATCGCCTTGATGTCCTTGTGGTCGCAGATGCCGTTGACGATGGCTTCGCCGCCATGAATCACGTTCAGCACGCCCGGGGGCACGCCGGCTTCGAGCGCGAGTTCGCACAGGCGCATCGTGACCATCGGATCCTGCTCGGAGGGCTTGAGCACGAAGGTGTTGCCGGTGACGATGGCCATCGGGAACATCCACAGCGGGATCATGGCCGGGAAGTTGAACGGCGTGATGCCGGCGCACACGCCCAGCGGCTGCAGCAGCGTGTAGGTGTCGACGCCGTTGGCCACGTTGTTGGCCAGCTCGCCCAGTTGCAGGTTGCCGATGTTCGAGGCGTGCTCGACCACCTCCAGGCCGCGGAACACATCGCCTTCGGCGTCCGGCAGCGTCTTGCCCTGCTCGGCCGTGAGGATCGCGGCCAGCTCACCCATGTTCTCGCGGATGAGCTGCTGCAGCTTCAGGAAGATGCGGGCGCGCGCGCCCAGCGGCGTCTTGCGCCAGGTCTTGAAGGCTTCCTTGGCGGAGGCCACGGCGGCGTCGAGTTCAGCCTGGGTGGCGAAGGGCACGCGGGCCAGCACCTGCTGCGTGGCCGGGTTGACCACATCGCGCCATTCGGTGGTCTTCGATTCGACGAACTTGCCGCCGATGAGCAGCTTGACGGTGGCGACCTGGGTCGAGGGGGTGGTGGTGGCGTCCATGGGGTTTGTCTCCTGTGATCCTGTGAAATCCGGTGCCGGTGTGAGCCGGTGCAGCCCGCATCCTAGCTTTGCAGATTTGCCATGACAATAGACAAATATGCGTCATCGCTTTGCAAAAATGCAAAGCCCCGCATCCCACTGCACACGAGGCCGGACGCACATGGACTGGGACAACCTGCGCTACTTTCTCGAACTCGCCCGCTCGGGCACGCTGATGAGCGCGGCGCGCCGGCTGGAGGTCGACCACACCACCGTCGCGCGGCGCATCCAGGCGCTCGAAAAGGAGGTGGGCGCGCCCTTGTTCTCGCGCGAGGCCGGCGGCCACCGGCTCACCGAGGCGGGGCGACGGCTGCAGCCGCAGGTCGAGGCCATGGAGAGCGCCTTCCAGGCCGTGGAGAGCACCGCGCCGGCTTCGCAGGAAGGGCTGTCGGGGCTGGTGCGCATCGGCGCCACCGAGGGCTTCGGCACCGTGGTGCTCGCGCCGCAGCTCGCGCTGTTCGCGGTGCAGCACCCCAAGCTCACGATCGACCTGCTCGCGATGCCGCGGCTGGTGCACCTGTCGCGGCGCGAGGCCGACATCGTCATCTCGCTCGAACGCCCCGCGCGCGGGCCGGTGGTGGTGACCAAGCTCACCGACTACACCCTGCGCCTTTACGCCTCGAAGTCCTACCTGGCCGCGCACAAGCCCATCAAGACGCGTGAAGACCTGCGCGGCCACACCTTCATCAGCTACGTGGACGACCTGCTGTTCAGCAAGGAGCTGCAATACCTCGATGAGCTGCATCGCCCCGACAGCTTTGCGCTGCGCAGCACCAGCGTGCTGGCGCAGCACCGGGCGGTGGCCGCGGGCGCGGGGATTGCGGTGTTGCCGGCGTTCATTGCGCAGGACGACCGCGCGCTCAAGCCAGTGCTGCCCGGCGCGGCGAACTTCACGCGGACCTTCTGGATGTCGATGCCCGCGGAAACGAAGCACCTGGCGCGCATGCAGACCGTGTGGGAGTTCCTGCGCGCGACGGCCGCGGCGCAACAGTCGCTGCTCTTGCCTGAGCACACGGTGAACTCGAAGTGACCGACGCGCTCAGGAAAAAAGACGCTTCAAAAACCCAGGCTTGGCCGCCGGTGCCGGCGCCGCCGCCTTTTCGAGCAGCTCGATGAGCCCGTCCACGCGCGGCTTCTTGAGCCGGCGCGCGTAGTCAAGGTAGCTCTCTTCCTCGTCCATGCGATAGAACTGCGGCGGCATCGGCAGTGGGCCCGGCACCGCCGACAGCAGCACGCGCAGCGCGTCCAGCTGGTTCATGCGGATGGTGCTCATGATCGCGGTCTCGCCGAGCGAGGGAATGATCTCGTTGGGCTGCGCGAGCCCGCCATCGAGCAGGGGCGGGATCGCCGCCGCTTCGCCTGCGACCGCCGCCGCGCCCAGCGCCTCGAGCGCCGCCAGCTTCTCGGGCGAGAGGCTGGCCAGGTAGGCGTCGCTGCGCTTGTCGTCCTCGTCGCGCGCATCGCCGCCCTGCATGACCATGAAGTCGGTCACGAGCGCCACGGGCTCGCCCGCGGCGTCGAGCGCCCAGAAGCTCGGGTAGCTGCCGTCGCCCCAGCCCGCGCTGAAGATCAGCACGTTGTTCGCGCTGCCCGCGCCCAGCGGGTAGTGGTCGGCGATGTCGGCCGAGGCGAGGTCGGCGCCGAGCACGTCGTCGTAGTAGCTCACGTACTCGGGGTTGGTGGCGGACTCGCGCGCCTCGCGCTCCGCCATGGCCTTGGCGCCGTCGACGTCCATGAAGCAGCCGACGCCGGCATCGACCGGGTAGCCGTAGAACTCGTCGCCGCCAAGGTCGTCCTGCGATTGCCCTTCGAGCAGCGCCGCTTCCCACTGCAGGTCGCTCGCCTGCAAGCTGCCCCGCTCACGCAGCCACAGCACGGCCAGCGCATGGCGGCCGCCGCCTTGCAGCACCTCGACGGGGAATGCGCCCCGCCCGCTCACGCTGCGAACGAAAGGCTCGCGCTCGGGCTGCACCAGCGGGTCGCAGGCCACGATGCGGCCGCTCGTGACGTTCAAATCGCCGCAATGCTGGCGCTGCAGATGACGTGCGCGCAGCGCCTCGTCGTCAAGAAAAATGCTCTGGAGGTTGTCGATGTCTAGATAGGCCATGCACCCAGTTTCTCATTCCCCGTCAGCGGCGGGCCACACCGGCGGATGGCTGCCCGGCGGCATCGACGGCCGCGGCCAGGCGGCCGGCGTGCGCGACAACTGCGCGCTGTGGCGCACCGCCGTCAGCTCGCCAAAGCCCGAGGCCGAGGTCTCGACATACGGCTCGACACCAGCCCGGGCGATCGACAGCCCGCCGTCCACACGCCCCAGCCCGCGCAGCCACTGTCCCGTCTGCGCCAGCGACACCTGCACATGCCAGCTGCCGCCCTCCTGCTGCTGGCGCCACAACGCCGCCGCGGCACCGAGGGCGATCAGGTAGCCGCTCGCCTCGTCGAGGATCTGCATGGGCATCGGGCGCGGCTTGCCGTCGCCAGCCGCCTCGCCTTCCGCATGGTTGAAACCCATGGCGGTCTGCACCAGCGAATCGAAGCCGCGCCGGTGGGCCCACGGCCCCTGCGTGCCATACGCCGTGAGCGACACGCAGACGATGCCCGGCCGCTCGCGCGCCAGCGCCTCGGGGCCGAAGCCCAGCGCCGCGACACCGCCGGGGCGGTAGCCCTGCACGAAGACGTGTGCGTCGGCGACAAGGCCGTGCAGCACGGCGCGGCCCTCGTCGGTGCACAGGTCGACATGCGCCGAGAGCTTGCCCCGGCTGGTGTCGGCGATGGATTCGATGTTCGGCAGGTTCGGCGAATTGACCAGCAGCACGTCGGCGCCATAGGCCGCCAGCGCGCGCCCGCCGACCGGCCCCGCGAGGATGCGCGTGAGGTCGAGCACGCGCAGGCCTTCGAGCGGACGCTGGTCGTTGCGCAACGGTGGCAGTGCGCGCGGCGGCGCGTCGCCGATGCGCTCGATGGTGAAGAGCGGTTGCCTCGCCACCGCCTGCCCCTGCGGCGTCGCGTCCCATTCGTCGAAGCGCCGCAGTGCGGTCGCCACCAGGCCTTGGGCGGCGGCGGCCGATTCGAAATCGATCGCGCGCCAGCCTGCCATCGCGGCCTCGGCGTCGGCGCGCGTGGCGATGGCCGGGTCGAGCTTCATGAGGCGCAGCGCGCCTTCGCGGTGGTGCTTGAAGTTCGCATGGATACGCACCCACCCATCGGCGCAGCGGTACATGCCCGAGAAGGTGTCCCACAGCTCGGGCACGCGGCCGTCGAGGCTGAACCAGCCGGTGCAATCGAGCGCAGCGTGCAGCGTGTCGACCGCCACGTCTTGGCGCGCCACGCCGCGCCGGTGTCCCAGTTCGCAGGCCGCGAGCGCGGCGGCCGCGATGCTGGCCTGCGCCGCGAGGCCGACCCGGAAGGACGATGGCAGCACCGGGTCAGCGCCCGTGAGCCGCGCGAAGGCCAGCGCCTCGGCGGGCAGCCCCGCCAGTTGCCAGAGACCCGCCAGGATTTCTTCACTCGTTGCCATGCATCAACCCTTCAGGGACAAGAAGAAATGAACAGGAAATGAAAAAGGCAGGGTCCGCTTGCGCGGCCCTGCCCTTGTTGTCGTTGCGTTCGCGACCTTGTGCGGGTTGCTTACTGGATCAGCTTCGCACCGGTCTTGGCCTGCAGCGCGTCGAAGCTCACGCCCGGCGCGAGTTCGATCACCTTGAGGCCTTCGGGCACGACGTCCATCACGGCCAGGTCGGTGATGATGCGGTCGACCACGCCCACGCCGGTCAGCGGCAGCGAGCACTGCTCGAGGATCTTCAGGTCCTCGGTGCCGTCCTTCTTCTTGGCGACGTGCTCCATCAGCACGATCACGCGCTTCACGCCGGCCACGAGGTCCATGGCGCCGCCCATGCCCTTGACCATCTTGCCGGGGATCATCCAGTTGGCGAGGTCGCCCTTGGCGCTGACCTGCATCGCACCGAGGATCGACAGGTTGATCTTGCCGCCGCGGATCATCGCGAAGCTGTCATGGCTGCCGAAGATGGCGCTGCCGGGCAGCGTGGTCACGGTCTGCTTGCCGGCGTTGATGAGGTCGGCGTCGACGTTGTCTTCGGTCGGGAACGGGCCGATGCCGAGCATGCCGTTTTCGCTCTGCAGCCACACTTCCTTGGTGCCGGTGTGGTTGGCCACCAGCGTCGGGATGCCGATGCCCAGGTTGACGTAGAAGCCGTCTTCGAGTTCTTGCGCGGCACGGGCCGCCATCTGGTCTTGGGTCCAGGGCATCTCAGGCTCCTTCTTTCTTGTTGACGGCCTTCACGGGCGATTCGCTGCCGGCGGCGGCCTGGGCGATGGCCGTCTGGGCCTCGACCTTGGCGGCGGCGGCATCCACCGGTGCCGACGCGCTCAGGGTGCGCTTCTCAATGCGCTTTTCAGGCGTGGCGTTGAGCACCAGGCGGTGCACGTAGATGCCCGGCAGGTGGATGTCGTCGGGCGCCAGCTCGCCGACTTCGACGATCTTCTCGACCTCGACGATGCAGACCTTGCCGGCCATGGCGGCGGCCGGATTGAAGTTGCGTGCCGTGAGGCGAAAGCGCAGGTTGCCGGCCTTGTCGGCCACGTCGGCCTTGACCAGCGCCACGTCGGGCACCAGCGAGTGCTCCATGACGTAGGTCTCCCCGTTGAACTCGCGCAGTTCCTTGCCTTCGGCCACTTGCGTGCCCACGCCGGTCTTCGTGAAGAAAGCCGGAATGCCCGCGCCACCGGCGCGCAGCTTCTCGGCCAGCGTGCCTTGCGGTGTGAATTCGAGGGCCAGTTCACCGGCCAGGTACTGGCGCTCGAACTCCTTGTTCTCGCCCACGTACGACGCGATCATTTTCTTGATCTGGCGCGTCTCGAGCAGCTTGCCCAGGCCGAAGCCATCGACGCCCGCGTTGTTCGAGATGACGGTGAGGTTCTGCACGCCGGAATCCTTCAGCGCGTCGATCAGCGCTTCGGGAATGCCGCACAGGCCGAAGCCGCCGACCGCGAGCGTCTGCCCGTCGGCCACGACCCCCTTGAGTGCCGCGTCTGCGGAGGGAAAAATCTTGTTCACTCGGGCTCCTTGATGGGTGTGGAGAGTGGGTGGGAAAGGCGTCAACGATACTACCTACTCGTATACGTAGTATTTCGTAATGGTGACACCTGATGCCTGACATCGACTACCGGTTGGCTTTTGAACATGCGCCTGTCGGCATGGTGGTGTCGAGCAACCGCACCATCGTCGCCTGCAACCAGCGTGTGTGCGAAATCTTCGGCGCGGAGCCCTCTGCATTGGTCGGGCATTCGTTCAGCATCCTGTACCCCAGCGTGGCGGAGTTCGAGCGCATCGGCAAGCGCATGGAACCCTTTCTGAACGCCAGTGGCCACTATGCCGACAACCGCATGATGAAGCGCCTGGGCGGCCTGCACGGCGCGCTGGCCGGCGAGACCTTCTGGTGCCACGTCACCGGCCACGCGATGAACCGCGCGGCGCCGCACGAGGCCGGCATCTGGACCTTCGAGGACCTGGGTTCGCGCCGCGCGGTGAAGGCCGAGCTCACCCCGCGCGAGCGCGAAGTGGCGGCGCAGGTGATGCGCGGGCTGACGTCGAAGGAGATCGGGAAGGCGCTGGGCATCAGCCATCGCACGGTGGAGCTGCACCGGGCGCGGTTGATGCGCAAATACGCGGCGGCGACCACCGCCGAACTGGTTCAGAAGCTCATTGCGGGCTGACGAGCCAGAACGCCATGCGCGCGATGTCGCGCAGCGGGATGCCGTTCTGCTTCGTCGCCCGGCGCGCTTTCCCTTGCATGGCCATGTTCTGATTTCTGGGCAGGAGTTCCCCGCCAGAGCCACCGGATCATTGCGGAAACGGAAACGCCGTGTCGACAAAACCCGTGCGTCATCGCGCCGTGAGAGGCCTATCGTGGAACCCACGCGAACACATCGTTCGTCCCACACAGGAGCAGACACCATGTCCACCCCCCTTCACTCCGAAAAGAACCTCCTTCAGCAGACGAAGCTGACCGTCGCGCAAGCCCGCGCGCTGGCCGGGCACCAGGTCCCCATGGCGCTCGGCCTTGCGGCGGTGATCCTGTCGGTGCTGGGCGTCAAGCCCTGAGGCGGATCGCCGCGTCGGCGTGGCGATGAAGATATCGACATTGCCCGCCACCCCGTTCGTTGATGGCCGGCCCCGAGCCCTTGCACGGCACCTGCGCGAGGCCTTGCGCGATACCGACATCGGCGAAGCCACGACGTCGCAACCCGATGCACCGCTGCAGACCCTCACGCACGCCAACGCCCGCTCGCGGGCAACACCAAAGACTGACTTGCCCGCACGCGTGGGACCGACCAGACTTTGCGCATGGCCCTGTTCCCGCATCCATGACCACCGGCAAACCCGCGCGCAAGCTCTCGGCCGTGCCGTCCACCTTGCGGATTCCGCTGGCCGCGCGGGCGTCGGGCGATGCACTCTTTCCGCAGATGGCCGTGCGCGATGCCTACGCCGCCGCCATCCTCGAGAAGATCCGCGACGACGACCACGCGCTGCCCGACGACCGCACGACCATCTTCGGCATCCTCGCGCGCACGCGGCGCTTTCGCAGCCTGGCGCAAGACTTCCTCAAACTGCACCCCGGTGCACGCATCGTGAACATGGGCTGCGGCCTGAGCCACTACTTCCAGTGGCTGGACGACGGCAAGTCGCGCATGACCGATGCCGACCTGCCCGAGGTGCTGGCGCTGCGCCGAGAGCTGCTGCCCGAGACCCATCCGCGCCACGACGTGCGCGAACTCGACCTGGGCGCGCCCGACTGGTGGGGCCAGCTCGACCTGCCGCGCAAGCGCCAGGCACAACCCGTCTTCCTGTTCGCCGAGGGCGTGCTGATGTACCTCGCGCCCGAACAGGTGAGCGCCGTGTTCACCACCTTCGGCGAACGCGCGCCGCCGGGCTCGGTGCTGGCCTTCGACGCGATGTGCTGGCTGGCCGTGGGCCGCGCGCGCCAGCATCCGTCGGTGCGCGCGACAGGCGCGGAGTTCCAGTGGGGCCTGCGCCGGTACGACGACCTCACGCGGCCGCATCCGCGCCTGCAGCTGGATGGCACCTACCGCGTGATGGAAGGCATCGGCTGGCCCTATACGCTGTTTGCGCCGATGGTGCTGTTCTTCCTCGGCGTGCCGATCTATGCGGTGTACGCGCTGAGCGCGAAGGACTGACGGGGCATTGCCGGCGCAAGCGAAGGGCGCCGGCGGCGGCGGCGGCGGCGGCGGCGCGGCCGACAGCATCGTGAAGTCGTCCTGTACGTACACAGCCTCGTCGGCCAGCAGCAGCCCTTGCGACGTGCGCTTGCCGCTGAGCCGGTTCATGGCGTGATAGCCGAGAAAGAACAGCGGAATCTCGTCGCCCACCCACGGCTGGGGCAGGTACATCTGCTCGACTGCCGCGCCACCCGCCGCGTTGCGCCACGCCGCCGCCGACGCGCTGCAAGCCGTCCTCGACGATCCGGATGCGGACGGACACGACACCTGGGCCGAACTGGGCGAGGACGACGAGGACTACCTCGCATGGCTGGCCAATCTGAAGAGCCTGCAGGCGCGGTTGCGCAGCTAGTTCGGCACCGCGGAACGCGCCCGGCGTTCCGGCCAGAACGTGTGTCGTGTTACGTAACAGGCGGCGACAGCTGCCCGTTTTGCACCCCCGGCGCACGCAGCCTGTCCGCACGAAAGTCGTTTCCAATCAACGAGATACGTCGCTCTCGGTCTGGCGCCGGCAGCTGAAGCCGAAGGCGGCACGCATGTTGCCCTCTGTAGTCATTTATTTGACGAGGAGGCCGCATGACCACCCCCGAAACGCCGATCGCTTCGATCCCCGCTGCCGCTGAAAGCGGTGCCCCCGTGGTGCTTGCACAGGCCAGCGTCACGCCCCTGGGCCCCGCCGGCGCCAGCGCCCCCATGGCCGCGCCCGCCGGGCCGACCAGCCTGGGCACGCTGTCCAATGCCACGCCCGGCACGGTCGTCATGCGCGACGGACTGCGCATGCCCGTGGACGGCAACCAGACCCTCATTGCAGGCGATCGCGTGATCGTGCCCGACGGCGGCCAGGCCAACGTGCTCTTCCCCGGCTCGGCCACCAACAAGGCGCCGCTGGCCGGCGTGTTCGCGGGCGGGACCGACGCCACCATCACCTCGACCAAACTGTCCAGCGGCCTGGAGCAGGTGAACGTCGACGTGGCCGCAGGCAACCTCGATGTCACCTCGCCCGACAGCGACGCGGAAGCCGCAGCCCTCGCGGTCAGCAAGAAGACCGCGGGCGGCAGCGGCATCGGACTGGGTGAATTCGCACTCGGCGCACTGGGCGCCATCGGCCTGGGCGCCGCCCTGGGCAGTGGTGGCGGCAGCGACGGCGGCGGGTTCCCGCTATTCCTCTCGGGCACTGGGGACAGCGACGCGGACGCCGACTCGGATGCAGATGCCGACTCCGATTCGGATGCAGACGCCGATGCCGATGCCGATTCGGACGCTGATGCCGATTCGGATGCAGACGCCGACTCGGATGCCGATGCCGATGCCGATGCCGATGCCGATGCAGACGCAGACGCAGACGGCGACCACCTGCTCGATCCGGGCGACGGCCTCGCCGGCCACCTGCTGGGCGCCCTCGACGACGCGCTCGGCCTGGGCGGCGGTGCGGCCAACGCGCGCGGCGGGTCCGGTTCGTCGGGCACGCTGGCCTCGCTGATGCCCGTGGCCGACGGCCTCACCGACCTCGTCGACGACCTGCTCTCGCCGGTCACCGGCGAAGAGTTCACGGCCGACGATCCCAACGAGTTCGAACCCGTGGACAACGTGGTCGAAGACATCGCCATTCACGTCGGCGGGGTGCTGACCCCCGTGGTCGACGGCCTGCTCGGCAACGGCCTGACCGACGCCCTCGTCGGCTCGCTGATCGGCCAGGTCGACTACCTGACCGACGCACTGGGCAACGCGCTCGAAAACGTGCTGGGCAGCGAAGGCCTGCTCGGCGGCCTCACCACGCCCTTGGGCCTGGACGGCCTCGTGGACGACCTGCTCGGCACCGACGGCGTCGTCGGACAGGTGCTCGAAGGGCTGCTGGGCGAAGGCAGCCTGCTGGGCAGCGTACTCGGCGAAGACGGATTGATCGCGCAATTGCTGGGTGAAGACGGCCTGCTGGGCGGTGTCCTTGGCGATGACGGTCTGCTCGGCGGGGTCCTGGGCGGCGATGGCGGCCTGCTCGGTGGTGTGCTCGGCGACGACGGCCTGCTGGGTGGCCTGCTCGGCGGCGACGGTGGCTTGCTTGGCGGCGTGCTCGGTGAC
>NZ_LMEV01000011.1:31594-31749 GCF_001426505.1 Variovorax sp. Root473
CTCGGCGACGACGGCTTGTTGGGTGGCCTGCTCGGCGGCGACGGTGGCTTGCTTGGCGGCGTGCTCGGTGACGACGGCCTGCNTTCGGCGATGACGGCCTGCTGGGTGGCCTGCTCGGCGGCGACGGTGGCTTGCTTGGCGGCGTGCTCGGTGAC
>NZ_LMEV01000011.1:31765-96112 GCF_001426505.1 Variovorax sp. Root473
TGGGTGGCATCCTCGGCGGCGATGGCGGCCTGCTGGGGGGCGTGCTCGGCGATGACGGCCTGGTCAACGGCCTCCTCGGCGACGAAGGCATCCTGGGCGGCGTGCTCGGCGGCGACGGCGCACTGGCCGGCCTGATCGGCAGCGAAGGCCTCACCGGTGGGCTGCTCGGCGGCGATGGTCTTGTCGACAGCCTGCTCGGCCCTGACGGCGCAGTCGGCTCCCTGCTGAACGCGACCCCGTTGGCCGGCCTGCTCGGCGGCGAGGACGGGCTGCTCGGTGGCTTGCTGGGCGATGACGGCCTCCTGGGTGGCGTGCTCGGCGACGACGGCCTGCTCGGCGGTGTCCTGGGCGACGACGGCATCCTCGGTGCCGAAGGCCCGGTCGGCAGTGTGTTGAACGGCGTTCTTGGCGGCGACGGTGGCGGCCTGCTGGGCGGTGTGCTGGGTGACGACGGCCTGCTGGGTGGCGTCCTCGGCGGCGAAGGCAATCTGCTCGGTGGCTTGCTAGGCGATGAGGGCCTGCTGGGCAGCCTGCTCGGCGGCGGCGACGGTGGCTTGCTCGGCGGCGTGCTGGGTGACGACGGCCTGCTGGGCGGTGTCCTCGGCGGCGAAGGCGGTTTGCTCGGCGGCGTGCTGGGTGATGACGGCCTGCTGGGTGGCGTCCTCGGCGGCGACGGCGGCCTGCTCGGCGGCGTGCTGGGTGACGATGGCCTGCTTGGCGGCGTTCTCGGCGGCGATGGTGGCTTGCTCGGCGGTGTGCTGGGTGAAGACGGTCTCCTCGGCGGCGACGGCGGTCTGCTTGGCGGCGTGCTGGGTGAAGACGGTCTCCTGGGTGGCGTCCTCGGCGGCGACGGCGGTTTGCTGGGCGGCGTGCTCGGTGACGATGGCCTGCTGGGCGGCGTCCTCGGTGGCGACGGCGGCCTGCTGGGCGGCGTGCTCGGTGACGACGGCCTGCTGGGCGGCGACGGCGGTTTGCTCGGCGGCATCGTCGGCGAAGACGGCCTCGTGGGCAGCCTGCTCGGTGGGCTGCTGGGAGGCTCGGGTCCGGCTGCGGCCATCCTGGAGCCGGTGTCGTCGGTGCTCGGCGATGTGACCGGTGCCGCCGAACCCGTCGCGGCCGAAGCAACGCAGGCCGCCTCCAGCGCCACCGCGCCCGCAAGCGACATCCTGGCCGGCGCAGGCGCAGCGGTCGCGCCGGTGGTCACGGAGGTGGTGAGCACTGTCGAACATGCCGTGAGCGAGGTCGTGGCCCCGATCACCAGCCTGCTCGACCATGGCACCAGCGGCTCGCCGCTGGCGCCCGTGACGAACATCCTGCACGGCCTGCTGGGCTGATCCAGGACGACAGGGGCCCGCGACGGCCCCTGCCCGTTGTTCCTTGTCACGCACGTGAAGGCGCGGCGCACCGACCCCGGTGCGCCGCGCCTTCGCACGCTCGCCATGCACAATCGGCGCTCCCCGCGTCTTGAGAAGGTGTGAACGAACCCGTCATGTCCGCTCATGCCGCCCAGACACGCCCCCTCTGCGTTGCAAATGCTCGCCATAGCCCGGCTATGGCTGTGCCTTGCGCCCTGATGGGGGGCGCCTGAGCGGGCTGCTCGGCCACGCCGGATTCATTCACACCTTCTGAACCCTTTTGCCCCACGCCGCGCATGCGAATCCACGAACTGAAACGACGACTCCGCGAGGCCGGGGCCGGCCCGAGCCACGAGCAGCGCATCCTGCGGCTGTGGTCGCATGCACTGCCGCGCAACAGCGGCCGGCGCCTGCCAGCCACCTTCTTCCCGTCGTCGCTGATGGACGCGTTGCCGGCCATCGAAGCCGAGCTCGCGGGGCTGGCGCGCATCCACGCGGTTCATCCGGGCGCCGACGGGTCCGAGCGGCTGCTCGTCGCGCTGGCCGACGGCCAGACGGTGGAAAGCGTGCTGCTGCCGCGCGACGGCCTGTGCGTCTCGTCGCAGGTCGGTTGCGCGGTCGGCTGCCAGTTCTGCATGACGGGCCGCGACGGCCTGCTGCGGCAGGTCGAAAGCGCCGAGATCATTGCGCAGGTCGCGCTCGCGCGCCTGCGCCGGCCTGTGCGCAAGGTGGTGTTCATGGGCATGGGCGAGCCGGCCCACAACCTGGACAACGTGATCGAGGCGATCGAGTTGCTCGGCACGGTCGGCAACATCGGCCACAAGAACCTGGTGTTCTCCACCGTCGGCGATCCGCGCGTGTTCGAGCGCCTGCTGCAGGCGCGCGTGCGGCCCGCGCTGGCGCTCTCGCTGCACACGACCGACGCGGCGCTGCGCCGCAAGCTCCTGCCGCGCGCACCGAACCTGACGCCCGAAGCCCTCATTGACGCGGGCGAGCACTACGCCCGCACGACCGGCTACCCGATCCAGTACCAATGGACGCTGCTCGAAGGCGTGAACGACGGGCCTGAAGAAATCGAAGGCATCGTGCGGCTGCTCTCCGGCAAGTACGGGGTGCTGAACATGATCCCGTTCAACACGGTGGAGGGCGTGGACTTCGGCCGCCCCTCGCGCGAGCGCTGCGAGCAGATGGCCCGCACGCTGCACGAACGCGGCATCCTCACGAAGCTGCGCTATTCGGCCGGCCAGGACGTCGACGGCGGCTGCGGCCAGCTGCGGGCACGCGCGGCCCAGGTGCGGGTGACGGTACCGATCCGCCGCGCCGACGATCTGCTCAGCTGAGCGACATCACCCAGTCCCACACTGCGTCGGGCGCCTCGACCATCACGTTGTGGCCACGCGCGCCGAGGTCACGGGCTTCGGGGTCGAGGGAGCGGGTCTGCGCGAGGGTGACCAGTGCATCGTGGCGACCTTGGCCGAGGTGGATCGGGCAGCGCGCCAACCCGATGAGTTCGGACAGCGGCGGCTTGCCCACGGCATTGGCGTGCGGGTCCATCGCGAGGCGCCAGCCCTCGACGTCTTGCGCCACGCCGCGCGCCACGACGGGCGACGTCGCGTCGACGATTCCCGCCAGGCCCGAGACCTTCAGGTAGCGGTCCCGCGCCTCTTCTTCGGTCGCGAAACGCTTGGCGGACTGCGTCGCCAGCGTCTCCATGCGGCGGACCTCGTCATCGCTCCATGCGATCTTGATGCCCGCCGCGAACACCACATGCGGCACGACACCGAACCATCCCGTCGCCAGCGCAAGACCGATCACGCCGCCCAGCGAATGCCCGAGCACCACGAGCCGGCCTTCAGGCTTCAGATGCGGCAGCACCGCACGCGCCACGCTGGCCGCATGCTGGCCGATGGCATACGAGGCCTGCCGGTCCGATGCGCCATGCCCGGGCAGGTCGAGTGCCAGCCAACGGCCATGCCAGCGCGCACCCGCCTCGCCGCACAGCGGCGACCACACCGCGCCCGTCGCGCCCATGCCGTGCAGCAGCACCAGCAGGTCCGGGCCTTCGCCGCCTTGTTCCGTGTACATGTCCGTCGTCTCCAGGCACTTTCGATGGCGCGAGAATACCCGGCGACGCCCCTAAAAGGGCCTGATCGGCATGCACTGCCGCAACACCGCGGGGCCTTGTCCGGCCCCGTTTGCGCGGAATGGCTGACGCGTCGTACCCTGTGGCCCGGGGCATGCTTGACATTTTTCCGCGCCTCTCGCCCGCGCCTCTTTTCCCTTCTCCTTCAAAGGCTTTCGCCCCTCTCAAGAACCCATGCTTGATCGCCGATCCTTCCTCGCCGCCGGCAGTGCCGCCGCCGCACTCGCCGCCCTGGGACTGCCCGAAGAGGCGCTGGCCGCCAACGGCCTGCAACTGAGCCAGCCGGCGCCCTTCTCCTTCGATGCGCTCGTCGCGCAGGCCAAGCGCCTCGCGGCCCGCCCCTACACCGCCGCCGCGCCGCTGGCGCCGCAGGTGCTGGAACGCATCGACTACGACGCGCACGGCAAGATCCGCTTCGACCCCGCCAATGCCCTCTTCCGCGACGGGCCCGGCGCGTTTCCGGTCACCTTCTTCCACCTCGGCCGTTTCTTCCAGACGCCGGTGCGCATGCACGTGCTGGAGACCGCCGGTGGCGACAGCTTTGCGCGCGAAGTGCTCTACAGCCCTTCCTACTTTTCGATGCCCGCCGACAGCCCCGCGCGCGCGCTGCCCGAAGGCGCTGGCTTCGCAGGCTTTCGCCTGCAGGAAAGCCGCCTGGGCGACCAGGGCAAGCTCGACTGGCAGAAGAACGACTGGGTCGCTTTTCTCGGCGCCTCGTACTTCCGCGCCATCGGCGAGCTCTACCAGTACGGCCTGTCCGCGCGCGGCATCGCGCTGGACGTCGCGGTGCCCGACAAGCCCGAGGAGTTTCCGACCTTCACGCGCTTCTATTTCGAGACGCCCGCCGCGGGCAATACCACCTCGATGACCGTCTACGCGCTGCTCGAAGGACCGAGCGTCACGGGCGTGTTCAAGTTCATCATGCAGCGCGGCAAGGCCGTGATCATGGACATCGACGCGCGCGTGTTCCTGCGCCGCGACGTGACACGCCTGGGCCTGGTGCCTCTCACATCGATGTACTGGTACTCGGAAACCATCAAGCCCACCGCCATCGACTGGCGCCCCGAAGTGCATGACTCCGACGGCCTCGCGATCTGGAATGGTGCGGGCGAACGCATCTGGCGCCCGATCAACAACCCCACGCAGACGCGCGCCTCCGCGTTCGCCGACACGAAGCCGCGCGGCTTCGGCCTGCTGCAGCGCGACCGCAACTTCGACCACTACCAGGACGGCGTCAACTACGAGAAGCGCCCGAGCCTGTGGATCGAACCGCTGGGTGACTGGGGCGAGGGCTCGGTGCAGCTCATCGAGATTCCGACCGACGACGAGATCCACGACAACACCGTCGCCTTCTGGGTGCCCAAGGCGGATGCCAAGGCCGGTTCGAGCTACAGCCTGCAATACCGGCTGCACTGGACCGACCAGGAGCCTTTTCCGTCACCGCTCGCACGCTGCGTCGCCACCCGCATCGGCCGCGGCGGCCAACCGGGCCAGCCGCGCCCGCAAGGCGTGCGCAAGTTCATGGTGGAGTTCATCGGGCAGCCGCTCACCACGGTGCCCTTCGGCGTGAAACCGCAACTGGTGCTCACCGCGCCGCGCGGCAAGTTCTCCTACGTCTTCGCCGAGGCCGTCCCCAACGGCGTACCAGGCCACTGGCGTGCCCAGTTCGACTTCACGCCCGAAGGCACGGAACCGGTCGACATGCGGCTGTACCTGAAGAACGGAGACCAGACGTTGACGGAGACCTGGCTGTACCAGTACCAGCCAGGTTGAATTTCACGAAGCCTCAGCGCTTCGTGACCGACACCAGCTCAACCTCGAAATTCAGCGTTGCGTTCGGCGGAATCACACCGCCTGCGCCGCGCGCGCCATAAGCGATCGACGGCGGGCAGGTCAGCTTGGCCTTGCCGCCCGGCTTCATCTTTTGCACGCCTTCGGTCCAGCACGGGATCACGCCATTGAGCGGGAACTCGGTGGGCTCGCCGCGCTTGTAGGAGCTGTCGAATTCCTTGCCGCTGTCGGGGAAGGTGCCGCGGTAGTGGACCTTGACCACGTCGGTGGCGGCGGGCGATGCACCGGTGCCGTCCTTGAGCGACTGGTAGATCAGGCCGCTGGGCGTGGTCACGGGCGCGGATTGGGCCCACGCGGTGGACACGGCACAGATCGACACGAGCGCGGCACAAAAATAAGACTTCACGAAACACCTCGGTGGTTGAAAGCGCCCGATTATGGACAGCGCCCGCGACACCTTTGTAGGTCGATGTATCCGGCGGTGGCCCTTCTCTTGATCTGGCCGGTATGCACTGTCACCATTGTCTTGTCCGCATCCCGCACAGCCGCCGCCTCTTCCGGAAGACGATGTCCTACCGCACCACCATCGCCGCCCAGGTGTTCGCCTTCGACGACCTGCGCCAGGTGCTCGCCTGCGCCAGCCCTGCGCGCTCAGGCGACTACCTCGCGGGCCTCGGCGCGGCCACCGCGCAGCAGCGCATGGCCGCACGCCACGTGCTGGCCGACACGCCGCTCAAGCAGTTCCTCACCGAGGCGCTGATTCCCTACGAGCAGGACAACATCACGCGGCTCATCATCGACACGCACGACGCGCAGGCCTTCGCGCCGGTCGCGCACCTCACGGTCGGCGACTTCCGCAACTGGCTGCTGTCCGAGCAGGCCACCACCGAAGCACTCGGCGCGCTCGCACCCGGCCTCACGCCCGAGATGGTCGCGGCCGTGTCCAAGCTCATGCGCAACCAGGACCTCGTGGCGGTCGCGAAGAAATGCCATGTGGTCACGCGCTTTCGCGACACCATCGGCCTGCCCGGCCACCTGGCCGTGCGCCTTCAACCCAACCACCCCACCGACGACCTGCGCGGCGTGGCCGCCTCCACGCTCGACGGCCTGCTCTATGGCGCGGGCGACGCGGTGATCGGCATCAACCCCGTGTCCGACAGCCTGCCCGTTCTCGGGCGCCTGCTGCACATGCTCGACGAGGTCATCCAGCGCTTCGAGATCCCCACGCAGAGCTGCGTGCTCACGCACGTCACGAACACGCTGAAGCTCGCCGAGGCCGGCGCGCCGGTGGACCTCGTGTTCCAGTCGATCGCGGGCACCGAGCAGGCGAACCTGTCCTTCGGCGTGACGCCCGCGCTGCTCGACGAGGCCCACGCCGCTGCGCAATCACTCGCGCGCGGCACCGTCGGCAACAACCTCATGTACTTCGAGACCGGCCAGGGCAGCGCGCTCTCGGCCAACGCCAACTTCGGCGTCGACCAGCAGACCTGCGAGGTGCGCGCCTATGCGCTCGCGCGGCGCTACCAGCCGCTGCTCATCAACACGGTCGTCGGTTTCATTGGCCCCGAGTATTTGTACGACGGCAAGCAGATCATTCGCGCCGGCCTCGAGGATCACTTCAGCGGCAAGCTGATGGGCCTGCCGATCGGTTGCGACATCTGCTACACCAACCACGCCGAGGCCGACCAGGACGACATGGACACGCTGCTCGTGCTGCTGGGCACCGCGGGCATCAACTTCATCATGGGCATTCCGGGCGCCGACGACGTGATGCTCAACTACCAGAGCACCTCGTTCCACGACGCGCTGTTCCTGCGCGAGACGCTGGGCCTGAAGCGCGCGCCCGAGTTCGAGGCCTGGCTGCAACGCATGCAGATCACCGACGCCACCGGGCGCCTCGCACCGCCCTCGGCCAACCGGCTGCTGAGCGACATGGGCGGGTTGTCCGCGCTGGCACCATGAGCGATTCACCCGTCACGCCCAACCCCTGGGCACCATGGCGCGCTGCCACGCCCGCGCGGCTCGCCCTCGGCCGCGCGGGCGCCGGCATGCCCACCGACGAAACGCTGCGCTTCGGCTGGGCGCATGCGATGGCGCGCGACGCGATCCATGCGGCACTCGATGTCGACACGCTCGACGCTTCACTGCGCGCCGGCCAATGGGACGTGAACCGCGTGCGCAGCCAGGCCTCCGACCGCACCACCTACCTGCGCCGGCCCGACCTCGGTCGCCAGCTCGACACCGAAGACGCCGCGCGCCTGCGCGACGACCGGTCGGCGGGCGGCTGCGACGTCTGCCTCGTGATCGGCGACGGCCTTTCCTCCCTTGCGGTGGCGCGCCACGCGGTGCCGCTGCTCGCCGCGCTGCGCCCGCAGCTGCCGCCCGGCACGCGCCTGTCGCCCGTGTTCATTGCCACGCAGGCGCGCGTGGCACTGGCCGACGAACTGGGCGAAGCGGTCGGTGCCGCACTGTCGGTCATGCTGATCGGCGAACGCCCGGGCCTCAGCTCGCCCGACAGCCTCGGCATCTATCTGACCTACGCGCCACGGCGCGGCCGGCACGACGCCGAACGCAACTGCATCTCGAACGTGCGGCCCGAGGGGCTGTCCTATGCGCAGGCCGCCTTCAAGCTCGCGTGGCTGGTGCGCGAATCGCTGCGCCGGGGGCTGAGCGGCGTGGGGCTCAAGGACGAGAGCGATCTGGCGGTGCTGGAGCCACCCGAAGCAAAGCCGCCAGGCCTGACCGGACAAGACAGGCTTCCCGAATTCAAAAATACGCAATAAAATGACTTTTAACCAGCTTAAAAGTCACTTTATTGATGCCGAAGAGCAGCCGAAGCCTCTCAGCCCTGCCCTCGCAGACCGTCAAGCCCCTTGAGGGCCTGGGCCTGCGCCTGCGCGCGCACCGGGTGCACCGCGCATGGACGGTGGCCGAAATGGCCGAGCGGCTCATGTGCTCCCCCAACACGCTGCGGGCCCTCGAATCGGGCAAGCCCGGCACCAGCATCGGCCTGCTCGCCCATGCGCTGTGGCTGCTGGGCCAGATCGATTCGCTCGACAGCGTGGCCCCGGCTCCCGCGGAACTGGCGGCGAAGCGCCGCGTGCGTCGATCGGCCGCACAAGGCACTGCGGGTGTGATCGCGGAGGGTGAACGTGACTTCTGATCCGCTCGACGCCGAGCGCCGCATCTATGTCGGCCTCGCACACCGCACGGGCGCACCGGTGCAGCCCGCAGGCCTGATGAAGGTGGTTCGTCGCGGGGTTGTCGAGTCCGGCGAATTCGCCTATGGCCGGCGTTATCTCGAAAACCCGGCGGCCGTGCCGCTGAACCCCGAAACCCTGCCGCTGCGCGACGCCGCGTTCGTGCTGTCCGAGCAGCGCATCCGCGATGGCGGCGCGATGCCACTCACGCTGCGCGACGCGCTGCCCGACAGCTGGGGGCGCAAGGTGCTCGAAATACGCCAGGGCCGGCCGCTGTCCGACATCGACGCGCTGCTGCTGACCAACGAGGACCGCGTCGGCGCGATGGTGTTCTCCGAAGCGCTGCCCATCCGCACCGACGAACCGCCCGTCACGCTCTGGTCGCTGCAGGAACTTGCCGAGGCCTCCCGCCGGATCGAGGACGGCCTGGACATCGGCCCCGACATGCACCTGCTGCTGCGCGGCGGGAGCCTGGGCGGCGCACGCCCCAAGGCGGCCTTCGTGCACGAGGGCCGGCGCTGCATCGCCAAGTTCGCATCGCGCGGCGACGACCATGACGTGGAGGTGATCGAAGCGGCCACGCTTTGGCTCGCCGATGCCTGCGGCATCGCAGTGCCCCCGTTTCTGCTGCAGCCTCTGGCCGCGGGGCACGCCTTGCTGGTCGAGCGCTTCGACCGGTCCGGTCCGGTGACCGACGAGCGACGCTTTCACTACCTCTCGGCTTCGGCACTGCTCAACGTTCCCTACGAATCCAGCCGGGGCAGCTACATCGAGCTGGCACAACTGCTGCGGCGCATCTCGCGACAGCCGCAGGAAGACCTGTCCGAGCTGTTCCGGCGCCTGGTGTTCAACCTGGTGGTGGGCAACAGCGACGACCACGTCAAGAACCATGGCGCCGTGCAAGACGAAGACGGCCTCTGGCACCTGGCCCCGGCCTTCGATCTCGTCATGCAGCTGGGCGGCCACACCGGCTACCAGGAACTCGCCATCCTTCCGGGGCAACACGCGTCGAGTCTCGAATTGGCGCGCGCCGCAGCGCCCCATTTCGGCCTGTCGGCTGCGCAGGCGGACGATGTCATCCGCACCATCGAAGAAACCGTCGGCGTGCAAGCTGCGGCAAGTGTCGAGGCTGCCGGAGGCCATCACGACCTGGTGCGCCGTGTGGCAACGTTCATTGCGCAGCAGCACGAACGCATCCGCGCTTAGGCGCAGGGGCCGGCGCTTGCCTATGATCTTGTCATTCCATCCAGGAGACAAACAGATGTCCGCCCCCCGCTACCCCCTCGCCGAACTCAAGGACCTGCCCGACGACATCCGCACCGCGATCCTCGCCGTGCAGGAGAAGGCCGGCTTCGTGCCCAACGTGTTCCTCGGCCTTGCACGCCGTCCCGCCGA
The DNA here is from genome assembly GCF_001426505.1 of Variovorax sp. Root473. Classification (GTDB taxonomy): domain Bacteria; phylum Pseudomonadota; class Gammaproteobacteria; order Burkholderiales; family Burkholderiaceae_C; genus Variovorax. Next base: position 41,650 of record NZ_LMEV01000011.1, read on the forward strand.
GTGGCGCGCGTTCTTCGCGTACCACGACGCGCTGATGCTGAAGGAAGAAGGCTCGCTCACCAAGGGCGACCGCGAGATGATCGTCACGGTCACCAGCGCGGCCAACCAATGCCTGTACTGCGTGGTGGCGCACGGCGCGCTGCTGCGCATCTACGAGAAGAAACCGCTGGTGGCCGACCAGGTGGCGGTGAACTACCGCAAGGCGGACATCACGCAGCGCCAGCGCGCGATGCTCGACTTTGCGATGAAGGTCTGCGAACGCTCGCACGAGATCGACGACCGCGACTTCGCGCCGCTGCACGCGCATGGCTTCGACGACGAGGACATCTGGGACATCGCAGCCATCACCGCCTTCTTCGGCCTGAGCAACCGGCTGGCCAGCTTCAGCGGCATGCAGCCGAACCCGGAGTTCTTCCTGATGGGCCGGCTGCCGCGCGAAAAGAAGTAAGCAGACGCGGCTATCGGCAACAGGCTCAGGCCTTGCCGCGGCACGAGGCCAGCGCGTCGAGCGCCGGCTTGTAGGTGGGCGTGGTCACGTCCATCAGGCCCAGCACCGTGTGGTACAGGTTGTCGTGGGTGAGCGGCGCATCCAGCCCCGCTTCCATGCACGAACGCGAGAGCTTGCGGCGCTCGCTCATGCCGTCGCCGAACCACGTGACCAGGGGCACGTGCTTTTGTGCATCGGGCGCGAAGCTGTAGGGCACGCCGTGCAGGAAGAGCCCGTATTCGCCCAGCGACTCGCCGTGGTCGCTCACGTAGAGCAGCGCCGGGTCGTACTGCTTCGATTGCGTCTTGAGCCAGTCGATGGTCTGGCCGAGGAAATGGTCGGTCTGGGCGATCGAGTTGTCGTAGACGTTCATCAGCTCGGCGTGCGCGCATTCGGCCAACGCGTTGGTCTTGCATTCGGGCGTGAAGCGCTTCAGTTCGGACGCCGAGCGCTTGTAGTAGGCCGGGCCGTGGCTGCCCATCTGGTGCATCACGAGCACGATGCCCTTGGCGCGGCGCTCGGCAGGCAGCGCGGCGATGCGTTCGTCGAGGCCCTTGAGCATCACGTTGTCCAGGCACTCCTCGCCATCGCACAGCGCCTTCTTGGTGGCGGCGTCGAGGCTGTCGAAGGCCGAGGCGTTCGGGATGCGCGCGCACACGCCCTTGCAGCCGGCCTGGTTGTCGAGCCAGAACACCGCCAGGCCCGAGGCCTGCAGCACGTCCATCAGGTTCTCGTACTCGTCCTTGCGCGACTCGTAGCCGCCCTTGCCCAGGGGCGAGAACATGCAGGGCACCGAGGCCAGCGTGTTGGTGCCGCACGAGCGCACCTCGCGGTAGCTCAACACGTCGCGTTTGGCGAGCTCGGGCGTGGTGTTGCGGGCATAGCCGTTCAGTCCGAAGTGATCGGCGCGCGCGGTCTCGCCCACCACCACCACGAACAGCGGCGGCCGCTTCTGCGCCGCGTAGCTCGCGCCCAGCGCGGTGCCGGCGGTGATCGGGATCAGCTTGCTGCTGCGCTTGAACATCGGCTTGAGCACCACGGCGCCGGCCGAGTAGAGGCTGGCGATGGGGTTCATCATGTAGCGCAGGTGCACGTTGTTGCGCATCAGCGGCGCCAGCTGCCGGTTCATCGCCACGCCCGTGACCACCGCCACGACGGCGGCCAGCACCAGCAGCAGCGCGTTGCGCCACGCGTGCGACAGCAGCCCCCTCGGCACGATGCGCACGCGCCAGATTGCCCAGGCCGCCGGCACCACCACCACGAGCACATTGAAGACCATGCGCCAGCTCAGCAGGTCGCGCGCCTCGTTGGGGTCGGTCTGGAACGCGTTCGCGATCATGCTCGGGTCCATCACCACGCGGTACTGGAGCATGTAGTGCTGCGCCACCGCGGCGATCACCACCACGAGCAGCCACAGCGGCTTCATCCAGCGCGACCAGGCCGTGAGCGACAGCATCGCGACGGTGCCGCAGAAGGTGAGCAATCCCAGCGCGACGATCGTCGGGAGGTAGGTGCTGGGCGCGCCGCCCAGGCGGGCCAGTTCGTTCAGCAACGGCCAGTTGGCCGTGAGGCCGAGGTACAGGCTGAGCCAGACGATCACCTGCCGGGTCGAGCGGGGCCGCGAGATCCGGCGGTCGATGCGTTGCCAGAGGCTGCCGGCGGCGCCTGAATCCGCCAGCGGCGCGGGACCGGATTCAGAGCGGGTGGCGGCGCGCGCTACCAGCGCGGATTCGAGACGCGAAACAGACATGCAGCCACTGTAGGCAGCGCGCCTGAAGAGAGCCTGAACAGTTCATTCAGCGCGCATTCAGGCTCGGCCGATGCGCGCCCGGCGCAGCAGCCGCAAATGCGGGCTGCGCGACACCGCGCGGCCGGCCGGACGGCTGATGCCGCGCTCCACCATGATCGAGACCAGCGCCGCCAGGATCGCGGCGGCCGTCACGTCGGTCGGGAAGTGCAGGCCCAGGTACAAGCGGCTCCACGCCACCACCACCGCCGCCACCAGCGCCAGCCGCATAGGCGTGCGCCACGGCAGGCACCACAGCGAAAAGGCCGCGGCAAAGGTGCCGGCCGCATGCAGGCTGGGAAATCCCGGCCGCACGCCCTGCGGCACCCACTGGATGCCCAGTCCGTAGAACGCGGGCCTCGGGAACGGCAGCAGCGAGCGGAAGGTGTTCACCACCAGCCACACCACGAGCACGCTGACCAGGGCCGTGAAGAAGGCATGGCGCCAGCGGCGGTCGACGGCTGCCGCGGCCGCGATCGACAGCGCCAGCAGCGTCGGCAAGACGTCGGACGCGAAGACCGCGAAGCGGATGCTCCACGCCGGCGCAGAGGCGGAGGCGTTGATCCAGCTGAACAGGGCGAAATCAAGGGCGTGCATGCAGGGGCGCAGTGCGTTGGGTGGGAAAAGGTTTCTGGCGGCGCGTCACTGCCAGATCGATGACGAAGCCCACCGTCCAGCAGACCCAGGCGGTCCACAGCGTGTGGCTCATGTAGTGCGCGCCGCGCATCTGCTGCGCCACGCCCAGCACAAGGCCGGCGAGCAGCGCCACGCCAAGCCAGAGGGCAGCCGCGCGCGGCGACACATGCCGCAGCACGAAATACCCGCCGAGGTAGGCGAACGCGGCCGAGGCATGGCCGGCCGGGAAGCAGCCCCCGGGCCCGCCGTCGCCCTGGCCCCAGGCCCAATGCGACACGTAGCGCGCCACGCCGCCGAACTCCTTCAGGTCCCACGGGCAGCTGGTGTCGCTCGCATGCTTGATCAGGCTCACGGCCAGCACCGAGGCCAGCACGGTCAGGGCGAGCTGCACGCGGGCACCCGTGCCCAGGCGCCGCAGCATGCCCACGGGCCAGCGGATGGCGGCAAACAGGCCGATCATCAGCAGCCAGCTGAGGTTTTTCGCGCCCTCGTGCATCACGTGGACCAGGAAGGGGTTGTCGCGCCACGGAAAGCCCATCGGCGTGCCGGCCAGGCGGGCCAGCGGCAGATCGCCGCCGAGTGCATCCCAGATCATCAACAAGGCCAGAGCAAGCAAGGTCAGGATTCCGGGACGGAGGTTCGGGGAACGGCGGGTCATGAAGAAAGCAGGCCTCGGAACAGACTGGGCGTGAGCCTACGCACGCAGGATGAACCCCGTCTGAAGCAACCTGAACGATTCCTGACGCAACGGCCAGGGGGCGACGCTAGACTTCGAGTTTTTGTAAGGGCACCGCGTGCGGATCTTGCTGGTCGAAGATGACAGTTCCTTGGCAGACGCGGTCTGCAGCTACCTGGTCGCCAAGGCGTTCGTCGTCGACGTGGCCCCCAGCCTGGCCGAGGCGCGCGGCGCCCTCCTTTCAGTTCAGTACGCGGCGGTGCTGCTCGACCTGCACCTGGGCGACGGCGACGGCCTCTCTTTGCTGCCGCAGGTGCGCGCGCTGCGCGAGCCGCCCATCGTCATCGTGCTCACGGCGCGCGACCAGGTCACCGACCGCATCCGCGGCCTCGACGCCGGCGCCGACGACTACCTCATCAAGCCCTACGACCCGGCCGAGCTGCTCGCGCGGCTGCGCGCCGTGGAGCGCCGGCGCAGCGCCAATACGTCGCCGGTGCTGCAGCTGGGCACGCTGGAGATCGACCTGGCGCACGACCGCGTGCGCAAGGACGGCATACCTGTCGTGCTCACGCAGAAGGAATGGGCGCTGCTGCGCGTGATGGCGACGCGGCCCGAACGCATCCACACGCGCGACAACCTGGCCGACGCGCTCTACGGCTTCGGCGACGAGGCCGACAGCAACACGCTCGAGGTGTTCATCAGCCGGCTGCGCCGCAAGCTCGGGCGCAGCCACATCCAGACGCTGCGCGGCCTGGGCTACCGGCTGTCGTTCTCGGCGGACGACGAGGAATGAGCGGCGCCCTCCTTGGCGACCGCCGCGACTCTCTCGCGGGGCGCCTCACGCGCACGCTGATCCTGTGGGTCGGCGGTGTCTGGCTCGTGTGCGTGTTCGCCGTGGTCTGGTACGTGGACCGCGAGATCAACCACAACTTCGACAACGAGCTGGTGGAGGTGTCGCACCGCATGTTCGACATGGCGGTGCAAGAGCTCGACAAGCTGAAGCGGCATCGCGAGAGCAGCACGCAGGACGCACCGCTGATCGCGCCCAAGCAGCTGTTCTCCGAAGACGCCGTGATGTACCAGGTGGTCGATGTCCACGAACATGTGCTGCTGCGCTCGGCCGAAGCGCCCGACGACGCCTTCGACGTGCCGCTGGCCGCCGGCTTCGCCAACAACCAGACCTGGCGCATCTACACCGTGCGCCACCCGACGCTGGGCCTGTACTTCCAGGTGGCCGATCCGCTCGACGAGCGCCGCCACGCGCTGAACCGCACATTGTTCGGCCTGATCATCCCGCTGGGCGCGGTGCTGCCGCTGCTGGCGCTGGTGCTGCGCCGCGTGGCGCGCACCGAGCTGCGCGTGCTGCAGCAACTCGCCGCCGAGATCGAAAAGCGCAGCGGCACCGACCTGCGCCCGATCACCCTGCCCGGCCTGCCGCAGGAGCTGCGCGCCGTGGGCGACCATGTCAACCGGCTGCTGGAGCGGCTGTCGCAGTCGCTCGACGTGGAACGCGCATTGGCCGCCAACGCCGCGCACGAGCTGCGCACGCCGCTGGCCGCCGCGCGCCTGCGGCTGCAGACCGCGCTCGACCACGACCTGAAACGCACCGACGTCGAAGGCGCGCTGCAGGCGCTGCAGATGCTGAGCCACCGCGCTGAAAAGCTGCTGCAGCTGTCGCGCGCCGAATCGGGTGCGTCGCTCACGCGGGCGCGGGTCGACCTGGTGCAGCTGGCGGGCACGGTGGCGCAGGAGTTCTGGCAAGACCCGCAGACCAACGAACGCCTGAAGCTCAAGGTGCCCGACAGCGCGGCGCCCGTGGCCTTCGGCGACGTCGACGCTCTGGCGATCGCGCTGCGCAACCTCGTCGAGAACGCGCTGCGCTACAGCGGCGACGGCCGCGTGACGGTCGAAGTCGCGGCGCCGTGTGTGCTCGTGGTGCGCGATGTCGGCCCCGGCGTCAGCGCCGAACAGCTTCAGTCGCTGCACCAGCGCCATGTGCGCCACGGCTCGGACCGCGCGGGCTATGGCCTGGGCATGTCGATCGTGGGCACGATCGTCGAGAAGCACAACGCGACGCTGGAACTGGCCTCGCCGCCGCCTGGCATGGCGCGCGGCTTCGAGGCGCGCATCGTGCTGCAGCCGGCCTGAGCCTTTTGCGCCGACGCGCCAGCGCGCCTTCAGTCGCTGACGATCTCACGCAGCCAGTCGGGCAACGCCAGCGCCTTCTGCTTCGGGAAGTCGACCCAGATGGTGGTGGCGCCGCCGGCCGCGCAGACCACGTCGGGCGCGTCTTCACGGACCATCGTGGCCCAGCTTTCGAAGGTGGTGCGGCCCGGGTCGCTCACGTACATCCTGATCCGCACGTTGCCCGGGTACTCGATCTGCCGGTAGAAGTTGCAGAAGGCGTTGACGATGACCATGCCCTCGCCGCCCGGCGTGGGCTCGACGCCGAGCGAACGGATCCAGTCGATGCGCGCAGTTTCCAGGTAGCGAAAGTAGGTGCCGTTGTTCAGGTGGCCCATGGCGTCCATGTCGCCCCAGCGGATGGGGATCGACATTTCATACACGAGCTTCTTCTTTTCGGGGATTTCAATTCTCATCGGTGGGCCTTGATGGATGCGAGGATGCCCAGGACGAACAGCATCGCCGCCAGCCATTCGGTGGCCTGCGGCCAGCGGCCGTCCCAGAGGAAGGAATAGAGCAAGGCGAACAGCGTCTCGCTCACGATCAGTTGGCCGCACAGGCTGGCCGACAGCCGCTGGCTGGCGACGTTCCAGAGGATGGTTGCGAGCCACGACGAGCCGAAACCGCTCGCCAACGCGATCCAGATGAACAGCATGCCGTCGGGCTGCGACTGCAGCGTGGCGACGTCGCTGCCCGCCACCGCCCACAGCAGCAAGGCGCCAAGGCCTGTGGCAATGCCGAGCCAGTTGGCCCAATCGGCGGCGTGCACCTCGCGGTGCCGTTGCAGCCAGGCGGCGTTGAGCAGGCCGTAGACCGTCCAGCTCACCATCGAACACAGCGCCAGCGCAATGCCCCAGCCAAAGCGCGCGCCACCGCCATGCTGCGCCGACCACTCGCCCCAGATCATCAGCGCGATGCCCGCGCCCGTCAGCAACAGGCCGGGCAGCAAAGCCCGCATGTGCAGGCCCGCCGGTCGGCCCAGCAGCATCATCCAGACGGGGATGGTGCCGATGATGAGGCTGGGCACCTCGGTGCCCGCCGCCGCGATGCCGAAGGCCAGCAGCAGGTAGTAGCCGCTGAAGCCCAGCACGCTGAGGCCGAGCGCTGCCAGCGCCTGCCGGCCGGTGGGCCAGCGCACGGCCGCGGGCCGCGCGAACACCGCCAGCGCCGACACGGCGCCGAACACCGCGAAACGCGCCGCCGTGATGTCGACCATGCCGAAGTGGCCGACCATGCGCGGGGCCACGAACACCAGGCCCCAGAGCGCGCCCGCGCCCAGGCCGGCGGCAATGCCGATCCAGGCCCGGGGGCTCAGATCGCGAACCCGTCGTCGGCCGCGATGACGGCGCCGTTCACGAAATGGCTCTGCCCGCTGGCCAGCAGCACGATCAGGCCGTCGAGGTCTTCGGGCTTGCCCACGCGCTTGCGCGGCAGCATGCTGACCAGCTTGGCGCCACCCTCGGTGCGCCAGTGTTCCTCGTTGAGCTCGGTCGAGATGTAGCCCGGGCACAGCGCGTTCACGTTGATGCCGAAGCGGCCCCATTCGAGCGCCATGGCCCTGGTCATCTGCACCACCGCGGCCTTGCTCATGCAATAAGCGCCGATCTGCGGCATGACCTTGAGCGCCGCTGACGACGCGATGTTGATGATGCGTCCGCCGATGTAGGTGCCCGGCGCCGTGCCCTGGGCGCGCGCCAGCATGCGCTTGCCGACCTCTTGCGCCACGAAGAAGGAACCCTTCACGTTGGTGTCGAAGATGTAGTCGTAGTCGTCGGGCGTGACGTCCTGCAGACGCTGCGTGGTGCTCACGCCCGAGTTGTTGACCAGAACGTCGATGGGCCCCACTTCGGTTTCGGCGCGCGCCACGGCAGCCTTGATGCTGCCGAAGTCGGTCACGTCGAGCTCGACCACGTGGGCGTCGCCGCCTTCGCCTTCGATGCGCGCACGCAATTCCTTGAGCTTGTCGACGCGGCGGCTGGCCAGCACCACGGCGGCACCGGCACGGGCCAGCGTTTTCGCGAACTGGGCGCCCAGTCCGCTGGAGGCGCCGGTGACGAAGGCCACGCGGCCGGAGAGATCGATGCTGTAAGCCATGGGCAGAATCCTGTGGAGTCGCGCAGGTGACGCAGGGCGCCTCGCCTGCAGGCGACAAGGCCACGGCCGGACGCCGCATAAAATGCCCGGCGAACCGGGACGCCCCCGCGCCTCTAAAAATCATTATCGACCCAACCCACATGACGCACGACGAAATCCTCGCCCAGTTCGGCCCTCGCGAAGCCATGGAATACGACGTGGTCGTGGTCGGCGGCGGCCCCGCCGGCCTCTCGACCGCGATCCGCCTCAAGCAGCTCGCCGCCCAGCAGGAGAAAGAGATCTCCGTCGTCGTGCTCGAGAAAGGTTCCGAGCCCGGCGCGCACATCCTGTCGGGCGCCATCATGGACCCGCGCGCGCTCAACGAACTGCTGCCCGACTGGCAGGAACTCGGCGCGCCGCTGAACCAGCCCGTGACCGACGACGCCATGGTGTTCCTCGGCGAGAAGTCAGGCCTGCGCACGCCCAACGCGTTCCTGCCGGCCTGTTTCCAGAACCACGGCAACTACATCATCAGCCTGGGCGCCTTCACCAAGTGGCTGGCGCAACAGGCCGAGAACCTCGGCGTGGAAATCTTCCCCGGCTTCCCGGCCGCCGAAGTGCTCTACAACGAGAACGGCTCGGTGCGCGGCGTGGCCACCGGCAACATGGGCGTCGGCAAGGACGGCGAACCCACCGAGAACTTCCAGCTGGGCATGGAGCTGCTGGGCAAGTACACGGTGTTCGCCGAAGGCGCGCGCGGCCACCTGGGCCGCCAGCTCATCGCCAAGTTCAAGCTCGACGAAGGCCGCGACCCGCAGACCTACGGCCTGGGCGTCAAGGAAGTCTGGGAAATCGATCCCAAGCGCCACCAGCCCGGCTTCGTGCTGCACACAGCCGGCTGGCCAATGAAGAGCGACACCTACGGCGGCGCGTTCCTCTATCACATGGAGGACAACAAGGTCACGATGGGCTTCATCACGGGCCTGGACTACAGCAACCCGTACCTGAGCCCGTTCGAGGAAATGCAGCGCTGGAAGCTGCACCCCAACATCCGCTGGTACCTCGAGGGTGACGAAGCCAAGGGCATCAAGCCCGCCAAGCGCATCGGCTACGGCGCGCGCGCGATCACGGCCGGCGGCCTGATGTCGCTGCCCAAGACGGTGTTCCCGGGCGGCGCACTGGTCGGCTGCGAGGCCGGCTACCTCAACGTGAGCCGCATCAAGGGCAGCCACGCCGCCATCAAGACCGGCATGCTGTGCGCCGAGGCCGCATTCGACGCGGTCATGGCCGGCCGCCAGCACGACGAACTCACGGCCTACCCGGCCGCGTTCGAGAAGAGCTGGCTCTACACCGAGCTGAACAAGGCCCGCAACTTCAAGGCCTGGTTCAAGAAGGGCCTGGGCATCGCGACGGTCATGAACGGCGTCGAGCAGTGGCTGCTCAAGGGCCACATCCCATGGACCCTGCGCCGCAACAAGCCTGACCACCAGTACCTGAAGCCGGCGGCCGAGTGCAAGCCCATCGCCTACCCGAAGCCGGACGGCAAGCTCACCTTCGACCGCCTGTCGAGCGTGTTCATCAGCAACACGAACCATGAAGAGCAGCAGCCCGCCCACCTGACGCTGAAAGACGCGTCGGTGCCGGTCAACGTCAACCTTGCCAAGTTCGCCGGCCCCGAGAGCCGCTACTGCCCGGCCGGCGTGTACGAGTTCGTGCCCGACGAAACCGGCGCCGGCAAGGAGCGCCTGCAGATCAACGCGCAGAACTGCGTGCACTGCAAGACCTGCGACATCAAGGACCCGACGCAGAACATCGTCTGGGTCACGCCCGAAGGCGGCGGCGGTCCGAACTACGTGGGCATGTAAGACGCCCGCCGCATCGATGCATGGAAGCCCTCTTCGGAGGGCTTTTTTCATGGCGCTTCAGGCGAGGTACGCGGCGACCTCGTCGGGCGTGAGGAAATGCACCAGCGACACCTGCGGGTTCTGCTCGGCGTGCAGCACGTGGGTGAACCCGTTCCAGCCGCGTGCGGGCTTGTCGTCCGTTTCCAGCGCAACGAGCACCAGCCGCCCCTGCCTGCGCGCGTTCTCGCGCAGCGTGCCTTCGCCCCAGGACCACGCCATGCGGTCCACCAGCTCGCCCTGGGCGTAGGCGGTCGCCTGCAGCCAGAGGAACGAGGCGGCATCACTGTCGCCGTCGCGGCGCGCGCGCGGCGGCTGCCGTATGCCCAGCGTCTGGGCGTGCGTTTCCATCAGGTCCTGCAGCAGGGAGAACGCGTGGAAGTTGTTGTTGAGGCCCTGGGCGCGAACGACCATGCCGGCGCCCGACGCCGGCAGCAGCACCACCAGCTCGTCCTCGTACGACAGCTGGGCCGCCGCGCGCAGGAAATGCAGCGCCTCGAAGGGCAGCGAGTCGTTGGCATACATGGCCTCGATGTGCGCGAGCAGGCCTTCGTCCGCCACCAGCGACTGGTGGTTGCGCACATCGCGCACCACCATGGTCATGAGCGGCAGCGCCAGCAGATCGACCGCGCGCTGGCGCGCATCGACCTCGAAGCGGGCCAGCGGCGACAGCGACGCGAGCGCGGCTTCGGCGGCCTGCCAGACGGCGAGTTCCTTCTCGTCCTGCGGTTCGTCGTCATCCTCGTCCGGCTCATGCGGCTGCGCCGCGCAGTACGGTGCCAACGACGCCAGCAGGCGCCCCGCCAGTTGCCGCACGGCGTCGAACATGAGCTGCGGATCGGCCCCGTTTTCCACCAGCGCGCCGCAGAACACCGCCAGCAAGGCGGCCCGATGCGGATGCACGTCGCCGAGCTGCGCGATGGCGGCGCGCAGCACCTCGTCCTTCGCAGAACTTTCCACGACCTCGAAGTAGAACGCGCGGACCTCGGGCCGCTGGAAGAAGGAAGCCTGGGTGTCGAGGTCGGCGTCCTGCAGCACAGGCAATCCCAGGGTGGCGAGGAGATCGGGAGGCAGCATGGGCATGCGCAAATTGTGCGATACCCGCCGACGCTATCCTCGCGACACACGGACACAAGGAGACAGGACTTCATGCACATCGTCATCACCGGCGGCGCCGGCTTCCTCGGCGCGCGCCTGGCGCGCACCCTGCTGGCGCGCGGCCGGCTTTCGCTCGCGGGCGCGCCCGAACGGGACATCGAACGCATCACCCTCGCGGACCGCGTGGCACCGCCCGCCGACCTGGCGGCCGACGCGCGCATCGCATCCGCCGTGGGCGACCTCAACGACCAGCTGCGCGGCGACGGCGCCGCCTTCTGGCGCGAGGCCGACGCGGTGTTCCACCTCGCGGCGGCCGTCAGCGGCGAATGCGAGGCCGACTTCGACCTCGGCATGCGCAGCAACTTCGCGGCCACGCACGGCCTGCTCGAAACGCTGCGCGCGCTCGGCACGCGCCCCGTGCTGGTGTTCTCCAGCTCGCTCGCCGTGTTCGGCGATTCGCCCGAGCAGCCGCTGCCCGCGCTCATCGACGACCACACGCTGCCCACGCCGCAGACCAGCTACGGCATCCAGAAATTCATCGGCGAGCAGCTGGTGGCCGACTACACGCGCAGGGGTTTCGTGCAGGGGCGCAGCGTGCGTCTCATGACGGTGAGCGTGCGCCCCGGCCAACCGAACGGCGCGGCCTCGGGCTTCTTCAGCGGCATGATCCGCGAGCCGCTCGCCGGCCTGCGCGCGGCCTGCCCGGTGCCCGACGAGACACCCGTGGCCATCGCCTCGCCGGCACGCACCATCGAAGGCATCGTGCGTGCCGCCGAGGCCGGCAATGCGGACTGGGGCGCGCGCACCGCGCTCAACCTGCCCTCGCTGGCCACCACCGTGGGCGAGATGGCCGCCGCGCTCGAACGCGTGGCCGGCCGCGCCGCCACCGACCTGCTCGACCGCACGCCCGACGCCACCATCGGCCGCATCGTGAAGACCTGGCCGGGCCGCTTCGACACGCCGCGCGCGCGGGCCCTGGGCCTCGTGGCCGACGAGCGATTCGACGACGTGATTCGCGCCTACGTCCGTGAAAGTCCCGACGCGGTGAAACTGGTTATTCGTGCATAGTCACCTCTTTGCGTGAAACCGGTCTCAGGCTGTTTTGCGCGCCCCTTTTTTCCAACCGAGGAGACAGACAAATGAAGTTGACCCGACTGGCCGCCGGCCTGGTTCTGGGCATGGGCATGGCCTGCGCCGCTTTTGCGCAGACGACCATGAAGATCAGCATTTCCACCGCGCAGAACTCGCACCAGGGCGTGGCCATCGACACCTTCGCCAAGGAAGTCGAAAAGCGCACGGGCGGCCGCTACAAGGTCCAGACCTTCTACAACGGCGCACTCGGCGGCGAACGCGAGTCGATCGAAGCGGTGCAGCTGGGCACGCAGGAACTGGCCTTTTCCTCGACCGGCCCGATCCCGAACTTCGTGCCCGAGACCAAAATCCTCGACGTGCCGTTCCTGTTCCGCGACAAGGCCCATGCGCGCGCCGTGCTCGACGGTCCCATCGGCCAGGAAATGCTGACCAAGTTCGACGCCAAGGGCTTCAAGGCGCTGGCGTGGGCCGAGAACGGCTTTCGCCACATGACCAACAGCAAGCGCGACGTGAAGGCCCCTGAAGATCTCAAGGGCCTGAAGATGCGCACGATGGAAAACCCGGTGCACATCGCCGCCTACAAGGGCTTCGGCATCGTGACCACGCCGATGGCCTTCCCCGAAGTGTTCACGGCGCTGCAGCAAGGCACGGTCGATGGCCAGGAGAACCCGCTGCCGGTGATCATCTCGGCCAAGTTCGACCAGGTGCAAAAGCACCTCTCGCTGACCGGCCACGTCTACTCGCCCTGCATCTTCGTGATGAACAAGGCCACCTTCGACAAGCTGAGCGCGGCCGACAAGCAGGCCTTCCTCGACGCCGCCAAGGAAGGCACCAAGGCCAACCGTGCACGCGTGGACGAAGACGACGCTAAGGGCGTCGCCGACCTGCGCGCCAAGGGCATGACCGTGATCGACAACGTCGACAAGGCCAAGTTCGTGGCGGCGCTGGCGCCGGTGAATGCCCAGTTCGAAAAGGACTTCGGCAAGGCCAACCTCGACAAGATCCGCAACTTCAAGTGATCACCCGGCGGCTGTCTCCTGACAGCGTCGATGCCCGCCCAGCTTTGTCTGGCGGGCTTTTTTCGTTCAGAACCCGAAGAAACCGAACCATGCGAGCTGTTGTGTATGAAAGATAAATTCCTCGGCATCGAGCGCTGGACCACCGGCGTGTCGATGGTCGCCGCCTGCCTGATGCTGGTGATCGCCTCGGCGCTGGGCGTGTTCCAGATCGTCACCCGCTTCGTGCTGGAGCAGCCCGCCGAATGGAGCGAGATCCTGATCCGCGTGAGCCTGATCTGGATGGTGTTCCTGGGCATCCCGATGGCCTTCCGCCAGGGTGCGATGGTCAGCGTCGACGTGCTCTACCGCTGGAGTTCGCCGCGCGTGCGCCGCGTACTCGACGCCGTGGTGGCACTGGCCGCGCTGGCGCTGATGCTGGTCATTCTCTGGTGGGGCTGGGACTATGCGATGCGCGGGCGCGTGCAGTCGATGGCCGGCCTCGAAAGCCTGTCGATGGTGTGGGCCTACCTGGCGCTGCCCGTCGGCTCCGTGTTCTGTCTGTTCGGCATTGCCGGCAATTTTCTCGATCCCAAGCGGCTTGAGCTGGAGACCGCGCAATGAGCGCCGCGCCGGGCCGCCCCAAGCAAGCGAACGGCCCCCTCGGGGGGCAGCGAGGACACGAAGTGCCGAGCGTGGGGGTCACACCATGAGCGTCGTGATGGTTGCAACGATGGTGCTGTGTTTTGCACTGTCGGTGTCGGTGGCCGTGTCCATCGGTCTGGCGTCGATCCTGGGCATCCAGGTGACCAACGCCAACATGCTGATCTCCGTGAAGGAGATGTTCAATTCGATCAACAAGTTTCCGCTGGCGGCCATTCCGTTCTTCATCCTGGCCGGCAACCTGATGGAAACCGGCGGCATCTCGCGCCGGCTGGTCGAGTTTGCCAAGAGCATCGTGGGCGGCGTGCAGGGCGGCCTGCCGATGACTTGCGTGCTCACCTGCATGATCTTCGCAGCGGTGTCGGGCTCGTCGGTGGCCACCACCTTCGCCATTGGCGCCATTCTGATCCCGGCGCTCATCAAGCACGGCTACCCGACGTCGTACGCGGCGGCGCTGCAGGCCACGAGCGCCGAGCTGGGCGTGATCATTCCGCCGTCGATCCCGATGATCCTGTACGGCGTGAGCGCCGAGGTGTCCATCGGCGAGCTGTTCATCGCAGGCTTCGGCCCCGGCATCCTGATCAGCGGGGCGCTCATGCTCTTCGTCTGGGTCTACTGCAAATGGAAGGGCTGGGGCAAGACCGACGGCGACGGCCGCATGCCTTTCGGGCGCGCGCTGTGGCAGGCCGGCTGGGCACTGCTGATGCCGGTGATCATCCTGGGTGGCATCTACGGCGGCATCTTCACGCCGACCGAGGCCTCTGCGGTGGCGGTGTTCTATGCGCTGGTCGTGGGCATGGTGATCTACCGCGAGATCAAGATCACCGACCTGTTCGTGATCCTGCGCAAGTCGGTGCTGTCGTCGGCGGTGATCATGTTCATCATCGCCAACGCCGGCCTGTTCGCGTTCCTGATCACGCGCGCCGGTGTGCCCGACGCCATCGGCCACTGGCTGCAGGACGTGCTGAAGTCGCCCACGATGTTCCTGCTGGGCGTGAACGCGGCGCTGTTCGTGATCGGCATGTTCATCGAGACCAGCGCGGCGATCATCGTGCTGGCCCCGATCCTCGCGCCGGTGGCGGTGCATTTCGGCGTCGACCCGGTGCACTTCGGCCTGATCATGGTGGTGAACCTGGCGCTGGGCATGATCACTCCGCCCTTCGGCGTGAACCTGTTCGCGGCCTGTACGGTGGCGCGCATCTCGCTCGACCGGATCGTGAGGCACCTGATCCCGTTCGTGCTGGTGATCCTGGGCTGCCTGCTCATCATCACGTACGTGCCCTGGGTCTCGCTGTCGCTGCGCGACCTGGTCTACAGCCGGTAGCCGCAGGCACCACGCCCACCCGCACACGGCGGGCGGCCTTCGCGGGCCGCCCGCCGTGTCGTTTCAGCGCTTCGGTTCGTGCTGCAGGTACTGGCTCGGCGGCACGCCCAGCGTGCGGCGGAACATCGCGGTGAAGGCGCTCGGGCTCTCGTAGCCGTGCGCCAGCGCCACCTCGAGGATCGACGCGCCCGCGGCCAAGCGCGGCAGGCTCAGCAGCAGCCGCGCCTGGCGGCACCATGCACCGAAAGTCATGCCGGTCTCGCGCTCGAACAGCCGCGCCAGCGTGCGCGCGTTCATGTGCAGCCGCGCGGCCCAACCATCGAGCGTGGCGGGCTGCGCGGGGTCGCGGATGAGCGCCTCGCACAGCGCGGCCAGGCGCGCGTGGCGCGGCATCGGCACATGCAGCGACAGCGCGGGCGCGGCCTCGATTTCGTCGAGGATCAGTTCCATCACGCGTTCGTCGCGGCCACCCGGCGCGTAGTCCAGCGGCAGCGACACGGCCGCGACGATCAGTTCACGTAACAGCGCCCCCACATGGATCACACGGCAGTCGGTGCCCAGGTCGGCGCGCGTGCCGGGCTCGACGAAGACGGTGCGCATCTTCACCTCTCCCGCCATGCGCAGCTGGTGCGTCATGCCGGGCGGCACCCAGACGCCGCGCCCCGGCGGCACCACCCAGCTGCCGGACGCGGCGCTGACCATCATCACGCCCGAGATCGCGTGGATGAGCTGGCCCCGACGGTGCGTGTGTGGCGGAATGAAGGCGTCGCCCGCCGGATCGGTGGCCAGCACGGCGACGACGCGCGGGGTCGATTCGCCTTCTTCGGGGCGCAGATTCAGTTTGTCCATTTCACGACGATGTTTGCACATTCGTAGCGAGAACATCTTTCCTTGTCTTCCTACGATGGCTTTTCCTCCCTTTTTCTCCCATCGGACATCGAAGAAAGAAGCCATCGCATGAACACGCGCCGACTCGGGCTGCTCACGGGCACCCATGCCGTCAACGACCTCTACCAGGGCCTCGTGCCCGCGCTGCTGCCCTTCATGGTGCTGGAGCGCGGCTACAGCTACACGGCCGTGAGCGGCCTGATGCTGGCGGCCACCGGGCTGTCGAGCGTGGTGCAGCCGCTGTTCGGCCTGTACGCCGACCGCCACCCGCGCGCCTGGCTGGTGCCCGTGGGCTTCCTGGTGGCGGCGCTGGGCGTGGTGCTGGCAGGCCTGAGCCAGAGCTACCTGCTGACCTGGATCGCGGTCGCGCTGTGCGGACTGGGCATCGCGGCCTACCACCCGCCCGCCACCGTGGCCGCGCGCACCGCCGGTGGAGCCTCGCAGAAGGCGATGAGCGTGTTCTCGGTGGGCGGCACCATCGGCGCCTCGTTCGCGCCCGTGCTGGCGGCCACGGTGGTCGGCGGCGGCAGCCTGTCGCGCAGCTACCTGCTGGGCATTCCCGCGGTGGCGATGGGCGTGGTGTGGGTCGCGGTGAACGCGCAGCGCGGTGCCGTCGCCAGCCACGCGGCAGCCGCGGCGGCGCGCGCCGCGCGGGCCCGCGCCCAGGTGCTCAAACCGCACAACGACTGGCGCGCCTTCAGCCTGCTGGTCGCGACCATCGTGGGCTGGTCGATCCCGTACGTCACCGTGCTGTCGATGCTCTCGCTGCGCATCACGCGCGACCTGCACGGCTCGACCTTCCAGGGCGCCGCGGCGCTCACCGCCTTCACCGCCGCCGGGGCCGTGGGCACACTGGCCGGCGGCTGGCTCGGCGACCGCATCGGGCGCATGGGCACGATCCGCTGCGGCTACGTGCTCGCGCTGCCGGCCATGGCGGGCCTCGTGCTCTCCGCCACGCCCGGCGCGGCGCTGGCCTGCACCGCGTGGCTCGGCATGAGCATGTTCCTGCCCTTCGCCGCGCAGGTGACGCTCGCGCAGGACTACCTGCCGCGCAACCCGGCCACCGCCAGCGGCATCACGCTCGGGCTCGCGCTCTCGGTCGGCGGGCTGGTGTCGCCGCTGTTCGGCCTGCTGTCGGATGCACGCGGGCTCGGCGTGACGCTCACGGTGGTACTGTGCGTGCTGTGCGTCGCGACCGTGCTGGCCTTGCGGCTGCGCAACCGCACGGTGCAGGTGATGGCGGGCGAGGCTGCGGCGGCCTGAGTTGAGTTCCGTTCCCGCGCAACGGCAGCGCCCACCGTGCACAGGGCACTGGGCGCTTCCCGCAGCGAAATCAAGGAGGAGCCGAAGGCGGGGGACATTCGCGGAGGGAAGCACCCGGTGTCCTGTGCACACGCCCTGATCCAAGAACCACCAAAATCCGTGGGCGATTCAACGCCACGCGCCCTCTCTTTCACTGCCAGAATCGACGCAAGCTTCGACGTCGAGCCTGACAGACAAGAAGAAGGAAAGAGAAGGACGCCATGCACCGAATCGTCGCCCAGGGCAGCAGCCTTGTCGCTGCCGGCTTGCTGGCCACCGCCGGTATCGCGGCCACGCCGGCCACCGCACCCGTTGCGCCCGTTGCAACCGTTGCACCAGCAGCAGCCGCCCCCGCCAACCCCACCAATCCCGTCACCCACCTCGCCGAAGTGGAAACCGCCGTGCGTGCCTGGGCCGCCGCCTGGTCCGCGCGCGACGTCGAGCGCTACCTCGCCGCCTACGCGAGCGACTTCACCCCCGCGCGCGGCCAGACCCGCGAGCGCTGGGAGGCCGACCGGCGCACCCGCATCACGGGCAAGTCGCGCATCAGCGTGGGCATCGAAGGGCTGGTGATCAGCATCCAGGGCACGTCGGCCAACGCACAGTTCCGGCAGATCTACAGCGCCGACGCGCTGACCGAAACCGACCGCAAGACCCTCGAACTGCAGCGCGTGGGCACGCGCTGGCTGATCCGCAAGGAAAGCAGCGCGGGCAACTGACGTGCACCAACGTGCCCGATGTAGGCCAATGGTTCACGAAAGTGTCACCACTTGCAACGATGCTGCAGCCTTCGACCTCCGAAAGCTGTGGCTGCCATGTTCCCCACCAAGACCGAGAAGGCACGCGACGAACTCCAGGCCGGGCAGCGCACGCTCAGCCAGCGTGAGCGCGCCCTGCTGCTCATGGCCGACGGCCGGCGCTCGCTGACCGACTTCAGCCCGCTGTTCCCGAGCCGCGTCGAGGCCGAGCAGGCGATCCAGGGGTTGATGCAGCGGGGCTATCTGCAAGACGCGCGGCCGGTCGTCGTGCAACCCGTTGCAGGCCCGTCTACCGAGCCGGTCTCGGTCGCCACGTCGGCCGACAGCTTCGACGGCAAGCGCTCGCTGGCCACCACGCGCATGTTCCTGTTCGACATCTGCGAGCGCATGTTCGTGCGCCGCGACCCGCGCTTCGCCAACCAGATGCGCGACGCCCTGCGCCAGGCGCGCGACCGCGAGGCCATGCTCACCATCGCCGCGCTGATGCTGTCTGAAGTCGAGAAGGCCGCCGGCCCCGAGCGCGCCGATTCGCTGCGCGAGCGCATCGACAAGCTGCTGCCGCCGGCCGAAACCGTGCACTGAGCCGCCAGCCCCGGCTTCGCGATCCACTACACTCGCCGGGTCAGGAGAGAGCCCCGCATGACGGGGCCGCCGAAGGCGCAGGGGTTCCCCGAACGCTCAGGCAAAAGGACTGACAAGACGCCGGCCACCACCGGCGTTTCCTTGCTGGAGAGAGGCCACTGCACCCCGGTGCAACGATGGCCCACCGAAGGAGCAAACCCCGATCGTGGGGCGAATCTCTCAGGTAAAGCGGACAGCAGGGGTGGCCCGTGGCGTTGCAGCCATGGATTTCGACTGCCCCTTTGGAGTGCCCCGTGGCTGCTTCCTCCGCTTCCGACGCCCAACTTCTCAAGACCCCGCTGTACGACCTCCACGTGGAGCTCGGCGCCCGCATGGTGCCCTTCGCCGGCTACTCCATGCCCGTGCAGTACCCCGCCGGCCTCATGGCCGAGCACAAGCACACGCGCGACGCGGCCGGCCTGTTCGACATCTCGCACATGGGCCAGTTGCGCCTGGTCGGCCCCGATGCCGCCGCCGCCTTCGAAACCCTGATGCCCGTCGACGTGATCGATCTGCCCGCCGGCAAGCAGCGCTACGGCCTGCTGCTGAACGACGAGGGCGGCATCCTCGACGACCTGATGTTCTTCAACGAAGGCCACGGTTCGCTCTTCGTGATCGTGAACGGCGCCTGCAAGGTGGCCGACATCGCCCACATCCAGGACAAGATCGGCGGGCGCTGCGAAGTGCAGCCCCTGCCCGACCACGCCTTGCTCGCACTGCAAGGCCCGCAGGCCGCGGCCACACTGGCGCGCCTGTCGCCCGGCATCGAGCGCTTCGTGTTCATGACCGGCGGCGCGGTGCAGATCGGCGGCATCGCGGCCTTCGTCACGCGCAGCGGCTACACCGGTGAAGACGGCTTCGAGATCTCGGTGGCCGCAAAAGACGCCGACGCCCTTGCCCGCCTGCTGCTCGCACAGCCCGAAGTGAAGCCCGTCGGCCTGGGCGCGCGCAATTCGCTGCGGCTGGAAGCCGGCCTGTGCCTGTACGGCAACGACATCGACACCACCACCACGCCGGTCGAAGCCTCGCTCAACTGGGCGATCCAGAAGGTGCGCCGCGCCGGTGGCGCCCGCGAGGGCGGCTTTCCGGGCGCGGCCAAGGTGCTGGCCCAGCTGGCCGCCGTCGCCTCGGGCGCGGCCGGCCACACCGACCACGACACGCTCACGCGCAAGCGCGTCGGCCTCGTCGCGCTGGAACGCATTCCGGTGCGCGACGGTACGCTGCTGCAGTCGCTCGAAGGCCAGGACATCGGCACCGTGACCAGCGGCCTGCTCGGCCCCACGGCCGACCGCTGCGTGGCCATGGGCTACGTGGCCGCCGCCTTTGCCGAGCCGGGCACGCGCGTGCAGGCCATCGTGCGCGGCAAGCCGGTGCCGATGGAGGTCTCGACGATGCCGTTCGTGCCGACACGCTACTACCGCGGCTGAACACCGCAGACCCGGCTAGGCTCTGCACCCCGATTCATTTTTTCCACGAGGAGTTTTTTCATGAGCATCAAATACACCAAGGACCATGAATGGGTGGCGGCCGAAGGCGGCGCCGCCACCGTCGGCATCACCGTGCACGCGCAGGACGCGCTGGGCGACGTGGTGTTCGTCGACCTGCCCGAAGTCGGCAAGACCTTCGCGCAGGGCGAAGTCGCCGGTGTGGTCGAGTCGGTGAAGGCCGCCGCCGATGTGTTCATGCCCGTGTCGGGCGAGATCACCGAAGTGAACGAAGCGCTGCGCGCCGACCCGTCGCTGGCCAACAGCGACCCGCTGGCCACCGGCTGGTTCTTCAAGGTCAAGCTGAGCGAACCCGCGCAGCTCGACGCCCTGCTCGACGCAGCCACGTACGACAAGTTCGCCGCCGAGTCCTGATCCGCTGAGTTCTTCAGCACCTTTGTCTTTTCCCCCCGAGCCCTCACCGCCATGCCGACGCCCGCCCTTCCCTCTTTGCAAGAACTAGAGAACGCCGAAGAATTTCTCGCCCGCCACATCGGCATCGATGCGGCGGACGAGGCGCGCATGCTGCCGGTGATCGGCTCGGAAACGCGCGCAGAACTCATCGACGGCATCGTGCCGGCGGCCATCCGCCGCGCGAAGCCGATGCGCCTGCCCGCGCCGGTCACCGAGGCCGACGCGCTGGCCGAGCTGAAGACGCTGGCGTCGAAGAACAAGGTGTTCAAGAGCTTCATCGGCCAGGGCTACTACGGCACGCACACGCCGGGCGTGATCCTGCGCAACATCCTGGAGAACCCCGCCTGGTACACCGCCTACACGCCCTACCAGGCCGAGATCTCGCAGGGCCGCATGGAAGCCCTGCTCAACTTCCAGACGATGGTGTGCGACCTCACGGGCATGGCCATTGCCAACGCCTCGATGCTCGACGAGGCCACCGCCGCCGCCGAGGCGATGACGCTGGCCAAGCGCAGCGTGAAGAGCAAGAGCAACGTGTTCCTCGTGTCCGGTGACTGCCACCCGCAGACCATCGAGGTCATCAAGACGCGCGCCGCGCCGCTGGGCATCGAGGTCAAGGTGAGCACGGTGTCGGAAACGCTGCCGCACCTGATGGTGAGCGGCGAGTTCTTCGGCGTGCTCGCGCAGTACCCGGCTACCACCGGCCACGTGCACGACCTGCGCCCGCTCGCGGGCCACGCGCACCAGTGCGACGCCGCCTTCATCGTCGCGGCCGACCTGCTGGCACTCACGCTGCTGGTCGCCCCCGGCGAGTTCGATGCCGACATCGTCTGCGGCACCACGCAGCGCCTGGGCATGCCGCTGTGCAACGGCGGCCCGCACGCCGCCTACCTGGCCTGCCGCGATTCGTTCAAGCGCTCGCTGCCCGGCCGCCTCGTCGGCGTGAGCGTCGACACGCACGGCCAGCCCGCCTACCGCCTCGCGCTGCAGACGCGCGAGCAGCACATCCGCCGCGAGAAGGCCACCTCGAACATCTGCACCGCGCAGGTGCTGCCGGCCGTGGTCGCCAGCATGTACGCCGTGTACCACGGCCCCGACGGCCTCACGCGCATCGCGCAGCGCGTGGCCGTGCTCACGGCCATCCTCGCCAAGGGCCTGTCGCAGATGGGCCGCGAGCCGGTCAACGCCACCGCCTTCGATTCGCTGACGATCCGCACCGGCGACGACACCGCCGCGATCCTCGAGCGCGCGCTGGCCGGCGGCGTCAACCTGCGCCAGCGCCTGCAGCAGCACCTGGGTATCTCGTTGGACGAAACCACCACGCGCGCCGACATCGAAACCCTGTGGGCGCTGTTCGTGCCCGCCGGCACTGCGATGCCGCGCTTCGACGACCTGGCCGCCAGCACCACGCCGCTCATCCCGGACGACCTGCGCCGCACCAGCGCCTTCCTCACACACCCGGTGTTCAACACCCACAAGAGCGAAACCGCGATGCTGCGCTACATCCGCAGCCTCTCGGACAAGGACCTCGCGCTCGACCGCAGCATGATCCCGCTGGGCAGCTGCACCATGAAGCTCAACGCGACCAGCGAGATGATCCCCGTCACCTGGCCCGAGTTCGCCAACATCCATCCCTTCGCGCCCGCCGACCAGCTGCAGGGCTACGCCCAGCTCGACGCGCAGCTGCGCGCCTGGCTGTGCGAGGCGACCGGCTACGCGGGCATCAGCCTGCAGCCCAACGCGGGCTCGCAGGGCGAGTACGCAGGCCTGCTGGCCATCAAGTCCTTCCATGAAGCCAAGGGCCAGGGCCACCGCAACATCTGCCTGATTCCGTCGTCGGCCCACGGCACCAACCCGGCCAGCGCCCAGATGGTGGGCCTGCAGGTGGTGGTGACGGCCTGCGACGCGCAGGGCAACGTCGACATGGACGACCTCAAGCGCGCCTGCGAAAAGCACAGCGAGCACCTGGCCGCCGTGATGATCACCTACCCCAGCACGCACGGCGTGTTCGAGACCCGCGTGAAGGAACTGTGCGAGCTCGTGCATGAACACGGCGGCCGCGTGTACGTGGACGGCGCCAACATGAACGCGCTGGTCGGCGTGGCCGCGCCGGGCGAGTTCGGCGGCGACGTGAGCCACCTGAACCTGCACAAGACCTTCTGCATTCCGCACGGCGGCGGCGGCCCGGGCGTCGGCCCGGTCTGCGTGGTCGAAGACCTCGTGCCCTACCTGCCGGGCCATGCCACGGCCGGCGTGCCGTCGAACGGCGTGGGCGCCGTGTCGGCGGCACCGCTGGGCAACGCGGCCGTGCTGCCGATCAGCTGGATGTACTGCCGCATGATGGGCGCCAAGGGACTGCAGGCCGCGACCGAAACGGCCATCCTGAGCGCCAACTACATCAGCGCCCGCCTGAAGGACCACTACCCCACGCTGTACGCGAGCCAAACACCTGAAGGACGGGGCCACGTCGCCCACGAGTGCATCCTGGACCTGCGTCCGCTCAAGGACACCAGCGGCGTCACCGCCGAAGACGTGGCCAAGCGCCTCATCGACTACGGCTTCCACGCGCCCACGCTGAGCTTCCCCGTGCCCGGCACGCTGATGGTCGAGCCGACTGAAAGCGAACCGCTGGCCGAGCTCGATCGTTTCGTCGACGCGATGATCGCCATCCGCGGCGAGATCCGCCGCGTGGAAGAAGGCGTCTGGTCGAAGGACGACAACCCGCTCAAGCACGCGCCGCACACCGCCGCCAGCCTGCTCGGCACGGAGTGGAGCCACCCCTACTCGCGCGAACTCGGCGCGTTCCCGCTGGCCGAACTCAAGCAGGCCAAGTACTGGCCGCCGATCGGTCGCGTCGACAACGTCTACGGCGACCGCAACCTGTTCTGCAGCTGCGTGCCGGTGGGCGAATACCAGGAAGCGGAAGAGGCCTGACGAAGGTTCGGGCGGCGGCGAGGCGCAGCCGAGCCGTTGCTCAGCCTTCGCGACGGTACATCGCCCACTTCACGGTGAGCAGGTCCGCCGCGATCTTCGCGGCGTTCACGCCGGCGTAGGCTTCGGATGGATCGAACTCGAAGCCCGTCTGGTAGCGCCTGATGTGCGCGTAGTCCCGGTCGAAGGTCATCGGGCCCATGAGTTCGGTGGGATCGGTGCCGGCGGGAAGCGCCAGAAATTTTTCAGGGTCGGTGGTGCTCTGGTAGAGATCGACGCTCATCAGGTTCATGGCTTGCCCTCGAAGTCTGAAGCGCGAATCATCTCGGCCCTTTGCTGCGCATGCAATCGGCCTGCGCCTACACGGCGTGCAGGTGCGCAGCACGCGCCTGCACGCCCTCTCGCGTCAGGGCTGCTTCTTCTTCGCGATGTCGCCCGTGGCGATCCGCTCGCGAAAGCCGCGCAGGCTGGCCTTCATCTTGCGCTCGTTGTCAGGGCCCATGCGCACCAGGATCTTCTGGCCGGCCGAGAGCGATTCGAGCTTCGGATCGGCGTATTCGTAGCGCACCCAGGGCCGCTGCGAGGGAATGTCGCCTTTCACCTCGACCAGCTTCACCTGCACCGGCCCGGTGGGCTCGGGCGCCTGCAGCAGGTGGTCGATCACGGCGATGAAGCGATCGTTGAAGTAGCGGCCCGGATAGCCCAGCTCTTCGTACGCCTGCTGGAACAGCGGGTACAACCGCGCATACACCGCCGCCGCCCTGGCCGGATCGACCGACCCGGCCAGCATCACGATGCCGTTGTAGCGCGCCGCGTTGTTGGCCGCGATGGTCTGCACGCCGCCCTGGGGCGGCCCTTCGGTGATGAAGCGCTGCGGCGCGGGCCGCACCGGCCACTTGCTGGCGGGCGCCTGCTCGCGCGGCAGGTTGTCGACCGTGGCAACGAAGCGCCGCACGACGCCGTCAGGCTGCAGGTAGGCCGCGACGGCCTTGCCGCCCAGCAGTTCGGTGATTGCCTTCATCACGCGCGCATCGGAACTGGCCAGCGCGGGCAATGCAGCTTCGGGCGGAGCCAGCGCCTCGACCGGGTTCTGCGGGCCGGTCGGCTCTTCGGCCTTGGGCGGTTCGGGGGGCGCGTCGTTCGGCGCGACGGCGACGGGCGCGGTCGGCAGCGGGGCCAGTTGTTGCTGCTGGTACCAGCGCCAGCCGAAGTAGGCGGCGGCCAGCACCACGAGCACGAGGCCGATGATGGTGCCCATCGGTGTCTCGCGGCGGGGTCTGAATTCGGGGGCGTCGCGGGGAGTGTCGGCGTCGGACATGGGCGGTTTCCTTTTGCGGGACGGCAGTGGGGAGACGAAGGGCAATGGTGCATCAGGATGGCCTGCAAGGGCCGCACGATCGCCACGTTCTCGTAACCCCCTGTGACGCCCCGACCGCGCCGAAGTTCAGTCGGTCAGCACGCCTGCATCACGCTGCGCACACGCGCGGCGCGGGTCAGCGCGCCGCGGCATGCGGGGCTTCCCCCGCGCTGAGCGCCTGCAGCCACGCCAGCGTGCCCTGCAGCTCGGCTGGGCGGATTTCGTGCGCGCCCGGAAAGTCCGAGCCCGACAGTGCCAGCGGCAGCCCGCGCGCCAGCTCGCGCGTGGCCTGCGCGGCGCTCGGTGGAATCACGTTGTCGGCGCTGCCATGGCTCACCCACAGCGCCTTGCCTGCGAAGGCCTCGGGCGGCGCGATGTGCGGCACCACCTCGGGCAGCAGCCGGCTGTGCCACACCAGCGCGGCACGCAGCTTCTCGGGCTGCGTGAACAGCAGCGACAGCGACATGATCCCGCCCTGGCTGAAACCTCCGACCACCACGCGCTCGGGCGGAATGCCCAATTGCTGCGACGCCGACGTGACCATCTCGCCGATGAGGAAGCGGCTCTCGCGCTCCTGTTCCTCGTCGATGCGGCGCCCGCCATCGGCCAGCACCTGGAACTCGAACCATGCGTAGGAACCGGGCGACAGCACGTACGGCGCGCGCAGGCTCAGCACATGGAACTGCGGCGGCATCATGTGCGCGAGGCCGAACAGGTCTTGTTCATTGCTGCCCACGCCGTGCATCAGCACGAGCAGCCAGGGCTCAGGGCCGCCCGAAGGGGCGGGATGGTGCAGGAACTGCAAGGGCAGATGGAGCGATGTCATGGGTCGAAAGTGCCTCGAAAGCCTCGAAAAAACAATGGGCGGCGCGGCTCAGCGAAAGCCCTGGGCCAGCGCCCGCGTGACCTCGGCCGACGACACCTCGCGGCAGCCGGTGGCGTTCTGCCCTGACCACAGCGGGGAAAAGTCGCCACGGCCCTGCGCCTCGGCCTTGGCGCGCAGCGGCGCGATGCCCGAGGTGGCAAGCGGAAATTCCGGCGCCGGGCCGATGGGCCCCAGCTCGCGCATCACACGATTGACGATGCCGCGTGCGGGCCGCCCAGTGAACAGGTTGGTGAGCGCCGTGTGGCGCGCCGCCTCGCTCTTCAGCGTCGCGCGGTGCAGCGCGCTGGTCGTGGCCTCGGGCGTCAGCAGGTAGGCCGTGCCGATCTGCACGCCGGCCGCGCCCAACGCCATGGCCGCGGCCACGCCGTCGGCATCCGCGATGCCACCGGCCGCGATCACCGGCACCTTCAGCGCGCGCACCAGTTGCGGCAGCAGTGCAAAAGTGCCGAGCTGCTTCGTCAGGTCGTGCGACAGGAAATGGCCACGGTGACCGCCGGCCTCGAGGCCCTGCGCGATGACCGCGTCGACGCCCTTGGCTTCGAGCCACAGTGCCTCCTCGACAGTGGTGGCCGAGGCCAGCACCTTCGCGCCCCAGCCGCACACCTGCGCCAGCAGCGCCTCGGAAGGCAGGCCGAAATGGAAGCTCACCACCGGCGGCTTGAACTCGGCCAGCAGATCGGCCACCTCGGCGCTGAACGGGTTGCGCCCCGGCCCGGCCGGAATCGTGGCGGGGTCGATGCCGAACTCCGTGTAGTACGGTGCGAGCGCGCCGCGCCACGTGGCCTCGCGTTCGTCACTCGGCACCGGCGGCGTGTGGCAGAAGAAGTTGACGTTGTAGGGCTTGTCGGTGCCGGCGCGGATCGCCGCGAGCTCGCTGCGCATCGCGTCGGGGCTGAGCATCGCGCCCGGCAGCGACCCCAGCGCGCCTTCGTTGCACACCGCGATCGCCATCGCGCTGCCCTGCGCGCCGGCCATCGGCGCCTGGATCAATGGAAGTTCGGTGCCGAGGATCTGTTGCAGCGTGGTCATTCGGGATGCGCTCCTGTGTCCGTGTGTCGAATGACGGCATTCTCCAGCCAAGCCGGAGAACGCTGCGGCTGCGGGGTCATCATGGGCGCGGCCGCCCGCACACTCAACGCGCCTTGCCGAAATCCTTCAGCTTGAAATCGGTGTCGTCCTTGTAGCCGTACAGGCGACACACCGCGCGGAAGTCGTCCACCGGGAAGCCGGTCCAGGCGTAGTTGCGGGCACGGCGACCCGTCTTGCGGTTCTGCACGTCGAAGGACAGCGAGGCCTTCGGCTCCGGCAGGTTGATCGTCTTGTGCAGGCTGGGTACGAACTGGAAGTCTTGCGTCTCGAAGCGCTTGGAGAAGCCGAGCGCCGTGCGCACGACGATGGCCTCGGGCATGAACTCGTAAGCCGACACGAAAAGATAGTCGCGCCGCACCGCGACGATGGTCGCCAGCGCCAGCAGCAGCGTCACCGCGTAGAACATCGGCGTGTTGATCGTGCGGTCGACCGTGAAACGGTAGGCGTAGTTGAACACCAGCGAGGTCAAGCCGACCATCAGCACGAGCTGTCCGACCTGCTGCAGCAGCCACTTCGCCCGGTTCGAAACGGAAACGATCACGGCGCGCTCACTCCTCGCTGGTCCACTCCACCTGCACGCCCAGGCTGCGCAGGTTTTCCACGAAGCGCGGGTGCGCGCGCCGGATCGGCGTGGCGTTGCGGATCTCGGACTTGCCTTCGATGCTCGCAGCCACCATGAACAGCGCGATCGCCACGCGGATGATGTAGGGGCTTTCGACCACTGCCGGCGACAGCGCATGGCCGCCGAAGGTGATGAGCCGGTGCGGGTCGGACGAGAACACGTGCGCGCCAAACTTCGACAGCTCGCCGGTCCAGCCGAGCGCACCGTCGTACACCTTGTTCCAGAACATCGCGTTGCCCTGCGCGCGCACGCCCAGTGCAATGAAGATCGGCAGCAGGTCGACCGGAAAGTATGGCCACGGCGCAGCCTCGACCTTGGTGAGCACGTTGCTGGTGAACGGCGTCTGCACCTTCAACGGACCGCTGCGGATGGCGCGC
Source organism: Variovorax sp. Root473 (assembly GCF_001426505.1). GTDB lineage: Bacteria > Pseudomonadota > Gammaproteobacteria > Burkholderiales > Burkholderiaceae_C > Variovorax. The sequence goes on from NZ_LMEV01000011.1 coordinate 69,294, forward strand.
GACCAGCCGTCTGCATGCTCGATCTGCACGCCGAACTTGGCGAAGGTGCGGTCGATCAGCGGAAAGTTGCCAGGCGCGCTGTTGCGCACCACGACGTCGCCATCGGTGATCGCGCCCAGCGCCAGGAAGGTCGTGATCTCGTGGAAGTCTTCATCGAAGCGGAACTCGCCGCCGCCCAGCGTGGTGCCGCCATGCACCGTGAGCCGCGAGGTGCCCATGCCCTCGATGCGCACGCCGATCAACGCCATGAAGCGGCAGAACTCCTGCACGTGCGGCTCCGAGGCGGCGTTGGTGAGCGTCGAGGTGCCGCCCGCGGTGGCCGCGCACAGCACGAAATTCTCGGTGGTCGTCACCGAGGCGTAGTCGAGCCAGTGGTCGGTGGGCGTGAGCCGGCCGGGTGCATACACCAGCAGCGAGCCCTCGGTGCGTTCCACTTCGCCGCCGAAACGCTGGAACACCTCGACGTGCGGATCGATCTCGCGCACGCCCAGCGTGCAGCCCTTGACGTTGTCCTCCAGCCGCGCCACGCCGAAGCGCGCCAGCAGCGGCGGCACCAGCATGATCGACGAGCGCATTTCCTCGGGCAGGCGGTGGCGGGCCGCGTCGAAGGCAGTTTCGCGGTGGTGCAGTTCGAGCGTGCCGCTCTCGTGGTCCATGCGGACCTCGCTGCCCAGCGTTCGGAAGATGTCCAGGATCTTGCGCACGTCGGTGATGTCGGGCACCCCGTGCAGCCGCAGCGGTTCGCCGGTGAGCAAGGTGGCGCAGAGCACCGGCAGCACCGCGTTCTTGTTGGCGGAGGGGATGATGCGGCCGCGAAGGGGCGTACCGCCGTGCACGATGAGGTTGGACATGAAGGGGGCGAACAGAGGGCGAAGGCACGAACTGTTCGCGCCGGACGGCGGAACTTTACCGTTGGAAACGACAGGTTTCCGGGGGCTCAGTTGTAAGAATTTGGAAACGCACGCGGCGCGCAGGGGCGGCCACGTCGTTGCCTGGGAGGACCGTCAGGCCTTGCGCTGGAAGCCCGGCGCCTGGTCGACTTCGGTCGGCTTGTAGATCTTGTGCGCTGCCGTCGCGGTGCCCGCGTCCGCCACCACCAGCAGGCGCCACAGCGGCTCGCGCACGGCGCACAGGCTTTCCTCGGGCGTGAGCGCGAAGGTCGGCAGCGCCGGGGCGGTGCCCTTCACGACCACCTTGAGCAGCATCGCGCCCTTGGCGTTCGACACCTCGATGTCGTAGCCCAGCGCCTTGCTCGTCACGTCTTCCGCGTTGTAGCCATAGCCCTTGAAGTGGCCCACGACATAGGCCATGGCAGCGGCCTGGAGCGCGTCGGGCGTGGTGGGGCCGGCCGGCGCGGCGTCGGCTTCCTCGTCCGGCGCCACGCCGCCACGGGCCTTCGCGGCCGCGATGTCGGCTTCGGTCGGCACCCAGCCGCGCGCACCGCGCACCAGCACTGCGAGCTGTTGTTCGGGTTCCCAGCTCGCCACGTGCCATTCGGCGTCGTCGCGCACGCGGGTCGACACCTTGGCGCTCTTGTTGCTCTCGAGCTCGGCGATGGCCACGCGGTTGGTCTGCAGCACGGCACGGAAACCCTGGCCGGCGTCGAAGGTGCGCTTGAGCAGCGCCAGCCGGTCCTTGGCTCGCTGCGCCTGCTGGGCGCTTCGCACGCCGCCGCCGGGGCGACGCTGGGCGTCGAGCGATTCCAGGTAGAACCAGCGGCCACCGGCCGCCACGCTCACGTACTCGCCCCAGATGGTGGCGATGACGTTGTCGCCCGTGGCGAGCCAGGCGTGCTCGAACGGCTTGTCGCGTGCGTCGAACACCCCCATCTTGGCGACGATTTCGACCGGCGTGAGGCGCGGTCCGGAGAGCCGCATCTCATCGATGGCGGCGAGCACGGAGGGGTCGACTTCCTTGTCCATTCAGCGAAATTCTGGCGAGTTGGGAGGGGGTGGGAGTATGCCGCATCGGCCGTCGCTCCCCGGCCCCTGGCGCCCCGCCGCGTGTACCCTCCGTGCCTTGAAAGCCCCCGCATGCACGACCTGCTGACCTCCTATTTCTGGCACGGCGACACCCTGCGCAGCCGCAGCGTGGGCGGCGTCGTGCACGCGGCCCTGCTCGACGTGCCCGAGCCCCCGGCCCGCCTCCTGGCCGACTGGCAGCGGGAGATCGCCACGAACGTGCCGCTCGAACCCGGCGATGTCGAACCCATGCCCCTGGCCCGCGCGCGCGCGCGCTGGCCCGACTACGCACAGTGCGTGCAGGCGATGTCCGGCTGGCTGGGCACGCTGGGCCTGCCTGCCGCCCTGCTCCCCGCCAGCGACGTCGCCCTGATGGCCTGCCGCGGCGCCCGCTACCACCACGACGGCGCGCAGTACGGCGGCGCGGCCTTCTGCAACCTCTTCCTCAGCGACGACAAGGGCCTGGACGTGCATTTCCCCGTCACAGGCCAGCGCATTGCGCTCACGCGGGGCACGGCCCTGCTGTTCGACACGGGGCAGCCTCACGCCGTCGTGCCGCGCGGCAGCGACCATGGCTTCGACACCGCAGACTTCCCAGCTGACGAGGACCGCACGCAGCTGTTCCTGACCTGGGAGCTGTCGATCGAAGACGCGCAGGTGGCGCGCCTGCTCGGCATCGACTTCGACGTCGATCCGGCCACCGCGTCGCGGCTCGATGAAGAACAGGTCCGGGTGAACGGCGAACAAGCCGAGGTCTGCGCACGCTCGGGCCGCTGGCGCAACGCCCCGTAGCAGTCAATCGCCCTGGCGATAGTGAGTCCCCGGCCGCGCCGCAGAATCGATGATGTCCCGCCACGACTTTCCCGCGCTTCGCAGTTGCGCGATCGACGGGCCCAGCGTGTTGCCGTAGCGATTGTGCGATCTGGCTTCGAGGGCCTGCAGTTCGGCTGACGGCGTCAGCGCGCGGTAGTGCAGCTTGAGGTCGTCCCGCTGAGCGAAGATCCACCGCGCCACCTGTTCCTCATCCACACCATCGGCCAGCATCCGCTCGGCAGCGGGCCCGAGCGCGGCCACGGCCGCTTCGTAGGTCTTGCGTACGTTGGGGTCTGCCATGCGGATTTGGGGATGGATGTAGTGGGCGATTCGACCCATTGTGCATACGACGAGGGCGCTACAGTGGCCGGTCCCTCCTCCCTTTTCGTGCCTGCCCGGAGCCCGACGATGCGCTACCTCTTCAATGTGTTCGGCCACACCCTGCGCGTCGAAATGACCGATGCCCGCTGGCGCAGCCACTGGGTCGGCGCCGATGGAAAACTGGGCCCCGCCCAGCTCGCGATTCCGCCCGACGTGGCACCCGCCGACCTCGCGCAGTACCTCTATGACATCTATCACGAGAACGCGACGCCGACGAACGGCGATGTCTTCGAGATCGTGGCGAAGTGAGCGTGGCAACGCGGCCGGCGTGACAGAGGCCACGTCGATCTGCTACACCTTGTGCTACCCGTCCACAGCGCGTGCGCAAGGAGATTCGAGAGATGGCCACAGGCAAGAAGCGCGTCGTCGCGAAGAAGCAATCGCCCGCTGATACGAAAGTCCCCAAGATGCCGCACGGCGTGCTGACGCCGGCGCTGTCGTCCGCCAGCGTGCGGCTTCATGTGACCGGGCAGATCAAGCTCCTCAACAGCTGGGTCGAGATGCCGCCCGAGATGGCCGCGGCGATGGTGGCGCCGCTGACCGCAGGCCCAGTGCCAGGCCAAGCCTCCGCCGCGCTTGCCGGCACCGCCGATGCGCTGTGCACGCGGCTCTCGCCGGTGTCGACCTTCGGGCTTGCGCAACTCCAGCGCCTGCCGCTTGACGTGGAAACGTCGATGGACCCGCGGCTGCAACTGGCGGTGGTGAACCGCCGTGCAGGCAAGCAGAGCATGCGGGTCTCTTCCGCTGACGGCGACTCGGTGCCTGTCGTGGCACGCGTGACCAGCCATGCCGCGTGGGTGGACATTCCCGATGTCGATGCAGGCGCCGCCATCGGCAGCGCGGACGATGGCACGGTGCTCGTCACGGGGCGCATTCCGCTGGGCAAGGCCGAGGCCATCCACCAGCATCCGGCCGTGCTCAGCATGAAAGCCTCGCAGCCCGTGCGGCCGGCCCTGGACCACACGCTCGCCTCGATGGGCGTGCAAGCCGACAGCCCTGCGCTTGCCGGCACGGCCGGCGGCAGCGGCGTGGTGATCGGCATCGTCGATTCGGGCGGCGACTTCGCGCACCAGAACTTCCTGAAGGCCAACGGCAAGACGCGCCTGCTCGCGCTGTGGCAACAGGGCGCGCCGGCCCGGGCCAACAGCCCCTACGGCTACGGCCGGCTCTTCGAGGCGGCAGACATCGACAAGGCGCTGGCGAAGGCCGACCCGTACAAGGCGCTGGGCTACGACCCCGGCCCCAGCGCGCACGGCACGCACGTCATGGACATTGCGGGCGGCAACGGCCAGGGCTCGCTGCAACCCGGCGTGGCGCCCAAGGCCGACCTGATCTTCGTCGAGATGTCGGCCCGCGACATCGCCTGGACCGGCCACAACGCGGTGTTCAGCTCCTTCGGCGATTCGGTGCAGATGCTTGAAGCGGTGAAGTTCATCTTCGACCGCGCCGGCGACAAGCCCTGCGTCGTCAACCTGAGCCTGGGCACGAACGGCGGTCCGCACGACGGCACCTCGCTGGTCGAGCAGGGCTTCGACGCGCTCGTCTCGCAAAAGCCCAACCGCGCAATCGTTCTCGCCGCCGGCAATGCGCAGGAAGACAACACGCACACGGCGGGCACCGCGCCCGGCAACGGGCAGCTCGATGTGCCGTGGACGCTGGTCAACGGCCGGGGCGGCGAGTTCGAACTCTGGTACGGCGGCAGCCATCGCCTGCGCGCCGAACTGCTGGGGCCTGACGGCCAGGTGCTCGCGAGCGTGGCGCCGGGCGAGAACTTCCCGCTCGGCGCGGGCAACGGCGAGATCGCCGCGTTCCTCAGCAGCCGCATCACGGACCCGAACAACAAGGACAACGTGATCGGCATCTGGCTGGCGCCCAACTGGCCCGATGGCCAGCTCACGGTGCGGCTGCACGCCCTGACGGCCGACGACGTGCCGTTCCATGCCTGGCTCGAGCGCCTGGACAGCGGTCAGTCGTACTTCGGCCATCCGGTGCCATCGCACCTGCTGGGATCGCTGTCGACAGGCAAGCTGTCGATCGTGGTCGGCGCTTACGACGCACGCAAGACAGGCGAGCCCGCCGCCAGTTTCTCGAGCGCGGGACCGACGCGCGACGGCCGGCCCAAGCCCGAGGTCTGCGCACCGGGCGTGCAGGTGAAGGCCGCGCAGTCGCGCACGAAGGACGGCATGGTGAAGATGTCGGGCACCAGCATGGCGGCGCCGGCGGTGACCGGGCTGGTCGCGCTGATGCTGGGCAAGGCCCACAAGGAGGGAAAGAAGCTGACCATCGCCGACATCCGTACCAGGCTCAAGGCGGGCGTCAAGCCCGGCGCGGGGCCGGCCGGCTGGGACCCGCAGCGCGGCGATGGCCGCGCCGGCAGCGGCGCGATCTGACGACCTGCCGATGTCCCCCACACCCGGTGCGGTTGTGCCGCACCTGAACGGGGGGTGTAATCTGTGCTTCGGCCCCCACCTTTCCTGTCATGCCCATCGACCTGCGCTCGCTCAAGAAGCTCGACTTTTCGGCCGCCCCCGCGCCGGTGTCGGGCGAGTGGGTGGTCGTGCTGGTCAAGCTGTGCGAGGGCGCCGAGCGGCCGGACTACATCGCCGCGCGCGCCGACATCTCGCCGGGCCTGTTCTCGGCAGAGATTCCGCTCGACAAGCTGCAGCAGCTCGAAGCCGACCCGGCCGTCGAATCGGTCGAGCTGTCGCGCCGGCTGCCGCGCATTTCCTGAGGCGCGAAGCCAGTTCCTGCCGCCGTCACGGCTGAGCCGGGCGGCCGCCCGGCCGCTCCTCGACCCACCATTTCGATTCCGCGGCATTCATCGCACGGGCGTTGGCGATCATTTCGTTGATCTGCGCGCGCGTGGCAGGCGAATCCACCATCCAGGCGGTCTGCACGGCATGCGACGGGCCGTCGGCGGCGAGCCTGTATTCCAGGCAAAAGCGAACCTCGTTGTTCATCGGTGATCGAACCCTCTCTCTGGCGTCGATTCTGTCTGAGTCAAGTGCAACAGAACGCGTCATGTGCATCCGCCCCGAACGAATCGATGGCTTTCGCAAACCATTCGTTCACAATGATTGCACCGTTGTCGCAACGGAAAGGAGTGTGAAACCATGTTCGACTTCTTGTTTCGGCCCACCCACACGGCCTACCTGAAACGCGCTTCGGCGCTGCTCGAAGAGGCCCAGATGGCGCGCATCGAGCACCAGGCCGCCGCAGAGCATCACAGCGCGCTCGCCCGCATGTACGCGGAACGTGCGCGGCGGCTCGAGAACGAGCTGTACCGGCAACCGCGCGCCGCGGAGCACGGGCCCGATACGGTCGCGGTGGAAGATCGCCCGCAGCTGTATTCGCTGGATGGCAGCCGCAAGGCGACGACGCACCCGGCCGGCAGCTGACGGCGGCCCGCGCGATCGCTTCGACGTCGCGCCTGGCGGCAAGGGAGCGGCTGCGCCAGCGCGGTGATGTAATCCGGCTTCCCGGCCATCACCGCGAGAACCTCATGCGCACTGTCGTTGCCCCGCTGCTCGCCGCCTGCGCGGCCCTGGTCCTTTCCCACGCCCACGGCCAGGCCGCTGCGCCCTACGACGGCCCGCTGTTCGACACCCACCTGCACTACAACCAGGAAGCCTGGGACGGCAACACCGGCCCGTTCCCGCCCACCGAGGCGCTCGCGCGCATGCAGCGCAACCAGGTGAAGGCGATCATCGCGAACTCGCGGCCCAATGCGGGCACGCAAACGCTGGCCGCCGCGCGCGAGACACGCGCCGCCGGCGTCACCGTGGTGCCTTTCGTGCGCCTGTACCGCAACCGCGACGACTACAGCAACTGGTTCCGCGACGAGACCATCCACGAGATGGTGCTGAGCGAACTGGCGCGCGGCACGGCCAGCGGACCCTACCGCGGCCTCGGCGAATTCCACCTGTACGAAAGCGCCAACGCCAACGGACCCGTGGCAAAGAAACTCATCGCGCTGGCCGAAGAGAAAAAGCTCGCGGTGCTCGCGCACGTGGACGACGTGGCCGTCGACCTGCTGATGGCGAACGCGCCGTCGAAAGGCCGCGCGCTGCGCCTCATCTGGGCCCACACCGGCATCGGCGGCACGCCGGTCGAGCGCGTGCAGGCGATGCTGGAGCGCTACCCGCTGCTGATGGGCGAACTCTCGTACCGGCCCGGCCTGACCTGCGAGGGCGGGCGCCTGTGTCCCGAATGGCGTGCGCTGATCCTCAAGCACCCCGATCGCTTCATGGTCGGCTCGGACACCTGGGTCAACCAACGCTGGAGCGCCTATGACGAGATCATGCGCGGCTACCGCACCTGGCTCGGCGACCTGCCGCCCGCGGTGGCGCAGCGCATCGCGTGGGGCAATGCGGCGGCGCTGTTCGACTTGCGCTGAGGCGAACCTGCACGGGATTTTTCAGGCCGCCTGATTGCGCAGCGCAGACACCTCGCGCAGCCGCTGGTGCGCGGCACCCTCCCACGCCACAGGCTGCTGGTTCTTCGCGCACAGGTAGTGGTGCGTGAACACGCCGAGGTACGCGTCGAGCGTCTGCTGCGCCGCGTGCTCGCCGGCCAGGTCCATGCACATCGCGGCCACCTCGCTGGTGCAGAAGTGGTCCTCGCGGCCGGAGTTGCGCAGCTTGTACTGCGTGATCTGCTCCGGTTGCAGGCTCAGCACCGGCAGCCGGTCGAGGTAGGGGCTGCGGCGAAACATCTTGCGCGCCTCGCCCCAGGTGGCGTCGAACAGGATGAACAATGGGCGTTTCGCGGCGCCGCCATCGGCCGGGCCAGTCGACGAAGGAACGACGCCCAGCACCACGCGCTCGGGCGCCGCGTACTGCCCCGGGAACACCACGTAGGGCTGCCACTGCGGGTCGTTCAACAGCGCCAGCAGCGCGGGATCGGCCTGCGTGCGGGCCCAGCCGAAGGCAAAAGTGTCGGCCACCACGTCGGCCACCAGCCATCCCGTGTTGGTGGGCTTGAGCGGCTCGATGTCGGCCATCAGCAGGCACACCCCCGCGCGCGTGGCCACGGGCGGGCGCACGGCGCACATGCAATGGCTGGGCACCAGCCGGCAGCCCGCGCAGCGCTCGCGCTTGAAACCGCCGCGGGCGAGAAAAGGCTTGGCACTGCGCGCCAGGCGCGCGGCGCGAAGGAGGGAGACGGCATGAGGCATGCGGCGATTCTCGGTGGACCGCATGCGCGGCTGAATCGCTAGACCAGCCGCAGGTCCTTCGCCGCCGCGCCGTCGAACACCTTCGCCACCTGCGCAGGCGACAGCCCGTACATGCGCTGGAACAACCCGCCCAGCACCGCGCGGTATTCGTTGAGCACCGGGTAGTCGCGGTTCTGGAACAGCGTGGCCTGCGTCAGCGGCTGCTGCTCGCCGACGATGCGCCCGCCCGCCTGCGCAGCGAGACCGCCGCCGAGCACCCAGTACACGGTGCCGTGCCCGTGGTCGGTGCCGCGGCTGCCGTTCTCGCGGAAGGTGCGGCCGAACTCGCTGACAACGACCACCACGGTCTGGCGCCAGGCGGGCTCGCCCATCTCCTGCGCGAAGCCGGCCACGCCACGGCCGAGTTCTTCAAAGCGGTTGGCGAGGTAGCCCTTGGCCGCGCCCTGCCCCACGTGGGTGTCCCAGCCGCCGACATCGACGAAGCCGATGTCGAAGCGATCGCGCATCAACAGCGCCATGCGGCGCGCGACCTGTTCGAAGCCCTTGGGGCTCATGGCGTTGCGGCTGGCGGCTTCCATCTCGGCCTGCATGGCGCGCACCACCTCGTCGCGCACCTGAAAGCCCTCGGCCACGGGCTGGGCGAGCGCCGTGTTGCGGTACATCGTCGCGATGATCTGGCTCTGCCGCGCATCGACGCCGGGCCGCGCGACGCCCGCGAGCGCCATGTTGGCGGCCTTGGCGTCGTCGCCGCGCAGCACGATGGGCAACTGATCGGTGAAGGCGATGGGCGACACGTCGGCCAGCGGCCCGGCGCCGAGCACGCCGGCCAGGCGGTTGAGAAAGCCCGAACGGTAGTCGCGCTGCGCGCTGTCGGGCGCCACGCCGAGTTCGATCGCATCCTGCGTCTCGAAGTGACTGCGCGTAAGGTCATTGGTGCCGGCAAAGGCGACGAAGGCCGCCTGCTTCTGCTGGAACAGCGGCAGCACGCTCTGCGCGAGCGCGGGGTGCAGGCCCCAGTCGGTGTCGAGCGGCAATGCACCGTCGACCGCGCCGGGCCGGGGGATGGCGATGTTCGGGCGCGAGGCGTAGTAGAAGTCGGCGTTGCCGGTCGGCACCAGCAGGCTGGTGCAGTCGTAGGCGCCGCGCAGGAAAACGACCAGCAGCTTGGTGCCCTCGGCAGCAGGCGCGGCGGCCACGCGCGCAGCGGTGCCGGCGAAGGGCGTGGCGGCGAGGAGTTGCAGCAGGTGTCGGCGTTGCATGAATGAGCCTTTCAACGGCGCATCAGCTCGGGCGATGCGAGCAGGAAGGTGTTCCACTCCGGCGGGTTCTTCGCCTGCGCGAGCGCCTGTTGCGTGTCGGCGCTCAGGCCGGGCTGCAGCACGCGCACGGCGCGCGACTCGGCCAGCGGCGGAAACGGCGGCTTCTCGAGCGGTGCCTTGTCGTCGGTGCGGAACAGCACAGCGCCGCTCATGCCGATGGCGCGCGCAACTTCGAACCGCGTGTTCATCTGCCCCGCGCTGGCCCAGGCGGCCTCGTTGAGCGGGTAGCCGTCGGGCGTTTCGTGGGCGTACAGCGTCTGGCCCATGCGGTTGACCCAGCCGATCATCGGCGTGGTGTTGAGCACCACGCGATCGTCGTAGGCCAGCCGCACGCCCGCCACCACGTAGTGCACCGGGTCGCGGAACTTGCGGCCCAGCGAGGCCGCGAACTCTCGCGACTCGAACATGGTCTGCAAAACCGCGGCGATGTCGCCATCGCTGCGCGTGAAGGTGGCGGCCATGCGATCGACCAGCGCGGGCGGTGGCTCGTCGGCCACGAAGTAGATGGCGAGCTTGCGCGAGATGAAGCGCGCCGTGGCCGGCGCGTGCGCCAGGCGGTCGAGCGCCTCGTCGGCTTCGGCCAGGCCACGCGCCTTGATCGGCTGGCCCAGGAAGGTCTTGGGCCCGTAGTCGTGCCGGTTCGGGTGGAACTCGAAGAGGCCCTGGCGCACGTAGTCGGCGCGCACGGCCGCACGCACCGCGGGCGGTGGCACATCGGGCGGCTGCACGCTGACGCCCACGCCGGTCAGCACGCGCGCCAGCTCCTGCACGTCGGCCTGCGTGTAGCCGCCGCCGACGCCGAGCGTGTGCAGCTCCATGAGTTCGCGCGCGTAGTTCTCGTTGATCCGGTTGGCGGCGTTCTGCGCGTTGTCGAGGTAGCGCAGCATGGCCGGGTGCCGCGCGGTAGCGCCCAGCAGGTCGCGGAACTTGCCAAGCGCGTGCGGGCGAATCGCGTTCTCCTCGTAGTCGCCGACCATCGCGCGCACCAGGTCCTTGCGGATGCTGACGTTGAAATGGTTCATCCAGAACCAGGTCATCTGCTCCTGCAGCTGGTTGGGCGCGTACAGCGCGCGCAGCAGGAAGCGCTGCTGAGCCTCGCGTGCGAGGGTGTTGAGTTCCTGCTGGTAGGCCGTGAGTGCAGCCGTCTTTTCTGCGTCATCGGTCAGCGCGACGGCGGCCTTGCGCCGCGCGTCGAGTGCGAAGACGAGCGTGTCCAGCGGCGTGCGCGAAATGGCCATGGCGTCGATCTGCGCCTGCGCCGCCGCGGGCAGCGCACGGGGTGCCGGCCGCAGTTGGCGGCCCATCCAGCGCGGCAGGCCATCGCGCGCCAGTTCGGCCTGGCTGCTGGCATTGGCACCCCAGCTCACGCGGTCGAGCCAGCGCAGCTGCGCGGCGGGCGTGTCGGCCGCATGGCCCAGCGCGGTGAGTGGCGGGCCCTCGGGGCGCAGCAGGCCGGTGGAACAAGCGGTGAACGACAGCACGGCGGCCAGCGCGACGGCGATCGTGCGCGAACGGTGCAGCTTCGGGAACAACGGCATGCGACTCATCATGAACCGATCAACCGCCGCGCGATGTAGGCGGTTGACCGACCTCGGCCGCGCGCAGGTAAAGCTGAAGGTCAGCTTCGTTTCAAGGCGAAACGAGCGCGTCTGTCAGGCCGTGGCGATGCGGCTCGGCTCCGCGCCCGCGATCTGCCGCAGCGCACGCTCGAACACCTCGACGGGCTGGCCGCCCGAGATCAGGTGCTGGTCGTTGATGATGATCGCGGGGACCGAGTGGATGCCCGCGTCGGTGTACAGGCGCTCGCGTTCGCGGGTTTCCTGCGCAAACGCCTCGCTGGCCAGAATCTCGCGGGCCCGCGTGGCGTCGAGCCCCGCCTCGGTCGCCGCGCGCACGAGCACGTCAGGGTCCGAGGGATTCTGGCTGTCGGTGAAGTAGGCCTTCAGCAGCAGCTTCTTGAGCGCCACCTGCTTGGCCGTGTCTTCCAGCTCGGCCCAGTGCAGCAGCCGGTGGGCATCGAAGGTGTTGTACACGCGGGGCCGGCCTTCGGCGCTGAACTCGAAGCCGACGGCCGCGCCGCGCTGGCGGATCGCTTCGCGGGCCTGCGCCTGCTGCTCGCGCGAGGAGCCGTACTTCTGGTTCAGGTGCTCGAAGGTGTCCTGGCCTTCGGGCGGCATCTGCGGATTCAGCTCGAAGGGCTGGAAGTGCAGGTCGGCCGTGACCTCCGGCGCCACCCGTTTCAGGGCGGCCTCGAGCGCGCCAAGGCCCACGGCGCACCAGGGGCAGGAGACATCGGAAACGAAATCGATCTTGAGATGGGCGGTCATGGCGCCATTCTTCATGGCGCCACAACCCCTTTGTGCGCGCGGGGTCTTCAGGCCATGGCCTTGCGGCGCTCGCGCTCCATGCGGGCGCTGGCCAGCGTTTCTTCGCGCAGCCGGTCGTACTCGGCCTTGTCGACCGGCACGGCATTCGGGTTGCCCAGGTCGCGCATGTGGACGCGGTAGGTCTCGCGGGCGCTCATGGCGGCCAGCGCGGCCAGCACGGTCACGGCGAAGGTGATGGCACCCACGGTGAACCAGATGTTGGTCGAGCCCGGAGGCGCCACGGCGGCGAACAGCGCGGGCAGCAGCGCGGTGAAGGTGGTGCCGATGTTCTGCGAGATGGCCATGGCCGACACGCGGTTGCGGGTGCGGAACAGCTCCGGGTAGAAGCTCGGGAAGGTCGCGTTGTAGCCTTGGTACACGATGCCCCACATCAAGAGCGACATGCAGATGGCCAGCGGCACGTTCTTGATGCTGATGGCGTACAGGTACACGAAGGACAGCAGGCCCGAAGCCAGCGCGCCCACGATGATCGGCGGCTTGCGGCCGATGCGGTCCGACAGGTTGCCCACGAACGGAATCACCAGCACGGCCAGGATGTTGCCCAGCACGGGAATCCACAGGTACACGTCTTTCTGGAAGCCGATGCCGTAGGCGGCCTGTACCGCGTAGGCCGCGCCGAACACGGTGGCGACCACGGGAATCACGTTCATCAGCGCCATGCAGATCACGCGCAGCATGTCGCCCCAGCTGTCGGTCAGCGCCTGGACGATCGGCGCCTTGGCCACTTCGCCCTTCTGGTCGACCTCGGCAAACGCCGGTGTCTCGTCGACCTCGCGGCGGATGATGTAGCCGGCCACGATCACGACGAAGCTCAGTAAAAACGGAATGCGCCAGCCCCACGAGTTGAAGGCGTCTTCAGGCATGTAGTGCGCCAGCGGCAGGAACACGGCGGCCGCCAAAATCTGGCCGGCCTGCACGCCCTGCAAGGTGAAGCTCGCGAAGAAGCCGCGGCGCCCGAACGGCGCGTGCTCCAAAATCATCGAGCTGGCGCCCGAGATCTCGCCGGCCACCGCGAAGCCCTGCACCAGGCGCAGCAGCACCAGCAGCACGGGGGCCAGCAGGCCGACCTGGTCGTAGGTCGGCAGCAGGCCCACGGCCACGGTCGAGAAACCCATCAGGAACATGCACAGCACCAGCACCTGCTTGCGCCCGTGCGTATCGCCCCAGTGGCCCAGCACGAAGGCGCCGATGGGGCGCGCCACATAGCCCACGCCGTAGGTCGCGAGCGACGCAATGATCGCCGTCGTCGGGTCGCCCTTGGGGAAGAAGATCTGCGGAAAGATCAGCGCCGCGGCGGTGGCGTAGATGAAGAAGTCGTAGTACTCCAGCGCCGAGCCGATCCAGCCGCTGGCGGCGGCTTTCCTCGACTGGTGCTTGCCTTGCGGCTCTTTGGCTGACGGGTGGGCCATGGTTGTCTCCAGTGATATGACTTGAGGTGACGTGAGGTGACGGATGCGGAAAAAATCAGTCCTGCTGCGCCTGCGACGCCATGCGCGCGGGGGCATTGAGCGCGCCGTAAGCGTCGTAGCCGCCCACGCGCTGGGCGACCTCGAAGAACAGGCCGCCTTCGACACTCTCGGTGTAGATGTGCAGGTAGTCGCCGGCCGCCGAGCGGTCGAACAGCACGCCCGCTGCGCGCATGCGCGCGAGCAGTTCGGGCGCGATGTCGATGCGCGTGGCCAGGTCGTCGTAGTAGTTGTCCGAGATCGGCACGAAGCGCGTGCCGTTGGCGCGCAGCCGGGCCACGGTGGCGAAGATGTCGTCGCAGTCGAGCGCGATGTGGTGCACCGCGCCGCCGCCGGTCACGCTCAGCGTGCGCGCAGTGCGCGTGCGCTGGCTCAACGACACGTTCAGCACCAGGCGCAGGCTGCGGTCGGCATTGGCCACGCCGCGGCTGCGAATCAGCCCGAAGGGGTCGGCCAGCTCCAGGCTCTCGCCGGGCTCCAGGCCGAGCACGGCGCGCGTGAACAGCACCCAGGTGTCGAGCTGGTCGAGCGCCAGTCCCAGCGCGACGTGGTCGATGCGCGTGAGGCCGGCATCGGTGTTGTCGGGGCTCGCGTCTTCGAGGATGAAGTCGGTCTCGTACAGCCCGCTGTCGCCCAATGCCTCGGGCACGAAATGGATCAGGTTGCCGCCCGGCGCCACGATGGCCGGCACGCGCAGCTCGTTCGGCCCGACCGGGCTGTCGTGGCGCAGCGAGCGCATGGCGGTCGCGCGGCCCACGGCCGCGAGTGGGTCGGCACAGCGCACGCCCAGCGCGCACACCGAGGTGCCGTGCGCCTCGAACCGCTGGCGCGCGAACGAATCGGGCTGCGCGTTGACGATGAAGTGGATGCCGCCCTGGCGGTACAGCGTGACGGCCTTGGAGCGATGCCGCCCGACACGGCGAAAGCCCAGCTGCCCGAGCAGCGCGCCCAGCGTGACGGCCGAGGCCTGGTCAGCCGCGAACTCGATGAACGACAGCCCCGAGAGCACCGGTGCGGGCGGCGGGTTGAACAGCTCCACACGCTGCGGCTGCACGGGCGCATCGCTGGCGGCCAGCCGCTCGCGCGTTTCGCTTTCGAGGTACAGCAGCGAGCGCATCGCATCGACGGCGGTGCGGCGGTTCGGCGTCTCACGGAAGATGTCGTTGAAGATCTCCAGCGACAGCGGCCCGGTGTAGCCCGCGCGCAGCACCTGCTCGAAGAAGCCGGTCACGTCGAAATCGCCCTGCCCCGGAAACGAGCGGTGGTGGCGCGCCCACTGCAGCACGTCCATCGACAGCAGCGGCGCATCGGCCATCTGCACGAAGAAGATCTTCTCGCCCGGAATCGCGGCGATGCCCGCCGGGTCGTCCTTCAGCGACAGCGTGTGGAAGCTGTCGAGGATCAGCCCGAGGTGCGGGTGGTCGGCGCGCTGCACGATGTCCCAGGCCTGGGCGTAGCGCGAGGTGTGGCGGCCCCAGGCCAGCGCCTCGAAGCCCACGCGCAGGTTGCGGCGCGCGGCGCGCTCGGCCAGTTCGTGCAGCTGGGCGGCGGCACGCGCCGGGTCGTTCACCGACAGCGGCGAGGTGTTGGAGCAGCACAGCACCATCGGCGCGCCCATGGCCTCCATGAGGTCGAACTTGCGTTCGGCGCGCTCCAGGCTGCGCTGGAACTGCGGCTCGGGCATGCCTTCGAAATCGCGGAAGGGCTGGTACAGGTCGATCGACAGGCCCAGGTCGAACGCGATGCGGCGCAGCTCGGCGGCGGTGCCGCGGAAGTTGACGAAGTCGGCTTCGAACAGCTCGATGCCGTCGAAGCCCGCCGCTGCGATGGCTTCGAGTTTCTGACGGAGGGTGCCGCTCAGCGAGACGGTGGCAATGGCGCGGTGCATGGGGATGGACTGTAGAAAGAGCCCGGGCGCGCCACAACGCAAATCAGCCCCTTCTGATCGATGATCGCACGTCGTCGATCATCATTCGCACGAAATAGGGGTTACACCTAGCCCGTACGGGGGTGCGGGCCGGGCGCTTTTTCAGAGACTGCGCCAGTAATCGATCAGCATCTGCGCGAACTCGGCCGGCCGCTCGACCGCGCTGAGGTGCGCGGCGTCGATGGTCGCCAGCCGCGCGCCCGGGATCTGCGCCACCATGGCCTCGGACATCGCCATCGGCGTGGCCTCGTCCTGCAGCCCGCCGATCACCAGCGTGGGGGTGGCAATGCGGCGGTTGCTGTCGCGAAAGTCGATGGCGGCGACGGCGTTGCAGCTCTCGATGTAGCCCTGCGCGTCGGTGCGCACCAGCGTGTCGTGCAAGGTGCGCGCGGCCAGCGCGCCTTCGGGCGTGGCGGCATAGGCCGGCGTGAGCCAGCGCGCCACGGCGCCGGGGGCGATGGCGGCCACGCCCTTGGCGGCCACGGTTTCCGCGCGCAGGCGCCACGGGGCCTGGTCGGGGTAGTGGGCGGCCGAGTTGGCGATGACCACGGACTTCAGCAACCCGGGATGCCGCACCGCCAGCGCCTGCGCGGTCATGCCGCCCATCGACAGGCCCACGAAGTGCACGGGCTCGCCGCCCGTCTCGCGCGCGATCAGCTCGGCCGCGTCCTGCGCCAGCGTCTCCACGCGCAGCACGCCGGGCACCACCTCGGAGCCGCCGTGGTTGCGGTGGTCGTAGCGGATCACCGTGTGGGCGCGCGCGAGCTGCGCGGCCACGCCGTCCCACATGTGCAGGTCGCAGCCGAGCGCATGGCTGAGCACGACAAAGGGGCCGTCGCCTTCGCGCACGACGTTCAGGCGGGGGGAGGAAGTGGTCATGGTGTGGAGTCCTTCTGCAGTGAGGATGGAGAGGATGGGGAAGCAGGTTGCGCAAGGCGCGGCAGCCACAGGAACGCGATCGCCAGCAGCACCGTGCCGGCGATCAGCATGGGCACGACCATGGGCCAGGCGCCGTAGGAAAAATGCGTGTCGACGAACAGCGCGGCGACCTGCCCCACGCAGAACGCGACCATCATCATGCCGAACCCGGACCACGACACGGCCCGTCCCGCCAGGTGCGGCAGGTCGCCCACGGCACCGGCCTGCCCGCAGGGCTGGTGGATGCCGTGACCGAGGCAGTACACGGCGTGCCCCGCCAGCAGCGGCACCGCGCTGTGCGGCATCAGCCAGCAGCCCAGCGCCTGGATGGCGGCGCCCGTGATGCTCAGCACCGCGCCCAGCCGCACGGTGCGCATCGGCCCGAAACGGCGCAGCAGGCTGCGGCACATCGTGGTGCTGAAGATGTAGACCAGCGAGCCACCGGCCGGAATCCAGCCATACCACGCGGGCGACCAGCCAAGGTAGCCGATGTAGACCATCGGCGAGAGCAGCAGGAAGCAGAACAGCCCGCCATACGTGGTCGCCGCCACCGAGGCCCAGGCGCGGAAGGCGCGGCTCGCGAACACCGCACGCGTGCTGCCGCGCGGCGCGGACGATTCGCCCGTCATCGGCCGTCGCGTTTCGCCGAACGAACGCCAGCACAGCGCGAACAGCACCGCCGCATAGAGCGCCATCGCCACCATCACCCAGCGCCAGCCCGCGCCCTGCACCAGCCAGGCACCGAGCAGCGGCGCCATCAGCCCGACCACGCCCAGCCCCGTGAGGCCGCGCGCCATCACATGTGGGCCTTCGTGCGCGGGGTACAGGTCGCGCACCGCGGCGCGCGCACACACGAGGATCGCCGCCATCGAGAAGCCCTGCAGCGTGCGCCACCCCGCGAGCACCGCAACGCTGCCCGCGAAGGCGCCGCCGAAGGCCGCGATGGCGTAGCAGCCCAGGCCCGCGAGCAGCACCGGGCGGCGGCCGAAGCGGTCGGCCAGCGGGCCGCACAGCAGCTGCGCAAAGCCGAAGGCCAGCACGAACAGCGTGAGGCTGGTGCTGGCCGAGCCGAGTTCGCCCGCGATGGCGGGCAGCGCCGGCAGGTAGCTGTCGGTCGCCACGGGCTGCGCCGCGAGCAACAGCGGCAGCAGCAAGGTGAAGCCGACGTCGAAGCGGCCCTTGCTGCCTTTTCCGCCCTTGCCTTCGGCCGCGCTCACTGCGCCGCCACTGGCGGCAGCAGGCCCTTTTCGCGCAGGATGCTCGTCGCGATGCCGAAGGCGTGGTTGGCCACCGGCACGCCGCAGTAGATGGCGGCCATCATGATCACTTCCTTGATGTCGTCGGGCGTCAGGCGCGACTCGGGCGGGCCGTCGAGCGCAGCGCGCACGTGCATCGCGAACTCCTCGTACGCGTGGATGCCCAGCATCATCGACAGCACCATGTAGCGGCGCGTCTTGTCGCCCAGCGCGGGACGGCCCCAGATGTCGTTCCACGCGTGGCGCGTGATGAGCTCCTGGAACTCGGCATTGAAGCCGTTGCGGTTGGCGAGCGACTTGTCGACCCAGGCGTCGCCGAGCACGCGGCGGCGGTTGACGAGGCCGTCTTCGTAGTCGTTGCGCGGGGTGTCGGGGGCGGTCATTGCGAGAGTTCCTTGTTGGAGAGTTGGGCCTGCAGGGCTTGCACCTCTGCCAGCGCGGTCTGGCCGGCGTTCACGGCCAGCGCAGGATCGAACCATTCGTCGGCCGCATCGCGCGGCAGTTCGGCACGCAGCCGGTCGATGTTGGCGCGCATGCGCGCCGCATCGACCTGCAGGCCGGGCAAGGCGCCGGCCATGGCGCGCACGCTGCCGTGCGCCGACATCAAAAGCTGCGGCCATTCGGCCAGCTCGGCCTGCCACGCGCCCAGCGCGCGTTCGTGCTGTTGCGGCATCGCGCCGAGCAAGGCAGCCACGCGCTGCGGCGCGCGGTGCGCGGCGGCGATGGCGACCATCGAAGCCACCGGATTGCGCTTGTGCGGCATCGCCGACGAGCCGCCGCGCCCGGGTTCGCTGGGCTCGGCGACCTCGGCCACTTCGTACTGGCCGAGCAGCGAGATATCGACCGCGACCTTGCCGAGGCTGCCCGCGAGCAGGCCGAGTTCGCAGCCGAGCGCGACCCATTCGTCGCGCTGCGTGTGCCACGTCGCGCCCGGGTCGCCCAGCCCGAGCTCTTTGGCCATGCGCTGGCGCACCGCGGCGCCCTGCCCCTTCATCTGCGCCAGCGTGCCGACGGCGCCGCCGAGCTGCAGCTGCAGCGCGTGCTTCGCGGCCTCGCGCAGGCGGATGCGGCTGCGCACCAGCGGCGCAGCCCAGCCGGCGCACTTGAAGCCGAAGCTCGTGACCGAGGCCGGCTGCATCAGCGTGCGCGCGAGCATCGGCGTTTCGGCGTGCTGCACGGCCAGGCGCAGCAGCGCGTCGGCGGCCTTGGCGAGGTCGGTCTCGACGAGCGCGACGGCTTCGCGCGTGACCAGCGCCATCGCGCTGTCGATCACGTCCTGGCTGGTGCTGCCGAAGTGCACGAAGGGCACCGCCTCGGCATTGAACAGGCCCACCGCTTCGCGCAGTGCCTTCACCAGCGGAATGGCGACGCTGCCCGCGCGCCCGCTCTCGCGCACGATCTTGGCCACGTCGAACAGCTCGACCTTGCAGCTGCCGACGATCGAATGCGCGGCGCTCTCAGGGATCAGCCCCTCGGCCGCCTGTGCGCGCGCGAGCGCGGCCTCGAAGCGCAGCATGGCGTCGACGAAGGCGCGATCGCTGAAGGCGCCCAGCGTTTCGGAGGTGGAAAGGAAGCCTTCAAAAATGCTCATGCGTGTTCCGGTGTTTTCAGTATTTCAATTGCGCGACCGCGCGCAGTTCTTCCGGCGAGGCGGTGCCGAAGCCGAAGAACTCGAGGTAGGCCGGGATCATTTCGAACAGCATGTCGGTGCCGACCTGCACCTGGCAGCCCTTGGCCTTGGCGGCCTGCAGCAGCGGCGTGTACTCGGTCTTCATGACGACCTCGCCGACGAAGGTGTCGGGGGCGATGCGGTCCACATCGAAGGGCAGCGGGTCGGTGTCCTTCATGCCCAGCGGCGTGGCGTTGACGACGATGTCGAAGCCCGCCGGGTCCTTCGAGCCCGTGGCGACCTTCATCTGCGGGTAGTGCTCGCGCAGCCGCGCGGCCAGCGCCTGCGCGGAGGCGTCACTCATGTCGAACAGCATCAGCTCGGCCGCGCCGGCCGCCGCAATCGACGCCGCAATGGCCGACCCGACGCCGCCCGTGCCCGACACCAGCACCCGCGTGCCCTTGAACAGGCGCCCCTTGCGCTCCACGCCGCGCACGAAGCCCGCGCCGTCGAACTGGTCGCCCAGCAGGCTGCCATCGGGCCGCTTGAGCACGGCGTTGCAGGCGCCCGCGACACGCGCAGTGGGCGTGACCTCGTCGACCAGCGACATCGTCGTGACCTTGTGCGGCATCGTCACGAGCGCGCCGCGCAGGTTGCTGAACTTGAAGATCTGCGCGAGCGAGACCGCGTAGTCCTCGGGCTTCACGCCCATAGGCACCACCACCGCGTCGATGCCCTGCTTGTCGAACCAGGGGTTGTAGATCATCGGCGCCTTGAAGGCCTCGGTGGGATAGCCGATGTGGGCGATGAGCGTGGTCTTGCCGGAGATCATGGGAGTCGTCTTGTTCAGGAAGGGGCGGGCTCAGGCCACGCTGGGCGATTGGTAGCGCAGTGGATTCGCGATCTCGGCCTGCATCGCCGGCGGATAGATGAGCTCGCGCAAAAAGTCGGCATCCGCCTGCATCGCATCCGCCGCATCGATGTGGCCGAAGTAGCGGAAGTAGTGCGGCATCTGCTGCACCAGCATCTCGAAGCCGGCCTGCGCGTTGAGCCCGCGCGCCCGCGCCGCGCGCACCAGCGGCGTGGGCTGGTTGCGCAGCAGGATGTCGAACAGCGCCGCGTGCGGTTCCATGCGCGCCACGTCCAGCGGCAGCGCGTCGTCCTCGGCCAGGCCCAGCGGCGTGGCGTTGATCACGAGGTCGTAGCCCTCGGGCGCGTTGCTGTCGACCGCCACCACGGTCGCGTCGAAGAACGCATCGAGCTTGGCGGCCACGCCCGCGGCCTTGCCGGAGGCGGTGTCGAAGAAGGCGATGTGCTCGGCGCCGTTCACCGTGCCGCCTTCGGCCAGCGCCACGCCGATGGCGGCTGCGCTCACGCCCGCGCCAAGGATCAGCACGCGCTTGCCGCGGAACGGCACATTGCAGCGGTCGAGCGCGCCGATCAGGCCTTCACCGTCGAACAGGTCGCCCTCGAGCTGGTCGCCCTCGGTGCGGCGCACCACGTTGACCGAGCCCGCCACGCGGCCGAACAGGCCACAGCCGTCGAGCAGGTCGACCACGCGCGGCTTGTGCGGCGGTGCGATCACCATGCCGCGCACGTTGCGCGCGAGAAAGGCCGACTTCATGAACACCGCGAAGTCGCGCACCGGCACCTGCATGGGCACCAGCACGGCGTCGATGCCGTAGCGCGTGAAGGCGGCGTTGAACATCCGCGGCAGCCGCACATTGCGCACCGGGTCGCCGGGGATGAGGTAAACCTGGGTGCTGCCAGTGATGAAAGGGCTCATGGGCGTGCTTCCGTTCGTCAATCGCTCGTTTCGAGGCGGATCAGCGGGCTTTATAGTCCCTTCGCGCTCGGTCTGCTGGCATACGGGGCACCAAACGATCGATGATCGATCTTGAAAATTCGATAATCGATCAAATTGCGGGTTTTTACTTAGCCATTTGCGCACCGCCTCCGTACCGGACGCGGGCACACTTCCGCCCATGAACAGCACCAGCCCCGACGATTCGACGCCGCCCGCCGGCCTGGACAAGCGCGACTGGATCGCCGGGCTGGAGCGCGGCGTGAGCATCATCGAGGCCTTCGACGACGCCAACCCGCGCCTCACCGCGAGCCAGGCCGGCCAGCGCACGAACATGACGCGCACCGCCGCGCGGCGCTACCTGCTCACCCTGCAGCACATGGGCTACGTGGCCAGCGACGGCAAGCTGTTCTGGCTCACGCCGCGCGTGCTGCGCCTGGGGCAGTCGTACCTTGAATCGGCCCGGCTGCCGCGCGTGGTGCAGCCCTTTTTGCAGCGCGTGGCGGCCGGCACCAACGAGATCGCCTACCTCAGCGTGATGGACGGCGACGAGGTCGTCTACATCGCGCGCAACGGCCCCAACCGCAGCATGAGCACCGGCTACGTGCTCGGCGCGCGCGTGCCGGCGCAGGTGACGGCCTCCGGCATGCTGATGCTGGCACTGCGCAGCGATGCCGAGCTGAACGACTGGCTGGCCACGCGCCAGCTCACGGTGTTCACATCGCACACCATCGCGAGCATGGAGCGCATGAAGCTCGAGCTGGCGCGCATCCGCGCGCAGGGCTGGGCGTTGTCGGAACAGCAGCTCGACCTGAACTCCCGCGGCATCGCCGTGCCGCTGCGCGACCGCCACGGCACGCTGGTGGGCGCGCTCAACATCACGATGCCGATGGGCCACGAGAGTTCGGAAGACGCGGTGGCCCGCGTGCTGCCCGTGCTGCGCGAGACGGCGCAGGCGATGCGCAACCTGATCTGAGGCACTGACAGCATTCCGACAGCATCCGCCCGGCAGGATGCGGGCTTCCATCCAAAAAACACTGGAGACAAGCCATGTCCGACCGCTTCCCCACCGACGTTCCCCTGAGCCGCCGCCACTGGTTGCAAGCCGGCGGCGCCCTCACCCTCGGCGGCCTGCTGCCTTCGATGGCCTCGGCGCAAGACGCCTGGCCCACCAAGTCGATCCGCTTCGTCGTGCCCTTCGCGCCGGGCGGCAGTTCCGAAATCGTCGCGCGCTCCACCGCCGCCGAGCTCTCGCGCACGCTGGGCCAGAGCGTGTTCGTCGACAACAAGCCCGGCGCAGCCGGCAACATCGCCATGAGCGAAGTGGCGCGCGCCACCGACCAGCACACGCTGATCCTCGGCCACATCGGCACGCTGGCCGTGAACCCGTACATCTTCGCCAAGCTGCCCTACGACGCGAACAAGGACTTCAAGCCCGTGAGCCTGCTGGCCAAGGTGCCCAGCCTGTACGTGGTGCACCCCGACGTGCCGGCGAAGAACCTCAAGGAGTTCATCGCGTACGCCAAGAGCAAGCCCGGCAAGCTGAGCTACGGCTCCGCCGGCAACGGCAGCGCCGGCCACCTGGCCTTCGAGTACCTGAAGATGACGGCCGACGTATTCATGCTGCACGTGCCCTACCGCGGCACCGGCCCCATGGTGACCGACCTGCTCTCGGGCCGGCTCGACGCCTCGGCCATCGGCGCGGCGGCGATCATTCCGTTCATCAAGGCCGGCAAGGTGCGCTGCATCGCGACCGGCTCGGCCAAGCGCCTGGCGCAGTTGCCCGACGTGCCGACCGTGGCCGAGCAAGGCTTCCCCGGCTTCGAGATGACGCAGTGGTACGGCATGCTCGCGCCGGCCAGCATCACGCCCGCGCAGATGGCCAAGCTGTCGGCCGAGACCATGAAGGCCGTGAAATCGCCCGACTCGATGCAGCGCCTCACGGCCGACGCGGCCGAGGCCGTGGGCGGCACGCCGGAGCAGTTCGCGCAGTTCATCACCGCCGAACAGAACCGCTGGCAAAAGGTCATCGCCCGGGCAAACATCAAGCCTGATTGATTGGCACTCCCCCAGGCTTCGCGCACTTCGTGTCGCTGCGCCCCCCCCTCGCCGGGGGCAACACCTGCGGCCCGGCAAAGCCGGTTCCGCGGTGTTTCGCGAAAAGACGGGGCACCACTAGCATCCAGCCCATGCGCATCCTCTTGGCCGAAGACGAACACACCCTGGGCACCTGGCTCTGCAAGGCGCTGGAGCATGCAGGCATCCAGGTCGAATGGGTGGACGACGGCCGGCTGGCCGACCGGGCCTTGCAGCAGCGGGACTACGACGCACTGGTGCTCGACCTCGGCCTGCCCGGCATGGGCGGCCACACGGTGCTGCAGCGGCTGCGCGAACGCGACCAACGACTGCCGGCGCTGATCCTCACGGCGCGCGATTCGCTGAACGAACGTGTCGCATCCCTCAACGCGGGCGCCGACGATTTTCTTGCCAAGCCGTTCGCGCTGGCCGAGCTCGAGGCGCGGCTGCATGCGCTGGTGCGCCGTGCGCGCGGCGTGGAGCATCCGCGCCTGGCCTGCGGGCCGCTGGTGTACGACGGCGCACGCCGGCAGTTCGCGCTGGGCGGCGAGGCGCTCGCCCTGTCGCCGCGCGAGCAGGCGGTGCTGCGCGCGCTGGTGCAGCGCAGCGGCGAGCCGCTGTCGAAGCAGCAGATCCTCGACCGCGTGTTCTCCGACGACGACGAGGTGCACCTCGAAGCGATCGAGGTGCTGGTGTACCGGCTGCGCAAGCGGCTCGATGGCAGCGGCGTGCGCATCGTCACGCTGCGCGGCCTCGGCTACGTCTTGGAAGCAGATTGAGTGAGCGCGCTGCGCCGCTTCACCGATCGCCTGCGCCGCACCAGCCTGCGGCAGCGGCTCGCGCTGCTGCTGTTCCCCGCCCTGCTGCTGGTGACGGGCATCGAGCTGTGGATGACGCGGCACGACGCGCTGGCCGCGGCCAATGCGGCCTATGACCGCTCGCTGCTCGGCGCGCTCAAGTCGATCGACGCGAACATCTCCACGGCCTCGGGCGGGTTGTCGGTCGAGCTGCCGTACACGATGTTCGAGTTTTTCGAGCTCACGGCCAGCGGGCAGGTGTTCTTTCGCGTCGCGACCTCCGACGGGCTGGTGGAGCTGGGCAGCGCCGACCTGCCCGCGCCGCCCGTCGAGCCCGCGATGGGCGTGCCGGCCTTCTACGACGCCACCTACTTCGGCGAGGCCGTGCGGCTCGCGGCGTACCGGCGCGACCTGGACCACGCGCCGACCGGCAGCACCGGGCGCAGCGTGCTGATCCAGGTTGGCGAGAGCACACGCTCGCGCCAGGAGTTCACGAGCCGCTTCGTGCGCAGCGCCGCGCTGCGCGACGGGCTGATCCTTGCGATGCTGTTGTGCGGCACCGCGCTGGCACTGGCGGCAGCGCTGCGGCCGCTGTCACGGCTCGCGCGCGAGGTGCAGGCGCGCACGCCCGACGACCTGACGCGCATCCCCGAGACCGACCTGCCCGCCGAGGTGCGTCCGCTGGTGGCCGCCGTGAACCAGCAGATGGCGCGCACGCAGGCACTGGTGGCGCAGCAGCGGCAGTTTCTCGACGACGCCTCGCACCAGCTGCGCACGCACCTGACCACGCTGCAGATGCAGGCCGACTACGCGCGCCGCCAAGACGACCCCGCGCAGGTGCGTGCCGCACTCGACGCGCTCGGCGCCGAGATCGGCCGCGCCACGCGCAGCGCGCAGCAGCTGCTGGCACTGGGCCGCAGCGACACCGTGACCGTCGAGCCCGCCGATTTCGACACCGCCGAATTGCTGCGCGAAGTGGCCGTCGACCTGCTGCCGCTGGCGCGCGCCAAGCGCATCGACCTGGGCATCCATGCGCCCTCGCCCGAGCTGCACGCGGTGGGCGACCGGGGCCTGCTGCGCGAGGCGCTGAGCAACCTCGTGGCCAATGCCATCGCCTACACGCCGGCGGCCGGCACCATCACGCTCTTCGCGGCCGGCGACGCCGCGGGCTGGAGCCTCAACGTGGAGGACGACGGCCCCGGCCTGAGCGACGAAGAGCGCGCCACCCTGGGCCAGCGTTTTCGGCGCGGCACCCGTGCGGGCCAGGGCGGCTTCGGGCTGGGCCTGGCGATCGTGCGCGCCATCGCGCAGCGCCACCGCGGCGATCTGCGGCTCGAAGCGCGCGGCGCGGGAGCGGGCCTGCATGCCATCATCTGGTGGCCCCGTCCTGCGGGATGAGCCACCGCCCTTCTCGCCGTTCTTCTTCGATGCCACGCCCTTTCGCCCTCACCCGTCGCCATGCGCTGCGCGCGCTGTCCGCATGGCTCGCGCCTGTCGCGCTGCATGCGACCGCGGCGGCTGGCGATGCATCCGAAGGCCCGGCGGAGTGCGTGATTCCCGCCAAGGCCGGCGGCGGCTTCGCGCTGACCTGCGCGCTCGCGCGCGACGCGCTGCAGGCGGTGCGTCCCGCGCGCACGCCGCTCGCGCAGCGCTACCTGCCGGGCGGCATCGGCGCCGTGGCGTTCGATCGCATCGCGAGCGGCCAGCTTGGCGGGCCGGGCACGCTGGTCGCGTTCTCCAGCGGCTCGCTGCTCAACCTCGCGCAGGGCCGCTTCGGGCCACACCCGCCATCGGCCGTGCGCTGGATCGCCACGCTCGGCACCGACTACGGGGTGGTCGCCGTGCACCGCGACTCGCCCTACCGACGTTTGCAGGACCTGATCGCCGCGTTGCGCCAGGACCCTTCGCGCGTGGTCTTCGGTGCGGGCGGCACGGTCGGCAGCCAGGACTGGGTGAAGGCCGCGCTGCTGGTACGCGCGGCGGGCGGCGCACCGAAGGCGATGCGCTTCGTGTCCTTCGAAGGCGGCGGCGACGCGCTGGGCGCCCTGCAGGGCAAGCACGTCGACGCGTTCCCGGGCGACGCCGCCGAAGCGCTGCAGGCCATCGCGGGCGGCGCGCCGCTGCGCCTGCTCACGGTGCTGTCCGAAGCGCGGCTGGGCGGTGCGCTCACGGGTGTGCCGACCGCGCGCGAGCAAGGCGTGGACATCGCCTGGCCGACCGTGCGCGGCGTGTACCTGAGCGCCAACGTGCCCGACGCCGCCGTGCGCGCCTGGACCGCCGCCTTCGCCGAGGCCACGGCCGCGCCAGGCTATGCGGCGCTGCGCGAACGGCACGGCCTTTATCCTTTCGCGCTCACCGGCGCCGCGCTCGACGACTACGTGCAGGCGCGCATCAAGGCCTACCAGGCGCTGGCCGACGAACTCGGCCTGCGGCGCTGGAAACCTTGATCTTCAACTGACCTCCATGACCGAAGACGACATCACCCAACACCTCATCGACATGCTCGGCGGCGGCCATTTCGAGGTCGCCGACGACAACACCTTCTTCTTCCACGGCGCGGACAACAAGTTCCCCTTCGCCACGATCGTGACGAAGGACAACGAGTTCGACAGCGCCTCGAACCTGAACCGGCCCGGCGTGTTCCGCCTGAACATGGGTGTGAGCAAGGAGACCTTTCGCGGGCTCTTCGGCGAGGCCGAGCCATCGGGCATCGACGACACGGCGCTCGACCGGCTCATGCCGCACCCGGTGTACGCCAGGATGTACTGGGTCAGCGTCATCAACCCGAGCGCCGCGACCTTCGAGACGGTGAAGCCGCTGCTGGCCGAAGCCCGCAAACTGCTGGCCTCGCGGGACGGGCGCTAGGTGTGAAGAGTCAAGAGGTTCTTTCGTGACTTTGCGATTCGGGACATAGGCGGCTGGCAGGCTA
>NZ_LMEV01000012.1 GCF_001426505.1 Variovorax sp. Root473
GGCCAGGGCGGCCACGGCATCGGGCGAGGCGTCCGGGCCCATGAGCATCTGCGCGGCATTGCCAGGCAGGATCTCCAGGACCAGGAAAACAATGACCGAGGCGCCGATCAGGGTGCCGATCAGCGTCAAGGTGCGCTTGAGCAGGAACAGACCCATGGTTCAGTGGCTCCGTTTTTTGTCGCTGTTCGGGGCGTGTGCCCAGGCCACCGGGTACTTCCCTCCGCGAATGTCCCCCGGCCTGCGGCCTCCTCCTTGATTTCGCTGCGGGAAGCACCCAGTGCCCTGAGCACGGGGACGCAGCGCGTTGCGTCCAACGCAAGGAGGAAGGCCAGGCGGCGTCATGCCGAAGCGATGCACTCGGCAATCGCACATCCCACGTCCACCGTGTTGGCCGTGCCGCCCATGTCGCGTGTGCGCGGGCCTTCGCTCAGCACGGTCTCGATCGCCGAGATCACGGCGGCCGAGGCTTGTGCGTACACGGGGTCATCGTTGCCCAGGTGGTCGAGCATGAGCGCGGCCGACCAGATCTGGCCGATGGGGTTGGCGATGCCCTTGCCCGCGATGTCGGGCGCGGAGCCGTGCACCGGCTCGAAGAGCGAGGGGAACTTGCGTTCGGGGTTCAGGTTGGCCGAGGGCGCGATGCCGATGGTGCCGGTGCAGGCCGGGCCCAGGTCGGAGAGGATGTCGCCGAACAGGTTGGAGGCCACGACCACGTCGAACCAGTCGGGGTGCTGCACGAAGTGCGCGCACAGAATGTCGATGTGGTACTTGCTCGTCGCCACGTCGGGGTAGCGCGTGGCGATTTCGGCCAGGCGCTCGTCCCAGTAGGGCATGGTGATGGAGATGCCGTTCGACTTGGTGGCGGCCACCAGGTTCTTGCGCTTGCGGCGGTTGGCGAGCTGGAACGCGTAGTCGATGATGCGGTCGACGCCCACGCGCGTGAACACGGCTTCCTGGATCGCCATTTCGCGCGGCGTGCCTTCGAACAGGCGCCCGCCCACCGAGGTGTATTCGCCTTCGGTGTTCTCGCGCACGACGAGGAAGTCGATGTCACCCGGCTTGCGGTGCGCCAGCGGGCCGGGCACGCCGGGCATCAGGCGCACGGGGCGCAGGTTGACGTACTGGTCGAAGTCGCGGCGGATCTTGATGAGCAGGCCCCACACGGCGACGTGGTCGGGCACCTTGGCGGGGTCGCCCACGGCACCGAAGTAGATGGCGTCGTGGCCCTGGATCTTGTCGGCCCAGTCGGCCGGCATCATCAGGCCGGTGCGCACGTAGTGGTCGCTGCCCCAGTCGAAATGGTCGTACGCGAAATCGATGCCGAAGCGACGACTCACCGCGTCGAGCACGCGCAGGCCCTCGGGCATGACTTCGACGCCGATGCCGTCTCCGGGAATGACGGCAATCCTGTGCTTTTGCTTCTGCTGCATTGACTCAACCTGTTCCTGAACCGTTTCGAAAAGGCGCGAGCGCTCGTGGCACCGGCCCGTCAAAAAATTCTAGGAGCGGGTGGGGGCTGTGCGATGGGGGTTGGCACCCACCATGCATTGACAAAATGAGAAGGCTAAAACGCCTGAACACGAGGGAGGTTAAGCAATTGATGGTCATCAAACTGACTTGAACTTCTAAAAATTAGAAGGCATTGAGGCGAAAAACCCGTACCCGCGCAGTTGCAGGGAGGCCCCTGCGTACGATCGTGCCCATGCGAACACTTCCACTCCCCACCGGCGGCGAGATGCCGGTTCTCGGTCTTGGTACCTGGCGCATGGGCGAAGACGCCACCCGTCGCGCGGCCGAGGTGGCCGCGGTGCGCGAGGCCATCGGCCTGGGCTACCGCTTGATCGACACGGCCGAGATGTATGGCGAGGGCGGCGCCGAGACCGTGGTCGGCCAGGCCGTGGCCGAGGCGCTGCGCGCGGGCGATGTGCGGCGCGACGCGCTCTTCATCGTCAGCAAGGTCTATCCGCACAACGCGAGCCGGCGCGGCACGGGCCAGGCCTGCGAGCGCAGCCTGGCGCGACTCGGGCTGGACCGCATCGACCTGTACCTGCTGCACTGGCGCGGCAACCACCCGCTGGCGCACACGGTCGAGGCGATGCACGAACTGGTGGCGGCCGGCCGCATCGCCCATTGGGGGGTGAGCAACTTCGACACCGACGACATGCAGGCGCTGGCGCAGGTCATCGGACAAGGCCCCGCTTGTGCGGCCAACCAGGTGTACCTGTCGCTCGGCGAGCGCGGCCCCGAGTTCGACCTGCTGCCCTGGCAGCGCGAACGCGGCGTGCCGCTGATGGCCTATAGCCCGATCGACCAGGGCGCGCTGGCGGGGGACGAGGCACTGGGCCGGCTGGCGGCCGACCTCGGCGTGAGCGCCGCGCAGCTGGCGCTGGCCGCGGTCATCGCGCGGCCGGGCGTGGCGGCGATTCCGAAGGCGGTGCGCAGCGCGCACCTGAAAGAAAACAGGGCCGCCGCCGAGCTGCAGCTCGATGCGACGACCCTGGCGGCGTTGGACCGGATCTATCCGGTGCCGAAGCGCAAGACGCCGTTGGCGATGATCTAGTTAAAGCAAGGTCTGCTCAGTGCGCGTCGGCGTGCTTGGCCGCCGCGATGACCGCCTCTTCGTCGTGCTTCGCGCCGTTGAGAAACAGGTTCAGCAGCACGGCCACGATCGACGCCAGCAGGATGCCCGATTCGATCAGCGAGTGAATGGCATGCGGCATCCACTGCTTGAAGTTGGGGGCGATCAGCGGAATCATGCCCACGCCGATCGACACGGCGACGATCATCGCGTTGTGGCGGTTGGTCTTGAAATCCACGCCCGACAGGATGCGGATGCCGGTGGCGGCCACCATGCCGAACATCACGAGGCCCGCGCCGCCGAGCACCACGGTGGGCAGCGACTCGACCAGCGCGGCCATCTTCGGCAGCAGGCCCAGCACGATCAGGATCACGCCGCCGGCCACGCAGACATAACGGCTCTTGATGCCGGTCACGGCCACCAGGCCCACGTTCTGCGAGAAGCTGGTGTACGGGAAGGTGTTGAAGATGCCGCCGATGAGTGTGCCCAGGCCGTCGGTGCGCAGGCCCTTGGCCAGGTCTTTCTGGCTGATCTTGCGGTCGGTCATTTCGCCGAGCGCGAGGAACATGCCGGTCGATTCGATCATCACGACGATCATGATGAGCGTCATCGTGAGGATCAGGATAGGGTCGAACTGCGGCATGCCGAAGTGGAAGGGCAGCACGATGTCGACCCAGGCGGCCTTGCCGACCTTCTCGTAGGTCATGAGGCCCGTGATCGACGCCACCACCGCGCCGATCACGATGCCCAGGAGCACCGAGATGTTGGCGATGAAGCCCTTGGCGTACTTCACGATCAGGAGGATCGACACCAGCACCAGCGCGGCCACGCCGAAGCCCGACAGGTCGGCGTACTTGGGGTTGGGCACGGTGGGCATGATCGCGAAGCCCTTGGGCACCGCGGGGATCGAGCTGCCCGGCGAGGTGACCTCGGCCAGCCACTTGGCGTACACCGGGTCGACCAGCGCGGGCGCCGTCGGGCCCACGGGGTTGCCGAAGATCCAGTTGATGCCCACGCGCATCAGGCTGATGCCGATGACCGCGATGATCGTGCCCGTCACCACCGGCGGGAAGAAGCGCAGCATGCGGCTCACCAGCGGCGCGATCAGTATCGATATCACCCCGGCGCCGATGATGGCGCCGAACAGCAGCTGCGCCCCGTTCTGCCCGGGGTTGGCGTTGGCGATGGCGACCATGGGCGCCACCGAGGCGAAGGTCACGCCCATCATCACGGGCAGCTTGATGCCGAACCACTGCGTGGCGCCCAGCGCCTGGATCAGCGTGGCGATGCCGCAGCAGAACAGGTCGGCCGAGATCAGCAGCGCGACCTCGTCGGGCGAGAGCTTGAGCGCACGGCCCACGATGAGCGGCACCGCGACGGCGCCTGCGTACATCACGAGCACGTGCTGCAGGCCGAGGGCCGCGAGCTTGCCCGAAGGCAGGCGCTGGTCCACGGGATGGACATTGCTGGAAAGGGAATCTGCCGTCATCGTTGTCTCCTGGCGCGGCGAGGGGAACGGAGCAGTGATGCGCGTCGCAGAGCCGTCGCGCACACCAGTTGTGTACGCGAAACTGTATACAATTTATGCAGCAATCCGGATTCAGGTAAACCCGAATCCGTTGAAGAAGCTCTGTGGGCGCTGTGCCGGCGACGCGCTGGCCAGGCAATTCAGGCCAGCAGCGCCTTCACCAGGTCGAGCTGCCGATCAGGCTTTTCGGTGCCCAGTTCAAGGCTCGCCTCGATGCGTTCGAGGTGCTCGATCATGCAGGTGACGGCTGCTTCCACATCGCCCTTGCGGCACAGGCGCAGCAAGTCGGAGTGCTCGTCGGACGAGCAGTGCGGGTCGTTCGACGAGTGGTAGAGCATCGCGATCAGCGAGCTGCGCGCGACCAGCTCGCGCACCATTTCAGCAAGCGTGTGATTGCCCGTGGCTTCGGCCAGCGCGACGTGGAAGTCGCCCAGCAATTTCTCGCGCACCGTGCCCATGGTGGTGCTCTGGCGCAGCGCGGTGCGCTCGAACTTGATGTGCTGCTCCAGCGCCTGGTAGTCGCGCGGCCGCGCGTTGGCGATGAACAGGCGCACCACCTCGCGCTCGAGGATGCGGCGCACGGCGAACACTTCGCGCGCCTCGTCCACCGTGGGCTGGCAGACGAAGGCGCCCTTGTCGGGAATCATCTCGATGAGCTTGTCCTTCGACAGCATCAGGAGCGCCGCGCGCACCTTGGTGCGGCTCACCGAGTAGACGCGGCCCAGCGCCTCTTCGCGCAGCCAGGTGCCCGGCGGCAGGCGCTTCTCGACGATCGCGGTAGCGATGTCGTTGGCGATGCTCTCGATGGAACTGTTCTTGTCGGCCAGCGCCGCGCCGTTCTCGGCCGGTGCGGCAACGGCGGTTGCGGAGGAGGCGGATGGTTTGGAACTGGCGCGGGGCATCCGTCGATTGTGGCTCAGCGCGTGAGCGTGAAGGCCTCGAGCGCGCCAATGATCGGCTTGGGCAAAGGCCTTGCGAGCTCGTCGCGCTTGCTGGTGCGCAGCTTCAGCGCCACCAGTGATTCGATGAGCTTGGTGCCTGCGGCCACGCCGTCGATCACCGGCACGCCGAGCACCTGCTCGATGTGCGCGCACAGGTCGGCCATGCCGGCGCAGCCGAGCACGATGCAGTCGGCGCCGTCTTCTTCCAGCGCGCGCCGGCATTCGTCGACGATGCGCTCGCGCGCGTTGGAACCGGGCTCTTCCAGTTCGAGCACCGGCAGCTCGCAGGCGCGCACGTTGGCGCAGAAGCGCTCCATGCCGTAGATCTCGGCCAGGTGCCAGGCCTGGCCCATGGTGCGGCCCAGCGTGGTCACCACGCTGAAGCGGCTGCCGATCATGCTGGCCAGGTGCATCGCGGCTTCGGCGATGCCGACCACGGGGCCGCGCGCGAGTTCGCGTGCGGCCTTCAGGCCCGGGTCGCCGAAGCAGGCGATCACGTAGCCGTCCATGCCGTCGCGCTCGCCCGCGGCGATCTCCTGCAGCAACCCTGGCACGGCCAGCGCCTCGTCGTAATGGCTCTCGATGGAGACCGGCCCCATGGCCGGGCTCACGGCCACGATCTCGGTGCCGGCGTGCGCCACCGCGCGGGCGCAGGCACCGATCTTCTCGGTCATGCGCCAGGTGGTGTTGGGGTTGATGATCTTGATGCGCACGGCGCGCTCCCTTCTTCAGTCAGTGTTTCAGGTCTTGTGGTTGCGGTTCAGCAGCACGTAGAGCACGAAGCCCAGGCCCATGCCGATGAACCACGCATAGTTGGCGGCGCCGCGCAGCGTCGGCACCATCACGCAAAGAATCGGTACCAGTGCGGACGGCACCAGCGCCTGGATCGCCTTCGGGTTGTAGCCGCCGCTGTACCAGTACTTGCCCTTCGGGCTCATTGTGTAGAGCGCGTCGACGTCGATGCGCTGCCTGCGCACGATGTAGTAGTCGGCAATCAGAATGCCGAACAGCGGCCCGATGAACGAACCCAGCACGTCCAGCGTGTAGTGGATGACCTCGGGGCTGTTGTAAAGGTTCCAGGGTGTGAGAAACACCGAACCCACTGCGGCGATCATGCCGCCCGTGCGCCAGCTGATGTGCTGCGGCGCCACGTTCGAGAAGTCGAAGGCCGGCGACACGAAATTGGCCACGATGTTGATGCCGATGGTCGCGATCATGAAGGTCAGCGCGCCCAGCACGACGGCCGTGGTGCTGTCGATCTTGCCCACGGTGTGCACCGGGTCGGTGATCAGTTCACCGAAAACGGGCAGCGTGGCGGCCGTGGTGATCACGGTGAGCAGCGAGAAGAACACGAAGTTGACCGGCAGGCCCCAGAAGTTGCCCTTCTTCACTGCATCGAAGCTCTTGCCGTAGCGTGAGAAGTCGCCGAAGTTGAGCATCGGGCCGCTGAAGTAGCTCACCACCAGCGCGATGGCCGAGAGCATCACGGGCAGCGCGTCCCAGCCCTGGAACTTGATGCCGCCCAGGTTGAGGTCGATGTTCTGCCAGCCGGCCTTCCACACCAGCCAGCCGCACAGCACGGCCATCACCACGTACACGGCCGGGCCCGCCCAGTCGATGAACTTGCGGATGGCTTCCATGCCGTGCCAGAACACGAAGGCCTGCAGCACCCACATGACCATGAACGCCACCCAGCCCAGCGCCGAGAGGCCGACGAAGCCGTACTGCGCCACATCGGCGTACGGCGCGAGGCCCGGCGCCATGTGCAGCGCCAGCACCATGAAGGCCGCCGACGCCAGGTAGGTCTGCACGCCGTACCAGGCCACCGCGATCAGCCCGCGGATGATGGCCGGGATGTTGGCACCCAGCACGCCGAACGAGGCGCGGCACACCACGGGGTAGGGCACGCCCGTCACCTGGCTGGGCTTGGCCACCAGGTTGCAGAAGATCTGCACGATCACGATGCCCACCAGCAGCGCCACCAGCACCTGCCAGCTCGACAGGCCCAGCGCGAACAGGCTGCCGGCCGTGATGTAGCCGCCCACGCTGTGCACGTCGGACATCCAGAACGCAAAGATGTTGTATTGGCCCCAGGTCTGCTTCTTGAGCGGCGCGAGGTCCTCGTTGGTCAGGCGCGGGTCGTAGCCCGGCTTGATGAGGGCGTTCGATTCCGCGTGCGGCGCGATGCCGGCTTCGCTGGCCCCCGCGGGGGCATGGCTGGCGACTGTGCTCATGGTCTTTCCTCGTGCGTGGTTGATGAGGGACTTTTTGACGCAAATTTCGCGCCGTCTTTATGGGTGCGTTATTTGTATACAAAAATTGAACCCAATCAAGACCATGCGCAAAATCATATATCCGTAGATTCCCTGATGCATGCAGCGCAACGGTGGTGGCCGGGGCGACCCCACGGAGGAACCAAACCATTACAATTGCGAACGGTTCGCATTTCAGTCGTTCCAAGCCCGCTCTCCAGAACTGCCCTCCCATGCCCGCGGCCGGACCTTCCGTCACACCCATCGAAGCGCTCTACAGCGACCACCACGGCTGGCTGCTGGCGTGGCTGCGCCGCCGCCTGGGCGATGCCTGCGATGCGGCCGACCTGGCACACGACACCTTCGTGCGGCTCATGGTGTCCTCGCGTGCCGCCCCACTCGGCGACGAGCCGCGCGCGTTCCTCACGCACGTCGCCAAGGGATTGGTGGCGGACCATTGGCGCCGGCGCGAGGTGGAGCGCGCCTACCTCGAGGCGATCGCGCACCTGCCCGAGCCGCAGGCGCCTTCGCCCGAGGCCCGCATGCTCATCATCGAATCGCTGCTGCGCATCGAGGCGATGCTGGCCAGCCTTCCGGCGCGCACGCGGCAGGTCTTCCTGCTCGCGCAGTTCGAGGAGCTCACGCTCGCGCAGATCGCCGAGCGCGTGGCGATGCCCGTGATCACGGTGCGCCGTCACATCCACAAGGCGCTGGTCGCCTGCATGTCCGTGGCCTGAGCGGCGTACGGTCCGAACGCGATGAACCGTCCGCCGCCGCTGCAGGCCCACGCCGCGCCCGACCCGGCGCTGCTCAGCGAAGCCGCCGACTGGCTCCTGACCCTGCGCTACGGCGACAACGCCGCGCGTGCGCAGGCCAGCTTCGAACGCTGGTGCCAGCAGAGCCCCGCGCACGGCCAGGCCTGGGCGCGGGCCGAGGCCATGCTGGGCGTGTTCGCGCAGGTGCCGCCCGACATCGGCAAGGACACCTTCCGGGCTTTGCAAAGACCCAGCCGCCGGCGCGGCATGGGCATGCTGGGCGCGCTGCTGCTGGCCGCGCCGGCCGGCTGGCTCGCATGGCGCCACATGCCCTGGCGCGAGTGGAGCGCCGACGTGGCCACGGCCACCGGCGAGCGCCGCTCGATGGTGCTGGCGGACGGCTCGCAGGTGGTGCTCAACACCGCCAGCGCGGTCGACATCGTGTTCACCGCCGCCGAACGGCGCATCCAGTTGCAGGCGGGCGAGATCCTCGTCACCACGCATGCCGACCCGTCGCCCACGTACCGGCCGTTCGTGGTGCAGACGCCGCAGGGCACGGTGCGAGCCCTGGGCACGCGCTTCAGCGTGCGCCGCCTCGACGACCACACCACCCGTGTCGCGGTGATCGAACAGGCTGTCGACATCCGTCCGGCGAATGGCGCTTCGCGCGTGCTGCGGGCCGGCACGCGGGCCGATTTCGAAATCGGGCGCATCGGCCCCGAGGCCGCCGTGGAGAGCAGCGCCACGCTGTGGGAGCAAGGCATGCTGCTCGCGCGGAACATGCGGCTCGAAGACGTGGTCGCCGAAATGGGCCGCTACCGCAGCGGCGTGCTGCGCTGCCATCCGGCGGTCGCCGACCTGCGGGTGTCGGGCGCCGTGTCGCTGGCCGACACCGACGCCGGGCTCGCGCTGCTGGCGCGCTCGCTGCCATTGCGCATCGAGCAGACGACCCGGTACTGGGTCACCGTGGCGCCGCGCTAGTGGCGCGCACGGTTTTTCTGCACGGCCGCCTCGTCGGTCGAAAAAATTTCGCGCGCAGGTGATCACTTTTTTCGTCTCGTCCGGTGTGAGGGGGAATGACGCATCGATGCCGATGCGCTCTCCCGCCATCACAGACACCAAAGGACGCAGACCCATGGGATCGCAGCACGCGCGCCGGCACCGGCACCTCGGGACCTTCACGGTCGCCCTCTCCACCACCGCAGTCCACGCGGCCGTCCGCATGGCATTGGGCGGCGCCGTCGGCATCGGCGCACTGGCGGCAACGCCCGTGTTGTTTGCGGCCGAGCCGGCAGGCACCGCCGCGCGTCAGTTCGCGATTGCCGCCGGCCCGCTCGCCGATGTGCTGGCGCAATACGCGGCCGCCGCCGGCGTCCCGCTGATCTTCGAACCCGGCACGCTCGCGGGGCTGCGCAGCCCGGGGTTGCGCGGGCGCTACACCGCGCGGGAAGGCTTCGAGCAGGTGCTGCGCGGCAGCGGCTACGAAGTCGTTGGCGGCGGCAGCGGTGGCTCGGTGCTGCGCAAGGCGAGCGCCCCCGTGCGCAGCAGCGTGGGCGACACCGCCGCCACGCTGTCGCCCGTGACGGTGACCGCCGCGACCGAGCGCGAGACGCCCACGGGCCGGGTCAACGGCTACGTCGCGCGGCGCAGCGCCACGGCCACGAAAACCGACACCGCGTTGATCGAGAACCCGCAGTCGGTCTCCGTGATCACCGCCGACGAAATCGGCGACCGCAAGGCCGAGTCGCTCGACGAGGCGCTGCGCTACACCGCCGGCGTCACGCCGAACCTGAAGCCCTGGGCGGTCGACGAGTTCTCGCTGCTGCGCGGCTTCGAACTCGGGACCGCCGGCGTCTTCATGGACGGCCTGCTCACGTCGGGCCGTTCCTATGCGGCGCCCATCGAGCCCTACGGCCTCGAGCGGCTCGAAGTGCTGCGCGGCCCGGCGTCGGTGCTCTACGGCAAGATGCCGCCGGGCGGCATGGTCAACGCCGTGAGCAAGCGCCCGACCGCCGACACCCTGCGCGAGATCGGCATCGAGTACGGCAGCTACAACCGCAAGCAACTCAAGGCCGACCTCTCCGGCGCGCTCGGCAGCGGCAGCGACAGCGACTGGACCTACCGCCTCACCGTGCTGGGGCGCGAGTCGAACACCCGCCTGGACCACGACCGCGACAACCGCCTCTTCATTGCGCCCGCCCTCACATGGCAGCCCAGCGCCAGCACCAAGCTCACGCTGCTCGGGCGCTACCAGAAGGACAACCAGGCCTACGCCTGGCAGAACCAGTTGGAGCAGCCCGGCGTGTTCGGCCAGCCCAGCCCGCGCGTGAACGTCGGCGGCTACGACAACCGCTGGCGCCGCGACAACAAGATGCTCGGCTACGAGTTCGAGCACAGCTTCAACGACACCTGGTCGGTGCAGCAGAGCATGCGCTACAGCGAGCTCGACCGCTCCGAGACCAACGTGTTCCCGCGCGGCTTGCGCGCCGACGGCTATACGCTCAACCGCAGCTTCTCGCCGCGCGAAACGCACTGGAAGGGCCTGCTGCTCGACACGCGCGTGCAGGCGCG
Organism: Variovorax sp. Root473; assembly: GCF_001426505.1. Lineage (GTDB taxonomy): Bacteria > Pseudomonadota > Gammaproteobacteria > Burkholderiales > Burkholderiaceae_C > Variovorax. The sequence goes on from NZ_LMEV01000012.1 coordinate 10,626, forward strand.
CTTCGACAGCGGTCCGCTGAAACACACCGTGCTGGTCGGCGTCGATTACGCCAAGTCGCGCACCACCGACGAATTTCCATACGACCGCCCCTTGCTGTCGCCGATGAACCTGTTCGCGCCGGTGTACATGCACCAGCCGCTCGCGCCGGCCGCCGACCCCTATGTCGACCGGGTGCCGACGAAGCAGGTCGGCCTCTACCTGCAGGACCAGATCAAATGGGACCACTGGGTGCTCACGGCCGGCGTGCGGCATGACAAGGCGGACGCCACGGGCACCCGCACCTTCGGCAACACCGGCGAAAGCAGCGAGATCTACGACACCTCGGCCAGTGCCACCACCGGCCGCGTCGGCGTCGTGTACCTGTTCGATTCCGGCTGGGCGCCCTATGCGAACTACGCCACGTCCTTCTCGCCGGAGATCGGCAAGGACCTGAACGGCAACCTGCTGAAGCCTTCGAAGGGCCGGCAGATCGAAGCCGGCGTGCGCTACCAGCCGACCGCAAGGAACGCCAGCTACACGGCATCGGTGTTCGACATCGTGCGCAGCAACGTGACCACGGTCGCGCCGCAGGCGCCCGGAGAAGTCATTCAGACCGGCCAGGTCAGGTCGCGCGGGCTCGAGCTCGAAGCCCGGGCCGACGTGACGAACAACATCAGCCTCATCGCCCAGTACACCTACCTGGACACCCGCATCACGCGCAGCAACGACGGCGACCTGGGCCTGCCGCAGATGAGCGCACCGAAGCACAGTGCTTCGGTGTGGGGCAAGTACTCGTTCCCGGTGGGTGACTCGACCCGCGCGTTTGCCGCCGTCGGCGTGCGCTACCTCGGCAAGGCGCGTTCGGCCTGGGACACGGGCAATGCCAACATCACGAGCCCGAGCATTGCGATGGTCGACCTGGCGCTCGGCTTCGACCGCGGCCCCTGGCGCGTTTCGCTGAACATCAACAACCTGCTGAACAAGCAGTCGCTGATGGACTGCAACGGCAGCCTCTGCTATCGCAGTGCGGAGCGCACCGCCAACCTGAGCGCGCTCTACCGGTTCTGATGACGGTGTTGCGCGCCCCCGCGCGCCGCAGCCGCGCCGCCTTGCTGTCGCGCATCGTGGCCGCGCTGTTCGGCGGCTATGCGCTGGCCGCCCTGACCAGTGTGGCGGCGCTGGCGCTGCCCCTGGGCACCGTCGAGGCCGTGCTCGCCGGCATGCAGGCCAGTTTCCTCGTGTACGCGGGCGCGGCGATCTGGGTGTTTGCCGCACGCAGCGCGCTGCGTGCGTGGTTGGGGCTTGCGGTGGTCGCAGTGCCGCTGCTGGCCATGGCATGCAAGGTCTGGGCGGAGGCTTCGGCATGAGCGCTGCCGCGCCTCGCCTGCGCCAGGCCATGGCCGGCCTGCACACCTGGACCGGCCTGATGTTCGGATGGCTGCTCTACGCCATGTTCCTGACCGGCGCAGCGAGCTACTTCCGCGAAGAAATTTCGCAATGGATGCGGCCCGAACTGCCGGTGCTCACGCAAGCGCCGGTGGCCGCGGACAGCGCTGCGCGGGCCGTCGCCACCTTGCAGGTGCTCGCGCCGGGCGCCACGCAGTGGGTGATCGATCTGGCGGGCGCGCGCACGAACGTCGTCGCCGCCTCGTGGCGCATCGGCGAGATCGACGGCCATGCCGTGCTCGACCCGCTGACGGGCCAGGCACTGGCCGCCCGCACGACCGACGGCGGCGAGTTCTTCTATTACTTTCATTTCTCGCTGCACTACCTGCCGCGTGTGGCGGCGCGCTGGCTGGTGGGCCTGGCCACCATGTTCATGCTGGTCGCGCTGGTCAGCGGCGTGATCACGCACAAGAAGATCTTCGCCAACTTCTTCACCTTCCGCCGGGGCAAAGGCCAGCGCTCATGGCTGGACGCGCACAACGCGGTGTCGGTGACTGCGCTGCCGTTTCACTTGATGATCACCTACACCGGCCTGGTGACGCTCATGACGCTGTACATGCCCTGGGGCGCCGACAGCGCGCCTTCCGCCGCGCAGGTCCGCCCCGCGCTGCGCGCCGAAATGACGGCGCTCCTGCCGGCCGGCGCTCCGAGCGGCGCCTCAGCCGCACTGGCCGACGTGGGCGCGATGGTGCGCGAGGCGCAGCAGCGCTGGGGCCCGGACAGCGTGGCGCGCGTGATCGTCGACCACCCGGGCGATGCCGCGTCACGGGTGCGTGTCGTGCGCGACGATGCGGGGCGTGTGTCCGTCAGCCCGCGCTACCTGGTGTTCGACGGCCCGAGCGGCACGCTGCAGCAGGTCAGGGGCCAGGCGGGGCCCGCGGCCGAAACCCGCGGGGTGCTGTATGGGCTGCATGTGGCGCGCTTTGCCGATCCCGCCATTCGCTGGCTGTTCTTTCTGTCGAGCCTGGCAGGAACGGCAATGGTGGCCACCGGGCTGGTGCTGTGGACCGCCAAGCGGCGCGCGAAGCAGGCAGCGACCGAAAAACCTGCGTTCGGTTTCCGGCTCGTGGAGCGGCTCAACGTCGCCACCATCGCGGGGCTGCCCGTGGCGATGGCGGCTTTCCTCTGGGGCAACCGGCTGCTCCCGCTGGCGCTCGCGGACCGGCGCGAATGGGAGATTCACCTGTTCTTCATCGCGTGGGCGCTGGCGCTGCTTCTCGCGATCGCCAGGCCCGTTCAGCGTGCGTGGGTCGAACTGTTCGCCGCGGGCGCTGCCTTGCTGGCGGTGCTGCCGTGGGTGGGCGTGGTGATGAGGCTTCGCGAGAGCGGGGGGCTCACGGGGTTCGACATCGCGCTGTGGGGCCTGTCGCTGGTGCTGGCGGGCATTGCGATGCACCTCGGGCACCCGAAGCGAATTGCACGGCCCTAGGACTTCAGTCCGATGCGCCCGGGTGAATCGCTGCGGCGCGCGGTGCTGCAGGGCCCGCGACCCTGAGGCCGAAACAAGGAGCGAGGAGCGCATCAAGCCACCGGGCTGGCAGGTCCTCAAGCGGGCGCCGGTGATTTCATCGGTCTAGGACTTTAGTCCAATGCGCGCCGCAAACAGGCTCCCTAGCATCGCGCCGTCATTGTTCCAGAGGCTGCTCCATGCGCGCGACGTTCTTGCTGAGGTATTGCTTGACCCTGTGGGGGGCGGTGCTCGGCGTATCCATCACGCATGCGCAGGTGGGCCAGGGCGCGATCGACCGGCAGAACCAGATCATCGAGCGTCAGCAGCAGGATCGTCTGCGCGAAGAGCAGGACCGTGCGCTGCGCGCGCTGCCTCCGCCGGGCGGTGCCAACCTGCAGCAGGTGCAGCCGCAGATCGCGGTGCCCGACATCGGTGCCACGTGCCGCGACATCCGCGCGATCCGGATCGGCGGCGACACCGCGACCCTGCCCGACGACCTGCGCCAGCGCCTCGAGCGCGAGAACGCGGGCCGTTGCCTGGGCGTGGCCGACCTCGAAGGCATCCTCGCCGCGTTGACCAAGAGCTACATCGATCGCGGCTACATCACCACCCGCGCCTACCTGCCCGCGCAGGACCTGCGCAGCGGGGTGCTCGAAGTGACGGTGGTCGAGGGAAAGATCGAACGCTTCGAAGTGACGGGCGGCAACGACCGGGCCCAGTGGATCCGCGGCACCTTCCCGGCCAGCCCCGGAGACCTGCTCAACCTGCGCGACCTGGAGCAGGGCATCGACCAGGTCAACAGCCTGGCTGCCAACAACGCCAAGCTCGACCTGCGCCCCGGCAGCCAGCCCGGCCAGACCGTGGTGGTTGTCGAGAACCCCGCCACCTTTCCCGTGCACCTGTACACCTCGCTCGACAACGCGGGCACGCGGGCGACCGGCGTCAACAACGCATCGGCCACGGTCAGCTTGGACAGCCTGCTCGGGTTCAACGAGCTGATCTCGATCACCAAGCGCCAGTCGGTGCTGCCCGAACGCTGGGACCACAAGTCGGACGCGACCGGCCTGCGCGCCGTGCTGCCGTTCGGCTACAACACCTTCAGCATCGACGCCAGCCAGAGCGACTACACCAACGTGCTGCGCCTGCCGGGCGGCCAGCGCCTGATGTCCGAAGGCCGCACCGTCAGCAAGAGCTTCACGGTCGATCGCGTGGTCTACCGCGACCAGGCGAGCCGCGCCTCGCTGTCGGCGCGGGTGGGCACGCAGTCCAGCCGCAACTGGCTGGGCGGCGAGTTCCTGCAGGTGAGCAGCCGCGACCTGAGCACGCTCGACATGGCTGCGAGTGCGTTCACGCAGGTCGGCGGCGGCATCTTCAATGCGCGGCTGGGCTACGTGAGGGGACTGAAGGCCTTCGGCGCCCTGCAAGACGCCGGCACCCTGCCCGACGACCTGCCGCACGCGCAATTCCGCAAGCTGACGCTCGACCTCGGTTTCTCGCGCCGCTTCAGCGTGGCCGACCGCCCCTTCGTGTGGTCCAGCCAGTTCAGCGGCCAGCGTGCGTACGACACGCTCTACGGTACGCAGCAGATGCTCATCGGCGGCAACGCGTCGGTGCGCGGTTTTCTCAACACCGTGCTCAGCGGCGACAGCGGCTTCTTCCTGCGCAACGAACTGTCCATGCCCTGGCAGGTGGCACTCGGCGACGGCGCGCCGCTGTCGGGTCGCGTCTACACCGGCTTCGATGTCGGGCGCGTCAGCAATCGCGCCAGCGGCGTGCCGTCGGGTTCGCTCTCGGGCGTGACCCTGGGCACCGCACTCCAGTGGAAGACCGTGAGCCTGGACGTCTTCGCCTCACGTGCCGTCAGCGTGCCCGGCACGCTGAAGCGCGAAGGCACCCTGTACGGCTTCCGCCTGGCCGCCTCCCTCTGAGATACGCACCATGAACCATATCTATCGAATCATCTGGAATGCCGTGTCCGCTGCCTGGGTCGCCGTGGCGGAAACCGCGCGCGGACATGCAAAGAGCAGCAAGGCGGCACGCCGTCGCCGCGCCGCCGCGCTGCTCGGCGTCCTGGCGTTGATTCCGCCCGTTGCGCTCGCGCAGGTCGCGTCGGTGGTGGTGGCGCCCGGCAGCAACCTCAATGCCTACGTGGCGCCCAACGGCGTGACGGTGGTCAACATCAACCAGGCCAACGCCGCCGGGCTCTCGCACAACCAGTTCCAGAGCTTCAACGTCAACCCGATCGGGCTGATCCTGAACAACACGACCAGCGCGCAGATCGCCTGGCAGTCGCAGCTGGCGGGCCAGGTCACGGCCAACTTCAACCAGACCAATGCGGCGCGCGTGATCCTGAACGAGGTGGTGTCGAACAACCGTAGCACGCTGGCGGGCTTCACCGAAGTCCTGGGCAGCAGGGCCGACGTGGTGCTCGCCAATCCGTATGGCATCACCTGCTCGGGGTGCGGGTTCATCAACACCGATCGGGTCACGCTGACGACGGGCCTTCCCTTCATGCGCGCGGATGGAAGCCTGGGCGGCTTCAACGTGAGCCAGGGCGACATCCTGGTCACGGGTGCCGGGCTCAACGCGACGGCGCAACAGGTGCTCGACCTGGTGACCCGATCGGTCAGGCTGGAAGGCAACGTCAACGCACAGGACTTCGGTGTGTTCGCGGGCACCAACCGATGGGACTACGGCACACGCGCCGTCGCCGGCAGCGCTGACGCAAAGGGCCCCGCGCCGGTCTACGCCATCGACAGTTCGGCGCTTGGCGGCATGTACGCCAACCGCATCAAGCTCGTCGCCACGGAAGCGGGCGTGGGCGTGCGCATGCGGGGCGATGCGGCGGCGAGCGCGGAAGACTTCATGCTTTCGAGCGCCGGCGGCGTGGAGATGCGAGGCAGGATCTCCGCGCAGCGCGATGTGCTGGTGGCCAGCACCAGCAACGATGCGGCGGCGGTCGCATTGGTCGAGGGCACGCTGACGGCGGCACGCGACATTGCCGTGACCACCGGCAGTGGCGGCCTCGCACTGGCACGCGGCGTCATCTTGGCCGGCAACGATCTCAAGGCCAGCGGCGCCCGTATCGACGCCGGACAAGGCTCCCGCCTGCAGGCGGGCCGTGCACTCGAGGCCAGCGCGACTGCCGGCGATCTGGCTCTTGGCGCGGCAGCGGTGCGGGCCGAAGGCGACCTGCATCTGGCGACGACCGGCACGCTCTCGACGGCGAGTGGCGAGGGCCAGGGCGTACAGAGCATGAACGGGAACGTCGCGATCGATGCCGCAGGCGGCCTCACCAACGCGGGGGTCATCACGGCCGACAAGGGCCACCTGACGCTTCGAGCGGGTGTGCAACTGTCGAACAGCGGCACGCTGAACGCGGGTGTCGTGCTCGATATCGCCGACAGGGCGGGAGGAGGCTCCCAGTCGATCGTCAACAGCGGCAGCCTCATTGCGGCCCAGTCCATGACGACGCGCGCCGCGGGCATCGACAACACCGGCTGGATGCAGGCCGGTGGAACCAACGCCCTTGATGCGGCGAACCTGCGCAACAGCGGCAAGATCGTGGCCGTCAAGGGAGGCGCGACGCTGAACGTGGCGCAAACGCTCGACAACACCGGGAGCGTGCGCGCCGAACAGGACATCACGATCGCCGGCCGGAACGGCGACGCGGTCCGGCAGCTGAACAACAGTGGCGACCTTCTCGCGGGCCGCGCGATGGACGTGCGTGCCGCCGCGCTGGTGAACGCCGCGTCTGGCTGGGTCCAGGCGGCCACCGGCAGCACTGTCGAAGCAGCAACGCTCGACAACGCCGGCACATGGCTGCTGTCGCAGCAGGCTGGCGGGCTTGATCAGGTGCGCGTGGCCGGCAATCTGGTCAACGCCGGTGTCATGCAATCGGCGGGCGATGTCCGGCTGAGTGCCCACACGCTGGACAACCGCAACGCATTGGTCGCCAACGGCAGGCTCGAAGCGGCCACGGCCGGCACGCTGGCGAATGCCTCCGGCGCCATCCTGCAGGCCGGTCAGACGCTGGCGCTGACCTCCGGCGGTGCGTTGGTCAACGGGGCCGACGCCACCATCACCGGCCGGAGCGTGGAACTCACGGTGGCACAAGGCATCGACAACGACGGTGTCGTCACGGCGAGGAGCGGCGGCACGCGCCTGCGGGCAGACGGCACGATCGACAACAGCGGCAAGATCCATGCGGCGGGCTTGCTCGACATCGCGGACCGCAGTGGTGCAGCGGGCGAAACGGTCGTCAACAGCGGCGTCCTGGTCGGCGGGGAGGCGCTCCTGCTCAAGGGCGATGCGGTGCGGAATCTCTCGGGCGCCCGTGTCGAGGCCGGCCGCACGAGCACCGTGGAAGCCGCGTCGTTGCACAACCAGGGCACGTGGCTCCTGTCCACGCAAGGCGGCGGTGCCACCAGCGAGGTTCGGGTGCGCGACACGCTCACCAACGCGGGCACGATGCAGGCGGCGCAGGATGCCGCCATCATCGCGAGCCGGCTCGACAACCAGACGTCGGCGCTGCTGCGCACCGGCGGCCGGTTGGAAGCAACGCTGGGCGGTTCTCAAGCGCTGGGCAACGCCGGAACCATCCAGGCCGGCGCCGGGCAAGGCGGGTCAACGGCTGCGCTGAAGATCACCGCGGCCCATGGCCGGATCGACAACGCATCGACCGGCGTCCTGTTGGGCGACCAGCTCGCGATCTCGGCCGACAGCATCGTGAATTCGGGTGCAATCCAGGGCGGCGGCAGCGCAGCATCGAGCGTCGAGACCGCCGGCACCTTCACCAATCAAGCGGATGCCGTCCTGACCATGGGCACCACCGAGACCAGCGGCGGGACGCTGGCAGCCGCGGGCATCGCCAACCACGGCACCCTGCAATCGCTGGGCGGCCTCACGCTCGCCATCGGGACCGGCGGGCTGCAAAGCCGGACCAACGGCCGCGCCGGCAACGGCGACATCGTGGCCAACGGCCCGCTGACGCTGCAGGCGCGTGCCGGCGGCGACTACACCGCGAACATCGACGGCACGCTGCAGAGCAAGAGCGGTGCGCTGGTCGTGAGGGGCGGCGGCAACTCCGTTTTCGCGCTCGAGGGCAATGCGCTCGGCAAGACGGTCAAGGTCGACATCGGGGGCGTGCGCATCGGTGCAAGCGCCGCACTGAGTTCGCAGGAAGACCTGGACCTCGATGCGTCGAGGCTGTCCCTTGCGGTGCGCGGAACGGGCAGCAACGCGGTGACGGGCCGCATCCTGGGGGCCACGAGCCGCACGGGCAAGGCCACGCTCGACATCACCCAGGCCTTCACCAACGACGGGCTGCTGTTCTCGGGCAACGACCTGGAGATCAACGCGCCATCGATCACCAACAGCGCGGCCACCGGCGGCATCGCGGCGCTCAACAACCTGACGATCAAGGCCAACGCGGGGTGGCTCGATCTCTCCGCGGCTTCGCCGTCCGCGGGCGCAGGAAACCTCGACAACCTGGGTTCGCTCTATGCGGGGGGCACGTTGGCAGCGACCGCCAACGGGACGCTGCTCAACCGGGGAACGATCAACGCCGGCAGCAAGATCGACCTCAAGGCGCACACGCTGGTGAACAACACGGAGATCAACAGCGACGGCGACATCGCCATCGTGGCCTCCCGCCTGCGCAACGAAGTCCAGGGTGGCGACACGCGTGTGTGGATCGACGGCCCGGTCACCTACGACGGCAAGGACGGTGGCGTCTACAAGGACAGCCCCGGCGCCTTCGAGAATCTCGATTTCGGCCAGGACTACAGGAAGGACTGGACCAGGGTCTTCGGATTCCGGCCAGGCACTGCGCCCACGGTCACGCCCCAGATCACGGCGGGCAAGGCGATCAAGCTCGAATTCCACGAGGGCAAGAATCTTGGCGGCCTGATCTATGCAGCCCAGGGCATCGACATGGAGGGGTTCGCCGATGCGAACGGCAACCGCGCCACGTTCGTCAACGACTCGCTGGCGACCCGCACCGAACATTGGACTACCCGCTGGACCATGCATCGCAAGGAAGCAGGTCAGGCCGGGGGTGCCGAGATCTATGGCTGGTCGCTCTGCACGGGCGAGCGGTACGACAGCATCTGCACTTTTGACGGCTACAAAACTGTGAAGGGGCGCGTCGACTCGACGCAGGTTCCCGGCCTCAACGCCGGCATCTACACGAAGGACCTCACGGGCCGGAATTTCTTGCTATCCAACCAGGGGGGCGCCTTCGACGCGCAGCTCGGGGACGCGAAGAGCGGCACCAGCGCGACGCGCGGCGGCGTGAGCAACAACAGCCCGACGACCGGCCCCGGCGGCGCGATCTCGCGTGACACGGCCGGCGCCGCGGGTGCGGCTGCCGCCGTCGGATTCGCGGGCGGGCGCAGCGCGGGCACCGTCTCCGGCATCTCCTTCCTGGACGCGAACGCGGCGAACGGCGTCAGGGGCACGTCCTTTGGCGGCATCGATATCACCCTGCCGGGCAATCCCAACGGCTTCTTCGTGATCGCGAGGGCGCCGGGCGCCAGGTACCTGGTCGAGAGCAATCCGCTGTACATGGCCGGCGGCGCCACCGTGGGCTCCGACTACCTCTCCAGGCTGCTGGGCTACAACGCCGACGAGATCGGCTTGCGCTTGGGGGATGCGAGCTACGAAGCCTGGCTGGTCAAGCAGCAGCTCATCAAGCAGACCGGCAACGCGGTGCTCGCCAGCTACGCGGGCGCGGACACGCAGATGCAGGGCCTGATGGAAAACGCCGCCACGCAAAGCGCGTCGCTGGGCCTGGTGTACGGCAAGGCGCTCACGCCCGAGCAGCAGGCCGGGCTCCAGCAGGACATCGTCTGGATGGTGCAGACCGAGATCGACGGCAAGAACGTGCTGGCGCCGGTGGTCTATCTGTCGCAAAGCACCAAGGGCAAGATCGTGGCGGGTGCCGTGATCTCGGCCCAGGATGCCAACCTGAGCCTGAACGCGCTGACCAACAGCGGCGGCACCCTCATCGCGAGCCGCTCGCTCGTGGTGGCATCGACCGGCGACATCAGCAACCTGTCCGGCCTGATCAAGGGCGGTGACGTGAGCCTGAGCTCGTCTCAGGGAAGCATCGTCAACAAGACGCTGAGCGAAGGCAGCGGCAGCGAGCAGTTCTACCGGACGGTGATCGGCAAGACCGCCGGCATCGAGTCGACCGGGACGCTCTCGCTCGACGCGAAGAAGGACATCACCAACGTCGGCGCCACTGTGAAGGCCGGCACCGATGCCCGGCTGAAGGCCGGCGGCAACGTGAACTTCGACACGATCGAGAACAAGACCACGGACACCGTGGCCGGCGACCTCCGCATCGATGGCGTCGACGGCCGCACCAAGACCACGACCACCACGGTGCAGCAGGTCAAGTCCGGTCTCACGGCCGGCGGCAACCTGTCCATCGACGCCGGCAAAAACATCACCCTGGCCGGCACCGACACCCAGGCCGCAGGCAACGCCGACCTCAAGGCGGGCGGCGACCTGAACCTCATCGCGCGCGAGAACAGCACCACCACGCACACCGAGAGCAAGGCCAGTGGCTTCGGCATGAACAACTCGCTGTACGGCTCGACCACCGTCACCAGCGATTCGACCTCGGTACGCAACGTGGGCAGCACGCTGCAAGTGGGCGGCAATGCCTCGCTGGCAGCCAAGAACGACCTCACGGTGCAAGGATCGAGCGTCGACGTGACGGGCAGCGGCACGCTGAGTGCGACCCACGTCAACGTGCTGGCAGGCCGCAATTACGACGAGACCCACACCACGACCAAGCAGAGCGGCATCCTGCAGGTCAGTGCATCGGGCGGCGGTGCGGCAAACTCGCAGGCGAGCGCGCAAGCGGGTGCCGGCCGCGGCCTGGCAGCAGGAGGTGCACAAGGTTCGGCCGAAGCGACGGGCCAGGGCGCCGCGGGTCTGGCCTTCAATTCGAGCACGACCACGCAGACCGACACCACCGATCTGAAGCATGTGGCGTCGACCCTGAACTTCGGCGGCGACCTCGCCGTGAACGCCTCGAAGGACGTCACGCTGCAGGGCTCGACGGTGAACGCCGGCGGCAATGCCCAGGTGAACGCGCAGAACGTCAACCTGCTCGCGGCCGAGGACAAGTCCACGTCCAGCACCACGACCACCCGGACCACGGTCGGCCTCATGGCGAGCACCGACAACAAGGTCGCCGCGAATGCATCCGTCGATGAATCGGCATCCGGCGGCAACGGCCGCGCGCCGAACGCCAAGGCCGGTGCGCAGGCGGAAGTCTCCGCGTCGAGCGACAACCGCATCGACCTGGTCCAGCACAGCAAGACCACGCGCGAAACGCTGGACACCACGCACCAGGGCTCGGCCATCACTGCCAAGGGGAACCTCGGCATCAAGGCCGCCGACACCCTGGCGCTCGAAGGCTCCAACCTTGCAGCCGGTGGCGACCTGAACATCGCGGCGAAGGACATGCAGTTCAAGGCCGTGGACGACGTGCACGAAACGCGCACCAGCAGCGACACCACCACGGCCGGTCTCTATGCAACCGGCAACGCCAAGGCCAGTGCCAACGCGGGCGCGGCCGGCGGACTGGGCGCGCAGGCGGGTGCGTCGGCCAAGGCATCGGCGGCGGGCGAAGTGGGGCTCTACGGCTCGAACACCCGCACGGGGTCGGTCGAGGGCGCCACCACCGCCGTGACCTCGGGGCTCTCGGCTGGCGGCAACATCAGCCGCGTGGCGGACAACGCCATCACCGACGTGGGCACGCGGATCGAGGGCGGCGGCAACCTGACCCAGTCGGCGAAGACCATCACCAGCCTCGCGGCGGCAGACACGACCTACGCCTCGTCGAGCACCGACACGAACACCGCGAAGATCGGCGTCTATGCCGAGGCCTCGGCCGGCGTGTCCGCCCAGGCGGCCGCAGGGCCGGGCGCCACCAAGCCAACCCAGCGCTCCAAGACGGTCGGCGCGGGCGCGCGTGCAAGCTACGAACTCGACCAGGCGTCCGAGCAGTCGGCCAGCAGCACCGCCGTGGTATCGACCATCCGCATGGGCGGCAGCGTGAACAGCGTCTCGAGCGGCAGCACGACGCTGGAGGGCACGAACATCGCGGCCGGCAAGGACGTGACGCTGGGCGCCAGCCGCCTGGACTACACGGCGGCGCACAACACCAGCAGCGCGAGTTCCAAGAGCACCAGCGCGGGGGCGACGGTGGGCGTCGACGTCATGAACAAGGAGGTCAGTGTCGGCGTCGACTATGCGGGCAGCAACAGCAGCCAGAGCACCCGCACGGCCGTGGTCGGCGGCATCCAGGCCGGCGGTGATGTGAAGGTCACCACCACCGGCGATGCACGGTTCGAAGGCACGAACGTGGTGGCGGTCGGCGCGGCCGGCGTGGCCACGGGGGGCAAGCTCAGCTTCGATGCGGCCAAGAACACCACCGCGTCGAACAGCGAATCGAACAGCGTGGCCGTCGAGGTCGCAGCCGGTAAGTCGGGCGCCGCGGGCAGCGGCGGCGTCAGCCACGAGCGCTCGAAGAGCGCCTCCAGCGAAGACGTGGCCGGCAGCATCCGAAGCGGCAGCGGGCCGCTGACGATCACGTCCGGCGGCGATGCCACCTTCACCGGCACCGCGCTCGCGAGCCAGGGCGATGTCGCGGTCGGGGCCGGCGGCAACCTCGCCTTCAACGCGGCGCACAAGACGCAGAGCAGCGAATCGGTCAAGGTCGGTGTGTCGTCGGCCGTGTCGGCCGGCGCGAAGACGATGGGGGCCACGGATGCGGCAGGCACCGGCAACGCGCAGTCCACGACGACGACGGGCGCCACGGCCCCGGCGAGCGGCGGCAAGAAGTCCGGCGGCAAGGAGATGAACCAGCGCAGCGGCGAGGGCTCGCTCGGCGTCGGCAAGGGCGAAGCGAAGAGCGACACGGCCACCGGCGGCAACATCACCAGCGGTGGCCGCGTGCGGCTGTCGTCCGGCAAGGACACGACGCTCGAAGGCACGCAGGTCAAGGCGGCCACGGGCATCGCCGCCGACGCCGGTGGGACCTTCACGCAGAAGGATGCCGTGAGCACGGCCAGCTCGTCCAACCCGGGCTTCACGGCCGACGCCGCGGGAACGACCGTGTCGCCGAAGAAAGCGCCGGCCGGCAAGGCGGGCGCGGGCAGCACGCCGACCTCGGGCAATGCGGGCGCGAAGCCCGCTGCCACGCCACCGGCCCCGACCAAGCCGCTGCCGCCGATCCCCGCGAGAGGCGCCAAGCCTGCGACGACGACGCCATCGACCACCACGGGAGCGGTCAAGCCGCCGACCCGGCCACTGCCGCCGATCCCCGCGGGAGCCACCAAGCCTGCGACAACGACGCCATCGACCACCACCGGAGCGGCCAAGCCGCCGACCCGGCCGCTGCCGCCGATCCCCGCGGGCGCAGCCACGTCTTCGGCGGCGTCGCCGCCGAAGACCACCGCCGGAGCGACCCCGCCAGCAGGCGCAACACCCGCAACCCCGGGCACGAAGCAGCCGTCAGTGCCTCCAATCCTCGAACAGAAGAAGGGGAGCGCTGTCGTGGATGTCTACGTGGACAACCAGCAAAGCAGCAGCGGGCAGGCCACGACGCTGGATGGCGGTTCGGGCGGCATCGTGATCAACCAGGGCCGCCCGGCGCCGAAAGGACCCAAGACCGATGCCGGCGCGCCCCCGTGAGCGTTGTGCCTACTGCCCCGCCACCTTCACGAACACTGGATTCGGCCGGCCTTCATGGTGTCAGTCACCGCGAAGGAGCCTTCACTGTCGAGCGTCCAGTCGGTGCGGGTGAAGCGCTTCACCACGCGGGTCGTCGGGTGGGTACCGCGCGCGTAGCGTGTACTTTCAACGGCTTGCGTGCGTTCAGGCGAGCAGGTCAGCCAGCGTGCGCGCCACCACCTTGGTCGCGCGGCGCAGGTCTTCGAGGACCACGCGCTCGTCGCTGCGCTTGGCGTGCGATTCGAGCACGGTGCGCGGGCCGGCGCCGTAGATCACGCCGGGAATGCCGGCCTCGACGTACAGGCGCACGTCGGTGTACAGCGGCGTGCCCATGGCCTTGATGGGTTCGCCGAACAGCTCGCCGCCGTGCTTCTGGATCGCATCGACCAGCGGCTGGTTGCCGGCCAGCGGCTTCATCGAGTTGGCGAGCAGCATGCGCTTGATCTCGACCGTGATGCCCGCGCTTTCGGCGGCGGCATCGGCGATCACCTGGCGGATGTTGGCTTCGACCTCGACCGGGTTCTCTTCGGGGATCATGCGGCGGTCGAGCTTGAACACGACCTTGCCGGGCACGACGTTGGTGTTGGTGCCGCCCTCGATGCGGCCCACATTCAGGTAGGGGTGCGTGATGCCCTCGACCTTCGACGTGACCTGCTGGTAGAGCGTGTTCTGCGCGTACAGCGCGTTCAGGATCTTGGTGGCGCCCTGCAGCGCGTCGACGCCGGTGGTGGGCACGGCGGCGTGCGCCATCTTGCCGTGCACGGTCACTTCCATCTGCAGGCAGCCGTTGTGGGCGGTGACCACTTCGTAGCTGAAGCCGGCCGCGATCATGAGGTCGGGCTTGGTCAGCCCCTTCTCGAGCAACCATCCCGGGCCGAGGATGCCGCCGAACTCTTCGTCGTAGGTGAAGTGCAGTTCGATGCTGCCCTGGGTGGGCTTGGCCACGGCTTCGAGCGCGCGCAGCGCGAAGGTGAAGCTGGCGAAGTCGCTCTTGCTGACGGCCGCGGCGCGGCCGTAGAGGCTGCCGCCCTCGATCTCGCCGCCGTACGGGTCGTGCGTCCAGCCTTCGCCGGGCGGTACCACGTCGCCGTGGGCGTTGAGCGCCACGGTGCGTCCGCCGCTGCCGTACTGGCGGCGCACGATCAGGTTGGTGATCGATTCGAGGCCGTAGTCCTTCACCTCTTGCGCGGGCACGGCGTGCTTCTCGGCGTCGAGGCCGAAGTCTTTCAGCAGCTCGGCGGTGCGCTCGGCGTGCGGTGCGTTGTTGCCGGGCGGCGTGTCGGTGGGCACCTGCACCAGTTGCTGCAGGAACTGCACTTCCTCGTCGAAGTGGGCGTCGATCCAGGCGTCGAGTTTGGCGTAGTCGGTCATGGTGATTGTTCTTGTGGGGTCGGTCAGTGGGCTTGCTCGGTGGCGAGGTTGTTCAGCAAGAGCTGGAAGGCCTGCACGGCGAGCTGGATGTCGTCGTTGGTGCTCGACTCGAGCGGGTTGTGGCTGATGCCCGAGTTGATGCCGCGCACGAAGAGCATGGCCTGCGGCATCACCTCGTGCAGCTTCATCGCGTCGTGGCCGGCGCCGCTGGGCATGCGAAAGAGCGGAATGCCCAGCGCGTCGACGGCCTGTTCCCAGCGCTGCTGCCAGGCGGGATCGCTCGGCGCGGCGGCGGCGCGCATGGTTTCTTCGAGCTCGTAGCGCACGCCGCGGCGTTCGCAGATGTCCTTCAGCGCGGCGACCACGTCGTTGGCCAGCGCGTCGCGCTGTGCGTTGTTGGGCGCGCGCAGGTCGAGGCTGAACTTGCAGCGCCCGGGCACGACGTTGATCGAGCCGCTGGGCACTTCGAGCATGCCGACGGTGCCGACCGAGTCGCCGTCTTTGGCGGCGCGCTGCTCGGCGTAGAGGATGAGTTCGGCCACGGCGGCGGCGGCGTCGCGGCGGCGGTCCATGGGCGTGGTGCCGGCGTGGCTGGCCATCCCGATGACTTCGCCCACGTAGCGCACGCTGCCGTTGATGGAGGTGACGATGCCCAGCGGCAGGTCGAGCTCGGTGAGCACGGGGCCCTGCTCGATGTGCACCTCGACGAAGCCGAGGTAGCGCGCCGGGTCACGCTGGATCTTCGGGATGTCTTCTTCCTGCAGGCCCGCGTGCTGCATGGCCTCGCGCATGGTGATGCCGTCGGCATCTTTCTGGTCGAGCCAGCGGGTGTCGAAGTGGCCGATGAGCGCGCCCGAGCCGAGGAAGGTGGCCTTGTAGCGCTGGCCTTCTTCTTCGGCGAAGCCGACGACCTCGAAGGCGAAGGGCAGGCGGCGGTTCTGGCGCTTGAGTTCGCGCACGCAAGCCATGGGCACGAAGATGCCCAGGCGGCCGTCGTACTTGCCGCCGTTGCGCACGGTGTCGTAGTGCGAGCCGGTGAGCAGGGTCTTGGCGTCGGGCGTGGCGCCTTCATAGCGGCCGACCACGTTGCCGACCGCATCGATGTGCACGGAGTCGAAGCCGCAGTCGCGCATCCAGCCCGAGATGTTCGCGGCGCAGGCGCGGTGCGCGTCGGTCAGGTACGTAACGGTGAGCTGGCCCTTCTCGGCATAGCCGGGGTCGGTGTGCACCGACAGCTGTTCCTGCCAGTCCCACACGTCGTTGCCGAGCGTGATGTCGGCGCCGAACTTGTCGTTCAGGCGGATCTCGGCGATGCGGTGGATGTTGCGCAGCGCCTCGCCGAGCTCGAAGCTCGGGTGGTTGTGCAGCCGGCGCGCAAAGGTCTCGATGATCTCGCGCTTGGCCAGGCCCGTGCCGCGCGGGCCGCGCACGGCCAGGATGAACGGGAAGCCGAACTTCGCGTTGTAGTCGGCGTTGAGCTGCTGGATCTGCGCGAACTCTTCGGGCGTGCAGTCGGTCAGGCCGGCCTTGTTCTGCTCGTTGGTCGACTCGGCCGTGAGCGTCTTGCTGACCATGGCCTTGCCGGCGAGTTCGGGGTGGGCGCGGATCAGGCCGATCTGCTCGTCGGCCGATGAGGCAGCCAGCGCCTGCACCAGCGCGTGCTTGAGGTGCGCGAGCGAGCGGAAGGGGCGCTGCACCAGCGCGCGCTGCGCGATCCAGGGCGAGTGTTCGTACACGCCGTCGAGCATGGCGACGGCGGCGGCCGGCGCGGCGGCGTTGAGTTGGGCGAGGGTGAGGACAGGGGTGCTCATGATGCGGTTCCGGCTTCGAAGGGGTGCGCCTGCTTCCAGTGGCGTGCGATGTCGACGCGGCGGCAGACCCACACCTTGTCGTGCGTGGCGATGTGATCGAGAAAGCGCTGCAGCGCGGTGATGCGGCCAGGGCGGCCGAGCAGGCGGCAGTGCATGCCGATGCTCATCATCTTGGGGCTGTCGTCGCCGTTCGGATCGCCTTCGGCATACAGCGCGTCGAAGGTGTCCTTCATGTACTGGAAGAACGGGTCGGCGTGCGAGTAGCCCTGCGGCAGCGCAAAGCGCATGTCGTTCACGTCGAGCGTGTAGGGCACGATGAGCTGCGGCACCACGCTGCCGTCGGTCTTTTGCACCTTCATCCAGAAGGGCAGGTCGTCGCCGTAGTAGTCGCTGTCGTACTCGAAGCCGCCGTAGTCGGCCACGAGGCGGCGCGTGCGCGGGCTGTCGCGGCCGGTGTACCAGCCGAGCGCGCGCTCGCCGGTGAGCTTTTCGATCGCTTCCATGCCCAGGCGCATGTGCTCGCGCTCGGTGGCTTCATCGATGTTCTGGTAGTGGATCCAACGCCAGCCGTGGCAGGCGATTTCATGGCCGAGTTCCTTGAAGGCGGCCGTGAGTTCGGGGTAGCGCTCCAGCGCCATGCCGACGCCGAACACGGTCAGCGGCAGGCCGCGCTTTTCGAACTCGCGCAGGATGCGCCACACGCCGGCGCGCGAGCCGTACTCGTAGATGCCTTCCATGCTGATGTGCCGGTCGGGGAAGCTCGCCGGGTTGAACATCTCGGACAGGAACTGCTCCGAGCCCGCGTCGCCGTGCAGCGTGGCGTTCTCGCCGCCTTCTTCGTAGTTCAGGACGAACTGCACGGCCACGCGCGCGCCGCCGGGCCAGCGGGCGTGGGGCGGGTTGCGGCCGTAGCCGACGAGGTCGCGCGGGTAGGGCTGGGTGGTGTCGTAGGCAGTCATGGGGTCATGGTGTGGATCAGGACAACGCAAGCGAGATGTCGTTGGTCGGGACCTTGCGGTCGAAGGTGAGATTGGCCTCGACGTGTTCCAGGTGCTCGGTCATGAGGCGCACGGCGAGTTCCTCGTCGCGCGCGGCCAGCGCCTTCACGATGTCGGCGTGCTCGTCGTTGGAGTGCTCGGCGGCGCTGGTGCTCTGGTACATGAGCGTGATGAGGGCGCAGCGCGAGATCAGCTCGCCCAATATTTGCGCCAGCACCTGGTTGCCCATGAGCTCGGCCATGCGCACGTGGAAATCGCCCAGGAGCTCGGTGCGGCCCGACACGTCTTCGCCGCCGACGGCCGATTTCTCGAGCGCCACGTGCTCCTTGAGCGCCTTGATCTTGGCCGGCGTGACGCTGCGCACGAAGGCGCGGGTCATCTCGGCCTCGAGCATGCGGCGCACGGCGAACACCTGCTTGGCTTCGTCGACGGCGGGCGCGGCCACGAAGGCGCCGCGTGCCGGCTCCAGGCGGATCAGCTTGTTCTGCGAGAGCTGGAACAGCGCCTGGCGCACCAGCGTGCGCGACACGCCGAAGTGATCGGCCAGCTTCTGCTCGGCGAGCTTGGTGCCGGGCTGGAGGCGGTGCTCGACGATGGCCTTCGTGAGGGCATCGACGATCGAACGGGTGGTGGAGGACTCCATGTTTTTCATGATAGACCCAAAGCCGGTAACTGTATACACTTTTGTCCACCGGAATTTCCCGCCCCTTTGGTCTCCCCGATCTCACCGATCCGGCACCATTTTTTGAAGGAATGCCTCATGGGCTTGAGCACTCACGTACTGGACACGATGCACGGCGGCCCTGCGGCCGGCATGGAGGTGGCGCTGTACACCACCGACGGCGACGCCGCGACGCTGGTGAAGCGCTTCACGCTGAATTCGGACGGCCGCAGCGACGGTCCGCTGTACGACAACCACTCGATCAAGGTCGGCACCTATCGCCTGGTGTTCGACGTGGCGGGTTACTTCAAGGCCCGCGGCGTGACGCTGCCGGAGCCGAACTTCCTGAACAAGGTGGCGCTGGACTTCGGCGTGGCGCACACCGACCAGCACTACCACGTGCCGCTTCTGGTCAGCCCGTGGAGCTACTCCACGTACCGCGGCTCCTGAGGTCAGTCGCCTTGCAGCTGACCTTCGGTGAGCGTGTCGAGCTGGAAGCGCCCGCTCTTGTCCCACAGCCAGGTGTCGGTCCAGGTGACCGCGCCCAGGCGCTGGGCGGGCGGGAAGGGCGCGGCCTGCAGCACGGCGCGCTCGATCTCGGCGATCACCTCGGGCGCGTGCTTGGGCGCGCGCAGCCAGTGCATCGAGACCACCTTGCCGCCGGTGTCGAGGTTCACCTGCAACGTCCCGACGGCGTACAGCAACGGCGGCATCTGCCCCTTGTAGATGCGCGAGGCGTTGGCGTTGTAGATGTGGCGGGCTGCGTCGCGGCGGTAGTCGCGCGCGGTGGTGGCACTCGAAGCGCGCGGCGCGGGTCCGCTGCCCTGTGCATTGCTGGCACCGCTGAGCTGGCCGGGCACCGAGCCCGTCGAGCCACAACCGGCGAGCCACAAGGCGGAAAGAACAGTGGCGGCCCAGGCGAGGCGGCGCGGCGTAAGCTGGCGGTTCGTCATCATCGCCGGGGTTATACCGTGAGTCGTTGCAGGCTCGGCAACCGAAGGTATCGGGCATGCGCAGTGCCGGGCCGCCCCAAGCAAGCTCGCACCGCAGCGCGGAGCGCGGAGGTTTTCGAATGAACGGTGCGGTCGATCAATTGCTGATGCGTCTTCGCCAAGAAGACGCGGTTCTGGTGCGCGTCGAATCGACGCAGGGCTCGGCCCCACGCGAGGCCGGCACCTGGATGGCCGTCTGGGCCGACGGGCTCACGGCCACCATCGGCGGCGGGCAGCTCGAATTCCAGGCCACGCAGGAAGCGCGCGAGATCCTGGCCGGCACGCGCAGCCTGGACGGCGTGCAGCGCTATCCGCTGGGCCCGAGCCTGGGGCAGTGCTGTGGCGGCGTGATGTTCCTGACCTATCGGCGCATCGGCGCGGCCGACGTGCCCGCGTTGCAGAAGGAACTGGTCGCGCAGCTTGAACCCGTGGCGCTCTTTGGCGGCGGCCACGTGGGCGCCGCGCTGGCGCGTCTGCTGGCCGTGCTGCCGTTCTCGGTGCGCTGGATCGACAGCCGCGACGGCGTGTTCCCCGACGCGCTGCCTGCGCAGATCGACACTGAACATTCGGAGCCCGTGCAGGACGCCGTGGCCTCTCTCTCGCCCGGCAGCCGCGTGCTGATCATGAGCTTCAGCCACGCCGAAGACCTCGACATCGTCATCGCCTGCCTGAAGCGCTTGCGCACGCGGGGCGACCTGCCCTACATCGGCCTCATCGGCAGCAAGACCAAATGGGCCACCTTCCGTCACCGGCTGGAGGCGCGCGGCTTCACGGCCGACGAACTGGCGCGCGTCACCTGTCCGATCGGCGTGCCCGGCATCACGGGCAAGGAGCCCGAGGTGATCGCGGTCGCCGTGGCGGCACAGTTGTTGCAATCGCTGGGCTGAACAGGGTTTTCCCTTGGCGGTGACGCCGCAAAAAGCATCCCGCCTCGTGCCAAAACTGTATACACTTTCGGTCCACAACAAGCCGCAGCGGAGCGAGGTCGTTTTCAACGGACCTGCGTTCGCGGCACTTTCTCTGCTTACAGCGCCCGCAGTGGTGAGCAGGCTGAAACCCCTCATCGACGCCCCACGCGTCTAGAGGGTTGAGAGAGAGCACATGGAAAGCTATTACCTCGACTGGGCCAACCTGCTGCTGCGCTGGGTCCACGTCATCACCGCCATCGCATGGATCGGCGCCTCCTTCTACTTCGTGATGCTGGACAACAGCCTCGAGAAGCCGCAGGACCAGGAGTCGCTCGACAAGGGCGTGGGCGGCGAGCAATGGGCCGTGCACGGCGGCGGCTTCTACAACAGCCAGAAGTACGCGCTGGCGCCCAAGAAGCTGCCTGACCACCTGCACTGGTCGTACTGGGAGAGCTACTCGACGTGGCTCACGGGCTTTGCGCTGTTCACCATGTCGTACCTGTGGAACGCAAGCACGTACCTCATCGACAAGAGCAAGATGGACTGGCAGCCCGGCGCCGCCATTGCCGTGGCGCTGGCCTTCTTCGTCGTGTTCTGGATGGTCTACGACGGCATCTGCCAGATCTTCGGGCGCCGCAAGAACGGCGACACCATCGTCGGCGTACTGATCGCGATCTTCATCGTCTTCGCGACCTGGCTGGCCTGCCAGTGGTTCGCGGGCCGTGCGGCCTTCCTGCTGGTGGGCGCCATGATGGCCACCACCATGAGCGGCAACGTGTTCTTCTGGATCATCCCCGGCCAGCGCAAGAACGTGAAGGCGCTGCGCGAAGGCCGGCCGGTCGATCCGGTGCACGGCCAGCGCGGCAAGCAGCGCAGCGTGCACAACACCTACTTCACGCTGCCGGTGCTGTTCGCGATGCTGAGCAACCACTACAGCTTCACCTACACGCACAAGTACAACTGGATCGTCCTGCTGCTGATCATGCTCGGCGGCGCGGCCATCCGGCAGTTCTTCGTGGTGCGTCACCGCTTCAAGCTGGGCAACGCGGGCAATCCGCTGCCCTACGCGATGGTCGGCATCGCGGTGCTGGGCCTCACGATCGTGTGGATGAAGCCCGCGCCGGTGGCGCCGGTCGCGGCCACCACCCAGGCCGCGCCCGCCGTGGCTTTCCAGGACGTGCAGAAGGTGCTGGAGCAGCGCTGCTTCATGTGCCACGGCGCAGCCGTGCAGATGAAGAACGTGCGCGTCGACACGCCCGACCAGGTGACGGCGCACGCCCAGGCGATCTACCAGCAGGTGGTGGTGACCAAGATCATGCCGATGAACAACGCGACGAACATCACCGACGAAGAGCGGGCGTTGATCGGCCGCTGGTTCCAGGCCGGCGCCAAGACGAACTAGAGGCGCAGCGCGGCCTGCGAGGGCGGGCCGCCGGTCGTCGCACAATCGCCGAATGGAGACAACACGCAAGCCATGACCGCATCGACCTCGCCTTCGCCCACTGCCGCCACGCCCGATCCGCGCGAAGCCCCGCGCGCCTTCCTCGAACACCTGTACCGCGTGGCGGTGGACCGCGCACTGCCGCTGTCCACGCTGGGCGCCCATCTGCCCCAGCCGCCCAAGGGCCGTGCCGTGGTGCTGGGTGCCGGCAAGGCCGGCGGCTCGATGGTGCAGGCGCTCGAGGCGCTGTGGCCGGCCGACGCGCCGCTGTCGGGCCTCGTCGTCACGCGCTATGACCACATTCCGCCGCGCCCCGAAGGCGTGCCGCAGCGCATCGAGATCGTCGAGGCCGCGCACCCCGTGCCCGACGCGGCCGGCCAGCAGGCGGCCGAGCGCATCCTCGCACTCACGCAGGGCCTCACGGCCGACGACCTCGTGCTGTGCCTCATCTCCGGCGGCGGCTCGTCGCTGCTGGTGCTGCCGGCCGAGGGCCTCACGCTGGCCGACAAGCAGCGCATCAACAAGCAATTGCTCGACAGCGGCGCCCACATCGGCGAGATGAACTGCGTGCGCAAGCACCTGTCGCGCATCAAGGGCGGCCGGCTTGCGGCGGCCTGCGCGCCGGCGCGCGTGGTCACGCTCACCATCAGCGACGTACCGGGCGACGACCCGGCCGTGATCGCCAGCGGCCCCACCGTGCCCGACGCCACCACCTGCGCCGAGGCGCTCGCCATCCTCGACCGCTACGGCATCGAGGTGCCGGCGCCCGTGCGTGCGCAGCTCGAAAGCGGCGCACTCGAAACCCCCAAGCCCGACGACGCCGCGTTCGCCGGCCACAGCACGCACATGATCGCCACGCCGCAGCAGTCGCTCGAAGCCGCCGCCGCGGCCGCGCGCGCCGCGGGCCTCGAGGCGCACATCCTCAGCGACGAGATCGAAGGCGAATCGCGCGAAGTCGGCAAGGTGCATGCGGCGCTCGCGCGGGCCGTGGCGCTGCGTGGCGCGCCGTTTGCGCGGCCCTGCGTCATCCTGTCGGGCGGCGAAACCACGGTCACCATCCGCCCGCGCCAGCCCGGCCAGGCCAAGGGCCGCGGCGGGCGGGCCGGCGAGTTCTGCATGGGGCTGGCCGGTGCGCTCATGGGCCAGCCGCAGGTGTGGGCGCTGGCCGCCGACACCGACGGCATCGACGGCGTGGAAGACAATGCCGGCGCCTTCGTCACGCCCGACACCCTGGCGCGCGCCACGGCGCAGGACAGGAAGCTCTCCGACCACCTCGACCGCAACGACGCCTACGGCTACTTCGACGCCATCGGCGACCTGTTCGTGACCGGTCCGACGAACACCAACGTCAACGACTTCCGCGCGATCCTCGTGCTGTAGGCCGGCGCGGGCCGGACCGCTGCGATGCCCGGGCCTCGGGCAAGCTTCCTGAACTCAGGTTAATCTACGGCCCCGGCGGCGCTTGGCCGCCGTTGTCGCATGCGCACCCCCACGGGGTGCCGCGCCGCGCGCCCCATTTCCCGTTTCGTTTTCACCATCCAGTCCTCGAAGGAAAGAGTTCGCCATGACCGCCACCTACACCGACACCCGCCTGCTGATCGACGGCCAATGGGTCGATGCCGCCGACGGCAAGACGCTCGACGTGCTGAACCCCGCCACCGGCAAGGCCATCGGCAAGGTGGCGCACGCCAGCACCGTCGACCTCGACCGCGCTTTGGCCGCCGCCCAGCGCGGCTTCGAAGCCTGGCGCGACACGCCCGCCAACGAGCGCGCCGCCGTGATGCGCCGCGCCGCCGGCCTGATCCGCGAACGCGCCCTGGACATCGCCAAGCTGCTGACGCAGGAACAGGGCAAGCCGCTGGGCGAGGCCAAGGTCGAAATGATGGCCGCCGCCGACATCATCGAGTGGTTCGCCGACGAAGGCCGCCGCGTGTACGGCCGCATCGTGCCCTCGCGCAACCTGGCCGCGCAGCAACTGGTCATCAAGGAGCCGGTCGGCCCGGTCGCGGCCTTCACGCCGTGGAACTTCCCCGTCAACCAGATCGTGCGCAAGCTCGGTGCTGCGCTCGCCACCGGCTGCTCGTTCCTGGTGAAGGCACCTGAAGAAACGCCGGCTTCGCCCGCTGCGCTGCTGAAGGCCTTTGTCGACGCCGGCATTCCGGGCGGTGTCGTGGGCCTCGTGTTCGGCAACCCGGCCGAGATCTCGAGCTACCTGATCGCGCACCCGATCATCCGCAAGGTCACGTTCACCGGCTCGACGCCGGTCGGCAAGCAGCTGGCTGCGCTGGCCGGTTCGCACATGAAGCGCGTCACGATGGAACTGGGCGGCCACGCCCCGGTGATCGTGGCCGAAGACGCCGACGTGGCGCTGGCCGTCAAGGCCGCCGGTGCCGCCAAGTTCCGCAACGCGGGCCAGGTCTGCATCTCGCCGACCCGCTTCCTGGTGCACAACAGCCTGCGCCATGAGTTCGCGAGCCTGCTGGTCAAGCACGCCGAAGGCCTGAAGATGGGCGACGGCCTGGCTGAAGGCACCAACCTCGGCCCACTGGCCAACGCCCGCCGCCTCACGGCCATGGCCCACGTGCTGGAAGACGCGCGCAAGAAGGGCGCCACGGTCGCGACCGGCGGCGAACGCGTCGGCGACACCGGCAACTTCTTCGCACCCACCGTCATCACCGACGTGCCGCTGGACGCCGACGTGTTCAACAACGAGCCCTTCGGCCCCATCGCCGCCATCCGCGGCTTCGACACGCTGGAAGAAGCCATCGCCGAAGCCAACCGCCTGCCCTTCGGCCTGGCCGGCTATGCCTTCACCAAGTCGATCAAGAGCGCGCACCTGCTGAGCCAGAAGCTCGAACTCGGCATGCTATGGATCAACCAGCCTGCCACGCCCTCGCCGGAAATGCCGTTCGGCGGCGTGAAGGATTCGGGCTACGGTTCGGAAGGCGGCCCTGAGGCCATCGAGGCTTACTTGAACACCAAGGCGGTGTCGATCCTCGGCGTCTGAACTGGGCTCTCCCCCAGGCTGCGCGCACTTCGTGTCGCTTCGCCAACCCCTCGCCGGGGGCAACACCACGGCCCGGCAAAGCCGGTTCCGCGGTGTTCCTTGAACGGCCCGACGTCGGCCGGCCCGAAGGCATGCTGGTCGATGTCGCGCACCGGGTAGTTCGCGGCTTCCAGTTGCACCAGCAGCTGGTCCATCACCTCGGGCCGCGCCGCGCATGAGCAGATCACTCGCACCGTGTACGTCGCCTCGCTCGATTCCTCGTGCACCGGGCGACCTGCGTTCGGACGGTTGTCCGTGTCTCATTGCCAGCCGTACCTGCGCGCGTACCACCCCTTCACGGTCTGCGTCAGCGTGACGTAGCCGACGAGCATCAGCACCAGCCACGGGAAGTATGCGAGCGGCAGCGCCTGCAGCTTGAAGTAGTGCGCCAGCGGTCCCATCGGCAGCCAGATGCCGACCGCGGCGATGGCCGCGCCCATGGCCAGCAGCGGCCAGGCCGCGCGGCTTTGCAGGAACGGAATCTTGCGCGTGCGGATGAGGTGCACGATGAGCGTCTGCGACAGCAGGCCCTCGATGAACCAGCCCGACTGGAACAGCGTCTGGTGCTCTACCGAATTGGCCGCGAACACGAACCACATCACGGTGTAGGTGAGGATGTCGAACACCGAGCTCAGCGGCCCGAAGAACACCATGAAGCGGCCCAGGTCGGCCGGGTTCCAGCGCTGCGGCGTCTTCAGGAACTCCTCGTCCACGTTGTCGAACGGGATCGCGATCTGCGACACGTCGTACAGCAGGTTCTGCACCAGCAGGTGCAGCGGCAGCATCGGCAGAAAGGGCAGGAACGCACTGGCCACCAGCACCGAGAACACGTTGCCGAAGTTCGAGCTGGCCGTGATCTTGATGTACTTGAGCATGTTGGCGAAGGTGCGGCGGCCTTCGACCACGCCTTGCTCCAGCACCATCAGGCTTTTTTCGAGCAGGATGATGTCGGCCGATTCCTTGGCCACGTCCACCGCGCCGTCCACCGAGATGCCGATGTCGGCAGCGCGCAGCGCGGGCGCGTCGTTGATGCCGTCGCCCATGAAGCCGACCACGTGGCCGTTGGCATGCAGCGCCTGCACGATGCGTTCCTTGTGCGCGGGCGTGAGCTTGGCGAACACCTGGCGCATTTCGACCACCTGCCGCAGCTCGGCTTGGTTCATGCGCTCGACCTCGTGGCCCAGCACCATGCGTCCGGCGTCGATGCCGACATCGCCGCAGACCTTGCGCGTGACCAGCTCGTTGTCGCCGGTCAGCACCTTCACCGCCACGCCGTGTGCGGCCAGCGCCAGCAGCGCGGGCGCGGTCGATTCCTTCGGCGGATCGAGAAAGGCCACGTAGCCCAGCAGCGTGAGTCCCGCCTCGTCGGCCACGCTATAGGCCGGCTTGCGCGCATCGGCGTGCAGCGTGCGGCTGGCCACGGCCACCACGCGCAGGCCCTGGGCATTGAGCTGCGAGGCCACGCGGTGGATGCCCGCCATCACGTCGGCGTCCAGCGCGAGCACCTCGGCGCCGCGTTCGACCGAGGTGCATACCGACAGGATCTCTTCGAGCGCGCCCTTGCAGATCAGCAGATGCTCGTCGTCGCCGTGTGCCACCACCACCGACATGCGGCGGCGCGAGAAATCGAAGGGCACTTCGTCGACCTTGCGCCAGCGGGTCTGCAGCTGTGCGTCGAGCTGCACTTCGCCGTGGCTGAGCACCGCCTTGTCGAGCAGGTTCTTCAGTCCCGTCTGGTGAAAGCTGTTGAGGTAGGCCTGCTGCAGCACATGGTCGGAGCCTTCGCCCCAGGCGTTGGTGTGGCGTTCGAGCACGATGCGGTCCTGCGTGAGCGTGCCGGTCTTGTCGGTGCACAGCACGTCCATCGCGCCGAAGTTGTGGATGGCTTCGAGCCGCTTCACGATCACCTTGCGGCGCGACATCACGACCGCGCCCTTGGCCAGCGTGGCCGTCACGATCATCGGCAGCATCTCGGGCGTGAGGCCGACCGCGATCGACAGCGCGAACAGCGCCGCCTCCCACCAGTCGCCCTTGGTCACGCCGTTGATCACCAGCACCAGCGGCGCCATCACCAGCATGAAGCGGATCAGCAGCCAGCTCACGCGGTTGATGCCGGCCTGGAAGGCGGTGGTACCGCGGTCGGTCGCGCTCACGCGCTGGGCCAGCGCGCCGAAGAAGGTGCGCTCGCCGGTGTGCACGATCACCGCGGTGGCGGTGCCGCTGATGACGTTGGTGCCCATGAAGAGCAGGTTGTCGCGCTCCAGCACGCCGGCCCGGTGGTCGGCGGCGGTGGCTGCGAACTTCTCCACCGGCATCGATTCGCCGGTGAGCGCCGACTGGCTGATGAACAGGTCCTTGGCCGAAAGCAGGCGCGCGTCGGCCGGGATCATGTCGCCGGCCGACAGCGCGATCACGTCGCCGGGCACGAGGTCGCGCATCGGCACTTCGATGCGCTGCGTGCCGGCGTGCGCGAGATCGAAGCCGCTGTCGCCCGCGCGGCCCGCCTTCTCGTCCGGCGCGGGGCGCAGCACCGTCGAGGTGTTGCTGACCATCGCCTTGAGCCGGTCGGCCGCCTTGTTGGAGCGCGACTCCTGCAGGAAGCGCAGCACGGTCGACAGCAGCACCATGCTGCCGATCACCACCGTGGCCTTCGTGTCCTCGGTTACGTACGAGACCAGCGCGAGCACCGTCAGCAGCAGGTTGAAGGGGTTGCGGTAGCACTGCCACAGGTGGTTCCACCACGGCAGCGGCTGCTCGTGGCGCACCTCGTTGCTGCCCAGCCGCTTGCGCAGCGCCAGCGCGTGGGTTTCGGTCAGGCCTTGCGACGAGCTGTCCAGGCGCACCAGCACCTCGCCCGCGTCGGTGTGCGAGGCGGTGGCCAGCGCCCTGGCGATCTCGGCCGGCATCGCGGCCGAGCCCAGGCTGCTGGGCTTGGCGCTCAGCAGCGTCTGCCAGCGCTCGAAGTGATGCCGCATGTGGCGGCTGCGCAGGAAGCTTTCGAAAAAGGACTTCAGGACGTTCTTCATTGTTCTTCTCCTGTGTGGGGGCGCTCAGCGAGCGAACGCCCAGGTGAGGCCCAGCGTCCAGCCGCGCGGGCCGTCGTGGCGCAGGTCGCGTGCGTGGCTGAAGTCGACGTTCAGGGCCGGTGCGGCCGCCCAGCGCAGGCCGGCGCGCCAGGCGTTGCGCCCGCCTTCGCGGAAGCGCTCGGCCACGAGCGACAGCGCGGGCAGCGCGGCCCATTCGAGCGCCGCGCCCGAGTGGCTGCTGCTCGGCTGCGCGCGATGGAAGTCGCGGCCCAGGTTGAGGTGGGCGCGCCACTGGTCGTCGAACTGCCAGGTGACGGGGATCACGAGGCTGCTGTCGGTGAGGCGCAGCGAGGTGCGCTCGTTATCGTTGCGTTGCCACGAGGCCGAGGCGAGCACGCCGGTGCTCAGGGTGTCGGTGAGCGCAAAGGCCCACTTGATCTGCGGACCGGCGCGCACGGTGCGGCCATCGGCATTGCGCTCACGCTCTAGGTTCAGGCCCAGCTCGACCGGACCGACGCGGCAGGCGGGGCCGAGATGCACGAGGCGCTGGCCGCTCCAGGTCTCGACCTGGCACTGGCCCGGATCGAGGATGGCGGCGTCGTCCACCGAATGGTGTCCGCCGGCGGCGTGGGTCTGCGCGGCGGCCAGGCCGCAGAGCGTGGCGAGCCAGGCGTGGCCTGGCGCGGGGCGGTGGAAGGAAAAGGGGCGGGCGTTGGAACGGGCGGCCGTGGCCGTCCGCGCGACACGCCGCAGGCGTTCGCGGGTCATGGGCGTTTCTCCTTCGGGTGCGGCGCGCCGCGAAGGAAGGAAACGCCCGTGACGACTTGCTTACTCAGCAGTCAGACGGCGGCGCTCCTCCGCAGCGCGGAAGGCTGCGAGGTGAATGGGGGATCGATCGGGCAAGGAAGGCGGCGCACAGCAGCGCAAGCAAGGGTCCGGGTCCATGGTGGCCTCCTGTTCTGTGGTGAGTTGCAGGGCGGCGAGGCTCAGCGGCGCGTGCCGTGGCCGGGCTGTTCGAGCAGCAGCAGGAAGCTGCGGATGCGGCGCGTGGTCCACAGCGCGGCGGCGCGGTCCAGGGTCTGCTCGTCATCGACGTGCGGCGCAGGGCCCACGCGGGCAGGCGCTTGCGCACCGGCGTGCGCGGACGGGCGACCGTGCGACGGTCGTGTCTGCGGATGCAACGGACGAATTTGAAACTGGCGCATGACAAGGCTCCTTCGCGCTGAAGGGCCTCGCGCACGGACGCACGCAAGCTGACTGACAAAGTCAGCGACAAAGAACAACGGGAATCGGTAGGAGAGCCGCTTGCCCGTGGGGCAAGGGGTTCGCGCTGCGTGCACGGCGGCCGCAGCGCGGGAGCTGCCTGCGCTAGAGGGCCAGGGGTGTCACGCCTGCCGAGGCACGCGTCTTGTCACTGATCCAACTGGCACTGTCCACGCACGGGGCTCCGAAATGATGATTTCCGGATTGTTGCACCGCATCATTGCCAGCGTCAACCCTTGGCCTGCAGGGGCAGGCTGTGTCGCGGTGGCGTGGCGTGGAGCCGGGGTTCGTTCGCGCTGCGTTCGATGGGGCTCGGAAACCAGCGGAAGACGTTCGAGTCGCCGCGCCAGCCGTCGCTGAAACGCACGAACAAGAAGCCCGACAGCGCATTGCCCAGGTCGTCCACCGGAATGCCGGCGGCGCGCAGGGCGGCGACTTCTTGCGCGGCGCTCATGTCGAAGGGGAGTTTCAGCGTGATGCTCGCGCTGTGAAGACTGGGCCTGGGCATCGTGACCTCCTCTGCGTAGACCATGGGCCGTAGTGAAGCGCAAGAAGTTGTGTCAGGCGATACCGAAGATATGGGAGCCGCTCAGAGGAGCGCACGATGCAATTCGCCATCGCTCCCGTGCGGCATCCCTCCAATGAGGGATGCCATGGGTAGGTTTCGGCAGGGTGGCCTATGCCGAATGCCGGGCGTCGTTCAACCCGTGCAGAGCGCGCGGATCGTCGGCGGAACCGGCACCGCGCGGATGCCGCCGCCTTCGCGCTTGGCCGCAAAGATCCGCACCTCTTCGCATTCGAGGATCAGGTCGTCGCCGCGTGTCACGCGGTAGGTCTGCACGAAGCTCTTGTCGCGCCATTCGGTGATGCGCACCGCGATGTGCAGCGTGTCGCCGTAGCTGGCCGCCTTGACGAAGCGCGTGTGCGTGTCGACCAGCGGCGTGCCGATCACGCCAAGGGTCTGGGCGGTTTCTTCCCAGCGCGGCACGCCGCATTCGGCGAAGAAGTGCCGCGAGGCCGCATCGATCCAGCGGAAGAAGTTGGGGAACCAGACGATGCCTGCGGGGTCGCAGTCGCCGAACTCGACGCGTGCGGTGTAGACGACTTCCTGGCCGGAAGCGTCTTTGGGAGATGGAGTGCTGCTCATCCGGCCATTGTCCTAGGCGCTCAATCAGCCTTGATGCCGCGGTCGCGGATCAGCGCGCCGAAGCGCTGCGAGTCCGCCGCTGCGCGTCGCTGGAAGTCGGCCGGCGTGCCCGGTGCCGGCTCGCCGCCGATGGCCGCGATGCGCTCCTTCACCGCCGGCAGCGCGAGCGCGCGGTTGATCTGCGTGTTGAGCTGCGCGACCACCTCGGGCGGCGTGCCGGCCGGCGCGTAGAAGCCGAACACCGTGTCGGCGTCGAAGCCGCGCAGGCCGGCCTCGTCGAGCGTGGGCACGTCGGGGAACTGCGACGAGCGGTGCGGGCTGCCCACGGCCAGCAGCTTGAGCTTGCCGGCGCGCACCTGGTTCAAGCCGATGCCGGGGTCGAAGGCGTAGTCGATCTGCCCGGCCAGCAGGTCCTGCAGCGCGGGCGCGGCGCCGCGGTAGGGCACGTGCAGCGCGAACAGGCCGGCCTGGCTCTTGAACATCTCGCCCGCCAGGTGCGGCGAGCTGCCGTTGCCCGGTGAACCGTACGAGAGCTTGCCGGGGTTGGCCTTGAGGTAGGCCATGAACGACTTCACGTCGGTCGGCGGCAGGGAAGGGCGTGTGACCAGAAACACCAGCACGCGCGCGGCAGCGGCCACGGGCACCAGGTCCTTCGCGGGATCGAAGCTCATGCGCGCGTACAGGTGCGGGTTCACCGACACCATGCCGCCCGAACTCATGAGCAGCGTGTAGCCGTCGGCCGCCGCGCGCGCCACGGCCTCGCCGCCGACGTTGCCGTTGGCACCGCCGCGGTTCTCGATCACCACGGGCTGTTTCAGCGCCTCTTGCAGCGGCTGCGAGATGGCACGCGCGAGCTGGTCGGCCGCGCCGCCGGCCGGGAAGTTCACGATCACCTTGATGGGTTTGGACGGCCAGGTGTCGGCGTGCACGGCGGGCGCGCACAAGGCGGTGCTGGCCAATGCGAGCGCCAGCAGCAGGCGGCGCGAGGAAGCGGGGGTGGATGGGGTCATGGTTCTTTGTCTCCTCAGATCGTGGTCGTTGTCTTGGGCCGCTTCATCCAGCGGATGGGTTGCGCCTGCACCGGGCGCGGCGCGGCGCCGTGGCGCGTGAGCGCGGCGTCCAGCGCCTTGCCGCCTTCGTCCGCGAGCGCGGCCTCGCGTGCCGCGGCAATCGCCTCGGCGCGTGCGGCGGGCGGCAGCGTGGCACGGCCCGCGAGCTCGTCGATCACGTGCAGCAGGTTGTGCTTGCCGCGCTCGTTGGTGCTGCCGTAGCCCTTGATGAGCCGGCCGCACAGCGCCAGCTCGCGGCCCAACGCCCAGTGCGCGCGCGTGCCGGCTTCGACGGCGGAGAGCCAGCGCTCGATCAGCGCCTGCTCTTCGGCGAAGCGGCTGCCGCGTCGGCGCAGCCAGGTGAGCGAGGCCAGCAGCCGCAGCGACACCATGCCCAGCACCGAGTGGCTGCCCACCTGCAGCGGCAAGGCCCACGGCGCAAGTCCGCGCGACTGGCGGCCACGGTCCCAGGCGGTCACGCGGCGCGCGAGCGAGGGCGGCAGCAGCGCGGCGAACTCGGGTGCGCCGGGCTTGAAGTGGTCGAAGACTTTCACGATGTCTTCGTCGCCCGCGCGCACTTCCTGGCGCACGCGCTGCGCGCGGCTGGCGCGGCCCTTCAGCGCGGCCACGCGCACGATGTCGTCGAAGGCCATCCACAGCGCCAGCCAGCGCGCCATTTCGCGCGTGACCGCGAAGCCCTGCGCGCCCGACGGATCGGCGGCGCGCTCGGCCTCGAGCACCCGCGCGAGGCGCTCGGCGTACAGCGCGGCGTAGGCGCCGTCCTGGTAGTCGCGCACCCGCGCATGGCCGAGCGCGAGCATGTCGTGCACGGCCGGCGGAAAGCGGCGCGCCACGTCGTCGGGCAGGGCCTGCGGTGTCGGGGGCGCGTCGCGCGTGTCGTCGCTGGCCAGCACGCCCTGCACGAAGGCGGCCTGGGCGCGCGGCGCGCGCACCGCCTCGAAGGCGATGGCAAAGCCGCGCAGGCTGGCGGCGGCCATCCTGCCGAGCTTGTCGGGTGCGGCCTCGTCGCCGCCACGCACCGCGCGTTCGTAGGCTTCGCGCGGGAATGGGAAGAGCCCGCTGCCCGCGATCGCGCCCAGCATCACGGCGCTGACGACCGTGCCGGCCTCCCGCGCCATGCCGCCCATGTCGAGCACGTGGTGCTCGCGGCTGAAGGCCTTGACCACGTCAATCAGGCGCTGCGCGTCGGCGCGGCCGTCGCCGGGCACCATGCGCTCGGCCGTGGTGAGCACGCGCGCCGACGAGCTGATGACCAGCGTGCGCAGCGGCGCGCTCATGCCGTTGCCGATCTGGCGCGTGGTCTCCAGCAGCTCCGACGAGACGATCGCGTCGAGCGCGCCCGGCACCGGGCTCAGGCTGAAGACCGGGCGCCGGCCGCCGAGTTGTGCCATCGGCACCGGGAACACTTCGATGTAGTAGGTGGTGGCGCCGGTGCGCTGCGCCACGCCGGGGATCGACGTGCTCTGCGCCGCGTAGCCCGCATGCCGCGCCGTGTCGACCAGCCATTCGGTGAGCACGCCGCCGCCTTCGCCGCCGAGGGCGCAGACGAGCAGGGTGGTGGGGCGTTGGTTCTGTTCCATGTCGTTGTTCTTTCTCATGCCGGCCGGAGTGCGCTGACCACTGCGCTGCGCAGGCCGTGCAGCAGGCGTTCATGCCACTTCGGGTTTTGCACCACTTCGGCCCGGTAGAAGCTCGGGCACAGCGTGGCGGCGTGCGCGTTGGCGCCGCACAGGCCGCAGCCCACGCAGCCGTCGATCACCACGGCCACCGGGTCGACCTTCAACGGGTCGGGGTTGTCCTTGAGCGTGAGCGTGGGGCAGCCCGACAGCCGAATGCATGCGTGGTCGCCGTTGCACACGTCCTCGTCGACGCCGTACTTCACGCGCACCACGCGCTGGCCCTTCTTGAGCAGACCGGCGATCCACGGCTTGATGCGGCGCTGGCGTTCGAGCTGGCACTCGCCTTCGGCGATCACTACCTTCAGGCCGTTGAAGTCGCTGGTGAGCGCTTCGGTCAGCGTCTTGCGCATGCGCTCCACGTCGTAGGTGGTGACGGTGCGCATCCACTGCACGCCCAGGCCCTTCAGCGTGGCCTCGATGGTCTGGTTCTTGTCGACCAGGCTCTGCTGCTTGTCGACGGCGCGTTCCTTGATCTCGTCGTCGGGCGTGGAGATGATGTCTTGCGTGCCGGTGGCCGAGGTGTAGCCGTTCTTGAAGATCAGCAGCACCGCGTCGTCGTCGTTGAACAGTGCGCTCTGCACGCCCGTGAGCAGGCCGTTGTGCCAGAAGCCGCCGTCGCCCATGATCGACAGCGTGCGCCGGTTCATCATCGGCGCCACGCCCGCGCGGCTGGCCAGGCTCATGCCGTAGCCGAGGATCGAATGGCCCATCGAGAAGGGCTCGAAGGTGCCGAAGGCGTGGCAGCCGATGTCGGCCGCGATGTGCACCGGTCCGGTCTCCTGCTGCGCGAGCTTGAGCGCGGAGAACACCGGCCGTTCGGGGCAGCCGACGCAGAAGCTCGGCGGGCGCGCGGGCAGCGGGGCGTCGAGCCGGCGCGCGACGGCCTCGCGGCGCTCGCGGTTGCCGGCCAGCCAGGCCTGCGCCGAGGCAGCGGCCTCGCTTGCGCCGAGGTAGCGCGCGGCGAAGGCCGCAAGGCCACCCGACAGCACCTCCACGCCGTACTCGCCGGCCTGCGGCAGCAGGTCCTTGCCGTGCAGCGGCGTCTGGATGTCGCGGCGGCGCAGCAGGGTGGCGATGTCCTGCTCGATGTACTCGGGCTGGCCTTCCTCCACCACCAGCACCGCGCGCTTGCCGACGCAGAAGTCGGCCACCTGCTCGGGCACCAGCGGGTAGGTCACGTTGAGCACGAGGATCGGGATCTCGGTCTCGCCGAAGGCATCGGCCAGGCCCTGCTGCTGCAGGCTGCGGATCAGCGCGTTGTAGAGCCCGCCCTGCACCACGATGCCCAGGTCGGGGTGGCGCCGGCCGGGCATCAGTTCGTTGAGGCCGTTCGCCACGATGTGCCGGCGCGCGGCCGGCATGCGCTCATCGCCCTTGAGCTTCTCGTGGCGGAAGGTGACGGGCGGGTGCGCCAGGCGCATGTAGTCGAAGCCCGCGGGCTCGTTCATCAGCGCGCGCGTGGACACGGCGGGCGCGATGTTGTCCTTGCAGTCGAAGCTGCCGCGCACATGGCAGGTGCGGATGCGCAGCTCCATCAGGCAGGGCATGTTCGAGGCTTCCGACAGCTGGAAGCCTTGCTCGACCATGCGCACCATCACGCCCAGGTCGGGCCGCGGATCGAGCAGGCACATGCTCGACTTGAGCGCGTAGGCGTGCGTGCGCTCCTGGATCACGCTGGCGCCTTCGCCATAGTCTTCACCCACCACGATCAGCACGCCGCCGGTCACGCCGGGTGACGACAGGTTGGACAGCGCATCGGCCGCCACGTTGGTTCCGACGATCGACTTCCAGGTGACCGCGCCGCGCAGCGGGTAGTGAATGGACGCGCCGAGCATCGCCGCCGCCGAGGCCTCGTTGGAGCAGGCCTCGACGTGCACGCCCAGTTCGTCCATGTACGCCTTGCCCTGCACCATCACGTCGAGCAGGTGCGACACCGGCGCGCCCTGGTAGCCGCCGACGTAGGCCACGCCCGACTGCAGCAGTCCCTTGGTGATCGCGAGGATGCCCTCGCCGTGGAAGGTGTCGCCCGCGCCCAGGCGCAGCATTTCCACTTCCTTGCTGAATGAAACTTCCATCGTGTCTCGTGCTTCTTGTCGTGGGGAGAACGCGGGAGTGTGGGCGGGCGTGCGTCATACTTCAATGCAATGAGCCAGCTATCGAATATGAATGGAGTGCATATCGACGCGGTCGACCTCAACCTGCTCCGGTTGTTCGACGCGGTCTACCGCACCCGCAACGTGAGCCGCGCCGCCGAGGCGCTGGGCCTCACGCAGCCGGCGGCCAGCCACGGCCTCACGCGGCTGCGCCTGCTGCTGGGCGACGCGCTGTTCACGCGCAGCCTCGGCGGCGTCGCGCCCACGCCGCGCGCCGAACGGCTGGCGGCGCCCGTGCAGTCGGCGCTGGCGATGCTGCAGCAGGCGCTGAGCGAGCCCGAGCGCTTCGATCCCGCCGCCTCGCGCAAGCTGTTCCGCATCCACATGAGCGACATCGGCGAGGGCCGCTTTTTGCCCGCGCTGATGGCGCGGCTGCGCGAGCTGGCGCCGGGCGTGCGTGTGGAGACCATGCCGCTCGCGCCGGGCGAGATCGCCTCCGCGCTCGACAACGGCAAGGTCGATTTCGCCTTCGGCTTCCTGCCGCACGTGGAGGACACCCAGCGCACGCAGCTGCTGAAAGACCGCTACATCGTGCTGCTGCGCCACGACCACCCTTTCGTGAAGCGCCGGCGCAGCGGCCAGGCGCTGCTCGCGGCGCTGCATGAGCTCGACTACGTGGCCGTGCGCACCCATGCCGACACGCTGCGCATCCTGCAGCTGCTGAACCTCGAAGACCGGCTGCGCCTGACGACCGAGCACTTCATGGTGCTGCCGGCCATCGTGCGCGCCACCGACCTGGCGGTGGTGATGCCGCGCAACATCGCGCGCGGCTTCGCGGCCGAGGGCGGCTACGCCATCGTCGAGCCGCCGTTTCCGCTGCGCGACTTCACCGTGTCGCTGCACTGGAGCAAGCGCTTCGAGGCCGACCCGGGCAACCGGTGGTTGCGGCAGGTGATCGTGGCGTTGTTCTCGGAGCGCGGCTGACCGCGCGCCCCGAACACACGCGTTATTCTCAAGCGTTCCTGCTTCGCGCCCCTCGCACCCCTGTTTCCCGATTCCGTCTGCATGTCCGTCCCGCATCCCTGTTCCCCCGCCTCCTTCCACCGTCCCGCCAGCCTCGGCGCGCACTGACTGAATCCGGTGCAAGCGATGCTTTCCGGGGCCGTCCCGGTCCTGATCTTCATGGCCTGCGTGGGCCTGGCCACCTACGCGCAGAACCTCACGGGGTTTGCGTTCAGCCTCATCCTGCTGGGCCTCGTGTCGGTGTTCGACATCGCCAGCGTGAACGACGCAGCCAATGCCGCGACGGTGCTGAGCCTCCTCAACGGCTGGACCTACTTCCGCGCGCGCCCCGGCCCCGTGCCCTGGCAGCTGATGAAGCCCGCGCTCAACGGCAGCACCGTCGGCGTGATCGTCGGGCTCATGCTGCTCGTGTGGCTCAGCGGCAGCGCCGTGGACTGGCTGCGTGGCTTGCTGGGCGCGTCGATCCTCGTGTGCGCCGTGCTGCTGTTGCTGCAGGGCAAGCCGCTGCCGGCGGTGTCGGGCCGCACCAGCTTCGCCCTCATCGGCGGGCTCTCGGGCGTGCTGGGCGGGCTGTTCTCGGCCTCGGGCCCGCCCATCGTCTTCCACATGTACCGCCAGCCGCTGGACCGCGAACTCGTGCGCCGCGCGCTGCTGCTGATGTTCGCCTTCAACTCGCTCGTGCGGCTCGTCATCGTGGTGCCGACGGGCCACTTCTCGTGGCACTCGGCGCTGCTGGCCGGTTGCGCCATGCCCGTGGTCTACGCCGCGACGCGGCTGCACCATCGCCTGCCCAACAAGCTGCAGCCGCGCACCTTGCAATGGCTGGTCGCCGGCCTGCTTTTCGTGGCCGGCGTGACGCTGCTCGCCACCGCCTGGACCGCCATCGCACACGGCTGAAAAACGGCTGAAAACCCTCGGTTTCCGGCGTGGCCCGGGAATTGCAGCGTCAATCCAAGGGTTTCCCCGGACGTGGCATACCGACCCTCACATACGCGTTATGGGCGTGCCCGTATGCAAGACCCCACGCAAGCCGCTAACGTCCATGACTGGCCCATGACGGGCCGCCCACGAGCCAGAAAAAGCATGAGCACCGAGAGCAGCAGCACACCGATTCAACCGATCCGCTTCTTCCATCGCGGAAAGATCGTCGACGTCAGCGGGGTCCATCCGACCCGCTCCGTGCTCGACTGGCTGCGCGAAGACGCACGCTGCACCGGCACCAAGGAAGGCTGCAACGAAGGCGACTGCGGCGCCTGCACCGTCGTCATCGGCGAGCTGGCCACCGACGCTCACGCACCCGGCGCGGTCGACGGCCTGCAGCTGCAGACCGTCAACGCCTGCATCCAGTTTCTGCCCACGCTGCACGGCAAGGCGCTGTTCACGGTCGAAGACCTCAAGGGCCAGTGCGCGTCACAGTGCAAGCCCAAGACCGACGCCCACGCCAAGCACGCCGTCCAACCGTTGCACCCCGTGCAGCAGGCCATGGTCGACTGCCACGGCTCGCAGTGCGGCTTCTGCACGCCGGGCTTCGTGATGTCGCTGTGGGCCACCTACGAACACCACCAGGCCGAAGGCACGCAGCCCACGCGCCAGCAGCTGGCCGACCACCTGTCGGGCAACCTGTGCCGCTGCACCGGCTACCGCCCGATCCTCGATGCCGGCCAGCGCATGTTCGACCTGCCCGCCGTGCGCCTGGACACTGCGCCCGTGGTGGCCGCGCTCACCGCGCTGAAGAACGACGGCCTCGACTACGCCGCCCCGCTCGGCGCCCGCGTCGATCACTTCCATGCCCCGAAGACCATCGCCCAACTCGCCGCACTGCGCGTGCAGAAGCCGGGCGCCCAGCTGCTCGCGGGCTCGACCGACGTCGGCCTGTGGGTCAACAAGCAGTTCCGCGACCTCGGCGACATCATCTATGTCGGCGACGTGGCCGAGATGAAGACGATCGAAGAGCGTGCCGACGAGCTCTACATTGGCGCCGGCGCATCGCTCGAAGCGGCCTTCGGCGCGCTCGTCGAGCGCGTGCCCAGCCTCGCCGATGTGTGGCTGCGCTTTGCCTCGCCGCCGATCCGCCACGCCGGCACCATGGGCGGCAACGTCGCCAACGGCTCGCCCATCGGCGATTCGCCGCCGGTGCTGATGTCGCTGGACGCGCAGATCGAGCTGCGCCGCGGCGACACCGTGCGCCGCATGCCGCTGCCCGAGTTCTACCTCGACTACATGAAGAACCAGCTGCAGCCCGGCGAGTTCGTGCAGGGGCTGGCGGTGCCTCTGGCCGCCCTGCGCCGCCAGGTGCGGGCGTACAAGATCAGCAAGCGCTTCGACTGCGACATCTCGGCGCTGTGCGCGGGTTTCGCCATCGAGCTGGAAGAAGGCAGCGACACGGTGAAGGCCGTGCGCCTGGCCTTCGGCGGCATGGCCGCCACCGTCAAGCGCGCCGCCAACGCCGAAGCCGCGCTCGTGGGCAAGCCCTGGACGCAGGCCAGCGTGGCCACCGCCAAGCTGGCGCTGGCGCAAGACTTCAAGCCGCTCTCCGACATGCGGGCCTCGGCCGACTACCGCCTGCAGGTGGCGCAGAACCTGATCCAGCGCCTGTGGCTCGAAACCCGCACGCAGGACGCGCTGTCCATCGAAGAAACCAGCGTCTGGAGCGTGATGCCCCATGTCGTTGCCAAGGTTGCGGCGGAAGGACTCTGACCATGAACAAACCCATCGACGCCCGCCTGCTGCAGCCGGCCGAGGCCTTTGCCGACTACCTGAAGAACACCGCCGCCCGCATCGACGTGGGCGCCGAGGCGCTGGCGCACGACCGCGGCATGCGCGTGGGCATCAGCCGCCCGCACGAGTCGGCGCACCTGCACGTGGCCGGCGAGGCCACCTACATCGACGACATTCCCGAGCTCGCCGGCACGCTGCACTGCGCGCTGGGCCTGTCGCCGGTGGCCAACGGCCGCGTGACGGCGCTGTCCCTCGACGCCATCCGCGCCATGCCCGGCGTGGTCACGGTGATCACCGCCGACGACATCCCCGGCACCAACGACTGCGGCTCGATCATTCACGACGACCCGATCCTGCTGCCCGTGAACGACGGCGGCGAGATTCGCTACCTCGGCCAGCCCGTGTTCGCCGTGATCGCCGAAACCCGCGATGCCGCACGCCGCGCCGCCGCCAAGGCCAGGGACGCGCTGACCATCGAGGCGCAGCCGCCCGTCATCACGCCGCAGGACGCGCATGCGCGCGGCCAGTACGTGGTGCCGCCGATGCACATCGTGCGCAGCGGCGGGGCCGCCAACGAGGGTGACGAGGCGGCCGTGCGCGCCGCCATCGCGAAGGCGCCGCATCGCCACAGCGCCACGCTCGACGTCGGCGGGCAGGAACAGTTCTACCTGGAAGGCCAGATCAGCTACGCCATTCCGAAAGAGGGCGGCACGCTGCACATCCACTGCTCGACGCAGCACCCCAGCGAGATGCAGCACCTCGTGGCGCACGCGCTGCACCTGTCCTCGAACGAGGTGCATGTGGAATGCCGGCGCATGGGCGGCGGCTTCGGCGGCAAGGAATCGCAGTCGGCGCTGTTCGCCTGCGTGGCGGCCATCGCGGCGCGCCAGCTGCAGCGCCCCGTGAAGCTGCGGCTCGATCGTGACGACGACTTCATGGTCACCGGCCGGCGCCACTGCTTCTGGTACGAGTACGAGGTGGGCTACGACGACGAGGGCCGCATCCTCGGCGCCGAGATCACGATGGTGTCGCGCGCCGGCCACTCGGCCGACCTGTCGGGCCCGGTGATGACGCGCGCGCTGTGCCACTTCGACAACGCCTACTGGCTGCCCAACGTGAGCATGCACGGCTTCTCGGGCAAGACCAACACGCAGAGCAACACGGCGTTCCGCGGCTTCGGCGGCCCGCAGGGCGCCATCGCCATCGAGAACATCATGGACTCGGTGGCGCGCGAACTGAAGCGCGATCCGCTCGACGTGCGGCGCGCCAACTTCTACGGCAAGGGCGAGAACAACGTCACGCCGTACCGCCAGACCGTGACCGACAACATCGTCCACGAACTCGTGGCCGAGCTCGAAGAAACCAGCGACTACCGCCTGCGCCGCGAGGAGATCGCCGCCTTCAACGCCAAGAGCCCGGTGCTCAAGCGCGGGCTGGCGCTGGCGCCGTTGAAGTTCGGCATCTCGTTCAACGTGAAGCACTTCAACCAGGCCGGCGCGCTGGTGCACGTGTACACCGACGGCTCGATCCTCGTGAACCACGGCGGCACCGAGATGGGCCAGGGCCTGAACACCAAGGTGGCGCAGGTGGTGGCGCACGAGCTGGGCGTGAGCTTCGAGCGCGTGCGCGTCACCGCGACCGACACGACCAAGGTGGCCAACACCTCGGCCACGGCCGCCTCGACCGGCGCCGACCTGAACGGCAAGGCCGCGCAGGACGCCGCCCGCCAGATCCGCGAACGCCTGGCCGCCTGCGCCGCCGAACGCCATGGCGGCAACGCCGCCGACGTGCGCTTCGCCAACGACCAGGTCGAAGTGAACGGCCGCACGCTGGCCTTCAGCACCGTGGTGGGCGAGGCCTACCTCGACCGCAAGCAGCTGTGGTCCGACGGCTTCTACGCCACGCCCGGCCTGAGCTGGGACAAGGACAAGATGCAGGGCCGTCCGTTCTACTACTACGCCTACGGCGCGGCGGTGAGCGAAGTGGTGGTCGACACCCTCACCGGCGAATGGAAACTGCTGCGCGCCGACATCCTGCACGACGCGGGCAAGTCGCTGAACCCGGCCGTGGACATTGGCCAGGTCGAAGGCGCCTTCATCCAGGGCATGGGCTGGCTCACCACCGAGGAGCTCGTGTGGCACCCGCAAAGCGGCAAGCTCACCACGCACGCGCCCAGTACCTACAAGATTCCGACGGCCAACGACTGCCCGCCGGTGTTCAACGTGCGCCTGTTCGAGGGCCAGAACGTCGAAGACTCCATTCACCGCAGCAAGGCCGTGGGCGAACCGCCGCTGTTGCTGCCGTTCTCGGTGTTCTTCGCGATCCGCGATGCCGTGTCGGCCGCGGGCGGGCACCGGGTCGATCCGCCGCTGAAGGCGCCGGCCACGAGCGAATCCATCCTCCGCGCCCTGACCGCGGTGCAGGCAGCCTCTGGCGAATGAGCACCGGCCGTGCTCGCACGGTCCGAGCGTCCTTCCGTTCTCCAAATGTT
The DNA here is from genome assembly GCF_001426505.1 of Variovorax sp. Root473. Lineage (GTDB taxonomy): Bacteria > Pseudomonadota > Gammaproteobacteria > Burkholderiales > Burkholderiaceae_C > Variovorax. Next base: position 51,995 of record NZ_LMEV01000012.1, read on the forward strand.
GCGCTGTATAACTGTTCGCACAGACAAGAAAGGTGTGAACAGCCATGAGAGACCAGGCGCTTTTCGACAAGATCGATCTTCATCTCATACGGGTGCTTCATACCGTGTTGACCGACCGCAGCGTCTCGCGCGCAGCCATTCGCCTGGGCATGTACCAGCCGGCCGTCTCGGCCGCGCTGAAGCGCCTGCGCGAGCTGTCGGGCGACCCGCTGCTGGTGCGCTCGGGCTCGGGCATGGTGCCCACCGACGCGGGGCTGCGGATGATCGAGCCCGCCGCCAGCATCCTGCGCGCGGCGGAGATGCTGTTCTCGGATGCACGGGGCTTCGAGCCGCAGTCGGCAGCCACCACCTTCCGCATCGCGGCCAGCGACTACATGGACCCGCTGTTCCTGCCGATGCTGGTGGCGCAGGTCAAGCGCGAGGCGCCGCTGTGCCAGATCGAGATCCATGCGCTCACGCCCGACTCGGACTACCACGGGCACCTGGCGCTCGGGCAGGTCGACCTGGTGATCGGCAACTGGCTCAAGCCGCCGGAAGACCTGCACATGGCGCGCCTGTTCGGCGACGAGGTGGTGTCGCTGGTCAACCAGGACCATCCGGCCGTGCGCCGCGGCTGGGACCTGGAGACCTGGCTGGCGGCCGAGCACATCGCGCCCACGCCGATGCACCCGGGCGGGCGCGGCATCATCGACCAGATGCTCGACGAGCTGGGGCGGCAGCGCAACATCACGGCGCGCTGCGCGCATTTCAGCCTCATTCCCGACATGGTGGCCTCCAGCCTGCTGGTGCTGACCACCGGGCGCCAGTACTGCGAGCGCTTTGCCGCACGGCTGCCCCTGAAGATCCTCGAGTGCCCGGCCGCGCTGCCGCGTCTCATGTACTACCAGCTCTGGCACGAACGTACCCATTCGTCGAGTTCCGCGCGCTGGCTGCGCGAATGCATCAAGGGCGTGGCGGCGTCGCTGCGGCCCGGCTTCGAAGCCGCACCTGCCGCCGCGCGAACCCTGCCGGCTGAACCGCTTTCCGATCCTCCCTGAGTCCTCGGTCGCGCCGGCGTCGCGACCGAGGCAACGATGAACGAACCGCCACATACAACAGCTGGAGACAAGCGAAATGAACAGGTATGAAGAGGTGCCGAAGGCCACCACTCCCCGGGCCGCCGGGGCCACCGAGGCGGCGCCGTTGCGTGCGGCGGCCGCACCGGCCAACACCGGTCTGCTGGAACGCCTGTTCAAGCTGACCGAGCACAACACCACCGTGCGCACCGAAGTCATCGCAGGGCTGACGACCTTCCTGACGATGGCCTACATCATCTTCGTGAACCCCTCGATCCTCGGGGACGCGGGCATGCCCAAGGGCGCGGTCTTCGTGGCCACCTGCCTGATCGCGGCCATCGGCACGCTGATCATGGGCCTGTACGCCAACTACCCGATCGCCATGGCGCCGGGCATGGGCCTGAATGCCTACTTCGCCTACGTGGTCGTGCTCGGCATGGGCTACACGTGGCAGATCGCGCTGGGCGCGGTGTTCATCTCGGGCTGCCTCTTCTTGATCGTGACGGTCACCGGATTGCGGGAGCTGTTCATTGCGGGCATACCGCAGTCCTTGCGAACGGCGATCACCGTGGGCATCGGCATGTTCCTGGCGCTCATCGCACTGAAGAGCGCGGGCATCGTCGCCGCCTCGCCGGCCACCTTCGTCACGCTGGGCGATCTGCACTCTGCGCCCGTGATCCTGGCAACCATCGGTTTTCTCGTCATCGTGGCGCTCGACCGATTGAAGGTACGCGGGGCGATCCTGATCGGGATCATGCTGGTGACGGTGCTGTCGTTCTTCTTCGGCGGCAACAAGTTCCACGGCGTCTTCGACGCGCCACCGTCCATCGCACCGACCTTCATGCAGCTGGACATCCTCGGCGCGCTCAAGGGCGGCATCCTGAACGTGGTGCTGGTGTTCTTCCTGGTCGAGATGTTCGACGCCACCGGCACGCTGATGGGCGTGGCCAAGCGCGCCGGCCTCCTGGTGCCCGGCAAGATGGAGCGCATGAACAAGGCGCTCCTGGCCGACAGCGGCGCGATCTTCGCGGGCTCGCTGCTGGGCACCTCGAGCACCACGGCCTACGTGGAAAGCGCGGCTGGCGTGCAAGCCGGCGGCCGCACCGGCCTCACGGCCGTGGTGGTGGCGTTGCTGTTCCTGGCCTGCCTGATGATCTCGCCGCTGGCGGGCTCGGTGCCGGCCTACGCCACTGCACCGGCGCTGCTCTTCGTGGGCTGCCTGATGCTGCGCGACCTGGTCGAGCTCGACTGGGAAGACACCACCGAGGTGATCCCGGCGGCGGTCACGGCGCTGGCCATGCCCTTCACCTACTCGATCGCCAACGGCCTGGCCTTCGGCTTCATCACCTACGCCGTGCTCAAGCTGTGCACCGGCCGGGCACGGGAAGTGCATGCGATGGTGTGGGTGATCGCGGCGATCTTCCTGTTCAAGTTCGCCTACATCGGCGGGCACTGAGAGGCTGAGTAGAGCGCCGTCGGGCGCCGATGGTCGCGGGGACGCTATTAAACTTATAGCTGTCCCCGCTTTGTTGCAGTTGAACGAGACAAACCCACGAAACCCGGCATGACAACCCCCAGACTCCAGCTGGCGCACATCACCAAGCGGTACCCCGCGGTGGTGGCCAACAGCGACATCTCCCTGGCCGTGCAGCCCGGCGAAATCCATGCCGTGCTCGGAGAGAACGGCGCGGGCAAATCGACCCTGATGAAGATCATCTACGGCTCGGTCAAGCCCGACGAAGGCACCGTCACCTTCGACGGCCAGGCGGTCAACCTGCGCAACCCGCAGCAGGCGCGGGCGCTGGGCATCAGCATGGTGTTCCAGCACTTCAGCCTGTTCGACACGCTCACCGTGGCCGAGAACGTCTGGCTGGGCCTGGACAAGTCGCTCGCGCTGGCCGAGGTGGCCCGCAGCATCACGGCCAAGGCCAGCGAGTACGGCCTGGACATCGACCCCGCGCGCCCCGTGCACACGCTGTCGGTGGGCGAGATGCAGCGGGTGGAGATCATCCGCGCGCTGCTCACCAACCCCAAGCTGCTGATCCTCGACGAGCCGACCTCCGTGCTCACGCCGCAGGCCGTCATTCGTCTGTTCGGCGTGCTGAACAAGCTGGCCTCGGAAAGCTGCAGCATCCTGTACATCAGCCACAAGCTGCACGAGATCCAGGAGCTGTGCACGGCCTGCACCGTGCTGCGCGGCGGCAAGGTCACGGGCGTGTGCAACCCGCGCAACGAGAGCACCGAGTCGCTCTCGCGCCTGATGATCGGCAGCGAGCCGCCGCCGCTGCAGCACCGCCCGTTGCATGCCGGTGCGGTGGCGCTGCGCGTGCAGGGCCTGAAGCTGGTGCGCGAAGACCAGTTCGGCGTTGACCTCGACGGCATCTCTTTCGAGGTGCGCGCCGGCGAGGTCGTGGGCATTGCCGGTGTCTCGGGCAACGGCCAGAAGGAACTGCTCTACACGCTGTCGGGCGAGGACGTGCGCGCCGAAGCCTCGATGGTCCAGGTGTTCGACAAGCCCGCCGGCCGGCTGCGCCCGCGCGCGCGGCGCGCGCTGGGCCTGCACTTCGTGCCCGAGGAACGGCTGGGGCGCGGCGCGGTGCCCACGCTGGGCCTGGCGCACAACCTGCTGCTCACGCGCAGCAATGCGGTGGGCAAGGGCGGCTGGATTCGCACCGCCGAACTCGACAAGCAGGCGCGTTCCATCATCGAGCGCTTCAAGGTGAAGGCCGGCGGCCCGAACGCGGCGGCGCGCTCGCTGTCGGGCGGCAACCTGCAGAAATTCATCGTCGGCCGCGAGATCGACGCCAACCCCAAGCTCTTCATCGTCTCGCAGCCGACCTGGGGCGTGGACGTGGGCGCGGCCGCGCTCATCCATGCCGAGATCCTCGCGTTGCGCGACGCCGGCTGCGCCGTGCTCGTGATCAGCGAGGAGCTTGACGAGCTGTTCAACATCTGCGACCGGCTGCACGTGATCGCCAAGGGGCGGCTGTCGCCCTCGATCGACCGCGCGGCGGCCACGCTGCCGCAGATTGGCGAGTGGATGAGCGGCCTGTGGCCGCAGGCGCAGCCCCATCAGAACAACAAGAAGGAGGGCGCGCATGCTCAAGCTTGAACCCCGCCCGGAGCTGTCGCGCTTCTGGAGCTTTGCCTCGCCGATCCTGGCGCTGCTGATCACCGTGCTCATCGGCGTGGCGCTGTTCGCCGCGCTCGGCAAGGACCCGGTCAAGGGCCTGCAGGTGTTCTTCTACGAGCCGATCAAGAGCGGCTACGCCATCGGCGAGCTGATGGTGAAGGCCACGCCGCTGCTCATCATTGCACTGGGCCTGGCCGTGTGCTTTCGCTCCAACGTCTGGAACATCGGTGCCGAGGGGCAGTTCGTGTTCGGCGCCATCGCGGCGGGCGGCGTGGCGCTGCTGGCCGACAAGGGCACCGGCAGCTGGATCGTCGCGGCCATCCTGCTGGCGGGCATCGCGGGTGGCATGGCATGGGCGGGCATCGTCGCGTTCCTGCGCGACAAGTTCAACGCCAACGAAATCCTGGTGAGCCTGATGCTGGTCTACGTGGCCACGCTGATGCTGAGCTACCTGGTCTTCGGCCCCTGGAAAGACCCGCAGGGCTACAACTTTCCGCAGACCAAGACCTTCGAGGCGGTGACGCAGATCCCGCGGCTCATGAAGGGCTCGCGCGTGTCGATCGGGCTGATCATCGCGCTGGTCGGCGCGGGCGCGCTGTGGGTGTTCCTGTTCCGCACGCGCGCGGGCTTCGCGCAGCAGGTCGGCGGGCTGGCGCCCGCGGCGGCGCGCTATGCGGGCTTCTCGGCACGCCGCGCGGTGTGGATCGCGCTGCTCACCTCGGGCGGCGCGGCCGGCCTGGCGGGCGCGCTCGAAGTGGCCGGCCCCATCGGCCAGCTCACGCCGTACGTGCCCGCGGGCTACGGCTTCGCGGCCATCATCGTGGCCTTCGTTGGGCGCCTGCATCCGGTGGGCATGATCTTCTCGGCCCTCCTGATGAGCATGTTCTACATCGGCGGCGAACTCGCGCAGTCGCGCCTGGGCCTGCCCAAGTCGCTCACCGGCGTGTTCCAGGGCCTGCTGCTGTTCACGCTGCTGGCCTGCGACACGCTCATCGCCTACCGCATCCGCCGCAAGGCCGCCACGAAGGCGGCCGCACTGACCACGAGCTCGCTGCAGGCCAGTACGCCGCTCACCGCGCCGGTGGCGCGCCCCACCGAAGGGAGCCTCTGACCATGGAAAGCTACGCACTCCTCTTGGGCTCGACCCTGAGCGCGGGCACCGTGCTCGCCATCGCGGCGCTGGGCCTGTTGATCAACGAGAAGGCCGGCATCGTCAACCTCGGCGCCGAGGGCATGATGCTGTGCGCCGCCATCGCGGGCTTCGCGACGGTGGTCATCACGCACAACCCCTGGCTCGGCTTCCTGGCCGGCATGGCGGCGGGTGCCTTGCTCGCGGCCTTCTTCGGCGTGCTCGTGATCTGGCTCAACACCAACCAGTACGCGACGGGCCTGGCGCTGAGCCTGTTCGGCGTCGGCTTCTCGGCCTTCGCGGGCATCAGCTTCGTGCAGGCCAAGCTGCCCGAGAGCACGCCCTTCGCCATTCCCGTGCTGGCCGATATTCCGCTGGCCGGCCCCGCGCTGTTCCGCCATCACCCGATGGTGTACGTGGCGGTGCTGCTCACCATCGGGCTCATCTGGTTCCTGTACCGCACCCGGGCCGGTCTCGTGCTGCGCTCGGTCGGCGAATCGCCCGAGTCGGCGCATGCGCTGGGCTACCCGGTGCGGCGCATCCGCTTCCTGGCGGTGATCGCAGGCGGTGCGCTGTGCGGGCTGGCGGGCGCGTACCTGTCGACCGTGTACACGCCGCTGTGGGTCGAGGGCATGGTCGCCGGCCGCGGCTGGATCGCGCTGGCGCTGACCACCTTCGCCACCTGGCGCCCCATTCGCGTGCTGCTCGGCGCCTACCTGTTCGGCGGCGTCTCGATGCTCGGTTTTCATCTGCAGAGCAGCGGCGTCGACGTGCCCTCGCAGTTTCTCAGCATGGCCCAGTACATCGCGCCGATCGTGGTGCTGGCGCTGATCTCGCGCAACCCGGCGTTCATCCGCATCAACATGCCGGCGTCGATGGGGAAACCGTTCTACCCCGGCTCATAATCGCGTTCTCGTTTTTTTGCCAACCCGTCCTTTTCTTCCGAGGATTTCGACAATGAATGATCTGAACAAGCGTTCCCTGCTCAAGCTCGCCGCCCTCACCGCGGTGGCTTCGGCGGCCCTCATCGGCTGCGGCAAGAAGGAAGAGGCGGCCGCCCCCGCAGCATCGCCGGCACCGGCCCCCGCGGCCGCCCCGGCGCCCGCACCGGCGGCGCCGCTGAACATCGCATTCGCCTATGTCGGTCCCGTGGGCGACGGCGGCTGGTCCTTCGCGCACGACAACGCCCGCAAGGCGCTCGAGAAGGAATTCGGCGACAAGATCAAGACCACCTTCGTCGAAAGCGTGCCCGAGTCGGCCGACGCCGAGCGCGTGTTCCGCGACTTCGTGGGCCAGGGCAACAAGCTGATCTTCGGCACCACCTTCGGCTACATGGAGCCCATGCTCAAGGTCGCCAACGACAGCAAGGACGTGAAGTTCGAGCACGCGACCGGCTACAAGACCGCCGAGAACATGCGCACCTACGACAGCCGCACCTACGAAGGCGCATACATGGCCGGCGTGATCGCCGGCTCCATGACCAAGAGCAACACGCTGGGCGTGGTCGGCTCGGTGCCGATCCCTGAAGTGCTGCGCAACATCAACAGCTTCACGCTGGGCGCGCAGTCGGTCAACCCGAAGATCACGACCAAGGTCGTGTGGGTGAACGAGTGGTTCAGCCCGCCCAAGGAAACCGAAGCCGCCACCGCCCTCATCAACGGCGGCGCCGACGTGCTGTTCCAGAACACCGACTCGCCGGCCGTGCTCAAGACCGCGCAGGAAAAGGGCAAGCGCGCCTTCGGCTGGGACTCCGACATGACCGCCTACGGCCCGAAGGCCCACCTGGGCTCGGCCATCATCAACTGGGCACCGTACTACATCAAGACCACGCAGGACGCACTGGACGGCAAGTGGACCACCGGCCAGACCTGGTGGGGCGTGAAGGAAGGCGCGATCGACATCGTCTCGATCGCCGAAGACGTGCCGGCCGAAGCCAAGGCCAAGGTCGAGGAAGTGAAGAAGGGCCTGAAGGACGGCAGCTTCTCGATCTGGAAGGGCCCGATCGTCGGCCAGGACGGCAAGGAGCTGATCGCCAAGGACGCGGTCGCCGACGACAAGTTCCTGTCGGGCGTCAACTTCTACGTCAAGGGCGTCGAAGGCAAGGTGCCGGGCGGCGACAAGAAGTAATCATTGATCGATCGCTTCGGCGATTGCCACGAGAAGGGTCGTCTGCGGACGGCCCTTTTTTCATTCAGGAAAAGGATTCACACCATGAAGCTGCAAGGGGTCATGGCGGCAGGTGCGGCACTGTTGGCCGTGTCGTCGTCGTTCGCCGCACCGCCGGCGTTCTCGAAGGAAGAGCAGCGCCTGCGCAAGGCCGTGGACGACGCCGAGATGTGTTTTCACTTCGCCGGCGAATTCAACGGCGACGGTTCGGCGCACGATAAGGAGGTGGCGCGCCAGCAGCGCCAGCATTGCGGAAAGAAGAGCCAGGAACTGGTGCTGCGGGCCTACCGCAAGAACCCGCAGGATGTGCGGCTCTACCCGGCGGTGCTGAGGCTGGACGGGCTGATGCCGGGGCTCACGTTGCCCGCGGCCGAGAAGGCGCGGCTGTGCGCCGTGGCCAGGACGGAGCTGGCCTGTCCCTGAGCCCGCTTACTGCGCAGCCGCCTGCAGCTGCGCCGCCATCTTCTGGTGGATCAGGTTCACCGCCTTCAGCGGACGCAGCATCACCTTGAACTCGGTGATCTGCCCCTGGGCGTTCCACTTCATCATGTCGACGCCGTTGATCGCGATGCCATCCAGTTCAAGTTCGAACTCAAGCACCGCGTCATTCGGCCCCTGGAGTTCGCGCACGTAGCGGAAGCTCTCGTTGAAGAAGACCTGGAAGGCCGCGGCGAGGTACTGCTTCGTGATCGCCTTGCCGACCTGCGGCCGGTGCACCACGGGTGAGAGGAAGACGGCGTCGTCGGCCAGCAGGGTGTCCAGGCCCGCCACGTCGCGTGTCTTGACGAGCCGGTGCCAGGTGGAAAGGGTGTCGATCGCCATGGGTCTCCTCGCGGTGTGGATGGGGAAACCCAGTCTAGCCAAGCGCCGACGGGCCCATCGTCGCGGGCGCGACGGGGCCCGACAGGCGGCAGGACTACGCGTCCTTCCAGCGCTTGAGCACCAGCGTGGCGTTGGTGCCGCCGAAGCCGAAGCTGTTGCTCATCACCGTGTCGACGGTGGCGTTCTCGCGCGTCGCGGTGAGGATCGGCATGTCGGCCACTTCGGGGTCGAGCGCTTCGATGTTGGCCGAGCCGGCCATGAAGCGGCCTTCCATCATCAGCAGGCAGTAGATCGCCTCGTGCACGCCCGCGGCGCCCAGCGAGTGGCCCGACAGGCTCTTGGTGGAGCTGATGGCCGGCGCCTTGTCGCCGAAGACTTCGCGCACGCCCTTCATTTCCATGACGTCGCCCACGGGCGTGGAGGTGCCGTGGGTGTTCAGGTAGTCGATGGGCGTGTCGACGGTGGACATGGCCATCTGCATGCAGCGCACGGCGCCTTCGCCGCTGGGTGCGACCATGTCGTAGCCGTCGGAGGTGGCGCCGTAGCCGACGATCTCGGCGTAGATTTTTGCGCCGCGCGCCAGTGCGTGGTCGAGCGACTCCACCACGACCATGCCGCCGCCGCCCGCGATGACGAAGCCGTCGCGCTCGGCGTCGTAGGCGCGCGAGGCCTTCTCGGGCGTGTCGTTGTACTTGGTGGACAGCGCACCCATGGCGTCGAACAGGAACGACTGGGTCCAGTGTTCTTCTTCGCCGCCGCCGGCGAACACGATGTCCTGCTTGCCCATCTGGATCTGCTCCATGGCGTTGCCGATGCAGTGCGCGCTGGTGGCGCAAGCCGAGGCGATGGAGTAGTTCAGGCCCTTGATCTTGAAGGGCGTGGCCAGGCAGGCGGACACGGTGCTGCTCATGGTCCGCGTCACGCGGTAGGGGCCCACGCGCTTGACGCCCTTTTCGCGCAGCAGGTCGAGCGCTTCCATCTGGTTGAGCGTGGAGGCGCCGCCCGATCCGGCAATGAGGCCGGTGCGCGGGTTGGACACCTGCTCCTCGGTCAGGCCGGCGTCAGCGATGGCGTCCTTCATGGCCAGGTAGGCGTAGGCCGCCGCGTGGCCGACGAAGCGATACAGCTTGCGGTCGATGAGGTCTTCGAGGGGAAGGTCGATGGAGCCGGCCACCTGGCTGCGCAGGCCCATTTCGGCATAGGCCGGCTGGAACCGGATGCCGGGGCGGCTGGCGCGCAGGTTGGCGGAGACGGTCTCCTTGTCGTTGCCCAGGCACGAAACGATGCCCAGACCGGTGATGACGACGCGGCGCATGGCAAAGCCCTCAGAAGTTGTCGGTGGAAGTGAACACGCCGACCCGCAGGCCCTCGGCGGTGTAGATCTGGCGGCCGTCGACGCTCACCGAGCCGTCGGCGATGGCCAGGTTCAGCTTGCCCTTGAGCACGCGCTTGATCTGGATGCTGTAGGTGACGAGCTTGGCGGTCGGCAAGACCTGGCCCGTGAACTTCACCTCGCCCGAGCCGAGCGCGCGGCCGCGGCCCGGCAGGCCCTGCCAGCCGAGGAAGAAGCCGACCAGTTGCCACATGGCGTCCAGGCCCAGGCAGCCCGGCATGACCGGGTCGCCTTCGAAGTGGCAGGCGAAAAACCACAGGTCGGGCGTGATGTCCAGCTCGGCCGTGAGTTCGCCCTTGCCGTAGGTACCGCCCTCGGCGCTGATGTGGGTGATGCGGTCCACCATCAGCATGTTCGGGGCGGGCAGCTGTGCGTTGCCGGGGCCGAACAGTTCGCCGCGGCTGCAGCGCAGCAGGTCTTCGCGGGTGAAGGCGTTTTGTAGGGTCATGCGAGTCGATCAAGGACGGCGCCAGGGCACGAATGCACGCTGCGCGCGGAGTGGAGGGAACACACCCGATGCCGGGCCTGCCGGGGTGCAAGCCTATCGCATCCTGCGCGGCCAGATTTGACCCAGATCAGTTTGGGGGAAAAGGCGGGGCAGCGTATACGCTTTCGGAGATGGCGCCGATGGTGTCTGCCCTTATGCTGTGCGCGATCACAACGTCGCCTCCCGAGCGCTCCACCCCATGACCGATTCCAGCCGCCCCCTCTTCGACCCCAGCTTCGCGCAGCGCATTCCCGCCGAACGCCTGCCCGAGCTGCTGCGCGCCATGCCCAAGGCCGAGCTGCACATGCACATCGAAGGCTCGCTCGAGCCCGAGCTGATCTTCGCGCTCGCGCAGCGAAACGGTGTCTCGATCCCGTATGCCAGCGTGGAAGAGCTGCGCCGCGCCTACGCCTTCACCAACCTGCAGAGCTTTCTCGACATCTACTACGCCGGCGCGAGCGTGCTGCTCAAGGAGCAGGACTTCTACGACATGGCCTGGGCCTACCTGGAGCGCGCCGCGGCCGACCAGGTGGTGCACACCGAGATGTTCTTCGACCCGCAAACGCACACGGCGCGCGGCGTGTCGATGAAGACGGTGGTCAACGGCCTGCACCGCGCCTGCGTCGATGCGCTGCCCCAGCTGGGCGTGAGCGCCTCGCTCATCCTGTGCTTCCTGCGCCACCTGAGCGAGGAAGACGCCTTCGAGACGCTGGAGCAGGCGCTGCCGTACCGCGACAAGTTCATCGGCGTGGGGCTCGACTCGAGCGAGGTCGGCCATCCGCCCGAGAAGTTCGCGCGCGTGTTCGCGCGCTGCCGCGAACTGGGCTTTCACCTCGTCGCGCACGCGGGCGAGGAGGGCCCGCCGGCCTACGTGTGGAGCGCGCTCGACGTGCTGAAGGTCGAGCGCGTCGACCATGGCGTGCAAAGCGCCAAAGACCCGGCGCTGATGAAGCGGCTGGCGCAAGACCGCATTCCGCTCACCGTGTGCCCGCTGTCGAACCTCAAGCTGTGCGTGTTCCCCGACCTGTCGCAGCACAACCTCGGCGCGCTGCTCGACGCGGGGCTGGTCGCCACCGTCAATTCGGACGACCCGGCCTACTTCGGCGGCTACATGAACCAGAACTTCACGCAGACCTTCGCGGCGACCGGGCTCGGCGTGCAGCAAGCGTGGCAGCTCGCGGCCAACAGCTTCGAAGGCAGCTTCATCGACGCGGCCGCCAAGCGCGCCTACGTCGACCGGCTCAACGCCGTCTTCGCGACCTTCTGATTCGCCGCGGCGGTCCGCGGCACGAGCAGCGGTATCGCCGCCAGCGCACACGCGCTGGCCGCCAGCCACACGACCGGCCATCCCTGCAGCGCCAGCAGGTGCGGAATCGAGAAGGGCGTGACGAAGCACACGAGGAACACGCTGGTGTTCGCCATGCCCAGCGCGGTGCCGGCGCGCGCCGCGCCGGCCAGCGTGGCCAGTTCGGTGTAGGCCACGCCGTGCCAGGCCGACACGCACACGCCGCTCACGGCCAGCAGCGCGATCAGCGCCCCACGCAGCGCGGGTGACGGCGCCTCGGTGCCCGCCGCCATCACCAGCGCGGCCAGGCCCGCGAACAGCACCACGCTGAGCGCGCTGCAGGCCCGCAGGTAGGCCGGGCGGTTGCGGCGGCGGTCGGTCCATCGGCCGCTCCACACGCGCATCGCCATCGCACCCACCTGCACGAAGACCATCGCGGCGGTGATCGTGCTCAGGTCCACCTGGCCGAAGTCGTGCAGGAACACGGTGCCGAAGGAGAGCACCGCGAACTGCGGCGCGCACAGGATGCCGATGCCGGCCACGATGCGCCACACGCGCACATCGCGCAGCGGGCTGCTCTTCGGTGCGGCCGCCTCCGTGGGCTTAGATTGCGACGCGATGGGCGGCTCGTGCACCCAGGCCCAGCTCATCGCCGCGCTCAGCGTGCACAGCAGCGCGAGCAGGCCGTACAGCGCGGCAAAGCCGTAATGCAGCGCCACGAAGGGCAGCACCAGCGCGCCGATGCCGCCGCCCAGCGGCACCGCGGTTTGGCGGATGCTCATGGCGAGGCCACGCTCACGGGCGTCGAACCAGGTCATCACCGCGCGCCCGCTGGCGCCATTCACGCTGCCGCCGAGCAGGCCGACCAGCAGCAGCCCCGTACCGAGCAGGCCAAGGCCGGGAATGTGGCCATGGCCCGGCGCGGCCCACAGCGCCATTGCGACCAGCGCGATCGCCGTGCTGCCCAGGCCGGCCAGCAGCACGGGCCGATCGCCCCAGCGGTCGGTCAGCAGGCCCCACGGCAGCTCGCTCACGGCGATGCCCAGGCCCATGAGGCCGAGCACCAGGCCGAGCGCGGCGTTGTCGAGCTGGTAGCCGGTGCGCATGAGCACGGCGGTCATGGGGATGCCGCTGAAGGCGACCGAGAAGGCCGCGTTGGCGGCGACGCCAGCGGCGAGCACCTTCCAGCGGTGACGGGCTGAAAACACAGGGGAAGAGGAGGGCGAATGGGTCATGTCGCGGTGCAGTTTCCGCCGCTGGAAAGGTTTTGAAAATCAGAAAATAATGTGCCAATCGTCCTGAAATTCGGGATGATGAAAGAACCGACGCAAGGACCCGCAATGACCCAGGTGATGTTCGATCTCGACGTGCTGCGCACTTTCTCCACCGGCATGGCGCTCGGCAGCTATGCGCGGGCGGCCGACAAGCTGGGCCGCTCGACCTCGGCCGTGAGCGCGCAGCTCAAGAAGCTGGAGGCGCAGGCCGGCACCGTGCTGTTTCGCAAGGAGGGCCGCGGCCTGGCGCTCACCGATGCCGGCGAAACGCTGCTGGCCTACGCGCACCGCATGCTCGAACTCAACGACGAGGCCAGCGCCGCCTTGCGCGGCGTCGACCTGCAAGGCTGGGTGCGGCTGGGCCTGCAGGAAGACTTCGGCGAGACGCTGCTGCCGGCCGTGCTCGGCCGTTTTGCGCGCGCGCATCCCAAGGTGCGCATCGAGGCCTGCGTGGCGCGCAGCGGCGAGCTGCGCGAGCGGCTCGAACTGGGCCAGCTCGACCTGGCCCTGGCATGGGACGCGGGCGACCAGCCGCTGTCGCCCTACGCCGAGCGCGTGGCGCGGCTGCCGCTGCTGTGGATCGGCCCGACCGCGCCCGAGCGCGTCGATGCGCCCTGGTGGACCGAGCGCGAGCACCGTGCGGGCGTTCGCGCGGTCAAGAGCAAGGAGCCGCTGCCGCTCATCATGCTCGACGCCCCGTGCCCGCTGCGCGAGATCGTCATCACCGCGCTCGACCGCGCCGGCCTGCCGTGGCGCCGCGCTTTTGGCAGCGCCAGCCTGGCGGCGCTGTGGGCCGCCACCTCGGCCGGCCTGGGCCTCACGGTGCGCACGCCGTTCGGCCTGCCTGCGCAGGTGCGCGCGCTCGACCGCGCGGTGCTTTCGTTGCCCGCGCTGCCGCAGATCTCGCTCGTGCTGTACCGCGCGCAGGCCCGCGCCGAGGCGCCGGCGAGCCGGCTGGCGACGCTGCTGCTGGAGGCGGTGCGCCCGCATGCACAGCTGCAGGCCGGGCACCCCCGCTGAGCGCGGGCCCTTGCCGGGGCCGTGGCCGCAATGCGTGAGAATCCGCCGCGAGACAAGCGCAAGAGACAAGACCCAAGCGAGGCGGCATGACCATTACGCGGCACAACTCCCTGCACCTGTGGGACGACAGGTTCCTCTACATCACGCCGGCGATCCAGTCGGGGCTCACGGCGCGTTCGTCGGCCACGCTGCTGGCCTCGGTGAGCGGCCATCCCTTCACGCTCGAGGCGGTCGACGGCACGCGTGTGCGCTGCACCGCCGCGCTGGTGGCGCCGCATGTGTCGCGCCGCCTCGACGTCGACGGATGCGGGCTGTTGTCGCTCAACATCGACCCGGCCTCCAGCGTCTACCGCATGCTCTCGCGGCACCTGGGCGGCCACGGCATCCAGCCGCTCGACGCGCGCCGCTTCGGCCGCGCGCGCGACGACTTCGCGCCGGCGCAGCATGGCGCGCTGTCCGACCGGCGCCTGCAGAGGCTGAGCTCCAAGCTGGTCACGTCGATCACCGGGAGCCCCGAGCTGCAGGCCGCCATCGACCCGCGCATCGAGCGTGTGCTGCAGGCCATCCGCGCACGCGCAGGGCAGATTTCGCTGCGCGAGTTGTCGGCGCTGGCCTTTCTTTCGCCCGACCGGCTCACGCATCTGTTCGCGCAGCAGGTGGGCGTGTCGATCAAGCGCTATGCGCTGTGGACCAAGGTGCGCCGCACGGTGCAGCAGTTCACCGAGCGCCGCCCCCTGACCGACGTGGCGCTGGTCAGCGGCTTCACCGACGCGGCGCACATGAGCCGCACCTTCCAGCGCTACTTCGGCCTGTCGCCGTCCTTCCTGTCGAACCAGGTGCGGGTGACGGCCGACGAGCAAGCCTCGCACGCGTGGGGCGACGCGACGCTGCACTGAGTCGCCCGGTCGCATGACAGCGGCTGCGTTCAAGCCGCAGCAGGTCTGTATGCCTAAGCTGGTGGTGCTCCATCAAGAGAGCATCAACCGGAGACATCCATGAGACAGACATCCTCGCGCGGCGCCATGCCGCTGTCCCTCCTCGCGCTGGCCACGGCGGCCATGTTCACCGCCTGCGGTGGCGGCGGTGGGGGGGGCAGCGGCGGATTCCCGTTCTTTCCCGGCGCCGGCAACCCGCCCACCAACCCGCCGGCCGAAGACGCCTACAAGGCCGAGATCCGCCGCACCGCCCTGGGCGTGCCGCATATCAAGGCCGACAACTGGCCCGGGGTGGGCTACGGCTACGGTTTTGCGCAGGCCGAAGATGACCTGTGCACGATGGCCGATTCGTTTCTGACCTACCGCGGCGAGCGTTCGCAGTACCTCGGCGGTGATGCGCAGCTCGTGGCCAGCAGCACCATCGCGCGGCCGAAGAACATCGACTCCGACTTCTTCCACAAGCACGTGATCTCGGCCGACGTGCTCGAGAAGATGATCGCGGCCCAGCCCGACAACCTGAAGCAGCTGGTCGAGGGCTTCGCCGCCGGCTACAACCGCTACGTGCGCGACGTGAAGGCCGGCGGCACGGCGCACGAAGCCTGCCGCAGCGAAGCCTGGGTGAAGCCCATCATGGCCGAGGACATCTACCGCCGCATGTACGCAGCCAACCTCGCGGGCGGCTACAGCAACTTCCTGCCGAATATCGCCAATGCGATCGCACCCGCACCGGCAGCACCCACCAAGATGGCTGCGCGCAGCGGCGCGAAGAAGGCGGCATTGCAGGTGGCGGCGCTCAGTGTGCCCCTGCCCGAGCTGCAGGTCGGCGGCAAGGAGGGCGTGGGCAGCAACATGATCGGTTTCGGCACGGCCGCCACTGGCGACGGCAGTCCGCTGCTCTTCGGCAACCCGCATTGGTACTGGCGGGGGCCCGACCGCTTCTACCAGGCGCAGCTCACGATACCGGGCCAGCTCAACATCAGCGGCACCTCGTTCCTCGGCATCCCGGTGATCCTGATCGGCTTCAACGACAACATCGCGTGGAGCCACACGGTGTCGACCGCGCGGCGCTTCGGCTTCTACGAACTGAAACTCGCGGCGGGCGACCCGACCAGCTACATGCGCGACGGCAAGCCCGTGAAGATGCAGGCAATGAACCTCACCGTCAACGTGAAGCAGGCCGACGGCAGCGTGGCGCCCGTGACGCGCACGCTCTACAAGTCGGCGTACGGGCCGATGGTCAACCTGGCTCCGCTGAACGCGGCGCTGGGCTGGAGCCAGACCACCGCGTTCGCGATCCGCGACATCAACGCAGAGAACTACCGCACCTTCAAGAACTGGCTGCGCTGGAACCAGGCGAAGTCACTCGATGAATTCATCGCCATCCAGCGCGAGGAATCGGCCATTCCGTGGGTCAACACCGTGGCCGTCGGACGCGGCGCGGCCAAGGCCTGGTATGCCGACATCGGTGCGATTCCCAATGTGTCGCCCACCCAGGTGACCAACTGCACAACGCCGCTGGGCGCAGCGCTCGGCTCGTCGCTGCCGCGCGTGCCGGTCTTCGATGGCTCCAGGAGCGAATGCGACTGGCAGACCGATGCCGACTCCGCGCAGAAGGGCGCGCTCGGCGCTTCGCGCATGCCCAGCCTGCTGCGCGACGACTACGTCGAGAACTCGAACGACAGCTACTGGCTCGCGAACCCGAAGGCACCGATGACCGGCTACCCGGCCATCATGGGACCCGCGGGCACGGAGGCCGTGAGCTTCCGCACGCGCCTGGGCAACCTGATGGCGCAGGCGCGCATCGACGGCACCGACAGCTACGCTGGCAAGGCGGCCACGCCCGAGACCGTCAAGCAGATGGTGCTCAACAGCCGCGTGCTGACGGCCGAACTGTTCAAGGACCAGGCGCTGGGCATGGTGTGCGCGACGCCGACGATCAACGTGGCGAGCGATCCGCAAGGCGGCGCCGCCATCGGGCGCGACGTGGACACCGGCCCCGCCTGCGCGGTGCTCAAGGCCTGGAACAACACGGGCACGATCGGCGCGCGCGGCGCACACATCTGGGACGAGTTCTGGAACCGCGCGTCGCTGCAATCCGCGGCCACGCTCTACAACGTGCCCTTCAGTGCGAGCGATCCGATCCACACGCCGCGCGACCTGAAGGCCGGCGCAGCGCCTGCCCTGCAGCAGGCCTTCGGCGCGGCTGTCGCACGCGTGGAAGCCAGCGGCTTCGCCCTCGATGCGCACCGCGGCGACTATCTGTTCGCCACCCGAGGCGGCCAGAAGATCCCGCTGTACGGCGGCTGCGGCGGCCTGGGCTACTTCACCATCGCGTGCTCGGAGAACCGTCTCGACAAGGGCGGCTACACCATGGACGGCAACCCGAACGGCAACAGCTACATGCAGATCGTGCGGTTCCCCGAAGGCGGCGTGGAAGCCCACACCTTCCTGACGTTCTCGCAGTCGGACGACCCGGCCTCGGCGCACAACGCCGACTACACCCGCGCTTACAGCGCCGGGAAGTGGCTCAAGGTGCCGTTCTCCGAAGCCGAGATCAAGGGCGACGAGGCCTACCGCAGCGCCGTCATCAGCGAGTAGATCCGCGAGTAGCGGACGACGTCGCCGCGCGCTGCGCCAGCCAGTTCCACCCGGCGCCTGCGGCCATGAGCACGCAGGTGCCGAGGAACACGGCGCGCATGCCGATGTGCCCGCCCACGAAGCCGCCGAGCAGCGGGCCGGCCACCTGGCCGGTGTACTGGGCCGAGGTCGAGTAGCCGAGCATGTTGCCGGCCACGCGCTCGGGCGCGTTGTGGCGGATCACGCTCGCGATGCACGGCAGCAGCCCGCCGAGCGACAGCCCCATGAGAAAGCGCAGCACCACCAGCTGCCATCCCGACGTGACGAAGGCCTGCGGCACCAGCAGCAGCGCCGACACCGCGAGGCATCCGACGATCACGCTCCAGTGGCCCACGCGGTCGGCCAGCTTGCCCAGCCGCGAGGCCGAGAGGATGCTGCCGAGCGCGGCTGCCGACATCACGAGGCCGGCCATCATCGTCACGCGCTGCGGGTCGTCGAGCAGCGTGGCGACGTAGACCGTGATGATCGGCTCGATCGACATGTTGGCCAGCATCAGCAGCATGCCGGTGAAGAGCATCGCGACGAGCGGGCGCTTGTCGGGCACGGCAGCCCAGCCGGTGTCGGGCGCGTCGCTCTGCTTTGCGGCCGAGGGCGCTTTCTTCTCTTCGCGGATCAGGAAGGCGGTGGCAAGAAAGGCCACGAAGATCATCGCGCCCGCCGCGAAGAAGGTCGCACGGATGCCGATGAGCGGCGGCAGCACGCCGCCCACCAGCGGGCCCACGAGGTTGCCGGCCATGATGGCCGACGACATCGTGCCCAGCGCCCAGCCGGTGCGGTCCTTCGGCGTCTGCGTGGCGACCAGCACCATCGAGCCCGAGGCATAGCCACCGAGCAGGCCCGCCAGCAAACGCAGGCCGACCAGCTGCCACACGTTGCCGGCCATGCCGATGAGCGCCATCGCCACCGCCATGCCCAGGCTCGCGCGGATCAGCATCGGCTTGCGGCCGTAGCGGTCGGCCAGGCGGCCCCACAGCGGCGCTACCAGCGCCGCGCTGAAGAAGGTGGCGCCGTAGGCCGCACCCGACCACTGCACGATGGCGGCGTGGTCCTTCACGCCCAGTTGCTCGACGTACAGCGGCAGGAACGGCAGCAGCAGCGTCATCGCCACGATGGTGGTGAAGGAGCCGAACATGCAGACGGCGAGGTTGCGCTGCCAGTGCGCGTGGGTGGCGTGGAGGGTGTGGGTGATGGGGTTCGTCATGGGGCGAATCCATTGTGTGGCGCGGGGCGCCAAACCCGCGCTGCCGATTCGCGGCGGGGCCCATCGCGGCGCCCGACGGATCGCCACGCACTAAAATCTTCCCCCCGCAGCCGGGCGTCCCGGCCGGCTGCGGGTTTCTTGTTCGACCGGGGCCATGTAGAGGACCACCATGTACAAAAACCTCGCGGGCCGCGCCGTTCTGGCGTGGGCAGCCGCTTGCTTTTTATCTCCCGCCTTTTCACAGAGCGCACCGCCCAAGCCCCCACTGGCCAAGGACGCGCTGAAGATCGGCTTCGTCTACGTCACGCCGGTCACCGATGCCGGCTGGGTGCGCCAGCATGAAGAGGGCCGCAAGGCCGTCGAGGCGGCGCTGGGCCCCCGCGTGAACACCGTCTTCGTCGAGAACGTGCCCGAGGGCGCCGATGCCGAGCGCGTGATCCGCGACCTGGCGCAGCAGGGCAGCCAGCTGATCTTCACGCCGAGCTTCGGCTACATGGAGCCGACGCTGAAGGTCGCGAAGGACTTCCCCGGCGTGAAGTTCGAGTCGATCACCGGCTACAAGACCGCGCCCAACGTCGCCACCGCCAACGCCCGCTACTACGAGGGCCGCTACCTCGCCGGCATCGCGGCCGGGCGCATGACGAAGACGAACGTGGCCGGCTACGTCGCGGGCTTTCCGATTCCCGAGGTGCTGCAGGGCATCAACGCGTTCACGCTCGGCATGCGCTCGGTGAATCCGAAGGCCAGGGTGGTCGTGGTGTGGCTCAACGCGTGGTTCGATCCGCCGAAGGAGCGCGACGCGGCGATGGCGCTGTTCAACCAGAACGCCGACGTGCTCGCCTTCCACACCGGCTCCACCGCCGTGATGACCGCCGCACAGGAGCGCGGCAAGATGGCCGTGGCCTACCACTCCGACATGCGCAAGATCGCGCCCGACGCGCAGATCGTCGCGGTCACGCACCAGTGGGGCGGCTACTACACGCAGCGTGCCCGCGCGGTGCTCGACGGCACCTGGAAGAGCGGCAACCTCTGGGGCGGCGTGAAGGAAGGAATGATCCGCGTCGGCGACTTCGGCACGAAGGTGCCCAAGGCCGTGCAGGACGAGGTGCTGGCGCGGCAGAAGGACATCGCGGCGGGCAAGCTGCAGCCGTTCCGTGCGGTGACCACCGATGTGCGCGACAACGAAGGCCGCGTCGCGATCGCCAAGGGCGCGCAGCTGAGCGACGAACAGATCCTGCAGATGAACTGGCTGGCCGAGGGCGTGCAGGGGCGGGTGACACGGTAGGCGCTGAGAGCCACTCCCTTTCCCCGCGTCTGAAGAGTGCGTTCCGCGTATAGCACTCATACGCGCAGGGAAATTCCCGCCGTGCGGGGCTGGATTACCCTCCGCATCCACGATGAAAAAAGCCTACCGCGCCTCCCTCCTGCGATTCGACGCCGCCGGCCTGCCTGTCTTCGACGAGGACGGCCTGCTGGTCGTCGCCCCCGACAGCACCGGCCGCCAGCGCGTGCTCGACGCCGGCAGCCATGCCGACGTGTCGCAGCGCCATGCCGGCGCCCACACCACGCACCTGCCGGGCCGCATCCTGGCGCCGGGCTTCGTGGACATGCACGTGCACTACCCGCAGACCGACATCATCGGCGCGCCCGCCGCCGGCCTGCTGCCCTGGCTCGAGAACTACACCTTCCCCGCCGAAAGCCGGTTCGCCGACCCTGCGCACTCGCGCGTGGTGGCCGACGTGTTCTTCGACGAGCTGCTGCGCAACGGCGTGACCACCTCGCTGACCTTCGCGACCTCGCACGTCGCCTCGGTCGACGCCTTCTTCGAGAGCGCACAGCGCCGCCAGCTGCGCATGATCACCGGCAAGGTGCTGCAGGACCGCAACTCGCCCGACGGCGTGCGCGACGACACCGAGCAAAGCCTGGTCGACACCGAGGCGCTGATCCGCAAGTGGCACAACGTCGACCGCCTGGGCTACGCCATCACGCCGCGCTTCGCACCGACCAGCACCGACGCGCAGATGCGCGGTGCCGGCGAGCTGGCCGCCAAGTACGGCGACACCTGGATCCAGTCGCACGTGGCCGAGAACCGCGACGAGGTGAAGTGGGCGCGCGAGCTGTACCCCAAGTCGCGCTCCTATCTGGACGTGTACGCCGACTTCGGCCTGCTGCGCGAGCGCGCGGTGTACGCCCATTGCATCTACCTGGACGACACCGACCGTGCGCTCATGCACGAGACCAGGACGGCCGCCGCCGTGAGCCCCACGAGCAACCTGTTCCTGGGCAGCGGCTTCTTCGACTTCGGCGCGGCCGACCGCCTCGAGCAACCCTACGGCCTGGCCAGCGACGTGGGCGGCGGCACCAGCTTCAGCCCCTTCCACACCATGCTGGCCGCGTACTACGTGGGCCGCGAAGGCCAGACCAAGACCGGCCTGAGCATCGCGCCCTCGCGGCTGTGGTGGCACCACACCGGCGGCGCCGCGCGCTCGCTGGGGCTCGATGGCGTGGTCGGCAACCTGCAGCCGGGCTGCGAGGCCGACTTCCTGGTGCTGAACCCGTCCGCCACGCCGTTGCTGGCACGCAAGACCTCGCTGGCCAACAACCTCGAAGAGCTGCTGTTCGCGATGATCGTGCTGGGCGACGACCGGCTGGTCGAGCGCACGGTGATTTCACAGGCGGGCTGATCCGCGCGGGGGAGGGCGCGCAGGGCGCCCATGCCACAATTCGCCCCCGATTCCCCCGCAGCAGCATCAGCGAGCGCATATGAGCATCAAGAGCGACAAATGGATCCGGCGCATGGCCGAAAACGAAGGAATGATCGAGCCCTTCGAACCGGGCCAGGTGCGCGAGGCCAACGGCCACAAGATCATCAGCTACGGCACCTCCAGCTACGGCTACGACATCCGGTGCGCGCCTGAATTCAAGGTCTTCACCAACATCCACAGCACCGTGGTCGACCCGAAGAACTTCGACGAGAAGAGCTTCGTCGACATGCACGGCGACTACTGCATCATCCCGCCCAACAGCTTCGCGCTGGCGCGCACCGTCGAGTACTTCCGCATCCCGCGCAACGTGCTCACCATCTGCCTGGGCAAGAGCACCTACGCGCGCTGCGGCATCATCGTCAACGTGACCCCGTTCGAGCCCGAGTGGGAAGGCTACGTGACGCTCGAATTCAGCAACACCACGCCGCTGCCCGCCAAGATCTACGCGGGCGAAGGCTGTGCGCAGGTGCTGTTCTTCGAGAGCGACGAAGTCTGCGAAACCAGCTACAAGGACCGCGGCGGCAAGTACCAGGGCCAGCGCGGCGTCACCCTGCCCAAGACCTGACAGCCTGATACAGGCATCCTGACCGCCGGTTACGTTCCGGGCGGCCGGGCCAAGTACCATCCTGCGACGTTCCGGCAAAACTCCGTTCAGCAAGCCGGCAAGGAGACTGCGATGAGATGGGAAGGCAACGAACAATCCGACAACGTCGAAGACCGCCGCGACGGCGGGGGTGGCGGCGGAGGCGGCGGCTTCATCGGTGGGCGCGGCATCGGCATCGGCACCATCGCGGTCGCGCTCATCGCGGGCTGGATCTTCGGCATCAACCCGCTGACCGTGCTGAGCCTGCTCAGCGGTGGCGGCGACCCGGTCCAGGTGCAGCAGCAGCAAGGCCCCGCGCCCAAGCCGCCGTCGAACGACCGCGAAGCGGCCTTCGTCTCGACCGTGCTGAAGAACACGGAAGTGGTCTGGACCGATCTCTTCCGCAAGAACGGCGGCACCTACCAGGCGCCCCGGCTCGTGCTGTTCCGCGGCGCCACGCCCACGGCCTGCGGCACCGGCCAATCGGCCATGGGGCCGTTCTACTGCCCGGGCGACAAGAAGGTCTACATCGACCTGGCGTTCTACGACACCCTGAAGAACCAGCTCGGCGCGCCGGGCGAGTTCGCGCAGGCCTACGTCATTGCGCACGAGGTCGGCCATCACGTGCAGGACGAGATCGGCATCACCGCCAAGGTCGACGGCATGCGCGGGCGCCTGAGCCAGGCGCAGAACAACGCCATCAGCGTGCGCGTCGAGTTGCAGGCCGACTGTTTCGCGGGCGTCTGGGCCCATCATTCGCAAGAGTCGAAGAAGTGGCTCGACCCGGGCGACATCGAGGCCGCCATGAACGCCGCGCAGAAGATCGGCGACGATGCTTTGCAGCGCTCCGCAGGCCGCGCCGTGGTGCCCGACAGCTTCACCCACGGCTCCAGTGCGCAGCGCCAGCGTTGGTTCGGCACGGGCTATCAGACGGGCGAAATGAAGTCCTGCGACACCTTCAACGCGCGCAATCTGTAAAGATTGTCTTCGGGGAGCCCCGGGTTCATTGGGGTTTTTGCTATTGAATAAATAGCAATTCGCGCTTTGCGGACGTTGTCGTTTCGTTGTCACTGCCGTTTTTTGCGGCAATGCGACAATAGAGGGCTCAATGACAATGTCCTTCTCCAATCTTTCGCTGGCAGAACCGCTGGCCCGCGCCGTGGCCGAAATGGGCTACGAGACCATGACGCCCATCCAGGCCGAGGCCATTCCGGTGGTGCTTTCAGGCCAGGACGTGATGGGTGCCGCGCAGACCGGCACCGGCAAGACGGCGGCGTTTTCGCTGCCCTTGCTGCAGCGCATGCTCAAGCACGAAAACGCCTCCACCTCGCCCGCGCGGCATCCGGTGCGTGCGCTGGTGCTGCTGCCCACGCGTGAACTGGCCGACCAGGTCGCGCAACAGGTCAAGCTGTACGCCAAGTACACCAACCTGCGCAGCACGGTCGTGTTCGGCGGCATCGACATGAAGCCGCAGACGCTGGAGCTGAAGAAGGGCGTCGAAGTGCTCGTGGCCACCCCGGGCCGTCTGCTCGATCACATCGAAGCCAAGAACGCGGTGCTCAACCAGGTCGAATACGTCGTGCTCGACGAGGCCGACCGCATGCTCGACATCGGCTTCCTGCCCGACCTGCAGCGCATCCTGAGCTACCTGCCCAAGCAGCGCACCACGCTGCTGTTCTCGGCCACGTTCTCGCCCGAGATCAAGCGGCTGGCCAGCAGCTACCTGCAGAACCCCGTCACCATCGAAGTGGCGCGGCCGAACGAAACGGCCTCCACCGTCGAACAGCACTTCTACAGCGTCTCCGACGACGACAAGCGCCGTGCGCTCAAGCAGATCGTCAAGCAGCGCGGCATCACGCAGGCCTTCGTGTTCGTCAACAGCAAGCTCGGCTGCGCGCGCCTCGCACGCTCGCTGGAGCGCGACGGTCTGCGTACCACCGCACTGCACGGCGACAAGAGCCAGGACGAACGCCTGAAGGCGCTCGCCTCGTTCAAGGCCGGCGAGGTCGACCTGCTGGTGTGCACCGACGTCGCGGCCCGCGGCCTGGACATCAAGGACGTGCCCGCGGTCTTCAACTTCGACGTTCCGTTCAACGCGGAAGACTACGTGCACCGCATCGGCCGCACCGGCCGTGCCGGCGCCTCGGGCCTGGCCGTGAGCTTCGCGAGCGGCGGCAACGATGCCCGCCTCGTGGCCGACATCGAGAAGCTGATCAAGAAGAAGATCGAGCTCGAACCCGTCGAGTTCGAAGAAGACCGCCCGCGCGGCCGCATCAACGACGGACGCCGCCACTGGCGTGAAGAAGGCGAAGCCGGGGATGCGCGCGACGTGCTCGACCAGCCGCGCGAACGCCGCGACGGTGATGCCCGCCGCAGCATGAGCGGTGGCGGCCGCCCGCACCGTGCACCGTCCGCGCCGCGCGATCCGTTCTTCGACAAGCCCTACGAGTCCGGCGAGCGCGAAGCCGCCCCGGCCTGGGAAGCGTCGGCCAAGGCTGCGCCTGCACGCGGCATCTCGAGCAACATCAAGAGCAAGCGCAAGGTCGCGGCACTGTTCAAGGCGGCCGAGCCGGGTTGAGCCGGGGCTGCGCGGCAGCGAGAGTCAAAAAAGCCGGGCATGCCCGGCTTTTTTTCGTCTGCGTTCTGCGCGCTCAGGCCACGCGAAAGTGATGCGTGCCGTCGCGCCCCAGCTGCGCCACCAGCCCGTACTCCCAGTCCAGGTAGGCCTGCATGGCCTCGGCGGGCGCGTCGGTGCCTTCGTAGGGCCGACGGTAGCGGTCGGTGCGGGCGGTGGCCAGGCGGGTCTCGCCGGTCTCGGCTGGCAGCCCGGCGGCGAACCAGGCGGTGTTGCCGCCCGTGAGTACCTGCACTTGCACGTCCTGCTGGCCGCGTGCGTCGAACAGGGCGCGCAGGTCCGCGGCGGCGTAGCGGGCGAGCAGGCTGCTGCCGCAGGTCAGCACGTAGCGCGGTGCGGCCGGGATCGCGTGGCTATCGATCGCCTGTGCCAGCTGCGCGCGGATCGCGTACCAGGCGCCGGGGATGTGGCGCTTCACGTAGTTGGCGCTCGTGGTCACGTCGATCACGGCGGTGGCGGGCTGCCGTTTCAACAACTCGGCCAGTGCCTCGGGTGTGAGCTCGGCGACCGTGGCTGCGACGGGCGGATAGGCCGACGTCGGCGTGCCAGTCTCGCTGAGTGCAGCGGCCGTTGGTACGGCATCGGGCACGTACACCTCCCAGCCCATCTGCGCGAGCCATGACGCGCTCATCGACGCGCGCACGCCGTCGTCGTCGGCCAGCACGATGCGTGCGCCGCGCACCGGCACCTGGTGGTCGGTTTCCTGCACGAGCTGCCCGCCGGGCGCGCTCGCGAAGCCGGGGATGTGGCCAGCGGTGTATTCCTCGGGCGTGCGCACGTCGAAGCGGTACACGGTGCGGCCCGGGGCTTCGAGCGTTGCCAGTGCGCCGAGGGCGATGCGGCGCACGCCCGCGGCGTCGGCCACGCGGCGCGCATCGGCCTGCGCCTGCGCGCGGTTCGCTTCCGATACCGCAGCCGGCGCCTGTCGGCCCGCGCCGTGGTCGAGCACCTGGCCTGCGAGCTTCCAGCCGATGGTGCCGTTGCGCAGCGCTGCCACCGGGTTCGGGATGCCTGCGTTCACGAGCGATTGCGTGCCGATGATGCTGCGCGTGCGGCCGGCGCAGTTCACGATCACGCGCGTGGCCGGATCGGGCGCGAGCTCGCGCACGCGCAGCACCAGCTCCGCGCCCGGCACGCTGGTGGCCGAGGGGATGCTCATGGTCTGGTATTCGTCGAAGCGGCGCGCGTCGAGCACGACCACGTCGGCGCGGCTGTCGATGAGCGCCTTCACCTCGGGCGCCGACAGCGACGGCGTGTGCCGCTCGTGCTCGACCAGTTCGCCGAAGGACTTGCTCGGCACGTTCACGTCGCGGAACAGCTCGCCGCCTGCCGCGCGCCAACCCTCAAGGCCGCCATCGAGCAGGTGCACGTTGGTGTAGCCGAGCGCGGCGAAGGTGCGTGCCGCCAGCGGGGCGAGATCGACGCCGTCGTGCGCGCCGTACAGCACGATGAAGGTGTCGCGCCGCGGAATGCGCCGCCACGCTTCGATCTCGATGCGCGACAGCGGCAGGTTGGCGGCCCACAGCGGGTGCTCCTGCGCAAACGGGTCTTCCTCGCGCACGTCGAGCAGCGCGGTCTCCTCGCGCGCGATCAGCCGTTCGCGCAGCGCGGCAAAGGGCAGCAGGGGAAAGGAAGCGATGGTGGCGGTCGAGGTCGTCGTCATGCGGCAGTGTTTCGGAGTTCGGCGGAGCGGTCCCACAGGTTGGGGAGCAGCGTGTTGGAGTAACCGGAGACGAAGGGCTTGCGCCCGCCTTCGGCCGGATAGGTGTGGCGGCGCACGGCGCCGATGTTGGCGCCGTACACGTGGATGCTGATCGACACGCGGTCGGCGTGCGCGTTGTGCACGCGGTGCAGGTCGCCCACGGTGGGCGACACGGCCTCGACATGGCCCCCATCGAGCCGCACCGCCTCGCCCCGGGGCCGCGCGGTGCCGTCGGCGTCGAGCGCGTAGGGCTGGCTGTACTCGGCGCCGCGCAGCATGCCGATGAGCCCCCACACCGTGTGGTCGTGGATCGGCGTGGCCTGGCCCGGTCCCCAGACGAAGCTCACGACCGAGAAGCGTTCGGTGCTGTCGGCATGCAGCAAAAACTGCTGGTAGTAGGTCGGGTCGGCCACGGCAAAGGCGTCAGGCAGCCAGTCGTCGCGCGCCACCAGCGTGCGCAGCAGCGCGCCGCCTTCGGAGAGGATGCGCGGCTCGTCGGGCAGGCTGTCGAGCAGCCGCCCGAAGGCGCCGACGAAATCGCGCAGCGGAGTAATCATGCGGGGCGTTTCCAGAGTTGGGTGTCGGTGATGGCGCGCACGTCCACGCGCACCGGAAGGATACCGTCACGCGCCGAGCGGTCAGCCACAGTTTGTAGTGCGGCGATGTCGGCCTCGCTCACCGGCCGCCCTGCCACCGAGGCACGCGCCGTGATGAGTCGCGCCGACGCGATCGGCAACCGCGTGAGCTGGCTGTACGCCTGCGCATAGGCCTCGGGGTTGGCCAGCGCCCAGTCGCCCGCGCGGGCGAGCCGCTCGAGGAACTGCACGATGGCCGCGCGCCGGGCCGGGTTGGCCAGCGAATGCTCGCTCGCGGTGATGAAGCCCAGCGCCGTGTTGATGCCGCGCCCGTCGCGCAGGATGCGCCCGCCCTGCTGCAGCGCGATGGCGTAGTAGGGGTCGAAGATGGCCCAGGCGTCGATCTGCTTCGAGGCGAACGCGGCGGCCGCGTCGGTGGGCAGCACGAACTTCACCGTGACCTCGTCGCGCCGCACGCCGGCCTCTTCGAGCGCGCCGTAGAGCTGGTACTGCGAGATGCTGCCGCGCGCCGACGACACGACCACCGTCTGGCCACGCAGCTCGCCCACGCGGCGCAGCGGCGAGTCGGGCTGCACCACGATGCCCAGCGACTCGGCCTTGCCCACGCGCGTGGCGACGATCTTCAGCGGCGTCTTGCCGACGGCCGCCGCGAGCACGGGCAGGTCGCCGGCCATCGCGGTGTCGACGGCGGCGCTGCGCTGCGCCTCGAACAGCGGCGCGGCGCCCTGGAAGTTGGCCCAGCGGTAGGCAAAGGGCGCGTCGTCGAGGGCCTTGGAGGCCTCGAACAGCGAGCGCAGGCCGCCGGCCTGGTCGCCGAGCACCAGCGTGGCCTGGGATTGCGCCACCGCGCGCAGCGGGCCGGCCACGGCCAGCGACAGCGCGGTGCCTTGCGCGAGCCAGGTGCGGCGAGAAATTGGCAGCGCGCTCATGCTGCAGCTCCTGAAGCCTGCAGCGCACGCTGCCCCGCCGCGACCAGGATCGCGTCGTTCTGCGGCGTGTGGATGCGGCTGCACAGCACGTCGCGGTAATGGCGTTCGAGCGGGTTCTGTCGCGTGAGGCCGTGGTTGCCGCTCAGCTGCAGCGCCAGCTCGACCACGCGGATGGCGTGCGTGGTCACGGTGTGCTTGAGCAGGCCGCTGTCGGTGGCGGGCGGCGTGTGGCCGCTGTCGACCGCGGAGGCGGCCTCGTCGAGCAGCACGCGGTTGGTGCGCAGCAGCGCCTCGATTTCGCCCACCTGCTCCTGCACGCGCGGCAGGCTGGCCAGCGGCGCGCCCAGGCTGCCGGGCGCGCGCCGGTTCAGGAAGTCGACCAGCCAGTCGCGCGCGGCGCGCGCCACGGCGTCGTAGAGGCTGCCCAGCAGCACGACCATCCAGGCCTGCTGCGCCGCATGGGCGTCGATGTCGGTCTGGCTGCCGGCGCCGGGCGCCCAGTCGGCCGGCGCGCGCAGGTCGACGGCGTGGTCGGCGGCAATGGCGACGTCTTCGAACACCACCTCGTGGCTGCCCGAGGCGCGCAGGCCCAGGTGGTCCCAGCTCGCGATCACGCGGATGCCGGGCGCGTCGCGCGGCACCAGGAACACGCCGGTGCGCGGCGCGGCCTCGTCGGTGCGCGCCCAGACCGCGAGCCACGACAGGCCTTCGATGCCGGTCGTGTAGAGCTTGTGACCGTCGATGCGCCAGCCTGCGGGCGTGCGCCGCGCCAGGGTGCCGGGCAGGCCGCCGCGCGCCGGCGAGCCCAGCGCGGGCTCCACGCGCAGCGCGTTGATGAGCGCGCCGTGCGTCACCGCATCGCGCGCCACGCGCTCGCGCAGGTGCGCGGGCCAGCGGCTCTCGCGGCGTGCGAGCGCCTGGTGCTGCAGGTAGGTCATGGTGAGGATCAGCGCCGTGGCGGGCTCGCCGCGCGCGATTGCCGCGATCACGCGGCGTGCCGTGGCCAGCGTGGCGCCGCTGCCGCCGTACGTGGCAGGTGCAACGAGGCCGATCAGGCCCTGTGCCTGCAGCGCCTCGAAGTTCTGCCGCGGAAAGGCGCCGCTGCGGTCGTGATCGGCCGCCGTGGATGCGAACTGGGCCGACAGGCGGGCCAGCACGGCGGGATCGACGGAGGACGGGGTGTCTGTTTCGGGAACGGCCGGCGCGCGGCGCAAGGGGAGTGCACTCATGGTGCCTGCACGGTAAAGGTCCACTGCCAGCGCGCGAAGGATGCATCGCGCATATCCAAATTCGTTTTTCTGCGTTCGTTTTCGGGGCAGGCCTCGGTACGGTCTGGCTCTTCCTGAACGCAGAAGAAGAAAGCACGCATCGCACGACCTCGGGCCCCGCTGTGCCCCAGCGCCGATTGACCGCGCCGCCTCCATCTGCACGAACCCACGAGGACACCCTCCATGAGCCAGAACGACGTTGAATTCATCGGCATGATCCAGGGCCAGAAGGTCTCGGAGATCCACCCCGCCCAGGGCCCGGCCCTCGACCGCGACTATGTGCGTGCCTTCGCCCAGGCGCACGAGAACGCCGGCTTCGACCGCGTGCTGGTGCCGCACCATTCCACCAGCCCCGATGCCACGCTCACCGTGGCCCATGCGGCCTCGGTGACCGAGCGCATCCACTTCATGCTCGCGCACCGCCCGGGCTTCGTGGCGCCCACGCTCGCGGCGCGGCAGTTCGCGTCGCTCGACCAGTTCAGCGGCGGCCGGCTCGGCGTGCACTACATCTCGGGCGGCTCCGACGAGGAACAGAAGCGCGACGGCGACTGGCTCGACCACGACCAGCGCTACGCCCGCACCGACGAATACCTCGAGGTGCTGCACAAGGTGTGGACCAGCGAGAAGCCCTTCGACCACGAAGGTGCGCACTACCGCTTCCAGAACGCCTTTTCCGAAGTGAAACCGGTGCAGACGCGAAACGGCAAACCACACGTGCCCGTGTACTTCGGCGGTGCGTCGGAGGCCGCCATTCCCGTCGCGGGCAAGTACGCCGACGTGTACGCGCTGTGGGGCGAGTCGCTCGACCAGGCGCGCGAACTCACGACGCGCGTGCGTGCGGAAGCTGCGAAGCACGGGCGCAGCGTGCGTTTCTCGGTCTCGTTCCGGCCGATCCTGGCGCAGACCGAAGACGCCGCATGGGCGCGCGCCGAGAACATCCTGGCCGAGACCAAACGCCTGCGCGTGGTGCAGGGCTACAACCGCGGCGGCCCGCAGCAGAGCGAGGGCGCCAAGCGCCTGCTGGCTGCGGCCGAGAAGGGCTCGCGGCTCGACAAGCGGCTGTGGACAGCGGTCGCGCAGGAGATCGGCGGGCGCTCGAACAGCACCGCGCTGGTCGGCACGCCCGAACAGGTCGCCGATGCGCTGCTCGACTACCACGACCTGGGCGTGACGACCTTCCTGATCCGCGGCTTCGATCCGCTCGAAGACGCGACGGACTACGGCCGCGTGCTGATTCCGCGCACGCGCGAACTCGTCGCACAGCGCCTGCAGTCGCAACGCAAGGCGGCCTGAGCCATGAGTGCCGTTCTTTCCATCGACCGCCACGCACCCCAGCCGCTGCAGCTCAACCCGAACCCGCAGCAGAAGCACTGGTTCGACCCCATCCCGCCGCGTCCCAGCGTGCAGGCCGAGCGCCGCCACCGGCAGGAACGCCTCGCCGGCGCCTTCCGCCTGTTCGCACGCTTCGGCTTTGCGCAGGGACTGGCCGGCCACATCACGGCGCGCGACCCGGAACTGACCGATCATTTCTGGGTCAACCCGCTGGGCGTGCATTTCTCGCGCATCAAGGTGTCCGACCTGCTGCTCGTCAACGCGAAGGGCGAGACGGCCATCGGCGACCGGCCGCTCAACAAGGCCGCCTTCGCGATCCATGCGGCGATCCACGAGCACAACCCGAACATCGTGGCCGCGGCCCACACGCACTCGACCTACGGCAAGGCCTGGTCCACGCTGGGCCGCCAACTCGACACGCTCACGCAGGACAGCTGCGTGTTCCACGACGACGTGGCGCTGTTCGACGACTTCACCGGCATGGTGGTCGACACCAGCGAGGGCGAGCGCATCGCCCGCGCGCTGGGCGACAGGAAGGGCGCGATCCTCAAGAACCACGGCATCCTGACGGCCGGCCCCACGGTGGAGGCCGCCGCGTGGTGGTACATCGCGCTGGACAACGCCTGCCACACGCAATTGCTGGCCGAGGCGGCAGGCACGCCGCAGCCGATCGACGAGGCCACCGCGCGCCACACGCACGGCCAGATCGGCGGGCCCGAAGGCGCCATCCATTCCTTCGACAGCCTGTACGAAGGCCTGGTCGAGGCCGAACCCGAACTCCTGCTTTGACGACGATGACGACGAACCCCCGGAGCCTTTCCCCGATGAACGCATCCCTTTCCCGCCGCAGCGTGCTGCGCACCGGCACTGCCGCCGCCGTGGTCGCCTCGGGCAGCCTCATGGCCTCGCAGGCCTTCTCGCAGCAGGCGCGCAAGCTCACCTTCGCCTGGAACGCGGCGGCCTTCTGCCTCTCGCCCGTGGTGGTGGCGCAGGAGCGCGGCTACTTCGAGCGCAACGGCCTGCAGGTGGACCTCATCAACTACACGGGCTCCACCGACCAGTTGCTGGAGTCGCTCGCCACCGCCAAGGCCGACGCGGCCGTGGGCATGATCCACCGCTGGCTCAAGCCGCTCGAATCGGGCTTCGACGTGAAGATCGTCGGCAGCTCGCACGGTGGCTGCGTGCGCCTCGTGGGCGCCAAGGCTGCGGGCGCCACCAGCCTGGCGAGCCTCAAGGGCAAGATCATCGGCGTGTCGGACATCGCCAGCCCGGGCAAGAACTTCTTCTCGATCCTGCTGGCCAAGAACGGCATCGACGCCGACCGCGACGTGACCTGGCGCCAGTACCCGGCCGACCTGCTCGACATCGCGGTGAAGAAGGGCGAGATCCACGCCATCGCCGATGGCGACCCGAACGTGTACCTCATCGAGAAACGCAACCAGGGCACCTTCGTCGAGCTCGCGAGCAACCTTTCGGGCGAGTACAAGGACAAGGTCTGCTGCATCGTCGGCGCGCGCGGCGAGCTGGTGCGCAAGGACAAGGCCACGGTCGCCTCGCTGGTGCGCGCCATCGCGCAGGCCTCCGACTTCGTGGCCGAGAACCCGAACGAGTCGGCCAAGCTCTTCGCCAAGTATTCGCCGAAGGTGCCGGTCGAAGACCTGCGTGCACTGCTGGGCACGCTCACGCACAACCACCATCCGCTGGGCAAGAACCTGCGCAACGAGGTGGAGTTCTACGCGCGCGATTTCCGCAGCGTCGGCGTGCTCAAGAAGACCACCGACCCGGTGCGATTCGCCGAGCATGTGTCTTTCGATCCGT
This sequence comes from Variovorax sp. Root473, assembly GCF_001426505.1. Lineage (GTDB taxonomy): Bacteria > Pseudomonadota > Gammaproteobacteria > Burkholderiales > Burkholderiaceae_C > Variovorax. The sequence goes on from NZ_LMEV01000012.1 coordinate 84,160, forward strand.
TGGCATGAGCGCCGTCATTGATCAGGTGCTGGAAGCACCGCAAGCGCCGGGGCAATGGCGCCGCCCCGGCATCGAGAAGGCCGCGCCGGCCGCCGTGTTCGCGCGCCCCGCCGAAGGCTTCGGGCGCACCGGCGCGCTCGCGAGCGCGGGCTGGATCGCGCTGGGCCTGCTCACTGTCTACTGGCCCAACAAGGCCGTGGGCTTCAGCGACTGGGCCTACACCGACGAGTTCGGCATCGCCGCCATCGCCATCGGTGCGGCGCTGCTGCTCGTGGCGCTGCTCGGCGCACGTGCGGGCCGCGTCGCACGCACGCTGCGGCCGGCCGGGCCGTGGCTGGTCGCGCTGCCGGTGCTGTTCGCCCTCTGGGAAATCGCGACGGCCAAGCTCGCGTTGCTGCCCACGCCGTTCTTCGCGCCGCCGCAGAGCCTCGTTGAAACCTACATCGACGACTGGCGCCGCCTCGGCGAAAGCCTGGCGCACTCGGCGCGGCTGCTCGCCCACGGCTTCGTGCTGGGCGCGCTGGCGGGCTTTCTCACGGGCGTGACCATCGGCTGGTCGCGCATCGCGGGCTACTGGGTGCATCCGGTGCTGCGCTTCGTGGGGCCGGTGCCGGCCTCGGCGCTGCTGCCGCTGGCGTTCTTCTTCTTTCCGTCGAGCTATGCGGCGGCCGTGTTCCTCATCGCGCTGGCCACGGGCTTTCCGGTCGCGGTGCTGACGTGGTCGGGCGTGGCGGGCGTCAACCGCAACTACTACGACGTGGCGCGCACCATGGGCGCGAGCGAGCGCTTCCTGGTGCTTCGCGTGGCCGTTCCCGCCGCGCTGCCGCAGGTGTTCGTGGGCCTGTTCATGGGGCTGGGCGCCGCGTTCTCGGTGCTGGTGACGGCCGAGATGATGGGCGTGAAGGCCGGGTTGGGCTTCTACCTCTCGTGGGCGCAGGGCTGGGCCTCGTACTCGAACATGTACGCGGCGCTGATCGTGATGGCGCTGCTGTGCTCGGGCCTGATCACGCTGCTGTTCAAGGTGCGCGACCGCGTGCTGTCGTGGCAGAAGGGGACCGTGAAATGGTAGCCACCGTTGAAGCCAACGTGCGCCAGGCCGGCGCGCAGATCGACATCCATGGCGTGAGCCACTGGTTCGACGTGCCGGCGGGTCCGCTGCAGGTGCTCGACGACATCGACCTCACGGTGAAGCCCGGCGAGTTCGTCGCGCTGCTCGGGCCGAGCGGCTGCGGCAAGTCGACGCTGCTGCGCCTCGTGGCCGGGCTGGAGCCCGCCACGGCCGGGCGCATCACGCAGGACGGCGCACCCATCACGCGGCCCGACCCGTCGCGCATCGTCGTGTTTCAAGACCCGACGCTCTACCCCTGGCGCAGCGTGTGGGACAACGTGGCGCTCGGCCTGCAGGCGCGCGGCGTGCTCAAGGCGCAGCGCGGGCGCGTCGACGAGGCGCTGAAGCTCGTCGGCCTCACCGACTTCGCCAAAGCCTTTCCGCACCAGCTCTCGGGCGGCATGGCGCAGCGCGTGGCGCTGGCGCGCGCGCTGGTCAACGACCCGCAACTGCTGGTGCTCGACGAGCCGCTGGGCAAGCTCGACTCGCTCACGCGCATCGCGATGCAGAGCGAGCTGGTCAACCTGTGGCAGCGCGCGGGCTTCTCGGCGCTGCTGGTGACGCACGACGTGGAAGAAGCGCTGTTCCTTGCCAACCGCGTGATCGTGCTGAGCGACCGGCCCGCGCGCATTGCGGCGGAACTCGTGGTCGACCTGCCGTACCCGCGGCATCGCGGCGATGCGCGGCTGGCGGAACTCCGTCACGAAGCGCTGCGCCACCTGGGGCTCGACGCCACCTGGTAGATGTAGCTCGCCCCCAGGCTGCGCGCACTTCGTGTCGCGTCGCCAACCCCCTACCGGGGGCGGGCCGGCCGCTTCGGGCGGCTGTGCGCGGCGGCCCCCTTGAACAGATATGAACGCTCTGGCGGAAGCCGACTGGCTCAATTTCCTGATCGACCTGCTCCAGGGCGCCCAACTGCAGTTGCTGCGCGTGCTCGATGCGCTCGGCCTCGTGCAAAGGGTGCACGGCCAGCCGGCGTGGCCGTGGGCGCACCGGCTGTCGGGCGAGAACCTGCTGATCGACCTGGGGCAGGCGCGCAGCCTCGCGTGGACGCTGGTGTGCATCGGCGTTGCTTTGCTGCTGCTGTTGATCGCGTTGCTCTGGCGGCGCCCGCGCTGGTACCTGCTCGCGCTGGTGCCGATGCTGCTGATCGCCGCGCCCTGGCCCCACGCGAACGTCGTGCTGGTGCCGGCGACGCCGACGAGTTTGCAGGTGTCGCCGACCGGCTTCACGGCCGCCTCCATCGCGCAGGGGCGCGCGCTCTACGCGCAGCACTGCGTGAACTGCCACGGCACCGACGGCAAGGGCGAAGGGCCGCTGGCCGCGTCGCTGGCCGTGTGGCCGCCGAACCTCACGGGCCCGCTGCTGTGGCGCCGCGCCGATGGCGACCTGCTCTGGCGCGTGCTTCACGGCACCGCCGCCATGCCCGGATTTGAGGGCCCGCTCGACGCGGCCGACGCCTGGGCACTCATCGACTACATGAAGGCGCAGGGCGCGGGCCAGAGCCTGCGTGCGCTGGGCCACTGGCCGCAACCCGTCGGCCTGCCCGACATGGCGGTGCGCTGCGGCGCGCAGGCGCCCCGCTCGCTCGCGCAGTGGCGCGGGCAGCGTGTGCGCGTCGTGGCAGGCGCCGTTGCGCCGAGCGAAGACCCGCGCCTGGTGACGGTGCAGCTGCTGCCGCCCGGGGCGAAGGCGGCGGGCGTCACCGCCGATTGCGTGGCCGATTCACCGGCCGCGTGGGAGGCGCTGGCGCTCATCGCGGGCACCGACCAGCTCGCGGGCATGCAGCTCATCGCCGACCGCGACGGCTGGCTGCGCGTGCGCGGCCTGCCGGGGCAAGCGGGCTGGTCCGACGACGACCTGCTGTGCCGCAGCGACAGCCCGTCGGCCGCCTTGGCGAAAGGCGCCGTGCAGCCACCCGATGGCCTGGGCGCGCTCATCGCCCGCATGGACGCCGAGCCGGTGCGCTTCGTCAAGGGCGGCTTCATCCACTGATTTCCTTTTCATTGCTTCACCGGAGAACACACCATGACCTCGCACCTCGACCGATCGCGCCGCCAGCTGCTTGCCGGCGGCCTTGCCGCTGCCACGACCGCCACCTTGCCTGCCTTCGTCCGCGCCCAGGGCCGCCCGGTGCTCAAGGCCGGCGACCAGAAGGGCGGGCTGCGCGCGCTGCTCGAAGCGGCGGGCGGGCTCGAAGGCCTGGGCTATGCCATCCAGTGGTCGGAGTTCCCGGCCGCCGCGCCGCTGGCCGAGGCGCTGAACGCGGGTGCGGTCGATTCGGGCCCGATCGGCGATGCGCCGCTGATCTTCGCGCTCGCGGCCGGCACGCGCGTCAAGGCCATCGGCGCGAACCGCTCGGACGCGTACGGCACGGCGGTGCTGGTGCGGCCCGATTCGCCACTCAAGAACGCGGCCGAGCTCAAGGGCAGGAGCATCGCCACCAACCGCGGCTCCATCGGCCACTACGTCACGCTCAAGGCGATCACGGCGGCGGGCCTGAAGCCCGAGGACGTGAACCTGCGCTTCCTCGCACCGGCCGACGCCAAGCTCGCGCTCACGCAGGGCTCGGTCGATGCCTGGGCCACCTGGGAGCCCTACACCGCACTCGCCGAGGTCAGCCGCCATGCGCGCGTGCTGGTGAGCGGACGCGGCCTGCTGCCGGGCTTGAGCTACCTCGCGGCGACCGATGCGGCCATCGCCGCCAAGCGGCCGGTGCTGCAGGACTTTTTGCAGCGCGTGGTAAAGGCGCAGCGCTGGTCGTACCGCAACGTCGATGCGTTCTCGGCCACGCTCGCCCGCATCATCGGCATCCCGCCCGAGGCGGCGAAGCTGCAGTTCGAGCGCCGCCAGCAGCAGTGGATTCCCATCGACGCGCAAGTCATCGCCGACCAGCAGGGCACGGCCGATTTCTATCGGCAGGTGGGGCTCATCAAGCAGCCGCTCGACGTGAAGGGCACGTTCGACACCGGCTTCGGCGCCATTGCCTAGAAGCGTCGTTCGAGCGCCTGCACGCGGAAATCCTGCGGCGCGATGCCGTAGGTGCGACGGAAGGCGCGGCTGAAGTCCGAGGCGCTGCCAAAACCCGCGCCGTAGGCGATGTCGGTCACCATCACGTGCGGGTAGCGCACGAGGTCGCTCGCCGCCTGGCGCAATCGCAGGCTGCGGATGTAGCTGCCCAGCCCACCCTCGTGCTGGAACATGCGGTACAGCGTGGGGCGCGGCAGTTGCAGCGCGGCCAGCACGCTCTCGGGCGTGAGGTCGGTGTGGTGCAGGTGGGTCTGCACATGGCGGCGCACCTTGTCGAACATGGCGGCGCGTGCCGCGGCGCGCGCGTTGCCTTCGAAGCCGGCCTGCGTGCCGAAAGCCGACACCACCAGTTGCGCGCCGGTGCGCACCGAACTCTGGGCCGCCGCCGGCGTCATGCCGCCGATGTGGTGCGCCAACGAGATCGCGTGCCCCGCCGCCAGCCGCGCCAGCGGCGTGGTGCAGGCGAGCCTGCGGCCGTGCAGGGCCTCGGGGTCGGGGAAGGTCTCCTGCACCAGCGCGCCGGGCACGAAGAAGGTGTGAACCCGGCAGTCGCTGCGCCGCAGGCGCACCGGCTGGTTCATGTCCAGCGCGAGGATGGTGGCCGTGCCCGCAGGCGCCGGCGGCGGCTCGCCCTTGCGCAGGGCGCGCGGCGCGGCGCGCACCCGCACGTCGTCCATGCGGCCGTGCTCGAACACATGGAATGCGAAGTCGCGCACGCTGTCGGTCGACACGCGCGCCAGCGAGCGCTCCATCACCAGCGCGTCGGCGCGGCAATCGGTGAAGACGAGGCCGCCCACGTCGTAGCGGTCGATCGCGGCATGGAACGGGCGCTGGAGCGCATCGGACGACGGCAGCGCGTCCATCACATGGCCGACGCGCGCGCGCCAGGCCAGGAACTGCCGGTCGGGCGGCTCCGTGAACACATCGAAGTGACTGTGCGCCACGCCCGGGGAGAGGGGGCGTTCGGGGATCGTGGCGGCGGGCTGTGTCATGGACGGGGTTGAAGCGGCGCCGGGGGGAAGAGCCGCTCTCGCCAAATAGTACTAACTAGTCGTTAAAAAGTTCACACATTTTGCAAAATTCTCCCAAGAACTGAGACGCACGGTCAAGCCGGTTTTTGCATCGCCCTCAGGCTTGCGACAGGGCCTCCCGCTGGATTGCGTCGGAGTGCCCGGTTCTTTTTCCCCTGAGCGTTGACCGACCGAGCGAGCATTGACATGTCCAAAGGAAGCGCCGAACTGCGTGCCATGTCGGCACTGGACGACGGGCCGACCCTGAGCCCAGGGGTGGCCGCGAACGCCGCCGCGCGGCTCTTTGCACAAGCCAACCAGTTGCAACTGGCCAACCTGATGGCGGCGGTCGAGCGCGGCGACGTGTGGGCGGCCGCGCGCACGGCGCGCCAGATCGTGTGCGACATCGAGGAAGCGCACGGGCTCGACAAGGCGCACGAAGAAGCCTGCGATGAGGGCCTGCTCTCGCCGCGCGAACTCAAGGTACTGGAACTCGTGGCCCAGGGCTGGAGCAACCGTCGCGTGGCCGAGGCGCTGCACCGCTCCGACAGCACGGTCGCCAGCCAGATCAAGAGCATCTATCGCAAGCTGTCGGTCCATTCGCGCACGCAAGCCGTGCACGAGGCGACACGGCGCGGGCTGCTGCGTCCGTCGGGCGCGACGCAGCCGCGGGTGATCAGGTTTCCGGCTCCTGCGCCTGCGCGCAACTGAGCCATAGGAAGCCAACCGGCGGCGATGCCGGGCTCGCGGATCTCGGCCGCCACAAGGTCGCCGCGTTGCAGCCGGTCGCGCACGGTGATCTCGCCTGTGATGCCCTGGCCACCGTCCTGCAGCACGAAGTTGGCGATGCCTCGAAGCGGTTGCTGGCCGGCACGGATGTGCTGCAGATGCCGTTTGCGACCATTCCGCTGGTGAACGCCGACATCAACCAGCACGCAGCGAACGAGAACCTGCCCATGGGCAACGACGTGACCGGCGTGCAGACGGTTTACGCGCTGATGACGCACGGGTTCTGAGCCCGCACGAGCCTTTGTCGTTCAAGCCCCTTTGCCGGGCTTCTGCGCCTGCTCGCAGGTCACCTGGATCAGCTCGCGCTGGTCCAGCGTCGCGCCGAAGCGCACCGCACTGAGGCAGCCGCCCCACACGCAGCCCGTGTCGGTCGACAGCAGGTCGGGCCGCGACAGCCAGCCCAGCGTCGACCAGTGGCCGAACGCGACGGTGGCCGCGGCGCTCTTGCGGCCCGGCACGTCGAACCACGGCAGGAAGCCCTCGGGGCCGGGAATCGCGCCGTCCTTGCTCTCGAACTCCATCACGCCTTCGGGCGTGCAGTAGCGCAGGCGCGTCAGCGCATTGACGATCACGCGCAGCCGCGCATGGCCCGTGAGCGCGTCGTCCCAGTGGTCGGGCGTGTTGCCGTACATCTCGTGCAGGAAGTCGCCCAGTGCGGGGCCGCGCAGCACCGATTCGACCTCTGATGCCAATGCGAGCGTCTCGCCCACCGTCCACTGCGGCAGCACGCCGGCGTGCACCATCAGCAGGTCGCCACCGCCGACCTGCCTGTGCAGCGCCATGTGCTGCTGGCGCAGCCAGTCGAGCATCGCCTCGCTGTCGGGAGCGGCCAGCAGCCCGGCCACCGTGTCCTTGCGGCCCGGCTTGCGCACGCCGTGCGCCACGCCCAGCAGGTGCAGGTCGTGGTTGCCCAAGAGGCTCAGCGCCGCCGCGCCGTAGCCCTGCAGGCGGCGCAGCACCGCCGCCGAATCGGGGCCCCGGTTGACCAGGTCGCCGAGCACCACGAGCGTGTCGCGGCTGGGAGAAAAATCGATCTTGTCGAGCAGCCGGCCCAGGGGGGCATCGCAGCCCTGGACGTCGCCGATACAGTAAAGTGACATTCCCTCATTCTCCCCCTCTGTTCATGGATGTCTTCCTGCTGGCCTTGCTGACCACCCTCAATGCGGTGTTCGCAATGTCCGAAATGGCCCTTTCCACCAGCCGCCGCGCACGCCTCGCGGCCTTGGCCGAAACGGGGGACACCGGCGCCGAGGCGGCGCTGAAGTTGATGGAATCGCCCACGCAGTTCCTGTCGACCGTGCAGATCGGCATCACCTCCATCGGCATGCTCAGCGGCATCGTCGGCGAGGCCGCCTTCGCAGGTCCGCTCGCGGTGTGGATGGAAAGCGTCGGCATGGGCGCCGCCACCGCCAGCATCGTGTCGACCGCGCTGGTCGTGACCTGCATCACCTTCTTCACCATCATCTTCGGCGAGCTGGTGCCCAAGCGCATTGGCCAGCTGTACCCCGAGCCGGTGGCGCGCTTCGTGGCGCGCCCCATGCGCGGGCTGGCCAAGGGCGCCAAGCCTTTCGTTTGGCTGCTGGCCGGCGCCACCGCCGCCACGCTGAAGCTGTTGCGCATCGACGCCAACGCCGCGCGCTCGGTCACTGAAGAAGAAATTTCGGCCAGCCTCGAAGAGGGCGTGGACGCCGGCGTCATCGAGCAGCACGAGCATCAGATGGTGCGCAACGTGTTCCACCTGGACGACCGGCGCCTGTCGTCGCTCATGATCCCGCGCGCCGACATCGAATGGCTCGACGCGTCGAACACCGTGGCGCAGGCGCTGCAGAAGGTGGCGGACGCGGCGACGCTGAACCTCGTGCACTCGTGGTACCCCGTGTGCCGCAACTCGCTGGACGACGTGGTCGGCGTGATCAGCGTGGCACACCTGTTGCGCCTGGGTTCTGCGCACCACGGCGTGCTGGGCCAGGAGGCCACGCCCGCCGTGTTCGTGCCCGAGACGCTCACCGGCATGGAGCTGCTCGAACAGTTCCGCACGCGCGCCGGCCGACTCGTGTTCGTGGTCGACGAGTACGGCGTGGTACAGGGCCTCATGACGCCGCGCGACCTGCTCGAAGCCATCACCGGCGAGCTGCAGCCCGGCATGCAGGCCGACGCCTGGGCCCACCAGCGCGCCGACGACGTGTGGGAGCTCGACGGGCTCATGCCCGTGTCGGAGCTGCGCGCGCGCCTGGGCATCCGCGAGCTGCCCGATGAAGAGCGCGGCCGCTACAACACCGTGGCTGGCCTGCTGATGTCCGTGTCGGGCCACCTGCCTGCCGTGGGCGAGCGCATCGAGTGCGCCGGCTGGTGCTTCGAGATCGTGGCGCTCGAAGGGCGCCGCATCGACCGCGTGCTGGCTTCGCCGGACACGTCCGCGCCGCAAGAGAACTGAAGAGGAGGGCGCGGCCATGCTGTCGCTGCTTGCACTGAGTTGCCCCCAATGCTCGGCTCCGCTGCCGCGCGCGGCGCGCTGGCGCACCGTCACCTGCGGCTACTGCGGCACCACCATCACGCGCGGCACCGAAACCGTCGAGCGCGAGAGCTTTCGCGCCGCCTGGCGACGCGCCAATGCGGCGCGGCTGTCGGACACCGGTCGCCTCCTGCAATGGCGCGGCGCGCACTACCGCGTGCTCGCCCCGCTGGGCCACGGCGAGCACAGCGAGGTGCTGCTCGCCGAACGGCTCGGAGCACTACCCGAGCGCGTGACGATCAAGCTCGCGCGCGACGCGGCCGGCGGCGCCGTGCTGGCGCGCGAGGCCGCCGTGCTGCAGTCATTGCAGGCGTTGTCGGTGCCCGGCGCGGCCTACTTCACGCGGCGGCTGCCGCAGCCGCTGGGCCTGGGTGTGGCTCAGGGTCTTGGCGACGGCGAGCGGCAGGCGCTCGTGCTGCGCCACCCGACCGGTTTCTGGGGCAGCCTGCAGGAGGTGCAGCAGGCCAACCCGCAGGGCATCGATGCGCGCCATGCCGTCTGGCTCTGGCGGCGCATGCTCGAGGTGCTGGCCTTTGTTCACGGCGCCGGCTGGACGCACCGCGCGCTCGCGCCCACGCACTCACTCGTGCATCCGCGCGACCACGGCGTGCTGCTCATCGGCTGGTCGCAGGCCAGGCAGGACGTGTCGGGCGGCGCCATCGGGCGCGACCTGATGGCGTCGGCCCGCAGCGTGCGCGCGCTGCTGTCCGACAGCGCCACCTCCGCGCCGCTGGTCGCCTTGCTGCGCGAATGCAGCGACGACGCCATCGCCTGCGAACGCCTGGGCGCGCAGGGCATCGAGCAGGCACTGTCGGCCGCTTCGCGCGAGGCCTTCGGGCCGCCGCGCTTCGTTCATTTCGACCCCGCGCCGGTTCGGTAGCGGCCCGTCAGCCTTTCACTTTTTTTCCTGCACGAAGGAGCACGTCCATGGGTTACGGAAATTACTCGCATGCCGCCCACGCGGCCATCGTGGCCGACCGCGCCACCAAGTCCGGCAGCGAGGTCTTCACGCAGACCGCCACCCACCCGCTCATGAACCCGCAGGGGCTCAAGGTGCGCGAGTCGCGCGACAACGCCGACCACCCGAACTCGCTGGGCATCGCGTTCGCGCTCGACGTCACCGGCTCGATGGGCGACATCCCGCAGACGCTCGCACGCCGCGAACTGCCCACCTTCATGAAGCTCTTGACCGACTGCGGCGTGGCCGATCCCCAGCTGCTGTTCATGGCCATCGGCGACGCCACTTCCGACCAGGCGCCGCTGCAGGTGGGCCAGTTCGAATCGACCGCCAATCTCATGGACCAGTGGCTCACCTGGAGCTACCTCGAAGGCGGCGGCGGGGGAAGCGGCGAAGAGAGCTACGAGCTCGCCTTCTACGTCATGGCGCAGCACACCGACATGGACTGCTGGGTGAAGCGCAAGAAGCGCGGCTACCTGTTCGTCACCGGCGACGAGCTGCCGTACCCGGCCGTGTCGCGCCACCAGGTCGAAGGCCTCATCGGCGAGAAGCTCGACGAGGACATTCCCATCGAAGAAGTCATCGCCGCCGCGGCCGAGACCACGCACCTGTTCTTCCTGATTCCCGACGCACAACGCCGTCGCCGCTGCGAGCCGCGCTGGCGCGAGCTGCTCGGCGACCATGTGATCTGCATGGACTCGCCCGACGACGCCTGCGCGGTCGCCGCCGGCATCGTCGCGCTCACCGAGAAGGCGGTGCCCAGCCTCGACGCGCTGGCCGGTGTGATGGCGGCCACCGGCATGGCCAAGGAACGCGTCGGCGGCGTGCTCCACGCGCTGGACGGCTACGCCGCGCTGCTCGATCCGACCGCACCGCGCCGCGCCGTGCCCGTCGCGGGCGACGGCGCGCGCAGTTCGTGGTGGAAGCGGCTTTTCGGCTGATGGCCCGCTGTTGACCTCCACGCGCTACACCTCGCTGCTCGGCCTCGGCTTCGGCGACTGCGGCAAGGGCCGCTTCACCGATTTCCTGTGCGGCGCCTGGGACGTTCACACCGTCGTGCGCTTCAACGGCGGCGCGCAGGCCGGCCACAACGTGGTGCTGGCCGATGGCCGCCATCACACGTTCTCGCAGTTCGGTGCGGGCAGTTTCCATGCGGGCGTCGCGACCGTGCTGGCGAGCCCGGTGGTGGTGCACCCGACCGCGCTGCGCGTCGAGGCCGAGGTGCTGCAGCGCGCCGGCGTGCCCGACGCGTTCGCGCGCCTGTTCATCGACGCACGCTGCCGCGTGACCACGCCGTTCCATCAGGCGGCCGGCCGCCTGCGCGAGTGGGCGCGCGGCGCAGCGGCGCACGGCAGTTGCGGCGTCGGCGTGGGCGAGACCGTGCGCCAGGCGCTGGCAGTGCCTGAAACGGCGCTGCACTACGGCGATCTGGTTCACCGCGCGCGCACGCTCGACAACCTCGAAGCCCTGCGCCTCGCGCTGCACCGCGCGTTCGCGAACACAACGCCTTCGTCGGCCAATGTCGCGCAAGAGCTGAGCGTGCTCGCCGACCCCTCGCTCGCCCAGCGCTGGCTCGACGCCGTGCAACCGTGCCTGCGCCAGTCGCCGCCTGCGAGCGCCGACGCCATCGGCGCGCGGCTCGCGCTTCCGGGCACCTTGCTGTTCGAAGGTGCGCAGGGCGTGCTGCTCGACGAGTGGCGCGGCTTTCATCCGCACACCACCTGGAGCACCGTCTCCACCGCCGCGGTCGAGGCGGTGTTGCGCGACGTGGGCATCGCGGCGCCCGTGCAGCACCTGGGCGTGCTGCGCAGCCACCTCACGCGGCACGGCGCTGGCCCGCTGCCCACGCACGACCGTGCGCTCGATGCGCGGCTGGCCGAGCCGCACAACGCCGACGAGGGCTGGCAGGGCGCATTCCGACGCGGCCACCCCGACGCCGTGCTGATGCGCTACGCGCTCGCCGCCGCCGGGCGGCTCGACGGTCTGCTTGCGAGCCACCTCGATGCGGTCGCGCAGGCCGACCTGCGCTGGTGCACCGGCTACCGCGACGCCGACGGCCGCACACTGTCGTCGCTGCCGCTGAGCGACGCGCCCGACCTCGACCACCAGCACGCGCTGACCCGCCTGCTCGAAGGCGTCCAGCCCCTGTACGAACCGCACCCCGTCGCCGGCGCGGCGGATTGGGTCCGGCGTGCGGAAGCCCTCAGCGGCCTGCCCGTGCGCTTCGGTGCGTTCGGCCCGGAGCGCGAGGCCGTCCGCGCGCGCGAGCTGCTGTTCTGATTCCATGAGAAAGCCTGCGTGACCACCAACGTCTTCCTGATCGCCGGCGCCGTGCTGAGCGCCATCGCCGCCCTCCTGCACCTGTGCATCATCTTCGGCGGCCCGGCCTGGTACCGCTTCTTCGGCGCGGGCGAGCGCATGGCCGTGAGCGCGCAGGCCGGCCACCTGTACCCGGTGGCCGTCACGCTGCTCATCGCCGGCATGCTGGGCGTGTGGGCGGCCTATGCGCTCGCGGGCGCCGGGGTGCTGCAGCCGTTGCCTTCGCAGTCGCTGGTGCTGCCCGCGATCACCGCGGTGTACCTGCTGCGCGGGCTCGTCGCCGCCGCGATGTGGCTGTTCGACCGGCGACGCCTCAGCGCCTTCTGGGTGTGGAGCTCGCTCGTGTGCCTCGTGTACGGGGTGGTGCACCTCGTCGGACTCGTGCAGGTGTGGGGCACGCTCTGATGACGGCCGGGCGATCGTGGCACTCAAGCAGAATCAGAACCGACACGTTTTCCCTTGTTTTTTCTCCCACGACAAACCCATGACCACTCCCGAAGACATCTACACCGAACCCCCGGCGGACCCCGACACGCTCGCCAACCTCGGCCCGCTGCGGCCCATGGCGGGCATCTGGGAGGGCATGAAGGGCGTCGACGTCAAGCCGAAGAAGGAAGGCCCGAAGACGCAGGTGTATGTCGAGCACTATGAGCTGCAGCCCATCGACGCGCAGACCAACGGCCCGCAGCTGCTGTACGGCCTGCGCTATCACACCTACATCCACAAGCCCGGCCTCACGAAGATGTACCACGACCAGGTGGGCTACTGGCTGTGGGAGCCGGCCACCGGCACCGTGTTCCACACGCTGGCCATTCCGCGCGGGCAGGTGGCCATGGCGAGCGGACGCGTGAAGTCCGGCGACACGCAGTTCACGCTCAGCGCCGAGCGCGGCAGCCTGGTGAACGGCATCGTGTCGAACCCGTTCATCGAGCGCGCCTTCACCACGCTGGCGTGGAACATCACGGTGAAGATCAACCCCGATGGCACCTGGTCGTACGACCAGGACACCGTGATGCAGATCCAGGGCCAGGCCGAGCCTTTCCATCACACCGACCGCAACACCCTCACGCGCGTCGGTGAGCCTGGGCTCAATCCGCTGGCGATGGGCTGAGGCGGAGCCCGTCCGGGTCTCTCCGCCGGGCCCTGCGGGTATTCATCTGGTTGACGTCTGTATGGTTCATCTCTAAAGTAAATTGCGTCGACATCGAATACCGCACACTTCGACGCGTCGTGTGCGTGGGATTGATGTCGAACGGATGGCCCCCGAGGCCGTCGTGCAGGCGCTGACAGCGAGCGCCGAGAAGAAGAACAGGCGAGGGGCCGCACCAGTTCGATGAACGATGCGGGCCCTTCGCTCAATGCTCGCTTGAAGGCGGCGCTGCGCCGGGCTTTCGCTCGGGTGTGCGGGTCGCCGCGTCAGGCGCGACACCACACAAGGAGACAAGGCGAATGAACAAATTCAGAACAACCGGGTGGGGCCGGGGGATCGGTGCGACCGCGTTGGTGATGGCCGCGGCGGGCTGCGGCGGTGGGAGTGGCGGTGGCGGGGCGGGCTTCTCGCTGCCGCGCGAGACGGCTGCGCAGGCGGTGTATACCAACGCCAAGGTGCTCACGGTGGACAAGGGCAACGGCGTGGCCGAGGCCTTCGCGGTCAAGGACGGGCGCTTTCTCAAGGTCGGCAGCCGCGCCGAGATGATGCAGCACATCGGCGACGACACACGCGTGATCGACCTCGGCGGGCGCACGGTCGTGCCGGGGCTGGCCGACGGGCATCTGCACGGCGCGGGAGGCGGGCCAGGCATCGATCTGTCGGGCACCCGCACGATGGCCGAACTGCTCGACGTGCTCCGCAAGGCCGTGGCGGCGGCGGCGTCGGGGCAATTGATCCAGAGCAACTCCGACTGGCACGAGGCCCAGTTGCAAGAGGTGCGCATGCCTACGCTCGTCGAGCTGGACGCCGTGGCGCCCGAGCATCCGCTCGTGCTGCATCGCGGCGGTCTGACGGCGGTGCTCAATAGCGCGGCGCTGGCCAAGTGGAAGATCACGGAGAACACCGTGTCGCCGCCGGGCGGCTTGATCCAGAAGGACGACAGCGGAAAGCTCACCGGCATGCTGATCAACAACGCGCGCTCGCTCATGGTCCTGCCGACGCCGAAGAAGTTCGACAGCGCCGACTTGGAGGAAATGCAGCGCAAGCTCAATGCGCTCGGCATCACGAGCGTGCGTGTGCCCGGCATGTTCACCGGCACCGATGTGCCCGCCGCCTACGCATTGATCCGTCAGCTCCAGGCGCAAGGCAAGCTGAACCTGCGCTTCCAGCTGTTGCTCAATTCGATGGCGCCCGTGAGCACGGCCGAACAGGTGCGCAGCATCATCGCTGCGGCCAAGTTGCCGCCGGGCGAGGGCGACGATTGGGCCCGCATCTGGGGTGCGAAGACCTCGGTCGACGGGGGCTTCGAGGGCGGCTTCATGACGCGTCCCTACAGCGAGCCGTTCGGCAAGGGCGGCACGTTCTACGGACTGCCGCTGGTCACGGCACAAGCGCACGAGGAGGTCGTGCGGGAATGGTCGCGCAGCAAGTACCGGGTGGCCGTTCACGTGGTGGGTGACGCTGCACTCGACCAGGTGCTCGCTGCCTGGGAGAACCTTGACAAGGCCGCGCCGGGTGCCGTCAGAGGTTGGACGATCGAGCATGCGTTCGTGGTGCGCGAAGAACAGCTTGTCCGCATCCGGGCCCTGGGTCTCAACCTGTCGGTGCAGTCGCACTTGTACGTGGCCGCGCCGGTGCTGGCCAGCTACTGGGGACGCGCTCGCGCCGAGCACGTCACGCCGGTGAAGACCTTCATGAAAAACGCCTTCCAGCTCGTGGGCGGCACCGATTCGGGGAACATGCCGGTCAATCCCTTCTGGGCGATGTACCACTTCATCACGCGCGACACCGTCAACGCCGGTGTTTACGGCAGCGACGAACGCGTGAACCGGGTCGACGTGCTGCGCATGTTCACGATCAACTACGCGGATCTGAACGGCGAAGCCGAGCGGAAGGGCTCGATCGAGGCTGGCAAGCTGGCTGACTTTGTGGTGTTGTCGGCCGATTACCTGACGGTGCCCGAAGCCGAGATCGAGAACCTGACCGCGGTGGCGACCTACGTGGATGGCCGACAGGTCTATCGCGCGCCTGACCTGAGTGTGGCGCATCGCTGATGAAAGGAGGCGTGCGCTCTTCGAGCATCCGCACGCCAACGCCGTCTCAATCTGAAGCCGCGTCTGCGTGCGGCGGTGGCGCTGCACGCAGGCGCCGCAGCCGCACGGTGAGTTCCTTCACCAGCTGAAGCTCCCCGCGCCGCTGGGCCACTTCCAGCGCCTGCGCAAACGAGGCCTCGGCCTTCGCGGCATCGCCAAGCGCCAGCGCCAGCAGACCCTGCAGCCGCCATGCGGCCGTGAACTCGGGGTCGAAGGCGAGCGCCCTCTCGACATGCATCAGGGCCGTGGGTGCGTCGTCGCGCCGGTGGTACGCCAGCGCGAGGCTCATGCGCAGCAGGGCGCCATCGCGGCCGGCGGCCAGCAGGTGTTCGAGCGCGTCGGGTGACGGGCCGGGTGGGGTGGTGGCGGTGTTCATGGCATTCGACCTTGCTGGAGGGACTTTGACAGCAGACCCGCGGATGTTTTAAATATCAAAGAATAATCTTTGATATTTAACGCCGCAGGCGCTCCGATGAATCTCCCCACTTTCGTCTGGCTGTTCCGGTCCCTTCACGCGCTGGGCATGGCGCTGTGGCTTTCCATCGCCGTGCGCAACAACTGGCGCGGCTTTGGGGGGCTCGCTTTCGCGGTCGGCGGCACGAGGTCGATGGCGCCGTTGCGCGCCGAGCCCGCCATCCTGTTCAACCTGCCATGGCACTGAAGCGCCGCCGAAACCACCGCCCTTGTCCTACGCGGCAGGGGAGGCCATCCCCACAGTCCGCGCGACGGCCAGCACGCACTATCGGGGCCCATGAACAGAGTGATTCTTGCGTTCCTGGGTGCCGCTGCCTGCACAGCGGCCGTGGTGGCCATCGCGGAACCTGTGAAGGTGCCCATCGACAGCGACGAGAAGGGCACGACCTACATCGCGCCCCACGTCGATTCCACCGAAACCTCGGCCCGCACCAACGGCGCCACGGTCGGCGTGCAGCGTCCGGACGGCAGCGCCCTCGAAGCCGGTACCGACACGTCCGGCAAACGGCCCACCTACTCGGTGGGTGCGAAGAGCGGAGGCGATGTCTCCTTCTCGGCCGGTGCGCATTCGGACGGCAAGACCAACACCGGCGTGAAGGCCGGCATCACCATCAAGTACTGATCTTCAGCGCGGGTTCCTTCAGACCATCGTCGCGTAGACGATGAAGCCTTCGTGCTTAGCGACCTTGTCGTAGAGCATCCGGCCTGCTGCATTGGTCGTGTGCGTCTGCCAGTACACGCGGTGCGTGCCCGCGCGCCGCACCTCGTCATACACGCCCTGGATGAGCTGGCGGCCCACGCCACGGCCGCGTTCGGACGACTGCGTGAACAGGTCCTGCAGGTAGCAGTTGGGCTCGATGCGCGTCGTGCTGCGGTGGAACAGGTAATGCACCAGTCCCACCAGCTGCCCGTCGCGCTCGGCGACCAGCGCATGCACCGGCTCGTACGCATCGAAGAAGCGCTGCCAGGTGGCCTGCGTGATCGCGTCGGGCAAAGCCGTCGGCCCTTCGCGGCCGTAGAAGGCGTTGTAGCCGTCCCAGAGCGGCTTCCAGGCGGCGAAGTCCTCGGGTGTCGGTGGACGGATCAGGAGCGCGGGCGAGGTCATGGGGTGGGCGGAGCCTTTCCGTTGGGAACGAGTGCGCTGCGTACAGCGATGGCGGCGGCCGTGGTGCCGCAAGGCGGCAGCGCCACCGGCACGGCGGCGGGCAGGGGCTCGGGCACGGGGCCCATCGATTTCTCGAGAAAGTCGAGCATCGCGCGCATCGCCGCGCTGTTGTGGCGGCGCTGCGAGTAGGCGGCGTACAGCCAGTGCTCGTGCGGCATGTGGTCGCGCAGCACCGGCACCAGCGCGCCGCGCTCCAGGTGCGACTGCGCCAGTGGCTCGGGCACGTAGGCCACGCCCACGCCGCGCAGCGCCAGCTCGATCAGCGCGACCGCGTCGTTGGCCTCCATGCGGCTGTGCACCGCCACCTCGCGCGGCTCGCCGTTGGTTTCGAAAGGCAGCTGCGTGGTCGGCATCGGCGAATAGCTCAGCACGTCGTGCCGCGCCATGTCCTCGGGCACCTGCGGAATGCCGCGCTGCGCCCAGTAGGCGGGCGACGCGCACACCACCATGTCGAAGCGCACCAGCCGGCGCACGATCAGGTTCATGTCGTCGATGCGCCCACCCGTCAGGTGGATGTCGATGCCCGCCTCGATCAGGTCGATGTCGTGGTTGGTGAAATTCAGGCTCACGTACACGTCGGGGTAGAGCTTGATGAACTCCGCGATCACGTCCGAAAGCCAGCCCGCAATGAGACCATGCGGCGCGCTCATGCGCAGGCGCCCACGCGGATGCGAGCCGTGCGCCTGCAGGTCGTTGAGCGTGTTCTCGGCCATCGTCACCAGCTCGGTGCTGCGCTCCAGCAGCACCTCGCCCGCGTCGGTGAGGCTCAGGGAGCGGGTCGAGCGGTTCAGCAGGCGCACGCCGCTGCGTGATTCGAGCTCGGCCACATAGCGGCTGACGGTGGCCTTGGACATGCCCAGCGACAGGGCCGCGCGGGAGAAGCTGCGCCGGAACGCGACTTCGCGGAACGTTTTGATGAGATCGAGACCATCCATAGATCGGCGCATTGTTCCAGCATCGGGGGAGGGGGCACGGGTCGTAGGGGCATCCAGCCGGTGCGCACTGCCGGGGGTGATGCCTGGCAGGTTGTCACCGAAGTTGCAACTTGAGAACGCGCAGGCCGTTCGGCCGGCGAGCGGCGCACCGAGAATGCGCGGGCAACCCCACCGAGGCCTCGCATGACTCCCACGATCACGGCGTTTGAAAGCTCCCCCGACCGCGGCAAGGGCCAGGCCCGCGACATGCGCGTGCGCTGGGCGCTCGAAGAAACCGGGCAGCCCTGCAACGTTCGCCTCGTCTCGTTCCGCGAGATGAAGGAGCCCGCGCACCGCGCGCTGCATCCCTTCGGCCAGATTCCCACGTACGAAGAGGGCGACCTGGTGCTGTTCGAGTCGGGCGCCATCGTGCTGCACATCGCCACGCATCACGACGGCTTGCTGTCGAAAGACGCGAACGCCCGCGCCCGCGCAATCGCCTGGCTGTTCGCCGCGCTCAACACCGTGGAACCGCCGATCGTCGAGCGCGAGAGCGCCGGGTACGTGGAGGGCGACAAGCCCTGGCACGAGGCGCGCCGTCCGATCCTCGACGACCGCGTGCGCCATCGACTGCGCGAACTCTCCAGCCGCCTGGGCGATGCCGACTGGCTCGACGGCGCCTTCAGCGCCGGCGATCTGATGATGGTGATGGTCCTGCGCCGGCTGAACTCGTCGAGATTGCTGAACGAGTTTCCGAACCTGCTCGCTTACGTCGCACGCGGTGAAGCGCGGCCGGCATTCAAGCGCGCGTTCGATGCGCAGCTGGCGGTTTTTGTCGCTGCGTCGGCCGGTCGGTGAGGCGGCGCGATGCGGGCATCGGCAACGCGTGGACTGAACCGACGATTCAGGATGCGGGTTCGCTGCCGTCTGCCGGTGGCCGCTTCTGTGGTTGCTGCAGCGTCGCCGAAATGCCGTAGAGCGCCAGCATGCCGAGCACGTGCCCGATCGCGACGCCCGGCTCCCCCGATTCGATGCGCGCGATCGTCTGGACGTGAACGCCCAGGCGGGTGGCCGCGGCAGACTGGCCCTCGCCAGCCGTCGTGCGCGCCATCTTGGCAGCAGCACCGAACGCCTTGATCGCGTGGATCGCGTCGTCACCGATGTCGGAAGAAATGCGTTTTCCTTGAGCCATGGGGTGATTGTCACTGCTCGCAGAGCGTCCGCGGTGGCCCGCTGCGATCAGGCAACAGCGATGTGAGTCGAGCCTGGCCTGCGCGGACGCGATGCTTTTCAAAAGCGCTGGTTGAATCTCCGCGCAATGTCCTTGCCCTGACGTGCCCGCTCGGCGTCGTCGCATCAGTCGGCGTATTCGCCAGCGTCCTTGATCACCTTCGACCACCGGGCCTTCTCGGCTTCAAGGTACTTCCTGTGGCCGCCGGGGTCGAGCCGGTCGTCATTGACGACGGTGAGGCCGAGCGCCTCCTCCCGCTTGACCAGGTCCGGGTCTTTCAGTGCGGCACGCAGCGCGGCGTTGAGCTTGGCGAGCACGGCGGCAGGCGTGCCGCGCGGTGCGTACACGCCGTGCCAGACCTGGACGTTGAAGTCGTTCAGTCCGGCTTCCGACAAGGTCGGTGTGTCCTTCAGCGCGGCGAGCGGCAGCCGTTGCAAGCTGGTGATGCCGTAGACCTTGACCTTCTTGCCTTCGATCTGCGGTACCGCGTTGGTCGCCTGTTCGCACATCACGTCGACCTGGCCGCCGATGAGGTCGGTCATCGCCGGCGCGGTGCCTTTGTAGGGCACGGGCGTCATGCTTGTCTTCAGTGCGCCCTGGAGCATCAGGCCGCACAGGTGCGATGCGGAACCGAGCCCCGCGTTGGCGAGGTTCACCTTGCCGCCGTTCGACGCGATCCACTGGCGCAACTCGGCGAAGTTGTTGGCAGTGAGGCTCGGCTTGCCGATCAGCACCGAAGGTGCTTCGTTGATGACACCCAGGGTTTCGAAATCGTCCGGCACCTTGTAGCTGAGCTTGCGGTACAGGGCCGGCGCGGTGGCCATGCCGATGTGATGCACCAGCAGCGTGTAGCCGTCCGGTGCGGCGCGCGCCACTTTGGCCGAGCCCACCGTGCCGCCCGCGCCAGCGGCGTTTTCGATGATGACGGTCTGGCCCAGCGGCTTGCGAAGCGCCTCGGCCAGGTCCCGGGCGATCTTGTCGCTGGGCCCGCCGGCGGAAAAAGGCACGACCAGCGTGACGGGTTTGTCCGGAAACTCGGCGCATGCCAGCGAAGCGAATCCGAGCACGGCGAGGCCGGCGCCGCAGCGCCAAAGATGGGTCATGGTTTTGTCTCCTTGGGTTTTGGGACGTCAGGCCGACAGCGCCTGCATCTCGCGGTACAGGTCGGCCTTGCCTTCGAAGCCGATGCCGGGCAGGTCAGGCAGCGTCACATGGCTGTTCTCGACCTTCACGCCATCGGGGAATCCGCCGAACGGCTGGAACAGGTCGGGGTAGGACTCGTTGCCGCCCAGCCCGAGCCCCGCGGCGATGTTCAATGACATCTGGTGTCCGCCATGAGGGATGCAGCGGCTGGCCGACCAGCCGTGCTCCTTGAGCATCTCGAGCGTGCGCAGGTACTCCACGAGGCCGTAGCTCAGCGCGCAGTCGAACTGCAGCCAGTCGCGGTCGGGGCGCATGCCGCCGTAGCGGATGAGGTTGCGCGCGTCCTGCATCGAGAAGAGGTCTTCGCCCGTGGCCATCGGGTTCTTGTAGAAGTTGCGCAGCGCCGCCTGGAGTTCGAAGTCCAGCGGGTCGCCCGGCTCCTCGTACCAGAACAGGTCGTATTGCGACAGTGCCTTGGCGTAGGCGATGGCGGTCTCCAGGTCGAAGCGCCCGTTCGCGTCGACGCACAGTTTCTGGCCGTCCTGCAGCACTTCCATGATGGAGTCGATGCGCCGAAGGTCTTCGTCGAGCGAGGCACCGCCGATCTTTTTCTTGACGACCGTGTAGCCGCGGTCGAGGTAGCTGCGCATCTCGTCCTGCAGCTTCCGGTGGTCCTGCCCGGGGTAGTAGTAGCCGCCCGCGGCGTAGACAAAAATCTTGCGGTTCGGCTTGCCGTCGCCGTAGCGGTCGGCCAGCAACTGGAAGAGGGGCTTGCCTTCGATTTTTGCCACGGCGTCCCACACGGCCATGTCGATGGTGCCGATCGCCACGGAGCGTTCACCATGGCCGCCGGGCTTCTCGTTGGTGAACATGGTGTTCCAGATCTTGTGCGGGTCGAGGTTGTCGCCCGTGTCGTCGACGAGCGAAGACGGGTCGGCCTCGAGGATGCGCGGAATGAACCGCTCGCGCATCAGCTTGCCCTGGCCGTAGCGGCCGTTCGAATTGAAGCCATAGCCGACCACCGGCTTGCCGTCGCGGACCACGTCGGTGATCACTGCGACAAGGCTCAGCGTCATCTTGCTAAAGTCGATGTAGGCGTTGCGGATGGGCGAACTGATGGGGATGGTTTTCTCGCGGATTTCGACGATCTTCATGACTGGCTCCAGGGAACTTCTGATTGAGAGCCGCGATGGTCCGCCGCGCGGGATGTTTGGGCCAATGCTCCTTTTCGCTGCTTTCATGCACTGGACGAACCGCACATGAATCTGATCTGGCTTGAAGACTTCATGGCCCTGGCCGCCACGGGAAATTTTTCGCGCGCCGCCGAGGACCGCCACAGTTCCCAACCCGCGTTCAGCCGGCGCATTCGTGCCCTGGAAGAGTGGATCGGCGCCGAGCTTTTCGACCGGCGTTCGCAACCCGCCCAGCTGACCGAGGCCGGCGAATGGTTCACCGGCGTGGCGCAGGAGTTGATCGCCCGCGTCGCGCGGGTGCCGGGCGACGCCAGGAAGGTGGCAGAGGCCAGTTCGGTCACCTTGCGCATCGCGTCCACGCATGCGCTCTCGTTCACTTTTTTGCCGCGATGGTTGCGAAGCCTCGAATCGAACACGACGCTCGGGCCGGTGCAACTGATGTCCGACGTGCTTCAGCGTTGCGAAGCACTGATGCTGCAAAGCAAGGTCCAGTTCGTGCTGAGCCACGCGCACGGCAAGGCGCAAGGGGCGCTGGATGCGGAGCCGTACAGGTCGACCCGCATCGGCGAGGATCTGCTGATTCCGGTGTCGGCGCCGGACGGGGAGGGGCGCGCGCGTCATCAGCTCGCGCGGCGGGGCGACGCCGCAGTCCCGATGCTCCAGTACACGGAGGAGTCAGGGCTGGGACGCATCATGCGCGCCGTGATCGGCCGCAGGCTGGAGTCGGTTCCCGCGCAGGCCGTCTTCACGGCGCATCTGGCTTCCGTGCTTCGAACGATGGTGCTGGACGGCAGGGGCATTGCGTGGCTGCCGCAGACGCTGGTGGACGACGATATGAACCAGGGTCGACTCGTTGCCGCGGCGGGCAACGAGTGGGAAGTGCCGCTGGAAGTAAGGCTCTATCGCGATGGCGAGCTTTTGGGGAAGGCCGCGAACGCGTTCTGGAACGCTGCGAGTGGCGGGTGATCGAATCCCGGTCGCCGCGAAGGTTCAGGCGCCATCGTCGTGCCGCGCCAGCACAGGCGTTCCATGCCGCGAAGCCAATTCCGGCTGACCATCAGGCGTGGCCCGCGCCCTGGCAAAGCAATCGACATCGGCCGGCAGGGCCACGCCGCTTTGTGCAGAACGCGTCCAGATGTGGCTCGTGAGTTCGACCACATTCGGATCGTCGTAGCACCCGCGCGAGATGGCTCGGACCTCGGGCCAGCGTTCGAAGGTCAGGCCCATCGTCGTGCCGCACGAGGGGCAGAAATGAACGAAGACGCTCTTGTGGCTGCCGTCCGAGCGATGCGCGTACTGCCGCAGTTCGCCGTTGTTGAACTGCACGGCGTCCATCGGAAAGAGCGACTCGGCATAGAACGACGTGCCGGTCATGCGCTGGCAGAAGGTGCAATGGCAGGCGAACGTGCGCATCGGCGGCTGGGTCGTTCGGAACCTGACCTTGCCGCAGAGGCAACCCCCTTCAAGTACAGCTGGCATACGGCACCCGGAAAAAGATCGGATTCTGCCCCGACGGATCGGGCCGATACCGCGTTCAGGCCAGACCGAGTTCCTTGGCTTCAGCTTCGTAGTTCGGGTACGAGGCCTTCATCGTCGCGCCGTTGAGGATCATCTCGGCCACGAGCGTGCGCGACGGCATCTCGTACACCTGGGTGCGTATCCACACGGACTCGGTGCGCGCGCTCTCGCTCAGCGCGATGATCTCGCGCTCCAGCTCGTAGTCCTGGTCGACGAAGAGCGGGCCCTTGATGAGGCGAATCTCCTGCCCGGCGAACAGGCCCACCGCGGGCTTGCGGCCGCTCAGTTGGGCCTCGGCGCTGGTGGCGCCGAGCAGCACGCTGATCATCTCGGTCGGAATGATCGCGCGGCCCCACGGCGAGCGCTGGCCGCCTTCGGGCGTGTACCAGTCGCAGGGCTCGGTGATGACCTTGAGCTTGTCGGCCAGCGTGAAGGGATAGTGGTCGCCCATGTGCTGGTCGAAGCCCATGCGGATATTCTCGACGACGGCGCCGCGCTGGCCCACGCGCAGGTCGCGGTTGATGACCGGTCCCTGGGGCGGGCGCAGCTTCGCGATGCGCTGGGGCAGCTCGTGCGGATGCTGCGACGCATCGCCCACCGACGCGGTGCCGGTCAGCACCGGCGTGCCGTCGGCCTTCTCGGCGCGCAGGCGAACGAAGGTGGCGCCGGGCGCGGGCAGCTCGACAAAGGCGCGCACCGATTCGCCCTCGACCACCATGTTCTGGTAGTGGGCGCTGATGCAGCCGGTCTCGAACCAGGCCTGGCCGAACACGTGGAACAGCAGCGGGTCGAACTGGCTGAAGTGCGTCGGCCCCTCGATTGGGCCGGCGCGCAGGCCCAGGGTTTCGGCCGTGGCGTCGTCGTGGATCGACTTGTGGTCGTCGTAGGTCTGGTCGGCCAGCATCTGGCGCGGCTGGCGCAGCGGGCCGCACAGGCCCAGGGCGGTGGTGGAGAAAGGCGAGGTCATGGGTGGGGCTCCGTGTGTCCAGCGGCGGGCGTCAATCGAACGGACGATGATGGCAAAGTCCGCTGGGCGCGCCTGTCGCCTAGGGAACGTCTGGCTGCCGGATGCGGCGGCTCTTCTTTCGCTTGTTCGCGCGCCCGCGCACTGTTACAACCGGCGTCTCCATGCGCTCGCCCACTTTTCTTTTCGTTTCGCTGCTCTGGCTCGTCGCGGCGGCACCGGCCGTGCAGGCAGAGGTGGTGCGCTGCACCGACGCCGACGGCCGCATCGTCTACACCGACGGCGCCTGCCCGTCGGGCACCAGGCAGTCGCGCCAGCTGCGGATCGACGAGCCGCCGTCCGCACCGGCACGGGCGCCCGGCGAAGAGGCGGAGCCTCGCCGCCCCGCCTACGCGGCGCCGTCCGCACCGCCGCCGCCTGCGCCCTCGGGGCCGGCCATCATTCCGCGCTACCCAGTGGGCGAGGCGCCTGCTATCGATCCGGGGCCGACCTACATCTGGGATGGTGACCCGTACTACGGTGCGCCGCGCCCCGGCCATCACCGGCCGCCGCGTCCTTCGCGCGACCCCGGGCCGCCGCCCGGCCAGCGGCCGTGCAATCTCGCGGGAATCAAGCGCAACAACTGCTGAGCGCGCTCGCCGCTTTCCTTCGCTTCTTTTTTTCATGACCGTTGCCGCGCCGGAGCGCCTTCTTCCGTGGGTCGTCCACTGCGACGGCAGCGCCATGCCGAACCCGGGTCGCATGGGCATCGGCGTCGTCATCACCCAGCCCGACGGCACACGCCACACCTTCTCGCAGGCCACGCACACGACAGGCTGCAACAACGAAGCCGAGCTGCGGGCGCTGACGCTCGCGCTGCGCGAGCTGCAGGCGCGCGGCGCTACGGCGGTGCAGGCCTACAGCGACAACAGTACGCTGGTCGAGCAGTTGAGCGGCGCTGCCGACGTGCGGCCGATCGTGCGCATGGCGCCGCTCTTCGACGAGGCGCGCACGTTGCTGCAAGGCTTCGACGAGGCGCGCGTGCAATGGATTCCGCGCCATCGCAACGCCGAGGCCGACGCGCTCGCGCGGGCCGCGCTGGGCTTCGGGCCGAAGCCACCGCCCAAGGCGTGGAAGAAGCGGCGCTAGAAGCACCGGGTCGGGCAGGGCGGCAGGTTCTATCATTCGGGTCGATTCAGAAACCCGTTTGCCCATGACCGACGAAGCCACCTCCAAGCCCGCATTGCCCGATCACCTCTCGACCGATCCGCGCAGCCCGCACCACATTCCCGCCGTGTTCGAGCACCCGATCGGCATCCGCTTCAACGGCAAGGACCGCCTGGACGTCGAGGAATACTGCATCAGCGAAGGCTGGATCAAGGTGCCCGCCGGCCGCACGCTGGACCGCAAGGGCTATCCGCTGCTGATCAAGCTCAAGGGCGCTGTCGAGGTGTACTACCGCGACTGACGCCTGGGGGCGCCTTGCCCTCTCTCAACGCCACTGAAGCAGCAGAGACCACGGCTGCCGGCTCATGTGGCGATCGACGCACGCCGCGCTGCCCGTCGTGCAGCCTTCGAGCAGATAGCTCGGGTCCAGCAGCCGCGTGCCGGGTGCGAAGGCCAGGCGCCGCAGCGTGACCGACTGCAGCACGTTGCCGCCGACGGCGTCGAAGCCCGCATCGTCCACGCCCACCACCACGTCGCAGTGCATCGGAAACGCAGCGCCGCCCGTGGGGCGGCCGGCGAGCGCCTCGCCGATCGTGGCGAAACGGTCGAGCGACGCACTGCGCGCGCCGCGTGCATGGCAGACCAGATCGCCCGGGCGCGGCGACGTGCGCATCAGGTCGCAGGCGCGCAGGGCCTGCGGGTTTGCGCGGCCCGCCGCCTCGTCGATGCCGGCCTTCCATGCGGCGCCGGCGTAGTCGACGTGGGCCTCGGAAAAGACGAACTCGTCGGCGCCGAGCCCGGCCTCGCGTGCGACCCAGCTGATGAATGCAGCGGACCAGGGCGTGTCGATCACCGCGACGCGCTGCAGGGCCGTTTCGATGGCGCGCTGGTCCGACGAATCCAGCCCCTGGTCCGGACCGACGCCCAGGCCTTGCAGGCGCGCCGCGCTGGCCTGGTTCAGCGCCTCGGTCAGCAACGTACGGTCGGCCGCGCGCAGCGCGCCGAAGCGCACGAGCGACGGCAGCCGCGCGTTCGACGGATCGACCGCGCGCCAGTAGCGCAGCACGCGTTGCCATGCGGGCAGCGCACCGGCCGGATAGCGCGTGTCTTCCGCTTCCGAATAGCCGGACTCGGTGAGCCGGCCTTCGGCGTCCATCGTCTGGCTGCCGAAGGCGGTGTGTTCTTGCCGGGCCAGCGCCGCCATCGCGAGGGCACGCGGCGATGGCGGAATGTGAGAGGCCGTGGCAAGACAGCCGGCGGCAGCCGATGCGAAGGTGGGCGCTGCAACCCACGCCAGAACCACGCACAACGTGCGCGTGGCGCGACGCAGCGTGTGTCTGTGAGCGCAGGGCGGTGGCGGCATGTGGGGCGAGCATAGCGGGACGCTGCAGCGGGCAAGCAGAATGCGGGGCGCTCCCTGAAGCGCCGGGCCGTCCGGCGCAGGCGCTGCACCGTGAAGCTCAAGAACATCCTGCTGTCGGTCCTCGGCGTTGTCACTGGCCTCATCGTCGCGAGCTACGCCGCGTTCCAGTGGAGCCCGTGGCCGTCGGCGCTGATGATCCGCTACGCCTTCGGCAAGGGCTCGGACGCCGCATCGCAGTCGCTGCAAAAGCACGTGCCGCCCGGTATCGCGGCGGTGCTCGACCAGCACTACGACGAGGGCGATGCGGATGCCTACCTCGATGTGTTCCGGCCGGCCTCGGCGGGCGTCCGGCCGTTGCCCACCATCGTGTGGGTGCACGGCGGCGCCTGGGTTTCGGGCCATCGGCGCGACGTCGCCAACTACGCGCGCGTGCTGGCGGGGCAGGGCTTCACCGTGGTGGCCGCCGGTTATTCGATTGCGCCCGGCCAGGGTTATCCGGTGCCGGTGCGGCAGGTGAATTCGGCGCTGGGCTATCTCGTGCGCGAGGCCGCGAGGCTCGGCGTGGACCCGACGCGGCTCGTGCTGGCCGGCGACTCGGCGGGCGCGCACATCGTCGCGCAGGTCGCGAATGCCGTGGCCGTGCCCAGTTATGCGAAAGCCGTCGGCCTTGCGCCGGTCATCGCGCGCGAGCAACTGCGCGGCTTGCTGCTGCATTGCGGTGCGTACGACGCGGCGCAGGCAAAGCTCGACGGCGCGTTCGGCAGCTTCCTGCGGACCGTGTTCTGGTCATATAGCGGCAGCAAGGACTTCCAGCATGCGCCGGCCTTCGAGACCGCGTCGGTGCGTCGTTATGTGACCGAAGCTTTTCCGCCGTCGTTCATCACCGCGGGCAACGGCGATCCGCTCGAAGGGCAGTCGCGGTCGATGGCTGAAACGCTGATGGCGAAGGGCGTGCAGGTCGACAGCCTGTTCT
Organism: Variovorax sp. Root473; assembly: GCF_001426505.1. GTDB lineage: Bacteria > Pseudomonadota > Gammaproteobacteria > Burkholderiales > Burkholderiaceae_C > Variovorax. Next base: position 111,213 of record NZ_LMEV01000012.1, read on the forward strand.
TCCCCGCAGACCAGACGCCCGCACTGCCGCACGAGTACCAGTTCAATCTCGACGATGCGCCGGGGCGGCTGGCGCTGGAGCGCTCGCTGCAGTTTCTCCGGCGTGTCACGGCACCGTAGCCGCGTCAGCCCTGGGGCTTGCTCGGCAGGTCGCCTTCGCGCAGCTTGCGGCCGACCCACATCAGGCCGGTTTCGTAGTCGGCGCTGCCGACCTGCACGCCGCCGACGGTGCGCAGCGCGCCCGTGCCGTCATCGGTGGCCGGGCCTTCGCCCGTGAGGTCGCCGGGGACGAGCAGGCGGCCGTCTTTCAGGAAGTCGGCAATGCGCAACTGGCGCATGCCGCGGCCCCAATGCCAATGCTGCTTGAGGTCGAAGGATTTCGGCGATGACGCGGGTTTGGATTTCTTCACGGGATGTCGGGGAAGGCTTGCGAACGGAAGCGTTGGCGCAGGCAAACGTACAAGCGAACGCACCATGAAAAAAGCCTGCTACCTTGTGGGTAGCAGGCTTTCCAGCGTTGCCGCGATGTTGGTTGGTGGGCCCTGAGTGACTCGAACACTCGACCTACGGATTAAGAGTCCGCTGCTCTACCAACTGAGCTAAGAGCCCTTGCTTTGAAAACCGTTAGTGTTTTCTGGCAAGACCACGAGTATATACCAATCTTTTTGGCACTTCAAAAACTTTCTGCACATTTGTACGTCGGCGTTAGGATGCCCGACCGTCGGGGCATGGCCCCGCCCCTATCCGAGGAGTTTTCGATGAGCGATGCAAGCAATACCCCCCACGTCGTGATCACCGGCGCCGCGGGCGCACTGGGCCGGGCCGTGGCCCAGCACTTTCTCGACCAGGGCGCGCGGCTCGCGCTGGTCGACCACCACGCCGGCCGCCTGGCCGACGTCTTTCCGGGCCTGGACAACTCGCAGCACCTGCTGCTCGCCGGCGACGTGACCTCGGCACCCGACATGGCCGCGCTCACCGGCCAGGTGCTGCAGGCCTTCGGCCGCGTCGATGCGCTGGTGCACATCGCCGGCGGCTTCGAGATGGGCGAGGCGACGCACGCGCTCACGCGCGAGAGCTGGGACCGGATGATGAACCTCAACGCCTGGTCTTTCGTCGCCGTGACGCAGGCCGTGTTGCCTTCGATGATCGAGCGCCGCGCGGGCCGCATCGTCGCGGTGACGGCCAAGGTGGCGGCGCGCGGCCTGCCGGCCATGGCGGCCTACATCGCATCGAAAAGCGCGCTGCAGCGGCTGGTGGAATCGATGGCGGCCGAGGCCGCGCCGCACGGCGTGAACATCAACAGCGTGGCGCCCAGCGTGCTCGACACGCCGGCCAACCGCCAGGCGATGCCCGACGCGAACCCGGCCGAGTGGGTGTCGACCTCGGTCGCGGCGCAGACCATCGGCTTCCTGGCATCGTCGGGCGCTGCGGCATTGCACGGCCAGCACCTGACGCTCGACGCCTGACATTTCCCGGCGGCAGCGCACAGCTGCAAATGAAAAAGGCCTTGGCAATCGCCAAGGCCTTTTTGCTGGGTCGGTTGGTGGAGAGGAGGAGGATCGAACTCCCGACCTCCGCATTGCGAACGCGGCGCTCTCCCAGCTGAGCTACCCCCCCCAACACGCCCCGCATTTTATCGAGCCGCGCGTTTCCATGCACGCGGTCGTGCCAAGATGCGCGCCGGAAAAACAAGGAGCAAGCATCGCATGGACGCGCACGACCCCGCCTGGCTGGAAGGCATGTACAACAACCTGGCGCGGGTGAAGGACCACCCCGCGTACTTCGCGCGCTGGGCCCGCGATTCCGCCGCGACGCGCGACACGCTGCCGTGTCGCATCGATGTGCCTTACGGCACCGGCCCGAACGAAACGCTCGACGTCTTTCCGGCGCCCGTGCCCGATGCGCCGGTGCTGGTCTTCATCCATGGCGGCTACTGGCGCGCCATGGACAAGAAGGACCATTCGTTCATCAGCCCCGCTTTCCATGACCGCGGCATCTGCGTGGTGCAGCCCAATTACGCCCTGTGCCCGGGCCCGGTCGACCAGCCGGTGACGGTGCCGGGCATCCTGCTGCAGATGGTGCGGGCGCTTGAATGGACCTGGCGCCATGTGGCGAGCTATGGCGGCGACCCGTCGCGCATCACCGTCGCCGGGCACTCCGCGGGCGGCCACATGGCGGCGGCGCTGCTGGCCTGCGACTGGAAGGCGGTGGCGCCCGATCTGCCCGCGCAGCTGGTGCGCAATGCGCTGTCGGTCTCGGGGCTGTTCGATCTGCGGCCGCTGCAGCGCACGCCGTTCCTCGCGCACACGCTGAAGCTCACCGATGCCGACGCGCGGCGCGCAAGCCCGGCGCTGTGGCCCGCGCCGGCGCGCGGCCAGCTCTATGCGGCGGTGGGGGGCAACGAGAGCGCCGAGTTCCTGCGCCACAACGCGATGATCCGCGAGGCCTGGGGCCGCCACACGGTGCCGGTGTGCGAGGTGCTGCCGGGGCTGGACCACTTCGGCGTGGTCGATGCGCTGGCCGATCCGGCGCACGCGCTGCACCGCTACGCAGTGAAGTTGCTCGAGGCCTGAAGGAAAAAGAAAAGACGGGCGGACAGGCCGCCCGTCGCGCTCACATCAGCAGGTGTTCGCCGGCGTTGTCGCCGCCCAGCGTGACGTAGTTGACCTTGCGGATGTCCATCAGCGTGCGGCCGCCCGCGTAGCTGATCGAGCTCTGCACGTCCTGCTCCATCTCGACCAGCGTGTCGGCCAGCCTGCCCTTGATGGGCTCGAGGATGCGCTTGCCTTCGACGTGCTTGTACTCGCCCTTGTTGAAGTCGCTGGCCGAGCCGTAGTACTCCTTGAAGAGCGTGCCGTCGACGCCGACCGTCTTGCCCGGCGACTCTTCGTGGCCCGCGAACAGCGAGCCGATCATGACCATCGACGCGCCGAAGCGGATGCTCTTGGCGATGTCGCCGTGGTCGCGGATGCCGCCGTCGGCAATGATCGGCTTGGTGGCCACGCGCGCGCACCACTTGAGCGCCGACAGTTGCCAGCCGCCCGTGCCGAAGCCGGTCTTGAGCTTGGTGATGCACACCTTGCCTGGGCCGATGCCGACCTTGGTGGCGTCGGCGCCCCAGTTCTCCAGGTCGATCACGGCTTCGGGCGTGCCCACGTTGCCGGCGATCACGAACGACTTGGGCAGCTTGGCCTTCAGGTAGCCGATCATGTTCTTCACGCTGTCGGCATGGCCGTGCGCGATGTCGATCGTGATGTATTCGGGCACGAGGCCCTGCGCGACCATCTGGTCGACCGTGTCGTAGTCGGGCTTCTTCACGCCCAGCGAAATCGAGGCGAACACGCCCTGGCCCTGCATGTCCTTCACGAACTGGACGTTGTCCAGGTCGAAGCGGTGCATCACGTAGAAGTAGCCGTTCTGTGCGAGCCACAGGCAGATCGACTCGTCGACCACCGTTTTCATGTTGGCAGGCACCACCGGCAGGCGGAAGGTGCGCTCGCCCAGCGTGACGCTGGCGTCGCATTCCGAGCGGCTTTCCACGCGGCATTTGCGCGGCAGCAGCAGGATGTTGTCGTAATCGAAGATTTGCATGACCAGGCTCCTGAAAGGAATCGTTGAGTGGAACGAATGAGCGCTTGGTCCGGCCGGTTCTCGTGGTCGCGTCATGAAAATGACGGCCAAAAAAAACCGGACGCAAGAAACTTGGGCCCGGTGATTGATTTTACGGCCATGGTCGCGATACGCAAGTTGCCGGGGCGTATTGACCCTATGGGTTGCTGCGTATACCGGACGACAAGGGTGCGGTGCTTCATCAGATCCGGTGGCCCATGCCCATGCTCACGCCGAACAGGCGCGGGTCGCGCGTGCCTTGATTCCATGTCATGCCCGCAAGGTCACCCCGGCCCGGCGGCGCCTGCGGCGGGGCTGCTTTCTACAATGGCACCCATGCTCCCTCACGACCTGTTTTCCGGCGCGTCCGCAGCCGATGCGGGCGGCCCTGCCTCGCCGTTGCTGAACAACCTCAACGCCGAGCAGCTTGCTGCCGTCACGCTGCCTGCGGGCAACGCGCTCATCCTCGCCGGTGCCGGCTCCGGCAAGACGCGGGTGCTCACCACCCGCATCGCGTGGCTGTTGCAGACGGGGCAGGTGTCCGCCGGCGGCATCCTGGCCGTCACTTTCACCAACAAGGCCGCCAAGGAAATGATGACGCGGCTGACCGCGATGCTGCCCGTCAACGTGCGCGGCATGTGGATCGGCACCTTCCACGGCCTGTGCAACCGCCTGCTGCGCGCGCACTGGAAGCTGGCCAACCTGCCCTCGACCTTCCAGATCCTCGACACGCAGGACCAGCTCTCGGCCATCAAGCGCCTGATGAAGCAGTTCAACGTCGACGACGAGCGCTTTCCGGCCAAGCAGACACAGTGGTTCATCGCCGGCGCCAAGGAAGACGGCCTGCGCCCCGGCGACATGGAGGCGCGCAGCGACGACGACCGCAAGAAGGTCGAGCTCTACCAGCTGTATGAAGAGCAGTGCCAGCGCGAAGGCGTGGTCGACTTCGGCGAGCTGATGCTGCGCAGCTACGAGCTGCTGCGCGACAACGACCCGGTGCGCGAGCACTACCAGCGGCGCTTTCGCCACATCATGGTCGACGAGTTCCAGGACACCAACCGCCTGCAGTATGCGTGGCTGAAGATGCTCTCGGGCCACACCGCCCCTGGTGGCCACTTCACGCCGGGTGAGCACAACAGCGTGATCGCCGTGGGCGACGACGACCAGAGCATCTACGCCTTCCGCGGCGCGCGCGTGGGCAACATGACCGACTTCGTGCGCGAGTTCGACGTGCGCCACCAGATCATCCTGGAGCAGAACTACCGCAGCTACAGCAACATCCTCGATTCGGCCAACGAACTCATCAGCCACAACAAGAAGCGCCTGGGCAAGAACCTGCGCACCGAGCAGGGGCCGGGCGAACCGGTACGCGTGTACGAATCGCCCACCGACCTCGCCGAGGCGCAGTGGATGGTCGAGGAAATGCGCCAGCTGGCGCGCGACGGCTTCGACCGCAAGGAAATGGCTGTGCTCTACCGCAGCAATGCGCAGAGCCGGGTGATTGAAACGGCGCTGTTCAACGCCTCGGTGCCGTACCGCGTGTACGGCGGCCTGCGCTTCTTCGAGCGCGCCGAAATCAAGCATGCGCTGGCCTACCTGCGCCTGCTCGAGAACAAGGACGACGACACCAGCTTCCTGCGCGTCGTCAACTTCCCGCCGCGCGGCATCGGCGCACGCACGCTCGAAAGCCTGCAGGACGCGGCCCGCGCTGCCGGGCGCTCGCTGCACGATGCGGTGAGCGCGGTCGGCGGCAAGGCCGGCTCGAACCTCACGGCCTTCGTCGCCAAGATCGACGTGCTGCGCGAGCAGACGCAAGGTGTGAGCCTGCGCGAGATCATCGAGCTGGTGCTCGACCACAGTGGCCTTGTCGAACACTACAAGGCCGACCGCGAAGGCGCTGACCGCCTCGAAAACCTGGACGAACTCGTGAACGCGGCCGAAAGCTTCGTCACGCAGGAGGGCTTCGGCCGCGATGCCGTGGCCCTGCCGGTCGACGAATTGCGCCAGTCGCCTGCGAGCCAGGGCATCGACCCCAGCCGACCGGTGCTGGACGAGGCGCTGGCGCCCGACGCCGAAACGGGCGAAACGCTGAGCCCGCTCGCGGCCTTCCTGACGCACGCGGCGCTCGAGTCGGGCGACAACCAGGCGCAGGCCGGGCAGGACGCGGTGCAGCTCATGACCGTGCACGCCGCCAAGGGCCTGGAGTTCGACTGCGTGTTCATCACCGGCATGGAAGAGGGCCTGTTCCCGCACGAGAACTCGATGAGCGACTTCGAGAGCCTCGAGGAAGAGCGTCGGCTGATGTACGTGGCGATCACGCGCGCACGCAAGCGCCTGTACCTGAGCCACTCGCAGACGCGCATGCTGCACGGCCAGACGCGCTACAACGTCAAGAGCCGCTTCTTCGACGAGCTGCCGGAAAGCGCGCTCAAGTGGCTCACGCCGAAGAACCAGGGCTTCACGCCTTCGGCCTTCGGCTATGGCGGCGGCTACGGCAGCACGCGCGGCGGCTCCGGGGCCTACGGCGGTGGCAACCGCTACAGCGGAGGCGGCAGCAGCTCCGGCAAGGACACCTTCGCCAGCCCGCCCGTGCCGCCGCAGAAGACCGCGCCGTCGCACGGCCTGCGATCAGGCATGCAGGTGTTCCACAACAAGTTCGGCGAGGGCACGGTGACCGCGCTCGAAGGCACGGGCGACGACGCGCGTGCGCAGGTGAAGTTTGCGCGCCACGGCGTGAAGTGGCTGGCGCTGTCGGTGGCGAAGCTCACGCCGGTCTGAGGCCGACGCCTGCCCGCAAGGGCGGGCAGTTCGCGGCTCAGTTCGCGTCGAAGCTGTCCCGGAAGGTGAACCAGGTCGAAGCCAGCGACATCGCCGCGAGCACCAGCGCCGTGCCGATCATCAGGATGTTGCCGATCGCCAGGGCCGCGCCGTCGGAGCCCATGGCGCCGACGCCGATCAGCACGGTGGCGAGCAGGCCGATGGCGATGCCCGCGGCCATGAACACGCCGAACCACGCCAGGCCGAACAGGGCGTAGGCGCCGAAGTTGCGAAACAGCGCGACGATGCTGAAGAAGATGCTCTTCACCGGCTCCACGCGGTGCCAGTGCACCAGCGCGGGCGCATGCCACATGGCCAGCGACAGCGGCAGGTTCAGGCACATCAGCAGCGTGCGCGCCGTGAGGAACTCGCTGCTCTTCATGACTTCGGGCGTCACCGTTTCGTCGAACAGGTAGGCACGCATGAGCTGGCCGCCGTCGATGAGCGCCGTGAGCGTGACGGCCAGCACGAAGTACACGGCCGAGATCACGCCCAGCACCACCAGCGAGCGCCATTCGGTGCGCATGGCGTCGAACACGGCGATGAACATCGCCGAGCCCGTGGGTCGTTGCAGGTCGCCCGCATTGCCCAGGCCGTCGGCGTTGTCGTTCGCAGCCACCGAACTCGCGACCATGAGCCCGAGCGTCAGGAAGGGCAGCAGGATCGGCGCGAGCACGCTGCCGAGCACCGGCAGCATCGACGCGGTCGAGATCATCGCCATCAGCATGAAGAACAGCGAGATGAAGGCCAGCGGCTGGCGCCAGAAGGTCTTGAGCCCGAGGCGGACCCAGTCGAAGCCGGTGCGCGCCGGCACGAGGTGGAGTTTCATGTGTACGGTCAGGCTGCCATCAACGGCTCGAGGACGTGGGCGATGGCGTGCGGGTGGGAGGCGCGCTCGCGCAGCACGCGCTCGAAGTGCGTCGGGTCGTGGGGCTTGAGCATGCTGGCTTCGCGCGGCAGGTGGAAGTCCCACAGGCGCGAGATCCAGAAGCGCAGCGCGGCGGCGCGCAGCATCGCGGGCAGCAGGGCACGCTCGGAGGCGTTCAGCGCGCGCACGCCTTCGTAGGCAGCGAGCAGGGCGTCGGCGCGAGCGGCATCGTGCCGGCCGGTGGACAGGTCGATGGCCCAGTCGTTCAGGCACACGGCCAGGTCGAACAGCCAGGTGTCGGTGCCGGCGAAATAGAAGTCGAACACGCCCGTGAGGCGCGGCGGCGCATCGGGCGCGCCGCCGGTCGCGAACATCACGTTGTCGCGGAACATGTCGGCATGCACCGGGCCGCGCGGCAGTGCGGCGTAGGCCGACGATTCGGCGACATGGTTCTGGTAGGCCAGCTCGGCGCGCAGCAGCGCCGACTGCGCCTCGTCCATGTAGGGCAGCACCACCGGGGCGGTTTCGTTCCACCAGGGCAGACCGCGCAGGTTGGGCTGGATGCGCGGGTAGTCGCGCCCGGCCAGGTGCATGCGGGCCAGCATGGCGCCGAGTTCGGCGCAGTGGGCGGCCGTGGGCGCCAGCTCGCTGCGGCCCGACAGCTTCTGCACCAGCGCCGCGGGCTTGCCGGCCACGCTGTGCAGCAGCTCGCAGGGCGCCTGCGCGGGAATCGAAAGCGCATGGCCGGTCGGTGGCGTCACGGTGGGGTCGGCCACGGGCGCGGGCACTGGCAGGCCGGCACCGGCCAGGTGCTTCATCAGGCAAAGGTAATACGGCAGCTGCTCGGCGCTCAGGCGCTCGAACAGCGTCAGCACGAACTCGCCCGACTCGGTGGTGGCGAAGTAGTTGGTGTTCTCGATGCCGCCCTCGATGCCGCGCAGCTCGCGCAGGGCGCCCATGCCAAGGCGCTGGACAAGCGCGTCTGCCTCGCCGAACTGGACTTCGGTAAAAACTGCCATGGCGATGCTCAGCGCCGGGCGGCGGCTGCGGGAGAGAAGAGGGTGGCCGGGAAGGAGAACGACGACGTCACGGTCAGAACTTCAGCACGTTCCAGACACGCGGGCCGTTGCCGCCGCTGTTCGCGTCGCCGGTCGTGCCGGGGCGGGCGCTGCCGCCGTCGCTGGGCAGCACTTCGTAGCCGGGCATGTTCGACTTGGGCTTGACGTTGATGCTCTGCGTGCGACCGCCGTAGCGCACCTCGTCGACCGAGGCGCCGCTGTCTTCCGTGTGAATGTGCTCGACCTTCTGGTTGCGCCGGCCGTCGGCTTGCTCCTGATTTTGTAGCGGTTCCGCCGGTGCCGACTGGGCGGCGGGCGCGGCTGGCGCTTGCGCCAGGGCGGCAACAGGGGTGGCGAAAGCCAGCGCCAGCAGGATGCGGCGGGCGACCAGGAGTGGGGAGCTAGGCATGCGCAGATTGTAGGCGCGCACCCGCTGGTGGCGTGTCGGCCGCCGGCCGACCCTGGTGTGGTTCCGGACGCCGGTCCGGGCACGGCAAAATGCCCCGATGACCGACAAGAAAACGCTGCTGCTCGTCGATGGCTCGAGCTACCTGTACCGGGCCTTCCACGCGATGCCTGATCTGCGCGCCGTGCCCGGCGACCCGAAGAGCCCCGCCACCGGCGCCATTCGCGGAATGATCAACATGATGACGGCGCTGCGCCGCGAGGTGCGCGCCGACTATGCGGCCTGCATCTTCGACGCTCCCGGCAAGACCTTCCGCGACGACTGGTACCCCGAGTACAAGGCCAACCGCTCGCCAATGCCCGACGACCTGCGCAGCCAGATCGACCCCATCCACGAAGTGGTGAAACTGATGGGCTGGCCCGTGCTCACGGTGCCCGACGTCGAGGCCGACGATGTGATCGGCACGCTCGCCAAGATCGCGGCTGCGCAGGGCGTCGAAGTGATCGTGTCCAGCGGCGACAAGGACCTGAGCCAGCTGGTGGACGAGCACATCACCATCATCGACACGATGAACGGCAAGAAGCGCGACGTCGCCGGCGTGACGGCCGAGTTCGGCGTGCCGCCCAGCCTCATGGTCGACTACCAGACGCTCATCGGCGACACGGTCGACAACGTGCCCGGCGTGCCGAAGGTCGGCCCCAAGACCGCGGCCAAGTGGCTGCTCGAATACGGCTCGCTCGACGCGCTGATCGAACGCGCCACCGAAGTGAAGGGCGCCGCCGGCGAGAACCTGCGCCAGGCGCTCGACAAGCTGCCGCTGAGCAAGCGCCTCGTGACCATCCGCACCGACTGCGACCTCGACGGCCATGTGACCGGCCTGCCGTCGCTCGAGGGCCTGCCTGTCGGCGCGCCGCAGACGGACGCGTTGAAGCCCTTCTACGAGAAGTTCGGTTTCAAGAGCCTGGTCAAGTCGCTCGAAGCGCAGGAAGTGCCTCCCGAGCTGATCGAGGAAAACCTCAAGAAGCAGAAGGCCCGCGGCGGCGGCGCGAGCGCCGACCAGGGCGGGCTGTTCGACGAGAGCACCGAACTGGGCGCGCTCGATGCCGCCGCGCCCGCGAGCAACCTGAAGTACGACACCATCATCGAGTGGGCGCAGCTCGACGCCTGGCTCGCGAAGATCGAGGCCGCCGAACTCACGGCCATCGACACCGAGACCACCTCGCTCGACGAGATGGTCGCGCAGATCGTGGGCATCAGCTTCAGCGTCACGCCGGGGGAGGCCGCCTACGTTCCGCTCGCGCACAACTACCCCGACGCGCCCGCGCAGCTACCCATCGACGAGGTGCTCGCGAAGCTCAAGCCCTGGCTGGAGAACGCCGACAAGAAAAAGCTCGGCCAGCACATCAAGTACGACCGCCACGTGTTCGCCAACCACGGCATCGAGGTACAGGGCTACGCGCACGACACCATGCTGCAGAGCTACGTGCTCGAAGTGCACCGCCCGCACGGCTTGTCGTCGCTGGCTGAGCGCCACCTGGGGCGCAGCGGCATTTCGTACGAAGACCTGTGCGGCAAGGGCGCGCACCAGATCTCGTTCAGCCAGGTCGACATCGCCAAGGCCGCCGAATATTCGTGCGAGGACAGCGACCAGACGCTCGACGTGCACCGCACCCTGTGGCCTCAGCTGCAGAAGGAAGAGAAGCTGGGCTTCATTTACCAGCTCGAAATGGATTCGAGCGAGGCGCTCTACCGCATCGAACGCAACGGCGTGCTGATCGACGCGCCCACGCTGGCCGCGCAGAGCCACGACCTTGGCACGCGCATCATGGCGCTGGAGTCGGAGGCCTACGAGATCGCGGGCCAGCCCTTCAACCTCGGGTCGCCCAAGCAGATCGGCGAAATCTTCTTCACCAAGCTGGGCCTGCCGGTGGTCAAGAAGACGCCGAGCGGCGCCCCCAGCACCGACGAAGAAGTGCTCGAGAAGTTGGCGGAAGACTATCCGCTGCCCGCCAAGATCCTCGAGCACCGCGGGCTGTCCAAGCTCAAGGGCACCTACACCGACAAGCTTGGCCAACTCGCCAACCCGCGCACCGGCCGCGTGCACACGCACTACGCGCAGGCCGTGGCCGTCACGGGCCGCCTGAGCAGCAACGATCCCAACCTGCAGAACATCCCGATCCGCACGCCCGAAGGCCGTCGCGTGCGCGAGGCCTTCGTGGCGCCGGCGGGCTGCGTGATCGCCAGCGCCGACTACTCGCAGATCGAGTTGCGCATCATGGCCCACATCAGCGGCGACGAGTCGCTGCTGCGCGCCTTCACCGACGGCGTCGACGTGCACCGCGCCACGGCCGCCGAGGTGTTCGGCTCCACGCCCGACCAGGTGTCGAGCGAGCAGCGCCGCTACGCCAAGGTCATCAACTTCGGCCTCATCTACGGCATGAGCAGCTTCGGCCTGGCGAAGAACCTGGGCATCGAGACCAAGGCCGCGGCCTCGTACATCGAGCGCTACTTTGCGCGCTATCCGGGCGTGAAGGCCTACATGGACGAGACCAAGGCGCTCGCCAAGGAGCAGGGCTACGTCGAGACTGTGTTCGGCCGGCGCCTGTACCTGCCCGAGATCAATTCGCCCAACGGCCCGCGCCGCGGCGGCGCGGAGCGTGCGGCCATCAACGCGCCGATGCAGGGCACGGCGGCCGACCTCATCAAGCTCAGCATGGTCAAGGTACAGAACGTGCTTGACGAAGAAAAGCGCGCCACCAAGATGATCATGCAGGTGCACGACGAACTGGTGTTCGAAGTGCCCGAGGCCGAGGTCGAATGGGTGCGCACCGAAATCCCGCGCCTGATGGCCGGCGTGGCGGCGCTCAAGGTGCCGCTGCTCGCCGAGATCGGCGTCGGTCCCAACTGGGACAAGGCCCACTGATTCGCACGTACACGACGCCCTGAGACAAACGACAGAAAGAAGAAGCACGTCCATGACACTCCAGCCTCGTACCTTCCTGCTTGCCGCCGTCTGCGCGGCCTTCCTCGGTACGGCTTTCGCCGCACCCGATGCCCGCATCGCTGCGCTCGCCGCCAAGGAAAAGCCCGCGCTGCTCGAGACCCTGAAGGAACTGGTCTCCATCGAGTCGGGCAGCCGCGACATCGAAGGTCTGGAAAAGATCTCCGACCTCATCGCCGCCAAGCTCAAGGCACTGGGCGGCGAGGTCGAGCTCATCGACCCGAGCGCCGAGGCCTACCGCATGGAAGACACGCCCGAGAAAATCGGCCGCGTGGTGCGCGCCACCTTCAAGGGCACGGGCACGAAGAAGATCATGCTCATCGCGCACATGGACACGGTCTACACCATCGGCATGCTCAACAAGCAGCCGTTCCGCATCGACGGCGACAAGGCCTACGGCTTGGGCATTGCCGACGACAAGCAGGGCGTGGCGGTCATCACGCACCTGGTGTCGATGCTGCAGGCACTGAAGTTCAAGGACTACGGCACGCTCACCGTGCTGATCAACGGCGACGAAGAGATCAGCTCGCCGGGTTCGCGCGCGCTGCTGACCAAACTGGGCGGTGAGCACGATGCCGTGCTGTCGTTCGAGGGTGCGTCCATCAAAGACGACAAGCTCTCGCTGGCCACCGCGGGCATCGCCTCGGTCACGCTGAACGTGGCGGGCAAGGCCTCGCATGCGGGCTCGGCGCCCGAGCTGGGCGTGAACGCGCTGTACGAGCTGTCGCATCAGATCCTGCAGATGCGCGACCTGTCCGACCCGGCCTCGGGCCTGAAGATGAACTGGACCATCTCGAAGTCGGGCACCAACCGCAACGTGATTCCGGCCAGCGCCACCGCGGGCGCCGACGTGCGCGTGCTCAAGGTGGCCGACTACGACCGCATCGAGCAGCAGGTGAACGAGCGCGTGAAGAAGCAGCTGGTGCCCGAGGCCAAGGTCGAGCTGAAGTTCGAGCGCCGCCGTCCGCCGCTGGAAGCCACCGACGCCTCCCGTGCGCTCGCCAAGCACGCGCAGGCGATCTACAAGGATGAGCTGGGCCGCCCGCTGGGCGCCGACGACAAGGCGGCCGGTGGTGGCACCGACGCGGCGTTCGCCTCGCTCAAGACCAAGGCGCCCGTCATCGAGCGCTTCGGCCTGCAGGGCTTCGGCGCGCATTCGGCCGACGCGGAGTACGTGCTGATCGATTCCATCGAGCCGCGCTTGTACCTGGGCGTGCGCATGGTGATGGACATCGCGAGCGGCAAGACCACCGTCCGCTGAGCGAAACCAACCGCTGTCGGCCATGCGGCTGCGCCACATCGAGGTCTTCAACGCGATCATGCTCGCGGGCAGCGTGAGCGCGGCTGCGCGGCTCATCAACATCACGCAGCCGGCCGTGAGCCGCACGCTGCAGCATGCCGAGCTGCAGCTGGGCTTTCCGCTGTTCCAGCGCGCCAAGGGACGGCTCACCCCGACCACCGAGGCGCTCACGCTGTACCCGCACATCGAGCGGCTGTTCGCGCAACTCGACGAGGTGCAGCGCCTGGCGGCGAACCTGCGCGCGGGCAACGACACCGGCGAGCTGCGCATCCTCAGCGTGCTCGCGCTGAGCTACGAAATCCTGCCGCGCGCGCTCAAGGCCTTCCGCGAAATGCATCCGGGCTACGCGATCACGGTCGAGTCGCTGCACTCGCCGCAGATCATGTCCGCGCTGCTGTTGCAAGAGGCCGACGTGGGCTTTGCCTTCAGCCCCGCGGTGCATCCCTCGCTCACGCAGGAGACGCTGGCCGACAGCCGCATGGTGTGCGTCGCGCCCAAGGGCATGCTGCCGCGCGCGCTGGTACGCAACGGCTCGGTGGCGCTGCACGACCTCATCGACCGTCCCGTGATCGGCCTCGATGGCCGTGACCCCGTCGGCACCAGCCTGAGCCAGGCCTGCCGGCAGGCGGGCGTGGGTTTCCAGCAGGCCGTGGTTACGGTGCAGACCTACCACGCGGCCCTGGCCATGGCGCACCACGGGCTGGGCGTGGCGCTGGTCGACGGCTGCACGGCGCGCTCGGCCGACCACGCCAAGGTCGACGTGCTGACGCTGGAGCCACACATTCCGGTGCCGGTGCGCGCGCTGCGCTTCGCGGGCCGGCCTGATTCCGTGGCCGTGCGCGGCATCACGCGCTGCATGCGCGAAGCGATCGAGCAGACCGCCTGAGAAAAGATGCGGGGCATTCGCCTCGCGCCATAATCCGCGCCCATGCACGCCCTTCGAACCTTCTTCGCAATGCACCGCCTGGTGCTGGCGTGGTTCATGGCGTCGCTGCTGGTCGCGGGCGCGTCGCCGCTCGTGAACCCGCAGGCGATGGAGCTGGTGTGTTCCGCTGCGGGCACCGTCAAGCTCATCGTGCAGGGCGACGACGGTGCGACCGAAGTCGGCATGGCGGCCATGGACTGCCCGCTGTGCATGGTCTCCGGACCACCGCCTGCCACTGTGCAGGTGACACTGCCCACGCCGCTGCCGCTGGGCCGCGCGCTGCAATCGATTCCCGCTGCCCGCCTTGCGGCAGCCACGGCCTCGCCGCCGCCGGCGCGAGCGCCGCCCACGCATCTCTCCTGAGCTTCGTCGTTCCTGCACCTGACGCCGCCTGAACGGGCCGCGCGGTGCGTTCCCGGTCGTTGTGCGGCCGGTGCTGCGTTTCATTTTTTCGCCAGCGCCGTCGCGAGAGAGATGCCATGCCTACCCTGTCCCGTGCCCCCGCTTTGGGGCTGCTTGCCTTGCTCGGCGCCGTCCATGCGCCTGCCCATGCCCAGACCGCCGTGTCTTCACTGCCTTTGATCGAAGTGGCCGACGACGCCCCGCGCCCCAATGGGCGGCTCGACCTCGACACGCCCGCCGACACCGCGAGCCGCCTGGGCCTCACGCCGCGCGAGATGCCGGCTTCCGTCACCGTGGTGAACCGCGCGGTGCTCGATGCGCGCGGTGCGCAGAACACGCAGGAGGCGCTGCGTGCCGTGCCCGGCGTGACCGCGCACGATGCGCCCGGCAATGTCGGCGTGAGCTACCGGGGCTTCGGCAGCGGCTCGATCGCGCAGCTGTTCAACGGCATCAACGTGCAGTATTCGATCGCGGCCCGCCCGGTCGACAGCTGGATCTACGACCGCGTCGAGGCCATCGGCGGCCCATCGAGCTTCCTGTTCGGTTCGGGCGCGCTGGGCGGCTCGATCAACTACATCACCAAGGCGCCCGAGCGCAGCGACTTCGCCGAAGCGCAACTGCGCCTGGGCACGCAGCACCTGAAAGAGGCTTCGTTCGGCCTGAACCGCCGCATCGCCGGTGACGGCGGCGCGGGCAGCCACTACGCGCGCATCGACGTGAACCACCGCGACGCCAATGGCTGGACCGACGGCACCAAGAACCAGTCGACGCAGCTCGCGGCTTCGCTGCTGTCGGACTTCGGCGGCGGCCTGAAGCACACGCTGGCCTACGAATACCAGGACGAAGATGTCACGCGGCCCTACTGGGGCACGCCCGTGCTGAACCCCGCGGGCGGCGAGATGCGCATCGACCGCGCCGCGCGCTTCAAGAACTACAACAGCGCGGACGGCCTCTACGCGCAGCGCGTGCAGTGGCTGCGCTCGGTCACCGAGTGGCAGGCCAGCGATGCGTTGCAGTTCAAGAACACCTTCTACGCCTACGACGCGTTGCGCGACTACCGCAATGTCGAGAACTACCGCTACAACGCGAACAACACGGCGGTCATCCGCTCGGGCGCCTTGCTGCAGCGGCACGACCAGGGCGTGTGGGGCAACCGCGTCGAAGGCACCTACAAGGGGCAGCTCGGCGGGTTGAAGAGCGACTGGTCCTTCGGGCTCGACTTCAGCGTGAACCGGCAGACGCGCTTTCCCAACAGCCTGCCCGGCACCGTGAGCACGGTGAACCCGTATGTCTTCGCCACCGAGCGCTTCTTCGACGTGCCCGGCATGACGCCGGGCTTCCGGCCCGACCGGAACAACAAGGTGCGAACCACCGCGCTGTACCTGGAGAACCGCACCGCGCTGCAGCCGTCGTTGCACCTCGTGACGGCGCTGCGCCACGAGCGCATCGACCTCGACCTGGTCAACCGCCGCACCGTGGACGCGGCGAACCCGGCCACCTTCCATCGCGGCTACCAACCCACCACCGGCCGCATCGGCCTGGTGTGGGACTTCGCGCCCGGCACCAGCCTCTACGCGCAGTACGCCACGGCGGCCGATCCGCCGTCGGGCGTGCTCTCGACCGCGTCGTTCGCCGACGTGCGCAACAACAGCGAGCTCACCACCGGCCGGCAGGTCGAGGTCGGCACCAAGCTCGACTTCTGGCAGGGCAAGGGCACGGCCACGCTCGCGGCCTACAGCATCCGCCGCACCAACATCGCGACGCAGGACCCGGCCAACAGCGCGCTCACGGTGCTCGTTGGCGAGCAGTCGTCCAAGGGCGTGGAGCTGGCGTTCGGTTTGCAGCCGACGCCGCAGTGGTCGCTGCAAGGCAACCTCACGTACGTCGATGCGCGCTATGAGCAGTTCCGCCAGGGCGGCGTGTCGCTCGCGGGCCGAACGCCCACCAACACGCCGGCGGTGGTCGCGAACCTCTGGGTGTCGTACGCCATCACGCCGCGTCTGCAGGCCACGGCGGGCGTGCGGCATGTGGGCAAGGTGTACGCCGATGCGGCCAACACGATGCACTGGCCCGGCTACACGCTGCTCGATCTCGGGCTGAGCTGGCAGGTGAACCGGACGGTGTCGGTGGTGGGCCGCATCCGCAATATGACCGACCGCGTGTATGCCGCGAACGTCGGCGCCGGCTTCGCCTACCTGGGCGCGCCGCGCACGGCCGACGTGTCGTTGCGCGTGAGCTTCTGAACCGCAGGAGCACCGCCATGCATGCCAAACGCTGGTTGTTCCTGGTCCACCGCTGGCTCGGTGTCGTCGTCTGTGCCTTCTTCGCGATGTGGTTCATCTCGGGCGTCGTGATGATGTACGTGGGCTACCCCAAGCTCACCGAGGCCGAACGCCTGCAGCACCTGCCGCCGCTCGATGCGTCGGCGCCCTTGCTGGGTCCGCGACAGGCGCTCGACGCGGCCGGCATCGCGGGGCCGTTGCAGGACCTGCGGCTCGCCGTGGCCAGCGGCGGGCAGGCGGTGTACCTTGCGGTGCCGGCGCGCGCAGCAGAGCCCGGCGCGCGCCGTTCGCCGGCGGGTCGCGGCGTGGTCGTCGTCGATGCGCAGACCGGCGCGCTGCTGCGCGAGGTCGACCGCGCCCGCGCGCTCGTCAGCGCGCAGGCCTATGGGGGCGAGGGCGTGCTGCTCAGGTACCGGGGCACCATCGACGAAGACGCCTTCACCCATTCGCGCGGGCTCGACGCGCACCGCCCGCTGCATGTGGTCGACCTGGCCGATGCGCAGGCCACGCGGCTGTACATCTCGGGCCGCACCGGCGAGGTGGTGCGTGATGCACCGCGTGCCGAGCGGCTGTGGAACTACGCCGGTGCGTGGATCCACTGGCTGTACCCGCTGCGCGGCACGGGCCTGGACCGCTACTGGGCCGACATCGTCAACTGGCTGTCGATCGTCGGCATCGCCGTCACGCTCACCGGCACGGTGGTGGGCGTGATGCGCTGGCGTTTCCGGCGCACCTACAAGAGCGGCTCGCACTCGCCGTACCAGGGCTTCATGATGCGCTGGCATCACATCAGCGGGCTGCTGTTTGCGCTCGTCACGCTGACGTGGATCTTCAGCGGGCTGATGTCGATGAACCCCTGGCGCGTGTTCGACAGCGGTGCGCCGGCATTGCGCATGGCGGCGATGCAGGGCGGGCCGCTCGTGGTGAACGCAGGCGATGCGACGCCCGCTGCGCTGCTGGCTTCCACGCGCGGCGACGTCCGCGAACTGCGCTGGGTGCGCGCGGCGGGGCAGACGCTGGTGCTGGCCAGCACCGCCGGCGGCCGACCGCTGGTGCGCGACGCGGCCCGCGCACAGCCTCGGCAGATCGACCCGGAGGCGCTGCGCACTGCCGTCGCGCAGCTGCTGCCCGACCCGGTCGCGCGCATCGATGTGCTCACCGCCTACGACAGCCACTACTACACGCGCGAAGCGCACACCATGACCGGCGGCAGCGAGAAGCCGCTGCCCGTCTGGCGCGTGGTGTTCGCCGACACGCACGCCACCTGGGTCCACGTCGATCCGCAGACCGGTGCCGTGCTTGCTCGCAGCGACCGCACGCGGCGCCTGAGCCGATGGCTGTTCGCGATGCTGCACAGCTGGGACTGGCTGCCGCTGCTCGAGCACCGCCCGCTGTGGGACGTGTTGCTGGTCGCACTCAGTGCGGGCGGCGCGCTGCTGAGCCTGACCGGCGTGGTGATCGGCTGGCGGCGCCTGGGCCGCAAGCTCAGAAGTGCGACGGGGGCGCGTCCAGCGCCTGCGCGATCCGCTGCGCCGAGCCGAAGGCCAGCGTGAAACCCAGCGCGCCGTGGCCGGTGTTGAACAGCATGTTCGACGGCGCATGCGGCAGTCGCCCGATGATCGGCAAGCCCTTCGGCGTGGCCGGGCGCATGCCGGTCCAGGGGTGCAGTTCGGCCAGCCGGCTCGCGCGCGGAAACACGGCGCGCGTGGCGTCGGCCAGCGTCTCGATGCGCGTGGCGGGAATGCTCGCGTCGTGTCCCACGAGCTCGGCCATGCCGGCCACGCGCAGGCGCGAGCCGATGCGCGCGAAGACGACCTTGCGCGCGCTGTCGGTCACGTTCACGCGCGGCGCTGCGCCGGGCGCGGGGTCGACGTCGACCGTGATGCTGTAGCCCTTGAGCGGGTACACCGGCAGGTAGGCGCCAAGTGCGCGACCGAGCGTGTGCGAGGCCGAGCCCAGCGCCATCACGAAGGCACCGGCTTCGATGTCGCCTTGTCTGGTCTGCACGGCTGCCACGCGGCCTGCGCTGCGCGCGAAGCCGTGCACGTCGGCACCGAGCACGAAGCGCACGCCGCGCGCGCTCAATGCGCGCATCAGCTCGGCGCACACCTTGAAGCAATCGGCCGCGCACTCGCTCGGCGTGTGGACCGCACCCGCCATCTGGCCGCGATAGTCCGCGAGCGCGGGCTCGATGGCCACGCACTCGTCGGGCGTGACGACGCGCTGCTCGCTGCCCATGCGGCGCTGCAGTTCGACCTGCGCACGCGCACCCGCCAGCGAGGCCTCGCTGGCGTAGAGCACCAGCTTGCCGGTGGCGGAGAAGTCGCAGTCGGGTGCGATGTCGGCCTGCATGGCCTCGAAGCCCGTGCGACTCGCGGCCGCCAGCGCGAGCAACTGTGCGGTGGTGTCGCGCGAGGTCTCGGCGTTGCAGGCACCGAGGAAGGCCAGGCCCCAGCGCCATTGCAGCGGGTCGAGCTGCGGGCGCAGCTTCAGCGGCGAGGTGGGGGAGAACAGCAGCTTGGGCAGCTGCTTCCAGATCGACGGGTCGGCCAGCGGCTGCACGTACGAGTAGCTCAGCTGCGCGCCGTTGCCGCCGCTGGCGCCCGCGCCGGGCGCCGCGCGGTCGATCACCGTGACCTGGTGGCCCTGGCGCTCGAGTTGCCAGGCGGTCGCCAGGCCCACGATGCCGGCGCCGAGCACGCACACATGCATGGGGGCAACTTTCCGGAAGTGAAGAAGAAGGAAGTCAAAAGAGACAGCCTGCGACTGTAGAGGCGCCCCGCGTTGGCCGGAAATGCCAAAAGAACCCAGCCCATAACCTTTGGGCATGACCCCGGGGTTAATTGGAATTGTCCCGATGTGTCACTCCTTCTTACACTGGTTGTCTGATCAATCCAACCGAATGAAGGCTCGAATGAAACTCTCCGTCTTGATGGCTTCCCTGGCTGCCGCGGTCCTCTTCACCGCACCCGCCGCGCAGGCTGCCGACACGCTCGCCAAGATCGCCGAGTCCGGCAAGATCACGCTCGCCTACCGCGAGTCGTCGGTGCCTTTCAGCTACCTGGACGGCCCCAACAAGCCGATCGGGTTTTCGGTGGAACTCTCCAACGCCGTGGTCGAGGCGGTGAAGAAGAAGTTGAACAAGCCCAACCTGCAGGTCTCGCTGATGGCGGTCACCTCGCAGAACCGCATTCCGCTGATCACCAACGGCACCGTCGACCTGGAGTGCGGCTCCACCACCAACAACACCGCGCGCGGCAAGGACGTGGCCTTTGCGGTCAACCACTTTTACACGGGCACGCGCCTGCTGACGAAGAAATCTTCCAGGATCAAGGACTACGCCGACCTCGCGAAGAAGACCGTGGCCAGCACCACCGGCACCACCAACGCGCTGGTCATGCGCAAGTACAACGCCGAGAAGAACCTGGGCATGGACATCGTGCTCGGCAAGGACCACGCCGACGCGTTCCTGCTGGTCGAGAACGACCGCGCCGTGGCCTTCGCCATGGACGACATCCTGCTGTTCGGCCTCATCGCCAACTCGAAGAACCCGGCCGACTACGAAGTGGTGGGCGAGTCGCTGCAGGTCGAGCCCTACGCCTGCATGCTGCCCAAGGACGACCCGGCCTTCAAGAAGCTGGTGGACGACACCTTCACCGCCATGATGAAGAGCGGCGAGTTCGAGAAGCTCTACACCAAGTGGTTCATGCAGCCGATCCCGCCGAAGAACGTGCCGCTGAATCTGCCGATGAGCGATCAGCTGAAAGAGAACCTCAAGGCCTTCAGCGACAAACCAGCGACCTGATCGCACAGAGAGAGCGAAAGAGAAAAGACATGGTCGCTGCCACACAGGTCGTCGGCATCCTCGGGGGCATGGGCCCCGCGGCGGGCGCCGACTTCGTCCGGCTCTTCGTGCAGGCTTGTGCCCAGCAGATGCGCGCGCGCGGCGAGCCGGTGCGCGACCAGTCTTTTCCCGAGCACTGGCTGGCGCAGGTGCCGGTGCCCGACCGCACCGGCGCGCTGGCCTCCGACGCACAGGGCGCGCACCAGCCGCTCGAGCCGATGCTGCAGGCGCTGGGCCGGCTGGCCGCACTGGGCAGCCGCGCCGTGGCCATCGCCTGCAACACCGCGCATGCGTGGCACGCCAACCTGCAGGAACGCTTTCCGCAGGTCGAGCTGCTGCACATGGCGCGCGAAACCGCGCAGCACCTGGCCGCGCAGGGAGCGAGTGAGGTGGCGCTGATGGCCACCGAAGGCACCTACCGCGTGCGGCTGTATGAAGAGGCGCTGGCCGAGGCCGGACTGGGTTGCCACGTGCCGCTGGCCGACGAGCGCCAGACCATCATGCGCGGCATCTTCGAGGGCGTGAAGGCCGGCAACCTGCCGCTGGCCGAACGTTGCTTCTCCGAGGTTGCGCTGCGGCTGGCCGAACGGCACGGCCCGGTCACGATCATCATGGGCTGCACCGAGGTGCCGCTGGGCCTGCAGGGCTCGGCCGCGGTGGCGGGGCTGCGCCTCGTCGATCCGGCGCAGGTGCTGGCCGAGGCGCTGGCGCGGCGGGCCTACGGCACCTGACCGCAGCCGGAAGCGGCCCGGCTGCTTTACGGTCCGGTCACACGGCCCGGCCCGATTTCGCCTACATTGCGGCGTGCGTTTTTCTACGCGCCACCCCCTTGTCAGACGATTCAACCGGAGCCTTCGCATGACCTCCTACGACGACAACCGTTCCGAATTCGATTCGCTGCGCCCCGGCGACAGCACCGAGCAGGGGGCCACGCGCCGCACCGCGCTCAAGGCCGCCCTCGGTGTCGGCTACGCCGCCGCCGTGCTGCCGGTGGCCGCGCAGACAGCCATCTCGACCCCGGCCGACGGCCTGAAGGCCGGCCCCATCAAGTACACCGTGAACGGCTTCGAGGTGCCCGCCTACGCCGCCGCACCGGCCGGCAAGACCGGGCTGCCGGTGGTCCTGGTGATCCAGGAAATCTTCGGCGTGCACGAGTACATCGCCGACACGTGCCGCCGCTTCGCCGGGCTCGGCTACCTCGCCATTGCGCCCGAGCTGTATGCCCGCCAGGGCGATCCGCGCGGCTACACCGACATTCCCAAGCTGCAGGCCGACATCGTCACCAAGGTGCCCGACGCGCAGGTCATGGCCGACCTCGACGGCGCGCTCGCCTATGCCAAGGCCAACGGCGGCGACACCAGCAAGGCCGGCATCACCGGCTTCTGCTGGGGCGGGCGCATCGTGTGGCTGTATGCCGCCACCGGCAAGGTCAAGGCCGGTGTGGCCTGGTACGGCCGGCTGGTCGGGCAGGCCAGCGAACTGCAGCCCAAACACCCTGTCGACATCGCCGCCAGCCTGCAGGCGCCGGTGCTCGGTTTGTACGGCGGAAAAGACCAAGGGATCCCCCTTGACACGGTTGATAAGATGAAAGCTGCTCTGGCCACTGGAACCCCGGCGGCCAAGGCATCGAGCTTCGTCGTGTACCCCGAAGCAGGCCACGCGTTCCACGCCGACTACCGTCCCAGCTACGTCAAGAGCGCCGCGGACGACGGCTGGCAGCGTGCCACGGCCTGGTTCAAAGCCAATGGTGTCGCCTGACCGCGTCAGCGACCCGTAGCCACTCTCCGCCGAAGGCCGTCCGACGTGACGGCCTTTCTCTTTTTATGATCGGAACAAGGCCATGAAATGGTTTCACTGGCCGTTCCTCTTGCGCAAGCAGCTATGAATTTGATAGTAATTCTCGTGGCGACCCTGGTCGCCGGCATCGGAAGCGTCTGGCTCGCGGCCCTGCTGCTGCGCGTGGGCGTGCGAAGCGGCGGCGGCGGCGTGAATTCGCAGCACCTGCTGAGCCTGGCCGCCGGTGCGCTGCTGGCCACCGCCTTCATGCACCTGCTGCCCGAGGCCTTCGAAAGCCGCATCGAGCCCGCGCTGCTGTTCGCCGTGCTGCTGTTCGGGCTGGTGTTCTTCTTCCTGCTCGACAAGGCCGAGTTGTGGCACCACGGGCATGAGCACCACCATGGCGACGTCGCACCCGTGAAGGGCGAAGCGCACGATCACCACGATCACGACCACCACGGCCATTCGCACGGCCACGCCCACCATCACACGTCGCCCACGGGCGGCGGCAGCTGGGCCGTGCTTACCGGCGACAGCGTGCACTGCTTCGGCGACGGCATCCTGATCGCCTCGGCCTTCGTGGCCGACATCCGCCTGGGCCTCGTGGCCGCGCTGGCCGTGCTTGCGCACGAGGTGCCGCACCACATCGGCGACCTCGTCGTGTTGCGCCAGAGCTCGGCCAATTCGCGCGCGGCGCTGGTGAAGGTGTCGCTCGCGGGCACGATGACCATGCTCGGCGGCATCGCGGGCTGGTGGCTGGTCGACCAGCTGCATGGCTGGCTGCCGTACTTCCTGGTGCTGGCGGGTAGCAGCTTCGTCTACGTGGCGCTGGCCGACCTGATTCCGCAGCTGCAAAAGCGCCTACCCGCGCGCCAGACCGCGGCGCAGATCGCGTGGCTGGTCGCCGGCATCGTGCTGGTCACGCTCGTGAGCCGGCTCGCGCACGGCGAGCATGGCCATGAACACGGCCACGATGAAGGGCACGGCGAGCACGGCCACGTCCACAAGGACTGACGCTGCAGCGTGCGCGCGGCCTCGGGGGACGGGAAACTTTCCGACACCGACGTCAGCCCGTCGATCCACCGCAAGGGGCAAAACAGGCGCACCATAGAGGGCCGTTCACCCATCTGCCGAGGAATTCGATCATGACGCCCCACGCCGATGCCACCGCGCGCTCCGCCTCGTCGTCCGAAGACGACGAAGAGGACAACACGCCTGCCGACGACTTCGAGGAACTCGAAGCCGATGCGTCCGACGACCTGTCGGACGAAACGGGCATCGACCTCACCGATGCCAGCGAGCTCGATGCCGACAACGTGCCGGCCGACGAAGAGTTCGATCGCGTGATGAACGCGCCGGACTGATCCGCTCGATCAGGACGGTTCCGGCCAGCGCGCCTGTGCCGGACGCACCGATTCGTAGAAGTGCGCCATCTGCAGCACGCCCAGGTCGTCGAAGCGGCGCCCCGCGATCTGCAGGCCGATCGGCAAACCGTTCTTCGCGTGGCCGCAATTGATCGACGCGGCCGGTTGTTCCGACTGGTTGAACACCGAGGTGAAGTGTGAGTCCTTCATCAGGTTCTCCGAGCCGCTGTTGATGGCGTCCGCCGCGAACGGCAGCACTGGCGACACCGGCGACAGCACGTAGTCGAAGGGCTGAGTGGCCGCCACGGTGGCCGCGCGCAGCGCCTGCATGCGCGTGAAGGCACGGAAGGTGTCTTCGGGCGTGAGCGAGGCCGCGTACTCCGCCGCCTGATGGATGTAGCCGGCCGCGAGCTTTGCGCGTTCCGGCGGCATCGCGGCCAGGTCGACGCGGCAGCGCATCGTGAAGAAGTGGGCCATGCCCATGCGCATGTCCAGCGTGCTCCAGTCGGCCAGCGGCTCGACGATGGCACCGGCCTGCTCGAACAGGCGGGCCGCGGCGAGCACGGCTTCTTTCACCTCTGCATCGATGGGCCAGCCGCCCGTGGTCTCGGTCCACAAGCCGATGCGCAGGCCCTTCACATTGCGCTCGAGCCGCTGCCATGCAAAGTCGTTCGGCGGCAGGCTCATGTAGTCGCGCGCGTCGGGCCGTGTCACCACCTGCATCATCAGCGCGGCGTCGGCGACGGTGCGCGTCATCGGGCCGATCACGCGCGCGGCCGCGGGCGGGTCGACCGGAATGCGGCCGTGGCTGGGCTTCAGGCCGAACACGCCGCAGAAGCTGGCCGGAATGCGCACCGAGCCGCCGATGTCGGTGCCCAGGTGCAGCGGGCCGTAGCCCGCGGCGGCGGCAGCGCCCGCGCCCGAACTCGAGCCGCCGGTGTTGCGGCCCAGGTCCCACGGGTTGCGCGTGAGCGCGTGGAAGCTCGACGGCGCGGCGCCCAGGAAGCCGAAGTCAGGCATCGTCGTCTTGGTCACGATGACCGCGCCCGCCTCGCGCAGGCGTGCGGCCGCAGGGGCGTCGGAAGGGGCGGGGGCCAGCACGGTCGCCGCGCTGCCGATCGGCGACGGCGTGCCGCGCGTGGCGATGTTTTCCTTCAGCGTGACCGGCACGCCGTCGAGCTCGCCCTGCGGCTTGCCCTGGGCCCAGCGTGCCTCGGAGGTGCGCGCCGATGCGAGCGCGGCTTCGGCGTCCAGCCCGTAGGTGGCGTGGATGTGCGGCTCCCAGCGCTCGATGCGCGCAAGCACGGCCTGCGTCACCTCGACCGGCGACAAGGCCCGATCACGGTAGCGTTCGAGCAACTGGAGGGCACTGAGTTCGTACAGGGGTGTGGTCATGGCTTCGTCTCTTTGGGTTGGTTGGATGAAGGTGGTCGGAAAAGACAGGGGAGGCGACGGCGCTCAGCCGCCTCCGAACGCATAGCCCTGGCCCGGCGCGGCGGCCAGCAGCGTGCGCGTGTAGGCCTCGCGCGGCGACAGCAGCACGTCGTGCGCGCTGCCTTGCTCGACGATGCGGCCCTTGTGCATCACGATCAGGCGGTCGCAGATCTGGCTGGCCACGCGCAGGTCGTGGGTGATGAACAGGATGCCGATCGACAGCCGCTGCTGGATCTCCGCGAGCAGCTTCAATATCTGGTCCTGCACCGACACGTCGAGCGCCGACACGGCCTCGTCGGCGATCAGCACGCGTGGCTCGCAGGCCAGCGCGCGTGCAATGCACAGCCGCTGGCGCTGGCCGCCCGAGAACTCGCTCGGGTAGCGGTGCAGCACCTCGGGCTGCAGCCGCACCAGCGCCATCAACTCCTCGGCGCGTTGCCAGGCCTTGGCGTGCGGCACGCCGAAATTCACCGGCCCCTCGACGATCGACTGGCCCACCGTGCGGCGCGGGTTGAGCGAGCGGTTCGGGTCCTGGAACACGACCTGCACCATGCGACGGAAAGCCGAGCGCTGCGCGCCGCGCGAGCCCTCGATGCCCGGCACGCGGATGTCGCCGTCGGTGGGTTCGATCAGCCGCGCGATGCAGCGCGCCACGGTCGACTTGCCCGAGCCCGATTCGCCCACGATGCCGACCGTCTCGCCCGCATGCAGCTTCAGCGACACGTCGGCCGCCGCATGCACCGTGCGGCGCTTGCCGGGCCAGCTGCCCGTGCGGTAGACCTTGCCCACGCCGCGCGCGTCGAGCAGCGGCGCCTGGGCGTCGATGGGCGCGCGCAGCACCGGGGCCAGCCGCGGCACCGCGTCGAGCAGCATGCGCGTGTAGGCCTCCTTCGGGCGGCGCAGCACCTCGTCCTTCGGGCCGCTCTCGACCTGCCGGCCCAGCTGCAGCACCACCACCTGGTCGGCGATGTCCGCCACCACGCCGAAGTCGTGCGTGATGAACAGCACGGCCGTGCCGTTCTCCTGCTGCATCTCGCGGATGAGCGCGAGGATCTCGGCCTGCGTGGTCACGTCGAGCGCGGTGGTGGGTTCGTCGCAGATCAGCAATGCCGGGCGCAGGATCAGCGCGATGGCGATCACGATGCGCTGGCGCTGCCCGCCCGAGAGCTGGTGCGGGTAGGCGTCGTAGATACGCTGGGGCTCGGGCAGGCGCACGCGTTCGAAGATGGCGAGCACGCGCTGGCGACGCGCGGCAGCGCCCAGCGTCGTGTGCTCGGCCAGGATTTCGTCGACCTGCTCGCCGCAGCGCATCACCGGGTTGAGCGCGGTCATCGGCTCCTGGAACACCATCGCCATGCGCGCGCCGCGCAGGGCGCGCAGCCGCGCCGGGCTGGCTGCGAGCACGTCCTCGCCCTGCACCTCGATGCGCCCGGCCGAGGGCCGCAGCGACGCGGGCAGCAGGTCCATCGCGGCCTGCGCGATGACCGACTTGCCGGAGCCCGACTCGCCCAGCAGGCACACGACCTGGCCGGGCATCACGTCGAACGAGATGCCGTGCACCGCGTGTGCGCGGTCGGCGCCGGCGGGCAGGTCGATGGCGAGGTCGCGCACCACGAGGCAGGGCGCGGGAGTGGTCGTGGAAGCCGAAGAAGTGGTGGATGTCATGCTCAGCCTCCGCGCGGTTTGAACTTGGGGTCGAGTGCGTCGCGCAGGCCGTCGCCGAGCATGTTCACTGCCAGCACCGTGAGCGCGAGGAAGGCGCCGGGCATCAGCACGGTCGAGGGGTGCGAGGTGAAGTGCGTGCGGCCCTCGGACATGATGTTTCCCCAGGTCGGCACCTCGGACGGCAGGCCGATGCCCAGGAACGACATCACGGCCTCCACCAGCATTGCGGCGGCGCAGATGAAGGTGCCCTGCACGATCAGCGGTGCCACCGTGTTGGGCAGGATGTGGCGCAGCATCAGCTTCCAGGTCGGCGTGTCGAGAGCGACGGCCGCTTCCACGTACGGCTCCTCGCGCACCGACAGCACCACCGAGCGCACCAGCCGCGCCACGCGCGGTGTCTCGGGCACCACGATGGCCAGGATCACCGTGAGCAGGCTGGGCCGCCACACGGCCACCAGCACGATCGCGAACAGGATGCCGGGGATGGCCATCATCCCGTCCATCACCCGCATGATCAAGCCGTCGAGCCGCCGGAAGTAGCCGGCGACCATGCCGATCACGAGGCCGAACGCGACCGAGCCCAGCGCCACCGCCACGCCCACCGACAGCGAGATGCGCGCGCCATAGGCCGTGCGGCTCCACAGGTCGCGGCCCATGCTGTCGGTGCCCAGAGGGAAGAAGCGCTCGAAGCTGTCGCCCGCGAGCGTGGTGAACTCGGTGCGCGCGCCGGGCGGCAGGTGCGAGTTGGCGGGGTCCATCGCGTTCGGGTCGATGGTGTAGAGCCAGGGCGCGGCCATCGCGAGCACCAGCATCGCGACCAGCAGGGCGCCGCCGATGCGCACGCCGCCGTTGGCGAGCAGGCGGCGCAGCAGCGACCGGGCCGGGGCGCGGGGCGCGGCGGGAGCAACCCCGGCCGCTGCAGCCGCAGCCGAGGTGGGCGCATCGTCGCGCAGGGAGATCGAAGTCATGGCGGGGCTTTCGAAGGAAGGTCAGTACCGGATGCGCGGATCGAGCAGCAGGTAGCTCAGGTCCACCAGCAGGTTGACCACCACGTACACGAGCGAGAAGAAGAGGGTGATCGCCTGGATCAGCGGATAGTCGCGCGAGAGCACCGCATCCACCGTGAGCTGGCCGAGGCCGGGGATCGCGTAGATCGTTTCGGTGACCACCACGCCGCCGATCAGCCCCGCCACGCTCAGGCCGATGACGGTGGCGATCGGCACCGCCGCGTTGGCCAGCGCGTGGCGCAGCAGCATGCGCCACTCCGAAATGCCCTTGGCGCGCGCCGTGCGCACGTAGTCTTCGGTGAGGGCCTCCGACACCGCCGCGCGCGTGACCCGCGCGATGAGTGCCGCGTACATCACGGCCAGCGTGACGCAGGGCAGCACCAGGTGGCGCAGCCACGGGCCGATGCCGTCGCCGATGCGCTGGTAGCCTTGCGAGGGCAGCCAGCCGAGCTGCATCGAGAACAGCCAGATCATCACGTAGCCGGCCACGAACACCGGCACCGAGAAGCCGAGCACCGAAGCGCCCATGATGAAGCGGTCGAGCCGGCCGCCGCGCCGCGAGGCCGCGAGCACGCCCAGCGGCACGGCGATCAGCACCGTGAGCACCACCGTCACTGCCGCCACCGAGAGCGTGGGCTCCAGGCGCTGGCCGATCAGCTCGGTCACGCGCATCCGGTAAAAGAAGGAGTAGCCCAGGTCGCCGCGCAGCACCTGGCCGAGCCAGTGCACGAACTGCGTGACGATCGATGCGTCCAGGCCCAGCTGGGCGCGGATGCGCGCGATGTCCTGCGCATTGGCCGCGTCGCCCGCGATGGCCGCCGCCGGATCGCCGGGCGTCATGCGCAGCAGCAGGAAGACGATGACGGCCACGATCAGGAGCACGGGCGCGGTGGCCAGTCCGCGGCGCAACAGGAAGTGAAGCATGTGAATCGGTTCCGTGACGAAGGGCCGGGCGTCCGGCGCGGGCAAAGGAAGTCCCGCCCGGCTGCCGCGCAGGGCGCAGCCGGTCAGGGGTGTCGATCAGGAGGGGAGAGCGGCGCGAGTGCGCGCCGGCCTACGGCGCCTGCTTCTTGCGCACGTTCCAGTACAGCACCGCCGGCGAGGGCAGCAGGCCGGTGATGGTGCCGCGGCGCACGGCCGTGGGTGCCTTGCCTTCGCCGAGCGGCGCGAGCACGCCGTGCTCGAGCACGACCTGCTGGATCTGCGTGGCGATGTCCTTGCGCTGCGCGAGGTCGGCGGTGGCGATGAACTTCGACTTCAGCGCCTCGAGCTCGGGCACCACGGGCCAGCCGAAGTAGCCCTGGTCGCCGTTGCCGGTCAGCGGGCTGTAGCTGATGGGGCTGCTTGCGTCCACGCCGCCCCAGAAGGTGATGAAGGCGTTCCAGCCGCCGTTCTCGGGCAGGTCCTTCTTGGTGCGGCGGGTCACGAGCGTGGCCCAGTCGGTGGTCTGCACATCGACGTTGAAGCCCACCTGCTTGAGCAGCTGGCCGTACACCGCCGGCAGCTTGTTCAGCGCGGGCGAATCACCCGGCAGCATGATGACCACCGGCTTGCCGTCGTAGCCCGATTCCTTGAGCAGCTTGCGCGCTTCCTCGAACTGCGGCTTGCCGGTGTAGAAGCCGGTCTTGTCGCTCGCGTAGAGCGAGCCGCACAGGTAGATCGACGCGCAGGGCTTGTAAAAGTCGCGGAAGGTGACCTGCGCGCGCAGCATCGCTTCCTGGTTGACGGCCAGCATCGCGGCCTTCAGCGCCTTCGGGTTGTTGAAGGGCGGCACCTTGTGGTTGTAGAGCACCGTGAAGGGGCCCGCCGGCATCACGTCGACCAGCTCGATCTTGTCGTTGGTGCGCATGCCGGTGTAGCCCGACGCGGGCACGGTCTCGAGCATGTCGACCTCGCCGTTGAGCAGCGCATTGGTCTGCGTCTGCGGGTCGCGCAGCAGCACCCATTCGACGCGGTCGACGTGCACCACCTTGCCGCCGGCCAGGCCCGAGGCGGGCTCTTTGCGCGGCACGTAGGCGGTGTTCTTGCGGTAGATGACGCGGTCGCCGGGGCGGAAGTCTTCCTTGGCGAGCGTGAAGGGGCCGGAGCCCACCATCTCGTCGATCTGCTTGTCTGCGGGCGTGTCGGCCACGCGCTTGGGCATGATGAAAGGCACCAGCGGGTTGGGCTTGCCGAGCGCGTCGAGCACCACGCCGAAGGGCTGCTTGAACGTCATGCGAAAGCCGTTGGGGCCGTCGGCGGCAACGCTGTCCATCGCCTCGTACATCTTCTGGCCCAGCGTGTCGCGCTTGGCCCAGCGCGCCAGCGAGGCGATCACGTCCTGCGAGGTGACCGGTGCGCCGTCATGGAATTTCAGGCCCGGGCGCAGCGTGAAGCTCCACACCTTGTTGTCGGCGCTCGCGCTGTACTTGTCGACCATCTGCGGTTTGATGACGCCCTTCTCGTCCATCGCGAAGAGGGTGTCGTAGATCATCAGGCCGTGGTTGCGCGTGATGTTGGCGGTGGTCCAGATCGGGTCGACGATCTTCAGGTCCGACGAGGGCACGGTGCGAAGCACGGTCTGCGCGGGGGCGGTGGCGGCGAAGCACAAAGCGAGCGCCGACAGGGAAGCCGCCGCGACGCGGCGCGGTGAAAGGTGGATTGCCATGGAGCCTTACTTCTTTCGGGAGGGAGCGGAAGACACGGGGGAGGAGGACGGGGGCGATTCCTTGCTTTCGCGCAGCTGCACCAGCAGGAATTCGAAGATGTCGCGCGAGCCTTCTTCGGCGTCGATGAGCTTGTGCATGATGCGGCGCAGGTTCTCGATGTCGGCGACGCTCAGGCAGTCGAGAAAGCGCGCTTCCATTTCATGCCCGATGGGCTCGGCGCGCAGCACCATGTCGACACCCGTCTTGCTCAGGCACAGGCGGATCTGCCGCGCGTCCTCGGTGCCGATGTGTCGCTCGACCAGATTGCGCTGCACCAGCGAACCCACCAGCTTGGAGACCAGCGTCTTCTCGATGGCGCAGGTCTGCACCAGCTGGCCCATGGTGATGCCGGGCGCAGCGCCGATCATGCGCAGCAGGCGCACGTCGCGGATCGACAGGCCGAGCTCGATCTCGTAGATGCGCGAGCCGCGATCGCGCGTGCGCTGCGACGCCAGGTCGATCAGCACGTTGAGGTAGTCGTTCTTCAGGCGAAGCGGGGCATGCATGAGGGTTTGTAGAAGTCTTCAATAGTTGAAATCTTCAACTATGAGGGCGGACTACGCAAGCTCCGGGCCAGCCGTCGAGGGAAATCCCCTAGGGGCGCGCCGTCACAGGATCAGGGAGAGAAAAAGAAAGAAAACCGGGCCCGTGAGGCCCGGCGTGTTCACCGATCCGGTGCTGCGCATGCACCAGGATGTGAAGCAGCGGCGCCATGCGGATGATGGCGCGTGCGACCTGTCAGGCCGCGTCCTTGCGCACGATCACCTGCCCGTTGCGCGCACCGCTGTGCACGCCGTGGCGCCACGTGACGGTGCCATTCACGATGACCGCATCGATGCCCTCAGCGGGCTGCGTCGGCGTTTCGTAGTTCGCGGTGTCGCGCACCGTCGCGGCATTGAAGACCACCACGTCGGCGTGATGGCCGACCTTGAGCGCGCCGCGCTCGTGCAGGCCGAAGTTGCGCGCCGTGAGCCCTGTCATCTTCCACACGGCCGTCTCCAGCGGGAACAGGCCCACGTCGCGGCTGTAGTGCCCCAGCACGCGCGGGAAGGTGCCCCACAGGCGCGGATGCGGCTTGTCGCCCAGCGGAATGCCGTCGGAGCCGATCATGGTTTCGTCGAAGGCGAGCACGCGTTGCACGTCGTCCTCGTCCATCATGAAATAGATCGCGCTGCCGGGCGACAGGCGCAGCGCGGCCTCTTCGCCCGACACGCCCCATTCGGCCGCGATGTCCTTCAGGTCGCGGCCTGCGCATTCGGGGTGCGGCACGCTGGAGGCAATGAGCACGCGCCCGTCCATCATCCCGCGGTCGGTGCGGATCATGGTGGAGCCTGCGGTGTACGGGTAGCAGTCGAGGCCGATGCACTGGTGCTTCATCGCTTCCTGGATGAAGGGCAGCGTGACCTTGGTCTTGCCGAAGTTCTGCGTGTTCTGCACCTTGTGGTGCGACACCACCACCGGGATGTCGAGCGCGCGGCCGATCTGGAAGGTTTCTTCCAGCGACTGCATCACGCGGTCGCTTTCGTCGCGCATGTGCGTCACGTACAGCGCCTTGCGCGCCGTGAGCGGGCGGCCGACCTCGATGATCTCTTCGGTCGTCGCCTTCACGGCCGGCGGGTAGAAGGTGCCGGTCGACAGCCCGATCGCGCCGGCCTGCATGGCTTCTTCGACCAGCGCCTGCATGGCGGCAATCTCCTTGTCGGTCGCAGGCCGGTCGAGGTCGGACATGGTCACGGCGCGCAACGTCGAGTGGCCGACCATCGCCGCCACGTTGACCGACGAGGGCGTGGCGCGCAGCGCGTCGAGGTAGGCTGCAAACGTCGTGAAGCGGTCTTCCGGCGGCGTTTCGAGCAGGCTCAGCGGCATGGGCAGGTCCATGTCGGCGCGCAGCGGCGCGGCGCTGATGCCGCAGTTGCCCGCCACCACGGTGGTCACGCCCTGCGACACCTTGAACGGCATCTGCGCCTGCGACAGCACGGCCTGGTCGTCGTGCGTGTGCGAGTCGATGAAGCCGGGCGCGACGATGCGGCCCGTGGCGTCGAGCGTCTGGTCGGCGGTGTGGCCCGCGAGCTTGCCGATGGCGGCGATGCGGCCGTCGACGATGCCCACGTCGGCGTCGAAGCGCGGGGCCTTGGTGCCGTCGATCACGGTGCCGCCGTGGATCAAGAGGTCGTAGTGGGGTGTCTTGTCGGTCATGGGGGCAATGCTTTCAACGGAAGTGGCAGGCGACCCAGTGGCCGCCCTGGGAAGTCGAGGGGCGCTCGCTCAGCGCGGGCGTCTTCTCCTTGCACACGGCCTGCGCCATCGGGCAGCGCGTGTGAAAGCGGCAGCCGGAAGGCGGGTTGGCCGGGCTCGGCGGGTCGCCCTGCAGCAGCAGGCGGCGTGCCGGCGTGCGCGGGTTGGGCACGGGCACGGCCGACAGCAGGATCTCGGTGTACGGATGGCGCGGCGCCGAGAACAGCGTGTCGCGGTCGGCAATCTCCACGATGTGGCCGAGGTACATCACGGCCACGCGGTGACTGATGTGGCGCACCACGGCGAGGTCATGCGCGACGAACAGGTAGGCGATGCCGAACTCGGCCTGCAGGTCCATCAGCAGGTTGACGACCTGCGCCTGCACCGACACGTCGAGCGCCGACACCGGCTCGTCGCAGACGATCAGCTTGGGGTTCAGCGCCAGCGCGCGCGCAATGCCCAGGCGCTGGCGCTGGCCGCCCGAGAACTCGTGCGGAAACTTCTTCGCCGCCTCGGGCCGCAGGCCCACGCGCGAGAACAGCCACTGCACGCGCTCGCGCCGCTCGGCCACCGACACGTCGCCGAAGTTGCGCAGCGGCTCGGCCACGATGTCGCCGGCCGTGAGGCGCGGGTTCAGCGAAGCGTACGGGTCCTGGAAGATGATCTGCAGGTCGCGCCGGCGCTGGCGCATCGCGTTCGCGGGCAGGCTCAGCAGCTCTTCGCCGTTGAGCTGCACCGAACCTGAGGTGGGCTCGACCAGCCGCATCACCGACTTGGCTGTGGTCGTCTTGCCGCAGCCCGACTCGCCGACCAGCGACAGCGTCTCGCCGTGCCCCACGGTGAACGACACGCCGTCGACCGCCTGGATGGCCGGCTTGGCCGGGCGCAGCCAGCGCCGCGGCGAGGTGTAGTGCTTGCGCAGCTCGCGCACCTGCAGCAGCGGCGCCTTCGTGGATGTTGTCGTTGTTGTCGTCGTCATGCGCTCACCTCGGCAGTCTCGTCGGCCCATTGCTCCTGCACCGCGAAGCAGGCAACCACGTGCCCGTCGCCCTGCGTGGAAAGCGGCGGTGTCTCGCGGCGGCAGCGTTCGCGCGCCTGCGCGCAGCGCGCGGCAAAGGCGCAGCCGCGCCCGAGCTCGTGCGCGGCGGGCACCATGCCCGGAATCTCGTGCAGCCGCGCGCTCGACGTGCTCATGGCGGGCATCGAGGCCATCAGCGCGCGCGTGTAGGGATGCAGCGGGCGGTCGAACAGGTCGACCACGTCGGCCTCTTCCACCTTCTTGCCGGCGTACATGACGACGACGCGGTCGCAGCTCTCGGCCACCACGCCCAGGTCGTGCGTGATCATCACCACGCCCATGCCCAGCTCCTTCTGCAGCCGCTTGATGAGGTCGAGGATCTGCGCCTGGATGGTCACGTCGAGCGCGGTGGTCGGCTCGTCGGCGATCAGCACCTCGGGGTTGCAGGCCAGGGCCAGCGCGATCATCACGCGCTGGCGCATGCCGCCCGAGAGCTGGTGCGGGTACTCGTTCACGCGCCGCTCGGGCTCGGGGATCTGCACCAGCCGCAGCATCTCGACCGCGCGCTGCAGCGCCTCGGCGCGGCTGGCCTTCTGGTGCAGCTGCACCGTCTCGGCGATCTGCCGGCCCACGGTGAGCACCGGGTTCAGCGAGGTCATCGGCTCCTGGAAGATCATCGAGATGCGGTTGCCGCGGATCTGTCGCATCTCGCGTTCGCTCAGCTGCATCAGGTCGGTGCCGCGCAGGCGCACCGCGCCCATGTGGCGGCCGGGCGGCGTGGGCACCAGCCGCAGGATCGACAGCGCCGTCACGCTCTTGCCGCAGCCCGATTCGCCGACCACGCCGAGCGTGCGGCCCGCGCGCACGGTGTACGACACGCCGTCGACCGAGCGCACCGTGCCCGCGAGCGTGCTGAAGTAGGTGCGCAGGTTGTCGACCTCGAGCAAGGGCTCGCCGGGGGCGAGGGTGGCCTGGGACATGGGAAGGGTCATGGCGCGTTCCTCTTCACAGCTGCCGCGCCAGGCGCGGGTCGAGCGCATCGCGCAGGCCGTCGCCGAGCAGGTTGATGGCCAGCACTGTAGCCGCCAGCAGCAGGCCCGGGTACAGGATGATGTGGAACGCCACGGTCACGAAGTTGCGGCCCTCGGCCATCATGTTGCCCCAGCTCGGCGTCTGCGAAGGCACGCCCACGCCGAGGAAGGACAACGCGGCTTCGGTGAGCACGGCGGCGGCGGCGACGAAGGTGGCCTGCACCACCAGCGGCGCCACGATGTTCGGCAGCACGTGCCGCACGAGGATCACCGGCAGCCGCGTGCCGACCGCATGCGCGGCCTCCACGAACAGCTGCTCGCGCAACGTGAGCGCCAGCGAGCGCACCAGCCGAACCACGCGCGGAATCTCGGGCACGGTGATGGCGATGATTACGGTGATGAGGCTGGCGCGCGTCACGGCCATGAGCGCAATGGCCAGCAGGATGCCGGGGATGGCCATGAGGCCGTCCATCACCCGCATGATCGGTCCGTCGGCCCAGCGCACGAAGCCCGACACCAGGCCCAGCACGATGCCGAAGAAGGTGGCGAGCACGGCCACCGAGGCGCCGACGATCATCGACACGCGACCGCCCCACACGGCACGGCTGAACACGTCGCGGCCGAGCGCGTCGGTGCCGAACCAGTGCTCGGCCGAGGCCGACTGCATGCGCGCCAGCGGATCGATGTCCTGCGGGTCGTGGGTGGCGATCCAGGGCGCGGCGATGGACAGCGCGGCCACCACGATCAGCAGCAGTGCGCCGACGATCAGCGTCGGGTGCTTGCGCACCCAGCGCCAGCGTGGGGGTACGAAAGGGGTGTCTTCGGCGGAGTCTGCGGCGGCGGCAGGAACCGGCGCATCGACCTCGCGCAAGGGCAGGGCAGTGGACATGGCGTCGTGGGGCTCGTTCTTTGTTCTAGTACTGGATGCGCGGATCGAACAGGCGGTAGCTCAGGTCGATCAGCAGGTTGATCAGCACATACACCCCCGCCGACAGCAGCAGCACGCTCTGGATCACCGGGTAGTCATGACGCTGCACCGAATCGATGACCAGCCGGCCCACGCCTGGAATGGCGAACACCGTCTCGGTGACCACCACGCCGCCGATCAGCAGCGCGATGCCCGCGCCGATGGTGGTCGCGATGGGAATGGCCGCGTTGCGCAGCGCATGGCCCAGCACCGGCAGCACGCCCAGGCCCTTGGCGCGCGCGGTGCGGATGTAGTCCTCGTGCAGCACCTCGAGCACGGTGGCGCGCGTCATGCGGGTCACCAGCGCGATGTACACCAGCGCCAGGTTCACGCAGGGCAGCACCAGCGCGCGCAGCCAGGCGCCGGGGCCTTCGGAGAAGTTCACGTAGCCCTGCACCGGAAACCACGGCAGCTGCACCGCGAAGGTGTAGACCAGCAGGTAGCCCACGAGGAACACCGGCACCGAGAACGCCAGCACCGCGAACAGCATCACCAAGCGGTCGATCCAGGTGCCCGCGCAGTAGGCCGCGAGCGTGCCCAGCGGCACGGCCGTCACCAGCGTGATGAGCATGGTCAGTGCCGCAATCGACACCGTCGGCTCCAGCCGCTGGCCGAGCAGCTGCGTCACGGGCACCTGCGTGAAGATCGAGGTGCCCAGGTCGCCGGTGAAGATCTTGCCGATCCACAGCCCGAACTGCTGCCACAGCGGCAGGTTCAGACCGAGCGCGGCGCGCAGCTTGTCGATGTCTTCGGTGGTGGCGAGGTCGCCCGCGATGAGCGCGGCCGGATCGCCCGGCGACAGGTGGATCAGCAGGAACACCACCACGGCCACCACCGCCATCACCGGCAGCGTGGAAAGAAAGCGTCGAACGATGTAGCCCATGGTGGTGCGCGGCGGCTTACTTGTCGAGCATCCAGACGGTCGGCAGGCCGGCCCACATCTTGTCCAGCCCCTTGAGGCTGGCGCGTGCCGCGAACGCGGCCGAGTACTGGCCGGCGTTGATGTATGGCACGGCCTCGTAGGCGCGTGTCTGGAAGGCGTCGAGCAGTTCCTTGCGCTTGGCCGGCACGGTTTCCTTCAGCCAGGCGGTGCGCAGTTCGTCGAGCTGCTTGTCGCAGGGCCAGCCGGGCAGCGTGTTGCCGCAGGCCGCGCCGAGGTAGGCGTTGGCGATGGGAGAGTTCACGTCGAACTCTCCGGCCACGGTGACGTACATGTTCCAGCCGCCCGCGTCGCCCGCGTCACGCTTGGCGCGGCGCGCGCCGATCGATGCCCAGTCCATGGTCTGGGCATCGACGTTCAGGCCGATGCTCTTCATGGTCTGCGCGGCCATCAGCGCCTCGGCGTTGAGGTAGGGCACGTCGCTGGGCACCATCAGCACCACCTTCTCTCCCTTGTAGCCGGCATCGGCGAGCATCTTCTTTGCCTTGGCGACGTCGGCCTTGCGGAAGGGCTCGGCACCGGCCGAGGTGTCGTTGGGGCTGCCGCAGATGAACCAGGTGGCGCAGTAGGCCATGCGCATGTCCAGCGGGAAGCCCATGGCCGCGACGAAGCGTTCCTGGTTCACGGCCTGCAGCAGCGCCTGGCGCACCTTCGGGTTGTCGAAGGGCGGGTGCAGCTGGTTCATCACCAGGAAGCCCTGGTAGGCGCCGCCGGAGCCGATCTTGATGTTGCTGTCGGTGCGCAGCGGCGCGATGTAGTCGGGCGGAAGCTGCTCGATGTAGTCGACCTCGCCGCGCTTGAGCGCCGACACGGCGCTGTTGGCGTCGGGCAGGTAGAGCCATTCGACACGGTCGAGCGTGGTCTTCTTGCTGCCGGCCAGGCCGCTCGGCGGCTCGCTGCGCGCCACGTAGTTCGGGTTGCGCACGAACACCGTCTTGTTGCCCGGTACCCATTCGTCGCGCTTGAAGATGAAGGGCCCTGAGCCGACGACTTCGGTCAGCGGCGCGGTGGCCGGCAGCTTGGCGATGCGCTCGGGCAGGATCACCGGGGGAAAGCCTGAGGGCTTGGCCAGCGCATCGAGCACCATGCCGAAGGGCTCGTTGAGCGCGAGCGTGAAATTGCGCGCGTCGGTCGCCTTCCACTGCGCGCCGACGGCCGTCATGGCACGGCCCAGGCTGTCGCGCGCGGCCCAGCGCTGCAGCGACGCCACGGCATCGGCCGAGGTCACGGCGGTGCCGTCGGAAAACTTCAGGCCGGGGCGCAGCGTGAAGCTCCATTGCTTGCCGTCCTTCGAGGTCGTGTACTTCTCGACCATCTGCGGCTGCGGCTTGCCGGTGGCGTCCTGCGCGAACAGCGTGTCGTACACCATGTGGCCGAAGTTGCGCGAGATGTAGGCCGTGGTGAAGGTCGGGTCGAGGATCTTCAGGTCGGCATGCGCCACCACCTTGAGTGTCTTGGGCGGCGTTGTCTGGGCGAGCGCGGGAAGGCTGGCGGCTGAAAAGGCCAGGGCAGCGAGGGCGGCAAGCGTTCGTCGTTTCATCGTCGGTTCTCCGGTCGGTGGGGCGAAAAAAGAAGAGGGAGTTCAGGCGGCGACGCCGATGGGCCACTTGGGCAGGCGGGCCTTGCGGTACGGCAGGGTGGTGAGGTCGAGCGTCACGGCGCCCGGTGCGCCGGCGTAGATCACGTGCTTGGCCACCTGCGAGTACGACGCGTAGAAGTGCTGCGACGACTTGACGACCACGATCTTCTTGGCCGCCAGGTCGCAGCCCAGTTGCGTGAACAGGTCGGTGCCCATGGCCTGGTTGCGCCGCGTGATCAGCACGATCTCGATGCCGTTGACCTCGACCAGCGCGCAGTCGCCCATGGCCGTGGGCGTGTTCGACAGGCCCGTCATCACCAGGTCGTGCTGCAGCGCCTTCACGGTGCATTCAAGGTCGAGCGGATCGCCCGACAGCGGACTGATCTTGCCGCCGATGCGCATCTGCAGCCTGGCGCCCACACCGGCGTCGAAGGCGATGCGCACGGCGATCGGGTCCCACATCGGGCCCAGGGCCGCGTTGGTGATGCCGCGTTCGAGCATGCGGCGCAGGATGAAGGTGGAGTCGCTCGCCGCGCCGCCGCCGGGGTTGTCGGCGCCGTCGGCCAGCACCACGGGGCCGCCGTCGAAGGCCAGTGCCTGGTCGAGCGATTCGTCGATGCCGGGGTAGTTCACCGTGAGGCCGTCGCGCATGGCGATGACCTCGTCGGCCAGCTGGCGCGCCAGTGCGTCGGCCTTGGCCTGGTCGCCGTCGGTGTAGACCAGCACCTTGGTGCCCATCTCGGGCACGTCGCCCCACGAGAAGCCGTGCGTGAGCGAGACCGAGAGCACGCCGTCCTTGCCTTCGAGCGCCTGCATGCGCTGCACGAAGCTGCGCGCCGGCTCGCGCGAGGTGTGGACGGTGACGATGATGTCGCAGTCGACCATCGCGACTACCGGCTTGACCTTGCCTTCCACGGCCGCGGCGCAGATGTCGACCAGCTCCAGCCCGCGTTCGAGCACGTCGGTGTGCGGGTACTCCTTGAAGGAGACCATCACGTTGGCGTTGTCCACCATGGCGGGCGTGAGGTGGTTGTGCGGGTCGAGCTCGGCGCCGACGATGACGTCGGGCCCGACGATCTCCCGCACGCGTACCAGCATGTCGCCTTCGCAATCGTCGTAGCCGTCGGCCACCATGGCGCCGTGCAGGCCGAGCAGCACCATGTCGACTGGCAGTGCCGCGCGCAGGTCGTTCAGCATTTCGTCGCGCAGCGTTTCGTACGCGTGGCGCGTGGTGATGCCACTGGGCTGCGCGCCCGCCACCATGCCTTCGAGCAGCGTCCAGCCTTTTTCCTTGCCGCGGATGCGTGCGGCCCACAGCGGACCCGAGTAGATCGTCAACGCATCGGGATGCTGGCCGGCGGGAAAGTAGCCGCGATCCTTGAAGGAGGCGATGCCGGTCGGCATCGGGCCGAAGGTGTTGGTTTCGGTCGCAAGAGAGGCACTGAAGACACGCATGGTGATTTCTCGTGGGGAAGATTTGTAGGGGAGAAGGAACGGATCAGCCGGCCGTGTGCAGCCGCTGCGGGCCGAGCATCTCGGCCGTGAGTCCGAAGCCTGCGATGCGCTCGGGCAGTGGCAGGCCGCGTGCCAGCGCAGCGCAGGCCTCGCCCATGGCGGCCGAGGTCTGGATGCCGTAGCCGCCCTGCGCCGCGACCCAGAAGAAGCCGGGCGCGTCGGGCGCGAAGCCGCCCACCAGGTCCCCGTCGGCCACGAAGGAGCGCAGGCCGGCCCAGGTGCGCGTGGGACGGCGGATGGCGAGCGTGGTCGCCTCTTCGATGCGGTGCATGGCGATGGCGATGTCCATCTCTTCGGGCTGCACGTCCTGCGGCTCGACCGGGTCTGCGTTGGCCGGCGAGCCGAGCAACATGCCGGCGTCGGGCTTGATGTACCAGCCCTCGTCGGCGGCGAACACCATGGGCCAGTGCGCGACGCTCTGGCCCTCGGGCGGCGCGAAGATGAAGGCCGAGCGGCGGCGCGGCTCGATGCCCAGCGGGCGCACGCCGGCCAGCTGCGCAATGGTGTCGACCCAGGCGCCCGCTGCGTTGAGCACCACGGGCGCCTCGTACATCGAGCCACCCGCCTTCACGCGCCAGCGTTCGCCCACGCGCTCCATGGCCGTGACCTCGGCGTCGCACACCAGCTTGCCGCCGGCCTGGCGCATGCCGCGCAGGTAGCCCTGGTGGATGGCGTGCACGTCCATGTCGGACGCGTCGGGCTCGTACACCGCGCCGGCCACCTGCTCGGAGCGCAGCGCCGGCACCATCTCGCGCGCCTGTGCGCCGTCCAGGCGCTGGGCGCCGACGTTCATGGCGCGCAGCAGCTCCCAGTGCGCTTCGAGCTCATGCAGGTGCTCGGCGCCCGCGACCATCATCGCGCCGCGCGGCGTGAGCAGCGGGTGCTCGGCGAAGCCTTCGGGCGGGTGTTCGAGGAAGGCACGGCTGGCCATCGTGAGGGCACGTACCTGCGGCGTGCCGTAGCTTTCCATGAAGAGCGCGGCTGAACGGCCGGTGGAGTGGTAGCCCGGCTGGGCCTCGCGCTCGAGCAGGATCACGCGGGCATGCGGGGCGAGCCAATGGGCCACGGAGGCCCCGGCGATGCCGCCGCCGATCACGAGAAAGTCGGCCACGACGGGGGTGGTTGTGCGTGTTGTCATCGCCGAAAAGTGTAGGTAGAAATTTGCGGATACGCAAATTGATTTGCACCGACCAAGGGGAAACCATGGGTGCACCACCAAGGTGAAATTTGCGTACACGCAATTTGCGCATACGCAAAACGCATGCCGGAACCGATCGCGCCCTGCGTGGCCGGCCGGGCGCGGGGCTGGCAGAATCACCCGGCATACCTAGAGAAAGCCAAGCGTGACTCCACACACAGGGAACCGGGGCGGGGCGAAGCCGAAGGAAGAGCCGCCCACGCTGGACCGCACCACTTTCGGCCATCGCCTGCGCACCGCGCGCAAGCGTTTCGGCTGGACGCTGGCGCAACTGGCCGAGCGCTCCGGCGTGTCGATCACCACCATCTCGCGCGCCGAGCGGGGCCAGCTCGCGCTCGGCTACGAGAACTTCACCGCGCTGGGCCGCGCGCTCGAGATGGACATGAACGCCATGTTCGCGGGCGCCGGCGTCAAGCCCGAGCAGTTCGACGGTCCGGTCGTCACGCGCGCGGGCAAGGGCGTGGTCTACAAGGGGCTGGCCATCGCCTACGAGTTCCTGGGCACCACCGCCGCAGGCAAGCAGATGAGCCCCATCGTCGGCACCGTGCATGCGCGCCGCATCAACGGCCCCGAGGACTTCGTGCGGCATGCCGGCGAAGAGTTCGCGTACGTGCTGTCGGGCGAGATCGACGTGCACTTCGACAACGGGGAAGTGGTGCGCCTGGGGCGTGGCGATTCGCTGTATTTCGACAGCCGCCTCGGACACGCCTACGTGAGCGTGAGCCGCCAGCTCGCGAAGATCGTGGGCATGACCTCGGGGGAGAGCGGGCACATGAAGTCGGCGCGGGAGGCGCCGGCGTTGAAGCCAGTGCGCAAGACCGTGGCTGCGAAGAAGGCGGGACGGGGCGGGAAGAAGTGAGTCGGTCGCCAGCCCCCGCGATCACCGTCTGTGCCTACGGCGCCGAGGCGACCTACAGCGGGGCCTGCGACTTCGCGTGGGATGCACCGCCCGTTGGGGGCCGACACAAGCTCATGCTCTTCCTCGCACAAGGCGACGATTTCTCCCGCGAAGCGGAGGCCGCAGCGGAACTCGCGAAATTCGGATTCGTCGATCTTCACCTCATGGCAGGGCGCCCGCTGATGGTCGAGTCGCTGAACGATCCTCGGATGCACGCGTTCAGCAAGCACTACGAAGGCGCACTCGAGAACGGGTGTTCGATCGTCTGGTATCCGTAGCCGCGAGCATCCGGCCAGAATCGACCATCCGACCGACATGAAGGAGCAATGACGATGCCCGAGCACAAGATTTTCGCGATACCGTTCGCCAAGGTGTACCCGATGTACGTCCAGAAGGCGGAACGCAAGAATCGCACGAAGGCAGAGGTCGATGAAGTCATCTGCTGGCTCACCGGCTACGACGCGGCGGGGCTGCAGCAGCAGATCGAACAGCAGAACGATTTCAGGACCTTCTTCGCCCAGGCCCCGGCGCTGAATCCGAACCGCGCGCTGATCAAGGGCGTGGTGTGCGGCGTGCGCGTCGAGGAGGTGGAAGACCCGCTGATGCAGAAGATCCGCTACATGGACAAGCTGGTCGACGAGCTTGCGAAGGGGAAGGCGATCGAGAAGATTCTGCGGGCGTAGCGCGCGCCGGTCCCCGCACGCAATGCGGGGACGTCGTTCCTGCTACTCGACCATCAGCCCCAACTCGCGCGTCATCTTCTGGTACGTCGGCCAGGTCTGCTGGATGAACTTCT
The DNA here is from genome assembly GCF_001426505.1 of Variovorax sp. Root473. Lineage (GTDB taxonomy): Bacteria > Pseudomonadota > Gammaproteobacteria > Burkholderiales > Burkholderiaceae_C > Variovorax. The sequence goes on from NZ_LMEV01000012.1 coordinate 153,834, forward strand.
GCAGTTCGACGCCGGTCCACGGCGGGCTTTCTACGCCCAGTTGCGTGAGCACGGTCTTCACGGGCTCAGACTTCGTCGACGATTCAAGGGCCACCTCGGCGAGCCGCCGCACCACCTCCTTGGGCAGGTTGGCCGGGCCCAGCACCATGTTGCATTCCTTGAGGTTCTCGAACGCCGGCCCCGTGAAGCCTTCGTCGGCCCAGGTCGGAATGCCCGGGAGCAGCCGCTCCGAACGGTCGCCCGAGATCACGAGGATCGGCCGAAACGCGCCGCGCTGGATGCCGGCTGCCATGCCGGCCATCGAACCGGCCCCCATGTCGATGTTGCCTGCCATCAGGTCGAACACCATCGGCCCCGTCCCCTTGTAGTTGACGAGATCGAACTTGGCACCGGTCTGCTTGGCCAGCTGGCTCATCATCAATTGCCAACCTGAGCCGATGCCGTAGTTGCCGACAGACACCGGCCGCTTGCGCGCCAACTCGATCAGCTCCTTGAAGTTCTTCACTGGCAGGTCTTTCTTGACGACCATGGGCGACGTGCCGGTGCTGAACGCGGCGATCGGTGTCAGGTCCTTGGTGGTGTCGAGCGGTACCTTCTTGAGCAGCACGGGTGCCTGCGCCAGTTGGCTGTGCAGTGTGATCAGCAGGGTGTAGCCGTCCGGTGCGGAGCGCGCCACGGCATCCGCCGCGATCATGCCGATGGCGCCGGGTCGGTTCTCCACGACCACGGGAACGCCGAGCCGGCCCGTCATGTATTCCGCGAGCGCGCGCGCGGTCGCATCGTTGGACGAACCCGGTGCCTGCGCCGCGATGATCTTGATGGGCCGCGAAGGCCAGTCCTGCGCACGCGCCACGTCCGGAAGCCATCCGGCACCCAGCAGGCCCAGTCCGGTGCCAAGAAGGCGGCGGCGTTCCGCGCTCTCGGGGGCCGATGTCGATTCGATGTTCGTCGTCATGTGTGTCTCCGTCATTTTTGGGAATCAGGTGTGCGTGCCGGGCCAAGGGGCCCGTGAAGCGCGGCTACATACCGATCTGGTCTGCGCGGTCGACCAGGTTCTTCACGATGCGGATCGAGGCGATGTCGATCATCTTTCCGCCGTACTGGACGGCGCCCAGCCCTTGCGCCAGCGCCGCGTCGTAGGCCTGGATCATTTCGCGCGCGCGCGTCACATCGGCGGCGGCCGGCGAGAAGGTGGCCTGCGCGATCTCCACCTGCGACGGGTGGATCGCCCACTTGCCAACCATTCCGAGAATCATGGCCCTGCGGCACTCTTCGCGGAAGGCCTCCGGTTCCTTGAAATCGGCAAAGGGCCCGTCGACTGCATCGATGCGGTTCGCTCGCGCAGCGATCGTGAGCTTGTGGCGCTGGTAGCTCCAGATGTCGCCGGGGTAGCCGCTCGGCCCACCGATGTCGCGGATCGATATGCCCTGGCTCGCCGAGTAGTCGCCCATGCCGAAGATCAGGCATTCGAGCCGCGGCGTCGATGCGGCAATCTCTTCAACGTGCATCATGGCCTCGACCTCTTCGATGAGCACATCGATGCCGATGCACTTCTTCAGGCCGAGCTTCTTTTCCATCATGGTGAGCAGCTTGTCGACAAACTGCACGTCGGCCGCGCTCATGGCCTTGGGCAGCATGATCATGTCGAGGTTCTCGCGCGCACCTTCGACGACCTCGATGATGTCCTCGTAGGCGTACTCGGTGGTCAGGTCGTTGATGCGCACGCAGCGCGTGGTGCGGCCCCAGTCGAGGGTGTTCAGTGCCTGCACGATCTTTGCGCGCGCGGGCCGCTTCTCGGAAGGCGCGACCGCATCCTCGAGGTCGAGGAAGGCGAAGTCGACGTCCATGCCGGCGGCCTTCTGCATCATCTTTTCGCTGGAGCCTGGAACGGACAACTGGCAACGGCGCAGCCGCTTGGGTCTTTCTTGCATGGGTTTTCCTTGGGAGATCAGAAGAGGGAAGGAGTTACTGGATGACATGCTCGGCGCGCAACGCCGCGATGTCTTCGCGGCTGAAGCCGAAGGCTTGGAGCGTCTCGTCGGTGTGTTCGCCGGTCAGGGGCGCGCGGCGGCGAACGCCGCCCGGGGTGCCGCTCATGCGCACCGGCGTGCCGGCCACGGTGAGCGGGCGGGAAGCGCCCGGCTGCTCGACATCGACCAGCATCTGGCGCGCGCGAAAGTGCGGGTCGTCGAAGATGTCGGCCGCATTGAAGACGGGGCCAAACGGAATCTCGCCGCCCAGCAGCGCCGACAGCTCGGCCTTGGTGTGGCGCGCGGTCCAGCCGCCGACGATCTCCTCGACGCTCGCCTTGTGCTTGACGCGTGCCTCGTTGGTCGCGTAGCGCGGGTCCGTCGCGAGTTCCGGCCGGCCCATGCATTGCACGAGCGGCACCCAGAAGCGGTCGTTGGGCACGCCCAGGCTCACATGACCGTCTTTTGCGGGAAAGAGGCCGAAGGGGCACAGCAGCGGATGGCCGTTGCCCTCGGGTCCCGGGACGGCGCCGGTCGCGCTGTGCTGGAACACCAGCCGTTCGCAGACCGCGAGCACGGCATCGACCATCGCCACGTCGAGGAACTGGCCCTGGCCGGTGCGCTGCGTGCGCCAGCAGGCTGCGGCAATGCCGTAGGCCAGGTACATGGCGGGCACGATGTCGCCCACACCGGGCCCGATCTTCGTGGGAGCGCCGCCCGGCACGGCGCCGGTGATGCCCATGATGCCGCCCATCGCCTGGGCCACCGGGTCGTAGGCGGGCCAGTCGGCGTACGGGCTCTCGCCGCTGCGTGCATCGCCGAAGCCGCGCAGCGCCGCATACACCAGGCGCGGGTTCTCCAGCGCCAGCGTTTCGTAGCCGAGGCCGAGCCGCTCCATCACGCCGGAGCGGTAGTTCTCGACGAGCACATCGGCCTGCCGCACGAGGCGCAACAGTGCGGCCTTGCCGGCCGGATGTTTCAGGTCGAGGACGAGCGAATCCTTGTTGCGGTTGATCGAAGCGAAGTAGCTGCCGAAGCCCTGTTCGTCGATGCGCCTGGCGCCTTCGAGGTGCGGCCCAGTGCGGCGCGTGAGGTCGCCGCCCGGCGGCTCGATCTTCACGACGTGCGCGCCCTGATCGGCCAGCATCATCGTGGCGTACGGACCGGCGAGCATCTGCGTCAGGTCGAGCACAACGAGGCCTTCGAGAGCCCCCGTCGCACAACGGAAGGGCGCTGCAGTGCCCATCACTTGTCGGCCCAGTGGCTCTTGCGCTTGAGCAGCACGGTGCGCTCGGCTTCCACGCAGAGCGTGTCGTCCTGGTTGATGCCGTAGTGCCGGAAGCGCACGATGCCGGCGTCGGGCCGGTCGGCGTCCCGGCGTTCGAGCACTTCACTGAAGGCGTACAGCGTGTCGCCGTGGAAGACGGGGTTCGACAGGCGGATCTTGTCGAGCGTCAGTTCGCGCAGGCACTGTTCGGCGGTGTCCTGCGCCGCGAGCCCGAGCACCATCGACAGGTTGATGCCGCCGAACACCACGCGCTGCGAAAAGATGCCGCGCGCATCGCGCTTCATCGCGTGCTCGTTGAAGTGGCCCTCGGCCGTGTTCATGACCATGTTCGTGAGGAGCACGTTGTCCATCTCGGTCACGGTCTTGCCGCGTGCATGCCGGATCAATGCGCCCACTTCGAAGTCTTCGAAGTAGTTGTCCGTGCTGGTGAGTTCCGACGCCTTCATGCCGTGGCTCCCCGCTTGGCAGCCTGCAGCTTCTCGAAAGCGCGCTCGGCGATCATGGCTTCCACTTCCGACTTGCCCAGCAGCTGCGTCGAGATGATGCGTTGCTGGATTTCCGACGTGCCCTCGAAGATCTTGGTGAGGCGTGCGTCGCGCCAGTAGCGCTCGACCGCAAACAGCGTGGTGTAGCCCGCGCCGCCGAAGATCTGCATCGCCTCGGACGTCACGCGCTCGGCCATCTCGGAGGCGAAATACTTGACCATCGAAGCCTCCTTGTCGCAGCGCCGGCCGCTGTCGATCTGGCCGCACACGTAGTACATCAGCTGGCGCGCCGCCTCGATCTCGGTCGCCATGGTCGCGATCTTGAAGCGGATCGCCTGGTACTCCGCAATGGGCATGCCGAACTGCTTGCGTTCGCCCGCATAGGCGATGGCGTCTTCCAGTGCGCCTTGCGCGAGGCCGATGGCGCGAGCTGCCGTGTGTGCGCGTGCGCCTTCGAGTCCCTTGGTCATCAGGTGGAAGGCCTTGCCTTCTTCCCCGATCAGCCCTTCAGCCGGCACGCGCAAGCCGTCGAGCGCGAGCTCGAAGGTCTTCCAGCCGAAGTAGCCGATCTTCGGAATGGGAGAACCCGTCATGCCCTGGGGAAAGCTGCCACGCTCCTTTTCGATCAGGAAGCACGAGATGCCCAGGTAGCGCTTGTCCGAACTCGGTGGCGGCGAGGTGCGCGCAAAGAGCGTGAGGTAGTCGGCGCCATCGGCGAAGGTGCACCAGTACTTGTTGCCGGTGAGCACCCACTCGTTGCCATCGCGCACTGCGCGGCACGAGATCGATGCCAGGTCGGAGCCGGTGTCGGGTTCGCTGAGTGCGCTGGCGTTGAGGAACTCGCCGCGCACGACACGGGGCAGGTAGCGCGCACGCATTTCTTCCGGCATGGCCGACTTGATCCACCCGCCCTGGGCGCGGGCCACGATGGACGCCACCGACATCCAGCCGCGCGCCAGTTGTTCGCAGATGAGGCAGTACTCGAAGTAGCCCAGCCCCATGCCGCCGTATTCCTCGGGGATCATGATGCCGAAGTAGCCCATGTCGGCCAGCTTCTGGCGCAGGTCCATCGGGATCTCGCCGTCGGGCCCGTCGAGCCGGTTGGCAACCGGCAGCACCTCTCTCATGGTGAAGTCGCGTGCGGCGTCGCGAATCATGCGACGCTCTTCGGTCATGTAGCCCAGTCCGTCTTCTGACATTCTCAGTTCCTTGTTTTGACGAGGTTGGAGCGCTTGAAGTCGATGACTTCCTCGCCTTGCTGGTTCGACCCACGCGTGTGCCAGGTCACGATCCCGTAGCCGGGCCGGTTGGAGGCCAGCCGCCGCGCAATGACTTCGGAGCGCGCGTACAGCGTGTCGCCGGGGTACACCGCCTTGCGGTAGCTGAGTTCGTCGACGCCCAGGAAGGGGCCGCCGCCTTCCGACAAGTCTTCGACCGACAACCCGAAGACCGTGTTGAATACCAGCAGCGGATTGACCGGCGTGGCCGGGTGCCCGTGTAACTTGGCAAAGGCCTCGTTGGTGTAGTGCGGGTTGTAGTGAAGCGTGAGCGTCGAGAAAATCGTGTTGTCGGCCGCCGTGACCGTGCGACCCCAGTGGTGCGCAAAGCTGCGGCCGATCTCGAAATCTTCGTAGCGGTTGCCGCGGCGTCGCAGCGTCGCGTCGGCTTTCAGCCGTGCGACCGTGGTGTCGTTGGGAGTCATTGGATGGCTTCAAACAGAGGGTGGAGAGAGGGGGAGCGGTCGAGCGCGTCTACGGCCTCGACGAACCGGTCGAAGCGGGCGGTGCCGAGCACCGGCTCGGCGATGGCGCGCGCCTTGGCCAGCAGGCGTTTCCATTGCGCGTCGAGGTCGGTGGCGGGAATCGCCACGTTGGCGGTCCGGGAGAGCGTTCTGCCGTCGCGCGTGTGCATCGTCACCGTGGCCGCATCGCGGTTCTCGGCTTCGACCACGACCATCGACACGCACCGGGCCGCGGCGGCGTAGCGCGCATCGAGCGCGGTCTGGTCGGAGTAGAGGCCGAGGTCGGAGGTGTCTGCGCCGTCGAGCGCCAGCGCGGCCAGATGCTGGATCGAGAACTTCACGTTGAGCCCGCTCTGGGGCACCGCGATGTCGCAGACCCCGCGATGGTTGCCCGCGACCTGAATGGTCATCGACTCCAATGCGTCGAGATCGATCCCATCGTGCTGCCGCAACGCGCGGATCGCCTCGATCGCGGAATGCGTGAGGTAGCAGGAGGCGTGGTACTTGAAGAGCGTCTGTTCGACGGCAAAGCCCTGGCGCGTGTCGATCGACGGGGCCACATTGTTCAGCGCCGGGGCCATGGTGCGGGCAAAGCCCTGCACGCATTCGATGGCGTTGTCGTTCACCGTGAAGCCGCGCGCGGCGAGCTCTGCAGCCATCAGTCCGTTCATCGCGGCCTTGCCGGCGTGGAGCGGCTTGCCCATGGTTCCGAACATGCACTTGAGCCCCGCGGCCTGGGTCGCCGCGAGTCCGAGGGCATGCGCCGTCTGGTCGCTGCTCAGACCGCGCAGATTCGCGCAGGCCGCTGCGGCGCCGAAGGTGCCGACCGTCCCGGTGGCATGGAAGCCATGCTGGTAGTGGCTCGGGCCGACGATCTCCCCGAGTCGGCTCTCGATCTCGTGGCCCACCACCAGGGCGCGCAGCAGGTCGCGACCCGAGACCGCACGAGACTGCGCCATGGCGAGCACGGCTGGCGCCACCGGCACCGTGGGGTGGCCAAACATCCGTGAAGCGACATCGTCGTAGTCCAGCGCATGGCCCGCCGCACCGTTGATGAGCGCCGCGTCGTGTGGCGCTGCACGCCGTCCGCGCGCCAGCAGCAGGCAGGGTTGTTCTGCCGACCCCTGGTACGCATCGGCAAGGATCTGCACCAGCGGCTCGGCCGTGCCTGCGATGCTGACGGCGAGCCAGTCGAACATCGCGTGCTTCGCCCACTGGTACGCCGCGGGGGTGGGGGCGGCATCGTCGGTGCGGCTGATCCAGTCGGCCATCAGGTGCGTGACCGCCACGCTGTCGATGCTCTCGTTGGTCTGATTCTTCACGTTGTCTCTTGGCCTCGGTGAGAGGCTCGTTGGTGGGCTCTCCAAAGTATTGAGCAGGCTCGGGCAAAGTTGCATCACATATGTGATGGTTGATCGATGCGGAACACCATCACATCCATGATGAAAGTCCAAGCGCACCCGGGCCAGACTAGGCATTCGCGTCCGTTTCCCTTGCGATGCGCTTGTTCAACTCATCGATGCCCTTGCCATGACACTTACTGCCCAAGCCCGACGACCCCGACGCTCGGCCCTGTACGTCCCCGCCACCAACCAGCGCGCGCTCGCAAAGACCTCATCGCTCGACTGCGATGTGGTCATCTTCGATCTGGAAGATGCGGTAGCGCCCGACATGAAGGAGGCCGCGAGGCGCAACCTCGAGACTTTCTTTGCGGCGCCGAAGGAGGGCACGCAGGAGCGGGTCATCCGCGTGAATGCCATCGACACGACGGACTTCGAAGCCGACATGGCAACCGTCGCGGCCTGCCGACCGGACGCGGTGCTGGTGCCGAAGCTCTCGAGTCCAGGTGACTTCGCGGTGATCGCGAGCGCGCTGCAAGAGAGGGGCACGAACGAGACGCCGCGCCTGTGGGCCATGGTCGAGACGCCCGCGGCACTGCTCTCGCTCGACGAGATCGTTCGCGCGGGCCTCGCGTCGCAGGCCCGCCTCGCGTGCCTCGTGGTCGGCACCAACGACATCGCCAAGGAGACGGGCGTTTCCGCTGGAGACGGACGCGCCTTTCTCCGGCCCTGGCTGATGCACGTCGTGCTCTGCGCCAAGCGCCATGGCGTGTGCGTGCTCGACGGGGTCTGGAACGACTTCGCAGATCAGTCGGGTTTCGCAGCGGAAGCGGCCGAGTCCGTGAAGATGGCCTTCGACGGCAAGACCCTCATTCATCCGACGCAGATCGGGCCGACGAACCAGGCTTTTTTTCCTTCGGCAACCGCGGTGGCCGACGCACGGCAGATCGTTGCGGTCTTTGCCCGGCCGGAGAACGCTGGCGCAGGGGTCGTCAACCTCGACGGAAAGATGGTCGAACGCCTGCACCTGGCGCAAGCGCAGGCGCTGCTGGTCGTTCACGACGCGATCGAGGCGCGGGCGACGCGCGGGCGCTAGGTGTGAAGCTTCAATAGGTTGTTGCGGGTGTTCACCCGGAGTGGTTTTGAGAGACTGG
>NZ_LMEV01000013.1 GCF_001426505.1 Variovorax sp. Root473
CACAACCAACACCCCTGAGAGCACCAGTCGCTTCGAACACCAGAGGTATTCAGTAGCGAAGCCTGCCAGTGTATGTCATTTTGGGTGCCGAAGCCAACACGAGATGAAAAGAATCTCGCAGTGAGACCGCTCCACCGCTTGATCTCACTGCGCTCCGCAGGAGCGGCTCCGGCTCCATCTGCCCCTTATATATATAGAGAGGGGGACGCTCCCCTAGCCAGGGCGCCATCGAGCAACTCCCGCAACGCCGCCATGACAGCAGAGACGTTCGCCAATCTGCATCGGCTCAGCCCCCAATAAAAAAGGCCCGTCGGACATACGTCCGACGGGCCTTTGAACCAACTCAACTACAGCCGACCGCTCAGCGGCCGGCCCAGCCTGGCTTAGTAATAGCGCGAGCTGTTCATGCGGCGCATCGCTTCGTACAGCGTCGGCATGTGCACTTCTTGCGAACGACGGCTCATGCGGGCCAGGGCGTCGACCTTGGCGACGGCAGCGACCGGCGCGACGCCGTCCGATTGCTGGCGCCAAACGGCGGCTTGCAGCTCTTGCATGATGCGCGGATCGCTTTGGGCGGTTGCCAGGAAGCGAGCGTCTGCGCGCGCTTCCGCGCGACGCCCGGCCGCTTCGCGCCACAGGGTGGCGAGGCCGCTCCTGCGCACCGAACCCACGAAAAGCGCGAACAAGGCGATGGCGGCGACACAGAACACGGTCCATGCCGCGAGCAAAGCGCCTTCGTCCCAGTTGGAGACGATCTTGTCGGCGACCACCAGCACGGCGGCCGCGAGGGCCAGCACGAACAGTGCGATGAGCGGACGGGCGCCGTTGGCACCGGCGCGAGCGGCCTGGATTTGGCCAAAGAGAACTTCGGCACGGCGCACGCCGGGATGTTCGGTGGGTTGGTCAACGTGGACAAAGCTGGTCATGATGCATCCCTCCTGGGGATAAGTGGTAATCAGTGGTGGCGAACAAGGCCGATGCCCTGATATTAGGGATTACCCCAGTGTTCCGCCACTTTATCTTTCTGATGTTTATCATTCATATCGCTGATGGACGTCAATTTCCGCACATTCGACCTCAACCTGCTGCGCGTCTTCGACGAGGTGATGGCAGAGCGCAACCTCACGCGCGCCGCACGCAACCTCGCGATCACCCAGCCGGCCGTGAGCAACTCGCTGCGCCGCCTGCGTGAGTTGCTGGGCGACGAACTGGTCCGGCGATCCGGCGCGGGCGTGGAACCCACGCCTCGCGCGCAAGCCCTCTGGCCCACGGTGCGCGATGCCTTGCGCCAACTGCAGCACACGCTGGCGCCCGGGGAATTCGACGCCGGCACCGCCGACACGACCTTCCTGCTGGCCATGGCCGATGCCACCGCCGCGGAACTCATGCCTGGCCTGGTGCAAATCGCGGAAGAAGAAGCCCCCGCCATCTCGCTGCGCGTGCTGCCGCTGACCACGCGCGATCCGCGCCGCATGCTGGAGCATGAAGAGGTCGACATGGCGGTCGGCTACTTTCCGGCGGTGATCGCGAGCCTCGCAGCGCGCGGGCAATCGGGGGTGGGGGTGCCGTTCGAGACCCAGCGGCTTTACCTGGGCCAATATGTATGTGTGATGCGGCGCGGCCATCCGCTGGCGGGGGCGCCGTTGACGCTCGACAGCTACTGCGCGGCGCGGCACCTGCTGGTGAGTTTTTCGGGCCGGCCGTACGGCTTCATCGACCAGACGCTGGGCGCCATGGGGCGCGAGCGACGGATCGCGGTGACGGTGAACCAGTTCTTCACTGCCGGGCGCGTGGTGGCCAATTCGGACCTGCTGACGGTGTTGCCGCGCCACTTCGTGAGCGTGACCGGCATCGAGGAACAACTGGTGGTGCATGACCTGCCGTTCGACCAGCCGCCGGTGCACGTGGACGCGATCTGGCATCGGCGCGCCCAGCACGGGCATTCCCACGAGTGGCTGCGCACGGCCCTGTTGCGCTCGGCAGCCGCCGCGTTCGCGGGCTCGGTCCACGGACAGGCGTGATCTGCCCTGAACCACGCTGCGCCACCAGAGGCGGTGCGGGGTCTGTCAGTTACCTGACGACGCTGAGCCAGGCGGAAGCGGCCGCACGCAGCTCTTGCGCGTGGTGCGCGCCGCGGCCGGCACGGCTGTCGGCGCTTTCCATCAGCGCAGCGGCGTGGCTGGCGGGGGTCTGGCTCGGCGACGAACGGAAGAAACGGGCCACTTGGGCAAGAAGACTGAACATGACGGTGCGCGGCCTGTGGCTGCGACGGGGTTGATTGACGATGGATGTAGATTAAGGGTAATCCCTAGTAAAGCAAGCCCCAAGTTATGCGTCTCATGCATGGTGCGATTCACCTAGACTGATCCGACGATGAAGTTGCAACTGCTCTCCGACCTGCACCTGGAATCCCACCCGCGCTTCCACGCCGACCCCATCCCGGGCGCCGACCTGCTGGTGCTCGGGGGCGATATCGGCTCGTATCAAGATGGCTCCCGCCTCACCGATACCGACTTCGGCCTCGGCCGCTTCTCGCCACGCAACGGCTGGCCGACGCCGGTGATCTATGTGCCGGGCAACCACGAGTACGACAACCTCGATTTCGACGCGACGCATGCGCGCCTGCGTGCGCTGTGCGACGAGCTCGGCATCCTCTGGCTGGAGCGCGAGACGCGGGTCATCGAGGGCATCCGCTTCATCGGCACCACGCTGTGGGCCGATTTCGACGCGCTGGTCGAGCCCCGCGACGGCCTCGCCGAGGCGCTCAAGAAGCGCGGCAAGGCGATGCGCGCAGCCGATTTCTACCTCGAGAAGATGGCCGGCACGCGCAACGGCAAGCCCTTCATGTCAACCGAAATGAGAGAGCAAGCGCTCACCTGCCAGGCCTGGTTGCGCGACGCGCTGGCCCAGCCTTACGACGGCACGACGGTAGCCATCACCCATTTCGCGCCCAGCCTCGCGAGCGCCGATCCCCGCTACGGGCTCACGCCCGGCACCGCGGGCTTCTGCAATTCGCTCGACGAGCTGCTGCCGCACGCGCAGCTGTGGCTGCACGGCCACCTGCATTGCCCGTTCGACTATGTGAAGGACGGTTGCCGCGTGGTCGCCAATCCGCTGGGCTACCGCAGCAACGGCGAGCAAGAGGGCTACCAGCCCCAGCTGCTGATCGAGATCCGCTGACCGGCCGCTTCGCCGCTCAGGCGGCGCGTCCCTTGGCCACCAGACGGATGCCCGGCATAAGTTCGGCCGCGAGCTCGGGCCGCTCCAGCGCGTAGTCGAGGTTCATTCGCGCGATTTCGACGTGTTCTTCGCCGAGCGCCTGCGCCCGCGAGCCCTGGCCGCGCTCGATCGCCTGCACCATCGCGTGGTGCGTGCGGTGCGCCTGCCGCATCCACTGCTGGCCCTCTTCCATCGACGACTGCATGGGGAGCATCGCGCTCGGCGCAGCAAAGGGCTGGCCGCCGAGCATGTCCATCACGCGCTTGAGCGCAAGGTTGCCGCAGCCTTCGAGGATCAGCTTGTGGAAGCGGTCGTTCATCTCGACGTACGCGGCGTAGTCATCGAGCTCCATGCTGGGCTTGTTGACCGCGCGATCGCCCTCTTCCAGGCAGTCCTTCAACTCGCGCAGCAACTGGCGCGACACGCCGTCTTCCGCCAGCAGACGGGCGGCAAAGCCTTCGATCACGCCGCGCACGCGGATCGCATCGGCCACTTCCTGCGACGTGAAGCGGCGCATCTGGTAGCCGCCGCTGGGCGATTGCTCGATCAGGCCTTCGTGTTCGAGGCTGGCCAGCGCCAGGCGCACCGGCGTGCGCGAGGCGCCGAGCTTCTCTGCAAGCGGGATCTCGGCCAGCCGCTCTCCGGGCACGAATTCGCCCTTGAGGATCAGGTCGCGCAGTTGCACGAGCACGCGGGATTGTTGGGAGTCCATCGGGAGGCGCCAGGGCAACAGGAGAGGGATGAATGGGCGGATTCTAGGAGACCCGCCCGCCACTGCACGCAGCATAGCCAAACGGGCGCGGTTGTTGCATGCAGCGCAAACAGATATGTGTCAAAAACCCACAAATACCTCAGCGTTAACCCTAAATGTGACGCCTCCATGCCCCAGATAAGGGCGAACAAGGCGATGAAAGTTTGACCTTTGTCAAAAATCACCAAGACAATGCATACAACTGCATGCAATGCCTGCAGACCTTCTGACAAAGACCTCTCGATGGAGCCCGCACGATGATCAGCGCCGAGCAAAACGATTTCATCACCCGCGTCGGTCCCGGCGCCCCCGCCGGCAAGCTGCTGCGCCGCTACTGGCAGCCCGTGGCCCTGGCCGACGAACTGGCGGGCCCGCGCCCGGTCAAGCCCGTGAAACTCATGGGCCAGGACTTCGTGCTGTTCCGCGACGAGAGCGGCCAGTTCGGCATGCTCGACCGCGACTGCCCGCACCGCGGCGCCGACCTCGCCTTCGGCCGGCTGGAAAACGGCGGCATCCGCTGCGCCTTCCACGGCTGGCTGTTCGACGCCAAGGGCAACTGCCTGGAGACGCCGGCCGAGCCCGCCACCAGCAAGCTGTGCAGCCGCATCAAGCAGTCGGCCTACCCGGTGGTGGAAAAGGCCGGCGTGGTCTTCGCGTACATCGGCGAGGGCGAGCCCCCGGCCTTCCCCGACTTCGACTGCTTCGTCGCGCCCGACACCCACACCTTCGCGTTCAAGGGCTTGTTCGAATGCAACTGGCTGCAGGCGCTCGAAGTGGGCATCGATCCCGCGCACGCCTCGTACCTGCACCGCTTCTTCGAGGACGAAGACACCTCCGAGAGCTACGGCAAGCAGTTCCGTGGCGCCTCGGCCGACTCCGACATGCCCATCACCAAGGTGCTGCGTGAGTACGACCGCCCCGACATCAGCGTGGAGCCGACCGACTACGGCTTGCGCCTGAAGGCGCTGCGCAAGCTCTCCGAAGACACGACCCACGTGCGCGTGACCAACGTGGTGTTCCCGCAGGCCTTCGTGATCCCGATGAGCGCGGAGATGACCATCTCGCAGTGGCATGTGCCGGTCGACGATACGCACTGCTACTGGTATGCCATCTTCACCAGCTTCACCGGCCCGGTCGACAAGCAGCAGATGCGCGACCAGCGCCTGAAGCTCTACGAACTGCCCGACTACACCTCGCGCAAGAACAAGCGCAACAACTACGGCTACAGCGTCGACGAACAACTGACCGAAACCTACACCGGCATGGGCGACGACATCAACGTGCACGACCAGTGGGCGGTGGAGTCGCAAGGCGCCATCCAGGACCGCACGCGCGAGCACCTGGGCAGCACCGACAAGGGCATCATTGCCTACCGCCGCGTGCTGGTAAAGGCCATCGAGGCCACGCTCGCCGGCGAGACCGCGCCGATGCTCATCGACGCCGCCCAGGCCAGCGCCATGACCGGCCCACCGTCGATCGACGGCATCGGCAAGGTGGTCGATGAAGCCGCCACCGAGGCCTACTGGCAGGACGCCGATCGTGCGCGCCGCCTGAAGTCCGACTGGGCCTCCGCACGCCTGGCCGCTGCTGCCTGAGCACGCGCCATGAACAGCCACACCTTCGTCGACCGCTTCGGTCTCTGGTCGGCCGACCAGCACGCGCAGGCGCGCGAACTCGTGCGCCGCATCGACAGCGCCGAGGTGGACACCGTCCGCTTCGCCTGGCCCGACCAGCACGGCCTGCTGCGCGGCAAGACCCTGGTCGCGAGCGAGGCGCGCTCGGCCCTGTGGGAGGGCGTGAACCTCACCTCCACCCTGCTGGCCAAGGACACCTCGCACAAGACCGTGTTCCCCGTGTTCACGCAGGGCGGCGGCTTCGCCATCGAGGGCCTGCAGGGCGGCGCCGACTTCACCATCGTGGCCGACCCGGCCACCTTCAAGATCCTGCCGTGGTCGCCTCGCACCGGCTGGATCCTGTGCGACGCCTACATGGCCGACGGCCGGCCCTGCCCCTTCGCGACGCGGCAGATCCTGCAGCGCGCGGTGGCGCAGCTCGACGAACTCGGGCTGGACTTCATCGCCGGCCTCGAGGTCGAGTTCCACGTCTTCAAGCTCGAAGACGCGCGCATGGGCCTGGCCGACTCGGGCCAGCCCGGCGAGCCGCCGCGCGTGTCGCTGCTCTCGCACGGCCACCAGTATCTCACCGAGCTGCGCTACGACCGCGTCGACGGCCTGATGGAGCTGCTGCGCTCGCAGCTCATCGCGCTCGGCCTGCCGCTGCGCTCGCTCGAAATCGAGTTCGGTCCGAGCCAGTTCGAGCTCACCTTCGGCCCCACGGCCGGCCTGACGCCCGCAGACACCATGGTGCTGCTGCGCAGTGCGATCAAGCAGATCTGCCAGCGCGCCGGCCTGCACGCCACCTTCATGTGCCGCCCGAAGATCCCGAACGTGATGTCCAGCGGCTGGCACCTGCACCAGTCGCTGCGCCGCAGGAGCGACGGCGTGAACGCCTTCATGCCCGAGCCCGGCGGGCGCGACCTCAGCGAGATCGGCATGCACTACCTCGGCGGCCTGAAGGCGCATGCGTGCGGCGCGGCGGCACTGGCCAGCCCGACGATCAACGGCTACCGCCGCTACCGCCCCTTCTCGCTCGCGCCCGACCGCGCGATCTGGGCACGCGACAACCGCGGCGCGATGCTGCGCGTGCTCGGCGGCCCGGGCCAGAGCGCCTCGCGCATCGAGAACCGCGTGGGCGAGCCGACGGCCAACCCGTACCTGTACCTCGCGTCGCAACTGTTCTCGGGCCTGGACGGCATCCGCCACCAGACCGACGCGGGTCCTTCGGCCGATGCGCCGTACGAAACGCCGGCCGAGCAACTGCCGCGATCGCTCGGCGATGCCCTCGCCTGCCTGCGCAAGGACGAGATGCTCAACGCGCAGATGGGCAAGTCCTTCATCGACTACCTCTGCCACATCAAGGAAGCGGAAATCGCCCGCTTCAACCTCGAAGTCTCGGAGTGGGAACACCGCGAGTACTTCGACATGTTCTGAGCCCTTCTTCATGCCCACGATTCACTACATCCTCAAGGACGGCTCCACGCGCGAGGTCGACGCCAAGATCGGCGCCAGCGTGATGGAGACCGCCATCCGCGGCAACGTGCGCGGCATCGACGCCGAGTGCGGCGGCTGCTGCTCGTGCGCGACCTGCCATGTCTACGTCGACGACGCGTTCCTCGAACTGCTGCCGCCGCCCGACGACATGGAAAGCGCGCTGCTCGATGCCGTCGCCTCCGAGCGCCGGCCCGGTTCGCGCCTGAGTTGCCAGCTCAGCGTGAGCGCCGCCCTCGATGGCCTCACGGTGCGTGTGCCCGATACACAGGTCTGACCAGCGCGTCGGGCATCATCGCCCGCTGCCAAACATCCGGTTACAAGCCAGCGGCGCCCGAGCGGCGCATTCCACTCCCACAGAAAGGCGTTTTTTCATGACGACGACGATGACCAAGCGAACCCTCCTCTCGACCCTGCTGCTCGCCGGCCTCGGCATGGCGGGTGCGGGCCAAGCCCTGGCCCAAGCCTCCGCCGAGCCGCTGCGCATCGGCCTGATCGCGACCTACTCCGGCCCTTACGCCGACTACGGCCGCCAGTTCGACGCCGGCATCGCGCTCTATCTGAAGGAGCACGGCGGCAAGGTGGGCGGTCGCGTCGTCGAGATCATCAAGAAAGACACCGCCGGCCCCGCGCCCGACGCCGCCAAGCGCATCGCGCAGGAGCTCATCGTGCGCGACAAGGTGAACGTGCTCACCGGCCTGGACTTCAGCCCCAACGCGTACGCCGTGGGCGCCATCGCCACGCAGGCCAAGATCCCCACGCTGGTGATGAACGCCGCCTCCTCGGCCATCACGACCAGCTCGCCCTACGTGGCGCGCCTGTCGTTCACCGTGCAGCAGGTCACCGACCCGATGGCGCGCTACATGCTCAAGCAGGGCGTGAAAGACGCCTACACCGTGGTCGCCGACTACGCCTCGGGCGTCGATGCCGAAACCGCGTTCAAGAAGGCCTTCACCGCCGGCGGCGGCAAGGTCTCGGGCGAAGTGCGCACGCCGATGAACAACCCCGACTTCTCGGCCTACGTGCAGCGCATCAAGGACGCCAAGCCCCAGGCCGTGTTCTTCTTCTTCCCCTCGGGCGTGATGCCGCCGGCCTTCCTCAAGGTGTGGAAGGAGCGCGGCATGGAACAGGCCGGCATCAAGCTCTTCGCCACCGGCGAAGCCACCGACGACAGCTACCTGGACGCCACCGGCGACGTGGCGCTGGGCCTCGTCACCAGCCACCACTACTCGTTCGCCCACAACTCGCCCAAGAACCAGAAGTTCGTGAAGGACTTCGCCGCCGACAACGGCACCAAGCTGCGCCCCAGCTACTTCGCCGTGACCGCCTACGACACCATGGCCGCCATCGACCTGGCGCTGGCCAAGACCAAGGGCGACACCGCCGGCGACAAGTTCATGGACGCGCTCAAGGGCCTGAGCTTCGAGAGCCCGCGCGGCCCCATCGAGATCGATGCGGCCACGCGCGACATCGTGCAGACCGTCTACATCCGCAAGACCGAGCGCGCCAACGGCCAGCTGGTGAACGTGGAGTTCGACAAGTTCGAGCGCGTCAAGGACCCGGCCAAGGAAGCCGCCGCCAAGTAAGCCAACGCCAGCCAGCACGCAGCAAGCAGGAAATTCATGGGCATCGTGATCTTCGACGGAGTGGCCTACGGCATGCTCCTGTTTCTCATCGGCGTGGGCCTGTCCATCACGATGGGACTCATGAATTTCGTCAACCTCGCGCACGGCAGCTTCGCGATGGTGGGCGGCTACGCAGCCGCCGTGCTGATGAACCAGTGGGGCCTGGGCTTCGGGCTCTCGCTGGCCGCGGCCTTCATCGCTGCGGCGCTGGCGGGCGCGGTGCTGGAGTTCGTGTTCTACCGGCGGCTGTACCGCGCGCACCCGCTGGACCAGGTGCTGCTGTCGATCGGCGTGGTGTTCGTCTCGATCGCCGCGTTCACCTACTTCTTCGGCCCGACGATGCAGCCCTTCACGCTGCCGAAGGCGCTCGAAGGCCAGGTGTCGTTGCTCGGCCTCGAAGTGGGCCGTTACCGCCTGTTCCTGATCGGCTGCGGCGTGGCCGTGCTGGTCGCGCTGCTGCTGGGGCTGGGCAAGACGCGCTACGGCGCGATGGTGCGCGCCGCGGTCGACAACCAGCGCGTGGCGGGCGGCACGGGCATCCACGTGCAGCGCCTGTTCTTCCTGACCTTCTCGCTGGGCTGCGGCCTCGCGGGCCTGGGCGGCGCGCTGAGCCTGGGCATGCTGGGGCTGGAGCCGTCGTTCCCGCTCAAGTACCTCGTCTACTTCCTGATGGTGGTGTGCGTGGGCGGTGCGGGCACCGTCACCGGCCCGTTCATCGCAGCGCTGCTGGTCGGCATCGTCGACGTGGCGGGCAAGTACTACCTGCCTGAAACCGGCGCCTTTCTCATCTACGTGTTCATGATCGTCATGCTGCTGGTGCGCCCGAACGGCATCGTCGCCAAGAAGGGGCTCGCATGAAGCCGCTGAGCCTCTCGCCCGCGCAATTGCGCGTGGCCGAAATCGCCTTCTGGCTCGCGCTCGCGGCCAGCTTCTTCCTGTTGCCCGACAAGCTCACGCTGATGAGCCAGATCATGATCTTCGGCCTGTTCGCCGTGTCGCTGGACATGGCGCTGGGCTACGCGGGCATCCTCACCGTGGGCCACGCCGCCTTCTTCGGCGCGGGCGCCTACGCGGCCGGCCTGCTCGCCAAGTACGGCTGGAGCGAGCCCTTCACCGGCCTGCTGTTCGCCCTCGCCGTGTGCGGCCTGCTCGGCTACGTGCTGAGCTACCTCGTCGTGCGCGGCGCCGACCTCACGCGGCTGATGATCACCATCGGCGTGTGCGTGCTGCTGTTCGAGCTGGCCAACCGGCTCTCGGGCATCACGGGCGGCACCGACGGCCTGCAGGGCGTGGTGATTGCGCCGGTGCTGGGCCTGTTCGAGTTCGACCTCTACGGCAAGACCGCGTTCGGCTATGCCTTCGGCGTGGTACTCGCAATGTTCCTGCTGGTGCGGCTGGTGCTGCGCTCGCCCTTCGGCCTGGCGCTGCGCGGCATCCACGACAGCCGCAAGCGCATGACGGCCATCGGCTCACCGGTGGAAGCGCGCCTGCGCATGGCCTATGCAATGTCGGCCGCGGTGGCCGGCGTGGCGGGCGCACTGCTGGCACAAACCACGCAGTTCGTGGGCATCGAGTCGATCAGCTTCAACCGCTCGGCCGAAGTGCTCATCATCCTCGTGCTCGGCGGCACCGGGCGGCTGTACGGCGGGCTCATCGGCGCCATCGTCTACATGCTGGTGCACGACTGGTTCGCCGACATGAACCCGCAGTACTGGATGTTCTGGCTCGGCATCTTCCTGATCGCGGCCGTCATGCTGGGCCGCGGCGGGATCATGGGCGCGCTCTCGCGCGTGGTTCGCACGGGGAAGGCGCGATGACATCGAGCACCACGCACGCGCTGCGCACGCAGAACCTGGGCATCCGCTTCGGCGCCTTCCAGGCCGTGAGCGAGGTCAACCTGTCGCTCGAACCCGGTGCGCGGCAGGCGCTGATCGGGCCCAACGGCGCCGGCAAGACGACGCTCATCAACCTGCTGACGGGCGTGTTCAAGCCCACCAGCGGCAGCGTCCACCTCGGCGAGCGCGACATCACGCGCCTGCCCGGCGACAAGCGCGCCCGCATGGGGCTGGCGCGCACCTTCCAGATCAACACGCTGTTTCCCAGCCTCACGCCGCTGCTGTCGGTGGTGCTGGCCATCAGCGAGCGCGAAGGGCTGGGCGCCACCTGGTGGCGGCCACTCAAGGGCTGCACCGCCGTGTTCGACGAAGCGCATGCGCTGCTCGCCACGCTGAAGCTCGACACCCTGGCCGACGTGCCCGTGGCCGAGCTGGCCTACGGCAAGCAGCGGCTGCTCGAGATTGCGCTGGCGCTCGCCGCCAAGCCCCGCATCCTGCTGCTCGACGAGCCCGCGGCCGGCGTGCCGGAGGACGAGAGCGGCGAACTCTTCGAAGCCATCGCGGCGTTGCCGGCCGACATCAGCGTGCTCTTCATCGAACACGACATGAAGCTCGTGTTCCGCTTCGCGCGCCGCATCTCGGTGCTGGTGGGCGGACGCATCCTCACCGAAGGCACGCCCGCCGAGATCGGCGCCGACCCGCGCGTGCGCGAGGTCTACCTGGGAAGCTCGCACCACCATGGCTGAATCCGCTGCACTGGCCTTCGACCGCGTCACCGCCGGCTACGGCAACGCCGTGGTCCTCGACCGCCTCGACTTCTCGCTGCGGCCCGGCGAAAGCCTGGCCGTCCTCGGGCGCAACGGCGTGGGCAAGACCACGCTGCTCGAAACGCTGATGGGCAACACCCGCGTGATGCAGGGCGCGATCCGCTGGCAAGGCGCCGACATCACGCGCTGGCCCGCGCACCAGCGCGTGCGCGCGGGGCTGGGCTGGGTGCCGCAGGAGCGCGAGGTGTTCCCCTCGCTCACGGTGGAAGAAAACCTCACGGTGATCGCCCGCCCCGGCAGCTGGACCTTGCAGCGGGTCTACGAATTCTTTCCGCGCCTGCGCGAGCGGCGCGGCAACTACGGCAACCAGCTCTCGGGCGGCGAGCAGCAGATGCTCGCCATCGGCCGCGCGCTGATGACCAACCCGAAGCTGCTGCTGCTCGACGAGCCGATGGAAGGCCTCGCGCCGATCATCGTGGAAGAGCTGGCGGCGGCGATCCGGCGCCTGTGCGAATCCGAAGGCCTGGCCTCGATCGTGGTGGAGCAGCACCCGGTGCTGGCGCTCGACATGACGCACCAGGCGATCGTTCTGGAACGCGGCACCGTCGTGCACGCGGGTCCGAGCGCGGCGCTGGCAGCCGACAAGGACCTGCTCGAAGGGCTGCTGGGCGTCGGCATCGCCGAGGCGCCGGCCGGCTGAGCCGTCAGGCCAGGCCGATCTTCCTGGCACCAGCGAAGAAGCGCCACGAGGCCAGGCCGGCCGCGATCACGCTCGCGCCCCACGACAGGCACAGGCAGACCCACAGGAGGAAGGTGAGGCCGATGTCCACCGCGGGCGCGAGGAAGGTCGTGTCCCGCCCCAGCAGCACGTAGGTGCCGAGGTTCCACCACACGGCGTACGGCACCAGGGCCAGGCACAGGCCGTAGACGAGGCTGGCCGCCAGCGGGCCGAGGTGTTCGCGCTGCACCGCCCAGCGCACGAGGAAGAACAGGGCCAGGTCCAGCAGCACCAGCGTCAACAGGGCGAGGCCCATGATGAGTTCGAAGGTCATGGCCACACTGTAAGCAGTGCCGCGCGCGAAAAGACCCGATGGGTGCCGGCGTACCGGCAGGCGCTACCGCGCGCCGCAGCGCGCGGTACGCATCACCGGCATCAGCTCAGCATCTGGCCGCGGCTGCCGATCACGGCCACGTCCACGAACTGGCCGCCTTCGCGGTTGGAGCGGCCGTAGTTGATCTTCACGCCGCCGAGGTCGAAGTTCTCGATGCTCGCCATGCCGCCGAGCACGGCGCTGCGCGTGGGCGAAGGGCCGGCGCGGCGCAGGCCTTCGGCCAGCACGGCGGCGTTCATGTAGCCCTCCAGGCTGGTGAGCGAGAAGTCCTTGTTGCCGCTGGCCAGCATGTCGGCCTGGTAGCGGCGCACGATCTCGAACTTGGTCGAGTACGGCGACGGCACCACGATCACGAAGCCCAGGCCGCGTGCCAGGTCGCCCATGGCCGACAGTGCGCTGGCCGTGATCGACAGGCCATAGGCCGAGCTGCTGTTGCCCGCGCCGCGCAGCGCCTTCAAAAAAACTGGCGCCGTGCCGGCCAGGCCGACCACCACCACCTGCGGCTTGGCCTTGGCGATGGCTTCGGCGGCCGGGCCCACTTCCATGCTCGTGGTGTTGGGCGTGGTGGCGATCACCGCCGGTTCCAGCTTGGCCTTGGCCAGCGCGTTCTTGAACGCCGCCAGCACCGACTGGCCCAGCGGGTCGTTCGAATGCACGAGGCCGATGCGGGTCTGGCCCAGCACGGCGGCCGTGCTCACCAGCTTGTCGACCTCCTGGTCGTAGTTGGCGCGCACCCAGAAGGTGTTGGGCGAGGTCTTCTTGCGCAGCGCGATGGTGCCGGTGATCGGACCCACCACGGCCATGCCGGGCACCGCGTCCATCACCTCGGCGGTCTGGCGCGTGCCCAGCGGGTGCACCAGCGCGAGCACCGAGCTGTCTTTCTCGAAGGCCAGCGCGTTGGCCTTGGCCACGTCGGGCTTGAAGGTGTCGTCGGCCATCACGAGCTCGACCTTGCTGCCGTGCAGGCCGCCGGCCTTGTTCAGCGCATTGAAGAATGC
The DNA here is from genome assembly GCF_001426505.1 of Variovorax sp. Root473. Taxonomy (GTDB): domain Bacteria; phylum Pseudomonadota; class Gammaproteobacteria; order Burkholderiales; family Burkholderiaceae_C; genus Variovorax. The sequence goes on from NZ_LMEV01000013.1 coordinate 13,415, forward strand.
GCTGGAGCCCTGGTACAGCCCCTGGCCGTTGGCCTTTTCCACGCTGCTGTTGTCGAAGGTCGTCCCGATGCGGATCGCACGGTTCTGCGCGAACGCCGGAAATCCCAACCCGGCGGCCGTGGCGGCCAGCCCGGACAGGGCGCGGCGGCGGCTGGTGGAAAGCGGCGCGGTCGAATCGCGCGGCACGGGGACGGTCATGATCAAAGCCTCCAGTATTCGGTGACAAAAGTTCACATTTCAAACAGAAATGTAACGCACCTCGCTGGATTGGTCATGACAACCCCTAGAGCAGCTCCTCGCCCACGATGGGCAGCAACAGCCAGTTCTTGAAGCGCAGCCAGAGGAATTCGCCCGGTTCATCCTCGTGCACGATGTCGCCGCCCGCATCGTCGTATTCCAGCCACTGCACGCGCCGCCCGCCCGGCGCAAGCCGCAGCCGGTAGCCCAGGTTGACGCGCTCGCCGCCCATGAGCCGGTCGTAGTCCTTCACCAGCAACGGACTGTCGATGACCAGTCCCATCTCGGTGTTGACGGCGGCCGAGCGGTGGTCGAGATTCATCGAGCCGACGAAGAAGCGCTCGTTGTCCACGATGGCCAGCTTGGCGTGCAGCCGGCTGATCGACTTGCCGAAATCGCCGAAGCGCCCCGTTCGCCCGGTGAGCGTGGGCGCGATCTCGTAGATGGTCACGCCGATCTTCAGCATGTCGGCGCGGTAGCGCTCGTAGCCCGCGTAGGCCAGCGGCTCGTCGGTGGCGCCCAGCGAATTGGTGACCACCGTGATGCGCCCGCCGCGCTCGATGGCCGTCTTCATCATCGCCATGCCGCGCGCGCCGGGAATGAAGTACGGCGAACCGATCTTCACCTCGTGCCTGGCCGCCTGGATCACGCCGAGCGCGCCCTCGGTCACGCTGCCGCCGTAGGCCGCCTCGGCCTTGCGCGTGATCTTGTCGGGGTCGTCCACGAACAGCGTGGCCGGCGCCCAGTAGCGGTCGATGCGGCCGGTGGTGAGCTGCTCGCCCACCGGCGACTTGCCCAGCACGTCGCGCGGCTGTATCGGCACGTCGGGAACGGCCGCGCGCGCCAAAGCGTCGAAGCGCCGCTGGGCTTCTTCGAGCGGCAGGCGTCGCGGCACGATGCGCTCGATGGGCCAGGCGTGGTCGCTGTTCCAGTAGCGGTCGAAGCCCTCGGACATGCGGCGCACGATCGGGCCGCTGGAGAGCACGTCCATGTCGATGAAGTTCGCCGCCGTGCTGCGCATGAAGTACTCGTTGGCGATGTTGCGACCGCCCGAGACCGCGAAGCTGTTGTCGGCCACCAGCAGCTTGTTGTGCATGCGGTGGTTGATGCGGCGAAAGTCTCCCAGCGACAACAGCAGCCGCGCCGGCAGCGACGCCGCACGCGAAGGCAGCGGGTTGAACAGCCGCACCTCGATGTTCGGGAAGGCCGAGAGGCTGCTGAACACCTCGTCCTCGCCCGCCGTGTACAGGTCGTCCACCAGGAGCCGCACGCGCACGCCGCGCGCAGCGGCCTCGCGCAGTTCCTTGAGGAACAACAGGCCGACGTCGTCGTTGCTGATCAGGTAGTACTGCACGTCGAGCGACTTCTCGGCGTGCCGCGCCAGCGAGATGCGCGCATCGAACGCGAACGCCGCCTCGGGCAGCAGCCGGAAGCCCGACAGCCCCGCCGCCCCGCCCTGCGGCGCGTCCTTGGCGGCCAGCCGGCCCAGGTCGGTGTCGGCCACGTCGGTGATCGCACTCGTGAGCACCGGGTGCGGCTGCGGCGGCGGCAGGCTGGCGCAGCCCGCGAGCCAGGCGATGGTCAGCCCCGTCGACGCCAGGGCGACGAAGCGGCGGAGGCAGAGGCAGAGGCAGAGGCAGAGGCAGAGGCGGAGGCAGGACAGGGCGACGGCCATGGGTCGCACTGTAGCGCCGCAGAACTCCGGCCGCGGCGGCATGCCGCCCTATGATCAACGGCACACACGGCAGCCAACGAAAAGAAGGAAAAACGCGTGCTCAATGGGTTGTGGCTGGGGTTCTTCGGCATGGCGGCGCTGGCAGCGCTGGGACGCTGGCTCGTTGGCGGCGACCCGACCGTGTTCGCGGCGCTGGTCGAAAGCCTGTTCACGATGGCGCGGCTGGCCGTCGAGGTGATGGTGCTGCTGTTCGGCACGCTCACGCTGTGGCTGGGTTTCCTGCGCATCGCCGAGGCCGCGGGCCTCGTCGGCTGGCTCGCGCGCCTGCTCGGTCCGCTGTTCCGGCGCCTCATGCCGGGCGTGCCGGCGGGGCATCCGGCGCTCGGGCTCATCACGATGAACTTCGCGGCCAACGCGCTCGGGTTGGACAACGCCGCCACGCCCATCGGCCTGAAAGCGATGCGCGAACTGCAGCGCCTGAACCCTGACCCCGTGACGGCCACCAACGCGCAGATCCTGTTCCTGGTGCTCAACGCGTCGTCATTGACCTTGCTGCCCGTCACCATCTTCATGTACCGGGCGCAGCAGGGCGCGAGCGACCCGACGATGGTGTTCCTGCCGATCCTGCTGGCCACGAGCGCCTCGACGCTGGCTGGCCTGCTCACGGTGGCAATCGCGCAGCGCCTGCGGCTGTGGGACCCGGTCGTGCTGGCCTACCTCGTGCCGGGCGCGCTGCTGCTGGGCGGCTTCATGGCGCTCCTGGGCACGCTGTCGGCCGCGGCCATCGCCTCACTGTCCTCGCTGCTGGGCAACCTCACGCTGTTCAGCGTGATCATCGTGTTCCTGGCGGCCGGCGCGATCCGGCGCATCAAGGTCTACGAAACCTTTGTCGAAGGCGCGAAGGAAGGTTTCGACATCGCGAAGCAGCTGCTGCCCTACCTTGTCGCGATGCTGTGCGCCGTGGGCGTGCTGCGCGCCTCGGGCGCCCTCGACTTCGCGCTCGACGGCCTGCGCTGGCTGGTGCAGGCGGGCGGCTGGGATGCACGCTTTGTCGACGCGATGCCGACGGCGCTCGTCAAGCCCTTCTCGGGCAGCGCGGCCCGCGCGATGCTCATCGAGACCATGAAGACCCAGGGCGTCGACAGCTTCCCCGCGCTGGTGGCCGCCACCATCCAGGGCAGCACCGAGACCACGTTCTACGTGCTGGCGGTGTACTTCGGCGCGGTGGGCATCCAGCGGGCGCGGCATGCGGTGGCGTGTGCGCTGCTGGCCGAGCTGGCGGGCGTGGTGGCCGCCATTTCAGTCTGCTACTGGTTCTTCGGCTGAGCCCGCTTACTTGCGGGGTTCGACCACGGGGAACATCAGGTCGAAGTTGTCGAGCATCCCGAACAGCTCGCCGAGCTTCGCACGGTTGCCATCGATCTTCACCTGCCCCGACTGCACGGCCTCGGGGAATGTCGTCCGCTTCAAGGTGATCGCATCGAGCGTCGCACGACTCAGCGTGACCGTGGCGTCCGCCCCGCTCAGCTGCTGGTTCTTCACATGCGTGAGCGCCGAGTTCTCCAGGGTCAGCACGAACTTCTGGTTCGAATCGGTGAAGTTCCAGTTGACCACCATCGTCTTGCCTTCGGCCTTGGCCGCGTCGAGCCGCACGCCGAGGTAGTCGAAGAAGAGCTCGTTGCTCACCGCCTTGAGCGTGTCGCCGTTCGCGCTGCCGCCGCCCGGGATCTTCGGCACGCCGTTGCGCAGTTCCATCGCGCCCACCAGGTAGGCGCTGCGCCAGGTGCCCGCCTCCGACTGGTAGCCCAGCTGTTCGAGTGCGTCGGCGCCAAGTTCGCGCGCCGCGCGGTTCGCCGGCTCGGCGTACACCACCTGGCTCATCGCGCTGGCCACCCAGCGGTACTCGCCCTTCTTGAAATCTTCGCGGGCGCGCGCCACCACCGCATCGGCCCCGCCCATGTACTCGACCGTCTTCTTCGCCTGCGCCACCGGCGGCAGCGGGTTCAGGTGGGCCGGGTTGGCGTCGTACCAGCCCAGGTACTTCTGGTAGACCGCCTTCGCGTTGTGGCGCAGGGTGCCGTAGTAGCCGCGCGTGGACCATTCCTGCTCCAGGCTCGCGGGCATGCGCAGCGTCTCGGCGATCTCTGACGCCGTGTAGCCGTGGTTGAGCAGGCGCAGCGACTGGTCGTTGATGAACTTGTACATGTCGCGCTGCTTCTTGAGCAGGTCGACGATGCGCGCGCTGCCCGTGGTGGGCCAGTGGTGCTGCGCGATGAGCACGTCGGTCTTGTCGCCGAAGGCCACGCGCGCCTCATCGATGTATTTGGCCCACAGGTTGCCGTCGCGCACCTCGGCGCCGCGGATCGTGTACAGGTTGTGCATGTTGTGCGTCACGTCCTCGGCCATGTTGAGCACGCGGAACTGCGGCAGGTACATGAGCATCTCGGACGGCGCCTCGGAGCCCGGCACCAGCTGGAACACGATCTGAACGCCGTCGATGGTGCGTTCCTCGGTGGCCTTCTCGACGGTCGAGGTGGGCGCGATCAGCGTCACGCTGCCGCGCGCCAGCGCCTTGCCCAGGCCGGTGTCGACCTGCCCGCGCGGGCCCGGCGGCAGCAGCGTGCCGAACTGGTACTGCGAACGCCGGTTCATCGCGTTGCCCGCCAGGATGTTCTCGGCCACCGCCGATTCCATGAAGCCCGAGGGCGCGATCACCTGCACCTTGCCCGCGGCCACGTCGGCCTCGTCGACCACGCCCTTCACGCCACCGAAATGGTCCGCATGGCCGTGCGTGTAGATCACCGTGCCCACCGGCTTCTTCGGGCGGTGCTGGTAGTACAGCTCGAGCGCGGCGCGCGCGGTCTCGGCGGCCAGCAGCGGATCGATCACGATCAGCGAGGTGTCGCCTTCGACGATGGTGACGTTCGCCAGGTCGAAGCCGCGCACCTGGTAGACCCGGTCGGTCACCTTGAACAGGCCGTGAATGGCATTGAGCTGCGCCTGCCGCCACAGGCTGGGGTTGACCGTGTCGGCGGGCTCGTTCGCCTTCAGGAAGTCGTAGGGCTTCATGTTCCAGACCGGGCGCGGGCCGGTGCCCGTCACCAGCGCGTCGGGCACGGTGCCGATGAAGCCGCGCATCGCGTCCTCGAAATCCTGCCTGTTCGCGAACGGCAGCGCCCTTGCCATCCCGGCGTTGGCCTTCAGCGTGGCGGGCTCGGCCGCCTTGGGCGTCACCGCCACCGGCTGCGCTGCGGCGGTGAAGGCGCAGGCCCAGGCGACGAGGGCCACGGAGAAACGAACGGAAGGTGCGGACGTAGAAGCAATGCGGGTCATCGATGTCTCGGGTTGTTGCCTGCCGAACGACAGGGCACGGGAAAGCACGGGAGGCGGTGGCCGATTCTCGGAAGCACTCAACCCCTTGGCAAATGCAAAATGTGATCTTGCTTTTGAACCAGAACGCAAAATGCAGTTGCGCCACCTCCAGCACCTGATCGCCCTCGCCGAGCAAGGCAGCTTCGGGCGTGCCGCACAGGCCGTGCACCTGTCGCAACCCGCGCTGTCGCGCAGCATCGACGCGCTCGAACAGACCCTGAAGGCCCGCCTCATCGACCGCGCCTACGGCACCGTGCGCTTCACGCAGGCCGGCGAGCTGGTGCTGGCGCGCGCCCGCGAGCTGGTCGCCGACGCGCGGCAGATCCAGCGCGAGGTGCAGCAGCTCGAAGGCCTCACGCTCGGCAGTCTCGACGTCGGCCTGGGCCCCTTCGCGGCGGGCCTGCTCGGGCGCGCGGCGCTGTCGCTCATGACGCAGCGCCACCCGCAGTTGCTGATGCGCATGGAAGTGGCCGACACCGCCACGCTCTGCGAACGGCTGCACAAGCGCCAGATCGACCTGTTCATCGCCGACACCCGCGACCTCAAGAAACCATCGGGCCTGAAGCTCGTGCGGCTGCCCAACGTGCCGGTGTCCTTCTTCGTGCGGCCCAGGCACCCGCTGCTGAAGCAACCGGCGCCGCTCACGCTCGAACAGCTCATGGACTACCCCGTGGCCGGCCCGCACCTGCCCAGCGAGGTGGCCGCGTATTTCGACCGGCAGATCCGCCGCACCGACCGCGGTGTGTTCAACGTGACCTGCGACGACGCCGACACGCTGCGGCACCTCGCGCTGACCGCGCACGCGGTGATCCTCGCGCCCCACGCGCCCAGCCTCACCCCCGAGACCGCCGCCCTCGCGCCGCTGGCGGTGACCGGCCTGTCGCGCATGCGCACCCACTACAGCCTGGTGACGCTGGCGGGCCGCACGCCCACGGCCGCCGCCACCGTCTATACCCGGCTGGTGACCGAGTTGCTCGGCCCCGCCAAGCAGCCCGCCAGAGCCTGAGCCAAAATGGCCCCTCCTTTGCCGCTCATCGCCTTGCCGTCCGTTCTCCCGTGACCACCTCCCGCCGGGCCCAGCCCCCCACCTTCTCGCCCGGCGAATTCCGCAAGGCACTCGGCATGTTCGCCACCGGCGTGACCATCGTCACCGCACGCGCGGCCGACGGCAGCCTGGTCGGCCTCACGGCCAACTCGTTCAACTCGGTGTCGCTCGCGCCGCCGCTGGTGCTGTGGAGCCTGGCGCGCGCGGCGGCGTCGATGTCCGCGCTGAGCGCCGGCTCGCACTACGCGGTCAACATCCTGGCCGCCAACCAGAAGGCGCTGGCGGAGCGCTTCGCCACCAAGAACATCGACCGCTGGGCCGACGTGGCCTACACCGAAGGCCTGGGCGGCGCGCCGGTGCTGCAGGGCGCAGCCGCCAGCTTCGAGTGCTTCAACCGCAGCCGCTACGACGAAGGCGACCACGTGATCTTCGTGGGCGAGGTGGAGCGCTGCACGCACGACCCCGACGCCTCGCCGCTGCTGTTCCACGGCGGGCGCTTCTACACCGAGCACCCCTTGTGAAGCACCCCGCGCTGCTGGCCGTCCTGCTGCTCGCCGCGCGGATTGCCACGGCGCAGGGCACGCCCGAGCCGCCATCGCCATCGCCGCAACCGCTGCGGCAGAACTGGTGTCGAGACGGTGGTGCCGGACCTGATGGTGGGCACACGCGGCAAGCCGCCCTACCCGCTGGCCGGGCGCTGAGCGCCGGCGCACGCCTTTGGCGCCGGCACGCTACGATCATCGGATGAATTCGGCGGCACTTCCGCCGTCCCTGCCGCCACCGATTGACCGCGAATGATCCAGCGCAAGACCCACCTCGACTCCCTGGCCATCGGCCTGCTCATCGCCTGCTGCGCGTTCTGGGGCCTGCAGCAGATCCTCATCAAGACCACCGTGACCGAGGTGCCGCCGCTGTGGCAGGCCACGGTGCGCATGGTCGGCGCGGTGGTGCTGCTGTGGCTGTGGTGCGCGGTGCGGCGCGTGCCGCTGTTCGAGCGCGACGGCACGCTGTGGCCCGGGCTGCTGGCCGGCCTGCTGTTCGCGGGCGAGTTCGCCGGCATCTACCTGGGCCTGCAGCACACCAGCGCCTCGCGGCTCACGGTGTTCCTCTACACGGCCCCGTTCTGGGTCTCGCTGCTGCTGCCGCGCTGGGTGCCGGCCGAGCGGCTGCGCGGCTTCCAGTGGCTGGGCCTGTTCATCGCCTTCGCGGGCGTGGTGCTGGCCTTCAGCGAAGGCTTCGGCCACATGAGTTCGTCGCAGCTCATCGGCGACGGCATGGCGCTGGCGGCCGGCATGCTCTGGGGCCTGACCACGCTCACGCTGCGCACCACGCGCCTGGCCACGGCCAGCGCCGAAAAAACGCTGTTCTACCAAGTCGCCGTGACCGCCGCCGTATGCCCCGTGCTGTCGCTCGCGCTGGGCGAGAGCTGGGGCTTCTCGTACTCCGCCTGGGCCTGGACCTCCATCGGCCTGCAGACGGTGGTCGGCGCGTTCGCGAGCTACCTCACGTGGATGTGGCTGCTGCGGCACTACCCGGCCACGCAGATGTCGTCCTTCACCTTTCTCACGCCGCTGTTCGCGCTGATCTTCGGCGTCGCGCTACTGAAGGAGCCGCTCACGCTGCAACTGGTGGTGGCGCTGATCGGCGTGGCGCTGGGCATCGTGCTGGTGAACCGGCGGCCTGCGGTACAACGCCCGGCATGAGCAAGACACGCCACCGATTCCAGCCCGTCCTCGACGAGATCGTCGCCACCCTGCGCCTGCAGCTCGGCCAGGGCGGCACCGTGGCCAGCTACATCCCGGCGCTGGCGCGCGTCGATGCGCGGCAGTTCGGCATCGCGCTGCGCACCTGCGACGGCGAGGAAGCCGGCGCGGGCGACTTCGAGATGCCCTTCTCCATTCAAAGCGTGTCCAAGCTCTTCACGCTCACGCTCGCCATGCAGCGCATGGGCGACGCGCTGTGGGAGCGCATCGGACGCGAGCCGTCGGGCAACCCGTTCAACTCGCTGGTGCAGCTGGAGAACGAGCAGGGCAAGCCGCGCAACCCGTTCATCAATGCCGGCGCCATCGCGGTGGCCGACCGGCTCGTGAGCCAGGCCAGGGCCAGGGGCGGCAGCGCCAAGGCCGACATCCTCGCGCTCATGAGCAGCCTGTGCGGCGAGCCCATCGGCTTCGACGTCGAGGTGGCGCAGTCGGAGGCCGACACAGGCTTTCGCAACGTCGCGCTGGCCAACTTCATGAAGAGCTTCGGCAAGATCGACAACGACGTGGCCGAGGTGCTCGACACCTACTTCCACCAGTGCGCACTGCGCATGAGCTGCCGCCAGCTCGCGCGCGCCGCCGCCTTCCTGTGCCGCGACGGCGCGCACCCGATCCCCGGCGAGCCCGAGGTCACGGGCGAGCGGCAGACGCGCCGCATCAACTCGCTGATGCTCACCTGCGGCACCTACGACGCGGCCGGCGACGTGGCCTTTTCGATCGGCCTGCCCTGCAAGAGCGGCGTGGGCGGCGGCATCGTCGCGGTGGTGCCCGACACGCTCACGCTGTGCGTGTGGTCGCCGGCGCTCGATGCCACCGGCAACTCGCTGCTGGGCATGAAGGCGCTGGAGCTGTTCGTGGCGCGCACCGGCCTGTCGGTGTTCTGACGCGCCTTCAGGCTGCAATGGCCGCCGGCGCCACGGGCAGGCATCCCATGCCGTCGAGCGCAGCTTCCACGGCGTCCTCGAGCGGCGTGTGCGGCTCGCGCCCAAGAAAGGCCACCAGCTTCGCGTTGTCCATGCCCACGGGGGTGCGCCACAGGTAGCGCATCTCGCGCAGTTCGCGCAAGGTCGGCACGAAGGGCGCCGCCAGTGCCGTCAGCCCCCACGGAAAGCCCCGCACGGGCACCTCGACGCCGGTACGGCGCGCCACCACCCTGCGGATCGCATCGCTCATGCGCGTGCCGTCGACATCCCAGTGACCGGCCATGTGAAAGGTGGCGAAAGGCTCGAGCCGATCGCGCCGCGCCAGCAACTCGACCATCGTGCGCGCCACGTCCGGCAGGTACGACCAGAGGTGACCGACGCCGGGGCTGCCCGGGTAGCTCACGGCCTTCACCGGTTGCCCCGCCTTCACCAAACCCTGCGAGAACCAGTTGTTGCCGGCCTTCGGGCCGAAGAAGTCGCCGGCGCGCACGATCAGCACGCGTGCGCCCTCGCGGCTCGCGATCTCCAGGCGCCGCTCCACCTCGACACGGATCGCCCCCTTGCGCGTGACGGGATGCTGCGGCGCATCTTCGGCCAGCACCGGGAAGGTATCGGGCCCGAAGTTGTAGACGTTGCCGGGCAGCACGAGCGTCGCGCCTTCGGCCTTGGCGGCGGCGATGCTGTGGTCGAGCATCGGCAGCACCAGCTCCGACCAGCGGCGGTAGCCCGGCGGGTTGACCGCATGCACGATGACCTCGCAGCCCTTCGCGGCCCGCCCCACGGCCCGCGCGTCCATCGCGTCGCCGGCCAGCCAGATGATGCCCTCGCGCTTTTCCTCGGTGGCGCCGCGCTTCAGCGCGCGCACCTGCCAGCCTGCATCGCGCAGCTGGCGGGCCATCTCGCCGCCGATGCCGCCCGTGGCGCCGAGCACCAGAACCGTGTGGTCGTTGCGTGCCATGAAATGCTCCTGAACAGTGATCGATGGGCAAATTCTGGGCAGGATGGGATTCGAATGGAATTGCCGAACATGCACCATCGGCCATACATTTCCGTATGACCTGGAACATCAGCTGGGAGCTGTACCGCTCCTTCCTCGGCGTGCTGCGCGAAGGTTCTCTTTCCGGCGCGGCGCGGGCGCTCGGTATCACGCAACCCACCGTCGGGCGCCACGTGGCGGCGCTCGAAGAAGCGCTCGGCGTGGTGCTCTTCACCCGCTCGCAGGTGGGCCTTCTGCCCACCGAGGTGGCGCTGGCGCTGCGCACGCACGCCGAGGCCATGGAAAGCACCGCCGCCTCGCTGCAGCGCGCGGCCAGCAGCCAGGGCGACGGCGTGCGCGGCGTGGTGCGGGTGTCGGTCAGCGAGGTGGTCGCGGTGGAGGTGCTGCCGCCCGTCGTGGCGCGGCTGCGCGAGGCACACCCGGCACTGAAGGTCGAGCTGGTGTCGACCAACCGCGTGCAGGACCTGCTGCGGCGCGAGGCCGACATCGCCGTGCGCATGGTGCGGCCCCGGCAGGCGCAGCTGGTGGCGCGCCGCATCGGGAGCGTCGAGCTGGGCTTTCATGCGCACACGAGCTACCTCGCGCGCCACGGCACGCCGCGCACACCCGACGACCTGGCGGCGCACGCGCTCATCGGCTACGACCAGCCCTCGGCCTTCGTGCGCGACGCGATCAAGTCGCTCAAGTCGGCCACGGGCTTCACGCGCGACGCCTTTGCGCTACGCACCGACAGCGACCTCGCGCAGCTGGCGCTCATCCGCGCAGGCGCGGGCATCGGCGTGTGCCAGGTGGGCCTGGCGAAACGCGACGCCGCGCTGGTGCGCCTGCTGCCGCGCGTGCTCTCGCTCAAGCTCGACACCTGGGTCACGATGCACGAAGACCTGCGCCACAGCCCGCGCTGCCGCGTGGCCTTCGATGCGCTGGTCGAGGGCTTGCAACAGTACGTTGGCGCGGCGGCGGCGCCCGCGCCCCGGGCGACAATGCCCCGCGCAAGACCCACAGCTTCTCCCTGAATGACGACGACCGATTCCCCCGACCACCTCCCCCTGCAGGAACCCCGCCTCTGGCGCGACGGCCTCTGGACCGCCCGCATCATCAAGAACGAGGAAGACGACGGCTGGGCTGTCGAGATGACCCGCCACGGCGACCCCGAGCCTGCGCTCGTCGGCCCCTGGACCATGGGGCGCGACAAGAAGAACCCCAAGCCGCTGGACACCCCCGCCTTCCACACGCTGGTGAAGACCGCCACCGAGGTGATCCGCCGCCACGAACAGCAGCTGCACGCCACGCTCAACAAGAGCGTGACGGTCACCGCGCGCAACGACCAGCGCATTCGCGTGGCCCTGTCGATCGTGCCCGACGAAGACAACCCCTCGGCCACGCTCACGGCGTATGACGATGCCGACGATTCGGAACTGGCGAGCGTGAACGTGTCGCCCGCGTTCCGGCTCACGACGTCGAGCGCCACCGCGTGGATCGAGTCGGACTACGCACGCCCGCGCAGCTGACCGCCTTTGGTTCACGCAGGCGCTGCGCGCGAATAGCACACGCGCCGCCCTTTCGCCAATTAGCGAAAAAGCGTATGTTCACGCCGGGGTGAGGCGAGAAGAATCCGCCCCAACGAGCAATCGTTCCCAGTCATACGACGCCCGCTGCCAGTGCTGCCAGCGAGGTGTCGGGCAATTAAGCCCGAATCGGTTTCACCACCGGTTCGGGCTTTTTTGTTTTTTCGGTCGCAACAACGCCTTTTCAAAACGGATGCGCGTCATCCGGTGGCGCAGCTTTGCCCGAAGAAAAAGCACTGGCAGCACAGCGCTCGTTTGCAGGGGCCGCGCGGCGGGAGGAGACACCCGCAGCACGGCTTCCGAAGGTCGGATGTTCCTGATGACTCGCACAAAACCAAAGCAAAGGAATTTGACATGACGAACGCTTTCAACCGCCGCCAGATCGTGAAGACAGGCGGCTCGATGATCGTGCTGGGCGCCGCCGGCAGCGTGGCCGGCCTGGCGCGCGCGCAGGACGGCGCCACCGTGAAGCTCGGCCTGCTGCACTCGCTCTCGGGCACCATCGCCATCGCCGAGGCCTCGCTGGTCGACGCCGAAAAACTGGCCATTGAAGAGATCAACGCCGCCGGCGGCGTGCTGGGCAAGAAGATCCAGGCCGTGGTCGAAGACGGCGCGAGCGAGAACTCGGTGTTCGCCGAAAAAGCCCGCAAGCTGCTGGAGCGCGACAAGGTCGTGGCCATCATCGGCTGCTACACCTCGGCCTCGCGCAAGGCGCTGCTGCCGGTGCTCAACCAGGCCAAGGGCCTGCTGTTCTATCCGACCTACTACGAAGGCCAGGAGCAGGACAAGCGCGTGTTCTACCCCTCGCAGGAAGCCACGCAGTCGGTGATCGCGGCCGTGGAGTGGATGGCGCGCGAGAAGGGCAAGAACTTCTTTCTCGTCGGCTCCGACTACATCTACCCGCGCACCTGCAACAAGATCGCCAAGCCCGCCATCGCCAAGGCCGGCGGCAAGGTGCTCGGCGAAGAGTACGCGCCGCTGGGCCACACCGAGTTCTCGTCGATCATCAACAAGATCAAGGCCGCCAAGCCCGACTGCATCTACAGCACGGTGGTGGGCGGCTCCAACGTGGCCTTCTACAAGCAGCTGCGCGCGGCGGGCCTGGACGGCGCCAAGCAGGTGCTGCTGTCGACCGTGGTGTCCGAGAACGAGATCGACGGCATCGGCAAGGACAACGCCGCGGGCTACTACGCCTGCATGGGCTACTTCCAGAGCATCAAGTCGCCGGCCAACGAGAAGTTCGTAAAGGCCTTCAAGGCCAAGTACGGGCAGGACCGCGTGATCGGCGACCCCATGGAGGTAGCCTACAACAGCGTGTACCTCTGGAAGCTGGCGGTGGAAAAGGCCAAGTCCTTCGAGGTCGACAAGGTCACGGCCGCCGCCGCGGGCGTGGAGCTCGAGGCGCCCGAAGGCACGGTGCGCGTGCACGCCACCAACCACCACGTGTGGAAGAAGGTGCGCGTGGGCCGCGCGCGGCCCGACGGGCAGTTCGACATCGTGTGGGAATCGCCGCAGCTGGTCGAGCCCAACCCCTTCCCGAAGGTCTGAACGCGATGAACTTCGACATCGCGGTGATGCAGGTGTTCAACGGCGTGAGCCTGTTCACCATCCTGCTGCTCATGGCGCTCGGGCTGGCCATCGTGTTCGGCCTGATGGGCGTCATCAACATGGCGCATGGCGAGCTGATGGCGCTGGGCGCCTACATGACCTACCTGGCGGCGCGCTTCTTCGCGCACTACGCGCCGGGCTTCATGGACCTGTACCTGTTCGCCGCGATTCCGTTCGCGTTCGCCGTGACCTTCGCGTTCGGCTATGTGCTGGAACGGGGCTTCATCCGCTTCTTCTACGACCGGCCGCTGGACACCCTGCTGGCCACCTGGGGCCTGAGCCTCATGCTGCAGCAGGCCTACCGCTCCATCTTCGGCGCGCAGGAAGTGAGCGTGCCGCTGGCTTCGTGGCTGGCGGGGGCGTGGGAGCCGACGGCGGGCATCCAGCTTCCGCTGAACCGCATCTTCATCGTCGGGCTCACGGCCCTGGTCGCGGTCGGCGTGTACCTGCTGCTGTACCGCACGCCATGGGGGCTGAAGGTGCGCGCGGTGACGCAGAACCGCGCCATCGCCGGTGCAGTGGGCATCGACACGCACCGTGTCGACGCGATGACCTTCGCGCTGGGCTCGGGCCTGGCGGGCATCGCCGGTTCGGTGTTCACGATGATCGGCTCGACCAACCCCGGCACAGGCCAGTTGTACATCGTCGACTCGTTCATCGTGGTGGTGTTCGGCGGCGCGCAGAGCCTCATCGGCACCGCGCTCTCGGGCTTTGCCATTGCGCAGTCGCAGACCTGGCTCGAGTACCTCATGAGCGGCTCGATGGCCAAGGCCACGATCCTGCTGCTGGTGATCGCGGTGCTCTACTTCCGGCCCAACGGCCTGTTCGCCACCCGATCGAGGAGCTGAGGCATGCACGGTCTTTCTCCTCAACGCAAGCGCGACCTCGGTGCCCTGCTCGCCGTGCTGGTGCTGCTGGCGGTGGTGCTGCCGCTCACGCTCGACCCGTTCCGCCTGAACCTCGTGAGCAAGTACCTGGCCTTCGCGTTCGTCGCGGTGGGCGTGGTGCTCACCTGGGGCTACGGCGGCGTGCTGAGCCTGGGCCAGGGCATGTTCTTCGGGCTGGGCGGCTACATGATGGCGATGTTCCTCAAGCTCGAAGCCTCCGCGCCTGAGCTGCCGGACTTCATGGTGTGGAGCAGCGTCGAGCAGCTGCCCGCGTGGTGGCAGCCCTTCCATTCACTGGGCTGGACGATCGTGGGCATCCTCGTGATTCCCGCGGTGCTGGCGTATGTGTTCTCGTACGCGATCTTCAAGCGGCGCGTGAGCGGCGTGTACTTTGCGATCGTCACGCTGTCGCTGGCGCTCACGCTCACGGTGGTGGTGGTCGGCCAGCAGGGCGACACCGGCGGTGCCAACGGCATCACCGATTTCCGCACGCTGCTGGGCTGGGACATCGCGACCGACGAGGCCAGGCGCGCGATGTACTTCGTCGAGGTCGCGGCCATCGCGCTGGTGATGATGGTGTCGCTGGCCATCGTGCGCAGCCGCTTCGGCAAGCTGCTGATCGCCATCCGCGACAAGGAAGACCGCGTGCGCTTCAGCGGCTACAACACGGCGCACATGAAGGCCTTCGTGTTCGCGGTGGCCGCGGTGCTCTCGGCCATTGGTGGGGCGTTCTACAGCCTGCAGGTGGGGCTGATCGCGCCGGGCGTGATCGGCGTCGTGGCCTCGGTCGAGATGGTGATCTACGCGGCGGTCGGCGGCCGGCTGTCGATTCCGGGGGCGGTGATCGGCGCGCTGCTCATCGGCTTTCTCAAGTCGTACCTGTCGGAGACCTTTCCCGAAGGCTGGCTGTACGTGCTGGGCGCCGTGTTCATCCTCGTGGTGTGGGCCATGCCGAACGGGCTCGCGGGCCTGGGCGAGAAGCTCGTGCGCCGACGCGGTGCGGAGGGGACGCCATGAACGCGACGATGACGATGCCCAACGGGGGGCTGCCACAGGCCGCTTCGGCGGTGCCGCCGTCGAACGAGCAGATCCTGCGCATCGAAGACCTCACCGTGTCCTTCGACGGCTTCAAGGCCGTGGACGGGCTCAGCCTCTCGGTCGAGCGCAACGAGCTGCGCGTGATCATCGGGCCGAACGGCGCGGGCAAGACCACGCTGCTCGACATGGTTTGCGGCAAGACGAAACCCAGCGCGGGCCGCGTGCTGTTCAACGGCCAGGACCTGGGCCGCCTGAACGAGTACGAGATCGTGCGCGCCGGCGTGGGGCGCAAGTTCCAGACGCCCTCGGTCTACGAAGACCTCACGGTGCTGGAGAACTTCGAGATCTCGCTGCCGCGCATGCACGGCCTGCTGCAGTCGCTCACCTTCCGTCGCACGCCCGCCGTGCGTGCGCGCATCGACGCGATGGCCGAGCAGGTCTTCCTGGCCGATCGCCTGGGCCACCGCGCCGGGCAGCTCAGCCATGGGCAGAAGCAGTGGCTCGAGATCGGGATGCTGCTCATGCAGGAGCCCGAGCTGCTGCTGCTCGACGAGCCCGTGGCGGGCATGAGTCCGCGCGAGCGCGAGCAAACGGGCGACCTGCTGCGGCGCATCTCCGCGGGCAAGTCGGTGGTCGTGATCGAGCACGACATGGACTTCGTCAAGCGCATCGCGCACCGCGTCACGGTGCTGCACCAGGGCAAGTTGCTGAGCGAAGGCACAGCCGCCGAAGTGCAGGCCGACCCGCGCGTGATCGACGTGTACCTTGGCCATTGAGAAAAGGAGATATCCAGATGCTCGAAGTCTCCGAACTCAACGTGGCGTATGGCGAATCGCACGTCATCCGCGATGTGTCGCTGCGTGTCGCGCCCGACGAGGCGGTCGCCATCATGGGCCGCAACGGCATGGGCAAGACCACCTTGCTGAAGTCGCTCATCGGTCTCTTGCCCGCGCGCGGCGGCCACATCCGCCTGGGCGGCGCCGAGCTCACCAAGCTGCCCAGCTACCAGCGCGTGGCGCAGGGCCTGGCCTTCGTGCCGCAGGGGCGCATGGTGTTTCCGTTCCTCACGGTGGAGCAGAACATCCTCTCGGGCGCCGCCCGGTCGGGCCACCGCACGGTGCCCGAGTACCTCTACACCTTCTTCCCCGTGCTCAAGGACATGAAGCAGCGCAAGGCCGGCAATCTCTCGGGCGGCCAGCAGCAGATGCTGGCGATTGCGCGCGCACTCATCTCGGAGCCGAAGGTGCTGATCCTCGACGAACCCACCGAGGGCATCCAGCCTTCGATCATCAAGGAGATCGCGCAGACGCTGAACGTGCTGCGCGCCGAGCGCGGCTTCGCCGTCGTGGTGTCGGAGCAGGTGCTGAGCTTTGCACTCGACCTGGCCGACCGCTTTCTCGTCATCGACCGCGGCCGCATCGTGCACGACGAAGCACGCGCGAGCCTCGACCAGGACAAGGTCAGGTCCTTCCTGACCGTGTAAGCCCTTCCTTCTTTCCCTTCAACCACCCTTCAGGAGCAGCGTCATGAGACATGGTGATATTTCGAGCAGCAACGATTGCGTTGGCGTCGCGGTCGTCAACTACAAGATGCCCCGCCTGCACACCAAGGCCGAGGTGCTGGACAACGCACGCAAGATCGGCGAGATGCTGGTCGGCATGAAGAAAGGCCTGCCGGGCATGGACCTGGTGATCTTTCCAGAGTACTCCACGCACGGGATCATGTACGACTCGAAGGAGATGTACGACACCGCCGCCACGGTGCCCGGCGAGGAGACCGCGATCTTCGCGGACGCCTGCCGCCGCGCCAACGTGTGGGGCGTGTTCTCGCTCACCGGCGAGCGCCACGAGGAGCACCCGAACAAGGCGCCCTACAACACGCTGATCCTCATGAACAACCAGGGAGAGATCGTCCAGAAGTACCGAAAGATCATGCCGTGGGTGCCCATCGAAGGCTGGTACCCGGGCGACTGCACCTACGTGAGCGAAGGCCCCAAGGGCATGAAGATGAGCCTGATCATCTGCGACGACGGCAACTACCCCGAGATCTGGCGCGACTGCGCGATGCGCGGCGCCGAACTCATCATCCGCTGCCAGGGCTACATGTACCCGGCCAAGGAGCAGCAGATCATGGTGTCGAAAGCCATGGCCTTCATGAACAACACCTACGTGGCGGTGGCCAACGCGGCCGGCTTCGACGGCGTGTACTCGTACTTCGGCCACTCGGCGCTCATCGGCTTCGACGGCCGCACGCTCGGCGAATGCGGCGAGGAAGAGATGGGCATCAACTACGCCGAGCTGTCGATGGGCCTGATCCGCGACGCGCGCAAGAACGGCCAGTCGCAGAACCACCTGTTCAAGCTGGTACACCGCGGCTACACCGGCACCATCAACTCCGGCGACGGCGACAAGGGCGTGGCGGCCTGCCCCTACAACTTCTACACGCAGTGGATCAACGACCCCGAGGGCACGCGCGAGATGGTGGAGTCGTTCACGCGCAGCACGGTGGGGACGCCCGAATGCCCGATCGAGGGCATTCCGAACGAACCGGCGAAGCACCGCTGAAAAAAGGGACAGTCCCACGCCATGAACGCCCCCGTCCGCGACCCGCTCGCCAGCTACCGCATCGAGACCGAGCCCTTCTACCGGCCGGCAAGCAATGAAGTCGCGCTGTATCGGCATGCCTATCGCCACCGCATGCCGCTGATCCTGAAAGGGCCCACCGGCTGCGGCAAGACGCGCTTCGTGGAGCACATGGCGTGGTCGCTCGGGCGGCCGCTGGTCACGCTCGCGTGCAACGAGGACATGACGGCGTCGGACCTCGTCGGGCGCTACCTGCTCGATGCGAATGGCACGGCCTGGCACGACGGCCCGCTGACGCTTGCGGTACGCCACGGCGGCATCTGCTACCTCGACGAGGTGGTCGAGGCGCGGCAGGACACCACCGTGGTGATCCACCCGCTGACCGATGCGCGACGCATCCTGCCGCTCGACAAGAAGGGCGAGCTGGTGCGCGCGCACCCCGACTTCCAGCTCGTGGTGTCGTACAACCCCGGCTACCAGAGCAGCGCGAAGGACATGAAGCCGTCGACGCGCCAGCGCTTCGCCGCGCTGGAGTTCGACTACCCCGACGGCGCGCTCGAAGCGCAGATCGTCGCGCACGAGGCCGGCGTCGACCCCGCGCTCGCCGCGAAGCTGGTGGCCATTGCGCACTGCTCGCGCGAGCTCAAGCACCGCGGGCTCGACGAGGGCGTGTCGACGCGCATGCTGATCTACGCGGGCGTGCTGATCCGCGACGGTGTGTCGCCGCGCGACAGCTGCGACATGACGATGACGCGCGCGCTCACCGACGACCCCGACATGGCGAGCGCGCTGCAAGGCTTTGTCGAGGCGCAGTTCGGATGACCGACGCGCATGGCGCCCTCTCGCTGCTGGCCCGCGGGCTGGCCGGCATCGATGTCGACGTGCAGCCGCTGGCCGGCGCACGCGCCGTGCTCACGGGCCGCCGGCTGCTGTTGCCCGAGGGTGACGAGGCCGTGCGCCTGCACCGCGCGATGGTGGCGCATGCGGTCGCGCACCTGCGTTATTCAACGCCTGCGCGGCCGGCGCGCATGCTCAAGCCGATGGGCATCGCCATCGTCTCGGCGCTCGAAGACGCGCGCGTCGAGCGGCTGCTGTGCCGCGACTTTCCCGGCCTGCATGGCTGGTTCACTGCCGGGCTTCCGCCCGCGCCCGATCCGCTGGATCTGCGCTTTGCCGCGCTGGTCGCACGCATGGACCGCTTGCTGCTGCTAGCCGATGCGCAGGACGACAACCACTGGGTGAACAAGGCGCGCCGCCTGTTCGACGAGACCGTCGCGCGCGCGGGGCTGGAGGACTACGACGCCTTCCGCGCCATCGCCTCGATCCTCGCCAACGACCTCGGCCAGATGCGCGTGCGCTTCGAGCCGCAGGAGTACGCCGTGCCCGCGCCCTGGCGCGACGACAACAGCTACCTGTGGGATTTCGGCGAGGCCGAGACACCACCCGACGACGCCATCGCGCTGCAGCAGACGGGCGTGCGACCACCGCCACCTTCCAAGGCACCGAACGAAGGCAACGAAGCCCCACCCGAAGGCATCGCCGACATGGAGCTCGGCCGCTACACCTACCCCGAATGGGACCGCACGCAGGAGCGCCTGCGCCCCGACTGGTGCACGGTGATCGAGAAGCTGCCCGCGTGGCAGGGCCTGGGCGCGGCAGGCACTTCGGGAGCGGCTGGCGGCGGGCGCATCGTGCCGCTCGCCCTGCCCCGCGCACGCCACCTCGACCGCACGCACCGCCTGCGCCGCCAGTGGGAAGGCGACGACATCGACCTGAACGCGGCCATCGAGGTGCTGGTCGATCGCCGCCTGCGCCTGCGGCCCGATGCGCGGCTGTTCATGCGACCCGGCAAGGGGCCGCGCCCATCGAGCGTGCTGGTGCTGCTCGACCTGTCGGAATCGGCCAACGACGCGGGCCACGGCGATGGCGCCGTTTCGCTGCTCGACCTGGAGAAACAGGCTGCGCTGCTGCTCGCCGCCTCGAACGCCCGCGGCATCGACCGGCTCGCCATCCACGGCTTCTCGTCGAACACGCGCGCCGAGGTGTACTACTACCGCCTGCTCGAATTCGGCCAGCCGCTCGCCCCGCCCTCGCGCGCCATGATCAGCGCGGTGCGCGGGCGCTACTCGACGCGCATGGGCGCCGCGCTGCGCCATGCGGCCTCGCATCTGCAGGCCGAGCCCACGGGGCCGCGCGCGATCCTGCTGGTGACCGACGGTGCGCCGTCGGACATCGATGTGCACGACCCGAAGTACCTCATCGAAGACGCCCGCCAGGCCGTGGCCGAGGCGCGCGACGTCGGCGTGCGCAGCGCCTGCATCGCGGTGGACGGCGCGGCCGACGCGTACGTGCGGCGCATCTTCGGCTGGCGCAACTATTGCATCGCCGACGACGCGCGCAGCCTGCCGGCGCGGCTGGCCCGCATGAGCACGCGGCTGGCCGCCGCCCATTGACCGAACGACGGAAGAAAGCCAGGGAGAAGCACACAATGAGGGCCCACACATCCAGGAGACACCCCAGTGGCTGACAGGGACCCTCTTCGCGTCGGCATTCTGTATTCCGAGACCGGCGTCACCTCGACCATCGGCCTGTCGCAGCTGCAGGGCGCGCTGCTGGCCATCGAGGAAATCAATGCGGCCGGCGGCGTCGATGGCCGCGAGCTCGTGGGCGTGCGCTACGACCCGCAATCGAACCCCGTGCGCTACGCCCAGCTGGCCGAAAAGCTCATCGTGCAGGACCGCGTGAACGTGATCTTCGGCTGCTACATGTCGAGCAGCCGCAAGGCCGTGATCCCGGTGGTCGAGAAGTGGAACAAGCTGCTGTTCTATCCCACGCTGTACGAAGGCTTCGAGTACTCGGGCAACGTGATCTACACCGGCGCGGCGCCCAACCAGAACAGCGTGCAGCTGGCCGAGTTCATGACCACGAACTTCGGCGCGCGCGTGTACCTGATCGGCTCCGACTACATCTACCCCTACGAATCGAACCGCATCATGGGCGAGCTGGTGATGCAGCGTCCCGGCAGCGAGAAACTCGGCGAACGCTACGTGGCACTCGACGCCACCGAGAAGGACTACCGCGCGATCATGGATGACATCCGCGACAAGCGGCCGGACTTCATCTTCTCGACGGTGGTGGGTGACTCGACCGCGAGCCTCTACCGCGCGTATGCCGAGGCGGGCTTCGATCCGAAGACGATGCCCATCTCGAGCCTCACGACCTCGGAAGCCGAGATCTCGCAGATGGGCCCCGGCGTGGCCACGGGCCACTTCACGGCGGCGCCGTATTTCCAGTCGATCGATTCGCCGGCCAACCAGCGCTGCCTGGCGCGGCTGCGCGCGCGTTTCGGCGACGGCTGCGTGCCCAACCTGTGCTGGGAGGCCTCGTACTTCCAGATGCACATCTTCGCCAACGCCTTCCGGCAGGCGGGCACGGACGGCATCGCGGAGATCCTGCCGCACATTCTGGGCAGCGAGTTCGATGCACCACAGGGCCGCGTGAAGATCGACCCGACCAACCACCACACCTGTCTGTATCCGCGCATCGGCCGGGTCGATGCGCAGGGGCAGTTCACCATCGTCCGGCAGGCCACGCGCGCGGTGTACCCGGACCCGTACCTCGTCACCCATTCCCTGGGCGACTGGACGGCTAAGCTCGACACGCTGGAGCTCTAGGATGACGGCCTGCACTCCTGGAACGCCTGCGTTCCCCCACGTCGCGCGAAAGGCCTGAGCGTGGACGGCAACGCCCCCAAGCGACACACCCTGCGGGTGACGCCACCACAGCTCAAGGAGCTGCGGCTGCTGAAGATCGCGGTGATTCACCCCGACGACGCGGACGGCCGTCAGCTCACCCAGCAACTGCAGCGCATCGGCTGCCAGGTGCAGGCCTTCTGGCCGCCCGTGCAGCACCTGCCCGAGGGCATCGACGTGGCCTTCATGGCCGTGCAGCCCGACTTGATCAACCTGCGCTTCGAATGGACCCAGAGCGAGGACGCTCCCGCCGTCATTGCCGTCGTGACCTACGAGAACCCGACCATCGTCGAGGCCGTGCTCGAGATCCGCGCCAAGGCCGTGCTGCCGTCTCCGGTGCGATCGTTCGGGCTGCTATCGGCGCTGGTGGTCGCGCGCGAAGCGCACAAGGAAAGCCGCTCGCTCGCGCGGCGCCTGCGCAAGACCGAAGCCAAGCTGCTCGGCGTGCGCCAACTGGCCGAGGCCAAGGCCATCCTCATGAAGACGCACGACGTGTCGGAAGGCCAGGCGCACGACCTGATCCGCGAACAGGCCATGAGCAAGCGCACCACCATGGAAGACATTGCCGCGGCCATCGTCAACGCCAACGAGATCCTCTCGCTGGGCACGCGCAGTAACAAGCCCGGGCCGGGCTGACCGCACTCAGAGCTGGCGAAAGCCCGTCAGCACCTTCAGCACGCTCTGCGTGGCACCGTCGAGCACGGCATGCTGGCGGTGCGCGATGCCCACGCGGCGCGTGAGCTTGGGCGTCACCGGCACGACCTGCATGCGGTCGTTGCGCGCCATGTCGGTGGACTTCTGCAGCGGCAACAGTGCGGCGCCATAGCCCGCCGCCACGAGGCTGCGGATGGCCGCGTCGTAGTTGAGTTCGATGCGCGCGCGCGGCGCAAAACCGGCGGCGGCAAACCACTCCATCGTGAGGCGGTACATGTGCGTGGTTGCCTCGTTGAAGATCAGCGGCTGCGCCGCGAGCCACGCTGGCGTGACGCGCTTCGGCGCCTTCCAGCGCTGCGGCACGAACGCCATCATGGGCTGCTCGCACCACGGCGTGACCACGATGCCACGCACCGGCGGCTGCGGGATGGCGACCAGGCCGATGTCGAGCGTGCCGGCCGCGAGCCGCTCCATGGCCTCGTAAGAGCCGCGGATGCTCACCTCGACGTCGATGCCCGCGTGCTCCGCCCCCAGCGCCTCGAGCACCTGCGGCAGCAGGTCGACCAGCACGCCGGTCGAAGTGCCCAGCCGCACGCGGCCCGTGCGGCCCTCGGCCTGGCGCTTGACGGCCTCCACCGCGTCGTCGGTGTCGCGCAACAGCTTGCGCCCGCGCTCCACCAGCGCCGCACCGGCCGGCGTGGGAAGCACGCGGCGGCTGCCGCGCACCACGAGCGGTGCGCCCAGGCGCGATTCGAGTTCGCTGATGTGCAGGCTTACCGTCGGCTGCGCGAGGTGCAGCGCCTTGGCCGCCGCCGAGAAGGTGCCCAGGTCGGCGATCGCGATGAAGGTGCGCAGTTGGTCGAGGTTGAGCTGTCGCATCAGAAATGCTGATTGAAGGTGTCAGAAATCTCAACTTCCACAATAGCACGCGCCGCCGGAAGATGAGCGCTCCCCTACCAGGAGCCCACCGTGACCGCGCCGAAGCCACCGTCTTTTCATCAACGCCTGTTGCACGCCCTGCACGACTGGCGCCGCCGCGCCGTGACACGCCGCCGCGCTCGCGACGACGTGCAATTGCTGGCGGGCATGAGCGACCACGACCTGCGCGACCTGGGCATCGGCCGCAGCGAAGTGCCCGAGCTGATCGACCGGCACCGCTACTGATTCGCCGAGCCCTGCGCACGCTTTCTTCAGGAAGGCGCGCGCGATTTGAGGTTCAATCCGGGGCGTGCCCTCCTCTGCCACCCCTGCCCTTCTTTCCATCGAACTCACCTCGCCGCAGTCCGTCGACGGACGGCGCGCGGCCTTCCAGTCGCTGTGGCTGCTGGTGCGCATGCAGCACGCCCATGCCCATGGCGGCGGCAGCGGCGTCGTGCGGCTGGCCGACCTGCGCGGCGAGGTGTCCGACGCCAGCACGCTGCGCATGGTCGTGAGCCGTGCGTTCCGCGACTTCAAGGCCTGGGGCCTGGAGGTTGGCTGGGGCGAAGACCTGCAGCGCGAGCCGCGCTTTCTCAACGCCGAGCGGCGCAGCCAGGGTCCGTTCTGGCTGCCGGCCGCGCAGGCCAAGCGCCTGCGCCTGCTCGTGGACAACCGCCCGGCGACCGCCGCCGAGGTGGCGTCGTTCCTCGGCCTGCGTTCGCGCAAGGCGCAGGCCGCCGGCACGATCACGCCGCCCGACGCCGTGCACCTGCAGGACGCCGCCTTCTGGAAGCAGCTGGTCGCCTCGCAGCAGGCCGCGCGGCAAGGCCGGCTGATGTCGCCCGTGGCGGGGGGCAACGGCGCAGGCAGCGCGCTCGAAACCATCCGCCTGGCCGGTACGCTGGCCGCCAGCGACTTCCAGCGCGCGCTGGTCACCCTCAACGAGGCGATGTTGTGGCGCCGGCTCGGCGACAACGAGCAGGCGCGCCGCCGGCTGCAGGCGCTCAAGAAGCAAAGGCTCGCGCACCATGTGGCGGGCAACGACTACCTCGGCGCGATGGAGTGCATCGTCTCGGCGTGGTGCGCCTACACCGCGCGCGACCTGCCGCTGGCGCAGTCGCTGCTGGGCGGCATGGCGCAAGACCCGGCGCGCGCGCTGGTGCTGCGCCACCACCCCGACGTGCGCTTCGAGTGGTGCAACCTGTGGGCGCTGGCCTGCCGCTCGCGCGCCCTCGCACAGGCCACCGACGACCGGTCGGCCGCTGCGGCGCTCGCCGAAGAGTCGCTGCAGCGCTTCGGCGAAGCACTGGCGGCAGCCTTCGAATCGCACTCCTTCGATGCCGCGCAGCACGTGGCCGCCAACATGGGCATGGCCGCGTGGCTGTTCGACCGCGTGGGCCTGGGAGACCTGCCGGCGCTCGCGCACGACGGCCACCGGGCCGACACCACGCGCCGCGCGGTGCAGTGGATCGCCTTCAGCGAATGGCTGTGCGGCCACACCGACGGCCAGGGCCGCTCGGCATGGAACGCGATCTACCTGATGCGCATCGCACGCGGCCACTGCCGGCCCGACACGCAACCCACGCTCGCGCAGTTCCGCGCACAGAAGCCGCTCGATCCGTCCGCGATCTCGAAGCTCGCGGGTCCGCTCGCCGATGCCTTCGACGCCGCCAACTGGCCCGCGCGCTGGGTCGATGTGGCACAGGCGCGGCTGGCCGATCACGAGGCAGGCCGACGCCGATACCCCGGCTTGCAGCAGGGCAGCCTGCTGTTCGAGCACGCGTGGTACGCGGCGCACGCGGGCGACCTGAAGGCGGCCGAGCACTCGCTGGGCCTGCTGCGCGAGGTGCTGCCGCAGCTGGTGCCGAGCGACCGCGCCTACTTCACCGAGTCGTGGAACGATGCGCTGCCGGCCGAACTGGTGCTGGAGGCGAAGCCGCCGCGGCGGCCGTCGGCCCGGCGCACCGCCCTCTTGCCAAGAAAAGGGCCGAGACCCGAATGAAGCCTCCTGAACTGAGCTCAAAGAGCTGGCATTTTTGGCCTGCTTGTATGTGCTCTGTGCTGGGCCACGCGATCAAGGAACTCCACTTGGAGGCATCACCACAGAACTGTTCGTGGAAAGACAGGTTCACCTACTTCTCTTTCTTCAGAAGCTTCATGATCGCGCGAGTGTTGTGATACGGCCAATTCATGCTTGAAAAGAACATGGCCGCGAGCAGCAGCATGAGCGCGACTATGGTGAGACCAAAGAACTGCAATCGCCCGAATTGGGAGCCCGCATAGGCGGCAAGACCAATGACAACCAGCGCATATCCTCCGGTGGCCCAGCAAAGTATCGTGACAAACCACCTGAATGCGTGATCGATCCACCCAAGCCTTGCTTCCAACTTCGTGTCACTCAGCTTGATGTTCGTGTACGCCCGTCGAAGTTGCGCCCAAGAAATCTCCCGTTGATGCTTCTTCTGAAATTTCACTAACGCAATGCGCATCTCTGCATCAGCCGAGATGCCGTAGTAGCGCTTGAAGGCGTAGTGTTCGAGATGCTCGCGAAGAAATTCATTGGCATCCTTTGTCAGCCTCCCTGTTTCAAGAAGCTCCTTTGCAAGCGTGTGCTCCTTTTCCTGCTTCTGGGAGAAGTGCTCGAAAACCTTGAACGGTTCCTTCTTCAGGACGTAGTAGATCGCGAGCGCAAGAAACGCTATCCACATCTTGTCGGTGGTAGCGTTCTGGACGAAGAATTCCGCGAGTTTTTCCATAGTGCTTAAGTTGCGAGGACGTTGTGCGTTCGAACATTTGAAGAAAAATAGCCTCCCAACAGAATTGGGCGACTCAGTATTCTCATGGTCGTAGCAATTCGGCTCCGACTTGACCCAATAGCGTCGATCGCACTCGTTCACGCAGCACCGGCAATACATCGCTCTCGAACCACGGGTGGTGCTTGAGCCAACCCGTGTTGCGCGGTGACGGATGCGGCAGCGGGACGAAGCGCGGCGCGTAGTCCGCGAAAGCTTCGACCGTTTCCGTCACGCCCCCGCGCGCACGCTTGCCGAGAAAGTGGCGCTGCGCGTACTGGCCGATGAGCAGCGTCAGTTCCACCTGCTGCATCTGCGCGAACAGCTTCTCGTGCCACAGCGCGGCGCATTCCTTGCGCGGCGGCAGGTCACCGCTCTTGCCACGGCCCGGGTAGCAATAGCCCATGGGCACGATCGCGATGCGCGACGCGTCGTAGAACACTTCGCGGTCGATGCCGAGCCAGCGGCGCAGCTGGTCGCCGCTCTTGTCGTTCCACGGCACGCCGGTCTGGTGCACCGTGAGGCTGGGCGCCTGGCCGACGATCAGCAGCCGCGCGCTCGCACTCGCCTGCACGATCGGGCGCGGCCCGAGCGGCAAATAAGCCTCGCACGCACGGCAGGCGCGGACCTCGGCGAGCAACGCATCCACGACGATGAAACTAATCGGCGAACGGACGGAAGAAAGCATTGAGTTCAGCGCCCGGCGTGGCATCGGCAAAGCCGTCGAAGCGGCCCTGCTCGGCCAGCGTGCGCGCGGCGCGGATGAAGCCGCCCCAGGCCGCGCGCGCCATGCCGCCGCCCACGCTGACGCGGCGCACGCCGAGCGCGGCGATGTCCGCCATCGTGAGATCGCTGGTCGCGCCGACCAGCAGGTTGACCGGCTTGGGCGCGACGGCGGCCACCACGGCGGCGATCTGCTCGCGCGTCTTGATGCCGGGCGCGTAGAGGCAGTCGGCGCCGGCCTCGGCGTACGCACGCAGGCGCGCGATGGCGTCGTCGAGATCGGGACGGTTGGCAAAGAAGTTTTCGGCGCGGCCAACGAGCAGCGTGTCGCCGCCCGCGGCGTCGATGGCCCGGCGCGCGGCGCGCAGGCGCTCGACCGCGACGTCGATGGGAAACAGCGGATCGTCGGGATTGCCCGTCGAATCCTCGATCGACAGGCCCGCCACGCCGGTCTCGACTGCGAGGCGCACGCTCTCGGCCACGCCCTGCGCGTCGGCGGCGAAGCCATTCTCGAAGTCGGCGTTCACCGGCAGGTCGGTGGCGGCCACGAGTTCACGCAGGTGCGCGAGGATCCGGTCGCGCGACATGGCGCCGTCTGCATGGCCCTGCGACCACGCGAAGCCCGAGCTGGTGGTGGCCAGCGCCTGGTAGCCCAAACCTTCGAGGTAGCGCGCGCTGCCGGTGTCCCAGGGGTTGGGAATGACGAAGCAGCCTTGTTCGTGGAGGGCGCGGAAGGCGGCGCGCTTGTCGGCAACGGTGCGGGTCATGGAGTCTCGGCTTTCTGTGGTTCAAGACAGTGAGCCGGCCATTCTGACGCAGCCGTCGTCAGCACTCGACGACGTTGACGGCAAGCCCCCCGAGCGAGGTCTCCTTGTACGTGGACTTCATGTCCTCGCCGGTCTGCTTCATGGTGCGGATCACGGCGTCGAGCGAGACGTAGTGGCTGCCGTCGCCGCGCAGCGCCATGCGCGAGGCGTTGATGGCTTTTACGGCGCCCATTGCGTTGCGCTCCACGCACGGGATCTGCACCATGCCGCCAACCGGGTCGCAGGTGAGGCCCAGGTTGTGCTCCATGCCGATCTCGGCGGCGTTCTCGACCTGCGCGGGCGTGGCGCCGAGCACAGCGGCGAGCGCGCCCGCCGCCATCGAGCAGGCCACACCCACTTCGCCCTGGCAGCCGACCTCGGCGCCCGAGATGGAGGCGTTGGTCTTGTAGAGCAAGGCGATGGCCGCGGCGGTGAGCAGGAAGTCGACGATGCCGTCGTCGCTCGCCTGCGGCACGAAGCGCTGGTAGTAGTGCATCACGGCGGGCACCACGCCGGCCGCGCCGTTGGTGGGCGCGGTGACGACACGGCCGCCGGCGGCGTTTTCTTCGTTCACCGCCATCGCGAAAGCGTTGACCCAGTCCATGGCCGCAAGCGGATCGGCGGCGCCGGCCTGCGCCAGCAGTTCGCGGTGCAGTTCGGGCGCGCGACGGCGCATGCGTAGCGGGCCAGGCAGCGCATGCGCGGCCAGCGGGTTGTCGATGCCGAAGCCGCGCTGCACGCACTGCTGCATCACGCCCCAGATGCGCAGCAGGCCCGCGCGCACCTCGGCCTCGGGCCGCCACACGCATTCGTTGCGCATCACCAGGGTGGCGACGGAAATGCCGTGCGCACGGCACTGCGCCATGAGTTCGTCGCCGGTCGTGAAGGGATGCGGCACGGCCGCGGCCGCGGCGGCCGTCTGCGCCACGGCCTGCCCGCCCTCGACGACGAAGCCGCCGCCGACCGAGAAGTAGGTGCCTTCGGCCAGCACGGCGCCGTCGGCCGCGAACGCCGTGAAACGCATGGCGTTCGGGTGCTCGGGCAGCGACGCTTCGCCGCGAAAGGCGATGTCGCGCACGCGGTCGAAGGCGATGGGCGTGGTGCCCAGCAGCGCGAGCTGGCCGGTGCGGCGCAACGCGTCCAGGCGCGGCTGCACGGTCTCGGGCCGCACGGTGTCGGGGGCGTCGCCCAGGAGCCCCAGGATCACGCCCTGGTCGGTCGCGTGGCCATGGCCCGTGGCGCCGAGCGAGCCGAACAGGTCTACATGCAGCCGCGCCACCTGCGCGAGCAGGCCGCGCCGTTCGAGCGATTGCGCGAACTTCAGCGCGGCGCGCATCGGCCCCACGGTGTGCGAGCTGGACGGCCCGATGCCGATCTTGAAGATGTCGAAGGCAGAGAGCATCAGCGCATCATGCGACCGGAAGCTGCTGCTTGACCAGCGCCACCCAGTAGGCCGCACCGAGCGGCAGGATGTTGTCGTTGAAGTCGTAGTACGGGTTGTGCACGTTCGGGTCGTTCGGGCCCTCGCCCGCACCAATGCCGATGTAGGCGCCGGGGCGCTTCTGCAGCATGAAGGCGAAGTCTTCCGAGCCCATGGCCGGCGGGATGTCGGTGTGCACCTGTTCGATGTCGACCAGGCTGGCCGCCGCCGCGATGGCTGCGTCGGTCTCGGCCGGCGTGTTGACCACGCCGGGGTAGCCGCGGCGGTATTCCAGCGCCACCTTCGCGCCGTGCGTGGCGGCCACGCCGTCGCAGATCTGTTGCATCGCCGCCTGGGTCTTGTCCTGGATGCCGGCGTCGAGTGTGCGCACGGTGCCGCGCAGCACCACGGTCTCGGGAATGACGTTCCAGGTGTCGCCGCCATGGATCTGCGTGACGCTGACCACGGCCGCGTCGGTGGCGCCGGTGCGCCGGCTCACGATGGTCTGCAGCGCGTTGATGAGCTGGGCGGAGATCACCACCGAGTCGATGCCGGTCTCGGGCATGGCGCCGTGGGCGCCCTTGCCGGTGATGACGATCTCGAAGGTGTCGAGAAAGGCCGTCATCGTGCCCTTGCGGATCGCGAAGCGACCGCGCGGCAGGCTTGGAAAGTTGTGCATGCCGTAGACGGCGTCGGCCGGGAACTGCTCGAACAGGCCCTCTTCCACCATCACGCGGCCGCCGCCTTCGTTTTCCTCGGCGGGCTGGAACACGAAGTGCACCGTGCCCTGGAACGGCTTGTGGCGCGACAGGTGCTCGGCCGCGCCCAACAGCATGGCCGTGTGGCCGTCGTGGCCGCAGGCGTGCATCTTGCCAACGCACTTGGAGGCGTGCGCCTGCGTGCCCAGCTCCTGCATGTTGAGCGCGTCGAGGTCGGCGCGCAGCGCGATGCTGGGGCCGTCGTCGGTCTTCAGCGTGCCGACCACGCCGGTGCCGGCCAGGCCGCGGTGCACGGGCAGGCCCATGAGCATCAGCGCATTGGCCACCACATTGGCGGTGCGGTGCTCTTCGAAGGCAGTCTCGGGGTTGGCGTGGATGTCGCGGCGCCAGCTCAGCATGCGGGCGCGGGTGTCTTCGGCAATCTCGGGGTCGCGGTACATGGCGTGGATCTCTCGTGGGATGAAATCAGTGGAAGAACTCGGCGATGAAAGTCGCGCCGAGGAAGGTGCCAGCCGTCGCGGTGAGCGACACCACCACGATGCGCCAGCCCAGGCGGCGGAACACCGGCAGGTCTTTCGCGACCGAGAAGCCGGCCAGCGCCAGCACCGGCGTGGTGAAGGCCAGGAAGTTGAGCTTGGCGGTGAGCGCGATCAGCGCGTCGGAGAACGGGAACAGGCCCGGGATGCCGACCACGGTGGCCACCACCGAGAGCACCAGCACCATCGGCAGGCGCGGCACGAAGCGCTTGATGGCTTCGACGGCGGCGGCAATGGCCACCACGGCGAGCACGCCTTCGAGCGACACCAGCACCGGCACCTTGTAGGTCAGGGCATTGCCGATGAGCACGCCGCCGCCCACCACCAGCCAGGCCAGCAGCGTGTCGCGCAGCGAGGTCGGCGCGGCGTGGGCCACGTCGGCGCTCGAGACGTTCGCGCCCGCGTCCACGGCGGCGCCCTGTTGCGCGCCGTGCTTGGAGAAGCGGCCCAGCACCGGCTCCAGCTTGCCGTAGAGCCACGAGCACAGCGGCAGTGAGAGGAACAGCGTGAAGTAGAAGCCGGCCACGGTGGTCAGCAGGTTCGATGCCGCGGCAATCGCCGTGAGCTGCGGCAGCATTTCGGGCGGGCTCTGCGCGGCGATGGCACCCAGCGCGGCCGCCATCAGGCTGCCCGAGCCCACGCCGGCGCCCATGGCCAGCGAGCGCGGGTCGAAGATGTGCAGGCTGGCGATGAAGCCCGCCATCACCGCGATGAACAGCGCGCCCAGCACGGTGCCGGTGATGTACTCGGCCAGCACGCCGCGGCCTTCGGGCGAGGCCATGCCGTACTTCTCGCCGATGATCACCAGGTTGCCCTCGCGGCCCACCGAGAAGGTGGCGCCCACGGCCTCGCGCTTGATGCCCAGCAGCAGCGCCAGCGGCAGGCCCAGCGCCAGGGTGCCCAGCGCATGGCCGAACTCCTGGAACAGCAGCGCCCAGCCGGCCTGCTTGACCTGCGGCAGCGCGGCGCCGACCGTGAGACCCAGCTTCACCACGAACAGCAGCAGGCCCGCGTTGAGCAGGGCGCCGGCCAGCGACTGCTGCGCCGTGGCCACGCGCACCACGCCCGGCACGCGCCGGTGCGCGATGCCCCAGGCGGCGGCCATGAGCAGCGCCCACAGCATCGGCAGCAACACCACCTTGCCGGGGCCGACGCTGAACTGCGTCGGGCCGATGAGTTCGGCCACGGCCACGAGGACCAGGGTGACGACGAGGAGCTTGAGTTTGCCGGTGGCGCTGGAAGGCGCTATGGCTGCAATCGTGGAGGCGGCGGAGGTCATGGGTGGGCGTTTTCGAGGGGTGCCGGCGAGTTTCGGGCGGCGAGCCTCTTGCATCAATGACCGCAAATAAGGATATTCGTTGCATTGAATGCAACACTCGGAGACGACCGCCATGGACGACAAGCTCGACACCCGCCGGGTGCGCTACTTCATGCAGGTGCTCGACAGCGGCTCGGTGCGCGGCGCGGCCGACGTGCTCGACATGGACCCGTCGGCCGTGAGCCGCGCCATCGGCATCCTGGAGACCGAGTGCGGCCTGCCGCTGCTGGAGCGCCACGGACGCGGTGTGGTGCCCACCGACGCGGGCCAGCTGCTGGCCGGCTACGTGCGAAGGCAGCAAGGGCAAAAGCAGCACCTGCTGGCGCAGATGGACAGCATCCGCAAGATCGAGAGCGGCCACATCGACATCGTGGCCGGCGAAGGCTATGTCGACTGGCTCATGCGGCACAGCCTGCGCATCTTCATGGCCAGCCACCCGAAGATCACGGTGAACCTCGACGTCGCCAGCACCGACGAGATCGTGCGCCGCGTGATCGAGGAGCGTGCCCACATCGGCATGCTGTTCCAGCCGCCGAAGGACGAGCGGCTCACCTCGCACCAGTCGCACGCGCAGCCGATCCAGGCCATGGTGCTGGGCTCGCACCCGCTCGCGCAGCTGGAGCGCCCGCTCAAGCTGGCCGACCTGCTGCCCTACCCCGGCGCCACGCTGCACCGCAATTTCGGCGTGCGCCAGCACATCGAGGCGGCCGAGATCAGCGAGGGCGTGCGGCTGCCCGCACTGCTGACCACCACCTCGTTCAGCGCGCTGGGCCACTTCGTGTCGGCGGGCCTGGGCTACACGCTGGGCACGCGCATCTCGCTCACGCCCAACGCCGACCATCCGGCGCTGGTCGAGCTGCCGATGAAGAACCCGCTGTTGTCGCAGGGGCGCTCGCACATCGTGTCGCGGCACGGCCGCCTGCTGCCGCCGGCCGCGGCGGCGCTGCTGCGGCAGGTGGTCGCTGACATGAAGCGCTATGCGGATTCCGTGGCCGGCACCGGCAAGCCCCGCGCGAGCACGCGGGGGCGCGGTGCAGCGGGTTGAAGGACATGGGGCCTTGCGTTGCGTGCGCGCACGGTTCGGTGTTCTGATCGGACCCCATGTCCTACCTCGCTCCCCTCTTCATTCACCTGCTGTGCGCCGCCTTCTGGGTCGGCGGCATGGCCGTCATGCACTTCGCGGTGCGCCCCGCCGCCGTCGCCACGCTGGAGCCGCCGCTGCGCCTGCGCATGATGGCCGCGACGCTGCGGCGCTTCTTCATCGGCGTGGACGCGTCCGTCACGCTGCTGTTCGTGACCGGCATCGGCATGGTCCACGCGACCGGCGGCTTTCGTGCCGTGCACTGGCGCGTCGAGGCCATGATGGGCATTGCGCTCGTGATGGCGGCAATCTATGTCTACATCCGCGCCTCGGTATTCCGCGCGCTGCGCCGCGCGGTGGACGACAGCGCTTGGCCCGTGGCGGCCGCACGGCTGAACACCGTGCGCCAGCTGGTGGCGCTCAACCTCGCACTGGGCGTGGTGGTGTTCGCGGTGGCGGTGATCGGGCGCGGCGGCTAGACCGCGGGCCCCTTCAGTTCAACGCCATTGCCATCGGGGTCTTCGAGGTAGATCGAAGGGCCGTTGCCTTCGGCGCCGAAGTTGTTCTGCACCTCGCCCTGCACCGGCACGCCGTGCCGCGCCATGCGCGCGCGGATCGCCGCTTCGTCGAAAGGCTCGATGCGCAGGCAGAGGTGATCGACGTTGCGGCCCTCGCGCCCGGCGAGCTCGCCGCCCTGGCTACCGAGCTTGCCGTCGTGCGTGACGAGATCGATGAGGCTGCTGCCGGCGCGCAGGTGCACGAGGCCGAGGTCGTCGCGGCGCTTCTCTAACGTGCAGCCGAGCACGTCGCAATAGAAGGCCATGGACCGCGCGGCGTCGCGCACGCGCAGCACGACGTGGTCGATGCGCAGCACCGCGAACGGGGCTGCGTCGGTGGCAGTGTCAGGAGACGACGGATCAGGCGGGCGCGTCATGCCCGCCAGTGTGTCAGACCACCCCGGCCGCGCGCAATGCCTCGAAGCGCGTGGCATCGACCCCCATCTCGGCCAGCACCTCTTGCGTGTGCTGCCCGAGCGCGGGCGGTGCGCGGCGCAGCACCGGCGGCGTGGCCGTGAGGCGCAGCGGGCTCGCCACGCCAGTGATGCTGGCGATGCCGTCGCCCGCGTCGCGCGGCAGCGTGACGGCCAGGCCGCGCGCCTTGACCTGCGCGTCGTCGAAGGCCTGCGCGATGTCGTTGATGGGGCCGCAGGGCACGGCCTTGTCTTCGAGCAGCGCCACCCAGTCGGCGGTGGTGCGGGTGCGCGTGAGGTCTTCCATCATCGGGATCAGCACGCCGCGGTGTTTCACGCGCAGCGTGTTGGTCGCAAAGCGTTCGTCGGCGGCCCACTCGGCGTGGCCGGCGGCTTCGCAGAAACGCGCGAACTGGCCGTTGTTGCCGATGGCCAGCAGCATCGAACCGTCTTGCGTCGGAAAGTCCTGGTAAGGCGCGAGGCTCGGGTGCGTGTTGCCCTGGCGGCCCGGCGCCTTGCCGGTGTTGAGAAAAGCGCTCGCCTGGTTGGCGAGGATGGCCATGCCCACGTCGAGCAGTGCCATGTCGATGTGCTGGCCTTCGCCGGTGCGGTCGCGCACCTGCAGCGCCGCGAGGATGGCGGTGCTCGCATAGACGCCGGTGAAGAGGTCGGTGAGCGCCACGCCCACGCGCAACGGACCACCGCCGGGCTCGCCGTCGGGGCGACCGGTGATGCTCATCATGCCGGTCATGGCCTGGATCATCAGGTCGTAGCCCGCGCGCTCGGCGTACGGGCCGTCGTGGCCGAAGCCGGTCACGCTGCAATAGATGAGGCGCGGGTTGGCCACACGCAGGCTTTCCTGGTCGAGGCCGTACTGCTTGAGGCCGCCGGTCTTGAAGTTCTCGACCACGATGTCGGCCTGCGCCGCCATCTGCTGCAGCAGCGCCTGCCCCTTGGGCGTGGCCATGTCGATGGTGACCGAACGCTTGTTGCGGTTGCAGGAGGTGAAGTAGCTGGCCTGGTCGGTGTCGTGGCCGTTCGCGTCCTTCACGAACGGCGGGCCCCAGGTGCGCGTGTCGTCGCCGACGCCGGGGCGTTCGATCTTGACGACGTCGGCGCCCAGGTCCGCGAGGATCTGCGTGCACCACGGGCCCGCGAGCACGCGGGACAGATCGAGGACCTTGATGCCGTCGAGTGCTGCGGGCTTGGTGCTCATGCGTTCGTTCAGTTGGCGAAAGCAGCGATGCCGGTGATGGCGCGGCCCAGGATCAGGGCGTGGATGTCGTGCGTGCCTTCGTAGGTGTTGACCACTTCCAGGTTCACCAGGTGGCGGGCCACGCCGAACTCGTCGCTGATGCCGTTGCCGCCCATCATGTCGCGCGCCATGCGGGCGATGTCCAGCGACTTGCCGCAGTTGTTGCGCTTCATGATCGAGGTGATCTCGACCGCGGCGATGCCTTCGTCCTTCATGCGGCCCAGGCGCAGGCTGCCTTGCAGGCCCAGCGTGATCTCGGTCTGCATGTCGGCCAGCTTTTTCTGGATGAGCTGGTTGGCGGCGAGCGGACGGCCGAACTGCTTGCGGTCCAGCGTGTACTGGCGGGCGCGGTGCCAGCAGTCTTCGGCGGCACCGATGGCGCCCCACGAGATGCCGTAGCGGGCGCTGTTCAGGCAGGTGAACGGGCCCTTCAGGCCCTGCACTTCGGGGAAGGCGTTTTCTTCGGGGCAGAACACGCCGTCCATGACGATTTCGCCGGTGATGCTGGCGCGCAGGCCGACCTTGCCGTGGATGGCAGGAGCGCTCAGGCCCTTCATGCCCTTCTCGAGCACGAAGCCGCGGATCGGACCCACGGTGCCGCTTTCGCTGACTTCCTTGGCCCACACGACGAACACGTCGGCGATGGGCGAGTTGCTGATCCACATCTTCGAGCCGCTGAGCGAGTAGCCGCCCGGCACCTTCTTGGCGCGCGTGGCCATGCTGCCGGGGTCGGAGCCGTGGTCGGGTTCGGTCAGGCCGAAGCAGCCGATCCATTCGCCGGTGGCGAGCTTGGGCAGGTACTTCTGCTTCTGGCCTTCGGTGCCGAATTCGAAGATCGGCACCATCACCAGCGAGCTCTGCACGCTGGCCATCGAGCGGTAGCCCGAGTCGACGCGCTCGACTTCGCGGGCGATCAGGCCGTAGGCCACGTAGTTCAGGCCGGGGCCGCCGTACTGCTCGGGGATCGTCGGGCCGAGCAGGCCGAGCGCGCCCATTTCGCGAAAGATCGCCGGGTCGGTTTCGCCGGTGCGGAAGCCCTCGATGACGCGGGGCGCCAGGCGCTCCTGGCAGTAGGCGTTGGCCGCGTCGCGGATCATGCGTTCTTCGTCGGTCAGCTGCTGGTCGAGAAGAAGGGGGTCGTCCCAGTGGAATTGCGCTTTGGCGGCCATGTGATGTCTCCGGAAAAAGGAAATGAGAGAAACAAGAAGGGAATGGGCCGATCCTAGCCACGCGCCTGCGGTCAGGCAAACGATGAATCCTCACCCAGATATGCGTTTGTAGAATGTCTTGCGAGACGTTTCTCGCGCTTTTCCATAGATAAACGCTCAAATCCATTCATACGATCCAGGCATACATGCGCCGCAAGATCCCGCCCCTGCAGACCCTCGTATGCTTCGACGCCGCCGCGCGCCACGAGAGCTACACGCGCGCCGCGCAGGAACTGGCGCTCACGCAGAGCGCGGTGTCGCGCCAGGTCGGCGCGCTCGAGGCCTTCCTGGGCGTGGCGCTGTTCCGCCGCACGCGGCACGGCGTGGCGCTCACGGCCAGCGGCGCCGCCTATGCACGGCAGATCGCCCGCCGCCTCGAAGCCATGGAGCGCGACACGCTCGACGCCATGGCGCACCAGGGCGAAGGCGGTTCGCTGTCGCTGGCCGCGGTGCCCACCTTCGCCACGCGCTGGCTCGTGCCCCGCCTGCGCGGTTTTGCGGCGCTGCAGCCCGACGTGGTGGTGCACATCGAGACGCGCACCCGCCCCTTCCTGTTTGCCGACGCTGAGTTCGACGCCGCGCTGTACGCCGGCACGCCCGCGCAGGTCGAGAACTGGGCCGGCACGCGCGCGCTGCTGCTGATGCATGAAGACGTGGTGCCCGTGTGCAGCCCCTCGCTGCTGCCCGACGGCCAGGCCGTCTCGCCCGCCGCCATCGCGCAGATGCCACTGCTGCAGCAGAGCACGCGCCCCGACGGCTGGCGCCAGTGGTTCGACGCGCAACGGATCGATGCACCCAACGCCCGCGGCGGGCCGCGCTATGAGCTGTTCTCGATCCTTGCCGCCGCCGCCTCGCACGGCCTGGGCGTGGCGCTGATGCCGACGATGCTGGTGGCCGACGAACTGGCGCGCGGCGAGCTGGTGGTGGCCTGCCCGCGGGCGCTGTCGGCGGAACGCAGCTATTACCTGGTGACGCCGGAGCGGGCGGACCAGCGGCCGTTGTTGAAGTTGTTCAGTGACTGGTTGTTGGGGCAGGCGCGCGAGGGTTGAAGCGCCAAAATGCATCTCATACTGGACATTTTCTTAGATATGCCTAATATGGGATACATATATGCCATCCACCGCCCCGCCGATCTTGGACAGAGCCAGCCGACGCCTTGAAGCGTTCGGCCGGCATATCCATGCCCGTCGGAAGTCGCTCCGGATCAGCGCCACCACGGCCGCCGAGGCGGCGGGCATGTCGCGCATGACGCTGCATCGCATCGAACGCGGCGAACCCTCCGTCACGATGGGGGCCTACATGAACGCCCTGGCGGCATTGGGCCTGGATGTCGAAGTGACGGCACCCGTCGAAGGCGCCGCCAAGGAGATGGCGACGCCTGCGCCTACGCGCACGCCGACGAAGACCGTCCGGGTGGGCGACTTCGCGCAGTTGCGTCGCCTCGCATGGCAATTGCCCGCAGACGCGGAACTCACCCCCGAAGAGGCCTGGGGCACCTACGAGCGCAACTGGCGCCACGCCGATCCGTCCGCGCTCGAGGACAACGAACGCCAGCTGCTGTCCGAACTGGCCCGCCTGCTGGGCCGGAAGCCGCTGGATGTTTGAGCGCGCCCACCATCGCCAGGTGGCCGAGGTGCTCGCGGCGCTGAATGCGCCCCTGCTGGCGGACAACCATTGCCTGTTCGGCGGCGGCACCGCCATCGCGCTGCGCCATGGCGAATACCGCGAGTCGGTGGACATCGACTTCCTCGTGTCCGATGTGGCGGGCTACCGTTGCCTGCGTCAGCTCGCCACCAGCAGCGAGGGGCTGCGCGCGCTGGCCCGGGAAGGCGCGAGCTTGCAGCAGGCCCGCGACGTGCGCGCCGACCAATACGGCATCCGAAGTGCCGTTCGCGTGGGCGAGACGGACATCAAGTTCGAGATCGTGCTCGAGGCACGCATCGCACTCGAAGCCCCCAGCGCCGCAGACCACATCGACGGCATCGCCACCCTAACGCCGCTGGACATGGCGGCGAGCAAGCTGCTCGCCAACTCCGACCGCTGGGCCGACGACAGCGTGTTCAGCCGCGACCTGATCGACCTGGCCATGATGCAGCCCGGCAAGCCCCTGCTGCAGCGCGCGGCATGCAAGGCGCGGCTCGCCTACGGCGACAGCATCGATGCCGATCTTGAAAAGGCGGCCGATGCACTGCTGGCGCGGCCCGGACGCATGGAGCGGTGCATGCACATGCTGCAGATGACCTCCATTCCGCCGGCCTTGCTGCGCAAGCACATCAAGGCCCTGCTGCCGCGAGCGCCGCGCGCCAAGCGCAGCCCCGACGCTTGAAAGACATCCGCACGGCCCCCCCCCCGAAACCCGCGTCCGAAAACGGCGAGCCCGCATTCCGCCGCCGCGCGACACTGATCGCATGACCTCCCCCGCTGCCTCTCGCGTCGACGCCCTCGACTGGCCCCGCATCGACGCCAACCTCGCCACGCGCGGTTGCGCCGCGACCGGCGTGCTCTTCACACCGAAGGAATGCGCCGCGCTCGCCGCGATGTACGAACAGCCGCAGCATTTCCGCAGCCGCGTGGTCATGCAGCGCCACGGCTTCGGCCAGGGCGAGTACCAGTACTTCGCGAACCCGCTGCCGTCCAGGCTCGTGGCGTTTCGCAGCGCGCTGTACGAGCGCCTCGCGCCGCTGGCCAATGCCTGGGCCGCAGCGATGGGCCAGTCGGCCGACTACCCGCCGGACCACGCGGCCTACCTCGACCGCTGCCATGCGGCGGGCCAGCTGCGCCCCACGCCGCTGCTGCTGCGCTACGACGAAGGCGACTACAACTGCCTGCACCAGGACCTGTACGGTGACCTGCAATTTCCGCTGCAGCTCACGGTGCTGCTGAGCCGGCCCGGCGATGACTTCACGGGCGGCGAGTTCGTGTTGACCGAGCAGCGCCCGCGCATGCAGTCGCGCGCCGAGGTGGTGCCGCTCGCACAAGGCGAGGCGGTGATCTTCGCGGTGAACCAGCGGCCCGTGGCCGGCACGCGCGGCAGCTACCGCGTGACGATGCGCCACGGCGTGAGCCGTGTGCACAGCGGACGGCGCCACACGCTGGGCCTGATCTTTCACGACGCACGCTAACTGCAACGAACGCCGGTTCGCAAGCAAGCCCTCGGGCGCAGCAACGTCGCATCGAGCGTGCAAAGTTGCACACATATACCAAATACAAGCGAAAATCCCGCGCGCATCCGAGGGGATTGCCAGGATGGCCGACGCGCATGATCGGCCCCGCACTCTCCTCCGGGCGTCGGACCTGGCCTCATGAAAAAAAGAGGCCTGGCTCCGTTCCGAGTTGTCGTCAGGGAGCTGTATGTACAAGAAATCGTCCGGGCCTCCGGATGAGGCGGGTCGCCCGTCTTTCGCGCACGCCACCACGCCGGTGCCACCGAATCCGTCCACCGCTGAATCCCCCCCGCCCCGGCGCCCACGCCGCTTCCGGGTCGATGTCGGGTCCATCGTCAGTGCCGTCGCGCTCGCGCAGTCGCTGCTGCTGGTCACGCTGGGCTATTGGGGTTCGCAACGGCTGGTGACGACGATCGGCACCTCCGCGCACAAGTCGAACCACGACCGCATCGAGGACAAGGTGCTGGCCTTCCTGGCCAAGGCCGAGTCGGCCGTCGGCGCAATCGGCAACTCGCCGAGCCTGACGCCCGCGGGCGAAAGCGTCGACCGCACGGCCGAGCTCCTGTGGACGCTGCTGCAGCAGTCGCCCGAACTCGACAGCGTCTATGTGGCGAACGTCGAGGCCAAGATGCTGATGGCGCTGCGCTACCCCGTGCCGGCGATCCGGCACATTGCACGCGGCGACGGCTTCACCACCGAGACCTGGCAGTACAAGCTGCCGCTGGGCTCCGAGGCCGATGTGCAGCAGCGCTTTGCCACGCAGCGCGTGGAGGCCTACCGCAGTGACTACAACCCGACGCAGCGCAGCTGGTTCGTGCAGGCGCGCAACACGCAGGGACCGGTGTGGACCGCCCCGTATGTCTTCGCCGCCGCGCAGGAACTGGGCGTGACCTACGCCCTGCCGAGCCAGCGCCGCCAGGCCGAGGGCAGCCCGCAGGCGATGGTGGTGGCGGGCGACGTGTCGCTGGGCCGGCTGTCGGAGTTCGTGCGCCTGTTCAGCCGCAACGGCAACGGCAACAGCGCGCTGCTCAGCGCCGATCACAAGGTGCTTGCGCGCAGCGACATGCCCGGCGTGCTGCACACGCTGGAGGCGCCCACGGGCGCACTCGGCGCACTGAACGCCCAGATGGTGGCCGACGGCACCGCCGGCAGCGGCAGCGACAAGGCCTTCGCCTTCAGCCACGAGGGGCGGCGCTACCTGGTGCAGGCCTCGCGCATTCCCGCCACCGGCTGGCAGCTGGTCAGCTGGGTGCCCGAAGACGTGCTGCTGGGCGGCCTGCGCCGCGCGGTGGCGTGGTCGCTGCTGCTGGCACTGGTGTTCCTGGGGCTGGCGCTGTACATGTCGCTCAAGCTGTCGAAGCTGGTGACGGCGCCGGTCGAGAACCTCTCGCGCATCGCGCACCGCATCGGCCGCCTCGAGCTCGACGACCTGCCGCGCGAGCCCAGCCGCGTGCTGGAGATCCAGCACCTGGACCAGGCGCTCGACGATTCGGCGCGCAGCCTCAAGGCCTTCAGCAAGTTCGTGCCGGTGGACGTGATCAACCAGCTGGTGGCGCAGGGCCACGCACTCGCGCCCAACGGCTCGCCGCGCCAGGTGACGGTGATGTTCACCGACGTGGAGGGCTTCACGTCGATCTCCGAATCGATCGACGCCGACGTGCTGGTGCGCCAGCTGACCGAGTACTTCAACCTCGCGGCCGATGTGTTCGCGCGCCACGGCGGCGTGATCGACAAGTTCATCGGCGACGGCATCATGGTGCTGTGGGGCGCACCGGCCGACCTGGAAGACGCCGAGTACAAGGCCTGCTGCGCTGCGCTGGAACTGCACGCCGAAATGCACCAACTCAACCGGCAGTGGACCGAACAGGGCCTGCCCGAGTTCCGCACGCACATCGGCATTCACACGGGCGTGGTGGTGGCGGGGGTGCTGGGCTCGAACGACCGGCTGTCTTACACGGCGTTCGGCGACGTGGTGAACGTGGCCAGCCGCATCGAAGGCGCGAACCGCCAGCTGGGCACGCGCATGTTGATTTCAGAAGTCACCTACGCGGCCCTGAACGGGCGGCTGGCCACCCGGCGCATCGAAGAACGGGTGGAGCTGCGCGGCCGACAGATGCGCATGGTGCTGCACGAATTGCTGACCTGACCTGGACGGGCTCGCGCGAGCGTGTCGCGCGGCTTCGATTCGATCAGCGCGAGGGGCGCGGCGGCTGTGGCGTGGCCACGCGCACCAGCACGAGGTTGGCGATGGTGCCGTTGCCCTGCGTGAGCACTGAATACTGCGTGTCGTTGATGAACAGCAGCTGCTCGCCGCGCGTGATGCGCGCCGCCACGGCGTAGCGCATGCGCGGGTCGATGCGCGCTGCATCCACGCTCAACTCAAAGGCGAAGGGCGGCTGCTTGCCGTTGGCGGGAATGCGCTGCTCGGCGAGCACGACCGAGGGTGCGTCCATGCGCGACACGTCGAGCAGTTGCACGCGCACTTCGGCCGCGGGGTCGAGTGCGATGCGCTCGCGGTAGGCCACGGTGCCTGTGACGCGCAGCGGCGCAGCGCCCGGCTTCGGCGTGGCGGGCGCGCCTGGGGAAGCGCAGGCGCCCAGGACGGAGGCGCCGGCAACGGCGAAGAGCATGAGGAGGCTGGTGCGTCTTTTCATCGGCCCATTATGCGGAGGCGCGCTGCGCGGCGAAAGCCACATACCAATCCAGGCTGCCGGGATTTGCCATCGCCTCGCGGTTCACGACCTTCTCGATCTGCTGGCCCAGCAGGAGCTTCTTGATCGGCAGCTCCGGCTTCTTGCCCGACAGCGTGCGCGGAATCTCGGCCACCTGGAAGATGTCGTTCGGCACGAAGCGCGGCGACAGCGAGGTCTTGATCGCGTTGTTGATGCGCGTGCGCATGGCCTCGTCGAGCGCCACGCCGGGGCGCAGCACCACGAACAGCGGCATGTAGCTGTCGCGGCCCAGGTACTCGAGGTCGACCACCATCGAATCGAGCACCTCGGGCAGGCCTTCGACCGCGCTGTAGATTTCGCTCGTGCCCATGCGCAGGCCCTGGCGGTTGATGGTGGCGTCGCTGCGGCCATAGATGATGCAGCCGCCGTCGCTGCCGATCTTGATCCAGTCGCCGTGGCGCCACACGCCGGGGTAGGTGTCGAAGTAGCTCGACACATAGCGTGCATTGCCCTCGTCGCCCCAGAAGTACAGCGGCATCGACGGGATGGGCTGCGTGCACACCAGCTCGCCGACCTCGCCGATGACCGGCTGGCCCTGCTCGTTCCAGGCTTCCACTGCATGGCCGAGTTCGCGGCATTGCATCTGGCCCGGCACTTCGGGCAGCTCGCGGTTGCCGCCGACGAAGGCGCCGCAGAAGTCGGTGCCGCCCGAGATGTTGCACCACCACACCTCCTTCGAGCCTGCGTCGAGGATCTGCTGCGAGCCCCAGCGCTGCACCTCGTCGGGCAGCGGCGAGCCGGTGCTGCCAAGGGCGCGCACGCGGGACAGGTCGCCACAGTCTTTCGCGACGAGCCCCGCCTTCATGCAGTTGGTGAAATAGGCCGCGCCCGCGCCGAAGAAGGTGACGCGGTGCTTCGCCACGAAGCGCCACAGGACGCCCCAGTCGGGCTTGTCCTTGCTGCCCGCCGGGTTGCCGTCGTAGATGCAGATGGTGGCGCCGAAGGCCAGGCCCGAGAGCTGCGAATTCCACATCACCCAGCCCGTGGAGCTGTACCAGTGGTAGCGCTCGCCGAAGTTGTTGGCGCCGTAGCTCGCGCCCACGTCGTTGTGCAGGCCGCAGGCGTGCATGGTCAGCAGGATGCCGCCCTGCCCGTGCACGATGGGCTTGGGCAGGCCGGTGGTGCCGCTCGAATAGACGATCCAGATCGGGTGATCGAAGGGAAGCCATTCGGGCTCGAAGGCCGCGACCTCGGCATCGTCGCGCGCAATGGCCTGCTGCCATTCGACATCGTGCGCCACCGCGTTCGCGGCAAAGGGCGTCTGCACGAGCAGCAGCTTCTGCACGCTCGGCAACTGCCCGCGCAGCTCCTGCAGCACGGTGCTGCGGTCCAGCGGCTTGCCGCCGTAGTGCACACCGTCGACCGCGATGAGCAGCGTGGGTTCGATCTGGCGGAAGCGGTCGGCCACGGCGGCCGTGCCCATGTCGGGCGCGCACACGCTCCACACCGCGCCGATGCTGGAGCACGCGAGAAACGCGACCATGGTTTCTGGCACGTTCGGCATGTAGGCGGCCACGCGGTCGCCGCGGCGCACGCCGAGCGACTGGAGCGTGAGCGCCACCGAGGCCACCTGCCGGCGCAACTCGGGCCACGACAGCTCGCGCACCTCGCCGCGTTCGTTGTCGCTCACGATGGCGGGCAGGCCGGCCGCATGGGCGGCGTCGGCGTGGCGTAGCACCTCGCGCGCGTAGTTGACCTGTGCGCCGGGAAACCAGCGCGCGCCGGGCATGCGCCGTTCGGCGAGCACCGCGGTGTGCGGCGTGGGCGAGCGCAGACCAGCGTAGTCCCAGATGCTCTGCCAGAAGGCGTCGAGGTCGGTGACGGACCAGCGCCACAGCGCGTCGTAGCTGTCGAAGGCCAGGCCGCGCGTGTCGCGCAGCCAGTTCTGGTAGAGACGGATCTGGGGGATGTTGGGAGCGGGCATGCCACGAGCGTAGCGCCGCGAACGTCCGTGCTCAATGAGGGTTGACCTCAGGGTTTGTACGCGTGTTCAACATTTTTGTACAGCCGTTCAATACGCCCCCATGAACGCTCGCACACCGACGGCCCGCAAACGCAGCGCCTCCCCTGCTTCACGCGTCGCAGGTGCCCCGATCGTCGCACCCGAGACCGCACGGCCCGACCGCCGGCAGGCGATCCTGCTGGCAGCCGAGAAGCTCTTTGCGCAGCACGGCTACCACGCGGTGACGATCCGCCAGATCGCCGAAGAAGCCGGCGTGCCGCTGGCGCTGGTGGGCTACTACTTCGGTCCGAAGCACGAGCTGTTCCACGCGATCTTCGAACACTGGAGCCACACCATCGAGGAACGGCTCGCGCGCCTTGCGGCCGTGACCATCGACCCCGACGACGCGCGCACGCTGCCGCGCATCATCGAGGCCTTCACCGCGCCCGTGCTGGCGCTGCGTGCGAGCACCGAGGGCGAGTACTACGCACTGCTGGTGGCACGCGAGCTGTACCACGCCACCGAGGAAGCCGACCGCGTGCTGCGCGGCTACTTCGACCCGCTGGCCGAGGCCTACATCAACGCACTGCATGTGGCGCTGCCGCACGCCACGCGCAGCCAGGTTGCGTGGGGCTATCAGTTCGCGCTGGGCGCGCTGCTGCACCACCTGAACGACAGCCGCATCGAACGGCTCTCGCGCGGCGAGAACACACGCGCCGACCCGGCCGTGGCACCGATGCTCGTGAACTTCATCGTCGGCGGCCTGCGCGCCGCGCTGCCGAAACCGAAGGCGATGTCGAAGGCCCCCGCCGCCAAGTCCCCACGCACGAAAAAGACCATCCCCAGGAGACCCCAGCCATGATGAAAAGACGCACCCTGCTGTCGGCGCTCGCGGCCGCATCGGCCACCGCCTCGTTGCCTTCGCGCGCACAGC
Organism: Variovorax sp. Root473; assembly: GCF_001426505.1. GTDB lineage: Bacteria > Pseudomonadota > Gammaproteobacteria > Burkholderiales > Burkholderiaceae_C > Variovorax. The sequence continues at coordinate 58,028 of NZ_LMEV01000013.1, forward strand.
AGGCGCACCCGAAGATCGTGTTCGGCTACACGGCAGTGACCGACTTCGCCTCGGTCTTCGTGGCGGCCGAAGAGGGCTACTTCAAGAAGCGCAGCCTCGACGTGGCGCTGAAGTTCATTCCGCTGAACTCCACCATCCCGGCCGCGCTGCAGTCCGACTCGCTGCAAATTGGCGGGCCCACGCCCTCGGTGTTCCTGCAGGCGGTGGACGGCGGGCTCGACCTGGTGCTGGTGGCCGGCGGCGGCCTCACCTCCAAGACGATCACGGGCTTCGGCCTCGTGGCGCGCGCGGGCTCGGGCATCAAGAACGCGCAGGATTGCGTGGGCAAGAAGATCGGCGTGCCGGGGCTCGGTGCCTTCCTGCACGTGACCTTCCGCGCGTGGCTCAAGGACAGCGGTGTCGACTACCGCAAGGTCAACTTCATCGAGGCCGCGTTCCCCCAGCATGCCGACCTGCTGCGCGGCGGCTCGGTCGATGCGGTGGTGTCGGCCGACCCGTTCATGAGCCGCATCACCGAGAGCGGCGCGGGCTACGTGGCCTCGTACTACTCGACCTTCCTGCCCGAGAACAACCAGACCATCGTGCATGCGGCCAAGCGCGAGTGGGTGGCAAAGAACCCCGCCACGGCGCGCGCCTTTCGTGAGGCGCTGGTCGAGGCCGGTGCCTTCATCCAGCAGCCGAAGAACGACGCCAAGGTGCGCACGGCCATCGGCAAGTACATCAAGCTGCCGCCCGAGGTGCTGGCCAAGGTGCAGGTCTCACCGCCCGGCCCCGTGGTCACCGACAAGCAGCTGGGCTACTGGACCGGGCTCATGAAGGAGCAGGACATGCTCAAGACGAACATCGACGTTGCGAAGCTGATCGCCAAGTGAGCACGGTCGCCGATTCCTTCCTGCGCTTCGACGGCGTCACCATCCGCCTCGGCGGGCGAGAGATCCTGTCGCCGACGTCGTTCGACGTGGCGCGCGGCGAGTTCGTCTGCATCGTCGGCCCCAGCGGCTGCGGCAAGACCACGCTGCTGCGCGCGGCCAGCGGCCTGGTCACGGCCAGCGCCGGCGAGGTGCGGCGCAGGGGCGTGCCGATGACGACGCCCTCGCGCGAAGTCGCCTTCGTGTTCCAGGACTACGGCCGTGCGCTGCTGCCGTGGCGCACCGTCGAAGGCAACGTGAGCCTCGCGCTCGAAGCGGCCGGCGTGCCCACGGCCGAGCGCGCACCGCGCATTGCCGACGTGCTCGGCAAGGTCGGCCTCGCGAAGCACGCGCACAAGTTTCCGGTGCAGCTGTCGGGCGGCATGCAGCAGCGCGCGCAGATCGCGCGCTGCCTCGCGCAGAAGCCCGAGCTGATGATGATGGACGAGCCCTTCGGCGCGCTCGATGCGCTCACGCGCCAGAGCCTGCAGGACGAGCTCGCGCGGCTGGTGCGCGACGACGGACTCACGGTGCTGTTCGTCACGCACGACCTCGAAGAGGCCATCTACCTCGGCGACCGCGTGATCGCACTGCAGGCCAATCCCGGCCCCGGGCGTCCGAGCCTGGCGCGGATGATCGACGTGAAGATCCCGCGCCCGCGGGACCAGCTCACGACCAAGGAGCATCCGGAGTACCTGCAGTTGCGGCGTGAGCTGTTCGCCTTCATCGAGCAGGGCCATGACTGAAGGTCGCCTCTTGCGCTGGCTTCGGCCGTGGGTGTTTCCCGCGGTGCTGGTCAGCGCCTTCGAGTGGTACGCGCGGCGTGCCGCAGCAATGGGCAGCGATGCGCTCGCGCCACCGACTGCGGCGGCCAAGGCCTTCGTCGGCGCGGCCATGGACGGCTCGCTCTGGGAGGCCACGGGCTTCACGCTCGGCACAGCGGCGCTCGGCCTGCTGCTGGGTGCCGTGCTCGGCCTTGCGCTCGGCCTGGTGCTCGGGCTCTCGCGCCGTGCAGCGCAGCTGGGCTCCGTCTCCATCGAGGTGCTGCGCCCCGTGCCTTCGGTCGCGCTGATCCCGCTCGCGATGCTGGGCTTCGGTTTCGGCGTGCGCATGGAAGTGGCCATCGTCGCCTTCGCCACCTTCTGGCCCCTGCTGGTGCTGGTGCAGTCGGCGGTGCAGCAGATCGAGCCCCGGCTGCTCGAGGTGAGCCGCGTGCTCGGCCTGTCAGCGCGCGAGCGTGCCTTCAAGATCGTGCTGCCGGCCATCGTGCCACGCCTCTTCGTCGCGCTGCGCCTCGGTGTGGCGGTCGCGCTGGTGGTGGCCGTGACGGTCGAGATCGCCGCGAACCCGCACGGCATGGGCTACGCGATGATGATCGCGCAACAGAGCTTCGACCCCGCGCTGATGCTCGCATGGCTGGGCTGGATTGGCGTGGTGGGCTTCGCGGTCAACGCGGGCATGGTGCGGCTGCAGGCCTTCGTCGCGCGCCGCATGGGGGTGCAGCCATGAACGGCCGCAATGACCGGTTCGGCCTCGGATGGATTGGCTCGATCGGCGTGCTGATTGCACTGGTCGCGCTGTGGTGGATCGCGAGCAACGCGGGCTGGGTCAGCCGCGTGTTCCTGCCGACGCCGCAGGCCACCTTCGCGAGCCTGCTCGAAGGGCTCAATCTCTCTGCGGGCAACGATGGCAATGGCGAACTGCTCGCCTTCACGCAGGCCACGGTCGGCCGCATGGTCGAAGGCTGGCTGCTGGCTTCGTTGTTCGGCGTGCTGCTGGGCGCGGCCATCGGCGTGTCGCCCTCCGTGCGCGCGTGGGTGCAGCCGACGCTGGAGTTCATCCGCCCGCTGCCCGCGTCGGCGCTGCTGCCGCTGGCCATTTCGATCTTCGGGCTGAACCCCGGCATGGTGCTGTTCGTGGTCGCCTTCGGTGCGATGTGGCCGGTGCTGCTGGCCACGGTGCACGGCTTCGCGGCCGTGGAGCCGCGCCTGTCGGAGGTGGCGCGCTGCCTGCAGATGTCGCGCGCCGCGTACATCTGGAAGATGGGGCTGCCCAACGCCATGCCCGACATCCTGGCCGGCATGCGGCTGGCGCTGACCATCGCGCTGATCGTCGCGGTGGTGGGCGAAATGATCGCCTCGCAAAGCGGCCTGGGCCAGGCCATCCTGCTGGCGGCGCGCGCCTTCCGCGCCAACGACCTGTTCGCCGGCATCGTGCTGCTGGGGCTCATCGGCTTCGTGAGCAACGCGCTGCTGGCCTTGGCAGAAAAGCGCCTGCTGCGCTGGCAGCAGCCCTGATTCCTTTCTTCTTTCTTCCAACACGAACACCCCACAAGGAGCCCGCCATGCCACGCAAGTTCGTCGACCTGTCGATCTTTCTCGAAAACGACGTGCTGTCCGATCCGCCGGCCTTCGCGCCGAAGATCCAGTACTTCACGCACGACAACACCTTCGAGCAGATCGAGCCCTTCTTTCCCGGCCTGAAGAAAGAAGACCTGCCCGACGGCGAAGGCTGGGCCGTGGAGCTGGTGCAGCTGTCCACGCACAACGGCACGCACCTCGATGCGCCCTACCACTTCCACTCGACGATGGACAAGGCGCTCGGCGAGAAGAAGCCCGCCATCGCCATCCACGACGTGCCGCTCGAATGGTGCTTCCAGCCCGGCGTGAAGCTGGACTTTCGCCACTTCGCGGACGGCTACGTGGTCACGGCCGCCGATGTCGAGGCCGAGCTCAAGCGCATCAACCACACGCTGAGCCCGCTGGAAATCGTGGTGGTCAACACGCGCGCCGGCTCGCGCTACGGCAACAACGACTACGTGTCGGCCGGCGCGGGCATGGGCTACGAGGCGACGATGTATCTGCTGGAGCGCGGCGTGCGCCTCACGGGCACCGACGCCTGGAGCTGGGACGCGCCGTTCGTGCACACCGCCAAGAAGTACGGCGAGACGCAGGACGCCTCGCTGATCTGGGAAGGCCACAAGGCCGGGCGCGACATCGGCTATTGCCACATCGAGAAGCTGCACAACCTCGAGGTGCTGCCGCCCACGGGCTTTTTCATCAGCTGCTTTCCGCACAAGATCCGCGGTGCCTCGGCAGGCTGGACGCGCGCGGTGGCGATCTTCGACGACGCGTTGATGGCATCGGTCTGAAGATGATCGAACTCAACCACACGCACGACGCCGGCGCCCGCAGCTGGATTGCATCGGCCAACGCCGCGGGCAGCGACTTTCCGATCCAGAACCTGCCGTATGCGATGTTCCGTCGCACCGGCAGCCCCGAGCCGTTTCGCGGCGGCGTGGCCATCGGCGACCAGGTGCTCGACCTCGCGGCGCTGGCGGCGGGCTCGCACGTGGAAGGCCTCGCGCTCGATGGCGCGCGCGCGGCTGCCCTGCCCGCGCTCAACGATTTCTTCGCGCTCGGCCCTTCCGCCTGGCAGGCGCTGCGCCATGCAGTCTTTGCGCTCTTGCACAGCGATGCGCCGGCGGCGACGGTGAACGACCTGCGCGGCTGCCTCGTGCCGCAAGCCGAGATCGAATACACCGTGCCTGCGCGCATCGGCGACTACACCGACTTCTACACCTCGATCGACCACGCGCTGAACATCAGCCGCCTGATGAACCCCGACGGCGATGTCACGCCCAACTTTCGCTGGGTGCCGACCGCGTACCACGGGCGCGTGTCGACCATCGGCGTGAGCGGCCAGCGCTTCCACCGGCCGATGGGCCAGGCCATGGCGCCCGGCGCGAAGGCGCCGACGTACCAGGCCTGCGCGCGGCTCGACTACGAACTGGAGCTGGGCGTGTGGATCGGCCAGGGCAACGCGCAGGGCGAGGCGATTCCGCTTGCGCGCGCGGAAGAACACATCTTCGGGCTCTGCCTGCTCAATGACTGGTCGGCGCGCGACATCCAGTTCTGGGAGATGGCGCCCCTCGGACCGTTCCTCGCGAAGAACTTCGCCACCACGATCTCGCCGTGGATCGTGACGATGGAAGCGCTCGCGCCCTACCGCCAGGCGTGGACGCGCCCCGCGAACGACCCGCAACCGCTGCCGTATCTGGAAGGCGACGCGAACCGCGAAGGCGGCGCGCTCGACATCCGCCTGGAAGTCTGGCTCGAAAGCGAAAAGGCGCGCGCGCAGAAGACCGGGCCGTCGCGCCTGTCGGCCACGAGCTTCAAGCACCAGTACTGGAGCATTGCGCAGATGGTGGCGCACCACACGGTGGGCGGCTGCAGCCTGAACCCGGGCGACCTGTTCGGCAGCGGCACCATCTCGGGCCCCGGCGAGGGCGAGGCCGGCGCGATCATCGAGCTGACGCGCGCGGCGCAAACCCCGGTGACGCTGGCCAACGGCGAGACGCGCGGTTTCCTGGAAGACGGGGATGCGGTGCTGCTGCGCGGCTGGTGCGAGAAGCCCGGCCATGCGCGCATCGGTTTCGGCGAGAGCCGGGGGACCGTGCTGCCGGCGCGAGGTTGAAAGCGACGCACCAATGAAAAAGGCCACCGGGTGAGGTGGCCTTTTCATGCGATTTGGAGCGGGAAAAGAGTCTCGAACTCTCGACCTCAACCTTGGCAAGGTTGCGCTCTACCAACTGAGCTATTCCCGCGTGAGCCTCAGATTATAGGGTGGTTCGAAGCCGTTTTCCAGTCTTCCCCGAAAAAATTTGAAATCAGGCCCCGAACACCAGCGCGCGGTGCATCGCCACCCCGGCGAAGAGCCCATCGGCCGAGGCCAGCGTGGCGTTGGAAAAAGCCATCGCCACATCGCCCGCGGCGTACACGCCAGGCACGGTGGTCGTCTTCATCGCATCGACGCGCAACACCTTGCCCATCGGGCAGTCGTCGAACGCGCAGCCCAGCTGCTCGGCCAGCGGACTGGCCGGGCGTGTGTGCGGCGCCACGAACATCGCTTCGAGCGGCACGCGCCGACCGTCGTCCAGGCGCACGGCGGCCAGGTGCGTCCCCTGCCCTTCGAGGCCGGCGATGCGCCCGGGCTCGATGGTCACGCCGCGTGATTGCAGCCGGGCGCGAGCCTCGGCATCCGGCCCTTCCTCGCCATTCAGGAAGAGCGTCGTCGGGCCCCACTCGGCGATCAGCAACGCGTGTTCCGGCGGATGCGCGCTGTGAAAGAGCACGCCCAGCGGGCGGTCGCCGAACTCGTAGCCGTGGCAATAGGGGCAATGCAGCACGCTCTTGCCCCAGCGCTCGCCCAGGCCCGGAATGTCGGGCAGGCCGTCCTGCACGCCGAAAGCCAACAGCAGCTTGCGCGCCAACAGCTGTTCGCCGTTGTTCAGCGAGACCGTGAAGCCCTCCGCGCCATCGGCCGTTGCCGCAGTCGCCATGCCTTCGACGAAGCTGACCGACGGATAGGCGAGCAGCTTGTCGCGCGCGTCGGCAATCATCTGCCGCGGCGGCATGCCGTCCTGCCCGAAGAAGCCGTGCGAAGCATCGGCGAAGCGGTTGCGCGGGGCACCTGCGTCGACGACGCAGACCTTCCGCCGCGCCCGTGCAAGCTGCATGGCCGCGGAAAGGCCGGCAAAGCTGCCGCCTACGATCAGAGCGTCATGACGCATGTTCGATGTCCTTCAATGTGAAGCCGCCGCCTGTCATGCGGCGATGAAAGTCCCTGGAAAGATCGGCCAGCGTGATGCTGTTGAAGCGCTTGAGCAGCAGCGCCTCGGCCTCGTCGCATGCGCCGTCGAGCGCCGCATTCACCGCCTGCTCGACGATGCAGCCCGGGCTCTCGGTGCGGTTGCCCATGGCCAGCAGCGCGGGCGCGCCGACGGCGTTGTGGATGTCGCCCAGCGTTACCGCCGACAGGGTGCACGACAGCACCCACCCGCCGCCATGCCCCTTGGCCGAACTGACGAAGCCGGCCTGCCGCAAGCCCGCCATGAGACGGCGCACGACGACGGGGTTGGTCTGCATCGCCGCGGCGAGCGCTTCGGACGTGATAGGTGCGTTCAGCTCGGCCATGTGCAGCAGCACGTGGAGCACGCCGGAAAGCTTGCTGTCTCGTTTCATGCAACATTATTTGTTTCATGACTTTTCACGGCACGCCGAAGGGTCTTTCAGCGCCCCGCACTCCGCGTCCGCTTGCCGCGGCGCAGGCACGAGAATCGGCCTCGCCATGACGCTCACCCCGACCACCCTGTTCGACACAGCCCTGCGCGGCGTGCTACTGGCCTTGCTGCTCGTGCTCGCGTTGGTCCTCGGGCGCGACCGCCCTCGCCTGCCGGCCGCGCGTGCGGGTGCGCTGCTCGCGCTCGGCCTGTGCGTGCAGGTCATCGGCGCCATGCCGCTGTTCGAAGCGCTCGTGCCGCGCGGGTGGCAGGCGCCGTTTGTCGCGGTGTCCATCGGCAACGGCGTGCTGTTCTGGGTGTTCGTGCAGGCATTGTTCGACGACGACTTCGTGCTGCGGCCGCTGCATGTCGTCACTTGGTTGGCGGTCGCCGCGGTGGCCGCGCTGAATTGCGCGCTGGTGGCGGGCAGCGCCTCGGTGCTTGCGCCGCTCACGATGGGTGTGCAGCGCGCAGTGCCGCTGGTGTTCGCGGTGCTGGCCGCGAGGGCGGCGGCTTCGCAGTGGCGCGCCGACCTGGTGGAAGGACGGCGCCGGCTGCGTGTGTTCATCGTGGTGACGGGCGTCGGCTACAGCGTCGGGATGCTGGCAGTTCGTCTGGCCTCGCCGCGCGGACAGCTGTCGGACCTGTCAGCGACCGCGGACGTGGCGATGCTGCTGCTGATCGTCGCGGTGGTGGCGTGGCGGATGTTGCGGCTGGCGGGTTCGGAGCTGTTTCCGGCTGCGCAGGCGCCGGTCACGATGCCAGCCATGACGCCAGAAGCGCCACTGAAAGAAGAAGCGGTCGCACCGGCGCCGGTCGAAGCACCGCCGCCGCCGGCAGCAGCCGAGCCGCCTCCGCCACCTGAACCCGCCCCTGACGCCGACCCCGCCGAAGACCGCCTCGCCGAAGCCCTCCAGCACGCCATGGCCGTCGACCGCGTCTACCACCGCGAAGATCTGAGCATCGCCAGCCTCGCCGCCCAGTTGTCCGTCCCCGAATACCGGCTGCGCCGCGTCATCAACCAGCGGCTCGGGCACCGCAACTTCAACGCCTTCGTCAACGGCTTCCGGCTGGCCGAGGCGATGGCAGCACTGGCCGATCCGTCGAAGCGCGAGCTGCCCGCGCTGACCCTCGCGCTGACCGCCGGCTTCCAGTCGATCGGTCCGTTCAACCGCGCCTTCAAGGCCGCCACCGGCCTCACGCCCACCGAATTCCGCAAGCAGAAGCTGGCCGAATCCTGAAATCTCTGGCCGAAAACCGCGCTTGCGGGTTTCGGCCAGACGCGTGCAGCACGGCGCGACATCGTCCGTGTCACCGAGGGCTTGGGCCTTCGATGACAAGGAGTTCGATGCGAAGACGTCTGTATTTCATCTGCCTGCTGGCGCTGGGGTCCGGCTGGGTGCACGCCGCGATGGGGCTGGCGGAGATTCCCGCGGCTGCCGGCGACGGCCCGGTCACCGTGTTCTATCCCACCAACGACCCGCCCCAGCCGACACGGCGTGCGCGCTTCACGCTCGACGTGGCGGCGCAGGGAGCGCCGGTGCACGGCAACGGCCGGCTGGTCGTGGTCTCGCACGGTTCGGGCGGCGCGCCATGGGTGCATGCGGACCTGGCGCGCAGCCTGGTCGAGGCGGGCTTCGTCGTCGCCATGCCCGAGCACAAGGCCGACAACTACAAGGACGAACGCAACCCCGGCCCCGACAGCTGGACGATGCGCCCGGCCGAGGTGTCGCGTGCCATCGATGCGGTGGCCCGCGATGCGCGCTTTGCGCCGCTGCTGCAGTTCGACAAAGTCGGCATGTACGGCATGTCGGCGGGGGGGCATACGGCGCTGACCCTCGCGGGCGGGCGCTGGTCACCGGCTGGATTCAAGCAGCACTGCGAGGCGAACCTGGTAGACGACTTCCAGTCGTGCGTGGGCCTCATCACGCGGCTCACGGGCGGGCCATTCGACGGCCTCAAGAAGTGGGGCGCCCAACTCGTCATCCGCCATCGCTTCGACAACGCTACCTGGCGCATGCACACCGACCCGCGCATCGCCGCCATCGTGGCGGGCGTGCCGTCGTCGGCCGACTTCGACATGGCCTCGCTGGCCACGCCCCGGGTGCCGCTGGGCCTGATCACCGCGCAGCAAGACCGGTGGCTGGTTCCGCGCTTTCACAGCGCCCGGGTGCTCGCGGCCTGCCTGCCGCGCTGCGAGCTGATTGCGGACATGCCGACCGGCGGCCACGGTGCGCTGCTGTCACCGCCGCCGCCGAACCTCTCGGGCCTGATCGGCGACATGCTGAACGACCCGCCGGGCTTCGACCGCGCGAGCGTCCTGCCCGAGGTGAACCGCAAGACAACTGCCTTCTTCAGCGCGCATCTGCCGTCCCGATCCGCAGACCCGACGGCGCCGCCCTAACGCACGAGCCCCCGATTCCGCCGACGGCCAGTTCCCACAGCGTCGGGCGAACCTGCCGCACATGGCGACAACCTGCCGGCCCGTCATGGTTGCCCCCGAATCGATCGAACCCCGGTCGGTTCTGCAAACCGTGACTCAGCAACGAAAGGAACTGTCACTCATGACTACACATGCAACCAACCGCATCTTCATCGGCGCCATGCTGGCGGGCCTCCTGGCCCTCGGCGGAACAGCCCAGGCGCAAGGCGTCGGTGTCGGCGTGGGGGTCAACGCCGATGTGAAGGCCTCGGGCAGCACCGGTGCGACGCAAAGCGGCGCAGCAGGCGCACGCACGCAGACCGGTGCGTCGGCCGATGCCAATGCGGACACCTCCACCTCCGGCGCAACCGGCGGCGTGGGCAATGCCGTCGGTGGCGTGCTCGGCACGGCCACGGGTGCGGTCGGCGGTGCCACCGGCGCAGTCGGCGGCGCGACGCAGGCCGTCGGCGGTGTGACCAACACCGTGGGCAGCACCGTGAACAGCGCGACCGGTGCCGCGGGCGCGGTCGGCGGCGCCGTGAAACCGGCCACGGCCGGCGCCAAGGCGAGCGGCAAGGCCCAGGGCTCGGGCGCGGTCGACCTGCACAAGAAGTAAGTCGCGCGCCCCCGCCTGCAGCGGCCGGACGCGGCTGCTGCAGGTGGGCATCCGAAAGCAATCACGCCCGCAGCGCCTGTGCGTTGCGGGCTTGTGTCGTTCAGAGGCCGGGTGCGGAAAGCTTGAAGAGACTGGTGACTTCGGTGTCGAGCACCACGAGCGCGCGCTGGTTGAACAATCGCCAGCGCCAGCGCAGGATGCCGAGCGTCGGGCGCTTCTCGGAACGGCGCACCTCGATCACGTCGGCCACCAGCCGCAGCGCGTCGCCCGGGCGAACCGGGTTGGGCCAGCGCACATGCTCCAGCCCTGGCGACGCGAACGATTCGGAGCCGGCCAGCGCCGCTTCGACCACCAGCCGCATCGCGATCGAGCAGGTATGCCAGCCGCTTGCGATGAGTCCGCCGAAGGGGCTGTCGGCAGCCGCCTCGGCATCGGTATGAAACCACTGCGGGTCGTAGGCCCGCGCGAACTGCAGCAGCTCGGCTTCGGTGAGCACGTACGGCCCGGCCTCGATGACCTGGCCCGCATGGAAGTCGGCGAACTTCATCCGCCGCAGCCTAGTACGTTTCGAGGTGCAGGCGCCCTTCGCGCTTCAGTGCGGCGCCCACGGTGTCCCAGTCGAGCCCCGCTTCCTTCGCCACGTCGCGCAGTGCGAGCACCACGCCCTCTTCCATGCTCTTGAGGCCGCACACATAGAAGTGGCTGGCGCCGTCTTTCAGCAGTGCGGCCAGGTCGGCGGCGCGTTCGCGCATCAGGTCCTGCACGTAGCGCTTGGGTTGTCCCGCCGTGCGCGAGAACGCAAAGTTGATGTCGATGAAGTCCTTGGGCAGCGACTGCAGCGGGCCGAAGTACGGCAGCTCCTGCTGCGTGCGCGCGCCGAAGAAGAGCATGAGCTTGCCGCCTTCGAACTTGCCGCTCTTGCGCAGGCGCCGGCGCCATTCGGTCATGGCGCGCATGGGCGCGCTGCCGGTGCCGGTGCAGATCATCACGATGTGCGACCTGGGGTGGTTCGGCATCAGGAATGACGAACCGAACGGGCCCACCACCTGCACCGTGTCGCCCACCTTGAGGTCGCACACGTAGTTGGAACACACGCCGCGCACCGGGTCGCCTTCGTGATCCTCGGTGACGCGCTTCACGGTGAGCGAGACGTTGTTGTAGCCGGGCCGCTCGCCGTTGCGCGGGCTGGCCACCGAGTACTGGCGCGCATGGTGGCGCTTGCCGATGGCGTCCACGCCCGGCGGCACGATGCCGATCGACTGGCCTTCGAGCACGGGGAACGGCACCACGCCGAAGTCGAGCACGATGTGGTGTGTCTCACTGTCGAAGCCGGCTTCGGTGCAGTTGAAATTGCCCACCACGGTGGCGGTGGTCGGCGTCTTCGGCGGAAAGAGGTTGGTGTAGGCGTGCGCGGCCGACCACGGCGGCACGCTGGCGCCGTACTGCGCGGAGTTGAAGACCGGCTCGGTGGCTTCGGCGGCCGCCTGGGCCTGCGTCTGTGCGGGCACTTCCGCGGCCGAAGCGGCTGCGCCGGACACGCCGGCCGCTTCGAGTTCTTCGGGCGACAGCTCGGCGGGCAGTTCTTCCCAGGTGAGCTGCTCTTCGATGGTGTACGCGCGCACCAGGGGCATGGTGCGCCAGTTGTCGATCGAGCCCGTGGGGCACGGCGAGATACAGGCCATGCAGCCATTGCAGACGTCCGCACGAACGACGTAGTTGTTGTCGTCGTGCGTGATCGCGTTCACGGGGCAGGTCGCCTCGCAGGTGTTGCAGCGGATGCAGATCTCGGGGTCGATCAGGTGCTGCTTGATGACCCCGGCTTCAACGACCATATCCATCGTGTTCTCCTTTTTCACCCGGGCCCCTTTCGCGAAGCACCGCGGAACCGGCTTTGCCGGGCCGCAGGTGCTGCCCCCGGCAAGGGGGTTGGCGAAGCGACACGAAGTGCGCGCAGCCTGGGGGTGTACCTAATTCTTCAGCCGAAACGCACGTACTCGAAGTCAACCGGCTGGCGGTTGATGCCCATCACCGGCGGTGCGATCCAGCCGGCGAACTTGCCCGGCTCGATGACGCGGCCCATCAACGATGCCACGAAAGCGAAGTCTTCGGAACTCGGCAGCCATTCGTCGCGCTTGGCAGCCCATTCGACGTCGTTCACCACGCGGCCCTCGGGCGACATCTTGATGCCGGCGAGTGCGCCGATCTGGCGGTTGAAGGCCTTGTGCGGCACTGACAGGCGCGTCGGGATGCCAGCCTTTTCCAGCACCTTGTTCCAGCGGCCGACGCCGGCCACCGAGTCCTTGATGAAGTCGTCGCGCAGCACTTCGTTCAGGGCGTTGAGCATCGGCACGTCTTTTTCGACGAGCTGGCCATCCTTCACTTCAAGCACCTTGTAGGTCTGGCCCTTGAGCACGTGGTCGTCGTCGCGCTTGCCTTCTTCGTAGCGGCCCTTCAGGCCCGAGCTGTAGAAGATGGCGGCGTTGCTCGACTGGTCGGCACCGAACAGGTCGATGGTCACCGAGTAGTGGAAGTTCAGGTAGCGCTGGATGGTGCCCAGGTCGATGCAGCCGGCGGCGCGGATCTTCTGCGCATCGTCGGTCTTCAGCTCGTTCATCACCTGCGCGGTGCGCGCAATGACGCGCGACACGCCGCTCTCACCCACGAACATGTGGTGCGCTTCCTCGGTCAGCATGAACTTCGTGGTGCGCGCCAGCGGATCGAACGCGCTCTCGGCCAGCGCAGCCAGCTGGAACTTGCCGTCGCGGTCGGTGAAGTACGTGAACATGAAGAAGGCGAGCCAGTCGGGCGTCTTCTCGTTGAACGCACCCAGGATGCGCGGGTTGTTGGCGTCGCCCGAGGTGCGCTGCAGCAGCGCGTCGGCCTCTTCGCGACCGTCGCGGCCGAAGTGCTTTTGCAGCAGGTAGACCATGGCCCACAGGTGGCGGCCTTCTTCGACGTTGATCTGGAACAGGTTGCGCAGGTCGTACATCGATGGCGCCGTGAGGCCCAGGTGGCGCTGCTGCTCGACCGACGCGGGCTCGGTGTCGCCCTGCGTGACGATGATGCGGCGCAGGTTGGCGCGGTGTTCGCCGGGCACGTCCTGCCAGACCTTCTCGCCCTTGTGGTCGCCGAAGTGCACTTCGCGGTTGGCATCGCCCGGGTTCAGGAAGATGCCCCAGCGGTAGTCGCGCATCTTCACGTGGCCGAACTGCGCCCAGCCCTGCGGGTCGACGCTCACGGCCGTGCGCAGGTACACCTCGTGGTTGGTCGAGCCCTCGGGGCCCACGTCGTCCCACCAGTTGATGAAGTTCGGCTGCCAGCCTTCGAGCGCGCGCTGCAGCGTGCGGTCTTCGCCGAGGTTGACGTTGTTGGGGATCTTCTCGCTGTAGTTGATCGTGCTCATCGTTGTTCCTTGAGTTGTGCGGACTGCTCTGTGCTCAAACGCGGTTCAGGTCGAAGCCGGCTTTCTGGCCGGTGCCGTAGACCTTCAGCGCGCCCTTTTCGCCGACGGCGTTGGGGCGGTTGAAGATCCAGTTCTGCCAGGCCGTGAGGCGGCCGAAGATGCGGGTGGCCATGTTCTCCTTGCTGGCGAAGCGCAGGTTGGCCTCAAGGCCGGTGAGCGCGTCGGGCGACATGGCGGCGCGCTCTTCGATGGCGATGCGGATCTCGTCGTCCCAGTCGATGTCGTCCGGCGCGGCAGTCACGAGGCCCAGCTTCACGGCCTCGTCGGCGTCGAGCGCCTGGCCGGCGACGGCGCGCGCGGCTTCGAGCGGCGAGGCCTCTTCATAGAAGCGACGCTGCAGGCGGCTCTGGTCGTTCACCATCGGGAAGAAGCCGAAGTTGAATTCGTTCAGCGTGAGCTTCGGTGCGCGCGCGGCATCGTCGGGCAGCGCGAGCATGTAGCTGCGGTCGGCCGCGAAGGCCAGCTCGGCCAGCGTGCCGGCGAAGCACGAGCCGGCCTCGACCAGCGCGAACAGGCTGCGCGACGACACATCCAGGCGCGCCAGCGTGCGGCGCAGGCCGCCGATGGTTTCGCGCACCAGCCAGTGGTCCTTGTTCGCGAACATCACGGCGTCGGAGGCGAGCACGGCGGCGGCGTCGCCTTCGGTCTTGAGCAGCCAGGTGCCGACGTCGAGTTCATTGGTGCGCAGGTTGAGGATGGCGTCGTCGAGCTCGCGGCACACGGCCAGCGGCCACCAGGCGGCGCCCGCGGCCTCGATGGCGGCGATGTCGGCCGGCTGCGCGCCGGTGGGCGCCTTCACGGTGATCGTCGCGGTGCGCTTGCTGCGGTCGATCTGCACGTTGACGTTCGCATAGGCGATGCCGTCGGCGCTGTCGGTGCGCTCGACGCGGGTCAGGGCCACGCCCTTGGCGCCTGCGGGGCGGTCGCTGCCGGCGGCGAGTTGCGTGGCGCGCTCCTGCACGGCGGCGGCAAACTGCGCGGGCTTGGCCACCGCATCGACCAGGCGCCAGTCGACCGCGCGCTGGCCGCGCACGCCTTCGACGCTGGTGCAGAAAATGTCGGCAAGGTCGTGGCGCACATGGCGCTTGTCGGTCACGCGGGTCAGGCCGCCGGTGCCGGGCAGCACGCCGAGCAGCGGCACCTCGGGCAGCGAGACGGAAGAAGAGCGGTCGTCGACCAGCAGGATTTCGTCGCAGGCCAGTGCCAGCTCGTAGCCGCCGCCGGCGCAGGCGCCGTTCACGGCCGCGAGGAACTTCAGGCCCGAGTGCCTGGAGGTGTCTTCCATGCCGTTGCGCGTCTCGTTGGTGAACTTGCAGAAGTTCACCTTCCAGGCGTGGCTGGAAACGCCGAGCATGAAGATGTTCGCGCCCGAGCAGAAGATGCGGTCCTTGCCGCTGGTGACGATCACGCTGCGCACTTCAGGGTGCTCGAAGCGGATGCGGTTGAGCGCGTCGTTCAGTTCGATGTCCACGCCCAGGTCGTAGCTGTTGAGCTTGAGCTTGTAGCCGGGGCGAATGCCGCCGTCTTCCGCGATGTCGAGCGTGAGGCGCGCAATGGCGCCATCGAAGCTCAGCGACCAGTGGCGGTACTGGGCGGGTTCGATGCGGTAGTCGACGCGCTGGGGCGCCTGGGACGTGGTGTCGGTCATGCGGAAGTCTCCTGTGGGGGCTGTGTTCAGAAAACCGTGAACAGGAATAATAATGCACTTCCTTGTTCCGATGACATGCATCATGCTGCATGCAAACAGGCAAGTCAATGCCTGTTGTGCTTTTTTTCAGATCTCAGAGGCTCAGACGAGTCCCATGGATTGGCGGGCGACCGTGCGCAGCGCCTGGAAGCTCTGCTGCAGCGTCTTCCCGCTCGTGTCCACCGACAGATCAGCCTTCGAATAGAAGGCAGCGCGGCCATTCAGGATGCGGCGCAGGTCTTCCATGGCTTCCTTGCTGGCGGCCATCGGACGGGTGTCGCCCTGCGCGGCCACGCGGCCCATGTGCTCCTCGGGCGCGGCCTGCAGCCACACCGTGGTGCAGTGCGCGAGCAGTTCGTTGAAGGTGGCCGGGTCGGACACGATGCCGCCGGGCGTGGCGATGACCACCTCGCTGTAGATCTGCACCGCCTCCTCGAGCGCGCGGCGCTCGTAGCGGCGGTAGGCGTTGGTGCCGTACAGGTCGTGGATCTCGCGCACGCTGCAGCCCGCGAGCTTCTCGATCTCGCGGCTCAGCTCGATGAAAGGAATTTCGAGGTCTTCGGCCAGCATCTGGCCCAGCGTCGATTTGCCCGCGCCGCGCAGCCCCACGAGCGCGATGCGCCGGTGCCGCGCCGGATCGACCGAGGCGGTGCCCAGCATCTCGCCCAGCGCGACTCGCACGCGGCGCAGGTCGGCCTCGCTGCGGTGCTCCAGCAATTCGCGGATCAGCAGCCACTCGGGCGAACTCGTCGTGACGTCGCCCACCAGCTCGGCCAGCGAGCAGTGCAGCGCCCCGGCCACCTGCTGCAGCACCAGGATCGATGCGTTGCCGATGCCGTATTCCAGGTTCGCCAGGTGGCGCTCCGACACGTCGGCCGACAGGGCCACCGCCTTGCGCGTGAGGCCGCGCTGCGCGCGCAGGTTGCGCACGCGGTCGCCCAGTGCCACCAGCAGCGGGTTCTTGGCCTCCCCGGCCACGGCGGCGCTGTTGCTTTGGCCGCCCTCGGGCGCGGTGGCCAGCACCGCGTCTACATGCTCGTTCATGCCATTCCTCGTTCTTCGCCGGGATTGTGCGCGCTCAGGGTAAACACCATATATGCACTATATTGCTTGACACCTGTTGTCTCGCTGCTTATTGTTCGATCACACGCAAGATACTGCACGCGCAGCTTTCCTGCAAGAAGACGTTAGTTCACCGCTCGAGGCCCACGATGTCCGACACCTCCACGCCCGCCACCGGCAAGGCGGCATTTCACCAACTGATCTCCGGCCTGACCGCCGAGATCGCCGGCAAGCCGCTCGACAGCACGCTCGACCAGTGGCTCAACGCCACCCACGGCGCCGGCAGCGCCCGCTTTGCGCAACTGCGTCAGGCCTGCATCGGCGGCGTCGCCGAGGGCTGGCTGTGCGAGCGCGAAGGCGGCGGCATCAGGTACGGCCGCGTCTTCAAGGCCGAGGACGCGCTGCACCGCTTCTCGGTCGACGTGGTCGACATGCAGGACCTGGCCGGCCCGCACCACACGCACCCCCACGGCGAGATCGATCTGATCATGCCGCTGGACGACACCCCCGGCGCCACCTTCGACGGACGGCCCGCGGGCTGGTGCGTCTACGGACCCGGCACCGCGCATCGCCCGACCGTGGCCCAGGGCCGCGCGCTCGTCCTCTATCTCCTGCCCGAAGGGCAGATCCAGTTCACCTCATGACCGACCTTCTCGCCAACCACGTCGCCGGCCGCTGGCAAAGCGGCACGGGCGCCGGCACGCCGCTGTTCGACCCGGTGCTCGGCACCGAACTTGCGCGCGTCGACGCCACCGGCCTCGACCTGCCCGAAGCCTTCGCCTTTGCGCGTGAGCAAGGCGGCCGCGCGCTGCGCGCCCTCAGCTACCGCCAACGCGCCGGCCTGCTCGCCGCCGTCGTGAAGGTGCTGCAGGCGAACCGCGACGCGTACTACGAGATCGCCACCGCGAACTGCGGCACGGTAAAGAACGACTCGGCCGTCGACATCGACGGCGCGATCTTCACGCTCGGCCAGTACGCCAAGTGGGGCGACGCGCTCGGCGACGTGCGCGCGCTGCGCGACGGCGACGCCGTGAAGCTCGGCAAGGAGCCCGTGTTCCAGTCGCAGCACCTGCAGGTGCCGACGCACGGTGTGGCGCTGTTCATCAATGCCTTCAACTTCCCCTCGTGGGGCCTGTGGGAAAAGGCCGCGCCCGCGCTGCTGTCGGGCGTGCCCGTGATCGTCAAGCCCGCCACGGCCACCGCCTGGCTCACGCAGCGCATGGTGAAGGACGTGGTCGATGCGGGCGTGCTGCCGGCCGGCGCGCTGTCGGTCATCTGCGGCAGCTCGGCCGGCCTGATGGATCAGCTGCAGCCCTTCGACGTGGTCTCGTTCACCGGTTCGGCCGAGACGGCCGCCGTGATCCGCTCGCACCCCGCTGTGGCCGCGCGCTCGGTGCGCGCCAACATCGAGGCCGACAGCCTCAACAGCGCCCTGCTGCTGCCCGGCGCCGCGCCCGGCAGCGAGGCCTTCCACCTGCTCGTGCGCGAAGTGGTGCGCGAGATGACCGTCAAGTCGGGCCAGAAGTGCACCGCCATCCGCCGCATCCTGGTGCCGGCCGAGGTGTACGACGCCGCGGCCGAGGCCATCGGCGCGAAGCTCGCGGGCGTGACCGTCGGCAACCCGCGCAACGAGAGCGTGCGCATGGGCTCGCTCGTGAGCCGCGCGCAACTGAACGCGGTGCGCGACGGCCTCGACGCGCTGGCCGCGCAGACCACCGTGCTGCACGACAGCAGTAACAAGCCCCTCATCGACGCCGACCCCGCCGTGGCCGCCTGCATCGGCCCCGTGCTGCTGGGCGCGCGCGACGCCGATGCGGCGCAGCGCGTGCACGACGTGGAAGTGTTCGGCCCCGTCGCCACGCTGCTGCCCTACAACGACCTGGCACACGGCATCGCGCTCGCACACCGTGGGCAGGGTTCGCTCGTCACTTCGCTGTACGGCAGCGACGATGCCGCGCTGGCCCAGGCCGCGCTGTCGGTCGCACCGAGCCACGGCCGCGTGCACGTCATCACGCCCGAGGTGGCGCAGGCCCACACCGGCCACGGCAACGTGATGCCGATGTCGATGCACGGCGGCCCCGGCCGCGCAGGCGGCGGCGCCGAACTGGGCGGCCTGCGCGCACTCGACTTCTATCACCGCAGGAGCGCGGTACAGGCGAGCCCCGGCGTGCTCGCCGCACTCGGCCTCTAGCGCCCGACGTACAGGCCCCAAGGAGACAACACGATGAGCAGCCTGCCCGCACGATTCAACTTTGCCGAACACCTGTTCGCCCTCAACCGCGGGCGCGCCGCACGCACCGCCTACATCGACGACCGCGGCACGCTGAGCTACGGCCAGCTCGAAGACCGCGCGCGCCGCCTGGCCGCCGCGCTGAAAGCCGCGGGCCTGCGCCGCGAGGAGCGCGTGCTGCTGCTCATGCTCGACGGCAACGACTGGCCCGTGAGTTTTCTCGGCTGCCTCTACGCGGGCATCGTGCCCGTGGCCGTGAACACGCTGCTCACGCCGGACGACTACGCCTACATGCTCGACCACAGCCGCGCGCAGGCGGTGCTGGTGTCGGGCGCGCTGCTGCCGACCTTGCAGGACGCGATGGCGCGCGGCGGCCATGAAGTGCAGACGCTGTTCGTGTCGCAACCGCCGGGCCCGCTGCCCGAAGGCGCGCAGGCATTCGAAGCCGCGCTCGCCGCCGCCGAGCCCCTGCCCGCCCCCGCGCTCACCGCGTCGGACGACCCGGGCTTCTGGCTCTATTCCTCCGGTTCCACCGGCAAGCCCAAGGGCACCGTCCACACGCACGCCAACCTGTGGTGGACCGCCGAGCTCTACGGCAAACCCGTGCTCGGCCTCACCGAGGACGACGTGTGCTTCTCGGCCGCCAAGATGTACTTCGCGTACGGCCTGGGCAATGCACTGACCTTCCCGCTGTCGGTGGGCGCCACCGTCGTGTTGATGGCCGAGCGTCCCACGCCCGACGCCACCTTCCGTCGTTGGGTGGAGCACCAACCCACCGTGTTCTTCGGCGCACCCACCGGCTTCGCGGGCATGCTCGCCTCGCCGAAGCTGCCAGCACGCGAGGCCGTGGCGCTGCGCATGTGTTCGTCGGCCGGCGAGGCGTTGCCGGGTGAGATCGCGCAGCGCTTCAAGGCGCACTTCGGCTGCGAGATCATCGACGGCATCGGCTCGACCGAGATGCTGCATGTGTTCATCTCCAACCGCCCCGGCGACGTGCGCTACGGCACCACCGGCAAGCCGGTGGACGGCTACGAGATCGAGCTGCGCGGCGAAGACGGCCGCCCCGTGGCCGATGGCGAGGTGGGCGACCTGTACATCCGCGGCCCGAGCTCGGCGCTCATGTACTGGTGCAACCGCGAGAAGTCGCGCGACACCTTCCAGGGCGGCTGGACCAAGAGCGGCGACAAGTACACGCGCGACGCCGACGGCTACTTCACGTACGCGGGCCGCAGCGACGACATGCTCAAGGTCAGCGGCATCTACGTCTCGCCCTTCGAGGTCGAGGCCACGCTGATGCAGCACCCGGCCGTGCTCGAGGCCGCCGTCATCGGCAAGGAAGACGCCGAAGGGCTCACGAAGACCAAGGCCTTCGTCGTGCTGAAAGACGGCGCCGCCGCCACCGAGGACGAGCTCAAGGCCTTCGTGAAGGAGCGCCTGGCGCCGTACAAGTACCCGCGCTTCCTGGAGTTCGTGAGCGAGCTGCCGAAGACGGCGACGGGGAAGATCCAGCGCTTCAGGTTGCGTGAACGCGAGAAGCAGGCATGAGCACACCCACGGTTGCCACCGACTTCGTCACCATCGACTGGCGTGGCCGCCCCATCCGCATCGAGTGCCAGTGGATCGCCCCCGAGCGTGGCGCCGACGCCCCCCTCATCGTCTTCCTGCACGAGGGCCTCGGCTCCGTCGCGATGTGGAAGGACTTCCCGGCCCAGGTCTGCGAAGCCGCGAACGCACGCGGCCTCGTGTTCTCGCGCCCCGGCTATGGCCGCTCCACGCCGCGCGCCGAGGACGAGATCTGGGACGTCGACTTCATGCACCGCCAGGCGCACGAGGTGCTGCCCGCGCTGTTCGACGCGCTGAAGCTCGGCGACGAGAAGCCGTGGCTGTTCGGCCACAGCGACGGCGGCTCGATCTCGCTGCTGTACGCCTCGCGCTTCTCCGACAAGGTCGCAGGCCTCGTGGTACTCGCGCCGCACATCTTCGTGGAAGACAAGACCGTCGCGAACATCGAGATTGCGCGCACCGCCTACCGCACGAGCGACCTGCCCAGCAAGCTCGGCCGCTACCACGACAGCGCCGACTCGGCCTTCTGGGGCTGGAACCGCATCTGGCTGCACCCGCCCTTTCGCGACTGGAACATCGAGGCCGAGCTGGCCACCATCCGCTGCCCCGTGCTCGCGGTGCAGGGCATCGAGGACGAATACGGCACGCTCGCGCAGATCCGCGACATCGCACCGCGCGTCAGTGGGACATGCGAGCTGCTCGAAATCCCTGAATGCGGGCATTCCCCGCATCGCGATCAGCCGGATCGTGTCATCGTCGCGACCGCTTCTTTCATCACCAACAACAGGAGACAGACACCATGACGAACCTTCGCACCGCGCGCCTGGCGCTCACGGCCATCGCCCTCGCCGCCCTGGCCTCCGCGGCCGGCGCACAGGGCACGGCAAAGCTCAAGGTCGGCCTCATGCTGCCCTACAGCGGCACCTACACCGCCCTGGGCGTGGCCATTGAAAACGGCTTCAAGCTCTACGTGGAACAACAGGGCGGCAAGCTCGCCGGCCGCGAGATCGAATACTTCAAGGTCGACGACGAATCCGACCCGGCCAAGGCCACCGACAACGTCAACAAGCTCATCAAGCGCGACAACGTCGACGTGATCGTGGGCACCGTCCACTCGGGCGTGGCGATGGCCATGGCCAAGGCCGCCAAGGAAAGCGGCACCGTGCTCATCGTGCCGAACGCCGGCGCCGACGCCGTCACGGGCCCGATGTGCGCGCCCAACATCTTCCGCAGCTCGTTCAGCAACTGGCAGCCGGCCTACGCCATGGGCGAGGTGGCGGCCAAGCAGCAAGGCAAGAAGAAGGTCATGACGATCACCTGGAAGTACGCGGCCGGCGAAGAGTCGGTCAACGGCTTCAAGGAAGGCTTCGAGAAGAACGGCGGCAAGGTCGACAAGCAGCTCACCCTCCCCTTCCCCAACGTGGAGTTCCAGGCCCTGCTGACCGAGATCGCGGCGGCCAAGCCCGATGCGGTGTACGCCTTCTTCGCGGGCGGCGGCGCGGTGAAGTTCGTCAAGGACTACCAGGCCGCCGGCCTGAACAAGACCATCCCGCTGTACGGCCCCGGCTTCCTGACCGACGGCACGCTCGATGCGCAGGGCGAATCGGCACAAGGCATGCTCACCACGCTGCACTACGCCGACGGCCTGAACACCCCGCGCGACAACGCCTTCCGCGTGGCGTACGCCAAGTCGTTCAAGCTGCAGCCCGACGTGTACGCGGTGCAGGGCTACGACGCCGCGCAGATGCTGGGCGTGGGCCTGAACGCCACCAAGGGCGACATCTCGAAGAAGGCCGAGTTCTCGGGCGCGATCGAGAAGGCGAAGATCGACAGCCCGCGCGGCACCTTCACGGTGAGCAAGTCGCACAACCCCGTGCAGGACATCTACCTGCGCAAGGTGGAAGGCAAGGAAAACAAGCTGGTGAGCACGGCCATCAAGGGCCTGTCTGACCCGGCGCGCGGCTGCCGGATGTAAACCTGGCTCTCCCCCAGGCTTCGCGCACTTCGTGTCGCTACGCCACCCCCCTCACCGGGGGCGACACCTGCGGCCCGGCAAAGCCGGTTCCGCGGTGTCTGGCGCACTGCCTCCCTCCCTCAACGATCCCGCTCAGAGAGAACCTCCAACGTGGATTTCGGAACCTTCTTAGTGCAGTGCCTGAACTCCGTTCAGTACGGCCTGCTGCTCTTTCTCGTGGCCTCGGGGCTGACGCTGATCTTCGGGATCATGGGCGTCATCAACCTCGCGCACGGGAGCTTCTACATGATCGGCGCCTACCTGGCGTTCTCGCTGGCGCCGCTGTTCGGCGACCAGTTCCTGCTGATGCTGGTGGCCGGCGTGGTGCTGGCCGCGATCTTCGGCTACGTGCTGGAGTGGGCCTTCTTCAGCTACCTCTACCAGCGCGACCACCTGCAGCAGGTGCTCATGACCTACGGCCTGATCCTCGTGTTCGAGGAACTGCGCTCCATCTTCGTGGGCAACGACGTGCACGGCGTGAAGGTGCCCGCGTGGCTGGACGGCAGCTTCGCGCTGGGCAACGTCATGAGCTACCCGTGGTATCGCCTGTTCGCCTCGGCCGCGTGCATCGTGCTGGCCGTGGGCCTGTACTACGTGGTCAACCGCACGCGCCTGGGCATGATGATCCGCGCCGGCGCGAGCAACCGCGACATGGTGCGCGGCCTGGGCATCGACGTGAAGCGGCTGTACCGCATCGTGTTCGCGGCCGGCGTGGCGCTGGCGGCGCTGGCCGGCATGATCGCCGCGCCGATGTCCTCGGTGTACCCCAACATGGGCGCGAGCGTGCTCATCATCTGCTTCGTGCTGGTGGTGATCGGCGGCATCGGCTCGATCACCGGCGCGCTCGTGGCCTCGCTGCTGGTGGGCTTCGTCGACACCTTCGGCAAGGTGTTCTTCGCCGACCTCGCAGGCATTGGCATCTACCTTCTGATGGCCATCGTGCTGATCTGGAAGCCCGAAGGCTTGATGGGGAGGCGGCCATGAGCCCGGTGGTTGCATCCGCACCTTCGTCGCCGCGGCGTGGTGCCTTCATCGTGCCCGTGCTGTGCGCCATCGCCCTCGGCGTGGCCGGCCCCCTGCTGGGCAACTACGCGTCGGACTTCATCGTCAAGGTGATGATCCTGTCGATCTTCGCGCTCAGCCTGGAACTGCTCGTGGGCATGACCGGGCTCGTGAGCCTGGGCCATGCGGCTTTCTACGGCATTGGTGCGTACGTCACCGTGCTGGCCTCGGGCAACGAGGGCGGCAACTTCGCAGTGCTGCTGGCGCTGTCGATGGGGGCAGCAGCGCTGTATGCGCTGTTCGTCGGTGCGCTGAGCCTGCGCACGCGCGGCGTGTACTTCATCATGGTCACGCTGGCCTTTGCGCAGATGGCGTTCTTCGTGTTCCACGACACCAAGGTCGGCGGCGGCAGCGACGGCATCTACCTGTACGTGCGCCCCGCCCTCGGTGCGCTCGACATGGAGAACCGCACGGTGCTGTTCTACGTGGTGCTGGGTGCGCTCGCGTTCACCTACGGCCTGCTCGCGCTGGTGCGCCGATCGCGCTTCGGCGCGGCGCTCGCGGGCATCCGCGTGAACGAGCAGCGCATGCGCGCTGCCGGCTTTCCGGTGTACGGCTACAAGCTCGCGGCCTTCGTGCTCGCAGGCGCGCTGGCCGGCCTTGCGGGCTTCCTGCTGGCCTCGCGCGATGGCGTGGTCAACCCCGAGCTGATGGCCTGGCACAACTCCGGCGAGGTGCTGCTGATGGTGATCCTCGGTGGCCTCGGCCACCTGCGCGGCGCGGTGATCGGCGCCGTGGCCTTCACGCTGCTGAAGGAAATCTTCTCGACGCATGCGGTGATGGGCCCGCTGGCCGATCACTGGCAGCTCACGCTGGGCATTGCCATCATCGTGTTCGTGGCGCTGCTGCCGAAGGGCCTGATCGGCCTGGTGCAGCGCCTGTCGCCGAAGGGAGGCGCATGACCGCCGCACTGCTCTCTGTCGACAAGCTCACGCGCCGCTTCGGCGGCCTCACGGCCGTCAACGCCGTCACGCTCGACCTGCACATTGGCGAGGTGCATGCGGTGATCGGCACCAACGGCGCCGGCAAGTCGACGCTCATCAACATGCTCTCGGGCGAGATCGAGGCGTCCGAAGGCCGCATCGCGCTGGACGGCGTGGACATCACCGCGCGCGCGCAGTCACGCCGCGCCCGCGACGGCGTGGGCCGCAGCTACCAGCGCACGACCATCTTTCCGGAGTTCAGCGTGCACGAGAACTGCCGCCTCGCCGCGCAGGCCGCCACCGCGAAGCCCTGGGCGATCTGGCAGTCGTCGCAGCGCTGCGCCACCAGCAATGCCTCGGCCGATGCCGCGCTCGAAGCCGCCGGCCTCGCGGCGGAGGCGCGGCGCATCGCCGGCACGCTGAGCCACGGCGCGCAGCGCCAGCTCGAAGTGGCGATGTGCCTGGCCACCCACCCGCGCGTGCTGCTGCTCGACGAGCCGCTCGCCGGCATGGGCGCCGAGGAAACCGACCGCATGCTCACCTTGCTCGCGCGGCTGAAGGCCACGCACGCCATCCTGCTGGTGGAGCACGACATGGATGCGGTGTTCCGCATCGCCGACCGCATCACGGTGATGGTGAACGGCACCGTCATCGCCACGGGCAACCCACAAGAAATTCGCGAGAACCCCGAGGTCCGCACCGCCTACCTCGGCGAGGAGCAACACTGATGCCCCCACGCTCATCACTTCGTGTATTCGCTGCCCCCCGAGGGGGCGCACGCCTCCCTTGGGGCGGCCCGGCGGGAGGCCTGAGATGCTGATCGTTCGCGACCTCAACACCTACTACGGCAACAGCCACATCCTGCGCGGCGTGCACGCCGGCATTCCGGCGGCGACCTCGGTCGGGCTGCTCGGGCGCAACGGCATGGGCAAGACCACGCTCATCCGCACGGTCATGGGCTACGTGCGCCCCGCTTCCGGCGAAGTGCAGGTCGACGGCCGCACCGTCACCGGCCTGCCGCCCGAGAAGATGGCGCGCCTGGGCATCGGCTACGTGCCCGAGGGCCGCGGCATCTTTCCGAACCTGTCGGTGCGCGAGAACCTCGTGATGAGCGAACGCGCCGGCGTCGACGGCCAGCGCGCCTGGACCTTCGACCGCGTGATGGCCACCTTTCCGCGCCTGTCGGAGCGGCTCGGGCACGGCGGCCAGCAGCTGTCGGGCGGCGAGCAGCAGATGCTCTCCATCGGCCGCGCGCTCATGACCAACCCGCGCCTGCTGATCCTCGACGAAGCCACCGAGGGCCTCGCCCCGCTGATCGTGGCCGAGATCTGGCGCGTGATCAGCGAGATCCGCAGCAGCGGCATCGCCACGCTGATCGTCGATCGCGACTACCGCAAGGTGCTTGCGCACACCGACCTCGCGGTGGTGATGGAGAAGGGGCAGATCGTGCGGCATGGGGCGTCGGCAGAGTTGCTGGGGCAGCCGCAGGTGCTGGAAGAACTGCTGGGCGTCTGACAAGGTGCGACAAGGCCCGCTGTGAGCGGGCGTAACACCTGCGTCGCACCGGGTTTCACCTCTTTCCTGCGACAGTGCGACAGCCGAATGATGGCCGCGCTCCATCATTCCAGCGAGGCTGCGCATGACGTCCCTGCAATCGCGTCACATCGACAACGTCTACTCGATCGCCACCGCCGGCGCGCTGCTGGCCGATCCGGCCACGAGCCTGGTGCACAAGTCGTGGGCGCGCTGCGTGCGCGACCACGGGCTCGATCCGTCGCGGCCGACGCCCGCGCGCATCCTGCCGGCGCAGGAGGTGCGCGCGCACCAGCAGCAGCTGGAGCATTTCCTGCGCGCCGCGCGCGCGGGCATGGAAGACATCTACCGGCGCGTGGCTGACATCGGCTACATGGTGCTGCTGACCGACGCCGAGGGCATCACGGTCGACTACATCGGCAACCCGGCCTGGGACGACCAGCTGCGCCGCGCCGGCCTGTACCTGGGCGCCGACTGGAACGAAGCGCATGCGGGCACTTGCGGCGTGGGCACCTGCCTGATCGAGCGGCAGCCGATGACCTGCCACCAGACCGAGCACTTCGACGCCACGCACATCGCGCTCACCTGCACGACGGCGCCGCTGTTCGATCACAGCGGCAAGCTCACGGCGATCCTCGACGTGTCGGCGCTGCGCTCGCCCGAGGCGCGCGAGAGCCAGCACCTGGTGCGGCACCTGGTGTCGATCTACGCGCGGATGATCGAGGATGCCGACTTTCTGCGGCACTTTCGCAGCCACTGGATCCTGCGGCTGGGCAGCGCCTTCGGGCTGGTCGACGTGGCCGGCGAAGTGATGCTGGCCTTCGACGAGGGCGGCACGGTGGTGGGTGCCAACGGCGGGGCGCGCGAGATCTTCTCCGGGCTTCGGCAGCCCCTGCTGGGCGGCGCGGTGTCGGAGCTGCTGCACCTGCCGATGGATGCGATCTGGCGCCTGGGCAACGGCGGTGCATCCGCCCTGCCCTTCGCGCACACGGTGCTGCTGCCCGGCGGCGGCGAGTACCACGCCTCGCTGATCGCGCCGCGACTGCGCCGCTCGCCGGTCACCGCGCCCTCATCGCCAGCGCCCCAGCCTTCGGACCGCCTGCCGCTGCTCGAACGCATCGCGGGCGAGGACGACCCCGCGATGCAGCAGCTGCTCGCGCAGGCGCGCCGCCTGGTCGATCGCGGCATCCATGTGCTGGTCGAGGGCGAGACCGGCAGCGGCAAGGAGGTGCTGGCGCGCGCGCTGCACGGCGCGAGCCGCCGCGCCGCCCTGCCCTTCGTGGCGGTGAATTGCGCGGCCATTCCCGATTCGCTGATCGAGAGCGAGCTCTTCGGCTACACGCCCGGCAGCTTCACGGGCGGGCGCGCCAAGGGCATGAAGGGGCTGATCGCACAGGCCGACCGCGGCACGCTGTTCCTCGACGAGATCGGCGACATGCCGATGGCGCTGCAGACGCGGCTGCTGCGCGTGCTGTCCGAAGGCGAGGTGCTGCCGCTGGGCGCCGAATCGCCGCAGCGCGTGGACCTGGCCGTGGTGGCCGCCACGCACCGCGACCTGTCGGCGCTGGTCGCGGCCGGACGCTTTCGCGAGGACCTGTACTACCGCCTGTGCGGCGCGGTGCTGAAGCTGCCGCCGCTGCGCGCGCGGGGCGACCGGCGCTACCTGATCGAGGCGATGTTCCACGAAGAGGCTGCGGCGACGAACGCGACCGCGCGACTCTCGGAAGCGGCGATGCAGCGGCTGATGGCGCATGACTGGCCGGGCAACCTGCGCGAGTTGCGCAACGTGCTGCGATTGGCGCTGGCGCTGTGCACGGGCACCCGCATCACGCCCGAGGACCTGCGTCTGGCACCGCATCGCTCGTCGCCCGATCACCGTGACGCCGCGCCCGCATCGGCGGACGCCGACGACGGTGCCGCCGATGCCGCCCGCCTGCTCGACGCGCTGCAGCGCCACCGCTGGCATGTGGCACGCGCCGCGCAGGAACTCGACATCAGCCGCGCCACTGCGTACCGCCACATGAAGCGCTTCGGCATCGTGGCGCCGCAGCGCGGCTGATCCGATCTAGCGCGCGAGGATCTGCTCGATGGTGCGCACGGCCGTGCCCAGGCCGTCTTCCGCGCGCATGCGCTCGCCCAGTGCACGGGCCCGCGCACGCACCTGCGGGTCGTGCGCGAACGCGATGCCACGCGCCAGGTCGTCGGCGCCGAACCGCGCACCCGCCACCGCGGGCGGTGCCACGCCGGCCTGCGCGAGGTGGTGGGCCCAGAACGCCTGGTCGCCCGCGAAGGGCACGACCACCGAGGGCACGCCGGCGCGCGCGGCCGAGTGGCTGGTGCCCGAGCCGCCGTGGTGCACCACCAGGGCCATCTGCGGAAACAGCCAGTCGTGCGGCGTGTCGCCGATGGCGTGGAAGTTCGGCGGCAACTGCTGCACATCGAGTCCGCTCCATCCCGGATGCAGCACCGCGCGCCGGCCGGCCATGCCGTCGACGAGGGCCGCGAGCAGCCGCGCCTTGTCGAAACCCGTCATGCTGCCGAAGCCGATGTAGACGGGCGCCTCGCCGGCCGCGAGGAAGCCGCGCAGCGACGCCGGCGGCTCCCAGTCGGGTGCGGGCGCGAACCACTGGCCGCACACGGCGGCGTTGGCGGGCCAGTCTGCGGGGCGCGGCAGCAGGCTCGGCGAATAGCCGTAGAGCGCGGGGTGCGTGGTCCACAGGCGGCGGCGCGGCGGCAGGCCACAGACCGCCACGCGCGCGGCGTTCACGGCGGGCCGGAAGGCGCGCCAGAGCAACCCGTTGACGAGGTGGTGGCTCGCGCGGTTGAGGAAGCGCGGCACGCGCGCGGGCGGCAGGAAGGGCGAGGCGAACGCGGCCGTCGGCGTGAGCGGGAACATGCCCGCGCCGATGGCCGGCACGCCCAGCGCCTCGGCCGCCGACAGGCCCACGAAGGCCGCGAGCCCCGCGCAGACGATCGCGTCGCAGCCCTGCGCGGCCTCGACGGTCTGCCGCAGCCAGGGCGTGGCGTTGGCATTGGCGATGTCCGCGAGCGCCTTCGCGGCGGCGGCCGGCTTGTCGCCCTGCGCGATGACGCCGCCGAGCGCCTCACGGATGTCGCCGGCCAGTGCCTGCGTGCGCACGCCGAGCCGTTCGGCCGCGCCGAGGGTGGTCGTGTCCGCGAGCAGCACCGACGCATGGCCTGCGTCGTCCAGCGCACGGCACAGCGCGGCGAGCGGGCGCGCGTCGCCCTCGGTGCCGTAGGTGAGCACGGCGATCTTCATGGGATGCGTCTCCTTGCAACAGTCCTTGGGGCGGAGCGCGCGCCGCCGACGAAGAGGTCGACGACCACCGCGAACTCGTCGCGCAGCACGAGGCCGGGCAGCGTGAGCCAGCGCATCAACGCGCCGAAGTACAGGTGGTGCAACAGGCTGGCGAGGTGCGCCGCCGACACGTCGGTGCGCAGCGTGCCGGCCTGCTGGGCGGCGGCGATGAGCGCCTCGAACAGCCCCGACAGGTCGCGCGGCGTGCCGCGGTCGCCGCCGCCGAGCTCGCTCTCGATGTTGAGGAAGCGAAAGCGGAAGTAGTCGAGCAGGTAGGCCCGGTAGCGCGCGGACCATTCGGCCGAAGCGTCGAGCAGGCTGGTGAGCTGCGCCGTGAAACCGGCCTTCGGGTCGATCGACGCATGCAGGCGCTGCGCATCGACCACGAGTTCGAGGTGCACCCAGTGCGCCAGGATCGCTTCCTTGGTCGGGAAGTGGTTGTAGAGCGTGCCCTTGGCCACGTCGGACTGCTGGGCGATCTGCTCCATCGTCGTCGCGTCGTAGCCCTGCGCTTCGAACAGGCGCATGGCGGTGGACGCGACGTGATCGAGCGTCTGGGTGCGGCGGCGCTCGCGGCGGCCTGGGGGATCGGGTTCGGTCACGGTTTCGGGGCCCTTGCATTTGAACGTCGTCTAATTTTAGACGTCGTTCAAATTCTTTCGAATCGCCCATGAAAAAGCCCGCGGCGCCGGTCTCGGCGCGCGGGCTTTGGGGGTCAGCGTGGTGTTACTGGATCACGCCGATGTGCAGGTAGCCGCGCGTGGGCGACGAAGGCCCCCGCGTGCCGATCAGAACGTCGAGCTTGCTCGAACGCATGGCGAAATACTGCTGCGATGCATCCGCACGATCGAAGGCAATCCGCATGCCGGCAGGGGCGTCGACGATCGTGGCCAGCGTCAGCGACTTGGTGATTCCCGGCCCTCCGGGTGCCGTCAGGGAATACAGGCCCGGCGACACGGTCGAGAGGTTGATGTCCCCGTCCGTGGCCCACCCGGAGGCGTTGAAGTCCGCATAGGTCGCGGCGGCCGGCACACCGATGGCCATCACCTGATTGGCCAAGGCTGTCGACGTGCCGGCGCTCAGGTAGATCTTGTCGCCTTCCACCATGGCGATGCCGAACTTGCCGACGACCGCGCCACTGGTGTCCTTCAGCGTCCACAGACCGGCTTCCGTGTCCGCCGCGACTGCCGTGGTCGCCACGCTGCCGCTCGGGCAGTTCTCGATGCGATAGATCTTCTGATCGACGCATTGCTTCATCACCGTGCCGCCATCGGAAATCCGGATCTGCGCGATCGCGGATTCGCGGTCTGCACTCGTGTAGTCGACGCGCGCGCGGTCGTATGTGCCGTCCAGCTTGGCCTGCGTCGTGACGAAGGCGCGCGTCGCGATGAACGGCGCATTCTTGTAGGTCACGGGCGACGAGAAGGGCACGGCGAAGGGGAACCCGCCGGCGAAGCTGTCCTTCAGCGTCAGGAAGGTCGCGTTGTTGGGAATGCCGGGAACGCGGCTGTTGGAAAAGACCCAGCCGGTACCGTTCGCACTGAAGGTGCCCGAGGTCTTGTCGCCTGCCGCGTCGGTCACGTCGTAGGTCTTCGCATCGAAGTCGATGTGCAGCTTCTGGCGCGAGCCATTGGCGGCGAACACCATGTAGTCGCCGTTGTCGTAGCTGCCGGTCTGCACCGCGAAGTTCACCTGCTTCGTGCGGCCTTCCGAGGCGGAGGCTTCGAGTTTGTAGCTGGCGGCGTCCGTCTTGCTGCTGTTCGCGAAGCGCGAGACCCACTGCGTGGCGCCGGTGTCGACGTCCTGGATGAGGGTGGCCGTGCCACCGCCACCGCTGGCGGCCCAGGCGACGCTGTCGCTCGCCTTGACCACCACCTCCTGCCCCGGCCGCACGCTGTACGTGCCCGCGCCATCGGGGGTGGCCACGCTGCCTGCGATTTCGACGGTGAGCTTCAGCTCGGCCGCTGCGGGCGGCGCGGGTGCAGGCGCCGGAACGAATCCGATCGGCAACCCGCCGCCACCGCCGCCGCCGCCTCCTCCACCGCCGCATCCGGCCAGCCCCAAGACCACTGCCGCGGCAAGCGCGGTTCTGATGTTTGCCCTCATGTGTCCCTCGTCCTTTGTATGGATTTTTTGTGCGCTTCCGGCGGCGCCGAAAGGCGCCATGAATGTAACGAAAGCTTTGAATTCATAACCAAAAGTTCACGCAAAAGTGGCCAGCGCGCCACAGCTTTTGCGGCGGTGTCGACATTGGCACGGAAAAGTTAATTCGAAAGTGTTCCTCTCCTGCCCACTCGGTTCGCCAACTCGTCGCAACCACGTCGCAGGCTCGTCGCACGGCGCATGCGACGCGCCCGCCACTTGCGACAAAACCCCCGCCAACCCCTTGATCCTTCGTCGCCCCCCACACGGCACGAAAGCTGCGCCACGTCTTCCGCGTGCGCCTTGCCGCGCCGCATTCGATTCGATTCGTTCAACGACACACGGAGACATGCAATGACAGACCCGACCACCGGCCCCACCCAGGCCGCCGCCCAGTGGCTGGCCGATTTCGCCGCCGCGCTCGCACGCGGCGACATCGACACGGCCGTCTCGCTGTTCGAGGCCGACAGCTACTGGCGCGACCTCGTTGCCTTCACCTGGAACATCCGCACGCAGGAAGGCCCGGAGGCCATCCGCGCCATGCTGCAGGCCCGGCTGGCCGACACGCAGCCCACGACCTTCGCGCTCGAAGGCGAGGCGACCGAGGCCGACGGCGTGATCGATGCGTGGTTCACCTTCGAGACGCGTGTCGCGCGCGGGCGCGGGCATCTTCGGCTACGCAACGGCAAGGCCTGGACGCTGCTCACCACCATGACCGAGCTGAAAGGCTTCGAGGAAAAGACAGGCGACAACCGCATCAAGGGCGCGGAGCACGGCGTGCACAAGGGCCGCAAGAACTGGCTCGAGAGGCGCCGCGACGAAGAGGCCGCGCTGGGCTACACCGAGCAGCCCGAGGTGGTGATCATCGGCGGCGGCCAGGGTGGCATCGGGCTGGGCGCGCGGCTGCGCCGGCTGGGCGTGCCGACGATCATCGTGGAGCGCAACGCCCGGGCCGGCGACTCCTGGCGCAAGCGCTACAAGTCGCTGTGCCTGCACGACCCGGTCTGGTACGACCACCTGCCCTACATGCCCTTCCCCGACGACTGGCCGGTGTTCGCGCCCAAGGACAAGATCGGCGACTGGCTCGAGATGTACACCAAGATCATGGAGCTCAACTACTGGAGTTCCACCAACGCGACCAAGGCGCGCTTCGACGAGGCCGCGCAGCGCTGGGAGGTGCAGGTGGAGCGCGAGGGCAAGCCGGTGACGCTGCGTCCGAAGCAGCTGGTGTTCGCGCTCGGCGTGTCGGGCTACCCGAACGTGCCGAAGGTGGCGGGCGCCGAGGACTTCCTGGGCGACCAGCACCACTCCAGCCAGCACCCCGGGCCCGAGGCCTACGCCGGCAAGAAGTGCGTGGTGCTGGGCTCGAACAACTCGGCGCACGACATCTGCGCGGCGCTGTGGGAGCACGGCGCGGACGTGACGATGATCCAGCGCTCGTCCACGCACATCGCGCCCTCGCAGTCGCTGATGAAGCTGGCGCTGGGCGGCCTGTATTCCGAGCAGGCGCTCAGGAACGGCATCGACCACCACAAGGGCGACCTGATCTTCGCCTCGGTGCCCTACAAGATCATGCACACCTTCCACATCCCCGTGTACGAGGAGATGAAGAAGCGCGACGCCGACCTGTACGCGCGGCTGGAGAAGGCGGGCTTCCTGCTCGACTTCGGCGCGGACGGCTCGGGCCTGTTCATGAAGTACCTGCGGCGCGGCTCGGGCTACTACATCGACGTGGGCGCCTCGGAGCTGGTGGCCAACGGCAGCATCCACCTGAAGAGCGGCGTGAACATCGAGCGCGTGAACGCGCGCTCGGTCACGCTCACCGACGGCACCGAACTGCCGGCCGACCTGCTGGTGTACGCCACGGGCTATGGCTCGATGAACGGCTGGCTGGCCGACCTGATCTCGCCCGAGATCGCCGACAAGGTCGGCAAGTGCTGGGGCCTGGGCTCCGACACGCCGAAGGACCCGGGTCCATGGGAAGGCGAGCTGCGCAACATGTGGAAGCCCACACAGGTCGACAACCTGTGGTTCCACGGCGGCAACCTGCACCAGTCGCGCCACTACTCGCAGTTTCTGGCGCTGCAGCTGAAGGCGCGCATGGAAGGCATCGACACGCCGGTGTACGAGCTGGCGGCGTCGCACCACAAGCGCTGAAGACGCGATGAAGGCCGTTCGCGGCCTTCATCCACTCATCCGTCGATGCGCCGACGCAGCCCCTCCAGGTCGGTCACGGTGATGCCGCCGTACTCGATGCGCAGCAGGCCGGCCAGCGCCAGCCGCCGCAGCGCCGCGTTGCAGCGCTGGCGCGACAGGCCCGAGAGGTTGGCGATCTCTTCCTGCGACACCTGCAGGTGCGGGTCGCTGCCGGGATGCAGCCACTCGTGGAACAAACCGGCGAGCGCGCGCGCGACCTGGCTGTCGGTGTCCAGCAGGTGGTGCGCGGTGAAGTTGCCGAGGAACCAGTGCATGCGCTCATTGATCTGGCGCAGCAGGAAGTCGTCGAAGCTGCGGTGCGTGGCGCGCAGCCATGCGAAGGTCTCCAGCGGCATCAGCGCCACGCGGCTGGGGCGCAAGGCGATGATGTCGGCGGTGCGCGGCACACCGCGCAGCAGCGTGCCCTCGCCGAACCAGCTGCCGGCCGACAGGCCGCCCAGCGTGACGGAGCGCCCGTCGGGCGAGGTCACGCACCACTTGAGCAGGCCTTCGATGGTGCCGTACCAGTGCAGCGGCGTGTCGCCGCAGCGGCACAGCGCGGCGCCCGCGGCCACCTCGACCTCGCGCATCTCGTCGAGCACGCGCTCGCCCGCGCTCACGTCGAGCCGCGGGAACCAGGCGGAGCCCTGCAGCAGCTGGGCAATGGTCTGCGGGGATGCGGGAGGAGCCGGCTTCGTCACGGGCATGTCGGCGGCTGGCTCACTCAGTGCGCGCCCTTGAGGTGCTGCAGTTCTTCCTGCGCGTCGCGCAGCTTCTTCTCGCGATCGGCGATCTTGCTGGCACGGCCCTTCTCCTGTGCCTCGCGCAGATCGCGCTCACGTTCCGCGACCTTGCGCTCCTGGTTGCGGATGCGCCGCGCGTGCTCGGCCGCCAGTTTGGCATCGGTGCAGTTGCGGTTCACTTCGGCCAGCGCTGTTTCGAGGCCGCGCACGCGCTGCTTCTGGCCTTTCGATTTCGCCATCTCGATGTCGCGGCCGATGGCTTCGCGCTTGGCGTCGCAGGTGCCTGGGCCCGTGGGTTGGGCGGCAGCGCCGAGGGCGGTGAACGCGGCCGCGGCGGCCAGCACGAGAAGGCGTAGTTTCATTGAGGGTGCTCCTGATGCGCGTGATGGCGCAACGACGACTTTAGCGCCTGGCGCCGCGTAAACCCTGCCCCGGAATGTCATCGCGATGACTGAGTGCGACAGGGCCCCGAAAAAATAATGGCGCGCCCTCCACGAAAGACTCCCGAAAGCATCCGCCATGTCGAAGCGCAAAGTGATCGTGACCATCGCCCCCACCGGCGGCATGGCGCACAAGTCCCAAAACCCCCATCTGCCCACGCAACCCGCCGAGATCGCGGCCGACGTGCTGCGCTGCTGGAACGCCGGCGCCAGCGTGGTGGCGATCCACGCGCGCCGCCCCGACGACGGCGCCACCTGCAACGCCGAGGTGTACCGCGACATCAACAGCCGCATCCGCGCGCTGGGCAGCGACATCGTGCTGAACAACTCCACCGGCGGCGGTGTGCACGGCGACATGGTGAAGCCGCTGGCCGGCGATCGCTGGGAGATCGCGTGGGAAGAGCGCATCAAGGGCATGGACGCCGGCGCCGAGATGTGCACGCTCGACGCCACCACGCTCAACCTGAGCTTCGAGGGCAAGCAGATCCTCATGGACACGCCGATCACGCGCGGGCGCGAGCTGGCCGCCGGCATGAAGGCACGCGGCATCAAGCCCGAGTGGGAAGTGTTCAGCCCCACGCACATCCTGCAGGACACGACCACGCTGATCGAGGAAGGCCATGACGACGAGCCGTACTTCATCAACCTGGTGATGAACGTGCACCGCAACTTCCAGAACGCGATGCCGTACTCGCCGCGCAACCTGCAGATGATGGTCGACACGCTGCCCAAGGGCGCCATCTTCGGCGTGAGCGGCATCGGCATGTCGCAGCTCGAGGCCAACGTGGCGGCGCTGCTGCTGGGCGGCCACGCGCGCGTGGGGCTGGAAGACAACCTCTACTTCCGCCACGGCGAACTCGCCACCAACGTGCAGCTCACCGAGCGCATCGTGCGCGTGATCCGCGAGCTCGACATGGAAGTGGCCACGCCGGCCGAGGCGCGGCAGATCATGGGCCTGCCGCGCATGGGCGGCCCGCGGCCCGAGTTCGCGCTGGGTTGACGACAGGCAAGAACAACAAACGGAGACAACGCACATGAACACCCCTCGCACCGCCCTGGCCCTCGCGCTGGGCGCCCTCCTTGCATCGGGCGCCTTCGCCCAGGTGTCCGACGACACCATCCGCATCGGCTTCATCAGCGACATGTCGGGCATCTACCGCGACTACGACGGCCCGGCCGGTGCGGAAGCCATCCGCATGGCCATCGCCGACATGGGCGGCGCCATCAATGGAAAGAAGATCGAGCTGGTCACGGCCGACCATCAGAACAAGCCCGACATCGCCGCTGCCAAGGCGCGCGAATGGTTCGACGTGCAGAAGGTCGACATGCTGGTCGGCGGCGTGAACTCGGGCGCGGCCATTGCCATGGCGGGCGTGGCGGCCGACAAGAAGAAGCCGTACTTCGTGGTGGGCTCGGGCGCGTCGAGCCTTACCAACGAATACTGCTCGCCTTACACCGTGCACTACGCCTACGACACGGTGGCGATGGCGCGCGGCACCGCGAGCGCGGTGGTCAAGGCCGGCGGCAAGAGCTGGTACTTCGTGGCGGCCGACTACGCCTTTGGCGCCGCGCTGCAAGGCGACGCCACCAAGACCGTGCAGGCCGGCGGCGGCACGGTGGCGGGCTCGGTCAAGCACCCGCTGGGCGCGAGCGATTTCTCGTCGTTCATGCTGCAGGCGCAAAGCTCGAAGGCGCAGGTGCTGGCCCTGGCCAACGCGGGCGGCGACACGGTCAACGCCATCAAGTCGGCGGCGGAGTTCGGCATCAGCAAGAACATGAAACTCGCCGGCATGATCATCACCATCAACGACGTGCACGCGCTGGGCCTGAAGGCCTCGCAGGGCATGTACCTCACCGACAGCTGGTACTGGAACCAGAGCCCCGAGTCGCGCGCCTGGGCGCGGCGCTTCTTCGACAAGCACAAGCGCATGCCCTCCTCCTTCCATGCCGGCGACTACTCGGCCACGCTGCAGTACCTGCAGGCCGTGAAGGCGGCCGGCAGCGACGACGCCGACAAGGTGATGGCACAGCTGCGCAAGACGAAGTTCAACGACATGTTCGTCAAGGGCGGCTGGCTGCGCGACGACGGCCTCATGGTGCACGACATGCACCTCATGCAGGTGAAGACGCCGGCCGAATCCAGGGAGCCGTGGGACTATTACAAGGTGATCGAAAACATCCCCGGCGAAGCCGCGTGGACCACCAAGTCGGAGAGCCGCTGCGCGCGGTGGAAATCAGCATGAACCTCACCACCGACGTGAAGCGCGTCGCCGTCGTCGGCACCGGCGTGATCGGCGCGAGCTGGGCCGCGCACTTCCTCGCGCACGGGCTCGACGTGAACGCGACCGACCCCTCGCCCGGCGCCGAAGACCGGCTGCGCGCCGCCGTGGCGCAGCACTGGCCGACGCTGGCGCGCTTCGGCCTCGCCGAGGGCGCCTCGGTCGATCGCCTGCGCTTTCACGACAGCCTGGAAGACGCCGTGGCCGTGGCCGACTTCGTGCAGGAGAACGGCCCCGAGCGCATGGATTTCAAGATCGACCTGTTTCGCCGCATGGACGCGGCTGCGCCGCCGGAGACCCTCCTCGCGTCGAGCTCGTCGGGGCTGGCCATCAGCGGTGTGCAGGCGGGCTGCGCGCACCCGCAGCGCGTGGTGCTGGGTCATCCGTTCAACCCGCCGCACCTGATTCCGCTGGTCGAGGTGATCGGCGGCGAGCAGACCTCGCCCGACACCATCGCCCGCACGATGGCGTTCTATGCCGCCATCGGCAAGCGGCCGATCCACGTGAAGCGCGAGGTGAAAGGCCACATCGCGAACCGTCTGCAGGCCGCGCTGTGGCGCGAGGCGTTTCACCTCGTCAACGAAGGCGTGGCGAGCGTGGCCGACATCGACACCGCCATCGCGCACGGCCCCGGACTGCGCTGGGCGGTGATGGGGCCGTTCATGAACCTGCACCTCTCGGGTGGCGCGGGCGGCATCGAACATCTGCTCGCGCACCTGGGCGGGCCCATCGAAGACTGGTGGAAGGACCTGGGCGCGCCGTCGATGACGGACGCGCTGAAGCAGCAGGTGGTGCAAGGCGTGGACGAAGCCCTCGGCACGCGCCACACGGCCGACCTCGAAGCCGCGCGCGACACCCTGCTGCTGAACCTGATTCGCGCCAAGGCCGAGACGGGGACGCTGGATTGACATGACCGACTTCCTTCTCGACGACACCCTGGTCGCGCCGCCCCGCACGGTGCGCATCGACTTCGACGACGGCTCGTTCGTGCTGCGCTCGCCGACGGCGCTGCAGCCGTATGCGCGCTGCATCGGCGAATGGATCGAGCGTTGGGCGCGCGAGACGCCCGACGCGTTGGCCTTCGCCGAGCGCGATGAAACGGGCGAAGGCTGGCGCACGCTCGACTACCACGCGCTGCGCGCCGCCGTCGGTGCCGTGGCGCAAGGCCTGCTCGACCTGGACCTGCCCGCAGGCAAGCCGATCGTGATCCTCTCGGACAACGCCATCGACCATGCGGTGCTGATGCTCGCCGCGATGCACATCGGTCGCACGGCGTGTTCGCTGTCGAGCGCCTACTCGCGCATGGCGAAAGACCGGTCGCGGCTGCACGACATGCTGCGGGCGCTGCAACCGGCGCTGGTCTACGCGTCCGATGCGTCGGTGTACGGTGCATCGCTTGCAGGCAGCGGCATCGAGGCGGTTACGGTGTTCAGCCGTCACGCCGACATGCATCCCGGCGCGATGGCGTTCGACGCGCTGCTCGGCGCGAAAGAAACGCCCGCCGTCATGCAGGCCTTCGCCGCCGTGGGCCCCGACACGCATGCCAAGTACCTGCTGACCTCGGGCTCCACCGGAAAGCCCAAGGTGGTGATCAACACGCACCGCATGCTGTGCGCCAACCAGCAAATGATGGCGCAGACCTGGCGCTTCCTCTCGCAAGAGAAGCCGGTGCTCGTCGACTGGCTGCCGTGGAGCCACACCTTCGGCGCGAACCACAACCTGCACATGGTGCTGTGCCACGGCGGCGCGCTCTACATCGACGAAGGCCGCCCCGCGCCGGGTCTCATCGAGAAGACGGTGCGCAACCTGCGCGAGGTGAAACCCACGCTGCTGTTCAACGTGCCGCGCGGCTTCGACATGCTGCTGCCTTTTCTCGAAGCCGATGATGCCCTCGCCGCCGAGGTGTTCTCGCGGCTGCGCCTGGCCTTCTACGCGGCGGCTGCGCTTGCGCCTTCGACATGGCAACGGCTCGAAGCGGTGGCGCAGCACGTGCGGCCCTCGCGCCCGCTCTGGCTCACCACCTCTTGGGGCGCGACCGAGACCTCGCCCGCCATCACCTCTGCGCACTGGCAGCTCGACGGCGCCGGCTGCATCGGCGCCCCGCTGCCTGGGCTCGAACTCAAGTTCGTGCCCAACGGCGAGAAGCTGGAGATGCGCGTGAAGGGCGTCTCGGTATTCCCCGGCTACCGCGATGCGCCGCGCGAGACCGCCGAGGCTTTCGACGCCGAGGGCTACTACCGCATCGGCGACGCCGGCTTTCCCGCGAACCCCGCCAACCCGTCGCAGGGCGTGATCTTCAACGGCCGCGTGGCGGAAGACTTCAAGCTCTCGACCGGCACCTGGGTGTCGGTGGGCACGCTGCGCGTGAAGCTGGTGTCGCTGCTGGCGCCGCATGTGCAGGACATCGTGCTCACGGGCCACGACCGCGACGCGATCGGCATGCTGGTGTTCGCCAGCCCGCAAGGCGCGGCGCTCGCGCCCCAGGCGCTGGCCGCGCGCATCGCCGAAGTGCTGCGCGCCCTGCGCGACGAAGGCGCGGGCTCGTCGCAATGCCCGGCCTGCGCGCTCGTGCTGGCCGAACCGCCGAGCCTCGACGCGGGCGAGATCACCGACAAGGGCTACATCAACCAGCGCGCGGTGCTCACGCGGCGCGCGGCCGAGGTGGCGCGGCTGCATGCCTCGGGCGCAGGGGATGCGGACGTGATTCGCGTCACCTGAACGCGGCGGGGTTGGAGAACCCGGGAATGTTTTCTACGATGGCCGGATTGCCCCGCCACCTCAGCTTCCTGGAGACGCCCGCATGACCACCCCGCCCTGCGTGACCTTCGACGTGGACGGCCCTGTCTGCACGCTCACGCTGAACCGCCCCGACAAGCGCAACGCCGTGGACGGCGTGGTCGCCGCCGCCTTGCGCGCGGCCTTCGAGCGCTTCGAGGCCGACGACACATCGCGCGTGGCCGTGCTGACGGGCGCGGGCGGCCACTTCTGCGCGGGCGCCGACCTGGGCGCGGTCGGCGATCCAGCGCGCCGCAACGAACTCGACCCCGAGGGCGGCGGCGCCGGCCCGATGGGTCCGACGCGCATGGCGCTGTCCAAGCCGCTGATCGCGGCGGTGAACGGCTACGCGGTCGCGGGCGGACTCGAACTCGCGCTGCTGGCCGACCTGCGCGTGGCCGACGAGGACGCGGTGTTCGGCGTGTTCTGCCGCCGCTGGGGCGTGCCGCTGATCGACGGCGGCACCGTGCGGCTGCCGCGCCTCATCGGCATGGGGCGCGCACTCGACCTGATCCTCACGGGGCGCCCCGTCGGCGCGGCCGAGGCGCTGGCGATGGGCCTGGTCAACCGCACCACGCCGCCGGGCGGCGCGCTGGCCGCGGCGCAGGAACTGGCGCGCCAGATCGCCGCCTTTCCGCAGCAATGCATGCGGGCCGACCGCCGCTCCGCCTTCGAGCAATGGGACCTGCCGCTGGCCGAAGCGCTGCGCCGCGAGGGCGCACGGGGCGTGCCGATCGTTGCAGCCGAAGGCGAAGCCGGGGCCGCGCGCTTTGCCGGCGGCGCGGGGCGGCACGGCACTTTCAAGGGCTGATTCAGGACCGGCGCCGCAACGCGGTGCGCAGCGCCTTCGCGAATCGCGGGTCGGCCATCGCGCCGACATTGAAGCGCGACCAGCGCGAGACCTGCGTCGAATCGACGCTGAAGATGCGCCCCGGCGCCATCACGATCTTGCGCGGCAGCAGTTCCTTCGCGAAGGCCAGCGAGTCGTCCACGCCGGGCAGCGCGGCCCAGATGTAGAGCGACTGCGGGCTGCGCGCGAAGACCTCGGCGTCCACGGCGTCGAACAGCTTCAGCGCGTCGCGCGTGGCCTCGCCCAGCCGCTGCTGCAGCCGCTTGAGGTGCCGCTGGTAGTGGCCCTCGCTCAGGATGACGTCGACCGTGCGCTCGCTGTACTCCGAGCTGCTCACGTGGATCAGCGCCTTCAGGTCGGCGAGGTCGCTCGCCAGGTCGGCACCGCAGGCGATGAAGCCCACGCGCAGCGCGGCCGAGAACGATTTCGAAAAGCTGCCGATGTAGATGGTGCGTTCGAGCTGGTCGAGCGCGGACAGACGCGGCAACGCCGTGGGCTTGAAGTCGGCCAGCGGGTCGTTCTCCACGATCAGCAGGTCGTACTTCTGCGCCAGCTGCAGCACGCGGAAGGCCTTGGCCGGCGAGATGTCGGAGCCCGTGGGGTTGTGCGCGAGCGACTGCGTGAAGAACAGGCGCGGCCGCTCGGCGATGAGCAGTTGCTCCAGCACGTCCAGATCCGGTCCGTCCGCAAGACGCGGCACGGCCAGCATCTGTGCGCCCGCGAGCTTGAGCTTGCCGAAGAGCGGGTAGTAGCCCGGGTCGTCCACCAGCACCTTGCCGCCGGGCGGCACGAAATAGCGGATGACGATGTCCATCGCCTCGTTGGCACCGTGCGTGAGCACGATCTGCCGCGGCTCGGCGCCGATGCCGAAGTCGGCCAGCTTGCGCACGAGGTGATCGCGCAGCGGCGCATAACCGAAGCGGCTGCCGTAGCGAAAGAGCGCGCCGAGCCCCGTGCGCACGACCTTCGGGTGGTACTTGTCCAGGCGCACGTCGGCGAGCCATTCGACGGGCGGAAAGCCGTCGCCCACGGCGACCGCGTCGGGCTGCGTCTTGAGCTGCTCGCGCATGAGCCACACGATGTCCATCGCGCGGCCGAGGCTGCCCGCGTCGTCCTCGGCGGGCTTGGGTGTGGCCGTGGCCTGCGCGAGCACGTAGTAGCCCGAACCGCGCCGCGGCTCGACGAGGCCGCGCGACACCAGCAGCTCGAACGCGGCCACCACGGTGTTCTTGGCGTAGCCGTGCAGCTGCGCGAGTTCGCGCAGCGACGGCAGCTTGTCGCCAGCCTTGTAGGCGCCGCTCGCGATCTGGCGCGCAAGGGTGTCGGCGAGCGAATCGGCGATCGTGGTCATGGGCCGGGACTTTGACACAGCCAGCGATGGCGACGCACCACTGTCCACACTGTCCCGCCAAACTGTGCCTTCCGCGGGCGGTACAGCGGGCCTAAATTGCCTGCTCCCGAATTCACCTCCCGAAGAGACACGCACCGATGGCTGCCGATTCCCGCATTCCCAATTTCCGCGCACTCACCCCCACCCAACGCCTGGCCCACATCGCACAGGCCGCCTCGCTCACCAACGACGAGGTGGCATTGCTCGCGCAGCCCGGCGCGCTGAGCGTGGAGCGCGCCAACGGCATGGTCGAGAACGTGATCGGCACCTTCGAGCTGCCGCTGGGCGTGGCCGGCAACTTCACCGTGAATGGTCGCGACTACCTCGTGCCGATGGCGGTGGAAGAGCCCTCGGTGGTCGCCGCCGCCTCGTTCATGGCCAAGCTGGCGCGCGAAGGCGGCGGCTTCGAGGCCTCGAGCACCGGCCCGCTGATGCGCGCGCAGGTGCAGGTGATCGGCATCACCGACCCGTACGGCGCCCGGCTCGCGCTGCTGCGTGCGCGCGACGAGATCCTGGCCGTGGCGAACAGCCGCGACAAGGTGCTGATCGGCCTGGGCGGCGGCTGCCGCGACATCGAGGTGCATGTGTTCGGCGACACGCCGCGCGGCGCGATGGTGGTGATGCACCTGATCGTCGACGTGCGCGACGCGATGGGCGCGAACACGGTCAACACGATGGCCGAGGCGGTGTCGCCGCTGGTCGAGCAGCTCACGGGCGGCACGGTGCGCCTGCGCATCCTGTCGAACCTGGCGGACCTGCGGCTGGCGCGTGCGCGCGTGCGGCTCGCACCCGCCGTGCTGGCCACGCGCGAGCGCAGCGGCGAAGAGGTGGTCGAGGGCGTGATCGACGCGTACACCTTCGCGGCCATCGACCCGTACCGCGCGGCGACGCACAACAAGGGGATCATGAACGGCATCGACCCGGTGATCGTCGCGACCGGCAACGACTGGCGCGCGGTCGAAGCCGGCGCGCATGCGTATGCCTGCCGCAGCGGGCGCTACACCTCGCTGACCACGTGGGAGAAGGACACGAGCGGCGCGCTCGTCGGCACCATCGAGATGCCAATGCCCGTGGGCCTGGTCGGCGGCGCGACGAAGACGCACCCGCTCGCACGGCTCGCACTGAAGATCCTCGACGTGAAGTCGGCGCAGGAACTCGGCGAAGTCGCCGTGGCCGTCGGCCTCGCGCAGAACCTCGGCGCCCTGCGTGCACTCGCCACCGAAGGCATCCAGCGCGGCCACATGGCGCTGCACGCCCGCAACATCGCGCTCGTCGCCGGTGCGACCGGTGACGAGATCGATCACATCGCCAAGCAGATGGCGGCCGAACACGACGTGCGCACCGACCGCGCCGTGGCGCTGCTCGACGCGCTGCGCAAGAAATAACTCAACGCGGCGGGAGGGGCCCGCTACAGGGACCGCGGCCCACACCGCGGCGGCCGCGCTAGCGGCTGTCACATCACCAAAGACGGAGACATCGCAGATGAACGCAGACAGTGCAACGCCCGCCCGCTGGCGGCTGGTGGAGATATGGGGCGACACGGCCGACCTGGGCCACCTCGCGTGGTCGATCGTGATCGGCGTCGCGGTGAGCCTCACGGGGTACCTCGTGGCGAGCCGCGTGCTCGCGAGCGTGGTGAGCACGCCTGAACTGGCGCGCGCCTACGCGATGCTCGCGGGCCTGGGCGGCTGCGTGGTCTCGGGCGTGATCTGCGCGAAGCTCTTCGCGCCGAAGCGCGAGGTGGTCGAAGGCACGGACCCCGATCCGCGCTGGCGCG
Source organism: Variovorax sp. Root473 (assembly GCF_001426505.1). Taxonomy (GTDB): domain Bacteria; phylum Pseudomonadota; class Gammaproteobacteria; order Burkholderiales; family Burkholderiaceae_C; genus Variovorax. The sequence goes on from NZ_LMEV01000013.1 coordinate 101,483, forward strand.
AGGAAGTGCTGGCCGAACTGGCCGGCGAGCACGGCGACCTGGGCTCGGTGAACGACCTTCCGCCGTCGGTGGTGCGCGAGATGAAGGAGCTGGAAATCTACGGCCTGTTCGCGTCGTACAAGCCCCGCGCCACAAACACCGAAGGAGCCGCCTCGTGATCGACGCCGCGCTGTTCAACCAGATCCTCGTCGCCACCGGCATGGGCCTCGTGGGCGCCATCGTGTTCGCGGCCATCGGCCTCGTCTCGGGCACCGACGAAACCACCACGCTCGCACCGCTCACGCTGCTGGTGGTGCTGCTGGGCGTGCCGCCCGAAGGCGTGTTCACCTTCTTCCTGGCGGCCGCGGTGGCCAAGCACATGACGCACGCGGTGCCCACGGCGCTGCTCGGCATCCCGGGCGACACCATGGCTACGCCGCTGCTGCAGGACGCGAACGTGCTGCGCAACCTGGGCGTGCCGCACATCGCGCTGCGCAAGATGGTGTCGGGCGCGATCATCGCGGCCTTCATCGCCGTGCCGCTGGCGGTGCTGTTCGCGGTGCTGCTCGCGCCCTATGGCGCAGCCATCACCAAGGCTGCGCCGTGGATCTTCGTGGTGGCGGCCGTGGCCATCGCCTACTTCTCGAGCGGGCGCTGGGCGTCGGTGGCCACGCTGGTGCCCTTCGTGATGGTGATCGTCGCGCTGCAGGCGCTCACGGGCAAGTACGGCGTGAAGCTCAGCATCAGCTACTTCCTGGGCATCGCGATCGGGCCGCTGGTGGCCGACCTGTTCTCGGTGATCTCGCCCGCCGCACGGGCGCGCATGAAGCGCGACAAGGTCCGCACCTTCTCGCTTGCGCCGGACGTGAAGGGCTGGTCGGGCTACTTCCCGAATCCGTTCAAGGTGCTCGACGGCAAGCAGGTGAAGTGGACCTTTGCCACCGCCACGATCTCCAGCGCCACCTTCGTGTTCAGTCCGGTCGCGATGACGGTGGTGCTGGGTGAGCTGGTCGGTTCGCGCATCAGGCACGCGTACCACCGCCTGACCACCACGCTGGCCGCGCGCAACGGCGTGACCGAGGCCACCTACATCGCCGAGGCACTGATTCCGCTGATCGCCATCGGCCTGCCGCTGAGCCCGGTGGCGGCCGGCCCTGCGGCGCCGCTGTTCAACGCACCGCCGGTGTTCACCATCGACGCGGCCACGGGCCAGACCCACAACCTGCACAACCTGCTGAACCACTGGGAGTTCCTCGGCTACGGCATGCTGGCCGTGGTGCTGGCGGCGCTGGTGGCCTACCCCTTCACGATGAACTTCGCGCGCCGCGCGGCGCTGTTCGTGTCGCGCAAGGTGAGCCACGAGGCGATCATCGCGACCTTCGTCGGGCTGATCGTGGTGATCAGCGTGTGGGAAGGCCAACTGCTCGGGTTGCTGGTGATCCTGACGATGGGCCTGCTCGGCGGGCTGCTGTCGCGCGCCATCGGCTTCAACACCGGCGTGCAGTTCATGGGCTACTACACGGCGGTGCTGACGGTGCCTGCGGCGATCAAGGCGTTGGCCTAGGGCTTGAGGGTTTGGGTGTCGGCGCGGGCCTGGCAGGCGCCGGTTTCCTCTCGTCCCCGCCGAACAGCTTCTCCACCTGCTGCCCCACGCGCGCCCCGATCGCCGTGCCCACGCCCGGCAGCACCGCGCTGCCGACCGCTGCGCCCGCGAGCGCACCGCCGGTCATCGACACCTCGGGCTCGGCCACGCTGCCGCTGATCTTGAGCGGCACGCCGACCACGCCGTCGACGAGGTCGACCGCGATCTCGCCCGTCATCTGGCGGTTGAAGAGCCGCAGGTTGCCGCTGGCGGTGAGCACGCCAGAGCGGGCCTTGAGGTTGGTGTAGCGCATCACGATGCCGTCTTCGGTACCCTGGGTGTCGAGCATGCCGGTGAGCTCGTCCAGTGCCGTGGTGCCGCCGCGGCTGATGCCGACGGTGGTCACGGCCTTGGCCAGGTCGAGCCGGGTCAGCGTGGCCGGCTGCACCGAGAAGCGGGTGCGGGTGTGCAGGCCACGGATCAGCCCGCCCACTTCGCGGGCCTCGGCCACCAGCGAGGTGTGGCCCGAGACCTTGCCGGCCACCGGCGAGCGGCGCCCGAAGGCCTGCACCAGCGCCTCGATGTCGACCTGGCGCGGGTCGAGCTCGGCTGACACGCGCAAGCCCCGTCCTTGGGGCAGCACTTCGAGGCGTGATTCGCCGTTCCACGTGCCGCCGCCGGCGTCGATGCGGGTGCGCCAGCGGTCTTCGCCGCCTTCGCGATCCAGCCGCAGGCGCACGGGCGAGGCGGCGCCGGCGCGCGCCAGGCGCAGGGTGCGCGGGCGCCAGTTGTCGTCGAACGTCACGTCACCGTCGTAGGCCAGCGCGATGTCGCGGCGGTCGATCCAGACCACGTCGCGCCAACGCACGCGCTCCACCGGCACGGGCGCCAGCGCCCAGGGTGCCGGCAGCACCATGATGCGGTCGCCCTCCTGCGGCTCAGGGCCCTTGCCCCGGAAGGCGCGCACCGAGGCGCGCGGCAGCACCAGGCTTTCGAGTTCGATCTCGTCGATGGCGACCACGCGGCGCAGCAGCAACGGCCACAGGTGCAGCCGCACGCTCAGGCGGCGCAGGGTGATGGGCTGCGGCTGGTCGGTGGCCAGCCCGGACAGTGCCAGCACGGGCACCGGCCACAGCGACCAGTGGGCCCCGCCCACGGTCAGGTCGACGCCGTAGCGCTGCGAGAAGCCGGCGGCGATGCGGGCCGCCACCTCCTCGTCGTCGGGCAGGCGCGCGGCCACCACGAGCACCAGCGCGCCGATGCCCAGCAGCAGCACCGCCACCGAGCCCAGGAGCCACCGCCGCACCGAAGGGAAGGTCATCGGGCCAAGGTAGCACGCAAAGGCGACTGCGGTTGTCAGCCGTCGTCGCTATAGTGCCCTCGCACCCCCTGTATCGGAGACCCCTGCATGCGTATCTGGAAGAAAGACATCTCGGTCGAATCGCTGACCGCCAACCACGTGGGCACGGCCGTGGCCGCCCTGGGCATCGAGTTCCTGGAGGTGGGCGACGACTTCATCCGCGCCCGCGTGCCGGTGGACGAGCGCACCCGCCAGCCCTACGGCATCCTGCACGGCGGCGTGTCGGTGGTGCTGGCCGAGACGCTGGGTTCCTGCGGCGCGCACTATTCGGCCCCCGAGGGCGACCGCGCCGTGGGCCTGGACATCAACGCCAACCACATCCGCTCGGCCACCAGCGGCTGGGTCATCGGCACGGCGCGGCCGGTGCACCGCGGGCGCACCACGCAGGTCTGGCAGATCGACCTGACGAACGAGGCGGGCGAGCTGACCTGCGTGTCGCGCATCACCATGGCGGTGCTGCAGCCGCGCTGAGCGGCACCGGCCCCCTTTTCTTCTCCTTCCCCGCTGGTACGCCTCTTGCGGGTGGCACCCGTGTTCAGCACGGGGTGGATCGACCACAATCTCGCCCCAGGGAGCGCGTCGACCCCCCAAGACACACCAACCGAGGAGAAGAAAACACATGTTCAACTGGACTGAAAAGCCGGTGTCCACACTGGCCAATGGCGCCGTGATCGCGCCCGACGAGCGGCTGCCCTGGCTGCAGACTGGCGCGATGGGCATCCAGCACGTGATCGCCATGTTCGGCGCCACGGTGCTGGCGCCGATCCTGATGGGCTTCAACCCCAACATCGCGATCCTGATGAGCGGCATCGGCACGCTCATCTTCTACTTCGTGACCGGCGGCAAGGTGCCCAGCTACCTGGGCTCGAGCTTCGCCTTCATCGGCGTGGTGATCGCGGCCAGCGGCTACGCGGGCAAGGGGGCCAACGCCAACATCGCAGTGGCGCTGGGCGGCATCGTGGCCTGCGGGGTGGTCTACATCCTGATCGGGGCCATCGTGCAGGCCGTGGGCACGGGCTGGATCGAGCGCTTCATGCCGCCCGTGGTCACGGGCGCCGTGGTGGCGGTGATCGGGCTGAACCTGGCGGGCATTCCCATCAAGAACATGGCGGCCAGCAACTTCGATTCGTGGATGCAGGCCGTGACCTTCCTGTGCGTGGGGCTGGTGGCGGTGTTCACGCGCGGCATGGTGCAGCGCCTGCTGATCCTCATCGGCCTGATCCTGGCCACGCTGGTGTATGCCGCGCTCACCAACGGCATGGGCCTGGGCAAGCCGGTCGACCTCAGCGGCATCGCCAACGCGGCCTGGTTCGGCCTGCCGACCTTCACGGCGCCGGTGTTCACGGCCAACGCAATGCTGCTGATCGCGCCCGTGGCGATCATCCTGGTGGCGGAAAACCTCGGCCACCTGAAGGCCGTGACGGCCATGACCGGCCGCAACCTCGACCCGTACATGGGCCGTGCCTTCATCGGCGACGGCATTGCCACGGTGGTGAGCGGCGCCGCCGGCGGCACGGGCGTGACCACCTATGCCGAGAACATCGGCGTGATGGCGGCCACGCGCATCTACTCGACGGCGGTGTTCGTGGTGGCGGCGGTGATTGCGCTGGTGCTGGGCTTCAGCCCCAAGTTCGGCGCGCTGATCCAGGCGATTCCGCTGCCGGTGATGGGCGGCGTGAGCATCGTGGTGTTCGGCCTGATCGCCATTGCGGGCGCCAAGATCTGGGTCGACAACAAGGTCGATTTCTCGCAGAACAAGAACCTGATCGTGGCCGCGATCACGCTGATCATCGGCACTGGCGACTTCACGCTGAAGTTCGGCGACTTCGCCCTCGGCGGCATCGGAACCGCCACTTTCGGCGCGATCATCCTCTACGCCCTGCTGGGCAAAACAAAGAACTAACCCCCAGGCTTGCCCACTTCGTGTGGCCCCCAACCCCCTTGCAGGGGGCGATACCAGCGGCCCGGCAAAGCCGGTTCCGCGGTATCCCTGGAACTGCAGCAAGATGAAACCTCGTGCAATAAGTGTTGTGCAGGGTCAGTGAACACGACACCAGCCATCGGGCTTTGGCCGGCGCCCGTTAGACTCCAACGCTTTTCGCACCGACGTTCACACACGTTTTCCAATGGCCGATGTTTCCGCCGCTCGTACCAAGGCGGTTTTCGAATTCAAGAGCGCCACGCTGCCGCTGATCGCAGTGATCCTCAAGACAGCCGACCTCGACGTGCTGGCCGAGGCACTCGACGCCCAGTTGGCGGATTCGCCCGACTTCTTCGAGCAGGAGCCGGTGGTGATCGACCTCTCGATGCTGCAGGAACTGGCGGCCGAAGCCGGCGCCCCTGCCCCCGGGATCGACTTTGCCGCCCTGCGCAGCCTGCTGGCGCGCCACCAGACTCAGCCGATCGCCGTGCGCGGCGGCAGCCCCGAGCAGCATGCCGCGGCACGTGACGCCGGCCTGTCGGTGGCCGCCATGCCCGCGGCCCCCGCGCCGCGCCCGCCAGCGCCGCCCGCCGAGGCGCCTGCGGCCTCCGAAGCCCCGCAGATCGTGCGCGAGCTGCCGGTGCCGGCCAACGGCACGCTGCTGATCGACAAGCCGCTGCGCTCGGGCCAGCAGATCTACGCGCGTGGCGGCGACGTGGTGGTGACCGCCATCGTGAGCTTCGGCGCCGAAGTCATCGCCGACGGCAACGTGCATGTGTACGCGCCGCTGCGCGGCAAGGCCATTGCCGGTGCGCGCGGCAACACCGAGGCGCGGATCTTCTCGACCTGCATGGAAGCGCAGCTGGTGGCCATTGCCGGCATCTATCGCACGAACGAAGTGCCGCTGCCCGAGCCCGTGCTGGGCAAGCCCGCCCAGGTGCGCCTGGACGGCAAAAAGATAGCGATCGACGCGATTCCCTGAGATGACACAGGAACAGGATCGCGGCGACGCCGAACATCAATCGACAACTGAATCGAAACAAGAAGGAATGGCGATGGCCAAAATTGTGGTGGTGACCTCGGGCAAGGGCGGCGTCGGCAAGACGACCACGAGCGCCAGCTTCGCGTCGGGCCTTGCGCTCGCCGGCAAGAAGACGGCCGTGATCGACTTCGACGTGGGCCTGCGCAATCTCGACCTGATCATGGGCTGCGAACGCCGTGTGGTGTATGACCTGATCAACGTGATCCAGGGCGAGGCCAACCTGAGCCAGGCGCTCATCAAGGACAAGCAGTGCGACAACCTGTTCGTGCTGGCCGCCTCGCAGACGCGCGACAAGGAAGCCCTGTCGCAGGAAGGCGTGGAGAAGGTGCTGACCGACCTGGCCGCCATGGACTTCGACTACATCGTCTGCGACTCGCCCGCCGGCATCGAGACCGGCGCCATGATGGCGATGCATTTCGCCGATGAGGCGCTGATCGTCACCAACCCCGAAGTCTCTTCGGTGCGCGACTCGGACCGCATCCTGGGCATGCTTAGCAGCAAGACCAAGCGCGCCAAGGACGGCGGCGAGCCGATCAAGGAGCACCTGCTGATCACCCGCTACAACCCGAACCGGGTGGCCGGCGGCCAGATGCTCTCGCTGGAAGACATCCAGGACATCCTGCGCATCAAGCTGATCGGCGTGATCCCCGAGTCGGAAAGCGTGCTGCACGCCTCCAACCAGGGCGTGCCCGCCATCCACGACAAGGACACCGACGTGGCCCAGGCGTACAGCGACGTGGTCGCGCGCTTCCTTGGCGAAGACAAGCCGATGCGCTTTGTCGAAGCCGAGAAGCCGGGCTTCTTCAAACGGATTTTCGGGAGCAAGTAGGCATGTCGTTTCTTTCGTTCCTGCTTGGTGAGAAGAAGAAGACTGCGAGCGTCGCCAAGGAGCGCCTGCAGATCATCCTCGCTCACGAGCGCTCCAGCCTCAGCGGCAAGAAGCGCCCCGATTACCTGCCCGAGCTCCAGCGCGAGCTGGTGGCGGTGATTTCCAAGTACGTGTCGATCAACGCCGACGACATCAAGGTGCACCTGGAAACCCAGGACAACCTCGAAGTGCTGGACATCAAGATCGAACTGCCCGATCCGGTTCCGGCGCGCTGAGCGTCGGTATCAGGACTGCGGTGGCGCCACGAAGCGCGCCACCTGGTCCAGCACCGCCGCTTCCTTGAGGATGCGGCGGTGGCCCCACCCCTGCGTGGGAAAGAGACGCGCGCCGGCGATCGCATCGCGAAAGGCCTCGGCGTCGGCGAAGCGGTTCACGCGGTCGTCGCGGTCATGCACGATGAGCGTCGGCTGCGTGATGCGCGGGCCCACGGCGGCAGGTTCAAGCTGCTGCATGAGGATGCCTTCACGCGCTTCGATCAGGCGTTGCATGCCCGCGCGCGTGCGCTCGCTGAGCCCGAACACCTGCGCGAAATAGCGCGTGTACTCGCGCGGCGAAGCCGGCGGTGCGAGCAGCACCAGCCGCTGCGCCGGCAACCCGCGCCCCGCCGCATAGGCCAGCGCATTGGCCCCCAGCGAATGCGCGATCGCCGCGTGCAGCACGTGCCCGTCGGCGCCGAGCCGTGCTGTCACGTAGTCGATGGCGCGCGCGAACTGCGGCAGGTTGCTGGCCGTGCCCGCGCTGCGACCGTGGGCGGGCATCTCGAGCAGCACGGGCCGCAGACCCTCTGCAGCGACGGCCTGCGCGAGCGGCAGCATCTGGCCCGCATGGCCGCCCCAGCCATGGACCAGCAGCACGACCGGCGCCGACTCGGCGCTCGAGTCCTGCGCGGCGAGGTGGTAGATGCCAAGGTTCGCGTCCTCGAACGACCAGGCCTCGCGGCGCCAGTCGGTGCCGGGGTGCTGGCCGCGGTACAGCCATTTGGGCGGCAGCGGCGTGCCGAACACGCGGTACGCCGCGCGCACGCCGAGCGCGGGCCACAGGCGCTGCGAGGCGCCGAGGCCGAAGCGCATCGCCCGCATGAACGGGCTGGCGCTGTAGTAGCCCGGGGGAACGGAAGTGGTGGTCGTGGTCATCGAAGGAGTTCCTTGTCGGGGCTCAGTACCAGACCCAGTCCTGGTTGCTGCGCGGCAGGCTGCGCAGCGTGTCCTGCACGCCGCGCACACCGAGGAGGGCCGCGTAGGCGGCGAGAAAGAGGGCAATGATCAGCATGGTGCTTCTCCTTTTTTATCGCACGGTAGTGCGAAATCAAGGCGGACGAAGAGGCAAGGGTCGTCGTCTGCAGGTGCGCCTCAGGCGCGGTAGCTGGAAAGAAGGCGCTGCCAGGTCTGGCCCGCGCGCTCGGCTGCATGCCCATCGCGCAGGAAGCGCGCGTCGTGCAGCTGGTTCATCATGATGCCGTTGATCTCGCTCACGAACTGGGCGGGGTCGGTGTCCGCCTGGAGCTCGCCGGTCTCGACCGCCTGCAGCACGGTGCGGCGCAGCGCGGCACGCCATCGCGTGACCTCATCGAACAGCAGGTCGCGCAGCTCGCCTTCGCGGTCGTCGAATTCGAAGGCCCCGGCCACGTAGAGGCAGCCGGTTTGTGCCTCCACATCGCGCGTGCGGGCGATCCAGCGCGCAACGATGTCGTTCAGACGCGCCAGGCCCTTGGACTTCTGCATGGCAGGCACGAACACCTCGGCCAGGAAGCCGCGGCCGTACTCCTCGATGACGGCCTTCTGCAATGCCTCGCGCGAACCTACGCGCGAGAACACGCCGCTCTTGGACAGCCCGAGCCGGCTCGCCACGGCCTGCAGCGAAATGGCTTCCAGTCCTTCGGCCAGCGCGAGGTGCATCGCCGCGCCAACGATGGCGGCGCGGGTGAGTTCGCTTTTCTGGGTCTTGGCGTCCATGCGGTGAACTTTAGCACAGTCGTGCGAAACATCAACTCCCCCACGCAGAGTGGCTTCATAGATGTTTTGCTCATGTGAAACCAACAAACGCATCGTTCCCCGCATAACCGCTTCTGCCGAGAATCGCCGGTCGGCCCCGTCCGGGTCCGGACCTTTCACCTCCAGCGCCAGATGAACTTTCAACAACTGCGCTCGGTACGCGAGGCCGTTCGTTGCGGCTTCAATCTGACCGAGGTCGCCCACACCCTTCACACCTCGCAGCCCGGCGTGAGCCGGCAGATCCGCGAGCTCGAGGAAGAACTCGGCATCGAGCTCTTCGTGCGTGCCGGCAAGCGGCTCACGGGGCTCACCGAGCCCGGGGGCCATGTGCTGCCGATCATCGAACGCATGCTGATGGAAAGCAGCAACCTCAAGCACGCGGGCCAGGAGTTCGTCGCGCAGCAAAGCGGCCTGCTCTCGGTGGCGGCCACGCACTCGCAGGCGCGCTACGCGATGCCGGTGGCGGTGCAGGAGTTCCGTGCGCAATTCCCGAACGTGAAACTGCACCTGCACCAGGGCTCGCCCAAGCAGATCGCGCAGATGCTGCTCGACGGCGAAGCCGACGTGGGCATTGCCACCGAAGCGCTGGGCGACTACCCGCAGCTGGTCGCCCTGCCCTGCTACCGCTGGACGCATTCGGTGATCGTGCCGCCGGGGCATCCGCTGCTCGACGCGCCGCTCACGCTGGAGGCGCTCACGCAGCACCCGCTGATCACCTACGACACGGGCTTCACGGGCCGTTCGCGCATCGACGAGGCCTTCGGGCAGCGCGGCCTGCAGCCCCACATCGTGCTCGCCGCGATGGACGCCGACGTCATCAAGACCTACGTGCAGCTGGGCCTGGGCGTCGGCATCGTCGCCGGCGTGGCCTACGAGGCCGAGCGCGACACGCAGCTTCGCGCGCTCGATGCGGGGCGGCTGTTCGGCATCAACCTCACCAAGCTCGCGGTGCGGCGCGGCACCTACCTGCGCAAATATGTCTACGCGTTCATCGAGTCGTTCGCGCCGACATTGACGCGCGCGATTGTCGAGAAGGCCTTGGGTGACGAGGTCAAGGGTTCTCATTACGAGATCTAGTTGTTGTGCCACGAAATCGACACTTTCGGCTCCAGGGTTGAAAAGAATGCGCGCAGCTTCACGCAAGCGGCGTACATTCGGGCTAATTCCTTGGCTCCCGGAACGGATCAGCAATGGCATCGACTTCGCAGCAGCAGCAACTACAGGCCACCCGGGCCGCCCAAAAGGCGGCCGATGCAGCGGAGAAGCGCGAACGCCTGAAACGTGCCCTGCCCGCCACTGTCGAGCTGCTGCAAAGCCGCCAGGCCGATCGCATCGACGACCGCGACATCGACGCCTACGTCGATCTCAACTGGCTCGAATGGCACGGTGGCGGCTTGCGCCTCACCATCACCGGGCGCAACGTGTGCGCTCAGTCGTCCGCCACCGCGGTGGCCTGACAAAACACCCGCCAGGTCCCCCAAAAGAAAAACCGCCACAGTCTCCTGTGGCGGTTTTTGCATGTGCGTGGCGAGAAGGCTTACTGGCCCGCGATGATCTGCGCGATGAGGCCGGTGGCGATGGCCGCGAGCACGTAGTCGCCGCCCACACCCACCCACTGGTAGCCGCGCGGCGGCTGCTGCAGGCGATAGGCGCGCCAGTCGTTCACCACGTAGTTGCGGCCCCGGTATTCGGTCGGCACGCGGCCACCGCGGCGCCACTCGCTGTGCGGCTGCGGGAAGCCCCGGCGGTCGAACTGGCGACCGTCGCGGAAGTCCTGGTTGCCGCGATAGCCGGCGTGAGGGCCGCGATGCCCGCGGGGGTCATAGCGACCTGCACCGCGATGGTCGTCGCGCTGCTCGTAGCGGCCGCCGCCCGGACGGTGGTCGTCGCCCCGGCGATCTTGCGCCAGCGCGCTGCCTGCTGCCAGGGACAGTGCGAGCGCCGCAACGGCGGCAGTGGTGAGGCGCTTGGTACGGAAGATCATCTGGAACTCCTTTTATTTGTCTGTGATGACGCCTCCATTGTGTGCAGCGCATGTGTCTGCTTGCGATGCATCAGGTCGCCGTCAGATGAAATACGGTAAGCGCAGGTATCTGCACGGCGTGTTGTCCTGCACGCCCCTGACGTACATCACGCCGGCGCGTAGCGGTTCACCACCATGCCGCAGTCGTAGGCGGTCGATCCGAGCAGACGCAGCGCATGGCCGCGGCGCGTGTCGTGGAACACCGAGCGTCCCGCGCCGACGGCCGTGGGATTCACGAAGAACTGGAACTCGTCGACCAGCCCCGCGGACGTGAGCGACGACGCAAAGCCGACACCGCCGATGGTGAGGATGTCTTTGCCCGGCTGGCGCTTGAGCGCGTTCACTTCGTCGGCCATGGCGCCGCGCGCAACGTCGGTACGCTCCCAGCGCGAGGCCTGCAGCTTGTTCGTGAGCACCACCTTGTGTGCCTGGACGATCCGCTGGGCAAAGGCGTAGTCGGGGTTCGCGGGAAATCGCGTGGCGGCGCGGCCCCAGTGATCGAGGTAGCCCTCCTCGATGAGCTTGCGGCTCAGCAAGAGGGTGTCGACCCCTGCGAACACGGCGTTGAAGTCACGCTTGAGCGCCGCGTCCCATCGCCACCGATCGCCCCACCCCCACAGCTGCCAGTCGATGTCGCCGTTGGCCGGCGACACGAATCCGTCGACCGACATCTGCATTTGCACGATGAGCTTTCGCATCGGAGTCTCCTGAAGGTCGCTTGCGCAAACCGATCTTGAAATGCAAGCAGTTTCAGTATTCTCAAACCGATGCGAAAATGCAAGCAGTTTCTTGAACGGCGGAATCCCGATGGCCCTCCAGCAGAAGTCCCTGTGCCCGATCAACCTCGCACTCGAAGTCCTCGGCGACCGCTGGAGCCTGCTGATCGTTCGCGACCTGATGTTCGTCGGCAAGCGGCACTTCCGCGAGTTCCTGCAGTCCGAGGAAGGCATTTCCTCGAACATCCTCACGGAGCGGCTGAACACGCTGGTCGAGCACGGCGTGCTCAGCAAGACCGACGACCCCACGCACAAGCAGAAGGCGCTCTACAGCCTCACGCCCGTGGGCATCGACCTGCTGCCAGTGATCACGCAGCTCGGCATCTGGGGGCGCAAGCACCGGCCGGTGACGGCTGAGAGCGGCGCGCCCGCGGCTGCGCTGGAAAAGGGCGGGCCGACGCTGCAGAAGAAGATGCGGGCCGCGCTGCGCAAGGCACACCTGGGCGGCAGATAGCGTTCTCGCCCAAGCTGCCAGCGACGGCATGGGTCGGACCTCGGTGGCGCAGAAGGGATGAATGAGTCGACGTGCAGGGCCCCGATTCTTCGCTGCTGCCCGGTGAGGGAAAAAAAGCGGAGAGACCTATGCCCTTTCCGCACAGGCGAAGGGGCAAGCGCCAAAGGCCGCACCGCCTCGTTTAAGCTGCGCGCCACATGAAGCGACGACACCTCCTCCAGATGCTCGCCGGCGTGCCGGCCTCCGCCGTGCTGCTTGCCGCGTGCGGCAAACGAAAGGCCTCACCCAACGCGTTGAAGCCCGATGCCCGCGTGCTGGCGCTGGGTGACAGCCTGACCTTCGGCTACGGTGCGTCGCCCGAGACGGCGTGGCCCGCGAAGCTCGGCGAGCTCACGGGCTGGCAGGTCGAGAACGCGGGCGTCAACGGCGACACGTCGGCGGGCGCGCTGGAGCGTCTGCCCGCGCTGCTGTCCGCCGGCAGCTACGACGCGATCCTGATCGGTATCGGCGGCAACGACATGCTGCGCGGCGTTTCGCCCGCAAGCACGCGCGAGAACCTTGCGGCGCTCATCGAACAGGCGCGCGCGCACACGCCCCATGTGGCGGTGCTGGCCACGCCGGCGCCCGATGCGATGCGCGCGGCCGTCGGCTCGCTCAGCGACGCGACGTTCTACGAAGAGGTGGCGAAGTCGGGGCAGGCGCTGCTGGTCGCGGGTGTGTATTCGGGCGTGCTGTCGGATGCGGCCCTGCGCTCGGACCGCATCCATGCAAACGCGAAGGGCTACGCCCAGGTGGCGGAGCAACTCGCCGAGCAGCTCAAGGCGGCGGGCTGGCGCTGATCAGGCGGCTTGCTGCTGCAGTTGTCGCAGCAGGTCGACGTAGGCGCCTTGCACCAGTTGGCCCTCGGCCACGCCCAGCCGGGCCATAAGCGCATGGGCTTCGGCCACGCCGGCATCGGCAGGCTCGCCCTCTTGGAGCACGACTTCGAGTTCGAGGAATTCACCGAGTCCTTCGACGCGGTCGAGGTGCACGCGCGTGCGGCCCACGAGAAAAAGGCGGCGCTGCTTGCGCACGCGGCCGGCCTGGCCCCAGGCGCGCGTGAGCGATTCGCGCAGCACGTCGGGCATGGCGGTGGGCGTGATCAGGTAGAACGATTCCTTCGGGCCGCTGCTGTCGGCGCGGCGATAGAAGATGAGCTCGCCGCGGTCGGGGGCGAAGGTGCGCAGCTTGAGGCGGTCGGCGCTGTGCTCGCAGCGGAAGAAGGTGTCGTCTTGCGCGATCTCGATGGGGCCTTGGTCAGCGAACGTCGCGGCGATGCGGGCAACGCGATCCACGCTGTCGATGCGAGCCTTGATCTCTACGTTTCTTGCCATCTCAGGCCCTCCCTCCCAAGTTTCTCAAGGCGCGTTGCCCTGCGGCCCCACAGGCGGCGGTGCCGCCCGCCCGCTCGAACCCGGTGCCAGCTTGCGTCCGAAGGATTCGCCGACGTTGCGCACGGGCCGGCTGGCTTTTTCCGACACATTGCTCACGCCACGCCGCGTGGCCGCATCGGCGCGGTTGACGCCGCGACCGGCGGCGTTGGTGCCGCGTTGCACGCTGCCCACCACCTTGCCGTTGCGCGACGGCGATGGGATGGTGTGAGCGCGTTCGGCCTGCGGCGGGTTGTCGGCACTCTGCGCCTGCGCGGTGACGGGCAGCCAGAGCGCGGCGGCGATGGCGGCGAGCGATGCGGTGAGGTGAAGGTTCTTCATGGCGTCGTCCCCTGGGAGTGGTCTTCGGATTCGGCGGCGGCCGCGCGGGCCATGCGCTCGCTCTTCCAGTACACGTCGTCGCCGCCGTTCATGCGGTTGAGCACGCGTGCGAGCACGAAGAGCAGATCGCTGAGCCGGTTGAGGTACTGGCGCGGCGCGTCGTTGAGTGCGGTGGTGGCGCCGAGCGCCACCACCGCGCGCTCGGCACGCCGCGCCACAGTGCGGCACACGTGCGCGAGCGATGCGGCGCGCGTGCCGGCGGGCAGGATGAACTCGGCCAGGCGCGGCAAGGCGGCGTTGTGATCGGCCAGTGCGTTGTCGATCTGCAGCAGCGCCTCGGGCTTGAGCAGCGTGAAACCCGGCATCGAGAGTTCGCCGCCCAGGTTGAAGAGCTGGTGTTGCACGTCGACCAGCAGCTCGCGCACGGGCTCTGGCAGCGGCTCGCACAGCAGCGCGCCGATGTGCGAGTTGAGTTCGTCCACGTCGCCCATCGCGTGCACGCGCAGGTGATCCTTGGGCACGCGGGTGTTGTCGCCCAGGCCGGTGGTGCCGTCGTCGCCGGTGCGCGTGGCGATCTGGGAAAGTCGGTTGCCCATGGGCGCTCCTCTCGGTTCAGGTCGTGAGGCCGGCGGCATCGATCTTGCCGGCCAGCCATTGCAGTCCTGCCAGATGCTGCTGGTCGTGACTGCACAGGTAGTGGATGAGGCTGCGCATCGTGAGCGGGCCGTAGCCTTCGAACACGGCCGTGCGCGCAAGCTGCGTCTCGCTCAGCTGCGAGACGATTTCCATCGTCTGCACGCGCGCCAGGCGGAACTCGGCGAGCACGGTGGCCGCGTCGGCTGCGCCGTAATTGCGTTCGATGGCCAGCGGCTCGCTGTCGATCGACGCGAGCGTCGGATGGGTCTCGGCGAGCGTGCGGCGAAAGCGCACGTGGTAGCCCTCGGTCTCGATGTCGCGCACATGGCACAGCTGCTCGATGGCGGTGAAGGCTTCGCTGGGCACGCCCTCCCACGACGACGGTGCCCAGTGCCGGAAGGCCTGGGGAATGGCCGCGTAGTGGGCGTCAAGCTGCGAGGGAAAGGCCGCAAGGGCTGCAAGGGTCGTGGGGTTCATGTCTTCTACCGAAGCGCATTATGGTGCGCGCTCCGTAAAATGACCGATCCCCCTCAGCACCTCCAGGAGACGCCCGATGAACGCCCCGACTTCCACCTCGCACCTGATGCCGGCGCTCCATCTGCGCGATGTGCCTGCGGCCCTGATCGACGGGCTGAAGGCGCGCTTCGGCGACAACTGTTCCACGGCGATGGCGGTGCGCACGCAGCACGGGCGCGACGAGTCCTCGTTCGACGCACCGCCGCCCTCGGCCGTGGTGTTCGCCGAAAGCACGCAGGACGTGGCCGATGCCGTGAAGCTCGCCAGCACACACAGTGTGCCGGTCATTCCTTTCGGCGTGGGCTCCTCGCTCGAAGGCCACCTGCTCGCGGTGCAGGGCGGCATCAGCATCGACGTGTCGCGCATGAACAAGGTGCTGTCGATCAACGCCGACGACCTCACGGTGACAGTGCAGCCGGGCGTCACGCGCAAGCAGCTCAACGAAGAGATCAAGAGCACGGGCCTGTTCTTCCCCATCGATCCAGGCGCGGATGCCTCCATCGGCGGCATGACGGCCACGCGCGCCAGCGGCACGAACGCGGTGCGCTACGGCACGATGCGCGAGAACGTGCTGGCGCTCGAAGTGGTCACGGCCGCGGGTGACGTCATTCGTACCGGCACGCGCGCCAAGAAGTCGTCGGCGGGCTACGACCTCACGCGCCTCATGGTGGGCAGCGAAGGCACGCTGGGCGTGGTCACCGAAGTCACGCTGCGCATCTACCCGCTGCCCGAAGCGGTGTCGGCGGCCATCTGCTCGTTCCCGAGCATCGAGGCCGCGGTGCGCACCACCATCGAGACCATCCAGCTCGGCGTGCCGATCGCGCGCGTGGAACTCATCGACGTGAACACGGTGCGCATGGTCAACGCCTACGCCAAGCTGGGCCTGCGCGAAGAGCCGATGCTGCTGATGGAATTCCACGGCTCGCCGGCCGGCGTGAAGGAGCAGGCCGAGACGGTGCAGGAGCTCGCGAGCGGCCACGGCGGCAACGCCTTCGAATGGGCCAGCACGCCGGAAGAACGCACGCGCCTGTGGACCGCGCGGCACAACAGCTACTTCGCGGCCGTGCAGTCGCGCCCCGGTTGCCGCGTGATCTCGACCGACACCTGCGTGCCGATCTCGCGACTGGCCGATTGCCTGCTCGACTCGGTGGCCGAGGCCGATGCGAGCGGCATCCCCTACTTCCTCGTCGGCCACGTGGGCGACGGCAACTTCCACTTCGGCTACCTGCTCGACCCGAACATCCCTGAAGAGCGCGTGAAGGCCGAGGCACTGAACCATGCGCTGGTGAGCCGCGCGCTGGCGCTCGAGGGCACCTGCACGGGCGAGCATGGCGTAGGCCTGCACAAGATGGACTTCCTGGTGACCGAGGCGGGCGTGGGCGCGATCGACATGATGCGCACGATCAAGCGCGCGCTCGATCCGAAGAACATCATGAATCCGGGCAAGATCTTCAGCCTCTGATCGATCTCAGTCCCGCATGAAAAAGCCCGGCGGCTCGCAGGAGCGCCGGGCTTTTTCGTGGCGGGCTGAAATGAAGACCGACGGATTCTTGCTTACCGGCGGCGACGCGCCGGTGCCGGCTCCGGCGGCACGTAGGTCTGCGACGGTGCCGCGCCGCCGTCCACGCCCAGGCGGCCACCGCCGCCCAGGCCCTGGCCGCGCACCGTCTGCGCCTTGTAGTTGCGCAGCGAACGGACCATCTGGTTGAACGCATCCATGAAGGCCGCCGCGATCACCTTGCCCTGCGCGGTGTTCGTGTAGCCGCCGAGGCCACCGGCACCGCTGCGGCCAGCCAGGCCACCGAAGGCGCCGAAATCGGTCTTGGAGGCGCTGCCTTCCGAAGCCGCGACCTGCACCCCCGAGCGGTTGTCGATGAGCGTCAGCAGCGCGCTGGCTTCCTTGGTCTGCATGCTGCCACCGATGGCTGCGATGGCACGGCCACGGCCGCCCCCCACGAGGCCGCCGAGCGCGCCGCCGATGCCGCCCGCGTCGCTGTTGCTGAACACGATCTCGGGCGACAGTCCGTAGTCGGACGCCACCATCTGGCCGCGGCCGAAATTGCTGCCGCCGCGCATCTCGCCCGACTGCATCAGCGCGCGTTCACGCGTCATCGCGTTCATGCCGGCCGCGCCGCGCTCAACCACGATGAAGCAATTCGACTGCTGCACCAGCAAACGCAACAGATTTGCAGTAGGCGGCAGGCGGTACTCGCCCGTGAGGATGGTGTACCAGCCGGCGTTGACGTTCTCGATGAGCGAGACGGTGCCCAGTGGCGATTCGCAGCGCTCGAGCTGGCTGCTCGCACCCGCCGTGGCACCGCCGGCGGCGCTGCCGGTGGCCGTGGTCTTGGCGGACTGGCTGCCCATCTGCATGTCGGTGGTGGCGCAGCCCGTGAGCAGCAGCGCGCCGACGGCGACCGCGGCGAGCGGAAATTTGGTGGCGAAGAACGGCATGGTCGACTCCCTCGTTTCGATGGTGATGGTCTTGCAACGCTGAACGAAAAACCGCGATCGAGGATACGCGCAAAGGATTGCAGGAATCAATCAAACGAACGCAGGGGTCCCTCTTCGCAACACAGGCCAGGGCCCGTTTACCCTAGGCCGTTCGGCGGATGCGTTCGATGAGCCCGTTGAGTGCTTCGATGGAGCCGAAGTGGATCACCAGCTCGCCGCTCTCACCGCGCTTCGTGCGCTTCTTGATGCGCACCTCCACCTCGGCCGTGAGCAGGTCGGCCAGCTCTTCCTCGACGCGCTGCAGGTCGCGCGATTTCTCACCGGCATTGCCACGCCGCGAGGGCGTGAGCGTGAACTCGGCCGCGAGCTTCTTCACCAGCGCTTCGGCCTCGCGCACCGACATTTTCTTGGCGGCGATCTGGTTGGCGGCGGTGATCTGCGTGCCGCGGTCCAGCGACAGCAGCGCGCGTGCGTGGCCCATGTCGATGTCGCCGGCCATCAACATCAGCTGCGCAGGTTCGGCGAGGTTCAGCAGCCGCAGCAGGTTGCTGGCGGCACTGCGCGAACGGCCGACGGCTTGGGCCGCCATTTCGTGAGTGAGCCCAAACTCTGTGACAAGGCGTTGCAGGCCTTGGGCTTCTTCCAGCGGGTTGAGGTCTTCGCGCTGGATATTCTCGATGAGCGACATGGCCGCCGCGGCCTCGTTGGGCACGTCGCGCACCAGCACCGGCACGCTGTCGAGGCCGGCGAGCTTGGCGGCGCGGAAGCGGCGTTCGCCCGCGATGATCTCGTACTCGGCGTTCTTGACCGCGGCCGATTCGGCATCGAGCCGGCGCACCAGGATCGGCTGCATGATGCCCTGCACCTTGATGCTCTCGGCCAGCTCGTACAGCGCGCCCTCGTCCATGCGGGTGCGCGGCTGGTAGACGCCAGCCACCATCTGGTCGAGCTTCAGGGTGTTGGGGTTCTGCGGTGTGGCGCCCTCTTCTGCCGAGGTGCCGCCGAGCGGGCCGCCGGGGTCGGCGGAGGGTGCAGCCGTCGGGCCGAGCAGCGCTTCGAGGCCGCGGCCCAGGCCCTTGGGTTTCTTGGTCGCCATCAGTGCGTGTCTTTCGAGAGGTCGTTCAGGAGTTGCCGGCCTTCGGGCCAGTCGCCCAGGCCGGATTCGGCATTCAGGTGGCCACCGGTGCCGGCGTCGATGAAGTGTGCGCCCCAGTCGCGGGCCAGCTGCTTCGAGCGCGAGGCTTCGCAGTACGGGTCGTCGCTGGCGGCGATCAGCACGGCCGGAAACGGCAGCGGCTGGCGCACGATGGGCGCCCAGCCGGGAATCAACTGGCGCAGGTCGTCGCGCTCCAGGTCGCCGGGCGCCACCAGCAGCGCGCCGCGCACCTTGTGCGTGTGGCGCGAATGGGCCGCCCAGGCGGCGGTGAGGATGCAGCCGAGGCTGTGAGCGGCCAGCACCACTTGGCCCGGCGCGGCCAGCACTTCTTCTTCGAGGCGGATCGACCAGTCGCCGCGCAGCGGGCGCATCCACTCGTGCTGGTCGACGCGGTGGTCGCCGTAGACCGACTCCCAGCGGGTCTGCCAATGGCCGGGGCCGCTGTTCTGCCATCCGGGCAGCAGCAGGATGCGGGGTTCACTCATGGCTGGTTGCTACGAACTTGATAGCGTCTACTGCCCTTCAGACGGGCATCAGGCGGAGTTTTGATCGGTATCGACGACGGAAGCAGAAGGCGCGGCGGCCAGCACGTCGTCGGGAATCGGCAGGTCGGGCACCACGCGCGGCGGGGACGTGACCGGCGGTGCCACAGCACTCGAAGCGAAGGCGCTTGCGGGCGGCATCTTGGCGACCAGCTCTTCCGCGAAGGCGATGAAGGCCTGGCTGCCCCGCGCGGCCGGGTCGAACACCACGCCTGGCAGGCCGTAGCTCGGTGCTTCGGCCAGGCGCACATTGCGCGGGATGACCGTGTCGAACACCTTGTCGCCAAAGTGAGACTTGAGCTGCTCACTCACCTGCTGCTGCAGCGTGATGCGGGGATCGAACATCACACGCAGCAAGCCGATGATCTGCAGGTTCTTGTTGAGGTTGGCGTGCACCTGCTTGATGGTGTTGACCAGGTCCGTGAGCCCCTCGAGCGCGAAGTACTCGCACTGCATCGGCACGATCACGCCATGGGCCGCGCACAGGCCATTGAGCGTCAGCAGGCTCAGGCTCGGCGGGCAGTCGATCAGCACGAAGTCGTACTCGGCGCCGACGGCGGCCAGCGCGGTGCGCAGGCGTTTTTCGCGGCGGTCGAGCGCGACCATTTCGACTTCGGCGCCAGCCAGTTCACGGTTGGCGCCCAGCACGTCGTAGCTGGCTTCGGCCTCCACGAGCTTGTCGGACTTCACCCTCGCCTCGGCCACCGAGGCCGATTCGAGCAGCACGTCGTACACCGTGAGCTCCAACTGGCGCTTATCGATGCCCGAGCCCATGGTCGCGTTGCCCTGGGGATCGAGGTCGATCATCAGCACGCGTTGGCCTACCTTGGCCAGGCCGGCGGCGAGATTGACAGTGGTGGTGGTCTTGCCGACGCCGCCCTTCTGGTTGGCGATGCAGAAAATCTTGGCCATGTGTCGTCAGTGCGGGTCGTCGGGGTCGGTCAGCGGGAGATCGCGAGCTTGATGCCGAAGGCGATCAAGAAAGTGCCAGCCAGCTTTTCGAGCGTGGCCGAGATGCGGGGATTGGCGCGGATGCGCGCGGCCAGGAAGTGCGTGAGCAGCGTCGAGGTCAGGCCGTACAGGAAGGTCAGCACGGCGATGGTCACGGCCATGGCGCCGAAAGTGAAGAGGCCCTGGTGGCGCGCCGGATCAACGAACAGTGGGAAGAAGGCCATGTAGAACACGATCGCCTTGGGGTTCAGCAGGGTGATCGTCAGCGCCTGGCGCAGGAAATGGCTCGGGCGGATGTTCAGGATCGGCGCTGCACCGGGCTTGGCCAGCAGCATCTTGAGGCCGAGCCACGCCAGGTAGGCGGCACCCAGCCACTGCACCGCCTTGAAGGCGGCCGGGTAGGCGGCCAGCACGGCCGACACGCCCGCCACCGCTGCCCACATCAGGACCTGGTCTCCCAGGATCACGCCGAAGGTCGCTGCCAGGCCGCCACGAATGCCGCCTTTGCTGGTCGAGGTGATCAGCGCCAGATTGCCCGGACCGGGAATCAGGAGGAACAGGACAATGGCGGCGACGAATGCGCCGTAGTCAGCGATGCCGAACATGGGATTTGCCTCGAAAAAGAGAGCCAGGGGAGGCTTCGAGTCTAAGGCAGGCCAGCACTGGGAAGATTGCTCCGGCACCGGCTTTTGCCGGCGCTGTCGCATCTTTTACGAAATCAGGCGGCCGCTTTGCGCGCCCAGACGATGCAGCGCTCGGCGTCCAGGCCCGGCACCGTCAGTTGTTCCACGTGAAACACTGCGACGCCGGCCGGCAAAGCGGCCAGTTCGTCGGTCGGCACCTTGCCCTTCATGGCCAGCCAGACGCCGCCCGGTGCCAGCAGATGCACCGAGCCGTTGAAGAAATCGGGCAGCGATGCGAAAGCGCGCGAGCTGATCACCTCGTAGCTGCCGGCCAGCGATTCGACCCGTGCGTGCAGGCCGCGCAGGTTCGGCAGCTCCAGCTCGGCCGCGACCTGCTGCACGAAAGCCGCCTTCTTGGCGACCGCATCGAGGCAGCTGACCTCGATGTCTGGTCGCATGATGGCGATCACCACACCCGGCAAACCACCGCCGGAACCGACGTCGAGCAGCCTGCCCTTCCCACCCCATTCGCGCTGCAGCGGTGCGACGGCCGCGAGGCTGTCGAGCAGGTGATGCGTCATGACGCCGGCTGGGTCACGCACGGCGGTGAGGTTGTAGACCTTGTTCCACTTGAGCATCAGCGTGCCGTACGCCAGCAGCTGCTCACCCTGCGTATCGGACAGAGCCACGCCCAGGGCGGCTGCGCCTGTGCGCAACGTGTCGAGGGGCGTCGCGATCATCGGGCGGTGTGCGGCTTGGTGGCAGCAGCTTCGGTGGTGGTAGCCGCATCGGCGGCATCGCGGGCGAAGGCCTTGTGCCCGCCCTTGCGCAGGTGAATCATCAGCAGCGAAATTGCGGCAGGCGTGACACCCGAAATGCGCGACGCCAGCCCCAGCGTTTCGGGCCGATGCTTGTCGAGCTTTTGGCGCACCTCGAAGCTCAGGGCCTTGACCTGGCCGTAGTCGAAGTCGGCGGGCAGCTTCAGGTTCTCGAAGTGGGCGGCGCGCTCCACTTCGTCGTGCTGGCGCTCGATGTAGCCGGAATACTTGGCCGAGATCTCGATCTGCTCGATCTCGGATTCGCCCAGGGCCGTGCTTGCGGCGTACTTGCCGCCGTCCAGCGACATCAGGGTTTCGTAGTTCACATCGGGCCGGCGCAGCAGGTCGGCCAGGTTGTATTCGTGCTCGATGGCCTTGCCCAGCACCCGCACCGACTCGGCCGCCGGCAGGTTGCGCGGGTTCACCCAGATCGACTTGAGCCGCTCTGTTTCACGTGAAACAGCGTCGCGCTTTCGGCTGAAAGCGTCCCAACGCGCGTCGTCCACGAGGCCCAGCTTGCGCCCGGCTTCGGTCAGGCGCATGTCGGCGTTGTCCTCGCGCAGCTGCAGCCGGAACTCGGCACGGCTCGTGAACATCCGGTACGGCTCGGTCACACCCTTGGTGATCAGGTCGTCGACCAGCACGCCCAGGTAGGCCTCGTCCCGGCGCGGCAGCCAGGCGTCTTCGCCTCGGCACTGCAGTGCGGCGTTGATGCCGGCGAACAGACCCTGGGCCGCCGCTTCTTCGTAGCCCGTGGTCCCGTTGATCTGTCCGGCAAAGAACAGGCCGCGGATCGCGCGGGTCTCGAAGCTGCTCTTGAGTTCGCGCGGATCGAAATAGTCGTACTCGATGGCGTAGCCCGGGCGCAGGATGTGGGCGTTTTCCAGCCCGGGCATCGAGCGCACCAGCTGGTACTGGATGTCGAACGGCAGGCTGGTCGAAATCCCGTTCGGGTAGTACTCGTTCGTCGTCAGGCCTTCGGGCTCGAGAAAGATCTGGTGGCTGTCCTTGTCGGCGAAGCGGTTGATCTTGTCTTCGACGCTCGGGCAGTAGCGCGGACCGACGCCGTCGATCTTGCCGGTGAACATCGGGCTGCGGTCGAAGCCCGAGCGGATGATGTCGTGCGTGCGCTGGTTGGTGTGCGTCACCCAGCACGGCATCTGCTGCGGGTGCATCTCGACCTTGCCCATGAAGCTGAACACCGGCATCGGCCCTGCGCCGCCGGGCATGCCGTCGCCGGGTTGCTCGGTGCACTTCGAGAAATCGATGCTGCGGCCGTCCAGCCGCGGCGGCGTGCCGGTCTTCAGGCGCCCCTGCGGCAGCTTCAGTTCCTTCAGGCGCGCCGACAGGCTGATGGCCGGCGGGTCGCCCGCGCGGCCGGCCTGGTAATTGTCGAGGCCCACGTGGATGCGGCCGTCGAGGAAAGTGCCCGCGGTCAGCACCACGGTGCGTGCGCGGAAAGAAATGCCCACCTGCGTGACGGCGCCAACGACGCGATCGCCTTCGATCATCAGGTCGTCCACCGCCTGCTGGAACAGGCTGAGGTTCGGCTGATTTTCCAGTCGATGGCGGATCGCGGCCTTGTACAGCACGCGGTCGGCCTGCGCACGCGTGGCGCGCACGGCCGGGCCCTTGCTCGAATTGAGGATGCGGAACTGGATGCCCGCCTCGTCCGTCGCAATGGCCATCGCGCCGCCGAGCGCGTCGACCTCCTTCACGAGGTGGCCCTTGCCGATGCCGCCGATCGACGGGTTGCAGCTCATCTGCCCCAGCGTCTCGATGTTGTGGGAGAGCAGCAGCGTCTTGGCGCCCATGCGTGCGGAAGCGAGCGCGGCTTCGGTGCCGGCATGGCCACCGCCGACGACGATCACATCGAATTCTTCGGGGTACAGCATTGGAAAAAGGGAGCGCACCACAGGACGCGTGCGCGGCGCAAAAAGGGGCGCTAATTTTAAGCGGCGATGCCCCGGCGCGCCCCCTGTGTGGACAAGCTAGAGGGCCACGCCAAAATCGGCCTCACACTTCGCCGCCATTGCATTGTTTGCTATCTATTTAATAGCAAACAATGCCCGTCAGGCGGGCACTTGCACGGGCTCTGGCACTGGATCGGGTTTCTCGATGCCCCGCAACTCGCCGCTGGGAGCCGGCGTGCGCGGCGGTACCGCGCGTTCATCCTGCAGTTCCTGCACCGTGAGCTTCTTGTCGGTCATGCGCACGGCGCCGAAGATCGTGGAGAAGGCCACGTCCTTCGCGTCGCGACCCGTGCCCACGCGCACCAGCCGGTCGACGGGCGCCATGCGCGTCGGATCGAAAAGCACCCACTGCCCGCCGAGCCAGGCTTCGAACACGGCATGGAAGTCCTGCGGCGGTTCGTCGAACCACACGTAGCCCACCACCAGCCGCGCCGGAATGTTGAGCGCACGGCAGAAGGTGATGCCCAGATGCGCGAAGTCGCGGCACCCACCAGCGCGCTGCACGAACACCTCGCGCGCCGTGGTCGTCGAATCGCTGCTGCCCGGCACGTAGACGATGCTGTCGTGAATCCAGTCCGCAATCGCCTGCACGCGGCCGATGCCCGGCGGCAGGTCGCCGAAGAGCTGCTGCGCACAGCGTGCCAGGAGGTCGGACTCGCAATAGCGCGTGGGCAGCAGGTCACCCAGCACGGCATCGGGCAGCTGGCTGACCGGCACTTCGGGCAAGGTGGCCGGCACGTGCACCACCGGGCGCCGCACCGTCGCGCGGTAGGCGATGGTCAGCGGGCCGGGTTGGGCGTCGAAGCGCACGAAGCGATTGCCGCTGTCGACCTCGCAGCCCACCCGCAACCGCGCGGGCGGCTCGATGGTCAGCGTTTCGGCCAGCACCGTCTGCGCGCCCGTGCGCGCAGCCTCGATGTTCAGCCGCAGATGCGCCGGGGCGTCGACCTCATAGTCCAGGCGCAGGTCGATGTGCGACAGGTGCATGGCATGGGCCAAGGGGGTGCCGGGCGGCGACGCGGTCAATCGATCGCCTTCTTCACCGCGCCGACGCCGAGTGCGGCCAGCACCACGAACAGCACCGCCAGCACGAGGAACAGGCCGAACAGCAGCTTGGCAATACCCGCCGCGCCGGCCGCGATGCCGCCGAAGCCCAAAAGGCCCGCCACAAGCGAGATGACCGCAAAAATGATCGCGTACTTGAGCATGGTGAACCACTCCTTTGTTTGCTTTGCAGCGGCAGGTGCCACCGTGTCCGCACTGTAGGAAGCCCCAGCCGGCCGCCCGATAGTCGGCGCGCGCGAGCCGCCGTAGGACAAAAACGCGACGCGTCCAAACCCGCTAGCATCCCTCCGGTCGCACAGATCTTTTCCTTCTATCCACTGGAGTTTTTTCGAATGAAGCTGTACTACTCGCCCGGCGCCTGCTCGCTCTCCCCCCACATCGCGCTGCACGAAGCCGGCATTGCCTTCGAACCCGTGCTGGCCAGCACCAAGAGCCACAAGCTGCAGGACGGCACCGACTACTACGGCATCAACCCGCTGGGCTACGTGCCAATGCTCGAACTCGACGACGGCACGCGCCTGCGCGAAGGCCCGGCCATCGTTCAGTACATTGCCGACCTCGCGCCCACCAAGAACCTCGCGCCCGCCAACGGCACGATGGCGCGCTACCGCCTGCAGGAGTGGCTGACCTTCATCGGCACCGAGATGCACAAGGGCTTCAGCCCGCTGTTCAACCCGGCCATGCCCGAAGAAGCCAAGACCATCGCCAAGGACAAGCTCAAGGCACGCTTCGAATGGCTCGACGGCGAACTCGCCGCCAAGCAGTACCTGATGGGCGAGCATTTCAGCGTGGCCGACGGCTACCTGTTCACCGTGACCAACTGGACCAAGCCCACCGGCCTGGACATCTCCGGCTTCCCCAACGTGCAGGCCTGGCATGCCCGCGTGGCCGCCCGTCCGGCCGTTCAGGAAGCGATGAAGGCCGAAGGCCTGCTGAAGTAAGCCGAAGCGCGCAGAAGCGACACCAGCGGCGATCCGGCCCCTCCCAAGGGAAAACCCGGGTCACCGCAGCCACAAGCCGCATGCCGCGGCTTTTTTTTCGGGCGACGCTCGAGCATCCGTCATCAGGAAGCCGAGCCGTCCATGTCCGAATCTCCTCCTTCTTCTTCACCCTCCCCTGTCGAACTGCGCGAAGAGATGCGCGGGCCCGTCATGTGGCTCACCATCGACCGCGAGGAGCGTCGCAACGCCATCAACGCGGCCGTGCTCGAGGGCCTGTGCGATGCGCTGGCCCGCGCCAACCGCGACACCGCCGTGCGCGCCGTGGTCCTCACCGGCGCCGGCACGCGCGCCTTCTGCGCGGGTGCCGACCTGCAAAGCGGCACCTCGTTCAAGTTCGACTACGCCGCGCCCTACCAGGGCATGGCCAACCTCTTTCGCCAGGCGCGCCAATCGACCGTGCCACTGATCGCGCGCATCAACGGTGCCTGCATGGCGGGCGGCATGGGCCTCATGGCGATGTGCGACCTGGCCGTGGCCAGCCGCCAGGCCGTGTTCGGCCTGCCCGAGGTGAAGGTCGGCGTGTTTCCGGCGCAGGTGCTCAGCGTGCTCGGCGGCCTGTTGCCGCGCCGCGTGCTGGCCGAGATGTGCATCACCGGCGAGCCGATCGACGCTGCGCAAGCGCTCGAACTGAGGCTCGTCAACCGCGTGAGCGACGACGTCGACGACAGCGTCGACTGGCTGCTTGCCCGCCTGCTCGACAAGTCGCCCGCCGCCATCCGCCGCGGCCTGTACACCATGAAGAAGATCGAGGCCATGGCCTTCGAGGAATCGATGGCCTTCACCGAAAGCCAGATCGGCCTGTTCGCGCTCACCGAAGATGCAGCCGAAGGCCAGCTCGCCTTTCGCGAGAAGCGCAAGCCGCAATGGAGCGGCCGATGAGCAGCAGCAACACCACCAGCAACATCAGCGATCGCGTCGTCCGCATCGGCGGCGCCTCCGGCTTCTGGGGCGACAGCAGCGTGGGCGCGCCGCAGCTCGTGGCCAGCGGGCAGATCGACTACCTCGTGTTCGACTACCTCGCCGAGCTCACGATGTCGATCCTCGCGGGCGCGCGGCTGAAGAAGCCCGAGCTGGGCTACGCGACCGACTTCGTCGCGGTCGCGATGAAGGCCGTGCTCAAGGACGTCGTGACACACGGCATCCGCGTCGTGAGCAACGCAGGCGGCGTCAACCCGCAAGGTTGCGCCGATGCACTCGCCACACTGGCCGCCGAACAAGGCGTCGCGCTGAAGATCGCCGTGGTCAGCGGCGACGACGTGTCCCCGCTGCTGCCCGAACTGCGCCAGTCGCCATCGCCCGTGCACGAGCTGCAAACCGGCGCGCCGCTGCCCGAGCGCGTGCTCAGCGCCAACGCCTACCTGGGGGCGCGCCCGATCCAGGCCGCGCTCGACGCGGGCGCGCAGGTCGTCATCACCGGGCGCTGCGTCGACTCGGCCGTCACGCTGGGCGTGCTCATGCACGAATTCCAATGGCAGCCCGGCGACTTCGATCGATTGGCGGCCGGCAGTCTCGCCGGCCACATCATCGAGTGCGGCTGCCAGGCCACCGGCGGCCTGCACACCGACTGGGACACCGTGCCCGACTGGCCGAACATCGGCTACCCCATCGTCGAATGCAGCGCCGACGGCAGCTTCGTCGTCACCAA
Source organism: Variovorax sp. Root473 (assembly GCF_001426505.1). Taxonomy (GTDB): domain Bacteria; phylum Pseudomonadota; class Gammaproteobacteria; order Burkholderiales; family Burkholderiaceae_C; genus Variovorax. Next base: position 128,631 of record NZ_LMEV01000013.1, read on the forward strand.
GCCCGCGGGCACCGGTGGCAAGCTCATGCCCGCCGTGGTCGGCGAGCAGATGCTCTACGAGATCGGCGACCCCGCGGCCTACCTGCTGCCCGACGTGGTGGCCGACTTCACGCAGGTGCGCATCGAACAGGCCGGCGAACACCGCGTGCGCGTGCAAGGCGCGCGCGGCCGCGCGCCGACCGGCAGCTACAAGGTCTGCGCCACCTACGTCGACGGCTTCAAGACCGCGGCGCAACTCACGATCGTCGGCTTCGATGCGGTGCCCAAGGCGCGGCGCACGGGCGAGGCGATCCTTGCGCGCACCGGCGCCCTCTTCGTGCAACAAGGCCTCGGGCCCTACAGCGGCACGCAACTCGAAGTGCTCGGCGCCGAGTCGTGCTACGGGCCGCATGCGCAGACACAGGCGCAGCACATCCGCGAGGCCGTGCTGCGGCTCGCCGTGACGCATCCGCGCAAGGACGCGCTGGAGCTGTTCGCGCGCGAGGTCGCGCCGGCCGGCACCTCGTGGTCGCCCGGCACCACGGGCGCGGGCGGCGGTCGCGCGTCGGTGTCGCCGTCGATCCGGCAGTACGCATTCCTGCTCGACAAGGCGCGTGTGCGTCCGCTGGTGCACATCGATGGTCAGTCCGTCGATGTGCCGGAAGCCGCCGCCGTCCCCGAGGCTCCGCTTCCCGCGCGCACCAACGACGCCCTCCCCCTGGCCACACCGGGCGACGACGCCATCGAAGTCCCGCTGATCCGCCTCGCCTGGGCCCGCAGCGGCGACAAGGGCGACACCTCCAACATCGGCGTCATCGCGCGCCATCCCGAGTTGCTGCCGCTGCTGCGCGCGCAGCTCACCGAGGCGCGCGTGGCCGCATGGCTCGCGCACCTGGTGCAAGGCCCTGTCACGCGCCACGAAGTGCCCGGCATCCACGCCTTCAACTTCGTCTGCGAACAGGCGCTCGGCGGCGGCGGCATGGCCTCACTGCGCAACGACCCGCTCGGCAAGGGCATGGGGCAGATCCTGCTGGCGCTGCCCGTGCGCGTGAGCCCGGCGCTGCTGGCGCGGTTGCTTCCTTAGCACCAATCGGGACAACCGTGCGACAGCAGGGTTGAGACGGGCGGCTTAGCCTTGCGCCTGTTTCAACTCTGACCCTCAATCCGCGATGTCCACCCTTTTCGACCCCGTCCAGGCCGGCGACCTCCAGCTCGCCAACCGCATCGTGATGGCGCCGCTCACGCGCAACCGCTCGCCCAACGCGATCCCGCCCGACATCGCCGCCACCTATTACGCCCAGCGCGCCAGTGCCGGCCTGCTCATCACCGAAGCCACCGCCATCAGCCACCAGGGCCAGGGCTATTCCGACGTGCCCGGCCTCTACGGCACCGAGCAGCTCGACGCCTGGAAGCGCGTGACCGACGCCGTGCACGCCCAGGGCGGCAAGATCGTCGTGCAGCTGTGGCACGTGGGCCGCGTCTCGCACACCGAACTGCAACCCGGTGGCGGCAAGCCCGTCGCACCCTCGGCCATCACCGCCAAGACCAAGACCGTGCTCATCAAGGACGGCGTGCCGACCTTCGTCGAAACCTCCGAGCCACGCGCACTGGATGCGGCCGAACTGCCCGGCATCGTCCACGCCTATGCCGTGGCCGCACGCAGCGCCGTCGAGACCGCGGGCTTCGACGGCGTGGAACTGCACGGCGCCAACGGCTACCTGCTCGACCAGTTCCTGAAGGACGGCAGCAACAAGCGCACCGACGACTACGGCGGCAGCATCGAGAACCGCGCGCGCCTGCTGCTCGAGTCCACGCGCGCCGTGGTCGACGCCGTCGGCGGCGGCAAGACCGGCATCCGCCTGTCGCCCGTCACGCCCGCCAATGACGCGCACGACAGCGACCCGCAGCCGCTGTTCACCTACGTCGTGCAGCAGCTGGCGCCGCTGAACCTGGCCTACATCCACATCATCGAAGGCGCCACCGGCGGCCCGCGCGAAATCGCCGACCGCCCCTTCGACTACGAAGCCCTGAAGGCCGCCTACCGCGCCGCCGGCGGCAAGGCCGCCTGGATGGTCAACAACGGCTACGACCGCCCCCTGGCCGAAGAAGCCGTGAAGGAAGGCGACGACCTCGTGGCCTTCGGCAAGCCCTTCATCTCCAACCCCGACCTGGTGCGCCGCCTGCGCGAGAACGCACCGCTGAACGAGCTGGACAAGGCGACGATGTATGGCGGTGGGGCGAAGGGGTATACGGACTATCCGGCGCTGGGCTGACGCCCCGGCGGCCCTTCAGGGCCATGGCAAGATGCGACGGACCTCGTCATCAACGTCCGTCTGCAGGAGCGCAACGCCATGGCCCGCATCGAACAACGACTCGCAGCACTCGGCCTCGTGCTGCCCCCATCGGTCACGCCACCGCCGGGCGTGGTCCTCCCCTTCCAGTTCGTCCGCCTCATCGGCCGGCGCGCCATCGTCTCGGGCCACGGTCCGCTGGATGCCGATGGCCAGATCGCCGCGCCGCTCGGCAAGCTCGGCGCCGAACTGACCGTCGAGCAGGGCTACACCGCCGCGCGCCTCACCGGGCTCGCGATGCTGGGCAGCCTGCAGCGCGCGCTGGGCGACCTGGACCGCATCACCGCATGGACACGCGTGTTCGGCATGGTCGCTTCGGCACCCGGCTTTCAGCAGCAGCCAGCGGTCATCAACGGGTTTTCCGACCTGATCCTCGCGCTCTTCGGTCCCGAGGTCGGCGCCCATGCGCGCAGCGCCGTGGGCATGGCCGAACTGCCTTTCGGCATCCCGGTGGAGATCGAAGGCGAGGTCGGGTTCGACGACGCGTGAGCGACAAAGCGACCCCCTGGCACCTGCGCCGCGCCACCGCCGCCGACGTGGCGGCCGTCACCGCATGCGCGGTCGAGGCCTTCCGCACCTACATCCCGCGCCTGGGCCTCACGCCGCGGCCGATGACGCGCGTCTACATGCGCAAGCCACTGGCAAGCACGTGTGCCGTCGTCAGGCGCCGTCCCCGAAAGTCACGCTCACGCGCAGGCCATTGGGCTGCGCCGCTTCGAGCCGCAACTGCGCGCCCAGCAGCTCGGCATAGCGCGCCACGATCGACAGCCCCAGCCCCGCGCCCTGCCCCAGCTTCTGGCCTGCGGGTCCTTGCGCCCACCGCTGCATGAGGTCGCGCTGCGCTTCGAGGGGAATGCCGGGTCCGTCGTCGATCACGCTCAGCGTGCGGCCCGCGAGTTCGACGGTGATCGTGCGACCGCCATAGCGCAGCGCGTTGTCGATGAGGTTGTCGAGAATGCCCTCCACCAGCGCTTCGTTCGCAAGCACCGTCACACCGTCGTCGAGGCCGCGCGCGCCCAGGTCGACACCGCGTGCATCGGCACGCGCGAGGTGGCGCAACACGGTCTGTTCGGCCAGCACGTCCAGCGCCACGGGCGTGCGCTGCAGGTCGGTGCGCGCCTCGTCGGCCAGCGCGAGTGCGAGCAGCTGGTCGATGAGGTGGCTCGCGCGCGCCTGCCGCTCGGACACGCGCGTGAGCTGCTCGCGCCACACCGCGGTGTCGTGTTGCGCGAGCCCGTATTCGGCCAGTGCGCGGATGCCGGCCAACGGCGTGCGCAGCTCGTGCGCGACGTTGCCCACGAACTCGCGCTGCGCACGCACGCTGTAGCGCAGGCGATCGAACAGCGCGTTCACCGCATCGCCCAGGCGCTGCAGCTCTTTCGATGTCTGCGCCACGGCGACCGGTGAGAGATCGCGCACATCGCGCGTGTCGAGCGCGCGCTGCAGCTCGCCGAGCGGTCGCAGGTCGCGTCGGATGCCATGCCAGAGCCACACAGCCAGCAGCACGAGCAGCAGCACCTGCGGCGCCATGGCATAGACGAGCAGCCGCTGCACGAGCGCCGCCCGGCTCAGCGTGGTCTGCGCCACGATCACGCGGTAGGGCATGTGCAGGCCGGGTTCGGCGTCGTGATCGAGCACGACCGCACGCAGCACGTTCCCGTCGTAGTCGATGTCGGAAAAGCGGTAGCGCGAGCCTTCGTCCGGCAGCGGCGCCATCAGGTCGACCTTGCCCGAGATCGGCGTGCCGTCGAGGCGCTGCACCGAGAAGTAGACCTTGTCGGTCTGGTCGAACAGCACAGTCGCCACTTCGCGCGGCGTCAGCAGCAGCTCGATGCCGCGCTCGCCGGCCTGCACGTTGGCCGACAGTGCGTAGGCGTCGTCGAGCATGCCGCGGTCGAAGGCCTGCTCGGAGAAGTAATTGGCAATGACCAGCGCGATCACCGCGCCCGCCATCCAGGTGAGCGCCAGCGGCACCAGCACGTTGCGCAGCACGCGCCGCGTGAGCGACGGTGCACTGCGTGCGGGCGTTGGCGTTGCCTCGCTCACAAGCGGCCTCACACCTCGGCTTCGAGCAGGTAGCCGATGCCGCGCAGCGTGCGGATGCCCGCACCCGAGCCGAGCAGCTTCTTGCGCAGGCGCGAGATGAAAGCCTCGAGCGCGTTGTCGCCCAGCGATTCGTCGAAGCCGGAGAGCTTGTCCGACAGCGCCCGCTTGCTCACCGTGCGGCCCGGCGGGCTCATGAGCTCCCACAGCACCTCGAACTCGCGCGCCGGCAAGTCGAGCGGTGCGTTCGCGACCGCGAAGCGCCGCGCCTTGCGGTCGAGCTTGAGCTGGCCGAGCACCACGATGTCTTCGGTGCCCTTGGCACGCCGCACCAGCGCGCGCAGCCGTGCTTCGACCTCGGCGAGATCGAAGGGCTTGCCCAGGTAGTCGTCGGCGCCCGCGTCGAGGCCGGCGATGCGTTCCTCGGTGCGTCCGCGCGCCGTGAGCACCAGCACGGGCGTGCGATCGCCGCGTGCACGCGCCTGCCGCAGCGCGGTGAGACCGCTCGCCAGGCCGCTGGTGGGGCTGGCGGTGGCGGGCAGGTTGAGGTCGAGCAGCACGGCATCGAAGGGCTGCACGCGCCACAGGTGGTCGGCGTCCTCGACGTTGGTCGACACGTCGACCCGATGGCCCGCGTCGGCGAGGCTGCGCAGCATCACGTCGCGCAGCACGGTGTCATCTTCCACAAGCAGGATTCGCATGGTGAGTGAATGAGTGGGTGTGTGATTCTGTGGGTCTGCCCTGGCGAAAGACGCGTCAGCGGCCGGTCAGTCGCTCACCGCGATAAACGCGGCATGAGCATACGACACGCCTTCCGATGAGTGCACGCGATCCCTCCGATCCCTTGAGCCTGGTGTCCCCCGCCGTGCAGCGCACCGCGGCGGTTCTGCTGCATGGTTTATGCAGCACGCCTGACGAGCTGCTGACCGTGCAATCGACCCTGCAGCGCCACGGGTATGCGGTGCAGCCACTGAGCATCGCGGGCTACTCGTTCGACGCCGCCGCGCCGCTGCAGCAGGCGGTGCCCTTCGAACGCTGGCTCGACACGCTCGAGGCACACGTGAAGGCGCTGCGGCGCACACATGAGCGCGTGATGCTGGTCGGCATCTCCGCCGGTGCGTCGCTGGCCCTGGGCGGCGCGATCCGCTGTGGCCGCGAGGTGGACGCGCTGGTGCTCATGTCGACCACGCTGCGCTTCGACGGCTGGGCCGTGCCGCGCACGCGCTTCCTGCTGCCGCTGGCCTTCTACACGCCGCTGGGCCGTTTCTGGCAGTACCGCGAACGTGCGCCCTACGGCGTGAAGAACGAGCGCGTGCGCACCTGGATCGAGCGCGAGTTGCGCCATCGCCAGGTCTCGCGCGCCGGCAGCGCGGTGATCGGCGTGAGCCACCTGCGCGAGCACGACCGGCTGATCCGCCACGTGCGGCGCCGCCTGAACGACGTGCAGTGCGAACAAGTGCTGGCACTGCATGCGCGCGAAGACGAAGTGGCGAGCCTGTCGAACCTCGACCTGCTCGTGCGCGGGCTGCGTTGCGCGTCGCTGCGCACCGTGGTCCTGAACAACAGCTATCACATGATCTCCATCGACAACGACCGCCAGCAGGTGGTGCGCGAGACCCTCGCCTTCGCCGAGGCCGTGACACACGGTCCAGCGCCCGAACCCGTGTACCGCACCCGCGGCACTGCGCTTTGTGCCTGAAAGAAAAGGAACCTCCCATGCCTTCCGCTCCCACCTTCAACAGCATCGCGAGCATCCTGGAGACCGACTTCCACGTCGCGCGCACGGCCATCTCGCCGGCCACCGCGCTGTCGGACCTCGGCCTCGATTCGCTGGCGCTCATGGAGTTCGTCTTCGCGGTCGAAGACGCCTTCCACCTGCGCATTCCCGAAGACCGGCTCGATCCGCGCGAAGCGGGCATTACGCTGCAGCGGCTGTGCGAGGTGATCGATGCCGAGGGCGACGCTGCCGCCGCGCGCAGCGAGCCGATGGCTGCCCCGGCATGAGCAGCGGCGCCGCCCATGCCGTGCTCGCGGCCGCCTCGACCGCGCACACCGTCGCTGCGCCTGTTCATGTGAGCGGCCTGGGCTTCGTCACGCCGCTCGGCCGCAGCATCGAGGCCTTCGACGACGCGCTGTTCGCAGGCCGTTCCGCCGTGCGTGCGCAGACGCTCGAGATCGCGGGCATGGACCCGATGGCCATCGCCGCCGCCACCTGCGACTTCGACGCCAGTGGCGTGCGCAGCGCCTCGCGCCTACCGCTGGACCGCGGTACCGCGATGGCACTGTCCGCGGCAAAGGACGCAGCGGCTGATGCCGGACTCGACCTCGACGCCATCGACCGCGACCGCCTGGGCATCTTCTGGGGCAGCGGCCTGGCCGGCGCCGGCACCTTCGACGCCACGACGCGCGCGCTCTACGGCGAACAGCGCCGCATGCGCCCTACCACCGTGCTCACCGTGATGCCCAACGCAGCCGTGGCCGAGCTGGCGCTGCACTTCGGCGCGCGTGGCGCGGCGCTGGCCTATGCCTGCGCCTGTGCCTCGTCAGCCGTGGCCATCGGCGAAGCCATGCGCGCCATCCGCGGGGGCTGGATCGACATCGCCATCGTCGGCGGCCACGACGCGATGCTCACGCCCGGCGTGATGGCCAGCTGGCACGCGATGCGCGTCATGGCGCCGCCGCCGGCCAATGCGCCCGCCACCGCCTGCCGTCCGTTCTCGGCCGACCGTGCGGGCTTTGCCATCGGCGAGGGCGCGGCCGCGCTGGTGCTCGAATCGGAAGCCCATGCGCGCGCACGCGGCGCGGGCCCGCAGCCCTTCGTGCTCAGCGGCTACGCCAGCAACTGCGACGGCACGCACATCACCAACCCCGACCCGGCCGGCCAGGTGCGCGCGATGCGTGCGGCGCTGCGCGACGCCGGGCTCACACCGTCGGACATCGGCCACATCAACGCCCACGGCACCGCGACAACGGCAGGCGACGCGGCCGAAGCGGCATCGATCGGCGAGCTGTTCGGCCACGCCGCGCCGGTCAGCGCAACCAAGGCGATCCACGGCCACGTGCTCGGCGGCGGTGGCGCCATCGAACTCGTGGCCGCATTGCGCGCCTTGGCACGCGAGGCCTTGCCGCCCATCGCGCACCTGCACACGCCGGATGCCGCATTCGGCAAGGTCGACTTCGTGCGCGGCGCGGCGCGTGAAGCGCGCGGACTGCGCCACGTGCTGTCGAATTCCTTCGCCTTCGGCGGCACGAATGCGGTGATCGTGGCGAGCCGGCGCTGACCTCCAGGGGGACAGAAAAACCGGTGCCGTCATCGGCACCGGCTTGCTATGCTGCGCCGCATCCTTCCCACAGAAGAAGCGCGACATGCCCCTGCACCGCCTCGCCACGCCCTGCGATTTCGACGCCGTCTTCGATCTCTACATGCATGAGAAGGTCGTGCCCTACCTGGGCTACGACCCGATGCCGCGCGACGACTTTCGCGCCGTGTTCCAGGGGCTGCTCGACAGCGGTGCCTTCTTCATCTTCGAAGTCGATGGCCGGGTCGCCGGTTTCTACCGCGTCACGCGCTACCCGGGCCGTGCGCAGCATGTGGCGAGCCTGGGCACGCTCGCGGTCGATCCCGCGTTGCATGGCCGCGGCGTCGCGCAGACGATGGTGATCGACGTGCTCGCGCGGCTGAAGGCCGAAGGCGTTCGCCGCGTCGAACTGATGGCCGAGAGCGACAACACCACGGCCCTGCGCTTCTATGCCCGGCTGGGCTTCGTGCACGAAGGCACGCTGCGCCAGTTCTACCGCCGGGCCGGCGAAGCGGACTTCGTCGACGAGCACCTGATGGCACTGCTGTTCGACTGATCCGCTGTCGAGTCAGTGTGGTTGTTGCAGCCGGTGCTTCGGCTTCCAGCGCCGCAGCAACAGCGCGTTGGCCATCACGCTCACGCTCGACAGCGCCATCGCCGCACCGGCCACCACCGGGCTCAACAGGCCGAAGGCCGCGAGCGGAATGCCGGCCACGTTGTAGGCAAAGGCCCAGAACAGGTTCTGCCGGATCTTCGCCACCGTGCGGCCCGAGAGCTCGAGCGCTTCGGCCACGAGGGCGAGGTCGCCGCGCATCAGCGTGATGCCGGCCGCCTCCATCGCCACGTCGGTGCCGCCGCCCGAAGGTGCCATCGCGATGCCCACGTCGGCCGCAGCAAGCGCAGGCGCATCGTTCGCGCCGTCGCCGACCATCGCGACCACATGACCGTTCTTGCGCAACGCGCTCACCTGCTCGACCTTGTCGGCGGGCAGCACGTCGGCGCGCACGTCTTCGGCCGGTATGCCGAGCCGCGCCGCCATCGCCTGCGCCGCGCGCAGGTTGTCGCCCGAGATCATCACCACGCGCAGGCCGCGCCCCCGCAAGGTGCGGATCGCTTCGGCAGCTTGCGGCTTCGGCTCGTCGGCGAAGGCCAGCAGCGCCTGCACGTGCGCGGAACCGGCGTCGTCGAAGCGCAGCAACGCGGACACCGTGGCGCCCTGCGACTGCAGGCGTTCGACGTCGGCCTCGGCCGGCATCGCATCGAGTTCGCGGCACCAGCGCAGGCTGGCGATGGCCCAGGTCGCGCCATTCACTTCGCCGCGCACGCCGCGGCCCGGCATCGCCTGCATCACACCGAGCGGCGGTGCGTGCACGCCGCGTTCGGCAGCGGCGTTCAGCACGGCGCGTGCGAGCGGATGCTCGCTGCCGCCTTGCAGGCTGGCGGCCGTGGCAAGCAGGTCGTTCTCGTTGGCCAGCGCACCGGCCGCGGGCAGCAGCGCCGTGAGCACGGGGCGGCCCACGGTCAGCGTGCCGGTCTTGTCGAAGGCCACGGTGTCGACGCGGTGCGCGATTTCCAAAGCGCGCGCATCCTTGATGAGGATGCCGTGTTTCGCGGCCACGCCGGTGCCCGCCATCACCGCCACCGGCGTCGCGAGGCCCAGGGCACAGGGACAAGCGATGACCAGCACTGCCACCGCATGGATCAGCGCGGCCTCGACACCGGCACCGGTGACCATCCAGCCCGCAAACGCGACCAGCGCGATCAGCAGCACGACCGGCACGAACACCGCTGCCACCTGGTCGACCATACGCTGGATCGGCGCCTTGGCGGCCTGCGCGTCTTCGACCAGCCGGATGATGCGCGCGAGCACGCTTTCGGCGCCGACCGCGCGCACCTCGATGACCATGCGGCCGTCGCCGTTCACGGCGCCGCCGGTCAGTACGTCGCCGGGGTTCTTGGCCACGGGCAGCGGTTCGCCGGTGAGCATGGATTCATCGACCTCGGACTGCCCTTCGAGCACGCGCGCATCGGCCGGCACGCGCTCACCGGGACGCACGGCGAGGCGGTCGCCGACCATCACCTCGGCCAGCGGCACGTCGCTTTCCTTGCCGCGCGCGTTGATCAGGTGCGCCACTTCGGGCCGCAGCTGCTGCAGCGCGCGGATCGCCGAAGTGGCCTGGCGCTTGGCGCGCGCCTCGAGCCACTTGCCCAGCAACACCAGCGTGATCACCACCGCCGAGGCTTCGAAGTACAGGTGCGGCACCATGCCATGCCCCGCATGCTCGCCAGTGGCGGCGCGCCACCACAGCCACAGCGACAGGCCGAAGGCCGCGCTGGTGCCCAGCGCCACCAGCAGGTCCATGTTGCCGGTGCGGGCCTTGGCCGCATGCCAGCCCGCGCGGTAGAAACGCGCGCCGAGCCAGAACTGCACCGGCGTCGCGAGCAGCAGCTGCACCCAGGGCGGCAGCATCCAGCTTTGCCCGATGAGGTCGCCGAGCATCGGCGCCGTCAGCGGGATCGACAGCGCCAGGCCGATCGCCACGGGCATGAAGCCGTGCCAGGGCGACAGCGCGGCGGCCTCGTCCTGGGCGGTGCTTTCGGCGCGCGGCTCGTAGCCGGCGGCGCGCACGGCACGGCGCAGCAGCAGGGCCATGTCCTCGCCGCCTGTGGCCACGATGCGGGCCGACTCGGTCGCGAGGTTGACGCTCACGTCCTGCACGCCGGGCACGTTCTTGAGCGCGCGCTCCACGCGCATCACGCACGAGGCACAGGTCATGCCGCCGACCGAGAGGTCCAGCGTGGCAGCGGCGGCCGATGAGGGTGGGGGCTGAATGTGTTCCATGGTCCCGAGGCTAAAGCCTGACACCATGGCAAGGTCAAGCGCGGTGGCTTCAAAGCCCTTGGCTGGACGTTGACATCGTGAGAGGGTTGAAACTGGCGTTGTCCCCGATTCGGGTGTTCAATCTCTCCACCCTTCATTCATTCCGACAAGGAGCAACGACGATGAGCCAGAAATTCCAGGTCTCCGGCATGAGCTGCAACCACTGCGTGGAGGCGGTGCAGGACGCGGTACAGGCGGTCGACCCGCACGCGCAGGTCACGGTCGATCTCGAAACCGGCCATGTGGACGTGCTGAGCCAGCAGCCGCGCCAGGACATCGTGGTCGCGATCGAGAACGCCGGCTACACCGTTCAATGACGACCGCGACCACGGCCTCCGGCCGCCAGGTCGCCATTGGCGAGGCCGCGCGGCTGTCGGGCGTGTCGGCGCGCATGGTCCGGCATTACGAAGGCCTGGGCCTGCTGCCCGCGGTGGCGCGCACCGAGAGCGGCTACCGCCAGTACAACGACGCCGACGTCCACACGCTGCGCTTCATCAAGCGCTCCCGCGATCTGGGTTTTTCGATGGAAGAAATCGCCGAGCTGGTCGGCCTGTGGCACAACCGCCGCCGCGCCAGCGCGAGCGTGAAGCGCATCGCGCAAAAGCACCTGGGCGAACTGGAACAGCGCATCGCCGACATGCAGTCGATGCGCAGCACGCTCGCGCACCTCGTGCATTGCTGCCATGGCGATGCACGGCCGGATTGCCCGATCCTCGACGACCTGAGCCAAGTCTAGGTACTCCCCCAAGCTTCGCGCACTTCGTGTCGCTGCGCCAACCCCCTCGCCGGGGGGCGATACCGGTGGCCCGGCAAAGCCGGTTCCACGGTATCCCTGGAAAAAATCAGGCGTTTTTAACGAGCGACAAGACCTGGCTGGTGTCCAGCGTGCGCGCCCGTTCCTGGATCGCCGGCAGGTACTGCGTCTGCAGGCCCTGCCCTTCCTTCACCACGCTGGAGAACGCGTCCTTCAGCATCTGCGTGGACAGCGTGCGGCCGCCCGCGTAATAACGCTTGGCCACATGGCCCAGCGCATAGGTCGACGCGAAGCTCATGCCCGAGCTCACGGCCTGCTTGCCGAGTCCGCCCAGCAGGCCGCCACCGACCTTGCCCAGCAAGCCGCCCAGCAGCTTGCGCCCGGCCTGCTCCAGGTACTGCGAGGTCAGGCCCACGCCCACGGTGGCCAGGAAATCCTTGATGTGGCCGGTGTCCAGCTGGTAGCCGTGCGCCTGGCCGATGCGGTAGACCAGCTTCATCTGCAGCGGAATGATCGCCATGGTCGACAGCGTCTCGGGCAGCAGCTCGAGCGCGCCGTTGAGGATGGCGGCGTTGAGGATCGCGCGGTCCAGCTCGGTGCTGTCGGGCGCCTGCGGTGCCGCAGGCGTCGCCGTCGTTGCGGGCGTCCCCGCCACAGCCGCCGGCACCGCAGCGGCGATGTCTTCCGCCCGCTGCGAGAACTGCGCCGCCGAGGCGTCCAGGCCGAGCGAACTGCGCACGTCCATCAGGAAGAGCCGCTCCGGTTCCGACTGCACGCCGTCGGCATCGCACATGCACACCGCCATCTCGTACGCCAGTTGGCGCGACTCGGCGCTTTTCAGCTCGCCGGCCACCGAGGCCAGCGACACCCGCTTCATCAGCACGTCCTGGTAGATCGTGGGCAGGTTCACGCCGTCGGCCTGCGACAGGCCTTCGGCGATGCGCTTGATCTCGGCACGCTCGCGTTCGTGCTTTTCACCATCGACAAACGCCGCCAGCAGGCTCAGGGTGACGATCGCTTTTGTTTCAGAAGGTGTCATGTTCGAGTTTTTTCGTCATGTGAAGGAGCGGATTGGGTCCGCGCCGCGCCCGAAGGTTCCGCTTCGCGTTCTCCCCACAAAACTGGGGCAACTCTGTGGATAACCCCGGCACTGCTCTGTAGGGGCGATGCAAGTCTTTGATTTGCAAGGGAAATCTACAACCTGCCCAAATAACAGGCAATGGATTTCTCGGCCCGAAAACCGTCTTTCGCAGAAATCCGGAGGGCTGTCAAAGGACAACTCTGGGGAGCGTTTTTGCACAAGCCATCGGTTATCCACAGGGCCGACGGGTTACCCCATGTTGTCCCAGTTGCGGGTACACCACGGAAGCGCGGGTGCGCACAGTGACGCGGGCATGACAAGTCGTTGTCGCGTCAAGGAAAAAGCGACCTTTCCACAGACGAGGGCGACCCTTATCTACTACTACTAATTTGAATAAGAAGAATAAGAAGACAGGAAGAGGAAAAGCCGCGCCCGAAAAAAAAAGCCGCGAAAGGCCGCGCCGGTCGCGCGGCGCCTCGGGCGAAAAGCCGGGCCCGAGCGGTCCGTGGCCCTCGCTAACATCGCCGGATGAGCTTCAAACCCCGGATCCTGATTGCCGAAGACGAATCGGGCATCGCCGACACGCTCCAGTACGTTCTGAGCAGCGACGGTTTCCAGCCGGTCTGGTGCGCCACGGCCGAAGAAGCCATCGCGCAGTTCGCGCAGGAGCGCCCCGCGCTCGCGATCCTGGACATCGGATTGCCCGACCTGAACGGCTTCGAGCTCTTCAAACGCCTCCAGGCGCTGAACCAGTCGATGGGCGGCCCGGAGGTACCGATGGTCTTCTTGACGGCCCGCAGCGACGAAATAGACCGCGTGGTGGGCCTCGAACTCGGCGCCGACGACTACATCGCCAAGCCGTTTTCACCCCGCGAGCTGGTTGCCCGCGTGCGAACCATCCTGCGCCGCAGCGCCAGAAACGGCCCGGGAAGCCCACCAGCGGCCGCAGCGCCGATTCATGGGGTACCCCATCAAAACGCGCCGGCGCCGCCTCCAGCGGCGCCACAGACCCCTGCAACACCCTTTGCACTCGACAGCGAGCGCATGCAGATCCGTTACTACGGACGGCTGCTCGAACTCTCGCGCTACGAATACGGCCTGCTGAAGCTGATGGTCCAGCGCCCGGGGCGCGTGTTCACGCGCGACGAACTGCTCCAGCTCGTCTGGGACGACGCCAGCGACAGCTTCGACCGCACGGTCGACGCGCACATCAAGACGCTGCGCGCCAAGCTCAAGTCCATCGCGCCCGAGGTCGAGCCGATCCGCACGCTGCGCGGCACGGGCTACGCCCTGAACGAAGAACTCCCGACCAGCCCATGACATTGGAGTGGGCCCGCTCTTCCGTGGAATACCGCGGAACCGGCTCTGCCGGGCCGCTGGTATTGCCCCCGGCGAGGGGGTTGGAGAAGCGACACGAAGTGCGCGAAGCCTGGGGGAGTGCTCGATGACGCGGCGCACGCGGATCTTCATCGGCATCCTGCTGATCTACACGGCGGGCATCGCCTTCCTGCTGTACCGCGTCGTCTCCGACATCGACCCGCGCTACCGCGAGTCGGCCGAGGAATCACTGGTCGAAACCTCGCAGCTCATGGCCAGCCTCGTCGAGCAGGACGTGATCGCTGGCGCCATCAACACGGCGCGGCTGGAGCCGCTGTTTCGCAGCGTCTATGCGCGCGAGTTCTCGGCGCAGATCTACAACCTGCACAAGAGCCGGGTCGAGCTGCGCGTGTACGTCACCGACCGCACCGGCCGCGTCATGTTCGATTCGCTCGGCCGCCACCTGGGCAACGACTACTCGCAGTGGAGCGACGTGAAGCGCACGCTCGGCGGGCTGTACGGCGCGCGCACGTCACGCGACGTCGATGGCGACCCGCGCACCTCGGTGATGTACGTCGGCGCGCCGATCCGCTGGAACGGCGAGATCGTCGGCGTGGTCAGCGTCGGCAAGCCGGTGCAGAGCTTCGGCCAGTTCGTCGAGGACGCACGTGTGCGCACCATCTGGGTCGGCGTGGGTTCGGCGCTGGCGCTGCTGCTGCTCACCGTGATCGTCTCGGTGTGGCTGGTGCGGCCCTTCGGCCTGATCCGCGACTACTGGACGTGGGTGCGCGCCCAAAACCGCGTGGGCAGCCTGAGCCTGTCGCGCATGGCGCGGCGCGCGGTCGATGCGGTGCGCACCGGCTTCGGCGAGATGCGCGACGCGCTCACCGGACGCAACTACGTGGCCGACTACGTGCAGACCTTTACGCACGAAGTGAAGAGCCCGCTGTCGGCCATTCGCGGAGCGGCCGAGCTGCTGCAGGAACCGCAGATGCCGCACGACCAGCGCGAGCGTTTCCTGAAAAACATCGAACGCGAAACCCAGCGCATCCAGGAAATCGTCGACCGCATGATGGAACTCACCGCGCTCGAAACGCGGCGCGCCCTCGACCGCACCGAACCCGTGGCACTGGGCCCGCTGATCGAAGACATTGCGGCCAGCGCACAATCCGCCGCGTCGCGGCGCGGCATCCGGTTGATCGTGAATCTTCGCGAACCTGCGCGCGTCGAGGGAGATCCGTTCCTGCTGCGCCGCGCGATCAGCAACCTGCTCGACAACGCACTCGATTTTTCACCGCCCGACAGCGAGGTGCTGCTGACGCTGGAAACCACCTCGCGCCTCGCGCGCATCAACGTGCGCGACCATGGCCCGGGCATTCCGGACTACGCGCAGGACAAGGTCTTCGAGAAGTTCTATTCGCTCGCCCGGCCGCACAGCCAGAAGAAGAGCACGGGGCTCGGCCTGGCGTTCGTGAAGGAAATCGCGACGCTGCACCGCGGCCGCATCGACCTGGGCAACGCGACGCGCGGCGGCGCCGTGGCGACGCTCACGCTGCCGCTGCTGTCAACGCACCACTGAACGGATCACTGACCCACGAGCACGCGATACGCCTGGCGCGTCTCGGGGCTCACGGCTTCGAGCAATTGCTCGTACGAGGTCTGGTGCCGCGCCAGCATGCGCGCCGAGGCCACGGCCTTCGATTTGCAGAACCAGTGGCAGGTGTGCTGCATGAGGAACAGCTCGGCCGACATCGTGAAGGCCTTCGATTTCGGCGAACGGCCAGCAGCATTTTTCGCCACGCCCGCGATGCCGCGCGCATGAATGCGCAGTGCTTCGCGCAGGTCGAAGCTCGCGGACGGGAACAGCGTGGTGGCGAACGGCAAGGCCATCGGCAGCCGGCTCGTGCGTGTGTCGGCTTCGGGTTCGCGCGCGAGATCGGCGGCGAAGGTCTCGAACTGGGCGGCGAGCTTTTCCTCGGTGGCGTCGAGCAGGTGCCAGATCTGCTGGCGGCGTTCGGCGTCGTCTTCGCCGAGGCAGCGCAGGTAGCCCTGGGTCAGGCTCTCCATCAGCTTCTCGATCTGGTAGCGGCCCAGATGGCGACCGAGCAGCGCGATGCGCTGGCGCTGTTCCTTGGACTTGAGGATGTAGAAGCCAGCGGCAATCAGTGCCACCAGGGTGAGGATTTCCATGGATGCGAGAAAAGGGAGAAGAACAAAAAAAGAAGCGGGGGCCGCGGCACCGAGTGTAGGCACCGCAGACCGCCCGCGTTTTCCCTCTGCTGCATCGTCTTTTCGTGAAACACCGCGGAACCGGCTTTGCCGGGCCGCCGGTGTTGCCCCCGGCGAGGGGGTTGGCGCAGCGACACGAAGTGCGCGTAGCCTGGGGGCGTGCCGTTACCTGAAGAAGTCCAGGATGCGGTTGCGTTCTTCAGGCGGCGGTGGTGCGCCGATCGGCGCGCCCGTCAGCACCTCCACCGGCTGTATCGGCTGCTCGATGCTTTCCAGGCCCAGGCTCGCCACGTTGTGGCCCGGCGTGAAGTCGTCGAAGTACCACTCGCCGTCGATGCTCACCACGCCAGGCGGTTCGGCCGGCAGCATCACGGGCACGCCGCGTAGCGCCGACTGCATGTAGCCGGTCCAGATCGGCAGGCTCAGGCTGCCGCCGGTCTCGCCGCGCACGCCGAGCTGGCGCGGTGTGTCGTAGCCAACCCAGGCGATGCCCACGCGCGTGGGCTGGAAACCCGCGAACCAGGTGTCGAACGAGTCGTTGGTGGTGCCGGTCTTGCCGAAGAGGTCGTCGCGCTTGAGCGCCTGGTAGGCCTTGAAGCCGGAGCCGCCCTTGACCACGCTCTGCAGCAGCGATTCCATGATGAACGCATTGCGCGCGGGAATGGCACGGCGGCTTTCGTCGAGCGCCGGGGGCTCGGTTTCCATCAGCACCTTGTCCCTGAGGTCGGTGACACGGGTCACGAGGTAGGGGTTCACGCGGTAGCCGCCATTGGCGAACACCGAGTAGCCCACTGCCATCTGCATCGGCGTGACCGAGCCGGCGCCCAGGCCCATCGGCAGGTTGGCCGGGTGCTTGTCCTTGTCGAAGCCGAACTTCGTGACCCACTCTTGCGCGTAGGGCGCGCCGATCGACTGCAGCACGCGCAGCGTGACCAGGTTCTTCGACTTCATGAGCGCATTGCGCAGCGGCATCGGGCCTTCGAAGGTGCCGTCGAAGTTCTTCGGGTCCCAGGGCTGGCCGCCGTTGACGCCAGCGTCGAAGACCAGCGGCGCGTCGTTCACCACGGTGGCGGGCGTGAAGCCTTTTTCGAGCGCCGCCGAGTAGATGAAGGGCTTGAAGCTCGAGCCCGGCTGGCGCCAGGCCTGCGACACGTGGTTGAACTTGTTCTTGCCGAAGTCGAAGCCGCCGACCAGCGCGGTGATGGCACCGCTGCGCGGGTCCATCGCGATGAAGGCGCCTTCCACTTCGGGCAGCTGGGTGATTTCCCAGGTGTTCTTGGGCGTCCTGGCGACGCGGATCACGGCGCCTCGGCGGATCTTGATGTTCGGCGGCGCCTTCGCGGCCAGGCCGGACTGTGCGGGCTTGAGGCCCTCGCCCGAGATCTCGAAGGCTTCGCCGTTGGCGCGCACCGCGGTCACTTCCTTGGCGCTGGCTTCCAGCACCACGGCCGAGATCACGTCGCCGTTGTCGGGGTGCTCGGCGAGCGCTTCGTCGACGGCCTCGTCGATTTCCTTCTGGCCGCTGGCCGGCAGGTCGACGAACTTCTCGGGGCCGCGGTACACCTGACGGCGCTCGTAGTCCATGATGCCCTTGCGCAGCGACTTGTACGCCGCCGCCTGGTCGGCCGCGACCAGCGAGGTGTAGACCTTCATGCCGCTGGTGTAGATGCTGTCGCCGTACTGCGCGTACATCATCTGGCGCACGGTCTCGGCCACGTACTCGGCGTGCAGGCGGTTCGGGTCGGCGGCATCGCGCAGGTGCAGCTCTTCCTTCTTGGCTTCGGCCGCCTGCTCGGCGGTGATGAAGCCGGTTTCGTGCATGCGGTCGATCACGTAGAGCTGGCGCGCCCGCGCGCGGCGCGGGTTGACCACGGGGTTGTTGGCGCCGGGCGCCTTCGGCAGGCCGGCGAGCATGGCGGCCTCGGCAATGGTGACCTGCTGCAGCGGCTTGCCGAAGTAGGCCTCGGAGGCAGCAGCGAAACCGTAGGCCCGGTTGCCCAGGTAGATCTGGTTCAGGTAGATCTCCAGGATCTGGTCCTTGCTGAGCTGCTGCTCGAGCCGGAAGGCCAGCACGATCTCCGAGGCCTTGCGGCTGAGCGTGCGCTCCGAGCTCAGGTAGACGTTGCGCGCCACCTGCATCGTGATGGTCGAGGCGCCCTGTTGGCGCCCGCCCTTGAAGCTGGCCACGGCCGCGCGCGCGAAGCCCTTGTAGTCCACGCCACCGTGGTCGTAGAAGCGCGCGTCCTCCACGGCCAGCACGGCGTCTTTCATGACCTTCGGAATGTTGGCGAAAGGCGTGAGGTTGCGGCGCTCCTCGCCGAACTCGCCGATCAGCGTGCCTTCGGTGGTGTACACGCGCAGCGGCAGCTTCGGCCGGTAGTCGGCCAGCTCGGAAATGTCGGGCAGCTTCGGGTAGATGGCGACCACCCCCACGATGGCGGCGCCCAGCAACGCCACGGCGCCGGCGCCGGCCACGATGGCGCTCCAGCCGGCGATGCGTTTCCAGGGGAGCTGGCGCAGCGCACTGGCAGGTTGGGAGGAACGAGGTTCTTGGGACATGAGATAGGGCCAGGGGCTAGCGAAGAGGTTGGAGCCGTGGCGCGCGCGGGCGTTCCACCGCCCGGGGATCGAGCGCGCCGCGCCGCACGCCTTCCAGCGCGCAGTGCATGGCATCGAAATACTTGTCGTGGTCGTAGGCGATGAGCAGCAAGTCCACCCCGGCGTCGAGTGCGCCCAGGGTGGCGTTGCAAAGGCCTCGGTAGTAGGCCCCGCCCATCGTGAGGTCGTCGGTGACGAGCAGGCCCTGAAAGCCCCATTCGCCTCGGATCACCTGCTGCACGATTTTGCGTGAGAAAGAGACCGGCGCGTGTGCGTCGAGTTCCCCAAGGATGACATGGCCCAGCATGATCGCGGCATCCGAATGTTTCGACACGTCTTGAAACGGCTTCCAGTCGTGCGCGGCGAGTCGGGCCACGGGCGTGCGTAGTTCGGCCCCCACGTGGTGCGTGTCCTCGGTCACGCCCGCGAGCCCGGGAAAGTGCTTGAGCGTGCCGCGCACGCCCGTCGATTCAAGGCCTTGCTCGTAAGCGAGCGCCACCTGCGCGGTAATTTCGGGGTCGCTCGAAATGGCGCGTTCCTCGATGCGGGTGTGCAGGTCCCAGCGGCCCGGGGCACGGCCGGGGCGCAGGTCGACCACCGGGCTGAAGTTCAGCGTGATGCCCAGCGCGGCGAGCGCCTCGCCCTGCTGCGCGCCGTAGGCGCGGGCACGTTGCAACAGGTCGTGCGTGGGCACGTCGGCGTCCAGCAGGCGAGCGAGCGCCGGCTGGTGCGGCACCATCGGCGACAGGCGCGAGACGCCGCCGCCCTCCTGGTCGGTCGCCACCACCAGCGGCGGCAGGCCAGCCGCCAGACGCAGCGCCTGCAGGCTGGCGATTTCCGCGCGCAGCGTCTCGGCACTGCGGCCCTTCACGTTGCGGCCGGTCACGAAGATGCCGCCGATCAGGCCCCGGCACGCCAGCTCGCGCAGGTTGTTCGCATCGTCATAACCGACGATGAAGCGCGCGCCCAACGCCTGTGCCACGGGGCCCGAAGCGGCGTTCACTTCCAGCCGGTGCTGGCGCGAGGCCAGTTCGTGGCCCAGCGCCGTCAGCGTCGCGCCGACCGTCAGGGCCAGCGCCACGACACGGCGCGTGCCGCGCGCGCTGCGCCAGGCGATCGCGCCGCTGGCGCACAGTGCGGCGAGCAGCAGCGGCAGTTCCTCGTCGCGCAGGAAGCGCAGGTGCGGGTCCTTCAGGTGCCAGGCCCAGGCGCACAGCACGGCCAGCAGCAGCCAGCCGAGCACGCCGGGGATGGCGCGCAGCAGTCTCATGCGTCCACCGTGGCCGCCGGGACAGCCGGGGCGGGTTCGCTGCGGCGCGACAGCGCATACCAGTTGACCTTGCGCGTCACGAGCATCAGCGCGGCCAGCATGCCGAAGATCAGCAGCGCGCCCAGCAGCAGCGCATTGCTTTCCGAGGCCAGCAGGCCGTAGAGCGCGCCGTACAGCAGCGCCACGAAGGCGGCGAACGACAGGCCGCGCCGCCAGCCTTCGAGCACCGCGCTGAAGTACACGGCCAGCAGCGCCACGCTGGCACCGGCCGCGCCTGCGTAGGCGAAGTGGAAGGCGAACTTCTCCGACAACGCGAGCAGCAGCAAGAAGAACAGCGCGATCGACAGGCCCACCAGCCCGTACTGCACCGGGTGCAGGCGCAGCTTGCGAAACAGCTCGAACATGAAGGCCGCCATCAGCACCAGGCCGATGAAGAGCGCACCGTACTTGCCGGCGCGCGTGCTCATCGAATACACGTTGACGGGCTGCGCGAGCGACACGTCGAAGGTCTGCAGCGGGCCCGAGGCATGGCGCGACATGGACGCCGTGGACGCCGTGCGCACGACGGCCGCCGCGGCGTTCTGCGCGGCATCGCCTTCACCGCCCCACAGGCCGGCACGCACCTGCTCGCGCGCCGTGGTCACCAGCGAGGACACGCGCCAGCGCGCGTCGAAGCCCTGCGGCGTCACCTGACGCTGCGTGGCGAGGAAGCGTCCGCCGAAGCTGGGGTGCGCCCACGGCGAATGCAGGTGCGCGGTGGTTTCCTCGGCGATCGGCACCATCGAGAGCGTGTCCTGGCCCACCAGCGAGAGCTTCATGTCGAAGGGCAGCGGCTTGCCCGCCTGCCAGGCGGCGAGCGCGGCGCCCGTGAGCGGCGCGTGGATGCCGTTGGCGTAGGTGGCGTTGTCGGGCAGGCCCGGCACGCGCTGGCGAAAGCGCAGCGCTTCGCCTTCGATCGAGAGCGCGGGCGAACCGTCGATGCCGCGCAGGTCGCTCACGTGGAAGGCGATCAGCGGCGGACGGAACTCGATCGACGAGCCGCTCTCGCTGTGCGGCACGGACTGCGGATCGAAGCCCGCGAAGCCGCCGCCGAGCGTGGCCGTCAGCGTGTAGAACGGAATGCGGAAGATGCCGCGGTAGCGCTCCTGAGTGGCCATGTCGCCTTCGATGTGCAGCTTGTCGGGGAACACGGCGTGCACCATCCCCTTGCTCTGCGCGGCCTGCCCGATCACCTTGCCTTGTGCGTTGCGTACCGGCTCCATCCAGCGTTCCACATACGGCACCAGCAGCACGGGTCCGACCATGGTTTGCGGCGCGGCGTAAGTCTCGGCGAGTTCGCGCGCGGCCTCCTGCTGGCTCTCGCCGCGGGCGTGGTTGAGGTCGTCGATTCGTGCCAACGGAATGAACAGCACCAGCAGCAGGAAGCACAGGCCGGCCACCTTGACCAGCACCGAGTTCTGCAGGGTCTTCAACAGTTGAAGCATGGGTTTCTTCCCCTCTTTTCCGGGGTTTTCGTGATGAGGCGCCGATGCTCTCCGACCGATCCGAAGGCGGTATGAAGCCGCCGCGCGGCGCACTTCACACAGACTTCACACAGCGGTGCATTCGGGTGTGGCGACTTCAACGCGCCTTCCAACTGCCTTCTCGCACGCTCACGACAGTGAGGGCTGTGCAAGTTCGCACGCAGAAGGACACCCGCCATGGACACCCCCACCACCCCACGCCCCGGCCGTTGGCTCTGGCTCGCCACCGTGAGCCTGGCGACCGTGGGTTTCATCGCCATGGGCGCCCGCCCGGTGCACGCGCAGGAAGCGCCCGCCGGTCCGCGCCTGAAGACCGAGAGCCCGTATTTCTTCGTCAAGAGCGACGACCCCTCGGTCGACCGCCTGCCGCTGAAGGGCACGGAAGTCGCCGTGAAGATTTCGGGCGTGATCGCCGACGTCACGGTCACGCAGACCTACCGCAACGAAGGCCAGCGTGCCATCGAGGCGAAGTACGTGTTTCCCGGTTCCACCAAGGCGGCCGTGAGCGGCCTCAACGTGCGCCTGGCCGATCGCCTGATCACGGCGCAGATCCGCGAGAAGCAGCAGGCGAAGATCGAGTACGACACCGCGAAGAAGGAAGGCAAGACCGCCGCGTTGCTCGAGCAGCACCTGCCCAATGTGTTCCAGATGAACGTCGCCAACATCCTGCCGGGCGATGATGTGAAGGTGGAGCTGCGCTACACCGAGCTGCTGGTGCCGCAGTCGGGCAACTACCAGTTCGTGTTCCCGACCGTGGTCGGGCCGCGCTACAACTCGCCGCAGTCGGAGAACGCCAAGGCCCCATGGCCGGCGCAGCCCACGTTGCGCGCCGGCGTGGCACCGGCCACCAGCTTCAAGCTCACGGCGAGCATCGACACGCCGATGGGCCTGAAGGAAATCCGCTCCGCCACGCACACGATCGACGTGAAGAAGCGCGACGAAGACCAGCACGCCGACATCACGCTCGGTGCCGACGGCCGCCCCGCCGACAACCGCGACTTCGTGCTCGACTACCGCCTGGCGGGCGAGAAGATCGAGTCGGGCCTCATGCTCTACAAGGGCCAGGGCGAGAACGCAGAAAACTTCTTTCTCGCCATGGTCGAGCCGCCCAAGGCCGTGGCTGCCAGCGCCATCTCGCCGCGCGACTACATCTTCGTGGTCGACATCTCGGGATCGATGCACGGCTTTCCGCTCGACACCGCCAAGACCGTGCTCGAACGCCTGATCGGCGGGCTGCGCCCCAGCGACACCTTCAACGTGCTGCTGTTCTCGGGCAGCAACAAGATGCTGTCGCCGCAGTCGGTGCCGGCCACGCGCGCCAACATCGAACAGGCGCTCGCCACGATCAAGAACTACAGCGGCAGTGGCAGCACCGAGCTGATCCCGGCGCTCAAACGCGTGTACGCCGAGCCCAAGGCCGCGAACGTGTCGCGCACCGTGGTGGTGGTGACCGACGGCTACGTGACGGTCGAGCGCGAAGCCTTCGAGCTGGTGCGCAACAACCTGTCGAAAGCCAACGTGTTCGCCTTCGGCATCGGCTCGTCGGTGAACCGCAGCCTCATGGAAGGCATTGCGCGCGCCGGCATGGGCGAGCCCTTCATCATCACCGACCCGGTGCAGGCGCCCGAGCAGGCCGCGCGCTTTCGCCGCATGGTGGAGTCGCCCGTGCTCACGAACGTGAAGGCCACCTTCGGCGGTCTCGATGTGTACGACGTGGAGCCGCAGGCGCTGCCCGACGTGCTGGGCGAGCGCCCGGTGATCGTGTTCGGCAAGTGGCGTGGCGAAGCCAAGGGCCGCGTGATCATCGAAGGCCAGAGCGCCACCGGCCCGTACCGCGAGGAAGTGCGCATCACGCCGCAGACGCGCCAGGACACGGCGGCGCTGCGCACCCTGTGGGCACGCCACCGCATCCAGAGCCTGAGCGACCAGGAAGCGCTCGAAGGCAGCGCCGCCTTCAAGGACCGCATCGCCGAGCTCGGCCTGAAGTACAGCCTGCTCACGCAGTACACCAGCTTCATCGCGGTGGACAAGGTGGTGCGCAACGTGGCGCCGCAAAACAGCGTGGACGTGAACCAGCCGCTGCCGATGCCCCAGGGCGTGAGCGACCTGGCGCTGGGCGCCGAGGTGCCCAGCACGCCGGAACCGGAAACGCTGGGCGCGATCGCCGTGGTGTTGTCGATGCTGGCCATGCTGCGCCGCCGCGCACGCCGCAACGATGCCCGTCGTTTCACGGCTTGAACAGGACGCACGACCATGTCTCTGGCAACCCTGGCCCATCACCATCCGCGCGTCGTGGACTGGGCCATCCGCATCGACCGCACGCCGGCCTTCGGCTGGCTCGCGCTGCAGTGCGCCGCGCTCGCGCCCACCTGGGTCTGGATGGCCCGCCGCCTGCAGGACGGTTCCGACGATCCACTGGGGCTCGTGGCGCTGGTCGCATTGGCCGCGCTCGCCTGGCAATGCAGGCGCGAGTTGCGCGCCTCGCCGCGACTGGGCTGGCTGGCGCTGGCCGGCGTCGGCACCGTGCTGGCCACGCTGCTGCGCACGGGCGGGGGTGGCCTGCCCGCGCTGCCGCCACTGGCCTCGGGCCTGGTGGCGGTGCTGTCGCTCGCGGCCGGGCTGCTGGCCTTCGTGCCGCGCGGCGTGGCGGCGCTGCCGGTGGCCGGGCTGTCGGTGCTGGCGCTGCCGTTGCTGTCGTCGCTGCAGTTCTACGCGGGCTACCCGCTGCGCGTGGTGACGGCCGAGGCCAGCCGCTGGCTGCTTGCGCCCGGCTTCGAGGTGGCGCGCGAAGGCGCGACGCTGATGGTCGACGGCCGCCTGGTGATCGTCGATGCGCCCTGCTCGGGCGTGCAGATGGTGTGGCTGGGCTACTTCACGGCCTGCGCGGTCGCGCTGTGGGCGCGGCACGGCGACCGCGCCTTCCTGCGCCGCCTGCCGGCCGTCGGCCTGCTGGTGCTGGCCGGCAACATCGTGCGCAACAGCGTGCTGATCGCTTTTGAAGGCGCCGGCCATGCGCTCGCGCCCTGGGCGCACAACACGCTGGGGCTGGTGCTGCTGGCCGTGGTGTGCGGCGCCATCGCGCGCCTGATGGTGCCGGCGCGCGCCGTGCAACATCCGGCGATCGCCGGCCTGATCACCGCCGAAGGAGGCCGCCGTGTCGATACCGTTCGTTGAGCGCTGGTTCGCCAACCATTTCATCAACCGCGTGGGCCACAAGAGCGCCTTCGCGCTGGCGATGTTGCTGTGCGTGCTCTGGTCCGCCGCGGCGGCGCTGCGCGCGCCCGCCGCCGAAGCCGATGCGGTGGGCTCTCACGAATGGCCGAGCCAGTGGGACGGCGTGCCGCTGCGCCCGCTGGCGCTGAGCGAGGTCGAGCAGCGCTTTGCCGACCGCTTTCCGGGCGCCATCGGCCGCATGACCGACGGCCAGCAGACGCTGGTGATGCGTGCCGTGAACCGGCCCACGCGCATGCTGCATCCGGCCGCCGATTGCTACCGCGCGCTGGGCTACCGCATCGAGCAGGCGCGGCTGGAACGCGACGCGCAAGCACGGCTGTGGCGCTGTTTTGTGGCGCAACGGCACGGTACGCCAAATTTCCGCGTCTGCGAGCGCATCGTCGACGCCCAAGGCACGGCTTTCACCGACACTTCGGCCTGGTACTGGGCGGCGGCCAGCGGCCAGTCGCACGGTCCGTGGCAAGCTGTCACCGTGGCAAGACCGATGTGATGAGAACGTGTTTGTGAAGAAGACCCTGCGATTCGTGCTTTTCGGGCTGCTGGCCCTCGTCCTGACCGCCCTCGTGGCCATCTTCCTGATCGCCAAGATCGCCCTTGCGCCGGCGGCGGGCGAATGGAGCACCACGGTGAAGGCCGGCCCGCTCTCGTTCGAGATCGGCGTGCCGACCGCGGTGCGCCTGGCCACCTCGTCCTGGTTCGCGCCGCGGCTGGACGGCCACGCGCTGGACACCCGCTTCGGCACCGTGCATTTCACCTGGAACGACAGCACCGGCCAGCAGCAGATGCGCTGCGCGCCGTGCAGCGCCGACGTGCCTGCGCTGGGCACGCAACCGATCACGGTCGAGCGGCTGGTGGCCACGGTGCGGCGCGACGGCAATACGCTGGCCGGCACCTTCGAGGCCACGCCCGAGGCGGCCAACGGCAACGCGCTGCTGCAAGGCACCTGGACCGGTCGCCTCACGCCGAAGAACCTGCAGCTCGATGCCCGTGTGCAGGACGCCCCCATCGCCCGCTGGTACGCCGTGCTGGTGCCGGCCCTGCCCGAGCTGCAGCGCGCCCGCATCGGCGGCACGCTGGCGCTGCAGGCGCAGCTGCTGCTGCCCGACGCCACCTTCGCGGTGCAGCCCACCATCGGCCAGTTCACCGTCGAAGGGCTGGGCACCGAGGCCATGCTGGGCGCGCGCACCAGCTGCGGCCCGTCGGCCAGGCTGGCCAACGACAGCTGGCTGGCGCGCGCCGTCATCGCGGCGGAAGACCAGCGCTTCTTCAGCCACGCCGGCTACGACCTGACCGAAATCCTCGCCTCCATCGACCACAACCAGAAGCCCGGCCAGATCCGGCGCGGCGGCAGCACGCTCACGCAGCAGCTGGCCAAGCTGCTCGTCACCGGCAGCGACCGCACGGCCGAGCGCAAGCTGCGCGAACTGCTGTACGCGGTCGAGATGGAGCAGACGCTGGGCAAGGCCCGCATCCTGCAGCTGTACCTGGACAACGCGCCCTGGGGCGGCAACCTCTGCGGCGCCGAGGCGGCGGCGCGGCGCTACTTCAAGCGCAGCGCGCGCACGCTCGAACCGGCGCAGGCGGTCTGGCTCGCGGCCATGCTGCACAAGCCGCAGGCCGTGCTGGAGCAATGGCGGCGCGACGGCCACATCGATGCCGACCGCACCAAGTGGGTGGCCGAGAGCGTGCGTGGCATCAGCCGCAACCAGCGCGAGGCGCTGCTCAAGAGCGTCGCCGCCGCCAAGTACGCGCCGCCGGAAGCCGTGCAATGAGCATTGGCCCTCACGACATCGAGGCCATCGAACGCGCCACCGTGGCGGCGGTGGCCCCCGAGGCTTGCGAGGAACTCGACGGCTGGTTGCTGCCTTTCGACCGCGGCACCGTCAAGCGCGCCCGCTCCGCCGTGCCGCTGCACCGCGACCCCGTCGAGCCCGCCACGCTCGACCGCATCGAAGACCGCTGCGACAGCCGCCAGGTCGCACCTGCGCTGCGGCTGGCCGACGCGGCCTGCTTCGACACGCTGCGCGCCGAACTCGCGCGACGTCACTACATGGCCGACCAGCCGACCTGCGTGCAGACCGGCTCGGCGCGGCGCATGCGCGAGCTCGTCGCGGCCGATGGGCAGCTGGCCGATGTCGATGCGACGCCCGACCCGGCCTGGGCCGCGCTGTTCCTGGGCGAAGGCTTCGACCCGGTCGACGGCGTGCACCGCGTGCGTTCGCTGTCGCGCGCCACGGGCTCGCTCTTTGCGAGCGTGCGCGAGAACGGCACCACCGTCGCGGCCGGTGCCATGGCCTTTGGCCACGGCTGGGCCAGCGTGCACGGCATGCGCACCGAGCAGTCGCAGCGCGGGCGCGGCCTGGCCCGGCGCGTGCTCGCCGGGCTGGCGCAGGCGGCGCTGTCGCGCGGTGTCGAGTGCGTGTTCCTGCAGGTCGATGCGCAGAACGAGCCTGCACTGGCCCTGTACCGTCGCGCGGGCTTCGAGACGCGCTGGCAGTACCGCTACTGGCAGCGCCAGCAGTGGCCGCGCTGAACTGAACCGCACCGGCAGTGGGCATCCCCACCGGTGGCGCGGTCGGGGCTTTGGTGCCACCATGGGCGGCATGACGAACGTCCATGCCCATCACCCCACCGATCCCGTTGCCGTCCCGCGTGGCATCGACCACATCGTGGCCGGTGTTTCCACCAGTGACGGCGATGGCGTGCGGCTCACCCGCGTGCTGCAGCAGCCGCTGCAAAAGCGACTGGACCCTTACCTGATGCTCGACGCCTTCGGCAGCGACAACCCGGGCGACTACATCGGCGGCTTTCCGAACCACCCGCACCGCGGCTTCGAGACGGTCACCTACATGATCGCCGGGCGCATGCGCCACCGCGACAGCGCGGGCCACGAAGGCCTGCTCGAAAACGGCGGCGTGCAGTGGATGACGGCCGGCCGCGGCCTCGTGCACAGCGAACTGCCCGAGCAGGAAGACGGCCTCATGGAAGGCTTTCAGCTGTGGCTCAACCTGCCCGCGAAAGACAAGATGCGCGAGCCCTGGTACCGCGACATCCGCAGCAGCGAGATCCCCGAGTTCACCACCGTCAGCGGCGCGCACGTGCGCGTGATCGCGGGCATCAGCCACGGCATCGCGGGCGCGGAGCAGCGCGCGCACACCGAGCCGCTGTACCTGGACATCACGCTGCCGCCCGGCACCGAGTTCGCGCAGCCGCTGCCGCATGACCACAACGCGCTGGTCTACGTGTTCCGCGAATCGCTGTGGATCGCGGGCAGCGAGGTGCCAACGCGGCGCATGGCCATCCTTGCGAACGACGCCGGCAGCGACGGTGTGGTGCTGCGCGCCGGCGTCACCAACCACAGCCCGGCGCGCGCGCTGCTGATTGCAGGCAGGCCGCTGAACGAACCCATCGCGCAGTACGGCCCCTTCGTGATGAACACGCCCGAGCAGATCAGGCAGGCAGTACACGACTTCCAGAACGGCAAGCTCGGCTGAGCCCGAAGCCTCTGTAGTCGCTCGCCTACCGCAAGTCGGCGTCGCGTGCGGGTCGCGCTCGCCGCTGCGCCGCCTAGATTGCGGTCATGCCTCCCACGATACGCAAGGGACAGGCGCCGCCGATGCTGCAGCGCGCCGAGTTCCACGACCGCTTCATGCAGAGCTTCCACGACCCGGCGTTCCGGGCCGAGACCGAAGCGCTGCGGCGCCTGGAAGACATTGCCTGGCAAGCGTATGACGAAGGCCGCAAGGCGCCCGTCACGCGCCGCGCCGGGCCCGGCTATGCCGACCCCGACTACGAACTGTCGGTCGACTGGCTCGACGCCCGCGCGCGCATCGACGCGGCGCAGGCCGCCTGGGGCCGGCCCGAGACGCGTTCGCGGGTGCTGCTCATCAACGGCTCGCCGCGCAACGACGGCACCTGCCCCGGCGAGATCTCCAAGACCTGGCGCCTCACGCAGTGCGCGCGCGAGGTGCTCGAAGGCAGCGGCATCGAGGCCGACGTGCTCGACCTGAGCCGGCTCACCTCCGACTACGGCCGCCACATCCACCCGTGCAAGGGCTGCGTGTCGACCGCGATGCCGCTGTGCCACTGGCCCTGCAGCTGCTACCCGAACCACGCGC
Source organism: Variovorax sp. Root473 (assembly GCF_001426505.1). Taxonomy (GTDB): domain Bacteria; phylum Pseudomonadota; class Gammaproteobacteria; order Burkholderiales; family Burkholderiaceae_C; genus Variovorax. Next base: position 157,308 of record NZ_LMEV01000013.1, read on the forward strand.
TGCGCCAGACCGGCGACTGGATGAACGAGATCTACGAACGCTGGGTGGCCGCGCACGGTGTGATCGTGCTCACGCCCACGCACTGGTACCAGGCCGCGAGCCCGCTGAAGCTCATGATCGACCGCCTCGTGTGCGCCGACGGCGGCAACCCGGACCCCACCAGCACGCACGGCAAGAAGCCCGACGAGGCCAAGGCGCTCGAGCTCGAAGGCTGGGGCTACCCGAAGCACCTCGAAGGCCGCGTCTACGGGGTGGTGGCGCACGGCGACGTGGCCGGCACCGAGAGCCTGCGCCGCAACCTCACGGACTGGCTCGACTGGATGGGGTTGATCGACGCCGGCGCGCAGGCGCGGCTCGACCGCTACATCGGCTACTACGCGCCCTACGCCACCAGCCACGATGCGCTCGACGCCGATGCCGACGTGCAGGAAGAAGTGCGCAACGTGGCGCGCGCCGTGGCCATCGGCGTTGCCGCGCTGCGCGCCGGCACGCTGCAGGTGCCCGACCGAACGCTCAAGCCGCCGCGGCGCAAATAGCGGGCGGCGCCGCGGTTCATGCTTCTTTACGCACGCTCACTTGCGGCTCACGGACGCGTTACAGAGGCGCTCCACACTTCCTCTCACCCGCTGCCCTTTGGCGGCGGACTTCTTCGAAAGGAAGCGACTCTCATGATCTCTCTTCGCCAACGCATCGTCTGGGCCAGCCTGCTGGGTTCGGCCGCCCTCGCCTCTTCGGGCGCCTTCGCCCAGGCACCGGCTGCCACCACGCCTTCGAGCGCAGTGCCCACGGCCGCCACGGCGCCCGTCGACGCCAGCGCCGCACCGAAGGCGCAGCACAAGCGCATGGACCCGGCCCAGCGCATGGAACGCATGAAGGAACACCGTGCCAAGCGCCTGGCCGCGCTGAAGGACAAGCTCAAGCTCACCAGCGCTCAGGAAGGCGCGTGGAGCAGCTTCACGGAAGCCAGCCAGCCGCCCGCCGGTGCCGCCCGTCCGCAGCGCATGGACCGTGCCGAGTTCGCCAAGCTGACCACGCCCCAGCGCCTGGAACACATGCAGGCCCGCCAGGCTGAGCGCAGCGCGCGGTTCGCCAAGCGCGCCGAAGCGACCAAGACCTTCTATGCCGCGCTGACGCCCGAGCAGCAGAAGACCTTCGACGCCGAAACCGCGAAGTTCGCGGGCCACGGCCATCGCTTCCATCGCGGTGGGCATGAAGGCCACCACGGTGCGGCGCCTGCCAAGAGCTGAGGCTGGCCAGGCGGCCGGCTGAAGGGAGCCGGCCTCCAGGAAAGGGCAGAAAAAAGCCCGCGATGCGTGAAGCGTCGCGGGCTTTTTCGTGGGTGCAGCATTACTGCGGCGTGCCCGTCTTCTCGGTCGGGTTGGTCGGCACCGCCGGGCGTTCACCCGGCTGGCCGAAGCGCGGCTTCACGTGCTGCGCCTCGGCGCGCACCTCCGCGCGCGAGCGCTCGCCGGTGGGCGACGGCATCGCGTTGGGCTGGTGATTCACGGTGGTGCTGGCCTCGCCCTTGGGCACCACGCTGTTGGCGTTGTTGCGGTTCTGCGCGCGGGCCTCGGCCTTCACGGCTTCGCGCGAGGCGGGCATCGAACTGTCGCCCGCCATCGGCTCGGCGAGCGCGGGTTTCTGGGCCTGCGCGGCGCCGGCGCCCAGCAGGGCGACGAGCAGCGCAGCGGGAATCGTCAGGCGTTGCAGGGTGGTCATCATGGAAAGCTCCTTTGCAAATGGAAAAGGCACAAAGCCGAGCGCCATGGCATCGGCTTTGAAATCACCGTAGGAGCCCTGTTTCGGACCGGGTGTGGGGGTGTGGCAGGCCTGCCTGTAGGAGCCCGCCGCCCTTGCGTGAAAGGCGCGCGAAGAAGGTGGCGCGTTCCTACAGTCGGCGCGCGCGCGGCCACGTACAACGGCAGCACCGATGTCTTCTTTCCCTTCTTCTCCGCTGCCTGAAGCGGCCGTGGTCGCCGCGCCGGCCTCGCTCAAGGTCATGACCGTGAACACCCACAAGGGCTTCACGGCACTGAACCGCCGCTTCATCCTTCCGGAGCTGCGCGACGCGGTGCGCACCGTGGGCGCCGACGTGGTATTCCTGCAGGAGGTGATGGGCACGCACGCGCGCCATTCGCGCACCGTGAACAACTGGCCCGAGGCGCCGCACTACGAATTCCTGGCCGACACCATGTGGCCGCAGTTCGCCTACGGGCGCAACGCGGTGTATCCGAAGGGGCACCACGGCAACGCCGTGCTGTCGAAGTTTCCGATCGTGCATTACCGCAATCACGACGTGTCGGTAAGCGGCCCCGAGAAGCGCGGACTGCTGCACTGCGTGCTGCGCCTGCCCGGCCGCACGGTCGATGTGCATGCGATCTGCGCGCATCTCGGGCTGGCCGAGGCGCACCGCCAGCAGCAGCTGGAGTTGCTGTGCCACATCGTGCGCGACGAGGTGCCGGCCGACGCGCCGCTGATCGTCGCGGGCGACTTCAACGACTGGCGCGGCCGTGCGCACGAGGTGCTGGCCGAGGGCGCCTCGCTGCGCGAGGTGTTCGTGCATGCCCATGGCCGCGCGGCGCGCACGTTTCCGGCGCGCCTGCCGCTGTTGGCGCTGGACCGCATCTACGTGCGTAACGCGAGCGTGCATGCGCCCGTGGTGCTGCCGCGCCGGCCGTGGTCGCATCTGTCGGACCACGCCCCGCTGGTGGCGGACATCGACCTGTGAGCACCGAGGCCCCCATGCGCGACACCCACGAGCGTGCCGGCCACTGGACCGGCGGCAACCGCATCGAACTGCTGGAGAACGGCGAGGAGTTCTTTCCGCGCGTGTTCGAGGCGATCCGCCAGGCGCAGCGCGAAGTGATCATCGAGACCTTCATCCTCTTCGAGGACAAGGTGGGCCTGGCACTGCACGCGGCCATGCGCGCGGCGGCGCTGCGCGGCGTGAAGGTCGATTTGATGATCGACGGCTTCGGCTCGCCCGATCTCTCGCGCGAGTACCTCGAGAGCCTGGCCACGGCCGGCGTCAAGGTGCGCGTGTTCGACCCGGGCCAGCGCTTCCTGGGCCAGCGGCTCAATGTGTTCCGCCGCATGCACCGAAAGATCGTGGTGGTCGACGGCGTGCGTGCCTTCGTGGGCGGCATCAACTACTCGGCCGACCACCTGCTCGACTTCGGCCCCAAGGCCAAGCAGGACTACGCGGTCGAGCTGGCGGGACCGATCGTGGCGGAGGTCCACCAGTTCGTGCTGCGCGCGATTGCGCTCGGCGGCAAGGGCGCGGGCTGGTTCCGGCGCCGGCTGAAGCAGGCACCGCCGGCCGAGCAGCTGCAGGCAGCGGGCGAGGCCGATGTGATCTTCGTCACGCGCGACAACCGCCGCCACACCAACGACATCGAACGCCACTACCGCGCGGCGATCCGCGCCGCGCGCGAGCGCATCGTGATCGCCAACGCGTATTTCTTTCCGGGCTACCGCCTCATCAAGGAGCTGCGCCGCGCCGCGCGCCGCGGTGTCGATGTGCGCCTCATCCTGCAGGGCGAGCCCGACATGCCGATCGTGAAGACCGCCGCCAGCATGCTGTACCACCACCTGCTGCACGCAGGCGTGCGCATCTACGAGTACTGCGACCGCCCGCTGCACGGCAAGGTCGCGCTCATGGACGACCGCTGGAGCACCGTGGGCTCGAGCAACCTCGACCCGCTGAGCCTGTCGCTCAACCTCGAGGCCAACGTCGTGGTGCGCGACACCGCGTTCAATCACCTGCTCTGGGAGCGCATGGACCAGCTCATGCGGCACAGCTGCAAGCAGATCGGCGCGGAGGACCTGGCCAGCGAATGGAGCGGCTGGCGACTGGTGCGCAGCTTCTTCGTCTTCCACTTCCTGCGCTGGTACCCGTCGTGGCTGAACCGCCTGCCGCGCCACGCACCGCGCCTCACGCCGGCCGAGGCGACCGACCTCATGGCGCAGCAGAAGAAACACACGAGCGACGACGGCACGGCGCGCACGGAGACCGCATGAGCCGCCGGGCCGCTCCCAAGGCGAATACCGCAGCGCGCAGCGCAGGGGCCATCGAATGAGCGCGTCCCTCGCCCTCACGCACCGGCCCTGGTGGCCGTGGGTGCGCAAGGTCGCGATCTGGGCCTTCTTCGGCGGCATCGCGTGGCTGTTGCTGACGCAGGCGCGCAGCATCGACTGGGCCGAGGTGTTCGCCGCGTTGCGCGCGTTGCCCGCGCTCACGCTGCTTGCGGCCGGTGCCCTGGCCGCCGCCAGCTTCGGGCTCTACAGCACCTACGATTTGCTCGGCCGCTACCTCACGAAGCACCGGCTGGGCGCCGGCACGGTCATGGGCGTGACCTTCATCAGCTACGCCTTCAACCTCAACTTCGGTTCGCTGGTGGGCGGCGTGGCGTTTCGCTACCGGCTGTATTCGCGGCTGGGGCTGGGCAACGAGACCATCACGCGCGTGCTGGGCTTCAGCATGCTGACCAACTGGCTCGGCTACCTCGTGGTGGCCGGCGCTGCATTCTGCTTCTGGCCGATGGCGCTGCCGCCCGACTGGAAGATCGACGGCGGCGGCCTGCGCGTGCTCGGCGCGGTGCTGCTGGTGGTGTCGCTCGCCTATCTGGCGCTGTGTGCGTTCTCGGACGGCCATGTCTGGCGCGTGCGCGGCCATGCGCTGCGCACGCCGACGGTGCCGATGGCCTTGCTGCAGTTGGCGATGTCGTGCGTCAACTGGTCGCTCATCGGCGGCGTGATCTGGGTGCTGCTGCAGGGCGAGGTCGGGTACCCGCAGGTGCTCGCGGTGCTGCTGGTCGCCGCGGTGGCGGGCGTGGTCACGCACGTGCCGGCGGGGCTTGGCGTGCTGGAGGCCGTGTTCGTCGCGCTGCTGGCGCACGAGGTGGCGCAAACGCGTCTGCTTGCCGCGCTGCTCGCCTACCGCGCGCTGTACTACCTGCTGCCGCTGGCCGTGGCGCTGGTCGCCTATCTCGTCACCGAGATGCGGGCGCGCCGGCTGCGCGCGGGTGCCAGCCGCAACGACAACAAACGTTAAATATTGCCCGCAAAAAGCGACCGATCGGTGAAACGACGGCTCGAAATTGCTGCGCCGCAACAATCTTCACTTCACCGGCCTATAGTGGCCCTCTGTTCCCCTCATGTGCCCTCTTCCCATGTCGTCCTTCAGTACCACCGCCCGCCTGGCCAGTCCGCTGATGCAATGGGTCGATCTGGCCCTCAAGACCCACGAAACCCTGGCATCGTCCGGCACGGTGATCCGCATGCGCACCGAGCGCATCGCCAAGGCCGGGCTCGCGCCCAGCGCCGCCGATCTCGCGGAGTTCCAGCTCATGGGCCACGAAAAGCTCACGGCAGCCAGCGAATCGGGCCTGGCAATGGTGAGGCAGTGGCACAGCAGCCAGGCGTCGCTCGCCCAGCGTGCATGGCAGCAGTGGCTGCAGGGCGCCACGGCGCTCTTCTCGCTGGCCGGCAGCTTCACGCCGGCCCAGGCGGCAACGCATGGCGACGCGCTCGTGCAGGCGACGGCGCGCGGCGCCAGCACGGCGGGTCAGTTCACGGGGGTGGCGGCGCGCATCGCGCGCGAAGGCCTGAAGCCGATCCACGCGGCCGCCACGTCGAATGCGCGCCGGCTGCTGGCCGAACTGCAGGCGTGACCCCGCTGCGTTTCAGGATTTCGTCGGGACCAGCGTCACCAGCGTGATTTCCGACGGCGCGCCGAAACGCTTCGGCGGCCCCCAGTAGCCGGTGCCCCGGCTCACGTAGATCCACATGTCGTGCAGCCGGTGCAGGCCGGCCGTGAACGGCTGCTGCATGGGCACGAACAGGTTCCACGGAAAGAACTGGCCGCCGTGCGTGTGGCCCGACAGTTGCAGCTGGTAGCCGGCCGCGGCCGCCACCGGCGCGCTGCGCGGCTGGTGCGCCAGCAGCACGCGCGTGTGCACCAGAGGCGGCGCGTCGTGCAGCGCCAGGTGCGGGTCGCTCGCGTGCGCGGCGTCGAAATGGCCGGCGGTGAAGTCGGTCACGCCAGCCAGCACCAGCGCGCTTTCGAACAGCTCTTCGTCGGTCTGCGCGCCGCGCACGTTGCGCGTCTGCAGCACCACATGCTCGTTCAACAGCACCTTCAGGCCGAGACGGCGCAGCTCGTCGATCCAGGCGTGCGCGCCCGCGTAGTACTCGTGGTTGCCCGTGACCACGAAGGTGCCGTGGCGCGCGCGCAGGCCCGCCAGCGGCGCGATGTGCTCGCGCAATTCGGGCACGCTGCCGTCCACCAGGTCGCCGGTGATCGCGATGGCGTCGGCACCGAGCCCGTTCACCGCGTCGACGATGCGCTGGATGTAGCCGTTGCGGATCGTCGGGCCCACGTGGATGTCGCTGAGCTGCGCGATCGTGAAGCCGTCGAGCGCCGCCGGCAGGCCGCGGATCGGCACGTCGACCTGCTTCACGCCGGCCGTGCGGCGCGCGTTGATGAAGCCGATCAGCGACACGCCCGTGGCCAGCGCCAGAACCGCCAATGCGCTCCAGGGCGCGATCGCGTCCCACGGCACCTGCAGGCCGCCGAGCGAACCCGCGAGCCAGGCCAGCAACAGGCCGAGGTCGCGCACCAGCGTGAGCACGAACAGCGAAGAGAACCAGCCCATGCTGATGAGGCCGATCCAGTGCAGCATCTCGCCCGCCGGCTTCGCCTTGCGGTCGGCACGATGGCCGCGCGACACGAAGGGCAGCGGCATCGTGACCGCGGACACCGCCAGCAGCACGAGGGCGAGCGGCCACGCAGGCGTGAGCGACGCCAGCGCAGGCAGCAGGCGCAGCGCGATGTAGACGTGCAGCAGCGCGGTCAGGACGCTCAGGGGACGGATCGGCATCGGGACGAAGAGAGACGCGGGCATGGCCCGGGACACGGCATCTGCAAGGCGCATGCCGCGCATTCAAGGCACCGAAAGCTGCCTGGGTCGCTATTTTTTCTATAGCGCGCGCCAACCGGATAGCGGGCATTGTGGCGCCGCAGGCGTGACCGTTCGGTGCCGGTCGCGGCGCCTTGCCGCTGTGCCTACCGCACCGTGCGCGTGCCGGCGGAGGCCATGTCGGTGCCTGCCGGCCATTCGAACACCGCCTTCGCTGGCGCACCCGGCGATACCTGCAGCGTTTGCTTGAGCGTCTGGCCGCCGATGCGAGCCTCCACTTCGTAGCGGCCCGGCTCAAGCCGCGCCACCATGAACGGTCCGCCCGAGACCACGTTGTCGAGCAGCGCGGTGCCGTGGCTGTCGCGCACGGTGACGTGCACACCGGCCGCGAAGTCGGCGCGGCGGCCGTCCTTGATCGCGAATTCGAAGCTCGCGGGCCAGCGTGGCGACACGGTTTGCATCAGCTGCGCCTCGTCCTGGCCGATGCCGCCGCTCATGTACTCGACGCCGTGCGCCATGAGGATCGGCGGGTTCATCGCCGCCTGGGCCGGCTGCGCCGCGAGTGCGCCGCCGAGCAGCACGAGCAAGGCCGCAGCGCTCGCTGCAGCCACGGGCCGGGCGTGCGAGAACAGGAACAAGGGGGTGGTGGTGAGAGACATCGGAGCCTTCCTTTCCGGGCAATGGTGGCGACAGGCCACGCAGGCAGGCAATGTGCCGCGCACGACTTAAGGAAGGCTTAACTGCGCGGGCCGTGGCGGCTCGCGTCCGCTCAGCGCGCGGTGGTTTGCGCCAGTGCCTGCGGCAGCGGCGGCGCGATCGAGGCCATGTCGAAGTTCGATGGCCAGACGAACGAGGCACGTGCCGGAATGCCGGCGATCACGACCAGTTGCTGCGTGAGCGTGAGCCCACCCAGCGTCACGTCGACGTCGTAGGCGCCCGGATCGAGCCGCGCGAGCATGTAGGGCGCCTGGGTCTGCACTTGCATCACCGTCTGGCCCGTGTACTTCTGCCGGATCTGGATGGCGGCCTTGGCCGGGAAACCGGCCTGCTGTGCGCCTTTGCCGTCGCTCACGCGCAAGTCGATGGTCGCAGCCCAGCGCGGTGCGACCATTTCCAGGAAGGCGGCTTCGCCCTTGGCGGCGCCGCCGCACATGTATTCGATGCCCTGCGCGATCTGGATCGGCGGGTTCGAGAACGCATGGGCCGGCGACACGGCCGCGAGGAGTGCCGCGGCGGCTGTGGCACCGCCCAGAACCAGTGCAGCCACGGGCCGCTGGAAACGCTTGGGGTTCATTGCTCTGTGTGTCCTCGATCTTGCGTGACAGGAAATCCGTCAGGAATTTTGCTTAGCAAGAGTCGGGCTAGATATAGCGTTTACGAGGAAGCTTCTGCGTTGCGCAGGTGAATGCTATTGTTTTCATAGCTGGTGACATCCATGTGACGGGCGTCACCCCCGTTTTTTGGCGCCGATTCATCGGAAACCCTGAGATGCAGGCTCGGAGCCGCCGGTGTGGATATTCCACCGATACGGCGCAGCCTCGCCGCTGCGGGGTTCCATGCCTGCGCCTCGTCACCCGGCCATCGTTTGAACGAAATTGGCAACACATATTGGATTTAGTGCGCAATTGACTGGGCATACCCTAGCTATGGAAGGCTGCATAAAGAAATTAGGCTCGGCGCTTCTTTCAAAGTGCCAAACCCCAATGCCTCATTTCCATCGCCGGTTCATCCTCTTGTTGGTGGGTTTTGGATGCGCTGCCCACGCCGCCTCACCACCGTCCGCGCCGATCCGCATTGGCGTCATCGGCCCTTTCACCGGGCCATCGGCCGATTTCGGCACGCCCATGCTCAACGGCGTGAAGATGGCTGTCGACGAAATCAATGCCGTGGGCGGGTATCTCGGGCGTTCGCTCGAACTCGTGGTGAAAGACGACCAGGCCAATCCGGGCATCGGCCGTTCGCAATCCCAGGCCCTCGTCAATGAAAAAGTGGTCGCCACCATCGGCTTCTGCAATACCGGTGTGGCGATGAATTCATTGGCTGTTTTCAATGACGCGAAATTGCCGCTGATCGTGCCCTGCGCCACCGGCTCGCCGCTGACCTCGACCTATCCGCCCGCCACGAGCTACGTGTTTCGCACATCGCCCAAGGACGGCATCCAGGCGCCCTTTGTGGTCGACGACCTGCTGGCGCGGGGCTGGAAACGGGTTGCCGTGCTGCACGATGCCACGGGCTACGGCGAGGCGGGAGTGAAGGATGTCGAGAAGGCGCTGGCGGCCCGAAACCTCAAGCCCGTGTACGTCGGCCGCTTCCAGCTCGGCGTGAAAGACCTGACGAAGGAACTGTCGGAGGCCAAGGCGGCCGGCGCGGATGTCATCTTCAGCTACACCGTGGGCCCTGAAAACGCCGTCATTGCGCGTGGCCGGCAGGCCCTGGGCTGGAAGGTGCCGCAGGTGGGGCCCTGGACGCTGTCCTTCCCCTCGTTCATCGACGGCGCCCGGGACGCCGCCGAAGGCTCGCTGGTGGCGCAGAGCTTCATTGCCGAGCCGAGCAACGAGCGTCGCTCGTCATTTCTTTCCAACTACGCGCGGAAGTTCAACACCAGGCGCATTCCGGTCCCGATGGCCGCCGCGCAGGCCTACGACGCCACCTACCTGCTGGCCCATGCGATGTTCAATGTGCCGAACGGCAAGCTCGAAGGCCCGGCCATCAAGACCGCGCTCGAGCAGCCCAAGCGTCCCTACTACGGCGTCGTCACGACCTACGACAGGGCGTTCTCGGACAAAGACAAGGACGCGATTTCGCCCAACATGCTGGTGATGGGCGTGGTGCGCAACGGGCAGATCACCTTCGCGTACCCGGAGGATGCGAAGCGCAACCTGTTCGTGCAGCGCAAGCAGTGAAAGTGAAGGGGGCGTCCGCAGGACGCCTTCGCAGCACACCGCGCGACACGAAGGGTGTCACGCGGTGGTGCGGAATCGATCAGACGTCGATGTTCGACGCGCGCAGCGCGTTCTGCTCGATGAACTCGCGGCGCGGCTCCACCTCGTCGCCCATCAGCATCGTGAACACGCGGTCGGCCTCGATCGCGTCGTCAATCTGCACGCGCAGCAGGCGGCGCACGGCCGGGTCCATGGTGGTTTCCCACAGCTGCTCGGGGTTCATCTCGCCCAGGCCCTTGTAGCGCTGGCGCGAGGTGGCGCGCTCGGCTTCGCCGATCAGCCACTTCATGGCCTGGCGGAAGTCGTCGACCTTTTCTTCCTTGGCGCGTTCGCCCTCGCCGCGCTTGACCAGCGCGCCTTCGGTGCTCAACAGGCCGCGGAAGGTGTTGGCGGCTTCGGCGAGTGCCGCGTAGTCGGCGCCGTGCACGAAGTCCTGCGTGATCACGCTGGACTTGATGTTGCCGTGGTGGCGGCGGCTGATGCGCAGCAGCGGCTTGTCGGTGCGGGCGTCGAACTCGCTGCTCACCTCGGCCGGCACACCGGTCGTGTTGAGTTCGCGCAGCTTGGCCTGCAGCGCCACGGCCGAGGCCTCGGCGGCGGGCGGCGTGTCGAGGTCGAGCGCCACGCCGTCGGCGATGGCGCGCAGCGCTTCGGCGTCCATGAAGTTGCGCAGGCGCGCAATCACGGCCTCGGCCACCTGGTGCTTGCGCGCCAGCTCGGCCAGCGTGTCGCCCGACAGCGTGGTCGAGGCGGCGCCGCCGGTCTCGATGCTCGCGTCCTTCAGCGCCACCTTGAGCAGGAAGGCGTCCAGCGCGGGGCCGTCCTTCAGGTACTGCTCTTCCTTGCCGACCTTCACCTTGTACAGCGGCGGCTGCGCGATGTAGATGTGGCCGCGCTCGACCAGTTCGGGCATCTGCCGGTAGAAGAACGTGAGCAGCAGCGTGCGGATGTGCGCGCCGTCCACGTCGGCGTCGGTCATGATGATGATGCGGTGGTAGCGCAGCTTGGCGACGTTGAAGTCGTCCGCCCCGCCGCCCGCCGTGGTCGCGCCGGCGCGGCCGATGCCGGTACCGAGCGCGGTGATCATCGTCAGGATTTCGTTGCTGGTGAGCAGCTTCTCGTAGCGCGCCTTTTCAACGTTCAGGATCTTGCCGCGCAGCGGCAGGATGGCCTGGAACTTCCGGTCGCGGCCCTGCTTGGCGGAGCCGCCGGCGGAGTCACCCTCCACGAGGTAGACCTCGCACAGGGCGGGGTCCTTTTCCTGGCAGTCGGCCAGCTTGCCGGGCAGGCCCATGCCGTCGAGCACGCCCTTGCGGCGGGTCATTTCGCGGGCCTTGCGGGCGGCTTCGCGGGCGCGGGCGGCCTCGACGATCTTGCCGCAGATGATCTTGGCGTCGTTCGGACGTTCCTGCAGGTAGTCGGTCAGCAGGCGGCCGACGATGTCTTCCACCGGCGCGCGCACTTCGCTGGACACCAGCTTGTCCTTGGTCTGGCTGGAGAACTTGGGCTCGGGCACCTTCACGCTCAGCACGCAGCACAGGCCTTCGCGCATGTCGTCGCCGGTGACTTCGACCTTCGCCTTCTTGGCGAACTCGTTCTCTTCGATGTACTTGTTGATGACGCGGGTCATCGCGGCGCGCAGGCCGGTGAGGTGGGTGCCGCCGTCACGCTGCGGGATGTTGTTGGTGAAACACAGCACCTGCTCGTTGTAGCCGCTGTTCCACTGCATCGCCACTTCGACGCCGATGTGCGTGCCGGGGATGCCGCCGTAGGTGTCGGCCGGCTTCTCGCCCGCTGCATAGAACGAGTTCGGATGCAGGACGGTCTTGCCCTTGTTGATGAACTCGACAAAGCCGCGCACGCCGCCGGCGCCGGAGAAGTCATCTTCCTTGCCGGTGCGTTCGTCCAGCAGGCGGATGCGCACGCCGTTGTTCAGGAAACTCAGCTCGCGCAGGCGCTTGCTCAAGATCTCGTAGTGGAAATCGTTGTTTTCCTTGAAGATTTCCGTGTCGGGCAGGAAGTGCACTTCGGTGCCGCGCTTGTCGGTGTCGCCGATGACCTTCATGGGCGAGACCTCGAAGCCGTTCACGGTCTCGAGCAGGCGGTTCTGCACGAAGCCGCGGCTGAATTCGAGCTCGTGGATCTTGCCTTCGCGGCGCACGATCAGCCGCAGCTTCACGCTCAGCGCGTTCACGCACGAGACGCCCACGCCGTGCAGGCCGCCCGAGACCTTGTAGCTGTTCTGGTTGAACTTGCCGCCAGCGTGCAGTTCGGTGAGCGCGATTTCAGCGGCTGAGCGCTTGGGCTCGTGCTTGTCGTCCATCTTCACGCCCGTGGGAATGCCGCGGCCGTTGTCGGTGACGGAGATCGAGTTGTCGGAGTGGATGGTCACGACGATGTCGTCGCAATGGCCCGCGAGCGCTTCGTCGATGGAGTTGTCCACCACCTCGAACACGAGGTGGTGCAGGCCCGTGCCGTCGGAGGTGTCGCCGATGTACATGCCCGGGCGCTTGCGCACGGCTTCCAGACCTTCGAGGATCGTGATCGCACCTTCGCCGTAGCTGGCGTCGGCGGGGACGCCTTCGGGCGCCACGATCTGGATTTCGGGGGTATAGACCGGCTCGGTGTGCGGCACGTCGGGCTTGTTCTCTTCTGCACTCATTCGGATATTCCTCTGTCTCTCACGGGTTTCCCGTGATTTTTCGGGCTCTCAAAAGCTCAATTCGCCGCCTCTTGAAAGCGCAAACCCGCGGGGGGCCGCGGGTTGTGTGCGCAAGGCGCTGTGTTTTCCAGGGTCTAGATGCGCATCGGCATCACGACGTACTTGAAAGATGCGTTCTCGGGGATGGTTAACAAGGCCGAGCTGTTGGAGTCGGCCAGGTCCAGCTTGACCATGTCCTGGTCCATGTTCGACAGCGCGTCGATCAGGTAGGTGACGTTGAAGCCGATCTCGATGCTGTCGCCGCCGTAGTCGATGTCGAGTTCGTCCTGGGCTTCTTCCTGCTCGGCGTTGTTCGACGCAATGCGCAGCGTGCCCGGTTCGATGTTCAGGCGCACGCCCTTGAACTTCTCGCTGGTCAGGATGGCGGTGCGCTGCAGGCTGGCCAAGAGCGGCGCGCGGCCCAGCGTGACGGTGTTCTTGTGGTTCTTGGGAATCACGCGGTTGTAGTCGGGGAACTTGCCCTCGACCAGCTTGGTGACGAACTCCATGCCACCGAAGCTGAACTTGGCCTGGTTGTTCGCGAACTGCATCTCGATGGCGCCTTCGGCGTCGGACAGCAGCCGTTGCATCTCGAGCACGGTCTTGCGCGGCAGGATCACTTCCTGGCGCGGCACTTCGACATCGAGCATGGCCGAGGAGAACGCCAGGCGGTGGCCGTCGGTGGCCACGAGGCTCAGCTGCTTGCCTTCGGCCACGAACAGGATGCCGTTCAGGTAGTAGCGGATGTCATGCACGGCCATGGCGAACGAGACCTGCGAGAGCAGGTCTTTGAGCGTCTTTTGGGGCACGCTGAACACGGGGCCGAAATTGGCGGCTTCCTGCACCAGCGGGAAGTCCTCGGCGGGCAGCGACTGCAGCGTGAAGCGACTCTTGCCGCCCTTGAGCACGAGCTTGCTGGCGCTCGATTCGAGGCTCACGGTCTGGTCGGCCGGCATGGTGCGCAGGATGTCGATCAGCTTGCGCGCGCCGATGGTGGTCGTGAAGTTGCCCTCGTCGCCACCGAGTTCGGCGGTGGTGCGGATCTGGATCTCGAGGTCGCTGGTGGTCAGCTGCAGCTGGCCGCCGGTCTTGCGGATCAGCACATTGGCCAGGATCGGCAGGGTATGACGCCGCTCGACGATGCCGGCCACCGATTGCAGCGCAGCAAGAACTTTGTCTTGGGTTGCCTTCAAAACGATCATGTCTTCTTCCTCTTCTCTTATCTCTTTGAATCAGCTTTCAGGACGCCATTCTCCGCTGTCGCGAGGGGCGTTCTTGATGACATTCGGCTTCAGCCTTTGAGGGTCTGTTCGAGGACGTGCAGCTGCTGGTTGAGTTCGGTGAGCTGCTGGCGCTCGCCCGAAATCTTTCGCACCGCGTGGAGCACCGTCGTGTGATCGCGACCGCCGAACAGCTCGCCGATTTCCGGCAGGCTCTTCTGCGTGAGCTCCTTGGCCAGGTACATCGCGATCTGCCGCGGCCGCGCAATGCTGGCCGGGCGTTTCTTGCTGTACATGTCGGCGACCTTGATCTTGTAGTAATCGGCCACCGTCTTCTGGATATTTTCGACCGAGATCTGCCGATTCTGGATCGACAGCAGGTCGCGCAGCGCCTCGCGCGCCAGGGCGATCGAGATCTCCTTCTGGTTGAAGCGCGAGTACGCCAGGATCTTGCGCAGGGCGCCTTCGAGCTCGCGCACGTTGGAGCGCACGTTCTTGGCCACGAAGAAGGCGACTTCCTCGGGCATTTCGGCGCCTTCGACGCGGGCCTTGTTGATCAGGATCGCCACGCGCATTTCAAGCTCGGGCGGCTCGATGGCCACCGTGAGACCCGAATCGAAGCGCGACACCAGCCGCTCGTGGATGTCGGCCAGCCCCTTGGGGTAGGTGTCGCTGGTCATCACGATGTGCGACTTCTTGGCGAGCAGCGCCTCGAACGCGTTGAAGAACTCTTCCTGCGTGCGGTCCTTGTTGGCGAAGAATTGCACGTCGTCGATCAGCAGCAGATCGAGCGAGTGGTAGCGTTCCTTGAACTCGTCGAAAGTCTTGCGCTGATAGGCCTTGACCACATCCGACACGAACTGCTCGGCGTGGATGTAGAGAACTTTGGAATCGGGTCGGTCGGCCAGCAGCCGGTTGCCCACCGCGTGCATCAGGTGGGTCTTGCCCAGGCCGACGCCGCCGTAGATGAAAAGCGGGTTGTACAGATGGCCCGGCATGCCGGCCACGTGCATGGCCGCCGCGCGCGCCATGCGGTTGGCCGTACCCTCGACCAGGGTGTCGAAAGTGAGCCCCGAATTGAGTCGGTTCTTGAAGCCGGCGGCGGCGGGCTCTTCGCCCGGGCCAGCCACGTCGCGTGGCACGTCCGTCTCGGCCATGAGAGTCACGGGCGCCATACGGACGGGAGTTTCACGCGGAGCGAGCGCTAACTCGATGGCGACCGGCTGGCCGTACATCTTCTCGGCCATGGCCGCGATCTTGCTGGCGTACTGGGCACGGATCCAGTCGAGCTTGAAGCGGTTGGCGACGAACACCGTCATGCGCGAAAGGTCGTCGGCGACCTGCGCGGTGAGGGGCTTGATCCAGGTGTTGAACTGCTGCTCGGACAGCTCCTGCGCGAGCTGGTCGACGCAGGCCTGCCACAGGCTTTCGCCGATGCCGTCAGTCGACATGGGCGCTTGAAAAAGTGATGGAACCCTCGGGCATTTCTTGTATAGGTATTGTGGATATTCTCTGCTGGAAGGCGCCGGGCATTCTAACTTGTCAAAACCTTATCCACATGCTGCGCTGCACATGGAAAGGCCCGCAAATCCAGTCGAAGATTGTTCCGGCGGCCAATGTTTGCGATAATTGCGGGTTTCCCTGAAAAGCCTTCACAGCGTCTTTCGGGGGCCATCCGAAACTCGCTCCCCCAGCGCTCGCTAGGTTTGTGCATGCCTTCATGCGGAAACCGGCGCAAACAGGGAATCAGGAAACCATCATGAAACGCACTTACCAAGCATCCAAAGTCCGCCGCGCCCGTACCCACGGCTTTCTGGTCCGCATGAAGACCCGCGGCGGCCGTGCCGTCATCAACGCACGCCGCGCCAAGGGCCGCAAGCGCCTGGCCGTCTGACGGCACCCCACCTGCCGTTGTCAGCCGCCGACACGTCCGCGCAGGCTCCTGCAGCCTCTGCGCCTGGCCCCGCCAGCAGCGACGTACGCGGTCCGGCTTCCTTGCAGCGGCTCAAGACCCGCGCGCAATTCCAGGCCGTCCTCGCAGGTGCCACCGTGGCGCGCACTGCCCATTTCGCATTGCACCGCTGTGCGCTCGATGTTTCTGCATCGGGTGCCGCTTCGCTGTTCCCGTCCGATGAGGTCTGGCTGGGCGCCATGGTGCCCAAGCGCTGGGCGCGCCGCGCGGTGACGCGCAACGCCATCAAGCGCCAGATCTACACCGTGAGCGCCGCGCCTGGCGTCGCTTTGCCGCGTGCCGCGCACGTGGTGCGCCTGCGCGCCGGTTTCGATCGCAAGGTGTTCGTGAGCGCTTCCTCGGACAAGCTCAAGGCTGCCGTGCGCGCCGAGCTCCAGCAGCTGCTGGCGCGCGCCGCGCGTCCGCCGGCACCGGCCGCCTCCCGCGCACCCGCCTCCACATGAAACGCCTGCTGATCGGCCTCGTGAAGGGCTACCGCCTGCTGCTGAGCCCCTGGCTCGGGCAGTCGTGCCGCTTCACGCCGACCTGCTCCGTGTATTCGATCGAGGCGCTGGAAGTGCATGGCGCGCTCAAGGGCAGCTACCTGACGCTGCACCGCATCGCGCGCTGCCAGCCCTGGTGCCAGGGCGGCCACGATCCGGTTCCACCGAAATCACAGCGTCGCACTGACAAGTCAGGATCGCTGTTTTCGTCTCTTCTCTCCTCCGACAAGAAGTCTTCGTCATGAACGATATCCGCCGCACGATCCTGTGGGTGATTTTTGGTTTCTCGCTCGTGCTGCTGTGGGACCAATGGCAGGTCTTCAACGGCAACAAGCCGACCTTCCTGCCGTCGACCAAGCCCGCCGTCACGGCGCCGGCCGCTGGTACGCCCGCCGCCAACAACGGCGTGCCGACCGCGGCTGCCGCAGCCGGTGGCACCGCAGGCGCCGTGCCGACGCAGGCGGCTCCGGCCGCGCCGCGCGAGCAGGTCGTGGTGACCACCGACCTGTTCAAGGCGACGATCGACAGCGAAGGCGCCACGGTCAATCACCTCGAACTGCTCAAGTTCGACGAAGCCGACCGCACCAAGCGCGTCGTGCTGTTCGAGAACGGCTCACCCGCCACGCGCTACGTCGCGCAAACCGGCCTGCTGAATCCCGTGGCCGGCGACGCCTTCCCCAACCACCTGACGGCCATGACGCCCAAGGCCGGTCCGCGCGCGATGGCCGACGGCCAGAACACGCTCGAAGTGAGCTTCGAAAGCGCCCCGGTCGGCGGCCTGAAGTACATCAAGACCTACGTGTTCAAGCGTGACGACTACGTCATCGGCGTGCGCCACGAAGTGGTCAACGTGAGCGACCAGCCGCGCGACGCGCAGCTGTACATGCAGCTGTTGCGCCACGGCACCGTGGCCGCCGGCACGATGTTCGGCACCAACACCTTCACGGGCCCGGCCGCGTACACCAACGAGAAGAAGTTCCACAAGCTCGACTTCAAGGACATCGCCAAGGGCAAGATCGAGCCGCCGCCACCGGCCAACGACGGCTGGATTGCGATGGTGCAGCATTACTTCGCCTCGGCCTGGCTGCTCAAGGGCGACCCGGCCAGCGAACAGCTGCGTCGCGAATTCCGCGTGAAGGACCTGGGCGACAACCTCTTCACCGTGGCCATGGTCGCCACGCTGCCGAAGATCGCCCCGGGCGCCACGCAGGTCGTGAACAGCGCGCTGTTCGCCGGCCCCGAAGAAGAAAAGAAGCTCGAAGCCATCGCCCCCGGCCTGGACCTGGTGAAGGACTACGGCATCTTCGCGATCATCTCCAAGCCGCTGTACTGGCTGCTCACGCAGCTGCACGGCATCCTGGGCAACTGGGGCTGGTCGATCGTCGCGCTCGTGGTGCTGCTGAAGGCGGCCTTCTACTGGCTCAACGCCAAGGCCTACGCCAGCATGGCCAAGATGAAGGCCATCAACCCGAAGATCATGGAAATGCGCGAGCGGCTGAAGGACAAGCCGCAGGAAATGCAGCAGGAAATGATGCGGATCTACAAGACCGAGAAGGTCAATCCGATGGGCGGCTGCTTCCCCATCGTGATCCAGATTCCGGTGTTCATCGCGCTGTACTGGGTGCTGCTGTCGTCCGTTGAAATGCGCCACGCCCCGTGGATCGGCTGGATCACCGACCTGTCGGCACCCGATCCCTGGTACATCTTGCCGATCGTGATGACGGCCACGTCGCTGTTCCAGACCTGGCTCAACCCGACGCCACCCGATCCGATGCAGGCCAAGCTGATGTGGATCATGCCGCTGGCCTTCAGCGTGATGTTCATCTTCTTCCCGGCCGGCCTGGTGCTGTACTGGATCACGAACAACGTGCTGTCGATCGCGCAGCAGTGGTTCATCAACAAGCGACTGGGCGTGCTGGGCAAGTAAGCCCGCCGGCCACCGCCACCCGCAAAGGGCCGCATTCGCGGCCCTTTGCTTTTTGCTGAAAGAATCGCGCTGTCATGACCCTCGCCCGCACCTCCGATCCCATCGTCGCCATCGCCACCGCCCCGGGGCGCGGAGCGGTCGGCATCGTTCGCGTGTCAGGCGCCCGGCTGGCGCCGCTGGTCGAGGCGCTGTGCTCCCGCGCGCTCAAGCCGCGCGAAGCCACCTACCTGCCCTTTCGCGATGCGCAGGGCGAGCCCGTCGACCACGGCCTGGCGATCCACTTTCCGACGCCGCATTCCTACACCGGCGAAGACGTGCTGGAACTGCAGGCGCACGGTGGTCCGGTCGTGCTGCAGTTGTTGCTGTCGCGCTGTCTGGAGGCCGCGGCCGAGATCGATCCGGCCACCGGCCGCCCGCGCCTGCCCGGCCTGCGCGTGGCCGAGCCGGGCGAGTTCAGCCAGCGCGCCTTTCTCAACGGCAAGATCGACCTGGCCCAGGCCGAGGCCATCGCCGACCTGATCGACGCGAGCACCGAGGCCGCCGCGCGCAGCGCCGGACGCTCGCTGTCGGGCGCGTTCTCGCGCGAGATCCATACGCTGCGCGACGCGCTGATCCACCTGCGCATGCTGGTCGAGGCCACGCTCGACTTCCCCGAGGAAGAGATCGACTTCCTGCAGAAAGCCGACGCGACCGGCCAGCTGCAACGCCTGCAGGCGCAGCTGGCGGCAGTGCAGCTGCGTGCCAAACAAGGGGCGTTGCTGCGCGAAGGCATCAAGGTGGTGATCGCGGGCCAGCCCAATGCCGGCAAGAGTTCGCTGCTCAACGCGCTGGCCGGCGCCGAGCTGGCCATCGTGAGCGCCATCGCGGGCACCACGCGCGACGTGGTCTCACAGACCATCCAGATCCACGGCGTGCCGCTGCACGTGGCCGACACGGCCGGCCTGCGCGACAGCAGCGACGAGGTCGAGCAGATCGGCGTGGCGCGCGCCTGGGGCCAGATCGAAAGCGCCGACGCCGTGCTGTTCCTGCACGACCTCACGCGCGCCGGCCAGCCCGATTACGCCGCCGCCGACGCGCAGATCCTGGCCGGCCTGCGGCGCAAGCTGCCGGCGAGCGTGCCGGTGCTCGATGTGTGGAACAAGCAGGACGCCGCCTCGTTGGCCGCACCGCCGTCCGAAGGCATCGCGCTCTCGGCCAAGACCGGCGCGGGCATCGAGGCGCTGCGCGACCAGTTGCTGGCGATGGCCGGCTGGCAGGCCGTGCCCGAAGGCATCTACCTGGCACGCGCGCGCCACGTGCAGGCACTGGCCCGCGTCGAGACGCACCTTGCGCTGGCGGCCGCCCACCTGGCAGCGCAAGCACAGCTGCTCGACCTGCTCGCCGAGGAGCTGCGGCTGGCGCAGAACGCGCTCAACGAGATCACCGGCGAGTTCGGTGCGGAGGATCTGCTGGGTGTCATCTTTTCGCGCTTCTGTATCGGGAAATAGCGACAGATGGCGACACGCCTCCCGGTAAAACGTAAACACTTGTAGCCGAAACCTGGGGCCTTCGCGGATACTTCGACTCACTTGCGGGGGTCGAGAAAAACATGTCCATCCAGAACCTGAGCCGCGCCATCGCGGAGAACCCGAGCGCCGATGCGTTCGCGCTGACCTTGAGCATCGCGCAGTGGGACACGCTCGCCGGCTACTTGCAGCCCATCGAAACGGCCATCGGCGACGTGCTGATCTCGCAGGGCACGCACGACCGCTCGGTGTACTTCGTCGAAAGCGGCGCCATCAGCGCGCACCGCGTCAGCAGCAAGGAGCAGATGCGCCTGGCCGTGCTGTCGCCCGGCTCGGTGGTGGGCGAAGGCTCGTTCTTTTCGCGCGAGCCGCATGCAGCCAACGTGGTGGTCACGGGCGCGGGCCGCGTGTGGCGCCTCACCGCCGTGCGGTTCTCCGAGATGTCGAACCGACAGCCCAACATGGCGCTGGACATCGCGATGGCCCTCGGCGCCGTGATCGCCAAGCGCATGGCGCACCGCTCCAAGCGGGTGGCCGTCACCTGAGCCTGCTGTCGGCTCGCTGCCAGCGGCTGCATAACAACAAGAACAAGTCTTCGTTTCCGATCCTGAGAATTGCTGGTGAGCCATGGCCTTGATCTGCCCGGTCTGTGACGCGGACAACCGCGAGGGTGCCAATTTCTGCAGGAACTGCGGTGGCCGGCTGTCGACCGCCGACCGCGTACCGCCCCCGGCGCCCCGTCCTGCCGACCGCGAATGGGCCACCACCGCACCGGCCCAGTTGCGTGCGCCGACCATTCCCGCGCCGCTGTTCGATCCTGCCGAGTCGAAGCGTGCGTCGTCGCCCGCGTCCAGCGGCTGGAGGCCCGAGCCGCCACCACCTCCTCCGCCTGCGGATGAAAAGACCGTGATCGTCGCGCCGGGGCGCGGGGGCGCCGCATCGTCCTTGCCTCCTTCCCCCCGAGCCGACCGGCCAAGGACGCGGATCAAGGTCAAGCGCATCAAGCCGCCCGAACCGGTGCTGCGCCCGCGCGGCATCGGGTTGTGGCTGGGGCTGCTCGCGGTCGCGCTGCTGCTGGTGGTCGCGGGCTGGCTGGGCTACGGGACCGGCACCAAGGCGCCCGAGCCGGCCGTGGCACCGCCTCCTGTCGCCGCGCCGGCGCCCGGCGCGACGCCGCCAGTGGTCGAAGCACCGCCGGTCGCGACCGAGCCTGCACCGCCCGTGGCCGAAGCGCCACCCGCGGAAGCGGCCGCCGAGCTGGCGGAAGCCGCACCCAAGCCCACGCCCGCCGCGAAGCCGCGCAAGCCGGTGGCACCTCCCCCACCCACGCCCCAGGCCCCCGCCGCTGCGACGCCCGTGGCGGCTGCACCGGCCCCTGCGCCTGCGACACCGGCCCCGCCGGCCGACCCGCAAGCCCAATGCGGCGACCGCAACTTCATCGCCAAGGCGCAATGCATGGCGGCCCAGTGCGTGAAGCTCGAGTACAGGTCGCACGCGCAGTGCGAGGCGGTGCGCCGTCAGCAGCGCATCGAAGAAGAAAAGCGCAATCCGTCGCTCTTGAATTGAGCCTGCGCCGGCAGCCTCAGCCCTTCTGCAGCCGCTCGATGGCAATTGCCAGCGCGGCGGGCTTGCCCGACAGCACCAGCGTGTCGCCGTCCGACAGCAGCGTGTCGTCGGCCAGCACGCGCGCGTGGCCGTCCTGGCGACGCAGGCTGGCCACGCGCACGCCCAGCGTTGGCAGCGCCAGCCGGCCGAGCGTCTGGCCGATGGCGCGTGCGCCCGGCGTGAGCGTGAAGCTGTTCAGGCGCTCGTGATCGATCTCGTCGGCGTTGTCGTCGTCGGCGCCGTGGAAGTAGCCGCGCAGCAGGTTGTAGCGCGCGTCGCGCTGGTCCTGCACCACGCGGATCACGCGCCGCATCGGCACGCCGACCAGTGCCAGCGCGTGGCTCGCGAGCATCAGCGAACCCTCGATGGCCTCTGGCACCACCTCGGTCGCGCCGGCCGCCTGCAGTTTCTCGAGGTCGTGGTCGTCCTGGGTGCGCACGATCACCGGCACGTGCGCCGCGTGGGCGCGGGTGTTGGCCAGCACCTTCATCGCGCCCCCCACGTCCAGGTAGGTGACGACCACCGCGCTGGCGCGCGCCAGGCCAGCGGCCATCAATGCCTGCAGCCGCGCCGCGTCGCCGAACACCACCGAGTCGCCGGCCGCGGCGGCCTGGCGCACGCGGTCGGGGTCGAGGTCGAGCGCCATGTAGGGAATGCCTTCGCGCTCCAGGATGCGCGCCAGGTTCTGGCCGCAGCGCCCGTAGCCGCAGATGATCACGTGCTGCGCGGTGTTGATGGTCTTGCGCGCGATGCTCGTCATCTGCAGCGACTGCTGCAGCCAGTCGCTGGCCACCAGCTTGCGCACGATGGCGTTGCTGTACATCACGATGAACGGCGTGGCCAGCATCGACAGCACCATCGACGCCAGTACCGGGTTGGCCAGCCAGGGCGGCAGCAGGCTGCGGTCTTGTGCGAGCGTGAGCAGCACGAAGCCGAACTCGCCGGCCTGCGCCAGGTACAGGCCGGTGCGCAGCGACACGCCCGAGGTCGCGCCCAGCACCCGCGCCAGCACCGTCACCAGCCCCAGCTTGAACAGCAGCGGCACCACCAGCAGCACGGCCACAAGCCGCCAGCGCTCGACCACGATGTGCCAGTCGAGCGACATGCCGACGGTGATGAAGAACAGCCCCAGCAGCACGTCGTGGAAGGGGCGGATGTCGGTCTCGACCTGGTGCTTGTATTCGGTCTCCGACACCAGCATGCCGGCGATGAAGGCGCCCAGCGCCAGGCTCAGGCCGGCCAGCTCGGTGAGCCAGGCCAGGCCCAGCGTGATCAGCAGCACGTTCAGGATGAACAGCTCCTCGCTGCGCCGCCGCGCCACCAGCGTGAGCCACCAGCGCATGATGCGCGGCCCGCCGTAGAGCAGCACGCCGATGAGGAAGGTCGCCTTCACCAGCGCGAAACCCAGCGCCTTGGCCAGCGCCTCCGGCGGCGCGCCCAGCGCGGGAATCAGCACCAGCAGCGGCACCACGGCCAAATCCTGGAACAGCAGCACGCCCATCACGCGCTTGCCGTGCTCGCTCTCCAGCTCGAGCCGCTCGGCCATCAGCTTGACCACGATGGCCGTGCTGCTCATGGTGAGCGCGCTCGACAGCGCCAGCGTGGTCTGCCACCCCAGCTGCCAGGCGGGCGGCAGCTGCGTGGCGATGAGCAGCGCGCCGACGGTGGCCAGCGCCATGGTCAGCAGCACCTGCAGCAGGCCCAGCCCGAACACGTGCTTGCGCATGGCGCGCAGCTTGGGCAGGCTGAACTCGAGCCCGATCACGAACATCAGGAACACCACGCCGAATTCGCCCAGGTGGCGGATGCCTTCGGAGTTCTGCGCCAGCGCCAGCGCATGCGGGCCGATGAGCACGCCGGCCGTCAGGTAGCCGAGCATCGGCGGCAGCTTCAGCGACCGGCAGGCCACCACGCCGATCACCGCGGCCAACAGATACAACAGCGTGAGATCGAACGAAGACATAGGCGCCGATGCTAGTACGTCGGCGCGGCGATGGCGAAACACGAAAGCGCGCCTTCGACCCGAGGGCGGCGTTGCAAATCCTCGCGATAGCTTCGGCTATCGCTGCGGTTTGCGCCTTGCCCTCGTGCCGAATGCATCGCTTTCGTCATGTTTCGCCATCGCCGTGCCGACGTACCAGAGCAATGTCCGTGCCCCCGGGCTTCGCCGGGCCATGTGATCGCCGGCCGCGCCCGCCTCGTAAAATCCGGCGATGAGCTCCCGCCCCGCCCCGACCCCCATGGTCGACCCCGAAGCCATCCTGGCCCGGGCACGCGTCACATTCGACATCGAAGCCGAAGCCGTTCTCGGCCTGAAGGCCCGCGTCGGCCCGAGTTTCGTCGAGGCCGTGCGCAAGATCCTTGAAGTGCGCGGCCGCGTGGTCGTGATGGGCATGGGCAAGAGCGGCCACGTCGGCCGCAAGATCGCCGCCACCCTCGCCTCCACCGGCACGCCCGCGATGTTCGTGCACCCGGCCGAGGCCAGCCATGGCGACCTCGGCATGATCAAGGCGGTCGACCTTGTGCTGGCCATCTCCAACAGCGGCGAGGTCGACGAACTCACCGTGCTGCTGCCGGTGGTCAAGCGCCAGGGCGTGCCGCTGATCGCCATGACCGGCCGACCCGATTCCACCCTGGCGCGCCATGCCGACATCGTGATCGATGCCGGCGTTGCCAAGGAAGCCTGCCCGCTGAACCTCGCACCCACCGCGAGCACCACCGCGCAGATCGCCATGGGCGACGCGCTGGCCGTGGCCCTGCTCGACGCGCGTGGCTTCGGCTCCGAAGACTTCGCGCGCTCGCACCCCGGCGGCGCGCTGGGCCGCAAGCTGCTCACGCACCTGAGCGACGTCATGCGCGCCGGCGACGAGGTGCCCTGCGTGCCGCCGACGGCCACCGTCAGCGAGCTGATGCGCGCGATGAGCATCAAGGGCTTCGGCGCCGCCGCGGTGGTCGAACCCGACGGCCGGGCGCTGGGCATCTTCACCGACGGCGACCTGCGCCGCCTGATCGAAGCCGGCGCCGACCTGCGCACGCCCAAGGCGGCTGACATCATGCACCGCGACCCGCGCACCATCCGCGTCGACGCGCTGGCGGTGGAGGCGGCCGAACTCATGGAGCAATGCGGCATCACGCGCCTGTTCGTGATCGACGGCGCGGGGGTGATCGTCGGCGCGGTGAACACCAACGACCTGATGCGCGCGAAGGTCATCTGATGCCGCTCGACTTCCAGGCCGAGACCCTGCTGGCCGCGCAAGATGTGCGCATCGTCTTCTTCGACATCGACGGCGTGCTGACCGACGGCGGCGTGTACTTCACCGAGCACGGCGAGACGCTCAAGCGCTTCAGCATCCTGGACGGCTACGGCCTCAAGCTGCTGCGCAAGGCCGGCATCACGCCGGCCGTGATCACCGGGCGCGACTCCAAGCCGCTGCGCGTGCGGCTCGAGGCGCTGGGCATCGAGCACGTGCGCTACGGCACCGAAGACAAGCTGCCGGCCGCCGAGGCCATGCTGAAGCAGCTCGGCTTCACCTGGGCGCAGGCCGCCGCCATCGGCGACGACTGGCCCGACCTGCCCGTGCTGACCCACGTCGGCTTCGCGGCGGCGCCTGCCAACGCGCACGTCGAAGTGCGTGCGGTGGCGCGCTATGTCACCACCGCGCGCGGCGGCGAAGGCGCGGCGCGCGAATTCTGCGACCTGCTGTTGACGGCCTGCGGGCAGTACCGTCCGCTGCTCGACGCTGCCTTGGGCCCCCGACCATGAGCCCGCAGCTGCGACGCGCCTGGAACCTCACGCGCGATGTGCTCGACCGCACCACCATCTACCTGCCGATCATCCTGATGTTCGGCGTGGCGCTGGGCACCTACTGGCTGGTGCGCAATGCCCCCAAGCTGCTGGAGCCCACCGTCAAGGCCGCGCCCACACACGAGCCCGACTACTTCATGCGGGACTTCGTCATCAAGAACTTCCTGCCCAACGGCGACCTGCGCAGCGAACTGCACGGCGTCGAAGGGCGGCACTACCCCGACACCGACACCATCGAGGTCGACCAGGTGCGCATGCGCTCGGTGTCGCCCGAGGGGCTGGTCACCCGTTCCTCTGCGAACCGCGGCTTGTCGAATTCCGACGGCAGCGAAATCCAGCTGTTCGGCAACGCAATCGTGATCCGCGACCCCGCCGTCAGCGCGAGCGGCAAGGCCACACCCCGGCTGGAGTTCCGTGGCGAGTTCCTGCACGCGTTCCTCGACACCGAGCGTGTGAAGTCGAACAAGCCGGTCACACTCATCCGCGGCAGCGACCAGTTCACCGGCGACTCGCTCGATTACGACAACCTGAGCGGCGTCGCCAACCTCACGGGGCGCGTGCGCGGCGTGCTGGTGCCATCGGCCGCGGCGGGCAAGCCGCGCTGAGCGGCCCGGCACAAGAACAAACTTTCCGGGAGACGATCAACGCATGACCGCCGCCGCACCGCTCGTCTTCATCACCGGTGCTTCCAGCGGCATCGGCCAGGCCTTGGCCGCCTCTTTCTATGACGCGGGTTACCGGCTGGCGCTGGTGGCGCGTCGCACGGCAGAGATCGAGACCTGGGCCACGGGCCGCCAACTCGACGCAGGCCGCTACCAGGTCTACGGCGCCGACGTGGCGGACACCGACAGCATCGTGGCCGCCGGTGCCGACAGCATCGCGCGCCAGGGCGTGCCCGACGTGGTGATCGCCAACGCCGGCATCAGCATCGGCATCGACACGGCCGATCGCTCGGACCTCGACGTGCTGGCGCGCACCTTCGCCGTCAACAACGTGGGGCTGGCCGCCACCTTCCATCCGTTCGTGCAGGCCATGGTGCAGCGCGGCAGCGGGCGGCTCGTGGGCATCGGCAGCGTCGCCGCCATCCGCGGGCTGCCGGGGCATGGCGCCTACTGTGCGAGCAAGGCCGGCGTGGTGGCGTACTGCGAGAGCCTGCGCGGGGAACTGCGCAACAGCGGCGTGAAGGTTGTCACGCTGTGCCCGGGCTACATCGACACGCCGCTGACGCAGGGCAACCGCTACGGCATGCCCTTTCTCATGCAGCCCGAAGACTTCGCGGCCCAGGCGCTGCGCGCCATCGAGGCCGGCACCAGCTACCGCGTGATTCCGTGGCAGATGGGCGTGGTCGCCAAGGTCATGCGCCTGCTGCCCAACGCCGTGCTCGATCGCGCGGTGCAGGGCCGGGCGCGCAAGAAGCGCAGCGGCGAAGCCTGAGCGTCATTGCCGATTGCACAGCGGGCACAGCGCGCAGGCAAAGAAAAAGGCTCCCGAGGGAGCCTTTTGTGTTTGTGTGCCGTGAGGCACGCGAAGGAGTGAACGGGGTTCAGTATCCACCGTTGCCGCCGCCGTAGCCGCCACCGCCGCTGCGACCACCGCCGCCACCGCCACGGGGACCTGCGCCGTAGGGGCTGCGGAAACCGCCATCGCCACCACCGCCGCCGCCACCCGAACGACCACCGCCGCCACCGTAGCCGCCGTAGCCGCCGCCACCGCCGGAGCGGCCACCGCCGCCACCACCGTAGCCGCCACCACCGCCGCCGTAGCCTCCGCCACCACCGCCGCCATAACCACCACCACCGCCGTAGCCGCCACCGCCGCTGCGGGGCGGACGTGCTTCCATGGGACGTGCCTCGTTGACGACAACGCTGCGACCACCCAGGGGCTGGCCGTTCATGCCGTTGATGGCGGCCTGTGCTTCCGCGTCACTGCCCATCTCGACAAAGCCGAAGCCCTTCGAGCGACCGGTGTCGCGCTCCATCATGACCTTGGCGCTGGTCACTGCGCCGAACTGGCCAAAGGCCTGTTCGAGATCACCGTCGCGCACCGAGTAAGGCAGGTTGCCGACGTAGAGTTTGTTGCCCATCAAGGGACTCCTATAAACACATCAAGAAAAGCGATGGAGTCCCGAAAGCATCACTCAAACGAGAGCCGCCGAGCCGCGCGAAACTGACCGATCACCGAAGTGCTCCCGCCCAAAATCAAGAGGGATGCTCGTGCATTATGGGTGAAATATCAAAAAAGCAAGCATGAATTTGCGTCTTGAGGTAGCGACTTTTGAAACCGATGGAAGTTAGCGCACGCCTACATATTTGAGCCGGGGAAATTGACGATGCGGCTACAATTTGCAGGTCATTGGGGAGTAGCCGCCTTCCGCTTGCGAGAAGGGCCCGCGTCAACAGACTTGTCCTTGCCCCACGAGGACATGGCGCGTGCAGTGAACACACCTGGCGAGACCTTTGACCGCACAACTTCGGGAATATGGCCGAAGGTGTTGTGCGGTCAATTGCGTCCTTCGGCCCAAGGAACCCCACATCCATCATGGAAGCTTTTCTCGTTGCAACGGGCGTGGTCGCGCTCGCCGAAATGGGCGACAAGACCCAACTCCTGGCCCTTCTTCTGGCCGCGCGCTTCAGGAAACCCTGGCCGATCGTGCTCGGCATTTTTGTTGCCACGGTCATCAACCACGCGCTGGCCGGCGCGGTCGGCAACTACATCACGCGCTGGCTCGGCCCGGAGGTGCTGCGCTGGATTCTGGGCGGCTCGTTCATCGCGATGGCCGTCTGGATGCTGATTCCCGACAAGCTTGACGAAGACGACGCCCCCGGCGTCTCGAAGTTCGGCGTCTTCGGCACCACGGTGATCGCCTTCTTCCTGGCCGAGATGGGCGACAAGACCCAGATCGCCACCGTCATGCTGGCCGCCCGCTTCACGCAGGACTACGCCTGGGTCGTCGTGGGCACCACGCTGGGCATGATGCTGGCCAATGCGCCGGTCGTGTGGCTGGGCGACAAGATCGTGCGGCGCGTGCCGATCAAGCTCGTGCACGGCATCTCGGCGGCGATCTTCCTGGTGCTGGGTGGCATCATGATCATTGGCTGGTAGGAAAAGAAGGAAGAATCCCTTCCAGAAACACCGCGGAACCGGCTTTGCCGGGCCGCAGGTGTTGCCCCCGAAGGGGGTTGGAGAAGCGACACGAAGTGCGCGCAGCCTGGGGGATATACTCGATCTGCGCCGATTTGCTTCAGCTTGCGGGCGCTTTATAAATTCTGCTAAAGACGGCTGCCGAACCCGGCTCGTTTTTGGCGAGGCCGGGTTTTTTCATTCATGTCGTCGCCATCACCTTTGGTCGTCACCCCGCAGTCGATGCAGTTCGCAGGCCCGCTGGCCCTGCGCAGCGGCGCCTCGATCAGTGGCTACACGCTCGCCTACGAAACCTACGGCACGCTCAACGCCGAGCGCAGCAACGCGGTGCTGGTGTGCCATGCGCTCAACGCCTCGCACCACGTCGCGGGCGTGTACGAAGGCCAGTCCCGCTCCGAGGGCTGGTGGGACAACATGGTGGGGCCGGGCAAGCCGCTGGACACCGACCGCTTCTTCGTGATCGGCGTCAACAACCTCGGCTCCTGCTTCGGCTCGACCGGGCCGATGCACGTGAACCCCGCCACCGGCCGCGTCTACGGCGCCGACTTCCCGGTCGTCACGGTCGAAGACTGGGTCGACGCCCAGGCCGCGCTGCTCGATGCGCTTGGCATCCAGACGCTCGCAGCCGTGATGGGCGGCAGCCTCGGCGGCATGCAGGCGCTGTCGTGGACGCTGCAGTACCCCGACCGCGTGCGGCACGCCGTGGTGGTGGCCAGCGCGCCCAACCTCACGGCAGAGAACATCGCCTTCAACGAGGTGGCGCGCCGCGCCATCGTGACCGACCCCGACTTCCACGGCGGCCACTTCTACGAATACGGCGTGGTGCCCAAGCGCGGCCTGCGCATCGCGCGAATGATCGGCCACATCACCTACCTGAGCGACGACGTGATGAACGCCAAGTTCGGGCGCATCCTGCGCAGCGCCGTCGAGGGCGAGGTGGCGGGGCTCGACTACCGCTACTCCACGCAGGACATCGAGTTCCAGATCGAAAGCTACCTGCGCTACCAGGGCGACAAGTTCAGCGAGTACTTCGACGCCAACACCTACCTGCTGATCACCCGCGCGCTCGACTACTTCGACCCCGCGCGCCACCACGGCGGCCAGCTCAGCACCGCGCTCGCGCAGGCCACGGCCAAGTTCCTGCTCGTGAGCTTCAAGACCGACTGGCGCTTCTCGCCCGCGCGCAGCCGCGAGATCGTGAAGGCGCTGCTCGACAACCGCCGCAACGTGAGCTACGCCGAGATCGATGCGCCGCACGGCCACGACGCCTTCCTGCTCGACGACGTGCGCTACATGGGCGTGGTGCGCTCGTATTTCGAACGCGTTGCCAAGGAACTGAGCGCCGCCGGGCCGCCCCAAGGCGCGGGCCCCCGGGGGGGTGGCGAAGCACACGAAGTGGCAAGCCTGGGGGGGACTGTTGCATGAGCGACCTCGCACACCAACGACTGATCGCCGAGCTCGTGCCTCAGGGCTCGCGCGTGCTCGACCTCGGCTGCGGCGATGGCAGCCTGCTCGACCTCCTGCAGCGCGAGCGCGGCTGCACCGGCTACGGGGTGGAGATCGCCGACGGCAACGTGCTGCAATGCATCCGCCGCGGCGTCGACGTGATCCAGCTCAACCTCGACGAAGGCCTGGCGATGTTCGACGACGCCACCTTCGACGTGGTGCTGCAGATCGACACGCTGCAGCACCTGCGCAATGCCGAGGTCATGCTGCGCGAGACCGCGCGCGTGGGCCGCTTCGGCATCGTTGCCTTTCCCAACTTCGCGCACTGGCCCAACCGCCTGAGCGTGGCGCGCGGGCGCATGCCCGTGACGCGCCGCCTGCCCTACCAGTGGTACGACACGCCCAACATCCGCGTCGGCACCTACAAGGACTTCGAAGTGCTGGCTGGCAAGAACAACCTGCGCGTGCTCGACGCCTTCGGCCTGCAGAACGGCCGCGACGTGCGCTGGCTGCCCAACGCGCGCGCCAGCACGGCGGTGTTCAAGTTCGAGCGGGGCGGCTGAGCACGCCGCCCTTGCACCGCACGGACATCGGGTCGGAATGAGCTTCACGCTCGCGCAGCCGGTTCACAGCGAACTGCTCATCAAGAAAAGCCGCTTCATCGGCTGCGTGCAGCCGGTGCCCGACCGCGCGGCGGCGCTGTCGGTGGTGGCCTCGCTGCGCGCCGAACATCCTGCGGCCGCGCACGTGTGCTGGGCGCTGATGGCCGGCGGCCAGTCAGCCGCGAACGACGATGGCGAACCTGGCGGCACGGCCGGACGCCCGATGCTCGAAGTGCTGCGTCACCAGCAGGTCGAAGGTGTGCTGGCCACCGTGGTGCGCTACTTCGGCGGCGTGAAGCTCGGCGCCGGCGGTCTCGTGCGGGCCTACACCGATGCCGTGGCGCAGGCCCTGCTCGGTGCCACGCTGGTACCGCTCGTGCGGCAACGCAGCCTGCAATGTGCCGTGCCCTACGCGCTCGAGGGCCTGGTGCGGCGCGAGCTGGCCGCCATCGGGGCGGTGCTGGAGGATGTGCAGCACGGCAGCGACGTGCACTTTGCCTTCACGCTGCCCGCACCCGAGGCCGAAGCCTTCATCGCCCGTCTCGGCGATGCTGCGCAAGGGCGCGTCGTCTGGCCGACGGCGTGAGCCGCTTCGCCGGAGCCTTGCCCGGGGTCGGCTCGGCCACCATCGCAAGCACGCCGCGCGAGGCCAGTGCGATGGGTTCCGCCAGGTCGTCGTCGACGCTGCGTCGCGTCATCTCGGCAGTCACGATGCCGGTGGGCACGGCCAGCACGCCCCAGCCCAGCAACATCATCACCGAGGCGATCGCGCGACCCAGGTCGGTCTTGGGCACGAGGTCGCCGAAGCCGACCGTGGCCATGGTGGAGATGGCCCAGTAGATGGCGACAGGAATGCTGGTGAACCCGTGCGTCGGGCCTTCCACCACGTACATCAGCGTGCCCATCACCAGCACCACGAGCATCACGAAGCCCACGAACACCGTGATCTTGCGGCGGCTGGAGGCCACCGCCGACACCAGCGCGCGGTACTCCACCGAATAGCGCGAGAGCTTGAAGATGCGGAACACGCGCAAGAGCCGCAGGATGCGCACGTCGATCAGGTAGGCCGCCTCGGGCGCGAAGGCCACGAGAAAGGTCGGCAGCAGTGCGAGCAGGTCGATCACGCCATAGAAGCTCAGCGCGTAGCGCAGCGGCTTGTTGACGCAGCACAGCCGCGCGATGTACTCCAGCGTGAAGAGAATGGTGAACACCCATTCGAGCGCATTGAACAGAGGGCGCCACTGCTCGCGGATCGACTGCACGCTGTCCAGGATGACGACCAGCACGCTGGTCACGATCACCGCGATCAATGCCAGGTCGAACCACAGGCCGGCGGGCGTGTCGGCCTCGAAGATCACGGTGAAGAGCTTGCGGCGCCAGCCGCGCACCGGCTTGTCGAACCGAGAGTCGGTGTCTGCGGGCGTGGACAGGGCTTCGATGTTCGGGCGGATCAGGCGGGTCATGCGGGGCATTGTCAGGGGATGCGCGACGTATTCAGTTACGCTTATTGCGCAATGAAGTACGGCACGCCGCGAGCGCCTTCTTACGATAGTCGTCTTTCTTGAGGAGCTCCCCATTGGCCACACAGTCCCCCTTTTTCGGCAAGCGCGATCGTGACACCGACTCGTTGACTTCGCGTCCCGCACCGCTGGTTGGTTCGGGCACCAATCTCTCGGGCACTCCCGTCAACCCCTCCTCGTTGACCGCGCAGGCCGGCCTGGCTCCGGTGGCGACCGCACCTGCCAAGGAAGGCGGCAGCAAGCTCACCGTCGGCCCCAACATCAAGCTCAAGGGCGTCGAGATCACCGATTGCGACACGCTCGTGGTCGAAGGCCTGGTCGAAGCGACCATGGACTCGCGCCTGATGCAGATCGCCGAACAGGGCGAGTTCAAGGGCTCGGCCGAAATCGATATTGCAGAAATCCGCGGCGTGTTCGACGGCAACCTCACCGTGCGCGAGAAGCTCGTCATCCACTCGACCGGCAAGGTCACCGGCAAGATCCGCTACGGCAAGATCGTGATCGAAGAAGGCGGCCAGCTGTCGGGCGAAATCAGCTTCGGCGCCAAGGCGTCGTAAGCCAGCCGGTGCGGCCGCTCAGGCGGCCGGCGGCTTCCATCCCAGGCGCTCCAGCAAGGCACCGGCCGCGGCCGGTGCCTTTTCTTTGGCGCCGTTGATGAAGTACACGAACACGTCGCGCGCCTTCGGTGCAGCGGCCCAGCCCTGCGCGCGCTCGGCCCAGGTGTCGAGCGCCTTCGGCCCGTAGCCCGTCTTGAGCTTGGCGTCGGCCATCATGAGCCGCGCATAGGCGACGTCGCCTTCGGGCTCCTCGAACGACGGAAACTTGTCGGCATCGGTGAACACGGTCGACACCTTGTGCTTCTTCGCGAGCGCCTGGTAAGCGGGCGTGATGAAGCTCTCGTGGCGCACGTCCATCACGTGGCGCAGCACGCGGCTGCCCTCCTTCTTCGGCAGCAACGCCAGAAACGCCTCGAAGTCTTCCGCATCGAACTGCTTGGTCGGCATGAACTGCCAGACGATCGGCCCGAGCTTGTCGCCCAGCTCGCTCACGCCGCTGTCGATGAAGCGCTGGACCGATTCGCCCGCGGTTGCCAGCACCTTGCGGTTGGTGGTGAAGCGCGAGGCCTTCATCGAGAACATGAAACCGTCGGGCGTGTCGTCGTGCCACTTGCGGAAGGTCTCGGGCTTGAAGGTGCTGTAGTAGGTGCCGTTGATCTCGATGGCGCTCACCTGCCGGCTGGCGTAGTTCAACTCCTTCGCTTGCGCGAGGCCCTTGGGGTAGAAGTTGTCGCGCCAGGGCTCGTAGGTCCAGCCGCCTATCCCTACCTTGATCCGCGTCGATGTTGCCTTGCTCACATTGCGCTCCGGGTTTTGAGATCGCCCGCACTCTACGCGCGCTCGCCGCGAGGCGCAAAATGCGCTTTTTCGTCCCCGCGGAGAACCCCCGATGAACGCCCCCCTGCACCGTGAAATGCCCGCCGGCACGCTCGACGCGACGCGTGCCCTCTCCGATGTCACCGCCCAATGGGACGGCGACATCGTCAAGCAACTCACCGACTACATCGCCATTCCCGCCAAGTCGCCCGGCTTCGACAAGGACTGGTCGGCCAACGGCTACCTGGAGACCGTGCTGCGCAATGCCGCGGCGTGGGTCGAGGCGCAGAAGGTCGAAGGCCTGAAGCTGGAGATCGTGCGCCTCGAAGGCCGCACGCCGGTGCTGTTCTTCGAAGTGCCGGCCACCGGCACGAACATGGCCGAGACCGTGCTCATGTACGGCCATCTCGACAAGCAACCCGAATTCACCGGCTGGCGCAACGACCTCGGCCCGTGGACGCCCAAGTACGAGAACGGCCTGCTCTACGGCCGCGGCGGCGCCGACGACGGCTACGCCGTGTACGCCAGCGTGGCCGCGCTGCAGGCCCTCAAGGCGCAGGGCGTGGCCCATCCGCGCATCGTCGGCCTCATCGAGACCTGCGAGGAAAGCGGCTCCTACGACCTGCTGCCCTACGTCGACGCGCTGCGTCCGCGCCTGGGCGAGGTCGAGCTGGTGATCTGCCTCGACTCGGGCGCCGGCAACTACGACCAGCTGTGGCTCACCACCTCGCTGCGCGGCATGGCCAGCGGCACGCTCAAGGTCGAGGTGCTGACCGAAGGCATCCACTCGGGCGACGCCTCGGGCCTCGTGCCCTCGAGCTTCCGCATCATGCGGCAGGTGCTCGACCGCCTCGAGGACAGCGCGACGGGCCGCTTGTTGCCCGCGAGCTTCCACTGCGAAGTGCCGGCCGACCGCCTCGCGCAGGCCAAGGCCACCGCCGCCATCCTCGGCGACGAGGTCTACAAGCGCTTCCCGTGGGCGCACTACGACTGCGGCGGCTCGACCATGTTCGCGCTGCCGACCACCACCGACCCGGTCGAGGCGCTGCTCAACCGCACCTGGAAGCCCACGCTGTCGGTGACCGGCGCCGAAGGCTTCCCGGCGCTGAAAGATGCGGGCAACGTGCTGCGCCCCTACACCGCCTTCAAGCTCTCGCTGCGCCTGCCACCGCTGGTCGATGCGGCCGAGACGGTGCAGACGCTCAAGGCCTTGCTCGAAGACAACGCGCCGTACCAGGCCCGCGTCACGTTCGAGAGCAATGGCGGCGCCACCGGCTGGAACGCCCCCACCATCACGCCGTGGTTCGAGGACGCGCTCAACAAGGCTTCGCGCGCGCACTTCGGCGCCTCCTGCGGCTACATCGGCCAGGGCGGCACGATCCCGCTGATGAACATGCTGAGCGCCGGTTTTCCGACGGCGCAGATGATGGTCTGCGGCGTGCTCGGCCCGAAGAGCAACGCACACGGTCCCAACGAATTCCTGCATGTGCCCTATGCCAAGAAGCTGACGGCCGCCGTGGCCGAGGTCATCGCTGCGTTGCCGGTCGCGCACCGCGCCGCGGCGTCGGAGTCAGTGGCGGCTTGAGCGCAGCGGGCCGCCCCAAGCAAGCTCGCTCCCGCTCGGCGGGAAGGCACGCAGCGCCAAGGGTGCACCCATGAGCGCCGCGCTGCCTTTGCCGCATCGCGTGTCGCTGTCCACGCCGGACGGCGAGACGCTGGCGCTGCGGCGCCTGCCCGCTGCCGGCGCACCCCGCGCCGTCGTGGTCGTGGTGCACGGGCTGGGCGAGCACGCGGGGCGCTATCACGGTCTGGCCAAGCAACTGCATGCCTGGGGCTTCGCGGTCTGGGCGCACGACCACCACGGGCACGGCGAATCCACCGGTGCGCGCGGCGGCTTGCCCAGCGAATTGCGGCTGGTCGACGACCTGGCCCTGGTGATCGACGACGCGCGTCGCGAGAACCCCGGCGTGCCGCTGGTGCTGCTGGGCCACAGCCTGGGCGGCCTGGTCGCTGCGAGCGTGGTGGCGCGCGGCGTGCGGCCGGTCGACGCGCTGGTGCTGTCGTCGCCGGGGCTCGATCCGGGGCTGAATGGTTTCCAGAAGATGCTGCTGGCCGTGCTGCCGCGCATCGCGCCCAACCTGCGCGTGAGCAACGGGCTCGACGACAACTACCTCTCGCACGACCCGGTGGTGGTGCAGGCCTACCGCGACGATCCGCTCACGCACGACCGCATCGGCAGCCGGCTGGCGCGCTTCCTCGCGCACGAAGGCGCCACCGTGCAGCAGCACGCGGCGCGCTGGCCGGTGCCCACGCTGTTGATCTACGCGGGCGACGACCGGCTCGTGCGGCCGGCTGCGAGCCGCGCCTTCGCGGCCGCCGCGGCGCCCAGCGGCCAGGTCGAGGCGAAGTGCTTCGGCGCGCTGTACCACGAGCTCTTCAACGAGCTCGATGCGGAGCCCGTCTTCGACACGCTGCAGCGCTGGCTCGACCGGCGGTTTCCGGC
Organism: Variovorax sp. Root473; assembly: GCF_001426505.1. Taxonomy (GTDB): domain Bacteria; phylum Pseudomonadota; class Gammaproteobacteria; order Burkholderiales; family Burkholderiaceae_C; genus Variovorax. The sequence goes on from NZ_LMEV01000013.1 coordinate 192,972, forward strand.
CGCTGTGTCGACGGTCACGGCCTGAGGCCGCGGCACACGACTCAGGCCTTGGCCGCCAGCGCCTGCCTGCGCTGGGTCTGCGCCAGCCAGAGCAGCGCCGCGCCGGTCAGCGCCACCGGCACCAGCGAGCCGTAGTTCAGCAGCTGCCAGCCCTGCGTCGTCACCAGCACGCCCGAGGCGAACGAGGTCAGCGCCAGCGTCGCGAACACGCAGAAGTTGAGCGCGCCCTGGGCACGGTCGCGCTCCTCGGCCGTGTAGGCGGTGAGCGAGAGCGTCGTGCTGCCAGTGAACAGGAAATTCCAGCCCACGCCCAGCAGGAACAGCGCCACGAGGAAGTGGTGCAGGTCCACGCCCGACAGCGCCACCACGATGCAGCCGAGGTTGAGCGCCAGCCCCACGCCCATCACCGGCAGCGTGCCGAAGCGGCGGATCAGGTGGCCGGTGAAGAAACCCGGCGCGAACATGCCGATCACATGCCATTCGAGCACCAGCGCCGCGTCGGAAAACGGCAGGCTGCAGATCTGCATCGCGATGGGCGTGGCGGCCATCAGCAGGTTCATCACGCCGTAGCTCAGCGCGCCCGCGGCGGCGGCCACGATGAACACGGGCTGCCGCATGATCTCGCCGAGCGACCTGCCGCCGGCGGCTTCCTTGCGCGTCGGCGACGGCGGGAATTCGATGCAGCGCATCACCGCCATCGAGAGCAGCGCCACCGCCGCCAGCGCGATGTAGGCGCCGGCGAACGGCACGGAGAGGGCGTTGCGCGTGAAGGTCGCGAGGTTCGGCCCCGCCACCGCGCCGATCAGACCGCCGGCCATCACCATCGACACGGCCTTCTCGCGCCAGGCCGGCAGCGCCAGCTCGGCCGCCGCGAAACGATAGAGCCCGGCGTTGGCGTTGTAGTAGCCCGCGACCACAGTCGCAAAGCACAGCAGCCAGAAGTTCCTCGAAGACGCCGCGTAGGCGCACAGCAGCGCCGAGCCGACTGCCACCGCCAGGCCGATCTGGAACGAGCCACGGCGGCCAAAGCGCTGCTGCGTGCGCGCCACCAGCCCCGTGCTCAGCGCGCCGCCCACCACATAGCCCATCACCGGCAGCGTGGCCATCCAGCCCTGCGGCGCGATGCCCAGGCCCACGAGGCCGTTGATGGCGATGAAGGTGACGTTGTTGGTCAGGAGCAGGCCCTGGCAGATGGCCAGGAGCCACAGATTGCGATTCATGGGCCGCGGTTCTACGCGATTGGCCGGCGAAGGCAAGGCGCCGGCCAAAAAAAAGCGCCCTCGCGGGCGCCGGAATTCCGAGAATGGAAATTCGCCGGGTGGCAGTTCAGGTCGGCTTGTTGCCTTGCAGCAGACCACTGAGCGAACCCAGCAGGTCGTCCTGGTTGCCGAGGCCTTGCTCGGGCACCTTGCCTTGCGGCGTGAGCTGGCTGATGAGGGCCGGCAGCATGGTGGCCAGCATCGGCAGCAACATTTGTGCGTTGATGCCGAGTTTGGATGCGATGGCGGCGATCGTGTCGCCGCCCAGCGCGTTCTGCAACTGATCGCCCGAGACCGGCCGGTTCTCACCGTTGCCGATCCACGAGCCGATCACGTCGCCCATGCCCGCCTGCTCGAATTTCGAGACCATGCCGCCGAGGCCGCCCTGCCCGCCGTTGTCGGCAAGCAGGCCTCCCAGGGCGCCGGCGAGGCCTCCGAGATCTCCCAATCCCCCGAGGCCACCGCCCTGCGGCTGCTGCTGCTGTTGTGCAGCGCCTCCCAGCACCTGACCGAGTACCGAATCGAGCAATCCCATGGCGTTTCCTTGGTGTGTGACAGAACCGGCGGCATTTTGCGACGCCCCGGACCGCGAGCCGAAGGTGGCGTGACCACTTTCAAGCTGGCATCGTGACAAATTACTTGGTCCGCGCAGGCCGTTTGGGAAGCAACGCGGGATTGACCCCTTGCACACCCACCAGGCCGAGCACGGTGACGAGCGAATTCTGCGCGCCTTTCCATGCATCTGTCACGTCGATCGACTCGGCCAGCGAGTGGAATCCGCCCGACTTTCCGCCGCCACCGATGATGATGGCCGGAATGCCTAGCGAGATGGGCACGTTCGCGTCCGTGCTGCCGCCGCGCAGCAGCGTCTTGTGGCCGAAAGCGGCGTTCGCGCGCGTGGCCGCCTCGACGATCACCGAGTCGGGCGCCGTGCGGCCCCCCGGGCGGTCGCCGATGAGCTTGGTGCTCACGCTCAGGGAGCTCACGTTCCAGCGCTTGTTCTCTTCCGCCACGGCCTCGTCGAGCGTGGCGAGGATCTTCTTCTCGGCTTCGAGCAGCGAGGCCATGTCGTCCGAGCGGATGTCGATGGCCATGCGGGCATCGGGCGCGATGGTGTTCACCGAGGTGCCGCCGCCCACGGTGCCGACGGTGAAGGTGGTCTTGGGAAAGCTGGGCGTGCGCACTTCGGCGATCTTGGCGATGGCGCGGCCCATGCCGTGGATCGCGCTGGGCACCTGCCCGAAGGCGCCGAAGCTGTGGCCGCCCGGGCCCTTGAAGGTGACCTCGTAGCGGTGGCTCGCGGTGCCGAGCACCAGCACGTGGCCGTCGGCCGAGGGCTCCAGGCCGACCATGCCGTCGATGTCGAGGTGGTCGCGGAAGATGGCCTTCATGCCGCGCAGATTGCCCAGCTCTTCCTCGCCGACGTTGGCGACGAACATCAGGTCGCCCACGGTCTGGATCTTGTTGTCGTTGAGCACCTTGAGCCACGACAGCAGCACCGACAGGCCGCGCGTGTCGTCGCCGATGCCGGGCGCATACAGCTTGCCGTCGCGCTCCTTCACCTTCACGTCGGTGCCGGCCGGAAAGACGGTGTCCAGGTGCGCCGAGACCAGCAGCTTGGGGCCGTTGCCCGTGCCCTTGCGCAGGCCGACCACGTTGCCTTCGGCATCGATCTTCGCGTCGTGCAGACCGAGCGCCTTCATGCGCGCCAGGAAGGCTTCGGCGCGCTTGTGTTCCTTGAAGGGCGGCGCCTCGATCTCGGTCAGCGTCTTCAGTTCGTCGACCGTGCGTTCGTGGTCGGCCTTGACCGATTCCAGCAGCTTGCGGATTGCGGGCGAGGCCATGAGCTGGGTGTAGGCCTGGTCGACCGCAGGGCTGACCTGCGTGGGTGTGGGCGCAACGGCCTGGCTTTGCGCGTGAACGATGGGCATGGCGCACAGCGCGGCCAGGACGAGGGGCGCGAGACGAAACGCGCGGGATGAACGAGGCATGAGGAAGTGGCCTTTCCGGGGAGGCGGATGAAACAAGAAAAGGGAAGCGGCCATTGTTCCGCAGGCGCCCGGTTAGCGCCTCGCGGAAAACCCCCCGCAACGGCTCAGTCGCCGATGAGCGAAACCAGCGCCGCGAGTGCCGCTGTTTCTGCGCGCAGCACCCGTGCACCGAGCGTGGCCGGTGCGAAGCCGCGTGCGATGGCGTCCTGTTCCTCGGACGCGCTGAGGCCGCCTTCGGGGCCGCTGAGCACGAGCGCGGGCTGCGCGCTGGGTGCCGCTGCAGCCACGGCGGCCACAGCGCGCGTGCCGTCGGCCAGGCTCAGCACGAGGCGCATCGCCGCAGCGTCCGAGGCCGCCGCGCTGCCGAGCCAGCCCGCGAAGGACTGCACCGGATGAATCACCGGCACGCGGTTGCGCCCGCATTGCTCGCAGGCCGCGACGGCGATGGCTTCCCAGTGCGCCCGCTTCTTCTCGGCGCGTTCGCCTGACAGGCGCAGCACACCGTGCGCCGTGGCCAGCGGCTGGATGCTGGCCACGCCGAGCTCGGTGGCTTTTTCGACCAGCCAGTCCATGCGCTCGTTGGCCGGCATGCCGACCGCGAGGTGCACGGCGCGGGCTGCTTCGCGCTCCACTGGCGTGTGGGCACCGACCGCCACGGCAACCTCGCTGCGGCCCATGCGCTCGACCGTCGCGGCGTACTCGCCACCCGCGCCGTCGAACAGGGTGAGCGTGTCGCCGGGCTGCATGCGCAGCACCTGCACATGGCGCGCGGCGCCTGGCGGCAGCGCCAGACTGGCGCCGGCGGTCAGCGGCACGGAGCAGTGAAAACGGGGCATGCTAGGGGATCAGGAGCTGACGGCATCCGTGGTGCGGGCGCTACAGCGATTTTCTTGTTCGGCTTTTTCAGTTTCTCTTCAGACCCGGCCGTAGGCGAAGCCGGTGACGGCTGTCGTGCCCTCGACCTCGTCGATCACGCGCAGCAGCGGCTTCAGCTCGATGTAGCGGCTGGCCGTGGCGCGGATGTAGGCGATGAAGCGCGGCGTGTCGGCCAGGTAGCGCGGCTTGCCGTCGCGCAGCGTGAGGCGCGCGAAGATGCCGGCCACCTTGAGGTGGCGCTGCAGGCCCATCCATTCGACCGCGCGGTAGAAGGCACCGAAGTCCTCGTCGACCGGCAGGCCGGCCTTGCGCGCGGCGGTCCAGTAGCGGATGGTGATGTCGAGCACGAACTCCTCGTCCCAGCTGAGGAAGGCATCGCGCATCAGGCTGGCGATGTCGTAGGTGATCGGGCCGTAGACCGCGTCCTGGAAGTCGAGCACGCCCAGCGGCGCGCCCGAGCCGCCGCCGGGCCGCCCCAAGGCGGCGAGCGCCCCCTCGGGGGGCAGCGAGGACACGTCAGTGCCGAGCGTGGGGGCCACATTCACCATGAGGTTGCGCGGCATGAAATCGCGGTGCACGTACACGCTCGGCGACGCGAGGTTGTTCTCGACGATCAGCGCGAAGGCGCGGTCCAGCCGTTCCTTCAGCTGGCCCTCGACGGCCACGCCGCGGTGCTTGCCGATGTACCACTCGGGAAAGAGCGCCAGTTCACGCTCGAGCAGGGCCCGGTCATAGGGCGGCAGCACGCCCGGCCTGGAGGCCAGCTGCCAGCGGATCAGCGCGTCGATGGCCTGGTCGTAGAGCGGCCGGTTGGCCTCGGGATGGGCCGGGTCGATCACCTCCAGCATGGTCTGGTGGCCGAGGTCGTCGAGCAGCAGGAAGCCGTGGTCGCGGTCCCATTCGAGCACCTGCGGCGCCGTCACGCCGGCCTCGGTCATCAGTTGTGCGATCTGCACGAAGGGGGCGCTGTTTTCCTTGTCAGGGGGCGCATCCATCACGATGCGCGTGCGGCCGTCGGTGGTGTCCAGGCGGAAGTAGCGGCGGAAGCTGGCGTCGGCCGAGGCCAGCCGCACGGTGTCCGGGCGCAATTGGCGGGCATCGGCGATGCCCGCCAGCCAGTCCCGGAACGCTTCGGCCCGCTGCGGATCTGTCCAGAGAATGGCCTGGGCGGGGTGTGGGGTCGTGGACGCCGGGGTCGAGGGTGCTGTCATGGATAATCAATTCTACAAATCCGCCTGGCGCGGCACCCCTGTTCCAGGTCGATCCGACCGGGGCGGGGTGGCTGCCGGTCCCCGCAACCCGCCGGCCTGCCGCGCCGTCCCCGACGATCTTTCGTTTCGAATCGATGCCTACGACCCCACGCGCCGCCTCGCGACGTTTGAGCCCGCCGCTGCCACTGGCCGTGCTGTCGCTGGCGTTGTTGCACGCGCATGGCGCCTTCGCCCAGCAGGCCGGCGCCCTGGACGGACCGCTCACGCTCAAGCGCACGCCGCTGCTCACCGAGACGCTGACGCCCGTGCAACGCAGCCAGCTGCCCAGCCTCGTCACCGGCGACCGCATTTCCGGCCGCCCCGACCTGGAGACCGTCATCGAGGGCAACGCCACGCTGCGCCGCGGCCCGGTCGCCATCACGGCCGACCGCCTCGAGTACTACCAGCCCGACGACCGCGCCAAGGCCACCGGCAATGTGCGCGTCAACCAGGCCGGCAACGTGTACGAAGGCCCCGAGCTCGAGCTCAAGCTGGAGACCTTCGAAGGCTTCTTCAACAACGTGCGCTACCGCTTCCTCGCGACCGGCGGCCACGGCGAGGCCGAGCGCATCGACTTCGTCGACTCCAACGTCTCGATCGCGCGGCGCGCCAGCTACACCACCTGCCGCCGCGAAGACTTCCCCGGCTGGATGCCCGCCTGGCTGCTGACCGCCGCCACGCTGACCACCGACACCGAGGAAAACGAAGGCGTGGCCATCGACGCGCGCATGAGCTTCATGGGCATCACGACCCCGCCGATCCCGCGCGTGACCTTCCCGCTGTCGAATGAGCGCAAGAGTGGCCTGCTGCCGCCGACCATCGGGCTGGACAACACCAACGGCTTCGAGGTCGCGCAGCCCTACTACTGGAACATTGCGCCCAACCGCGACGCCACCATCACGCCCACGCTGATGAGCAAGCGCGGGCTCAACCTGGCCAGCGAGTTCCGCTACCTCGAGAAGGACTACAGCGGCAGCATCCGCCTGGACCTCATGGGCAGCGACCGCCTCGTGGGCCAGCGCTACAACGAAGCGCGCGCCGAGCAGCTGCAGAAGCTGAACAACGGCGAGATCGCGCTCAAGGACCTGAACTTCGGGAAGGCGCCCGACAGCAGCAAGCGCTGGGGCCTGTGGCTCAACCACCACCACGACTTCGACGCCAAGGCGCTGGGGCTCGACTCGCTGTCGGCCAGCCTCAACATCAATCGCGTCAGCGACAACGACTACTGGCGCGATTTCACGCGCACGCCGACGCTGGCGCAGCGCCAGCTGCCGAACGAGGGCTCGCTGAACTGGTCCAAGGGCGACTGGAGCGGCGCCGTGCGCGCGCTGCGCTACCAGACGCTGCAGTACAACCTGTCGCCGGTCGTTCCCTCGTACGACCGCGTGCCGCAGATCACGGCCAACTACGCCAAGTACGACTGGCATGGCTTCGACGTCTCGCTGAACACCGATTTCTCGCGCTTTCGCGTCAACAGCATCCTGGCCGGCCAGCCCGGCTTCGACCTGCTTCAGCAGTCGCAGCCCGACGGCGACCGTGTGTTCGCGCAGGCGGCGATCAGCCGGCCGTTCCTCACGCCGAGTTCGTTCGTCATCCCCAAGCTGCAGCTGCACGCGACCTCGTACAACTACTACCTGCCGCAGTCGTCCATTCCGAAGGTGTCGGTCAACGGCATCGATTACGTGAACGGGATGCCGTACAACCCGAGCCAGCTGTACTTCTTCCCGACTTCGTCGAACCGCGTCGTGCCGACCTTCAGCCTGGACAGCGGCCTGGTCTTCGAGCGCGACGCCAGCTACTTCGGCCGTGCCTTCCGCCAGACGCTGGAGCCGCGCGCGTACTACGTGTACACGCCGTACCGCGACCAGAGCATGCTGCCGAACTACGATTCGGCCGCCAACGACTTCAGCTTTGCGACCATCTACACCGAGAACGCCTTCTCGGGCGCCGACCGCATCTCGGACACCAACGCGCTCACGCTGGGCGTCACGTCCCGCCTGATCGATCCGGGCACCGGCGTGGAAGCCGTGCGCTTCGGCATCGCCCAGCGCTTCCGCTTCGCCGACCAGAAGGTCACGCTGCCGGGCATCGCACCCGTCACCGACCGCACCAGCGACCTGCTGCTGGGGGCCCAGATCAACTGGACGCCCAAGTGGAGCCTGGACACGCTGCTGCAGTACAACCCCGATTCGCGCCGCTCCACGCGCAGCGCGATCAGCGCGCGCTACAACCCCGGGCCGTACCGCAACCTCAGCGCGGCATTCCGCTACCAGGCGCCGAGCACGCCCACGGCCACCGACGGCAACAAGTCGATCGACGTGGGCTGGCAATGGCCGATCAACGACCTGTGGGGCGACAAGGGCAAGGACCTCGGTCCGGGCAAGGGCGAAGGCGGCGGACGCTGGTACGCCGTGGGGCGCCTGAACTACAGCCTGCAGGACAAGAAACTCACGGACGGCGTGCTCGGAGTCGAGTACGACGGCTGCTGCTGGATCGGACGCGTGGTGCTGCAACGCATCACCACCGGCCAGGTGACGGCCAACACCCGCATCATGTTCCAGCTCGAATTCGTCGGCTTCTCCGCCATTGGCTCGAGCCCGATGCAGGCCTTGCGGCAGAACGTGCAGCGCTACCAGCCGCTGCGTCAACCGACCGAGGCCCCGAGCCGCTTCACCAATTACGACTGAACGACGACCGATTCACGCCATGAAACACATCCGTTCCCTTATCACCCTGGGGTGCCTTGCGGCCATCGCCGCAACGGCCGGCGCACAGGGCTTTCGTTCCGGCAGCGGCATCACGGACATCATGCGCGCCGGTCCCCGGATCGTGCCGCCGGCGGCACGCCCGGCCGCCCCCGCAGCGGCGCCCGTGCAGCGCGCCGCCGAGTACATCGTGGCGCTGGTCAACTCCGAGCCCATCACCAACACCGAGGTGCAGTCGCGTGTCACGCGGCTGATCCGCGAGAACCCCGACGCCGAGCGCGTGCCGCGCACCGAGCTCACTCGCCTCGTGCTGGAGCGCCTGATCACCGAGCGTGCACAGCTGCAGCTCGCGAAGGAAAACGGCATCAAGGTCGATGACGTGGCGATCGACCAGGCCGAGCAGACCGTGGCCCGGCAGAACGAGATCAGCCTCACCGAGCTGCGCAGCCGCGTCGCGGCCGAGGGCATCTCGCCGCGCGAGTTCCGCAACGACCTGCGCGACCAGTTGTTGCTCACCCGCCTGCGCGACCGCGAGGTCGAATCGAAGGTCAAGGTCAGCGACACCGAGGCCGACGAGTACCTGCGCGACCAGCGCGAAAGCGCCGTCAAGAACAGCGCGCTGCTCAACCTGAACATCGCCCAGCTGCTGGTGGCCGTGCCCGAGAACGCCACCGAGGCGCAGATCGCGTCCGCCAAGCAGAAGGCCGACAGCCTCGCCCAGCGCGCGCGCAGCGGCGAAGACTTCGCCAAGCTGGTGCGCGAGAACTCCGACTCGCCCGACCGCGCCAATGGCGGCGCGCTCGGCCTGCGCAGCGCCGACCGTTACCCGCCGGTGTTCGTCGAGGCCACGCAATCGACCGCGGTGAACGGCATCGCCGGGCCTGTGCGCTCGGGCGCCGGCTTTCACGTGCTCAAGGTGCTGACCAAGGCACAGGTGGGTTCGTCGGATGCCTCCATCACCCAGACGCAAGTGCGCCACATCCTGCTGCTCAACGACCCCAAGCGCACGACCGCACAGGCGGTGGCGCAGCTGCAGGAGTTCAAGCGCCGCGTGCAGTCGGGCACCGCCGACTTCGCCGGCCTGGCGCGCGACAACTCGCAGGACGCCAGCGCCAAGGAAGGCGGCGACCTCGGCTGGGCGCGCCCTGGCCAGTTCGTGCCCGAATTCGAGGAAGCCATGGACCGCCTCACGCCGGGCCAGATCAGCGACCCCGTGGTGTCGCGCTTCGGTGTCCACCTGATCCAGGTGGTCGGCCGGCGCGAAGCCAAGCTGAGCCAGTCGGAGCAGCGCGAAGCCGCGCGCGCCGCACTGCGCGAACAGCGCGTCGAGGAAGCCTTCACCACCTGGGTGCAGGAAGTGCGCGCGCGCGCCTACGTCGAGTACCGCGAGCCGCCGCAGTCCTGATGGCTGCCGCGTTCTAGGCCGCGATGGCACAGCACATTGCAAGAAAGCGGTTCGGACAGCACTTCCTGTCCGACGGCGGGATCATCGACGGGATCGTGCAGGCGATCGCGCCGCAGCCCGGTGACGCGATGGTCGAGATCGGGCCGGGGCTCGCGGCGCTCACGCAGCCGCTGGTCGAGCGGCTCGGCCGCCTCACGGTCATCGAGCTCGACCGCGACCTGGCCAAGCGGCTGCGCGAGCATCCGCAGCTTGAGGTCATCGAGTCGGACGTGCTCAAGGTCGACTTTGCCGACCTCGCGGCCAAGGCCGAGCCGAAGCCGCTGCGCGTGGTCGGCAACCTGCCCTACAACATCTCCACGCCCATCCTGTTCCACCTGCTGGGCTACGCCCACCTGATCGCTGACCAGCACTTCATGCTGCAAAAGGAAGTGATCGACCGCATGGTGGCCAAGCCCGCCACGTCGGACTACAGCCGCCTGAGCGTGATGCTGCAGTGGCGCTACGACATGGAGAACGTGCTGTTCGTGCCGCCCGAGAGTTTCGATCCGCCACCGCGCGTCGACAGTGCCGTGGTGCGCATGGTGCCGCTCGCGCAGCCCCCGGCAGTCGATGCGGCACGGCTCGGCGAGATCGTGCAGGTCGCCTTCAGCCAGCGCCGCAAGATCCTGCGGCACACGCTGGGCAAGTGGCTCGGGGAGCACGGCTTCACCGGCGAGTTCGACATCCAGCGCCGCGCCGAGGAGGTGCCGGTGGCCGAATATGTCGCACTGGCCCAAGCCGTCCCCCCATGAAAAAAGCCCGTCGAAAGACGGGCTTTTTTATTTCGCGAGACACCGCGGAACCGGCTTGGCCGGGCCGCTGGTGTCGCCCCCGGAAGGGGGTTGGCGAAGCGACACGAAGTGCGCGCAGCCTGGGGGCGAGCCTGGTTATGCGGCAGCCAGCCAGTAGCCCGCGTTGAAGGGGCTGCTCATGCGCAGCGCCAGGGGCGACACGTCCACGAGCTTGTCGGTCGGCATTTTCTCGCCGGCCAGCTCGGTGCTGGCGGCGGGCGTGGCCGCAGCGGCTGCCGTGGCGGTGGTGTTGACTTCGATGCCATCGAGGGTTTCAGCGGTCGGCTGAGCCTCGTTCGCCCGTTCTGCTTGGCTGGTGGATGCAGAACGGGCTACAGAAAAGAATAGAAGCAGCGGAACGGGACCTTGCGATCGCCCCAGTAGTCCGAAGCGTCGCGGAAGATGTCGAGCAGTTGCTCGCGCGCTTCCTTGTCGAACTTCGCATTGGCCGGAATCTGTTCGAGCACGATGACGAAGCCGGGCTGCGGGCCCGATTTATGCAACGGGTCGGTCATGCAGTCGTACAGCGCGTCGAAGTTCTTGCCGAAGTGCGCCGGGAAGGTGAACTGCTGGGCAATCAGGTCGAGCACGTCCTGCTTGGTCTGGGCGTTGCCCAGGTTGGCGTACAGGAAGTGCTGGCCGGCCGCATTGGCGGCATCCTGCAGGTCGTTCACGCGGAACGCGCGGATCGATTGCACGATGTTCGGGCGTACGGCTCGAAGGGATAAGGTCATATCCGCTGGTCTTTCCATGGTCATCATCATCTCGTCGGGGCGCTTCGGGGCGCCGCTCAGGTCGTTGTCATCGCTCATGGCGCAATTCGTCTGAAACTCGCATAGTGGTCCGCCGTGTACCAGCAGGCCTCGGGTGCCGTGCGCTGCTCGCCACCGCAAACGATCCGCCGGGCACCGCGGTTGCGTGCGCCGGGCGTTGGCACCGTGTATTCGCGGTAATGCCCGCGGCGTGCCGCTGGCAGGATGCGTTCGCGATTGCCGAATACCGTGCCGTCTTTGTCGTACCGGAAGGGGCCACCGTCAAGGATGGCCTGGTAGGTTCGCTGGCCCTGGACCGGCAGATCGGTCAGGGCAATCGATGCCTCGGAGGACGTTTTGTCGGCGCCGAACCATCCGCGGGCCTCGGCCCCCGTCGTCAGAGCCACCAGCATCAAGCTGGTGAGCGCAAACTTAGTGACAGAGGACGTGATCGAGGCGTAAGCCGCCATGGGGCACCACAAGAAAAGAGCGGGGAGTTTGAATTGCGCTCAACCTCGGGGTTAACCCGCAAATTCAAGCCCGCGAGTGTGCACCACGCTGGCGAAAATAGCAAGCGACTGCCCAAAGTTTGAGCAGTCGCGGAGGCGGAAAGCGACGCCTTAAGTTGGCGTCCACTCTCGCCAAATGGCCTATCTCTCGGCGTTTGCGTCGGCCACTGTCAAGGCTGTCATGTTCACGATGCGGCGAACAGTCGCGCTCGCCGTGAGAATATGCACAGGTTTGGCTGCGCCGAGCAGAACCGGGCCGATGGCGATGTTGCCGCCGGCCGCGGTCTTGAGCAGGTTGTAAGAAATGTTGGCGGCGTCGATGTTGGGGAATACCAGCAGGTTGGCGTCGCCCGCGAGCGCGCTGTGCGGCATGACGACCGCGCGCTGCTTGCTGTCCAGGGCCACGTCGCCGTGCATTTCGCCGTCCACTTCGAGCCAGGGCGCCTGCACGCGCAGCAGGTCGAGCGTGCGACGCATCTTGACCGCGCTGGGCTCGTTGCTGGTGCCGAAGTTGGAGTGCGACAGCAGCGCGGCCTTCGGCTTGAGGCCGAAACGCATCATTTCCTCGGCCGCCATGGTCGTGATCTCGGCCAGTTCCTCGGGCGTGGGGTCGTAGTTGACGTGCGTGTCGACCAGGAACACCTGGCGGTCGGGCAGCAGCAGGCCGTTCATGCAGGCGTACACCGGCACGTCCTGCGGCGTGCTGGCGCAGCCGCCGGGGCGCTTGCCGATCACCTGGTCGATGTAGTGCAGGTGGATCAGCGTGGTGCCCCAGGTGCCGCAGATCATGCCGTCGACCTCGCCCTTGTGCAGCAGCATGGCGCCGATCAGCGTGAGGCGGCGGCGCATCTCGATCTTGGCGGTCTGCACCGTCTGGCCCTTGCGCTCCGTCATGCGGTGGTAGGTCTGCCAGAAATCGCGATAGCGGTGGTCCTGCTCGACGTTGACGACGTCGTAGTCGAGTTCTTCCTTCAGGCGCAGGCCGAACTTCTCGATGCGCTGGGCGATGATGGCCGGACGGCCGATGAGTGTGGGGCGCGCGAGGCCTTCGTCGACCACGATCTGCGCGGCGCGCAGCACGCGTTCTTCTTCACCCTCACAGTACGCCACGCGCTTTTTCGGTGCGCGCTTGGCGGCATCGAAGATCGGCTTCATGGTCGTGCCCGAGGCGTAGACAAAACTCTGCAGCTTGTCGCGGTAGGCGTCCATGTCCTTGATCGGGCGCAGCGCCACGCCGCTTTCCTCGGCCGCCTTGGCCACGGCCGGCGCGATCTTCATCATCAGGCGCGGGTCGAAGGGCTTCGGGATCAGGTACTCGGGGCCGAAGCTGAGCTTTTCACCGGCGTAGGCAGCGGCCACGCGTTCGCTCTGCTCGGCCTGGGCCAGCTCGGCGATGGCGTGCACCGCGGCGATCTCCATCTCGTCGGTGATGGTGGTGGCGCCCGAGTCGAGCGCGCCGCGGAAGATGTACGGGAAGCACAGGACGTTGTTGACCTGGTTCGGGTAGTCGGTGCGGCCGGTGGCCATGATCACGTCGGGGCGCACCGCATGGGCGTCTTCGGGGGCGATCTCGGGGTTCGGGTTGGCCAGGGCGAAGATCACCGGCTTGGGCGCCATCTTCGCGACCATTTCGGGCTTCAGCACACCGCCGGCCGACAGGCCGAGGAACACGTCGGCACCGGCAATCACTTCCGACAGCTTGCGCATGTCGGTCTTCTGCATGTACTGGCGCTTGTCGTCGTCCATCAGCTCTTCGCGGCCTTCGTAGACCACGCCGGCCAGGTCGGTGACGAACACGTTTTCGCGCTTCAGGCCCACCTTGAGCAGCAGGTTCAGGCAGGCCAGCGCCGCGGCGCCCGCGCCCGACGTGACCAGCTTCACTTCGGCGATGCTCTTGCCGGCGACCTTCAGGCCGTTGAGCATGGCGGCTGCCACCGTGATGGCCGTGCCGTGCTGGTCGTCGTGGAACACCGGGATCTTCATGCGCTTGCGCAGCTCGCGCTCGACGTAGAAGCAGTCCGGGGCCTTGATGTCTTCCAGGTTGATGGCGCCGAAGGTCGGCTCCAGCGACGCAATGATCTCGACCAGCTTGGCCGGGTCTTTTTCGTCGATCTCGATGTCGAACACGTCGACACCGGCGAATTTCTTGAAGAGAACGCCCTTGCCTTCCATCACCGGCTTGGAGGCCAGCGGACCGATGTCGCCCAGGCCGAGCACGGCGGTGCCGTTGCTGATGACGCCCACGAGGTTGCCGCGCGAGGTGTACTTGAAGGCATTGGCCGGGTCCTTGACGATTTCCTCGCAGGGCGCGGCCACGCCGGGCGAGTAGGCCAGCGACAGGTCGCGCTGGTTGACCATCTGCTTGGTCGCCGCGATGGCGATCTTGCCGGGAACGGGAAACTCGTGGTACTCGAGGGCGGCACGGCGCAACAGGGCGCGCTTGTCTTCGGAGGTGGGGGTCGAAGGGGACGATGCGGTCGAATCGGACATGTGCCGTTGCTCCTGGTGGCGCTTCTTCTGGGGGCGCCGATTGTAGACCTCGATGTGCAACGCACTACGCCGCATGGCCGGTGGCAGGCATGACCAAAAGCACGGGGCGCCGTCAAGGCCCTGTGGCAATATGTGCGGCTGGGACACAAACCGACAACATCTCGAGAGGAACGACCATGGCCCTGATGGATTTCATCAAGAAACAGTTCATCGACATCATCCAGTGGACCGAGTCCGGCGATGGCACGCTGGCCTGGCGTTTCCCGATGGCCGAGATGGAAATCCAGAACGGCGCCTCGCTCACGGTGCGCGAGTCGCAGATGGCCGTGTTCGTCAACGAAGGCCAGGTGGCCGACGTGTTCGGCCCCGGCATGTACAAGCTCACGACGCAGACGCTGCCCGTGCTCACGTACCTGAAGAACTGGGACAAGCTCTTCGAATCCCCCTTCAAGAGCGACGTCTATTTCTTCAGCACGCGCCAGCAGGTCGACCAGAAGTGGGGCACGCCCCAGCCGATCACGATCCGCGACAAGGACTTCGGCGCCGTGCGCCTGCGCGCCTTCGGCAACTACAGCTTCCGCATTGGCGACCCGAAGCTGTTCCACACCGAAATCTCCGGCACGCGCGATACCTATTCCGTGGCCGACCTCGACGGCCAGCTGCGCGGGCTGGTGCTGCAGAACATCAGCAACGCCATTGCGTCCAGCGGCCTGCCCTTCCTGGACCTGGCGGCCAACCAGATCCAGTTCGCGACCGCGCTCGCCGCGCAGCTGGTGCCCGAGTTCGAGAAGATCGGCATCAAGCTCGAGAACATCACGGTCCAGAACGTTTCCCTGCCCGAAGAGCTGCAGAAGATCCTCGACCAGAAGATCGGCATGGGCATGGTCGGCAACGACATGGGCAAGTTCATGCAGTACCAGACGGCGCAGGCCATTCCCAAGTTCGCCGAAGGTGCGGCGGGTGGTGGCGGCATCGCGGGCGATGCGATGGGCCTGGGCGCCGGCGTCGCGCTCGGCCAGGTGCTGGCGCAGAACCTCGCACAGGGCCTGAGCCCGAACGCCGCGGCCCAGGCTGCGGCCACGACGCAGCAGCCAGCGGTGGCCGTGGTGAGCGCCGCCGACGTGATGACCACGCTCGAGAAGCTCGGCGAACTCAAGACCAAGGGCATCCTCACGCAGGAAGAGTTCGACGCCAAGAAGGCCGAACTGCTCAAAAAATTGGTCTAACCCCCAGGCTTCGCGCACTTCGTGTCGCTTCTCCTCCCCCCTTGCAGGGGGCAACACCTACGGCCCGGCAAAGCCGGTTCCGTGGTGTTTCCCGCAGCTGCATCTGTGGTTGCTGCCGTTGATTTCCTGAGCTGTCATGGCTGAGGAACCCGGCAACCAACGCTACTACCGCGCGCCCTGCCCCGGCTGCGGCGCGCCGGTCGAATTCCGCTCGGCGCAATCGACGCACGCGGTCTGCCCGTACTGCCAGAGCACCGTCGTGCGCCAGGGCGACACGCTCGCGCGCACCGGCAAGATGGCCGAGCTGTTCGACGATTTCAGCCCGCTGCAGCTCTTTGCCTCGGGCCGCGTCCAGGACAAGCCTTTCACGCTGATCGGCCGGCTGCAGTACACCTACCCCGGCGGACGCTGGACCGAGTGGATCGCCTCGCTCGACGGCGACCGCACCGGCGTTCTCAGCGAAGACAACGGCGCCTACGTCTTCGCGCTGCCCTTCGACCTGCAGCGCGCCGCGCCGCCACCGGTCGACCTGCGCGTGGGCGCCACCACCGCCTTCGCCGGCCAGAGCTACATCGTCACGTCCAACGAGCAGGTGGCGCTGACCTCCGCGCAGGGCGAGCTGCCGCACCTGCCCGAACTCGGCAGTCCGTTCGCGATGGTCGAGCTGCGCAACGACAAGGGGCTGGTGCTCAGCATCGACTACGGCACCGCCAAGCCCAGCGCGTACCTCGGCCGCTCGGTGCAGCTGGACGACCTTCAGCTCACTGGCCTGCGCGACGAATCCGCGAAGGACGAAAAGGGCCGCAGCTTCAACTGCCCGAACTGCGGCTCGCCCGTCTCGGTCAACCTGGCCGACAGCAAGAGCATCACCTGCGGCAACTGCCACAGCATCATCGATCTGTCGCAAGGCATCGGCGGCGAGCTCAAGCACGCCGAGCAGAACGAGCCGGTGCGCCCGCTCATCGCGCTGGGCAGCGTGGGCCAGCTGCAGGGCGCGCAATGGCAGGTGGTGGGCTTCCAGCACCGCATGGGCCAGGAGCCCGGCGACGACGAGCAGTTCGGCTGGGACGAGTACCTGCTCTACAACAAGAAGCGTGGCTTCAGCTTCCTGGTCGATGCCGAAGACGGCTGGAGCATGGTCAAGCCGACCACCGGCGCGCCCGTGATGGCCGAGAACGGCAACACCGCCACCTACCTCAACAAGCGCTACCAGCAGCAGTACGCCTACAACGCCGAAACCACCTACGTGGCCGGCGAGTTCTACTGGCAGGTCGAGCGCGGGCAGAAAACCTTCAATCGCGACTTCGCGAGCGGCGGTGCGCTGCTCTCGATGGAGCGCTCGGCCAACGAACTGACCTGGTCCTCGGGCAGCAAGATCGACAGCGGCGTCGTGGCCACGGCCTTCAAGCTCGACGCCAAGAAAGACCTGTTCTCGCGCGGCGACGCGCTGCCCGTGAGCGCCGCGTCCGGCATGGGCTGCGGCACGATCATCCTCGTCATCGTGGTCATCATCTTCGTGCTGATCCTGATGAGCAACTGCAGCGGCTCCTCGAGCGGTTACCGCAGCTCGGGCGGCTCGTACGGCGGCTACTCAAGTGGCGGCGGCCACAAATGACGAAGATCGCGCGCAGGCGCTGCTCTTCTCTCACTTCTTTCTTTATTGCTACCACTGGAGGTCCCCATGGGAATTGAATGGCTGAAACCGGGCGTGGTCCTCGGATCGCTCGTGTATGCGCTGATCGGCGTGGTGGTCTTCTGGATCTGCTTCCTCATCATCGACAAGATCACCCCCTATGACCTGTGGGGCGAGATCGTCGAGAAGCAGAACATGGCGCTGGCCCTGGTCGTGGCTGCCATGAGCCTGGGCATCAGCGTCATCGTGGCCGCTGCAATCCATTGAGCGACGCGGTCCTGCCCGCGCGCACCCCACAGGCGCGGGGGCCGCAACCTGTCGAGATCGCGTTGCTCGCCAGCGTGTTCGTGGTCGCCGCGTGCGGCCTGGTCTACGAACTGAGTGCGGCGGCGCTGAGCTCCTACCTGCTCGGCGACTCGGTGCTGCAGTTCAGCACCATCATCGGCACTTACCTGTTCGCCATGGGCGTGGGCTCGTGGCTCTCGCGCTACTTCGACCGGCAACTGCCGGCGCACTTCCTTCGCATCGAGCTGCTCGTGGCGCTGATCGGCGGCGCGCTGCCGGCGATCCTGTTCCTGGCCAACGCCTACGTGCCAGGCGCGTTCCGGCTGCTGCTGTACGGCC
Source organism: Variovorax sp. Root473 (assembly GCF_001426505.1). GTDB lineage: Bacteria > Pseudomonadota > Gammaproteobacteria > Burkholderiales > Burkholderiaceae_C > Variovorax. The sequence continues at coordinate 210,522 of NZ_LMEV01000013.1, forward strand.
TCGTGGTGGTGGTGGGCACGCTGGTGGGGCTGGAGATTCCGCTGGTGATGCGCATCCTCAAGCGCAACATCGTGCTCAAGGACCTCGTGTCGCAGGTGCTGACCTTCGACTACCTGGGCGCGCTCGCCGTGTCGGTCGCGTTCCCGCTCATTCTTGTGCCGCAGCTCGGCATGATCCGCACCGGCCTGCTGTTCGGCGTGATGAATGCCGCCGTGGCCGTGTGGGCGCTGTGGCTGTTCCGCCATGAACTGCGCCGCGCCGGCGCGCATGCGGTGGCCTGCTTCCTGACGCTGGCCGCGCTCATTGGCGCCTTCTGGGGCGCCGACCACATCACCACGCTGGCGGAAGACAAGTTCTACCAGGACCACATCGTCTTCAGCGCCAGCTCGCCCTATCAGCGCATCGTGGTCACGCGCGGCGCGCTGGGCCACCGGTTGTTCCTCAACGGCAACCTGCAGTTCGCTGAGCGCGACGAGTACCGCTACCACGAGGCGCTCGTGCACCCCGCGATGGCCGCGCACGGCGCGCCGAAGAAGGTTGCGGTGCTCGGCGGTGGCGACGGCATGGCGGTACGCGAAATCCTCAAGTACCCCTCGGTCGAGTCGGTCACGCTGGTCGAGCTCGATCCGAACATGACGCAGCTCTTCACCACGCACGAGACGCTGGCCGCGCTCAACGGGCACGCGCTCTCGTCGCCGAAGGTGAAGATCGTCAACACCGACGCGTTCCAGTGGCTGCAGCAGGGGGGCGGATCGAGCGCCGTCGGGCCGCCCCAAGGCGCGAGCGCCCCCTCGGGGGGCAGCGAACCACGCGCAGCGGGGAGCGTGGGGGCCGACGATATGTTCGATGTGATCGTGGTCGACTTTCCCGATCCGACCAACTTCGCCATCGGCAAGCTCTACACCAACAGCTTCTACGCGCTGCTCGACCGGCGCCTGTCGGCCAGCGGCTACGCGGTAATCCAGACCACCTCGCCGCTGGTGGCGCGCAAGAGCTACTGGACCGTGGCGAGCACCATCGAGTCGGTCGGCCTGAAGGCCACGCCGTACCACGCGCACGTGCCCAGCTTCGGCGAGTGGGGCTACATCCTCGCGAGCCGCCGGCCCTACCGGCTGCCCGATGCGCTGCCGGGCGGCATGCGCTTTCTCACGCCCGCGACACTGCCCCTGATGTTCGACTTTCCGCTCGACATGGCGCGCGTGCCGACCGAAGTGAACCGCCTGTCGAACCAGACCCTCGTCACCACCTATGAGCAGGAGTGGGGCAAGGTCATGGCGCACTGACATGGCTCGCCCCCAGGCTGCGCGCACTTCATGTCGCTTCGCCAACCCCCTACCGGGGGCAACACCAGCGGCCCGGCAAAGCCGGTTCCGCGGCGTTCCTCGAAGGAGCCGGGTGTCATGAGGCGTCGTGGCTTTCTTGGGGCCGCGGCGGGTGCCCTGGCGCTGGCCGGCTGCGAGGCGCCGCCACCGCCCATCGAGGGCGGCTTCACCGGTATCGATGTCGCGCGCGGCCACGCGATGCGCAACGGCGCGCTGAGGTCGCAGGCGCCGGCGAGCGTCAGGCGCACGCGCGTCGTCATCGCGGGCGGGGGTGTTGCGGGCCTCGCAGCCGCGCGCGCGCTGCGCCTCGCGGGCATCGACGAATTCGCGCTGCTCGAACTCGAAGACACCGCCGGCGGCAACGCGCGCGGTGGCGCGGTCGGCGGCATCGCCTGTCCGCTCGGCGCGCACTACCTGCCCACGCCCGGCGACGATGCGCACGAGGTGCAGGACCTGCTCGAAGAACTCGGCCTGCGCCGCCGCGTGGCGGGCCGCTGGACCTACGACGAGCGCCACCTCTGCCACAGCCCGCAGGAGCGTTTGTTCTTCCGCGGCGAATGGCAGGACGGGCTGCTCCCCGTGCATGGCGTCGGCGATGGCACGCACGCGCAGTACCGCCGCTTCGCGCAGCGCATCGACGCGCTGCAGCACGCCGCGCACTTCGCCATTCCCACGCTGCGCTTCGCCGTCACGCCCGAGCTGCTCGCGCTCGACGCCGTGCCCTTCGCGGGCTGGCTCGACCGCGAAGGCTTCGACGACGCCCACCTGCGCTGGTACCTCGACTACTGCTGCCGGGACGACTACGGTGCCGGCATCGCGCAGGTGTCGGCCTGGGCCGGCATTCACTACTTCGCGAGCCGGCACGGCTTCCACGCGCCGGGCGACGCAAGCGGCAGTGTCAACGACACCAACCCCGATCGCGACGGCGTGCTCACCTGGCCCGAAGGCAACGGCTGGCTCACGCAGCAGCTGACCGCGCCGCTGGGCGAGCGCCTGCACACCGGCCAGGTCGTCACGCGCATCGCCGAGTTGCGCGGCGGTGTCGAAGTCGATGCGTGGGACGCCGCCTCGAAATCGATGGTGCGCTGGCAGGCCGAGCGCTGCATCGTCGCGCTGCCCGTCTTCATCGCCGCGCGCGTGGTCGAGAACCCGCCGGCGTTGTTGACCAGTGCCGCCGCGCACGTGCGCTACGCGCCGTGGCTGGTCGCCAACGTGCACCTGCGCGGCCCGCTGGCCGACCGCGTCGGCGCTGCGCCGAGCTGGGACAACGTGATCTACGGCACGCGCGGCCTCGGCTACGTCGATGCGCGCCACCAGACGCTCGACCCCACGCCGCGCGGCACCGTGCTCAGCTGGTACCGCCCGCTGGGCCCGAGCAGCTACGACACCGGCGATGGCCGACAGCTGCTGCTCGAACGCCCGTGGACCGCATGGCGCGACGAGCTGCTGGCCGAGCTGTCGGTGCCGCACCCCGATCTGCCCGCGCTCGCCACGCGCGTCGAGATCACGCGCTACGGGCACGCCATGTCGATCCCGCGGCCCGGGCTGCTCGCGCAGATCGGTGCGCACGGCGACCGCGTGGCCGCGGGCCGGCTGTCGTTCGCGCACGCGGACTGGTCGGGCTATTCGATCTTCGAGGAAGCCTTCACGCGCGGCCACATCGCCGGAGCGAATCTCGCATGAAGACGCTGGTGCTCGGCGGCTACGGCAACTTCGGCGCACGCATCAGCCGTGCGCTGGCGCAGGACGCAGGCATCGAGCTATTTGTCGGCGGGCGCGACCTCGAACGGGCCACGGCCTTTGCGCAATCGCTGGGTGGCAATGCGCGCGGTGTGCGCGTCGATGCGCAGTCGCCCGATCTCGCGCAGGGGCTGGGTTTTCTGGGCGTCGACCTCGTCATCCACACCGCCGGCCCGTTCCAGGGCCAGGACTACCGCGTGCCGCAGGCCGTGGCGGCCGCCGGCGCGCACTACATCGACCTGGCCGACGGCCGACGTTTCGTCTGCGACTTTCCCGCCGCGATGGACGCCGCCTTCCGCAGCACAGGCCGCACTGCCGTCGCCGGCGCCAGCACGGTGCCGGCGCTGTCGTCGGCGGTGGTCGATCACCTCGCCGCCGGTTGGCAAAGCCTGCGCAGCATCGACATCTGCATCGCGCCGGCACAGGGCGCACCGCGCGGCGAAGCCACGCTCGCGGGCGTGCTCGCCTACTGCGGCGCGCCCATCCGCGTCTGGCAAGGCGGGCGCTGGACCGAGCAGCCCGGATGGGCCCATCCTGCGAGGGTGCAGTTCGCGCGCATGAAACCGCGCCGCGGCGCCCTGTGCGACATCCCCGATCTCGAACTCTTTCCCGCGCGCTATGCCGGCGTGCAATCGGTCATGTTCCGCGCCGCGCTCGAAGTCGGCCTGACCCAGCACGCCTTCGCCTTCCTGGCCTTCCTGCGCCGTGCGGGCTTGCTGCGCGCACCGCAGAAGCTCGCGCCGTTGCTGCATGCGACGGGCGGCGTGTTCGATGCCTTCGGCACCGCGCTGGGCGGCATGGTGGTGCGCGTCGAAGGCATCGATGCGCACGGCGTTGCCGCACGCCGCGCGTGGCACATCGCGGCCGACGACAACCATGGCCCCGAGATTCCCTGCATGGCCGCGATCCTGCTGGCGCGTCAGCTCGCGCGTGGTGACGCGTTGCCGTCGGGCGCGCATGCCTGTGCCGGCCTGCTCGCGCTGCCCGAGTTCGACCCCGAGTTCGCGCGCTGGGGCATGGTGACGGATGTGATCGACGAAGCGTTGCCCGCGCCATGACACGCCCTGCTGCGAATGACGACGACCGCCTGCTGCGCCTGAGCCTCGTCGCTGTCTGGCTGTTGACGGCCTTCGCCAGCATCGTCGAACTCGACGGCCAGAGCCGCCGCGTGCTGGCCGAATCGGGCATCGCCTCGCCGCCGTGGCTGGTGCAGTCGTTGATCGTCGGCGGCGCGATCGCCGATCTCGCGATCGGTCTGGCCCTGTGGCTGCGGCCTGGGCGCACGGTCTACCTCGCCGCCTTTTCCCTGATGCTCGCCATGACGCTCGTCGCGACGGTGCTGCAGCCCAGCCTGTGGCTGCACCCGCTCGGTCCGCTGCTCAAGAACCTGCCCATCGCCGCGCTGCTCTGGCACCTGTACCGGCGCGCCACGCCATGAACACCTACCTCGTCCTCAAGTGGCTGCACATCGTCTCCAGCGTGCTGATGGTCGGCACGGGGCTGGGGTCGGCCTTCTACATGTTCTTTGCCAACCGCAGCGGCAGCGTGCCGGCGCAGGCGGTGGTGAGCCGGCTGGTGGTGCGCGCCGACTGGTGGTTCACCACGCCCACGGTGATCCTGCAGCCGGTCACGGGCTTCGCGCTGGCGCACATGGCGGGCTGGCCGCTGTCGACGCCGTGGCTCGCGCTGTCGCTGGGGCTCTTCGTGCTCGCCGGAATCTGCTGGTTGCCGGTGGTGTGGCTGCAGATCCGCATGGCGGCCCTGGCGGCGCAGGCGCATCGCGATGCAATGCCATTGCCGCCGCTGTACAGGCGCTACCAGCGCTGCTGGGAGCTGCTGGGCTACCCGGCTTTCGTGGCGATGGCTGTCGTGTTCTGGTTGATGGTGAACAAGCCGCAACTGTCGTTCTCCTGAGCGGATGTCATGGTGGCGTCACGCCTGGCCGGCAAGGTCTCGCGTTTTCGACTGAAAGCTTTTTCGTTCATGACGCGCTTCGCTTCCCTCTCTCTGGTCGCCCTGGCCGCCACCTTCGCCTGCGGTGGCGCTGTCGCCCAGACCGCCTTCCCCGCCACGCTCGCCGGCCACGCCGTGTTGCCCGCGCAGAGCTTTGTCGCCGCACCCAAGGATGCACCGGCCGACCTGCAAGCCAGCGGCAAGTTCACCACCGGCAAGCGCGTCGAGGCGCTGGGCACGGTCGAAGGGCTCTCGGGCGGCCGCGGCACCGGCGTGTCGGTGCCCTTCAAGGGCCAGCCGCTGCAGGGCCACTCGGGCATCAAGAAGATGGACGACGGCTCGTTCTGGATGCTCACCGACAACGGCGCCGGCGCGAAGGCCAACTCGCCCGACTTCATGCTCTACCTGAACCACTACAAGGTGGACTTCAAGAGCGGCAAGTTCAATCGCATCAACACGATCTTCCTGCACGACCCCGACAAGAAGGTGCCATTCCGCATCGCCCACGAAGGCACCAAGCAGCGCTACCTGACGGGCTCTGACTTCGATCCCGAGAGCTTCCAGTTCGCCGGCGGCGCGCTGTGGATCGGCGAGGAGTTCGGCCCCTTCCTCATCAAGGCCGACCTCAAGGGCAAGGTGCTCGCCGTGTTCGACACGCAGGTCGACGGCAAGGCCGTGCGCTCGCCCGACCATCCGGCCGTGACCACGCCGGGCGCACCGGGTGGTGCGGTCGATTTCCAGGTCAAGCGCTCCAAGGGCTTCGAGGGCATGGCCTCGTCGAAGGACGGCAGCAAGCTGTATGCGCTGCTTGAGGGCCCGGTGTGGAACGCCGAGACGAAGGACTACGAGAAGCTCGAGGGCAAGGAGGCATTGCGCGTTCTGGAGTTCGACGTGGCATCGGAAAAATGGACGGGCCGCCACTGGAAGTACCCGCTCGAAGCCAACGGCCACGCCATCGGCGACTTCAACATGATCGACGGCACCACGGGCCTGATCATCGAGCGCGACAACGGCGAAGGCACGAGCGACAAGGCCTGCCCCGAAGGCCAGAAGCGCACCGACTGCTTCCACGACATCGCGAAGTTCAAGCGCGTCTACAAGGTCGAGCTGAGCGATGCGAACGTGGGCGGCGCGGTGCGCAAGATCGGCTACATCGACCTGCTGAACATCGCCGACCCGAACAAGCTGGCGCGCAAACCGCTGAACGACGGCGTGCTCAAGTTCCCGTTCTTCACGATCGAGAACGTCGACGTGGTCGATGCCACGCACATCGTGGTCGGCAACGACAACAACCTGCCGTTCTCCAGCAGCCGCGAGCCGAACAAGGCGGACGACAACGAGCTGGTGTTGCTCGAAGCCGGCGCGCTGCTGCAGGCAAAGTAAGGCGCAACGCGCGGCCTGCGTTTCAAGGCCCCGCTCGCGGGATGGGCGGGGGCGAGACAACCGAGAAGATGAGTATGATTCTCATTCTCTAGGTTTTCCATCCCCTCTGTCCCATGAATTTCCGAACGACCTTGCACGCCGTGCGGCGCTCGTCGTGAGCGCCGGCGTCCATTACCGGATGGGCGTGGCGTCGCGGGCCGTGGCCGCCATCGCGGGCGGCTACGGCGTGGCCGCGCTGTCGGCCGCCGTGCTCGCGCTGGGCCTGCCCGTCCTCTTCGACATGGCGCGCAGCGAGGCCGCGTTGACCGGTACGCTGGCCTCCTTCCTCGTCTACGCCGTGGCCGTGATGTGGGTCTTCGCGGCGCGCTCGGCGTGGCGCGCCTGGGCCGGCCTGGCCATCGCGGCGGCGCTGCAGGGCCTGCTGTTGCTGCTGTGGACCCAGGGCGGCGGAGGTGCTGCATGAAGGAAGGGTTCCGCCAGTCGATGGCGTGGCTGCACACCTGGTCGGGCCTGCTGGTCGGGTGGGTGCTCTTCATGGTGTTCGCGGCCGGCACGGCCTCGTACTTCAAGGACGAGATCACCTTCTGGATGAAGCCGGAGCTGCACGCCGTGACGCACGGCAGCGTGGCCCAGCCCGCCGCGGCCGAGCACGCGGTGGCCTACCTGGAGCGCAATGCGGCCAATGCGGCGCGCTGGTTCATCACGCTGCCGACCGCGCGCGAGCCGGCGGTCAGCCTCCTGTGGATCAAGCCGCTGCCGCCGGCCGGTTCACCGCCGGTGGAGCGGCGCCGCAGCTTCGACCGCGCCACGCTCGACCCGGCCACGGGCCAGGCGATCACCGCGCCGCGCGAGACGCGCGGCGGCGAGTTCTTCTACCGCCTGCATTTCGACCTGCACTACATGCCCGCGCTCTGGGCCCGCTGGATCGTCGGCTTCTGCGCGATGTTCATGCTGGTGGCCATCGTCAGCGGCATCGTCACGCACAAGCGCATCTTCAAGGACTTCTTCACCTTCCGTCCGAAGAAGGGCCAGCGCAGCTGGCTCGACGCGCACAACGTCACCGCGGTGCTCGCGCTCCCGTACCACGCCATGATCACCTACACCGGGCTGGTCACGCTGATGTTCATGTACATGCCGTGGGGCCCGCAGGTGGCCTACAAGGCGCACGGCGGCACCGACACCTTCTTCGCCGAAGCCTTCCCGGGCGGCGTGCGCACGCAGATCAAGGCCTCGGGCACCCAGGCCGCGCTGGCGCCCCTCGCGCCCATGGTGGCGCAGGCCACGGCCCACTGGGACGGCGCGCCCGTCGGCCGCATCGTGGTGCACCAGCCCAACGACGCCAACGCCGTGGTCTCGCTCACGCGGGCCGAGGGCCGTCACCTGTCGTTCGACCAGCCCACGATGCAGTTCAACGGCACGACCGGCGCACTCGTCGGCAGCTTCGGCGACGTGCCGAAGGCCGCGGCCGAGACGCGCGGCGTGCTCTACGGCCTGCACATCGGCCGCTTTGCCGATCCGTTGCTGCGTGCGCTGTTCTTCGTTTCGGGGCTGGCGGGCTGCCTGATGGTGGCCACCGGCCTGCTGCTGTGGGCCGTGAAGGAGCGCCAGAAATACGCCAGGACCCTCAAGCAGGGCGGGCGCATCGGCTTCGGGCTGCGGCTGGTCGACGGGCTGAACCTCGGCGCGATCGCGGGCCTGCCCGTGGCGATGGCCGCGTTCTTCTGGGCCAACCGCCTGCTGCCGGTCGACGTGGCCGGCCGCAACGAGGCCGAAATCCGCTGGTTCTTCATCGTCTGGGGTGCCGCCGCCGTGCTGGGCCTGCTGCGCCCGACCCTGCGCATGTGGCAGGCGCAGCTCGCGCTCGGCGCGCTGCTGTTCGTGCTGCTGCCGGTGCTCAATGCCTTCACCGGCCCCGCGCCGCTCACGGTCAGCCTGAACAGCGGCCCGCGTTCGGTGGCGGGCTTCGACCTCGTGGCGATCGCGCTCGGCCTGGGGCTCGCGGGGGCGGCCTGGCTGGTGGAGCGCAAGCGCCGCAAGGCTCTGGCGGCGCCCAAGAAGGCCGTCAAGCCACCGCCGCCGACGGAACTCGCTGCCTCGGGCCAGGGGTCATGATGCCGCTGCTCGGATTGGTGTTCGCCGCCTCGCTGGCCGGTTTCTGCGCGCTGAGCCTCGCGATGGACCGCCACAGCGAAGACGTCTTCGGCCGCGGCCGCACGCCGGGCGCCTGGCGCCGATGGCTGCAGCTCGGCGGGACGGCGCTGCTGTGCCTGTCGCTGTGGGCGAGCCTGGAGGCGGCGGGCGGGTCGGTGGGATGGGTGCTGTGGCTCGGGGCGCTCACTGCGGCGGCGCTGTCGACGGTCGGGCTGCTGAGCGGGCTGCCGCATCGCTTTCCGCGCATCGCCGCGGGCGTGGCGGTGCTCGCCATCGGGCAGGCGCTGTTCTGCGCGCTGCCCGCCTGACTCACCCCCGCATCAACGCCTCGATCTCATCCGCCTTCACCGGCACGCCCCGCGAAATCAGTTCGCAGCCCGTGGCCGTGACGATCGCGTCGTCCTCGATGCGGATGCCGATGTGGTGGAACTGCTCGGGCACGCCCTCGCCGGGGCGCACGTAGATGCCGGGTTCCAGCGTCAGCACCATGCCCGGGTGCAGGATGCGGCTGGGGCGGTTCTTGATGAGCTCGTTCGACAGCGGGTCCTTGCGCTCGCTCACCTCGCCCACCTGCGTGGGTTCGACATAACTGCCGCAGTCGTGCACGTCCATGCCCAGCCAGTGGCCCGTGCGGTGCATGTAGAACTGGAAGTAGGCGCGCGAGTCGATCACGTCGTCGACGCTGCCGACCTTGTTGCCGTCGAGCAGGCCCAGGTCGAGCATGCCCTGCGCGAGCACCTTCACGGCGGCGTCGTGCGGATCGTTGAAGCGGTTGCCGGCCTTGGTGGCGGCGGCCGAGGCGTCCTGGCTGGCCAGCACCAGGTCGTACAGCGCGCGTTGGGGGCCGCTGAAGGTGCCGTCGGCCGGGAAGGTGCGGGTGATGTCGCTGGCGTAGCCGTCGAGTTCGCAGCCGGCGTCGATCAGCACCAGCTCGCCCTTGCGCACGGGCGCGGCGTCGGCGCGGTAGTGCAGCACGCAGGCGTTGGCGCCGGCCGCGACGATGGAGCCGTAGGCCGGGTACTGCGAGCCGCCCAGGCGGAACTCGTGCAGCAGCTCGGCGTCGAGGTGGTACTCGCGCACGTCCTTGCCCTCGCGCAGCATGCGTGCCGACAGCTGCATCGCGCGGATGTGGGCGCGGGCGCTGATCTGCGCGGCGCGGCGCATGATGTCCTGCTCGTGCGCGTCCTTCACGAGGCGCATCTCGTCGAGCGGGCCGCACAGGTCGCGCTGCTCCTCGGGGCACAGCGCGCCAAAGCGCACGCGCGCGCGCACCGACTGCAGCCAGTCGTCGATGCGGGTTTCCAGGCCTTTGTGGGTGGCGAAGGGGAACCACACGGTCGAGCGGTTCTCCAGCAGCTTCGGCAGTTTGGCGTCGAGGTCGTTCACCGAGCAGGCTTCGTCCACGCCCAGCGCGGCGGGGGCGGCATCGGGGCCGAGGCGGTAGCCGTCCCAGATCTCGCGCTCCAGGTCTTTCGGTGCGCAGAACAGCGTGGCGCGGCCATCGCCCGCCAGCACCAGCCACGCGTTGGGCTCGGTGAAGCCGGTCAGGTAGTAGAAGTAGCTGTCGTGGCGAAACAGGAAGTCGCTGTCGCGGTTGCGCTGGCGCTCGGGCGCGGTCGGGACAATGGCGATGCCGTCCTTGCCCAGTTGCGAAGCGAGGCGCGCGCGGCGCTCGGCGTAGATCGTGGCGGTGTCTGCAAAGGTCATCTTGGCGTGTTCAGTTGGGCAAGCCGTTCGGGAGTTCCCACGTCGGTCCAGGGGGCGGTGTAGAGCTCGGCGCTCACCTGTTCATTGTCCATCGCAGCGCGCAGGATCGGGGCCAATGGGGCCTTGATGCCGCCCGGGTTGCCGGGCGGGATGCTGCAGTACGGCGGCGCGAACAGCGCGGCGCGGTACAGGCCGATGGTCGAGAAGGTGTATTTGTCGGCTGCCTGGTTCAGCGCGAGCCCGTCGGCCGAGAGGCCGAAGTCGCCCTTGGGGTTGTGCGCCGGGTTCGGCACCAGCCACAGGTGGGCGAGTTTGCCGCTGGCCAGGAAGCGGTCGACCGCTTCCTGGGTGAAGCGGAAACCGGGCGCGAACACGTCGCCGGCCGCGACCCAGAACACCTCGCCCAGCAGTGGCAGCGCGCGCACGATGCCGCCGGCGGTTTCGAGTGCGCCGCCGAAGTCGCGGCCCTCGTCGGAATACGAAATGGACAGCGCGCCATGCCCGTCCAGCACAGGGTTCGCGCCGAACCGGGCGGCGACCTGCGCGCCGAGCCAGTCGGTGTTGACCACCAGCTGGGTGAAGCCGCCGTCGGCCAGTGCCTCCATCGGCCACTGCATCAGCGGCTTGCCGCGCACTTCGAGCAGGGGCTTGGGCGTGGTGTCGGTCAGCGGCCGCATGCGCTCGCCGCGGCCGGCGGCCAGGATCATGGCCCGGGTGGTTGTCATGGGGTGGTCTTTTCGAGAAACGCCGCGGAACCGGCTTTGCCGGGCCGCAGGCGTTGCCCCCGGTAGGGGGTTGGCGAAGCGACACGAAGTGCGCGCAGCCTGGGGGCGAGCTTCATTTCTTGCCGCGTTGCAACTCGTTGCGTTCGCTGTGCGAGGGCTGGAACAGCGACACCAGGCAGGCCATCAACGCATGCGCCTTGGCCGAGTGGTCGGCGCTGAAGTTGCACACGTACACGTCGAGCGTCACGCCGCGCTGTTCGGGCCAGGTGTGGATGCACAGGTGCGATTCGGCCAGCAGGAGCGTGGCGGTCACCCCGCCCGGCCCCTGCGGCGTGGCCGGAAAACCATGCACCAGCTTGCCCACGGCCTGCAGCCCCGCAGCGGCCACGGCCTTGGTGCAGACCTCGCCGAGCGCATGCCCGTCGGTCAGCCATTGGGGACCGCATTGGCAGTCGTGGAGATCGGCGGTGAGGTGCAGCCCTTGCATGGGGGGCAACTCTAGCAGCCGGGCCTGCGACACAAGAGAGCATCCGCGGGGTGTTGGCCCTGTACTGGGGCCGGGCGTGGCTCGCCCGGTAAAATCTCGGGTTCTCCCGTATCCCCCACCCACCCTTTTCCCCCGAAAGCCCACTGCCCATGGCAAACCAAGCCCTGATGGCCAACGCGATCCGCGCGCTGGCAATGGATGCCGTTCAACAAGCCAATTCCGGACATCCGGGCGCACCGATGGGCATGGCCGACATGGCCGTCGCCCTGTGGGGCGAGCACCTGCGCTATAACCCCGCCAACCCGCACTGGTTCGACCGCGACCGCTTCGTGCTGTCCAACGGCCACGCCTCGATGCTGATCTACGCGGTGCTGCACCTCACGGGCTACGACCTGCCCCTGGCCGAACTCAAGAACTTCCGCCAGCTGCACAGCAAGACCGCCGGCCACCCCGAAGTCGACGTCACCCCCGGCGTTGAAACCACCACCGGTCCGCTGGGCCAGGGCATCACCAATGCCGTGGGTTTCGCGCTGGCCGAGAAGCTGCTGGCCGCCGAGTTCAACCGCAAGGACCTGGCCATCGTCGACCACCACACCTACGCCTTCCTGGGCGACGGCTGCATGATGGAAGGCATCAGCCACGAAGCCTGCGCCCTGGCCGGCGCCTGGCACCTGAACAAGCTGATCGCCCTGTACGACGACAACGGCATCAGCATCGACGGCCAGGTCAAGCCCTGGTTCATCGACAACACCGAAGAGCGCTTCAAGGCCTACGGCTGGAACGTCATCGGCCCGATCGACGGCAACGATGCCAAGGAGGTGTCCAAGGCCATCGCCAAGGCCAAGAAGGAAGCCACCAAGCCCACGCTGATCGTCTGCAAGACCACCATCGGCAAGGGCAGCCCGAACCGCGCCGGCACCGCCAAGGCGCACGGCGAGGCGCTGGGCGCCGAAGAAATCAAGCTCACGCGCGACGCCATCGGCTGGCCCTCCCCCGCCTTCGAAATCCCCGCCGAGGTGTACGCCGACTGGGACCACAAGGCCGAAGGCGCCAAGACCGAAGCCGCCTGGAACGACACCTTCGCCGCCTACGCGGCCGCGTACCCCGAACTCGCCGCCGAGTTCACGCGCCGCATGAAGGGCGAGCTGCCCAAGAACTTCCACCAGGTTGCGTTCGACACCGTGGTCGCCGCCCACACCAAGGGCGAGACCGTGGCCAGCCGCAAGGCCAGCCAGCTCGCGCTGGAGGCCTTCACGGCCGCGCTGCCAGAAATGCTCGGCGGCAGCGCCGACCTCACCGGCTCGAACCTCACCAACACCAAGAGCACCGCCGCACTGCGCTTCGACGCCAAGACCGGCGCCGTGGTCATGAACGTGCCGGCCGTGGAAGCCAAGCAGGGCGCCGAAGACGAGGCCGCACCGGCGCCCGTCGAAGCACCGCACGGCACCATCGGCCGCCACATCAACTACGGCGTGCGCGAGTTCGGCATGGCCGCCATCATGAACGGCGTGGCGCTGCACGGCGGCTACATCCCCTACGGCGGTACCTTCCTCACCTTCAGCGACTACAGCCGCAACGCCATCCGCATGGCCGCGCTCATGAAGCGCCGCGTGGTGCACGTGTTCACGCACGACTCCATCGGCCTGGGTGAAGACGGCCCGACGCACCAGTCGATCGAGCACGCCGCCTCGCTGCGCCTCATTCCCAACCTGGACGTCTGGCGTCCGGGCGACACGGCCGAAACCGCCGTGGCCTGGGCCGTGGCGCTGCAGAACCAGTCGCGCCCCACGGCACTGCTGCTGAGCCGCCAGAACATCGCCTACGCCGCCAAGAGCGACCTGGGCGACATCAGCCGCGGCGCCTACGTGCTGTCCGAGCCCGAGAACGTGGGCCTCAAGAACAAGAAGACGGCCGCGGTCATCATCGCCACCGGCTCCGAAGTGCAGCTCGCGCTGGCCGCCCAGAAGCTGCTGGCGGACAAGAAGATCGCCGTGCGCGTGGTGTCGATGCCTTCGACCACCACCTTCGACCGCCAGGACCTGGCCTACAAGAAGGCCGTGCTGCCCAAGAAGATCCCGCGCGTCGCGGTCGAAATGGGTTGCACCGACGGCTGGTGGAAGTACGGCTGCGCGGCCGTGGTCGGCATCGACAGCTACGGCGAGTCGGCCCCCGCGCCCGTGCTGTTCAAGCACTTCGGTTTCACGGCGGAGAACGTTGCCGCCACCGTGGAAGCGGCTCTGCGCGACTGAGCGTCGCGCCGCCCGCTTCCCGTTCGATCACGATTTTTCAACCTTTAGGAGCAAGTCAGATGGCTATCAAACTCGGTATCAACGGCTTCGGCCGCATCGGTCGCAATGTGCTGCGCGCAGCCGTGCAGAACTTCAAGAACGACATCGAAATCGTTGCCATCAACGACTTGCTCGAGCCGGAATACCTGGCCTACATGCTCCAGTACGACTCGGTGCATGGCCGCTTCAAGGGTGAAGTCACGGTCGAAGGCAACACGCTGATCGTCAACGGCAAGAAGATCCGCCTGACGCAAGAGCGCGACCCGTCGCAGCTCAAGTGGAACGAAGTCGGCGCCGACATCGTGCTCGAGTCGACCGGCCTGTTCCTCACGAAGGAAACCGCGCAGAAGCACATCGACGCGGGCGCCAAGAAGGTGATCCTGTCGGCCCCCTCGAAGGACGACACCCCCATGTTCGTCTACGGTGTGAACGACAAGAAGTACGCTGGCGAAGCCATCATCAGCAACGCCAGCTGCACCACCAACTGCCTGGCCCCGCTGGCCAAGGTGCTGAACGACAAGTGGGGCATCAAGCGCGGCCTGATGACCACCGTGCACGCGGCCACCGCCACGCAGAAGACCGTCGACGGCCCGAGCAACAAGGACTGGCGCGGCGGCCGCGGCATCCTGGAAAACATCATTCCCTCGAGCACCGGCGCTGCCAAGGCCGTGGGCGTGGTGATCCCCGAGCTCAACAAGAAGCTCACCGGCATGAGCTTCCGCGTGCCGACCTCCGACGTGTCGGTGGTCGACCTGACCGTCGAACTCGTCAAGGACGCCACCTACGCCGAGATCTGCGCCGAAATGAAGGCACAGAGCGAAGGCGCGCTGAAGGGCGTGCTGGGCTACACCGAAGACAAGGTCGTCGCCACCGACTTCCGCGGCGACCCGCGCACCTCGATCTTCGACGCCGAAGCCGGCATTGCGCTCGACGGCACCTTCGTGAAGCTTGTGAGCTGGTACGACAACGAATGGGGCTACTCGAACAAGTGCCTGGAGATGGTGAAGGTCGTGTCGAAGTAAGACTTCGCGGCTCCCACGAAAAACGCGCCCTCGGGCGCGTTTTTTATGGGGCGATGGGAACCGATCGGGGCCGCTCAGCGCAGCTTCTCGTTGCGCCGTATCTCGCTGCTGAGCTGCGCCGTCATCCGCGTGGCCGCGCGCCGTGCGGCCAGGCCGTAGTCGCCGTTGAACTCGCCGAACTCCGCCGTGCCGTTGCCGACCGCGCGCACGCGCGTGACTTCGGCGCCCGCGGTGTCCGTCACCACGCACGCCACCTCGGCCGTGAAGGCGGTGGGTGGCCAGGTGACCCACGAGGACGAGCTCGAATCGGTCTTGATCTGCGGCGTGAACACCAGCGACACGCCTGCGGCCTCGTTCGCCTTCACATCGCCGGCGGTGCGCAGCACGACCACGTGGCGGTAGACCGCGCGCAGCGCATCGCGGATCGATTTTTCGAGGTCGCGGTACGGGTAGTAGCTCACGCGGTCGCCACTGCCGCCGGCGGTGGTCACCTGCAAATCGCGCTGCGCATCGGTCATCACGTAGGCCACCTTCTTGGGGATGAGGTGGGCGGTCGACCGGGGCGGTGCGGTCTCGGTGATCATCGTGATCGGGTGCGAGCAGCCCGCCAGCAGCACGATGGTTGCAAGGGCTGCGGCCAGCCGGGGTATCGGAGAAGAAGAAAGAAGTGACATGGTGCTTCTCCGGCCTCACGACGCAGGCGGCGCGATGGCCGCGACGAATTGCGGATCGGCATACACCTGCCGCAGCAGCGCCCGCACCAGCCGCGGGTACGCGGCCTGCCCGGCGGGCACGGCCACGATGTTGGCGTAGCTCGAATCGAACGCGATCTCGCCGCGGTAGGTCTTGCGCAGCGTCTGTGCGGCGTTGCGCGTGACGGTGACTTCGACGTCCATGCGGCCCGAGCCGTTGACCACGCCGAGGTCGAGTTCGTTGACGAGAATGCGCGCCGCGATGCGCGTCGGGGCCTTGGGGTCGTAGACCGAAATCTCGTTCAGGTCGCGCATCAGCGCGTCTTCAAGGTACTGGGCGAAGGTGCCGCTGGGCGACACCAGCCTGGCACGGCGCAGGCGCAAGGTGTTGACGGTGTCGTTGGGGTCGGTGGGCTGTACCTTGCCCACCGCGACCTTGCCGGGGTTGTGGGCCTCGAGCCGGTCGAGCGCCTCGTAGTCGGCGGCATAGGGCGGGGCGCCGAGTTGTGCGCAGCCCGTGGCCAGTGCAGCCAGCAGCAGCACGCCCGTGCGCCAGCGCAGACCTTGCGGCCTGAAGACGATCGCCATGTGTTGATCCCCTCGTCCGAGATGAGATGTCTTCTTCTCCCCGGCGCGAGGGTAGCAGGCATCGCGCCGCGTGCGAAGGCAGCGGCGCGGCGGGCTCAGACCGGCTCGAGGATGTGGATGCGCTTGCTCTCGGTGAATTCCTTGGTCTGGGCGCTGAAGGCGGCCATGTGGGGGGCGGCCCCATGGGCCATCAGGGCGGGGAGCGACGCCCATTTCTCGATGACCACGAAGGTATCGGCACCGAAGCTGGCCTTCGACGGCGGAATGCCCTGCGCGTCGACCGTGGCCGCGTATTCGATGCAGCCCTCCTCGGCCAGCACGGCGGCGCGGTTGGCGGCGAAGGCTTCGAGCAGACGGGCGCGCTGGCCGGGCTTGGCGGTGATGACGGCAACGACTTGGATCATGGAACAGGGTCTCCGGTGAAGTGACATGAACAGAGAAATGCAACGAGCGAATCTACGAGATCGCACGCCGGTGCGCAGGTCCGGTGGGCGACAAGGCCGGCATGCACATGCCGCATGCGACAGTTACCCGCGAGACACACACTCGTCCCGCCATGGTCGCGCCGAGGTCCTAGGATGGGGTCTTCTTTCGCATCGACCCGCCGTTTGCCATGTTCATCGTCACCCTGACCTACATCCGCCCGCTCGAGGAACTCGACGCTCTGATGGATGCGCATGTCACCTGGCTGAAAAAGCACTACGCCAGCGGCCTGTTCGTGGCCTCGGGGCGCCAGGTGCCGCGCAAGGGCGGCGTGATCCTCGCGCGCTCGGGCGACCGCGAGGGGCTGGAGGCGGTGCTGGCGCGCGACCCCTTCGTGCAGGGCGGCGTCGCGCGCACCGACGTGATCGAGTTCATCCCCAGCATGACCGCGCTGAACGTCGAGGTGCTGCGCGGCTACTGAGGAAAACCGCGCAGGCGCGCAGCCGGTCGATCAGGCCCCCGGCACTTCCTCGCGCCCGTCCGGGTGCCGTGCAAAGCGCGTGGCCTCGGCGCCGTGCACCGGCGCGGGGTCGGTCCAGGGCCAGCCACCGAATTGCGTGCGGCGGTAGTCGGCCATCGTCTGGCTGATCTCGGCCTGCGTGTTCATCACGAAGGGGCCGTACTGCGCCACGGGCTCGGCGATCGGGCGACCCTGCAGCAGCAGGAACTCGCCGTCGCCCTCGGGGCCGTTCAACAAATCGACCGGCGCGTCGGCGCGCAGCTCGATGGCCGCCGGCCCGGCCACGCGCTGCCCGGCCACCTGCGCGGTCGCGCCCTTGAAGAAATACAGCATGCGCCGCGTGCCCTCGCCCGTGGCGGGCGGCAGCGTCCAGCGCGCGCCGGGCGTCATGCGCAGTGTCCAGATGGCGAGGTCGGCGCCGGCCTGCGCGGCCCACGAGTCGGGCGGCGGCGCGAGCGGGTCGATGGCGGCCTGGGCCAGCGCGCTATCGCCGCCGAAGCGCCCGGCGATCACCGCCACCTCGGTGCGGCCGCCCTGCGCGTCGTCGGAGGCGAAGCGCGGAATCGCCTCCGACCAGAACATCGTGAAGTGCGGCTCGACCATCTTGTTTTTCGCCGGCAGGTTGAGCCAGATCTGGAACAGCTCCAGCGGATTCGGCGCACTCGCGTCGAGCAGCGGGAACATCTCCGAATGCACGATGCCCTTGCCGGCCGTGAGCCACTGCACGTCGCCGCCGCCGAAGCGCGCCGTGGCGCCCAGCGAGTCGGAATGGTCGACCAGGCCCTTGCGCACGATGGTCACCGTCTCGAAGCCGCGGTGCGGGTGCGAGGGAAAGCCCGGCACCGTCTCGCCGTGGTACATGCTCCAGCCGTCGGTGCGGCTGAAGTCCTGGCCGATCTGGCGGCCGGCCAGCGAGGCCTCGGGGCCCATGCGGCCGTTGCCCTTCGGGTACGCGTCGTCGTGGTAGACGCAGAACAGGAACGGGTCGAGCGTCTGCCACGGGAAGCCCAGCGGCTGGACCTGGAGGATGGGAGAGGGGCTGCGGCTCTTTCTGTTGTCGTTGCTGTCGGACATGTCGGTGCTCCTGGGTGAGGTGGACGCGGCCGCCATGCGGGCCGCGCCTGAACCAGGAATATCGGGGCGCCGCCGCCTTTCGGTAGGTGCCTTTCGCGCAACGATCAAGAGCGCATATGGAACGATGGGCATCGTCCGGCCCGCAGTTACTGCGCGGGCATCTCGGCGTTCGGGTCCATGTAGACCAGTTCCCAGATGTGGCCGTCCAGGTCCTGGAAGCCGTGGCCGTACATGAAGCCGTAGTCCTTCGGCTCGCTCGGCGTCGTGCCGCCCGCGGCCACCGCCTTGGCGACCAGGTCTTCGACCTCGGCGCGGCTCTCGCACGACAGGCACACCAGCACCTCGGTGCTCGTGCGGGTGTCCGTGATGGCCTTGGTCGTGAAGGTCTTGAAGTAGTCCTCCATCAGCAGCATCGCGTGGATGCTGCCTTCATGGATGACCATGCAGGCGGCGTTCGCGTCGGTGAACTGCGGGTTGAAGGTGTAGCCCAGCGCGCCGAAGAAAGCCTTGCTCTTGTCGAGGTTCTTGACGGGGAGGTTCACGAAGATCTGCTTGGTGGCCATGGTGTCTTTCCTGTGTCGATGAAGGGTTGGATCGGTGTTTGCCGACGTCTTGTGTACGCCGTCCACAAAAGATATCAAAGAAAATGGACGGTGTCCACATAATTTTTCGAAGCCGTCGAATCGGCCGGCTCCTGTCGCTTTTGCAGGGAAAAAGAGCGGGCATCATGGCCACCATGGAAATCGAGTTCAAGTTCTGCATTCCCGCCGGCCGCCTGAAGGCCGTCGACGCCGCATTGCGGCGCGGCGCCGTCGTGCGCACGCGCCTGCAGGCCCGTTATTTCGACACCGCCGACCAGCGCCTCTCGGGCGACGGCATGGTGCTGCGTCTGCGCAAGGAGGGGTCGCGCTGGGTGCAGACCGTCAAGGCCACCGGCGACAACGCGCTGCACCGGCTCGAACACAACGTCGACCTGGGCACCGGCGCCGCCGTGCCGGCCATCGACCCCGCACGCCACGCCGGCACGCCCGTCGGGGAGCAATTGGCCCGCCTGCTGCAACCGGCCGACGGTGGCGATGCGGTGCCGCTGGTCGAACGTCAATCGACCGACATCGTGCGGCTCACGCGCGACCTGCGCGTGAGCGGCCCGGGCGGCGCCGTGGTCGAGATGGCGCTCGATGTCGGCAAGGTCGTCGTGCACGCGGGCACGCCCGCGCAGCGCAGCTCGCCCGTGTGCGAGCTGGAACTCGAACTCAAGAGCGGCGACGTGCAGGGGCTCGTGACGCTCGCGCGGCGCTGGTCGCAGCAGCACGGCCTGTGGTTCAGCACCGTCTCGAAGGCCGAGCGCGGCATGCGCCTGCTGGCCGAGCAGGAGACCGTGCCCGCCGTCAAGGCCGAGGCGCCGCGCTTTCCTGCCCACGGCCTCGATGGCCGCGCCATCCAGCAGGCCGTGGTCGCGTCGTGCCTCGCCCAGATGCTGCCCAACGCCAGCGAGATCGCTGCGGGCAGCACCGATGAAGAACAGATCCACCAGCTGCGCATCGGCATCCGCCGCCTGCGCACCACGCTGCGCGAACTCGCGGGGCTCGACGCCGACACGAGCTGTTTCGACGCCGCCACATGGGAACCGCCGCTGGTCGATGCCTTCCGCGCACTGGGCGATCTGCGCGACCGCGAACAGGTCGTGAAGCTTGCCCAGCCGCGACTGCGTGACGCGGGCGCGCCGGAGGTCGATCCGCTGGCGGGCGATGCAGCGCCGCCGGCATCGTCACCCGGCGACATCGTGCGCGCCGCCGCGTTCCAGAACGTGCTGGTGTCGCTGATCGGCTTCACTGCGACCGCGACTGCTTCGAAGCCGGAAGATCAGGTGCCACTTGCCGCCGACGAGGCCCGCCAGCAGCTGCGCGAACGGCTCCAGCGTTTGCACAAGCAGGCCGTGCGCGACGGCCGCCGCTTCGAGTCGCTCGCCACCGAAGACCAGCACCGCGCACGCAAGCGGCTCAAGCGCCTGCGCTACCTGGCGGAGTTCGCGGCGCCGTTGTTCGCCAAGGCGGAAGGTGGCAAAAAGAAAAAGGACGCAGCCGAGCGTTACCTGAAAGCCCTGCGCCCCGCGCAGGACGCGCTGGGCGAGTTCAACGACGAGGCGGTGGCGCTCGCGCTGTACCGTGAGGTCGCGGTGCGCGACCCGCGCGCGTGGTTCGCGGTGGGCTGGTTCAGCGCGCGTCGTGCAGCGGGTGCGACGGCGTGTCGCAAGGCGCTGGAAGAGATCGGCGGGGCGCCGAGGTTCTGGAAGAAGAAGTAGCAACCCGCTGTCGAAGCGAACCGGGCCGCGAGGCCCCGCCACTCGTCAGCGACTCACTCAGTGATGGTGCCCATGCGCCCCATGCACATGCCGGTGCTCGATCTCCACCGGCAGCGCCGCGCGCACGTCCGTCACCTGCAGGCTGAACTTCAGCGCCTTGCCGGCCCAGGGGTGGTTGCCGTCGAGCAGCACGACCGGGCCCTTGATTTTGGTCACGGTGAAGACGTGTTCGGTGCCGTCGTCGAGCCGGCCCTGCAGCTGGCCGCCGACCTTCACGCCCGGCGGGAACTCGGTCTTGGGAATGGTGCGCACCAGCGTTTCGTCGCGCAGGCCGAAGGCATCTTCGGGGGCGAGGTTCAGCGTGGTCTGGTAGCCCTTTTCCTGGCCGTCGAGCGCCTGCTCGATCTTGGGCAGGGTGTTCTCGTAACCGCCATGCAGGTAGGCCATCGGCTCGGGGCTGGCTTCGATGAGCTTGCCCTGGGCGTCGGCGACTTTGTACTTGAGGGTGACGACGGTGTCTTTTTCGATTTTCATGGCGGGCATTTTCTGTGGAAATCGATCCGCGTCCGAAGTCAGGTCATCCGCGCCCGCCACACATCCGGCAACGCCTCCTCCTCCCGCAGCTTCTGCGTCACCATCCCGATGAATGCCGACACCGCCCGCGGCAGGTGCTTGCGGCTGGGGTAGACCACGCTGAGCCCGTGCCCGGTGCGCTGGTACTGCGGCAGCACCGGCACCAGCCGCCCCGCCTCCACGTCGAGCCGCCCCATGGCGGGCGGCAGCAGCGCGATGCCCAGGCCGGCGATGGCGGCCTTGCGCAAGGCCTGCGCGGTGTTGCCGCTGAAACGGCCGCCCACCTGCACTTCTTCTTCCTTCCCCTCGGGCCCGGTCAGGCGCCAGGTGGTGCGGCCGCTGGGGTGGGCGGGGGTCACGCAGTCGTGGTCGGCCAGCTCAGGCAGCGTGGCGGGCGTGCCGCGCGCGGCCAGGTAGGCGGGGCTGGCGACGAGGCCGTCGGTGCGCGGGCCGAGCAGCTGGCGGGCGACGTACCCCGAGTCGGCCAGCGCGCCGCCACGGAAGGCGATGTCGATCTGCTCGGCGATCAGGTCGGCCTTGGCGTCACTGAGCACGAACTCGACGCGCACCAGCGGGTACGCGGCCAGGAAGTCGGCCACCCAGGCCATGGGGAAGAAGTCGAAGAAATCGGCGGTGGCGGCCACGCGCACCCGGCCGCTGGGCTCCTGGCTGCCGGTGATGAGCGCCTGCCCGGCCTCGACCAGCCCGTCGACCGCCTCCGCGCACTGTTCGTGAAACGCCTGCCCGGCGCCAGTGAGCGTGAGCTTGCGGGTCGATCGCTGCAACAGCCGGGTGCCCAGCTGCGACTCGAGCTGCTGGATGCGCCGGCTCACGGTGTTGGGCGGCAGACCCAGCCGGCGGCCGGCCTCGGCAAAGCTGCCCTGGCGCACCACCTGCACGAAGACGGCGATGTCGTTGAGGTCGAGCATGGCGGAGTCGATTCCTTCTGTTGGTGGATGAGTGCAATCCGACTCTACCGTCTAGTCGATTAATGCGTGCGTGCCTAACCTTCGGTCCATGGCCTTTCCGGCCTTCGACCACCCCATTTCATCCAGGAGCACACACCTCATGACCGGACAGCAACAACAACCCCGCATCGGCATCGTCATCGCCTCGACCCGCGAAGGCCGCTTCGGCGAGAAGCCCGCGCAGTGGATCCACGAGATCGCGAAGCAGCGCACCGACCTGGCTTTCGAGCGGGTCGACCTGCGCGACCATCCGCTGCCCTTTTTCAACGAAGCCGGCGCGCCCGCCTGGGGCCCGGTGAAGAACGAGGCCGCGCAGCGCTGGCAGGCCAGGCTGGCCACCTTCGACGGGCTGATCATCGTCACGCCCGAGTACAACCACGGCCCGAGCGCGGTGCTGAAGAACGCGATCGACTGGGCCTACAAGGAGTTCATCCGCAAGCCGATCGGCTTCGTGGGCTACGGCGGCGTGGGCGCGGCGCGCGCGGTGGAACAGCTGCGGCTGGTCGCGGTCGAGATGCAGATGGCGCCGGTGCGCCACGCGGTGCACATCGGCATGGTCGAGTTCCTGGGCATCTGGCAGCAGGGCAAATCGTTCGACGACTTCCCGCACCTGGCGCAGTCGGCCACGGGCCTGCTCGACGACATGGCGTGGTGGACCCGCGCACTGAAGACCGCCAGGGAGGCCGCATGACCACCGCTGTTGCCACCGACACCCGCGCCATCGTCTACCGCACGCGCGGCGCCAGGCACGGGCCGATCACGCGGCTCATGAGCCCCGGCGACCTGGGCGAATACCTCAAGCCCTTCGTGTTCCTCGACCTGTTCGGCTTCGATGTCGATGGCGGCCACAAGGGCTTCGGCCTGCACCCGCACTCGGGCATCGCCACGCTGACCTGGCTCATCGAAGGCGACACGCGGTACGAGGACACGACCGGCGAACAGGGCGTGCTGCGCGGCGGCGGCGTCGAGTGGATGCGCGCGGGCAACGGCGTGTGGCACACGGGTGCACCGGCGCCGGGCGTGACGCGCGTGCAGGGCTTCCAGCTCTGGGTGGCGCTGCCGGCCGCTGAAGAAAACGCGCCCGCGCAGAGCATGTACCTTGCGCCTTCTCAGGTGCCGCAGGAGGGCCCCGCGCGCGTGCTGCTCGGGCGCTACGGCGCGGCGCAGAGCCCCATTCCGGCGCCCTCGCCGATGAACTACCTGGCCGTGCAGCTGAAGGACGGCGAACGCTGGCGCTACACGCCGCCCGCCGGCCACACGGTCGGCTGGGTCGCGGTGAACGCGGGCCGGCTCGATGCGGGCGACGGCACCGGCGGCCCCATCGGCACGGGCGAGCTTGCGGTGTTCGAGGAGTCCGACACGGCGCTCGATTTCGTGGCGCAGGGCGACACGGCCTTCGTGCTCGGCTCGGCGGTGCCGCATCCGCACGACCTGGTGATGGGCCACTACTCGGTGCACACGAGCCGCGCGACGCTCGACCGGGGCGAGGCCGAGATCCGCCGCATCGGCGCGAAGCTGCGCGAGGAAGGCCGGCTGGCCTGATCGGCCGGGCCTCGCGTAAGCCAGCATGCGCCGCGCGGGCGGCTGCGACAGAATCGTTCGCTTCCTGTTTCGAACGATCTCGCAGCCGCCATGAATCTCGTCGACGCCTTCGCCGCCCACGCCACCCGTTTCGTCGACATCCGGCGTGACATCCACGCCCACCCCGAGCTGGGTTTCGAGGAGCACCGCACCTCCGAGAAGGTCGCGAGCCTGCTGACCGAATGGGGCATCGAGGTGCACCGCGGCATCGCGGGCACGGGCCTGGTCGGCGTGCTGCGCAAGGGCACAAGCCAACGCACCATCGGCCTGCGCGCCGACATGGACGCCCTCCCCTTGCACGAGGCCAACGACTTCGCCCACAAGTCCACGCACGCGGGCCGCATGCACGCCTGCGGCCACGACGGCCACACGACGATGCTGCTGGCCGCTGCCTGGCACCTGTCGCAGCAAGGGCCTCATGACTTCGACGGCACCGTGCATTTCATCTTCCAGCCCGCCGAGGAGATGGGCAAGGCCGGCGCGAAGAAGATGATCGACGAGGGCCTGTTCGAGCGCTTCCCGTGCGATGCGGTGTTTGCGCTGCACAACTTCCCGGTCGGCGACGTGGGCCGCTTCGCGCTCAATGAAGGCGCGCTGATGGCGTCGAGCAACACCTACAAGATCACGCTGCGCGGACGCGGCACGCACGCCTCGATGCCGCACACCGGCATCGATCCGGTGGCTGCGGTGGTCACGTTGGCGCAGCAGTTGCAGACCATCGTGGCGCGCACCATTCCGAGCACCGAACGTGCCCTGCTCGCGGTCACGCAGCTGCAGGGCTCCGACGCGCCCAACGTGATTCCCGACGAGGCCTCGGTGGGCGGCACGGTCCGCACCTTTTCCGTCGACGCCATCGACAAGATCGAGGCGCGCCTGCGCGAGGTGGCGCAGGGCGTGGCCATGGCGCACGGCTGCACGGCCGACATCTTCTTCCGTCGCTCGTCGCCGCCGGTGGTGAATCATCCGGCCGAGGCGCGCTTTGCCGCCGGCGTGATGCGCGAGGTGGTGGGCGACGACATGGTCACCGACAACTTCCCCGCCGTGATGGGCGCCGAGGACTTCGCGCACATGCTGCTCGCGCGGCCCGGCTGCTATGCGTTCCTGGGCAATGGCGACGGCGACCACCGGCTCGACGGCCACGGGCCCGGCCCTTGCATCATCCACAACACCTCGTTCGACTTCAACGACGAGATCATCCCGATCGGTGCCAGCTACTTCGTGAAGCTGGTGCAGCGCTGGCTGCCGTCGGGCACCTGACCCATTTTTTTGTTGACGATGAAAGCGGCCACAACGATGACTTCCACCCTGTTCACCCGACGTTCGCTGGCTGCCGTGGCAGCCGCCCTTGCCTTCGGCGGGTTCGGCCTTGGTGCCCACGCACAGCAGTCGCAGCGCGTGATCCACATCATCGTGCCCTTCGGCACCGGCGCGGTGCAGGACACGGTGGCGCGCGCCTTCAACAACGAACTGGGCGCTGCACTCGGCGGCAGCGCCATCGTCGAGAACCGCGCGGGCGCGGGCGGCACGGTGGGCGCGGCGATGGCGGCCAAGGCGCCGGCCGACGGCAACACGCTGGTGCTGGCGGCGGCCAGCCACAACATCGCGGGCTTCCTGTACAGCAAGCTGCCCTACGACCCGCTGAAGGACTTCGTCGGCGTGGCCAACGTGGGCAACGCGGGCTATGTGCTGGCGGTGGCCAGCGGCATGAACGTGGCGAGCACGGCCGACTTCATCAAGGAGGTCAAGGCCAACCCCGGCAAGTACAACTATGCCTCGGCTGGCAACGGCAGCGCCACGCACCTGGCGATGGCGTCGTTCCTCGCGAAGGCCGGCCTGCAGATGACGCACATCCCGACCAAGTCGACCGGCGAGGCCGTGAACGAAGTGCTCGCAGGCCGTGTGCAGGCGGTGATCTCGTCGAGCATCGGCGTGATGGGTTTCCAGGACGACGCGCGCGTGAAGCTGCTGGCCTCGACGGGCCAGTCGCGCAGCCCCTTCCTGCCCAAGCTGCCGACGGTGGGCGAGAGCGGCCTGCCGGGCTACGCCTTCGATTCGTGGATTGGCCTCTTGGCGCCGGCGGGCACGCCGAAGGCCGAGGTCGAACGCATCAACGCGGCGGCCAACAAGGTGCTGGCCGATCCGGCGATCCAGGAACGCTTCAAGCGCCTGGGCGTGGAGCCGCGCAGCCAGAGCGCCGAGGCTTTCCAGAAGCTGCTGCGTGCGGATTGGGAGGCGATGGGGGCGGTGGTGAAGGCGTCGGAGGCCAAGGTCGACTGACCTTTTTGGGGCGCTCCTGTTCGCGGGCATGCCGGGCGCTGTCGTTGTGCTGGCCGTCCACGGGATCGCCGCCCTGAGCGGCCTGTCGTTCATGGATATCACAGAAGCCCGCCGCCCGGAAGAGCGCTTGCCCCACAGATATCTACAAGATATGTACTTAATATATTTAAACTGCGACAGGTCGCCGTGGAGTCGGCCCTGTCGTTTTCATTGTTCTTAACCCTAGGACGAAGCATGAAGTCACAAGCAGGCATGGTTCCCTCACTCAGTCTCGCGGGCCTGGTTGCCCTGGCGGTGGCAAGCCCCGCGCATGCGCAGGAGCAGGTGGTCAAGATCGGTCACAGCGGCCCGCTGTCGGGGCCCAACGCCTTCGCGGGCAAGGACAATGAAAACGGCGTCCGCCTCGCCATCGAGGAACTCAATGCGAAGAAGCTCAGCGTCGGCGGCAAGACGCTGAAGTTCGAGCTGATTTCCGAAGACGACCAGTGCGACGCCAAGACCGGCGTGAGCGTGGCGCAGAAATTCGTCGACGACGGCATCAAGTTCGTCATGGGCCCGTACTGCTCGGGCGTGGCCATTCCGGCCTCGCGCATCTACAGCGACGGCGGCACGCTGGTCTCCACCGTGGGCACCAACCCCAAGGTCACGCAGGGCGGCTACAAGAACCTGTACCGCATCATCGCCAGCGACAACCAGATCGGCGGCGCGATGGCGGTGTACGCGGCCAAGGAACTGAAGGTGAAGAAGGTCGGCGTGATCGACGACCGCACCGCCTTCGGCCAGGGCCTGGCCGAAGAGTTCACCAAGGAGGCGAAGAAGCAGGGCCTGGCCATCGTGGGCCAGGAGTTCACCACCGACAAGGCCGTCGATTTCACCGCCATCCTCACCAACATGAAGGGCAAGGCGCCCGAGGCCATCTTCTTCGGTGGCTATGCCCCGCAGGCCGCGCCCATGGCACGCCAGATGAAGCAGCTGGCCGTGCCCGGCAAGCTGCTGGGCGGCGACACCGTGTGCAGCCCGGCCACCGGCAAGATCGGCGGCGACGCGGTGAACGACCTGGTGTTCTGCGCGCAGGGCGGCTCCATGCTCGAGAAAGCGCAGAGCGGCCCGGCCTTCAAGGAGAAGTTCAAGAAGCGCTTCAACATCGATCCCGATGCGTACGCCGCTTCGTACTACGACCAGGTGCTGTTCATCGGCGAGTCGATGAAGAAGGCCAACACCATCGACCCCGACAAGGTCGGCGCCGAACTCTACAAGACCACCTACAAGGGCGTGGCCGCCACCTACGCGTACGACGACAAGGGCAACATGAAGCAGGCGCCCATCACCGTCTTCACGTTCAAGAACGCGGCCCCCGTCCCCATCGCCAGCTACTGAGCCCCCACGCATGCAACGCATCCAGGTCATCGACTCCCACACGGGCGGCGAGCCCACGCGCCTTGTGATCGGCGGCTTTCCCGATCTGGGGAAGGGCTCCATGGCCGAGCGCCGCGCGCTGCTGGCCGAGCAACACGACAAGTGGCGCGCGGCCGCCGTGCTGGAGCCGCGCGGCAGCGACGTCGTGGTCGGCGCGCTGCTGTGCGAGCCGGTGTCGCCCGGTGCGGCGGCCGGTGTGGTCTTCTTCAACAACGCCGGCTACCTGGGCATGTGCGGCCACGGCACCATCGGGCTGGTCGCGAGCCTGGCACACATGGGGCGCATTGGCGTGGGCGAGCACCGCATCGAGACGCCCGTGGGCACGGTCACGACCACGCTGCATGAAGACGGCTCGGTGAGCGTGCGCAACGTGCCCGCCTACCGGCACCTGCACCGGGTGGCGGTCGAGCTGCCCGGCCACGGCACTGTGCGCGGCGACGTGGCGTGGGGCGGCAACTGGTTCTTCCTCGTGAGCGAGCACGGCCAGCGCGTGGCGAGCGACAACCTCGCGGCGCTCACCGACTACACGGCCGCCTTGCGCAAGGCGTTGGCCGCGCAGGGCATCGCGGGCGCGGACGGCGCGGAGATCGACCACATCGAACTCTTCGCCAATGAAGACGACGGCGCCGACAGCCGCAACTTCGTGCTGTGCCCCGGCAACGCCTACGACCGCTCGCCCTGCGGCACCGGCACCAGCGCCAAGATCGCCTGCCTCGCGGCCGACGGCAAGCTCGCGCCGGGCGCGGTGTGGCGGCAGGCCAGCGTGATCGGCAGCGTCTTCGAGGCCAGCTACACGATGGACGGCGACCAGGTCATTCCCACGCTGCGCGGCCGCGCGCACATCAGCGCCGAGGCCACGCTGCTCATCGACGACGAAGACCCCTTCGGCTGGGGCATCCAGCTCTGACAGCGGCGCGCATGGATGCGGACGTCATCGTCATCGGCGCCGGCATCGTCGGCGCGGCGTGCGCCCATGCGCTGGCGCAGGCCGGGCGCCGCGTGTGCGTGCTCGATGCGCGCCTGGGTGGTGCCACCGGCGCGGGCATGGGCCACCTCGTGGTGATGGACGACAACGCGGCCGAGCTCGAACTCAGCCGCCATTCGGTCGCGCAATGGCGTGCCCTGGCGCCGCGCCTGGGCGCCGACTGCGCCTACAGCCCTTGCGGCACGCTCTGGATCGCGGCGAACGACGAGGAAATGGCCGAGGCCGAACGCAAGCAGCAGCGGCTGGGGGCGCTCGGCATCGAGAGCCGGCTGCTGACGGCGGCCGAACTCGCGCGCGCCGAACCCGCCCTGCGCGCCGGCCTGTCAGGTGCGCTCGAAGTGCCGGGCGACGGCATCCTCTATGCGCCGAATGCGGCGCGCTGGCTGCTCGCGCAGCATGCCGCGCTGGTGCAGGTCGAACACGCGAAGGTCGAGGCCATCGAGGGCAACGGCACGCTGCGCCTGGCCGACGGCAGCCGCCGCACCGCGCCGCAGGTCGTGCTCGCCAACGGCATCGAGGCGACGACGCTGTGCCCCGAGCTGCCGATCCGCCCGAAGAAGGGCCACCTGCTCATCACCGACCGCTACCCGGGCACGGTGCGCCACCAGCTCGTCGAGCTCGGCTACGTGACCAGCGCGCACCACAGCGACGGCGACTCGGTCGCCTTCAATGTGCAGCCGCGCCCCACGGGGCAGCTGCTGGTCGGCTCGTCGCGCCAGTTCGACACGACCGACCTGGCCGTCGAGGCACCGATGCTCGCGCGCATGCTGCAGCGCACGCTCGACTACCTGCCAGGGCTCGCCGACCTGAACGCCCTGCGCGCCTGGACCGGCTTGCGCGCCGCCTCGCCCGACGGCCTGCCGCTGCTGGGCAGGCACCCGTGGCGCGAGAAGCTCTGGCTCGCGGTCGGCCACGAAGGCCTGGGCGTGACCACGGCGCCGGGCAGCGCGCATGTGCTCGCGGCGCTGATGACCGGCACGACACCCGATTTCGACGCCGCGCCGTATGCGCCGCGCGGCCTGCGGGAGAGGGCATGAGCAATCAGACCTTGTTGCACATCGACGGACAGCCCGTGCGCGTGAAGGCCGGCAGCTCGGTCGCCGCCGCCTTGCGCATCGCCGGCGGCATGGGCGCGGCGCGCACCTCGGTCACGGGCCAGCCGCGCGCGCCGTTCTGCGGCATGGGCGTGTGCCAGGAATGCCGCGTGCAGATCGACGGGCGGCGCCGGCTCGCCTGCCAGACCGTGTGCGCCGAGGGCATGCGCGTGGAGACCACGGCATGAGCGGCGTCACGCTTGAAGCCTGCGATGTGCTGGTCGTCGGCGCGGGCCCTGCGGGCATGGCCGCGGCCGTGGCGGCGGCGCCCAGCGGCGCGTCGGTCGTGGTGATCGACGACAACCCTGCGCCCGGCGGACAGATCTGGCGCGACGGCCCCGGTGCGTCTTTGCCGCCGGCGGCGCGCCAGTGGCGCGAGGCGCTCGCACGCCACGCGAACATCCGCGTGCGCAGCGGCACGCGCGTCGTCGCTGCGCCAGCCTCCCACGAATTGCTGCTCGAAGACGCCGAGGGCCCGACACGCATGCAGTGGCAAAAACTGATCCTTTGCACCGGCGCGCGCGAACTGCTGCTGCCCTTTCCCGGCTGGACGCTGCCCGGCGTGACGGGCGCGGGCGGCCTGCAGGCGCTGATCAAGGCGGGCCTGCCGGTCGAGGGTGAACGCATCGTCATCGCGGGCAGCGGGCCCTTGCTGCTGGCCGTTGCTGCCACCGCCAAGGCCGCGGGCGCGCAGGTGCTGCGCATCGCGGAGCAGGCCTCGTTCGCTTCGGTCGCGGCCTTCGGTGCCCGCCTCGTGCGCTGGCCCGGCAAGGCCGTGCAGGCGCTCACGCTGGCCGATGCGCGCTACCGCACGGCGTCGCGCGTGGTCTCGGCGCAGGGCACGGCGCAGGTCGAATCGGTGCGGCTGCGCCAAGGCAGCCGCGAGGTCGAGATGGCCTGCGACCGCATCGCCTGCGGCTTCGGCCTCACGCCGAACACGCAACTGGGCCAGTTGCTCGGCTGCGCGCTCGCGGGGCCGGGGCTCGCGGTCGATGCCTTGCAGGCCACGAGCGTCGCGGGCATCTACGCGGCCGGCGAATGCACCGGCTTCGGCGGCAGCGAGCGCGCGCTGGTGCAGGGCACCATCGCAGGCCATGCGGCCGTCGGCGAGGCTGCGAAGGCCCGCGCGCACGACCGTGAACGCGTCCGCTGGGCCGTCTTCGCCGCGCAGCTGCACCGCCGCTTCGCGCTCGCCGACGACCTCAAGGCCCTGTCCCGTCCCGACACGCTCGTGTGCCGCTGCGAGGACGTGCCTTTTGCCGCGCTCTCGTCCTGCACCGGCTGGACCGACGCCAAGCTGCACCGCCGCTGCGGCATGGGCGCCTGCCAGGGGCGCGTGTGCGGCGACGCGGCGCAGTTCCTGTTCGGCTGGACGCCGCCCGCGCCGCGCCCGCCGCTGATGCCGGTCCGCATCGAGACACTGGCCGGGCTCGCAGCGCCCGGCGACGCCCGACAATGACGGCCCCGCCCCTGTACACGCACGAGCACCTGCACATCCCTACCATGGCCGCCCCGAAGACTGTCACCCGACCCCCGCCCAAGCGCCGCGCGGCCGACCTGGCCTACGACGCCATCGAGGCGCTGCTGTCCACCATGCAGCTGGAGCCCGGCAGCCAGATCGTCGAGGCCGAGCTGGCCGAGCGCACGGGTCTGGGCCGCACGCCGGTGCGCGAGGCGCTGATGCGCATGGTGTCGATCGGCCTCATCGTGCAGCAGCCGCGCCGCGGCCTGCTGGTGTCGACCATCGACCTGGCCGACCACCTGGACGTGATCCAGACCCGCCGCGTGCTCGAACAGCTGATTGCCGCCTGCGCCGCGCGCCGCGCCACCGCGCCGCAGCGCCAGGCCATCGTGCGCTGCGCCGAGGCCATGGTCGAAGCCGCGGGCCGCGGCGACCTGACCGACTACATGCACGCCGACCGCGCGCTCGACCTCGTCACCCACCACGCGAGCCACAACGACTCGGCGGTGAAGGCGGTGGTGCCGCTGATCGTGCAGTGCCGGCGCTTCTGGTACGCCTACCAGCACGAAGGCGAGATCGTCGAGGGCGCCAACGCGCACCTCGAACTGGCGCAGGGCATCGCCACCGGCGACGAGGCCGCGGCCATCGCGGGCGCCGAGCGGCTCATGGACTACCTCGAAGTCTTCGCCCGGAAAATCATCGACAAGTAGGCCGAAGGGCCTCGCTCCCGGTCGCGCACACCGGGGAACTACGCGTGATCTGCCGGCGCCTTCGCCGCATACTGGCCCGATGGCCGCTGCACCCCGCGCTCGACCCGAAGACTTCTTCTCCCCCGACGAATGGCAATCGCTCACCACGCGTTCGTCGTGGCGGGGCCTGTGGCTGGTGGCGCACTGCTGGGGCGTGATCGGCGCTGCGATGGCGGTGGGCATCGTGTGGCCGTGGACCATTCCGCTCGTGGTGCCGATCGTCGGCACGCGACAGCTGGGCCTGTTCATCCTCATGCACGACGCCGCGCACGCGGGGCTGCACCGCAACCGCAAGGTCAACGACTGGGTCGGTTACTGGCTGTGCTCGCCCACGCTGCGCGACTACCGGCCGTATCACCTGCAGCACCACCGCTTCGTGCAGCAGACCGAAGACCCGGACCTCGTGCTGTCGGCGCCCTTTCCGATCTCGCGCGCCTCGATGTGGCGCAAGGTCGTGCGCGACCTGAGCGGGCAGACCTTCTACAAGCAGCGCTTCGGTCACATCGCCGACGCCCTGCGCCAGCGTGCGCCCGGTGAATCGGCGCTGCGGGTGTTCGGGCGCGCGCTGGCGAAGGACAAGCGCTTCCTCATCGGCAATGCCCTGGGCCTGTTGGCCTTCGCCGCGGCGGGCTTCTGGTGGGCCTGGATGCTGATGTGGCTGCTGCCGATGGCGACCTGGCTGCCGCTCGTGAGCCGCGTGCGCAACATCGCCGAGCATGCGCTGGTGGCGCAGAACGAGGCCGACCCGCTGCGCCAGGCGCGCACCACGCACGCCGGCTGGCTCGAACGCATCTTCGTGGCGCCCTACTGGGTCAACTACCACTGCGAGCACCACATGTTCACCAGCCTGCCCTGCTGGGCGCTGCCGAAGGCGCACCGCCTGCTGCAGCGCCAGGGCGCGACCGTGCGGATGGAAGTGCAGCCCGGCTACCTGAACCTGCTGCGCCGCGCCGCGCCGGTGGGCTGAAACCTCAGCGGCTGGGTGCGGGCTGCACCGCCGCCGCCGGCTGCGCACCGCGCTGCGCCTGCTGGCTCAGCCAGATGCTCGCGATCACGATGCCGATGCCTGCCATCTGCCAGCCCGACAGGCTCTGGCCCAGCAGCGCCCAGCCCAGGATCACCGCCGTCACCGGGCTCAGGAAGGCCAGCGGCGCGATCGCCGAGGACTCCAGCCGGGCCACGCCGCGGAACCACACGATGTAGGTGAGCGCGGCGCCGATCAGGCCGAGCCAGGCGAAGCCGACCCAGTTCATCGCCGTGAGCGCCGGCAGCGGCGGTTCCAGCCACAGCGCCACCGGCAGCAGCAGCAGGCCGCCCGCCGTCAGTTGCCAGGCCGTGAAGGTCAGCGCCGACACCGGCGGCTGCCAGCGCCGGCTCAGCACCGTGCCGAAGGCCATCGACACCGCGGCCGTGAGCGCCGCGGCGATGCCCAGCGCGTCGAGCGAGGCATTCGGCGTGAGCACCAGCAGCGCCACGCCGCCCATGCCGATGACGGCCGCCGCCACCGACAGCGCGCGCACCGGCGCGCCCAGCAGCAGGCCGGCGAGGAACACCACGAACAGCGGCTGCACCGAGGTGATGGTGGCCGCCACGCCGCCCGGCAGCCGGTAGGCCGCCAGGAACAGCATCGCCCACAGCACCGAGAAGTTCAGCGCGCCCAGCAGGAAGATGCGGCCCCACCACGCCTTGGGCGGCAGCTGGCGCACCATGAGCATCAGCAGCAGGCCCGCCGGCAGCGCGCGCAGCAGCGCCACCGTCAGCGGGTAGTTCGCCGGCAGCATCTCGGTGGTCACGATGTAGGTGCTGCCCCAGATGGCAGGCGCAATGGCGGTGAGCAGGACGTCGGTGGTGCGGGAGGTCATGGCTTGAATCTATTCAATTGACCCATGGTTGTGAATGTTCGTCGAGCGGCTCGCGCGCATCCTCGACGACCTGGACGAGGCCGATGCCGCGCGCCTTTGTCGACTTCCTGCTGGAGCGGTTCGCGGCGCGTTGAGGCGTGCGAAGCCTAGTCGCCCGCCGGCTCGGCGATTTCGGGCGCTTCCCACCCCAGCAGCTCCGCCAGCCGCTGCACGATCCAGCCGGCCTCGGCGCGCGACACGCCCGATTCCGGCGTGGCCAGGCCCGCGTGGATGCGCCGCAGGATCTCGCCTTCGACCGGCACCTCGGTGTGGTGCTGGATCTGCGCATGGCCCACGAGGTGGCCGGCGAGGTCTTCGCAGATCTCGTAGCGCGCACGCACCACGTCGATCGGCTCGCGCAGGCGCTGGCGCGCGTCGCTGTAGACCGCGAAGAACGAGGGCGGGATGTAGATCTGGTTGTCGTCGGACATGGCGGCCTTGGTTTTGGCGGGCCCAATGACAAAACGCGCCCGGGGGCGCGTTCGTCGTGGCTCCGAAGAAAGAGCCGCGGGGGCTGGATCAGCCGCCCTTGGTGGGGCGCTTGCCCGGGTTCTTCTTGCTGCGCGTGGCGGTGCCGCGCTCGAGGCTGATCTTCTGGCCGCCACCGCTGCGCGGCGCGGTGTAGCCGGGCATGGGCGTCGGCTTCGGGCTGGCAAGACGGTCGGCTTCGGTACGGATTTTCTTGGGCATGGAAAGCTCGGATAAAAAAGATGTTCGACCCCCGATTAGGCCACATCGGCAGATTTCATCTGCCAAGCGCCGAAACGAGGGGCCAGGGACGATGTCAGGTCGACTGCGGTGTCAGCAGGCGCACCCTGACGCTCTTGCCTTTCACGCGGCCGTTGTCGAGCTTGCGTGCGGCTTCTTCGGCAATGCTGCGGTCCACCGCAACATAGGTCGAGTATTCGTTGACGTTGATCTTGCCGACCTGCTCCTTGGCATAGCCGCAGTCGCCGGTCAACGCGCCCAGCACATCGCCGGCGCGGATCTTTTCCTTGCGTCCGCCGACGATCTGCAGCGTGGCCATCGGCGGCGTGAGCGGCGCGCCCGGGGCGGGCGTGAGCTCGGCGAGGTCGTGCCATTCGGATTCGCGGCCCTGAAGCTGCTCGATCTTTCCGACGAAGCCCATCTCGTTCATGCTGGCCAGGTTCAGCGCCAGGCCTTCGGAGCCGCCCTGCTGGCCCACACGGCCGGTGCGGCCCACGCGGTGGATGTGGATTTCGGAGTCGGGCGTCACGTCGACGTTGATCACGGCTTCCAGGTGCGAGATGTCCAGGCCGCGCGCCGCCACGTCGGTGGCCACGAGCACCGAGCAGCTGCGGTTGGCGAACTGCACCAGCACCTGGTCGCGCTCGCGCTGCTCCAGTTCGCCGAACAGCGCCATCGCGCTGAAACCCTGCGCCTGCAGCACCTCGACGAGGTCGCGGCACTGCTGCTTGGTGTTGCAGAAGGCCAGCGTGCTCACGGGACGGAAATGGTCGAGCAGCAGGCTCACGGTGTGCAGGCGTTCGCTGTCCTTCACCTGGTACCAGCGCTGGCGGATCTTGCTGCCTTCATGTTGCGCCTGCACCGTGATCTGCTCGGGGTTCTTCATGAACTGCTGCGCGAGCTTGGCGATGCCTTCGGGGTACGTGGCCGAGAACAGCAGCGTCTGGCGGGCCGAAGGGCACTGGCGCGCCACCTTCACGATGTCGTCGAAGAAGCCCATGTCGAGCATGCGGTCGGCCTCGTCGAGCACCAGCGTGTTCAGCGCCGAGAGGTCGAGGTTCTCGCGCTCCAGGTGGTCCATGATGCGGCCCGGCGTGCCCACCACGATGTGCGCACCGTGCTCCAGGCTGGCGATCTGCCCGCGCAGCGCGACGCCGCCGCAGAGCGTGACGACCTTGATGTTTTCTTCGGCGCGCGCGAGGCGCCGGATCTCGGTCGTGACCTGATCGGCCAGCTCGCGCGTGGGGCACAGCACCATCGCCTGGACGGCGAAGCGGCGCGGGTTCAGGTTGGACAGCAGCGCCAGCGCAAAGGCGGCGGTCTTGCCGCTGCCGGTCTTGGCCTGCGCGATCAGGTCCTTGCCGAGCAGGGCGGGCGGCAGTGCGGCGGCCTGGATGGCCGTCATCTGCGTGTAGCCGAGCTGGGTGAGGTTGGCCAGCATCTGGGGCGAAAGCGCCAGCGTGGCAAAGCCGTGGGGTTCGGCGGGGAGGCCGCCGGCTGGGGAGGTGGTGGAGTTCATCGTTCGGCAGCCGGAGACAGACAGGAAAACGCAAAAGGGAAAAGTGGCGCCCGGAAATGACAAAGGCCTTGCAGGGCCCCCTCCGGGAGGGCGCTCTGCAAGGCCGGCCGGGCGTCGCTCAGCGACGGGGCGAGTTGTTGTTGGTCGGCGGGGGGCCGCGGCGTTCCAGGTGGCGGAACGTGATGCGGCCCTTGGTCAGGTCGTAGGGCGAGAGTTCGAGCGAGACCTTGTCGCCGGCCAGGATGCGGATGTGGTGCTTGCGCATCTTGCCGCCGCTGTAGGCGATCAGCTGGTGACCGTTGTCGAGCGTGACGCGGTAGCGCGAGTCGGGCAGGACTTCGGTCACTGCGCCGTTCATTTCGATCAGTTCTTCCTTGGGCATGTGTGATTACCTCTGAATCGTTCGATGTGTGTTGGAGATGGAATTGGGCGTGATTGTTTCAGGCCGCGCACGGAAGTGCGAGAGGAGCCTGCGGTGCGCGTTCGCGCACCCAGCCCAGGCCCTGTTCGATGGCGTAGCCGAGCGCGGCGGCGTGGCTGGCAAAGCGCGGCGTGAAGCGCATCACGCGGTCGTGCATGCCGCTGCCGTGGCCGGAGCGGATCGAGACGGAAGCGGCATAGCCGCCGTCGTCCTGGTGTCGAATGAGCGGGGAAACAAGGTACTTGCCCACCGCGATACTGTGTTGAATGATGTCCATGAAGCCTTGGCGCCGCGCGCAGAGACAAAGCGCGAAGAGCCTGAAAAATAATTGAAAACGGGCGCGGACCGGCCGCAACGGCGCGGTGGATGCGCAATTCGCTTCAACAGGAACGAAGGCAGTGGTGGCAATCATGGGCGCCCGGTCTGGCGCTCCAACACACTGTGAAGCCGGCTTGAAAATGAAAGGCCTGAAGCATCCAAGGACAGTGCAGGTCAGCCGGCGGGAGTGACGAAATTCTTCGTCGTGGTATCGAAACGAACCCGACATTATAGCTTGCAGGGCATGACAGTTGCTTGTCTTAAAAACAACGTCCGCATGAAAAAGGCCCCCAAGGGCCGCCTGCCACGTGCTGTTAGCTATTAAAAATATAGCAACTCATCCACGGCAAGCGCCGCACGCGCCACAGTCGTGCCCGCTGCGCCCGCGGGTGCGGCTCAGATTCCCAGCATCCGCCGGTTCGCCGCCACGTCCGCGCCGCCCGCTGCGAAGTCGTCGAAGGCGCGGTCTGCCACGCGGATGATGTGGTCGCGGATGAACGTGGCGCCTTCGCGTGCGCCGTCTTCCGGGTGCTTGATGCAGCACTCCCACTCAAGCACCGCCCAGCCCGGGAAGTCGTACTGCGCCATTTTTGAAAAGATGGCCTTGAAGTCGACCTGCCCGTCGCCCAGCGAGCGGAAGCGCCCGGCCCGGTTGATCCAGCTCTGGAAGCCGCCGTACACGCCCTGCTTGCCGGTCGGGTTGAACTCGGCGTCCTTCACGTGGAAGAGCTTGATGCGCTCGTGGTAGTGGTCGATGTAGGCCAGGTAGTCCAGCTGCTGCAGCACGAAATGGCTCGGGTCGTAGAGCAGGCAGGCGCGCGGATGGTTGTTCACGCGCTCCAGGAACATCTCGTAGCTCACGCCGTCGTGCAGGTCTTCGCCGGGGTGGATCTCGTAGCCCACGT
The DNA here is from genome assembly GCF_001426505.1 of Variovorax sp. Root473. Classification (GTDB taxonomy): domain Bacteria; phylum Pseudomonadota; class Gammaproteobacteria; order Burkholderiales; family Burkholderiaceae_C; genus Variovorax. The sequence continues at coordinate 247,776 of NZ_LMEV01000013.1, forward strand.
CGACGCCCACGGCATCGAAGGCATCGAGGATCGGGCGCCAGCGGCGCGCCAGCTCGTCGAAGGCTTCCTCGATGAGGCCGGCCGGGCGCGGTGGCCACGAATACAGGTACGGCCAGGCCAGCGCGCCCGAGAAGGTCGCGTGCGCCGTGAGCCCGAGGTTCGCCGAGGCCTTGGCCGCGTGGTGGAGCTGCTGCACCGCCCACTGCTGGCGCGCGACGGGGTTGCCGCGCACCTCGGGCGCCGCAAAGCCGTCGAAGCCCGCGTCGTAGGCCGGGTGCACCGCGACCAGCTGGCCCTGCAGGTGGGTCGAAAGCTCGGTGATCTCCAGGCCGTGGCCGGCGAGCGTGCCCTTGATCTCGTCGCAGTAGGTCTTGCTCTGGGCCGCGCGCTTCAGGTCGATGAGGCGCGTGTCCCAGCTGGGGATCTGCACGCCCTTGTAGCCGAGGCCCGCGGCCCATCCGGCGATGGCGTCGAGCGAGTGGAACGGGGCCGTGTCGCCCGCGAACTGGGCCAGGAAAATGCCCGGCCCCTTGATCGTCTTCATGCGTGTCTCCTGATGCGCCGCACAGCATACTTCGGGGGTTCGGCTGACACACGACCGAAGTTCGATGGGCGCACAATGAACTTTGTCCACAGGGAACCCATCGAGATGTCTCAGCCTGTCGCCGCCCGGCTCAAGATCGGCTTGTCCGCCTGCTTCTCGCACGCCGACCCGGCCCGCTCGCTCTTCACGAACAAGACACTGCAGTACGTCGAACAGTCGATCGCCCACTGGCTCATGTCGGCCGGCGCGATGGTGGTGATGGTGCCCTGCCCCACGGGCGAGACGGCACGCGGCGACACCAAGCTCTCGCACTACGCCGAGTGGCTCGACGGCGTGGTGATGCACGGCGGCGCCGACGTATGGCCCGGCAGCTACGGCGAAGAACCCCTGAAAGACGCGTGGATCGGCGACCAGATCCGCGACCTGTACGACCTCGCGCTGGTCGAGGCTTTCGAGCAGGCCGGCAAGCCGATCTTCGGCGTGTGCCGCGGATTGCAGCTGATCAACGTGGCCTTCGGCGGCACGCTCTACCAGGACATCGAGGAGCAGCACGGCCATCCCGAGACGTTGCGCCACCGCGACCCGGTGGCCTACGACCAGAACTTCCACCAGATCGAGATCGTCGGGGGCACGCGCCTGTCGAAGCTGTTCCCCGACGTGCGCACGGCGCGCGTCAACAGCATTCATCACCAGGGCATCAAGGGGCTCGCGCCGGGCTTCGAGGTCGAGGCCTGGAGCCTGCCCGACCGCGTGCCCGAGGCCATCCGCCGCCGGCCCGAGAAAGGCCGCGGCTACATCGCGGCGACCCAGTGGCACCCGGAGTTCCACAAGTACGGCAGCACCGAGACGGTGGACGACACGCCGATCCTGCACGACTTCTTGTGGGCCTGCGCCACCGCGCGCGTGGCGCCGCGCACGAGCATGCGCGAGATGCAGGGGCGCATTCGCAACCGCGCGTCCCGGTTGCTGCGGCAGGCGTTGCTGCGGCGCTGATCGGCTCAGTGCCACGCGGCGCGCACCAGCGCGCCAGGATCGCTGGTGCCGGCGCTGATGCCGGTGACCGGGCCCCAGTCGGGATCGAAGCGGCTCGACACGAAAGCGGCCGAAGCCGCCGGGCTCGCGTGCTGCAGCATCAGGCCGGCCTGCGCCGCGCGCACCAGCCGCTGCGTGAAGCGGCGCGCCTGGCGTTCCAGGTCCTGCGGCGCCAGCTGCACCATCTGGCGCAGGGCCTGCACCTCGGCCTGCAGGCGCGTGTCGCCAGCGGTTACGTCCTGCAGGTGGTCGAGCACGAGGTGCGCGTCGTCCGGGTTGCGCGACACGGCACGCAGCACGTCCAGGCACATCACGTTGCCCGAGCCTTCCCAGATCGAGTTGACGGGCGCCTCGCGGAACAGGCGGCCCATCGGGCTGTCTTCCACGTAGCCGTTGCCGCCGAACACTTCCATCGCCTCGCCCGTGAGCGCGACCGCGCGCTTGCAGTTCCAGAACTTGGCGGCGGGCGTGAGCAGCCGGCGCCAGGCGGTGTCCAGCGGTGCGGGCGAGCCGAAGCGCGAGGCCAGTTCCATCGCCAGCAGCGTGGCGCTTTCGGTTTCCAGCGCCATGTCGGCCAGCAGCTCGGTCATCACGGGCTGGTCGACCAGCGCCTTGCCGAAGGCATGGCGGTTGCGCGTGTAGTGCAGCGCCTGCGCGAAGCCCTGGCGCATGAAGCCGGCGCTGGCGAGCGCGCAGTCCAGCCGCGTCACGGTGGCCATCTCGATGATGGTCGGGATGCCGCGGCCCTCGTCGCCCACGAGCACGCCCCAGGCTTCCTTGAACTCGACCTCGCTGCTGGCGTTGGAACGGTTGCCGACCTTGTCCTTCAGGCGCTGGATGTGGATCGCGTTCTTGCTGCCGTCGGGCCGCCAGCGCGGCATGAAGAAGCACGAGGAGCCGTGCTCGTCGGTCTTGGCCAGCACCAGGTGGCCGTCGCACATCGGCGCCGAGAAGAACCACTTGTGGCCGGTGATGAGGAACTCTTCGCCCCACGGGCCGCTGCCCGCCGGCACGGCGCGCGTGGTGTTGGTGCGCACGTCGCTGCCGCCCTGCTTCTCGGTCATGCCCATGCCGACGGTCATCGAGGTCTTGCCTTCGAGGGGGATGTCGCGCGCATCGTGCTCGCCCGATGCGAGCTTGCCCTGCAGGTCGGCGTACAGCGCGGCGTTGCGGCGCATCACGGGGATGCAGGCCTTGGTCATGGTGGTCGGGCAGGTGGAGCCCGACTCGATCTGGCTGTGCATGTACAGCGACGCGCCGTAGCCCACCCAGGCCGAGGGTCGCTCGTCGAAGAACGGCAGGTTGGCGATGCCGTTGCGCCGCGCGATCGACATCAGGGTGTGCCACGCGGGGTGGAACTGCACGCTGTCGATGCGCGTGCCGGTGCGCGAGTGCGTGTGCAGCTCGGGCTCGTGGCGGTTGGCGTCCTCGGCGGCGCGCAGCGTGGCCTCGGCGCCGTACTCGGCGCCCTGGCGCACCAGCTCGTCGTCGCGCCAGGCGGCGCCGCCGCGCGCCACCGCGCCGCGCAGTGCGGGGTCGCTGGTGTAGACGTTGTAGTCCTTGAGCTCGGGGACCTGGTTGTCGGGGTGGATTCCGGTGGTGGTCATGGCGTGGTCTCCGTGAAGCGGTGAAAGAGGGGCGTGTTCAGGCGGTGGCGCGTTCGCGCACCACCAGCGTCTGGGTCGCGAGGCCGATCAGGCCGCGCGCGTCGTACAGGTGGGACACGGTGAGGCCCGCACCGCCGGCGTGCATCTCGGTGCTGGCGCGCAGGCCGATCCACTCGCCTTCGGGCACGCGGAACAGGTTCAGGTTGAGATCGGCGTTCGAGAACAGGAAGTCGGCGGGCGACAGCACCCAGCTCAGGCCGTTGCCGAAGTCGGCCGCCGCCGCCGCGCGCATCGCGGGCGAGGTGGCCACGCCGCGCACCAGCGGCACGGCGAGCCGGAACCACGCGGCACCCGCGCCGGGCTGCGCGATGTCGCCCTGCGCCAGGCGCGATTCGACGGCAGTCTGGTGGAACGAGAGGCCGTCGGGCAGGCCGGGAATGCGCAGCCGTTCGGTGCAGACCTCGGGCAGCGGCAGCAGTTCGCGCGGCGCGTCGCCCGCGGGCAGGTTCGCCGGCAAGGTCAGCGGCGAGGTCTTCAGCAGCAGCGCGTGCGCGCGGGCCACCACCGTGTCGCCCGCGAGCAGGTCGATGCCCACGCGCACCGTGGCGCGCGAGGACTGCGACTGCGTGCGCGTGGCCAGCGGCGCCACCGGCACCGGCTTGACCAGCTCGAGCGTGAGCCGCGCCAGCTGCCACCCGGGGCCGGGCGCCGCGCGTTCGGCGATGTGCGCGAGCAGCGCGGCGGGTGCGCCGCCGTGCTGCGCGCGTGGGTCCCAGGGGCCGCGCGAGAGGGCGTCGGGCAGCCACGCATCGCCCTCGCCGGTGTAGACGGCGGGGGGCGTTGTCTCGGGGGTGCGGTCGGGTGAGGTCATTGCAGAATGCCTTTCGATTGGATCAAAAATTCTAGGAACAACCCGCCCGCCAGGTGTTCGGGTTCGGCGCTCATGACCGGCGTGCGCGTGCCCGTGGCCGCCCCGAGGAGGAAGCCGCGCCAGTCCCGCGCGCGCCACACCTCGCAGGCGCTGCAGGACGCCTTTGTTCGGCTTTTGGTCGAGAAGGGCTATGCCGCCATCACGATCCGCGAGATCGTGGCCGTGGCGGGCACGGGCCTGGGCAGCTTCTACGAATACTTCGAGAACAAGGAGGACCTGGCGCGCGTGTGCCTGCACCTGCGCTCCAAGGCGCTGCTGCTCGACATGCGCGCGGCCGTGGCCACGAACGCCAGCCGGCCGTGGCGCGAGATCGTCGATGCGGTGATCGAGGCGCAGCTCGACGCACACCGCGCGCAGCCCTTGGCCTGGGGGGCGCATTACCTCCTGGAGCGGCACCTCTCCAGCCCCGAGGCCTACCGCAAGATGTACGACCGCTTCGTGGCCGAATGGGTGGGCGTGCTGGACGCGGCGGGCGACGTGAAGGCCGACGGTCCGAAGAAGAAAGAGGCGGCGCGCGTGTGCCAGACCATCATCTACGGGCTGGTCGCGCACACCCACCTGGGCACGGGCGGGCGGCCCGACCTGCAGGCGCTGTCACGCCAGTTGCGTGACGCGCTGCGTGGCTACCTGGCGACGGTCGCCTGAGGCTCTGGCTCAGCGCGACGACTTGTTCGTCGTGCCGCTGACGCCGGCGTCGATGGTGCCGAACACCGTCACGCCGCTGCCCGATGACGTGGAGGACGAAGACGGCGACGGCGCGGTGCCGGCGCAGCCCGAAACCAGCAGGCCGGTCGCAAGGACGGCGAGGGCGGCAAGGATCGACTTCACGGCAGGACTCCAGAGAACAAAGGACGTCCCACTATAGGTCGCGGTCCCGGCCACCCTGTAACAAAGACACCTGCCCCTGCAGGGGCAGCGTTGTTCAGCCTGCAACGCGCGGGTCGGTCGCCAGCAGCATCTCCACCATCGAGCGCAGGTCGGCCCGCAGCCGCGCGGCGCCGGCCTCGTCGAGCGCCAGCGTGGCCTCGTCCATGTAGAGCTTGCGGTTGATCTCGACCTGGATGCTGTGCCGGTTCGCCGCCGGATTGCCGTGCCGACGCACCAGTTCCACGCCCTTGTACGGGTGGTTGTAGTCCACGCTGTAGCCGCGTGCGCGCAGGTGCGCGCACAGCCGCTGCGACAGCGCCGGGTCGGCCGTGCTGCCGTCGCGGTCGCCGATCACGAAGTCGGCGTGCACCAGCCCCGGGAAGTCGGTGGCGTGGCTGCCCGCAATCGCCGGCATCGAGTGGCAGTTGATGTGGATGCTGTAGCCGTGCCGCGCATGCGCGGCGTCGATGGCCTGCGCCACCGCCGCGTGGTACGGGTGCCAGCACTGGTCGATGCGCTGGCGCACCTCGGCCACCGTGAGCGGCCGGTCGTAGATCGGCAGGCCTTCGTCGGTGAGCTTCCAGATCAGGCCCTTGCCCAGGCGCACCTTCGACAGCACGCGCGGATCGGTCGACACCGGGGCGGTCCACGGGCCGTCGAGCATGGTGGTGTCGACCTCGGTCATGTCGCGGTTGGCGTCCAGGTAGCTGCGCGGAAAGTGCGCCTCGATCCAGGCGGCGCCCACGTCGCTCGCGAAGTCGTAGAGCTTCTCGACGTGGGTGTCCTCGGCCCGGCGCAGCGTGGCGAGTTCGCACGCGGGCCGGAAGTCCTCGGGGTAGACGGTGCCGCTGTGCGGGGAGTCCAGCACCAGCGGGGTGTGCCCGGCGACGCTGGTCACCTGGGCACGGGTTTGAATCAGTTTCAGGACTGGATGCATAGGCGGTGTCGGTCAGTCCAGTCGGATGCGCGCGAAGGCGGCCACCTTCTTCATCTTCTCGATCTCGCTCGCGATCTGCTTCGTGAACTCGGCCGGCGTGGTGCCCGAGGCGTACAGCCCCTGCAGCGACAGGCGCTCGCGCACCGCGGGGTCCTTCAGCGCGGTGGCCACGGCCTGCTGCATGCGCAGCACCAGCTCGGCGGGCGTGCCGGCGGGCGCGATCATGCCGAACCACGACGGGTCATTGCTGGCCGCGTAGCCCAGCTCGCCGTAGGTCGGCACGTCGGGCAGCACGTCGAGGCGGCCGCTCCAGGACACGGCCAGCGCCTTGAGCTTGCCGGCCTTCACGTGCGGCAGCGACGAGGCCACCTGGTCGAAGTACACCGGCACCTGGCCCGCGAGCACGTCGTTGATGGCCGGGCCCGCACCGCGGTAGGGGATGTGCACCATCGAGGTTCCGGTGCTGCTCTTGAACAGTTCGCCCCACATGTGGCCGATGGTGCCGTTGCCCGGCGAGGCATACGACACCTTGCCGGGGTTGGCCTTCAGGTACTTCACGAGTTCCGCGAAGCTGCCGACCGGCAGCACGGCCGGGTTGATGACGATCACGCCCGGCGCCTTCACCAGCTCGCTCACGGCCGCGAAGCCCTTGATCGGGTCGTAAGGCAGCTTCTGGTACACGGCCGGGTTCACGCCGTGCGTGGACAGCGTGGCGATGCCGAAGGCCAGGCCATCGGGCGTGGCGCGTGCCAGCTCGGCCATGCCGATCGAGCCGCCCGCGCCGGCGCGGTTGTCGATCACCACGGGCTGCTGGAGGATCTTGGCCAGGGGCTCGGAGAGCACGCGGGCCGTGATGTCGGTGGCGCCACCGGGCGGGAAAGGCACGACCAGGCGGATCGGCCTGCCTTGGGCAAAGGATATTCCTGGGGCGAAAGAAGCGGCGGCCAGGGTGGAGAGGAAATGACGACGTTGCATGAGGGTTCTTCCAATGGAACGATGAGTGAATGTGCAAAGCTGCAGCTCACCTGAAGCAAAGGATATACCCGATATCATTCCATTCTGGAATGATTTGATGGACTCCCCATGTCGCTGCGACGCCTCAATCCGCCCCTGAACCTGCTTCGCGCCTTCTCCACCGTGGTGCGCTTCGGCGGCGTGTCGCGCGCGGCCGAGGCGCTGCACCTGACGCAGGGCGCGGTGAGCAAGCAGGTGCAGGAGCTCGAACGCTGGATCGGCGCGCCGCTGTTCGAGCGCAGCCGCAAGCGCCTGGCGCTCACGCCAGCCGGCGAGCGCTACGAAAAGGCGGTGCGCGCCCTGCTGGCGCAGCTGGAGGCGGCGACGCTGGAGCTCATCACCAGCGGCGACGGCGGCGGTGCGCTGCACCTGTCGACCCTGCCCACCTTCGGCGCCAAGTGGCTGATTCCGCGCCTGCCCGATTTCCAGCAGCGGCATCCGCAGATCACGCTGCATTTCGTGCCCTTCGTGCATGGCTATGACTTCGAGCGGCCCGAGCTCGACTGCGCCATCCTGTTCGGCGACGGCCACTGGCCCGGCGCGCGCTCGCACTACCTCGCAGGGCGGGACGTGGCGCTGATCGCCCCGCGCGCCGCGCAGGCCGAGGCCGCCATCCGCACGCCGCAGGACGTGGCGCGCTGCACGCTGCTGCGCCACGTGAGCGTGCCGCAGTCGTGGCTGCACTGGAGCGAGGCGCACGGCGTGCGCGGGCTCGACCCGCTGGCCGGGCTGCAGTTCGACCAGTTCCAGACCATGATCCGCGCCGTCATGGCCGGCATGGGCGTGGCGCTGGTGCCGCGTTGCCTGGTGCGGGACGAAATCACCTCGGGGCTGGTGGAGGAGCCGCTGCCCGGTGGTGGCTACCGCGGCAACGAGGGCTACTGGTTTTGCTACCCGGAAGGGCGTGGCCAGCTGGCCACGCTCGATCATTTCCGCCACTGGCTGCTGGCCGAGGTCGACCGCAGCGGGGAAGACGGGGAAGAGGCGGCGCCGCCGGCCTGACAAGGCCGGGGCGCCCGCGGCGCTCAGGCCTTGTCAGGCCGCGTCGGGCGCCGAGAGGTGCTTGCCCACGATGCCCGCGAGTTCGAACATCGTCACCTGGTCCTTGCCGAACACCGGCTTGAGCTTGGCGTCGGCGTTGATCGCGCGCTTGTTGGTCGCGTCCTGCAGGTTGTTGGCCTTGATGTAGTCCCACAGCTTCTTGATGACCTCGGTGCGCGCCACCGGTTCGGCGCCGATCACCGCGGCCAGCGAGTCGCTGGGCTTGAGGCCCGCGCCCGGCTTGCGCGGCTTGGCCGCCTTCTTCTCGGCCGGTGCCTTCTTGGCGGCGGGCGTCTTCTTCGCCGCGACCTTCTTGGCCGCCGCGGTCTTGGCGGCCGGCTTGCCGAAGGTCTTGCGCGGCGGGAACTTGCTGCCGCCTTCGCGCGGTGCGAATTCGAAGGTCACCTTGCCTTCTTCGGCGTTCCACGTGAGGAAGGCCTTGAAGGCGCGGCGCGTGCGCATCGACACGAACTTGTCGAGCAGGTCGGTCTTGCCGGTGGCCAGCAGCTTTTCCATCTGGTCGCGCTCGACCGGCTGCTGCAGAATGATCTTGCCGGTCTTGAAGGTGCAGCTGGGGGTCGGCTGCTCGTTCGTCGGCACCGACTTCTCGCAGACGTAGTTGCTGCCGTGATCGAACACCGGCGCGCCGCACACGGGGCACGGACCCACGGTGTCCTGCTGGCTGAAATCGACGATCTCGCCGCTCTCGGCGTTCTTGTCGTCGCCGAAGTCGAACTCCAGCTTCCAGTTCTTCGCTTCTTCCCCGTCGTACTTGAGGATGATCTCGGCCGTGAAAGGCCAGCCTGCCTTGGAGCGGAAGCCATCGAGCGGGCCGATGTGCTTGTTGGCCAGCAGCTGTTCGGCCTCGGCCACCTCGAAGGTGCGCCCCGCGGGCGACTTGCCGAACGAGAAGCCGCAGGCGTCCTCGCCCGTGCCGCTCTTGCCGGTGCAGCCGTAGCGGCGGTAGTTCTCCTTCACCACGCCGCCGCAGTTCGGGCACGGCGTGGCGAGCGTGGCGTAGTCGCCGGGCACGGTGTCGCGGTCGTACTCCTTGGCCTTCTTGACGATGTGCTCCGTCATCTGGGCGATCTCACGCATGAAGGCGTCGCGGCTCAGGGCGCCCTTCTCCATCTGCGCGAGCTTGTATTCCCACTCGCCGGTGAGCTCGGCCTTGGACAGTTCTTCCACGCCCAGGCCGCGCAGCAGCGTCATGAGCTGGAAGGCCTTGGCGGTCGGGATGAGCTCGCGGCCTTCGCGCAGCATGTACTTCTCGGCGATCAGCCCTTCGATGGTGGCCGCGCGCGTGGCTGGCGTGCCCAGGCCTTTTTCCTGCATGGCCTCGCGCAGTTCGTCGTCGTCGATGGTCTTGCCGGCGCCTTCCATGGCGCCCAGCAGCGTGGCTTCGGAATAGCGTGCGGGCGGGCGCGTCTTCAGGCCCTTGAGGTCGGCCGACTCGTTCTGCACGATCTCGCCCGGCTTCACCGGCACGAGGCGCTTGCCGTCCTTGTCGTCTTCCTTCTCGTCGTCCTGGGCTTCCTTGCCGTAGATGGCGAGCCAGCCCGGCTTCACCAGCACCTTGCCGTCGGTGCGGAACGGGTACTTCTTGCCGCCCTGCTCCACCGTGCTGATGCGCGTGGTCACCTGGTGCTCGGCGCTCGGAAAGAACACCGAGAGGAAGCGGCGCACCACGAAGTCATAGAGCTTCTGCTCGGCCTCGCTCAGGCCGCTGGGGGCCTGCAGCGTCGGGATGATCGCGAAGTGATCCGACACCTTGGCGTTGTCGAAGATGCGCTTGTTGGGCTTGACGTAGTTGCCGTCGACCGCCTGCTGCGCGAACGGCGCCAGGTGCTTCATGCCGCTGCCGGCGAGCATTTCCATGGTCTGCTTGACCACCGGCAGATAGTCTTCCGGCAGCGCGCGCGAATCGGTACGCGGGTAGGTCAGCGCCTTGTGGCGTTCGTACAGGCTCTGGGCCAGTGCGAGCGTGGTCTTGGCGCTGAAGCCGAAGCGGCCGTTGGCCTCGCGCTGCAGCGAGGTCAGGTCGAACAGCGCGGGCGAGGCCTGCGTGGTGGGCTTGCTCTCTTCGGTGACCGTGGCGGGCTTGCCGCGCGAGGCGTCGGCGATGGCGCGGGCTTCCTGCTCGGACCACACGCGGTCGGCGCGCTGCTCGGCATCGGGCTCGCCGTTGGCCAGGAGCGGCGCGTTGGCTTTCTTCCAGTCGGGGTTGAACCACTTGCCCGGGTACTGTCCGGCCTCGGCCGCGAAGCTGCCGTGGATTTCCCAGTACTCGCGCGAGACGAACTTGCGGATCTGCTCCTCGCGCTCCACGACGACCGACAGCGTCGGTGTCTGCACGCGGCCCACGGTCGTGAGGAAGAAGCCGCCGTCGCGCGAATTGAACGCGGTCATCGCGCGCGTGCCGTTGATGCCCACCAGCCAGTCGGCCTCCGAGCGCGAACGCGCGGCGTCGGCCAGGCCCTGCATCTGCTTTTCGGTGCGCAGCGCATCGAAGCCGTCGCGGATCGCCTGCGGCGTCATCGACTGCAGCCACAGCCGCTTCACCGGCTTGCCCAGCGGGCTCTTGCCGCCGGCGTACTGCTCGATGAGGCGGAAGATCAGTTCGCCCTCGCGGCCCGCGTCGCAGGCGTTGATGAGCTGCGTCACGTCCTTGCGCTTGGCCTGCTTGACCACGGCGTTCAGGCGCGTCTTGGTCTTGTCGACCGGCTTGAGGTCGAAGTGCGGCGGGATCACCGGCAGGTTGGCGAAGCTCCACTTGCCGCGCTTGACGTCGAATTCCTCCGGGGCCTGGATCTCGACCAGGTGGCCCACGGCGCTGGTCACGACGTAGGTGTCGTTCTCGAAATGCTCGTCATGTTTGTCGAACTTGCCGGCCACCGGCGTGAGGGCCCGGACGATGTCCTGGGCCACCGACGGCTTTTCTGCGATTACCAAAGTTTTTGTCATCTGAGGGCTCTCTATACTCTGCGGCTTCCCGCGTGCACACGCGCGCACACGCATGTGTGCATATTCAACCTAACAGACTTCGGCGATGCCTTCCAAATCCCCACGCTCCAGCGGTCGTCGCATCCAGACGCGCCGCTCCACCGTCCACGGCAACGGCGTGTTCGCCGTGCAGGACCTGGCGGAAGGCGAAACGCTGATCGAATACAAGGGCCAGGTCATCAGCTGGAAGGAGGCGCTGCGCCGCCATCCGCACGACCCTTCGCAGCCCAATCACACCTTCTACTTCCACATCGACGACGGTCGTGTGATCGACGGGAATGTCGAAGGCAACGCCGCGCGCTGGATCAATCACTCGTGCGAGCCGAACTGCGAGGCCGACGAAGTCAATGGGCGCGTTTATATCAAGGCCCTGAGAAACATCGCCGCCGGTGAGGAACTCAACTACGACTACGGCCTGGTCATCGACGAGCCCTACACCGAGAAGCTGCTGTCCGAGTTTCCGTGCTGGTGCGGCTCCGAGCAGTGCCGCGGCACGCTGCTGACGCCGAAGGACGAGGACGAAGAAAAGGACAAGAAGAAAAAGAAGAAGGCCAAAAAGAAGGCCGAGAAGAAGAAGGCCGAGGCCAAGGACGCGAAGAAGGCCGACAAGAAAGCCGAGAAGAAAAAAGCGGACAAGAAGGCCGACAGGAAAAAGGCCGAGGGCAAGAAGAAGTCCCGCGACGACGCCCCGTCCGCCGCCGGAGACTGACGATGGGCACGCCGGCCTCCGCCTGGTTCGAAGACCGGATCGCCGCGGCGGTTGCGCCGCTGCTGCCCGGCTTCGCGGTCGAGGCCGTGGCCGAAATCGACTCCACCAACACCGAGCTGATGCGCCGCGCGCGCGCCGGTCGCACCGACCCCGTGCTGCTCGTGGCCGAGCGCCAGACGGCCGGGCGCGGTCGCCTCGGCCGCCCGTGGCAGAGCGCGCAGCAACCCGAGGCGCCCGCCTCCCTCACCTTCTCGCTCGGCATGCCACTGACGCCGGCCGACTGGTCGGGCCTGTCGCTGGCCGTGGGCGTGAGCGTGGCCGAAAGCCTCGACCCGACGGGCGCGCACCAGGTCGGCCTCAAGTGGCCGAACGACATCTGGGTGAACGACCGCAAGCTGGTCGGCATCCTCATCGAAACGGCCATGCCGCAGACCGCCCGGCCCGATGCCGCGCGCTACCTCGTGGTCGGCATCGGCATCAACATCGGCCCGCGCGAAGGCGACGGCATGCGCACGCCGCCCGCCTGGCTGCGTCAGTGGCAGCCCGACGCGTCCGCGCCCGAGGTGCTGCAGGCGTTGGCCGAGCCGCTGGTGCGCAGCGTGCTCGCCTTCGAGGCGCAGGGCTTCGCGCCCTTTGCCGAACGCTTTGCCGCGCGCGACGTGCTGCGCGGGCGCGAGGTGACGCTCAGCGACGGCACCGCCGGCCTGTGCGAAGGCGTGGCCTGGGGCGGCGAGCTGCAGGTGCGCACCGACGCCGGCCTGCAACTGATCTCGAGCGACGAGGTGAGCGTGCGCCCGCGCGGCATGTCTTTCTGAGCGAGGGCATGAAGCTGCGCCTGTTCCTCATCGCCCTGCTCGCGGCCAACGCGGGCTACTGGCTGTGGACGCGCGGCGACCTGGCCGGCTTCGGACTCGCGCCCGCTTCGTTCGACGAGCGCGAGCCGCAGCGCATGGCGCGGCAGATCCACCCCGAGTGGGTGCAGATTCGCAAGGAAGCCAAGCCCGCGCCCTGATCCGGTCAGGCGACCGCAGCGCGCGCGAACATGCGCCGAGCATTTGCAGCACCGTGGCTTGCATGGAGCAGGTCGGCACCGAAGTCGAACATGTCCGACACGTCGGTGGCGGTGCGGATTTCCAGGAAGCGCTGGCGCAGCGTGTCGAGCGGGTTCATTCCGAAGGGGCCTCCTCGAAGCGCACGGTGAAGAGCGCGCCCGGCGGATGCTTGCCGGGGTGCGCGTCTTCCAGCTTGACCTGCGCGCGGTGCTGGTTGGCGATTTCTCGCACGATCGGCAGGCCCAGCCCGGAGCCGTCCGCCTCGTTGCCGAGCACGCGGTAGAAGGGCTCGAAGACGAGCTCGCGGTCGGCCTCGGCGATGCCCGGGCCGTTGTCCTCCACCTGCACCAGCTGCACGTGGCCGAAGGGGTCGGCCAGCACGCGCGCGGTGATCACGCCGGGCCGCTCGGGCGTCGAGGGCGTGTAGTTGAGCGCGTTGTCGACCAGGTTGCGCACCAGCTCTTTCAGCAGCGTCGGGTTGCCCTCGACCATCACGCCGGGCGCGCCGGCCTGGGCGCCGTCGTAGCCCAGGTCGATGCGCTTCTCGATCGCGCGCGGCACGGCCTCGCGCACCACCTCGATGGTCAGCCGCGCGAGGTCGCAGGGCTGGCAGTGCGTCATGGCGCTGGTGCCTTCGGCGCGCGCCAGCGACAGCAGCTGATTCACGGTGTGCGTCGCGCGCACGCTGGCGCGGCCGATCTGCTTGAGCGACTGCTTCAGCTCGTCGGCGTTGGCGCCTTCGCGCTGCGCCAGGTCGGCCTGCATGCGCAGGCCCGCGAGGGGCGTCTTGAGCTGGTGAGCCGCGTCGGCCAGGAAGCGCTTCTGCGTGAAGATGGAATCGTTGAGCTTGTCGAGCAGCTCGTTCACCGACGACACCAGTGGTACCACCTCCAGCGGCACCGAGGATTCGTCGAGCGGGCTCAGGTCGCCGGGCCGGCGCTCGCGGATGCGCGCCTCGACCACCGACAGCGGCTTGATGCCGCGCACCAGCGCCAGCCAGATCAGCAGCACCGCCAGCGGCAGGATCGCGAACTGCGGCAGCAGCACGCCCTTGATGATCTCGGTGGCGAGCACCGCCTGCTTCTCGCGTGTCTCGGCCAGCTGCAGCAGCGACGGCGGCACGTCGTCGCTGCCGCTGGGAATCCACAGCGAGGCCACGCGCACTGGCTGGCCGTGCACCGTGCTGTTGTGCAGCAGCACCACGTTCGTGCCGGGCGGATCGTCCACGTTGGGCTGCGGCAGGTCGCGCTCGCCGTGCAGCAGCGTGCCGTGGCCGTCGAGCAGCTGGTAGTAGATGTGGCCGGCGTCGTCGGCGCGCAGGATCTCGCGCGCCGACTGCGACAGCACGAAGTGCGTCTGCCCCTCTTTCACCGTGACCAGTTCGGCCAGCACCTTGACGTTGTGCTCCAGGGCGCGGTCGTAGGGCGCATTGGCGATGCCCTGCGCCACCAGCCAGGTCACGCCGATGCTCACTGGCACGAGCAGCAGCAGCGGCGTGAGCATCCAGTCGAGGATTTCGCCGAACAGGGAGCGCTGGGCGCGCTGGAAGAGCTTCAAGGGAGTTCCTGGCAAGGCGAAAGAACGCATGAGAGCGTGAACTAATACTGCGATTTGCGGCTGTGTCGTTTCATTGACAAGGTGTGACTGGTTGTAGCCTTGGTGTGCAGTTTCTGCAATTCAAAAACATCAGGGAGAAATCATGAAGCAAAAGACCGTGGGCGGCTGCCCCAAGCCGCTCTGGATGGCCGCGACCGTGTTGGCCGCCAGCGTGGGCATGACCGCATGCGGCGGCGGTGGTGGTGGCGGCGGTGGCATGCCGATGCTGCCGATCGCACCGATTCCAGCGCCCGCACCCTCTCCGTCCCCCTCGCCCGCACCGGCCGAGAATCGCGATCCTGTGCCGGGCTCCGAGCCGTCGCCTTCGCTGAGCGCGCCGCAGCCCGGTTCCACTGCTGCAGTGGGCAACGACAGCGAAGGCATTTACGCGGGCGTGCGAGGCATTGCCTTCGTCGGCACCAACGGTTCGTTGGCAGGCAGCTTCCTCGGGGGCACGATGTGGGGTTCGCTGAAGGTCACGGGGCTCGACTGGTCGTTCAACCCGGACACCGAGTTGTATGTTCCGCCCAACGCATATCCGGTGACGGGCTCGGGCACCTTCACGCCGAAGAAGTCGGTGGATGGCACCTACGCCTACGACAACCGCACGCCGTCCGATGTCGGCCCGCTGGCCTACACGATCGAGAACGCGCTGGCGGTGTCGCAGGCGAGCATGGCCGGCACGTGGTCCAACACCGACAGCAGCCCGAGCCTGGGCGTGACGGTGCAGGTCGATGGCCAGGGCGTGTTCACCGGCAGCACGAGCGGCGTGCAGATCGGCCAGTGCACGCTCTCGGGCACCGTCGCCCTGGCGCAGCCCGGCTCGGCCAAGAACATGTACAGCCTCACGCTGAAGGCCGTGAATGCCGCCACGGCCAGCACCAACGACTGCAAGCTCACCCCTGCCGCCACCGGCAGCTATGCCGGGCCGGCCATCATCGGGCTGGTGCCGGCGGGCGTGTACGACAGCAACGGCTACTTCCGCAGCCTCATGTTCCTGATCCGTTCGAACACCGGCGCCACGCTGCTCGTCAATCTGCGCAAGCAGCCCTGACGGCATTGAGCGCGGGCGGGGCACGCTCAACCGGGAATCTTCTCGAGGCAGTAGCCCAGCCCGCGCACCGTCGCGATGCGCACCGGGCCCTTCTCGATCTTCTTGCGCAGGCGGTGGATGTAGACCTCAATGGCGTTGATGCTCACCTCTTCGCCCCATTCGCACAGCCGGTCCACCAGCTGGTCCTTGCTGACCAGCCGGCCGGCGCGCTGCAGCAGCACTTCGAGCAGGCCCAGTTCGCGCGCCGACAGCTCGATCATCTTGCCGTCGATGGTCGCCACGCGGCCGGCCTGGTCGTAGACCAGCGGGCCGTGGCGGATCGCGTTGCTGGTGGCACCCATGCCGCGCCGCGTGAGGGCGCGCACGCGCGCCTCGAGCTCCTGCAGGCTGAAGGGCTTGGCCATGTAGTCGTCGGCGCCGTGGTCCAGGCCCTTGACGCGCTCTTCCACGCTGTCGGCCGCCGTGAGCACCAGCACCGGCAGCTGCGAGCCGCGTGCGCGCAGGCGCTTGAGGATCTCGATGCCGTGCAGGCTGGGCAGCCCGAGGTCGAGGATCAGCAGGTCGAACTCGCTGTGGGTCATGAGCGCGGTGTCGGCCTGCGAGCCGTTGGCCACATGATCGACCGCCGCGCCCGAGGTGCGCAGGCTGCGCAGCAGGGCATCGGCCAGCACCTGGTCGTCTTCGGCAATCAGTATTCGCATGAGCCACCTCCGGCGGATTCAGGCGCCATGCCGGCGCTGTTCACATTTGTCTCAACGCGAGTCTAGCCCGCTGTATAGGCCTCGAGTCCGATGGTTACCACGGTGGCGATCTCGTCGCCCACGCTGGCGCGGAACTCGCGCTCGGTCTGCGTCACGGCGCGGCGGAAGGCGTCCAGCCAGGCCAGCCCGTCGGCCGTGAACAGCACGCGCCGCGCGCGTGCGTCGAGCGGGTCGGGCCCGCGCGTGACCAGCCCCCAGGCCTCGCACTGGTCGACCAGCGCGCCCATGGCCTGCTTGGTCATGCCGGCGCGTTCGGCCAGCTCGGTCAGCCGCGAACCTTCGCGCGCCAGGTGCCGCGTGATGTGGATGTGCGCCGCGCTCACCTGCGCGCGCGCCGCGAGGTTCGACAGCGCCAGCGGCACCTCGATGTCGTGCGCCATGAGCGCGAGCACGCGTTCGTCGAAGCGACGCATGGCGTGGCCCAGCAGGCGGCCCAGGTGGGTCTGGCGCCAGGCGTCGGGATCGGTGGGAAAGGCGGGGTCGGACATGCCGTCAAATGGTAAGCCAAACTGACCATAAAGTGGGTTTGCAAACTCTAATGAGCCCCTACACTACTGTTCAAGCATCCAGCCTGTGGTTAAAAGCAGATGGATGAATCCCGACACAAACCGTTGATATTCAAGGAGATTTCCACATGGACGCAGTCGTCAAGGGCGCAAGCATCTCGGTCGCCAACAGTGAAAAGGCCAAGGCCCTGCAGGCCGCACTGGCCCAGATCGAAAAGCAGTTCGGCAAGGGCACGATCATGCGCCTGGGCGAAGGCGAGGCGCTCGAAGACATCCAGGTGGTCTCCACCGGCTCGCTGGGCCTGGACATCGCCCTGGGCGTCGGCGGCCTGCCGCGCGGCCGCGTCGTTGAAATCTACGGCCCGGAATCCTCGGGCAAGACCACGCTCACGCTGCAGGTGATCGCCTCCATGCAAAAGCAGGCCGGCACCTGCGCCTTCGTCGACGCCGAACACGCACTCGACGTGCAGTACGCCCAGAAGCTCGGCGTGAACCTGTCCGACCTGCTGATCAGCCAGCCCGACACCGGCGAGCAGGCGCTCGAAATCGTCGATTCGCTGGTGCGCTCGGGCGCCGTCGACCTGATCGTGGTCGACTCGGTCGCCGCGCTCACGCCCAAGGCCGAAATCGAAGGCGAAATGGGCGACTCGCTGCCCGGCCTGCAGGCCCGCCTGATGAGCCAGGCGCTGCGCAAGCTCACAGCCACGATCAAGAAGACCAACTGCATGGTCATCTTCATCAACCAGATCCGCATGAAGATCGGTGTGATGTTCGGCTCGCCCGAAACCACCACCGGCGGCAACGCGCTGAAGTTCTACGCCTCGGTGCGCCTGGACATCCGCCGCATCGGCACCATCAAGAAGGGCGACGAAGCCATCGGCAACGAAACCAAGGTGAAGGTGGTGAAGAACAAGGTGAGCCCGCCGTTCAAGACGGCGGAGTTCGACATCCTGTTCGGCGAAGGCATCAGCCGCGAAGGCGAGATCATCGACATGGGCGTCACGGCCAAGATCATCGACAAGTCGGGCGCCTGGTACGCCTACAACGGCGAGAAGATCGGCCAGGGCCGCGACAACGCCCGCGAGTTCCTGCGCGAGAACCCCGACCTGTCGCGCGAGATCGAGAACAAGGTGCGCGAGTCGCTGGGCATCCCGCTGCTGGCCGCCGATGCGGGCGCCGAACCCGAGAAGGCCGAGAAGCCTGCCAAGGCATCGAAGGCCGACAAGGCGGCGGAGTAAGTTCAAGGAAGGCGGCCCTTCGCGCAGCCCTTCGCGCACTGCGAGGGCCGCGCGAGCGACTCACCAAATGGCTTTCAGCGCCCCCTCCCTCAAAGGCCGCGCGCTGCGCCTCCTGAGCCAGCGCGAGCATTCGCGCGCGGAGCTGGAGCGCAAGCTGGCCAGGCACGAGGAAGAGCCCGGCACGCTGGCCAAGGCGCTCGATGAGCTGGCCGCCAAGGACTTCATCAGCGAGCCGCGCGTCGTCGCCTCGGTGCTGCACCAGCGCGCCGCCCGTTCGGGTGCACTGCGCGTGAAGCAGGAGCTGCAGGCCAAGGGCATCGCGCCCGAAGCCATCGCGCAGGCGGTGGCCGGCTTGAAGGAGACCGAAGTCGAGCGCGCCACGGCCCTGTGGCGCCGCCGCTTCGACGCGCCACCGGCCGATGCGAAGGAGCGCGCGAAACAGATGCGATTCCTGATGGCGCGCGGTTTCTCGGGCGCTGTCGTGTCCAAGGTGCTCAGGAGCGACTTCGATGACACAAGCGACGACAACCCCGACGAGTGAAGACGGCGCGCCCTCCCGCGTCATCACGCAGCGCGTGAACTGCGAATGGCGCGACGCCTATGCGCTCGCGTCCGACCCGACACGGCTGCCCGACTGGGCCAGTGGCCTCTCGAAAAGCGCACTGGTGCCGCACGGCGACCACTGGATCGTGCGCACACCCGAAAGCGGCGAGGCCCGCATGCGCTTTGCGCCGCCCAATGATCTCGGCGTGCTCGACCACTGGGTGGCGCCCGAAGGCGTGCCCGAGGTCTACCTGCCGTTTCGCGTGATCGGCGTGGCGCCGGGGGTGTGCGAGCTGCAGTTCACGTTGCTGCGCCAGCCGCACATGGACGATGCGGCCTTTGCGCGCGATGCCGAATGGATCGCGCGCGACCTGCAGGCCCTGCGCCGCCTGCTTGAGGCGGGCTGAGCCCGGCGTGTCTACTCGGCGGCCGCGACGTCGTCGGCCAGCGGGTTCTCGGCCTTGTACGCGGCAATGTCGCGCACGTTCTTCTGCACGGCCACCGCGCCGAACAGGCTCAGCAGGAAGGCCATGGCGTAGAAGCCCTTTTCGCTCGCGGCCAGCGAGGCGTTGAACAGGCCGATGGCCAGCAGGCCCACCGACAGCAGCAGCGAGACCCAGCACAGGCCGAAGTAGATGCCGGTGACCGAGATGCCCTCGAGCCGGTCACGGACCGTCTTTTGCAGCGACACGGCGGAGAACAGCCCGTACATCAGGATGGTGAAGTAGTAGCCCTTCTCGTTGAGCTGCATCGCGGCATTCCACAGCCCGAGCAGGTACACGATGGCGCCGATGATCAGCGCGGCCCAGGACGCGGCGACGAATGCGCCGGTCGGTTTCTGAAATCTGACGGTTCCCACGGCGATCCTCCTCGTTGTTGTGTCGCGCGATTATGGTGCGGGAAGGCGGTGGCATGATCGCCAGCGACCGGCCTCGCAGGAGGCGGCTTTTCAAAAAACCGAGGAACCGCCCATGTCGTCGCCACCCGCCCCTCCGCAGTCTCTCGTTCGCACTGGCGCGAAGGCCGGCTTCGCCTTCGCCGGCTCGGCCATCAAGGGCGCGCTGATCGGCCTGTTCCTCGGCGGCGGCGTGTTCTTCTACTACGTCAGCCAGCTGCAGGGGCCGGGCAACACGGCGGCGCGGGCCGGCGGGGCCGGCGCCATCGTGGCGCTGATCACGTCGCCGCCGTTGCTGGTGGCCGTTCTCCTGGCGTTGTTTGTCGGCGTGTACTTCCTGCTCGGCGTGCAGCGGGGCCGCGCCCGCGCGATGCAGCACCTGGTTGCGGCGCGCGGCGAGGCCGTGTCGCAGCGGCTGGGCGACGCCATCGCGGGCCGCATCGAAGCCATGCCGCGCACGCACGGCGGCATGCAGCGCGTGGCCGACTGGCTCTCGCCCGACGCTCTGTGCCAGCAGCTCGCGCCGGTGCTCGGCGAAGGCCGGGCCGTGCGCGCGGTGGTCGGCTTCGTGCTGGGCCGCCTGCCCCTGAGCGACATGCTGGCCGAGTGGCAGCAGGAACGTGCCGCGCACGGTGCGACGACGCCGGCGACGGGCGAAGACCCGGCCCTGCGCGCCCTGCTCACGCGCCGCATCCACGAGGTGCTGCAGGAGATGGCGACGCCCTCGCGCAAGCTCTTTTACATCGCGCTGGCTGCGCAGGCCGTCCTCCTGGGCGTCGGGCTGTGGCTCGTGCGCTGAGCCCGACCGTCTTCGTTGGTCTTGGGGTGCCTGGTCGCCCTCGCGCAGACGCCTCGGCGACAATCAGCGCCCGCGCGGGCCTTGCGGCGTGCGCGGCCTCCATGCCTGCCTGTCTCCCCTGCACCCCGCTTTCATGATCGTCCGGAAACGCCCGTCCGGGCTCAAGCTGTTTCTGTCATGGCGGGGCTCCGTCCTGCCGCGCATCGCCGCGGCGCTGACGCTCAATGTGCTCGTGGCGATCGTCGTCACGGTGCTTCACGGCAGCTTCGGCTCGATCAAGATTCCGCTCGGCACCGTGCCCTTCACGCTGCTGGGCCTGCCGCTGGCGATCTTCCTGGGCTTTCGCAACAACGCGGCCTACGACCGTTTCTGGGAAGC
Organism: Variovorax sp. Root473; assembly: GCF_001426505.1. GTDB lineage: Bacteria > Pseudomonadota > Gammaproteobacteria > Burkholderiales > Burkholderiaceae_C > Variovorax. Next base: position 268,283 of record NZ_LMEV01000013.1, read on the forward strand.
GCGCAAGCTCTGGGGCGAGGTGATCCTGCGTTCGCGCAACCTGGCGCGCCAGTGCCAGAGCCTCATCGACGGCGATGCGCCGGTGAACGCCGGCGCCGACACCGTCCGCCGCCTGGACGACCTGCGCGTGCGCATGACCTTGCGCGCCGCGGCCTTTGCTCATGCGCTGCGCCACCAACTGCGTAGCACCGACGCTGCCGCCGACACCCAGCCCTTCCTGCGCGAGGCGGAGTGGCAGGGCCTGACGCAGGTCGCCAACCGGCCGCACGCATTGCTCATGCACATGGGCGCAGACCTGCGCGAAGCGCTGCGCGCGCGGCGCATCGACCCGGCATTGGCGGCGGGCGTGGACGGCACGCTGTCGGCGCTGAGTGCTGCGGCCGCTTCGTGCGAACGCATCCTCGGCACGCCCATTCCCTTTTCGTACACGCTGCTGCTGCACCGCACGGCGTACCTCTACTGCTACCTGCTGCCCTTCGGGCTGGTGGACTCGGTCGGGTTCATGACGCCGGTGGTGGTACTGATCGTGGCCTACACCTTCTTCGGCCTCGATGCGCTCGGCGACGAGATCGAGGAGCCCTTCGGCACCGAGTCGAACGACCTGCCGCTCGAGGCGCTGTGCCGCACGCTCGAGATCGACCTGTGCCAGTCGGTGGGCACACCGGCGCCGCAGCCGCTGGTGCCGGTCGACTACTTCCTTCGCTGACACCCGCGCGTGCGCGGTGTCAGCCTCGTTCCCTCTCACGAAAAACGCTCTGCCCACCATGTCGCACGAAGACCGAATCCGCCTGCCCGCGCTGCGAAGCCGCATCACCACCGCCGAGACCGCCGCCGAATGGATCCGCGACGGCATGGTGGTTGGCATGAGCGGCTTCACGCGCGCCGGCGACGCCAAGGCCGTGCCGCTGGCGCTCGCGGCCCGCGCGCGCCGCGAGCCGATGAAGATCACGCTGATGACCGGCGCCTCGCTCGGCGGCGACGTCGACCGCCAGCTGACCGAGGCCGACGCCATCAGCCGGCGCATGCCGTTCCAGGTCGACTCCGTGCTGCGCCAGGCGATCAACCGCGGCGAGGTGATGTTCATCGACCACCACCTGTCGGAAACCGTCGAGATGCTGCGCACGCGGCAGATCCCGCCGATCGACATCGCGATCATCGAGGCCGTGGCCATCACCGAGACCGGCGCGCTGGTGCCGAGCACCTCGATCGGCAACAGCGCGAGCTTCGCGATCCTGGCGGACAAGGTGATCGTCGAGATCAACACCTCGCAGTCGACCGCGCTCGAAGGGCTGCACGACATCTTCATTCCCAAGCACCGCCCGCAGCGCGAGCCGATGCCGCTGGTGACGCCGCGCGACCGCATCGGCACGTCGGCCATCGAGATCCCGCCCGAGAAGATCCTGGGCATCGTCATCACCGACAAGGCCGACAGCACCTCCACCGTGCTGCCGGCGGACGCCGAGACCGCGGCCATCGCGGCGCACCTGGTGGCGTTCTTCGAGCGCGAGGTGGCGCAGGGCCGGCTCACCGAACGGCTGCTGCCGCTGCAGGCGGGCATCGGCACGGTCGCCAACGCGGTGATGTCGGGGCTGGGCGCGGGGCCCTTCGAGCACCTCACGATGTACTCGGAGGTGCTGCAGGACTCGACCTTCGACCTGTTCGATGCCGGCAAGCTCGACTTTGCTTCAGGCTCGTCGATCACGCTGTCGCCTGCGAAGGCGCGGCAGGTCTTCGGCGACCTGGAGCGCTACAAAGACCGGCTGGTGCTGCGGCCGCAGGAGGTGAGCAACCACCCGGAGATCATCCGGCGCCTGGGCATCATCGCGCTGAACACGGCGCTGGAGGCCGACATCTACGGCAACGTCAATTCGACCCACGTGCTGGGCACGCACATGATGAACGGCATCGGTGGCTCGGGCGACTTCGCGCGCAACGCCTACCTGTCGATCTTCGCGACCAAGTCGGTGGCCAAGCAGGGCGCGGTGTCGAGCATCGTGCCGATGGTGTCGCACGTCGACCATGCGCCGCAGGACGTCGACATCCTGGTCACCGAGGTAGGCCTGGCCGACCTGCGCGGGCTGGCGCCGCGCGAGCGGGCGGCGGCGATCATCGCGAACTGCGCGGCCGAGCCGTACCGCGCGATGCTGCAGGACTACCACGCGCGCGCCGTGGCGACCTGCGGCGGCCACACGCCGCATCGGCTCGAAGAGGCTTTTTCGTGGCACGTGCGCTACCGCGACACGGGCACGATGCGATTGGACTGAAAGCAGAAAGGCCGGTCCTTGCGGGCCGGCCTTTCTCTTCTCTTATCAGCGCTTGAAGCGGAGGCTCAGAGCGCCAGCATCAGCTTCAGGTTCTGCACCGCGGCGCCGCTGGCGCCCTTGCCCAGGTTGTCCAGGCGCGCGATCACCACGGCGTGGCGGTGGTCCTCGTTCGGGAACACGCGGATCTCGAGCTGGTTGGTGTCGTTGAGCGCCAGCGCGTCGAGCTTGCCGTCGTCGGTCGGCGGCAGCACTTTCACGAACTGCTCGGGCGTGTTGCTCCGGGCATAGTGGGCGGCCAGGGCGTCCTGCAGGTCGCCGGCCTTGGGCTTGCCGGGCAGCAGGTCCAGGTGCAGCGGCAGCTGCACCAGCATGCCCTGCTTGAAGTTGCCCACCGACGGAATGAAGACCGGCCGGCGCGTGAGGCCGGTGTAGGTCATGATTTCGGGGATGTGCTTGTGCTTCAGGCCCAGCGCGTAGGTCTCGAACAGCGGCGCCTTGCCGGCCTCGTAGTCCTCGATCATGGTGCGGCCGCCGCCCGAGTAGCCGCTCACGGAAGGCAGTGAGAGCGGCGTGTCGGCCGGCAGGATGCCCGCATCGACCAGCGGACGCACCATGGCGATGGCGCCGGTGGCGTAGCAGCCGGGGTTGCCGACACGGTCGGCCTGGGCCACGGCCTGCCAGTGGCCTTCGACGAGTTCGGGGAAGCCGAAGACCCAGCCCGGCGCGATGCGGTGGGCGGTCGAGGCGTCGATGATCTTGGGCTTTTGGCCCGGGAGCTGGTCGATCAGCGCGACCGACTCGCGCGCCGCGTCGTCGTGCAGGCACAGCACCACGAGGTCGACGCCGGCCATCAGCTCGCGCTTGGCGGCCACGTCCTTGCGCAGCTCGGGCGCGATGCTCACGAGTTCGATTTGCGGCATCGTTTGCAGCCGCTCGCGAATTTGCAGGCCGGTGGTGCCGGCTTCGCCGTCGATGAAAACCTTGGCCATATCGGAGTATGCGTAGGGTGGCTAGAAGAAAGTACGTATTGACCGCAGCCGCGCATCAAGTATTGGTGCGGCGCACCATGATACAGTCCGCGGTTGTTCGCCGCCCCCAGCCGTCAGGCTGCCGTCGCCCGCGAACAACAGAGCAGAAACAACAGTCTCACTCCCGATCTCCCGTTCTCAACCTCCTCCTTCCGAGAGACATCCCTCATGAAGATTCACGAGTACCAAGGCAAGGAAATCCTTGCCAAGTTCGGCGTGCCGGTGCCGCGCGGCATCCCGGCCTACACGGTTCAGGAGGCGGTCGAGGCCGCCCAGAAGCTTGGAGGCCCGGTCTGGGTCGTCAAGGCCCAGATCCACGCGGGTGGCCGCGGCAAGGGCGGCGGTGTCAAGGTCGCCAAGTCGATCGAAGACGTCAAGAAGCTGGCCGGCGAGATCCTCGGCATGCAGCTCAAGACCCACCAGACCGGCCCTGAAGGCCAGAAGGTGCGTCGCCTCTACATCGAAGACGGCGCCGACATCAACAAGGAATACTACATTTCGGCCGTGACCGACCGCGCCACCCAGAAGGTGGCGTTCATCGCTTCGAGCGAAGGCGGCATGGACATCGAGGAAGTGGCCCATTCCACCCCCGAGAAGATCATCACGGTCTACGCCGATCCCAAGGACGGCCTGACCGACGCGCAAGCCAAGGAAATCGCCGACGGCATCGGCATGCCGGCCGATTCGACCGCGCAAACGGTCGACATCCTGAAGAAGCTCTACACCTGCTACATGGAGACGGATGCCTCGCTGGTCGAGATCAACCCGCTCAACCGTGACAGCAAGGGCAACGTCATGGCGCTGGACGCCAAGTTCAACTTCGACAGCAACGCGCTGTTCCGCCACCCCGAAATCGTGGCCCTGCGCGACCTGGACGAAGAAGACGCGGCCGAAGTCGAAGCCTCGAAGTTCGACCTCGCCTACATCTCGCTGGACGGCAACATCGGCTGCCTGGTGAACGGTGCCGGCCTGGCCATGGCCACCATGGACACCATCAAGCTGTTCGGCGGCGAGCCGGCCAACTTCCTGGACGTGGGCGGCGGTGCCACCCCCGAGAAGGTCACGGAAGCCTTCAAGATCATGCTGAAGAACAAGAACGTGGAAGCCATCCTCGTGAACATCTTCGGCGGCATCATGAAGTGCGACACCATCGCCACCGGCGTGATCGCAGCCTGCAAGGCCGTGAATCTGCAAGTGCCGCTGGTCGTGCGCATGAAGGGCACCAACGAAGTCGAAGGCAAGAAGCTGCTGGCCGAGTCGGGCCTGCCGATCATCAGCGCCGACACCATGGCGGACGCGGCCCAGAAGGTCGTGGCAGCAGTCAAGAAGGCCTAAGGAACAAGTCATGTCGATCTACATCAACAAAGACACCAAAGTCATCACGCAAGGCATCACCGGCAAGACCGGTCAGTTCCACACCGAGAAGTGCCAGGAATACGCGAACGGCAAGAACGCCTTCGTGGCCGGCGTGAACCCGAAGAAGGCCGGCGAGTCGATCTTCAACATCCCGATCTTCGGTTCGGTGAAGGAAGCCGCCACGCAGACCGGCGCGACCGTGTCGGTGATCTACGTGCCGCCGGCAGGCGCCGCGGCCGCCATCTGGGAAGCTGTCGAAGCCGACCTGGACATGGCGATCTGCATCACCGAAGGCATTCCGGTTCGCGACATGCTCGAAGTGCGCAACAAGATGAAGGCCAAGGAAGCGGCCGGCGGCAAGAAGACCCTGCTGCTGGGCCCGAACTGCCCCGGCCTGATCACGCCCGACGAAATCAAGATCGGCATCATGCCCGGCCACATCCACCGCAAGGGCCGCATCGGCGTGGTCTCGCGTTCGGGCACGCTGACGTACGAAGCCGTGGCGCAACTGACGGAAATCGGCCTGGGCCAATCGTCGGCAGTCGGCATCGGCGGCGACCCGATCAACGGTCTGAAGCACATCGACGTGATGAAGGCCTTCAACGACGATCCGGACACCGACGCCGTCATCATGATCGGCGAAATCGGCGGCCCCGACGAGGCTGACGCAGCCCGCTGGTGCAAGGACAACATGAAGAAGCCGGTCGTCGGCTTCATCGCGGGTGTCACCGCCCCTCCCGGCAAGCGCATGGGCCACGCCGGTGCGCTGATCTCGGGCGGCGCCGACACGGCCGAAGCCAAGCTCGCCATCATGGAAGAGTGCGGTTTCACCGTGACGCGCAATTTCTCGGAGCTGGCAAAGCTGCTCAAGGGCAAGCTGTAAAAAGCACACGTATCGCTGGCGGCATTCCCGCCGCTCGCATTACCACGCAGAAATGAAAAAGCGCCCGCATTGAGTTGCGGGCGCTTTTTTAACTACAACACAGTGGAATCAGAGACATGGAACTTCTTCAAAGCACGGACTTCTGGATCGGTCTGATCAAGATCGTCTGGATCAACATCATCCTCTCGGGCGACAACGCCGTCGTGATCGCCATGGCGGCGCGATCGCTGCCACCCGCGCAACAAAAAAAAGCCGTGCTGTTCGGCTCGGGCGCGGCCGTCGTGCTGCGCATCGTGCTGACGGTGGTGGCGGCCAAGCTGCTCGCGCTGCCCTACCTGCAGATCATCGGCGGCCTGCTGCTGCTGTGGATCGGCTTGCAGCTGCTCAGCGAGGAAGATGAAGGCGACGGCGAGTCCAAGGAATACGGCAGCATGTTCGCCGCCGTGCGGACCATCCTGCTGGCCGACCTCGTGATGAGCCTGGACAACGTGATCGCCGTGGCCGCTGCGGCACAAGGCAGCATGGTGCTGCTGGTGTTGGGCCTGGCCATCAGCATCCCCTTGGTGATTTTCGGCAGCACGCTCATGATCAAGCTCATGGAACGTTTCCCGATCATCGTCATGCTGGGCGCCGCGCTGATCGGCTGGGTCGGCGGCGAAACCATCGTGAGCGACGTGTCGCTGCGCGAGGCGCTGATGGCCAACCCCTGGCTGCACTACGCGGGCGCCATTGCCGGTGTGGTGGTGGTCGTGGGCCTGGGCAAACTCCTGCAACAGCGCGCGCGCGCTGCGGCGAACTGATTTTTGAGAGTGGGCGCTGACAAACGATGGCGAGTGTTGGTGTCTCTCTTTTCTCCAGTCGACCGGCGCTGAGCTGGGAATTTGCGGCGCAGACCGATGTCGGGCGCCTGCGCGCCCACAACGAAGACGCCGTGCATGTCGACCCGGCCCTCGGCCTGGCGCTGCTGGCCGACGGCATGGGCGGCTACAAGGGCGGTGAAGTGGCCAGTGCCATGGCCATTTCGCTGATGCACGCGAGCTTCGGCCGCTGGTTCGCCCAGGCCGGCATGCAGGCACCCGCTCGTGTGGTCCGGCGAGCGCTGCAGGCGGCCACCGACGAGGCCAACGGCGCCATCCTCCAGGCCGGCGCCACCCATGAAGAGCTGCGCGGCATGGGCACGACCCTTGTGCTGGCGGCGTTCCGCCCCCAGCGCGTGGTGGTTGGGCACATCGGCGATTCGCGCTGCTACCGCCTGCGCAACCACAAGCTGGAGCAGCTCACGCGCGACCACTCGCTGCGCCAGCAGCAGCTCGACGCGGGCGCCATCACGCCCGAAGAGGCCCTGAACTCCCCCACCCGCAACCTCGTGACGCGGGCTGTCGGCGTGGAGTCCCAGGTCCTGCTGGAGATGCACGAGCACAGCGCCCGGCCGGGCGACCTGTACATGCTGTGTTCCGACGGGCTCAGCGAGATGGTGCAGGATGCGCAGCTTTTCACGCTTTTGAGCCGCGATCTGGGGCTCAAAGAGATGGCTTCACTTTTGGTTGCAATTTCAAACGACAATGGCGGCCGGGATAACATTTCCGTTGTTCTGGCCAAGGCGGGCGTCAGCGAAGCGACCCGCGGGGCCATGTAGCAGCCAACCCGGGCGGCCGACCGTTTGCGCCGCCTGACGGTGCTGGATCTTTGCAAACGGGGAGTAATCGGCCATGCCGAAGATGATCATTTCGGTCGATGGTGTCGTCATCGGCCAAGTGGCGCTCGCCAAGAATCGCACGACGTTGGGCCGCCGCGCCTACAACGACATCGTGATCGACAATCTCGCCGTCAGCGGCGAGCATGCCGTGCTGCACATGAGCGGCGGCGAAGTCGAAATTGAAGATCTCAACAGCACCAACGGCACCTACGTCAATGCGCTTGCTGTCCAGAAGCAGGCGCTCCAGGACAACGACGTCATCGAGGTCGGTGGCTGCCGCATCCATTTCCGCGCGCACAGCAACCTCATGGCTGGCCCTGGCTCCGTGCGGGCCTCGCTCTCCGAGTATTCCGCCCCGATGCCGCTCTCGTCGGCGCCCACTGAATCGGGCGCGCTGGTCGAGTTGGGCGTGCCTGTGCTGCGCGTGCTCTCCGGCACCAACGAAGGCAAGGACGTCCCGCTGCAGAAAGTGGTCACCACCATCGGCAAGCCCGGCGTGGCCGTGGCGGTCGTCACCCGCCGCCGACAAGGCTACGTGGCGGCCACCGTCGTCGGCAGCGTCACGCTCAACAACAGGCCGCTGGGCGCCGAAGCCGTCGTGCTGCAGGAAGGCGACGTGCTCGAACTGGGCGGCGCCACGCGCATGCAGTTCGTCCGGATCTGAACCGGCTCGGGCGCCTTTCTCCGTCCGCCCCCGCTTTTTTGCCGACAGGCTCCCGTTGTCCAAGGCTGATCGGCCATGAGCGCATTGCTGCGGCACTGGCCGCGCATTGCCATCACGCTGCTGCCTGTGGTGTTGGCGCTGCTGCACGCCACGGGCGCTTTGCGGCTGGGCGTGATCGAGCATCTGGACCACCTGATCTACGATGCCCGCCTGCGCGCCACCATGCCGGATACGCCCGACACGCGGATCGTGATCGTCGATGTCGACGACGCCAGCCTGGCGCGCGAGGGCCAATGGCCCTGGCCGCGCGACAAGATCGCCAGCCTCACGAATGAATTGCTGGTCCGCCAGCGCGCGGCCGTGCTGGGCTTCGACGTGATGTTTCTCGAGCCCGACCGCAGCTCCGGCCTCGGGCGCCTGAAAGAGATCGCCGCCGGCCCTTTGCGTGGCGTGCCGGGCCTTGCCGCCGAGATCGACCGGCTTGCGCCGACCCTCGACCATGACGCGACCCTGGCCCAGGCCCTGCGCGGCCAGCCCGTGGCACTCGGCTATTACTTCACGCGCACCGAACAGCCCAGCGCCAAGGGACTGCTGCCGGCCACGCCGGTGCTCCCGCCCGAGGCGTTTCCACCGCATGCCTCCTTCGTTACGCTCTGGAACGGATTCGGCGCCAGCCTGCCGGTGCTGGCGAGCGCGGCGCCCGTCGCGGGGTTCCTCAACACCCTCGTCGGTGATGGCGGCGACGACGGCGTGATCCGCAGCGTGCCGCTCATCGCGCGCTACGAAGGCGAACATGCGTCGCCCGGGCACTATGAGTCCCTGGCGCTGGCGGTGTACCGGCTCGCGAGCGGTTCGCCGCCGGTGCGGCCGGCGCTCGTGGCCGGCGACGGCAACTTTCCGCGCCTGCAGGCGCTGGTGCTGGGGTCGTTGCGCATCCCGGTCGACCAGAGCGCCAGCCTGCAGGTGCCGTTCCGCGGCCCCGGTGGTCCGCGTGCGGGGTCCTTCCGCTACGTGGCCGCAGCCGACGTGCTCGCGGGCCGTCTGGCGCCGGGCGAACTGAAGGACAAGATCGTGCTGCTCGGCGCCACCGCGCCGGGCCTGCAGGACCTGCGCGCGACGCCCGTCGGCGCTGCGTTCCCGGGCGTCGAAGTGCACGCCAACATCGTCTCGGGCTTGCTCGACCGGCGGCTGCTGGCCGTGCCAGACTACGCACCCGGCTATGAAGTGCTCACCGTGCTGGCGGCGGGGCTGCTGCTGGCCTTCGGGCTGTCTCTGTTCTCCGCATCGCGCGCCGTGCTGCTCGGTGCGGGCGTGGTCGCGGCATTGGTCGGCCTCAACACCTGGCTCTACATCGGACACAGCCTCGTGCTCCCGCTGGCGTCGGCGCTCGCGATGGCGGCGCTGGCCTTCGCGCTCAACATGAGCTGGGGCTACTTCGTCGAATCGCGTGCACGGCGCGGGCTGGTGCGGCTCTTTGGCACCTACGTGCCGCCGCAGCTGGTCGACGAAATGCTCGTGCGCCCCGGCCGCTACAGCATGCGCGCCGAGAGCAAGGAAATGACCGTGATGTTCTGCGACATGCGCGACTTCACCCGGCTGTCCGAGCAGATGGCGCCCGCCGAGCTGCAGGCCTTTCTGAACACCGTCTTCAGCCGGCTCACCGAGGTGATCAGCGCGCACCGCGGCACCGTCGACAAATACATGGGCGACTGCGTCATGGCCTTCTGGGGCGCACCCATCGACACCCCCGACCACGCCGCGCTCGCCGTACAGGCCGCGCTCGACATGGCCGCCGCGGTGCACGACATCAACCGCCAGCACCGCGCGAGCGGCCGCCCCGAGATCAGCGCCGGCATCGGCCTGAACAGCGGCCTCATGAGCGTCGGCGACATGGGCTCCACCGCACGCCGCAGCTACACCGTGGTCGGCGATGCGGTCAATCTCGCGGCGCGACTGGAGGGCCTGAGCGGACACTACGGCGTCGAGATCGTGGCCAGCAGCGCGACCCGCGATGCAGCCCCCGGCTTCGTCTGGCAGGAACTCGACAGCGTGCGCGTCAAGGGCAAGGCCCAGGCCGTCGCCATCTACACCCCGCTCGTGGTGCAGGCCACTGCCGAAGCACAGGACACGCGACAGCAACTCGACCGATGGAACGAGGTGCTCGCCGCCTACCGCCGCCAGGACTGGGCGCTGGGCCGAAACTTGCTGGCTCCCCTGCTCGCCGCGGATGCCAAAAAAGTCCTTTACCAGCTCTATGCCCAGCGTTTAGCCTCGATGGCGCTACGCCCGCAAGACCCGGACTGGGACGGTGCCACCCGGTTCGACACCAAATGACGACAGAAGCAACCAAGGGGTCTTCCACAATGCAGGTACGCGTGCTGGGTTGCTCGGGCGCCATCGCCAAGGACTGCCGCACCACCTCGTTCCTGGTCGATGCGGACCTGCTCGTGGACGCCGGCACGGGCGTCGGCGATCTCACCCTCGACGAGATGGCCGCCATCGACGACGTGGTGCTCACCCACTCGCACCTGGACCACATCGCCGCCCTCCCCCTGATGCTCGACGCCATCGGCAGCCGCCGCACCCGGCCGCTGCGCGTGCATGCATTGGCAGCCACCATCGACGCGCTGCGGTCGCACGTGTTCAACAACGTCATCTGGCCGAATTTCGAACGCATCCCCAGTCCCGAATCGCCCTTCGTGAGCTTTCATGAGATCACCGTCGGGCAACGCCTCGAGCTGGGCAGCGACGCCCCCAAGCTCATCGAAGTGCTGCCGGCCGTCCACACCGTGCCGGCCTGCGGCTTCGCCATCCGCCGCGCAGAAGGCGGCGCCCACTGGGTCTTCAGCGGCGACACCGAACGCAACCCGCCCTTCTGGGAGCGCATCAACGCCATCGACGTGGCGATGTTGGTCATCGAGACGGCCTTCAGCTCCCGCGAGGAAGCCCTGGCCGAACGTAGCCTGCACCTGTCGCCGGTGGCGCTGGCGCACGAACTGGCGCAGATCGATCCGGGCAAGCAATACCCGATCTACATCACCCACACCAAGCCCGCAGAGACCGAGGAAATCATGAGCCAGATCGAGATGCTGGCGGGGCGCGAGGTGGCAGGGTTGGCGCAGCGGGACATCCGCTGGCTCAAGGCGAACGGGGTGCTGACCTTCTGACCCAGCGGGTCCGGGCATGACAAATTTGTCGACACAATTGGCATCTGAGTGCGAGTTGTGTCACATCATGTAACCATCTTGTGACCAAAGACGGTCCGATCAAGGGCTTCAGAGGAGGGAGGCCAGGTGGCACGGATGCTGCGGAAGGTATTGCGCTCCGGGCTGGTTCCCGGGCTCTACAAACCAACCTGGAGTTAATCGAATGAACCGTCGTTCTATTGCACGCAATGTGCAAAAGGGTTTCACCCTCATCGAATTGATGATCGTTGTGGCGATCATCGGCATCTTGGCTGCAGTTGCACTGCCGGCGTATCAGGACTACACGATCCGCACCAAAATTTCGGAAGGCCTCGTTCTGGCAACAGCACTCAAGACCGCAATTGCCGAAACACACCAATCCAAGGGCCCTGGCACCAAGCTTTGCGCAACCGCACAGACGGAATGCGATGTGATTGGCACGACCCTTATGGACTCGGTGGCTTTGACTGGCAACAAGAATGTCGCTTCCGTCACCAGCGACGCGACTGGCATTATCACGATCACCTATAAGACCACGGTTTTGCCCGCTGCTGAAGCTGATCTGACCATCGAGCCCGTTGGCCCCAACGGAACGACGGCTCTCGACTTGAGCAACGCTGCAACTGCTGGTACGACCATCAACTGGCGCTGCGGCGGCGCAAGCGCTGCAAGCACTGTCAAAGAAAAGTTTCGCCCGGCTGCTTGCCGTAGCTAATTCTCTTCTGGAGTGAAAGAGCCGCCTTCGGGCGGCTTTTTTGCGTCTGTCGCCTAGACCTGTTCGCTGCGCCAGACCGTCAGCACCTTGCCGAACACCGCGAAGTCCATCTTCTGCGTGATCTCGAAGAGGTCGTAGTCCGGGTTGAAGGACTTGGCGCGCAGCACCAGGCCGTTCTCTGTAGGGATGCGCTGCAGTTGCTTGATGAAGCCGTGATTGCCAACGCGGAAGAAGTAGACGCCGTCGCCGCCGTGGGATGCTGAAAAGCGGGGGCAGAATCAATTTCTCAGCAGCGTCATTTGCCGATGCAAGGGCACGGCGTGTTTCGTCACGTTGACGCGCAGGCCCTCATCGACAATGCGGTCTTCCGCCGTCGATTCAGAATCTGCCCGATGCGCCCCCAAGCCCTGTAAATCTCTCTCAGCGAAGCCGGCCCTGCACTGACGCCGCCACGGAGGCGCTTCACACTCTGATCCGCTAGATCGAGAAGGCTCGCCAGACGCTGGCGGCGTGACACGACGGCATCGGCACCTACCGCTAGGCTCATTCGTAGGTGCTGCTGCCGCGGGAAGACGGCTGACGGCCGCGCGTAGGCAATAGGTGTTTGCGCTGGACGAAGACCGATCACGAGACACTGTGTGAACTGGTGTGTGACGCTTTAGGCGAGCGGCATGCGCGCGAGGGCAATGGCGATGAGGGTGAAGAGCTCAAGGCGCTGTTCGCCCGGCACGCGGAGATCGACTTCGACACCGACCGGCAGCAGATGGTGCGGGCCATGAAGGACGTGGCTGAAGCGTATCCAGCAGGGACTGCGGCGAAGGCGGCGGCCCAGGAGGCCAGGCATGACGACAGGCAGGCTGCCGCGCCCTGCCGCAAGAAGGCCAGCGCCCTGCATACCGAACGGAACCCGATGCGCAGCAGTGCGACATCAAGACGGCGCTGATGCAGAACGCGAACCAGGCCTACGCAGCCAAGGATCTACCTGCGTTGCTGGAACTGCAGCTGCAGATCGAGCAGATCGACGCCGGCCACATCGCGAGCGCTTGAAGCACTACAACAAGGTGCTGGGCGAGCAACTGGCGGAACTGAAAGCGGAGATCGAGGGCGTCGAGATGCGGTTCTGCTACGACCCCTACGGGCTCGAGCCCGGGCACGCACCATCGACCCGCGCAAGCTGGGTCCACGGCTCGAGCAGCATTGCCGGTGGCTGCGCGATTCCGCATGTGGGCTCGCCCCATTCTTTTGAGAGCACTGATCGGCGTTGCGCCCCGTCCCGTCAGTTCGCCACGACTTCCCGCCACATGATCCGCGTAGGCGTCGTCGCCGACGGCACCGTCACGTCAAAGACCTTGTTTTTCCCATCGGACGTGCGAACGAGAATCTTGATCGCGCCGTTCGGCAGCCCCTCGGGCTGCACGCGACTTGCCAGCACATTGCCGATGAAGCGGCTGCTCAGATTGGGGATCGCCCCGCCGTTCGCGTAATTGAGGAAGTACAGATTGGAGCTTCCGCCTGGCGAGCACTCGTCGCTGGAGGGAATGTTTGTCGTGAAGGCCAGAACGCCCTGGAACAGCACCGGGCTCGTGTACGAACGCTCGCCCACCGGAGTGGTCGCGAAGTCGAGTACCCAGCCTTTCTTGGTGGCCAGGTCCAGGGGGTTGCTGGTCACGTTGATGTTGCCGCCCGAGAGGGTCGCCGTTTGCCTGACGAGGCTGGTGCGCAGCGGGGTGATGGTTGGCGAGTCGGACTTGTCATCCAGCAGGCCGTAGAACGATTGCGCCTGGCTGGCGTTGGCATTGGCACCGGTTCCTCCGGGAATGTCAGAGGCGCCGAGGTACTGGCCCGTGCCCACAAACACCATGCGCTTGTTCTTGACCACCCCCAACTCAATCGCGTTGGTGATGGGTTGCGCCGTGCCCCCGCTGTCGACCAGCGTGGCGAGCCGCCTGACATTCCAGTCGGTCGTCGAATTGGACGAGAGATCGAACCGCCAGACGTTGCCGTACAAATCTCCGCCATACACGTAATCGGCCGTGTCGTCGGTGCCGGGGCTGACCAAGAACGCGCTGATCTTGGCCAGCCCGCTGGGATTGGCGCTCGTGCCCACCCCGGTGCTGATGTCCTTGATCAGTTCGCCTGTCGCGGTGTTCAGAACATAGAGGTGCCCCGTCCCGTCGCCGCCGGTGTCGGAGCCATTGTTGTAGCCGGAGGTCACCAGCGTGACCCATCCCGCGGCCTTGGTTTTCACATTCAGGGGCGTGCCGTAGGAATAGCCGGTGCTGTTCCTGACGGCGTCGGTGGTGTTCGCATTGGGAAACTCCCACATCACCTTGCTCGCCACGTCAGCTTCCGACGCAGCCGAGGGCGAGGTCACATTCAAGGCGTAGTAGCCGCGTCCCCCCTTGCCGAGGCCTCCCACGAGCACGGTCGACCAGTTGGGTGAAGGGGGCGTGGGCAGGTTGGCGCTTGTATTGCTCAGGTCCACGTCCGTCGCCACGGCCGTGCCGTCGACATAGAAGCGATGCTGGAACGTGGGGGCTTGCTGGGTGAGGCCGACCAGGGAGCTGGTCGCCGTGGCCGTGGGGGAGAGATTGCTGGCCAGCAGACTGCCGGGCACGTAGGCCCACAGTTCGTTGCCGGTGGTCGCATCGAATGCGTGCAGCATGCCGTCGTTGGCGCCCTGATAGACGACTTTGGTCCGACTGGCTGCGGCGCCGGCCTTGAACGCGGCGTAGCCCGCATCGGTGTAGCTCGAGCGAGGGGCCGAAACATAGGTGGGCTCGGCGTTCACGATGTCCCCGAGCACGTGAGTGCGCGTCCGGTAGGGGCGTGCACTGGCGCTGTCGGTGCCTTCCTTGCTGCGATCACCCCGCAGGTAGGAGAGTACGGCGGCGTTGTCGGCCGGGCCGGGCGGTGTTGCGGGTGAGTTCAGTCGCGCGACCTGTGCGGCGCTGAGCCCGTCCGTGGTGAACGCGACGCCCGAAGCGCCGTTGAAGCTGGCGATCTTGCGGGTGCTGAAGACCTTGTCGTCTAACAGCGACTGTGCGGACCAGAGCGGGGTCGTGCCCACCAGCCCGGTATCGACATCGATCGCGAACGCTTCCAGGTTGCCGTACCAGGACCCGGAGTTGAAGTTGGAAGCAAAGGCCGTGTTGTCGCCTGAGCGGACGTTCGGATTGCTCACGGCCACGGAGGCCGCCGCGCCTGTGCGATTGACGATATTGTTAAGAATCGACGTCAGTGCGGTCTGCAATCTTGCCGGATCGTTGGCGTTGAAATACTGCCCATGGCCGTTCAGGGCGGCGTGCCAGAGGTCGTCGATGGCGGTTGCTGAATTGGCCACCGGCGTGGGCCAAGAATTCGAACCGCTCGGCGGTGTGGAAAGGGTACCGCTGGCGCCCAGGCCGATGGTGAATGTCACCATGTGTTGCCACGTCGCGGGGTCGGATGCGTTGGCTGCCACCTTGCCGGCGGACGACGCGGGCGCTGTGAGATCGGAAATCCAGTACTTCATTGCGACGTCCGCCAAGGTGTCGGATGCGCTGTTTCCATCGTAGAAGGGGGCAGGAAAATTTTCCCCGACCTTCAACGGAACGCCTGCAATAGGATCGTTAATCGCCACTTTGGCGATATCGTCGTAATAGACATTGGCCGGGAGTGTTGGGACTTTTCTGTCCAGGTTTCCCACGTTTGCCGGAGCCCCACCGTTCCAATATCCATCGGTCGACAGAATCGTGTAATTGGGCGTGCAGGCGAGAGGAACGGTGACATTTCGGGGTGTCGTTGACGATGCCCCGGGCATGGTGCCGGACGTATAGTATTGGCCGGCGCGATCCAACGCCGTGACAAGAGGTGTGCCTCCATCAGGATCAATTCCATACACGCGGTTGTACCAAGTGAGTTTTTGTGCAGAATCAAAATTGGCGAGCGCGACAAAGTTTGAGGCTTTTGTGTTTTCGCTGCCGGAGTTGTTGTTGATGGTGGAGAAGCCAACTCTTGATTTTCCATCGAGGGCGGAAAATGCAATTCCAAGAGATGATTTTGCGGTTGCGATGCGTGTTCGATAATAGGTGAACCAATTGGCGAAGTTCTGCAGTTCTTGAGCGTACGTGCAGGTGTTCCCCATCCCGCAGTCTGTTCGTGATGCGGCACGCGAGTATGTTGGCGTGTCTGGTGTGATCTCTACACGAGAATAGTACGTGTCACTGTTTTGGTTCGAGCCCGGATTTTCAGTGGCGGTGTTTGTTGTTTTCCAAGAGTAATAAAATGCGTAGCGTGCGTATTTCTTGCTATAGGTCGCGCTGCTGCTGTCGCGGCAATTGTCGTTCTTCACAAAGGACGATGCATCGTATAGAGGGAGAACTGCGGATTCTTTCCCCCAGCAACTTTGTCTCAAATCAACAGTGTCGGTGTTTGTGGAGAAAAATGGATTAATCCGGGCGGCCGCAACAGGGCTATTTCCCATGCTGGATGTAAATGTCGGTGCGAGGCTGTCGTATTTCACTGCCGGCAAATAGGTGATGGCCGGGTTGTAGTAAAGCTTATTAAAGGTGGGGGAGTAGAAGGCGCGATTCGTCTTTCCGCTGTTGTAGGCAGCGGTGGCATCTGTGCCCGTAATCGTTTCCCAAAGCATACTTCCCGAATTGTCGAGCGTGAACAAAATATTGGGCTTGACTCTGCTTTGCACAATCAGCGGGGCATCCGTCAGATCCGTTGCCGCCAGCAAGAACGTCGGCTGCAAAGCAATGGATGCGATCAGCGCATGAACAAGGGTGCGCGAGACGTAATTCTTTTGCATGATGAATTTGAATTGTGTTGCCATCGATCAGCCAAATGGCAATTCGATCGTTGTCTGAACAATGCTGCTGGTGTTGCGCGGGCCGAGAACGCGCACAGTCACCCGGTAGTGGATCGTGGGCCGGGTTGCCGGCGGCGGTGTCAGGCTTCCGAAGATGTTGGTGGTCTGCGCATGGCTGTTGTTGTCGTCGCCTGCGTTTCCTCCTGCCGAAAACGGCTGCCCCGCCACGCATTTGCTGGTCAGCAGGGTCAGGGGGTCGGTCTTGGCGGGGGCTGTGGCGCACAGCCGGTCGATCACGTACTGCACCCGGTACAGGGATTCATCTGTGCACGAGATGGCCGCGACGCCGCCTTCATGGTCGTAGCAGGGGACCGAACCCCAATTGATCGTGTTGGGAACGCCGTTCGCATCCACGGCCTGCATCAGGCGGTAGTACTTGTTCGCCACGTCGGCATCGGCCTCGGCGAGTGTCGGCAGCGCATTGAAGGCGCGTTCCGCGCCCGTATCGGCGATGCTGGTGGCCGCCTGCTTGAAGGCGGCATTGCCCGAGATCACGCCGGCCGTGTCCGTAGAGCGCAGCAGCGCGGCTGCGGCCAGCGACAGCACCAGCACGGCGATCAAGGCGATGAAAACGACCACCCCTTTTTGCTGCGTGCCACTGCGATGTGGTCGACGGGTGAAAGCAGGCTTCGTGGGGGAGGGAGCGGATGTAAGGCTCATTGCAGGTTGGCCCAGAGAACGTTGCGAAGCGGCACGATGGTTTCAAAGGCGCGGTAGCGGTAGCAGCGCCAATCGGCGTCGTTGCTCAGATCGATCGTGGGACCGCCGGGCCAGCTCGTCGGCGCTGTGGTGGTGGTGGTGCAGGCTTGGGCCCCCTCCTCCATCTTTTCCTTAAGCGGACTGCGCACCACCACGGCAATGCGGACGGCCTTGATGCGCCTGGCCTCATCCAGGGAAGGGGCAGCCCACGACCCGGTGGCCGAAACCCAGTTGTTCACGACCTGGCTGGCGGCATCGCTGATGCCATACATCGCCTTGAGGCTCACCACGTTGTTGGCGAGCTGGACCTGCGTCATCGAACTGAAGAAGTCCTGCGACACGAGCGAGCCGCCTGCCACCGAATAGGTTCGCTGCGTGAAGGTGCCGATGTCGAAGATCCGCGGATTCTTGGTGAAGCTGGTGGGCCAGCCCAATGTGGTCATCACGTCGGCCGGCGGGTTGTAGGTCGGCTGCGTTGCGGTACCGGTGGCTGTGGCATGCGTCAGGACGACGCTGTCCGGGCTGGCGGGGTTGGCGTCGCTTGCGGTGATGCGTGTGAGCGTGCATCTGCCGTCGTCATCGGTCATCCACACGAAGCCCTCGACGCCCGAAAGTCCCACCTTGCTGGTGGGCTGGAGGTTGGCGGCTGGCGTGCCGGGGGGGTTGATCGTCGCGTTTTGCAGCAGCATGTTCCGGACATTGCTGCGGATGGACGTCCCCCAGAGCATCGTGATGCTGTCGGAAGCCCCGGCCGCAGTGCCTCCGTCGGTGATGCGCACGGGCGCGCCCGAGAAGTTGGGAACAGGGCCGCTGGCCGCTCCGGTGCTGTAGTACGCGAAGTACGCGGTGCACGGCATGATGGCTGCCGTCGGCATGCCCCAGCCGGCGGCGCGCAGGTCGCGCTCGATCGTCGCCAGGCTGAAGCTGCCGTTCTGCTGCGTGTCGGCACCCGAGGTGGTCGAGCGCTTGATGCCTTCGTAGGTAGAAACGACCTGGAAGATGATGACCGTCGCCACGAGTCCGACGACCATGCCAACGAGTGTCTCGACGAGGCCGAAGCCTTGCTGGCGGTTTCCTTGCTGAAGTGAGGGCATGAAATCTCAGCCTTGGATCTGTGTCGTGAGGGTGAAGTTGTGCGTCAACTCATCCTGCGGGCTTTGCCAGCAGAGCGTTACCGTCACGATGTTGTTGGGTCCGACGACGATCTGCTGCTGCAACCCGGACGCACCAGGCAGGAAGCCCGGGTTGGTTGCATTGCTCAATCCGGAAAGCCAACTGGTCACCAATGGGTTGGCGGCCGTGTTGTCGCCTGGGTCACAGGCTTTTGCGTTCGCATTCAAGGCGTAGGTCGGGACATTGAAGCGGTCCACCCACATGCGCCCTACGATCTGGTTTGCGAAGAAGCTGGCCTTGGCACGGTAGTCGGCGTCGCTTACGGCGCGAATGGCTGTCGCCTGCAAGCCGAGGATTCCGAGAACCGCGAGGGAAAAAATGGCGATCGCCACGAGTGCTTCGATCAGCATCACGCCGCGTTGACCACCGGGTCGCCGACGAATGGCGCGAAGTGTTTTTCTCTGTGCACTCATGAGCAACCTTGCGGGTTGGTGGCCAGGGAGTGGCCCGGATCACACATGCGGATGTCGCCGCCGGGCGCCAGGATGATCGCCAGTCGGCGCACATCGGTGGTGGCGCCGGTGATGTCGATCTGGCGCGTGGTCGTTGCCGTGGTGAGCCGTCCCAGTCCGGTGAATGTGATGGTGGCTGGCATGCCGGCGCCGGGGTCAGCAGCCTTCGTGCCGACCGTGGTGGAAACCTGGACGCGGGCATTGGACGAGGCATTGCCTTCCAGATGCTCTTGCACCAGGTCGTTGAGATTCGTGGGTGTATCCGGAAGCGCGCCGTAGAGGGCCCAGTCGGTGCCCCCTGCAAGGGCCACGCCGTTGGACTTGTTCGTCAGCGTGAACCGGACGTTGCTGTTGCGCCGGATCGCCTCGGCCCGAGCCAGTTGCAAGCCGTTGAGCACGGATTCAGCGGCAGTGCGAACCTGTGCGTTGCGAATGAAGCTCGCATAGCTGGGATACGCAAGCATGAACAGGACCGCGAAGAGTGCGATCCCGACCATCAATTCAATCAGGGTGAAGCCCGCCGCCGCGCGGTGAACCCTTGGCTTCATGGCTTGCGCACAATCCATTTGGTCTGCGTGCCGGTGAAGTTCCAGGCGCAACTGCTGCACGTCGTGGACGGTTGGTTTTTCTGGTCCAGCATGTATTTGAGGCCTGTAACCGAGGTGCCGGTATTGCCGGTTGCGGCGAGCGAGTAGCCCTGGCCGGTCGACGTCGGCGTGCAGCTGTACTGGAAGTTGGCTGTGGCGGTTGGAGGATCGATGCCGCAGGTGCCATCGGCTTTGACGTAGGTGCGATGGTCTTGGTAGTACTGCTCGATTTGGGCGCGATAGCTCGACAGGTTCCCGGGTGCTTCTTGAACATTGCCCCGCCGCACGTAGTCCGAGTAGTTCGGGTAGGCAATGCTCGCAAGGATGGCCACGATGGCGATCGTGACCATGACCTCGATCAAGGTGAACCCTTTCTGCGCCCGCCGTGATTCGGGTGCGCCCGTCCTTGACCCGGTGGGCAACGCAACTCGTTGGTTCATCAAGACTGCCTTTCAAGCCAACTCCAGCCCGTTGATCAAGCCGAAGAAACAATTGAGAAATATTGTTAAATTGTGTGTCTAATTGAATTCTTGGCAGTGCCATTCACCCGGTCGCCGTGACCATTCGTCGGATCGAGCGGCTTCACAATGAGCCCGTGCAGCTTTCTCCAACCCGTAGCGCCTTTCTTTCCCCGGGGCGGGCTCTGTGCGGCATTCGCGCGGCACTGCTGGCATTCGCGTTTCTTTCGCCGCTGGTGGCGGGGCCATCCGTCACCGTGTGGCAGCAGTTGGTGTCCTGGATTTGTCTCGCAGGCTGGCTTCTTTGCGCACCGGCCTTGGCTCGGCCCGCTTCTGAACTGACCCGATGGTTGGGGGCAAGCGCAGCGGTGCTGGTGCTCGCCGGAACGTGGGGTGCCGCCGGGGGGGCTCTCGCATCCGCGTTGGCCGCTCTCGTCGCTATTGCACTGGCAGCTGGATTGGGGGCGAGTTCGGCGGATGGTGATGTCTCGACGCCGAAGGCAATCGCTTGGGGGCTCTTCAGCGCGGGACTGCTCAATGCGGTCCTGGGCCTGCTTCAGTACTACCACTTGGCGGGCGATCTGGCGTCCTGGTTCGCTTCGCCTCCCGAAGGACGTGCGTGGGGCACGCTGCGCCAGCGGAACCAGTTCGCAACGTTGCTCGGCCTGGCGCTGGTCGCCCTGCTGTGGCTCTATGGAATACAAAGCGCACGCCGAGCGCGGTGGGGGTTGGTGGCGGCGGCCGTCGTGCTGATCGCCGCCGCGGCCGCCTCCTTGTCGCGCACGGGGCTGCTTCAATTCCTGTTGGTCATGGCGATTGCAGGTTTTGCGGCTTGGCGAGAGCGTCACGGACGGGTGATTCCGGCGTCCTTTCGCCTGCCGCCTCCGCTCGTTCTGCTGGCAGGGATTCCGCTTTACTTCGCCTTCGATGCGTTGTTGCCCTATCTGGCGGCCGGTGGCGATGGGCAAGTTGCCACTGCGGCCTTGAGGTCACGCCTGCAACCCACCGTCGTCGCCACCGACAGCCGCGTCGTCCTCTGGCAAAACGTCCTGACGCTCATCGCCCAGCGCCCCCTCACCGGCTGGGGCTGGGGCGAACTCAGCTTCGCGCACTTCGCCACGCTGTACACCGGCCCGCGTTTCCCCGTCATCCTCGACAACGCCCACAACCTCCCGCTGCACCTCGCGGTCGAACTGGGCATTCCGGTGGCGCTGCTCATCTGCGGTGGCTTTCTGTGGATGGTGGGTGCGGCGAAGCCTTGGCGGGAGCGCGATCCGTTGCGGCTGATGGCGTGGGGCCTGCTCGGCGTCATCCTGTTGCACAGCCTGCTCGAGTACCCGCTCTGGTACGGCCCGTTCCAGCTGGTGTTCGGCCTGTGCCTCGGCGTCCTGTGGCCGGCATCGACCCAGCGCCCCGCAGCGAATGGCAGCCGAAAACTCGCCACCTTCGCCGCCGCAGCCTGGATCGCCGTCATCGGCTACGCCGCCTGGGACTACACCCGCATCAGCCAGATCTACCTGCCGCGCGAGGCGCGCCTGCCGGCCTACCGCGACGACACGCTCGCCAAGCTTCAGGGCTCGTGGCTGTTCTCACGCCAGGTGGATTTCGCCGAGGTAACGCTGACGGCCGTCACGCCCGCGAACGCCGCGCACATGCACGAACTGGCCGGGCGCGTGCTGCACTTTTCGCCCGAGCCGCGCGTCATCATGAAGTTGATCGAAAGCGCCGAGTTGCTAGGCCGCGATGCCGAAGCGCATGCGCTGGCCACGCGTTTCCGGGTCGCGTTTCCGGCCGCGTTCGCCCGCTGGCTGGACAACCGCCCGGACGATGCGCCCGAGCTGTAGCCGCTGGACTCAGTCCGTCGCCGCGACGTAGCTCCCCGACTTCCCGCCGTGCTTCTCCAGCACATGCACGTCGGTGATGCGCATCCCGCGGTCGACGGCCTTGCACATGTCGTAGATGGTGAGCAGCGCGACCTGCACGGCGGTCAGGGCTTCCATTTCCACGCCGGTCGGGCCGACGGTCTCGACGGTCGCGGTGCAGGCCACCTGCGGCGCCTGGCCGCTGTCGGCGAGCGCGAAGGCCACGGCCACGCGGGTCAGCGCCAGCGGGTGGCACAGCGGGATCAGTTCGCTGGTCTTCTTGGCGGCCTGGATGCCGGCGATGCGCGCGATGCCCAGCACGTCGCCTTTCTTGGCGGTGCCCGATTCGATCAGCGCCAGCGTCGCGGGCTGCATCTCGATGCGGCCGGTGGCCACGGCCACGCGGTGGGTGGCGGGCTTGGCCGCGACGTCGACCATGTGGGCCTGGCCCTGAGCGTCAAAATGGGTGAGGGTGCTCATCGGTGAACGTTCGTTTTGAAGATGCATCATACGAGCCCGAGCCACAGACGAGGAATGCCGCGCTTGACTCCCTCTTCCCCCACAAAAAAACGCCCGACGCCCCTCTGGCAGGCGGTGTGCGCTACCTTTTTAATAGCTTGCCAGGTGCTGCTGCCGGCCCCCGCGCTGGCGCAGGTGCAGCAGATCCTGCCGGGCCTCGGTGACGGCGGCGAGATGACGGCGAGCGCCGAGCGCCGGCTGGGCGACCAGATCGTGCGCGAGCTGTACCGCGACACCGACTACATCGACGACCCGGTGATCGCCGCTTACGTGCAGGACATCTGGCAGCGCCTGCTGGACGCCGCACGTGCGCGCGGCGAGCTCACGCCCGAGCTCGACGAGCGCTTTGCGTGGACCATCCTGCTCGGGCGCGACCGCAACATCAACGCCTTCGCGCTGCCGGGCGGCTACCTCGGGCTCAACCTGGGGCTGCTGGCCGCGGTCGGCAGCCGCGACGAGCTGGCGACGGTGCTCGGGCACGAGCTGTCGCACGTCACGCAGCGCCACATCTCGCGCATCATGAGCAAGCAGGGCAAGCAGATGCCCTTGATGATCGCCGGCCTGATCCTCGGGATGATCGCCGCCAGCAAGAGCCGCAACGCCGACGCCGGGCAGGCCGTGATCATGGGCAGCCAGGCGCTGTTCATGCAGAACCAGCTGAGTTTTTCGCGCGACATGGAGCGCGAGGCCGACCGCATCGGCTTCGGCGTGATGACGCAGGCGGGCTTTGCGCCGCAGGGCGCCGCGGCGATGTTCGAGAAGCTGCAGTACGCCTCACGCCTGAACGACAACGGCTCGTACCCGTACCTGCGCAGCCACCCGCTGACGACCGAGCGCATCTCGGACATGCAGGGCCGCTTCCAGTTCCGCGCCGATGCCGCGCCGCCGGTCGTGCCGCTGGTGATGGACCACGCCATGGTCGCCGCGCGCGCCCGCGTGCTGACGCGCCCGGGCGTCGACGTGCTGCGGTTGTGGGTCAACGCGGCGTCCAGCGGCGAGTTCGCGGGCAGTTCACCGGCCCAGCAGGCGGGCACGCTCTACGCGGCGGCGATGGCAGCCAAGGAACTGCGCGACTTCAAGGCGGCGCGCGCGCTGGCCGAGCGGCTCGTGGCCCGCACGGCCGACGAACCGGCCGCGAGCAAGCAGGCCCGCTGGCTGCAGGCCGAGATCGAACTGGCGGGCGGCGCGGCACCGCGTGCGACAGCGCTGCTCGATGCCAAATCGAAGGAGCGGCCCGAGATGATCCTCGCGGCCGAAGCCGCGATCGCCCAGCGCCAGCCCGCGCCCATGGTGCCCGCGCTGCGCGACTGGGTGGCCGTCCATCCGCGCGACGCCACGGCCTGGCGCACGCTGGCCAACCTGTACGGGGCGCAGAACGACACGCTGCGCGCCATCCGCGCCGATGCCGAGGCCAACGTGGCGATCCTCGACTATCCGGCCGCGCGCGACCGTTTCAAGGCGGCGCAGGAATTGATCCGCAAGTCGGGGGCGCCGATCGACCACTACGAGGCCTCGATCGTCGACACGCGCGCGCGCGCCGTCGACGTGCTGGTCAAGCAGCAGGCCGAGGAGCCGCCGCTGAAGTGATGAAGCGAAAGAGCAAGGGGAGGAGGGCGTTGCCGCCGGCGCTCAGCGCCGGGACAGCAGCCCGCCCAGCGCGCTCTCGATGAGCAGCCCGAGCAGCGAGTAGATCAGCGAGCCCAGCAGCGCGGCAAAGAAGCCGCTGACGTGGAAGCCGCCGAGCAGGCCCGAGGCGGCCCAGAACAGCAGGGCGTTGATCACGAACAGGAACAGCCCGAGCGTGACGATGGTGACCGGCAACGTGAGGATCACCAGCACTGGCCGCACGACCATGTTGAGCAGGCCGATCACGGCCGCCGCGAGCAGCGCCGAACCGAAACTCTGGACCTGGACGCCGCTGTAGAGGTAGGCGACCGCGAGCAGCGCGACGGCGCTGAGCAGCCATTTGAGGAGGATGCGCATGCGCCGCAGGATACCCCACGGGCCCGCCGCACAAAAGAACGAGCCCCGCTGCGTTGCCGCAGCGGGGCTCGTTGGAAAGCCTCGGATCCGGGGCGTTACTCGGCCAGCTCGTTCGCCAGCACCAGCAGTGCGCCCATGCCCATCACGGCGCCGGGAAAGGCCCAGCCCGATTGCTTGGGCGGGGTCTGGTCGGGCGTGACCGGTTCCAGGTCGACGCCGACCTTCGGGCGGCGCGCATCGACCACGTGGGTGGCCGCGTGCTCGCGCTTGAGTTGCTGCGTCAGGTCGGTCAGCGGGCCCTTGGCCAGCACCGCCGTCACCTGGCCGCCGTTGCGTTCGAGCAGCGGCAGCATCTGCGCCTGCACCTTGCTGAACCACTTGGCGCGCCAGTTCTCGCGCGCGCTGTGGCTCACCCACTTGCTGATGCGGTGTGTCATGCGCGGCGCGCAGGCCACGAGCACCCAATGGCGTGCCACGACGTTGTCCGCATCCGGCGCCAGTTCGGCGAACTGCTCGCTGGCATAGACGGCGTCGTCGACGTAAAGAATGATCTTTTCCATGGGGGCTCTCCTTTGGTAGTTAGAGTGACAGAGACCGGATTGATGCAGGAAGTTTCAGTGTAAGGCGTTGGTCGGCCAAAGACGCTCAGTGGGCCGGGGTGGCGGGAGCCGGCTTGCGCGAGGCCACCCACTTGCCGATCGCCAGCACCAGCAGCGCACCGATGATGCCGGCGGCGTACTTGATGGTGTCGGTCTGCGGCACCTTCGGCACCCAGGTCCAGTTGGCGGGGTTGGCCAGGGCGGGGTCGGACACGGCCATCGTGCCGGCGATCCAGCCCAGCAGCATGCCGCCCAGCGTGATGATCATCGGGAAGCGGTCCATCAGCTTGATGACCAGCTGGCTGCCCCAGACGATGATCGGGATGCTCACGAGCAGACCGAAGATCACCAGCGGCATCTGATGACCGTCGCCCGCGCCTTGTGCGGCACCGGCGATGGCGATCACGTTGTCCACGCTCATCACCAGGTCGGCAATGATCACGGTCTTCACGGCACCCCAGAGCTTGTCGCTGCCGGTGATGTTGCCGTGCGCGTCGTCGTGGTCGGGGGCCAGCAGTTTCACGCCGATCCACAGCAGCAGGATTGCGCCCACCAGCTTCAGGAACGGAATCGCGAGCAGCGTGAGTGCGAAGAAGATCAGGATCACGCGCAGCACGATGGCGCCGGCGGTGCCCCACAGGATGCCCTGGGTGCGTTGCGCGGGCGGCAGCTTGCGGCATGCCAGCGCGATGACGACAGCGTTGTCGCCGCCCAGAAGAATGTCGATCATGATGATCTGACCGACTGCGACCCAGAATTCCGGGGTCATGAACTGTTCCATAGAGTCCTCATTGTCGTGGCAGCGCGCCCGCAGCTCCCTGGACGGGACCACGACGGGCAGCGGCATGCCGATGCGTTTCGATTCACCCTGCGCGGGTGCGGTCGAAAGCGGGGGAGCGAAGGCCGGGTGACACCGGGGACTTGCGAACGCTTCGACCAAACCTGCGCAGGTTCAAATCGAAGGTCTTGCTCGACAACAGCAGGCGCGCCGACAGGTGTCTGCGCGTGTGTCGCCCGCCAGGCCGGAAGTGTTGTGCTTCGTATTGACGACCTGACGATTCACGCTGCCCGGAGACAGCGATCGGGAGCTACTCCCCTTCGTGGGCGGGATTAGAGCATTGAAGACCGCGCCGAGGCAACAGAAAGTTTTCTTTAAATTCGAGATCGATTCTTCCGCAGGCCCCACGTACTGGTCAATGCATGCTCTATTTTTCGTAGCGCCTATGGCCCTAAAGAGGAGCGGGACATTGCGGGACTATGATCGCCGCTCGCTGTTTTTTCACGTTCCATGGCCGCCATCCACATCACCGACATCGAGGCCGCCATCAACCACTGGCGCGAGAAGTCTCCCTCGCCCGACGGCATCACGCTGGCGCCCGAATTGCGCGCACTGGCCGAGGTCTACGCGCTCATGGTCTTTCACCACGAAGACGAGGTCGACGAGGTCGGCTTTCCTCCCAAGGCCTGGGCCGCCTGGCTCGACTGGTACCACAGCACGCCCGACACGCCCTGCATCGCGATCTGCTCGACGAGCCAGGGCGACGACCAGTGCAAGGGCTGCGGGCGCACCTTCGACGAGGTGCAGTACTGGCCGGCCATGACGCCGGTCGAGAAGCGCGTCACCTGGCGCCGCATCACCATGGAAGACTCGGCCTGGCGCTTCAACCGCTATGCCGAGCGCGCGCGCGAAGCCGAGCCCAGCGTCGCGGAGCCCGAGGTCGATCCCGACGACGACACGCGCTGGGCACCCTGACCATGCGCCGCCTCGCGCAAGCCCCGAACCTCGCGATCGCGACCGTGTGGGCGCACGCGCTGTGCGAGGAGGGCGTGGCTGCCACGGTGCAGCGCGAATTCCTCGGTGCGGTCATGGGCCAGCTGCCGCCCGACCAGTGCCTGCCCGAAATCTGGATCGACGACGAATCGCAGTACGAACTCGCGAAGCGCCTGCTGCACGAACTGCAGAACCGCCCACAACGCAGCTGGCGCTGCGTGTGCGGCGAGCAGGTCGAAGGTGGTTTCGAGCAGTGCTGGCAGTGCGGCGAGATGATGCCCGCTGCCTAGCGGCGCGGGTTCACTTCCAGCGCAGCAGTTCGACGTCGATGCTGTTCACGCCGTCGCCCAGCGTCAGCGTGCTTTCCTGGATCGTCGCCTGCAGCTGCATGCTGCGCTGCGCCAGCTTGGCGAGCGCCTGCGAGGCCTCGGTCGGCACGCGATAGACCTTCAGGTTCTGCGGCCGCGTGAGCTTGTTCTCGATGCCGCGCCACCAGATCTCGGCCGCGTGGTTGAAGCAGTAGACGATCACCTCGTCCGCCTTGCCGCAGGCCTTGATGATGGGCTTGTCTTCCGGCTGGCCGACCTCGATCCAGATCTTGGTCTGGCCCGTGAAGTCGCGCAGCCACACGTCGGGCTCCTCGACGTTCGACAGGCCCGCGCCGAAGGCCAGCGTGCCGTCGCCGTTGCAGATGTCCTGCAGCTGGTGCGCGTTGAGCGCGAGCGCGACCAGCCGGATCATCATCCGCTCGTCGGTCTCGCTGGGGTGGCGCGCCAGGGTCAGCGCATGGTCGGCGTAGTAGCCGTGGTCGATGTCGGCCACCGCGAGGGTGGCCTTGAAGATGGTGGATTTGAGGGCCATGGGTGCGCGAGTGTAGGCCCGACGCCCTCCCGCGCACCCTCGGGCTTCAGAACGCCAGCGACGCCTGCAGGTACAGCGTGCGCGGCTGGCCCACGTACTTGCCGCCGTTGTTGTCGACCGAGCGGTTGTAGTAGCGGCGGTCGAACAGGTTCTTCACGCCCACGGCCAGCTTGAGGTGGCTCAGCGAGGGGCCGAAGTCGTAGGCAGCGCGCAGGTTCATCGTGGCGTAGCCGGGGATGTCGCCGAGCCGGCCGGTCGCATCTTCCAGCGTGATGTACCTCGCGCCGTCGTCGGGCGCGCCCGGCGAGCGCTGCTTCGATTGCGCGTACACGTCGGCATTGATCGTCCACGGCCCGCGCTCGTAGCGCGCGCCCAGCGTGGCCACCTGGCGCGAGTAGAACGGCAGGTCGCGGCCGGCGAAGGCGCCGGCCTTCGAGGTCGCCTGCGTGTACGTGTAGGTGCCCGACACGGACAGCCCCTTGAGCGCGTTGCTCAGGCTGCCCAGGTCGTAGCGCAGCGCCGACTCCAGCCCGCGGTGGCGCGTGGCGCCCAGATCGGTCCACTGGCTGACTTCGCCGGTGATGGAGCGCGCCAGCTGCAGCTCCTTGTCGAAGTTGATGTTGAACAGCGTCAGCTCGCCGCTCCAGGCCTCGCCCTTGTAGTGCGTGCCGATCTCGTAGGTCTTGGCCTTCTCGGGATGCAGGCCACTGGTCGACTGCGCCAGTTGCGCGTACTGCTGCGGTCCGAACGACACGCCGGCATTGGCGAACACCGACCAGCGCTCGCTCATGCGGTAGAGCACCGACAGCGTGGGCAGCACCTCGTTGGAATCGATCTTCGGATAGATCGCGCTGGTGATCCGGCCGCTCGCCATGTTGAAGACATCGTTGTGCGAGCGGATCGATTCGTAGCGCACGCCGGGCGTGACCGTCCAGTTGCCGAAGTCGATGCGGTCGTCGATGTAGACCGCGTGCGCCGTCGTGCCGCCCTTGCTGAACTGGTACGTGGGCTGGGCCAGCGAATAGGCGTCGAAGCCCGGGCGCGGCCGGTAGTAGCTGCTGCGCGTGGCCACTTCGGAGGCCTCTTCCTTGAGGTAGCGCGCGCCGACGCTGATTTCCTGCACCACGCTGCCGGAGTCGATCAGGCGCGAGTAGCGCGGCTCGAAGGCGTAGGTCTTGTAATGGCGCGGGGCAGCGGTGAGGCGGCGCTGGCCGGCGCTGTTGCCCGAGCCTTCCTGCTCGAGGTGGCTGCCGCGGAACGAGTCCGTGTAGTAGGTCAGCATCTCGAACTTGTTCACGCCGTCGTTGTGCGTGTACTTGACCGAGCCGTCGGTGCGGCTGCCGCTGAACTCGTCGAAGGGGCGGTCCGACTGGAACGGGTTGGCCGCGAACTGCGCGGTGGTCAGCCCGCCCGGCATGCTCGCGCTGCCTTCGAAGCGATGCAGCGTCACCGCGATGTCGTCGGTCTTCGAGAGGCGGTAGGCGCCCTTGAGCATCAGGTCGTCGATGCGCGTCTTGTCGTTGCTCTGGCGAAAGCCGTTGCCGTGCGTGCCCGAATACAGCAGCGCCAGGCCGAGGCCGTTCTCGTTGGTGCCGCCGATGAACAGCGTGGGCGTGGACTTGGTGCCGCCGCCATGGCTGGCGCTTTCGACGCCCACGCCCACTTCGCCCGCGAACTGCTTCGGAATCGAACGCGTCACGAAGTTGATGATGCCGCCCACGTTCTGCGGGCCATAGCGCACCGAGCCCGCGCCGCGCACCACGTCGACCGCCTCGAGGCTCCCGAGCGCCACCGGCGCCAGCGACAGCTGCGGCTGGCCGTAGGGCGCGTAGGCCACGGGCACGCCGTCGATCAGCACGGTGGAGCGGAACGACAGCCGCGAGGTCAGGCCGCGCACGCCCACGTTGAGCGAGAGGTCGCTGCCGCCCGTGCCGCTGCTTTCCTGCACCTGCACGCCGGGCACCTGGCGCAGCACGTCGCGCACGCTGGCGGCGCCGCTCTCCTGGATCTGCTGGCGTTCGACGATGCTGCGCGCGCCGGCATGCTCGAGCACCCGGGTCTCGCTGGGCGAGCCGAGCCAGTCGCCGGTGACGGTGATGGCCTCGAGCGACTTCGATGGATCGGCCCCGGGCTCGGCATCGGCCGCCAGGCTCTGGAAGCTGATGGGAAAGAGCGCCATCGCGATGGCGGCGGTTTTGGTTTTCTTGAACATGGTTTTTTCCTCCTCTGGTTGTCGAGGGCGTTGTTGTCTTTGTTCGTCTGCCTGGCGGTGTGTGCCTCGGGCGCGCTCAACCCGCGCGGGCGGGCCCTCGGGGAAGCATGGGCCAGTGGCGTCTGGGCGGGGCGCGCAGCATGAACAACGGGAGCGTGGGAGCGTCCGGCGGGGTTGTCGGCTGGCGTGCCCCGAGGCGGGGCACGTTGGCTGGAGAGAGGGGGCCGAGCCGCGTACGACGCGCACCGGCCGTGGGCGGCACGGGCCGGTGGACCGTCGCGGGGGAACCTAAATTCGGCGGGCCAGTTCGGCCGCCTTGCCGGTGTAGCTGGCGGGCGTCATGGCCAGGAGTCGGGTCTTTTCCTCTTCCGGGATGGCCAGCGAACGGATCAGCCCGTGCAGCGCCTCGGCCGTCACGGTCTTGCCGCGCGTGACTTCCTTGAGCTGCTCGTAGGCGCCCTGCACGCCGAAGCGGCGCATCACGGTCTGGATCGGCTCGGCCAGCACTTCCCACGAGGCGTCGAGGTCGCCAGCGAGCGCTTCCTCGTTGATCTCGAGCTTGCCCAGGCCCGTGGCCAGGCTCGCGTAGGCCAGCGTGGCGTAGCCGAAGGCCACGCCGATGTTGCGCAGCACCGTGCTGTCGGTCAGGTCGCGCTGCCAGCGGCTGATGGGCAGCTTCTCGCTCAGGTGGCGCAGCACCGCGTTGGCCAGGCCCAGGTTGCCCTCGGCGTTCTCGAAGTCGATCGGGTTGACCTTGTGCGGCATGGTCGACGAGCCGATCTCGCCCTTCTTCAGGCGCTGCTTGAAGTAGCCCAGGCTCACGTAGCCCCAGATGTCGCGCGAGAAGTCGACCAGGATCGTGTTGGCGCGGGCCACGGCATCGAACAGCTCGGCCATGTAGTCGTGCGGCTCGATCTGGATGCTGTACGGCTGGAACTGCAGGCCCAGGCCCAGCGGCGCGGGCGTCTCGACGACCTTGCGGCTGAAGGCTTCCCAGTCGAACTCGGGCCAGGCGGCCAGGTGGGCGTTGTAGTTGCCCACGGCGCCGTTCATCTTGCCCAGCAGCTGCACGGCGGCGATTTGCGCGCGGGCCTTGGTCAGGCGCACCGCCACGTTGGCGATTTCCTTGCCGACGGTGGTCGGGCTGGCGGTCTGGCCGTGGGTGCGCGAGAGCATCGACACGTCAGCGAACTGGTGCGCCATTTCGCGCAGCTTGGCGATGAGGCCGTCGATGGCCGGAAGCACCACGGTGTCGCGCGCGGCCTGGATCTGCAGGGCGTGGCTGGTGTTGTTGATGTCTTCGCTGGTGCAGGCGAAGTGCACGAACTCGGCGGCGGCCAGCAGTTCCGGGCGGGCTTCGAACTTCGACTTGATCCAGTATTCGACCGCCTTCACGTCGTGGTTGGTGGTCTTCTCGATGTCCTTGATGGCCAGGGCGTCGGCCTCGGAGAAGTGCGACACCAGCCCCATCAGGTACTTGCGGGCGCCGCCCGTGAGGGGCTTGAACTCGGCAAAGCCGCAGTCGGACAGCGCGATGAACCAGGCCACCTCCACCTGCACGCGACGGTGCATATAGCCCTGTTCGCTCATCAGCGGGCGCAAGGCCGCGAGTTTGGCCGCATAGCGGCCGTCAAGGGGGGAGAGGGCGGAGACGGTGGAAAAGCTCATGCCCGAATTTTAGGCGGCCGCCGGGTGGGCGCGGCGCGGGGGATTCGGGCGTCGTCTTTTTCCGTTCACCTAAAATGCCTGCGAACAAACGTTAACAAGCGATGGGGAGAGAGCCTTCATGAAACTGATCGGATCCGCCGCCAGTCCTTATGTGCGCAAGGTGCGCGTGGTGCTGGCCGAAAAGCGGCTCGACTACCAGTTCGTGATCGAAGACGTCTGGTCCGCCGACACCACGATCGCCCATTCGAATCCGCTGGGCAAGGTGCCGTGCCTGATCATGGAAGGCGGCGAGGCGATGTTCGACTCGCGCGTCATCGTCGAGTACATCGACACCCTGTCGCCCGTGGGCAAGCTCATTCCGCAGCAAAGCCGCGAGCGTGCCGAGGTCAAGACCTGGGAAGCGCTGGCCGACGGCGTCATGGACGCCGGCGTGCTCTGGCGCCTCGAAGCCACCTGGACCGGCCGCGCCGACGGCGAGCGCAGCGCCGCCTGGATCGAGCGCCAGCGCGCCAAGGTCGAGGACGGCGTGGCCGCCATGGCCAAGGGCCTGGGCGACAAGCCCTTCTGCAGCGGCATCCACCTGAGCCTGTCGGACATCGCGGTCGGCTGCGCGCTGGGCTGGCTGGGGCTGCGTTTTCCCGAAATCGACTGGCGCGGCGAGCACGCCAACCTGGCCCGGCTTTACGACAAGCTCATGCTGCGGCCGAGTTTCATCGACACCCAGCCCTGAAACGACAAAGCGCCCCGTGGGGCGCTTTTTTCTTGGGGCCGTTCGGGCCACCGCATGCTGGAAGGCCGAGGGGGCGCTGCGTCATCGCGGGCCCCGCTTTCGGCGGGAAGACAAAAATGCTGCGAGGCG
The DNA here is from genome assembly GCF_001426505.1 of Variovorax sp. Root473. Lineage (GTDB taxonomy): Bacteria > Pseudomonadota > Gammaproteobacteria > Burkholderiales > Burkholderiaceae_C > Variovorax. The sequence goes on from NZ_LMEV01000013.1 coordinate 300,635, forward strand.
CCCCGACACGAAGGAGGGAGGGAGGGAGGAGGAGAAGAATCGCCTCGGGATTTCAACCGGACGGCAGGCGCCCGGAAGACCTCGCAACATGAAAACCTGTGGGCCTTGGCCGCCCACGCCAAGTATGAGCGCGGGTCTTGACGCACGGTTCCCCGTCGACTGGTAAACGTTTGTGACGTGCAGTTCACATTGAAAGAGACGCATCGGTAAACAATATTACCGATGCGCTTTTTTATGAACTGATCAGTCTTAATTCGCCCCGAGCTGTTTCTCGATGACGCTCACAAAGCCGGCTTCGTCCGGCGCCGTCATGCTCGACCACGCCTGCACGACCTTGCCGTCGCGCCCGATCAGGTACTTGTAGAAGTTCCACTTCGGCGTCGTGCCCGAGGCCTGCGCGAGCTGCTTGAACAGCGGGTTGGCATCGGTGCCGCGCACGGCCGACTTGGCGAACATCGGGAATTTCACGCCGAAGGTGCTTTCACAGAAGTCGGCGATTTCCTTGTTGGAGCCCGATTCCTGCGAGAAGTCGTTCGACGGGAAGCCCAGCACCACGAGGCCGCGCGCGCGGTACTTCATGTCCAGCGCCTCCAGCCCCTTGTACTGCGGGGTGAAGCCGCAAAAACTGGCCGTGTTGACCACCAGGACCACTTTTCCAGAGTACTGGCAAAGGTCCTGGGGCTTTTCATCCTGCAGCCGCGCAAAGCTGTGCTGCAGGATCGCCGGGCACCCGGTGGCGCCCCCCGTCGCGGGCGCGGCGGGGGGGGGCTGGGCGCCCGCCGACAGGGCTGCCGCGAGGCCCGCCACGAGGGAAAAGGCCGTGGCGCAACGTCGCAACATCGACAATCGGGCGGGGGTTCGCATGACGGGCTCCTGGATCGAAAAAAGGGGGCGAATCTATGGCGCGGGCGCGCGCGTAACCACATCATCGCGCGTCTGTCACGGGCGCGCCAAACGGCCCGATTAAAATCGGCGGCCATTGAAAGACTTTGATGCTCTACCCGGAACTCTTCAGACAACTCGAATCCGTCCGCTGGGACATGGACAAGGACATTCCCTGGCAGTCGTTCGACGCGTCCTTGCTGACCGAAGAGCAGGCGCAAACCATCAAGATGAATGCCATCACCGAGTGGTCGGCGTTGCCGGCCACCGAGATGTTCTTGCGCGACAACCGGCACGATAGCGATTTCTCGGCGTTCATGTCGATCTGGTTCTTCGAAGAGCAGAAGCACTCGCTGGTGCTGATGGAGTACCTGAAGCGCTTCAGCCCGCAGCACGCGCCCACCGAGCAGGAGCTGCACGACGTGCGCTTCGACTTCGACCCCGCGCCCCCGCTCGAAACCCTCATGCTGCATTTCTGCGGCGAGATCCGCCTCAACCACTGGTACCGCCGCGCCGCCCAGTGGCACACCGAGCCGGTCATCAAGCACATCTACACCACGCTGAGCCAGGACGAAGCCCGCCACGGCGGCGCCTACCTGCGCTACATGAAGCGCGCCATGGAAAAGTTCGGCGACGAGGCCCGCGCCGCCTTCACCAAGGTCGGCGTGCTCATGGCCAGTGCGCGCCGCACCGCCCAGGCGCTGCACCCGACCAACCTGCACGTGAACAAGGCGCTGTTCCCGAACGACACCATCCAGAGCCGCATGCCCGACCCCGACTGGCTCGAGCACTGGCTGGACAAGCAGATCAAGTTCGACGCCGTCTGGGAAACCAAGGTCGGCGAGCGCATCCTGCACAACCTGAGCCTGCTGATGAACCGCAGCTTCAAGACCGTGCAGGAACTCAACCGCTACCGCAAGGAAGTCTCGGCCTCGCTGGGCCCCAAGCCCGAATACCAGGGCGCCTGAGCCGCCCCGGTCTTCGATGAAATCGCCCCGCGTGCCGGGGCGATTTTTTTTGGCCGCGGGCTGTCACAGCGCGCGGCCCTCGAACGTCTAATCGGGCATGGACGACCCGACCCTCACCTTCCACAGCCACCGCCGCCGCCTCCAGGGCATCGCCTACCGCATGCTTGGCTCCATGGCCGAGGCGGAAGAGGTGGTGCAGGACGCCTGGCTGCGCTGGCATGAGGCAGACAAGGCCAGTTTCGACAGCGCCGAAGCCTGGCTCGTGACCGTCGTCACGCGCCTGTCGATCGACCGGCTGCGCAGCGCCAAGGTCCAGCGCGAGCACTACATCGGCCCGTGGATGCCCGAGCCCACGCTCACCGGATCGCCCGACACGCCCGAAGAAACGCTAGCGCGCGCCGACAACATCTCCGTCGCGTTCCTCGCCGTGCTCGAGCGCCTGGCGCCCGAGGCGCGCGCCGCTTTTCTCATGCGCGAGGTGTTCGACGCCGACTACGACGAGATCGCCCAGACCCTGGGCAAGAGCGAGGCCGCCTGCCGCCAGCTCGTGCACCGCGCCAAGGCCCAGGTGCAGGAGGCCCGCCCGCGCTTCCAGGTCTCGCGCGAAACCCACCAGCGCCTGCTGCGCGCGTTCGCCGACGCCGCCGCACGGGGCAGCCTGCAGGACCTGAAGGCGTTGATGGCCGAGGACGTCGAACTCATCGGCGACGGCGGCGGCAAGGTGCAGACCTTCAGCAAGGTCCTGTGCGGCAGCCAACGACTGGCACAGCTGTACTTCGCGCTCTGGCGCCGCATGGGCGCCAGCGTGCGCATGGAGCTCGTCGAGCTCAACGGCGAGCCCGGCATGCTGCGCTTTCTCGATGGCCAACTCGAATCGGCCCAGACCTTCGAGATCGAGGGCGAGCGCATCGTGCGCATCCGCGCGCAGCGCAACCCCGACAAGCTGGCGCGCATCGCACAGCTGTTCGCAGCCAAGGAAAAGTCCGACTGAAGAAAAAGTCGCGCAGGCTGTCACAGGGCCAAGGGCTGGCGCGTCTTCAGGGTGTAGCCAGCAGATTTCGTTCTCTTCCTCATCAACCACCCTGGAGTACATCCCATGAGCCAAGCCCCCGCCCTCCGTCTCGCCTGGACCAAGTTCGCCCCCAAGTCCTTCCAGGCCATGATCGCCGTCAACGGCAGCTTCGAGTCGAGCACGCTCGGCAAGGTGCTGATCGACCTCGTCTTTGCCCGCGTCTCGCAGATCAACGGCTGCGCCTACTGCCTGGACATGCACGTGCGCGACCTGCGCGTGCAGGGCGAGGACTGGCAGCGCATCAACAGCCTGGCCACCTGGCGCGAGGTGAGCCTGTTCAACGAACGCGAGCGCGCCGCGCTCGACTGGGCCGAAACGCTCACGCGCCTGGCCGGCCACCACGCCGATCGCGATGCCGAGTTCGAAGCCCTGAAGGCCGTGTTCAGCGACCAGGAAATCGTCGAGCTCTCGCTCGCCGTGGCGCAGATCAACGCCTGGAACCGCCTGGGCGTGGGCCTGCGTTCGCAGGTCGTGGCCAAGGCGATGCCCTGAACCTCAGCGCCGCTCGACCACCATCGGCGCGATGCGCAGGCTGTCGCGCAGCTGCGTGACGGCGTCGCCCGCCGCGTTGCGCGACGGGAATGGGCCGGCTTGCAGGCGGTGCGTGCCGGCTTCGCTGAACACGCGCAGCTGCGAGGCCAGCGTGGGCAGGCCGCGCGCGGCCTGGTTTCTCAAGCTCTCGGCGCCGTCGCGTTCGCGGAACGCGCCGAGCTGCACCCAGAAACCGGCGGCAACGGAAGATGGTGCCGAAGGCGTCGATGACGTGGCAGGTGCGGCGAGCGGGGCCAGCGGCGCAAGGTCGGTCACCACCATCGCTTCGCGCGGGCCGGCCGGCGCCTCGGGCGCCGACGGTGCAGCGGCCATCATCGGTGTCTGCGGTGTCTGCGGTGTCACGGGCATCGTCGCCACGGGTGTGGCCGGCGCCGCAGCAGCCGTCATCGCGACCGGCGCGACCCAAGCCGATGGCACAGCCACCGGTGCCGCTGCCACCCGGATGGGCGCGGGGGCCGGCGCTGGTGCAGGTGCGGGTGCCGCGGCATAGGCCGTGCCCGCGTCGCGGCGCCAGGCGCCGGTGCGGATGTCTTCGTTGGTGATGCGCTCGATTTCCACGGGCGCCACGCCGCGCAGCAGGTCGAGCTTCAGCGCCGCCGTGTAGCTCAGGTCGATCACGCGGCCGTCCACGAAGGGGCCGCGGTCGTTCACCCGCACAATCACCTCGCGCCCGTTGGCCGGGTTGCGCACCCGCACGTAGCTGGGCAGCGGCAGCGTCTTGTGCGCGGCCGTCATGGCGTACATGTCGTAGGGCTCGCCGCTGGCGGTCGAGGCCGCATGGAACTTGCGGCCGTACCACGACGCGATGCCCGATTCGCTGAACGGCCGGTCGTCGGTGATCGGCTGGTAGCTGCGGCCCAGCACCGTGTAGGGCTTGCTGGTGCCGCCGCTGCTGCGGATGGGCTCGATGCGGGGCTCGGCGTCGGGCACGCGGTCGAGGTCGGCCGGGATGTTGCTGCCGGGGCCGTCACGCCCGCCGGCCACGCCGCCGCCGCTGCTTCGGGGTCCGCTGGCGCAGCCCGCGAGAAGTACGACGAAGGCGACCGCACACGCTGCGGCTACTCGTTGTCGATGGGGCCTGTGCCAGAAACACCGCGGAACCGGCTCTGCCGGGCCGCTGGTGTTGCCCCCGGTGAGGGGGTTGGCGAAGCGACACGCAGTGCGCGCAGCCTGGGGGTGAGCCAATTCAGCCAAAGACCGCCTTCCACAAGGCGAGCATGGCGTCGCGCTCGGCGCTCAGGGCGGGCGGCGTGACCTGCGTCGGCTCTTCGTTCAGGCGTGCGCGGTGCTGCACGCGGCGCAGCTCGCGGTAGGCCTTGGCGGCGTCGCGGCCCACGCCTTCGGGCAGCAGCCCGGCCTTCTCGGCGCGCAGCAGCAGCGCGATGTTGCCCAGGTTGGGAATCAGCTCGGGGTGCGCACCCGAGGCCGACAGCACCAGGAACTGCACCGCGAACTCGGCATCGACCATGCCGCCGGGGCTGTGCTTCACGTCGAAGCGGTCGGCCTTCACGGGGCGGGCGCCACGCAGCTTGTTGCGCATGCCGATGATCTCGGCCTTCAGCGACTCACGGTCGCGCGGGGCGACCATCACGGCCTCGCGCACCTGGTCGAAACGCGCGCCCAGCTCGGCGCCGTGGTCGGCGCTGCCGAGCACGAAGCGCGCACGCGTCATGGCCTGGTGCTCCCAGGTCCATGCGGTGTTGCTGCCGCGACCGAGCTGGTACTTTTCGTAGGCCTCGAAGCTGGTGGTGAGCAGGCCCGAATTGCCGTTGGGCCGCAGCGCGGTGTCGATCTCGAACAGGTCGCCCTCGCGTGTTTTCACCGTGAGCCAGTTGATGAGCTTGCGCACGTAGGCCGCATAGACCTCGCCGGCGCGCTCGTCGTCATCGTCGTAGACGAACACGATGTCCAGGTCGCTGCCGTACCCCAGCTCTTTGCCGCCCAGCTTGCCGTAGCCGATGATCGCGAACTGCGCCACCTCGCGGTGCCGGTTGCGCACATGCGGCCAGCACCAGCGCGCGGTCACGCGCAGCGTGGTGTCGGCCAGCGCGCTGAGGTCGTCGGCCACCTGTTCGACGGTGATGCGGCCGTCCACGTCGCGCGCCAGCGTGCGGAACACCTCGGCGTGGTGGGCGTGGCGCAGCAGGTTCAGCAGGCGCTCTTCGTCGGCCTCGCCCGTGCGCGTGAGCGAGCTGTGACGCGCTTCGAGCTCGCGCTCGAATTCCTCGGCGATGAAGCGGCCCGAGAGCATCTCGTCGCTTGCCAGTTCGTCGATCACGCCGGGGTGCTGCATGAGATAGCGTGCCGGCCATTTCGCGGCGCCCAGCAGGCGCAGCAGGCGCTCCTGCACGGCGGGGCGTTCGACCAGCAGCGCCAGGTAGCTCTCGCGGCGCATCAGCGGCTCGATCCAGTCGGCCCAGCGCATGGCGGCATCGACGTGGCGCGGCGTCTGTCCCGCGCCGTCGCCGTCGGGCTCCTTGAGCCACTGGCCGGTGCGTTGCACCAGCTGGCGCAGGCGGCCGCGGGTTTCTTCGCGCAGGGCCAGCACGCGCGGCGTTTCGCACCAGTCGCGGATGCGCTCGGCAAACACCGGCGGCAGGTCGTCGAGCAGATCGACCAGGTCGGCGGGTGCGGCGGATTTCTTGCCGTTGCACTTGCCGTTGCAGGGCTTCTCGCCGCCCAGCAGCTTGTCGAATTCCTGAGCCACGAACTCGCGGTGCGTGTCGAGCTGTTCCAAGAAGGGGCAGCAGTCGGCATAGCCCATCGACTGCGCGATCCAGCGCAGGTCGTCGTCGTTGACCGGCAGCACATGGGTCTGCTGATCGTCCAGGTACTGGATGCGGTGCTCCACGCGGCGCAGGAATTCGTAGGCCGCGGCGAGCGTGTCGGCCGTGTCCTGCGGCATGAGGTTGGCGCGCGCCAGCCGCTGCAGCGCGTCGAGCGTGGGCCGCGTGCGCAGCTCGGGGAACTGGCCGCCGCGCACCACCTGCAGCAGCTGCACGGTGAATTCGATTTCGCGGATGCCGCCGCGCGAAAGCTTCACGTCGTTGGCGCGCTCGGGGCGTCCGGCGCTGCGGCGCGCCGACTGCTCGCGGATCTGGCGATGCAGGATGCGCAGCGAATCGAACACGCTGTAGTCGAGGTAGCGGCGGAACACGAAGGGCAGCACCACGGTGCGCAGCGCCTGGGCCTGGCCCTCCTGCACCACGGCGCGTGGCGCGACCACGCGGCTCTTCATCCAGGCAAAGCGCTCCCATTCGCGGCCCTGCACCTGGAAATATTCTTCGAGCGCATCCAGCGAGACCACGCTGGGCCCCGAGTTGCCGTTGGGCCGCAGCGCCAGGTCGACGCGGAACACGAAGCCGTGCTCGGTCACGTCGCCCACCAGCGCGTAGATGCGCTTCACGGCCCGCGCAAAGTACTCCTGGTTCGACAGCTTGCCGCGCCCGTCGGCATCGCCAGCCGTGTCGCCGTCGACGTCGTACAGGTAGATGAGATCGATGTCGCTGGACACATTGAGTTCGCGCGCGCCGAGCTTGCCCATGCCGATCACCCACAGCTGCGAGCGCTGGCCCTCGGGGCCGAGCGGCGCGCCGTGCTGGGCGTCGAGTTCATGGCAGGCATCCTGGCAGGCGATGTCGAGCGCGAGTTCGGCCAGCTCGGTGACGGCCGTGGTCACCACCGCGAGCGGCGCCTGCTGATCGCAATCGAGTGTGACCAGACGTTCCATGACGAGCTGGCGCACGATGCGCAAGGCATCGCCGACGGCCACCCCGCGCGTGCGCAGGGCGTCGTAGGCGACGGTCATCGATTCGCGCCGGGGCTCGCCGGGCGGCAGCAATTCAAGCTCGGCCGCATAGCGGCGACGCAGTCGCTGGACGAATCGGGAACTGGAAGAAAACGCGGAAGGCGTCGGAATGGATGGCAACTGATTCACACTGGTGTGGGTTGGCGCGGAACCCGGCTCTAGGCTGGCGGTCATAATTCCCGACACAGCGCGATCCTCAATGAACGACACGGCGTCTTCCCCTTCACGTCTGCTCCAAATCACCGCTGTGACAGCGCGCTGGCTATTGGGTCTGCTCTTCGCTGCGTGGCTTCTGCTGGCGCTGTCAGTCGTGGTCCTGCACGCGTGGATTGTGCCGCGAATCGGCGATTTTCGCGGTGCACTCGAGGCGCAGGCTAGCAAGGCCATCGGTGTCCCGGTGCGTATCGGCGCCATCACCGCCCGTTCCGAAGGGCTATTTCCGGCCTTCGAATTGCGCGACGTGGTGCTGCAGGACGCAGACCAGCGCGAGGCCCTTCGCCTCGTGCGGGTGGTGGCGAGCGTGTCGCCGCGATCACTGTGGCGCCTGAATTTCGAGCAGCTCTACATCGAGGGCCCGCAGCTCGACGTACGCCGCGACACTCAGGGAAAACTCCATGTGGCGGGATTGCACATGGAGACCGACACCACCGGAGAGACCCGCGCCGCCGACTGGTTTTTTGGGCAGCGCGAGTTCGTCATCGAAGGCGGCACCGTGCGCTGGACCGACGAGCAGCGCCGCGCCGAACCGCTGTTGCTGACCGACGTGCGCTTCGTGTCCCGCAATGGCTCGCGTCGCCACGGCCTGCGGCTGGACGCCACGCCGCCGGCCGGCTGGGGCGAGCGCTTCACGCTGCGCGGCCAGTTTCGCCAGCCGCTGCTGTCGATCCGCCGCGGCCACTGGCAGACCTGGAACGGCCAGCTCTATGCCGACCTGCCCCACATCGATGTCACCCGGCTGGGGCAGTACGTCTCGCTCGACGCGCGCATCCGCGAAGGCAACGGCGCGCTGCGCCTGTGGGCCGACGTGGACGACGGGCGCATCGTTGGCGGCGCGGCCGACCTCGGGCTGGACCGCGTCGACGCCTCGCTCGGCAAGGGGCTCCAGCCGCTGGTGCTGCGCGCCGTCACCGGCCGCCTGGCGGGGCACCTGAACGCCGACACCTTCGAGTTCTCGACCACCGCACTGCAGTTCGACACCGCCGATGGCATGCGCTGGCCCGGCGGCAATCTGTGGCTGCAGCACACGCCGGCCAAGGGCCGCACGCCCGAGCAGGGCGCGCTGAAGGCCGACCGGCTCGACTTGGCCGCGCTGGCGCTCATCGCCGACCGGCTGCCGCTGGGCGAGGCCACGCACCGCGTGCTGGGCGCCTATGCGCCGCGCGGCCTCGTCGAACGCATCGACATGAACTGGCAGGGCGCACCCGACGCGATCGCGCGCTACCAGGCCAAGGGCCGGGTCAGTGGCCTGCGCGTGGCGTCGCAGCCGGCGCCGGCCGTGCAGAGTACGCCGGCGCCGGCGGGCACCCCTGCTGCGCCGCCGCGCGTGCACCCCGGCACGCCCGGCCTCAGCGGCGCCACGCTCGACTTCGACGCCAGCCACACCGGTGGTACCGCCACGCTGGCCATGGCCAAGGGCACGCTCGAATTCCCCGGCGTGTTCGAAGACCCGGTGATTCCCATCGACCGGCTCTCGACCCAGCTGCAGTGGAAGCTCGACAACGGCGCCATGCAGGTGCAGATGTCGAAGCTGCGCTTTGCCAACACCGACGCCGAAGGCGAGGCCGAGGCCAACTGGCGCACGAGCGAGCCCACCACCTCGAACAGCCGCGCGCAGTACCCCGGCGTGCTCGACCTGCAGGGCAAGCTCACGCGCGCCGACGGCACCCGCGTGTTCCGCTATCTGCCGCTCGACATTCCGCAGCACACGCGCGACTACGTGCGCGAGTCGGTCGTCAAGGGCACGGCCAGCACGGTCGATTTCCGCGTGCGCGGCGACCTGCACGACATGCCCTTCATGGACCCGAAGCAGGGCGAGTTCCGCATCGCGGCCAAGGTGTCGGACGTGCACTACGCCTACGTGCCGCCGTCGCTCGCGGCCGCCACCGCGGCGCCGCCATCGCGCACCGGCCCGCCCGCCGCGCCGCCGCCCGTGTGGCCGGCGCTCACCGGCGTGTCGGGCGAGCTGGTGTTCGAGCGCGCGGGCATGCTGGTGCGCAACGCGCGCGGACGCATCGCGGGCGCGCCCGGTGTCGAGGTCACGAAGGCCGAGGCGCAGATCGCCGACATGTCGCACCACGCTGCGCTGCTGCGCGTCGATGCGCAGGCCAGGGGGCCGCTGGGCGAGGTGCTGCGCGCCGGCGCGCCGCTGGCCGGCGAGGCCGGGCCCTTCCTGCAGCGCGCGCGCGCCACCGGCTCGGCCGACTACAAGCTGCACCTCGACCTCCCGCTGGACAACGTCAACAACACGAAGGTGCAAGCGACCGTGGCGCTGGCCGACAACGAGCTGCAGGTGGTGCCCGAGGCGCCGCCGTTCACGCAGGCGCGCGGCACGCTCAGCTTCACCGACACCGGCTTCTCGCTGGCCGGCGTGCAGGCCCGGCTGCTGGGCGGCGACGTGCGGGTCGAAGGCAAGGGGCGCTTCAGCGGACCTCAGCGCGAACTGGCGCTGAAGGCGCAGGGCACGGTCAGCGCCGAGGGCCTGCGCGGCGCGCGCGAGGTCGACTGGCTCGCGCGCCTGGCCAGGCAGGCCACCGGCAGCACGCCGTACGCCGCCACCTTCTCGATGCGCGACGACACGCCCGAGTTCTCGCTCACCAGCAGCCTGCAGGGGCTGGCGCTGCAGTTGCCTACGCCGCTCGTGAAGAGCGCCGAAGAACAGATGCCATTGCGCATCGAAAAGAAGGTGCTCACGCGCGACGCCCGCCACGGCGCCACGCAGGATCAGCTCTCGCTCGAACTCGGCCGCATCGGCTCGATGCAGTACGTGCGCGAGCTCTCGACCACGGGCGAGGCGCGCGTGCTGCGCGGCGGCATCGGCATCGGGCTGGCGCCCGGCGAGACGGCGCTGCCGCCCGACCGCGGCGTGTTCGCCAACGTCAACGTCGCCAAGCTCGACATGGGCGCCTGGCAGACGCTGGTGGGTGCCAGCGCCGCGGCCGCCGCCGGCGGGGAACGCGCCGGCGATCCCGACCTGGCCTACCTGCCCACGCGCATCGCGGTGCGTGCGCAGCAACTTGGCATTGCCGGCCGCACCCTGCACAACGTGGTGCTCGGCGGCACGCGCGAAGGCGCGCTGTGGCGCGCCAACGTCGACGCCAGTGAACTGAGCGGCTACGCCGAGTACAGCCACAGCCAGGACGGCCGGCTCTACGCGCGGCTCGCGCGCCTGAAGATCGCGCCGACCGAGGCCACGCAGGTCGAGACCCTGCTCGACGAGCAACCCGGCACCTTGCCGGCGCTGGACATCGTGGTCGACGACTTCGAATTGCTTGGCAAGCGCCTGGGGCGCGCCGAGATCGACGCCGTCAATCGCGGCGGGCGCGAATGGCTGCTCAACAAGCTCGTCTTCACCGTGCCCGAGGCCACCTTCACCGCCAAGGGCACCTGGGCCGCGCCGGCGGGCGGCGGCGCAAGCGCCGGCCAGCGCCGCACCACGGCCATGAATTTCAAACTCGACATCGCCGACGCCGGCGACCTGCTCACGCGCTTCGGCATGCCGGGCGTGCTGCGGCGCGGCAAGGGCCGGCTCGAAGGCGAGGTCAACTGGCGCGGCTCGCCGTTCTCGCTCGACTACCCGAGCCTGGGCGGCCAGTTGCAGGTCGACGTGGAACAGGGCCAGTTCCTCAAGGCCGACCCGGGCCTGGCCAAGCTGCTGGGCGTGCTGAGCCTGCAGGCGCTGCCGCGCCGGCTCACGCTCGATTTCCGCGACGTGTTCAGCCAGGGCTTCGCCTTCGACTTCATCCGCGGCGACGCCAAGATCAACAAGGGCATCGCGAGCACCAACAACCTGCAGATGAAGGGCGTCAACGCCGCCGCGCTCATGGACGGCTCGGCCGACATCGTGCGCGAGACGCAGAACCTGCGCGTGGTGGTGGTGCCCGAGATCAACGCCGGCACCGCGGCGCTGGTGGCCACGGCCATCAACCCGGCCATCGGCCTGGGCACCTTCCTCGCGCAGTGGGTGCTGAGCAAGCCGCTCGCGGCCGCCGCCACGCAGGAGTTCCACGTCGAAGGCACCTGGGCCGATCCGAAGATCGCCAAGGTGGCGCGCTCGCTGCAGCTGCCCGGCCTGCCGGGCGTGTCGGGCGCACCCGCGGCCGGCGAAGGCAGGAAAACGGAGACCACGCAATGAAAGTCGCAGCCATCCAGATGGTGTCCGCCATCACCCGCGAAGCCAATCTCGTGCGCGCCCATGCGCTGCTCGGGCAGGCGGCGCGCGACGGCGCCGAGCTCGCGGTGCTGCCCGAGTATTTCTGCATGATGGGCGCGCGCGACACCGACAAGCTCGGCCTGCGCGAGACCGCCGGCGCCGGCACGGTGCAGGGCTTCCTGGCCGACGCGGCGCGCGAGTTCGGCCTGTGGATCGTCGGCGGCACGTTGCCCATCGAGAGCGACGACGCCGATCACGTCTTCAACAGCTCGCTGGCCTTCTCGCCCGACGGCCAATGCGTGGCGCGCTACGACAAGATCCACCTGTTCTTCTTCGACAACGGCACCGAGCGCTACGACGAGCGCCGCGTCATCGCGCCGGGCGCGCAGCCCGTCGTGTTCGACCTGCCCTCGCGCGACGGCCACACCTGGCGCGTCGGCATGAGCGTCTGCTACGACCTGCGCTTTCCCGAGCTGTACCGCGCGCTGGCGGGGCAGGGCGCCGATTTGTTGCTGGTGCCCAGCGCTTTCACGCGCACGACCGGCGCGGCGCACTGGGAGGTGCTGCTGCGCGCACGGGCCATCGAGAACCTGGCCTGGGTGGTCGCGCCCGCGCAGGGCGGCACGCACGAGAACGGCCGCCAGACCTGGGGCCAGTCGCTGGTCATCGACCCCTGGGGCACGGTGGTGGCGCAGCAGGCCGCCGAAGAGGGCGTGGTGCTGTTCGACCTCGACGCCCGGCAGGTCGAGCGCACGCGTGCCCAGCTGCCCGCGCTGTCGCACCGCGTGCTCGCCTGACGATGGCCGACGAGGCGCTCGACCTTCCCGCACCGCCGCCGCCGCAACAGCAGCAGCGCCGGGGGTGGGGCGTCGCCTTCGCGCGCCTGCGCTCGCTGTGGCAGCGCTGGTTCCTCTGGCTGCTGCTGGCGGTGCTGGTGTCGGCGCTGCTGGTCACCGTCGTGTGGCTGGCCGGGCGGCACGAGGTCGAGCAGGTGCAGGCTGCGCTGGAGCGCGACACCGCCGATGCCGTCGTCGACCTGCGCAGCGGCCTGCAGCGCAACGCCCAGAGCCTGCGCGCCACGCTCGCGCCGGGCATGGAGCGCGAGCACTGGGTCGACCGCGCGGCGGCGCAGCTGCGCGAGCACCGCGAATGGCTGCGGCTCGAATGGCGCGATGCGCAGCTGCGCCCCGTCGAGGCCGTGAACACGCCCTACCGCATGCGCATCCTCGAGGAGAGCAACCGCGGCCCCGCGCAGTCCGACGTGGCGCTGGCCTGCGCCACGGCACGCAAGGCCGGCGCGCCCGCCTACTCGCCCAGCCACTACGTGCCGGTGGCGGGCGGCGGCGGTGTCGAGGTGATGGAGCTGTGCCTGCCGATGGACGGCGGCGACTACCTGGTGGCGAGTTATTCGCTGCGCGACACGCTGGTCGAGCTGGTCGGTCCCACGCTCACGCGCGGCCAGGAGGTCGCCTTCACCGAGGCCGACGGCACGCGGCTGGTGGCGCTGGGCACCTCGCGGCGCATCGGCACGCGCGTGTTCACCGCGCAGCAGCGCATCGACCTGCCGGGCGCCTCGCTCATGCTGCGCGTGGACGGCTGGCGCGCCGCGCCCGACCTGTTCCCGAACATGCTCACGGCGCTGGTCACGGCGATCTCGATCGCGCTCGTGTCGGTGCTCGTGCTGCTGGCGCGCGACACCCGCCGCCGCCTGCGCGCCGAGCGCGACCTGGCCGACGCGCTGGCCTTTCGCAAGGCGATGGAAGACTCGGTCATCACCGGCCTGCGCGCGCGCGACCTGCAGGGCCGCATCACTTACGTCAACCCGGCCTTTTGCGAGATGGTCGGCTTCACGCCCGAAGAGCTCATGGCCGACAGCGTCGAGGCGCCCTACTGGCCCACCGAACTGGCGCACGAGTACCACCTGCGCCAGACGCGCCGCTTCGCCGGCGGCCTGCCGCCGCGCGAGGGCTTCGAGTCGGTCTTCATGCGCAAGGACGGCACGCGCTTTCCGGTGCTGATCTTCGAGGCACCGCTGATCAACGCGCACAAGGTGCAGACCGGCTGGATGAGCGCCTTCATCGACGTGAGCGAGCAGCGCCGCGTCGAGGAGATTTCGCGTGCCAGCCAGGAGCGCCTGCAGGCCAGCGCGCGCCTGGCCACGGTGGGTGAGATGGCCTCGCTGCTGAGCCACGAACTCACGCAGCCGTTGGCCGCCATTGCCAGCTACGCCACCGGTTCGCTCAACCTGCTCGGGCCCGAAGCGAAGGGCGAGCAGGCCGAAGTGGCCATGGCCGTGAAGCGCATCGCCGAGCAGGCCGACCGCGCGGGCCAGGTCATTCGCAGCGTGCACGACTTCGTGCGCCGGCGCGACCGCATGCGCGAGGCCGTGGCGCCGCAGGCACTCATCGACGCCGTGCTGCCGCTGGTGCGGCTGCAGGCGCGCAAGCTCGACGTGTCGATCGAGGTCGTCTTCGAAGAGCGCCTGCCCGCCGTGGTGTGCGACCGCACGCTGGTCGAGCAGGTGCTGCTGAACCTCGCGCGCAATGCCATGCAGGCCATGGACAGCCCCGACAGCACCGGCACCCGCCTGTTGCGCCTGCGCGTGGCGCGCGCCCTGCCCGTGGGCGCCACCGTGCCGGCCGACGGCCGGCGCTGGCTCGAGTTCTCCGTGGCCGACCTGGGCTGCGGCATCAGCGACGACGTGGCGGCGCGCCTGTTCACGCCCTTCTTCACCACGCGCGCCGATGGCATGGGCCTGGGCCTGAGCCTGTGCCGCACCGTGGTGGAGCAGCACGGCGGCGCGCTGATGTTCGAGCCCAACCGCCCCCGGGGCACGGTCTTCAGGTTTACCCTTCCCGCTGCGGGATAGCCGCCTTTTTCTTCTTCTTCTTCGTTTTCTCTGTTCCGCTGGACCTCATGGCATGCAACCGCTGATCGATGGCTTGATCTTTATCGTGGACGACGACGCCAGCGTGCGCGAGGCGCTGGCCTGGCTGCTGCGTTCGCGCCGCCTGGCCAGTGAGCACTTCGGCAGTGCCGAGGCCTTCGAGCAGTACCTGACCGAGGTGTCGCTGCCCGATCAGCCGCGCTGCCTGCTGCTGGACGTGCGCATGCCCGGCATGAGTGGCTTGGTGCTGTTCGACCGGCTGGCCGAACGCGGCCTGCTGGCCGAGATGCCGGTGATCTTCCTGACCGGCCATGCCGACGTGCCGACCGCCGTCGAGGCGGTCAAGCGCGGAGCCTTCGACTTTTGCGAGAAGCCGTTCTCGGACAACGCGCTGGTCGACCGCATCGAGCAGGCGCTGGGCATGTCGCAGCGCGCCCTCGAAGTGCAGCGCGTGCGCCGCGGCCTGGCCGGCCGCATCGCCGAACTGACCGACCGCGAGCGCGACGTGATGCGGCTCGTGGTCGAGGGCCTGCCGAACAAGCTCATCGCCGACCAGCTCGCGATCAGCGTGCGCACGGTGGAGGTCCACCGCGCACGCGTGTTCGAGAAGATGGAAGTGAAGTCGGCGGTCGAGCTGGCCAACCGCCTGCGGGACCTTTAGAAGGTCAGATTTTTTCTGCGACGAAGATTTCGACGCGGCGGTTTTGCGCGCGGCCTGCAGCCGTGCCGTTGTCCGCCAGCGGCTCGCGCGAACCGCGGCCGTCGGTGGTGATCACGGTGGTCGACACGCCGCGGCCCACCAGGTGGTTGCGCACGCTGTCGGCACGGCTCACCGAGAGGCGCTCGTTGCCTTCTTCGCTGCCGGTGCTGTCGGTGTGGCCGACCACGCGCAGGCTGGCGGTGGTGGCGCTCTTCAGGCCTTCGGCGACCTTGTCCAGCACCTGCGCCAGGTTGCGCTTGACGTTGGAACGGCCCGTGTCGAACGAGAGTTCATTCGGAATCACCACGTGAAGCTGGTTGTCGGCGGTCTGCTCGATCACCACGCCCGTGCCCTTGGTGGAGCTTTCGAGCTCGGCCTTCAGCGCGTCCAGGCGGGCGGTCCAGCTGTTGGCCGGAGCGGCCTGCTGTGCGGCCGGTGCTTCGGCCGGTGGGGTCGACGATGCACAACCCGCGATGAACAACACAGCGGCCAGGGCCGCGCTAGACACAACAAACTTCCTCATGAATTTTCCCTCTGCTTGGACCAATGAAAACTGAAGCGGGAACCGGCCGTTCGATGCGGCGGCCGGTTTCCCGGTGGGGCTGCGATCAGCCGCGCGGTGCGCGCTCGCCCACGTAGATCTCGACGCGGCGGTTCTGTGCCCGGCCGGCGTCGCTGTTGTTGTCGGCCACCGGCTCGTGCGAGCCACGGCCTTCGATGCGGAACGCCGCGGCGCTCACGCCGCGTGCCACCAGGTAGTCGCGCGTGCTGGCGGCGCGGTCCACCGACAGCGGGTTGTTGATGGCGTCGGAGCCGGTGCTGTCGGTGTGGCCGATGATGCGCACCTCGGCGTTCGGGTTGTTGCGCAGGCCGTTGGCGAACTGGTCGAGCACGGGCGCGAAGTTCGACTTGATGTTGGAGCGGCCCACGTCGAACGACACGTCGCTCGGAATCGCGAGCTTGAGCTCGTTGTTGGCCGTCTGCGTCACGGCCACGCCGGTGCCCTGCGTGGCGGCTTCCATCTGGCGCTTCTGGTTTTCCATGCGCTGCGACCACAGGTAGCCGCCGAGCGCACCGGCGGCCGCACCGACCACGGCGCCCGTGCCGATGGCACCACGGTTGCCGCCCGTGGCCGAGCCGATGGCGGCACCGCCGAGTGCACCAATGCCGGCGCCGATGCCGGTGTTGCGTTGCGTGTCAGTCATGCCGCCGGCGCAACCGGACAAGACGAGGGCTGCTGCAGTGGTAGCAAGAACGAACTTTTTCATGGTGATCCCTTTCAAGGTTGAATCAAGCGGGCCACAGCTTAGCCCCCGACGGGTCCCCGATGGTACGTGCTCAAAGCCCTACGGAAAATAAGAAAACTTTCGCCATCGCCCGTGAATACTGCGATGATTGCTACTAAAGTTGTAGCAACAGGGGGCTTGTCCGACAACGGGCCGCGCCGTGCGGCTACACAAGCAATTCACGCTTTCGGCGGTCGGTCCCCGTCGGGACGCTCGGCGTCGGCCTCGTCATTCAATTCACCCTTGTCGCGCCCGGAAAACATGGTCCACCAGATGATCAAGATCAGGACAAGTCCCGCGGCGAGGGCTTCAAGCAGAATCAAACCCATGAGAAATGGACTCCAGTGGCTGGTGGGGCTTGCGATCGTAGCAACGCTCGCCGGCTGTTCCCTCGGCCCCCGCGCCCCCGAAGCCCCCGCCCGACCCACCGTCACCCCGCCGCGCGACCTCGGTCCGCTGACCGGGTCGCTTGCGCATCCGAAGAGCCGCTGGGTGCCCGTGGGCTGGTCCGAACTGCCGGGCTTCAGCGAAGACCCGCTGCATGAGGCGTGGATTGCGCTGCTCGCCAACTGCGCGCGTCCCAACGCCGCCTTTGCGCCGCTGTGCCGCGATGTGCGCCAGCTCGCCATCGCCACGCCCGAAGAGCAGCGGCGATGGATGACCGACCGGCTGCAGCCCTACCGCGTCGAATCGCTCGCGGGCCAGAGCGAAGGCAAGCTCACCAGCTACTACGAGCCCGTGTACGAAGCTTCGCGCGTGCCCGCGGCCGGCTTCAGCGTGCCGCTGTACCAGGCGCCCAACGGCCTCGTGCCCAAGCGCCCCTGGTTCACGCGCCAGGAAATCGAAACCCTGCCCGAGGCCCAGGCCGCGCTGCGCGGCCGCGAGATCGCCTGGATGGCCGACCCCATTGACGCGCTCATGCTGCACATCCAGGGCTCGGGCCGGTTGCGCATCACCGAGGCCAACGGCTACCAGCACACGGTGCGCGTGGCCTACGCCGCCACCAACGAGCAGCCCTACCGCAGCGTGCAGCAGTGGCTCATGAGCCAGGGCGTGAGCAAGGTCGGCAAGTGGCCCGACGACACCAAGGCCTGGGCCGCGCAGAACCCGCAGCGCGTGTCGCAGATGTTGTGGAGCAATCCGCGCTACGTGTTCTTCCGCGAAGAAACGATGAGCGAGTTCGACGCCGCCTTCGGACCGCGCGGCGCGCAAGGCGTGCCGCTCACGGCGGGGCGCTCCATCGCTGTCGACCGCGAGAGCATTCCCTACGGCACGCCGGTCTGGCTCGCATCGAGCGGCCCGGCCGCGCAGCTGCAGAAGCTGGTGGTGGCGCAGGACACCGGCAGCGCCATCGTGGGCGCCGTGCGCGCCGACTACTTCGCCGGCACCGGCGCCGAGGCCGGCCGGCTGGCCGCGAGCGTGAACCAGCCGCTGCGGCTGTGGGCGCTGTGGCCCAAGTAGTAAGACTTACGAAGTAATCGAACCGTCACTGCGAATTCACGGGGATGTCACGGGCGATTTCTAGCATGGGGCGTTTTTCTCCAACACCCCACGAGATCCTCCATGTCAGACCGCATCGATTTCAACGACGAAGACTCCAACCGCTCCGCCAATCCCACATTCGACAGCGTGCTGACCAGCCGTCTCAACCGGCGTGGCCTGCTGCTGGGCGGCGTCGGCTCTGCCGTGCTGACTGCTTGCGGCGGCGGCAATGGCGGCGGCGTCGCGTTTCCCATCATTCCTCCAGCGCCTGCGCCCGCGCCGGCCCCCGCACCTGCGCCGGCGACCGAGAAGCTGCTGGGCTTCGGCGCCGTGCCCAAGAGCCTGGCCGACAGCGTGCTCATTCCCGCCGGCTACAGCGCCAGCGTCCTGTATGCGCTGGGCGATCCCTTGACCGGCGCCACGCCGGCCTATGCCAATGACGGCACCGACACCGACTTCGAGAACCGCGGCGGCGACCACCACGACGGCATGGAATGGTTCGGCCTGGGCGCCGACGGCAAGCGCTCCGACGCGAGCATCGATCGCGGCCTTCTTGCGGTGAACCATGAGGCGACCACCGACGAAAAGCTTTCCTCGTTCTTCCTGCACGCCAATGGCGGCACCACCACGCTGCCCCGTCCGGCGGCGGAAGTGGACAAGGAAGTCGCCGTTCACGGCATTGCGGTTCTCGAGGTGCGCAAGAACGGCGCCGGCAAGTGGAGCTACGTCCAGGACTCGGCCTTCAACCGCCGTGTCACGCCCCTGACCGAGATCGACATCGCCGGCCCCGCCAAGGGCGACGCGCTGATGAAGACCAAGTACTCGCCCACCGGCGTGAAGACGCGCGGCACGCTCAACAACTGCGGCACCGGCAAGACGCCTTGGGGCACCTTCCTGACCGGCGAAGAAAACTGGGGCGGCTACTTCACCCGCGCAGCGGGCGACGATGCCGCACGCAGCAACGACAAGAGCGTGGCCTCGCTCAAGCGCTACGGCCGTGCGGCGGGCGCGACCAGCCGCCATGGCTGGGAAACCGGCGGTGCGGACGACAAGTACCAGCGCTGGAACATCAGCAAGACCGGTGCTTCCGTCGACGGCACGGACGACTACCGCAACGAGATGAACGGCATGGGCTTCGTCGTCGAGTTCGACCCGTACAACAAGTCGAAGCTGGGCGTCAAACGCACCGCGCTGGGCCGCTACGCACACGAGAGCATCGCATTCAGCAAGCCGGTCGTGGGCCAGAAGGTGGCCTGCTACATGGGCGACGACGCGCGCAACGAGTACTTCTACAAGTTCGTTTCGGATGCGGTCTGGTCCGAGGCCGATGCCCATCCGGCCGATCCGCTCGCCACCGGCGCCAAGTACCTGGACAAGGGCACGCTCTACGTGGCGCGCTTCGAGGCCGACGGCGCCGGCAGCTGGCAGGAGCTGTCGCTGTCGAACCCCGCGGTGGCAGGCTTCGGCGGCTATTCGTTCGCGAACCTGGCCGACGTGGTGGTCAACGCGCGCCTTGCGGCCGACGCTGCCGGCGCCACCAAGATGGACCGCCCCGAGTGGTGTGCCACCAACCCGGCCAACGGCGAGGTCTACCTCACGCTGACCAACAACAGCAACCGGCGCATCGAACCGGCCTCGTCGTCGCAGCTGGCTCCCGATCCGGCCAACCCGCGTGTCTACACCGACTTCAAGGGCACGGAGGCGCAATCCGGCAATCCGAACGGCCACATCCTGCGCATGGCCGATGCCGGCGGCAATCCGGCGAGCACCAGCTTCCGCTGGGACGTCTACGCCTTCGGCGCCGAGTCGGGCGCCAATGCCGACACAGTCAATCTCTCGAAGCTCACCGCCGACCAGGACTTCTCCAGCCCCGACGGCCTGGTGTTCAGCCACTCGACCGGCATCTGCTGGATCCAGACCGACGACGGCGCCTACACCGACGTGACCAACTGCATGATGCTGGCCGCGCTGCCGGGCCAGGTCGGCGACGGTGCCAAGAAGACCCTGACCTACCAGCGCGCGGACAGCTCGCAGTACACGGTCGACACCATGATCGGCAAGCAGCCGACGGCGGACACGCTCAAGCGCTTCCTGGTCGGCCCATCGAGTTGCGAGCTCACCGGCCTCTGCGAAACGCCCGACGGCAAGGCGATCTTCGTCAACATCCAGCACCCGGGCGAAAGCACCAAGCAAGTCAACCTGGCGGATCCTGCGAAGTACGCCAGCCAGTGGCCTTCCAACGCGGGCTACGGTGCAGGCAAGCGCCCGCGCTCGGCAACCATCGTCATCACCAAGGATGACGGCGGACGCATCGGCAGCTGACGACGGTGTTGAGCAGGGCCGACCGCCGACGGGCGGCCTTGCTCACCCTTTCGGCAGAACAAGCGGCGCTGCTGGCAACGGCAGCGCCGTTTTGTATCTGACCTGCTTCAACGCAAAGCTCGAGCGGATCTTCTCGATCCCCGGAATCGGCGTGAGCTGCTCCATGATGAACCGCTCCAGCGCCGCCATGTCGGCCACGGCAATGCGGATCAGGTAGTCGCTGTCGCCGGTCATCAGGTAGCACTCCATCACCTCGTCGTGCTCGGCGATGCGCTGCTCGAAGTCGGCCAGCGACTGCTTGCTCTGCGTGGTCAGGCTGATCGAGATGAACACGTTGAGCCCCAGCCCCAGCGCCTTGGCGTTCGCCAGCGCCACATAGCGGTCGATCACGCCGCTGGTCTCCAGCACCTTCACGCGCGCCAGGCAGGGCGAGGGCGACAGGTGCACGCGGCGCGCGAGTTCGACGTTGGACAGGGCGCCGTCGCGTTGCAGCTCGTCGAGAATGCGCAGGTCGATGGCATCGAGTTCCATGAAATTCCGTGAAGCTTTGCAATCGCGGAATTTTATGCTTTCGAATAGCCATGAAATCGAAGGTGCCGGTAGCTAATTTTCCCGCGGGCGGCTTAAAGTGCTGGCATGAACGCCCCGATCTCCGCCGACCAGATGCGCGCCCTGTTGCTCGACACGCCGCCGTCGCACGACCCCGATCCCGAAGAGACCGCCGAATGGCGTGACGCCTTCCTGGCGCTGGCGCAGACGCAAGGTCCGCAGCGCGCGCGCCAGATGCTGGCCGAGCTGGCGCGCCTGGCGCGGCAGCAGCGCATCGGCTGGCAGCCCGAACTGGCCACACCGTACGTCAACACCATCGCCGCGGCCGACCAGCCGCCGTTCCCGGGTGACCTCGCGATCGAGGAAAAGCTCGCCTCGCTCATGCGCTGGAACGCGCTCGCCATGGTGGCCAAGGCCAACCAGGCGTACGGCGAACTCGGCGGCCACATCGCCAGCTACGCCAGCGCGGCCGACCTGTTCGAGACCGGCTTCAACCACTTCTTCCATGCGCGCAGCCCGGCGCACCGCGGCGACCTCGTGTTCTTCCAGCCGCACAGCGCGCCCGGCGTGTATGCGCGGGCCTACCTCGAAGGCCGCCTGAGCGAAGAAGACCTGAACCACTACCGCCAGGAACTCACCGCGCCCGCCTTCACCGACGGCAGCGGCGCGCGCGGACTGTGCAGCTACCCGCACCCGTACCTGATGCCGGACTTCTGGCAGTTCCCCACGGGCTCGATGGGCATCGGCCCGATCAGCTCGATCTACCACGCGCGCTTCATGCGCTACCTCACGCACCGCAACCTCTTGAACTGCGAAGGCCGCAAGGTCTGGGGCGTGTTCGGCGACGGCGAGATGGACGAGCCCGAATCGATGAGCGCATTGACGCTCGCCGCGCGCGAAAAGCTCGACAACCTCGTGTGGGTCGTCAACTGCAACCTGCAGCGCCTCGATGGCCCGGTGCGCGGCAACGGCCGCATCATCGACGAGCTCGAAAAGCTTTTCGCCGGGGCCGGCTGGAACGTCGTCAAGCTCGTGTGGGGCAGCGACTGGGACGGCCTGTTCGCGCAGGACGTGAGCGGGGCGCTCGCGCGCGTCTTCGCCGAAACCGTCGACGGCCAGATGCAGACCTTCGCCGCGAAGGACGGCCGCTTCAACCGCGACAACTTCTTCGGCCAGAACCCCGAGCTCGCGCGCCTGGCCGAAGGCATGACCGACGAGCAGATCGACCGCCTCAAGCGCGGCGGCCACGACCTTGTGAAGATCCACGCCGCCTACGCCGCAGCCGCCGCGCACAAGGGCCAGCCCACCGTGATCCTCGCCCACACCAAGAAGGGCTACGGCATGGGCAGCGCCGCGCAGGGCAAGATGACCACGCACTCGCACAAGAAGATGGGCGACGTCGATCTCATCGAGTTCCGCGACCGCTTCAACCTGCCGCTCACCGACGCGCAGGCCACCGCGATGGACTTCTACCGTCCCGCCGAAGACAGCGCCGAGATGCGCTACCTGCGCCAGCACCGCGAAGCGCTCGGCGGCGCCATGCCGCGCCGCGAGACCGCATGCGAGGTGGTGCCCAAGCCCGACATCGCGAGCTACGCGCAGTTCGCCACCGCGGCGGCCGGCAAGGAGATGAGCACCACCATGGCCTTCGTGCGCATGCTGGGCAACCTCATGAAGGACAAGGCCCTGGGCCCGCGCATCGTGCCCATCGTGGCCGACGAGGCGCGCACCTTCGGCATGGCCAACCTGTTCAAGCAGGTCGGCATCTATTCGAGCGTGGGCCAGCGCTATGCGCCGGAAGACATCGGCTCGGTGCTGAGCTATCGCGAAGCCACCGACGGCCAGATCCTCGAAGAGGGCATCAGCGAAGCCGGCGCCATCGCCAGCTGGACGGCCGCGGCCACCAGCTACAGCGTGCACGGCCTGGCGATGCTGCCGTTCTACATCTACTACTCGATGTTCGGCTTCCAGCGCGTGGGCGATGCCATCTGGGCCGCCGCCGACCAGCGCGCGCGTGGCTTCCTGCTGGGCGCCACCTCGGGTCGCACCACGCTCGGCGGCGAAGGCCTGCAGCACCAGGACGGCAGCAGCCACCTCGTGGCCGCGACCATTCCCAACTGCAAGGCCTACGACCCGGCCTTCGCGGGCGAGATGGCCGTCATCGTCGACGCGGGCATCCGCGAGATGATGGTCGAGCAGCAGGACGTGTTCTATTACGTCACGCTCATGAACGAGAACTACGCGCAGCCCGACCTGCCGGCCGGCGCCGAGGCCGACATCCTGCGCGGCTGCTACCGCTTCGGCACGTATGCCCCTGCGTCGGGAAAGGCGAAGAAGAGCGTCACGCTGCTGGGCTCGGGCGCGATCCTCACCGAGGTCATCAAGGCCGCGCAGCAGCTGGCCGACGAAGGCATCGCGGCCGAGGTGTTCAGCGTCACGAGCTGGAGCGAGCTCGCGCGCGACGGCCAGGCCTGCGAGCAGCGCGCGCTGGCCGGCGAGAAGAATGCCGGCACGCCCTTCGTCGCGCAGCAGCTCGGCAAGGGCGGCAAGGGGCCGATCGTCGCCGCCACCGACTATGTGCGCGCCCTGCCCGAGAGCGTGCGCGCCTTCCTGCCCGAAGGCCGCCGCTACCTCACGCTGGGCACCGACGGCTTCGGTCGCAGCGACACGCGCGCGGCGCTGCGCGGTTTCTTCGGCGTGGACGCGGCGAGCATCGCGCGGGCCGCGCGGTACGCGCTCGGCCTCTGACGCCGGCGCAGATGCGGCCATGCGGCGTGGTGCAGTGCCTGCGTTAGAGTCGCAGGCCCCACCGCCTTCCCGCGCCCATGACCGCCCGTTTCCAGTCCCTTGCTCCCGCCGTCCGCCTGGCCGACCAGGTGGCCGACGCGCTCGTGGCCGAGGTGCGCAGCGGGCGCTTGTCGGAGGGCGACCGGCTGCCCACCGAGACCGCGCTGGCCACCCAGTTCGGCGTGAGCCGCACGGTGGTGCGGGAGGCAGTCTCGCGGCTCAAGTCGCTCGGGCTGGTCGATTCGCGCCAGGGCAGCGGCATGTACGTGCGCGCCGCCGGCGTCGAGCCGCTGCGCTTCGAGATGCCGCATGTGGCGTCGCGCGAAGCGGTGGTGCAGATGGTCGAGCTGCGCCGCGCGCTCGAGGCCGAGGTGGCCGCGCTCGCGGCCGAGCGCCGCACGCCCGAGGACATGCAGCGCATCCGCGAGGCCATCGACGCGCTGCACGCGGCGGTATCGATGGGCGGCAACGGCGCCGACGAGGACGTGCGCTTTCACCGCGCCATCGCCGAGGCCGCGCGCAACCCGTTCCTCATCGGCACGCTGCAGTACCTGCGGCAGTTCCTGCATGGCGCGACCCGCGTCACGCGCGCCAACGAGGCGCGCCGTGCCGACTTCGTGCGCGAGGTGGCGCAGGAACATGCGCGCATCGTGGAGGCCATCGACGCCGGCGACCCACTGGCCGCGCGCGAAGCCGCCAAGGCCCACATGGACAACGCCATCCGCCGCATCGAGCAGGCCGACCCGGCGTTCTGGCAGCAGGAAGGCGCCCAGCTCGCCCGACCCCTGGTCGAAGGCTGGCCTGCGGGCAAGTAAGCCCACGCTCACAATCTGTTGATGAGGCCGCGCCATGCGGGTTATCCCGTGGTCGGTTGAATCCTTAAATTTGTATGATGACCTGACAAATAAAAGGATTCACGCCCTCGCGGCTTTGTGAGCCCGGACCTCATCGGCTACCTGAAGGACCTCACGGGCAGCACGCAGATCGGCATGTACATGCTGGCCGGCGCGCTGGTGCTCGGCGCCGTCGGCGTGTGGCTCACGCCCAAGCAACTCGTCAATCGCTGATCGAAGGACACACGACATGACTTCTTCTTCCACCCCCCCCGTCGTCGGCCTCGTGGGCCTGGGCGCCATGGGCAGCGGCATGGCGCAATCGCTGCGCCGCGCGGGCCATGCGCCGCATGTGTTCGACGTGCGCCCCGGCGTCGCCGCAGCCTTCGCGCGCGAAGGCGGCACCGCCTGCGACACGCTGGCCGCGCTCGGCGCGCAGTGCGACATCGTGGTCAGCGTGGTCGTCAACGCGGCGCAGACCGAGTCGGTGCTGTTCGGCGACGCCGCCACGCCCGGCTCGTCCGGTTGTGCGGCGTCGATGAAGCCCGGCAGCCTGTTCGTGATGTGCTCCACCGTCGACCCGAACTGGTCGGTGGCGCTCGAGGCGCGCCTCGCGCAGCAGGGCATCCTGTACCTCGACGCGCCGATTTCCGGCGGCGCTGCCAAGGCCGCGAGCGGCCAGATGACGATGATGACTGCCGGCACGCCCGCCGCCTACGAGAAGGCCGGCGCCATGCTCGACGCGATGGCCGCCAAGGTCTACCGCCTGGGCGATTCGGCCGGCGCGGGCAGCAAGGTGAAGGTCATCAACCAGCTGCTGGCGGGCGTGCACATCGCCGCCGCGGCCGAGGCCATGGCACTGGGCCTGCGCGAAGGCGTGAACCCCGACGCCCTGTACGAGGTCATCACCCACAGCGCCGGCAACAGCTGGATGTTCGAGAACCGCATGGCCCACGTGCTCGCGGGCGACTACACGCCGCTGTCGGCCGTCGACATCTTCGTGAAGGACCTGGGCCTGGTGCTCGACGTGGCGCGCGCCAGCAAGTTTCCGCTGCCGCTGTCGTCCACCGCGCACCAGATGTTCATGCAGGCCTCCACCGCCGGCTTCGCGCGCGAGGACGATAGCGCGGTCATCAAGATCTTCCCGGGCATCGAACTGCCTGCTGCGAAAGAATCGAAGAAATAGCATCGAGCTTCAGCGCTCATCGACCCAGGAAAGACACACACCATGAACGTTCTCATCACCGGCGGCTGCGGCTTCCTTGGCGCCCGCCTCGCCCGCACCCTGCTCGCAGGCGGCCCGCTCGCACTGGCCGGCGGCGCGGCGAAAGACATCGCACGCATCACGCTCGCCGACCGCGTGCCGCCGCCCGCCGACCTCGCGGCCGACGCGCGCATCCAGTTCGTGCAGGGCGACCTGTACGAACAGGCCGCCAACGGTGCATTGCCGCTGGCCGACACGGACGCCGTGTTCCACCTTGCCGCCGCCGTGAGCGGCGAGTGCGAGGCCGACTTCGACCTCGGCATGCGCAGCAACCTGGACACCACCCGCGCCCTGCTCGACGCCTGCCGCAGCGCGGGCCATGCGCCCGTGTTCGTGTTCTCCAGCTCCGTCGCCGTGTTCGGCGATTCGCCGGAGCAGCGCCTGCCCGCGGTGATCGAAGACACCACGCTGCCCACGCCGCAGAACAGCTACGGCATCCAGAAGTTCATCGGCGAACAGCTCGTGGCCGACTACACGCGCAAGGGCTTCGTGCAAGGCCGCAACGTGCGGCTCATGACGGTGTCGGTGCGTCCGGGCCGTCCGAACGGCGCGGCCTCCAGCTTCCTGAGCGGCATGCTGCGCGAGCCGCTGGCCGGCGTGCGCGCGCGCTGCCCCGTGGGACCCGAGACGCCGGTCGCGCTGGCCTCGCCCGGCAACACCGTCGCCGGCATCGTGCGCGCCGCCACCGCAACCGCCGCCGAATGGGGCGCGCGCACGGCGATCAACCTGCCCGCGCTGACCACCACCGTGCGCGAGATGGCGCAGGCGCTCGAACGCATCGCCGGCACCGAGGCCACCGCCCTCATCGACTGGGAGCCCGACGCCGCCATCGCGAAGATCGTCACCAGCTGGCCCAGCCGCATCCACGCCGCGCGCGCCGAGGCGCTGGGCCTGAAGGCCGATGCCAGCTTCGACGACATCCTGCGCGACTACGTGCGCGAGAACGCACAGGCGGTCACGCTGGCGCTGAAGGGCTGAGCGATGGCGAAGCTTGTGCTCGGCTGCATCGCCGACGACTTCACCGGCGCCACCGACCTGGCCAACAACCTCGTGCGCGCGGGCATGCGCGTGGTGCAGACCATCGGCGTGCCTGACGGACCTCTCGATGCCGACGTGGATGCCGTCGTGGTCGCGCTCAAGTCGCGCACCATCGCGCCGGCCGAGGCCATCGCGCAGTCGCTCGACGCGCTGCGCTGGCTGCAGGCGCAGGGCGCGCAGCAAATTTATTTCAAGTACTGCTCGACCTTCGACAGCACCTTCACCGGCGAGGTCAGGGGCAACATCGGCCCCGTGACCGAGGCGCTGATGGATGCGCTGGGCTGCGACTTCACCATCGCCACGCCCGCCTTCCCCGACAACAAGCGCACCGTCTTCAAGGGCTACCTGTTCGCGGGCGACGTGCTGCTCAACGAGAGCGGCATGCAGAACCATCCGCTCACGCCGATGACCGACCCCAACCTCGTGCGCGTGCTGCAGGCGCAGTGCACGCGCAAGGTGGGCCTGATCGACCACGCGGTGGTGGCACGCGGTGCGGACGCCATCGACGCACGCATCGCGCAATTGAAGGCCGAGGGCGTCAGCATCGCCATCGTCGATGCAGTCTCGAACGACGATCTGCTGCGCATGGGGCCGGCGCTCGCGAAGCTGCCGCTGCTCACGGCCGGCTCGGGCGTGGCGATCGGCTTGCCGGCCAACTTCGGCCTCGCGCCGTCGTCGCAGGCCAGCGCGCTGCCGAAGGCCGGCGGCAAGACCGCCATCGTCTCGGGCAGCTGCTCGCTCGCCACCAACCGGCAGGTGCTCGACTTCATCCAGCGCGGTGGCGCGGCCATGGCCATCGACCCGCTGCGCATCGCCGCAGGCGTGGACGTCGCGGCCGAGGTGCTGGCCTGGGCCGCACCGCTGATCGACAAGGGCCCCGTGCTCGTCTACTCGACCGCCGAAGCCGGCGCCGTGAAGTCGGTGCAGGGACGGCTCGGCGTGGAAGAAGCCGGTGCGATGGTCGAACGCACCATCGCCGCCATTGCGCGCGGCCTGGTCGAGCGCGGTGTGCACCAGCTGGTGGTGGCCGGCGGCGAAACCTCGGGTGCCTGCGTGCAGGCGCTGGGCATCGCGCAGATGCAGATCGGTCCGCAGATCGACCCCGGCGTGCCGTGGTGCCATGCGCGCTGCGACGCGGCGCCCGAAGCGGGGCTGCACATCACGCTGAAGTCGGGCAACTTCGGCAGCGACGATTTCTTCACCAAAGCTTTTACAGTGCTCGCATGACCGAGAACGAAGCCCGCGACGAAATCTGCCGCGTCGGCCGCAGCCTGTTCGAGCGCGGCTATGTGCATGCCACGGCCGGCAACATCAGCGTGCGGCTGGACGACGGTTTTCTCATCACGCCGACCGATGCCTGCCTCGGCTTCCTCGACCCCGCGCGGCTCGCGCGGCTCGATGCGCAGGGCGTGCAGACCGGCGGCGACCGCGCCAGCAAGACCATCGCGCTGCACACGAAGATCTACGCCGCCGCACGCGACTTCGACGCCGGCACGGCCTGCGTGATCCACACGCACAGCACGCACTGCGTCGCCCTGACATTGGGCAACCCACAGGCCGAACTGCTGCCCGCGCTCACGCCCTACTTCGTGATGAAGGTCGGCCATGTGCCGGTCATTCCGTACCACCGCCCCGGTGCGCCCGAGGCGGCCGAGCAGGTGGCGCAAACCATCACGAGCTACGGCGCGGCCGGCACGCCGATCCGCGCGGCGATGCTCGCGCGCCTGGGCCCCAACGTCTGGCACGAGACGCCGGCCGCCGCGATGGCCGTGCTCGAAGAGCTGGAAGAAACCGCGCGCCTGCAGATGCTCACGCAGGCCACACGGCCCGCGCCGCTCACCCCCGAACAGATCGATGAACTGCGCCGCACATTCGGTGCGCGCTGGTAGTACAAACACCCCATGCCCCAATTCGCCGCGAACCTCTCGATGCTCTACCCGGAGCTCGCATTTCTCGACCGCTTCGACGCCGCCGCGAAAGACGGCTTCCAGGCCGTCGAGTACCTCTTTCCCTACGACTTCTCGAAAGAGGAAATCGTCGCGCGCCTGAAGCACAACGGCCTGCAGCAGGTGCTGTTCAACGGCCCGCCCGGCGACTGGGCCGGCGGCGAGCGCGGCCTGGCCTGCCTGCCGGGGCGCGAGGGCGAGTTCCGCGAAGGCATCGCCAAGGCCATCGACTACGCCGTGGCGCTCGACTGCCCGCGCATCCACGTCATGGCCGGCCTCGTGCCCGAAGGCCTTGCACGCGATGTGGCAGAAGCCGTCTACCTCGAGAACCTGCGCTGGGCCGCCGCCGAGGCCGCGAAGGCCGGGTGCGATGTGCTGATCGAACCGATCAACACGCGCGACATCCCGCGCTTCTTTCTCAACCGGCAGGACCACGCGCACCAGATCGTCGAGACCGTCGGCGCCGCCAACCTCAAGGTGCAGATGGACCTGTACCACTGCCAGATCGTCGAAGGCGACGTGGCGATGAAGCTGCGCCAGTACCTGCCGACCGGCCGCGTCGGCCACCTGCAGATCGCGGGCGTGCCCGAGCGGCACGAGCCCGATGTGGGCGAGCAGAACTATGACTACCTCTTCGGCGTGATCGACGAGGTGTCGGCGCAGTGCAGCTGGCAGGGCTGGGTCGGTTGCGAGTACCGCCCGCGCCGCGGCATGGCGCCCGGCGGCACATCGGCCGGCCTGGGTTGGCTGCGCGACTGGCGCCAGCGCGCATGACGACGCTTGAGGCGCTGCGCATTCCGGCGCCGCTGCGGGGCTTTGCAGCCACAGGCGATGCGCAGGTCTTCGACGTCACGATCGATGGCGACACGGTCGTGGCCATCGCGCCGAGTGCGTCGCAGACGCAGGCGCGCGGCACGCTGCTGAGCGCGCTTGTCGAGGCACACGCGCACATCGACAAGAACTTCACCGTGCAGGACGTCGGCGCTGCGCAGGGCGACCTGTTCACCGCCATCGAGCGCATGGGCCGCCACCGCGCGAGCTGGACCGGCACCTCGCTGCGCCTGCGCATGGAGCGCGCGCTGCACGAGGCCTGGCGCGCCGGCACGCGCGCGCTGCGCACGCACCTGGATTGGGTCGAGCCCGAACCGCCGGCCGCGCTGGCCGTATTCGAGGCGCTGCGCGAAGAATGGGCCGGCCGCATCGAGCTGCAGTTCGTCGCGCTCGTGCCGCTCGATGTGTTCGCCGACCTCGCCGCCGGTGAGCGCATCGCGCGCGACGTGAAGCGCGCGGGCGGGGCGCTGGGCGCTTTCGTCTACCGCAACGAAGGCCTTGTCCACAAGCTGGGCCGCGTGTTCGATCTCGCACAGCAGCACGGGCTGGGGCTCGACTTCCACGTCGACGAAGGCCTGGACATCGACGCCAGCGGCCTGCGCAGCATCGCGCAGCTGGTGCGCGCGCGCGACTTCAAGGGCCCGGTGGTCTGCGGCCACGCCTGCTCGCTCTCGGTGCAGGACGATGCGGTGGCCGCCGAAACGCTCACCTTGTGCGCCGGCGCCGGGCTGCACCTGGTCGCGCTGCCGACCACCAATCTCTACCTGCAGGGCGCGTGGGACCGCACGCCTGTGGCGCGCGGCATCACGCGCATCCGCGAGGCGGCGTCGCACGGCCTGCGCGCGAGCCTGGCCACCGACAACGTGCAGGACGCCTTCTATCCCTACGGCAGCTACGACCTGCTGGAGCCCTTCGGCCTCGGTGTGCAGATGGCGCACCTGGCACCCGCCGCCGACTGGCTCGACACCATCACCGTGAACCCCGCGAAGGCGCTGGGGCTCGCGTGGGACGGCCGCATCGCGCCGGGCTGCCCGGCCGATCTGGTGGTGCTGGCCGCCACCGACGAACACGAACTCATCGGCCCGCGCGGACGGCAACGCACCGTCTACCGCGCAGGCCGGGCACTGGAGAACACACCATGAGCATGGGCAAGCCGATGGCCAACTATGCCGCCGCCAAGCGCGTCGGCGATTTCGTCTTCATGAGCGGCGTGGTCGCCGTCGACCCGGCCACTCGCCGCGCGGTGGCGGGCTACGACGCCATCCCGGAAGAAGCCCGCACCGCGCTGCAGGGCGTGGGCTATGCCACGGGCCAGATGTCGGTCGACATCTTCGAGGCGCCCATCGTGGCGCAGAGCTGGTTCGTGCTGGAGCGCATCCGCCAGATCGCGGCCGAGCACGGCGGCACCATGGAAGACGTGGTGAAGCTGGTGCAGTACTTCCGCCACCTGCCGCACTACGCCTTCTACAACCGCGTGCGCGGCCTGTTCTATCCGGGCGAGCCGCCGGTGAGCACGGTGGTCGAGGTGTCGCGCTTCCTGCCGGGCGACGAGGTGCTGGTGGAAGTCGAAGCGACGATGTTCCTGCCGAAATAGGTACTCCCCCAGGCTTCGCGCACTTCGTGTCGCTTCGCCAACCCCCTCGCCGGGGGCAACACCTGCGGCCCGGCAAAGCCGGTTCCGCGGTGTTCCGCGAAAAGTCCTGCCCTACTTGACGCCCGCGCCCTTGAGCAGGAACTCCGTCACCTGCTCGATCAGGTAGCGGCGGTCCTTGTCGTCGCCCTGTTGCGCCGTGTTGCGGTAGTAGGCGGCCTGCGTTGCGTGGTCCGCGTAGAACTGCGTCACGGCCCAGATGTGGAACAGCACCAGCATCGGGTCAGCTTTGTCCATCAGGCCCTGGTTCATCCAGTTCTGGATCACGGCGGCGGCCTGGTCGGTGCGCTGCTTGCTCGTGTCCATCATGCTGTTGATGACGGGCGCGCCACGCATCATCTCGGCCGTGAAGATGCGCGAGCGCAGCGGGTGCTCGAACGAGAACATCATCTTGCGCTGGATCAGGTCGCCCAGCACCTTGCGCGGGCCGAAGGCCTCGTCGCTGAAGCCGAACACCACGATCCAGTCGCTCAGGATGTCCTGCAGCACCTGGCGATACAGCGCCTCCTTGCTCTCGATGTAGTAGTGCAGCTGCGCCTTCGACAGGCCGGCCTTGTCGGCGATGGCCTGCGTCGAGGCGCCGGCCAGGCCAACGCTTGCGAACACCTCGATGGCGGCCTGGTTGATGAGGCCGAGCATCTGCGTGTACTTGCGCGAACGCCCGCGCGTGGCCGGCGCTTCGCTGTCGGTGTCGGTTGTGCTCACAGCTGCAGCACCAGGTCGGGGCCCTTGGCGCGCGAGCAGCACAGCGCCACCTTGCTGCGCCGCTCGGTGCCCGTGAGGCAGAAATCGCGGTGCTCGGCGCCCTCGCCATCGCCCTCGACCACGCAGGTGCCGCACAGGCCCTGCTGACACGACACGGGGATGTCGATGCCGACTTCGTGCAATGCATCGACCGCGGTCTGGTCGGCCGCCACCGGCACCTCGATGCCGCGCCGCGCCAGCTTCAGCGTGAAGGGCAGACCCGTGGTGGCGGCGGCCGTGCCGGTGGGCGCGGCGAAGTACTCGGTGTGCAGCGCGTCTTCGGGCCAGTGCGCGGCGGCCTCGCGCACGGCCTGCATGAAGCCGCCGGGGCCGCACACGTACAGGTGCGTGTCGGGTGTGCGCTCGGCCAGCAGCGCGCGCAGGTCGATGCGTTGCGTCGCGTCGCCCTGGTCCAGGTGCAGCTTCAGGTGCGGCGCCAGCGCGGGCGCGTGCAGCGCCTCGGCGAACGCCAGGTGCTCTTCGCTGCGTGCGAACACGCACAGCGTGAAATCGGCACCGCGCGCGGCCAGTGCCTGCGCCATCGCCAGCAGCGGCGTCATGCCGATGCCGCCGGCCAGCAGCAGGTGGCGACGGGCTTCGGCGCGCAGCGGGAAGGTGTTGCGCGGCGCGGTGATCGCGATGAGGTCGCCTTCGCGCACGCGCTCGTGCATCGAAGCCGAACCGCCGCGGCTCGCATGCTCGCGCTTGACGCCGATCACGTAGGAGCCGGTGCTCGAGGGCGCGCGCGCCAGCGAGTACTGGCGCGAGAAGCCGCCGGGCATGTGCACGTCGATGTGCGCGCCGGCCTCGTAGCCGGGCAGTGCGCGGCCCCACGGATGCGTCAGCTCGAAGGCCAGGATTTCCGGCGTCTGGCGCGAGATGCGTTCGACGCGGACGGTCAGCGTGCGTTCGAGGCTCATGGTGTGTGTCTTCCTGCGTGTCTACTGGATGTTGTGCAGCGTGCGCGCCACGCGCGCGATGAAATGGGTGCGGTCGCGGTCGGTGGCGGCGTTCATGTCGTGCAGTTGCAGCCACGTCACCTTGCAGCGCCACGCGAACAGCGCCCGCAGCGCGCGCGTGAACAGCCGCCGGCCCGGGTCGCCGATGGCCATCACGAACCAGCGAGGCGAGCCGCCGGTGGTCACCACCGTCAGCCGGCGGATGTGCCGCATGCCCGACTTCGCGAGTTGTCCCTTGCGTTCCGCGGGCAGGAAGGCGACGCCCGGCAGCCACACGCGCTCGAGCCAGCCCTTGAGCATGGACGGCGGTCCATGGAACCAGGTGGGGTAGACGAACACCAGGTGCTCGGCCCACAGCAGCGCTTCGACGTGGGGTTTCACGCGTTCGCGGATCAGTTCGGGGTTGTCGAGGTAGGCGATGCGCTCTTCGCGTGTCAGCGTCGGGTCGAAGCCCTCGGCGTACAGGTCGATGGCCCGCACGGAATTGCGGGGCTGCAGCGCGTCGAGGGCGGTGCGGTAGAGCGCGTGGTTGAAGCTGTCAGGGTTCGGATGGCAATGGACGACGAGCGTTTTCATGGTTCGGGCCGGTTCGCCTGTTCGGCGAGACGGGGTCAGAGCCCAAGGAACAAAGGCCGCGCAGTGCCTTATGGCAACCCAGGCGCCGGCATCTGACCCCGGCGCAAGCCCCGCGCGACCCACGGGAAAAACAACGAAGCGAACGGCTTGCTTATTTGCCGGTGAGCTTCTTGCGGACGTCGACACCGACGCCCTTGTTGACGAACTGCGTGCTCACGACCTTCGACAGGTCGATCTCGCCGGGCTTGTACAAGCCGGCCTTGACCATCTTGTCGTAGAAGTCCTTCACGCGTGCCTCGTCCATGGCGCCGATGCCCTTGGTGAGCGCGTCGCCGCTGTCCACGATGCCCATCTTCTTGATGAGTTCGGTGGAGCCCTGCAGCGCGGCGGGCGTGGCGTCGGGGTTGGTCTTGGCCATGAGCTCGTTGGCGGCCTTGTTGTCGCCGTAGAGGTAGTTGTTCCAGCCGACGATCGAGGCCTCGACGAACTTGCGCACCGTCTCGGGCTTGGTCTTGATCAGGTCCGCGCGGGTCTCGATGGTGGTGGCGTAGGTCGAGAAGCCGTGGTCGGCCAGCAGGTGCACCACGGGGTCGAAGCCGGCCTGAGCCTTGATCGACAGCGGCTCCGAGATGGCGTAGCCCTGCTGGATCGATTTCTTGTTGGCCAGGAACGGGCCCACGTTGAAGGTGTAGGGCTTGAGCTGCGAATCCTTGAAGCCGTGGTCCGACTTCATCCACTGCCAGAAGCTGAACTGGCCGTCCTTGCCGATGAAGGCCACGGGCGCCTTGGTCAGGTCCTTGAAGGTGTCGTAGCCCTGGCCTGGATGGGCGAACATGGCCTGCGGGTCTTTCTGGAAGATGGCCGCGACCACCACGGTGGGCACGCCGTTCTTCACGTTGTCGAACGACTGCAGCAGGTTGCCGGCCATGAGGAAGTCGACCTTGCCGGCCGGCAGCATGGGCCGGTTGTTGACCATCGGGCCGCCCTGCTGGATGTCGACGTCGAGGCCATACTTCTTGTAGGTGCCGTCCACCAGCGCCTGGTAGAAGCCGCCGTGGCCGGCCTGCGCTTTCCAGTTGGTGGCGAACACCACTTTTTCCTGCGCCTGCGCGGCGAATGCAGCGCCTGCGAGGGCCAGGCCGAAGGCCAGCGGCCGAAGAGAGACAGCGGGGATGCGCATGGGGACGGACTCCTGTGGAGGTTGGGGTGGGGACGGGATGCGAAGACTATTTGTTTTTCAGCGCTCGACGGCCATGTCGGGCGTCCAGCCGCGCGTTTTTCCGGGGTTCATCAGGCCCATCGGATCGCTGCGCTTCTTGAACTCGATCTGCTGCGTGTCGATGGTCTTCATGCCGCCGTCCTCGATGGTGAAGACGTGCGGGTTGAAGATCTGCGCGCCGCCCTGCGACTCGATCTCGCGCATCACCTCGTACTGATGGGCCTCGCCCTTCCAGCGCACGAGCAGGATGCCGAAGGTGCCGCACTGGCCGTTGGCGCGCGCGAAGTCCTGGTGCTGCAGCACGTCGTCGCCGAAGATGTTCAAGTGGCGCTCGACGACTGAAGGATCGAAGGGCTGGGCGTACGCGACCTGCAGGTAGGTCCAGCCGCGGTCGGCTTTCAGCGCCTGCAGCGTCGTGTGGTTGAACGCGCATTCGTAGGCGGGCGGCAGGCCGTCGGCGAGCAGTTCGGCCTCGGTGCCCGCAACGGAGATCGTGCCGCCATGTGTACCGGCCAGCGCGCGGAACTCGGCCATCGATTCGGGCGAGACCATGGTGAAGACCGCGTGCCGGTCGGGCGGAAAGCGGTCGCGCATCGCCGTGTAGTAGGGCGAGAAGCGCGCCTCCACCGTCGAGAGCAGGAAGATGTCGAGCGTCGGCGCCTGCGCCGCGATGCCGAAGTCGAGAGCGCCGCGGTACGTTTCGAACAGCACGGTGCAGTGCACCCAGTCGACCGCCGGGCTCAGCGCCACTTCCACGTCGAGGATCACGCCGTTGGTGCCGTAGGCGTGGTGCACCTGCTGGATCTCGTCGCCCACCAGCTCGATGACGCGCGGCTCGCGCTCCACCGTCATCACGCGCGCGCGCAGCAGGTTGCCAGGGTCGCGCAGGATGCCGTGGCGAAACGACCCGATGCCGCCGAAGCCGCCCGCGATGAAGCCGCCGATGCTGGCCACGTGCCAGGTCGAAGGCCACATGCGCAGCGCCTGGCCGATCTCGCGCGCGGCCAGGTCGATGTCGTGCATGCGCGCGCCGGCCTCGACGCGGATGCGGCCCTCGGCCAGGTCGAGCACGCGGCACATCTGCGTCACGTCGAGCACGAGCCCGCCTTCAAGCGGCACGCACTGGCCGTAGTTGCCGGTGCCGCCTGCGCGCACAGTGAGCGGCAGCTTCCACTTGGCGGCCACGGCCGCGGCCTGGCGCACGTCGTCCTCGGTGCTGACCTTGACCACGAGGTCGGCCACGCAGCCCGCGAGCTGCGCCGTGAGGATGGGGCTGTACCAGTAGAAGTCTTTCGAGAGCTGCTTGCGCTGGCTGGGCGTGGCGATCACGTTCAGGCCGCGCAGGTCCTCGCGCACGGCGTCCCAGTCGACATCCAGAGGTGAAGGCCGTTCAAGGATCTGAGAGGCTGTGTTCATGGTGTCGCCTTGCAAGGGAACACCGCGGAACCGGCTTTGCCGGGCCGCTGGTGTTGCCCTCGGTAGGGGGTTGGAGAAGCGACACGAAGTGCGCGTAGCCTGGGGGCGAGCCAATTACCTTTCACGGCGCATTTCGCTTTCATGCCAGTGGCCGAGCACGAGGCGCGACAGGGCGGCGAACACGATGAAGATCACGATGCCCAGCAACGACACCAGCAGCAGCGCCGCGAACATCATCGGGATCTCGGTGCGGAAGCTCGATTCGAGGATGCGCGAGGCCAGCCCCGTTTCCTTGCCCGCCGTGCCGGCCGTGAACTCGGCCACCACCGCGCCGATGAGGCTCAGGCCGCCGGCGATCTTCAGGCCCGCCATGAAGTACGGCAGGGCGCTGGGCGCCAGCAGGTAGCGGAAGGTCTGCCAGGGCGAAGCCTTGTACAGCTGGAACAGGTCGCGCAGGTTGCTGTCGGCGCTTTTCAGGCCGATGACGGTGTTCGACAGGATGGGGAAGAAGGCCACGATCCACGCGCACAGCAACAGCGCCGCGGTGGTGCTCGACACGTAGATCAATATCAGCGGCGCGATCGCGATGATCGGCGTCACCTGCAGGATCACGGCGATCGGGAACAGGCCGATTTCCACCCACTTGAACAGCGCGAACGCAATCGCCAGCAGCACGCCGCCGACGATGGCGGCGCCGAGTGCGAGCAGCGTGAGCTTCACCGTGAACCACAGCGCGCCCGAGAGCGAGGCCCAGTTGTCGAACAGCGTGGTCAGGATCAGCGAGGGCGCTGGCAGGATGTAGTGCGGGATGTCGTTGGCGCGCACCATCCACTCCCACACCAGCAGCAGCGCGGCGACGATGACGACCGGCACGACGACGCGCAGCGTGGCCTCGCGCCGGCGCAGCTTGTCTTCGTGCGCGCGCAGCGTCTCGGCGGACGGCGTGGCTTCGTTGGTGGTGGTGTCGAGGGGCATCACGGTTTCAATGGTCGATGTCGAGGCCATGGAGCGCTCCGTGCAGAGATTGCGAAACAGCCGTGCAGTGCGCGTTGTAGCGGCTGGAGGTGCGGAAGGCCTCGCCGCGCGGGTAGGGCTCGTCGATGGCGATCTCGTCGATCACGCGACCCGGGCGCGCCGCCATCACGACGATGCGGTTCGACAAATACACCGACTCGTACACGCTGTGCGTGACGAACACGATCGAGAAGCGGTGCTCGCGCCAGATGGCCAGCAGGTCGTTGTTGAGCTTGATGCGCGTCATCTCGTCGAGCGCGGCAAAGGGCTCGTCCATGAGCAGCAGGCGCGGGTGCGTGACCAGCGCGCGCGCGATCGACACGCGCATCTTCATGCCGCCCGAGAGTTCGCGCGGGTACACGTCGGCAAAGCGCGAGAGGCCGACCAGTTCCAGCACGTGCTGCACCACCGGCGCGGCTTCGTCGCGGCTCATGCCCGCGAGCTTGAGCGGCAGCCAGACGTTGTCGAACACCTTGGTCCAGGGCATGAGCGTGGGCTCCTGGAACACGAAGCCCAGGTCGCGGTCGCTCTTGCTGTCCTTGGCGCTGCCGGTGTTGGCGCCCGACCATTGCATGTCGCCCGAGCTGATGCGCGTGAGTCCGGCGATCAGCCGCAGCGCGGTGCTCTTGCCGCAGCCCGAGGGGCCCAGGAAGCTGACGAAGTCGTGCTCGCCGATGTCGAGCGTCATGCCCTGCAGGGCGAGCGTGCCGTTGGCGAAGCGCTTGCCGACGTTGCGCAGGCGGACCAGCGGTGTGGCCAGGGGTGCGGCGGTGGATGGCGTGGGGCTTTCCATGGAACTCCTTGTGCAGGCGGGCTCAGCGCCAGGCGGGAACGTTGGCCAGCCGCTCCATCGGGAAGCGGTCGATTTCGCGCAGCAGCTCGACGAAGCGCTGGCCGACGTGGTCGAGCACCGCGGCGCCCTTCTCGGCCGTGGCGCGCGTGGCGTCGCCCGCGGCGCCGGCCGGGTTGATGTCGTGCATCTGCCAGCCGAGCTTGCCGCTGGGCGTGATCGACAGGAACTTGTTTTCGGCCGCCAGCTGCTCGGTCATGGAACTGAAGTTCTGGAACTGGTCCTTGCGCACGTAGTCGGGCGTGAGGTGCAGCATCACCGAGCTTTCGAGGTCGCCGGCATGGATGCCGTGCTTGCCTTCGTGCGCGGTGAACAGGCCTTCGGGCAGGCCCAGCGTGTACCAGTTGGCGGCCACGACCATCATGTGGTGCTCTTCGCGCAGGTCGCGCGCCACGATGTCCATGACGCTCATCTGGCCGCCGTGGCTGTTGTAGAGCACCAGTTTGCGCACGCCGGCCTTGGCGACGCAGGCGCCGACGTCCTTCCACAGCGAGATCAGCGTGTTCGCCGACACCGTGAGCGTGCCCGGGTAGCGCGAGTGCTCGTTGCTCTTGCCGTAGGGCACGGTGGGCAGGAACAGCACCGGCAGGTCGTCGGGCAGGTAGGGCAGGCAGGCCTGCACCATGCCGTCGATGGTGGCGGTGTCGGTCGACATCGGCAGGTGGGGGCCGTGCTGTTCGGTCGCGCCCACGGGCAGCACGGCGATCAGCCGTTCGCGGTCGAGGCGGGAGAACTCTTCACTGGTCAGGTCGGACCAGAAGCGGCTGCGCAACGGGGGCGGATTCATCGTGGCAAACCTCATGGAACGGGTGGGGAGCCTAAATTATCCACGTGGTCAAAAAAAGTAGACCATGCGTGGATACCCTTGCCTGGCCGCTTGCAAGTGGCATGCCAGCAAAATCATGCAGGTGGTCAAAACACCTGCGGGCCCCGTTCAGCGCCGCACGACGAAGCGCGTGATCACCGGCGCCGTTTCGCCGAGGTGGAACGCCAGCCGCCGCTCGCGCAGCGCCATGTCGGCGGCGGTGGCGCGGTTGAAGCGGCGCAGGTGGTCGGTCCACGACTCGTCGACGATCTGTTCCACGTAGCGCTCGGGCTGCGCGATGTCGTGCAGCAGCTCCCAGCCGATGGCGCCCTGGCCCAGGCGCGCGCGGCGGGTCTCCTGCATCACGAGGTGGAAGGCCGCGGCGCGCGACGGGTCGATGAGGTACTCGACCGTGATCACCACGCGGCCATCTTCCTGCGGCGCCTCGGCCGGCGGGCCGGTGGCCCAGCCGGCCTGGGCGGGGCGCACGTCGTCCTCGCCGCTCACGTCGGTCACCCAGCGGATGGCGGCCAGCATCAGCAGCGTGCCGCTCACGGCGGCGATGGCCAGGCTCAGCGTCAACGACGTGACGGTGGCCACCTGGCCCCACAGCGCCGCGCCGATCGCGCTCGCGCCCATGATCGCCATCTGGTAGGTCGACATGCCGCGCGCGCGCACCCAGTCGGGCAGCGCGAGCTGGGCCGACACCGACAGCGAGTTGGCCACCGTGATCCACGCCATGCCGCCGAAGAACATCGCCGGCACCGCGACCCAGGCGTTGGGCGCGACGGCCATCACGGCCGTGGCGGCCGACTGCAGCATGGCGCCGCGCAGCACGAGCTGGTCGCGCCCGAGCGCCTGGCGCAGCCGCGGCAGAAAGAGCACCGCGATGATCGCGCCCGTGCCCATGGCGGCCAGCAGCAGCGTGAAGGTGCCGGCGCCGCCGCCCTGGAGGTTGCGTGCCAGCAGCGGCAGCAGCGCCAGCAGCGCGGTGGAGTGGAAGAAGAAGAGCGACACGCGCGTGAGCACCGCCCGCATGCGCTGCGACTGGCGCACGAACTGCACGCCCACGCGCATTGCGCTGATGAGCTTCTCGCGGCCCAGCGGGTTGGGCGTGTGCTCGCGGCGCCAGCGCAGCACCACGAAGCCCGAGGCCACCGACAGCACTGCGTTGAGCGCGAACACCCAGACGCTGCCCGCGCTCGCGATCAGCATGCCGGCCGTGAGCGGGCCGACGATGCGCGAGGCGTTCATGGCGATGCCGTTCAGCCCCAGCGCCGCCGGCAGTTGCTGGCGCGGCACGAGCTCGGGCACGATGGCCGAGAACACCGGCCAGCGCAGCGCCAGCCCGATGCCGTTGGCGAAGGTGAGTGCCAGCAGGAGCGGCGCGGTCATCACGTCGAGCGCGATGGCGGCGCACAGCACCACGGCCGTGCCGGCCAGCCAGAACTGCGTGGCCACGAGCCAGCGCCGGCGATCGAGGATGTCGGCCAGCGCGCCGCTTGGAAGGCCCAGCAGGAACACGGGCAAGGTGGAAGCCGACTGCACCAGCGCCACCCAGATCGGCGAGGAGGTGAGCGAGGTCATCATCCACGCCGCCGCCACATCGCTCATCCACATGCAGATGTTGGCGATGAGCCAGGTGCTCCACAGCATGCGGAACACGGGGAGCTTCAGGGGCTCGAGCGCCGTGAGGTTCGAGGGCTGCGGCTGGGCCGGCGGGAGGGGTGTCTCTTCGGGGGATATGGGCGGCATGTCGCGCTATTGTGGCGCGAAGCTTTCGGCGCATGGCCTGTGCAATACTGCCGCCGCCCGCAGCCCATCTTCGCGAGAGAACAATGATCGATATCGTCAGCGCGACCCGGTGTTCCGAGGCCGAGTTCTGGGCTGAGTCTGCGCTGGGACAATCGCTGCGCCGGCTCGACTTCGATGGCCGCCTGAGGCCGCGTGTGAGCTTCGAGAACCGGCGCGGCCTGCCAGAGGTCTACAACAGCGCACTCACGGCGCCCGATGCCCGCGACATGCTCGTCTTCGTGCATGACGATGTGTGGCTCGAAGACCTCTTCCTGGCCGACCGTGTGGCGCAGGGACTGCGCGCCTACGACGTGATCGGCCTGGCGGGCAATCGGCGCCAATCGGAACAGCACGTGAGCTGGAACTATCTCGGCACCGCCCTTGTCTGGGACGACCTGGCGCATCTTTCGGGAATCATTGCCCACGGGCCGCAGCCGTTCGGCCCCGTCAACTGCTTCGGCGCGGTGCCCGCCGATTGCGAGCTGCTCGATGGCGTGTTCCTGGCGGCGAACCGCCGCACACTGCTGTCCAGTGCCGTGGCATTCGATCCGCAGTTCGACTTCCACTTCTACGACATCGACTTTTGCAGAACCGCGCGCCGGCAGGGGCTGCGATTGGGCACCTGGCCGATTTCCGTGACGCACCAGAGCGGCGGTGCTTTCGGGAGCGCGGAATGGGCCCGGCTCTATCCGCTGTATGCGCACAAATGGGCAGGCGCGGGTGCGCCATCCCTGGAGTCCGACGGCGGGCCCTAGCTGTGAAGAGTCAAGAGGTTCTTTCGTGACTTTGCGATTCGGGACATAGGCGG
>NZ_LMEV01000014.1:0-205 GCF_001426505.1 Variovorax sp. Root473
GCGCAGCGAAGTCGGCGCTGCCGGCTGGAACGTGCTGGCGGGCGACCTGCCGCTTCCGCTGGCTGTGCTCAAGCGCGAGGCGCTCGAACACAACCTCCAATGGATGCAATCGCGCGTGCGTGAATGGGGCATCGATCTCGCGCCGCATGGCAAGACGACCATGTCGCCGCAGCTGTTCCAGCGCCAGCTCGATGCCGGTGCGTGG
>NZ_LMEV01000014.1:228-1117 GCF_001426505.1 Variovorax sp. Root473
TACGTTGATCGCCAACCAGGTGGTGAGCGATGAGGACCTGGCAGGCATCCAGATGCTGCTGGCCCAGCATGCGGACCTGCGTGTCGTGTTCCTCGTTGATTCGACGGCGCAGCTGGCGCTCATCGAGGACTGGGCGAAGCGCAATCCTGCCAGCGTGCCTTTTGACGTGATGCTCGAGATCGGTGTGCAAGGTGCACGCACGGGCTGCCGCACGCATGCGGAAGCGGCCGCCGTGGCCAGCGCGGTGTGCGCCAGCAGCGCCGCGAAGCTGGTGGGCATCGAGAGCTACGAAGGCCTGAACGCCACCGGCTCCACCGAAGAGGACACCGCCTTCGCCAAGGCGCTGATGGACCGGATCGAAGCTGTGGCGCGCCACTGCGACACGCACAAGCTGTTCGAGACCGACGAAGTGCTGGTGTCCGCCGGCGGTTCGGCCATCTTCGACCTCGTGGCCGGGCGGCTCAAGCCTGCACTGGGTTCACCGGTGCGCGGCCTGCTGCGCTCGGGCTGCTACGTCACGCACGACCACGGCTTCTACAAGCGCATGGTGAGCGTGGTCGACCAGCGCCTGGGCTGCGAGTGCGGCGAGGGGCTGACGCCGGCGATGGAGGTCTGGGCCAACGTGCAGTCGCGACCCGAGCCCGGCCTGGCGATCCTGTCGGTGGGCAAGCGCGACATCTCCTTCGACATGTCGATGCCCATCCCCATTGCGCACGCGGCACGCGGTGCATTGCAGTCGCACGCTGTGCCTGCCGGCTGGAAGATCACCGCACTGAACGACCAGCACGCCTACCTGCGCTGGGACGAGAGCGAAGAGGCCGATGCACCCAAGGTCGGCGACCGCGTGGGCCTGGGCATCTCGCATCCCTGCACCACCTTCGACAAGTGG
>NZ_LMEV01000014.1:1122-1417 GCF_001426505.1 Variovorax sp. Root473
CGTAATTCACTTCTGAGCAAGGCAGCGCATCCCCCCATGAACACACAGAAGAACAGCGCGACGCTGCTCGAAGCCGGCCTCGTGGTCGACGGCTCGGGCGGCCCTTCGTGGCCCGGCGACGTGCTGCTGCAGGGCGAGCGCATCGTCGCGCTCGGCGAAGGCCTGCGCGCGCGGTTGCCTGAAGGATTGAACATTGCAGAGGTCGACGTGATCGACTGCCGCGGCAAGGTGCTCGCGCCCGGCTTCATCGACGCGCACACGCACGACGACGCCATCGTGCTGCGCGATCCGCTGT
>NZ_LMEV01000014.1:1507-1751 GCF_001426505.1 Variovorax sp. Root473
TGCACCGGCCGAGGAAGTCACCGCGCTCGCGCGCGTCGTGGCACGCCACGGCGGCGTCTATGCGACGCACCTGCGCAGCGAGATGCAGCAGATCATCGAAGCGATGCACGAGGCCGGCGACTCGGCGTTCAGCGCGGGCGTGCCGCTGGTCATTTCGCACCACAAGTGCGCCGGCCCCGCCAACTGGGGCCGCACCAAGGAAACGCTGCCGCTGATCGAGGCGCTGTCGCAGCGCCAGCAGATC
>NZ_LMEV01000014.1:1761-73108 GCF_001426505.1 Variovorax sp. Root473
ATGGTCGATGGCGTCATCGATGTACTGCTGACTTGGTCCGAGCCTCATCCCGAGATGACCGGTCGCCTCATCGCCGACATCGCGCGCGAATGGGGAACCACCGAGCAGGAGGCCAGCCTGCGCCTGAAGCCCGGTGGTGCGTGCTACTTCCTGATGCACGAGGACGACGTCGAAAGAGTCATCGCACATCCGCGCACCATGATCGGCAGCGACGGCCTGCCGCACGACCGCCATCCGCACCCGCGGCTGTGGGGCGCGTTCCCGCGCGTGTTCGCGCGCTACTGGCGCCAGCGCAAGCTCTTCNTGGCCTGCTGCGCGTCGGCACCATGGCCGACGTGGTCGTGTTCGACCCCGAGACCATCACCGACACCGCCACCTACGACCAGCCGCTGGGCGTGAGCGAAGGCATCGAGCGCGTGTTCGTGAACGGCGTGCTCGCATACCGAGGCGCGAGCGAGGCGCGGGTGCTTGCGCGCGCGGGGCGCATGCTGACACGGCAGGCACGCGCCGCGATCTGAGCGTCGCCGCGCCCCTTCCCAGCCATCCCGTAGAGTGCACGCATGATCGAATCCACAACCCTTCGGTACTTCTACGAGGTCGCGGCCTTTGGCTCGGTGCGCGTGGCGGCGGAAAAGCTCTTCGTCGCCCAGAGTGCCGTGAGCCGGCAGATCGCACTGCTCGAAGACGAACTGGGTGTGCCCGTCTTCGAGCGCCACGCACGGGGCATGGCGCTGACTGCGGCCGGCGAGCTCCTGCTGCGCTATGCGCAGGACAACAAGACGCAGCTGGCCGACCTGAAGGGCCAGATCCACGAGTACGAGACGCTGGCCAAGGGCCATGTGCGGGTGGGCTGCGTGGAAGGCATCCTGCACGGCCTGCTCACGAGCTTCATGCCGACCTTCATCCGCACGCACCCGGGCATCACCTTTTCGCTCGACCTCATGGGGTCGCATGCGGTGGGCGAGTCGGTGGCAGAGCACAAGTACGACCTGGGCATCCTGTTCGGCGCCTCGCCGCGTCCCGACCTCATCGAATTGCAGAAGATCGAGCAGCCCCTGTGCGTGATCGCTTCGCCGCAACATCCGCTCGCACAACAACGCAGCTGCACGCTTGCGCAAGTGGCCGACGTTCCGCTCGCGTTGCCCGACCGGTCTTTCGGCCTGCGTCAGCTGGTCGATCG
The DNA here is from genome assembly GCF_001426505.1 of Variovorax sp. Root473. Classification (GTDB taxonomy): domain Bacteria; phylum Pseudomonadota; class Gammaproteobacteria; order Burkholderiales; family Burkholderiaceae_C; genus Variovorax. The sequence continues at coordinate 2,942 of NZ_LMEV01000014.1, forward strand.
CGTGAGTTCCAAGGGCAAGTTCAAGCTGAACATCGCCATCGAAACCAACTCGCTTTCGTTCGCGAGCCGGCTGGTCGCGGAGTCCGACCTGATCACCTTCCAGCCCAGCGACGTCGTCGCGCCGCTGATCGAGGCCGGCAAGGTGGTCGCGATTCCACTCACCGACGCCTCGTTGCGATCGGCGCGCGCCACGCTGGTGGCCAGCTACTCCCGTCGCTTGTCTCTTGCAGCCAACCACCTGTCGCAGTCGCTGATCACCTACATGCGCGGATGGCAGCGGCCGGTGAAACCCGGGCGTGCCGAAGCGCGTGGTGCGTCCGGGGGCAGGCCCTGAACTGATCTGACTCCATAGAGTGGATGGTGCAGGAGCACCGCAGGGAGTACCCGTCGCTGGGGGCGGCAGTCGAGTCGATCGCGGCGATACAGCGCGTCTGGCAGGCCAACATGCAGGACTATGGGCCGACAAGGTCTGAAGGCAACTGGCACGCGAGGGCACTGCGGTGGCGCGCTGCACAGTCGAACGGCTGATGCGGCGCCTGGGGCTGCGAGGCGTGATGCGCGGCAAAGTGGTGAAGACCACGACCAGCGATACCAGAGCGCCATGCCCTGTGGATCGGGTCAACCGGCAGTTCCGAGCGCAGCGCCCGAACCAGCCCCAGCACTGCTTGCTGTTCCTCGCTCTTGACCGCCATCCGTGCGAGCAACGTCGGGCCAGCCACAAGGCCGGCAAGCATCAGGGCCACCACCGCGCGGGCATGCTGCATCTCCCTTGCCTCAGCTGCTCGTGACGGAGCTCAGCGTGAGCTGCAGCACCATCGGCTGGCGCATGTCGCGCGGCGGCGGCTCGGCCAGCGGACGGGCAGTGAGCAGCGCACGCAGGTCGGCGTCGGCCTGCGCATCACCGAGCGAGTCGAAACCCACGCGCTCGACCCTTCCGCTGGAGGCAACCCACACGCGCACTACCACGGACGCGGGCGGGCTCGCGCGGCCGTCCTGGCGCATCCGCGATTGCATCGAGGCGTGCAAGCGCACCACAGCGTCGTTGGCGAGGTCGCCGAGCGAGGCCTGCAACTGGTTGCTCGCCAGGGTGGCGTAGCTGATCCAGTGCTGCGGCACCTGCTGGCGCGGCTGCGCCGCCGCGGCCACCGGCAAGATGGCACTCACAAGGCCCAGGCCCAACCAGCCGAAGGCCAACCACAGGCGTGTCCAGCGAGGTGCGAATCTGGCGGAAGAAGCGTTCATGGCGGTCTTTCTGGATGAGGGACACAGGCCCAGCCACGCGACACGCTGACCGACAGTGCCTCGGCGCGCGCGCGCAGCGCCCGCCGTGGCGCACTCACGCCGGCCAGCACCTGCAGGCCGGTATGGCCCGCGCAATAGTCCAGCGCCTGCCGCAAGGCCGTGTCCACGCCGCGCAGCGAGAGCGCGTAGCGGCTCGCGACCTCATCGCGGGTCATCTCGTCAATGCGCAGCGCCACCAGCACCGAGCGATGCCGGCGTGGCAAGCGCTCCAGCGCGCACAGCACGGCTGCCAGGTCGGAGCGCGCCTCGGCGACGTGCGCGGGGCCGGGCGTGGGGTCGGCGAAATGCTCAATGCCGGTGTCGGCATCGCCCGTGAACTGCCAGGACCGGTCGCCGCGCATGCGGTCCATCGCGGCGTTGCAGGCCATGCGGTAGATGTAGGCGCCGGGGTTCTGCACGGGCGCGCACGCATCCAGGCGCCCCAGCCGCAGCCAGGCATCGTGCAGGCACTCGCTGGCCGTATCGGCGCATCCGAGATGGCGCGTCAACCTGCCGCGCAGCCCCTCGTAGTTCGCGCAGAGAAACGCCTGCAGCGCCAGGCGGCGCTGCGCCTCGTCCACCGGGTCGTTAGCGGCTTCGTCGCCGGCCGGTGCTTCTACCGGTTTGCAAAGGACACTCCATGCCATGGCGCATCACCCCTTGCCGGCCTACCGGTCCTGCTGCAGCCGACGAAGCTCGTCGCTGCTCAGGTTGGCCCAGTGCCTAGGGTCGATCCTGCGGCCCATGCCAACGACCTGCACGGGGTTCATCGGGTCGTAGTCGACCTTCGCCCCGCTCTGCAGGCCCGCACGCGGGGACGTGTCGCTTGCGCCCTGGCCGGGCTCGCTGCCGAAGCCGAGCACGCGCACCGTGAAGACCGAAGGCAGCGCCTGCCGCGCAGCCGCGCGCTCGCGCTGCACCATGTCCTGCGCGGCCGCAGTCGCCTGCGCCGCCGCCGAGCTGGCGTTGGTCAGCGCGCCGATGTTCACGGTCGCGATCACCGGCAGCCCCTTGGTCTCGCCCTTGACCTGGATATTGTCCGCGTTGAGCACCTGCAGCGCTGCGATGTTCAGGTTGCCCGCCACGCGCAAGCCGGCGTCGCCGGCGTTCACGGTGCCGCGCGGCGCCACCAGGTCGACGTCGCCGTCGCCCACGGTGCCGATGCCGCTGCCGCTCATGTCCGACTTCTCGCGGATCACCGTCACGCCGTCCAGGTCGGTGGCCACCTCGGGCGCGGAGGGCACGCGCAGGGTCTTGGCGCCGCGCCCCGCGTCGATGTCGCCGACGGTGGCCCAAATGATCTGGTCGCTGCCTTCCTTCGTGACCTCGGGCACGAAGGACAGGATGCGCGACTGGTTCACCGTCACGTCGTCCTTCGCGAAGATGCCGATGTGCCCCGAGGCCAGCGTCACCAGGCCATAGCCGGCCGGCACCGTCGCGCCCAGCGCCGCCACCTGCAGGCCACCGCCGGGCGTGAGCACGTCGATGTCGCCGCCGGCCATCGTGCGCAGCATGAGCTTGTTGGCCGCCACGTCGCCCTTCCAGTCGTCGCCCGGGAACAGCGTCTTGATGGCCGCGTAGCCGCGGTTGTAGCCGCCGTTGCGCGGCAGCCCGCCGGTGCCCGGTTCGTTCTGGTCGCGCCCCGCTTCCCGCAGTTCGATCAGGTAGATCTGCCGCAGGAACTGCTGCTGCGCGAGCGCAGGCAATTGCTGAAAGCGCGCCCAGGCTTCCAGCGGTGCCAGCGTCTCACCGGTCATGTCCTTCATGTACGACACCAGCCCCCGGCGCACGGTTTTTTCCTGTCCGCCTTCGCGCGTTTCGAGCTGGTCCATCAGGTAGATGGGCAGCACCGTGCCGTCGGCGCTGCGGGCCTTCAGGTGGTCTGGCATGGACGTGACGGCTGCGGGATCGAGGTAGGCGCGCGTGAACGCCTCGTAGCCCACCGCACGGTTCAGCCCGGCCATGGCGGTGATGGTGGCGCCCTGTTCCGGCAAGCCCTTGACCTGCGACTCGGGCCTTGCGCGGTTGTCCCTGTCGTAGCGCTGGTTGCCCAGCGTCTGCACCTGCAGGTTGTCGGCGTACAGGTCGCGGCCGGCGGCCAGCACCAGGGTGCCGGGGCCCTGCAGTTCGATGTTGCCCGTCAGGCCGACCGGGAATTCGTTGTCGCGGTCCAGGCGCAGCACGCCCGCCATCGCCAGGATGTCGTTGCCCGCTTCCAGCAGCGTGACGTCGGAGCCGCGCAGGTTGCGCCCGGCCAGGCGAAGGCCCCGGATGTCGGTGCCCGCGCGCACCCAGGTCTGCTCGTTGGCCTTCACGTCGAGCCCGACGATGGAGCCCTGCGAGGCATAGATGCGGCTGGGCTCGAAGTCGTTGGCCAGCGGCAGCACCTCGGGGTTGTGGACGCTGCGCAGGTAGGGCGTGTTGATGAAGGTGGACGAGGCCGGGCCGATCAGGTTGTCGAGCATGTCCTCCATGTTCATCTGGTTGACCGGCGAGCCCGCGCCGCCCGGCATGTAGCCCGAGGGCATCATTGCGGGCGTGGCATAGGCCATGAGCAGCGGCGCGTCGAAGCGGATGTCGGTCTTCGCCACCATCCTCACGTCGTTCGTGGTGCCCGGCAGCACGTGCAGCGGACCGTCCACCGCGATGCCGCCGTTCAGCGCGGCCGCCGAGAAGCGCGCCGGATAGCGGTTGCCGCCGAAGCCCACCAGCGTGTCGGTGTCGAAGCTGTTGAGCAGCAGGTCGCGGAAGATGAACGTCGCGCGGTTCACGAAGGTGATGTTGCCGCCGGTCGACACCAGCCGCAGCGCGCTGCGGTCGGTATAGCCGCTCATGTAGGCGCCGTAGTTCAGCAACTGGCCGTCGCCGCGCAGGCCTTCGCCGTAGGTCACGAGCAGCGGATCGATCACGGTCTGCAGGCGCAGGTCGCCCGCCGTGCGCAGGCTCAACGTGGCGTCGCCCAGCGCGAGCACCGGGGCCACGGTGTAGTTCGTTCTGGTGAAGCCGCCGGCACTGTCGTCGCGGGTCAGCACGACCGTGTGGCCGACCGCCGTCTCGCCGGCACGGATGTCGCCGGCGCCGCGCGCCACGTAGTACTGGCCGCCGCGGATCGCACCGCCGGCCTGCACCGTCATGGCACCGCCATTGCGCATTTCCATGGTCATCGCCTCGTTGGCGGAGCGGCCGCCGCGCATGCGCATGTGGGTCGGCAAGGCGACCAGCAGGTTGCGCAGGTCGCCGCCCGCGTCCACGGTGACGTTGCCGCCCCCCAGCGCGCCCACGCCCTGCTGGAAGCGCGCGTAGTCGATCCACCAGCTCGATTGCTCGGGCCCGTGAATGACGGGACCGTAGGTGCCGTCCGGATGCATGGCGTTCTCGCCGTTGCTGTACTCGCCAAAGAAGCGCTCGGCGTTGAGGGTGCCCTGGCGGTTGAGCCACTCGGTGAAATGCTGGCCCGAGGGCATGGCTTCGATGCTGCCCAGCGCACCGATGACGAGGTTGCCGCCTTCCACGCCGTAGCTCGCGTTGCGGTTGGCGGTGGAGAAGTCGCTCCACATCGTCGTGTCCTTGCGCCCGGCGGTGTAGATCACCGATTCCTTGTGCGCCAGGCGAAGGTCGCGGCCCGCGCGCACCTCGAGATCGCCCGTGCCGGTACGCACGAGCTTGCCTGCGCCGTTGTCGGGCGTCGGGTCGTCGTCCGTCGGTACGGCGGTGTTGGCCGTGCCCACGGTGATCGAGCCCTTGCCCGCGGTCTGCGCGACGAGGGGTCGCAGCGCCATGGCATCGGCCGACGCCAGCTCCCCGCCCGCCACCAGCCGCAAGTTCCACGAGGGGCCCGCCTGCAGCAGGCCGCTGCGGTCCGCCACGTCGAAGCCGTCGCTCAGGTGGCCGTTGATGGCCAGGTTGCCGCCCGCGCGCAAGGTCAGCGTGCCTTCGCGTGCATTCGAGAAGTCGCTGAACAGGTTCCAGTCGCTGTTCAGCGCGAGGTCGCCCGCGCTGCGGATCTCGATGCCCGGCATGACGTCCAGGGCCGTGCCCAGGCGCGCGGCCACTGCGGCCGATGCACCGCGAAAACGTGCGGCATGCGCGATGGCGTCGGCCTTGACCGAATCGACCGTGGCGCCGTCGTAGTCCTTCACGTCGTAGGTGCTGACGCCCTCGAGCACCGCTGAGCGCGCGCCGGTGACGGTGGTGTTCAGCGCGGCGACCGCGAGGTCGTCATGCGTCGCGTTCTGTTGCGCGCGCAGCCGCACCTTGCCGCCTTCGTTGCCGGCCACATCGATCAGGCCACCCCCCAGGTGCAGCTGCCCGCCGGCCGCTTCGAGTGTGACGCGTCCATTGCCGAGACTGCCGGTCGCACCGGCAAGCAGCTGCGCACCGGACTGCATCGCCACGCCGTTGCCGGCCGTGATGCGGATGGCACCGCCATAGGCCGAGCGCGCATCCACCGTGCCGGTGATGTCGATGCGGCCGCGGTCTGCCGTGAGGCCGAAGTCTTCCACCTGCGTGAAGCCGCCCAGCGCCACGTCGCCCTGGCGGATGCGGAACTGGCGCGACCGGTTGAAGCCCGCGTCGTTCAGCCGCTGGCTGAAGCCGGCGAAGTCGGGCAGCGCCTCGATGTCGAGCGAGAAACTGCCGGCCTTGCCACCGGTGCGGCTCGCCTGCGCAGCGATCAGGCCGTCGAGCACCACCGTGCCGCCCTGCGATGCCGCCAGGCTCAGCGTGCCGGCGTCGCCGCCGTCCGGGTGCGCGGCAAGATGGAGCCGGCTGCCGGCGTCCAGGCGCACGTCGCCGCCCGCCGCAGACAAGGTGATGCGCCCCGCATCCGCGTGCTCGGCCACGTCGAAGAACTGCTGGGCCGAGCCGCCCACGTCGATCAGCGCGCCCTGCGTCACGACCAGGCTTCCGCCGGTGGCCGTCATGTCGATGCTGCCGCCCCGCGCGACCGCCCGGCCGCCGAAGGCGATGCTGCGGCCGGTGAGGCCCAGTCGCAGGCCCAGGCTTTCCTGCAGGTCGAACGGTGCGGCCGTGCCTTCCGGCGATGCCACAACCTGCAAGGCACCGCCCGTGGCAATGGACTGCGCCGCGCCGCCGCGTCCGGTGAGCAGCGGCGTGCGCAGCGTGAGCGGCGCGGCGCCGGTGTCGATGCCGCCCGCGCCTTCGCCGACGATGGCATCGCGGCCGGCCAGCGTCACGGCGCCGAAGCCCGAGAACGTCTTCTGGCCCGCGCCCAGCACGAGCGTGGCGGCGTCGAGGGTGAAGCCACCCGAGCCCGCGCCGGCCGGCACGTTCGCGCCGCCGCCGCTGTTGATGAGCGCGATGCTCTCGCCCTTGATGACCACATCGCCCGCGCCCCGCCCGACGAAGGCGGCACCGTCGAAGGTCAGCGCCTTGAGGCCGGCCGCGCCCAGGTCGAGCGAGCCGTAGAAGTCGAAGCCGGTGTAGCTGCGCAGCGTCAGGCGTGTCGAATGGGCCAGCTGCGCGAGCGCGCCGCTGTCCAGCACCATGCCTTCGGTGCCGCCGCCGAAGCCGATGCGGCCGGCAGCCACCGACAGGTCGGTGCCCGCGATCTGCGCCGAGGCGGCCAGCTCCGTCGTGCGCGTCGCGTCGATGAGCAAGGCCGCGCCGCCGTCGACGACGGCACCGGCACCGATCGAGACCAGTCCGCCGCGCGAGGTGTCCACGCCCTGGCGGATGACCTTGGCCGCATCGCCCGTGGTCACGCGGACCAGCGCGCCCCAGTCTTTGGCGGGCGTGGTCAGCACATCGTCCACGGCGTCCTTGGCATCGATCACGCCGTCGAAGTTGTCGTCCAGGTTGCCGTCGGGGTCGGTGTAGACCGCCGCCACCCTCGGCTTCATGACCAGGTTGCCCGAGCCCCGGCCGCCGGCGCCCCGTGCGCTGACGCGGCTTGCGCCCTCGATGGCGACCTGGTCGCTGGCCGCCAGGATGATTTCGGGACCGAACAGTTCGGAGCCTGCGTTGTTGCGCACGACGATGTCGGTCGCGGTCACCTCCAGCTCCAGGCCGAGTGCATTGCCCTGGCGCTTGCCGCCCACCAGCAGGCTGCCGGCGCCGAAGTTCGACAGGCTCGCCGAATCGATGACGAGGTAGCCATCGGCCTGCAGGCTGGCGGTGTCCTGCCCGCTGCCGACGATGGCGATTTTCTGGCCGGCAATGTCGACCAGCCCGCCGCGTCCGCCCGCGTCGGGTGCCGAGCGCAGCGTGCCGTCCAGCACCAGGCGTCGCTGCGCGTCGAACACGACCGCGCCGCCGTCGCGCGGCAGGCGGGGCGTGACGACGTCCTGGCCGGTGAGACGGTACTGCGTGAGCTTGAAGGCTTCGGACGAAAAGAAATCGTTGGCCGTGGCCTCGTTGTATTCGGAATAGCGGCGCAGCGTGCCGCCGGACATCACGCGCCAGGCCGTGGTCCGCGCGTCCTGGCGGCCGCCATGGGTGTCGCCGGCCCGACCCTGCATGACCAGGCTGCCGTCCGGCGCGCGGGTGGCCGGCGCACGCGCGCCGCCCCATGCCTTGCCCGTCGCCTGCACCGCGAAGGCGCCGGGCAGCAGCGCAAAGCGCGCGGGCAGCAACTGGTACCAGCCGGCCGCCAGCCCGGGGCCGCCGGCAAGCCAGACGCGCTGCCCCACCGCGCCAACGCCCGCACCAGCGGCCACAGGCGCCGCACCGGCCTGGCCCGGCAGGATCGCGTACATGCCCGGCATGGCCAGCACGTCATGCGAGCCGCCCGGGCCCGGCACGAATTCGGAGGCGTGCAGGTCACCGCCGCCCGCGATGTCCACCACCGCGCCGCGCGCCAGTGCCACGTCGGGCGACTTCATGGTGATGCGCTTTTCGGGCGGCGCCACCAGGGAGCCGCTCGACGGATTGGCGACGTCGATGCCCTGGGTTGGGTCGTGCCAGTGTTCGTTGTTGGACAGCGTGCCGAAGGGCACGGTGAGGCCGGCGCCCGACACCGACGTGAGGCTGCCCGCGCCCAGCGACAGGCGTTCGCCCGCGTCCAGTTCGATCTGGCCGAAGGGCGCGCGCAGCACCCCGTTCTGCGCGATCACCGGCGCTTGCAGGCGCAGGCTGCCGCCGGCCGACAACGGCGCACCACCGGCATCGCCTTCGCGCTCGACGGTGATCGAATCGCCCGCGCGGACCACGCCGGCCATCGCGGTCGTCGGGTAGACCTGGCCGGCCCGCAGCACGAGGTGCCCGTCGACGTCCAGGTTGACCTGCAGCTTCGTTGCTTCGCCGAACTGCGTGGGCAACGGGCCACCGATGCGGATCTCGCCGGCTTCGAGCACCGTGCGTGCGAAGCCGCCGATGCGCACGGCACCGGTCTGGAACTGGCCGGCGTTCTCCGAGGTCGTGATGTCGATCAGCGAACCGGACAGGGTGAGCTGGCCCGTTGCCGCGGAGGATGCTGCCGACGGAGCCCGCGACGCGTCGGGCACGGCCGACAGCACGAGGTGCGGCGCGCGCAGCGTCGACGACGAGGCCGCATGCCCGACGATCGGTCCCTGCAGCGAGATCGAACGACTGAACGCGAGGTGCGCGTTGTCCAGCCGGATCGCGCCCTGCGTTGCATTCACCAGCGAGAGATCGGCAAAGCCGCCGTCCCTGAACGCCTGCGGGCGCACCGTCAGCGCGAACTGGCGGCCGGGCTTGTCGAGCAGGTCGCGCAGCAGCTCGCCGCCCGAGAAGAAGATGTCGCGGAAGTTGTCCAACGTTTGCGCGGACAGTCCGAACTGCGCCGGATCGAGCGGGCTGGAAGGGCCGGGCGTTGGCAAGCGGTCGGACACCACGAGTTCCTTGGTGTCCGCCAGCGCCGCGGCCAGCGACGACGGCAGCACCATCGGGCCGGCGATGTCGTAGCCCCATGAGCGAAGGCCGGGGGCCCAGTCGAAGTCCAGGCCCTGCTTCCAGTCGCTGCACGCGCCGTCCACGAGGAAGCCGTAGCAATCGGGGTCGGGCAGCGCGCGCGCGAGCTGTTCCAGCGGCGAACCGTTCAGGCCGGACGATGCGGTCATGTTCAGGCGGATGCGCCCGCCGATGCCGCCGGGCCCGCCCGCAACGCCCCGCATCCTGCTTTCGATCAGGCCCGCGCCCGAGATCTCGATCAGGCCGCCGTTGCTGTCCAGCTGGATCGCCTGCGCGGGCCGGGGCACGCGGGTGCCCGAGGGGCCGGCATCGGCGACATCGTCGATCGTGCCGGTGGCGCCCGAGACGTCGATGAGTGCGTCTTTCTCGAGCCGCAGTTCGCTCGCCTGGACCGTCACCGTGCCGCCGTCGCGCACCTCGCCCATGCGGCGGCCGGTGCTGTCGACGTGGATCAGCGGCACACCGCGCGCCAGCAGTTCGCCGCCGGCTTCGAGGGCGACCGTGCGGCCGTTCAAGCCGATGCGCCCGGCCGGCGCGTCCAGCCGGCCCGCCACCGTGAGCACGCCCAGGTCGCCGCCGGCGTTCAGCGACAGACTGCCGCCGGTGTCGGTGCGCACCGTGGCGCCGCGCGCCATCCGGATCGGACCGTTTTCCGTGCCGAGCCGCAGCGATGCGGGGTCTCGCGCCGCACGCTCTTCGGGTCGCAGCACACCGAGCGGCGCCACGTCGGCCAGGTTGCGCCCGCTCGGCAGGTCGCGCCAGGCGAAGCTGCGCAGGTCAATGCTGGTGGCCTGCTGCGACACCGCTGCGTCCTCAGGCAGCGTGATGCCCTTGCCTTCGCCGCGCACCGAGACCGAGACCTTGCCGAAGCCGCGCTCTCCGAAGAGCGTGGCGGGCAGCACGACAGGAGCCGCTGCTTCTGCTTCTGCCGATGCATTGCCCGGCTGCGCAGCGGCCGCAACGCCGCCGACCTGCACCGACGAAGCGGTCTCTAGCGACAGGTTGCCCGCCGAGCCCGCGGCGTGGGCGCGCAGGTTCAGTGCGCCCAGGTCCAGGTCGGGCGTCACGCCGGTCAGCGAGATCGCGCCCGCATCGCCCACGCGCAGCGTTGGCAGGCCCTTCTTGCCGAGGTCCGTGCGGCCGCCGCCCGACACATCGAACACGGCCGCCTTGTGGGCCGATATCTTTCCGACGTTGACCGTGATCGCGCCGCCATCCACGGCCCAGGCGCCGCGCAGGGCACCGTCGCGCCAGGTGTTGATCCACTGCCCGCTGGCGTCCAGGCGGCCGTGCTCGCCCACCTCGAGCAAGCCGTTGGCCGAGGACAGGCTGATCTGCCCGCCGGGTGCGCGGATCTGTCCGTGGATGCGGATGTCGTTCGTCGAGCCTTCGGTGCCCGCCACGAACAGCGACGCGCCCGGCGACAAGGTGACTGCGGCGCCCTTCGCCAGTTCGAAGTCGCCGTTGATGACGTTGAGCGCGATGGTGCCCAGGCCCGAATCGCTGAGCATGTCGTCCGAAAGAAAAGTGAGCTTGCGCGACTTCTGTTCGTCAGGCTTGAGCTGCACGTAGAAGTCGTCGCCGAGCTTGGTCCTGGCGTCGAAGTCCTGCGCGAGGCGCTTGGGGTCGTGCGTGACGACGATGGTGCCCGGCGACCAGGGCCGGCCGTCCGGCGTGTTCTCGCCCAGCTCCAGCCGCCCGCCCTTGTTCCCACCGGGGTTCTGCGACTGGCGCTCGCCCACCACCACGCCGCCCAGCATGTCGCCCTCGAGCACCATGGCATCGCCCGCATGGATCTGCACCGCGCCGGCCTTGCGCCCTTCGGTGTAGCCGGCTTCCTTGTAGTCGGCGCCGATGAGCGGCGTGCGCCACGTGGTCTTCACGCCCCAGCGCTGATGCTCCTTCGTGAACTCGCCCGCCAGGCCGGTGTAGTCGGTGTCGGACATGGCCCGGTCCATCGTGTGGATGCGGCCGTCGGCGCCCATGAGCTTGGTCGCCGTGTTCATGCCGTCGGTGTAGCGAACCGAGCCACCGGACACGTCGAGCATCGAGCCGGCGCGCGTGATCACCGCACCGCCGGCGCGCAGCTCGATGCGGCCCGCGTCGGCCGAGAGTTCGCGCAGGTCGGTCTTGCCCACGCCGACCCAGCCGCTCACGTCGCCCAGCGGCGTTCCCACCCAGGCGCCCGGAATGTAGGTGGCCCCGTCGGGCCCGAGCACCCACTGCACGCCCGCCATCGGGCCGTCCCTGAACACGCCGTTCACGCGCCGGTCGACGATCACTTTCTTGCCGCGGATCCAGGCGTCGAGCTGCAGCGGCGAGTCGCGCAGTTCGTTGATGCGCATCTCGGCCTCGATGAAATTGCGCGACATGTCCACCTGCATGCCCTGCAGGCCGGCCACGCTGAGGAACGCCTCGGCGTCCACGTAGATGCGGCTCGCGTCGCCCCGGCTGCCGGGCTTGTGATATTGAAGCTGCGTGAACAGCGGGTTGACCGCCGATTCGGCCTTGATCGTTCCGGCCGGCACCAGCACGCCGGCCTTGGCCTGCACATCGATCAGTTGCCCGTACAGGCTCACGCGGCCGGGCTGGTAGCGCGTGGCGAGCGCGGAGGCCTCGATCTCGCTGGTGTCCGAGGCGTCGGGCAGGACCTGCGAGATGCTGCCTTCGCCCAGCGTCAGCGTGCCGGCCGACCAGTTGACGAAATCGTTCACGCCGTCCGCGTACATGTGGGTGCCCAGGCCCCACGCGCGCATCAGGATCGAGCCGTTGCGGTTGTTCAACGCCGTCGTGGCGCTCAGCACGCCCGACTGGCGCACGTCCTGCGCCTGCAGCGTGATGTTGCCGCGGTCGGCCTGCACGGTGCCGGTGTTGACCACCTCGTAGCCGACGGCCTTGGCGCGCGCGGCCATCTCGGGCATGACGACATCGCGCAGACCGGCGACGAAGTTGGCATCTGCATAGACCGGCGACAGGTTGAGTGCGCCCAGCACCTGGCCGCCGGTGAAGGCCCAGCCGGGCACGGCCGACGCGTTCACGTCCAGGCCGCGGGGCGCGTTCGGGTCCTGCGCGGACGGCGTCTTCAGGTAGATGTTTTCGCCGGCCGCCAGGATGACCTGGCCGTCGGGCGCCGAGATGCGGCCCGCGTTCTGCACCTTGGGCGCGAACAGCATGACCTTGCCGCCGCTGCTCGCCGACAGCTGCGCGCCGGCGTCGACCCGCACCGCGCCGGGTGCCGCGCCGGGATCGAAGCGGTCCACGTTGCCCATGCGGTCGGGCGCGCCGCCGACGCCGGGCTTGAAGCCGTTGTCGCCATAGATCTCAGGCTTGGCGGACGTGAACTCGCCGAACTGCGGAATCGGGAAATCGTTGCCCTGGTTGGAGAGCACCTGCGGGTTGTTGATGCCCAGCTTGAACTGCTTGTCCGACAGCGACAGGCTCGATGCCACCAGCGAGCGCGTGTTCACCTGGCTCGAACCCGTGAAGACGATGCCGTTGCGGTTGATGAGGTAGACCGAACCGTCCGCCTTGATCTGCCCAGCGATCCGGCTGGGCCGGCCGCTCGGGTCGTTGATGCGGTTCAGGGCGATCCATGCATTGGTGCCGTCCGGCTTCGCCCCGCCCTTCTGGTCGAACTGCACCGTGGTGTGCTTGCCCACGTTGAAGCTCTCCCAGTTCAGGATCGCCTTCTCGCCGGTCTGCTCGATGCCCACCACGGTGCGGCCGGCCGCGGCGCTCTGCACCGGCCCCTTGGCGTTGAGCCAGCCCGCGGTGAGGCTGTTCGTGTCGACCTTCAAGCCGTCGTCGGCCAGGCCATCGGGGATGTCCGGGCCGCCGTTCGATGCGGCTTCGCGCGCTGCGGACTGTGCCGCCTGCTGCGCTGCGATGGCGCGTGCCGCCATGTTCAGGTTGCCGATGGAGCGCTGCAGTTGCTCGCCGGCCTTGCGTTGTTCCAGCGGGTTGCTCAACAACGATGCCGGCATGCCGTTGGGCAGGCGGCCCGTGGCCGTTGCGGTGTTCTGCGCCGCGTTCTTTCCGGCGAACCAGGCCCCGCTGAAAGCCTGCTGCGCCTGCGCATCCAGGAGCGCGCCGTTTGCGACCAACGTCATGGCAATCGCGCGGGCGATCGGAGCCATGCGAAAGCGGCGACCCCGCCGCACCTCTTGCGCCAGCATGCCGTTGCCCGGTGTCGTTGCTGCGCCCTCGCGTCCGCGTGTGCTCATGTGTCGTTTCCGCCAGAAAGTTGAGTCCATGCACTACGACGAACGGGCGCCCCACCACCCCGCAACTTATTTTGAAAAGCACGCTTGGCCAGGCACCCCGGGCGCGGGGCGAGGATCAGCTGAGAAGCACCACCCCGCCCGGCAGCAAGCGCGCATTCAGAACAAAGGCGTGCTGCAGTTGCGCCAGCGCCAGGTCGAGCGATGCGATGTAGAAGCTCCCGGTCACGGGCCGGTTGCGCGCGGCGGCATTCATCAGCATCACGCGCCCGGGCCGGTAACGATTGATCTCGTCGAGCACGTCGGAGAGCCGGGTCTGAGTGAACACCAGTTCCCCCTTGCGCCAGGCGGAAAGATTCGCCGCGCCGACGAGCGCCACGCTGCTCACCGAACTGCCGTCGTACACCGTCTGCTGGCGCGCGCGCAACTCGCGGGTGCCCGCGGCGTGTTCCACGCGCACCGCGCCTTCGATGCAGGTGACGCACACCCTGGCGTTCAGGTAGCGCACCTCGAAACGCCCCGACTCGACCAGGCTGCGGCCGACTCCTGCGACAACGCCGAACGGCCGCCCGCCGCCGGCTCCGGCCGGCAGGTCGAACGCCGCCTCGCCCGCGAGCAGGTCGATGCCGGTCGTCTGACCGCCCACCGTCTGGCGCCGGATGCGGGTCTGGGTGTTGAGGGTGACATGCACCCGCTCGGTCAGGTCGACCACCAGCTGCTCGCCGGTGGCGGTGCGGTAGTCGGCGCCCCACTCCGCCGGCGCGGGCCACAAGCCCGCAGGCGGATGGAACACCGCCACGCCCGCGACACCGGCCATGGCCGCCGCGCCCGCGGCCGCGCTCAGGAAGGCCCGGCGGGGAAGCATGGGTCGGGACAGGTGGCGCGCATGAAACGCCGCCGCCTGGGCATTCGCGCGAAGCAGCCCCGCGGCCGCCGGACCGATCACACCCCATTGCGCGCGGGCCTCGCCGAAGGCCGCCGCATGCGAGGGGCTGCTCGCTACCCAGCGCCGGAAGCGGTCGGCGTCCTGAGGCTTCACGGCCCCCGAATGGAACAGGCGCAGCCATTCCCAGGCCTCCTGCCTCGTTCTCTCGGCCCCGATGGCGAGGTCGTCGTCGTCGTCGACGGATGGCGTCATGGTGTCGTGCGTCACGGCCGGCCCCCTTCATCGCGGGGCTCGGTCCGGCGTCCGGCCAGGGCAATTCGATTCTTCACCCAGCACGACGAATGCGCCCGCCGGATCCCGCAACTATTTTTTGTCATCGGACATCCTGGCACTCAGGTAGTCGTGCGCGTTCTTGAGTTCGTATTCGACGGTGCGCAACGAAACGCCGAGGCGCTTGGCCGCCTCGGGTTGCGTGAGCCCCTCCATGTGCACCAGCACGACGACCTCGCGCCGCCGCGCGGGCATGCGGTCCAGGAGTTTGACGACGCCATCCAGCTGCGAGCGCGCCTCGGCGATCCGTTCCGGGCCGGGCGCCGTGTCGGCAAACTCCATCAGCGCATCGATCTCGTCGAGCGGCAGGTTGCGGCTCTGGCGACGCTGGATGTCCAGCGCAATGTTGAAAGCCATGCGCACGAGGTAGCCGCCCGGCCGGCGGATCGGACCGTCTTCGTTCTTGCCCTTGTCGTTCACGCGCAACCAGGTGTCGTGCAGCGCGTCCTCGGCCAGATCCGGATTGCGCAACGCCCGCCCTAGCTGGCGCTTGAGGGCGTCGTAGTGCCTGGACACGTAGTCCATCAGGACGGGGCGCGTGTCTTCGGCCACGGTCAGGATGCGCCGCGGCATCGCGGTCCACTGCGCGAATCCGTTGGCAGGATGAGCAGAGTCAGGGGCTGCGGCAAATCCGGCGGTGGCGCCTGCGCAAGGTGCACGCCTTGAAGCACCTCGAGCATCGCGGCATCCCTGGACGCATCGCCGCTCGGGCCGAGCAGGCGCGGCCGCCGAACCTGGCCCGTGCCGTCCACCTCCAGGCGCAGAAGAGAGCGGTACGTTCCCGGCCGCGTGCGGGCGCTGGCGCACAGTGCTTCCCAGACCTGCGCCTGCACCAGGCTCGGGTAGCCCGCAAGGCTGCCGAGGCCGGCGGCGCGCGGGGTCGTCGCCGGCGTGTCCGCAGGCTTCAACGCGAGCGTGATGCCCGACCCCGTGCGGACCTTCTCGGCAACCAGCCCGGTGCCTTCCAGCAGCAGACCGAGGGCGACATCGGGCGCATACATGCCATGCACGGCGGACGATGTGAGGCCCAGCAGGATCTCGCTGCGAAAGAGAGCGGGCTGTCGGGTCACGGCGGCATAGCGCTTGAGCGCATCGCCCAGCGCAAGCGCCGGGATGTCGAAGTCGAGGGCCTGGTCCGCCGCGCGTGACATGGGGCCCGCCCGGAGCTGGCCATCCCGCGGCAGCGGCATGGATGCGTCAGCCGCCCATGCCGGCCCGGCGAGCCGGAACAGCACGAGCCCGCAGAGCGCCACCACGCGGCATTCGAAGCGGGCAACAGACAGGCGCACGCCGATCAGTCCCGGCGCGCCGCGGCGCCGCGAGCATCGTCACGGCTGCCGTATGGCTGCGCAGGCCATGTGAGGTTGAAAATTCGAGTCGACAAGAAATGCGCGCCATTCTGGAAACATTCATGCTGTCACCGGCATGTGACGGGCTCGTTGCAACGTTAGTGTTCAGTGCCCGACGTTCCCGCGTCATGCAGGCAGGCCGACGGCAGCGAGAGTCAATTGAACATGCCGCGCACCGACCTGAGCGGCCGGGTCACCCGCCTTGAAAGCGATCCGACCAGATGCCGCGCGATCGATTCGGACTGCGCGAGGCGATGCGTGAGCGCAATTCGCCACGGCCAGCGCCCGGGCCTGACGCGGCGCGTGCCCTCGGCATCGCGGCCCAGACATCAGTTGCCGAACGCCAGCCGCGACATCCGTGCCAACCTGCAGCACACCCAGGCCTTACGCGTGATCGAGTTCGAAGTGCGGAAAGTGCGGGGAAATCTCGCCCCAATAGCGCCAGACGCCGAAGCCCCGCGCGCGAACTGCCGTGTCGTAAACCAGCACGATCGCCCGGTCGGAGAGTTTGGGCAACCAGGTCTCGAAGTCATTTCTGACGGCCTCGCAGGTATGCAGGCCATCGATGTGCAGCAGGTCGATCGAGCCATCCGCAAAAGATGCGTTCCGAGTTCGACGAACCATCTCGGCCGGGCCATGGCAGTCAGCCACGCGGCGAATGGCGCATGCCCGATGCAGGCACTGTCTACAAGGCGCTCGGGACGAATGAACATCGCCATGTGGGGCTCGATGCCTGTGAGTGTCATGATGGTTGATTGCTTCAGGGGTCACTCTGTCGCGCCGGCCTCGCTTCTGCTTCGGACCTCGAACGCACGCCGCGCCGCATTGAGTTCCGACATCGAGATGTGCATCTCCGCCATGGTCTGCGCCAGCAGATCGAGCAGCGCCGCGCGCTGCCGCTGGCGTGCGGTCTCGGCGCGCCGCGCGCGCTGCGCCTGCCGTTCCGTGGCATGGATGGCACGGGTCGCCGGCAGGTCGTGGTCGTCGATCGACGGCACGGATCGGAGGGCGGAAGGCATCGCGCTTGGATGCATTCGGTGCACGCTCAGGCGGCCGCGGGCTCGCCCTGCGCGGCCACCGCGCCGGCCTCGGTGTTCGCTGCATCGCCGCGGGTTTCGGCGGCTGGCCCGTAGTTGCGCAGGTGCAGGAAGAACTCGCCCATCATCTGCATCCACAGCCGCATGGCGAACGCCAGGTAGGCAGGACTCACGCCGCCAGCGACGACCACGTCCATCTCGAGCACGACGAAGTCGCCGTGCTGGGCCACGCGGGCGAAGCGCTTGGTGCGGTGCCACGAAGCCAGCACGGCATCGGGCAGCGTGCCGCCCTGCACGCGCAATGGGCAGCTCAACGTGAAGTCGGTGAACTGGGTGGTCGTGACCGGGTTGCCCCACAGCACCTGGAATCCGATGCCATGGCTCGCGCTGTGCAAGCGCACAACGCCGTCCTGTTCGATGGCCGTGACAGCGGCGCCCGCGGTCTTGATGGCGTCCGACACCTGTTCGGGCGTGACGGCGTCCAGCAGGTCGAGGTGCGGCGCTCCGGTGGCGAGCTCGTTGGCTTGGGTGGTTGTTGTCGATGTGTTGTTCATGCGCATGCCCCTGTTGTGGGAAAAGAATGGTTCAGTTCGTCTTCTGGATCGCCGCATCCAGCGCGGCGCTGTCGATGCTCAGCTGGGTCGGTGGCGCCAGTTGCGCCAGGTAGGCCTGCACCAGCTGTTGCTGGCGCTGCTGGCGCAATGCGGCCTGCAGCTGCGGCCGCATCTCGTCGAGCGTGGCGGTGCGCGCGGGCTGCACGTCGATCAGCTTCACGACATGAAAACCCGCCTCCGCCTGCATCGGCTCACTGACCTGGCCCGGCTTCAGCCGGGCCACCGTGTCGCGCAGTTCGGGGAGCATGCGCGCCAGCGGCAAGGTCGCGACCTCGCCGCCACGCTCGGCCGTGGCCTTGTCCTGCGAATTGGCGCGCGCCACGGCTGCGAAGTCGCCCGCGCGGGCCTGGCGGGCCAGCCTGCTCGCCTCCTCGCGCACCTTGGCGATGGCGGCTGCATCGCGCCCGGGCGTGGCCAGGAAGATCTGCGCCACCCGATAGCCGGCGGGCAGATTGAAATTGGCCTTGCCCTGCTCATACGCGGCATTGAGTTCCGCGTCCGACGGAAAATCCGGCGGCACCTGGCTCACCGATTCGAGATAGCTGGCAGAAACGATGCGCGCACCGACCTCGCGCACTGCCGCATCGACCTTCGCCTTCACCTCGGCCCGCTCGGCCCAGCCCTTGCTGCGGGCATCGCGCAACAGTGCTTCGCTCAGCAGCCGCTGGCGCAGCCAGCCGTCGAGGCTCGCGCGGTCGGCCTTCACTGCGGCGCGTTCCGCGTCGGGCAACGCCCGCAGCAATTTCTCGACCTCGTCCTGCCCGATCGAGATCTCGCCCATCCGGGCCACGACGGCATTGCCGGCGGCGAGTGCCTGCGCTGCGGCCATGGCAGCCGACGAAGCCAGCAGCACGCCCGCAAGGGCAATCGCGGGCGACGGCAAGGGGTACTTCATGCGTTTCATTGCTTCTCTCCTTGTGCGGGAGCGGCCGGGGCCGCGGTGGCAGGCGCCGGCGCATTCACCGCGCGCACGTCGAACTTTCCCTCGTACAGCTTGTCGCCATACTGCTGAGCGATCTGCTCGAACTTGACGCGGCTCTGCGCGGCAAAAGGCTGGCGCGATGCCAGCACGCTGCCCAGGTCCACCGTCTCGTAGGCGCGCAGGACCTCCTGCCCCACGGCATAGAGCTGCGCGTTCTTGGCTTCGCATTGCGTGAGCGCGGTGCGCTGCGTCGTCGCCTCGGCCGCGAGCCGCTGGCGCTCGGCTTCGGAGGCACGCGCCAGCTTGAGCAGATCGTCGTAGGCGCCACGGTACTGCGCGACCTGCGCGCCGGCCTTCTCGGCCGCGGCCTGCGCCTGCTGGCGCAGCTGCTCGCTGCCCGCACTCGCCTGCCCACGCGCATGCCGCTCGGCGGCGAGTTGCTGCTGGCTCTGCGCGAGTTCCTTCTTCAGCGCCTCGAGTTCGGACTTGCCGGCCGGCGCAGCGGCCGCAGGGCCCGCGGCGCCATTGGGCTGCTGCCCGGCCTTGAGCGCGGCCAGCTCGTTCTGCGCCTGCTGCAGCTGCGAGGTCGTCACGCGCAACTGCGCGCGCAGTCGCTCTTCCATGCTCTGGCCCTGCTGCTGCGCGTGCGTCACGCCGGCCGTGGCGGCCAGCGCTGCCAGCACCAGCGCCGGGATGATTTTTGAAGGCACGGCAAGCTCCTTAGAAACGCGCATTGAATTCGAGCTGCAGGGTGTCGATCGACAGCGGCGGGCCGTAGACCTCCTTGGCGGAGATCCAGCGACCGGTGAACCACATGTTCTTGTCGATCGCGTACGAACCGCCCAGGAAGTAGCCGCGCGCATTGGTGCCGCCGCCGTGGAAGGTCGAGTCGTTGTAGCCGTCAGGCATCGCGTCGGGCTCGATCCGCTTGTAGCCCGCGAGCACGTTCCAGTCGCCACGCGCCGCCGGTGCCGGCTTCCCGTAAGTGGCCTGGATCTGGTAGGCATTGCCGCCACTCTTGAAATCGGACTGGCTGGTGCCGCCGCCGGGTCCGAAGTTGTTGACGATGGCGCCGCGCGTGCCGGCGCGGCTCCAGATGTCCTTGGCGTCGTACGCGGTGTTCTTCACGAAGTTGGCGTCCAGGCGCAGGTTGTTGCCTGCCACCGCGGTGTCCCAGCGCAGGTTCAGGTCGATCAGGCGGAACCTGGAGGCCAGGCCCACGTACTGCGGCTGCGGCGTGCCGGCCGGATTGAGCGGGTCCAGCGAGATGTCGCGCAGCAGCATGAGCGTGTTGCCCTTCTGCATGAAGGCCGGACGCGACCAGTCGGTGCTGCAGCCGTCGGCGCCGGCATAGAGCGCGCAGGGCTGCGAGACCTGGCCGGAGATGTTGCGGAAGTTGTAGTACGCGAGCGCGCCGCGCACGCGGTTGTCGTCGTTGATCTTCCAGTCGGCACCGATCTGCGCGCCGAAGAGCCACTTGTTCTCGCTCTTCATCTTGTCCTGGCTGCGGCTGGGCGAATTGTCGGACGAGTACTCCAGCGGAATCAGGCCCAGCGTGCCGAACAGCGACAGGTCCTTGTTGCCCAGCTTCTTGTCGAACTGGGCAGCGATGCCGTCGAAGTTCAGGTCGTTGGAAAAAAGCACGTCGCTCGACATGAAGGGATTGCCGAAGCGGCCGCCCGTCACGGTGAGCCAGTCGACCGGCTTGTGCGATATCCACATCTGGTCGAGCCACACGCTCTTCTTGCTCAGGCCCCCGCCCAGCGTCTGGGTGGTCGACACCGGGCTCTCGTCGCTGCCCGACGCCAGGCGCACGCCGGCCTTGGTGTTCTCGGAGAGGTCGGCGAACACGCCCAGCCGGGCGCGCGCGCGGAACAGGTTGCGCCGGTCCTTCTGCGTGTTGAGGATCGAGGGCAGGGAGAGGTTGGTATTGGGATTGACGTCGTAGCCGCTGCCCTTGTTGAGCTCGGACCAGTTGACTTCGATGTTGCTGTTGTTGCTCGCGTAGCCACGCGATTCGTTGCGCACGCGCACATCGCCTTCCACGCGGATGCGCTTGCTCCACTCGGGCGTTTCGTTGGGCGCGGCCCAGCCTTCGTCCTTGGCCTGGGCCATGACCTGCGCCTTGACCTCGTCGCGGATCTGCTCGCGCACGGTCTGCGAGATGTAGGGCACACGCACATCGCCCGCTTCCAGGCGCAATCCGCCGGCCGTGGCAGCCGATGCCGCGGTCGCCGAAGCCGCCATGCGCTGCGTCTGCTGCGCCGCGAGCGCCTCGGTCTGGGCCTGGGCCAGCAGGGCCTCGCCCACGTCCTTGGCCAGCGTGCCGCTCTGGATCAGGCCCCGGATCAGCTTGACCATGGCAGTCTCGGCAGGCGCCGCGCCTGACTGGGCCGCGGCGCCCGTGGCCGCGAAGACGAATGCGGAGGCCACGGCCGCCGCGAGCGCGCATTTGCGCAGGGTCGGCAAGGCGCCCCGACTCGGAATGTTTTGAAGATGGTTCATCGCTTCGTTCACAAGATTGAATGGGACAGACAGGGCTGGGGGCACGGTCGCGGTCGTCATGGCCGGCGCCCCTTCATGGACACGCGCATCGGAAAACGCAGCGAGGCGGGCGGCTTCTCGTCGATGCGGTCGAGCCCGCGCACCATGGCGAGCACCGCTTCGTCGATGTCGCTCGTGCCGGTGCCGCGCACCAGTTGCGCACGCGTGGTCTTGCCGTCGGGGCCGAGCCACAGGTCGACCTGGATGTCGTCGAACACCAGTTGGCGCGTGCGCGGGTCGCGCGACAGCGCCTGCTGCAACATGCTCGAGACGTACCGTGCATACGAACCGCTGCCCAGGCCGCCGCCGGCACCGGTGCCGCTCATGCCGCCGCCGCTGCCGGCCTGGATGCCGAAGGCGTCGTTGCCGGCCTGCGCGGCGCTGTCCATGGTCACCGGGTCGCCCAGGTCCTTGGACGGGCTGGGCGGCGTGTCGTCCTTCGGCGGCTCCAGCGGTTCGACCGGCTTGGGCTCTTTCTCGACCACTTCGGGCTTGACCTTTTCGGGCTCGGGTTCCGGCGGTTTCTCGGGTTCGGGCGGCGGCGGGGGTGGCGGCGGAAGCATCAGCATCGGCGCATCGGCCACCACGCGCTTCGTGCTCGCGGTGTCGGCGAGCAGATGCCAGACCAGGACCACCAGCGCGGCGAAGATCGCCACGCCGATGGCCACACCGCCCCAGCGGCGCCACAGCCCGCCCGCGCGCTGCGTGGGCGCAGAAGTCGGATCGCGAGGTTTCACGCTCCGCCCCTCACTTCTGCTTGCCGGTCACGAGGCCGATCTGGTTCAGCTCGATGCGGCGCAGCAGATCCAGAACGTCGATCACCTTCGCGTACTGCACGCTGGAGTCGCCGCGCACGATCACGGGAAAGTCCGGCGACAGCGCCTTCTCGGTACGCAGGCGCTCCTCCAGCTCCGGCAGCGTGACCGGGTAGGCATCGAGGAACACGTTGCCCGCGTTGTCGATGGTGATGGCCTTGGTCTTGGGCTTTTCCAGCGCCACCGAGGCGCTGGCCTTGGGCAGGTCGACCTTGATGCCGGGGATGCTGGCGTTGCTGGTGAGGATGAAGATCACCAGCACCACCAGCAGCACGTCCACGAAGGGCGTGATGTTGATGCCGCCGGTGCGCCTGCGCGCCGTGAACTTGGCTGGGGTTGCCATGGCGGTTCGCTCCTCAGGCCCGGGCCGACGGCAGCGAGCGGCCTTCGCCCTGTTCTTCGGCCAGGCGCGTGACGAACTCATCGACGAACACGGCCATGTCGGCCGTGATGGCGTCCGAGCGCGAGGCGAGCCAGTTGTAGCCGAACAGCGCGGGAATCGCGACGCCCAGGCCGGCGGCGGTACACAGCAGCGCGGCCGCCATGCCCGGGGCCACCGAGTTGATGTCCACCGCGCCGGCCATGGCCGCCACGACGAACACCAGCATGATCCCGATCACCGTGCCGAACAGGCCCACGTAAGGCGCGCCTTCGATGGTGGTCGAGAGCCAGTTCATGCGCTTGGACATGCGCTCGATCTCGCGCACCATCACGCCGTCCATGGCCGCGCGGATGGCACCGATGGTGGCAGCCGACACGGCGCTCAGGTCATAGCCGCGGTCATGGCGGCGGCGCATCTCGCCGATGGCCACTTCATAGAGGCGCCAGAGCGACGAATCGGCACGCACGTCTTGCGGCACCGTGTTGCTCGTGGCCAGGCGGTCCAGCGGTGCACCGGCGGCTTCGCGGAAATGCTCGATGAAGGCTTCGTTGGCGCGCGAGGTGGCGCCGTAGTGACGGCCCTTCGCAATCATGATGGCCCACGAGACGACCATCATCAGGCCCAGCAGGCCCACCACGATCCACGCGTCCAGCGGCATCGCGGCCAGGATGAAGCCGAAGTGGCTCTTGCCGGCCTGCTGCTCGTCGGCACCGAACACCGTGAGGCGCGACTCCGCGCCCTGCGAGACGGCATCGGCCAGCAGCAGCGCATCGGCGCGCGCCACCTTGGACAGGCGCACTTCGTCGATGGCGCCGGTGAACGGTGCGAAGGCTGCGGCAGGCTGTGCGCCCGGTGCGGCCGATGCGCCGGGTGTGGCGGCCGGCGCATCGGCGCCGAGCGCCGCCGCCGTGTTCAACGCCGGCAGCTTGCCCGCCAGCGACACCGTGGGACGTCCGCCCACGTACAGCGCCACGCTCTCACCCTCGGCCTTCACCGCCAGGTGCGACCACTGGCCGGCCTGGATCGGCTGGCCGGGCGTGGTGCGCTGGCCGTTGACCTGCACGAAGGGCACGCCCTGGTCGATGCCGATTACCAGTTCGCCGGCACCGTCGCGGCGCGCATAGATCGCCTGGCGCGCGCCGAGCTGGTCGGGCTTGACCCAGGCGGAGAAGGTCAGCGTGCCGCCGGCCTGCACGGCGAGCGATGGCGTGGCCGGCAACATCAGCGGGCCGGTTCCGAGCTGGGCGCCCTTGCCGATGACGGTGCCTTCGACCGGCACCGCCGGCGTCTGGCCGTTGTTGCCGTAGGCTGTGGTGTCGCGCGGGGGCACCGCGCCTTCGGCGAAGTGATAGACCAGCGTGTAGTCGGGATCGAAGCTGCGCTGGCCGTTGCCGGACGCGGGCGCCTTCGGGTTGCCGTAGTACATCCACAGCTTCTGCGGCGTGCCCGCCGACACGTTGGGCACGTCGACCCAGATCAGCGCCATGCCCAGCAGCGGATCGAACTGCTCGATCTGGTGGTTCAGCACGGTCTTGTCGTCGGCCGCGACGAAGCGCAGATCGGCGCCGGTCTCGCTCACGCCTTCGAACTTGAAGTTTCCCGTGTGAAGGCGCACCAGCACCGGCACGCGCCCGGCATCGCTGCCGATGGCACCGGCCTGCGGGCCGCCGTCGACGGTGACGGGCTTGCGGTAGGACCACTCGGTTTGCCACCAGGCGTGGGCCATGCCGGGCAAGAGCGTGCTCAGCAGCGTGAGCACGATGAAAAGAATTCGTCGCATGACAGGTCTCCGGAAAACTCGTAGAGAGAGAAAAAAGAAATGAAAAAGGGGATGCCTTGCGAATCAGTAATTCGCGGTGAGACTGAAATTCACCCGCGGGTCGTGCTTCTTCGTGCGCGGACCGTCGATGAGCGGATAGCCGATGTCGACGCGGCCCGCGAGGTACTGGCCGACCTTGAAGGTGGTGCCCACACCCACCGAATACAGAGAGAAGCGGTCGTCCTGTTCGGGCAGCGGGCTCTTCAGCCGCAGCCGCGCGGCGTCGGCGAAGGCATAGACGCGCCAGTTCTCCACCGTGCTGCCCAGGAATGTCAGGGGCTGGCTGCGCAGCTCGACCGAGCCGACGACGCCGTAATCGCCGGTGGCCTCGGCCGAGAGATAGCCACGCACCGAGTTCATGCCGCCGCCTGCGATCTGCTCGCTGGAAACCAGCGGCGAATCGGTCATCTGCCCATTGAAGCGGAAGGACAGCTGCGAGCCGCCGTCGAAGGTGTGCGTGCCGTTGAGGTCGGTCTTCAGCACCATGAAACTGGGCGAGGACTTGTAGCGCTTGTAGTCGAACTCGGTCTCGTTGCTGCCGTACTTGAAGGAGCTGCTGGTGCCCACCACCAGCGATATGCCTACGCCGTACTGGCCCTTGTCCGACTGGCGAAAGCCCGTGTACGACAGCGTGATCGGCGCGTACTTCAGCGGCACGATGTCGCCGCTGCCCTTGAGCGTCAGCGCTTCCTTGTTGTTCTTGAAGTCGATGCCCACGCTGAACGCGTGCCACCAGTCGCCGGCATTCGGCACGGTGTAGGTCGCCTTCAGGCCGATCGAGTGGCCCTTGCCCAGCACGTCGGTGCCGCCCACGGTGGCCACGTTGCTGTCGGACACGAAGGCGTTGGCCTCCACGCTCCAGCTGGAGCCCGGAATCGGCGCGGCGTACGAAGCGGAGATCACCTTGGTCTGACTCAGGTCCTGCGGCGCACCGAAGAAGCTGATGGAGGCGCTGTGGCCCAGTTGCCAGAGGTTGTCGTGCCCCAGCGAGGCGCTGGCGCGCAGCTTGCGTGTGTCGGCGCTGTAGTCGTTGTTCAGGCCGACGCTCGCGCGCCACGGACTCTGGTCCTCGACCTTGAGGTCCACGTCCATGGTGCCCGGCATGCTGCCCTGGCGCACCAGCGGCATCACCTGGCGCTTGGGGCCGCGGTTGAGCGCGCTGAGCTGGGTCTGCGCCTTGTTGAAATCGGGCACGACGCCTTCCTTGAGCGCCGGCACCTGGTCGCGCACGTCCAGCGGCGAGTTGTACTCGGCGCCCACCACGCGCACACGGCCCACGCGGGTCTCGTTGACATGCAGGAACACGACGCCCTGCGTCACCTGCTGTTCGGGCAGGTCGACATAGACCGACTGGTAGCCCGCCGCCTGGTAGGCCGCGAGCAATGCGTCGCGCGCAGCCTCCACGTCCTTGAGCGTGCGCTCGGGGCCGAGAAAGGGCGTGACGGCCTTCTCGATTGCACGCGCATCGAGCACGGTGTTGCCGCGCACGATGTACTCGGCAATGTCGACCTTGCGGGCGGGCTCGGCCGGTGGCGCCGGTGCGGAGGCACCCGCGGGCACAGCGGGTGCAGCGGACGGGGCCGCGGGCGTCGGCGCCTGCGCGATGGCCGCTCCCTGCGCGGCCATCGCCATCGTTGCCAGCCACACCGCTCTCCAGCGGGTCGGTGGGCCGTTCTTCTTCATGTCATGCATTTGCAGCTCGGTTCTCAAAGATGAAGCTCGCGTGGCAGCGAGTTCATGATGGAGAGCCTTCATGTCGCTGCTGCGTACGGATATCTAGACGTGCAGCGCGCGCGGCGACTGTCGTTTGTCATGAAAACTTCATCAAGAAATCGGGCGGCGGCCCTGTTCGGCCGGTTTTGCGCACATAAGAAGAAGGGCCTCCGCGCGGGAGGCCCTTCTTCTTTCGGATGCCGTGCGAGGTCAGCCGTTCATTGCTTCAGGCCGCGCTGCTCGCGCGGCGTCAGCGACTGCATCTGCGCTGTGGTGAGCGCGCCGGCACCCAGCACCTGCACCACGCCCTTGGGGTCGTAGGCCGCGCCACTGTGCTCGCGCCGCATGCCGCTGTCGCTGCTGCCCGCATCGCCCGCGCCTTCGTTGCCAAAGCCGAGCACGCGCACCGTGAACACCGACGGCAGCGCCTGACGCTGCGCCGCGCGGTCGCGCTGCACCGCGTCCTGCGCCGCGGTGGCCGCCTGCGATGCCGCGGCGCTGGCGTTGGTGAGCGCGCCGACGTTCACCGCCGCGATCACCGGAATGCCCACCGACTGACCCTTCACCTGGATGTTTTCCGCGTTCACCACGCGCAGCGCCGCCAGGTTCACGTTGCCCGACACGCGGATGCCGGCCTCGCCTGCGTCGATGGTGCCCAGCGGTGCGATCAGGTCGATGTCGCCTGGCGGCACTTCGGGCAGCGGGTTGAGCGTGGCGATGCCCGCGCCGGTGTTGGGCGTGGTCGGCGACAGGCTTACCAGGCCCACGTCGTCGTAGGCGCGCCGCTGCGGCGTGTACACCACGGTCGACTTGGAGCCCCGGCCCGCGTTGATGTCGCCTTGCGCCGACCAGGCCAGGATGTTGCCGCCGAAGGTGGTGAAGATGCGGCTCTGGCCCAGGAGGATGCTGCCGTTCGAGAAGATCTCGATCTCGCCCGCGCCCTGCGTGAGCACGCCCGAGCCTTCGCCGGGCACGAAGCCGCCGTCCACGCCGACCAGCGTGCGACCACCCGGCACCATGAGGCGGATGTCGCCGCCGAAGTCAGTGTGGATGCCTGCGTCCTGCACCTCGTAATGCGGCACGTCGTAGCCCGGGCTGCCGATGGCGATCCACTCAGCCTTGGTCAGGTACTTCACGCCGGGCTTGGGCCGCGTCGTCGGGATTCCGTTGACGACGGTCTCGTAGTACAGCGCGCTGCTGAACATGGTCAGGTCGCCCTGGCGCTCGATCGCCTTGCCCTGCGCGTCGTGCGTGGGGAACAGCGTGGCGATGGCTTCGCGCCCGCGCAGATAGCTGCCCTCTCGCGGGCCGCCCGCGGCGTTGTACTCGCGGCCCGCGGCCTTGAGCTCGGCGTAATACACCGGACGCAGGAAGGCGCGCTGCTGCTCGGCCGGCAGCGCAGCGAAGAAGGCGCGCGCATCCGTGGACGCGGCGTCGAAGCGCAGGCCCAGGCCGTTGCGCTTGCCGTCGCCGAAGCGCGCTTCCAGCCAGTTGACCAGGTGCAGCTGGCTGGTCAGCCCGTACTCGCGCTGCAGGTCGCGGTTCGGCGCTCCGCCGCTGGCACCGCTCGCCGACTGCTGGTAAGCACTGTCGATCTCGGCCTGCTTGCTGGCGAGGTAGGCCGACGCGCCGGCCTCGTCGCCGCCGTAGCCGAATTGCGCCTGCAGCCAGCGCGCCAGCGTGAGCCGGTCGCTGTACACCATCACGGCCTTGCCGGGCTGATCGGCCAACGGCTGACCGGCGGCGGCGAGGTTGGCCGGATCGAGGTAGCGGGCGGCAAAGGCCGAGAAGTCGGGCCCGTTGCGCCCCACGCCCGCGGCCACCGCGATGCCCGCGCCGCTGCTGCGATCGCCCGGCGCGAGGTTCACGACCGCGCCGATGCTCTTGAGCTCGCCCTTGTCGGCCATGTACACGTCGCGCCCCGCGGTCACTTCGAGCAGGCCCGGGCCTGCCACGTAGAAGCTGCTGTAGCGCACGTCGCGCCCGGCGGACACCACGGACACGTCGTCGGGGTTGTTGTGCACGATCAGGTTGCCGCGCGCGCTGCCGGCCTCCATCGCGATGGGCTTGAGCGGCGCGCTCGCATCGGCGCGGTTGACCTGCGTGGTCCACCCGAGCGCTTCGACGGGCGCCATCTCGTACTCGCCCAGGCCGGTGCCCGAATTGACGATGTCGCGTCCCGCGCGCAGCGCCACCGGCCCGCCGCCTTCGTACCAGGTGGGCAGTGCGCCGGGAATGCCGCCGTTGCTGCCCGCGCCGCGGTACACGATGGAGCCGGTGCGCACGCCGATCACGTCGCCCTCCACCGCATAGAAACGCGCCGGCTGCTGCCCCGGCACGCTGTCGCCCGAAGCGGTCGGCGCCTGGAGGCTGAACAGCGGATAGCGCTGGTAGCCCTCGCCGGGCAGGAAGGTATCGAGGAAGACGCTGGGTGCCAGCGCCTCGGGGCTCACATTGCTCAGCTTGCGCGGGCCGAACCAGGTGCGCTCCAGGCTGCCGCTGAAGCCCGGGTTGAACGGGGTCGGCAAGCCCGTCGGATCGGCGCCCGACTGCGTGAAGCTGTAGCCGCCGGCGTAGATCGAATCGCCCGCCATCAGCTCCAGCTGGCCCGCGCCCGCATGGGTGAACTGCGGCCCCACGGGCGATGGTGCCAGCATGACGCCGACGGGCGACTGCACGGCCTTGTTGCTGCCGTCGACGGCACCGGTGACCGAGTTGCCGTAGTAGAGGCTGCCGCTGGCCGCGACCGCGCGGAACATCGAAGGCACCATGTAGCGCCCGTCGGTGGCCTGGCCGTCGCCGCGCATGCGCTCGCCGACGATGGCGGTCGACGGCGCGAGATTGCCGCCGGCACTGAACAGGTCGATGCCGCTGGCCGGCGTCCATAGCGAGAACCAGCTGAAGCCCTCGCCCGGGCGCTGCACGCCCTCGCCCACGAAGGGCGTGCCGTTGTTGAACTGCGCCACGCGGCCGGCATCGGCCACGCTGCCCAGCACCAGGTCGCCGCGCGAATCGATGCGCACCGCCGCATCGCCCGGCACCAGCAACGGCCCGCCGCCGGCGATGGACGAAGTGGCCGTGTAGACCTGGTATGCGCGCGACTCCTCGGGGTCTGCGCGGTCGAAGCGCAGCTCGATGCCGCCGACCGAGCCGGCCTGCATGCGCAGTGCGCCGCGCAGGTTGACGAAGGTGCTGTTGAGGTCGGGGCGGCCGCCCTGGTAGATGGTTTGCGGCGTGGGATCGTTGGTGATCGGAAACGAGCGCAGTTCGGCCACCGGGTTGAGCCCGCCACCGATGCGCACGTCCAGGTCGCCGCCACCCGTGAGGGTGAGTTGCCGGCCGTCCGCCGACACCCGGCCCGTGCTGCCCACCACCAGGTTGAGGCCGGTGCTGCGTGAGACGAAGCTGCCGCCCAGGTCCATGCGCCGGGTCAACATGCCGGCGTTGCCGCCGGCCTCCAGCACGAGGTTGCCGCCGCCGAGCGTGCCGATGCCGGTGAAGCCGGTCATGAACGGCACGGTGCCGAACAGGTTGTAGGCGGTGCTCGGGCCCGGCAGGTAGCTGCCGAAGTTGATCCACCAGGCCGTGGGCACGCCCTCGCTGCCGGCCACCGCGCTGCCGGTGCCCTGGCGCCACAGCCAGTTGCCCACGTCGTTGCTCGCGGGCATCGAGCGGATGCGCCCGATGGCGTCGTCGCGGATCTGGGTCGGCTTGCCGATCAGGTCGCCGCGGATGTCGCCCTGCGCACGCACCAGCACGTTGCCGCCGTGCTCCGGGTACCACGCGCGGTACAGGCTCTGCGCCCCGCCGTCGACGAAGGGTTCGTAGGCCGTGCCGTCGGCGCCGAGCACGGTGCCGTCGATGCGGGAGCGCGGCAGGTTGTAGGCCGCGGCCACGCCCCGGGCCTGCGTGCCCGCGGTGTACACGCCGTAGGGCGAGTTCATGGTGAAGTCGCCGCCCGAGAGCAGGTCGAGGTCGCCGGTGCCGGTGCGCAGCACGCTGAAGAGCTGCTGCGTGGCCGGCAGGGGCACGGTCTTGGGCAGCGCGCCGAGCGGTGCCCAGGTCACCAGGTTGCCCAGCCCCATGTCGTTGATGGCCCACACCGCCTCTTCGCCGCCCCATTCGTCGAGGTTGATGAGCGTGCCGGGCGCTGCGCCGATCTGATTCAGCGAGTCGCCCATCCAGTAGTACTGGCCCGCGACACCCGGCATCGGCGCCTGCAGCGCCAGGCCGCTGCCCATGCCGTAGTGCGTGTCGGCCATCAGCAGCTGGCCCTGGAAGCTGCCTGCGCTGCGCGGGCGCAGCGCGCGAGTGTCGGCCGCCTGCGTGTCGGCACCGGCCGCCAGGCGCATCGACCACGACTGCGAGCCTTCGGCCAGCATCGGCGCGAGCGCCAGGTTGCGGCCCTGGTTGCCATCGGCGTCGGCCGGGCGCAGGTTGACGAAATCCACGTCGCCGGGCAGCTTGACCAGCGTTTCGGCGGGCACCACGGCGCCCTTGGCCAGCCTGAGCGAGCCGGCCAGGATCACGCCATTGGCAGGAAGGTCGGGCAAGCCGTCGCCGTTGTAGTCGGGGCTGGGCGTGTCGTTGACGGCGCCGGCCGGAAACGGCAGCGGCACGCCGGCCGGCCAGGTCATGGCCGCGACGCGGGCATCGCCCGGCAGGCGGTTGCCGGCGTCCAGCCTCATGCCGCTGCGCAGCGTGACGGCCTGCGCCAGCACGGTGCCCGCCGCGTGCAGCAGGTTGCCCGCCGCATCGCGCACCGCGCCGCCGAGCACGGTGCCCGCGGGCAGCACGAAGTCTTCGGAGAGCGTGGCGGTGGCTGCCAGCACGGTGCCTGCACGCAGGCTCATGGCCTGCATCGGCAGGGCGTAGTTGAGCGTGCGGCCCGACTGGAAGAAGGTGCCCTCGGCCAACTCGGCCATGCCGCCGCGCGGCACGACCACGTCGCCGCCCCACGGCACGCGGCCCTTGATGAGCACCCAGCCGGTGTCGCTCGGCGTGGGCTGCAGCACCGAGGTATCGAAACCGTCGGTGATGCTGCCGTACACGTTCAGGTTGCCGCCCGCGCGCAGCACCAGCGCGCCAGCCTCCCCGGAGCCGTAGGTGCCGGTCTGCGGCGTGCGCGGATTGACGCTCGCATAGCGGTGGCCCGACAGGTCGATGTCGCCATCGACGTGCAGGTCGCCGTCGGGCGTGGCGCTGACCACGGCCACACCGGGCCGCAGGTGGAAGGCATCGCCGTAGGCGCGCAGGCCCGCGAGCCGGTTGTTCATGAGGCCGCCGTTTTCCAGCACGTTGCCCATGAAGGCGACGCTGTCGGCATGCTTGGCGTCGAGGTAGGCCTGGTTCACCACCTGGTAAGGGCGGCCATCGGCCGCGGCGTCGGTGCCGTAGGCGGCGTCCTTGTAGGTCCAGAAGCCGTTGACGGTGACGGCACGCGCGCCGTCGATCTGCACCTTGCCGCCCGCGTCGATGGCAATGTCGTCGCCGCGCGCGCCGCCGATGCGTTGCGCGCTCAGCTCCACCGTGCCCAGCGATTGCGCCATGCCTTCGGTGCCTGCCCGCACATCCATGCGCGCGCCGTTCTCCAGCACGAGGCGGCCGCTGCCCGCGTCGATCTCGATGACGGCGCGGTTGGGCGCCTCGATCGGCTGGCCATAGCTGTCCGCGCGCAGCACGCGGCTGTGCGCGTCGAGCACGGCCGTGCCGCCGATGGTCACGCCGTCGCGCGCGGCCAGACGGATGCTGCCCGCCTGCTCGCCGCTGGCGTCGACCGTGCCGTTGACGGCCAGCCGGCCGCCGTCGACCGACACGCTGATCTCGCGCGCCTTGAGTTCGTCGCCCACCGCAAGGTCGCCCTGCTTGAGCTGGAAGCTGCGGCTGCCGAAGACGCCGCCGTCGGTGAAGCGGCGGTTCAGGCCCGCGAAGTCTTCGATGTGCTGGCCGCGGATGTCGGCGCCGCCGGCCGCGAACGGCACCCATGTGCCGCCCGCGTCGTAGCCGCCGCTGCTCGCGCCCGCGATGGCGCCGTTCAGCGCGACCGTGCCCGCGCCTTCGCCCAGCGCCAGCACCGTGAGCTTGCCGGCGCGGTTCTGCTCGGCCGAGATGTCGATGCGGGAGCCCGCCGACTGGCGCACGTCGCCGCTGCGGCTCTCCAGGATCACATCGCCGCCCCAGCTGTACTTGGGCACATCGAAGAAATCGATGCGACGCCCGGCCAGGTCCAGTTGTGCGCCGTCGTCCAGCCGCAGGTCGCGTCCGGCCGAGGCCGTGAGCTTGCCGCTGGGCAGTGCGATGCGGCTGGCCAGCGTGAGGTTGCCGCCCGCGTCCAGGCCGAGCTCGGCGCCGAGCGCATCGGCCAGTGCCTGGCCCGAGAGTGCGGGCGACCCGCCGCCGGCCGGCGGGGCGAGCACGATGTCGCCGCCCGACTTGATCCGGTTGACCGAGCCGGCCTGCCCGGTGAGCAGCGGCGTCTGGATGCGCAGGTTGCCGCCGGTGAAGGCGTAGCCCTTCAGCGTGTCGTCCCACGCGCCCTGCGACTGGTAGACCGAGAGCGAGCCCGTATGGTTGGCCGTGATGCGCTCGCTGGCGTTGAGCACCACCTCGCCGAAGCCGAGCACCAGCCGGTCGGTACCGTGCACGGTGTCGGGACGGCTGTTGGGGCCGTAGCCGAACTCGATCTGGTTGGCGTCGATCTGCAGCCTTCCGCTGCCGCTGCCCGCCCCGCCCGCGGCCACCAGCCCCGGTGCGTTGGCGGCGCCGTTCCACACCAGGATGCCGGTGTGGATGCGCGCCAGCGCCCCCGCACCGCCCGCGCCGTAGATGGCCGGCGTGCCGAGCACCAGCCGCTCGAGCGACGAGCGCCCGGTGGCGGGGTCGATGGTCGAGAGCTCGACCGAATCGTGAAAGTTGATGGCGTCGCGCGCGGTCAGCACCAGGTTCTCGAGCGCGGGCGCGCCGCTGGAGGTGTCGCCGCGCAACAGGCGGTCCAGGATGCCCTGGTTCAGCGTGAGCCCCGGGGCCAAGGCGTTGCGGGCAGCCGCGCCGGCCAGTGCGGCCTCGCTGCCGACGTTGATGCCGCCCACCGACAGCACGAGGTTGCGTGTGCCGTAGCGCGATGCGTCGCGCAGCTCGAAGCTCTGGTCGGTCGAGGCCGCGATGGTGCCCTCGGAGTAGAGCTGCGTGATGCCGTGGCACAGCGAGCCGCTCGCGCAGCCGCCGATGTCGATGCGCCCGGGGCCTGCATCGGGCGAATTGCTGAAGCCCGGCGCCAGCAGGTCGAGCCGGCCGTTGGACACCGCCAGCACGCTGGAGATGCCCGGTGCGTAGACGAAGCCGTCGCGCGAGTCCCAGGCCGCGCGGCCGCGGCCCAGCGTGTTGATGCCCGCGCCCTGCTCGACCACGATGCCGCCGGCCTTGGTGTTGGTGACCAGGAAGACCTCGCCGGCACGCAGCACCGCGCCTTCGCGCAGCACGATGTCGGCGGCGCCGGTCAGGAATTCCGCGATGTTGGCGCGCTGGGAGGTGCCGGTGTGGTCCACGTAGCTCACGGCCGGCAGCCCGCCGATGCCCAGGCGCGGCGCGCCGATCGCGTTGAGCGCGCCGGCGTGGACCGAGACGCCCTTGAAATCCGGCGTGGGCGCGGCGCCGTCGGCCAGCACTTCGTAGCGATTGGCGTAGCCGCCGACCAGCAGCGCGCTGCCGCCGAAGCCGCCCTCGCCCGGGGTGTAGTCGACCCGGCCGGCAAAGCGCAGCGCGGGGGCGTCGCTGATCGCTCCGAGCCTCTCGGGCAGGGCGAGATCGAAGCGCAGCGACTTGGCATCGCGCTCCAGCAGCGCGCGCGGCACGCCGGTGCGCTGGGCCTGTGCGATCGCGAAGTCGGCGTAGGCGGTCTCGTTGTACTGGGAGTAGCTGCGCAGCGTGTCGGCCGGCGTCACGAACACCTGCGTGGGCAGCGCGTCGCGGATGGCGGTGTTGGCGGTGCCCAGCTGCGCTGCCGCGGCGTAGGAGCCGTTGCGCATGGGCGCGGTCACGCCCGACGGCGGCAGGTTCGGCGCCAGGCCGTTGAGCTCGACGCGGAATGCACCGGGCATCAGCGCGAAGGTCGAAGGCAGCAGCGTGTAGGTGCCGGCGGGCAGGCCGGGCACGCCCGCGGCGATGGTGATCTGGCGGCCCAGCGCGGGGTCGCCCGCGCCGTGCTCGTTGACCAGCGGCGCATAGCCGGGCTGCGCGCCGGGCACGATGGCATACACCGGGTTGGTGGCCAGCCCCGGCAGCGTGAAGGTGCCGCGCGCGGTGGTCTGCACCAGCGGATTCATGCGCGCGTCGGTCGAGCCGCCGCGCCCGCCGAGGAAAGCGGTGCCCGTGAGCTCGCCGCCGCCGCGCAGGTCGATCACGGCGCCTTCGCGCACGTTTACCGCGTGCGCGGCCAGCGTGACCGAGGGGTCATTGCCCACGCCCTTCCACGCCACGTCCTTGCCGTCGTGCATGTAGCTCAGGCCGTCGAGCGTGCCGCCATAGGGCATCGCGAGGCCGTTGGCGCTGACCGAGGTGACGCTGCCGGGCAGCAGGTTGACCTCGCCGGTGAGCGAAGCCGCCGCGGTCGCCCCCAGCGTGATGTCGCCCAGCGGCGCGCGCACCACGCCGCCCTGGTTCACGGTGGCCGCGGCGAACCTCAGGCTGCCGAACACCGAATAGGGCTGCGCGGGCAGCGGGGCCGAGGGATCGATGCGCTCGATGGTCAGGCTGCGCGACGGATCGAACTCGCGCACCAGCGTGCCGTACTGATCGACCCCACCGCGCTCGCCCACGAAGAAGCTGCCGCTGTCGTTCATTGCGGGGTAGATCTGCGAAGCTGCCAGCGTCAGGTTGCCGGGCGTGTAGAAGGTGGCCGCCTGCGACAGGCGAAGGTCGCCGCCGCTTCGCATCGCGATCTGATCGAAGGCCTTGCGCTCGACCACCAGCGGCTCGGCCACGTTCTGGATGATGGTGCCGCGCGCGCCGGTGTTGACCACCCCGACGATGTCGATCAACTGCGCATCGAGCGACAGGCGCGAGCCCTCGGCCACCAGCGGGATGCCGAGCGCGCCGCCGCCGGTGCCGCCGTTCTTCGAGCCGCGCACCGGGTTCGGCATGATGTAGTTGTCGGCCTGCGTGCGTGTGCTGCCGGCCAGGCGGATGTAGGGCGCCGCCAGGTTGACCTGCGAGCCGGGCGCGGCGTTGGCGGCCAGGTCGATGGCGCTGGCGGTCAGGCGCAGGCTCTGGCCCAGGCGCAGGTCGATGCTGCCGTCGAAGCTCACCAGGCCGTTGGCCATCAGCGAGAGGTTGTCGAAGCCGCCGCCGGCGATGCGGTCCACGCCGATGCGCGCGTGCCCGTAGGTCAGTGCGGCCTCGCGCTCGCCGGCCTTCAGGCCGGCCGAAAGACCGCTGTCGCCTTGCGACTGCGCCAGCACCAGTTCACGCGGCACGCGCACCGCATCGTCCACGTTGATGCCCTTCAGGTCCAGGCTGCCGACCACGCCGTAGTTGGGCGTCTCCAGGCTCAGCGCCAGCGTGCCGCCGGCCGCACCCGCGCCGCCAGCGGCTGCGCGCAGGCTGCCGTCGAGGAACATGCCCCGGTACGAAGCCAGTGCGATCAGGCCGCCGTCGCTGGCCACCTCCACCGTGCCGCGGCCCGGCAGGTCCAGGTTCGCCGAAGCGCCCGAGGCGTCGAGCCGCGCGCCGGGGCGCAGCACCACGAAGGCATCGGCCGCGTCGACCTGGCGTGCGTCGACGCTGTAGGCCGCGCCGATCTCGATGCGACCGCCCTTGCCCACCCGGCCGTACACATGGCCCTTCGAATCGACCGCGGTCTCGGCGCGGCCGGCGACATCGAGCACCGCGCCGTCACCGATCCAGATGGAGGTGGCGTTGGCCGCGCCGGACGGCCGGTTCGCGTCGTTGCCGGTGCCGAAGGCGCCCGGCAGCACGCCGATGCGCCCACCCCACGCGTTGAGTGTGCCGTCGATGGTGATCTGGCCGTTGCCGGTGAGCGTGAGCGTGCGGCCCGGATCGACCGAGATCGCGGCGCCCTGCCCCACCACCAGCGGCGCCTGGCTGTAGATCGAGCCCGCATTCAGCGCCAGGTCGGCGCCGGCGCGCTGCGTGAGCACGCCCTTCAGCGGGTCTTCCTGCCACAGCGGCGGCAGCCAGCGCTGCAGCACCACCGACGGATCGGCGCCGGTGGCCGTAGCGCGGGCCGCGGCCACATCGGCGCGCAGCACGGGCATGGCCACGTCGATCCGCGCGCCGCCGGCCACCTGCACGCCCTGCTGGGCGCTCACGCTGTAGCGCGAGAAGCCGCTGCGGAACAGGCTGTCATCGAGCACCAGCAGCGGCTTGACCGCCACGTCGGCCGCCAGCCGGTTGCCGGCCATCAGCAGCGCGCCTTCGGCCAGCGCCACGTCGCGCGCGAACGGCGTGCCCGCGGCCACCGTGGCGGTGTAGTCGGGCACGGGCATGCCGTTGGGGAACGCGGCCGCGGGCACGACGTAGCCCGGCGCCATCTTGCCGCTGATGTTGACCAGCTCGGTGCCCGCCGGCACCACGGTGCCGCTGCCGTAGATGCTGCCGGTCTTGCTGTGGACGTACACGTACTCCCAGGCCACGGTCGCGGCCGGCACCACCCAGTCGGCGGGCAGCGTGTAGCTTCGCGTGGCCGTGAAAACCGGCATGATCTTCATCGCCTCGCCCGGCGCGACGGTGTTCGCGACGTAGCTGAAGTCCTGCGGCAGCACGGTGCCAGCGGGAATGGTGAAGGCCTGCGCCAGCGTCAGGTGCACCGGCACCGCTTCGCCCGCCGACAGCCGGCCCGGGTTCAGGAGCACGCCGCCGCCAATGGCCACGCCGATGCCTGTGTCGACGGTCAGCGTGCCGCCGCCCTTGACGCCATGGCCACGCAACTCGCCCTCGAGCAGCAGCGCGCCGGCGCCACGGCCGTTGGCGTCGTACTGGTTCGACTTGAGCGTGATGTCTCCGCCGCGCCCGCCCTGCAGCGAAGCGTCGGCCATCATGGCCGCGCCCGACGAGGTGTCGATCGCCGAGCCGGCGTGCAGCCGCACGTCGCCGGTGCTGCTGATGAAGACATTGCCGCCGTTCATGTACGGCAGGGCGCCGATGTCGGAGGGGTTGTTGCGCAGGTTGGTCCAGAGGCCGCGCGTGTCGAGCGTGACGCCTGCAGCCACGTCCACGCCCGGCGTGTAGCCCTCGGGCGGCGCGACGACGACCGGCTCTTCGATGAAATCGGTGTTGCTGCCGGACTTCAGCCGGCCCACCATGTTGCCCAGCGCGATGCTGCCGCCGCGCGCGCCAAGATTGGCCTTGACGTCGACCTGCGTCGCATGCAGCGCGATGCTGCCGCCGTTGCCCACGGCCACCTCGGCATCCACCGAGATGCCGCCCGTGGCATAGGCCTTGAAGCCGCCGAGCTGCAAGCCGTTGAGCCAGCCGGCGTCGATCTTCATCTTGCCGTTCAGCTCCTCCGGCAACGCGTCTTCCAGCCGCAGGCCTTCGGCGATGCCCTGCACCGCGCCGATGTCGATGCGCTCGGCCGCGGCCTGTGCGCTATCGCGCAGCATGCCGGTGGCGGTGTCGAACACCGGGCGCAGTTGGCCGATGACGAGTTGCCCGGCGCGCGGCGCCGCCGTTTGCGATTGACGGTAGCCGTCGAGCGCGGCGTCGGGCGCATTGCGCTGGCGCTCGCCCTGGAACACGGTCGCCTCCACGCCGCCTTCGAGCACCGCCGACGTCGTGCCCACGATCACGCGGCCCGCGTCGCGGCCCACGGTGTAGCCGTTCTCCAGCCGCTCGCGCGCGCCGATCAGCGGGTTGTAGAAGAACTCGGTGGTGCTCTGGCCCCAGCGCTCGTGCGGGCTCTCGAAGCCGCGGTAGACGCCGCTGTAGAGCATGTCGCCCGGCGCACTCGACAGGTTGTAGAGCCGGCCGTCCTTGCCGGTGAGCCAGCTCTGCTTGATCATGCCGGTCTGCACATCGAGCGAGCCGCCCGACACATTGATGGCCGAACCGGCGCGCGTCACCAGTTCGCCGCCGCCGAAGGCGACGGTGCCGCCCGAGGCCGTCCATTCGCCGATGCCGTGGCCGCCGGTATTCAGGTAGCCGCTCACCTCCAGCAGGCCGCCGCCGGTGTACCAGCGTTCGGTGGCATAGCCGTTGGTGCCCGCGGGCACGCGCACCAGGTAGCGGCGGTCGATCCAGACGTTGGCGTTGTTCAGGTTCTTGCTGTCGCGGTTGCCCGGTGCGTCGCGCTGCTCGTTGCCCTGGACGTTCACTTCGATGTTGTTCGACGCCATGGCCACGCGCACGCCCACCGCACCCGCGACGTCGATGGCCGCGCGCTCGGCCAGATGAACGCGGCGCGTCGCATTCACGTTGACCTGGCCGCCGGTGGCCAGCGTCATCGAGTCGGACTGGAACTCCACGTTGCCGGTGGACGCGATCTGCACCAGCGAGAGGTCGCGCCGGTTGTACGCGCCGTCGGAGAGGGTGGCCGATTCCTTGATTTGCGCATCGCGCTGCACGTCCAGCGCGGTGGCCTTGCTGTCGTCCAACAATACGGCGCTGATGCTGCCGGGTGCGAGCGTGACGCGCGCATCGGCCTCGCCCGCATGGCCCGCGGCGTTCAGGTGCAGCGTGCCCCGCGTGGTGACGCTGGTGCTGGACAGCAGCACGCCCGACTGCTCGACCGTGCGGCCGGTCAGCGTGATGTCGCCGGTCAGTGCCTGGATCAGCCCCGAGTTGGAAACGCTGCCGGCGGTGCTGTCCTTGTTGCGCGCGGGCGTGACCTCGTTGCCGCGCGTGCTCGACTGCTGGTTGCTGTCGGTGCCCAGGCCCTTGCGGATCACAAAGCTGTCGCCGGCAGCGAGCGTGGTCTGCCCGCCCGGCGTGACGATGGTGCCGCGGTTGTGCGCCTCGCGCCCGGCCAGCAGCACGTAGCCCCCGCCCTCGGTCACGGTCTGCGGCTGGTGCGTGGAAATGCGCGCGCCGCGCTCCACGATCACGTCGCCCGTGGCGTTGCCGCTGGCCACGGCGGTGGCACTCGCGCTCAGGTCGTTGGCCAGCGTCGGCACGAAACCGGTGCCCAGGGCCTCGCTGTAGATGCCGCGCTTGAACTGCGCATCGGTCATGCCCACGGCGGAAGCCAGCAGGTTGCGCGTATCCACCTGGCTGCTCCCGCTGAACACGATGCCGTTGCGGTTCACCACCATCACCGTGCCGTCGGCCTGGATGCGGCCCTGGATCTGCGAGGGGCGCGCGAGCGGATCGTTCACGCGGTTGAGCACCGCCCAGCCGGGCTGCTGCGCGAATTTCAGCGTGGTGTTGCGCCCGATGTTGAAGGTCTCCCAGTTCAGGATCGCGCGCTCGCCGGTCTGCGTGACGCTCACCTGCGTGCGGCCGCCTTCTTGCGTCTGCACCGGCGCGTTGGCGTTGGCCCAGCCGGCCGAGAGGCTGGCGGTGTCCACGCGCAAGCCGCCCTCGACGAGGCCGTCGGGCACGTCCGCGCCGGTCGCAAGCGCTGCGCGCCGTGCGGCTTCCTGCGCGGCCTGCTGCGCCGCGATGCCGCGCGCGGCGAGGTTCAGGTTGCCGATCGAGCGCTGCAGTTGCTCGCTTGCGCGCTGCTGCTGTGCCTGCGGGCTGGTGAGGGCCGAGGCCGGCATGCCGTTGGGCAACCGGCCGGTGGCGGCGGCGGCGTTCTGCGCCATGTTCTTCTGCGCCATCCACGCGCTGCTGAACGCTCTTTGCGCATGCGCGCCCTGCGCCGTCGCGGCGGCGGCCAGCATCGCCACGATGGCATGCACCAGCGGCGTGAGCCGGGCCTTCGGAAAGAAGGAAGAAGAGTTCGTGTTGCGCCGGGCCACCGTGCTGCTGCTGCGTTGCATGCGGACTTCCATGGGTTCGTGTTTCATTGCTCGAGTCGATGCCGCGGAGCGCGCCCGGAAGTCGGGGGCCCGTGGTCTACCGAGCTATGACAGCCAGGGTGCGGGGCGACTGCACCATGTCACGAAATCTTCACGAAAGCCCGGATGCTCAGGCCGTCGCCTGCCCCAGCAGCACGATGCCGCCAGGCAGCTGCGTGAGCTCTGCGCCGTACACCTCGCGCACCAGCGAAGCCACGTCGTCGAGCCGGTCGATGGAAAAGCTCGCCTGCACCAGGCTGCGGCCCAATGCCTCGCTGGTGAGAATGAGCCGGCCTCGCCGGTAGCGGTTGACCTCGGCCACCACCTGCGCGAGCGGCACCTGGTCGAACACCAGTTGCCGCCGGCGCCAGGCTGTGACCGGGCCGGTGTCCACCGGCGTGACGGGGCCCAGGCCCGCGGCGCCGTAGCGCAGCTGCCGTCCTTCGTCGAGCGACACGCGCTGCGCGCCACGGGCCACCTCGACCTGGCCCGCAATGCAGGTGACGCACACCTGGCCGTCGGTATTGCGGATGTTGAAGCGTGCGCGCACCGCCGAGACCACGCCGTCCGCAGCCGACACGGTGACGTGCGCGGAGGCCGAGGCCTGCGTCGCGATCTCGGCTTCGCCGGCCAGCAACTCGATGCCCTCGCCGCCCTCGGTGCCGCGCAGCACATTGACGCGGGTCTGCGTATTCATCTGCAGCACCACGCCATCGGCCATGGCGACCTCGCGCTGCTCGCCGGTGGCGGTGCGGTAGTCCGCGCCCCACTCGGTGACGGAGGGCCAGAGCTGCAGCGGCGGCCGCACCGCCAGGTAAGCCACCGAGGCGGCCACCGCGCCGCCCAGGAACGCACGCCGGCCTGCCACCGGCATGCGGGTGCGCGCATTGCGTTCGTCTTGCCGGCGCAGCTGCAGTGCGGCCGGCGCCATGGCCCGCCACACCTCGCGCGCCTGGACGAACGCATTGGCATGGTTGCGGCTCTGCGCGCACCACCGCCTGAAGGCCTGTGCGTCCTCGTCCGTCACCTGGTGCGAACCGAGCCGCACGACCCAGG
The DNA here is from genome assembly GCF_001426505.1 of Variovorax sp. Root473. GTDB lineage: Bacteria > Pseudomonadota > Gammaproteobacteria > Burkholderiales > Burkholderiaceae_C > Variovorax. The sequence continues at coordinate 43,755 of NZ_LMEV01000014.1, forward strand.
CCCGGGCTTCACGTTGCAGGCGCTCCATCGCCTGGCCGTCTCCGGTTTGTTCGGATTCTTCAGCTGTCATGACGCTTAGACTGTTTTCCGGCGCCGGGACCGAAGCGCTGGACGAAATCTCTTCCCAATCGCTCGCAGCAATGCTCCAGGCCCGCGCGCAGTTCCTTCTCGACGGTGCGCGCCGACACGCCGTAGCGCGCGGCGATGTCCTTGTGCGGCATCTCGTCCACGCGTGCGGCCAGGACGATGGCACGGCGGCGCCGCGGCAGCTCGGTCAATGCGCGCTCCAGTGCCTCCAGCTCGTTGCGGGCCTCGGCACCGCGCGCCGGGTCGGCCATCTCGTCGGCCATGTCGTAGAGCGCCTCGACCTCGCCCGCGCTCAGCAGCCGCGAGTTGCTCTTGCGCTGGTCTTCCGCCACATTGAGCGCGATGCGAAACAGGTAGGCCGAGGGATAGCGCACCGGGCTGCGCACGTTGGCGCTCTCCATGCGCAGGTAGGTCTCCTGCAGCGCGTCGTTGGCCAGGTCTTCCGAGCCGAGGCGAATCTGCAGATGCTTCCTGAACTGGGCGTAGCGCGCGAGGAACAGCGCGCGCAACGCGGCCTTGATCGAATCGGGCATGCCTTCGGTCCCCGGCGCTCAGCCCGCACGCGCGCCACGCGCGGTGCTGTAGGGCCGGCAGTCGCGCGCCGGATCGGCGCGCGGCGTGAGAAGGATGGTGACGGGCTGCGCCATGCCAGGCGGGGGTGGTGCATCCATCTCCAGCGAGCGCAGGATGGCGAGCACCGCCACATCGCGCTGCGCAAGGCCACTGCCTTCGAGTAGGCGGGCTTCGCTCACGAGCCCCGTGGGATCGATCCATAGCCGCAGGCCTAGGCGATAGCGGCCGAAGGCATCGGGCTGCGCGATGCAGAGCACGCGCGTGATCGATGCCTGGAGCACGGCTGCATAGCCGGCCTGCGCCCGCATGGCGTCCACCGCCCCGGGGTCGCCCTTCGTTGCGCGCCCGTCGGCCAGGCCTTTCTCGGACGGCTCCGCCGGGACCGGCACGAGCGTGAAAGCATTGGTGCCGGTGTAGCGTGCAACGAGCCCGCTGCCCGCAAGCATGCGGTGCAATGCTTCGCGCGGCGCGAAGTCGCCCCGGACCGCGGCAGCCTCGCGGCCGGCCGTGAGGCTGCTGGCCACCAGCACCGAATGCCCGGTGATGCGGCCGAAGACGGCGAGGGAAATTTCCAGAGGCTGGGCTGGCAGGTCGAACCGCACGACCTCGCCATCGGAGGCGGCCTGTGCGGCGGCGAGCCGCGCGCCCATCATCAACGCCATGACGAGGCACCAGGACAGTGTCAGGGCACCGCCCGATGCGGAAGTACGTGTCATGTGGCGGGAGGTCGACAACAGGAAAGCGTTCTGGAGAGATGGGGTGCGAAGCGGCGAGGCTATCCGGCGCGAATGACCGACATGTGACGTTTGGTATGCATGCCACGCAGCCGTCTTCTCTCTGACTTGCATGCGGCCTAGACTGGCGCGTTCGAGGCGGCACACAGAAGGACGGCAGGCACATGAAATTCTTGTATGGCATGGCGGCCTTGCTGGTGGGCGGGGTGTGGGGAGTCTGCGGCGTCGCAGCCGCGCAGGACTCGGCAAAGGCGACGAACGCTGGCGTGGACAGCTGTGCGGAGGTCACAGTCAACGGCGAACGCACGCCCTCCTACGAGTGCCTCACGCAGAAGCTGCAGCCCAAGGCCCCTGCACGCGGGCCGGAGGACGCGCAACCCGGCATGGCATCGGAGGCCATCGTGCAGCGCCCCTCGAACCAACTCGGCCTGTTCAACCGCGCGGCGACCGGACACCGCATGGGCAACACCTTCGGCACCTCGGTCTACCCGCAACGCCCGCTGCCGGTGGTGCCGGCTTCGCCGCTGATGCCGAGGCCCTGAGCCTCGTGAACACCCATAGGCATGCCCGACTTACCTTTGCCCGCCGACTCGAGATGGTCAAGCAGATGACTTTGGAAGGCTTGGACGCCATACGCGCGGCTGCTGCGCACGGCGTCACTGCACCAACGGCCAGGAAGTGGCTCGGTCGCTATCTGGGTGGCGGACAAGCCGCCTTGGCCGATGCCTCTTCCAGACCCGCACGCTTGCCCAGGACCATCGACGCGGGCAAGGCCTTGCTCATCGTCGAACTGCGCAAACGTCGAATGCTGCACGCTCGCATTGCACGCGGCGTGGGTGTTTCGGCCTCGACAGTCAGCCGGGTGCTGGCGCGAGCAGGCATGTCCAGGCTGAGTGACTTGGAGCTTGCCGAGCCGATCGTGCGCCACGAGCACAAGGCACCTGGTGATCTGCTGCACATCGACACCAAGAAGCTTGGGCGCATCGTGCGGCCCAGCCACCGTGTCACGGGCAACCGACGTGACTCGGTCGATGGCGCTGGATGGGAGACGTTGTTCGTGGCCATCGACGACCACGCAAGGCTCGCGTTCACCGCCATGCACCCCGATGAGAAGCAGGCGCACGCGATCCTGTTCCTGCGCAATGCGGTGGACTATTACGCCCGCCTGGGCATCACTGTGCGAAGACTGCTGACGGACAACGCAGCGGCCTTCCGCTCGCGTGAGTTCAAGGCGACTTGCACTGAACTGGGCATCAAGCACAGCTTCACGCGACCCTACCGACCGCAGACCAACGGCAAAGCCGAGAGGTTCATCCAGTCCGCGTTGCGCGAGTGGACCTACCAGAATTCAGCTCATCGAACCGATGCCCTGGCAAGCTGGCAGCACCACTACAACTGGCACCGCCCGCACAGCGGTATCGGAGGCCTCGCGCCCATGTCCAGAATCAAATCGTCAAGAAACAACCTCTTGACGCTTCACATCTAGATAGCTATCTAAGCGCTCGGCTGCATTCATCAACCTCCGGTGCGAAGACGAGAGGATCGCATTATTTCATTTACGACACTATTGCCCCGTTTACGACTCTATTGCCCCGTATACGACTTTATTGGGCGAGATTAGCATCGCGCCGCCCCCGCACCCCTCACTCCACCGTCACGCTTTTAGCCAGATTCCGCGGCTTGTCCACATCCGTCCCGCGCGCACACGCCGTGTGATACGCCAGCAGCTGCAGCGGCACCACGTGCAGCAGCGGCGACAGCGCGCCGTAGTGCTCGGGCATGCGGATCACGTGCAGGCCTTCGCCGCTGGCGATCTGCGTGTCGCCGTCGGCCAGCACGTAGAGCACGCCACCGCGGGCGCGCACTTCCTGCAGGTTGCTCTTGAGCTTTTCGAGCAGGGCGTCGTTGGGCGCCACGGCGACCACGGGCATCTCGCTCGTGACGAGCGCGAGCGGGCCGTGCTTGAGCTCGCCGGCGGCGTAGGCCTCGGCGTGGATGTAGGTCACTTCCTTGAGCTTGAGCGCGCCTTCGAGCGCGATCGGGTAGTGCAGGCCACGGCCGAGGAACAGGGCGTTGTCCTTGCGCGCGAAGTCTTCGGCCCAGCCGATGAGCTGCGGCTCGAGCGCGAGCACCGACTGCAGCGCGACGGGCAGGTGGCGCATTTCCTTCAGGTAGCGCGCCTCGTCGACGGCGCTCAGGCGGTCCTTGGACTGCGCGATGGCGAGCGTGAGCAGGAACAGGCCCGCGAGCTGGGTGGTGAAGGCCTTGGTCGAGGCGACGCCGATCTCGACGCCGGCGCGCGTGATGTACGCCAGCTTGCACTCGCGCACCATGGCGCTGGTAGCGACGTTGCAGATGGTCAGCGTCTGCTCCATGCCGAGCGAGCGCGCGTGCTTGAGCGCGGCCAGCGTGTCGGCGGTTTCGCCCGACTGGCTGATGGTGACGACCAGCGTCTTGGGGTCGGGCACGGAGTCGCGGTAGCGGTACTCGCTGGCGATCTCGACCTGGGTGGAGATCTTCGCGATGCTCTCGAGCCAGTACTTGGCGGTGCAGCCGCTGTAGTAGCTGGTGCCGCAGGCCAGGATGAGGATCTTGTCGATGTCCTGGAACACGCGGTGCGCGCTGGCGCCGGTGGCGCCGTCCTGCCCGATGCCGTCGAACAGCTCGGGCACGATGCCCTCGACGCCTTCGAGCGTGTCGCCGATGGCGCGCGGCTGCTCGAAGATTTCCTTCTGCATGTAGTGGCGGTACGGGCCCAGCTCGGCCGCGCCGCTGTGGGCGTGCACGGTGCGCACGGTGCGCGTGACGGGCTTGTGGTTCTTGTCGACGATCCAGTACTTGCCGGGCTGCAGGTCGACCACGTCGCCTTCTTCGAGGTAGACGATCTGGTCGGTCACGCCGGCCAGCGCCATCGCGTCGCTGGCCAGGAAGTTCTCGGTGCCGTCCTTGCCGGCGCCGAGGATCAGCGGCGAGCCGGCGCGTGCGCCGATGACGCGCTGCGGTTCGTCGCGGCAGATGACGGCGATGGCGTAGGCGCCGTGCAGCTGCAGCACGGCGGCCTTCACGGCTTCGAACAGGTCGCCGTTGTAGAGGCTGTCGACGAGGTGGGCGATGACCTCGGTGTCGGTCTGGCTCTCGAACACGTAGCCCTTGGCTTCGAGCGCGGCGCGCAGCGGCTCGTGGTTCTCGATGATGCCGTTGTGCACGAGCGCGATGCGGCCTGGGCGGGCGGCCGGTGCGTCGGCGCCGGGACCGTGGCTGAAATGGGGATGGGCGTTGTGCACGGCCGGTGCACCGTGGGTGGCCCAGCGCGTGTGGGCAATGCCGGTGAGGCCTTCGACCTTGTCGTCGCGCACCTGGGTCAGCAGGTCCGCCACGCGCGAGGTGGTGCGCGCACGGCTCAGGCCGCCCGCATGCACCGCGACGCCGCAGGAGTCATAGCCGCGGTATTCGAGCCGCTGAAGGCCCTGGACCAGGACCGGAACGATGTCGCGATGGGAGGCTGCGCCGACGATGCCGCACATGGGATGTACCTTGTCTTGAAGAACAGAAGGGCTCGATGGTAGGGAGGCAGTAGAGAAATATGGCGTCTAAATTTCCACGATTTCGGACTTTTATTTCATCAAAACATGTATATGGAGTTTTATTCCATAATTCCAATAAATATGGAATCAATCTCGCTCGACGCGATCGACCTCAAGCTGCTCGACGCACTCCAGCACGACGCCTCGCAGACCAACCAGCGCCTGGCGGCCGACGTGGGCATCTCGCCGCCCACCTGCCTGCGCCGCGTGCAGCGGCTGCGGCAGGAGGGGCTGATCGAGCGCCAGGTCGCGCTGCTCTCGCCCGACCGGCTCGCCACGGTGCTCGGCCACGGGCTGCAGGCGGTGGTGGAGATTTCGCTGGACCGGCAGGACGCCGCCGCGCTCGACGCCTTCGAGGCCCGCGTGATCGCGGACGACGCGGTGCAGCAGTGCTGGCGCGTGTCGCCGGGACCCGATTTCGTGCTGGTGGTGGTGGCGCGCGACATGCCGGACTACAGCGCGCTGACGCAGCGCTTGTTCACGGCCGACGCCAACGTGCGCAACGTGAAGGCGTTCTTCAGCCTGAAGCGCGCGAAGTTCGGCGCGCGCGTGCCGCTGGGCTGATGCGACCAAGCGCCCGCCGCGGCGTCTGCCTTGCCATGGCACGCGCCCCTCAACAGGAGCGCGCCGAAAAGATCAGCCTTTCGGCAGCTTCTTCGGCCGCGACCAGTTGGCAAAACTGACCTGCTTGCCGCGCGCCACCGTGAGTGCGCCGGGCTCGGTCGACTTGCTCACCGTCGAGCCGCCGCCGATGGTGCCGCCCGCACCGATGGTCACCGGTGCCACGAGCACGCTGTTGCTGCCCACGTGCACGTCGGCCTCGATCACGGTGCGGTGCTTGTTGGCGCCGTCGTAGTTGGCCGTGATGCTGCCCGCGCCGTAGTTCACGCGCTCGCCCACGGTGGCGTCGCCCAGGTAGGCCAGGTGGTTGGCCTTGGCGCCCGCGGCCAGCGTGGAGTTCTTGACCTCGACGAAGTTGCCGATGTGCACCTCGGCGCCCAGCTGGGCGCCGGGCCGCAGCCGCGCAAACGGCCCGACCAGCGCGCCCGCGCCCACCGTCACGCCGGCCTTCTCGCCGTCGATGTGGGTGAAGGGGTGGATGACCGCGCCCGCCTCGATGCGCACGTTGGCAATGACGCAGTTCGCGCCGATGCGCACGCCATCACCCAGCGACACCGTGCCCTCGAACACGCAGTTGACGTCGATGTCGACGTCGGTGCCGCAGCTCAGCGTGCCGCGCAGGTCGAAGCGCGCCGGATCGGCCAGGCGCACGCCCTGTTCCATCAGCACGTTGGCCTGGCGCAGCTGCCAGGCGCGCTCCAGCGCCGCGAGCTGGACCGGGCTGTTGATGCCGGCGACCTGCAGCGCGTCGGTCGTGACATGCGCCACCACCGGCACGCGGTCGTCGGCCGCGAACTTCACGATGTCGGTCAGGTAGTACTCGCCCTGGGTGTTCTTGTTGTCCAGCCGCGCCAGCCAGCCCTTGAGCAGCCGCGCGGGCACGGCCATCACGCCGCTGTTGATCTCGCGCACGGCGCGCTGCGCCTCGGTGGCGTCCTTGTGTTCGACGATGGCGGTCACCTCGCCGCCAGCGCTGGTGCGGATGATGCGGCCGTAGCCCGTGGGGTCGTCCAGTTCGATGGTCAGCAGCGCGAGCCGCTCGCCGCCGCTGGCGGCGATGAGGGTGCGCAGCGTGTCCTCGGCGATCAGGGGCACGTCGCCCGACAGGATGACCACGGTGCCGTCGTCCGGCAGTTGGGGTGTGGCCTGCTGCACGGCATGGCCGGTGCCCAGCTGGGGCTCCTGGCGCGCGAAGCCGAGCGCGGCGGCGTTGGCGGCCGCGGCCTTGATGGCGGTCTCGACCTGCTCGGCACCGTGGCCCGTGACGACCACGACGTGGCGCGCGCCGATGCGCGCGGCGGTGTCGGTCACATGGGCCAGCAGTGCGCGGCCGGCCAAACGATGCAACACTTTGGGCAGCTTGCTCTTCATGCGCGTGCCCTTGCCGGCCGCCATGATGACGACGTCGACCGGTCCCTGGTGGTTCTGCTGCGGAGTCTGATTCATGCGCTTTTCTTCCCGGATTCGTTGTGCTGGACTGGCCCGGATTATCGGTGTGCTCCTGCTGGCCGCTGCCCTGGGGGCTTGCAGCGCGGTCAAGCTGGCCTACAACAACCTGCCCGAACTGAGCTACTGGTGGCTCGACGGCTACTTCGACTTCGACGACGCCCAGACCCCGAAGGTGCGCGACGAGCTGGCCCAGCTGCTGGCCTGGCACCGCCAGAACGAGTTGCCGCGGATCATCGGCCTGCTGCAGGAGGCCCAGGGCCTGGCACCTTCCGAGGTGACGCCTGCCCAGGCCTGCCAGCTGGCCGACCGGGTCCGCGAGCGGCTGCTCGCCGTCACCGAGCACGCGGAGGCCGCCAGCACCGAACTGGCGCTGAGCCTGAGCGAGGCGCAGCTGCAGCAACTCGAACGCAAATACGCGAAGAACAACGCCGAGTACCGCAAGGACTGGCTCGACCGCAGCCCCGCGCAGGTGCAGGAAAAGCGCTACGACCAGTTCCTCGAGCGACAGGAAGACTTCTACGGTCGCCTGACGACCGAGCAGCGCGCCCTGCTGCGCCAGCAGGTGGCGCAGTCGGTGTTCAGCCCGCGGCTGGCGTACGAGGAGCGGCGCCAGCGCCAGCAGGAGGCGCTGGTGCTGCTGCGCGGCTTTCTCGGCAGCAACGGAGGGCCGCGCGCCTCGCAGGCCGAGGCCCGCGCCGCGCTGCACGCCTATATCTTGCGCATCGCCGATCCGCCGCCCGGCCCGTGGCGCGACCAGCAACAGGCGCTGCTGCAGGAAGGCTGCCGCAATCTGGCGGCGCTGCACAACACCACCAGCACCGCGCAGCGCGAGCAGGCCGTGCGTCGGCTGCAGGCCTACCAGGGCGACCTGCGGCAGCTGGTGGCCGCGCGCTGAGGCAGCGGGCCGGCCGTCGTCCTCAGATCATCGGCACGGGCCGCATCGGGCGCTCGAAGTAGTCGCCCAGCGTTTCGAGCGCACGCGGCTCCAGGATGCGCAGCCAGCCGCCGTCGAGCTTGTACAGGCCCAGGCCCTGCAGCCGCCGCATCGTCTTGTTGGTGTGCACCAGCGACAGCCCCAGCGCGTCGGCGATGTGCTGCTGGTTGAACGGAAACTCGACCCACTCGTCGCGCACCATGCCCAGGCGCTGGGCGCGGCGGTACAGGTGCATGAGCAGCATGGCCACGCGCTCGCCGGCATTGCGGCGGCCTGCGGTGACGAGGTGGTCGTCCACCATCTTTTCCTCGCGCGCGGCGAGCCAGGTGATGTCGTAGCCCAGCCGGGGCTCGGCATGGAACAGCTCCCACAGGCGGTCGCGCGGGAAGGCGCAGAGCGTGACGTCGGTCACGGCCTCGACGCCATGGGTCTGGCCGTCGGCGAACTCGTCCTGCAGGCCGATGAAGTCGCCCGGCAGCAGGAAGCTCAAGATCTGACGGCGGCCGTCGCTCAGGGTCTTGAAGCGGAAGGCCCATCCCGCGTAGAGGGTGAAGAGCTGCGGGCTGGGCCGGTGCTCCTCGATGACGGTGCCGCCCGCCTCGACGCGCCGGGTGCCGATGCGGAAAGACTCGATGGCCTGTAGCTGCTGCGCCGTCACCGGCAAGAAGGCCTCGAGACGGCGCAGGGCGCAGTGTTCGCACGCGTTCGCGCCCTGGGGTGGCGCGGCGGCAATGGGGTAGTCCTCGAATTTCACGCTGAACTATAGGCCGCGGCGCTGTGTCTTTTTACATATCGGAACGCTGGGCAGCTCCCTAGACTCGGAAGCGTTTACCCTTCCGCATCGAATGACACAAGAACAACCACCCCTATCTACTCCCGCAGAACCGGAAAAACTGCACGAATTCCTTTACTGCAGCTTGCTTACACAGGACCTGCCGCCCGCCACCGTGGGCGCCATCGTCACCCAGGCCCGCGCCCGCAATGCCGTGGACGGCATCTCCGGCCTCCTGGTGTTCGACGGCCAGTTCTTCTGCCAGCATTTCGAGGGGCCGCACGGGGCAGCGCAAGGCCTGATGGCGCGGCTGCGGCGCGATCCCAGGCATGCGGACCTCGTGGTGGTCCACGACGGCCCGTTGGCCGCCCGGCGCTACACGGGCTTTGCCATGGGGCTGGCCGAGTGCGAGGGGCCCGACCCGATCTCGGCCCTGCAGGCGCTGCGCGGCGACGCCGCGCTGGCGTACTTCCTGGCGCTGCGCGCGAGCTTCGACATCAGCAGCTGAACCCGGCGCTCCGGCGACGGCGCACGAAAACGCCGGGCAAAGAAAAGGCGGCCGAAGCCGCCTTGGATCAGGAGTGCGGGAGGTGCCGGTCGCGTTGGCGGCCGGTCAGACAGGATCCCACACGTAGGTGGCACCGTAGCCATCCCAGGCTTCCATCACGATGCGCTGGCCGGCGGCCACGGTGAGCGACTCGCCCGGGGCCAGCACGATGTCTTCGCTGGGGCCGTGGGCCGTGGCGTCGGGCGTGATCCACACGCGGCCCTGCTTGACACGCAGCACGCTGGCCGACCGCGCCTTCAGGCTCATCGCCTCGCCGGGCGCGATCTGCCAGGCGCCGCGGCGCACGGCCGGCGGAATGGCCGCGGTGCGGTTGGCGCGGGACAGGGAAGCGAGCGATTCGTTGGTGCAGACGGCGGTGGACATGGTGTGGACTCCTAAGCTGGTCCGAAGCGCCTTGACAGACAGAGAGGTTGGCGCAGTTCGGGAATGAATGATCGTTTTTGCGGCCTTGGAGGTCCAATGAAAACGAGGTAGCCTACTGATGCGCGTTTCGCATCAATCGATCCGGCCGCCGGGACGCACACCAAAGTCATACCCATGCAACATTCGCAAACCCACCTGCGCTCCCGCCCGATCTCCGCGGGGCACCTGCGGGCCTTCGAGGCGGTCGCGCGGCACCTGAATTTCCGCGCCGCCGCCGAGGAAATGGCGCTCACCCAGTCGGCCGTCAGCCGGCAGATCCAGTCGCTCGAGGAAGAGGTGGGCGTGGCGCTGTTCCTGCGCCACACGCGGGCGGTCGAGCTGACCAGCGCCGGGGCGCAACTGCTGCTGGCCGTGCAGCAGGCGCTGCCGCGCATCGACACGGCGGTGCGGCAGATTCGCCAGAGCGCGGGGCGCAAGAGCGTGGCGCTCACCACCTTCGCCTCGTTCGCCTCGATGTGGCTGATTCCGCGGCTGGAGGCCTTCCAGCGCGACAACCCCGAGATCGACATCCGCATCGATGCCAGCGACATCGCAGTCGACCTCGACGTGGCCGACGTGGACATCGCCCTGCGCTACGGTCCGCCCGAGGCCATGCCCGCCAGCGCCGTGCGCCTGTTCGGCGAAAACCTGACGCCGGTGGCGAGCCCTTGGCTCATCAAGAGCAGCCCGCCGATCAAGACGCCGGCCGACATCGCCCGCTTCACGCTCATCGAGGCCGGCGACGCGCACCGCACGCACCTCGAATGGCTCACGTGGCGCCGCTGGTTCGAGGTGAACGGCCTGGAGCGCGCCCAGCCCAAGCGCTGGCTCTATTTCAACTACGCCTACCAGATGGTGCAGGCCGCGCTCACCGGCCAGGGCGTGGTGCTGGCGCGCAACTCATTGGTGGCCGAGAGTCTGGCCAACGGCGACCTGGTCGAGGTGCTGCCGCAGCACCGCCTCGATTCGCCGATGGCCTACTGGCTCATTTCAGGGCCGCGCAATGCGCTGCGGCCCGAGATCAAGGCTTTTTGCGACTGGCTGCAGGCGCAGGCCGTCATCACGCGAGAAACGGTGGGCGAGGTGCCCGATCCCGACACGGTCGACAACCTCGATTGAGCTGGCTCAGGAGGTCGGCCAGACCACGCCGTTGTCGTTGAGGATCGCGTCCAAGGGCAGGTCGTGCGCTTCCGGCTCGAAGTCTTCGAGAAAGCCGTTCGTGAAGCCCAGCCCCACGGTGAACGGCCGCGGCTCCAGTGCCGCCAGCGTGCGGTCGTAAAAGCCGCCGCCGTAGCCCAGCCGGTAACCGCCCGCGCTGTAGCCCACGCAGGGCACGAACAGCAGGGTCGGCACGATCAGCTCGGTGTCCTTGGGCTTGGGAATGCCGTAGGCGTCTTCTTCCATCTGGCAGCCGGGGTACCAGGCGTGGAAGGTGAGCGTCTTGTGGACCTTGTCGATCACCGGCAGGCCGATGCGGCGGCGCTGCGTTTCTTCCATGAGCTCGCCGTCTTCCTTCCAGCGGTGCAAGGCAGGCAGGGGATCGAACTCGCCCTTGATCGGCCAGTAGGCGCCGATCACGGTGTCGGGCCGGCCGACCAGCCAGATCCGCATCACGCGCTGCAGCAGGTCGGCCCGCGCGAGGCGATCGGGCATGCCCAGGCGCTGTTCGATGAGCGCTTTTCTCAGCTGGTCCTTCAGAAAACTCGCGGTGGCCGAGGTGTCGGCATCCTTTGACTTGTCCATAATCCCCCGATGCAGTTCCCAAGCATTTTGGCATCCGCGCGCACTCGTCAGCGCCGCGGCGCGCCCGCCCTGGTTTTCTCCGCCGTTCTTGCGCTCGCCGCGCTGCTGTCGCAACAGCCCGCTGCCGCGCAGAACAACACCAACGACGACGTGCTGGTCCAGATGAAGCAGGCCTTCCAGCGCGGCGACAAGGCCCGCCTCACGGCCCTGCTGCCGCAGGCGCGCGGCCATGCGCTCGAACCCTGGGCCGCCTACTGGGAGCTCAAGGCCCGCCTGCAGGAAGCCGCGCCCAACGAGGTGCAGGACTTCTACGCGCGCTACCCCAACACCTACCAGGAAGACCGCCTGCGCAACGACTGGCTGCTGCTGCTCGGCCAGCGCCGCGACTGGGACGGCTTCGCCGCCAACATCGCCGGCTTCCGCATGGGCGACGACGCCCAGGTGCGCTGCTATGCGGTGCTGGTCGACACACTGCGCACCGGCACGGCCACGCAGGCGCAGGCCGACGAAGTGCGCCGCAACTGGTTCGCGCAAAGGGACGGCGACGACGGCTGCCTCACCGCCGCCGACCGCATGGTCGCGGCCCGCCTGATGACCACCAACGACGCCTGGAAGAAGGCGCGCCTGGCCATCGAGGCCAACCGGCCCGCGGCTGCGCGCGGTGCCGTCACCATCGCCGCGCCCGACGCACTGCCGCTGTTCGAAGAGGTCAACGCCAGCGCCGCCAAGTTCCTCACCGGCCGCGCCTTCGTGGCCGCCAAGTCGCGCAAGGAACTGGTGGTGCTCGCGCTCATCAAGATCGCGGTCGCCGACCCCGACCAGGCCGCTTCGCAGCTCGACAGCAAGTGGAGCCCGATGCTCTCCGCCGAAGAGCGCAACTGGGTCTGGGGCACCATCGGCCGCACGGCCGCGAACAAGCTTTCGCCGATGGCCGTGAGCTACTTCGGCAACGTCACGAAGAACAGCGATCTGTCCGACGACATGCTCGGCTGGCGCGTGCGCGCCGCGCTGCGCGCCGGCCAGTGGAAGGACGTGGCGCCCGCCATCAACGCCATGAGCGACGCCGCGCAGCAAGACCCGACCTGGGTCTACTGGAAGGCCCGCGCGCTCAGCGCCGCCGGCGGCGACGAGCGCCGCGCCCAGGCCCGTGAGCTGTACACCAGCATCGCCGGCACGCGCGGCTTCTATGAAATGCTGGCGCTCGAAGAACTGGGCCAGCGCGTCGTGGCGGCGACCCGGCCCGCGCCGCTCACGCCCGAGGAAAAGAACGCCGCGCGCACCAACCCCGGGCTGCAACGCGGCCTGTATGCCATCGGCATGGGCCTGCGTTCCGAAGGCACGCGCGAGTGGAACTACGCCACCAACCTGCACGACAAGGGCGGCATGGACGACCGCGCCCTGCTCGCCGCCGCCGACCTGGCCTGCCAGCGCGAGGTGTGGGACCGCTGCATCAACACCAGCGAGCGCACCAAGGGCGTGATCGACGTCGAGCAGCGCTTCCCCATGCCGTTCCACGACACGGTGCTGCGCAAGAGCCAGGACATCGGCCTGGACCCGGCCTACGTGTACGGCCTGATCCGGCAGGAAAGCCGCTTCATCATGGACGCACGCTCGGGCGTCGGCGCCTCGGGCCTGATGCAGGTCATGCCCGCCACCGCGCGCTGGACCGCCCGCAAGATCGGCCTGACCGACTTCTCGCCCGGCCAGATCAACGACCGCGAGACCAACATCACCATCGGCACCAACTACCTGAAGCTCGCCCTCGACGACTTCGACGGTTCGATGGCGCTGGCCGCCGCGGCCTACAACGCCGGCCCGGGCCGCCCGCGCAACTGGCGCAACGGCCCGGTGCTCGACGCGGCCATCTGGGCCGAGAACGTGCCCTTCAACGAGACGCGCGACTACGTGAAGAAGGTGCTGGCCAACACCACCCACTACGCCGCCATCATCAGCGGCAAGCCGCAGTCGCTGAAGGAGCGCCTGGGCCGCGTGGGCCCGCGCAACGCGAGCGAGCCCGAGCCGAACAAGGACCTCCCCTGACATGACCTGGCGCGACGAAGTGCTCGACACCGTCGCGTCCGAGTTCTCGGACGTGGGCGACGTCGCGCAGCTCACGCGCATCGCGGTGCGGCTGCTGCTGGCGGCCGTGCTGGGCTTTTTGCTGGGCTTCGAGCGCGAGCAGCAGGGCAAGGCGGCCGGCGTGCGTACCCACATGCTGGTGGCCATCGGCTCGGCGCTGTTCGTGCTGATCCCGCAGCAGACCGGCATCGTGCCGGCCGACATGAGCCGCGTGATCCAGGGGCTGGTGGCCGGTGTCGGCTTTCTGTGCGCCGGCACCATCCTCAAGCAGGGCAAGGACGAATCGCACGTGCAGGGCCTGACCACCGCTGCCGGGCTCTGGATGACGGCGGCCATCGGCATGGCCTGTGGGCTGGGCCGCGAGGTCACGGCCGTGCTCAGCGCGCTGCTGGCGCTCGCGGTGCTGTCGCTGGTGCCGCGTCTCGTGAACCTCATCGAGCGCGTGGCGAAGCCATCGAATGCGAACGGCGCCGGTCCGCGCGTGATCGTGCCGCCCGGGTCCCGCACCGACAACCACAACGACGACCCGCGCTGAAGCGTCGCGCATCAATTCGCGCCGCCTTCGTCATCAATCGCAGCGCGCCGCCCGGCTAGCATCGACGGCTTTGCCCCGCATTCCCGCACTGACCCGGAGACCCAGACAGATGTCCAAGCTCTACATCGGCAACAAGAATTACTCGTCGTGGTCCATGCGCCCCTGGGTGCTCATGACGCAGGCCGGCATTCCCTTCGAGGAGGTGATGGTGCGCTTCGATTCGTTCGACGCCACCTCGCAGTTCAAGCACGTGATCGGTGCCATCAACCCCGTGGCCAAGGTGCCGGTGCTGGTCGACGGGGACCTGGCCGTGTGGGACACCCTCGCCATCGCCGAATACCTGGCCGAGCGTTTTCCCGAGAAGCAGCTGTGGCCGCAGGGCGTGGCCGAGCGGGCCCGCGCGCGCAGCATCTGCGCCGAAATGCATTCGGGGTTCACCGAGCTGCGCGGCAACTGCCCGATGAACATCGAGGCCTCGCTGCCCGAGGTGGGCGCGCGACTCCTGGCCGAGCAGCCCGGCGTGCAGGAAGACCTCGACCGCATCGTGCAGATGTGGACCGAGCTGCTCGACCGCCACGGCGGCCCGATGCTGTTCGGTGCCTTCACCATCGCCGACGCTTGCTTCGCGCCCGTGGGCATGCGCATCCGCGGCTACGGCCTGCCGGTGCCGCCGGCCATCGACGCGTACATCGCGCGCGTGGCTGCCCTGCCGGGCGTCGCTGCGTGGATCGATGGCGCCCTGGCCGAGAAGACCTTCGTGGCTTTCGACGAGCCCTATCGCACCTCACGCGACTGACGGCGCCACCGAGGCTCGCCGGATCCCGTCAGAACCGGTACGTCGCCGCCAGGTAGGTGACGATCGGGTTCAGCTTCAGGCTCGATTCGCTGCGTGCCACCGGCAGGCCGGTGATGCTGGTTGTGGTGAGCTTGGCCTTGGTCTTCAGCGGGATGTACGACACCGAGAACGACACGCCCCAGTGCTTGTCGAACTGGTAGGCCACGCCGGCGTTGAGCACGGGCGCGAACGAACTGTCGAGCTTGGCGGTGGTGTTCACCGAGTACGGCGACACGTGGAACTGGCTGGCCAGCGCGCCCTGCAGGTTCGGCGTGAGCTTCACGTCGCTGTACCAGACGTAGGTGGCGCCCAGGCCCACGAACGGACGGAAGGCGTCGTTGCCTTCGTTGAAGTAGTACTTGGCCAGCACGGTCGGGCTCCACTGGCGGGCCTGGCCGAGTTCGCCCACGCGCGCCAGCGTGCCGCTGCCGTGGAGCTTGAACTTGGGCGGCACGCCGAACACGCCCTCGACGGCCCAGTGGGGGTCGATGAAGTACGCGACATTCAGGCCCAGCGTGTCCGAGTTGGTGACGCTCGCGCCCGAGCCGGCCAGCACGCTGTGCACGGGCGAGGTCACGGTCAGCGGCTTGCTCGAATCCTGAGGCGAAAGATGGAACCAGCCGGTGCCGACGACCCAGTCGCCCGCGTTCTGCGCCAGGGCGCTGCCCGATGCCAGGACCCCGAGTGCCGCCAATGCCAACGATGCTGTTGTTGTGAGTTTCTTCATGGGTGTGAATGCTCCTTGGGTGGTGAAAACGGCCCCGCGCACGGGGGCACCGGCCAGCGACCGGTGCTTCGCGCGACGCGAATTTACGAACGGTCGTTCGCATCGCTCGTCGATTATCGAACGACCGTTCTTTTTGTGCAGGGAGAGTATCCCTACACTGCACTCATGAACATTTTTCTCGTCGGCGGTGCACTGCGCGACCGGTTGCTGGGGCGCCCCGTGTCCGACCACGACTGGCTGGTGGTGGGCGCCACGCCCGAGGCCATGGTGGCGCGCGGCTACCTGCCCGTGGGGCGCGATTTCCCCGTGTTCCTGCATCCGCGCACGCGCGAGGAATACGCGCTGGCCCGCACCGAGCGCAAGAGTGCGCCGGGCTACCGCGGCTTCGTCGTGCATGCGGCGCCCGACGTCACGCTGGAGCAAGATCTCGCGCGGCGCGACCTCACCGTGAACGCCATCGCGCTGCCCGCCGAGCACGTGGCCGCCGACGGCAGCTTCGACCCTCGCCCCGCAACCCTGGCCGACCCCTTCCACGGCCAGCGCGACCTGCGCGACAAGGTGCTGCGCCACGTGACCGACGCCTTCCGCGAAGACCCGGTGCGCATCCTGCGCGTGGCGCGCTTTGCCGCACGCTTTGACGACTTCACCGTCGCGCCAGAAACCATGGCGCTGATGCGCGAGATGGTCGCGGCCGGCGAGGTCGATGCGCTGGTGCCCGAGCGCGTGTGGCAGGAACTCGCGCGCGGCCTGATGGAAACGCGGCCCTCGCGCATGTTCGAGGTGCTGCGCGAATGCGGCGCGCTCGCCGTGCTGCTGCCCGAGGTCGACCGGCTCTGGGGCGTGCCGCAGCCCGCGCAGCACCACCCCGAGATCGACACCGGCGTGCACCTGATGATGGTGCTCGACACCAGCGCGCGGCTGGGCGCCATGCTGCCCGTGCGCTTCGCCTGCCTGATGCACGACCTCGGCAAGGGCACCACGCCGGCCGACATGCTGCCGCGCCACATCAACCACGAGCTGCGCAGCGTCGACCTGCTGCAGGCCGTGTGCGAACGCTGGCGCGTGCCGGTGGAGCTGCGCGAGTTGGCCGAGGTCGTGGCGCGCGAGCACGGCAACATCCACCGCAGCGGGCCGCTCGGCGCGACGCCGCTGGTGCGGCTGCTCGAGCGCTGCGACGCCTTTCGCAAGCCGGCGCGCTTCGCCGAGGCGCTGCTGGCCTGCGAATGCGATGCGCGCGGCCGGCTTGGCTTCGAGGACACCGCCTACCCGCAACGCCAGCGCCTGCTCGCGGTGCTTGCGGCGGCCCAGGCCGTGGCCACCGACGTGGTGGCGCGCGAGGCGCAGCAGGCCGGCGCCACCGGGCCGCGCATCGGCGAGGCGATCCACCGCGCGCGCATCGCGGCGGTGACGGCGTCGCTGCCGGCCACGGACGACTGATCGGCGCCGGCAGCGCACGCCGGGACTTTGGCCGACACGCGCCGCGGGCGAGCCGTGCTATGGTTTTTCCCAATGCCAAAGTCCTCCAGCAGCAACGCACAGTTGCCTCCTCCGCCGGGCCGGGACGCCGCCCTTTTTCTCGACTTCGACGGCACGCTGGTCGGCCTTGCCGCCACGCCTGAAGCCATTGAGGTGCCGCCCGCCCTCGTCCCCTTGCTAAGCGACCTGCGCGACCTGCTCGGTGGCGCGCTCGCCGTGGTGTCGGGCCGCCAGATCGATGCCATCGACCGTTTTCTGGCGCCGCTGCGGCTGCCCGCCGCGGGCGAGCACGGCGTGCAGCGCCGCGACGCCAAGGGCGGCATGCAGGAGCAGCGCCCGCCCGACCTCGTGCCCATCCTCGACATCGCCAACGAACTCGCGCGCATCCACGAAGGCCTGCTGGTGGAGCGCAAGCACGCCGCCATCGCGCTGCACTACCGGCTGGCGCCTCAGTTGGAGGATGTGTGCCGCGACGCGATGACGCGCGCCATCGAAGGTCATTCGCAACTCGAACTGCTGCACGGCAAATTCGTCTTCGAGGTGAAACCCTCGGGCGTCAACAAGGGCATCGCGATCGAAGCCTTCATGAACGAGGCGCCCTTCGTGGGCCGCACGCCGGTCTTCGCGGGCGACGACACCACCGACGAGAGCGGCTTCGCCGTCGTGCAGCCGCGCGGCGGCGTGGCGATCAAGGTCGGCGCGGGGCCGAGCCTGGCGCTGCACCGGCTCGAATCGCCACGCGCGGTCTACGAATGGCTGGTGCAGGCGCGCGACCTGCTGGCCGCACCTGACAACACACCCGAAGCATCACCGAGGAAGCCTGCATGAGCGAACACCAACTGCCGCAGGCCCCGGAGGACCGCGCGGGCGATGCCCTGGCCGGCGCGGCGGGCCCCGACGAGCAGGCGCCGCTGGAGGTCGCCAACGTCGCGGCGCACGTGGCAGCGGCCCCACCGCGCGGCTTTGCGCCGCCCGCCGAGCCCTCCCTGAATGTCGGCGTGATCGGCAACTGCGCCTACAGCGCGCTCATCGATGCGCGCGCCCGTGCCGTCTGGTGCTGCCTGCCGCGCTTCGATGGCGACCCGGTCTTCAACGCGCTGCTGCACCCCGGCGAGGAAGCCGGCGCGTGGGCCATCGAGATCGAGGACTTCGCTTCCAGCAAGCAGTGGTACGAGCCCAATACCGCCGTGCTGCGCACGCAGCTGTTCGACAGCGCGGGCCAGGGCATCGAGATCACCGACTTCGCGCCGCGCTTCTACAGCCGCTCGCGCTACTTCCGCCCGCTCATGATGGTGCGCCGCGTGCGCCCCATCGCCGGCGCGCCGCGCATCCGCGTGGCGCTCGACCCGCGCTTCCAGTGGGGCGCCTCGGAACCGATCGAGGTCACGCGCGGCAGCAACCACATCCGGTACGTGGGGCCCGACGTGACGCTGCGGCTGAACACCGACGCCTCGATCTCGCACATCCTCTCGCGCCAGGCCTTCGTGATCTCGCGCGAGTACAACTTCATGTTCGGCGTGGACGAGACGCTGCTCGAAGGCATCGCCGACACCGCGCGCAAGTTCGAGCAGGAAACCATCTCGTACTGGCGCACCTGGAGCAAGCGCCTGGCCATTCCCTTCGAGTACCAGGACGCCGTGATCCGCGCGGCCATCACGCTCAAGCTCTCGCTGTACGAGGACACAGGCGCCATCGTCGCCGCCATGACCACCAGCATCCCCGAGGCGCCGGGCAGCCAGCGCAACTGGGACTACCGCTACTGCTGGCTGCGCGATGCGTTCTTCGTGGTGCGCGCGCTCAACTCGCTGAGCGAGGTGGGCACGATGGAAGACTACCTGCGCTGGCTCGGCAACGTGGTCATCGGGTCGCACGGCGAGCACATCCAGCCGCTGTACGGCATCGGGCTGGAGCGCGAGCTGCCCGAGTCGTTCGTCGAGGGCCTGCCGGGCTACCGCGGCATGGGCCCGGTGCGCGTGGGCAACCAGGCACAGGAGCACTTCCAGCACGACGTGTACGGCAACATCGTGCTCGGCGCGGCCCAGGCCTTCCACGACCACCGGCTGCTCAGCCGCGCGGGCGTGGCGGAGTTTCCGCACCTGGAAGCAGTGGGCGAGCAGGCCGTGCGCGTGTACGGCACGCCCGACGCGGGCATGTGGGAGCTGCGCACGCGCGCCCGCGTGCACACCAGCTCGGCGCTCATGAGCTGGGCCGCCTGCGACCGCCTGGCCAAGATCGCGCGACGGCTTGAGCTGCCCGAGCGCGCCGCCTACTGGCATGGCCATGCCGCACGCATGAAGGAAGAGATTCTTGCCAAGTCGTGGTGCGAAGAGCGCCAGGCCTTTGCCGAAAGCTTCGGCGGGCACGAGCTCGACGCCAGCATCCTGCTGATGGTCGAGGTGGGCCTGATCGATGCGCGCGATCCGCGCTTCATCTCGACCGTCGACGCCATGGAAAAGTCGCTGTGCGACGGCCCCTACATGCGCCGCTACGAAGCGGCCGACGACTTCGGCAAGCCCGAGACCGCCTTCAACATCTGCACCTTCTGGCGCATCGACGCGCTGGCCAAGATCGGCCGCAAGGCCGAGGCGCGGCAGATCTTCGAAACCATGCTCGCCGCGCGCAACCCGCTGGGCCTGCTGTCGGAAGACACGCACCCGGTGACGGGCGAGATGTGGGGCAACTTTCCGCAGACCTATTCGATGGTCGGCATCATCAACGCGGCCGTGCGCCTGTCCGCTCCCTGGGACTCCTGCATATGAGCCGTCTCGTCGTCATTTCGAACCGCGTGGCCGACCCACGCAAGCCTGCCGCCGGCGGCCTGGCCGTGGCCCTGGGCGAAAGCCTGCAACAGAGCGGTGGCCTGTGGTTTGGTTGGAGCGGCCAGATCGTCGAAGGCGGTCCCACGGGTGAAGGCGAACTGCACACGCAGCAGGCCGGCAAGGTCACGCTCGCCACCCTCGACCTGAGCCGCGACGACCACGACAGCTACTACCTGGGCTACAGCAACGACGTGCTGTGGCCGGTGTTCCACGACCGGCTCGACCTGGCGCACTTCGAGGCCGCCTTCATCGGCGGCTACCGGCGCGTGAACCAGCTCTTTGCGCGCAAGCTGCTGCCGCTGCTGCGCGAGGACGACATCCTCTGGGTGCACGACTACCACCTGATTCCGCTCGCGGCCGAGCTGCGCGCCATGGGCTGCAAGCAGCGCATCGGTTTCTTCCTGCACATTCCGCTGCCGCCGCAGATCATCATGGCGGCCATTCCGCAGCACGCCTGGCTGATGCGTTCGCTGTTCTCCTACGACCTCATCGGCTTCCAGGCCGAGCAGGACGTGCAGCACTTTGCGCACTACGTGCGCAACGAGGCGCAAGGCGAATCGCTGGGCGGCGACCTGTACCGCGCCTACGGCAACACGGTGCGCGCGGCGGCGTTCCCCATCGGCATCGACGTGGACGAGTTCGCGGCGCTCACGCACGCCAAGGAATCGCGCGACATGTACGAGACCATGAAGCGCGAATACTCCAGCCGCCGACTGCTGCTGGGCATCGACCGGCTCGACTATTCGAAAGGCATTCCGCAGCGCGTGCGGGCATTCCGCGAGCTGCTGGCCAACTACCCGGAGAACCGGCGCAGCGCCACGCTGATCCAGATCGCCTCGCCCACCCGCGAGATGGTCGATGCCTACGGCGACATCCGCCGCGAACTCGAGTCCCTGTGCGGCGCCATCAACGGCGACTACGGCGAGCTCGACTGGATGCCGGTGCGCTACATCCACCGCATGGTCGCGCGCCGCCGCGTGCCGGGCCTGTGCCGCGCGGCGGCCGTGGGGCTGGTGACGCCGCTGCGCGACGGCATGAACCTCGTCGCCAAGGAATACATCGCGGCGCAGGACCCGGCCGACCCGGGCGTGCTGGTGCTGTCACGTTTTGCCGGAGCGGCCGAGCAGCTGAAGGAAGCGCTGCTCGTGAATCCGTACGACACGCACGGCACCGCCGAGACGGTGCAGCAGGCGCTGCAGATGCCGCTGGAAGAGCGGCGCGAGCGACACCAGAAGCTGCTGTCGCGCATCCGGGCGCAGGACATCCACTGGTGGCGGCGCGAATTTCTCGAAGCGCTGCGCGCTGCGGCGAACGAGCGCTGAGCCAGCCTCACCACCCCGTCAGCAAGCGCACGAAGCGCATCACCGGCCGTGCGGGCGCCGGGGTGGTGGCCTGCCGGGATGCCTGCGCCGGCGCATGCATCCGCAGGTGCACCGGCGTGATGGCCGACACCTCGATCCACCCGCCCTGCGGCACGCAGTGCATATCGCCTTCGCCGAGCAGCGTCTCGGTCATGAACACCGTCTCGCCCAGCCAGCCCGGCGGCGACACCACGCGGGCGCGGCCCTCGGCCAGCTGAAGCCAGGTGCCCGCATCGACCGCGGTGCGCAGCGACTGGCCGGGTTCGAGGACGATGGAATCGGGGGCTTCGGACAGGGTGGTGATCATGGCGGACCTCGGGTGGATGTGGGCTTCATCGTAGGAATTCCGTCGCCCGAAAAACAGGCACACCCGATGGCTATTGCGACCGGAACAGCCGGGCCGCCACACCATCTGTTATGGTCGTTTTCCCAAGAAACTGCATCTGTTTTCGGATGCCCGATGCGGGGAACATCGACCCATGGACTCGCTACCGCTCTACCGCCAGCTCGCGGCGCACTACGTCGACGCGATCCATGCCGGCTCGCTCAAGGCGGGCGACAAGCTCCCGTCGCTGCGCAGCCTGATGCGGCTGCACGACATCAGCCTCTCGACCGCGCTGCAGGTCTGCCGCGCCATGGAAAGCGACGGCTGGGTCGAGGCGCGCGACCGCTCCGGCTACTTCGTGCGCCGCCCGCAGCGCCTGGCCATCGCGGCCATGGAAGAACCCGTGTCCGGCCTGCCGCCCGACCCGGCGCAGTTCGTCAGCATGCGCACACGCATGGCCAACTTCATGGCGCGCGGGCGCCTCAACGAAGTGAAGCTCAACTTCGCAATCTCGCGCGCCGCACCCGAGCTCTACCCGGCCGAAGCGCTGCGCAACGCCATGACGCGTGCGCTGCGCCAGCGCCCCGAGCTGCTGACCACCGCCTCGTCGCAAAAAGGCCATGAGCAGTTCCGCCAGGTGGTGGCCCAGCGCAATCTGCGCGTGGGCATGACCGTGGCGCCCGACGACGTGCTGGTCACCAACGGCTGCATCGAGGCGCTGAACCTCGCGCTGCGCGCCATCGCCAAGCCCGGCGACACCGTGGCGGTCGAATCGCCCACCTTCTACGGCCTGCTGCAGGTGCTCGAAAGCCTGGGCCTGCGTGGGCTGGAGATTCCCACCAGTCCGCAGACCGGCATCTCGCTGGAGGCGCTCGACCTGGCCATCCACACCTACGACGACATCAAGGCCGTGGTGGTCGTGCCGCACCTGCAGAACCCCATCGGCAGCGTGATGCCCGACGCCCACAAGCAGCGGCTGGTGCAGATGTGCGAGAGCCACGGCATCGCGCTGGTCGAGGACGACACCTACAGCGACCTGGTGGAAACCGAGGTGCCGCTGCGCGCCATCAAGTCCTGGGACCGCACGGGCAACGTGGTGTATTGCGCCTCGCTGCACAAGGTGCTGGCGCCGGGCCTGCGGCTGGGCTGGATCACGGCCGGGCGCTGGCATGCGCAGGTCGAGATGCTCAAGTACGCGCAGACGCGCAACAACGAGGCACTGGCGCAGATCGCCGCGGGCGAGATCATTGCCAGCGGCGGCTACGACCGCCACCTGCGCCGGCTGCGCGAACGCCTGCACACGCAACGCGACCAGACGGCAGACGCCATCGCCCGCTACTTCCCGGCCGGCACGCGGCTGAACCTGCCGCGCGGCGGTTTCCAGCTGTGGGTGGAGTTGCCCGATCGACTGTCGTCGGTGGCGGTGTTCGAGGCGGCGCTGCGTGAGCACATGCTGGTGGCGCCGGGCGCGCAGTTCTCGAACGCCTCGCGCTTCGACCACTACCTGCGCATCAACTGCGGCTGGCCCTTCAGCGAAGCCGTCGATGCGGGGCTGCGGCGATTGGGGCGGATCGTCGAGGAAGGCTGCGCCGCGCAGAAGAACAAGCCGGCGACGCTGGTCCGGTCGCCGCGCGCGGCGGCTCAGTCGAGCAGCGCCAGGGCCGCGTAGTCGCCCACCTTGTCGCCGAGCCCGGCGGGCACCAGCAGCACGCCGCGCGTGAGCGGCAGCAGCTTGCCGTCGACCTGCGCCTGCAGCCGCGGCAGCACGAAGTCGCGGTGGTGCCAGAACACGCTGCCGCCCAGGCTGATGCGCTGCAGGTCGAGCGTGATGACCAGGTTGTAGAGCATGCGGCCGATCACGCGGCACAGCGCGTCGGCCTTCTCGAGTGCGGCAGCGTCACCGGCCGCAGCGGCCGTGAACAGATCGGCCGCGGGTTGGCCGAAGCGGTGCGCGATCGAGTTGCCGCCCGCCAGCGCTTCCACGTCGCCCAGGTTGCCGCAACCGCACAGCGCGCCGCTGTCGTCGTCGACCACGAAGCTGTGGCCCGCATGGCCGGCGTTGCCGTTCTTGCCGCGCAGCGCCTTGCCGTCGACGCACAGGCCCACGCCCACGCCGGTGCTCCAGGTGGCGTAGGCGCAGTTGTCGAGCCCCTTCAGCGCGCCCCAGTGGCGCTCGGCCTCGAGCGCGGCCACGGCGTCGTTCTCGACGCGCACGCGGCCGAAGCGGCGCACCAGCGGCGCCTCGACGATGGCCGTCATCCAATTGTTGGGCAGCCCGCGCGACGGGCCGGCGATGCCGCCGCAAATGTTGGGCGTGGCCAGCTCGACCATGCCGTCGTGCAGTTCGAAGGGCCCGGTCGACGACACGCCCACGCGGTCGATGCTGGCCGGGTCGATGCCCTGCTCGGCGCACACCTCGTCGATGAGCCGCAGAATCTGCACGGCCACGGCGTCGTTGCTGCCGGTCTTGGCGGTGGGCTCGCTGCGGCGGCCGATCAATGGCGCGTCGCTCGAAGCGGAAAGGCTCACGGCGACCTTGGTGCCGCCGATGTCTACGCAGGCTCTCATTGCAGGGTTCTCTTCTTTCTCAAGCGCTTCTCAGGCGTCGACGCGCCGTGCTCAGAGCAGCCGCGCCACCAGCGCCGCGATCATGCTGAGCACCACGGTGCTCGCGATCGGCAGCTGCCAGTCGCGGCCAAAGGCGCGAAACTCGAAATCGCCGGGCAGCCGTCCGAAGCCGAAGCGGCGCAGCCAGGCGGTCAGGCCGCTCATGAGCACCAGCGCGAGGACGACGACGATCAGCCAGCGGAACATGCCGACAGTCTAGGCCGCGAGCACGGCCAGGGCTTGTCGGTGAAGTTCGGGTGTGGCTGCAGCGATCACGCGCTGGTCGGGATTCAGCCCGAGCGGCCGGCCCTCCCAATCGGTGACGACGCCGCCTGCGGCCTCGATCAAACCCGTCGGGCCCAGGAAGTCGTAGGGCTGCAGCCCGGTCTCGACCACGAGGTCGATGGTGCCGCCCGCGAGCTGCGCGTAGCCGTAGCAGTCGCCGCCGAAACGGCGCATCGCGCACTGGCGGCTCAGGCTGTCGAAGGCGCTCCAGTCGGTCGGCGAGAAGATGTCGGGCGAGGTGGTCACGATGCGGGCCTTGGCGATCTCGGTGCAGCCGCTCACGCGCACGGGCTGGCCGTCGCGCGTGGCGCCCTTGCCGGCCTCGCCGATCCAGCGTTCCTTCAGCACCGGCATGTCGACCATGCCGAGCACCACGCGACCGCCCTGCAGCACACCGATGAGCGTGCCCCACAGCGGCGAGCCGGTGATGAAGCTGCGCGTGCCGTCGATCGGGTCGAGCACCCAGATGCGGTCGGCGTCGAGCCGCTCGGGGCCGTGCTCCTCGCCGAAGATGCCGTCGATGGGCACACGTGCGCCGAGGATCTCGCGCATCGCCGTCTCGGCGGCGCGGTCGGCCAGCGTGACCGGGCTTTCGTCGGCCTTGGTGATGATGTCCAGCGGCGTGCGGAAGTAGCGCATCGACTGGGCGGCGGCGGCATCGGCCAGCGCACCGGCGATCGCGGAAAGGTCGGGGGCGAAAGAGCTCATGGGAAGGACAGAACGCGTGCCAAAAGCTGCGATTAGACCCGAGCCCGCGCCTCTCCCACCATCGCCGGGGCATTCGCCCGGCCCACTGCACTGGCCTCGGCTACCGCTGCTGGCCCCAGCGCCGCACCGTGAGTCGCTCCAGCGTGCGAAAGCCCAGGCTTTCCACCAGCAGGCCGATCAGCACCACCAGCGCGAGGCCGGCGAACACCCGGTCGGTGTACAGCTCGTTGCGGTTCTGGAAGATGTACCAACCCAGCCCGCCCTTGCCCGACGAGGCGCCGAACACCAGCTCGGCCGCGATCAGCGTGCGCCACGCAAAGGCCCAGCCGATCTTCAGCCCCGACAGGATCGACGGCAGCGCGGCCGGCACCAGGATCTGCAGCACGTAGCGCAGCCCCTTCAGCCCGTAGTTGCGCCCCGCCATGCGCAGCGTCTCGGGCACGCCCTGGAAGCCGGCGTACGTGTTGAGCGCCAGCGGCCACAGCACCGAATGGATCAGCACGAACACCAGGCTGCCCCGGCCCAGCCCGAACCACAGCAGCGCCAGCGGCAGCAGCGCGATCGCGGGCAGCGGGTTGAACATCGAGGTCAGCGTGTCCAGCAGATCGCGCCCGATGCGCGTGGACACCGCCAGCGTGGTGAGCCCGAAGGCCAGCAGCACGCCCGCGAGGTAGCCCTGCAGCAGCACGGCCAGCGAGATGCGCACCTTCTCGACCAGCTCGCCGCTGGCCAGCCCTTCGACCAATGCGCGGGCGGTGGCGGTGAAGGTGGGCAGCAGCAGGTCGTTGTCCTGCCAGCGCGCCGCCAGCTCCCACAGCACGGCGATGACGGCGAGGATCAGGCCCTTGCGCAGCCAGGTGTGCGAGGCGACGCGCGTGGCCAGCGGCAGCGCGCGCTCCACCGGCAATCCGGTGAAGGGCTCGAGCGTGCGCTCGTACTCGGGGCGGATGGGTGGCGTCAGGGTGCTCATGGGGTGCCCTGTTCTTCCTCGAACAGCATGTCGTGGATGCGCCGCGCCGTCGCCTGGAAATCCGCACCGCCCAGGCTGTCCAGCGAGTAACCGTGGCTGTTGAGTTCGGCACGCATGCGCCCCGGGTGCGGCGACAGCAGCGCCACGCGGTTGCCCACCACCAGCGCCTCCTCGATCGAGTGGGTGACGAACAGCAGCGTGAAGCGCACCTCGTCCCACAGTTCGAGCAGCTCCTGCTGCATGCGGCGGCGCGTGAGCGCGTCGAGCGCGGCAAAGGGCTCGTCCATCAGCAGCACGCGCGGCTGCATCGCCAGCGCGCGGGCGATCGCCACGCGCTGCTTCATGCCGCCCGAGAGCTGGTGCGGATGCACGTCGGCGAACTTCGACAGGCCCACCTTGTCCAGATAGTGCAGCGCGCGCTCGGCCGCTTCCTTGCGGCCCAGCGTGCGCGAGGCGAGCAGCGGGAACATCACGTTCTGCTTCACCGTCTTCCACGGCGGCAGCTGGTCGAACTCCTGGAACACGACGATGCGATCGGGGCCCGGCTGCGTCACGCGCCGGCCGTCGAGACGAATCTCGCCCTCGACCGGCGGAATGAAGCCGGCCACGGCCTTGAGCAGCGTGGACTTGCCGCAGCCCGAGGGGCCGAGCAACACGAAGCGGTCGGCGGCGTGCACGTCGAAGCTCACGCGGTGCGTGGCGCGCACCACGCGCTCGGGCGTGCGGTACTCGAGGCTGACGTGGTCGACCTGGAGCAGCGGCGCAAGGTCGTGGCGATGGCCTTGCGCCCGCGCCTCCCGGAGGGCCGGGGCGGGAGCCCGCAGCGCCTGCTTCGCCACCGCGATGCCGGCGCCCATCCCCACCTCGCCCCAGAGGGGGAGGCCGTCCAGCGCCGATCGCGCCTTCGCCGTACTCATCAGTTCCCCGAAGCCGTGTGCGCGTCGTCGAAGAAATAGTCCTTCACCGACGCCGGCTTGTTCTTGATCGCGCCCACGCGGTGCATGAACTCCGCGAACACGTAGGTGTTCTGCGGCGCGGTCTTGAACTGCACCTCGGGGTTCTTGATGATCTTCAGCAGCAGTTCGCGGTCGAGCTTCGCGTGGCTCACCTTCAGGTAGATGTCGGCCGCCTTCTCGGGGTTGGCCGTGACGAACTTCGCCGCCTCGTCGAGCGCATCGACGAAGGCCTTGTAGGTCTTCGGGTTTTCGCTGCGGAATTTCTCGGTCGCGTACAGCACCGTGGCCGACGACGGCCCGCCCAGCACCTGGTACGAGTTCAGCACGATGCGCGCGTTCGGGTTGCCCGCGAGTTCCTGCTCCTGGAATGGCGGATTGCCGAAGTGCCCCGTGATCTCCGTGCCGCCCTTGATGATGGCCGCCGCTGCATCGGGGTGCGGCAGCGCGACGCTGATCTTGTCGAGCCGGTTGAACTCCTTCTCGCCCCACAGCTTGGCCGAGGCGATCTGCAGCACCCGCGACTGCACCGACACGCCCACGGCCGGCAGCGCGATGCGGTCCTTGTCCGTGAAGTCGGCGATCGTCTTCACGTTCGGGTTGTTGCTCACCAGGTAGTACGGGAAGTTGCCCAGCGACGCCACACCCTTCACGTTCTGCTTGCCCTTCGTGCGGTCCCACAGCGTGAGCAGCGGCCCCACGCCGGCGCCCGCGATCTCGATGTTGCCCGACAGCAGTGCGTCGTTCACCGCCGACCCGCCAGAGAGCTTGACCCACTCGACCTTCGCATCAATGCCCGCGGCCTTGGCGTGCTTCTCGATCAGCTTGTGCTCCTGCGCCACGTTGAGCAGCAGGTAGACGATGCCGAACTGCTCGGCGATGCGGATCTGCCCTTCGGCCTGCGCAGCCAGGCTGCCGGCGAGAAGGCCGAGGCCCGTGACGAGCGCAGCGGCGCGGCGTGTGAAGCGGTTCATTGAAAGTCCGAAAGAAGGAAGAGAGAAAGAAATCAGAAAGGCGTGTCGCCCACGACCGTGGTGCGGTTCAAGCGGCGGCGCAGGTGGTCGGGCGTGCCTGCCGCGAGGTGCATCAGCGAGCGGTTGTCCCAGAACACCAGGTCGTGCGGCGCCCACGCGTGGCGATACACGAACTCGGGCTTCACGCTGTGCGCGAACAGCTCGGCCAGCAGCGCATCGCTCTCGCCTGGCGGCAGACCGACGATGCGCGTCGTGAAGTGCTCGCTGACGAACAGCGCCTTGCGCCCCGTCTGCGGATGCGTGCGCACCACCGGCTGCACGGCGGGCGCGACCTGGTCGATCTGCGCTTGAGACAACTTGGGCCGCCACGGATTCTTCGCACGCAGTTCCTCATACTTCGCGAGGTAGCTGTGCTCCGCCTTCAGCGGCAGGATGCACTGCTGCAGTTCGGGCGACAGCGCTTCCCACGCCAGATGCTGGTCGGCGAAGAGCGTGTCGCCGCCCTCGCTCGGCAGCTCCTGCGCGTGCAGCAGCGAGCCGAGACTGGGCTTGGGCTTGTACGAAATGTCGGAGTGCCAGTACACCCCCGCATCGCCCAGACCGATCGGCTCGCCGTTCTCCTTGATGTTCGAGACGATCAGGATCTCGGGGTGGTCCTTCAGCTGGAACTGGTGCAGCACGTGGATCTCGAGCGGCCCGAAGCGGCGGCTGAAATCGATGTGCTGCGCGGGCGTGATGCGCTGGTCGCGAAAGACCAGCACGTGGTGCTCCAGGTGCGCGCGGTGGATGCGTTGGAAGTCGGCGGCGTTGATCGGCTCAGCGATGTCGAGCCCGACGATCTCCGCACCGACCGGCGCATCGAAAGGCCGCACCTCGAAGTGCTGCGCCGGGGCATCGGTGGGGGGTGCGCGGGAAAGAACGGCAGTCATGCCGCGAATGTAGAAGCGCGCCCATCATTCCCCAACGAAGTCTTTGTTGCTTGCTTATGACCAACTCTTTCCGTTGAAAGCACAAGGCGCCCAAAGCGCGCAGCGCCTTTGGCGCCATGGTGGCCGAGCGCAGCGACGGCCCGCCCGGCATCCAAGCCCCTCTGGCTGCGCCGAGGAGCGCAGCGTTTCGCGGATCAGGGCTCGCCCTTGTTTGAGCGAAGCGAGTTTGNCAGCGAAGCGGAGGGTCGCAGACAGTGGGGTCGCCTTTTCTTTGCTTACTTTCTTTTGGCGAAGCAAAAGAAAG
>NZ_LMEV01000014.1:73122-220154 GCF_001426505.1 Variovorax sp. Root473
GCCCGCCGGGGCGAGACCCGGCCTCGGGAAGCAACCCCTCAGAGGGTGTGACTCCGATCCCCCTCAGCGAACCCGACAGCGTCCCAAGGTTCACCCACAGCAAACCCCACCACCTTGAACAACTCCCCCATCTCATGCTCATGAATCAACCGAGCCGCCATCCCTCGCTGCGCCACAGTCCCGCGTTCCATCAACCCCAACATCCCGCAGTTCAGAAGAAACCGCGCCTGGCTCGTGTAGCCAAGAACAGCAAGCCCCGCCTCCTGCCCCGCCACGGCAATCCCGGTGAAGTCCACATGCGCCGTGATGTCCTTGTAGCCCACCTCCGACAGCGGATCGCCATCCGCCTGGTGCCCCCGATGGCACATCACCGTCCCCATGTGCCGCTGCGGGTGGTAGTACTCGCCCTCGGGAAATCCGTAGTCGATGAGAAACGCCGCGCCCTTCTCGAGCCGGTCCGCCAGCGTCGCAATGAACGCCTGCGCCTGCGGATGCACTTCCGTGAGGTAGTCATGCACCCCAGGCACCTCGACCGGCGGCCGAAGATCAGTCGGCCGGTCCACCCACGTCCACCCGTCCCCCGCCGGATTGCGCACCACGCCGCGCTCGAACCACGCCCCCTTCACCCGCGCCAGCAGCTGCACCGGCATCGCATCGAGCACCTCGTTGCCGACCACCACGCCCTCCATCGCCTCAGGCAATTCCCCGAGCCATTCGACCCGCCCCGCATGCCCCGCGAGCGCCTGCTGCTGCCGCTCGCGCAGGGTGCCCGACAGGTCGACGATGCGATAGCGCACATCCCTGCGTCCCATCTCGCCCAGCGCATGCAGCAGCTGCACCGCCAGCGCCCCCGAGCCCGCGCCGAATTCCCACACCGTGTCGGTGCCGGTTTTCTCCAGCGCTTCGAGCACCTGCACCGCGAGCGTGTGGCCGAACATCGGCGTCAACTCGGGCGCGGTCACGAAGTCGCTGCCGGATGAAGGCATGTGGCCGAACTTGGCCGAAGTGTTGGCGTAATAGCCGAGCCCCGGCGCATACAAGGCCAGGGCCATGAAGCGGTCGAAGCCGATCCATCCGCCCGCGCGTTCGACGGAACGGGCAATCAGATGGTCAAGGGCGATGGGTAAACTGTTTGTGGTTGGCGTCGTCACGGCGCCATTGTCCTCTTCCTCCTCGTTTTCTTCCCTCGCATGCGTGCCATCCCACCCTCCTCCCCCGATCGCCGCCGCACCGTCCTCGTCACAGGTGCGGGCCGCCGGCTGGGCCGCGAGATCGCGCTGGCGCTGGCGACGGGCGGCTGGCAGGTGGCGGTGCACTACCGCAGCTCGCGCGCCGAAGCCGAGCAGACCGTGGCCGACTGCGCCGCGCGCTCGGGCGACTCGGCGCTGTTCGAGGCCGACCTGGCCGACGAGCAGGCCACGCGCGCCCTGCTGCCGCGCGTGGCGGCACGCTTTCGCACGGTGGATGCGGTGGTGCACAGCGCCGCCCTCTTCGAGCACGACGATGCCGCCAGCTTCAGCTACGCGCTCATGGAGCGCCACGCGCGCAGCAACACGGGTGCGGCCATCCTGCTGGCGCAGGCACTGCACGAGCACCTGGCCCGGCGCGACGCACAGGGCGCCGTGGTGCACCTGCTCGACCAGAAGCTCTGGAACCCGAACCCGGACTTCCTGAGCTACACGCTCTCCAAGGCCGCGCTCGAAGCCGCCACCCCCATGCTCGCGCTGGCGCTCGCACCGCGCGTGCGCGTGGTGGGCGTGGCGCCCGGCCTCACGCTGGCGAGCCACATGCTCGACGACGACAGGTTCGCGCAGTTGCACAAGCTGTCGCCGCTGGGCCGCTCGTCCACCTCCGAGGACGTGGCCGCCACGGTGAAATTCGCACTGGAAAACCGCTCGATCACCGGCACCACGCTGCTGGTGGACGGCGGCCAGCACCTGATGAAATTCGAGCGCGATTTCTCGCTCATGTGACGAGCACCACCACCATGTCCACGAACACACCGCACGGCCACCAGACACTCACCCTCCAGGGCCTGCGCTTCGACGCCAACCTGGGCATCCTGGAGCAGGAAAAAACCGCGCCGCAGCCGATTCTGGTAGACGCCGAGCTCAACCTCGGCCCGCAGCCGCTGCTGCCGCAGGACGACGACATCTTCCACGTGCTGGACTACCGCAAGGTGCGCCGCATCATCATCGACGAGTGCACCGCCGAGCACGTCAACCTGCTCGAAAGCCTCATCGGCAAGCTCGCACAGCGCCTGCTGCAACTGCCCGGCGTGCGGGGCGTGCGCGTGAAGATCGCCAAGCTCGAAATCTTCGACGACTGCGAGGTCGCCATCCGCATCGAAGCCGGGGAATGGTGATCCAAGGCAAAATCGGGGGTCTTTCCCCCGATTTGCCCGAAGTAGCCACCCAATGAACGCCGTCTGGATCGACGAAACGCCCGAAGCCGGCGCGCCCCCCAACTCGCTGAAGATCGAGCGCGAAACGCACAAGCTCGAGAAGCGCCTGTGCCGCCAGGTCGGGCAGGCCATCGTCGACTACAACATGATCGAAGAGGGCGACAAGGTCATGGTGTGCGTCTCGGGCGGCAAGGACAGCTACGCGCTGCTGGACATCCTGCTCAAGATGAAGGCACGCGCGCCCATCCATTTCGACATCGTCGCGGTCAACCTCGACCAGAAGCAGCCCGGCTTTCCCGAAGAAGTGCTGCCCAAGTACCTGAGCGACCTGGGCGTGGCCTTCCACATCGAGAACCAGGACACCTACAGCATCGTCAAGCGCGTGATCCCCGAGGGCAAGACCACCTGCGGCCTGTGCAGCCGGCTGCGCCGCGGCATCCTGTACCGCGTGGCCGACGAGCTGGGCGCCACCAAAGTCGCGCTGGGCCACCACCGTGACGACATGCTGCAGACCTTCTTCCTCAACATGTTCTTCGGCGGCAAGTTGAAGAGCATGCCGCCCAAGCTGGTGAGCGACGACGGCAAGCACATCGTGATCCGCCCGCTGGCGTACGTGGCCGAAAAAGACACGGTGCGCTGGGCGCAGCACCGCGAGTTCCCCATCATTCCCTGCACGCTGTGCGGCAGCCAGGAAAACCTGCAGCGCAAGCAGGTCGGCGAGATGTTGCGCGAGTGGGACAAGAAGTACCCCGGCCGCGTCGAAAACATGTTCACCGCACTGCAGAACGTCGTGCCTTCGCACCTGCTCGACGGAACGCTGCACGACTTCCAGGGTCTGAAGGCGACGGGCGTGGCCGACGAGAACGGCGACAAGGCCTTCGACACGCCCGCTTTCGACCTGCTCTCCCAGGCACCCTCGGCCCTGCGCATCGTTCAAGGCTGACTCGGGCAACCCAGGGGAATTTAGGGCACTTGGCCCGGAGACCCTTATGTATCGTGCGTTTTCAGCTCTATTTTTAGCAGCAGCCCTGAGCAGCTGCGCCACCTCCTGGGTGGTCGACAGCAACGTCAAGAGCTTTGCCACGCCGGGCACGACCGTGCCGCCTGGCGCCACCTACCGCTTCGAGCGCCTGCCTTCGCAGCAGGCCGACACGGCGCGCCAGGACGGCCTGGAGGCCATGGCCGCGGCCGCGTTCGACAAGGTCGGCCTGCGCCGCGACGACACCAGGCCGCAGTACACGGCGCAGATCGGCGCGCGCGTCACGGCGGCGCTGTCGCCCTGGGCCGATCCGTGGCTGTACGGGCCCGGCCCGTGGGGCTACGGCTACGGCGGCTACTACGGCCACCGCTGGCATGGCGGGGGCTGGTACGGTGGCCCGATGTTCACGCCGCCGGCCAACCCCTGGTACCAGCGCGAGGTGAGCGTCGTGCTGCGCGAGGCGGGCGGAAGCCACCGCGTGGTGTACGAGACCCGCGCGCGCAACGACGGCCCCTACAGCGCGAGCGCGGCGATCCTGCCGGTGATGTTCGAGGCCGCGCTGCAGGGCTTTCCGAACCCGCCGCCGGGCGAGCGCCGCGTGAACATCGAGCTCGCGCCGGCTGCCAGGAAATGATGCACTTCTAGAATTCGGACGGATGGAAGTCCACCTCACCCGCCTGATCGCCGTGCGCCACGGCGAAACCGCCTGGAACGTCGACACCCGCATCCAGGGCCACCTCGACATCGGCCTCAACGCTACGGGCCTGTGGCAGGCGCAGCGCGCCGGACGGGCGCTGGCCGACGAGCCGATTGCGGCGGTGTACGCCAGCGACCTCTCGCGCGCCTGGCAGACCGCCCAGGCCATCGCCGCGCCCCACGGCCTCGACGTGCAGCCCGACCTGGGCCTGCGCGAGCGTGCCTTCGGCCGCTTCGAGGGCATGAGCTTCGCCGAGATCGAGGCCACCTTGCCCGAGGACGCCCGCCGCTGGCGCGAGCGCGATCCCGAGTTCGAACCCGAGGGCGGCGGCGAGAGCCTGCTGACCTTTCGCGACCGCGTGACCCGCACCGCCTCGGCCATCGCCGCGCGCCATCCGGGCGAGTTGGTGGTGCTGGTGGCCCACGGCGGCGTGATGGATGTGCTCTACCGCGCCGCCACGCGCCAGGAGCTGCAGGCACCGCGCACCTGGCAGCTCGGCAACGCGGCAATCAACCGCATGCTGTGGACACCCGAGGGCTTCAGCCTCGTCGGCTGGAGCGACATCAGCCACCTGGCCGCGGACACACCGCTCGACGAGTCCACGACCTAGCGCGAAGGACAAGGCGCGATGGGCTGCTTGCCTTTCTCCGTTCCGGGCAAGACGCCCCCATGAAACGAACCCACTCGACCCCCTCGGCGTACGCCAGCTGGGATGCCTCCCAGACGCTGTCTGCGCCGTGGATTCAAGCCACGCAGCTGGGAAGCTTTGTCACCCTGGAGGCCGGCGACACCATCGCGCGCGAAGGCGAACGGCATGACTACTTCTATCTGTTGCGGTCAGGTTTCGTTCATTCCACGATCCACCGAAGCAACGGTTCGGAGTTCCTGCTCGAGATCTTTGGACCCGGGGCGATCTTTGGCGAAGGTCCCGCATTCGCCGACAGCCCCCGGCCGACGACGACGCGCGTTGTTGCGCCAGCCGTCCTCAGCCGCTATCGCCCAGCAGATGTCGCGCAGCAGTTCTCGGCGCTCCCCGAGCTCGCGACCTCCTTGATCCAGCTGCTCGGATTCAAGAACCACATGATCGTCGCCAAGCTGGCCGGCGTGGCCTCGTCGGCGCCCAAGGAGCGGATCATCGATCTGCTGCTGCGCGTAGCGCGCCTGCCGTCGGCGCAGGCGTCGAAACAATGCACGGTCGACCTGACGCATGAGCAAATCGGCGCCATGACGGCATTGAGCCGCGTCACCGTCACCCGCACGTTGAATTCGCTGGCGGGACACGGGCTCATCGAAACGCGGGCCCGGCAAGTCAGCATTCCTGACGCACCGGCCCTGCGTCGTTTCCGCGATACATCATCGTAAGAAAAACCCGCTTCCTGTATCGCTGGATACCGTCAAGACCGCCCCCCCCTCGCGATCATTCAGCCCGTCACACACATGGACGGGACGAGGGTAGGAGGAGAAAACGCAGGGGCGTCAAAGAGAAGGCCAGAGCGCCTTCAATGGGCGATTGCCCGGGTGTGACGTTTCGCAGGACTGCAAAAGTTCTTTCAGGCCGGATGGTTCACGCGCGTGACCATCCGGCATCTTTTGAATCGCCGTCAGGCGTGCGACGCGGCATGCCCAGCTGCCGCCTCGGCCTTCGCCTCCCCTGGCAACTCCACCATCGGCCCGCTGCCGCTGTAGCGGTCGAGCGCCAGGTAGATCGCGGGCGTGATGTACAGCGTGATCACCTGCGAGAAGATCAGCCCCCCCACCACCGCCACGCCCAGCGGCTGGCGCAGCTCGGCGCCCGCGCCCAGGCCCAGCGCGAGCGGCAGCGCGCCCATCAGTGCGGCCAGCGTGGTCATGAGAATCGGGCGGAAGCGCAGCCGGCAGGCCTCGCGGATCGCGTCGACCGGCTTCATGCCCTCGGTGCGCTGCGCGTCGAGGGCGAAGTCGATCATCATGATCGCGTTCTTCTTCACGATGCCGATCAGCAGCAGGATGCCGATGGTGGCGATCAGCGTGAGGTCGAAGCCGAAGATCTTCAGCGAAAGCAGCGCCCCCACCGCCGCCGAGGGCAGGCCCGCCAGGATGGTGATCGGGTGGATGTAGCTCTCGTACAGCACGCCCAGCAGCACGTAGATGACCAGCACCGCGAGCACCAGCAGCACGGCCTGGCTCGACTGCGAACTCTGGAACACCGCCGCATCACCGCCGTAGGTGGTGATGATCGACTGCGGCATCTTCAGCTCTTCCTTGAAGCGGTCGATCTTCGCGGTCGCGTTGCCCAGCGGCACCTCGGGCCCGAGGTTGAACGACACCGTCACCGCCTGCAGCTGCCCCTGGTGGTTGACCGAGGTCGGCCCCACGGTGCGCTTGACGGTCGAGAAGGCCGACAGCGGCACGAGCTTGCCGGTGGTGCTGCGCACCGACAGCCGCGCCACGTCTTCCTCGAACTGGCGGTCGCTGTCGGCCGCCGACAGGATCACCTGGTAGGTGTTGCTCGCGCCGTAGATGCTGCCGATCTGGCGGTCGCCGTACGCGTTGTACAGCGCGGTGCGCAGGTCGCCGACGGCCACGCCGAGCACGCCGGCCTTGTCGCGGTCGATCTCCAGCGTGGCCTGCAGGCCGCGGTTCTGCGAATCGCTCGTCACGTCGCGGAAGTCGGGGTCGGCACGCATGCGCTCCATGAGCTTCGTCGACCACGGCACCATCTCGCCGGCGTTCACGCTCTGCAGCGTGTACTGAAAGCGCGCCTTGCTCTGGCGCCCGCCCAGGCGCAGGTTCTGCACCGGCTGCATGTAGACGGCCACGCCCGGGATTTCGCGGAAACGCTGGCGCAGCAACTCGAGCACCTTCGACATCTTGGGACGCTCGCTGCGCGGCTTGAGCACCGCGAACAGCCGGCCCGAGTTCTGCGTGGCGGTCGGGCCGCCCACGCCGACGAAGGAACTCACATAGGCCACGCTCGGATCGGCCTGCAGCGCGGCCGCCACGCGCGCCTGCAGCGCCTTCATGGCGGTGAAGGAAATGTCTTCGGCCGCTTCGGTGGTGATCTGGATCTGGCCGATGTCTTCCTCGGGGAAGAAGCCCTTGGGGATGCTGATGAAGAGCCACGCCGTGACGACGAAGGTCAGCCCCGCCATGGCCAGCATCAGCGCACGGTGCGCGAGCGTCCAGTCGAGCGTGCGCATGTAGGTGCCGTGCACCGCGCGGTAGCCGCGCTCGAAGGCCCGGCCGATGGCCGTGCCGGGCTCAGGGTGTTCTTCCTCGTGGTCGAGGTGGCCTGCGCCTTCCTTGCGCGGCACGTGCCTGAGCAGCCGGCTCGCCAGCATCGGCACCAGCGTGAGCGACACCACCGCCGACACCAGCACGGCCAGCGCCACCACCACGGCGAACTCGTGGAACAGCAGGCCGATCACGCCCGGCATGAAGAAGATCGGGATGAACACGGCCACCAGCGAGATCGAGATCGACACGATGGTGAAGCCCACCTCGCGCGCACCGCGCAGCGCGGCGGCCATCGGCTCCATGCCCTTCTCGACGTAGCGCATGATGTTCTCGAGCACCACGATGGCGTCGTCCACCACCAGGCCCACGGCCAGCGTGATGCCCAGCAGCGAGACGTTGTCCAGGCTGTAGCCGAAGGCGTACAGCAGCGCCACGGCGCCAATCAGCGAGATCGGAATGGTGGCTGCCGGAATCAGCGTGGCCACCAGCCGGTGCAGGAACAGGAAGATCACCAGCACCACCAGCGCGATGGTGCCCAGCAAGGTGAGCTGCACGTCGTGCACCGCCTCGCGGATCGAGAGCGAGCGGTCGTTGACCATGTGGATCTCGACCGACTGCGGCAACTCGGCCTTGAAGCGCGGAATGAGCGCGCGCACGGCGTCCACCACCTGCACGGTATTGGCATTGGGCTGGCGCTGCACGGCGAGCGAAATCGAGTCCTGGCCGTTGAAGCTGCTGGCGGTCTTGACCGACTCGAAGCTGTCTTCCAGCGTGGCCACTTCATCGAGCCGCACCGGCGCGCCATTGCGCTGCGCAATGATGAGCTTGGCGAAATCGGCCGCCTTCATGAGCTGGCGGTTGGCCTGGATGGTGAGCGTCTGGCGCGGGCCGTCGAGCGTGCCGACCGGCGTGTTGGCGTTGGCCGAGTTCACGGCCTTGGCCAGCTCGTCGAGCGTGATGTTGCGCGCGTTGAGCAGGTCGGCGTTGGCCTTGATGCGCACCGCGAAGGCCTTGCGCCCGTACACGCCCACCTGGGCCACGCCGTCGATGGTCGAGAGCGTGGGCGAAATGAGGTTCTCGGCGTAGTCGTTGAGCTCCGACGGGTTCATCGACGGCGAGATCAGCGCGATGAACAGCACCGGCGCGTCGGCCGGATTCACCTTGCGGTACGAGGGCAGCTGCGTCAGCTCCTGCGGCAGCTGGCGCTGGGCGCGCAGCAGCGCGGCCTGCACGTCGACGGCAGCGGCATCGATGTCGCGGCTGCTGACGAATTCAAGCGTGAGCGAGGTCACGCCCTGGGTGTTCACCGAGCTGATGGTCTGCAGGCCGGGAATCGTCGAGAACTGCTTTTCGAGCGGCAGCGCGACCGAACTCGCCATGGTGTCGGGGCTCGCGCCCGGCAGCTGCGCGTTGACGTTGATGACCGGCGTGTTGTAGCTCGGCAGCGCCGCGACCGGGATGCTGAAGTACGCAAAGATGCCAATGACCACGACGGCCGCCGACAGCAGCACCGTCATCGCCGGACGGCGGATGCAGAGCTCTGAAATGTTCATGCGCGTTCCCGCGCCGGCTGGACGTCCGACGAGGCCGCGCTGCCGGGCGTGACGCCCGTGGTGCCGTTGGCGGGCGCCCCACCCGGGCCAGCCGGTCCGGCTGGCGCTTTCACGTCGACGCGCACCTTGCCGCCCGGGCGCACGTTCTGGCTGCCTTCGATCACGACCTGCTCGCCGGGCGTCACGCCGCTCACGGCGACCTTCGTGCCGAAGGTGTGGAGCACCTTGACCTGGCGGCGCGCCGCGTTGCGCTCGGCATCGACCACGTACAACGTGGCGCCGTCGGACAGCATCATGAGCGCCGCGGCCGGCACCACGGTGACGCCGCCCAGCATGCGCACCGTGATGCGCGTGTTGACGAACTGGCCCGGCCACAGGCTCTGGTCGGCGTTGGCGAACACGGCCTTGGCGCGCACCGTGCCGATCTGCGGGTCGACCGTGTTGTCGACGAAGTCGAGCGTGCCGAACAGCGGCTCGCGCCGGCCCGTGACCAGCGCCTCGACCTTGGCGCGCGTGCGTGCCGCGGCCAGCAAGTCCTGCAAGTTGCCTTCGGGCACCGGAAAGCTCACGGCGATGGGGTCGAGCTGGGTGATGGTGACCAGCGACAGCGTGGGCTGCACCAGCGTGCCCGGGTAGATGTTGACGGCGCCGATGCGCCCGGCGATGGGCGCGCGCAGCGTGGCATAGCCCAACGCCACCTGCGCCGATTGCACTGCCGCGCGGTCGGCCGCCACGGCGGCGCGCTGCGCTTCGAACTGCGACAGCGTGGCGTCGCTCGCGCTCTTGGAAATGAAGTTCTGCGCGAGCAGCTCCTGGCTGCGCCGGTACTGGCGCTCCAGGTCGGCCAGCGTGGCCTCGTCCTTCTTCTGCTGGGCCCGGGCGCGGGCGAGGTTCGCCTGGTCGTTGCGGTCGTCGAGCGTGAAGAGCAGCTGCCCTTCCTTCACGAACTGGCCTTCCTTCACGTGCACCGCGCTCACCGTGTTCGTGACCTGCGGGCGAAGATCGACGCTGTTGAGCGACACCACGCTGCCATTGACCTGCACGGTGACCGGCACGTCCTGCCTTTCGGCCGTGGCCAGCGTGACCAGCGCGGCGGCCGGCCCGGCGCTCGGGGACTTGGCGTCTTTCGTGACGGGCCGATCGCCCGACATGCGCCACCAACCGCCCGCGACGGCTACGATCAACACGCCCGCGAGGGCGAAGGCGGCAGTTTTCTTCATGGGTTCTTGTGCACTTTGGGCTGACAGCAACTATTGCAGCAGTGGCCGACGCGCAGTGTTCATGGGCGCCGTAAAGAAATGTAAAGCAGGCCCGCCGAAAAGCCCTTCACCACCCGCTGCCCCGGCATGAGGGAAAACACCCCCTCGCTAAAATCGCCGGTCCACAGCCTCTGGATATACCCCATGAACCGCTGCAAGGCACCCACGAAAACGCTCACTTCCCTCGCCCTCTGCGCCGCCCTTGCCGGCGCCGCAGGTCTTTTCTCCCTCCACGCCAGCGCCCAGGACGAGGTGCCCCGTCCGCAGACCCAGAACGAGTCGCTCAATGGCGGGCGCAACTTCCCGGTCGGCACGCTGCGCGGCAAGTTCATGGTGACCAGCGCCCCCGACGTCGAGCTCGACGGCCGGGCCGACCGCCTGGGCGCCGGTGCGCGCATCCGCAGCCCGCAGAACATGCTGGTGATGCCCGGCGCCATCGTCGGCCAGAAGTACCTTGTGAACTACACGCGCGACGCCGCCGGGCTGCTGCGCGAGGTCTGGATCCTGACACCCGACGAGGCCCTGGCCAGCCGCGAATCGCTGAACAAGCCGTTCCTGAACATCTGGCCGTTCGTCTCGAACGACACGGTGAACACGCAGTAACGCGGCCACGCCGCAAGCAAGCAAGAATCCGCGGGCGCCACGCGCGCCCCGCAGCCCTTCCTCCTTTCGAAGGGCACAGAGAGCTCCCCCATGAAAAAAGTATTCATCAAGACCTTCGGCTGCCAGATGAACGAGTACGACTCGGACAAGATGGCCGACGTGCTCCACGCCGCGCAGGGCTACGAGCCCACGCAGAACGTGGACGAGGCCGACCTCAT
Source organism: Variovorax sp. Root473 (assembly GCF_001426505.1). Taxonomy (GTDB): domain Bacteria; phylum Pseudomonadota; class Gammaproteobacteria; order Burkholderiales; family Burkholderiaceae_C; genus Variovorax. The sequence goes on from NZ_LMEV01000014.1 coordinate 84,052, forward strand.
CCTGTTCAACACCTGCTCGGTGCGCGAGAAGGCGCAGGAGAAGGTGTTCTCCGACCTCGGTCGCGTGAAGCACCTGAAGGCCAAGGGCGTGAAGATCGGCGTGGGCGGCTGCGTGGCCAGCCAGGAAGGCCAGGCCATCATCGCGCGCGCACCGTATGTCGACATCGTGTTCGGCCCACAGACGCTGCACCGCCTGCCCGAGATGCTGAACGACCGCGAGCGCCTGGACCGCCCGCAGGTCGACATCAGCTTCCCCGAGATCGAGAAGTTCGACCACCTGCCGCCGGCGCGCGTCGAAGGCGCGACCGCTTTCGTGTCGATCATGGAAGGCTGCTCCAAGTACTGCAGCTACTGCGTGGTGCCCTACACCCGCGGCGAGGAAGTGAACCGCCCGCTGGACGACGTGCTGGTCGAGATCGCCGGCCTGGCCGACCAGGGCGTGCGCGAGATCACGCTGCTGGGCCAGAACGTGAACGCCTACCGCGGCAAGATGGGCGAGACCGCCGAAATTGCCGACTTCGCGCTGCTCATCGAGTACGTGGCCGAGATCCCCGGCATCGAGCGCATCCGCTACACCACCAGCCACCCGAACGAGTTCACGCCCCGGCTCATCGAGGCCTATGCCAAGGTGCCGCAGCTCGTCTCGCATTTGCACCTGCCGGTGCAGCACGGCAGCGACCGCATCCTCATGGCGATGAAGCGCGGCTACACGGCCATGGAATACAAGAGCACGGTGCGCAAGCTGCGCGCCATCCGCCCCGACCTGGCGCTCAGCAGCGACTTCATCGTCGGCTTCCCCGGCGAGACCGACGCCGACTTCGACAAGATGATGAAGCTCATCGACGACTGCCAGTTCGACAACAGCTTCAGCTTCATCTTCAGCCCGCGTCCCGGCACGCCCGCCGCCGCGCTGGCCGACGACACGCCGCACGAGGTGAAGCTGGCGCGCCTGCAGACGCTGCAGCGCGTGATCGACGGCAACGTGCGCCGCTTCGGCGACGCGCTCGTGGGCAGCACGCAGCGCGTGCTGGTCGAGGGCGCCTCGCGCAAGGACGCGAACGAGCTCATGGGCCGCACCGCCTGCAACCGTGTCGTCAACTTCGAGGGCGACGCCCGCCTCGTGGGCCAGATGGCCGACCTGCGCATCACCCGCTCGCTGGCGTACACGCTGCGCGGCGAGGTGGTCACGCGCGAATCGGCCCTGGCGGCCGCCGCCACGACGCTCGCCCACTGATGGCGAAACGTCCCTCCGTCCGGGGCTCGTTCCAGCAGCTCCTGCTGTTTGCCTTTTTGCTCATCACCGCGCTGCTGGTGGGCGTGGCGCTGCGCTCGGTGCTGCAGTACGACGCGCTCGTCACGCAAAGCCGCGACGCCGCGGCGCGCGCGCTGCGCCTGTCGGGCGCCTCGCAGTCGCTGGCCGAGCGCAGCGCGGCCATGGAACGTGCGGGTCGCCAGTCGCTCGTGCTCAACGACGCCGTGCTGCGCCGGCGCTTCGACGAGGCCGCGCGCGAAGCACATCAGGTGCTGGAGCGCCTGGAGCGCAACGGCCTGCCGGCCGCCGGCATCGACATGTGGCGCGGCCAGCTCGGCGTGATCGAAGGGCTGCTCAGCGGCAGCCCCGACAGCGCCCTGGCGCGCGAAAGCACGATGGCGATGCAGTTCCGCGAACTCGACGCGCTCAACACCAACATCGCCCAGCAGGCGCAGTTCCTGATCGAAACGCAGAACGACGCGCTGGCCAAGCGCATCGAGAACGCGCGCCGCCGACTGATGCGCGAGGTGGTGGCCGCCAGCGTGCTGGCCGTGTCGCTGGCGCTGGCCTTCGGCATCTGGCTGGCGCGCCCCTTCAAGCGGATGGAAAACGCCATCGTCGGCCTGGGCCAGAACCGGCTCGACGAACCGATCGACATTCGCGGCCCCGCCGACGTGCGGCGTGTGTCTCAGCAGCTCGAATGGCTGCGGCTGCGGCTGACCGAACTCGACGCCGACAAGGCGCGCTTCCTGCGCCACGTGTCGCACGAGCTGAAGACGCCGCTGGCGGCGCTGCGCGAAGGCGTCTCGCTGCTCGAGGACGGCGTGACCGGGCCACTGAACCCGGCGCAGCTCGAGGTGGCGCAGATCCTGCAGCAGAACACCGTGTCGCTGCAGAACCAGATCGAGGCGCTGTTGCGCTTCAACGCCGCCGCTTTCGAGGCGCGCGAGCTGCGCCGCGAGCGCACAGAGCTGCTGCCGCTGATCGAAGAGCAGATCGAGGCCCAGCGCCTGCAGTGGCAGGCACACGGCCTGCGCGTGCGCGCCGAGGGCGAGCCGATCGCCCTCACGGTCGACCGCACCAAGCTCGGCACCGCCATCGCCAACCTGCTGTCGAACGCGATCCGCTTCTCGGCCGCGGGCGGCGTCATCACCCTGGCCGTGTCGGGCACGCCCGAGGCGGTGCACATCGACGTGTGCGATGCCGGTCCCGGCATTGCCACGGGCGACCGCGACCGCATCTTCGAACCCTTCTTCCGCGGCGAGCGCCAGCCCGAGCACACGGTGAAAGGCACCGGCATCGGACTTTCCATCGTGCAGGAGTACATTGCAGCCCATGGGGGCCGCATCGCCCTGCTGCCGGACGGCCCCGGTGCACGCTTTCGCATCGAACTGCCGCGCACGACCTGACCCCGGACACCCCCACCCACACCGCCCCGCGCCTTTTCGACCCATGTTCCTTTCGTTCGTCCGCAGATCCACCTTCGCCGGGGCCATGGCCGTGCCATGCATCCTGCTGCTGGCAGCCTGCGCCTCCCAGCCCAAGCCGCCGGCCGAAGCCGACGCGCTGCCGCCGCCCGTGGCCGCGCCGCGCGTGGTGCCGGTCGAGGCCGAGCCTCGCGCGCCCGCCACGCAGCCGGCCTCGCTCTTCACGCAGCTCACGCAGGGCCCCCTCACGGCCATGCTGGCCTATGCCGACAAGGTGCGCCCGCTGGGCGGCGCCGACCTGAGCGCAGAAATTTCGCGCGTCGGCGAACAGGGCGACACGCCCGCGGCGCAGATGCAGCTCGCGATCCTGCTCGCGCAGACCCGCGTGCCGGCCGACCTGGCGCGCGCGCTGGGCCTGCTGCAGCGCGTGATCGGCAACCCCGCGCCCGAGGCCCAGCCGCTGCATCCGCTCGCGCGGGCGCTGGCGGCGCGCTACATCGAGCAGCGCCGCGTCGAGGACGACCGCGACAAGCAGGTGCAGCAGCTGCGCGACAGCCAGCGCCGCATCGACCAGCTCAACGAGCGCATCGAGGCGCTGCGCGCCATCGAGCGCAGCTTCGCCCGGCCCAACTCGTCAGCACCCGTCACTGCCCCCAGCGGGGGCAGAACGAATCCATGAACACCGTGCCGCGCCGCCACAGACAAGCTCGCACCGACGTGCGAAGCACGGAGGTACATCGATGAGTACAGCGGGCGCCCGCCTCCTCGTGGTCGATGACGACCCGGACATGCTGCGGCTGCTCTCGATGCGGCTGGTGTCGGCGGGCTACCAGGTCACGGCCGTCACGTCGGCCGAGACCGCGCTCACCCAGCTCGAGATCGAGCACCCGCAGCTGGTGCTCAGCGACGTGCGCCTGCCCGGGCGCGACGGCCTGCAGCTGTTCGACGAGATCCGCAAGCGCCACCCGACGCTGCCAGTCATCCTGCTGACCGCGCACGGCACCATCCCCGACGCGGTCGAGGCCACGGCGCGCGGCGTGTTCACCTACCTCACCAAGCCCTACGACGCGCGCGAACTGCTCGAGAAGATCTCGCAGGCGCTGGCGCTCGGCGCCCCGGCGGCCACGCCGAGCAAGACCGGCGACGACAGCTGGCGTTCGGAAATCGTGAGCCGCAGCAACCGCATGGCCGAGCTGCTGGCCGAGGCGCGCATGGTCGCGAAGTCGGACGCGTCCGTGCTGCTGCGCGGCGACTCCGGCGCCGGCAAGGAACTGCTGGCACGCGCGATCCACAAGGCCAGCGCGCGCGCCGACAGGCCCTTCGTGGCGGTCAACTGCGGCGCCATTCCCGAGGCGCTGCTCGAATCCGAGCTGTTCGGCCACATGAAGGGCGCCTTCACCGACGCCCACGCGAACCACAAGGGCCTGTTCCAGCAGGCCGACGGCGGCACGCTGCTGCTCGACGAAATCGGGGACATGCCCCCCGCGCTGCAGGTCAAGCTGCTGCGCGTGCTGCAGGAGCGCGCGGTACGCCCGCTGGGCGCGAGCCAGTCGATCGAGGTCGACGTGCGCATCGTTTCGGCCACCCACCGCGACCTGGACGCCGCGATGGAAGCCGGCCAGTTCCGCGAAGACCTGTATTACCGCCTGAACGTGGTGACGCTCACGCTGCCGCCGCTGTCGGCGCGGCGCGAGGACATTCCGCTGTTGGCCAACCACTTCCTGCAGAAGCTGTCGACCAAATACGGCAAGCGGCTGTCGGGCTTCGCGCCCGAGGCGCTGAAGGCGCTGACCACCGCCGCGTGGCCGGGCAACGTGCGCCAGCTCTACAACGTGGTGGAGCAGGTCTGCGCGCTGTCGGGCTCGCCGCTGATCCCGCTGGCGCTGGTGCAGCGCGCGCTGCGCGTGCCGAGCGTGGAGGTGCTCACCTATGCCGAGGCCAAGCAGCGTTTCGAGCGCGACTACCTCGTCGGCCTGCTCAAGCTGACCGACGGCAACGTGGCCGACGCCGCCCGTCTGGCCGACCGCAACCGCACCGAGTTCTACCGCCTGCTCCAGAAGCACGAGCTCACGCCGGGCAACTTCAAGGCCGACGTTGTCGCTCCCGGTGGCGACCCTGTCGCCGAGTAGCGACAGGCCTAAGTCGTTGATTTGAAAGGCTGTTTCCCGAGGGCCTCCCCGGCTTGTCGGGATTCGGCGACAAAAATGGGGGTTTCGGGGGCCCGGCAGGCCCATCCCCCACGGAAAACGGTTCCAAGTCTCTCCAAGTCGTTGATCTGAAAGCGTTTTTCCAGGCTGGCACAGGGTTTGCCCCTGTACTGGCATGACAGCACTTACCAGCCCATCTTTCGCACTGCGTCCGCAGCGCGACGGCCTGCGTCAAAAGCAGTTTTCCTCCTCGCGGCCCCGTGCCGCGGGCCATTCGCTGACCGCGCTCCCGGGCGTCGGCGGCGCCGCCACGGACTGCGTCTTCAAGCGCCTTCCGGCCATTGGCGACACCCCCCTCGACAAGCAACGTTGGTGAATGAAACGATGAAGCCGAACGACTTCTCCCAACTCAACGTCCTCGCCGAATCCGATTTCGCGCGCCGCAGCGCGCTGCGCGAGGAACGCCACCCCAACGCCGTCACGGCACCGCCGGTCAACCGCGGTTCCATGGCACCGCGTCCCTGGCGCGGTTTCTGGAACAGCATTGGCACTGCCCTGCTCGTGCGCCTGGGCGCCGGCCGCGCTCCCGCCGCCACGCAAGCCGCCCCGGCCCCGCAGGCCTGGGAACGCGCCGCCGGCCAGCGCCGCCTCGCCTTCATGCTGCTCACGCTGCTGAGCACCGTGATCGCGTCGTCGCTGTTCGCCAGCGTGCAACCCGACTACGACAACGTCTGGCTCGAGTATGGCCAGATCGGCCTGTACGGCCTGCTCTCGGGCTGGGTCGTGACCGGCTTCGTGACCGCGCTCATGGGCTTCTATGTGTCCGTGCGCGGTGACAAGCACGCCCTCTCGGCAAAACAGGTGGCCCACCACCCGATGAACCCCGAGGCACGCACCGCGATCATCATGCCGATCTGCAACGAGGACGTGGCCACCGTGTTCGCCGGCCTGCGCGCCACCTGCGAATCGGTCGCCTCCACGGGCCACGCCAAGCAGTTCGACGTGTTCGTGCTGTCCGACAGCTACAACCCCGAGACCGCCGCCGCCGAGCGCGCCGCCTGGGAAGACCTGCGCGCCGCGCTGGCCGAGAGCCCGAACCAGCCACAGGTCGAGGTGTACTACCGCCTGCGCACCCGCCGCACGCACCGCAAGGCCGGCAACGTCGCCGACTTCTGCCGCCGCTGGGGCAAGGACTACCGCTACATGGTCGTGCTCGACGCCGACTCCGTCATGAGCGGCGACTGCCTGGCCTCGATGGTCAAGCTGATGGAAGCCAACCCCACCGCCGGCATCATCCAGACCGCGACGCAGGCCATCGGCCACGTCACGCTGCACGCCCGCGCCCAGCAGTTCGCCTCGCGCGTCACCGGCCGCCTGTTCACACTGGGCATGCAGTTCTGGCAACTCGGCGAGTCGCACTACTGGGGCCACAACGCGATCATCCGCGTCGAAGCCTTCATGAAGCACTGCGCGCTGGCCCCCATCAAGGGCACCGGCGGCATGTCGGGCGGCATCATGTCGCACGACTTCGTCGAAGCCGCGCTGATGCGCCGCGCCGGCTACCACGTGTGGCTGGTGTCCGACCTGGTTGGCAGCTACGAACAGCAACCGCCGGACCTGCTGGCCGAGCTGCAGCGCGACCGCCGCTGGTGCCAGGGCAACCTGCAGAACGCCCGCCTGATGGCCGAGCCCGGCATCCACCCGGTGCACCGCGCGATGTTCGTGACCGGCACCATGGCGTATGCCTCGGCCCCGCTGTGGCTCGCATTCCTGACACTGGGCACCGCCCTGTGGCTGAGCGGCTCGAGCCTCGTGTCGAGCTGGAGCGTGCTGCCCGCCGAACTCGCCGGCCTGTGGCTCTGGACCCTGTGCCTGCTGTTCCTGCCGCGCGTGCTGGGCATCGCCGCCGTGCTGATGCGCGGCGAGCAACGCCAGTACGGCGGCACTTGGGGCCTCGTGAAGAGCTCGGTGCTCGAAGCCGGCCTGGCCATCGTGCAAGCCCCGGTGCGCATGCTGGCCCACTCGCTGTTCGTGCTCGTCGCCCTCACCGGCATCAAGCTCGACTGGAAGTCGCCCCCGCGTGAAGCCGCCGCCGTGCCGTGGAAGGTCGCGGCTTCGCAGCTGGCCCCGATGACGCTGGTGATCGCCATGCTGGCCGTCGGCGTCGCCATGATCGACCCGAGCGCGCTGGTCTGGCTCATGCCTGTCGGCCTGCCGCTGCTGCTGGCGATTCCGCTGACCGTGCTGACCAGCCAGATCGCGCTGGGCACCACGCTGCGCGACCGCGGCTTCCTGCTGATTCCCGAGGAATCGCGTTCGCCCGCCGTGCTGCGTCGTGCGTGGATGCATGCCTTGCGCCTGGCGCGTCCCGCTGCGTTGGCCACCGCCTGATGCGCTGAAGACAAGGCACCGGCAAGAAGCCGACCTCCGGGTCGGCTTTTTTCATGGCGCGTGTCGGGCCCGAAAAAGAAAGAAGGCCCGCGGGTTCACACCGGCGGGCCTTCTTTATATGCAGAGAGCGGGAACGTTCGCCTAGAACGGCAGCTTGCCGCCGCCTCCGCCCATGCCGGGCATTCCGCCCATGCCCTTCATGCCGCCCATCTTCTTCATCATCTTCATGAGGCCGCCGCCCTTCATCTTCTTCATCATCCCCTGCATCTGCTCGAACTCGTTGAGCAGGCGGTTCACTTCCTGAACCTGCACGCCCGCGCCGGCCGCGATGCGGCGCTTGCGCGTGGCCTTGAGCAGTTCGGGCTTGCGGCGCTCCAGCGGCGTCATGCTCTGGATGATCCCCTCCTTGCGGCGGATGTCGCGCTCGGCGCGGGTCATGTCGGCCTCGCTGGCCTTGGCGGCCATCTGCTGGGGCAGCTTGTCCATCAGGCTGGAGAGGCCGCCCATCTGCTTCATCTGCTGCAGCTGGCCGAGGAAGTCGTTGAGGTCGAAGCCCGCACCGCTCTTGACCTTGGCCGCGAGCTTCTGCGCCGCTTCGACGTCGACGCCGGCCGTGACCTGCTCGACCAGCGCGACGATGTCGCCCATGCCCAGGATGCGGCCCGCATGGCGCTCGGCATCGAACACCTCCAGTCCGTCGATCTTTTCGCTCGTGCCGGCGAACTTGATCGGCACGCCCGTGACCTGGCGCACCGACAGCGCCGCACCGCCGCGCGAGTCGCCGTCGGTCTTGGTCAGGATGATGCCGGTCAGCGGCAGCGCTTCCTTGAAGGCCTTGGCGGTGTTGATCGCGTCCTGGCCCTGCATGGCATCGACCACGAACAGGGTTTCGACCGGGTCGAGCGCCGCGTGCAGCTGCTTGATTTCGGTCATCAGCACTTCGTCGATGGCCAGGCGGCCGGCCGTGTCGACCAGCAGCACGTCGAAATAGTGGCGCCTGGCGTGGTCGAGCGCGGCGCGCGCGATGTCCAGCGGCTTCTGGTCGGGCGTGCTCGGGAACCACTCGGCGCCGGCCTGCCTGGTGACCGTCTTGAGCTGCTCGATGGCGGCCGGACGGTACACGTCGCCCGACACGGTGAGCACCTTCTTCTTGCGCTTCTCGATCAGGTGCTTGGCCAGCTTGGCGGTGGTGGTGGTCTTGCCGGCGCCCTGCAGGCCGGCCATGAGGATCACCGCCGGCGGCTGGGCCGCGAGGTTGATGTCGGACACGCCCTCGCCCATGGTCGCGGCGAGTTCACGGTTGACGATGCCGACCAGCGCCTGGCCCGGCTTGAGCGAGCCCAGCACTTCCTGGCCGAGCGCCTTCTCCTTCACGCGGGCGACGAAGTCGCGCACCACGGGCAGCGCCACGTCGGCCTCCAGCAGCGCCATGCGCACCTCGCGCAGCATGTCCTGCACATTGCTTTCGGTGATGCGGGCCTGGCCGCTCATCGTCTTGACGAGGCGGGAGAACTTTTCAGTGAGGGCGGTGGCCATGGAGGAAATACCTTGTTGTCCGCGGTAGCGGACCGATAGAAAGTCGTGAAAACCTGGAAGCGGACGCGGGCTCGCTCTGTCGTGGAACCCGCGCAACCGGCTGTGCCGGACCGCGGATGCTGCCCCCGGCAAGGGGTGGGCGAAGCGGCACGACGTGCGCGAAGCCTGGGGGCGAGCCTATACACTCCACCGATGATTTTAGCGATCCCCTCCCCACTCGGCGTGGCGCTGGGCATCGCCACCGCGGCAGCCTACGGCTTTGCCGCTGCCGCCGGTGCGCGGCTCAGCCGCCAGACCACCCAATGGGCGCTCGGCATCGCATGGCTGCTGCATGCTGCAGTGCTGGGCCACGGGCTGATCGGCGGCGACCCTCGCTTCGGTTTCGCGCCGGCGCTGTCGGTCACGGCGTGGCTGGTGCTCACGGTCTACGCGGTCGAAAGCCGCCTGTACCCGCAATTGAAGGCGCGCCGCGCGCTCGCCTGGCTGGGCGCGGCGGCGGTGCTGCTGGCGTTGCTGTTTCCGGGCACGCCGCTGCATGTCAGCGCCTCGCCCTGGCTGCCGCTGCACCTGGCGCTGGGCATCGCCTCGTACGGTCTGTTCGGCGCCGCCGTGGTGCACGCCTGGCTGATCACGCGGGCTGAAAAGCAGATTCGCCTGGCCAGTGCCGATGCACAGGCCGGCGTGCCGCTGCTCACGCTCGAACGGCTTACCTTCCGCTTCGTCACCGCAGGCTTCGTGCTGCTGTCGGCCACGCTGCTGGCCGGCCTGCTGTTCAGCGAACAGCTCTACGGCGCCGCCGGCCGCGCCTGGAAGTGGGACCACAAGACCATCTTCTCGGTGCTCGCCTGGCTCAGCTTCGCCGTGCTGCTGACGGGCCGCGCGCGCTTCGGCTGGCGCGGTCGCACGGCGCGGCGCGTGCTGTACGCGGGCGCGGCGCTGCTGCTGCTGGCCTACGTCGGCTCGCGCTTCGTGCTCGAGGTCGTGCTGACGCGCCTGCCCGCATGAAGTACCTGCTTGTCTTTGCGGTGGTGTGGGTCGCGATCTGGCTCTGGCGCAAGAACCGGCGCGAAGAGATGCGCGACGCGCAACAGGAACGCGCCAGGAAGGCACAGCAACGCACGCCGGCCGTCGGTCCGCCGCAGGCCATGGTGCGCTGCGCCCACTGCGGGCTGCACCTGCCCGCGGCCGACGCACTTCCCGGGCCCGATGGCACGGCGTACTGCAGCGCCGCGCACCGCCAGGCCGGCACCGCTTCATGAGTTCTTTGCGCCGGTCGCGCGGCGAGCCGGCCACCGACTGGGACGTGCTCGACCTGGGCGCCGGCGACAGCACGGCGCTGCTGCGGCTGTGGCGCGGCTTCATGGCGGCGCGCTGTTTCGTGGCGCTGGTGCTGGTCCTGCTGCAGGGCGTGGCCTTCGCCATCGGACAGGCCGTGCAGCCGCTGCCGATCGTGCTGTCGGGCGGGTACTTCGTGCTGGCCTGGCTGGAGATGCGCTACGCGCACTTCGAGCCGCCGATCCGCGGCTTCTCCACCCTCTGGCTGCTGACCATCGGCGTCGACCTGGGCATCTTCAGCGCCTTGCAGGTGCTGCAGGGCGGCAGCGTCAACTACACGCCGCTGTTCGCGCTGCCGGTGCTGATGAGCGCGGTGCTCGGCACGCTGCTCGTGGGCCTGGGCACCACGGCCACCGTGACGCTGCTGCTGCTGGCCGACGCCGGCTGGCACTGGCTGCAGCAACCCGGAGATCCTTCGGCGCGCTTCGTGCAGGCGGCGCTCACCGGCACCGGGCTGTTCGTGGTGGCGCTGCTCGCGCACGAACTGGCACGCCGGCTGGCACGCGAAGAGGCCGTGGCGCAGCGCAGCCGCAGCCACGCGCAGATGCAGGCGCAGGTCAACGACCTGGTCATCGAAACCCTCAGCGAAGGCGTGCTGGTGATCGACGCCGAGGGCCTGGTGCACGCAGCCAATCCGGCCGCCGACGCGATCCTCGGTCAGGGCCTGGCGCAGTTGGCGTTGCCGTTCCCGCTGCACACCCAGCCGGCCTGGCATGCCCTGGCCGCGCTGGCGCGCCAGACCTTCGCGCGGCGCGCGCCGCAGACCGAAGAAATCCCGGTGGCGCAGGCCCGCGGCGCGGCGCGCGAGGTGCGCGTGCGCACCCGGCTCACGCCCACCGACGACCGCCGCGCCGACAGCCTGTGCGTGATGTTCCTGCAGGACCTGCGCGAACTCGAAGCCCGCATCCGCACCGAAAAGCTCGCCGCGATGGGCCGCATGTCGGCCGCGGTGGCGCATGAAATCCGCAACCCGCTGGCCGCCATCGCGCAGGCCAGCGCGCTGCTCAACGAAGACCTGACCGATCCGGCGCACCGCAAGCTGACCGACATGGTGCAGCACAACGCGCAGCGCCTGGCGCGCATCGTGGACGACGTGCTCGACGTTTCGCGCGCGCGCCAGCAGCGCGTGCTGTCGCTGGGCGAACAGCTGGTGCTCGACCCCGCCGCGCAGATCCTGGCCGAGGAATGGGTGCGCCAGACCCAGCGCAAGGGCGTGCGCATTGCGCTCGACGCGCCGGGCAGCGAGGTGCGCTTCGAGGCCGAGCACCTGCGCCGCCTCTTGGTGAACCTGCTGGACAACGCCGCGCGCTACGCGAGCCAGCGCGAGGGCGCGATCCAGGTCATCACCACGCTGCAACGCGCCGGCGTGCAGCGTGCCGCGTTGCTGGTGTGGAGCGACGGCGCGCCGCTGGAGCCGGCGGTGCAGCGCCACCTGTTCGAACCCTTCTTCTCGTCCGAGAGCCGCTCCAGCGGCCTGGGCCTGTTCCTGTGCCGCGAGCTGTGCCGGCGCCACGGCGCGACGATCGGCTATGAACGCCGCGCGCTGGTGCCGGGCGGCCCCGAGGGCAACGAATTCTTCGTCAGCTTCGCACCGAGCGAAAACCGGCTGACACAATAGTGGCCGTGAGCTCCCTTCCGCCTTCCGCCGCCGCCCCGCGCCCCGCGCAGATCCTCGTCATCGACGACGAGCCCGACCTGCGCACGCTCTACGAACTCACGCTGCTGCGCGAGGGCTACCGGGTGGAGGCGGCGGGCAGCGTGTCCGAAGCCTGGCAGCACCTGGAGGCCGGCCGCTTCGATGCCGTGATCACCGACATGCGGCTGCCGGACGGCGAAGGCATGGAGATCATCCATCGCATCCAGAAAGACCAGCGCAGCGAGCGCTGTGTGGTCATGACCGCCTACGGCTCGGCCGAGAACGCGGTCGAGGCGCTGAAGGCCGGCGCCTTCGACTACCTCACGAAGCCGGTCGACCTGAAGCAGTTCCGCGCCGTGGTCGCGTCGGCCGTGCAGGCCAACCGCGCCGCGGTGGTCGTGCCGCAGAAGCCGGTGCCGCAAGCCGCTGGCCGCGGCGGCGAACGCCCCGACGCACTGGCCGTGACGCGCAGCGGCGCCACCGCGCTCGACCGGCTGGTCGGCGACTCCGAGCCGATGCGCCTCGTCAAGTCGCGCATCGCCAAGGTGGCGCGCGGCATGGCGCCCGTGCTGGTGCGCGGCGAGTCGGGCACCGGCAAGGAGCTGGTCGCGCGCGCCGTGCACGGCTGCAGCCAGCGCAGCGAAGGCCCGTTCGTCGCGGTGAACTGCGGCGCGATTCCCGAGAACCTGCTCGAAGCCGAGTTCTTCGGCGCCAAGAAGGGCTCGTACACCGGCTCGGCGCAAGACCGCGACGGCTACTTCCAGGCGGCGCGCGACGGCACGCTGTTCCTCGACGAGATCGGCGACCTGCCCTTGGCCATGCAGTCGAAGCTGCTGCGCGCCATCCAGGAACGCAGCGTGCGCGCCATCGGCTCGACGCAGGAAGACGCGGTCGACGTGCGCATCGTGAGCGCCACCCACAAGGATCTGCACGCCGAGGTGCTGGCCGGCCGCTTCCGGCAAGACCTGTTCTATCGGCTCAATGTGATCGAGATCGCGGTGCCCGCGCTGCGCGAGCGCCGCGAAGACCTGCCAGCGCTGTGCACCGCGCTGCTTGCGCGCATCGCGCAAGACGGTGGCCTGCCCGCGCCGCGCCTGTCCGACGCGCTGCTGCAGCGCCTGGCCCAGCATCCGCTCGACGGCAACGTGCGCGAACTCGAGAACCTGCTGCACCGCGCCGTGGCGCTGAACGACGGCGACGAGCTGCACATCGACCTGATGGGCACGCTGCCGACCGCGACCCGCAGCGACGCCGCACCGACCGAGCCCACGACCGCACCCGTGGTGGCGCCTGCGACGGTACCGGCCGCCGAGCCCAAGCCCGCACCGCCGCCGTTGCCGTCCGACCTGCAAGCCTGGCTCGACCAGCAGGAGCGCGAGATCCTCGTGCGCGCGCTGCACGAAAGCGGCTTCAATCGCACGGCCGCCGCCGCGCGGCTCGGCATGAGCCTGCGCCAGATCCGCTACCGCATCGCGCGCCTGGGCATCTCCACGCCCAACGGCGACGACGGCACCACCGCGCATGCCGACGACTGACGACGCCGTCACCCCACCGGCCGGCGACGACGGACTCTGGCGCGCCGGCTGGTACCGCTTCGCCAAGGCCCTGCCCTCGCCCAACTTCGGCCCGCGCCCCGTCGGCGCGCAGACCGACCTGATCGTGCTGCACTCGATCAGCCTGCCGCCGGGCGAATACGGCGGCGACGCCGTGCAGCAGCTCTTCAGCAACCAGCTCGACTGGGACACGCATCCCTACTTCCAGTCGATCCGCGGGCTCGAGGTGTCCTCGCATTTCTATGTGCGCCGCAACGGCGATCTCTGGCAGTTCGTGAGCTGCGAAGACCGGGCCTGGCATGCCGGCGTGTCGTCGTGGCGCGGACGCAGCAACTGCAACGACGATTCGGTCGGCATCGAACTCGAAGGCCTCGAGGGCGAGCGCTTCGAAGAGGCGCAGTACGAAACGCTGGCCAGCCTCTGCGCCGCGCTCGCGCAGCACTACCGCATCGCCCACATCGCGGGCCACGAGCACATCGCGCCCGGCCGCAAGCAAGATCCCGGCGCTGGTTTCGACTGGCGCGTGCTGCGCGAACAGCTCGGCTGGAGTCCACATATGTTTCCCGAGCAGGTGGTGGCGCGCTAATTTTTTCAATCGAGGGGCCCCTCGCGATGCGGCGCTCTCGCATCGCAGCAATCTCGCAAGCGGAGGCGGGCGACGTAGCAACCATGCGGGCTGCAGGCCCAAATCGCCTTGCAAGCCGCGCCCCATGTGGATTGCGCCACCATGGACCAGTATTCATGCGGCATCGCCGGTGATGCGCTGAGTCCTGAGCAATCCCGCAGGGGACGCACTCCTAGAAAAACACTACCTGTAGTGGCTTGTGGGGCGCAGACACCCTAGATATAGTGTCTTCCCGTTCGGCAACAACGCCGACGCAAGGCCCGCGAGGCCCTTGCCCCGAACAAGAATTGCACAACCGAGAGGAAGCGAATGCAAACTGCACTGAACACCCCGTCGACCCCCCGCGCCGTCCCCGCGACGCCGCAGCAGCAACAAGACACTGCGGGCTCGCCCACCGGTCAGAACCTCGCCCACTACCAGATCATTCGCCGCAACGGCGCCGTGGTTCCCTTCGAGCCGAACAAGATCGCCATCGCGATGATGAAGGCCTTCCTGGCCGTGCACGGCACGCAGGGCGCGGCTTCCGCCAGCGTGCGCGAGACCGTCGACACGCTGACGCAAGGCGTGATCCGCGCCATGGTGCGTTCGCGCCCGGGCGGCGGCACCTTCCACATCGAAGACGTGCAGGACCAGGTCGAGCTCGGCCTGATGCGCGGCGGCCACCACGAAATCGCACGTGCGTACGTGCTGTACCGCGAACGCCGCACCCAGGAGCGTTCCAAGCAGGTCGAACAGGAAGCACCGGCCACGCCGACGCTGCACGTGCTGGACAACGGCGAACGCGTGGCGCTCGACCTGAACCAGCTCAAGGGCCTGATCGAATCGGCCTGCGAGAACCTGGGCGACAGCATCACCGCCGCGCCGATCGTCGCCGAGACGATGCGCAACCTGTACGACGGCGTGCCGCTCGACGAGGTCTACAAGGCCTCGATCCTGGCAGCCCGCACGCTGATCGAAAAAGATCCCGACTACACCTTCGCCACCGCGCGCCTGCTGCTGCACACGATCTTCAAGGAAATCATCGGCCGCGAAGTGATGCCGGTCGACCGCGCCACCGCCTACGCCGACTACTTCCCGCAGTTCATCAAGAAGGGCGTGGAGAACGACCTGCTCGACGAGAAGCTGCTGCAGTACGACCTGCCCCGCCTGGGCGCGGCCCTCAAGGCCGAACGCGACAACCAGTTCGACTACCTGGGCCTGCAAACGCTGTACGACCGCTACTTCCTGCATGTGCGCAAGACCCGCATCGAACTGCCGCAGGCCTTCTTCATGCGCGTGGCCATGGGCCTGTCGCTGGGCGAGATCGACCGCGAAGCGCGCGCCATCGAGTTCTACGAAGTGCTGTCGTCGTTTGACTTCATGTCGAGCACGCCGACGCTCTTCAACGCCGGCACGCTGCGCTCGCAGCTGTCCAGCTGCTACCTGACCACAGTGCCCGACGATCTGGACGGCATCTACGAGTCGATCAAGGAAAACGCGCTGCTCTCGAAGTTCGCGGGTGGCCTGGGCAACGACTGGACCCGCGTGCGCGCGCTCGGCAGCCACATCAAGGGCACCAACGGCGAATCGCAGGGCGTGGTGCCGTTCCTGAAGGTGGTGAACGACACGGCCGTGGCCGTGAACCAGGGCGGCAAGCGCAAGGGCGCGGTCTGCACGTACCTGGAAACCTGGCACCTCGACATCGAGGAGTTCCTGGAGCTGCGCAAGAACACCGGCGACGACCGCCGCCGCACGCACGACATGAACACCGCCAACTGGATCCCCGACCTGTTCATGCGCCGCGTGATGGAAAAGGGCACCTGGACGCTGTTCTCGCCCTCCAACGTGCCTGACCTGCACGACCTGTTCGGCGCCGACTTCGAAAAGGCCTACGTCGCCTACGAAGAGAAGGCCGCCCGCGGCGAGATCAAGCCCGCGCGCACCATCCAGGCGTCGGACCTGTGGCGCAAGATGCTCACGATGCTGTTCGAGACCGGCCATCCCTGGATCACGTTCAAGGACGCCTGCAACGTGCGCTCGCCGCAGCAGCACGCCGGCGTCGTGCACTCGTCGAACCTGTGCACCGAGATCACGCTGAACACCAGCGACACCGAAACCGCCGTGTGCAACCTGGGTTCGGTGAACCTGCTGCAGCACCTGAAGGACGGCAAGGTCGACCAGGAGAAGCTCAAGCGCACGATCTCGACCGCGATGCGCATGCTCGACAACGTGATCGACATCAACTACTACGCCGTGAAGAAGGCACGCGACTCCAACCTGCGCCACCGTCCGGTGGGCCTGGGCCTCATGGGCTTCCAGGATGCGCTGTACGAGCTGCGCATTCCCTACGCCTCGCAGGAAGCCGTGCAGTTCGCCGACGAATCGATGGAAGCCATCTGCTACCACGCCTACTGGGCATCGACCGAGCTGGCGCGCGAGCGCGGCAAGTACTCGAGCTACAAGGGCTCGCTGTGGGACAAGGGCATCCTGCCGATCGACTCGCTCGACCTGCTCGAGAAGGCCCGCGGCGGCTACGTCGAAGTGGACCGTTCGTCCACTCTCGACTGGGACACGCTGCGCCAGAAGATCAAGGCCGACGGTATGCGCAACTCCAACTGCGTGGCCATCGCCCCCACCGCAACCATCTCGAACATCATCGGCGTGGATGCCTCGATCGAGCCCTGCTTCGGCAATCTCTCGGTCAAGTCGAACCTGTCAGGCGAGTTCACCGTGATCAACCATTACCTGGTGCGCGACCTGAAGCGCCTGGGCCTGTGGGACGACGTGATGGTCATGGACCTGAAGCACTTCGACGGTTCGCTGCGTCCCATCGACCGCGTGCCGCAGGACGTGAAGGCGCTGTACGCCACCGCATTCGAAGTCGAAACCACGTGGCTGGTCGAAGCCGCCGCGCGTCGCCAGAAGTGGATCGACCAGGCGCAGTCGCTCAACATCTACATGGCCGGCGCCTCGGGCAAGAAGCTCGACGACACCTACAAGCTTGCCTGGCTGCGCGGCCTGAAGACCACGTACTACCTGCGCACGCAGAGCGCAACCCACGCTGAAAAGTCGACGGTGCAATCGGGCCGTCTCAACGCGGTGTCGTCGGGCAACGACGCACCCTCGGGCATGAGCGCACTCGAAGCCGCCGCTGCAGCAGCGAAGGCACAGATGAGCGCTATTCCCGCCACCGACATCGCGTTCTGCGGTGTCGACGATCCGACCTGCGAAGCCTGCCAGTGATGTGCAAGTGAAGCGTCATTGAAGAGACGCTTCGATCGATCAGCGAGGTGCTCGCAAAAGCGAAAAGCAAAAGCGCGCGACGTTCAATCAATCAAGGCATTGACTGACGTCGCGCGATGCATGCGAGCAACATAACAACCCCATAAATGGCGCACGATGTGAACGAGCACTTTGCAACTCACATCGTTGCTCCGATAATTGCGCATTGGATTTTTCTATGTTGACCTGGGACGAAGAAGTCAAGCCCTCCTTACCAAAGGATATGCAACAAGGATTGCAGCAGCACCACGCATCGACCAGCGGTTCTTCCGCCGGTCGCGTGGTCGCCGCTTCGACTTCTTCGCTTGCACAACCCGCCACCGCATCGGTGGCCGCGCCTGCAGGCCAGCGCGTCAAGGCTTCCGACAAGCGCATCATCAACGGCCAGACCGACGTCAATCAGCTGGTGCCGTTCAAGTACAAGTGGGCCTGGGAAAAGTATCTCGCCACCTGCGCCAACCACTGGATGCCGCAGGAAGTGAACATGACGCGCGACATCGCGCTCTGGAAAGATCCGAACGGCCTGACCGATGACGAGCGGCGCATCATCAAGCGCAACCTCGGCTTCTTCGTGACCGCCGATTCGCTGGCTGCCAACAACATCGTGCTGGGCACCTACCGCCACATCACGGCCCCCGAGTGCCGCCAGTTCCTGCTGCGCCAAGCCTTCGAGGAAGCGATCCACACGCACGCGTACCAGTACATCGTCGAGTCGCTCGGCCTGGACGAAAGCGAGATCTTCAACGCCTACAACGAAGTGGCATCGATCCGCGAGAAGGACCAGTTCCTGATCCCGTTCATCGACGCCATCAGCGATCCGAACTTCAAGACCGGCACGCACGAGACCGACCAGACGCTGCTCAAGTCGCTCATCGTGTTCGCCTGCCTGATGGAAGGCCTCTTCTTCTACGTCGGCTTCACGCAGATCCTTGCGCTGGGCCGCCAGAACAAGATGACCGGCGCTGCCGAGCAGTACCAGTACATCCTGCGCGACGAGTCGATGCACTGCAATTTCGGCATCGACCTGATCAACCAGCTCAAGCTCGAGAATCCCGGCCTGTGGACGGCCGAGTTCAAGGCCGAGATCAAGGCGCTGTTCATGCGCGCCGTCGAGCTTGAATACAAATACGCCGAAGACACCATGCCGCGCGGCGTGCTCGGCATGAACGCCTCCATGTTCAAGGGCTACCTGCGCTACATCGCCAACCGGCGTGCGCAGCAGATCGGCCTCGAAACGCTCTTCCCGAACGAGGAAAACCCGTTCCCCTGGATGAGCGAAATGATTGACCTGAAGAAAGAGCGCAACTTTTTCGAAACCCGCGTGATCGAGTACCAGTCGGGTGGCGCGCTCTCCTGGGATTGAATTTTTCGATACACAACAATTCATGAATTCAAGAATTGCCCTTGCCACCGATTGCGCCAAAGAGCGCGGCATGGACGAGGGCTCAGGTGTTCATGGTGCTGGAGCTCAGATTCCAACGCCATGAATCACTTCACGCTCCCAACGCGCGTGGAGTGCTTCAATAGGTTGATTTTTTCAACTTGATCAAGGAGAAATAGAAATGGCAACTGCAAAGAAAGCGCCGGCCAAGAAGGCCGCTGCAAAGAAGGCTCCGGCTAAGAAGGCTGTCGCCGCGAAGAAGGCTCCGGCAAAGAAGGTCGCGGCCAAGAAGGCTCCGGCAAAGAAGGCCGTCGCCAAGAAGGTCGTAGCGAAGAAGGCTCCGGCAAAGAAGGTCGCGGCCAAGAAGGTTGCAGCCAAGAAGGTCGTAGCGAAGAAGGCCGCACCGGCAAAGAAGGCTGCTGCCAAGAAGGCTCCGGCTAAGAAGGCCGCCGCCAAGAAGGCGCCTGCCAAGAAGGCCGTAGCGAAGAAGGCGCCTGCCAAGAAGGCTGCTGCCAAGAAGGCCCCGGCGAAGAAGGCTGCCGCCAAGAAGGCCCCCGCCAAAAAGGCTGCGGCCAAGAAAGCCGCGAAAAAGCCCGCTGCCAAGCCTGCCGCTGCCGCCAAGAAGCCTGCTGCCAAGAAGGCCGCCGCGCCTGCGAAGGCTGCCGTAGCGCCTGCCCCTGCAGCGCAAACGACGCTGAATCCCCAGGCAGCCTGGCCGTTTCCGACGGCCAGCAAGCCCTGAGTGAATTCTCAGCGGCCCTGAAGGGCAAAAAGCCCGGCACCGCAAGGTGCCGGGCTTTTTTCATGGGCGCCCGCTGTTGGCGCATCGCCGAAGCGATGCCAGGCACGTCAGCGAATCACAGGTCGAGCGTGGCGCGATCGATCTGATAGTTCTGCGGGCCGCGTTGCGCAATCTTGAGCGCGCCAATGCGATTGCCCAGGGCTGCGCAGCGGGCCAGCGGCCATTCCTTTTCCAGACCGTACAGCAGGCCGCCGCGCCATGCGTCGCCGCAACCCGTGGGCTCGATCACCGCCGTAGGCACCACGCCGGGCACGTGTTCGCGCTCGCCGTTCGTCCACACTTCACAGCCTTCAGCAGCCAGCGTGACCACGAGGCCGCGCACGCGGTGCGAGATTTCGGCCAGGCTCCAGCCGGTGCGTTGCGACAGCATCTTGCCTTCGTAGTCGTTAACCACGACCCAGCTCGCGAGTTCGATGAAGTGACGCAGCGCATCGCCGTCGAACATGGGCAGGCCCTGGCCCGGATCGAACACGAAGGGAATGCCGGCGGCGGCGAATTGCTCGGCGTGCTGCAGCATCGCCTCGCGGCCGTCGGGCGCGATGATGCCGAGCCTGATGTCCTCACGCGCCACCACCTTCGTGATGTGCGCCTGCTGCATCGCGCCGGGGTGGAACGCCGTGATCTGGTTGTTGTCCGTGTCGTTCATGATCATCGCCTGCGCGGTGAACGTGTCGTCGAGCTGACGCACGAACTCCGTGCTGATGCCCAGCGTGCGCATGCGTTCGGCGTAGTCGGCACCGTCGCTGCCCAGCGTGGCCATCGGCAGCGCCGCGCCGCCGAGCGCGTTGAGGCTGTAGGCGATGTTGCCGGCGCAGCCGCCGAAGTCACGACGCAGGCCCGGCACCAGGAACGACACATTCAGGATGTGCAGCTGGTCGGGCAGGATCTGGTCGGCGAACCGGCCCTCGAAAGTCATGATGGTGTCGAACGCGAGGGAACCGCAAATCACTGCTGCCATGGGTGGACTGTAGGTTGGATGAAAAAGGGAACGAACGGCGCGCGTATCGGCGCTCCGCTCAGGGATAGAAAGCTTCGACGCGGTAGCCCGCGATCGGCGGCAGCGCCGCTGCTTCGCTGGCCGTCAAGGTCAATGGCAGCGAGGCCGCACGGTCGGCGCGTGCCGCCAGCACGCCCGGCGCGCCGTAGTCCGCAGGAGTCAGCACGCGCCGCACGACGGCCTGCTCTTGCGTGTCGAGCAGCGACAGCTCGATGGCCGGCATCGCGAGCGGCACGGTCGCGGCATTGCGCAAGGTGAAGCTCAGCCGGTAGTCGTTGCCGCCGCTCTTCTCGCGTGCAAAGGCCGCGCCTTCGATCACGATGTCGCCGATCTGGCGCAGCGCCGCGAGCTCGCAGCCGGTGTATTGGCACAGCGCCGACAGGGCCGGCCGCAGGTTCGGCTGGCGCGCCACGATGCCGTCGCGCTCGTGGCGGACGATCTGTACGATGAGGACCAACGCCGAGAGCACGGCCAGCACCACGAGCAGGCGACGCACGCCCTTGCGTTGCAAGAAGCCGGCGGCTTTTTCGGCAGGCTCGTCTTCCTCGGCGAAGGGATGGTCTTCAGGTGCTTCGAAGGTCGCGGAGAGCGAGAAATCCGGCTCGCCTTCGGCACGGATGCCGGGGCCCGGCAGCGGCGCGGCGGCCTCTTCGTGCTGCGCATCGCGGGCCTTGGCATTCGCGATCTTGGCCGACTTGGCGCGCGCACGGCGCAGCGCCTTCTGGATCAGGAGCTGGTCGTGGTCCTTCTCTTCCTGCTCGCGCTCCGCAGCCGCGCCGTCGTCGTTCTCACCGGTCACTGCAACCAGCCCGCGCAGCGCGGAACTGCGCGGCAAGTCGGGCAAGGGTGGCGCGGGCGGCGGCGACGCGGGCGGCGGCGCGCCGAGGTTCAGGTCGATGTTCGGAAACGGCGGCAGCGAACTCGCGGGCGGACGCCATGCGGGCTCGCGGGTATCGAGATCGGACCAGGGCTCGTCTGCAGACAGCCCGTGCGCGGGCAGCGTCAGCGAGAAAGGCAGTGGCGGTGCGGCCGGCGCGACGGTGGCGACGGCGGTCGACACGCCAGCTTCTTCCGGGAGCGCAGCCGGCAATGCGTGCGGCTCGGACTCGTCGTCGAGAAAGTCCGCTTCCTCGACGGCTGGCGGCACCGACGTCAGGTCGATGCGCGCTTCGTCGAACGAGGCCACCAGTGCGGCCATCGATGACATCGAGGAAGGCGCTGACACTGGCGTCGGCGCTGGTGCCGGCGCAGCAGGCGCGGACACGGCACCATCGGGCGCCTCCTGCAGGTCGAGCGTGGCATCGAACACATGGCTGCATCGACCGCAGCGCACCCAGCCGTCCGAGATGCGAAGCTGGTCGCGCACCACCTTGAAGGTGGTGGTGCAGGCGGGACAACGCGTGACGAGGCTCATGACGGGGCGATTGTAGGGTTGGGCCCTCGCCGCGCAGGCGGGCGCCCGGAGCGCCCACAGCGCGAGAACCCGGCCGCGCGCGTCAGCAGCGCGCGGTCATGAGGATCCAGCCGTCCTCGGTGTCGCTGACTTCGAGCGCGGCATACGGCGCATAGGCCGCCTTGAGCTCGTCAGCCTGGCGCTCGAGGATGCCGGCCAGCACCAGCGAACCGCCGGCAGCCACATGGCTGCGCAGCAGCGGCGCCAGCACCTTGAGCGGCGTCGCGAGGATGTTGGCGAGCACGGTCTGGTATTCACCCTTGGCCGCTTCAGGCAGGCCTGCGTTCAATTGCACGCTGTTGGCTTCGGCGTTGAGGCGGGTCGAGGAGACCGCGGCCTCGTCGATGTCGACGGCGTCGATGGTGCGCGCGCCGAACTTGGCCGCGCCGATGGCGAGGATGCCGGAGCCGCAGCCGTAGTCGAGCACGCGCTGGTCGGCAAAGGCGCCCCCGCCCTGCGTCGCGATCCAGCGCAGGCACATGCGCGTGGTCGGGTGCGTGCCGGTGCCGAAGGCCAGGCCCGGGTCGAGCCGGATCACCTGCTTGGCTTGCGCGGGCGGCTCGTGCCACGTGGGCACGATCCAGAACTCGGGCGTGATCTCGACCGGTGCGAACTGCGATTGCGTGAGCCGGACCCAGTCCTGGTCAGGCACCGGCCCCACGCCAAGCACCGCGCAGCCGTCGAAGAGGTCCTGCAGCGCGAGCACCGACGCGGCCTCGCTGGCGGCAGCTTCGTCGGGGAACAGCGCGATCACGCGCGAGCGCTGCCAGCCTTCCTTGGGCGGCGGCATGCCGGGCTCGCCGAACAGCGCCTGCTCGGCATCGGTCTGCGCGTCGGCGTCTTCGACCGACACGCTCAGCGCATCGAGGGCGTCGAGCGCGTCGCCGAGCCATTCGACCCGGTCTTCCGGCGCCATGAGGCGGAGTTCAAACATACAGGGCGTGCGCGTGGACTCAGCGCTTGTGCGCCGCGAGCCACTCTTCCAGGTAATGGATGTTGGTGCCGCCGCTCATGAACTTGGCGTCGACCATCAGCTCGCGGTGCAGCGGCATGTTGGTCTGGATGCCTTCGATCACGGTTTCGTTCAGCGCCGTGCGCATGCGCGCCATCGCCTGTTCGCGCGTGTCGCCATACACGATGATCTTGCCGATCATCGAGTCGTAGTTCGGGGGCACGAAGTAGTTGGTGTACACGTGCGAGTCGACGCGAACGCCCGGGCCGCCCGGTGGGTGCCACATGGTGATGCGACCCGGCGACGGCGTGAACTTCCACGGGTCTTCGGCGTTGATGCGCACCTCGATGGCGTGGCCGCGCATCTCGATCTGGCGCTGCGTGAACGGCAGCTTCTCGCCGGCGGCGACCATGATCTGCGTCTTCACGATGTCGATGCCGGTGGTGAACTCCGTGACCGGATGCTCCACCTGCACGCGCGTGTTCATCTCGATGAAGTAGAACTCGCCGTTCTCGTACAGGAACTCGAAGGTGCCGGCGCCGCGGTAGCCGATCTTCTTGCAGGCCGCCGCGCAGCGCTCGCCGATCTTCTCGATCAGCTTGCGCGGAATGCCGGGCGCCGGCGATTCCTCGATCACCTTCTGGTGGCGGCGTTGCATGGAGCAGTCGCGCTCGCCCAGGTAGACCGCGTTCTTGTGCTTGTCCGCGAGGATCTGGATTTCGATGTGGCGCGGGTTCTGGAGAAACTTCTCCATGTACACGGCCGGATTGTTGAAGGCCGCGCCGGCTTCCGCCTTGGTCATCTGGATCGCATTGACCAGCGCCGCCTCGGTGTGCACCACGCGCATGCCGCGGCCACCGCCGCCGCCTGCCGCCTTGATGATGACCGGGTAGCCGATCGCGCGGGCGATGCGCTTGTTGGTGGCGGCGTCGTCGGACAGTTCGCCTTCCGAGCCGGGCACGCAAGGCACGCCGGCCTTGATCATGGCCTGCTTGGCCGAGACCTTGTCACCCATCGTGCGGATGTTGTCGGGCGTCGGGCCGATGAACTGGAAGCCGCTTTGCTCCACGCGTTCGGCGAAATTGGCGTTCTCGCTCAGGAAACCATAGCCGGGGTGGATGGCTTCGGCATCGGTCACCTCGGCAGCCGAGATGATGGCCGGCATGTTGAGGTAGCTCAGGCCCGACGGGGCCGGGCCGATGCACACGGCTTCCTGTGCCAGCTTGACGTACTTGGCTTCGCGATCGGCTTCGGAATAGACCATCACGGCCTTGATGCCCATCTCGCTGCAAGCGCGCTGGATCCGAAGGGCGATCTCGCCGCGATTGGCAACCAGAATCTTCTTGAACATGCTTACTCGATGATGAACAGCGGCTGGCCGTATTCGACCGCCTGGCCGTTTTCGCCGAGGATCTGCGTGACCGTGCCGGCCTTGTCGGCCTCGATTTCGTTGAGGATCTTCATCGCCTCGATGATGCAGAGCGTGTCGCCCTCGCTCACCTTGCTGCCGACTTCGACGAAAGCCGCGGCGCCCGGGCTGGACGAACGGTAGAAGGTGCCGACCATCGGCGACTTCACGGCATGGCCGCTCGGTGCGGCTTCGACGGCGGGGGCCGCGGCGGCCGGAGCGGCAGCACCGGCCACGGCGGGCGCCGCAACAGCGGGCGCGGCGGCCAGGGTCTGCACGTACTGCACGGGGGCGGCACCACCACCCTTGACGATGCGGACCTTGCCTTCGGTCTCGGTGATTTCCAGTTCGGAAATATTCGATTCGGACACCAGATCGATCAGTGTCTTGAGTTTGCGCAGATCCATGGGACTCCAGTGCCAGCTTTGCCGGTCTTTAGGAAAGAACTTGACCGAAAATCGTCGATTTTCGGCGTTTGGCGCCTAACGCCAGCTTGTGTATTTTGATTCTAACCGTGAACAAGTTGGCGTCGCCACGCGTCCAGGTCGGTCGTTTCAAGCTTGCCCATTTTACGAGCCAGCACGGAACCGTCGGCATGGAGCACCAAGGTGAACGGCAGGCCACCCCCCGTATTGCCCAGATTCTTCACCAGTTCCATGCCCTGCAAGCCCGCCAGCGCGGTCGGGTAGGTGACCGGCGTGCGCTGCAGGAACTTGCGCACGGCACTGGGTTGATCGATGGCCAATCCCACCACTTGCCAGCCGTTGGCGCCGTGTTCGCGGAAAAAGGTGTCGATCATCGGCATTTCTTCGACGCAGGGCGGGCACCACGTGGCCCAGAAGTTGAGCAGCACGGGCTTGCCGCGCAGGCTCGTCAGGGCCAGTTCGCCGCCCTCGGGGCGCTCGAAGCGTTGGTCCCAGAACATGGCGGCATCGAGCTTTTCGCCGCCGGTGGACGCGACGCCGCTGTCATTGCGCTCCCGCCACCAGGCGCCGGCAATGCCGGCCGCGGCAGCGACTGCCGCCACGCCGGCATACAGCATGCCGCGTCGTGTGGGCGTTGAAGTCATTACTGGTCCTTTTCTTGTTCAATGCGTCGGCGCAGCGCGTTCAGGTCGCCGCGCGGCGCGCGCCCCTGGGCGTCGGGCTTGAGGGCGCCGCGCAGGTCGTCGAGGTCGTACACCAGCAGATGGACCCCGATTTCCTCGCCC
This sequence comes from Variovorax sp. Root473, assembly GCF_001426505.1. Taxonomy (GTDB): domain Bacteria; phylum Pseudomonadota; class Gammaproteobacteria; order Burkholderiales; family Burkholderiaceae_C; genus Variovorax. The sequence goes on from NZ_LMEV01000014.1 coordinate 109,418, forward strand.
AGCGCCCGGCTCGGCGCGTGGACGCTGAGGGCTTCGACCTGCTCGCCATGAAAGCCGGTCACCATGCGCGGCTCGTAGTCCACATGGTGATCGATCAGGGCGATTTCGGCCGACTTGGAATCATCGCAGAACAATTGAATATAAATGTCTGACAAACGCGTGGCCGTGCCGTGCCAGACCGCGCCGCCCACATGCGGCCGGAACACGGCCATGCGCTCCATCCACTCGAGCGCGAGCAGGCGCAGTGCGTGCAGTTCCCGGGGTTGGGTGTCGGCACAGAAAAGCGCGATGTAGTCGCGCACCTCGGCCTCGACCTCGTCGTTGTTGGGCAGCGCGGTGCGCGCGGGGAGGCCGAGTTCGCGCAGCGCCCGGCGCTTGGCCGGGCCGTACTCGAGCCCCTCCTCGACGACGAGTCGGGCGGCAACGGCGGCGATTTCACGCTTGGACGTGTCCATCGGGGCATTTTGCCCGCTGCGCGCGCCCCTCACATGAACATCAGTACGGCGCCCGGGGCGAAGCCGCCGGGCCACCTGCGGCGCCTCCCTAGAATTGGCCGATGCACATTCATATTCTGGGTATCTGCGGCACGTTCATGGGTGGTGTGGCCGCCCTCGCACGCGAAGCAGGCCACCGGGTCACGGGCTGCGACGCCGGCGTGTACCCCCCGATGAGCGACCAGCTGCGCGCGCTCGGCATCGACCTGATCGAAGGCTTCGGCGCCGACCAGCTGGACCTCGCCCCCGACATGTTCGTGGTCGGCAACGTGGTCTCGCGGGCCTGCCTGCCCGACGGCAGCCCCAAATTCCCGCTGATGGAAGCCATCCTCGACGCCGGCAAGCCCTACACCAGCGGCCCGCAGTGGCTGGCCGAACACGTGCTGCAGGGCCGGCATGTGCTGGCCGTGGCCGGCACGCACGGCAAGACGACCACCACCTCGATGCTGGCCTGGGTGCTCCAACAGGGCGGCAAGGCGCCCGGCTTCCTGGTCGGCGGCGTGCCGCTGGACTTCGGCGTGTCGGCCCGGTTGGGCGACGGCCCGGCCTTCGTGATCGAGGCCGACGAGTACGACACGGCCTTCTTCGACAAGCGCAGCAAGTTCGTCCACTACCGGCCTCGCACTGCGGTACTGAACAACCTGGAGTTCGATCACGCCGACATCTTTGACGATCTGGCCGCCATCGAGCGCCAGTTCCATCACCTCGTGCGCACCGTGCCTGGCACCGGGCGCCTCGTGGTGAACGCCACCGAAGAAAGCCTGCAGCGCGTGCTGGCCCAGGGCTGCTGGAGCGAACTCGCACGCTTCGGCGACGGCGGTCCGGCCACGGAATGGCAGGCGCGCGGCACGCACGACGCCTTCGATGTGCTGCACCGCGGCAAGGTGGTCGGCCGGGTCGAGTGGGAGCTTTCGGGTCTGCATAACCAGATGAACGCGCTGGCCGCCATCGCGGCGGCAGACCATGTGGGCGTGCCGCCGGCCGATGCGGCCCGCGCGCTCGGGCGCTTTCGCAACGTGCGCCGCCGCATGGAACTGCGCGGCATGGTCGAGGGCCAGGGCGGCGCGATCACCGTCTACGACGATTTCGCCCACCACCCCACCGCGATCCGCACCACGCTCGACGGGCTGCGCAAGAAACTCGACGACGCCGGCAAGCAAAGTGAGCGCATCCTCGCGGCCTTCGAGCCGCGCAGCAACACGATGAAGCTGGGCGTGATGGCCGCGCAGCTCCCCTGGAGCCTGGAATCGGCCGACCTGTCGTTCTGCCACACGGCCGGCCTCGACTGGGACGCGGCCGCCGCGCTGGCACCGATGGGCACACGCGCCCAGGTCGCCGGCGCCATCGAGCCGCTGGTGCAGCAGGTGGTGGCCGCGGCGCGGCCCGGCGATCACATCGTCTGCATGAGCAACGGCGGCTTCGGCGGCGTGCACGAAAAACTGCTGGACGCCCTGCGCGCCGCCCACGGATGATGAGCGCCATGCGCGCACAGCAACTGATCGACACCCTGAAGCTCCAGCCCCACCCCGAGGGCGGCTGGTACCGCGAGGTGTTCCGGTCGGCCGCGAGCGTGGCACCCGGCGATGGCCGCGCGCCGCGCAGCGCGCTGACCAGCATCTATTTCCTGCTCGAAGCCCACCAGCATTCGCGCTGGCACCGGGTGCTGTCGGACGAAGTCTGGGTGCACCTGGAAGGCGTGCCGCTGGCGCTGTGGACCTGCGACGCCGCGATGCGGACCGCGCCGGCCCACGTGAAGCTGGGCCCGGTCGATGTGCACGGCACCCGGCCGCAGCACGTGGTGCCCGCCGGCCAGTGGCAGGCCGCGCGCCCGATCCAGGGCCATGCGGCCGGCGACTACACGCTGGTCGCCTGCATGGTCGGGCCGGGCTTCGACTTCGCGGACTTCTCGCTGGTGCCGCAGGGCAGCGACGAGGCGGCGTCGATGCGGCACCACTGGCCCGACCTGGCCAGCATGCTCTAACTAACTACCGATTCAGCCCCGGCGCTGCTTGACGGCCTGAGACAAGGTCTCGAGCACCTGCACCGAATCGTCCCAGCCGATGCACGCATCGGTGATGCTCTTGCCGTACTCGAGGCCCGACAGCTGGTCCTTGCCCGGCGTGAACTTCTGTGCGCCCGCCTGCAGGTGGCTTTCGATCATCACGCCGAACACGCGATTGGAGCCGCCGGCGATCTGGCCGGCGATGTCCTTGGCCACGTCGATCTGCTTCTGATGCTGCTTGGAGCTGTTGGCGTGGCTGCAGTCGACCATGAGCGTGGGCGGCAGCTTGGCGGCTTCGAGGTCCTTGCAGGCCGCCTCGACGCTGGCGGCGTCGTAGTTCGGCGTCTTGCCGCCGCGCAGGATCACGTGGCAGTCGCGGTTGCCGTTCGTCTGCACGATCGCGACCTGGCCGTTCTTGTGCACGGACAGAAAGTGGTGGCCGCGCGCTGCCGCCTGGATGGCGTCGGTCGCGATGCGGATGTTGCCGTCGGTACCATTCTTGAAGCCGATGGGCGCCGACAGGCCCGAGGCCAGCTCGCGATGCACCTGGCTCTCGGTGGTGCGCGCGCCGATGGCGCCCCAGGCGATCAGGTCGCCGATGTACTGCGGCGAGATCACGTCGAGGAATTCGCTGCCCGCCGGCAGGCCCAGGCGGTTGATGTCGATCAGCAGCTGGCGCGCGATGCGCAGGCCTTCGTCGATGCGGTAGCTCTCGTCCAGGTACGGGTCGTTGATGAGCCCCTTCCAGCCGACCGTGGTGCGCGGCTTCTCGAAGTACACGCGCATCACGATTTCCAACGTGCCGGCGTACTTGTCGCGCTCGGCCTTGAGGCGGCGGGCGTACTCGAGCGCCGCGGCCGGGTCGTGGATCGAACACGGGCCCATGACCACCAGCAGCCGGTCGTCCTTGCCGGCCATGATGTTGTGAATGCCGCGGCGGGTGCCGGAGATCAGCGCTTCGATCGGCGTGCCGCGGATCGGGAAGAAGCGGATCAGATGTTCGGGAGGGGGGAGCACGTTGATGTCCTTGATGCGTTCGTCGTCGGTCTTGCTGGTTTTTTCGACGCTCGCATACCAGCTGTCGCCGGCGGGAGGGGTGTTCGTGCTCATGGTTCTCTTCCTTGTTGGTGTGAATGAAAAATCGTCAGGGCATAAAAAAACCGCCGGGGGCTGGAAGCCACCGGCGGTTCTGGGAGGGTGTTCGTTTGCTTTACGCGCTCGCCTCTCGTCCGCCGGAAACCGGGAACCAAAAGTAGGCAAAAAAGTAAGCGCGGAGGGCGGACATGTGGGCGGAATGTAGCACGGAAAACAAAAACCCGGCCAGGCGACCGGGTCGGTGTTGTTTTTACCGGTAGCCCGATTCGTTGGCGTTGTGGATGATCCAGATCAGATTGCCGCTGCTGAAATCGCCCATGCCGCCGCCCGCGAAGATCAGGCGGCCCTGGCCCTTGTAGGTCATCTCGAAGCGATGGCGGTCGCTGCCGAAATAGAACGGAATCCAGGCCTTGCCCGTGATGTAGGCGCCCTGGTCGGTGGGCTGGCCGGCGAGGTCGGTGACCTGCTTGGTGCTCATGCCGATCTGCAGCCGCGTGAACTTGCTGTTGCGCGCCGGGTTGCCGGTGATCTCACCCTCGTAGCCGTTCAGGCCCTTGACGGTGCGACCGCTGCCGGCCTCGACCTTGGACGAGTCGATCACGCTGCCACGGGCGTCCATGCCGGCCTTGGAGCCGCTGGGCGCCGCGGGCGCTGCAGCAGCGGGTGCCGGTGCTGCGGCGGGCTGGCTGCCTGAACCGCCGCGCGAGGCGCAACCGGCGGTGGCCAGCGCCACCACGGCGGTCACAGCCCACAGCACGGCGGGCGAATTGATCCTGTTCCCCATTGAATGCTCCTTGATTCGTCGTTCGCAAAAAAGGAGCGCAGCTTAGCAACCGAAGGAAACAGCCGGCAAGTGCCGAAAGTCCTAAGCCGTTCCACCTACCGTCAGGCCATCGATGCGAAGGGTCGGCTGGCCGACGCCCACCGGCACGCTCTGGCCTTCCTTGCCGCAGGTGCCGACGCCCGAATCGAGCGCCATGTCGTTGCCGATCATGGTCACGCGGGTGAGCGCGTCGGGGCCGTTGCCCACGATGGTCGCGCCCTTCACCGGGTACTGGATCTTGCCGTTCTCGACCCAGAAGGCCTCACTGGCCGAGAACACGAACTTGCCGCTCGTGATGTCGACCTGCCCGCCGCCGAAGTTGGTGGCGTACAGGCCCTTCTTGATGCTGGCGACGATTTCCGCCGGGTCCTTGTCGCCGCCGAGCATGTAGGTGTTGGTCATGCGCGGCATCGGCACGTGGGCGTAGCTCTCGCGGCGGCCGTTGCCCGTGGGCTTGACCTTCATGAGGCGCGCGTTCATCGAATCCTGGATGTAGCCCTTGAGGATGCCGTCCTCGATCAGCACGTTGCGCTGGCTGGCGTGGCCCTCGTCGTCCACGTTGAGCGAGCCGCGGCGGTCGGCGATGGTGCCGTCGTCGAGCACCGTGACGCCCTTGGCCGCCACGCGCTGGCCGATGCGGCCGGCGAACGCGCTCGAGCCCTTGCGGTTGAAGTCGCCCTCCAGGCCGTGGCCGATGGCTTCGTGCAGCAGGATGCCGGGCCAGCCCGAGCCGAGCACGACCGTCATCTCGCCGGCCGGAGCCGGGCGGGCGTCGAGGTTGGTCAGCGCGGCCTTCACGGCGTGGTCGACGTATTCGGCGATCTGCTCGTCGGTGAAATAAGCCAGGCCAAAGCGCCCGCCGCCGCCGCCCGACCCGACCTCGCGGCGCCCGTTCTGTTCAGCGATCACCGTGACCGACAGCCGCACCAGCGGCCGCACGTCGGCGGCCAGCGTGCCGTCGGCGCGCGCCACCATCACCACGTCGTACTCGCTGGCCAGGCCCGCCATGACCTGTGCCACGCGCGGGTCGCGCGAGCGGGCCAGCTTCTCGACCTTCTCGAGCAGCTTCACCTTGGCCGTGCTGTCGAGCGTGGCAATGGGGTCGATGCCGCCGTACAGCGAGCGGCTGGAGGCGATCTTGCGCGGCACGGTCTTCACGCGTGCCGTGCGGCCGGCGGAGGAAATGGAGCGCACCGTGCGCGCCGCGTCGAGCAGCGACGCCTCGGAGATGTCGTCCGAGTAGGCAAAGGCGGTTTTTTCGCCGCTCACGGCGCGCACGCCAACGCCCTGGTCGATGCTGAAGCTGCCGGTCTTGACGATGCCTTCTTCGAGGCTCCAGCCCTCGGCGCGGGTGTACTGGAAATACAGGTCGGCATCGTCCACGCGGTGCGCGGTGATCTCGGCCAGTGCCTTGCTCAGGTGCGATTCGTCCAGGCCGAACGGCGTGAGCAGAAGCTGTTGCGCTGTAGCCAAGCGCTCGATGGTGGGTTCGCGAGAGATCATGACTGCCATTCTAGGCAGCCGCCCCCTTCCGTGCCGCCCCGGGGGGCTCTAGCTCTGTGCCAGCTTCCGGGCTCGCGCGATCGACATCAGGATGCCCAGCCCCAGCCCCAGCGTGACCATGGCGGTGCCGCCGTAGCTGATGAACGGCAGCGGCACGCCCACCACCGGCAGGATGCCGCTGACCATGCCCATGTTCACGAAGGCGTAGGTGAAGAAGATCATGGTCACCGCCCCGGCGAGCAGGCGCGAGAACAGCGTGGGCGCGTTCAGCGCGATGTTCAGCCCGCGGAAGATCAGCAGGATGAAGGCCGCGATCAGCGCCAGGTTGCCGATCAGGCCGAATTCTTCCGAGTACGCCGCGAAGATGAAGTCGGTGGTGCGCTCGGGAATGAACTCCAGGTGCGTCTGCGTGCCCTGCATGAAGCCCTTGCCGCCCACGCCGCCCGAGCCGATGGCGATCATCCCCTGGATGATGTGGAAGCCCTTGCCCAGCGGATCCTTGCTGGGGTCGAGCAGCGTGCACACGCGCTGCTTCTGGTAGTCGTGCAGCACGCGCCAGTCGACGCCGTCGACGCACAGCTGCGACTCGAAGCCCACGATCAGCGTGATGGCCACCGCGCCGATCACCACCGGCGGCACGATCAGCTTCCACGGCAGCCCGGCAAAGAAGATCACCGCCAGCCCGGCCGCCAGCACCAGCAGCGAGGTGCCCAGGTCGGGCTGCTTCATGATGAGCCCGACCGGCACGGCGAGCAGCACGGTCGCCACCACGAAGTCAAGCGGGCGCAGCTGGCCTTCGCGGCGCTGGAACCACCAGGCCAGCATCAGCGGCATCGCGATTTTCAGGATTTCGCTGGGCTGGATCACCACGCCCACATTGATCCAGCGCTGGGCGCCCTTCTTGGTGATGCCGAACAGCGCGACCGCGATCAGCAGCGCCACCCCCGCCGCATAGAGCGGCACGGCGAATGCCATGAGCCGCTGCGGCGGCACCTGCGCCACCACGAACATGATGCCGCCGGCCAGCAGCATGTTGCGTCCGTGGTCGAGAAAGCGCGAGCCATGGTCGTAGCCGGAGGAATACATGGTGAGCAGCCCGGCAAAGGCGAGCAGCATCACGGCAAAGGCCAGGAAGCCGTCGAAGCCCTGGAAGATGGGCGCAATACGACGCGCCAGGGAGGGCTGATTGAACACGGCAGACATGGGGGCGGATTATCCGCGCCCCGCCCGTGCGTTCAGCCGAAACCGAGCTGAACGACCGTGCGACCCGGTCGGCTTTCCAGTGTCAAGCGGGCCCCGATGGCGGCGGCGCGCTTGGACAGCGCCTTCGGCACCTCGGCGGCGTCGAAACCCACACCGTTGTCGATCACGCGCAGGTGCACGGCGCCGCCGCGCGCGTCGGCCTCGATGCGCAGCGCGCTCGCGTGGGCGTGCTGCAGCACGTTCGAGATGGCCTCGAACAGCAGGAACTGCAGCTGCCGCGTGGCATGGGCGTCGAGCTGCGTCACCGCCGGCAGTTCGTCCACCCCCCATTCGAAGGCGATGTCCGCGGCGGCCAGCCGGGGCTCCAGCCGGTAGCGCAGCGCCGCCAGCAGCGCGCCGACATCGCCGGGCGGCAGGTGGATGGAGTCGATCGACAGCTTGAGCTGGTCGAGCGAGTCGCGCAGGGTGCGCAGGAGTTCGTCAGGGCTGGTCTGGCCCGACTGCAGCTGGCGGATGGCCGAGCTGATGTGCGAGCCCACGCCGTCGTGCATGTCGCGCAGGATGCGCTCGCGCTCATGGGTGCGCGCCTGGTCGCGTGCCACGGCTTCCAGCTCGGCATAGGTGGACGCCAGCTCGCGCTCGCGCTGGGCCACCCGGTCGGCCAGCGTCTGGACCCAGCCGCGCGCCTGCACGCTGGCAACGTGAAAGCGCCGCAGCACGATGAGCAGCAGCGCCACGCCGAACAGCACCGAGCTATAGCGCACCCAGGTGGTCTCGCCGTAGGCATCGCTCAGGCGGATCACCAGCCAGTCGCGCGTGCCGAAGGCCACCGTGACCAGCGCGGCGCCGGCCACCAGCAGCCGCTCGATACTGGGCCGGCGCGCCGTGGCCACGGCAAAGGCGACCACGAAGCCGACGACGATCGTGATCTCGACCGCCAGCCAACCCGTGAGCAAGCGCGGCTCCTCGCGGTTCAGCGCCAGCCAGGTGAACACCACGGTGCCGGCCACCACGGCCGCCATCGGCCAGCGCGCCCAGCGCAGGCGCGGGTTCTGCGCCCAGTCGGCCAGGTGATAGCAGAACATCATGGCGGAGGCGGCCCAGCCTGCGTAGCAGCCGGCCATCAGCACGCCCCAGAGCTGCCACGGCAGCGGCGGCTCTGGGATCATGGCGTCGGCCACGCGCATGGCCCAGCAGAACTCGGCAACTGCGGCCCAGAAATAGAGGGCGTCGCGCTGGCTGCGGCCCGTCGCACCGGTGTCGACCTGGGTGAACCACAGCGCCAGCGCGATGCTGCCGACGATCAGGCTGAACGCCGTCAGCAGCACCGACCCCGTGAAGCGCCAGGCATAGGCGCGCTCGAACAGCGCCGTGCGCACCGGCGTCGCCGGCCCGATGGTGACGCGCGACAGGCCGGCGCGCCGTTCGCTGTCGGCGCGGATGCGGATCTGCAGCAGGTTCTCGCCCTCTTTCAGCAGCCGTCCGGGCACCGGCACGTAGACGGGCGCCTTGGCGTAGTCGGCGCGGTTGCCCTGGCTGAGGTCGCCGTAGGCCTGCAGCAGCGCGCCGTTGAGTTGCACTTCGAAGACGCTGCCGGCGCGGGGAATGAAGATGCCCCAGGGCACCTCGGGCAGGGTCTCGACCCGGAACGGCAGGTCGAAGCTCGCAAAGCCGGTTCGGCCTCGGTGGCGGCGGTCCCAGTGGTACGAAAGCTCGACGGTTTCGGTCTGCACGACACCGTCGATGGTGGTGGCCACCATGGCATGGCGCAGCTCGATCGGGCCCTGCGCCTCGGCAGCGCCCGCACCCGCGGCAGCGAGCAGCGCCGCCAGCCCCAGCAGGCACAGGAAGGCCAGCCGCCGCAGCATCCGCCCTCAGCCCGGGTGGGACAGCAGGCCGAGGCGCGTGGCCTCGAACACCGCTTCGCTCTTGGAATGCACCGCGAGCTTGCCGTAGAGGTTCTTGATGTGGGTCTGCACCGTGTGCACGCTCAGGCCCTTGAGGCGCGCGATCTCCGCGTACGAGAAGCCGCGCGCGATCAGCGTCAGCACCTCGTGCTCGCGCGCCGAAAGCAGGCCGCGGTCACTCTCGCCGTGCCCCGACTCTGCCGGCGCCGCGTCGGTCGTGCCCGGCACGGCCGCCTGCAGGCTGCGGTACTTGGCAAGCACGCGGCGCGCGATCATGGGCGAGATCGGCGAGGCGCCGGCCTTCATCTCGACGATGGTCTGCGCGATGTCTTCAGGCGCAGCATCCTTGTGGATGTAGCCCACGGCGCCGGCCTCGATGCTGGCGAGCACGTTCTCCTCGTCGCCGAAGACCGACACCACCAGCGGCTCGCAGCCGGGAAAGCGGGCAACGGCGTCACGGATCACGTCGAGCCCGGTGCCGTCGGGCATGCCGAGGTCGACCAGCAGCACGTCGGGGATGGTTGCGGTGGCGGCCAGCCAGGCCCGAGCCTCCTGCACCGTGCCGGCGCTGCCGAGCCAGAACAGGCGCGGGCTGCGCTGCACGCTGGCCTCGAAGAAGGCGCGTGCGCGGCTGTCGTCCTCGACCACGAGCACGCCCCAGCGGCGTGGCATCCCGTCATCCTGAGCCTCGGTATTCATGGGATGAAGCATAAGCCTCGACACCTGGTGCCATCGAGGGGCCGCCTCCCTCATTCATGGGATGCCCCCTGCCAGATGCGTCACGAAATTTGTCTCATCTTTTTTCCTGCCCCGCGTCGCCGGCTCCCTGCGTGGCCGCACCGTGAATACTTTCGAATTCGAGACACGTCCTTGTCACCCCTTTCGCAGGACTTTGTAGGGTCCTCGGGTCATCGGCGGCATAGACCTCATGCAGAATTGTCTGAACCGGGCCACGGGGCGCAACCTGCGCGCCGCCGGTCACCTTCTCCCATGGAACCGCAAACCACCCATCTGTTGTACCTGCATGGCTTCCGTTCGTCGCCCCGCTCGACCAAGGCGCGGCTGGTGGCGAAGCATGTGGCGCGCGAGCACCCGAACCTGGAGTGGTGGTGCCCGCAACTGCCGCCGTCGCCGCACGATGCCATCGACATGGTGATGAAGGGCATCGCGCACTGGCCGCGCAAGTCGATGGCGGTGATCGGTTCGTCGCTGGGCGGTTTCTACGCCACCTACGTGGCCGGCATGACGCGCTGCCGCGCCGTGCTGCTCAACCCCGCGGTGCATCCGGCGCGCGACCTCACGCGCTACATCGGCAGCCAGACCGCCTGGCACGATCCGGCCGAGCACTTCTACTTCCAGCCCGAATTCATCCAGGAATTGCGCGCCATGGAAATCGGTGCGCTCACGCGGCCCGAGCGCCTGTTCGCGATCATCGCCAAGGGCGACGAGGCCCTTGACTGGCACGAGATGTCGGCACGCTACCCCGACAGCCGCATCAAGCTGCTCGAGGGCGGCGACCACGCGCTCTCCGACTTCGAGAAAGCGCACCTGGCCGACGTGATGGCGTTCATCAACCCCGTCTAAAGCTCACCCCCAGACTTCGCGCACTGCGTGCCCGCGGCCCGGCAAAGCCGATTCCGCCGCATCCCTGGCCTGGGAGCCCACCCGATCCCGCGTGGGAGAATCGCCAGATGTTTGTATTGTTTGAAGAAGCCGGCAAGTACCTCGGCGGCCGCATCCTGTCGGAAGCCGAAGCCTCGGCACAGGTCGAGCTCGAGACCGGCAAGCGCGTCAAGGTCAAGGGCGCCAACATCGTTCTGCGTTTCGAGAAACCGTCCCCGGCCGAGCTGATCGCCGAGGCGCGCACGCTCGCCGCCGCCATGGACCTCGACCTCGCCTGGGAATTCGCAGCCGAAGGCGAGTTCGGCTTTGCCGACCTGGCCGCCGACTATTTCAGCGACAAGCCCACGCTGGCGCAGCAGGCCGCCGCGCTGTTCGCGCTGTTCGAGGCGCCGCACTACTTCCGCCGCGCGGGCAAGGGGCGCTTCAAAAAGGCCCCGGCCGAGATCGTGCAGCAGGCGCTGGCCGCCATCGAGAAGAAGAAAGCCGTCCAGGCGCAGATCGTCGAATGGGCCGGCCAGCTGGCAGAGGGCGTGTGCCCGCCGGCGATCCGCGAGCAGCTCTACAAGATCCTGTTCAAGCCCGACAAGAACGCCCCCGAATACAAGGCCGTCGTCGATGCCGCGCGCGCCACGCAGCGCCCGCCGCTCGATCTGCTGGAGCGGGCCGGCGCGATCGACTCGCCCTACCAGTTCCACTGGCGCCGTTTCCTGTTCGAGAACTTCCCCAAGGGCACCGGCTTCCCCGCGCTCGCGGCGCCCGCTGTCGCCGACGACCTGCCGCTGGCCGAAGGCGTGCAGGCTTTCTCGATCGACGACTCGCAGACCACCGAAATCGACGACGCACTGTCGGTGCAGGGCATGGGCAGCGGCACCGTCACGGTCGGCATCCACATCGCGGCGCCGGGCCTGGCGCTCGCGCCGGGCAGCGCCATCGACGCCGTGGCGCGCGCGCGCATGTCCACCGTGTACATGCCGGGCTACAAGATCACCATGCTGCCCGACGAGGTGGTCGACACCTACACGCTGCTCGAAGGCGGCGACCGTCCGGCCGTGTCGCTCTATGCGCGCTTCGACGAAGCCACGCTCGAGCTGCAGGGCACCGAGACGAAACTCGAACGCGTGCCGATCGTCGCCAACCTGCGCCACGACCAGCTCGACGCCGTCGTCACGCAGCCCTGGCTCGAAGACGCCACCTTCAATTCAGAAAATACCCCCGACGCCGCCGCGAAGCTGCGCGCGCCGCTGTCCTTCCTGTTCCGCCTGGCCAGGCACCTGAAGGCGCAGCGCGAAGTGGTGCGCGGCAAGCCCGAGAACTTCAGCCGGCCCGACTACAACTTCCGCCTCGTCGGCAACGACGGCGCGGAGCCCACCGGCAACGAGCAGGTGCAGATCAGCACGCGCCAGCGCGGCGCGCCGCTCGACCTGATCGTGTCCGAGGCCATGATCCTGGCCAACAGCAGCTGGGGCGGCTGGCTCGGCGAGCTCGGCGTGCCGGGCCTGTACCGCAGCCAGGCCAGCCTGGCGCCCGGCATCAAGGTGCGCATGGGCACGCGCGCGCTGCCGCACGCGGGCCTGGGCGTGAAGAGCTACGCCTGGAGCACCTCGCCGCTGCGCCGCTACACCGACCTCGTGAACCAGTGGCAGATCATCGCGGCCGCGCGCCACGGCAAGACCGCCGCGCTGGCCGCACCCTTCAAGCCGAAGGACGCCGACCTGTTCTCCATCCTGTCGGGCTTCGACGCGGCCTACGCCACGTACAACGCCTACCAGGGCGGCATGGAGCGCTTCTGGACGCTCAAGTACCTGCAGCAGCAGGGCATCACCGAGCTCGAGGCCACGGTCATCAAGGACATTCCCAACGGCGCGCTGGTGCGTGCCGACACGCTGCCGCTGGTGTTCCCGGTGGCCGGCCAGCAGGAGCGCGGCGCGCGCGTGCGCGTGAAGCTCGGCGAGATCGACGAGATCGCACTCGACGTGAGCGGCACCGTGCTCGAACGCCTCGACGTGCCGCTGGCCGATGCGGCTGTCGTTGACGCCGACGGCGGGGAGGACGACGAGGAAGAAGTCGCCGGCCCGATCGCTATCGCGGTCGACCTGAGCGACAGCGAGGCCGCACCCGACCCGACGACGACCGCGCCTGCATGACCCCCGGTCGAACGACCGGAGACATGCGCCGCCCCCTGGAGGAGTTTCGAGAATGAATCTCAAGGACCTCAGCACGCTGCAGATCGCTCTGGGCGTGTCGGTCATCGCGCATGCCGCGTTGCTCGCGGTGCGCTTCGTCGATCCCGAATCGTTCAACCGGGTCTTCAGCGAAACCCCGCTCGAGGTGATCCTGGTCAACAGCAAGACCAACGACAAGCCCGACCCCGCGGCCCGCGTGATGGCGCAGACCACGCTCGCGGGCGGCGGCGACCTCGACAAGGGCCGCGCCACCAGCCCGCTGCCGCCGTCGAGCTTCACCACCATGGGCGACTCGTTCGAGGAGTCGCGCCGCCAGGTCGAGGCCATGCAGGCCCAGCAGATGCAGATGCTGGCGCAGCTCAAGCGCGAGCTCGCCGCCATGCCCGTGCCCGATCCGCGCCAGGCCGGTGATCCCACCGAGTCCGCTGCGCGCGAAGAAAAGCGCCGCCAGATGGTCGCGCTGCTCGCCGAAATCGAGCGCCGCGTGAACGAGGAAAACGCGCGCCCCAAGAAGCGCTACCTGAGCCCCGCCACGCGCGAGGCCGCCTACGCGCTGTACGTCGACACGCTGCGCCGGCGCATCGAGGTCAAGGGCACCGAGAACTTCCCGACCGCGGCCGGCAAGAAGCTCTACGGCGAACTCAAGATGACGATCACCATCAACCACGACGGGCGCGTGCTCGACACCGTGGTCGACGAAAGCTCGGGCAACACCACGCTCGACCGCCGTGCCCAGGCCATCGTGCGCAGCGTCGGCAACTTCGGCAAGTTCACCGACGCGATGCGCAAGCAGACCGACCAGATCGTGCTGCAGTCGCGCTTCAAGTTCACGCGCGACGAGACCATCGAACTGTCGTCCCAATAGCAACAGCACCCCCAGCAGAATACGGAGCACCGGCCATGGATCAGTACTGCGTCATGGGCAACCCCGTCGAGCACAGCCGCTCGCCCCGCATCCACGCGCGTTTTGCCGAACTCTGCGGCCAGCCCATGGCCTACGGCCGGCGCCTGGTGCCGATCGGCGCCTTCGCCGAAGGCCTCGCCGCCTTCCGCAGCGAGGCCTCCGCGCAGGGCGACACCGCGCGCGGCTGCAACGTCACCGTGCCCTTCAAGTTCGACGCGGCCGCGCTCGCGCAGCACACGAGCGAGCGCGCCATGCTGGCCCAGGCCGTGAACACGCTGCGCTTCGAGGCCGACGGCAGCATCCATGCCGACAACACCGACGGCATCGGCCTGGTCAACGACATCGTGCGCAATGCCGGTGTGCCACTGGCGGGTCGCTCGCTGCTGCTGATCGGCGCCGGTGGTGCCGCCGCGGGCGTGCTCGGCCCGCTGCTCGACGCGGGCGCCGCCCGGATCGTGGTGGCCAACCGCACGCTCGACAAGGCCATCGCGCTGGTGCAGCGCCACGCCGCGCTCGCGCTGCGCCACGGCGCCACGCTCGAGGCCTGGGCGCTCGACGACGTGCCGGGCGACTTCGACGTGGTGGTCAACGCCACCGCCTCCAGCCTCGCGGGCGACGCGGTGCCCGTGCGCGCGCAGGTGCTGCGCCCCGGCGCGCTGGCCGTCGACATGATGTACGGCCCCGCCGCCGCAGGCTTCATGGCCTGGGCCGAAGCGCACGGCGCGGTCGCGCGCGACGGCCTCGGCATGCTGGTGGAACAGGCCGCCGAAGCCTTCGCGTTCTGGCGCGGCGTGCGCCCGCCGTCGGCGCAGGTGCTGGCCGAGCTGCGCGCTTCGCTCGCCACCGGCGCATGAAGGGCCTGCTGCGCCTGGTCGCCTGCCTCGTGGTGGCGGGGCTGGCGCTCGAACTGTTCTTCGTGGTGCGCATCGCGGCCATGGCGGTCGTCGATCCGCAGAGCACGGCCTTCCAGCGCTCCGAAGCCTGGCGTGTCGCCCTCTCGCAGGGCCGCGACGGCGGATGGCGCCAGGACTGGGTGCCGTACACACAGATCAACGACTCCCTCAAGCGCGCCGTGATCGCCAGCGAAGACGCCGGCTTCGTCGACCACAACGGCGTGGAGTGGGAAGCCATCGAGCGTGCGCGCCAGCGCAACGCCCGCGCCGAACAGCTCGCCGCCAAGCGCATGGCGCGCGCGGCGGCACGCGGCAAGCCGGTGCAGCCGGCCCCGCTGCGCGGCGGCTCCACCATCACGCAGCAGCTCGCGAAGAACCTGCTGCTGTCGGGCGAACGCACCATGCTGCGCAAGGGCCAGGAACTGGTGCTCGCCACGCTGCTCGAGGTGCTGCTCGACAAGCGGCGCATCCTCGAGATCTACCTGAACAACGTCGAATGGGGCGAAGGCGTGTTCGGCGCCGAGGCCGCGGCGCAGTACTACTTCAGAAAGCCGGCCGCGCGCCTCAGCGCCTACGAATCGGCGCGCCTGGCGGTGATGCTGCCGAGCCCGAAGTTCTTCGAGCGGCGACCCAACTCGTCGTACATCAATGGGCGGGCATCGACGATCGTGGCGCGGATGCCGGCGGTCGACCTGCCCTGAGCCTGCGCACCGCGCCTTCCACCGCCAGCACGGCGACGAAGCCGATGGCGTAGGCCACCACGTCCCACCAGTCGGCGGTGGCACCGAGCACGATGCGCAGCGCGCGGTTCGGAATGTGCAGGTGCCATGTCGACGCAAGGAACTGCCCCAGCTCCACCAGCAGCCCCACGCCGAAGGCGGCCAGCGCAAGCGGCAGCACGCGCGCGGCGACGAAGGTCTTGAACACCACGTACACCCACGCCACGGCCAGCACGTCGCCGAAGAAACTTCGCACCCAGCCCCAGCGCGCGCCGACGGTGGCCAGCAGCACGAGCAACACAAAGAGGGCCACCGCCCACGCCAGGGAAAGAAGATCGAAACGCCATCGCATGGCCCGTATCATCGCCTCCATATGCTGGCAAAGCTCACAGGTTGGTTGCTGCTGGGAATCGTCCGATTGCTCACCGGCGCGCAGGCGCGCTGGTACGGGTGTCCGCCGAAAGCCGAGCAGCGCATCTACTTCGCGAACCACCAGAGCCACGCGGACCTCGTGATGATCTGGGCCGCGCTGCCTGAAGAACTGCGCAGCATCACGCGGCCGATCGCGGCGCGCGACTACTGGGCCAACACGCCGGTCAAGCGCTGGATCACGACGGAGGTGTTCAACGCGGTGTATGTGGAGCGGGCGGCCACGGGGGCTGCACCGGTTGCGCCGCCGCCGGAAGCACCGCCGCCCGTCGCGCCCATCGCTCCGGCCGAGCGCATCGAGCCGTCGATGGAGCCGTTGCTGCCGATCGAAACGATCACCGTGGCCGCGGCTCCGCAGGAGATTCAGGGGCAGCTCGATCTTCCCGCGCCCCCGCCACCGGTCGCACCGCCGCCGGCCATCGAACCCGAAGCGCCAGTCGCCGCGCCCGAGCCACCCGCTGCCGATCCACTCGCCCCGCTCATCGACGCGCTGCGCAGCGGCGACTCGATCATCATCTTCCCCGAAGGCACGCGCGGCCACACCGGCGAGCCGCAGAAATTCAAGTCGGGCCTGTATGCGCTGGCGACGATGTTCCCCGACGTGGTGCTCGTGCCGGCCTGGATCGACAACGTGCAGCGCGTGATGCCCAAGGGCGAGATCGTGCCCGTGCCCATCCTGTGCTCCGTCACCTTCGGCGCGCCGATCCGCGTCGAGGACGGCGAAGAGCGTCGGCCTTTCCTCGACCGCGCCCGCGCCGCGGTGATCGCCTTGCGCGACGTCTGAAGGTATGAACCAGTTCCTGCGCAACCTCAGCCCGACCCAGCAGGTCGCCGCCCTTTTCCTGATCGTCTTCGGCCTGCTCTTCATCGTGAGCACCACGGTCTTCTTCCTGAGCTTCAAGGAGCGGCGCAACCCGGTGCACGACGAATCGTGGCAGGCCGAGCTGGCGCATGTGCGCGCGCTGCTGGGCACCACCTGGTTCATGGTGGTCGTGTTCTGGATCGGGTGGGCGCTGGGCGAAACGGTGGCCACCGTGCTGTTCGCGCTGATCGCGTTCTTTGCGCTGCGCGAGTTCATCACGCTCTCGCCGACGCGGCGCGGCGACCACCGCAGCCTGATCCTCGCGTTCTTCGTGGTGCTGCCGATCCAGTTCTGGCTGGTGGCCACCGCGCGCTTCGACCTGTTCACGGTGTTCATCCCGGTCTACGTGTTCCTCGCCATTCCGGTGGCGAGCGCGCTGGCGAACGACCCCAGTCACTTTCTCGAGCGCAACGCCAAGCTGCAGTGGGGCATCATGGTCTGCGTCTACGGCATGAGCCACGTGCCTGCGCTGCTGCTGCTGACCTTCCCGGGCTACGAAGGCAAGAGCGCGTTCCTCGTGTTCTTCCTGGTGTTCGTGGTGCAGACCTCGGTGCTGGTGCAGCACCTGATCTCGCGGCGCATGCAGCGCACGCCGTTTGCGCCGAACGTGAGCCGCAGCTTCAACTGGACCAGCTGGGGCATCGGCATCGTGGTGGCCAGCCTGGTGGGCGCGCTGTTCTCGTTCATCACGCCGTTCAAGTTCGGGCAGGCGCTCGCGGTGTCGATCATTGCCTGCGTGGCGGGCTCGATGGGCCACCTCGTGATGAAAGCGCTCAAGCGCGACCGCGGCATTCCGAACTGGGGCCAGAAGGGCGTGGGCGTGACCGGCGCCAACGGGCTGCTCGACCGCGTCGATGCGCTGTGCTTCGCGGCGCCGATCTTCTTTCATTCGATCCGCTGGTACTTCAACGTCTGAAGCAATCCAGCGGCGGGCGATCAGGCCTTGCGTCGCACCACCCGGTCGAAGGCCTGCTTCGCGCGCCGACCCAGCGCCTTCGCCTTCAACGCCTGAAGCTCGCGCGTGAGCCGCGTGCGCTGCTCGGCCGACAGCGCGGTGCCGAAACGCCCGAGTGCCAGCTCCAGCGCCTCGCGCTGCGCCACCACGCGCCCCTGCCGGCCCTCGGCCTCGGCCAGCCATTCGCAGGCATTGGCGACGCGCCCGCGCAAGGCCGCGTCGCCCGACTCGCCGAAGCGCGCGATCAGCACGCGGTAGGTCTTGGCCTGACCCGGCAGGTCGTCCATCTTGTCGAAGGCCTTGCCCTTGTTGATCATCGACTTGGCGGCCCACAGCTGCAGGGCGCTGTCCCGCGCCATCGCCGTGCGCGCAATCACCTCGTCGTAGCTGGCCACGGCTTCGGCAAACCGGCCCGCACGGCGCAGCACGGCGCCCTTGCGAAACAACGCGCCGGCCACGCGCGCGCGCAGGTCGGGCAGCTCGGAATTGCCCCAGCGCGCGACGATCTCGTCGTGCACGCGCATCTCGTCCGCGGGCCGCGCGAGGCGGTCGAGCGCGGTGCTCTTGTATTGCAGGCACAGCGCCACCTGCGACTGCATCTCGGTGGACGCATCGGCGCCGTAGCGCGCGTCCATCGCGTCGGCGGCCTCGACAACTTCGGCGAACTGTTCGAGCGCCAGCAGGCAGAAGGTCTTGTGCGACAAGGCGCGCGCGCACTGGCGGCGCATCAGCGGGTGCGGCGAGGCGGCATATGCCGCGAGCACCTCGTCGAACAGCGCGATGGCCTCGCGCGATGCGCCCGCGTCGCCGAGCTTGCGGCCTTCGCGGACGGTGTCACACGCCGCATCGAAGAGTTCGGCCGGCAGCTCGCCGACCTCGAGGCCGCCGGTCTTGCGCAGCCGCTTCAGGCAGGCCTCGCGCCCAGCCATCGCCTTCACGCGCAGCTCGCGCATTTCGGGCGTGGCGCCGTCGCGCGACACCGCGACGAGCGGCTCGTACACCGCGAGCGCGGCCTCGGGCCGCCCCAGCAGGTCGAGCAGCACGAAACCTTTGTGCAGCAAGGTGGTGGCCACGGTGCGCTGCACCATGGCGTCGCCATCGCGCGCGAACGTGGCGAGCAGGCGCTCGCAGGCGGCCAGCGCGGCCTCGCCGTCGCCCTGGTCGCGCAGCCCCACGGCCCAGTCGTGGGCGCGCACGGCCGCGAGGCGACGCACCTGTGCCGAGGCGTCGTGGCCGTAGCGGTCGAGCAGCCAGCCGACCAGCTCGGCGCGGCGCGCCACCTCGTCGAGCCCGAGGCCGTCGAAGAACAGGGCCAGCGCGCGCACGCCTTCCAGCCGCAGCTCGGGCGCGGCATCGGCCAGGCCGGCCTCGATCGGGTCGGCCACCTGGAGGCACAGCACCTGCGCCTGCGTGTGCTGCGCCAGCTCGCGCAGGTTGAGCACCGCAGCCAGCCGGGCCCGCGCCACGCGCAGGACCACGCCGGGATCGGTGGCGCCCTCGAAACGTTCGATGGCTGCGTCGAGCGTGGCCAATGCGTCTTGCGGCAAACCGCGGTGGTGTTCGATCTCGGCCTTCAGCAGGCGCGCGTCGAGGCGCCATGCATCGAGCGCGGCGTCGGCCTGTGCATCGAGCTGTTCGCTCATGAAATCGCAGGCTTCGCAACGCGCCGCGGCATCGTCGATGAGCCAGGCGCGCTGGTAGAGCGCGTGGGCGATGTGCGTGCGGATCTCGGGCTCGCTGCGCTGGCCGTGCGCGGCGACCAAGCGGTCGAGGGTGGCCAACGCATCGGCCGGGCGATGCAATTGGCGCAGCACGTGTGCGAGCAGGCGCAGCGCCTGGCAGCAGGGCACGACCACGGCAGCGTCGGGCAGCGCACCGAACTCGGCGATCAACTGGCTGCAGGCGGCGATCGCCTCGCGGCGGCGGCCGAGGTCGCTCAACAACTCCGCCTGGCGAAAGCTCGCAGCGGCGCGTTCGGCGGGATGCTGCAGGCGCGCGAGCAGCGACCGGGCGTCGTTCAGTTGCTTGAGTTGCTGCTGTGCGGAGGACTCGACTACATTCACCTTCGCTTCCTTGTGTGGCGCGCCCCACGCGAAGCGAGGCGGAATGCAAGAAACGGCGGATTCTGCCCGTGAACGCCCACGCATCCCGCACGAATTCGCCGCTTCTTCGACCTTTCTCACCCAGGCTTAGGCCTTTACGCTTCCTTTTCATGCGGATTCTCGGCATCGACCCCGGTTTGCAGACCACCGGCTTCGGCGTGGTCGATGCGGACGGCCATGCGCTGCGCTACGTGGCCAGCGGCACCATCAGCACCCGGCACCTGGGCACCGGCAACCTGCCCGCGCGCCTGAAGGTGCTGTTCGATGGCATCGGCGAGATCACGGCGCGCTACCAGCCCGATGCGTCGGCGGTCGAGATCATCTTCGTCAATGTCAACCCGCAATCGACGCTGCTGCTGGGCCAGGCGCGCGGTGCGTGCGTGACGGCCCTGGTGAGCTGCAACCTCTCGGTGGCCGAGTACACGGCGCTGCAGATGAAGAAGGCCGTGGCGGGCCACGGCCAGGCCGCCAAGGCGCAGGTGCAGGAGATGGTGAAGCGCCTGCTCGACCTGCCCGGCCTGCCGGGCGCCGACGCGGCGGACGCATTGGGCATCGCCATCACGCACGCGCAGGTCGGCCGCTCGATGGCGCGGCTCGCGGAGGCGGCCGAGCTGTCGAAGACCCACGCCGGCACCTACCGGCAGGGGCGTTCGCGCTGAGGCTTCACCGCACGATGTAGCGCAGGTCGCCCAGGCGCCGGCGGCGTTCGCGCACCTCGGCGGCCACCGATACCGCCTCGCCTGCCAGTGCCCGCCCGATCCAGTCGGCCAGCTGCGGCATGTCTTCGGGCGTGAAGCCCAGCCGCACGATCTCGGGCACGCCCAGGCGCAGGCCGTTGATGTCGCCGTCGACCGGCGCGATCGGCAGGCCGATGCCGCACGCCAGCAGGCCGCCTTGGGCCAGCCGCTTCGCGGCACGCTGCCCACCGCCCCAGCGCGCGGCCTCGAGTGCGAACTGGTGCGACTGCGTGAAGCCGCGCGCCTTCGCGAACACCGGCAGGCCTTCGGCATCGAGCGCACGCGCCAGCGCCTGTGCGGTGTCGCGCATCGCCGCCGCATAGGCCGCGCCGTGCACCTTCCAGTCGAGCAGCCCACGGGCCAGCGCGGCCGTGCGCCCCGCATCCGAGTTGGCCGTGAGACCGGGGTAGGCGATGGCGTCGATGCGCTCCATCAGCGCCGCGTCGTTCGACACGATCAGCCCGCCGGGCGGGCCGCCCAGGCTCTTGTAAGTGCTCATGGTGATCGCGTGCGCGCCCTCTTCGAGTGGCTGCGGCCAGGCCTTGCCGGCCACCATGCCCGAGAGGTGCGCGGCATCGAAGAGCAGCTTCGCGCCCACGCTGTCGGCCACCTCGCGGATGGCCGGCACCGGGTGCGGGAACAGGTTCAGGCTGCCGCCGATGGTGATGAGCTTGGGCTTCACCTCGCGCGCGAGCTTGGCCAGCGCGAGCACGTCGACCGAGTAGCCGTCGGCATCGACCGGCGCCGGCACGGTCTTCAGGCCGTAGAGCCCGGCCGCGCCCGCCGCATGGTGCGTCACGTGGCCGCCGATGGCGGGCGGCGGCGCAATGATCGTGTCGCCGGGCTGGCAGGTCGCCATGAACACGTACAAGTTCGACAGCGCGCCCGAGCTCACGCGCACCTCGGCGAACCGCGCGCCGAACACCTCGGCCGCCAGCTCGGCGGCGACGACCTCGATGCGTTCGATGGCTTCCAGCCCCATCTCGTATTTGTCGCCCGGGTAGCCCAGCGACGGGCGCGAACCCAGCCCGCGCGACAGCAGCGCCTCGGCGGCAGGATTCATCACGTTGGTGGCCGGATTGAGGTTCAGTCCGTCGACGTCGTGGATGCGGTGGCTGTCGGCCACGAGGCGTTCGATCTCGGCGGCCACATCTGCCGCCTCGCGCGCGGCGGCATCGGCGGCAATGGCGAGCACGTGGTCCTCGCTGGCGGCGGGAACCCAGGAACGGCGGTGAAGGGCTGCGGGCATGCGGTGTCTCGCTGAGCGAAGGAATGACTGCATGGTCGCGTCCCACGCCCGCACCAGCAACACGGATAAACTGGGCCCGAGCCCTAGAAAAACTGGGCCTGCACCCATGTCCCTCGCCCCACCCCGCCCTCGCCTGCCGCCGCACACGGCCGTGCGCGCCTTCGAGGCCGCGGCGCGCCATGGCAGTTTCGCGCGGGCGGCTGAAGAGCTGTTCGTGACGCCCGCCGCCGTCGCGCAGCAGATCAAGGCGCTCGAGACCTGGGCCGGCGGTGCGTTGTTCGAGCGGCACAGCCAGGGCATCCGGCTCAGCGCGCACGGCCGGCGCGCACTTCCCGCGCTCAGTGCGGCGGTCGACCAGCTCGGCCTCGCGGTGCAGTCGCTGCGCCAGGAAACGCAGACCGCCGCGCGCCGCAGCACGCTGCAGGTGGCGGCCCTGCCGGCCATGGCACAACTGTGGCTGTCGCCGCGGCTCTCGCGGCTGAAGGCCGCGCTGCCCGGCGTGCAGGTGTCGGTGACCGCGCTGGAACAGCCGCCGAACTTCCGGCGTGAGCCCTTCGACCTCGGGCTGTTCTACGCGCGCAACGCCGAAGCCGCCGTCGGCGCGACGGGCATCCCGCTCGTACGCGACCGCCTCGTGCCCGTGTGCAGTCCGCGCGTGCAGTCTTCGCTGGCGAGCGGACGCTCGCGCCCGCTCGACGACCTTATCGACGTGCTCGCACGGTGCGGCGGCCTGCATGACACGGTGTGGCGCGACGACTGGTCACGCTGGCTGCAGGCCGTGCGCCCCCGCACCACCTCCACCGAAGCCGATGCACTGGCTGCCGGGCCCGATTTCTCGCTCTACAGCCTCGCGCTGCAGGCCGCGCTCGACGGCGAAGGGGTGCTGATGGGTCGCGAGCGGCTGGTGGCGCCGCTGCTCGAGAAAGGCCGGCTGCACGCACCCTGGGGGCGGCCGAAGGCGCTGGGAGACACGTTGATGCTGCTGGTGCCCGCGCACCGCAAGGGGCCGCTGCTCGCGCAGCAGGTTCAGGCTTTGCAGGCCCTGGTCGACTGAACGGCTGGCGCTACGCGACGCGCTCGGCGATCAGCACGGCGAAGAAGCCGAGCGCCGCAAGAATCGTCCACTTGAACACGACCCAGCCGAAGCGGCGGTACTTGACCTGCCCCGTGCCCGCGTAGAACGCGAAGGACACGCCCGCCACCAGCAGAAGCAGCAGGATGGCCCAGCGAAAGAGAAGCATCGGAAAGAAAAAGCGTACGCCGGGCTTACCAGGCCCGTGCCACTTCGCCGAAGCCGCGCGGCGCGCGCTTCTCGTCCTCGAAGGTCACGACCTCGTAGGCGTCGCTGTGCGAGAGCAGTTCGCGCAGCAGCTTGTTGTTGAGCGCATGGCCCGAACGGAACGCGGTGTACGCAGCCAGCAGCGGCTTGCCGATGATGTACAGGTCGCCCATGGCGTCGAGGATCTTGTGCTTCACGAACTCGTCGTCGTAGCGCAGGCCACCGGCATTGAGCACCTTGGTGTCGTCCATGACGATGGCGTTGTCCAGGCCGCCGCCGAGCGCCAGGCCCTTGCTGCGCATGTACTCGACTTCTTTCGTGAAGCCGAAGGTGCGCGCGCGCGCAATGTCGCGGCTGTACGAGTCGGTGCCCAGGTCGAACTCCACGCGCTGGCCGGTGGAGTTGACGACGCGGTGGTCGAAGTCGATCTCGAAGCTCAGCTTGAAGCCGTGGTACGGCTCCAGGCTCGCCCACTTCTCGTTGGCGCCCTCGCCTTCGCGCACCTCGACCTTGCGCAGCACGCGGATGAAGCGGCGCGGCGCCTTCTGCAGCTCGATGCCCGCGCTTTGCAGCAGGAACACGAAGGACGAAGCCGACCCGTCGAGGATCGGCACTTCGTCGGCCGTGATGTCGATGTAGAGGTTGTCGATGCCCAGGCCCGCGCAGGCGGACATGATGTGTTCGACCGTTTGCACCTTGGCGCCGCCCGTGGAAACGGTGGACGCCAGGCGCGTGTCGGTGACCGATTCGGCGGTCATGCGGATCTCGACCGGCTCGGGCAGGTCGACGCGGCGGAACACGATGCCCGTGTCGGCCGGGGCCGGTCGCAGGGTCAGCTCCACGCGCTGGCCGCTGTGAAGCCCCACGCCCACGGCGCGGCTGATCGACTTGAGGGTTCGTTGTTGCAGCACGCCCGAGATTTTAGGCGGGCGACGACCGTGACGCCCTATTCCCTTCGCTATGGCCGCGATAGACATGGACCAGTCAGACAAGAAAGAGCAAAGAAGCCGGGGAGCCCCCGGCGATGGACGCAAGGGGCACGAGGTGGACGCAGCGCCTAGAGCCGGGGGGCAGTCCCTTTCAGGTCTTCCCCGTCCCCTTGCGAACCCTCGTGCCCTCTGCGTTCGGTGACGTGTCACTTCGCGAAACACCGCGGAACCGGCTTTGCCGGGCCGCTGGTGTTGCCCCCGGTAGGGGGTTGNAGAAGCGACACGAAGTGCGCGTAGCCTGGGGGCGAGCCTATTTAGTCTGCCTGACGACGCAGGAATGCGGGAATCTCGAAGTCGTCCATGCCACCCGACGACAGCGCGTCGACCTTGGCGGCAGCCATCGTGCGGTTGGTGCGCCACACGCTGGGCACGGCCATGCCGTCGTAGTTCGGCTGGCTGCCCGAACCACCCGCGTGGCCCACGCCGCCGAGCGTCGGCACAGTGAACGGGATGTTGTCGGTGCCGGTGCGGATCACTTCGAGCGTCGGGGCCTGGCGGCGTGCGTCGGCACGCGACAGGCCCGTGGCCACCACCGTGACGCGCATCTGGTCGCCCAGGCTTTCGTCGTAGGCGGCGCCGTAGATCACGTGTGCGTCCGGCGAGGCGTAGGCGCGGATGGTGTTCATCGCGAGCTTCGACTCGTTCAGCTTCAGCGAACCCTTCGACGCCGTCACCAGCACCAGCACGCCCTTGGCGCCCGAGAGGTCGATGCCTTCGAGCAGCGGGCAGGCCACGGCCTGTTCGGCGGCGATGCGCGCGCGGTCGGGGCCTGCGGCCGCGGCCGTGCCCATCATGGCCTTGCCCGGTTCGCCCATCACGGTGCGCACGTCTTCGAAGTCGACGTTCACGCCGCCGTACTCGTTGATGATTTCCGAGATGCCGCCCACGGCATTCTTCAACACGTCGTTGGCGTGCGCGAAGGCTTCGTCCTGCGTGATGTCTTCACCGAGCACGTCGAGCAGCTTCTCGTTGAGCACCACGATCAGCGAGTCGACGTTGGCTTCGAGCTCGGCCAGGCCGGCGTCGGCGTTGGTCATGCGACGGCCGCCTTCCCAGTCGAAGGGCTTGGTCACCACGCCCACCGTCAGGATGCCCATTTCCTTGGCCACGCGCGCGATCACGGGAGCGGCGCCGGTGCCGGTGCCTCCGCCCATGCCGGCCGTGATGAACAGCATGTGCGCGCCGTCGATGGCGGCGCGGATGTCGTCCACCGCGGCTTCGGCCGCGTCACGGCCCTTCTCGGGCTTGCTGCCGGCGCCCAGGCCGCTGATGCCCAGCTGGATGTTCTTGTGCGCATTGCTGCGTTGCAGGGCCTGCGCATCGGTGTTGGCGCAAACGAACTGCACGCCTTGCACACCGCGCTCCATCATGTGGGCGACCGCATTGCCGCCGCCGCCGCCGACACCGATCACCTTGATCTGCGTGCCCTGGTTGAATTCTTCGACTTCGATCATTTCGATGGTCATTTCTAACTCCTTGAATATTGCAGTTGCCGTGATGTATCTATGAATATTTCTTCTGCCGTGACGTGATCAACGGGATCGCCGTCGCGATGGTGGACCGGTGCGTCGCCATCGCTCGTTGAAATGCAGCGGAGGGCCCGCGCGTGCGAGCCAGAGTGGGGAGTGGTTCATGGTCAGAAGTTCCCCACGATGAAGTCCTTGAAACGTCCGAACGCAGTCTTTACGGACCCGTTCTTCTGTGCGACCTTGAAACCACGCATGCGTGCAAAACGTGCCTCCTCGAGCAGGCCCATCACGGTGGCCGCGCGCGGCTGCGCCACCATGTCCGACAGCGCGCTCGAATACTTCGGAATGCCGCGGCGCACGGGCTTGAGGAAGATGTCTTCGCCCAGCTCGACCATGCCCGGCATGACGGCGCTGCCGCCCGTGAGCACCACGCCCGACGACAGCACTTCCTCGTAGCCCGACTCGCGCACCACCTGCTGCACCAGCGAGAAGATTTCTTCGATGCGCGGCTCGATCACGCCGGCAAGCGCCTGCTTGCTCAACATGCGCGGGCCGCGATCGCCAAGGCCGGGGACTTCGACCTGCGATTCGGGGTCGGCCAGCAACTGCTTGGCGTAGCCGTGCTCGACCTTGATGTCCTCCGCGTCCTTGGTGGGCGTGCGCAGGGCCATCGCGATGTCGCTCGTGATGAGGTCGCCCGCGATCGGGATCACGGCCGTGTGGCGGATCGCGCCATTGGTGAAGATCGCCACGTCGGTGGTGCCCGCGCCGATGTCGACCAGCACCACGCCCAGCTCGCGCTCGTCTTCGGTCAGCACCGCCTGGCTGGAGGCCAGCGGGTTGAGCATCAGCTGGTCGACCTCCAGGCCGCAGCGGCGCACGCACTTGATGATGTTCTCGGCCGCGCTCTGCGCGCCGGTCACGATGTGCACCTTGGCTTCCAGGCGCATGCCGCTCATGCCGATCGGCTCCTTCACGTCCTGGCCGTCGATCACGAACTCCTGCGGCTCCACCAGCAGCAGGCGCTGGTCGCTCGAGATGTTGATGGCGCGCGCCGTCTCGACCACGCGGGCCACGTCGGCGGGCGTGACTTCCTTGTCCTTCACCGCCACCATTCCGCTCGAATTGATGCCGCGGATGTGGCTGCCGGTGATGCCGGTGTAGACGCGGCTGATCTTGCAGTCGGCCATCAGCTCGGCTTCTTTCAGCGCCTGCTGGATGCTCTGCACGGTGGCGTCGATGTTCACCACGACGCCGCGCTTGAGGCCGTTGCTGGGCGCGATGCCCAGGCCGGCCAGCTTGAGCTCGCCGCCTTGCAGCACCTCGGCCACGACCACCATCACCTTGGCGGTTCCGATGTCCAGGCCTACGACCAGGTCTTTGTATTCTTTGGGCATGTAGATGTCCTCGGTATTCGCTACTTGATTTTTCTTGGGGCCTCGGGCGAGACCGTGGTGACGCCGCGCAGCCGCAGGGCATACGCGTCGTTGTGGCGCAGATCGGCGCGTTCGACGTCGGCCACCGTGCGGCGGTACTGGCCCGCGACCTGCGTCACGGTCTTCAGGAAACGCTGCAGGCGCGCCGACACCTCGTCGCTCTGGCCGCGGCCGAGTTCGAGTTCGGCGCCGTTGTCGAGCAGCACCTTCCAGCTGCCGCGGCTGGACAGCCGCAGCTCGGCGATGTCGAAGTCATAGGGCTCGAACATCGGCGCGAGCACGCGGTACATGCCCAGCACCTGCCCGGCCTGCTCGATCGGGCCGTCCAGCCGCGGCAGGTCACCGTCGACCTCGGCCACGTTGGCGTCGAACACATCGCCGAAGCCGTTGATCAGCTTGGAGCCGGCCTCCTCGCCCCACACCGCCACCGGCACCTGTTCGGTCAGCGTCACGCGCAGCTTGTTCGGGAATTCGCGCCGCACCACCGCGCTGCGCACCCACGGCACCGTCTCGAAGGCGGTGCGCGCACGCGCCAGGTCGATGGTGAAGAAGTTGCCCTTGAGCTGCGGCGCCACGTTCGCGCGCAGCGTGACCGCGTTGTTGTGCGTCACTTCGCCGTCCACCTTGATGCCCGAGATCGGGAAGAAAGGCTGGCGCAGCACCCACCATGCGCTCGCCGCCAGCAGCATGAGCGCCACCAGCACGAACGCAACGTTCGCGACGATGTTCATCAGCTTGACGTCGAAGGGAGCGGGGATGCTGTCGGCCATGGCTTAGTTCGCGCCTCCCCTGGCATCGAGCGCGGCCGAAGCCAGCACGCGCACGCACAGCTCTTCGTAGGGAATGCCCGCCGCGCGCGCCGACATCGGCACCAGCGAATGGCTGGTCATGCCGGGCGAGGTGTTCATCTCGAGCAGGAAGGGCTTGCGATCGCTGGCGCGGATCATCACGTCGGCGCGGCCCCAGCCGCGGCAGCCGAGCGTGTGGTACGCGGCCAGCGTGATGCGCTGGATCTCGCGTTCCTCCGCCTCGGGCAGGCCGCTCGGGCACTGGTACTTCACGTCGTCGGTGAAGTACTTGTTCTGATAGTCGTAAGCACCTTCGGGCGCGGCGATGCGCACCACCGGCAGCGCGCGCGCATCGAGGCCCTGGCCGAGCACGGCGCAGGTCACTTCCTCGCCCTCGATGAATTCTTCGCACAGCACGTCGGCATCGAACTTGGCCGACAACGCCACGGCATCCTGCATCTGCGAGTAGCCCTCGACCTTGGTCACGCCGATGGACGAGCCCTCGCGCGGCGGCTTCACGATCAGTGGCAGGCCGAGCACGTCGGGCACCACCATGATCTGCTCGCGGCTTTGCTGGTCGAAGGCCAGGCGCACGTACTTGGGCGTGGGCAGGCTGTCGGCCTGCCAGATGCGCTTGGTCATGACCTTGTCCATCGCCACGCTCGAGGCCATCACGCCCGAACCGGTGTAGGGAATGCCGAGCAGCTCGAGCGCGCCCTGCACGGTGCCGTCTTCGCCGTGGCGGCCATGCAGCGCGACGAAACAGCGCGCGAAGCCTTCGCGCCTCAGGTCGGTCAGCTCGCGCTCCGACGGGTCGAAGGCATGCGCGTCGACACCGCGCGAACGCAGGGCCTGCAGCACGCCGGCGCCGGACATCAGCGACACCTCGCGTTCCGCGGAACTGCCGCCGAACAGCACGGCCACCTTGCCGAACAGTTGTGGTTCCTGAAGGCTCACGCGGCCCTCCCCTTGCGCACAGCGCGCTCTGAAGTTGTTGATGAGGGTGCGGGCGGCATGCCGAGTTCGACCACCTTGCCCGGCACCGCGCCGATGGAGCCTGCGCCCATGCACAGCACCACGTCGCCCGCGCGGGCGTTGTCCAGGATCGTCTGCGGCAACGCGGCGATGTCGTCCACGAACACCGGCTCGACCTTGCCGGCCACGCGCAGCGCGCGCGCCAGCGACCGGCCATCGGCGGCCACGATGGGCGCTTCGCCCGCGGCATAGACCTCGCCCAGCAGCACCGCGTCGGCCGTGCCAATGACCTTCACGAAGTCTTCGAAGCAGTCGCGCGTGCGGGTGTAGCGGTGCGGCTGGAAGGCCAGCACCAGCCGGCGGCCCGGGAAGGCCCCGCGCGCGGCGGAAATGGTGGCCGCCATCTCGACGGGGTGGTGGCCGTAGTCGTCGATGACGGTGAAGCGGCCGCCGGCCGTGTCGTTCGGCACGGCCACGTCGCCGTAGCTCTGGAAGCGGCGCCCCACGCCCTTGAAGCCTGCGAGGCCGCGCTGCACGGCCTCGTCTGGAATGCCGAGCTCGACCGCCACGGCGATCACCGACAGCGCGTTGCGCACGTTGTGCTCGCCCGGCAGGTTCAGCACGATGGGCAGGTCGGGCAGCGTCACGCCGTTGCGGCGCTGCGCGGTGAAATGCATCTGGCCGCCGACGGCGCGCACGTCGATGGCGCGCACCTGGGCGTCTTCGCCGAAGCCGTAGCTGGTGACCGGGCAGGTCACGTCGGCCACGATCTCGCGCACCGCCGGATCGTCGGTGCACAGGATGGCCACGCCGTAGAACGGCATGCGGTGCAGGAAATCGACGAAGGCTTTCTTCAGCTTCGCGAAGTCGTGCCCGTAGGTTTCCATGTGGTCGGCGTCGATGTTCGTGACCACCGCCATCACCGGCAGCAGGTTCAGGAACGAGGCATCCGACTCGTCGGCCTCGACCACGATGTAGTCGCCGCTGCCCAATTGCGCATTGGCGCCCGCGCTGTTCAGGCGCCCGCCGATCACGAAGGTCGGATCGAGCCCCGCGGCTTCGAGCACGCTCGCCACCAGGCTGGTGGTCGTGGTCTTGCCGTGCGTGCCGGCGATGGCGATGCCCTGCTTCAGGCGCATCAGCTCTGCGAGCATCAGCGCGCGCGGCACGACCGGGATGCGCTTCTCGCGCGCGGCCAGCACCTCGGGGTTGTCCGACTGCACGGCGGTGGACGTGACGACCGCATCGGCTCCGTCGATGTGCGCCGCGGCGTGGCCCACGAAGGTGCCGATGCCCAGGCCCGCGAGGCGGCGCAGCGTGGCGCTGTCCGACAGATCGGAGCCGGTGATCCTGTAGCCCAGGTTCAGCAGCACCTCGGCAATGCCGCTCATGCCCGAGCCACCGACGCCGACGAAGTGGATGTGACGGATCGCGTGCTTCATTTCGCAAGCTCCTCGCAGGCGCGGACGACCGCGTCCACTGCCTCGGTCTTCTGCAGGGTCTTGGCCTTGGTGGCCTTGTCGATCAGCGCGGTGCGCTCGGTTTTCTGTAGCAAATCAGCCAGCAATTCAGGAGTGAGGTCGGTCTGTTGCACCAGCCAGCCGCCGCCCGCGTCCACGAGGAAGCGCGCGTTGGTGGTCTGGTGGTCGTCGACCGCCGAGGGGAAAGGCACGAAGAGCGCTGCTGCGCCGACGGCCGCGATTTCGGTGACGGTGCTGGCGCCGGCGCGCGCCACGATGAGGTCGGCTTCGGCGTACGCCTGCGCGGTGTCGTCGATGAAGGGCGTGAGTTCGCCGTCGACGCCGGCTGCCGCGTAGTTGGCGCGCAACTCGTCGATCTGCTTGGCGCCGCTCTGGTGCAGCACCTGCGGGCGGGCGTTCGGTGCGATGCGCGCCAGCGCTTTCGGCACCACGGCATTCAGTGCCTTTGCGCCGAGGCTACCGCCCACGACGAGCAGCTTCAGCGGACCACTGCGGCCCGCGAAGCGTTCGGCCGGCGCAGGTTGCGAAGTGAACGCGGCGCGCAGCGGATTGCCCACCCACTGCGCCTTCTTCAGCACGTTCGGGAAAGCCGTGAACACACGGTCGGCCACACCGGCCAGCACCTTGTTGGCGAGGCCCGCGACCGAGTTCTGCTCGTGCAGCACGAGTGGCTTGTTGAGCAGTACGCCCATCATTCCGCCAGGAAAAGTGATGTAGCCGCCCAGGCCCACCAGCACGTCGGGCTTGACCCGACGCACCACGCGAAAGCTCTGCCAGAAGGCACGCAACAGCTTCAACGGCAGCAGGAACAGCGTGAGCGGGCCCTTGCCGCGTACGCCGCCGAACTGCACCGGCTCGAAGGCGAAGCCGCGCGGGGGCACGAGTTTTTCTTCCATGCTGCCGGGCGCGCCCAGCCAGTGCACGCGCCAGCCGCGCTCGCGCAGGGCCTCGGCCACGGCCAGGCCCGGGAAGATGTGGCCACCCGTGCCGCCTGCCATGACCAGCGCAGTGCGCGTCATACGCGGCCTCCCCGCATCAGCACACGGTTCTCATAGTCGATGCGCAGCACGACGGCGAGCGCCACGAGGTTCATCAGGATCGCCGAGCCGCCGAAGCTCATCAGCGGCAAGGTCAGGCCCTTGGTCGGCAGCGCGCCGAGGTTCACGCCCATGTTGATGAAGGCCTGGAAGCCCATCCACACGCCCACGCCCTGCGCCACGAGGCCCGAGAACACGCGGTCGAGTGCGATCGCCTGACGGCCGATGTGCATGATGCGGCGCGTGAGCCAGAGGAACATGCCGATGATCAGCAGCACGCCGATGAGGCCGAACTCTTCGCCGATCACCGCGAGCAAAAAGTCGGTGTGCGCCTCGGGCAGCCAGTGCAGCTTCTCGACGCTGCCGCCCAGGCCCACGCCAAAAATTTCGCCGCGCCCGATGGCGATCAGCGAGTGCGACAGCTGGTAACCCTTGCCCAGCGCGTGCTCTTCACTCCACGGGTCGAGGTACGCAAAGATGCGCTCGCGGCGCCACGGGCTGCTCGCCACGATGGAGCCGAAGGCCACCACCACCAGCGTCGCGATCACGAAGAACATGCGGGCGTTCACGCCGCCCAGGAACAGGATGCCCATGGCAATCACGGCGATCACCATGAAGGCGCCCATGTCAGGCTCGGCCATCACCAGCATGCCGACCACCACCACGGCGATGCCCATGGGCAGCACGGCGCGGAAGAAGCGTTCCTTGATCTCCATCTTGCGCACCATGTAGCTGGCGGCGTAGAGCACCATCGCGAACTTGGCCAGCTCCGACGGCTGGAAACGCATGAAGCCCATCGGCAGCCAGCGGCGCGCGCCGTTCACGTTGATGCCGATGTGCGGAATGAGCACCGCCACCAGCAGCAACAACGACGCCACGAAGAGCCAGGGTGCCGCGCGCTCCCAGGTCTTCATCGGAATCTGGAAGGTCAGCAGCGCGGCGATGAAAGCGATGACCAACGAGGCCGCGTGCCGCGTGAGGAAGAACGACGGACCGTAGCCGGCGCGTGCGAAGCGCGGGTTGTCGGGCAGCGCGATCGAGGCCGAATACACCATGATCAGGCCCCAGGTCAGCAGCGCGACCGTGACCCAGACCAACGCCTGGTCGAAGCCCAGCACGCGCATCGGCGTGGCCTTGGTCTGCGCAATGCCGGCGCCGCCCAGCCGCACGGGCAGGTGCACGGGCAGCGAATCCATGCCGCTGCGGGCGCGCCGGAACCAGCCGCCGAAACGGCTGCCGGTGCTGGTTTCCTGGCCTGCGGCTGCGGAGTTCAAATCGGATCCTCCATCGATCCAGCGGTGGACAGCGAGGCTTGCGGGGCGTACGACACCACCGCGTCGTCGCCACCCACGGCCTCGCGCGGGCTGTCGGCATAAGCCTCCACGGCCTCGCAGAACACCTCGGCGCGGTGCGCATAGTCCTTGAACATGTCGAAGCTCGCACAGGCCGGTGACAGCAGCACGGCATCGCCGGGGTGGGCGCGCGCGGCGGCGAGCTTCACGGCCTCTTCCATCGAGCCCGCGTGCTTCAGCGAGACACCCGTGGAAGCCAGTGCGGCCTCGATCAGCGGGGCGTCGCGGCCGATGAGCACGACGGCGCGCGCGTACTGGCGCACGGGGTCGGCCAGCGGCTCGAAGTCCTGGCCCTTGCCTTCGCCGCCGAGGATCACGACCACGCGGCGCTCCTCGCCGAGACCGCTCAGTGCGGCCACGGTGGCGCCGACGTTGGTGCCCTTGCTGTCGTCGAAGAACTCGACCTCGTCCACGATGGCGATGGGCTCGACGCGGTGGGGCTCGCCGCGGTACTCGCGCAAGCCGTAGAGCATCGGGCCCAGCGGGCAGTCGGCGGCACTGGCGAGCGCGAGCGCGGCCAGCGCGTTCATGGCGTTGTGACGGCCGCGGATGCGCAGCGCGTCGGCGGGCATGAGCCGCTGGAAGAAGAGCTCTTCTTCCACCACCGCGCCGCGCTTGCGCTTCTGCGTCTCATCGGCTTCCAGCGCGCGCACCAGCCAGGCCACGCCGTTGATGCGCTCGATGCCGTAGTCGCCCGGGCGCAGCGGCATCGCGCCGCCGAAGGTGACGTGGGTGCGGATCTGCGGACGCTGCAGCTTCACGCGAACGGGCGGTGGCAGCATGGCCATCACGCCGGCGTCGTCGCGGTTCAGGATCATCAGGCCCTTGGCGCCGAAAATGCGCGCCTTCGCTGCCGCGTAGGCCGGCATGTCGCCATGCCAGTCGAGGTGATCCTGCGTGAGGTTGAGCACGGTCGCGGCCGTGGGCTCGAAACCCTGCACGCCATCGAGCTGGAAGCTCGAGAGTTCGAGCACCCACACATCGGGCAGGGTGTCGGCGTCGATGTGGGCGGCCAGCGTGTCGAGCAGCGTGGGGCCGATGTTGCCGGCCACGGCCACGGTCTTGCCCGCGCGCTCGACCAGCTGGCCGGTGAGCGAGGTGACGGTGGTCTTGCCGTTGGTGCCGGTGACCGCGAGCACGGCAGGCGTGTAGCCCTTGGGTGCTTCGGGTTCCGGCTCGGGCACGAGCACCATCTGAGGCGCGGCCTCTTCCTCGACCGCGGCCGACGCCGGGTTGGTGGCGGACAGTTCGGCAATCGTGGCGACGAACGCAGCAGCCTCGCGTGCCGCGGTGGGCACGTAGGGCTTGCCGGGGGGCGGGAGCCGGGAGAGGCTGGCAGCGGACGCGGGTTCGGGCGATGCGTCGGATGCGTCCTCAGCGGGCGGCGCCACCGGCACGCTCAGCGACGCGTCGCGCGGCATGGCTTCGGCCATGGCGAGCGGTGTGGCTTCACCAGCTTCGGTCAGTTCGGCGGGCGCAGTGGATTCGGTTTGTGGGTCAGCCGTGTCGACGGGCTGCGCCGTGTCGGCAGCTGGCTCGGAGTCCACGGCGTGCGCAGGCGCAGCAGCTTGCGTCGCTTCACCGGTTTCAGCAGGGGCGGCGGTTTCGGCTTCGACTTCGGCATCCGCCGCCGTCTCGGGCTCGGTCACTTCCGGCACATCGATGGCCGCGGGCGCTTCGTCCAGGGCCAACTCGGCCTGGGCCGGCGTTTCAGCGACAGGCTCGACCACGGTGGTTTCGACCGGCGCTTCAGCCTCGGCCTCCACCACCGGCACCTCGACCGTGCGCAGGTCGAGCAGCGCGCGCGCGAACAGGTCCAACTCGCCGCCGACCACGAGGCCCACGGCCTTGGCGGCATCGACGACCGGCGCCAGCGTCGCGGGCGACAGGCCCGGCGAGCGGTAGACGGCACGGATCGGCGTGCCTTCGACCAGCGCGGCCGTGAACGGCCCGCCGATGAAGGTGGTGTCGGGCAGCTCGGCCTGCAGCGTCGCGAGCGACGCGGGCGCCTCGCGTGTGTCGGCCACGGTCACGGCTGCGCCGTGGCGCACGCACCAACGCGCCATCGCCAGCCCGGACGCGCCGAGGCCGAGGATGAGGACGGGGAGGTCTTTCAGGTGCCGCATGGTTCCGTTACCGCAGCTTCAGCGTCGACAGGCCGATGAGGCACAGCAGCATCGTGATGATCCAGAAGCGCACGACGACTTGCGTCTCGCGCCACCCGCTCTTCTCGAAGTGGTGGTGCAGCGGCGCCATCTTGAGCACGCGGCGGCCTTCGCCATAGCGCTTCTTCGTGTACTTGAAATACATCACCTGCGCCATCACCGAGATCGCCTCGACCACGAAGATGCCGCCCATGATGAAGAACACGATCTCCTGGCGCACGATGACGG
Source organism: Variovorax sp. Root473 (assembly GCF_001426505.1). Taxonomy (GTDB): domain Bacteria; phylum Pseudomonadota; class Gammaproteobacteria; order Burkholderiales; family Burkholderiaceae_C; genus Variovorax. The sequence continues at coordinate 144,300 of NZ_LMEV01000014.1, forward strand.
CGATGGTGCCCAGCGCGCCGCCCAGCGCGAGCGCGCCCACGTCGCCCATGAAGACCTGCGCCGGATGGGTGTTGAACCAGAGGAACGCGAGCCCCGCGCCGGCCATGGCCGAGCAGAACACCAGCAGCTCGCCGGAGCCCGGGATGGAGGGGAACAGCAGGTACTTGGAAAACACCGCGCTGCCCGTGACATAGGCGAACACGCCCAGCGCCGAGCCCACCATCACGACCGGCATGATCGCCAGGCCATCGAGGCCGTCGGTCAGGTTGACGGCGTTGCTCGCACCCACGATCACGAGGTACGTGAGGATCACGAAGCCGATGCCGCCCAGCGGGTAGCTGACTTCCTTGAAAAACGGCACGAGCAGGTTGATCTTGGGCGGAAAGTCGAGGTCGAAGCCCGAGCGCACCCAGGCGAAGAACAGCTCGAGCACGCGCCAGTTGGAGCTCTCGGAAATACTGAACAGCAGGTAGAAGCCCGCGAGCAGGCCGACCACCGATTGCCAGAAATACTTCTCGCGCGAGCGCATGCCTTCGGGGTCCTTGCGCACCACCTTGCGCCAGTCGTCCACCCAGCCGATGGCGCCGAAGCCCATCGTGACCCACAGCACGATCCACACGAAGCGGTTCGACAGGTCGAACCACAGCAAGGTGGCCAACGCAATCGCGAACAGCACGAGCACGCCGCCCATGGTGGGCGTGCCGCTCTTGGTCAGGTGCGTTTCCATGCCGTAGCCGCGGATCGGCTGGCCGATCTTGAGCGCGGCCAGCCGGCGGATGACGTACGGGCCGGCGGCCAGGCCGACCACGAGCGCGGTCAGCGCGGCCATGAGCGCGCGGAACGTGAGGTAATTGAAAACGCGCAGGAACCCGAACTCGGGCGACAGCGTCTGCAACCATTGGGCCAGGGACATCAGCATGGTGTGTTGCGCGGCTCATGCGTCATGACCGGCCTCCTTTTGTTGTTGTGCCTCGATCGCCTGCACCACGCGTTCCATCTTCATGAAGCGCGAACCCTTGACCAGCACGCTGCCCAGCTGCGGCAGGCGGGCGAGCACGGCCGCGCGGAGCGTGTCGAAATCGTCGAAATGGCGTCCATCGACACCATCGTTGTTGTTGAAAGCCGTTGCCGCATGCACGGTCTCGCCGCCCAGCGTGTAGACGGCGTCGAGGCCGCGCTCGCGTGCCCAGGCGCCGACCTCGGCGTGGAATTCGGGCGAGCGGTCGCCGACCTCGCCCATTTCGCCGAGCACCAGCAGGCGCGGGGCGGGCAGGCCGGTGAGCACGTCGATGGCGGCAATCACGGAATCGGGGTTGGCGTTGTAGCTGTCGTCGACCAGCGTGAGCGCGTGCCCGCCGGGCAGCACGACCTCGCTGGCGCGCGAACGGCCCTTGACCGGCTCGAAGGCCGACAGGCCCGCGGCGATGGTGTCGAGCGACACGCCGGCCGCCAGCGCGCAGGCGGTGGCGGCGAGCGCGTTGCCCACGTTATGGCGGCCCGCGATGTGCAGGCGCGCATCGAAGGCACCCAGCGGCGTGCGCACGCGAACGCGCCAGGCGCCTTGCTGCCACTGCGCGCTGTCGAGCGAGATGTCGGCGTCGGCATGCTCGCCGAACGTGAGACAGCGGCGCGAGCCGGTCTGGCGTGCGATGTCGGTCCACAGCGAAGTGAACGTGTCGCCGTACGGGAACACGGCCGTGCCGTCGTCGGGCAGTTCGGCAAACACGGCGGCGTTCTCGATGGCGACCGCCTCGACGCTGGCCATGAACTCCTGGTGCTCGCGCTGCGCGTTGTTGACCAGCGCGATGGTCGGGCGCGACATGGCGGCCAGCCGCGCGATCTCGCCCGGGTGGTTCATGCCCAGTTCGAGCACCGCCAACTGGTGCTGCGCACGCAGTCGCAGCAGCGTGAGCGGCACGCCGATCTCGTTGTTGAAGTTGCCGGCCGTGGCCAGCGCGCGGTCGGCGCGGAAGGCGGCGAGCACGGCCGCGATCATCTGCGTGACCGTGGTCTTGCCGTTGCTGCCGGTGACGGCGATGAGCGGCAGGCTGAACTGTGCGCGCCACCCGGCGCTGAGCGCACCGAGCGCGACGAGCGAATCGGGCACCTCGAGGCCGGCAAGGCCCGCGGCTTCGAGGCCGCCGTGCGCGATGGCGGCCACGGCGCCCTGCTTCTTCGCGTCGGCCAGGAAGTCGTTCGCGTCGAAGCGTTCGCCCTTGAGCGCGACGAACAGGTCGCCGGCGGCCAGGGTACGGGTGTCGGTGTGGACGCGCGCAATGACGGTGGCGGGATCGCCCACGATGCGCGAACCCGGCACCCATTGCTGCGCCTGGGCCAGCGTGAGGTTGAGCGGCGTCGAGACGGGCGTGGTCATGGCGGTCATGCGGCACCCCGCTTCGCGAGCGCGTCGAGCGCGTGGGTCTTGTCGGAGAACGGCAGGCGCTGGCCTGCGATCTCCTGCCACTCTTCGTGGCCCTTGCCGGCGATCAGCACCACATCTTGCGGGGCCGCCTCGGCGATGGTTTCGGCAATGGCGCGTGCACGGTCGGCCTGCACGCGGGCCGCCTCGGCGCGCGTGAAGCCGCGCAATGCCTGGCTGATGATGGCGTCGGGGTTCTCGTTGCGCGGGTTGTCGCTGGTGACCACGACATGGTCGGCCTGCCGCTCGGCGACGGCGGCCATCAGGGGGCGCTTGATCGGGTCGCGGTTGCCGCCACAGCCGAACACGCACCACAGCGCGCCGCCGCGCTGTTTGGCGAGCGGACGCAGGCCGGCGAGGGCCTTGTCGAGGGCGTCGGGCGTGTGGGCGTAGTCGACCACGGCCAGCGGTGCGCCCTCGGTGGGCTGCACGCGGTCCATGCGGCCCGGCACGCTGCTGAGGTGGGCGCAGGCGGCCACGGCCTGCGCGAGCGTCAGGCCCAGCGCGCGCAGCGTGCCGAGCACGCCGAGCAGGTTGGCCACGTTGTACTGGCCGATGAGCCCGGTCGCGAGCCGTTCGGCCGGCGCCGTGCTGCCGTGCTCGGCCACGGTGAACTGCAGGCCCTGGGCGTCGTAGCCGATGTCGCGTGCCACGAGCCGCGCGGGCTTGCCGGCGGCCGAGACGGTCCAGACGTCGAGCGCGCCGATGCCGGCGTCGACGAGGTTGGCGCACAGGCTGGCGCCGCGCACGTCGTCGATGTTGATCACCGCGGCGCGCAGGCCGGGCCAGCGGAACAGCTCGGCCTTGGCCTGCCAGTAGGCGTCCATGCTGCCGTGGTAGTCGAGGTGGTCCTGCGTGAAGTTGGTGAACACGGCGACCGCGATGCGGCTGCCGTCGAGGCGGCGCTCGGCGATGCCGATCGACGAGGCCTCGATGGCGCAGGCGCCGAAGCCCTCGGTGACGAAGCCGCGCAGCGCGCGCTGCAGCATCACGGGGTCGGGCGTGGTCAGGCCGGTGTAGGTGAGGTCGGGCGGCACGCCGATACCCAGGGTACCCACCACGGCGCAGGGCGACGGGGCGCCGCGCTCGGTGGTGCCGTCCGGGCGCATGGCGCGCACGCCACCGGCCGCGCGCAGCGTGGACAGCGACTCGGCCAGCCACCACGCGGTGGAGGTCTTGCCGTTGGTGCCGGTCACGGCCAGCACGTCGAGCTGCGCCGAGGGGTTGTCGTAGAAGGCGGCGGCGATCGGGCCGGTGGCGGCCTTCAGGCCGGGGTAGCTCACGATGCGTTCATCGCCGTCGAAGCCGAACGCGTCCACGCCCTCGTGCTCGACGAGGCACGCCACGGCACCCTGCGCCAGCGCGGCCGCCACGTGCTGGCGGCCGTCGGTCGCGGCGCCGGGCCAGGCGATGAAGGCATCGCCCGGGCCGACCGCGCGGCTGTCGGCGTGCAGCACACCCTGCACGCGTTCTTTCAGCCAGAACGCGGCGGTGGTGGGGGAAGTCAATGTCAGCATGTCAGAAGCTCTCGGGGACGTCTTGCGTCAGCACGAGGGGTTTGACCGCCAGATCGGGCGCGACGTTCATCATGCGCAGTGTTTGCTGCACGACTTCGCTGAAGACCGGCGCCGCCGCGAGGCCGCCGAAATACTGGCCGTCGGTCGGTTCATCGATCATCACCGCGACGATGATGCGCGGCTTCTCGATGGGCGCCATGCCGGTGAACCACGCGCGGTACTTGTTGCTGGCGTAGCCCTTGCCGACCTGCTTGTGCGCCGTGCCCGACTTGCCGCCGACCGAGTAGCCCACCGTTTGCGCGCGCGTGCCGGTGCCGCCCGGGCCGGCGGCCATCTGCAGCATCTTGCGCACCGCGAGCGCATTGGACGGCGAGAACACGCGCACCCCGACGGGCGGCTCGGTGTTCTTCAGGATGGTGACCGGAATGATGGAACCATCGTGCGCAAACGAGGTGTACGAGTGCGCCATCTGGAACAGCGAGGCCGACAGGCCGTAGCCGTAGGCCATGGTGGCCTGCTCGACCGGCTTCCAGGTCTTCCATGGGCGCAGCCGGCCCGTCACGGCACCGGGAAACTGGATCTGCGGCTTCTGGCCGTAGCCGAGCGCGGTGTAGGTGTCCCACATCTCGTGGGGCGTCATCTTCTGGGCGATCTTGAGCGCGCCCACGTTGCTCGATTTCTGGATCACGCCCTCGACCGTCAGCGCCCCGTAGTTGTGGGTGTCGCTGATGGTGAAGCCGCCCAGCTGGTAGCGCCCGGGCGCGGTGTCGATGATGGTCGAGGGCTTCACGCGGCCGGCCTCCAGCGCCATCGCCACGGTGATGGGCTTCATGGTCGAGCCGGGCTCGAAGGTATCGGTGAGCGCGCGGTTGCGCAGCTGCTCGCCGGTGAGGTTCTGGCGCTTGTCGGGCACGTAGCTCGGATAGTTGGCCAGCGCCAGCACCTCGCCGGTGGTGCTGTCGAGCACGACGACGCTGCCGGCCTTGGCCTTGCGCGCCGTGACCGCGTCGCGCAGCTTCTGGTAGGCGAAGAACTGCACCTTGCTGTCGATGCTGAGCTGGATGTCGCGGCCCTCGACCGGCGGCACCTGTTCGCCCACCCCTTCCACCACGCGGCCCAGACGGTCCTTGATGACACGGCGCGAACCGGCCTTGCCGGCCAGTTCCTTGTTGAACGAGAGCTCGATGCCTTCCTGGCCGTTGTCTTCCACGTTGGTGAAGCCCACCACGTGCGCCGCCGCCTCGCCCTCGGGGTACTGGCGCTTGTATTCCTTGCGCTGGTAGATGCCCTTGAGGTTGAGCGCCGCGATCTGCTTGGCGATGGGCTCGTCGACCTGGCGCTTGATCCAGACGAAAGTCTTGTCTTCGTCTTCGAGCTTCTTGTCGAAGTCCTTCTGCGACATGCCGAGCAGCTTGGCAACCTGCTTGAGCTTGGCGCGCACCTCGGGGTCGTCGCGCTCCACGTCTTCAGGAATGGCCCAGATGCTGGGCGCCACCACGCTGGACGCCAGGATGAGCCCGTTGCGGTCGAGGATGCGGCCGCGGTTGGCCGGCAGCTCCAGCGTGCGCGCAAAGCGCACCTCGCCCTGGCGCTGGAAGAAGCTGTTGTTGAAGACCTGCACGTACGCGGCCCGTCCCGCCAGCATGAAGAAGCCGAAGGCGATGCCGGCGACGATGAACTTGCTGCGCCACACCGGCGTCTTGCTCGCGAGCAAGGGGCTGGTGGTGTAGCGCACGCTGCGGTTGCCGCGGCTCATCGGGCGGGCCTCGCAGTGGGGGCGCCGGGCTTGGGCGGCGTGGTGGGCGGCAGCGGTGCGATGGCCGGGATCACCGAGCCGTCGGGCCGCACGTACTGCGTGATGGCCGGCGAGGCCGTACGCATCTGCAGCTGTTCCTTGGCAAGCTTTTCCACACGCAGCGGCGTGGCCTGCGCGCGCTTTTCCACCTGCAGGCGATCATGCTCGGTTTCGAGCTTGCGCGCCTCCTGCTGTGCGCGATCGAACTCGGTGTAGAGCTGGCGCGACTGGTACTGGGTGTGCACAAGGTACAAAGCCGTCGCAATGACGGCCAGCAGAAGGAGCAGGTTGATCCGCGCCATGAGCTACCCGGCCTCCGTGCGTTCGGCCACCCGAAGGATGGCGCTGCGCGAGCGCGGATTGCCGCGCACCTCGTCCTCGGACGGCTTGATGCGCTCGAGCGCGTGCAGCTTCATCACCTTGGGTGCGGCGAAGGGCGCGCGGCGGTCGTAGACCTCCTTCGAATGCTTCGCGATGAACTGCTTGACGATGCGGTCTTCGAGCGAATGGAAGCTGATCACCGCGAGCCGGCCGCCGGGCGCGAGCACCGACAGGCTGGCTTCTAGCGCTTGTTGCAGCTCCTCAAGCTCGGCGTTGATGAAAATCCGAAAAGCCTGAAATGTGCGCGTTGCAGGGTTCTGGCCCTGCTCGCGGGTTTTGACCGTGCCAGCCACGAGCTCGGCCAGTTCGGTGGTGGTTGAAATTGCGCCCCGTTCTTGTCTGCGAGCAACAATCGCCTTTGCAATCTGAACAGCAAACCGTTCTTCGCCATAGTCACGGATCACCTCTGCAATTTGTTGAAGTTCGGCCGTTGCCAGCCACTCGGCCACGCTCTCGCCGCGCGTGGTGTCCATGCGCATGTCGAGCGGGCCGTCGAAACGAAAACTGAAGCCGCGCACCGGGTTGTCGATCTGCGGCGAACTCACGCCCAAGTCCATCAGCAGGCCGTTGACGCTGGCGTCGGGCAATTCGCCCAGCGAACGGAATCCCTGGTGGCGGATAGAAAAACGCGCATCCGAGATGCGCGCTGCTTCGGCCACTGCTTCTGCATCCTTGTCGAATGCGATGAGCCTGCCTTCTGGCGCCAGCCGCGCGAGGATGGCGCGCGCATGCCCTCCGCGCCCGAAGGTGGCGTCCACGTACGTGCCCGTGGCTGCCGCGCTGCCGGAAAGAAGGGCTTCCACCGCCTCGTTCAACAAGACGGTCGTGTGGGTCAGGGGGGTGTTCACGGGGCTCCTCAGAACGCGAAGTCCTGAAACACATCCGGCATCTCGCCCTGGGTGGCCTCGGCCTCCTTGGCCTCGTAGGTGGCCTTGTCCCAGAGTTCGAAGTGGTTGCCCATGCCCAGCAGCAGCGTCTCGCGGTTGATGCCGGTGGCCGCGCGCAGCTCGGGCGACACCAGCACGCGGCCGGTGCCGTCCATCTCGACGTCCATTGCGTTACCAAGGAAGACGCGCTTCCACCACTGCGCCGACATCGGCAGCGCAGCAATGCGTTCGCGGAATTTTTCCCATTCGGGACGGGGGAACACCATCAGGCATCCGTGCGGATGCTTGGTGATCGTGAGCTGGCCGCCCGCCGTGGCGCTCAGGACGTCGCGATGCCGGGTCGGCACGGAGAGCCGCCCCTTGGCATCCAGACTGAGCGATGAAGCGCCTTGAAACACGACCACGAAACCCCTGTGGTGGGAGGTGCCGCAACACCCGAAAGGGGCGTTGCCCGCACTTTTTCCCACTTAACTGCACTTTTTTCCACTGTAGCAGGAAACACTTGCGACGCAACTGGGGCCCGGGGGTATTTTTTGTAATGGAATCAACGACTTAGCGCCGATTTCCAAACTTGGAAATCGGCGAATTGTGTTGAAAATGAAGTACTTAGCTCACGCAGTGAAAGTGATGCGTGAAGGACGACCCCGTTACAGGGGCCGAGGGAGGCGGCTTCAGAGGATGAAGCGCGAAAGGTCTTCGTCGTGACTTAGTGCCGCAAGGCGCTCGTCGACATAAGCGGCATCGATACGGATCGTCTGGCCCTCGATGCGGGTGGCGTCGAAGCTTACCTCATCGAGCAGGCGCTCCATCACGGTCGAGAGACGGCGTGCGCCGATGTTCTCGGTGCGCTCGTTCACCTCGAAGGCGATGGCCGCCAGCCGCGTGATGCCGTCGGGCGCAAAGTCGAGCGTCACGCCTTCGGTGGCCAGCAGCGCCTGGTACTGCTTCACGAGCGACGCGCGGGTCTGCGTGAGGATGCTCTCGAAGTCCGACACCGAGAGCGATTGCAGCTCGACGCGGATCGGAAAACGACCCTGCAGCTCAGGGATCAGGTCGCTGGGCTTGCTCAGGTGAAACGCGCCGCTCGCGATGAACAGCATGTGGTCGGTGCGCACCACGCCGTACTTGGTCGACACGGCCGTGCCTTCCACGAGCGGCAGCAGGTCGCGCTGCACGCCCTGGCGCGAGACGTCGGAGCCCTGCGCTTCGCTGCGCGTGGCGACCTTGTCGATCTCGTCGATGAACACGATGCCGTTCTGCTCGGCGTTGGCAATCGCCTGCGTGCGGATCTCGTCCTCGTTGACCAGCTTGGCGGCCTCTTCGTCGATCAAAAGGCGCATCGCCTCGGCGATCTTGAGCTTGCGCGTCTTGCGCTTGCCGCCGCCGAGCTGGCCGAACATGCCGCGCAGTTGCTCGGTCATTTCCTCCATGCCGGCGGGGCCCATGATCTCGAGCGGCGCGCGGGTCTCGGCGAGGTCGAGTTCGATCTCCTTGTCGTCGAGCTGGTGCTCGCGCAGCTTCTTGCGGAAGGCCTGGCGCGTCGGGTTGGGGCTGTCGAGCGCGGGCGCAGCGCCATCGGCGCCGCGCGCCGGCGGCAGCAGCGCGTCGAGGATGCGCTCTTCGGCCGCGTCTTCGGCGCGCGCACGCACCTTCACACTTTCGGATTCGCGCGTCTGCTTGACGGCGATCTCGGCGAGGTCGCGAATGATCGAATCGACGTCCTTGCCCACGTAGCCCACCTCGGTGAACTTGGTGGCCTCGACCTTGATGAAGGGCGCATCGGCCAGGCGGGCCAGGCGGCGGGCGATTTCGGTCTTGCCGACGCCCGTCGGGCCGATCATGAGGATGTTCTTCGGTGTGATCTCGTGACGCAGCTTCTCGTCAACCTTCTGGCGGCGCCAGCGGTTGCGCAGTGCAATGGCCACGGCGCGCTTGGCGGCAGGCTGGCCGACGATGTGATTGTCGAGCTCGGAGACGATCTCCTGGGGGGTCATGGACATGGTCAGAGCGCTTCCACCGTGTGGTTCATGTTCGTGTAGATGCAGATTTCTCCGGCGATCGCCAGCGATTTGCGCACGATCTGCTCGGCCGTGAGGTCGGTGTTGTCGATCAGCGCCTTGGCCGCCGACTGGGCGTACGCGCCGCCCGAACCGATGGCGATCACGCCGTCTTCAGGCTCCAACACGTCGCCATTGCCGGTGATGATGAGCGAAGTCGTGGCGTCGGCCACGGCCAGCATGGCCTCGAGCTTGCGCAGCACACGGTCGGTGCGCCAGTCCTTGGTGAGCTCGACCGCCGCGCGGGTCAGGTGGCCCTGGTGCTTCTCGAGCTTGGCCTCGAAGCGCTCGAAGAGCGTGAAGGCATCGGCGGTGGCGCCGGCGAATCCCGCCAGGACCTTGCCGTGATAGAGCCGGCGCACCTTGCGCGCCGTGCCCTTGATGACGATGTTGCCGAGAGTGACCTGCCCGTCCCCGCCGATGGCGACCTGGTCGCCTTGGGGGGTCTTGCGGCGCACGCTCACGATGGTGGTGCCGTGAAACTGTTCCATCGCAGCCATCTGGGGATGGGCCCCGCCAATGCAACCCTTTCGGTCGGACAAACTGCTGGCGGAAAACACCACCGCGCAGGGGCCGAGGAACCCCTGTTACGGGCTCAGTTCTTGCGAACGGCGACCGTGGCGTGGTCCGTGATGCCGATCAGCCCGAACAGCGCGGCGATCAGCCGGTGGGCGTCGACGAACTGCACCCGCTCACCGTTCGCATCGCGCTCGCGGACCCAGCTCAGCAGCGTGCCAGCCGCCGTCAGGTCCATGCGCAGCAGGGCCGCGCACGAGATCACCGGCGCCGTCGTGTGGCGCAGTTCGTGGTCCAGGCGCTGCCAGCACGACAGCGAATCACCGCGCAGGTCGCCCGCCAGCGCGGCGAAGCCGCTGTCGGTGGACGGGAAGCTCTCGGAATCGCCCCCGACCGACAGCAGGGACCACACCGAGCTCGGCCGGCTCGCCGGCGGCGCGGCCAGCGAGGTGCACTCGCCCTTCGGGTCTTGCCAGGACGGCGGCGACACCTCGTAGGTGATGCAGTAGTTGAGCGCCACCAGCTCGAAGTCGTCGGGCAGGTGCATCATGCGCAGCGCCGCCAGGCGCAGCTGCCACCAGGCGTCGTCGGGATGGCGCTCGTTGTTGGGCGTGGCCGCGGCCAGCACGGCCATGAGTTGCGAGGCGCCGAAGAAGCGCAGCTGCACCGGCGAATCGGACCAGTGCGCGAACAGGATGCGCAGCGGCGCGGCGGCCGGCGGATCGATCTCGGTGAGCGCGCGCCAGTCGAGCGTCCAGACCATGCCGGCCCGCGAGAGCGCGCGCGTGAGCGCCATGAGCCCCTCGCGCGTCAGGTGCGCGGGGCTGGCCCAGTCGGCGGCACCGGTGGTGTCGGAGGCCGCCTCGGCGTCTTCGCTGGCGGTGACGGCCTTCACGCTGCGCGCGAGCTCGTCGAGCGAGACCCAGTCGGGCCCCATGCGTTTCATGCGCTGCGCATAGCGCATGCGGGCGGCCGCGAACTTGGCGGCGTCGCCGGTGGCGCGGTACAGGTCGAACAGCGCGCGCCAGCGGGCGTCGTCGCGCTCCAGCGTGGCGGCTGCGGTGGCGTCGTCGGCGGAGAACGCACTTTCGGCGGCCAGCGCCTGCAGCAGGATGGCTTCGGCGCCGGTGTCGTCGCCGTGCGCGAAGCGGATCACCGCTTCTTCGAGCGCGCCGTCGTGCGCGAGCCGGGACGGCTGCGGCGCGGGAGCGGCTGCCGCGGCAACAACCTGCGGCGCCGCGGCTGCAGGTACTGCAGCGGTCGGCAACGGGTCATCGCCATTGTCGACCGGCGGCAGCGTCTCAGCGCCCGCGTCGGGCGGCGGATTGACCAGCGTCTGGCCGTTCGGCCCGCGGCCCTTCCACCACTGCTGCGACATCTGCTCCTCGATCTCGTCGATCTTCTTGAGCGTGAGCGCGCGGCCTTCGGATTTTTCGGAGCTGCTGTTGAGGTTGAACGACGACGGCGTGACCGTCGCCTCGAAGGCATGGGCCGCCGCCTCGCGCTGGCGCAGCTTGCGCAGCATGTCGAACTCGCGGCGGCGCACGAAGTCGTTGCGCTGGCGCCGCTCGATCATTTCCTTCAGCATTTCGCGGCTGTAGGTTTGCTCGGGCAGCGACGAGTCGGAGGACGGGGCGTCCAGCTCCGACCAGTCTTTCAGGGGATTTCGAACGAACTTGGCCACCTTCGAAAAAAGGCGGCCTGACTCTTCCTTTGCCATTCAGAGAAGGTTATCGAAGGCGCGGATTTCGCTCTACCTTGCTGATGCTCAATCCCCGAACATTTTCTGCTTCAGCTCGCGGCGCTGCTGCGCTTCGAGCGAAAGCGTCGCGGTCGGGCGGGCCAGCAGGCGGCCGACGCCGATGGGCTCGCCGGTCTCGTCGCAATAGCCGTAGTCGCCCGCATCGATGCGCTGGATCGACTGCTCGATCTTCTTGAGCAGCTTGCGTTCGCGGTCGCGCGTGCGCAGTTCGAGCGCGTGCTCTTCCTCGATGGTGGCGCGGTCGGCCGGGTCGGGCACCACCACGGTGTCTTCGCGCAGGTGCTCGGTGGTTTCGCCGGCGTTTTCCAGGATGCCGCGCTTCAGTTCCACCAGCTTGAGGCGGAAGAACGCCATCTGCTTTTCGTTCATGTACTCGTCGTCGGGCATGGCAATGACTTCGGCATCGCTCAGCTCGGCGGCGGTCTTGGCCTTCCAGTTGTTGGCCAGCTTCGGGTCTTTCTTGACGGCCAGCGGCGGCGGCGGCACCAGCGCGGTGGAAGGCGCCTGCGAGAAGCTGGACTTGGCGGCGGTCGAGGCCACGGATTGGGGCATCGAGGGCACGGTGAGTTGCGACAGCCGGGACACGCGGCCACCACGCGCAGCGGGAGCGGGCGTAGCGGGGATCGAGGGTGTCGCCGGGGCGGAAGATGAGGCGGCAGCCGTTTTTTTCATGGGGGTCGGGGGAGCAGAAAGGGTGGCCGCAGGACGGCCGACCGGTTGGGATGGCGTGGGCGCCGTGCTCGCGGTCTTGGTTGCGGGCTTGGCGGACTTCTTGGCAGCAGCGGTCCCGGTCTTGGCCGGGGTTGCCGCTGGCTTTTTGACAGCGCTTTTCTCTTTCGCGGCAGAGGCGGCAGCAGCGGTGGCGGAAACCTTCTTCGTCGCGGGTACAGCCTTCACAGCCGGCGCCTTCTTTGCGGCGGACTTGGTGGCTGGCGTGGCCTTGGCGGCGGGTTTCTTCACGGTGACTGGCTCCTTGTACGAACTGGAACGCGCTTTCACTGGGTGTCTCCTCCCAAAGGAACCGTTGCGGATGTCAGGCCGCGCGGGCTCCACGTTGTCGGAGGCGTCCGCAGGTGGGTGAACCCCGGGGTTATACCCCCGAAAGCCCGCCAAAAACCCTTGGCGCCCCGTGCCGTCAGTCATATCTCGCCCCTGTGGGCGAAGCATGGCTCCCGGAACAGGCGCGCGATTGTATAGAGAACTCGAAACGCAGTGCCATCAGGTACCGCACTGCCCTGCTCCGGTAGCATCGCGCGGCGCCACCACAGGGGGTGGCGCAGGCACGCCGCGGGTCGGGGAGACACCGCGGCGTGCCTTCAAACAACCGATCGGAAAATAATCTTGAGCAAAAAAGCAGTATTGGGAGTCCTGGCCGCGGCCATCGCCGTCGCCTACGGCGGCAGCACCTGGTGGGCCGGCGCGCAAATCAAATCGAGCTACGACGTCGCCCTGGGCGAACTGCCCAAGCAGACCGCGCTGGTGCGCGTGATCGAGCGCAGCTACGAGCGCAACTTCTTCGGCGCCGTGAGCACCGTGACGCTCGAACTGGGTTGCCCGGCCGAGGCCGAAGCCGCCACAGCCCCTGCCGCGTCGGCACCCGCCGCCGCGCCGGCCGCCGCCACGACCGATGTCGCCGAGGCCGCGACCGAAGGCGACGATGAAGAACCCACCGAAGACGACAACGACGCCAAGGCCACGCCGCCCAAGCCCGTGCGCATCACCTTCCGCGACACCATCCATCACGGCCCGTTCGCCGGCGGCACGCTGGCGGCGGCCGTCATCGACAGCGAACTCGTGCTCGACGCGAAGGCGCAGGCCGAAGCCGAAAAGCTGTTCGGCAAGGCCAAGCCGCTGACCGCGCACACCAAGGTCGGTTTCGGCGGCGGCTTCACCACCGACCTCACGGTCGCGCCCGCCAAGCTGGCCGAAGAAGGCAAGGGCGAGTTCGCATGGCAGGGCGCGCAAGCCCGCCTGGACATGAACGCGGCCCGCACCCACGTGCGCTACGACATGACGATGCCCGGCCTGGACGTCAGCACCGCCTCCAAGGGCGTGCAGCTGAAGATGGGCAAGTTCACGGCCAAGGCCGACATGGACGGCAGTGCCGGCTGGATGCTGGCCACGGGCAAGACCGAAGGTCGCCTCGACAGCTTCGAACTGAATGCGCCCAAGGGCCTGGTTCCGGGTGCCGAGGGCGCCACCCCCGCCAAGGCGATCAAGGTGCTGCTGCAAAGCATCGACCTGACCGGCGAAGCCACCATCAAGGACGGCCTGTACGCCTCCGAAGGCGCCTTCAAGGGCAAAGGCAAGGTCAACGAGACCACCATCGACAAGTTCGAGATCGCCAGCAGCGCACGCCGCATCCAGGCGGCCGGCTACAAGAAGCTGGCCGACGCCTGGCTGCAGTCGACCGCCGGTGCCGGCTGCGGCCAGCGCAGCAAGGCCCAGAAGGACGCGATGCAGGCGCTGGTCGAACAGCTCGCGCCCGACCTCAAGGCCATGGCCAGGCATAGCCCTGAGGCGGGCATCGACCGGATGCTGGTCGAGGTCGGCGGCCAGAGCGCCGAGATCAGCTACTCGGTCGCCCTCGCCGGCGTGACCGACGAAGACATGCAGCTGCCCGGCAACGCGCTGGTGCTCAAGCGCGGCGTGCTCAAGGCCAACGCGCGCGTGCCGGTGAAGTGGATCGAGAAGCTGGCCGAGACCGGTGCCGGCAGCGGCCAGACGCCGCCGCCCGAAATGGTCGCGGGCCTGATCGAACAGGCCGAGGAGAACGGCTACGTGAAGCGCGCGGGCGACGACGTGGTCAGCCAGGTCGAGTTCAGCGAAGGCCAGCTCAAGCTCATCGGCAAGCCGGTGGGGTCGCCGCTCGGCAAGTAACCGCCTCCCGCCCATGAAAAACGGCGCTGACCGCGAGGCCAGCGCCGTTTTTTTATTCGGTCAGGCGAGCGTGCTCAGACCAGGCACTGCTCCAGGCCCTGCTCCAGGATCTCGCGCGGCAGCTCGATGCCGATGAACACCATGCGGCTCTGGCGCTCTTCGTCCTTGCCCCACTCCGGGCCCAGGTCGCTGCCCATGAGTTGGTGCACGCCCTGGAAGATCACCTTGCGCTCGGTGCCCTTCATGTTCAGCACGCCCTTGTAGCGCAGCATGCGCGGGCCGTAGATGTTCACGATGGCGCCCAGGAAGTCCTCGAGCTTGGCCGGGTCGAAAGGCCGGTCGGCCTTGTAGACGAAGCTCTTCACGTCGTCATCGGTGTGATGGTGATGCCCGTGGCCTTCGTGCTTGTGCGAGGGGTGGTCGCAGTGCTCGCCATGCGCGTGGTCATGACCATCGTGGTCGTGATGGTCGTGGTCGTCTTCCTTCAGGAAGTCCGGGTCGATGTCCAGCTTGGCGTTCAGGTTGAAACCGCGCAGGTCGAAGATGTCCTTCAGCGGTACGTCGCCGAAGTGCGCCTTCTGCTGGGGCGCGCGCGGGTTCATGTGCTTCAGGCGATGGATGAGCGCATCGGTCTCTTCGGCCGACACCAGTTCGCTCTTGCTGATGAAGATCTGGTCGGCAAAGCCCACCTGGCGGCGTGCTTCCTGGCGGTCGTTGAGCTGCTGCGGCGCGTGCTTGGCATCGACCAGCGTGAGGATCGAGTCGAGCAGGTAGCTCTCGGCGATCTCGTCGTCCATGAAGAAGGTCTGCGCCACCGGGCCGGGGTCGGCCAGGCCGGTGGTCTCGATCACCACGCGGTCGAAATCGAGCAGGCCCTGGCGCTTCTTGGCGGCCAGCAGCTGCAGCGCCTCGCGCAGGTCTTCGCGGATCGTGCAGCAGACGCAGCCGTTGCTCATCTGAACGATCTGCTCCTTCGACTCGGTCACGAGGATGTCGCTGTCGATGTTCTCCTCGCCGAACTCGTTCTCGATGACCGCGATCTTCTGGCCATGGGCCTCGGTCAGGATGCGCTTGAGCAGCGTGGTTTTGCCCGAGCCGAGAAAGCCGGTCAGGATGGTCGCGGGAATGAGGGCCATGGAAAAGTGCTCCGAAAGCGGAAAACAGAAAAGGCGGGGGATTGGCGGGCAGTTTAGCCAATGCCACTGAGTTGCGTTGCCGATGGGGTCAAGCCCCCGTTCACAGCAGCTTTCTCACCACCACCAGCCCCTTCAGGTACTCCCCTTCCGGGAACTCGATGGTCATCGGGTGGTCGGGCGCGGCGCCCAGGCGTTCGGCGATGTAACCGTCCACGCCGGCGTCCAGCCCGGCCGAGGCCACGATCTTGTGGAACAGGTCGGCGCTGATGCCGCCCGAGCATGAAAACGTCAGCAGCACGCCGCCCGGCTCCAGCAGCTTGAGCGCCAGGCGGTTGATGTCCTTGTAGGCACGCGCCGCGCGCTCGGCGTGCGCCACCGTGGGCGCGAACTTCGGCGGGTCAAGCACGATGGCGTCGAAGGTGCGGCCCTGGTCGATGAACTCGCGCAGCACGGTGTTCACGTTGGCATCGAGAAACTCGGCCGCGATGCCCTGCCCCTCGAAGCCGTTCAGCGCCAGGTGTGCGCGGGCCCGGTCGAGTGCGGGCTTCGACGAATCGACCGACACCAGCGAGGCCCCGTCGAGCGCGCCGGCCGCCTTCAGGCCCGCGAGCGCCGCCACGGTGAAGCCGCCCGTGTAGCAAAAGCAATTGAGCACGCGCCGAAAGCGCCGGTGCTGCGCCAACTCGGCAAAACGCTGGCGACTGTCGCGCTGGTCGAGGTAGAAGCCGGTCTTGTGGCCGGTGGCAATGTCGAGCGAGAGCTTCCAGCCGTGCTCGCGGATGGTGATCTGGGTCTCGCCCTCGCCGCGCAGCCAGCCCGTGACGGGCTTGAGGCCTTCGCGTTCGCGGCCGCTGGCGTCGGAGCGTTCATAGAGCTTGGTGAGGCCCGTGGCCTCGAGCAGCGCATCGGCCAGCACGTCCTTCCAGCGCTCCACGCCCGCCGACAGAAACTGCGCCACCAGCGTGTCGCCGTAGCGGTCGACGATCAGCCCCGGCAGGCCGTCGGCCTCGCCGTGCACCAGCCGCACGCCGTCGCTCTGCAGGTCGAACAGGCCGCGGGCGTTCACCGCGCGCGTGCAGACCGTGGAAAAAAAAGCAGCGTCGATGCGCTGCTTCTCATCAAAGCTCCAGGCACGGGCCCGGATCTTCGACGTGGGGCCGAAAGCCGCCCACGCGAGAAAGTGGCCGTCGTGCGACTCCACACGCACCGTTTCCCCCGAGTCCGCGCCGCCGCGCGCAATGGCGGATTCGAAGACCCAGGGATGGCGGCGTTGGAGCGAGCGCTCCTTGCCCGGCTTGAGGCGAAGGGTTTTCATGGCGAAACGGATGAATGAAAGAGGAAATAAAAGTCGAAAAGAAAAGCTGCGGACGGTGGCTACTTGCCGTCCTTGTCGGGCCGGGCCTTGGCACGCGGATGCGCCGCGTCATAGACCTTGGCCAGGTGCTGGAAATCCAGCCGCGTGTAGACCTGCGTGGTCGCGATGTTGGCATGGCCCAGCAGCTCCTGCACCGCGCGCAGGTCGCTGCTCGACTGCAGCACGTGGCTCGCGAACGAGTGGCGCAGCATGTGCGGGTGCACCGGCGCGGCCAGGCCCGCCTTCAGGCTGCGCTCGCGCAGCAGCTTCCACACCGCGTGTGACGACATGCGCGCGCCGCGTGCACTGACGAACAGTGCCGGCTCCTGGCGCTCGCCGCGCACCGCGAGCCAGTCGCGCAGCGCTTCGGCCGCCTTGCTGCCCACGGGCACGCTGCGCCGCTTGCTGCCCTTGCCGAGCACATGGGCTTCCATGGCGTCGAGATCGACCCAGCCGCGCGCCGTGCCGCTCGCCTGCGCGTCGAGCCCCGTGAGCTCGCTCACGCGCAGGCCGCAGCCATAAAGCATTTCGACGATGGCGCCGTCGCGCGCTTCGGTCCAGGGGTCGGCCTCGGGGTCGTACAGCTCGGCCAAACGCACCGCGTCGTCCACGCCCAGCGCCTTCGGCAGCGGCCGGCCCGCCTTGGGCGCGTGCACGTCCTGCACCGGGTTGAAGCCGATCAGCCCTTCATGGCCGAGCCAGCGGTAGAAGCTGCGCCAGCACGACAGCACCAGCGCAATGCCGCGCGGCTCGCGCCCGGCGCTGTGCAGCTGCGCCATCCAGCGGCGAATGTGCGCCGTCTGCACGCGGTCCAGCGGCAGGTTGGCCTCGGCCGCGTGGTCGGTCAGCGCGCGCAGGTGGAAGGCATACAACTCGACCGTGCGCGGCGCGAGCCGACGCTCCACGCGCACGTGTTCGAGGTATTTGTCGATCCATTCCATGGTGTCGTCGTGCTCGGTGCGCCGCCGGGGGCCGCGCTAGCTAGAACAGATAACCGAGCGATGCATTGTTCACGATGGCCGCCGGCTCGCGCAATGCGCCCTTGAACAGCATGCCCCAGCGGCGCCAGCACGAGGTGGGCGCGGCGGCGTACTGCACGTCGAAGGCCTGGTCGAAGCCGCTGGCACGCACCAGTCGCTCGATGCGCCACAGGTGGTACGGCTCCGACACGATGATCACGCTGCGCACGCCGTTCGCTTCCAGCAGCGTGCGCGACAGCGACAGGTTGGCGCGCGTGGACGACGACACCGACTCCAGCACCATCGGCCCCGTGTAGCCCTCGGCCGTGGCGTGGTCGCGCATCACCTCGGCTTCGATGCGGCCGTCTTCGACATCGACACCGCCCGAGAACACCAGCGTCTGCACGCGGCCGGCGCGTGCCAGCACGATGCCCTGGTCGACCCGGCCCGTGAGGCAGGGGTTCGGCTTGCCGTCGAGGTAGGCGCGGTTGCCCAGCACCAGCGCCACGTCGGCCGCGCGCGGCAGCGGGCCGGCCAGTGCAGCTTCGGCACGCTGCCAGATCACGCCCGCGATGGCGACATACGTCAGCACCCCGGCCAGCACGACCATGCACAGGCCGGCCAGCCAGGGCCGGCGGCGCCACCCGCGTGTCGCGGGACGGCGGGAACGGTTCAAGGGCGCAGCCGCGACAGCGCGCCCGACGAGAGCTCGGCGATGCGCTCGAGAAAGTCCGTGCCCATTTCGGCGTTGAAGCGCTGCGCGTCCGGCGACGCCAGCACCAGCAGGCCGAAGGCCGGCGATTCGGCGTCGGCGCGCAGCGGAATCAGCGCGATCGATGAGGCGCCCTGCGGCTCGGGCAGCCAGTTGGCCGCCTCGAAACCCGAGTTGAGCCCGCAGTACGGCGACGTGAGCGAGGTGGCCAGCGCCTTCACGTCGTCGCTCACCCACTGGGCATAGGCTTCGTTCAGGTACTCGGTGCCGCAGTCCCACACCTTGATGGCCGTCTGCGGCACCAGGAACAGCGACTGCAGGTCGACCGCGATGCGGTACGGCAGGCTGCGCGGATCGCGCGTGGTCAGGAGGCCCTTGGTCCAGCGCTGCAGGCGGTCGGCGATGACGACGTTTTCGGTGCCATGGCGCACCATGTCCATCAGGCGGTGCTCCAGCGCCTTGATCTTCTCGCGCAGCATCTCGGCCTGGCGCTCCTGCAGGCTCACGGCGCGGTTGCCGTGCGGGCTGGTGAGCTGCACCTGCGCCAGCAGCTGGGCGTGGCGCTCGAAGAAGTCGGGCGTGTTCGACAGGTAGTTCGCGATGTCGTCTTCGGTGATCGGGTTCATGGCGTTGTTGTCGTGGGTGAATGGGGTCATGGCTGTTCCGAAATGTCGGGCACGTCGATCTCGCCCTCGAACACCGTCGTGGCCGGTCCTGTCATGAGCACCGGCCGGCCGTCGCCCTGCCACTCGATCGTGAGAATGCCGCCGTGCGTCTGCACGTCGACGCGGGAATCCAGCAGCCCCAGGCGGATGCCCGCCACCACCGCCGCGCAGGCGCCCGTGCCGCAGGCCAGCGTTTCGCCGGCACCGCGCTCGAACACCCGCAGCTTGATGTTCGTGCGGTCGACCACCTGCATGAAGCCTGCGTTCACGCGCTGCGGAAAGCGCGGGTGGTGCTCGATCTGGGGGCCCTGCTCGGCCACCGGCGCGGTGTCGACGTTGTCGACCACCTGCACCGCGTGTGGGTTGCCCATCGACAGCACCGCTACCGAAACGATAGCGCTGCCGGCGCGGGTGCCCAGGGCGAGGTGCCACTTTTCCCAAGAACCGTCGGGCTGGGCATCGAGCCCGGCGGTGTCGAAGGGCACGCGCGCGGCCTCGAAGACCGGGGCGCCCATGTCCACCGTCACCCGGCCGTCGGCGCCCATGCGCGGCTCGATCACGCCGGCCAGCGTCTGCACGCGCACGTCTTTCTTGTCGGTCAGACCGTGCTCGCTCACGAAGCGCATGAAACAGCGCGCCCCGTTGCCGCACTGCTCCACCTCGCCGCCGTCGGCGTTGTGGATCACGTACTGGAAATCGATGCCTTCGCCCGGCGATGGGCGCACGGTGAGGATCTGGTCGGCGCCAACGCCGAAATGGCGGTCGGCCAGGAAGCGGTACTGCGCGGCCGTGAGGCCCAGCGTGCCGCGCGTTTCGTCGAGCACGACGAAATCGTTGCCGGCTCCCTGCATCTTGGTAAAGCGGATTCGCATCGCAGGATTATCGCCACGGGGCATCGCCCCTGGCGACCGAGGGCCCATGCCCCGCCCCAACACCCCGCTCCTATCCTAAAGCGCCAGGAAGTGGTGCACCTCGGGCTTGCCCGGGCCGATGTGAAAGCGCAGCGCCTCGGCCTGCAGGTCGGCATCGGCGTGCGACACGCGGTGGTGCTGGCGCAGGTGCTCGGCCCACGACTCCACGAGGAACCACTCCATCACGCGCTCGGCGTCGGCCGTGTGCTCCTGCACGCCCCAGGCGTAGGCGCCGTCGCGGCGGCGCTCGAGCGAGAGCTTCTTCATCGCCGCCAGGAACGCCGGGCGGTCTTCCTTGCGGATGCGGTACTCGACCTGGATCATCACGGGCCCGCGGTCGTGCGCCACCGGTTCGGCCAGCAGCGGTTCGGGCCAGTGGTTCGAAGCCTGCAGGTCGGCCTCGCCGGCGGGCAGCCGCACGCGATGGAACACCATGCCCATCACCACCAGCCCCGCCGCGCCCGCCACCAGCGTGGCCGGCACGCCGATCTGTTGCGCGATCAGGCCCCAACCCAGGCTGCCGGCCGCCATGGCGCCGTTGAACACCGTGAGGTACACGGCCAGCCCGCGCCCGCGCACCCAGTTCGGCAGGATCGACTGCGCCACCCCGTTGAGCGTGGTCAGCGCAATGATCCAGCCCAGGCCCAGCACCAGCAACATCAGCACCGCGAGCCATTGCGGCGGCGCGAACACCAGGCCGCCCATCACCGCAGCCGTGAGCAGCGACGCGAGCAGCAGCATGCCGTCGGCATCGAGCCGGGCGCGCAGCCGCGGCATCACCAGCGCGCCGCCGATGGCGCCCGCGCCCACCGCGCCGAGCAGGATGCCGTAGAAGCTCGCGGTGCCGCCGAGCATCTGGCGCGCCACCAGCGGCAGCAGCGCCCATACCGAGCTGGCGAACACAAAGAACACCGCCGCGCGCAGCAACACCACATGCAGTTCCTTGCTGGCCCGCGTGTAGCGGATGCCCGCGCGGAAGGCGCCGAAGAAGTTCTCGGACAGCCCGCTGTCCACCGCCGCCGGGCGCTTCCACCACAAGAGCGCTGCGATCACGAACACGTAGCTCAGCACGTCCAGCCCGTAGGTGGCGGCCGCGCCGAAGCTCGCCAGAATCAGCCCGCCCGCCGCCGGCCCGATGGAGCGCGCGATGTTGATGCCCAGCGAGTTCAGCGCCACGGCGCCCTTGAGCTCGCTGCGCGGCACCAGCTCCGGCACGATCGACTGCCAGGTCGGCCCCATGAGCGCCGCGCCGATGCCGCCCACGAAGGTCAGTGCAATCAGGTATTCGACCGTGAGCGCGCCCGTGTGCGACAGCACCAGCAGCGTGCCGCTCACGGCGGCCAGCAGCACCTGCACGAAGATCAGGAAGCGCCGGCGGTCGAGGATGTCCGACAGCACGCCCGCCGGAATCGCCAGCAGGAAGATCGGCAGCGTCGCCGCCGTCTGGATCAGCGCCACCGCCGTCGGGCTGGCCGACAGGTCGGTCACCAGCCACGAACTGGCCACGTCGCGCATGAAGCTGCCGATGTTGCCCAGCACCGTGGCGGCCCACAGCACGGCGAAGACCGGCTGGCGCAGCGGCGCGAAGGCGCCGGCAGACTTTTGAGGCTCAGTCATCGTGGCGCTCCTTGAGATCGAGCCAGGCAACCAGCACGAAGCCGCCGACCAGGCCCAGGTGTTCGAAGAAGGAGTTGGCGGCCATGAAGCGCTCGTGCCCCATCGGCATTTCCCAGAAGCGCAGCGCGACGAAAGTCGCCATCAGCGTGAAGGCGCCCAGCGCGAGCGCGCCGAGCCAGCGCCAGAAGCCGGTGAGGATGAGCGCCGCGGCGCCCAGTTCCAGCACGATCACCGCCACGGCCAGCGGACCGGCCGGCGACAGGCCGAAGTGGTTCATCTCGCCGATGGCGGCGTCGAAATCCATCGCCTTGTTCAGGCCGCCCTGCAGGTAGGCCGCGCACAGCAGCAGCAAGGCGATCCAGCGCACAGCGGGCGAAAGAGTCCAGTGCATCGCCTTCATCACACCGCCCAGCAGGCGCAACCCAGCGCGCCCCAGAAGCTCTTCAGGTCGGCGATGGGCAGCTTGCTGCTCCAGGCCGTGGCGTGCTGGTGGCCGTGCACGTTGCAGTCGTTGGCGCAGGCGCACGACATGGCCGCGTTGCGCATCACCTTCTGCAGCGGCGCGCCTTCCTGCTTGTCGGCCCAGCCCGCATAGCCGCCGAAGGTGCGCGCGGGCGACCAGTCGGGCATGGCGGGCGGCAGGCTGCCTTCGTCGTGCGCGGCGAACGGGCCGGCGCCGTAGACCACCTTGCCGCCCACCATCGTGAGCAACGCCGTGGTGTCGGCAATCTCCGATTCGGCGCAGGCGAAGAAATCGCGGTCGGGCACCACCAGGTCGGCCAGCTGGCCTTCCTGGATGCGGCCCTTCTTGCCCTCCTCGTTCGAGAACCAGGTGACGTTCTCGGTCCACATGCGCAGCGCGGCCTCGCGGTCCAGGCAGTTGCGCTGCGGGTACAGCTGCATGCCGCCCACCGTCTTGCCGGTGACCAGCCACGACAGCGACACCCACGGGTTGTACGAGGCCACGCGCGTCGCGTCGGTGCCGGCCGAGACCTTCAGGCCGCGCTCCAGCATGCGCTTGACCGGCGGTGTCGCCTCGGCCGCGCCGGGGCCGTAGCGCTCGACGAAATACTCGCCCTGGTAGGCCATGCGGTGCTGCACCGCCACGCCGCCGCCCAGTGCGGCGATGCGGTCCATCGACTTCTCGGAGATCGTCTCGGCATGGTCGAAGAACCAGTTCAGGCCCGCGAGCGGCGTGTCCTTGTTGACCTTCTCGAACACGTCGAGCGATCGGCTGATGGTCTCGTCGTAGGTCGCATGCATGCGCCAGGGCCAGCGGTTCTGCGCCAGGATGCGCACCACGCCTTCGAGGTCGCCTTCCATCTCGGGGCCCATCTCGGGGCGCGGCTGGCGGAAGTCTTCGAAGTCAGCCGCCGAGAACACCAGCATCTCGCCCGCGCCGTTGTGGCGGAAGTAGTCGTCGCCCTGTTTGTAGGTGGAGTTGGCCGTCCAGTTCAGGAAGTCGTCCTTCTCGGCCTTGGGCTTCTGCGTGAAGAGGTTGTAGGCCAGGCGGATCGTGAGCTGCCCGTCGTCGTGCAGCTTCTGGATCACCTCGTAGTCGTCGGGGTAGTTCTGGTTGCCGCCGCCCGCGTCGATGGCGCCGGTCACGCCCAGGCGGTTCAGCTCGCGCATGAAGTGGCGCGTGGAGTTGAGCTGGTAGTCGAACGGCAGCTTCGGCCCCTTGCCCAGCGTGGCGTAGAGGATGGCCGCGTTCGGCTTGGCCAGCAGCAGGCCCGTGGGGTTGCCGGCGCTGTCGCGCACGATCTCGCCGCCGGGCGGCGCGGGCGTGTCCTTGGTGTAGCCCACGGCGCGCAGCGCGGCGCCGTTGAGCAGCGCGCGGTCGTACAGATGCAGGATGAACACCGGCGTGTCGGGCGCCACCGCGTTCAGTTCGGCCAGGGTCGGCAGGCGCTTCTCGACAAACTGGTGCTCGGTGAAGCCGCCCACCACGCGCACCCACTGCGGCGCGGGCGTGATCGCCACCTGGCGCCGGAGCATGCCCATCGCATCGGCCAGGCTCCTCACGCCGTCCCAGCGCAGCTCCATGTTGTAGTTCAGGCCGCCGCGAATGATGTGCAGGTGGTTGTCGATGAGGCCCGGCAGCACGCGCTGGCCTTGCAGGTCGATCACACGGGTGTGGCTGCCGGCCAGCGGCAGCACGTCTTCGGCGCGGCCCACGCGGGTGAAGCGGCCATTCTTGATGGCCACCGCGTCGGCCGTGGGGTTGGCACGGTCCAGCGTGGTGAAGCGGCCGTTGCGCAGGATGAGGTCGGGGGTCTGGGTGGTGGCCATGGTGGATGCGGGTGCGAGGGAGGTGGCTGCAAAGGCGCCGAGGGCGCCCAGGAAGTGGCGGCGTTGCGGTTCGGGGGCGTTCATGCGTCGCTCCGCTCGGACGGGCGGCTGCCGGCGGCGGACTTCACCGCCCCGGGCTGCGCGCAGGTCGGCAGCTCGCCGAACACGTGCGGCTTGACCTGGTCATGCAGCCACGAGGTGGCGGCCGGCCGGTCGAACACCTGCCGCACCAGCGGCGGGATCTGCTCGCCGAGCAGGATGCCCAGCAGGCCCACCAGGGCGATCACCGGCGGCGCCGGCGAGCGCACCTGGAAGAGCGCGTAGATCACGCCGACCAGCAGGCCGAGCGCAAGGGAAACGACATAGGTCTTCATGGTCGGTCGGCCTTTCGGGTGCTCTGGCGCTCAGCCCTCGTGGGCGCCGAACATGGTCTTGGCGTACGTCACGCCCAGACCGTAGGCGCCGCCCACCCTCTTCGCAATACCGGTCGTCAACTCGTAGGTGTCGCCACGCGCCCAGTCGCGCTGCAGCTCCAGCAGGTACTGCAGCGAGGTCATCGGCTGCGCGCCGGCCTGCACCATGCGCTCCATCGCGCGGTTGTGCGCCTCGGTGGACACGTCGCCGCAGGCGTCGGCAATCACGTACACCTCGAAGCCCTGGTCGAGCGCCGACAGCGCCGGGCCCACGATGCACACGCTGGTCCACAGGCCGGCCAGCACGATGCGCGGCTTGCCGATGGCGTTCACGCGATCGATCACGGCGGCGTCTTCCCAGGTGTTCATCGAGGTGCGGTCGAGCATCTGCTGGCCGGGGAAGGCGTCGGTGATCTCGCTGAACATCGGGCCCGAAAAACTCTTCTCGGCCACGGTCGTCAGGATGGTCGACACCTTGAAGCCGGCCGCCGCCTGCGCCACCAGCGCCGCGTTGTTGCGCAGGTTGACGGCGTCGATCGAGTGCGTGGCAAAGGCCATCTGCGACTGGAAGTCGATCATCACCAGCGTGTGGTCGGTGGGGGTGAGCAGCTTGGCGCCGGCGGTGGGGGTGGCTTGGACGGTCATGAAAGGCTCCTTCGGCAAAGTTGGGTGCGTGGATATTCGATTCGGTTCACAATCGCTTTCGGAGGGAATCTCCTTGGCGTGGACTGAATCATCCGATGCACGCAGGGCCCCATCGACGAAACTTTTCACCTTCAATGATCGAATTTTTCGATCATTCCTTTTTTGTTGCGAGGAACGCGCCGTGCTCAAGCTCACCCTGGAAGCCATCGAGGTCGTCGACGCCATCGCGCGCCACGGCTCCTTTGCCGCCGCCGCCGCGCGGCTGAACAAGGTGCCCTCCACCATCTCCTACGCCGTGGGCAAACTCGAAGAGCAGTTGGGCATGCTGCTGTTCGAGCGCAACGGCCCGCGCGTGACCCTCACCGCCGCCGGCGAGGAAATGCTCAAGGAAGGCCGCTGGCTGCTCGGCGCCGCGAGCGACCTCGAATCGCGCATGCGGCAGATTGCCACCGGCTATGAATCAGAGCTGCGGCTGGTGCACGACTCGCTCATTCCCACGCAGGCCTTCATGGACGACATCCGCGCCTTCGAAGACCTGCGCTGCGGCACGCGGCTGCGCATCGGCTGCGAGGCGCTCACCGGCAGCTGGGAGGCGCTGCGCGAGGGCCGCGCCGACATCGTCGTGGCCGCGGGCGAAGGCCCGGCCGGCGGCGGCCACCAGGCCGTGGCCGTGGGCAGCCTGGCGTTCGCCTTCTGCGTCGCGCCCACCCACCCGCTCACGCGGTTGAAGCGCCCCGTGCAGCGCGGCGACCTCATCGACTGCAACGCCATCGTGGTCGGCGACACCGCGCGCACCCTGTCGGACCGCACCGTGGGCCTCATGGCCGGCCAGCCGCGCATCACCGTGCCGTCGATGGCCGCCAAGGTCGCCTGCCAGGTCGCCGGGCTGGGCCACGGCTTCCTGCCGCGCGCCTGCATCACCGACGAGCTGGCGCGCGGCACGCTGGTCGAGCTGCCGACCGAGGAACCGCGCGCGCCCGAAGCCTTCTGGCTCGCGTGGAAGACCGGCGCGCAGGGCCAGGCGCTGCGCTGGTGGCGCGAGCGGCTGCACCGCACGCTCGTGCCCGCGCTGCTGCCGCGCTCGTTCCTCTGAAGAAAAAAGAGAGGTTGTCGCTCAGCCGCCGGCGCGCAGCTTGTCGAGCGCCCGATCGAGGAACGCCAGGCGGTCCTGCCCCCAGAAGCGCTCGCCGTTCAGGATGAACGTGGGCGCGCCGAACACGCCCGCTTCCACCGCGTCGGCGCTGTTGGCGCGGTACACCGCCAGCACCTGCGCCGACTGCTCCAGTGCCTGCAGCGCCGCGCCGTCGTAGCCGTTTTCATCGGCGATCGCGATGCGCACCGCGGCCTGCGCCGTGTCGCGCTCTTCGGCCCACAGTGCGCGCAGCAAGGCGTGCGACAGCGGCTGCGCGTCAAGGCCCTGCAGCTGGGCGGCGATCACCATCCAGCCGGGATGCTTGTTCCAGTTCGGGTCGGTCGGCGCGCCCTTGGGGTAGTGCGCCGGCTCCAGGTTCATCGGCATGCCGAGGTAATCGCGCCAGCGCGACAGCTCCAGCGCGTGGTACGTGCGGCGCGGCTCCGGTCGCGTCTTCAGCGGAATGCCCCCGGTCTGCGGCACCACCGCCTGGAAGTCGTAGGGCTTGAGCGTGAGCTGCACATGGTGGCGGCGCACGATGTCTTGCAGTTGCGGGCCGCCGAGGTAGGCCCAGGGCGAGGAGAGGCTGTAGTAGCAGTCGAGAGCGATCATCTCCAGATTATCTTCAGCCCCGGCCAGCGCGCCGTGCGGCAGTGCCATACACCTCGCAACGCAGCGCCGCGCGAACGCGGTGAAACTACGTCCCTTGCGCGTAGTGCATCGGGCGGGCCCTGCCTCTGCGATGCCACGCAGCCACTTTTGCGGGAGCCCCGATTTGCAGCCGAAGACCCAAGCCAAGATTGCACGCATTGCCCTGTCGGCCTCGGCCGCCGCCATTGGCAGCCTGGCCGCCTACTGGACCCTGCTCGCCACGCGGCAGGGCCACATTCTGTTCAACGCCCGCAAGCTGCCCGTGGTGCATCTGTCGGACGACTTCTCGACCTACTCCCACTCCGTGCCGGGCGGCATGGTGCGCGGCTACGTGTACCACCCGCAGGGCGAAGACGCGCTGCAAGACCTGTTCATCTACTTCGCGGGCCGGGGCGAAGACGTGCGCGCCACCGCGCAGATGCTGCACTGGCTGCCCGAGGGCTTCGGCTTTGCAGCGCTCAACTACCGGGGCGTGGCCGACTCGGAGGGCACGCCTTCCGAAGTGGCCTCCGTGGCCGACGCCGCCCAGTTCGCCAACCACCTGCGCCGCGCCTTTCCGCACGCGCGCCTGCACGTGGTGGGCCGCAGCCTCGGCACCGGCGTGGCCATCCAGCTCGTGGCGCAACAGAAGTTCGAGAGCCTGCAGCTCGTCACGCCCTACGACTCGCTGCTCGAAGTCGCCAAGAAGCGCTTCCCGCTCGTGCCGCTGTCGCTGCTGCTGCGGCACCGCTTCAACTCCATCGAACACAGCAAGGAAGTCGCCGCCAAGACCCAGGTGCTGCTCGCGGCGAGCGACGACGTGGTGCCGCACGAACGCTCCGAAAAACTCATCGCCGCCTGGCCCACGCCCGTGAGCGTGCAGACCGTGTCGAACTCGGACCACCACAACATCACCGGGCTGGAAGAGACCTGGCTGATGCTGGTGGACTTTGCGTTGACGGCGGTGTTGCCGGAGCCGAAGGCGGCTTGAGGGTTGCGGGCCGGTCGTGATGCAGAGGCCTCACGTCGGCCTCCGCGTGCTAAGCCGGTTTGAGCGAGGGTTGCGCTTGCAACGCATCGCGTACGGGGCCGGCTGTTGTGTTGACGGTGGCGATGCGTGTCATCAACGCTTCGTTGAGCAGGCGAAGCAAGGCGCTCAGTTCGGTGCGGGTGGGGGCGAGCTCTTCGCTGTCGTTCAGGGCGCTGGTGTCTACGAGCTTTTCTAGGGCGGTGTAGGCACGCATTACTGCGTTGAGGTTGTCGGCGTCGTCGCAGGCTTGGATCGCAAGTTCGTCGAGAGCGGGCAACACGGCAACAGGACAGGCGCTTGCTTGCGCGGACACAGGTGCAGATTCAGCCATAGAGGCCTCCAGTCGGGTTCTGTTTGCTACAGCCGACGCACCCGCTTCCAAACGGTGGCGGCAGCTCGAACGGGTTGGAAGACCGGGAACCCTCTTGCGAAAGCCGGCAGGGCTCGCGCCCTCCCGTCCGAGCCGCCTAAAAAGGCGCACGAACGAAAAAGCCGCAGGCCATGTGCGGTGACTGCGGCGGTGACTGCGGCTTTCGTCGCAGAGGGTTCGACGGGCTTCCAAACCCGATCACGCTTCCGCGCGACGATCGAGTATATCCGTCCAACACCGCACGCATCAAAAACATCTTCCCTTTAGCACTGCACTCAATTGCCAAATATCTTTTCAATTATCACGCAGCACTGACTCTCAACTAGACCTCCGGAACGATCTCGCACTCTTCCGTTTGGTGGAGAAGACCTTTGAAAATTTCCGCAACTACTTGGCCTGACTCAATTTGATTTTTTGAGCGATACGCGGGTGCTATCTCTACCTCTTCCTCTGTCTCTTCACTTTCAGCTTCTCTGACTTCGCTCTCTTTATCGCGAAGCTTTTGCAATTCCGGCAACAAAATATCGGATACGCCCTCGACCTCATCAATGATATTTTGCAGCCCCTCAGCAACCTCTGAGATTTCGTCTGCCGCCGTGGAATCTACGGCATCTGAGCTTATTTCTTGAGCGCGGAAAATAAGCCTTTCTCGCAAAATATCCCCCAACTCTTCTTCCTCCAACCTTCCAACCACCTCAGAAGAGGCCTGCCATACATAGCGCAGCTTGGCCATATCTTGTGGCAACTCAATCCATTTCTCCACTTGAAGTTCTTCATAAAAATTGCGCCCCTCATTTTTATCCAAAGATTCGAGCGCCTTCAACAAAAAGTCAAGAACCTCTGGCAACCAAGTCAAATCAAAAGGCCGCAACAAGTCTGAAAACTTAGAAATGTCCGCATCGAACATTTCAATCACGACAGAATTTACAAGATCTTCTCTCTTAAGCGCGGTCAGGCCCATAAATACCGAACGAAGCCTCGATATCTGCGGCGCCATAGTATCCCAGACAATTTTTTGACCGCCTTGCCAGTGGTGAATAGTCGTTGGCTCTTTCACAGACAGCAAGGCAGAGGTATTTTCAGCAATCGCTTCCGCAAATGGGCGCACCTTCTCAGGTACATCGATTTTGGACAATGAAGAGAAGGATTCATACCAAAAAATCAATTGGTCAAATGCCTTGGCAGATCTCAGAACCCCCTCAAAAAGATCTGGCTTCTCAAGAAGATCATAGTGAGCAAACTCACGGGCAGATGGATTAATAAATCCCACCATCGTTCCGGCGCCTTTATTTTTCACCAACGACTCATAGACCTGGGTATGAGTAAAGGAGCCTTCCGTCTCCTTTAATATCTCCAAATATGTTCGATCTATTGATCGCTGGGAAAATCGACACAGAGCTCGCCAAGATGTTTCCAATCTTGTGCTTTCGCTGGAGCCTTTCAAGCTAGCGAGCGCATATATCAAAAATCTTGCTTCAGTAGAAAGTTGGGAGAAGGGGCGCTTCCAAACAGCAATTGGATCATTCAGCATCGCAATCGCACGCTGGGCGAAATTATTTTGCAAGGCGGGATTGGCGATCCATTGCTCACAAATTTGTTCGATTACCCGAGGGAGGAAATTTTGATGTGTAATTATTTTTTCGTAGGCACGTGAGTTGACTAACTCTTGAAGCACCGTGACACCGACGTCAGAAAACTGCAAGTGATTTGCAAGAAGTCTGGCTCGAACAATCAAGCCATAGTCGCTCAATTTCACACTCGACAATTTCAACTTACCCTCGGTTCGCCCCAAAGGTTCGTACGCTCTTAATGCTTGATCGAAAAGATAGTCGCGTGTAGTGAGAACAAAGCGAGTGTTCTTGCTTACACGGCAATACTCCATGAGATCCAAAAGACGTCGATCTTCATTTTTCCCTAACTTCTGATCAAACGTCATTTGACCAAGAAAGTCATCGTAATAAACAACCAATTTAGAGTCCGAATCGGAGTGATTGACTATTTTCCAAGCCTCCTCGATATCTCCAGAAACAGAAACCACTTCAAATCCCTCGCGCAAATGATGCGCCAGCAACAACCTAGCGGCAGTAGTTTTTCCTATACCAGGTATGCCAACAATGATGCAATGATGAGCCTGATCCAACAATTCCAATGCTCTGTAAAACCCGTCGTGCACCACATACTTTGAAATCTCTGTACGAAGCCGTTCCACCTCATGCGCGGAATAGTTGAAAATCCCTGCATGCAGCACTTGATGCAAAACTGCGGTCGAGCCAAGCCATAACTTAAAATGACGGCGCTCGATATCTGGATTTTCCCGAATCAACATATTGAGCTCACTCGCCCCAAATATATCTCCGGACGCAATGCAAAATGGACTCATCGCATCCATTAGCTTTTTCTTGTTATCTGGATTTAATAGGCACGAGGTACTCAAAATATATCGAGCAGGCCTGAGCCTATCAACCTTAGGTCGCTCCTTTTTTTGAATATCACTCAAAAGACGAGGAAATGCTTTGGGATCGTATCTTTTACATTGAACGATTACTGAATCATCTTCCGCAGGAGCATATCTAAGGTCAATTCCGTCATCCTGACCAGTACGAAACGACTCCAAGCGAACTTCCAATAATTTCTGCAGAAGGTCGCAAGTTAATTTTTCAAAATCATCAAATGATAGGTTTTGAAAGTCGTACATTTTTTACAGGCCCTCTTGGATTTGGTATTCGATACTTTCCGTTTTTACTCGATCTCTAGTCGTTTTGGTTAAAGGTACCAATCGAAATTCGAGTCTTTTCGCATAAGGGCGATCATTAGATTATTGATTCACAGGCAACTATATTATTCCCCAGCCCCCATTTATCCGCAAAGATAACCGAAGGACACTCCTCCTCATCCCACAAGGAGTGCTCCCATGCCAATCGCCCTGCTCGCGCTGACCCTCAGCGCCTTCGCCATCGGAACGACCGAGTTCGTCATCGTTGGCCTCATTCCCACCGTCGCTGCCGACCTCCACATCGGCCTTCCCTCGGCCGGCCTGCTGGTCAGCCTCTATGCACTGGGCGTTGCCATTGGCGCGCCCGTGCTCACGGCCCTCACGGGCAAGCTGCCGCGCAAGGCGCTGCTGCTCGGGCTGATGGCGCTGTTCACGATCGGCAACCTGCTGGCGTGGCAGGCGCCCAGCTATGAATCGCTGATTGCCGCCCGCGTGCTCACGGGGCTGGCGCACGGGGTGTTCTTCTCGATCGGCTCGACCATTGCCACCGGCCTGGTGCCGAAGGAAAAGGCGGCGAGCGCCATCGCGATCATGTTCACGGGCCTCACGGTGGCGCTGGTCACGGGCGTGCCGCTGGGCACGTTCATCGGGCAGCACTTCGGCTGGCGCGAGACCTTCCTGGCGGTGTCGGCGCTGGGCGTGGTGGCCTTCATCGGCAGCTGGATCTTCGTGCCGGGCAACATCCGCCACACGCCGCCGGCCTCGCTGGCGCAGCAGGCCAAGGTGCTGGCCGAGCCGCGCCTCTTGCTGGTGTATGCCAAGACGGCCATCGGCTATGGCGGCTCGTTCATTCCGTTCACGTTCCTGGCGCCGATCCTCACCGACGTGTCTGGCTTCAGCGCCAGTTCCGTGGGCTGGGTGATGCTGGTGTACGGCATCTCGGTGGCGGTGGGCAACATCTGGGGCGGCAAGCTGGCCGACCGGCTGGGCCCGATTCCGGCGCTGAAGATCATCTTTGCGCTGCTGGCCGCCGTGCTGCTGGCCTTCAACTTCGCGGCGCCGCACAAGTGGCTGGCGCTGGTGGCGGTGCTGATGTGGGGCGCGGTGGCGTTCGGCAATGTGCCGGGGCTGCAGGTGTACGTGGTGAAGCAGGCCGAGCGCTTCACGCCGCAGGCGGTGGACGTGGCCTCGGGCCTGAACATCGCGGCCTTCAACCTGGGCATTGCCCTCGCCGCCTGGGCCGGCGGCCTGATCGTGACGCACCTCGGGCTGATGCACACGCCCTGGATCGGCGCACTCGTCGTGCTGGTGTCGCTGGCCCTCACGCAGTGGAGCGGCTCGCTCGACCGCCGTGCCGGCATTCCGGCGCACGCCTCGGGGCCGGTGCCGGTCGGGCACTGAGCCCTCCTCTTCCCCCTTTCTCTCTTTTCTGTCTTCTCTTTCTTTGAACGCAAGGACCACACACGTCATGACCACGAACAACCACACGCCCATTCCCGCCTTCGGCCTCGGCACCTTCCGCCTGCAGGGCCAGGTGGTGATCGACTCGGTGAAGAACGGCCTCGACCTGGGCTACCGCACGATCGACACGGCGCAGATCTACGGCAACGAAGCCGAGGTGGGCCAGGCCATTGCCGAAAGCGGCGTGGCCCGCAACGACCTGTTCATCACCACCAAGATCTGGACCGACCACTACGCCAAGGACAAGCTGGTGCCCAGCCTGCAAGACAGCCTCGCCAAGCTGCGCACAGACCATGTCGACCTGACGCTGATCCACTGGCCCTCGCCCGGCAACGCGGTGTCGGTGGCGGAGTTCATGGGCGCGCTGGCCGAGGCCAAGGCACTGGGGCTCACGAAGCAGATCGGCGTGTCGAACTTCAACATCGCGCTGATGCAGGAGGCGATTGCGGCTGTGGGCGCACAGAACATCGCCACCAACCAGATCGAGCTGCACCCCTACCTGCAGAACCGCAAGGTGGCGGCCTTCGCGCAGAGCCAGGGCATCCGCATCACCTCGTACATGACACTGGCCTACGGCAAGGTACTGAACGACCCGGTGATCGACGCCATTGCCGCTGCGCACGGCGCCACGCCCGCGCAGGTGGTGCTGGCCTGGGCGATGCAACTGGGCTACGCGGTGATTCCGTCGTCGACGAAGCGCGCGAACCTCGAGAGCAACCTGAAGGCGCAGCAGCTGGGGCTGACCGAGGCCGAGATGGTGCAGATCGCCGCACTCGACCGGGGCGAGCGGCTGACCGATCCGCAAGGGCTGTCGCCGGCGTGGGATTGATCACCCCGGCCATTCCCGGCCGCTTTTGTGAGACCGCATTCGCGGGTCGCGCGTGCGCCGATGACGCGCTCCCAACCGGTTGACGATAGACAACAGTGTTAGCGCGCTCGCCCACATACAACGCCCCGTCATCAAACGGGAGCGTATCGAATGGAGCGAAAGATTCTTGTGGTTGGAGACCCACCAGTCCCTGGTGGTCGAATCCTTCCGTACAGCGGACCCATGTTCGACCTGCACGGGCATCGGGTCGCCCTGATCGGCGGCAGGGCCTATTGCGAGGGCTGCAACAGCGTCGGCATCATTGCCAAGGCCGGAGGGCCACGGCGCCCTCGATTCATCTCGGAGGCTGCGCTGGAGGGAGACGTGGTGGTCTGCCACTGTCCGGTGCCGCAGCCGCTGGTTGCCACCCTTCAGCACACATCGACCTGCGACGACGGGGCCTGGCAGGCTGCTACGGCGCAGACGAATCTGATGGCATCGGCGATGACGGCAGTCACTGCGCCTTCAGCGGAGATGGCCGCCCTGAAGCAGGCGGTGGACGAAGGCGTCACGCATCCACCCGAAGCGGCGCAGACCGAAAGAATCTGCCCAAACATGACGAACAAGGAGTTCGCCGCCTTGGTGATGAAGCTGCGCGACATGGCGATCGACTACATCGCGAAAAAGCGGCTCCCTGAACTGGAGCGATGGGACAAGGGGGCCCAGGCCCGGGTGAGCGAATGGTTTGGCGTGGCCGATCAAGGCATCCGCGAACATCTGCAGAAAGGCCTGTCCGCATGCATCCGTGTGCTTCAAGGCATGGAAGCGAAAAACTTCATTCGATACACGGAAGACGGCAAGGTGGCGACCTGCGTTCTGCCCAGCGCGAACGGCGCCGCCGCGGCAGTCTGCAAGCCGGACACGGGCACCCACACTGTGGCGATTGCGCTTGTCTTCTGCAACTTCAGGTTCGACAACAAGACCAATTTCGACACAGGTGCCGTGCTGGACGGTGACTCGCGATTGCTGACGCTGATCCATGAGGTCACCCACTTCGATGACACCTTTGGCTCGGACGACACCTGGTACGGAACCTCGAACTCCAGAGAGCATGCGAAGGAATTCAAGTCCCGGCCGAATGCAGACAGCCTTGCGGCCTATATTCTTGGCGTTACCCGCTAAGGCACACCGTGATCAGGCATCTGAAATCTCTGAGGGGCGTGGCTCTCGCTCTGGCAACACTCGGGCCGACCGCCGTGCTCGCATGCAGTCCCATCAAGGTCTTCTACGTGTACTTCGACCGAGACTCCGCGGCCGTATCGGCCGATCAAGTGCTGCGGCTTGGCAGCTGGATGACAGAGCTTCGAATGCGCTATCCCAACCATGAGGCGATCTATGTCGGAGCCTCGGTCGAGCCCGAGGAGCGTGACCATCGCCCTCACGGGCTGGGTTTGGAACGAGGTCGCAACGTGGCCCGCGTGCTTCGAGAGAACCTGCAATTCACCGCCAGGATCGATCTTCCGAAAACCAGCCACGTTGTCGGCCGTGAGCCGTCTGCGAACAAGTCGGTAGAGAACCAGCGGGCCCTCGGCGTTCAGCTCGACTTCTTGCCGGCCTGTCCGCATGAATGCGCCTGCCAGATGGGTGACCCGCTCTACAAGGCACCGGCTCCGCGGCACTCGACCGGGGCGAGCGGCTGAGGTCCGAAAACAGAAATGACGCCGCGCGGCAGAATGCAGTGCCCCCTCGGGGCGCCTCCACCGGCACCCTTTTCTTCTGCTTCTTTTCCCTGCCAGCCATGACCGACCTCCAGACCCGCATCTCCGACAGCTTCAACGCACAGGGCCTGATGGCCACGCTCGGCGCGCGGCTGGTGCATGTGGCCGAGGGCGAGGTCCACATCGAGATGCCGTTCTCGAAGGCGCTGTCGCAGCAGCGCGGCTATGTGCATGCGGGCGCGGTGACGAGCATCGTCGACAGCGCCTGCGGCTACGCGGGGCTCACGAAAGCGCCGCAGGGCTGCGACGTGGTGACGGCGGAGTTCAAGATCAACTTCATGCGGCCCGCGCTGGGCGAGCGCTTCCTGGCGGTGGGCCGGGTGCAGAGTTCGGGCAAGCTGCTCGCGGTGTGCACGGGCGAAGTGCGCGCCTTCGCGAAGGCGGGCGACGCAGATTACAAGGTGGTGGCGATGATGCAGGCGACCATCGTGAACGTGGCGCAGTAAGCGCACGACCGCTGCTGTCGTCGCTGCACGTGGCTATCCGCGCGGCGTGGCGGCTTCGGTTTTTTCTTGCTGTTGCTCGTGCTGCTCGGCGATGACCGCCCGGCACAGGGCCTGCAGTTCCGCCGCGACGATGTCGGGCGCCGTGCGCAGTTCGGCAATGTCGCGCTCGCCGACGCAGTGGCCTTCGAGACGCACGTAGATGCGATTGAAGTTGCCCCCGAGCGCGCCTGCAATGTCGCGCAGGCAATCGGCCACGCTGGCAAAGCCGGTGTGGCTGTAAGAGCTGGGCGGGATCACGCCCTTGGAGCGCGGCGCGCGCACGGAATACAGGTACGACGCGCCTTCAGAGCGCAGCTCCACCACGGGCTGCAGCCCGCGCTGAACGTCGTCTTTGCCTTGCTTGCCTTGCATGAGCTGCAGTGTAAATCTGGCGCGGGCAGAATCTGCCCACCGGGCCGAAGGCCGCTTCGCAAGCGGTGGCACTTCTTCATTTTTGTCATGGCGCTGCGCTCACATTGCAGCCGCCATTCACACTTGGAGTCCATGGCCAATCGCTCTTACCTGTACAGCCTCGGCAACCGGCCCACGTCGTATGCGGACCAGCCCGAAACGATCTCGGGCCTGTCCGAGTGGAACTACGACGTGCCGTTCATGTACCGACTGCTCATGTCGGGCGACCCGCAGCTGTGCGCGTCGCTGATCTCCGACGGCCTCGATGACGACGAGGCGGACCAGAAGGTGAAGCTGTACGCGATCAACAGCCGCTTCGAGCCGGGCTTCGCCCAACTGCGCGAGCGTGGCCGTGTAGTACAGCTGGCCGATGCCCGCGAGGTGCATGGCCGCCACGCACATGGTGCAGGGCTCGCACGAGGTGCAGAGCTCGCAGCCCGACAGGTCGACGGTGCCCAGCCGGCGGCAGGCAAGGCGAAGAAGACCGGGCCCGCGCCGGTGCGCGGGTTGTCGGTTGCAGGGCGTGCGGCGCGGCTCACGCGGGCACGGCGCCGGGCACGAGCGTGCCGTGGCGCGCGACCACGCGGCCGCCCGACACCACGAGCTTGCGCACGGGGCGGCCCACCACGGCCTGCGCGGGCGTTTGCGCGTCGACCAGCACGAGGTCGGCGCGGCAG
Organism: Variovorax sp. Root473; assembly: GCF_001426505.1. Classification (GTDB taxonomy): domain Bacteria; phylum Pseudomonadota; class Gammaproteobacteria; order Burkholderiales; family Burkholderiaceae_C; genus Variovorax. The sequence continues at coordinate 180,713 of NZ_LMEV01000014.1, forward strand.
CCCACGTCCAGCCCGTAGGCCGCGAAGCCACAGCCGCGCGCGCCCGAGTGGGTGACGGTGTCGAGCGCCACTTCGAGCTCGTCGTCGCGGCGCAGGTTGTAGCGCAGGCCGATGAGCATGGCGCGCTCGAGCATGTCGGGGTTGCCGTAGGGCGACCAGGTGTCGCGGATGCCGTCGTTGCCGCCCAGCACGGTGACGCCGGCGGCGCGGCACGCCAGGAGCGGCGGCACGTTGCGTGAGGCCGGCGCGCTGGTGATGAGCACCACGCCGAGCTTCGCCATGCGCGCGAGCAGCACGTCGCGCTCGCGTTCGCTCACGTCGCCCAGGCAGAAGCCGTGGCTGATGGCCACCTGGCCCTGCATGCCGAGCGCCTCGGTGCGCTGCAGGATCAGCTCGAGCGAGAAGGCGCCCATGGCGCCGGGCTCGTGCAGGTGGATGTCGATGGGGCGCTGGTGCTTGTGGGCGATGCCGAAGAGCACATCGAGCGACTTCACGGGGTCGCCGTCGATGGCGCAGGGGTCGAGGCCGCCGAGCACGTCGGCACCCAGGGCCAGCGACTGGTCGAGCAGCTCGGCCGTGCCGGGGCGCCCGAGCAGGCCCGACTGCGGGAAGGCGACGACCTGGATCTGCTGCACCTCGCGCAGCGTCTCGCGCGTGCGCAACGTGCCTTCGAGATGGCGCAGGCCGGCCTGGGTGTCGACGTCGACGTGCGTGCGCAGGCGCGTGGTGCCGAGCGCGAGAAAGGCCTTGGCCAGCACCAGCGACTGTGCGGCCGCGTCGTGCCCGCTGGCGTGGCGAAAGGCGCGCTCGTTCTCGATCTTGTCGGTGAGGTGGGTGCCGACCTCGTTGCGGTACCAGTCCATGCCCCACATCGTCTTGTCGAGGTGGGTGTGGCCTTCGACGAGGCCGGGCAGCAGCAAGGCGCCCTCGCCGTCTTCGACGGTGGCGCCGGCCGGTGCGGCCAGCGCCGCGCCGATCTCGGCAATGCGGCCGTCGTGCACGCGCACATCGACGGCTGAAGCACCGAGGGGGCGCACGTTGCGAAGCAACAGGGAAGGCATGTTCAAACTCATGGGGGTTGTATTTCCTTCAACCATATCGAATTATTTTGGGATGCGCTGGAACAGATCGCGGGGGCTGCGGCGGCGCTGAACGGCGCGGCGCGGCCCACACGCACGACCACTGACGCGCGCCGGAGTCCGTGCCGCCGCGCAAAATTTTGCGCCCGCGCCCTGCTTTTTTACGCGGCTTTTAGACCCGCGCTTCTACGCTGCCGGCTCCTCCATCCGTTAGCGAATTCTTTCGATGAAACACCTTCTTTGCACCGCCTTGCCGGTGCTCGTTCTTCCCACCCTGTTCGCCCTGCCCCCGCTCGCCAACGCGCAGCTCACAGGCAACGTGGCGCTGACGACGAACTACAAGTTCCGCGGCCAGGACCAGGACATGCTCGGCAAGAACGATTACGCGAAGACCCGCGGCTTCAAGCCCGCCGTGCAGGGCGGCTTCGACTACGCCTTCGGCGACAGCGGCTTCTACGTCGGCAACTGGAATTCGAGCGTCAACTGGCTCCAGGGCAACAGCCTCGAGAGCGACATCTACGGCGGCTACAAGTTCAAGGCCGGCCCGCTCGACATGGACGTGGGCGCCCTCACCTACCTGTACCCGGGCAATTCGACGGGCAACACGACGGATCTGTACGCCAGCGCGGGCTACACCGACGCCACGCTCGGTTCGTTCACGCTGAAGTACTCGCACACGGTGTCGAAGGACTACTTCGGCTACGCCGGCGCCAAGTCGGGCTCGGGCCTGAAGGGCCGCAACACCGGCTACCTGAACCTGGCCTACAGCAAGGAGATCATGCCCAAGGTCACGCTGAAAGCGGCTGTCGGCTACACGAACATGTCCAGCGACATCCGCAGCCTGGGCTACAAGAGCTACGTCGACTACAACGTCGGCGCGACCTGCGACTTCGGCAGCGGCCTGACGCTGACCGGCTCAGTGCAGGGCGCCAACAAGAAGAGTTCGTACGTTTCAGTGGCCAACCCGGGCATCGAAATCCCCGAGTTCGGCACCTTCGGCCAGACGACCTACTCGCCCAACAAGGCGCGCTTCATCCTCACGCTGACCAAAACACTCTGATCAGTCGATGCTGATGTTCGCCGCCTTGGCGACCTCGGCCCACTTCACGCGGTTGGCGTGCACGGTCTTCTTGAACTGGGCGGGCGACTCGATGCGCACGGTGTTGCCCTGGCTCTCGAAGCGCTCGCGGATCTCGGGCTGCTCGAGCACCGTCTTCACGGCGGCATTGAGCTTGTCGACGATCTGCGGGTCGGTGCCCTTGGGCGCGAAGATGCCGAACCAGATCGCGCTGTCGAAGCCCCTGGTGCCGGGCAGTCCGCTGGAGGCGATGGTCGGCACTTCCTTCACGGCCGGCACCGCCGTGGCGGTGGTCACGCCCAGCAGGCGCACCTTGCCGGCCTTGTAGTGCGGCAGCACGGTCTGCACCTGGTTCATGATGCAGCAGGTCTCGCCGCGCACCACCGAGGTGATGGCCTCGGGGCCGCCCTTGTAGGGCACGTGGACCATGTTCAGGCCCAGGCGCGAGTTGAACTCGGCAAAGGCCATGTGCGTGCCCGCGCCGTTGCCGGTGGAGGCGTAGTTGTATTTGCCGGGGTTGGCCTTCACCAGCTCGACGAACTCCTTGAGCGTGCGCACGTTGATCACGTCGGGGTTGATGGTGAGCACGTTGGACACGTCGAGCACGGGCGCCACGGGCACGAAATCGGCCTCCACGTCGAAGGGCAGTTTCTTGTACAGCGCGGCGTTGCTTCCGTGCGTGGCGGCGGTGCCGAACGAGAGCGTGTAGCCGTCGGGCTTGGCATGCGCGACGTACTCGCTGGCGATGTTGCCGGCGGCGCCCGACTTGTAGTCGATGATCACGGGCTTGCCGAGCTGGCGCGACAGCGGCTCCTGGATGGCGCGGGCCACCACGTCGACGCCCGAGCCGGCCGGGAAGCCCATGATCAGTGTGACGGGTTGTTGCGGCCAGTCGGGCTGGGCCAGTGCCAGGGTCGATGCGGCGGCGGTGCAGAGCAAGGCGCCAGCGGCCCGCAGGGCGCGACGCGAGAAGGGAGAATGGGCCATATCGGTCTTTCTTCGAGGCGGACGGTGCAGGCGCACATTGTGGCGCGCGGCTGATAACTGTTTGCACATGTGCTTATGCACCGCGCCCCCTGCCTCTCCATAATCGCTCCATGGTCCGCCCCACACAACAACTCCACGCCCCTCGCGAGCCGGTGCCCGTGCGCGCCGCCGCCACCGTCCTGCTGCTGCGCGACACCGACGCCGGGCTCGAGCTCCTCATGACCCGCCGCTCGGCCACCGCGAGCTTCGCCCCTGGCGCCTACGTCTTTCCGGGGGGCCACATCGACGCGGCCGACGCCGCCGCCGCGCGCATCGCGGCACGCCGCGCCACGCAGAGCGACACGCAACACACGCAGGCCATCGCCGCGATCCGCGAGGCCTTCGAAGAGCTCGGCATCCTGCTGGCCCGCCACGCCGATGGCCGCGCGGTGAGCGCCGACGAGGTCGCCGCGATGGACCGCAACGCCACCGCCGGCGCGGCCTTCGCCGACCAGTGCGCGGCGCGCGGCCTGGTGCTGTCGGCCGACGAGGTCTTCACCTTCGCGCACTGGATCACCGACCGCGACCTGCCCAAGCGCTTCGACGTGCCCTTCCTGGTGGCGCGCATGCCCGAGGGCCAGACGCCCACGGCCGACGAGAGCGAGCAGTTCGAGCCCTGCTGGGTGCGCCCGGCCGATGCGCTGGCGCGCCACGAGGCCGGCAGCTTCTTCATGATCTTCCCGACCATCCGCACGCTGCAGCGCATGGCGGCCTATGCATCGGTCGACGCGGTGCTGGCGGCCTGCGCACCCGTGGCTGGCGGCGAAGAGAAACCGCTGTGGACCAGCTGCCCGCGCGCCGGCCTGCTCAAGGGCGAGGACGCGCGCTACATGGAACACGAATCGCCTTTCGGCGAACTCGCGCTGGTCTGCCCCGATGGCCAGATCGCGCACACGCTCGACTGGCAGAGCACGCAGCCCGTGGCACTGCTGAAGAACGTGCAGCGCCTCACCGCGCCGAACCCCAGCGCCATGACCGGCCCGGGCACCAACACCTACCTTGTCGGCGATGCGGCCACCGGCTACCTTGTGATCGACCCGGGTCCGAACGACGCGACGCATCTCGCACGGCTGATGAACGCCACGCAGGGCGACATCCGCCTCATCGTCTGCACGCACTCGCACGCCGACCACTCGCCGGGCGCCGCGCCGCTGCAGGCGCTGTGTGCTGCAGAGCGCAAGCCGCCGATCCTGGGCCTGTCGTCCGCGCCCACGGCACGCGCCGCCGCACGCTTCAGCGCCGAGCGCGAACTGGCCGACGGCGAACGGCTGGTGCTCTCGGGCACCGCCGCCGACGGCACGCCGCTCATGCACACGCTGCGCGCCATCCACACGCCCGGCCATGCGGCCAACCACCTGTGCCTGGTGCTCGAAGAAGACGGCCTGCTGTTCTCGGGCGACCACATCCTGAACGGCAGCACGACGGTGGTCGATCCGCCGGACGGCGACATGACGGCGTACCTCGATTCGCTCGACAAGCTCGATGCGGCCTGCGCGGCCGGTGGCATCGAGTTCATCCTGCCGGCACACGGCTACGTGATCGGCTTTGCGCGCACGGCCATCGCGCACCTGAAGGCGCACCGCCTGAAGCGCGAGGCCAAGATCGCCGCCGCGATGCAGCGGCTGCCCGAAGGCACGCCGGAGCAATGGCTGCCGCTCGCCTACGACGACGTGCCCGAGCGCATGTGGCCGGTGGCGGCGCGTTCGCTGGCGGCGCACGTGGCGCGCATCCGGCAACTGGCCGACGCGCGATGAACCGCTCGAACCGCCCCTCTGCGCCCGACGACGAAGGCGTGCGCCTGGCCAAGCGCGTGGCCGCGATGGCCCAGGTGTCGCGCCGCGAAGCCGAACTGCTGATCGAGAACGGCGCGGTGCGCGTGGACGGCGTGCCCGCGCTGCTGCCGCAGTCGCGCGTGCAGGCGAACCAGCAGGTCGAGATCGCCGCCGGCGCGCGCCCCGAGCCGATCGTGCCGGTGACGCTGGTGCTCTACAAGCCCGCCGGCATGCCGACCGACACCGCGCACCAGCTGCTGGTGGCCGCCAACCACCACGATCCCGAGCGCGAGGGCCAGCGCTTCCTGCCGGCGCATGTGCGCGGGCAGCGCTGCATGACACCGCTCGAAACCGGCGCCAGCGGCCTCGTGGTCTACACGCAGGAATGGCGCATCGAGCGCAAGCTGCAGGAAGACGCGGGCATCCTCGAACATGAAGTGATGGTCGACGTGGCCGGCCCGGTCGGCCCCGAGGTGCTGGCGCGGCTGGAGCGTTCGCCCGCGCGCGTGAGCATCGGCCGCCAGGCCGACGACCAGACCGGCCTGCGCTTTGCGCTGAAGGGCGCGCGCCCCGGACAGATCGCGAACATCTGCGACACCGTGGGCCTGCGCATCGTGGCGATGCGGCGCCTGCGCATCGGCCGCGTGCCGCTGGCCGGGCTGCAGCCGGGGCAGTGGCGCTACCTGGCGCCGCACGAGCGTTTTTGACAAAGGACCGAGGCGACGAGGCAGCACCGCAAACTGCCCCTTGAAGACAGCGGCTTCGCGCCGCACACGGGAGATTCCAGCACCATGAAGTTCGGCACACCGACCCGCACCCTGGCCAGCATCCTGCCGCTGACACTGCTGGCTGGCTGCAGCCCCCTCACCGCCCTGCTGTTCCCCGACACGCCGATCGGCGCGCCCGCCGCGACAACGGCCACCAAGCCCGCGACCCGCCCCACCGTGGTTTCGAAAGACGGCCTTGCGCCGATCACCGCGGTGCAGGTGGACCGCATCCGCAAGGTCGTCGGCGCCAAGCCCCCGAGTCCTGCGGTGGGCAAGGTGGTGGGGAGCGCGTCGCCAGCCATCGAATCCTTCCTGCGCACCGAAGGTTGCATCACGGCGCGCAACGGCGCGGTGCTCAACCCCTTCGCGGCGCCCGGCCATCTCTTCGACAGCACAGGCTTCCAGGGCGGCCCGATGGCCGGGATGCAGTACCACGACAAGACCGCCTGCGTGACGGTGCAGCGCATCCAGAACTGGAAGCTGGTGTCGCCCCGGCGGCTGCGCTTCGACGTGGTCTATGTGGGCGAGGACGGCGAGGAGCGCGCCATCAAGCGCCACGAACTCATGCGCCAGCCCAAGGGCGGCTGGCTGTTCACGCGCTGATCGATACAGCCGCGGCCTGCGCGCGCAGGCCGACGCCGAACGACAGCTGCGCCACGATGCCCGCCCCGGCCAGCACGATCGCCGCCGCGAGTGCGGGGTTGCCGTGGCCCATGCCCGCGAGCGCGGTGCACAGCGCACCGATCGCCATCTGCGTAGCACCGTACAGCCCCGAGGCCGAGCCGATGACCTTCGGATTGACGCCGATCGCCAGCGTCAGCGCGGCCGGCGAGGCCATGCCGGCGCCCACCGTGAAGAGGAACATGCTCGCGACGATCAGCAGCACCGAGAGCTGCCCCGCGAGCGCCGCGCCCAGCAGCACAAAGGCCGCCGCCACGCTCAGCGCGTTGGAACGCACCATGAGCCGGTCGAGCCGCACGCGCGAGATCAGCCGGCTCGTGAGGAAGCTGCCCAGCCACACGCCCGACACGAGGATAGCGAGGTAGATGCCGGCCTCGTGCGCGGGCCGGTGCAGCTGGTCCACGAAGATGAAGGGCGCCGAGGCGATGAAGGCGTACATCGACGTGGTGGCGCAACCGCCGCCCACCGAGAAGCCGACGAACGCGCGCGAGCCCACCAGCTGCCGGTAGTTGCGCGCGAGCGCGGCACCGTCGAGCGCCGCGCCGGGCGAGCCCGTCTCGGGCAGCAGGCGCCAGGCGAAGAGAAAGCCGACGACGCCCAGCGCGAAGAGCGCGTAGAAGATCGAGCGCCAGCCGAGCGCGGTGGCCAGTGCACCGCCGATGAGCGGCGCCACGCTCGGGCCCACCGCCACCATGAGGTTCATGAGCGCGAGGCGGCGCGTGGCCTCCTGCGGCTCGGCCGTGTCGCGCACGATGCTGCGGCCCAGCACGAGCCCCGCGCAGCCGCCCACGGCCTGGAACAGGCGCGCGGCGATCAGCGCATGCACGTCGGGCGCCACGGCCGCCGCCAAGCCCGACACGGCGTAGATCGCGAGCCCCGCCAGCAGCACGGGCCGACGACCGAAGCGGTCGGCCAGCGGGCCGTACACCAGCTGTCCGGCAGCCAGGCCGAGGATGTACAGGCTCACCGTCATCTGCATCGCGCCCATGCCGGCGCCGAGGCTCTTCGCGGCGACGGGCAGCGCGGGCACGAAGACGTGCATCGCCAGCGTGCCGCTGAAGGTGACCAGCGCGAGGAGCCACAGCGGCGCGTGCCGCGGGCGTGGCGGCAAGGAGTCGCTCATCGGGCGGTCGTGGTGGGCTTGCCTTGCGCGAGTGCGTCGTCGGCCGGCTCCCAGCCGCCACCGAGCGCCATGAACAGCACGACCTGGTCATCGGCCAGCTGCGCGTCGCTGGCCGCCAATGCGGCATCGGCGCCGGCCAATGCGCGCTCGGCGTCGAGCGCGTCGAGGTAGGCGGTGCGGCCGTTGCGGTACAGCTGGCGCGCCTGCGCGGCGACCTTGGCGCTTTCGTCGCGCGATGCCTGCAGGGCGGCGCGGCGGTCGAGCTCGCGGGCGTAGGTGCCGAGCGCGGTCTCGGTCTCGCGCAGCGCGGTCAGCACGGTGCCGTCGAACTTCGCGAGCGCGGCGCGCGTGCCGGCCTCGGCCTGCGCGATGCGGGCCTGCGCGGCGCCGGTGTTGGGCACGGTCCACGAGATCAGGGGGCCGAGGCTCCAGGCCAGGGTGTCCTTGCGGCCGAAGTCGTTGGCATGGCCGGCGGAGGAGCCCGACAGGCCCAGCGTGACCTTCGGATAGAGGTCGGCCGTGGCCACGCCGATGCGCGCGGTCGATGCGGCAAGGCCGCGCTCGGCCTGGCGGATGTCGGGCCGGCGGCGCAGCAACGCGGCACCGTCGCCCACCGGCAGTGCGCCGGCCACGCGCGGCGCCGTGGTGCAGTCGGCCACCTCGCGCGGAAAGTCTTGCGGCAGCGCGCCGGTGAGCGTGGCCAGGCGGTACAGCGCGCCCTGGCGCTGCGCCTTCAGCGGCGGCAGCGCGGCATCGAGTTGCGCAAGCTGGGCGCGCGCGCGGCCGGCGTCGATGGCACCGGCGCGGCCCGCGCGCTGCAGGCGCTCGGTGACGTTCACGGCGTCTTGCTGCAGCGCGACCGACTTCTGCGCGATCTGCAGCCGCAGGCCGGCCGAGCAGGCTTCGGCGTAGGCGCGCGCGGTGCCGGCCGCGACGTTCACGCGCACGAGGTCGAGCGCGGCTTCGGCGGCCTGGCTGTTGGCGGCGGAGGCCTCGATGGCGCGGCGGATCTGGCCGAACAGGTCGACCTGGTACGACAGCGACGCGCCTGCGCTGTAGTTGAAGGTGCTGGGCGGTTCGTAGCCCTTCTGCAGCAGCGACAGGCCCGAGACGTGGCCGAACGACGGCCCGCCGTTGACGCCGATCGTGGGGTACTTGGCGCCGGCCACTTCGGTTTCGATGGCGCGTTCGCGCTCGAGGTTGGCGACGGCCTGGCGCAGGTCGGTGTTGTGCGCGAGCGCCTGGGTGACGAGCCGGTCGAGCAGCGGGTCGTGGTACAGGCGCCACCAGTGCGCGGGCAGCGGCGCAGCGTCGGCCGGTGCTTCGGCGAAGGGCTTGCCGGCCGCGGGCTGGCTGGCCAGCGCCTCGGACGGCTGGTGATAGTCGGGGCCGACCGCCGCGCAGGCCGCGAGTCCGGCCGCGACCGCGAGCGAGGCCATGCGAAAGGCGAAGCGGGTCATGGCGTTTATCCCTTCTTCGGTGCGGCGCTGGTCGGGGCCGCGTCGTGTTCGAGGACCTGCACTGTGACGGTCTGGCCGGCCACGAGGCGCGCGCCTTCGGGCAGCGGGTCGAGCTTCACGCGCACGGGGATGCGCTGCGCCAGCCGCACCCAGTTGAAGGTCGGGTTCACGCTGGGCAGCAGGTTGGCGCTGGTGGAGCGGTCGCGGTCGGCAATGCCGGCGGCCACGCTGTCGACCGCGCCTTCGAGCACCGCGCCGCCACCCATCGGCGTCACGCGCACGCGGTCGCCCAGGTGGATGCGCGGCAGCTTCGTTTCTTCGAAGTAGCCCTCGACATAGAACGACTGCGCATCGACCAGCGCGAGCACCGGCCGGCCCGCGGCGGCGTAGCTGCCCTGGCGCAGGTCGAGGTTGGTGACGAGGCCGGCGGCGGGCGCGCGCACCTCGGCGCGCTGCAGGTTCAGGCGCGCCGAATCGAGCGCCACCTCGGCCTGCGCGACGGCGGCGCGTGCCTGCTCGACGCGGGCGCGGGTCTGTTCGCGCGACTCCTTCGACACCAGGTCGTCGAGCCCGGTGTTGCGTGCGTTCTCGCGCTGGGCCTGCGCGCTCACGGCGCGCTGCGCGGCGAGCGCGGCCTGCGCCTGGCGCACGGCGAGGTCGTAGCGCGCACGGTCGACCTCGAACAGCAGCGTGCCGGCAGCGACGGCCTGGTTGTCGTGGACCGGCACGGCCGTGACCAGGCCCGAGACGTCGGGCGCGATCTGGACCACGTTGGCGCGCACGCGGCCGTCGCGCGTCCACGGCGCGAGTTCGTAGTGGTCCCACAGGCGAAAGCCCGCCCAGACGGCGGCGGCCACCACGGCCACGGTGAGAAGAACGCGCAGCAGGCTCTGGGCCCGGGGGTTGTCTGCGAAGGGGTTGGCTTTCATGGGAATCTCTGTGTTGTTTGAGTTGTCGGTGCGGGCGTCATTGCAGGTGCACCGTGAGCCGGCTCAGGCCGTAAAGCAGCAGCAGGTACAGCGCCATGTCGAACAGTGCCGGGTGCCACACCCAGCGGTACAGGCCGGTGGCGGCCAGCAGCCGGCGCACGCCCCACAGGGCGAGCAGCGCGGCGCCGGCCAGCAGCATGAGCCAGGGCACGTAGAGCCCGTAGAAACTGGCTTCGCCGATCATGCGGACGCTCCTTGCGGTGAAGAAGACACGCCCGCCAGCGAAGGCGGCGCATCGGGGAACAGGTTGCGGCGCAGGCCGACCAGTGCGGTGACGGCGGCGCGCGACGCGGTGGAGGTGTCGCGCGCCGCGAGCACGGCGGTCAGCGCCTCGTCGATCTGCGGCAGCAGCGCGGCGGGGCGCGGCGTCATGCGGCCTTCGCCGCGCTGGCGGAAGAAACGCGCGATGCCGCCGAGCAGCGCGCCCGCGGTGGCCAGCGGCAGCTGGGCGCGCACACGCTGCAGCACGGCGATGTCGGCGCCCATGCGCAGGTCGCGCAGCGCATCGTCGGCAACCACGCCTTCGACCGTGCCGCCGGACTGCGCGATGCGCGGTGCCAGCAGGCCGATGCGGTCGAGCATGCGCACGGCATAGGCGTCGCTCTGCGCGTACTGCGGCTGGGTCGAGGCGGCCATGTCGCCGAGTTCGCGCCAGGTGGCGCGCTGGATGCGGCGCGCGCTCCAGTCGGCGCCCACCGAGCGCACCAGCCGCGTGACGCGCGCAGCCATCACCACGCCGACGATCTGGCCGAGCATGCTGTTGATGAAGCTCACGAGGTCGGCGCTGGCGGTGTCGTGCATCGCGAGCGTGCCCGACACGCCGAAGATCAGCGCCATCGCGGCCATGAAATGCGTCGGGCGCGGCAGGTAAAGGCCCAGCAGCAAAAAGAGCGGCGCGCAGATCAGCGCGAGCATGCCGAAGTCCTGCACCGTGGGCATGAGCACGAGCACGTAGACGGCCGAGATGGGAATGGACCACAGCGTCCACTTCAGGAAGCCGTGCATCGCGGGCACGGGGTCGTCCATGGTGGCGAAGAAGCAGCAGAAGACGGCAGCCATCATGGTGGCGGCCGAGCCCATCGGCCAGCCCGTGAGGATCCAGAACGCGCCGCACACGCAGATGGCGATGACGGCGGCCAGCGCCGACAGCAGCGCCATGCCGTGGTCGCGATGCATCGCGCGCTGGCCGAGCGCGGCCGTGCGGCGCAGCGGCGCGCCGCCCTTCAGGCCTTCGTCGATGTCGCGGCGCAGCCGGGCGCAGGCCGTCCAGCCGTCGACCAGCTCTTCGAGCCGGCCCGCGAGACCGATGCGCAGTGCGCGGGCCCAGGGGGCGCGTTCGGCGTCCTGTGCGGCGCCGAGCGCACCGATCGCCTGGCGCAGCGCCTGCCCGCGCGCCGACGCGTCGGCGGCCGGATCGCTTTCGTCGCGCAGCCACTGCGCGGCCAGCGCCAGCACGGCAGTGACGTCGGGTGCCAGGCGGCCTTCGGCCTGCACCAGTGCCTGCAGCCTGTCTTCCACGGCCGACAGCGCGGGCGTGAGCGCCGCCACGCGGTCCTGCATGGCGCGGATCGCGCCGGCGGTCCAGCGCAGGTGCGTGGTGTCGAAGGGCACGTGGGTCGAAAGCAGGCGCAGCTGCGTGATGTCGCCCGCGAGGCGGCGGCGGTCGTCGTCCAGGCGCTTGGGGTCGGCGTCCTTGGGGGCGCTTCGGTCGGCGGACTGGAACAGGTCGCCCAGCCACTGGCGCGCATCTTTCAGCGTGCGGTCGAGCAGGCCCAGCACGGTGGGCGCGAGCCCCGCGGGCAGCACGAGGCTGTGGACCAGCGTGGCGCACAGGATGCCCAGGCCGATTTCCTCCACGCGCGCCACGGCGGTGTCGAACAGCACGAGCGGCGTCTGCACCGACGGAAAGCCGATCAGCGCCGCCGTGTAGCCCGCGAGCATGAAGACGTACGAGCGCGGCGTGCGGTCGAGCAGCGAGATGTACAGGCACAGGCCGACCCACAGCGCGAGCACCAGCGTGAGCAGCTCGGGCGCGTTCGAGAGGGCGGGCACCATCAGCACGGTGGCAACGCTGCCGATCAGCGTGCCGCAGAAGCGGAAGACCGCCTTGGAGCGCACGGCGCCGGCCAGCGGGTGGGCGACGACGTAGGTGGTCATGAGCGCCCAGAACGGGCGCGGCAGGCCGGCGCGGCTGGCCAGGTACATCGCCAGCATCGCGGCGGCGAAGCTCTTGACGGAAAAGAGAACTTCCGCGCGGGTGAAGCGCGGCAGCGCCATCGACATCGCCATTTACTGGCCGCGCCCTTCCTGCTGCAGGCTTTGCATGCCGGCGGCACTGCGGCCGAGCTTGGCCTCGAGCGCGCCGAAGACGCGCAAGGTGGCGGCGATGTCCTCGTCGGGAATGCCTTCGAACAGCGCGGTGCGCATCTGGCGCAGCGCGGCCTCGATGGGCTCGCACACGGCGCGGCCGGCGGGCGTGAGGTGCAGCGTCTTGGCGCGGCGATCGGCGGGGTCTTCGCGGCGCTCGACGAAACCGGCCTCGACCAGCTGGTCGAGCGAGCGCACCAGCGACGGCCCTTCGATACCCAGCGCCTCGGCCACCGTGCCCTGGCGCACGCCGTCTTCCATGCGCCCGAGCACCACGACCGGCCAGGCCAGCGTCTGCGACAGGCCCACATGCGCCACCGCCTTGTCGGCCGCCGCGCGGTAGCCGCGCTGGAGCACCGACAGCGAGGTGCCGAGCCGCATCAGCGCGTGTTCGCGCAAGAGGGAGATGGGTTCGGTATCGGCCACAGTGTTATCAATTAGTTAGCTTGCTAACAATTATACGGGTTTCTACCGAGTCTTGCGCGCGGCCGCGCACGTCGTCAGCGCGCGGCCCGGGAAAAAGGGGGAAGAAAGAAAAGTGTGAAGCTCGCCGATAAGCCGGATTCTGTGCACCGGCGCCCTCTTGCGAAGACCCCGGCGTGACCGCCATTACTCTGGGCCGTCTGTCGCCAGACGGCTCGATGCCACCTACCCGCCAGCTCAGCGGAACCACCTCGATACTGGCCTACTTGGTGTTGCTGCGCGCAGAGATTGCCCGTTTCACCCGAACTGAATCGGCTCGTCTCTGTTGCTCTGATCCTCACCTCACGGTGGAGAGTCGTTAACTCCTGCGCTGTCCTGTGCAGTCCGGACGTTCCTCCAGTGCGATCTTTCGACCCGATGCTGTTGCCCGAAGGCGCAGCGTCGTCCCTTTCGGGCTTGCACCAGCGGCGGTCTGGCGTGCTTCACGGGCCGGATTATCGCCCGCCGCACGAATGACCCTTCCGGCGGTGCCGCGCGCCGATCGTCAGCCGGGCGTTTCGCGGTCGTCGACCTGCACCAGGCCCAGCTTGCGCAACGTCCGGTGGAAGTTGCTGCGATCGATGCCGACCTCGCGCGCGGCGCTGGCCACGCGACCGCCGTGGCGGGCGAGGACCTCCGAGAGCCAGGCGCGCTGGAAGGCTTCGGTCGCCTCGCGCAGCGTGCCGCCCGTGGCGGCAATCCCCGCGGGTTCGCGCGCCGGGGCCTGCGCAGGCGCCGCCACCGGCGCTGTCGCAGCAGCGGACTCCAGCGCCAGATGGTGCGGCTCGATGGCCGTCCAGCGCGAGCCGCGCGGCTGCTCCCTGAACGCCCGCAGCGAGGCGCGGCTGATCACATGCTCGAGCTCGCGCACGTTGCCCGGCCAGCCGTGCGCCAGCAGGGCGGCCTTCGATGCTGGCGAAAGCCGCAGGTTGCGTGCGCCCAGCCGGTGCTGGTTCTCCTCGAAGAAGCTGCCCGCGAGCACCAGCACGTCGCGCCCGCGTTCGCGCAGCGGCGCGACGACGAGCGGATAGACCGACAGCCGGTGGTACAGGTCGGCACGGAACCGGCCCTGCGCGATGGCTGCGGGCAGGTCGCGGTTGGTGGCGGCAATCACGCGCACGTCGACCTTGCGCATGCGGTCGCTGCCGGGCCGCTGCACCTCGCCGCTTTGCAGCACGCGCAGCAGCTTGGCCTGCACGCTCAGCGGCAGTTCGCCGACCTCGTCGAGAAAGAGCGTGCCGCCATCGGCGATCTCGAACTTGCCGTCGCGGTCCTGCACCGCGCCGGTGAACGCGCCGCGCTTGTGGCCGAAGAGTTCGCTGTCGGCCAGCGACTCGGGCAGCGCCGCGCAGTTGACCTGCACCAGCGGCTGCTCGCTGCGTCGCGAGTGCGCGTGCAGGCGCTGCGCCACCAGGTCCTTGCCGACGCCGGTTTCGCCGAGCAACAGCACCGTGAGGTCGGACACGGCGACCGTGTCGATCTCGTGGCACAGCTGCTTCATCGCCGCGCTGCTGCCCAGCAGCTCGCGCGGCGCGCCGCGGCCTGCGCGCAGGGCTTGCGCGACGGCCTGCTCGCGCATCGCGCGCGCCTGCATCTCGCGGATGGTGTCGGCGGCCTCGATGCCGGTTTCGACGAGCGCGATCAGCGCCTCCATCTGCGCCGGGCTCACGGCATCGAAGGCGTGCGGTTCCAGCGCATCGAGCGTGAGCAGGCCCCAGAGGGCACCGTGCAGGCGCAGCGGCGCGCCCATGCAGTCGTGCACCGGCAGGATGCCCGGCTGGCCGGCGACGAGGCCGTCGTACGGGTCGGGCAGGTTGCTGTCGTGCGCGAAACGCAGGCCGCGTTCGCTGCCGAGCAGGCGCGCAAACCGCGGATGGGCGGCCACGGGAAACTGGCGCCCGAGGGTTTCATCGCTCAGGCCGTCGACCGCGACGGGTTTCAGCACGTCGACGTCGAGCTGCAGCAGCGCGGCGGCGTCGCAGCGGACCAGCCCGCGCGCGGCGGCGAGAAGCGATCGGTAGCGGGCGGCCTCGGCTTCGGGTCCGGGCGATGGGGCCCCGGTGGTTGAATCGACACGGTTTGCGGTCATAAGTACAACGCTGAATTTGTAGCGAATTTGACCACGCCCGGCAAATCCCCAATGACATCAAGCACTTGCAGCGGCCTTCCGGTTGGCACGAATCGTGAGAAGAACAACGCATCTCCAACCGCAGGAATGCAAGACCATGAACCCGCAGACCATCGCCATCGTCAAGTCCACCGTGCCCGCACTGAAGGCCCACGGCGAGGCCATCACCAGCCATTTCTACAAGATCATGTTCGAGGGCCATCCGCAGGTGAAGGCCTTCTTCAACGAAGCGCACCAGGCCGCCGGCACGCAGGCGCGCGCGCTGGCGGGTGCGGTCATCGCGTACGGCGCGCACATCGACCGGCTGGACGAGATCGCCGGCGCCCTGCCCCGGATCATCCAGAAGCACGCGGCGCTGGGCGTGCTGCCCGAGCACTACCCGATCGTCGGCCACTACCTGCTGCGCGCCGTGAAGGAGGTCCTCGGCGATGCCGCCACCGACGAGGTGATCGCCGCGTGGGGCGAGGCCTACGAATCGCTCGCGGGCCTGCTCATCGCCGCGGAAGAAGCGGTCTACAGCGCCAACGCGGCGCAGACCGGCGGATGGCGCGGCACACGCGCGTTCCGCGTGGCGCGGCGCGAGGACGAAAGCGAGGTCATCACCTCGTTCTACCTGGAGCCCGCGGACGGCGGCGCGCTGCTGGCGTTCTCGCCGGGGCAGTACCTCACGCTGGTGCTGGAGATCGACGGCCAGCCGGTGCGACGCAACTACTCGCTGTCCGACGCGCCGGGCAAGCCGTGGTACCGCATCAGCGTGAAGAAGGAGGAAGGCGGCCGTGCATCGAACTGGCTGCACGAGGCTGCCGTGGTCGGCACGCATCTGCAGGTGCAGGCACCGTGCGGCGACTTCGTGCTGCAGCCCGCGGGTGAGCAGGCGCGTCCGCTGGTGCTGGTGACGGGCGGCGTGGGCATCACGCCCGCGATGAGCATGCTCGAATCGGTGGCGCACACGGGTCGGCCGGTGCACTTCGTCCACGCGGCACGGCACAGCGGCGCGCATGCGTTCCGCGCCCGCGTCGACGCACTCGCGCAGCGGCATGCGAACGTGAAGCCGCTGTATGTCTACGACACGCCGCGTGACACCGACACACCGCACGCGACCGGTTTCGTCACCCGCGAACTGCTGGCCGGGCTGCTGCCGGAAGACCGCGACGTCGACCTGTACTTTCTCGGACCGAAGCCCTTCATGAAGGCGGTGTATGCCAACGGGCTGGCGCTCGGCGTGCCCAGGCAGCAGCTTCGCTGCGAGTTCTTCGGGCCGCTGGAAGCCCTGGAAGCCTGAGCACAGGAAAACCCGCAACGCCCTTGCGCTGAAACGGTCGCGGGCTGGTCTCACAATGCGCGTTGTCCGCTTGAACCACCGCATTGAATTGATCCAAGGAGATTCCATGAAGGCCCAGAACATCCTCCAGACCATCGGCAACACGCCGCACATCCGCATCAACCGCCTGTTCGGCCACGCGAAGCAGCAGGTCTGGATCAAGTCGGAGCGCGCCAACCCCGGCGGCTCGATCAAGGACCGCATCGCGCTCGCGATGGTCGAGGACGCGGAGAAGAGCGGCGCGCTGAAACCCGGCGGCACCATCGTCGAGCCGACTTCGGGCAACACGGGCATCGGCCTGGCGATGGTCGCGGCCGTCAAGGGCTACAAGCTGATCCTGGTGATGCCCGACAGCATGTCGGTCGAGCGCCGCCGCCTGATGCTGGCCTACGGCGCCACCTTCGACCTCACGCCGCGCGCCGGCGGCATGAAAGCCTCGATCGCGCGCGCCGAGGAAATCGTGGCCGGCACGCCCGGCGCGTGGATGCCGCAGCAATTCAACAACCCCGCGAACATCGACGTGCACGTGCGCACCACGGCCGAAGAGATCGCGGCCGACTTTCCCGACGGCATCGACGTGCTCATCACCGGCGTGGGCACGGGCGGCCACATCACGGGGGTGGCGAAGGTGCTCAAGAAGAAGTGGCCGAAGCTGCAGGTGTTCGCGGTCGAACCCGTCGCCTCGCCCGTGATCTCGGGCGGCGCACCGGCGCCCCACCCCATCCAGGGCATCGGCGCGGGCTTCATTCCGAAGAACCTCGACACCTCGCTGCTCGACGGCGTGCTGCAGGTCGACGCCGAACCGGCGCGCGAAATGGCACGCCGCTGCGCGGTCGAGGAAGGCATGCTGGTCGGCATCTCGTCGGGCGCCACGCTCGCGGCCATTGCGCAGAAGCTGCCCTCGCTGGCACCCGATGCGGTGGTGCTGGGCTTCAACTACGACACGGGTGAGCGCTACCTCTCCGTCGAAGGCTTCCTGCCGGCCTGATCCAGCTACAAGTTTCATAGCGCCTCGGGCGCTTAAAATCGTCGGTCTGCTTGATAACCACAAGCCCCACGACATGTTGCGAATCTCCGAACTCAAACTCCCGCTCGATCACGCGCCTGACGCGCTGGTCACCCTGATCGCCCGAACGCTCGACGTTCCGCCTGAAGCGATCGCCTCCCACACCGTCTACAAGCGCAGCTTCGACGCCCGCAAGGTCGACCTGCTCACGGTCTACATCTGCGACGTGCAGCTCGCCGACGCGAAGCTCGAAGCCTCGCTGCTGGCCAAGCATGCCGGCCATCCGCACATACAGCCCGCGCCCGACATGCGCTACACGCCGCCGGGCCAGGCGCCTGCCGATCGCGATGACGCGACGCGGCCCGTGGTGATCGGCTTCGGCCCCTGCGGCATCTTCGCGGCGCTGATGCTCGCGAAGATGGGCTTCAGGCCCATCGTGCTCGAACGCGGCAAGACCGTGCGCCAGCGCACCCGCGACACCTGGGGCCTGTGGCGCAAGAGCGTGCTCAACCCCGAGTCGAACGTGCAGTTCGGCGAAGGCGGCGCCGGCACTTTTTCAGACGGCAAGCTCTACAGCCAGATCAAGGACCCGCGCTTCCTCGGCCGCAAGGTGATGGAAGAGTTCGTGAAGGCCGGCGCGCCGCCCGAAATCCTGTACGTCGCGCATCCGCACATCGGCACCTTCAAGCTGGTGAAGGTGGTGGAGAACATCCGCGAGCAGATCGTCGCGCTGGGCGGCGAGATCCGCTTCGAGCAGCGCGTGACCGACGTGCACATCGAGAACGGCCACCTGCGCGGCCTCACGGTGCTCGACCAGACCACGGGCCAGCGCAGCGAACTGCGCGCCGACCACGTCGTGATGGCGCTGGGCCACAGCTCGCGCGACACCTTCGAGATGCTGCATGCGCGCGGCGTGTACATCGAGGCCAAGCCCTTCTCCATCGGCTTCCGTGTCGAGCATCCGCAGGGCCTGATCGACCGCGCCCGCTGGGGTCGCCACGCGGGCCACCCGCTGCTCGGCGCGGCCGACTACAAGCTGGTGCATCACGCGAGCAACGGCCGCTCGGTCTACAGCTTCTGCATGTGCCCCGGCGGCACCGTGGTCGCGGCCACCAGCGAACCGGGCCGCGTGGTCACGAACGGCATGAGCCAGTACTCGCGCAACGAGCGCAACGCCAACGCGGGCATCGTGGTGGGCATCGATCCGAAGGACTTCCCCGGCGACGCGCTCGCAGGCATTGCGCTGCAGCGCCAGCTCGAAAGCAACGCCTACGTGCTCGGCGGCAGCAACTACCATGCGCCCGGCCAACTGGTGGGCGACTTCATCGCGGGCAAGCCGTCGACCGCACTGGGCAGCATCATCCCGTCGTACAAGCCCGGCGTGACGCCAACCGACCTGCACCAGGCGCTGCCCGCCTACGCCATCGAGGCGATGCGCGAAGCCTTCCCCGCGTTCGGTCGCAAGATCAAGGGCTTCGACACGCACGACGCCGTGCTCACCGGCGTGGAAACGCGCACCTCGTCGCCGATCCGCATCACGCGCGGCGACGACTTCCAGAGCCTCAACGTGCGCGGCCTCTACCCGGCCGGCGAAGGCGCGAGCTACGCGGGCGGCATCCTGTCGGCCGGCGTGGACGGCATCAAGGTGGCCGAGGCCGTGGCGCGCAGCGTGCTCGGCAGCGCGGTTTGACGATGCCCTTCCAGCGCCCCACCACCGGCCAGCTGGCCGTCGCCACGTTGGCGATGGCCGCCGTGGTGCTCGCGTCGAACATCCTCGTGCAGTTCGCGATCAACGACTGGCTCACCTGGGGCGCCTTCACCTACCCGGTGGCCTACCTCGTGAGCGACCTCGTCAACCGGCGCTTCGGCCCCGGCATGGCGCGGCGCGTGGCGTGGGTCGGCTTCGCGGTGGCCGTGGCGGTGTCGCTGCTGCTCGCACCGGCGCGCATCGCCGCCGCCTCGGGCCTGGCCTTCATCGCCTCGCAGCTGCTCGACATCCGCGTGTTCGATCGCTTGCGCCGCGGCCTGTGGTGGCGCGCGCCGCTCGTGGCCACGGTGATCGCGGCCGTGCTCGACAGCATCGTCTTCTGGGGCATCGCATTCGCAGGCACCGACGGCCCCTGGCTCACCTGGGCGCTGGGCGATCTGGGCGTGAAGCTCGGTGTCGGCGTGCTGATGCTGCTGCCGTTCCGGCTGCTGATCGGGCGGCAAGCCCCTGACCGAGGCGCTGCACGCGCATGACGATCCGCCCTGACAATACCCGCAGGATGTTCCGGCCGCGCTGACCGCGCGGGACCGGTTGTTCTTTTTCTTCCCTTTCCATCCCCCTCGCGCCCATCGCCGAGCCTTCCGTATGACCGACGCATCCACCGCCGCCCCGAACACGAACTCGCGCAACGCACGGCGCCAGCGCCCGGACATGGCCGAGCAGCTGCAGCAGCTGAAGGCCGGCGCGGGCACCGACGCAGGCGCTGACGCGTCGGCAACGCAGCCCGCCGCTCCCGCGCAACAGCAGCAGCAGCAACAACGCCCGCCGCGCGCCAAGCAACAGCGTCCGCATGGGCAGCAGCAGCCGCAGCAAGGGCGCAAGCCGCGTGGACAGCAGCCGCAACAGCAACAACAGCCCGAAGCCCAGCGCGCACCGCGCAAGGTCAACCCGGTGCTCGAGCGCCTGTTCGAGCTGTACCCGCAGCTGTTCGGCGCGCGCTTCGTGCCGCTGAAGCTCGGTGTGTACGAAGAACTGATCGCGCGCCATCCCGAAGACTTCAAGGCCGAAGACCTGAAGATCGCGATGGGCCAGCATGCGCGCTCCACGCGCTACCTCGAGAGCGTGGCCGCCGGCCATGCGCGCCATGACCTGGACGGCAACGCGCTCGATCCGGTCGCGCCCGAGCACGTGCACCACGCCATCCTCGAGCTGCACCGCCGTCGCTCGCAGCGCAACCCCGGCGAAGACCTGCGTCCGCAGCTGGTGACACGCATCGCCAAGGCCATCGAAGCCTCGGGGCTCGACCACGAGGCATATGCGGTGCTGGTGCGCTCGCGCGACGCCAACAACAACGCTGTCGTCGACGAAGCCCTGGCCGAGCTCGCCCAGCAGGCCGCCAAGCGCGAAGCCCTGCTGCGCGCCTTCGAAGCCAGCGGCCGCAGCGAACAGGAGTTCGCCGACATGTACGGCATGAAGCCCGGCGACGTGACGCGCACGCTGCAGCGCGTACGTGACGATCAGAAGCGGGCAGCAGCTGCAGCAGAGGCAGCCGCGGCTGCGGCACCGGAAGCGACCGAAGTGCCGGCTGCGGCGCCCCAAGCAGAAGCCGCCCCGGCCGCGCCCGAAGCGCCCGCCGCGGACTGAAGCACACGCCCGCCCCAACGAAAAAAGCCGCCACATCACTGTGGCGGCTTTTTTCATGGGGACGGCGTTGGCCGTCTCGGCCACATGCTCAGCGCGCGTTCTGCAGCGCCGCAATGCGCTCTTCGATCGGCGGATGCGTCGCAAACAACTTGCCCATGGCGCCCGTGATGCCCATGGCTTCGACCGCCTTGGGCAGTTCGCCGGCCGGCAGGCCACCCAGGCGCGCGAGCGCGTTCATCATCGGCTGGCGGTTGCCCATGAGGGCGGCGGCACCCGCGTCGGCACGGAACTCGCGCTGGCGCGAGAACCAGGCCACCACGATGGCGGCGGCGAAGCCGAGCACGATGTCCAGCACGATGGTGCTCACGTAGTAGCCGATGCCGGGGCCCGAGGAGCGGTCGTCGCCGCGGCGCAGGAAGCTGTCGACCGCGTAGCCGATCACGCGCGAGAGGAACACGACGAACGTGTTCATCACGCCCTGGATCAGCGTCATGGTGACCATGTCGCCGTTGGCGATGTGCGCGACTTCGTGGCCGATGACGGCCTCGACCTCTTCGCGCGTCATGCCCTGCAGCAGGCCGGTGGACACGGCCACGAGCGACGAATTCTTGAACGCGCCCGTGGCAAAGGCATTGGGCTCGCCTTCGAAGATGCCGACCTCTGGCATGCCGATGCCGGCCTTGTCGGCGAACTTGCGCACGGTGCCGACGATCCAGGCCTCGTCGGGCGACTGGGGGTTGTCGATCATGCGCAGGCCGGCCGTCCACTTGGCCATGGGCTTGCTGATGAGCAGCGAGATGATCGCGCCGCCGAAGCCCATGACCAGCGCAAAGCCGAGCAGCGCCGTGAGGTTGAGCCCGTTGGCCGTGAGGAAGCGATTGACGCCGAGCAGGCTGGCGACCACGCCGAGCACCGCGACGACCATCACGTTGGTCAGGACGAACAGAAGGATACGTTTCAAGTTGAATTCTCCGTGGGGAACACTGCCGACCAGATGAGGGCCACAAGGCCCGCTTCAAGCCTGTCCGGCCGGGGTGACCGCTGTTGTCGTAGGTTGTGACGGACGCGGCGCGGTGGCGTGCGGTAGCGCAATGATAGGAGTAAAAGTTCTACGAACGGGGCCGGAAGACCTTCGGATCGTCGTAGTAATCGGGTGTTTCGTTGGCGCCGCACCACCCCGGAACGCCGAGCACCGGCAGCGGTGCGAAAGGCTTGCGTGCCATGTGCTCGGGCGTGAGGCAGCGCGCCAGCGCCGCATCGTCGAGGGGGCCTGCGACGGCAGACAGCAGCAGCACATGCGCGGTCGCGGCCTTGCGCGGCACCACCAGTTTTTCGAGCAGCGCATGGCCGAACACGCGCAGCCGGGCCTGGGCCCAGAGCGCACGCCGCGTGACGAACAACGCCTGCCAGTCGCGCGCCACCAGCGCCTCCCACAGCGCAGGCGGTGCATCGAGCACCGCGCCGTTCTCGTCGAACAGCGTGAGCGCATCGCGCAGCGGTCCGCGCGTGGCACCGACGCCGGCGCGTGCGATCTCGGCGGCCTGCAGTTCGTTGAGCCGGCGCTTGGTCTCGGGAAAGGCCAGCCAGACGAGGCCGTTGAAGAAGTCGTGCAGGTTGTCGCGCGTGGGCACGGTGCGCGTGCGGAAGATGTGGGCCTCGTAGGCCTGGCCTTCGCGCAATGCGTCTTGTGCGACGAAATCGGGCACGGCCGGTGGCTTGGCCCCCTGCAGCGCGGCAGCGACCGAGCCGGCTTGTGCGACAGCCCGCGCGATGGCATCGCCGGGATCGCGGTACGGGGCCAGCCAGGGCGCGGCCCACTCGATGGCCGCGACCGCCGGCAGGCCCGGGCTCAAGGCGCGGGTGCCCCCGTCCATCGGATGCGGTCGGGGTGCTGCATCACGGCGAACTCGGCCGTGAGCTTGTCGAACAGCTTGAGCGAGCTGCCGCTCTTGCTGAGCAGGCCGGCGGTGCGCAGGGCCTTGGCCACGTCGTTGAGCGGCACGTCGGTACCACGGCGCAGCGCGGGCATGGCTTGCAGGATGAACTCGGCCGCCTCGGAGATTTCCGGTTGCGGCGGCGGTGGGGGCGGCGCGGCAGGCTTGGCCGTCTTGGTAGCCGTCTTGCGCGCGGTCTTGGCGGCGACCTTCTTAGCGGGCGCCGTCTTGGCAGCCGGCGTCTTCTTCGACGCAGCGGTCGTCTTCCTGGCCGGCGCGGTGCGCACGGCCGGCTTCACGCCGTGGTGCGCAATGTCGATGAAGCTGTCGTAGACGCCGACGGTCTCTTCGCCGGTCTTGCCTTGCTGGCCGATGCCGCAGACGCGGCAGCCTTTTTCGCGCAGACGGATCACGAGCGGCGCGAAGTCGGAGTCGGACGAGACCAGCACCACCACGTCGGGCCGCTCGGCAATGACGAGGTCGATGGCATCGACCGCCAGCGCGATGTCGGTGCTGTTCTTGCCGGCCGACAGGTTCACCATCGGCCGCACCGACAGCCGCTTGAACAGCGCCTGGCGGTTCACGGCCATCTCGGCGTTGCAATAGGCGCGGCGCACGTGGATGGCGCCGAAGTCCTCCATCGTGCGCTGCACGGCCTGCTCGATCACGTCGGCCGAGACGTTGTCGGCATCGATCAGCAGCATGATGCGCAGCGACGACAGGGGCGCTGCCGGCGTCATGCGAGCTTCCACTGCACGGTCTCGCCACCGCGCAGCGGCTTGAGCGTGGCTTCGCCGTAGGGCACGGTCTCGGGCAGGGTCCAGGTCTCGCGCTTGAGTGTCACGGTGTCTTCATGCCGCGGCAGGTCGTAGAAGTCGGGGCCGTGGAAGCTGGCAAAGCCTTCGAGCTTGTCGAGCGCGTTCACGCTGTCGAAGGCCTCGGCGTACAGCTCGATGGCGGTGAGCGCGGTGTAGCAGCCGGCGCAGCCAAGCGCGTGCTCCTTCAGGTGCGCCGGGTGCGGCGCGCTGTCGGTGCCAAGGAAGAAGCGGTCGCTGCCGCTGGTGGCGGCCTCGACCAATGCCACGCGGTGCGTCTCGCGCTTGAGCACGGGCAGGCAGTAATAGTGCGGGCGGATGCCGCCTGTGAAGATGGCGTTGCGGTTGTAAAGCAGGTGGTGCGCCGTGATGGTGGCAGCCGTGAAGCGGTCGGCGTCGCGCACGTAGTGGGCGCCTTCTTTGGTGGTGAGGTGCTCGAACACCACCTTGAGCTCGGGGAAATCGCGGCGCAGCGGAATCATCACGCGGTCGACGAACACCGCTTCGCGGTCGAACAGGTCGATCGCCGGGTCGGTCACTTCGCCGTGCACCAGCAGCAGCAGGCCGTGCTTCTGCATGGCCTCGAGCGTCTTGTAGGTCTTGCGGATGTCGGTCACGCCGGCATCGCTGTTGGTGGTGGCGCCGGCCGGGTAGAGCTTGAGCGCGCGCACGCCGGCTTCGGCGGCCAGGGCGATCTCTTCGGGCGGCAGCTTGTCGGTCAGGTAGAGCGACATCACGGGCTCGAAGGACGTGCCCGCGGGCACGGCGGCGCGGATGCGCTCGCGGTAGGCCACGGCCTGGGCGGCGGTGGTCACGGGCGGACGCAGGTTCGGCATGATCAGCGCGCGGCCGAACTGGCGGGCGCTGTGGGGAACGACGGCTTCGAGGGCGGCGCCATCGCGCACGTGCAGGTGCCAGTCGTCTGGGCGGGTGATCGTGAGGGTGTCTGTCATGGCCCCGGGATTGTCGCTGGAACGGAACGCCCTCATGCCGCCGCGGCAGCGCCCACCCGCGCAAGGCGCGGCTACCGCTGGAACACCCCGCAGACGCGGTCGGCCACGGCCTGCATCCAGCGCACATGGCTGATCGAGCAGCGTGCGCCGCGGCCTGGCGGCCAGGGGTCGAACACGCGCAGCGTGGTGCCGCCCCCACCGGGGTCGTTGTCACCGCGGATGCCCACGAGCACGACCATGTGGCCCGGCTGGCCGGCGAGCGCGCCGCCCCTGGCGCCCCAGCGCAGGTCGAACATCAGCGGCCCCGCGTGCAACGCGGTGCGCAGCGCGGCGACGGTCCACGGGCCGTGCGGCCGCAGCGTGAGGCCGTGTGCGGCGGCGAAGCGGCGGTTGTCGTCGTTCGCGTCATCGGCGTCACCGACCGTCGCGTGGCGGTCGTTGTCCACGCGACGGCGCAACGCGCCATCGGCGCCGACGAGTTCGGAGGGCGTGCGGGCCATCACGGTCTGCACCGTGGCGCGCGTGAGCATCGCGGTGGCGGCGGCCCAGCACAGCGCGTGCACGGGCTGCGGGATCAGCGCGACGGGGTGCAGCAGCGGCGCGTGGGTTTCGTTGTCGAAGGCCACGTTGCGGGTGCAGGGACCGGCCTCGCCGTCTTCGCACAGCCAATGCGCCGCCTGCAGCCGCAGCACGGCCGCCCGGGTGACGGGGCCGTAGTCGCCATCGGGCACGAGGCCCGGGCTGGGCTGCAGCTTGCGGTTCAGGGCTTCCTGCAGGCGGCGGACATCGGCTCCGCGCCAGCCCTGTTTCAGCGTGCTCATCGGTGGGAATCCCCCTTGACACAAGGACGCACGGACGAAGGAATGCGAGCGGGTGCATTGTGAAAACGGCGCGCCCGCGGCGTCTATTGGCCGGACGACATAGCCAGAACATGTGATGACACGCGGGTTCGCGGCGGGTGGCGGACCTTGGTAGGCTCGCGCTCATGACCGCTCCGACCGCCCAGCCCATCGCCACCGAACTCCCCGACGGCGGCCTTGCGGCCCTGTTCACCGCGCCCGGTGGCGCCCCGGCCTTCGCGGTGCGCTGGCAGGGCGCCGTGCACGGCTACCTGAACCAATGCCCACACGCGGGCGGCCCACTCGATTTCGAAGGCCAGATCCTCGAGAGCTCCGGCCGCTACCTGATGTGCGCGCGGCACGGCGCGATCTTCGAGCCCGACACCGGGCGCTGCGTGGGCGGCCCGTGCCGGGGCGCGCGCCTCACGCCGCTGGCGCTGCGCGAAGCACCGGACGGCAGCGTGTGGCTGGCCGACTGAAGCCTTCGAGCCGCTACAGTCGCGACCTCTTCTTACCTTACCGCCCCCTGCCCCATGCGCCGATTCGCTGCTTTCTCCGTCCTCGTTGGGGCCCTGTTCGTCATCGCGGGCTGCGTCTCGCGGCCCGCGCCGCGCGTCACCTTTCTCGCCGATGGCGTGTTCAAGTCGCCCACCGCGCAGGACGCCGAGAACTACTGCCGCAACTTCGGCGCACCGATGCGCTTTCTGAGCAGCACGCTGTCGGAAGTGCCGGCACCGGGCGTGCCGGCGGGGGAAGTCGTCTACCGCTGCGACTGAACCTCA
This sequence comes from Variovorax sp. Root473, assembly GCF_001426505.1. Lineage (GTDB taxonomy): Bacteria > Pseudomonadota > Gammaproteobacteria > Burkholderiales > Burkholderiaceae_C > Variovorax. Next base: position 206,647 of record NZ_LMEV01000014.1, read on the forward strand.
GCGTCCTCCGGCCGCACCCGCGCCAGGATGAAATCGATGAACGTCCGGATCGCCCGCGTGTGCTGGCGGTTCGGCATGTAGAGCATGAACATCTGGGTGCCGAAGATCGACAGGCGCCAGTCGTCCAAGGTGGTCACCACGTCGCCGCGGCGCACGTCTTCCTGCACCACGTAGTCGGGCACGAGGCCCACGCCCAGGCCCGCGAGGATGGCCTGGCGCAGGAACAGAAAGTTCTCCGAGATCAGCGTCGGCTCCAGGATCACCTCGCGCCGCGTCTCGCCCTGGTAGGCCGAGATGCGCAGCTGCCGCCCGATGACGGCGGCCGTGACCACCGGCGTGGCACGCAGCGCGTCGAGCTGCACGGGCAGCGGATGGCGCTCGGCATACGCGCGCGTGGCGCAGGCCACATAGCGCACCGGCCCCATCTCGCGCGCCACGAGGTTCTGCGGCGGCTCGGGGATCACGCGGATCGCAATGTCGACCTCGTCGCGCAGCAGGTCCTCGATGCGGTTCTCGAACACCACGTCGAGCACGATGCCGGGGTACTGGCGCTTGAAGTCGATGAGCCAGTCGGCCATCACGAGCTGGCCGTAGCCGCTGGGCACGCTCAGGCGCACGCGGCCCTGCAGGCCCTCGCCCAGCGCGGTGACCGACTCCCGCGCCGCCAGCAGCTCGGTCTGGATGGCCACGCCGTGCTGGTACAGCCGCAGGCCGATCTCGGTGGGCTCGGCGCGGCGGGTGGTGCGCCGGATCAGCTGCGCGCCGACCGAGCGCTCCAGCTGGTTCAGGTGGTAGCTGACGTTGGCGCGGGTCATCTTGAGCCGGCGCGCCGCCGCACTCAGGTTGCCCGCGTCAAGGATTTCCACCAGCAGGGTGAGCGATTGCAGGTCCATGGGTGCATTGTGTCAAAAATTATTTGACAGTCTGTCAACCACCTATGCAATTGTCAAAGCAGCAATGCCGGCCAAGAATGCAGGGCTCCCCAGAGCCCCGACCCCTCGACTTCGCGAGGGGCCTGCCACGCAAGCAAGAGACAAGCGACACGCACATGGCCACCCCCACTCCCCGCCCTTCCACGTCCAACGGTCCCGTCACCTTCCAGCGTCAAGGCGACGTGTGCGTGGTGACCATCGACAACCCGCCCGTCAACGCCCTGGGCGTGGACGTACGCCGCGGCCTGGCCGCCGCCATCGACGCGGCCGAGGCCGACAGCGGCGCCAAGGCGGTGCTGATCGTGGGCGCGGGCCGCAACTTCATCGCCGGCGCGGACATCCGCGAGTTCGGCCAGGCGCCGCAGCAGCCCTCGCTGCCCGAGGTCTGCCTGAAGATCGAGAACTGCACCAAGCCGGTCATTGCCGCCATCCACGGCGCCGCGCTCGGCGGCGGGCTGGAGATTGCGCTGTCGGCGCACTACCGCCTCGCCGCACCCACCGCCAAGCTCGGCCTGCCCGAAGTGGCGCTGGGCCTGCTGCCCGGCTCGGGTGGCACGCAGCGCGCACCGCGCCTCATCGGCGTGAAGCCCGCACTCGAACTGATGCTCAGCGGCCGCCATGCGGGCGCCAAGGAAGCGCTGTCGCTCGGCCTCGTCGACCGTCTCGGCACTGAAGCCGACGCGCGCGCCGAAGGCCTCGCCTACGCACAGGAACGGGTCGCCGCCAACGCCCCGGTGCGCCGCACGCGCGAAGCGACCGGCCTGGCCGACAAGGACGCCGCCCGCGCAGCCCTCGACGCCGCGCGCGCCGACACCGCCAAGAAGAGCCGCGGCCTGTTCTCGCCGATGAAGATCATCGAAGCCGTCGAAGGCGCGCTCACGCTGCCCTTCGACGAAGGCATGGCGCTCGAACGCCAGCTGTTCCTGCAGTGCATCGACAGCCCGCAGCGCGCCGGCCTGATCCACGCCTTCTTCGCCGAACGCGAAGTGCTGAAGGCCCCCGAGACGCGCTCGGCCACCCCGCGCGCGCTGACCTCGGCCGGCATCGTCGGCGGCGGCACCATGGGCGCGGGCATCGCGGTGGCGATGCTCGACGCGGGCCTGCCCGTGACCATGGTCGAGCGCGACGACACCCAGCTCGCGCGCGGCCGTGCCAATGTCGAGAAGGTGTACGACGGCCTCATCGCCAAGGGCCGCATGACGCCCGAAGCCAAGGCCGCCGTGATGGCGCGCTTCTCGGGCTCGACCAGCTACGACGCGTTCGCCAACGTCGACATCGTGGTCGAGGCCGTGTTCGAAGAGATGGGCGTCAAGAAGGCCGTGTTCGCCGAACTCGACCGCGTGTGCAAGAAGGGCGCCGTGCTCGCCACCAACACCTCGTACCTGGACATCGACGAGATCGCGGCCAGCATCTCGCGCCCGCAGGACGTGGTGGGCCTGCACTTCTTCTCGCCCGCCAACATCATGAAGCTGCTGGAGATCGTGGTGCCCGCCAAGGTGAGCGCCGACGTGGTCGCCACCGGCTTCGAGCTCGCGAAGAAATTGAAGAAGGTGCCCGTGCGCGCCGGCGTGTGCGACGGCTTCATCGGCAACCGCATCCTGGCCGTGTACCGCCAGGCCGCCGACCACATGATGGAAGACGGCGCCTCGCCCTACGACATCGACGCGGCCGTGCGCAACTTCGGCTACCCGATGGGCCCGTTCCAGGTGTCCGACCTGGCCGGCGGCGACATCGGCTGGGCCACGCGCAAGCGCAAGGCCGCCACGCGCGACCCGCAGGCGCGCTACGTGCAGGTGGCCGACCGCATCTGCGAGCGCGGCTGGTTCGGCCAGAAGACGCAGCGCGGCTACTACCTGTACCCCGAAGGCGCGCGCACCGGCGTGCCCGACCCCGAGGTGCTGGCCATCATCGACGCCGAGCGCGTGCGCGCGGGCATCACGCCGCGCACCTTCACCGAAGAAGAAATCATGCGCCGCTACATGGCCGCCATGGTCAACGAAGGCGCCAATGTCGTGCTCCAGCGCATCGCGCTGCGCCCGCTCGACGTGGACGTGACCTTCCTCTATGGCTACGGCTTCCCGCGCCACCGCGGCGGCCCCATGAAGTACGCCGACACCGTGGGCCTGCCCAAGGTACTGGCCGACATCCGCGAGTTCGCGAAGGAAGACCCGATCTTCTGGAAGCCGTCGCCGCTGCTCGTGGAGCTGGTCGAACGCGGCGCCGATTTCGCCAGCCTCAACCAATCCGAGTAACCGTCAGAGCCCACCGTCCAGGAGACAACCCATGCGTGAAGCCGTCATCGTTTCTACCGCCCGCACCCCGCTCACCAAGGCGCACCGCGGCGAATTCAACATCACCTCCGGCGCCACGCTGGCCTCGTTCGCGGTGAAGGCCGCGGTCGAGCGCTCGGGCCTGGACCCGGCCCTGATCGAGGACGCGATCCTCGGCTGCGGCTACCCCGAAGGCACCACCGGCCGCAACATCGCGCGCCAGTCGATCATCCGCTCGGGCCTGCCCATCAGCATCGCCGGCACCACCGTGAACCGCTTCTGCGCCTCGGGCCTGCAGGCGATCGCCATGGCCGCCGGCCGCATCGTGGTGGACGGCGCGCCGGCCATGATCGCGGGCGGCGTGGAGAGCATCTCGCAGATCCGCGGCCGCAGCCCCGGCGACGGTGGCGATCTCAGCCTGGACCCGTGGATCGTCGAGCACAAGCCCGAGCTGTACATGGCGATGATCGACACCGCCGACATCGTCGCCAAGCGCTACAACATCAGCCGCGAAGCCCAGGACCGCTTCTCCGCCGAGAGCCAGCGCAAGACCGAAGAAGCGCAACTGGCCGGCCGCTACAAGGACGAGATCGTGGCCTGCACCACCACGATGGCCGTGACCGACAAGGACACCAAGGAGGTCACCCACCGCGAAGTCACCGCCACCGAAGACAACTGCAACCGCCGCGGCACCACCTACGAGGCGCTGGCCAAGCTCAAGCCCGTGATGGGCGACGACAAGTTCATCACCGCCGGCAACGCCTCGCAGCTGTCCGACGGTGCTTCGGCCTGCGTGATGATGGAAGCGAAAGACGCCGAGCGCGCCAACCTCAAGCCGCTGGGCGCCTTCCGCGGCCTGGCGCTGGCCGGCTGCGAGCCCGACGAGATGGGCATCGGCCCGGTCTTCGCCGTGCCCAAGCTGCTCGCGCGCCACGGCCTGAAGGTGCAGGACATCGACCTGTGGGAACTCAACGAAGCCTTCGCCTCGCAGTCGATCTACTGCCAGGAAAAGCTGGGCATTCCGTCGGAGCGCCTGAACGTGAACGGCGGCGCGATCTCCATCGGCCACCCCTTCGGCATGACCGGCGCGCGCCTCACGGGCCACGTGCTCATCGAAGGCAAGCGCCGCGGCGCGAAGTACGCGGTGGTCACGATGTGCATCGCCGGCGGCATGGGCGCCGCGGGCCTGTTCGAAATTTACTGATTCATTGAGGAGTCCGCGATGGACCTGAACTTCACGACCGAAGAAGAAGCCTTCCGCAGCGAAGTGCGCGCCTTCCTGGCGGCCAAGCTGCCCACGCGCCTGTCCGACAAGGTGCGCGGCGGCGCGATCCTGGACAAGGCCGACATGCAGGAATGGCACGCCGTCCTCAACGAACGCGGCTGGCTCGCCAACCACTGGCCCGAGCAGTACGGCGGCCCGGGTTGGACCGCGGTCGAGAAGTTCATCTTCGAGAACGAATGCGCCCTGGCCTTCGCGCCACGCATCGTGCCCTTCGGCGTCAACATGCTGGGCCCGGTGCTCATCAAGTACGGCAACGAAGCGCAAAAGAGCTACTGGCTGCCGCGCATCCTGAGCGGCGCCGACTGGTGGTGCCAGGGCTACTCGGAACCCGGCGCGGGCTCCGATCTGGCAGCAGTGAAGACCACGGCCGTGCGCGGCATCGACGCGCAGGGCGACCACTACATCGTGAACGGCCAGAAGACCTGGACCACGCTGGGCCAGCACGCCAACATGATCTTCTGCCTGGTGCGCACCAACCGCGAGGCGAAGAAACAGGAAGGCATCAGCTTCCTGCTGGTCGACATGACCTCGCCCGGCGTGGAAGTGCGCCCGATCATCACGCTGGACGGCGAGCATGAAGTCAATGAGGTGTTCTTCTCCGACGTGCGCGTGCCCGCCGAGAACCTCGTGGGCGAAGAGAACAAGGGCTGGACCTGCGCCAAGTACCTGCTGACCTACGAGCGCACCAACATCGCGGGCGTGGGCTTCTCGGTGGCCGCGCTCGAACAGCTCAAGGGCATCGCCGCATCGCAGACCAAGAACGGCAAGCCGCTCGCCGAAGACCCGGCCTTCGCGGCACGCCTGGCGCGCGTCGAGATCGACCTGGAGAACATGAAGACCACCAACCTGCGCGTGATCGCGGCGGTGGCCGGCGGCGGCGTGCCCGGCGCGGAAAGCTCGATGCTGAAGATTCGCGGCACCGAGATCCGGCAAGAGATTTCGTCGCTCGCGCGCCGCGCCATGGGCGTGTACGGCCGCCCCTTCGTGGCCGAGGCACTGCAGGACGGCTTCACCGGCGAGACCTTCGGCCCCGCCTACGCCAAGGCGGCCGCCTCGCGCTACTTCAACAACCGCAAGCTGTCGATCTTCGGCGGCTCGAACGAAATCCAGAAGAACATCATCTCCAAGATGATCCTGGGCCTGTAAGGAGACATGCAATGAACTTCGAACATTCCGAAGACCGGCGCATGCTGGCCGACAGCCTGAACCGCTTCATCGCCGAGCAGTACGCCTTCGATGCGCGCGACCGCATCGCGAAGTCGGCACACGGTTTCAGCAAGGAAATCTTCCAGAACTTCGCCGAGCTCGGCGTGATCGGCGCGCTGTTCAGCGAGACCGACGGCGGCTTCGGCGGCAGCGGCTTCGACATCGCCGTGGTCTTCGAGGCACTGGGCCGCGGCCTCGTGGTCGAGCCGCTGCTGGGCGCCGTGATGGTCGGCGAGGCGATCAGCGCCGCTGGCAACGACGCGCAGAAAGAGAAGATCGGCGACATCGTCAACGGCGTGACCGTGGCGGCCTTCGCACACGACGAAGCCGACACGCATTACGAACGCACGCGCGTGGCCACCCAGGCCGAGCGCAGCGGCGACGGCTGGGTGCTCCAGGGCGCCAAGGCCGTGGTGCCGCAAGGCGAACAGGCCGACCTGTTCCTGGTGTCGGCCCGCGCCTCGGGCAACGTCGACGACGAAGCCGGCATCTCCCTGTTCCTCGTCCCCGCCAAGACCGCCGGCCTCACCGTGCGCGGCTGCCCCGCGATCGACGGGGGCCGCGTGGCCGAACTCACGCTCGACGGCGTGACGCTCGGTGCCGACGCGCTGCTGGGCGCCGAAGGCCAGGGTGCCGCCACGCTGGAACGCGCCATCGGCCGCGGCGTGCTCGCGCTGTGCGCCGAAGCGCTGGGCGCGATGGAAGCCGCCAAGACCGCCACGCTGGAGTACCTGCGCACGCGCAAGCAGTTCGGCCTCCTCATCGGCAGCTTCCAGGCCCTGCAACATCGCATGGCCGACCTGCTGCTGGAGATCGAACAGGCCCGCTCGGCCGTGATCAACGCGGCCGCCGCCATCGACGGCAGCGACCGCGTGGCGCGCGAGCGTGCGCTGTCGGCCGCCAAGTTCAGCATCGGCCGCATCGGCGCACTGGTGGCCGAGGAAAGCATCCAGATGCACGGCGGCATCGGCATGACGTGGGAGCTGCCGCTGCCCCACTACGCCAAGCGCCTCGTGATGATCGATCACCAGCTCGGCGACGAAGACCACCACCTGCAGCGCTACATCGCGCTCGGCAAGGAGCTGGCAGCATGACCGACAAGACCGTGCTGATCTCGCAGGAAGGCGCCGTCCGCATCCTGACCAACAGCAACCCGGCCGCGCGCAACGCGATCACGCCCACGCTGTACGCCGAACTCTCCGCCGCGCTCACCGACGCGCAGAACGACCCCGAGGTGGGCGCCATCGTCTTCACCGGCGCGGGCGATTTCTTCTGCTCGGGCGGCGACCTGAACCTGCTGGCCAAGCGCCGCGAACTGCCCGAGGCCGAACGCCGCGAGAAGCTCGAAGGCCTGCACGACCTGATCCGCGCGATCCGCGACTGCGGCAAGCCCGTGATCGCGGCAGTCGAAGGCGGCGCGGCCGGTGCCGGCCTGTCGATGGCGCTGGCCTGCGACATGCTGGTGTCGGCACGCGATGCGTTCTACACGGTGGCCTACGTCAAGGTCGGCCTCACGCCCGACGGCGGCGCCACGGCTTTCCTCGCGGAGTTCGTCTCGCGCCAGGTGCTCACCGAGCTGTGCCTCACCGGCGACCGCCTCACGGCCGAGCGCCTGCACGCGATGGGCGCCGTGAACCGCCTGACCGACAAGGGCGGCGCACTGGCCGAGGCCATCGCGCTCGCCGCCAAGGTGGCCACGGGCCCGCAGCGCGCGAGCGCACGCATCAAATCGCTATGCCGCCAGGCCCATCGCGCCACGCTCGAGGAACAACTCGAGGCCGAAGCGGTCTACATGGTGGCGTCGCAGGCCGACGCCGAAGCCGCCGAAGGCATCGGTGCCTTCCTCGGCAAGCGCAAGGCCGACTTCGTCGCGTTGCGCCGCTCGCCCAAGCCCGACGCGCCCTGACGCGCCGCGCCCTTCCCTCGCCTGCGTGTGCAGATGCACAGCGGCGGGGGTGTTTCGTTTTCCTGGAGTTGTTCCCATGCCCTCGCTGAATTCCTCGCTGCCGCTCGCCGGCGTTCGCGTGCTCGATCTGTCCCGCATCCTTGCCGGCCCGTGGTGCGGCATGGTGCTGGCCGACATGGGCGCCGAGGTGATCAAGGTCGAGCACCCGGGCCGCGGCGACGACACGCGCGACTGGGGCCTGCGCGTGGGCAAGACCGAGACCGCCTACTTCAACAGCGTGAACCGCAACAAGCGCTCGGTCACCCTCGACCTGCAGACGCCCGAAGGCCAGCAGATCGCGCGCGACCTCGCCAAGCAGTGCGACGTGGTGTTGCAGAACTTCAAGTTCGGCGGCATCGACAAGCTGGGCCTGGGTTACGAACAGCTGCGCAAGGAGAACCCGGGCCTGATCTACTGCTCGATCTCGGGCTACGACCGCACCGGCCCCGAGGCCGCACGCCCCGGCTACGACCTCGTGGTGCAGGGCGAGGCCGGCCTGATGGCGCTCAACGGCGAAGCCAACCAGCCGCCGCTGAAGTTCGGCGTGGCCGCCGTCGACCTGTTCACCGGCATGTATTCGGCGCAGGCCGTGCTGGCCGCGCTCTACCAGCGCGAGAAGACCGGCACGGGCCGCCACATCGAGATGGCGCTGTTCGACTGCGGCCTGATGATCACCGCCTACTACGGCCTCGAAGCGCTGCTGATGGGCGAAGACCCGCCGCGCTACGGCAACTCGCACCCGTCGATCGTGCCCTACGGCGTGTTCGACGCGGCCGACGGCCCGCTGGTGATCACCGTGGGCAACAACGCGCAGTTCTCGCGCTTCTGCACCGAGGTGATCGAGCGCCCCGACCTCGCAGCCGACGAACGCTTCAAGACCAACATCCTGCGCTCGGCCAACCGCGCCGCGCTGCTGCCCGAGTTGCACGCCGAGCTGGCCAAGCGCCCGCGCGCCGCGCTGCTCGACAAGCTCAACGCCTCGGGCATCCCCTGCGGCGAGGTGCTGGGCCTGCTGGAGGCGCTGAACTCCCCGCGCGCCACCGACGCCGGCCTGGTGACCAGGCAGCCTCACCCGGTGGCCGGCGAAGTCCATGTGCTGGCGCCCCCCTACCGTTTCGATGGCGAGCGCCTGCCCGTGCGCAGCGCGCCGCCCACTTTGGGCGAAGGCACGCACGACGTGCTGAAGTCCCTGCTCGGCCTGTCGGATGAAAAGCTGGCAGCGCTGAAAACGAACGGCGTCGTCTAAGTAGGCAACGCCCGCACCCTGAAGAGAAGTCCATGGCCTTTCCGTCTTTCCGTACCCCTCGCAATCCTGTTCGCCGCGCCCTGATCGCGCTGGCCCTCCCCCTCCTGGCCGGCAGCGCCTTCGCCCAGGCCTGGCCGACCAAGCCGATCACGCTGGTCGTGCCCTTCCCGCCCGGCGGCCCGACCGACGTGGCCTCGCGCATCGTGGCGCAGAAGATGTCGCTGTCGCTCAAGCAGAACATCCTGGTCGACAACCGCAGCGGCGCCTCGGGCACCATCGGCGCGGCCTTCGCTGCCAAGGCCGCACCCGACGGCTACACCTTCGTGATGCTGGCCACACCGACGCTGCTGGCCTCGCACCTGTACGGCACCGTGCCCTACGACATCTTCAAGAACTTCACGCCCGTGGGCATCGTGTACGACCTGCCGATCGTGATGGTGGTGAACCCCAAGGCCCTGCCCGGCGTGAACGGTCTGCAGGACCTCATCGCCAAGGCCAAGGCAGACGGCGGCAAGCTCAACTACACGACCGCCGGCGCGGGCAGCTTCGGCCATCTGACGACCGAGCAGCTGAAGAACATCGGCAAGTTCGAGATGCAGCACGTGCCCTACCGCGGCAGCGCGCCGGCCGTGACCGACCTCATCGGCGGCCAGGTGCCGGCGATGTTCTCCGACCTCGTGGCCGTGATCCCGCACATCCGCGCCGGCACGCTGCGCCCGATCGCCGTGGGCTCCGGCAAGCGCGTGAGCCTGCTGCCCGACGTGAAGACCGTGGCCGAGCAGGGCTTCCCCGGCTTCGACGCCACCTCGTGGGGCGGCCTGCTGGCACCGGCCGGCACGCCGAAGGACGTCGTCGACCGCATGAGCGCCGAGCTGAAGAAGGCGCTGGCCGACAAGGAAGTGCAGGACAAGCTGCAGAGCGTGGGCTCCTTCGCCGCCTACGGCACGCCGGAGCAGACCGCCACGCGCATGCGCCAGGACTTCGAGCGCTGGGGCAAGGTGATTCGCGACAACAAGATCACGAACCAGTAAGAGCCCGGGCCACGCGCCCGATCGGGGACACGACAGGAGGCAAGACATGACGACAGAGAACGACAAGAGCCACGCACCCTTCCGCCCCCGGTTTCCGGTGCGCGGGCTGGCCGATATCCGCGCGCTCGAGGAAACGCCGCTCGCCGAAGCGCTCACGGTGCGCAGCACCTACGAGCTCTTTTGCAATTCCGGCGCGGCCTTCGGCGACAAGACCGCGCTGACCTTCCTGCGCAGCGGCAACCCGGCGGACGAGCCCATCCGCTGGTCGTACGCCGAGCTGCTCGCGCGCATCCACCAGACCGCCAACCTGCTGCACACGCTGGGCGTGGGGCCGCAGGATGCGGTCGCGGTGCTGCTGCCCGGCTGCCTCGAGTACCACCTGGCGCTCTGGGGTGGCGAGGCGGCCGGCATCGTGCAGCCGCTGAACCCGCTGCTGACCGACGAGAAGCTGGTCGCGCTGATGACCGCGGCACGCGCCAAGGTGCTGATCGCCTACGGCTCGGACAGCGAATCGGGCATGTGGTCGAAGGCGATGCGCCTGCGCGGCCAGGTGCCCACGCTGACCACCGTGCTGCGCGTGGCGCCGCACGACGAAGCGCCCGGCGCGGCCGGCACGCTGCCCGAGGGCGTGGCCGAGTTCGACGTGCTGCGCGCCGCGCAACCGAGCGACCGCCTCGTGAGCGGCCGCGACATCGCCCCCACCGACATCGCCGCCTACTTCCACACCGGCGGCACCACGGGCGCGCCCAAGCTCGCGCGCCACAGCCACGGCGCGCAGGTGTTCACCGCCTGGGCCAGCGTGCAACTCGCGGGCATGAACGAGCAGGGCATCTCGATCAACGGCTACCCGCTGTTCCATGTGGCGGGCGTGCTGCCGGCCTCGCTCTCGTCGCTGTCGGCGGGCGTGGAGGTGATCATTCCGACGCCCTCGCTGCTGCGCAACAAGGAGGTGCTGGCCAACTACTGGAAGCTGGTCGAGAAGTACCGCCCCACCTCACTGTCGGCCGTGCCCACGGTGCTCGCCGCGCTGGCCAATGTGCCGCTGGACGGCGCCGACATCTCGTCCATCACCTACTGCCGCACCGGCGCCGCCGTGCTCGCACCCGAACTGGCCGCGCGCTTCGAACGCCTGTTCGGCCTGCACGTGCACGAGAGCCTGGGCATGACGGAGATGGCCGGCATCTCGACCATCACGCCGCCCGGCGTGGTCGGCCCCGCAGGCTGCGTCGGCTTCCGCCTGCCGTACGCGCAGGTGCGCATCGTCGCGCTCGACGAGAACGGCAACGCGAGCGACCGCGAGGTGGCGCCCGGCGAGACCGGCATGGTGCTGTTCAAGTCGCCCAACGTGTTCTCGGGCTTCGTCGATCCGGCCGACAACGCCAGGGCCTTCACCGCCGACGGCTGGCTCGCGACCGGCGACCTGGGCTGGATGGACGCCGAAGAGCGCCTGCACCTCACGGGCCGCTCGAAGGACCTGATCATCCGCAGCGGCCACAACATCGACCCCAAGACCATCGAGGACGCGCTGGGCGCGCACCCGGCCGTGCAGCTGTGCGCCGCCGTGGGCGCCCCCGACGCCTACGCGGGCGAACTGCCCGTGATCTTCGCGACGCTGGTGCCAGGCGCCTCGGCCACCGAGGATGAGCTGCTGGCCTTCACCTCCGCGCGCGTCGACGAAGCGCCGGCCCGCCCCAAGTGGGTGTCGGTGATCACCACGATGCCGATGACCAATGTCGGCAAGATCTACAAGCCCGAGCTGCGCGCGATGGCCGCGCGGCAGGTGGTGGCGGCCACGGTCGCCGAGGTCTGCACGGCACTCGGCCTGAGCGATGCGGCACGGCCTTCAGTGACCACGGAAGGCGAAAGCCTCGTGCATGTGCAGATCGACGCCGCCGCAGCAGGCGCACAAGCCGCTGCATTGCAGGATCGGCTGCAGAAGGCCCTGGAGCCTCTGCCCTTCAAGACGCGCATCGCGCTGAAGTGACCGACTTGCTGCTTCTTCTTCGACACGATTTTCTGAAACCGAACGGGAGACAACCCATGACCCATCAACCCTCGACCCGCCGCGCCCTGCTGTGCGCCGCCGCATCGACCGCCGCGCTGTTCGCGCTGGCCCCCGCGCATGCGCAGGCGCCCTACCCGAACAAGCCGATCCGCCTCATCGTGCCCTTCCAGGCCGGCGGTGCGACCGACGTGCTGGCGCGCGTGCTGGGCCAGAAGATGTCGGCGAGCATGGGCCAGCCCCTCGTGGTCGACAACAAGCCCGGCGCGGCCGGCATCATTGGCACCGACATGGTCGCCAAGGCCGCACCCGACGGCTACACCATCGTGCTGTCGCTGAGCAACTCGCTCATGACCAACGAGTTCCTCTACGACAAGCTGCCCTACGACACGCAGCGCGACCTCACGCTGGTCTACCAGATCGCGATGGCGCCGCTGGTGCTCGTGGTGCACCCGAGCGTGACCGCGAAGACCGGGTCCGAACTGCAGAAGTACGTCGTCGCGCACAAGGGCAAGGTCGCCTACGGTTCGTACGGCGTGGGTGCCTACCCCCACCTGGCCGGCGCGCACATGAGCCTCACGCAGCAGGCCGACATGAACCACGTCGCCTACAAGGGTGAGGCGCCGATGGTGCAAGACCTGATCGGCGGCCAGATCCAGATGGCCTACGCCAGCGCGCTCGCGGCCAAGCCGCACATCGACGCGGGCAAGCTCAAGGCCATTGCCGTGACTGGCGAGCGCCGCATGAGCACGCTGCCCAACGTGCCCACGATGGCCGAGCAAGGCCTGAAGGACGAGGCCTACCGCGTGACCGGCTGGCTCGCCATTGCCGCGCCCGCCAAGACGCCCAAGGCCATCGTCGATCGCATCGCCGACGAGGTGCGCAAGGCCACGCAGCAGCCCGACGTGCGCGAGCGCGTGGCGGCCATGGGCTTCGAGATCAAGGACAGCTCGCCCGAGCTCTTTGCCGCGGCCTGGAAGCAGGAACGTCCCGTGTGGGAGCGCCTCATCAAGCAATCGGGCGCCAAGCTCGAGTAACCCCTTTTTCCCTTTTCTTTTTTGTCATTCAAGAGGAACAGCCATGAAAGTTCTGGTGCCTGTCAAACGGGTCGTCGATTACAACGTGAAGGTGCGCGTCAAGAGCGACGGTAGCGGGGTGGACATTGCCAACGTCAAGATGAGCATGAACCCCTTCGACGAGATCGCTGTCGAAGANGTGCGGCGATGCCAAGTGCCAGGAAACCCTGCGCACCGCGATGGCCATCGGCGCCGACCGCGGCATCCTGGTCGAGACCACCGAAGAGCTGCAGCCCCTGGCCGTGGCCAAGCTGCTCAAGGCACTGGTCGACAAGGAACAGCCGTCTCTCATCATCCTGGGCAAGCAAGCCATCGACGACGACGCCAACCAGACCGGCCAGATGCTGGCTGCCTTGGCCGACCTGCCGCAAGCCACCTTTGCCTCGAAGGTCGATCTCGCAGCCGACAAGGTCACCGTCGCACGCGAAGTCGACGGCGGCATGGAAACCCTGACGCTCACGCTGCCCGCGGTCATCACGACCGACCTGCGCCTGAACGAGCCGCGCTATGTGACG
>NZ_LMEV01000014.1:220209-220780 GCF_001426505.1 Variovorax sp. Root473
CGCAGCGCTGGCTTGCGGTGGCGACGTCCACGTCCTCGTGGCCGGTGCCAACGCCGCAGAGGCTGCCAAGGCCGCTGCACAGATCGCTGGTGTCTCCAAGGTCATCGCCGCCGACAGCGCATCGCTGGCCGAGAACCTTGCTGAAAACGTCGCAGCGCAAGTGCTGGCGATCGCAGCGAACTACAGCCACATCCTGTTCCCCTCGACCGCCAACGGCAAGAACGTCGCACCGCGCGTGGCCGCCAAGCTGGATGTGGCTCAGATCAGCGACATCACCAAGGTCGACAGCCCCGACACCTTCGAGCGCCCGATCTACGCCGGCAACGCCATCGCCACCGTGCAGAGCACCGACGCCACCAAGGTGATCACGGTGCGCACGACCGGTTTCGACGCCGCTGCTGCCACCGGTGGCAGCGCAGCGATCGAAACGGCTGAAGGCGTCGCCGACAGCGGTAAGAGCGCCTTCGTGGGCCGCGAAGTCACCAAGAGCGACCGCCCCGAACTGACCGCCGCCAAGATCATCGTCTCGGGTGGCCGCGCGCTGGGCAGCGCCGAGAAGTTCACCGAAGTG
>NZ_LMEV01000014.1:220809-373220 GCF_001426505.1 Variovorax sp. Root473
CATCGCCGCAGGCATCTCGGGTGCGATCCAGCATCTGGCCGGCATGAAGGACTCGAAGGTCATCGTCGCGATCAACAAGGACGAAGAGGCGCCGATCTTCTCGGTGGCCGACTACGGCCTCGTGGCCGACCTGTTCACGGCTGTGCCGGAACTCNCGACGCTGTAAGCGACCGCGACGATGAAGACCCGCATCACCGAACTGCTCGGCATCCGCTACCCCATCATCCAGGGCGGCATGCAATGGGTGGGCCGCGCCGAGCTGGCCGCGGCCGTGTCAAACGCCGGCGGCCTCGGCATCCTCACAGCCCTCACGCAGCCCACGCCCGACGACCTGCGCCAAGAAATCGCGCGCATGCGCACGATGACCGACAAGCCCTTCGGCGTGAACCTCACGATCCTGCCGGCCGTGAAGCCGCCGCCGTACGCCGAGTACATCCAGGCCATCATCGACACCGGCGTGAAGATCGTGGAGACCGCGGGCAACAGCCCGAAGGACTTCATCGAAGCGCTGAAGCGCCACGACGTGAAGATCGTCCACAAGTGCACCTCGGTGCGCCATGCGCTCTCGGCCGAGCGCAACGGCGTCGATGCGGTGTCGGTGGACGGCTTCGAATGCGCGGGCCATCCGGGCGAAGACGACGTGCCCGGCCTCGTGCTGCTGCCGGTGGCGGCGCGCAAGCTGCGCATTCCGATCATCGCGTCGGGCGGCATCGCCGACGGGCGCGGCATGGCCGCCGCGCTGGCGCTGGGCGCCGAGGGCATCAACATGGGCACGCGCTTCTGCGTGACGCAGGAAGCGCCGATCCACGAGAACATCAAGCAGGCGCTGGTCGCCGCGACCGAGCGCGACACGAAGCTGATGTTCCGCACGCTGCACAACACGGCGCGCGTGTTCCGCAACGCGATCTCCGAAGAAGTGGTGGCCACCGAACGCCGCCCCGGCGGTTGCGAGTTCGAGGACATCCGCCCGCTGGTGGCCGGCGCGCGCGGCCGCGCGGCGCTGGAGTCGGGCGAGGTGCACAACGGCGTGGTCTCGGCCGGCCAGTGCATCGGGCTGATCGACGACATCCCGACGTGTGCCGAGCTGCTGGAGCGCATGGTGCGAGAGTGCCGGGAGCATCTGGACCGGGCGCGGTCCTGGATGGGTTAAGGCGCCGGATCGGCGAGCACCCACCGCGTATCCCGTGCACAGGGCACTGGGTGCTTCCCGCAGCGGAATCAAGGGGGAGGCCGCAGGCCGGAGGACGGTCGCGAAGGGAATCCCCGGCGCGGCCTGTGCGCGCAACCTGAAGGCCCCCAAGAGGCGTCAACCAGCCGCCACAGCTAAGGAAACCCCCGATATATGAATGGTCATTGACCCCCTAGGATCAGGCGCTGCTCGCCTGTCAAGGTGTACGGATCGCGTCCCGGCGTCCGCCCGGTGACATGGCGCCTGCCCCAGCTGCCCTTTCCTGCGATGACAACTCCTCCCGAGTCCGGCCCCACGCTGGACGCCGCCAGCCCCCTCCCCCCCGACATCGAAGCCGCCGACGAACCGACCAAGGTTCCCCTTGCCATCGAAGACTGGCTCACGGTCCTCATCATGGGTGCGCTGGCGCTCATCACCTTCGCCAACGTCATCGTGCGCTACTTCACCGACTCGTCCTTCGCCTGGACGGAAGAGTTCTCGGTGTTCCTCATGATCATGCTGGCGCTGGTGGCCGGCTCGGCCGCGGTGGCGCGCGACCGGCACATCCGCATCGAGTACTTCTCCGAAAGCGGCTCGATGGCGCGGCGCAAGCGGCTGGCCCAGTTCGGCGCGCTGATGATCGCCATTTTGTTCGCGCTGATCGGCGCGCTCAGCATCCGCATGGTGTGGGACGACTACCGTTTTGAAGAAACCACGCCGGGCATCGGGCTGCCGGCCTGGTGGTATTCGATCTGGCTGCCCATCGTGTCGTTCGCGATCGCGGGACGCGCCATCGGCCTCATGGTGCGGCGCGGGCGCAAGACGAACTACAAGTCCGACGACCACAGCACCAACGGCAAGGGCGGCGCCAAGTGATCGCCACCCTGCTCTTCGTCGCCTTCGTGCTCATGATGCTGGTGGGCGTGCCCATCGGCGCCGCGCTCGGCCTGGCCGGCGCGGCCTGTATCGCGCTGGCCAACGCCGATGCCCAGTGGTTCGGCCTGCTGGCCGTGCCGCAGAACTTCTACGCCGGGCTGGGCAAGTACCCGCTGCTGGCGATTCCGATGTTCGTGCTGGTCGGCTCGATCTTCGACCGCTCGGGCGTGGCGCTGCGCCTCGTCAACTTTGCCATCGCCATCGTGGGCCGCGGCCCCGGCATGCTGCCGCTGGTGGCGATTGCCGTGGCGATGTTCCTGGGCGGTATCTCGGGCTCGGGCCCGGCCAACGCCGCCGCCGTGGGCGCGGTGATGATCGCGGCCATGAGCCGCGCGGGCTACCCGCCGGCCTTCTCGGCCAGCGTGGTGGGCGCCGCAGCAGCCACCGACATCCTGATTCCACCCTCGGTCGCCTTCATCGTGTACTCGGTGCTGGTGCCCGGCGCCTCGGTGCCGGCGCTGTTCGCGGCCGGCATGATCCCCGGCGTGATGGCCGGCCTGGCGCTGATGATTCCGGCCGTGTGGCTGGCGCGCAAGCACAAGATGGGCGCGCTCGAATCGACGCTGCCGCGCCCGCCGTTCTGGAAGAGCTTGCGCGAAGCGATCTGGGGCCTGGCGGCGCCGGTGCTCATTCTGGGCGGCATGCGCGCGGGCTGGTTCACGCCCACCGAGGCGGCCGTGGTGGCGGTGTTCTACGGCCTGTTCGTGGGCATGTGCATCCACCGGACCATCAAGGTGCGCGACCTGTTCGTGATCCTGCGCGAATCGGGCGAGCTGTCGGCGGTGATCCTGCTGGTGGTGTCGCTGGCGGGCATCTTCGCGTACTCGCTCTCGACGCTGGGCATCATCGATCCGGTGACGCAGGCCATCGTGAATTCGGGCCTGGGCGAGTACGGCATCCTGGCGCTCTTGATCCTGCTGCTCATCACCGTGGGCATGTTCCTGGACGGCGTGTCGATCTTCCTGATCTTCGTGCCGCTGCTGCTGCCCATCGTGCAGCACTACAAATGGGACCCGGTGTGGTTCGGCGTGATCCTCACGCTGAAGGTGGCGCTGGGCCAGTTCACGCCGCCGCTGGCCGTCAACCTCATGGTCTCGTGCCGCATCGCCAAGGTGCGCATGGAAGAAACCGTGCAGTGGGTGGGCTGGATGCTGTTCTCGATGTTCGTGGTGATGGTGCTGGTGATCGCCTTCCCCGAACTCGCGCTCTGGCTGCCCCGCAAGCTGGGCTATTGATTTTTCGTCCCTCAGAACCATTAGGAGAATGCGCATGAAGTTCCGCCGTACCCTGCTCGGCCTCGCCGCTGTCGCCGCCACGCTCGGCCTGTTCTCGACCGGCGCAATGGCGCAGGCCGCCTACAAGCCCGAGTACAAGATGTCGCTGGTGCTGGGCCCGCCCACGCCGTGGGGCCAGGCCGGAAAGATCTGGGCCGACCTCGTGAAGGAGCGCACCCAGGGCCGCATCAACATCAAGCTGTACCCGGGCGTGTCGCTGATCCAGGGCGACCAGACGCGCGAGTTCAGCGCGCTGCGCCAGGGCGTGATCGACATGGCCGTGGGCTCGACCATCAACTGGTCGCCGCAGGTCAAGCAGCTCAACCTGTTCTCCATGCCCTTCCTGATGCCCGACTACGCGGCCATCGACGCGCTCACGCAGGGCGAGGTCGGCAAGGACATGTTCAAGACGCTCGACAAGGCCGGCGTGGTGCCGCTCGCCTGGGGCGAGAACGGCTTCCGCGAAATCACCAACTCGAAGCGGCCGATCAAGTCGCCGGCCGACATCAAGGGCATGAAGATCCGCGTGGTCGGCTCGCCCATCTACTCGGACATGCTCACCGCGCTGGGCGCCAACCCCACGCAGATGAGCTGGGCCGACGCGCAGCCCGCGCTCGCCAGCGGCGCGGTCGACGGCCAGGAGAACCCGCTGTTCCTGTTCACCGTGCTCAAGATGCACACGGTGGGCCAGAAGTTCGTCACCACCTGGGGCTACGTGGCCGACCCGCTGGTGTTCGTCGTGAACAAGGAAATCTGGGCCTCGTGGACGCCGGCCGACCAGGCCATCGTGCGCCAGGCCGCGCTGGACGCCGGCAAGCAGGAAATCGCCATCGCGCGCAAGGGCCTGGTCGAAGCCGACAAGCCCGTGCTGAAGGACATCGCGGCCATGGGCGTGACGGTGACCAACCTCACGCCGGCCGAGCGCGATGCCTTCGTGAAGGCCACGCGCCCGGTGTACGACAAGTGGAAGTCGACCGTCGGCGCCGACCTGGTGGCGAAGGCCGAGAAGGCCATCGCGGCCCGCGCGAAGTAAGCAAGCCTCGCGTTTCGTTCCCGTGCATCGGGTGACGGGTGGTGGTGACGATCGCGACAATGTCGCCATGCTTCATCCCACCCTGATCATCGACACGGACCCCGGCGCGGACGACATGATCGCGCTGCTGTTCGCCCTGGCGGCGCCCGAATCGCTGGCGATTCAGGCGCTGACCACGGTGGCAGGCAATGTTCCCCTGGCCAAGACCTCGCGCAACGCGCGCCTGGCCTGCGAATGGGCCGGACGGCCGGAGCTTCCGGTCTACGCGGGCGCCGAGCGGCCCCTGCAGCGCACACCGATCTACGCCGCCAACATCCACGGCCGCGAAGGCCTCACCGGCGTGGCCGTGCACGAGCCCGCCGTGCCGCTGGCCGAAGGCAGCGCCGTCGACTACCTCGTTCGCACGCTGCGCGCCGCGCCCGAGCACAGCGTGACGCTCGCCATGCTCGGCCCGCAGACCAACCTCGCCCTGGCGCTCGAACAGGCGCCCGACATCGTGCGCGGCATTCGCGAGGTGGTGCTCATGGCCGGCGCGCATTTCAACGGCGGCAATATCACGCCGGTGGCGGAATTCAACGTGTTCGCCGACCCGCACGCCGCCGAGGCGGTGCTGAGGAGCGGCGTGCCGATCACGATGCTGCCGCTGGACGTGACACACAAGATCCTCACGAGCGACGCGCGCATCGCGCGGCTGCGCCAGCTGGACAACCGCGCCGGCGCGATCGTCGCCGACATCCTCGACGCCTACGCGCCGCAGGAGATGGCGCACTACGGCATGCCCGGCGGCCCGGTGCACGACGCCACCGTGACGGCCTGGCTGCTGCGCCCCGACCTGTTCGAGGGCCGCCGCATCCACGTCGAGGTCGACAGCCGCGAAGGCATGGGCTTCGGCCAGACCGTGGCCGACTGGCACGGCAGCCTGAAGCGGCCCGCCAACGTGAACTGGATCGTCGACGGCGATGGGCAGGGGTTCTTCGATCTGCTGACCGAGCACATCGCGCGGCTGCCCTGAGCCTGCGGGCGAGCCCCATGAAAAAAGCCACGCTGCGGACAGCGTGGCTTTTTGCTTTGGGTGCCGCAGCGGATCAGTGCTGCAGGATCTTGTTCAGGAAGTCCTTGGTGCGCGGCTGACGGTTCTCGGGGTGATTGAAGAACTCGTCCTTCGGGCAGTCTTCCAGGATCTTGCCGCCCACGTCGATGAAGATCACGCGGCTCGCGACCTTGCGGGCGAAGGCCATTTCGTGCGTGACCACCATCATGGTCATGCCTTCCTTGGCCAGGCTCACCATCACGTCGAGCACTTCGCCGACCATTTCGGGGTCGAGCGCGGAGGTGGGTTCGTCGAACAGCATGACGATCGGGTCCATCGACAGCGCACGGGCGATGGCCACGCGCTGCTGCTGGCCGCCCGACAGCTGGCCCGGGAACTTGTCCTTGTGCGCCATCAGGCCCACGCGGTCGAGCATCTTGAGACCGCGGGTCTTGGCTTCGTCGGGCGTGCGGCCCAGCACCTTGATCTGCGCGATCGTGAGGTTCTCGGTCACCGACAGGTGAGGGAACAGCTCGAAGTGCTGGAACACCATGCCGACCTTGGAGCGCAGCTTGGGCAGGTTGGTCTTGGGGTCGTGCAGCGGGATGCCGTTGACGGTGATCTCGCCCTTCTGGAAGGGCTCGAGCGCGTTCACGGTCTTGATGAGCGTGGACTTGCCGGAACCCGACGGGCCGCACACCACCACCACGTCGCCCTTGGAAATGTTCACCGAGCAGTCGTTGAGCACCTGCACCGGGCCGTACCACTTGGAGACGTTCTTGATTTCAATCATTTTTTCGGACATTTGTTTCTCTCCGGTTCAGTTCAGCCACTCAAACAATCAGCGAATGATGGCGATTTTCTTGTGCAGACGCTTGACCACATAAGACAGCGAATAGCAGATGATGAAGTAGACGACCGCGGCCAGCAGGTACGACTCCACCGGCCGGCCGAAATTCTTGCCGGAGGTTTCAAAGCCCTTGAGCAGGTCGTAGGCGCCGATGGCATACACCAGCGAGGTGTCCTGGAACAGGATGATGGTCTGTGTCAGCAGCACCGGCAACATGTTGCGGAAGGCTTGCGGCAGGATCACGAGCCGCATGTTCTGTCCGTAGCTCATCCCCATGGCCTGGCCGGCATAGACCTGGCCGCGCGGGATCGACTGGATGCCCGCGCGCATGATCTCGCTGAAGTAGGCCGCCTCGAAGGCGATGAAGGTGATCACCGCGGAATATTCCGCGCCGATGGGCCGGCCGATGACGAAAGGCACCAGCAGGAAGAAGCCCAGGATCACCATCACCAGCGGGACGCTGCGCATGCCGTTGACGTAGATGGCCGCCGGCATGTCCAGCCACTTCTTGCCCGACAGGCGCATGAGTGCCAGCACGGTACCGAAGACGATGCCGCCCAAGGTGGCCACGACCGTGAGGAACACGCTGAAGTAGAAGCCCTTCAGCACATAGTTGCTGATGACGCCCCAGTCGTAGAAGGAAAAGTCGAGGTTCATCATGTCAGTGGCCTCCGCCGGTGCCCGCGGCAACGAAGCCCGGGACCCGCGCCTTCTTCTCGATGTGGGCCATGAGCCGGTTGATCACCAGCGCCGAGAAGATATAGAGCAGCACGACACCGATGTAGATTTCCATGTTGCGCCCGGTCTCCTCGCCAGCCTGAAGGTAGAACTGGGTGAGTTCCGCGATCGACACGGCGAAGGCCACGGACGAGTTCTTGAAGATGTTCATCGACTCGCTGGTCAGCGGCGGCAGGATGATGCGGTAGGCCATCGGCAGGATGACGTAGCGGTAGTACTGCAATGTCGTGAACCCCACCGCCATGCCTGCATAGCGCTGGCCCTTGGGCAGGGCCTGGATGCCCGAGCGCAACTGCTCGGCAATGCGCGCCGACGTGAACAGGCCCAGCGCGACCACCACCAGCACGAAGGGCGGGAAGTCACGCATGACCGGGAACAGCGAAGGCACCACGTGGTACCAGAGGAAGATCTGCACCAGCAAGGGAATGTTGCGGAACAGCTCGACCCAGGCGTTGCCGAATCGCACCAGCCACGGGTTGTCGGGCAGCGTGCGCAGGATGCCGATGGCCGATCCGACGACCAGGGCGATGATCAGTGCGCACAGCGACACCGACACCGTCCAGCCCCAGGCGGACATCATCCAGTTGAGATACGTAGATGCACCGCCCGTACCGAAGCAGCCTGGAACGATGTCACCATCGATCGTGTCTTTACAAAAGACCTGCCAGTCCCATGCCATGGGGAACTCCTCGTCTTGTCGTTTCTTCTATCTATGAAAAAAACAAACGCCCACCTTGAGGGCGGGCGCTTATTGACCGATTACGCCGGATGAATTACTTCTTGGCGTAGTCTTCCATCGGCTTGTTGTTCGGGTGGGCCCAGGCTGCCTTGGTGGCGTCCGACAGCGGCAGGTTCAGCGCCGTATTGGTCGGGGGGACCGGCTGCATGAACCACTTGTCGTACAGCTTGGCCAGCGAGCCATCCTTGATCTGGCGGGCAATGGACTCGTTGACCGCCTTCAGGAAGGCCTCGTCGCCCTTGCGCACCATGCAGGCGATCGGCTCGACCGACAGCTCGGGGCCGACGATGGCGTAGTCCTTCGGCGCCTTGGACTTGGAGATGTTGGCAGCCAGGATCGAGCCGTCCATCACGAAGGCATCGGCACGGCCGGTTTCCAGCAGCAGGAAGCTGTCGGCGTGGTCCTTGCCCATGACTTCCTTGAAGTCGATGCTCTGGGCACGTTCGTTCTTGCGCAGGGTCTGGACCGAGGTGGTGCCGGTGGTGGTGGCCACGGTCTTGCCATTCAGGTCCTTCAGGTCCTTGATGCCCGAGCTGGCCTTGACGGCGATGCGCACCACTTCCACGTAGGTGGTCGAGGCAAAGTCGACGTCCTTCTGGCGGGTGGCATTGTTGGTGGTGGAGCCGCACTCCAGGTCCACGGTACCGTTCTGCACCAGCGGGATGCGGTTCTGGGACGTGACGGGCACGTAGTTGACGGTGAGCTTCTTGCCCGCGGCCTTGCCCAGGTCTTCGATGATGCGTTCGCCCATCTCGGTGTGGAAGCCCACGTATTTGCCATTGCCCAGCGTAAAGGACAGCGCGGACGAATCGCGCACACCGAGGGCGACGGCACCGCTGCCCTTGATCTTGGCCAGCGTGTCATTGGCCTGTGCAAAGGCGCCGCTGGTGGCGAGCGCTGCGACGGCCAATGCCAATACTTGTTTTTTCATACGAAAAGCTCCTGAGGGTGACTGAAACAAATAGAACGAAATTCTAGACACTCGCATTTTGCGGGATACCCGGACCAACCCGGTGCATTCCACGGGCATCGCCGCCCGCGTCGCACCGGCCGCGCACATCGAAGCGCCAGCCTGGTGCAATCCAGACATTTCGCATTGTCCGACTTTCACTAAGCAGCCTTTGTGCCCGCATTCGGGCGGCTGTGTGTGACGAAAGCAGTACCGGCGATCCCCGGCGTGCTGTGGCCGAAAAAACTGCCGCGACTGTAGTGGCGCCGGGGCCGGCCCGCCAATGCTGATTGCCGGGGGCGGTATGCGCAGTGCTTATAGATTGTGCAGCGCACAAATTCAGTCGCCGTTCGTCGGCACGTCAATGCGGCGGCTGGGTTCCGACCAGGTACGACCACAGGGCGTCGGCCGTGCGCTTGGGCTGCATGCTCTCGACCAGCCCGGCCCGCGCGGCCGAGCGGCTGGCGCCGGCCTTCACCGGGACCGGCGCGCCGGGGCGCTCGCGATACGCGCGGATTTCCATCTTGGCCTCCAGACTGTCGATCTCGGGCGGCAGCGCGCTCACGAGCTTGCGTGCCTTGATCTCCTTGCGCACCGCGCTCTGCGGCAGGAATGCGATGCCGTGGCCTTCGAGCGCCATCACCTTCAGGCCTTCGGCCATGTCGGTCTCGTAGACGCGGTCGAGGTGGATGGCGGTGCCTGACTCTTTCAGCAGCTGGTCGACCACGCGCCCGAGGTACGCGCCCGGCGCGTAGCCCAGGTAAGGCAGCGGCTGGCCCGGACGGCCCGGCAGGCGGTAGCGCGGCGCGCCTTCGGCATCGGCCTTGACCCAGGGCGCGACGGTTTCTTCGCCGAGGCTGACCATCTCGTACTTGTTGGCGTCGAGCTGCAGCGGCTGCGAGGGGTGGTGGTAGGCGATCAGCAGGTCGCAGCTGCCCTCGACCAGCCGCAGCACCGCATCGTGCACGTTGAGCGCGATGAGGCGGCTCTTGATCGGCCCGAAGTGCTCGCGCAGGCTCGTGACCCACGACGGGAAGAAGGTGAAGGCCAGCGTGTGCGGCACGGCGATCTCGATCACGTCCTGCCCGGCGGCCGAGTGCCCGCGCAGCATGGCGCGCGTGCTCTGCAGCGACTGCAGCATCTCGATGGCCTGGCTGTACAGCGTCTGGCCCGCGGGCGTGAGGCGCGTGGGGTAGGAGCTGCGGTCGACCAGGTCGGTGCCGGCCCATCCCTCGAGCGCCTGGATGCGTCGCGAGAACGCCGGCTGCGTCACGTGCCTCAACTGGGCCGAGCGGCTGAAGCTGCGGGTTTCCGCCAGGCTAATGAAGTCTTCAAGCCACTTTGTTTCCATACGCGGCGATTATGCGAGCGCCGCGCCATACTGGGCGCCCCCTCCTTTTCCCGCATTCGCCATGCCTTTCGACGACCTGCCCGACCTCAGCGCCACCGAACTTTCGCGCAAGATCGCGGCCCGCGACGTGTCCTGCCGCGAGGTGATGCAGGCGTCGCTCGCCCGCATCGACGCGCTCAATCCGCAGTTCAACGCCATCGTCTCCCGGCGCGATCCGGTGCAGTTGCTGGCGGAGGCCGACGCGCGCGACGCCGAACTCGCACGCGGCGAACGGCGCGGCTGGATGCACGGCTTTCCGCTCGCCGTGAAAGACCTGAGCCACGCCGCGGGCCTGCCGACCTCGATGGGTTCGCCGCTGTCGCCACGCTCGCCCGCGCGCACCGACAGCCTGCACGTCGCGCGCATGCGCGCGGCCGGCGCCGTCGTCATCGGCAAGACCAACACGCCCGAGTTCGGGCTCGGCTCCCACACCTACAACACGGTGTTCGGCATCACGCGCAACGCCTACGCGCCCGACCGCAGCGCGGGCGGCAGCAGCGGCGGCGCTGCGGTCGCGCTGGCCCTGGGCATGCTGCCCGTGGCCGATGGCAGCGACATGATGGGATCGCTGCGCAACCCCGCCGCCTTCAACAACGTGATCGGCATGCGGCCCTCGCGCGGGCGTGTACCGGGCGACCCGGAGCAGGAGCTCTTCTTCCAGCAGCTGGGCTGCGAAGGCCCGATGGGCCGCACCGTGCAAGACACCGCACGGCTGCTGGTCGTGCAGGCGGGCTTCGACCCACGCGTGCCGCTGTCATCGCCGCACGCGCTGCCATCGCCCGATGCCATTCAGTTGGACGGCGACGGCAAGGGCCTGCGCATCGGCTGGCTCGGCAGCGTCTGGCCCGATCTGCCGCTGGCACCGGGCGTGCGCGAACTCGGCGAGCAGGCGCTCGGCACCTTCCGCACCATCGGCTGCGAAGTCGAGCCCTGCACGCTCGACGTGCCGCGCGAGCACAACTGGAGCGCCTGGCTGCGATTGAGGCAACTGCTGGTGGGCGGCAAGCTCGGCGCCTACCTGAGCGACCCGAAGCTGTTCGCCCAACTCAAGCCCGAGGCGCAATGGGAGATCGAGCAAAGCCGGCACCTGGACACCGCCTCGCTGTACCAGGCCTCGCTCTATCGCTCGAACGTGTACCGCGCGTTCCTGAAGCTCTTCGAGCGCTTCGACTTCGTGGTGGCGCCCACCGCGCAGGTGTTCCCCTTCGACGCCGAACTGCACTGGCCGGCCGAGGTGAACGGCGTGAAGAGCGACACGTACCACCGCTGGATGGAGATCGTCACGCCCTTCACGCTGGCGGGGCTGCCCACGCTCAATGTGCGCGCAGGCTTCGGCGACGGCGGGCTGCCGATGGGGCTGCAGCTGGCGGGGCCGATCCATGCCGACCTCGACGTGCTGCGGCTGGGCCATGCCTACGACCAGGCCTGCGGCTGGGCGGCGCGGCGCCCGCCGGCCCTGTCCTGATCAGAACTGGTCTGATCAGATCGGCGTACGCACACCCCGCCCCGCGAAATGCCCTTCGGCGTTCGCGAGGAAGTGGTCCACCGACTTCTGCGTGGCCTCGGGCGACCAGCCCGCCATGTGCGGCGTGAGCAGGACGTTGTCCAGGCCGACGAGCGGCTCGGGGCGCTGGGGCTCGCTCTCGTACACGTCCAGGCCCGCGCCCGCGATGCGGCGCTCGCGCAGCGCCTTCGCCAGCGCCTCGGTATCGACCACGCTGCCGCGGCCGATGCTCACGAGGTAGCCCTGCGGCCCCAGCGCGTCGAGCACCTCGGCATTGACCAGGTGCTTCGTCGCCGGCCCACCCGGTGCGGCCAGCACCAGGAAGTCGGCCCAGGCGGCAAGCGACTTCAGGTCGTCGAAGTAGCGGTGCGTGGCGCCTTCGCGCGGCTTGCGGTTGTGATAGCCGATGTCCATGTCGAAGGCAGCGGCGCGCTTGGCGATCTTCTGGCCAATGGTGCCCAGCCCCAGGATGCCGAGCTTCTTGCCCGACACGTTCGGCGGCTGCGGAATGGCTTCGCGCCACACGCCTTCGCGGCACAGGCGGTCGAGCTTGCGGAACTCGCGCACGATGCTGATCAGCAGGCCGAAGGCATGGTCGGCCACGCAGTCGTCGTTGGTGCCGGCGCCGTTGGCGGTGACGATGCCTCGCGCGCGCGTCACGTCGAGCGGCACGCCTTCGTAGCCCGCACCGAGACAGCAGATGAGTTCCACTGCCGGCATGGCCGCGATTTCTTCGGGCGTGAGGCCGATGACGCCGATGGTCAGCACCGCGCGAAATTTGGCGCCGTGCTCGGCGATGGCAGCGGCGCGCTCGGCGTCGCCGAAGGCGTAGGTCATGTCGTAGACCTCGGCAATCTGGGCCTGGTGGGCGCTCGAGAGGCTGTTGAGCACCAGCAGGGGAATCTTGGGCGACACGTCTGAACTCCTGAATCGATAGGAAAGGGAATGAATGATCGGGCTAGAGCAGCGGCACCGCTTCGCTCTTCTGCAAAGCCCACATCTGCGCATAGCGGCCCTGCCGGGCGAGCAGTTCGGCGTGCGTGCCGCGCTCGACGATCACGCCCGATTCGAGCACCAGGATCTCGTGCGCCTCGACCACGGTCGAGAGGCGGTGCGCAATGACCAGCGTGGTCTTGCCTTGCGCGGCGCTGCGCAGCTCCGACTGGATGGCGCGTTCGTTGGCCGAATCGAGCGCCGAGGTGGCCTCGTCGAAGATCACGATCGGCGGGTTCTTCAAGAGCGTGCGCGCGATGGCCACGCGCTGCTTCTCCCCGCCCGAGAGCTTCAGGCCGCGCTCGCCCACCGTGGTCTCATAGCCCTTGGGCGTGGCCGAGATGAAGTCGTGGATGCGCGCGGCGCGCGCCGCCCCTTCGACCTCCTCGCGCGTGGCGCCGGGGCGGCCGTAGGCGATGTTGTATTCGACCGTGTCGTTGAACAGCACCGTGTCCTGCGGCACGATGCCGATGGCGCGGCGCACGCTGGACTGCTGCACGGCGCGGATGTCTTCGCCGCCGATGGTGATGCGGCCCTGCTGCACGTCGTAGAAGCGGTACAAGAGGCGCGCCAGCGTCGACTTGCCAGAGCCCGACGGGCCGACCACGGCCACCGTCTTGCCGGCCGGAATCTCGAAGCTCACGTGCTTGAGGATCGGGCGATCGGGTTCGTAGGCAAAGCTCACGTCCTCGAAGCGGATGCTGGAGTCCACACCCGCCAGCGGCTGCGCACCGGGCGCATCGCGCACCTCGCGCTCTTTCTCCATGAGCACGAACATCTTGTCCAGGTCGGTCAGGCTCTGCTTGATCTCGCGGTAGATCACGCCCAGGAAGTTGAGCGGAATGTAGAGCTGGATCATGAAGGCGTTGACCATCACGAGGTCGCCCAGCGTCATGCGTCCATCGACCACGCCCGAGGTGGCGCGCCACAGCATCAGCACGAGGCTGATCGCGATCAGCAGCTGCTGGCCGGTGTTGAGCATGCTCAGCGTGCGCTGGCTCTTGATGGCGGCCTTGCGGTAGCGGTCGAGGCTGGCGTCGTAGCGCTTGGCCTCGAACTCCTCGTTGTTGAAGTACTTGACGGTTTCGTAGTTCAGCAGCGAATCGACCGCGCGGCTTTGCGCCATGGAATCGAGCTCGTTCATGGTCTTGCGGAACTGCGTGCGCCACTCGGTCACCGTGACGGTGAAGGTGATGTACAGCACCAGCGCCGCGCCCGTGATCCACACGAACAGCGCATCGAATTTCACGCCCAATATGGTGAGCACCAGCGCCAGCTCGATGATGGTCGGCACGATGCTGTACAGCGACATCGAAATGAGGGAGTGCACCCCGCGCGTGCCGCGCTCGATGTCGCGCGTCATGCCACCTGTCTGGCGCTCCAGGTGGAAACGCAAGCTCAGCGAATGCAGGTGGCCGAACACCTCCAGCGCAATCTGCCGCGCCGTGCCCTCGGTGGCCTTGGCGAAGATCAGCTCGCGCAGCTCGCCGAAGAGCGCCGTCGAAAAGCGCAGCAGCCCGTAGGCCAGCAGCAGCCCGATCGGCACGATGAGCAGCGCCTGCGCCATGTCGGGCTTGGGCGTCATGGTGTCGATGAGGTTCTTCAGCAGCACCGGCACGCCCACGTTGGCCACCTTGGCGCCCACCATGAAGGCAAGCGCTGCCATCACGCGCCATTTGTACTGCCAGAGATAGGGAAAGAGGCGGCGCAGGGTCGCCCAGTCGGAACGGTCGGCGCGGTCTGGCGCAGGGCCGCCAGGCGCATGGGGAGAGGAGGAAAGGGCTTCGCCGCTTCGGCGCATGGGAGACAATCGTGGTTGTTTGTTTGCTTCAGATTGTGCCCATGTCCTCCCCTTCCAGTGCTTCTTCCGCCGCGGCGGCGGCCGCCGCCACCCTCAAGAGCCTGCCCACCGACATGGAGCTGGTGCTCAAGGTCATTCCGATGCCGGCCGACTGCAATGCCAACGGCGACATCTTCGGCGGCTGGGTCATGGCGCAGTGCGACCTGGCCGGCTCGGTGATTCCGGCGCGCTACGCCAAGGGCCGCCAGGCCACGGTGGCGGTCAACGAGTTCATCTTCAAGCAGCCGGTGCGGCTGGGCGACATCCTCTCGTTCTATTCGAAGCTGGTGCGCGTGGGTCGCACCTCGGTCACGGTCACGGTCGAGGTGTTCGCCGAGCGCTTCCGGGCGCAGGGCGAGTACATCAAGGTGACGCAGGCCACCTTCACCTACGTGGCGATCGACGACAACGGCCGCCCGCGTCCGATTGAAACGTAATCCCCCAGGCTTCGCGCACTTCGTGTCGCTTCTCCACCCCCCTTGCCGGGGGCAACACCAGCGGCCCGGCAAAGCCGGTTCCGCGGTGTTTCTGGCGAAGACAGTCCCCTTCCCCTGTCAGGCACCCGCGTCGCGCACGCGCTCGATGCACTCGAACTCGCGGTTGATCCAGCGCGCGTCGCGCCGCTCCACGCGGCGGATGTAGACCGACTGCACCACGTCGCGTGTGTGGGCATCGATCTCGACCGGCCCGCGCGGGCTGTCCAGCCGCAGGCCGCGGAACGCATCCACCAGCCGCTCGGCGCCCGCCTTGCCGCCGCGCGCGCCTGGCGCGCTCAGGGCCGCGTCGATGGCCGCGAGCCCGTCGTGCGCCGCCACCGCGAAGTAGCCCGGGCGCAGGTGGCTGCCGTACTCGGCCTCGAAGGCGCCCGCGAAGCGCCGGTTGGCCGGCGACTCGTGGGCGAAGGAATAGTGGTGGCTGGTGACCAGCCCCTCGGCCAGTTCACCGATGCCGTCCAGGTAGTGGTCGTCGGTGGCGTCGCCCGTGGCGAGCAGGCGGATGCCGGTGTCGGCCATGCCGCGATCGCGCCAGAATTTCAGGAAGATGGCCGGCATCTGGCCCGACGGCAAGAAGAAGAACACGGCCTGCGGCTTCAGCTCGCGCAGGCGCAGCATGTAGGCCGAATAGTCGAGCGTCTTCAGCGGCACGCGCAGCATCGCGCCCACGCGCCCGCCACCTGCGGTGATGCCGGAGACGAAGGCGCTCTCGGCGTCCACGCCCGAGGCGTAGTCGGCCACCACGGTGCACACGTCGCGCAGCCCCTGCTGCAGCGCCCAGCGCGCCAGCGGCGCCGTGACCTGCGCGATGGTGAACGACACCCGCACCATGAACGGCGAGCGCCCGGTGATGCCCGAGGAGGCGGCGTTCATGATCACGGTCGGCACGCGGGCCTGCGTGGCGACGGTGCCGACGGCGTAGGCGTTGGAGCTGAAGTCCAGCCCCGTGAGCAGGTCGACGCGCTCGCTCTCGATGAGGTCTTGCGCCTGGCGCCGCGCCTGCTCGGGCGCGCTGCCGGGCACGTCGCGGCGCAGAAGTTCGACCGGCCGGCCCGCGATCTGCTGCTTGTGGTCGGCCAGCCAGACCGCCATGCCGGCGTCGAACTGGCGCCCACCGCCCGCATAGGGCCCCGACCACGAGCCGATGACCCCGATGCGCAACGGCCGCACGCGCGCCATCACCAGCGAGGGCGCCGCGAGCGAGCCCGCGAGTAGGCCCAAAGCATGCCGGCGCGTCGACCTGAATGCTACTTTTTCAGTAGCACGCATCGCCCGTGTGGCGGGCGCTGTGGGCGGGTCGACGTCTGGAGCAGGCACGAGGACCAGTGTACGCAGGCACTGTCCGCAGGCAAGTCCACGGAAGGATTAGACCTTCGAAAAATCGGGCTTGCGCTTCTCCATGAAAGCACCAAAAGCTTCCTTGGCCGCCGGTTCGCGCAGCATGCGGCCGAAGCTCGCACCCTCTTCGCCCATGCGCTCGAGCACGGCGGGCATCTGTGTCTTCTTCAGCAGGCGCTTGGTTTCGATCAGCGCACTCAGCGGCTTGGCCGCGAGCTTGCGGGCCTGCGTCTGCGCGATGCCGTTGGCTTCGGTCGGCGGCACCACGCGGTTGACCAGGCCCACTTCGAGCGCGGCCTCGGCCATGAAGGGCTCGCCCAGCAGCAGAGCTTCGGCGGCGCGGTGGTAGCCCAGCATCTGCGGCACCAGCAGGCTCGACGCCGCCTCGGGGCACAGGCCCAGGTTGACGAAGGGCATCGAGAACGCCGCGTTGTCGCCCGCGTAGACGAGGTCGCAGTGGAACAGCATCGTGGTGCCGATGCCCACGGCCGGGCCGCAGACCGACGCGACGATGGGCTTCGGGAAGGTGGCGATGCCGCGCAGGAAGCGGAACACCGGCGACTCCGTGTTGGCGGGCGGCGCATTGAGGAAGTCGCCGATGTCGTTGCCGGCACTGAAGATCGTCGGGTCGCCCTGGATCAGCACGCAGCGCACGGCGGCTTCGCTCTCCGCCGTGGCGAGCGCGTCGGCCAGCGCGGCATACATGCTGCTGGTGATCGAGTTCTTCTTGTCGACGCGGTTGAAGGTGATGGTCATCACGCCGGCTTCGGTGTGGACGAGGATGTCGCTCATGGAAAGATCCTTGGGTAGGTAAAACGGGGGGCGACGCGCTCAGGCTCGGAGCGATTCGCGGACGAAATCGAGGCGGTCCTGGCCCCAGAACATCTGGTCGCCGACGAACATGGTGGGGGCGCCGAACACGCCGCGCTCCACCGCCTCCTGCGTGACCGCCTTGAGGCGGTCTTTGACTTCCTGCGCGCTGGCCAGCGCGAGCAGGCCCGCGGCGTCGAAGCCTGCATTCTGCAAGACGGCGCCGACGGTCGCGGGGTCGTTGAGGTTCTTCGGCTCGACCCACATCGCATGGAACACGGCGTCGACATACGCCCCGAAACGTTCGGGCATCGTCATCTGCACGCCGGTCGCGCCGCGCATCAGCAGCAGCGTGTTGATCGGGAAGTGCGGGTTGTGCACGAAGGGCACGCCGTAGCGCTTCGCGAAGCGCTGCAGGTCGGTCGTGAGGTACGGGCCCTTGGCCTTGATCTCGGCCGGCGAATGGTTGCCCGTGGCCTGGAACACGCCGCCCAGCAGCATGGGCTTCCAGACCAGCTCGGCGCCGGTGTCGGCGCACACGTGCGGCAATTGCGTGGCGGCCAGGTAGGCGGCGGGGCTGCCGACGTCGAAATAGAACGCGACGGATTTCGTCATGGGTGTCGTCTCCTTGGGGCTGTGTGTCGCGACGCGAAGCTCGGCGCTCGTCAGAACTTCTCGGACCAGGGACGCAGGTCGAGCTCATGCGTCCACGCGTCGCGCGGCTGCGAATGCAGCATCCAGTAGCTGTCGGCGATGTGGTCCGGGTTCAGGATGCCGTCGCTGTCCTTTAGCGCATAGCGCTCGGGGAAATTGCTGCGGATGAACTCGGTGTCGATGGCACCGTCGACCACGACGTGCGCGACATGGATGCCCTGCGGCCCCAGCTCGCGCGCCATCGACTGCGCGAGCGCGCGCAGGGCCATCTTGGCGCCCGAGAAGGCGCCGAAGTTGGCCGCGCCGCGCAGCGACGCCGTCGCGCCCGTGAAGATGATCGTGCCGCGATGACCGCCGGCCGGCATCTCGCGCGCCACCATGCGCTTCGCGACTTCGCGGCCGTTGAGAAAGCCCGAGAAGCAGGCCATCTCCCACACCTTGAAGTACTTGCGCGCGGACTCGGTGAGGATGCTCTCCGGCACGTTCGCGCCGATGTTGAACACCATCACCTCGATCGGTCCGATGGTCGATTCGATCTGCTCGATGAGCGCCACCACTTCTTCTTCCTTGCGGGCATCGCAGGCGAAGGCGTGGGCCCGGCCGCCGTCGGCCTCGATCTGCGCCACCAGCGGCTGCAGCTTGTCGAGGCTGCGCCGCGTGACGCAGGTGGCGTAGCCCTCGCGCGCGAAGCGGCGGGCGATGGCGCCGCCGGTGGCATCGCCCGCGCCGACGATGAGTGCGGCCTTGGTGAGCGTCATCGCGTCATTCCTTGTAGTAGACGATCTGGTTCGAGGTCGCGAGCAGCGCGCCCTTCTCGCTCCACAACTGCGCCTTCTGGTCGAAGAAGCCGTTGAAGAACTGCTGCCCCGCCGCGCAGCCCAGCAGGTAGCCCGTGCCAACTTCGGCCAGTTCGGCGGCGCCGACGTGGAAGTACGTGGTGATCGACACCGTGCCCGCGGGCACGTGCTTGGCGCGGCGCAGCCAGACGCGCGGATAGAACACATCACTCAACGCGGCGAGCGAGGCGAAGTCGAGCGGGCGGGCCTGCGCGTCGCGCACCCAGATGCGGGTCTCGCTGTGCTGCAGGCTGCCGTCCCACGTCGCGGGAATGCCGCCGCTGAAGGG
Source organism: Variovorax sp. Root473 (assembly GCF_001426505.1). Lineage (GTDB taxonomy): Bacteria > Pseudomonadota > Gammaproteobacteria > Burkholderiales > Burkholderiaceae_C > Variovorax. Next base: position 239,675 of record NZ_LMEV01000014.1, read on the forward strand.
ACGCATCTCGTACTGGTCGAGCCAGGCCACGCCCGACGGACCGATGCTCATGCGCTCGACCGACGCGGGCTTCGGCGCCTCGGGCATGGGGAGGTCGGCCAAGCTCCAGGTGTCGCGGCGCGCGGCGGTCACCACCGTGGCGGTGGTCGTCATGTTGGGGGTGCCGTCGGCGCCAGGCTGCGTGATCGTCACCGTCCAGTGCTGCGTCGAGCGGTTGGTGCGCACGGCGGTGGCCTGGATGTCGAACACGCCCTCGCCGAGCGCGGCCGCGTAGTTGACGGTCAGCGCGATCGGCGTGCCGAGCAGGTCGGGGTGCTGCAGCACCGACTGCAGCGCGAGCGCTGCGGTGGTGCCGCCGAACGGGCCGACCATGTTCCAGTAGTCGGGACTCGTGGTGCCCGTGAAGTGCCCCACGCGGATGTCGCTGTGGTGCAGGGCCAGGGCTTTGTCGAAGGGGTGTGGGGTCGTGGGCATGGTGATCGTCAGTGTGCCTCCGGTGGATGACCTCACGCAGTCGTGTGCGGGACGTTGGCGTGCTGCACTGCGGCATGCACTGGAGGCCATGCACCGCCGGCAGGGAGCTGCTGCTGCGTGCCGTGCATGGCCGTGACCCTGCCGATCAGACCCGCTCGAAGATGCCGGCGGCGCCCTGTCCCATCCCCACGCACATCGTGACCATGCCGTACTTCAGCTTCTCGCGGCGCAGCGCGTGCACCACGGTCGCCGCGCGGATCGCGCCGGTCGCGCCGAGCGGGTGGCCCAGTGCAATGGCCCCTCCCATCGGGTTGACCTTCGACGGATCGAGACCCAGCGTGTTCATCACCGCGAGCGATTGCGCAGCGAAGGCTTCGTTGAGCTCGAACCAGTCGATGTCCTCGTGCTTCAGGCCCGCATAGCGCAGAGCCGCAGGAATCGCCTCGATCGGGCCGATGCCCATGATGTGGGGCGGCACGCCCTTGCTGGCGAAGCTCACGAAGCGTGCGAGCGGCGTGAGGCCGTACTGCTTCACCGCCTTCTCGCTGGCCAGGATCAGCGCGCCTGCGCCATCCGAGGTCTGCGAGCTGTTGCCGGCCGTCACCGTGCCGCGCGCGGCGAACACGGTGCGCAGCTTGGCCAGGCCCTCGATGCTGGTGTCGGGGCGGGCGCCTTCGTCCAGGCTCACGGTGCGCGTCTTCGCGATCGACTCGCCGGTTTCCAGGTTCGGCGTGCGGTCGGTCACTTCGATCGGCGTGATCTCGTCGGCGAACTTGCCGGCGGCCTGTGCGGCCAGTGCCTTCTGGTGCGAGGCCAGCGCGAACGCGTCCTGCGCCTCGCGGCTCACCTTCCACTGCTGCGCGACCTTCTCGGCCGTGAGGCCCATGCCGTAGGCGATGCCCACGTCACCTTCGCGCTCGAAGATGGAGGGCGACAGCGAGGGCGAGTTGCCCATCATCGGCACCATGCTCATGCTTTCGACGCCGGCGGCGATCATCACGTCGGCCTCGCCGACGCGGATGCGGTCGGCCGCCATCTGCACGGCCGACAGGCCCGAAGCGCAGAAGCGGTTCACGGTGATGCCGCCGATGCTCGTCGGCAGGCCCGCCAGCACCGCGCCAATGCGCGCGACATTCAGGCCCTGCTGCGATTCGGGAATCGCGCAGCCGCAGATGATGTCTTCGATGGCCTTCGGATCGAGGTTCGGCACGGCGGCCAGCGCTGCCTTCAACGTCGTCGCGAGCAGGTCGTCGGGACGGTAGTTGCGGAAGTAGCCGCGGTGCGACTTGCCGATGGGCGTGCGGGTGGCGGAGACGATGTAGGCGTCTTGAACTTGCTTGCTCATGAAATCTGTCCTTAGTTGCGCACGGGCTTGCCGGTGCTGAGCATTCCCATGATTCGCTCTTGCGTCTTGGGATGCACGATGAGCGAGCAGAACGCCTTGCGCTCCAGCGTCATCAGGTATTCCTCGGTCACGAGCGAGCCCGCGTCCACGTCGCCGCCGGTGACCACGTTCGCGATCAGGCTGGCAATGTGGAAGTCGTGCGCGCTGATGAAGCCACCGTCGCGCATGTTCACCAGCTGGCCCTTGATCGTCGCGGCGCCGCTGCGGCCCGCCACGCGGAAGGTGCGGCGCAGCGGTGCGCGGTAGCCGGCGTCGGCCATGGCTTTGGCCTGCTGCAATGCCACGTAGAGCAGTTCGTCCTTGTTCGGCACGATCACGTCGCTGTCGAGCAGGTAGCCCAGCTTCTTCGAATCGAGCGCGCCGGTGCCCACCTTGGCCATTGCGGCGGCGGTGAAGCCTTCGGTGAGGAAGGGCAGCAGGTCGGTGCCGGTCGAGGCCGACGCGTTCTCGGCCGCGCGGCGCGCGATGTAGGTCAGGCCGCCCGCGCCGGGGATCAGGCCCACGCCGACTTCGACCAGGCCGATGTAGCTTTCCATCGCCGCGACGCGCTTGGCCGAGTGGATGGCCAGCTCGCAACCACCGCCCAGCGCCATGCCGCGCACGGCGGAAATCACCGGCACGGTGGCGTAGCGGATCTTGAGCATGACGTTCTGCAGCTCTTCTTCGGCGCCTTCGACCGCGCCGATGCCCGCGACCACAAAGGCCGGCAGCATCGCCTGCAGGTCGGCGCCGACCGAGAACACCTCGTCGGGCGACCAGATCACCAGGCCCTTGTATTCGGCCTCGGCGAGGTCGACCGCGGCGCCCAGCGCCTCGGCCACATCGGGGCTGATGGCGTGCATCTTCGAGTGGATGCTCGCGATCAGCACTTCGCCGTCGAGCGTCCACACGCGCACGTCGCCTTCGTCGCTGATCGTGGTGCCCGCCGTGTTGGCATCGGCCGCGTTCGCGCCGAGCACGCTTTCGGGGAACAGCTGGCGGTCATGCACGGGCAGCTTGCGCTGCGGCACGAATTTGTTCTGCGATGCGCTCCACGAGCCTTCGGGCGTATGCACGCCGCCGGCCTCGGCCACCGGACCTTCGAACACCCACTTGGGCAGCGGTGCGCTGCTCAGCGCCTTGCCTGCGTCGATGTCTTCCTGCACCCACTTGGCGACCTGCGCCCAGCCGGCCTCTTGCCACAGCTCGAACGGGCCCTGCTTCATGCCGAAGCCCCAGCGCATGGCGAAGTCGATGTCGCGTGCGCTCTCGGCGATGTCGCCCAGGTGCACGGCGGCGTAGTGGAAGCCGTCGCGCAGGATGGCCCAGAGGAACTGGCCCTGCGGTCCTTCGCTCTCGCGCAGCAGCTTCAGGCGTTCGCCCGCGGGCCTCTTGAGCATGCGGCCGTACACCTCGTCGGCCTTCGCGCCGGCGGGCACGTACTCGCCGCTCTTCAGATCGAAGCGCAGGATGTCGCGGCCGACCTTCTTGAAGAAGCCGGCCTTGGCCTTCTGGCCCAGGTTGCCCAGCTCCAGCAGCTTGGCGAGCACCGGCGGCGTCGCGAAGTTGGCGTAGAACGGATCGGTCTCGGCGTTCAGGTTGTCCTGCAGCGTCTTCACGACGTGAGCCATGGTGTCCAGGCCCACCACGTCGGCGGTGCGGAAGGTGCCCGAGCTGGCACGGCCCAGCTTCTTGCCGGTGAGGTCGTCCACCACGTCGGGCGTGAGACCGAACTTCTCGACTTCCTTCAGCGTGGCCAGCATGCCGGCGATGCCGACGCGGTTGGCGATGAAGTTGGGCGTGTCGTGCGCGCGCACCACACCCTTGCCGAGCGTGCGGGTGACGAAGGCCTCGAGGTCGTCGAGCACCTGCGGCTGCGTGGTGGGCGTGTTGATCAGCTCCACCAGGAACATGTAGCGCGGCGGGTTGAAGAAGTGAATGCCGCAAAAGCGCGGCTTCAATGCTTCAGGCAGTGCCTCGCTGAGCTTGGTGATCGACAGGCCCGAGGTGTTCGAGGCCAGGATCGAATGCTTGGCGACGTGCGGCGCGATCTTCTTGTAGAGATCGAGCTTCCAGTCCATGCGCTCGGCGATGGCTTCGATGATGAGGTCGCACTCGCCGAGCTTGGCGAGGTCGTCTTCGTAGTTGGCCTGCTCGATCAAGCCGGCGTCGGCCACATCGCCGAGCGGCGCGGGCTTGAGCTTCTTGAGGTTGTCGATGGCGCGCGTGACGATGCCGTTCTTCGGGCCTTCTTTTGCGGCCAGGTCGAACAGCACGACAGGCACGCGCACGTTGACGAGGTGGGCGGCGATCTGCGCGCCCATCACGCCGGCGCCGAGCACGGCGACCTTTTTCACTTGAAATCGGGACATGTTGCTTGGTATTTTTTCGGTTGAAAACGCGCGGCAGGGTTACTGCGCGCGGGTCCAGGTTTGGGTGCGCCAGAACGGGCCCAGGTAGCCGCGCACTTCCAGCTTCTTTCCGCCGTCGATCGGCGTGAAGCTCGCGCGGTACTCCTTGCCGTTCTCGGGGTCGAGGATCTTCCCGCCTTCCCAGACGTCCTTGCCCTCGCCCTTCTTGCCGCCGCGGATGATCTCCAGGCCCGTGATGGGTTTGCCCTTGCGGTCATCGCTGCATTCGTCGCAGGTGGCGTCGGGCTTGGTGTCTTTCTTCAGCGACTTCTCGATGCGGCCGCTGAGCGCGCCGCCGGTCTCGGCGATGCGGATCTCGGCCTTGACCTCGCCGGTCTTGTCGTCGGCATTGCGCCAGAGCCCCACCGGGGTGCTCTGCGCCATGGCCGAGACGGCGGTCACAGTGAACAAGACGGCTGCAAGCGTTGCTTTCATGAGCGGCTCCCGGTTGGTCGATGAAGAAAGGCTGTGTCGCTTAAGCGAGTGCGGCGTCGGTGTCCATCAACACCTTGCTGCCGGCGCGCGCGGTGCGCATCAGCATCACGGTCTCGGGGAACAGCTTGGCGAAATAGAAGCGTGCGGTCTGCAGCTTGGCGACGTAGAACGGGTCGGTGTTGCCGGCCGCGATCTCGCGCAGCGCGACTTGCGCCATGCGGGCGAACAGGTAGCCGAACACGAAGTGGCCGGCCACGCGCAGGTAGTCCACCGCAGCGGCACCCACTTCGTCGGGGTTCTGGAAGCCCTTGAAGCCGATCTCGGTCGTGAACTTGGTGAGCTGGTCGCCCAGCATCGCGATCGGGTTGATGAACTCGGCCATCTTCTCGTTCACGCCTTCTTCTTCCACCAGCTTCGCGACGAGCTTGCCAAACTTCTTCAGCGACGCGCCGTTGTTGCCCAGCACCTTGCGGCCCAGCAGGTCCAGCGACTGGATGGTGTTGGTGCCTTCATAGATCATGTTGATGCGGTTGTCGCGCACGAACTGCTCCATGCCCCATTCCTTGATGAAGCCGTGGCCACCGAAGACCTGCATGCACGCGTTGGTCGCGATGTGGCCGTTGTCGGTGATGAAGGCCTTGACGATGGGCGTGAGCAGCGCGACCAGCTCGCCCGAGTCCTTGCGCACCTTTTCATCGGGATGGTTGTGCTCCTTGTCGAGCAGCAGCGTGCAGAAGATCTGCAGCGCGCGGCCTCCTTCGGCGTAGGCCTTGGCGGTGAGCAGCATCTTGCGCACGTCGGGGTGCACGATGATCGGGTCGGCTTCCTTGTCCTTGGCCTTCACACCGGAAAGCGAGCGCATCTGGAGGCGGTCCTTGGCGTAGGCCAGGGCGTTCTGGTAGGCCACTTCGGTGAGGCCGAGCGACTGGTTGCCCACGCCCAAGCGTGCGGCGTTCATCATCACGAACATCGCGGCCAGGCCCTTGTTGGGCTCGCCCACCAGCGTGCCGGTGGCGCCTTCGATCACGATCTGCGCGGTGGCGTTGCCGTGGATGCCCATCTTGTGCTCCAGGCCGGCGCAGAAGATCGGGTTGCGTTCGCCGAGCGAACCGTCGGCCTTGACGTGGAACTTCGGCACCACGAACAGGCTGATGCCCTTGCTGCCCTTGGGCGCGTCCGGCAGGCGGGCCAGCACCAGGTGAATGATGTTGCTCGTCATGTCGTGCTCGCCGGCCGAGATGAAGATCTTGCTGCCGGTGATGCGGTAGGTGCCGTCGGCCTGCGGTTCGGCCTTGGTGCGCAGCAGGCCCAGGTCGGTGCCGCAGTGCGGTTCGGTCAGGCACATGGTGCCGGTCCACTCGCCGCTGGTGAGCTTGGGCAGGTAGGTCTTCTTCTGGTCGTCGGTGCCGTGCGCGGCCAGTGCCTCGTAGGCGCCGTGCGAGAGGCCCGGGTACATGGTCCAGGCCTGGTTGGCGCTGTTGAGCATCTCGAACAGGCACTGGTTCACCACGAACGGCAGGCCCTGGCCACCGAAGGCCGGGTCGCACGACAGCGCGGGCCAGCCGCCTTCGACGTACTTGGCGTAGGCGTCCTTGAAGCCGGTGGGCGTCTTCACTTCGTGCGTGGCCTTGTCGAGCACGCAGCCTTCTTCGTCGCCGCTGATGTTCAGCGGAAAGGTGACTTCGGCCGCGAACTTGCCGGCCTCTTCGATCACGGCGTTGATGGTGTCGGCGTCGGTCTCGGCATGGGCCGGCAGTGCCTTGAGTTCCTCGGCGACGTTGAGCACTTCGTGCAGCACGAACTGCATGTCACGCACGGGGGGGTTGTAGGTAGGCATCCGGGACTCTCCTGGTCGAAGCTAGATAGATAAGAAAAAACGAAAACGGAAAAACGAAATGGGGCCGCGGCGCTCAGCGCACGGTCTTGAGCCGGCGCGTGCCGCGCGCAGCGGGCGCGGACTCGGCGGCATTGGAAGCAGGTGGCGCGTCCGGCGTAGCGGCGCGCGCGAGGATGTTGTCGAAGCCGACGTTGGCGCGGCCGATGGAGCCGGGCACCTGCAGGAAGCGGGCCTCGTAGTGCAGCGCGAGGATCAGGCCGTGGATCTCGAACCCGACCTGGCGCTCGTCGGCGTCGGCGCGCAGGTGGCCTTCGGACTTCGACTGCACGATGGCGCGCAACACGGCGGCCTGCCAGATGCTGACCGACTCGACCAGCGCATCGCGCACCGGACCCGGGCGGTCGTCGAATTCGGAGGCGCCGCTGATGTAGATGCAGCCCGAGTCGATTTCGGTCGAGGTGCGCTTCATCCAGTTGGCGAACATGGCGCGCAGGCGCGGCAGGCCACGCGGCGCCGCCAGAGCGGGAAAGAACACTTCCTGCTCGAAGCGCGCGTGGTACTCGCGCACCACGGAAATCTGCAGTTCCTCGCGCGATCCGAAGTGGGCGAACACGCCCGACTTGCTCATCTTGGTGATCTCGGCCACGGCGCCGATCGACAGGCCTTCGAGCCCGATCTGCGCGGCCAGCGCCAGCGCAGCGTCGACGATGATGGCCTTGGTCTGCTGGCCTTTGGGGGCGGCGCGGGCCGGCTTGGCGGGAACGGCGGTGGCAGACATCGTGAAAGCTCCGAATAAAACGAACGGTCGTTCTATTTTGCAGGGGCTTTGCACTTTTGGCCGCAAATGACCTTGGGCGGCACTGGGTTAATGAAGGTTAAACAAGGCAAGGGGCAACCGCCAGCGGGTCGCACCCTTGCCCGGCGGTCTCAGAACTCCTGCGACACGGGCCGCAGCACGACCTCGTTGATGTCCACGTTGGCTGGCTGCTCCACCGCGTAGACGATGGCGCGCGCCACCGAGTCGGCCGGGATCTGGTTGGCGTCGTAGAAAGCCTTCACGCCCGCGGCGCTCTCGGCGTCGCTGCTGCCGAACTTCAGTTCCGACTCCACCGCGCCGGGGGACACGATGGTCACGCGCACGCCGCTGTTGCCCACTTCCACGCGCAGGCCTTCGGAGATGGCGCGCACGGCGTGCTTGGTCGCGCTGTAGACGGTGCCGATGGGCGTGAACACCTTCAGCCCGGCAATCGACGCGACGTTCACGATGTGGCCGCTGCCCTGCGCCTGCATGCGCGGCAACACGGCGGCAATGCCGTAGAGCACGCCCTTGATGTTGACGTCGATGGTGCGGTCCCACTCGACGACCTTGAGTTTCTCGATGGGCGACAGCGGCATCACGCCCGCGTTGTTGACCAGCACGTCGATGCGGCCGAAGGCCTCCACGGTGGCGGCGGCGAGCCGCTCCAGGTCCTCGCGCTTCGCGACGTCGGTTGCGACGGCGAGGGCCTCGCCGCCGGCTTCGCGGATCTCGGTCACCACTTTCTCGAGCCGGTCGGTGCGGCGCGCCGCCAGCACCACCCGGGCGCCGCGCGCGGCCAGGTGGCGCGCGGCGGATTCGCCCAGGCCGCTGCTCGCGCCGGTGACGATGGCGACCTTGCCCTTGATGTTGTCTTGAACGGATGTCATGGGAAATTCCTTTCGGGATGCGTTGAAGAAGTGCATGCAGTGTGGAAAATCCACGCGTTCCAGTAAATGAAACTCTGGCGACTTCAGAATTCCAGATTCAGGAATCAAGGAACACCTCAATGTCCAACCGCCTCGAAGCCCTGCGCGTGTTCTTCACCGCCGCCGACGCCGCCAACTTCCGCGAGGCGGCCGTGCGGCTTTCCGTCTCACCGCAGGTCGTGACGCGCGCAGTGCGCGAGCTGGAAGAGGAACTGGGCGAGCCGCTCTTTCACCGCAGCACGCGCGGCGTGCAGCTCACCGACTTCGGCCGCCAGCTCGCGCAGCGCGCGCGCGTCGCGGTGGGCGGCGTCGATGCGCTGTTCCACCGCACCGACCGGCGCGCGCTCTCGCAGCACGCGGGCACGGTGCGCGTCACCGCGCCCAACGTGTACGGCCGGCGGCTGATTCCGGAAGCGCTCGCGCCGATGCTGGCCGAACACCCGGGCCTCGTGCTCGACCTGCGGCTGTCGGAAGAACATGCCGACGTGGTCGACGAGCAGATCGACATCGGCGTGCGCGCCGGCCCGATCCGCGATGCGCGCTTCGTCGCGCGCACGGTCGGCCGGATGCAGCTGCGCGTGGTGGCGGCGCCGGCGCTGGTCGCGCGCACCGGCGTCCCGAAGAACGTCGAGGCGCTGCCGGGCTTTCCGCTCACTGCGCTGATGGACCGCAGCGCGGGCCGCCCGTGGTCGTGGTTCTTCAGCAAGGGGCGGCAGATGCCGGTCGCCGCGCCGGCCTTCGTCACCGACGACGTCGATGCCGAGTGCGCCGCGGTGCGCGCGGGCCTGGGCTTCGGCCAGCTCGCGGGGCCGCTGGCCGAGCCGCTGATCGCCTCGGGCGAACTGGTGGAGGTGCTGGAGGCCGAGGCGCCCGACGCCTGGCCGATCCACGTCTACCGCTCGCAGCGCGCGCCGGTGCCGGCGCGCGTGCGGCTGGTGTACGACGAACTGGTGCGTGTGCTGCGCTGAGCTTCAGTCGTATCCGCTCATTCGTATTTTTGCCCGGTGCGCATCAGCTCAGGTGTGCCGATCACCTCGTTGAGCGCATCGAAGTCCAGCATCTGCGGCCGCCACGGCTGCGTGGTGCGGTGCTTGTGCAGACTGCCGTAGTAGCCCTGCAGCGTGTGCGCCACCGCGCGCGCGGTGCCGCCCGGGAAGATCGCGATGCGAAAGCCATGCGCCTGCAGCGCGTCCGCATCCTGGATCGGCGTCTTGCCACCTTCGACCATGTTGGCCAGCAGCGGCACGCGGTGGGCGAAGCGGCTGCAGGCCGTGTCCATCTGCTCGGGCGAACGCAGCGCCTCGATGAAGAGCGCGTCCACCCCGCATTCGAGGTACGCCTCGGCGCGGTCAAGCGCGGCTTCGAGCCCTTCGACCGCCACGGCGTCGGTGCGCGCGAGGATCAGCGTGTCGCTCGACGTGCGCGCGTCCAGCGCGGCCTTGAGCTTGCCGACCATCTCCCGCTCGGGCACCACGGCCTTGCCGTCGAGGTGGCCGCAGCGCTTGGGAAAGGTCTGGTCCTCGATCTGCACCATGGCCGCGCCCGCGCGCTCGAAGCCGCGCACGGTGCGCTGCGTGTTCAGCGCATTGCCAAAGCCGGTGTCGGCATCGACGATCACCGGCAGGCTCACGCGCTCGGTGATGCGCGCGAGCGTGTCGGCCACTTCGGTGAAGGTGGTGAGGCCGATGTCGGAGCGGCCCAGGCGGGTGTAGGCGATCGACGCGCCCGACAGGTACAGCGCCTCGAAGCCGGCCTGCTCGGCCACCAGTGCGCTCAGCGCGTCATACACGCCGGGTGCCAGCACCACGTCGGGCCGTGCCAGGCGGGTCTTGAAGTTGTGGGTCGTCATGCGGACGCCTCCTTGGGTTGAACCAGTGCGGCAGCCGTGTGCGCCGCGATGTAGCCGCCGGCCACGGCGCTCAGCAGGCCGTTGCCGGAGAGATAGCCCCACACCGCGTCACCCGAGACACCGCCGGCCGCGCCGCCCGCGGCCAGCAGGTTGGGCAACGGCGTGCCGTCCTGGCGCAGCACGCGCATGTCGGGTGCGGTGTCGAGGCCGCCTTGCGTATGAAAGAGCGCGCCGGTCACCTTGACGGCGAAGTACGGCGCGTCGAGGCCGCGCGCGAACACGCGGCCGTCGGCCGCGGGCACGCCACCGCGCATCGCGTCGAGCGTGCCCTGCAGCACCGCGGCTTCGCAACCGATGCAGTCCGCCAGCGCGGCCACCGAGTCGCAGCGGCGCAGCGCGCCGGCCGCCTCGGCCTCGCAGAAATCGGGGAAGCCGCGCGCCAGTGCGAGCAGCGGCGTGTCGAACACGTTCCAGGCGATGCCTCCCCGCTGCGCGAGCACGTGCACCGCGGCTTCGGAGTAGCCCAGCGTCTCGTCGTGGAAGCGCCGGCCGTCGCAGTTGAGCTGCACGCCGCCTTCCATCATCACGGCCCATGACATCAACGCACCCTGCGGCGTGACCCACGAACCGTGGCCCTGGTAGCCGCCCAGGTCGCGCAACCGCGCGCCCAGCGACTTGCCCCAGAGGATGGCGCTGCCGTCGTTGCCTACATGCCCGCCGAAGGCGGCCTCGGCCATCTCGGGCAGCAGCGTGCGCACCATTTCCGTGTTGCCGCCGAAGCCGTTGCACGCCAGCAGCAGCGCGTCGCAGGCCAGCGACTCGCGCGTGCCGTCGGGGCGCAGGTAGTCGATGCCGACCACGCTGCCGTGGGCGTCGAGCACCAGCGTATCGACCAACGCCTGCGTCAACACCGGAATGCCCGCGGTTTCCGCCGCCGCCTGCAGCGCGGCCATCAGCGCGGCGCCGGTCTTCTGCGGCAGCGCATGCATGCGGTGCACGCTGTGGCCGGGGTAGAGAAAGCCGTCGAGCAGCATCCATTCGAGGCCATGGCGCGCCTGCAGCGCATCGAGCGCGGGGCCGATGGCACCGGCATACGCCGCGACCAGCGCGGCGGCCGCGCGCCCGTGCGCCTTGGCCTGGATGTCGGCGGCAAAGCGCGCGGCGCTGTCGTTGGCCACGCCGTGTGCGCGCTGCACGCGCGTGCCAGGCGCGGGAATGAAACCCGAGGACAACGCCGTCGATCCGCTGGGCAGCGCGTCGCGCTCCAGCACCACGCAGTCGATGCCCGCGTCGGCCAGCATCAGCGCCGCCGTGAGACCGCAGGCCCCGCCGCCGACGATGGCCACTGCCACGTGCACGTCCGCCTCCACCTGCGCGGCGCGCCGGACGGTTCTTGCAGGCGCGGTCATGCCAGCGATGCGATGAAAGGCGCGCAGTCTGTCACCTCGGCCACGTTGCGCATGTCGGCCAGCGAGGTGTTGTGGCGCTCCTCGCCGAAGGCCGCGCAGCCGTCGGCCAGCACCAGCGTGCGGTAGTCGCGCATGTGCGCGTCGCGCACCGTGCTGGCCACGCCGCCGTTGGTGACGATGCCGCACACCGCCACGGTGTCGATGCCCACGCGGCGCAGCACCCAGTCGAGCTGCGTGTTGAAGAAGGCCGAATACGCCACCTTGCTGACCGTCACGTCGACCAGGCCCGCCAGCGCGTCGACATTCGCCTGGCCCCAGCTGCCGGGCGCGAAATCGCCCTTGGACAGGTACGGGCGCAACGCCTTCAGGTGCGGCGAGACCATCGGCTCACCCTTCGCGTCGGGCCACAGCGTGAACTGGCTCGCCACCACCAGCCCCCCACCCGCCTTCAGCGCACGCGCCACGGCGGCCACGCGCCCGGGCAGCAGCAGCGCGGGCGGGTTGGTGTCGCCGCCGCGCGCGTAGGCGCCCCTGGCATCGAGAAAGTCGTTCTGCAGGTCGATGACGACCAGCGCCGTCTTCGCCGGGACGATCTTCGTGCCCGCGCTCATGACGGCCTCACCAGCAGGTTGCCGTGCGCATCGACCTCGGCATGGAAGCCGGGTTCGAGCCACACGGTGGTGTCGGCCTGTTCGAGGATGGCCGGCCCCTCGATGCGCGCGGCCACCGGCAGCTCGAGCCGCGCATAGCGCACCGCGTCGTGCCACTGGCCTTGGTGGAACACGCGCTGCGTGCCCAGCGGCGCGGTGCTGCCCACGCCTTCAGGCGCCAGCACCTTCAGGTCGAACTTGGGCCGCACGCCGATGCGCGCATAGCGCAGGTTCATCACGCGAATCGCGATGCCGTCGAGCACACGGCCGAAGGCGGCGGTGTAGGCCGCTTCGAAGGCCGTGCGGATGGTTGCGGCCGTGATCGGTGCCTGGCCCGCATCAGCCAGCACCACCGGCAGCGTGTGCGTCTGGCCGGCGTAGAGCATGTCAAGCGCGACCACTTCGCGCACCTCGTCGAAGCGCACGCCCGACGAGTCGAGCCGCTGCTGGCAGCTCGCAGCCAGTTCGTCGATGCGGTGCTGCAGGCCGGCCACGTCGAGGTCGGCCAGCGGCTTGTTGATGGTCTGCACCGCGTCGTGGCGCATGTCCGCAATGACGCAGCCCAGTGCCGAAGTGACGCCGGGGTAGCGCGGCACGATGCCGGTGGCCACGCCCACCTCGCGCATCATCGCGCACACGTGCAGCGCGCCGCCGCCGCCGAAAGGCATGTAGGCGAAGCGGCGAGGATCGTGCCCACGCTCGATCGACACGAGGCGGATGGCGCCGGCCATGCGCGCGTTCGCCACCGTGAGGATGGCCTCGGCAGCGGCATGCACATCGAGGCCCAGCGGACGCGCGACATGCTCCTCGATGGCCTGGCGCGACTTCTCCGCGTCGAGCGCCGCGAGCAGTCCACCGCCCAGTGGACGGTCCGCCGCGATGCGGCCCAGCAGCACGTTGGCATCGGTCACGGTCGGGCGCATGTTGCCGCGGCCATAGCAGGCCGGCCCGGGCACGCTGCCCGCCGACTCGGGGCCGACCTGCAGCATGCCGCTCGCGTCCACCGACGCGATGGAGCCGCCGCCGGCGCCGATGGTCTCGATCTGGATCATCGGCGAGCGGATCACCATGCCGAACTCGATGGCGGTTTGCGCCGCCAATGCAGCTTCACCGTTCGCCACCAGCGACACGTCGAACGACGTGCCTCCCATGTCGCCCGTGATCGCATTCGGAAAACCCGCTGCGCGCGCGATGGCCGCGCAGGCGATCACGCCGGCCGCCGGGCCCGACAGCGCGGTGCGCACGGGCAGGTCGCTCGCGGTCTGGCGCGACATCACGCCGCCGTTGCTCTGCACCACCAGCAACTCGCCGCCGAAGCCCTGCGCGCGCAGGTCGGATTCGAGCCGGCCGAGGTAGCTGCCCACCACCGGCTGCAGCGCGGCGTTGAGCGTGGCGGTCGAGCAGCGCTCGAACTCGCGGATCTCGGGCAGCACTTCGCTCGCCGAGGTGACGTGCGGGTTGGGCCAGAGTTCGCGCACCGCGGCCGCGGCCAGGCGCTCGTTCTCGGGGTTCGCGTAGGTGTTGATGAAGAACACGCACACGGCCTCGCAACCGGCTTCGAGCAGCGAGCGCGCTTCGGCGCGCACCTGCTCCAGGTCGACCGCGGTGTGCAGCGTGCCGTCGGCCAGCACGCGTTCGTCCACCTCGCGGCGCAGGTCGCGCGGGACCACTGGCAGGAAGCTGCCGCGCAGGCCCCAGGTCTCGGGCCGGTCGCGGCGGCGCATCTCGAGCACGTCGCGGAAACCTCGCGTGGTGATGATGCCGGTGCGCGCCACCTTGCGTTCCAGCAGCGCGTTGGTACCCACGGTGGTGCCGTGCACGATGGTGGCAATGGTCGCGGCCGAATCCGCCACGCGTGCCACGCCGTTCATGAAGCCGCGCGCTTCCTCGCCGCGCGTGGAAGGCACCTTGACGATGCGGGCCGTGCCGTTCGCCTCGTCGAGCACGAACAGGTCGGTGAAGGTGCCGCCGACATCGACGCCGACGACAAGGGAGTTACCAGGGGAAGTCATTCGGATGCTTTCTTCGTCGTATCGGTGCTCACGTAGCCCATGGCCGCATCGGCCTCGCGTTGCGCTGGCTGCCGCTCGGCGGCGCGGCCCCAGCCGCCACCGCCGGGCGTTTGCAGGCGCACGCGCTCGCCGCGCGCGAGCGTGATGCCGCGCATCTTCGACACCATGGGCGGCGTGTGCCACTCGCCCGCGTTCTCGTAGCTGAAGACGTTGACCGCGCCGTCGCCGCCGCCCGCGATGCCCTTGGGCGGCGACGTGCCGCGCTCGCCGAAGACGAACACCTCGGCGTCCTTCTCCAGCAGTTCGATTTCATAGACGGCGCCCAGGCCGCCGCGGTGCTGGCCGTCGCCACCGGAGTCGGCGCGCAGCGACCATTCGGTGAAGCGCACCGGATAGGCGGCTTCCAGAATCTCGAGCGGCGGGATGGTCGCGGTGGAGATGGGTGCATTGCCGTGCGCCAGGCCGTCGCCGCCCGAGTGGCCGCCATGGCCGCCGCCGAAGAAGCTGAACATCACCCAGCGCTGGCCTTCGCGGCCCTTGTCGCTGCGGTGGCCCGCGATCGACAGCGCGTTGATGGTGCCGTAGGCCTGCGCCACGGCGCGCGTGGGATCGGCCTGCGCGGCGGCGCTGAAGATCACGTCGATCATGCGCAGGATGGTCTCGGTGTAGCCGCCGACCGGGCGCGGGCGCTCGGCGCTGATCACCCGCTTGTCGGGAATGACAAAGTCGACCGCGTCGAGCACGCCGGCATTCGCGGGCACGTCGGGGAACAGGTGCTTCAGCGCCACGTAGCACGCAGCCACCGCGGTGGCGCGCGAGATGTTCACCGGCCCCGCGCATTGCGGCGAAGTGCGCGAGAAGTCGAGCGTGAGCCGGTCGCCGGCCACCGTCATGTCCAGCGCGATGGTCAGCGGCTCGTTGACGATGCCATCGTTGTCCAGCACGTCCTCGAAGCTGTAGCGGCCGTCGGGCAGCGAAGCAATGTGCGAGCGCATCAGCCGCAGCGCGCGGGCGCGCAGTTCGCCCAGCGCGTCGAGCACGAGGTCGTCCCCGTATTCGTCGAGCAGGCCGTTCAGCCGCTTCGCGCCGAGCTCCAGCGCCGCGAGCTGGCCGTTCAGGTCGCCCCACAGGCTGTCGGGCAGGCGTGTGTTGGCCTGCAGGATGGCCAGCACGTCGGCGTCGAGCACGCCGCCCTTCACGATGCGCACCGGCGGGATCTGCACCGCCTCCTGCCAGCACTCGGTGGCGGCGGGGTTGTAGTTGCCGGGCACGGCGCCGCCCACGTCGTGCCAGTGCGCGGCCGAGGCCATGTGGCAGTACAGCTTGCCGTTGCGGAAGAACGGCTTCACCAGTTTGAAGTCGTTGGCGTGCGTGCCGCCGTCGTAGGCATCGTTGCTGATCCAGATGTCGCCGTCGCGCATGCCGCCGCGCGGTCCGGCCGCCTTGGCGGTGGCGCGCACCGCGAAGGCCATGGCGCCCACGAACACCGGCAGGCCCGACTTGCCCTGCACCAGCGTGTCGCCGGTGGTGGCGTCGTACAGGCCGTGGCAGGCGTCGTGCGCCTCGGCAATGATGGGGTTGAACGCACTGCGGTAGAGCGTGGCGTCCATCTCGTCGGCCACCTGCTCGAGGCGGCCGCGCAGCACGGCGAGCGTGACAGGGTCGATGGTTGGGGCAGAAGAAGGATCAGGCATCGGTGGCTTTCTTGGAGGCGGGGCGGCCAGTTCGCTGGCGCAGCTGGTTCAACAGTCCGCCGGCGCGGACCATGTCCATGAGGAACCCGGGCACCGGCTCGCAGGCCAGGCGCCTGCATCCGGGCATGACGATCTCGGGCGCGGTGGTGTCCAGGGCGATCTGGTCGCCTTCGCTCAGCGATTCGGCCTCGGCGCAGGTCAGCAGCAGCAGGCCCACGTTGAAGGCGTTGCGAAAGTACAGGCCGCTGTACGACGGCGCGATCACCGCGCTCACGCCCAGGTGCACCAGCACCGCGGCGGCCTGCTCGCGCGAGGAGCCGATGCCGAAGTTGGGTCCGGCCACAAGCACGTCGCCGCGCGCCACACCGACGGCGAAGTCGGGCCGGATGGCTTCCAGGCAGTGCTTCGCAATGATGTCGATGCCGTGCTTCATGGCATGGCCTGGCGCGAGCAGGTCGGTGTCGATGTCGGCGCCCAGGCGCCACACGCGGTGAGTCGCTCGTGTCACGCTCATGCCAGCACCTCCCGCGGGTCGGTCACGCGGCCACGCAACGCGGCGGCCGCCACCGTGTAGGGCGAGCCCAGGTACACCTGCGCGCTCGGCGAGCCCATGCGGCCCTTGAAATTGCGCGCCGTGGTCGAGATGACGGTGATGTCGTCGCCCATCGGATCGCCATAGCCGGAGCAGGCGCCGCATGCGGTCGGGAACAATTCGGCGCCGGCTTCCATCAGCGCCTGCAGCACACCCTCTTCGCGCGCCTGCTCCTGGTCCTGGATGCTGGCGGGCGCGACGATCAGGCGCAGGCCCGCCGCCACCTTGCGCCCGCGCAGCACCTGCGCGGCGGCGCGCAGGTCGTCGAGCTTGGCGCCGGTGCATGCGCCGATGTAGGCGACGTCCACCGGCGTGCCGGCGTAGTGGCTCACACCCAGTGAATTGGCCGGGCTGTGCGGCGCGGCCACGTGAGGCTCGAGCGTGTCGGCGTCGAAGCGGTGGCGCGTGAGCGCGGCGTCCCTGTCGGTGAACCAGGCCGAGGTGTCGGCGCGTGGGACACCGGCCGCTTCCAGGTAGGCCGCCGTGGTGGCATCGGGCGCGATCAGTCCGGCTTGCGCGCCGAGTTCGGCACTCATGTTCGACAGCGTCATGCGCTCCTGCATCGACATCGACCGGATCGCCGGGCCCGCGAACTCCACCGCCTGGTAGCGCCCGCCATTCATGCCGAAGCGCCCGATCATGTGCAGCATCATGTCCTTGGCAGTCACGCCCGCGGGGAGCTTGCCGTCCCACCACATCTGGAGGGTCTCGGGCACGCGCAGCCAGATCTCGCCGGTGACGACCACGCCGAGCATTTCAGTGCTGCCCACGCCGAACATGTAGGCGCCGAACGCGCCGCCGGTGGGCGAGTGCGAGTCGCCGCCCACGCACAGGATTCCGGGGCGGATGTGGCCGTGCTGCGGCACCACCACGTGGCAGATGCCCTGGCTGTCGTACACGTGCGGCAGCTGCTGGTCGCGCGCCCAGTCGCGCGCGATGCGCACGATGCGGCGCGAGTCGTCGTCGCGCTCGGGCACGTAGTGGTCCATCACCAGCACGATGCGCGAGCGGTCCCAGATCTGCGCGCCCAGCTCCTCGAGCATGGGCTTCAGGCGGCGCGGGCCCGAGGAGTCGTGGAACATGGCGAGGTCGACGCCGCAGGTCACGATCTCGCCCACCGCCACGTGCTCGCGGCCGCTGGCGCGCGCGATGAGCTTCTGCGCGAGCGTCTGTGGCGGCACCCGCGCGGCTGCCGGGTTGGAGGTGTCGGTGGTCATTCGGGCTTGGCTCCGGAGAACTTCACGACCTGGGCCCAGCGCGGGATCTCGCTCTGCACGAACGCGGTGAACTGCTCGGGCGAGTTGCCCACGGGAATCGCGCCTTCGGTGTCCAGCCGCTTGCGCATGTCGGGCTGATGCAGCGCGTGGCGCGCCGCGTCGCTGAGCTTGCGCGACACGTCGGCCGGCATGCGCGCCGGGCCGAACAGGCCGAACCAGGCGCTCGACTCGTAGCCGGGCAAGGCCTCGGCGATGGCCGGCACCTCGGGGAACGCGGGCAGCCGCTTGGCCGTGGTGACGCCCAGCGCCTTGAGCTTGCCGGCCTGGATGTGGGCCTTGACGTTGCCCACCGCCGCGAACATCAGCTGCACCTGGCCGGCCAGCAGGTCCTGCACGGCGGGCGAGGTGCCCTTGTAGGGAATGTTCACGATGTCCACGCCCGACTGCATCTTGAAGGCCTCGCCCGCCATGTGCAGCGACGAGCCCACCGCGCCGATGGCGAAGTTCAGCTGGCCCGGTTTGGCCTTGGCGAGCGCGATGAGTTCGCGCACGTCCTTCGCGGGCACCGAGGGGTGCGCCACCAGGATCGACGGCGAGGTGGCCACGCAGGTGAGCGCGGTGAAGTCCTTCACCGGGTCGAAGGGCAGCGTGGGGTACAGCGTGGCATTGATGGCATGGCTGGTGAAGCTCATCAGCAGCGTGTTGCCGTCGGGCGCGGCCTTGGCCACCGCATCGGCAGCGATGTTGCCGCCCGCGCCGGGCTTGTTCTCGACGATGACGGTGCGACCCAGCGCAGGGCCCATGCTGACGGCCAGCGAGCGCGCGAGCGTGTCGGTCGAGCCGCCGGCCGGTGCGCCGACCAGGATGCGCACGGGGGCGCTGCCGATTTGCGCACGGGCGGCGGCGGCAAGGGCCAGCGCGGCGGGTGCGATGAGGAGGTCGCGGCGATGGATCATGGGGTTTCCTTGTTGTCTCGTTGTTCTTGCAGGGGTCAGAGCCCCAGGTAGGCGCGCCGCAGTTCGTCGCTGCCCAGCAGCGCGTCGGGCTTGCCCGAGAAGCGCACGCTGCCGTTCTCCAGCACATAGGCGCGGTCGGCGATCTCCAGCGACTGGCCGACGTTCTGCTCGACCAGCAGCACCGCGAGGCCGCCGTCGCGCAGCTCGCGGATGAGCGTGAACATCTCTTCCACCAGCAGCGGCGACAGGCCGAGCGACGGCTCGTCGAGGATCAGCAGCACGGGCTCGGCCATGAGCCCGCGCGCGATGGCCAGCATCTGCTGCTCGCCGCCGCTCATGGTGCCGGCGTGCTGTGCCATGCGCTCGCGCAGCCGCGGGAAGATGTGGAACATCTTCTCGACGTTGGCTGCGCGGCGCTCGCGGGCACGCGTGAAGGAGCCCAGCTCCAGGTTCTCGAGCACGCTGAGGTTGGGGAACACCTTGCGGCCTTCGGGCACCTGGATGAGGCCGGCCTTGACCACCTCGCGGTAGTGCGCGCCGGTGAGGTCCTTGCCGTCGAAGCGCACGCTGCCGCGCCATGTGGGCGTCAACCCGCAGACCATCTTGTTGAGCGTCGACTTGCCCGCGCCGTTGCTGCCGAGCAGCGCGACCATCTCGCCGGCGTTCACCTGCAGGTCCACGCCGCGCAGCACTTCCACGCGGCCGTAACCGCCGCGCAGGCCTTGAATGTCCAGCAGCGCGCTCATGCCGAGGCTCCCACGTTGCCAGCCGCGGCCTTGCGCAATCGCGCCGCCGTGCCATGGCCCAGGTAGGCCTCGACCACCCGGTCGTCGGACGTCACCTGCGCCGGATTGCCCTCGGCGATGAGCTGGCCCTGCGCCAGCACCCACACGTGCTCGGCCAGGTTCATCACGGCCTGCATGACGTGTTCGATCATCAGCACGGTCACGCCGCTGTCGGCAATGCCGCGCACCACCGGCATCATTTCGGCGATCTCCTGCGGGTTGAGGCCTGCGAGCACTTCGTCGAGCAGCAGCAGGCGGGGCCGCGTGGCGAGCGCGCGGGCGAGTTCGAGGCGCTTGCGGCCGGCCACGGTGAGGTCGGAGGCGGGCTTGTCGAGTTGCAGCGCCAGGCCCACGCGCTGCGCCACGGCCTCCGCGCTGGCCAGGGCTTCGGCGCGGTTGCGCACATGCAGGTGCGCACCCACGGCGATGTTCTCGCGCACGGTCTGCGCGGCGAAGGGCTTCACGATCTGGAAGGTGCGCGTCATGCCGAGCACGGCGTTGCGGTGCGGCTCGCGCCCGGTGATGTCCTGGCCGGCGAAGCGCACGGTGCCGGCATCGGGCCTGAGGAAGCCCGACATCAGCGCGAACAACGTGGTCTTGCCCGCGCCGTTGGGGCCGATCAGCGCCGTGAGGCTGCCCGCCTTCACGGCCAGGCTCACGTTCTGTACGGCCTTCAGTCCGCCGAAAGAGCGCGAGATGCCGTCGAGTGTCAGAAGAGGCTCAGTCATTCTTGCCTCCCTTCGCGTTCCACAGTTGCCGCACCGAGAGCCCCAGGCCCGCGACGCCGCGCGGCAGGAAGATCACGATGAGCACGAGCACCGTGCCGTAGATGACCATGTTGATGCCCGGCAGCTCGCCGAACAGGTTGCGCGTGAGGTCCGACAGCAGGTGCAGCGCCGCCGCGCCCAACACCGGCCCCCACAGCGTGCCCATGCCGCCGACGATGGCCGCGACCAGCGCCTCCACCGAGGTGACCGAGCCGTAGGCGATGCCCGCGTCGATGTACTGGAACACCTGCACGTAGAACGCGCCGGCCGCGCCCATGAAGGCAGCCGACAGGCCGATGGCCGCGAGCTTGACGCGGAACGGGTTCACGCCCACGGCGCGCGCGGCATCCTCGTTGTCGCGCACCGCCTGCAGGTAGGCGCCGAAGCGGCCGTTGCGCAGCCACCAGGTCACGAGCAGCGCCACCACGACCATCGCCAGCACCACCCACAGGTAGCCGGCGCGCGAGGCGAACTGCATGTTGCCCACCGATTCGCGCAGCGGCACCATCAGGCCCACGCCGCCGCCGGTGAAGGGCACCGAGGTCGCGACGATGCGGAACACCTCGGCGAAGGCCAGCGTGACCAGCGCGAAGTACGAACCCTTCAGGCCGTAGCGAAACGTGAGCGCGCCGACGAACAGGCCGACCAGCGCACTGCCTGCGATGGCCATCGGCAGCGCCACCCAGGCGTTGATGCCGCCCTGCAGCTGCGCGATCGCCTGGATGTAGGCGCCCGTGCCGAAGAAGAGCGCGTGCCCGAACGAGAACTGCCCGCCGAAGCCGCCGAGGATGTTCCAGGCCTGGGCGATGAGCGTGGCGTAGAGCGCCATCATCACGAAGTTGAGCATCACGCCTGATTGGGTGAAGAACGGCACGCAGCCGACGACCACGGCAAAGAGCGCGATGTAGAAGAGTTGATTGCGGCCCGCGCTCATGCCTTGGCTCCGAACATGCCCTGCGGGCGGAACAGCACGACACCGATGAAGATCGCGAAGATGCCCAGCTGGCCGAGCGACTCGCCCAGGTACAGGCCGCCGAGCGACTCGACCACCCCGATCAGGAAGCCGCCGACGAGCGCGCCCACGAAGCTGCCCATGCCGCCGAGCACAACGATGGTGAAGGCCACCAGCACGAAGCCGCCGCCCACCTGCGGGTTGACGTAGTAGGCCGGCAGCAGGAAGCACGCTGCCGCACCCAGGCACGCGAGGCCGATGCCGAAGCTCATTGCATACACATGGTCCACGTCGATGCCCATGAGCTTGGCGCCCTCCTTCTCCTTGGCCACCGCGCGGATGGCGCGGCCCAGGTCGGTGCGGCCCATGATCCAGAACAGCACGCCCGAGACCACCAGCGCACCGGCGAAGGCAACGAGCTTGGGTACCGCGATCATCGCGGGGCCGATGGCCACGGTGCTCAGCGAATAGGCGGTGTCGATGCTGCGCGTGTCCGACTTGAAGAACAGCAGCGCGAGGTTCTCCATGACGATCGCAATGCCCAGCGTGGCCAGCAGGATGTTCTCGTCCTTGCCGTGGCCGGCGCGGTTGATGACGACGCGCTGCAGCGCATAGCCGAGCACGAACATCCCCGCGATCGCGATGGGCAGCGCCAGGTACGGGTCGATGCCCAGGCGTTCCTTGAGGAAGTACACGGCATACAGCGCCAGCATCAGGCTCGCGCCATGGGCGAAGTTGATGATGTGCAGCACGCCGTAGATCAGCGTGAGGCCGACCGCGATCAGCGCGTACACGGCGCCGGTCGTCAGTCCGTTCAGGACCGACGGGAAGAGGATGTTGATGTCTGGCATGGGCTGGCGGGTGCTGGGCTGCTTGTCTCTTCGTGCATGTTCTTCAGGGGCGTGCGACTCCACCGGACTCCGGGCAGGCTCGGAGTCCGTCGAAGCGCTTCATGGGTGTTGCCTTGTTGCGGCCTGGCGGCTTGGTGGCCTGGCTTCAGGCCTTGAGCGGGAAGACCGGGTCGACCTCGCGGTAGTCGCGCGGGATGATCACCTTGATGTCGTTCTTCACCACCTGCGTCATGAGCGGCTGCGCGCCTTCGTTCTGGCCATTGATGAACTTCGTGGGGCCGTACGGCATGATGTGATTGGAGAAGGCGCTCTTCTCCAGCGCGTCGATGATGGCGGCACGCTCAGTGGACTTGGCGCGCTCGATGGCATCGGCCAGCAGCCACATCGAGGTGTAGGTCATGAAGACCTCGTAGCTGAAGAACTGGCCCTTGGCCTCCACGCGCTTGCGCAGTTCCTGCGAGCGCTTGTCCTTCGGGTTGAACCAATGGTTGCAGTCGATGATGCCGTTGGCCGCGTCGGGAAATTCCTTCACGAACTTGTAGCTCGATGCGGCGCCACCCAGCACCGAGAAGATCGCCTTGGGCACCACCTTCTGCTGTTGCATGGTGCGCACCAGCAGCGCGTATTCGTTGTAGTAGTTGGCCGGAATCACGATGTCGGGGTTGACCGACTTCATGCGCAGCACGATGTTGTTGAAGTCGCGCGTGGGGTTGGCGTGCTTCACCACTTCCTTCACCTCGAAGCCGTAGCCGGGCAGTTCGCGCGACAGCAGCTGCGCGGTGCCGGCGCCGAAGAGCGACTCCTCGTGGATGATCATCACGGTCTTGGCGGGGCTGCCCGCGGCCTTGTTCAGCACCAGCAGGTTGGCCATGGCCACCTCGGTCGACTTCTTGTAGCCGGGGCCGAAGCGGAAGGTGTTCTTCAGCCCGCGCTCGACGATCTGGTCGGCCACGCCCACGTCGACCACGTGCGGCAGGTTGTACTTGGCCGCGGCCTGCGTGGTGGCCAGGCAGATGGCCGAGGCGAAGGCGCCCACGATGGCCGACACGCCGGCCTCGTTCATCTTCTCGACCTCGGCAGCGCCGGCCTGCGGCTGCGACTGCGCATCGCCCAGCAGCGCCTCGAGCTTCGCACCGCCGAGCGACTTGATGCCGCCTGCCGCGTTGATGTCCTCGATGGCCATCAGCGCGCCGAGGCGGCACTGCTGGCCCGAATAGGCCAGTGCGCCGGTGACCGGATGCAGCACGCCGACCTTGACGGTCTTCGGCTGCGCGCCGGCCACGAGCGGGAAGGCGACGGCGGTGGCCAGGGCGGCGGACTGCGACACGAAACGGCGACGGTTCTGCATGGGGCTTTCCTTTTTCATCTTCAGTTGAACTGGGCTGACACGTCTTTGCTGACCCACACCTTGGCGTCGATGCTGCCCACGCGGGAGAGCTGCATTTCGTAGGTGTAGCGGTCGGGGCGATAGAAGCCGTGCAGCCACTGCACGGGCCGCTCGTCCTCGTCGTAGATCAGACGGCGCACCGCGAGCAGGGCCGAGCCGACGGACACGTCCAGGTGCTGTGCCAGCACGTTGTCGGCCAGCCGCGCGGAGATGGTCTGGTGCGCGCGCCCCACCTTGACACCCGACTCCTCGAGCAGCACCAGGATGGGCTTCTTCGACAGCTCGCGGCGACCGAAGCGGCGCGCGATGGTGTCGGGCACGTAGGTGGTGATGTGCGAGAGCGGGCCTTCCTTGGTGGAACGCACGCGCACGGCCTTCTGCACTGCATCGCCGAGCTTGAGCTCCAGTGCCTCGGCCACCTGGGTGGAGGCGGTGATGGTCGCCACCTCGATCACCTTGACCGAGGTGTGCAGGCCCATGGTGACCAGGTTCTCGAGCAGGCCGCGCAGGTTGGCGCGTTCCATGCTTTTGGTACCGGGGCCTTCGCCGCTCGCGGGCGGCGGCAGCGCGCGCGTGCGGCGGCCGGGGTTGCGCTCGATGAGGCCTTCGGACGCCAGCTGTTCCAGCGCGCGCCGCACGGTGACGCGCGCCACGCTGAACTGCGCCATCAGCGCGAGTTCACCGGGCAGTCCTTCCGCAAAACGGCCTTCGTGCAGTTGCTCCCGCAACACCAGATAGATCTGGTGGTATTTGGGCAAAGGCATTTGCGACATGCCTTCGATGTTTTTGCAGTTTCAATGTTCTGTCAATGGGACATTTAAAACCGAGCGTGCATGCCGCGTTGCCTGACACCGGGCGTAAACCCGAGGTGGCGCGCGACGATGCGCGTCATGTGGCGCTGGTCAGCGCCACCCAGCGGACGCCCGTCATGCACTTCTGCAGGGTGGGTGGTGATGCATAGGCACCGACCTTGCCAGCCGCTGGCCGGGCAGGCGGGCACAGGTCGCATGCCCGTGCCGGCCGTCGTGGCGGGCACTGTCGATCGCGGCGCCATCAGCGCCCTCCCGGGCGCTCCAACGACCTGCGAGCGATGGGCCGCCAGCGTCCTCATCCGCCGGATGATCGCCGGCGCACGACCTGGCGTTCAGAGCTTGAAGGGAACCACTTCCTGGCGCTGCTCGCCGAGGCCTTCGATGCCCAGCGTCATCACGTCGCCCTTCTTCAGGTAGAGCGGCGGCTTCATGCCCATGCCGACGCCGGGCGGCGTGCCGGTGGTGATCACGTCGCCGGGCATCAGCGTCATGAACTGGCTCACGTAGCTCACGAGCTTGGCCACGCTGAAGATCATGGTCCTGGTGCTGCCCGTCTGCACGCGCTGGCCGTTCAGGTCGAGCCACATGGCGAGCTTCTGCGGGTTCTCGATCTCGTCGCGCGTGACGAGCCAGGGGCCGATGGGACCGAAGGTGTCGCAGCCCTTGCCCTTGTCCCAGGTGCCGCCGCGCTCGATCTGGAACTCGCGCTCGCTCACGTCGTTGATGGTGCAGTAGCCGGCCACGTAGTCGAGCGCGCTCTTCTGCGACACATAACGCGCCTTCGTGCCGATGACCACGCCGAGCTCGACCTCCCAGTCGGACTTGACCGAGCCCTTGGGCAGCATCACCGGATCGTTCGGGCCCTGGATGCAGCTGGTGGCCTTCATGAAGACGATGGGTTCCTTGGGCACCGGCAGGCCCGACTCGGCTGCGTGGTCCGCGTAGTTCAAGCCAATGGCGATGAACTTGCCGACGTTGGCCACGGGGCTGCCCAAGCGCGGCTTGCCGCGCACGAGCGGCAGCTTGTCGAGCTTGGTCTTGCGCAGCTTGGCAATGGCGGCATCGCCGAGCTGGTCGGGACCGATGTCCTTGACGATGGCGCTCAGGTCGCGCAGCTTGCCGTCTGCATCGATGAGGCCGGGCTTCTCCTTGCCGGGGTTGCCATAGCGGACGAGTTTCATGCTTTCCTTTCAGTGCATTGAATGATCAATAGGTGGAGCGGCCACCGGACAGGTCGAAGACCGCACCCGTGGAGAACGAACAATCTTCGGTGCAAAGCCAGCCGACCAGTGCGGCCACTTCTTCGACCGTGCCGAAACGGCCCATGGGTATTTTCGACAGCATGAACGCAATGTGGTCGGGCGTCATCTGGTCGAAGATCGCCGTCTTCACCGCAGCGGGCGTCACGCAGTTGACGCGGATGCCGGTGTCGGCCAGTTCCTTGCCGAGCGACTTGGTGAGTCCGATGACGGCCGCCTTGCTGGCGCTGTAGGCGCTGGCATTGGGATTGCCTTCCTTGCCGGCGACCGAGGCGATGTTGACGATGCGACCGTGGCCCTGCTTGCGCATCTGTACGACCACCTCGCGGCAGCACAGGAACACGCCGTTGACGTTGACCTCCATCACCTGGCGCCACTCGTCCACCGGGTAGTCCCAGAGCTTGACGTTGGGCCCGGTGATGCCCGCGCTGTTGACCAGCGCATCGATGCGCGGCGCGTGCGCGAGCGTGGCGGCCACGGCCTTGGCGACGGACGGCTGCTGCGTCACATCGACCTTCAATGCGAAGGCCCTGGCGCCGAGCGCGTCGGCCGCCCGCGCGGCCGCAGCCTCGTCGCGGTCCCACAAGGTGACGCTGCCGCCCGAGGCGACGAGCCGTTGCGCGATGCCGAAGCCCAGCCCCGTGGCACCGCCGGTGAGCACTGCATGGCGGCCTTCGAAATCGAGCCGGTTCATATCGTGATGCCGCCGTCGACCGTGAAGTACTGGCCGGTGGCGAAGATGGATTCGTCGCTGGCCAGGAAGACGACCACCGGCGCGATCTCCTCGGCCTGCGCGAGCCGGCCCATGGGTTGGCGCGCCACGAAGGCCTTGCGCGCGGCCTCGGGGTCGGCGTTGGCGTTGATGCGATCGCCCAGCGAGGGCGTGTCGACCGTGCCCGGGCACACGGCATTGCAGCGGATGCCGTGGGCCACGTAGTCGGCCGCCACGCTCTTGGTGAGGCCGAGCACCGCCGCCTTGGTGGTGCCGTAGACAAAGCGGTTGGGCAGGCCCTTCATGCTCGAGCACACGCTGGCCATGTTGATGATGCTGCCGCGCCCGGCCGCGAGCATGCCGGGCAGCACGGCCTGGATGGTCCACATCTGGGCGCGCACGTTGAGGCGGAAGGCAAAGTCGAGGTCGTCGTCGCCGGCCTGCTCGATGGTGCCGTTGTGCACCACGCCCGCGCAGTTGAACAGCACGTCCAGCGTGGGCAGCTGCGCCACGACCGCGCCGATGGCGGCCTTGTCGAGCACGTCGAGCTTCAGGACCGTGACGTTCGCCACGCCGGCGTAGGCCGACAGCAACTGCTCGTTGACGTCGGTGGCCCACACGCGGGCGCCCTCGGCCGCGAGCGCCAGCACGCTCGCGCGGCCAATGCCCTGGCCGGCGGCGGTGACGAGCACGGTCTTTCCCTTCAATCTCATGGTCGGTATCTCCTGGGGTTTCTGCGAAAGCAGAGGTGTGCGGGGTGGATTCGGGTTAGGCCCGATGGGTGACAACTGTGAATCGCCGTATTCTGAATTGGCCTTACCACTTGTCCAATTCAGGACAACCCTTAAGCCGATCCACCGCCTCGCCCGCCACCTGTCTGCCCCCGTGCCGCTCCAGACCGTCGAACCCCAGCGCCTCTATCGCCAGATTGCCGACCAGCTCCGCGGGCTGATCGCCAAGGGCGAGTTCGACGTGGGCGCGCGCCTGCCCGCCGAGCGCGACCTCGCCAAGCAACTCGGCGTGAGTCGGCCCTCGGTGCGCGAGGCGCTCATTGCGCTGGAGGTCGAGGGCTGGGTCGAGGTGCGCACCGGCTCGGGCGTGTACGTGCTCGACCGCTCGCACCGCGCCAGCGCGCCGGTGGCGCCCACCGAGTGGGGGCCGCTGGAGCTGATCCGCGCGCGCCGCGTGATCGAGGGCGAAACCGCCGCCATCGCCGCGCTTTCGGGCAAGCGCAAGGACGTGGACGCGATGACGCGCGCCATCGCCACCATGCGCGAGATGGCCGATCGCAACGTCATGCCGCTGGACGGCGACCGCGCCTTTCACCTGGCCATCGTCAACGCCGGCGGCAACGTCGTGCTGGTCGAGACGGTGCAGGGCTTCTGGGATTCGCGCCGCGGGCCGATCTTCACGCGGCTGGGCGGCTATTTCGAGACCGTGACTTCGTGGCGCGCCGCCATCGCCGAGCACGAGGCGATCCGCGACGCCATCGCCGCGCGCGACGCCGAGGCCGCACGCACCGCAATGCACACGCACATGGACAACTCGCACCACCGTTTCAGCGCGAGCTGGCGCCGCGCCAAGCCTTCCTGATTTTTCGCCAGCATTTCAGCCAACGACTACAACGGAGACAAGCCACATGACCCGCAGCAAAAACAGCAAACGCACCGCCCTCAAGGCCCTGGCCGCCTGCGCCCTCGCAGCCGGCGCATTGGGCGTGACGGGCATCGCCAGCGCGCAGACCAAGCTCAAGTGGGCCCACGTGTACGAGACCTCGGAGCCCTTCCACAAGTACTCGGTGTGGGCCGGCGACGAGATCAAGAAGCGCACCAACGGCCGCTACGAAGTGCAGGTGTTTCCGGCCTCCACGCTGGGCAAGGAAGCCGACATCAACCAGGGCCTGACGCTGGGCACGGTCGACATCATTTTGTCGGGTGCGAGCTTCGCGGGCCGCACCTACACGCCGCTGGCGATCTCGTACTTCCCGTTCATCTTCCGCGACGCCGAGCACCAGCTCAAGTACGCCAAGAGCGACGTCTTCAAGGAGCTCGCCAAGGGCTACGACGACAAGAGCGGCAACCACATCACGGCGCTGAGCTACTACGGCGCACGCCACGTCACCTCGAGCGCCGCGCGGCCCGTGGCCAAACCCGAGGACATGAAGGGCCTGAAGATCCGCGTGCCCGACGCGCCGGCCTACCTGGCGTTCCCGAAATCGCTGGGCGCCAACCCGACGCCGATCGCCTTTGCCGAGGTGTACCTGGCGCTGCAGAACAACACCGTCGATGCGCAGGAGAACCCGCTGCCGACCATCGAGGCCAAGAAGTTCTTCGAGGTGCAAAAGAACATTTCGCTCACAGGCCACATCGTCGATTCGCTGCTCACCATCACCTCGGGCCAGCTGTGGACCAAGCTCTCGGCGGAAGACAAGAAGATCTTCACCGAGGTGATGCAGGAAGCCGCAGAGAAAACCGGCCGCGAGATCATCGCGTCGGAAGCGCGCCTGGTGGAAGAGTTCAAGAAGAAGGGCAACAACGTGATCACCGTCGACAAGAACGCGTTCCGTGAAGCGGTGTTGAAGGCCACCAAGCCGACGGACCAAGGCTACCGCCAGCAGGACTACGACCGCATCCTGGCCATCAAGTAAGCGACGCGGCCATGACCGAACAGAAGATCATCGACGACGAGGGCCACTTCCATGCGGAAGACGAAGTGGTCGACCTGTCGGACACCATCGCCGAGGGCTGGATTTCACTGGCCGTCTTCTGGCTGCTGGGCCTGACAGTGTTCTACCAGTTCGTCACGCGCTACGTGATGAACGACTCGGCCGCCTGGACGGAAGAAGTGGCGCGCTACCTGCTCATCGGCGTGGTCTTCATCGGCGCGGCGATGGGCGTGGCGAAGAACAACCAGATCCAGGTCGACTTCTTCTACCGCCACATGCCGCGCGCCATGGGCCGCGTGCTCTCGATGGCCGTGGACGTGCTGCGCACCGCCTTCTTCGTCGCGGCCGTCGTCATGACAGTGCAGATGATGATGAAGATCGGCAACCAGACGCGCATGACGCTCGTCGACCTGCCGATGAATGTGGTGTACGCGCTGTGCGTGTTCGGCTTCGCCGCGATGGCGTGGCGTTCGCTGCAGGTGCTGCGCATCCACTGGCAGCGCGGCTACAGCGTGCTCGAACAACCCGAATCCACCCTGCGCGACCGCTGACGCGGACCCACCGGCCCACAGACGCAGGCGCGGTCCTGCGACACAACCCATGCTGAAAATCATCTTCCTGTTCTTCATGGCCGGCGGCATCCCCGTGGCCATTGCCATGGCCGGCGCCTCGCTGGTCTACATCCTCGTGAGCGACAGCACGCTGCCGCCGTTCGTGGTGATCCACCGCATGGTGAGCGGCATCGACAGCTTTCCGCTGCTGGCCGTGCCCTTTTTCATCCTGGCCGGCAACCTGATGAACAACGCCGGCATCACCACGCGCATCTACAACTTCGCGCTGGCGCTCGTGGGCTGGCTCAAGGGCGGCCTGGGCCACGTGAACGTGCTGGGCTCGGTGATCTTCGCGGGCATGAGCGGCACGGCCATTGCCGATGCGGCCGGCCTGGGCACCATCGAGATCAAGGCCATGAAGGAGCACGGCTACTCCACCGAGTTCGCGGTGGGCGTGACGGCCGCGTCGGCCACGCTGGGCCCCATCATTCCGCCGAGCCTGCCGTTCGTGATCTATGGAATGATGGCCAACGTGTCGGTGGGCGCGCTGTTTCTCGCGGGCCTGCTGCCGGGCGTGATGATGGCCGTGCTGATGATGCTCACGGTGGCCTACTACGCGCACAAGAACAAGTGGGGCGCCGACGTCAAGTTCTCGCGCACGCGCCTGTTCAAGGCGCTGATGGAGCTGGTCGTGGTGGTCGGCTGGCCGATGCTGCTGTGGCTGCTGGTGGCCAAGCTGGGTACGCCGCCGCAGCTCACGGTGTTCGCGGGACTGGCTTCGCTCTTCGTGCTCGACAAGATCTTCAGCTTCGAGGCACTGTTGCCCATCATGACGCCGGTGCTGCTCATCGGCGGCATGACCACGGGCCTGTTCACGCCCACCGAGGGCGCCATCGCGGCCTGCGTGTGGGCCATGATTCTCGGCTTTGCCTGGTACCGCACGCTGTCGTGGAAGATGTTCATCAAGGTCTGCCTGGACACCATCGAGACCACGAGCACGGTGCTGTTCATCGTGGCGGCCGCGTCGATCTTCGGCTGGATGCTCACGGCCACGGGCGTCACCACCGACATCGCGAGCTGGGTGCTGAGCTTCACCAAGGACGCGTGGGTGTTCCTGCTGCTGGCCAACCTGCTGATGCTGTTCGTGGGCTGCTTCCTGGAGCCGACGGCGGCCATCACCATCCTTGTGCCGATCCTGCTGCCCATTGCGACGCAGCTCGGCGTGGACCCGATCCACTTCGGCCTCGTGATGGTGCTCAACCTCATGATCGGCCTGCTGCACCCGCCGATGGGCATGGTGCTGTTCGTGCTGGCGCGCGTGGCGGGCCTGAGCTTCGAGCGCACGACGATGGCCATCCTGCCCTGGCTGGTGCCTCTGCTGTTGAGCCTGGGCCTCATCACCTACATGCCCGCGCTCGTTCTGTGGCTGCCCAAGATGTTCTATTGACCATGACGCCCTACATCCGACTCCATCCCGCCGACGACGTCGTCATCGCGCGCGCACAACTTCTCGGCGGCACGCTGGTCGAGAACGTGGCCGTACGCGGCCTCATTCCGCCGGGCCACAAGGTCGCGATGCGCGCCATCGCGCAGGGCGAACCGGTGCGCCGCTACAACCAGATCATCGGCTTCGCGAGCAAGCCCATCGCCCCCGGCGAGCACGTGCACACGCAGAACCTGGACATGGGCCCTGACAAGGGCGCCGTCACAAAAGGTTTTGAGCGCGACTACGCCTTCGGCGTCGACGTGAAGCCCGCGCCCGCGAAGCGCGAGGCCACCTTCATGGGCATCAAGCGCGCCGACGGTCGCGTGGCCACGCGCAACTACATCGGCGTGCTGACCAGCGTGAACTGCTCGGCCACGGCCGCGCGCGCGATTGCCGACCACTTCTCGCGCAAGACCAACCCGCAGGCACTCGCGGCGTTTCCGAACGTCGACGGCATCGTCGCGCTGACGCACGGCACGGGCTGCGGCATGGACACACAGGGCATGGGCATGCAAATTTTGGAGCGCACGCTCACGGGCTATGCCACGCACCCGAACTTCGCGGGCGTGCTGGTGGTCGGACTCGGCTGCGAGGCCAACCAGATCAACGCCTGGCTCGCGACCGGCCACCTGGCCGAAGGCGAGAACTTCCGCACCTTCAACATCCAGGACACGGGCGGCACGCGCAAGACGGTCGAGAAGGGCGTGGCGCTCATCAACGAAATGCTGCCGCGCGCCAACGCGGTGAAGCGCGAGCCGTGCAGCGCGGCGCACATCACCATCGGTTTGCAGTGCGGCGGCTCCGACGGCTACTCGGGCATCAGCGCCAATCCGGCGCTCGGCGCGGCGGTCGACCTGCTGGTGGCGCACGGCGGCACGGCCATCCTCAGCGAAACGCCCGAGGTGTACGGCGCCGAGCACCTGCTCACGCGCCGCGCGGTGAAGCGCGAGGTGGGCCAGAAGCTCGTGGACCGCATCAAGTGGTGGGAGCACTACACCGAGATCAACGAAGGCGAGATGAACAACAACCCATCGCCGGGCAACAAGGCGGGCGGGCTCACCACGATCCTCGAAAAGTCGCTGGGCGCGGTCGCCAAGGGCGGCACCAGCAACCTCGAAGCGGTGTACGAATACGCGGAGCCCGTGACTGCGCACGGTTTCGTCTACATGGACACGCCAGGCTACGACCCGGTCAGCGCCACGGGCCAGGTGGCCGGCGGCGCGAACCTCATCTGCTTCACGACCGGGCGCGGCTCGGCCTATGGCTGCGCGCCCTCGCCTTCGCTCAAGCTCGCGACCAACTCGGCGCTGTGGCAGCGGCAGGAAGAAGACATGGACATCAACTGCGGCGAGATCGTCGATGGCACGGCCTCGATCCAGGAGATGGGCCAGCGCATCTTCGAACTGGTGCTGGCCACGGCCTCGGGCGCCCACTCGAAGAGCGAGCAGCACGGCTACGGGCAGAACGAGTTCGTGCCGTGGCAAGTCGGCGCGGTGATGTGAGGCCGGCGCAGCCGGTACCCGCCCGTCCCTGCGGCCACGCCGTCACATTGAACGCAAGAGGAGTCTGATCCATGTCCAGAACACTGCCGGCCGATGGCCTGCAAGCCAACGTCGCGCGCGTGCTTGAAGCCGCGGGCAGCGGCGCCGCCGAGGCGCAGCAGGTGGCCGCCAATCTCGTGCTGGCCAACCTGAGCGGCCACGACTCCCACGGCGTGGGCATGCTGCCACGCTACATCGATGCGGTGGCCGAGGGCGGCCTCGTGCCCAACGCGGCCGTGAAGGTCAACCTCGACATCGGCACGCTGATGGGCCTGGACGGCCAGCACGGCTACGGGCAGATCGTCGGCGTGCAGGCGATGGAACTCGGCATTGCGCGGGCGAAGCAGCACGGCAGCTGCATCTTCACGCTCGCGAACGCGCACCACCTCGGGCGCATCGGGCATTTCGCCGAGATGGCGACCGCCCAAGGGCTGGTCGCGATGCACTTCGTCAACGTGCTCTCGCGGCCCGTGGTGGCGCCCTGGGGCGGCGGCGACGGGCGCTTCGGCACCAACCCGTGCTGCATCGGCATTCCGCTCGCGGGCGCCGAGCCCTTCGTGCTCGACTACGCAACCAGCCGCGTGGCACAAGGCAAGATGCGCGTGGCCCACAACAAGGGCGAGCAGGTGCCCGACGGCTACCTCATCGACGAGAAAGGCGCGCCCACCAACGACCCGGGCGTGGTCGTCGTGCCGCAGGGCAACGGCCTCTTCGGTGCACTCATGACCTTCGGCGAGCACAAGGGCTACGGCATGGCGGTGGCCTGCGAGCTGCTGGGCGGCGCGCTCACGGGCGGCGGCACCTGGCACCGGCCCGCTGACACGGCACGCACCGTGCTCAACGGCATGCTGACGGTGCTGATCGACCCCGTGAAGCTCGGCACCCAGAAGGCCTTCGACGACGAGGCGCGCGAGTTCATCGGCTGGCTGCGGCAAAGTCCGCCGGGCCAGGGCTTCGAGGCCGTGCAGATTGCAGGCGAACCGGAGCGCCAGGCGCGCGCGGCACGCCGCCGCGACGGGGTGTGGGTCGATGACGCGACCTGGGGCGAGATCGTCGCCGCTGGCGCGAAGGTGGGCGTGGCCGTCGCCTAACGCCGCGCCGCTTGACGCGACTTCTGGCTCAGCACGAGCGCGATGCCGCCGAGGATCGCCACCGACGCAAGCGCCAGCCGCGGCGTGATCGCTTCCGACAGGAACAGCACGCCACCGAACGCCGCCAGCAGCGGCACCGACAGCTGCACCGTGGCCGCCCGCAACGCCGACAGGCGGCCCAGCGCCGCGTACCAGACGACGTAGCCGAGCCCCGAGGTCAGCGCCCCGGAGGCCACAGCCAGCGCGATGCCGTGCGCGTCGGCATGCGCACGCGTGGCGAACACCAGGCTCAGCGCAAAGGCCATCGGCACCGCGCGCAAAAAGTTGCGCGCGGTCGCAGCCAGCGGATCGGCCACGCCCCGGCCGCGCAGCGAATAGACGCCCCATGCCACGCCCGCCACTGCCATCAGCACGGCGCCGAGCAGCGGCGGTGCGGCCACGCCAGGCGACACCAGGTAGACGAGTCCAGCTGCCGCCAGGACAAAGCCGAACCACGCGAGGGCGCCGAAGCGCTCGCCGCCGCCCAGGCCCGCGCCCAGCATCGTGAGCTGCACCGCGCCGAAGAGGATCAACGCGCCCGTGCCCGCGGACAGGCTCAGGTAAGCGAAGGAGAAGAACGCGACGTACACGAACAGCATCACAGCCGGGAGCCAACTGGTGCGCCCGAGGGCTGACGGCTGCGCGCGCAAGCGCACGACGAGCGCGAGCGTGACCGCGCCGGAGGCGAGCCGGATGCTGCCGAAGCTGGCGGGGTCGATGCCGCCGTGTTGCAGCGCGAGCCTGCACAGCAGCGAGTTGGCCGCGAACGCGACCATGGCGATCGCGGTGAGCGCGACGGTGTGCAGAAGAAGGGTCGGGCGGGCGACGGCCGCGTCAGGCATCGCGAGCCCCGGAAGGCCAGGGGCCGCGGCTGCGTGGGCAGAAGGAAAGACAGACGTTCATCCGAACCTCCCCGTCAGAGGTCATGCGAAACGGGCTTGTCACCGCGGCACCGCGTGCGGCAAGGGAAGAAATCATCGTACGCGCCGCCAGAGGCTGCGTCGAGTACGGCATGGCGGCGGCAGACCGGCGGGGAGCCGGCCGTTCCATCAAACGATCAGGGCGATCGTGGCATCCAGGTGTTCGGAAGGCGCACGACGGAAGCCCGAGCGCGCAAAGCGCTGCAGCTGCCCGACCACGAAGGCCGTGAGCGCTGCGGCGCGCACCTGGGCGTCGACGCTGGGCGTGGCCGAGCCATCGGCAGCGGCCGCACCGCGCAGCACCTGGCGCAGCGTGGCTTCGATCTTGTCGAAGAACTGGTTCATGCGCTGCTGCAGGCGCTCGTTCTCGAACACCAAGGCATCGCCGACCATGACGCGCGTCATGCCGGGGTTGCGCTCGGCGAACTGCACCAGCAGCGTGAGGATGCGGGCGGCCTGCTGGCTGCCGGTGGCGCCTTCTCGCTCGAGGATCTGGTTGACCAGCGTGAAGACGCTCTGCTCGATGAAATCGATGAGGCCCTCGAACATCTGGGCCTTGCTCGCGAAATGGCGGTACAGGGCCGCCTCGCTCACTTCGAGCCGCGCGGCCAGCGCGGCGGTGGTGACCCGCTCGGCACCGGGCTGCTCCAGCATGGCGGCCAGCGCCTGCAGGATCTGCACGCGCCGCTCGCCCGGCTTGGGGCGCTTGCGCGTCGGTACGGCGGCGGGCGTTTCGGCCGGGGTCTCTACGCCGGGGGCAGCTGTCTCTTCGTTCTGCATGGGAGCGCGTGCAAAGATGTAATCAATTGATTCTCGCACAGCGCAGTGAGCGCGCGCCTTCGGATCGACGAAGGCACGCGAGGGGCGTTCAGCGCGCCCGGATCATCGTGCCGTAGGCCTGGTCGGTCAGGATCTCGAGCAGCATCGCATGGGGCACGCGGCCGTCGATGATGTGCACCGCGTTCACGCCGCTCTTGGCTGCGTCGAGCGCACCCTCGATCTTGGGCAGCATGCCGCCGGAAATGGTGCCGTCGGCGAACAGGTCGTCGATTTCGCGCGCGCTCAGGTTGGTGAGCAGCTTGCCGTCCTTGTCGAGCACGCCGGGCGTGTTGGTCAGGAGCATGAGCTTCTCGGCCTTGAGCACGGTGGCGAGCTTGCCGGCCACGACGTCGGCGTTGATGTTGTAGCTCTCGTTCTCTTCACCGAAGCCGATCGGGCTCACGACGGGAATGAAGGCGTCGTCCTGCAGCGCCTTGACCACGCTGGGGTCGATGGAGACGATGTCGCCGACCTGGCCCACGTCGTGCTGCACGTTGGGGTCGCTGCGGTCGGCCAGCTTGAGCTTCTGCGCGCGAATGAGGCCGCCGTCGCGCCCGGTCAGGCCCACGGCCTTGCCGCCGGCCTGGTTGATCAGGCCCACGATGTCCTGCTGCACCTCGCCGGCCAGCACCCATTCGACCACTTCCATGGTCTCGGCGTCGGTCACGCGCATGCCCTGCACGAAGCTGCCCTTCTTGCCCAGCTTGTTCAGCGCGGCCTCGATCTGCGGGCCGCCGCCATGCACCACCACCGGGTTCATGCCGACCAGCTTGAGCAGCACCACGTCTTCCGCGAAGTCGGCCTGCAGCGCGGGGTCGGTCATGGCGTTGCCGCCGTACTTGATGACGATGGTCTTGCCGTGGAACTTGCGGATGTACGGCAGCGCCTGGGCCAGGATCTCGGCCTTGTCGCGCGGAGGAATGTTGAGGACGGGATCGGTCATGGACAGGCAGGCTCCGAAGCGGTGGACGAAGGAAGGAATTCTCGCAACAAGGGGGCGCCGGCGATCAGGGCCGCAGCCAGCGCGGCACCTTGAAGCGCACGATCATCAGGTACGCCCCGACGTAGGTCGTGACGAACAGAAGGCAGAACAGAATCAGCACGAAGGTGTTGTTCCAGAACAGCACCGCGGGCACCACCGACAGCGCGGCGAACATCCACAGGTACGGCGAGGTGCGGTTGTTGCGCGCCAGCAGCTGGCGCGCCTCGTCGTCCGCGAAGGCCACGCGCACGATGCGCCGGAAGATCAGCTGGTGAAAGTGCAGCGCGTCGGCCGTGCCCGGCGACTGGCCCCGGGCCAGCTTGCGGTAGATGGAGAACAGCGTCTCCCACACCGGGTAGATCAGCAGCAGCATCGGGAACCACGGCGACACCACGCGGTGGCGCTGCACCAGCGTCACGCAGGCCACGGCGATCACCATGCCCCAGACGTAGGCGCCGCCGTCGCCGGCGAAGATCTTGCCGCGCGGGTAGTTCCAGACCAGGAAGCCGAAGGTGGCGCCGACCAGGCAGATCACCATCGCGGCCAACTGCCGGTCGCCCAGCTGCAGCGCG
The DNA here is from genome assembly GCF_001426505.1 of Variovorax sp. Root473. Lineage (GTDB taxonomy): Bacteria > Pseudomonadota > Gammaproteobacteria > Burkholderiales > Burkholderiaceae_C > Variovorax. The sequence goes on from NZ_LMEV01000014.1 coordinate 276,511, forward strand.
ACGTGCGAGATGGCCAGGCACACGAGCACGGCCACGGTGCCGGCCAGCCCGTTGTAGCCGTCGATGATGTTGAAGGCATGCGGCAGGCCACCGATGGCCAGGGCCGCGAAGACCAGCGAGGCGTACGGCAGCATCGCGAGCCAGCCGTCGAGCGTCTCGAAGCCGGTGCGCGCCACGCCCAGCCCCTGCACCCAGCACACCAGCAGCGCCGAACCGATGGTCAGGCCCAGCCGGTAGCGCACCTTGACCTGCTGGGTCACGTCTTCGACGATGCCGCCGAGCACGGCCGGCAGGATGCACACCAGCGTGAGCATCGAGGACTTGAGCGGCCAGGCGATGTTCAGCGGCTCGATCAGGCCGGCGCCCAGCCAGGCCGTGCTCATGCCGAGCATGATGCCGGCCCCGCCCAGGCGCGGCACGTGGCCCTTGTGGAAACGCTGGGGCATGTCGGCGCCGTAGCGGCGCGCGTGTCTGCGCGCGCGGCGCATGAACAGCTGCACCGCGACGGCGGAGACGAAGAAACTGAGGATGATCAGGGCAATCATGTGTGGGGTTGGGGGAACCCTAGAATTCCCGAGCGAAATTAGACCATGCCCACGCCCCCTTCTTCACCCCACGCCCCGGTCACCCTGTCGATCGTGAGCCACGGCCAGCTCGCGCTGGTGCTGCCGCTGCTCGAGCAGCTCGACCGGCACAGCCAAGGCTCGATCGCCAAGGTCGTGCTCACGCTGAACATTCCCGAGGCCGACCTGAGCGCAGGGCGCGACTGGGGCTTCGCCATCGAGCGCATCGAGAACGCGTCGCCCCTGGGCTTCGGCGCCAACCACAACCAGGCCTTCGCGCGCTGCGACACGCCCTGGTTCCTGGTGCTCAACCCCGACATCCGCTTCGACGCCGACGTACTCGCCCCGATGCTCGCGCAGGCTGCGCCCGACACCGGCCTGATGACGCCGCGCATCCTGGAGTCGGGCCGCCTCGTGCCCGAACCGCACCGCGACCTGTTGACCCCGTTCGAGATCCTGGGCCGCAAGAAGCCCGGCTACCAGCCGCCGGCCGTGCCGGCCTGGATTCCCGGGCTGTTCATGCTGTTCCGCAGCGCGGCCTACCGCCGCATCGGCGGCTTCGACGAGCGCTTCTTCATGTACGGGGAAGACTTCGACATCTGCGCCCGCACCCGCCTGGCCGGCTGGAAGCTCCAGGTGGCCGAAGACCTGCACGCGCGCCACGACGCCCAGCGCGCCAGCCACCGCAGCAGGAAGTACCTGTACTGGCACGTGACCAGCCTGCTCAAGGTGTGGCTGTCGGGGGCGTTCTGGCGCTACCGGCGGCTGCAGCGCACCACCGCCTGAAAAAAGGCGCCGCGACGTTTGCGGGGACAATCGGGGCCGAAAAGCCCCGCACCGAAGCCCGCAAGCGCCGCTTTCAGCACCGACGATGACGACCACGAGCAGCCCGCCCCCTCTCTCCGAACACGCCCACCTGGTTCACCCGAAATACCGCCCCGACATCGACGGACTGCGCGCGGTCGCGGTGCTCTCGGTGCTCGGCTACCACGCGTTCCCGCAGTGGATCAAGGGCGGCTTCATCGGCGTCGACATCTTCTTCGTCATCTCGGGCTTCCTGATCACGACCATCATCCTGGGCAGCTTCCAGGGCGATGGCTTCAGCTACCGCGAGTTCTATGCGCGCCGCGTGAAGCGGATCTTTCCGGCGCTGGCGCTGGTGCTGCTGGCCACCATGGCCTTCGGCTGGTTCTCGCTGCTGCCGCACGAGTGGGAACAGCTGGGCAAGCATGTGGCCTCCGGCGCGGGCTTCGTCTCGAACTTCGCCTTCTGGAGCGAGGCCGGCTACTTCGACAACGCCGCCGAGACCAAGCCGCTGTTGCACCTGTGGTCGCTGGCCATCGAGGAGCAGTTCTACATCTTCTGGCCCGTGCTGCTGGGCCTGGCCTGGAAGCGCAAGTGGCGCATGCTGACAGTGCTCGGCACGGTGGCGGCGATGTCGTTCCTGCTCAACGTGACGACCATCCACAGCCATCGCACGGCCGCGTTCTATTCGCCGCTGTCGCGCTTCTGGGAGCTGATGATCGGCGGCATGCTGGCCTACGCGCGCCTGCACAGGCCGCCGCCGAAGCCGGGATGGACCCGCCATGCGCAGTCGATCGCCGGCCTTGTGCTGATCATCCTGGGCCTGTGCTACATCCGTGGCGGCAAGGCCTTCCCGGGCTTCTGGGCCATCCTGCCGTCGCTGGGCGCCTTCTTCTGCATCGCCGCCGGGCCGACCGGCATGCTGAACCGTTACGTGCTTGCGTCCAAGCCGATGGTGTGGGTGGGGCTCATCAGCTACCCGCTCTACCTCTGGCACTGGCCGCTGCTCGCGTACGCGCGCATCCTGGAAGGCAAGCTGCCATCGGACGGCATCCGCGCGCTGATGCTGGTGGCTTCGTTCGTGCTCGCGTGGCTGACCTACCGCTTTGTCGAGCGCTACACGCGCCGCAGCGAGAACCCGACAGTGACGGCCGGGCTGGTAGCCGTGATGGTCGGCTTCGTGGTGCTCGGCCTGCTCGCGACCACGCGCTACTACGTGGGTCGCCACAGCGATCCGTACTTCAACAAGACCGCCGCCGCCGCCAAGGACTGGGCCTACCCGGACGGCCTGAGCCCGATCAAGGTCGATGGCGAAGTGCTGCAGCAGATCGGCCAGGGCAAGCGGCGCGTGCTGTTCTTCGGCGACAGCCACGTCGAGCAGTACGGGCCGCGCGCGGTCGAGCTCGCCAAGACCTCGCCGGGCACGCTCGACTCGCTCTCCTTCGTGACCTGGGGCGCCTGCCCGCCGATTCCCAACGTGGTCGATGAGCAGAACAACCTCTGCGGCGAACGCCGTGATGGCGGCATGCGCCTGGCGATGAGCGACAAGTTCGACGCCGTCGTCTTCGGCGGCTGCTGGAACTGCTACTTTTCGGAAACCGACAAGCCCACCGCCAACAACGCTGCGTCGGACCGCTACTACTACCTCGATGGCAAAAATCAGCGCCGCTTCATGGGCGGTGGTGGCGCAGACTTCGCGCTCAACATGCTAGAGACCGTGCTGACCACCCTGTCCAAGCACAAGCAGGTCTACCTGCTGCTGGACAACCCGGTCGGCGAAGGCTTCGGACCCGAAGAATTCGTGAAGGGCGATCGCCTGGGCGATATGACCGTCGGTCGCATGTCGCCGACCACGCCCTGGCTTCCCGAGCAAAAGGTGCTGCACGAGCGCATGCGCCAAATCGCGCAACGCAGCGGCGCCATCGTGATCGACCCGATCCCGACGCTGTGCGAGAAAGACCAGTGCACCCGGGCGGACGCCGACGCCACGCCGATCTACAAGGACGCCGGCCACCTGCGCGCCGAGTACGTGCGCAAGCACGCGACCTACATGGACCCGGTGATGACGACCTCCGCCCCAGCGCGCTAAGGATGGGGTGGTGGCGGCCTTCGGGCTGCCGCATCGCTCCTCAGGACTTGTAGACCTTGCGCAGACCGCGAATGACCGGCAGCTTCGTCAACGCGCCAACCAGTCGAACCACGCCCGGCGGGCAGTGATTGAGCAGGAACAACGTGATCCGCAGGCGCAGCTTCTTCTTGCGCCCCACATACGGGTTGGAAAGCACCATCGCTCCGTACTCGTTGAGGATCGCGCTCATCTCCTCGCGGTACTGGTCATCGTTCTTGATCGACTCGATCGCGTGGTTGACGAAGTACGGTTGAAAGCGGGGCATCAGGAAATCGCGCAGGTAGTAGCGCCCGCGCAGGTGCTCGTCGGGGAACATCTCGGTGAGCTTCTTGAAGTACCTGAAGCGGCTGCGGATCATCCGGATACCGAAGGACGTGCTCGCCGTGTGAATGCACCAGACGGTGACCGCCTTGTCTACGAAGTAGTTGCTGAAGCCCTTGCGGAAGATGCGCAGGAACAGGTCGTCGTCCTCGAAGCCCATGAACTGCGAATCGAAACCACCTACGGCCTCGAAGGCCCTACGACTCACCAGCGCAGCCGACGGCAGCACGAACATGTCGTTGCGCAGCAGGTCGTTGATGTTGCGCTTGGGGTGCGTCGCATGCTCCTTGATCACGCCCGTGCGGATCACGTTGCCGTCGCCGTCCGCCTCGTACAGGTCGGCGTAGATGTAGCCGAACAGGCGGTCGTCCGCCGGAATCGACGACACCAGCGTCTCGATGTGGTTCGGCAGGTAGAAGTCGTCCTGGTCCAGGAAGCAGATGTACTCGGAGGTCGACGCCGCCACGCCCGCATTGCGCGCCGAGCCCTGGCCGCCGTTCTCCTTGTCGAGGATGCGAAATGGATAGCGCGCGGCCAGCCCGTCGAGCGCGGCGCGCTCTTCGGGGCGGGAACCGTCGTTGACCACGATCACCTCGTGCGCGGGCACCGACTGCTCGAACACGCTCTTCACCGAGCGCTCGATGAAATCGGCGCCGTTGTAGAACGGAATAATGACCACGACGTTGGGCCAGGCCGTCGGCTCGCCGGGCCGGGAAGAGTTCGCGGGGACGTTGGTTGGGTTCATTGTTGTTGTGTCAGACGGATTCGAAAAGATCGCGGACCACGCCGCGCACCCCGCGGCCGAACTTGTCGTAGCGCCCGGTCATGGCTTCGCGGGCGATCGGGACGATGCGCGAGAGCCGCGACGCCGGCAAGGCAGCGCGAAAGCGCTGGTGCACGATCTTGCTGCGCACCTTGTCGATGATTTCGGGGGGCACACGGTCGCCCAGCTGCAGCAGGCGCTCCAGCAGCAGCTCGGCCTTGACCGCGCGCTCGACGTGCGTGTTGCCGCGCGAGGCGAGCGCCTTGTGCACCTTTTCCTTGAAGGTGTCGCGGCGGGCGCCGATCTGGTTGGATTCGTGCTGGCGGTACTCGATGAGGGACTCTTCCAGCAGTTCGACCCGCGACGTCGTCGACGCGATGATGGCCAGCCATTCGTCGTGCACCCATTCGACCGGCAGCGGCAGCGCATCGGCGAGCAGCGCACGACGGAAAACCGTGGTGGCGCCGGTCACGAGGTTGCGGCGCAGGAACACGTCGAAGGCCCGGCCGGTGTGAATCCGCTCGAGCTCGGACGGCGTGACCTCGAGCGCGTGGAACAGCGTGTTGCCCAGGTCAAGGCCTTGGGAATCCACCAGGCGCGCGTCGGTGTGCAGCAGCCAGAGGTTGTCGTCCTGCACGAATGGCGCCACCATCCGCTCGAGCCGGTCCGGCACCCACACGTCGTCCTGGTCGCTCAGCGCGATCAGGTCGCCGGTGCAGGCCGAGATGGCCTGCTCGAAGTTCTTGACGACCCGCAGGGCCACCGGGTTCTCGAAGACCCGCAGGGCAATGGGCGGCCCGGGGCGCTCCGCCGCGCATTCGGCGACCGTGGCACGCACGACGTCGACCGAGCCGTCGCGCGAGGCATCGTCGGACAGCACGATCTCGATCGGCGGCCGGGTCTGCAGGCAGATGCTGCGCACCTGTTCGCGCAGAAAGCGGGCGCCGTTGTAGGTGCACAGGGCGACGGAGACTTCGAGGGGATGGGAACTGCGCATGGGTTGATCGATTTTTCTGTCGGGCATGCTGCCGATGGCAGCTGCAACCCGGCCGATCGGGGGGAGCGGTGGGCTCTTCCATGGTTACGAATTGCAGGGGAACCGGAGCCGGTAAAATTATCTCTCAGTTGATACTCTGAATAAAATGCGCGGGCTCGCACGAGCACCGTTCCGGCCCCCGCGGCCATAGCCCTCCAAGAAATCCCGCTTGATCCCCCTCGGCCACGAAGCGCTTTTGCTCATCGCCGTGTCATGCGGTGGTGGGACCCTGACCCTGGACCTCACTGTCCGCATGGCAGACAAAAACACGACCGCACACGCATGAGCCAAGTTCATTCCAATCTCCATCGAAGCGCCCTGGCCGACTGGTGGGAAGGCACCCGCCGCACCGACATCTGGTGGACGCTGGCCTGGTTCGACATCGTGCTGCGCTATCGCCGCTCCATGCTCGGGCCGCTGTGGCTCACGCTGAGCATGGGCGTCATGATCGGCGGCATGGGGCCGCTGTATGCCTCGCTCTTCGGGACCCACCTTGACAAATTCTTCCCGCATCTGGCGCTGGGTGTGATCTTCTGGGGAACGTTCAACGCGGTGGTCACCGACGCTTGCAATGCCTTCGTAGGCTCGTCCAACTACCTCAAACAGGGCTACTTTCCCATCAGCCTGTTCGTCTGGCGAGGCTTGGCGCGCAACCTGATCCAGTTCCTTCACCAGATCGTGCTGTACATCCCCGTTGCCATCTGGGCAGGTGTCACGCTGTCGTGGTCGGTGCTCCTGATCATTCCCGCCTTCGTGATCCTCATCATCAACGCGCACGCCCTGGGCCTGTTGCTGGGCCTCATCTGCACGCGCTACCGCGACGTGACCCAGATCATCACCAGTCTCATGCAAATGCTGATGTTCCTCACACCCGTGTTCTGGCTGCCCGAAAACCTTCCAAGCCGCGCCAAGTACGTGCTGTGGAACCCCTTCGCACAGATGCTCGACCTGCTGCGCACGCCGCTCATGGGTGGCGTGGCGCACCTGCACAGCTGGATCGGCATCGGCGTGTGGACCGTGCTGTGCGTGTCCATTGCGAGCGTGCTGTTCATCAAATACCGCCGCCGCGTCGTCTACTGGCTCTGATCCATGGCATCCATTTCACTCAAAAACGTTTCGGTCAGCTTTCCCATCTACGGGGCGGGCTCGGCATCGCTCAAGAAAACGCTGGCGGCTTCGGTCACGGGCGGGCGCTTCGGCAAGGAAACCGGGGTCACCGTGGTGCAGGCGCTCAGCGGCCTCAACCTCGAACTCAAAAGCGGTGACCGGCTGGGCCTGGTCGGACACAACGGCGCGGGCAAGTCCACACTGCTGCGCACACTGGCGGGTGTCTACGAGCCGTCGGCGGGTGAATTCACGCGCCAGGGCTCGGTGGCCAGCCTGATCGACCCCGCACTGGGCATCGAGATGGACGCCACCGGCATCGAGAACATCATGCTGCGCGGCCTCGTGATGGGCATGAGCATGAAGGAAATTGAACGGCTCACGCCCGAGATCTGCGAATTCAGCGGACTAGGCGAGTACGTGAACATGCCCGTTCGCACCTACTCGACCGGCATGATGATGCGGCTGGCGTTCTCGATCTCGACCAGCGTCGAAGCCGACATCCTGCTGATGGACGAATGGCTGTCGGTCGGCGACGCGGCGTTCACCGAGAAGGCCGAGAAGCGGATGCGCGACGTGGTGTCGAAGTCGGGCATCCTGGTGCTGGCCTCGCACTCGCCTGAGCTGATTGCCAAGGAGTGCAATCGCGTGATCCATATGGAACACGGGCGGATCGTCGAAAGCTGAGGTTCAGCGCGAAGGGCCGGTAATGCTCCGGGCCACATGCGGCATGGCATGCCGGCCCCGACCCGCATGCCGTGCCAGCTTCACCGGCGCTGGAAAACGACGAGGAAGCAATCGCCTTCCTTCTCCTGGTAGCTGTGCGCCGGGCGGTAGTAAACGCTGGAATTGCCATTGCCCCGAGCGAAGTCCAGCGGCAAGAACGCCTGGGACTCCAGCACATCAAATCCGTGCTTCGCTGCCCGTTCCTGCCACCACGGCAGCGGCTCCAACGTTTGGTGCAAGGGCGTGCCATCTTCCGTGAAGCCACCGTCCACCTGGGAGATGGAGCAGGCGAAGATGCTTCCCGGACGGGTATGGCGCGCAAGATTGGCAAACAGGCCCTCGACCCCCTCCGCCGTCAGATGCTCAAGCACCTCCCAGGCCGAGATCACGTCGAACTTGAACGTCTCGATCTCGCCGCGACCCAGTGCAAAGGGGCGGGTCACATCACACGTGAAAAGAGAATCGCGCAGGAGCCGCCACTCAGCACGTTGCTGCAGCCTGGAGATGTCGCTTCCCTCGAGGCCAACGCCAATATGACCCCGCAGGACTGCGTCGAGCACCATCCCGCCCGCCGAGCAGCCGAGGTCCAAGAAGGACAACTGCTTGCCTGAACCAGCAAAGTAGTCCTCGCACGCGCGGATGAAGCGCGGGTGCCGCGTGTGATCGAGAACGGTTCCGACGGGATGGATGTGATCCGGGCTGTCATAGGCCACCGGATAGTCCGTAACGCACTTGAAGCCCTTCAGGCTGTCGAGGTCGATGTTCGACATAAGCGCAATCAGGATATCTCGTTGCACCCAATCCAGATGCCCGTGGAGTTCCGCGACGGATGTCTGAACGTCGCTCAGGCGGGCGACCGCATCCGTCGAGTTCCGAGAGAGCGCCGTCATCTGTGCTTGGAGCGCGGCAATCTGTGCAGCGGTGTCCCTGGATCCCTGAGCCAAGCCCGACACTTGCGCGCGGACATCGACAAAGAAGCTGGGCAGGCCATCAGTCGAGCTTCGCAGCTCGCTGAAGTCACGCCGCAGGCTGCCGACATCGCTTCGCAGATCCCTGCCATCGGTGTCGATTCTTTCCGCCAGATGACCGACTCGATGTTCGATGCCGGCCAGCCTGTCGACCACCCTCAGCTTGAAGGGGCGGTAGAGCGGCCACAGCATCCGCTTGACCACAGCGCGAATGGACAGGGGCGTCGCAGGCGGTGACCCCACTTGCGCCTGAAAGTCTGCGGCGTCCTTCGCATGCGCGTCCGATTGCGTTTGCGCGGCGCCCAAGCCACCTTCGCCCAGCGGCTCTTGCAGTGCCTCAGGGGGAGCGATCCAGTCGAGGGGATACTTCAGCTCTTCCAACAGCGCCCGTGTCTGCGCAAGGTCTTCACTCGCAAAGTTGCGCGACGAAAACACCTTGCGCTTCAGGAAAGGCGAGCCTTTCTGAAGAAGCGTGTTCTGATAGGTCGAGATATCCGCACCGAACGGAATGTCCAGAACGGATCTGTCGATCAATGATGCAAAGGAAAATCCGTTCTCGGCCAGCAGCTTGCTGAAACCGATCTCGTATTTTTCACATATTTTCTGCTTGGATTCCTCGACCGCGATGGATTCGAAGAAATTCCGGAAAAACGGACTCTCGACAACAGGCCGATTCAGTGTCAGGAAATAACTCTGCAGGTGACGGGCGTTGCCATAGTTTTCAGTGATACCCCACGCATCCAGGCCGGCCGCATCCATGCGGTTGAAAATTTCTGCCAAATCCCGTACGGGGCCATAGTTGCTGTCATTCACCAAGATGACAGCGTCGTATTTTTCTATTTCCTGCCACCCAAGCCGAAAAATCAATTTTTGCCAAGAGCCGAAATCATATTTTTCATGTGCCTGTGCCCATCGCCCCTGGGTGACTGCATCCAGCTTTTGGAGCTCTTCTTCATTAGCATGATTTGCCGCCTGATAATAGACGTCGGCAAATTTAGAGAGCTCTTTCAGATAATGAACGACATAGTCATCGACCCGATTCTCGGGGCTATATCCAGCAAAAAGGCACAAACGCTTCATTCAATATCCTCTTTTTCCTTCTTCCAGACTGGAAGTACGCCGAATACGCGATACATGTGATGCCGACTGTCGGTAATCTTGCTCATCAGAGGCAATTTTCCAAAGACATAAAGCGTGGTGCAGATGCTCTCGCCGGGAATGGTTTGCAAATTGAGTAAAGGCCAGCGCCCATTGAGAAAGTAGCCGCGCAATTCACCAATGCGGCGACGCCTGAAGGTGTCACCGAAGGTGCCCTTCGCAGCCAGCGCATCCGATTCGCTCGCTTGGGCAGAATTTGCATCCAGCGCGACACCTGTTCCGTATTTCTTGTGAAGCTGCTCGGCGCTCATCGTGCCGTTCCAGTTGCTGCTTCCCTGATCCAGACTGCGATAGTAGATCTCTTCGTCTGTCAGCTTCGAAAGATCCCGGTACCACGGCAAATGCCGCGCTTCGTAGGGGTAGCCCATTCGGAACGCCGAGAAAAAGTCGGACGTGCGCCATTGCGCTCGTGGGCGATACAACGCAAATGTCGTGTCCACGGGCGCATCGTAAACGGTCAATTCGCCGTGATTCTTCAATTTCTCGTAAAACCGTCCTTCCCACTTGAGCACATTTTCCTTCAGCTCATAATGATCCGGCAGATCATTCAACTTGAGAGAAAACCCGATCTTATTCTTGGCCGGATGACTCAACAGAACATCGAAAAATACATACAAGAAATCCAGCGGACATTCTTCAACTGGCAAAACATCCGGGTCCGTCAACACAAAATACTTCGAGTCGACAATTTCCTTGAATTTCAAGGAGTCAAACAGCACCGTATGCTTGTAATTGATCCCCATGTAGTGCACTTTGTGCGGAGAGGCACGCAGATATTCGATAAGCGGCGGATATGACGACGCGTTGTCGATGATGTGGATGTTCTTGAAGCCTGCTTTTTCAAAGTACGCAATACTTGCCTGCAGGTAAGTCAGGTGATTGAACGAGATGACGAAAATCGGAATCTTGCTGACGATGTCCCTGCACAGGCGAATGAAATCATCCTTGGCCAGTGGCTTGATCTGGTGGAACACGGAAGCAAGCTCAAGCGGTGAGCACAGGTCGGTGCGCTTGATGGAAGCCATCAGCTTCACCAATATGTCCATTCTGGCGGCCTCGCTGATGGCCTCGCCCTTTAACATCGCCGTGACCTGTTCGGTATCGGCTGACGAGAGACCGCCCACGAGGTAACCGATCATCCGGACCTTGACACCGACATCCAGCCGATGCATTGCGTCCATGTGGGCAATCGACGCACTTTCATTGTGTCGGCGATAGCGAAGCAGAACCTCCTGGACATTTGCCAGCTTCGTGATCTGAATGGCGCGCGTCCACAAATCGTAGTCTTCACTGAAACGCATCGACTCGTCGTAGAAAAGATTGTTTTCTACGAACAATTGGCGCCGCAGCATTGCAGTGGGATGGCCGATATAGCAGCCCATGAGCATGTCGGCATAGCGGACATGCTCCATGTGATGGTGAATGGCATCACCGTCCATGAATTGCTGGAATTTCGTGCCACAAACCCCGACATCGAGGTGCTCGTCGAGAAACGCCACCTGTTTCCCAAGTCTCGTCAGATCCGCAATGTCATCAGCGTCCATGCGTGCAATGAATTCCCCCCGGGCTTCGCGGTAGGCGAAATTCAACGCGGCAGCCAGGCCTTTGCCAGGCCCCTTCAGTACCGTGATGCGAGCATCCTCATAGCCACGAATGATGTCCAGGGTGCCATCTGTCGAGTTGTCATCAACAATCAGCAGCTCGAAATCCGTGAAGGTCTGCCCCAGGATGCTGTCCAACGCCTCCTTCAGGTACTTTTCGGAATTTCGCGTTGGGATAACAACTGATACGCGTGGTGGATACATGAGCTGTTTTATTTTTTAATTCAAAATGATGGCTTGCGCGGGATGAATGTGAACACGGAGAAAATTCGCATTAGAGCTACAGGTCGGTCGGGTTGTAGAAAATTATCCGGCTGCCCAGCGGTTCAAATCCGAAATGAATCCGGCGCAGTCCCAGCGCCTTTTCAATGGCGTCATGGCGTTCAGACGGCGCGTAGAACATCAGAAATCCGCCGGCCCCCGCCCCCAGCAACTTGCCGCCGAGTGCACCATTGGCCTTGGCCTTCGCATACCAGTCGTCGATTGCATCACTCGTAATCCCAGAGGCCAACTGCTTCTTGAGTCGCCAGTTTTCATCCAGAATTTCACCCATCGAATCCAGGTGGCCGTTCTGCAATTCGTCGCGCAACTCATAGACCAGCTCAACCATGCGATTCAGCATTTTCTGCTTGCCCGCACTGTCGGCCACATTCGACGACTGCTCTTTCAGGATGCCTGAAGCGCTGCGCGTGATACCCGTGTAGAAAACAAGAATATTGCTTTCGACGGCCTCTCGGATACTGCGCTGCAACACGAGCGGCGTCACTAGGACACTGTCATCCGGCTTGAATTCGATGAGACTTAACCCACCATACGCCGACGCGTACTGGTCCTGCTTTCCGATCGGCTCACCGCACCGATCTATTTCAATTTCACAGCTCAATCGCCCCAGTTGTTCTGCGGAGACATGCCGCCCCAAATAGGCCGAGAGGACATTGATCAGGCCAACGGTAAAGGCGCTCGACGACCCGAGTCCGGTGCCGCGCGATGGAATATCGGCGGTGCTGGTGACTTCAATGCCCCCCGGGATTTCCAGCATTTGAAGCGTCGCGCGAACCAGGCGATGCTCGATCTTTTCGATGTGATCGACTTCTTCGGTCTTGGAATACGCGATTCGGATCCCGCCGTCGAACTTCTTGTTGACGCTCACATAGACATATTTGTCCACGGCGGTCGAGAGCACCGCTCCGCCATGCTGTCGGTAATAGCTTGGCAGATCGCTTCCGCCTCCGACAAAGCTCATCCGCAACGGTGTCCGGCTAATGATCATGGGGTGTGGATGGAAAAAATGGAATCAAAGTCGAGCACGCCGTCCGCCGTGGTCCGCGCTGCGGCCACCGAGGGCGTTTCGTCTTGCTGTCGCTGCTCGTAGGCATTCGCCGCCCCTTGTGCATCGGCGAGGCCACGTGCGATGAGGTCGGCCTCGACGCGAGCGCGCCGCGGTGCTTCGGCCCCTTCGATCTGAAGGCGCCAGATCCGCCGCGTGCCCTGCCAATCGGCGAGCAGCGCGGGAACCCCCTCCAGAATCAGCACCGTGTCTTGCGCCAGCACCGTGCGCTCGGCCTGCCCCCGGTCGCGCAGCATCCGGTCGTAGGAGGGCAGGTCCGCTTCGATCGCGCCGCCGCGGAGCCAGTCCTTGAGATCTGCTTGCGCTTCTTCCAGCGCATAGCGTCCCAGCACGCCCGCGCCCCGTTCCGCGGCGGGCCGCAGCCAGCGATCGAGCGACAGCGCCTGGGCATTCAGCTTGCGAACCACCAGCTCGGACTTCAAGACGCTGGCAATGGTCGACTTCCCAGTGCGCGCCGAGCCTCCGACCAGCACCAGATCCCCCGGCTGGACCTTGAGCACCCATTCATTGACGGCAGCGGCGAGCAGCGGATAGGTGTGAACGATGAAATGTGCTGCAGCGCCGATATGTGCGAAGCGGAAGTCCGGCGCCGCCATGAACTTGCCATCGCGCCCGGCTTCTCCGGTTTCCACCAGAACCGAACGCAGCCCGGCTCGCCGCGCTGCCAGCATGTCGGCGGTGCTGTCACCGATCATCCAGGAGTCGTTGGCCTGGATGTTCATCGCCGTCATGGCCTCGCGCATCATGCCGGGCTGGGGCTTGCGGCAATCGCACGCGACTTTCAGCGCCGGCACTTCGCCGACAAAACCGGCATCGGGGTGGTGCGGGCAGAAGTAGATCGAGTCGACATAAGCACCAGCCTCGCCCAACCGGCTTTCCAACCGGTTATGGATACGCTGCAGGTCGTCGAAGCTGGCCTCTCCACGCGCAAGCACTGGTTGGTTCGTCACCACGACCACGCGGTACTCCGCGTTGTTGAACGCACGCACTGCTTCGGCGGCATGCGGCAGGAGTTCGAAATCCGTGGGCCTGCGCACATAGTCGCGAAGCACATTGAGGGTTCCGTCCCGGTCCAGGAACACCGCCTTTTGCAAGTGCTGCCGGCTGGCGCGCTGGACCACGCCTGAACGCAGGTGCTTTTCCACCTTGTCGAGTCGCTTGGGCGTGCCCAGGTCCTTGATGTACTCGAAGCTGACATAGCCCGAGATGTGCGCCCCGGCACGCACCATGGCCGGAAAGAGATCCTTGGCGAAATCACTGGGCACGGGAAATTCGCGCCAGGCGAGGAGCGCCTTCTTCTCGACGATGTAGAAGGCAGCATTGACGAGGTTGCGCAACTCGGCGCCATCCGGGTGCGGGTAACCATGAAACGCCTGCACTCGACCGCAGGCATCGATTTCCACCAGGTCCGAATCCGCCGGATGGTCGTTCGGATGCAGCAACAAGGTGGCATCCGCACCCGAAGCCTCGTGTGCGGCCAGCATGTGCCCGATATCGATGTCGAACAGCGTGTCGCCATAGACGACGATGAATCGATCGTCCAGGTCGCCCAGGCAGGCCAGGAGGGCGCCCGCCGTCCCGCGTGGCTCGCCGTCGTCGAAAAGGCGCACCCGACTGGGAAACTGGCGCTGCTCGAAGAAGGCCTGGATCTGGTCTGCTGCGTGGTTGACCAGAACGACGACGTCGTCGATCCCGTGGTGCGCGAGCGTGCGGATCTGAAGCTCCAGCAATGGCGTGCCATTGACATCCACGAGCGGCTTGGGACGCCCGTTCAGACGCTCTGCCAGCCGGGTGCCCTTGCCACCCGCAAGAATGACCGCCTGCGTCACTCCGCCAGCTCCTCGCGCGCGATCTCGTCGACCGCGCGCACCATGGCCTGCGTCGAGTCAAGCTGAGGGCTCCAGCCGCTGGCGGCCAGGCGCTGGGTCGAATAGCGGAAGCGCGGCACATCGCCCACCCAGCCGCGGTTGCCCTCGCCAAAGACGATGTCGGCTTTCGGAGACACCCGGTCGCGCACCGTCTGCGCAATCATGCGCACCGTGACACCATCGTCCTTCGGCCCGATGTTGAACACCTTGTAGCGCCCCTCGAGCCGGCTCACGTGCAGCATGGCGTCGATCAGGTCATCGACATGCAGATACGCCTTCTGCTGCGAGCCGTCCCCCAGAACCTGCAGTTGCTCGGGGGTTGCCTTCAACTTGCGGATGAAATCGAAGATCACGCCGTGCGTCGCCGGCACGCCGATGACGTTCGGGAATCGGAAGATGTCTGCGCGCGGGAGGAATGCCTCGACGGCCGCCCGGATCTGCGCTTCCGATGCCAGCTTCATCGCTCCGTAGTTGGAAATCGGCTGCAACGGGCCGATGTCTTCGTGGATTTCGCGCTCGCCGAGATCGCCGTAGATGGCCGAACTCGATGCGAAGTGCAGCTCGGGAATGTCATGCCGGCGCATCGCCTCGAGCACGGCAAAGGTGGTCAAGAACGTGCGATCGCGGTCGATGCGCGGATCGGCCACCCCCGCCGGGATGTCCGAATTGGCGGCTAGGTGCCAGACATGCGCCACAGGGGCACCCGCCTCGCGGATCGCTGCCGACAGAGCTTCCAGATCGGAGCAGTCCACCTGCTTGAAACTGAAACGGGGCTCACTGTCGAATTCCGCCACCAGTTCACGCCGTCCACGCGACAGGTCATCCAGGGCGAGAACAGCATCACCTTCTTCAAGCAGACGGCGCGTCAGATTGACGGCGATAAAACCAGCGCCACCAGTGATCAGGTGCAATTTCATGGGGATCTCACAATAAGAAGGCCGACCTCGAGTTGGAAGTTACTTGCCCAGGCCGGCATGTCGGCTGCTAGAACTTAAGCGTTCCCAGCAGGGAAGGATCCGTCAGGTGACTCTGGCGAAGGTATTGCGCCAGGATGTGCATGAGCGACTGGTGCACGTCCTCGACGACACCGTAGTTCTGCGCATCGACGTGAAGGCTGACATCGGCGAGACGTGCGGCATCGCCCCCCGCAAACCCGGTCATGGCAATCGTTGCCATCTTCATCTCGCGCGCCGTATTGAGCGCCTTGATGATGTTGGGCGATGCGCCAGACGAACTGATGGCGATCAGGACGTCGCCTTCGGTCGCCATGGACGTCAGCTGGAACGAGAACATCTCGTCGGGCCCGATGTCATTGACGATCGCGGTAATCAGTTCGACGGCGGACGAGAGGCTGTTCACCTTGGGCTTCAGCCAGCTGTTGCTGCGAACACCTTTCATGCAGTCGCAGACCAGGTGGTTGGAGATGGCTGCCGACCCCCCGTTACCACATGAAAAGATCATCTTTCCCTGGGCAGCACGTTCCGCAAGGAGGCGCCCTGCGGCTGCCAGCGCGCCACGGTCCACGGTCTTGGCTGCGGCCGTGATTCTTTCGAAATACGCGTCCGCGTACAGCCCAGCATCTTGTATCTGGTGATCTGGAAAGAATGAAGGCATAAAAATTCCGGGTGGGAGTTATAAAAATTGGGTTGGCAGGCAGATGCGACGGTCTTGACCACCTCTTTGTCATGGCAGCAGCGAACCCATCCGCCATGCTCGTCTCTCAGTCGAAGAATTCCGCCTGCGTCATCGGCAGCCCCGCGCTGTCTTTGGCTGAAAGCGCAGGGGCCTGCCCCACATCCGGCCACGCAATACCGAGAGAGGCGTCGCTCCACAAGATGCATCGCTCATGCGCAGGCGCGTAGTAGTCCGTCGTCTTGTAGAGAAAGTCAGCCGTATCGCTCACGACCAGGAATCCGTGCGCAAACCCTGCGGGCACCCACAGCTGGCGGTGATTGCTCTCCGTCAACTCGACACCAACCCATTTTCCGAAGGTGGGCGAAGATCGGCGGATGTCCACGGCCACGTCGAACACCACGCCGCGCACCACGCGCACCAACTTGCCCTGCGGCTGCTGGATCTGATAGTGCAAGCCACGCAGCACCCCCTTGGTCGAGCGCGAATGGTTGTCCTGGACGAATTCGACATGCCGCCCGACAGCCTCATCGAACGCCTTTCCATTGAAACTCTCGTAAAAAAAACCGCGCGCATCGCCGAAGACTTTCGGCTCGATGATCAAAACGTCGGGGATCCCGGTTTGGATGACATTCACGAGCGCACCTCTTCGGCCAGCAAATGGTTCAGGTACTTGCCGTAACCGTTTTTCTGCAGCGGTGCCGCCAGCTTCTCAAGCTGCGCGCGGTCGATGAAGCCATTGCGCCACGCAATCTCTTCAGGGCACGCGATCTTCAACCCCTGTCGATGCTCCAGCGTCGCAATGAACTGCCCCGCTTCAAGCAGGCTTTCGTGCGTGCCGGTGTCGAGCCATGCATAGCCGCGCTGCATGATCTGCACGTTCAGCTGGTTGAGGTCGAGATACGCCTGATTGACCGCCGTAATCTCCAGCTCACCACGCGCGCTGGGCTTCACGGCCTTGGCGATGTCGACGACCTGGTTGTCGTAGAAATACAGGCCGGTCACGGCGTAGCTGCTCTTGGGCTTGACGGGCTTTTCTTCGATGCTGCTGGCCTTGCCGTTGGCATCGAAGGCCACCACGCCGTAGCGCTCCGGGTCGTGCACGTGGTACGCGAACACGGTCGCACCGCTCTGCTTGGTATCGGCGTCCGACAGCAGGTGCACGAAATCGTGCCCATAGAAGATGTTGTCCCCCAACACCAGCGCACTCGGTGAATTGCCCACGAACTCCTCACCGATGATGAAGGCTTGCGCCAGGCCATCGGGACTCGGCTGCACCGCATACTGCAGGTTGATGCCCCACTGGCTGCCATCGCCCAACAGCTGCTGGAAGCGCGGCGTGTCCTGCGGCGTGCTGATGATCAGGATGTCGCGCATGCCGCCGAGCATCAGGGTGCTCAGCGGGTAATAGATCATGGGCTTGTCGTACACCGGCAGCAGCTGCTTGCTCATGGCAAGCGTGGCCGGGTGCAGGCGGGTGCCGGAACCGCCGGCGAGGATGATGCCTTTGCGTTGCGTCATGGGAGTCTTCTTTTGTGGAGAGCGGGGGAAATCGGTCGGTCGGTCAGAGCGTCTCGCGCAGCATGCGCGCCACGCCTTCCTGCCAGGGCGGCAGGCGCAGGCCAAAGGTGGTCTGCAGCTTGGTGGTGTCGAGCCGGGAGTTGTGCGGACGCGTCGCGGGTGTCGGAAAGGCGCTGGTGGGCACGGCTTCCACCGCCTGCGGGCCGGCCTTGAGTTCGACGCCAGCTTGCTGCGCCATCTCGAGCACGAAGCGCGCGTAGCCATGCCACGTGGTCTCGCCCCCGGCGATGGCGTGGTACAGCCCGGCCTTGGCCGGGTCTTGCAGCGTGGCGCGGATGGCGTGCGCGGTGATGTCGGCCAGCAGCTCAGCACCGGTCGGTGCGCCGAACTGGTCGTCGATGACGGTCAGCTTGTCGCGCTCCTTGGCCAGGCGCAGCATGGTCTTGGCGAAGTTGCCGCCGCGTGCGGCATAGACCCAGCTGGTGCGAAAGATGAGGTGCTTCGCGCAGTGCCCGGCCACCAGTTGCTCGCCTTCGAGCTTGGTCTGGCCGTACACGCTGAGCGGTCCGGTCGCATCGTCTTCTTTCCAGGGCCTGGTGCCGCTGCCGTCGAAGACGTAGTCAGTGGAGTAATGCACCATCAGTGCGCCGATCTGCTGCGCGGCCTCGGCCACCACGCCGGGCGAGGTGGCATTGAGCTTGCGCGCAAAGTCGGGCTCGCTCTCGGCCTTGTCGACGGCGGTGTGGGCGGCGGCATTGACGATGACGTCGGGGCGCACGGCCAGCACCGTCTCCGCCAGCTGCTCGGGACGGCTGAAGTCGGCGTGGAAGTCGGTGCTGTCGAAGTCCAGTGCGACCAGCTCGCCGAGCGGCGCGAGGCTGCGCTGCAGCTCCCAGCCGACCTGTCCGCCCTTGCCAAGCAGCAGCAGCTTCATGCGCCGGCCTTCGCCGCCGCGGCGTCGTATTGCTTCTCGACCCATTCGCGGTACGCGCCGCTTTGCACGTTGCGCACCCACTCGCCGTTGGCGAGGTACCACTCGACGGTCTTGCGGATGCCGGTGTCGAAGGTCTCAGCGGGCTTCCAGCCGAGTTCGCGTTCGAGCTTGCGCGCATCGATGGCGTAGCGGCGGTCGTGGCCCGGGCGGTCGGTGACGTAGGTGATCTGTTCCTTGTACGGCTTGCCGTCGGCGCGCGGGCTGAGTTCATCGAGCAGCGCGCACACGGTGTTGACGATCTCGATGTTGGGCTTCTCGTTCCAGCCGCCGACGTTGTAGGTCTCGCCGAGGCGGCCGGCTTCGAGCACGCGGCGGATGGCGCTGCAGTGGTCCTTCACGTAGAGCCAGTCGCGCACCTGCATGCCGTCGCCGTACACGGGCAGGTTCTTGCCGGCCAGTGCGTTGACGATCATCAGCGGGATCAGCTTCTCGGGGAAATGAAACGGGCCGTAGTTGTTCGAGCAGTTGGTGGTGACCACCGGCAGGCCGTAGGTGTGGTGCCAGGCGCGCACGAGGTGATCGCTGGCGGCCTTGCTGGCCGAGTACGGGCTGTTGGGCTCGTACTTGTTCTCTTCGGTGAAGGCCGGGTCGGTCTTGGAGAGCGAACCGTAGACCTCGTCGGTCGACACGTGCAGGAAGCGGAAGGCCGCCTTCTGGTCGGCCGGCAGGGCGTTCCAGTAACCGCGCACCGACTCGAGCAGGCGGAAGGTGCCGAGCACGTTGGTCTGTACGAAGTCTTCAGGGCCGTGGATCGAGCGATCGACGTGCGATTCCGCGGCAAAGTTCACGACGGCGCGGGGTTTGTGTTCAGCCAGCAGGCGGTCGAGCAGCGCGCTGTCTCCGATGTCGCCCTGCACGAAGACGTGGTTGGCGTTGTCCTTGAGCGACGCGAGGGTCTCGAGGTTGCCCGCGTAGGTCAGCTTGTCGAGGTTGATGACAGGCTCACCGCCCTGCGCGATCCAGTCAAGCACGAAATTGGCGCCAATGAAGCCTGCGCCGCCGGTAACCAGGATCATGAAGTCCCCCGCCTGTAGAAAAAAGTTTGCTTTACGAGAAATTAACAGTCAATTATCCCATCGGCGTGACGGGCCGATGTACGGGACTTGGCCCGGTCAGAGGCCCCGTCTACAATCCCCAACAATTGCAGGAGAGCGGGTCTCACGGAGGCCCTACCGAAGGCGCAAACTCCCATAAACGCTCAGGTCGGCCCGACGGAGTTCCAGGTGCAAACAAGGAACGTCGGCAAGGGGTCAGTACTGCATTCATCGATACAGCCGTCTGGAGAGCCGCCACGCCATGTGGCGCACCGAAGGAGCAAACCCGCTGCGGGTGCAGCGGGTGAATCTCTCAGGTACCGAGGACAGGGGGAGCGGCAACTTGGACAGCGGTCGTCCGGTTGCTTGCTATTGATTCAATAGCACTTCACGCCCGCCGTTCAAGCGCTGCAAACTCAAAGGTACTTGCAATGCGTGTGATCGTTCTTGGCGCCGGCCTGCTCGGCGTGACTTCGGCCTACTACCTCCAGCAACTCGGCCACGAGGTGACCGTGATCGACCGGCAGGCCACCCCCGCCGCCGAAACCAGCTTCGCCAACGGCGGCCAGATTTCGGTCAGCCATGCCGAACCGTGGGCCAATCCGAGCGCGCCGCTGAAGGTGCTGCAATGGCTCGGCAAGGAAGATGCGCCGCTGCTCTTTCGCATCCGCGCCGACATGCGCCAGTGGCTCTGGGGCCTGCAGTTCTTGCGCGAATGCACCCCCGCACGGACCCGCCACAACATCGAACAAATCGTGCGTCTGGGTACATACAGCCGGGAAATGTTGCAGCAATTGCGTCATGACACCGGCCTGAACTATGACCAGCGCACGCAAGGCATCCTGCACTTCTATACGACGCAGAAGGAATTCGACGGCGCCCTCGCGCCCGCCGAGCAGATGCGTGCCCTGGGCTGCGAACGCCTGGTCATCTCGGCCGACGAGGCCATCAGGATCGAACCCGCCCTCGCCCACATCCGCCCGCAACTGGCCGGCGCCACCTACACCGCAGAAGACGAATCGGGCGACGCCAACCGCTTCGCGCGCGAACTCGTGAAGCTGGCCGAGGCGGCCGGCGTGAAGTTCCTCATGAGCCACACGGTGACCGCGCTGCGCGAAGCCGGCGGCAGCATCGACCACGTCGAGGCGACCGACAACGAAGGCCGCTTCCAGCGCATCCGCGGCGACGCCTTCGTGCTCGCGATGGGCTCGCTGAGCCCGCTGTACGCTGCGCCGCTGGGCATCCGCCTGCCGATCTACCCGGCCAAGGGCTACTCGGTGACGCTGCCCGTGAAGGACGCGTCGAAGGCGCACCAGGTCTCGCTGACCGACGACGAATACAAGCTGGTGTTCTCGCGCTACACGTCCGAGTCGGGCGACCGCCTGCGCATCGCCGGCACGGCCGAACTCAACGGCTACGACCGCGACCTGAACCGCGTGCGCTGCGAAGCCATCGTGCGGCGCGTCGAGGAACTCTTCCCCGGCGCCGGCGACACCGAGCGCGCGCAGTTCTGGACCGGCCTGCGCCCGGCCACGCCGAGCAACGTCCCGCTGATCGGCAAGACCAAGCTGCCGAACCTGTTCCTCAACACGGGCCACGGCACGCTCGGCTGGACGCACGCCTGCGGCTCGGGCAAGTCGATTGCGCGCATCGTGAGCGGGCTGGCGCCCGAGGTCGACTTCGCGTTCGCCGGCATGCCAGCACCCGCGCCGCGCGCATTGCAACCGGCCTGAACGCGACCGGCGCCTGGCGTCAGTCTGGCGCGGTGAACACCGTCAGCACGCCGGTGTAGCCGTACAGGTGGTGGCGCGCGATTTCGCCGGCGGCGAAGAAGCCGACCAGCGGCACGTCGCCCAGCGCATGCCGCACGATCTGCAGCTCGGCGCCCGGTGCGCCGAAGTGCGGACCGCCGCGTCCCGAGCAGCTCACGTACACCGCGCCCGCGATGCGCCGCGCGGGATGCGGCGCGGCCTCGGCCTCGCCGGCTGCCACGGCGCGCGCGGTGGCCAGCGTCTGTTCTTCGGGTTCAAGTTCTTCCCGGATCTCGGCGCAGATGCGCATCAGGTCGGCGCGTGCCGCCTGTGCGTTGCGGCGGCAAAAGCTCAGCCGCATGCCAGCCTCGGCGTTGTCGGCAATGGCGATGCCGCGCCGCGTCGGGTCGAGGCCGATGATGTGACGCACCAGCACGTCGGCGCCCAGGTCGCCGGTGCGGCGCAGGCCGTCGCTGCCCGCGTCGGCCAGGCCGACCAGCGTGTTGCGCACCGCGTCGATGGCTTCCTGGGGCCGGTCGAGCGACACCTGCAAATCGGCCAGCAGCACGTCGAGCGCCGGTTCTCCGTCGAGCGACAGCAACAGGTTGCCATCGGCCTCGGTGATCTCGCGCTCGCGCGCGCCGCCGGTGCGCAGCGGCTGGCAGCCCTGCGTGACGCGTGACACCAGGCGCACGCCCTCGCCGAAGACCACGCCCGACAGGCCGCCCGAGAACACGCCGCCCGCCGCGCCATGGCCACGAATGTTGCCGTTGCCGCCCACCGCGAACTGCAGCGCCCCACGGCGGCTGGACGAGAGCCCGCCGAACAGGTAACCGGTGTCGGTGCGGCCCGCCATCTCACCGATGAGCTCGCTCAGGTCGGGCGTGGCCGGGTCGGCGTGCACGAGCGCGGTGTGCGCCTCGAAGCCGCTCATTTCAGAGCTGCCCAGCGGTGCCACGCCCGAGAACACGCGGTACTGGTCGCTCGGCAGCGCGCACAGCATCAGGCTCAGGCCGGGCTCGTCGAAGTACTCGGCGTTGTTGGCGGACACGCCGATGCCGACGGTGCCCGACCAGTCGGTCACCTCGGGCAGTTCGGCGCTCAGGTGATCGAGGATCTCCTGCGCCTCGCTCGCGTAGTGGTCGGTGATGTAGAGCAGCCCGAGCGTCGGGTTCGACGCGTAATCGGGCAGCGCCATCTGCGCGCGCAATTGGGCCAGCACGAGGCCGGCGGCCATGCGCCATTGCGGGTGGGTGGCATGGCCGGTGGGAAACAGTTTCATGGTGCGGGCCGACCCGTGCGTCGTCGTCTGAAGAGGTGGCTGTAAGACGTCAGCGCCGGCCGGAGGTTCGCTTGCGCGCGGCGGCGGACGTGGTTTTCTTGCGCGCGGCAGGCGACGGCGCGGTTTTTTTCGGGGCGGTCTTCTTCGCGGCGGTCGTGGCGGCCGGCTTGCGCGCTGCCGTCGCCTTGCCCATGACCTGCCCCACGGCGTCGGCCAGCGGCTGCGCCATGGCCGGCACCTTGAGCTGCGCCGCGTCCTGCAGCGCGGTGCTCGCGATCTGCTGGAACTGCTCGGTGAGCGAGCCCCACCATTGCATCGGGTCGACCCCGCCGGCGGCACCGTTGGACGATGCGGGCCTGGCGCGCGACTTCTTCTTCGGCGGCGGGGTGTCTTCTTCGGCTTCGTCCTCGGCATCGTCTTCGCCGAAGTCTTCCTCTTCCTCGGCGGCGGGCGGTTCAGCATGAGGAGGCGCAGCCGGTGCGGCGGGAGCCGGCGCAGGCGCCATGGCCGCGGCCTGCTGGGTGAACGCGGTGGCGATGTCTTCCATCCGCACGTTCATGCCGCGCAGGGTCGACAGCGTCATCTTCTGCACTTCGAGCGCCTGGATCGTCGCCTTGAGCGCGTGGCCGTTCTGTTCGAGCCAGTACTGGACCGTCTTCAACTCCTGGATGCGCTTGTCGACCTCTTCGACGCGCATCGTGGGCGCGACCCAGCTGGCGAGGCTGGGGATGCCGGGCACCGACCCGGAACTCGCCGCAGCACCGCCGGCAAGGTTCTTCAGGAAGTCGAATCCGGGGACGAACTGGCTGAAGTCGAAGGGTTTGCTGGCGTTACTCATGGGGTCTCCTGACTGGGTTTTCTTGTGTTGCCAGCTTACTCCAAGCCCCTTGCAAGCGAATCAGAGCTCGTCCCTGACCCGGCTGAAAACCTTCCAGAAATTCGCGTCTTGCGAGGTCGCGAAGTTGATCCGCATCATCGTGCTGGGCGGGCGGCGCGCGTGGAACAGCGAGCCCGGCGCCAGCAGGTAGCCCTGATCGAGCATGCGCTGCGTGAGCGCGTCGGTGTCGACGCCCGTATCGACCCAGCCGAACAGCCCCGCGGGCTCCGAGGCGAAGGTGCAGCCGTGCGACATGGCGAGCTTCACGGCGCGACCACGCGCGCCGTCCAAGCGGATGCGCACGCGCTCCGAATGGCGACGCAACTGGCCCTGGTCGATGCACCATGACAGCGCCCGCTCGAACAGCGTGGGCGAGGTCAGCGTGGCCAGCAACTTGGTCTCGAGCAGCCGCTCTTTCAATGCGGGCGACGCGGCCAGGAAACCG
Source organism: Variovorax sp. Root473 (assembly GCF_001426505.1). GTDB lineage: Bacteria > Pseudomonadota > Gammaproteobacteria > Burkholderiales > Burkholderiaceae_C > Variovorax. Next base: position 300,435 of record NZ_LMEV01000014.1, read on the forward strand.
ATGCGCCAGTTGGGCGCCAGGATCTTCGCGAACCCGCTGACGTAGATGGTGCGCTGCAGCCCGTCGAGCGCACTGAGCCGCGTGGCGTGCTCGGGCGCAAGGTGGCTGTAGGTGTCGTCCTCGACGATGTGGAAGTCGTGCTCGTTGGCCAGCTTGAGCACGCGGTGCGCGCTGCCCGGCGTGAGGCTGTAGCCGGTCGGGTTGTGCAGCACGCTCACGCTGACGAACAGCTTGGGGCTGTGCAGCTTGCAGTACTGCGCCATCACGTCCAGGTCGGGCCCGTCGGCACGGCGCGGCACGGGCAGGATGCGCATGCCCAGCGCCTCGAGCCGCGCGAACTCCAGCGCCCAGCCAGGCTCCTCGACCATCACCGGGTCGCCCGCGCGCAGCAGCGTGCGGCTCACGATGTCCAGCGCGTGCGTGGCGCCGATGGTGGTGACGATCTGGTCCGGCCCGGCCGGCACGTTGATGCGCACCAGCTTCTGCGACAGGCTGCGGCGCAGCGCGAGGTCGCCCGACGGCTCGCCGTACTGCAGCGACAGCTCCTGCAGCGCCGAGGTGGTGGTCACGCGGCGCACCGCGGTCGCCAGGAAGGTCGAGGCCATCCAGTCGGGCGGGAACACGCCCATGCCCGGCTGCGGCTTGTCGCTCGGGCGGTGGAACATGCTGCGGATCAGCGAACTGGCGTCGGCCGGCACGCGCGAGGCCATCATCGGCGGGACCACGGGCGCAGCATGCGCCGGGTTGCGCGAACTCTCGGGCACCGGCGCCGCGTCGCGCACATAGAAGCCGCGCTGGCGGCGCGCCTCGACCAGGCCTTGCGCGAGCAGCTGGTCGTACGCGGCGACCACGGTGTACGGGCTCACGCCCTGCTGGCGCGCGCATTCGCGCACCGACGGCAGCCGCGCGCCGGGTGCCAGCAGCCGGTTGCGGATGCGCTCGGCGAGGCGGTCGGCCAACTGCCCGGTCAGCGACTGGGTGGAGGTTCGGGTCAGCATCGGGTCTGTCTGCATCGCACGGAGAGTGGGAAAGGGGCGGTGTGTGTCGAAGGAATGACCAATACAGATTTCAGATTTGTTCGATCATCTGTACTGGAACTGTAATGGTCCAAAGTTTAGAGTCTGTGACATGAACTGGCAAGAATTCACCGCGCTGCTGGTGCTGGCCACGGCGATGAGCTTCTCGCCCGGACCCAACACCACGCTCTCCACCGCCCTAGCGGCCAACGGCGGCCTGCCGCGCGCGATGCGCTTCGTGGTCGCGGTGCCGGTCGGCTGGACCTTGCTGCTCGCGATCTGCGCGGCCGGCCTCGGCGCGCTGGTGGTGGCGATGCCGCCGCTGCGCCTGGCGATCAAGGGGCTGGGCATCGCCTACCTGCTCTGGCTGGCTTACAAGCTCAGCGGCAGCGCAAAGCTGGGCAAGGCCGACAACGCCAGCCTCTCGGTCGGGTTCACGCAGGGCGTGATGCTGCAGTTCGTGAACATCAAGGCCTGGCTGCTCGCGCTCACGCTGGTGGCCGGCTGGATCGCCGGCCAGCCCGACGCGCTCGCGCGCTTCGCCATCGTCGCCCCCGTGATGCTGACCTATGCCTTCGCGAGCAACTTCGCCTATGCGCTGGTCGGCGCGCTGCTTCGCGAGTGGCTGTCCAAGGGCACGCGCCTGCTGTGGTTCAACCGCGCGATGGGCCTCATCCTCGTCTTGACAGCGTGGTGGATGGTGAGCGTCTGACCATGACCAAGCTCCACATCAAGGACGAAACGCTGGGCATGTGGCTCGGCGTGGTGGGCGTCGCGCTGTTCGCCGTCACGCTGCCGATGACGCGGCTGGCCACCGGCACGCAGGAGGCGCCGCAACTGTCGCCGTGGTTCGTCACGCTCGGGCGCGCGGCGCTCGCGGGCGTGCTGTCGGCCATCTTCCTGCTGGTGACGCGCTCGCCGCGCCCGGCGGCGCACCAATGGAAGCCGCTGGGCATGGCGGTGCTGGGCAATGCCATCGGCTATCCGCTGCTGCTGGGCTACGCGCTGAGGGTGGTCACGGCCAGCCACGCGGCGGTGGTGACGGCACTGCTGCCGCTGGTGACGGCCGCGGTCGCGGCCTGGGTGCTGCACCAGCGCGCGCGGCTGGGCTTCTGGCTCTGCGCCATCGCGGGCAGCCTGCTGGTGGTGGTGTTCTCGGTGCTGCGCGCACAGCAGAGCGCACACGGCTTCGGCTTCGAATGGGCCGACCTGCTGCTGGTCGGTGCGGTCATCGCGGCGTCGGTCGGCTACATCTACGGCGCGCAGGTCACGCCCGCGCTCGGCGCCGAGCGCGTGATCTGCTGGGTCTGCGTGATGGCGCTGCCCGTGACCTTGCCCGCCACGATCGTCCTGTGGCCGCAGCAGCCCGTGGCCACCTCGGCATGGGTCGGCTTCACCTACGTGGGCATGTTTTCGATGTGGATCGGCTTCTTCGCGTGGTACCGCGGCCTGGCCCTGGGCGGCGCGTTGCGTGTGAGCCAGACGCAATTGCTGCAGCCCTTCCTGTCGATCCTTGCCTCGATCCCGCTGCTGGGCGAGCCGCTCGACGTGGTGACGCTGGGCTTCGCCGCCGCCGTGGTCGCCACGGTGGTCGTGGGCAAGCGGCTGTCGCAACCGCAGGCCGCGCCCGCCGTGCCGCGCGGCACCGAGCCGCAGGCCAGGAGCTGAGGACCATGACGCTGTTCAGCCATGTCACCGTCGGCTGCACCGACCTGTCGCGCGCCGCCGCCTTCTACGACGCGGTGCTCGCGCCGCTCGGCCTCATCCGCCGACCCGTGACGCCCGACGGCGGCCCCGACGCCGCCTGCTGGATCGTGCCGGGCCAGACACTGCCTCGCTTCTACGTGTACATCCCGCTGGACGGCGAACCCGCCAGCGCCGGCAACGGCAGCATGGTCGCGTTCTGCGCGCCCTCGCTGCAGGCCGTTCACGCCGCCCACGAGGCGGCCCTGCGCCACGGTGGCCGCGACGAAGGCGCGCCAGGTCCGCGTCCCCGCTACGGGCAGGGCTATTACGGCGCGTACCTGCGCGACCCGGACGGCAACAAAATCCATGTCGTGCACCGTGGCGACATTCCGCCCGCCTGACTACACACCCACACTCAGACTCACCTCTCATTCGCCAGAAAGAAGAAAGCGCCCCATGAACTGGAAACTCGCCGCCCGCGCCGCCAAGATGAATCCTTCGGTGCTGCGTGAAATCCTCAAGGTCACCGAGCGCCCCGGCATCATCAGCCTGGCCGGCGGCCTGCCTTCGCCCAAGACCTTCCCCATCCAGGCCTTCGCCGACGCCTGCGCCGACGTGCTGCACAACGACGGCGCGGCCGCGCTGCAATACGCGGCCAGCGAAGGCTATGCGCCGCTGCGCCAGGCCGTGGCCGACATGCTGCCCTGGGACGTCGACGCCTCGCAGGTCCTCATCACCACCGGCTCGCAGCAGGGCCTCGACCTCGTGGCCAAGGTGCTGATCGATCCGGGCAGCAACGTGCTCGTCGAAACGCCCACCTACCTGGGCGCGCTGCAGGCCTTCGGCCCGATGGAGCCGCACCCCGTGGGCGTGGCCAGCGACGACGACGGCGTGATCGTCGACGACCTCGTGAGCAAGGCCGCCGACGCGCGCTTCGTCTACCTGCTGCCCAACTTCCAGAACCCCACCGGCCGCACCATGACCGAGGCGCGCCGCGCCGCCGTGTCGGCCGCCGCCGCTGCGGCCAACCTGCCGATCGTCGAAGACAACCCCTACGGCGAGCTCTGGTTCGACGAAGCCCCGCCGCTGCCGCTGGCCGCGCGCAACCCCGAGGGCGTGATCTACCTGGGCTCGTTCTCGAAGGTGCTGGCCCCGGGCCTGCGCCTGGGTTTCCTGGTGGCGCCGAAGGCCATCTTCCCCAAGCTGCTGCAGGCCAAGCAGGCGGTCGACCTGCACACGCCGATCTTCACGCAGCGCATGGTCTCGGCCGTGATGCGGGACGGTTTCCTCGACCGCCACGTGCCCACCATCCGCGCGCTGTACAAGCGCCAGCGCGACGCCATGATGGCCGCCCTCACGCGCGAGATGGCCGGCCTGGACGTGAAGTTCAACGCGCCCAAGGGCGGCATGTTCCTGTGGGCGCGCCTGCCCGAGGGCATCGACACCGTGACCTTGCTGCCCAAGGCGGTCGAGCGCAACGTGGCCTTCGTGCCCGGCGCGCCGTTCTACGCGGGCGAAGGCGATCCGCGCACGCTGCGCCTGTCCTTCGTGACGGCCAGCGTCGAAGAGATCGACACCGCCATCGCCGCGCTCGCCCTCACGCTGCGCGAAGAGCTGGCGCTGCTCGCCCCTGCCCCCGCCCACGCCTGAACCGGCCCACGACCATGCACATCGCCATCCTCACCTTCGACGGTTTCAACGAGCTCGACTCGCTGGTCGCGCTCGGTGTGCTCAACCGCGTGAAGCAACCCGGCTGGCGCGTGACGCTGGCCTCGCCCAGTGCCACCGTGACTTCGATGAACGGCGTCACCGTACACGCCAGCTCCACGCTCGAGGCGGCCTGCGAGGCGGGCGCGGTGATCGTCGGCAGCGGCATCCGCACGCGCGAGATCGCCGCCGACGCGGGCCTCATGGGCGTGCTGCGCGGGCTCGACCCGTCGCGCCAGCTCATCGGCGCGCAATGCTCGGGCACGCTGCTGCTGGCCAAGCTCGGCCTGCTGGGCACGGTGCCGGCCTGCACCGACCTCACGACCAAGCCCTGGGTGCAGGAGGCCGGCATCGAAGTGCTCAACCAGCCCTTCTTCGCGCAGGGCAACGTGGCCACCGCGGGCGGCTGCTTCTCGGCGCCCTACCTCGCGGCGTGGCTCATCGCGCGCACCGAAGGCCTCGAAGCCGCGAAGAGCGCGCTGCACTACGTCGCGCCGGTCGGCGAGAAAGACGACTACGTGGCGCGCGCGATGCGCAACATCGCGCCGTACCTGCAGGCGAAACAACCGGCCACGGCCTGAATCCACTGATCCACGGAACACGGACATGATCGGACTCGCAACCCTCTCGCTCTTCCTGCTCGCGGTGCTGGCGCTGTTTCTGTCACCCGGCCCGAACATGGCCTTCGTGATGTCGCACGGCGTGGCGCACGGCCCGCGCGGCGGCTTCGCGGCGGCGGTGGGCATTTCGGCGGCCGACCTGGTCCACACGCTGTTCGCGGCCACCGGCGTCACCGCACTCGTCGCGGCGTGGCCGCCGGCCTTCGACGTGCTGCGCTACGCGGGCGCGCTGTACCTGGTCTGGCTCGCGGTGCAGGCACTGCGCAGCGGCGGCGGCTTCCGCCCGGGTGCGCAGGCGCAGCCGGCCGGCTTCGGCCGCATCGTGCGCATGGCGCTGCTGAACAACCTCGTGAATCCGAAGGCGCTGCTGTTCTTCATGGTGTTCTTGCCGCAGTTCGTCGATCCGTCGCGTGGCAGCGTGCCGCTGCAACTGGTGCAGCTCGGCGTGGTGCTGTCGCTGGCCGCGCTCGCATTCAACACGCTGCTGGGCGCCTGCAGCGGGCAGGTCGGACGCTGGCTGCAGCAACGCCCCGGCGCCGAAAAGTTCCAGCGCACGCTGCTGGCGCTCGTGATGGTGGGACTGGCCGTGCGCCTGCTGCTGCTCGATCGCCCCGCCGCCCCGCTTTCCGTACTTCCCGCACAAGGACACTGAACACCATGCTCAACATCTGGGGCCGCATCAGCTCGATCAACGTGCGCAAGGTCGTCTGGTGCGCGCAGGAGCTCGGGCTCGACTTCCAGCGCACCGAAGCCGGCGGCAAGTTCGGCGTGGTGCAGACGCCCGAATACCGCGCGCTCAACCCGAACGCCATGGTGCCCACCATCGACGACGGCGAAGGCGCCGAGCGCGTCACGCTGTGGGAGTCGAACGTCATCGTGCGCTACCTGTGTGCCAAGCACGCGCACGGCTCGCTCTACCCGAGCGAGTTGCCGGCGCGCTTCGACGCCGAGCGCTGGATGGACTGGCAGCAGACCACGCTCAACCGCGCGAGCCGCGACGCCTTCGTGCAATGGGTGCGCACGCCGCCGTCGGAGCGGCAGCCCGCGCTGATCGCCGCGTCGGTGCGCGAGAGCGAGGCACTGTTCGCGATGCTCGACGCGCACCTCGCGCAGCGCCCCTACATGGCGGGCGATCGCTTCACCATCGCTGACATCCCCATCGGCTGCGAGGCGCACCGCTGGTTCGGATTGCCCGGCGCGGAATACCGGCGGCCGACCTGGCCGAATGTCGAGCGCTGGTATGCCGAATTGCTTTCCCGCCCTGGCACGCGTGGCGTGCTGGACTTGTCCCTCGAATGAATCTCATGAAATCCCGCCCCTTCAAGCAAGTCGACGTCTTCACCGCCACCGCCTACTTCGGCAATCCGCTCGCGGTGGTGATCGACGGCCAGGACCTCGACGACGCCGCCATGCAGCGCTTCGCGCAATGGACGAACCTGTCCGAGACCACCTTCCTGCTGCCGCCGACCGACCCGGCCGCCGACTACCGCGTGCGCATCTTCACCCCCGGTGGCGAGTTGCCCTTTGCGGGCCACCCGACCATCGGCAGCTGCCATGCGTGGCTGCAGGCCGGCGGCAAGCCCAAGGCCGCAGGCCGCGTGGTGCAGCAGTGCGGCGCGGGCCTGGTGCCGCTGCGGCGCGATGGCGGGCGCCTGGCCTTTGCCGCGCCGCCGCTCAAGCGCAGTGCCCCGAGCCCCGCGCTGCTGGCCAAGGTGGCCGGTGCGCTGGGCCTGAAGGCACAGCAGGTCGTTGCGGCCCAGGTGCTCGACAACGGCCCGGTCTGGTTCGGCCTGCTGCTGAACGACGCCGACGCCGTGCTGGCGCTGCAGCCCGACCACCGCGCGCTGAAGGAACTGGGCGTGAAGGCCGGCGTGGCCGGCGTGCCCTCGGCACACGACACCTCGCTGCTCATCGGCCGCTCGAACCGCGAGGCGCGCGCCTTCGGCAACCGGCCCGCGACGCCGAACGACGACGGCGCAAAGATCGACCTCGAGGTGCGCGCCTTCGCCGAGCCCATCGGCGTGCAGGAAGACCCGGTCACGGGCAGCCTGAACGCCAGCCTTGCCGAATGGCTCATCGCCGACGGCCACATGCCCGAGCGCTACCTGGCCGCGCAAGGCCAGTGCCTGGGCCGCGCGGGCCGCGTGTACATCGAGCGCGACAGCGACGGCACGATCTGGGTTGGCGGCGATGCCGTGACCTGCGTCGACGGCCACGTTTCCCTCTGAACGAACGGACCACCATGCCGCAGCCCGCCGAAGTCGACCATCTCGTGATTGCCGCCGCTTCGCTGGCGGAGGGCGTGGCATGGTGCGAAGCCACACTCGGCGTGACGCCCGCGCCGGGCGGCGCGCACCCGCTGATGGGCACGCACAACCGACTGCTGAACATCGCGAGCGACGCGTTCCCGCGCGCCTATGCCGAGATCATCGCGATCGAGCCCGGCAAGGCGCCGTCGCGGCCGAAGACGCGCCGCTGGTTCGACCTCGACGACGCTGCGCTGCAGGCCGCGCTCGCGCAGCACGGCCCGCGGTTGATCCACTTCGTGGCGCGCGTGCCCGATGCGCACGCCGCCACGCAGGCGCTGGCCCGCGAAGAGCATGCGCACATCGACCGCGGCCCCCTGCTCGCTGCCTCGCGCGACACGCCGGCCGGCCGGCTCGAATGGCAGATCACCGTGCGCGACGACGGCCAGCGCCTGTTCTACGGCGCGCTACCGACGCTGATCCAGTGGGGCGCCGTGCATCCCACCGACGCCATGCCCGCCTCGGGCCTCACGCTGCGTTCGCTGCGCGTGGCGCATCCGCGTGCACCGGCACTGTCGGCCGCGCTTTCGGCCATCGGCATGGGCCGCTTGCCGGTCGATGGCGGTCCGCCCAACCTTGTCGCGGTGTTCGACACGCCGCGCGGCCCCGTCACGCTTGAATCGAAGGGACTCTGACATGCTGACCCTCACCGAAATCGCCTGGTTCGCCCTCGCCTCGCTGCTGCTGGCGCTCACGCCGGGGCCGAACATGATCTATTGCGTGTCGCGCACGCTGATCCAGGGCCGCCGCGCGGGGCTCATCTCGCTGGGCGGTGTGCTGATGGCCTTCCTGGTGCATCTGTTCGCGGCGGCGCTGGGCCTCACGGCGCTGCTGCTGGCGGTGCCGGTCGCGTTCGATGCGATCCGTTTTGCGGGCGCGGCCTACCTGCTGTGGCTCGCGTGGCAGGCGGTCAAGCCCGGCGGCAACGCGCCCTTCGAGGCTCGCTCGCTGCCGGCCGATCCACCGGCCAGGCTGTTCCGCATGGGCTTTCTCACCAACCTGCTGAACCCGAAGGTCGCGATGTTCTACCTGTCGTTCTTTCCACAGTTCATCCATCCCGAGCGCGGCTCGGTGCTGCTGCAGAGCCTGCAACTGGGACTGGCGCAGATGGCGAGCAGCGCGCTGGTCAACGCCGTGATGATCGCCGGCGCCGCCAGCATCACGGCCGTGCTGTCGCAAAGCGCCGGCTGGCTGCGCGCGCAGCGCTACATCATGGGCAGCGTGCTGGCCGCGCTGGCCGTGCGCGTGGCGCTCACCGAACGCAAGTAAGAACGAGAGACGCCCGATGCGATTCACCCGCGAAGAAATCGAAGCCGCACAGCGCACCGTGCATGCAGCCATGCCGCCCACGCCGCAATACACGTGGCCGCTGCTGTCGCAGCGCCTGGGCGCCACGGTGTGGGCCAAGCATGAGAACCACACGCCCGTCGGCGCGTTCAAGATCCGCGGCGGCCTGACCTACTTCGAGACACTCGCGCGCGAACAGCCCGGGGTGCGCCACGTGATCAGCGCCACGCGCGGCAACCACGGCCAGTCGGTCGGCTTCGCCTCGCAGCGCCACGGACTGGCCGCGACCATCGTCGTGCCGCACGGCAATTCGCGCGAAAAGAATGCGGCGATGCGCGCGCTCGGGGTCACGCTGGTCGAGCATGGCGACGACTTCCAGGCCGCCGCCGAACATGCGGGCGTGCTGGCCGAGCGCGACGCGCTGCATCGCGTGCCCTCGTTCCATCGCGAGTTGGTGCGGGGGGTGTCGACCGCGTATGTCGAGTTCTTCAGCGCGCTCAAAGACGCACCGCCCGACGTGCTGTTCGTGCCCATCGGCCTGGGCTCCGGCTTTGCTGGCGCGGCAGCGGCGCGCGCGCATTGCGGCGTGTCGACGAAGCTCATCGGCGTGGTGTCGGCGCATGCCACGGCGTATCGCGACTCCTTCCGTGCACGTCGCGCCATCGAGTCGCCCGCGACCACGCAGTTGGCCGACGGCATGGCCTGCCGCACGCCGGTGCCCGAGTCGCTGGACGTGATCCTGCGCGAAGCCGACGACGTGATCACCGTGACCGACGACGAGGTGGCGCAAGCGATGCGCGTTCTTTTCACCGACACGCACAACGTGGCCGAAGGCGCGGGCGCCGCTGCGTTGGCGGGGGCGCTTCAGCAGGAGGAGCGCTGGCGCGGCAAGACCGTGGGCATCGCGCTGAGCGGCGGCAATGTCGATGCCGACATGTTCGCCGGCGTGCTCGGCAGGCGTTGACGCGTTAAGGCAGCGGGTCGGTGTTCGCGGTGCTCAACGGCAGCCGCGACACCTCGGCCAGCAGCAAGGCCAACTGCTGCGCAGCCGCATCGATCACCGCCTGCCCCTTCTCCGCCGTGGCCGCCGCGGCATTGCCCGCCGCGCCCTGCGCGTTGTAGTCCTCCATCGCCCAGCCGAGTTTGGCGCTCTTGCCGTTGCCAAGGATCGCGTAATCGGCTGCGCGCTGTTCTGACGTCGAGCGGAAATCCTTCGCCTCGCCCGTGCGCACCAGCGCGGGCGTCAGCGCCAGCATCATCGAGGTCTCGATTTCGCCTGCGTGCACACCGAAGCGGTGCTCTTGCGCGCTGAATTGCGCGTTCGCATCGCCCAGCGGCAGGTTGAACCAGCTCACGCTGTAGACGATGAGGCCGTGCGCCGCCCGCAGCTCGCGCGCCACGATGTCCATCGCGCCCACATGGCCGCCGTGGGCGTTGAACAGCACCAGCTTCTTCACGCCAGCGTGGGCCACGCCCGCGCCGATCTCCTTCCACACGCGGATCAGCGTCTCGGCCGACAGCGTGAGCGTGCCCGCGAAACGCGCGTGCTCGGGGCTCAGCCCGATCTGCTGGGTGGGCAGGAACAGCGCCGGCAACTCCGGCGGCAGCAACGGCAGCGCGGCGGCCACGATGCCGTCGACCAGCACGGTGTCCACGCCCAGTGGCAGGTGCGGGCCGTGCTGCTCGGTCGCGCCCACCGGCAGCACCGCCACAGTCGTCGCCGCGTCGAGCGCGGCGAAGTCGCGTGTCGTCAGTTGAGACCAGAAACGGGGCAAGGGGACCGGAAGTGCGTTCATGCGGCGATCTTAGGGCGGGGCCAAGAGGCGGCCTACGGGGCGACACATGCCAACAACCGCACACAACCTCCTGACATCAGACGAATCGATCGCGAATCTGTTCACGATTAGTTCTCATCTTTGCCCATTTTCAATCCAATTGTTAACAAATTGACCTAGAGTCCCTTCACGAACTTTCCGTCATGGCTTGTCACGGCCCAGGAAAGTTCAAGCAAAAAAGGGAGTTGCGTGTCCATCCATCCACAAAGAATTGGAGGCACCGTCGTTGCCGGGCGCCAAGTCGCGCCCCTCAAGGCATTGCCTCATCGCCTCGCACGCGCCGTGCGGGGTTTGCCGCCGATCGTGTGCGTGCTGGTCTTCGGAACCGGCGCCGCCTTCGCGGATTCCACTGTCGCGCCCTCGCCGGCCGCCACCCATGGCGGCGCGGTGGCCTATGACGCCTCGCAGCACGACGCACTGATCGTCGCGCGCCGCGCCGGACGCATCGCGCCGGCCGCCGCCCTGCAGCAGCTGCGCCAATGGCTGGCCGCTGCGCTGACCGACGATCAGCGTCGCCGCGTGGCGTCCGACGCCATCGCGATCGCGGTGGCCGACGGCCATTTCGCCGACGCGGTGGCCGTGGGCCGCCAGGTGCAACCCGCCGGACTGAGCGACTACGCACTCGGCCCGCTGGCCGGCGCTGCGCGGCGCACGGGCGACGTGGCGTTGCAAGGCGACACGGTCGCCGTCTGGCGCGAACGCCAGCCGGCCGCCCGCGAGCCGCGCATCCACGAAGCCTTCTGGCGACTGGCCAGCGGCGACACGGCAGGCGCGCAAGCCATCTACCGCACGCTGGCCCAGCCCGCACCCACCGGGGTCGCCGACCGCGTCGCGCTGCTCGACCTGCGCGCGGCGCTGGCGCGTGCGCAAGGCCAGCCGTTCCAGGCGCTGTCGGCCTACGGCGAAATCACCGCGCTGCAGCCCGATCGGCGCGATGCGCGGCGCGACGCCGACTTCCTGCTGGCCGAGTACGGCGGCGCCACCGCCGCGTTCGACGATGCACAGGCGACTGAACGCCAGCAGCCCGGCAGCATCGCCCCGCTCACGCTGGCGATGCTCGAACAACAGGCGCTGGCGCAGCAGCTGCGCTGGGCCGTGAAGGCGCGCGATCAACGCGTGGGCGCGGCACGCGTCACCGACCTCGACAAGGTGCTGGCCGCCCAGAGCGCTGCGCTGGCCCGGGTCGATGCCGCGCTCGCGCAGCCCGGCGCGCAAGACACCGACACCTGGCGCACCCTGCGCACGCGGCTGCAGTCGGACCGCATGCTGGCGCTGCTGGAGCGCGGCCGTCCCGCCGACACCCTCGCGCTGTACGACACCCTGCGTGCCGATGGCACCGTGCTGCCGCCCTACGCACTGGGCACTGCCGCCCGCGCGCTGGCGCAGGAGCGCCGCTCGGTCGATGCCGTGCCGCTGTTCGAAAAGGCGGTCGCGGATCTGCCGATGCCCGACCCCCTGCATTTCGGTCTGGTCTACGCCTACCTCGACACCGGCCGCTTCGACGATGCCTCTTCGCTGCTCCAGCGCATCGAAGAGGCCACGCCGGTGCTGATGCGGCTGGCCCCGGAAGCCGGCCGACCGAACGACCAGTTCTCCGAAGTGAGCGGCCTGGGCGCACTGCTGCAGCTCTACGGCGATCGGCCGAAGGTGGCGCAGCCGCGCTTCGACACGCTCACCTACGAAGCCCCGCTCAACGCGGGCTACGCCTACGGCGCCGCGCTCACCGAGCGGCTGCGCGAGCACCCCGAGGCGGCCGTGGCGCGCTTCGAGGCGCTGAGCGCCGACCACCCCGACGACCTGAGCGTGCGCACCGGCCATGTCGAGGCGCTGCTCGACGCCGACGAATTCCGCGCGGCCCGCATCCGTGCCGAGTCGCTTGAGGCCGACGCGCCCGACGCCGCCGAAGTGCGCGAGATGGCGCGCAAGCGGCGCTCGCTGGTCGGCCCGCAGCTCGAGATCGATGCCGAAGGCTCACGCGGCGGCGGCACGCTGGCCAGCCGCGAATGGCGCGTCGACAGCCGGCTCAGCTCCGGCCTCATCGGCGATGCGTGGCGCGTGTTCTACGCACAGACGCTGGGCCGCGGCTACACCTCCGAAGGCACCGCGAAGTGGGCCCGCAGCGGCCTCGGCGCGAGCTGGCAACAAGGCCGCTGGCTGGCCGAAGGCGTGCTGCAGCATGCGAACAACGGCCGCTACCGCCACAGCGTGGCCGGCCGCGTCGACTACCGCGCCGGCGATGCCTGGCGCCTGTCGGCCACCTACGACGGCGACAGCAAGGAGCTGCCCTGGAAGGCCCGCGCCGTGCCCTTCGGCGCGCAGGCCATCGGCGCGCGCGAGTTCGGCGCCAGCGTGGCCCACATCGTCAACGAATCGCGCCGCTTCGACCTGCAATGGCGCCGGCTCGACTTCAGCGACGGCAACCTGCGCGACGGCCTGGACCTCGGCTGGCGCGAGCGCTGGGTCAGCACGCCGCGCTTCCAGCTCGAGACGCGGCTGGGCGTCGATGCCAGCCGCAGCCGCCTGCAGGACGTGCGCTACTACAGCCCCTCGCGCGACGCCAGCGCGCAGCTGTCCGTGCGCGGCCAGTGGCTCACCTGGAAAAGCGACGACCGCCAGTTCTTCCAGGTGCTGGAACTCGGCGGCGGCCGCTACGACCAGGCCGGCTTCGGCAGCGGTCCGCTGTGGAACGTGCGCTACGAGCACCGCTGGGCCCTCGGCCAGAAGCTCACGCTGCGCTACGGCCTGACCTTCGGCAGCCACCCCTACGACGGCGTGCGCGAAAAGCAGCGCGGTGTGTTCCTGAACCTTTCGATGCCCTTGCAGTGAGGCCCGCGATGCAAGCCCCCACCTTCTTCCTCCGGCTGCGCGCCGCCCTGCTCGGGCTGCTGCTGGCGACGGCACTGCCGGCGCTCGCTGCGCCGGTGCTGCCCGCCGATCCCGACAACGGCGTCGACTTCCGCGTGATCTCGTTCCACGACGTGCGCCCCAACGTGCGCGCCAGCTTCGAGACCTCGCCCGACGAAACCGCCATCGACGAGCGCACGCTCGCCGAAGTGTTCGCCTGGCTGCAGCACAACGGCTACCACCCGGTCAGCCTGCAGCAGATCATCGATGCACGCAGCGGCGGCAAGCCGCTGCCGTCGCAGCCCGTGCTGCTGACCTTCGACGACGGCTACCGCAGCGCCTACACCCACGTGTTCCCGCTGCTCCAGCGCTTCAACTACCCCGCGCTGTTCGCACTCGTGACGAGCTGGCTCGAAGTGCCCGAAGGCCAGCCCGTGCACTGGGGCGACAAGCCCGCGTCGCGCGAGAACTTCCTGCTGTGGCGCGAGGCCGCCGAGATGGCGCGCTCGCCGCTGGTCGAGTTCGCCAGCCACACCCACGCGATGCACACCGGCATCCAGGCCAACCCGCAGGGCAACATGCTGCCCGCCGCGGCCACGCACCGCTACGACCCGGCCACCGGCCGCTACGAGGACGACGCGGCCTACCTGCGCCGCATCGAGACCGACCTGCGCCGCAGCCGCGAGCTGATCGAGCAGCGCACCGGCGCCAAGGTGCGCGCCACCGTGTGGCCCTACGGCGCCTACAACACGCCCGCGCTGGAAGCCTCGGCGCGCGTGGGCATGCCGATCACCTTCACGCTCGACGACGGCGCGAACACCAGGGAGATTCCGCTCAACCGCATCCGCCGCGCGCTGGCCGCCTACGACAACGAGGCGCCCGACTACGTGCAGATGCTGCGCAGCCCGGTGGGCGGCGAGGTGCGGCCGATCAACCGCGTGATGCACGTCGACCTCGACTACGTGTACGACCCCGACCCGGCCCAGCAGGAGCGCAACCTCTCGGCGCTGATCGAGCGCGTGGCCGCCGTGCGCCCGCGCTCGGTGTTCCTGCAGGCCTACGCCGACCCCGACGGCGACGGCGTGGCCGACGCGCTGTACTTTCCCAACCGCCACCTGCCGATGCGCGCCGACCTGTTCGCCCGCGCCGCCTGGCAGCTGCGCAGCCGCACGGGCGTGAAGGTCTACGCGTGGATGCCCGTCACGGCCTACCGGCTGCCGGCGTCGAACCCGCTGACCACCCATACGGTGCGCACGCTGAAGGGCGACGCGCCGGCCGATCGCTACCACCGGCTCTCGCCCTTCGACCCGGCCGTGCGCACGCTGGTCGGCGACCTGTACGAAGACCTGGGCCGCCACACCTTCTTCGAAGGCCTGCTGTTCCACGACGACGCGATGCTCTCCGACGACGAGGACGCGAGCCCCGCCGCACTGGCCACCTATGCGAAGTGGGGTCTGCCGGCCGACGTGGCAGCGATCCGCGCCGATCGACAGTTGATGGCGCGCTGGACCACCGCCAAGACCGGCTACCTCATCGACTTCACGAAGGAACTGGCGGCGCGCGTGGGCACCTGGCGCCCGGCGCTGGAGACCGCGCGCAACCTCTACGCACGGCCGGTGCTCGACCCCGCCGCCGAGCAGTGGTTCGCGCAGAACTACGAGGCCTCGCTCGCCGCCTACGACTACGTCGGCCTGATGGCCATGCCGCGCATGGAGCAGGAGGCCCGCACCCCGGCCGACAGCGACGCGTGGCTGGGTCGCCTCGCGCAGCGCGCGGCCACCACGCCGCGCGGCCTGGACCGCACGGTGTTCGAGCTGCAGGCGCGCGACTGGCGCACCGGGCAACCCGTGCCCGATGCCGAGCTCACGCGACAGTGGACCTTGCTGCAGCGCGCAGGCGTGCGGCACCTGGGCTACTACCCCGACGACTTCCTGAACAACCAGCCCTCGCTGGAGACCGTGCGCCGCGTGATCTCGGTGCGCTCGCTGCTGTCGCGCGCGCCGCTTCGTGCCGGCACCGCCGCGACCCTGCCACCTGAAGGACAGTCCCGATGAACACGCTCCAGATGCTGGTGGACCAGATCCCGCCAGTGCTCTTCGGCTTCGTCTTCTACTACCCGTTCTTCATGGCGTGGGTGTGGATGGCTGGCGGCCTCTCGCACGCGTGGTCGTTCGAGCGCAAGCGCGACGTCGAGATCGACCCGTTGCCGCTGCTGCCCTCGCAGCCGCTCGTCACGGTGGTCGTGCCCTGCTTCAACGAGGCGCCGCACCTGCGCGAAGTGATCGAGCAGCTCATGCGCACGCGCTACCCGCACTACGAGGTGATTGCGGTCAACGACGGCAGCACCGACGGCACCGGCGAGCTGCTCGATCAGATGACGCTCGAGTTCAGCCGCCTGCGCGTGATCCACAACGCCAGCAACCAGGGCAAGGCCGTGGGCCTGAACACCGCCTGCCAGCTGGCGCGCGGCGAGTACATCCTGGGCATCGACGGCGACGCGCTGGTCGACCCGAACGCCATCGCGTGGATGCTCAAGCGGATGCTGGCCTCGGACCGCATCGGCGCGGTCACCGGCAACCCGCGCATCCGCACGCGCACCACGCTGCTGGGGCGCATGCAGGTGGGCGAGTTCTCGTCGATCATCGGTCTCATCAAGCGTTCGCAGCAGCTCATCGGCACGCTGTTCACGGTGTCGGGCGTGCTCGCCATGTTCCGCCGCCGCGCCGTGCTCGAGGTGGGCTTCTGGAGCCCCGACGTGCTCACCGAGGACATCGACATGAGCTGGAAGCTCCAGCTCGCCGGCTGGCGCCTGCGCTTCGAGCCGCGCGCGCTGTGCTGGATCCTCATGCCCGAGACGCTGCGCGGCCTGTGGAAGCAGCGCCTGCGCTGGGCCGTGGGCGGCATCCAGACCATGCTGCGCATCACGCCGTCCATCCTGCGCCTGCGCAGCTGGCGCCTGTGGCTCATCTACAGCGAGTACATGGTGAGCGTCGTGTGGGCCTATGCGATGGCGCTGGTGCTGCTGATCAGCTTCATCCGCCCCTTTTTGCCGCAGGAGTCGGCCTGGCATTCGGCATTGCTGCCGCACTGGCAGGGCACGCTGCTGGCCATGACCTGCATCCTGCAGATGCTGCTGAGCCTGTGGATCGACCGTCGCTACGACCGCGACCTCATGCGCTATTTCGCCGGAACGATCTGGTACCCGATCGCGTTCTGGACGATCACGATGGCCACCACGGTGGTCGCCCTTCCCCAAGCCCTGATACGCCGCCGCGGCAAGCGCGCGGTGTGGACGAGCCCTGACCGAGGAGTTTCTTCCGATGCATCCTGAGAACATGCCATCTTCGCCGGCGCGCCACGAAGCCCCGCCGCCCCGCACCCGTTCGTGGGGCCAACCCGCGATGGACGAACCCATCATCGACGCCGCGCGCATCCCGCTGCACGCCTTCGGCAACGGCCGCTCGCCGGCGCGCACGCTCGCCATGTACCTGTGGCTGCGCGTGCTGCGCCCCGCGATCACCGTCGCAATCTGGTTCTGCGCCATCTGGTACGCGTGGCCCTACGTGATGGGCGCACGCGCCCAGCCCGAGGTGCTGCACCTGCTGGGCCTGTACACCATCGTCATCGGCGTGATCCTCGCCTCGATGCTGGTGATGGGCCCGCTGCGCCGCCGCCAGCACGGCCGCGAAACGCCGCCGGAGAAGGAACAGTCGTCGCTGTTCGCGCTGGCGTCGTACATCGAGGTGCCGCCCGCGCGCCTGTCGGCCTGGCAGCGCACGCGCCAGCTGCTGGCGCACCACGACCCCCACGGCCAACTGCGCGACGCCACCGACAGCGCGCCGGCCGCGCTCGAAGAAGTAGCACCGACGCAGCGCCGCAAGGCCTGAAGCGCAGGGCGAGGGAAACCGACGCGGCCTTTCGGCCGTGTCGCTGCAGAAATTTCGGGGCGGTGATTCAATCGCGGCGGCGGCACAGCAGCCCCGCGATCGAATCACCTTCTTCCCTCAAGGAACCCCGACATGGACCTCCAGCTCCAGGACCAGCACGTTCTCATCACCGGCGGCAGCAAGGGCATCGGCCTGGCCTGCGCGCTGGGCTTCCTGCGCGAAGGCGCGCGCGTGAGCCTGGTCTCGCGCGACCTGCAGAACCTGCAGCAGGGCCAGCAGTCGCTGATCGCCGCATGCCCCCAGGCCGAAGGCCGCATTTCGCTGCACGCCGCCGACCTCAAGGACCCCGCCAGCGCCGTCGCCGCACTCGATGCCGCCGAACAGGCCTTCGGCCCCGTCGACGTGCTCGTCAACTCGGCCGGCGCCGCCCGCCGCACCCCGCCCGACGAACTCACGCCCGCCGCGTGGCACGACGCGATGGACGCCAAGTACTTCACCTACATCCACATGATCGACCCGGTGGTCAAGCGCATGGGCACGCGCGGCCGCGGCGCGATCGTCAACGTCATCGGCCAGGGCGGCAAAGTCGCCAGCCCCGTCCACATGGCCGGCGGCGCCGCCAACGCCGCCCTCATGCTGGTGAGCGCCGGCATGGCCGCGGCCTACGCCGCCAAAGGCGTGCGCGTGAACGCCGTGAACCCCGGCCTCACCCTGACCGCGCGGCTGCAGGAAGGCATGAAGGCCGATGCAAAGCTGCAAGGCATCGACACCGACGAAGCGCTGGAACGCGCCACCGCACGGCTCCCACTCGGGCGCATCGCGACGCCGGAGGAAGTGGCCAACACCGTGCTGTTCCTGGCGTCGGCGAAGGCGAGCTATGTGACGGGGGCGATCGTGGCGATGGACGGGGCGGTGACGCCGATGATTTGATGGGCGTAGCCCAGAAGGCGAACGCAGTGAAGCGCCCCTAGGGCCGAGCGAAGCGACGGCCCGAAGGCTCCCCCTCCCCTCTGGCCGCGCCGAGGAGCGCAGCGTTTCGCGGATCAGGGCTCGCAGCTGTTTGAGCGAAGCGAGTTCTGCGAGACCCCGCGAAACGCGAGCACCGCAGGTTGCCCGCAGCGAAGCGCAGGGACGCGGACAGTGGGGTCGCCTTTTCTTTGCTTACTTTCTTTTGGCGAAGCAAAAGAAAGTGAGTCGCCCGCCGGGGCGAGTCCCGGCCAGCAGCATCAAACCTCCGCCAACAACCCCTCGAACTTCAAAACAAGAAAATCGACAAACGCCCGCACACGCGCCGGCACGAACCGCCCGCTCGGCAGCAGCGCATGCAGCGGATAAGGCCCCGTCTCCCAGTCGGTCATCAGATGCACCAGCCGGCCGCTGCGGATATCGTCGCGCACATCCAGCGCCGACTTCAGCGTGACGCCATGCCCCGCCACCGCCCACTCGCGCGCCAGCGACGCGTCGTCCACACTGCGATTCCCATTCACCCGCACCTCCGTCCACTGCCCGTTCTGCGCAAAACGCCAGACGCGATGCCGCCGCCCCCCGCGGTTGAAGATCAGGCAGTTGTGATGCACAAGGTCCTGCGGCACCTTCGGCGCAGGATGCCGCCGCAGGTACTCCGGCGAGGCCGTCAGCAGCGGATTCGTCATCGCAAACGCCCGCGCCACCAGCCGCGAATCGGCGAGCGCGCCATAGCGCAGCGCCACATCGACCTCATCGCGCATCACGTCCAGCGGACGGTCCCCGACCGACAGCGACAGCTGCACACCGCCATGCAGCGCCAGGAATTCATCGAACCACGGCAGCAGCGTGCTGCGCGTCAGGTCCGAGGGTGCGGCCACGCGCAAGGTGCCGACCAGTTCGCCCCGATCCGCCGTGACCAGCGACTCCCCTTCATCCAGCAGTTCGAACGCGCGCACGGCATAGTCCAGCAGCGTCTGCCCCTGCGGCGTCAATCGCATCGCCCGCGTCGAGCGCTCGAACAGCCGCGCCCCCAACTGCGCCTCCAGCCGCTTCAAGGTCGCGCTGGCCGCCGCCGGCGTGATGCCCAGCGCATGGGCCGCCGCCGTGAGCGTGCCCCCGCGCGCCGTCTGCACGAGCACCCGCAGGTCCGAGGTATTTTCAATTTTCATTTGAGAGTGTTGCTGTTCGACGCCGGCTTATCAAATGGCCTTTGCCATCCTACAGTCGAGCCATCGTTCCAGAAAGGTTCCTCCCATGAAAGCCATCGGCTACTACCAGCCCCTGCCCATCGACCACGCTGAATCGCTGCAGGACATCGAGCTTCCCGCGCCCGTGCCCGGCGCGCGCGACCTGCTGGTGCGCGTGAAGGCCGTGTCGGTCAACCCCGTCGACACCAAGGTCCGCAAGAACGCCGCCCCCGAGGCCGGACAGGCCAAGGTGCTGGGCTGGGACGCGGTCGGCACCGTCGAAGCCATCGGCAGCGACGTGACCGGCTTCAAGGTCGGCGACCGCGTCTACTACGCCGGCTCCATCATTCGCCCCGGCGCCAACTCGGAGCTGCACGCGGTCGACGAGCGCATCGCCGCCCTCGCCCCGAAAAGCCTGGACGATGCCCAGGCCGCCGCGCTGCCGCTGACCACCATCACCGCCTACGAGCTGCTGTTCGACCGCCTGCAGGTGCCCAAGGGCGGCGGCGAAGGCCAGACGCTGCTGATCACCGGCGGCGCCGGTGGCGTGGGTTCCATCCTCATCCAGCTCGCGCGCCAGCTCACGAAGCTGCGCGTCGTCGCCACCGCGTCGCGCGCCGAAACGCGCGAATGGTGCCTGGCACTGGGCGCGCATGTGGTCATCGACCATTCGAAGCCGCTCGCCGCCGAACTCAAGGCCGCGGGCATCGACGAAGTCGACATGGTCGCCAGCCTCACGCAGACCGACCAGCACTACGCGCAGATCATCGAAAGCCTCAAGCCCCAGGGCCAGCTCGCGGTGATCGACGACATGAAGGTGCTCGACGCGATGCCGCTGAAGACCAAGTGCATTTCTCTGCACTGGGAAATGATGTTCACGCGCGCGCGCTTCACCACGCCCGACATCGCCGAGCAAGGCAAGCTGCTCGCCGAAGTGGCCACGCTGGTCGACGCGGGCCGCATTCGCACCACGGCGAATGCGAGCTTCGGCACCATCAATGCCGCCAACCTGAAGAAGGCGCATGCGCTCATCGAGAGCGGCAAGGCGCAGGGCAAGGTCGTGCTGGCCGGGTTCTGACGCGCTGCGGGTTCAGGTCTGCCAGGGCAGGCCGCGCATGCGCTCGCGCTTTTCCTCTTCGTCGAAGTGCGCGAGCGAAGGCTTGATGAGGTCGCTGCGGGCAACGAGGCCGACCAGTGCGAGCGACTGCGCGTCCTTCACGACCGGCAGGCGTTCGAGCCGGTGGCGCGCCAGGCGCGTGGCCACCGCGCGGCAGTTCTCGCCCGCCCGCGCAAACACCAGCGGCGGCGCGGTACCGCAGGCATCGCCCACCGTCCCGACGCTGAACGTTGCGAGCAACGTGCGGTCGGCCATGCCGATCACCGCGTTGCCGCGCAGCACGGGGTACGCGCGATGCACCTGGCCTTCGCCGAAGTACTGCGCGAGCGCCTCGCCCACCGGCAGCGCAGCGTCGATGGTGCGCACCTCGCGCGTCATCACTTCTTCCACCGAGTGCCGCTCCAGCGGATCGATGCCGTATTCGCGGTAGATGTGATAGCCGCGGCGCGCGATCTTCTCGGTGAGGATCGAGCGGCGCATCGTGAGCACCGTGAAGCCATAAGCGACAGCCGATGTGGTCAACAGCGGCAGCAGCGCGTTGCTGTCGTGCGTGAGCCCGAAGGCGAAGATGGTGGCAGTGAGCGGCGCGCGCATCACGCCGCCGAGCGTGGCGGCCATGCACACCAGCGGCCACAGCATCGGGTCGTTGCCGGGCAGCACATGCGAGAGCACCACGCCCAGGCCGGCGCCCATCATGAGCAGCGGCGCGAGCACGCCGCCCGAAGTACCCGAGCCCAGCGAGATGACCCAGATGATGGCCTTCACCGCCAGCAGCGTCGCCACCACGCCGAGTGCCAGGTGGTTGTGCAGCAGGTCGCCGATGACGTCGTAGCCCACGCCCAGCGCACGCGGCTCGAAGTAGCCGCCGATGCCGACCGCCAGGCCGCCGATGGCCGGCCACCACATCCAGTGGATGGGCAGCTTGCCGAACAGGTCTTCCACCTTGTACAGCGAGATCGAGAGCGAAGCCGACAGCATGCCGCACAGCAACCCGGCGATGACGCACGAGACCATCGCAAGCGGGCCGGGCACGGCCGTCTGCAGCGGGAACAGCGGGCCCGCCTCCATGAGCAGCGGGCGCGTGAAGCCGGCGACCGCGCAGGCCACGGCCACTGGCAGCAGGCTGCGTGGGCGCAGCTCGAACAGCAGCAGCTCGACCGCCAGCAGCACCGCAGCCACCGGCGTGCCGAACACGGCCGTCATGCCGGCGGTGGCACCCGCCACCAGCAGCGCCTTGCGCTCGGCGGCGGTGAGGTGGAAATGCTGCGCGATCAGCGAGCCGATGGCGCCGCCCGTCATGATGATCGGCCCCTCGGCGCCGAACGGCCCGCCGCTGCCGATCACGATGCCGGACGACAGCGGCTTGAGCAGGGCGACCTTCGGCGACATCTTGCTCTTGCCGAACAGGATCGCCTCGATGGCCTCGGGGATGCCGTGGCCGCGGATCTTGTCGGAGCCGTAGCGTGCGATGAGGCCGACGATGAGCCCGCCGATCACCGGCACGGCGATGACCCAGGCGCCCAGCGTGTGGTCGGCCGGCGATCGGTCGGCCAGCGAGAAGGTCTGGAAGAAGAACAGGTTGGTGAAGAAGCGGATCAGGTCGAGCAGCACGCGCGCTGCCAAGGTGCTGACGGCGCCGATGACGACCGCCATGGCGGTGATGCGCAGCAGGCGCGTGTTGAGCGCGAAATCACCGCGGGGCGGATGGGGGGTGGGGGTCATGGTGGGATGTGGCGCGACGATGTCCGGCGTCGATGCCGGTGTCGCAGGTTCAGTTCGGGGCAGGCCGAATTACATCACAACATGATGAAAATGCGCTGATTCACAATGGCCGCATGACCACTCCCCTGATCGAATTCGATACCGACCGCCTGCGCCTGCGCCAATGGCGCGAGAGCGACGGCGCTCCTTTTTTCGGCATGGCCGCCGACCCGCAGGTCATGGAGTTCCTGCTGCCCTTGCCGACTCGCGCCGACAGCGACGCGTTGGCCGCGCGCGCCAAGGCCCTCATCGCCGAACACGGCTGGGGTTTCTGGGCCGTCGAGCGCAAGGACACGGGCGCGTTCATCGGCTTCACCGGCCTGAACGTGCCGATGGCCGCGCTGCCTTTCTCGCCGTGCGTCGAGATCGGCTGGCGCTTGTCACGCGCCAGCTGGGGCCAGGGCTTCGCGACCGAGGCGGCGCGCGGCGCGCTGCAGGTCGGGTTCGAGCGGCTCGGGCTCGGCGAGATCGTGGCGTTCACGGCCGAAAGCAACGTGCGCTCGGCCGCGGTGATGGCGCGCCTCGGCATGCACGAGGACGTGGCCGGCGCCTTCGACCATCCGGCGGTGCCCGAAGGCCATGCGCTGCGACGCCACCGGCTGTTCCGCATCGACCGGGCGGCATGGCTGGCCGCGCAGCGCGCCTCAGAATGAATGCAGCAGCAGCGCGGCGCCCGACACGATCGCAAAGACCTGCACGAAGATCCGCAGCACGCGGCCGTTGATGCGCCGATGCACCACGCGGCTGAGCACCGCGCCCACGACCAACGCAGGCAGCAACAGGGCCGCTGCGTAGAGCTGTGAGCCGTCGATGCGCCCCGCCACCATCAGCGTGGCCAGCGACACCAGCTCGCCGATCAGGAAGCACAGCGCAATGGTCGAGCGCATGGTGGGCGCCGGCTGGTGCTGGTAGACCAGCGCCAGCGGCGGCCCGCCGATGCCGGTCGCGGTTTCGGTGACGCCGGTGACGAGCCCCGCCGCCACGAAGGCGGTGCGCCCCGGCGAGAAGGCCGGCATCATCAAGGTGACCAGCGCCGCCGCGATGGTCGAGGCACCGACGAACAGCGACAGGTGGCTCGCGCTCAGCGCCGCCAGCACCCAGAGGCCGCCGACGGTGCCGAGCAGGCGCCCGCCGGTGATCCAGCGGGCGCCGGTGCGGTCGATGGCGCCGCGCTCTCGCCACATCACGTAGAAGTTCAGCGGCAGCATCAGCACCAGCACGCACACGGGCAGCAGGTCGGGTCGCACGATGCCGATCACCGGTGCGGCGATGAGCGCAAAGCCGACGCCGGTCGCGCCCTGCACGAAGGCGGCGAACAGCACGGCGAGCGAGACGAGGACAAGGTGTTGCGCGCTCACTGCGAGTGCCGCTCCGAGGCCAGGCGGCGGTGCGCGGCCGCTGGCGGATGCAGCCGCACGATGGGCGCGCGGTCCATCGCCGCATGGGCGACGCGCGCCAGCTGCCGCTGCAGCGCGCGCGCGTCCCAGTCGGGCGGCCAGCCTTCCCACAGGCGCAGTTTTCCGTCGACAAACACGGCCACGATCTGGTCGCGGTTGCCCAGGCGCACGAGGTCCCACGTGAGGTCGACCGAGGTGCACATCTCGGGCGTATCGACATCGACGATGAGGAAGTCGGCCGCCTTGCCCACGGCGATCTCGCCCGTGAGGTGGCCCAGGCCCACGGCGCGCGCGCCTTCGTGCGTGGCATGGTCGAACCAGGTCCAGCCGCCGCCGCTCGACGCATCGCCGATGGCCATGCCGAAGACCAGCTTCTGCGCGGCCTCGGCCGCGTCCATGAGGCGGAAGGCATCGCTGCGCGTGGCGTCGGTCCCGAGGCCGAAGCGGATGCCCAGCGCGGCCATCAGGTTCGCGGGCGCCACGGCGTTGCCCTTCCACTGGCTGGCGACGGGGTTGTAGCTCACGGCGGTGTCGGTGTCGCGCAGCACCATGAGTTCCGACGGCGTGACCAGCGTGCCGTGCGCGATGAGCACCTGCGGGCCGAGCGCGCCCAGGTCCGCCAGCAGTTCCAGCGGCCGCTTGCCGCGCTGCACGACCGAGCGCTCGACCGAGGCCAGGTGCTCGTTGACGTGCGTCTGGAACACGGTGCGCGCCTCGGCGCACAGGGCCGACACCGCAACCAGCATCTCGTCGGAGGCCGCCTCGGGCACCGAGATGGCGAGCGAGGGATGCACCAGCTCTGCACCCGACCACTGCTGCAGGAACTGCGCGGCGTGCGACTGGATCGCCTTCCGCTCGGCGGCGGTGCTGTCGTTGCCGCCGTCGTTGCAGATCAGGCCCAACACGCAGCGCAGCCCGGCCTCCTTCACGGCCGCGGCCACGGCGCCGATGTCACCCGGTGCGCGCGTGCCCGCGTCGCACACGGTGGTGAAGCCGCCGCGCAGCGATTCGAGCGCCGCGAGCTTGGAAGCCATGTAGACGAACTCGTCGTCCAGGCTCGACTCGAGCGGCACCCACACGCGGCGGAAGATTTCCGACGGCTCGCCATAGGCCAGCGACTTGCCGAAGGACTGCGTGAGGTGGTGGTGCGCGTCGATCATGCCGGGCATCACCAGCTTGCCCGGTAGTTGCAGCGGCGTGAGGTGCGAGTGGCGGGCGATGAGCGCGTCGGCGGGGCCGACCTCGCGAAAGCGCCCGCCTTCGATCCGCACGGCATGGCCGGTGGCGGGGCCGTCGCGCAGCATCAGGTGGTCGGGAACGAGCAGCAGCTCGTCGGCCGCGAAGAGCGCGGCATCGAGTTCAGGAGGCATGGTGAAAGGAGAGAGCGGGAAAGAAAGAAAGGAAGAGGCGCGCGTCGCTCATTGCGGCGACGATGCGATGACGGGGCTGTCGGCCTGCACGCGGTTGAACACCAGGTTGAGCACCACCGCCGTGAGCGAGCCCATGGCCAGGCCGTTGCCCAGCACCAGCTGCAGCGTGTCGGGAAAGCGGCTGTACAGGCCCGGCACGACGATGGGCAGCAGGCCCATGGTCAGCGCGCCGGCCAGCACGAACATGTTGCCGCGCTCGTGCAGGTCGACCTTGCGCAGCATGTCGATGCCCATGGTGCCGATGATCGCGAACACCACCATCGCGGTGCCGCCGACCACGGCCGAGGGAATGGCGCTGGCCAGCCGGCCCAGCGGCGCCGACAGCGCGATGAGGACCAGGATCACGCCGGCGGCTGCCGTGACGTAGCGCGAGCGCACGTTGGTGGCGCGCACGATGCCGATGTTCTCGCCGCTGGTGATGATCATCGAGGTGCCGAAGAAGCCGCCCGCCAGCGACACCAGCGCGTCGCCGCGGATGGTGCGCGGCACCACGTCGCGCGGATCGATCTTGCGGCCCACCACCTCGGCCACCGCCACGGTCTGTCCCGTGGCCTCGACCATCGAGATGATGCTGAAGATCAAGAGCGGCACGGCCGCCACCACGTCGAAGCGCGGCATGCCGAAGGGCAGCAGCGTCGGCGCGCTCCAGAACGGGCCGGCCGCCACGCTGCTGAAATCCATCAGCCCGCAGGCCGCGGCCAGCACCGTGCCGGCCAGCAGGCCCAGCAGCACCGCGAGCTGGCCGAGCGTGCCCTTGAACACGCGCGCGAACAGCACCGTGAAGCCGATGGTCGCGAGCGCCAGCCCGATGTTCACCGGGTCGGCAAAGGTGGACGTGCCGGCCTTGCCCGCGATGATGCCGCCGTACACCTTCACGAGGTTGATCGACACCAGCAGCAGCAAGGTGCCGATGACGATCTTCGGAAAGTAGCGCAGGCAGCGCGCGAACACCGGCAGCACCAGGAAGTAGAACAGCGCCGTGAGGATCACCGCGCCCGAGGCGGTGGGCAGGTCGCGCTGCTGGGCGATGGTCACGAACATCACGATGGGCGCGCCGCCCGGCACCATCACGAAGGGCAGGCGCGCGCCGAACTTCCAGGGCCCGAACGACTGCAGCAAGGTGCCCACGCCGCACAGCAGGAAGGTGGCGCTGATCAGGTTGACC
Organism: Variovorax sp. Root473; assembly: GCF_001426505.1. Taxonomy (GTDB): domain Bacteria; phylum Pseudomonadota; class Gammaproteobacteria; order Burkholderiales; family Burkholderiaceae_C; genus Variovorax. The sequence goes on from NZ_LMEV01000014.1 coordinate 326,646, forward strand.
GTGAGCGCCGACTCCAGCCCCAGCGCCTTGGCCACGAGGAACACGGACGTGATGGGCACGGCCGCCATCACCAGCACGTGTTGCAGGCCGAACAGGAGCAGTTGCGACAGGGGCAGCATCGCGTCGACGGGGGCCACCGAGGCGGTGGTGGCGGGAGGCGTGCCGACGGGCACGACAGGAGGCACAGCGGAGGCATCGGGCACACGGGACATCATGGAATCCTTGAACCGGGACCACGCCCAAATCGATTTGGGCGCACTGGCAAAAAAAGCCGCCGAAGCGGGTGAAGTACATTCCGTGGCAACGAGCCCCAAAACGATTTGGGAATTGAATCACCGCTTTTCGAAAAGGTCAACGGGATGAGCACTGATCCATCGCCGCGGGCAAACATCAAGGACGTGGCGCGCGAAGCGGGCGTGTCGCCCACCACCGTCTCGCACGCGCTCAACGCCCGGGGCCAGGTCGATGCGGAAACCCGCGCGCGCGTCGAGCAGGCGGCGCTGAAGCTGGGCTACCGGCCCAACCGCAATGCGCAGCGGCTGCGCACGGGCGAGGCGCACATGATCGTGCTGCTGTCGTCGATGCCCTTCGCGGTGGCCGGCGGCCCGTCGCGCCTCGGCTTCCTGATGGAAGTGGCGGCCGTGGCCGCGGCAGCGGCGCTCGACCGCCGCCTGGCGCTGGTGCTGGCGCCGCCCATGGAAACCGGCCGGGTGCCGATGGAACTGCTCGACGTCGATGGCGCACTGGTCATCGAGCCCTCGGCGGGCGATCCGAACCTGGCGTACCTGCTGCGGCGCGGCCTGCCGGTGGTGGCCATCGGCAAGCCGGCCGAAGAAGCGGCCGACGGGCCGGCGATGCCGCCCTATGTCGACATCCACTCGGGCCAGACCACGCGCCTGCTGCTCGACCACCTGCACGACCAGGGCGCGCGCAAGGTCGCGATGATCCTCGGCGCGGCCGCGCGCAATTCGTATGTGGAAGGCCAGGCGGCCTACCAGGCCTTCGCCGCCGCGCACGAGCAGACACCGCTGCTGTCGCTGGTCGACGAGGCCGAAGGCGAGAACGGCGGCCGGCAAGCCGCGTTGGCGCTGCTGGCGGCGCATCCCGACATCGACGCCTTCTGCGTGCCGGTCGATGCGTTCGCCTCGGGCGCCGTGACGGCGGTTGTCGAATCGGGCCGGCGCATTCCCGACGACGTGATGGTCGTCACGCGCTACGACGGCCTGCGCGCGCGCACCTGCGTACCACCGCTCACGGCCGTCGACCTGCACCTGGACGAGGTCGCGCAGCAGGCGATTGCGCTGCTCTTCGACCACCTGCGCGGCGACACCAGCCGGCGCCGCGTCGACGGGCCGGCGGCGCAGCTGGTGCCGCGGCTGTCGTCGGCACGCCAGGGCTGACCGCCCCTTCTGCTGCGCGTGCGCGTCAGTTGGGCTTGCTGCGCGACACGCGCCACACCGCGTTGCCCACGTCGTCCGCCACCAGCAGCGCGCCGCTCTTGTCGAGCGCCACGCCGACTGGCCGGCCGTGCGCCTTTTCATCGGCGCTCAGGAAGCCCGTGAGGATGTCGACCGGCGGCCCGCTCGGCTTGCCGCCGATGAAGGGCACGAACACCACCTTGTAGCCCGACTTGGGCTTGCGGTTCCACGAGCCGTGCTCGCCGATGAAGGCGCCGCTTGCGAACTCGGGCGGCATGCCGCGCGGGTGGGAGAAGACCAGGCCGAGCGGCGCGACGTGCGAACCCAGCGCGTAGTCGGGTGCCAGCGCCTTCGCCACGAGCTCGGGCTTTTGCGGCGTGACGCGCGCATCGACCACGCCGCCCCAGTAGCTCCAGGGCCAGCCGTAGAAGGCGCCTTCCTTCACCGAGGTGAGGTAGTCGGGCACGAGGTCGCTGCCGATCTCGTCGCGCTCGTTCACCACGGTCCACAGCGTGTTCGTCTCGGGTTCCCAGGCCAGGCCGTTGGGGTTGCGCAGGCCGCTCGCGAACAGGCGTTTCTCGCCGGTCTTCGCATCGACCTCCCAGATCGCGGCGCGGCCCTCTTCGGCCGCCATGCCGTTCTCGCCGATGTTGCTGTTGGAGCCGACCGTGACGTAGAGCTTGCTGCCGTCGGCATTGGCGATGACGTTCTTGGTCCAGTGGTGGTTGATGCCGGCGGGCAGCGCCGTCACGACCACCGGCTTGGCGCGGGCCGTGGTGTCGCCTTCGGTGTAAGGCACCTTCACGAGCGCATCGGCATTGGCGATGAAGAGCTCGTTGCCGACCAGCGCCATGCCGTAGGGCGACACAAGGTCCGACAGGAACACCTGCTTCACTTCGGCCAGGCCGTCGCCGTCGGCATCGCGCAGCAGGGTGATTCGGTTGGCGCTGGGCACGCCGGCGCCGGCGCGCCCCATGACCTTGCCCATGACCCAGTTGCGCACCTTCGCGACCGGGCCGCTGCCGCCGTCGCTGCTGCCCTCGGGCTTGGGCGGCTTGTTGCTCTCGGCCACCAGCACGTCGCCGTTGGGCAGGGTGTAGACCCAGCGCGGGTGGTCGAGCCCGCGCGCCAGGGCCGTCACGCGCAGGCCTTCGGCGGGGGTGGGCGCGGCGGTGTCGGTCCAGCCGACGGCGGGCGCCACGTTGACGGTGGGAATCAGCGTCTTGTTCGGGTCGACGAGCTGGGGCCGGGGGCCGGTCGTGAGCTCGGGCGAGAGCTTGGCGGTCTCGCCGCAGCCAGCGACGAGCAGCGCGGTAGCCAGGGCCGCTGCGGACAACACGGCGAGGCGAACGGGACGATGCGGCGATGCGTTCATGCAGGTTCCTTGCGCGGCAGGCGGCCGCAGACCGCCGGATCATGCGCAACCGCACGGCGCGGGCGTGTCGGTCGTGGGCGCTTTCCGGCGTGCGCGCACCTCCTTCGCGCATCGTCGCTACCATCGCCGCATGACCGACGACCTGTTCCGCGCCGACGCCTACCTGCGCACCTGTGAAGCCCGCATCCTGCGCATCGACGACACCGGCATCGTGCTGGACCGCACCGTGTTCTATCCACTGGGCGGCGGGCAGGCCGGCGACACCGGCGTCCTGGTGCTCGCCGACAGCCGCGAAATCGCCATCGCCGACACCCGCAAGGCCAAGGATGCCGAAGGCCAGCCGACCGCCGAGTTCGTCCACGTGCCCGCGCCCGACCAGGCCGCCCTGCTGGCCGCGCTGAAAACCGGCGACACCGTCACCGCCCGCCTCGACTGGGAGCGCCGCCACCGGCTGATGCGCTTTCACACCGCCAGCCATCTGCTGTGCCACCTCGTGCCGGTGCCGGTGAACGGCTGCTCGATCACGCCCGACTACGCGCGCATCGACTTCCACATCACCGATCCGCTCGACAAGGAAACGCTCACCGCGGGCCTTGCGAAGCTGGTCGAGGCCGCCCACCCGTTGACCGTGGGCGCCATCACCGATGCCGAGCTCGACGCCAACCCCGCGCTGGTCAAGAGCATGAGCGTGCAGCCGCCGCGCGGCACGGGCACCGTGCGCACGATCCGCATCGGCGGCACGGGCGATGACGGCTCCGCGCCGTCGATCGACTTCCAACCCTGCGGCGGCACGCACGTGGCCAACACCGCCGAGATCGGCGCCGTGGTCGTCACCAAGATCGAGAAGAAGAGCGCGACCACCCGGCGCGTGGTCCTGGGCTGGGCTACGGCCTGAACCCGGGAAAGACCCGGCCCCCAGGAACTTCGCCCCGCCCTCTGGCTCCGACTGTCCGGCATGATCCTTTCGCGCATCTCTTTCGCTACTTTTCTGATAGCTACCGCCGCAGCCTGCATGCCGGCTGCGGCCCAGCTGGCCCCGAAGACCGGGGCCGTGGTCACCACCCCCCATGTGCGCGCCGAACTGGTTGCCCATGCGCCCGACGGCGTGGCGCCCGGCGCCCAGGCCTGGGTCGGGCTGCAGATCACCCACCAGCCCGAGTGGCACACCTACTGGAAGAACGCCGGCGATTCCGGCCTGCCCACCGAGCTGAAGTGGACGCTGCCCGCCGGCGTCTCGACCGGCGAAATCGCCTGGCCGGTGCCCAAGAAGATCCCGGTCGGCACGCTCGCCAACTACGGCTACGAGAACACCGTGCTGCTGCCGGTGCCGCTCGAGGTCTCGACGCTCTACAGGCCCGACGTGGCGCTCACCGGCGGCTCGCCGGCCATGGACATCAAGCTGCAGGCCTCCTGGCTGGTCTGCCGCAAGGAATGCATTCCCGAAGAGGGCGAGTTCACGCTCTCGCTGCCCACCCGCGGCTCGACCGCGCTGAACAAGGCCGCCTTCGACACCGCACAGGCCGCACAGCCGCAGCCGCTGGGCGCGCCCGGCACCATCGCCGTCGAAGGCCAGCAACTGAAGGTGCGCCTCGACGGCCTGCCCGCCGCCGCGCGCGGCAAGACGCTCGAGTTCTTCCCCGAAACACCCGAGGTCATCCGCACCGCCGCCGTCTCCGGCCAGGACTGGACCCAAGCCTGGGACGGCGCGACCTGGACCGCCACGATGCCGCTGGCCGATCAGCGCAGCGAGAGCCCGACGGCCATGCCGGTCGTGGTGGCGCTGGCCGAGGCCGACCGCCAAGCAGGCCAGCCCGTGGCATGGCGCGCCGAGGCACCGGTGTCGGGCACCTGGCCGGCAGCGACGGTGGCTGCCCGCGCCGAGGTATCGCCCGCGCTGCAGGCGGCGCTGGCCGCCAACGCGGCGCAGGCTGCCGCCCCCGCGCCTGCGCAAGCCCAGCCCGCCGGCACCTTCATGGTCGCCCTGCTCGGTGCGCTGCTCGGCGGCCTGCTGCTCAACCTCATGCCCTGCGTGTTCCCGATCCTCGCAATCAAGGTACTGGGCTTCGCGCGGCAGGCAGGCAATGCCAGCGCGCACCGCAAGGCCGGGCTGGCCTACACGGGCGGCGTGATGCTGTCGTTCCTCGCGCTGGGCGGCGCCATGCTCGCGCTGCGCGCGGCCGGTGCGCAGCTCGGATGGGGCTTCCAGCTGCAGTCGCCCGCCGTGGTGGCGGCGCTGGCGGCGCTCTTCACCTTGCTCGGCCTGAACCTGGCCGGCGTGTTCGAGTTCGGCCGCGCGGCGCCGCAATCGGTGTGCGGCGCGCAGGTCAAGCACCCGCTGGCCAACGACTTCCTTTCCGGCGTGCTCGCCGTGGTGATCGCCTCGCCCTGCACCGCGCCGTTCATGGGCGCCTCGCTGGGCTTTGCCATCGGGCTGCCGGCCACGCAGGCGCTGATGCTGTTCGCGGCGCTGGGTCTCGGCCTCGCGCTGCCCTACCTGGTGGCGGGCTTCGTGCCGGCCGTGGCGCGCCTCTTGCCCAAGCCGGGTCCGTGGATGCACACGCTGCGCCGCCTGCTCGCCTTCCCGATGTTCGCGACCGTGGCCTGGCTGGTCTGGGTGCTGGGCCAGCAAAGCGGCATCGACGGCGCGGGCACGCTGCTCGCGCTGCTGGTGTGCCTGGCCGCCGTGGTCTGGGCGTTCACGCTGCGCGGACGCACGCGCGTCGTCATCGCCACCGTGATGATCGCCTTCACCGCCGTGCTGGCCGGCGCCATCGGCCGGAACATCGTGCAAGTGCCCGAACCCGCGAAGCTGGCCGCAGCGCCGGCCGACGGCGAGCGCTGGCAGCCGTGGTCCGCGCAACGCGTGAGCGATCTGGCGAGCGCGGGCCGGCCCGTGTTCATCGACTTCACCGCCGCCTGGTGCGTGACCTGCCAGTACAACAAGAAGAGCACGCTGGCCGACGCCGAGCTGCTCGCCGACTTCGACACGAAGCAGGTCGCCATGCTGCGCGCCGACTGGACCCGCCGCGACCCGGCCATCACCGCCGCGCTCACCGCGCTGGGCCGCAGCGGCGTGCCGGTGTACGTGCTGCAGGCGCCGGGCAAGGCGCCCGTCGTGCTGACCGAAATCCTCAGCAAAGACGAGGTGCGCGCCGCGTTGGCAGCGCTTTGAGCGCCGATGCGGTGAATTGAAGCGAGATGACAACGCCGCTGTCATGGGTTGTCACACGCACTTGAAGAAACCGTTCTAAGCTGCAGTTGTTGTTTGGAATTTTGTTTTCTGGAGTTCAAGCTGGCCATGACGCTCTCGCCCACTGTCGACTCACGCTCCCTTCGCGCTGCGCGCCAGGCGCGCGCCGCCCTCAGCCGCGCATCCCGCCGCGCCGTCGTTGCTGCGGCCGTGGCCTTGGGCGCCACCTTCCTCATGGGCACCAACGCCTTCGCCGCGCCCGTTGTGGGCCAGCAGGCGCCCGATTTCGTCGCCGTCGACACCAGCGGTGCCAAGCACAAGCTGTCCGACTTCGCGGGCAAGTTCGTGGTGCTCGAATGGACCAACCCCGGCTGCCCCTTCGTGCGCAAGCACTACGGCAGCGGGAACATGCCCGCCACGCAGAAGGCGGCCACCGACAAGGGCGTGGTCTGGCTCGCGATCAACTCCACCGAACGCGCCGCCAGCGACTACCTGAAGGCCGACGCACTCGACGCCTGGATGAAGTCGCAAAAGGCCGCGCCCACCGCCGTGCTGATGGACGAAGACGGCGTGATCGGCCAGGTCTACGGCGCGCGCACCACACCCCACATCTTCATCATCGACCCCAAGGGCACGCTGGTGTATGCAGGCGGCATCGACAGCATTGCCTCGGCGCGCGTGGACGACATCAAGACCGCCACCAACTACGTGAACCAGGCGCTGGGTGAAGCGCTCGGCGGCAAGCCGGTGTCGATGGCGAGCACGCGACCGTACGGGTGTTCGATCAAGTACAAGAGTTGAGCGTGTTGCACGCGCCGCCCGCTGCGCGGCGCGCTGCCTTGACAGCGACCTGACGCGCCTCGTCACGTCCCGGTCGGGAAGCCCGGCCCGCCCTCGAGCCCAACGACCTCGCCCCAAGACGCGCCATGACTTCCGTGCCTGGGCCGCCGCGGTCTGCGGGGGCCCTGCGACAATCGGGACATGCCTTTCGCCCCTTTGCAAAACGACACCTTCCTGCGGGCCTGCTGGCGCCAGGCCACCGATCACACGCCCGTCTGGCTCATGCGCCAGGCCGGCCGCTATCTGCCCGAGTACGTGGCCACGCGTGCCAAGGCCGGCAGCTTCATGGGGCTGGCGACCAACACCGACTACGCCACCGAGGTCACGCTGCAGCCGCTGGCGCGCTACCCGCTCGACGCCGCCATTCTTTTCTCGGACATCCTCACGGTGCCCGATGCGATGGGCCTGGGCCTGTCGTTCGAGGCCGGCGAAGGTCCGCGCTTTGCGCGTCCCGTGCGCGACGAGGCGGCGGTGGCCGCGCTCGAAGTGCCCGACCTGGACAAGCTGCGCTACGTGTTCGACGCCGTGGGCTCGATCCGCAAGGCCCTGAACGGCCGCGTGCCGCTCATCGGCTTCTCGGGCAGCCCGTGGACGCTGGCCTGCTACATGGTCGAGGGCGCGGGCTCGAGCGACTACCGCCTCGTGAAGAGCATGCTGTACGGCCGCCCCGACCTGATGCACCGCGTGCTCGCGGTCAATGCCGATTCGGTGGCCGCGTACCTCAACGCGCAGATCGACGCCGGCGCGCAGGCCGTGATGATCTTCGACAGCTGGGGCGGTGTGCTGGCCGACGGCGCCTTCCACGAATTCAGCCTGGCCTACACCGCGCGCGTGCTCGCCGGCCTGAAGCGCCACGGCCCCGACGGCCAGCCGGTGCCGCGCATCGTCTTCACCAAGGGCGGCGGCCTGTGGCTGGGCGCAATGCGTGCGCTCGACTGCGAAGTGCTCGGCGTCGACTGGACCGTGAACCTGGCCGCCGCGCGCCGCCTCGTGGCCGAAGGCACCGAGGACAAGGCCAAGGCGATCCAGGGCAACATCGATCCGAACGTGCTGTTCGCCCCGCCCGCGGCCATCGAGGCCGAGGTCGGCAAGGTGCTGCAGGCCTTCGGCAAGCCCCACACCGACCGCACCACCGCGGGCCCGACGCACATCTTCAACCTTGGACACGGCATCAGCCAGTTCACGCCGCCCGACCATGTGCTGGCGCTGGTCCAGGCCGTGCACGACCAGTCGCGCGCGCTGCGCGCCTGAGTTGACAACTGTGATCTGCCGACCGTTCGGTTGGCCGACACTGCGCCCCCTCGAAAGCCAGTCGGCTCGCGTTTGTCAAGCCCTAAAACGGCCCCGGACGCCCGACTTATGCACAAAACGCGTGCTGCACTGCGCAAGATTATCTGAGGGGGCGTTCGTTCTGCTCCTAAACCAATAGCGACGCTAAGTGGTTGATTTATATAGGATTTGATTTTTGCTTTTTTTCCGGGCATTCCAGTGGAAGCCTTGAAAATCAAGGCTCCGGCGACCATCCGGCCGTCTTGTCAACAAAGTTATCCACAGAAACTCTGGATGGCCGCCAAAGCGCTGTGAAATCAACAACTTAAGCGGTCTTGCTCCAAAACGCATTAACAAACCTTGCCAAAAAGGACGCCCAGCCCCGCCGCCGAATCACCGCTCGCAGACGGCATGCCGGCGGCCCCATCCGCCACGCATGCCTCCTTGCCCTGGCGGCTCGACATCGCGGTGCAGACGCCCGCGCATGCCGCGCTCGGTGACCTGCTGAGCTACGCCAGCGCCGAGCCGCTGGTGCCGGGCACGCTGGTGCGCGTGCCGCTGGGCAAGCGCGAAGTGCTGGGCGTGGTCTGGAACGAACCGACTTCGCTGGAAAGCGCCGAGCCGGACATGGCGCTCAAGCCCGTGGGCGCGGCGCTCGACGCGCTGGCGCCATTGGGCGCGGCCTGGCGCGACCTGGTGGCCTTTGCCGGACGCTACTACCAGCGCTCGATCGGCGAGATCGCTCTGGCCGCGCTGCCGCCGCAGCTGCGCGACCTGAGCACGGCGCAGCTGGCGCGCCGCCTCAAGCGCAAGACCACGGCCGGCCCGGTGGCCGAGACGGCCGAGTCCGCGAACCTGATCGCCTTGAGTGAGGAACAGTCGGCCGCGCTGGCCCGCATCGAGACCGAGACCGGCACCTTCCTGCTGGTCGGCAGCACCGGCAGCGGCAAGACCGAGGTTTACCTGCGCTGCGTGGCCGACCTGCTGGCACGCGACCCCGAGGCGCAGGCGCTGGTGATGGTGCCCGAGATCAACCTCACGCCGCAGCTCGAAGCGCGCTTCAAGGCCCGCTTCGGCGACGAGGCCGTGGTGTCCTTGCACAGCGGCATGACGAACCCGCAGCGGCTCGCGAGCTGGCTGGCGGCGCACAGCGGCGTCGCGCGCATCGTGCTGGGCACGCGCATGGCGGTGTTCGCATCGATCCCGGGGCTGAAGCTCATCGTGGTCGACGAGGAGCACGACCCGAGCTACAAGCAGCAGGAAGGCGCACGCTACTCGGCGCGCGACCTCGCCGTGTGGCGCGGCCAGCGCGAAAAAGCCAAGGTGATCCTCGGCTCGGCCACGCCCTCGCTCGAAAGCTGGCACCAGAGCCGCCCGCCCGAGGGCGACGACCCGGGCGGGCGCTATGTGCGGCTGGCGATGCCTTCGCGCATCGGCGCAGGTGCACTGCCGGCCGTGCGGCTGGTCGACATGAACCTGCAGCCGCCGAAGACGGTGATCTCGGGCGCGCTGCTCGACGCCATCGGCCAGCGCATCGCGCGCGGCGAGCAGAGCATGATCTTCCTGAACCGGCGCGGCTACGCGCCGGTGCTGGCCTGCGGCGACTGCGGCTGGAAGAGCGAATGCCCGCACTGCAGCGCGTACCGCGTGTTCCACAAGATCGACCGCACGCTGCGCTGCCACCACTGCGGCTTCACCGAGCGCGTGCCGCGCGCCTGCCCGGCCTGCGGCAACCCCGACATCGCGCCCGTCGGCCGCGGCACCGAGCGGCTCGAAGAACACCTGGCCGAGCTGTTCGCCGGCGTGAAACATGCCGACGGCAGCGCAGTGCGCATCGCACGCATCGACGCCGACAGCACCAAGAAACAGGGCGCGCTCGAATCGCAGCTCGCGGCCGTGCACGCGGGCGAGGTCGACGTGCTCGTCGGCACGCAGATGATCGCCAAGGGCCACGACTTCCGCCGCATCACGCTGGTGGCTGCGGTGAACCCCGACGGCGCGCTGTTCTCCAGCGACTTCCGCGCGCCCGAACGCCTGTTCAGCCTGCTGATGCAGTCGGCGGGACGCGCGGGACGCGATGCCGCCTACCTCGCAGCGCAGGGTGCCAAGGCCGAGATGTGGATTCAGACGCACCACGCGCAGCACCCGCTGTTCGCGGCGCTGCGCCGGCACGACTACGAGGCCTTCGCCAAGCAACAGCTCGAAGAGCGCCAGGCCGCCGCCATGCCGCCCTTCGCGTTCCAGGCGCTGCTGCGTGCCGACGCACGCGAGCAGGCCGTGGCGCAGGGCTTTTTGAACCTCGCGGCCGACAAGGCCGAGGCGCTGCCCGGCGCCGACCTCGTCACGCGCTACCCGGCGGTGCCGCTGGCGATCCAGCGCGTGGCGAACGTGGAGCGCGCGCAGATGCTCATCGAAAGCCCCTCACGCGCCGCGCTGCAGCGCCTGCTGGCCGCCTGGCAGCCGCTGCTGCACGAACTGCGGCGCACGCCGGAGGGCAAGGGCGTGATCCGCTGGCTGGTGGACGTGGACCCGCACAGTATCTGAGCGAAGCGCGAAGGCGCCTGCGTTTCAGCGCGGGCGCAGGATGCGGTTGCGCAGGCCCTCGGGCTTGCGCAGCAAGGCGGCGGCGGGGCCGGCGACCGCGCTCTTGGCGAGGCGACCGGCTGGTACGGCGGGGCAGGCGCCCGAGACCTGGTGCGCCAGTGCGGCGGCCAGGCGCGCCTCCAGCGGATCGCCGAGCGCACGACTGAAATCGTCAGGTACGAAGCAGGTGGGTGCGAGGCCGTCCGCGTAGTCGCCAAAGCCCTTGGCGTTCACGCCCTGGAACTGCACGCTGAAGTAGGTGGTGCCGCAGTTGTCCTGGGGATAGAAGCCATAGGGCTTGCCGCAGGTGGTGTCGCCGATCTGGACCACGTCGATGTCGATGCCGCGCAGGCCGTTGATGAACGCCTCGCTGGCGGAGCAGGTGTCGGGGCCCGTGAGCACGTAGACGCGTCGCAGGTCGAGGCTGGGCAGGGGCTGGTCGGCGGGAGAAAGAAAGCCGAAAGTGGAGGACTGGAAAGGCGTGGGCAGGAGCGGGGCGCCAGTCACCGGATCGCGCTCGGTGTGCTTGTTGTTGAACCGCACGCTCTCGAAGGTCTTGCCGCGCGTCTGCGTCTCGCCGGCAACCATGAAGCCCAGTTGGCTGGCCAGATCCAGGTAGCCGCCGCCGTTGTAGCGCAGGTCGACGACCAGCTCGGTGGCCCGCTCCGTGCGCAGCCACTCCATGGCGGCCTTCAGTTGCAGTTCCGCCGTGCCGATGTGGTCGTTGAATTGCAGGTAGCCGACCGTGCGGCCCGCGTTCGGGAGCGTCTTGACGTTCTGGACGGGGGTCGAGATCACCGGCGCCGCCGTCAGCGTGATGTCGCGCGGGGCGTTGCTGCCCGCGTCGACGACGGTGAACCGCGTGGACGTCCCCGGTGCAGCGTCAAAGAGCGCCGCGTTGATGACATCGACGCCTTCCTGCGTGGGGTCGTTCACGAAATCGATGCCGTTGATCCTGAGCACCCGCGCACCGCGCCTCAGATCGACACCCGGCATGGTCGCGGGAGAGCCGGGCTCCACGTACGCCACGCGCAGCTCGCGCGGCGGGGAGAGGGCAAAGAAAGCCCACTGCGCGCCGTATCCGACGGACGTGCCGGCGCCCGAGAGCGCATTCCACTCCTCGGTGGTGTAGGTGGAATGGAACTGGTCCTTGTCCCTGCCCGACGGCGTCACGGCGTGGGTCTTGAGCAGGTCGAAGTAGTCGGCCGTGGCGAACAGCGCGGGGTCCAGGTCCGGCACCTCGTCGTACCAGAGGTAGGTGTCGTGGGTCCACGCGCGCAGCCAGTTGTTCTCGTCGACCGTGCGGCCGGCCTTGTCGGCGAAAGGCTTGCCGTCGTAGCCCGTGCCAGTGCGCGGTGCCGCGCAGCGGTCTTTGTAGAGGCTCGCGGTCCGGAACACGCCCTCGACCCAGGGCGCGTTGCGCAAGGCATCGCCGTCGTCGGCTGTATCGGGCGTATCGGGCGTGTCGGGCATGTCGGGCGCCGTGGGCGGCGTGGTCGCGACGGGCGGTGCGGTGCCCGTGCCGCTGTTTGGCAGGAAGCCGACGCCAGAACCTCCATCTCCTCCGCCGCCGCAGGCGACGAGCACGGCCATCGGAACGGACAGCAGCAGAAGACGGGCGAAACGAAAACGCAGGGGGAAAAGAGGCACGGCGAAATTCCTGGAAGGCGGGAAGGCGCCGCCATCCTAGGAAGCTCTGCGCAGGCGCGCATTGGACCAAAGTCCTAGATGCAGACCGAACGCGCGGCGTCGGTCGTCAGTGGTAGCCGGTCGGCTCCTTGCCCATGTCGACGTAGCGCAGTTCGTTGTGCCGTCGCCGCGCAATGCTGTTCGGCCAGGCGAACACGACGAGGCTCAGCGCGGCCAGCGCGAGCGCGGCGCCCGTGCCGAGCGTGCCGGCATGCCAGAACCAGCCCACCGCAGCGAGCCAGGCCAACCACATCAGGATGCGAACCAGTATTGCCATCGCGCGCCCCATTGCCTCACTTGCACCATTCCACCTTGGACTCGGAATCACTGTAGCAGCGCATTTGCATACGCAAGCATTCATCTGAAGAGATAACGCACGCTATGCCTTAAGGCATGCCCCGGGATTACCCCGAAATAATCTGCAAAAGGAGTTGACGGTACCCCGCGCCTTGCACAAGCTGTGCGCGTGCGGCTCCCGTCGCCGGGTCCGCGGTGTTTCGTGCCCGCTCGCTTGATGCAAAGGTCGCCGTGAACTCGTCGTCTCTTCTGGCTGGGGTCGGTGTTGCTGTCGCCGTGTCGCTCTCGTGCCTTGCCATGGCGGAGCTGGCGGGCGCGGCGGAACTCGATCTGCAGGGTCGGCGGCTGGTGGTGTCGGGCACGCTCGACGGCAGCAAGGTCAAGGCCTTCATCGAGCACCTGGGCAGCGGCGCGGTGCGCACCGTGGTGTTCGAAGATTCGTTCGGCGGTACTGCCGAAGCCGCGGGCGCCTATGCCGACGCGATCCGCGAGAGCGGCGTGCAGACCGAGGCGCGCGGCCACTGCATGGCGGCCTGCGCATATGCCTTCCTGGCCGGCAAGACGCACCGCTTCGCAGACGGGCTGCAGGTCAACGGCATCCTGCTGCCAGTGGCGGCCCGCCCCGCGGCGGCCGAGTTGGCGGTGCGCTGGCGCGGCGAGGAAGCCCGCAAGACGCTGGCCGATTTCACGCCCGCCCCCGGCACCACCGACGCGGCCCGCCCGATGGAAGCCACCGCGCCCGCGCCCAGGGACAACTGGCAGCCCGACCACGGCGTGCTCTTCACGGCCAGCCCGACGCTGTTCGGCCGCGTCTACAACACCTACTACTGCGACGGCACGCAGGGCCGCGATTTCTCGAAGTGCGAGCGGCTCTCGGATGCCGACCCGTACAAGCTCGGTGTGCTGACCGAGTAGCGCCTGCCAGGTCAGCGCAGCGCGCCGACCGCCGCCGGAAAGGTGAAGAACGCCGCCACCGTCGTCCACAGGATGATGCGGGCGATGCGGCCGTTGTCGGCGCCGAAGCGCTCCGCCAGCATCGACACGTTGCTCGCGCTTGGCAGCGCCGCGACCAGCACGATCACGGCCAGCGCCGACGGTGTCAGCGGCAACCCGAGTGCGATGGCGCCACGCCCCAGCGCCCAGACGGCCAGCGGATGCAGCACCAGCTTGACCAGCACCACAGGCAACACGTCGGCCAGCGGCGCTTTTGGCGCGGGCCCGGCACCGGTGCCCATGGCCGCCGCCACCATGGCGCTGGCGCCATGCTCGCGCGCCACCAGCGCCGAACGCGCGAGCACCGCGCCGATGGTGAAGAGCGCCACGGGCGAGGCCGCATCGGCCAGCATGGCGATGGTGCGTTCGACCGGCCCGGGCAGTTGCCAGCGCATGGCCGACAACAGCACGCCCAGCAGGATCGACCACGGCATCGGGTTCACGAGGATGCCGCGCAGCGCCTTGCGCGCGGCCAGCGTGGCGCCCTGGCGGCCCGCGCTGCCGGCGCCGTCGAGCCGCGACAGCGCGATGCACAGCGACGAGGTCACGACCAGGTCGAACGCGATGGTGATGATGATCGGCCCGGCCGCCTGCGCGCCCAGCAGCGCCACCAGCAGCGGCACGCCCATGAAGCCGGTGTTCGGAAAAGCTGCCACCAGCGCGCCGAAGGCCGCGTCGTTCCAGCCGATGCGCGCATTGCGCGTGAACAGCACCACGCCCGCCACCACGGCCAGCGCGCAGATGCCCCAGATCAGTGCCACGCTGCCGTCCAGCAGCTGTGCGATGGGCGTGCCCGCGCCGAAACGCAGCAGCATGCAGGGCAGCGCGAAATACAGCACGAAGGTGTTGAGCCCGGGAATTGCTTCCAGCGGCAGGACGCGGGTGCGGGCGGCGGCGTAGCCGGCCGCAATCAGGGCGAAGAAAGGAAAAGTAACAAGAAAAACAGGCAGCACGCCGGCATTGTCGTCCTCCTTTCCCGCGCGATGCCCGCTGACACGGCTGGCCGGAGCCGGGCCCGTATCATTGCGCGCTTTGCGATGATGGTCGCGCCCTGCGGCCCCTCCTGCGTTCCGCCTTTTCGCTTTCCCGGTTCCCCCCCCCCATGTCCCACGGTCTCAATCTCGCCCAGCAAGAAGCGGTCAACTACATGCACGGTCCCTGCCTGGTGCTCGCGGGCGCGGGCTCGGGCAAGACGCGCGTGATCACGCACAAGATCGGCCGGCTGATCCAGGCGGGCCTGAAGCCCGAGCGCATTGCGGCCATCACCTTCACGAACAAGGCGGCTGCCGAAATGCGCGAGCGCGCCAAGGACCTGATCGGACGCGACGCGCGCAAGGTGGTGGTCTGTACCTTCCACGCGCTGGGCGTGCGCATGATGCGGGAAGACGGCCACGTGCTGGGCCTGAAGAAAGCCTTCAGCATCCTGGACAGCGACGACGTCACCAAGATCCTGAAAGACTGCGGCGGCACCGTCGACATTGCCACCGCCCGCATCTGGCAGTGGACGATCAGCAAGTGGAAGAACATGGGCCTGAACGCCACGCAGGCCGCGGCCGCCGCGGTGGACGACAACGAGCGCATCACGGCCGAGATCATGGGCCAGTACGAAGAGCGGCTTCAGGCCTACCAGAGCGTGGACTTCGACGACCTCATCGGCATGCCGCTGAAGCTGCTGTATGAGTTTCCCGAGGTGCGCGCCAAGTGGCAGGCGGCGCTGGGCCACATCCTCGTGGACGAATACCAGGACACCAACGCCACGCAATATGAAGTGCTCAAGGCACTGGCCGGCGAGCGGGGCCAGTTCACCGCGGTGGGCGACGACGACCAGTCGATCTACGGCTGGCGCGGCGCCACGCTGGACAACCTGAAGAAGCTGCCGGTCGACTACCCGACGCTCAAGGTCATCAAGCTGGAGCAGAACTACCGCTCCACCAGCGCCATTCTTCGCGCGGCCAACAACGTGATCGGCCCCAACCCCAAGCTGTTTCCGAAGACGCTGTTCTCCGAACTCGGCGAAGGCGAACCGGTGCGCATCGTCGATGCCGACACCGAGCTGCACGAGGCCGAGCGCGCCGTGGCACGCATCATCAGCCTGCGCGCGGGCGACACGGTGTCGCAGGGCAAGCAGTACAAGGAGTTCCGCGACTTCGCGATCCTGTACCGCGCCAACCACCAGGCCCGCATCTTCGAGCAGGCGCTGCGCAAGGCCCAGATTCCGTACAAGGTGTCGGGCGGCCAGAGCTTCTTCGACCGCGCCGAGATCAAGGACCTGTGTGGCTGGTTCCGCCTGTGGGTCAACAACGACGACGACCCGGCATTCCTGCGCGCCATCACCACGCCCAAGCGCGGCATCGGCCACACCACGCTGGCCAGCCTGGGCAGCTTCGCGAGCCAGTACAAGCTGAGCCTGTTCGCGGCGCTGTTCAGCCCGTCGCTGCCGAGCGTGATTCCCAAGCGCACGCTCGAGGGCGTGCACGAGTTCGGCCGCTACATCAACGACCTGGAATACCGCGCGCGCCGCACCATGGGCGCCGAAGCCTCGCGTGCGTTCATGCTCGAATGGCTCAAGGAGATCGACTACGAGCGCCATCTCTACGAAGGCGAGGACAGCGAAGCCGCGGCCGCCACGCGCTGGACCAACGTGCTGGAGTTCGTCGACTGGATGTCGCAGCGCGCCGGCGGTGCGCTCGACGACGCCTCGGGCGCCGACGACACGAACCCGAACGAACACAAGAGCCTGCTCGAGGTGGCGCAGACCATCTCGCTGCTGTCGACCATCAGCGAGCGCGAACAAGACCAGAACGTGGTCACGCTCTCCACGCTGCATGCGTCCAAGGGCCTCGAATGGCCGCACGTGATGCTCATCGGCGTGACCGAGGGCCTGCTGCCCTTCAAGCTCGAGGACGACAACGGCCGCCAGAAAGTGGTGAGCGACGAGACCACGCAGCGCCTGCAGGAAGAGCGCCGCCTGATGTACGTGGGCATCACCCGCGCGCAGCGCAGCCTGGCCGTGAGCTGGACCAAGAAGCGCAAGCAGGGCCGCGACATGGTGCCCTGCATGCCGAGCCGCTTCATCGCCGAGATGGGCCTGGACAAGGCCACGACCAAGGAAGATCCGCGCGAAAAGCTGAAGGCGCTGCGTGCCGAGTTTGCGCGCAAGGCACTCGACAGTGCGGCCAAGGCCGCGGCCATGCCATGAAGACGGCGAGGATCGCGGCCGCGCTGCTCGCCGCCGCCCTCGCGGCCGGTTGCGCCGCGCCCCGCGACCCGAACTGCCCCGCCGACGCGCGCGAGCTGCCGCTGCAGGCGCTGTACGGCCAGTGGGAAGCCCGCTTCGACGACCTGCCCGGCGCGGCCGTCGTGCAACTGGGCAAGCACCCCGAATACGCCGGCGTGCGCGGCACCATCACGCGCCACACCGACACCTCGACCAAGACGACGGTCGCGCAACTCGCGGGCGATGTCGACGACGAGGGCGCACTGTCCATCGACGAATCGCTGGACGGGCGCGCCATCAGCGGCGTCTGGTCGGGCACCTTGCAACCCGGCGCTTGCGGCCGTGAGTTCCGCGGCACGTGGCGCGATGCCGCGACCGAGCGCACCTACCCGTTCGTGCTGCGCAAGACCGCCGCACAGGAAGGAAAGCCATGAAGACGACACGACGACACCCTGCTTCATTCTTCAATCTGCGCACCGTTGCGACCGTGGCCGCGTGCCTCGGCGGCGCACTTGCCGCGCAAGCACAAGCCGTCGACAAGCCCGCCAGCCCGCTGGCCGATGCGCAGCTCACCTGGCAGCAGTGCGCCGCACTCGGCGCGAACAACGAGGCACGCCTGGCCTGCTACGACCGCTGGTCGCAGCAGCAAACGCTGCCTTCGGTGTCCGTGCCCGTGGCGCCGCCCGTGCTCGCGAGCACGCAGCCGCCGGTGGACGGCAGCATTCCGGCCACGCGCGTGGTCTCGGTCGCTACCACCGAAGGCTGTCGCGACCGCCAGTACTCGTCGCTGTCGCGCTTCTGGGAACTCGAGAACGCGACCGATTGCGGCACCTTCGGCTTCCGCGGCTACCGTCCGCTCACGGTGTCGGTTTCGGCCGCCACCGACAAGCCGCAGCCGCCCACTTCGCCGTCGGCCGGACACACGGCCGAGCCCGTGGCCTACCAGGCGAACGAAATGCGCATCGGCCTGTCGGTGCGCACCAAGCTCGCGCAAGGCATGCTCACGCAGAACGACCCGGTCAAGAAAGATTCGCTGTGGTTCGCGTACTCGCAGCAGTCGACATGGCAGCTGTTCAACGGCGACATCTCGCGGCCGTTTCGCACCACCGACCACGAGCCCGAGCTGATGTATGTCTACCCGACCGACTTCAAGCTGCCCGGCGGCTGGCGCTGGCGCTATGCGGGCGTGGGCATCGTGCACCAGTCGAACGGTCAGAGCCTGCCGCTGTCGCGCAGCTGGAACCGCGTGTACCTGATGGGCGGCGTCGAGCTGGATGACCGCTTCACCATCACCGGCCGCATCTGGAAGCGCATGTCCGAAAGCGCCGCGAAGGACGACAACCCCGACATCGCCGACTACATCGGCCGCGCCGAAGTCACGGGCCGCTGGAACCTCAACCGCGACAACCAGCTGGGCATCACGGTGCGCAACAACCTGCGCGACAGCGGCCGCGGCTCGGTGCGCCTCGAATGGCTGAAGGCCATCGGCGACCCGACCAAGAGCAACCTGCGTTTCCACACGCAGCTGTTCCACGGCTACGGCGACACGCTGGTGGACTACAACCGCAAGCGCACCGTGCTGAGCATCGGCCTCAGTCTTGTCGATTTCTGATCTTTCTCACTTCCAGGCCTTACCGATGAGTGCAGACCTCACCCCAGTCGATGCCACGCAGCGCGAGATCATTTCGGCGCTGCACGTGGCGCCCGTTTTCGATGCCGCCGCCGAACTCGCGCGACGCACCGACTTCCTCGCGGACTACCTGCGCAGCACCGGCCTGAAGGCGCTGGTGCTGGGCATCAGCGGCGGCGTCGATTCGCTGACCGCCGGTTGCCTGGCACAGCGCGCGGTCGAAAAGCTGCGCGGCGAGGGCCGCGACGCCACCTTCATTGCGATGCGCCTGCCCTACGGCGTGCAGCGCGACGAAGCCGAAGCGCAGGCCGGGCTGGCGGTGATCCGCCCCGACCGCCTGCTGACGGTGGACATCCGCCCCGCCGCCGATGCGATGCTGGCCGCGCTGCACGCGGGTGGCCAGGTCTTTCGCGACGCGGCGCACGAGGACTTCGTGCTCGGCAACATCAAGGCACGCCAGCGCATGATTGCGCAGTTCGCGGTGGCCGGCGCGCACGACGGCCTCGTGATCGGAACCGACCACGCGGCCGAAGCGCTCATGGGCTTCTTCACCAAGTTCGGCGATGGCGCGGCCGACGTGACGCCGCTGACCGGCCTCAACAAGCGCCGCGTGCGAGCCCTGGCGGCGCTGCTCGGCGCGCCCGATGCGCTGGTCTACAAGGTGCCGACCGCCGACCTCGAATCGCTCGTGCCTGGCAAGCCCGACGAAGACGCCTTCGGCGTGAGCTACGAGCAGATCGACGACTTCCTCGAAGGCAAGCCCGTGTCGGCGGCGGCGCGCGCGGTGATCCTGTCGACGCATCGAAAGAGCGCCCACAAGCGCGCGCTGCCGGTCGAGCCGCCAGCCTCCTGACGCGGCGCAAACACCTTCGCTGATGCATGTGTAAAGGGGCGCTGGCATTAAGTCTCAAACCGGCATTAACAAACGTCACACGTCACCATTTAGTATCAATTGGTATTCATACGTCTGTAAAAATTCTGAATGGCCGGGCGCAACGCCCAGCCTTTTGGAATTCTCATGCTTGATGTAGTGAAACCCGAAATCCTCGTGGTCGACGACGATCCCGAGGTCTGCGAGACGCTGGTCGATCTGCTGGAAGCCTCCGGCTTTCGCGCACAGGCCGTGCCGGACGGCCTGGCCATGGCGGTCCGGCTCGACCAGCGCGCCTTCTCGCTCGTGATCATCGACCTGCGGCTGAAGAAGGAAGACGGCATCGAACTCGCGCGGCAGCTGCGCACGCGTTCACGCATCCCCATCATCATCCTCACCGGCCAGGGCACGGCCGCCGAGCGCATCCTGGGTCTTGAAACCGCCGTGGACGACTTCATCGCCAAGCCATTCGACAACCGCGAGCTGGTCGCGCGCATCCGCGCACTGCTGCGTCGCTCGTCCGAAAGCGGCATGCCCCGCTCGCTGCGCACCGACCGCCTGAGCCACGAGCGCTACCTGTTCGGCGACTGGGCCCTCAACATCACCGCTCGCGAACTGCGCCAGAGCGACGGTACGCCGTGCGAGCTGACCCACGGCGAGTTCGCGTTGCTCGAGGTCTTCGTGCTGCATGCGAACCGGGTCATCGATCGCGAGCAATTGCTGCTCAAGACGCGCAGCACCCAGTCGGACGCGGTGAGCCGCACGATCGATGTGCTGGTGTCCAGGCTGCGCCGCAAGATCGAGGACGACCCGGACAACCCGCGCTTCATCTGCACCGAACGCGGCGCGGGCTACCGATTTGCCGCGCATGTGGTTCGCTGCTGACCGGCAGCGGTGCTTTCCGACGCCGTGAGTCACGTCTTCCGGCGTCCGTCTGGCGCCCGCCGCCGCCCGACATGCAACATGCGCAACCGGTGGAGCCTGACCTTCGGGGGGCTGGCCATTGCGCTGATCGTGCTGGCCGCCGTGGCCATGGTGGCGCTGTTCAATGCCCGAACCGCGGTCCGGGGATTCGACGAGCGGATCCTGCCGTCGGTCGCCAAATCGCTCGCGTTGTCGGAGCGGGTCACGGATCTCGCGGCGGCAGCGCCCTATGTGGCGGAAATCAACGACCTGCCGCGTCTCGAGCGGGAACAGTCGACGCTTCGGCAGCGCCAGCAGGAGCTGCGGGCGCTCGCAGCACAACTGCCGCCAGACAGTGGATCGGCCACCGGCGTGACGAAGGTCCTGAGCGCCATGCAGGCGACGCTGGATGACCTGATCGAATTCAAGCGCCAGGACCTCGGCCTGCGAAAAGAAGGCCGCGAACGCATCCAGGCGCTGGACGAGCTCGAGAGCCGGGTCCTTCACTTGCCGGCACCGCAGCGGCGCGAAGCCGACCATCTGCTGCAGATGCTGCGTGTGGCCCTGTACGCCCACAACGTGACCGACCTGGTCGATGCCGAGCAGGTCTATCGCGCGCAACTGCAGACGGCCCCCATGCAGCGCATCGATGCGGGAATGCGCGCACAGATCGCCACCGAGGCCGACAACATCTTCGCGTTGCGCAAGCAACACCTGTCGCTGCGCGATCGCAAGAACGTCCTGCTCAACGCGATGCGCCTGCTGTCGGAAGAAGTCACGCGCTCGGTCGATCGGCACGTCGCGACGCTCAGTGCCGAGGTTTCATCGCTCGACCATTCGGTCGGCCTCATCGTCGGTTCAGGGCTGATCGCGGTCGTCGTTGCGCTGCTGGTCGCCGCCGCCGCGCTCGCACTCGGTTTCTGGAGCCTGCGGGAATCGTTGGGCGACCTGACCCGGGTGACCGCTGCGATCACCGAGCTGTCGCATGGCAACGCGACGGCTCCGCCCGATGTCACGGACTCGATCGCGCCTCGCGACAACGAGGTCGGCGCGCTCATCCATGCGTTCAACGTGTTCCGGGCGAACACGCTATCGATGCGACGAATGAGCGCGGACATCTCGGAACAGCGACGCCTGCTGCGCACGGTGCTCGACAGCATCGACGACGGTCTGGGCGCGTTCGACGCCGAAGGCCGGCTCGTCGCCTGGAACCCGCGGTTCGCCGCCCTGCTGCATCTTCCTTCTCAGACGGTGCATACCGGCGCGACGCTCGACGCACTGCGCGACGCGCTGCCGCCGCTGGCCGGCGGCCGTCCGGCCGTCGAACTGCTGGGTGCGCCCGATGCACCGCGGCAGCGCGAAGACCATCTGCTCGACAACGGCCAGGTGCTGGCCGTGCGCAACCATCCGATGCCGGCCGGCGGTTTCGTCGCGCTGTACAGCGACCAGAGCGAAAGCCGCGCACTCGAACGGCAGGTGCGGCAGACCCAGAAGATGGAGGTGCTGGGCCAGCTCACGGGTGGCGTCGCGCACGATTTCAACAACCTGCTCGCGGCGGTCTTCAGCAACCTGCAGCTGCTGCAATCGCGCGACGACCTGTCGCCCGACATGCGCCGCATCGTCGACCGTGCATTCCGAGCTTCGGAGCGCGGCGCAGTGCTCACGACGCGCCTGCTGGCCTTCGCTCGCCGGCAGGCGTTGCGCGCCGAAGTGCTCGATGTCGACCAGATGCTCACCGGTCTGCAGGACCTGGTCGCCTACTCGCTGGGCAAGGACATCCGCGTCGAACTCGATCTGCAGTCCCGTGGGGCCTGTGTGCTGGTCGACGGCGGGCAGCTCGAGAACGCGATTCTCAATCTGGCGCTGAACGGGGGCGCTGCAATGCCTCGGGGCGGCGTGCTCACCCTGCACAGCGCACTGTGCCCTGCCGCGCCAGGCGCGGCAGCCAACGGACCGCAGGGCGGGACGGTAGAAATCCGCATCAGCGACACCGGCAGCGGCATGCCGCCCCATGTGCAGGAACGCATCTTCGAGCCGTTCTTCTCGACCAAGAGAAACGACGGCAGCGGACTTGGCCTGAGCATCGTCTACGGTTTCCTCAAGCAATCGGGCGGCGACATCCGGGTGCAGAGCGCGGTCGGCCAGGGCACCGCCTTCACCCTGACGCTGCCCGAGGCCCCTGCGCATTCATCGCCGGCGGCCGCACCCGTGCGGCCCACGTTGTCGTTCGCGCAGATGCGCGTGCTGCTGGTGGACGACGACACCGATGTGCGCGATGCCACTTTCGAATTCCTGAAGGGGCAGGGTGCACACGTGCGCGCGGTGGCCTCCTCGCGAGAAGCGGCCGCGGCATTGGATACCCAGGGCTTCGACCTGGTGCTTTCCGACGTCGGCCTGGGGCCCGGCGGCGACGGACTGCAACTTGCGCGCGACGTGCATCGGCTCTACCCCGACACCGCGGTCGTTCTGATCTCGGGCCTTCCCACCGATCTGCTCGCACGCCGCTACGCAGTGCCGACGGACACGCGCATTCTGCGCAAGCCGTTCCTCACGGACGCGCTGGTCCAGGCCGTCGCCCACGCGCTCGCGCCACACGGCGTCGACGCGCCACCCCTCATCGCAAGCTCTGCCTGAGCTGGCGTCCGCAGCCTCCCGATGCGGGCGCGCGGAGCGAGACACTTGTTTGCATTGCGAGTGTTTCGTCATCTCTTTTCACTATTTACTTTTTATTTACCAAGCTCCGCCCCAATAGCGTCTTGAAGGTCAACCGCTCGCTCGCGTGATGCCGGAGGTCCTGCCACCCGACACAAGACATGCGAAGGAGGAGCGTCCGATGCCAGGAGCCGAGACAACGATTGCACCGCATACAGTCACGCCGCGTCCGCGATGAGACCCGCGGCATCGTCCAGCGCGCGACGCAACCCCGCGCCGGAAGTCGAGCACAGCTTCATGCGCTCCTCGCAGGCCGGTCCCGCACCTTCGGGCCAGCGCGGTTTTCTGCACTGCCTCCAGCACGGCAGTCCGTCTCCGCTGGAACGCTGGCATTGCCACGACGAATATGAACTGCACCTGATCGCGGACACCCGGGGCTGGGCCTTCATCGGCGACCACGTCGGACGCTTCGAGCCCGGTCACCTCGTGCTCACCGGACCTCGGCTGCCGCACAACTGGGTCTCGCACAACCTCCCGTGCGAGGGTGTGGCACTGCGCAGCCAGGCCCTTCAGTTTGCCGACGCGCCGCTGCGCAAGGGCATGGAGGTGTTCAAGGAACTCCAGGAAGCCGCGCCGCTCCTGGAGAAGGCACGCCACGGCGTCGAGTTCTTCGGCATCAGCGACAGCGTGCGCGAGCACTTCGATCGCATGCAATGCACCGAGGGGCCGGAGCGGTTTGCCGAATTCCTGCGGCTGCTGAGCCGACTCGTGCGATGCAAGAACCAGCGCGTGCTCTCTTCGGGCTGGCTACCGATCAAGGGTCATGCGGAGCACGTCGAGACGATCGGCAAGGCCGTTGCGTACATCCGGCTGCACCTGGATCAACCGTTGTCGGCACCGAGTGTTTGCGAACACGCGGGCATCAGCCTGAGCAGCTTTTCCCGCCAGTTCAGCCAGGCCACTGACGTCGCGTTCACCGATTTCGTGAACCAGTTGCGCGTCGGCAAGGCCTGTCAGTTGCTCATGGAAACCGACCAGCAGATCTCGAGCATCTGCTACGCCGCGGGGTTCAACAACATTGCGAATTTCAACCGGCGCTTCCTGAAGATCAAGGGCATGACGCCCAAGGCGTTCCGCCTGCAGACCGCGATGCGCCACAGCCAGGGCCAGACGCTGCCCATCTCGCGCTTCGACATGGAAGGCACCGGCGTTGGCACTGTCGCCGCAGCAGGCGCATTGCGCGCCAATGCAGGGATGTACCGTCAGTCGTAGGCGGCGGTCACAAACGCAGCCAACAGTCCGTCGGCCAGCGGGTCCGCACATGCCCGCAACGACAACGTGTCGCGGTGCTGACTGATCGCACACCACTGCGCCGACTCGCCGGTCTGCGTCCGTTCCTGGTCGTCCATGAAGCACAACTGGCAGGGCAAATCGCACGCAACAGGCGGCCAAGATGGGTCGTCGCAAAAAGCTGGTCACGGGAACATCATCGAGCAGCAGGAGCGGATCAAAAAAACGTCTCACTCTGAGAAGAATGTGGACTCTTCGCGCACCGCGAAAGCAGCCCCGGCTCCTTGCGAGCAATGCGACATCGCTGGCCTGTTTCGCTGTGAGTCATTGCCTCCTTTTGGAAACGACCATTCCATGACCCTTGAGGGAAAACTCTCCCTGGCCTTGCTGGACAACAGCAGTTCGCGCTGCGCCGTGCTTCAGGAACGCCTGCGCGCCATGGGCCACCGGCCCGTCATGTTCCGCGGCATCGGTGAATTGCTGTCCACCCTGAGCCGTGGCACCCGCTTCGACCTGCTGCTGGCCGCACCGGATGCCATGAGCAGCGAGAGCCTTCTCTCCGTGTGCTGGGTGCTGGGCATGCCGGCCCTCCCCATCACCGCGCAGGGCAAGCCAGACGTGGTCGCACTGCCCTCCTACTTCGAAGAGATGCCCCTGCCGAGCGGCGGCGGCATCAGCTTCGACCTGCGCCGGGTCTCGAACGAAGCGTTGGTGCAACACATGCAGACGCTGTACGCCGAGCAGGACGCGGGCACGCTCACACGCCAGTCCACCCCGGACCGCTGGACCTGGGGCGAATACCGCTTCGTCGACGGCAACAACACGGTGCTGCACCGCGACCGTGAAATCGCGCTTCAGCCTCGGCAGTTCTCCTTTGCGCTTGAGCTGTTCCGCAACCTGGGCACCGTTCTGACGCGCTCCTGGCTCATGAGTTCGGTGTGGAAGATTCCGCCCGAGCGCCCGGTCACACGCTCGCTCGATGCCTGCGCCACCAACGTTCGGCGCAAGCTGCTGCTGCAGCGAGAAAACGGCTTCGTGCTTCGGGCGGTCTATGGGCAGGGCTACCAATTGGTGCCTATCAGCTCACCTGCGCCATACCAGACCTGAGATTCGGGGGGCAACGACACCCTTTGCCCACCAGAAAAGGCGACCTCTTCGGAGGTCGCTTTTTCGTTTTTCGCCTTCGCAATTTCCCGCCTTGCCGAGTGGGCCTGGGCAGACTGCTGGAGTTCGAGCCAGCAATTCCAGCCTGGGGGGCAAATCGAGATCGATGCGCGTGGCCTCGGCCTCCATGGCGAACGAGGATAAGTCGCCAAGGCACCCGGCCCCACAAGCCTCGCTTGCCCCCTCCGATGGGGAGCGAGTGCGATGTCGGCGCAGGACGACATCGCTGCGCGCCGTCTGTCCTCAACGCGTGCGCGCCACGCGATCTAGGCTGACGCCGTGCCACGCCTCGCGCGCGCGCCGCGTCATCTCCGCCCCGTTCGCTGTTCCGAAGGAAACCAGTCCGTTGACGACCGCCACCCCCCACACTTCCGCCGGCACGCCCGGCACCGAAGCGCCCACCCGGGCGCCGCACCGCTGGCAATTTCTGCGTGCAGGCGGCGTGGACCAGGTGGTGTTCCGCAACGGCGAGGACATCGCCCACATCGCGGAGCTCGACCAGAAGCTCTGGGTCGTGCTCGCCTGCCCCACGCGCGGCATCGACTTCGATGCGCGCACGCTCGACCTCATCGACACCGACGGCGACGGTCGCGTGCGCCCGCCCGAAGTCATCGCGGCCTGCCAGTGGGCTTGCGAGCGGTTGCGCAGTGCCGATGTGCTGCTTGCCGGCGGCGGCACGCTGTCGCTGCAGGATCTCGACGACACGCGCGCGCCAGGTGCCGACCTTGCAAAAGAAGGCCGCCGCATCCTCGACCTGCTCGGCAAGAAAGACACGCACACGCTGACACTCGCCGACATCTCCGATCGGGGCGAATGGCTGGCTGCGATGCGCTTCAACGGTGATGGCGTGGTCACGCCGGCCACCGCCACCGACGACGCGCTGCGCGCCATCATCGAGGAAGCGATGCGCACCCATGGCAGCACGCCCGACCGTCACGAACACACGCCCGGCCTCGATCGCGCACGCGCCGAGGCCTTCATGGCCGACGTACACGCGATGCGCGACTGGTATGCGCGCGGCGACGAAGACGCGCTGCTGCCTTTGGGCGCGCGCACGCTGGCTGCTGCCGAGGCCGTGCGCGCGGTGGCGGCCAAGATCGACGACTTCTTCGCGCGCTGCCGCGTCGCCGCGTACGACGTTCAGGCGGTGGTTGCGCTCAATCCCTCGCCCGAGGCGTACGACGCACTCGCCGGACACACGCTCGATGCAAGCGTGCAGCCGGTGGCCGAGTTGCCGCTGGCACCCGTGACGCCCCATCGCGCGTTGCCGCTCGGCGGTGCCAGCCTGAACCCCGCCTGGGCCGAGGCCATGGCCACGTTCGCGCGCGACGCAGTGGCGCCGCTGCTCGGCGCACGCGACACGCTCGACGAGGACGGGTGGCAATCGCTGCGCCGCCAGCTCGCGCCGTGCGACGCGTGGATCGCTGCGCGTCCGGCCAACGCGCTCGCGGGCTTGTCACGCGAGCGCATCGACGCCCTGTTCGCGACAGGCGATGCACTGCTCGCCCTCATCGCCGAAGACGAAGCGGCCGAACACCACAACCGCCTGCTGACCGATCTCGAAAAACTGCTGCGTCTGCAGCGCGACCTGCATGTGCTGCTGCACAACTTTGTCTCGTTCAAGGCGTTCTACCGGCGCGAGGGCGCGATCTTCCAGGCCGGCACGCTCTACCTCGACGGGCGCAGCTGCGAACTCACGGTGCAGGTGCAGGACGCCGCCCGTCACGCTGCACTGGCCGGCCTGGCGAAGACCTGCCTCGCGTATTGCGACTGCACGCGCCAGGGGCAGAAGATGAGCATCGTCGCCGCCTTCACCGCAGGCGACGTCGACTTCCTTTTCGTCGGCCGCAACGGCGTGTTCTACGACCGCCAGGGCCGCGACTGGGACGCGACCATCACCAGGCTCATCGAGAACCCCACGAGCGTGGCGCAGGCCTTCTTCGCGCCGTACAAGAAGTTCGTGCGGCTGATCGAGGAGCAGGTGGCGAAGCGCGCGGCGGCCAGCGAGGCCGGTTCGCAGACCGCCCTGCAATCGCTGGCCGGCAGGGTCGCCACCGCGGACCGGCCGGCAGACGCCAGCACGGCGGCGAAGGCGCCCGCCAGGCCGGGGCCGGTCCTGCCCAGCGGCAGCCGCATCGATGTGGGCACCGTGGCCGCCATCGGCGTGGCGCTGGGCAGCATCAGCGCAGTGCTTGTCGGCATCTTCGGCAAGTTCATCGACCTGGGTCAGTGGATTCCCGTGGCGCTGGTCGGCATCGTGATCGCGATCTCGGGGCCGAGCATGCTGATCGCGTGGTTGAAGCTGCGCCAGCGCAGCCTGGGGCCCATCCTTGATGCGAGCGGTTGGGCTATCAACGGCCGCATGAAGGTCAATGTGCGCCTGGGCGGCATGCTGTCGCAGACGGCGCACGTGCCACCGGGGGCGCGGCGCATCGCGCCCGATCCGTACCGGCAGCGGCCCGGCCTCGCCGGCGCGCTGGCCGCCGTCACCTGCGTGGTCGGCGCGGTGCTGCTGCTGGCGTGGCGCATGGACTGGCTCGACCACCGATTGCCCCCGCGTCTGCAGCACGATCCGGCGGCAGCATCGGCACCAGGGGCCTGAGCAAGATGGCCGTCGACTGGCAACTCGAACGCTTCGTGGCGGCGCAAGCGCCCGTGTACGCGCAGGTCTGCGCGCAACTGGCTGCAGCCCACAAGCGCACGCACTGGGTGTGGTTCATCTTTCCGCTCCAACGGCCCGACAGCACCGATGCGCATGCGATCTTTGGCTCGCCGGACACGCTGGAACTGCGCTCATGCATGACGTTGTTCGAGATCGTGGCGCCTGAAGCACCCGTGTTTGGCGATGTGTTGGTGCGTTACTTCAATGGCATGCGGGACGAGGCAACCGTCGCACGCGTCCACGGCTGAATCCGCAACAGCTGGACAGGGAACTCAGAACTGCCCCTGCCCATCGCCCGACCGGTCGTGCGCCCATCGAATGGCCTGCTGCTCCGCATGCCGCAGTGCCTCGGGTTCGCTGCCATATGCGACGTTGTCGGTGTCCGGCGGCAAGCGGTGCTCGGGGCCTTCGGCGTCACCGCCCCCGTAGGCGCGGCAGAAGACCACCGGCCGGAAGGTCTGTCCGTCGACCTGCTCAGCGCCGCACGAAAACCACCAGCCGAGATAGCTGAAGGTGAGAAGACGCTCGACCCCGCCGTCTGCGCTTTCGGTCGCAGACGGCGGCAAAGGCGAGTTGGGCATGGCGGGCGTGAGGTGGTCACCTGTCATGGTGAAAAGCCCCTTGCGGGCCGATCAGCCCTTGGCGCTGCGGAACTGGTCGCGCAGGCCCTTGATCTGGTCGTGATTGGCCTGGGCGCCGTCGGCCTGGCGTTGCACCACCATGCGCACCTCGGGCGGGAGGTTTTCCTTCAGCGCCTTGCGGTAGCGCGCAACCGCCGCGTCTTCTCCGCGCTCGCATTCCTCAAGCATCGACAGCGCGCTGTTCGCGCCGACCGTGCCCTTCACGTGCACCCAGCCGCGGTGCATTGCGCCGCTGACCGTACCGCCGTCGTCGGCCTTGCCGCCGAGCTGGCGAATGAGCGCGACGAGTTCGGACGCCGCGCTTGCGCACTGCGAGGCGCGGCTTTCGAACACCGGCTTCAGCTGCGCCGAGTCGACCTCCTTCGCGCAGGCGCGAAAGCCGTATTCGCCGTCGCGAGAATTTTCCAGAAGGTCGTTCAGAACGTCGATCACCTGATCGTTCGACACTGCGTCCGCGGCAGTTGCGTGGATATCGTTGGCCATGTGTGCTTGCTCCATGAGGGGTCGCGCCGCAGCGACGACCGGGTTGAGAAAAACTGCAATGAGGCTTCATGGTCGACACGGCGCCGCACATCGCCTGTCGTCTCGTCCCGACGACGCGTGTAAGCCTTGTCCGAGGGTTCGACGCCACACCGCTTTGCGCCGACAGCGTCCGTGGAATTGCGATGCCATGCGGGGCGGGTTCCGGCTGACGCGGTCGCGCGCCGCGTCGCGGCAGCATCGCGCCGACTGGAGGACACGCGCATGGAACGACTTTTTGATTCTTTTGCCAACACCGTCGCCCGCTGGACGGGCAGCCCCCCGGCCTTCCTGATTTGCGTGGTCGTGGTCGTGGCTTGGGCCGCCGCGGGTCCATTTTTTGGTTTTTCCGAAACGTGGCAGTTGGTGATCAACACGGGCACCACCATCGTCACCTTCCTCATGGTGTTTCTGATTCAGAACACGCAGAACCGCGACAGCGTTGCCCTGCAGACCAAGATCGACGAACTGATCCGGACCTCGGACGCGCAGGACGAATTCATCGGCATCGAGAAACTCACCGACAAGGAACTGATCGCGCTGCATGCACGCTGCGAAGCCGCTGCAAAGCAAAGCCAGGCGGCATTGAAGAAGATGCAGACCGAACGCCAACGCCGCGGGCATGACATCGAGGGAGCGCAGTCCGAATAACGGGAGCGCAGTCCCCTTGGCATGGCGCTGCACGGCGCCAGAAAGCAAAAAGCCCAACCTCGGAAGGTTGGGCTTTTGCTGAATTTGGTGGCCTGGGGCGGAATCGAACCACCGACACGCGGATTTTCAATGGGACATCCGCGTGCGCAGTGATGCGCTCTCACACACAACTCTCAACAAACCCAAGTGCTCAGCGCGATGTGAACGACAACTGACATCCGTTCATCCGCAGCCATTCGCACTGCCTTCCCATCGCCCTTGACAGAAATGGTGTCAGAAATCGAGGGGTCAATTCATTGTAGCGAGCGTGGCCCAAAGACGGGCTTTACCTATTGAGCCAGCTCGGCCTACCCCGTGGAGTCAACGTCCCTTCCACGAAAGAGCTGGTGGGTACCGGCTCCTCGACCAACACGCCACCGAATGGTGCATCCCACTCGTCCGGCTTGTACCCCTCACGCAGAAGCTGCAGCCGGGTCGGCAAAGGGTCCAGGCTTGCCACACAGGCCTCGGCGACCTCGAGCCAGTGCGCACTCGCCTCGGGCAGCGCCTCCTCACCGGCCATGCAGTTCTTCAGGTGTTCAAGGTACGCGACCGCCTGCCGATGCTGGAACCAGGCGGCCGCCTCATGGGCGAAGTGACTTCGGAATGCCTGGAGCTTCCGCTGGCGGCTCTCTTCCTCCGCTCGAATCCTGGCCGCTTCCTCCCACCTCCGGCGCTCCGCTTCGCCCTCTTCCCGGCGCTTGCGCATGGCCCGACCCGCAGCGACGAGCCCCAAGAGGACCTCGTCGAGCTTCGTGTCCAGGCGCTCCCGCACGCCATCCGACCACGATTTCCGGCCGTCGAAATAGCCGTCAATCGTGAGCTTCAGGTCGCCGCTGAAGTCGTATTCGTAGTCGTAGCGGGGGTACGCGGATTTGCGCTCGCTGTCAGGGATGAAGCTCGAGCGGCTGTATTTCTCGGTGAGCGAGAAGAGGACCGTTTCCCCCTCGACGTCGACATGCAAAGGATTGTTGTCCTTGCTGCCGCGCACCACCTTCGCTCCGACCTCAGGCAAGGCCCGCTCGATGGCGTCAAGCAAGCTCACGGCGCGCTTAACCTGGCCCGCGCTGACGGTGCAGTTGAAGACAGAAGGTCCCCTGCAATACACAGGGCCGGAGGTTGCCTTCGCTTTGAGCAGATGCGCCTGGGTGGCCGCGGCAAACGGCGCCAACTCCTCAGGAGCGGCGCGCACCTTGACCTTGAGCTTGGGAAACTCCTCGGCGGCCACACCATTGACCTCCGGTGGCCGGTGCATGTCGGGCTCGAGGACCACAGTCTCTTCGGGCGCACCTGGAAGCTTCAGCTTGAGCGTGGGTTTGCCGTGGGCGACTTTCATCCAGTGGCCAACCGGGGGCGTCGGAATCTTGTGGCGCCGGCAGGCCTTTGCCAGGCCGACGTCCGAAATGCCGAACTCCTTTGCCAACTTGGTCAGCGGCGCTTCCCACACCCGTCGATAGAGTTCACCCCTGGAAATTTCCATCGTTCGTCCTCGAGCAACTTGCCACGCGTGGCTCGGCTAACGAACGACGCCTCGGCAGTTAAAGTCTTCAGGTTGTCAACCTGCGGCAGCAGAAGTGACGTCGAAACAAGAACCAAAACTCGGAGCCAACTGAGCGCCCATGGCAGAACATCGCATCAACTCCTTCGCGGACTACCACGACATCGTGACCAAGTACAGTGACGTCGCCGTCGTGTTCCGCGGCGTTCGAAGCGTCGATTTTGAGTTGCTCCCCAAGGTTGGCCGGTACAAGAAGCTTCACTCTGACGACCGGCAAAAGGAGGAGCGCCAAATCCTGAAGCTCTTCCAGGACCAGGCTACGCCCTACCTCAGCTTCCAACCGGAAAATGAATGGGAGTGGCTCGCACTCGCGCAACATCATGGGCTACCAACACGCCTGCTTGATTGGTCCCGCAATCCACTCGTTGCTGCATACTTTGCCGTCGAGGAATCGCAAGGCGGCGACAGCGCGGTGTACGCCTACCGGTCATCAAAGAGCCTGAAAGACAAACATCAGAGCCCGTTCGATATCAACAGCGTTGAACGATTCATCCCTCGGCACGTGACCCGCCGCATCACGGCCCAGGCCGGTCTTTTCACCGCGCATCCCGACCCACAGCAGCCATTTAAGAATCGCGCGAAAGTCGATAGGCTCATCATCGACAAAGCGTTCCGCAGAGACCTGAAGAGCATTCTTTTCAGATACGGCATTCATCGTGCGAGCCTTTTCCCGGACCTCGACGGGCTGTCCAAGCACATCGAGTGGATGCGCACGGATACGTACTAGCTTCGAGCGCGTTGGGTCACCCTGGACCGGCATGCTGCGACCCTCGGCAAGCGGAGCCAACCGCGACTCGGCTCGCGCTAGTCAAACGCAAGAAGAGCGAACCCAAGACACGACGTCTTGCCGTCTCGCATATCGGCGCACAACGACCTCGTCAAGCCTCGTAGCGCTGCCGCCCCTCCCGCATCGTTCCCTGGAATGGCACGTAGAACGCCCAGCGACCGACGCGCGCCCGGCCTTTTCAAACGACGACGAAACCGCAAAAGGATGACATGAGTGAATTGAGCGTGCTACCGCAACCAGAAGACAAGTTGGAAATCCACACGTTCGGAGTCGGCCACGGGGACTGCGTGCTCGTCGAGCTTCAGCAACGCGGCACACCAGTGTTTCGAATGCTTTGCGATGCGGGAAAGGATTCCGGGAACCATATTGGTCAGCTCTCGGCCTACCTGACCGCGAACAGGAATTCGAGCGGCGTGGACTTGGACATCGTTGTACTCACGCACGTCGACCACGACCATCAGGGCGGCTTGCACAAGTTGCTTGACAACAACGACATAAGCATCGGCGAATATTGGGGCCCCTGCCTCCCCGCGTTTCGTCGACTGAAGTGGCTCTTTTCAAAGCGCGTCCAGAATTCCGTGGACCGGGCCGCAGAGTTGGAACGCCTTTTCAAGAATAAAGGCGTCAGCGTTTACTACCCGATGGAAGGCCACACCGACAGGCGAGCGTCGGGCAACATCAGTTTGAGCGTCATCTCGCCGCCGGCCCGCCTCCTCAAGCGACTTATGTCGGGGAATCACTCGGACTTGGAAGCGCTGTTGAACTCCCAACCTACTTCTCTCGAATGGCTGATGGTCCCCAGTGACCAGGAGCGAGAGGAGGATGAATTCAGTTTCGACCTGGAACAGCGCACGTTCAGTATTCCCGAGGACTTTCCAGCCGAACCCTTCTCTGAGCCTAGCAGGCCGAGTGAGAAGACCGGTCTGTACGAGGATGAGGCGAAAGAACCTAATTTCTTCGGCAATCGGGTGCTCAACGACACGTCCCTGGTGATTGCGGTAGACGTCTGGCTAGATGGCAAGCGGCGAAGACGAGTGCTGCTAACTGGCGACCAAGAAAACTGGTCGTACATCGCTTCGAGGCACCCTGCAGGCTTAGGAATAGATGTCCTCAAAGCGCCTCACCACGGAGGCATGGTCTACCTTGCGGACAGGAAAGATGACAACCTAGTCGAACAAGATGCGGGAGTCGTCGAACAAACTTACCTTTGGCTCAGACCGCGTATCGCCATCGTGAGCGCGCACGGCACCTATAAGCTGCCGCATACCCGAGTTCGAGACGCCTTGCGCGCAACAGGCGCGGCCGTTCTGTGCACAAACGCTCGAGGGATTGAGCGTGTTAGCCCGCCGTCCGCCGCTCTCAACCTGAACGCCAGCTGTTTTTCGGCGTACGAATGCGGAAAGAACAGGCAGCCCGACAAGACAGTCCTCACGCTAACGAGCACGACCGAACAGATGGACCGTCCTTCCTGTGTTTCCGACACCGGCGCACGAGGTGCGGCACCGATAGTTGTACTGACGCAGCGTCTCGTCGAGCCTGATGAGGCGTTTCTTCGATGGACCAAGGGCGAACTCGAGAACCATGCGCGCTGGCTCAGAAAATTGCTAATTGACTACCATAGAAGCTTCTCTGAAGCGGTAAATAAGAAAGGGTTAATTAACGCAATGAATTGCGCACCTGCGACCTGGTATCGAATTGAAACCGATGCCAAAGAGAGCGGCCGCACCCACTTCCTTTCCTCTCCCAATCAGGCGCTTCATTACGCGAAGGCACGGGGATTTATTTGGACAACGGAGACCAATTTTCGCGGCAATCCGGGAGGCATCGACTTCTACGCATTGCCTTCGCCAGATGAAATCGATAAGGCATGGAAATGGGTTACTCGCGTCCCCAACTTCGTTTTCATCTCACAGCCCTCTTGGCCCGTCGTCGTGGGACGCGACAAGTTATCAATATTGAAGAGCGCAGACACAGACAGTCTTTGTCGCATCGTTGCGGCGAAATTAGAAATCCCCGCACAGGTAGCCGCAATAGAGGTAATGCCCAGACTTTTCCTTCGCATGGCGAAAGAATTTGATTTCAGCATCTGTCGAAGCGACTATCCAGAAAGGCTCCCTGACCCCTCTTGGAGTTCAACATACTTTCTTCTCCTAAGAAATCGGGCCAAACCAAAGACGACCTCAATTCCCAATATTTTCGACGATGAATGGGAGAGTCTAAGATTTTCGAGACTCAATCTCAATGACACGCATCTTGATTTCATCTTGTGCGCCGCCGAGTCGAGCGCGTTTGTCGGACCTGCATTGTTTGGCCACCAGAGCGTGCAAGACACGTTCTCTGCGTTTGAACGCCCTGAATTGGAATGGGTTCGAAGCGGCGAAATAGCCCGCGATTTTCCAGAGCGCTTCGAAAATGCCGCATGGTTGCACTTGGACGACGACACTGACATTGACTGATTTGCAACTCAGACCTTCGACCGCAGCGCGCAACATGTTTAACGTCATCTGGGCCTACAGCGTGTGGCCAGTTTCGCTTCGCTTTGAACAGATGCGCCGGGTTGCCGCAGCAAACGGTGTCAACTCCTCCGGGGCGACGCGCACCTTGACCTCGAACTCGGGGAACTCGTCGGTAGCCACGCGATTGACCTCGGGTGGACGATGCTTTTCGGGCGGGCTCGAGGGCCGCCAACGTCTCGGGTGCGCCCGGGGGCTTGAGCGTCGGCTTTCCGTGCGCGACTTTCATCCAATTTCCAACCGGCGGAGTTGGAATCTGGCGCCGATATGCCTGTGCGACCGTCGTCCATTTGCGGGCTGCAACGGACATCGGCCACAGCGGCCTCCTGGGTCCTGACTTTTGAGGGCGCCACCGCCTCGCAAGTTGCACGCGGACGGGCGGATTCTCGCCAGCCGCGAAGGCGTTACCGGACGTTACTCGTGGCAAGATGTACCTTCGAGACAACGATGGAGTGAGCAGCCCCTGGTCGTAATGAATTCGCAATTGACCATCGAACGGGATTGCTGTATATAAACACAGTTGTCCGGCAGCTACCAATGTTCGGGGTCTTGGCCATCAGAGCGTTGGATAAGTGCGGGGCTGGTGCGGCGTTTGAGCGTCGCCGTCAATATGAAAAACCAATAAATGCGTGCGACGGACATGAAAGCTTTCCGATTTGTCGACCTTTTTGCCGGCCTGGGCGGCTTTCACTTGGCGCTTGCTCGTATGGGAGGCCAATGTGTATTCGCCGCAGAGTGGAAAGAGCACCTGCGCGAGCTCTATGAGACGAACCACGGTCTCAAGCCCGCCGGCGACATCACTCTTGTTCATCCGCACGACATCCCCGACCACGACGTTCTGACAGCGGGCTTCCCCTGCCAACCCTTCTCCAAGGCCGGAGAACAGCTTGGCTTCGAATGCACGGAGCAGGGCAATCTGTTCTTCAACGTGGCGGCGATTTTGAAAGAGAAAAAGCCGACGTACTTCATCCTTGAGAACGTGCCGAACCTGCTCAAGCACGATAAGGGCCGCACGTGGGTGGAAATCCAGAAGATTCTGGGCGTCGGCAAGGGTGGCTTAGGCTACGACATTCGGGCAGAGCGACTGTCGCCGCACCACTTCGGCATCCCGCAGATTCGCGAGCGCGTGTACATCGTCGGTTCGCTCTTGCCACTCGACGACTTCGCGTGGCCCAAAACAAGCAAGGACGAGACCAACATCGACACAGTGCTCGACGACAACCCGGCGGACGCGAAGCAGCTGTCGGCGCAGGTTGTGGAATGCCTGGAGGTCTGGGATGAGTTCCTGAAGGCCTGTCCGAAGGACGTGGAGCTGCCGTCGTATCCGCTGTGGTCAATGGAGTGGGGCGCGACCTATCCGTACGAGACGACCACACCCCATGCACTGAAGGAGTTCCTCGGTCTGGACGGCTTGAAGGGTTTCAAGGGTAGCCATGGAATCAAGGTCGGAACCCTCAAGTCGCTGAACGGGCGGTGGGAAGCGTTGCCCAGCCACGCACGGACTGCGGACTTGACCTTTCCCAAGTGGAAGCAGGACTTCATCCGGCAGAACCGCCAGTTCTACGAAGACAACAAGGCCTGGATTGACCCGTGGTTGCCAAGGATTCTGAAGTTCCCGTCGAGCCTGCAGAAGTTCGAATGGAACGTGAAGGGCGGGAAGCGCAACGTCTGGGACTACGTCATCCAGTTCCGCGCCTCGGGTGTGCGGGTCAAGCGACGCACCACCGCTCCGAGCCTGATTGCGATGACGGACACCCAGGTGCCCATCATCGGTTGGCAAAAGCGCTACATGACACCGCGCGAATGCGCGCGTCTGCAGAGCCTCGACAGCCTCAAGGAACTGCCGAAGAGCGCCAACCGGGCGTTCGCAGCATTGGGCAACGCGGTGAATTCTAAAGTCGTAGAGAAGGTGGCGCGGGCGCTGCTGATAGTTCAGCCGCCGCCCAAGACCAACAAGGGCCGCCGGCAGGCCGTGGCGGTCGCAGCCTGATGGGGTCGACGCAGGACGCTCAGTTCACCGGGCCGATTGAGATTCGGCCTGAGGTCACGATGCTTTCGGTGCTACGTCACCTGAACTACAAGGCGTGGTTCGCCATAGCGGAGTTCATCGACAACGCCCTGCAGAGTTACTTAGCGAATAAAAAGGCGTTGGAGGCCATGCACGGCCCTGACTTCCGCCTTGAAGTCGATGTTCGCATCGACACGGCGGGACCTGGCCTCATCGTCGTTAGTGACAACGCTGCAGGCATCTCGACGGCGGACTTCCCGCGGGCCTTCCGCGCAGCTCAAGTACCCACGGACCGCACGGGCCTGTCCGAGTTTGGCATGGGCATGAAGAGCGCGGCTTGCTGGTTTGCGGAGCAGTGGAGCGTTCGGACCAAGGCCTTCGGCGAGTCTCTTGAGCGGACGATTCATTTCGACATTCGCCATATCGTCGACAACAAGATTGAGAGCCTGAATACGGAAGCCCGGGACGTCGGCAATCCGTCGGCCCACTACACGGTGGTCACCCTGCGCGGCCTTCACCACGTCCCACAGGGGCGCACGCTCGGAAAAATCAAGGAGCACCTGGCGAGCATCTATCGCGTGTTTTTTCGAGAAGGCCTGATGGTGCTCAAGTTTAACGGGGACCCATTGGCGTACGCCGCAGTCCCTGTCCTGAAGGCGCGAAAATACACCTCCCCCGGTGCGCCGGCCCCAGGCGCCGATGCGGGTCCAGTCGAATGGCGGAAGGACATAGAGTTGGACTTTGGCGAGGGACAGCGAGTGACGGGCTTTGCGGCTTTGCGTGAGACGGGCTCGACGCCACTCGCCGGCTTTGCACTGTTCCGGCGCAAGCGCCTCATTGAGGGCAGTCACGACGAAACCTACCGTCCAAGTTTTATCTTCAAGCAGACCAACAGCTACCCCTATCAGCGCCTGTTCGGCGAGTTGCACGTCGAAGGTTTTGAGGTCAGTCACACCAAAGACGGCTTTCGCTGGGAAGAGTATGAAGACGTCTTTCTTGAACTGCTGAAGGAGAAGCTGGAGGAAGAGCCGCTAAACCTGCTGGCCCAAGCGGAGAACTACCGGGCGCTTCCATCGAAGAAGAGCATTGAGGCTCGAGCCGCCGCGGCCACGGAGGCGGTCGCGCATTACATCGAAAATGACGTGGCGCCGGTCCTCGTCGAAGCCAAGGTAAATCCAACTGAAGCCCTCGCTCTGCCGCAGACCTTGGTGCCAAGCGCATTGCAGTCGTCCGAGCGGATTGTCTGCATCAACGATGGAGACTACGACTGGGTCATCACCATTCGCACGTCCGTCGACCCGGCGCGGGAGGACTGGGTTTCGCTGGCCAAGCAAGACCCTCAGCCCGGCGACATTGTCGACACCCGACGACTCGTCGTTGAACTTGCTCTTGCGCACCCATTCTCGAGCGAGTTCCTTGGCGCCAACAACGAGAACATCGAGTTGTTTTTGCGAGTTGCAACAGCAGTTTGCGTCTCGCTGGTGCTTGCAGAGGACTACACGACGCAAGCCCCTGAGGTTGTGCTTCTCCACTTCAACCAGCTAATGCGCGGCGCCTTGAGTCACGCTGCCCTGAACAACGAATGACCGCCTCAATCAAAGTGCTCAACACCATCAAGCCACCGCTCCGTTGGGTGCCTGAGCAACGCGAATTCACTCACGCCTTTTTGGAAAGCAAGTCTCGGGACCCAAATGGCCCGAGCTATGACGACCTGACGGTGGGGCCGGAGTCGGTATTGCAGGAGGCGCAGCGCATCCTTGGACGATGCCTCCCGCCATCGGAAAGCGGTGCCTCTGAGACCGGCCTGGTCGCCGGCTACGTGCAGAGCGGCAAGACGCTGTCGTTCGAGACGGTCATTGCCTTGGCACGCGACAACGGCTACGGCGTCGTCATCGTGCTGGCGGGTACCAAGAACAACCTCCTTGACCAGTCCGAGGAACGACTGAAGAAGGACTTCGGCATCGACGATGGCGATGACCATTGGTATCACCTGAATAATCCGACAATGGGCCACAAGGCCCAGATTGAAACCAGAGTTGCAGCTTGGCGAAGGAAGCCCACCAAGAAGGCAGTTCTCATCACGGTTCTCAAGCACGGTGGCTGGCTCGAGAAGCTTGCCAATGTCCTGAAGAGCGTTAACCTCGATGCAGTACCTAGTCTCATCATCGATGACGAGAGCGACCAGGCCAGCCTGAATACCAAAGCAGCGCGCATCAAGGCGGGCCTGGCGGCTATTACCGACGTCAGCACCACCTACAAGTCCATCTTGACGCTGCGGGCAGTGCTGCCACATCACTCGTACCTGCAGTACACCGCCACGCCGCAGGCCATGCTGTTGCTGGCCCAGACGGATTTCCTGAACCCGAACTTCGCCGAACTGGTCACCCCCGGCAATGCGTACACAGGCGGTATGGCGTTCTTCACGGGGGCCCCTGGTCTCGTCGTGGACATTCCGCCAGCTCAGGTTCCGACGCCGACGCGTGCTCTCACCAGTCCTCCGAAGACCCTGCTTGAGGCATTCAGGTCATTCCTGCTGGTGGCGGCGCATCACTCACTGACGCGCCAGCGAGGGCCGAAGCCAAAGGACCGAAACCGGTCGATGATGGTGCATCCGGCAGTCACCACTACCTCGCACAAGCAGTACAAGATGTGGCTCGACAAGGGTCTGAGAACGCTCAAGTCGACAATGGAGAAGCTTCAGGCCGGCAATCCTGCCGCGGCTGAAGCACTCTTCAAGAACGAGTACGACTCGCTGCTCGAGACTTTCCCTGGCATTCGACCGCTCTCCGAATTGACGGCCGAACTTGTGGATGAGGTGTTTGACGAACTCAACGTCGTCGAAATCAACGGCACCAAGGATGCCGAGGAGAAGGTCAACTGGAAGGCCACGCGGTACTGGGTGCTGGTCGGCGGTGCCAAGCTCGACCGGGGCTACACGGTTGAAGGGCTATGCACCACCTACATGCCGCGCCCGCTTGGAACTTCGCCGGCGGCCGACACGCTGCAGCAGCGAGCTCGCTTCTTTGGTTACAAAGCGCCTTACCTGGGCTTGTGCCGCATATACCTTCAAGCCACCGTCAAGGCAGCCTTCACCGAGTACATCGAGCACGAGGAGTTCGTGCGGGGCGCGCTGGCCGCCAATCGCGGCAAACCGCTTTCCAACTGGCGCCGAGATTTCCTTCTCACTGACCTCTTGAAGCCCACAAGAGCGAACGTCGTGGGATTGGGCACTCGTCGGATTCCAGTCAACGGCTGGCTGGTTCCGGCTGCAATGCAAAACGACGACGACGCGGCCGCCGACAATCGGACGTTGTTGGCTTTGGTTGTGCCCAAGTGGGCTCAGGCCTATGGCAAACCAGTCAACGCTGCGACGGTTCTTCCTGGCGCGACAAGCTCTCCGCATGACGTCATCGAAGCCGTTCCGCTGCGGGCGGTGCTCGAAGACTTCATGCTCGATGTCCGTGTGCGTGACGCGCGAGACTCCGAGGAGCACACTGCGATGTTGATTGCATTGGCGTCGATGCTCGCGAAGGACGAAACAATGAAGGTCGACGTCTTTCTGATGAACCGGCTTCAGACGCCCGTTGGCTATCGCACCCGCATTGCCGGCCATGGCCTTCCGGCGACCCATCGCTACGCGCCCATCAACCAATACTTCAGCCAGAGTGCCGGAACCGGGGTCAACGACCGTGACCATTGCTTCAAGGACCGCATCAGCCTGCAGCTACGCCGGTTCGATTTAGGTACTCATCAGCGAGACCAAAGTACTGCCGACGTCAGGGATGTAACCTGGTTTGCGCTGAATGTTCCATCGAAGTTGCGCAAGGCGCTGCTCATCGAGG
The DNA here is from genome assembly GCF_001426505.1 of Variovorax sp. Root473. Lineage (GTDB taxonomy): Bacteria > Pseudomonadota > Gammaproteobacteria > Burkholderiales > Burkholderiaceae_C > Variovorax. The sequence continues at coordinate 367,247 of NZ_LMEV01000014.1, forward strand.
AGCGTAGCTGAGTGAACCTGTTTGCCTCGTTCCAAGCGTTGCAGCCTGCCACGTCGGCCGCAGATTTCTCGGCTCTGTCGTTGCCCGGCCCTCGCGCCGACTTCCTCGCCAGAGGAAGCGACGGCGGCCCGGTGTTCCTTCTGAAGGACTCAAGTCCAGCGAGCTACTCGCCTGCCATTGAACTCAGGAATGTCTCCGTCCAGTTCCATAGCACCTGTCGCGTGACTACTGCCGGCGGTTCGGTCGACGACCAGTTTGCGGTCATTTCCTGCGACGCAAGCGTTCCTGAACTCCACGAGGTGTTCGTCAGATGCCTTGCGGCGGCCGTCGAACAGTTGCCGGTCGCAGTGGGAACCTCGGACCTGCAGCGCTGCCTGCAGTCGCTTCTAGACCTCTTTCGCTCGCTCGGTCGGCCAAGCAGTCGAGAGGTGACCGGCCTGTGGGCTGAACTCTTTGTGGTTGCCAAAAGCAAGAACATGGCCCGGGCCTTGAGCGCCTGGCACGCAGACCAGTTCGAGCGCTTTGACTTCTCCTGGCCGTCGGGCTGCCTTGAGGTGAAAGCCGCGGTTAGAGAGTTGCGCCAGCATGAGTTCGCCCTGGAACAACTACAGTCGCCGCTGGGCGGGGCAGGGTACGTCGTTTCGGTACTGCTACAGCCTCAGGGCGGTGGCGTGGGCATCATGGACCTCGCCAACGAGATTGAATCCGGTGTCGCAGACGAGCCGCGGTTGCGACAAAAGCTTTGGGAGAGCATCGCGGCCGCGCTTGGAAGTGACTTCTCGGAGCGGCTGGACCGGCGATTTGATTCGTCCTATGCTGAGCGCAGTTTGGCCGTTTATGCCATGGGCGACGTACCCGCGCCCGATAAGCCGAGCAACCCGCGAATCACTGCCGTGCGTTTTCGTGCTGACCTCTCGGCTGTGCCCACTTCGCTTCTCGGCAATCCCAGGACCGTCCTCGATTCGCTCTTCAGCTAGCGGTCGGTAGGTTGCACGCATCGAACAGGCGCTAAGTAGCAGATGTGGACCACAAATCGCATCCTGTCAAAACAACGAACTATCGGCGCTCGTTGAGGCGCTGAGCTAGAGGGGCTACACCTTGGCATCAGACCTTTCTCGCCTACGAAGCCCCGCTGCAGTACAGGCCGCCCTGGATGAGTACGGCGACCTAGGCAGAGCGGGGTTCTTAAGGCGGTATGGCTTCGGCAAGTCTCGCGACTACCTCGTGCGAAATCCGCGCACAGGTGAGCTTGCGGACTCGAAGGCCATTGTTGGCGCAGCCTTCGGGTTTGAGCATCCGGAAGTCGGCCCGCTGACGGCCGCGGACTTTTCCGGCGGCGATTCCACCGTTGTTCCCAGATTGCAGCTGCTGGGCTACGAGACGGTCAAGGTCGGCGACGACTGGTCCGCTGAAGAGGTGAGCCACACGGTCGCAGCTTACTTCGACATGCTCCTGCTGGAGGCTCGTCAGGAGAAGTACAACAAGTCGCAGCGAAACGCTTTGCTGCGCGAGACGCTGAAGGACCGCAGCAAGGGCTCAGTAGAGATGAAGCACCAGAACGTGAGCGCGGCGCTCAGTGTACTGGGCCTCCCGTTCATCTCCGGCTATAAGCCACGCGGCAACACGCAGCTGTTGCTGCGTCAGGAGGTCCAGAAGTTCGTTCTGGCGCATTCGGAACTGGTTCATCGCATCGTCGATGCGATGGAAGAGGTCAAGACTCCAGCGCAGAAGACCTTCAAGGCAGTGCTCGTCGAAGCACCCGCATTGGAACTGGTGGCAAAGCCAGCGCTAGCGGTGAAACGAACGCGATTGCCGCGAAAGGTCGACTATGCGGCGCGAGACGAGAACAACCGCAAGCTCGGGCGCGCCGGCGAGCAGTGGGTGCTGGAGTACGAACAGCAGCGGCTGCATCGGGCGGGCCTAGCTGAACTCTTTGCGCGTGTGGACTGGGTGGCCGACCGAGTGGGCGATGGGCTTGGCTACGACATCCTTTCGTTCGACGAGGCCGACCAGCAGCGATTTATCGAGGTGAAGACGACGAACGGGTCGTACACCTCGTCATTCGTCATCAGTCGCAACGAACTCGACTTTGCCGACGAGGTCGGTCCTGCCTTTCACCTCTACCGCGTCTTTCAATTTCGCACCTCGCCGAGGCTGTACATGCTGCAAGGAGAACTGGCCAAGCAGCTTCACCTCGAACCGATGGACTATCGCGCGTCGTTCAGGAGGCTCATGTCATGACGTCCACGTCACCGAAGATTGCCTGTTTGGGCTGGGGTTCGTTGTGTTGGCAGCCGAAAGAGTTGCGGACGGCCGGCGGCTGGCAACTAGATGGCCCGATGCTCCCTTTGGAATTCACGCGGACGTCGGACGAGGGCAAGGGGCGTCTGACGTTGGTCGTTACACCAGGCGTTCCCGAGGTTCAGTCGCTCTGGGTGCTCCTGGACTACGAAAGCCTGGAAGACGCTCGTGAGGCACTCATGGTTAGGGAAGGGTGCTTGCCGGGAGGGGTGGGCGTTTGGCCGGGACCTGACGAGCACAAGCGTCTTGGCGGGGGCACCATCGCGGCGTGGGCGAGAAACAAAGGCTTCGACCATGTGCTGTGGACAGCATTGGGCCCCAAGTTCATGAACGAGAATGGACGACAACCTACCTCCGCTAGGGAGGCGGTGGACTACCTGCGCTCAAGACCGCCCGCGGTATTCGCGCAAGCCGAGGAGTACGTGCGCAAGGCGCCGCTGCAGGTTCGTACTACATTTCGAACGGCCTTTGAAGAGCGACTTGGCTGGACGCCGCATCAGCCACCGCTTTGACGCGGCCGCTGAACGCCCGCTGTCGCTAACGCCATCGGAACTGAGGGATGAACTGCTGAAGTTCTTTCAGGTTGGCTTGCCCGAGTTCCGCCGTTGCGCCGACCAACCTGGACGTAACCAACGGCGAACCGTCTCCTGTAGAGGTCAAACTGTCCGAGACTTCTTGAAAAATGCGTTGCCGATTGTCTGAGCGCCAGCCGTAGGCGCCGGGCAGCGTCCAATACCGCTCGCCCGTTTGCGAGCGTGCGACCTGGGGCGCAGCGTAGGCTAGGGCGGCCATCACCTCGAAGCGGTCGAACACTAAGCTGAAGGCCGCCGGTGAGTCGAAGTGGGCCCCGACCAAGTCAAGCAGCAGACCTTCAATGTGATTCTGCAGAGGCGTGTGCTCGCGTTCCCGGCCTGGCAGCACCTTCATGGCGTCGGCGCCGAGTTCGAACAGGCCCCAAATCGGCACAACCTCCACGACGCGTTTGTCCTCTCGCCCTTCTCGTCCCACGTGGACAGAAAACAGCCGATGGAGGGTCTCCCAACGCTCGGCCAATACTGCACCCATGCCCATCGCGTACAAGAGCAGCGTCGCCGGATAGCGCTGCAGCTCACTCCAAAGCACAACACCACCTTGGGCACGCCGGGTCGCAAGACTTGTCAGCGCTCTCTCCCAAACACGGAGTTGCTCCCCTTCACTCCATTGACCGGCGACGAACGCCATCTGCATGAGCGTCGAGGCGACGGCCTCATACGCCCGCAGGCGGTTCAGCACGCTCTGACCCGAGACCTCCCGGTCATTGACGTCAAACCCCGGTCCAGTTGTGTGGGAGGCGACCTGCGCTATTTCGCCGTTGACCAGGTCGTTGAGAGATATTCGATGCTTCTGTTCTGACAGGTACCGCTTCAGCGAAGCCACGGCGACGGCCGCTGACAGGGGGTGGGGTCTGGAGAACTCCTCCAGAGACTTGACCTTCTCGGCCAACCGGTGGAAGAAGGAGTCAGCGTCTTCAATGTTGACGAGGGTTGCGCCTCGCCTAGCGATGAGGTCAGCGGCTTTCGCGCTCGGCTTACCTCGACTGGACCAGTATGTGGAGAAGCGTCGGTATGGGGCGCGCGTCATCGCTGAACGAAGCGCCTCGTCCCAGTCCGCGGACCACCCGGCTACGACCATGCCGAATTCATCGAACACGCGGTCAAGGAGACGGTTGAACTGCTCTGGGTAGGCAGAAAGTTCCTCAGGCGTGTTCCGAATGCGCGTGTCCAGGTAGTCGCCGTGAACCTTGACGATGGTGCACCCGGTGTGAACGAGAGGCAGTGCCCCTTCGATATGGTCGGGCGTGCTTAGCACCGTGGGGTACACGCCGACGTCGTTCAGCGCCACTTCCAGCAGGCGGTCGAAGTTGGTGGTGAGTACGACTCGGACGTAGCCGAGCTTCACGAGTTCCGCGATAGCTCTGTGCGCCTTGGTCGGCATCTTGGCGCCCTCATCGCGCTCGGCATCTGTGGGCTCGAAGTAGCTACGCAGCAGTTGCTGCCGCTCTGCAGGCGTCTTCGCCACCGCGTCCAGCAAAGCCGAATAGTCTGCCTCCTTGCCGGTCGTCTGCAGGAACCAAGCGGCGGGGTCCGGCTCGCAGTTCGCTCCCTGGAGCGCAGCCGCCTTTCGCACCAGTTCGATGGTGACCTCCCAGCCGGTAGGGACTCGAGCAGACCGAGAGACTCCAGAACCGAGGAGGACGGCAAACACCCCCTTGTTGGCGTGCATCGAGAAGGCAAGTGAGTCGATTGGGTCAATCATGAGTATTTGTGCGCTGGTTTACTCGAGCGTAGAGAACGTCTTCTGCTTTACTGCCCGGTGCAAAAAACTCTGTGACCTCTGCGGTCAGATGCGAGCCCCAGGGGCATCACCAGTGGGCATCGGGAAGCAAAGGGCCACCAACTTCGCCCAAATGCTCTTCGACATGGCGCGAAGCTGCGTCGCACGCCTCCATGGCGTAGTCGAAGAACGCGATGGAGGCGGGTTCGAGGGTGAAAGCTCCAGCCAGGGTTGTGGTCGTCCAGATTTGAAACGATGGTCCCTTGAACGCGAGACTTGCTCGTCATCGTGCCAGCCATCAGATGCCGCGCGTGGGCATTGAGTTCGTCATTCTCTAGGCGGATGACGAAAGGACGCTTGTCCCCGTTCTCCATATGAAAGTAGGCAATGGCCATCCTCGACATCCTGTCTTGCTGTTGAAGATAGCTTATCGGACTTAGCCGACCAAGAAAGGCTGCCCCGGCAAAGGAGCGTTCAGTACTAGCGCTACTTGACGCAGTCACGGCGGGCCAATACTTCTCAATGCTGCGGTCCAGCTAGAAAGCGCTTTAGACAGATTGGGTGCTGCCAGGACTCGCTACACGTTGAGCGATGCAGCTATGCCTGCGCCGTAACGCCGCTTTCGGTTCTTCGATTACCTGCAGTCAGTCCACCCACGAACTTCAAAGGCTGTGAAGTCGGCACGAACAAGTCGCCTTCAAGACAACGATTTCGCAGTCACGCGGCCCTGTGGTCTTGCGTCGCCAAACGACAAGGTCGGGTACATAGCGTCGAAAGCAGTCTTGACCGCCCGGCTCGACTCGCGGGCCTCAAGCCCAACGCCACGTTCCGTTGATTGATTTGGGCCAGCCCGTCGTGGCATCGCCGCAAAATCGCGCAGGAGGCCCGATATCCCTGAGGACTCGTTTAAAACGAATCGCTATAGGAAGACCAACAACTTCCCAAGCGACGAGCCGACCTGAATAACGATTCATTGAACTTCTGCCTCTTAAGCGTACAGGCTACACATTCGAAAGAAGTTCATGAAAATCAACGACTTGCAGATTTTCCGTTATTCGATAACGGGATTCAAAAACGGAGTCCATTCAACTATCGGCTCGCCATCAGCGCAAATGGCGGCAACATACCAGCAACTCATCACATTTCACGAGGAGCGCGTTCGACGCGAAACCCGAGCATCAGACCCGACCCAGATACTTCGCAATCACCTGACGGCGCTGCGGGCGTACATCACCGCAATCGGTAAAACGGAACATCCCCAATTGGCGACGAGATGGCGACGCGATTTCACGAAGCCTGTCCGCGCCGAAGTAGAAGTGAGCCACCGCGCCGATCAAGTAATGAGCCAGGGGTGGAAGCC
>NZ_LMEV01000015.1:0-119045 GCF_001426505.1 Variovorax sp. Root473
CACAACCAACACCCCTGAGAGCACCAGTCGCTTCGAACACCAGAGGTATTCAGTAGCGAAGCCCACGAGTATATGACAGATTTCGGCTCATGCACGCCAAGCCGAAAGAAACTTGAAGAAGACCTTTGCCGCCGCGCTCGCCGCCCGCTTCGCGCCTCTTCCCTGGCTGCCGGCATCTCTTCCAGGGGACTCCAGCCCCTTCCATATAGAGAGCCACAAAGAAGCCTTCTCCCCCGGCCGCCAGGCGCCGTCACCCGCCCCTCCGATAATCCGTGCCACATGGCACTCATCACACTCCTCGACGCGCAGCTCGCGTTCGGTCACGTCCCGCTGCTGGATCATGCGGACTTCTCTCTTCTCGAATCGGAGCGTATCGGCCTGATCGGCCGCAATGGCGCCGGCAAGTCGTCGATGCTCAAGATACTGGGCGGCCTGGAAAAGCCTGACGACGGCACGCTCCAGCTTCAGCAGAACCTTCGCGTGGCCTATGTGGCGCAGGAACCCGCGCTGGACATGGAAGCTGACGTCTTCACCGCCGCCAGCCAGGGCCTGGGCGAAGTCATCGCCATTCGCGACCTGTACCTCTCCGGCGCAGACGGCCTCGACCTGGACGCCTTGCAGTCCAAGATCGAAGCCTACGACGCCTGGAACTGGGAACAACGCGTCGAAGAAACGCTGCATCGCCTCCACCTCGACCGCAATGCGCGCGTCGGCTCTCTCTCGGGCGGCACGCGCAAACGGGTCGCCTTGGCCCAGGCCCTCGTGGCCGCGCCCGACGTGCTCTTGTTGGATGAGCCCACCAACCACCTGGACCTCGACTCCATCGAGTGGCTGGAACAGCTGCTGATCGACTTCAAGGGCAGCGTCGTCACCATCACCCACGACCGCAGCTTCCTGAACCGCGTCGCCACCCGCATCGTGGAGCTCGATCGGGGCAAGCTGAGTTCCTACCCGGGCAACTTCGAGCAGTACCTCGTCCAGAAGGAAGAGCAGCTCGCCCAGGAAGCGATCATCAGCGCCAAGGCCGACAAGCTGCTGGCGCAGGAAGAAATCTGGATCCGCAAGGGCGTCGAAGCGCGCCGCACGCGCAGCCAGAGCCGCATCACGCGGCTGCAGGAACTGCGCGCCAGCCGCGCCGCGCGCCGGGAGGTGCAGGGCAGCGTCAACATGGATGTCGCCTCGGGCCAGTCCAGCGGCAAGATCGTGGCCGAGCTCACCGACGCCACCAAGTCCTTCGGCGAGAAGACCGTGATCCGCAACTTCAGCGGCACCATCCTGCGCGGCGACAAGATCGGCCTGCTGGGCCCGAACGGCGCAGGCAAGACGACCCTGCTCAAGCTGATCCTGGGCGAACTCGAGCCCGACAGCGGCAAGATCCGCCGCGGCACCAACCAGCAGGTGGCGTACTTCGACCAGATGCGCGACAAGCTCGACCTCGACGCCACGCTGGAAGACTTCATCAGCCCCGGCAGCGAGTGGATCGAAATCGGCACGCAGAAAAAGCACGTCAAGAGCTACCTGTCGGACTTCCTGTTCTCCCCCGCGCGCGCCAACTCCCCCGTGCGCTCGCTCAGCGGCGGCGAACGCAACCGCCTGCTGCTGGCGCGCCTGTTCGCACGCCCGGCCAACGTGCTGGTGCTCGACGAGCCGACCAACGACCTGGACATCGACACGCTCGAACTGCTCGAAGGCCTGCTGCAGGACTACGACGGCACCGTGTTCCTCGTGAGCCATGACCGCACCTTCCTCGACAACGTGGTGACCAGCACGATCGCCTTCGAAGGCGATGGCCGCTGGCGCGAGTACGAAGGCAGCGTGGAAGACTGGCTGATCCAGTCCAAGCGCGCGCGCGAGATCGCCGAGCAGCGCCTCGCGTCGGCGCCACCGCCGCCTCCAGCCGCCGCACCCGCCCCGGCCCCCGCGGCTGCACCCGCCGCCGCCCCCGCGGGCGGGCCCCGCAAGAAGCTGTCTTACAAGGAGCAGCGCGAACTCGAAGCCCTGCCCGGGCAGATCGAAGCCCTCGAAGCCGAGCAGAAGCGCATCAGCGAGATGCTCGAACTCGACGGCGGCGCCATCTACGCGAGTGACGCCTCGCGCGCGGTCGAGCTGAGCGAGCGCCACGCCAAGATCGACGACGAGCTGCTCGCCGCGCTGGAGCGCCAGGAAGAGCTCGGCGCCGGGCGCTGAGCGCCGTCTTCCTGCGCCGGTTGGCCGCCCGTCCCACCCACGGCGAGCGCCAACTCGGCTATACATGCGGCACCGCCTTCCCCGGCCCCCGGAAAGACCCCGTCGCATGCCCCCTTCTTCCTTCCACGCGTTGGTCCGCCGCAGCGTCGCGCTGCTGGCCCTCCTGGTGCTCGGCGCCTGCGCGCAGTTGCCGAAGGCGGTGGACCGTCCCGTCTCGACCGCACTCGCTTCGCCCGACGGCACGGCGCTGGCGACCCTGCTGCGTGAGCGCCGGGCGGCCGACAAGGCACGCTTCGACTCGGGCTTCCTGCTGCTGGGTGGCCCGCAGGCCGCCTACGGCAGCCGGCTGGCGCTGATCGAGAACGCGCAGAAGACGCTGGACCTGCAGTACTACGCCATCCACGCCGACGCCAGCACCGGCCGGCTGGTGCGCGGGCTGCGGGCAGCGGCCGAGCGCGGCGTGCGGGTGCGCATCCTGCTGGACGACTTCCACACCATCGGCCGCGACGCGCTCGTGCTCGGCCTGGCCTTCGTTCCGAACATCGAAATGCGCCTGTTCAATCCGCTGGCGGGCTCGCGCGGCACCGGGTTCAATCGCATGCTCAACGCCGTCGGCGATGTCTCGCGGATCCAGCAGCGCATGCACAACAAGCTGTTTCTGGCCGACAACGTGATGGGCGTGACCGGCGGGCGCAACCTGGGCGACGCCTACTTCGGCAATGCCATCACCGGCAACTTCGTCGATGTCGACGTGCTGGCGGTCGGCCCTATCGTGCAGGATCTCTCGCGCAGCTTCGACAGCTACTGGAACAACGAACGCGCCTACCCCGTGCAATCGCTGGTCTCGCGCGAGGAGTTCCAGCGCATCCGCGAACGCGCACGGCGCGCCGACAAGGAACTCGACGACGAAGCGGCCGAAGCCCGCAACCGCCCGAAACCGCCGGACGGCGAGCCCCGACCCGGTGCGGCGCCCACCGCCGAACAGCGCGCGCGCGCCTGGGACGAGAAACCACTCGACCTGCGCAGCGCCGCCTTCGTCTGGGCCCCGGCGCTGATGCTGGCCGACGCGCCCGGCAAGATCCCGGCCGACCGCGGCCCCGGCGCGATGCGCAACCCCGACCTCGTCGTGAGCCGGCCTGCGCTGCCCTCGCGCAACGCTGCGGCGCTGGCCGACCTGGCATCCAGCGGTGACACAGTGGTCGAAGGCCTGCTGCACCTGATCGGCCAGGCGCGCTCCGACCTGCTGATCATCTCGCCCTACTTCGTACCCGGCCCCGACATGCAGCAGGCCTTTGCCGCGGCGCATGCCCGTGGCGTGCGCATCCGCGTGCTGACGAATTCACTGGCCTCGAACGACGCACCCATCGCCCACGTCGGCTATGCGCGCCACCGCAAGGCACTGCTGGCTGCAGGCGTCGAGCTGTACGAGTTGCGCAGCGAACAGACCGACTTCGGCAATGTGTTCGGCTCCTCGGGCGGCAGCGGCGTGAGCGGTGAATCGCGCGCCATGCTGCACTCCAAGGTGCTCGTGATGGATGGCCGGCTGCTGGTGGTCGGGTCCATGAACCTCGACCTGCGCTCGCAGCTGCAGAACACCGAGATCGCGCTGCTGATCCGCAGCAGCGAGCTCTCGCGCATGGCGGCCGAGCAGATCGAGCGTGGCATGCGCGAGCGCTCGTGGCATGTCGAGCTCGAGAAAGGCTCGCTGGTATGGCACGCGCCCGAAGGCAGCGGCCTGAAGGACACGGACACCGAGCCCGACGCCAGCGCCACGCTGCGCTTCTTGCTGCGGCTGTTCGGGCCGCTGGCGCCGGACCAGTTGCTCTGACGGTCCGGCCGATCCGGTTCGCGTCGACCGGGTCAGTGCTTGTGCTGGTGCGCACCACCCGCTGCGGGCGCAGCAGGAGCGGCGCCTTCCGGCGCACCGACCGGCAGTTTCAGTTCCAGCGTGGTCTTCCCGCCCTTGGCGTCCTCGAACTTCAGGGTCATCGGCACGGTCGCGCCCTTGGCCATCGCGCCCTTCAGGTCCATCAGCATCACGTGATAGCCGCCAGGCTTGAGCTCGACGGTCTTGCCGGCCGGCAGGTCGAGCCCGCCCGACAGTTCGCGCATGCGCATCGTGTCGCCTTCCATCTTCATCTCGTGCACCTCGGCCACGCCGGCGGCGGGCGTCGAGATGCCGACCAGCTTCGTGCCCGTGGGCGCGGTGAGCTTCATGAAGGCGCCCGTGCCGCTCTGGCCCGGCACCGACTGGCGCACCCAGGCGTCGCGCACGTCGACCGTGGCCACGCCCTGCGCGACCACATCGAGCTTGGCCGCGGGAGCCTTCAGGCCGGCCGTGGCGCTGCCCGACGCGGGCACTTCGGCCCAGTCGACGCTGCCGACGTCGCAGTCCTGGCGCACCTTGAACCACAGCGGGCCCGGCGTGGCGGGCACCTTGCCGCGCAGCACGAACTCGCCGCGCTCGGCGCCGGGCAGCGCGTTCTGCGGGGTCTCTGCCGTCCAGCGCACTTCGCCTTCGGCGCTGCCGGCCTTCGGCGCGTCGAGCTTCCAGCCCTTGCGCGCCTGCGCGTCGGTGAGCACGAAACCCTTGGGCAAACGCACCGCGAGGCCGGTGGTGGCCTTAGCGCCTTCGCAGGCGTGGCCGACGCGGAAGGCGGCGTTGTACTCGCTGCCGACGGTGGCGCCGCCCGGGGGCAGGCTCACATGGGCGCCGGCGGCGCTGGCACCGGCCAGCAGGGCGCAGGCGGCGAGGGTGTGGAACGCAGGGGTCGAAAGCTTCGTCATGGCGGGGGTCCTTGAATAGGAAAAAGTGAGGGTCAAAGGTCGAACTTGAGTTCGGCCACGAAGGTGCGTTGCGGGTACGGGTGGAAGGCCCAGTAGGTGCGGTTGTTGAGGTTGTCGATGCCCACGGCGGCGCTCCACTGGCGGTCGATGCGGTAGCGGATGCGCGCGTCGACCACGAAGAACTTCGAGAAGCCCATGAAGGCCATGCCGCTCGGATCGCTGTTGTCGAGCGTGCCGTACTGGCGGCCGCTGTAGCGTGCGCCGACGGTGTAGCTCCACCTGGCGTCGGGCCGGTAGGTGGCGAGCAGCGAGGCGCGCACCTTGGGCACGCGCGGCTGGTCGCGCCCGACGCTGGACGGGAAGCCGCTGTTGGCGGTGATCTTCGAATCTGTCAGCGTGAGGCTGCCGCCGAGGTCCAGCCCCTGGATGCCCGCGTCGACCGTGTTGACCGCCACCTCCAGCCCGCGCGTGCGGATGGCGTCGACGTTCTGCACGGTGCTCACGAGGTTGGTGAGCGCCTGGGTGTACAGCGCGTCCTTCGTGTGCTCGAAGAACAGCGTGGTGCGCAGCACGCCATCGAGCCCCCAACGCTTGAGGTCGCGCTCGGCGCTCAGCTCGGCGGTCCACGAACGCTCGGGGCGCAGGTTCGGGTTGGTGTTGACGATGCGGTTGCCCTCGATCGAGCCCTGGTAGAGCTCGCTCACGGTGGGCATGCGCACGGCGCGCCCCGTCGAGGCCTTGAGGAGCCAGTCGGGCGTGGCCTGCCAGGCGACGGCCGCCTTGGGCGAGACGAAACTGTTCTTGCGCGGCGCGAAATCGAGCAGCTTCGCCGCGTTGCCGAGTTGGCCGCCGTACGCTTCCCACCGCTCGTGGCGCAGGCCCAGCGTGGTCTTCCAGTCTTTGGCGAAGCGCCAGGTGTCCTGCACGTAGAGCGAGCGCAGCCGCGTGTTGCCGTTAAAAGCGGAGAACGGCGACACGGCCGGCCCGCTCATCCAGTCGCGCGTCGTACCGATGGCGCTGCGCAGCCGCGCGGTGTCTTGCTGCAAGCCGAAATCGACCACATGCGCGCCCACGCCTTCGGCCGAGCCGGTGGGCCGCCAGGTGCCCGCGGCCTTGAAGGTGTGCCAGCCGGTGCCGCCCATGTCGGTGATGCGACCCGGGCCACCGTAGAAAGCGCCCGGCAGCGCCACGGTCGGCGTGCGCGAAGTGTCCTTCGCGTAGTCGAACAGGCTCGCCGCCACCTCCCAGTCGAACACGCCGCCCGTGTGGCTCTTCACCGACAGGCCGTGCATGTAGTGCGTGAGCGCCGTTTCGGTCGGCGCGAAGGCGGCGGCCGGCGTGTCGAGGTTGTAGGTGCGTCCGCCGAGGTTCACGCGTCCGCCGTACACCGGCTGCCCGAGCGCATCGCGCAAGTAGCTGTCGGTGCTGCCGTGCGTGGTGTTGTGCCAGGCGCCCAGCGTGTAGGTGGCGCGCACCGAGGGCGAGAAGTCGTAGGCCAGCTTGAGCTTGGCCTGCTCCTGGGTCGTGTCGTAGGCGGTGGTGCCGCCCAGCAGCCACCACAGCTGGTTCGACGGGTTCATCCCCAGCACGGCACCGGTGACGGGCGTGCCCGCGTTGCCCACGGTGCCCGCGCTCACCAGCCGGTTGGCGAACGACAGCGACTGCCCCTTGCTGTGGGTGCGCGAGGCGCCGAGCCACCACGACCAGTCGCCGCTGCGGCTGCCCAGCGACAGGTCGAGCTGCTGGCCGCCTGGCGACGAATGGCTGTTGTACAGGTCGAAGTTCGAGGCGAAGCCGCTGAGCTTGACGTGCGCCTCGAGCTGCGTGGGCATGCGCGTCACGTAGTCGACCACGGCGCCCACCGAGTTGCCCGGGTAGGCGGCCGAGAACGGGCCGTAGAGCACGTCGACGCGCTCGATCTCGTCGGGCGACACCATGCCCCAGCGCGGCGCGAAGGTGGCGCCGTTGCCCAGCGGGTTCGACAGCATGATGCCGTCGGCATAGACCATCGCGCGCGCGCTGTTGCCCGTGCCCGAGGCGCGCGTGGCGAGCACCGCGTGGTTGAAGTCACCGATGTAGCGCTTGCGCACCAGCAGGCTCGGCAGGTACTTGAGCGCGTCTTCCGCGTCGGTCGCGTTGACCGTCTCGGCGATCTGCTCGGCGGTCACGCCTTCGATGGTGGTCGGTATCTGCGTCGGCAGCGAGGTCGGGCGGCCACCGCTGATGGTGACGGTGCCGAGCGCGCGGCCCGGCGCCGTGGCCTCAGGCGGCGATGGCTGCTGCTGCGCCCACACGGGCGCGCTGAGAGGAAATGCCATGGCGATCGCCAGGGCGCGGGAATGCTGTTTCAAGGGGAGCCGGCTCCACGAACTTCAAGCCAGAGGGACCGCCTGCGCGCACCCGGGGTGCGCCGACAGACAGCGAAGGGGCTGATCGCTCAGGCGGAACGCGGAGGCCCGCGGGCCGGCAATGGCGCGGCCGTGGCCACGGCATGGCGCGCGGCGGGAATCGACTGAAGCACGCGCCCCAGCGGCAGGGGCGCATCGAACACGGCGGCCACGGGCGGCGGGGGCGGTGCACCGGTCAGCACGCACAGCGGGCAGTCCAGGTGCGTGGCGCCCATGTCCTGCACGCCGTCTTGGGTATGGACCACCACCTTGATGGTGCCGACGCTGGCGCACACCAGTTCCATCGCCTGCGGATGCACCACGGGCGATGCCACCGCCGCGCCCAGCGACAGCACGAACCACAACAGCACCCACCGGCCGAGACGGCCGATCAGACGGGAGTGGGGGCGCAGCGTGTGCATGGCGGTCGCGATTATCGGCGCACTTTGCTGTTGGCGGCCTTGCCCTTGGACGTGGCTGCAGCCTTCGAGGCCGGCTTGGCCCCGCCCTTCGCGGTCGCCTTCTGGCCCTTGGCCGCCTTCTGCCCTTTGACGTTCTTGCCGCCACGCACCGCCTTGCGCGCCGGCGGCTCGGGCGCCGCGAGCGGTGGCATCGGCAGCGCCATCTGCGCCTTCGCCTCGGTGAGCACCGGCGTCACGGTGAAGCCGCGCGCCGCCATCAACGTGGGCAGGCCCTGCGCGCCGACCATGTGCAGCGCGCCGACCGCGGCGAAGGCGCTGCGCCCGCTCGCATGCAATCGCTCGATGCCGTCGGCCAGCCCGGGGTTGCGGTCGTCGAGCAGGCGCTTCATGAGGCGCTGTTCGGCCGGCGTGTTCAGGCACTCGCACCATTCGGGGTAGCGCGCCAGGCGGGCCGCGTCGCTGCGCGCCCAGATGTCGGCCAGCGTCTTGAGCTGGCCGCGCAGCCGGCCCGATTCCAGCTCGTCAAGCATGGCGTCGATCTGCTCGGCCTCCTCGGCTTCGGAGCCGTTGGTCAGCCAGCGCAGTTGGTCGGCCGCGTTCTCGAGCGCGACGATCGGCTTTTTGCTGTTGCGGGCCGAGACGGCCAGCGTCTCGTCAACGCCGAACTCCGCGTAGAGACCATCGGCGCGCGCCACCAGCGCGGCCAGCGCCGTGACCTGCAGGATGGGCGGCAGCCGCGCGTTCGATCCTGGCGGCACACAGGCCTCGGCGTTCTGGCGCTCGAGTCGGCGGGCGCGTTCGCCGTTGAGCACGCGCGCCACCGCGGCCGGATCGGCCGGCTGGCTCAGGGCGCGCACCGTGGCCTCGTCGCGCGAGTCGAGCTCCAGCGCGAGCGTGTCGCTCTGCGCCAGCGCCTTCTGCACGGTCGGGCCGGGGCGCACCCATTCGCCGCGCCCCAGGTGCATGGTGCCGTAGAGCCAGGAGGTGCGGCCGTCGCGCTCGAGGCGCCACAGCAGGCCACGGTCGACACCGTTGCGCAGGCCGATGCCGGGCTTCTCGAGACTCGCGATGGCCGAGGGCGGGCAGGTGGCGGCATGTGCCGCAACCGCGATGAAACAACCACCGACAGCCGCGAGGGTCTGGTGGGTCAGACGTGCAAGAAGGCGCTGGGGCGCCGGCCCGTCGGTGCCGCGCGACAGCAGGCGCAGCGGTGCGACGAGGGCTCGGAGTATCCGCAAGGCGAGCTCCATGAAGAAAGAAAGTCCGGCATTCTCACAGCACCGCTGCCCATAATCCAAAACATGCAAAGCATCTTTCACCTTGCCATTCACGTGCGTGACCTGGACGGCGCGCGCCGCTTCTACGGCGACGTGCTCGGCTGCGCCGAAGGCCGCAGCACCGACACCTGGGTCGACTTCGACTTCTTCGGCCACCAGATCTCGCTGCACCTGGGCGAGCCCTTCGCCACCACCCGCACCGGCCGCGTCGGCGACGCGATGGTGCCCATGCCGCACTTCGGCATCGTGCTCTCGCTGCCCGACTGGCAGGCGCTGGCCGGGCGCCTCGAGGCCGCCGGCACCGAGTTCGTGCTGAAGCCGCAGGTGCGTTTCGAAGGCCAGCCGGGCGAGCAGTGGACGATGTTCTTCTGCGACCCCTTCGGCAACCCGATCGAGGCCAAGGGCTTCCGTTCGCTCGACACGCTTTACGACAAGTGACCCCGCGCCCGCCCGTTCCCGCCCTTCGGGCGCCCTGGGCGGCCGCGTCCCTCTTCGGTCTGGCCGCGATCGCGTTGGGCGCGCTGCTGGGCGCCCCCGCCGTCCAGGCGCAGCAGGAGTGCGAACTCAACGGCCAGCGCGTGAGCCCGGCCGACGGCAACAGCACCGCCGGAAAAACCGGACTGATGCGCTGCAAGGACCGCGGCAGCGGCGAACTCCAGCGCGAGCAGCAGGTGCAGAACGGCGTGTTCATGGGCCTGGTGCGCTTCTACGAGAAGGGCAAGCTCGCGCGCGAACACACCGTCAACGCCAAGGGCAACATGCAGGGCCGCGCGCGCGAGTTCGCGCCCGGCGGCCAGGTGCTGCGCGACGCCACGTACGACGACGGCCAGGAGCGCGGCCTCGTGCGCAGCTTCTACCCCGGCGGCCAGCTGCGGCGCGCTACCTTCCATCCCGACCGCGGCAGCGAACGCGCCATGGTCGAGTTCACCCCGCGCGGCCAGATGTCGATGCTGCGCTGCGCCGAGGCGCCCGTGCTGGCGCCGGTGGCCGACGATGCCAAGCTGTGCGGCTTCACGGGCGGGCCGTCGAACGTCGACCTGTTCGACGCGCGCGGCACGCTGCGTTCGAAGCTCTCGTACCTGGCCGGCAAGCGCGTGCGCACGCAGGAGTTCTACGACAACGGCAAGCCGTCGGTGCTCGACGAGACCAGCGGCAACCGGCGCGTGGAGCGCAGCTTTTCCTCAGAAGGCGTGAAGCGGCGCGAAACCGTGTGGCTGCTGGTGGGTCGCTCGTCGATCCGCCAGCGCGAGCAGGAGTTTTCCGACCGCGGGGCGCTGGTGCGCGACCAGCGCTGGAACGCCTCGGGCGAACCCGTGAGCGACGACAGCTACCACCTCAACGGCCAGCCGCGCAGCAAGGCCGTGTACAGCGGCACCGGCAGCGAGCGCACGGTCGACGTGACCGAGTTTTACGACAGCGGCCAGCGCGCCGCACAGGGCCGCTACCTCGCGCCGGGGCGTGGCCGACAGGTGCCCGTGGGCACGCACCAGCGCTTCAATGAAAAGGGCGAGCTGCTGGCCGAGTCGAGCTTCGACGACAAGGGCCGTGTGACGCGCGAGCGCAGCTGGGACGAAAACGGCGAACTGCAGCAGGACGACGAAGTCTTCGAAGACGGCTCGCGCAAGGCCTTCGCCCGCTGACGCGCTCCATTCGCGAGACACCGCAGAACCGGCTTTGCCGGGCTGCAGGTGTCGCCCCCGGTAGGGGGTAGGAGAAGCGGTACGAAGTGCGCGCAGCCTGGGGCGAGCTTTTTTCTAGTCCAGCTTGATGCCCGCCTGCTTGATGATCGGGCCCCAGCGCTTCGACTCCGCGCGCGACAGCGCCGCGAACTGCGCCGGCGTGCCGGGCATCGCTTCCATGCCGAAGTCGTCAAACCGCTTTTGCACGGCCGGCGTGCTGAAGGCCTTGTTCAGGTCGCTGTTGAGCTTGTTCACCACGGCGGCGGGCAGGCCGGCCGGGCCGAGGATGCCCTGGAACGCGAACACCTCGGTGTTGGGCACGCCCACTTCGGCCAGCGTCGGCACGTCGGGCAGGCGCTTGCTGCGCGCGCCCGAGCCGATGGCCAGCACGCGCACCTTGTTGCCCTGCATGATCGGCAGGCCCGAAGCCAGGTCCAGGAACATGCACGGCACCTGGCCGCCCATCACGTCGGCCATGGCCGGCGCCGCGCCGCGGTACGGGATGTGGGTGATGAAGGTGCCGGTGCGCGCCTTGAACATCTCCATCGCCAGGTGGTGCGGCGAGCCGTTGCCGGGCGACGCGTAGTTGACCTTGCCCGGGTTGGCCTTCACGTAGGCCAGGAACTCCTTGAAGGTCTTCGCCGGGAAGTCGGGGTGCACCACCAGCGCCAGCGGGAACTTGCCGATGGCGCCGATGTACGTGAAGTCCTTTTCGGGGCTGAACGGCAGCTTGCTGAACAGGTGCTCGTTGAAGGCCAGCACGGCGTTGTCGGCCGAGAGAATCGTGTAGCCGTCGGGCTTGCTCTTGGCGACCAGGTCGGCGCCGATGTTGGTCGACGCGCCGGGGCGGTTGTCGACCACGATCTGCTGGCCCAGCGTCTGGCGCATGGCCTCGGCCAGCACGCGTGCGATCACGTCGGTGCCGCCGCCCGCGGGATACGGCACGACCCACTTGATGAGCTGCGAGGGGTAGTCCTGTGCGTGGGCGAAGGGGGTGGCGGCCACGGCGGCGCCGGAGGCGAGCGTGGCGAGAAGGGTGCGGCGATCCATGAGATCAATCTCCATGTTGTTGTTCGGAAGCGGACAGCGATGGTACGGGCAGCGCGCGCAACGCGTCGGCCAGTGCGGCGCGGCAGCGCGACTCGTCGCCGACCTGCTCGAACAGCAGCAGCGCGAGCCGTGCAAGGAACAGCGATTCGCGTTCGGCGCCGGCCTCGGTGATGGCGCGCGCGCACTCGGCGTACAGCCGGTCGCGGGCGTCGGGGTGGAGCGAGGAGGCGGAGGTCGTCATGCGGGAATGTCCTGTGAGGTGACGGCCGCGGCGACGGCGGCGCGGGCCAGCGCGGCGGGCAATGCGCCGGCCGGCAGACGGCGCCAGCGCGCGGCCACGTGGCCGTCGGGGCGCAGCAGGTAGATGGCGCCGTCGCTGGCGCCGAGTGCGGCAAGCACGGCGTCGGACGCCTGCGCATCGGCGCCCTCGCAGCCCAGGCCGGCGATGGTGCGCACCGCAAAAGGCAATGCGCCCTGCTCCGCCTGCGCGATGTCGACGGCGGGCAGCGACGCCACATCCGGCCTCAGCACCAGCAGCGTGAACACCGGGCCGATCCAGTCCGTCAGGTGGCCTTGCGCGAGCGGTTGCTCCGGCATCGCCTCGCCCGGCAGCGGCCCGGCGGGGAGCGTGTCGCCCGCGCTCGACAGCGCCGAATCGTCATAACGCACGGCCTGCGTCTGGCGCGGGTTGATGAGTTGCGCGATGCCCCGGTGCGCCTCGGACAGCGACAGCGCCGCCTCGCGCAGCAAATCGAAGCCGCGCGACGGCGGCGACATGAACTCGGTGCTGCGCATCGCGCTCTCGGCGTTGATGTGGAAGGCCGCGATGCGCTCCTGCGAGTACGCATCGAGCAGCGCCGCGCCCGACAGGCCCTGGGCCACGAAGGCCAGCTTCCAGGCCAGGTTGTCGGCATCGTCGAAACCCGAGTTGAGGCCGCGCACGCCGAAGATCGGCATCGCGTGCGCCGCGTTGCCCGCGAACACCACACGGCCGTGGCGGTAGCTGTCGAGCGTCATCGCGC
This sequence comes from Variovorax sp. Root473, assembly GCF_001426505.1. Taxonomy (GTDB): domain Bacteria; phylum Pseudomonadota; class Gammaproteobacteria; order Burkholderiales; family Burkholderiaceae_C; genus Variovorax. Next base: position 12,812 of record NZ_LMEV01000015.1, read on the forward strand.
CAGCGCGGTAGACCGAGGTCCACACCGTCTTCCACGGCAGGTGGCCTTCGCCGATGGCGTCGAGGTGGCGCTGCACGAACTCGGCCACGGCCTCGGGCTGCAGTGCGTCTTCGGTGCTTTGGCCGGCGCGCAGCTGGTAGTCGATGCGCCAGATGTCGTCGGGCTGGCGGTGCATCAGCACGGTCGAGCCGGGGTTCCACGGCGGATCGAACCAGGCGCGGCGCTCGGTCGGATGGCCGCTGTGCAGCTCGATGTCGATGATCACGTAGCGGCCTTCGTAGCCCGTGCCTTCCAGCGCCAGCCCGAGCGACTTGCGCACGAAGCTCTGGCCGCCGTCGCAGGCCGCGAGCCACTGGCCGCGCAGGCGGTAGGCGCCCAGGGCGTTGCGCACGTCGAGCGTCACGCCCTCCTCATCCTGCGCGAGCGCCGTGAGCTCGGTGCCCCAGCGGATGTCGACGAGCCCCGGCGTCGCCGCGTTGCGGCGCTCGATCTCGTCCAGCAGGTACTGCTCGATGTAGTACTGCTCCAGGTTGATCATGGGCGGCAGCTTCTGCTGCGCGTCCTGCGGCATCTCGAAGCGGAACACCTCGGCCGTCTTGTAGAAACTGCGGCCCACGCTCCACGGCAGGCCCTTGCCCAGGAAGGCCGGCAGCGCGCCCAGGCGCTCGACGATCTCCAGGCTGCGGCGCGAGATGCAGGCCGCGCGACTGCCCACGCAGACCGTGTCGTCGGCCTCGAGCACCACGCTGCGCACGCCGTGGTTGGCGAGCCCCAGCGCGAGCGCCATGCCCACGGGGCCGCCGCCCGCGATCACGACCGGATGACAGCCGGGCTCCATGCCGTCGACACCGAGCGACGGCAGCCGGGGCGCGAAGCGCGTGTAGCGGAAGGCGCCGACCGAGGGCGGCAGCGCGGTCGCGGAGGACGGCGGTGGCACGGGGCCGGTGGCGGCGTCGGCGGTACGGGTGGAGGTCATGGAACGGGATTGTCCCGATGCAGCGCCTGCGCCAATGTCATAACTTTGTAGGAGGTACTTACCCTATCCTTTTCTTCGATCCCCATGAAACGCTGGCGCCTCCACCCTGCCGCCGATGCGCAACTGTCGGCCGCCGTCGTCGGCGACGTGCTCGCGGGCATCGGCACGCCGCACCTGGCGGCCAGCTGCCTCGCGGCGATGCACCGCGTGATGCCCGTCACCTTCTGCACCGTGTTCGGCGTCGACGCCACCGGCCGCATCGAGACCGTCTCCGCCGCCAGCAGCTACGGCAGCACGGCCGAGCGCACCGCCGAACGCTACGTGGCGCAGCGCTTCGACCTGCTCGACCCCAACATGGCCTGGCTCGCCGCGCGCAAGCTGCCGAAACGCGCGCAACTGTGGATGGGCCACCAGCACGGCGACGAAGTAGCCGACCCCGCCTACCGCGCCGCCTGCTACGGCGACGTGGGCATCCGCGAACGCAGCTCGGTGCTGCTGCTGCGCCCCAGCGGCCAGCGCGTGGCCGTGAGCTTCTACCGCAGCCTGGCCCAGCCCGAGTTCGGCGAGGCCGACTTCACCGTCATCGCCGCCCACGCCACGCTGCTGGCCGACGCCGCCAGTGCCCACAGCCGCAGCGCCGCGGCCGTGCACGAAGCGGCCGCGCCCACCCTCGCCTCGCGGCTATTGACGCTGAGCCTGCGCGAACGCGAAGTCATCGGCCACCTGATGGCCGGGCGCACCGCGAAGGACACGGCGCGCGCGCTCGGCGTGGAGCTGAGCACGGTGCGCACACACCAGTACCGCGCGTTCCGGCGGTTGGGGATTCGGACGCAGAAGGAGTTGCTGCGCGGGGCGATGCCCGCGGCCGTCACGGCATCGTGACGATCTGCCGGATGGCCTCGCCGCGCTGCAGGCGGTCGAAGCCCTCGTTGATCTCCTCGAGCTTCAGGCGCCCGGTGAGCAGCCGGTCCACGGGCAGCTTGCCCTGGCGGTACAGCGCGATGAAGCGCCCCAGGTCGCGCCGCGGCACGCAGCTGCCGAGGTAGCTGCCCTTGAGCGTGCGTTCCTCGGCCACGAGGTGCCAGACCGGCGTGTTCAGCGTCTGGATGGCGGCGGGCAGGCCCACGGTCACGGTGGTGCCGCCGCGGCGCGTGACCTTGTAGGCGAACTCCAGCGCCTTGGCCGAACCCACCATCTCGAGCGCATGGTCGACGCCGCCCTCGGTCATGTCGCGCAGCCGCTTGGCCGCGTCGGGGTCGCTGGCGTTGACGCTGTCGGTGGCGCCCAGCGCGAGGGCGAAATCGAGCTTGTCCTGCGCCAGGTCGACCGCGATCACGCGCGCGGCGCCCGCCGCCAGCGCGCCCAGGAGCGCGGCCAGCCCCACGCCGCCGAGCCCCACCACGGCCACGGTCTGACCCGGCCGCACCTGCGAGGTGTTGACCACGGCGCCGACGCCGGTCACCACCGCGCAGCCGAACATGGCGGCGATCTCCAGCGGCAGCTCGCGGTCGATCTTGTGCAGCGAGCGGCGCGACACCGTCGCGTACTCGGCAAAGGCCGACACGCCCACGAAGTGGTCCATCGGCTCGCCGCGGTACGACAGCCGCCGCGCGCCGCCCAGCAGCGTGCCCGCCACGTTGGCCGCGCCGCCCGGCTCGCACAGCGCGGGCCGGCCCTCGGCGCACGGCGCGCAATGGCCGCAGCTCGGCACGAAGACCAGGATCACATGGTCGCCCGGCGCCAGGTCGGTCACGCCCTCGCCCAGCGCCTCGACCACGCCGGCCGCTTCATGGCCCAGCACGATCGGCGTGCGGCGCGGCCGGTCGCCGTTGAGGATGGACAGGTCCGAGTGGCACAGCCCCGCGGCCGCGATGCGCACCAGCACCTCGCCGGGGCCGGGCGGCGCCAGCTCGACCTCCTCGATCTCGAGCGGTCGGCTCTGGGCATAGGGCGCGGGGGCGCCGAGGCGCTGCAGGACGGCGGCACGGATTTTCATGGGGTCTCCTTGGGTTCGGTCAGGCGATCAGGACTTCGCTGCGGCCACCAGCGGGCACTTGCTCTTGGACAAGGGCTGGAAGGCCTTGTCGCCGGGGATCGAGGACAGCACCGTGTAGTAGTCCCACGGGTACTTCGACTCGGCGGGCTTCTTCACGCTCACCAGGTACATGTCGTGCACCATGCGGCCGTCGGCGCGGATCGTGCCGCCCTGCGCGAAGAAGTCGTTCACCGGCATCGCCTTCATCTCCGCGGCCACGGTGGCGCCGTCGTCGGTGCCCGCGGCCTGCACCGCCTTCAGGTAGTGCGTGACCGCCGAGTAGGCGCCGGCCTGGATCATCGAAGGCATCTTCTTCATGCGCTCGAAGTAGCGCCGCGCCCAGGCCCGCGACTCGGGCGTGCGGTCCCAGTAGAAGCCGGTGGCGAAGGTCATGCCCTGCGCCTGCGCCAGGCCCAGCGCATGCACGTCGTTGATGAACATCAGCATCGGCACCACGCGCTGCTTCGGCGACACGCCGAACTGCCGCGCCGCCTTGACGGCATTGACCGTGTCGCTGGTGGCGTTGGCCAGCGCGATGGTGTCGGCCCCCGAGGCCTGCGCCTGCAGCACGTACGACGAGAAGTCGCTCGCGTTGAGCGGGTGGAACACGCTGCCGATCACCTTGCCCTGCAGCTCGCCGACGAACTCGGTCATGTTGGCGGCCATGGCCTTGCCGAAGGCGTAGTCCACCCCGAGCAGGAACCAGGTCTTGCCGCCCTGGCGGCTCACGCCCTGCGCGGCGCCGTTGGCCAGCGCATAGGTGTCGTAGGTGTAGTGGACCGAGGTCGGCGCGCAGGCTTCGTTGGTGAGCGCCACCGAGGCGCCGCCGGTGTTGATCGACAGCTTCTGCCGCTCGCGCGCCAGGTTGACCACCGACAGCGCGACGGCCGAGTTGTTCATGTCGAAGATGGCATCGACGCCGTCGCGGTCGTACCAGGTGCGCGCCAGCGAGGCGCCGATGTCGGCCTTGTTCTGGTGGTCGCCCCAGACCAGCTCGATGGGCCGCCCGAGCACTTTGCCGCCGAAGTCCTCGATGGCCATGCGCGCGGCCTCGACCGAGCCGCGTCCCGCGGTGTCGGCATACAGGCCCGACATGTCCGACAGCACGCCCACGCGCACCTTGTCGTCGCTGAGCTTCTGGGCGGCGGCCTGCCCGGCCAGCGCCATGCCCATCACCCCCCATGCGCACAGCGCGCGCCCCGCCAGCTTCGGCATGCCCATGGACCTGTCTCCTTGCAGTGAACGGATCGCTGCATCCTAGGCAGCGCCCGCCACGCAGGGTTGGGCTTTGCGGAACGGGGGCTTCCGGCCAGCCGAACGGGGGGAAACCCCGACAGGGCCTGCGTCAGCCTTCGGCGGCGGGTTCCGGCGCGGTGCCGGTGTCGGTTCCGGCCTGCGGCTTGGTGAGCGACACCGGCGCCTCCACCGGCCGCCCCGCGGTCGACACGATCTCCTGGTCGATCGCGCCGAACAGCGAGCGTCCGTCCAGGCCCTTCATCTCGATGCGGATGGTGTCGCCGAACTTCATGAAGTCGGTGGCCGGCGCGCCGTCCTGGATGGTTTCGATGCAGCGCTTCTCGGCAATGCACGAGTAGCCCTTGGGCCATTCCATGCGGCCGTTCTTCTCGACGCCCTTGTTGCTCACGGTGCCGCTGCCCACGATGCTGCCGGCGCGCACGTTGCGGGTCTTGGCGATGTGGGCGATGAGCTGGCCGAAGTGGAAGGTCATCTCGGGACCGGCGTCGCACAGGCCGACCTTGCGGCCGTTCCAACTGCTTTGCAGTGCCAGGTGCACGCGGCCGTCCTGCCAGGCCGCGCCGATCTCGTCGAGCGTGACGGCCACGGGGCTGAAGGCGGTGGCGGGCTTGCTCTGGAAGAAGCCGAAGCCCTTGGCCAGTTCGGCCGGAATGAGGTTGCGCAGGCTCACGTCGTTGGCCAGCATCACGAGCCGGATGCCGTCCAGGGCCTGCTCGGGCGTGGCCCCCATCTTCACGTCGCCGGTGATGACGGCGATCTCGGCCTCGAAGTCGATGCCCATGGCCTCGCTGGGCACGATCACGTCGTCGACGGGGCCCAGGAAGTCGTCGCTGCCGCCCTGGTACATGAGCGGGTCGGTGTAGAAGCTCTCGGGCACCTCGGCGTTGCGCGCCTGGCGCACCAGCTCGACGTGGTTCAGGTAGGCCGAGCCGTCGGCCCACTGGTAGGCGCGCGGCAGCGGCGCCATGCACTGGGCGGGGTCGAACGGAAAGGCGTGGCGCGTACGGCCGTGGTTGAGGGCGTCGTACAGGTCCTGCAGCTGCGGGCTCATGAAGCCCCAGTCGTCCAACACCTGCTGCAGCCGATGGGCGATGCCGGTAGCGTAGTGGGCGAGCGTGAGGTCGCGCGAGACGACGACCAACTGGCCGTCGCGCGAGCCGTCCTTCAGGGTGGCGAGTTTCATGATGCGGGCGTGGGCTGGGGAGCAAGGGCGCGGCGGTGCGCCCCCTCCTACTAAACTGGTTGAACGGGCGGCAGTGTACCGAGTGGTCTTCGTGAACCTCGGCGCCGCGGCCCACTCCACACACCCATGTCGACGCACGTCGCGCCCCCACCGCTGTCCCTCGGCCTGCCCGGACGTCCGTCCTGGCGCGCGCTCGCCGGGCTGACGCTGATCGTGGCGCTGGCGCATCTGCTCGTGCTCGGCCTGGCGCCGATGGCCACGGGGCCGGAGCCCTCGCCGCTGGCCAGCAAATTCATCACCCGCACGATCGTGATCGCGCCGCCCGCGTCGCAGGCGCCCGCCGCACCGGCCGCCGCGCCGGTCGAGGCCAGGCCGCCGCCACCGCCCAAGCCCCGGCGCCCGCGCGAGGCATCCGTGCCCCGGGCCAAGCCGACGCCCAAGCCCGTACCGGACGCGCCAGCACAGACGCCCCCCGAGACCCCCACCGAAACGCCTGACCTGACGGCCCAAGCCGCTACAGATTCAGGAGCAACGGCACCCGAGACACCCGCCAGCGCCCCGGCCGCCGCCGCGGGCAGCACGGCCGGCGGAACGCCGGGCGGCACGGCAGCCGCCGGCAACGAAGCCTCGGGCACCATCGCCGGCACCCAGGCACTGCGGATTCCGGGCTCGGTCACGCTCGATTTCGAAGCCACGGGACAGACCGGCGCCTCGCCGCAGCGCGGCGTGTTCGGCGAGCTGGTCTGGCTGCAGGATGGCAGCCGCTACGACGGGCGGCTGACGCTCAAGGCGGTGTTCTTCACCCTGCTGAACTGGCACAGCACCGGCAAGATCGGCCCCTCGGGCCTGGAACCCGAGCGCTATTCGGAAAGCCGCAAGACCGAGGTTGCCTCGCATTTCGTGCGCGACCAGGGGCAGATCGTCTTCAGCAACAACGCGCCGCCCGTGCCCCTTCAGCCGGGCGCGCAGGACCGCATGAGCGTCATGATGCAACTGGGCGGCCTGCTGGCGGCCAGTCCGGCGCGGTACCCGGCCGGCACCCGGATCTCGATCCAGACCGTGGGCGTGCGCGACGGCGATGTCTGGGTCTTCGTGGTCGGCGACGAGGAGCAGCTGACGCTGCCGGCCGGCGACTACACCGCGCGCAAGCTCACCCGCACGCCCCGCAAGGAATTCGACCGGAAACTGGAACTCTGGCTGGCGCCGAAATACGGCTATTTGCCCGTTCGCATCCGGCAAACCGAGGCAAACGGCGATTTTGCTGACGCCCAATTGCGCAAAGCCCTACCCGAAGCGCCCGCCAACTGAGGCAAAAAGGTTCACATGTCAACGGCACGGCGACAACTGTTCTTGAAACTGGCGCGTTGATTGCTATCTACGTCCCATGAACGCCATCGACATCCTCACAGGGCCCGCCATGAACATGCTTTACGACTCCGAGTCCTTCGTCGTCGTGCACGTGCAGCCGAACGACGGCGACGAGCCGAGCACGAAGCCCAACGGCCCCGTGCTGGAGCGTCACGGGTTCGAGATCGTGGACAAGCGCTCCGGCAAGGAGGTCTACCTCGACGGTTCCTGGGCCGAGCTGTTCCAGCAGCAGATCGCCGCGTGGCAGCTCAACACGCCCACGCAGGAAGAGGTCGAGGACACGCTCGAAGGCTACGCCGAGCTGGCGCACACGCCGGTGCTGGTGCATTGACCAGGCACACGGCCTCGCCCGAACGAAACAAGCGCCCTGCGGGGCGCTTTTTCTTTGCCGATGCCCGCCGCCTTCAGCGCTCGGTCCAGCGGTACATCGGCCCCACGATCAGCAGCACCGCCACCAGCCGGCACACCTGGAAGGCCGTGACCACCGGCACGCCCAGTTGCAGCACCTTGGCGGTGATCGACATCTCGGCGATGCCGCCGGGCGAAGTGCCCAGGATCATCGTGGCCGGATGCAGCCCGGTCGCCCCCGCCAATAACCATGCCGCGCCGGCACACAGCACCAGCATGCCGACCGTGCCCAGCGCCACCGAGCCCAGCCAGCGCGGCGCCGTGTGCAGGAACTCGCGGCTGAAGCGCACGCCCAGGCTCACGGCAATCACCAGCTGCGCGGTGTTCGACAGCCAGCTCGGCACCGCCGACAGCGACTGCCCCGCGACGGTGAAACCCATCGCCACCAGCAGCGGCCCCATGAACCACGGATTCGTGCGGCCCAGCGCCCGCATCGCGAGCCCGCCGACGCCGGTGGCCAGTGCGAGCAGGGCCAGCCCGGCCGGGTTCACCTCGCGCACGCCGGGCGGGTTGATCTCCAGGCCGTGCAAACCGCTCCACTGCATCGCGAACGGGATCGTCACCGTCACCACCATCAGCCGAAGGCTGTGCGCGGCTGCCACCAGGTCGGTGCGCGCGCCGGCCGATTCGGCCAGCAGCGTCATCTCCGAAGCCCCGCCGATGGCGCCTGCGAAGTAAGTCGTGGCTCTCATGGATTTTTCCGGCACATGCGGCATGCGCGCCGCATGCACGCGGTGCAGCCAGCGCCCGAAGGCCCAGCCCAGCAGCAACGCCCAGCCGATGGCCAGCAGAATCGCCCACCACACGCCGGCCACGAGCGTCACCACCTGCGGTGTGAAATACAGGCCCAGCGCCGTGCCGATGGCCCATTGCCCCATGTTGCGCAGCGGCGTGTGGCTCGCCGTCGGCAGGCCTGCGATCGAGGCCAGCGACACCGCGAACAGCGGGCCGATCATCCAGGGCAGCGGGGTGCGCAGCGCGACACACACGAGGGCGGCGGCCAGCGCCAGCAGCAGCGTGGCCAGCACGCGAAGGGGAAAACGAAAGGACACGGGCAGAGAAAGCAGCGGAAAAGGACGACAGCCCGGTGCAGGGCGCCGGGCATAGTATGGCGGGATGCCTCCTCGCCCTTCCCGTGCTCCCCGGTTCCTCGCGCCCCTGGTCGCCGCCGCCCTGCTCGCCGGCTGCGCCGCGCTGTCCGCCGAGGCACCCGTCGCGCGCCGGGTCGCGGGGCTGCTGCCGGCCGATGCCCTGCTGCTCGGCGAACAGCACGACGCCCCCGAACACCACGCGCTCGAACGCGAGACCGTACAGGCCCTGGCCGAACGCGGCCAGCTCGCCGCGCTGGCGCTCGAAATGGCCGAGGAAGGCCGCAGCAGCGCCCGCCTGCCCGCCACCGCGACCGAAGCCCAGGTGCGGACGGCCCTCGGCTGGAACGACAAGGCCTGGCCCTGGAAGCACTACGGCCCCAGCGTGATGGCGGCCGTGCACGCCGGCGTGCCCGTGGTCGGCGCCAACCTGCCGCGTGCGCGCATGAAGGACGCGATGGCCGACGTGTCGCTGGACGTGCAGCTCAATGGCGAGGCCTACGCCATGCAGCAGGAAGCCGTGCGCGAAGGCCATTGCAAGCTGCTGCCCGAATCGCAGATCGGCCCCATGACGCGCATCCAGGTCGGACGCGACCGCGCCATGGCGCAGGCGGTGGTGAAGGCGCGCCAGCCGGGCAAGACCGTGCTGCTGATCGCAGGCGCCGGCCACGTCACCAAGGTGCTGGGCGTGCCGCAGCACCTGCCGACGGACGTGTCGGTGAAGACCGTCCGCCTGCAGGCCGGCGGCCCGGCCGAGGACGACACCGCCGCCTACGACGCCACCTGGCGCACGCCGGCGCTGCCGCCGGTGGACTACTGCGCGGGCGTGCTCAAGCGAACTTCTTGATCGAATCCGCCAGCGTGTTGACCAGCGTGTCGATGTGCTGCTTCTCGACGATGTAGGGCGGCGCGATCACGAGCACGTCGCCCGCGGCACGCACCAGCGCGCCCTTGTGGAAGCAGTCGAGGAAGACGTCGTACGCCCGCTTGCCCGGTGAGCCGGCGATGGGTGCCAGTTCCACCGCCGCCGCCAGGCCCAGGCTGCGGATGCCGATCACGTTCGGCAGGCCCTTGAAGGTGCTGTGGAAGGCATCGCCCAGCACCTTGCCCATTTCGCCGGCGCGTGCGAACAGGTTTTCTTCCTTGTAGAGATCGAGCGTGGCCACCGCCGCGGCGCAGGCCACCGGGTGGCCCGAATAGGTGTAGCCGTGGAAGAACTCGACCACGTGCTCGGGCGCGTCGGTCTTCATCATGGCGTCGTAGAGCTTGTCGCGGCAGATCACGCCGCCCAGCGGAATCACGCCGTTGGTCACGCACTTGGCGAAGTTCAGCATGTCGGGCACCACGCCGAAATAGTCCGACGCGAAGTTGGTGCCCATGCGCCCGAAGCCGGTGATGACCTCGTCGAAGATCAGCAGGATGCCGTGCTTGTCGCAGATTTCGCGCAGGCGCTTCAGGTAGCCCTGCGGTCCCAGGTACCAGCCGGCCGAGCCCGCCACGGGCTCCACGATGATCGCGGCGATGTTGCTCGGGTCGTGCAGCGGCAGGATGCGCGTCTCGAGTTCGACCAGCGGGTCTTCGGCCCACACCGGTTCCTGGTTGTGGATGTAGGCGTGGTTCACCGGGTCGTGGATGAAGCGCATGTGGTCCACGCGCGGCAGGAAGGCCGAGCCGAACACCTTGCGGTTGCCCGGAATGCCGCCCACCGACATGCCGCCGAAGCCCACGCCGTGGTAGCCTTTCTCGCGGCCAATGAACACGTTGCGGTGACCCTCGCCGCGCGCGCGGTGGTAGGCCAGCGCCACCTTCATCGAGGTGTCGGCGGCCTCGGAGCCCGAGTTGCAGAACAGCACCTTGTTCAGGTCGCCCGGGGCCAGCGCGGCGATCATCTCGGCCGCCTTGAAGGCCTTGTCGTTGCTGACCTGGAAAGCGGTGGCGTAGTCCAGCGTGTCCAGCTGCTTCTTGATCGCCTCGTTGATCGGCTTGCGGTTGTGGCCCGCGCCCACGCACCACAGCGACGAGATGCCGTCGATCACCTGCTTGCCGTCGTGCGTGGTGAACGTCATGCCGTCGGCTGCCACGAAGACCCGCGGGTCTTTCCTGAAATGGCGGTTGGGCGTGAAGGGCAACCACTGGTTGTCCATGTTGAAGTCCTGGAAGGCCATGTCTCGCTCCTGCGGTTATGTGGGGAGGGAAAATCGCGATTCTGGCACCCCTGCCACAATCCTGCCCCTGATGACGACCACTACGCCCGCCTACATCCTGAACCTCTCCTGTCCCGACCGGACGGGCATCGTGCACGCCGTTTCGGGCTTCCTGCTCGAGCGCGGCGCCAACATCGAAGAGGCCGCCCAATACAACGACCACGGCACCGGCCTGTTCTTCATGCGCGTGCGCTTCGCCTGCGGCGCGCACAGCGAAGCCGTGCTGCGCGAGGAGCTGAAGACCTTCGCCACCGGCTTCGGCATGAGCCTGCAGCTGCACGCCGCCGCCGAGCCGATGAAGACCGTGATCCTGGTCAGCAAGGAAGGCCACTGCCTGAACGACCTGCTGTTCCGCTGGAAGAGCGGCCTGCTGTCGATCGACGTGCGCGCCATCATCTCGAACCACCGCGACTTCTACCAGCTGGCCGCCAGCTACAACGTGCCCTTCCACCACATCCCGGTGACGGGTGCGACCAAGGCGCAGGCCGAGGCCAGGCAGCTGGAGATCATCGAGGCCGAGGGCGCCGAACTCGTGGTGCTCGCGCGCTACATGCAGATTTTGAGCAACGACCTGTGCAAGAGCCTGGCCGGCCGCGCGATCAACATCCACCACTCGTTCCTGCCCAGCTTCAAGGGCGCCAAGCCTTACTACCAGGCGCACGACCGCGGCGTGAAGCTGATCGGTGCCACCGCCCACTACGTCACGGCCGACCTCGACGAAGGCCCGATCATCGAGCAGGACGTGGCCCGCGCCGACCACACCGACACGGTCGAAGACCTCACGGCCCGTGGTCGCGACACCGAAAGCCAGGTGCTGGCGCGCGCCGTGAAATGGCACAGCGAACACCGCGTGCTGCTGAACGGGCACCGCACGGTCGTCTTCCGCTAACCCACGCCATCGCCGCTCCCATATGCGCCTGCAGCTCCCGCTTTTTGCCCTCGCTGCCGCTCTGGCAGCGCCCGCCACCTTCGCCCAGGACGCACGCGTCAGCAGCGCCCCGCTGGCGCCCGACGTGCTGTTCGCGCGCGTCTCGCCCAGCGTCTGGGTGGTCCAGGCCAGCGACGCCCAGGGCAAGCTCCTGGCGACCGGCAGCGCGGTCGCGACCGGCCCGGGCACGGCCGTCACCAGCTGCAAGCTGCTGGCCAGGGCGAGCGCCGTGGTGCTGCGCCGCGACAACGTGAGCTACGGCGCGGTGCTGGAACTGCCCGACGTCGAACGCGACCTGTGCCAGCTGCGCATCGCGAACCTCGTGTCGCCGACGCTGGGCGTCGTGCCCGCGGACGCACTGCAGGTCGGCGCCCCGCTGTACGTGATCGGATCGCCGCGCGGCCGTGAACTGACGCTCGGCGTGTCCCTGCTCGGCGGCGTGCGCCGCAATGCCGCAGGCGCGCTTGAATCGCTGCAGCTGGCCACGCCGACCGAAGCAGGCCTGGCCGGTGCCGGCCTGTTCGATGCACAAGGTCGCCTGGTGGGCCTGGTCGGCGGCTCGGCCCCGGCGACCCTCGCGCTGCCGGCCACGTGGATCGCGGAACTGCCGACGCGCGGGCAACGCGCCCTCGAGCGCCTGGCGGCACAGCCCGCGTCGACCTCGCTGCTGCGCCCGACCATCGTGGAGTACCGACTGCACGACCGCCTCACCAACACGTCCCGCAAGGTGATCTACCGCGCCGACGCGGCCACCACCACCGACGACCGCCTCAGCTTCAACAACGGCGGCTATGTCGAGAAGCCCGGCGGCGAAGTCGTCAGCGTCACGACGGCCGTGGCCGGCGAGTTCGACGGTGCGATGCCGCCCGGCGGCTGGGCCCGGCCGAGCCTGCAACCCGATGCGCCGTGGGCCTCGGAATACGACGCCACCATGGGCGGCACACGGATCAAGATGGACCTGCGCGCCACCGTGGTGGACGACGACGGCGACACGCTGCCGGTCAACGGCCGCGACGTGAAGGTGGTGAAGATCAACTACCGGGGCTACACCCAGCGCTATGCCAACGCGGGCGCCGTGGGCGGCAACCAGTACGGAACCTACCGCGCCAGCGTGTGGTTCTCGCCGGAGTTGGGCCGCGTCGTCCGCTTCGACGTGCAGACGCGCGGCGGCGCGAGCGGCGGCGCGTTCCAGGTCAGCGAAGTGCTCGATCTGGTGAGCATTCGCTGACCGGGCAGCGCGCCGCGCGCGCTATCCGTTATCGATCAATTGCGGTACGGGTTGTTCGGACGCCGGTCGTGGCGGTTCGGTACGCCGTCGCCGTCACGGTCCCAGCGGCCGCGGTTGTACTCCCAGCGGCCATTGTTCTCGCGCCATTGCGGCGGACGGTAGGCATAGCCCGGGCGGGCGCGCACGTACATGCCGCGCACCCACACATGGCGACCGCCCCGCCACTCATAGTGACCCGGCGACCACACGTAGCCGCGGCGCGGCGGCGGCACGCGCTCATAGCGCGGTGGGGGCGGCGGCCCCTGGATGGTGATCACCGCCTGCGCCTGCGCGGCCGTGGGAACGGTCAGGGCGCCCACGGACAGCAACGAGGCGGCACCGATGGAAAGAGCGACTGCGAGTGTTTTCATGAGAAAGCCCCATGGTTGTTGGAGGAGCTTTCATGCTGCCGGCGCCGTGTGAAGCGCCTGTAAGCGGCGCGCGAAATCTTGTGTAGAGCTGTTTCGCGACAGCGCGCGTGCTTTATTCCTGCAGTTCGCGCAGGTCGATGGCCGCGGCCATGGCCGCGTGGCCCGCGCGGTTGGGATGCAGGTGATCGCCGCTGTCGAACGTCGGATTCAGCTGACGCGGCACCGCGGGGTCGCGCAGCACCGCATCGAAGTCGACCACGCCGTCGACATCCTGGCGGCTGCGCACCCAGCGGTTCACGGCTTCGCGCATTGCCTCGTTGGCCTCGGTGCCGTAGGGCGAGTTGCCAAAGGGCGGCACGGTGCCCAGCAGCACCTTCACGCCCTTGGCGCGCGCCTGCTTCACCAGCTGCCCGAGGCCGCCGGTGATGCGCTCGGCCGTGGGCGCTTCGTGCGGTGCCACCTCGACGCCGGGCAGCCCGCCGAACGCGGCGCGGCCGATGTCGTTGGTGCCCAGCAGCACGATGGCGTGCGTCACGCCGCTCTGGCCGAGCACGTCGCGCGCGAAGCGCGACAGCCCATTGGGCCCGATGCTGTCCACCAGCAGGCGATTGCCGCCGATGCCGGCGTTGATCACCGACACCTCGTGTGCGGCCTGCGGGCTGTCGCGCAGGCGCGTGGCGAGCATGTCGGGGTAGGCGCCGGTGCCCGACTCGCCGCCGCCCGCGGTGATCGAATCGCCGAACGCGACCACGGTGCGCACGGGCTGCGCGGTGAGCACGTCGAGCCCGGTCACGATGTGGTTCATGGGCAGGGACGCGGCCTTCGGCAGCTTGGGTGCCATGACCGCGTTGCCCTTGGCCAGCCAACCGCCGCCAGCGCCCATCAGGTACATCGTGGCAAATGGCGTGGTGCGGTCCAGGTACAGGCTGACCGCCACCGACTGCCCGGCCTCGACCTTCAGCGCCACGCCGTCGCTCCAGGCCTCGGCGCCCGGCGCGATGGTGGCGGTGGTGCGCCCGCCGAAGCGCAAGGTGCGCAGCGAGGCCGGCGAGACGGCGTCCGTCCCCGTGCTCAGTGCCACGCTCGCCGCGGCGATGCGCAGCGGCGTCTTGCCGAAACGATTCGAGAAACGGATACGCACGCGCTCACCGTCGAGCGAGGGCTGCAGCACCTGGCGCAGCGTCTGCGCATGGAACGCGCGCATGTTCGGCGCACCGCCCATCGACGCCATGAAGGGGTTCGAAGCCAGCTCGCGGAAGTCGAGTGCCGCCACGGCCCAGCCCGCCACCCAGCGCGCCTCGGCCGGCTGGCGCGCCGCCTGCTCGGCCTGCCTCGCCCACACCGCCTGCACGCCCACGAGCAGCACCGCAAGGCCGAGAACGACCATCCAGTGTGCAGGGGAGAAGGCGGCGTCGCGCAGAACGGCGCGCCAGCGGGCAAAGAGGTTCATGCGTGCAAAAGCGGCCCAGTGTACGGAGCCGCCTTGCCCGCGCAGGTGACGAGGTCTAAGTCTGCGTTACCAAGTGTCGACGTACGCTGAGACTGCTTCCGCCGGCCGCGTGGCCGAGGCCAGGCCGCGCACCAGCCAGGTGCGCGTGTCGGCCGGATCGATCACCGCATCGATCTCCAGCGTCTGCGCCATGTGGATCGCCTCGCCGTTCGCGTACTGCTGCGCCACCAGCTGCTTGAAGAGCGCATCGCGTTCCGCGCCCTCGGGCACGGCCGCGAGCTCCTTGCGAAAGCCCAGCCGCACCGCGCCTTCCAGGCCCATCGCGCCGAACTCGCCGGTGGGCCAGGCCACGGTGAACACGGGCGCATCGAAGCCGCCAGCCGTCATGGCCTGCGCGCCCAGGCCGTAGCCCTTGCGCAGCACCACCGCGAAGAAAGGCACGCGCAGATGCGAGGCCACCATGAACATGCGGCACACGTGGCGCACCTGCGCCTGCGCCTCGACCTCGGGCCCGACCATGAAGCCGGGCGTGTCGCACAACGACACGATCGGTAACCCATGGGCATTGCACAGTTGCATGAAACGCGCGGATTTGTCGGCCGCCTCCACGTCGATCGCGCCGCCCAGGTGGTGCGGGTTGTTCGCCATGAGGCCGACCGGCTTGCCCTCGATGCGCGCCAGCGCCGTGACGATGCCCGCACCGAAGCCCGCACGCAGTTCGAGCAGCGAGCCCGTGTCGGCCACGCCGCGCATCGCGGCGCGCACGTCGTACACGCGCAACCGGTTCTCGGGCACCACGTGGCGCAGCGTGCGCGGGTCGGCGCATTGCCAGTCGCTCACCGAGCCCTGGAAGTACGACAGGTACTGCTTGGCCGCGGCGACTGCAGCAGCTTCGTCTTCCACCAGGATGTCGATCACGCCGTTGCGCGACTGCACGCTGCTCGGCCCGATCTGCTCGGGCGCGAAAGTGCCCAGGCCGCCGCCTTCGATCATCGCGGGGCCGCTCATGCCGATGTTGCTGCCCTTGGTGGCAATGATCACGTCGGCGCAGCCCAGCAGCGCCGCGTTGCCCGCGAAGCAGCGCCCGTGCACGATGCCGACCACAGGCACCTTGCCCGACAGCGCTGCAAACTGGCTGAAGGTGTGGTTGTTCAGGCCTGCGACGATCGGCATGTCGGTGTCGCCCGGCCGCCCGCCGCCGCCTTCCGCGAACAGCACGACCGGCAGCTTGAGCTGGTGCGCCACCGCGAGCAGCCGGTCGGTCTTGTGGTGGTTGCGCATGCCCTGCGTGCCGGCCAGCACCGTGTAGTCGTAGGCGAGCACGGCGCAGCGCGACTTCTCCGGACCAAACTGCTTCGCGTTGATGCTGCCCAGGCCGGTCACCATGCCGTCGGCCGGCGTGTTGGCGACGAGGTCTTCGAGCGAGCGACGGCGCGTCTGCGCGGCGATGGCGAGCGCGCCGTACTCGATGAAGCTGCCCGGGTCCTCGGCCGTGTCGCACAGATCGGCGATGTTCTCGCGCGCGGTGCGACCGCCCTGCGCATGCCGCTTGTCGACGGCCGCCTTGCGGTTCGCGTCGAGCGTGGGCGCATGGCGGTCGATGACCTTCTGCAGGTCGGGGCGGACCGCGTCGAGGTCGTGCGCGATGCCCGCCTGCGCCTGGACGCCCTGCGCATCGACGGCCTCCAGCCGCACCAGCGACTGACCTTCGACAAGGTAGTCGCCGGGCGCGGCCAGCAGCGCGAGCACGCGGCCGGCCACGGGCGCGTGCAGCAGGTGTTCCATCTTCATGGCTTCGAGCACGCCGAGCTGCGCGCCGGCGGGCAGCTCGTCGCCCACTGCGACCTCGAACTGCACCAGCTTCGCGGGCATCGGTGCCTTGACGGTGAGGCCGTCGTCTTCGTCCTCTTCTGGCGCGGCCTGCGCGCCGGAGGCGACGGGCGCGGTCACCTTCTTGGTGTGCTTTTCAAACGCCTTCGCCTCCGCGAGCAGATCGCCCAGGTGCGCTTCCACGAAGCGCGTGTGCACCGCCTGCGTGGCGAACTCGGGCCGCGCGGCAATGGCGCACAGCAGCGGCAGGTTGGTGGCGATGCCGTCGATGTGGCATTCGTCGAGTGCGCGCAGCGAGCGGCGCAGCGCATCCGCGAAACGCGACGACGGTGAATGCACGATGAGCTTGGCCAGCAGCGTGTCGTAGTGCGGCGAGGGCGCCAGGCCCGCGTAGCCGTGCGTGTCGACGCGCACGCCGGGGCCGGCCGGCAGGTCGAAGCGCGCGAGCGTGCCGCCCGCGGGGCGCGCATTGCCTTGCGCATCGAGCGTCTCGGCGTTGATGCGCCACTGCACCGCGAAGCCGCGCTGTGGCGCCGTGCGGTCGGCCTCCACGCCGAGCGCGCCCAGCGTGTCGCCCGAGGCGACGGCGATCTGCAGCTGCACGAGGTCCAGCCCCGTCACCGCTTCGGTCACCGTGTGCTCGACCTGCAGGCGCGGGTTCGCTTCAATGAAGACGAAAGGCAAGGTGGCCGATGCGGCATCGACCAGGAATTCAAAGGTGCCGAGCCCGCGATAGCCCACGGCCTTGGCCATGCGCAACGCCGCCTGCGTGACCTGCGCGCGCAATGGTTCGGGCAGCGAGGGGCTGGGCGCGATTTCCACCAGCTTCTGGAAGCGGCGCTGCAGCGTGCACTCGCGCTCGCCGAGGCTGGCCACGGCGCTGCCGTCGCCGAGCACCTGCACCTCGATGTGCCGCGCGTTGCGCATCAGGCGCTCGACGTACACGCCCTCGATGCCGAACGCGGCCTTGGCTTCGGACATGCAGCGCGCGTGCGCCTCGGGCAGCTCGTCGGCCGTGAGCACGGCGCGCATGCCGCGCCCACCGCCACCGCCGATGGCTTTCACCATCACGCCCGCGCCCTGCGCGTGCTGCTCGGCGAAGAAGGCCTGGGCCTGCGCGAGCGTCACCGCGCCCGTGCTGCCGGGCATCACGGGCACATCGCATTGCGCGGCCAGCTCGCGGGCGCGGGCCTTATCGCCGAACAGGCCCAGCTGCTCGGGTGTCGGGCCGATGAAGACCAGGCCCGCATCGGCGCAGGCCTGTGCGAAGTCGGCGCGCTCGCTGAGGAAGCCGTAGCCGGGATGCACCGCATCGCAGCCTTGCGCCTTCGCCACGGCGATCAACGCGGCCACGTCGAGGTAGGCCGAAGGGCCGGTCGCGTCGAGCGCCACCGCCACGTCGGCCAGTTGCACATGCAGCGCAGCGGCATCGTCGCGCGCATGCACCGCCACGCTGGCGATGCCCAGGTCGCGCAGCGCGCGCACCAGCCGCACGGCGATCTCGCCGCGGTTGGCTATCAGAACTTTGGAAAACACGGAAGAAATCCTTTCGAAGCCGTCGCGGTGCTCAAGGCACATCAAACCGCGCGGATTGCATGAGTCCAAGGGCCCGCTACTGCGAGGCCCGTTCGGGGGCACCCGCGGAACCGGCTTTGCCGGGCCGCTGGGTGCGCCCCCTTGAGGGGGTGTCTGAGCCACACGAAGTGGGCGAGGCTGGGGGAGGGCTCATTTCAGCAGGCGGCGCAGCACCTTGCCCGCGCCCGTGGTGGGCAACGCATCGATGAAGCTCACGGTGCGCGGCGCCTTGTAGCTCGCCATGTTCTCGCGCGCCCAGGCCACGAGTGCGTCGGCCTCCAGCGCGGCGCCGGGCTTGCGCACGATGAAGGCCTTCACGACCTCGCCCTTCTCGGGATCGGGCTGCGCAACGACCGCCGCCTGCGCCACCGCCGGATGCTTGATGAGGATGGTCTCGACCTCCTCGGGGAACACGCTGTAGCCCGAGACCTTGATCATCTCCTTGAAGCGGCCGATGAAGGTGAGGTAGCCGTCGGCGTCGAGCTTGCCCATGTCGCCCGTGTGCACCCAGCCGTTGCGCAGGGTGGCAGCCGTGGCCTCGGGCTTGTTCCAGTAACCCTTGAACGAGCCGGCGCTGGTGAGCACGATCTCGCCGACCTCGCCCACGGGCATGTCGGCCTGCGTCTCGGTGTCGATGATGCGGATGGTCACGCCCGGCACCGGCACGCCCTGCGTGCCCCAGCGCGGCGCTTCGTGCGGCGTGTAGGTGTCGCAGGTGTGGGTTTCGCTCAGGCCGTAGGCGGCCTCGAACGAGCTGCAGTGGTTGGCGTGCGAGCGCCACTGCGCCGCGAGCGACTCGGTGAAGGCGATGCCGAAGCTGGTCACCGGGTTCATCTTCAGGCTCGACAGGTCGAAGCGGGCGATGTCGGGCACCTGCATGCAGGCCACGTTCATCGGCGCGATGCTGTACCACCAGCTGACGTTGTAGCGATCGATGGCCTGCAGCGCGGTGCGCGGGTCGAAGCGGTGCATCAGCACCGAGGCGGCGCCGCTGAGCACGGGCACGTTGACGCCCATCAGCATGCCGGCGATGTGATACAGCGGCGCGATCGACAGCAGCACGTCGTCGGGGCCCACGCCGTTGCAATCGGCCGCAGCGCGCGTCTTGTAGAGCGCGTTGCCGTAGCTGAGCATCGCGCCCTTGGGCAGGCCGGTGGTGCCCGAGGTGTAGGTCATGAGCGCGATGTCGTCCATGTCGATGGCGACGGGCTGCGGCGTGGCGACGGCCTTCATCACGGCGAAGAAGTCTTCGCAGCCGTCGGGCACGCTGCGTTCGGCCATGCGCTCGGCGGCGAGTTCGGCCGGCAGGTCGAGCGTGGGCTCGGCGGGCAGCAGGTCGGCATAGTGCACCACGAACACATGCGCAAGTGCGCTCTCGGCCTGCACCTTGCGCACCACCGGCATGAGCGGCGCGGCCGCGACGATCACGCGCGCCTTCAGGTCGTTGACCTGGTAGGCCAGCTCGTGCTCCTTGTTGAGCGGCCCGCTCGGGCAGACGATGGCACCGATCTTCTGGATGCCGAAGTGGGCCACCAGGTACTGCGGGCAGTTGTTGAGGAACAGCACCACGGGCTCGCCCTTGGCCACGCCCAGGGCCTGCAGGCGTGCGGCGAAGGCGTCGCTCGCGCGGTCGAGCTCGGCCCAGCTCAGCGCCTGACCGTACCAGAGGCAGGCGGTGGCGTCGCCGCGCGTGCGTGCGTGGTCGCGCAGGTAGGCGTGCAGCGGCTGCTGCACGCGCGGCGGCAGTTCCTTCAGGCGTTGCGGGGTGGCGGGCGTTGTCTCCATGGCGTCACTTTCTCAGGGTTATCGATAGCCGCCTGCACAAGGCCGGCGCTTGCCAATGCGGCATCGTGCACGAACAATCCTACCCATGGGTATAACTTCCGCGACACCGAACAAACCCTCTGCCACGCACACGGCGCTCGCCGCGCAGCCGCACCTGCCGCAGGGCACGGGCCGCCAGCGCGCCGCCACGCAGGGCACCGACCTGCAGCGCGAGCGCATCCTGCAGGCCGCGGCGCAGCTGTTCGCGGCGCAGGGCTACGCCAACACGACCATGGCGCAGATCGTGCGCGAGCTGGGCGTGACCAAGCCCTTCGTGTACTACTACTTCCGCGACAAGCAGGAGATCTTCGAAACGCTGTCGTGGCGCCCCGCGGTCGACTGCTTCACCGCGCTCGACTTCGCCGCCACCGATCCGCGCCGCGCGAGCCAGAAGGTGATGCAAGGCATCGAGGGGCTGATCCGCGCCACCATCGCGCACCACCCGGTGGCCTTCTTCGCCTACCGCGAGCCGCAGGTGTACCGGCCCGAGTACCTCGAGGCGCAGAAGAAGCTCGCGCACCACTTCTACGACCTGCTGTGCCCGCTGCTCGAAGAAGCCCGGCGCGACGGCGACCTCGACTTCGACGAGACCAAGATCACCGCGCTCGCGGCCTGCAGCCTGCCGGGCTTTCTCTACAGCTGGTACCGCCCCAACGGGCGCCTCTCGCCCGACGAGGTGGTGGCGCAGCTCACGAAGCTGGCCAGCCGCGTGATCGGGCTGCGCGCGAAGAACTGATTCACACACCCTCCGGAGACACTTCATGAAGCTCACGCATGCGCCTTTGGCGCGGATCGCCCTTGCCTCTTTGCTTGCCATCGCCGGCACGGCGGCACAGGCGCAGGCCCCGCAGCCGACCTACAAGATCGCCTACATCGATCCGCTGTCGGGGCCCTTTGCCAACGTGGGCGAACTGATGCTGATGCACACGCAGTACGCCATCGAGGACATCAACGCCAAGGGCGGCGTTCTCGGCGGCACGAAACTGCAGCTGCTGCAGTTCGACAGCAAGCTCTCGGCACAGGAAAGCCAGAGCGCGCTGCAGGCGGCCATCGACCAGGGCGCCAAGGCCATCGTCACGGGCGGCTCGGGCTCGTCGGTGGTGACGGCGCTGGTGCTGGCCGTGGCGCGCTGGAACCAGCGCAACCCGGGCAAGGAACTCATCGTGCTGAACCACTCGTCGATCGACCCCGAGATGACCGGCAAGGGCTGCAGCTTCTGGCACTTCCAGACCGAGGCCAACACGGCGATGAAGATGAAGGCACTGGCCAACTACATCAAGAAGACGCCCGACGTGAAGAAGGTCTACCTGCTCAACCAGGACTACGCCCACGGCAAGCAGTGGGCCAGCTACGGCCGCCAGCTGGTGGGCCTGGCGCGCCCCGACATCCAGTTCGTCGGCGAAACGCTGCACCCGATCGGCCGCGTGAAAGACTTCGCGCCCTATATCGCCAACATCAGGCAAAGCGGCGCCGACTCGGTCATCACCGGCAACTGGGGCCAGGACATGACGCTGCTGCAGAAGTCCGCGGGCGACGCCGGCTACAACCTGCGTTACTTCAACCACAGCGCGGGCTCGGTGCCTGGCACCGTCACCGCCGTGTCGCAGGCCAGGACGGGGCAGCTGACGTGGGTGGCCGAATGGCATCCGGGCCAGGCCGACACGCCGAAGGTCGATGCGCTCGCCAAGGCCTACAAGGCCAAGACCGGCAAGGACTTCCTCGCGCCGCGCATCGACCTCACGCCGCGCCTGCTGGCCGCTGCGATCGCCAAGGCCGGCAGCGTCGACACCGTGAAGGTGGCGCGCGCCCTCGAAGACCTGAGCTTCGACTCGGTGGTGGGCCCGGTGCGCATGCGCGGCGAAGACCACCAGCTGCTGCTGCCGCAGGTGGTGAACACCATTGCTCCCGTGGACGGCAAGGCGGTGAAGGTGGGCTGGGAAGGCACCAACTACGGCTTCCGCACCGATGCGGTCTATACCGGGAACGAGCTGGCGCAAGGCACCGACTGCAAGATGGTCCGGCCCTGAGCGCTTTTGGGGGCCCGGCCCGGCGCACCGTGAACGGCGATCACGCAGGCTGTGTGAACGCCCCGGCCGCCTCCTAAGGGAAACCCCGTCCTGCCCGTCCCCTGTGCCGTCGGGATACTCCGGATTCGCATCCCGGACATCCGACGCGGGTCCCTACCCAGGCACAAGAAGGCACACATGGCAGGAAAGAACTCGCTCCATCCGATTCCCCACCCGGCGAAGAAACCCTTCGTCGGCAATCTGCTGTCCATCGGCTCCGATTCGCCGGTGCTCGACATGTGGAAGATCGCGCAAGACCTCGGCGGCATCTACTGGCTCGACATGCCGGGCATGCCGGTGATCGTGGTGTCGTCGCCCGCGCTGGTCGACGAGCTCTGCGAAGAGCCGCGCTTCGACAAGAGCACGCGCGGTGCGCTGCGCCGGCTGCGGGCTGCGTCGCACGGCCTCTTCACCTCCGACACGCACGAGGAGACGTGGTCGAAGCCACACAACATCCTGCTGGCCAACTTCAGCCAGCGCGCGATGCAGGCCTACCACCCGATGATGCTGGACATCGCGGGGCAGCTGGTCACCAAGTGGGAGCGCCTGAACTTCGATGAAGAGGTGGACGTGGTGCGCGACATGACCGCGCTCACGCTGGACACCATCGGCCTGTGCGGCTTCGGCTACCGCTTCAACTCCTTCTACCGAGAGGGCTTTCATCCCTTCGTCGATGCGATGGTGCGCACGCTCGAGACCGTGCAGAACCGCCGCGGCCTGCCGCTCGAGGAGCTGATGCTCAAGAAGGAGCTGGCGCAGCAGCGCAAGGACATCCGCTACATGCACAAGATGGTGGAAGACATCATCGAGGAGCGACGTGCCAGCGGTGCCGACATCGCCACCAAGCCCGACCTGCTGAGCTACATGATCGCGGGCGTGGACAAGAAGAGCGGCGAGAAGCTCACCGACAAGATGATCCGCGACGAGTGCATCGAATTTCTCATCGCGGGCCACGAGACCACCAGCGGCCTGCTGTCGTTCGCCATCTACTTCCTGCTGAACAACCCCGAGGCCATGGTCAAGGCGCAGGCCGAGGTCGACAGCGTGTTCGGCGGCGACACCACGCAAAAGCCCACCTACGCGCAGGTCAACCGGCTGCAGTACGTGATGCAGGTGCTGAAGGAGTCGCTGCGCCTGTACCCGACCGCGCCCGCGATCTCGATGCGCGCGAAGGAAGACACGAAGATCGGCGGCCAATACACGATCAAGAAGAACAACATGGTCATCATGCATGCGCTGGCGCTGCACCGTGACAAGGGCATCTGGGGCGAGAACGCCGACCAGTTCAACCCCGACCACTTCAGCCGCGAGGCCGAGCGCGAGCGGCCCGTGAATGCCTTCAAGCCCTTCGGCAACGGCCAGCGCGCCTGCATCGGGCGACAGTTCGCCCTGCAGGAGGCCGTGCTCACGCTGGGCATGATCCTGCAGCGCTTCACCCTCGTCGATCACACGGGCTACAAGCTCAAGATCAAGGAAGCGCTGACGATCAAGCCCGAGAACTTCAAGATCAAGGCGCTGCTGCGCGACCCGGCCTCGCGCCCGCGCGGCACCGTGGAGACAACGGCCACGCCCGACGCGCCGGCCAAGCCCGTCGCGCGCAAGCCGCAGGCCGCTCGCCACGGCACCTCGCTGCTGGTGCTGCAGGGCT
The DNA here is from genome assembly GCF_001426505.1 of Variovorax sp. Root473. Taxonomy (GTDB): domain Bacteria; phylum Pseudomonadota; class Gammaproteobacteria; order Burkholderiales; family Burkholderiaceae_C; genus Variovorax. The sequence continues at coordinate 36,290 of NZ_LMEV01000015.1, forward strand.
CCAACCTCGGCACCGCCGAAGACCTGGCGCGCCAACTGGCCGAGGCCGGCGAGCTGCGCGGCTTCTCGACGCAGCTGGCCTCGCTCGACGACTATGCCGAGCGGCTGCCGGCCAACGGCGCGGTGGCGATCGTCTGCGCCTCGTACAACGGCGTGGCGCCCGACAACGCAGCCGAGTTCCACCGCTGGCTCGACAAGGCCGACGATGCACTCAACGGCGTGCGCTTCAGCGTGTTCGGATGCGGCAACACCGACTGGGCCGCCACCTACCAGGCCGTGCCGCGCCGCATCGACGAACGCCTGGAGGCACTGGGCGCCGATCGCGTGCACGCACGCGGCGAAGGCGATGCACGCGAAGACATGGACGGCGCCTTCCAGGACTGGAGCGACGCGCTGTGGCCCGCACTGGTGAAGGCCTTCGACATCAAGAACGGCGCCGACACGCCCGCCGAGGCCGAGCCGCTGTACACGCTCGAAGAACTGCCGCCGCCGCAGAAGAACGCGCTGGTCGATGCGCTGGGCGCGGTGCCGCTGCGCGTGATCGAGAACCGCGAGCTGCAAAGCGCCGGCGCCCACGGCGAGCCCGGCCGCTCCACGCGCCACGTCGAGCTGACGCTGCCCGAGGGCGTGAACTACGTGCCCGGCGACCACCTGAGCGTGGTGCCGCGCAACAGTCCCGCGCAGGTCGAGCGTGCGATGGCGCGCTTCGGCTTCGACCGCTCCGCCCATGTGCGGCTGCAGGCCGTGCCGGGCCGCAAGGCCGCGCTGCCGGTCGACCAGGTCATCGCGGTCGATCGCCTGCTGGGCGACTACGTCGAGCTGCAGGACGTGGCCACGCGCAAGCAGATCGCCACGCTGGCCGCCTACACCGAGTGTCCGTTCACCAGGCCCAGGTTGCAGGCCCTGTCGGGCAGCGACGAGGCCTCGCAGGCCGCGTACAAGGCCGAGGTGCTGCACAAGCGCAAGTCGCTGCTCGATCTGCTGGAGGAGCACCGCGCCTGCCAGGTGCCGTTCGCGGTGTTCCTGGAAATGCTGTCGCCGCTGTCGCCGCGCTACTACTCGATCTCTTCGTCGCCCACGATGACACCGGGGCGTTGCAGCGTGACGGTGGGCGTGGTGAGCGCGCCCGCGTTGTCGGGCAACGGCACCTTCGAGGGCGTGTGCTCCAACTTCCTGGCGCGCGCCGAGGCCGGCGACACGGTGCACGGCGTGATCCGCGAGACCACGGCCGAGGGCTTCCGCCTGCCGGACGATGCGAACCGACCACTCATCATGGTCGGCCCGGGCACCGGCCTGGCGCCGTTCCGCGGCTTCCTGCAGGAACGTGCGGCGCAGGTCGAACGCGGCGAGGCGCTGGGCGAGGCGATGCTGTTCTTCGGCTGCCGCCACCCCGAGCAGGACTTCATCTATGCCGAGGAGCTGCAGGCCTGGTCGCACCGCGGTTTGATGAAGCTGCACACGGCCTTCTCGCGCGCCGGCGAGCGCAAGGTCTACGTGCAGGACCTGATCCGCGAACAAGGCGCGGCCGTGTGGAGGCTGCTCGAAGCGGGTGCCGTGGTCTATGTGTGCGGCGACGGCTCGCGCATGGAACCCGACGTGCGCCGCACGCTCAGCGACCTCGCACGCGAGCACGGACAGGACAGCGCGGCGTGGATGGACCGGATGATTGCCGAGCAGCGCTATGTGCTCGACGTGTGGGCCGGGGCCTGAAGAACCCAGTCTGGAGCCCCCAAGAAGAAGACCGGCATTCGCCGGTCTTTTTTCATGGGGAGGGGTGTGGACCTCGGGTCAGATGTCGCGGTCCGGGTCCGGGTACACCAGCGGCCCGAGCAGGCCGCGGTTGAAAGGCTTCCACGCGCCCTCGGGCTGCGCCAGCCGGTCGGCCACCGCATAGAGCACGGCCGGGTGCGCGCCAAGCCCCAGGTGGCTTGCCACCACTTCGATGTTCTCGGACTGCGGACCGGTCTTCTCGAGGCTGCAGCGCCATGCGACGACGCCGTCGGTGCGGCTGAAGATCGAGGTCGTGGGCACGGGCGGCGTGGGTTCGACGAACTTCATGCGGCGCGGGTCGTGCGAGCTCTGGCCGCTCACGCCTTCGTACACGCGCCAGGCGTTGGTGGCGCGCGGGCTGCCCGAGAACGGGCTGCCGAGCGTGATCACGTTGCGGATGAGGTCCTTCTGCGCCGAGGCGAGCAGCCGTGCGTAGACGCCACCCAGGCTCCAGCCGATCACGCTGACCTTCTGGCCACTCTTGTCGGCCAGGGTCTTGAGCAGTTCGACCATGCCGTCTTCGACGCCGGCGCGCGGGCCCAGGTTGCGACCCTGGCCCCAGCCGTGCGCGTCGTAGCCGCGGCTGCACAGGTAGCGGCGCAGCAGCAGCGTGGACATGTCGCCGGCCACCAGGCCCGGCAGCACGAGCACGGGATGCCCGTCGCCGCGCGGCGCGAGCTGCAGCAAGGGCCACATGGCGAGGCCGGCGCCGGTTTCCCAGAGGGCACGTGCCTCCGCCAGCAAGAGCAGGCGCGACGGCGGCGCGATGGGGTCGTGGGTGGCGGTGGACATGATGGCGGCTTCCTTTCTGTTCTTTCTTCTGCAAGACGAAGATGGGGCTGCGAAGTTGCATTCCCCGTCGGACGACGACTTCATTTATCCGAGGTATTTGCCCCTCAGGTAATCAAGATAAGCCCTCGATTCGCTGGAAACATACGGAGAAACCAGCGTGAGCGTGTAGAAAGCCGCCAAACCGGGATCGGCCTGCGCCAGCGCGTCGCGCCCCGGCACCAGCCGCTCGAACGAGAGCCAGCAGGTGGTGGTGAAGACCATCTGCAGCGCCAGGATGCGCGCTTGCTCGGCACTGGTCTCGATCACGCCCGACGCCACCAGCCCTTCGCACAGCGTCTGGGCGGCGAGCAGGTTCTGCGCGGTCATGGCCTGGGCGCGCTGCCCCAGGGCCGGGTATTCGCTGGCCAGGAAGGCCATGTCGCGGTAGATGAAGCGGTATTCGTCGATGGCCTCGAAGCGCAGGTGCAGCGCGAGCCACAGGTCGTCGATGGCAGCAATGGAGGCCGAGGAGCCGTTGAGCACCTCGAGCCGCTGCTCGAAGCGCCGGAACAGCCATTCGACGATCAGCTGCTTGGCCTTGAAGTGGTAGTGCAGGTTGCCCGGGCTCATGCCGAGTTCGGCCGCGATCTTGTGCGTGGACACGGCCGGAAGGCCTTGTGCATTGAACAGCGCGAGGCTGGCCTGCAGGATGCGATCGCGCGTGGTGTTGGAGCTGGCCACAAGCGGCGTGGTGCGTGCGTTGCGTGCCGCTCAGCGCTTGCCGCCGGAGCCGCTTGTACTGGCGCGGGGGCCGGACGGTTTCTCGAGTTTCGCAAGGCGTTCGCGCAACTGCGCCACCTCGTCGCGCAGGGCCTGCACCTCGTCGGCGCTGGGCATGCCCAGGCGTTGCAGGGCGGTGGCGACACGCTGGTCGAACACGTCCTCGAACTTGCGGATGCCGAAGGTGTCCAGGCCGGGGAAGCCGCGCGTCAGCGCCGCCTTGGCACCCGCCGCATCGGCCTTGCCCTGCCCGATGCCGAGCAGGCCTTCGATCACGTTGGCCTGTCGCTTGGCGACGTCGTTGCGCACGTTGTCCAGGGCCTTGAGGCCGGCACGCAGCAGCGCTTCGGCCTTGTTGCGGCCGGCCGCAGTGTCTGCCGGCGCCGCCTTGCGGGGCGCAGCTTTCTTCTTCGCCGCCGGAGCCTTCCTGGCAGGCGCCGCCCTCTTCTTCAACTTTGCAGTGTCATCGAGACGGGTCGCCATGCGGTGGGTGCTCCAGGGGCGTGAAAAAGGAAAAGGGCGTGGTCAGCGCCCCAGGATCATGCCGCCTTGCGGGCAGCGCGGCGAACCGGCTTCTTGGCCGCAGCGACCTTGGCCTTCACGGTGCGCACGGAGGCGGCGGCTTCTTCGGCGCCGCTCACACGGGCTTCGATCTGCTTGGTGCCGGCGACGATGCGGTCGGCGATCTGCACCGACACGGTGGCGAAAGGCTGGTTCACGGCCGACAGGGCGTTGAACACGGTGGTGGCAGCGGGCGACTCGATCTGCGCGACACGGTTGGCGACGGTTTCGATGCCGCTGGTGGTGCCGGCAGCGACGCGGTCCATCACGTTCACGATGCGGCTCGTGTCGATGTCCAGGCGATTGGCCAGGAAACCATGCACCTTTTCTTGCGCGCCGATCAGGTTGGCCTTGATCTGCTCGCTCACCAGCGGGATCTGGCGGTTGCCGAGGAACTCGCTGTAACGCGAAGCGGCACCGCCCAGCAGGCGCTGCACGCCGGTGCGGTAGGCACCGACCAGGGTCTTGCCGGCGTCGTTGTACTGGCCGACGACGTGGATGGCGGCGGAAGCGATGTTGGTTTGCGTGGACATGTGAGATTTCCTTGAAGTTGAATGGCTCGCGGGGAATCGCGATGGGCCAATCATCTTCCGCAGGGCCTAGGCCTGGAAAACTAGAACGGTCGGAAAACTAGTCCAACTGCCCCAATTCTTTGTCCACGCCGGGCCCGCCTGTCGATCATGCCGCAGCAGCGCGGGGGGATGCAGCGGCCTTGCGGGCCGCAGGCCGGGGTGCCGCCTTCTTCGCCGCCGCCTTCTTGGCTGGGGCCTTCTTCGCTGCGGCCGCCTTCACCGGCACGGCCTTGGCGGGCGCCTTTTTCTTGGCGGCGACGGCCTTCACCGGCGCCTTCTTGCGTGTGGCCGGCTTGCGGGCCGGTGCTACAGCCTTGGCCTCTTCTTTCTCCTGCGGCGCAGGCGCGGCCACGGGCTTGGGCGCAGCGGTTGCGCCGGCGGCGGCCGGGTGCTTCTCGGTGAGCGCCATCAGCAGCTTGTGCTCGGCCAGCAGGTAGTCGCCGATCTCGGTGATGTCGGGCACGGCGCGGCGGCAGGCGATGAGGCCGTAGTCCATGCGGCCGTTGTAGCTCTGCACCGTGACGTTGAGCGCCGTGCCGTGGCTGGCGATCGACACCGGGTAGTAGCAGGTGACCAGCGCGCCCGCGAAGTACATCGGGAATGGCGCGCCCGCCACGTTCGAGACGGCCACGTTGGCCGCCGGCGGCAGCAGGTTGACGATGCCCGAGCGCCCCACCATCGACGCAATGCCCGACATCAGCCAGGGCGCGGCAAAGGTCGGGAAGTCGTCCAGGATCACGGCCTTGAAGCGCTTCATCGTCGACTTCGAGGCGTTCGACGAGGTGTTGATCGCCTTCAGCCGCTGCACCGGATCGGTGATGTCGGTGGCCAGGCTCACGAGGATCATGCTGGCCTGGTTGTTGGCGGTCTGGTCGCCGGCTTCGCGCAGGCTCACGGGCACCCCGGCCACCAGCGGCTTGGCCGGCAGTTCGTTGTTGTCGGCCAGGTAGTGGCGCAGCGCGCCGGCCACGGTGCCCAGCACCACGTCGTTGAGCGACACGCCGAAGTGCTTGGCGATGTGCTTGGTCTCGGCCAGCGAGATGGTGCGGCCCGCGAAGGTGCGCTGGTTGGTGATCGACACGTTGAGCGAGGTGCGCGGCGCGAAGAGGTTGAACTTCTTCGGTGCGGCGGCCGCAGCCTTGTCGGCCGCCTTCTCGTCGGGCTTGGCCAGGCCGCCGATGGCACGCGCGATGGCCGGCGCCATCTTGAAGAGCTTGACATACTGCTGCGCGGTGTTGCGCAGCGCGGCGGTGGCGAGCTCGGCCATGCCCAGCTGGTAGCCGTTGCTGCGCGGACGCGAACGCGGCGGCTTGACCACGCGGCCCGTGGCCTCCAGGTCGAAGATGGCCTTGCCCACTTCGACGCCGGCCTGCCCGTCGATGCCCGCATGGTGCACCTTGGTATACAGCGCCACCTGACCGCTTTGCAGGCCGTCGATGATGAAGAACTCCCACATCGGGCGGCTGCGGTCGATGAGCGTGGAATGCAGCCGTGCCACGTACTGCTGCAACTGCCGGTTGGTGCCGGGCTTGGGCAGCGTGATGTGGCGCACGTGGTAGTCGATGTCGATGTCGTCGTCGTCCACCCACACGGGGTTGGACATGTCGAAGGGCATCAGCGCGAGCTTGCGCGTGAACACGTCGGCCAGGTGGATGCGACTGGCCATGAAAGCCTTGGCGTCTTCGTAGAAGTCGCCCTTGTAGCCCTTGGGCAGATCCAGCACGTTGAGAGAACCCACGTGCATCGGCATCTCGGGGGTTTCCAGGTGAAGGAAGGTGGCATCAAGACCGCTCAGGTGTTTCATGTGTGGTTCTCCTCGTTGGGGCAAGCGCCGTTCGGCAGGATACCGTGGGCATGGCGTCCGTGGGCCTTCGCTTCTTCAGTGTTTCCACTGGGGGGAAGGCACGCGCGAGACGGGGGTTTGTCCCAAGGGGTCGGGATGCGCGGCCACTTGCGATGAAAAAACCCACGTGCCTTGCAGGCCGTCACCAGGCCGCAACAACTGCTCACAGCCAGCGCGGTCACGGGGGCTTCGTACACTGTGCCGCATGACCTCTGCGCACGACAACGACGACAACCTCTGGCTCGAAGACATCGACGGCGAAGCCACTCTGGACTGGGCTCGCCAGCAGAATGCACGCACCGTTCACACCTATGCGAGGTCGCCCGACTTCCAGGCGATCGAGCAGGGCCTGCTCGAAGTGCTCGATTCCGACGCGCGCATTCCGATGGTCAGCAAGATCGGCCCGCTCTACTACAACTTCTGGCGCGACAAGGCGCACCCCAAGGGCCTATGGCGCCGGACCACGCGCGCCGAATACCGCACGGCCGAGCCCGACTGGGAGACGGTGCTCGACCTCGACGCGCTGGCCGCGCAGGACGGCGAGAACTGGGTTTGGCACGGCGCCGACTGCCTGGAGCCGGACTACCAACGCTGTCTCATCTCGCTGTCGCGCGGCGGCGCCGATGCCGACGTGGTACGCGAGTTCGACCTCGTGAACCTGCGCTTCGTCGAAGGCGGATTCGCGCTGCCCGAGGCCAAGAACCACGTCACCTGGAAAGACATCGATCACCTGTACGTGGGCACCGATTTCGGCCCCGGCTCCATGACCAGCTCGAGCTACCCGCGCCTGGTGAAGCAATGGCGGCGCGGCACGCCGCTGGCCGAAGCTGTCACCGTGTACGAGGGCGCGCACGAAGACATGTCGGTGAGCGCCTGGAGCGACCACACGCCCGGCTTCGAGCGCGACTTCGTCTCGCGCCAGATCGACTTCTACGACAGCGAGACCTGGCTGCGCGCACCCGACGGCACGCTCGCCAAGATCGACGTGCCCGACGACGCCAACACCGGCGTCACGCGCGAGTGGCTGCTGATCGAGCCGCGCGAAGACTGGACCGTGGCCGGCCACACCTACGTCGCCGGCTCGCTGCTGGCCGCACGCTTCGACGACTACATGGCCGGCGCGCGCGAACTCACGTTGCTGTTCGAGCCCGACGACACCACCGCGCTCGACGACTACTCATGGACGCGGCACCACCTCATCCTCAACGTGATGCACGACGTGGTGAACCGGCTGGAGGTGCTCACGCCGCCGGCGGACGGCACCGCCGAGTGGGCCCGCGAAAGCCTGGGCGGCGCGCCCGCGCTCTCCTGCGTGGCGGCCGGCGGCATCGACGAGACCGAGAACGACGACTACTTCCTGACCGTGAGCGGCTTCCTGCAGCCGACCACGCTGTACATCGGCACCCTCGGCCAGGGCGAGCCGCAGCCGCTGAAGCACAGCCCGGGCTTCTTCGATGCGTCGCGCTTTCGCGTGAGCCAGCATTTCGCGACCTCGGCGGACGGCACGCGCGTGCCCTACTTCGAGATCGCCGCGAAAGACCTCGTGGCCGACGGCACCCACCCCACGCTGCAGTACGCCTACGGCGGCTTCGAGATCTCGCTGGAGCCGAGCTACAGCGGCGGCATCGGCCGCGCCTGGCTCGAACGCGGCGGCGTGTACGTGGTGGCGAACATCCGCGGCGGCGGCGAGTACGGCCCGCGCTGGCACCAGGCCGCGCTGCAGGAGAACCGGCTGCGCACCTGCGAGGACTTCGCGGCCGTGTCGCAAGACCTCATCGCGCGCGGCATCACCTCGCCCGCGCACCTGGGCGCCATGGGCGGCAGCAACGGCGGGCTGCTGATGGGCAACATGCTCACGCTGTACCCGCAGCTGTACGGCGCCATCGTGAGCGAGGTGGCGCTGCTCGACATGAAGCGCTACACGCAGCTGTCGGCCGGCGCGTCGTGGATCGCGGAGTACGGCGACCCGGAACAGCCCGACGAATGGGAATTCATCCGGACCTTCTCGCCCTACGAGAACGCGAAGGCCGGCACGCCCTACCCGCCGGCGCTTTTCACCACCTCCACACGCGACGACCGTGTGGGCCCCGTGCATGCGCGCAAGATGCACGCGAAGCTGCTTGCGCTGGGGCACGACAGCAGCTTCTACGAAAACATGGAAGGCGGCCACAGCGCCGCCGCGGACAACAAGGCGTCCGCCTTCATGGATGCGCTCGGCTACGCCTACCTCTGGCATCACATCGGGAGACCGGCATGAACAGCAGCAGCACCGCCGCCACCGTTACCGTCACCACCCTCGAACTGATCGGCGCGCCGACCGACATCGGCGCCAGCGTGCGCGGCGCGGGCATGGGGCCCGACGCGCTGCGCGTGGCGGGCGTGGCCGAGGCGCTGGCGGGCCAGGGCTTCGCGGTGCTCGACCGCGGCAACCTCGCGGGCCCGGCCACGCCGTGGGCACCGCCCGCCAACGGGCTGCGCCACCTCGCCGAGGTGATCGCGTGGAACCAATCGGTCTTTGCCGCCGTCGACACTGCGCTGGGCGCCGGCCATGTGCCGGTGATGCTCGGCGGCGACCACTGCCTGGCGATCGGCTCGATCAGCGCGGTGGCCTGGCATGCGCGCCAGCGCGGCAAGAAGCTGCGCGTGCTGTGGCTCGATGCGCACGCCGACGTCAACACCGAGACCACGAGCCCCAGCGGCAACCTGCACGGCATGCCCGTGTCGTGCCTGCTGGGCCACGGCCCGGCAGATCTCACGGGCTGGAGCGGCGAGCCCGCGGCACTCGCGCCCGACGCCATCCGCTTCATCGGCATCCGCAGCGTGGACGACGACGAGAAGAAGGCGATCCGCACGCTCGGGCTGCACGTGTTCGACATGCGCCACATCGACGAGCACGGTATGCGCACCACCATGACCGAGGCGCTTCAAGATGTGGACGAAGACACCCACCTGCACGTGAGCTTCGACCTCGATTGTCTCGACCCGGCCGACGCGCCCGGCGTGGGCACGGGCGTGCGCGGCGGACCGACCTACCGCGAGATGCAGCTGTGCATGGAAATGATTGCCGACACCGGCCGGCTCGGCTCGGTCGACGTGGTGGAACTCAACCCCGCGCTCGACGTGCGCAACCAGACGGCCGAAGTGGCGGTGGAGCTGATCGAGAGCCTGTTCGGCAAGTCGACGCTGGTACGGTGAGAAATCAGCCGCGGTTCGGCGACGGCGGCACGGGGAAGGTGGTGGCAGCGGGGCGCGTGGATGGCTTCGCCGCGTCGTCGGCGGGCGCAGCATCGGCGGGCATGTCGGGGCCGCCGCCCTGCAGGAAGCGCTCGACCAGCGTGAAGAAGCGGTCGTAGAAACGTTCGTCGGTGAGCGTCTCGCTCGCCACCTTGACCATCGCCTCGTTGCTGCCACCGAAGGGCAGCGAGAGCGAACCGATGGCGCCCACGCCCAGGCTGGCCGAGTTGCTGCCCTTCTTGAGGCCGTAGCGGTCCTGCAATGCGGTCGCGAAGGCCACGGTGCTGCGTCCGGCCGAGGCGCTGCCCACGCCCATCTCGCGTGCGCAGACCACGCGGAACTCGACCTCGACGTGCGTCTCGGCCGCGGGCTGGAAGCTCTTGCGCGCGGTCACCAGGTCGGCATTGGCGGCCGTGACCATGTAGCCCTGGCTCAGCAGCGCGCGCCGCGCCGCCTCGCAGGTCTGCGCCTCGCTGGCGGCGTAGTTGCGCGTGTGGGTGGTGGTGGAATCGAAGTCTTCGGGCTCGTAGGCCTGGCGCGCGCCGAGGCCGCCACAGCCGGCCAGCACGAGCACCGACAGCAGGCTCGGGAACAGAAACGCCGGCACACGGGCCGGCGAAAAGAAGAAAGCAGCAGAAGAGGTGGGGGGCATGGCAGGGCGGGAAGGACACCGGATGCTAACCAACCGGCGGCCTCGCTTCGAGCCCCCCGCAGGCCGGGGGTTCCCGAAGGGCCCTGAAAGCCCCGGAGATCGCGTCAGGGATAGAGGCCGCGTTCCTGGCGCGCCATCAGGATGCGCTCGCAGGCCACCGCATACGTGGCCGTGCGCAGCGAGATCTTGTGCTTGTCGGCCGTGTCCCAGATCTGGTTGAGCGCGTTCATCATGATGCGGTCCAGGCGCACGTTGATCTCGTCCTCGTCCCAGAAGAAGGACGAGAAGTCCTGCACCCATTCGAAGTACGAGACCGTCACGCCGCCGGCGTTGCAGATCACGTCGGGCACGACCAGCACGCCGCGCTCGGCCAGGATGTCGTCGGCCTCGGGCACCGTCGGGCCGTTGGCGCCTTCGAGCACCAGCTTGGCGGTGGTCTTCTTGGCGCGTTCGGCCGTGAGCTGGCCTTCGAGGGCGGCCGGGATCAGGATGTCGCAGGCCACGTCCCAGAAGTCTTCGTTCGGCACGATGTCGCCGCCGGCCTTGAAGCCGACCACGCCGTCGGTGCGCGAGATGGGCACGAGCTTGGCCAGGTCGAGGCCGTTGGTGTTCACGATGGTGCCGGTGTGGTCCTGCACCGCGACGATCTTGGCGCCCGCTTCGGCGAAGAGTTCGGCCGCGACCGAGCCCACGTTGCCGAAGCCCTGCACCGCGATGCGCGCGCCGCGCAGGTCCAGGCCCAGGCGGCGGGCCGCTTCACGGCCGGTGACGAACACGCCGCGGCCGGTGGCCTTCACGCGGCCCAGCGAACCGCCCAGGTGCAGCGGCTTGCCGGTGACCACGCCGGTGGCGGTGCCGCCGACGTTCATCGAGTAGGTGTCCATCATCCACGCCATGATCTGCGCGTTGGTGTTGACGTCGGGCGCGGGGATGTCGGTGTGCGGGCCGATGATGATGCCGATCTCGCTGGTGTAGCGACGCGTGACCTTCTCCAGCTCCTGCAGCGACAGCTTCTTGGGGTCGACGCGGATGCCGCCCTTGGCACCGCCGTAGGGCAGGTTGACCGCGGCGGTCTTGATGGTCATCCAGGCCGACAGCGCCATCACTTCCTCGAGCGTGACGTCGGGGTGGAAGCGCACGCCGCCCTTGCCCGGGCCGCGGCTCATGTTGTGCTGCACGCGGTAGCCCTCGAAGTGGGCGATGGTGCCGTCGTCCATCTCGATCGGCACGTCGACGATCAGCGCGCGCTTGGGGCGCTTGAGGGTTTCGACCCAGCGCGCCAGCGGGCCGAGGTACGGCACGACGCGATCAACCTGCGACAGGTAGGTGCCCCAGGGGCTGTTGGCCGTCGGATTGACGAAGGAGAGTTTCTCGCTCATGGAAGATCCCTTGGTTGGAATGGATGGGCGCAACGATATGCCGACTGCGGGCGGTGCGCCATGGCTTATGCATGCCGCGATGGCGGTTATGCAAGAGAAGTTGGAAGGCGCCTTTCGGTCCCTCGAGGCGCGGCCCGACGCAGGTCGATACGCACATGACAAAACCGTCATCCAACCGTTATCGCTCGCGTGGATGCGCTTCATACAGTCGTTCTCACCAACCACCCTCTAGGAGCTAACGCACATGACGCTGTCTTCCACCACCCGCCTGCTGAACACCGCCGCCGTCGCCGCCCTGCTCGGCCTTGCAGCCGCACCGAGCTTTGCCGGCAACTACGCCGAAGGCGATCCGCGTCCCGCGCCGTTCGCGTCGTCGACGACGCGCGCTGCCGTGACGGCCGACGCCCAGCAGTGGCTGAAGACCGCGCCCACCCAGGGCTACAACGAGACTATGGGCCAGGCACCGGTCGTGGTCTCGGCCAACAGCCGCGCCGCCGTGGCGGCCGACACGCAACTGTGGATTCGCTCGGGTCTCGCCGCCCAGCAGTCGGGCGAAGCTGGCGCCGACATGTCGCGCCCCGGCTACCGCGAAGCCCAGGCCGCCTACACCAGGCTGCGCGAAGGCCCGGCCTACGGCGCGCTGGTCGATCAGCTCTCGGGCCGCCAGGCCGCCGCGCCCGGCACGACCACGGTGCGCTGAACGTCGGTGCATCCACGGTTTTCGGTAGTTTTGATCACCTAAAAAGGGTAGTCCAACGGTATTCCTTGGTTCTATCTCCTACGGCCTGAACAAATAGGCCGAATTTCTCGCAGTCGATCGATGCGGGCGCCGGATAATTCTCGAATGCTTGATCTGGACCGCATCGATCTGCGCCTGCTGAAGATCCTTCAGGAAGACGGGCGCATCACCAATCTCAAGCTGGCGGAGGCCGTGGCGCTCTCCCCCACGGCGGTGCTGGCGCGCGTGCAGCGCCTCACGCGCGACGGCTTCATCCTGGGTTACGAGGCCCGGCTCGACCCCTACAAGCTGGAGCGCGGCTTCACCGTCTTCGTCGAGGTGCTGCTCGACCGCACCACCGCCAACGTCTTCGACCAATTCAAGGCCGCCGTACAGGTGCGCGACGAGATCATGGAATGCCACATGGTCGCCGGCGGCTTCGACTACCTCCTCAAGACCCGCATGGCCGACATGGCCGCCTACCGGGAATTCGCCGGCACGGTGCTGTGGCAGCTGCCGGGCGTGCGCGAGACGCGCACCTACGCCGTCATGGAAGAGGTGAAGAGCAGCGCGCGCTTGCCGCTGGGGGTCTGACCGGCTTCAGGCGGACTTGCGCACCCTGCCACCGAAGATCGCCGTGCCGATGCGCACCATCGTGCTGCCGGCACTGACCGCCGCTTCGAGGTCGCCGCTCATGCCCAGCGACAGCGTGTCCAGCGCAATGCCCGCCGCGCGGATCGATTCGAATACCGCATGCGCGCGCAGGCACAGTTCGCGTTGTGCCGCGAAATCGGGCGCCGGTTCGGGGATTGCCATGAGTCCGCGCAGCTGCAGCTGTGGCAAGGCCGCCACAGCGCGCGCGAGGGCCAGGGCCTCTTCCGGTGGCACGCCGGACTTGTTCGCGCCGCCATCCACGTTGACCTGCAGGCACACCTGCAGCGGTGGCAGATGGGTTGGTCGCTGGGCCGACAGGCGCTCAGCGATCTTCAGGCGCTCGATGCTGTGGACCCAGTCGAACTGCTCGGCCACGGGCCGCGTCTTGTTGCTCTGCAGAGGGCCGATGCAGTGCCATTCGAGCCCCGCGCGCAGGTCGGCCAGCGCGGCGATCTTGTCCAGCCCCTCCTGCACGTAGTTCTCGCCGAACGCCGCCTGGCCCGCCGCGTGCGCCTCGCGCACGGCCTGCGGCCCGAAGGTCTTGGACACCGCCAGCAGGCGCACCGCCGACGGGTCGCGCCCGGCGTCTGCACAGGCCTGGTCGATTCGGGCCCTTACTTGCTGGAGGTCGTCGCCAATCATCGTCATAATCTTCCGAATTCGTATCAAAACGTCACCAAAGCCTGCCTGAGGAGCCCCGTGGACATCACCCAACTGCTGGCGTTCAGCGTCAAGAACAAAGCCTCCGACCTGCACCTGTCGGCCGGCCTGCCGCCGATGATCCGCGTGAACGGCGACGTGCGCCGCATCAACGTCGATGCGCTGGACCACAAGGCGGTGCACGCCATGGTGTACGACATCATGAGCGACACGCACCGCAAGCACTACGAAGAGTTCCTGGAGGTCGACTTCTCGTTCGAGATCGACGGCCTCGCGCGCTTTCGCGTGAACGCCTTCAACCAGGCACGCGGCGCGGCGGCGGTGTTCCGGACCATTCCTTCGAAGATCCTCACGCTCGAGCAGCTCAACGCCCCGAAGATTTTCGGCGAACTCGCACTCAAGCCGCGCGGGCTGGTGCTGGTGACGGGCCCCACGGGCTCGGGCAAGTCGACCACGCTGGCGGCGATGGTCAACTACCTCAACGAGAACGAGTACGGCCACATCCTCACGGTGGAAGACCCGATCGAGTTCGTGCACGAGTCGAAGAAGTGTCTGATCAACCAGCGCGAGGTAGGGCCGATGACGCTGTCGTTCTCGAACGCCTTGCGCTCCGCGCTGCGCGAAGACCCGGACGCCATTCTGGTGGGCGAGCTGCGCGACCTCGAAACCATCCGCCTCGCGATGACAGCAGCCGAAACGGGCCACCTGGTGTTCGGCACGCTGCACACCTCGTCGGCCGCCAAGACCATCGACCGGATCATCGACGTGTTCCCGGGCGAGGAAAAGGAAATGATCCGCGCGATGCTGTCGGAATCGCTGCAGGCGGTGATCTCGCAGACGCTGTGCAAGACCAAGGACGGCCAGGGCCGCGTGGCGGCGCACGAGATCATGCTGGGCACGCCGGCCATCCGCAACCTGATCCGCGAAGCCAAGGTGGCGCAGATGTACTCCACCATCCAGACCGGCCAGGGCTCGGGCATGCAGACGCTCGACCAGAACCTGACGGAACTGGTGCGCCGCAACACGATCTCTGCCGCCGAAGCGCGCGGCAAGGCCAAGATCCCAGAAAACTTCCCCGGCTGATCACAGCCCGCACAGGACCGACATCATGGAACGCGATCAAGCCAGCCAGTTCATCAACGACCTGCTCAAGCTCATGGTGAGCCGCAACGGCAGCGACCTGTTCATCACCGCCGACTTCCCGCCGGCCATCAAGGTCGACGGCAAGGTCACCAAGGTGTCGCAGCAGGCGCTGGGCGCGCAGCACACGCTGGCGCTCACGCGCTCGATCATGAACGACCGCCAGACGGCCGAGTTCGAGCGCACGAAAGAGTGCAACTTCGCGATCTCGCCGACGGGCATCGGGCGCTTTCGCGTCAACGCGTTCGTGCAGCAGGGCAAGGTCGGCATGGTGCTGCGGACCATTCCCGCCAAGCTGCCGACCATCGATGGCCTGGGCATGCCGCAGGTGCTCAAGGACGTGTCGATGACCAAGCGCGGCCTGTGCATCCTGGTGGGCGCCACGGGCTCCGGCAAGTCGACCACGCTGGCCGCGATGATCGACTGGCGCAACGAAAACTCGTACGGCCACATCGTCACGGTGGAAGACCCGGTCGAGTTCGTGCACCCGCACAAGAACTGCGTGGTGACGCAGCGCGAAGTGGGCATCGACACCGACAGCTGGGAAGCGGCGCTGAAGAACACGCTGCGCCAGGCGCCCGACGTGATCCTGATGGGTGAAATCCGCGACCGCGAGACCATGGAGCATGCCGTGGCCTTCGCCGAAACCGGCCACCTGTGCATGGCCACGCTGCACGCCAACAGCGCCAACCAGGCGCTGGACCGCATCATCAACTTCTTCCCCGAAGAGCGCCGCGCGCAGTTGCTGATGGACCTGTCGCTGAACCTGCGTTCGCTGGTGTCGCAGCGGCTGGTGCCCACCGAAGACGGCCAAGGCCGCGTGGCCGCCGTCGAAATCCTGCTGAACACCCCGCTGATCTCCGACCTGATCTTCAAGGGCGAAGTGGGCGAGATCAAGGAGGTCATGAAGAAGAGCCGCAACCTGGGCATGCAGACCTTCGACCAGGCGCTGTTCGACCTGTTCGAAGGCAACGCCATCAACTTCGAAGAAGCGATCCGCAACGCCGACTCGGCCAACGACCTGCGCCTGCAGATCAAGCTCAACAGCCAGCGCGCGCGCAGCACCGACCTGGCGGCCGGCACCGAGCACTTCGCGATCGTCTGAGGCCGCCTGCCGGGGTGTCCGGACGTGCCGGCTTTCTTTCTTTGGCTTTAAGCTGTCGGCCATGAGCAGCATCAACCCCCGCACCTACGAATCCGTTCCCGCCCAGACGGTGGCCTTCCTCGGCCTCGGCGTCATGGGCGGGCCCATGGCCGGGCACCTGGCCAGGGCCGGCCACACGGTCACGGTCTACAACCGCACACCCGCCAAGTCGCAGGCCTGGGTCGCCGAGTTCGGCGCGCCGGGCCGCCACGCCCCCACACCGCGCGAAGCGGCGGCCGGCGCGGACATCGTGTTCTGCTGCGTCGGCAACGACGACGACCTGCGCTCGGTGGTGCTGGGCGACGACGGCGCCCTGGCCGGCATGAAGCCCGGCGCTGTGCTGGTCGACCACACCACGGCCTCGGCCGACGTGGCGCGCGAGCTGTCGAAGGCGGCGCTGGCGCGCGGCCTGCACTTCATCGACGCGCCCGTGTCGGGCGGCCAGGCGGGCGCGCAGAACGGTGCGCTCACCGTGATGTGCGGCGGCGACGCGGCGGTGTTCGAACGCATCAAGCCGGTGGCCATGGCCTTCTCGCGCGCGGTCACGCTGCTGGGCGACAGCGGCGCGGGCCAGCTCGCGAAGATGGTCAACCAGATCGCCATCGCGGGGCTGGTGCAGGGCCTGTCGGAAGCCATCGCCTTCGGCCAGCGCGCCGGGCTCGACATGGAAGCCGTGCTCGGCGTCATCGGCAAGGGCGCCGCCCAGAGCTGGCAGATGGACAACCGCGGCAAGACCATGATCGAAGGCAAGTTCGACTACGGCTTTGCCGTCGACTGGATGCGCAAGGACCTGGGCCTGGTGCTCGACGAAGCCAAGCGCAACGGCGCGCGCGTGCCGGTGACGGCGCTGGTCGACCAGTTCTATGCCGACGTGCAGCAGGCGGGCGGCAGGCGCTGGGACACGTCGAGCCTCATCACTCGGCTCAAATGAAAAAAGCCCGCGGAAGCGGGCTTTTTGATTTCAGCGGACCGGCGAGGTGGTCGCACCGCCGGCCGGCGCCGGCAGCGGTTCCATCGGCGGCAGCGGCACGCGCGAACCCGAGGACGCAGCCGGTGCCGACGGCGTTGCGTTGCTGACCGGCGCGGGCCCCGTGCCGCCGCGCTGCGCGGCAGCCTGGTTCGCCGCCTGGCTCGCCGCGAGGTCGGCCTCGCTCACCACCTCGACCACGCGCACGACCTTGGCCACGCCGGTCACGCCGCGCGTGATTTCGGTGGCGCGGTCGGTCTCGCGGCGGGTGGCGATGCCCATCAGGTAGACCGTGCCACGCTCGGTCACGACCTTGAAGGAGTTGGCGAAGATGTCCTTGGCATCGAGCAGCGAGGCCTTCACCTTGCCGGTGATGTACAGGTCGTTCGAGCGGTCCTGGAAGGTGCTTGGCGCGCCGATGGTGAGTTCGTTGACCACCGAGCGCACGTTGACGACACGGCTCACCTCGTCTTCCACACGGCGGCGGTCGGCGTCGCTGCCGACGGCGCCGGTCAGCAACACCTGGCGGTTGTAGCTGGTGACGCTCACGTACATGTTGTCGTTGGCGATGTCGCGCACGCGAGCCGCAGCACGCAGCTCGATGCCCTGGTCGTCGAGCTGGGCGCCCGAGCTGCGGCGGTCGGTCGCCACCATGCCCACGCCCACCACCGCGGCGCCGCCCACGACGAGCGGCACGCAGGCGGACAAGCCGCCCACCAGAGCAGCACCGAGGGTGAGCGCGAGAGCGAAACGTTGGGTCGAGGCCTTGGTCAGGGTCGTCATGGTCATGAGGAAACTTCCTGTTCTCCGAGTAACTGGGCATCCACGCCGTCGCACAGGCAATGCAGCGCGAGCAGGTGGATTTCGTGGATGCGTGCCGCACGCTCGTGCGGCACGCTGATCTGGACGTCGGTTTCACGCAGCGCGCGCCCGATGGTGCCGCCAGTGCCGCCCGTGGCTGGGGCACCTGACGCGGCCGCCGCCAAGCCGGTCGCGGCGTTGCCGAGCAGCGCAACCACCGTCATGTCGCGCTCATGCGCAGCGAGCACGGCGGCCAGCACCGCGGCCGAATGACCGCTGGCGCTGAGCACCAGCAGCACGTCGCCGGCCTGGCCGAGCGCGCGAACCTGGCGCGCGAAGCGGTCGGCATCGGCGGCCTGCGGGCTGTCGGCCGCCGGGTCGGTGGTGTCGCCGGGCAGCGCGATGGCGCCCAGCTCGGGCCGCTCGCGTTCGAAGCGGCCCACGAAATTCGAGGCGAACTGCGCGGCGAGCAAACCCGACACGCCGGCCCCGCAGGCCAGCACCTTGCCGCCGCTGGTCACGCAGGCCAGCAGGGCCTGCATCGCCTGGGAGATGGGTTTGCTGAGGACCGGTCCGGTCTGGTATTTGAGATCGGCACTGTCGATGAAGTGCTGCTGAATCCGTTGCTCGAGCATGGGGCGCGATGATAACTGGGGGTCGTGAAACAAGACGTGAGTGGTGGAGCCTTCCGGAAGGCTTCAGTTCCCTGGCGGGCGCGTCAGCCAGCATCGAAGGCGGCTTTCAGCCAGGTGATTTTCTCCTCGATCAGCACCACGTCGAACCGGCACGGCGGCAGCGACCGCAACCGGCCCAGGTAATGCCGCGCAGCCAGCACGATGCGTCGCTGCTTGCGCGCCGTGATGCTGCCGCCCGCGCCACCGTGCGAGGCCGCGCTGCGCTGGCGCACCTCGACAAACACCAGCGTGCCGTCGCGCGGATCGCGCATGATCAGGTCGACCTCGCCGCCGCCGCGCCCCGGCGTTCGATAATTGCGCGCGACCGGCACGAGGCCGGCCCGGCGAAGGTGGTCGAGCGCGGCGTCTTCCGCCGCATCGCCGCGATGCTTCGTCGTCGTGATGCTTGTCGTCATGGCTCCCTGCCCTGTTTTTTGTTTTCGCTGCCCTACGGAGAAACCTCTTGGCTTCACTCGCCCCTGCTTCCTTCGGCGCGGCCCTGCCGGCCGCGCACGACGCCGCGGGCGCGCAGCATTATCCGCAGGGCACGCTGTATGTCGTCGCCACGCCGATCGGCAACCTGGCCGACATCACGCTGCGCGCACTGCATGTGCTGCAGCTGGTGGACGTCATCGCCTGCGAGGACACGCGCCACACGCAGACCCTGCTGCGCGCCTACGGCATCGACCGCCCCGGCGCGCGGCTGCTCGCGGTGCACCAGCACAACGAAGCCGAGGCCGCGCAGGCCGTGGTCGCGCGCCTTGCGCAGGGCGAACGCATCGCCTACGTGAGCGACGCCGGCACGCCCGGCGTGAGCGACCCCGGCGCGCGCCTGGCCGCCGCCGTGCGCGCGGCCGGCCAGCGCGTGCTGCCGCTGCCTGGCGCCAGCAGCGTCGTCACGCTCATGAGCGCCGCCGGGCTCGTGGCCGACGGAGGCGAGAGCAACGCGCACAACAGCAGCGCCTTCGTGTTCGCGGGCTTCCTGCCGACCAAGGCCGGCGAGCGCGACACTGCCGTGCAGGCGCTCATGCAAGAACCGCGCGCCGTGGTGTTGCTGGAAGCGCCGCACCGCATCGAAACGCTGGCCCGCGCACTCGCCATGCTGGGCGAACGCCGCATCACCGTGGGCCGCGAGCTCACCAAGCAGTTCGAGGAGATCGCCACCGTGGCGGCCAGCGCGCTGCCCGACTGGTTCGGCGCCGACCGCGACCGCATGCGCGGCGAGTTCGCCCTCGTGCTGCACCCCGTGGCCGTGAGCGGCGACGGCGGCGCGGAAGGCGAACGCGTGCTGCGCCTGTTGCTGGCGGAACTGCCGGTGAAGACGGCCGTGAAGCTGGCCGCAGAGATCAGCGGCGCGCCGCGCAACACGCTGTATGACCTGGCACTGCGCATCCGCAACGAAGCCGACAGCGACAGCGCGTAGCCCTCAGCCATCCAGTTCGGCATAGCGCCGAAAGATCCCGTCCTCGTTGAACGCAATGCGGCGCGGGCTCTGCAGATAGTCGTGCACGCGCTGGCGCCGCCGGATGTTGGCGTGCAGCTTCACGACCGCAGGCACATCGGCCAGTGCCCGCGCGGCGGCTCTCGGAAAGGCGTACTGCAGGCCGTCCACCAGCTGGAACAGCGACAGGTCGGCGTAGGTGAGCACGTCGCCGACGAGGTGCAGGTCGCCCGCAGGGTTGCGCTGCAGCACCTGCTCGAACCAGTTCAGGAACTTCGGGATGCGTGCTTCGCGGAAGGCACGTGCACGCTGCACGGCCGCGTCGCGCTGGTCTTCGTAATAGTCACCGGTCGAGATCGGGTGGTGGGTGTCGTGCGCCTCGGCCACGGCATCGGCGATGGTCAGTTGGAGCTGATGGGTCCACAGGCCGTCCGATTCGCCGATGCCGGCCAGTCCGAGCTTGGGTCCAAGGTACAGCAGGATCGCCGCGGTCTGGCCGACCACGATGTCGCCATCGATGAGGAACGGCGGCGCGAATGCGGCGCGCGGGTTGTCGGGATCGCCGAGGCGCTGCCCCAGCGCGGACTCGCCACCGCCTTGCGACGCGGGCAACCGCGCGACGTCGACGTAGTCGGCGCCCGCGGCCTCGAGTGCGAGCCGCACGAATTCGCCGCGGCCCTGGATCGTGGGCCAGTAATGAAGTTGGTATGCCATGCGGTCATGGTGTCAGGGCCGACGGGCGCCCGCAACCGACGACCAGCCATGAGCGGTGTCGGATCAGGCCGCGCCGGCCCGCGACCGCAACCGGATCACCAGAACTTCCACCACGGGCGCGGCGGCTGCCGCAGGGCCAGGGGGCGGGTGTCCAGGTCGGCGCTCTGGCTTGGGGGAATCGAATCGCCAAAGCGGCGCCGCATTTCGGTCTCGAGGGCATGTGCGATGCCGCGGGCCTGTTTCTCGCCGCGCAGCGCGCGCCGACGCCATTCGGCGGCGTGTGCTGCGAGGCTGGTTTCGTCCAGTTCGGTGAGCTCCATATGCGAGGAATTTTTACATGCGTGCGACTGGGTGACGGGGTGCAACGGCGTGTCACGGCCCGGTCGCGCGGATCTCCGGATCGGCCTTGTCTGGCAAGGCCGGGCCGGGTCGGGGAAGAAGTGAAAAAACCGGAAGCCCTTGCGGAATTTCCGGTCTTGAAGGTGGTCCCGCCGCCAGGAATCGAACCTGGATCTCAGCCTTCGGAGGGCCGAATTCTATCCGTTGAAATACAGCGAGAGGGGTGCTCCGAAAAGCACTGGAGCCGCACATTATGGCCTATCAGGCCTCGGCGGTTTCTGCGTCCTGTGCCGTGGGAACGGCTCCGCCCGACGTGCGCGGGAAACCGAGCCCGAACAGGTAGACGCGGAAGGTGCGCCGTCCGGTCGGCACGAGGTCGAAGGCAGTGGGGTCGAGCAGCCAGTTCTGGATCAGCCCGCCGATGAGCGCGTGCATGCCCTGCGCCGCCATCGCGCCGGGGATCGGCAGCTTGATGCGGGCGCGCCGCGCGGCCAGCCGCAGGGCTTTTTCGAAATCGACCACGCAGGCGTTGCGGGCGTCGAGGTGGCGTTGCTGCACCGAGGCCATGTCGTGCGTGTATTCGACCTTGTGGGTCGCGATGTCGAAGACGCGCCGCACCTGCAGGTCGGTGACCATGAGCGTCAGCGCATGGACCATGCCCTCCTCGATCTCGGCCAGCGGGTCGTCGCTGCCGCCGGGCGCCTCACTCTTGGGCGGCGTTTCCAGCGGCAGGATCACGCGCTCCATCATGGCGTTGAACAGGT
This sequence comes from Variovorax sp. Root473, assembly GCF_001426505.1. Taxonomy (GTDB): domain Bacteria; phylum Pseudomonadota; class Gammaproteobacteria; order Burkholderiales; family Burkholderiaceae_C; genus Variovorax. The sequence goes on from NZ_LMEV01000015.1 coordinate 57,867, forward strand.
CGGCCTTGTCCTTGAAGTGCCAGTAGATGGCGCCGCGCGTCGCGCCGGCCTGCTGCGCAATCTGCTGCAGCGTGGTCTGCGAAACACCTTGCGCCTGAAACAACAGCTCCGCGGCATCGAGCAATCGATTCCGCGTTGCCAGTGCTTCTTCCTTCGTACGACGTGCCACCAAGTCTCCTGATTTGTAAAGCGAACGCCCTTTGCGTATCGTGGGGCCATTGCATGGCTGTCACTATACATCCATGAATGTATGTAAACTAGCGCGCTTCCCGGATGGCCCACCTGCTCGTGCTGGTTTACGGATCTCTCCCGCAAACGCGCCATCTCCCGTCTTCGCATCAAAGGAATCACATGCCTCTTCTGCATGTCTCGCGTCAACCGTCCTTGTCGTTTTCGCCGCGTCTCGCGACCGTGGCCCTCGTCTCCCTCCTGTTCCTGGCCGCCTGCGGCAAGGGCGAGGCCCCGGCCGGACCGGGCGGTGGCGGCGGTGGCGCCCGTCCGGCGCCTGAAGTCGGCGTGGTGGTGGTCAAGCCCACCGACGTGGGCCTGGTGACCGAACTGCCCGGCCGCCTCGAAGCCTCGCGCATCGCCCAGGTGCGCGCCCGCACGCCGGGCATCCTGCTCAAGCGCGAGTTCCGCGAAGGCAGCGACGTGAAGGCCGGCCAGCTGCTGTTCCGCATCGACCCGGCACCGCTGGTGGCCGCCACGCAGAACGCCCAGGCCGCGCTGGCCCGCGCCGAAGCCAACGCCGTGCAGGCCAAGGCGCTGGCCGACCGATACAAGCCGCTGGTCGAGGCCAACGCCGTGAGCAAGCAGGAATACGCGACGGCCGTGGCCTCCGCCAAGACGGCCGAAGCCGACGTGGCCGCCAACCGCGCGCTGCTGCAGACCGCCAAGATCAACCAGGGCTATGCCGATGTCACCTCGCCCATCGCGGGCCGCATCGGCCGCGCGCTGGTCACCGAAGGCGCTCTGGTCGGCCAGGGTGACGCCACCGAGCTGGCCGTGGTGCAGCAGATCAACCCGCTGTACGTGAACTTCACGCAGTCGGCCTCCGACGTGCTCAAGCTGCGCCGCGCCGTGGCCGCCGGCCAGTACAAGCGTGCCAGCGGCGAAGAAGCCGCGAGCATCCGCGTGGTGCTCGAAGACGGCACCGACTACGCGCAGGACGGCAAGCTGCTGTTCTCCGACCTCACGGTCGACCCGACCACGGGCCAGGTCACGCTGCGCGCGGAGATCCCGAACCCCAAGGGCGAGCTGCTGCCTGGCCTGTACGTGCGCGTGAAGCTCGAGCAGGCGCAGGTGACGAACGCGATCACGGTGCCGCAACAGGCCGTCACGCGCACCCAGCAGGGTGACCACGTGACGGTGGTCGGCGCCGACGGCAAGCTGAGCCAGCGCACTGTGAAGATCAGCGCCGCCAAGGACAACCAGTGGGTGGTGCTCGACGGCCTGAAGGCCGGCGAACAGGTGATGGTCGACGGCTTCCAGCGCCTGCAGATGATGCCGCCCGGCACGCCCGTGAAGGCGGTGCCGTGGCAAAAGCCGGCGCCGAACGGCGCGGCTGCCCCAGCGGCGGCTGCACCCGCGGCGCCGGCAGCGTCTGCTGCCGCGGCGCCCGCCGCCAGCCCGGCTTCGGCCTCGGCCTCGGCTGACAAGAAGTAATCAGGAGCGCCTCGCATGGCCAAATTCTTTATCGACCGACCGATCTTCGCGTGGGTGATCGCACTGTTCATCATCGTGCTGGGCGGCGTCTCCATCACGCAGTTGCCGATCTCGCAGTACCCGCCAGTGGCCCCGCCGGCCATCGTGATCAACGTCGCCTACCCCGGGGCCTCCGCGCAAACGCTCGAGGACAGCGTGCTGTCCGTGATCGAGCGCGAAATGAACGGTTCGCCCGGCCTGATCTACATGGAATCGGTGGCCCAGGCCGACGGCACCGGCGCCATTACCATCAGCTTCGAGGCCGGCACCAACGAAGACCTCGCGCAGGTGGACGTGCAGAACCGGCTCTCGCGCGCCACGCCGCGGTTGCCCTCGGCCGTGACGCAGCAGGGCGTGCGCGTGGACAAGTCGCGCAACAACTTCCTGCTGTTCGCGATGCTGTCCTCGGACAACCCCGACTTCGACCCGGTGGCGCTCGGTGACTATGCCGCGCGCAACATCGTGCCGGAACTGCAGCGGATCGACGGCGTGGGCCAGGCCCAGCTGTTCGGCTCCGAGAACGCGATGCGCATCTGGATCGACCCGGCGAAGCTGCAAGGCTTCAACCTGTCGTCCAACGACGTCAACACCGCGATCCGCGCGCAAAACGCCCAGGTGGCGTCGGGCACGCTCGGCGACCTGCCGAACATTCCCGGCCAGGCGATCTCCGCCACGGTCACGGTGAACGGCCAGCTCAACAGCGTCGAGCAGTTCCAGAACATCGTGCTGCGTGCCAACACCGACGGCTCGACCGTGCGCCTGAAGGACGTGGCGCGCGTCGAACTCGGTGGCCAGAACTACGCCACCTCCGCGCGCCTGAACGGCGTACCGGCGGTCGGTATCGGCGTGCAGCCCACGCCGACCGGCAACGCGCTGAAGTCGGCCAAGGCCGTGCGCGCCAAGATGGCCGAACTGGAGCGCTACTTCCCCAAGGGCGTGAAGTGGGACATTCCGTACGACAGCTCGCGCTTCGTGCAGATCTCGATCACCGAAGTGGTGAAGACGCTGTTCGAAGCCATCGCGCTGGTGTTCCTGGTGATGTTCCTGTTCCTGCAGAACTGGCGCTACACGATCATCCCGACCATCGTGGTGCCCATTGCACTGCTGGGCACCTTTGCCACGCTGCTCGCGCTGGGCTTCTCGATCAACGTGCTCACCATGTTCGGCATGGTGCTGGTGATCGGTATCGTGGTGGACGACGCCATCGTGGTGGTGGAGAACGTCGAGCGCATCATGAGCGAAGAGGGGCTGTCGCCGCTCGAGGCCACGCGCAAGGCGATGCAGCAGATCTCGGGCGCCATCATCGGCGTGACCGTGGTGCTGATCTCGGTGTTCGTGCCGCTGGCTTTCTTTGCGGGCTCGACCGGCAACATCTACCGCCAGTTCTCGGCGGTGATGGTGGCCTCGATCGGCTTCTCGGCCTTCATGGCGCTGTCGCTCACGCCGGCGCTGTGCGCCACGCTGCTCAAGCCGGTAGAAGCGGGCCACCACCACGAGAAGCGCGGCTTCTTCGGCTGGTTCAACCGCGGCTTCTCGCGCACGGCCAAGGGCTACGAAGGCGTGGTCGCGCGCATCCTGCGCCGCGCCGCACGCTACCTCGTGATCTACGCCGCGATCATCGGCGCCGTCGCGTACTTCTACACGCACCTGCCGAGCTCGTTCCTGCCCGAGGAAGACCAGGGCAACATCATCGTGAACGTGCAGCTGCCCCCGGGCGCCACGCAGGAGCGCTCGCTGTCGGTGATGCAGCAGGTCGAAGGCTTCATCCTGAAGCAGCCTGAAGTGCAGAGCATCGTGAGCGTGATGGGCTTCAGCTTCTCGGGCCAGGGCCAGAACGCGGGCCTTGCCTTCGTGACGCTGAAGGACTGGGAAGAACGCAAGGACCCGGCCCACTCGGCCAGCGCGCTGGCCGGCCGTGCCTTCGGTGCGCTGTCGGGCATCCGCGACGCCTTCATCTACCCGCTGAGCCCGCCGCCGATTCCCGAGCTGGGCAACGCCAGCGGCTTCAGCTTCCGGCTGCAGGACCGTTCCGGCGCAGGCCACGAGGCGCTGATCAACGCACGCAACCAGCTGCTGGGCATGGCCTCGCAAAGCAAGATCCTCGCGCAAGTGCGCCCGGACGGCCTGGAAGACGCGCCGCAGCTGGAGATCGACATCGACCGCGACAAGGCCAACGCCCTGGGCGTGAGCTTCGATGCGATCAACAGTGCGCTGTCGACCTCGCTGGGTTCGAGCTACATCAACGACTTCCCGAACCGCGGCCGCCTGCAGCGCGTGGTGGTGCAGGCCGACGCGCCGGCACGGATGCAACCCGACGACCTGCTGCGTCTGAACGCCGTCAACACCAAGGGCCAGCCGGTGCCGCTGTCGGCTTTCGCGACCACCAAGTGGGTCTCGGGCGCCACGCAGACGGTGCGCTACAACGGCTACCCCGCCATCCGCATCAGCGGTGACGCGGCGCCGGGCCAGAGCACGGGCGCGGCCATGGCCGAGATGGAAAAGCTCGCCGGCCAGCTGCCGCAAGGCTTCGGCTTCGAGTGGACCGGCCAGTCGCGCGAGGAAAAGCTCGCCGGCTCGCAGGCCATGATCCTGTACGGCTTCGCGATCCTGGCGGTGTTCCTCTGCCTGGCCGCGCTGTACGAGAGCTGGTCGATCCCGCTGTCGGTGATCCTGGTGGTGCCGCTGGGCGTGCTGGGTGTGCTGGTGGCGACGATGCTGCGCGCCTATTCCAACGACGTGTACTTCCAGGTGGGCCTGATCACCATCATCGGCCTGTCGGCGAAGAACGCGATTCTGATCATCGAGTTCGCGAAAGACCTGCAGGCACAGGGCCGCGGCGTGGTCGAGGCCGCGCTCGAAGCCGCGCACCTGCGGTTCCGTCCCATCATCATGACCTCGCTGGCCTTCGGCCTGGGCGTGCTGCCGCTGGTCCTGGCGTCGGGCGCAGGCTCGGCGAGCCAGCGTGCCATCGGCACCGGCGTGCTCGGCGGCATGGTGACCGGCACGATCCTGGCCGTGATCTTCGTGCCGGTGTTCTTCGTGGTGGTGCGCACGCTGTTCAAGGGCAGCGCGCGCCAGCACGAGGCCGACAAGCGGCACGCCGCAGCGGCCGGCATCACGGGAGACCACACACATGACTAAGAAACCTCTGATTCCCACCGTGCTGGCCGCCGCGATGCTGCTGGCAGGCTGCTCGCTGATCCCGACCTACGAGCGCCCTGCGGCGCCGGTGCCGACGACCTATCCGGGCGACCCGGCGCAGCCCTCGGGCCCCGCCGCGGCCGCCCTGCCCTGGCAGGACTTCTTCACCGACCCGCGCCTGGCGGGCCTGATCCAGACGGCGCTGGCAAACAACCGCGACCTGCGCGTATCGGTGCTCAACATCGAGCAGGCGCGTGCGCAGTTCCAGATCGAACGCTCGGCGCTGTTCCCGGCGCTCGGCCTCACGGGTGCGGGCTCGCGCTCGAGCCCCAACGCCTACCAGGCGATCGATCCCAGCCAGGGCAGCGTGGCGTCGCAGTACAGCGTCAACTTCGGATTCACCGCGTGGGAGCTCGACTTCTTCGGCCGCGTGCGCGCGCTGAAGGACCAGGCGCTGTCGCAGTACCTGGCCACCGAAGAGTCGCGCAAGGCCGCGCAGATCAGCCTGATCGCGGCCGTGGCCACCGGCTGGCTCACGCTGCTGGCCGACGACGAGCTGCTCGAGATCACGCGCCAGACCATGGTCACGCGCGACGAATCGGTGCGCCTGACCAAGCTGCGCTTCGACAACGGCGTGTCGTCCGAGATCGACTTCCAGGCTGCGAACTCGCAGGCCGAGACCGCGCGCGCCGCCTATGCGCAGCAGCAGCGCGCGCGCATGCAGGACGAGAACGCGCTCGCCCTGTTGCTCGGCGCGCCGGTACCGGCCGAGGCCACCGCCGGTGGCACCAAGGGACTCGCGGGCATCCGCCCGATGCCCGACGTGCCGGCCGGCCTGCCCTCCGACCTGCTGACCGAGCGGCCCGACATCCGCGCGGCCGAGCAGCAGTTGATTGCGGCCAACGCCAACATCGGCGCGGCGCGTGCGAACTTCTTCCCGCGCGTGTCGCTCACGAGTTCGATCGGCACCGCGAGCAGCGAGTTCTCTAACCTGTTCGATCGCGGCACCAAGGCCTGGAGCTTCGCGCCCACGGTCACGCTGCCGATCTTCGATGCGGGCCGCAACATCGCGGGGCTCAACTCGGCCAAGGCCGGGCGTGAGATCGCAGTGGCGCAGTACGAGAAGTCGGTCCAGACCGCCTTCCGCGAAGTGGCCGACGCGCTCGCGGGCCGCGCCACGCTGGGCGAGCAGGCGCGTGCGCAAACCGCGCAGGCCGACGCCGAGGCGGTGCGCTACAAGCTGTCTGACCTGCGCTATCGCAACGGCATTGCCAGCGCGCTCGACCTGCTCGACGCACAGCGTTCGCTGTTCACGGCGCAGCAATCGGCCGTCGCCACGCGCCTGCTGCAGCTGCAGAACCAGGTCACGCTGTACAAGACGCTGGGTGGCGGCTGGGCCACACGCAACAACGGTTGAGACACCTGCGCGTCCAATATGGAGAGGTCAATTGCCCGCGCGGGCAAAGGGCCTCTCTATAATCGCCGGTTGGTTAGAAAAAGCCCCCGACGAGCCCCCCGATATTGAGGACGCCATGAGCGCAGACCCGCACTACCAGGCCACAGAAGAAGCCCATACCGGCCCGATCAAGAACCCGAAGCAACTGCTGCTCGCGGTATTTTTTTCTTTCATCGTTCCGATCCTGATCATCGTGGGCCTTGTGTCCTATGTGGTCTCGGGCACCAAGCCCGCCGGTACCGCGGAGGGCGACAACATGGCGCTCTACGGCGTGACTCAGGAATCGCGTGACCGTGAAGTGGCCGAGCGCCTGAAGAAGGTCGGCTCCATCGAGATCCGTGACGCCAACCGGCCCCTGGCCGCCGGCGAAGCCGTGTTCAAGGCCCAGTGCGTGGCCTGCCACGGCGCTCCCGGCATCCCCGGCGCCCCGCACCTGAACGACGCTGCAGCCTGGGGCCCGCGCATCGGCCAAGGCTACGCCACGCTGCTCGAGCACGCGCTCAAGGGCAAGGGCGCAATGCCCGCCCAGGGCGGTGGCGACTTCGAAGACATCGAAATCGGCCGTGCCGTGGTGTACCTGGCCAACGCCGGTGGCGCCAAGTTCCCGGTGCCGGACCGTCCGGCAGCGGCTGCCGCGCCGGCCGAAGGCGCTTCGGCAGCGGCCAGCGCACCTGCCGCCGCTGCGGCCAGTGCGCCTGCCAAGTAAGCAGGCCATTGATCGACAGCGCCTCGCGCCCATGAAAAAACCGGCTTCGAGGCCGGTTTTTTCATGTCCCGGCGAACCGAGTTGCTATCTTTTCAATAGCTATTCAGCCGCACCGGCATGGCGTTGTGCCGGACTCAGTACATGCCCGAAGCGCCGCGGCAGGTCGACCGCCTGCACCGGCTCCGGGGTCCAGAGTCCCTGCTCGATCGCTTCGGCGGCGATGCCCACATCCTGCGTGTGCACGAGGCCCAGCCCCGCTGGCGCGACCAGATAGAGCCGCCCGGCTTCGTCGAGCAGGCAACCCGTCACCTCGGTGGGGGCGCCCGTGTGGGCCGTGACCGTAAACACGCTTGCGCTGTCTTGCGCCACGCGCCACACCAGCGGCGCCGCCTCCAGTTCGACATACACGCGCTGCGGCCCGTTCTGGAAGAACCACTGGCCGTCGGCGTCGTGCTCGTAGTTGCGGTGAATGAATTCGATCAGCTTGTCGTGCCGAAGCATCGAGCCCTTGGCGCTGTGGAACGGGCCCTGCGCCTGCGTGCGGTCGTCGCGCATGTACCAGTTGCCGCGCGCATCCAGGCCCAGCCAGCCGTAGCAGTGCGGCACGTTCGGCCACTTGGCCAGTGCCTGTTTGACGATGTCATCCATAGGCCGTATTTTGCGCGCGGGCCGACGAGAGGTGGTCTGCCAACCACCCTCCCACACACTCAGGCATTCCGCCCACATGACCCGGGGGCAGGCCGAGCGGAAAGCCCACGTGCCCGCCGCCTTCGGGCTGCCACAGCGTGACGTGCGAGCCGACCTCGTTCGGCCCGGGCAGGCTGCGGGCCGGAATGAAGGGATCGTTGCGGGCGTTCACCACCAGCGCGGGCACGCGGATCGCGCCCAGCAGCGGCTTGGACGAGCCACGCGCCCAGTAGTCGTCGGTGCCGCGAAAGCCGTGCAGCGGCGCCGTGAAAACGTCGTCGAAGTCGTAGAGATTGCGCGCCGCCATCAGCCGGTCGCGGTCGAACAGGCCCGGGAACTGCGCCAGCTTGGCCAGCGCCTTGGGCTTCATGGTCGCGAGGAACATGCGCGTGTAGACCAGCCGGTTGAAGCCGCGCCCGATCGCCTCGCCGCCCGCCGCCAGGTCGAGCGGCGCGCACACCGACGCCACCGCATCGACGCAGGCGCGCGCGGTGTCGCCCGCTTCGCAGGCCCAGCGCAGCAGCGCGTTGCCGCCCAGCGAGACGCCAACGGCCAGCACCGACCCGCCGCCGCCCTGCACCACGTGCTGCGCGTGCATGCGCCGCAGGATCCAGTCGATCTCCTCGTGATCGCCCGAGTGGTAGGCGCGCGGCGCGAGGTTCAGTTCGCCGCTGCAGCCGCGAAAGTGCGGGACCGCGAACGCCATGCCGCGCGACGCGGCAAAGGCCGCGAAGGCCTCGGCGTAGTGGCTGCGCGACGAGCCCTCGAGCCCGTGGAAGAGCACCAGCAGCGGCCGGGGGCCGGGCTGCGGTGCATCGGCGAAGTCGACATCGACGAAATCGCCGTCCGGCGCGGTCCAGCGCTCGCGGCGGTACACCGGAGCCGGCCCGTCGAAACGGCGCGACCACAGCGCGGGCCAGATGGTCTGCAGGTTGCCGCCGGGCAGCCAGCGGGGCGCGACGTAGCCCATGGCTTCGTGTGCGTCGGGCGGCGCGGACGTCGGTGAGAAAGAGGAAGAAGGAAACGCAGAGGCCATCGCTCGGGGCAGGACTCAATGAAGAACCTGCGGGGGATCGTTCGCATCGTCCGGCTCGCGCGCGCTGCCCGGGCTTGCGTGGTGCGCCACCAGGCGCCAGCCCTGCGCGGTCTTGTGATAGACGTTGGTGGCCAGCACGAAGGCATGGCGCGGCCCCTCGGCCGTGAGCACCTCGATGCGCTCCAGCACGTTGTGCACGGCGCTCGCGAGCGACTCGATCTTGCGCACGCGCGCCGGCGTCGCATGGATGGCGCCGTTGCCGAACATCTGCTCGAAGGCCGCGCGGATCGCCACCGCGCCCACCAGCCGCGGACCGCCGGGGTGGACGCAGAACACCTCGTCCTCGTCGGCCCAGCAGGCCATCAGCGCATCGACATCGCCGCGTTGCAGCGCTTCGTAGAAGGCGGCCTCGACATCGTCGGCAGTGCCGCCGATGGCCGCGGCGGCGCGGAAAGGGGTCTTGGGCATGGCGGTGAAGGGCAAGAGCGAAGGGGGTAGGCCCGATTTTGCCCTGCCCATGTCACGGCCATGTGGCAGCGGGTGACGGGGCAGCAGGCGCCTCGGAAACGGACGCGGGAATCAGCCACGCGCGCGCCGCTGCCTCCGTGGCACCCTGCGCGGCCTGCCACACCATCTCGGGCGCGGCGACGTGCACGCCGGGCGGTGCCACGCGCAGCGCGAGGTCGACCAGCTCGGCCATCTTGGGTGCGCGCACCGGCTGCTCGTTGGCCGGCACCATGAACCGCATGATCGACAGCATCCAGGCCGCCAGCCGCTCGCCCACGTTGGCCAGGCGCACGGCCACAGGCTTGCGCGCCGAGCGCAGCAGGATCACGCGCTCGAAACCGCAGGCGACCACGGCTTGCTCGTCGAGGCTGGCCAGCCCGCGCTTGAGCGCCTCGGGCAGCCGGCCGCGGTCGTGCGGCTGCACGATGGCCAGCGTGCGCACACCGCTGGCGCGCAGCCAGCGCGCCAGCTCGGGCAGATCGGCGGGGTCGGGATGCCACAGCGCACGTTCGCGGCCGTGGTGCAGGCGCGGCGGATCGAAGGCGACCACCGCGACATCGGCCGCGACCAACGGCCACTGCGCAATCGGCAACACCGGGCACTGTACGGTCTCGACGCCGGCCAGCCCGTCGTGCATGGGCTCGCGAGCCAGCACGCGCGTGTGCCGGAAGCGGTGGCGGCCCGCGAGCCGGTGCAGCAGCTCCTGCCCGAGCGCGCCGGTCGCGCCCGCAATCAGCAGCGTGCCGGCGGGCGATGCGGCAGCGTGGGGCACCGCGCGGTTCGCGGCTTGCAGGGCGTGGAAGGGATCGAGGGCCATGACCCCGTCTATGCTAACTTCGGCCTTCTTCTGCGGAGGTAATGCAAATGATGATGAAGCGCTGGTTCCTGATTCTCGCGGCCGTCCTGTCCCTCAGCGGATGCGGCTACAACCAGTTCCAGTCCCTCGACGAGGCCAGCAAGTCGGCCTGGAGCGAGGTCCTCAACCAGTACCAGCGGCGTGCCGACCTCGTGCCGAACATCGTCGCCACCGTGAAGGGCGAGGCCAGCTTCGAGCAGGACACGCTCACCAAGGTGATCGAGGCACGCGCCAAGGCCACCTCGATCCAGGTCACGCCCGAAACGCTCAACAACCCCGAGGCCTTCAACAAGTTCCAGCAGGCGCAGGGCGAACTCTCGTCGGCGCTGTCGCGGCTGATGGTGGTGTCGGAGCGCTACCCCGAGCTCAAGGCCAACCAGGCGTTCCGCGACCTGCGCGTGACGCTCGAGGGCACCGAGAACCGCATCACCGTGGCGCGCAACCGCTACATCGAGAGCGTGCAGGAGTACAACGTGCTCTCGCGCAGCTTCCCGACCAACCTCACGGCCATGGTCTTCGGCTACAAGCCCAAGGCGAATTTCTCGGTGCAGAACGAAGCCCAGATCTCGACGCCGCCCACGGTCGATTTCGGCACCCCGAAGAAGTAAGAAGCGGCGCCCGATGGCCGCCCTGATTCGCCGCGCACTGGCTGCGATCGTTGTCGCAGCCCTTGCATGGGCCGGCCTGCCCGCGCTGGCGCAAGGCCTGCTGCCGATCCCCGCCCTCACGGCGCGCGTGATCGACCAGACCGCCACGCTCGACGCCGCGCAGCGCTCGGGCCTCGAAACCAAGCTCGCGGCCTTCGAGCAGCGCAAGGGCTCGCAGATCGTGGTGCTCATGGTGCCGAGCACGGCGCCCGAAGACATCGCGAGCTATACGCAGCGCGTGGGTGACACCTGGAAAATCGGACGCAAGGGCGTGGGCGACGGCCTCCTCGTGATCGTCGCCAAGGATGATCGCAAGATGCGCATCGCCACCGCCAAGGCGCTCGAAGGCGCGGTGCCCGACCTCGCGGCGGTGCGCATCATCGACGAAGAGATGAAGCCGCGCTTTCGCAACAACGACTTCGCGGGCGGCCTCAACGCCGCGGTCGACCGGCTCATCGGCCTGGTCGACGGCGAGCCGCTGCCGGAGCCTTCGCGCGACATCGGCAGCGGCGGCAGCAACAGCGATGATTTCGACTGGGAAAACCTCGCGATCTTCCTGTTCGTCGGTGTCTTCGTCGGCGCCCCGATCGCGCGCGCCATCCTGGGCAAGACCATGGGCTCGGTCGCCATGGGCGGCGGCATCGGCGTGGTCGCGTTTCTCCTCACGACCAGCACCGTGATCGCGGTGATCGCCGGGATGCTCGCGCTCATGGTGTCGCTGTTCTCCGGTCTTGCCGGCTTCGGCCCGGGCCGTGGCGGCAGAGGCGGCGGCGGGGGGGGCTGGAGCAGCGGCGGCGGTGGCGGCAGCTGGGGCGGCGGAGGCGGAGGGGGCGGCGGCGGTTTCAGCTCCGGCGGCGGTGGCAATTTTGGCGGCGGCGGCGCTTCGGGAGACTGGTGAAACACATGGCAACTACAGATCCCACGTTCTTCTCGAAGCTGGGCCGCATCTGGCGGCATCTCTGGACCGACGAAGCCACCGTGCGCCGCGTGCTGCCGGCCGACGCGATGGAGCGCCTGGCCGGTCGCGTGGCCGCGAGCGAGCGGCGCCACAGCGGCGAGGTTCGCATCTGCGTCGAAGCAGGGCTGCCGATGTCGTACCTGTGGCGCCACGCGTCGCCCCGCGAGCGCGCCGTTGCGATGTTCGGCAAGCTGCGCGTGTGGGACACCGCACACAACAACGGCGTGCTGATCTACCTGCTGCTGGCCGAGCATGCCATCGAGATCGTGGCCGACCGCGGCATCGACGCCCACGTGGGCAGCGCCGAATGGGCCGCGATGACGCAGCGCATGGCCGTGGCGTTCCGCGAAGGCCGCTTCGAAGACGGCATCACGCTGGCGCTGGAAGAAGTGTCGGCGCTGCTGGTGGCCCACTTCCGGCTGGCCGACGACCAGCCCGACACCAACGAGCTGCCCGACGCACCCGTGGTGCTCTGAATTTCTGCGCTTCCCCCTTCCAGAGGGAACGGCGTCCGTCAATCCGACGAGGGCAGCGCCCATACGGTCTCGCCGCCCACCGCGTAGAAACGCCGCTGCGGCGCCGCGTCCATCAGCCAGCCGCCCGTGAACTCGCCGAAGGCAGGCAGCACCGCCTGGCGCGCCTCGCTCACGAAACATGGCAACCGCACGCTGTCGCGCCCCGGGCCGTAGAGCCGGCACACCGGATGCAGGTGCCCCGCGAGCACGAAGTGCGTGGCGTGCGCTTGCGGGTGATGGCAGCAGGCGAATGGCCCCAGCAGGAAGGGCTCGTCGACCACCTCGATGCCGAGCGCCGCCGGCGGATCGCCGGCGCGGCTGTCGTGGTTGCCGCGCACCAGCGTCATCGCCACGCCGGCGTGCCGCACGCGCCAGTCGCTCACGGCAGCGAGCACGGTGCGCGCCTGCGCCGCATGCAGGAAATCGCCGAGGAACACGAGGCGTTGCGGCGCGAGGCAGGCGATGAGTGCGTCGAGCCGTGCAAGGTTCCGCTGCGTGGTGCCGCCCGGCACGGGCTGGCCCAGCGCCCGGTAGGTCGCGGCCTTGCCCAGGTGCAGGTCCGCGATGAGCAGCACGCGCGCGGCGGGCCACCAGAGCGCGCGCTCGGGCAGCAGGTGCAGCAGCTCGCCGGCCCACTGGACAGCGAGCGTCGACGCGGTAAGGTGCGGGGCAGTCACGGCCGCTGAGTGTCGCAAAAGGCGCACGACCCGGCGGCCGTCTTGCAATTCAACCGCGCGAGCCCCAATTCTTCCGCATGACCGAATCGCCTCCGAAGCTCATCGTCTGCCCGCACTGCCATACAACCAACCGCGTGCGCGCGGAGCAACTGGGCAGCGCGCCCGACTGCGGCAGCTGCCACAAGGCGCTGTTCACCGGCCATTCGACGGCACTGCCGGACGCGGCCACCTTCGAGCGCCACATCACGCGCAACGAGATCCCGGTGCTGGTCGACTTCTGGGCGCCCTGGTGCGGCCCCTGCCGCCAGATGGCGCCGGGCTACGAACAGGCCGCGGCCCAGCTTGAACCCCACGTGCGACTGGCCAAGGTCGACACCGAGGCCGTGCCCGCGCTCGGCGCGCGCTTCAACATCCGCAGCATCCCGACGCTGGCCCTGTTCAAGAGCGGGCGCGAAGTGGCGCGGCAGGCCGGCGCGATGGGCGTGGCCGACATCGTGCGGTGGGTGAAGGCACACGGCGGCTGACCCGCTCACAGCGGCGGCAGCGGCTTTGACGGCCGCCTGCGTTCGCGCCGTGGCGTGGGCGGCTTGCCCGACCCCTCCTGCCCGAACGCCAGCGTGTTCTTCACACGCTCCACGCCGCCGGCCGTGACCATGCCGCCCGCGGCTTTCTCCAGCTGCTCGACCATGCGCGCGATGCGGTCGGCCACGTTCTCGTTCGACAGCTTCTCGCGGAAAAGCTCGACCATGAGCGGAAACGAAAACGGCGTCGGCCGTTCGAGCAGCTTCAGCACGAGCTGCTGCGTGGCCATGCGTTCCAGGCTCGCGCGCAGGCGCCCGATCTCCAGTTCCTGCGAGAGCAGTTCCTGCTCCGCCTGCTGCAGCAGCTTGTTCTGCGGGTCGTACTTGTGGAACACCTCCCAGAACAGCGACGACGAGGCCTGCAATTGCCGGCTGCTGCGCTTCTCGCCCGGATAGCCCTGGAAGATCAGTCCCGAGACGCGTGCGATCTCGCGAAAGCGCCGCTGCGCGAGTTCGCCCGCGTTGAGCGAGGCCAGCACCTCGTGCAGCAGCACGGTGCGCGCATCGGCGTCGGCAGTGCCCTCCGGCAGGCGCAGCACCTGCGGCAGCAGCGCGGGCCAGTCGACCTCGGTCGCGCTCAACAACTCGAAGCCGTAGTCGTTGACCGCGATCGAGAAGGTGCGCGCCGCGTGCTGCGCCACGCGCCAGGCCAGCAGGCTCGCCAGTCCCAGGTGCACATGCCGGCCCGCGAACGGATAGAGGAACAGGTGCGAGCCTTCGCGCGTCGTCAGCGTCTCGGCGAGCAGCGTCTGCGGTGTCGGCAGCGCGGACCACTGCTGCTGGATTTCGAGCAGCGGCCACACGCAGCGCAGTTCGGGCGAGTTGTACTGCCCCTCGTCCGCGAGCGCGAGCTGCTGCACCACCGCATCGGCCAGCGTGTTCGACAGCGGCATGCGCCCGCCGTTCCAGCGCGGCACCGCGGCGCGCTTGCCGGTCGCCCGCCGCACCCAGGCCGTCATGTCGTGGATGCGCACGAGCTCGAGCAGCCGGCCGCCGAACAGGAAGCAGTCGCCCGGCTTCATGCGCGCGACAAAACCTTCTTCGACGTTGCCGATCTTCGATCCGCCCAGGTACTGCACCGCCATGCTCGCGTCGCTCACGATGGTGCCGATGTTCATGCGGTGGCGCCGCGCGAGCCGCGCATCGGGCACGCGCCACACGCCTTCTGCATCGGGCACGGCGCGCTTGTAGTCCGGGTACACGGCGAGCGACGGGCCGCCCTGCGAGACGAAGTCCAGGCACCATTGCCAGCTCTCGCGCGAGAGCGATGCGTAGGCGGCCGTGCCTCGCACCTCTTCGTAGAGATCGTCGGGCATGAAACCGCCGCCGAGCGCCACCGTCACGAGGTGCTGCACCAGCACGTCGAGCGGTTGGTCGGGCGAATGGCGTGCCTCGATGTGCCCTTCCGCAATCGCCGTGCGTGCCGCAGCGCCCTCCACCATCTCGATGCTGTGCGTGGGCACGAGCGTGATGCGCGACGGCCGCCCCGGCGCATGGCCCGAACGCCCGGCGCGCTGCAGCAGCCGCGCCACCCCCTTCGGCGAACCAATCTGCAGCACGCGCTCGACCGGCAGGAAGTCCACGCCCAGGTCCAGGCTCGAGGTGCAGACCACCGCCTTGAGCTGGCCGCTCTTCAGCCCGAGTTCGACCCACTCGCGCACCTCGCGATCGAGCGAGCCGTGGTGCAGTGCGATGAGACCCGCCCACTCGGGCTTCGCCTCGAGCATTGCCTGGTACCAGATCTCGGCCTGCGAGCGCGTGTTGGTGAAGACCAGCGTGGTGCTGCTCGCGGCGATCTCGTCGATCACCTGCGGCAGCATCGTGAGGCCCAGGTGCCCGCCCCACGGAAAGCGTTCGGCGCGGCCGGGCAACAGCGAATCGATGACGAGCTTCTTCGGCACCTGGCCCTGCACGAGCACGCCGTCGTCGTGGCCCAGCAGCGAGTGCATCGCCTCTTGCAGGTTGCCCAGCGTGGCCGACATGCCCCAGACCGCAAGGCGCGGGTTCCATCGCCGGAGCCGCGCGAGCGCGAGCTGCACCTGCACGCCGCGCTTGTTCCCGAGCAGCTCATGCCACTCGTCGACCACGACCATCTTCACGCGGCCCAGCACCTGGTTCGCATCAGCACGTGCGAGCAGCAGCGAGAGGCTTTCGGGCGTGGTGACGAGCACGCTGGGCAGGCGCGTGTTCTGTGCGCTGCGCTCGGCCGACGAGGTGTCGCCGCTGCGCGCACCCGCGCTCCACGGATGCACCGCGGCGCCGAGCGCTTCGAGCGGCTGCTTCAGCGCGCGCAGTGTGTCGGCCGCGAGCGCGCGCATGGGCGTGAGCCACAGCACGGTGAGCGGCGGGGCCGAAGGGCGAGCGGTTGCCTTGCGCGCCTGCGAGAAGACCTGCAGCGCGCCGAGCCACACCGCATACGTCTTGCCTGCGCCGGTGGTGGCATGCAGCATGCCGGACTTGCCAGCCGCGATGGCCTTCCACACATCGCGTTGAAACTTGAACGGCTTCCACCCGCGCGCGGCGAACCACGCATCGAGCGCCGTCTTGACCGCCTTGTTCATGACGGCAGCAACGCAGCCAGCGTCTGCAGCGTGTCGGCTTCCGCCACCGGCTTGTCCTCGCGCCAGCGCAGCATGCGCGGAAAGCGCACCGCGATGCCGCTCTTGTGCCGGGTGCTGCGCGCGATGCCCTCGAAGCCGAGTTCGAACACCAGCGTCGGCTTGACGCTCTTCACGGGGCCGAAGCTCTCGACCGTGGTCTTGCGGATGATCGCGTCCACGCGCGCCATCTCCGCGTCGGTGAGCCCCGAGTAGGCCTTGGCGAAGGGCATGAGCTTGCGGTCTTCCTGCTCGGGCGGACCATCCCACACTGCGAAGGTGTAGTCGCTGAAGAGGCTCGCGCGGCGGCCATGGCCGCGCTGCGCGTAGATGAGCACCGCGTCGATGCTCAGCGGATCGATTTTCCACTTCCACCACACGCCCACGTCCTTCGTGCGGCCCACACCGTACTGCGCGTCGCGGCGCTTGAGCATCATTCCTTCGACGCCCATGGTGCGCGCGGCTTCGCGCTGGCGTGCAAGGTCGGTCCAGTCGAGTCCTGTGAGCATCGGGCTCGGCAGCAGCGAGGGGTGCTGCATGCGCGTGACGAGTTCGTCGAGCAGCGCGCGGCGCGCCGACTGCGGCTCTGCGCGCAGGTCGCGCCCTTCCCATTCGAGCAGGTCATAGGCCAGCAGCACCACGGGAATGTCGCGCAGCAGCTTGGCGCCCAGCGTCTTGCGGCCGATGCGTTTCTGCAGTTCGGCGAAGGGCTGCACCTTGTCTTCACGCCACACGGCGATCTCGCCATCGAGCACCGTGCCGTCGGGCAAGGCGTCGCCGAGCGTCGCGAGTTCGGGGAAGCGGTCGGTCACCAGCTCTTCGCCGCGCGACCACACCCACACCGCACCCGCCCGCTTGACGATCTGCGCGCGGATGCCGTCCCACTTCCACTCGACGATCCAGTCGGCCGGCGGACCCAGCACCGCATCGAACTGATCGAGCGGGATGTTGAAAGGATGCGCGAGGAAGAAGGGGTATGGCTGCCCGCTGGTCTTCTGTACCTGCTCGGCATCGGACTCTGGCGCGACCAGCGTCGCGTAGTCGCCCGCCTGCGGACGTGCGCCGAGGTGCGTGTAGCCCATGAGCCGCTGCGCGACGCGCTTGGCATCGATCCCGCCGACCGCAGCGAGCGCCTGCGTGACCTGCAGCTTCGACACGCCCACGCGGAACGCGCCCGTGATGAGCTTGAAGTACACCAGCCGCTCCTCGGCCGCGAGCTGCCGCCACTGCGCGCGCAGGCGGTCCGCCAGTTCGGGGGGCGCGCGCTTCGCGGTCTCGCGCAGCGGCAGCAGGTGCTGCTCGACCCAGGCCGCGAGGCCGAGGTCATTTTCTTCGGTCGGTGGGGGCAGCAACAGCGCGATGGTCTCGGCAAGGTCGCCCACCGCGTCGTAGCTTTCGTCGAACAGCCACTCGGGCAGGCCGGCCGCTTCCTGCGCGAGCAGGCGCAGCAGCTTGGTGGGCACGAGCTGGCGCGGCTTGCCACCGGCCAGAAAGTAGACGGCCCATGCGGCATCGGCCGCGTCGGCCTCGCGCAGGTAGCGCTGCAACGCGGCCTGCTTGGCAAGGCTCGACGTGCTGGCGTCGAGTTCGCGGTAGAGCGCGGCGAAGTCCTTCACTTCGCTTCCTCTTCGGCGGCGGGCGCTGCGGCCGGCGTTTCCTGGTCGTCTTCATCGCCGTACTCGGTCTTGAAGCCCTGCGCATCGAGCCCGTTCTCCGTCAGCCACCGCATCATCACCTGCACGCTGCCGTGCGTGACGAACACGCGCTCGGCGCCGGTGCCCGCGATCGCCTGCTGCAGGCCGGGCCAGTCGGCATGGTCCGACATGACGAAGCCCCGGTCCACGCCGCGCCGGCGGCGCGTGCCGCGCAGCTGCATCCAGCCGCTCGCGAAGGCATCGGCGTAGTTGCCGAAACGCTTCATCCACGGCGTCCCCTGCGCGGACGGCGGTGCGAGCACGAGCGCGCGCTTCAGCAGCGCCGCATCGACGTCCGCATCGGTGGCGCGCAGCGTCCGCGGCAGCGCCACGCCGGCCGCGCGGTACACGGCGTTGAGCGGCTCGACCGCACCGTGCACGACGATGGGCCCGATCGACGCATCCACGCCGTGCAGGATGCGCTGCGCCTTGCCGAAGGCATAGCAGAACAGCACCGAGGCGCGGCCCGCTTCGGCATTGGCGCGCCACCACGCATCGATCTCCGCGAACAGCACCGCCTGCGTGGGCCAGCGGTAGATCGGCAGGCCGAAGGTCGATTCGGTGATGAAGGTGTCGCAGGGCACGGGTTCGAACGGCGTGCAGGTGCCGTCGGCCTCGGTCTTGTAGTCACCCGAGGCGACCCACACGCGCCCGCCGTGTTCGAGCCGCACCTGCGCCGAGCCCAGCACATGGCCGGCCGGATGCAACGACAGGCGCACGCCGTGGTGTTCGATGGCCTCGCCGTACGCCAGGGTCTGCAGGTGGATGTCGGCACCGAGCCGCGTGCGCAGCGTGCCGGCGCTGTCGGTGTGCGCCAGGTAGTGCGCATGGCCGATGCGGGCGTGGTCGGAATGCGTGTGCGTGATGACGGCGCGCGCCGCCGGCCGCCACGGATCGATGTAGAAATCGCCGGGCGGACAGTACAGGCCTTCGGGCCGGGCGACGACGAGATCCACCGTGTCTGGCATGGCACGTCATCGTAGGGCCGCCGGGGCCGGCGCGCTGCCGACCGCTTGCCGCGAGCCACTGTGGGCCTGGGCCTACTTGCCGGGATTCACTTGCGCGCGGGCATCTTCGCCATCGCGTCGAGCAGGTTCATCTTCATGCCGTTGGCCATGACCATGTCACCCGGCTTCTGGCCCGGCTTGCAGGGACCGACCCATTTGGCCTCGATGAGGCCCGTGCCTTCGGTGCGGCCCATGAGCGGCGGGCTGTAGGTCGACTTGCTCTCCATGCGGTAGGCGCTGCTGAAGTCGCCGCTCATCACGGCGCGCGAGGTCGCGGTGGTGGGGCCGATCCTGCAGACCGAATCGATGACGAGCTTCACGCCTTCGAGGCGCAGGTCCTGCTTCGAGCACATGTCCTTGCCCATGCCCTGGCCCATCTCGCGCATCGCCTTGTCGGTGGCGGCGTCGATGCATTGCTGGATTGTCTGGCCCGGCGCCGTGCCTGTGGACGCGCCGCCCTCGCCGGTCTTGATTTCCCACAGGCCCGGCTTGCGTGCCGGATAGTCGATGGCGAACGCGGGGCCGACCAGGAGGCAGGCGGCGGCGGCGATGAAGCGCAGGCGAAAGGTCATGGCGTGCTCGGTGAACGGCGATGCCGCTTTGTACCGTCGGCGCCCGCGCGGCGGAATACCGCGATCGGTCTACGCCGCGACCGGCACAGGGGCAGTCGATGGCCGCTCGCGCAACGCGAAGCCCATCGCCAGGCCGAGCCCGAGACCGCCGAGCACATCGATCAGCACATGCTGGCGCACGGCCATCGTCGAGTACACGATGGCCACGGCCCACACGACGTTGAGCAGCCGCAGCCACAGGGGCGTGCCAGCCTCGCGCAGCTGCCGCGCCAGCACGAGGCAGGCGAACACCGAGAACGACACGTGCAACGACGGAAAGGCATTCCCCGCCGCGTCGAAGGTCTTGAGGAAGTGCAGCGACGAGCCGGGCACGGCGTTGATCGCGAAGTTCGGGATCGCCGTCGGCATCCACCAGAACACAGCGAGCGCAATTGCCGTCATCACCGCGCAGCCGATGGCGATGGTGTTCAGCTCGCGCCGGTCCATGGCCAGCAGCACCGGCAGCGCGATGTAGGCCCACAGCGTGAGGTACACGGGCAGCATCGCCGGCCAGAACGCGATCAGCCGGTCGACGGCCGTGAGTGGCAGCACCCACACCGGTCCGGCGTTCTGCATGACCCAGAAGTACAGCGGGAAGAAGCCCAGCGTGGCGACGGTGTTGCCGGCCAGCTTGAGCAGCCACAGCGTCCGGCAGCGCTGCCAGAGGGCGCGCGGCCATGTCTGCGGTGAAAGAGCGTCGGAAGAGATGGAATGCGTCATGGCGGCCTCTGGTGCCACGGCCTGCCCCGCATGGATCAGCGGGGCCGACGCGCAGCTACCAGGGCGTCCACTTTAATTCGCTGGCGGCCGATGCCACCGTGCGTTCGATGAAACGCACGCCGCGCGCACCGTCTTCCACGCGCGGATAGTCGGCCGCGAGCGGATCGGCCGGCTGCCCCGCGAGTCGCGCGCGGATGTCCGCCACCACGCCCGCGTAGACGTTCGCAAAGGCCTCGATGAAACCTTCGGGATGGCCGGCCGGCAGGCGGCTCGCGCGCCGCGCCGACTCGCACAGCCAGGGCGCGCCGCGCGTGAGCACGCGCCGGGGCCCGTCGTGCGGCAGGTGCACGAGCTGGCTCGGCTGCTCCTGGCGCCATTCGAGCGTGCCCAGGGTGCCGGAGACGCGCAGATGCAGGTCGTTCTCCAGCCCGGTGTTGATCTGCGAGGCCACGAGCACGCCGCGCGCGCCGCCCTGGAAGCGCAGCAGCAGGCTGCCGTCGTCGTCGAGCAGGCGGCCCGGCACCAGCGCGCCGAGGTCGGCGCACAGGCTCTCGATCTCCAGGCCGGTGACGGTGGCCACGAGGTTCTCGGCGTGCGAGCCGATGTCGCCGATGGCGCCGGCCGCGCCGCTGCGTGCGGGGTCGGTGCGCCAGTCGGCCTGCTTGTTGCCGCCCGTGGCTTCGACATGGCTGGCGAGCCAGCCCTGGTTGTATTCGACGACGACCTTGCGGACCTCGCCGATCTGGCCCGTGCGCACCATCTCGCGCGCTTGCCGCACCATCGGGTAGCCGGTGTAGTTGTAGGTCACGCCGAAGACCGTGCCCTGCTTTGCCACGGTGGCGACCAGTGCATCGGCCTGTGTGCGCGTGTGCACCAGCGGCTTGTCGCACACCACGTGGAAGCCCGCCTCCGCGAAGGCTTGCGCCACGGGGTAGTGCACGTGGTTGGGCGTGACGATCGAGACGAAGTCGATGCGCTCATCGGCCGGGCGCTTCAGCTCGTCGGCCAGCAGCGCCTGCCAGTCGCCGTGGTTGCGGTCGTCGGCCAGGCCGAGGTCGCGGCCCGAGGCGCGCGCCTTGTCCGGGCTCGACGACAGCGCGCCGGCGACCAGCGCGATCTGGCCGTCGAGCGCCATGGCCTTGCGGTGCACGGCGCCGATGAAGGCGTCGCGACCGCCGCCGACCATGGCGCAGCGCAGGGGACGTGCAGCGATCTCGGTCACCTTAGAACGGCGAGTTCGGGTGGTAGAAGTCCTTGGCGTTTTCCTTGGTGATCAGCACCGAAGGAATGATCGTGGTCGCCGGCAGCTTCTCGCCCTTCAGGCGCGCCTCGGCCGTGAGCTTGATCGCGTCGTAGATGAACTTGGGCGAATAGCTCACGTCGGCGCCGATGCGCTTGTCCTTGCCGTCCATGATGGTCTTGACCATGTCCTTGGCGCCGGCGCCGCCGAACACGATCTTGATGTCGTCGCGCTTGGCCTGCTCGATGGCCTTGAGCACGCCCACCGCCATGTCGTCGTCTGCCGCCCAGATGGCGTCGATCTGCTTGAAGCGCGTCAGGTAGTCCTGCGTGACCTTGAAGGCGTCGTCGCGGTTCCAGTTGGCGTACTTGGCGTCCAGCAGCTTGATGTCGGGGCTGCCCTTGAGCACGGCGTTGAAGGCGTCCATGCGCTCGTTGTCGAGCGTGGTGGCAATGCCGCGCAGGGCGACCACGTTGCCCTTGCCGCCGAGCTGCTTCACGATGTATTCGGCCGGGATCTTGCCGAAAGCGGTGTTGTCGCCGGCCACGTACGCATCCTGCGCGCTGGTGTCGGTCAGGCCGCGGTCGACCACGGTGACGTACGCACCCTTGGCCTTGACCTGCGCGACAGGCTTGGTCAGCGCCGCCGATTCAAACGGGAACACGACGAGCGCATTGATCTTGGTGACCGTCGACAGGTCTTGCAGCTGGTTGGCCTGCTCGGGCGCGTTGGCTGCGGTCTTGATCGTGATCTTCAGGTCCTTGTGCTGCTTCTCGAGGTCCTTCTTCGCCTGGTTGGCCCAGTAGTTGATGCCGCCCATGAAGCTGTGCGTGGCCGCGGGAATCGACACGCCGAGGTTGACCTTGTCCGCGGCAAGCGCGGGCAGGCTGGCGGCGAACGCTGCGGTGGCAACCGCCGTGAGCGCGAGGCGTCGGGTGAAAGTCGTCATGCTGGATGTCTCCTCTTTGGTGGTGGAACGGAACGAACGGAAAACTAGCGCCGGCCTCTTTGGAGGAACGCGACGACGATGATCACGAAGCCCTGCACCGCCGCGTTCAGGTACACGCTGATGATGCTGGTGAGATTCAGGATGTTGCTGATGACCGAGAGCAGGATCGCGCCGACCACCGTGCCGGTGATGCTGCCCGCGCCGCCCTTCAATGCGGTGCCGCCGACGATCACCGCGGCAATGGCCTCGAGCTCCCACAGCAGGCCCGTGGTCGGCGAGGCCGAGCCCAGGCGCGGCACGTACAGCAGCGTGGCAATGCCCACGCACACGCCGAGCAGCACGTAGGTGAGGATCTTCACGCGGTCGACGTCCACGGCCGCGTAGCGTGCAACCTGTTCGTTGGAGCCGATGGCCTGGACATAGCGTCCGTAAGCCGTGCGGTTGAGGATCACGCCGCCCACGATCGCCACGAACACGAACACCCACACCGGCACCGGAATGCCCGCGAGGCTCGCGTAGTAGACCGGCGCGTAGAGGTCCGACAGCTCGTTGTCGAGCGTGAGCGCGCCACCGTCGGCGAAGTACGTGAGGTAGGCGCGGAAGATGCCGAGCGTGCCCAGCGTGACAATGAAGGGCTCGATGCGCCCCTTGGTGATGAGCAGGCCATGCGCCAGGCCGAACAGCGCGCCCAGCACCACGGCGAGCACCGCCCCCATCATCACCGCCATCAGCGGCGAGCCCGAGGCAGGCCCGGCCCAGTTGATGAACATGATCACGCTGCCCGCGATGAGCGCAGCCATCGAGCCCACCGATAGGTCGATGCCGCCCGAGATGATCACGAAGCACATGCCCACCGCGATGATGCCGATGAAGGCCGTGCGCGTGAGCACGTTCATCGCGTTGTCGACGGTCGCGAAGTCGCTGTTGAGCAGCGTGCCCGCGATGCACAGCAGCACGAGGCCGATGACCGGGCCAAGGCCGTGCAGGCGCTCGGTCCATCGCGGCTTGGCTTCGCTGCGGTGTTGCTGCTGCGGCTGCGGTGCGGCGTCAGGTGACATGGGTGTCTGCGGTTCCGGTGGCATGAGCGATGAGCTCCTCTTCGGTCAGGTGGGTCGCATCCAGCGTGGCAACGAGCCGGCCCGCGCGCATCACCGCAACGCGGTGGCACAGGCCGATCAATTCCATCAGCTCGGACGAGACGACGATCACCGCGAGGCCTTCGCGGGCGAGTCGCTGGATCAGGAAATAGATGTCGCGCTTGGCGCCCACGTCGACACCGCGCGTGGGCTCGTCGAGCACCACCACCTTGGGCTGCGGCTGCAGCACCTTGGCGAGCGCGAGCTTCTGCTGGTTGCCGCCCGACAGCGACGAGGCGCGCACGTCGAGCGAACCGGTGCGGATGCCGTAGTCCTTCACCGCCTCGGCGAGCGCGTCGCGTTCCGCATCGGGCTTCAGCCAGGGTTGCGCGTAGCGCTCGAGTGCCATCAGCGTGAGGTTCTGGCGCAGGCCGAAGTGCACGTGCAGGCCCTTGCCCTTGCGGTCTTCGCTGAGGTAGGTGAGGCCGTGCCTGGCCGCATCGCGCGGGTTGCGCCAGCCCTTGCCATGCGGCACGGGCTCGCCGCGCATCTCGACCGTGCCGCTCGCGGGACGCAGCCCGAGCAGGCCTTCGAACAGCTCGGTGCGGCCCGCGCCGACGAGGCCCGCAAAGCCGAGGATCTCGCCGGGGCGCACCTCGAAGCTCGCGTCCTGCGCCCAGCCGGGCACGCTGAAATTGCGCACGCGCAGGGCGGGTTTGTCGGCCGCCACGACGAGGTCGCGCGGCGGGTACAGGTCGGCCAGCTCGCGGCCCACCATCAGGTTGGCCATCTGCTGGCGCGAGACCTCGGGCGTGGGCGCGCGCGCCACGAAGCGGCCGTCGCGCATCACGATCACCTCGTCGCTGACCTGCTCCACCTCATCGAGCTTGTGCGAGATGTAGACGATGGTCACGTCATCGGCGCGCAGCTGCGCGATGAGCTTGAACAGGCGCTCGGTCTCGCCGGGCGTGAGCGTGGCGGTGGGCTCGTCCATGACGAGCAGGCGCGCACGGCGGGCGATGGCCTTCGCGATCTCGACGAGTTGCTTCTCGGCCACGATGAGGCGGCGCACCTTGGTGCGCGGATCGATGGCCAGGCCGACGGCGGCGAGCGCGGCGGCGGCATCGCGCTCCATCGCGGCGTCGTCGAGCAGGAACCCCTTTTTCTTTTCGTGGCCCAGGAAGATGTTCTGCGCCACGCTGAGGTCGTCGGCGAGGTTGAACTCCTGGTGGATCAGCACGATGCCCAGCGCCTCGGCATCGCGCGAGCTCGTGAACTGCTGCGGCTGGCCGTTGATGCGCAACGTGCCGCCGGTGAGCGACTCGTAGCCCGACAGGATCTTCATCAGCGTGGACTTGCCCGCGCCGTTCTCGCCAAGCAGGCCGTAGACGCGACCCGGCGCGAGCGCAAAGCTCACGCCGTGCAGCACCTGCACCGGGCCGAAGGCCTTCACCACGCCGTCGAACTCGACGGCCACGCTGCCTTTGCTGGTTTCCACGGCGGTCATGGCGCCACTCCTCGGGCCTTGAGTGTTTCCTGCATCGCCAGCACGCCCGCGCCCACGAGGCCACCCTGCGTGCCCAGCGGCGTGTATTGAATCTCCAGGTGCCGCGTCGACAGCGCGAGCGAGCGCTGGTAGACGCTCTGGCGCACGGCCGCGAGGAACAGTGGCCCGATGCGAGTGATGCCGCCGCCGATGAACACGTGCGACGGATTGAAGAAGTTGACGACCGAAGCAAGCATCTGTCCGATGAGGCTGCCCGCGCGCTGGATGATGGCATTGGCCGCCGGGTCGCCGCCGCGGCTGGCCTGCCCGACATCGAAGGCGTCGATGCGCCCGCGCGTGCGCAGGCATTCGGCGAGCGTCGCGCTCTCGCCGGCTTCGGCCGCCTGCATCGCCATGCGCGTGATCGCGGGGCCGGCCGCCATCGCCTCGACGCACCCGAGGTTGCCGCAATGGCAGCGCGGGCCTTCCTGGTCGACGCAGATGTGGCCCACGTCGCCGGCCGAGCCGGCCGCGCCGCGGTACACCTCGCCGTGGCAGACGATGCCGCAGCCGATGCCCGTGCCGATCTTGATCACGAGGAAATTCGAGAGCGAGCGCCGCAGGCGCCACAGTTCGCCGAGCGCCATCAGGTTGACGTCGTTGTCCACGAACACCGGCGCGGCGTAGTCCTCGCGCAGGTAGTCGCGGATCGAGAAACTGTCCCAGGCCGGCATGAGCGGCGGGTTCACGAGCTGGCCGATC
Organism: Variovorax sp. Root473; assembly: GCF_001426505.1. Classification (GTDB taxonomy): domain Bacteria; phylum Pseudomonadota; class Gammaproteobacteria; order Burkholderiales; family Burkholderiaceae_C; genus Variovorax. Next base: position 83,480 of record NZ_LMEV01000015.1, read on the forward strand.
TCGAAATTGACCGGACCAGGCACGCCGATGCCGATGCCCAGGACATTTCTGGCGCCCTGCCCGCAACGCGCGAGCAGTTCGCGCATGAGCACGCGCACACGCGCCAGCACCACGGCCGGGCCTTCGCGCACATCGGCGGCTTCTTCATGCTGGGCCAGCACCGTGAGGTCGGGGCGCAGCACCGCGACGTCGAGGCTGGTGGCGCCGATGTCGATGCCGACGAGCACGCCGAGTTCGCCATTGAGTTGGAGGTTTTCGGCGCGACGGCCGCCCGAGGAGCGTTGCAGGCCGGCCTCGGCGAGCAGACCCTGGTCGACCAGGCCGGCGATCAGGCCGTTGGCCTTGCTCTTGGAGAAGCCGAGCTGTTCGGCCATGGCATGGCGCGAGCCGCCGGCCGACCAGAAGGTCGATTCCAGCAACCGCATTTCGTCGGTCGTGATGCCGCTCCAGGGTGCCACGCGTTGTGTCTCCGCTCTTTTTAGAAAAAGCGCCGGTCGCAGATCGAAGGGATCGGTCGTCGGGCGAAGGCGAATACTAGAAGGGCATCTTCAGCCGGACAAGGCTTAACTTCGACCTATTTCAAACCAAAGAAGTGGGCCACTGAAGAGCAGACGAAAAAAAGCCACCCTCAGGTGGCTTGATTCAACGAACACCGCGGAACCGGCTTTGCCGGGCCGCTGGTGTTGCCCCCTGCAAGGGGTTGGCGTAGCGACACGAAGTGCGCGCAGCCTGGGGGTTTGCTTATTTCTTCTGGCGGTACTTGCGCAGCGCAGCGATCTGCGCTGCCATCACGGCCAGTTCCGACTGCGCCATCGCGATGTCGATGTCGCTCTTCGCGTTCTTCAGCGCCTCCTCGGCGGCCGCCTTGGCCTGGTTGGCCTTCTCGTCGTCGAGGTCCTTGCCGCGGATCGCGGTGTCGGACAACACGGTGACGGCATCGGGCTGCACTTCGAGGATGCCGCCGGCCACGAAGACGAACTCTTCGCCGCCGTCAGCCGTCTCGATGCGCACGGCACCGGGGCGGATGCGCGTGATCAGCGGCGTGTGACGCGGATAGATGCCGAGCTCACCGGCTTCACCGGGCAGCGCGACGAACGTGGCTTCGCCCGAGAAGATTGACTCTTCCGCGCTGACCACATCGACGTGAATGGTGTTGGCCATCTGAGTTCCCATGCCGCCTTAGGCGACCTTCTTGGCTTTTTCGAACGCTTCGTCGATGGTGCCGACCATGTAGAACGCTTGTTCCGGCAGGTGGTCGGCTTCGCCGTTGACGATCATCTTGAAGCCGCGGATGGTTTCCGACAGCGGCACGTACTTGCCCGGCGAACCCGTGAACACTTCGGCCACGTGGAACGGCTGCGACAGGAAACGCTGGATCTTGCGGGCGCGGGCCACGGCGAGCTTGTCGTCGGGCGCCAGTTCGTCCATGCCCAGAATCGCGATGATGTCGCGCAGTTCCTTGTAGCGCTGCAGCGTGCCTTGCACGGCGCGGGCCACGTTGTAGTGCTCTTCGCCGACCACGTTCGGGTCGAGCTGGCGCGAGGTCGAGTCCAGCGGGTCCACGGCGGGGTAGATACCCAGCGAAGCGATGTCACGCGACAGCACCACGGTCGAGTCCAGGTGGGCGAAGGTGGTTGCGGGCGACGGGTCGGTCAAGTCGTCGGCAGGGACGTACACGGCCTGGATCGAGGTGATCGAGCCGACCTTGGTCGACGTGATGCGCTCTTGCAGGCGGCCCATTTCCTCGGCCAGCGTCGGCTGGTAGCCCACGGCGGAAGGCATGCGGCCCAGCAGAGCCGACACTTCGGTACCGGCCAGCGTGTAGCGGTAGATGTTGTCCACGAAGAACAGCACGTCGCGGCCTTCGTCGCGGAACGACTCGGCGATGGTCAGGCCGGTCAGGGCCACGCGCAGGCGGTTGCCCGGGGGCTCGTTCATCTGGCCGTAGACCATGGCGACCTTGGAGTCTTCGAGCTTCTCGAGGTTCACGACGCCGGAGTCGGCCATCTCGTGATAGAAGTCGTTGCCTTCACGGGTACGTTCGCCCACACCCGCGAACACCGACAGACCCGAGTGAGCCTTGGCGATGTTGTTGATGAGTTCCATCATGTTCACGGTCTTGCCCACGCCGGCGCCACCGAACAGGCCCACCTTGCCGCCCTTGGCGAACGGGCACACCAAGTCGATCACCTTGATGCCGGTTTCCAGCAGGTCTTGCGACGGCGACAGTTCGTCGTACGCGGGAGCCTTGCGGTGGATGGAGGCGGTCAGCGCCTGGTCGACCGGACCCCGCTCGTCGATGGGCGCGCCCAGCACGTCCATGATGCGGCCCAGCGTCGCCTTGCCCACGGGCACGGTGATGGGGGCTTGCGTGTTGGTCACGATCAGGCCGCGGCGCAGGCCGTCGGAAGAACCCAGCGCAATCGTGCGGACCACGCCGTCGCCGAGCTGCTGCTGGACTTCGAGCGTCAGTGCGCTGCCTTCGAACTTGAGGGCGTCGTAGATCTTGGGCATCTTGTCGCGCGGGAACTCCACGTCGACCACAGCGCCAATACACTGAACGATCTTGCCTTGAACTGCTTCTGCTTGAGCCATGTCTGCTCCGATAAAAATTTAAATCTGTTGAGGTCCGAAGGGCTCAGACACCGGCGGCCGCCGCAGCGCCCGAAACGATTTCCGAGAGCTCCTTGGTGATGCCGGCCTGGCGGGTCTTGTTGTAGACCAGCTTCAGCTCGCTGATCACATTGCCTGCGTTGTCGGTGGCGGCCTTCATGGCGACCATCCGCGCCGAATGCTCGGACGCCATGTTCTCTGCCACGCCCTGGTAGACCAGCGACTCCACATAGCGAACCAGCAGCTCGTCGATCACGCTTTGCGCATCGGGCTCGTAGATGTAATCCCACGAATGCTGGCCTTCCTCGACTTGCAGCGAGTCTGCGGCCAGCGGCAGCAGCTGCTCGACGAGCGGCTCCTGCTTGATCGTGTTGATGAACTTCGTGTAGCACAGGTACACGGCCGAGAGCTTGCCTTCCGCGTAAGCGTCGAGCAGCGTCTTGACCGGACCGATGAGCTTGTCCAGGTGCGGCGTGTCACCCAGGTGGGTGACGTGCGCCACCACGCGGGCGCCGATGCGGTTCAGGAAGCCGAGGCCCTTGCTGCCGATGGCGACCGACTCGATCGCCACGCCAGCGGCCTGCGCTTCACGCAGCCTGGTCGTCACGGCGCGCAGCAGGTTGGTGTTCAAGCCACCGCACAGACCCTTGTCGCTCGTCACGATGATGAAGCCGATCGCCTTGGCGTCGTTCTTCTTCATGAAGGCGTGCGTGTACTCGGGATTCGCCTTGCCAAGGTTCGCCGCGATGGTGCGGATCTTCTCGCTGTAGGGGCGGGCGGCACGCATGCGCTCTTGCGCCTTGCGCATCTTGGAAACCGAGACCATTTCCATGGCCTTGGTGATCTTCTTGGTGTTTTCCACCGATTTGATCTTGCCGCGGATTTCCTTACCAGCTGCCATATGAGCTCCTTCTTGCGTCGGTCAAAAGGCCGCTCAGGCGAACGACTTCTTGAACGAGGTGGCTGCAGCGAGCAGTTCGGCTTCGGCGTCCTGGCACACCTTCTTGAAGGCCTGCTTTTCGGCGCTGTCGTCCGGCTTGGCCGGCTTGGCATCCCACTTGGCACCATGCTTTTCCATGGTCTCGAGCAGGGCGGCGTGGCTGGTCTTCAGCAGCTGATGGAAGCCGTGTTCGAACGGGAGCACCTTCTTGACGTCGATGTCGTCCATGAAGCCCTTGTTCACTGCGAACAGCGTGGCATTCATCAGCGAGATCGGCAGCGGGCTGTACTGGGTCTGCTTGAGCAGTTCCGTCACGCGCGCACCGCGGTCGAGTTGCTTGCGGGTCGCTTCGTCGAGGTCGGAAGCGAACTGCGCGAACGCGGCCAGTTCACGGTACTGGGCCAGGTCGGTACGAATGCCGCCCGACTGGTTCTTGATCAGGTTGGTCTGCGCCGACGAACCCACGCGCGACACCGAGATACCGGCGTTGATGGCGGGGCGGATGCCGGCGTTGAACAGGCTGGTTTCCAGGAAGATCTGGCCGTCGGTGATCGAGATCACGTTGGTCGGAACGAAGGCGGACACGTCGCCGGCTTGCGTTTCGATGATCGGCAGCGCGGTCAGCGAACCGGTCTTGCCCTTGACTTCACCCTTGGTGAAGGCTTCGACGTAGTCGGCGTTCACGCGGGCCGCGCGCTCGAGCAGGCGGCTGTGGAGATAGAACACGTCGCCGGGGTAGGCTTCGCGGCCTGGCGGGCGGCGCAGCAGCAGCGACACCTGGCGGTAGGCCACGGCTTGCTTGGACAGGTCGTCATAGACGATCAGGGCGTCCTGGCCGCGGTCGCGGAAGTACTCGCCCATCGTGCAGCCCGAGTAGGCCGACACGTACTGCATGGCAGCCGATTCGGAGGCCGACGCAGCCACGACGATGGTGTAGTCCATCGCGCCGGCTTGTTCCAGCGAGCGCACCACGTTCTTGATCGACGAAGCCTTCTGGCCGATCGCAACGTAGACGCAGGTCATGTTCTGACCCTTCTGGTTGATGATCGCGTCGATCGCCACGGCGGTCTTGCCGGTCTGGCGGTCGCCGATGATCAGCTCGCGCTGGCCACGGCCGACGGGCACCATCGAGTCGATCGACTTCAGGCCGGTCTGCATCGGCTGGTCGACGGACTTGCGTGCGATCACGCCGGGAGCGACCTTTTCGATCACGTCGGTCATCTTGGCGTTGATCGGACCCTTGCCATCGATCGGCTGGCCCAGTGCGTTCACCACGCGGCCGATGAGCTCGGGACCCACGGGCACTTCCAGGATGCGGCCCGTGCACTTGACGGTGTCGCCTTCGGAGATGTGCTCGTACTCGCCCAGAATCACGGCGCCGACCGAGTCGCGCTCGAGGTTCAGCGCCAGGCCGAACGACGGCGTGCCGTCAGCCGTGGGCGGGAATTCCAGCATTTCGCCTTGCATCGCGTCCGACAGGCCGTGCACGCGCACGATGCCGTCGGTCACCGAGACCACGGTGCCCTGGTTGCGGATGTCGGCGCTGACGCCAAGGCCTTCGATGCGGCTCTTGATCAGTTCGGAAATTTCTGCGGGATTGAGTTGCATGACTCTTTCCTTCTTTCAATAAATAGGGCCAACCGCGGCTCGCCGCCTCAGGCGGTGAGCGCTGCTTTCATTTGTTCGAGACGCGCCTTGACGGAGGTGTCGAGGACTTCGTCCCCCACCACCACACGGATGCCGCCGATCAGCGAAGGATCGGATTCCACACGCGTGTTCAGCGGACGACCGAAACGGCGCTGCAGCGCCGCGCCGACTTCGGCAAGGCTCGCCGCGTCGATCGGGAAGGCGCTGTAGATCACCGCGTCGGACGTGCCGCCCTTGGCGTTCTTGAGCTCGCGGTACTGGGCCGCGACTTCGGGCAATGCAGCGAGCCGGCCGTTGTCGATCACCGTGCGCAGGAAGTTCTTGCCGGCGTCCGGCAGAGCTTGCGGCAGGAGGCCGGAGATCAGGTCGAAGACCTGTTCCTGCGACACCTTCGGGTCGGCAGCGAACTGCAGGAGCTGCGGATCGGCAGCGAGGGCGGCCAGCTGGCCGATCCAGCCGGCCGTGCCTTCGAGGTCACTCGAAGTAGCCTCGAAGAGCGCGTCCGCGTAGGGGCGGGCAATGGTCGCAAGTTCGGCCATATCGTCCTCAGAGCTCGGTCTTCAGGCGCTGGAGCAGGTCGGCGTGGACACCGGCGTTGACTTCCTTGCGCAGAATCTGCTCGGCACCCTTGACGGCCAGTGCAGCGACCTGCTCACGCAGGGCTTCACGGGCACGCACGGACTGCTGTTGGGCTTCGGCGTGCGCGTCGGCCACGATCTTGTTGGCCTCCACCGTTGCACGGCCCTTGGCCTCTTCGATGATCTGCTGGGCGCGGCGCTCGGCATCGGCCAGGCGGCTGGTGGTCTCGTTGCGAGACTGAACCAGTTCCTGCTCGACGCGCTGGTTGGCGGAAGCGAGTTCAGCCTTGGCCTTCTCGGCGGCCGCCAGGCCCGCAGCGATCTTTTGTGCGCGTTCATCCAATGCCTTCGCGATGGGCGGCCACACGAATTTCATCGTGAACAGCACCAGCAGCAGGAAGACGATGGCCTGAACGAACAGGGTCGCGTTGATACTCACGGCAACACCTTTCTGGAGTGGCGTTGAACCGGCTTACTTGGGCAGGTTGGCCAGCAGGGTCGCGGCGAACGGGTTGGCGAAGGCGAACAGCAGGGCGATGGCCACGCCAATCAGGAAAGCCGCGTCGATCAGACCAGCCAAGATGAACATCTTGGTCTGCAGGTCGTTCATGAGCTCAGGTTGACGGGCCGACGATTCCAGGAACTTGCCACCCATCAGCGCGATGCCGATGGAAGCACCGATGGCGCCGAGACCGACGATCAGACCACAAGCGAGAGCGACGAGACCGAGAATGTTTTCCATGATGACTCCTTAGAACAGATTTAAAGCAAACGAAAAGAAAAAGGGAAACTCAATGCGCCTCATGCGCCTGGCCCAGATAGATCAGGGTCAGCATCATGAAGATGAAAGCCTGCAGCGTGATCACCAGGATGTGGAAGATCGCCCAGACGGTGCCGGCAATGATGTGCCCGATGGGCAGCATCACACCGGAGAACGAGGCCGCCATGGCACCGCCCATGAGGGCGATGAGCATGAAGACGAGTTCGCCCGCATACATGTTGCCGAACAACCGCATGCCGTGCGAGACCGTCTTGGCCAGGTACTCGATGACCTGCATCAGCAGGTTGATGGGCCACAACAGCGGGTGGGCACCGAAAGGCGCGGTGATCAGCTCATGGCCCCAGCCGCCCAGGCCCTTGACCTTGACGCTGTAGAAGAGGCACAGGAGCAGCACGGAGGTGGAAAGACCGAGCGTGGTCGAGAGGTCGGCGGTCGGCACGACGCGCATGTAGGCGTGGTGCGGATCGTGGCCCATGGCCGAGTAGACCTGGGTCCAGACGGCCGGCAGGAGGTCGACCGGCAGCATGTCCATCGCGTTCAGCAGGAAGATCCAGACGAACACGGTGAGCGCCAGCGGGGCAATGAACTTGCGGCTCGCGGCGTTGTGCACGTTGGCCTTGGCCTGGTTGTCGACCATCTCGACCAGGATTTCGACCGCCGCCTGGAAGCGGCCGGGCACGCCGGGCGTTGCCTTGCGGGCAGCCAGCCACAGCACGAAGCAGCCCAAGGCGCCGATGATCAGCGCGTAGAGCACCGAGTCGAGGTTGATGACGTTGAAGTCAACAATGGCGGATTGAACGACGGGCTTGAGGCTCCAGTCGACTTGCCAGTGCTGGAGGTGGTGAACGATGTATTCACTCGCGGTCGGGGCGTGTCCTTCGGCGGCCATCTTTCAGCGTCTCTTTTCCAAAACAGTCAAATCCGGTTCAAAAATTTGGGCCGCACCAGCAGTGCCACCCAGTACATCTTCATGGCGACCACCACGCCAGCCACCATGGCCAGCCAGACGAGCCCCCCGATCAGCCACGGCGCCGCAGCCAGCAAGGCAACGGTGAGCGCGATCTTGATCATCTCCCATACAAAAAACCTCAACATGACAGCCTGCGACGGCATGCCCGGCTTGCGCCGGACACCGCGGACAAACAAGGCCGCGGGAATCGCCACTGTCATGGCTCCGTAAAACGCCGAGATTGCAGCCTCGGATCGCGCCGTCCAGATCCACGCCAGGCAAGCTACCACCACGCCTGCAGCCACTTGGGCTGCGATCACCCACCAGGGTGACAGCTCGGGGTTTTGCTCGCGCAACTTCTGGGCCTCTTCGGCCGTCAGTGGCTTGAAATCGGATTCTTCGGCGTCAACCTCAGGGACAGGGGCGTTGGTTGTCATTCGAATGCACCCCGTGTTTGTCCCCGGAGAATTTTACAAAGCCATTGATTATAAGTAAAACCTAGCGGGGTCCCGCCATAACGTGACACTTCGTCGACAGTTCTGCGCCGAGTGTGGCGTCCGCCCATAATTTGCGGATGCAAGACATCACCTCGGCACTGCCCGACACGCCGTGCTTTCTCAACGGCGAATTCACCCCCCTGCGCGACGCGAAGATCAGCGTCCTCGACCGCGGCTTCATCTTCGGCGACGGCATCTATGAAGTGATCCCCGTCTACTTCGGCGCGCCCTTCTGCTTCGACGAACACATCGCGCGCCTCGAGCGTTCGCTGGCCGAACTGCAGATCGACAACCCCTGCACCCGCGACGAATGGCGCGCCATCGCGATGCAGCTTGCGGCACCGCAGGGCAACGCACCGCAGGCCATCTACTTCCAGGTCTCGCGCGGCGTGGCACCGCGCGACCACGTGATGGTGCGTGGCCTGCGTCCCACGGTGTTCGCGATGGTGAACCCCTTGCCGCCCGTGGCCGACGCGGTGCGCGCCAGGGGCGTGACCTGCGTCACGGCCGACGATTTCCGCTGGCAGAAGGCCCACATCAAGAGCACCAGCCTGCTGGGCGCGGTGCTCGCACGACAGATCAGCGTCGAGGCCGGCGCGACCGAAACCGTGATGTTCCGTGGCGATTCGCTCAGCGAGGCTTCGTCGAGCAACGTGTGGATCGTGAAGGACGGCACGCTCATCGGCCCGCCGAAAGACAACCTCGTGCTGACCGGCATCCGCTACGGCCTGCTCGAGCGCCTGTGCCAGGACAGCGGCATTCCCTTCGCGCTGCGGCGTGTGTCGCGTGAGGAGGTGTTCAGCGCCGACGAGTTGCTGCTGTCTTCCGCCACCAAGGAAGTGTTGCCCGTTGTCACACTCGATGGCCAGACCATTGGCAATGGCCGTCCCGGCCCCATCTACCAGAGCTTGTATGCCGCCTACCAACAGGCCAAGCAACGCAACGCCGACGCGCCAGGAGCCACCGCATGACCGACACCCCGACCCCCACCGACACCGCATCGATCCCCGATCCACGCAAGGAATCGCTGATCGAGTACCCCTCGCAGTTCCCCATCAAGGTGATGGGCGCGAAGGTCGACGGCTTCGTGCACGCCATCACGCAGATCGCCGAGCGCTTCGACCCGACCTTCGACGCCACCACCGTCGAGCTGCGCGACAGCAAGGCCGGCAACTACCTGGGCGTGACCATCACCGTCACAGCCACCAGCCGCGAGCAGCTCGACGACCTGTATCGCGCGCTGTCGTCGCACCCCTCGGTCAAGGTCGTTCTTTGACCATCGAAGCGCAGTGGCTCGGCCGGGCCGACTACCTCGCCACCTATGCGGCGATGCAGCGCTTCACGCAGGAGCGCACGCCCGAGAGCCCCGACGCGCTATGGATCTGCGAGCACGACCCCGTGTTCACCCAGGGACTGGCGGGCAAGACCGATCACCTCCTGGCGCCCGGCCCGATCCCGGTCGTGCAGACGGACCGCGGCGGACAGGTCACCTTCCACGGCCCGGGCCAGGTGGTGGCCTACCCGCTCATCGACTTGCGGCGCGCCGGCTACTACGTCAAGGAATACGTCTACCGCATCGAGGAATCGGTGCTGCGCACGCTGGCCCATTTCGGCGTGACCGGCCACCGCGTGGCCGGCGCCCCGGGCATCTACGTGCGCCTGGGCGACCCGTTCTCGCACGCCGCGCTCGCCGGTCCCATGCCCGGCGCCGACCCGTTCCGGGGCCTGGGCAAGATCGCCGCACTGGGCATCAAGGTGAGCCGCCACGCCACCTACCACGGTGTGTCGCTCAATGTCGCGATGGACCTTGAACCCTTCTCGCGCATCAACCCTTGCGGCTACGCAGGGCTGAAAACGGTCGACCTTTCTACAATCGGCGTCCAAACCACATGGGAAGAAGCCGCCAAGGTGCTGGGCCAGAAGCTCGGCGCCTTCCTTGCGCCTTGACACACCAATGAGCACCACAGAAGTCGTCCGCGACGCGCAAAGCGCCGAAACCTACAACCCCCTGGCCAAGCAGAAGGCCGCGGCCAAGCTGTCGCGCATCCCCGTCAAGGTGGTGCAGACCGGCGAAGTGCTCAAGAAGCCCGAGTGGATCCGCGTCAAGGCCGGCAGCCCGACCACGCGCTTCTACGAGATCAAGCAGATCCTGCGCGAGAGCAACCTGCACACGGTCTGCGAAGAAGCCTCGTGCCCGAACATCGGCGAATGCTTCGGCAACGGCACCGCCACCTTCATGATCATGGGCGACAAGTGCACGCGCCGCTGCCCGTTCTGCGACGTGGGCCACGGCCGCCCCGACCCGCTGGACAAGGACGAGCCGCTCAACCTGGCCAAGACCATCGCCAAGCTGCGCCTGAAGTACGTGGTGATCACCAGCGTCGACCGCGACGACCTGCGCGACGGCGGCAGCCAGCACTTCGTCGACTGCATCCGCAACATCCGCGAACTCTCGCCGATGACGCAGATCGAGATCCTCGTGCCCGACTTCCGCGGCCGCGACGACCGCGCGCTGGAAATCCTCAAGGCCGCGCCGCCCGACGTGATGAACCACAACCTGGAAACCGCGCCGCGCCTGTACAAGGAGGCGCGTCCCGGCAGCGACTACCAGTTCAGCCTGAACCTGCTGAAGAAGTTCAAGGCGCTGCACCCGAACGTGCCGACCAAGAGCGGCATCATGGTCGGCCTGGGCGAGACCGACGAAGAGATCCTGCAGGTCATGCGCGACATGCGTGCCCACGACATCGACATGCTGACCATCGGCCAGTACCTGTCGCCGTCGGGCTCGCACCTGCCGGTGCGCCGCTACGTGCACCCCGACACCTTCAAGATGTTCGAGGAAGAGGCCTACAAGATGGGCTTCAGCCACGCCGCGGTGGGTGCGATGGTGCGTTCCAGCTACCACGCCGACCAGCAGGCGCACGCCGCCGGCGTGTAAGCCGACCAGCGCGAGGCTGGGCTGCGGTCCGACCTGCGCTGTGATCTCGGCCGGTCACATACCAATCGATGCAGGCTGCGTGACCTGCGCGATGGAGGCGGGTGGAACCATGCGTCCAGGTCCACCACCCTGAACACCCACTGACGCACGACGTCGCCAACGTGCTGGCTGGCGGCGACCAGTCCGCTATCCTGCCGGCTCGCCCCGACAAAGGACTTTCCGCCCATGCATCCCGCTCTCGAAGCCGCCATGAACCAGGAGTTCGGCGCGATCGCCGACCTCGTTCGCCTGCACGCGCAGCACACCCCCGACCGCCCTGCCCTCGCGGACGCACAACACACGCTCGACTACCGCGCGCTCGACGCGCTGATGGACCGCGTCGCGGCCGCACTGCAACGCGACGGCCTGCGCGCCGGCGACGCCATCGCGGTCTGCGCCGCCTCGTCGGTCCACTACGCCGCCGTGTTTCTCGGCGCGCTGCGCGCGGGCGTGGCGGTGGCCCCGCTGGCCCCCGGCTCCGCGCCCGCCAGCCTGGCGCGCATGATCACCGACGCCGACGCGCGCCTGCTGTTCACCGATGCCTCGGCGGCCGAGGTCATCAGCGCGGCAAAGGCCACCGGCCTGCCGCACATCGCGCTCGACGGCTCCGACGTCGGGCGTGCCCTCGACGACTGGCTCGCCGCACCCGGCGCCCGGCCGGAGCCCGTCCAGACGCAGCCCGGCTGGGCCTTCAACATCATCTATTCGTCGGGTACCACGGGCGAGCCCAAGGGCATCGTGCAGGGGCACGGCATGCGCTGGTCGCACATCCAGCGCGGTGCCAAGTACGAGTACGACAGCCACACCGTCACGCTGCTGTCGACGCCGCTGTACTCCAACACCACGCTGGTGGTGTTCTTTCCCACCATCGCCTTCGGCGGCTGCGTGGTGCTGATGCCCAAATTCGACGCGCTCGCCTACCTGCAGCTGGCCGAGAAGCACCGCGTGACGCACACCATGCTCGTGCCGGTGCAGTACCAGCGGCTGATGGCGCACCCGCGCTTCGATGCGCACGACCTGTCCTCGTTCCGTCACAAGTTCAGCACCAGCGCGCCCTTCAACGCGGCGCTCAAGGCCGACGTGCTCAAGCGCTGGCCCGGCGGGCTGGTCGAGTTCTACGGCATGACCGAAGGCGGCGGCACCTGCATCCTCGAGGCGCACCTGAACCCGACCAAGCTGCACACCGTGGGGCAGCCCGCGCCGGGCAGCGACATCCGCCTGATCGACGAGGAAGGCAACGAGCTGCCGCGCGACAACCTCGACGCCGCCGGCGAGGTGGTGGGCCACTCGGCCGGCATGATGACCGGCTACCACCGCCAGCCCGAAAAGACGCGCGAGGCCGAATGGTTCGACGCCACCGGCAAGCGCTTCATCCGCACGGGCGACGTGGGCCGCTTCGACGCCGACGGCTTCCTCACGCTGTTCGATCGCAAGAAGGACATGATCATCAGCGGCGGTTTCAACATCTATCCGAGCGACCTCGAAGGCGTGCTGCGCGGCCATGCGGCGGTGGCCGACGTGGCGGTGGTCGGCATTCCGTCCGAGCAATGGGGCGAGACACCGGTGGCCTTCGTGGTGCGGCGCGAGGGCGACGTCACCACCGAAGACGCGCTGCTGCAGTGGGCCAACGCGCAGGTCGGCAAGACGCAGCGCCTGGCGCGCCTGCGTTTCATCGACGAGCTGCCTCGCAGCGCGATCGGCAAGGTGCTCAAGCGCGAGCTGCGCGACCTGAGTGCCTGAGTGAGCACCGCCCCAGACGCTGCGAACGCCGACACCGCGCCGCCCGAACAGGGCGGTGGCAACGGCCTGCTGTGGGTGCTCGTCGCCGTGGCGGTGGTGTTCGCCTTCGTGCGTCCGCGCGCGCCCATGGACTGGCTGCAACTGGTCGACTGGCAGACCGTGGGCGCACTCGCGGGCCTGCTCGCCATCACGCAGGGCGTCGAGAAGAGCGGCATGCTGCAGGCCGCCGCGCGGCGCCTGCTGGCGCACACGCACAGTCAGCGCGGCCTGGCCCTGGCACTCACGGCCACGGCCGCATTGCTGTCGGCGCTGCTCACCAACGACGTGAGCCTGTTCCTGCTGGTGCCGCTCACGCGCGTGCTGGCCGTGCAGGCGCACCTGCCACTGGCGCGGCTGGTGGTGCTGCAGGCGCTGGCCGTCAACGCGGGCTCGGCGCTCACGCCCATCGGCAACCCGCAGAACCTGTACCTGTGGCACCGCTCGGGCGAGAGCTTCTTCGGCTTCATGGCCATGATGGGCCCGACCGTGGCGATCATGCTGTTCTGGCTCTTCGTCGCCGCATGGTGGCTGGTGCCGCGCACGCCGATCGCGCTGCGCGGGGAAACCGAAGCCGCGCCCGGGCAGCCGCGCCTGCTGGCGCTGGCCGGCGTGCTGTTCGTCGGCTTCGTGGTCGCGCTCGATCGCCAGTGGCTGCTGCCTGGCCTGGCCGTGGTGTTCGGTGTGTTCCTCGTCACCTACCCGCGCGTGCTGCGCGGCATCGACTGGGCGCTGCTGGCGATCATCGCGCTGATGTTCGTCGACCTGCGTCAGCTCGCCGAGCTGCCCGCCGTGGCGGCGCTGCTGGGGCACTGGCCGATCGACACCGGCTGGCGCACCTACCTGGCGGCCATCGTCACCTCGCAGTTCATCAGCAACGTGCCGGCGGCGATCCTGCTCGACCGCTACGTGCACGACCTGCCCGCGCTCGCGGCCGGTGTGAGCGTGGGCGGCTTCGGCTGCGTGCTGGGCTCGCTGGCCAACCTGATCGCGCTGCGGCTGGCCAAGCTGCCGAACGGGCTGCGCGAGTTCCATCGCATCAGCATTCCCTTCTTGCTGGTGTGCGCGGCCTCGGCGCTGCTGCTGCAGCTGGGGTGATGACGGGCGGCGGCAGGGCGCGGACAATCGTTCGAGCCATGCACACGCCCGCCCCCATCCTCTCGTTGCGCGACTACACGCAGTCGCGCGGCAGCCATGCGCATGACCACTTCCAGGTGCTGCTGGGGCTCGACGGCGTGCTCGATGTCGAAGTCGAGGGCCGGGGCCGTGGCATCGCAACGGGCGAAGCCCACGTCGTCGCGCCTGGAGACCGGCACGACTTCGAGGCCCGGCGCGGCGGCAGCGTCTGCCTCGTGCTCGACACCCCGCATGCCCCGTGGGCGCGTTGCGTCGAACAGCCGCCGGCCGACGCACCCCGGCTGCATGCGCTGGCCCGTTACCTCGCGCACTGCCTGCAGCAGCCGCAGCACGCGACGCTCGCCCTGCAACACGGCCCTGCGCTGCTGCTCGAAACCTGGGGCGTTTCCCCGTCCGTCGCGGACGCGCGCCGCCGCCGCATCGACTGGCCGGCCCTCGCGGCATGGGCGCAGGCGAACTGGCACCGGCCGCTGGGCGTGGCCGACCTGGCCGAGGTCGCCTGCCTGAGCCCCAGCCAGTTCGCGCAGCGCTGCCGCGCGGAGCAGGGCCAGAGCGCGATGCTCTGGCTGCGCACGCTGCGGCTGGCCCATGCGCGCGAACTGCGGCTCGAAGGCCTGAGCGTGGCCGAGACGGCGCGCCGCACAGGCTACCGGTCGCCGTCGGCGCTGACTGCCGCGCTGCGTCGCTGAAACCGTCGTTGTGCGACGACGCACCGTGGACCCGCGACGACCGCATCGCGTAGCCTCGGCGCCCATGTCCGCCACCTTCTATGCCCTGCTCGCCATCGCCCTGTGGGCCACGCTTGCCACGCTCGGCACGGCGCTGTCGCACCTGCCGCCGTTCCTCCTGACCGGGTTGGCGCTGATCATCGGCAGCGTGCCGAGCTGGCCGCTGGTGCTGCGCGACCGCCGTGCCTGGCGCGTGCCGCCGCGCACGCTGGCGCTCGGGGTGTACGGCCTCTTCGGTTTTCATTTCCTGCTCTTCATCGCACTGCGGCATGCACCGCCGGTCGAGGCCAATCTCGTCAACTATCTTTGGCCGCTGCTCATGGTGGTGTTGGCGCCGGTGCTGCTGCCGGGCGTGTCGCTGCGCCCGCTGCACGTGGTGGCAGCATTGCTGGGCTTCGCGGGCGCGGCCATCGCGATCCTCGGTGCGCGCGGCAGCGGTGCCGCACTGCCCGGCGCGCCCGCCACCTACTGGGGCTTCCTGCCCGCGGCCGGCTCGGCCTTCATCTGGGCCAGCTACTCGCTGTGGACGAAGCGCGTCACACCCTTCCCGACCTCGGCCATCGGCCTGTTCGGCCTGGTGTCGGGCGTACTGTCGCTGGCCTGCCATGCATTGCTGGAGCCCTCGGTCGTGCTGTCGGCGAAAGACGGGCTGCTGGTCGCGCTGTGCGGATTGGGCCCATTGGGCGCGGCGTTCTTCGTGTGGGACATGGCGCTCAAGCGCGGCGACGCGCGGCAGATCGGCATCCTCAGCTACCTCACGCCATTGGCCTCCACGGCGCTGTTGCTGGCCGTGACCGGTCGCGCGCTCACCGCCAGCATCGCGCTCGCGGCGGCGCTCATCATCTCGGCCGCGGTGATGGGCACGCGTGCGAAATGAGACAAATCAGGGCGATGCCCGACAAAGCCTGACGTTTTTTGTGGCTAGAGTGGAGGCTCAGGAAAAAGGAGTCACCCCATGGATCACAAGAACAGCAAGACCGAGGATTTCGAGATCACACCCAAGCTGGTGTTCGACATGAACCTGGCGCTGTATCTCGACCTGGTGGCCGCGCTGGAAGGTGCCGGGGCCGTCACCTACCGGCAGATGGCGGCGCGCGTCCTGAACATCAGCATGGACGCCCGCGCCGACGGCGACGCCGGCCTGTCGACCGTGCTGGAAGGCATCGCCCAGGGCTTTGCCGGCCACGGCGACGGTCTCTCGATCGAACTGCTGAAGGCCGCGCGCGGCCTGCGCGAGGACGATGCGATGGGCGACATTCCGATGCGGCCCATCGGCGATTGAGGTCGCTGGGACACCCGATCAGAAGGCGTGAAGAAACCGTAGCGAGCGCTCCGAGGTCGCGTCGAGGACCGGAACCGTACACCCGTACGGTGAGGACCGCAGATGCGAGATCGGAGCGCGCAGTAGGTTTATTCGTGCCTTCTCAGTCTTCGGCGACCTGCAGCACCAGCTTGCCGAAGTTCTCCCCCGCGAACAGCTTGTTCAGCGACTCGGGGAAGGTGTCGAGCCCCTTCACGACGTCTTCCTTGCTCTTCATGCGGCCGTCCTTCAGGTAGCCGGCCATCTCGGCGATAGCGATGGGATACCGGTCGGCGTAGTCGAACACCACGATGCCTTCCATGCGCGCGCGGTTCACGAGCAGGCTCAGGTAGTTCTTCGGGCCGGCGGCCGGCATGCTGTTGGCGTTGTTGTACTGGCTGATGGCGCCGCAGATGATCACGCGGGCCTTGCGCGCCAGACGTGCCAGCACCGCATCGAGAATGTCGCCGCCAACGTTGTCGAAGTAGATGTCCACGCCCTTCGGGCAATGGGTCTTGAGGCCTTCGCGCACGGCGCCTGCGCCGGCCTTGTAGTCGATGCAGGCGTCGAAGCCCAGTTCCTTCACCACCCAGTCGCACTTGGCGGCGCCGCCGGCGATGCCGACCACACGGCAGCCCTTGATCTTGGCCAGCTGGCCCACGGTCTGGCCCACGGCGCCGGCCGCGCCCGAGACGACGACGGTTTCGCCCGCCTGGGGCATGCCCACGTCCATCAGGCCGAAGTAGCCGGTCATGCCGGGCATGCCCAGCACGTTGAGCCACTGGGTGATGGTGCCCACGCGCAGGTCGACCTTCACGAGGCCGTTGCGCTTGACCTGGTCTTGCGGCACCAGCATGTATTCCTGCACGCCCAGCGTGCCGTACACGGTGTCGCCCACGGCGAACTGCGGGTTCTTCGAGGCCACCACGCGGCCGATGCCGCCGGCGCGCATCACCTCGTCGATGGCCACGGGCGGGATGTAGCTCTTGGCGTCGTTGAGCCAGCCGCGCATGGCGGGGTCGAGCGACAGCGACAGCGTCTTGACCAGCACGCCGCCCTCGTCGGGCTGGGCCACGGGCTCGGTGCTGAAGCGCCAGTGCTCGCGCGTGGCCGTGCCCTCGGGGCGCTTGGCAAGACGGACCTGATGGTTGTTGAGGGGGCTGCTCATGGTGTCTGTCTCCTTGACGTGGGTGTGCCGGGCGTCGGCGATGCAGGCGCATCGTAGTCGCGGGTCCGGGCCTCGCGCGTAGCGCAGGCGACACCCGTGCGGCGCGTGCTATCGAGGCAGGAGCAGCCTGCGCAGCGCCGACGCGACCGCCACGTGCCTCAGCCGAAACGCACGCTGATCTGCAGGCCCGGGTGCGCGTTGCGCACCGTGAGGCGGCCGCCATGCGCTTCGACGATGAGCCGGCACAGGTACATGCCGAGGCCGACACCGCCCGTCGCGCGCGCCCGCGCGCCGTCGGTGCGATAGAAGGGCTCGGTCAGGCGTTCGAGCTGCGCGTCGTCCACGCCCGGCCCGAAGTCGCGCACCTCCAGCTCGACGCCGCCTTCCACCGGCGCGCGCAAGCCCACGGTCGGTGACTGCGGCGCGCCGGCGCTGTAGCGCAGCGCGTTGTCCAGCAGGTTGCGCACCATCAGGCGCACGCGCATGCGGTCGACGGCCTGCGGCGCCAGGCCCTCCGCCAGGTCAAGCTGCACCGCCTGCGCGCCGGGCATCTCGGCCACGGTCTCGCGCACCAGCGCGGCGAGGTCGACGGGCTCGCGCTGCAACGCGGCATGCGGGCTCGCAAGGCGTTCGCTTTCGAGCAGGTCGCTGATCAGGTCGCGCATCTCGTTGAGGTCGCGCAACAGCGCCTCGCGCTCGGCCTCGCCCTCGGGCGTGGCGGGCAGCAGCTCGGCGTTGAGGCGGGCGCGCGTGAGCGGCGAGCGCAGCTCGTGGCTCAGCGCCAGCAGCAGCCCGCGCTTGGCGTCGAGCATGGCCTGGATGTCGCTGGCCATGGTGTTGACGCGCTGCGCGAGATCACCCAGGTCGTCGTTGCGGCGGATCGGAATGGGCTGCGTGAACTCGCCGCGGCCGAAGCGCTGCGCGCCCTCGCGAATGTCGATCAGCGGACGCAGCAGCCGGCTCACGAGCCCGTAGGCGACCACCACGAGCAGCAGCAGCACGCACAGCGTGGTCCAGCCGGCTGCGCGCGGCGCGAACTGCCACAGCCGGGGCGCCCAGCCGAAGATGACCTTGTGCCCGTCGGCCGTGGGTCGCACGAACCAGCGCTCGGTGGAGAACATCGACTCCTCGCGGTCGCGGTCGTGAAACCAGCCGCCGCGCGCGTGCATGTCGTTGCCCGGGTTCGATTCCCAGTTCACGGTGGGCCCGGTGATGCGGATCGTGATCGGCAGCCGGTCGACCAGCGCCTGCGCGCGCGCCGTGTCGGGCGGCGTGCCGAGCTCGGCGACGAGGCGGTCGGCGTAGTCCATGAGCATCGGCTGCGCGGCCTCGGCCCAGGTGCTGGAGAACGAGCGCTTCATGCCGCCCACGAAGACCATGGCCATCACGAGCGCGAGCACGACGAACATCATCACGATGCGCACGCGCACCGAGCTGCGCCAGCGCTGCTGCATGTGGGCATGCATGCGCGCATGCCAGTGCCGGCGCCGTTCCGCGCCGGGGCAACGGCCCTCGCCGTCCGCAGGCACAGCGCCTTCGCGCCCTCGGGACAATCTCATGAAGCGGGCTCGCCCGGCGCCACGGCCAGCGCATAGCCGGCGTTGCGCAGCGTCTTGATGCAATCGAGCGGCTCGAGCTTCTTGCGCAGCCGGCTCACCACGATGTCGACAGCCCGCGTGAAGAGCTCGGCCTCGTGGCCGCGCAGGCGGTTCAGGATGTCGTCGCGGCTGAACACCTTGCCGGGCTCGCCAGCCAGCAGTGCGAGCAGGTCGAATTCGGTGCCGGTGAGCTCCACGCGCTCGCCGCGGCGCGTGACCTGGCGCCGGTCGAGATCGATCGAGAGGCCGTCGAACACGCGCAGCTGCGCGTTGGCCGCCGCCGCTGCCGGCGTGCTGCGCTGGCGGCGCAGGATGGTCTGCACGCGTGCCACGAGTTCGCGCGGCTCGAAGGGCTTGGGCACGTAGTCGTCGGCGCCGAGTTCGAGGCCGACCACGCGGTCCATCACCTCGCCGCGCGCGGTGAGCATCACGATGGGGATGTCGCTTTCCTTGCGGATCTCGCGGCACAGTTCGAAGCCGTCCATCTCGGGCAGCATGACGTCGAGGATGGCCGCGTCGTAGTGCCCGGCGCGCAGCTTGGCGATGCCTTCGCTCGGGCGCTTGGCGCTGTCGAGCGTGCAGCCAAAGCGTGCGAAGTAGGTGGTCAGCGGCGCGGCGAGGTGTTCGTCGTCGTCGATCAGCAGGATGCGCGGCATGGCGGGATTGTGCCTCCTGGCAAAGAGAGCGCGGATGGCGAAGCTGGCAATCAATCCGGACGGCATGGCACCGCCCGGGGCGTGCCCGCCGTCAGAAAAAACCGCACGCTCGCGATCACCATGGATCGGCGCGGCCGATGCGCCCGAGGTGGGTGGACGCAAAACCGGTCGCGTACTTGAGGCCGAAGCCCAGCGCATGGTCGAGCCCGACGCGGGCCAGCCAGATCAGGCCGCCGGCCACTGCCCATGGCTGCGCCGCGAACACGCCGAACGCCAGCAGCAGCACCGGCCCGATCAGCGCATGCGCCGCGTTGTACAGCGCCGCACCGACACGCGGCCCCGCGAGGTACCCCAGCAGCGAAAGATCAGGCGCGAACAGCCACAGCGCAAACACACCCCAGCCCACGCCGAACTGGGCGTAGGCTGCAAGTGCCACGCCGAGCACGACGGCGCCTTCGAGCCGCAACACCGCACGCACGCCACCTTCAGTGGCGTTTTCGTGGGGCACCGCGGAACCGGCTTCGCCGGGCCGCAGGCGCCGCCCCCGGAGAGGGGGTAGGCGCAGCGACACGAAGTGCGCGAAGCCTGGGGGTGAGCCCAGTTCAGCCATGGCGAGACCAGCGACGGCCGCCGCGCTCCATGAAGTCGCGCACCTTCTGCTGCTGGGCGGCATTCAGGTGATCGAAGAAATCGGCCGCGGCGGCGATGACTTCGGGGCTGCCGGTGCGCACCGCGGCGGTCTTCTCTTCGATCAGGCGCGCGGCGCCGGCCTGGTCGAGCGTGTTGCCCGCGAACAGCGCCTTGAACTGCGAGCGCGGGTCGCCCGATCCGCCCGCACCGCGCATCGCCTGGCGCTGCGCCTGCAGCTTCTCGGCGAGCACGGTGAGCTTCTGCTTCTGCGCGGCGTCGAGTTCGAGCTTGCTGCCGACGCGCTCGACCATCTTGGCGCGGAACTCGGCGCTGTCGCCGCCCCAGCCGTGGCGGTGGCCGGCACAGCCGGCGATGCTGCCGGCCACGACGGCCAGGCCGGCGAATCCGAACAGGGTTCGTTTGATCCAGTGCTTCATAGGGGTGCTCCTTCATGCGCCCCTGCGCGGGGCGGCTTCGGTGATGGACGAGGCGACGGCGGCGATCCATGCGCCGCAGTGGCTCAGAGGCGGTTGCCGCTGTCGCGCGCGGCGGCGGCGCGCGCGTCGACGGGGTTCTGCATCGTCGAGATGACCTTGCTGTTCACGCGCGAGCCGGAGGTCACGTTCTGGTCGGGGGCGGCAGCGGTGCGCACGGCCTCGGCGATGACGCGGGCGCGGTCGGTCGACACGGCCACGGTCTCGGGACCGCGCGAACCCCGCACGACGTTCTGGTCGGGGGCGGTGGCCGTGCGCACGGCTTCGGCGGCGACGTCGGCGCGGCTCAGGGCCGACACGGGGGCGTGGACGCCTTGATAAGTTTCGGCCTTGGCGCCGGCGGCGGCGAGCATGGCGAAGGAACCGACAGCGATGAGCTGGGCGAGGGGCAGAGACGACTTGACGATCATGATGCAGGCCTTTCTTTCAGGGGGTTGGAAGAGGAGACCTGATGGTGCGCGTCGATGCCCGGCGAGTCCTTTCACGGCCGTATCGCCGTATTTCGGTTTGTTTCACTCGCCCCGCACCCCACCACTTTCACGGTGAATTACGAAGACAAAGGTATGCGAAAGCGCGGGCTCAGCCCGCCAGTGCGGCCGCGGGATCGTCCGCGTCGAGCACGCCCTGCGCCCAGGGTTCGAGCTTGCCGGTGTCGGCGCGCAGCACTTCCTGCTTCACGGCGAGGATGCGCGACGGGTGCATCGAGAAGCTGCGCAAGCCCAGGCCCAGCAGCAGGCGGGTGAAGGCGACATCGCCCGCCATCTCGCCGCACACCGACACCCCCTTGCCCTGGCGACGGCACTCGGTGATGGTGTCGGCCACAAGCTTGAGCACCGCGGGGTGCGCGGGGTCGTACAGGTGGGCGACGGCTTCGTCGGCGCGGTCGATGGCCAGCGTGTACTGGATCAGGTCGTTGGTGCCGATCGACAGAAAGTCGAAGTGCTTCAGGAAGGTCTTGAGGGTGAGCGCCGCGGCCGGGATCTCGATCATCGCGCCGAGCTTCACGTGGCCGTACACGGCACCGCGGTTGTCGAGTTCCGCGCGCGCGAAGTCGATCAGCGAGAGCGTCTGGCGGATCTCGCTGGCGTGCGCGAGCATCGGAATGAGCAGGTGGATCTCGCCGTGCGCCGCCGCGCGCAGGATGGCGCGCAGCTGCGTGAGGAACATCGCCGGATCGGCCAGGCTCCAGCGGATGGCGCGCAGCCCGAGCGCGGGGTTCAGGTGCTCCTGCTTGCTGGCGGACTTGCCATCGAGCGGCTTGTCGGCGCCGACGTCGATGGTGCGGATGGTGACGGGCATGCCCTGCATGCCCTCGACCGCGCGCTTGTAGGCCTGGTACTGCTCTTCTTCGTCGGGCAGGCGTGTCTGGCGCGCCGAGTTCTCGCGGCCCATGAAAAGGAATTCGGAGCGAAACAGTCCTACGCCCACGGCGCCGGCCTTCACGGCGCCGGCCGTGTCCTCGGGCATCTCGATGTTGGCCAGCAGCTCGACGCGCTGGCCGTCGAGCGTGACGGCGGGCTTGTGGCGCAGCCGCGCAAGCCGGCCGCGTTCGAGGTCGCCCTGGCGCTGCTTGAAGCCGTACTCGGCCAGGATGATCGGCGACGGGTCGACGATCATCACGCCGGCGTCGCCATCGATGATGACCCAGTCGTCCTGGCGCACCAGCTGGCTCGCGGAGCGTGCGCCGACGATGGCCGGGATGTCCATGCTGCGCGCGACGATGGCGGTGTGCGAGGTGCGCCCGCCCACGTCGGTGACAAAGCCGGCGAACACGCTCTTCTTGAACTGCAGCATGTCGGCCGGCGAGAGGTCGTGCGCGATGAGCACCAGCGGCACGTCGAAGCCGTCGCCCGCGGTGGGGTCGTCGTCTTCGTCGTCGTGGTGCGCGGCTGCGCGCTTGCGGCGCGGCGGGCTCGGCGCGAGCACGGCGGCCGTGCCCTTCATGCGATGCAGCATGCGCTCGACCACCTGTTCGAGGTCGGCCTTGCGCTCGCGCAGGTACGGGTCCTCCATCTCGTCGAACTGGCGCGCGATGACCTCGAGCTGCGTGGTCAGCGCCCATTCGGCGTTGTACAGCCGCTCGCTGATCCAGTGCTTCACGCCGCCGCTCAGGACCTCGTCCTGCAGCAGCATCTGGTGCACCTCGAGCAGCGCCGCGAGCTCGTGCGGGGCGTCGTTCGGGCCCATCTGCGCCACGCTGGCCTGCAGTTTCGTGAGCTCGTCGGCCACCGCGTTGCGCGCGGTGCGCACGCGGTCGATTTCGGTCTCGATCTCGTCGGGCTTGATGAAGTAGTGCGCCACGTCGATGCGGCTGGACACCACCAGCACCGCGCGGCCGATGGCAATGCCACGGGCGACGGGAAGACCGTGGACTGCGAAGGTCATGCGCGTGGACCGAAGGTCATCGGCCGCCGCCGGGCCGTCCCAAGGCGGCCGAGCCCCCTCGGGGGGCAGCGACGACACGCAGTGCGGAGCGTGGGGGCCACAGTCATTCGCCTTCGCCGAATTTGTCGTCCATGAGCTGGACGATGGCGTTCATGGCTTCTTCTTCCTGCGGGCCGTTGGTCTCGAGCTCGACGGTCACGCCGAGGCCGGCGGCCAGCATCATGACGCCCATGATGCTCTTGGCATTGATGCGGCGGTCGCCGCGCGACAGCCACACCTCGCACGGGTAGCTGCCGGCGAGCTTGGTCAGCTTGGCCGACGCGCGTGCGTGCAGGCCCAGCTTATTGCTGATGGTCACGGATTTCTTGATCACTGTGCTTTCTTTTCGCCTGGTTCTGGGGAGCCGCCACCGCCACCTGCATGACGCCGGCAGTGCCGCCCGCGAGCGCGCGCTGCACCAGCGTCTCGAGCGGTTCGTGGCGGTAGGTGACGGCGCGCAGCAGCATCGGCAGGTTGACACCGGCCACGAGCCGCGAGCGCACGCCGTCCACCAGCTTCTGCGCGACGTTGCAGGGTGTGGCACCGAACACGTCGGCCAGCACCAGCACCTGCGAGCGCGGCGCATGGAGTTGCTGCGCGAGCGTGATGCGCGCGGCGGCCAGCGTTTCCTCGGGCGACACGTTGGGCAGCACGTCGAGCGCCACGACCGCCTGCTCGCAGTCGGGGAACACATGCAGCGCGCATTGCCGCAGCGCCTGTGCGAACGGGGAATGGGCAATGATGAGGATGCTGTTCATGCGGCTCGGAGGACGACGCGTCGATTATGCGGGGGCGCCCAGAGGAAGTAGAGACATGGAGGACACAACGCGCCAGCCGGGGAATGCGGCCATTTGCGCCGCGGCAACAGCTACAAAAACGATAGCTGCGCCTCGCGGCCCGGACTCATGGCAGGCGCAGGCCCTCGAAGAAGGTCTTGGTCGCCTCGGGCGAGGACGGACGGCCGAGCACGGTGGCCTGGTAGAGCGACACGCTGCCGTCTTTCTGCGACTGCGCGAACCAGAGCACCTGGACCGGCGCCACGCCCTGCTGCGCCGATTGCCCGTCGAGCCGCCACGGTGCGGGAACGGCCGTGGCGCGCGGCAATGTGGCCGGTCCCTGGATCACCTGCGCCACGCCCAGTTGGCCGTGCGTGGCTGTGCGCCAGGCCGTGAGCCAGGCCTCCGCCTGCGCCGGGCTGGTGGCGGCGGCATGGGCCACGGCGAAGGTCGCGCCGCCGGCTTCGCAGCCGGTCATGTCGACCTGCACCGACTCGGCGCCCAACGGCAGCGCGCGCTGGGCGCGGTCGGCCTTGCAGGGCAGCAGCGCGACCAGGCCGGCGTCGGCGATCGGCACTTCGCGCCAGTTGAAGGTGGGGCTGCAGGCGCCCAGTGCGGCGGCCAGGGCCAGCACGGGCCAGGAAGGGGAAGGAAGCGATGGCATCGAAGGGCGATTATCGAACGGCCTTCGAGAGGATGAAGGCCGTATGCGGACGCGATCCGGCACGCGGAACTAAAATCGCCGCGCCTCTCTCATTCAGGTGCCCATGAAAAAATACCTCGCTGCCGCCGCCGTCGTGATCGCCCTGGCCGCCGGCGTGGGCGTGTACCTCGGTTCGGGCAGCACGGCCGCTCCGGCCTCGACCTTCGTGCTGCTCGACGGCACCACCAAGAGCACGGCCGACCTGAAGGGCAAGGTCACGCTGGTCAACTTCTGGGCCACGAGCTGCGTGACCTGCGTGGCCGAGATGCCCAAGGTGATCTCGACCTACGACAAGTACAAGGCCAAGGGCTACGACACGCTGGCCGTGGCCATGAGCTACGACCCGCCGAGCTACGTCGTCAACTTTGCCGAGACGCGCAAGCTGCCGTTCAAGGTGGCAATCGACAACACCGGCAGCGTGGCGCAGGCCTGGGGCGACGTGAAGCTCACGCCAACCACCTTCATCGTCAACAAGAAGGGCGAGATCGTGAAGCGCTATGTGGGTGAGCCCGACTTTGCCGAGCTGCACAAGCTGATCGAAAAACTGCTGGCGGAAGCTTGACTCGCCCCCAGGCTGCGCGCACTTCGTGTCGCGCGCGCCTTCCCCCTGCCCGGGGGCGATACCAGCGGCCCGGCAAAGCCGGTTCCGCGGTATCCCTGGAATGAAAAAGGCGCTCCTTGCGGAGCGCCTTTTTCATTGCGAAAGCCCGCGGCTTACTGGTTGCGGAAGCTGTCGTGGCAGGCCTTGCAGCTCGCGCCGGTCGGGCCGAACTGGGCCTTGAGCGCGTCGATATTGCCGGCCTTGGCGGCAACCACCAGCTTGCCGGTCTCGGCGATGACCTTGTCCTGGTGTTCCTTGAACTTCGCGGCTTCCTTCCAGACCTCGGGCTTGGCTTTGCCGCCCTCGGTGCCCGCGCCGAAGCCGGCCCAGGGCAGCTTGGCCATGTCGGCCACGACCTCGGCATTGGCGGCAGCGGCGGCGGCGTCGTAGGGCACGCGGCCGTTGGCCATGGCGCCGAGACGTCCGAAGTGCTGGCCCATCACGAAGAGCGCGCTCTGGCGGTACTTGATGGCGTCCTCGGGCTTGGCGAACTGTGCCGCGGCGGGCAGGGACATCACAGCGCAGGCGGCTGCGAGGGCGAGCGAAGCAAAACGGATCATCGTGGGTCCTTCCTTCAGGGTGTGGGGGTTTCGGCACCGTCGAACGCGGTGCTGCAGGCAGTGTAGGGGTTGCCCGTGTCGGGCGCATAGCAACAACCCGGTGCAACGACCGGGCCGGACTTTGCTAATCTGCGCCTTCCGCAGCCTCGCGCCCCGGCGCTTTTTCGATGACCGACACCCTCTCGGTGGCCCGCACACGCGTCTGGGACCTGCCGACCCGCCTCTTTCATTGGGCGCTCGCCTTCGCCGTGATCGGCCTGATCGTGACGGGCCTGAACGGCATCATGGAATGGCATTTCCGCCTCGGCTACACCGTGCTGGCGCTGCTGCTGTTTCGCCTGGTCTGGGGTTTCGTGGGCGGACGCTGGTCGCGGTTCGCGGCCTTCATCTACGCCCCGGGCTCGGTCATCGCCTACCTGCGTGGCAAATCACACCCCGACCACCTGATCGGCCACACGCCACTGGGCGCGCTGTCGGTGTTCGCCGTGCTGGCGCTGCTGATCCTGCAGGTTGCCACCGGGCTGATGGCCGACGACGAGATTTCCGCCTCCGGGCCACTGACCCGTTTTGTCTCGGGCGCCATGGTGAGCCTGGCAACCGGCTGGCACAAGGCGCAGGGCAAGTGGATCGTGATTGTCCTCGTGAGCCTGCATGTGCTGGCGGTGCTGTTCTATGTGCTGGTCAAGCGGCACCGGCTGGTCGGGCCCATGCTGTCGGGCGACAAGCTGGTGGTCGCGGGTGCCGCCTCCAACAGCCATCGGAATGGCAACGACGTGGCCTCGAGCCGGGACGATGCGGCATCGCGCACGCTGGCACTGGTGCTGTTCGCGCTGTGCGCGGGCGTGGCGTTCTGGGTGGCGTCGTTGCGCGTATGAGCGGCTTTTCCGTCTCTCGCCCGCTGCCGCTGTCGGACCTGCCGGCCGTGGTGCTCCTCACGCCCGAGGAACCGCATGAGTTCGAGGCCGTGCGCGCGATCTTTCGCGACTACGCGAGCTCGCTGGCCATCGACCTCGGCTTCCAGGACTTCGACGGTGAGTTGGCCGGCCTGCCCGGCGACTATGCCGAGCCGCGCGGCACCTTGCTGCTCGCGCTGGTCGATCCCGCCCATGTGAACGAAGACGCAGGCCGCGCCGTGCCCATGCTGAAGCGTGCCGACTGCACGCTCGCCCACGTGGCGGGCTGCTGCGCGCTGCGCCCGCTCGACAACACGGACTACGCGAACGCGGCGGAAATGAAACGCCTGTATGTTCGCCCCGGGTTCCGGGGCCTCGGGCTCGGCCGGCAACTGGCCGAAGCCATCCTGGATGCGGCGCGCAGCGCGGGCTATGCCTGCGTGCTGCTCGACACCCTCAACGACATGGAGTCGGCGCGCGCCCTCTACGAAGACCTGGGTTTCGCGGAGGTGCCGCCCTACTATCACAACCCCGTCGCCGGGGCTCATTACCTCAAAGTCGAGCTCTAAGCCGACTTCAACCGCGGGCTTGTGCGAGCAGCGTGTCGGCGTCGCTCACTTCGAACTTGCCCGGGCCTTCGACGTTCAGCGTCGCGACCTTGCCGTCCTTCACGAGCATCGAATAACGGTTGCTGCGCAGGCCCATGCCGCGGCCGGTCAGGTCGAGCGTGAGGCCGGTGGCTTTGGCGAAATCGGCACTGCCGTCGGCCAGCATGCGCACCTTGGTGCCGGTCTTCTGGTCGCGCGCCCAGGCGCCCATCACGAAGGCGTCATTCACGCTCACACACCAGATCTCGTCCACGCCGGCGGCCTTGAAGTCGTCGAAGTGCTGCACATAGCCCGGCACGTGCTTGGCCGAGCAGGTGGGCGTGAAAGCGCCCGGCAGTGCGAACAGCGCGATGGTCTTGCCCGCCGTGGCCTTGGTCACGTCGACCGGGTTCGGGCCGATGCTGCAGCCTTCGCCCTCGACTTCGGAATATTCCTGCAGGGTGGCCGAAGGAAGGGTGTCGCCGACTTTGATCATGTAATTAGCTCCTGAAAAAGAAAAACGGCCCACATTGTGGGCCGTTTTCGGATGGGTTGCCTCGGGGGCAACCGAGTGCTTGATCAGACCAGGGCGGCCTTCTCGACCAGACGGGTCACAACCCAGTTCTTGGTCTTCGAGATCGGACGGCTTTCCGTGATCTCGATGGTGTCGCCCAGCTTGTACTCGCCCTTTTCGTCATGGGCGTGGTACTTGCTCGTCTTGGCCACGATCTTGCCGTAGAGCTCGTGCTTCACACGGCGCTCGACCAGCACGGTCACGGTCTTGGCACGCTTGTCGCTGACCACCTTGCCGATCAAGGTGCGCTTGAGGGATTTTTTAGCTTCCGTCATGTTCACTCCTTACTTGGCGGCTTGGGTCTCTTGCTCTTTCTGAGCAAGAATGGTCTTGGCGCGCGCGATGTCGCGACGCGTCACGCGCAGCGTCGTGGTGTTCGACAGCTGCTGCGTGGCCTTCTGCATGCGCAGGCCGAAATGGGCCTTCTGCAGATCCTTGATTTCGGCTTGCAGGCCTGCGACGTCCTTCGTGCGCAGGGTTGCAGCCTTCGTCACCTTGGCCGAAGCCGCGGTTTCCTTCTTCTTACGGGTTGCCATGGGTGTTCTCCTCTCAGGCGCCGAGCTGGCGAGCGACGAACGTCGTACGCAGCGGAAGCTTGGCGGCGGCCAGGCGGAACGCTTCGCGGGCGAGTTCTTCGGGCACGCCGACGATCTCGAACACGATCTTGCCAGGCTGAATTTCAGCGACGTAGTACTCGGGGTTGCCCTTACCGTTACCCATCCGCACTTCAGCGGGCTTGGTAGAGATTGGCTTGTCCGGGAACACGCGGATCCAGATACGGCCACCGCGCTTCACGTGACGCGAAATCGCGCGACGAGCGGCTTCGATCTGGCGCGCCGTGAGGCGGCCGCGGTCGGTGCATTTGAGACCGAAATCACCAAACGCAACCGAGTTACCCGTGGTTGCGATGCCGGTGTTGCGGCCCTTTTGTTCCTTGCGGAACTTTCTGCGTGCAGGTTGCAGCATGTTTTGTTACTCCGTGAGGGCCCCAGGCACTTGCGTGCCCGGGAGCGACCGATTACTCGGTCTTGGCACCGTCCGCTGCTGCAGCGGGCGCGGCTTTGCGGACGCGCTTAACGGCGGGTTTCGAGTCTGCACCGGCACCGCCGGTTGCTTCTGCGGGCTTGTCGCTGCCATCGGCCGGAGCGGTGTTGCCACCGATCGGACCACGGGCACCGGCACGGGGGCCGGGACCACGGCGGTCGCCACCCGGACGGTCGCCAGGGCGACCATCACGGCGGGGACCACGCGGGCGGCGCTCTTCGTCCGGACGCGGCGTTTCGACGGCGGGCAGGTCGTTACGACCCAGCGTGTCGCCCTTGTAGACCCAGACCTTGACGCCGATGACGCCGTACGTGGTCTTGGCTTCCGAGGTGCCGTAGTCGATGTCGGCGCGCAGCGTGTGGAGGGGCACGCGACCTTCGCGGTACCACTCGCAACGAGCGATTTCGATGCCGTTCAGGCGGCCCGACGACATGATCTTGATGCCCAGGGCACCCAGACGCATGGCGTTTTGCATGGCGCGCTTCATGGCACGGCGGAACATGATCCGCTTTTCGAGCTGTTGCGTGATGCTGTCAGCGATCAGCTGCGCATCGATTTCGGGCTTGCGCACTTCCTCGATGTTCACTGCCACCGGCACGCCGAGCTGCTTGCCCAGTTCGCGCTTGAGGTTCTCGATGTCTTCGCCCTTCTTGCCGATCACGACGCCCGGACGAGCCGAGTAGATCGTGATGCGTGCGTTCTTGGCGGGACGCTCGATCATGACGCGCGACACCGAAGCGTTCTTCAGCTTCTTCTTCAGGTATTCGCGAACCTTGATGTCTTCGGCCAGCATGCCCGCGAAATCGCGGTCGCTTGCGTACCAACGGCTGGACCAGTTACGGGTGACCGCAAGGCGGAACCCGGTTGGGTGGATTTTCTGTCCCATATTTCTTCCAGGCCTTCTTAGTTGCCAACCGTCACGTACACATGGCACGTGGGCTTGCTGATGCGATTGCCGCGACCCTTGGCGCGCGCCGTGAAGCGCTTGAGCGTTGCACCTTGCTCGACGTAGATGGTCTTGACCTTCAGCTCGTCGATGTCGGCACCGTCGTTGTGCTCGGCGTTGGCGATGGCCGACTCGAGCACCTTCTTGATGATCACAGCGGCCTTCTTCTGCGTGAATTGCAGAACGTTGAGCGCTTGATCGACCTTCTTGCCGCGGATCAGGTCCGCGACCAGACGGCCCTTGTCGACCGACAGGCGGACACCGCGGAGGACTGCACGTGTTTCAGACATGGTCGTTCCTTACTTCTTCTGGACTTTTTTGTCCGCGGGGTGCCCCTTGAACGTGCGCGTGAGCGCAAATTCGCCGAGCTTGTGGCCGACCATCTGGTCGGTGATGTACACGGGCACGTGTTGCTTGCCGTTGTGCACAGCGATGGTCAGACCGATGAACTCGGGCAGAACCATCGAGCGGCGCGACCAGGTCTTGATCGGCTTCTTGTCCTTGGTCGTCACGGCCTTGTCGGCCTTGGCCACGAGGTGGTGGTCGACGAAAGGACCCTTTTTGAGAGAGCGAGTCATTGGCTATCCCTTACTTCTTGCGACGCGACACGATGAAGACCTGCGTGCGCTTGTTGTTACGGGTGCGATAGCCCTTGGTCAGATTGCCCCACGGGTCGACAGGATGGCGGCCTTCGCCAGTCTTGCCTTCGCCACCACCGTGCGGGTGGTCGACCGGGTTCATCACCACGCCGCGAACGGTCGGGCGGATACCCATGTGACGCTTCACACCGGCCTTGCCGAGCTGGCGCAGGCTGTGTTCTTCGTTGGCCACTTCACCGATGGTCGCGCGGCATTCGATGTGAATGCGGCGGACTTCGCCCGAACGCATGCGGACCTGGGCGTAAACGCCTTCACGGGCCAGCAGCGTGGCCGAGGTACCAGCCGAACGAGCGATCTGCGCACCCTTGCCGGGTTGCAGCTCGATGCAGTGGATCGTCGAACCCACGGGGATGTTGCGGATCGGCAGGGTGTTGCCGGCGCGGATCGGGGCTTCTGCGCCCGACATCAGCGTTGCACCAGCTTCCAGACCGCGCGGGGCGATGATGTAGCGGCGCTCGCCGTCGGCGTAGCAGACCAGAGCGATGTGGGCGGTGCGGTTCGGGTCGTACTCGATGCGTTCGACCTTGGCTGGGATGCCGTCCTTGTTGCGCACGAAGTCGACAATGCGGTAGTGGTGCTTGGCACCACCGCCACGATGGCGGATCGTGATGTGACCGTTGTTGTTACGGCCGGCCTTCTGGAACTGGGGTTCCAGCAGGGCTGCGTGAGGCGCACCCTTGTGCAGGTGGTCACGCGAAATCTTCACCGCGCCGCGTTGGCCCGGCGAAGTGGGTTTCATCTTGATGACGGCCATGATTAAGCGCCTTCCCCGACGAGGTTGAGCTCTTGACCGGCCTTCAGCGTCACATAAGCCTTGCGAACGTTGTCGCGGCGGCCGATGGACTTGCCAAAGCGCTTGGTCTTGCCCTTGGTGTTGAGCACCGACACGCCCTGGACTTCGACCTTGAACATCAGTTCAACAGCGGCCTTGATCTCGGGCTTGGTGGCGTCTTGCAGCACCTTGAAAGTGACAGCGTTCGACTTCTCGCCGACCATCGTGGCCTTTTCGGACACGATCGGTGCGACCAGCACGTTCATGAGACGGCCTTCGTCGAACTTACGTTGTGCAGGGGTGGGGTTCACGCGGCTCATGCGAACATCTCCTTGAGCTTGTCGACGGCACCCTTGGTGACCAGCACCTTCTTGTAGTGAACCAGCGACACCGGATCGGCGTAACGGGGTTCGACCACGAGGATGTTGACCAGATTGCGCGAGGCAAGGTACAGGTTTTCGTCGACTTCTTCGGCGATCACGAGCACGGACTCGAGATTCATTGCCTTGAAACGGGCTGCCAGCGGCTTCGTCTTGGGCGAATCCACGGTCAGCGAATCGACCACGGCCAGACGGCCTTCGCGAGCGAGCTGCGAGAAGATGGCGGCCATGCCGGCGCGGTACATCTTCTTGTTGATCTTCTGCGAGAAGTTTTCGTCAGGCATGTTCGGGAAGATACGGCCGCCTCCGCGCCACAGGGGCGAGGACGTCATACCGGCACGGGCGCGGCCCGTTCCCTTTTGCTTGAAAGGCTTCTTGGTCGAGTGCTTGACCTGCTCGCGGTCCTTCTGGGCGCGCGTGCCTTGGCGGGCATTGGCCTGGAATGCAACGACGATCTGGTGGACCAGGTCTTCGTTGTAGTCACGGCCGAACACGGTCTCGGGGGCGTCGTACTTCGACGCGGCCTGGCCTTGTTCGTTCAGGAGTTCGAGTTGCATTACTTCGCTCCTTCAGCCGCTTGCGGCTTGGCCTTGATGGCGGGACGCACGGTGACGAAGCCACCCTTCGAACCCGGGATCGCGCCCTTGATGAGCAGCAGCTGACGTGCTTCGTCGATGCGGAACACGTCGAGGTTTTGCGTCGTGCGGGTGACGTCGCCGAGGTGGCCCGTCATGCGCTTGCCGGGGAACACGCGACCGGGGTCTTGTGCCATGCCGATCGAGCCGGGCACGTTGTGCGAACGGCTGTTACCGTGCGATGCGCGCTGCGAGCTCATGTTGTGACGCTTGATCGTGCCGGCGTAGCCCTTGCCGATGGTCGTGCCTTGCACGTCCACCTTCTGGCCCACGGAGAACACGCTGCCTGCCGCGATCACGCCGCCAGCCTTGTGCTGACCTGCGGTATCGGCGGTGACACGGAATTCCTGGCTGATCTCGCCAGCTTCGACACCTGCCTTGGCAAGGTGGCCGGCTTGCGGCTTGGTCACGCGCGATGCTTTGCGCGAACCGAACGTCACCTGCAGGGCGACGTAGCCATCGGTCTCTTGGGACTTGATCTGGGTCACACGGTTGTTGGACACATCCACCACCGTGACAGGAACTGCGTCCCCGTCATCGGTGAAGAGACGCATCATCCCCACCTTGCGGCCCAGCAACCCGAGGGAGTTGCTCAGACTCATTTGTTTTCTCCAAAAATGGAAGACTTCCTTCGCCGCTGCCACTTCAATTGGCGACAGCGTTTGGCTGGTTTCCCGGCCTGCGAAAGAAGGTTGATAAATCTCTGCCAAAACGACGCCCGAATGGACGCAACAAGGGCAGAGCCAGAGATTATAGCCCGTAGCCGAGCCGGGGCGCAAGTGGCCCTTTCCGGGCCGGATTCAGGGGATTCCGGCCCCGTTTCGGCTGGCTTTCGAGCCTATTTCGCGGGCAGCGAGATGATGTTGTCGCCGCCTGGCAGCGACTTGATCTCGCCGCCGGCCTTCATCGCGGGCGCCGCCGCGCCAGTCTGGATCGGGATGGAAATGGCGCTGGTCCGGCCGCCCTGCGTGATGAACACGTTCAGGTAGGCCAGCCCCTCGCCCTGGCTGACCACCGTGACGGAAGCGTCGGAGCGCTGCCCCGGCGGCAGGCTCAGCGACGCGCTGCCGGACAGCGTCAGCCCCGCATCGACCGTCAGTGCCACGCTGGCGCCCGCAGGGTCGCTGACGCCGTCGAACTGGAGGACAACGACCGTCGGCTTGCCGGCCTGCGGCGCGGCGCCCAGCCGGTACTGCAGTTTGACGCCGGAGTCATTGGGTTTTCTCGAGGCGGCCACCCAGGGCGTGGCGGAGCCCTTCAGGTCCGCAGGCGACGACTTCGCGGTAGTGCGGATCGGCGGCATTCCGTCGGCCAGGGCGCAGACCGGGAGCGCGGACAGTGCAAGTCCCGCCGCCAGTGCAGCGGCCAGAGAGAGGCGAGTGTTCAGGATCATCGCGAGCCTTCCCTTCCTTATTGAACGAGCACGCTGAGGCACACCGGCGAAGCAGAGGAACTCGTCATTGCGGCATCCCGTACCGCCAGAACGTACTCACCCGCGCTCAGGCTGACCCGGTTGCCCGACCGGGCGATCTCCCCACCCCGGAAGACGTCGAAGTCCGGCACCGCGGCGCCCCCGACCGTGACTTGGTAGTCCCGGTTCGCTGGCGCGGTGAAGCGAAGGTAGGCGATGTTGCCGAGCTTGTTGCCCGTGCCCGCCACATTGGAAACACAGACGTTGTTGAGCATTGCACCAACAGTCAAGGCCTGGTACATCGGCAGCACGCCGGTCACGGTGGGCAACCCGCCATCGTTCGTTTCGCCCGCGCCGAATGCATCGTTGGAGATGATGTTCTGCGCACTCAGCAGGCTGTTCAGCGCCGAGGCGTTGCCAGGCGACGTCGCATTGAACGCGGCGGCGAAGGCGTGGATCGACGTGACCGGCGCGCCGCTTCGGAACTGGAAGCCGGTCAAGGTGTCGTGGATGGGCTTGAAGCCGGCCTGCCGGTTGAGGTTCCACAGGATGGCCTGGACAGATGACTCGCGGGACCAGCCGGGATTGCTTGTAGGACCACGCGAGAGATCCAACGGGCTGCCCCCCCTTTGCTGCGGCAGCTTTGAGTCGACATAGTTGCTTCGTTCCAGGGCAATGCCTGACCACGCATTACCCCAACCCTCGGAGAAAGCAAGGCGCCGATCGAGACGATCGTCCATCGAATGCCCGCCTCCGATCGAGTCATCCCGACTGAAGGCCGATTGGTAGTAGTGCCCCCATTCGTGCGCGATCACTGGTGCATCGAACTCGTCGGTGTCCACATCCTCCTTGCCCAGCACGTAGATCTGCCGACCGTTGCTTCCGCTGTTGAAGAAGAAGGTCGTGCCAATCTGTCCCGCCGAAAGATTGATTCCGTCCGACGGCGCGTTGTTGACGCTCCAGAAAACCTTCAGCACAGGAAACGCCGAGGCCGGCGCCACCGACAGCACCTTCTGCATCGAGGTGTAGACCGTGTCGAGCACGGCGAACGGCGCTGCGACGCGCGTTCCGCTGTAACCAGAGCCTCCCCAGCCGCTGTCCGCGCGCAGGTCGCGCGTCAGCGCCGCGCTTCCCGACGAGAAGCTCGCCGACTGCATCGAATAGAGCGCGTCGCTGCGGGTGTTGTCGCGCACCGTCACATCCCAGGTGGCGCCCGGGCCAGTCCGGGTCAGTTGGGCACGCACGCGCACGGCGATGTTCGTGTTGGCCGGCACCGAGACCGTGTAGTTGCCGTTGTCGTCCGTGGTCGTCAGCGCGAGTTGCGCCGACGTGCTGGCATCGAGCACCTCCACCGTGGCGCCGCGCACCGGCTTGACCGTGGTGTTTGCATACAGGAGCGGACCGCTGTCGTTCGGCACCGAGTCGTAGGTGGCCTTGCCGCTCAGGGCAACCGGATTCAGCACGATCGGCGGGCCAATGGGCAACCCACCACCGCCTCCGCCACCGCCTCCTCCCCCACCGCAACCCGCCAGCAATGCCACGGCGACGCACGCCGCACCGAATGCAAAAGAGAACTTCTGGCTCATCACGTGTGCTGCCCTCGTTTCAGCCCCGGCGCACTGCGTCCTGCAGGCCGGTGCGCGAGGATGCCACAGTTGATAAACAAACGTGAAGCACAAAAAAGCCCGCCTGCATTTCTGCAGGCGGGCTGTGCTCGGAATGCGACGCGAGGTCGAATTACTGCAGCTTGATCTCGACGTCGACGCCGGCCGGCAGGTCGAGCTTCATCAGCGCGTCCACGGTCTTGTCGGTGGGATCGACGATGTCCATCAGGCGCTGGTGCGTGCGGATTTCCAGCTGGTCGCGCGACGTCTTGTTGACGTGCGGCGAACGCAGGATGTCGAAGCGCTTCATGCGGGTCGGCAGGGGCACGGGGCCCTTGACGATCGCGCCGGTGCGCTTGGCGGTGTCCACGATTTCAGCGGCCGACTGGTCGATCAGCTTGTAGTCGAATGCCTTCAGGCGGATGCGGATCTTTTGCTTGGTAGCCATGGTGATTCCTTTGCGTCCGGCTTAGATGTCGAGGATCTTGGCCACGACGCCCGAACCCACGGTACGGCCGCCTTCACGGA
>NZ_LMEV01000015.1:119141-119373 GCF_001426505.1 Variovorax sp. Root473
AGTGCACGTGGTCTTGACGGTCGGGCGGATGCCGACGATTTCGATTTCTTCGCCGACCTTGATCACGCCGCGCTCGACAGCGCCGGTCACCACGGTGCCGCGACCCGAGATCGAGAACACGTCTTCGACGGGCATCAGGAACGTGCCGTCCACAGCGCGCTCAGGCGTGGGGATGTACGAGTCCAGCGCTTCAGCCAGCTTCAGGATGGCTTCTTCGCCCAGCTTGCCCTTG
>NZ_LMEV01000015.1:119480-167283 GCF_001426505.1 Variovorax sp. Root473
AATCCTTGAAAGAGCATGTCCCGTGTGTTGGTTTTATGTCTGCATCCGATTGCTGGTTCGCCCCGCACGGGAACAGGGCGGCACCGGATCGCAGACAAGAAGGGCCATGCACTGCATGGCCCCACGTTCTTGAAACTTACTTCGAGCGCGCAGCCACGATGGCTTCGGCAACGTTGCGCGGAGCTTCAGCGTAGTGCTTGAACTCCATCGTGTAAGTGGCGCGGCCTTGCGTGGCCGAGCGCAGCGTGGTCGAGTAGCCGAACATTTCCGACAGCGGGACTTCAGCCTTGATGAGCTTGCCGCCGCCGATCATGTCGTCCATGCCCTGCACCATGCCGCGACGGCTGGACAGGTCGCCCATCACGTTGCCGGCGTAGTCTTCAGGCGTTTCGACTTCCACGGCCATCATCGGCTCGAGGATGACCGGGCTGGCCTTGCGAGCGCCTTCCTTGAAGCCGAAGATGGCGGCCATCTTGAACGCCATTTCGTTCGAGTCCACGTCGTGGTACGAACCGAAGTGCAGCGTGACCTTGACGTCGACGACGGGATAGCCCGCCAGCACGCCCTGGGTCAGCGCTTCCACAACGCCCTTTTCCACTGCGGGAATGTATTCGCGAGGAACCACACCGCCCTTGATGGCGTCGACGAACTCGAAGCCCTTGCCGGCTTCCTGCGGCTCGATCTTCAGGACAACGTGACCGTACTGGCCCTTACCGCCCGACTGGCGAACGAACTTGCCTTCGGCTTCTTCGACGGTCTTGCGAATCGTTTCGCGGTAAGCCACTTGCGGCTTGCCCACATTCGCTTCCACGCCGAATTCGCGCTTCATGCGGTCCACGATGATTTCGAGGTGCAGTTCGCCCATGCCGGAAATGATGGTCTGGCCGGATTCTTCGTCGGTGCGCACGCGGAACGACGGATCTTCCGAGGCCAGGCGCTGCAGGGCGATGCCCATCTTTTCCTGGTCGGCCTTGGTCTTGGGCTCGACGGCCTGCGAGATCACGGGCTCGGGGAATTCCATGCGCTCCAGCGTGATCATGGCGTTCGGGTCGCACAGGGTTTCGCCCGTGGTGACGTCCTTCAGGCCCACGCAAGCGGCGATGTCGCCGGCACGGATTTCCTCGATTTCGAGACGTTCGTTGGCGTGCATCTGCACGATACGGCCGATACGCTCTTTCTTGCCCTTGACAGGGTTGTAGACGGTGTCGCCCTTGCTCAGAACGCCCGAGTACACGCGCACGAAGGTCAGCTGGCCGACATACGGGTCGGTCATGAGCTTGAACGCCAGCGCCGAGAACTTCTCGCCGTCGTCGGCCTTGCGGGTAACTTCCTGCTCGTCGTCGTCCGTGCCATGCACCGGCGGGATGTCCAGCGGCGAGGGCATCAGTTCGATCACGGCGTCGAGCATGCGCTGCACGCCCTTGTTCTTGAACGCGCTGCCGCACAGCATCGGCTGGATTTCACCGGCGATCGTGCGCGTGCGCAGGCCGTGGGTGATTTCTTCGAGCGTCAGGTCACCTTCTTCAAGGTACTTGTTCATCAGCTCTTCCGAAGCTTCGGCCGCGCTTTCGACCATCTTCTCGCGCCATTCCTTGGCCAGCTCGACCAGTTCGGCGGGGATTTCGCGCGTTTCGAACTTCATGCCTTGCGAGGCTTCGTCCCAGAAGATCGCCTTCATCAGACGCAGGTCGACCACGCCCTGGAACTTGTCTTCGGCACCGATCGGAATCACGATCGGCACAGGGTTGGCCTTCAGGCGGTCGACCATCATCTGGCGAACGCGGAAGAAATTGGCGCCGATGCGGTCCATCTTGTTGACGAACGCCAGACGCGGCACCTTGTACTTGTTGGCCTGGCGCCAGACGGTTTCCGACTGGGGCTGCACGCCGCCGACCGAGTCGTACACCATGACGGCACCGTCCAGCACGCGCATCGAGCGCTCGACTTCAATGGTGAAGTCCACGTGGCCGGGGGTGTCAATGATGTTGATGCGGTGCTCGGGCAGCGAATGGTCCATGCCCTTCCAGAAGCAGGTCACGGCAGCGGAGGTGATCGTGATGCCACGCTCTTGCTCCTGCTCCATCCAGTCGGTCGTTGCCGCGCCATCGTGCACTTCGCCGAGCTTGTGGGTCACGCCCGTGTAGAACAGGATACGTTCGGTGGTGGTGGTCTTGCCGGCGTCGATGTGCGCGGAGATACCGATGTTGCGGTAGCGCTCGATGGGGGTCTTGCGGGACATGGTGTACTTTCGGGTTTAAATGCGTTGAGCGCTGGGCGTCGAGCACGGGCGACTTCGCCCATTACTCAACCCCCAACGCTCAAGAGACGTGTGTTTTTTAGAAGCGGAAGTGGCTGAAGGCGCGGTTGGCTTCTGCCATGCGGTGCACTTCGTCGCGCTTCTTCATGGCACCGCCACGGCCTTCCGTGGCTTCCATCAGTTCGTTGGCCAGACGCAGGGCCATCGACTTTTCGCCACGCTTGCGGGCGGCTTCCTTGATCCAGCGCATCGACAGGGCGAGGCGACGGACAGGACGGACTTCGACCGGCACCTGGTAGTTCGCACCACCGACGCGGCGCGACTTCACTTCGACCATCGGCTTCACGTTGTTGATGGCAACGGTGAACGCTTCGAGGGGGTCCTTGTCCGGGTTCTTCTTCTCGATGAAGTCGAGCGCGCCGTAGATGATGCGCTCGGCAACAGCCTTCTTGCCGCCTTCCATGATCACGTTCATGAATTTGGACAGCTCGACATTGCCGTACTTGGGATCCGGCAGGATTTCACGTTTGGGGACTTCGCGACGACGTGGCATTTTTCTAACCTCTTTGCTTCAGTTGGCACCGTTTCCGGCACCGCGAGAGCCAGTCAGGACTCTCACTTACTCGACCCGACATTGGGTCACTTCGCTCGACAAGCCCGCCAAGGCCATCGAACACCGCTTGTTTTCTGACAGGAAGGCTTAAGCCTTCTTGGGACGCTTCGCGCCGTACTTGGAACGCGACTGCTTGCGGTCTTTCACGCCTTGCAGGTCGAGCGAACCGCGCACGATGTGGTAACGCACACCAGGCAAGTCCTTGACACGACCGCCGCGAACCAGCACGACGCTGTGTTCCTGCAGGTTGTGGCCTTCGCCGCCGATGTAGGAGATGACTTCGAAGCCATTGGTCAGACGGACCTTGGCAACTTTGCGAAGCGCCGAGTTGGGCTTCTTGGGCGTCGTGGTGTAGACGCGGGTGCAGACACCGCGACGTTGCGGCGAGTTCTGCATGGCAGGGCTCTTCGAATTGATCTTCTCGACCGTTCGACCCTGACGCACCAGTTGATTGATGGTTGGCATGAATGAATTAGTCCCAAAACAACCCGGCCCTGGTTGCGAAACCGCCCTTGGTCGTGACTCAAGGAAGCCGGGAATAACGAAAACGTGAAACCCTTCGGAAAATTCCGAAAAGCCCACGAGTATAGCAGGCAGACCTGAATTGGCAATGTCAGGCGCCCGAAGCGCCCGCCATCGGCCGATGCGAGGCTCTTTTGTCCGCCTCTTACTTGATCCAGAGGCGCACAGCGTCCCAGGCGCGGCCGAAGACGCCAGCCTGCTCGACCGGCTCCAGGGCCACCAGCGGCACGTCGGCCAGGGGCTGGTCGTCCAGCGTGACCTTGAGCGATCCGACGGCCTGGTACTTGGTGAACGGCGCGACCAGCGGGTCGGGGCGCGACACCTGCGTCTTGATCTTGCCGGCGGAACCGGTCGGCACCGCGACCACGATGGCTTCGGGGCGGCCCAGCTTCAGCACGTTGGCCTTGCCCTTCCAGACGGCGGGCGTGGCGGCAGGCTGGCCGGCTTCGAACAGGCGCACGGCGTCGTACGCGGTGTAGCCCCAGTTCAACAGCTTCTGCGACTCGTTGGCGCGCACCGTCTCGCTGGAGGCACCCAGCACGATCGACAGCAGGCGGCGGCCGCCGGTCAGGTTGGGGAAGTCGCGCTTGGCGGTGGCGATCATGCAGTAGCCCGCTGCGTCGGTATGGCCGGTCTTCAGGCCGTCGACGGTCGGGTCGCGGAACAGCAGCAGGTTGCGGTTGGTGTCGTTGGTCGACGGCGTGCCCGGATAGCGGTACTTCTTGATGGCGTAGTACTTGGCTTCCTCGGGGAAGTCGCGCACCAGGCGCGTGGCCAGAATGCTCAGGTCGCGCGCCGTGGTGGTATGGCCGGGCGCCGTGAGGCCTTCGGGATTCTTGTAGGTGGTGTTCTTCATGCCCAGCACCTTGGCCTGGGCGTTCATCATCTCGACGAAGTGCTCGACCGTACCGCCCACGCCTTCGGCCAGCGCCACCGTGGCGTCGTTGCCCGACTGCACGATCACGCCCTTGATGAGGTCTTCCACCGGCACCTGCATCTTGGGGTCGATGAACATGCGCGAGCCGGGCATCTTCCAGGCGCGCGGGCTCACCGGCAGGGTCTGGGTCAGCGTGATCTTCTTGGCGCGCAGCGCATCGAACGCGACGTACGCAGTCATCAGCTTGGTGAGCGAGGCCGGCTCGACCGGGCTGTCGATGTCCTTCTGCGCAAGGATCTGGTTCGCGGTCACGTCGAGCAGCAGGTAGCTGCGCGCGGCGATTTCAGGCGGGGCCGGCATCTGGGCGGCGGCGATCACGCCAACCGAGGCAGCAGCGGTCAGCACCAGTGCGCGAAGCGCAGTGAAAAAACGATTCATGGGGAAGATAAGAAGAGACGAGAACAAGCCTGCAAGGCTTTCATTCGATGCCCGCGCGCAGATGGCGGGCGACCAGGCTTTTGAGCAGCGGCAATTGTCCGTGAAAGAAGTGGCCGCCCCCGGGAATAACCGTGACAGGGAGTGACTGCGGACGCGCCCAGTCCATCACGGCGGCAAGCGGCACGGTGTCGTCGGCTTCGCCATGGACCACGAGCGCGCGCTCGTGCGCTTCGGCCGGCAGCGTGGCCACCGAAAAGCGCGAGGCGGCCGTGCCCACCAGCACCAGTTGCCGCACGTCGCGTGCGGCCCAGAGCCTCTCGGCCGCGCAGCTGGCCACGAAGGCCCCGAAGGAAAAACCGGCGATCGCCAGCCGGCCTTCGGGCGCGAGCTGGCCGACGACATGCAGCATGTCCTCGAGCTCGCCGCGCCCTTCATCGTGAATGCCTTCGCTGGCCCCCACCCCGCGGAAGTTGAAGCGCACGGCCGTCCATCCGCAGGACACGAAGGCACGCGCCAGGGTTTGCACGACCTTGTTGTCCATCGTGCCGCCGAACAGCGGATGCGGATGGGCGATCACCGCAATGCCGCGCGCTTCGCCGGATGGCAGGTCGCGCTGCACCTCGATCACGCCCGCGGCGCCCTGGAGGCTGATTTTTTCGGTCTGGGAATTCATGGCGCTGGAGTTGGCTGGGCCGGCGATACCGGCAACGTGCTCAGTACGAGCACGGGGTCCGCAGGAAAGTTCAGCGGCCGACGTCGGGCGGCAGCAGCAGCCGCTCGACGACCTGGCCGTTCTTCAGATGGGACTCGACGATCTCGTCGATGTCCTCGGCGTCCACGAAGGTGTACCAGACCGCCTCCGGGTAGACCACGGCCACGGGCCCGCCCGCGCAGCGATCGAGGCAACCGGCCTTGTTGACGCGCACCTTGCCGGGCCCGGCGAGCCCTTGCTCCTTCACCTTGGCCTTGCAGCGGTCGAAGCCTTCCTGCGCGTTGTGCAGGGCGCAGGAGTCTTCGCCGTTCTTGCGTTCGTTCAGGCAGAAGAAGATGTGGCGGCCGTAGTAGCCGGGCGGCGCGGCAGGAGTGGTGCTGGGCATCGACCGATTTTATGAGCGCACTCAAGACGCTGCCGGACGGCGGCGCCGCGACAGCGCCGCCAGCACATAGACCAGCACCGCGAAGGGCCAGCACCAGCCCAGCCACTGGGCCAGGCCGTGGAAACGGATGAAGCGGCCCTGCTCCCAGGTGGCCAGGGTCTGGGCGAAGTACGCGCTCTCGGGCGCCTGGTTCAGCAGGCTCAGCTGGAGCACGAGCCCCATGAGCAGCAACGCACCGCACAGGCGACGCGGCGCAAACAGCAACAGTACGCCCGCGAACACCGCCGCGGCCAGCCCGACCTGCACGGGCAGTTCGAGCCAGGCCCACGCGTGCTCGGGGCCGTAGCTCATGGCCGCCGACAGCGCCGAGGCTGCGACACCCGCCAGCAGGATCAGCGGCAGCAACACCGCGCGCTGCGCCACGTTACGCGCCACGAGATAGCCGAGCAGGCAGGGCACCAACGCGCCGAGCATCACGCACAGCAACTCGACGGCCGGCACC
This sequence comes from Variovorax sp. Root473, assembly GCF_001426505.1. Classification (GTDB taxonomy): domain Bacteria; phylum Pseudomonadota; class Gammaproteobacteria; order Burkholderiales; family Burkholderiaceae_C; genus Variovorax. Next base: position 125,787 of record NZ_LMEV01000015.1, read on the forward strand.
AGCGGCTCCAGTTCGAACTGGCGCACGGGCAGCCAGTCGATGAAGGGCGTGTCGAGCAGCCACTCGGAAATCGCCGTCTCCAGTCGCTCGAACACCTGGCCCAGGCCGAAGGTGACAGCCGCAGGGAACAGCAGGGCAAAGGGCCAGAGCGCGAGCAGCACAAGGCCGCCGCGCGCGTCCTCGACGAACCATTGCGATCGCGCGCGGCCCCAGTGCGCGATCGCGCCGAGGCGCTCCAGCGCCGCGGCCAGCACGGCGCCGAGCACCGTCCCGGCGGCGTTCAGCCCGAGATCGACATTGGAAGGAATGCGCGCCGGCAGGTAGCTTTGCAGCGTCTCCATGGCAAAGGCGATCGCCGCGCCCGCCACGGTGGCGCGCAGCAACGCACGCCAGACGCCAGGGCTTTTGCCCGTGCGCAGCACGCTCAGCGCGCACAAAAATCCGAAGGGCACATAGCCCGCCACGTTCACCCCGAAATCGAAACCCGTCCAGTACTTGGGCCAGGGCGCCGACAGGTAGGCCCACGGCGCGATCCCCTGGTCACGCCAGTCGGCGAAGGGATACAGGCTGGCATAGACGATCAGCGCCGCATAGGCCAGCGCCAGCGGGAGCGCGGCAGACTTGTGCGGCATGCCTACCGTGGACACGGGCTCAGAATGGTTTCACCACCACCAGGATCACGATGCCCAGCAGCAGCAACACGGGGAGTTCGTTGAACCAGCGGTACCAGCGGTCGCTGCGGCGGTTGCTGCCGGCCACGAAGCGGCGCAACAGCACGCCGCAGCCGTGGTGATAGCCGATGGCGACCAGCACCAGCGCCAGCTTGGCGTGCATCCAGCCGTTGCCCGGGCCGCGCCCGATGCCGTAACCCAGCCAGAGCCAGGCGCCGAACACCAGCGCCGGCACCGCCAGGAAGGTCGTGAACCGCAGCAGCTTGCGCGCCATCAGCAGCAGGCGTTCGCGCTCGGCGACCGACTCGGGCGGCACCATCGCCAGGTTCACGAAGATCCGCGGCAGATAGAACAGTCCGGCAAACCAGCTGGCAATGAAAACAATGTGAAGAGATTTGACCCAGAGCATGGCGGCAGTTTAGTGGTGGCTGCACACTGGCCTCTTTTGGGGCTCTTTGCCAAGGCTCCGGGCAAAAAAAAGCCCGACGTCTTCACGTCGGGCTGGGAAGCCCTTTTGCTGTCACACATCAAGGCACCCGCTCAGGGAGGAAAAGCGGGGAGCGGCAAGCCGCCCGCTTCAGAATTTAACAAAGACGAAACAAGGTTTCAAGCGATTGAGGCAGTTTCTTTGACTTTTACAACAAAAATCTAGAACTTAAGTTCTACTAATTTCTGTAGTTGTCAGACAACTTGCTTCTCATCACCCTGAGGCGCCGTCTGAGGCTTCAGGCACAATTTTAGATATATGACGTCATCATTTTCCCCGCTCGCCACGTTCCCCGCCGGCCGCCCGCGACGGCTGCGCCGCGACGCCTTTACCCGCAACCTGGTGCGCGAGCATGCGCTGACGACAAACGACCTGATCTACCCGGTGTTCGTGCAGGAAGGCGAAAAGCGCCGCGACGCCGTGGCCTCGATGCCCGGCGTGGACCGCCTCAGCCTCGACCTGCTGCTGCCCGTGGCCGAGCAGTGCGTGCAGGCCGGCATTCCCGTAATGGCGTTGTTCCCGGTGATCGACACCAGCCTCAAGACGCCCGCCGGCGACGAGGCCTTCAACCCCGACGGACTGATTCCCCGCGTGGTGGCCGCGCTCAAGGCGCGCTTCCCCGAACTGGGCATCATGACCGACGTGGCACTGGACCCCTACACCAGCCACGGCCAGGACGGCCTGCTCGACGAGACCGGCTACATCCTCAATGACGCCACCGTTGAAGTGCTGGTGAAGCAGGCACTCACACAATCGCAAGCCGGCGTGGACATCGTGGCGCCGAGCGACATGATGGACGGCCGCATCGGCGCGATCCGCACCGCGCTCGAAGGCCGCGGCGACGTGCACACGCGCATCATGGCCTACAGCGCCAAGTACGCCAGCGCCTTCTACGGCCCCTTCCGCGACGCCGTCGGCTCGTCCGCCACGCTCGGCAAGAGCAACAAGAAGGTCTACCAGATGGACCCCGGCAACAGCGACGAGGCCCTGCGCGAAGTTGCCATCGACATCGCCGAAGGCGCCGACATGGTCATGGTGAAACCCGGCATGCCTTATCTGGACATCGTGCGCCGCGTGAAGGACGAGTTCCACGTGCCGACCTTCGCTTACCAGGTGAGCGGCGAGTACGCCATGCTGAAGGCCGCCGCCCAGAACGGCTGGCTCGACCACGACGCCGTGGTGCTCGAAAGCCTGCTGGCCTTCAAGCGTGCCGGCGCCGATGGCGTGCTGACCTACTTCGCGCTTGACGCCGCCCGTTTGCTACAAAAATAATAGCTTCCGCGAGATATCCGTTGCACCTCCACGGCATTTCTGGCGTGGAAGAAGAATCACCAGGGGCGAGTCTCCATGCGCATCTTCGAAATCAGCCGCTCGCAGGTCAGCGAGCACGCCTCGCTGGCGCCGCTGGCCGTGCCGGGCGCCTGCAGCGCCGCCAGCTACCTCTGGATTTCGCTGACGCGCGACGAATTCCGTGCCGCCCAGCCCGAGGTGCAGCAGATCCTGCAGACGCTGTGCCAGACCCAGCTGGTCGACCTGCACGTGGCCGACCTGCTCAACGACCAGCTGCCCTCGCACTACGACTACACCTCGCTGTACGACGTGCTGGTGTTCCGCCGCCTGGCCACGGGCAACGGCGCTGAAACCAAGAACACCAGCGAGCCTTCGGTGCCGCAGCGGCCCTCGCGCGGCGGTCCACCGGTGCTGCGCCGCATCGACACGCGCCCGGTCGGCTTCGCGGTGTTCGACCGCGTGCTGCTCTCGGTGCACCCCGAAGACGGCACCGTGCGCGACGCCTTCGCCGCCCGGCTGCTGGCGGCCGCTTCGCCCGACGACCGGGGCACGCCCGCACTGGACGTGCGCGCCACCTCGGCCCGCCTGCCGACCAGCCCGGCCGACCTGATGCTGCGCATCCTCAACCTGATCGTCGACGGCTACCTCGACATGCGCCGCGAACTCACGAAGCAGCTCGACCACTGGCAGAGCGAACTCATCGACCCGCGCAGCCGCTTCACCAACTGGAGCGCGCTGATGGAAGCGCGCCAGTCGCTGCACCGTCTGGACGAGATCTGCGAAGACCAGCGCGCCGCGATGCAGGACTGGATCGATTCGCTCGAAACCCTGCCCACGCCGCAAGGTGAAGTGGCGCAGCGCGAGCGCGAACTGATCATGGTGCGCAGCCGCGACGTGCTGGAACACATCCAGCGCGTGGTGCACCACGTGCACCGGCTCGAGCAGAACGCCGAGACCGCCGTGCAGATGCACTTCAGCGTCCAGGGCCACCGGGCCAACGACATCATGCGGGTGCTGACCGTGCTCACCGCCATCTTCCTGCCGCTCAACCTGATCGCAGGCATTTTCGGCATGAACTTCGAGTTCATTCCGCTCGTGCACAAGGCCGACGGCTTCTGGATCGCGATGTCGGCCATGCTGGTCATCGCGGTGCTGCTGGTCCTGATCTTCTGGCGCAAGCGCTACCTGGCCCGCACGCGCTGAACGCCCTCCCGCTGGCGAACGCCCATGAAAAAAGCCACGCGGTTGCGTGGCTTTCTTGAGTGTCAGCCCGGGCCGCCCCGGAAGGCGGCGGGCTTCGCGGCCAATTACTTGGCGACGGCGCCCGAACCTTGCTGGGCCTGAACGCGTGCGTCCATCGGGTTCGCCATGGTCGAGACGACCTTGCTGTTGACGCGCGAGCCCGACGACACGTTCTGGTCCGGAGCGAAGGCGGTGCGGACGGCTTCGGCTTCGACGATCGAACGGTCCTTCGACACGGCCACGGTTTCCGCGCCGCGCGAACCGCGCACCACGTTCTGGTTCGGGGCTGCGGCGGTGCGCTGGGCTTCGGCGTTGACTTCGTCGCGGCTCTTGGACGAGATCACCTGGGTCACGCCTTGGTACGTCTCGGCTTGGGCGCCGGTGGCGGCCAGGAGGGTCAGGGCGGCGGCTGCGAAAATGTGCGAGGTCTTCATGTCTGTTCCTTGTGTTCGGCTAGATGGATGTCCACCAGGCTTGCACGTTGGCTCGCCTGTGCGGCGAGTGTCAGCCGGAATTTCTTCGGGAAAACACCCGGTTCAGAGACACGGTGTTTCCTGTACAGAAACAATCGGTCAAGGAAGTCGTGCACACAAAAATCCGGACCGCTGACGCCTGACTGCTTCCGGCCTACACCGGAACCCCGCACCAGACCCATTCGGCAAAACCCCTGAGAATCGGCGCACCGCGCTCCCTCGCGAAAAACAACGGGTTTCACTGACATGGACAGTCTCGATCTGATCAAAACCTTCCGGGAAGTCGCCTCGCACGGCAGCTTCTCTCAGGCCGCCAAGCGGCTCGACATGTCGAAGGCCACGGTCAGCAAGTACGTCGCCGAGCTCGAGACCCGCTTCGGCGTGCGCCTGCTCAACCGCTCCACGCGTTCCGTCAGCCTCACCGACGCCGGCCAGCTGCTGCTCGAACGCAGCACGCCGATGCTCGAGATGGTCGAGCTCACCCAGGCCGAACTGCAGGAGCGCGCCAGCCAGCCCGGCGGCCGGCTGCGCATCTCGGCGCCGCACGGCATGGGCAACGGCGAGTTCCCCGACCTGCTGGCCGACTTCATGCGCCACTACCCCGACGTGAGCATCAGCCTGCAGCTGACCAACCGCACCGTCGACCTCGCCGAGGAAGGCATCGACGTCGACATCCGCAGCGGCCCGGTGGAAGACGCCAACCTCATCGTGCGCAAGCTGCGGCTCATTCCCATGGTGGTCTGCGCCTCGCCGGTCTACTGGAAGAAACACGGCAAGCCCGCGCATCCGCAGGAGCTCGTCCACCACGAGGCACTGACCCATTCGCTGCTGGGCGCGCAGCCCACGTGGCGCTTCGATGACAACGGCCAGCCGCTGGACGTGCAGGTCAAGAGCCGCATGGACTGCACCGAGGGCGCGCCGCTGATCCGGGTCGCGATGCGCGGCTTCGGCGTGATCTACCTGCCCTCGCTGCTCGTGCAGTCTCACCTCGACAGCGGCGAGCTGGTGCCGGTGCTCGAAGGCTATGCGCGCAAGGACATGTGGCTGTCGGCCGCCTACCTGCAGCGGCGCCACAACAGCGCTGCGCTGCGCGTGCTGCTCGATTTCCTGCAGACGCGAGTCGGGGCCAAGAAGTAATCAATGAAAAAGCCCGGCACTGCCGGGCTTTGGCGTGAGGCGCGCCGTTGTCTCAGCCGACGTGCTTGGCAAAGAAGGCCAGCACGCGTTCACGCGCCGGCTTTGCCGCTTCGGCGTTGTACGAGCCACGCTGGTCGCAGTTGAAGCCGTGGTCGGCCTCATAGACATGCACTTCCACCTCGGGGTGCGCCTTCTTGAAGGCCTCGATGGTGTCCAGCGGAATCCAGTGGTCGCGGTTGCCGAACTGTGCGAGCACCGGCACCTTCGGCTGGCGCGCGCTTTCTTCGGGCGTCGTCATGCCACCGCCGTAGTAAGGCGCGGCAGCGGCCAGGCCCGGCAGCAGGGCCGCGGCGCGCCAGACCAGCAGGCCGCCCCAGCAGTAGCCGACGATGCCGACCTTGCCCGCCTTCGAGGCGTAGGCAATCGCGGCTTCGAGGTCCTGCAGCACGCCGGGCGCGGGCAGCGCCTCGACCGCGGTCTTGTAGCCGAAGCCGGTCTTCATGTCCTCGTCGCTGTAGCCCAGCTCGACGCCGGGCTTGACGCGGTGGAAGGTCGACGGCGCCACCGCCAGGTAGCCGTCGGCCGCGTAGCCATCGGCCACCGAGCGGATGTGCGAGTTCACGCCGAAGATTTCCGGCACCACCACCACCGCGCCGCGCGGCGTGCCCGCGGGCTCGGCCACGTAGGCGGGAAAAGTGAAGCCGTCCTTGGCGGTGAGGTCGATGAATTGGCCCATGGGGTTCTCCTGAAACGATGGAATGAAAAAAGAAAAAGCAGGTCGGCTTGCGCGCCGTCAAGCGCGCAGCGCCCGCTCGACGAAATCGAGCCGGTCCTGGCCCCAGAAGATCTCGCCGTCGATCACGTAGCTCGGCGCGCCGAACACCTGGATGTCGATCGCTTCCTGCGTGTAGGCCTCGTAACGCTCCTGCACCGCCTGGCTCTGCGATTGCTCGGCGCGCTTGGCCGGCAGGCCGCATTCCGTGACCAGGGCTTCGAGCAGGTTCGGGTCGCCAATGTTCCGCTCCTGCACCCACACAGCCGCGAACACCGCCGCGCTGATGCGCATCGCGGCCTCGTTGCCGTCGTGCATGTCGACGGCGATGATCAGCCGCGCCGCATCGTCGCCGGCCACCGGAAAGAACTTCGGCTTCGGGTTCAGCGGCAGGCCCAGGTGCTTCGAGAAACGCGCCAGTTCGAGCAGCCGGTAGGCCTGGCGCTGCGGCGCGCGCTTGCCCAGCGGCAGGCCGCCCGACACGGGGAACACGCTGCCCATGTCGATGGGTCGCACGCGCACGGTGGCACCGGCGGCCGCTGCGATGGCGGCAAAGCGGGTATGCCCCAGATAGGTCCACGGGCTCTGTGGCGCAAAGTAATAGTCGATCGTCTTGTGCATTGAATAACCTCCGCGCTTCGCACTGCGGTGCAAGCTTGTTTGGGACAGCCCGGCGCGGCGCTCACGCTCATGCACTGGCCCTCGATGATGTAATCCGGACGAACGGTTTTAACTGACACACAGTTTCTCTGCAGGAGGTGGGATTTGGACCAGGTGCTCTTGATCACCGGCGGTGGGCGCGGCATCGGTGCCGCCACGGCCTTGCTCGCCGCGAAGCGCGGCTACGCCGTGGCCGTGAACTACGCCCGCAACTCGCTGGCCGCCGACGAAGTGGTGCGCACCATCCGCGCGGGCGGCGGCACTGCCATCGCGGTGCAGGCCGACGTGGGCGACGAGGCCCAGGTGCTCGCGATGTTCGCGAAGGTCGACGCCAAGCTCGGCCGCCTCACTGCACTGGTCAACAACGCCGGCGTCGTCGACATCCAGGCACGCGTCGACGAGATGAGCGTGGCCCGCATGGAACGCATGTTCCGCATCAACGTGATCGGCAGCTTCGTCTGCGCGCGCGAGGCGGTGAAGCGCATGAGCACGAAGTACGGCGGCGCGGGCGGCGCCATCGTCAACATCTCCAGCGGCGCCGCGCGCCTGGGCTCGCCGGGCCAGTACGTCGACTATGCCGCCAGCAAGGCCGCCATCGACACCCTGACCATCGGCCTGGCCAAGGAAGTGGCCACCGAAGGCATCCGCGTGAACGCCGTGCGCCCCGGCCTCATCGACACCGAGATCCACGCCTCGGGCGGCATGCCCGACCGCGCCACCGAACTCGCGCCCACCGTGCCGATGCAACGCACCGGCAGTCCCGAGGAAATCGCAGGCGCCATCCTGTGGCTGCTCTCGCCCGAGGCCAGCTACACCACCATGGCCTTGCTCGACGTGACGGGAGGACGCTGAGCCATGAGCACCTCCATGGACCTCATCAAGCCGCTGGTCACGCTGGTCGCCATCGTCAACCCGCTGGCCATCGTGCCCTTCTTCATCCACTACACGCAGGACTACTCGGACGCCCAGCGAAAGCGCACGGTGCGCATGTCGGCGTTCAGCGCCTTCGTGGTCATCGCCGTGAGCGCGCTCATCGGGCTGCAGCTGCTGTCCTTCTTCGGCATCTCGATCGCGAGCTTCCAGGTCGGCGGCGGGCTGCTGCTGCTCATGAGCTCGATCTCGATGCTCAACGCGCAACCGGCCGAGAGCAAGACCAACGTCGACGAGCTGCGCGCGGTGGAGGTGAAGGCGTCGATGGGCGCCTCCATCGCGGTGGTGCCGCTCACGATTCCGCTGCTCACCGGCCCGGCCGCGATCTCCACCGTGGTGATCTACGCCGACAAGACGCAGCACCTGTGGGAGCTGGGGCTGCTGGTCGGCTACGGTGTGGTGGTGGCGCTGGCGACCGCGCTGGCGTTTTCGCTCGCGCAGCCCATCGCGCGGGTGCTCGGCAAGACCGGCATCAACATCATGACGCGGCTCATGGGCCTGATCCTCGCGGCGCTCGCGGTCGAGGTGATGGCCGATGGGCTCGGCAAGCTGTTCCCGATCCTGTCGAAAGTCGCCTGAACAACAGGGTCAGGCCAGCATCTTCTCGATGACCTTCCAGTGCGCCGGCTCCACCGGCGTGATCGACAGCCGGTTGCCCTTGCGCAGCACGACCAGATCGGCCAGTTCGGGCCTGGCGCGCAGCTCGGGCAACGACAGCAGCCGCGTCTTGCGCAGCGCCTGCACGTCGACCAGCAACCAGCGCGGATCTTCCTTCTTCGCGCCCGCGTCGTAGTACGGCGACTTGGGATCGAACTGCGTCGGGTCCGGCTTGACGCCCGAGGCCACGCGGGCGATGCCGGCAATGCCGGGCTCGGGGCAGCTCGAGTGATAGAACAGCACGCCGTCGCCGACCTTCATGCCATCGCGCATGAAGTTGCGTGCCTGGTAGTTGCGCACGCCGGTCCACGCCACGGTGGCATCGGGCGCGGCGAGGGCATCGTCGATCGAGACCTCGTCGGGCTCGGATTTCATCAACCAGTACTGGGGCATGGCGACCTCGCGATAAGTTGTCGCGAAATATAGCCGCCTGCCCCGGCACTGCAGCGGGAGATCAGGGCGTTACATAGTCGGAGACCACCACCCACTTGCCGTCCTTGATCTGCGACAGCCGCGACTGGTCGTTGCCCAGGCGCTTGGTGGCGGTGTAAGTGCTCTTCGGGCTGCCGAACATGTCGGGCTCGAAGGTGATGCTGTCCATCGCCTTGATGAAGCTGTCGGTCGTGAGGTTCGGGCCGGCCTTGGTCGCGGCCTTGATGAACGAGTCGATGATCACGTAGCCGTACACCGAGAACACGGTCGGGTCTTCGTTGAACTTGGTCTTGTACTTGTTGGCCCAGAAGCGCAGCGGCTGCGACTGCTCGTCGGTGTAGGGGTTCTGCACCGTCATCGTGGCGTAGATGCCGTCCATGGCCTTGCCGCCGAGCTTGTGGATGAGGTCGGTGTAGGCCGCGCTCGAACCCAGGAAGGTCGGGTTGAAGCCCGTCTTGCGCGACTCGCCCACCGTGCCGATGGTCTCGCGGATGATGGTGCCGAGCACCACGAGGTCGCAGTTGGCGGCCTTCATCTTCGCGACCTGCGAGCTGAAGTCGGTGGCGCCGCGCTTGAACGAGGTCTTCTCGGCCAGTTCCATGCCCGCGGCCTTCAGGCCAGCCTCGGCGCCGCGCTGCACTTCGAGCCCGAACTCGTCGTCCTGGTAGATCGTGCAGACCTTCTTGGCGCCCTTGTCCTTGATCATCTTGGGCAGCGCCAGGCGGATCTGGTCGTAGTACGTGGCCGCGAACGAGTACTTCAGGCGGTTCAGCGGCTCGTACATTTCACGCGCCGCCGTGATGGGCATGTAGTTGACGACGTTCTTGTCGAACTGCACCGGCATCGCCGCCATGTTCTGCGCCGTGCCGATGTGGCCGGCCATGATGAAGATCTTTTCCTGGTTGACCAGCTTCTGCGCCGCCAGCACGGCCTTCTTCGGGTCGTAGCCCGAGTCTTCGACGAAGAGCTTGAGCTTGCGCCCGTTGACGTTGCCCTGCTCGTTGAGTTCATCCACGCGCAGCTGCATGCCGTTGCGCGCCTGCTTGCCGAAGCCCGCCAGCGGGCCCGACAGGTCCTGGATGGTGCCGATGCGGATCTCGTCCTTGCTCACGCCCTGCTGCTGCGCGGACGCGAGCGTCGCGATCAGGCCCCCCACGGCCAGCGTCGTCAATGTCTTGAGCTTCGTCATAGCGTTGTCTCCTCGGGTTGACAGAAAAGAGGTCAGCGGTACATGGCGTCGATGCGCTCGGCGTATTTGGTCTGCACCAGCTTGCGCTTGAGCTTCATCGTGGGCGTGAGCTCCTCGTCCTCGGCGCTGAGCTGCGTTTCGAGCAGGAAGAACTTCTTGATCTGCTCGACGCGCGCGAACTTGGCGTTGACGCGATCGATCTCGCCCTGGATCAGGTCCTGCACTTCCTGCGTGCGCGTCAGGCTCTCGTAGTTGCTGAACGGCACGTCGTGGTCCTGCGCGAATTTCTCGACGTTCTCCTGGTCGATCATGACGATCACCGTGAGGTAGGGCCTCTTGTCGCCGATCACCACGGCATCGGTGATGTAGAGGCTGAACTTGAGCTCGTTCTCCAGCTCGCTCGGGGTCACGTTCTTGCCGCCTGCCGTGATGATGATGTCTTTCATCCGGTCGGTGATGCGGAAATACCCGTCCTCGTCCATCACGCCCACGTCGCCCGTGTGCAGCCAGCCGTCGGCGTCGATGGTCTCGGCGGTCTTCTCCGGAAGATTCAAATAGCCCCTGAAGACATTGGGACCGCGCACCAGGATCTCGCTGGTGGCCGGATCGATGCGCACCTCGTTGTAGCCCGTGGCCGGGCCGATGGAGCCCGGCTTGATGCGCGTGACGGGCACCGCGGTGGAAGCGCCGCACGACTCCGTCATGCCCCACACCTCGAGCATGGGCACGCCCAGCGCGAGGTACCACTTGACCAGCTCGGGCGAAATGGGGGCCGCACCGGTCACGAGAAAGCGCGCGCGGTGGATGCCGATGAGCTTGCGCGCGTTGTCCAGCGCCAGCAGCCGCGCGAGCCGGAACTTCAGGCGCAGCCCCGCGCCGATCTCCTGGCCCGCGAGCACCTTGTTGGCGATGGTCTCGCCCACGCCGATGCTCCATTGGTAGGCGGCCTGCTGCAGCGGGCTGGCCTCCTTCAGCGCGATCATCACACCCGAATAGAACTTCTCCCACACGCGCGGCACACCCGTGAACACCGTGGGTGCGATCTCGCGCACGTTCTCCGGCACCGTCTCGGGGTTCTCCACGAAGTTGAGGATCGAGCCGGTGTACATCGCGAAGTACTCGCCGCCCATGCGCTCGGCGATGTGGCACAGCGGCAGGAAGCACATGCGCTCGTCTTTTTCGTCCTGTGCGATGAGCGTGTTGTAGCCGCGCGCCGTGTACACCAGCCCCGCGTGGCTGTGCATCGCACCCTTGGGCTTGCCGGTGGTGCCGGAGGTGTAGACAAGGATCGCCAGGTCTTCGGGCCGGCAGGCGGCCACGCTGCGCTCCACCGCCTGCGGGTCGCCCGCCAGGTGCGTGCGGCCGAGGGCGCGCAGCGCATCGAGGCTCATCACGCCCGGGTCATCGAGCTCGCGCAGGCCTTCCATGTCGAACACGACCACGCGGCGCAGGCCAGGCAGGCTGGCGCGCACCTCAAGCGCCTTGTCGAGCTGCTCGTCGTCTTCCACGAAGAGCACGGTGGTGCGCGAGTCTTCGCACAGGTACTGCACCTGCGAAGCAGCGTCGGTGGGGTAGATGCCGTTCGACACACCGCCGCAGCTCAGCACGGCCAGGTCGGCCAGCACCCACTCGATGACGGTGTTCGAAAGAATCGACGCGCACTCGCCGCGCGTGAAGCCGATCGCCTGCAGGCCGGCCGCGATCTCGCGCACGGCCTCGGCGGTCTGGCGCCAGCTCCAGCTGCGCCAGATGCCCAGTTCCTTCTGCCGCATCCAGATGTTGTCGCCGCGCTGGCGCACGGCGTTCCAGAACATGGCCGACAGCGTCTCGCCGGGCACGAGGATGTCGTGGCCGGGTTCGATGGTTCGCAGATCCCAGAGTCCTTGCATGGCGACGGCTACCTCCAGGTCTTCTTCTTTTTCCAGCGCCGCTCGCCGCGCACGCCGTCGTCCTTGACACCGAGGTAGAACTCCTTGATGTCGTCCTTCTCGCGCAGACGCTCGCACGAGTCTTCCATCACGATGCGCCCGTTCTCCAGCACGTAGCCGTGGTCGGCGGCGTTGAGCGCCATGTTGGCGTTCTGCTCCACCAGCAGGATGGTGGTGCCGCGCTCGCGGTTGATGCGCACCACGATCTCGAAGATTTCCTTCGTGAGCTTGGGGCTCAGGCCGAGGCTGGGTTCATCGAGCAGGATGAGGTGCGGCGCCGCCATGATGGCGCGCGAGATGGCCAGCATCTGCTGCTGCCCGCCTGAGAGCAGGCCGGCGTCCTGCGTGGCACGCTCACGCAGGATCGGGAAGTAGGTGAAGACCGTCTCGATGTCCCGCGCCACGCCGTCGCGGTCCTTGCGGGTGTAGGCGCCCATCAGCAGGTTGTCCTTCACCGACAGCAGCGGAAACACCTCACGCCCTTCGGGCACGTGGCTCAGCCCCTGCTGCACGATGAAGGCCGGGTCCTTCGCCGTGATGTCCTGGCCCTGGAACTCGATGCTGCCCTTGCGCGGATCGATGATCCCCGAGATGGTCTTGAGGATCGTCGTCTTGCCCGCGCCGTTGGAGCCCAGCACCGTCGCGATCTCGCCCTTGCGGACCTTCAGGCTCACACCGCGGATGGCCTTGATCGGGCCGTAGGCGCTTTCCACGTTGAGCAGCTGGAGTACGACGTCGCTCATGCCGCTGCTCCCTGATTCAAGGTCAAGGCGGAACATGCAGAGCCATCACGCCACGACGAAGCCCGGTGCGCGGTGCGGCGTGGGCGCCCCCTCTGTGCCGCCGAGGCGCGCAGCGTTTCGCGGATCAGGGCTCGCAGCTGTTTGAGCGCAGCGAGTTCTGCGAGACCCCGCGAAACGCGAGCACCGCAGGGCAGCCGCGAAGCGGCCGGCACAGTGGGGGCGACCGCGCCGTGCCGCGCACCGGGCGCCTCCAAAGGGGTAGCGAACGAAGCGCTCATGCAACAACCCTCCGAAGGCTGCTCACGTCATCCACAGTTCCAAGGTAAGCCTCGATCACCCGCGCATCCGCCTGCACCTCGCGCGGAGACCCGGTAGCCAGCACCTCGCCCTGATTCATGGCAAGCACGCGATCCGACACCTTGGAAACAAGCGACATGTCGTGCTCGACCATCAGCACCGACACCCCCAGCTCATGCTGGATGTCCTGGATCCAGAACGCCATGTCCGCCGTCTCCTCGACATTGAGCCCCGAAGAAGGCTCGTCGAGCAGCAGCAGCTTCGGCTCGGTGCACAGCGCACGCGCCAGCTCCACCACCTTGCGCACGCCGTAGGGCAGCCCCGCCACCATCGAGTCGCGGTAGTGCTGCAGGTCGAGCAGGTCGATCACCTGCTCCGCCTTCTCGCGCGCCGCGATCTCGGCGCGGCGCGTGGCCGGCGTGAAGAACACCTCGCTCCAGAAGCCTGTCTGCCGGTGCGTGTGGCGCCCGATCAGCAGGTTGTGCAGCACGGTTGCATGCTCGAACAGCTCGATGTTCTGGAAGGTGCGCGCAATGCCCAGTGCGGCGATGGCGTGCGGCGCCTGCTGCGTGAGCGCCAGCGGTCCGCCCGCCTCGCCATGCCAGGTGATCTCGCCCGTGGTCGGCGTGTAGATGCGGCTGATGAGGTTGAACACCGTCGTCTTGCCCGCGCCGTTCGGGCCGATGAGCGTGAACACCTCGCCGCGCCGCACATCGAAGCTCACCTTGTTGACCGCGAGCACGCCGCCGAAGCGCACGCTCAGGTCTTTCGCCGACAAAAGAATGTCGTTGCTCATCTCAGCCGATCCGATTTGGTGAACGACTTCTGCCGCTTGAACAGGCCCTTGCGGTAGAACGGAAAGAGCTGCAGCCAGGTGCGGATCTTCAGCCAGCGCCCGTACAGCCCCAGCGGCTCGAACAGCACGAAGGCGATCAGTACCAGGCCATACACCAGCCCCTGCAGACCGGGCGCCTGTCCGATGACGGCCGGCAGCCAGTCCTTGCCCATCGAGATCAGCTGAGGCATCGCGATCAGGAAGATGGCACCGAGGAACGCGCCGTGCACCGAGCCCAGCCCGCCGATCACCACCATCAGCAGCAAGTCGATCGACTGCAGGATGTTGAACTGGTCCGGCGAGATGAAGCTCAGCTTGTGCGCGTACAGCGCGCCACCCAGGCCCGCGAGCGCCGCCGAGATCGCGAACGACATCGTCTTGTAGCGCGCCAGGTGGATGCCCATGCTCTGCGCCGAAATCTCCGAATCGCGGATGGCGACGAAGGCGCGCCCGGTCGGCGAACGCAGCAAGTTCAGGATGCCCAGCGTGGACACCACCGCGACCACCAGGCACAGAAAGTAGAAGCCTTCGCCCGAACCCAGCGACCAGCCGAACAGCTGCGGCGACTTCACATGCAGGCCCGCGTTGCCGCCCGTCACGCTTTCCCAGCGCGCGAACACTTCCTCGACGATGAAGCCGAACGACAGCGTCGCGATGCCCAGATAGATGCCCTTCACGCGCAACGCCGGCAGCGCCACCACCACGCCCACCGCCGCCGACAGCGCGGCCGACGCGAGCAGCGCGAGCGGGAACGGCACGCCCATGTTGGTCAGCACGCCCTGCGTGTACGCACCCGTTCCCAGGAACGCTGCATGCCCGATGGAGAACTGCCCCGTGAAACCCGCCAGCAGCATCAGCCCCAGGCCGACGATGCCGTAGATGAGCACGAAGGTCAGCTGCGCGAGCCAGTACTCGTCGATGACCCACGGCGCGACAAGCAGGAAGGCCACGAGCAGGCTGTACCAGAGCACGTGGCCGCCGTGCCGCGCGAGGCGGATGTCCTGGTCGTAGCTGGTTTTGAAGATGAAGCGCATGGGATGTTCAGACCTTCTTGCGCAGCTTTTCGCCGAACAGACCGTTCGGCTTGATCATGAGCATCAGCAGCACCACGATGTACGGTGCCGTGTCCTTGAAACCATCGGGCAGGTAGAAGCCCGCGAACGACTCGACGATGCCGATCACCAGCCCGCCGACGATCGCGCCGGGCAGGCTGCCGAAGCCACCCACCACCGCCGCCGGAAAGGCCTTCAGGCCGATGAAGCCCATGTTGGCGTGCACGAAGGTGATGGGCGCCAGCAGCATGCCGGCAATGGCCGCCACCGCGGCGGCAAGCCCCCACACCAGCCCGTTGAGCCGCTTCACCGGAATGCCCATGTAGTAGGCCGCGAGCTGGTTCTGCGACGAGGCCTGCATCGCGATGCCCAGCTTGCTGTAGCGGAACATCGCGAACAGCAGGCCGCACAGGATCGCGGTGGCAATGATGATCACGAGCTGCTCGAGGTTCACCACCAGCTCGCCGAGCTTCCAGATCTGGTCCTTGTAGGGCACGGCCAGCGTGTGGGTCTCGGTGCCGATGCCCGGCACCATGGTGATGAGACCGCGTGCCACGTACGCGATGCCGATGGTCAGCATGACGATGGAGAACTGCGGCTGCCCGAGGATCGGGCGGATCACCACCAGTTCGAGCAACACGCCGAAGGCCGCCATGGCCACCACGGCCAGCAGCGCCGCGAGCCAGAACGGCATGCCGAACAGCGACATGCCCGCGAAGGCACCGAACGCGCCGAGCATCATCAGGTCGCCCTGCGCGAAGCTCACCGTTTCGGTGGCCTTGTAGATCAGCACGAAGCCCAGCGCGATGAGGCCGTAGATGCAGCCTTGTGCGATGCCCGACAGCAGGAGTTGGAGGATCTGCATGCGTTGCCGTCCCGCGTGCCGTTACTGCCGGAACCCGCCGGCCGCGTCGTGCAGCGCGAGGCGGCGCGAGCCCGCCACGATGTCGCTGGGCTTGAGCCCGTAGACCTGGCGGATCGAATGGCTGAAGTGCGTGGAGTCGGGGTAGCCCGTGTCCAGCGCGATGTCGGTCAGCGTGCTGGTGTGCTGCACATGGCGCAGCAGGCTGCGCGCGCGCTTCCACGCGCGAAAGCCGCGGAAGGCCATGCCGGTTTCCTGCTTGAACAGATGCAGGAAGCGCGAGAACGACAGGTGCACCGAGGCCGCGCAGTCTTCCGCCGAAGCGGGTGCGGCCGGGTCGGCCACGAGCATGTCGACCACCTTGCGGATGCGCGCGTCGAGCGGGCGCGGTGCGAGCGGTCCGTCGAAGAACAGCGCGTCGAAATCGAAACCGTCGAAGTCGATGCCGCGCGCCGAGGCGGCCAGCAGATGGGCATGGGTGTCGCGCATGCGTTGCACGAAGGCCGGCGCATCGACCGGGCCGCAATGCTGCAGGAAGGCCGGCATGCGCGCGGGATCGACCGACTCGGATTCGATCAGCAGGTTGAAGATCAGCGGGCACGCGCTCTCGACCTGGTGCGGCACGTGCGGCGGCACCACGATGAACTCGCCGCTCTGCCAGGCCCCGCCGCCGATGCGGATGCGGTTGGGCGGCGCAGCGGCGGGCGACACGTACACGCCGTGCCCACCCATGGCGCGCTCGGCCGCGGCGCCGAGCAGCCCGGCGTAGAACACGCGCTGCGGCGTGAGCCACATGAGGCGTTCGCCCTGCCGTGCATCGCCGCCCGAAGGCGTCGACGTCCTGGTTCGCTGCATGGTGTCTGTCTCCTGCATCGGTCGACGACGTCCGACCGGGGGGTGGCGCCGCGTTCGCTGGATCGTAGCGGCGGGGGCCTTGCGCGCGGCATCCATTTGCGCGGGGACTTTCCCTAGGCCGACGCGAACGCGCGGCGAAGTTCGGCGGCGCACAACGCGACCGCGGTGTGAGCCTCGTCGAGCACCTTGCCCATGGTGATGAAGCCATGGATCTGGCGCTCGAAGCACACGTAGTTCGCGCGGTTGCCGGCGGCCGTGAGCGCCTCGGCATACGCCGCGCCTTCGTCGCGCAGCGGGTCGTAGCCGGCGGTGAGCACGAGCGCGGGCGGCAGGCCCGCGAGGTCGGTGTGCAGCAGCGGCGAGGCGCGCCAGTCGAGGTCGTGCTTCGCGTCGGTGATGTAGTGGTCGTGGAAGTAGCTCATCGTGTCGCGCGTGAGCAGGTAGCCCTGCCCGTTCGCCTGGTGCGACGGATGGCCGCGGCGCATGTCGGTGGCCGGGTAGATCAGGAGCTGGAAGACGATCGGCAGGTCGCCCGCATCGCGCGCGGCGATCGACGCCACGGCCGCGAGGTTGCCGCCCGCGCTGTCGCCGCCTACGGCGAGGCGGCTCGCATCGAGCCCCAGCGCGGCGGCCTCGCGGCGCACCCAGCGGGTGGCGGCGAGCACGTCGTCCACGGCGGTGGGAAAGCGGTGCTCGGGGCCCATGCGGTAGTCGACCGCGACCACCGCGCAGCCCGCGCCGTTGGCCAGCTCGCGGCACAGCACGTCGTGCGTGTCGAGGTCGCCGATGACCCAGCCGCCGCCGTGGTAGTACACCAGCACGGGCAGCGGGCCTGGGCTTGCACTTGCACCGAGTGGCTTGTACAGCCGCACCGCAATGGTGCCGTGCGGCCCGTCGGCGGCGAGGTCGCGCACCTCGGCCACCTCGGCCGGCAGCGGCTGCGTGGCCGTGCGGCGCTCGCGGTAGAAGGCCCGCGCATCGGCGGGCGACAGCGTGTGGGTCGGCGGAATGCCGCGCGCTTCGATGAAATCCAGCAAGGCGCGGGCCTGGGGATGCAGCATGGTGTCTCCGGTGAATCGAACGGAGCGCTCAGTGTGGAGGGCGGGGTGCCTGCGGGGTATCCGCATGCACCCGCACCCGACCGGCGTCCTGGCGACAAGACCTGCACCATGCCCGCACCACTGCAGGGTCGCTTGCGAAAACTGGCTACCGGGGCCCGGCTCGCGGGTTCACCCGGAGGGCGGCGCAGAAGGTGTGAATGGACCCGGCGTGGCCGAGCAGCCCGCTCAGGCGCGCCCAATCAAGGCGCAAAGCGGAGCCATAGCTTGGGCTATGGCGAGCATTTGCAACGCAGAGTGGGCGTGTCTGGGCGGGGTGAGCGGACATGACGGGTTCGTTCACACCTTCTTAGGCCGTGCGCGGCTTCACGCGCGAGGCGGCTTCCTTGGCGAGTTGGCGTGCCGTGTCGGTGTCGGCCGCGTGCACCAGCGCCACGCCCATGCGACGCTTGACGAAGCTCTCGGGCTTGCCGAACAGGCGGATGTCGCTGCCCGGCACCTGCAGCGCCTCGGCCACGCCATCGAAGGCGATGCCGGTGGCGTCGACGCCGCCGTAGATCACGGCGCTGGCGCCCGGGCTCTTGAGCGAGGTGTCGACCGGCAGGCCGAGGATCGCGCGCGCATGCAGCTCGAACTCGTTCTGCCATTGCGTGGCCATGGTGACCATGCCGGTGTCGTGCGGGCGCGGGCTGACCTCGCTGAACCAGACTTCGTCGCCCTTCACGAACAGCTCGACGCCGAACAGGCCCTGGCCGCCGAGGTCGGCCGTGACGGCCTGCGCGATCTGCTGCGCCTTCTGCAGCGCGGCCGGCGCCATGGGGTGCGGCTGCCAGCTTTCGACGTAGTCGCCGCTGACCTGCACATGGCCGATGGGGTCGCAGAACTTCGTTTCGACGGCGCCCGTCGCGTCCTTGGCGCGCACGGTCAGCAGCGTGATCTCGTAGTCGAAGTCGATGAAGCCCTCGACGATCACGCGGCCGTGGCTCACGCGGCCGCCGGCCATGGCGTAGTCCCAGGCCTTCTGCACATCGGCCGGGCCGTCGATCTTGCTCTGGCCCTTGCCCGAGCTGCTCATCACGGGCTTCACGATGCAGGGATACCCGATGCCGCCATCGATGGCGGCCTGCAACTCGGCCAGCGAGTCGCAGAACTTGTAGGGGCTGGTGGGCACGCCCAGCGTTTCGGCGGCCAGGCGGCGGATGCCTTCGCGGTCCATCGTGAGGCGGGCGGCGCGGGCCGTGGGAATCACGCGCACCACGCCCGCGTCTTCCAGCTGCTGCAGCATCGGCGTCGCGATGGCCTCGATTTCGGGCACGACGAGCGTGGGCTTCTCGGCCTCGATCAGCGCCTTGAGCTGGTCGGGGTCGCTCATGGTGAGGGTGCGCGCGTGGTGCGCCACCTGCTGGCCGGGCGCGTTCTCGTAGCGGTCGACCGCGATGGTCTCGACGCCCAGGCGCTGCAGGGCGATCAGCACCTCCTTGCCGAGTTCACCGGAGCCAAGCAGCATCACGCGGGTGGCGGAAGGGGAAAGAGGGGTGCCGAGGGTGGTCATGCGAGGGCTCGAAAAGTGGTTGAAAACAATCGCCGCACTGTAAGCCACCCGGCGCGGGTGTCGCCGACGGGAACGATGCGCCCCCGCGGCTGATTCACAATGGCCGCCATCCCGCGATGGCAGCCCCGCGCCGCCTTCGCCTCCCTCTTTTTTTTGTTTGCAAAGGAACACTTTTCATGACGATTCAAACCGTGGGCATCATCGGCGCCGGCACCATGGGCAACGGCATCGCCCAGGCCTGCGCGGTCTCGGGTGTCAAGGTGGTGATGATCGACGTGGCCCAGGCCGCAGTGGACAAGGGCATCGCCACCATCTCGGGCAGCCTCGACCGCCTCATCAAGAAGGAAAAGCTCACGGCCGAGCAGAAGGCCGCCGCGCTGGCGCTGGTCAAGGGCTCGACCGACTACAACGACCTCAAGGGCGCGCAGCTGGTCATCGAGGCGGCCACCGAGAACCACGCGCTCAAGCTCAAGATCCTCAAGCAGGTGGACGAGCTGGTGGGTCCCGAGGTGATCATCGCGTCGAACACCTCGTCGATCTCGATCACGCAACTGGCCGCCGCCACCTCGCGCGCCGACCGCTTCATCGGCATGCACTTCTTCAACCCCGTGCCGATGATGGCGCTGGTGGAGCTGATCCGCGGCTACCTCACGAGCGACGCCACGCACGACGCCGTGAAGGCGCTGGCCGAGAAGCTGGGCAAGTCGCCGATCACGGTGAAGAACGCGCCGGGCTTCGTGGTCAACCGCATCCTGGTGCCGATGATCAACGAGGCCTTCTTCGTGCTGGCCGAGGGCTTGGCCACGGCCGAGGACATCGACGCCGGCATGAAGCTGGGCTGCAACCAGCCCATCGGCCCGCTGGCGCTGGCCGACATGATCGGCCTGGACGTGTGCCTGGCCGTGATGGAGGTGTACCTGGAGCAGTTCGGCGACTCCAAGTACCGCCCCTGCCCGCTGCTCAAGGAAATGGTCGCCGCCGGCCAATTGGGGCGCAAGACGGGCCGCGGCGTGTACACGTACTGACCCCTTGCCCGGCCCGCTTCGTCGGGCTCGGGCATTTGCAGGAGGCGACACCCACGGTACGGCAATGCCGGTTCCGCGGTGTTCTTGAATAACCAAAGGAGGAGACCACTCGCATGACCGCGATCCCAACCACCCCGCCCACAGAGGGCTGCATCGACACCCAGGTGATCGACCACGTGCTGCTGATCGGCATCAACCGCCCGGCCAAGCGCAACGGCTGGACGCCGCCGATGTTCAGGCAGCTGGCCGAGGCCTACACGCGCCTGGACGACGACCCCGACCTGCACGTCGGGGTGCTGCATGCCTTCGGCGACCACTTCACGGCCGGGCTCGACCTGCCCGCGGTTACCGAGTACATGAAGCGCGGCGAAAAAGCGATTCCGCCCGGACTGGTGGAGCCGCACGACTTCGGCCTGGAGGGCTACCGCCGCCGTACCAAGCCGATGGTCGCGGCTGTCAAGGGCATCTGCTTCACGGTGGGCATCGAGCTGATGCTGGGCGCCGACATCGTGGTGGCGGCCGACAACTGCCGCTTCTCGCAGATGGAAGTGCAGCGCGGCATCATGGCCACGGGCGGCGCCACGCTGCGCATGGCCGAGCGCGCGGGGCTGGGCAACGCGATGCTGCACCTGCTCACGGCCGACGAGTTCGACAGCGCCGAGGCCTACCGCCTGAACTTCGTGCAGAAGGTGGTGCCGGCCGGGCAAGAACTCGACGCGGCGCTGCAGATCGCGCAGCGCATCGCGGCCCAGGCGCCGCTGGCCGTGCAAGCCACGCGGCTCAACGTGCTCAAGGCGATCGAACACGGACCGCTGGCGGCCGTGGCGGAATTCATCGATACGCAGAAACGCCTGTCGAACAGCGAAGACGCGGCCGAGGGCGTGCGCTCCTTCATCGAGCGCCGGCCTGCGCGTTTCAGCGGCAGGTAAGGCTCGCCCGCCTGAGTCCCGCCAGTTGCATGAATCCCGTTTTTTCACCGGAGTCCGTTGCATGCCATTCTTTCGTTCTGTCGTTTTCCAACGCACGGCACTCGCCGCTGCCCTCACCTTCCTCGCCGTGAACACCAGCCTCGCCCAGACGCCCGCTGCACTGCCCGATCCCGCCGCCACCTCGGTCGAGGCGCTGGGCTGGATGCAGGGCTTCCCGCCGCCGCCCGACAAGCAGATCACCTTCGACAACCCCGTCGGCGGCGTGTACCCGCGCATCCGCTGGAGCTTCTCGCACGTGCGCGAGACGGTGCCCACGGCCAATGTGTGGCGCGGTCCCGGCGCCGCGAGCCCGCTGCCGGCGGCCACGCCGCGCGTCGACATCGAGGCCGTGCGCTTCCAGCCGATGGGCGGCGGCGAGGCGCAGACCTTCGGCCAGATGATCACGCGCACCTACACCGACGGCATCCTGGTGCTGCACCGCGGCCAGGTGGTCTACGAGAAGTACTTCGGCGCGCTCACGCCCGAGCGGCCGCACCTGGCGATGTCGGTCACCAAGTCCTTCGTGGGCACGCTGGCGGCCATCCTGGCGCAGGAGGGCACGCTCGACCCGTCGGCGCCGGTCACCAAGTACCTGCCCGAGCTCAAGGACACGGCCTATGGCGACGCCACGGTGCGCCAGGTGATGGACATGACCATCGGCGTGCGCTACTCCGAGAACTACGCCGACCCGAAGGCCGAGGTCTGGGACTATGCGCGCGCCGGCGGCATGCTCACGCAGGGCGCCAACTACACGGGCCCGAAGTCGTTCTACGAGTTCCTGGCCACGCTCAAGAAGGAAGGCACGCACGGCGATGCCTTTGCCTACAAGACGGTCAACGCCGAGGTGCTGGCCTGGATCGTGCGCCGCGCGTCCAACCGCTCGCTGGCCGATTTGCTGAGCGAAAAGATCTGGCGACGCATCGGCGCCGAGCAGGACGCGTATTTCATGGTCGACCGCATCGGCACCGAGTCGGGCGGCGGCGGCCTGAACACCGTGCTGCGCGACATCGCGCGCTTCGGCGAGACGCTGCGCAACGGCGGGCGCGCGCCCAACGGGCAGCAGGCCATCGCGAAGGCAGTGGTCGACGACATCCAGCGCGGCGCAGACCCCGCCAAGTTCGCGAAGGCGGGCTACGCGCTGCTGCCGGGCTGGAGCTACAGGAACATGTGGTGGGTCTCGCACAACCCGCACGGCGCCTACATGGCGCGCGGCATCCACGGGCAGAGCATCTACGTCGATCCGAAGGCCGAGATGGTCATCGTGCGCTACGCCGCGCACCCGATCGCCGCGAACGCAGGCAACGACCCGCTGACCCTGCCCGCCTTCCAGGCCATGGGCGAAGCGTTGATGAAGCCCTGAGGCTCCGACGCCGCCTGAAGGCGGCTCAGCCGGCGCGGTGCTTCGCGATGACGAGCAGGCCGTCCATGATCAGGCTTTCGACCAGTTCGAAGTCGCCGTTCATGGCGGGCGCCATCTTCCAGCCTGCGCCGCCGGTCATGAAGCAGGCCGGCTCGGCGCCGCAGTGCGAGCGCACGTGCTGCACCATGCGCTCAACCGCGCCCGCGATGGCGTAGGTGCCCCCGCTGGTCAGCGCGTCGCTGGTGTTGGTCGGAAATTCGCGCACCTCGCCGGTGGGCACGTGCAGGCCCGCCGTGCCCGACTCGAGCGCGCGCAGCATGATGCCGTGGCCCGGCAGGATCAGGCCGCCTAGGAACTTGCCACTGGCATCGATCGCCTCCACGGTGACGGCCGTGCCGATCAGCACCACCACCATCGGCCGCGCGGGTCCTTGCGTCAGCATGCGGTGGCGCGCACCGATCATCGCCACGAAGCGGTCGGCGCCCAGCCGTGTCGGGTGGTCGTAGCCGTTGACGATGCCGGCCTCGCCTGCGCTCGACACCACCCAGCGCGGCGTGCAGTCGAAGCGTTCGGTGATCTGCTCTTCGGCGCGCCGCCGCAGGGTGTCGCCGGCCACGACGCAGCCCAGCATGGAACCGGGTGCCGGCAGGTCGGCCCAGGGGCCGTCGGCCAGGCGTTCGATGTGATCGAGAAACTCGGCACCATGGGCCTGCAGTGCCGCACCGGGGAAGGCCCCCTCGTACAGCGCCCACTTGAGCCGGGTGTTGCCGATGTCGATGGCGAGGAAGGGGGAAGACATGCGCGCGATTATTGCGACTTTGTTGTTATTCCTGCTGGCACGTCTTTGACAGTCGCGGCGTGGGCCTACGCGGACGGGGTCGGTTCCGCCGTTACATTCGCCCTTTCCATCCACCACGGCACAAGGAGAACACCATGGGATTGCTCAGCTTCATCAAGGAGGCCGGCGAAAAATTGTTCGGCGGCTCGTCGGCCGAAGCGGCCACGCCCGATGCGAACACGGCTGCCGCCGCGGCCATCAAGACCTACATCGAGACCCAGAACCTCGGCCTCACCGGACTGGACGTGACCTACACCGCAAGCAGCGGCGTCGTCACCCTCGCGGGCCAGGCGCCCTCGCAGGAAGCCAGCGAGAAAGCCGCGCTCGCCGCGGGCAACGTGGCCAACGTGACGAGCGTCGAGAACAACCTCGTCGCCCCGGCCGCACCGCCCGCGCAGTACCACGACGTGGTGAAGGGCGACACGCTCTCGGCCATCTCGAAGAAGTACTACGGCGACGCCAACAAGTACAACGCGATCTTCGAAGCGAACAAGCCGATGCTGTCGCACCCCGACAAGATCTATCCGGGACAGAAGCTGCGCATTCCGGCGCTCTGACCACCGCAACGCAATGGCGCCTCGCTAGGCGCCGTTGTGCCGCCAGGCCCCTGGCGACACGCCGTACTCCCGCTTGAATGCACGGTTGAAAGCGGCTTCCGATTCGTAGCCCACACCTTCGGCAATGCGCGCCAGGTTGCCCTGGTTTTTGCGCAGCATGCCGGCGGCCAGGATCATGCGCCAGCGCGCCAGGTAGTGCATGGGCGGAGCACCCACCAGTTCGGTGAAGCGGTCCGCCAGCACGCTGCGCGAGGTGTGGATTTCCTGCGCCAGTGCGTCGACCGTCCAGTTGCGCGCGGGCTCGGCGTGCATCAGTGCGAGACAGCGGCTCACGTGAGGGTCGCGCAGGCCAGCCAACCAGCCAGGGTTGTTCGCGGGCATGGATTCGATGTAGCCGCGCAGCACTTCGGTGAACAGCACTTCCGCCACCTTGGCAGCGACCATCTCCGAGCCGGGCGTGTGCAACGGCGCATCGCCCAACACGAAGTTGACCGACTGCTCGATCCACGGGCCTGCCGGCCTGCTGCGCAGCGGGGTGGTGAACAGGCGCGGAATGTTCGCCATGACGGGATGGGGGGCGTCGCCTTCGTACGCGAACCAGCTGCAGACCAGCACTGTGCGATCGCCCTGGCCACCGTAGCGCACGCGCTCCAGCTCGGGTGCCCGCGGACTCACCACGTGCGACATGTCCACGGCCGCGTGATGCAAGCCACTGCCCAGCACATGCGAGTCGCCATGCGGTACGACGAACACTTCGCCGGCCTGCGCTCGGATCGGCGCCTCGCCGTCGACCTGGGCCCAGCATTCGCCTTGCAGCACCAGGTGGCAGATGGCCAGCCGCTGCGCGCCGGGCCTGAGCAGCTGGGCGATGTCCCTACCCTGGGGTACCTTGAAACACCAGGGTGCATACATGTCACCGTTCAGGAACAGCGCGCCCTCCAGGCGGATGGTCCGAAGCACGTCCGACAAGACATCCATGGTCACCTCCCGGCAAGCGAGGGCGGGGTTTCGGTCAACAAGTCCGGCGAGACGGGCAATACACGGCGACTGCGCGTCGGCACCATGGGACCCGGTCACCTTCGGCCGATTCTAGACAGGAGTACCGCCATGCCCAAATTCGTTATCGAACGAGACATCCCCGGCGCCGGCAAGCTCGCGCCCTCGGACCTGAAAGCCATCTCGCAAAAATCCTGCGGCGTGCTCAACAGCATGGGCACCGACATCCAGTGGGTCCACAGCTACGTGACCGACGACCGGATCTACTGCGTCTACCAGGCGACCGACGAGGCCCTGGTGCGCCGGCACGCGGAGCTCGGTGGCTTTCCGGCCAACCGGGTGGACCGGGTGTACAGCGTGATCGACCCGGCCACGTCCGAATGAGGCGAGCGGCGCTCTCTAGTTCTGGCGCCAGGGTAGCCCGCGCTTGCGCCAGCCGCCGATCAACCCGCGATGCCCGCTCTCGTCCGGGTTGCCCTCGAAGCCTTCGAGGATGTTGTAGGCCTGCACGCCCAGCTCGGTCGCCCGCTTCGCCGCGGCGATCGAGCGCACGCCGCTGCGGCACAGCAGCACCAGCTTCTTGCCGCCTTCTGCAGCGGCGCGCACGCCGTCGTCAAACGCCGGGTTGAGCGCCATGCCCGGCCATTGCTTCCAGGCCAGCGGCATGGCGCCGGGCACGTAGCCGACCCATTCGCGCTCGGCGTCGGTGCGCACGTCGACCAGCACGGCCTCGCCGCTGGCCATCCATTGCGCCGCTTGTTCGGGCGTCACGTCGCCGGCATAGCCTTTTTCTCCGACAGGTTCACTCATGCTCGCCTTTCCTTCCAATTTCTAGGGTTAGCCCGGAGCCTTTGGCGACGGGGGCCGATCTATCTGCGCGCCGGATGATGGAATTTTTCACCGGTTCGTGAAAACCCTGTTTGTCACCAGGTGTGGCGCGCCAAAGATGGAGGTCGCGGCCTGTCGAAACCATAACGCGAAGATGACAGCCTCGGTGTTCCGGTCAGAGAACTATATGGAGACAGACACATGACAGACAGCAAATCGCCCCGTCGCCGCAGCCTTCTCAAGGGCGCGGCGGTGGCCGCAGGCGCCATGTCCGCGCCGATGGTCAGCATGGCCCAAACCACGTCGCTGCGTTTCCAGAGCACCTGGCCGGCGAAGGACATCTTCCACGAGTACGCACAGGACTTCGCCAAGAAGGTGAACGACATGGCGGGCAACCGCCTGAAGATCGAAGTGCTGCCCGCAGGCTCGGTGGTGCCCGCCTTCCAGCTGCTCGACGCAGTGGCCAAGGGCACGCTCGACGGCGGCCACGGCGTGGTCGCGTACTGGTACGGCAAGAACTCCGCGCTCGCGCTGTGGGGTTCGGGCCCAGGCTTCGGCATGGATGCCAACATGGTCCTGGCCTGGCACAACTACGGCGGCGGCAAGGCACTGATCGACGAGATCTACAAGAGCCTGAACCTGGACGTGGTGTCGTACCTGTACGGCCCGATGCCCACGCAGCCGCTGGGCTGGTTCAAGAAGCCGGTGGCCAAGGTCGAGGACATGAAGGGCCTGAAGTTCCGCACCGTGGGCCTGGCGGTGGACGTGTTCACCGACATGGGCACCGCCGTGAACCCGCTGCCCGGCGGCGAGATCGTGCCGGCGCTGGACCGCGGCCTGATCGATGCAGCCGAGTTCAACAACGCCTCGAGCGACCGCGTGCTGGGCTTCCCCGACGTGGCCAAGAACTGCATGCTGCAGAGCTTCCACCAGTCGGGCGAGCAGTTCGAGATTCTCTTCAACAAGGCCAAGCTCGCGGCGCTGCCGGCCGAGCTCAAGTCGGTCATCGACTACGCGGTGCAGGCGTCGAGCGCCGACATGAGCTGGAAGGCGATCCAGCGCAACTCGCAGGACTACATCGAACTCAAGAAGGCCGGCATCAAGTTCTACAAGACGCCCGACGCCATCCTGCGCGCGCAACTGGCCTCGTGGGACAAGACGGTCGCCAAGAAGGCGGCCGAGAACCCGATGTTCAAGAAAGTGCTCGACTCGCAAAGAGCCTTTGCCGAGCGCGCAGGCCAATGGCAAAACGACTACACGGTCGATTTCAAGATGGCCTACAACCACTACTTCGGCGCCAAGGCCAAGAAGTCCTGAGGCCATCCGCCGACCTGAGGGCACCCGCGCGGTGCCCTCTTTTCTTGCCCGTCCGCGCGGCACCGCCCGCAGCGAGGAGCCCCTTTCGATGCAATCTTTCCTGTTGGCCGTCGACCGGTTCTCGACCTGGATCGGCAAGACCTTCTCGTGGTGCGCGTTGCTGCTCACGCTGCTCATCAGTTGGGAAGTGTTCTCGCGCTATGCGCTGAACCGCCCGCACGCCTGGGTGCTCGATGTCCAGATCATGTTGTACGGCGCCATGTTCATGACCGCCGGCGCCTACACGCTCTCGAAAAACGGCCACGTGCGCGGTGACGTGCTCTACGGTTTCTTTCGCCCCCGCACGCAGGCGCTGGTCGACCTGGTGCTCTACTTTCTGTTCTTCCTGCCGGGTATCGTCGCGCTGACCTGGGCGGGTTGGGTCTACGCGGGCGAGTCGCTCGCCATCCGCGAACAGACCTTCTCGGCCGAGCCGCTGCCGCTGTATCCGTTCAAGTACATCATTCCGCTGGCCGGCTTCACGCTGCTGCTGCAGGGCGTGGTCGAGATCATCCGCTGCGTGCAGTGCATCCACACCGGCGCCTGGCCTTCGCGCGAGCAGGACGTGGAAGAAGTCGACGTCGAGAAGCTGAAGGAAATGGTGCACGTGAAAGACGAGGACATCGCCGCGCTCGACCGCGTGGTGGTGGCCAAGGAGGCCGCGCGATGAACATCCGCCGCGAACTCTGGTTCGGCCTGTCGTTCATGGCCGTCATCGTCGCCGCCGCGGCAGCCATGCTGCTGAGCGCCGACACCGTCACCAACGGCCACCTGGGCCTGTTGATGCTCTCACTCGTCGTGGTGGCGATCATGCTGGGCTTTCCCACGGCGTTCACGCTGATGGGCATGGGCATGCTCTTCACCTGGCTGGCCTACGACCGCGACTGGCACCGCACGCTCGACCTGATGGTGCAGTCGGCCTACAAGACCATGGCCAACGACGTGCTGATCGCCGTGCCGCTGTTCGTCTTCATGGGCTACCTGGTGGAGCGCGCCAACCTCATCGAGTCGCTCTTCAAGAGCCTGCACCTGGCGCTTGCGCGGCTGCCGGGCGCGCTGGCCGTGGCGACGCTCGTCACCTGCACCATCTTCGCCACCGCGACCGGCATCGTGGGCGCAGTGGTCACGCTCATGGGCCTGCTGGCGCTGCCGGCCATGCTGCGTGCGGGCTACAGCGTGCCGCTGGCCGCAGGCGCGATCACGGCGGGCGGCTGCCTGGGCATCCTGATTCCTCCCTCGGTGCTGCTGATCGTGTACGGCGCGACGGCGGGCGTGTCGGTGGTGCAGCTGTACGCGGGCGCCTTCTTTCCGGGCCTGATGCTCGCGACGCTGTACGTGGTGTACGTGATCATCATCGCGTGGCTCAAGCCGCAGTGGGCGCCGCCGCTGTCGCAGGCCGAGCGCGTGGTGCCGCTGCCGCCACTGTCGCAGCGGCTGGCCGACAGTCCTGCCGCGCACGCAGTCGTCGGGCTGCTGAAGGGCCGCCGCAACTCCGACGTGCCGTTCTCGCATGTGCTCAAGCAACTGGGCATCGTCGTGCTGCCCGGCGCAATCTTCCTGCTGGCAGCGGGCCTGAGCTACCAGTCGGTGACCACGGTGGAAGCGCAGGCGCGCTACGAAATCCAGGAGATCGGCGCCACCGCGCCGTCGAGCGAAAGCGAAAGCAGCGCGGGCGGCTTGCAGGAGCCGCCGTCGAACGACGGCCTGGCAGAGCCCCCTGCGGAAGGCGGGCTGCAGGAGCCTCCCTCGGAAGAGACGCCCGCGCCGCAAGCCTCTTCAGGCCCGCTGGCGGAGCCGCCCGGCGCCACCGGCGAAGCCCCTGCACCTGCACCGGCAGCCGCCGTCGCGGAACCGCCGGCCGCCGCATCCTCGGCCGCGGCCGAAGGCGCCTCGGTGCGCCCCGCGCCAACCTGGTGGTGGGTCACCTTCGCCGTCTTCGGCGCGATGGTCACGCTGTTCTACCTGTTCCTGAGTTTCGCGCGGCTCGAGATCTTCAAGATGCTCCTGGCCTCGTTCTTCCCGCTGGTGCTGCTGATCCTTTCGGTGCTGGGCTCGATCGTGCTGGGCCTGGCCACGCCGACCGAGGCCGCCGCCATGGGCGCGCTGGGCGGCATGCTGCTGGCCGCGGCGTACCGACGGCTCAACCTCTCGGTGCTGAAAGAATCGGTCTTCCTCACGGCCAAGACCTCGGCGATGGTGTGCTGGCTGTTCGTCGGCTCGGCCATCTTCTCGGCGGCGTTCGCGCTGCTGGGCGGCCAGGCGCTGGTGGAAGAGTGGGTGCTCAGCATGAACCTCACGAAGGTTCAGTTCCTCATCCTGAGCCAGGTCATCATCTTCCTGCTGGGCTGGCCGCTGGAGTGGACCGAGATCATCGTGATCTTCATGCCCATCTTCATCCCGCTGCTGGACAACTTCGGTGTCGACCCGCTGTTCTTCGGGCTGCTGGTGGCACTGAACCTGCAGACGGCGTTCCTGTCGCCGCCGGTGGCGATGGCCGCCTTCTACCTGAAGGGCGTGAGCCCGTCGCACGTCACGCTGAACCAGATCTTCCTGGGCATGCTGCCGTTCATGGGCATCCAGGTACTGGCGATCGTGATGCTGTACATCTGGCCGCAGATCGGGCTGTGGCTGCCGCAACTGTTGTACAAATGACGGCGGTGGGCGCGTGGCGCACGAAGCACTGACCAGCGCCGCCGCTTCGCGCACGGCCGCACGATCTTGTCACCGACTGTCGCCCATTCGATGTCCTGATCGACCCCGTTGAAGGTGCGCTTCATCGCCGCGCCCACGTTCGCAAGCCCCGCCGCGAGCACCGCCTTCGCCCCGCCGCTACAGTCGGCCGCAAGGAGCGTCTTTCACATGCAACGATTCGATTTCGACCTCTTCGTCATTGGCGGCGGCAGCGGTGGCGTGCGCGCCGCGCGCATGGCGGCGCAAGCGGGCGCGCGCGTCGCGCTGGCCGAGGCCGCGGAGCTCGGCGGCACCTGCGTCAACGTGGGCTGCATCCCGAAGAAGCTCTACAGCTACGCCGCCGGCTATGCCGAAGCCTTCGAGGAAGCCGAAGGCTACGGCTGGAAGCTGCCCGAGGCGCCGCAGTTCGACTGGCCGCACCTCAAGACGCAGCGCGCCAGGGAGATCAGCCGACTCAACGGCATCTACGGCTCGCTGCTGAAAAACTCGGACGTCACGCTCGTCACCGGCTGGGCCCAGCTGGTCGATGCACACACGGTGGAGATCGAAGGCAGGCGCCACACCGCGCGCCACCTGCTCGTGGCCACCGGCGGCACGCCCTTCGTGCCCGACATTCCGGGCCGCGAGCACATCGTGACCTCCGACGCGATGTTCGACCTCGACCCGTTCCCCAAGCGCCTGCTGGTGGTGGGCGGCGGCTACATCGCCTGCGAGTTCGCATCGATCTTCAACGGCCTGGGCTCCAAGGTGACGCAGCTGCACCGCCGCGCGCACCTGCTCACCGGCTTCGACGACGACGTGCGCCAGTTCCTCGCGAACGAGATGGGCAAGGCAGGCGTCGACGTGCGCCTGAACTGCGAGGCCTCGTCGATCGCACGCGGGCCCGACGGCTTCGTGGTCACGCTCGCGCGCGGCCAGCAGATCGAGGCCGACACCGTGCTCTTCGCCACCGGCCGCGTGCCCAACACGCAGGGGCTCGGCCTCGACGCCGCCGGCGTGAAACTCGACGCCAACGGCGCCATCGCGGTCGATGCGCACTACCGCACCTCGGTGCCGTCGATCTACGCGGTGGGCGACGTGTCGACGCGCGTGCAGCTCACGCCCGTGGCACTGGCCGAGGCGATGGTGGTGGTCGATGCGCTGTTCGGCAAGGGCAAGCGCGGCATGGACTACGAATTCATTCCCACCGCCGTGTTCACGCATCCCAACATCGGCACCTGCGGCTACAGCGAGATCGACGCGCGCGCGAAGTTCGGCGAGGTCACCGTGTTCTCGAGCGAGTTCAAGTCGCTGCGCCACACGCTCTCGGGCCGCAGCGAGCGCACCTTCATGAAGCTCGTGGTCGACAAGAAGAGCGACCGCGTCGTCGGCCTGCACATGGTGGGCGCGGACGCGGGTGAAGTCGTGCAAGGCTTTGCGGTGGCGATGCGCGCGGGTGCAACGAAAGCGCTGTTCGACGGCACCATCGGCATCCACCCGACGGCGGCCGAGGAGTTCGTCACCATGCGCGAACCCATGCCCGGCTAGGCGCTGCCTCGCTACTTCTGCTGCTTGCCTTCAAGCAGCTTCACCATCACGAACAACACCCGATTGGCCGGCGTGGGCACGCCCAGTGCCTCGCCGCGCCGCATCACCAGCCCGTTGAGGTGATCGATCTCGCTGCGCTTGCCGCGTGCGAGGTCCTGTGCGGTCGACGAATACTGCGAGGGCATGGTCTGCGCGATGGCGCGCACGGCGGCATCGACGTCGCCCGGAATCACGACGCCTTCGGCCTTCGCAACCGCCAGGCATTCGGCAACCACATCGCGGATCACGTCGTTCACGCCCGCACCCTGCACGAGTTCGCCGTACGGCAGCTGCGACACGGCCGACAGTGCGTTGTAGGCGCAGTTGAGTACCAGCTTGGCCCACAGCGCGCCACGCACGTTGTCGGAGATCTGCGTGGGCACGCCGGCGGCGATCAATGCCCGCGCGACCTCGTCGCTGCGGCGCGACGGCGCAATCACCAGTTCGCCGCGGCCGTGGTGCTTCACGTGGCCCGGCCCGGCCATCTCGGTCGCCACGTAGACGACGGCGGCGGCCACGTCGCGCGATGGCAGCGCCGCACGCACGCGCTCATCGTTGTCGACACCGTTCTGCAGCGTGAGGACCAGCGCGCCGGGTGCGAGGTGCGGGCGAACCTGCGCGGCGGCCGATTCAGTGTCGGTCGACTTCACGCAGAACAGCACGAGGTCGGCGCCCTGCACCGCGCTCGCGTCGGTGCTCGCATCGAGCGGCACCTGTTCATCGAAAGCCTTCGTCTCCAGCCGCAGCCCGTTCGCGCGCACCGCCTCCACATGCGAAGGCCGCCCGATCAGCACCACCTCGTGGCCGGCGCGCGCCAGCATGGCGCCGTAGTAACAGCCGACCGCGCCGGCTCCCATGACAGCGACTTTCATTCCTTCACCTTCCAGCATTCATTCATCGGAAACCATCGAGGTTAATCACTTCGCGACCGGTGTGCCGCAGGCCTCGCCGAAGCACGACAGCGCCGCGAGGCGACCGCCCGCGCGTCACGCCCGCATTGCACAATGACGCCATGCCCTACATGCCCACCTTCGTCGCTCCCGCCCGCTTCACCGACGCCGCCGAGGCGCTCGACCAGGTCAAAGCCATCTACCAGGGCGGGCTCGCCCACCTGCGCGAATCGATGCTGCGCTTCGTGGCCGGCGAGGCGCTGCCGGGCCGGGTGCGGGCCTGCTACCCGTTCGTGCGGGTGCACACGCACACCGTGTCGCGCCACACGCCGCCGGCCAACGCCGGCCTGAGCTACGGCTTCGTGGCCGGCCCCGGCCGCTACGAGACCACGCTGACGCGGCCCGACCTGTTCTCACGCTACTACCTCGACCAGTTCCGCCTGCTGCTCGAGAACCACCAGGTCGAGATCGAGGTGGGCACCAGCACGCAGCCGATTCCGATCCACTTCTCGTTCGCCGAGAACGACCACATCGAAGGCACGATGAGCGCCGAGCGCCGCGCCCTCATGCGCGACGTGTTCGACCTTCCCGACCTGGGCGCCATGGACGACGGCATTGCCAACGGCACCTTCGAGGCACTGCCCGGCGAGCCGCAGCCGCTGTCGCTGTTCACCGCCGCGCGCGTCGACTACTCGCTGCACCGCCTGCGCCACTACACGGGCACGGCGCCCGAGTGGTTCCAGAACTTCGTGCTGTTCACCAACTACCAGTTCTACATCGACGAGTTCGTGCGCCTGGGCCACGAGGCCATGGCCGACGAGAACAGCGAGTACATCGCCTTCATCGAGCCCGGCAACGTCGTCACGCGCCGGCGTGGGCTCGATGCCGGCGCGAGCGCCACCTTCGGCCACCTGCTCGACGGCAGCCAGGGCACCGCGCCGCCGCGCCTGCCGCAGATGCCGGCCTACCACCTCGTGCGCGAGGACTACAGCGGCATCACCATGACGAACATCGGCGTCGGCCCGGCCAATGCCAAGACCATCACCGACCACATCGCCGTGCTGCGTCCGCACGCCTGGATGATGCTCGGCCACTGCGCCGGGCTGCGCAACACGCAGCAGCTGGGCGACTACGTGCTGGCCCACGCCTACGTGCGCGAGGACCACGTGCTCGACGAAGAGTTGCCGCTGTGGGTGCCCATCCCGGCGCTGTCGGAGATCCAGCTCGCCCTGGAGCGGGCGGTGGCCGACGTCACCCGCTTCGAGGGCCCCGACCTGAAGAAGATCATGCGCACCGGCACCGTGGCCAGCACCGACAACCGCAACTGGGAGCTGCTGCCCGCCAACCAGCCGCAGCGCCGCTTCAGCCAGAGCCGCGCCGTGGCGCTGGACATGGAAAGCGCGACCATCGCGGCCAACGGCTTCCGCTTCCGGGTG
Organism: Variovorax sp. Root473; assembly: GCF_001426505.1. Taxonomy (GTDB): domain Bacteria; phylum Pseudomonadota; class Gammaproteobacteria; order Burkholderiales; family Burkholderiaceae_C; genus Variovorax. The sequence goes on from NZ_LMEV01000015.1 coordinate 159,420, forward strand.
CCCTACGGCACCTTGCTGTGCGTGAGCGACAAGCCGCTGCACGGCGAGATCAAGCTGCCCGGCATGGCCAACCACTTCTACCGCGAGCGCGTCGAGCAGCACCTGCGCATCGGCATGCGGGCCATCGAGATCCTGCGCGAGGAAGGCACGACGCGGCTGCACAGCCGAAAGCTGCGCAGCTTCGCGGAAGTGGCTTTCCAGTAGCCGCAGTCGCCGAAAGGCGCGGCCGGCGACCGCGCGCCTCAGGGTTATTCCCGGTGCTGCATGCGCAGGATTGCCGTGTTTCCCGGACATCATCGGCTGTCACATACCAACGGAAACACGATGCGCCCGCCTTCCCTGCCGCCAGCCGCTGCACTTCCCCTGTCCCGTCGCCGTTTCGGCACCTGGCTGGCCGCCTCGGCCGCGGCAGCCGGTGCGGGCCAGGCCGCGCTGTGGGCCGGCAACGCCCGCGCAGCCGACGCGCCGGCCAGCAGCAAGCTGCGCATCGTGATCCCCGCGAACGAAGGCGGCGGCTGGGACCAGACCGGCCGCGCCCTCGGCGCCGCCCTGCTCGCCTCGGGCGCCGTGGGCAACGTCACCTACGAGAACATCGGCGGCAAGGGCGGCACCATCGGCCTGGCCAGGTACGTCGAGAAGTACGACGCCGACCCCGAGGCGCTGCTGGTCAGCGGCATGGTGATGGTCGGCGCGGTGGCGCTGCAGAAGCCCGCCGTCACGCTGGCGCACGTGTCGCCCGTGGCGCGGCTGACCAGCGACTACGAGGTGGTCGCCGTCAAGGCCAACTCCCCCATCAAGACCCCCAAGGACCTCATCGCCCAGCTGCGTGCCGACGCCGCCACCACGGTCATTGCGGGCGGCTCGGCCGGCGGTGTGGACCACATGTTCGCCGGCATGCTGGCGCGCGTGGCCGGCGCCTCCGCGTTGCTGAACTACCAGCCGCACCCGGGCGGCGCACAGGTGGTCGAAGCGCTCGATACGGGCAAGGCGGCCGCCGGTATTTCGGGCTACAGCGAGTTCGCCGAGCACATCGCGAACGGCAAGCTGCGCGCCATCGGCGTGTCGTCCAAGCACCCATTCCAGGGCATTGCGTCGGTACGCCAGCAGGGCGTGGACGCCGACCTCGCCAACTGGCGCGGCGTGATGACCGGCAAGAAAGTCCCGCCCTACCGCCGCGCCCAGTTGCTGGAGGCCGTGCAGCGCGCCACCACGCATGACCTCTGGCAGAAGACCATCAAGCGCAACAACTGGGACCCGTACTGGATGGCGGGCAAGGACTTCGAGAGCTTTCTCGAACTCGACACCGCCATGGCGGGCCCGCTGATCTATCTGCTCAAGCTGAAGGCCTGAGCGCCTTCGCCTTCAGGCAAACAGCTCCGGCATCTCGCGCTGCGCCTTCGGCGTGAGCGTGAGCGCGCGCCCGTCGAGTTCCTGCCGCACCCAGCCGCGCCGCAGCGACAGCTGCAGCCACGCGGCGCCGAGTGCGCCGCCCAGGTGCGGGCGGCGCTCGCTCCAGTCGAGGCAGGCGCAGGCGAAGCGGCGGCGCGAACGGCGCACGGTGTCGACTTCGACACCCAGGCTCTCCAGCGCGATGGCGCCGTCGGGCGTGAGTTCGTACGAACCGCTTTCCAGCCCGCTGAGCCAGCCCTGCGCATGCAGCCGGTCGTGCAGCGCAACGCCCGCGGTGCCCGCCATGTGGTCGTAGCAGGTGCGCGCGCTGCGCAGGCGGCTCGGCGTGTTGGGCTGGAAGGCGGCTGCGGCGGGGCGCGGCGCGCCAGCCACCACCATGAGGCTTTCGAGCGCGGCGGCCACGTCGTCGCTGGCGAGGCGAAAGTAGCGGTGCTTGCCTTGCACGAGCACCTCGACCAACCGCTCGTCCTTCAGACGCGCAAGGTGCGCGCTCGCGGTCGAGGCCGCCACCTCGGCCACCGTGGCGAGCTCGGTCGCGGTGCGGGCGTGGCCGTCCATCAGGCAGTTCAGCATGCGGGCACGCGCCGGCTCGGCGATGGCGCCGGCGAGGCGGGCGAGCTGGAAGTCGGAAGCGGTGGTGTCGTCCATGAGGGCATCCTAAGGCGGCGCCGCATCCCACACTTCGTTCGCGGCCGAAGTGTGCCGGCGGCCGCGAACGCACACTGCGCGCCATGAACACCGCTGTGCCCACCCACCCCGTCGATCCGGTCGCCGCCGCCACGCACGCCGACCCGTACCCGTACTACGCCACGCTGCGCGACGGCCCGCCGCTCGCGTGGCATGACGGCTTGCGCGCATGGATCGCGAGCCGCGCCGATGTGGTCATGCAGGTGCTGCAGGTCCACGGCGCGCTGCGCGTGCGTCCCGCCGCCGAGCCCGTGCCGCGCGCGATCTTGGGCAGTCCGGCCGGCGAGGTGTTCGGCCATCTGGTGCGCATGAACGACGGCCCGGCGCACCAGGTGCATCGCCCGGCATTGCAACGCGCGCTGGCCGGGCTCGACCTCCATGCGGCACACGCCGCCGCGCTCGACGTGGCGCGGCGGGTGCCCGCGCATGCGCCCCTGTCCGATGCGCTGTTCTCGCTGCCCCTGCGGGCGATGGCCCACCTGCTCGGCTTCGACGACGCGACGCTGCCGCAGGTGGACCGCTGGATGCGTGACTTTGTCGCCTGCCTTTCGCCGCTGTCGAACGCCGGCCAGCTGCAGGCGGCGAGCGTGGCGGCCGGCGAACTGATGACCCGCTTCGAAGCCCTGAGCGCGAACGCCTCGCCGCGCGACGGCACGCTGCTGGCGGCAGTGCGGGCCGAAAGCGCGGCGAGCGCCCCGCTCTCGCGCGCGCTGCTGGCGAACCTCGTGGGCCTGCTTTCGCAGACCTGCGACGCCACGGCGGGCCTGCTGGGCAACAGCCTTGTTGCGCTGGTGCGCGAGCCCGAACTGCGCCCGTTGGCGCGCACGCGCGACGGTCTGCTCGCCATCGTCGAGGAGACGGCACGCCACGACCCGCCGGTGCAGAACACGCGCCGTTTCGCGGTCGAACCGGTCGAGATCGCCGGCACTTCGCTGGCGGCGGGCGATGCGGTGCTGGTGCTGCTGGCCTCGGCGCAGCGCGATCCGGCGTTCAATCCCGAGCCCGATCGCTTCATGCCCGTGCGTGCGCAGCGGCGCGTGCTCGGCTTTGGCCACGGCGTGCATGCGTGTCCCGGCCAGGCGCTGGCTTGCACGCTGGCCGCGGCGGGCCTCGAGGCGCTGCTGCGTCAGCAACGCGCACCCGATCTCGATGCGCTCGACTGGCACTACCGCCCGTCAGTCAACGGGCGCATTCCGGTCTTTGAGTAGTCAGTGCGCGGCCCAGCGCCCCGTGCCCGCCAGGTGCGGCGACAACGCGGCCTCGCCCCAGCGCAGCGGCAGCGCGGCCTGACGGCGCAGCGCGCGCGTGACGTGAAAACGCATCAGCCGCTCCGCGCCTTCGAACGCCGCCACCTCGGGGCCGTCCGTGACGATCTCCGCCGTGGCGCTCAGGTGCAGCAGCTCGCCGGTGTCGAAGTCGACGAAGAGCAGGCCCGCGCGCGGGTGCGCCTGCAAGTTGCCGAGCGTGTTGAAGAAGCGGTTGCCGTTGAAATCGGGCACCGTGAGCACGCCGCCCGCATCGACACGCACGAAGCCCGGCCGCCCGCCGCGGTGTGACACATCGACGCCGTGTGAGCGCGCATCGGCGTCGTCGCCCACCGCCGCGGCGTCGGGATATGCCGTGGCGATGAACAGCGTGTCGGCCGCGCCGATGAGCCGTTCGGCCGCGAGGTCGAGCGTGTCGAGCCACTGCACGGCGGGTTCGTTGGCCGGCGGTGCGGCGAACAGCGGCTCGCGCGCCTGGATGTAGCGCGGGCAGTTGCCGAAGCTCTGCTGCACCTCGACCATGAAGCCCGCCGCGTCGAGCGCCTCGACCGTGCCGTTCATGCGGTTGCGCCGCCGCGTGTGCGGCTGGATGCCCAGCAGGCCGAGCGTGGCGCCGGGCGCGAGCTGACCTGCGAGCGGATCGCCTGCGCCCGGCAGCGCATCGATGCGCAGGTGCGTCGCGTCGGGCGAGTGCGCAAAGCCGGCGGCCGCGGCGAGCATGCTGGCCCACGGCTGCAGGTCGGCATCGAGGCTGCCGACGACGAGGAAGGGCAGCTGCGCGAAGAACTCACGGTGCTGGTCGGGCATGTAGTCGCGGATCACGCGCGGCCCGATCGCTTCCATCTGCTCGCGCGCGCCCACGAGCGACTGCAGCGCGCGTTCTCCCGCGTGGAATGGGGCGGCGATCATGACGCCACCGCCAGGCCCACCGGCGAACGCACCATCGGCACGAACCCGGGCAAGGCTTCCACGCGCGCCAGCCACGCACGCAGCTGCGGGTAAGCGTCGAGCGACACGCTGCCTTCGGGCGCATGCGCCACGTAGGCGTAGTTCGCGATGTCGGCCAGCGAGGCCGACGGGCCCGCGAGGAAGGCTTGATCCGTCAGGCAGACCTCCATCACGGCGAGCAGCGCATGCGAGCGCTTGACTGTTTCGGTCGGGTCGGTGTCCAGGCCAAACAGCACCATCACGCGCGCCGCCGCAGGCCCGAACGCCAGCGGGCCGGCCGCCACCGAAAACCAGCGCTGCACGCGCGCCGCGCCCACCGGGTCGCGCGGCATCCAGCGCGCCGGATCGGCGGCGTAGCGTTCGTTGAGGTACACGAGGATGGCGTTGGAGTCGGCCAGCGTGACGTCGCCGTCCTCGATCACCGGCACCTGGCCAAAGGGGTTGCGCGCCAGGAACTCCGGCGTGCGGTGCTCGCGCTGGCGCAGGTTGAGTTCGACGATCTCGAAGGGCAGGCCCAGCAGCGTGAGGAACAGGCGCACGCGGTGCACGTGGCCCGAGATGGCACTGCCGTACAGCTTGATCGGTTGGGCGGGCATGTTTTGAGCCATGAGGAGTCCTTCAGGTGGGTATGCCTCGAATTCTTCTCTCTTCCGGCAAACGAATGAATAGCCTTCACCGAATTTGACTGCTGCGTTTTCCGGTTTAATCGCGCCATGGATCGCTTCAAAGCCATGCAGACCTTCGTGCAGATTGCCGACCAGGGCAGCCTGACCCGCGCCGCCGAAGCGCTCGGCAGTTCGCTGCCCGCCGTGGTGCGCGCGCTCGCCGCGCTCGAGGCGCACCTGGGCGTGCGCCTGTTCCACCGCACCACGCGGCGCCTGTCGCTCACCGAAGAGGGCCGCCACTACCTGCCGAGCGCGCGCGAGGTGCTGCTCGCGGCCGACGCCGCCGACCAGGCGCTGAAGGCCGAGGCGCGCGAGCCCGCGGGGCAACTGGTCATCACCGCGCCGGTGCTGTTCGGCCACATGTACGTCGCGCCCGCCATCGTGCGCTTCATGCAGCGCCACGAGAAGGTGCGCTGCAGTGTGCGGCTGCACGACCGCACGGTGAACCTGCTCGAGGAGGGCATCGACGTCGGCATCCGCATCAGCCCGCTCGAAGACTCGTCGCTGGTGGCGCAGACGCTGGGCACCATCCGCCGCGTGGTGGCGGCCAGCCCCGCCTTCCTGGCGCAGCACGGCGTGCCGCGCCATCCACGCGACCTGGCGGGTGCGCCCTGCGTGCGCGGGCGCATCGATGCGCCGCCGCAATGGGCATTTAGGGACGGCGGCGAGGGTGGCAACGGCGGAAAGACCGTGCACGTCACGCCGGACAACCGCCTGGAGTTCAACCACCTCGCGCCCGCCCTCGAGGCCTGCGCCGCAGGCATGGGCTTCGGCACCTTCTTCTCCTACCAGGTGCTGCCCTATGTGGCGCAAGGCCGGCTGCAGCTGGTGCTCGAAGACTACGAGCCCGCACCCCGCCCCGTGAGCGTGATCTACCCCAACGCGCGGCTGCTGCCGGCGCGCACGCGCGCCTTCATCGACTGGATGAAAAGCGAGTTCAGCGGCCTGCGCATGTAGCTGCTGCGCCAATCGGCGCGCTGCGTCAGAATGGCCGCGTGCCATCCCACACCCCCCCTCCTTCGCCTTCTTCCTCCCCACTGTTCCAGGTCCGTTCGCTTCGCAAGCGCTACGGCGAGACCACGGTCGTCGACGACCTCTCGTTCGAGATCGCGCCCGGCGAGTGCCTGGGCGTGATCGGGCCGAACGGCGCGGGCAAGACCACCACGATCCGTATGTGCCTGGGCCTCACCGCGCCCGACGGCGGCAGCATCGAAGCGCTGGGCCTGCAGATGCCGCGCGACGCGCTGGCCATCAAGGCGCAGCTGGGCGTGGTGTCGCAGTTCGACACGCTCGACCCCGACTTCAGCTGCGCCGAGAACCTCGTGGTGTACGGCCGCTACTTCGGTTTCAGCAAGGCGCATGTGCGTCAACGCGTGCCGCAGCTGCTCGAATTCGCCGCGCTCTCGCACAAGGCCGACGCCAAGCCCGGCGAGCTGTCGGGCGGCATGCGCCGGCGCCTGTCGCTGGCGCGTGCGCTGGTGAACGACCCCAAGTTGCTGCTGCTCGACGAGCCCACCACCGGCCTCGATCCGCAGGCGCGCCACCTGATGTGGGAGCGCCTGCAGGTGCTGCTGCAGCAGGGCAAGTCGATTTTGCTGACCACGCACTTCATGGACGAGGCCGAGCGCCTGTGCTCGCGCCTGCTGGTGCTCGACCACGGCCGCAAGATCGCCGAAGGCCGCCCGCGCGATCTCATCGCCGAGTACCTGGAGCCCGACGTGGTCGAGGTGTATGGCAATGGGGCGCTGTCGCTGGCCGGCTCGCCCGAACTTCAGGCGCTGGCCGCGCGCGTGGAGGTGAGCGGCGAAACCGTGTTCTTCTATACGCAGGATGCGCGCCGTCTGCTCGATGCGCTCACTCAGCATGGCGGGCTGCGCACCTTCCATCGGCCGGCCAACCTGGAAGACCTGTTCCTCAAGCTCACCGGCCGGCAGATTCGCCAGGATGGGTAGACCTTCTTTTCATGAATACAACCACTGCTTCTTCCGTGCCACCTTCCTCGCCCTCGGTGTGGCGCGCGCCCGAACTGTCGATGCGCTGGTGGCCCGTGTTCCTGCGCAACCTGCTGGTGTGGCGCAAGCTTGCCTTGCCGAGCCTGATCGGGAACATCGCGGAGCCGCTGATCTGGCTGGTGGCGTTTGGCTACGGGATGGGCGCTTTGGTGGGGCAGGTGACGGTGGATGGCACGCAGGTGCCGTACATCCTGTTCCTGGCCAGTGGGTCGATCTGCATGAGTGCGATGAATGCGGCGAGCTTCGAGGCGCTGTATTCGGCGTTTTCTCGGATGCATGTGCAGAAGACCTGGGATGGGATCATGAATGCGCCGGTGGGATTGGACGACATCGTGCTGGCGGAGATGCTGTGGGCGGCGTTCAAGTCGATCTTTACGGTGACTGCGATCCTGTTCGTGATGCTTGGACTCGGGATCAGTCACAGCCCCAAGTTGATCGTGGCCTGGATGGTGTTGATCGGGTGCGGGATCACGTTTTCTTCGGTAGCGTTGATCTTCAATGCGTTGGCGAAGGGGTATGACTTTTTTACCTACTACTTCACTCTGTTCATGACGCCGATGATGTTTTTGAGTGGGGTGTTTTTTCCGCTGGAGCAACTGCCTTCTGCTGTGCGTGCTGTGGCGGCCTGGTTGCCTTTGACCAATGCTGTGGCGTTGGTGCGGCCGTTGTTCATGGATCGGTGGCCTGAGGGGTGGTGGGTGCATGCGGGTGTGTTGGTTGTGTATGCGGTTGTGGCTTTCTGGATTGCTTTGGCGTTGACTCGGAAGAGGTTTCGGGGGTGATTTCTGCTTAGCTGGTCCGGTTTGCTTTCCGGGGCCGGGTCTCGGCCCGGCGGCCGACCTACTTTTCTTTGCTTCGCCAAAGAAACGTAGGCAAA
>NZ_LMEV01000015.1:167302-167386 GCF_001426505.1 Variovorax sp. Root473
ACGGGCAACCTGCGGTGCTCACGTTTCGCGGGGTCTCGCCCAAACTCGCTTCGCTCAAACAAGGGCGAGCCCTGATCCGCGAAA
>NZ_LMEV01000015.1:167414-167742 GCF_001426505.1 Variovorax sp. Root473
GGTGGGATACCAACGGGCCATCGCTTCGCTCGGCCAGTGGGCCGCAGCAGGCGCTGCGCGCCTGCTGCGGCGGGGATTGGTCATGGCGCTGCTCCTTGCATGAGCGCGTGCGTGTGCGCTCATGCAGATGCGGATGTGCCTGCGACCACAACCACCACCACGAGCACGAGCACAAACGCAGGCTTCGGCTGTTGGAAATTCCCAGGCCGAGCGCAGCGACGGCCCGCCCCGGCATCAAAGCCCCTCTGGCTGCGCCGAGGAGCGGAGCGTTTCGCGGATCAGGGCTCGCAGCTGTTTGAGCCGAAGGCGAGTTCTGCGAGACCCCGCG
>NZ_LMEV01000015.1:167770-351133 GCF_001426505.1 Variovorax sp. Root473
AAGCAACCGCCAAAACCAATCCCAAACAACTACATTGCACACAATTGAATTGCGAACTACAATTCAGCCCATGCCAACGAAACCCAACACAGACGACCTGCTCAAGCTGGACAACCAGCTCTGCTTCGCCGTCTACTCCGCCTCCTTGGCAATGACCCGCCTCTACAAGCCGCTGCTCGAAAAGCTCCAGCTCACCTACCCCCAATACCTCGTGATGCTCGCCCTCTGGGAGCAAGACGGCCCCACCGTCTCCGCCCTCGGCGAACGCCTCTCGCTGGATTCCGGCACGCTGACCCCGCTGCTCAAGCGCCTCGAAGCCAACGGCTACGTCTCCCGCGTCCGCGATGTTGCAGACGAGCGCCGCGTCCACATCACGCTCACCACCGCAGGCCGCAAGCTCAAGTCCCGTGCCGCCAACGTCCCCGAGTGCCTCATGGCCGCCAGCGAATGCTCAGTGCCCGAGCTGATCGCCCTCACGCAGCAAATCCAGACCTTGCGCGACCGCATCCGCAAAGCCGCCTGATCCACACACAAACACCGAGTTCTCCCCGGCCTCCCAAGGAAGCCCTTTCACCACCCCAAGCCAAAGGAAATCACCATGACCACCAAGCTCGACAAAGTTCTCTACACCGCAGAAGCCCACACCGTCGGCGGCCGTGACGGCGCCGGCAAGTCCAGCGATGGCGCCATTGACGTCAAGCTGAGCTCGCCCGGTTCGGGCAAGCCCGGCACCAACCCCGAACAGCTGTTCGCGGTGGGCTACGCTGCCTGCTTCATCGGCGCCATGAAGGCCGTCGGCCCGAAGATCAGCGTCAAGGTGCCGGAAGACGTCGCCATCGACTCGAAAGTCTCCCTCGGCCCGACGAACGGCGGCGCGGCCTACGGCATCTCGGTGCAACTGGCGATCACGCTGCCCGGCCTCGACGACGCACAGAAGAAGCTGCTGGTCGACACCGCTCACCAGGTCTGCCCGTATTCGAACGCCACCCGCGGCAACATCGACGTGGAACTGACCATCGTCTGATTCCGCTCTGACGGTTTCGTGAAACAAGGCGCCCCGGCCACAAGCCCGGGCGCTTTTTTCATGTCTGTCTCACGGGTGACGCCGAAACGCACGCCGAGATAGCGCCTTTCACCAAGCTTGGCTAATGTGGCCGCACGTCTCGCCTGTCCCGCCCGCCCGTCCTCAACACACACCCGTGGAGATCGACCCCATGAGCACCACCCACCTCCTGATCCGCAAAGACCAGCTCGCCACCGCGCGCCTGCACACCGACACCACCGAACGGCCCCTGGCCGACGGCCAGGTGCGCGTGCGCATCGACAGCTTTGCGCTCACCTCCAACAACATCACCTACGCCGCGTTCGGCGATGCAATGAGCTACTGGCAGTTCTTTCCCTCCGAGGAAGAAGGCTGGGGCAGCATCCCGGTGTGGGGCTTCGCGAGCGTGGTGCAGTCGCTGCACCCGGGCGTGGCCGTGGGCGAACGGCTCTATGGCTACTGGCCGATGGCCACGAGCGCGGTGCTCAGTCCCGACCGGCTCTCGCCCGCGCGCTTCACCGATGCGGCACCGCACCGCGCCGAGCTGCCCGCGGTCTACAACCAGTACTTCCGCTGCAACGCCGACCCGCTGTACACCACCGACACCGAAGACCTGCAGGCGCTGCTGCGCCCGCTGTTCATCACCTCGTGGCTGATCGACGACTTCATGGCCGACAACGACTTCTTCGGCGCCACCACCATGCTGCTGTCGAGCGCCTCGAGCAAGACGGCCTACGGCACGGCCTTCCAGCTGCACCAGCGCGAAGGCATCGAGGTGATCGGCCTCACGTCGCCCGCCAACGTGGGCTTCTGCCAGAGCCTGGGCTGCTACGACCGCGTGGTGACCTATGACGCACTGGACAGCCTCGCGGCCGACACGCCGTGCGTGTATATCGACTTCGCCGGCAACGGCGAACTGCGCACCGCGATCCACGAGCGCTTCGCGAACCTCAAGTACAGCAGCTCGATCGGCGGCACGCACGTCGAGCAGCTCGCGGCCAAGGGCGCGGGCAAGACCCTGGCCGGCCCGCGCGCCACGCTGTTCTTTGCGCCGGCGCAGATCAAGAAGCGCACTGCCGAATGGGGCGCCGACGAATTCGGCCGGCGCATGGTGGCCGCGTGGCACCACTTCCTGGCCACGGTGACCGATGCCAGCAACCCCTGGCTGCACGCCGAGCACCACCACGGCGGCGAGGCGGTGCAGGCGGCCTACGCGCAGGTGCTGTCGGGCAAGGGCGACCCGCGCACGGGCCACATCCTCTCGCTTTACAAACAAGCGGGCGCACGCTGACCGGCACGGGGCCCGTGTGGCGACAATCGCCGCATGACCCCTTCTTCCGTCGCGCCCGCGAACACCCATCCTTACGAGAGCCTCACGCCCGACGTGGTGCTCGACGCGCTCGCGACACTCGGCCTGCACGGCGACGGCCGCCTCACCGGCCTGAACTCCTACGAAAACCGCGTGTACCAGGTCTACCTGGAAGACCCGGCCCCGCACCCTGCCGTCGTCGTCAAGTTCTACCGCCCTGGCCGCTGGAGCGAGGCCGAGATCCTCGAAGAGCATGGCTTCTCGCTCGAACTGGCCGCCGGCGAGGTGCCGGCCGTGCCGCCGCTGGCCTTCGACGGCAAGACGCTGCACCACCACGCCGGCTTCGCCTTCAGCGTAAGCCCCTACCGCGGCGGCCGCGCGCCCGAGCTGGACAACTTCGAGGTGCTCGAATGGGTCGGCCGTTTCCTGGCGCGCATCCACACCGTGGGCAGCGCCAAGCCCTTCGAGGCCCGCCCCGCGCTCGACCTGCAGACCTTCGGCCTGGACTCGCGCGACTGGCTGCTGGAGAACGACAAGATCCCGCTCGACATGCAGCGCGACTGGGAAAAGATGTGCAACGAGGCGCTGGACATGGTCCGCGCCACCGCCCTGGCGCTGCAGCCGCCGGCCTCCGACTTCAAGCCCCGCAAGCTGCGCCTGCACGGCGACGTGCACCCCGGCAACATCCTGTGGACGCCCACCGACCGCCCCGGCGGCGGCCCGCACTTCGTCGACCTGGACGACGCGCGCACGGGCTTCGCGGTGCAAGACCTGTGGATGCTGCTGTCGGGCGACCGCGCGCAACGCACGGCACAGCTGTCGGGCCTGCTCGACGGCTACGAGCAGTTCCGCGAATTCGATCGCCGCGAGCTGGCGCTCATCGAGCCGCTGCGCACGCTGCGGCTCATCCACTACAGCGCCTGGCTGGCGCGCCGCTGGGAAGACCCGATCTTCCCGATCAACTTCCCGTGGTTCGGCTCCAGCGACTACTGGAAAGGCCAGATCCTCGTGCTCGAAGACCAGTGCGAGCAGATGGCCGAGGAGCCGCTGTACGCGTGATCACTGAGTGGCGTTCGCGGCCAAGCTCTGCGCCACGCCTTCGAGCAGCCGCTCGACCAGCACATTGACCGGCCCGGCGCGCCACACGCCGTAGGCCTCCGACTGCGCCACCGCGCGGTCGAGCGGGCGGAACACCGCACCGCGCAGCGCCGAATGCCGCATCGCCTGCGGCACCAGCGCCACACCCATGCCCTGCGACACCAGCGACACCACGGCCAGCCAGTGCCGCACCTCATGGCGCACTTCGGGCGAGAAGCCCGCGTCGGCGCAGATCGACAAAATGCGCTCGTGGTAATCAGGTGACGCCTCGCGCGAGAACAACACGAAGGGCTGCGCGCGCAGGTCGGCCGGCGCCAGCACGCGCTTGCGCGCCAGCGCATGGCCCGCGGGCAGGCAGGCCACGAAGGGCTCCGACAGCAGCAAGCGATGCTGCAGCTCGGCCGGCATGCGGCTGGTGTGAACGAAGCCCAGGTCGAGCCGGTCGTGCAACAACTCGGCGATCTGCACGCCCGAATTGAGTTCGCTCAGCGTGATGCGCACGGCCGGGTGCCGCGCCTGGAACGCGCGCAGCGCGGGCGGCAGGCCGCGATAGAGCATGGCGCCGACGAAGCCGATGCGCAGCCGGCCCGCCGAGCCGGTGGCCACGTCGCGCGCCTCCGTCGCGGCCTCTTCGGCCTGCAGCAGCACGCGCCGCGCCGACACGCGCAGCGCCTCGCCCGCGGGCGTGAGCCGCACTTCCTTGCTGTTGCGCTCGAACAGGCGCGCGCCCACCGAGTCTTCGAGCTGGCGGATCGCCACCGACAGCGGCGGCTGCGACATCGCCAGCCGCCGCGCGGCACGCCCGAAGTGCAGCTCTTCGGCGAGCACGGAGAAGTAGCGCAGGTGCCGCAGTTCCATGAATAGTTAAATCAAATCGTACAAGACCAAATCGATATTAGACACGGATCGTTGACCACCCAACAATGCGGCGAAACAGGAGACGCCCGCATGCCCACACCCGCTGCTTCCGCTGCCACAGCCGCCGCGCACCCGATCCCCGATCGCCATGGCCAGAACCTCTTCACCGCCGACACCGAGCTGCACACGCTGCTCGCGCTGTACCTGCCCGAGGCCCTGCGCACCCACATGCGCCCGCACTTCGAGCGCCTGGGCGACCTGGCAGGCGGCCTGCTCGACGACCTGGCCGGCACCGCCGACCGCAACCCGCCCACGCTGAAGCAGCGCACGCGCACCGGCATCGACGAGCAGAAGGTCATCAAGCACCCGGCCTACGTCGAGATGGAGCGCCTGGCGCTCAGCGAATTCGGCCTGGCGGCCCTCTCGCACCGCGACGAGACGCTGGGCTGGAAGGGCAAGATGCCGCCGCTGGTCAAGTACGTGCTGACCTACCTCTTCGTGCAGGCCGAGTTCGGCCTGTGCTGCCCGGTCTCGATGACCGACTCGCTCACGCGCACGCTGAAGAAGTTCGGCACGCCCGAGCTGGTCGCCAAGTACCTGCCGCGCCTGACCTCGCTGGACTTCGACGAGCTCGCGCAGGGCGCGATGTTCATGACCGAGCAGGCCGCCGGCTCCGACATCGCCGCCACCGCCACCACCGCGCAGCGCCAGGCCGACGGCAGCTGGCGCCTGGCCGGCGACAAGTGGTTCTGCTCCAACCCCGATGCCGGCTTTGCGATGGTGCTGGCGCGCGCCGACGACGCGCCCGCGGGCATGAAGGGCGTGTCGCTGTTCCTGCTGCCGCGCGAGCTCGATGACGGCAGCCTCAACCACTACCGCATCATCCGGCTCAAGGACAAGCTGGGCACGCGCTCGATGGCCAGCGGCGAGATCCGCCTCGAAGGCGCGGTGGCCTACCTCGTGGGCGAGGAAGGCCGCGGCTTCCAGCAGATGGCCGACATGGTCAACAACTCGCGCCTGTCGAACGGCGTGCGTTCCGCCGGCCTGATGCGTCGCGCGGTGGCCGAGGCCGAGTACATCGCCTCCGAGCGCCGTGCCTTCGGCCGCGCGCTGGAGCAGATGCCGCTGATGCAGCGCCAGCTCGACAAGCTGCGCGTGCCGTCCGAGCAGGCCCGCACCATGGTCTGCCAGACTGCGCAGGCGCTCGCGCGCTCCGACGCCGGCGAGCCCGACGCGTACGCGCTGCTGCGCATCCTCACGCCGCTCATCAAGTTCCGCGCCTGCCGCGACGCGCGCCGGGTCACGGGCGATGCGATGGAAGTGCGCGGCGGCTGCGGCTACATCGAGGAGTGGAGCGACCCGCGCCTCGTGCGCGACGCGCACCTGGGCTCGATCTGGGAAGGCACCAGCAACATCGTCGCGCTGGACGTGATCCGCGCCGTGAAGCGCGAAGGCTCGCTGCCCGTGCTGCGCGCCCACGTCGACAAGCTCATCGGCGATGCCACCGGACTCACGCCGGCCTTTGCCGCCGCGCTGCGCGACACCATGGCACGCGCCTGCGCCCTGGCCGAGACCGCCGCGCGCGAAGGCGGCGACGTGCTCGCGCGCCAGGCCGCATCGGCGCTGTACCACTGCACCAGCGCCGCCGCGATGGCCTGGGAGGCCTCGGCCGGCGGGTCCGCCGCGCGCCTGCGCTGGGCGCAGCTCGTGCTGTTGCACCGCGTGCTGCCGCGCGACCCGCTTGCGCCCGACGCGCTGCCCGCCGACTGGCATGACGCCGTCGTCCGCACCACCGCCTGAGCCCCACCTTCCTCAAGAACAACGGAGACACCAACCCATGCGACACCCACTCAGCCTCCTCCTGGGCACCGCCTGCGCCGCACTGCTGCTCGCGGCCACGCCCGCCGCGCATGCGCAATCCGGCGCCTTCCCGACCAGGCCGATGACGCTGGTCGTGCCTTTCCCACCCGGCGGCCCGACCGACGCGATGGCGCGCACGCTCGCCGCCGAACTGCGGGACAAGCTCGGCCAGCCCATGATCGTGGAGAACCGCGCGGGCGCGGGCGGCAACATCGGCGCCGACTACGTGGCGCGCGCCGAGGCCGACGGCCACACGCTGCTGTTCGGCACCTCGGGGCCGCTGGCCATCAACGTCAGCCTGTACCGCAAGATCAGCTACGACCCGACCAAAAGCTTCGCGCCCGTGATCCAGGTCGGGTACCTGCCGAACATCCTGGTGGTGAACCCGGCCCTGCCGGTGAAGAACGTGCCCGAACTGGTCGCCTACGCCAAGGCCAACCCGGGCAAGCTCAGCTATGCCTCGTCGGGCAACGGCGCCTCGTCGCACCTGGCGGGCGTGCTGTTCAACTCGGTGGCCGGCACCGACCTGCTGCACGTGCCGTACAAGGGCACGGGCCCGGCGCTCAACGACCTGCTGGGCAACCAGGTCAGCATGACCTTCACCGACATCCTCACCGCGTTGCCCTACGTCAAGACCGGCAAGCTGCGCGCGCTCGGCGTGGCCACCGCGGCGCGCTCGCAGGCGCTGCCCGACGTGCCGACGATTGCCGAACAAGGGAACAAAGGCTACGACGTGAGCGTGTTCTTCGGCATCGTCGCGCCCGCCGGCACGCCCGCCGACCGCGTGACCAGGCTCAACCAGGCGTTCGCGGAAGTGCTGAACTCGCCGAAGGTCAAGCAGATGTTCGCCAGCCAAGGCCTCGAAGCATCGGCCGACACCTCGCCGCAGAAGCTCGGCCAGTTCATCGTGAGCGAGACGGCGAAGTGGAAGGACGTCGTCAAGAAAGCCGGCGCGCAACTCGACTGAATTTCAACCACCAAGAGGAGACAAGAGAAAAATGAAAAAGCTGTCACACCTGGTCGTCGCCGCCGCGCTGCTCGCAGCCGGCCCCGCGATCGCAGAGACTTATCCCCAGCGTCCCGTGACGCTGATCGTTCCCTACGGCGCAGGCGGCCCCACCGACCAGCACCTGCGCACCGTGGCCGAGGAGGCCGGCAAGGTCCTCAGCCAGCCCGTGGTGCTCGACAACCGCCCCGGCGCCAGCGGCACCAACGGCGCCGCCGCGCTGGTGCGCGCCGCGCCCGACGGCTACACGCTGGCCGTGCTGCCGGCCTCGGTGTACCGCGAGCCCTTCATCAACAAGGTGGCCTTCGATCCGGCGCGCAGCTTCTCGTACGTGGTCATGCTGTCCGACTACACCTTCGGCCTCGCCGTGAAGGCCGATGCGCCGTGGAAGACCTGGAAGGACTTCGCGGCCGACGCCGCACGCCGCCCCGGCAAGATCAACATCGGCGCCACCGGCGCGGTGGGCACCCCGCGCATCGTGATGGACGAGGCCGCCGACGCGGCCAAGGTGCAGTTCAACATGGTGCCCTTCAAGGGCGACGCCGAAGTCACCAACGCCATCCTGGGCGGCCACATCGACGCCGCGCCGCTGTCGGGCGTGGCCGTGCCCCACATCGAGGCCGGCAAGATGCGCTACCTCGCCATGCTCACGCCGCAGCGCGTGAAGCGCTACCCGCAGGTTCCCACGCTGCGCGACGAAGGCGTCGATGCGGTCATCGACTCGCCCTACGGCATCGCCGGGCCCGCCGGCATGGACGCAGCCCGCGTGAAGACGGTGCACGATGCCTTCCACAAGGCGCTCACGTCGCCCGCCAGCCTGCGCGTGCTGGAACAGCTCAACCAGCAGGCCAACGCGATGGACCCCGAGCAGTACCGCCGCTATGCCCTGGCCGCGACCGCGCGCGAGAAAGATCGCGTGGCACGGCTGCGCCAGCGCGGCCTGCTCGACTGACCCTGAAGACTGCAAGCCCCATGTCACACGACACGCCCACCTGGCCGCCCGAAGAGCCCGGCCTTCTCTTCGGCCTGCCGATGCCAATGGCGCGCAGCTTCGCGCTGCGCGGCGAAGCCGTCGGCGGCGACCTGGCGCGCGTGCGCATGCCCTACGACCCGGAGCGCACCAACAGCCGCGGCGACGTGCACGGCGGCGCGATCGCCGTGCTGTTCGACTGCACGCTCGCCAGCGCCGTTCGCGCGCACGCGCCCACGGCCTACGGCGTGGTCACGGTCGACATCACCGTGCACTACACCGCGCCCTGCGCGGGCGACGTGATCGCCACCGCCGTGTGCGAGCGGCGCGGCCGCGCGCTGTGCTTCGCGCGCGGCGAGGCACGCAGCACCGAGGGCGAGTTGCTCGCAATCGCCACCGGCACCTTCAAGCTGGTGGCGCGCGCCGCCGCCGCGCCCACCGCGCCTGTTTCCCTCGACCCAGCCCCCACCCCATGACTTCTTCCGCTTCGACCGGCGCCCTCGCGGGCATCCGCGTGCTCGACATCTCGCGCATCCTCGGCGGCCCGTACTGCGGCCAGATCCTGGGCGACCACGGCGCCGACGTGCTCAAGGTCGAGCCGCCGCAGGGCGACGACACCCGCACCTGGGGCCCTCCCTTCAAGGACGGCGTGGCTTCGTACTACCACGGGCTGAACCGCAACAAGCGCGTGCAGCACCTGGACTTCTCGACCGAGGAAGGCCGCGAGGCGCTGCTGGCACTGGTGGCCGAGGCCGACGTGCTGATCGAGAACTTCAAGACCGGCACGATGGAACGCTGGGGCATCGGCTACGAGACACTGTCGCAGCGCTTTCCGCGCCTGGTGTGGTGCCGCGTGTCGGGCTTCGGTGCCGACGGCCCGCTGGGTGCGCTGCCCGGCTACGACGCCGCGGTGCAGGCCATGACCGGCATCATGAGCATCAACGGCGAAGCCGACGGCGGACCGCTGCGCGTGGGCCTGCCGGTGGTCGACATGGTGACGGGCCTGAACGCGGTGATCGGGGTGCTGCTCGCGCTGCAGGAGCGAAACCGCAGCGGACGCGGCCAGTTCGTCGAAGCGGCGCTGTACGACAGCGGCCTCTCGCTGCTGCATCCGCACGCGGCCAACTGGTTCATGGACGGCACGGCGCCGCGCCGCACCGGCAACGCGCACCCGAACATCTATCCCTACGACGCACTGGCCACCGGCACCGACCCGGTCTTCGTGGCCGTGGGCAACGACCGCCAGTTTGCAAGCTTCTGCCGCTGCATCGGCCTGCCCGCGCTGGCCGACGACCCGCTGTACGCCACGGCCGGCGCACGCTCCATCCACCGCGACGGCCTCAAGCAGCAGCTCGAAGCTGCACTCGCCGCCTTCGACGGTCGCACGCTGGTCGACCAGCTGATGGCCGCCGGCGTGCCCGCCGCCCCCGTGCTGCCCGTGGCTGCCGCGCTGCAGCACCCGCACACGCTGCACCGCGAGATGGTGGTGGAAATGGAAGGCGGCTACCGCGGCATCGGCGCGCCCGTGAAGCTCAGCCGCACGCCAGCCAGCTACCGCCATGCGCCGCTGACGCCAGGCAACGCCTTCCTGCCGACCGACGACGAGGCGGCGCGCTGAGCGCCGGCCGCGTGCCCGTCAGGGCGCGATGGGGTTGCCGGGCGTGCCTGCTTCCCCGGCCACGACCGCTGTTTTCGCAGCGGAGGGGCGGTAGGACACGCGTGCCGCTGGCACGGATGCGGCTGCAGCTTCCGGCGGCCGGGCGATGGGTCGCGTGATGCCGGCCTTGGTGACGGTGACGGGCGTGCCCGATGCCGCAGCAGGCACCACCTGCCCGGGCGCGGGGGCCGTCTCGTACGGGTTGTGCAGCACCACGCTCTTTCCGACCCCAACGCCGGTGCCGACCGGCCCGACGCCGACCCCCACGCCGACACTGGCCGAGCCGGTGACGGCGCCGTTGTCGTGCAGCGCCACGCCCGCGCCGAGCGGGCCCCAGCCGGTGTTCAGGCCGACGGAAAAATTGCCGTCCTTCGTGGCGCCGAGCCCGAGCGAGAGCCCGGGCACCAGCGGAATGCCGATGTGATAGTGCGAACAGCCGCCCACCAGAAGCAACGACAGCAGCGCCGAGCTGGCGACCGCTGCGCGACGAACGATGCGCGGCCGGGCGTTCACACCAGCAGCGCGTTGACGCGCCTCACGTAGGCCGCAGGGTCGGCCGGCAGGCCACCTTCGGCCAGCAGCGCCTGGTCGAACAGGATGTTCGCAAGGTCGTCGAAATGCGCGGAGCCTTCGAGCTTCTTCACCAGCGGGTGCTCGGCGTTGACTTCGAGCACGGGCTTGAGGTCGGGCGCAGGCTGGCCGGCCTGCTTGAGCATGCGCGCGAGCTGCGTGCTCATGCCGCCGTCTTCCACCACGAGGCAGGCGGGCGAGTCGACCAGGCGCGTGGTCACGCGCACGTCTTCGGCCTTGTCCTTGAGCGCCTCCTTCAGCTTCTCGAGCAGCGGCTTGAACGACTCGGCGGCTTCCTCGGCGGCCTTCTTCTCGGCTTCGTCCTGCAGCTTGCCCAGGTCGACCGCGCCCTTGGCCACGCTTTGCAGCGGCGTGCCGTCGAACTCGCTCAGGTAGTTCAGCGCCCACTCGTCGACGCGGTCGGTCATGAGCAGCACCTCGATGCCCTTCTTCTTGAAGACTTCGAGCTGCGGGCTGTTCTTCGCGGCGGCGAGGTTGTCGGCCGTGATGTAGTAGATGGCGTCCTGGCCGTCCTTCATGCGCGCCTTGTAGTCGGCGAAGCTCACGCTCGCGACGTCGCTCGTGGTGGAAGCAAAGCGCAGCAGCTTGGCGATGCGGTCGCGGTTGCCCATGTCCTCGCCCAGGCCTTCCTTCAGCACCGCGCCGAACTCGGCGTAGAACTTGGCGTACTTGCCCGATTCGTCGGCGGCCGCGGCGGCGGTTTCGGCGGCGGTGGGCGTGTTCTTGTCGACCACGTCGCTGACATCGTTCAGGCCTTCGGTCGGCTCGGGGGCCGGCACCGATTCGCCCGAACCCACGTCGATCTTGCCCTCGACGCTGTCGGGCGCGGTCTTCTGCCTCTTCGCCAGGTCTTCGAGCATCGACAGCACGCGCTTGGTGCTGCCTTCGCGGATGGCCTTCACGTCGCGGCTTTCCTGCAGCAGCTCGCGGCTCACGTTCAGCGGCAGGTCGGCCGAATCGATCACGCCCTTCACGAAGCGCAGGTAGTTGGGCAGCAGCGCCTCGGCGTCGTCCATGATGAAGACGCGCTTGACGTACAGCTTGACGCCGGCGCTCTTGTCGCGGTTCCACAGGTCGAAGGGGGCCTTGGCCGGGATGTACAGCAGTTGCGTGTACTCGGTGCTGCCTTCCACGCGGTTGTGGCTCCAGGCCAGCGGCGCCTCGAAATCGTGGCTGATGCTCTTGTAGAACTCTTCGTACTGCTCGGCGGTGATGTCCTTCTTGGGACGGCTCCACAGGGCGTTGGCCTTGTTCACCGTTTCCCACTCGCCGGTCTTCACCATGTCGCCGGGCTGGTCGTTCTCGCCGTCTTTCCACTCTTCCTTTTCCATCAGGATGGGCAGGGAGATGTGGTCGGAGTACTTGCCGACGATCTGCTTGAGCTTCCAGGCGTTGAGGTACTCGTCGGCATCGTCGCGCAGGTGCAGCGTGATGCTGGTGCCGCGCGCGGCGCGCGTGATGTCGGCCACCTCGAAGTCGCCGGCGCCGCCGCTGACCCAGCGCACGCCCTGGTCGGCGGGCAGGCCGGCGCGGCGCGACTCGACCGTGATCTTGTCGGCCACGATGAAGCCCGAGTAGAAGCCCACGCCGAACTGGCCGATGAGCTGTGCGTCGGCCTTCTGGTCGCCGCTCAGGCGGCTCATGAAGTCTTTGGTACCACTCTTGGCGATGGTGCCGAGGTTGTCGATGGCTTCCTGGCGCGACAGGCCGATGCCCTTGTCGGTGAGGGTGAGGGTGCGGGCGGCCTTGTCGAACGACAGGCGCACGTCGAGCTCGGGCTGGTCTTCGTAGAGCTCGGGATGGTCGAGCGCCTCGAAGCGCAGCTTGTCGCACGCGTCGGACGCATTCGAGATCAGCTCGCGCAGGAAGATTTCCTTGTTGGAGTACAGCGCATGCGTGACGAGGTGCAGCAGTTGCGCGACTTCAGCCTGGAACGGGAGTTTGGTATTGGAAGAATCAGCCATGGGAAAGAAAGGGATCGAAGCCAAAAAATTCTAAGGCGAGCTGCCCGCGGGCGGGGCAGCGGCCTTGCCAACTGTATGAACTGGGGTTGTCGCGCCAAAAAACAACGAGTGCAAGGCCGGGCGAACTTTGTCACACGGCTGTCGGCTGCACGCCGCGATTTTCAGCGTGGCTGGGATTCGACCTCGCGCGTCCAGCGGTCGATGAGCCGCTTGCGCTCGGCCGCCTTGCCGTACTTCTCGAAGTCGTACTTGATGAGCTTCACGCTCTCCATCGACGGAATGCGGGGGTCGGGCTTGAAGGTCTTGTTGGCGGGCGACTGCAGACTGCCGGCCCTGGCGCCGATGGACTGGCCCGCAGGGCTCATGAGCCAGTCGTAGTAGCGCCTGGCGTTCTCCTTGTTGCGCGCGCCCTTCACGAGCGCGATGCCGCCGATCTCGAAGCCCGTGCCTTCGCAGGGCGCGGCAGTCTTCACCGGAAATTTGTCGTGCCGCCAGCGCTCGAAGCCGAAGATGAAGCTCACGCCGATCGCCACCTCGCCCTTGGCCACGTTGGGCGCCTGCGCCTGGCCGCTGCGCGTGTAGCTGGTCACGTTCCTGTGCAGCTTCTTCAGGTAGTCGAACGCGGGCTCCTCGCCCATCTGCTGCACCAGCCCCGCGATGACGGTGTAGGCGGTGCCGCTGGTGGCGGGGTGCGAGATCTCGATCTCGCCCTTGTACTCGGGCTTGATGAGGTCGGCCCAGCACTTGGGTTCGGCGAGCTTCTTTTTCTTCAGCAGGTCGGTGTTGAAGCCGAAGCCCATGGCGCTCGTGTAGAAGCCGCCCACCATGTTCTGCGACATGGCGTACTGGCGCACCGACCAGTCGTGCAGGTCGTTGATGTAGGCCGGGCGATACGGATCAAGCAGGCCTTGTTCGGCGGCCTGCAGGAACGGGTCGCCGGTGCCGCCCCACCAGATGTCGGTCTTGGGGTTGGCAGCTTCGGCGCGCAGCTGCGCACCGATCTCGCCCGTGCCCTTGTGGGCCTGCTGCACCTTGATGCCGGTCTCGCGCGTGAAGGCCGTGGCGGCCGCCTCGCACCAGCCCGCGTCGGTGCTGCACAGCGCGTTGACGGTGCCCTGCGCGGCGGCATGCGATGCCCCGAGCAGGAACGCCGCTCCCAGGCAGGCGAAGGCCAGGGCGCTCGCGGGGTGTCGCGGGGCGGATGAAGGCATGCGGATCTCCTCGTTGTTCGACATGGGGTGAAGGCGCAGGATAGCGCCCGCCTGCGTCGGCGGGCTCACCGCGCCGCCAGCAGCGGCGGCAGGTGCGCCACCAGCCAATCGATCACCACGCGCGTCTTCAGCGGCAGGTAGCGGCTCGGCGTACGGATCACGTGCAGCGGAAAACCGAAGGGCTCCGGCTCCTCGAACACGCGCACCAGCGTGCCGGCCGCGAGCGCGTCGGCCGCCAGCCAGGCCGGCAGCCGCGCCAGACCCATGCCGCCGATGGCGGCCTCCAGCAGCACCTCGGCGCTGTCGCAACGCAGGCGCGACGGCAGGGCCGTCTCGACCACCGTTGCGCCTTGGTGAAAGCGCCAGGGCGAGACCTGCCCGTCGCGGGCGTAGTACACGGCCTCGTGCGGCGCGACCAGCGCAGCAAGGTCGCGCGGATGGCCGCGCGCGGCCAGGTACGCGGGCGCCGCGCACAGCAGCATCCACTGCACGCCGACCGGCCGCGCCACGAGACCGGCGCTGTCGTCGAGCTCGCCGCTGCGGATGGCCAGGTCGAGCCCTTCTTCGACGAGGTCGACGCGCCGGTCGTTGAAAGCCAGCTCCAGCGACAGCCGCGGATGCTGGCGCGCCAGGGCCAGCAGCAGCGGCCCGACCTTGAGCCGCCCGAGCATCGCCGGCATGCTCAGGCGCACGAGGCCGGCGGCCGTGTGGCGCGCGGCGTCGGTGAGCGCCTCGGCTGCGTCCAGTTCGGCCAGCGCGCGGCGGCAGCGCTCGTAGTAGCCGTGCCCTTCCTCGGTGAGGCTCTGGCTGCGGGTGGTGCGCAGGAACAGGCGCGTATCAAGCCGCGCCTCGAGCCGCGCGATGCTCTTGGCGACGGCCGAACGGGTGACGTGCAGGCGCTGCGCGGCGAGCGCGAAGCTGCCCGCTTCCACCGCCGCGACGAACTCCTCGATGCCTTGCAGGCGTTGGCTCATTGGATACTTTCAAGCACCATTATTCGGAAAATTATCCACCACCGAATCTATTTGATCGTCAATAGCATCGAGGCCGATCCTTTCCGATGGAGCCTTTCCGATGCAAGAACCCGACGTGCTGCGCCGCTGGCAGCTTCCGACACTGGGCCGCGCCCACCTCGAACAGGCGAACACGCCGATGCCCTCGCCGGGCACAGGCCAGATCCTCGTGCGCGTGGGCGCGGTGGCGCTCAACTACCGCGACCTGCTCATGGTGCGCGACGGCATGGGCATGGCGCTCGACCTGCCTTTCACGCCCGGCTCGGACATGGCGGGCACCGTGGTGGCCGTGGGCCCGGGCGTGCGCCGCTTCGCTGTGGGCGACCGCGTGATCAACACCTTCTGGGGCGGCTGGATCGACAGCCACTGGCACGCCGACACCACGCTGCTCGGCGGCCCCGGGCCCGGCATGCTGGCGTCGCACGTGTGCATCGACGCGAACTGGGCCGTGGCCGCGCCCGCCACGCTGAGCCTCGAAGAGGCGAGCACGCTGCCGTGTGCCGGCCTCACGGCGTGGTTCGCGCTGGTCGAAACCGGCGCCCTGCGCGCAGGCGAGACGGTGCTGGTCCACGGCACCGGTGGCGTGGCGCTGTTCGGTCTGCAGCTCGCGCGGCTGCATGGCGCGCAGGCCATCGTGGTCACGGGCAGCGCCAACAAGCAGGCCGCCGCGCGCGCACTCGGCGCCACGCACGTGCTGGCGCGCGACAGCGACTGGCCCGCCGAGGTGCGCCGGCTCACGCGCGGGCGCGGCGCCGACCACGTGCTCGAACTGTCGAGCGGCCCCGACCTCGACCGCTCGCTGCAGGCCGTGAAACAGGGCGGGCGCGTGTCGATCATCGGCATGCTCGGCGGCGACACGCTGAGCGCGTCGTTCTACGCGATGGTGCTCGGCCGCGTGACGGCGCAAGGCATCGGCGTCGGCCATCGGCGTGCGCTCGAAGACCTCGTGCGCGCGGTCGATGCCAATGCACTGAAGCCGGTGATCGCGGCGCGCTATGGCTTCGATGCGCTGCCTGCCGCGCTCGACCATCTGGAACGCGGTGCGTTCGGCAAGGTCGTCGTGACCATGTGATGCTTCACGCAGGTGCAGATGCTGCAGGGCACAAATCCACGCCAATCGTGAACAGTTGCCGATACGTGCACCGGTTTGCTCGACGCCTTCATTTCCCGTTCCTAGAATGCGCCCGCGCTCGGCCCCCGCCGCACGCGCTTTCTCAACTTCAGGATGGAGCGTTATGGAACACAGTACCTACAAAAAGTGGTCTGCAGAATTCATTGGTACTTTCTGGCTCACGCTCGGAGGCTGCGGAAGCGCAGTTCTGGCAGCGGCCTTTCCGGGCGTCGGCATCGGCCTGCTCGGCGTCTCGCTGGCCTTCGGTTTGACGGTGGTCACTGGCGCCTATGCGCTCGGTCCGATCTCGGGCGGCCACTTCAATCCGGCCGTGTCGATCGGCCTGGCCGCCGCAGGCCGCTTCAAGGCCGGGCAGCTGCCGGGCTACATCGTGTCGCAGGTGCTGGGCGCCATCGCGGCGGCTGGCGTGCTGTACCTGATTGCCACCGGCAAGCCGGGCGCGGACATCGGCGGCTTTGCCACCAACGGCTACGGCGAGCACTCGCCCGGCAAGTACGGCATGACGGCCGCCCTCATCAGCGAAGTGGTGATGACCGCCGTGTTCCTGATCGTGATCCTCGGCGCCACCGCCAAGCGCGCGGCCGCCGGCTTCGCGGGCATGGCCATCGGCCTGTGCCTGACGCTGATCCACCTGGTGTCGATCCCCGTGACCAACACCTCGGTGAACCCGGCGCGCAGCACCGGCCCGGCCCTGTTCGGCCCGTCGTACGCGGTGTCCGAACTGTGGCTGTTCTGGGTCGCCCCGATCGCGGGCGCGATCATCGGCGCGGTGATCTACCGCGCACTGCTCAGCAGCAACGACGACTGAGCTGATGAGCCTTTGGCAGCGGACTCAGCTTCCGCTGCCCGACTTCACCATCGGCAGTGAAGTCGATTGCCCGATGGGCTCCGTGCCCGTCGGGTGCGACGCCGCATAAGCGCCGGCCTGGATGTCGGACACCGGCGTCATCGCACTGACTGCCGGCGCCGACGTCGACTGGCCGATCGGCTCCGTGCCGCTCGGACGTGCCGCCGCCATCGCGCCGGCCTGCACGTCCGGGTTCTCCGGCGAATTCATCTGCAGCGGATGGAAGTCCGAACCATCGGTGGTTTCGGCGGATGCATTGACCGTACCCAGGGCCGCGAACGCGGCGAAGGAAGCAACGGCAAGAAGTCGGAACGAAGTGCGCATGGTGTGTTCTCCTGAGGGCAGGTTGTCTCCGGTCACATGCCGTCGCGCGGACCGCGCGGCAGGACCTGCAGCCACTCTAGGCAGGCTGACTGAGGCCAGCGTGAGCGAAGAATGAGGTGGGCGTGAGCACCGCCGCGCCCTCTATGCCGGCAGCAGCACCCGCGCCCTCAGCCCCGGCCCGTCGTCGCGGTTGCGCAGTTCGATGCGCAGCCCGTGCCGCTCGGCCGCCGTGCGCGCAATCGCCAGGCCCAGCCCGCTGCCGCCCGCCGCCGCGCCCGGCATGCGAAAGAAGCGATCGAACACACGCTCGAGCTCGGCCGGCGGAATGCCGGGTCCGTTGTCGAGCACATCGACCACCGCCTGCCCCTCGACCTGGTGCAGCCGCACATCGACCACGCCGCCTTCGGGCGCGCAGCGCAGCGCGTTGTCGATCAGGTTGTCGAACACGCTGTGCAGTTCGGCGGCGGGCGCGGTGACGACGGCACTGGTGAGACCTTCAAAGCCCACGTCGATGCGCCGCGCGTCGGCGAGCACCATGCGCTGGCCCAGGCTGTCGCGCAGCAGCGTCTCGATGTCGACGCGCTCGCCCAGCGCATCCGACGGCGGCGCGTCCTGCCGCGACAGTTGAAGCAATTGCGCGATCAGATGCTGCGCGCGCGTCACGCCGGCTTCGAGCTGGTTGAATCGCTCGGTGGCTTCGCCGGCCGGCACGTGCGCGCGCAGGTTCTCGATCTGCAGGCCAATGGCGGCCATCGGCGTGCGCAGCTCGTGCGCTGCGTCCTGCACGAAGCGCCGCTGCGTGGCGAAGGCGCTGCGCACGCGCGACAGCAGGTGGTTGAAAGCGCCCACCAGCGGCGCGATCTCGTCGGGCACGCGCGCCAACGACAGCTCGGTCGGGCGGCGCTCGTCCTGCGAAGCCACGTCGCGCGCCACGCCCCGCAGCGAGCGCGAGGCGGCCGACACGATGAGCCACAGCACCAGCAGCGCCGCCGGCAGCAGCAGGGCGATCGGCAGGCCTTCGAGCAGGGCGCGGCGCAGCGCGCGGCGATGGCGGTAGTCCTCGTTCTGCAGCACCTGCACGCGCGGCGCGTCGGCGTGCGGCGCGGGCTCGGCCGTGAACACGCGCCAGCGCGAATGCGCGGGCCCTTCCCCGCGCACGTCGCGAAAGCCGGTGCCGGGCTGCAGCGGCACCGACAGCGCGGGCCACGAACTCGCGCGCAAGGCGGCGCCGTCGGCACTCCACAGCTGCACCACGAACGCGCCGCGCGAGAACGCAGCCTCGCCATCCATCGCGCGCGGGGTCTTGGGCGGATCGTTGCCCGCGTACGACTCGGCCACGAGCCGCATCTGGTCGTCGAGGGCGTTGTGAACGAGATTGCCGTAGGCCAGAAAAGAGAACCACGCCGTGAGCACTGCCGCCACCACATGCAGGGTGACCAGCCACAGCAGCAGCTGGGTGCGCAGCGAACGCGGGCGCCACCAGCGGTGGGCACCGGTCATGCAGCCACTCGCCAACCGAGGCCGCGCACGTTGCGAATCGCGTCGGCGCCGAGCTTGCGGCGCATGCCGTGGATCAGCACGTCGATCGCGTTGCTGGTCACTTCGTCGCCCCAGCCGTAGATGCGGTTCTCGAGCTGCTCGCGCGAGAGGATGGCGCCGGGCCGCTCCAGCAGTGCATGCAGCAGCGCGAATTCGCGCGCAGTGAGCACCTCGCGCGCGCCGTTCACCGCCACCTCGCGCGTCGTGAGGTCCAGCCGCAGCGCGGCAGTGCCAATCAGCGAATGCGCTGCGCCGTCGCGGCGGCGCACCACGGCCCGCATGCGCGCGAGCAGCTCGCGGAACTCGAAGGGCTTGAGCAGGTAGTCGTCGGCGCCGAGGTCCAGGCTGTGGATGCGGTCGTCCAGGCCGTCGCGCGCGGTGAGCACCAGCACGGGCGTGGCGTCGCCGCGTTCGCGCGTGCGGCGCAGCACCACGGTGCCGTCCTGCCGGGGCAGGCCCAGGTCGAGCAGCACGCAGGTGTAGCCGCCGTCGCCGAGGGCGCTTTGCGCCAGCTCGCCGTCGCGCACCCAATCGGCCGACCAGCCCGCGCCCTCCAGCGCCTGCTTCAGGCTGCGCCCGATCATTTCGTCGTCTTCCACCAGCAGCACGCGCATCGCGGCGACTCCTTTGCGCGCAAGGTAGCACGCGACCGGGATGATCGGAAATGGCCCTGCGCCGCGGCGCAGCGTAGGCGCGCAGACTTAGGAGAGGCTTAGGCGGGGCTTAGGACGCGGACCGCGTGCCGCTCGGCTTGTGCATCCTCTGCGTCCGCGGCGAAGGCCAGCAGGCGCAGCGCCTCTTCTTCCACGCCGCGCCGGTCGGCCGCAGACCAGCGCGTGAAAGGCTCCAGCACCACGGTGGCGGCCTGCGTCGCGCGCTCGATCTTCCAGGTGCCCGCCACGAAACCGTCGAGCAGCACCGTGCCGCGCACGATGCCGTTGATGGTGAACACGCGCGCACGGTGCGCCTCGTCGAGCACGCGGCGGCGGTCGGCGTGCGAGAGCAGCAGGTTGTCCCATTCGGCGACCAGGCGCGGTGGCGCGGGCGTGTCGGGGTCGGGGCGTGGCGCGCGCGGCAGGTCGAAGAACTCCTGGCCCTGCTCGCCCGTGAACACGCACAGCTGCGGCCTCAGCCGCTCGGCCACGGACTTCCAGCCGGTGAGGCCCGACCATGCGCCCGCATCGGCCAGCGTCGCGGGGCCGAAGGCGGCGAGGTAGCGCAACAACAGGTCGTCCTGCGTGGCGGTGGCGATCCCGGCGGTGGCATCGCCCAACCAATCACCGAGCGGCTGCAGCAGCGCGTTCTGGTACGCGTTCCAGCTGCCTGCGGGCGGCAGGTGCACCAGTGGCACGTTGTTGCGGATGAGCGCGGCGAGCGAGGCCGGTGCATGGTCTTTCCAGCGCGCCGCGAGCGCCTGGCCGAGGGCGGTGCCGGTGAGCGGCCCGTCGCCCAGCAGCGCACGGCCCGCCGTCACCACGGCCGCGCGGTCGACGCCTTCGAGGGCCCGCGCATGCAGGCCCGACAGGCCGCGCTGGTGCACCGGTTCGAGCAGCGGCCGCCAGGCCTGCGCGTCCGAGGCGGTCATCAGGTGCAGGGTCGCGCGCAGTGTCGACATGCGCACGATGCGGCGCTGCTTCAGCGCGTCGGTCAGCTGCGCGCGGCGAAAGCCTTCGAGCCGGCTCCACAGGCCGATGTACGGCGGGTTGGGGGCCTGCGCCTGCAGCCCGGCCAGCTTCCCGATGGCCTGCACGACCGTCGCCTTGCGCCGCGCCAGCAGCATCTGCCGCGCCAGCGTGGCCCGGTTCAGTGCGCGACGGCTCAGCACCGCGGCCATGCAGATCCTTGGCTAGAACTTTTCGTGCGGCGCCAGATAGCGCCACTGCCCCACCGGCAGGTTGCCCAGCATCACCTTGCCGATGCGCACACGCTTCAGGCCCACCACCTTGAGGCCGACCAGCTCGCACATGCGGCGGATCTGGCGCTTCTTGCCTTCGGTCAGCACGAAGCGCAGCTGCTCGGGGTTCTGCCACTCGACGCGCGCGGGCTTGAGCGCCTGCCCGTCCAGGCTCAGGCCGTGCCGCAGCCGCGCGAGCATGGCGGGCGGAAACACCGCCTGCACGTTGGTGGTGACCGGATCGTCGTCGTCCAGGCGCACCAGCTGGCCGGGGGGCGCGGGCTGGTCCAGGCCGTGGTAGGCCACGCGCACGAGGTATTCCTTGTCCATCACCGAGTCTTCGCCGATGAGCTGGCGCGCAATGCGGCCGTCCTGCGTCATCACGAGCAGCCCGGTGGAGTCGATGTCCAGCCGCCCGCATGGCGCCAGGCCACGCAGCTGCTGCGGGCCGAAGAAGAAGCGCGCGTTGTCCTCCACCCAGCGGTTCTGCGGCGTGAACAGCGTGACCGCCGGCTCGTGGCCGTCCTCGGCCTGCCCGCTGACGTAGCCGATGGGCTTGTTGATGAGGATGGTGACCTGGTTCGCCTGCTGGCCCTTGGCGGCCTTGTCGACCTCGATGCGGTCGTTGGGCGTGACCTTCACGCCCATCTCGGCGGGCTTGCCGTTGACGCGCACCCAGCCCTGCGCGATCCAGTCGTCGGCCTCGCGGCGCGAGCACAGGCCGAGTTCGGCCATGCGTTTGTTGAGGCGGATCGGGGCGGGGGCGTTGTCGGTCATGGGAGCAATGGTTGCGGCTGGCGAGATGGCGGTGCACAGCCCGCGGGACGGGGCGTCCCGTGACATTTTCGCCGATGGCGGACGCCGCGCCATGCCCGGCGCCGATGTGTCGCAATGCGTGGCGATAATGCGCGCCAATCGGCACGCCGCCGGCCTTCTTACTGCATGACCCATCTCCTGATCCTCAGTGTGAGCGCCGGCAACGGCCATGTGCGCGCCGCCCAGGCGCTTGAAGCCACCCTCGCCCGGTCGTTCGCGCCACATACCGCGGTGCACGTCGACGCCATGGCCCATGTGCCGGCGGGCTTTCGCAAGGTGTACACCGACTGGTACCTCCAGCTCGTGAACCGCGCGCCCGAGCTGTGGTCGTACCTGCACCAGCGCACCGACGTCACGCCGCACCACGCGCCCTCGCAGCGGCTGCGCCGCGGCATCGAGCGCCTGAGCACCGGCGCGCTGGTGCGCGAGATCCGCCGCGCCAGGCCCGACGCCGTGGTCTGCACCCACTTCCTGCCGGCCGAGCTGCTGATGCGCGAGCGCAACCGCGGCCGCATCGAGTGCCCCGTATGGCTGCAGATCACCGACTACGACCTGCACAACATGTGGCTGGTGCCGGGCATGACGGGTTACCTCGCGGCCACGGAAGAGGTCGCCTTCCGCCTGCGCGCGCGCGGCATCCCGCCCGAGCGCATCCATGTCACGGGCATTCCGGTGATGCCGGCTTTTTCCGAGCCTGATGCGCCGGAACTCGCGCACGCCACCTGCGCCCGTGCGCTGGGCCTGGACCCTGCGCGCCCGGTGCTGCTGATGGCCTCGGGCGGTGCCGGCGTGGGCGATCTGCCGAGCATGGTCGAGCGCGTGCTGGCGCTGGGCGGCGACACGCCGTTCCAAGTGATCGCCGTGGCCGGCCGCAACGCTGAGGCCCAGGCACGGCTGGAGGCGCTGTCCCAGCGCCATCCGGGCCGCGTGGTGGCCGTCGGCTTCACGAACGAAATGCACAAGATGATGGCCGCGGCCGACCTGGTCGTGACCAAGCCCGGCGGGCTCACGGTGTCGGAGTGCCTGGCGCTGGGCAAGCCAATGCTGCTGATCTCGCCGATTCCGGGGCAGGAAGAGCACAACGCCGGCTTCCTCATGGAGGAAAGCGCCGCCTGGCTGGCCTACGACGCCATCGGCCTGGACTACAAGGTCGCGCGCCTCATGGCCGACCCCGCCAAGCTCGCGGCCATGGCCGCGCGCAGCCGCGCGCTGGGCAAGCCGCAGGCCGCGCGCGCGGTGCTGCAGCGCGTGCTGGACCTCGTCGAATGAGCACCGCCACCACAGACCCGCGGCCGGGCATCGTTCGCACGCTGGTCTACCTCGCGTGGGTCGTGACGATGGCTTTCTTCTTCGCCAACGCGGAGATCCAGATCGAGGGCGGCGCCGGCTGGGCCACGTCGCTGCCCACGTGGCGCATCGAGAACAACCTCTGGCTCGACCTGTTCTGGGGCGGGCGCGCGATGACGGGGTACCACGCCTGGGTGTTCACCTTCATGATGCTCGTGTTCTTCTCGCCGCTGGCCTTCCAGGGACGCTGGACGCTGCGCGACTGGGGGCTGGCGCTCGCGGGACTCATCGTGTTCTGGGTCTGCGAAGACTTCCTGTGGTTCCTCATCAACCCGGCGTTCGGGTTCGAGAACTTCAACCCCACCAAGGCCTTCTGGCACAAGCACTGGCTGTGGGGCGCGCCGGTGGACTACTGGGGCGGGCTCGCGGTGGCACTGCTGATCCTGGTGCGCCGGCACTGGCCGCGCCGCTAGTGTGAAAGGGGTGTCCGCAAGGCGCCAGCGGCCTGCGGCACCCGCTCCTATACTGGCCGCCCCGTGGCCGATGGCCATCTCCGAACGACCTTTCACAGGGGCTTCTCCATGGCACTTCAGCTGCGCTCACTCATCCGCTCCAACGGCGAACTCGAACTCTCGCTGCACGACGACCCGATGCCCGAACCGCAGGCCCACGAGGTGGTGATCCGCGTCGAGGCGGCGCCGATGAACCCGTCGGACCTGGGCCTGCTGTTCGGCGCCGCCGACATGAGCACCGCGGTGGCCTCCGGCACACCCGATCGCCCCGTCATCACGGCCATGGTGCCCGAGCGCGCACGCGCCTCGATGGCGGCGCGGCTCGACCAGTCGATGCCCGTTGGCAACGAAGGCGCGGGCGTGGTGGTAAAGACTGGTTCGTCGCCGGCTGCACAGGCACTGCTGGGCAAGACCGTGGCGGCCATCGGCGGCGCGATGTACGCGCAGTACCGCGCGGTGCCGGCGCAGATGTGCCTCGAACTGCCAGCGGGCACCACGCCGGCCGAAGGCGCGTCGTGCTTCGTGAACCCGCTGACCTCGCTGGGCATGGTCGAGACCATGAAGCGCGAAGGCCACAAGGCGCTGGTGCACACGGCGGCTGCGTCCAACCTGGGCCAGATGCTCAACAAGATCTGCCAGAAGGACGGCATCGACCTCGTCAACATCGTGCGCAAGCCCGAACAAGAGGCGCTGCTGCGCGGCATCGGCGCGAAGTACGTCTGCAACGCGAGCTCGCCCGACTTCCTCGACCAGCTGACCGACGCACTGGTCGCCACCGGCGCCACGCTGGCCTTCGACGCCACGGGCGGCGGCAAGCTCGCCGGCCAGATTCTCGGCTGCATGGAAGCGGCGCTGAACCGCACCGCCAAGGAATACAGCCGCTATGGCTCGACCACGCACAAGCAGGTCTACATCTACGGCGGCCTGGACCGCAGTCCGACCGAGTTCGTGCGCAACTTCGGCATGGCCTGGGGCATGGGCGGCTGGCTGCTGTTCCCGTTCCTGCAGAAGCTCGGCGATGAAGGCACGCAGCGGCTGCGGGCGCGCGTGGTGGCCGAGTTGAAGACGACGTTTGCGAGCCACTACACGCGGAAGGTGTCTCTTGTGGAGGCACTGCAACTCGATGCGATCGGGGTGTATGGGAAGCAGGCGACCGGGGAGAAATTCCTGCTGAATCCGAACAAGGGCTGATTGGGGACGCGCTCTCTCGGGAGCGCGCCCGACAGGCGGTGCGGCGTGGGTGGTTGGAACGCCCCTTCCCTCATTTCGTTTTTTTAGACGACCAACCGGTACCCCACCGCCGTCTCCGTCAACAGATGCTTCGGCTGCGCGGGATCGGCCTCCAGCTTCTGTCGCAGATGCCCCATGTAGATGCGCAGGTAGTGGCTCTGGTCCGTGTGTGACGGGCCCCACACCTCGCGCAGCAGTTGCCGTTGCGTCAGCACGCGGCCGGCGTTGGCCACCAGCACGGACAGCAGCCGGTACTCGGTCGGCGTGAGGTGCACCTCGGCGCCGGCGCGGCGCACGATGCGTGCGGCGCGGTCCAGTTCGATCTCGCCGAAGCGGAACACGGCTTCGGCCGCCGGTTCATCGCCGTTGCTGCTCGCGGCGCGCGGCCGGCGCAGGTTGGCGCGCACGCGGGCCAGCAGCTCGCCGGTGCCGAAGGGCTTGGTGAGGTAGTCGTCGGCGCCGGCGTCGAGGGCGGCGATCTTGTCGGCTTCGTCGGTGCGGGCCGAGAGCACGATGATCGGCACCTGCGACCATCCGCGCACATCGCGGATGAGCGACACGCCGTCGCCGTCGGGCAGGCCCAGGTCGAGCACCAGCAAATCGGGTTGCCGCGTGCCGGCAGCCGCGAGGCCGTCGCGCAGGGTGCCGGCCTCGTGCACCTGCCAGCCTTCGGCCTCGAGCGCGCCGCGCACGAAGCGGCGGATCTGCGGCTCGTCTTCGATCACGATGGCGGTGGGGGATGGCATGGCGGGTTTCAGAGCTGGGCTTCAGCAGGTTCGGGTGGCTCGCGCCGCGGCAAGGTGACCGTGAATTCTGCACCGCCGTCGCGCGCATTCGCCGCGCTGATTTCGCCACCATGAGCGCTCACCACCGCGCGGCAGATGGCCAGGCCGAGGCCGACGCCGGGCGTGGCGGATTCGGCCTCGCCGCGCGTGAACTTGTCGAACAGCGTCTGCTCGCGGCCCTGCAGCGCGGCCGGCAGGCCGGGACCGTGGTCGCGCACCGTGAGCACCAGCGCGGCGGGCTCGGCGCGTGCGCTCACCTCGATGGGCGCGGCGCCGTACTTGGCGGCGTTTTCCAGCAGGTTGACGAGCACGCGCTCGATGAGCACGGCGTCGAACTCGACCAGGGGCAACTCGGGGTCCCAGGCGGTCTGCACGGCGATGCCGCGCAGCGCGGGGCGCGCGGCGCGGATCGCGGCGCCCACCACCTCTTCGACCGACTGCCAGTCGCGCCGCAGGTTCACCGTGCCGCCGGCCACGCCGCTTTCAAGGCG
The DNA here is from genome assembly GCF_001426505.1 of Variovorax sp. Root473. Classification (GTDB taxonomy): domain Bacteria; phylum Pseudomonadota; class Gammaproteobacteria; order Burkholderiales; family Burkholderiaceae_C; genus Variovorax. Next base: position 193,207 of record NZ_LMEV01000015.1, read on the forward strand.
TGCCATGTCGAGCAGGTTGCTGACCAGCGCATGCAGCGCGTGGGCCTGCGTGACGATGGCACGCGCGGCCTCGCCGTGTTCTTCGGGCGGCAGGGTCTGCAGCGATTCGGCCAGCGCGATGAGCGCGGTGAGCGGCGTGCGCACATCGTGCGAGATGGCGCCGAGCAGCGCGTTGCGCAGGCGCTCCGATTCCATCTCGACCACGGCGCGCTGCGCCACTTCGACGTAGTGCACGCGCTCCAGCGCGATGGCGATCTGGCGCGCGAGCGTGTCCAGCTGCTGCGCCTGCTCGGGAATCAGCAGCCAGCGCGGGCGGGCCGGGCACAGCGCGAGCACGCCACGCACGCGCATGGGCGCGCGCAGCGGCACATAGTGCCAGGGCTGTGCCGCGAGCGTGGCGGTGGCCAGGCCGGCGCTCTGGCCGTGGCGGAAGGCCCAGTCGGCCACCTGCGCGTCGAAGCCGGGCGGCGGGTCGGCGGGGGGCACGAGCTGGTCGGCCGCGTCGGTGACGAGCACGCGCGCATGGCCGCCGAAATGGGCCTGCACGGCAGCGGTGCCGAGCGCGACGACCTGGGCGCTTTCGAGCGCGGCCGAGAGTTCGCGCGTGAGTTCGAACAGCGAGCGCGCGCGGCGCTCGCGGCTGGTCGACACGCCGGCCGCGAAGCGCAACCCGGCCGTGAGCTGGCCCACCAGCAGGCCGACGCCGAGCATCACGGCGAAGGTCAGCAGGTACTGCACGTCGCTGACCGCGAAGGACAGGCGCGGTGCGACGAAGAAGTAGTCGAAGGCCGCCACGTTGAGCATCGCCGCGAGCGCCGACGGCCCGCGCCCGAAACGCATCGCCACGCCCACCACGCCGAGCAGGAACAGCATGACGATGTTGGACAGCTCCAGTACGCCCGTGAGCGGCGTGCACAGCAGCGTGAGCGCGATGCTGGTGGCAGCCGCCCAGGCGTAGCCGGGCCAACGGGCTTGCGCGCGCTCGTCGTCTTCGTCGTCGGCACGCGCTGCCGCGAACGGCGCCTGCGACAGGCGGCGCGCGCTGTCGGCGCGGCCGACCTCGAGGATGTCGAGCGCCGGTGCCCGCTGCGCCAGCGCGCGCGACAGCGGCACGGCAGAGCGGGCCCAACGCCGCCAGCCCGTCACGGGCTCGGTGCGTCCGATGACCAGCGTCGCGCAGTTCAGGCGCCGCGCCTGCTCGGACAGTTGCTCCGCCACATCGGCGCCGGTGAGCACGGCCGTGGCCGCGCCCAGCTCTTCCGCCAGCTTGAGCACGGCGAGGATGCGGTCGCGCTGCGCCGCGTCGAGACGCTGAAGCCGCGGTGTCTCGACATAAACCGCATGCCAGCGCACGTTGAGCTGCCCCGCGAGCCGCGCGGCGGTGCGCACGGTCTGCGCCGCGCCCTCGTGCGGCCCGACGCAGGCCAGGATCGCGCCCGAGGTGTTCCAGGCCTGCAGCGCCGCGCCGCCCTGCCCGTTGCCGCCGGGACCTGACTGCTCGACACGCCAGCCGCGCACGTCGTCTTCGACATGTTCGGCGGTGCGGCGCAGGGCGATCTCGCGCAGCGCGATGAGGTTGCCCTTGCGGAAGAAATTCTGTGCGGCGCGCTCGGCCTGCTGCGGCAGGTAGACCTTGCCGGCCGCGAGCCGCGCCGTGAGTTCGTCGGGCGTGACGTCGACCAGCACCACCTCGTCGGCCTCGTCGAGCACGGTGTCGGGCACGGTCTCGTGCACGCGCACGCCGGTGATGGCGCCGACCGTGCCGTTGAGGCTTTCCAGGTGCTGCACGTTGAGCGCCGACCACACCTCGATGCCAGCGGCCAGCAGCTCCTGCACGTCCTGCCAGCGCTTGGCGTGGCGCGAGCCGGGCGCGTTGGTGTGGGCCAGTTCGTCGACCAGCAGCACGGCGGGCTTGCGCGCCAGGGCGGCGTCGAGGTCGAACTCGGCGAGCGTGCGGCCGCGGTACGGCAGCTCGCGCAGCGGCAGCGTGTCGAGCCCCGCGAGCAGCGCGGCGGTCTCGCTGCGGCCGTGGGTCTCGACCACGCCGATGAGCACGTCGCGCCCGGCCTCTCTCTCGCGGCGGGCGGCGCTGAGCATGGCCCAGGTCTTGCCCACGCCGGCGCTGGCACCGAAGTAGATGCGCAGCTTGCCGCGCAGCGCGCGCGCCTCGTCGCTGCGCAGTTGCGCGAGCAGAGCGTCGGGGTCGGGGCGGGTCTCGGGCATGGGAGCGCGCAGATTAGCGCATGGGTCCGTTCTTGCGCCGCCGCGCATGCCGGCGCGCGGTGCGCGACAGCACCCACCAGGCGAAGCCCAGCGGCACGAACAGCGCCGCCATGGCCAGCAGCACGTGCAGCAGGTCAGAGACCATGGCGCAGGCCGCAGCGCGCGAGGTGATCGCGCCAGCTCATGAGCCGGCCGATCTCGCCCGACGGCACGCATTCGATGAGCCGGTGCAGCAGCTCGGCATAGCGCGCAGTCGGAAAGCGGATCATCAGGCGCACGCAGGGCGCGTCGCTTTCCTGCGAGCTGCAGGCATGCAGCAGCGGCTCGCAGCGCACCACGCCGGCCTCGGCGCAGGCGGCGATGCTGCGGCGCACGCGCAGCGCGTCGGCGCAGCAGACGGTGACGTCGAGCACATGGAACTGCGTCGTGCGCGGCGCGATCGGACTTCGCACGACGGCGACAGGATGTTCACGGTAGGCGGCATAGGCCATGGTTGTCTTTCTCCTCAACGCACCGTCGAAGAAGCATCGAGCGCCAGGTTCAGCGCCAGCACGTTGACACGCGATTCGCCCAGCACGCCCCACAGCGGCGCCTGGGTGTTCTTCGCGATCAACGCGTTCACCTGATCGATCGGCACGCCGCGCTCGCGCGCCACGCGGGCGGCCTGGTAATGCGCGGCAGCGGGGCTGATGTCGGGGTCGAGCCCGCTGGCCGAGGCTGTGACGAGGTCCACCGGCACCGGCGCGGTGTTGCCCGGGTCGGCCGCGCGCAGCGCTTCGACGCGCGCCTTCACCGCATCGGCCAGCGCGGGGTTCAGCGGGCCCTGATTGGAACCGCCCGAGGCGGACGCGTTGTAGGGCTGTGGCGCGGTGGCCGACGGGCGGCCCCAGAAGTGCTTCGGGTCGCTGAAGTTCTGGCCGATGAGCGCGGAGCCGACGGGCTTGCCGTCGCGCACGACCAGGCTCCCGGCCGCCTGCGCGGGGAACAGCGCCTGCGCGGCGCCGGTGACGGCCGCCGGGTAGATCAGGCCGGTGAGCGCGCTCAGCAGCGCGAAGAGCACGAGCGCGGGGCGCACGATGCCGCCGTTGTTGTTTTTCATGGTGAAGAACTCCTCAGACGAGATGGACGGCCACGAGCAGCCAGTCGATCAACTTGATGCCGATGAAGGGAACGAGCAGCCCGCCCAGGCCGTAGATGGCGAGGTTGCGGCGCAGCAGCGCGGCGGCGCCCACAGGCCGGTAGCGCACGCCCTTGAGCGCCAGCGGAATCAGAAACACGATGACGAGCGCGTTGAAGATCACCGCCGACAAAATGGCCGACGACGGGCTGGCCAGGCGCATCACGTTGAGCGCGCCGAGCTGCGGGTAGGTCGACACGAAGATCGCCGGAATGATCGCGAAGTACTTCGCCACGTCGTTCGCGATCGAGAAGGTGGTGAGCGAGCCGCGCGTCATGAGCAGCGCCTTGCCGGTCTCCACCACCTCGAGCAGCTTGGTCGGGTTGGAGTCGAGGTCGACCATGTTGCCGGCCTCCTTCGCGGCCTGCGTGCCGCTGCCCATGGCCACGGCCACGTCGGCCTGCGCGAGCGCGGGGGCGTCGTTGGTGCCGTCGCCGGTCATCGCGACCAGCCGGCCTTCGGCCTGGTACTTTCGGATCAGCGCAAGCTTGTCCTCGGGCGTGGCCTCGGCCAGGAAGTCGTCGACGCCGGCTTCGGCGGCAATGGCCGCGGCCGTGAGCTTGTTGTCGCCCGTGATCATCACGGTCTTGATGCCCATGCGGCGCAGCTCGGCAAAGCGCTCCTTGATGCCGGTCTTGACGATGTCCTTGAGCTCGACCACGCCGAGCACGCGGTTGCCTTCGGCCACGGCCAGCGGCGTGCTGCCGCGGCGTGCCGTTTCTTCGGCGGCGCGCAGCATCTCGGCCGGCACGCTGCCACCGAGCGATTCGACGTGGCGGCGCACCGCATCGACCGCGCCCTTGCGCAGCACGACGGCGTCGACGTCCAGGCTGTTCGGCGCGGCCGGCAGGTCGACGCCGCTCATGCGGGTCTGCGCGGTGAAGGGCACGAAGCGCGCGTCATCGACCGACGCCGCTTCGAGGCCGTCGCGGCGCGCCAGCTCGACGATGCTGCGGCCCTCGGGCGTTTCGTCGGCCAGCGAGGCGAGCATCGCGGCGCGGGCAAGGCGGCCCTTGGGCACGCCGGGCGCGGGCAGGAGGGCGCTGGCCTGGCGGTTGCCGTGCGTGATGGTGCCGGTCTTGTCCAGCAGCAGCACGTCGACGTCGCCGGCCGCTTCCACCGCGCGGCCCGAGGTGGCGATCACGTTGGCCTGCATCATGCGGCTCATGCCGGCCACGCCCACGGCCGAAAGCAGGCCGCCGATGGTGGTCGGGATCAGGCACACGAGCAGTGCGACCAGTGCGGTGAGCGACACCACGGTGCCCGCACCCGCCGCCGTCACGCTGAACACCGAGAACGGCAGCAGCGTGACGGTGACCATGAGGAACACGATCGTCAGCGCCACCAGCAGGATGGTCAGCGCGATCTCGTTCGGCGTCTTGTGGCGCTTGGCCGCCTCGACCATGCCGATCATGCGGTCCAGGAACGACTCGCCGGGGTTCACCGAGATGCGCACCACCAGCCAGTCGGACAGCACGCGCGTGCCGCCGGTGACGGCCGAGAAGTCGCCGCCCGACTCGCGCACCACGGGCGCCGATTCGCCGGTGATGGCGCTTTCGTCGACCGAGGCCACGCCTTCGATGACCTCGCCGTCGAGCGGGATCACGTCGCCGGCTTCGACCAGCACGACATCACCCTTGCGCAGGTTGGGCGCCTGCTCGGGCAGCCACGGCGCGCCGTGGTGCGGCTGCTGCTGGTCCTTCAGCTTCTTGGCCCAGGTGTCCTTGCGCAGGCCGCGCAGCGAAGCTGCCTGGGCCTTGCTGCGGCCTTCGGCCAGCGCTTCGGCGAAGTTGGCGAACAGCACGGTGAACCACAGCCACACGGTCACGGCCAGCACGAAGGCGGGCTGCATGCCGGTGTCGCCCGGAAAGCTCAGCGCATGCACCCACAGCAGCGTCGTGAGGATGCTCCCGATGTAGACGATGAACATCACCGGGTTGCGCCACTGGGTGCGCGGGTTCAGCTTGGCGAAGGCGCCCCACAGCGCGGGCTTGACCAGCGCCGCGTCGAACAGCGAGAGGGAAGTTTGGGTTTTGGCAGTCATGGTGCGCTCCTTCTTATTTCCAGAGCACGAGGTGTTCGACGATCGGCCCGAGAGCCAGTGACGGCACATAGTTGAGCAGGCCGACCAGCAGCACGGTGCCGATCAGCAGGAAGACGAACAGCGGGCCGTGCGTGGGCAGCGTGCCGCTGGTGACGGGCAGGCGCTTCTTGGCGGCCAGCGCGCCGGCAATGGCGAGCACCGGCACGATCATGGCGAAGCGCCCGAGCCACATCGCCAAGCCAAGCAGGCCGTTGTAGAACGGTGTGTTGGCCGACAGGCCCGCGAAGGCGCTGCCGTTGTTGTTGGCGGCCGAGGTCAGTGCGTACAGCACCTCGGAGAAGCCGTGCGCGCCGGGGTTGGCAATGCCGGCCGTGCCTGCGCCCGCGCTCACCGCCAGCGCCGTGCCCGCCAGCACCAGCACCGGCGTGACCAGGATGGCGATGGAGATCAGCTTCATCTCACGCACCTCGATCTTCTTGCCGAGGTACTCGGGCGTGCGCCCGATCATCAGGCCCGCGATGAACACCGCGAGCATGGCGAACACCAGCATGCCGTACAGGCCGCTGCCGACGCCGCCGAAGACGACCTCGCCGAGCTGCATCAGCACCATGGGGACCATGCCGCCGATGGGCGTGAGCGAGTCGTGCATGGCGTTCACCGCGCCGCACGAGGCGGCGGTGGTCACGGCGGCGAAGAGGGCCGAGGCGTCGATTCCGAAGCGCACTTCCTTGCCTTCCATGTTGCCGCCGCTTTGCAGCGCGCTGGCCACCTGGTCCACGCCCAGCGGGCCCAGCAGCGGGTTGCCGGCCTGCTCGGCCGGTGTGACGGCCAGCACCGCCACCACGAACAGCACCGTCATCGCCGCGAGCACGGCCCAGCCCTGGCGCAGGTCGCCGACCACGCGGCCGAAGGCGAAGCACAGCGCCGCCGGGATCAGGAAGATCGCCAGCATCTCCAGCAGGTTGCTGAACGCGGTCGGGTTCTCGTAGGGGTGCGCCGAGTTGGCGTTGAAGAAGCCGCCGCCGTTGGTGCCGAGCATCTTGATCGCTTCCTGCGAAGCGACCGGGCCCATGGCGAGCGTCTGCGTCTGTGTGGTGGCGTCTTCCATCACCGGGGCGCCCTTGTCGTCCTTCAGCGGCTGGCCGTCGGGGCCGTTCTTCGGTTGCTGGAAGGCCGTGGCCTCCACCGTCTGCACGCTCTTGTAGGCATCGAAGTTCTGGATCACGCCCTGCCCTGCCAGGCACAGCGCGAGCACGAACGAGATCGGCAGCAGCACCCACAGCGTGACGCGCGTCACGTCGGCCCAGAAGTTGCCGACCAGGCCCTTGCCCTCACGCCCTTCCCCGCGGCGCGCAAAACCGCGCACCAGTGCGAAGGCCACCGCAATGCCGGTGGCGGCGGACAGGAAGTTCTGTACCGCCAGGCCGAGCATCTGCGTGAGGTAGCTCATCGTCGACTCGCCGCCGTAGCCCTGCCAGTTGGTGTTGGCCACGAAGCTCACCGCCGTGTTGAAGGCCGAGTCGGGCGACACCGCGCCCATGCCGGCCGGGTTGAACGGCAGCCCGCCCTGCAGGCGCTGCAAGGCATAGAGAAAGATCGCGCCGATGGCGTTGAACGCCAGCAGCGCCAGCGCGTAGCGCAGCCAGTGCATCGACTGCTCGGGCTGCGTGCCCGCGAGCCGGTACAGCGGTGCTTCGATGCGCTGCATCCAGCGCGGCACGCGCTCGGCGCACAGCGCGGCCAGCAGCTTGCCCAGCGGCCAGGCCAGCACGAGCAGCGCGCCGAGAAAAAGGGCCAGCAAGACCCAGGCCGAGGTTTCCATGTCAGAACTCCTCGGCGCAGATCAGCGCGAACACCAGGTACGCGAACAGGACCACGGCGACCAGCGCGCCGAAGCCGTACAGCACTTCGAGGCCGATCACGATGCATCCCCCGGCGTGCGTGTCGTATCAACGCCCGCGTGCGGCTTCCGCGGTCCTTCGAGCCGGTTCAGCCCGACGACCAGGGCCGCCACCACGGCCCACAGCGCCAGCAGGGCGCCCATCCAGACGATGTCCATTCATCACTCCTGCAAACAAGATGAAACGAGTCTCGGCAGGCGTGCGTAAAACCGGGGGAAAGAGTGAGTGGGGGGGCGTAAAGAAAGCGTAAAAACGGCGCGTCGCAACGGGCGCGCGAGGCTCAGAGCGCGCGCTCGAGCTGCCAGGCCTGGTACTTCAGGCTTACCACCGCACCGATGACGATGCCCGCGATGGCCGGCAGGCTCGCGATGCTCAGCGTCGACAGCGCACTCAGGCCCTGCCCGATGGTGCAGCCCATGGCCGTGACGCCGCCGATGCCCATGAGCACGGCGCCCGTCACATGGTGCGCGAGGTCGCCGGTGCCGGCGAAGCCTTCCCAGCGGAATTCGCGCGACCACAGCGCGTGCAGCGCGGCGCCCGCCACCACGCCGGCGACCGACACGATGCCCAGCGTGAGCCGCTTGTTGGCGTCGCTGTAGAACATGAGCCAGTCGAGCGCGTAGGCCACCGGCGTGACGAAGCTCAGCGCTTCGGCGCGGCCGGAGTTGGTGGCAAGGAACACGTGCTCGAGCGTGAGCGGATGCTCCTCGACCACCGCCCAGTGGCCGCTGAGCCACCACGCGCCGACGACCAGCGCACCGATCAGCATGCCGCCGACGAGGCTGCGCACGTCGCGCGTCTCGCGGCCCCACGCGGCCCACACGAGCAGCGCGCCACCCAGCACAAGGCCGAGCGCAAGGCGCAGCGAAGACGCCTTCAGTTGGAAAGACGCGGCCATCACATCGGGCAGCGATGCATTCATCGCCAGGTCCACATGCACCGCATCGACGGTCGCGACGCGCAGCACCGCGGTGATGCCCTTCAGCGTGGCGAAGGCCGACACGCCCATGAGCACCAGCACCACCAGCGCCTTGAGGTTGCCGCCGCCCAGGCGCACCAGCGTCTTGTTGCCGCAGCCCGAGGACAGCACCATGCCGACGCCGAACAGCAGGCCGCCGACCAGCGCGGCGAGCCAGAGGATCTGGTGCGAGGCGTAGAGCGTGCGGTCGGCATCGACGAGCCCCGCGAACACGAGCGCCGAGAAGCCGATGAGCGCGACGCCGCCGGCCGCGGCCCACTGCTTCACGCGCGTCCAGTCGCCCAGCGCCACCACGTCGCTGATCGCGCCCATGGTGCAAAAGCGCGTGGCGCGCGCGACGGCGCCGAACACCGCCGACAGCACGAAGGCCGCCACGAGCGCGAGCGTGGTGAGAAGGGAAAGCTGCGCGATGGACATGCCCCGATTCTAGGGAGCGACCCCGCGCGTGCGGGGGCCCATTCAGCCCAGGCCGGGGTTCGGCGCGATGTTCTTCAGCACGGGTTCGTCGAGCCGGCGCGTGGTCACAACCTTGCGCGACTTCAGCCACGGCTCGATGACCTCCCACACCGGCTTGTTGCCGGCGGTGCGCGCCTCTTCGCTCACGGGCGCCCAGCCCGCGACCTTGTAGCTGCGGCTGGCGTCGATGGGCTTGCCGCCCAGGCGCATGTCCTGGATGCGCTGGCCCATGGCGGCCGTCGGGTCGCAGGTGTACTGCAGCCCGCCCACGCGCACCATGTCGCCGCCCTGCTGGTAGTAGGGGTCGGGGTTGAAGAGGTTGTCGCACACGTCTTCGAGCACGGTCTTGAGCGTCTCGCCGGTCATCTGCGTGACGGTGGCGTACGAGTACGTGGTGGCGGTCATGTCCATCAGCCACTCGCGCGTGATCGGCTGGCCCGGCAGCAGCGAGGTGCCCCAGCGAAAGCCCGGCGAGAAGGCGATGGGCGCGTCCTGCACTTCCATGAGTGCGTCGAGCAGCAACTGGTCGCCGGTGCCGTTGAAGTTGCCGCGCCGGTACAGCACGCCGTCGGTGTGCGCGAGGGTTTCGGACAGCTTGGCTTCGTAGGGCGCACGCACGCGGGTGATGAGCGCGTCCATCTCCTTGTCGGCCGGGATCAGGTCGGAGAACACGGGCAGCAGGCGGTAGCGGAAATCGCTCACCTTCTTGCCCTTGACGTCGAAGTCGATGACGCCGAGGAACTTGCCGTTGGAGCCGCCGTTGACCACGATGGTCTTGCCGCCCGCGTTGCTCACCAGCGTGGGCATGGGCGTGCCGTCGTGCGTGTGGCCGCCCAGGATGGCGTCGATGCCGGTGACGCGGCTGGCCATCTTCAGGTCGACGTCCATGCCGTTGTGCGACAGCACCACCACCACCTGCGCGCCCTTGCCGCGCGCCTCGTTCACCACGCGCTGCAGGTTGTCGTCCTGGATGCCGAAGGTCCAGTCGGCCACCATGTAGCGCGGGTTGGCGATGGGCGTGTACGGAAAGGCCTGGCCGATGATGGCGCAGGGCACGCCGTTGATCTCGCGCATCACATAGGGCTTGAACACCGGGTCGCCGAAGTCGGCGGTCTTGACGTTCTGCGCCACGAACTCGACCTTGCCCGCAAAGTCCTTCTCGATGATCTGCTGCACCCGCGCCATGCCGTAGGTGAACTCCCAGTGCCCGGTCATCACGTCGACACCGAGCAGCTTGCAGGCGTCGACCATGTCCTGCGCGTCGGTCCACAGCGACGTGGCCGAGCCCTGCCAGGTGTCGCCGCCGTCGAGCAGCAGCGCGCCGGGGCGGCTGGCCTTGAGCTGCTTGACCAGCGTGGCCAGGTGCGCGAAGCCGCCGACCTTGCCGTAGCGTTGCGCGGCCTTGTCGAAGTCGAGGTAGGTGAGCGCATGCGCCATGCGCGTGCCGGGCTTCACGCCGGCGGCCTTGAGCAGGTGCTCGCCCACCAGGTGCGGCACCTTGCCGCGCATGTTCCCCACGCCGATGTTGACGCCCGGTTCTCGGAAGTACAGCGGCTTGAGCTGCGCGTGGCAGTCGGTCATATGCAGCATCGACACGTTGCCGAAGGCCGGCACGGTGTACATGCCGTCGAGGCCGGCGGCCACGCTGCTGCCGTGGCGGCCCAGGCCCAGGCCGGCGACAGCGCCGGCACCGAGCATCTGGACGAACTCGCGCTTGGAAAGGTTCATGAAGAGGGAAGCCAGGCGTTCAGCGGTTGACGGGAGACTGGGGGTCGAGCAGCAAGCCCATCACGTCGCGGATCTGCTTCTCGTTGAGGATGCCGGAATGGCCGACGCGCGGCATGTTCGAGCAGGCGTTGTAGGCGCGCGCGTTCCACAGCTTGCCCCAGGTGTATTCGACGATGGGCTTGGACGCGGCGCTGGCCGGGTCGCTCACGCCGCGCAGCTTGCCGTAGTGATACAGGCTCGGGCCGAGCGTGCCGAAGGAGATTTCGTCCTTCGACATCTGGTGGCAGTTGTAGCAGTTGCCGCCGTTGGCCGCATTGGCGGCGTCGGTCCAGGTGAGGCCGCGGCCGTTCTGCGCGATCTTCTCGCCCTCGCGCCAGTCGCCGACGAACTTGCCGTCCGAAGGCCATCGCACGGTCTTCATGTTGGCGGCTTCGATCTCCTTGGTGCGCTGCTCGTCCAGCGGCTTGCCGCTGGCCTCGGCCTCGCTGCACGCAAGGTTGGCCGGGTCTTGCACGAGGCGGTCGACCTTGGCGATGCCCTGGTCGCGGAAGGAGCGCTGCAGCGCGTCGGCGGTGAGCTTGTCGAGCTCGGCGGCGCTGTCGACGGACGCGCAACCGAACACGGTGAGTGCGCAGGCCACGGCGGCCAGGCCGAAGAAATGATCAGTCTTCATGGCGTGGCTCCTTCAGCGCTTGATGGCGGGCGCGGTGGTCTTGCCGCCCTTGCCGTTGACGCCCATGTACACGGCCAGTGCCACGGTCACGTCGCTGGCGTAGCCCGGGTACGGAAAGCGCTGCTGGCGGAAGCAGTCGTTGAGCCGGCGCTGCATGCCCCACAGCTCGCCCGACGACACGCGGTAGGCGGGCCATGCGCCGAAGCCGTCGCCCGCGCCGGGGTTCTTCGTGAGGTTGGGCAGGTCCTGCAGGCGGATGCGCTTGCCGTCGGCGCCGTGGCAGGTGGCGCAGGCAAAGTCGTGCGGGCCGGCGCGCAGGAAGAACAGGCGCTTGCCCACTTCGTAGGCACGGCGCTCGCTGGCATGCGACTGCGGCAGGTTCAGCGGCAGGCCTTTCGATTCGGCCGAGATCCACGCCACCAGACCTTCGAGGTTCTTCTGTTCGCCCTGGCCGAACGGCGTCTTGGCGATGGCGGCGGCGTCGAAGCCCTGCAGCGTTTCCATGCAGGTGAGCAGGCGCGACTCCATGTCCTGCACGCGGCCGGTATCGGGAAAGTAGCGCGGCAGTTCGGCGAACGCGCCCTTTACCACGCCCGGGCCCTTGCCGAGGTCGCACTTCTCCATCGACGCGGCCTTGGGCCCGCGCTTCTGTTTCCAGAGGTCTTCGCCCTTGGCCTCGAACAGTTCGGCGGGGTTGCCGTCCTGCAGCAGCGCGCGGTACTCGGCGATGCCTTCGGCCGTGGTCTTCTGCGCCGCGGCGGGTGCAATGCTGCCGGCCAGCAACAGCAGGCCAAGGCTCAGGCTTGTGGTTGTCCTCATGGGGCCGCCTTTTTTTCTCGTGGGAAACAGCACGAATCCGCAGACGGACGCGTGCGCGAAGAAAGCGTCAGCTGACGGTGGCTTCGTCGGTGCGGGTGTCGCCGCGGTTGTCCTTCCAGGTCACGGCGATCTTGTCGCCGGCCTTCGCGCCCTTCAGCGTGAACTGCATGAAGGGGTTCTTCGACACCGCCGGGCCCCAGTCGGCCGTGAGCACGGTCTTGCCGTTGAGCGAGGCCGTGACCTCCTGGATGAACCAGGCGGGGATGGTCTTGCCGGCGGCGTCCTTGCGCTGGCCGGTTTCCATTTCGTGCGCCATGAGGATGCGCACGGTCGTCTTGTCGCCCGCGGCCTGGGCGCGGATGCGCATGGGATCTGCCATGGTGGTCTCCTTCTTCTCGTCGTGTTCTGTGTGTGAAGCCGTCGCTCAGCCGCCGCAGCCGCCGAGCGTGACCTTGACTTCCTTCTTGGCGAAGAGCGCCTTGCCGTCGTTCATGACCGCGATCGCGTACACGTCGGACGACTGGCCCAGCTTGGCGCGCGTGGTGAAGTTCGACTCGACGAACTCCGAGGTGTTGAAGATCGCGACCACGGCGTTGGGGTTCTTCTCGACCAGCAGCATGAGCTGCTTCACGCCGGGCAGGGCGGTGGCCACGCTGAGCGGCACCACGGCGCCGTTCTCGGCGATGTCGGGGCCGGTGATGGTGACGTCCTTGCTCTCGGTGGGCGCGCCGGTGACGCCCACGGCCTTGAGCGCGTCGGCCACGCTCTTGGCGTCGAAGGCGTCTTTGGAATACGCGAGGGCGGTGGCGGGGAGCCAGCCGGCGGTGGCCGCCAGGCCCGCGAGGGCGGCGGACTGCGTGAGCATCTGTCTGCGGTTTTTCATGGGGTTGTCTCCTGTCGAATCATGGTCCGGCGCTGTCGGCGAGCCAGCGTGCGATGGCCTTGGCATCATCGTCGCCGAGGGTCTGCGGCGGCATCGGGATCGCCCCCCAGACGCCGGTGCTGCCTGCCTTGATCTTCTGCAGCAGATGGTCGGTCTGGCCGGGGTACTTTTTCGCGATGTCCGAGAAGGCGGGGCCGACGAGCTTCTGCGTCATGCCGTGGCAGGCGGTGCAGCTGTTCTTCTCGAGCAACGCGACGGGCGCCTTCGGTGCGGCCGCGGCCGGCGCCGTGGTCTTCACGGCGGCGGGCGGTGCGGTGGAAATGCCACGCTGCGCGCCCACCAACCGGTTCTGGTCGGCGAGGTTGCCGTGACTGCCGCGCGCATGCGGCGGCAGCTGCGCCACCGTCGACGCAGCGGGCACGCAGTCGCGCATGCAGGCCACGGCCGACACGTCGGGCCTGGCCGCGCGGCCGAACTCGCCGCCGGGCCACATCGCGTGCGCGGTGGTGCCGCCGTTGCGGTTGGGCATGCGGGCCTGCACCTCGCGGATGTTCTTGTCGGACAGCGTGAAGTCGTCGGGCACGATGCCGCCGAGGTTCAGCATGTAGGCGGTGACGGCATACACGTCGTCCGGCGTCAGCGACTTGGGCTGGTTCCACGGCATGGCCCGGTACACGTAGTCCCACACGGTCGACAGGCTCGTGACCTTCATCAGCGTGGTGCGACCCGGGAAGGCGGGGTCTTTCAGGCGCGCGACGTGACCGCTCTTGATGTCCTCGGCCGTGGTGCCGCCGACGATGGGGCTGAACACCTGGTTCGATTCGCCGAACACGCCGTGGCACGAGGCGCACTTGCCTTCCCACAGGTCCTGCCCGCGCGTGACCGAGCCCGAGCCGGGCGGCAGGCCTTTGAAGTCGGGACGCACGTCGATGTCCCACGCGGCCACTTCCTTGGGCGTGGCGTCGCGGCCGATGCCGGCGTAGCCCGACGTCTTCGGCTGTGCCACGGCTGCAGCACTCACGCCGAAAGCGAGGGCCAGCACCAGCAGTGCGCGCTCAGGAAAGCTGGACATTCGCCACCTCCCCGTTCGCCTGCACCTGCCACGACTGGATGGCGTTGTTGTGATAGATCGAGCGCGTGCCGCGCACCGCGCGCAGCTGCTTGTAGCTGGGCTGCACGTAGCCGGTGTCGTCCATCGCGCGGCTCTGGATGATCGCGGGCGTGCCGTCCCACACCCAGTCGATGTTGAAGCGCGTGAGGCACTTCGAGAGCACCGGCGATTCGAGCCGCGCGGTGCGCCAGTTGCGCCCGCCGTCCACGCTCACGTCCACGCGCTTGACCTTGCCGCGGCCCGACCACGCGAGGCCGGTGATGTTGTAGAAGCCTTTGTCGAGCAGCATCTGCCCGCCCGAAGGCGTGGTCACGACGCTCTTGCATTCCTGGATGCTGGTGTACTGGCGGTGCTGGCCGTCGGGCATCAGGTCGACGTAGTGCACGTTCTCGTCCTTGGTGCCGTAGGGCTGGTCGCCCAGTTCGATGCGGCGCAGGTACTTGACCCAGCTCACGCCCTGCACGCCCGGCACCACCAGGCGCAGCGGGTAGCCCTGCTCGGGGCGCAGCATCTCGCCGTTCTGGCCGTAGGCCACGAGCACCTCGCCCGAGCGGATGAGGCTCATGGGGATGGTGCGCGTCATGGAAGAACCGTCAGCGCCTTCGGCCAGCACGAAGCGCTCGCCCTTGAGGTCAGCGCCCGCCATCTCGAGCAGCGTGATCAGCGGCACGCCGGTGAATTCGCTGCACGACAGCATGCCGTGCGTGTACTGGGCCGTCGGCACCGCGACATTGCCCCACTCCATGCCGGTGTTGGCGCCACACTCGATGAAGTGAAAGCGCGACACCGACGGCAGCCGCATCAGCTCGTCGAGCGTGAAGACCTTCGGCGCCTTCACCATGCCGTTGACCATCAGGCGGTGCTTCGACGGGTCGATGTCCCACCATCCCTGGTGGTGCCGCTCGAAATGCAGGCCGCTGGGCGTGACGATGCCGAACAGCGACTGCAGCGGCGCGAACGACACCGAGGCCTGCGCGGTCGGCGTGAGCCCCGGGCTCTGGCGGCGCTGCACGTTGGCTTCGTATTTCGAAGGCTTGCCGTAGCCGTCGGTGACGACCGGCTGCCCGAGGCCCGTGCTGTGCGCGGGCAGATTCAGGATCGCGGGATCGCCATCGCCGACAGCCGGGCGCGGCTGCGCGAGCGCGGACGACGTGGCCGTGCCTGCCACGGCGGCAGCGAAGGCGTTGCGGATGAAGTCGCGCCGCCCCTTGCCGGCTTCGGCGAAGACGGCGCGCACGCCCTGTGCGTCGAGAAAGTTCTCGGGTGCCTTGCGCACCTGCCCGGTCTGCTGGATGTTGCCGCTCATGGCGTGGCGTCCGTGCGCCTTACTTGGCGCCGCCCAACACCCAGGCGGCCAGCGCCTTGGCATCGGCCTCGCTCATCGCAGGCTGCGCGGGCATGGGCACGGCGCCCCACTTGCCGGTGCTGCCCTTCTGGATGCTCGCGGTGAGCACGGCGAGCGCGTCGGCCTGGCCGGTGTACTTCTTCGCGACATCGAGGTAGGCGGGACCGACCAGCTTCTTGTCGACCGCGTGGCACGCGAGGCAGGCGTTCTTCTGGGCCAGTTCCTTGTTCGCAAGGGCCGGCGTCGACAGCAATACAGCAGTGACAGCAACGGCGAGCGACGGCAACAGCAACTTCAATTCGGTCTCCTCGAAACGCGCCCCGAAGCGGCTGGTTTCATCGTTAAATAAGTAAATCGTTATGTATTGATTTTAGGGACGATCGCGCGCAAGGGAAGGGCTTTGGCCTTGGGGGAAACCCGTGCGGTTTCTCGCGGCGCCAGGTCAGCTGCGGACGGCGGTGCGCGCGTGCTGCAGGCGTGCTTCGAGGTAGGCGCCGTAGAAGTCCGAGTCGCCGCCGGTCAACCGCTCGGCGACCTCGCGGCCGTGGCGGCCGAAGAAGAGCACGGTCGGTGCGACGCTGACGTTCCACGCCTTGATGAGCGCGTCGTGCGTGCGCGCTGCGCCGTCGAAATCACGCACGCCGCGCGAATCGCGAAAGTCGATCTGCACCACGGGCAGGCCGGCCGCGAGTTCAGGCACGAGGTAGTTCTCGCGCACGACCTTGCAGAAGGGACAGCCCTGCAGGCTGGCCATGACAACCAGCGGTTGCGCGCGGGCCAGCGCCGCCGCGAGCGCGCCGGCCAGCGAGGCGGGCGCGGGCAGCTGCACGTCGGCCGCATGCACGGCCATCGGCGCGACGCACCACGCGGCAAGACCCGCGACGAGTTGCCGGCGCGTGCGGTCGCCGCTCATCGCGCCTCCTGCTCCAGCAGCAGGTAGGTGTTGTAGGCGTTCATGCGGTTGGCCACCTTGAACAGCGGCCAGGCCTCGAAGCGCGACCAGTCGGTGGCGGCGTAGGCCTCGTCGAAGGGTGTCATCTCGGTGGCGGCCTTCTGCATCGCGCCGCGCAGAAAGACGAGGTAGTCGCGCGTCTGCCGCAGGTCTTGCGCCGGGTCGTCCGACGCGGGGCCGTGGCCCGGCACGATGGTGCGCGCATCGAGCGCGAGCAGCGCGTCGAGCGACGCGATCCAGTGCCGGCTGTCGGCCGAGCCCACGTAGGGCGTGCGGTTGCGGAACACGATGTCGCCGGTGAACAGCACCTTCTGCTGCGGCAGGAAGATGGCAAGGTCTTCCGGCGTGTGCGCAGGGCCGGCGGGCTGGATCACGAAGCGCGTGCCGCCGATGGTGAGCTCGGTGCGCGCATCGATCCACACGTCGGCCGGCACCAGCTTCGTGCCCGCGTCGATCCACGGTGCGAGCTCCTGGCGCGAGGCCTCGAGGCGCAGCCGCGCGGTGTCGGACGTGAGGTAGCTCTTGCCCCGCGCGTGCGCCACGATCTGCGCGCCCAGCGCCTTGAACACCTGCAGGCCGTAGATGTGGTCGGCGTGGTAATGCGTGAGGATGACGTGGCTGATCGGCTTGGGCGTGAGCTTGCGGATCTCTTGCACCATGCGCTCGGCAACGGCGGGCGAGCCCAGCGCGTCGATCATCACGACGCTGTCGCGCGTGACGACGAAGCCGGCGTTCGAGATGAAGTTCTGGTTCTCCTTCGAGCCCAGCGCGGGGATGCCCTGCACATAGTAGATGTCGGGCGCTACGGGCAGCGGGCGGATCTCGGGCGCCGCGACTGCAGCACTGGCGCTCAGCCAGAGCGCAGCGCACATCAGCAGCGCCTTCGCGCGAACGGCGGTGGGCCGGCACGGGAACATCGTGGGTCGTCTCCTGCGGGCTCGGCGGCGAGGGCCGCGGGCTTGCCCGGCTGTAAATATAAGCAGAAGATGATATTTTGCGGGCAACGACAACAGCCAGAGGGTTTCCCCATGAGACACGCATTCATCGCTTTCCTGTTCGCCCTCGTGGCTTCGTTCGCGCACGCGCAGGACGTCAAGGTGGTCTATCACGTCAACACCGGCGTGGAGAGCAGCGCCGCCATCCTGGCGAACATCACGAACCACCTGAACGCGGACCCGAAGGCGAAGATCGTCGTGGTCACGCACGGCCCCGGCATCGACTTCCTGCTGACCGACGCCAAGGACAGCAAGGGCCGCGAGTTCAGCGGCCCGGTGAGCGCGCTGGCGGGGCGCGGCGTGGAGTTCAAGGTGTGCAACAACACGCTCACCACGCGCAACATCGATGCGGGCAAGCTGCTGATGGAAACCAAGGTGGTGCCCTCGGGTGTGGCCGAGGTGGCGCGGCTGCAGGCCAAGGAAGGCTACGTCTACCTGAAGCCCTGAGGGGCCCAACCGAAGAAGGCCTGACGGCCTTTTTCTCTTCCTATTCCTGCTCGATGGCGATCTGCACGCAGATGCTGCGGCACAGCGCCACCACGGTCTCGTTCGCGATGCTGTAGTAGATGCTCACGCCGTCGCGGCGCCGTGCGAGCACGCCCGCCTGGTAGAGCGTGTTCAGGTGCTGCGACATGTTGGGCTGCGTGGTGTCGATCTGCGCAAGCAGCTCGCTCACGTTCTTCTCGCCGTTGCACAGCAGGCTCACGATCTTCAGCCGCATGGGCGCGGCCATGGCCCGGAACAGGTCGGCGGCCATGTCGAAGACCTCGTCCTCGGTGACAGCCGGGGACTTCTTGCGGGGTTTGGTGGCCATGCTGAATAGGTTCATGCGCAGGTCGCAATGTACATCGGCGCCTGGCGCGACGAGCGATGTCCCGGCAGCCGTACGGCGATTGGCCATGGCCGCCGCGTCACAAACGCGGCGCGCTGCCCGTCTTCGGGATGCGGGGATGTCCCCGCGCCACCACCCGGAGCACCCCGCATGCACGCGCAACCAAGGATAGCCCTGCCCTATCGAGGCCATTGCCACGTCTTTCTCGACAGCGTTCGGACGCGATCTAATAATCAAAGCACTTTCTTTGATTAAAAATCGGGTTGCGTATGAACAAACAATCAAGGACCTGGCTCGGCGCCGGTCTCACGGTCGCGGTGCTGGGCGCGGCGGGCTACGGGCTCGTGGCGAAATTCCAGCCGGCCCATGCACAGGGCGGCGCCATGCCGCCGGCCAAGGTGGCGGTGGCCCCCGCGCGGCAGACCGAGATGGCGCGCTTTCTCGGCGGCATCGGCACGCTGGAGGCCCACCGGCAGGTCGAGGTGCCGGCCGAAGTGGAGGGGCGGGTCGCGAAGATCCTGTTCACGCCGGGCGCGCAGGTGCGTGCCGGCCAACTGCTGGTGCAGCTGAACGACGCGCCCGAGCAGGGCGACTTCGAACGGTTGCGCGCACAGCAGTCGAACGCGCGCACCGCGCTGGAACGCACGCGCCGCCTGCTGCCGCAGCAGGCCGCCACGCAGGAGCAGATGGAGCAGGCGCAGGCCGCCTTCGACCAGGCCAGTGGCGAGCTGCGGCGCGTGCAGGCGCTCATCGAGCAGAAGCACATCAAGGCGCCGTTCGACGGCGTGCTGGGCATCCGCAAGGTCAACCTCGGACAGTTCGTGCGCGCCGGTGATGCGCTGGTGTCGCTGACCGACAGCCGCACGCTGTTCGCCAACCTCACGCTGCCCGAGACCGCGTTGCCGGCACTCAAACGCAACCAGGCGGTGGCGCTCGCGGTCGATGCGTATCCGGGCCGCGTGTTTCCCGCCAAGCTCAGCGCCATCGAACCGATGATCGGCAGCGACACGCGCACCGTGCGGCTGCAAGCCACGGTCGACAACGCCGACGGCGCACTCACGCCCGGCATGTACGTCAACGGCAAGGTCGCGCTGCCCGCGCGCGCCGACGCCATCGCGGTGCCTGAGACCGCCATCACCTACAGCACGCACGGCGACTCGGTGTTCGTGGTGCGCGCCGGCGAGAAGGGCGACGGCTTCTCGGTGCAGCAGGTGTTCGTGAAGACCGGCGAGCGGCAGGACGGCCTGGTCGTGGTCGAGCAGGGCCTGAAGGCCGGCGAGCAGGTCGTCACCTCGGGCCAGCTTCGCTTGTACAACGGCGCCGCCGTGGCGCCGGCTGCGAAGGACACGCTGGCCCTGCAGGACGCGAAGTCATGAAGTTCACCGACCTCTTCGTGCGCCGGCCCGTGCTGGCGCTGGTGGTGAGCACGCTCATCCTGCTGCTCGGCGCGCGTGCGCTGGGCGACCTGCCGGTGCGCCAGTACCCGCTGACCGAGAGCACCACGCTCACCATCACCACGCAGTACCCCGGCGCCTCGCCGGAGCTGATGCAGGGCTTCGTCACGCAGCCGATCGCGCAGGCGGTGGCGACCATCGAGAACGTCGACTACCTCTCGTCGTCGTCCACGCTGGGCCGCAGCGTAATCAGCGTGCGCATGAAGCTCAACGCCGACGCCAACCAGGCGCTCACGCAAGCGATGGCGCAGGTCAGCCAGGTGAAGTACCGGCTGCCGGCCGAGGCCTTCGACCCGGTGATCCTCAAGTCGGCGGGCGAAGCCACGGCCGTGGCGTACGTGGGCTTCTCGAGCAAGACGATGCCGGTGCCGCAGCTCACCGACTACCTCTCGCGCGTGGTGCAGCCGCAGTTCGCATCGATCGAAGGCGTCTCGGGTGTCGAGGTGTCGGGCGGGCAGACGCTGGCGATGCGCGTGTGGCTCGACGCCAACCGCATGGCCGCGCGCGGCATCTCGGCCGGCGAGCTGGCCGACGCGCTGCGCCAGAACAACGTGCAGGCCGCACCCGGGCAGGTGAAGGGCCTGTACGTGGTGTCGAACATCCGCGTGAACACCGACCTGGTGAACGTGGCCGAGTTCCGCGACATGGTCATCAAGCGCGACGGTAACGCCATCGTGCGGCTGGGCGACGTGGCCACGGTGGAACTGGGCGCGGCGAGTGTCGACAGCAGCGCGACGATGGACGGCGACAAGGCCATCTACCTGGGCCTGCAGGCGGCGCCCAACGGCAACCCGCTGGTGATCGTGAAGCGCATCCGCGACCTGCTGCCCGGCATCAAGCAGAACCTCCCTCCGGGCGTGGAGGTGCAGCTGCCCTTCGAGCTCGCGCGCTTCATCGAGGCCTCGATCGACGAGGTGCAGAAGACGCTGCTCGAAGCCATCGCCATCGTGGTGCTGGTGATCTTCCTGTGCCTGGGCTCGCTGCGCGCGGTGCTGATTCCGGTGGTGACGATTCCGCTGTCGATGCTGGGCGCGGCGGCGCTGATGCTGCTGTTCGGCTTCAGCATCAACCTGCTCACGCTGCTCGCGATGGTGCTGGCCATCGGGCTGGTGGTGGACGACGCCATCGTGGTGGTGGAGAACGTGCACCGCCACATCGAGGAAGGCAAGTCGCGCGTGCAGGCCGCGTTGATCGGCGCACGCGAAGTGGCCGGCCCGGTGATCGCGATGACGCTCACGCTGGCCGCGGTGTACGCGCCCATCGGCCTCATGGGCGGGCTCACGGGGTCGCTCTTCAAGGAATTCGCCTTCACGCTGGCGGGCGCGGTGGTGGTGTCGGGCGTGATCGCGCTCACGCTATCGCCGGTGATGAGCTCGTTCCTGCTGCCGCAGGACGCCACGGCGGGCCGCATGGCGCGTTATGCCGAAGCCTTCTTCCACAAGCTCGCCACGTCCTATGGGCGGCTGCTCGATGTGTCGCTGCACCACCGCTGGGTCACGGGCGTGCTGGCCGCGGCTGTGCTCGTGAGCCTGCCCTTTCTGTACCACGCGGCGCAGCGCGAGCTGGCACCCGG
Source organism: Variovorax sp. Root473 (assembly GCF_001426505.1). Classification (GTDB taxonomy): domain Bacteria; phylum Pseudomonadota; class Gammaproteobacteria; order Burkholderiales; family Burkholderiaceae_C; genus Variovorax. Next base: position 214,352 of record NZ_LMEV01000015.1, read on the forward strand.
TGAAGACCAGGCGATGGTGATGACCGTCATCAAGTCGCCGCAGCACGCCAACATCGACTACGTCGAGAAGTTCGGCCAGAAGTGGGACGAGGTGCTGGCCCAACTGCCCGAGAACACCGGCCGCTGGCTCATCAACGGCTCGGACGGTGTCTCCAACAGCATCGGCGGCGTGCAGCTGTCCGACTGGAAAGACCGCCAGCGCAACGCCGACCAGATCCAGGCCGACGTGCAGGGCGGCATGAACGAGGTCGAGGGCAGCAGCGTGTTCGCCTTTCAGTTGCCGTCGCTTCCCGGTTCGACGGGTGGGCTTCCGGTGCAGATGGTGATCCGCAGCGCGGGCGACCACGCCACCGTGTTCGAGGCGATGGAAACACTGAAGAAGGCGGCGCGCGAGAGCGGCAAGTTCGCCGTGGTCGACAGCGACCTGGAGTTCAACAACCCCGTGACCGAAGTGCGCGTGGACCGCGCCAAGGCCAACAGCATGGGCGTGACCATGAAGGCCATCGGCGACACGCTGGCGGTGCTGGTGGGCGAGAACTACGTCAACCGCTTCGGCATGGACGGCCGCTCGTACGACGTGATCCCGCAGTCGCCGCGCGACCAGCGGCTCACGGCCGAGGCCCTGTCGCGCTACTTCGTGAAGAGCGCGAGCGGCCAGCCCGTGCCGCTGGCCAACCTGGTGACGCTGTCGACCAGCGTGGGGCCCAACAAGCTCACGCAGTTCAATCAGCTCAACGCCTCGACCTTCCAGGCCATTCCGATGCCGGGCGTGACCATGGGCGATGCCGTGGCGTTCCTGAGCGAAGAGGCCAAGAAGCTGCCGGCCGGCTTCAGCTACGACTGGCAGTCGGACGCGCGCCAGTTCACGCAGGAAGGCTCGGCGCTGGTGATGGCCTTCGTGTTCGCGATCGTGGTGATCTACCTGGTGCTGGCCGCTCAGTACGAGAGCCTGCGCGACCCGCTCATCATCCTGATCAGCGTGCCGATGTCGATCTGCGGCGCGCTGGTGCCGCTGGCGCTGGGCTTTGCCACCATCAACATCTACACGCAGATCGGGCTGGTGACGCTCATCGGTCTCATCAGCAAGCACGGCATCCTGATGGTGGAATTTGCCAACGAAATTCAGGAGCGCCAGAACCTGGTGCGCCGCGCCGCCATCGAGCAGGCCGCGCGCATCCGGCTGCGCCCGATCTTGATGACCACGGCTGCGATGGTGGTGGGCCTGGTGCCGTTGCTGTTCGCCAGCGGCGCGGGTGCCAACAGCCGCTTCAGCATCGGCCTGGTGATCGTGGTCGGCATGCTGGTGGGCACGCTGTTCACGCTGTTCGTGCTGCCCACGATGTACACGCTGCTGGCACGCGACCACCGCACGGTGGGCCGCTCGCAGCGCACCGCCGAACTCGAGGCGCTCGTGGCGCGCGAGCCCGCGGGCGATACCGCCTGACGACACCGGGAGCATGACCATGACAAGAAGACTCTTCCCTTACGCCGCGCCGTTCGCACTCAGCATGCTGGTGCTGGCCGGCTGCGCGGTCGGCCCGACCTACACCGCGCCGAACGATGCGCCGGTGGCCATCTCCGCACCCGAGCGCGCGCTGTTCGCGCCCGACGCGGTGCAGCGCGACTGGTGGCGCCAGCTCGACGATCCGCAGCTCGATGCGCTCATCGACCGCGCGCTGGCCGGCAACCACGACATCCGCATCGCGCAAGCCCGGCTGCTCGAAGCCCGCGCGATGCAGACCGAAGCCGAGCTCGACCGCCTGCCCGTGGTGACGCTGGGCGCCAGCAAGACACGCAGCATCGCGCAAGGCAACGGCGTGCCGGCCGATGCGCGCACGCTGGCGCAGAGCAGCCGCGCGGGCTTCGACGCCGGCTGGGAGATCGACCTGTTCGGCCGCCTGCAGCGCCTGGACGAAGCCGCCACCGCGCGCGCCCAGGCCAGCGCCGCCGACCTCGAACAGGTGCGCATCGTGGCCGTGGCCGAACTGGCGCGCAACTACTACGAGATGCGCGGCGCCGAGCAACGCATGGCCGTGACGCACCGCACCCTCGACAGCCTGCGCCAGAGCCTGCGCGTGACCGAGGCGCAGGTGCGCACCGGGCGCGGCCTCGAAGGCGACCTGGCAAGCGCGCAGGCCAACCTGGCCAGCACCGAGAGCCAGCTGCCCGCGCTCGAAACCACGCGCCGACAGGCGGCCTACCGCGTCGCGGTGCTGGCCGGCTTGCGCCCGGCCGAGCTGGAACCCCTGCTGCAGCCGCAACCCTTGCGCGTGCTCGACAAGCGCCTGCCCATCGGCGACCTCGGCGAGCTGCTGCGCCGCCGGCCCGACGTGCTGCGCGCCGAGCGCGGCCTGGCCGCCAGCACCGCCGACGTGGGCGCGGCCACGGCCGAGCTGTACCCGCGCGTCGACATCGGCGGCTTCCTGGGCTTCATCGCGCTGCGCGGTGCCGACCTGGGCAGTTCGTCGAGCCGCGCCTTCAGCGTCACGCCCGGCGTGAGCTGGCCTGCCCTGCGGCTGGGTTCGGTCAAGGCCCGCCTGCGCGGCGCCGAGGCCCGTGCCGACGGCGAGCGCGCCGTCTACGAACAGACCGTGCTGCGCGCCATCGAGGACGTGGAGAACGCCCTCACCGGCTACGGCCAGAACCAGCTGCGCCTGCAACGGCTGCTGGAGGCCTCGGCCCGCAGCGGCCGTGCCGCCGAGCTGGCCCAGGTGCGCTACCGCGAAGGCGCCGCGCCCTACCTGAGCGTGCTCGACGCGCAGCGCACCCTGCTGCGCGTGCAGGATGCCGTGGCCGAGGCGGAAACGGCTTCTTTCACCAGCCTCGTGGCGCTTTACAAAGCACTGGGCGGGGGGTGGCAAGCGCCCACGGATGCGAAGGGAGTGCCAACCACCTGACAATGACGCTGTTTTCTCCCCTCACGACCGAAGCCGCCATGTCCGCCCCCGATGCCACCAAGCCCACCTGGATGCCGCACCAGCCGGCAGACCGCATCCTCTCCACGCTGAAGACCCGTGGCGCGCTCGGCATCCCCGACATCGCCAAGGTGCTGAACGTGACGGTCGAGGCGGTGCGCCAGCAGATGTCCAAGCTCGAAGCCGAAGGGCTGGTCGACGCCGAGAGCCGCTCCAGCGGCCGCGGCCGCCCGACCCAGATCTGGCGGCTCACCGGCGAGGGCCACAAGCGCTTTCCCGACACGCACGCCGAGATGACGGTGCAGATGATCAGCGCCGTGATCAGCGTGTTCGGCGAGAAGGGCATGGACCAGCTCATCGGCGCGCGCGAAGCCGCCATGCGCGCCACCTACACCGAGGCCATGCGCGGCGCGCGCAACCTCGAGACGCGGCTCGAACGGCTCGCGGACATCCGCAGCCGCGAGGGCTACATGGCCGAGTACCGCGCCGAGGGCGACGGCTTTCTCTTCATCGAGAACCACTGTCCCATCTGCACCGCGGCGCAGGCCTGCACCGGCTTTTGCCGCAGCGAGCTGCAGCTCTTCGACGAAGTGCTGGGGCCCGAGGCCGACGTGAGCCGTGTCGAGCACGTGCTCGCGGGCGCGCGGCGTTGCGCGTACCGCGTGGTGCCCAAGGCCATCGCCTGAATCGCCCACGCATTTTTCGTTTCATTCACCAACCAGAAAGAAAGGCTCCACCATGGAACACACCCTTCCCCCGCTGCCGTACGCCATCGACGCACTGGCGCCCGAGTATTCGCAGGAAACCCTCGAGTTCCACCACGGCAAGCACCACAACGCCTACGTGGTGAACCTGAACAACCTGCAAAAGGGCACCGAGTTCGAAGCGATGACGCTCGAGGAGATCGTCAAGAAGTCCAGCGGCGGCATCTACAACAACGCCGCGCAGATCTGGAACCACACCTTCTTCTGGAACTGCATGAAGCCCCAAGGTGGCGGCGCCCCGACGGGCGCGCTGGCCAAGGCCATCGACGCCAAGTGGGGCAGCTACGACGCCTTCAAGGAANNNNGCACGCGTACTACATCGACTACCGCAACCTGCGCCCGAAGTTCGTCGAGACCTTCCTGGCCAAGCTGGTCAACTGGGACTTTGCGGCCAAGAACTTCGGCTGAAGTCCGCGTTCTCGCCATGAAGGAAGCCGACCTGCGGGTCGGCTTTTTTGTGGGCGCTCGGTTCAGCGCGGTGCCGTCACCATCCAGTCGATCCAGCGCGCGACGTGCGCCTGGTCGAGGTCGAAGTAGTGCGTGTGGGCGCCAAGGCCGAGGCAGGCCTCGTGCTCGGGCGCGGCGCCCCATGCCGGCGACGCTGTCACCTGCGCATACGACTTGTCGTCGGGGCCCCAGAGCCAGCGCCCGACGTAGTCGCCGGCCGTGTACAGGTTGACCCAGCGGTCCACGCCGACCTGCGCCGCGCTCGGCCCGCCGCCGTTCGCGGCTTCCGTCGTCACCCACGCATAGAGGTGCGGAAAGCGCGCCGCATACAGCTGGCGCAGCGGGCAGCCGGCCGTGAGCAGCAGCAGCCGGCTCCTGTTCAGCGCCGTCCAGAGTTCGGTCACGCGCGTGTCAACCTTCTGCGCGGCGCGGAACTGCAGGTAGCGCAGCAGTTCCGTCGAGATCACCGTGCCCTGGCTGTGGGCCACGACCACGATGCGGTCGTAGCCCTGCGCCGCCACGTGCTCCAGCAGCGACACGTAGCGCGAGAAGATGCGCGCACGCGGAATGGCGCGGCGCGGGAACTCGCGGAAGTGGCCATCGACGTCGAGCGCCACATCGAGCGGCATGCGCAGGCCCGGCACGGCGCGCGACAGGAACCCCCCGAGCAGCGAGACGGCCGCGGCCAGCGTGGCGGCGGTGAAGATCAGCGGCTTGAGGCCGGTCTGCGACAGCGCCGACACCCAGACGACCGCGTCGTCGATCCGCCCGCCGACCGAGACACCGCATTGCTTGAGCACCAGCAGCAGCGCGACCGCGCAGGCAATCAACACGCTGGCACTCGTGAGGAAGGTGACGAAAAAGTCGAGCCGCCGGTAGCCCGCGCCAAGCCAGTGGCCCAGGCGCTCCGAGGTTCCGAAGGCCACCTTGAGTTCGGCGAACAGGCTGGGCACCAGCACCGCCACGAGGTAGGCCAGCAGCGACAGCGTGAGCCCCGCCGTCAGGGCGAAGGCCTGCGTGCTCTTCTCGTAGCGGCCGTGCAGGAAGTTCGCACCGTCGGCCCAGTAGATGCCCTTGCCGAACCAGAACGGCGCGTAGTCCACGTTCTTCGCGCCGAGCTCCACGATGTTCGTGAGCACGGCCCAGAACACCATCGACAGCGCCACGAACGCGGCCACCGACACGAAGAGCCCGAGCCGACCCGTGGCGATGCTGGCGCGCGCGGCTGCATCGCGATCGGGCACCGACTGACCGGCAACGAGCCAACCGATGAGCAGCACGCCGGCCACGCCCCACCAGGCCACGACGCCCAGCAGCAGGTACTCGACCACCCGCATGCCGGCGCGCACCCAGTGGCGCAGGTCGTCCGTGCCGCCTGCCGCTGCGGCGTTGAGTGCCACGTGCAGCAGCAGCGCGGCCGCGGTCAGCGCCATCAGGCCCAGGCCCCAGGTGCGCGCCGCCGGAAAGCGGTCGCGTGCGATGCGCAAGGCGCGGTCGGCCAACGCGGCGAGCAGCGCCAGCCAGGTCAGTCCGACGACCCAGTGCGCGGGCAGTTGCGCCCACAGGAGCCATCCCGCCAGCAAGGCATACAGGCCCACCACGATGCGCCCGGAAAGCCCGGGGCGCGCCTGGTAGCTGTACCACCAGACGGCCAGCACAGGCACGGCCACCGCCAGCACCCGGCGCAGCAGTTCGGTGAGCGACAGCGCACTCGGTGCGGGCTCGACCCGCGCCAGTGCGCCGAGCCCCGCGATCACCAGCCCGATGAGCAACAGCTGCAGGAAGAGGTTGGCCAGCAGGTTCGCAAAGGCCCAGTCGAGCGTGGTCTGCAGCGACGCCAGGCAGGCCCAGCGCCGCGCGCCCGGCGGGCGGGGCTTTCTGTTCACGCCGGCCGCCTCGGCGGCGCGGTCCACCGCATCGCGGCCCAGCTGCGAGAGGCGGAACACGATGGTGAACAGCTCGGCGACGATGCGCGCCACCGAGCCGGGCAGCCGCGACAGGTCGGCCCAGTACATCTCGTGCACGTCGATGCGCTGCTGCACCGGCTGCCCGTGGGCATCGGTGGCGTCGCGCGTCATGCGCACGCGCGTGGCCTCGTAGGCCTCGTGGTCGGGCTCGGCCCGCTGCGACTTGAACAGCAGGTAGTCGCTGAAGGCGATGTCGGGGTTGCTCTTCTTCAGCTCGCGCGGCGTGAGCGGCCCGCGCCCCTTGGCCGCGCGCACCACGCCCGCGTCGTCGGACTCGGCGCTCGATATCCAGTCGTCGGCGCTGAAGTCGGAGGTCTTCGACTGCCGCATCGCCTTGCGCACGGGCGGCACGTAGGCCTTCTGCGCAGCACCGCCTTGCGCCGACGTCGGATGGCCCGTGCGCCGCTGCACCATCGACGTCAGCGGCGGCACCGGCAGGAGGTGGCTGTCGCAGTCGGCCTGGCGGTAGGTCGCGCCGGGGCCGGGGTGGTTGAGCATCAGCGAGGCGATGGCGCGGGCCGTGTCTCCGGCCTTCTGGTCGGCCACGCCGTGGATGGCGATGACCGCGACGCGCTCGGGACGCGCGGGCGTTGACGGGTCGGGCGACGGTGCGCGCATGGGATGACTCCTCCATGCCATGCCGGTGCATGGCAGGAGGGATTGTCCGCAGCGCGCCGTCTTTGGCTTCCCCCAAAAGAGGGATGCCGGATGGTCAGGGGCCCGTGGACCTCAGCCGCCGATCAGGTGCAGGATGTTCCCGTCCGGGTCCTTGAACCACGCCATCTTCATGCCGTCCGCGAGGTGAAGATCGCCTTCGCGCTTCGTCCCGGGCATGTCGTAGTGCTCGAAGCGCACGCCCTTGGCCTGGAGCGCGGCAACGAGGCGCCCGATGTCCGCGCCGACCTGCCAGCTCACGGCCGTGGCCTGGTTCGTGCCCGCGAACGACGAGCGGTACACCTGGACGCGCGCGTTGCCGCTGCGGTAGACGACGACCTCGTCGCCCTCCGAATCGACCTGCGCAAGGCCGAGGGTGTCTTCGTAGAAACGGCGCGCCACGGTCATGTCTTTCACCGCGAGATTCGCCACTGCATCGATGTTTCCGAGCATGGGTGTCTCCTGTGGGGGGAATGGACATTTCATCTTCGACGGCCGGATGGCCCTGTCAAGTCGGCGCCGTCCGATACGGGGCCCATCGCAAAGCACGAAAATGGGGGGATGCCCCTTCCGGCACACTGCACCGTGGGTGCAGTGAGGTCGAAAGACCTCCATCGACATTGCCGCGCCCCCATCCGCTCAGACCGAGAGAGACAATCCCATGATCCGAAGAAAACTCACCCGCTCGCTGGCCCTCGTGCTCGCACTTCCCCTGGCGTTCGGCACCGTGGCCGCACAAGCCCAGACCGCCGCCTACCCCGCCAAGCCCATCCGCATGGTCGTGCCCTTCCCGCCCGGCGGCGGCACCGACATCCTGGCGCGCCTGGTCGCGCAGAAGCTCACCGAAGCCAACCACTGGACCGTGGTGCCCGACAACCGCGGCGGCGCCGGCGGCACCATCGGCATCGCCGAGGCGGCGCGCGCCGCGCCCACGGGCTACGACATCGTGATGGGCCAGAAGGACAACATGGTCGTCGCGCCCTGGCTCTACAAGAGCCTGAGCTACAACCCGGTAAAGGACCTCACGGCCGTGGCCCACGTGGCCTACACGCCCGTGGTGATCGTCACGCAGGCCAACTCGAAGTTCAAGACGCTCGACGACGTGGTGAAGGCCGCGCGCGCCGCGCCCGACACCGTCACCTACGGCTCGCCGGGCAACGGCACCACCATCCACCTGGCCGGCGAGATCTTCAACGGCGCGGCCAAGATCAAGATGCGCCACGTGCCCTACAAGGGCTCCAACGCCGCCATGATGGACGTGCTCGCGGGCAACGTCGACCTGATGGTGTCGTCGGTGCCCTCGGCGCTGGCGCAGATCAAGGCCGGCAAGCTGCGCCCGCTGGCCGTGACCTCGGCCAAGCGCAGCACCTCGCTGCCCGACACGCCCACCGTGGCCGAGCTGGGCTACAAGGACTTCGACGTGAGCACCTGGTACGGCATCTTCGTGCCCGCCGGCACGCCCAAGGACGTCGTCGCCACGCTGAATGCGGCGGTCAACAAGCTGCTGGCCACGCCCGAGATGAAGGCGGCCATCATTGCGCAGGGCGCCGAGCCGCAGGGCATGACGCCGGAGCAGTTCGGCACGCTGCTGAAGACCGACTACGAGAAGTGGAAGGGGATCGTGCAGGCCTCGGGCGCGACGATCGAGTAAGGCTGGTTTTCACCAGGAACACCGCGGAACCGGCTTTGCCGGGCCGCTGGTGTTGCCCCGGTAGGGGGTTGGCGAAGCGACACGAAGTGCGCGAAGCCTGGGGGCGAGCTCAATCAGGCACGAACTTCGTATTGAAGATCTCCACGTCCGCCGCGTCCTCGAACGTCGCCACCTGCCCCATCTTCCCGTCGCTCATGCGGCAGGCCGAGAACAGGCTGTAGCGGCCCTTGAAATAGAACTCGTCCATCACGATCAGCGCGTACGGGTACGGCACGAACACCTGGTGCTCGAAGACGATGCGGTGCACGTTCCTCGGCGACGGGAAGAGCTTGTAGTCGAGCGTGTCGATGGACTTTGCGGTGGCCATGATGATGTCGCCGTGTTCAGGCCGGGTCGCGCACGTCGGCCACGGGGTTGCTGCCGAAGTCCGCGCGGGCCAGGTAGGCGAGCACCTTGGCCGCGGCGCCCTGGGGGCTGTCGAGCCGGCCTTCTTCCTTCATGCTCACGAAGCGCGTGCGATCCGGGAACTGTTCGGCCGACGCGCCGCGCAGCTGCACCTGCATGTCGGTGTCGATGATGCCGGGCGCCAGCGACACGATGCGCGCGCCGTTCGGTGCATGTGCTTCCTCGAGCGCCACGGCCCGCGAGAAATGGTCCATGCCGGCCTTGGCCGCGCAGTACGGCGCCTGGCTGCCCAGGGCGTTGCGGCCCAGGCCCGACGAGATGTTCAGCACCTTGCGCGCGCCGCGCCATTCGCGCGTGCCGCCGAGGAAAGCGGCCGTGAGCAGCATCGGCGCTTCGAGCCCGATGCGCAGTGCCTGGGCCAGTTCAGCCGGCACGGCGCGCGACAGCGGCGCGGGATTGCCGACGGTGCCGGCGTTGTTGATGAGCGTGACGCTGTCGAAGCGCTGGCCGTCCAGCGTCTGGAGCCAGTCCGACAGGCGCGCTGCGGCGGCCATGGGGTCGGACAGGTCCTGCGCCCATTGCGTCAGTTCGGCGCCGCCGGCCTTGGCGGCCTCGGCGAGTTCGGGCGAGGGCTTGCGCGCAATGCCGAGCACCGCGTGGCCGGCCTGCAGCAGCTGTTCGGCCATGGCACGGCCCAGGCCGCGCGAGGCGCCGGTGATGACGGTGAGGTGGGAAGAGGCGAAGGTGGTCATGGGTGTGTGGGGGCAGGAGAAGGCCGCAAGGCTAAGGGATATCGAAAGGCCGCGTGCATCAGCCGGTACGGAACTGACCGCGCAGGAAGTTGCGGTGGCGGGCAATGTGCTGCAGCTGCGCCGGTGCGATGGTCCCGCCGAGGTCGACCTCGTCCGCGCCGTTGAGCACCGCATTGGCGTTGGCCATGGCGCGCGCCACGACCTCTTCCTCGCTCACGCCGAGCTGCGCCGCCAGATCAAGCGCGACGCGGCGCATGGCGCGCTGCGACAGCATCCACATCGCGCCGAAGCGGTCCCAGGCCAGCGCGGCCTCTTCCGACTTTTCGCGGTCGGCCAGGATGTCTTTCAGCGGGCGCGCCAGGATCTCGTTGAGCGCCTCGATCTGTTCGCCCAGGGCCTCGGCGCGGTCGATGGCTTCTTCGAGCGTCGGGCCGTCGTCTTCCTCGTTGCGGGCCTGCGTGGCCTGTTGCTGCGGCGGCGGCAGAAAGCTCGCCTGTGCGTCGGCGGGCACGATCTGCAGGTGGTCGGAGAGAGCCATGTTCTTTTCTTCTTTCAGGTTCAGTTCGAGGTGCTGCCGTTCTTGCGGCTGGACACCGCGGTGGCGCGCAGGCCCGGCAAATCAAGCACGCGCAGGCCGCCGTACTCGACGCGGATCAGCCCTTGCGCCGACAGCGCATTGAGCGCCTCGTTCACGCGCTGGCGCGACAGGCCGACAAGATACGCCAGCTCCTGCTGCGTGATGCGCAAGACCTCGCCCACGCCGGGGTACAGCACGGGGTTGAACAGCGACACCAGGTTGCGCGCCACGCGCGCGTCGGGGTTGTTGAGGCGATCGATCTCCAGCGCCGCGATGAACTGCCCGAGCCGCTCGTTGAGCTGGTTCATCACGAAACGGTTGAAGCCGATGGAATGGTCGAGCAGCCAGTGGAAACTCTCGATCGGCAGCCCCGCCACGAGGCTGCGGCGCAGCGCCTGGATGTTGTAGCGGTAGGGCTCGCGCTTCATCACCGTGCCTTCGCCGAACCAGCCGCCGGGCGGCACGCCGGTGTAGGTGACCGAGCCGCCGTCGGCGTTGTCGTTGCTCATCTTCAAGAGGCCTTCGACCACGCCGAACCAGTAGGTGGGCGAGCGGCCGACGCGGCACACGAGGTCGCCGGGCTCGGCCTCGCCGACCACGAGCGTGGCCTCGGCGCGGCGGCGCTCGGTGGGCGTGAGCGTGGGCAGCCACGGAATGCCACCGAGTTCGGTGCCGTTGGGAGGGCGAACCCGGTCCTTGATCGAACCGCCGAGCACGTTGTGTGGATGTGGATTGCCAGGAGGCATCGGGAAACTCCGGGGAGTAGTGTCCCTAGGATTGTCGTTGGAACGACAACCGGGCGTCAAAGTGAGACCTACGATCCGGCCACTGTGCAAACCACCGCCCCCACCTTCCCCCGTCTGCTGCTCGCGCATGCCGAGGCCCGTCCCGAGGCCCCCGCCGTGCGCGAAAAAGACCTTGGCATCTGGCAAACCTGGACCTGGAACGCCGTGGCGCAGGAAGTGCGCGAGATGGCCTGCGGTCTGGCGAGCCTTGGCTTCAAGGCCTTCGACAACCTTGCGATCGTCGGTGCCAACCGGCCGCACCTGTACATGGCGGTGCTCGCCGCGCAAAGCCTGCGCGGCGTGCCCGTGCCGCTTTACCAGGACGCGGTGGCCAGCGAGATGGTCTTCATGCTGAACGATGCGGGCATCGAGTTCGTGATCGTCGAAGACCAGGAGCAGGTCGACAAGCTGCTCGAGTGCCGCGAACTCCAGCAGGCACAGGAAGGCCGGGAAGGCCAGTCGTCGGGCATCCGCCACATCATCTACGACGACCCCAAGGGCCTGCGCCACTACGACCAGCCGGGGCTCATGAGCTACGAGCAGCTGCGCGAGCTGGGCCGCGCCTTCGACAAGGTCAACGCCGGCTACTACGACCGCGCCGTGGCCAGCGGCGAAGCCACCGACGTCGGCGTGATCCTCTACACCTCGGGCACCACCGGCCGCCCCAAGGGCGTGTGCCAGACGCACGCCAGCTTCATCGCGGCGGGCCGTGGCGGCGTCGAGACCGACAAGCTCGGCCCCGGCGACAACATCATGAGCTACCTGCCGATGGCGTGGGTGGGCGACCACCTGTTCTCGGTGGCGCAGTGGCTGGTGGGCGGCTTCACGCTCAACTGCCCCGAGTCGGCCGAGACGGTGATGAACGACATGCGCGAGATCGGCCCGAGCTACTACTTCGGCCCGCCGCGCACCTTCGAAGGCCTGCTGACGGCCGTGTCGATCCGCATGGAAGACGCGGCCGCACCCAAGCGCTGGCTGTACGCGAAGTTCATGGCGCTGGCACAGCGCGTGGGCGCCGACATCCTCAACGGTGCGCCGGTGAGCACGGGCGACCGGGTCATGTACAGCCTGGGCAACCTGCTGATCTACGGCCCGCTGCGCAACGTGCTGGGCATGAGCCGCATCCGCGTGGCCTACACGGCCGGCGCGGCCATCGGGCCCGACCTGTTCCGCTTCTACCGCTCGATCGGCGTGAACCTCAAGCAGTTCTACGGCCAGACCGAGACCTGCGCCTACGTGTGCCTGCAGCAGGACGGCAAGGTCAAGCTGCAGACCGTGGGCACGGCGGCGCCCGGCATCGAGCTCAAGATCGCCGACGACGGCGAGGTGCTGGTGCGCGGCGTGTCGGTGCTCAAGGAGTACTACAAGCGCCCCGACGCCACCGCCGAAGTGCTCGATGCCAACGGCTACTTCCACACCGGCGACGCCGGCGTGCTCGACAGCGAAGGTCACCTGCGCATCATCGACCGCGCAAAAGACGTGGGCAAGCTCAACGGTCCGGCCGGCACCTGCATGGGCGCCATCTTTGCGCCCAACTACATCGAGAACAAGCTCAAGTTCTTCCCGCAGATCAAGGAAGCCGTGTGCTTCGGCAACGGCCGCGACGAGGTCTGCGCCTTCATCAACATCGACTTCGAGGCCGTGGGCAACTGGGCCGAACGCCGCGGCCTGGCCTACGGCGGCTATGTCGACCTGGCCGGCAAGCCCGAGGTGCTGACGCTGGTGGCCGAGTGCATCGCCAAGGTCAACGCCGACCTCGCCGCCGAAGACGGCATGGGCGAGACGCAGATCGCGCGCTTCCTCGTGCTGCACAAGGAACTCGACCCCGACGACGACGAGCTGACCCGCACGCGCAAGGTGCGCCGCGGCTTCATCGCCGAGAAATACGCGGTGCTGGTCGATGCGCTCTACGGCGGCAAGACCGAGCAGTACATCGAGACCCAGGTCAAGTTCGAGGACGGACGCACGGGCGCCGTCAGCGCCACGCTGAAGATCAACGACGCCAGGACCTTCCCCATCGTGAAGGCCGCAGCATGAGCCGCCGGGCCGTCCCCAAGGCGAATACCGCAGCGCGTAGCGCGAAGGTCATCGAATGAGCAATCGGAAAATCGGCGACGTCATCCTCGACGTCCAGAACATCAGCCTGAGCTTCGGCGGCGTGAAAGCGCTGACCGACATCAGCTTCAACGTGCGCGAGCACGAGGTGCGGGCCATCATCGGGCCCAACGGCGCGGGCAAGAGCTCGATGCTGAACTGCATCAACGGCGTGTACTGGCCGCAGCAGGGCTCCATCACTTTCCGCGGCCAGACCTTCAAGCACATGAACTCGCGCCAGGTGGCGGAGATGGGCGTGGCGCGAACCTTCCAGAACCTGGCGCTGTTCAAGGGCATGAGCGTGCTCGACAACATCATGACGGGCCGCAACCTCAAGATGAAGAGCGGCCTGCTTGCGCAGGCGCTGCGCTGGGGCCCGGCCGAACGCGAGGAGCTGCAGCACCGCGAGTTCGTCGAACACATCATCGACTTCCTGGAAATCCAGGCACACCGCAAGACGCCGGTGGGCCGCCTGCCCTACGGTCTGCAAAAGCGCGTCGACCTGGGCCGCGCGCTCGCGATGGAACCGCAGGTGCTGCTGCTGGACGAACCCATGGCGGGCATGAACGTCGAAGAGAAGCAGGACATGAGCCGCTTCATCCTCGATGTGAACGACGAATTCGGCGCAACCATCGTCTTGATCGAGCACGACATGGGCGTGGTGATGGACATCTCCGACCGCGTGGTGGTGCTGGACTACGGCAAGAAGATCGGCGACGGCACGCCGGATGAAGTTCGGAACAACGAAGACGTGATCCGGGCGTACCTCGGCGTGGAGCATTGACCATGGGATTTTTCCTCGAAACCCTTTTCGGCGGCCTCATGGTCGGCATGCTGTATTCGCTGATCGCGATCGGCTTCGTGCTGATCTACAAGGCCTCGGGCGTCTTCAACTTCGCGCAGGGCGCGATGGTGCTGTTTGCCGCGCTGGCCATGGCACGCTTTGCCGAATGGTTCCCGCAGTGGTTCGGTTTCGAGAGCCTGCTGCTCGCGAACATCCTGGCCTTCATCGCGGCCATGGCGGTGATGATCGTCGTGGCCTGGCTCATCGAGCGGCTCGCGCTGAGCAAGCTGGTGAACCAGGAAGGCATCACGCTGCTGATGGCCACGCTGGGCATCGCCTACTTTCTCGACGGCGTGGGCCAGACGATCTTCGGCAACGACATCTACAAGATCGACGTCGGCATGCCCAAGGAACCGCTGATGGTGCTGCAAGGCACCTTCGAAGGCGGCCTGCTGCTGAGCCAGGAAGACCTGGTGGCGGCGGCGGTGTCGGCTGCGCTGGTGGTGGTGCTGGCCATCTTCTTCCAGAAGACCGCCACGGGCCGGGCGCTGCGTGCGGTGGCCGACGACCACCAGGCCGCGCAGTCGATCGGCATTCCGCTGTCGCGCATCTGGGTGATCGTGTGGTCGGTGGCCGGCTTCTCGGCGCTGGTGGCCGGGATCATCTGGGGTTCCAAGCTCGGCGTGCAGTTCTCGCTCTCGCTGGTGGCGCTGAAGGCGCTGCCGGTGGTGATCCTCGGCGGGCTGACCTCGATTCCCGGCGCCATCATCGGCGGCCTGCTGATCGGCGTCGGCGAGAAGCTGTCTGAAATCTATCTCGGCCCCATGCTTGGTGGCGGCATCGAGATCTGGTTTGCCTATGTTCTTGCACTGGTCTTCCTGCTCGTGCGGCCCCAAGGGCTGTTCGGCGAAAAGATCATCGATCGGGTCTGACATGTTCTACAGAGAAAACGGCCAGTTCAAGTCGAGCTACCGCGCCGACCAACAGATCTTCCCGATCGCGCAGGACCGCCTGGCGATCCTGGTGCTGCTGCTCGTGGCGTTCGTCGTGGTGCCGATGGGCGTGTCCGACTACTGGATGCGCGCCATCCTCACGCCCTTTTTGATCCTGTCGCTGGCGGCGCTGGGCCTGAACATCCTGGTCGGCTACTGCGGCCAGATCTCGCTGGGCACGGGCGCCTTCATGGCGGTGGGCGCGTATGCGGCCTACAACTTCCAGGTGCGCATCGAAGGCATGCCGCTCATCGCCTCGCTGCTGCTGGGCGGGCTCTGTGCGACGGTGATCGGCGTGCTCTTCGGCATTCCGAGCCTGCGCATCAAGGGCCTGTACCTGGCCGTTGCAACGCTGGCCGCGCAATTCTTCACCGACTGGGCGTTCCTGCGCATCACCTGGTTCACCAACAACTCGTCCTCGGGCTCGGTGAGCGTGGCGGGACTGAACGTGTTCGGCGTGCCGATCGAATCGCCGGTGCAGAAGTACCTGTTCTGCCTGTTCTTCGTGGTGGTGTTCGCGCTGCTCGCAAAGAACCTGGTGCGCAGCGCCATCGGCCGCGAGTGGATGGCGATGCGCGACATGGACGTGGCGGCCGCGGTGATCGGCATCCGCCCGGTGTACGCCAAGCTCACGGCCTTCGCGGTGAGCAGCTTCATCGTCGGCGTGGCCGGCGCGCTGTGGGGCTTCATTCACCTGGGGGCATGGGAGCCGGCGGCGTTCAGCATCGATCGCTCGTTCCAGCTGCTGTTCATGGTGATCATCGGCGGGCTCGGCTCGATCATGGGCAGCTTCTTCGGCGCCGCGTTCATCGTGCTCTTGCCGCTCTTCCTGAACCAGCTGCCCGCGTGGCTGGGCTTCTCGATTTCCACCGCGCTGGCCTCGCACCTGGAGACCATGATCTTCGGCGCGCTGATCGTGTTCTTCCTGATCGTGGAGCCGCACGGCCTGGCACGGCTGTGGTCCACGGCCAAGGAAAAGCTGCGGCTGTGGCCCTTCCCGCACTGACAACGCATTTCAAGAGTTCCCGTTCGTTCGCACGTAAAAACCCGGCACCGAGGTGCCCACAAAAGGAGACAGGCATGACATTGAAATCGCTCGCTCTGACCGCCGCCCTGGTGGCCACCACCCTGGGCACGGCGCTGGCACCTTCGCTCGCGCAAGCCCAGGCCAAGGAACAGTTCTTCCCGCTGCTGGTGTACCGCACCGGCCCCTACGCGCCCAACGGCACGCCCTGGGCCAACGGCAAGCAGGACTACATCAAGCTGGTCAACGCGACCGGCGGCATCAACGGCGTGAAGATCGCCTATGAAGAGTGCGAGACCGGCTACGCCACCGACAAAGGCGTGGAGTGCTACGAACGCCTGAAGGGCCGTCCGGGCGTGGCCCTGTTCGATCCGCAGGCCACCGGCATCACCTTCGCGCTGACCGACAAGGTGCCCACCGACAAGATCCCGCTCATCACGCTGGGCTACGGCCTCTCGGCCTCGCAGGACGGCGGCGTGTTCAAGTGGAACTTCCCGCTCATGGGCTCCTACTGGACCGCGGCCGACATCCTGATCCAGCACATCGGCAAAAAAGAAGGCGGCATGGACAAGCTCAAGGGCAAGAAGATCGCCCTCGTGTACCACGACTCGCCGTTCGGCAAGGAACCGATCCCGCTGCTGCAGGAGCGCGCCAAGCAGAACGGTTTCGAACTCTCGCTGATCCCGGTGACCGCGCCCGGCGTGGAACAGAAGTCGGCCTGGCTGCAGGTGCGCCAGTCGCGTCCCGACTTCGTGCTGCTGTGGGGCTGGGGCGTGATGAACTCCACCGCCCTGAAGGAAGCCGTGGCCACGGGCTACCCGCGCGAGAAGATGTACGGCGTGTGGTGGGCCGGCGCCGAACCCGACGTGAAGGACGTCGGCGCCAACGCCAAGGGCTACAACGCGCTCGCGCTGAACACCTCGGGCACGCAGCCCAAGGTGATCCAGGACATCCTCAAGCAGGTGCACGACAAGGGCCAGGGCACGGGCCCGAAGGACGAAGTGGGCTCGGTGCTCTACACGCGCGGCGTGATCATCCAGATGCTGACCATCGAGGCCGTCAAGCGTGCGCAAGAGCGCTTCGGCAAGGGCAAGGTCATGACCGGCGAGCAGGTGCGCTGGGGCATGGAGAACCTCGCGCTCGACCAGAAGAAGCTCGACGCACTGGGCTTCTCGGGCGTGATGCGTCCGGTGAGCACCTCGTGCCAGGACCACATGGGCTCCAGCTGGGCCCGCGTGCACACGTGGGACGGCGCGAAGTGGGGCGGCATGTCCGACTGGTACGAGGCCGACAGCCAGATCATCAAGCCGATGGTGAAGGCTGCTGCCGACAAGTACGCCGGCGAAAAGAAGATCACCCGCCGCGAAGCCGCGGATTGCCAGTCCTGATGCACTGACCAGAAAAGGAAGTGCCGTGGCGGCTCGCGAGAGCCGCCATTCGCAAGGACGGCGATGTGCCGTTCTTGCGAATGCTTCGGACCACACCATGAGCGAACCCAAGATCCTTCTCAACGTCAACGGCATCGAGGTCATCTACAACCACGTGATCCTCGTGCTCAAGGGCGTGTCGCTGACCGTGCCCGAAAGCGGCATCGTGGCGCTGCTCGGCGGCAACGGCGCCGGCAAGACGACCACGCTGCGCGCCGTGAGCAACCTGCTCGCGGGCGAACGCGGCGCCGTGACCAAGGGCACCATCGAGCTGCGTGGCGAGCGCATCGAGGCGCTGTCGCCGGCCGAGCTGGTCAAGCGCGGGCTGATCCAGGTGATGGAAGGCCGCCACTGCTTCGCCCACCTGACCATCGAAGAGAACCTGATGACCGGCGCCTACACGCGCACCGACGGCAAGCCCGCGGTGCAGGAGACGCTGGAGAAGGTCTACGCGTACTTCCCGCGCCTGAAGACACGCCGCACCTCGCAGGCGGCCTATACCTCGGGCGGCGAGCAGCAGATGTGCGCGATCGGCCGCGCGCTGATGGCCAACCCGACGATGGTGCTGCTCGACGAGCCCTCGATGGGCCTGGCGCCGCAGATCGTGGAAGAGGTGTTCGAGATCGTGAAGGACCTGAACACCAAGGAAAAAGTGACCTTCCTCCTGGCCGAGCAGAACACCAACATGGCGCTGCGCTACGCCGACTACGGCTACATCCTGGAGAACGGCCGCATCGTGATGGACGGCGAGGCCCAGAGCCTGCGCGAGAACGAGGATGTGAAGGAGTTCTACCTCGGCGTGGGCGGCGCGGACCGCAAGAGCTTCCGTGATGTAAAGAGCTACAAGCGCCGCAAACGCTGGCTTGCTTGACGCTCCCCCAGTCTTCGCGCACTGCGTGTCGCTTCGCCAACCCCCTCGCCGGGGGCAATACCAGCGGCCCGGCAAAGCCGGTTCCGCGGTATTCCCGAAAGAGTCAGTTGAGCGCCTTGAACAGAACAGAAAGATGAAGGGTACGGACATGACCGACCACTACGACAAGCTCGAGATCCGCGACCCCGCCGAACGCGAACGTGACCTGCTGGCCGCGCTGCCCCGGCAGATCGCCCAGGCACAGACTGCAACGTCCGCCTTCACGAAGATCCTCGACGGCGTGAAGCCCGGCGACGTCATTTCGCGCGAGGCACTCGCGAAGCTGCCCGTCACGCGCAAGTCGGAACTGCTCGAGCTGCAGAAGGCACGCCGCGCCGACGACCCCTTCGGCGGCTTTGCGTCGATCGTGCGCGGGCCGCGCATGCCGCGCATCTTCGCGAGCCCCGGCACCATCTACGAACCCGAGGGCGAGGCGCGCGACTACTGGCGCACCGCGCGGGCCCTGCATGCGGCGGGCTTTCGCAGCGGCGAGCTGATCCACAACAGCTTCAGCTATCACATGACGCCGGCCGGCTCCATCATGGAAAGCGGCGCGCACGCCCTGGGCTGCACCATCTTCGCGGGCGGCACGGGCCAGACCGAGCAGCAGCTCGAAGCCATCGTCGACCTCAAGCCCGACGGCTATGCGGGCACGCCGAGCTTCCTGAAGATCCTGCTGGAGAAGGCCGAAGAAAAGGGTCAGAAGCTGCCCTGGTTCACCAAGGCGCTCGTCTCTGGCGAGGCCTTTCCGCCCAGCTTGCACGACTGGATTGCCGCGCACGGTGTGCAGGGCATCCAGTGCTACGCCACCGCCGACCTGGGCCTCATCGCGTATGAAACCAGCGCACGCCAGGGCCTGGTGATCGACGAGGGCGTGCTGGTCGAGATCGTGCGCCCCGGCACCGGCGATCCGGTGCCCGACGGCGAGGTAGGCGAGATCGTCGTCACCACCTTCAACCCCGACTATCCGCTGGTGCGCTTCGGCACCGGCGACCTCTCGGCCGTGCTCGCGGGCACCTGCCCCACGGGCCGCACCAACCAGCGCATCAAGGGCTGGCTCGGCCGCGCCGACCAGACCACCAAGGTGCGCGGCATGTTCGTGCACCCGTCGCAGGTCGCCGAGGTCGTGCGGCGCTTTCCCGAGATCGTGCGTGCGCGGCTGGTGGTGTCGGGCGAGATGGGCGACGACCAGATGACCTTCAGGCTCGAATGCGCAGGTGCCCCGGCCGGGCTCGACACGCGCATTGCCGACGCGGTGCGCGAAGTGACCAAGCTGCGCGGCACCATCGAGCTGGTGGCGCCGGGCACCCTGCCGAACGACGGCAAGGTGATCGAGGACGCGCGCAGCTACAAGTAGGGGCGCCGCGTGGGTCGGTGGCAAGGGGCTTTCGCATGGCCCTCTTTCTTGCACACGGCCCTGGGATTCGCAACGCTGAAGACGGATCCGCCCCTCGCTCCCCCCACCCGCTACTTCTTGCAGCTGGCCGGCAGCGCGGCGTCCTTCAACCCGTCCCCCGCGCTGCAGTGCCATGCGATGCCCGCGTCGGTCGACGACGGCTCCATGCGCAGCGTGCCCTTCGGCGTGGCCACCTCCACCACCATGCTGTCCGGGTCGAGCGTGAGCGCCGCACCATTCGGCAGGTTGCCCGGCAGGCCGACGGCGGCCAGGGTGTCGGGGATCTCTGCCTTTTCTTCGTAGTGGCGCGTGAGCGCGTCGCGCACCGGTGCGCCCTGGGTCCAGGCTTGCGCGACGGCGGCGCGGGCTTGGTACTCCTGGTAGGCAGGGATGGCTGCAGCCGCCATGACGCCGATGACCGCCACCACGATCAGCACCCCCGCCGCGCCGCCGCCGGCCCGGCCCGCGTAGGGCACGAAGAGCGCGAGCAGGTACGCCACCGGGTTGCGCTCGGGCAGCTTGGCACCCGGGTCGATGGCGCGTGCGACGCGCTTGGTGAGCCAGGGATAGCCGGCGATGAGCTCATGGAACGAACCCCAGAAGCCGCGATTGGCCACCGACTGGGCGGCGTAGCGCTGCAGGTTCACGTTGCGCCACTGCTGCGCACCGGCGGCCAGCGCCACCAGCGCGCGCGGCGCGGAGTCGACCTCGCGGCAGCAGGCGGCGCCGTGCAGGTCGCAGGTGTATTCCTTGGCGCGCGCATAGGCCGCGCCCAGGAGTGGCAGCCAGAGCACGGGCGCGCGCCAGATGTGGCCCGTGAGGTGGCCGCGGCGGATGTGGCCCAGCTCGTGGCCCATGTAGAAGTGGATGCCGTCGGGCTGCGCCTCCATGGCGTCGACCACGTCGGACAGCAGCACCACGAAATTGCGGCCGAAGAAGCGCGTGGCAAAAGCATTGAAGATGCCGTTGCCGTGCAGCAGGTAGGCCTCGGGCGGCTGTTCGATGCCCAGGCGGGTGCAGCAGTCGACAAAGCGCGCGTGCAGCTCGGGCAGTTGCTGGGGCGACAGCTTCACGCCCGTGCCCTTGATCCAGGCGATGACCGCCGATTGCGCGAACACGTAGCCGATGAAGCCCAGCAGCACGTACAGCAGCGCGATGCCCAGCGTGCCGACGACGATCAGCGCCCAGGCCAGCAGGCCCAGCACGAGCGTGAGTTTGCCGAGCCAGCGCTCGCGCGGATAGACCCAGGGATCCATTGATTTCTTCTCCTCGATGCCGCCCGTCGGGCTGGCCTGTTTGTGGTTGTGGTCGCCCCGGCGCAGGTGCGCGGGACGCCCGCGATCATGCCCCAGCATGGGGCGGATTCGGTGACAGTCCTAAGGGCTATTCGGTATGGGTCAGCCCCTGGTCAGCCGATAAGATCGCGACCCTTTCCATTTAAAAACTCCGTCGGAGACATCATGAAGAAACTGTTCGCCCTCGCGGCGATTGCCGCGGCCGCCGTCGGCGCACACGCCCAGGATTTCCCCGCAGGCAAGCCCGTGACGCTGGTGGTGCCCTTCTCGGCCGGCGGCCCGACCGACCGCGTGGCCCGCGACCTGGCCGAGTCGCTGCAGAAGACGCTGGGCACCACGATCATCGTGGACAACACCGCCGGCGCCGGCAGCTCGATCGGCACCGCCAAGGTGGCCCGCGCCAACCCCGACGGCTACACGCTGCTGCTGAACCACATCGGCATGTCGACGATGCCGGCGCTGTACCGCAAGCTGCCGTTCAGCGTCGAGAACGACTTCGAATACCTCGGCATGGTCAATGAAGTGCCAATGACGCTCATTGGCAAGCCCGGCCTGCCCGCCAACAACTACAAGGAACTGACGACCTGGATCGCTGCCAATAAGGGCAAGATCAACCTGGGCAACGCCGGCCTGGGCGCCGCCTCGCACCTGTGCGGCCTGCTGTTCCAGAGCGCGCTGAAGGTCGAGATGACGCCCGTGCCGTACAAGGGCACCGCGCCGGCCATCGCCGACCTGCTGGGCGGCCAGATTGACCTGCTGTGCGACCAGACCACCAACACCACGTCGCAGATCGAGGCCAAGAAGGTCAAGGCCTACGCCGTGACCACCAGCAAGCGCCTGACCACGCCCGCGCTCAAAGACCTGCCCACGCTGGACGAGTCGGGCCTGAAGGGTTTTGAAGTGTCGATCTGGCACGGCGTGTACGCCCCCAAGGGCACGCCCGCACCGGTGCTGAAGAAGATCAACGAAGCCATCCGCGCGGCCATGAAGGACCCGGCGTTCATCAAGCGCGAAGAAGGCCTGGGCGCCGTGATCACCACCGACAAGCGCGTCGAGCCGGCCGAGCACAAGAAGTTCGTCGCCGCCGAAATCGCCAAGTGGGGCCCGATCATCAAGGCGGCTGGCGTGTACGCCGACTGATCCTTTCGGTCTCCCAAGAAGAAAGCCGCCGGCCCTTTCGGGTCGGCGGCTTTTTTCATCCGGTGTGACAGCAGGAAAAAGAATCAGGGCATCGAGACGGTCCACACCTCGAAGTTCTTGCGCACATCGACCTGGCGGGCGGTGCGTGCCGTGAAGATGAAGGAGCTGACCGACGAGCCCTGCGCGTACTGGTAGGCGTTGTTGCCGACGCTCGTGCAGTGGTTGTCGCTCTGCGAGTTCACGGGCTGGCAGTAGATGACGGCCTTGCGCGCCGAGGTGCGCACGGTGATCGAATCGGTGAAGCGATTGTTGTTGGGACCGCGGCCGGCCACCAGGAAGGTGGTCGGGGCGTAGGCGCCGCTGGGCACCGACCAGCCGTCCTGGTTGCCCTCGGCGCTGAAGTCGATGTTGTTGGCGCCGGGGTCGGACGGCACCGGCGCGCCGAACACGATGCCGCGCGGAACGCCGTCGATCTCCTGCATCAGCTCGGCGCGCAGGGCCGGCGTCATGTCCATGGTCGGCAACTGCATGGCTTCGGCGAGGGTCGGCGCGCGCGAGAAGGTGCGTGCGTACTGCACCGGGTTGGTCCCGCCGGCTGCCAGGAAGAACTCGAGCTTCCAGACTGCCTGGTCGGGAATGGCGCCCAGCTGTGCGTCGTCGAACTGCGGCGATGCGAAGAGATTGCCGGGTTCGATGCTGCTCGGATTGCCGCCTTGCGCCGGGTCCACGTAGCGTGCGGCCATGCGCCACAGCGAGGAGTTCAGCGCGCCGTTGGGGGTGCCGTCGGTGGTGAGCACCAGGGTCGTCAGCCCGGCCCGGGGCACCAGCACCAGCTCGCGGCCGGGCAGCGCGGACGAGGTGGCCACCACCTTCGTGAAGATCGAGTCGCCGTTGCCGTCGAGCACGTTGTCCACCGCGACGTTGTAGCCGGCGGCGTGGTACATCAGGTTCGCGTGCTTGAGGAAGTCCTTCAGCTCCTGCTGCGGACGCACGGCGGCGCGGTAGGCGTTGCTGTTGCCGGTGAGCTTGAGCGCGCCATTCACGATCTTCGCGTTGAACACGTCGTTGTCGGTGTTGCCCACGCTGTCGGTCCAGCGGTAGGTCAGCGCGATGTCGCCGCCCGGGTGGAAATATTCGAAGTTGCCGCGGTCGTGCTTCAGATTCGTGGGGCCGAAACGGAACAGGCTTTCGAAAGGCCGGCGCGGGCCGCTCGACGCACGGCCGATGTGCAGGCCGGCCGTCACGAAGCTGGCCGGGTCGTCGCCCACGAACAGCGTGCGGCACGCCGGGGCGACCACGTTGGCGGCCTCGCCGAAGGCGTTGCCGTCAGCGCCGATGGTGCTGTCCACGCGCTCGTTCAGCGGCAGCGCGTAGCAGGCGTTGAGGCGATCGAGCAGGTCTTTCACCATCGCCGGCGTGGGCGGCGGAACGAGGGTCGCGACATTGACCGCGGGCAGCGGCGCGATGGTGCTCTCACCGGTGCGGAAGACGATCGACACCGGCGCGCTCTCCTCGCTCGCGGGCTGCGCCTTGACGGTGATTTCGACGTTGGCCGCGACGCCGTCGGGGCGCACCGAGACATTGACGGTGTCGAGCACGCGGTCCTGCCCGGTGCCGTTGGCCTGGAACTCGCCGCTCATCGGGTCAATGCTGAGGTTGAGCGCGTCCAGCAGCGGCTTGAGCGCGGCCACGAGCTGGGCGGCCTTGTCGCTGATCGCGCTGGCGGTGACGGCACCGGCGTCGGCCTGGACGGCGGCGGCCAGCTTCGAGGGGTCGCCGTTGGGCGCCAGCTGCGCCACCACGACGGTGGTCAGCGGCGTCACGTTGGTGGTGCCGGTGGCGGCGCTGGCGGTGGTGCTGTAGAGCGTGAGGTCGTCGCGCACGGCCTGGATCACCAGCGGTGCCTTGGTGCCGGCGGGCAGCACGCAGCTGTAGCTGCCTTCGGCCGGCACGGTCACTT
Source organism: Variovorax sp. Root473 (assembly GCF_001426505.1). Taxonomy (GTDB): domain Bacteria; phylum Pseudomonadota; class Gammaproteobacteria; order Burkholderiales; family Burkholderiaceae_C; genus Variovorax. The sequence goes on from NZ_LMEV01000015.1 coordinate 238,291, forward strand.
CGCAGACCTTGGCGCCGGTCTGGTCGAACACAGTGAGCGCGGCGCCGGCAAAGGCCGCGCCTGTGGCCACGGTGCCGCTCAACGTGCCGGGCGACTCGGCGGCGGGCGGGGTGCCGCCGTTGCCGGTGCCGACGGGGAAGGCAAAGCCTGCGCCGCCTCCGCCACCGCCGCCGCCGCAGGCGCCGAGGATCAACAGGGTGGCAAGGGACAAGGCGTGGGGGATTCTGGAGGTGGGATGAGGCATCGTGGGTCTCTCGAAAAGGGAAAGGGCCTGGGCAGCAACCGAGGGCGCTGCAAACCATAGCTTTCACCCTCAGAAATCAAATGATGCAAATGCACCATTCTTGAAACCATTCGACCAGGCTTGGCGTGCGTCCCCCGAACATGGGATGGGCAGGGCGCGCAGCGGCTGGAAGACTTCGCGCATGACGTCCCCGGCCGGCGCTCCGCGCGATTTCAGCGAACTCCTGCTGCGGCTGTACCGCCTCTCGCACGAACTGCCCATCGAGGCCTTCCAGGACGCGGCACTCGACCTCGTCAAGCCCGTGCTGCCCTTCGACTCGTCGATGTGGGGCACCGCCACCCGCACCGACCGTGGCATCGACATCCACACGATCCACCTGCACAACCAGCCGCTCGAGATGGTCACGGCCTACGAGCAGGTCAAGCATATGGACACGGCCGCCGCCGAGGTGGCCAAGCAGCCGCACGCCACGCTCGCCTTCAACGCCCAGGCGTGGTTCTGCCGCGACGACCAGGCCGAACTGCGCGCCTACGGCCGTCGCTTCGAACAGGCCAACTTCTTCATCACCTCGGATTCCAACCCGCAGACGAGCTTCGTCCACTGGCTCAGCCTGTTCCGCGCCGATCCTGACGCCTACGGCACGGAGCAGGAGCGGCAGCTGCTCGACAGCCTCGCGCCGCACGTGATGCAGGCGCTGGCGCTGAACCGCGTGATGCACCTGGACCGCCTTGAGGCGGGCAGTGCGTCGCCCGGCGGCTCGGCCATCGGCGACCTGCGCGGCGTGCTGTACCACGCCGACCGGCTGTTCGAGGCCACGCTGAAGGCCGAGTGGCCGTCGTGGCACGGCCGCGCGCTGCCCGATGCGCTGCTGCAGCACTTCTTGCAGGGCCACGCGCGCTTCAACGGGCGCGAGATCGTGGTCACGCACCGTGTCGAGCAGCACCTGCTGTTCCTCAAGTGCCGCCATCGCTGCCGCGCCGACAGCCTCACGCCGCGCGAGCACACCATCGCCGAGCTGCTGGCGCGCGGCGACACCCACAAGGAAGTGGCCGTCATCCTGAACCGCTCGCCGGCCACGGTGCGCAACCACATCCAGTCGATCTACGACAAGCTGCAGGTGGGCAACGTGGCGGGGCTGATCCACGAACTGCGGCTGGCGGGCTGACGAGCGCCCTGCCCCAAAAGAAAAGGCGCCGTCGGCGCCTTTTCTGTTTGAGTCCGCGATACTTTTACTTCGGCCGGATCGCGTCCGCCGTGCCCTGGATGAAGGCCTTGATGCTCTCGATGTCGTCGCCCGAGAGCTTGCCCGTGAAGTCGGGCATGCCGCGCGACATGGCCGGGCCCTTGAGCACGAACTTGTCGAGGTTCTCGATGTAGGCGGGGTCGAGGTAGCCCAGGTTCGGGATGTTGCCGCCGCGGTCCACGCCCGGCACGCCGTGGCAGAACACGCAGTTGCTCACGTACAGCATGGTGCCGGCCTGGACCTTGGCGGGGTCGTACTTCACGCCCTGCACCAGCTTGGCCATGCGGTACTCCACGAAGTCGGGCATCTTGGCCGTGCCGCCGACCGCGAAGGTGTAGACCGTGCCCGGCCCCTGCCGCTCGGTGGCGCGCTGCGCCAGGCCGTACACGCCGCCCCAGCCCACCGCGACCGACACGTACTGCTTGCCGTCCACCATGTAGGTCGCGGGCGCCGCGACCACGCCAGTGCCGGTGGGCGTTTCCCAGAGCTTCTCGCCGGTCTTGGCGTGGTAGGCCACGAGGCGGCCGTCGGCCGTGCCCTGGAACACGAGGTTGCCGGCGGTGGTCAGCGTGCCGCCGTTCCACGGCGAGGCGTAGTCCACGCCCCAGGCTTCCTTCTGCTTGACCGGGTCCCAGGCCACGAGACGGCCGAAGGGCTTGCTCGTGGGCGGCTCGGCGTTGGCGAATTTGCCCAGGTTCCACCCCAGCGCCGCGTGCGGGCGGCCGGGCGCGTTCTCGTCGAACTTCCAGGCCTTGTCGTCCATCAGGTTGATCGGCACGTGCTGGGCGGGCAGGTAAGCCAGGCCGGTCTGCGGGTTGTAGGACATCGGGTGCCAGTTGTGCGCGCCGAACGGGCCCGGGATGCTGTCGCCCGGCTTCTCGTTCTGCCGCGCGGCGGCGACCTCGATGGGCCGGCCGTTCTTGTCGTAGCCCGTGGCCCAGTTGACCTCGACGAAGTTCTTCGCGGAGATGAACTTGCCGTTGGTGCGGTCGATGACGAAGAAGAAGCCGTTCTTCGGCGCGTGCAGCAGCACCTTGCGTGCCTTGCCGTCGAGCTTCACGTCGGCCAGGATCATCGACTGGGTCGAGGTGTAGTCCCAGTTGTCGCCGGGCGTCTCCTGGTAGTGCCACTTGTACTTGCCGGTGTCGGGGTCGAGCGCGACCACCGAGCCCAGGTAGAGGTTGTCGCCGCCCTTGGGGCTGCGCGCCTTGGCTGCCCAGGGCGAGCCGTTGCCGGTGCCCACGTACATCAGGTTGAGCTCGGGGTCGAAGGCGAAGCTGTCCCACGCGGTGCCGCCGCCGCCGGCTTCCCAGTACTTGCCGCTGGGGTCCCAGGTCTTGGCGGCGCGCGCCATCGACTCGTCCTCGAAGGGCTTGCTCGGATCGCCGGGCACCACGAACCAGCGCCACTTCTGGTCGCCGGTCTTCGCATCGTAGGCGGTGACGTAGCCGCGCACGCCGTACTCGGCGCCGCCGTTGCCGATGATGACCTTGCCCTTGAACACGCGCGGCGCGCCGGTGATGGTGTAGCTGCCCTTCTGGCCGTCGATGGTGTTCTTCTCCCAGACCTTCTGGCCGGTGGCGGCGTCGAGCGCGATCAGGCGGCCGTCGTAGGCGGCCACGTAGACGCGGCCGTCGTACAGCGCCACGCCGCGGTTGACCACGTCGCAGCAGCCCCTGAAGCCCTTGGTCCGGTCGACCTGCGGATCGAAGGTCCAGATCTTCTGGCCCGTGCGCGTGTCGATCGCATGCACGATGCTCCACGAGGCCGTGACGTACATGATGCCGTCGACCACCAGCGGCGTGGCTTCCACGCCGCGTGTCGATTCGAGGTTGTACGACCAGACCAGCCCGAGCTGCTTCACGTTGCCGGTGTTCACCTGGTCGAGCCGGCTGAAGCGCGTCTCGGCGTTGTCCAACCCGTAGCTGGGCCAGTCGGGCGTCTTCTTCGCCGCGTTGGCGCGCACGAAGTTGCTGTCGACGCGCTTGGCAGCCGCGCCGGCGCGGTCCTGTGGGGAGGCTGCCGTCTGGGCGAGCGCCGGGGCCGCAAGGCCCAGGCACAGCAAGGCGCCCGCGAGCAGGCGCCGCCCGGAAAGAGGCTGTGTGGTCGTCTTCATCGTGGTCTGTCTCCTTCGTCGTTCTGCCCCAAGGATCGTTCGCGCGGCCCCGGCCTTCACCCCCGGGATTTCCCCAATCAAGCCTTGTTCCATTGCGGAACACATTCGAGACAGTCTTGATTCCAGAAGAGGTGGCGAACCCATGGCGCTCGACAGGCTCGGCACGGCGGATGCGCCGCGCCAACTCTTTGCCAGCACGCCTGCGCAGCGCGTGGCGCTGGCGCGGCAGCAGTTCTTCGAAGAAGGCGTGCGCCCCTCGGGGCTGGTCGGCGAGGCGGTGCTCCAGTCGTGGATGCGCTGCAGCCGCACCCACACCGACCGGCAGCGCGTGGTGGCGTTCGACGCGGTCACGCCCAGCCGGCTGCACACCACGCTCGCGCGCAACCGCGAGCTGCTGGATGTGGCGCGGCACGAACTCGCGCAGATGGAGCACGTGCTCGCGGGCACCGACTGCCGCGTGATCCTCACCGACCGCGACGGCGTGGTGGTGCACGTCACGAGCGAGCCCGCCGGCACGCACCAGCCCGTGCTGCGCCAGACCGCGCGCCTGGGCGTGAACATCTCCGAGCACGTCGTTGGCACCACGGCGCCGGGCATCGTGGCCAGCACCGGGCAGGCCTGCACCGTGGACGGCGCCGAGCACTACTACGACGTGCTGCGCCACATGCAGTGCGCCGCTGCGCCGATCCGCGACGTGAGCGGCCGGCTCGCCGGCGTGCTCGACCTCACGGTGGAAGCGCGGCGCTTCGGCTTCGATGCGGCCTCGATGGTCGCGCTGCACGCCACCATCATCGAGAACCGGCTGCTGCAGGCGCAGTCGCGCGACCACCTGATCCTGCGCTTCCAGGCCAGCCCCACGCTGCTGGGCACGCCGCTCGAAGCGCTCGCGGGCATCGCGCCCGACGGCACCATCGCGTGGCTCAACAACGCCGGCGCGCGGCTGCTGGGACGTCTGCCGGAAGCACCTGACGACCGCGACGTGGAGTGCCTGCTGGGCCACGACCTCGCGAGCCTGCTGCGGCTCGGCCGGCGCGAAGCCGCGCAGCCGCTGCGGCTGGCGAGCGGGCTCGGCGTGTGGATGCAGGCACAGCTCAAGGGCGCGGACGGCGCGGATTTCCGGCACGCGGTGGCCATGCCGGGCACGGCGAGCGCGCAGATCGATGCGCCAGCGGCGATCGAGGTGCATGCGGAGCAGGCCCCGCAACGTCCCGCCCCCAGCGGCACCGGGCCGACACCGCCCGCCGAAACGCTGCGCGAGCACAGCCGCAAGCTCATCGAAGACACGCTCGCCGCGCACGGCGGCAACGTGTCGCAGGCAGCGCGGCAGCTCAATGTGTCGCGCGGCACGCTGTACCGGCGGCTGCGCCGGTGGGGGCACGGGAGCGACGAATCGGACGCCGCTTCAGCGGCTTAGCTCAATCGCCCTCGCGGCCCGAAGGCTGCGCCACCGACTCCGCTGCGAGCAGGACGCAGATCGCGCGCACCTGCTGCTGGATGACCTTCGCCACTTCGGCGCGCCGCGCCGGCCCCATGCGGCTGGAGATCGCCGCCACGCTCACCGCCGCGATCGGGTTGTCGGGCGGAAAGGCCACGCCGATGGCCGCGGCGCCCGGCGTGGCCGCGCTGTCCAGGAACGAGTAGCCCTGCGCGCGCGTCTGCGCGATGGCGTCGCGCAGGAAGCCCGGCTCGAAGGCGGCGCCGAACTTGGCATAGCGCGCTTCGTTGGCCGCCACGATCAGCTCGGCTTCCGCCTCCGGGAGCGCGCTCAGGATGGCAAGGCCGCCGGCGCCTACACCCATGGGCCGGCGAATGCCCACGTCCAGCGTCAGCGCCTTGATCGGATACGCGCCCAGCGCCCGGCTGGTGCAGATCGATTCGGGGCCGCGCCGCTCGCTCAGGTAGACCGTGTCGTGCGTCAGCTCGGCAATGGTGCGCAGCGCGGGCTCGCACAGCTCGCTCAACTGGTAGCGCGGCTCGGCCAGCATGCCCAGCTCATGCAGCAGCGGTCCCAGGTGGTACTTGCGGGTGAGCAGGTCGCGCACCAGCAGCCCTTCGACCTCCAGCCGCTGGAGCATGCGAAAGCAGGTGGACATGGGCAGGCCGCTGAGGCTCACGACATCGGCAATGCGCATGCCGCGCCGCCCGCGCGAGGCCACCACGCGCAGCATGCCCACCACGCGCTCGATGCTCTGCGTGCCCGAGCGCGCACCACTCGCGGGCGGTAGCGGGGGGGCGGACGAAGCGGTCTTCGGGGCGACTCGGCGTTTAGTTTCCACGATGCGGCAGTAATTGGGGTTGCTCCCAAAACGGGAAGCAATTCTCTCCAATGTAATCGGAGTCATCAAATCCCTGACTGCCATATCGTGGAAGCTGAAAGCCAAACCAGATGCCCCAGACGATGACTGAAAAGATCCTGGCCCGCGCCGCCGGAAGGCCGCGCGTGGTGCCGGGAGAAGAGATCACGGCGCGCCCCGACTTCGTGATCGCCTACGACTTTCCCGGCTACACCGACGTGTTCTTCAAGGAGACGCGCGAGGACTTCGGGATCGAGAAGGTGGCCAGCCCCGAACGCTTCGTGCTGTTCATCGACCACATGGTGCCGGCCACCGCGCCGAAGGAAGAAGAGCTGCACAAGATCACCCGCGCGTGGGGCAAGGAGCAAGGCGTGCCGGTGCATGAGCGCGAGGGCATCGGCCACCAGGTCGCAGCCGAGCTGGGCTATGCCACGCCAGGCGCCTTCGCCGTGCACTTCGACGGCCATGTGAGCCAGCTGGGCGCCTTCGGCACCTTCGCCTTCGGCGCGCGCAAGGGCGTGCTCGAATCCTTCGTCACCGAGACGCTCACGATGACCGTGCCGGCCACGGTGAAGGTCGAACTGACGGGCACGCTGCAGCCCGGCGTGATGGCGCGCGACGTGTTCCACCACATGGTCCGCGTGATGGGGCCGGCCTCATGCCGCTTCAAGGTGGTGGAGTTGTGCGGACCGGTGATCGACGCCATGAGCATCGAAGGCCGCCAGACCATTTGCGGCCAGGCCATGTTCCTGGGCGCGACCACCATGCTCATCGCGCCCGATGCCAGGACGCTGGCCTATGTGCAGGGGCGCTCGAAAGTCGCGCTGGAGCCGGTGTACCCCGATGCCGATGCCGTCTACGACCAGGTGCTGACGATCGACGTCTCGGCGCTGGAACCCATCGTCGTGATTCCGCCGAGCCCCGCCAACACGCGCGACTTGAAAGACTTCACCGGCGTGCAGGTGCACACCGGCTACCTCGGCTCATGCGCCAGCGGCCGGCTCGAGGACCTGCGCATCGCCGCCGACGTGCTGCGCGGCCGCCGTATCCAGCCGGGTTTCCAGCTGCACGTGGTGCCGACATCGAAGGCGATCATGGCGGCTGCCGCGCGCGAGGGGCTGATCGAGGTGCTGGTCGAAGCCGGCGCCTTCATCAGTTCGCCCAGCTGCGACTACTGCTTCGGGCGCATCGCCACGATGACCGACGGCCAGCGCGCCGTGTCCACCGGCACGCTCAACACACCGGGGCGCATGGGCAGCGTGGATTCGGAGATCTACATCTGCAACGCGGCCGTGGTCGCGGCCTCCGCGCTCGAAGGCCGCATCGCCGACCCGCGCCCCTACCTGGCAGAGGCCGCCAGAGCCGCAGCGGGAGCGCTCCCATGAGCCTCATGAATCTGCACGGCCGCGCCGCCTGGGTCTTCGAGGAAGACGACTACGACATCGACCTCATCGTCGGCGTGCGCAACATCAAGATCACCGACGTGAAGGAGCTGGCCGCACTGGCCATGGCCGACTACACACCGGGCTTCGCGGCCAGCGTGAAGCCGGGCGACCTGCTGGTCGGCGGCCACAACTTCGGCTACGGCCACCCTCACTACCCGGCCATGCGCGCCATGCGGCACCTGGGCATCACCGCGGTGATCGCCGAGTCGTTCTCTCCGGGCTTTTTCCGCGGCGAAACGAGCATGGGCTTTCCGCTCATCAGCTGCCCGGGCATCCGCGCGGCCACGCAGCGCGGCGATGAGCTCACGGTCGACTGGCGCACGAACGAAGTGAAAAACCTGCGCTCGGGCCAGACCCTGGCGCTGCAGCCCTTCTCGGATTCCGAGCGCGGCATGCTGGACGCGGGCGGACTCATTCCGTACCTGAAGCGCCGCATGGCTCCCACGGGGTGAGCGGGCTGAACGGCCGGCACCTTTTTTCCTGCAGTGAGTTCACAGCGCAGCGCCCCCCTCGGATCGCTACGCCCTTTTTTTCTGGAGACACACGATGACTTCATCCCGCCAGGCGCTGCGCCAGCGCATCACCCACGGCCCGACCCTCTGGTTCGGCGGCGCGCAGGACGCGCTGTCGGCCCTGCTGGTCGACCAGTCGGATTTCGACGGCATCTTCAGCACGGGCTTCGGCATCTCGGCCGCACTGCTGGGCCAGCCCGACATGGAGCTGTACACGCTCAGCGAGAACGTCGCCACCGTGAACCGCATGGCCAACGTCGTGCGCAAGCCGATCTTCGTGGACGCGGACACGGGCTACGGCAGCGTGCTCAACGTGGGGCGCGCCGTGCGCGAGTTCGAGAAGGCCGGTGCCGCGGCACTGCAGCTCGAAGACCAGCTCAGTCCCAAGCGCTGCCCGGCCGCCGCGGCGCCCTCCACGCTGGTGTCCATCGCCGACGCGGTCGCGCGCATCCGGGCCGCCCTCGATGCGCGCACCGACCCCGACCTGCTGATCGTCGCGCGCACCGACGCCCAGGACCCCGGCGAGGCCATGGAGCGCGCCGCCCGCTACGCCGAGGCAGGCGCCGACCTCATCCAGCCCATCTCGCGCACCTTCAGCAGCTACGAGCAATTGGTGCAGCTGCGTGAAGCCTGCGGCCGCCGGCTGTCGCTGATGCTGATGGCCGGCACCTGGATGACGGCACTGAGCCGCGAGCAGATCGAAAGCGTGGCGGCGTTCGCCAGCTATCCGATTGCCGGCCTGCTGACCACCGTGCACACGGTACAGGCCAACCTGCGCGAACTGTCGCGCCGCCGCTCGGGCGATTTCGCCGACCTGCCCTTCGCGCAGACGTCGATGACGGACTTCAAGGAGCTCATCGGCTGGCACACGCTCGAAGCGCGGCAGGCCCATTACGAAATCGGCGACGCCCGCTGAGTCCGGTTCCTTCGTTCACCTCTCAAGAAAAAATCAGGAGCACACGTGCGCACTTTCACTCTCATCGGCCGTGTCGTCACGGCAGGATCTCTGGCCCTGGGCCTTGGCACGGTCGCCATGGCGCAAGGCAGCGGCGCCTATCCGACCAAGCCGATCCGCCTGGTCGTCCCCTACCCGCCGGGCGGCGCCACCGACGTGGCCGCGCGCATGCTGAGCCCGCGCCTGCAGGAAGAGCTGGGCCAGACCGTCGTGGTCGAGAACCGCCCCGGTGCCGGTGGCAACATCGCCATGATCAACGTGGCGCAAAGCGCCCCCGACGGCTACACGCTGGCGGTCACGCTCACGGGCATGCTGTCGATCAACCCCGTCATCTACAAGAAGGCCGGCTTCCAGGCGTCGGACTTCGTGCCCGTGGCGCGCGTGTCGCTGGCGCCGCTGCTGCTGGTGGTGCCCGAGAAGTCGCCGTACAAGAACGTGCAGGAGCTGCTGGCCGCCGGCAAGAAGGCCGGCAAGGGTGGCCTACCCTACGGATCGGCCGGCGCGGGCGGGCTGTCGCACCTGGCGTCGGAAGCGTTTAATGCCAACGCCGACAGCAACTTCACGCACGTGCCCTACAAGGGCGGCGCGCCGCTGGTGCAGGCGCTGATGGCCAACGAGGTGACCTGGGGCCTGCTGGGCACCGGCGATGTGCGCGGCTTCATCCAGTCGGGCAAGCTCAGGGCCATCGGGCAGTTGCGCAACGGCCGTTCCGAGCTGTGGCCCGAGGTGCCGACCCTGACCGAGCAGGGCGTGCCCGGCGGCGTGGACTTCGACGTCTGGTTCGGCGTCGTGGCACCCGCGAAAACGCCCGCCCCGGTGGTCAAGCTGCTGGGCGAGAAGATCGCCAGGATCACCGCCGAGCCCGCGTTCCGCAAGCGGCTCAACGACCTGGGCGGCGTGGCGCCGGCGACCGGCAACACGCCCGAAGCCTTTGCCGATGTGCTCAAGCGCGAGTTGGCCATCCTGCCGAAGGCGGCGCAGGAAGCGGGCTTGCAACTCGACTGAGCCCGGACCCGCCCCACGCTCAGGCAGCGGTGGCCAGGCCCTGCGCGGCGCGCGCGCGGCGCGTGCGGGCGTCGGGCTGCAGCGGCCTTAAGTATTCGTGCAGCGCCAGCGCCGCGGCGCCCACCGCGGGCGCGAGCGCTTCGTAGCGCGCGGTGCACAGATCGGGCGCGGGCATGCCGGCGCGCTCTGCATAGGCCTTCACGGCTTCGAACGCGGTCTGCACGAACGCCGGATGCTCCGCGCAGACCTTGCCCCCGAGCACGATCGCGCGCGGGTTGAAAGTGACCCACAAGTTCTGCAGCAGCACGCCGAAGAACGCGGCGGCGCGCGCCATGTCGGTGCCTTCGCGCGTCAGCACGCGCGAGCCGAAGAAGGCCTCGGCACAGCCGCGCCGGCCACACGAGCACAGCGGTCCGTCGAGCTGCAGGATGGTGTGGCCGATCTCGCCGGCCATGCCTTGCGCGCCCGTGAAGAGGCGGTCGTTCAGCACCACGCCAGCGCCCACGCCGACGTCGCTGCTGACGAAGATCAGCGGGTCTTCGCCCTCGCCTGCGGCGAACTCGTACTCGCCGAGCGCCGCCGCATCGGCGTCGTTCTGCAGCTGCACGGTGACGCCGGGCAGGCCCGCCGCAGCCAGGGCTTTTTCGAGCGCGGGCAGCAGGTTCACGTTGCGCCAGCCGAGGTTGGGCGCGAAGCGGACCACGCCTGTGCAGTCGTCCACCGTCCCCGGCACGCACACGCCGATGCTCGACAGGCGCAGGCCGCGCCGGTCGAGGTGCGCGTGCGCGGCCGCCGCCATGCGCGCGAGCTGCGCGCACACGCGCGCGGGCGTGCCGTCGTCCAGCGGCTGGGCGTCCGCATGCAGCACCTCGCCCTGCAGCGAGACGCACACGAGGCGCAAGGTTTCGACGGCGATCTCCACGCCCATTAGCGCGCGCACGCCGACGTTGATCTGCAGCGGCGTGGATGGCCGGCCGAGCCCGTCGGCCACGGCCGCACCCGACTCGCTGAGCCAGCCTTCGTCGAGCAGTTCGCGCACCAGCAAACTCACGGTCGACTTGGTGAGCCCGCTTTCGCTCGCGAGCCGCGCGCGCGACAGGCCCGGCTGCGCGCGCAGCAACCGCAGCAGCACGCTGCGGTTCAGCCGCTTCAACAGCTGCTGGTCGCCGATGGTCTTCATGTCATGCCGCTGCAGTGGCTGCTGTTGCGGCGTGGTGCGCTTGTTCCCGCCCCTCGGGCCGCTTGCCGGCAATGATCATCCCGAGCACCTCGTCCTCGGTGACATCGGCCGTGCGATAAGTGCCCACGAGCTTGCCGTTCTTCATCACCGCGAGCCGGTCGCTCAGCGAGAACACATCGGGCATGTCGTGCGTGATGAGGAAGATGCCGACGCCGTCGTCCTTCAGCTGCCGGACGAGGCGACCGACCATCGCCGTTTCTTCGGGGCCGAGCGCGGCGCAGGGCTCGTCCATGATGAGGATGCGCGCGTTGAAGTACAGCGCCCGCGAGATCGCCACCACCTGCCGCTGTCCACCCGACAGGCGCCGCACCGGGATGCGGATGTTGGTGAAGTTCTTGTTCAGGCGCTGGAACACCTTGCGCGCCTGCACTTCCATGAAGTGGTCGTCCAGCGTGTTCCACGCCGTCATCTTCTCGCGGCCGAGAAAGAGGTTGGCCACCGAATCGAGGTTGTCGGCCAGCGCGAGCGTCTGGTAGATGGTCTCGATGCCCTGGGCCTGCGCCTCGGCAGGCGTGCGGATGTGGACCTTCTCGCCCGCGATGAGCGTGTCGCCCGAATCGATCGGGTAGGCGCCCGCGAGCATCTTCATCAGCGTCGACTTGCCTGCGCCGTTGTGGCCCAGCAGCGCGACCACTTCGCCGGGATAGAGGTTGATGCTCACGCCGTCCACGGCCTTCACGCCGCCGAAGGCCTTGCGGATCTCGCGCAGCTCGACGAGCGGTTTGGTCTTGTCGATGTCGGCCATGTCAGTTCTCCCCGAACTTGCGGCGGTACAGCACGTCGAAGACGACGGCCACGATCAGCACCTGGCCGATGATCACCATCCGCTTGCCGATCGGCACGTCGAGCAGCAGCATGCCGCTGTCGAGCGATTGCATGATGAGCGCGCCCAGCACCGAGCCGAAGATCGAGCCGGTGCCGCCCGCGAGCGCCGTGCCGCCGATGACGGCCGCCGCGATCACGTACAGCTCCATGCCCGTGCCCAGCGAGTTGGTGCCCGCGTTGAGCCGCGCGATCGACACGATGGCGGCGATGGTGACGAGCACCGCGAGCAGCGCGAACAGCATGAGCGTGACGCGCTTGACCGGAATGCCCACCAGCGCCGCCGCGTCGGGGTTGCCGCCCATCGCGAACACGTAGCGCCCGAAGCGCGTGCGGTGCACGATGAACGACAGCACGATCGCCACCGCGGCCCAGATCAGCACCGGAATCGGAATGCCCTGCGGCTCGCTCTTGGAGGAGATCTGGTAGCTGTTCATCACCCAGGCGAAGCCGGCCACCACCGCCACCGGCACTGCGGTGAGCAGCACGTCGAGCCACAGCGCCTCGGTCGGCATGTCGTGGCGCTGGCGCGCGCGGCGCTTTTGCACCATGCGTCCGAACAGCACCAGCGCCACGAAGGCCGCGAGCACCCAACTGGCGGTGACGCCGATGCCGCCGTCGTAGCCGCCGCCCAGGCGCTGGAAGAACTCGTCGTTCACCGGCTGCGTCTTGCCGTCGGCCACGAGGAAGGCCGCGCCGCGGAACGACATCAGGCCGCCGAGCGTGACCACGAACGAGGGCACGCCGAGCACGGCCGTGAGCCAGCCCTGGTAGATCGACACCAGCAGCGCCACCGCGAGCCCCGCGAGGCAGGCCGTGGGCCACGACCAGCCCGAGGTGTACTGCAGGTAGGCAATGAGCACGCCGACGAAGCCCATCACCGAGCCCACCGACAGGTCGATGTGGCGCGCCACGATGACCAGCACCATCACCGTGGAGACGATGCCGACCACGGCCGTCTGCTGCGCGACGTTGTAGAGGTTCTCGGGCGACAGGAACACGCCGCCCGACATGATGCTGAACGCCACCGCCATCACGGCCAGCAGCACGCACATCAGGAGCAGGCGCAGGTCGATGCCGGTGCGGCGCCACCAGCCGGGTGTTGGATCGCTCATTCTTCAGACCCTCTCAGGACGGACTACAGGTGCGCAACCGCCCACCGGCAGGCCCTTGCGGGTCGGCCGGAAGCCATGTTGCGAAGAGATGGAGCGGCGCGTTCAGCAAGAACGCCGAGCGCGCCGGTGCGCAGCGTTGCTTACTTGCAGGCCGCCGGTGCGTTCGCACCCGAGACGCCCTTGCAGAGCTCGTCCTTCTTGATCCAGCCGGCCTTCACGACCACGTCGAGGTTGTCGCGCGTGATGGGCACGGGTGTGAGCAGGCGCGAGGAGAGCGCGACCTTCTTCGGGCCCGAGTTCCACTGTGCGGCCTTCTCGACCGGCTTGCCCTGCGACAGTGCGATGGCGGCGGAGGCGGCCTCGCGGCCGAGCTCGCGCGAGTCCTTGAAGATGGTGGCCGTCTGCGTGCCGAGCGCGATGCGGTTCAGCGCGGCAAAGTCGGCGTCCTGGCCCGACACCGGAATGCCGCGCAGGCCCTTGGCCGTGAGCGCCGCCACCGCGCCGCCCGCCGTGCCGTCGTTGGCCGCCACCACCGCGTCGACCTTGTTGCCGTTCTTGGTGAGGATCTGCTCCATGTTCTTCTGCGCGACCTCGGGCTTCCAGCCTTCGGTGTACTCATCGCCGACGATCTTGATGTCGCCCTTCTTGATCGAAGGCTCGAGCACCTCCTGCTGTCCCGCGCGGAGGAAGTCGGCGTTGGGGTCGCTCGGCGAGCCCTTGATGATCACGTAGTTGCCCTTGGGCTTGACCTTGAGCACCTCGCGCGCCTCCATGCGCCCGACCTCGACGTTGTCGAAGGTGATGTAGAACACGCCGGGCGCCTCGATGAGACGGTCGTATGCCACCACCGGCACCTTCTGCCGCGTGGCCTTGGTCACGGCGGGCAGGATCGCGTCCTTGTCCATCGCCAGCACGATGAGCGCCTTCGCGCCCTTGGACATCAGGCCCTCGATGTCGCCCAGCTGCTTCTCGGGCGAGCCACCCGCGTCGGCGCTGATGTACTTCGCGCCGAGTTTTTCGAGCTGCGCCTTGATCGCGGCCTCGTCGGTCTTCCAGCGCTCCTCCTGGAAGTTGGACCAGCTCACGCCGACCACGGTCTGCGCCATGGCGCCCACGGCCGTGAGACCGAAAGCCAAGGCGGCCAGGGTGTGTTTCGTTGTCAGTTGCATGGGTGTCTCTCCAGAACGGTGTGCCGAGCGTGTGCTGGCGTGCCGGGTAGTTAGTTTGAGTGGCGAACTAACTATCCCATTCCCGTTGCGCGATGGGCACCCGGGAATTCCCGAGCGGAAAAAAGCCCACGCACGCGGGATCCGGCGGCTATCCGCATGCAACGGAAAACCCCTGGAGACAGTTGCTGTCTCCAGGGAAGAGCGAAGGGTTAGCCCGGTACGTCGAATCCATCTCGCTTGATACGATTTTTCTCAAAGCGTCGAATCCTCCGGCGTTGGAGACAAGATGGACCCGAGCAATTCACCCAGCGCTGGCGAGGCGCTGTACCGCGTCATGGTGCGCATCCGCGCCTTCGAGAATGCCGCCGAAACCGCCAGCCAGGGCGGCGTCAGCGCCTACGGCCAGCAGGCGGGCGGGGCCGCCAAGGTGCGCGGGCCGCTGCACCTGTCGACCGGGCAGGAGGCCGTGCCGGCGGGCGTGTGCGCGCATCTGCGCACGAGCGACTACCTCACCTCCACGCACCGCGGCCACGGCCATACGCTGGCCAAGGGCGCGGACCTCACGCGGATGATGTGCGAGCTGTTCGGCAAGGCCACGGGCTTCAACGGCGGCAAGGGCGGCTCGATGCACATCGCGGACTTCTCGGTCGGCATGCTCGGCGCCAACGGCGTGGTGGCGGCGGGCTTGCCGATTGCCGTCGGTGCGGCGCATGCGCAGAAGCTCCTGCAGCAAGGCGACGACCTCACGGTCTGCTTCTTTGGCGACGGCGCGATCAACCGCGGCCCGTTCCTCGAAGCGCTCAACTGGGCCCGCGTGTACGACCTGCCCGTGCTCTTCGTCTGCGAAGACAACCGCTGGAGCGCGACCACCGCGAGCGGCCCGATGACGGCGGGCGACGGCGCCTCGGCGCGCGCCGCGTCGATGGACATCGCGGCCACGCAGGTCGACGGCAACGACGTGTTCGCGGTGCATGAAGCCGCGGCGCGCCTGGTGGCCGAGGTGCGCAGCGGCGCGGGGCCGCGCCTGCTGCACGCGCTCACCTACCGCGTGAAGGGCCATGTGTCGGTCGACCTCGCGGCGTATCGCGACCCGGCCGAGCTGGCCGCCGCGCTGGAGACCGACCCGATCGCGCACGCGCGCGGTCACCTGCTCGACACCGGCGTGCCCGCCGCGACGCTCGACGCCATCGAGAACGCCGCGCGCGACGAGGTGGACACCGCCCTCGCCGTGGCCGATGCAGCGCCCTGGCCCGAAGCCAGCGCCGCCTTCACCGACGTGCAGACCACGGGAGCAGGCCAATGGCTGTGACGACGCTGAGTTATTCCGAAGCCGCCGTGCGCGCGCTGCAGCAGGAGATGGACGCCGACCCGCGCGTGGTCGTGCTCGGCGAGGACGTGGGCCGCGGCGGCATCTTCGGCCAGTACAAGGGACTGCAGCAGCAGTACGGCGCCGGGCGCGTGATCGACACGCCGATCAGCGAGGCCGCGATCATGGGCGCCGGCGTGGGCATGGCGCTCGCGGGGCTGCGTCCCGTGGTCGAGATGCGCGTGGTCGACTTCGCGCTGTGCGGCATGGACGAGCTGGTGAACCAGGCCGCGAAGAACCGCTTCATGTTCGGCGGCCAGGGCCGCGTGCCGCTCGTGGCGCGCATGCCGGGCGGCATCTGGGACGCGTCGGCGGCGCAGCATTCGCAGTCGCTCGAGGCCTGGTTCGCACACCTGCCGGGCGTGGTGGTGGTGAGCCCGTCGACGCCGCAGGACAACCACGGCCTGCTGCGCGCGGCGCTGCAATGCGGCGACCCGGTGGTCTACATCGAGCACAAGACGTTGTGGGGCGTGCGCGGCGAGGTGGACGAGACGCTGGTCGTGCCGCTGGGCAAGGCGGCGCGCGTGCGCGAGGGCAACGCGCTCACGCTCGTGAGCTGGAGCAAGCAGATGCAGCCTTGCGCCGCGGCCTGCGACGCGCTGGCGGCCGAGGGCATCGCGGTCGACCTGATCGACCTGCGCACGCTGTGGCCGTGGGACCGCGAGACGGTGTTGTCATCGTGCGCGCGCACGGGGCGATTGCTGGTCGTGCATGAAGCGGTGCAGGCCGCAGGCTTCGGCGCCGAGATCGCCGCGAGCGCCGCCGAGGCCACGGGCTGCCGCGTCGCGCGGCTGGGCGCGCCGCGCATTCCGGTCGGCTATGCACCGGTGCTGGAGGCGCAGTCGCGCGTGGGTGTCGATGCGATCGTGGCGGCGGCGAAGAAGCTGGCGGGCTGACACCCCCCAACCCGGACGGCCATGGACCCGCTCTTCTTCAAGCTGGTGCGGGTGGTCAACCTCACGGCGCGGCCGTTCCATGAGCGCGTGGGGCGCGAGCACCAGCTCACGCTGAACGAGTGGCGCACGCTGGCCGTGCTCGCCACGCAGCCGGGGCTCACGGGCGCGCAGGTGGCCGATCTCACCGGCCTGGACAAGATGGCCGTGAGCCGCGCGCTGGCGGGGCTGAAGCGCCACAAGCGCATGCAGCGCCGCGGCGACCCGACCGACCAGCGCTGCAGCCGGCTCTACCTCACGGCCGCCGGCAAGGCGCTGCACGCGACGGTCGGCGCGCTCGGGCGGCAGCGCGAGGCCGAGCTGTTCGCGGGCGTCGATGCGAACGAGCTGGCCCGGCTGAGCGACACGCTCGACACGCTGATCCGCGCCGTCGAGCGCGCACCCGACAACAGCGCAACCGATCAGACCGTGTAGCCGCCGTCCACGCTCAGGTTGGCGCCGGTGACGAAGCCGCCATCGGGGCCCACGAGGTACGCGACCATGCCGGCGATTTCTTCGGCGCGGCCGTGGCGCGGCAGCACCATCACGTCGTGCATCGACGACGCGCGTGGGCCGGTGGCGGGGTTCATGGCGGTGTCGATGGGGCCGGGCTGCACGTTGTTCACCGTGATGCCGCGCGGGCCGAGGTCACGCGCCAGGCCGCGCGTGAGGCCGACGATGGCGGCCTTGCTCATCGCGTAGACGCTGGCGCCCGCGTCGAACACGCGCTCGGCGTTGACGCTGCCGATGTTGACGATGCGACCCGTGCCGTCGCCCATGTGGCGCGCGGCGGCCTGGACGGCCACGAAGGTGGCGCGCACGTTGACGTCGATGGTGCGGTCGAAGTCGTCGAGCGAGAAGGTGTCGAGGTCGCCGCCGAGGTACACGCCGGCGTTGTTCACGAGGATGTCGAGGCGCTCGAAGGCGCGTGCGCCCTGCGCAATGGCGGCCGTCAGCGCGGCGGCGTCGCCCGCGTCGGCGCGGATGGCGAGTGCGCGGCCGCCGGCGGCCTGGATCTCGCCGGCGAGCTTGTCGGCCTCGGCCTGCGCGCTGACGTAGGTGAAGGCCACGGCCGCGCCGTCGCGCGCCAGCCGGCGCACGATGGCGGCGCCGATGCCGCGCGAACCGCCGGTGACGAAGGCGACCTTGCCGGCCAGAACAGGGGAGGAAGACGAAGAAGACACAGAGGTGGAAGCCATGATTTTTCCGATCAGTTGAGGAGGAAGGCCTTCAGTGTCGGAATTCCATTGCCTCTGCGGTAGCCATCAATGAGCCCGATCAGATTCAACCAAAAGTTGAAGATGAACGACAAAATGACGGCATGGAACCGCTCAATCACCTTGAATCCTTCGTGCAGAGCGCCGAGGGCGGCAGCTTTTCCGCGGCCGCGCGGCGACTGGGGCTGACGCCTGCGGCGGTCAGCAAGAGCGTGGCACGGCTGGAGGCGCGGCTGGGCGTGCGGCTGTTCCAGCGCAGCACGCGGCGGCTCACGCTGACCGAGGCCGGCGAGCGTTTCCTGGCGCAGGTCGGCGGCGCGCTGGCCACGCTGCAGGACGCGGTGGCCGGCCTCGCGCAGGACGACGGCCAGCCGTCGGGCACGCTCAAGGTGAGCATGGGCCAGGCCTTCGGGCGCGAGCATGTGCTGCCGTTCATGGGCGACTTTCTGGCCCGCTATCCGGGCATCGTGCCCGACTGGCATTTCGACAACCAGCAGGTCGACCTGATCGGCGAGGGCTTCGACGCGGCCATCGGCGGCGGCATCGCGCTGTCGCCCGGCGTGGTGGCGCGCGAGCTCGCACGCATCCACGTGGTCGCGGTGGCGGCGCCGGCCTATCTGGCGGGGCGCGCGCTGCCCGCGCACCCGGGCGAGCTGGCGCGCTTCGACGTGCTGCTGCGCCGCTCCTCGCCCACGGGCCGGCTGCGGCCCTGGACGCTGCGGCATGCGAGCGGCGAGGAAACCATCGTCGATTTGCCGCCGCGCCCGCGCGCGATCTTCAACGACCCCGAAGCGATCGCGCAGGCGGCACTCTTGGGGCTCGGCGTCGCGATGCTGCCGATGCCTTTCGTGGAACGCGGCCTGCGCAGCGGCGCGCTGGTGCGGCTGCTGCCCGAGTGGTACCAGGATTCGGGCGCCGTGTGGATCTACTACCCGAGCAAGAAGTTGCTGCCGCCCAAGACGCGGGTGTTCGTCGACTTCGTGCTGGCGCGCTTTCGCGAGGCGCGTTTCTCGCAGCGGATGCAGGTGGGCTGAGCCACATCGCCCCCAACGGGCCGGGGTTTTTACCCGCGACGCCTGCCGCGCCCGCCTGTACAAACGCGCGCATGACTTCTATCTCTCGCTCTTCTTCCGCCACCTCCACTTCATCTGCCCGCCGCTTCGCGCTCGTCGCCACCGCGGCAGCCACGCTCGCGCTGCTGGGCGGCACCGCGCACGCCCAAGGCACCTGGCCGACCAAGCCGGTGCGCATCGTCGTGCCCTTTGCGGCCGGCGGCACCACCGACATCCTGGCGCGTGCCGTGGCGCCCGAACTCTCGAAGGCCTTCGGCCAGCAGTTCATCGTGGACAACCGCGCGGGCGCCGGCGGCAACGTGGGCGCCGAAATTGTCGCGCGCGCGCCCAACGACGGCTACACGCTGCTGATGGGCACGGTGGGCACGCACGGCATCAACCGCGCGCTGTACCCCAAGCTGCCCTTCGACCCGATCAAGGATTTCGCGCCCATCACACTGGTGGCCGCCGTGCCGAACGTGATGGAGATGAACGCCGAGACGGCCAAGCGGCTGAACATCCGCAACGTGCAGGATTTCATCAAGTACGCCAAGGCCAACCCCGGCAAGCTGAACATGGCCTCGAGCGGCAGCGGCACCTCGATCCACCTGGCAGGCGAACTCTTCAAGAGCATGACCGGCACCTTCATGGCCCACATCCCGTACAAGGGATCGGGCCCGGCGCTGCTGGACATGGTGGGCGGCAACGCCGACGTGATGTTCGACAACCTGCCCTCGTCGATGGCGCAGATCAAGGGCGGCAAGCTCACGGCGCTGGCCGTGACCAGTTCGCAGCGCTCGCCCGCGCTGCCCGATGTGCCGACAGTGGAAGAAGCCGGCGGCCCCGCGCTCAAGGGCTACGAGGCGAGCTCATGGTTCGGGTTGCTGGCACCGGCCGGCACCTCGCCCGAGATCGTGAACCGCATCCAGCAGGAAGTCGCGAAGTCGCTGGGCACGCCGGCGATCAAGGAAAAGATGCTGGCCCAGGGCGCGATCCCGAGCGGCAATTCGCCGGCCGACTTCACGAAGCTCATCGCGAGTGAGCACGTGAAGTGGGCGAAGGTCGTGAAGGAGTCGGGCGCAAAGGTGGACTGATCACGAGCCGGGGACCGCTCAGGTCCCCCAGGTCACGTCCTTGCTCTCGGCCTGTGAGTCCTTGAGCATGTGCAGCAGCGGCGCGGCGCGCTGGTGCAGGCCGACATGCTGCTTCTCGGCATCGGTGTCGTGGCCTTCGACCGCGTGCTCGTCGTGGTTGTGCGCGGCGGGCTTGGTGTTTTCGCGGGCCAGGGCCGCCTCGAGGGCGGCGATGGCGGCGGGAATCTGCTCGACCGTGATGATGCCCTGCGGCGCAGCCGGCTTGCCGACGATGTCGAGCAGTTGCCGCGCATGCACCTCGAGCATCACGAAGTCAGGCGCGGCCCGGGATTTGAAGCGGTAGAGCATGGTGTCCTCACTTATTTGTAGATGTAGTCACGGGCAAAAGGGTACACCGATTGCGCACCGCGCAAGACGCCCGCGCGCCCTACATTGCCGTCAGGCTTTGTCGACAACATCTGATGCAAGGAGATCCATCCCTGCTCGAAACTCATCGCCGAGCCCGCAAGGTACAGGCGGTAGGCGCGAAGAATGCGCTCGGCGTTCTGGCCCTGGCGCCCGCCGCTGCGGCTGAGCACCTCGCGCGCGGCATCGAGCTGTGCCTCGAGCGCATCCGACCAGGCCCACAGCGTGCGCGCGTAGTGCGGGCGCAGGCTTTCGGTATCGACCATCTCCAGCCCGGCCGCCGCGGTCTCGCGCAACACGTGCGTCACGTGCAGCAGCTCGCCGCCGGGGAAGATGTATTTCTCGATGAAGTCGCCCATGCCCGCGCCGAGCTGGCGGTAGTTCAGCTCACCCGAGGTGATGCCGTGGTTGAGCACCAGCCCGCCCGGCTTGAGCAGCGTGTGGATCTTGCGAAAGTAGGTCGGCATGTTGGCCGCGCCCACGTGCTCGAACATGCCCACCGACGAGATCTTGTCGAAAGGCTGCGCGTCGGGCAGCTCGCGGTAGTCGCGCAGCTCCACGCGCACGCGGCCCTGCAGGCCTTTTTCCTCGATGAGCCGCTGCACGTGCGCGTGCTGGTTCTTCGACAGGGTGATGCCCGTGGCGTCCACGCCGTAGTGCTCGGCCGCCCACATCAGCAACGCGCCCCAGCCCGAGCCGATGTCCAGGTAGCGCTCGCCGGGCTGCAGCATGAGCTTGCGGCAGATGTGGTCGAGCTTGGCTTCCTGCGCCTGCGCCAGCGTGAGCTCGGGCGTGCGGAAGTAGGCGCATGAATAGACGCGGCGCGGGTCCAGCCACAGCGCGTAGAAATCGTCGGAGACGTCGTAGTGGAACTCGATCTGCGCGGCGTCCTTGCGCAGCGAGTGCGAACCGCGCGACTTGGCACGGTGCTGCAGGCGGCTCCACCAGCTGGTGTCGGTCTCGGCGGGGTTGCCGGGCAACAGGCCGACGGTGGCGTCGATCAGGTCGCGCATGGCCCCCTCGATCTGCACCTTGCCCTCGACGTAGGCCTCGCCGATGGCCCCGACCTGCCGGCCGGCCAGCTTGGCCAGCACCGACCACTCCTTGAAAGCCAGCGTCACGCGTGAACCCGCCTGGGCGACCCGGCGCCCGTCGGGCAACTCCAGTGCGATGGGCACGGGCAGCGAGGCCAGCTGCGACTCGATCTTGGGTATCAAGTGTTGCATGGGGCCATGGTATTGATTTTTCCAAGAGTTTGCATGACATCGCATCCGCGAGCGGGCCGAAAGCCTCTGCAGAGAAGCCCTCGTTGACAACAGATTGTTTATGTCTAAACTATTCAACCATGAACAGCTTGACCACCTCCCGCCTCGCGCCCGCCTCGGACCTCCAGCGCATCCTGTGCATCGGTGGGGGTCCGGCCGGCCTGTATTTCGCCCTGCTGATGAAGGCCCGCAACCCGGCGCTGCAGATCACGGTGGTCGAACGCAACCGCCCCTTCGACACTTTCGGCTGGGGCGTGGTGCTGAGCGACCAGACGCTGGGCAACCTGCGCGCGGCCGACGGCCCCACGGCCGCGCTCATCGGCAACGAGTTCCACCACTGGGACGACATCCAGGTCTTCTTCAAGGGTCGCCAGGTGCGTTCGGGCGGCCATGGCTTCTGCGGCATCGGCCGCAAGCGGCTGCTGAACATCCTGCAGGAACGCTGCCTCGAACTCGGCGTGGAGCTGGTGTTCGAAACCGACGCCACCGACGACCAGGCGATTGCCGCGCAGTACAAGGCCGACCTCGTCATTGCCAGCGACGGCCTCAACAGCCGCATCCGCCAGCGCTACGCCGACGTGTTCAAGCCCGACATCGACCTGCGCAACTGCCGCTTCGTGTGGCTGGGCACGCACCAGACCTTCGACGCCTTCACCTTCGCCTTCGAACAGACCGAGCACGGCTGGTTCCAGGCCCATGCCTACCAGTTCGACGACAAGACCTCGACCTTCATCGTCGAGACGCCCGAAGCCGTGTGGAAGGCCCACGGCCTCGACCAGATGGAGCAACCCGAGGCCATCGCCTTCTGCGAGAAGCTGTTCGCCAAGTACCTCGGCGGCCACGCGCTCATCAGCAACGCCACGCACCTGCGCGGCTCGGCCAACTGGATCCGCTTTCCGCGCGTGGTGTGCGAGCGCTGGACGCACCGCATCGACGTCGAAGGCCGCTCGGTACCCGTCGTGCTCATGGGCGACGCTGCGCACACGGCACACTTCTCGATCGGCTCGGGCACCAAGCTCGCGCTGGAAGACGCGATCGACCTGGCCAACGAATTCGAACAGGGCGGCACGCTCGACCACGTGCTCGAAGGCTATGAAGCCCGCCGCAGCGTCGAGGTGCTGAAGATCCAGAACGCCGCGCGCAACTCCACCGAATGGTTCGAGAACGTGCCGCGCTATACGGGCATGGAGATCGAGCAGTTCGCATACTCGTTGCTCACACGCTCGCAGCGCATCAGCCACGAGAACCTGCGCGTGCGCGACACGCAATGGCTCGGCGGCTACGAGCAGTGGCTGGCGGGCGGCAAGGCCGTGGCACCGATGCTGATGCCGCTGAAGGTGCGCGGCGTCGAGCTGAAGAACCGCATCGTCGTCTCGCCGATGGCCACCTACAGCGCGGTCGACGGCGTGCCGCAAGACTTCCTGCTGGTGCACCTGGGCGCGCGCGCACTCGGCGGCGCTGCGATGGTGTGCGTCGAAATGACGAGCCCGACACCCGAAGGCCGCATCACGCCGGCCTGCACGGGCCTGTACAACGACACGCAGCAGGCCGCGTTCAAGCGCATCGTCGACTTCGTGCACACCCAGTCGAGCGCGAAGATCGCCATCCAGATCGGCCACAGCGGCCCCAAGGGCTCGACGCGCGTAGGCTGGGAAGGCACCGACGAGCCGCTCGAAAGCGGCAACTGGCCGCTGCTCGCCGCGAGCGCCCTGCCCTACGGCGAACAGAACCAGCTGCCGGCCGCGATCACGCGCGCAGAGATGGACACGCTGCGCGACCAGTTCGTCGACTCGACGCGCCGCGCCGTCGAATGCGGCTTCGACTGGCTCGAACTGCACTGCGCGCACGGCTACCTGCTGTCGGCCTTCATCAGCCCGCTCACCAACCAGCGCACCGACGAGTACGGCGGCGACATCGAAACACGTTGCCGCTATCCGCTCGAAGTGTTCCGCGCGATGCGCGCCGTGTGGCCGGCCGACAAGCCGATGAGCGTGCGCATCTCGGCACACGACTGGGCACCCGGCGGCAACACCGACGCCGACGCCGTGGTGGTCGCGCGCCTCTTCAAGGAAGCCGGCGCCGACTTCATCGACGTGTCGTCGGGCCAGACCACGCGCGCCGCCAAGCCCGTGTACGGCCGCATGTACCAGACGCCGTTCGCCGACCGCATCCGCAACGAGGTCGGCATCTCGACCATCGCGGTGGGCGCCATCACCGATGCCGACCAGGCCAACAGCATCATCGCGGCCGGCCGCGCCGACCTGTGCGCCGTGGCGCGCCCGCACCTGGCCGACCCGGCGTGGACGCTGCACGAAGCCGCCAAGCTGCAAAGCCGCGACGTCGACTGGCCCAAGCAGTACCTGAGCGGCCGCGACCAGATGTACCGCGAGATCGCCAAGCAGCAGCAGATCGCCGCGGCCACCGCTGCCGCAGGCCGTGCGGCCGACACCGAAGAGACGCACTGACATGGACCTCGAAGCACGCGCCCACAGCGAGCACCCCGAGGCACTGCGCCTCTGGCTGCGCTTGCTCACCTGCACGCAGCTGGTGGAAAAGCAGGTGCGCAACGGACTGCGCGCGCAGTTCGCCACCACGCTGCCGCGCTTCGATCTCATGTCGCAGCTCGAACGCTCACCCGACGGGCTGAAGATGAACGAGCTCTCGCGCCGCATGATGGTCACGGGCGGCAACGTCACCGGCATCACCGACCAGCTCGTGACCGAAGGGCTGGTAGAGCGCATCAACGTCGAAGGCGACCGCCGCGCCTGGCGCGTGCGCCTCACGCCGCGCGGACGCAAGCTCTTCAACGAGATGGCGCAACAGCACGAAGACTGGATCGTCGAGGCTTTTTCAAGCCTCAACCCCAAGGAGATCGCGCAGCTTCACAAGCTGCTCGGCAAGGTCAAGCAACATTCCCACAGCAGCCAATTGGCGGAGACCGCATGAAGCACTACATCGGCGCAAGCAATCCCATGCACGCGCAATTCGAACCCAAGGCCGACTACCAAGCCGAGCACTTTGCCTGGCGCTATGAAGCCGGTGTCGGCACCATCACGCTGAACCGTCCCGAGCGCAAGAACCCGCTGACCTTCGATTCGTACGCCGAGCTGCGCGACCTGTTCCGCGCGCTGACCTACGCGACCGACGTGAAGGTGATCGTCGTCACTGGCGCCGGCGGCAACTTCTGCTCGGGCGGCGACGTGCATGAAATCATCGGCCCGCTGACCGGCATGCGCATGCCCGAGCTGCTCGAGTTCACGCGCATGACGGGCGACCTCGTCAAAGCCATTCGCAACTGCCCGCAGCCCATCGTGGGTGCCATCGACGGCGTGTGCGCCGGCGCCGGCGCGATGATCGCGCTGGCCTGCGACCTGCGCTACGGCACGCCCGCCACGCGCACCGCATTCCTGTTCACCCGCGTGGGCCTGGCCGGCGCCGACATGGGCGCCTGCGCACTGCTGCCGCGTGTCATCGGCCAGGGCCGCGCCTCGGAGCTGCTGTTCACCGGCCGCGCCATGACCGCTGAAGAAGGCCAGGCCTGGGGCTTCTTCAACGGCCTGCACGACAGCGCCTCGCTGCTCGATGCCGCCACCAAGGTCGCGCGCGACCTGGCCGAAGGCCCGAGCTTCGCGCACGGCATGACCAAGACCATGCTCGCGCAAGAGTGGTCGATGACCATCGACCAGGCCATCGAAGCCGAAGCGCAGGCGCAAGCGATCTGCATGCAGACCGAAGACTTCAAGCGCGCCTACGAGGCCTTCGCGGCCAAGCGCAAGCCGGTGTTCGGCGGAGACTGACACGCATCATGATGACCAAGATTCCCGCCCCACCTTCGACCGCGCACCTCGCGCTGCCGTTCTTCGACGACGCGCACCGCGCGCTCGCCAACGACCTGCTGCCCTGGTGCGCCGCACAGGAGATCGATGAGCGCGACGACCGCGCCGCCTGCCGTGAATGGGTGCGCCGTCTCGGCGACGCCGGCTGGCTGCGCTACGCGGTGCCCGGCAGTGCCGGCGGTGCGCTCGAACGCCTCGATTCGCGCGCGCTCGTGCTGCTGCGCGAAACGCTCGGCTACCACTCGCCACTGGCCGACTTCGCCTTCGCGATGCAAGGCCTGGGCAGCGGCGCGATCACGCTGGACGGCACGCCCGAGCAGCAATCGCAGTACCTCACGGCCGTGGGCCAGGGCAAGAAGATCGCGGCCTTTGCACTCAGCGAGCCCGAGGCCGGCTCCGACGTCGCGGCGATGGCGATGCGCGCCGAGCCCACCGGCGACGGCTGGTGCCTGAACGGCGAGAAGACCTGGATCAGCAACGGCGGCATCGCCGACTTCTATTGCGTGTTCGCGAAGACCGACCCCACGGCCGGCACGCGTGGCATCACCGTGTTCATCGTCGACGCGACGACGCGGGGGCTCGACACCTCTTCGCACATCGACGTGATGGCGCCGCACCCGCTGGCCACCTTGCGCTTCGACAACTGCATCGTGCCGCGCACGGTACAGCTGGGCACGCTGAACGGCGGCTTCAAGCTCGCGATGCGCACGCTCGACATCTTCCGCGCCTCGGTGGCCGCTGCCGCGCTGGGCATGGGGCGCCGCGCGCTCGCCGAAGCCATCGCGCACGCCAAGGGCCGCCGCATGTTTGGCCAGACGCTCGCCGACTTCCAGCTCACGCAGGCCAAGCTCGGCGAGATGGCCGCGCTGATCGACAGCGCCGCGCTGCTGACCTACCGCGCCGCGTGGATGCGCGACGACGCGGAGCGCCGCGGCGCGCCGGCGGTCGGCGATGTGTCGGCCGCCGCAGCCATGGCCAAGATGTGCGCCACCGAGAACGCGAGCCGCGTGATCGACATGGCGCTGCAGATGCACGGGGGCCTTGGCGTGAAGGTCGGCACCAAGATCGAAAGCCTGTACCGGGACATCCGCTCGCTGCGCATCTATGAAGGCGCGACGGAAGTCCAGCAACTGATCATCGGCAAATCCGTTTTGCGGGGGTGAAACCGTGTCTGCCCAAGTCGATCGCTTCGTTCATGACCGCCTGCCGCCTGCCGCGCAGCTGCCGGTCTTTCGCTACGACCTGCCCGAGCTGCAGTTTCCCGACCAGCTGAACCTGGTCGAGGAACTGCTGGACAAGGCGGTCGCCAAGGGCTTCGGCGACAAGCCGATGCTGCGCTCGCCCGCCGGCGTGCTCACCTACGCCCAGGCGGGCGTCGAGGTGAACCGCATCGCCCAAGTGCTGGTCGAGGATCTCGGCCTCGTGCCCGGCAACCGCGTGCTGCTGCGCGGCGGCAACTCGGTGTGGATGGCGTTGTCGTGGCTGGCCGTGGTCAAGGCCGGGTTGATCGCGGTGGCGACCATGCCGCTGCTGCGCGCCAAGGAGCTCGGCGAGATCATCGAGAAGTCGCAGCCCGTGGCCGCGCTGTGCGAAGGCCGCCTGCTCGACGAGCTCGTGGCCGCGCAGCAGGCGCACCCCGTGCTCGCGACGGTGATTGCCTTCAACCAGCCCGATGCGCCCGACTCGCTGTCGGCGCGCGCGGCCGCCAAGAGCGGCGTGTTCTCCGCCTGCCCCACGGCCGCCGACGACATCGCGCTGCTCGCCTTCACCTCGGGCACCACGGGCAAGCCCAAGGCGCCCGTCACCACGCACCGCGACGTCGTCGCCATGTGCCAGACCTGGCCGCGCCACGTGCTGCGTGCACGCAGCGATGACATCGTGGTCGGCACGCCGCCGCTGGCCTTCACCTTCGGGCTCGGCGGCCTGCTGATCTTTCCGATGTGGGCCGGTGCGTCGGTGTACTTTCCCGAGGGCGCTTTCTCGCCGGAAGCGCTTGTGAAGCTCATCAACGAGGTCGGCGCGACCATCTGCTACACCGCGCCCACCTTTTATCGCCAGATGGCGCCCTTCGTCCGGCAGCACGGGGCGCCGAGCCTGCGCATTTGCGTGAGCGCAGGCGAGGCGCTTCCCGACGCCACGCGCCAGCTCTGGAAGGAGACCACGGGCATCGAGATGCTCGACGGCATCGGTGGCACCGAGGTGTTCCACATCTACATCTCGGCCGCCGGCGACGAAGTGCGCCGCGGCGCCGTCGGCAAGGCGGTGCCAGGGTTCACGGCCAAGGTGGTCGACGACCAGGGCAACGAAGTGCCGCGCGGGACGGTCGGCAAGCTGGCGCTGCAAGGGCCGGTCGGCTGCCGCTACCTCGACGATCCGCGCCAGGCCGACTACGTGAAGAACGGCTGGAACTACCCTGGCGACTCGTTCGTGCAGGACGACGACGGCTACTTCTTCTACCAGGCGCGTGCGGACGACATGATCATCACGGCCGGCTACAACGTCGGCGGCCCGGAGGTGGAAGACGCGCTGCTCAAGCACCCGGCCGTGGCCGAGTGCGGCGTGATCGGCAAGCCCGACACCGACCGCGGCATGGTCGTGAAAGCCTTCTGCGTGCTCAAGCCCGGCCACACCGGCGACGCGGCGATGGTGAAGACCCTGCAGGACCACGTGAAAGCCACCATCGCCCCCTTCAAGTACCCGCGGGAGATCGAGTTCGTGACGGCGCTGCCGCGCACCGAAACCGGCAAACTCCAGCGCTTCAAATTGAGACAACTCAACAGCAACACACCATCATGACGAACAAACTCATTCAGCCTCCGGGCTGGCTGCCCCCGAAGGGCTATGCAAACGGCATCGCGGCGCGCGGCACCCAGGTGTTCGTCGGCGGCCAGATCGGCTGGAATGCCCAGCAACAGTTCGAATCCGACGATTTCATCGACCAGTGCGGCCAGGCACTGCGCAACATCGCCGAGGTGCTGCGCGAAGCCGGCGCCGGCCCGGAGCACATGGTGCGCATGACCTGGTACGTGACGGACCGCGACGAATACAGCCGGCGCCTGTCCGAGCTCGGCCCGGTCTATCGCGACGCGCTGGGTCGCAACTTCCCGGCCATGACCTGCGTGCAGGTGGCGGCGCTGGTGGAGCACCGCGCGAAGGTGGAGATCGAGGTCACGGCGGTCATTCCAGACTGATCCGGCGCGTGACTGCGCCTCGTCGCAGTCCCTCAGCCGCCTTAGTTGCGCACGTTCTCGAAACCTGCCTCTTTGCGGGGCCGGCCCAGAAACAGAAAAGCCCTCTTCGCGAGGGCTTTCTTTTGCGCCTGATTCCGATCGGGAATTTCCAAAAGAATCGGCTCAAAGAAAAAGGCCCTTTGATTTCTCAAAGGGCCTTTTAAATTGGTTGCGCGAGCAAGATTTGAACTTGCGACCTTTGGGTTATGAGCCCAACGAGCTACCAGGCTGCTCCATCGCGCGGCAAGTATAAATTATAGCTTATTCAGCGGCGTTTTGCTCAGCGCCAGCATCTTTAATTTCAGCACGGTCGACCAGTTCGACGAGCGCCATCGGGGCGTTGTCGCCCACGCGGAAGCCCATCTTCAGGATGCGGGTGTAGCCGCCCGGACGCGCTGCGAAACGCGGGCCGAGTTCGCCGAAGAGCTTGACGACGCTGTCGCGGCTGCGCAGGCGGTCGAAGGCCAGACGCTTGTTGGCGAGCGTGGGCTTCTTGGCCAGGGTGATCATCGGTTCGATGACGCGGCGCAGTTCCTTGGCCTTGGGGACCGTGGTCTTGATGACTTCGTGCTCGATGAGCGAATTCATCATGTTCTGCAGCATCGCGAGGCGGTGCGAGCTGGTGCGGTTGAGTTTGCGAAGTCCGTGTCCGTGACGCATGGTGCTTTTCCTTTACTTTATTAAACAGGCAGCCGTATCAGGTACTGCCCGGGCACGAGCCCTCAGGGGGCTCAATTCAAACAAAAATCAACGCTTGTCGAGACCAGCCGGCGGCCAGCTTTCAAGCTTCATACCCAAGGTGAGGCCACGCGAAGCGAGGACTTCCTTGATTTCGTTGAGCGACTTGCGACCCAGGTTCGGGGTCTTGAGCAACTCGTTCTCGGTGCGCTGGATCAGGTCACCGATGTAGTAGATGTTTTCGGCCTTCAGGCAGTTGGCCGAACGCACCGTCAGTTCGAGTTCGTCGACAGGGCGCAGCAGGATCGGATCGAATTGCTGGGCGCTGCGCGGTGCGGGTGCATCGAATGCAGCAAGTTCGCCGCCTTCGAGCTGCGCGAACACGGCGAGCTGCTCAACCAGGATTTTAGCCGATGCGCGAACCGCATCTTCGGCGCTGATCGCACCGTTGGTCTCGATCTCGACCAGCAGCTTGTCCAGGTCGGTACGCTGTTCGACGCGGGCGCTTTCGACGGTGTAGCTCACGCGCTTGACGGGCGAGAACGATGCGTCGAGAACGATGCGGCCGATCGACTTGGTCGGCTCGTCGGCGTAGCGACGCATCGTGCCGGGCACGTAGCCGCGACCCTTTTCAACCTTGATCTGCATGTCGAGCTTGCCGCCTTGCGACAGGTGCGCGATCACGTGGTCAGGGTTGATGATCTCGACGTCGTGCGGGGTCTGGATGTCCGATGCGAGGACCGGGCCTTCGCCGTCCTTGCGCAGGCTCAGCGTGACTTCGTCGCGGTTGTGGAGCTTGAACACCACGCCCTTGAGATTCAGCAGGATGTTGACGACGTCTTCCTGCACGCCGTCGATCGACGAGTACTCATGCAGAACGCCAGCAATCGTGACTTCGGTGGCCGAGTAGCCGACCATGGACGACAGCAGAACGCGACGCAGCGCGTTGCCGAGCGTATGGCCGTAGCCGCGCTCGAAAGGCTCGAGCGTGACCTTGGCCTTGTTGGCGGCAAGTTGCTCGACCTGGATGGTCTTGGGTTTCAGCAGGGTGGTTTGCATGCAGACTTCCTCTCAATACCCCCGGCTCGTTACACCGGTAAGGCTGGTGAAGCGCCTGATCCGCAACAAAGTGCGGAGCAGGAACGTGAACAACAATATCAATCTCCCGCCGGCGCAAAGATGCACTGGCGGGTAGAGAAAATCAACGCGAATACAGTTCGACGATCAGCGATTCGTTGATGTCGGCTGCGAATTCGTCGCGATCCGGGACCTTCTTGAAGGTGCCTTCGGCCTTGTCGGCGTTCACATCGACCCAGGCCGGCATGCCGACTTGCTGGGCGAGTTGCAGCGCTTCGACAATGCGGTTCTGCTTCTTGGACTTTTCGCGCACGGCGATCACGTCACCGGTCTTGACCAGGTACGACGGGATGTTGACCGACTGGCCGTTCACGGTGATCGCCTTGTGCGACACGAGCTGGCGTGCTTCGGCGCGCGTCGAACCGAAGCCCATGCGGTAGACCACGTTGTCCAGGCGCGACTCGAGAATGAACAGCAGGTTGGCACCGGTGTTGCCACGGCGGCGATCGGCTTCTTCGAAGTAGCGGCGGAACTGCTTCTCGAGCACGCCGTACATGCGCTTGACCTTCTGCTTCTCACGCAGCTGCAGACCGTAGTCGGAGGTGCGCTGACCCGAGGTGCGACCGTGCTGGCCGGGCTTGGAGTCGAACTTGGCCTTGTCCTGGATCGAACGGCGGGCGCTCTTCAGGAACAGGTCGGTGCCTTCACGGCGGGAAAGTTTGGCCTTGGGGCCGAGGTAACGTGCCACGGTATTTCCTTGGTGTCATCTGCCGCAGTTGCCTGCGGGAGCCGTCGGCGGAAGTGCCGATGGCGGTGGGCTTAGTGAAAAAACAAATGCGCAGCCGCTCGAAAGCTGGCTGCGCCTTGCGGACTGACGATCAGATGCGGCGACGCTTCTGGGGACGGCAGCCGTTGTGCGGAACGGGCGTCACGTCGGCAATGGAATTGATCCGGATGCCGAGCGCAGCCAGTGCGCGCACCGACGACTCGCGACCAGGACCGGGGCCCTTGATCTCGACGTCGAGGTTCTTGATACCTTGTTCGACAGCAGCACGGCCGGCCACTTCGGAAGCGACCTGCGCAGCGAACGGGGTCGACTTGCGCGAGCCCTTGAAGCCCTGGCCACCCGACGAAGCCCACGACAGGGCGTTGCCCTGGCGATCGGTGATCGTGATGATGGTGTTGTTGAACGAGGCATGCACGTGGGCGATACCGTCCGCAACGTTCTTGCGAACCTTCTTGCGAACGCGCTGTGCGGCGTTGTTTGCAGGTGCTTTAGCCATGCTTGTCTATCCTTATTTCTTCAGGGACTGCGCAGCCTTGCGCGGACCCTTGCGGGTGCGGGCATTGGTGCGCGTGCGCTGGCCGCGCATCGGCAGGCCGCGACGGTGACGGAAGCCGCGATAGCAGCCGATGTCCATCAAACGCTTGATGTTCATCGTCGTCTCGCGACGCAGATCGCCTTCGATCGTGAACAGAGCGATCTGGTCGCGGATCTTTTCGAGATCGGCGTCGGTCAGATCCTTGATCTTCTTCGAATATTCGATGCCGCTCGCTTCGCAGATTTGACGGGCGCGGGTGCGACCGATACCGAAAATGGCGGTCAGGCCGATTTCAGCGTGCTTGTGCGGCGGGATGTTGATGCCAGCAATACGTGCCATGTGCGTCCTCTAATACTCTTCAATCAACCCTGGCGCTGCTTGTGGCGCGGGTCGGTGCAAATCACACGCACCACACCTTTACGGCGGATGACCTTGCAATTACGGCAGATGGTTTTGACCGAAGCCGAAACTCTCATTTCATTCTCCTAAAACTGTTTAACGTGGCGGTCTACCGCCCGGACTCAATACTGAAACTCACAGCCCTACGATGTCTTGAAGTTCGCCTTCTTCAGCAGCGATTCGTACTGCTGGGACATCATGTAGTTTTGCACCTGGGCCATGAAGTCCATCGTGACGACCACGATGATCAGCAGGGAGGTACCACCGAAGTAGAACGGCACGTTGTACTTCAGGATCAGGAACTCGGGCAGCAGGCAGACGAAGGTGATGTACACCGCGCCGGCCAACGTCAGGCGAACCAGAATCTTGTCGATATAGCGAGCGGTCTGGTCACCCGGGCGAATGCCAGGAATGAACGCACCACTCTTCTTCAGGTTGTCGGCCGTTTCCTTGCTGTTGAACACGAGTGCCGTGTAGAAGAAGCAGAAGAAAACGATCGCAGCGGCATACAGCAGCACGTAGATCGGCTCGCCCGGACGCAGTGCGCTGGCGATGTCCTTGATCCAGCGGAAGCCACCGTCACCAGCGCTGAACCAGCCCACCACCGTTGCCGGCAGCAGAATGATCGACGACGCGAAGATCGGAGGAATCACACCGGCCATGTTCAGCTTCAGGGGCAGGTGCGACGACTGACCGCCGTAGACCTTGTTGCCAACCTGGCGCCGCGCATAGTTCACGAGGATCTTGCGCTGACCGCGTTCCACGAACACCACGAAGTAGGTGACCAGCACCACAACCGCGATGATGAAGAGCGCAACGATGGGGTTCATCGCACCGGTCGTCACCAGCGAAGCCAGGCCACCGATCGCACCGGGCAGACCGGCCGCGATACCTGCAAAGATCAGGATCGAGATGCCGTTGCCCAGGCCGCGTTCGGTGATCTGCTCGCCGAGCCACATCAGGAACATCGAACCAGCGGTCAGGCTCACCATGGCGGTCAGGCGGAAGCCGAAACCGGGGGCGATCACCAGACCGGCCGACGATTCGAGGGCCACTGCGATGCTGAACGACTGGAACAGAGCCAGGCCGAGCGCGCCATAGCGCGTGTACTGCGTGATCTTGCGGCGACCGGCCTCGCCTTCCTTCTTCAATTGCTCGAAGGTCGGAAGCACGTAGGTCATCAGCTGCATGATGATCGACGCCGAGATGTACGGCATGATCCCCAACGCGAACACGGTGAAACGCGACAGCGCCCCGCCCGAGAACATGTTGAACAGGCTCAGAATGCCGCCCTGCTGGCCCTGGAACAACGCTGCCAGCTGATCCGGGTTGATACCCGGCACAGGAATGTGCGCGCCAATCCGGTAGACCACGAGCGCGAGCAGCAAAAAGACGAGCCGACGACGGAGGTCGCCGAACTTGCCTGTTTTTGCGATCGTTGCCGCGTTAGTTGCCACGAAGAACTTCTTTCAGTCCGAAGGTGATCAGGCGAGGCTGCCGCCGGCTGCTTCGATCGCAGCCTTGGCACCAGCGGTCGCCCCCACGCCCGTCAGCTTGACGGCCTTGGTGAGTTCGCCGGTCTTGATGATCTTGACGACCTTGGCGAGCTGGCCCACGAGGCCGGCTTGCTTCAGTGCCAGGACATCGACTTCGGCCAGGCCGAGCTGCTCGAGCGCAGTCAGCGTGACTTCGGCGTTGTACTTCAGCAGGTGCGACTTGAAGCCGCGCTTGGGCAGGCGACGCTGCAGAGGCATTTGACCGCCTTCGAAGCCCACCTTGTGGAAGCCGCCTGCGCGCGACTTCTGGCCCTTGTGACCGCGACCTGCGGTCTTGCCGATGCCCGAGCCGATGCCGCGGCCGACGCGACGCTTGGCGTGCTTGGCGCCAGCTGCCGGCTTGATGCCATTGAGTTCCATATCAGTCTCTCTTACAGAACTTTGACCAGATAACTGATCTTGTTGATCATGCCGCGCACCGCGGGCGTGTCTTGCAGCTCGCTCACGCTGTTGAGCTTGCGCAGGCCGAGGCCACGCACGGTCGCGCGATGCGATTCCTTGGTGCCAATCGGGCTCTTGACCAATTGCACCTTGAGGGTTTGTTGTTGCGTCATTTGAATGCTTCCTTCAGCCTTGCGAGAGCTTGCGCTCAGGCGAAGATTTCTTCGACGGTGAGACCGCGCTTGGCAGCCACTTGGCCGGCCGTCGTCGAGTTCTTCAACCCGTCGAGCGTGGCGCGAACCATGTTGTAGGGGTTCGACGAACCATGGCTCTTGGCCACGATGTCGGTGATGCCCATGACTTCGAACACGGCGCGCATCGGGCCGCCGGCAATGATGCCGGTACCCTTGGGAGCCGGGTACATCACGACGGTGGCGGCACCGTGGTGACCTTGCACCTGGTGGTGCAGCGTACCGTTCTTGATCGGAGCCTTGAACAGGTTGCGGCGAGCCTCTTCCATTGCCTTCTGCACGGCAGCAGGCACTTCCTTGGACTTGCCCTTGCCCATGCCGACGCGGCCATCGCCGTCACCGACCACGGTCAGCGCTGCGAAACCGAGGATACGACCACCCTTCACCACCTTGGTGACGCGGTTGATCGCGATCATCTTCTCGCGCAGACCGTCCTCAGGACCTTCGTTCTGCGTTCTTGCTTGAATCTTTGCCATTTTGAATCTCGTGTCCGATTAGAACTGCAGACCGGCTTCGCGGGCTGCCTCGGCCAGCGCCTTGACGCGGCCGTGGTAGGCGAAACCTGCGCGATCGAAAGCGACCTTCTCGACGCCGGCAGCCTTCGCCTTTTCAGCGATGCGCTTGCCGATGGCGGTGGCAGCGGCGGCATTGCCACCCTTGCCCGAGGCGCCGAGTGCTGCGCGCACTTCGGCTTCGGCGGTCGATGCGGTTGCGATCACCTTGGTGCCGTCGTCGGAAATGACGGTGGCATAGATGTGCAGGTTGGTGCGGTTCACCGTGAGGCGAGCCACGCCCTGCGTCGCGATGCGGATGCGGGTCTGGCGCGAGCGGCGAAGACGCTGTGCTTTTTTGGTCAACATCATTTTGCTGCCCCTTACTTCTTCTTGGTCTCTTTGATCACGATCTTCTCGTCCGCATAGCGAATGCCCTTGCCCTTGTAAGGCTCTGGCGGACGAACAGCGCGGATCTCAGCGGCGATCTGGCCGACGCGTTGACGGTCAGCGCCCTTGATCACCACTTCGGTCGGGGTCGCGGTGGTCACCGTGATGCCTTGCGGCATGTCGATGTTGACCGGGTGCGAGTAACCGACTTGCAGGTTCAGCTTGGCGCCGGACGCTGCAGCCTTGTAGCCGACGCCGACCAGGTTCAGCTTCTTCTCGAAGCCCTTGGTCACGCCAACCACCATGTTGTTCACCAGCTGGCGAATCGTGCCGCTCATCGCATTCGCTTCACGCGATTCGTTGGCGGGCTCGAAGCTCAGCTTGCCGTCGTTGTTGACGATGTTCACCAGCGCATTGCGAGCCAGGCTGAGCGTGCCGCCCGTGCCCTTGACGCTGATCTGGTCTTCCTTGATCGACACATCCACTCCTGCGGGGATGGCGACCGGCATTTTTCCTACTCGGGACATTTCAGTAACTCCTCGATGTCTCGGTTAGGCGACGTAGCACAGAACTTCGCCACCGACGCCGGTAGCGCGAGCCTTGCGGTCGGTCATCACGCCCTGGGGGGTCGTGACGATCGCAACGCCGAGGCCGTTCTGGACTTGCGGGATGGCGGCACTGGCCTTGTAGACGCGCAGGCCGGGGCGGCTCACGCGCTCGATACGTTCGATGACCGGGCGGCCAGCGTAGTACTTCAGCGTGATGACGAGCTCGGACTTGCCGGCATCGGTCTTTACTTCGAAACCGTCGATGTAGCCTTCGTCCTTCAGGACTTGTGCAATCGCAGCCTTCACCTTGGAAGACGGGATCGACACAGTGGGCTTCGCCACCATCTGCGCGTTACGGATACGCGTCAGCAGGTCGGCAATGGGATCACTCATGCTCATGTTGTTTGCTCCTGCCTGGCTTACCAGCTGGCCTTGGTGACACCGGGGATGTCGCCGTTGAAAGCCAGTTCGCGGATCTTGGCGCGGGCCAGACCGAATTGACGGAAGGTGCCACGGGGGCGACCGGTGATTTCGCAACGGTTGCGCTGGCGCGTGGGGTTCGCGTTGCGCGGGAGCTTCTGCAGGGCCAGGCGGGCCGCTGCGCGCTCTTCGTCGCTCTTCTTCGCGTCGTTGGAAGTTGCCTTCAGTTCTGCGTGCTTCGCAGCGAACTTGGCAACCAGCTTGTCGCGCTTGAGTTCGCGCTGGATCAAAGATGCTTTAGCCACAGATCACCTCAGTTCTTGAACGGGAAACGGAAGCCAGCGAGAAGCGCCTTGGCTTCTTCGTCGGTCTTGGCCGTCGTCGTGATGCTGATATTGAGACCGCGCAAGGCGTCGACCTTGTCGTACTCGATCTCAGGAAAAATGATCTGCTCTTTGACGCCGATGTTGTAGTTGCCACGGCCGTCGAATGCGCGACCCGAGATACCACGGAAGTCACGCACGCGGGGCAGGGCCACGGTGACGAAACGATCCAGGAACTCGTACATGTGCACGCCACGCAGCGTGACCATGCAGCCGATCGGCTGGTTTTCGCGGATCTTGAAGCCGGCAATGGCCTTCTTCGACTTGGTGACCACGGGCTTCTGGCCAGCGATCTTGGTCAGGTCGGCGACAGCGTTGTCGAGGACCTTCTTGTCGGCGACTGCCTCACCCACACCCATGTTCAGGGTGATCTTGGTGAGACGCGGAACCTGCATCGGCGACTTGTAGCCGAACTTTTCCGTCAGGTCTTTCGCGATCTTTTCGCGATAGTGTTGTTGGAGACGTGCCATGTGAGTACCTTTTAGGCGAACTTGATTTCGTCGCCGCTCGACTTGAAGACGCGAACAGCCACGCGCTTGCCGTCGGCACCTTGGGTGATCTTGATGCCCACGCGATCGGCCTTGCCGGTCGCAGCATTGAAGATCGCCACGTTGGATTGGTGGATCGGCATGGTCTTCTCGACGATGCCACCGGTCGTACCCTTGAGGGGGTTCGGCTTGGTGTGCTTCTTGACGAGGTTGATGCCGTCGACGATCACATGCGAGTCGTCTGCGCGCAGCGACACGACGCCGCGCTTGCCCTTGTCACGACCGGCCAACACGATGACCTGGTCGCCTTTGCGAATCTTGTTCATGGCGTTGTGTCCTTAGAGAACTTCGGGTGCCAGCGACACGATCTTCATGAACTTCTCGGTGCGCAGTTCGCGCGTGACCGGTCCGAAGATGCGGGTGCCGATAGGCTCCAGCTTGGCGTTGAGCAGCACGGCGGCATTGCCGTCGAACTTGACGAGCGAACCGTCAGCGCGACGGATGCCCTTGGCGGTGCGGACCACCACTGCACTGTAGATCTCGCCCTTCTTGACGCGACCACGCGGAGCGGCTTCCTTGATGCTGACCTTGATGACGTCGCCCACGCTGGCGTAACGCCGCTTGGAGCCACCGAGCACCTTGATACACAGGACGGATTTCGCGCCCGTGTTGTCGGCCACTTCGAGCCGGGATTCAGTTTGGATCATTTCTTGATATTCCCAACTTGTACCGATGAGCCTCCAGGAGGGAGACACCGCGGTCAGTCTTGGGCCCGTCGTCCACGCCCCGAACCACTCGAGACGCTTCCGCTTTGGGCTGAAAGCTTCGCCTTTTGAAAGCGAAGCCCGCGATTGTGGCATCCATGCTCCGGGATGTCAACTGCCTCATTACACGAACTTCGACAGCCGCTAGACTTTGTGGCGTGCGCGCCCCTCTCCACCCCCATGTTTCGCAGCCTTCCATGCTGCGCCGACAGCTGCTGGCGGGCGGCGCAGGATTGCTGGGACTGGGTTCGCTGGGGCTCGCAGGCTGCCGCAGCGCAGCCCCTGCCTCAGACACCGGCCGGCTGCGACCCCTGGGGGAAGCCCGCTGGGCGCATCGACTGCATATAGACAGAGACAGCACCCCAGTGGGCGGCCTGTCGGGCATCGACTACGACACGGTCGGAGGTGAGTACCTGCTTCTCAGCGATGACCGATCAGACTTGGCTCCGATCCGTTGCTACACGGCGCGATGGCCACTGCCCGGCGACACCGCCCCTGAACCCGGCGGCGTTGTCCAGCTGCAACGCCCCGGCGGGGGTCTTTGGCCCGGGCGGCGCCAGGCAATCGCCGGTTTGCCCGTTCCCGACCCCGAAGCCCTGCGCCTGCGTCCCTCGACCGGCACCCTGCTCTGGACCAGCGAAGGCGACATCGCCCGCGGGTTTGGCCCCGCCCTGTATGAATCAGCGCGCGACGGCCGCTTCCTGCGCGAATTCACCCTGCCGGCGATGTTTGCCCCGGACCCGACCGGGCACCGCGGCCCGCGTGACAACCTGACGTTCGAAGGCCTGGCCCTCACGCCCGACGACCGCTCGGCCTGGCTCGCGATGGAAAACGCTCTGGTCCAGGACGGCCCGCCCCCGACCACCTCCGCTCCCGGCGGCCCTTGCCGCTTCACCCAGGTCGACCTGTCGACCGGCCGCGCCGGGCGCCAGATCGCCTACGCGCCCGACGCCATCCCGTTGCGCCCGCGGGTGCCAGGCACCTACGCCGACAACGGCGTGAGCGAGGTGCTGATGCTCGACGCCCATCGCATGCTGGTGCTGGAGCGCGCCTACGCCACAGGCGCCGGCAATTCGCTGCGCCTGTATGAGATCGACACCCGGGCCGCCGACGACGTGCTCGCCATCGATGTCCTCGCCCCCGGCAACCACCGGCCGGCCGCCAAGACGCTCGTGGCCGACTTCGCCACCCTCGGCCTTGCGCGCCTCGACAACACCGAGGGCATGTGCTGGGGCCCTCCGTTGCCCGACGGCCGCCGCCTGCTGGTGGTCGTGAGCGACGACAATTTCAACCCACTGCAAGTGACGCAGTTCGCCGCCTTCGCCTACACCGACCGACCATGACCATCGCCGTGACCTTCCTGCCCCGCACCGCGCCGGGTCCCCTGCCCCCCATCGCCTTCATCGGCGGCGGCAACATGGCCAGCGCCATCATCGGCGGCCTGATCCAGCAAGGCGTTGCCGCCGACAACTTCGAGGTCGTCGAGCCCTTCGAAGACGCCCGCACCAGGCTCGCCCAGTCCTACGGCATCGTCGCCCAGGCCGAGGCCACCGAGGCTCTCGCGCGCTGCGCCGTGGTGGTGTGGGCGGTCAAGCCCCAGACCTTCGCGGAAGCCGCGCGCCCGGTGCGCGCCTTTGCCGGCGACGCCCTGCACCTGAGCGTGGCCGCGGGCATTCCGTCCGACAGCATCGCCCGCTGGCTCGGCACCGAGCGCGTGGTGCGCGCCATGCCCAACACGCCCGCGCTGGTGGGCAAGGGCATGACCGGGCTGTTCGCGCGGGCTGGCGTCGAAGGCGCCGACCGTGCACGCGTCGGCCAGCTGCTGGCACCGACCGGCGAGCTGATCTGGGTCGACGCCGAGCCCGCGCTCGACGCGGTGACCGCCATGTCGGGCTCCGGCCCGGCCTACGTGTTCTATTTCATCGAGGCGATGACCGAGGCCGGCGTCGAGATGGGCCTCACGCCCGACCAGGCCCAGCGGCTGGCCATCGGCACGTTCACCGGCGCCTCGGCACTGGCGCACAGCGCGACCGAGCCGCCGTCGGTGCTGCGCGAACGCGTGACCTCCAAGGGCGGCACGACCTACGCGGCCCTGAGCGCGCTCGAAGCCTCCGATGTGAAGGGGCAGTTCAAGACCGCCATCCGCGCCGCGCAGAAGCGCGCGGCCGAGCTGGGCGAGGAGTTCGGGCGCGGCTGAACCGGCGGGTTATCGGGCGGTGTAGCCCGCCACGATGCCGACGAACACCGCGAAACCCAGCCAGTGGTTTTCACGGAACGCCTTGAAGCAGCCCTCGCGCGTGCGGTCATGGATCAGGCGCCAGTGCCAGAGCGCCTGGGCCGCTGCCACGGCAATGCCCAGGTAGAACAGCACGCCCAGCGACCGGCTGGCCCCAGCCCAGATCCAGACCGCCAGGAAGATCGCGTAGCTGGCCATCACGGCCGCCACGTCGAAGCGGCCGAAGGTGATGGCCGAGGTCTTCATGCCGATCTTCAGGTCATCGTCGCGGTCCACCATGGCGTACTCGGTGTCGTAGGCCAGCACCCAGAACAGGTTGCCCGCCAGCAGCCACCAGGCGAAGGCCGGCACCGTCGACTGCACCGCGGCAAAGGCCATGGGAATGCCGAAGCTGAAGGCGATGCCCAGCACCGCCTGCGGGATCGACACGAAGCGCTTGGCAAACGGATAGATCAGCGTAATCGCCAATGCCGCGAACGACCACAGCACCGTCGTGCGGTTGGTGGTGAGCACCAGCCCGAAAGACAGCAGCGCCAGCACCGCGCCCAGGCCCAGCGCTTCCCTGACCGACAAGGCGCCGCTCGTCACGGGGCGCTGGGCGGTGCGCTTCACATGGCGATCGAACTCGCGGTCGGCCACGTCGTTGACGCAGCAGCCCGCGCTGCGCATCAGGAACGTGCCCAGCGTGAACACCACGACGAGGTGCCAACCGGGCCAGCCATCGGCCACGAACCAGAGCGCGCCCAGCGTGGGCCACAGCAACAGCAGCCAGCCGGCCGGCCGGTTCCAGCGGATCAGATCGAGGTAGAGCGCAAAACGGCGGGCGAGAGGCATGCGGAAAGCGACAAGGCAGACGTCAAAAGAGCGGCCATTGTGCCGCTCTCCGAAGGGCTCCCGGCACACCCGAGGTGCCGGGAGATCAGGCAGACGTCATCACTCTTCGAGCAGCGAGCGCAGCATCCAGGCCGTCTGGTCGTGCACCGTGCAGCGCGCGGTCAGCATGTCGGCGGTCGGGTCGTCGCCAGCCTCTTCGGCCACCGGGATGAACTCGCGTGCGATGCGCGACACGGTTTCGTGGCCCTTCACGAGGATGCGCACCATCTCCATCGCCTTGGGCGGATTCAGCGGCACGTCGGGCACGGTGGCGATCTTGCTGAACTCGGCGTACGAGCCCGGCGCGTAGTGGCCCAGCGCGCGGATGCGCTCGGCGATCACGTCGGTCGAGTTCCACAGCTCGGTGTACTGCGTCATGAACATCGCATGCAGCGAGTTGAAGTGCGGACCCGTCACGTTCCAGTGGAAGTTGTGGGTCGTGAGGTACAGCGTGTAGGTGTCGGCCAGTACGCGGCTCAGCCCTTCGGCAATCGCCGCGCGGTCCTGGCGCTCGATGCCGATGTTGATCAGCGGCGCATTGCGGCTGCCCGACTCCTGCGCGACGACGGCGCCGCCCTTCTTCGGCACCTTGCCGGCGGAAGCAGCGGGCGACGGGGACTTGGTTTTTTTCGGGGGTTTGGCCATGGCGTAGAGGTCTTTCTTGAAGTTGGGTGAACGACACCGAAATTCTGAAAGCCGGCGGGCGGCTTCGCAACAGCTTCACTCTATCCCAGCGATCGGCGATCCCAAACAGCCCGCGCGTAGGCGAAGGCCCCGAATCGCTAGGAGAGTCGTTTGACACCCGGCAGCTCGCACGCGTAGATCGCGTTGCGCAGCGCCGCAATCGCCTCGTAGCGCGTGAAGGTGCGGCGCCAGGCCAGCACCACGCGGCGCATCGGCGGGTCGCGGTCCTGCGCGTCGCGCACGGGCAGGTAGCGCACCATCTGCTCGGAATCCTTGCGGCCCTTGCCCCTGGGCTTGAGCGCCTCGGCCGGCACCGACAGCCGCGGCACCAGCGTCACGCCCATGCCCGAGGCCACCATGTGCTTGATGGTCTCCAGCGACGAGCCCTCGAAGCTCTTGCGGATGCCCTCGGCGTTGCTCGAGAAGCGCGCGAACTCGGGGCACACCTCCAGCACGTGGTCGCGGAAACAGTGGCCCGTGCCCAGCAGCAGCATCGTCTCGTTCTGCAGCTCTTCCGACGTGATCGACTCGCGGTCGGCGAACTTGTGCTTCACCGGCAGCGCCGCCATGAACGGCTCGTCGTACAGCGGCGCCATCGCCAGCCCCGTGTCGGGAAAGGGCTCGGCCATGATCGCGCAGTCGATCTCGCCGGCACGCAGCATCTCGAGCAGCTTGACCGTGAAGTTCTCCTGCAGCACCAGCGGCATCTGCGGCGTGCGCGCGATCACCTGGCGCACCAGGTCGGGCAGCAGGTACGGCCCGATCGTGTAGATCACGCCCAGGTTCAGCGGGCCGGCCAGCGGGTCTTTTCCGCGCTTGGCAATCTCCTTGATGCTGGCGGCCTGGTCGAGCACGCTCTGCGCCTGCTGGACGATCTGCTCGCCGAGCGGCGTCACGGTCACTTCACCGGCGCTGCGCTCGAAGAGCTTGACCTCGAGTTCGTCCTCGAGCTTCTTGATGGCCACCGAAAGCGTCGGCTGGGACACATAGCAGGCCTCGGCCGCCTTGCCGAAGTGCCGCTCGCGGGCGACTGCGACGATGTATTTGAGTTCGGTGAGAGTCATAGCTTGCGTCAATTATGCGCAAGGGTGTGTGACCCGGCTGGGGCGGGGTTAAAAGTCGCGGGCTGCGATCAGCCAGCGCGGCCCCAGGCCCATTGCACTGGTTGCCCGCCGTTCAAGGGCATCGGCTCCCCTTGATGGACATGTATTTCGAAGCACTGGTTGCGGGCGTTGGATTGCCCAGCAAGGCCGAAATGCCAAACGAAGTCAGCGTCGATTTTGAGGTCCACCCTGCGCTCGACGAGCGCCTTCGGCGACTACGCCGCCTGGACCAGGAGGAGGAAAGACAGAACGTAGTCAAGCCGGCGAAACGGTCCAAACCGGATGCGTTATCACATGGAACTGTGCTGGCGTTGGCGGGCATCGCGTGCGTCCACATCCATCGCG
The DNA here is from genome assembly GCF_001426505.1 of Variovorax sp. Root473. Lineage (GTDB taxonomy): Bacteria > Pseudomonadota > Gammaproteobacteria > Burkholderiales > Burkholderiaceae_C > Variovorax. The sequence continues at coordinate 281,237 of NZ_LMEV01000015.1, forward strand.
GACGCCAGGCTGAACGAAAGCCTGGCTGTTCGTGCTCGTACTGGCCGGCGCCGCGTTGCTCTACCTCGGTGCGCGTCACCTGCTCATCTACCCACGCGATACAGGCTCACGTCTCGAAACCTACATGGCCGCCGTGACGTTCGCCCCCTGCATCGTTTCAGGACTCGTCGCCCTGTTCCTCAAGCCTTGACGGCTGCTTCCACTCAGCCAATGCGCGCGATCGCCGTCCCCGCCGCCACATAGCCCCCCGCCGCCGCGGCAAAAGCGATGCGCCCCGCGCGATGCGCGACGACCTGCATCTCCATCTTCATCGCCTCCATCACCGCGATCACCGCGCCTTCGACGACCTCGTCACCGTCGGCGACTTTCCATCCTTGCAACGTGCCCGACACCGGCGCCGCCACGGCGGCCGCATCGACCGCTGGTGCGTTCGCAACGCCAGGCGAAGCAGCAACACCAGCACCACCCGCCGCCGCCAACCCACGCAGCAACTCCGCCGGCAGCCCCAGCGACATGCGCCGCCCGTCGATCTCGATGGCCGTGCGGTGCAGCGACGCATCCGGCAGCGGATCGGGCCGCATGCCTGCCGCTTCGTCGTTCGCAAAGTCGGTCTCGATCCAGCGGGTGTGGACCTTGAAGGCGTCTTCCGACACGAAGTCGGGGTGCGCCATCACGGCGCGGTGAAACGGCAGCACGGTCGCCAGGCCTTCGATGCGGAATTCCTTCAGCGCGCGGCGTGCGCGTGCGATCGCCCGGGCGCGCGTGGCGCCGGTGACGATGAGCTTGGCCATCAGCGAGTCGAAGGTGCCGGGCACCTGCGAGCCGGCGTCCACGCCGGTGTCGACCCGCACGCCGGGGCCCGAGGGTGCGTCGAACACATGGACGGGGCCGGGCGTCGGCAGGAAGCCGCGGCCCACGTCTTCGGCGTTGATGCGGAACTCGAAGGAGTGGCCGCGCGGCGCGGGCGTCTCCTTGATGGACAACGGCAGGCCTTGCGCGATGCGCAGCTGTTCGATGACGAGGTCGATGCCGGTGGTTTCCTCGGTCACGGGGTGCTCGACCTGCAGGCGCGTGTTGACCTCGAGGAAGGAAATCGCGCCGCTCGCGCTCAGCATGAACTCGACGGTGCCGGCGCCGGTGTAGCCGGCAGCGGCGCAGATGTCGCGCGCCGATTGGTGGATGCGTTCGCGCTGCGCGTCGCTCAGGAACGGCGCGGGCGCTTCTTCGACCAGCTTCTGGTTGCGTCGTTGCAGCGAGCAGTCGCGCGTGCCGAGTACGACGACATTGCCGTGCGTGTCGGCGATGACCTGCGCCTCGACGTGGCGCGGGCGGTCGAGGAACTGCTCGACGTAGCACTCGCCGCGGCCGAACGCGGTGATGGCTTCGCGCACGGCCGATTCGTAAAGGCCTTCGACCTCGTCGAGCCGCCAAGCGACCTTGATGCCGCGCCCGCCGCCGCCGAAGGCCGCCTTGATGGCGATCGGCAGGCCGTGCTGTTCGGCAAAGGCGAGCACCTCGCCCGCGTTGCTCACCGGGTCGGCCGTGCCCGCGACGAGCGGTGCGCCGACCTTCAGTGCGAGCTTGCGGGCCTGCACCTTGTCGCCCAGCGTGGCGATGGCCGCAGGCGAGGGGCCGATCCATGTGAGGCCGGCGTCGATCACCGCCTGCGCGAAGGCCGCACTTTCCGAGAGGAAGCCGTAGCCGGGGTGCACGGCGTCGGCGCCGCTGCGCTTCGCGATGGCCAGCAGCTTGGGAATGTTCAGGTAGGTGTCGGCCGGGCGGTGGCCGTCCAGCCCGTAGGCCTCGTCGGCCCGGCGCACGTGCAGCGCATTCAGGTCAGGGTCGGCGTAGACGGCGACCGACTGCACACCGTGGTCGGCGCAAGCGCGCGCGATGCGCACGGCGATTTCGCCGCGGTTGGCGATCAGGACTTTTTTCATCGCGGGACTCTCGATCTCAAATCAAAGTTCGATCGGGCCGTGGCCGGCCATCGGTTGGAAGCGGACGCGGGCGTTCACGGGGATCTGCCCCGCACGGTCCAGGTGGTGGGTGGCGACCGACGCGATCACGGGATAACCGCCGGTGAGCGGGTGGTCGGCCAGGAACAGCACGGGCTGGCCGCTGGGCGGCACCTGGATCGAACCGCGCGCCGTGCCCTCGCTGGGCAACTCGGCGGTGTTCGCACGCACGAGCGGCTGTTCGCCATTGAGGCGGATGCCGACGCGGTTCGACTGCGGCGTCACCACCCACGGCTGGCTGCACAGGCGCTCGACGGCGTCGGCGGTGAACCAGTCGGTGCGCGGGCCGAGCACGATGTCGAGCACGACTTCTTCATGCACGGTGGGCAGGTCGGCCGGCGGTGCTTCGGTGGCGCCGACGACAGCGCCAATGGCGACGGCGCGCACGGGCAACACGTCGCCCGCGGCCACGGCCGGCGGGCCGATGCGGGCCAGCGTGTCAGTCGCGCAGCTGCCGAGCACGGGCGCCACGGCAAAGCCGCCGCGCACGGCCAGGTAGCTGCGAATGCCGGCGACGGGCTCGCCGAACGTGACGGTGTCGCCATCGGCCAGCGCAACGGGCTGGTAGCGTGGCAGCGGCCATTGCGCGCCGTCGGCGCGGATCAGCGTGAGCGGGCCGTCGGCGCCGGTGACAGCGATCACCGCGTTGCCGCGGCAGACGAACTGAAAGCCGCCGTAGGCGAGCTCGAGGCACGCGGCATCCGACGCATTGCCGACCAATCGATTCGCAGCTTGCAGCGAGCGATGGTCCATCGCGCCAGAGGCGGACACGCCCTGCCGCGCCTGGCCATGGCGACCACCGTCCTGCCACAGCGCCTGCAAGCCAGCGGCGCGAACTTCGAACGCGCTGCCGCCTTCAACGGCCGCAGGTGCGGGCGCCGCAACCACGGGCTCGGCCACAGGCAACGCCACCTTCAACGACGTGACATCGACAAAGCGCACCGCATCGCCCGGCTGCAGCAGCGCGGGCGTCTCGCGCGACAGGTCCCACATCGGCGTGTCGGTCACGCCGATGATCTGCCAGCCGCCGGGGCTGGCCTGCGGGTACACGCCGCTGAAGCTGCCCGCGAGCCCGACCGCGCCGGCCGGGATGCGGGTGCGCGGCACCGCGCGGCGCGGCACGTTCAGGCTCGGGTGGCCGCCGCTCAGGTAGGCGAAGCCGGGCGCGAAACCGGTGAAGGCGACGGTGTAGTCGCTGCCGGTGTGGCGGCGCACCAGTTCGTCGGGCGTGATGCCGAGCAGGCCCGCCACTTCGGCCATGTCTTCGCCGTCGTAGCGCACGGGAATCTCGATGCGCTTGTCCACGTGCGTCTCGCGGGCGTCGAGCTTCCGCTGGCGCACGGCATGCGCCAGTGCAGCCGCCGACAGCACGGCGGGCCGGAAGGTGATGAGGATGGTGCGCGCGGCGGGCACCAACTCGTCGATGCCGGCGATGGGCTCGGCGCGCAGCGAGGCCAGCAGCGCGAGCGTCTGCGCCAGGTCGTCGAGTTCGACCAGCACGGCATTCAGGTTGACAGGCAGAAAGCGCATCGACGTCGTCATGCGGTCGCAGCCTCGGCGAACGGGCGGACCGTCACGCCGGCCTGCACGAGCCGCTCGCGCACGCGTCGCGCCATCTCGACCGCGCCGGGGCTGTCGCCGTGCACGCAAATCGAATCGGCACGGATGCGCACCACGCTGCCGTCGATGGCGGTGACCGTGCCTTCGTTCGCCAGCCGCAGCATGCGCTCGGCCACGTCGCTCGCGTCGTGCAGCACGGCGCCGGGTTCGCGGCGCGACACCAGCGTGCCTTGCGGCGTGTAGGCCCGATCGGCAAAGGCCTCGGCCACCACGCGCAGGCCTGCGGCCTCGGCCCAGCCCAGCAGCGGCGAACCCGCGAGCGCGACGAGCACGAGACCCGCGTCGATTTCGCGGATAGCGGCGATGACGTCGCGCGCCTGGCGCTCGTCGTGCGCGATGGTGTTGTACAGCGCGCCGTGCGGCTTCACGTAGCGCACCGCGGTGCCGGCCGCGGCGGCCAGGCCTTTCAATGCGCCGATCTGGTAGATCACGTCGGCGCGCAGGTCGGCGCTGTCGACGTCCATGTTGCGGCGGCCGAAGCCGACGAGGTCGCGGTAGGCCACATGGGCACCCACAGCCACGCCACGTTCCTTCGCCTGGCGCAGCGTGCGCAGGATGCCCGCGGGGTCGCCGGCGTGGAAGCCGCAGGCCACGTTGGCGCTGCTGACGATGTCCAGCATGGCGGCGTCGTCGCCCATGCGCCAGACGCCGAGGCTCTCGCCGAGGTCACTGTTCAAGTCGATGTTCATCGGGGGTCTCCGGCGTGCACGCACGCCTCAGGAATCAATGCAGCCGGCCGGCGGTTTCGCGCACGTCGTGGCGCACGGTGAGCGCGGTGCGGATCGCCACGCGGAAGGCTTCCACCTGCGCGGCCAGCGCCATGCTCGCCACGCCGGGTTTCGAGGCGGCCTGCTCGGGCAGGTAGGGCACGTGGACAAAGCCGCCGCGCGTGTGCGCCAGCGCCGGGCGCGTCGCGAGCCGGTGCATCAGCGCGTAGAAGATGTGGTTGCACACGAAGGTGCCGGCGCTGTTCGACACGGCTGCGGGCAGGCCCGCCGCACGCATGTCGCGCACCATGGCCTTGATCGGCAGCGTCGAGAAATAGGCCGCCGGGCCGTTCTTGACCACGGGGAGGTCGATGGGCTGCTGCCCGGCGTTGTCGGGGATACGCGCGTCGTCGATGTTCAGCGCGGCGCGCTCCATCGAGATCTCGGTGCGCCCGCCCGCCGCGCCGACGCACAGCACCAGCTGCAGCGGCGAGCCGGCCAGCGCGGCGTCGAGCGTGTCGATGGCGCGGCCGAACACGCAGGGCAGCTGCACCGCCTGCACCACGGCGCCTTCGCAGGCCCAGCCGTCGAGCGCGCGGGCAATTTCCCACGCCGGGTTGACCGGGTCGTTCTCGAAGGGCTCGAAGCCCGCGACCAGCACGCGGCGTGCCTTCGCATCGGTGAGGGTGGTCATGCGCGGTGCCTCAGCGGAACATCAGGAAATACAGCAGGAAGATGTTGACCACCAGCAGCGCGGCCGCAGTCGGTATCTGCACCTTGATCACCGCGTTCTTGTCGGGCAACTCCAGCAGCGCCGCGGGCACGATGTTGAAGTTGGCCGCCATCGGCGTCATGAGCGTGCCGCAGTAGCCCGAGAACATGCCGATGGCCGCCATCACGGCCGGGTCGCCGTGGTACACGCCCACCAGCACCGGCACGCCGACGCCGCCCGTCATCACCGGGAAGGCCGCGAAGCCGTTGCCCATGATGATGGTGAACAGCGCCATGCCCAGCACGTACACCGCCACGGCGACGAAGCGGATGTCCATGTTGATGTAGCTGGTGGTGATGTGCGCCACCGCCTTGCCCACGCCGGCGTCGGAGAACACCAGGCCCAGCATGCCGAGCATCTGCGGCAGCACCACGGCCCAGCCGAGCGCGTCGGTCAGGCGGCGCGACTCGCGCATGCCCTGCACGGGCGTCTCGCGCGTCAGCCAGCAGGCCAGTGCGAGCGCCACCACGCAGCCGATGCCCAGGCTCACCAGCGTGGTGTTCTTGGGGTCGAGCAGCAGCGTGCCGCCGAGCTTGATGTGGCTCATGCCCACCGTGCCGATCACGGTGACGAGCGGGATCGCCAGTGCCGGAATGAACAGCTTGTTGCCCAGGCGCGTGGCGCTGGCCTGGTACTGCGCGGGCGTGGGTTCGCGGTGCTTGCCCGCGCCGACGCCGCGCAGGCCGGCGATGACGGCCATGCCGATCGCGCCGACGCCGACCAGCGCGGGCGGCAGCTTGTCGCCAACGAGGAAGACCAGTGCATAGATGCCCCAGAAGAGCGCGCTCGTGTAGCGCTTGGGATGCTGGCGGTCGGCCAGCGTCATCACGGCGGTGATGGCGAGGATGACGCCGACCAGGAGGTACAGGTGCTGGATCGAGAGAATCATGGTGATCAGCGTCCTTCCTTGGCGGGCACGACGGTGGCAACGGGTGCGTGGGCATCCGCCGCACCGCCCAACTCACGGGCCAGCGCCTGGTCGAGCCGGCGCAGGCGCCAGGCGTGGATGATGAAAGCGGCAATGGCCGTCGGAATGCCCCACATCGCGACGTGCAGCGGCTCCACGTCGATGCCCGCCTCGTGCAGGAAGGTGGTCATGAGCACGATGGCGCCGAAGGCCACGAAGATGTCTTCGCCGAAGAACAGGCCGACGTTGTCGGTGGCCGCGGCGTAGGCGCGCAGCTTGTGGCGGATGCGGTCGGGCAGCTTGCCGTAGCGCGTTTCGGTGGCGCCTTCGGCCATCGGCGCAAGCAGCGGACGCACCATCTGCGGATGGCCGCCCAGGCTGGTCAGGCCCATGGCCGCCGTGAGTTCGCGCGCGGCGAGGTACACGATCAGCAGGCGGCCGGCGGTGGCCGACTTGATGCGGCTGATCCAGTTCTGCGCGTGCTGGCGCAGGCCGTGGCGCTCCAGCAGCCCGATCACTGCCAGCGGCAGAAGAATGATCAGCGGCAGGTTGCGCGTCTTGATGAAGCCGGTGCCGATGGCCGTGAGGATCGCCATCGGGCTGAAGCCCGCGGCAAACGCGGTCACGATGGCCGTGACTATCACGACCAGCATCGGATTGAAGCGCAGGATGAACCCCGCAATGATCACGGCCACGCCGATCAGCGGCCACAGGGGGACTTCAGGTGTCATGGTGGGTCTTTCGTTGCAATGCAAAACACCGGTGCGGGTCACCGGCGCGGTCGATTTATGCAAATCTCATGCCAATGAATGAGCAATTCATTTCAAATGAATCACTCATAAATAACAAGTTGTTGAACAATTTCACGTAGTGTGCCCAACAACAGTGCCTGAATACCCCCATGAAAACCCTGAAACGGGGCGTCTGGGTGCGTCCGTGCGGCGGGGCGCCGGCGGCCTCTGTTAGAACGCAGGCTCGCTGCGACCCGCTCTTTTTTTCTCTCTACCGACCGGCATGACCCGACTGGATTCCCCCCCTTCCTCCGCTTCGCCGGCCGCCGGCGCGCTCACGCTCAACGACCGCGTGGCCGAGCTGATCCGCCAGAAGATCGTGAAGGGCGAGTTCTCGCCGGGGCAGCGGCTGTCGGAGGCCGCGCTGGCCGAGAGCCTGGAAATTTCGCGCAACACCCTGCGCGAGGTGTTCCGCACGCTGACCAAGGAAGGCCTGCTCAAGCACGCGCCCAACCGCGGCGTGTTCGTGGCGGTGCCGAGCATCGCGTCGATCATCGACATCTACCGCGTGCGCCGGCTCATCGAGTGCCAGGCGCTGGCGCAGGCCTACCCGCGCCACCCCGCCAAGAAGCACATGCGCGAGGCGGTCGAGATGGCGCTGAAATGCCGCGACGCCGGCGACTGGCTCGGCGTGGGCACGGCCAACATGGAGTTCCACAAGGGCATCGTCGAGCTGGCCGACAGCGAGCGGCTCAACGTGCTGTTCGCCCACATCCTGGTCGAGCTGCGGCTGGCCTTCGGGCTGCTGAAAGACCCGGAGTTTTTGCACGCGCCCTACGTGGACATGAACACGAAGCTGCTCGAACTCATCGAGGCCGGCAAGTTCGCCGAAGGCTCGGCGGCGCTGAACGACTACCTCATCCACTCCGAGCGCATCGTGCTCGCGGTGTATGCGCGGCAGATGCCCGAGAGCGGCGTGGACGGCTGAGGTCGCCTGCAGATAATGGCGGCTCCTTTTCGCTCGACGGACACGCCATGACCCTGTCTGCCTACCTGCTGTTCCTGCCCGCCTGCTTCGCCATCAACATGGCGTTCGGCCCCAACAACCTGCTGTCGGTCACCAACGGCGCGAAGCACGGCGTTTCGCCGGCCGTCATTGCGGCCAGCGGCCGGCTCGTGGCCTTCGCGGTCATGATCGCCATCGCGGGCCTGGGCATGGGCGCGGTGCTGGTGGCATCGGAGCTGGCCTTCGACGTGATCAAGTACATCGGCGCGGCGTACCTCGTGTGGATCGGCGTCCGGCTGCTGCGTGCGCCGGCACCGACCGCGCAGGTGCAGGCGCACGAAGTGGCGCCGCCGTCGATGCGCGCACTGGTGCGCCAGGAGTTCACGGTGGCGGCCGGCAACCCGAAGGCGATTTTGGTGTTCACCGCCTTCTTCCCGCAGTTCGTGGTGCCCGGCGCGTATGCGTCGAGCTACCTGCTGCTGGGCCTGACCTTCCTGGTGTTCGAGCTGGTCGCGATCGCGCTCTATGCGCTGCTCGGCGCGCGCATGCGCCGCCTGGCCAACGGCAGCCGCGCGATGCGCTGGTTCAACCGCGTGAGCGGCAGCATGATGGTTGGCTTCGGGCTGATCCTCGCGTTCACGCGCCGGCCGGCCTGATCGACCTCAGGCCTTGAGGTACTCGGCCTTCGTGCCGAGCCAGCGGTCGATGTGGCGCTGCGCGAGTTCGGGGTGTTTCTGCAGCATCACCGGCGCCAACTCGCGCGCCCAGTCGAGCAGCAGCGTGTCGGTCGCAAGGTCGGCAAAGCGCAGCAGCGGCGCGCCCGACTGGCGTGCGCCCAAAAATTCGCCGGGCCCGCGAATCTCCAGGTCGCGCCGCGCGATCTCGAAGCCGTCGCCGGTCTCGGCCATGGCCTTGAGCCGCGCGCGCGCCGCTTCGCCCACGCGCCCGCTGTCGCCCGGCGCATAGAGCAGCACGCAGGCCGAGGCCGCCGCGCCGCGTCCCACGCGCCCGCGCAGCTGGTGCAGCTGCGAGAGCCCGAAGCGCTCGGCATGCTCGATCACCATCAGCGAGGCGTTGGGCACGTCGACGCCCACTTCGATCACCGTGGTGCTCACGAGCACCTGGATCTCGTTCGCGGTGAAGGCCGCCATCACCGCCTGCTTCTCGGCCGTGGGCATGCGCGAATGCAGCAGGCCGACGTGGATGTGTTCGCCCAGCGTGCCGGCGAGCTCGTCGCGCGTCTCGGTGGCGTTGCGCAGGTCGACCGCCTCGCTCTCCTCGATCAGCGGACAGACCCAGTAGACCTGCCGGCCCTGCGCGATCTGCGCCTGGATGCGGTCGATGACCTCGTCGCGCCGGTGGTCGGCCACCAGCTTGGTGACGATGGGCGTGCGGCCGGGCGGCAGCTCGTCGAGCGTCGACACGTCGAGGTCGGCGTAGTAGCTCATCGCGAGCGTGCGCGGGATCGGCGTGGCGCTCATCATCAGCAGGTGCGGTTCGAGATCGCCGCCCGCTTTGCCGCGCAGCGCGAGGCGCTGCGCAACGCCGAAGCGGTGCTGCTCGTCGATGATCGCCAGCGCAAGCTTCTTGAAGCGCACCTTCTCCGAGATGACCGCGTGCGTGCCGATGACCAGCGCGGCCTCGCCGCTTTCGACGGCGGCCGACATCTCGTCGCGCTCTTTCTTTTTCTGGCTGCCCGTGAGCCAGGCCACGCGCAGGCCGCGCGCGGCCAGCAGCGGATCGAGCCAGCCGACCAGCTTGCCGAAGTGCTGGGCCGCGAGGATTTCGGTGGGCGCCATCAGCGCGCACTGGAAACCCGCGTCGATGCACCGCGCCGCGGCCAGTGCCGCGACCACGGTCTTGCCCGAGCCCACGTCGCCTTGCAGCAGGCGGTGCATCGGAATCTGGCGGTGCAGGTCGGCCGTGATCTCTTCGCCCACGCGCTGCTGCGCACCGGTGAGGCCGAAGGGCAGCACGGCGAGCAGCTGCGCATGCAGCGAACTCGCCAACGGCTCGGCGGACGACGGCAGCACGGGCGCACGCTGCGCCGCACGCTCCAGCCGCGCCTGCAACTGCGAGAGCTGCTGGGCCAGCAGCTCCTCGGCCTTGATGCGCTGCCACGCCGGGTGGCTGTGGTCTTCGAGCGCGGCGATTGACACGTCGGGCGTCGGGTAGTGCAAAAAGCTCAGCGCGCTGCGCAGGTCCCATGCGCCGCGCAGGCCGATCTGCACGGGGATGGTTTCGTCGAGCAGCGCGCGCGCCAGGCCCGAACGCACCTCGCGCCGCAGCACCGGCTGCGCGAGCCCGGCGACGGTCGAGTACACCGGCGTGAGCGCATTGGGCAGCGCCGTGCCGGCCGCCTTGACGGTCGGGTGCATGATCTGCCGCCCCACGAAACCGCCGCGCATCTCGCCGCGCACGCGCACGTTGGCGCCCACCGCGAGCTGCTTTTGCTGCGACGGATAGAAGTTGAAGAAGCGCAGCTGGCAGGTGTCGCTGCCGTCGTCGATGGTGGCGATGAGCTGGCGGCGCGGGCGGAACACCACCTCGCATTCGGTGACCACGCCCTCGACCTGCACCATGTCGCCGTCGCGCGTGTCGGCCAGGCGCACGATGCGCGTCTCGTCTTCGTAGCGCATCGGCAGGTAGAGCGCGAAGTCGATGTCGCGCACGAGGCCGAGCTTGCGCAGCGCGCGCTGCACGAGGCTCAGGCCGGTGCCGGGCGGTGACGCCGGCGCGGCGGGGGAAGTCGGTTCTTTCTTGGCGGGCACGGACAAGGCTTCTAGCGTGGACGGCAAAGGTCCGTCAAGGCGCTGCGGGCATCGGGGAACATGAACTGGAAGCCGGTGCGCAGCAGCTGCGCCGGCACCACGCGCTGGCCTTCGAGCAGCAGGTCGGCCTGCTCGCCGAGCAGCAGCTTCACGGGCGCGGCGGGCGTGGGCATCCAGCAGGGGCGGTGCAGCACGCCGGCGGCGACGCGGGTGAAGGCCTCCTGGCTGACCGCACCGGGCGCGGTGACGTTGAAGGCCTGCGCGGTGGCCGGACCTGTGGCCGGCTCCGTCACGGTCCACACATGCGCGATGGCGCGAACCAGGTCATGCACATGCACCCACGACAGCCACTGCCGCCCGCTGCCCAGGCGCCCGCCCATGCCCAGCTGCACGGGCATCAGCAGCTGCGGCAACGAACCCTGGTGGCCCAGCACGAAGCCGAAGCGCAAGCAGGCCACGCGCACACCATGCGCCACAGCCGCGTGCGCGGCCTGCTCCCAGCGCTGGCACAGCGTCGACATGAAGATGTCCTGCGGCGGCGCGTCTTCGGCGAGCTCGGTGGCGTCGCCCTGCGGCTGCACGCCGTAGTAGCCGATGGCCGAGCCCGAGAGCAACAGCCATGGCTTGCGCGGGCGCGCCGCGATCCATGCGACGAGCTGTTGCGTCAGGCCTTCGCGGCTTTGCAGAAGTTGCCGCTGGCGCCGCGCGCTCCAGCGCTGGCCGAGGATGCGCGCGCCCGCGAGGTTGACGACCACGTCGATGGCGTCCGCGGCGGGAATCTGGTCGAGCGACTGCACGCAGCGCACCGCGCCGCCGAAGCCCCAGGCGGCGGCGCGCGCGTCGCGCGTCCACACCGTCACTGCATGGCCGTCGGCCAGCAGGTGGCGCACGAGGATCTGGCCAATGAAGCCGGTGCCACCCGTCACCAGCACCTGCTGCGGTTTGATGCCGAAGCGTACCGGTGCCTCGGCGTCGCGCACCTGCATCTGCTTGTGTTGTTTGAACAGCGCGCGCGCCGCGAAGCCGTCGCGCAGGCCCGAGATGCCGACGCCCACACCGCACAGCGCGAGGAAGGCACTGAGCCAGCCGTGCGGCTGCCACAGCATCGCCGTCGGTTGGTCTGCCCAGCCGACCGCGCTCATCGCCAGCAGCGCGATGAACGCGCCGGCATTGATGGCCAGCACCGTGTGCGTCACGCGTTCGGTGGGCGGCAGCAGGCGGCTGCCGTCTTCGACCACGAAGTCCCACAGCGTGAGCACGATCTCGATGCCGAATACCACGAGCAGCACCCACGCCCACGCGCCATGCCACGCCCACGCCGACAGGCCGAGAAACAGCGCGCAATAGATCGACGAGCGCGTGGCGTGGATCGCCAGCTCGCGCCCGGCCGTGCCGCGGCGCGGCAGGGCCTCGGTGCCTTCGTGGTGGTAGAGCGTGTCGAAGGCGCCCAGCGCACCCTGCGCCGCCATGAGCTGCAGGGCCAGCAGGTGCGTGTCGATCATGCGGACGCGGCCTGCGGCTGCGGCACTTCCTCGAACACGCCGACCTGCGTGAAGGTGGTGCCCATCAGGCAGTGGCGGATTTCGATGCGGATGTTGAAGCGCTCGGGCGTCTCGTTGTGGTGCCAGAGAAAGGTCTTGCCCGGCGTGAACAGGCCCGGCAGCGGAATGCGCCAGCCGAACACCTCCCAGAAATAGCCGTCGCTCTGGAAATGCAGGCTGCCGTTCTCCACGCTCAGCATCAGCTTCATGCCCAGTCCCATGCCCACGTACTCCAGCACCTCGCCGCGTTCGCTCTCGCGCATGAAGCTGGTGAACTGGATCGGCTGGCGCCCGTGCAGGCGGTAGATGCGCTGCTTGTAGATGGCCGGGTCGTCGGGCCGGGCGTAGACCTGGATCTCCACCGGGAAGTGGCTATCGCTGTAGGGAATCAGCGCGCCCTGGATCATCGGCTGCGTGAGGTGCCCCAAGAGCTTGCCGAAGCGCGAGCAGCGCAGCTCGCTGAGCGCGCCCAGGTAGTGCAGCGCCTTGCCCGGCAGAGGGTTCTTGTCGAAGCGCCGGCGGATGTCGGGGTGCAGCCCCATCCAGGCGCCGCCCAGGATCTTCTTGAAGAGCTCGCCTTCGGAAGGAGGGGCTGGGGGCGGCGTGACACGCGCGACGGAAGAATCGACCATGCGTCGATTCTGCCTCGGCAACCCCGGGCCAACCCTCACGCGGCGCCGTGATTCCGGGCCATGGGACAATCGCCGCTCCCCGCTTTTTCTCTTTCCCATGCCTCCTTGGCACGGGCCCGTCCGGCCCTCAAGCACCATGCGCGCCTTCACGCTTTCCGATTTCGATTTCCATCTGCCGCCCCAGCTGGTGGCACAACACCCCGCCACCGAACGCACCGCCTCCCGTCTGCTCGACGGCACCGGCGATGCCCCGGCCGACCGCATCTTCAAGGAACTGCCCTCGCTGCTTCGTGCGGGCGACCTGCTGGTCTTCAACGACACGCGCGTGGTCAAGGCGCGCCTGTTCGGCGAGAAGCCGACCGGCGGCAAGCTCGAACTGCTGGTCGAACGCGTGCTGCAGGGGCAGGAGGTGGTGGCCCACATGAAGGTCAGCAAGAAGCCGCCGGTGGGCACCACGCTGGAGATGGTGGGTGGGTTCCGTGCCACGCTGCTGGGCCGCTGGCCCGAGGAAGACGGCGCGCTGTTCCGCTTCGCCTTCGAGAGCGACACGGGCGAGAACCCCTACATGCTGATGGAGCGCTGCGGTCACGTGCCGCTGCCGCCCTACATCACGCACACCGACTCGGCCGACGATGAAAGCCGCTACCAGACCGTGTTCGCGCGCGTGCCCGGCGCGGTGGCCGCGCCCACGGCCGCGCTGCATTTCGACGAGGGCCTGCTGGCCGAACTCGAAGCGCGCGGCGTGCAGCGCGCCAGCGTCACGCTGCACGTGGGCGCCGGCACTTTCCAGCCGGTGAAGACCGAGAACATCGCCGAGCACACGATGCACGCCGAGCGCTACGAAGTGCCCGAGGCCACGCAGCGCGCGATTGCCGAATGCAAGGCGCGCGGCGGCCGCGTCGTGGCCGTGGGCACGACCACTGTGCGCACGCTCGAGTCGTGGGCGAAGAGCGGCGAGGCCACCGGCGACACACGCATCTTCATCACGCCGGGCTTCGCCTTCGCGCATGTCGACGTGCTGGTGACCAACTTCCATTTGCCCAAGAGCACGCTGATGATGCTGGTCTCGGCCTTCGCCGGCTACGAGCGCGTGATGGCGCTGTACGCTCACGCCATCGCCAACGGCTACCGCTTCTTCAGCTATGGCGACGCCATGCTGCTGCAGCGTCAACAAGACTGAGACGACCATGCTGAACTTCGAACTCCTCAAGACCGACCCCGACAGCCACGCGCGCCGCGCCACGCTCACACTCAACCACGGCAAGGTCCAGACGCCGATCTTCATGCCCGTGGGCACCTACGGCACCGTCAAGGGCGTGATGCCGCGCAGCCTGGAAGAGATGGGCGCGCAGATCATCTTGGGCAACACCTTCCACCTGTGGATGCGCCCGGGGCTGGACGTGATGGCAAGCTTCGGTGGGCTGCACCAGTTCGAGAAATGGGACAAGCCCATCCTCACCGACTCGGGCGGCTTCCAGGTGTGGTCGCTGGGCGCGATGCGCAAGATCAGCGAAGAGGGCGTGAAGTTCGCGTCGCCCGTCAACGGCGACAAGCTGTTCCTCACGCCCGAGGTCTCGATGCAGATCCAGACCATCCTGAACAGCGACATCGTGATGCAGTTCGACGAGTGCACGCCCTACGACACCAAGGGCCACATCACGACCGAGGCTGAAGCCCGCATCTCGATGGCGCTGAGCCTGCGCTGGGCCAAGCGCTGCCAGAGCGAATTCGCGCGGCTCGAAAACCCCAATGCGCTCTTCGGCATCGTGCAGGGCGGCATGTTCGAGAACCTGCGCGAGGAGTCGCTCGCGGCGCTGGTCGACATGGATTTCCCCGGCTACGCCATCGGCGGCGTGAGCGTGGGCGAGCCCAAGGAAGAGATGCTGCACATCATGGGCCACACGCCGCACCGGCTGCCCGCGAACAAGCCGCGCTACCTGATGGGCGTGGGCACGCCCGAAGACCTGGTGCAGGGCGTGGCCGACGGCGTCGACATGTTCGACTGCGTCATGCCTACGCGCAATGCGCGCAACGGCACCATGTTCACGCGCTTCGGCGACCTGAAGATGCGCAATGCGCGCCACAAGAGCGACCCGCAGCCGGTCGACCCGAGCTGCACCTGCCATGCGTGCGCGGGCACCTCGGGTGTGAGCTGGAACGACGGCGGGCGCGAAGGCTTCAGCCGCGCCTACCTGCACCACCTGGACCGCTGCGGCGAAATGCTCGGGCCGATGCTGTGCACGATCCACAACCTGCACTACTACCTGAACCTGATGACGGAGATCCGCGCGGCGCTCGACGCGGGCACCTTCACGGCGTTCCGCGCGCAGTTCAAGGCCGACCGCGCACGCGGCGTCTGACAGCCGGCGCGGCCGTGTTGGGGTAGGCTTGCGGCCATGACATCCGCCGCTGTTTCTGCTTCTGTCTACACCGCCCGCTACCCCTCGCTGGCCGGCCGCACCGTGTTCATCTCGGGCGGCGCCAGCGGCATCGGCGAATCGCTGGTGCGGGCTTTTCATGCGCAGGGCGCCAAGGTCGGCTTCTGCGACCTCGACACCGCCGTCGGTAGTGCGCTTGCCGCGCAGCTGCAGGGTGAACATCCCGCACTCTTCGTCCCCTGCGACGTGACCGACACGCAAGCGCTCGGCGCAGCCATCGACGCGGTGCGCCAGCGCTTCGGGCCGGTGTCGGTGCTGCTGAACAACGCGGCCAACGACCGCCGCCACGAACTGGCCGACGTGAGCAGCGACGACTTCGACCGCCTCGTGGCCGTGAACCTCAAGCACCAGTTCTTCGCCGCGCAGGCGGTGGCCGACGACATGCGCGCGCTGGGCGGCGGCTCGATCGTCAACTTCGGCTCGATCAGCTGGATGATGAAGGGCCGCGGCTACCCGGTCTACCAGGCCTGCAAGGCGGGCGTGCGCGGCCTCACGCGCTCGCTGGCGCGCGACCTGGGCAAACAGAACATCCGCGTCAACACGATCATGCCGGGCTGGGTGATGACCGAGCGGCAGATCCAGCTGTGGGTGAAGCCCGAGTCGGGCGCCGAGATCGATGCGGCGCAATGCCTGCCGGGGCGCGTGATGGCGGAAGACATCGCCGCGATGGCGCTGTTTCTTGCGGCCGACGACTCGCGCATGTGCACCGCGCAAGATTACGTGGTGGATGCAGGCTGGACCTGAAACGCTTCAACCGTCGCCCCAAAGAAAAAGCCCGGCATGCCGGGCTTTTTGCTGCGTGGGTGGCGGGACCGGATCAGTCGCGCAGTTCGGCCGGCAGCGTGCCGCCATTGGCGGCGATGCGGGTCATCACCTGCTTGTGCAGGCCGATGTTCCATTCGGCCGAACCCGGCTCGCCGTTGCTGTAGAGGATTTCGCTGGCCAGTTCCTTGCGCGCGGCAAGGCTGCTGTCCAGGCCCAGCAACTTGAGCAGGTCGACGATCGAGGTGCGCCAGTTCAGGCCGGCGGCGCCGGGCATCGCGTCGAGCACGGCGGGCACGTCGCCCAGCGGGATTGCAGGCGGCGGTGCGGCAGCGGCCGGGGCGCCGGGTGCAGCCGCCGGCGGTGCGGCGACGACTTCAGCGGCGTTGGCCGACGGAAAAATCTTGGAAAAAATCTTGCCGAAAATGCTCATGGGTGTGCTCCGTCAATGTGAATGGGAAAACCCGCGGCACGGTTTTGCGTGCCGCAGCCTTGAGGTTGTAGCACGCCGGTGCGGCGCTTCCGCTACGTGGCCGGCTGAACCGGCGCGCCCGACGTGACCGATTGCGCAGCGCCGCTCACAGGTGTGTACGGCGCTTGCGTGGCGGCCGCGGCGGTCCCGCAGGCATGGCAGAACTTGGAAAACGCGCTCTTGCGTGTGCTGCAGTGGCCGCAGTGGTCGAACAGGCCGATGCCGCAGTGCGGGCAGAAGTCGATCTCGTTGTTCTTCAGGTCGACCGGCCGTTCGCAACCGGGGCACACGCTCTTGCCCAGGCGGGCCAGCGCGACGTCGTAGCTCAGCTCTTCGCGGCGCACCTGGTCGGGCTGCTGCTCGGCGAGTTTCTGTCGCGCCAGGTAGCGGTTGAGCGCAATGATCGCGTAGCGCCCCACCAGCACCGTGAGCACGATGCCCACCACGTAGCGCACATAGCCGCCGTAGCTCGGCAGGTAAGGCACCAGCTCGACGAAGAACGCGAACAGCGCGAAGAAGATGAAGCCCCACACGAAAGGCCAGTAGGTGCTCTTGCGCTTCTTCACGAACAGCCAGCCGGCCGCCAGCAGCAGCGGCAGGGTCAGCGCGAGCCTGTAGGCGAACACGCGCAACTCGACGCGGCGGTACTCGGCATTCAGCCGTTCCTGCGCATCGTGCTCCAGCACCGACAACGCCTCGCGTGCACGCTGCTCGGCCTGGCGCGCGTCGAGCGCAATCTGGCGCTGTGCATCGGCCTTGCGCTGCGCCGCGTCTTCCTTCTGCTTGAAGGCGTCGAGCGCCTTGGTGCGCGCGATGAGCTCGGTGTCCTGGTCGGGCTGCGCGGTGGCGCGGCGCGTGGCGATCCAGTTGCCGAAGGTCTCGCGCGCGTTGGCACTGGCCTGCTGCGCCACGTTGAGCTGCAGCTGTGCCTGGTCGAGGTCGCGCGCGGCCTGCTCCTCGGCCTTTTCAGAGGCCTTGATGGTGGCGCGCAGCGGCTCGGCCGCCGGCTTGTCGATGAAGTCGTCGAGCACGCGCACGCGCTCGACCTGCGGCAGGTCGCCCACGATCGTGCTGCCCAGCCCGATCAGGAAGCTCGCGAACACGAACGCCACCAGCCAGAGGCCGCGGCGGAACCACTTCTCGGACAGGCGCAGGGATTTGCTCATGGTCTTTCCTTTTCCTTCTTTCTTCGTTGCGGCTCTTCGCTCAGGGCTTGAGTGTGACCGGCGCCGTGCCCAGCCCCGCGCGCGACAGCCAGACGAACACCGAGTCGACGGTCACGGTCTCGATGCAGTCCGAAAAACGCTTCTCGTTCGGATGGTCGTCGAACGCGATGTTGGCCGAGCCCACGCGCTCGCCCCGGGGGGTCAGCGGACCGAGGTTCAGCGTGGTCGACTCGCAGAGGGGTTGCATGAAGGCCTCGCGGCGCGGTGAAAGTGAGCGAATGATGGTCCGCCTTCACGCCGCGAGGCTCGGACACTTCAACCAGTTGCAGCGCTGGCGTCCTGCGGTATCCCGACGAGATACTGGAGGGCACCGAGGCGCCGCGCGCCTCAAGAGGCCAGCAGGCCGGCCACGCGCTGGCGCAGCGCCTCGGGCTGCACCTCCTGCGGCGCCACGGGGGCGCCGACACGCAGACCCACGCGGCTGAAGAAGCCGCGGCGGAAGGGCTTGGCCATGGCGACCTGCTGGCCGCCGCGCAGTTCGATGCGGCTGAAGTACGAACCCCAGAGGTTGGTCAGCGCCATCGGGATCACCGGGGGCTCGATGCCTTCGGCGCGCGCGCCTTCGAGGATCTTCATCACGCCGCCCTTGAAGGGCTGCAGCTCGCCGTCGCGCGTGATCGCGCCTTCGGGGAAGATCGCGAGCAGGTCGCCTTCGCGCAGCACGCCGATGGCCTTCGCGAAGGCCGCCTCGTACGCGGCCGGGTCTTCCTTCTGCGGCGCGATCGGAATGGCCTTGGCCAGCTTGAACAGCCAGCCGAGCACCGGCACCTTGAAGATGCGGTGGTCCATGATGAAGCGGATGGGACGCGGGCTCGCGGCCATCAGCAGCACCGCGTCGATGAAGCTCACGTGGTTGCACACCAGCACGGCGGCGCCTTCGGTGGGAATGTGCTGGTCGTCCTTGATGTCGAAGCGGTACACGAAGCGCGACAGCACCCAGGCCACGAAGCGCAGCAGGTACTCCGGCACCAGCATGAAGATGTAGAACGCCACCACCGCGTTGGCGATGCCGGTGAGCAGGAAGATCTGCGGAATGCTGAAGCCCGCGCCCAGCAGCGCGCCCGCCAGCACCGAGCTGCCGATCATGAAGAGCGCGTTGAGGATGTTGTTCGCCGCGATGATCCGCGCGCGGTGCGTGGGCTGGCTGCGCAGCTGGATCAGCGCGTACATCGGCACGCTGTACAGGCCCGCGAAAAGCGACAGCAGCGCGAGGTCGGCCATCACGCGCCAGTGCGCAGCCTGGTGCACGAAGGCGCCCAGTCCCATGCCGGCCGAAGGCGGCAGGGCGCGCGAGGCAAAGTACAGGTCGATCGCGAACACGCTCATGCCGATGGCGCCCAGCGGCACGAGGCCGATCTCCACCTGCCGGCGGCTCAGCGTCTCGCACAGCAGCGAGCCCACGCCGATGCCCACCGAGAACACCACCAGCAGCAGCGAGGCCACCTGCTCGTCGCCGTGCAGCACTTCTTTCGCGAAGCTCGGGAACTGGCTCAGGAACACGGCGCCGAAGAACCACATCCACGAGATCCCGAGCAGCGAGCGGAACACCACGATGTTCTCGCGCGCCAGCATCAGGTTGCGCCAGGTTTCGCTGAAGGGATTCCAGTTGATCGACAGGCCCGGGTCGGTGGCCGGCGCGGGCGGAATGGCCTGCGCCACGCCGCGCCCCACCAGCGCGAGCAGCAGGCAGGCCACGGCCACCGTGGTGTGGCCGATCTGCGGCATCGCCACCAGCAGCCCGCCCGCCACCTGGCCCAGCAGGATGGCGACGAAGGTGCCCATCTCGACCATGCCGTTGCCGCCCGTGAGCTCGCGCGAGTCGAGCACCTGTGGCAGGTAGGCGAACTTGACCGGCCCGAACAGCGTGGAGTGCAGCCCCATGAGGAACACGCAGCCCAGCAGCACCACCGCGTCGGCGCGCACGAAGCCCCAGGCGGCGATCACCATGATCGCGATCTCCAGGTTCTTGACGAAGCGGATCATCTTCGTCTTGTCGAACTTGTCGGTCAGCTGCCCGGCCGTGGCCGAGAACAGCAGGAACGGCAGGATGAACAGCGCACCGATCACCAGCCCCGCCATCGCGGGCGGCATCCAGCTGAGCTGCAGCTGGTAGGTCACCATGACGGTGAAGGCGAACTTGAAGAGGTTGTCGTTCGCGGCACCCGCGAACTGGGTCCAGAAGAAGGGCGCGAAGCGCCGCTGGCCGAGCAGCGCGAACTGGTTCGCGTGGGCGTTGGCTTCATGAACCACGGGCGCGGGCGCGGCGGCGGCGGGGGTTGTCATGCGATGCAATCTCCTCTTTGTCTTCTACCGCTGCGCCACGGGGCGTTCCGGTGGCCAGGCCGCGTCATGCAGCGATGGCGGCTGGGTCGGGATTGTGCCGCAGCAGGGTGGCGCGCCAGCCCTTTTCGAGGCGGTTCAGCGCCATCAGCACGGGCAGGCCGGCCAGCGACGCCACCAGGTGCTTGAGCGTGTGGCCCGACACGAGATGGCCGGTGGCTTCGTAGATGGCGTGATCGCCCAGTTCGAAGGCCTTGGCTACCACGTAGAACGCGATCACCCAGCCCAGCTTGAGCCCGACGGCGCCGCGCATCGGCGTGCTCAATGCCAGTGTGAGCACCAGCGCCATGCCGCCGAACTGCACCAGCGCCCAGGGCAGCACGTTGCCGGTTTCCTGGCAGACCTCGGCGGCCAGCAGGCCGGCCGTGAGCACGAACCAGGCGGCCGGCCAGCCGGCGCGCTGGCTGACGCGCTCGCAGACGGCGATGCCGATCAGGCCCGCAAAGGCCACGGCCATGCCGGCGCGGTCGGCGGCGAGGCGGGGCGCGTCGGGCATCAGGTGATAGAAGGCCGAGCCGGCGGCGGTGGCGATCAGGCCGGCGAAGAACAGCCAGGCGCAGTCCAGCGTGTTGTCGGGCGGGTCGTTGGCGGGCGGTGCCAGGGGGAAACCGGCGAGTGCTTCTTGGTGCGAGCGGTCGATGCGGTTGAGCCGGTACAGCCCCAGGCAGCCGATCACCAGGAACGGCAGGTTGCTCAGCACGTCCATCGCGTTGGGCAGGTGCAGCAGCGGCCGGTTGTCGGCAAACACCGCGGCGATCGCCACGTCGGCGGCCGGCAGCGCCGGGCCGAAGAAGGCGATCAGCAACAGCAGCGCGAAGGTGAACAACAGTCCGCGTTCGCGGCGTGTCAGGGTGGGCAAGAGCATGGCGTTCCTCGGTGGGGGTGGTGTCTGGCGGGTGGAATTTAGTTGCCAGCCCTCCCCCAGGCATCGAGAATCGATACGAGGCACTATTTCACACCCTTCGGTATCCTTTTTCTATACCTTCAACCCGCACTGCCCCCTCCATGAGCACCACCGTCGATCTGGTCCAGGCCCTCAAGAACGAACTCAAAAGCGCCCGCATGACATACGCCGACCTGGCCCGGTCGCTGGACATGGCGGAGTCCAGCGTCAAGCGCATGCTGGCCAAGAGCGACATGCCGCTGTCGCGCGTCGATGCCATCTGCCGCGCCCTGAAGATCGATTTCGCCGAGCTGGCGCGGCGCGTGGCCGACGCCCAGCCGCTGCTGAAGGAGCTGACGCACGAGCAGGAAAAGGCCGTGGTCAAGGACAAGAAGCTGCTGCTGGTGGCAATCAGCGTGCTGAGCCAGTGGACGCTGGAGCAGATCGTGGCCTCGTACCGGATCACCGAAGCCGAGTGCATCGGCTGCCTGGCGCAGTTGGACCGCATCGGCATCATCGAGCTGCGCCCGCTCAACCGGTATCGCCTGAAGCTCGCCAAGACCTTCCGCTGGCGCCCGCACGGCCCGGTGATGGAGTTCTTTCGCGAGAACGTGGTGCTCGACTACTACAAGGGCGGTTTCGACGGCCCGGCCGAGGGGCTGCTGCTGGTGCACGGCTCGATCAGCC
This sequence comes from Variovorax sp. Root473, assembly GCF_001426505.1. GTDB lineage: Bacteria > Pseudomonadota > Gammaproteobacteria > Burkholderiales > Burkholderiaceae_C > Variovorax. Next base: position 302,750 of record NZ_LMEV01000015.1, read on the forward strand.
GGTCGCTGGCACCGGCCTTCCTGGAGCGGCTGCAACGCGTGGCGCAAGACTTTGCGCAGCAGCACCAGACCGATCAGAAGCTGTCGGCCAAGGACCGCGAGGGCTATACCCTGCTGCTGGGCATGCGCAATTGGGAGTTCGAGCTCTTCACCCGCCTGCGCAGAAACTGAAGGCCCGTCAGGGCTTCGCTGCTTCCAGGGCGTCGCGCGTGGTGCGCGCCGCGTTCTTCGCCGCGTCGGCGAAGTCTTCGCCCGACGAGGCGTAGATGATCGCCCGCGACGAGTTCACGATGATCGGCGCGTCGGCGCGCCAGCCGGCGCGCACGGTGGCGACCGCGTCGCCGCCCTGGGCACCGACACCCGGGATCAGGAGCGGCACCGTCGGCGCGAGTTCGCGCACGCGCTCGATCTCCGCCGGATAGGTCGCGCCCACCACGAGACCGAGCTGGCCGTTGAGGTTCCACGGGCCCTGCGCCAGGCGGGCGACGTGCTCGTACAGGAAGGGCTGGCCCTCGACGCTGGCCAGGCGCTGGCCCTGCAGGTCGGAACCGCCGGGGTTGCTGGTGCGGCACAGCAGGAAGGCGCCCTTGCCTTCGTGCTTGAGGTAGGGCGCGACCGAGTCGAAGCCCATGAAAGGCGACAGCGTCACCGCGTCGGCGCCGTAGCGCTCGAAGGCTTCGAGCGCGTACTGCTCGGCGGTGGAGCCGATGTCGCCGCGCTTGGCGTCCAGGATGGTGGGCACATGGGGCGCGTTGCGGCGCATGTGCTCCATCAGGCGTTCGAGCTGGTCTTCGGCGCGGTGGGCCGCGAAGTAGGCGATCTGTGGCTTGAAGGCGATGACCAGGTCGGCCGTCGCGTCGACGATGCGCGCGCAGAAGTCATAGATGCGGCTGGCGTCGCCCTTGTACGCCCCCGGGAATTTGGCTGGCTCCGGGTCGAGGCCCACGCACAGCAGCGAACCGTTGGTTTGCTGTGCCGCGGCCAGCTTGTCGAGGAAAGTCATGGGGGACGATTTTACGGACCCCGTCCGACGGCTCAGGTCGAAGAGGCTGCCTGCTCGGCCGCCAGGCACAGGTCGGCCCAGGCGCGGGCCTTGTCGGTCGGGTTGCGCAGCAGGTAGGCGGGGTGGTACGTGGCGACCACCGGCACGCCGTTCGCCGATGCCAGCGGGACCGCACGACCGCGCAGCTTGCCCAGCGGATCGCGGCTTTGCATCAGGCTCTGCGCGGCCAGCGGGCCCATCGCCAGCACGATGCAGGGCGCCAATGCTGCCGCGTGGGCGTCGAACGCCGCGTCGATCGGCTGCGGGCTGCCGGGCTGGCCGGCAGCCACGCCGCGGTGCGTGCGCATCAGGTGCACGGGCGTGCGGCCGTCGTGCAGCTTCAGCGCGCGCAGCATGTTGTCGAGCAGGCGGCCGGCGTCGCCCGCGAAGGGCTCGCCGTGGCGGCCGTCGGCCTCGGGGGGCATGTCGGCCACGACCAGCCAGCCGCCCTGCACCGGCGCCGCGGCATCGGCCTTGTCGGCGTACAGGCGGCAGGGTGCCTCGACCAGCACGGCGGCGCCTTGCGCGACGGGCGGCGCTGCCACGGGACGCGGGGCCGGAGCGGCCACGGCGCGGGCGACGGGCGCGGGTGCCGGGCGCGGCGAGGGCGGCGCATCGTACGACTGGTCGCGATCGTCGAGCTCCAGCGGCGGGCCTTCGGGCATGTCGGGCATGCCGGAATCAGCGGCCTCGGGGGCCTGCGGCTCGGCTTCGACTTCGATCTCGGGTTCCGGCGGCACGGGCCACCAGACCTTCACGCCCATCTCGTCGAGCATGGCGCGCTGTCGCGCGTCCAGGCGCAGGGTGTGGACCGCGGTGTCCGTCATCGCAAAGCTCCCCAGGCGGAGCCTGTTTCGTTGAGGCGCATGCTCATGACGACCGCGTCTTCGCGCTTGCCGTCGAACGCCGGGTAGTAGCCCTTGCGCACGCCGACGCTGCGAAAGCCTTGCCGCAGGTAGATGTCGAGCGCGCGCCGGTTGCTTTCGCGCACCTCGAGCCAGAGCCACAGCGCGCCCTCGCCGCGCGACCAGCCGGCCAGCGCTTCGAGCATGAGCGGCGCCCAGCCCTGGCGCTGGAAGGCCGGCGCCACGGTGATGTTGAGCAGGTGCACCTCGTCCACGCCCTTCATGGCGACGAAGTAGCCGATCAGCGTTTCGCCCAGGCTCGTGCAGGGCGATTCGACACCCGACGCCACGCCGGGCGCCAGCAGGCACTGGCAGTGGTAGCCCACGGCCATCGAGTCGGTGAAGTTGGCGCGCGTCCAGGGGTGCGTGTAGGCCGTCTGCTCGACCGCGCACACGGCATCGATCCGTTCAATGGTGAGCGGTTCAAGGCGGGCTTCGACGGACTGGAGGACAGCGCTCATGCGGGGTTCTGCGAAACGGCAGCGGCCTTGATGGCGGCGCGTTCCTCGGTGGTTTGCGCCACTTTATCGCGAACATACAGCGGCCAGGCCTGCGCGGCGGGCACGGTGCGTCCGGCCGCGAGCAGCGCGGGCGCCAGCCGCAGCATGGCGGTGGCCATCGGCAGCACTTCGTGGTGGGCCGTGGCGCTCGCCAGGCGCGGGCCGTAGGCGGTGAAGGCGTTGCCGGCGAGCGCCCAGCCGGCCGGCACGTCGAGCGCCTCGGGGGCCAGCAGCAGCGGCTCGGGGTCGCCGCCGAATGGGCCGGCGGTGTCGAAGTCATAGTGCGCGGCATAGAGCTGGTCCATGCGCGCATCGAGCACGGCCACCACGCGCTGCGCGCCGAAGGCATGGCGCGCCTCGTCGGCCACGGCCAGCAGGGTGTCGACCGGCAGCAGCGGCACCTTGGCGCCGAAGGCCAGGCCCTGCGCCACCGAGCAGGCGGTGCGCAGGCCGGTGAAGGAGCCCGGGCCGCGCCCGAAGACGATGGCGTCGAGCTCGGCCAGCACGAGCCCCGCGTCGGCGAGCAACTGGCGGATCAGCGGCAGCAGCGTGCTCGACGCCTGCGCGCCGCCCACGCCGCTGTGCGCCAGCACGCGGTCGCCGTGGCGCACCGCGACCGACAGGTGCTCGGTGCTCGTGTCGAAGGCCAGCAGCTTGTCAGACATTCGGACGCCCCACTCCCGCCGCGCACGGCGTCGGGCAGACCGGCGCCGGCGCCACGCGCACGGCTGCGGCCTTGCGCACGCCGAACAGAATGCCGGCCGTCACCAGCGCGAGCCCGGCGATGAGGCTCCAGTGCATCGGTTCACCGAGCCACAGCACCGCGCCGAAAGCCGACAGGCCCGGCACCAGCGCCGTGATCATGGTGGTGCGCACGGGCCCGAAGTGCTGGACCATCTTCGTGAAGGTGATACCGGAGATCACCACCGAGCCGAGACCCTGGAACGCCATCTGGAATGCGACCTCGCCCCACGGCGCGGAGCCGATGTGGCTCACGACCGCGCCCGAAGCCACGAGCAATGTGTAGACCGGCACATAGGTCATGAGCGCGAACACGGTGATGGCGATGGTCGCGCGCACCGCGTCCAGGCCGTGGCGGCGCGCCACGACGCTGTAGCAGGCCCAGCAGAAGGCAGCGCCCATGAACATCAGGTCGCCCTTCCAGACCTCGCCGCCCTCGAAGGCGTGCAGCAGGCTGCGCCCGCCGACCACGAGGTCGCCCGCGACGATCATCGCCAGGCCGATGGCGCGCGTGGGTGTGATGCGGTCGCGCAGCACCAGCGCGGCCAGCAGCGTGGTCCACAGCGGCAGGCTGCCGGGCATCAGCACGGCGGCGTGGCCGGCGGGCGCGAAGAAGAAGCCGCTGTAGGCGATGAGCGCGTAGGCCACGCCGCCGAAGATGCCGGCCGTGGCCGTCACGCGCAGCGACAGCGGCGACAGGCCGAAGAACGACGACACCGCGCCGCGGTGCTTCGTCGCCAGCCACGCGCCCCACGGCACCAGCACCAGGCTGGCACCGCAGACGCGCGCAAAGGCGAGGTCGAAGGGCGTGAGCGAACGCGCGGCCGAGGCGCGCGCGATGAGGATGAAGGCGGTCCAGACCACGACGGTGACCACGGCCGCGCCGATGCCGAGCATGCGGGGAGACAGGAGGGGCGGGGAGGTCTGCGGGGGCGCGACGGGCATCCCGCCATTATCGAGGGCGGACCTCGGCCGCGCAGGGGCGGGGCGAATCAGCCGGCCCCGTGAGCGTCGCTGGCGCGCAGGATCGCCAGCCCGGCCGCGCGCAAAGGCGCCAGCGCCTGCTCGGGCGCCTGCGGCGCCACCACCAGCTGCGCCGCGTCCGCCAACGGGTTGATCACCCAGGCCGACGCGGCCCCGAGCTTTTCGGACGAGGCCAGCACGACGGTCTCGGCCGCCGCGGCCATCAGCGCCCGCTTGATCTCGGCCTCTTCCGCGTCGCCCGTGGTCAGGCCGGCTTCGGCGTGCACGCCGGTGACGCCCATGAAGTACGTGTCGGCATGGATGCGCGAAATGGCTGCCATGGCCGCCGCGCCGACCGCCACCATCGAGTGCCGGAACAGCCGCCCACCGATCAGCACCACCTCGATGCCGGTGTGCGCCGCCAGCTCGACCGCCACCGACGGGCTGTGCGTGACCACCGTGGCCTGCAGCGTGGTCGGCAGGTGGCGCGCCAGCTGCACGGCCGTGGTGCCTCCGTCGATGAACACCACCTGCCCTGGCTTCACGAGGCGCGCGGCGGCGCGGCCGATGGCCACTTTTTCGTCGGGCGCGAGCTGCTGGCGCCCGCTGAAGTCGGCCTCGGCCGCCGCCACCGGCAGTGCGCCGCCGTGCACGCGCTGCAGCAGCCCTTCGGCCGCGAGCTCGCGCAGGTCGCGGCGGATGGTGTCCTCGGACAGGGCCAGTTCCTCGCTGAGCGCCTTGGCGACGACCTGGCCGTCGCGCCGCAGGACCGCGAGGATGTGTTGCTTGCGCGGTCGGGTGAGCATGGCCCGATGATAACGACTTTGCACGTTATTGCACGAATCTTCTTGATATTGCACGAACTCGCTTTTATGCTCGCCGCCATGACCCTCCACGACCGCGTCCGGGTGCACGAAGTCACCCTCCTGTCCGACAACTGGTACGCGCTGCGCACCACCGCCTTCGACTGGCGGCGCAACGACGGTCAGTGGCAGCGCATGCACCGCGAGACCTACGACCGCGGCAACGGCGCCACGCTGCTGCCCTATCACCTGGGCCAGCGCACGGTGCTGCTCACGCGGCAGTTCCGCTACCCGGCTTTCGTCAACGGCCACGACGACCTGCTGATCGAGGCGGCCGCGGGCCTGCTGGACAACGCCGCGCCCGAGGAACGCATCCGCGCCGAGGTGGAAGAAGAACTGGGCTACCGGCTCGGCACCGTGCAGAAGGTGTTCGAGAGCTTCATGAGCCCGGGCTCGGTGACCGAGAAGCTGCACTTCTTCGTCGCGCCCTACGAGGCCTCGATGCGCGTGGGCGCGGGCGGCGGGCTGGCGGAGGAGGGCGAGGACATCGAGGTGCTCGAGCTGGGCATCGACGAGGCGCTGGCCATGGTGGCCGACGGCCGCATCGCCGACGCCAAGACGATCATGCTGCTCTACCACGCGAAGCTGCACGTTTTCGCGCCGGGATAATCCGCGGATGCCTCTTGCCTTCCGCCCTGCGCCCCTCGCACTGACCCTCGCCCTGCTGGCTCCGGCCGGCGCCTTCGCCCAGCAAGCCCTTCCGCCCCAGGTCGATGCCGCCCTCGCGCGCGCCAAGGTGTCGCGCGAGGCCGTGACCTTGCTGGTGGCCGATGCCGACGCGGGCCGCGCGCCGCGCCTGGCCTGGCGCTCGCAGGTGCCGGTGAACCCGGCCTCGATCATGAAGCTGGTGACCACCTACGCGGCGCTCGACCTGCTCGGCCCGGCCTACAGCTGGAACACGCCGGTCTACGTCGAGGGCTCGGTGGCGAACGGCGTGCTCAACGGCAACCTCTACATCAAGGGCCAGGGCGATCCCAAGCTGGTGCTGGAGCGCGTGTGGCTGCTGCTGCGCCACGTGCAGGGCCTGGGCATCACCACCGTGAGCGGCGACATCGTGATCGACCGCAGCGCCTTCGAGACCACGGTCGAGAACGACCCGGCCGCCTTCGACGGCGAGCCGCTGCGCCCCTACAACGCCTCGCCCGATGCGCTGCTGGTGAACTTCAAGTCGGTCAACATGAGCTTCGCGCCCGACCGCGCCGGCCAGTTCGCGCGCGTGAGCTACGAGCCCCCGCTGGCCAGCGTGGCGATGCCGCCCACGGTGCCGCTGGCGCCCGGCGAATGCGGCGACTGGCGCGGCGCGCTCAAGCCCGACTTCAGCGACGTGAACCGCATCCGCTTCAACGGGGGCTTTCCCACCGGCTGCGGCGAGAAAAGCTGGGCCGTGGCCTATGCCGACCCGCGCACCTACAGCCTGCGCGCCATCGGCGGCATGTGGGCCGAGATGGGCGGGCGCGTCGGCGGCCAGATGCGCGAGGGCCGCGTGCCCGCGGGCCTGAAGCCGGCCTTCGATTTCGAGTCGCCGCCGCTGGCCGAGGTGGTGCGCGACATCAACAAGTACAGCAACAACGTGATGGCGCAGCAGCTGTTCCTCACGATCGGCCTCACGCAGAAGCAGCGCGGCACCTTCGAGGCCTCGCGCACCGCGCTGGGCCAGTGGTGGCGCGAGCGCATCGGCACGGGCGAGGCGTCGCCGGTGTTCGAGAACGGCTCGGGCCTGTCGCGCGACGAGCGCATCAGCGCCGCCGCGCTCGGCAAGATGCTGCAGGTGGCGTGGCGCTCGCCCGTGATGCCCGAACTGGTGGCCTCGCTGCCCGCGATGGGCGTGGACGGCACGCTGAAGCGGCGCACGCTGCGCTCGGGCGGCGCGGCGCACCTGAAGACCGGCACGCTGCGCGACGCCTCGGGCGTGGCTGGCTACGTGCACGGTGCCAGCGGCCGGCGCTATGTGCTGGTGGCCATCGCCAACGGCGAGAACGCCGGCGCCGCGCGCGCCGCCTTCGACGCGCTGATCGACTGGACCGCGCAAGACCAGTGACGCCCCGGGCCGACCGGCCCTGATACTGAAAAGGTTCTCCACGGAAACGCGGCTTGCGCACCGCCAGGGCGCCGCCCAGAATCGAACGCCCGTTCGTTTCGATACCTCCCCAGGAGACGCATCTTGACCTTGCAGCATCCACGGCCCTCGTCCCTCTCGGCTCGCCGAATCACCGCCACGGCAACGCTCGCCGGCGCCACGTTGCTGCTCGCCGCCTGCGGCGGGGGCGGTGGTGGGGGGGGCGGCATCGGCGTCGTATTTCCACCTCCGGGCGGCGGCAGCGACACCGGGCGCGGCTCGGTCGTCACCAGCCCGCCCGAGCAGGGCACCAAGCTCACGGCCGACCAGTTCAAGGCCAGCCTGCAGGCCTCCGACCAGGGCAAGGCGCTGCTGCAGGTCGCTGGCGCGCCCAAGTGCGGTGTCGACATGCGCTACCTCGAATACCGCACCGTCGGCGGCAAGAACGAAGCCACCAACGCCACCGCCGCGATCATGGTGCCCTCGGGCTCGGACGTCGCCTGCAGCGGCGCGCGCCCGGTGGTGCTGTATGCGCACGGCACCACGCCGGCGCGCAACTACAACCTCGCCAAGTGGACCGACACCACCCAGCCGGCCGCCGGCGAGGGCCTGATGGTGGCCGCCATGTTCGCGGCGCAGGGCTACATCGTGGTGGCGCCCAACTACGCGGGCTACGACAAGTCGACGCTGCCCTACCACCCGTACCTCAACGGCGAGCAGCAGGGCAAGGACATGGTCGATGCGCTCACCGCGGCGCGCAAGACCTTCTCGGACATCGGCGCGAACGACGCCGGCTCGCTGTTCATCACCGGCTACTCGCAGGGCGGCTACGTGGCGATGGCCGCGCACCGCGAGATGCAGGCCACCGGCAAGGCCGTGACAGCCTCGGCCCCGCTGGCCGCGCCCTCGGCCATCAGCCTCCTGACCGACTACACCTACCTGGGCTGGCCCGCGCTGGGCGCCACGCTGTTCGTGCCGCTGCTGTCGACCAGCTGGCAGCAGCAGTTCGGCAACGTCTACACCAGCACCAGCGACGTCTACGAAGCGCAGTACGCCACCGGCATCGACACCCTGCTGCCCACCCTCTCGCCGGGCACGCTGTTCTCCAGCGGCAAGCTGCCGCAGCTGGCGCTGTTTCCGGCCGACGGCAAGCCGGGCCCGGTGAGCCCCGAGCTGTCGATCTTCTACGGCGCCAACAACCTCATCAAGCAGAGCTTCCTCACGCAGGCGGCCACCGACATCCAGTCGGCTCCCTGCCCCGGCAACGCGCTGCCGGCCACGGCCGCGTCGCTCGGCTCGGCCTCGCCGCTGGACTGCAAGCCCGCCACGGGCTTTCGCAAGGCGGCCATCGCCAACGACCTGCGCAACTGGGTGCCGACCAGGCCGATGCTGCTGTGCAGCGGCGCGAACGACCCGACCGTGAACTTCCTGAGCACCCGCGCCACGGCCGGCTACTTCCGCGCCAAGGGCATGCCGGCCGCCGCGCTCGCGGTGGTCGACCTGGAAGACCGCGGCGCCACCGACAGCTATGCGGCGGCACGCGCCGGCTTCGCGCAGGCCAAGGACCTGCTGGCACAGAGCACGCCGGGCAGCGCCGCCGACAAGGCGCGCGCCGTGACCGCGGCCTACCACGGCACGCTGGCGCCGCCGTTCTGCCTGGCGGCAGCGCGCGGGTTCTTCCAGGGGGTGCTGGCGGCCGGGGGCTGAGGCAACCGAGCCTCGCACTGCCTCGGCGCTTCAGTGCCTCAGAGGCGCCGCATGACTTCCGCGCGGCGCCACAGATCGGGGTCGTGGCATTCGGCCGGATGCGTCGTCGCATCGTCGAGGCCGCGGACCTCGGCCTTTTCTTCCGGCACGCACAGCATGTCGAAGGACCAGCGTCCCGGAAACACGTCGACCGCCAGGCCATTGAAATTCTGTGCGTTGTAGATCGGCGTGATGTAGTGCCAGCAGCGATAGCCCAGCGGCAGGAAGTAGTCCTTGAACGCGCCGGAAAGATCACCCGTGAAGTGGTTGAGCGATTCGAGGAATGCAATGGGCCGGTGGCGCTCGATCGTGGCGCGCGCGCCGGCCAGCAGCTCGGGCTCATAGCCTTCGATGTCGGCCTTGAGGAAGTCCAGGCGCGAAAGCTCCAGGCTGTCCACCGTCTCGACGCGGACCTTGCGGCTGGGCGTGTCGTGCATGTGCATGCTGGCCCCACCGAAATTGCTGGCGCCGTCGGCCGGCAGGTCGGGGAACGACGTGTCGTGCAGCGTGGCGCCGAGCGCGGATTGCGACGTGCACACGTTGGCGCAATCGTTCGCGATCAGGTTGGCGCACAGCAACTGGTGCACATGGTTCTGGGGCTCGAAGGCATGGACCCGCCCCGTCGGACCTGCGAGCCGGGCCAGCGGCACCGTGTGCGAGCCGATGTTGGAGCCGGCCTCGAGCACCACGTCGCCCGGCCTCACGATCTGGCGAAACAGGTGGACTTCCGACTCGGCCCACTCGCCGTACAAGTGCAGGGACCGTCCCACATAGTCGTCGTTCAGGTTGTAGAAGAACCGGCCGTTGCGACAGGTCTGTTCCCGCAAGAAACGCTTCACGCTGGTCTCCTCATTTTTTGGGGTGCTTCTTCTTTTTCGTTCGGGACCCCGCTGACCGCCGAACGCGCCACCGCGCGCACCGGGCCGATCAGGCGGCCGACGCTCGCTGCAGCCGGTCGCGCACGCCCTCCCACTCGGGCGTGTCGGGCGGCGTCTCGACCCAGATCAGTTTCACGCCCTGCGCGTCGAACTCGCGCAGCACCGCGAACAGCTGCTGCGCGGTGGCCGCCGCGTCGTCGGGCATGCGCCGCAGCAGCACGCGCTGCGAGCGGCTGCGCACATTGCTGCGCGTCCACACGGCGATGTGCGCAGCGTTGGCGCCGAGCACGTCCAGGCCGGTCTGGATCGCCTTGGTGTCCATGAGCCGCACCTTGGCGTCGGGCGCGTAGTGCGCCTCCAGCGTGCCCGAGGCGCGCGGATCGGGCGTGTCGAGCACCTCGCGGTCGCGCAGCGGTTCGCCGGCGGCGGCCTCGATCTGCGCGCGCGTGATGAGGCCGGGCCGCAGCAGCACGGGCGCGCCGCGGCTGCAGTCGACGATGGTCGATTCGATGCCCACTTCGCAGGCGCCGCCGTCGATGACGAGCAACGCGTCGCCGAACTCGTCGTGCACGTGCTGCGCCGTGGTCGGGCTGACGCGGCCGAAGCGGTTGGCGCTGGGCCCCGCCAGGCCAGGCACGCCCTGCTCGGCGCAGGCTTCGAGCAGCGCCTGCGCGACGGGGTGCGCGGGACAGCGCAAGCCGATGGTGTCCTGCCCGCCGGCCGCCGCCGTGCCCACGCCGGGCTGGCGCGTGACGATCAGCGTGAGCGGGCCGGGCCAGAAGGCCTGCACGAGCTTCTGCGCGAAAGGCGGCAGCGGCTGGGCGAAGCGCGACAGCGCCTGCGCGCCCTTGGCGCCCGCCGCCACGTGGACGATCAACGGATGGTCGGCCGGCCGGCCCTTGGCCGCGAAGATGCCGGCGACGGCGGTATCGCTGCTGGCGTCGGCGCCCAGGCCGTAGACGGTCTCGGTCGGGAAGGCGACCAGCCCGCCCGCGCGCAGCACGCGCGCGGCCTCGGCGATGGCGTCGGGCGCTTGGCCGTCGAGGATCATGCGAGCGCCGGCAGGCCCAGCAGCAGCGCGGCCTGCGAGGCATTGGCGCGCACGCTCTCGAGCGTGGCGCCGGTGAGGGTCAGGTGGCCCATCTTGCGGCCGCGGCGCGGCGCCATCTTGCCGTACAGGTGCAGGTGCGTGCCGGGCACGGCGAGCACTTCGCTCCAGCGCGGCGCGACCGGCTTGATGCCGTCGCCTTCGCCGTCCGGAAACCACAGGTCGCCCAAGAGGTTGAGCATGATCGCGGGGCTGTGCTGGCGCGGCGCGGTCAGCGGCAGGCCGGCGAGGGTGCGCACCTGCAGCTCGAACTGCGACACGTCGCAGGCTTCCATCGTGTAGTGGCCGCTGTTGTGCGGGCGCGGCGCCATTTCGTTGACGACCAGCGAGCCGTCGGCCAGCGCGAAGAACTCCACGCACAGCACGCCCACGTAGTCCAGGCCGCTGGCAATGCTCTTGGCGGAATTGACCGCGCCCTGCGCCACGGTCTTGGGCATGTTCTGCGGGTGCACCTCGGTCACGGCGAGGATGCCGTCGCGGTGCAGGTTGCGTTGCGGCGGGAAATGCACGATCTGGCCGTCGCGGCCACGCGCCAGGATCACCGAGCACTCGAACTCGAGCGGCAGCATCTTTTCGAGCACGCAGGGCACGCAGTGGGCGCCCTGCCAGGCCTCGACCAGCTCGGCGCGCGTCTTCACGCGCTGCTGGCCCTTGCCGTCATAGCCCAGGCGGGCGGTCTTGAGGATGCCGGGCAGCAGCTGCTCGTCGATGGCGGCGAGTTGCTCCGCCGTCTCGATGACCGCATAGGGCGCGCAGGGCACGCCGCAGCGCGTGAAGTGCGCTTTCTCGGCGATGCGGTCCTGCGCGATGGCGATGGCCGAGGCGGCGGGCGACACCGGCCGCGCCACCGCCAGGTGCTCCAGCGAGGGCGCGGGCACGTTCTCGAACTCGGTCGTCACCGCGTCGGCCAGGCCGGCGAGGCGGGCCAGGCCGTCGACGTCGTCGTAGTCTGTGTGGATGTGGTGGTGGCTCACGCGGCCGGCGGGACTGTCGGTGTCGGGGTCGAGCACCGCCGTGAAGTAGCCCATGCGCTGGGCCGCGTGCACGAACATGCGCCCCAGCTGGCCGCCGCCGAGCACGCCGAGCGTGGCGCCCGGAAGGATGGGCAGGTCGCCTGAGTGGCCGCCGGCGCTCACAGTGCGCCTCCGCCTTGCGGCGAGAAGGGCGACACCGCCGCGCCCGCTTCGGGCGGCGGCAGCACCATGGCCTGGGCAGCGGCGGTCTGGGCCGTGCGGAAGGCGTCGAGTTGGGCGCGCAGCGCGGGGTTGTTCACCGCCAGCATCGCCACCGCGAACAGCGCCGCGTTGGCCGCGCCGGCGGTGCCGATGGCAAAGGTGGCCACGGGCACGCCCTTGGGCATCTGCACGATGCTGTAGAGGGAATCGACGCCCTGCAGGTGGCGGCTGGCCACCGGCACGCCGAGCACCGGCACCGTGGTTTTCGAGGCCAGCATGCCCGGCAGGTGGGCCGCGCCGCCCGCCCCGGCGACGATCGCCGCGAGCCCGCGCCCGGCGGCGCTTTCGGCGTACGCGAACAGCGCATCGGGCATCCGGTGGGCCGAGACCACCTTCGCTTCGTGGCTGATTCCGAATTGCTGGAGAATCTCGACCGCGTGGCGCATCGTCTCCCAATCGGAGTTCGAGCCCATCACTACACCGACCTGAATGGTTTCGTTCATGGTTTCAATTTTACGTTTCACCCCCAGCTGTTCCCGATGATCGACATCACTCTCGAAAATTTCCAGTCCGAGCTGATCGAAGGCTCGGTCGCCACGCCGGTGCTGCTGGACATCTGGGCCGAATGGTGCGGCCCCTGCAAGCAGCTCGGTCCGGTGCTCGAAAAACTCGAGGTCGAGTACGCCGGCCGCTTCACGCTGGCCAAGCTCGACGCCGACAAGGTGCCCCAGATTTCGTCGCAGCTGTCCGAAATGTTCGGCGTGCGCAGCATCCCGTTCTGCGTGATGTTCAAGGACGGCCAGCCGGTCGACGGTTTCGTCGGCGCCATTCCGGCCGAGAAGATCCGCGAATTCCTCGACAAGCATGTGCCGGGTGCCGATGAGGCCGAAGCTGCCTCGGAAGAAGCCGCCGCGCAGGAAGCGCTGGCCGAGGGCGACACCCTGGGCGCACTCGAGAAGCTGCAGCACGCCGTGGCCACCGACCCGGCCAACGACGACGCGCGCTTCGACTACATCAAGCTGCTGCTGCAGGAAGGCCGCGTCGACGACGCCAAGGTCGCCTTTGCGCCGGTGATCGCCAAGACCGCGCTGGTGCGCCGCTTCGATTCGCTGCAGCGCTGGATGGACGCCATCGATTTCGCCGCACCGGTCACCGGATCGGCGCCGACGCTGGGCGACTTCGACGACAAGATCGCCGCCAACAAGCGCGACTTCGACGCCCGCTTCAACCGCGCCCGCCTGCTGATGGCCACCCGGCGCTGGACCGACGCGATGGACGAGCTGCTCGACATCCTCATGCGCGACAAGACCTGGAGCGAAGACCTCGCGCGCAAGACCTACATCGCGATCCTCGATGTGATCGAGCCGCCGAAGGTGAAGGTCGCCGACGGGCAGATTCCGCCGGACGATCCGGTCGTCGCCACTTATCGCCGCCGCCTCAGCAGCGTGGTGCTGAGTTGAACAACTGAACGACACATTGCGCCTTTCGATGCGCAATTGAACAAAAAAGCGACCTGTGGGTCGCTTTTTTATTGCCGTCGTCGCCCCATATAGATAGCATTGCTACTCAATTTCCTATAAAAGCGCATTGCAATGCTCCAGCTCACCGAAGAACTCGAAAAAGCCCGCAAGGCCGGCGGTCTGAGCCAGGAGGCGCTGGCCACGCGCGCCGGACTGTCGCGCATGACGGTGCAGCGCATCGAAAGCGGCCAGATCGATCCGCGCCTGTCCACGTTGCTCGAAATGGCGCGCGTGCTGGGGCTCGAGCTGATGCCCGTGCCCGCCAGCCTGCGCCCGCAGCTCGAAGGCTTCGTGCGCTCGGGCGGCCGCCTGCTCGGCCAGCCGGCGGGCGTGGGCGCGCCGCCGTCCATCGCCCAGAGCCTGGCGGACGAGAACCGGTGAGGCAGTGAGCACGCGTGCCGCCTTCAACACCGGCATCCGCTACCTGCGGATGCACCTGCACCTGCCCAGTGGCGGGCGGCGCGCCATCGGTTACCTCTCGCAGTACGGCGACATCCTGCGCGTGTCCTTCGACGAGGCGTACATCGCCGACGCGGGCCGTCCCACGCTGTCGCTGGCCTACCGCGGCGCCGACGAGGCAGCCACGCGCGCCATCCTTGCGTCGGCGCGCGACGCCCGCGTGTCGCGCAGCGATGGCCGCTGGCCCAGCTACTTCCAGAACCTGCTGCCCGAGGGCCACAACCGCGAGCGCCTGGCGCAGCAGCGCGGCTGCGCGGCCGACGACGAGTTCGAGCTCCTGGCCGCCGCCGGCCACGACCTCATGGGCGCGCTCGAGGTCGAGCCCGTGCCCACGTCCGAGGGCATTCCCGACACCGTGCGCCACTGGCACACGGCGCTGGGGCTCGACGTGCTCGAGCCCGGCTTCGTCCAGATGCCGGTCGAAGACGCCGCCGCCCTCCCGGGCGTGGTGACCAAGTTCTCGGCGGTGCAGGACGGGCGGCGCTACGTGGTCAAGCGCCACGGCGCGGCGGGCTCGTTCATCCTCAAGCTGCCGAGCACGCGCCATCCCGACCTCGTCGCCAACGAATACACCGGCTACCGCCTGTGCGGCGCGCTCGGCCTGGACTGCGCACAGGCCCACGTGATCGGCCGCGCCGACGCCGACCTGCCCGAGCAGGTGCCGTTCGAGCAGATTCTTGCAGTGCGCCGCTTCGACCGCACGCCGGAGGGCGGGCGCATCCACATGGAAGAGTTCGCGCAGGTGCTGCAGTACGAGCCGCGCCAGAAGTACGGCCGCGGGCTGGTCACCGACTGGCCCGCCATGCTGCGCGTGCTCGACCGCCTGTCACCGAACCCGGTGGCCGACGTGCGCGAGTGCGTGCGCCGCCTCGTGGCCTTCATCCTGCTGGGCAACAGCGACGCGCACCTGAAGAACTGGGCCCTGCGCTACCCCGATGGCGTGGCGCCGGTGCTCGCGCCGCTGTACGACCCGGTCTGCGTGGCCGCCTTCTTCGAGGACGTGCCCGCGCGCGACTACGGCGTCAACCGCGCCATCGACACCACGCTGCGCGCTTTCGACGGGGCAGCGCTGGAGGCGTTGCTGCGCGCGGCCGGGCTGCTGCGGCCGGCGCGTTTGATGGCCATCGCGCGCGACACCGTGCGCCAGGCTCAGGCCGACTGGCCCGCGCTGCTGGTCCAAGACGGCACGCCCGCCAGCGTGCGCCGCTGCGTCGAAGCGCGCCTCGCGGGCGGCGTGGCGCTCGCGGCGTGAAGCAACCGACGAAGCCCGGACACGCCATCGGGCCTGTCTTCGCACCGGTCACGGCGTCGCATACGATGGCGCCGGTTTGAAATTGTTGCCGTTTGAAAAAGGAAATCTGGCCATGCGTTCCTTCGCCCTCCGTACCGTGCTCCCCGTCGTCGCCACGGCCGTCTTGCTGCTGACCGGTTGCGGCAGCGGCATCAGCCTCGACGAGCCGATCGAAGGGCCGGTGTGGCGCCTGGTGCAGCTGGGCGACGAGCCCATCGCGCCGGGTGGGGATGCCCAGCTGCAGTTCGACCGCAACAGCGGACGGGTGAGCGGTTCAGGCGGCTGCAACCGCGTCACGGGATCGTTCACGCGCGCGGGCGTGTCGCTCAAGCTCGGCCAGATGGCCGCGACCCGCATGGCCTGCGCCGACCCGGTGCGCGGCGCCAACGAGGCGCAGTTCCTGTCGGCGCTGCAGAACACGGCCAGCTACCGGCTGGCGCCGGGGCGGCTCGCGCTGCTCGATGCAAGCGGCCGCACGGTGGCGCTGCTCAGCAGTGGCAACCGCTAAGGAAAATCAGCCGTTGGTGAGGCGGTCCAGCGCCTCGCGGTACTTGGCGGCCGTCTTCTCGATGACTTCGGCTGGCAGGCGCGGCGCCGGGGGCGTCTTGTCCCAGGGCTTGCCGTTGATCTTGGTGGCCTCGAGCCAGTCGCGCACGAACTGCTTGTCGTAGCTCGGCGGGTTGGTGCCGGCGGCCAGCGCGGCCTCGTAGCCCTCGACCGGCCAGTAGCGCGAGCTGTCGGGCGTGAGCACCTCGTCCATGAGCACCAGCGTGTCGTTCTCGTCCAGGCCGAACTCGAACTTGGTGTCGGCAATGATCATGCCCTTGGCGAGCGCGATCTGGGCCGCTGCCTCATAGATGGCGATGCTGATCTCGCGGATCTGCTGGGCCAGCTTGGGGCCGACGATCTCGACCACGCGCTCGTAGCTGATGTTCTCGTCGTGCTCGCCGGCCGCGGCCTTGGCGGCGGGCGTGAAGATCGGGCGCGGCAGCTTGCTCGCGTTGGTCAGGCCCTCGGGCAGCGGCACGCCGCAGACGGCACGGTTGTCCTGGTATTCCTTCCAGCCGCTGCCGGCCAGGTAGCCGCGCACCACGGCCTCGACCGGGATCGGACGCAGGCGCTTGACCAGCATCGAGCGGCCCGTGACCTGCGCCACCTCGCCCGGCTGCACCACGCTCTCGGGCGCTTCGCCGGTCAGGTGGTTGGGGCACAGCGCGCCCAGGCGGTCGAACCACCACAGTGCCATCTTGGTGAGGATCTCGCCCTTGCCGGGAATGGGCTCGCCCATGATCACGTCGAACGCGCTGAGCCGGTCGCTCGCGACCATCAGGATGCGGTCTTCGCCGACGGCGTAGTTGTCGCGCACCTTGCCGCGCGCAAGCAGGGGCAGGCTCTGGATGGAGGAGGTGTGAACGGTGGTCATGGACGGATGCTCGGCTGGGAAACGGTGACGGGAAAAGCGGATTGTGCGCGCAGAAAAAAGCCACCGCGAGCGGTGGCCTGCGGCGCGCAGTCGGTCTTCGTTAGATGACTTGCTGCGCCAGGTCGCCCTTGGCGTACTTGGCGGCGACGACCTGCAGCGTGTCGCCCTTGATCTTGGCGCCCTGGCCTTCGCAGCCGAACTCGATGTAGCGCTGCTTGCAGATCTGCTTGGCGGCTTCGCGCGCGGGCTTGAGCCATTCGCGGGCGTCGAACTTCTCGGGGTTCTCGGCCAGGAACTTGCGCACCGCGCCGGTCATCGCCAGGCGGATGTCGGTGTCGATGTTGATCTTGCGCACACCGTACTTGATGGCTTCCTGGATTTCCTCGACGGGCACGCCGTAGGTTTCCTTCATGTTGCCGCCGTACTGGCGAATGATTTCCAGCAGGTCTTGCGGCACCGACGATGAGCCGTGCATCACCAGGTGGGTGTTGGGCAGGCGGGCGTGGATTTCCTTCACGCGCTGGATCGACAGGATGTCGCCCGTGGGCTTGCGCGTGAACTTGTAGGCGCCGTGGCTGGTGCCGATGGCGATGGCCAGTGCGTCCAGCTGCGTGGCCTTCACGAACTGGGCGGCTTCTTCCGGGTCGGTGAGCAGCGAGGCGTGGTCGAGCACGCCTTCGGCGCCGATGCCGTCTTCTTCACCGGCCAGGCCGGTTTCGAGCGAGCCCAGGCAGCCCAGCTCGCCTTCGACGGTGACGCCGACCTTGTGGGCCAGCTCGACCACCTTGCGGGTCACCTCGACGTTGTAGTCGAACGAAGCGGGCGTCTTGCCGTCTTCATGCAGCGAGCCGTCCATCATCACGGACGAGAAGCCCAGGTCGATCGCGCCCTGGCAGATGGCCGGGCTCTGGCCGTGGTCCTGGTGCATCACCAGCGGAATGTTCGGGTACTGCTCGATGGCGGCCTGGATCAGGTGCTTGATGAAGGCTTCACCTGCGTACTTGCGCGCGCCGGCGCTGGCTTGCAGGATGACGGGCGCGCCGGTTTCCTTGGCGGCCTCCATGACGGCCTGGACCTGTTCGAGGTTGTTGACGTTGAAGGCCGGAATGCCGTAGCCGTTGGCGGCGGCGTGGTCCAGCAGTTCGCGCATCGAGACGAGTGCCATGGGAAATACCTCGTGGGAATAGAAAAAGACGGGGAAAAGAGAAGGCGGAAAGTCGGGAGAAAACTACCCCGATTCTACCGAGCCCCCTTGTGGGACGGCACTGACGCCAATCCGAGGAAATCCACGACAGGCGGCAGCACGGGCCCGCCCAGCCACTGGAGGGGCCTGGCAAAGGCGCCGACCAGCGTGACATGGCTCAGGTTGTCGAACAGCCTCACCTGCACCGGAACGCCGGCGGCGCGCAGCGCGGCCGCCATCCGGCCGGTGTTGCGGTCGGGATAGACCAGGTCGTCCTTCGCCGCCGCGAGCAGCAGCGCCCGCGGCGCGGCGGGCGTCACGTGCGACAGCGGCTGCGAATCGCGCGGCGTGCCTGGCCAATTGAAGGCCGCCTGCGCCTGCGGGTCGCCAATGGGCAAGAAGTCGTACGGGCCGGCCAGGCCGATCCAGCCGGCAAGCTGCTTCGGGCTGGCGCCCAGTTCACCGAGCCAGCGATCGTCGAGCGCCACCATCGCCGCGTTGTAGCCGCCCGAGCTGTGGCCCATCACGTAGACCTGCCGGGGGTCGGCGCCCCACTGCGCGGCGTTGTCGAGCGCCCATTTGACGGCCCGTGCGCTGTCCTGCACGAACACCGGGTAGGTGAACCCGGGCGACAGCCCGTAGTCGGGCACCACCACCACGGCGCCGCGCGCGGCCAGCGCTTCGCCCATGAACCGGTAGCTGGCGCGGTCGCCGCTCGTCCAGGTGCCACCGAAGAAGAACACCACGAGGGGGCGGGCATCCGCGGCCGGCTGGGCGGACGGCAGCGGCTGGTACACGTCGAGCCGCTGGCGCGGCGCGGGGCCATAGGCGATGCCGCCCTGGAACTGGTAGGTGTCGGTGGGCACCAGCCGGTCGAGCAGCCTGATCGGCGAACACGCCGACAGCAGGGCGGCACCCGCAACGGCGAGAGAGACGAGGGGGGCGCCACGGCGCAGGCGGAACGTCAAGGCAGAGGATGGCAAGGTCATCGACGGTGTACGCGGCCGGAGCGGCCGCGGTTTCGCGCGCTCGCTCAGATCGGCAACTGCGTGGTCGACAGCACCTGCTTCAGGACGACGAAGGTCCGGATCTGCCGCACGCCCGGCAGGTACAGCAACTGTTCGGCATGCAGGCGGTTGAAGCTGTCGTTGTCGCGGGTGCGCACGAGCATGAAGTAGTCGAACTCGCCGGTGACCACGTGGCATTCGAGGCAGCCCGACACCTTCTGCGCCGCCTTCTCGAAATCGGCGAAGGAGTCGGGCGTGGAGCGGTCGAGCACCACGCCGATCATCACGAGCATGCCGACCTCGAGCGCGTCGGGGTCCAGCAGGGCGACCACGCCCTTGATGAAGCCGGCGGCCCTGAGCCGCTCGACCCGCCGCAGGCAGGCCGGCGCGCTGAGGTTCACCTTGGCGGCCAGCGCCACGTTCGACACCGAGGCGTCGCGCTGCAGGGCGCGCAGGATCGCGCGGTCGGTGCGATCGAGCTCCGTCGGGGTGCGCAACTTTGTTGTGCTCATGGCTTCTTTGGCGGATGAAAAAATTTGATTCTGTCCATCCTGCCTTCTTTTGAGCGACGAAGCCAGACAACTTCGCAAGCACATTGCAAACCCTTCTTCCTACGATCAACAGCTTCACCCATCACCCCATCACCCCTTGGAGCTGCGTCGATGAACCTGAAGAAATTCCCCCGGCATGCCCTGACCTTCGGCCCCACGCCGATCCAGCCGCTGAAGCGCCTGAGCGCCCACCTCGGCGGCAAGGTCGAGCTCTATGCCAAGCGCGAGGACTGCAACAGCGGCCTGGCTTTCGGCGGCAACAAGACGCGCAAGCTGGAGTACCTGATTCCCGAGGCGCTCGAAGGCGGCTACGACACGCTGGTGTCGATCGGCGGCATCCAGTCGAACCAGACGCGGCAGGTGGCGGCCGTGGCCGCGCACCTGGGCCTGAAGTGCGTGCTGGTGCAGGAGAACTGGGTCAACTACTCCGACGCGGTGTACGACCGGGTCGGCAACATCGAGATGTCTCGCATCATGGGCGCCGACGTGCGGCTGGACGCGGCGGGCTTCGACATCGGCATCCGCCAGAGCTGGGAACAGGCCATGGCCGACGTGCGTGCGGCCGGCGGCAAGCCTTTCCCAATTCCGGCCGGCTGCTCCGAGCACCCGCGTGGCGGCCTGGGTTTCGTCGGCTTTGCCGAGGAAGTGCGCCAGCAGGAGACCGAGCTCGGCTTCAGATTCGACTACATCGTGGTCTGCTCGGTCACTGGCAGCACGCAGGCCGGCATGGTGGTCGGCTTCGCGGCCGATGGCCGCGCCGACCGCGTGATCGGCATCGACGCCTCGGCCAAGCCGCAGCAGACCTTCGAGCAGATCCTGCGCATCGCAAAGAACACGGCCGAACTGGTCGAGCTGGGCCGCGACATCACCGAGAAGGACGTGGTGCTCGATCGCCGCTTCGGCGGGCCCGAGTACGGGCTGCCGAACGAAGGCACGCTGGAGGCGATCCGCCTGAGCGCGCGCTTCGAGGGCATGCTGACCGACCCGGTGTACGAGGGCAAGTCGATGCACGGGATGATCGAGAAGGTGCGGCTGGGCGAATTCCCGGCCGGCTCGAAGGTGCTCTACGCCCACCTGGGCGGGGTGCCCGCGCTGAACGCCTACAGCTTCCTGTTCCGCAACGGCTGAGTCCGCGGGGGCGCACAACGAAAAAGGCCGGCATGTGCCGGCCTTTGTCTTGCTGCGAATGAACGGACTCAGCTCGCCCTGCAGATCTTCAGCATGTTGGTGCCGCCGGGCGCGCCCATCGGTTCGCCACAGGTGATGGCGTACACGTCGCCGCTTTGCACGATGCCGCGCTTCTTCAGGTGGTTCTCGGCCTGCTGCAGCGCGGTGTCGCGGTCGCTTTCCGAATCCATGAGCAGCGGGCGCACGTTGCGGTACAGCGCGAGCTTGCGCTGCGTGGACAGGCGCGAGGTCAGTGCGTACATGGGAATGTGCGCGCGGTGGCGGCTCATCCACAGGATGGTGGAGCCCGATTCGGTCAGCGCCACGATGGCCTTGGCGCCCAGATGGTGCGCCGTGAACAGCGCACCCATGGCGATCGACTGGTCGATGCGGCTGTAGGTCTTGCCGCTGAAGTCGGCGTCGAGCGTCTTGTCTTCGGCGCCTTCGGCGGCTTCGCAGATGCGGCTCATTTCCTGCACGGTCTCGAGCGGGTAGCGGCCCGAGGCGGTCTCGGCCGAGAGCATCACGGCGTCGGTGCCGTCGAGCACGGCGTTGGCCACGTCGCTCACCTCGGCGCGGGTGGGCACGGGGTTGGTGATCATCGACTCCATCATCTGGGTCGCGGTGATGACCACCTTGTCCATGTCACGCGCCATGCGGATCATTTTCTTCTGCAGCGCCGGCACGGCGGCGTTGCCGACTTCCACCGCGAGGTCGCCGCGGGCGACCATGATGCCGTCGCTGGCGCGCAGAATTTCTTCCAGCTTCGGGATGGCTTCGGCGCGCTCGATCTTGGCGATCATGCCGGGCTTGTGGCCGTACTCGGCGGCCGCCACGTTGCACAGCTGGCGGGCCATTTCCATGTCGGTGGCGTTCTTCGGGAAGCTCACGGCCACGTAGTCGGCCTGGAAGCTCATCGCGGTCTTGATGTCCTCCATGTCCTTGGCCGTCAGCGCGGGCGCCGTGAGGCCACCGCCCTGCTTGTTGATGCCCTTGTTGTTCGACAGCTCGCCGCCGAGCTTGACGGTGGTGTACACCGCTTCGCCCTTGACGCCGTCGACCGTCAGCACGATCAGGCCGTCGTTCAGCAGCAGCTTGTCGCCGGGCTTCACGTCGCGCGGCAGGTCCTTGTAGTCAAGGCCCACGGCATCGACGTCGCCCAGCTCGGTGCGCGAGGCGTCGAGCACGAACTTGGCGCCGGGTTCCAGCCAGACCTTGCCCTGCGCAAACTTGCCGACGCGGATCTTGGGACCCTGCAGGTCGGCCATGATGGCCACTTCGCGGCCGGCCTTGCGGGCGGCTTCGCGCACCATGGTGGCGCGGTCGATGTGGTCCTGCGCCGTGCCGTGGCTGAAGTTCAGCCGCACCACGCTGACCTTGGCCAGGATCATCTGTTCCAGCAATTCCGGCGTGCTGGAGGCGGGGCCGAGGGTGGCGACGATCTTGGTGGCGTGGCGGGGGATGCGGTCCGTGCTCATGAAGGGGGTCTCCGTTTTGTATTCGCTACTGTATACACTTTGTGTGTCGAACGGAAGTCAGTCGCCCCGGGGACTTTCCCTCCCGGGGCCGGACCGCCGCCGGAATCAGCCGGCCGCGCGCTTGGCCAGGATCTCGAAAGCCGGCAGGGTCTTGCCCTCCAGCACCTCGAGGAAGGCGCCGCCGCCGGTCGAGATGTAGCCGACCTGCTTCTCGATGCCGTACTTGGCGATGGCCGCCAGGGTGTCGCCGCCGCCGGCGATCGAGAAGGCACTGCTTTCGGCAATGGCTTGCGCGATGGCCTTCGTGCCGCCCGCGAAGGCGTCGAACTCGAACACGCCCACGGGGCCGTTCCAGACGATGGTGCCGGCTTCGCGCAGCTGCGCGGCCAGGATGGCGGCCGTCTTCGGGCCGATGTCCAGGATCAGGTCGTCGTCGGCCACGTCGGTGGCGGCCTTGACGGTGGCGGGCGCGTCGGCCGCGAAGGTCTTGGCCGTGACCACGTCGACCGGAATCGGCACGTCGGCGCCGCGCGCGCGCATGGCATCGATCACGGCCTTGGCCTGGTCGAGCAGGTCGGGCTCGGCCAGCGACTTGCCGATCGACAGGCCCGCGGCCAGCATGAAGGTGTTGGCGATGCCGCCGCCGACGATCAGCTGATCGACGTTGGCCGACAGGCTCTTGAGGATGGTGAGCTTGGTGCTGACCTTCGAGCCCGCCACGATGGCGACCAGCGGGCGCTTGGGCTGGGCCAGCGCCTTGGTGATGGCGTCCATTTCGGCTGCCAGCAGCGGGCCGGCCGCCGCCACCTTGGCGAACTGGGCGATGCCGTAGGTGGTGGCTTCGGCGCGGTGGGCGGTGCCGAAGGCGTCGTTCACGTAGATGTCGGTGAGCGCGGCCAGCTTGCGGGCCAGCGCTTCGTCGTTCTTCTTCTCGCCCTTGTTGACGCGGCAGTTCTCGAGCAGCACGACCTGGCCGGGCTTGACGTCGACGCCGTCGACCCAGTTGGAAACCAGCGGCACCCCATTCTCATAAGGGTGGCCGAGCAGCTCGCCCAGGCGCTGGGCGACAGGCGCCAGCGAGTCTTCGGGCTTGAACTCGCCTTCGGTCGGGCGGCCCAGGTGCGAGGTGACCATCACGGCCGCGCCGGCGTCGAGCGCCAGCTGGATGCAGGGCACCGAGGCGCGGATGCGCGTGTCTTCGGTGATGTGGCCGGCATCGTCCTGCGGGACGTTGAGGTCGGCACGGATGAAGACGCGCTGGCCGGCGGCCTTGCCTTGCGCACAGAGGTCGGTGAATCGAATGACGTTCATGGGTCTGAGGATGGTGAAAGACGGGACTGCCCGCATTGTAGTTTTCACCCTCCGGCGCCCTCTGTACCGCTCTTGCGGGGCGTCGACGCTTTCAGGCCTTCGGCTGCGCGGTCGCGAACTGCTCCAGGATGCCGACGAAGCTCGCCGCCGCGGGCGACAGTGAGCGCCGCGCCGCGCTGTACACGCAGACCTCGCGGTGGAAGTCGGGCGACTCGAGCCGCACCATCTGCAGCCCGTGCGCGCGCACCAGCGACGCCGAGTAGGTCGGGCACACGGTCAGCCCCAGCCCCGAGGCCACCATGCCCAGCGCGGTGGTCATGTACGACACCTCCTGCGTGCCGGACCTCAGCATGTACGCGCGCTCCTCGGGCCCCAGCTCGGGCAGTACGCGCTGGCGAAAGTCGCGCGTGGGCGCAATGAAGGTGTAGGGCGCCAGTTCGTGCCAGCGCACCTTGCGCCGCTTCGCAAAGGCGTGGCCGGGCGGGCAGATCAGCCAGTGGCGGTCGCGGAACAGCGTGCGGCGTTCGATGGCGGCGGCGTCCACTGCCACGTCCTGGCCGACGGCCAGCTCGACGTCGCCGGCCGCCACGCCCAGCAGCAGGTGCTCGGGCAGCGTGTCGGCCAGGCGCACGTCCACGTCGGGGTACGCCTCGCGGTAGGCGGCGATCACGCGCGGCATCAGCGTGCAGGCCATGAGCTGCGGCGCTGCAAGCCGCAACAGCCCTTTCTTCTTGTCACGCAGGTCGGTCACGCCGGCGACTGCACTCGTGAGGTCGCCGAGCAGCCGGTGCACCGACGGCAGGAACTCGCGCCCCGCCTCCGACAGCTGCACGCGGCGCGTGTTGCGGTCGAGCAGCTGCACGCCCATCTCGCGCTCGAGCTCCCGCACCAGCACGCTGAGCGCCGACTGCGTGAGGTACAGCTGCCCCGCGGCGGTGGTGAAGCTGCCGGTTTCGGCCACGGCGGCGAAGGCGCGCAGCTGGCGCAGGGTGAGGTTCATATATATGGTTATTTCATCAATCGATGAATTAATTTCGATTGCATCATAAGACGCGGCATTGCCCAATCGCGGCCTCAACGGAGACACGCATGCCGACGACGACCGCCCCCACGTCCGCGCCCCCCATTCGCGGGCTGCACCATTTCGCCTGGCGCTGCCGCGACAGCGAGGAAACCCGCCACTTCTACGAAGACCTGCTGGGCCTGCCGCTGGCCCACGTCATCAAGAACGACCACGTGCCGAGCACGGGCGAGTACTGCCCCTACGTGCACATCTTTTTCCAGATGCGCGACGGCGCGTACATCGCCTTCTTCGACCTGGGCGACGACACCGCCGCCCTGCCCTCGCCCAACACGCCTTCGTGGGTGAACCACATCGCGCTGCGTGTCGATTCGGTGGCCGACCT
Organism: Variovorax sp. Root473; assembly: GCF_001426505.1. Lineage (GTDB taxonomy): Bacteria > Pseudomonadota > Gammaproteobacteria > Burkholderiales > Burkholderiaceae_C > Variovorax. The sequence goes on from NZ_LMEV01000015.1 coordinate 327,522, forward strand.
GCTGGCCGCCAAGGCGCGGCTCGAAGCCGATGGTGTCGAGGTGCTGGGCGTGACCGACCACCACATCATCGAGTCGATCTACTTCTTCGACCCCAACGGCATCCGCGTGGAACTGACCACGCCGACCGTGCCGCAGGCCGAGATGGACGCGCATGCGCGCCATGCCCATGCCGACCTCGACGCGTGGACCGCGCACAAGGCGGCGCTTCGCGCAGCGAAAGGTGCCTCGCATGTCTGAGCTGCAACTCGCCGTCATCGATGTGAAGCCCGGCGCGGCCATGGACAGCCAGTCGGGCCTGCAGCTGCTGCGCCCGCGCATCTACGGCGCCTTCCGCGCGCCGCCGGGGCCGAAGAAGATCGCGGCCATCGTGATGCACCCGACCAGCAACTTCATGGGCCACTACCTCATCGGTCCGCTGGCCGAGCGCGGCATCTGCTGCATGGGCCTGAACTCGCGCTTCGTCGGCAACGACACGGTGCTGCTGATGGAGCGCGCCATTCAAGACCTGGGCGCCGGCGTGCAGTACCTGCGCGCGGCCGGCTACGAGAAGGTGTTCCTGGTCGGCAACTCGGGCGGCGCGGCGCTCTCGGCCTTCTACCAGGCACAGGCCGAGCAGCTCACCGCCACGCACCTGCCCGACGGCGACCCGACGCACCTGCACCAAAGCGACCTGCCGCCCGTGGACGGCCTTGCGCTGTGCGCCGCGCACCTGGGCCGCACGCGGCTCATGCGCGACTGGATCGACCCCTCGGTCATCGACGAGCACGACCCGCTGTCGGTCGACCCCGCGCTCGACATGTACGACCCGCGCCACCGCGTGCCCTACGAGGCCGACTTTCTCGCACGCTTCAGCGCGGCGCAGAAGGCGCGGCTGGACCGCATCGAGCAGTGGTGCCTCGAGCGCCTCGCGCTGCTGCGCGGCACGCCCGGCGCGCCGCGCGACCAGACCTTCGTCGTCTACCGCACGCACGCCGACCCGCGCTGCGTCGATCTGTCACTCGATGCGAACGCGCGCCTGCCCGGCAGCGTGTGGGGCGATGCGCGGCAGGTGAATTACTCGGCCAACGCGATGGGCCGCACCACCTCGCTGACCGCCTTCCTCTCGCAGTGGTCGTCGCGCTCGCAGGCCGACGGGCCCACCAACCTCGCGCGCACCACGGTGCCCCAACTGCTGCTGACCTACACCGGCGACCAGTCGACCTTCCCGAGTACGCGCGACGCGTGGATGGCCGCGGGCGGCGCGCGCATCCGCAATGTCGACATCGTCGGCGGCAACCACTACCTGGCGGGCCAGCCCGAACTGATCCCGCAGGCGGCCGATGCCATCGCCGAGTTCGCGCACGCGCTGTAGAAGAGCCATGGAAAACTTTGCATTCGCACCGGCCTACGAGTTGCCGGTCTGGCCTTTCACGCCGCCGCCCGAACTCGGCAGCGCGCAGGTGGTGCGCCACCCGGTCGTGATCGTCGGCGCCGGCCCCTCGGGCCTCACGCTGGCCTGCGACCTCGCGCAACGCGGCGTGCGCGCCGTGCTGCTCGACGAAGACGACACCGTGGGCGTGCGCGGCGCCTCGTCGCGCGGCATCTGCTATGCGCAAAAGAGCCTGGAGATCTTCGAACGCCTGGGCATCTACGCGCGCATCGCGGCCAAGGGCATCACGTGGTCGTTCGGGCGCACCTTCTCGGGCGACGAAGAGGTCTACAACTTCAACCTGCAGGCCACGAGCGTCTCGAAGCAGCCGCCCTTCGTGAACCTGCAGCAGTTCTACATCGAGTGGTTCCTGGTCGAGCGCATTCTCGAACTCGGCGTGACCGACCTGCGCTGGAAGAGCCGCGTGACGCGCGTCGAGCCGCTGGCCGATGGCGTGCGCATCGACATCGAGACGCCCGCCGGCAGCTACACGATCGAGGCCGACCACCTGATCGACGCGACGGGCGCGAACAGCCCGATCCGCACGCAGCTGGGCGTCGAATCACATGCCTCGCGCAGCACCGACCGCTGGTGCATCTCCGACGTGCGCTTCGAGAAGCCGCTGCCCACCGAGCGCTGGACCTGGGTCGACGCGCCCTTCAACGAAGGCCGCGGCGTGTGGCAGCACCTGATGGCCGACGGCGTGTGGCGCATCGACTACCAGATGCCCGAAGACTGCGACCCCACCGAGATCAGCCGCCCCGAAGTGGCCGGCGCACGGCTGCGCGAACAGCTCGGGCCCGACGTGGCGTTCGAGTTCGTGTGGATCGGCCCGTACGGCTACCGCGACCACCTGCTGGAGCGCTTTCGCCACGGCCGCGTGTGCTTCATCGGCGACGCCGCGCATGTGGTGAGCCCCTTCGGCGCGCGCGGCGGCAACACCGGCATCCAGGACGCGGCCAACCTCGGCTGGAAGCTCGCGCTGGTTGCGCAGGGGAAAGCCGGCGATGCGCTGCTCGACAGCTACGACGCCGAGCGCCGCCCCGCCGCACAGGAGAACCTGACCGTCACGAGCCGTTCGGCGCGCTTCCTCGCGCCGCGTTCGCCGGCCGAGCACACGCTGCGCCGCGCCGTGGTGGCGCTGGCCAAGCGGCACGCCTTTGCGCGCGCGCTGGTCAACACGGGCCGCATGTCGGTCGCGAACGATTACCCCGTCGCGCCGCTGCTGCCCGAGGGCGCACGCACGGTGCAGAACCTGCCGCTGCAGTGGGCCGACGAGCGCGAGACCACGCTGATGCAGCTGCTGGCCGAAGGCACGCAATGCCTGGGCCTGTGGTTCGCACCGACGCGCGCGCAGGCGCAAGCCGCGTGCGATGCCGCGGCCGCACTGCCGCTGCGCCTGTTGGCAGTAGGCGGCGACAGCGGCCTGCCGACCCTGCAGGCCAGCGAGACGCTGGCCCGCCACCTCGGCATCGACAAGGCGGGTGGCTTCGTGCTGGTGCGTCCCGACGCCTACCGCGCGGCAACGCTGCTGCACGCCGCACCCGACACGATCGCCGCCGCCGTCCGCACGGCACTCGCACTCACCGCTTCATCTCCATGATCACCGAGCCCCGCATTCCCGATCCCGACGGCTTCTACGCCGCGCTGCTGGCCGCGCACGAAGGCCGCACCGAAGCGCAGAGCGCCGACCTCAACGCCCGCCTCGTGCTGCTGCTGGCCAACCAGTGCGCCGACCCGGCCGTGCTGCTCGCGTGCATCCGCGCGGCAGCCGAGGCCGAAGACGACATCCCCACGACCACGACACCCACCCCATGACCGCCACCGTCTCTTTCGCTTCCGCCTCCGACACCCGGGAGCAGAAGCCCCGGCTGCAGGAACTCGCACCCGGTGCCTATGGCTACATCAGCGACTTCGATCCCAACTGCGGCTTCGTCGTCGGCGACGAGCAGGTGGTGCTGATCGACACCCGCCCCACGCCACGCATGGCGCGCGACTTCCTCGCGGCGATCCGCAGCGTCACCGACAAGCCGATCCGCACCATCGTGCTCACCCACTACCACGCCGTGCGCGTGATGGGCGCGAGCGCCTTCGACGAGGTGCAGGAGATCATCGCCAGCCACGGCACGCTCGACTGGATCCGCACGCGCGGCCAGGCCGATTTCGAATCGGAGGTGGACCGCTTCCCGCGCCTGTTCGCGGGCGTGGAAGAGATCCCGGGCCTGACCTTCCCGACGACGGTCTTCGAGCGCGAGATGACGCTGCCGCTCGGCGGCGGTCGCGAACTGCGGCTCATGGCGCTGGGGCGCGGCCATTCGAGCGGCGACACCGTGGCCTGGCTGCCCGACAGCGGCGTGCTGTTTGCGGGCGACGTGGTCGAGAACCACTGCGGCGTGTACGCGGGCGACGCCTACATCGGCGACTGGGCCGGCACGCTCGACGCGGTGCGCGCGCTGCAACCGCGCGTGCTGGTGCCCGGGCGCGGCGCGGTGCTGCAGGGCGAAGCCGCCTGCGCCGAGGCGATCGGGCTCACGAAGGACTTTCTCTCGACGCTGCTCGACAGCGTGCGCGCGGGCATTGCCGCGGGAGAGACGCTCAAGGGCTGCTTCGCGCGCGTACGACGAATTGCGCGGCGTCGAGCACCCGGTCGTGTGGACCGCCGAGCGCGACCGCGAGCTCTGGCAGGTCCTGCGCGGCACCTGAGCCGACCCCTCACCGATTTTCAACAAAGCAACGGAGACAAAAACGATGAAACGCCTTCTTCCCCTGCTGGCCGCGACCCTCGCGCTCGCCGCCGCACCCTTCGCGTCGGCGCAACCAGCGGCCTACCCGAGCCAGCCCGTGAAATGGATCGTGCCCTACGTGGCCGGCGGCGGCACCGACAACCTCGCGCGCTCGCTGGCCGAGGCGATGCAACCGTCGCTCGGCCAGCCGCTGATCATCGACAACCGCCCCGGCGCGTCGACCAACATCGGCGTGTCGGTGATGATGCAGGCCAAGCCCGACGGCTACACGATCATGCAGGCCGAGAACGCGGCGCTGCTGTTCAATGAGCACATGTTCGCCAAGCTGCCCTACAAGCCGGCGACCGACTTCACCTACCTCGGCACCATCGGGCGCTTCCCGGTGGCGCTGGTCGTGCACCCCGACTTTCCCGCGAAGAACGTGGCGGAGTTCGTGCGCTACGTGAAGGCCAACCCCGAGAAGGTCAGCTACGCCTCGCCCGGCAACGGCTCGCCGCACCACATGGCGATGGAGCTGTTCAAGCAGAAGGCGGGCCTGACGATCACCCACGTGCCGTACAAGGGCGCCGCGCCCGCCATGACCGACGTGATGGGCGGCCAGGTGCCGACGATGATGCTCGACCTGGCCTCGGGCCTGCCGATCATCAAGTCGGGCAAGGTGCGCGTGCTGGCCATCGCGCTGCCGCAGCGCGCCAGTGCGTTGCCCGAGGTGCCGACCTTCGTCGAAGCCGGCTTCAGCGACGTCAACGCCTACGCCTTCCACGGCCTGATCGGCCCGGCCGGCATGCCGCCCGAGGCCGTGGCCCGCATCAACACCGAGCTGCACAAGGCGATGAAGGCACCGAAGGTGGTGAAGCTGTTCTCGGAGTTCGGCTTCGAGGCGCTGCCCGGCACGCCGCAGGACTTCTACAAGCTCTCGCGCGCGGAGAGCGAGCGCTGGGGGAACATCATCAGGACGGCCGGCGTGAAGCTGGACTGATCCCGTCGCTTGGCGGCTACCAGCCCAGGCCGAGGTGCAGGGGCAGGTAGACCGCCATGCCGGCCAGCATCGTGCCGAGCACACCGCGCCGCCAGAAGTAGTAGGCGCCGCCGACGACGGTCGCATACAGGCGGGCGTCGTGCAGCGTGGTGATCAGGTGGCCCTGCGTCATCACGATCTCGGGCGCGATCACGCCGGCCAGCGCGGCGGCTGGCGCGTAGTGCAGCGCGCGGTGCGCCCACTCGGGCAGGCCCCAGGGCCGGTCGAGGATGAAGAAGAAGCAGCGCGTGAGCATGGTGACGGCGGCAAGGCCGGCGATCACACCCAAAGACCACCCATCGGTGCCGCCGCTCACTTGTCGTCCTCCGCATCGGGGTCGAGCCCGAACTGCTTTTCGAGCCAGAAGCACAGCAGCACCGCCACGCCGATCGCGACCACGATGTTGAGCTTGAGCGGCAGCGCGTAGGCCGCGACGGCCGTGGCGCCCGCGATGAGCGCGGCCAGCACGCGCAGCCGCGTCGTCGCCATCGAACAGACGATGGCCACCAGGCTCAGCACGCCGGCAAAGCCCAGGCCCCAGGTCTGCGGAATGAGGTTGGCCAGCGCGATGCCCAGCAGGCTCATGCCCATCCACGCGCACCACGTCACGAAGTAGTTGCCGGTGAGATACGCCTCTTGCGCCAGCTGCTCGGCGGGTGTCGTCGGCGGGGCCGTGTACTGCTTGGTGAAGAGCGCGTAGCTCAGGTCCGCCGTCAGGTAGCCGTGCAGCAGGCGGCGCCAGCGCGGCATGTGCATGAGGTAGGGCCGCAGGTGCAGGCTGAACACCACGAAGCGCAGGTTGACGCAAAAGCCCGTCGCCAAAATCACCCAGGCCGGCGCGCCCGCGGCCAGCAGCGGGATGGCGGCCAGCTGCGAGCTGCCGGCGTAGACGAACAGGGTCATCGCCACGGCCTCGAGCACGCTCATGTCCGACTTGACCATGGCCACGCCGGTCATCAGGCCCCAGGCGCCGATGCCGAGCGCGGCCGACGCCATGTCGCGCATGCCGGCGCGGAACTCGGGCTGGCGGCGCAGCGTGGGCGAGAGGAACATCAGCCGAAGACCTGGCCGGTCTTCAGGTCGAAGCCGCGCAGGAAATCGGCCGCGGGCAGGCGCTTGCCGCCCGGGCGTTGAAGCTCGGTGAGCACCACGGTCGCATCGGCAGCCGCGACGGCGACACCGCCAGCATCGGCCGAGACGACGGTGCCGGGCGCGGCGCCTGCAGGGCCGGGCGCCACGTGCGCGGCCCAGAGCTTGACGGTCTCGCCGCCGAGCGGGCTGTTGGCGCCGGGGAACGGATCGAAGGCCAGCACGCGGCGCACGATGGCGGCGGCCGGCTGCGTCCAGTCGATCAGCGCTTCGTGTTTCTCGACCTTGTGGGCGTAGGTGATGCCTTCGGTGGGCTGCGGCGTGCGGGTGAGTTGCCCGATCTGCGCCAGCGCCTCGATCACCATGCGACCGCCGAGTGCGGCCAGCCGGTCGTGCAGGTGGGCGGTGTTCTCGCCGGACGCGATGTCGAGCGCCTCGCGCAGCAGCATGTCGCCGGTGTCCAGGCCCGCGTCCATCTGCATGATGGTGATGCCGGTCTGTGCGTCGCCGGCCTCGATGGCGCGGTGGATCGGCGCGGCGCCGCGCCAGCGCGGCAGCAGGCTCGCGTGGATGTTGAGGCAGCCGTGCGCCGGCAGGTCGAGCACCCACTGCGGCAGGATCAGCCCATAGGCCGCGACCACCATCACGTCGGGCTGCCACGCGAGCAGCGTGTCGCGCGCGGCGGTGGCCTCGTCGGGGTACTTGCCATCGAGCCGCAGGCTGCGCGGCTGGGCCACGGGCCAGCCGTTGGCAACGGCGCACTGCTTGACGGGCGACGCCTGCAGCTTCATGCCGCGGCCAGCGGGCCGGTCGGGCTGGCTCATCACGCCGACGATGTCATGGCCGGCGGCGGCAATGGCCTCCAGGGCGACGCGCGCGAACTCGGGCGTGCCCGCAAAAACGACTTTCAACGCGCTCAATCCCGGATCCGTTCGAATTCGAGGTCATCCCCCGTGTGGTACCGGCGAACCACGCCGGTGGGGTCGATGTAGATATAGAGCATGCGGCGCTCGTTGATGGCCTTGTAGCGCCAGGTCCAGACGGTGCCGTCGAAGGAGCTGACGCGGCTGATCTCGTAGGGCTTGCCGTAGAAGGCCAGCACCTCGTTCTGGCGCCAGCGGTCGACCTGGATGTCGTGGCCGAAGCGCGCTTCGGTCAGCACCTGAGTCACCGAGACGACCTTGCCGGACGCGTCGAGGTCGATGTCGACCACTTCGAAGCCCGCCGGCATGCGCGAGTACTGCAGCCGCTCGCCCCCGCCGTTGAGCGGGTAGCGGCCCGTGGGCGCGCCCAGGCGCTGCAGGGTTTCGGCGGCGGAGGTGCCGGGCTGGATGCGCGTGGGTTCGCTGACGCAGCCCGCCAGGAACAGGAGCCCGGCGGCGGCCAATGATGACCACGCGGCCCGGTGGCTCATGCCCGCGCTTCTTTCATGTCCTCGCGCTGTTGCTTGAGGAGCTTGCTCTTGATGCGGTTGCGCTTCAGCGGCGACAGGTATTCGACGAACACCTTGCCCAGGAGGTGGTCGAGTTCGTGCTGGATGCACACGGCCAGCAGGCCGTCGGCCTCGATCGTGTGGCTGTTGCCGTCGGCGTCGAGCGCCTGGACCTTCACCGAGGTGGAGCGCATCACGCCGTCGTAGATGCCGGGCACCGAGAGGCAGCCCTCTTCGTTGAGCACCTTTTCGTCGCTGGCCCAGGTGATTTCGGGGTTGATGAGCACGATCGGCTCGTTGCGCTCCTCGGAGACGTCGATCACGACCACGCGCTCGTGCACGTCGATCTGCGTCGCGGCCAGGCCGATGCCGCTCGCGTCGTACATCGTTTCCAGCATGTCGGCCACCAGCGTCTTGATGCGCGCGTCCACGCCCTGCACGGGCTTGGCCACCGTGTGCAGGCGCTTGTCGGGGTAACTCAGAATGATTCGTTTGGCCATGAAATCGGGGGGAAGTTGTGGCTATTTTCGCCAATTCCGCGACGCGTCGCGGTGCAATGACGCGAAAACGTTGCCCTTGCAAGGGCTTCGGGCGCAGAATTCGTAGCAAATTGTGAGATTCGTATGCGTCGCGATACTTCGTGCGCTCACCCATCCAGACATGACACAGCCCAGCTCCACCGACCGCCAACGCCCGACCCTTTTTGCCTTCTGGACGGCCGCCCTGGCGGTGGCCGGCAGCTGCGGCGCCACGGCGACCTGGGCGCAGACAACCTACCCCGTCACGCCGCAGCAGCGGGCCACCGCCCAGCAGACGGCCCAGGCCGGCGTGCCGCTGAGCGAGCTGTCGCCGAAGGCCCCCGACGAATACACGGTCAAGCCCGGTGACACGCTGTGGGCCATCTCGCGCCTGTACCTGCTGCGCCCCTGGCGCTGGCCGGAACTCTGGGGCATGAACATCAACGAGATCCAGGACCCGCACCGCATCTACCCGGGCCAGGTGCTGTACCTGGACAAGAGCGGCGGCCGCGCCCGCCTCACCACGCGCCGCGGCGCGGCCGGCGGCGACGGCGGCACCATCAAGCTGTCGCCGCGCACGCGCTTCGACTCGCTCGCGGGCATGGCCTTGCCCACGCTCAACCCGAGCCTCATCGAGCCCTTCCTCAGCGAACCCATCGTGGTCGATGCCAACACGCTCGACGCCGCGCCGCGCATCGTGGCCGGCAACGACAGCCGCGTGCTGCTGTCGCGCGGCGACCGCGCCTATGCGCGCGGCAACGCCGAATCGCCGCTGGTCGAAAAGCCGGGGCCGGTGCAGCACTACCGCATCTTCCGCAGCGCCACGCCGCTGAAAGACCCCGGCACCGGCGAAATCCTCGGCTACGAGGCGCAGTACCTGGGCAAGGCTCAGCTGCAGCGCGGCGAATCGACCACCATCGAGACGACCGGCGACAAGGACGTCATCACCGTCGTGCCGGCCAGCATCGACATCATTGCGTCGCGCGAGGAAATGCGCGCCGGCGACCGCCTGCTGCCCGAACCGCCGCGCCAGCTGCTGAGCTACGCGCCGCGCGCACCGTCGACGCAGGTCGACGGCCGCATCATCTCGGTCTACGGCAACGCGGTGCAGTACGCGGCGCAGAACCAGGTCGTGGCCATCAACAAGGGCACGCGCGACGGCGTCGACAACGGCCATGTGCTGGCCATTTTGAAGAACGGCGAAACCATCCTCGACCGCACCGGTGCGCGCAAGGAAACGATCAAGCTGCCGAATGAACGCATCGGCCTGCTGATGGTGTTCCGCACCTTCGAGAAAGTCTCTTACGCACTGGTGCTCGAAATCAACGACACTCCCCGCGCCGGCGACTTCCTCGTCAATCCCTGACACGCGCCTGAGGCTTTTTTCTCGCACACTCGTTTGGAACGCGCAGAACTCGCAGGCTGGCTGCGACTTTCACTGACACCAGGCGTCGGCGACGGCGCTGCACGCCGCCTGCTCGCGGCCTTCGGGCTGCCTGAAGCGATCTTCGCGCAGCCCGAAGCGGCGCTGCGCGAAGTCGTCAGCACCGCCCAGGCCGCCGCGCTGAAGCAACTGCCGTCCAGCCTGCAGGTGCAGGTCGACCTCACCTGGCAATGGCTGCATCCCGCGGACGACCCCACCGGGGGCGCCGTCACGCGCCGCGTCGTGACGCTCGGCGATGCCAGCTACCCGGGTTCGCTGCTCGAGATGGTCGACCCGCCGCTGATGCTCTACGTGCTCGGTGCCCCGGCCTTCGACCTCACGCAACTCGGCCACAGCCTCGCCGTGGTCGGCAGCCGCAACCCGACGCCGCAGGGCGCCAGCCACGCACGCGCGTTTGCTCGGGCGCTGGGCGAGGCCGGCCTGCCTGTCGTTTCGGGTCTGGCGCTCGGCATCGACGGCGCGGCGCACCTGGGCGCGCTCGACGCGGCCGGCGATGCACCGGTGCTTGCCACCGTGGCCGTGGTCGGCACCGGCCTGGACCGCGTCTACCCTGCGCGACACCGCGATCTCGCGCATCGCATCACGCTGCAGGGGCTCATCGTGAGCGAGCTGCCGCTCGGCACGCCGCCCCTCACGCAGAACTTCCCCAAGCGCAACCGCCTGATCGCCGGCCTGGCGCGCGGCACCTTGGTGGTCGAGGCCGCACTGGCCTCGGGCTCGCTCATCACGGCGCGGCTCACGTCGGAGCAGGGCAAGGAAGTGTTCGCGATCCCGGGCTCGATCCACTCGCCGCAATCGCGCGGCTGCCATGCGCTGATCCGCCAAGGCGCGAAGCTCGTCGAGTCGGTGAACGACATCCTCGAAGAGCTGCCGCCGCTCGCGCCGCCCGCTCGCGCGCAGGCCAGCGACACGCCGTCGTCGGCCCCCGAACATCCACTGCTCGATGCCCTTGGTTTCGACCCCGTGAGCCTCGATGCGCTGAGCGCGCGCACCGGCTGGAGCGCGGCTCAGCTGCAGGCGAAGATGCTCGAGCTTGAACTCGACGGGCATGTCTCGCGGCTGCCCGGCGGCTTGTTTCAAAGAGCCGCCGTCGGCTGACGCGCGAAGTGCACGAAAGCCTAGGGACACACGACAGATTCCTCGGCTATATTGGACTCATGTTCGAAGTGCTCGTGTTTGTGTATGAAAACTACTGGCGCGGCGATGCCTGCCCCGAACCCGAACAGCTGGGCCGCAAGCTCAGTGCGCACGGTTTCGAGGCAGACGAAATACGCGACGCCCTGCAGTGGCTCGACGGCCTGAGCCTTGCCACGCAAGGCCTGCAATTCGAACGCCAGACCGGTGAAGGCGACAACGCCATCACCGCCGCCCGCGTCACGCTGGGGCGCGCACCCGAGGCGGCACTCCCGCAATCGAGCCAGTCGATGCGCGTGTACTCACCCTCGGAACAGGAACACCTCGGCGCCGAATGCCTCGGCTTCATCCGCTTTCTCGAACTGTCGAACGTGCTGCCCTGCGGCCTGCGCGAGATCGTCGTCGAGCGCGCGATGGCCGCACCGGGCAATCCGGTGGCGCTGGACGAGCTCAAGATCATCGTGCTGATGGTGCACTGGAGCACCGGCATCGAGCCCGATGCGCTAGTGCTCGACGAGCTCTGCGAAAGCCGCGAAGGTCGTACGGCACACTGAGCTCGCTTCCGAGCTGCGCGCACTTCCCCACAGACGAGAGCAGCCGCGGCTGACTAGTTCAGAAGTCGCTCGGGATTCGCATCGAGCTTCGCCAGCGCCTCGCGCGTCGCGCGCGCGGTGAGCGTTTCTTCCTCGGCCGGCACCAGCAGGCCGGCCTGCAGGTACATCGCCAACCGCCCGGCCTGGATGAGGAAGCTGCGGCCGTCGGCCGAGGCGAACAGATGCAGCTGCTTGCGGTCGCTGCGCCAGACGAACTGGACCTGGGTCACGCGGTCGTTGTGGTCCAGCATGAACCAGTTGCCCACTTGCAGCTCGTGGGTCCATGCGAGCATTTCGTCAGCGACCTTGACGCCGGCGGTGTCGGGAATGACCTCGATGGCGCTGGCATCCACGCCGAGCAGCAGCTCGATGCTCTGCGCGTCCAGCGGCAGGCTGGCGGCGCTGCCGTCGTCGGTCACGAAGTCTTCCAGGTGCGCCAGTCGCTCGGCCATGGCCTCGATCTTGGCCTGCGGAATGGCCTCGGTCTTCGACATGAAGGCGTCGGTGAGCGTGGCGCCGATGGTCTTGATGTGGCCTTCCTGGGGCTCGCCGACGATGCCCAGCAGGTCCATGCCCTGGCGCAGGCGCTGCAGCAGTTGCGGCAGGTCTTGAATGACGCGGGCGCGGTCGGCGCGGTTGGGCTTGGCGCTCGCGGCCCAGACCAGCTCGGAGGCCACGCGCTTGAGCATCACGGTGTGCTCGCCCTGCGCGCCGTAGCGCAGCGCCGCGATGGCCAGCACCTCGGCCCAGACCTTGAAGAGGAACTCGCGGATCTCGTCGCGCACCGGCATGTCGTTGAGCATCTTGCGCAACTCGATGGTGTACTGGATCGCCATCGTCTCCTTCTGCTCGACCTGCTGCGCCACGCTCATGACGCGCTGCGTGGCGTCGCTCTGCGTGAGGTAGCGGCCGAGAAAGGCGACGAACTCGTCGAACACCAGCTTGAACACACGCTGGCCGGTTTCGGGGTACTGCTCGATCACCTGCACCACGCGCTTGATCTCGTTCTCGAGCGCGCTGCCGGTGATGGCAGCGGCGTCGAAGCCCATCACGCAGGAGCCCATGCGGTCGATCAGCATGCGTGCGGGGTGCTGCAGGGTGCCGAAGAATTCGGGCTCGGCGATGGCCACGCGCAGCACGGGCATCTGCAGCCGCGCGAACCACACGCGGGCGGAGAACGGAATGCGCTCTTCCGCGAGGATGGCCTGGAACATCAGCGCCACGATCTCGACCGTGGCCTTGTCGGCCGTGGTGGGCGCGCGCTTCTTGAGCTCGGCGGTGCGCCGGCGCAGGTCGACGGCGGTCTGCTGGATCAGCGTGGCCTGCTCGCCGGCGCCGTCCATGTACTGCGTGGCCGCCATGCGGTAGGCGACCTCGGCATCGGCGATGGCGCCGGCAAAGGTGCGCGAAAACACGCGGGGCGCGGCCACGCCGCCACCGGTGCCGGTCGTGCCACCGCCCGGTTGCGAGGCGCCGGCCTCGCCGCCGATGCGCGCGGCGACGAAACGCTTGAGGCTCAGCAACGCGGTCTGCGCGCGCTGGCGTGCGAACGCGAGCGGCGAGCTCCCGATCATCGAGCTGGAGGCTGTTCCCGACGACGGCACGGACGCCGCATGCGAGGCCTGGAAGGCGAAGCCCGGACGCTGCGGCTGCGGCTGCGGCTGCGGTGGCTGTTGCTGGCCGTGCGGCACGGCCGCACCTGCCGACGAGCCCTGCCCCATCGGCATGCTCGACGAGACCGGCATGCCCATGGACGACGGGCCGCCGCCCGAATCGCCCGTGCGGCGCACGAAGCTCTTGAGATCGATTTCGGGCATCACGCCCTGCGCGATCAGGAAGGTGTTGGCGCTTTCGTAGGCCTTCACGACCACGTCCGCCAGCGCCTGCTGTACCGTGCCCTGCACGCGGCCCCAGGCCTCGCGGCTCAGGCCGGCGGCCAGCCACTGTTCCACCAGCAGCTTGGCCAGCGTCTCGGGTTTCAGCACGTCCCGGGCGTCGAGCTCGTTCGTGCCCTCGAGGTATTGGATGCGCAGGCGCAGGTCGCTGAGCTCGAAGCTGGCCTTGTCGTGAATGGTCTGTGCGAGGCGCGAGGCGAGGATGTTGCTCTCGACCACCTCGTCGCCGATGAGCTCCAGCCGCAGCGCCGCGGGGGCCGACGAAGTGCCGCCCGCCGGGCCTGTGCCCAGCGCCTTGCGCCAGCCGGTCTGCGCCAGCGACACCCACTGCGAGGCATGGCCCAGGAACGCCACGAGGTCATCGCGGCTTTCCTGCATGGCGCGCGCGCTGCCGACATCGGAAGCCACCGCGGTCAAACGGTCGCGAATGGCCTGGGCCAGCGGAGCGATCGCGCCTTCCGTGGCCGCCACGAAACGCTCACGCGCCTCGCGTGCGAGCTGCAGGGAAGAGGCGGACCGCGCAGTGCTCATTGATGGATCGGAAAGGCCGGAGGATACGGTTCGAGGATGACAACCCCGAGCTTGCATCGGGAAGCGTCACCGCACAAGTGTGGCCGACACGCAGCCGGTGCCGGAATATCCCTCAGACCACCGCGCCGGCGTTCGGGTCGTCACCACCGGAATCACCGTCGCGCTTGACGGGGCCCTTGATCAGGTCTTCACGCTTCACACCCAGCCACATCGCGATCGCGGCGGCCACGAAGCACGACGAGTAGATGCCAAAGCAGATGCCGATGGTCAGCGCCAGCGCAAAGTAGTGCAGCGTGGGGCCGCCGAAGAAGAACATCGACAGCACCACGAGCTGCGTGGAGCCGTGGGTGATGATCGTGCGGCTGATGGTCGAGGTGATCGCGTTGTCGATGACTTCGATCGTCGTCATCTTGCGGTAACGCCGGAAGTTCTCGCGCACGCGGTCGAAGATCACGACCGACTCGTTCACCGAGTAGCCCAGCACCGCGAGCACCGCCGCCAGCACCGCCAGCGAGAACTCCCACTGGAAGAAGGCAAAGAAGCCCAGGATGATCACCACGTCGTGCAGGTTGGCCAGCACGGTGGACAGCGCGAACTTCCATTCGAAGCGGAACGCCAGGTAGATCATGATGCCGATCACCACCATGGCCAGCGCCTTGATGCCGTTGGTGGTCAGCTCCTCGCCGACCTGCGGCCCGACGACCTCGATGCCGCGCTGCGTGGCCGACGGATCGACCGACTTCAGCGCCTGCATGACCTGCGCGCTCTGCTGGTCGGAGCTCATGCCCTTCTGGGTGGGCAGGCGAATCTGCACGTCGCGCGAGGTGCCGTAGTTCTGCACCTGCACTTCGGGATAGCCGAGCTTGTTGATCGCCTCGCGCACCTTGCCGATGTCGGCCGACTGCTCGTAGGCGACTTCCATCACCGTGCCGCCGGTGAACTCCACCGACAGGTGCAGTCCGCGGTGGAACAGGAAGAACAGCGCCAGCGCAAAGGTGGCGAAGGAGATGATGTTCAGCACCAGGGCATGGCGCATGAACGGGATGGTCTTGTGGATGCGGAAGAATTCCATGGCGATGGTCCTCGGCCGTTACTTGGTTTCGACCACGGCTGCGCCGTCGGTCTTTGGCCGCCAGACGGTGCCGATCGACACAGACTTGAGCTTCTTCTTGTTGCCGTACCAGAAGTTCACGAGGCCGCGCGAGAAGAACACGGCGGAGAACATCGAGGTGACGATGCCGATGCAGTGCACCACCGCGAAGCCGCGCACCGGGCCCGAGCCGAAGGCCAGCAACGCAATACCGGCGATCAGCGTGGTGACGTTGGAGTCGAGGATCGTGCCCCAGGCGCGGTCGTAGCCCGCGTGGATGGCGGCCTGCGGCGACGCGCCGTTGCGCAGCTCTTCACGCACGCGCTCGTTGATGAGCACGTTGGAGTCGATGGCCACGCCGATGGCCAGCGCCATGGCCGCGATGCCAGGCAGCGTGAGCGTGGCCTGCAGCATCGACAGGATGGCGACCAGCAGCATCAGGTTGACGGCCAGCGCGATCGAAGAGAACAGGCCGAACAGTGCGTAGTACAGGCACATGAAGACCATGATGGCCAGGAAGCCGTACATCACGCTCTTGAAGCCTTTTTCGATGTTGTCGGCACCGAGCGTCGGACCGATGGTGCGCTCCTGGATGATCTCCATGGGCGCGGCCAGCGAGCCGGCGCGCAGCAGCAGGGCGAGGTCGCTGGCCTCGGCCACCGTCATCGAACCCGAGACCTGGAAGCGGTTGCCCAGTTCGCCGTTGATCGACGGGGCCGTGAGCACTTCGCCCTTGCCCTTCTCGAAGATCAGCATGGCCATGCGCTTCTTGTAGTTCTCGCGGCTGACGTCGCGCATGATGCGCCCGCCCTTGGCGTCCATGGTCAGGTCGACCTTGGGCTGGTTGCTCTGCTGGTCGAAGCCGGGCTGCGCGTCGGTGAGGTTCTCGCCGGTGACGAGCACCTGCTTCTTCACGATCACCGGGCGGCCGGTGCGGTCGAGGAATTTCTCGGAGCCGAAGGGCACGGGCGCGCCGCTCAGTTCGGCTGCGCGGCCTTCGGCGCTTTCGTCCACCATGCGCATTTCGAGCGTGGCGGTGCGGCCCAGGATTTCCTTGGCCTTGGCCGTATCCTGCACGCCGGGCAGCTGCACGACGATGCGGTCCAGGCCCTGCTGCTGGATCACGGGCTCGGCCACGCCGAGTTCGTTGATCCGGTTGTGCAGGGTCGTGATGTTCTGCTTGAGCGCGGCGTCCTGCAGGCGGCGGGCCGCCTCGGGCTTGATGGTGGCGGTCAGGCGCCAGTTGGTGCCGTCGGGCGCGTCGGTGGTGCTGAGATCAGGGAACTGGTCCACGATCAGGCGCTTGGCGGTCTCGAGCGAGGCCGCGTCGCGGAAGGTCACCTCGACGGTCTGGCCGTTGCGGCTGACCTGGGTGCCGCGGATGCTCTTGTCGCGGAAGGTGGTGCGCAGATCGCTCGCGAACGATTCGGCCTTCTTGTCGATGGCCCCCTTCATGTCGACCTGCAGCAGGAAGTCGACCCCGCCGCGCAGGTCCAGGCCCAGGTACATCGGGAACGCATGCAGCGACGTGAGCCATTTCGGCGAACGCGACAGCAGGTTCAGCGCCACGGTGTAGGGCGGGTCGCTGGCGTCGGGCACCAGGGCGCGCTGCACGACGTCGCGCGCCTTGAGCTGGTCGTCGGTGGTGATGAAGCGGGCGCGCAGCGAGCCGGCGTCGAGGGTCACCAGGTCAGGCGCCAGGCCGGCCGCCTTCAGCGCCTCCTCGACCCGGGTCTGGGTGGCGGCGTCGACCTTGACGGTCGTCTTGGCCGCGGACACCTGCACCGCGGGTGCTTCGCCGAAGAAATTGGGCAGGGCGTAGATGAGCCCCACGAGTAGCACGATCACGATGATCGTGTACTTCCAGACCGGGTAACGGTTCATGAGAAGGCGCTTTTCACAAGCGTTTCAGAAAGGGAACACGGCGTGACTTGGGGCCCTGCGCCGTGAAGCGCAAGGTTCAGCTCACGCTTTTATTGCTTGACGGCGCCCTTGGGCAGCACCTGGACCACCGCGCTGCGCTGGACCTTGATCTCGACGCCGTTGGCGATTTCCAGGCCCAGGTACTGGTCGCTGATCGATGTGATCTTGCCGAGCACGCCACCGGCCGTGGCGACTTCGTCACCCTTGGCCAGGGCTTCGATCATGGCGCGGGCTTCTTTCTGGCGCTTCATTTGCGGGCGGATCATGACGAAATACAGCACCACGAACATCAGCACCAGCGGCAGCATGCTGCCCAGCGAAGACAACATGTCGCCACCACCGGCGGCTGCGGGCGCGGTTTGAGCGAAAGCAGAGGAAATGAACAAGAGAGTCTCCAGCAGAGGGAAGAGAGAAGAAAAAGACTTCAGATGCGCGGGCCGGGCCCGCGGTTCCGTGCCCACGAGGATGCGGGCCGCAAGTCAGAGGCTCGGCGGGGGGAGGCCGCGCGCAGTCGGGCATTGTATTCGTCGCAGATGCCCGTTTCGCGCCCTTATCCGGCGCGGCCCGGAGGGCTTTTAGCTATCGTTTAAATAGCAAAGAGCGCCGCAAGGGCGCTCTTTGTCAGCGGAAACGGGCTTGACGGATCAGGCCGCTGCGCGTTGCGCCTGCGGGTGGCGCCACTTGCCCAGCAGCTCGTTCCAGCGGGCGCGGGCGGCCGCGAGGTTGCGCTCCTTCACGTGGCCGTAGCCGCGGATCTGCTCGGGCAGCGCCGCAATCTCCAGCGCCAGCGCGTGGTTGTCGGCGCGCAGGCCCTTGAGCACTTCCTCGATGCTGGCGCGGTACTCGCCGATGAGGGCGCGCTCGGTCTTGCGCTCTTCGGTGCGGCCGAAGACGTCGAGCGCCGTGCCGCGCAGGCCCTTCAGCTTGGCGAGAACGCGGAAGCCCGTGAGCATCCAGGGGCCGAACTTCTGCTTCTGCAGCTGGCCCTTGGCGTTCTTCTTGGCCATGAGCGGCGGCGCCAGGTGGTAGTTGAGCTTGTAGTCGCCTTCGAACATGCCCTCGACGCGGTCCAGGAAGGTGCGGTCGGTGTGCAGGCGGGCGACTTCGTACTCGTCCTTGTAGGCCATGAGCTTGAACAGGTAGCGCGCCACCGTTTCGGCCAGGCCCGTGCTCTTGCCGACGGCCGACTCGACCTGCTGCACGCGGCCGACGAAGGCCTTGTATTCCTCGGCGTAGGCGGCGTTCTGGTAGCCGGTCAGGAACTCGGCGCGACGAGCGACGAGGGCCTCGACCGTCTCGCGCTTCTTGAACTCGATGACCTGGCCCGGGCGCACGCGCTTTTGCAGCTCGTCCGGGCGCACGGCGGCCTGGCGGCCCCACTCGAAGGCGGTCTTGTTGTTCTCGACGGCCACGGCGTTCAGCTCGATGGCGCGCATCAGCGACTCGTGCGCCAGCGGCACCCAGCCCTTTTGCCAGGCGTAGCCCAGGATCATCGGGTTGACGTAGATGGTGTCGCCCATCAGTGCGGTGGCGGCGGCATCGGCGTCGAAGGCGCCCAGGCCGTCGATGCCCACGGCGCGCGCAATTTCAGCGGCGCAGGCGTCTTCGGGGTTCTGCCAGTTGGCGTTGCGCACGAAAGCGGCGGTGGGCGCGCTGTGGCTGTTGAGCGCCACGTGCGTGCGCCCTTCGCGCATGCGCGCCATGGTCTCGGCGTTGATCGTCACCAGCGGGTCGCAGGCCAGGATCAGGTCGGCCGCCGCGGTGCCCACGCGGGTGGTGCGGATGTCGTCCTGCGTGTCGCCGATGAGCACGTGGCTCCAGGTGGCGCCGCCCTTTTGCGCCAGGCCCGCCGCGTCCTGCGTGACGATGCCCTTGGCCTCGATGTGCGCGGCCATGCCCAGCAGCTGGCCGATGGTGATCACGCCGGTGCCGCCGACGCCCGCGACCACCACGCCCCAAACCTTGCCGCCGTCCAGCGAAGGAATGGTCGGCTCGTTCAGCAGGCCGAACTCGGCCGGCGTGGCCGCCTTGTTCTTGCCCTTCTTCTTGAGCTGGCCGCCCTCGACGGTCACGAAGCTCGGGCAGAAGCCCTTGAGGCAGCTCATGTCCTTGTTGCAGCTGCTCTGGTTGATGGTGCGCTTGCGGCCGAATTCGGTTTCCAGCGGCTCCACGGAGAGGCAATTGCTCTGCACGCTGCAGTCGCCGCAGCCTTCGCAGACCAGTTCGTTGATGACCACGCGCTTGGCCGGATCGACGGCCGTGCCGCGCTTGCGGCGGCGGCGCTTCTCGGTGGCGCAGGTCTGGTCGTAGATGATGGCCGTGGTGCCGGCGATGGCGCGGAACTCGCGCTGCACGTCGTCCAGCAGGTCGCGGTGCTTCACCTGCACGTGGTCGCCGGGGATGGTCACGCCCTCGTACTTCTCGGGCTCGTCGGTCACGATGACGACCTTCTTGGCACCTTCCGCGTGCAGGCTTTCGGCAATCTGCAGCACCGAGTGGCCCTCGGGGCGCTCCCCGACCTGCTGGCCGCCGGTCATGGCCACCGCGTCGTTGTAGAGGATCTTGTAGGTGATGTTCACACCGGCCGCGATGCTCTGGCGGATGGCGAGCAGGCCGCTGTGGAAGTACGTGCCGTCGCCCAGGTTGGCGAAGATGTGCTGGTCGGTCGTGAAGGGCTGCTGGCCCACCCACGGCACGCCCTCGCCGCCCATCTGCGTGAAGCCGATGGTGGAGCGGTCCATCCAGGTCGCCATGAAGTGGCAGCCGATGCCGCCCATTGCGCGCGAGCCTTCGGGCACGACGGTGCTGGTGTTGTGCGGGCAGCCCGAGCAGAACCAGGGCTGGCGCGTGGCGTCGGCCACGCTGGTGGACGCCTGCTGCACCACCATCGAACGCTCCTTGGCCTCGAGGATGGCGAGCTGCGCATCGATGCGCGCGGCCATGTCGGCGCCGGCGGCGGCCAGGAGGCCGGTCTTCTTCAGGCGCGCGGCGATGGCCTTGGCGATGAGCGCCGGGTTCAGGTCGGCGTTGGCGCGCAGCAGCGTGTGCGAGGTCGGGTTGGGCATCGACCATTCGCCGCCGGAATAACCGTCGTCCGTGGAGCTGGCGCCTTCGTCGAACTTGCCGACCACGTTGGGGCGCACGTCGGAGCGCCAGTTGTAGAGCTCTTCCTTGAGCTGGTATTCGATGACCTGGCGCTTCTCCTCGACCACCAGGATCTCCTGCAGGCCGGTGGCGAATTCGCGCGTGAGCTGCGCCTCCAGCGGCCACACCACGCCCACCTTGTGCAGGCGGATGCCCAGCTGGCGGCAGGCCGCGTCGTCCAGGCCCAGGTCGATGAGCGCCTGGCGCGTGTCGTTGAAGGCCTTGCCGCTGGCCATGATGCCGAAGCGGTCGTTCGGGCCTTCGATCACGTTGTGGTTCAGGCGGTTGGCGCGGATGTAGGCCAGCGCGGCGTACCACTTGTAGTGCATGAGCCGGGCTTCCTGCTCCAGCGCATGGTCGGGCCAGCGGATGTGCAGCCCGCCGGGCGGCATCTCGAAGTCGGTGGGGATGACGATGTCGACGCGCTCGGGGTCGATCATGGCCGTGGCGCTCGACTCGACGATCTCCTGGATCGTCTTCATGCCCGACCACACGCCCGAGAAGCGGCTCAGGGCAAACGCGTGAATGCCCAGGTCGAGAATTTCCTGCACGTTGGCCGGGAAGAACACCGGCGTGCCGCAGGCCTTGAAGATGTGGTCGCTCTGGTGGGCTGCGGTTGAGCTCTTGGAGATGTGGTCATCGCCGGCCACCGCGATCACGCCGCCGAATTCGGTGGTGCCCGCCATGTTGGCGTGCTTGAAGACATCGGAGCAGCGGTCCACGCCCGGGCCCTTGCCGTACCAGATGCCGAAGACGCCGTCGAACTTGTTGGTGCCCTGCGGCGAGAAACCCAGTTGCTGCGTGCCCCACAGCGCCGTGGCCGCGAGCTCTTCGTTCACGCCGGGCTGGAAGACGATGTTTTGTTCCTTGAGGAACTTGCTGGCCTTCCACAGCGCCTGGTCGTAGCCGCCGAGCGGGGAGCCGCGGTAGCCGCTGATGAAGCCGGCGGTGTTCTTGCCGACCTGCTTGTCGCGCAGGCGCTGCAGCATCGGCAGCTTGACCAGGGCCTGCACGCCGCTCATGAAGGCACGGCCGTAGTCGAGGGAGTATTTGTCGTCGAGCGTGACGGTTTCTAGCGCGCGGCGAATGTGCTCGGGCAGCGGGGCGTTCATGTCTTCTGTCTCCGTATTGGCAGGGCTTTGTGGGCCTGGCTGAGGGGTGTGGGTCCGTGCCCGGTAGGGCGCGAGCCCATGATCACGCAAAGTGTATGCCGGGGTCTGCGACAGGTGTTTGCGTTTTTTGCCCCGAAAAAGCGCCCCACAGAAAGAATCTTGCTTACCATCTATGTCCATGGAAAGAATAGACAAGTTCGACCTCGCTATCCTGCAAGAACTGCAGACCGACGGACGCCTCACGAACGCCGAACTGGCGCAGCGCGTGGGCCTGTCGGCCGCGCCCTGCTGGCGCCGCGTGCGCGCGCTCGAGGACGCCGGGTTCATCAAGGGCTACCGCGCCGAGATCGACCGCCACAAGATCGGGCTGGGCGTGCTCGCTTTCGTGCGCGTGGACACCGAGCGCGTCACGCACGATGCCACGCGCAAGCTCGAAGACGCGATCCGCAAGATGCCCGAGGTCGTGGCCTGCCACTACATCAGCGGCACCGGCACCTTCGAGCTGCAGGTGGTGGCGCAAGACCTGAACGGCTTCTCGGCCTTCGCGCGGCAGAACCTCATGAACCTGCCGAACGTGAAAGACCTGCACACCAGCTTCTCGCTGGGCGAGGTGAAGGCGAACAGTGCGCTGCCGCTGGGACACCTGGCCCCGTGAACGCCGGAGCCATCGGCCGGCGGGCCCTGTCGCACCGGCACACCCTGGGCCTGCTGACCGACGCAGAACACGCGCAGGCCCTCGGCCTGCTGCCTGAACAGGAACCCGAATGGGCCGCGCCCGCTAGGCGGCCAGGCCCCCGATAGCGACCGCCTAAAATGCGCGCCCACCGCTTCCCGCCGGGCGGCAAGACACAAGGACCCCGAATGAACTCTCTTCGCCGCGCCCTGGCCCTCGGCCTCGCAGCAGCCACACTCACCTTCGGTGCCCAGGCCCAGAACCGCGAACTCACCGTGGCCTCCAGCGCCACCTACGCGCCGTTTGCCTTCGAGAACAAGGACAAGCAGATCGTCGGTTTCGACATCGACATCATCAACGCCATCGCCAGGCAGCAGGGCCTGAAGATCAAGATCGTCAACACGCCCTTCACCGGCATCTTCGGCGCGCTGAACAACGGCGATGTCGACCTCGTGATCTCGGGCGTCACCATCAACGAGAAGCGCAAGCAGAGCTACGACTTCACGCCGCCGTATTTCGCGGCGCGCCAGCTCATCGCGCTGCCGAAGAACAGCGCCGTCAGCTCGCTGAAGGACCTCACGGGCAAGAAGATCGCCGTGGTCAGTGCCTCCACCGCCGACGACATCGCCTCGCGCGAGTTCGGCAAGACCAGCCCCAACATCCGCCGCTTCGAGAGCACGCCGCTCATCATTTCCGAGCTGGCCGGCGGCGGCGTCGATGCGGCCATGGGCGACAACGGCGTCATTGCCTACCGCGTGTCGCAGCATGCCGACCTGAAGACGCTGGACGACAAGTCCTTCCCCGAAGAGGGCTTCGGCATCGTCGTGAAGAAGGGCGACAAGGCGCTGCTGGACAAGCTCAGCGCCGGCCTGGCGGCCATCCGCGCCGACGGCAGCTACGTGACGATCTACAAGAAGTGGTTCAACAAGGACCCGAACGTGCGCTGAGCCGCACGGCTATGCATTGAATACGGCCGCCTTCCAGCGGCCGTTTCGTTTTTCATTTGTCGATTGAGAAAGTTGGAGGAGCAAAGGATGGAACAACCGATCCTGCTTTTCGGATGGTTCCGCTGGGACATCCTGGTTGAGTACAAAGACCTGTTCTGGCAGGGCGCCTGGATGACGCTGCGCATGACCGTGGTCTGCGTGCTGCTGGGCGCCAGCTGGGGCCTGTGCCTGGCGCTCGCGCGGCTGGCGCAGGCGCGCCACGCGCCGTGGACCTGGGTCACGCGCCTGCTGCTGCGCTGGCCGGCCACGGTGTACGTGAGCTTCTTCCGCGGCACGCCGCTGTTCGTGCAGATCCTGCTGATCCACTTCGCGGTGATGCCGGTGTTCATCCATCCGAGCACCGGCCTGCTCATCGACGGCGAACTGGCGCGCACGCTCAAGCAGGAGCACGGCGCGCTCATCTCGGGCGTGGTCGCGCTCACGCTGAACTCGGCCGCTTACATCTCCGAAGTGTTCCGCGCCGGCATCCAGTCGATCTCGCGCGGGCAGTTCGACGCCGGCCGTTCGCTGGGCCTCAGCCCGCCGCAGGTGATGCGCTACGTGGTGCTGCCGCAGGCCTTCCGCCGCATGCTGCCGCCGCTGGGCAACAACGCCATCGCGCTGCTGAAAGACACGTCGCTCGTGTCGGCCATCGGCCTGGCCGAGCTGGCCTATGCCGCGCGCACCGTGGCCGGCGCGTACGCGCGCTACTGGGAGCCGTACCTCGCGATCTCGGTGGTGTACTGGGTGATGACGCTGGTGCTCACGACCTTGCTGCGCAGGCTGGAACACCGCCTCGCCCGCAGCGACCGGGGCTAGGTGTGAAGCTTCAATAGGTTGTTGCGGGTGTTCACCCGGAGTGGTTTTGAGAGACTGG
>NZ_LMEV01000016.1:0-244605 GCF_001426505.1 Variovorax sp. Root473
ACTCCAGCAGCTTGAACTTCATCAACACCTTCATCGCATGCCGCGCGTGCTTCACCGGGTCTCGCTCCATGCCAGCTAAACGCTTGCGCGCCCTCAGCAAAGACTGATCAACCCCAGCGAAGACCCCGCCGTGACCTGGAATCACATGCAACGGCGCCAACTTCTCGATCAGATCAAGCGTCGCCGCGATGTCTCCGAACGACGGCTCGCCCATCAATTCAGGAAAGGCGATGCCGAACCCGTTTTCCCACAGCGCATCCGCGGAAATCAGGGTTCGTGACACCGGGTCGAACAGGATCACTGAGTGCGGATCGTGACCCGGGGCGCCATGCACCTGCCACGCGACGTCTCCCAACAGGCATTCTGTGCCCGGCTCAAGCAGTCCGGTGAAGGCAAAGCGCGGGCAAGTCTGCCCTGTCGCAAGAAAACTCAGACCTTGCGCATCCCACCGCTCGATCAGCGGCGCCTCACCAGGCGGAATGTCCGTCCGCAGTGATGGGTAACGCCGCTGCAAAGCCGCGTTACCCCCACAGTGATCGCTGTGCAGATGCGTGTTCAGCACCCGATCGAGTGGGCGCTCTCCCAGCACGGACGCCACCAGCGCCAGCGTCTGGTCGGCATGCGTGGCGTACCCGGTGTCGACCAGCGCCGCTTCCTCGGCTCCGACGAAGAGGACGTTGTTCGACGACAGCCAGCCCCGCTCGAACACGACGACATTCGCCGGCAGCCCGGCGCTGGCTTCCCCGCGGCGGCGCCCCACGCGCTCAGGCACCGGCGCGGGTGCGCAGCTCGCGCCGCAGGATTTTCCCCACGTTGGTCTTGGGCAGCGACTCGCGGAACTCGATGTGCTTCGGGCGCTTGTAGCCGGTGAGCTGTCCGTTGCAGTACTGGAGCACGGCGTCTTCCGTCAACGTCGGGTCCTTGCGGACCACGAAGACCTTGATGGCTTCGCCCTGCTTCTCGTCCGGCACGCCCACGGCCGCGCATTCGACCACCCCCGGGCACAGCGAGATCACGTTCTCCAGTTCGTTGGGGAACACGTTGAAGCCGCTCACGAGGATCATGTCCTTCTTGCGGTCGACGATCCGGCTGTAGCCGTCTTCCTGCATCACGGCGATGTCGCCGGTGCGCATGAAACCGTCGGCCGTGAAGGCCGCCGCCGTCTCGGCGGGTTGGTTGTAGTAGCCGGTCATCACGTTCGGGCCCTTGATGCACAGCTCGCCCGCCTGGCCGATCGGCAGCGATTGGCCTTCATCGTCCATGATCGCGATCTCAATGCTCGGCAACGGCAATCCGATGGTGCCCGTGAACTTCGTGTTCGTCACCGGGTTGTTCGTGCCGATCGCGCAGGTTTCGCTCATGCCCCAGCCTTCGATCATCGGACAGCCGGTCGCCTCGAACCACTTGCGCGCCGTGCCTTCGGAAGCGGCCATGCCACCGGCCTGCGAGACAAACAGCGTGGAGAAGTCGACTGCCTTGAACTCCGGGTGCATCAGCAGCGCGTTGAACAAAGTGTTCACGGCCGGCAGCATGTGAAAGGGCCGTTTCTTCAGCACCGCGACGAACTTGTTGAAGTCGCGCGGATTCGGAATCAGCGTCATGTGCGAGCCTTGGCGGATCACCAGCAGGCACAGCGTCAGCGCGAAGATGTGATACAGCGGCAGCGCCGCGATGCTGTTGACCTTCGCCAGGTCGCCAGCCCGCGCCAGCGCCGGCGTGAACCACGCTTCGGCCTGCAGCGTTGCGGCCACGATGTTGCGGTGGGTCAGCACCGCGCCCTTCGACAAACCGGTGGTGCCGCCCGTGTACTGCAGGAAGGCGATGGAATCGAGCGTGCTCTGGTCGGGCCCGAGCGTGCGCCCCCCGCCTCCGGCAATCGCCTGCTTGAACGGCGTGACCGTGCGACCGTCGCTCAAGGGCAGCTTGTAGGCCGGCACCATCTTGGCCAGATGGCGCACGGCCAGCGTGATCCACGTGCCGTACAGCCCGCCGAGCAGGTCTCCCATCGCGGTCATCACCACATGCTTGACCGGCGTGCGTTCGATCACCTGCTCGAGCGTGGCGGCAAAGTTCTCGAGGATGACGATGGCCGTGGCGCCGGAGTCCTTGAGCTGGTGCTCCAGTTCGCGCGCCGTGTAGAGCGGATTGACGTTGACGCAGGTGTAGCCGGCGCGCAGCACGGCGCACATCGTGACCGCGAACTGCGGCACGTTGGGCAGCATGATCGCGACGCGCGCGCCGGGCTCGAGGCCCTGCGACTGCAGCCAGGCACCCAGCGCCTTCGAGAGCGTGTCGAGCTCGCCGTACGACATCCACCGCTCCATGCAGACCGAGAACGGCCGGTCCTTGTAGCGGCCGAAGGCCTCGTCGAACATGTGAGGCAGGGAGCGGTACTGCTCCGGGTGAATCTCGTGCGGCACGCCGGCCGGATAGCTCTGTTGCGCGGATGTCTGCATGCAAGCTCCTTTGGCGCGGATTGTGGGAGCCAATGCCTCCCACCCGCCAGCGGGCTTGTCCTAGGGGCGCATGCCGGATGTCGCGCAGGCGATAGCCGCCGTGCACGCCCGAGTCACACAGGTGCGGTCAGGCGTTGCCTGATTCGCCCGGCAGCAGCACGCCGGCCGGGATGTCGGGCTCCACTTCAAGTGCGCGGTACAGCGGCGTGAAGTCGGGCGCCGTGAGATCGAAGAGCTGCGCGAAGTTCTCGATCACGAAGTAGTTGGCCTGGTAGGTGTCGATCTTGTACTGCGTGCGCATGGTGCGCAGCAGGTCGAGCGGCAGGTCGAGCGGCAGGCGATGCGGCTCGGGGCTGCGCACGGCGTGCTGTAGCTCGCCGACCGAACTCAGGATGCCGGCGCCGTACGCGCGCAGGCCCTCGGGCTGGCGGATCAGGCCGAATTCGACCGTGTACCAATACAGGCGCGCCAGCTTCTCGCCGGCACCGAGTTCGTGCGCCTTCATGCCGCCCTGGCCGTAGCGCTGCACGTAGTCGGCGAAGGTTGGGTCGAACAGCATCGGCACATGGCCGAACAGGTCGTGGAACACGTCGGGCTCGACGATGTAGTCGAACTCTTCGGGCTTGCGGATCCAGTCGGTGACGGGGAACTTGCGGTTCGCCAGCAGCGTGAAGAAGGGCAGCTCGGGAATCAGCCCCGGCACCGCCACGATCTCCCAGCCGGTGGCGCGGTGCAGGCGCTCATTGAGTTCCTCGAAGCGCGGGATGCGGTCCTTCACGCCGAGCAGCGGCAACGCGCGGATGAAGGCGTCGCAGGCCAGGCCTGACAACTGCGCGGCCTGGCGTTCGTACAGCCGCTTGTAGGTGTCGTGGTCGGCCGCCGTGTAGCTGGCCCAGTCCTGCGGGCAGGTGTAGTCGGCCTGCACCGAACCGCCGCGCGAATAGTCGCCGCGCGGCGGGCGATCGGATGCGCCGTAGACGGCGGGAGTGACAACGGCGGCGGGGGAATCCATGGGGCGTTCGGTTTCTCGGGTTACTTGAGCCAGCGGTCCATCACGCGCTGGAAGTCGCCGCCGGCTTGCTGCAGGTGCAGCCATTGGTCGACATACGATTTGAAGGCCACGTCGTCGCGCGGCAGCATCCAGGCCATCTCGCCGTACTGCAGCGGCTTGTCGGGGTTCACCGCGCACAGCCCGGGCTTGAGCTTCTGCTGCGTGATGGCCTCGGCCGATTCGGTGACGAACACGTCAGCGCGGTTGGCCAGGATCTCGTCGAAGATCGTGACGTTCTCGCCGTGCAGCGTGAGCCTGGCCTGCTTGAAGTGGGTGCGGGCGAAGCGTTCGTTGCTGCCGCCCGGGTTGAAGATCACGCGGGTCGACGGCTGGTCGATGGCCGCCACGCTCTGGTACTTGGCCACGTCGGCGCAGCGCGCAATGGGCGTCTTGCCGTTGACCATGTAGGGCGCGCTGAAGAAGGCACGCTTCTGGCGCTCGGTGGTCACCGACACGCCGCCCACGGCGATGTCGCACTTGCCGCCGACCAGGTCGGGCAGCAGGTTGGCCCAGGTCGTCTTGATCCACTCCGGCTTCGCGCCGAGGCTGGCGCTGAAGCTGGCCATCAGGTCGACGTCGATGCCTTCGAACGAGGCGTCGGCCTTCTGGAAGCTGAAGGGCCGGTAGTCGCCCGGCGTGCAGATGCGCAGAACGGCCGCCTTCTGCACCGTGTCCAGATGCGAGGCGCCGGGGCCGGCCGTGGGCGGCGCCGAGGCGCAGCCCGAGAGCACGACCGCAGCGGCGGCTGCCGCGACGAAGGAAGTGACGACAGTCGAAGAAGACGCGTGGCGCATGCCGGGCTCCAGGGCAGTGATGAAGCGCCTTATTTTGCGGCGCTCAGCACGCCGCGGCGCATCTGGTCGAGCTCGATGCTTTCGAACAGCGCCTTGAAGTTGCCGTTGCCGAAGCCGTCGTCGCCCTTGCGCTGGATGAACTCGAAGAAGATCGGGCCCAACTGGTTCTCGCTGAAGATCTGCAGCAGCAGCGCGTCCTTCTTGCCGTCGATCAGGATCTTGCGCTTCTTCAGCTCAGCCACGCTTTCGCCGTGCCCGGGAATGCGCTTGTCGATCAGCTCGTAGTAGGTGTCGATGGTGTCCAGCAGCGTCACGCCATTGGCGCGCAGCGCGTCGACGCTGGCGTACAGGTCGTCCGAGCCCATGGCGATGTGCTGGATGCCCTCGCCCTTGTACATGTCCAGGTACTCCTGGATCTGGCCGGCCTGTTCCTTGCCTTCTTCGTTGATCGGGATGCGGATCTTGCCGCAGGGGCTGGTCATGGCCTTGCTCTTCACGCCGGTCACCTGGCCTTCGATGTCGAAGTACTTCACCTCGCGGAAGTTGAAGAGCTTCTCGTAGAAGTTGGCCCACACGTCCATGCGGCCGCGGTACACGTTGTGCGTCAGGTGGTCGATGTAGGTCAGGCCATTGCCCCTGCGCGCCAGCGCCTCCTGCGACGACACGCCCGGCAGCGCCTCGAAGTCCACGTCGTAGAAGCCGATGTTGCCGATGTCGCCCGGCTGCGCGCCGTTCTTGCCCGGCCAGCGGTCCACCAGGTAGATCAGGCTGTCGCCGATGCCCTTGATGGCGGGGATGTTCAGCTCGCCCGGGCCGGCCTTGTCGGCGAAGCCCCAGGCGCCCAGCGCAGTGGCGCGCTCGTAGGCCTGCTTGGCGTCCTGCACGCGAAAGGCGATGGCGCACACGCTCGGGCCGTGCTCGCGCGCAAAGCGCTGCGCGAACGAATCGGGTTCGGCGTTCAGGATGAAGTTGATCGTGCCCTGGCGATACAGCAGCACGTTCTTGTGGCGATGCTTGGCGATGGCCACGAAGCCCATGCGCTCGAACACCTTGCCCATGGCGACCGGATCGGGTGCCGCGTATTCGATGAATTCGAAGCCGTCGGTGCCCATCGGGTTCTCCCAGGGCGTGAAGGCGGGGGCGTCGGCGAGGCTCATGGGTCTGGTCTCCGGAAGTGGGGAAGGTTGTGCAGGAAGTAAAACAAAGGCCCGTGTCCGGGCCGTGCAGCACTGTAGGTCGGAAGGCGTTCAGGTTTTCTGCGTTTCTGGGCGCTGTTGGTGGCCATGACGCAATAAAACTGCAAAAATGATGAAATGGAAGCACTCGACAAGATTGATCGGCTCATTCTGCGCACGCTGCAAGCAGATGGCCGCGCCACCTACGACCAGATCGCGGAGCAGGTCAGCCTGTCGCCCAGCGCCGTGCTGCGTCGGGTCAAGCGGCTCGAGGAGCACAAGGTCATCGACCGCTACGTGGCCCTGGTCCAGCCCGAGGCGGTCGGCCTGGGCCTTACGGCCTACCTGAACGTGCGGCTCGAAAAGCACACCGAAACCCACAAGCGCAACCCCATGGACCTGTTCCGCGCCAGCGTGCAGACCTGGCCCGAGGTGGTCGAGTGCGCGGCCCTCACTGGCGACATGGACTACCTGCTGCGCGTGGTGGTGGCCGACATGGCGCACTACAGCCGCTTCATCATGGACACCCTGCTGAAGCACCCCAGCGTCGAAGACTGCAAGACCAGCTTTGTGCTCGATCGTGTCAAAGCCACAACATCTGTGCCCGTTTAACCACAAATTGGTTGCGTATACACCACGGACTCTGGTATCGAGTCACGAATGCGTCCAGAAAGTGTCCTTGCGGGCTTGGTGATTAAGGGAAAACCCTTACATTGGAGCCATGCTTACCGCCAAGACCCTCCTCAAAGCGTCTCTCGGCCTCGGCTCTTTCCTGAAGGCGCCGATGGTTGAGGCGCAACCGCGCGCCGTCAGCGCGCCACCACCCGTCATGGTGCCGATCCGCTCGATCGGCCCGCGCGAACGCGAACGCATCGCGCGCCACCTGCTGGACCTGACGCCGCACGACCGCTACCTGCGCTTCGGCTATGCCGCGGCCGACGAACAGGTCCTGCGCTATGTCGAAGGCTTGGACTTCGACCGTGATGAACTGTTCGGCATCTACAACCGCCGCCTCGACCTGATCGCGATGGCGCACGTGGCCTACGCGCCCGACGACCAGCACAGCGACTGCGCCGAGTTCGGCGTGTCCGTCTCATCGCACGCCCGCGGCCGCGGCTACGGTGCGCGCCTGTTCGAGCGCGCCGTGGTCGCCGCGCGCAACGAAGGCGTGGGCATGCTCTTCATCCATGCGCTGAGCGAAAACGCCGCCATGCTCAAGATCGCCCGCAACGCCGGCGCCACCGTGGTGCGCAGCGGCTCGGAGTCGGAGGCGCACCTGCAACTGCCCACCGCCACCTTCGACAGCCGCATGAGCGAGATCGCGCTGGAGCACTACGCCGCCGTCGATTTCGCGCTCAAGAGCCGGGCCAAGCAGTTCTGGGCCTTCCTCGGCAGCCTGCAGGAAGTGCGCAGCGGCATGCGCGACGCGCGCAGCAAATCTGCACCTTGAGCGGGCAGGGCCGGCCGATGCCGGCCGCACGGTAGAGCCTGTCATGCGCAATCCGTTATCCTTGCCTTTCTTCAACTTCGCCCTCCCGCAGTGGCCGACCCTCACCCTGAACGCGTTCCCGTTGAACGGGAAGACAAGCGTGGCTTTCTCCAGAAGCTCGCCGAATTCATCCACCCCGGTCCCGATTCGCGCGACGAGCTGATCGAAACCTTGGCCGACGCCGAGGACAACGAGGTGATCGGCGCCGAATCGCGCGTGATGCTCGAAGGCGTGCTGCGCATGGCCGACATGACGGCCGGCGACGTGATGGTCGCCGCCCCGCGCATGGACCTCGTGAACATCGACGCGCCTTTCGACGCGCTGCTGCACTCGGTGATCCAGACCGCGCACTCGCGCTTTCCGGTCTACGAGGGCGAAAAAGAAAACATCATCGGCATCCTGCTCGCGAAAGATCTGCTCAAGCTGCAGCGAGCGCCGGGGCTGAACATCCGCGCCTTGCTGCGGCCGGCCACCTTCGTGCCCGAGAGCAAGGGCCTGAACGACCTGCTGCGCGAGTTCCGCGGCAACCGCAACCACCTGGCCATCGTCATCGACGAGTTTGGCCGCGTGGCCGGCCTCATCACCATCGAAGACGTGCTCGAGCAGATCGTCGGCGAGATCGAGGACGAGTTCGACATCGCCGAAGACGAGGGCGACATCTTCGGCCTGGCCGACCACACCTACCGCGTCTCGGGCGACACGCCCATCGAGCGCGTGGCCGAGGCCTTCGGCATCGTCTTCAACGAAGAACAGCTGAGCGAAGACTTCGACACCATCGGCGGGCTCATCGCGCACGAGATGGGCCACGTGCCCAAGCGCGGCGAGCACCACGCCATCGGCGGCTTCGACTTCGTCGTGCTGCACACCAAGGGCGGCGCGGTGCGCTGGTTCCGGGTGTCGCCGGCGCGCGGCGGCGACGCGGCCGACTGATGCCGGCGCCCGCAGCAGCGGCCCCAGCCCGCGTCTCGCCTTCTTCCTCCCCTTCCTCCGCCACCAGCGGTTTCCTGCGCCTGCTCGGCTCCGGCCTGGCGGGTGTGGCACAGGCGTTGTCGATCGCATGGCCCGGTGACGGCCGCCCGTTGTGGTGGCTGCAACTGCTGTCGCTGGCCGGGCTGGTCTGGCTGCTCGATGGCCTGCGCGCGCAGGGCGCGGGCTGGCGCCGCGCCGGCCTGCACGGCTGGGTGTTCGCGACCGCCTGGCTCACCGGCAGCTTCTGGTGGCTCTTCATCTCGATGCACACCTACGGCGGGCTGCCGGCGCCGCTGGCGGTGATTGCCGTGCTCGCGCTGGCCGCGGCGCTCGGGCTCTACTACGCCGTGGCCTGCGCTTGGTTCGTGGTGCGCGGGCCGGCGGGGCGCATCGCCGGCGCCTGCCTGTTCGCGGCACTGTGGACGCTGGCCGAGCTTGTGCGCGGCAGCTGGTTCACCGGCTTTCCCTGGGGCGCAGGCGGTTATGCCCATGTCGACGGCCCGCTGGCTGCGCTGGCGCCGTGGGTCGGCGTGTACGGCATCGGCGCCGCGGCGGCACTGGTCGTGGCGCTGGTCGCGCGGCGCCTGCCGCTGCGCGGTGCTGTGCCGACGGCGCTGGCCGCGGTGCTGCTCGCCGCGGTCTTCGTGCTGCCCAATCTGGTCTCGCCGCTGCCCGCCGACGCGCGCGGCGCGCAGGGTACTGCCGGCACGCTGCAGGTCGCGCTGCTGCAGGGCAACATCCCGCAGGACGAGAAATTCATTCCGGGCGGCGGCATCGAAACCGCCTTGCGCTGGTATGCCGAGCAGCTGCGCGATGCCAAGGCCCAGCTCGTGGTCACGCCCGAAACCGCGCTGCCGCTGCTGCCGCGCCAGCTGCCCGTCGGTTATCTCGACGCCATCCAGGAACGCTACGCCCAGCCGGGCGCGCAGCAAGCCGCGATCGTGGGCCTGCCGCTCGGCGACGGGCCCGGCACGTACCGCAACGCCGTGCTGGGCTTCCAGCCCGGCGCGACCCAGCCTTACGCCTACAGCAAGCACCACCTCGTGCCCTTCGGCGAATTCATCCCGCCGGGCTTTCGCTGGTTCATCCGCATGATGAGCATTCCGCTGGGCGACTTCGAGCGCGGCGGGCTCGCGCAGGCGCCCTTCGTCTGGCAGGGCCAGCGCATCGCGCCCAACATCTGCTACGAAGACCTGTTCGGCGACGAGATCGGCGCGAACTTCCGCGACGAGGCCACGGCGCCGACCATCCTGCTCAATGTCAGCAACATCGCCTGGTTCGGCGATTCGGTCGCCATCGACCAGCACCTGGCCATCTCGCGCATGCGCGCGCTCGAGTTTGCGCGGCCGATGGTGCGCGCCACCAACACCGGCGCCACCGTGGTGATCGACGCCGCGGGCCGCGTCACGCACGAGTTGCCGCGCCTCACGCGCGGCGTGCTCGAAGCGCCGGTCGAAGGCCGTCGCGGGCTCACGCCCTTCGCGCGCTGGGTGGCGCCGTTCGGCCTGTGGCCGCTGTGGGTCGCGGCGCTCGCGATCGTCGCGCTCGGCGCAGTCTTCTTCCGCCCCCAGCGGGACCGGGGCTGAACCGCGCAGCGGATGCGCATTCGGAGCCGTCCATGAAGCACCACCGCGCCAAGCCCGCCGCGTCCCCTGTCGCTGACGATGCGGGCACCCTCCGCGCCAGAGGGCCGGTGCTCGAAGTCTTCCTCGCTTTTCTCGCGCTGGGCCTGACATCTTTCGGTGGACCGGTGGCGCACCTGGGCTACTTCCGCGCGGAGTTCGTCGAGCGCCGCAAGTGGCTCGACGACAAGAGTTATTCCGACCTCGTGGCGCTGTGCCAGTTCTTGCCTGGACCTGCGAGCAGCCAGGTCGGCATTGCCCTGGGGATCGGCCGCGCGGGTTGGGGCGGCGCACTGGCGGCGTGGCTCGGGTTCACGCTGCCGTCCGCCGTGGCGCTCATCCTCTTTGCGGCCGGTGTCACGCAGTGGGCGGGTCTCGCCCAATCGGGCGCGGTGCACGGGCTGAAGGTCGTCGCGGTGGCGGTCGTCGCGCAGGCGGTGTGGGGCATGGCGAAGTCGCTGTGCCCCGACCGGTTGCGCGCGGGCGTGGCCATCGCCTCGGCGCTGCTGGTGCTCGCGGTGCCCTCGGCTGTCGGACAGATCGCCGCCATCGTCGCCGGTGGCGTCGTCGGCCGGTGGGCGCTGCAGCTCGGCGCTCTTCCCGCCGCGCAGCACCGCGACCACGGCGTGCGCAAGTCGACCGGTGCTGCGCTGCTGGGCCTGTTCGCCGTGCTGCTCGTCGCGCTGCCGATGCTGGCTGCGGCAACACCGTGGCAGCCGCTGTCCGTCATCGCCTCCTTCTATCAATCGGGTGCGTTGGTGTTCGGCGGCGGCCACGTCGTGCTGCCGCTGTTGCAGGCCAGTGTGGTGCCCCCGGGCCTCGTCACGAACGACGTGTTCCTGGCCGGCTACGGCGCGGCCCAGGCCGTGCCGGGGCCGTTGTTCACGTTCGCCGCTTTCCTCGGCGCCGCCATGCCGGGGCCGTTCGGTGGCTGGGCCGGCGGCGTCGCGTTGCTGCTGGCCATCTTCCTGCCGGCCTTCCTGCTGGTGGCCGGCGCGCTGCCGTTCTGGGAAACGCTGCGCCAGCGCGACGGCGTCCAGCGCGCGATGGCGGGCGTGAATGCGGCGGTCGTCGGCGTGCTGCTCGCCGCGCTCTACGACCCGGTGTGGACGAGTGCCATCCACTCGAAGGCCGACTTC
The DNA here is from genome assembly GCF_001426505.1 of Variovorax sp. Root473. GTDB lineage: Bacteria > Pseudomonadota > Gammaproteobacteria > Burkholderiales > Burkholderiaceae_C > Variovorax. The sequence continues at coordinate 10,696 of NZ_LMEV01000016.1, forward strand.
GGACTCGCGCTGGCGGCGTTCGGGCTGCTGGTCTACGCGCGGATGTCGCCGGTGTGGGTCGTCGGGCTCGCGGCCGTCGCTGGCTGGCTGCTGGCCCTCTAAGGTCGGCGCATGACCGCATGCCATGCCGGCATGCAGCGGCCCTGCACGCGGGCATGGTTCATGTATCTTCCTCGCCGCCTCGAGAAATCATCTTCAAACCAAGGAGTCCGTATGTACTTTCCTATCCATTTCCGTGCCTTCGCGGCCGGTGCCGCATTGCTCGCGGCCAGCGCGCTCGCGCAGGCCCAGCAGGCGCTGCCCAACGTGGTGATCCTGGCCACTGGCGGCACCATCGCCGGCGCCGGCGCCTCGGCCGTCAACAGCGCCACCTATGCGGCCGCCAAGGTCGGCGTCGAGAAGCTGATCGCCGGCCTGCCCGAGCTGTCCAAGGCCGCCAACGTGCGTGGCGAGCAGGTGTTCCAGGTCGCATCGGAAAGCCTCACCAACGACAACCTGCTGACGCTGGCCAAGCGCGTCTCGGCGCTGTCCAAGCAGTCGGACGTGGACGGCATCGTCATCACCCACGGCACCGACACGCTGGAAGAAACCGCCTACTTCCTGACGCTGACCGTGCACACCAACAAGCCGATCGTGGTGGTCGGCTCGATGCGCCCGGGCACGGCGCTGTCGGCCGACGGCGCGCTCAACCTGTATGACGCCGTGAACGTGGCAGGCAGCAAGGACGCCATGGGCAAGGGCGTGCTCGTGACGATGGGCGACAACATCGACACCGGCCGCGACGTGAGCAAGAACGTCAACATCAAGACCAGCGCGTTCTCCAGCCAGTGGGGCCCGCTGGGCATGATCGTCGAGGGCAAGAACTACTGGTTCCGCGCGCCGGTCAAGCGCCACACCATGAACTCGGAGTTCGACATCGACAGCATCACCGCGCTGCCGCCGGTCGAGATCGCGATGGGTTACGAAGGCGTGTCGTCGATCGCCATCGACGCCATCGCCAAGAGCGGCGCCAAGGCGCTGATCCACGGCGGCACGGGCAACGGCTCGGTGGCCGATCGCATCGTGCCGAACCTGCAGAAGGCGCGCAGCGACGGCGTGATCGTCATCCGCAGCTCGCGCGTGCCCGACGGCTTCGTGATCCGCAATGCCGAGCAGCCCGACGACAAGTACGACTGGGTGGTGGCGCACGACCTGCGCCCGCAGAAGGCGCGCATCCTGGCGATGGTCGCTCTCACGAAGACGAACAACACCAAGGAACTGCAGCGCATCTTCTGGGAGTATTGACTCTCCCCAGGCTTCGCGCACTTCGTGTCGCGCGCGCCTTCCCCCTTCCGGGGGCAACACCTGTGGCCCGGCAGAGCCGGTTCCACGGTGTTTCTGGAAGACCCGCCTGGGCTGCGCTCGGCGGGTTTTTTGTTTTTTAGCGCAGCGCGCGTTCCTTGCGATGCCTTGCGTATTCGAGGCTGCTCACGCACACCAGCAGCCAGCCCAGGCCGGTCAGCAAGCCGGCCGCGACATCGCTCGCGAAGTGCACCTGCAGGAAGATCCGGCTGCAGGCGATGGTGACGATAGCCGCCGCCGTGGCCAGGGCGGCCGGCACATGCCAGCGCGCCGGCAGCAGCCGCAGCGCCAGGTACAGCAGCATCCCGTAGCTCACGATGGCGCCGGCGCTGTGGCCGCTCGGAAAGCTGAAGCTCGTCTCCAGCGCCAGCCTGTGGTCGTGCACCGGCCGGGCGCGCGCAAAGATGTGCTTGAGCGCGGGATTCAGCACCACGATGCCGCCGAGCGCGATCACCCAGCCCAGCGCCAGCCCGCGGTGTGCGTTGCGCCACAGCAGCAGCGCAACCACCACGCACACGGGCGCGAGCAGTTGCGCATCGCCCAGGTGCGTGAGCCAGCTGAAGCTCACGAGCGCGCCCCACGGCACATGGGCAGCGATGGCGTCGGCCAGCGCCTGGTCGGCGCGGCCCATGGTGCGGCCGTCGCCCAGGTGCGAGGCGATCCACGCGACCAGCGCCGCGGCCGCAAGGATCAGCACGAAACCCAGGCCCAGGCCGAGCGCCAGGCGCGATTCATCGGGCTCGCCGGTGTCGGGCAACGAATGGCGCCGTTGCAGCATCCGGCAGGCGAGGCCGGCGCCGAGCATCGACACGGCCAGCACGAGCGCGAACCAGGCCAGGGCGTGCTCGCCCAGCTGTTGTGCAAGAAGAACCAAAGGGGAGGAAGAAGGAAGGAGGGTGTCCGCAGGAGGCATGCGGCGCAACCCTAAGGGCCTGCCGTGCGGCTGGCAAGCGGAAGCCGCAATAAGTCGACGGGCATGAAGGCCTTGTCGGCTGCGGAATGGTCCCAGCGTTCGACCACGCAGACGCGCTGCGCGCCGTCGACGGACGCTTCCGTGCGCAGCACGTTCACCGAATTGGGCGCGTCCCAACGCACGCGCGTCGACACGGCGGTGCCGGCCTGTACCGCCCAGGCCGTGGGCGGGCAGCCCGGAAAGCGCTCGTCCAGTGGGCGCACGAAAGGCAGGTGGATGTGGCCGCCGACGATCAGGTCGGCGCCCGCCGCCGTCCAGCGCGCCACCGCCGCCTCGCGCCCGTGCAGGCGGTTCTGCCGGTCTTCGGGCCGCGTTACCAGCACCGGCTGGTGCGTCACGACCACGCGCACCTGCCGGGGCGAAGCCTGTGCCAGCCGCGCCGCGACGCGTTCGACCTGCGCCGGCGACACCTCGCCATCTTCGTGCCGGTACCAGCGCGTGGTGTTGACCGTGACCACCAGCCAGTCGTCGCAGGCGAACACCGGCTCCAGGTCCGGCCCGAAGGCTGCCGTGTAGCGGCCATAGGGGGAGAAGGCGCGCGCCGCCAGCTGGAACAGCGGGATGTCGTGGTTGCCCGGAATCGCGACCACCGGCGCCGCGAGCCGGTCGGCGAAGGCGCGCGCCGCCGCGAACTGGCGGCGCGTGGCGCGCTGCGTGATGTCGCCCGACAGCAGCACCGCCTGCGGTGCCAGCGCATGTGCCAGGCGTTCGAGCGCCTGCAACACGTCGGGCTGCTCGGTGCCGAAGTGCGGGTCGGACACTTGCAGCAGGCAGCTCATGGCCGCGCCGCCTCCAGCTCGGGCGCGCTGTCGGGCCGCACCAGCCACAGCGGGTCGGGCGCCACGCGGAACAGCAGCGGCATGTCGACCCAGTCGATCTCGCCGTCGGTCGCGATCTTCACGCGGCGCGGCGTGCGCAGCCGGCCGGTCTTCACGGTCATCGACTCGAACGGAAAGCTCAGCACCTCGTCGGCATCGCCCAGCCGCCCGAGCGCGCCGCGCACCAGCAGCCCCGGCATCGCCAGCAGGCCGACCGGCTTGAGCGCCACGGCGGTCAGCCGGCCCTGCTCGGGCGCCTCGGCGTGGTCGACGCCCGCCTGCATCAGCTGCAGCGGGTTGTTGCCCACGAAGAGCGTGGGCGTGCGGATGTCGCGCTCGTGGCCGTGCGAGGCGATGCGCAGCTGCCAGTGGCGATGGCGCCCGCGCAACACCGTCAGCAGCCCCGAGTAGAAGGCGATCCAGCGGTGGCGGCCGAAGCGCGCCTTATGGCTTTCGCGTTCTTCCAGCAGGTCGGCGTACAGGCCCATGCTGGCGTTGACCAGGAACACGCGGTCGTTCACCAGCCCCACCTGCACGGGCCGGGGTTGCTGCGTGAGCAGCACCTGCAGTGCCTGCGTCGTGTCGCGCGGAATGCCATGGGTGCGGCTGAAATAGTTGAAGGTGCCCTGCGGTAGCACGCCGAAAGGGCAGCCGCTGCCGAGTGTGGCCTGGGCCACGGCGTTGATGGTGCCGTCGCCGCCCGCGGCCACCACCACGCCGCCCACGGCCCGGGCGCGTTCGACCGCTTCGCGGGCCAGCGCCTGCACGCGGCCGGGGCCGTCCACGAGGAACACGCGGTGCCGACGGCCGTCCGCCTCGAAGGCTTCGTCGATGACCTGCCGGGCCTGGGCGGCGTCTTCGCTACCGGAGCCGGCATTGAGCACGATGAAAAAAGGAGCGTCGGGGCCGATGTGGGGCGGTGCCATGCAGTGAGAGAGGGGGAAAGCGCAGGAAAGTGCCGAAAGCGGCGGGAAACGCAAAAGAGCGCGGGGCTCGGCTTTGTCCCACGGCCGCACGGGCCGCCGGGGTAGTCGGCATCCCGAGCGGCTGTGGGAGAGTTGCCCTCCCGCGACCGTAAAATCGTCGCCTTTCGCGGCCTGTGCCGCGCCACCGTCCCGTCCAATGTCCGGCCCCCGACGCCGGCCAGCTTCATGTTGACCTTCCAGCAAATCATTCTCAAACTGCAGTCGTACTGGGCCGACAAAGGCTGCGCGCTGCTGCAACCGTACGACATGGAAGTGGGCGCAGGCACCTCGCACACCGCCACCTTCCTGCGCGCGCTCGGCCCCGAGCCCTGGAAGGCCGCCTACGTGCAGCCCAGCCGCCGCCCCAAGGACGGCCGCTACGGCGAGAACCCCAACCGCCTGCAGCACTACTACCAGTACCAGGTCGTGCTCAAGCCCGCGCCCAGCAACATCCTGGAGCTCTACCTTGGCAGCCTGGAAGCCCTGGGCTTCGACCTGAAGAAGAACGACATCCGCTTCGTGGAAGACGACTGGGAGAACCCCACGCTCGGCGCCTGGGGCCTGGGCTGGGAGGTCTGGCTCAACGGCATGGAAGTGACGCAGTTCACCTACTTCCAGCAGGTCGGCGGCATCGACTGCAAGCCCATCACCGGCGAAATCACCTACGGCCTGGAACGCCTGGCCATGTACCTGCAAGGCGTGGACAACGTCTACAACCTCACGTGGACCGACGGCCTGAGCTACGGCGACGTCTACAAGCAGAACGAGGTCGAGCAGTCGACCTACAACTTCGAGCACAGCGACGCCGAGTTCCTGTTCACCGCCTTCAACGCACACGAGAAGCAGGCCAAGCACCTCATGACCGAGCAGCTCGCGCTGCCGGCCTACGAGCAGGTGCTCAAGGCCGCCCACAGTTTCAACCTGCTCGACGCGCGCGGTGCCATCAGCGTGACCGAGCGCGCGGCCTACATCGGCCGCATCCGCAACCTCGCGCGCAGCGTGGCGCAGAGCTACTACGACAGCCGCGAACGCCTGGGCTTCCCGATGGCCCCGCGTGAATGGGTGGCGCAGATGCCCCCGAAGAAAGCCGCCTGAGCGATGACGACCCCCATGAACAAGAACTCCCTCCTGGTCGAACTGTTTGTCGAAGAGCTGCCGCCCAAGGCGCTGAAGAAGCTCGGCGAGGCCTTTGCCGGCGTGCTGCGCGACCAGCTCGTGGCGCAAGGCCTGGCCGAGGCCGGCTCGGTGCTCACGCCCTACGCGTCGCCGCGCCGCCTGGCCGCGCACCTCACCCACGTGGCCGAGCGCGCCGCCGATAAGGCCGTGTCGCAAAAGCTCATGCCCGTGGCCGTGGGGCTCGATGCCTCTGGTCAGCCCACGCCCGCGCTGCTCAAGCGCCTGGCCGCGCTCGGCGCCGACGCCTCGGCCGTGCCGGGCCTCAAGCGCGCCATGGACGGCAAGGCCGAAGCCCTGTTCTACGAAAGCACCGCCAAGGGCGCGACGCTGGCCGAAGGCCTGCAGAAGGCACTGGCCGAAGCCATCGCCAAGCTGCCGATCCCGAAGGTGATGAGCTACCAGCTCGAGACCGGCTGCGAGTTGCCCGGCTGGAGCAGCGTGAGCTTCGTGCGTCCCGCGCACGGGCTCGTGGCGCTGCATGCCGATGCCGTGGTGCCCATCGAGGCGCTGGGCCTGAAGGCCGGCCGCGAGACGCACGGCCACCGCTTCGAGGCGGCCGTCGATCCCGTGGTGCTGCGCGACGCCAACAGCTACGCGCTGCAGCTGCAGGACGATGGCGCCGTCATCGCCAGCTTCGAGGCGCGCCGCGCCGAAATCGCACGCCAGCTCGCGGCGGCCGCGGTCAAGGTCGGCGGCGGCTCGGTGCCGATCCACGACGACGCGCTGCTCGATGAAGTCACGGCGCTGGTCGAACGTCCCAACGTGCTGGTCTGCAGCTTCGAGCCGGAGTTCCTCGAAGTGCCGCAGGAGTGCCTCATCCTCACGATGAAGGCCAACCAGAAGTACTTTCCGCTGCTCGACGCGTCGAGCAAACTGACCAACAAGTTCCTCGTCGTCAGCAACATCAGCCCCGACGACGCGAGCGCGGTCATCGAAGGCAACGAGCGCGTCGTGCGCCCGCGCCTGGCCGACGCCAAGTTCTTCTTCGACCAGGACCGCAAGAAGTCGCTGGCCTCGCGCGTCGAGTCGCTGGGCAAGGTGGTCTATCACAACAAGCTCGGCACGCAGGGCGAACGCGTGCAGCGCGTGATGCACATCGCGCGCGGCATCGCCGAGAAACTCGGCGATGCGACGCTGGCCGCGCAGGCGACCCAGGCTGCCCAACTGGCCAAAGCCGACCTCGTGACCGACATGGTCGGCGAGTTCCCCGAGCTGCAGGGCACGATGGGCCGCTACTACGCGCTGCACGACGGGCTCGATGCCGCCGTGGCCGACGCCATCGAAGACCACTACAAACCGCGCTTCGCCGGCGACGAGCTGCCGCGCAACAGCGTCGGCCTCGTGGTCGCACTGGCCGACAAGCTCGAAACGCTGGTCGGCATGTTCGGCATCGGCAACCTGCCCACCGGCGACCGCGACCCGTTCGCGCTGCGCCGCCATGCACTGGGCGTGATCCGCATGCTGATCGAGAAAGACCTCGCGCTGGGACTCGACGCCCTGCTGCAGGACGCCGCCGCGCAGTTCAGCGCCATCGACGGTTTCGACAGCAGCAAGGCCACGGTCGAGCTGCGCGATTTCATCCTCGATCGCCTCGCCGGCAGCCTGCGCGAGCAGGGCGCCAGCGCGCAGGAAGTCGACGCCGTGCTGGCGCCGTTGCCGCAGCGCCTGGGCGAAGTGCCCAAGCTGCTGGCCGCCGTGCGCGCCTTCGCCGCATTGCCCGCCGCCGCCGCACTGGCTGCTGCCAACAAGCGCATCGGCAACATCCTGAAGAAGGCGCCCGAGGCCGATGCCCACGTCAGCGCGCTGCTGCTGAAGGAGCCCGCCGAGAAGGCGCTGCACGCCGCCATGGCGCAGGTCGTGCCCGCCGCCAACGCCCAGTTCGATGCCGGCGACTACACCGGCTCACTGCAGACGCTGGCCGCGCTGCGCGAGCCGGTCGATGCGTTCTTCACGGACGTGATGGTGAACGCCGAACAGGCCGACCTGCGGCTGAACCGCCTGGGCCTGCTGATGTCGCTGCATGCCGCGATGAACCGCGTGGCGCAGCTCGAGCGGTTGGCTGCCTGACCCCATGCCCCATCCCTCCACCAGGAGCGGTTCTTCCATGAAACTCGTCATCCTCGACCGCAACGGCACGATCAATGTGCACCGCGAAGATTTCGTCAAGAGCGACATCGAGTGGACGCCGCTGCCGGGGGCGCTCGAGGCCGTGGCGCGGCTCAACCATGCGGGCTGGCATGTGGTGATCGCGTCGAACCAGTCGGGCCTGGGCCGCGGGCTGTTCGACATGGCCTCGCTCAATGCCATGCACGCCAAGATGCACAAGATGCTCGCGGCCGTGGGCGGCAAGGTGGATGCGGTGTTCTATTGCCCGCACAGCCCCGACGAAGGCTGCGACTGCCGCAAGCCCAAGGACGGACTGTTCCTCCAGATCGGCGACCGCTTCGGCATCGACCTGAAGGGCGTGCCGACCGCAGGCGACAGCCTGCGCGACCTGCAGGCCGGCGCGTCCGCCGGCTGCGAACCGCACCTGCTGCTCACCGGCATGGGCGCGGCCTGCCGCGGGATCGACCCGCTGCCTCCCGAATATCCGGCGGACACGAGGGTGCATGACGACCTCGCCGCCTTTGTCGACTTTCTGCTCGCGCGCGAAGCGCGGGCTGCACTGCAGGTGGCTGTCTGATGGCGTTGATCCGTTCCGTTCTCCACGCCCTGTGGATGCTTGTCACCGTGGTGCCCTGGGGCATCATCATGTGCGTCAGCTCGCTCTGGAAGCGCGGCATTCCGCTGTACTGGATGGCCGCGCGCTGGCTCGGCTGGGCGGTCGACGGTGCGCGCGTCATCATGGGCATCCGCACGCGCGTGACCGGCATGGAGAACCTGCCCACCGACAAGCTCGCGGGCGCCGTGCTGCTGGTCAAGCACCAGTCCACGTTCGAAACCTTCCTCATGCCCACGCTGATGCCGCATCCGCTGGCCTACGTGTTCAAGAAGGAACTGATCTACGTGCCCTTCTTCGGCTGGGCGATGGCGCGGCTGGACATGATCCACATCGACCGCAGCCAGCGCGCGCAGGCCTTCAACAAGGTCGTGAGCCAGGGCCGCAAGCTGCTCGCGCAGGGCATCTGGATCATCATGTTCCCCGAAGGCACGCGCATTCCGCGCGGCCAGAAGGGCACCTACAAGAGCGGTGGCACGCGCCTGGCCTGCGAAACCGGCGTGCCTGTGATTCCGATCGCCGTCACCTCGGCCAAGGTCTGGCCGCGCAAGGCGTTCATCAAGCGACCCGGCGTGGTCGACGTGTCGATCGGCCCGGCGATTTCGAGCGTGGGCCGCAAGCCCGATGAGCTGATGCGTGAAGTCGAAGCCTGGATCGAGGCCGAGATGCGCCGCCTCGACCCCGAGGCCTACAGCGACAGCCCGGCGCAGCCGCAGCAGACGTTGCCGCGCGAAGCGGGCTGACGCACCAGCCTCAGACCGGGCCCGACATGCGGGGAATGCTGCAGTTCACGATGGACCTCTTCGAGGGGCTGGGGAGCGAGTTCGCGCCGCCGGCGCCAGCTGTTGCGGCTCCGCCGCGGCGCCCGAGGAAGAAGGCGCCCGTGCCGCCTGCGCCCACGCCGGCGGTGGCTGTCACGCCTTCACCTGTCGGACCTGTGGATCCGCGACCTGCCGTGCCGCTGGCCGACACGCTGACGCTGGCGAATTTCACGCATCCGCAGGCCACGCGCGAAGCGGTGCTGGGGTCGGCGCGTGTGGCCTACGAGTTCAAGCGCGGGCAGCGCAAGACGATCGGCTTTCTTGTCGGTGCCGAAGGCCTGTCGGTGCGTGCGCCGCGGTGGGTCACGCTGCGCGACGTCGATGCGGCGGTGCGCGAGAAGGCCGACTGGATCCTGCGCAAGCTGGCCGAGACGCAGCAACGCAATGCACGCGTCGAGGCCACGCGGATTGCCTGGAAAGACGGGGCGGAGTTTCCTTTTCTGGGGGAGCCGGTGGTGATCCGGCTCGATCCGAAGCACGGTTTCGCGAGCGTTGGCGGCACGCTCGACCCCGCTGTCGAAGGCGGTGGCCCGCGGACGCTGCGGCTGGCGGTGGCGCAGAACGCGGCGCCTTCGCAGATTCGGGATGCGGCGCAGGCCTGGCTGATGCGGCAGGCGCGCAAGCTGTTCATCGAGCGACTGGATCACTTTGCGCCGCTGCTTGGGGTGTCATGGCAGAAGCTGTCGCTCTCCAACGCTGCCACGCGGTGGGGGAGTGCGAGCGCGGATGGGTCGATTCGACTGAACTGGCGGTTGATTCACTTTCGCCTGCCGGTGATCGACTATGTGGTGGCGCATGAGTTGGCGCATCTGCGGGTGATGGACCATTCGCATCGGTTCTGGGAGACCGTTGAAAGCGTTGTGCCTGACTATGGGGTGCTGAGGCAGCAGTTGAAGGATGAGGCTGTGCCTCGGTGGGGCTGAGTTTGTTTGTTTGTTTGCTTCCCGGGGCCGGACCGAGACCCGGCCTCGGAACTCAAGAAGATCAGCGAGCGTGCGTAACGCCCCCGTCCACCACAAGCGTAGACCCCATCACATAGTCCCCAGCCCGAGAGGCCAGGTAGATAGCGGCACCAGCCATATCTTCGGGAGTACCAATGCGCCCAGCAGGAATCCGTCCCTTGACCTCATCCCCGTGATCCCGCGCATCCTTGTTCATATCCGAAGCAAACGCCCCCGGAGCAATCGCACTGACCACGATCCGATCCTGCGCCAACCGCAGCGCCATCCGCCGCGTCAACTGAATCAACCCCGCCTTGCTGGCCGCATAGGAGTACGTCTCCTGCGGATTCACGGAAATCCCGTCGATGGAAGCGATGTTGATCACCTTCGACAGATGATCCGTCGCCGCCTTCTTGAGCATCGGCGTCAGCGCCTTGGTCAAAAAGAAGGGCGTCTTGAGGTTCAGATCAACCACCTTGTCCCATCCACTCTCCGGAAACTCGTCATAAGGCGCCCCCCAGGCAGCCCCCGCGTTGTTGACCAGGATATCGAGCGACCCTTCATGCTTCGCATAAGCATCGACCAGCGCCTGCGCCCCTTCCACAGTCGACACATCAGCCGGCAGCGACACGCAATGCCCCAAAGCCGACAGCTCCTTCGCCGTCTGATCGCACGCCGCAGCCTTGCGCGCCGAGATGTACACGCGCGCGCCCTGCGCCAGGAAGCCCTCGGCAATCATGCGGCCGATGCCGCGCGAGCCGCCGGTGATCAGGGCGCTGCGGCCCTTCAGCGAGAAGAGTTGGGTGGTGTCCATGTGCGTTTGTCTCCTGGATGGTGAAAAAGGGAAAGTCGATTCCCGTCAGGAGAAAGCTTAGTGCGCGATCTGCCCGCGCGGCGTCACCTAGGCGGCAGCAGGCAGCGCCAGCCGGCGGGGGCTCTCGAAGGTGCGCGGGGCGCCGCTCAGCGGGTCGATGAAGGCCAGCGACCGGGCCAGCAGTTGCAATGGCTTGTTGAAGTCGTCGATCCCCGCCGGCTGCAGCGTGGGATAGAACGGGTCGTTCACGATCGGCAAACCCAGCGCCTGGCAATGCACGCGCAACTGGTGCTTGCGGCCGGTGACGGGCGAAAGCTCCAGCAGCGCATGGCCGTCGCGCGCCTCGCGCAGCACGATGCGGGTCTCGGAGTTCGGCTCGCCGGGCGCTTCGCGCATGCGCATGAAGTGATCGTCGTCCACCAGCCGGCTGCGGTACACGGCGGGCACCGACGACACGCCCTCGTGCCACGGCACCACAGCCTCGTAGTGCTTGTCGATGCGCCGCTCGGGGAACATCGCCTGGTAGAGGCCGCGCGTCTCGCGGCGCACCGAGAACAGCACCAGGCCCGAGGTGTTGCGGTCGATGCGGTGCAGCGGCACGAGGTCGTCCAGGCCGAGCTTGCGCTTCAGCCGCACCAGCAGACTCTGCTGCACATACTTTCCAGTGGGCGTGACGGGCACGAAGGGCGGCTTGTCGACCACGACGAGGTCATCGTCCTGGTGCAGCACCCGTTCTTCGAAGGGGATGGGGGTCTCGGCGTCGAGCGCGCGGTAGTAGTACACGCGCAGCGGCGATTCATAACGGCGCGTGGCGGTGACGGGCACGCCGTGCTCATCACACACGTCGTTCGCTTCAATGCGCGAAAGCCAGGCCTCGCGCGAGATGGCGGGAAAACGCTCGACGAGAAACTCGGCGATGGTGGACCAGGGACCCTGCGACAGCGCAACGCAGCTCGGGCTCACGCCGTCGCGCGTGGGCATGGGGACGACGAAGCGGGGGCGCGTCATGGCGCGGCGGCGTCCAGCACCGACAGCACCTCGGCGAACAATGGTCGTGCCGCCACTTCAGGCTGCAGGCAGCGCGCCGCGAGCGTGGTCAGAGGTGAAGACGCCGCATCGACGCAGCGCTCGGCCAGCTCTTCGAGCAGGCAGCCGAAGGCGCGCATCTCCACGCCTTGCAGCGCCTTCGCGTGCGCGGGGTCGAGCGCGGCGGTCATCCAGGCCGCGCCGAAGTCGCCGAGCCGCCCGCCGTCCTGCGCGTGCCACAGGATGTTGTGGGCGTACAGGTCACCGTGCAGCAAGCCGCGCCCATGCAGGTGCGCCATGGCCGCCGCGATGTCGCGCGCGATGCGCAGGGCGGTGCCGGCCGACCAGCGTGCCTCGTCGGCATAGACATCGCGGGTGCACGAGGCCAGGCTCGGCGGGCCGGCCAGGGTGGTGAACGACGGCGGCACCAGCGCCATCACCAGGCCTTCGGTGCCGTCGGGATGGCCGTCGATGCGGCCTTGCGCGGCGATCAGCGTCGGGTGTGCGCCGGCCGCGATACAGGCGGCCATCTCGCTGTGCGGCCAGCCGTCGCTGGTGACGGCGCCCTTGAACAGCTTGACGGCCACGGGCTGCGCGGCGCCATCGTGCGTGGCCAGCGTGGCGCGGTGGATCACGCCCGAGGCGCCTTCACCGAGCTTCGGACCGAGCGTCAGGTCGCGCCACGCGACGTGCGGCACGGTGGGCGCGTCGATGGCGGCGTCTTCGATCGGCGCATCGAACGGATTGCCCGCGCAGGCCAGCCAGGCCAGGCGCGACAGGGTGGGCAGCCACTCGGGTAGCACCTCGAAGCGGTTGGCCGACAGGCGCAGCAGCTCGATCTGCTGGCAGCGGACGACCGATGGCGGCAGCGCGCGCAGGCGGTTGCCGGCCAGCATCAGCTTCTGCATGCGCGTGCAGTCGCCGAGCGTGTCGGGCAATGCCTCGATGGCGTTGTCGGTGAGGATCAACCAGCGCAGCGAGGGCGGTAGTGCCTCGGCGGGCACGTGGGCGATGCGGTTGGCCTTGAAGCCCACGATGTCGAGCTGGCGGCACTGGCCGATGGACGCCGGCAGTTCGGTGAAACGGTTGTCGGAGCAGAACAGCACGCGCAGCCGGTGCAGCTGGCCGAGGTCGTCGGGCAGCGCACTGAGCGCATTGCCCGTGAGGTTCAGCGTTTCGAGGGTGTCGGCGAGCGCAAAGATCTCGCGCGGGAACTCGGTGAGTCCGCACGAGAGGTCCAGTCGTCGTGCGCCAGCCAGCCGGCCGGCGCGCAGCTCAGCCAGCGTGTCCATGGGGGAAGTCTACCCAGCCGGGCCTGCCCCGGCGCCGAAGCGGTAGATGCCGTCGGCGTCGAGCGTGCGCTTCACCTGCCCCGAGAACCACAGCAGGTGCAGGTGGGCCACGGTTTCGCCCATGGCGAAGGTGATCTGGTGCAGGTCGAGCTCGCGCTTGAACAGGATCGGCAGGCCCTCCGACGCCGTGATCGGCCGCGCCAGGCAGGCTTCGAGCAGCTCGGCCAGGCGGTCGCGGTGGTGCTCCTGCAGCTGGTCGACGCGGCGGTGGATGCCGGTGAAGGGCTTGCCGTGCGAGGGCAGGCCCAGCGTGTCGGCCGGCAGGGCCTTGAACTTGTCGATGCTGTCCAGGAACAGGCGCAGCGAATTGGCCTCGGGCTCGCCCGCGTGCACGCTCACGTTGGTCGAGATGCGCGGCAGCATCATGTCGCCGCCCAGCAGCAGCCTGGGCTCGGCGCAGTACAGCGCGATGTGCTCGGGCGCGTGGCCGTAGCCGCTGATGCAGCGCCACTCGCACCCGCCGATGGTGACGATGTCACCGTCCATCATGCGCACGTAGCGGTCGGGCACGGCAGGCACCATGTTCGTGTAGTAGCTGGTGCGCGCGCGGATCTTGGCGATCGACTCGGGATTGCTCAGCCCGTGCGAGACGAAGAAGTCGGCCGCCGCATCGCCGCCCGCGAGCGTGTCGCCGGCGCTGCACAGCACGCGCGCCACGTGGTAGTCGGTGGCGCTGATCCACAGCGGCACGTTCCAGCGCTGGCACAGCCAGTCGGCCAGGCCGATGTGGTCGGGGTGCATGTGGGTCACGATCACGCGCAGGATCGGCAGGCCCTGCAGCTGCGTCTCGAAGATCTGCTCCCACTGCGCGCGGGCCTCGTCGTGCGCGATGCAGCAGTCGACCACCGTCCAGCCCTCGACGCCGTCGATCGTGTCGCGCAGCAGCCAGAGATTGATGTGGTCCAGCGCAAAGGGCAGCCGCATGCGGATCCAGCGCACGCCGGGCGCGACTTCCAGTGCTTCGCCGGCGGCGGGCAGGGTGTCGCCCAGGGGGTAGTGGAGTTCGCGTTCGAGGAGGTTCATGTATGATTGACGTTTACGTAAACGTCATGGGTTGAGGCTTCATTGTAGAGAATGCGCCGCCAACCTGCTGTCGCCCCCGCAACCCTTGCCGCCCATGCCCGCGCAGACCTTCACCATCAGCCAGCTCGCCAAGGAGTTCGACCTCACGACGCGCGCCATCCGCTTCTATGAAGACATGGGCCTGCTGTCGCCGGAGCGGGCCGGCTTGCAGCGCGTGTACAGCGCGCGCGACCGGGCACGGCTCACGCTCACGCTGCGCGCCAAGCGCCTGGGCCTGACGCTGGTCGAGGCGAAAGACATTCTGGACATGTACGACAGCCCGCGTGACACCGTGCCGCAGCTGGAAAAATTCCTGGGCGTGCTCGGCGCCCACCGCGCGCAGCTCGAGGCGCAACTGGCCGAATTGCAGGCCAACCTCGCCGAAGTGCGCGAGCACGAAAAAAAGGGCCGCGCCACGCTGGCCAAGGCGCAGAAGGCCGCCCAGGCCGTCCAGGACGCCCGAGGCGGCGAATGCACGTCCGACACAACGACTCACTGACAATAGACCACCATGCCCTCCGACAACCTCGACGACCTCTTTGCCCACAACCGCGCCTGGTCCGCCCAGATGGAACGTGACCGGCCCGGCTTCTTCACCGGCCTCGTCAAGCAGCAGACGCCGCGCTACATGTGGATCGGCTGTTCCGACAGCCGCGTGCCGGCCAACCAGATCACCGGCCTGGAGCCGGGTGAGGTGTTCGTGCACCGCAACGTGGCCAACATCGTGGTGCACTCCGACCTCAACGCGCTCTCTGCGATCCAGTTCGCGGTCGAGCACCTGAAGGTCGAGCACATCATGGTGGTCGGCCACTACGGCTGCGCCGGCGTGAAGGCTGCGCTCAGCGGCAAGCGCATCGGCCTGGCCGACAACTGGATCCGCCACATCCAGGACGTGCGCGACCGCCACAGCGTGATGCTCGACAGCCTGCCCGAAGACGTGCGCGTCGATGCGCTGTGCGAGCTCAACGTGGCCGAACAGGTGGTCAACGTGGCCGTCAGCACCGTCATGGTCGACGCCTGGGCGCGCGGCCAGAAGGTGCGCATCCACGGCTGGACCTTCGGCGTGCACGACGGCCTGCTGCAGGATCTCGGCCTGAGTGTCGAGGGCGACAAGCCGCTCGACGCCATCTACAAGGCCGCCGTGCAGCGCATCCGCTACAAGTGGAGCAAGCCGGCCGGCGCCTCGCCGTCGGCGCAGGCAGGTGCCGACGGTACCGAAGGCACCGAGACGCCGTCAGCGGCCTGAGCGAATCCGCCGCTGCCATCGCCGGTACCGTTGTCATGTTCCCGCAGCGCCTCGATTCGCCGCTGGCCTACGACATCGCGAAGGCGATGATCGACGGGTTCAACCGGCACTACCGGTTGTTCCGCGCCGAGTCGGCGCGTGCCAAGCACCGCTTCGAGACCGCCGACTGGCACGGCCAGCAGCGCGCCCAGCGCGAGCGCATCGAGTTCTACGACCTGCGCGTGAACGAGGCGGTGGCCCGGCTCGAAAAGGAGTTCAAGGCCGGCGACCAGCCGATGGAGGTCTGGCACCAGGTCAAGCTGCATTTCATCGGCCTGCTGGTGAACCACCACCAGCCCGAACTGGCCGAGAGCTTCTTCAACTCGGTCACCACGAAGATCCTGCACCGGGCCTACTTCCAGAACGACTTCATCTTCGTGCGCCCGGCCATCAGCACCGAGTACATCGAGCCGCGCGGCGCACCCACTTACCGGCCGTACTACCCCTCGCAGGCCACGCTGCCCGAGGTCATCGAGCAGATGCTCGACGATTTCGCGCTGCAGGGCAGCTACGCCAACAAGCGGCGCGACGCCGAGCGCGTGGCGCACGTCATCCTGAACCGCTTTCACCAGGTCAAGCTGCGCGCCAACTTTCAGCTGCAGGTGCTGTCGGGCTTGTTCTACCGGAACAAGGGCGCCTACGTGGTCGGCAAGATCATGAACGGCTTCACCGAGATCCCGTTCTCGCTGCCCATCCTGCACGACGTCCACGGCAAGTTCTACATCGATGCGGCGCTGTTCGGCGAAGACGACCTGCAGATGCTGTTCAGCTTTGCGCGCGCCTACTTCATGGTCGACATGGAAGTGCCCTCCGCCTGGGTGCAGTTCCTGCGCTCGCTCATGCCGCGCAAGCCCCGCGCCGAAATCTACAACGCGCTGGGCCTGGCCAAGCAGGGCAAGACACTCTTCTATCGCGACTTTCTTTCGCACCTGAACTATTCGAGCGACCGCTTTCGCATCGCGCCCGGCATCAAGGGCATGGTCATGCTGGTGTTCGACCTGCCCTCGTTTCCGTTCGTGTTCAAGGTCATCAAGGACTTCTATCCGCCGCAGAAGGACACCACGCGTGAGCAGATCAAGGGCAAGTACATGCTCGTGAAGCAGCACGACCGCGTGGGCCGCATGGCCGACACGCTCGAGTACAGCAAGGTGGGTTTTCCGCTCGACCGCTTCGAGCCCGAGCTCATCGAAGAGATCCGCAAGTTCGCGCCCAGCCAGCTCGAGATCGGCGACCGCGACGGCAACGGGGAGATGGAGGTCGTGCTCAAGCACGTCTACATCGAGCGCCGCATGATCCCGCTGAACATCTACCTGCAGGAAGCCTTCGACACGCTGGCCCATCCCGAGAGCCCGGCGCAGGCCCGGCGCGCGAAGGAGCAGCTGGAGCATGCGGTCGTCGAGTACGGCAACGCGATCAAGGACATGGTGGCCGCCAACATCTTCCCCGGCGACATGCTGTGGAAGAACTTCGGCGTCACGCGTGGCGGCAAGGTCGTGTTCTACGACTACGACGAAATCGAATACGTCACCGACTGCAAGTTCCGCAAGGTGCCCACGCCGCGCAACGAGGAAGACGAGATGAGCGGCGAGGTCTGGTATTCGGTCGGCCCGAAAGACGTGTTCCCCGAGACCTTCGAGCCGTTCCTGCTCGGCAACAGCGACGTGCGCGCCGCCTTCATGGCGCACCACGCCGACCTGCTCGACGCCGCCTTCTGGCAGCACCACAAGGAACGCATCCAGGCCGGCCAGATGCTCGATGTGTTCCCGTACGAAGAGTCGCAACGCTTCCAGCACGAAGGCCACGCGACGCATTTCTGACCGCCCGTTTTTCGATTTCGATTTCGTTTCTGCTTCTTTTTTGACTTCACTTTCACATTCCTGAAGGAGACCTCCATGTCCGAATCCATCGTCATCGTCGGCGCCGCCCGCACCCCCATGGGCAGCTTCCAGAGCGATTTCTCGTCCCTCTCCGCGCACGACCTCGGCGGTACCGCGATCAAGGCGGCCGTCGAGCGCGCCGGCATCGCGCCCGAGAGCGTGGGTGAAGTGCTGTTCGGCAACTGCCTCATGGCCGGCCAGGGCCAGGCCCCGGCGCGCCAGGCGGCCTACAAGGGCGGCCTGCCCGACAGCGCGGGCGCCGTCACGCTCAGCAAGATGTGCGGCTCGGCCATGAAGGCCGCGATGCTCGCGCACGACCTGCTGCTGGCCGGCACGCACGACGTGATCGTCGCGGGTGGCATGGAAAGCATGACCAACGCGCCCTACCTCATGCTCAAGGGCCGCGGCGGCTACCGCATGGGTCACGACAAGATCTATGACCACATGATGCTCGACGGCCTCGAAGACGCCTACCAGCCGGGCCGCTCGATGGGCACGTTCGGCGAAGACTGCGCCGCCAAGTACAACTTCACGCGCGAGCAGCAGGACGCCTTCGCCATCGCCAGCGTGCAGCGCGCCAAGGCCGCCACCGAATCGGGCGCCTTCAAGGACGAGATCACGCCCGTCACCGTCAAGGGCCGCGGCGGCGACACCGTCATCTCCATCGACGAAGGCCCGGGCAAGGTCAAGCTCGACAAGATCCCCACGCTCAAGTCCGCGTTCAAGAAAGAAAACGGCACCATCACCGCCGCATCGAGCTCGTCGATCAACGACGGCGCCGCGGCGCTGGTCATGATGACCGAGTCGCATGCGAAGAAGATCGGCGCCAAGCCGCTGGCGCGCATCGTCGGCCACGCCACGCACGCGCAGCAGCCCGAGTGGTTCTCCACCGCGCCGGTCGGCGCCGTCGAGAAGCTGTTCAAGAAGATCGGCTGGAGCGTGAAGGACGTCGACCTGTGGGAAGTGAACGAAGCTTTCGCCGTCGTGCCCATGGCGCTCATGCACGAGCTCGACGTGTCGCACGACATCGTCAACGTGAACGGCGGCGCCTGCGCGCTGGGCCACCCCATCGGCGCCAGCGGCGCGCGCATCATGGTCACGCTGCTGCACGCGCTGAAGGCGCGCGGCAAGAAGCGCGGCGTCGCCACGCTGTGCATCGGCGGCGGCGAAGGCACCGCCGTCGCGCTCGAATTGCTATAACGCCAGGAGCCGCCGGCGCCCGGGAGAGGGCGCCGGCCGGTTTTCCACCCCGGACAGTTCAAACAAAACCATGCGTAGAGCAGGAGATTTCATGCGCCCATCCCTTCACCGTACCGCCGTTGCCGCCGTGCTGGCCACCGCCTTCGTGGCGGGCGCCGCCTGGGCCCAAAAGCGCGACAACGTGCTGTTCCAGGCCGCCACCGACGAGCAGCCGGCGGTGATCAAGACGCTCGAAAAGCTCGTCAACATCGAGACCGGCACCGGTGACGCCGAAGGCATGGCCGCTGCTGGCGCGTACCTCGAAGGCGAGCTGAAGAACCTCGGCTTTACCGTCACGCGCAGCAAGTCGGCCGGCCTCGTGGTCGGCGACAACATCGTCGGCAAGCTCAAGGGCCGCGGTGGCAAGAACCTGCTGCTGATGTCGCACATGGACACCGTCTACACCAAGGGCACGCTCGCCAAGGCGCCGTTCCGTGTCGAAGGCGACAAGGCCTACGGCCCCGGCATTGCCGACGACAAGGGCGGCAACGCCGTCATCCTGCACACGCTCAAGCTGCTGAAGGACTACGGCGTGCGCGACTACGGCACCATCACCGTGCTGTTCAACACCGACGAGGAAAAAGGCTCCTTCGGTTCGCGCGACCTGATTCAGGAAGAGGCCAAGCTGGCCGACTACGTGCTCTCGTTCGAGCCCACCAGCGCAGGCGACGAAAAGATGTCGCTGGGCACCTCGGGCATCGCCTATGTGCAGGTCAACATCACCGGCAAGGCCTCGCACGCGGGCGCCGCGCCCGAGCTGGGCGTGAACGCATTGGTCGAAGCATCGGACCTCGTGCTGCGCACCCTGAGCATCGACGACAAGTCGAAGAACCTGCGCTTCAACTGGACCATCGCCAAGGCCGGCAACGTCTCGAACATCATCCCGGCCAGCGCCACGCTGAACGCCGACGTGCGCTACGCACGCAACGAAGACTTCGACGCCGCCATGAAGACGCTCGAAGAAAAGGCACAGCAGAAGAAGCTGCCCGAGGCCGACGTCAAGGTGCTCGTCACGCGCGGCCGTCCGGCCTTCAACGCGGGCGAGGGCGGCAAGAAGCTGGTCGACAAGGCCGTGGGCTTCTACAAGGAAGCCGGCGGCAGCGTGGGTGTCGAAGAGCGCACCGGTGGCGGCACCGACGCGGCCTACGCGGCGCTCTCAGGCAAGCCTGTGATCGAAAGCCTGGGCCTGCCCGGCTTCGGCTACCACAGCGACAAGGCCGAGTACGTCGACATCAGCGCCATTCCGCGCCGCTTGTACATGGCTGCTCGCTTGATCATGGACCTGGGCGCCGGCAAGTGAATGTGGCCCCCCGGCTTTTCACTCGCTTTGCTCGTGTAACTCCACCCCCCGAGGGGGAGGCGCGGTCCGCCTTGGGGCGGCCCGGCGGCGACCGCCGACATTTGAATAAGGACTTGCCATGTTGTTGACCCCCGACCAGGAAGCCATCCGCGACGCCGTGCGCGATTTTGCGCAAGCCGAACTCTGGCCCCGCGCCCCCAAGTGGGACCGCGACCACAGCTTTCCGAAGGACGTGCACCAGGGCCTCGCTGCGCTGGGTGCCTACGGCATCTGCGTGCCCGAGGAGCATGGCGGCGCGGGCCTCGACTACCTCACGCTTGCGCTTGTGCTCGAGGAAATCGCGGCCGGCGACGGCGGCACCAGCACCGCCATCAGCGTGACCAACTGCCCCGTCAACGCCATCCTCATGCGCTACGGCAACGCGCAGCAGAAGAAGAAGTGGCTCGAGCCGCTGGCCCAGGGCCAGATGCTCGGCGCCTTCTGCCTCACCGAGCCGCAGGCCGGCAGCGACGCATCGAGCCTGCGCACCACCGCGCGCAAGGACGGCGACGGCTACGTGATCGACGGCGTGAAGCAGTTCATCACCAGCGGCAAGAACGGCCACGTCGCCATCGTCATCGCGGTGACCGACAAGGGCGCCGGCAAGCGCGGCATGAGCGCGTTCATCGTGCCGACCGACGCGCCCGGCTACAACGTCGCGCGCTTGGAAGACAAGCTCGGCCAGCACAGCAGCGACACCGCGCAGATCAACTTCGACAGCTGCCGCATCCCGGCCGAGAATCTCATCGGCGCCGAAGGCGAGGGCTACAAGATCGCGCTCGGCGCACTCGAAGGCGGGCGCATCGGCATCGCCGCGCAGAGCGTGGGCATGGCCCGCAGCGCCTTCGACGTGGCCGTGGCCTACGCCAAGGAACGCCAGGCCTTCGGCGGCGCCATCTTCGACCAGCAGGCCGTCGGCTTTCGCCTCGCCGAGTGCGCCACGCAGATCGAAGCCGCACGCCAGCTCATCTGGCATGCCGCCAGCCTGCGCGACGCCGGCCGGCCCTGCCTGAAAGAAGCCGCCATGGCCAAGCTCTTCGCCAGCGAGATGGCCGAGCGCGTGTGCAGCGCCGCCATCCAGACCCTGGGCGGCTACGGCTACGTGAACGACTTCCCGCTGGAGCGCATCTACCGCGACGTGCGCGTGTGCCAGATTTATGAAGGCACGTCGGACATCCAGAAGCTGTTGATTCAGCGCGCGCTCGCCTGATCACGTGAGCTGACGCCGGGACTGCCCCTGGGGCTCGGCGCCGTGCAGCCCCCGGCCGGCCTGAAGGTCGCCCTCGCCAGCGACTGGCACCTCCGCACACGCTCGCTGTGGCGCATGACCAGCGCCGCCACGCGGATGGGCCTGCGGCTGGATCGCGCACAAGGACAACAAGCGGATGTATGTGACGCGTGGACATGGCGTTCATCGCATGGATGTGCATCCCCTGCCTGCCGATTCACACGAGTCCATGGCCCTCTCGCACGCCACCTTCACCCCCCGCCGCGCCAGATGTTCCAATAGAGCCCTTCATGAGCGCCACCGACCCCACTCCCGGCCCCTGCCCCTGCGGCCGCACCGACCGCCGCGACAAGCCCGTCGCCTACGCCTTGTGCTGCGGCCGCTACCTCGACGATTTCGAGAACACGCCTGCGCCCGACGCCGAGTCGCTGATGCGTTCGCGCTACTCGGCCTTCGTGCTGGCCCGCGCCGACTATCTGCTCGCCACCTGGCATGCGTCGAAGCGGCCGGCCTCGGTCGAGTTCGAGCCGGGCGTCAAATGGCTGGGGCTGGACATCCGCTCGCGTTCGGTGCTCGACGCCGACCACGCCGAGGTCGAGTTCGTCGCCCGCCAGCGCGGCGCGACGGGCGTGGCGTTCCGCCTGCACGAGCGCAGCCGCTTCGTGCGCGAGAACGAGCGCTGGTTCTACGTCGACGGCGATCTGCACCAGCCCCCGGGTTGACGGCGGCGGGCTTCGGCCCGCACAATCGGCCCCGCTCCGGGGTGCACGCATGTGGCGTGCTGAGATGGCAAAGCTGCCGACCCGCGAACTTGATCCGGGTCATACCGGCGTAAGAAGAGCTGCACTCCCTGACTTCGGTCCGTCATTCCTTTTCGTGGCGGGCATCCCGAAGTCCATCGAGCGATTGCGGAGCACCCTGTCCCCTACAAGGAGTGCCTCCGATGAATGCCCCCGACAAGTTCACCTCGCTGCTGTCGCTGACGCGCGAGCCCTTTCCCGCGTCGCACAAGTGCGTCATTCCGGGCAGCCGGCCCGACCTGTTCGTGCCCGTGCGCGACGTGGCGCTGACCAACGGCGAGACGGTCTCGCTCTATGACACCTCGGGCCCCTACACCGACCCGAAGGTCGAGATCGACGTGCGCCGCGGCCTGCCCGACGTGCGCAGCGCCTGGGTCATCGAGCGCGGCGACACCGAAAGCTACGAAGGCCGCACGCACCATGCGCTGGACGACGGCGCGAAGAACGAAGACCGCGACGCGCAGCGCCTGGCCGAGCTGCGCGCCGGTGCCTCGGCGCTGCAGCGCACGCCGCGCCGCGCGAAGTCGGGCGCCAACGTCACGCAGATGCACTACGCACGCCGCGGCATCGTCACGCCCGAAATGGAGTACGTGGCCCTGCGCGAGAACGGCAAGCGCGAGTGGATGGCCGAATACCTCGCCAACGAGGAGCGCGCGAAACGCGTGATGGGCAACCCGATGGGCGCGAGCATTCCGCGCATCATCACGCCCGAGTTCGTGCGCGACGAAGTGGCCCGCGGCCGCGCGATCATTCCCGCGAACATCAACCATCCCGAAGTGGAGCCGATGGCCATCGGGCGCAACTTCAAGGTGAAGATCAACGCCAACATCGGCAACTCGGCGGTCACTTCGAGCATCGAGGAAGAAGTCGAAAAGCTGGTGTGGGCCATTCGCTGGGGCGCCGACAACGTGATGGACCTGTCGACCGGCAAGAACATCCACACGACGCGCGACTGGATCGTGCGCAACTCGCCGGTGCCCATCGGCACGGTGCCGATCTACCAGGCGCTCGAAAAGGTGGGCGGCGTGGCCGAAGACCTCACCTGGGAGATCTACCGCGACACGCTCATCGAGCAGGCGGAGCAGGGCGTCGACTACTTCACCATCCACGCAGGC
Organism: Variovorax sp. Root473; assembly: GCF_001426505.1. Lineage (GTDB taxonomy): Bacteria > Pseudomonadota > Gammaproteobacteria > Burkholderiales > Burkholderiaceae_C > Variovorax. The sequence continues at coordinate 33,587 of NZ_LMEV01000016.1, forward strand.
CTGCGCCTGCCGTTCATCCACCTCACGGCCGACCGCATGACGGGCATCGTGTCGCGCGGCGGCTCGATCATGGCCAAGTGGTGCATCGCGCACCACAAGGAGAGCTTCCTCTACACGCACTTCGAGGACATCTGCGACATCATGAAGGCCTACGACGTGAGCTTCTCGCTCGGCGACGGCCTGCGCCCCGGCTCGGGTGCCGACGCGAACGACGAGGCGCAGTTCGCCGAGCTGCGCACGCTGGGTGAGCTCACGCAGATCGCCTGGAAGCACGACGTGCAGACCATGATCGAAGGGCCGGGCCACGTGCCGATGCACATGATCCAGGCCAACATGGACGAGCAGATCAAGCACTGCCACGAGGCGCCGTTCTACACGCTCGGCCCGCTGACCATCGACATCGCGCCGGGCTACGACCACATCTCCAGCGCCATCGGCGCGGCGATGATCGGCTGGGCCGGCACGGCGATGCTCTGCTACGTGACGCCCAAGGAACACCTGGGACTGCCTGATCGCGACGACGTGAAGCAGGGGATCATTGCCTACAAGATCGCGGCGCACGCGGCCGACGTGGCCAAGGGGCATCCGGGGGCGCGCTCGCGCGACGACGCGCTGAGCAAGGCGCGCTTCGAATTCCGCTGGCAAGACCAGTTCAACCTGGGCCTGGACCCCGACACGGCGCGCGAATTCCACGACGAAACGCTGCCCAAAGACTCGAGCAAGGTGGCGCACTTCTGCTCGATGTGCGGCCCCAAGTTCTGCTCGATGAAGATCACGCAGGAAGTGCGCGAGTACGCGGCCAAGAAGGGCGTGGCGGAGCGCGAGGCCATGGTCGAGGGCATGGAAGAGAAGTCGAAGGAATTCATGGCTGGCGGCGGCGAGATCTACATCCCGATCCGCCCCGTGGTCTGAAATGGCCCGATAGCTTGAGTCTCCCCGTGCGGAAAGGGGCCGTTGCTACCATGGGGCCAGCCCCCTGAACTCCTACCTCGCAATGACCCCTTTCCCCTTTTCCGCCGTGCTCTTCGATTGCGACGGCGTGCTCGTCGATTCCGAGCCCATCACCAACCGCGTGCTGGCCGAAATGCTCGGCGAGCTCGGCTGGCACCTGACGCCGACGGAGTCGATGGACATCTTCACCGGCAAGGCCGTGAAGGACGAGACGGCGCTCATCGAGGCGAAGACCGGCTTCAGGATCACCGACGACTGGCTGCGCGGCTTCCGCGCCCGCCGCAACGAGGCGCTCGACCGCGACCTCGTCGCCATTCCCCATGCGCCCGCCGCCATCCGCGAGATCCATGCGCGGCTCAAGGGCCGCATCGCCTGCGCGTCGGGTGCCGATCGCCACAAGGTCGAGCTGCAACTGGCCAAGGTCGGCCTGCTCGACTGCTTCGAGGGCCGCATCTTCAGCGGCCACGAGATGCCGCGCTCCAAGCCGTATCCCGACGTGTACCTGGCCGCGGCGGAAGCGCTGGGTGTCGACCCCAGGCGCTGCGCGGTGGTCGAAGACACGGTCACCGGCGCCACGGCCGGCGTTGCAGCGGGCGCCACGGTGTTCGGCTACAGCACGGGCGAGTCGGGCCACAGCGGCCCGGGCGCCTTGCGCGGCGCGGGTGCCGTGGCCGTGTTCAGCGACATGAACGAGCTGCCCGCGTTGCTGGCCGGCTACGGCCTGCAGGCGGCCTGAGTTTCTGATGCAATGACGTTTGTCGTCCGCGTGTCGTGCGCCTGCCGCGCACACGCGTTCCTCTTCACGCTTTCTCACGTTTCGCAAGGACTTCGCCCATGACCTCCGAATACCAGACCGAGCAACCCGACCGCAGCGAGATCGACGCGCTCCAGGGCCCGGCCGTGGTGGAGTTCGGCACCAACTGGTGCGGCATCTGCAAGGCCGCGCAACCGAACATCGCCGAGGCCTTCGCCAAGTTTCCGAATGTGCGCCGCATCAAGGTGGAAGACGGCAGCGGCCGTCCGCTGGGGCGTTCGTTCAATGTGCGGCTGTGGCCCACGCTGGTGTTCATGCGCGATGGGCAGCAGGTTGCGAAGATCGTGCGGCCGGAAGACAGCCAATCGATCGCCGATGCACTGGCGTTGATCGACAAGCCAGCCTGAGTTCCGGCGCTCAGGGCACCCGCCCTGAACGGGGTCGCTACAACCCCAGCTGCCGAAAGTCCCGAGGCGCGTGCCCCGTCCACTGCAGGAACGCGCGCGAAAAGCTCTTCTCGTTGCGGAAGCCCACCGCCAGCGCCACCTGCTTGATCGGCCGCGTGGTCCGGCGCAGCTGCTCCACCGCCAGCTCGTGCCGCACCTCGTTCTTCAGCACCTGCAATGAGGTGCCTTCCTCATGCAGCTGCCGGTGCAGCGTGCGCCCCGACACGTTCAGCAGCCCGGCCAGCGCCTCGGCCGTGGTCGCTTCGCCGGCGCGCGCGCGCAGCAGTTCGCGCACGCGCTGGCCCAGCAGGCGGTCGCGGCGGTACTGCAACACCGTGAGCGGCAGGGCGCGCTTGAGCATGGTGCGCAGCGCGCGCTCGTCGCGCAGCAGCGGCAGCGCGAGGTAGCGCTCGTCGAAGCTGATGCTGGCCTGCGGCGCGTCGAAGTGCACGTCGGGCGTGAACATCAGCGGGTAGGCGTCGCGGTGCGGGGGCGCCGCGAACGGAAAGGTGGCCTGGCGCAGCGAGATGCGCGAGTCGATGGCCCAGCACACGTAGCCGTGCATGAAGCGCAGGCTGGTCACGAGGCAGAACTCGCGGAATGCCGGATCGAGCGGGCGGTTCTCGGTGATGCGCAGCGTGGCCACGCCGCCCGCTACGTCCAGCGCGAGCGTGATGTCCTCGGTCAGCAGGCGGTGGTGGCGGCACCAGCGCTTGATGGCCACGCCCAGGTCGGGCGAAGTGAGCGAGGCGCGGCACAGCATGCCGTAGCTGCCCCAGGGCAGGCGGCGCGAGAACCAGCCCAGCGCCTCGTCGTCCAGCTCCTGCATGGCGTGGCCCGACAGCGCCTCGAACTGCGCGGCCGTCACCCGGGCGCCCGGGCGGGCCAGTTCGCGCGGCGCGATCTGTGCCGCCTGCAGGGCCTGCGCCGGGTCCTTGCCGTAGCGGGCATACCCTTGCACGATGGCTCGCACGAAGGCCATCGGCGTGACGGCGCGGGCGGGTCGCAGGAAGGCGGGGGACGACGTGGTGGAGGGCATCGGTCGTGGCGCAATTTGCAACCATTGTGGCGCCAATTGCGGCGCCACGAGGCGTAAGCTGCGTTTTTTCAAGCGCCATCCGCGCGGGCAGCCCTGCGCGCCGACCCCTTCAGAGGAGACAAGACTCATGCACGATTTCGGCCTCAACTTCGACCTGGGCGACGACATCGACGCGCTGCGCAGCGCGATCCAGGACTTCGCCGCCAACGAAATCGCGCCCCGCGCCGCCGAGATCGACCGCGACAACCTGTTCCCGCACGACCTGTGGCAAAAGCTCGGCGAGCTGGGCCTGCACGGCATGACGGTGAAGGAAGAATTCGGCGGCACCGAGCTGGGCTACCTGGCCCACATCGTGGCCATGGAAGAAGTCTCGCGCGCCTCCGCCTCGGTGGGCCTGTCGTATGGCGCGCACTCCAACCTGTGCGTGAACCAGATCCACCGCAACGGCAGCGACGCGCAGAAGAAGAAATACCTGCCCAAGCTGGTGAGCGGCGAGCACGTGGGCGCGCTGGCCATGAGCGAGCCCAACGCCGGCTCCGACGTGGTGAGCATGAAGCTCAAGGCCGACAAGAAGGACGGCTACTACGTGCTCAACGGCGGCAAGATGTGGATCACCAACGGCGGCGACGCCGACACGCTGGTCATCTACGCCAAGACCGAACCCGAGATGGGCGCGCGCGGCATGACGGCCTTCATCGTCGAGAAGAACTTCAAAGGTTTTTCGGCAGGCACCAAGCTCGACAAGCTCGGCATGCGCGGCTCCAACACCTTCCCGCTGTTCTTCGACAACTGCGAAGTGCCCGAAGAGAACGTGCTCGGCGGCGAAGGCATGGGCGCCAAGGTGCTGATGAGCGGCCTGGACTACGAGCGCGCCGTGCTCTCGGGCGGCCCGCTGGGCATCATGGCCGCCTGCATGGACGCCGTGATTCCGTACATCCACGAGCGCCAGCAGTTCGGCCAGAGCATCGGCGAGTTCCAGCTGATGCAGGGCAAGATCGCCGACATGTACTCGACCTGGCAGGCCACCCGCGCCTACGTGTACGCCGTGGGCAAGGCCTGCGACCGCAACGACCATGCGCGCACCTTCCGCAAGGACGCGGCCGGCGCCATCCTGTACTCGGCCGAGAAGGCGACCTGGATGGCCGGCGAGGCGATCCAGACGCTGGGCGGCGTGGGCTACACCAAGGACTTCCCGGTCGAGCGGCTGTGGCGCGATGCCAAGCTGTACGAGATCGGCGCGGGCACGAGCGAAGTGCGCCGCATGCTGATCGGTCGCGAGCTGTTCTCTGAAACAGCATAAGTCGCCGCACACCCTCACCCCACCCTTTCCCCGCAGGGAGAGGGCGCCAGACAAGGAGACAAGACGATGCCACTGACGCAGAGCCTGGCCCAAGGCGCCACGGACGTCCCCCTCATCGAACACCCCATCGGCGACTTCTTCGACGACATGGTCGAAAAGCAGCCCAACCGCGAAGCCCTCGTCAGCCGCCACGAAGGCCAGCGCTTCACCTACCGCGAACTGCAGACCGCGTCGAACAAGCTGGCCAGCGCGCTGCTGAACCTGGGGCTCGTGCCAGGCGACCGCGTGGGCATCTGGTCGCACAACAACGTGCCGTGGGTGCTGATGCAGATCGCGACCGCCAAGGTCGGCCTGATCCTCGTCAACATCAACCCCGCCTACCGCACCTCGGAGCTCGAGTACGCGCTCAACAAGGTCGGCTGCAAGGCGCTGGTGACGATGGCGCAGTTCAAGACCAGCGACTACCTGGGCATGCTGCGCGAGCTGGGCCCGGCCAAGCTGCCGCTGCTGCAGCACACCTTCTGGATCGACAAGCCCGGCCAGGGCGACGAGCAGCCCGGCATGCGCCGCTTCAGCGAACTGCTGGCCAGCGGCGATGCGGCCGACGCGCGCGTGGCCGCCACGCAGAAGACGCTGAAGGCCACCGACCCCATCAACATCCAGTTCACCAGCGGCACCACGGGCTTCCCCAAGGGCGCGACGCTCACGCACCGCAACATCCTGAACAACGGCTTCTTCATCGGCGAGTGCATGAAGCTCACGCCGGCCGACCGCCTGTGCATTCCCGTGCCGCTGTACCACTGCTTCGGCATGGTGCTGGGCAACCTGGCCTGCCTCACGCACGGCTCGACCATCGTGTACCCCAACGACGGATTCGACCCGCTCACCGTGCTCGAAACCGTGCAGGCCGAGAAGTGCACGGGCCTGCATGGCGTGCCCACGATGTTCATCGCCGAGCTGGACCATCCGCGCTTCAAGGAGTTCGATCTGTCCACGCTGCGCACCGGCATCATGGCCGGCTCGCCGTGCCCCACCGAAGTGATGAAGCGTGTGGTCGACCAGATGCACCTGAGCGAGATCACCATCGCCTACGGCATGACCGAGACCAGCCCCGTGAGCTGCCAGAGCAGCACCGACACGCCGCTGGACCGCCGCGTGTCGACCGTGGGCACCGTGCAGCCGCACCTCGAGGTGAAGATCATCGACCCCGAGACCGGCGCGATCATGCCGCCAGGCCAGTCGGGCGAGCTGTGCACGCGCGGCTACTCGGTGATGCACGGCTACTGGGAAGACGAGCCGAAGACGCGCGAGGCCATCGACGCCGAGCGCTGGATGCACACCGGCGACCTCGCCACGATTGACGCCGAGGGCTACGTGAACATCGTCGGCCGCATCAAGGACCTCGTGATCCGCGGCGGCGAGAACATCTACCCGCGCGAGATCGAAGAATTCCTGTACCGCCACCCGAAGGTGCAGGACGTGCAGGTGGTTGGCCTGCCCGACAAGAAGTACGGCGAAGAGCTGTGCGCCTGGATCATCGTCAAGCCGGGCCTAAGCGCCACCGACACCGAGATCCGCGACTTCTGCAAGGGCCAGATCGCGCACTACAAGGTGCCGAAGTACATCCAGTTCGTCTCCGAGTTCCCGATGACGGTGACCGGCAAGATCCAGAAATTCAAGATCCGCGATGCCATGACCGAACAACTCGGCCTCAAGCAAGAAAAGACAGCATGAGCAAACTCGAAACCAAACTCAACGCACGGTCCGCAGACTTCCAGGCGAACGCTGCCGCGATGCGCGCGCTGGTCGACGACCTGCAAAAGCAGTTCGCCAAGGTGGAGCAGGGCGGCGGCGAGGCCGCGCGCGCCAAGCACACGGCGCGCGGCAAGCTGCTGCCGCGCGACCGCGTGGCCGAGCTGCTCGACCCGGGCACGCCCTTCCTCGAGATCGCGCCGCTGGCCGCGCATGCGATGTACCTCGATGCCAAGGGCGCCGAGTCGGCGCCGGGCGCCGGCATCATCGCGGGCATCGGCCGCGTGAACGGTGTCGACTGCATGATCGTGTGCAACGATGCCACCGTGAAGGGCGGCACCTACTACCCGATGACGGTGAAGAAGCACCTGCGCGCGCAGGAGATCGCCGAGCAGAACCGCCTGCCCTGCATCTACCTGGTGGACTCGGGCGGTGCCAACCTGCCGAACCAGGACGAGGTGTTTCCGGACCGCGAGCACTTCGGCCGCATCTTCTACAACCAGGCCAACATGAGCGCCCAGGGCATTCCGCAGATTGCGGTGGTCATGGGCTCGTGCACGGCCGGCGGCGCGTACGTGCCGGCGATGAGCGACGAATCGATCATCGTGAAGAACCAGGGCACCATCTTCCTGGGCGGCCCGCCGCTCGTGAAGGCGGCCACCGGCGAGGTGGTGTCGGCCGAAGACCTGGGCGGCGGCGACGTGCACACGCGCCTGTCGGGCGTGGTCGATCACCTCGCGCAGAACGACCTGCACGCACTGGCGCTGGCGCGCTCGGCGGTCGCCAACCTGAATGCCAAGGCGGCAGAGAAGCCGGACGGGGCCGCGGTGCGTGCGCCCGAGTTCCCGCGCGAAGAGCTCTACGGCGTGATCCCCACCGACACGCGCAAGCCCTTCGACGTGCGCGAGATCATTGCGCGCATCGTCGACGGCAGCGAGTTCCACGAGTTCAAGGCCCGCTTCGGCGCCACGCTGGTCTGCGGCTTCGCCGAGATCGAGGGCATGCCCGTGGGCATCATCGCGAACAACGGCATCCTGTTCAGCGAGTCGGCGCAGAAGGGCGCGCACTTCATCGAGCTGTGCTGCCAGCGCAAGATTCCGCTGGTGTTCCTGCAGAACATCACCGGCTTCATGGTGGGCCGCAAGTACGAGAACGAAGGCATCGCGCGCCACGGCGCCAAGATGGTGACGGCCGTGGCCACCGCCAACGTGCCCAAGTTCACCATCATCATCGGCGGCAGCTTCGGCGCCGGCAACTACGGCATGTGCGGCCGCGCGTACAACCCGCGCTTCCTCTGGATGTGGCCCAACGCGCGCATCAGCGTGATGGGCGGCGAGCAGGCCGCGAGCGTGCTGGCCACCGTGAAGCGCGACGGCATCGAACTGAAGGGCGGCGCCTGGAGCAAGGACGAGGAAGAAGCCTTCAAGGCCCCGATCCGCCAGCAGTACGAAGACCAGGGCCACCCGTACTACGCCACCGCGCGCCTGTGGGACGACGGCATCATCGACCCGGCCGACACGCGCCGCGTGCTCGCACTGGGCCTGGCCGCGTCGCGCAACGCGCCCATCCCAGAGCCGAAGTTCGGCATCTTCCGCATGTGATATGGCTCGCCCCCAGTCTTCGCGCACTTCGTGTCGCTTCGCCAACCCCCTGCCGGGGGCAACACCAGCGGCCCGGCAAAGCCGGTTCCGCGGTGTTCCTGGAAAAAGACAACAGAGCACCTCGTGCAAAGTGGATCTGACATGACCTACACCAAGCTGAACCTCGCCATCGATGGCGCGGTGGCCCGCATCTGGCTCGACCAGCCCGACGCGCGCAACGCCTTCGACGATGTCGTGATCGCCGAGCTGACGCAGGCCTTCCTGGAAGCCGGCGGCGCGCCGCAGGTCAAGGCCATCGTGCTCGGCGCGAACGGCCCGGCCTTCTGCGCAGGCGCCAACCTCAACTGGATGCGCCGCATGGCGGACTACACACGCGAGGAGAACCTCGCCGACGCAGGCAAGCTGGCCGACATGCTGCGCACCATCGCCGAGTGCCCCAAGCCCACCATCGCGCGCGTGCAGGGCGATGTGTACGCCGGCGGCATGGGGCTCGTGGCCGCGTGCGACATGGCCGTGAGCGTGGACACCGCGTGGTACTGCCTGAGCGAAGTGAAGATCGGCCTCGTGCCCGCGACCATCAGCCCGTACGTGCTGCGCGCCATGGGCCCGCGCGCGTCGCAGCGCTACTTCCTCACGGCCGAGCGCTTCACCGCCGCCGAGGCGCACCGCATCGGCTTCGTGCATGAAGTGGTGGCAGCCGACGCGCTCGACGCCAAGGTCGATGAACTCATCAAGGCGCTCACCGGCGCCAGCCCCGCCGCCGTGCGCGCCTGCAAGCAGCTGATCGCCGACGTGGCCGGCCGCGAGATCGACGGCGCGCTCATCGCGAAGACCGTCGAAGGCATCGCCGACATCCGCGCGAGCGACGAAGGCCGCGAGGGCGTGCAGGCTTTCCTGCAGAAGCGAAAGCCGTCCTGGCTCGCCGGCTGACAGCCAACCAGGGACCGCCATGAACGCACTCGACATGCCGCAACTGCTCGCACTGGCCGCCGCCATCGGCTGGGCCAGCGGCGTGCGCCTATACCTCGTCGTGCTGCTGACCGGCCTGGTCGGCTACTTCGGCTGGGTGCCGCTGCCTGCGGGGCTGCAGATGCTCGCGCATCCGATCGTGCTCGCGGTCAGCGGCTTCATGGTGTTCGTCGAGTTCTTCGCCGACAAGATCCCGGGCCTCGACTCGCTGTGGGACGTGGTGCACACCGCCATCCGCATCCCCGCCGGCGCGGCGCTCGCGGCCAGCGTGTTCGGTGCCGACCATGGCGCCATGGCCGTCGTTGCGGCGCTGCTGGGCGGCGGCTTCGCGGCCACGGCGCATGCGGCCAAGGCCACCACGCGCGCGGCCATCAATACCTCGCCCGAGCCGTTCTCGAACGTCGGTGCGTCGCTGGTCGAAGACTCGATGGTGCCGGCCGGGCTGTGGCTCGCGGTGGCGCATCCGTTGGTCTTTCTGGTGCTGTTCGTCTTCGTGCTCGTGCTCAGCGTGTGGCTCATCCGAAAAAGCTGGCGCTTTCTCAAGGCGCTGTTCAGCCGCGTGGCACGCATCTTCAGTGGCCGGCCCGATCCGGGCGTCACGTCCGCCTTTCAACTGAAAAAGAATCCTCCGGGAGACACTCCGAATGTTTAAGAAGATCCTGATTGCGAATCGCGGTGAAATCGCCTGCCGCGTCGCCGCGACCGCACGCCGCATGGCCGTTCGCACCGTGGCCGTGTACTCCGATGCCGACGCGCACGCCAACCATGTGCGCGCCTGCGACGAGTCGGTGTACCTCGGCGGCAGCGCCCCGAAGGACAGCTACCTGCGCTGGGAAAAGATCCTCGAAGCCGCCAAGGCCACGGGCGCCGAAGCCGTGCACCCCGGTTACGGCTTCCTCAGCGAGAACGAAGAGTTCGCACAGGCCTGTGCCGATGCCGGCCTGGCCTTCATCGGCCCGCCGCCCTCGGCGATCAAGGCCATGGGCCTGAAAGCCGAGTCGAAGCAGCTGATGGAAAAAGCCGGCGTGCCGCTGGTGCCCGGCTACCACGGCGCCGACCAGGACCCGGCGCTGCTGCAGCGCGAGGCCGACCGCATCGGCTACCCGGTGCTCATCAAGGCCAGCGCGGGGGGCGGCGGCAAGGGCATGCGCGCGGTCGACAAGGCCGCGGACTTCGAAGCCGCGCTGGCCTCGTGCAAGCGCGAAGCCATCAACAGCTTCGGCGACGACGCGGTGCTGATCGAGAAGTACGTGCAGCGCCCGCGCCACATCGAGATCCAGGTGTTCGGCGACACGCAGGGCAACTACGTCTACCTGTTCGAGCGCGACTGCTCGGTGCAGCGCCGCCACCAGAAGGTGCTCGAAGAGGCGCCCGCGCCCGGCATGACCGAGGCGATGCGCAAGGAAATGGGCGATGCGGCCGTGGCCGCGGCGCGCGCCGTGAACTACGTCGGTGCGGGCACGGTCGAGTTCATCGTCGAGCAGCGCGAAGGCGGCGAAATGAACTTCTTCTTCATGGAGATGAACACGCGCCTGCAGGTGGAGCACCCGGTGACGGAAGCCATCACCGGTCTCGACCTCGTCGAATGGCAGCTGCGCGTGGCCTCGGGCGAGCCGCTGCCCGCCAAGCAATCGGAACTGCAGATCCACGGCCACGCCATCGAGGCGCGCATCTGTGCCGAGAACCCTGACAACAACTTCCTGCCCGCCACCGGCACCTTGCGCGTGTACCGCAAGCCGCAGGCCACGGCCTTCCAGCGCAGCCGCGTGCGCATCGACGACGGCGTGCGCGAGGGCGGCGAGATCTCGCCCTTCTACGACTCGATGATCGCCAAGCTCATCGTGCACGGCAGCACGCGCGCCGAGGCGCTGGCCCGGCTCGACGCCGCACTGGCCCAGGTGCAGATCGTGGGCGTGTCGACCAACGTGCAGTTTCTGCGCGGCATCCTGGCGACCGAGTCGTTCTCCAAAGCCAACCTGGACACCGCACTCATCGAGCGCGAGCGCGCCGTGCTGTTCGATCGCGAACCGCTGGGCCTGCCGCTGGCCGTGGCTGCCGCCATCACGCGCACGCTGGTCACCGAGTGGCCGACACAGATGCCGGACCCCTTCGAGCGCCGCGACGGCTGGCGCGCGCATGGCGAATACAAGCGCCGCTTCGATTTCGAGTTCCGCGGCGCGGAACACGCCGCGCTTTTGACCTACCGCCGCGACGGCGGCCTGAACCTCGCCGTGGGTGGCGTCGAAGGCCCGCTCACCATCGGCCGCTTTCCCACGGGCGAGTTCGAACTCGAGTTCGCGGGCACGCGCCAGACCCTCGACGTGCACCTGGACGGCGCCACCGCCCACGTGTTCGCGGCGAAGGGCGCCACGCGCCTCACGGCCATCGACCGCCTCGCGCATGCGGGCGATACCCAGGCCGAGGGCGGCCGCCTCACGGCGCCGATGCCCGGCAAGGTCGTGTCCTTCGCAGTCAAGGCCGGCGACAAGGTCAGCCGCGGCCAGCCGCTGGCCGTGATGGAAGCCATGAAGATGGAGCACACCATCGCCGCGCCGGCCGACGGCACGGTGGAGGAACTGATGTTCTCGCCGGGCGAGCAGGTGGCGGAGGGCGACGAATTGTTGCGAATGGCGGCTGCCGCTTAACCCCGTTCGGGCGGCTGGCCCGTATCAGCGGTGGTAGTCATTCTTTTCAAGGAGTCCTGATGATCCGCCGCACCCTTTCCGTGTCGACACCTCGCGCCGCCGTGCGCCACCGCGCAGGCGCTGTCCTGCTGGCCCTGGCGGCCGCCCTGTCGCTGGCCGGCTGCGACCGCGAGCGCAGCGCCGAATCGGTCGCGCCGGCCTCCGCGCCCATGCCGGCAGCGCCGATGGGCTATGGCGGTGCCATGAAAGCGCAGCGGGCGAGCGCACCGCAGGCCGAGATCGCCGCGTCGCTGTCCGACGAGGCGCGGGGCGGCAGCGGCGAGACCGCGCTGCGGCGCTTCCTGGCCGTGCGGCAGGACCTGAACGTCGAAGTGCCGGCCGAACAGCTCGCCGACGCATGGGGCAAGGTGCGCGACCTCTGCGGCACGCTGAAGTGCGAGCTGTTGTCGTCCTCGCTGCTGCGCGAGACGCCGCAGCAGCCCGGCAACGCGCTGCTCGAGATGCGCGTCGAACCCGCCGATGTCGACCAACTGCTCGGCGGCCTGGCCGGCGTGGCGAACGTGGTCTCGCACACCACCACCAGCGAGGACAAGACCTCCGAGGTGATCGACGTCGAGGCCCGCATCAAGAACCGCACCGAGTTCCGCGACAGCCTGCGCGTGATGCTGCGCGACACCGTCACCAAGCGCACCATGGCCGACCTGCTGGCGATCCAGCGCACGCTGTCGGACACGCAGGCCGAACTCGACGCCATCGCCACCCAGCGCAAGGTGCTGGCGCAGCAAACCAGCAAGCAGCACATCCAGATCCAGTTCACGCCCAGGCGCGCGCTGGTGAGCGGCAGCGACGGCTACAGCCCGATGGCGCACGCGCTGCGCAACGCCGGCGACGTGCTGGCCGAAAGCGTGGGCGCGCTCATCACCTTCGTGGCCGCGGCGCTGCCGTGGCTGCTGCTGGTGGTGCTGCCCCTGGGATGGCTGGCACGGGTGCTGTGGCGTCGCCGCCGGACGGGCAAGGCCTGAGCGCGGGGCCCGTCGGAAGCGAAGTGGTGCGTCAGCCCACCACCACTTCGCTGATCTGCATCACGGGCGCGATGTCGGTGTAGTTCTTCACGTCGCCCATGATCTCCTTCATGTGCGGGCCGAAGGCCTTCTGGAAGGACTCGACCGAGTCGGCGAACACGTGGCACATGCCGACGTAGGTGGGCGGCGAGCCCAGTGCGCCGCCGCCCAGGCCCTTGTCGATGGTGTACGAGAGGCAGGCGTCGCCCATGCGGGCCTTGAGCATCGGCATGTGCTGGTCCCGGTAGTAGTCGTGGTCGAACCGCGCGCCGGGGGTGTGGGGGTACATCACGCTGACTTTGATCATGGGGTGTCTCCTGGGTGGCTGAATGCGGTCGAGCATAGGGGAGGGCGCGCAGCGCAACAAGCCGGTGCCTTCTAAGATGGCGCCCATGCGAATCTCCGTCTACCTCACCGACAACCGTCCCGATCCCTGGATCAATGGCCTGAAGGCCGAACTCCCCGAAGCCACCATCGAAGCCTGGACGCCCGGCGCGCCGCAGGCCGACCACGGCGTGGTGTGGGCGCCGCCCCAGCAGTTTCTCGACGAGCAGCCGAACCTGCGCGGCCTGTTCAACATCGGCGCGGGTGTCGATGCGCTGCTCAAGCTCAAGGTGCCGGCGCACACGCGCATCGTGCGGCTCGACGACGCGGGCATGTCGGTGCAGATGGCCGAGTACGTGTGCCACACGCTCATTCGCCACTTCCGCGAGTTCGACGTGTACGAGGCCGATGCGCGCGAGGGCAAGTGGAGCTACCGCAAGCCGAAGCTGCGGCGCGACTTCCCGGTCGGCATCATGGGCCTGGGCGTGCTCGGCGAGCGCGTGGCCAAGGCCGTGGCGCAGTTCGAATTTCCGGTGCTCGGCTGGAGCCGTTCGCCCAAGGCCATCGACGGCGTGCAGGTGTTCAGCGGGCAGGCGCAGTTCGACGAGTTCCTGGCCTCCACGCGCGTGCTGGTCAACCTGCTGCCGCTGACCGAATCCACGCGCGGCATCCTGAACCGCACGACGCTGGGCAAGCTCAAGCCCGAGGGCTACCTCATCAGCATCGCGCGCGGCGGCCACCTGGTCGAAGACGACCTGATCCCGATGCTCGACGCCGGCCAGCTCGCGGGCGCGACGCTCGATGTGTTCCAAGTCGAGCCGCTCCCGGCCGACCACGCCTTCTGGCGCCACCCGAAGATCACCGTCACGCCGCACGGTTCGGCGCGCACGCTGCGCGAGGAGTCCATCGCCCAGATCGCCGGGAAGATCCGCGCGATGGAGCAGGGCCTGCCGATCGCCGGCATCGTCGATCCCGGCCGGGGCTACTGACGCCCCTGCGCTCGCCGGCCCGCGCTATCGCATGGCGCCGCGCATCGAGGAGATCGCCGCGATGTTGCGCTCGGCGTGCGCGCGGCGGTGACTCCAACTTTCTCTTCATCGACGGCCTCGAGGTGCCCGAGGAAGACCGCATCGGCGAGGAAGGCCGGGGCTTCGAATACATCCTGCACGGCCTGAACCCCGAGCGCATATTGATCGCCGCAGAAGCCATCGGCATCGGCCGCGCCGCGCTGTGCATCGCCGCGCAGTACGCGCAGGAGCGTGTCGTGTTCGGCCGGCCCATCGGCCAGAACCAGGGCGTGGCGCATCCGCTCGCGCGCGCCTGGGCCAACCTGGAAGCGGCCGACCTGATGATGCTCAAGGCCGCCACGCTGTACGACGCGCACGCGCCCTGCGGCATCGAGGCCAATGCCGCGAAGTACCTTGCCGCCGAGGCGGCGCACGACGCCTGCCAGAACGCCGTTCTCACACTCGGCGGCATGGGTTATGCGAAGGAATACCATGTCGAACGCCTGCTGCGCGAGAGCTACATCCCGCGCATCGCGCCGGCCAGCCCGCAGATGATCCTGAACTTCATCGCCGAGAAGGCACTGGGGCTGCCGAAGTCGTACTGACCGTTGCCCATGAACCATCACCACGCCATCGTCACCCGCCATCTCGTCGTCCACGGCCTCGTGCAGGGCGTAGGCTACCGCTGGTCGATGGTGCAGGCCGCGCAGCGGCTCGGCGTGCGCGGCTGGGTGCGCAACCGGCGCGATGGCAACGTGGAGGCGCTCGTGGCCGGCGAGGCCGATGCAGTCGAGGCGCTGGTGCACTGGGCCCGCCAGGGGCCGGCCGGTGCGCGCGTGGATGCGGTCGATGTGAACGAGGCCGGCGCCGCGGACGATCTGCCCGACGGCTTCGCGCAGCGCGAAACCGTCTAGATCCGACGTTTCTTCGTGCAACCGCCCGGTTGGCACCATTTGCAACCCCACAGGCGCGCATTGCTACCTTCTGCGACTTGTGTACCCAGCAGCGCAAGCCCATGTGTCGGACAATCGAAGCCGGTTTTTCAGCATCCTCCCGCGACAGCGACACCCGAGACATCCCATGAAACTCCCCGCCAAGGTCCAGCTCATCGACGTCGGTCCACGCGACGGCCTCCAGAACGAAAAACAGCCCGTGTCCGCCGAGGTCAAGATCGGCCTCGTGCACCGCCTGCAGGATGCTGGCCTGAGCGAGATCGAGGTCACCAGCTTCGTCTCGCCCAAGTGGGTGCCGCAGATGGGCGACAACGCCGAGGTGATGCACGGCATAAAGCGCAAGCCGGGCGTGCGCTACTCGGTGCTCACGCCCAACATGAAGGGCTTCGAGGCCGCCATTGCGGCGCCGCGCGACGAGTGGCCCGACGAGATCGTGGTGTTCGGTGCCGCCAGCGAGGCCTTCAGCCAGAAGAACATCAACTGCTCGATCGCCGAGAGCATCGAGCGCTTCGCGCCCGTGGTCGAGGCGGCACGCGCCAAGGGCATCGCCGTGCGCGGTGCCATGTCGTGCACGGTGGGCTGCCCCTACGAAGGCGAGATCGATCCGTCCAAGGTCGGGTACCTCGCACAACTGATGAAGGGCATCGGCGTGCAGCGCGTGGACGTGGCCGACACCATCGGCGTGGGCACGCCGCGCAAGGTGCAAAAGGCGATGGAGGCCACGCTGGCGCACTTCGATGTCGACGCCATTTCCGGCCACTTCCACGACACCTACGGGCAGGCGCTGGTCAACACGCTGGCGGCGCTCGAACTGGGTGTGTGGAACTTCCAGTCGTCCTCGGCGGGCCTGGGCGGTTGTCCCTATGCCAAGGGCGCGACGGGCAACGTCGCGACCGAAGACGTGGTCTACATGCTGCACGGCATGGGCATCGCGACCGGCATCGACCTGGACCAGTTGATCGACGCGGGCGTGTACATCAGCGAAGCGCTGGGCCGCGAACCGAACTCGCGCGCCTCGAAGGCGATCCGCACCAAGCGCGCCGGCTGAGCCCTCCTGCTTCTCAGCGCCCGAAGGCGCGCAACCCCAGCAGCACGACCACCGCCGCGGCCAGCAGCACGGTAATGCACTGCCAGAAGAGCACGGGGCGGCGTTCGATCAGCGGCGGCATCCGCGCGCTCAGGAATTCCGGGCCGGGCGTGCGCAGGTCGTGCACGAACTCCGACACGGCCTGCTGCCGCTTCGCAGGCTGCGGGTGCAGTGCCTTCTGCAGCACGGCATCGACCCACGCGGGCAGCTCGGGCCGCAGGTGGCGCACCGGCACATAGCGCAAGCGCCCCGCATCGGCCGGCGTGCGGATGCGCGACACCTGCAGGCCGTAAGGCAACTGGCCGCACAGCATCTGGTAGACGATCGCGGCCAGCGAGAACAGGTCGGAGCGCGCGCTGCCGCCGTCGCCGGTGAAGTATTCGGGCGCGGTGTACTGCAGCGTGCCTTCGATGGCGAGCGCGCGGGCGTCGCCGCTGCCGTCAGCCAGGCCCGCCACGTGGGTCGAGGCCAGGTCGATGATCTTCACCGTGCCAGCGCGGTCGATCATCACGTTCTCGGGCCGCAGATCCTGATGCAGCATCTCCTTGCCGTGCAGCGCCTGCAGTCCGCGCGCGAGCTGCGCGACGATGCCGCGCACGCTGTCCAGGTCGGGCCGGGGGTGGTCGACCATCCATTGCGCGAGCGTGTGGCCATCGACGTACTCCATGGCCACATACAGGTGCGCACGCGGGCGCTCGACGGCGCTGGCCTTGAGCACGTGCGGGCTGTCGATGCGCCGCGCCACCCACTCCTCGAGCACGAACCGGTCGAGGTAGCCGGGGTCGTCGCGCAGGTCGACCGACGGCAGCTTCAGCACGGCGGGCTGGCCGGTGGCGTCGTCGGTGGCCAGGTAGACGTGGCTGCGCGAACTCACGTGGATCTCGCGCACGAGGCTGAAGCCCTCGAAGCGGGCGCGTGGCGCCAGGGCCGGCGGCATCGCCAGGCCTTCGCGCTGCAGTTGCGCGGGCGGCGCGGCGGCGTCGGGCAGCTCGTCGATGCGCAGCAGCTGCATCGTGATGTCGTCGGTGCTGCCTCGCGTGCGCGCAGCCTCCGCGAGCCAGCGCGCTGCGCCGTCGAAGTCGTCCGCGTGCAGCGCCAGCGCCTCGTGCACGGCGGCGGCGTCCAGGTGCGTGTAGGCGCCATCGGTGGCCAGCAGGTAGACCTCGCCGACCTCGGCCTCCCAGCAGCGATGGTCGATCTCCACATGGGCGCCCGCGCCCAATGCGCGCCCGAGGTACGACTCGACCGACGACACGCGCACGCGGTGGTCTTCGGTGAGCTGTTCGAGCGCGCCGGCATGCAGCCGGTGGATGCGCGCGTCGCCCACGTGCAGCAGGTGCGCGTCGCGGCCCTTGAGGATCAGCGCACTGAAGGTGCAGACGTAGCCGCTGTCCTTGTCGAAACGCGCGTCGCTGCGCTGGGTCTGCGCATGCAGCCAGGCGTTGGTGGCGCCGAGCACGCGCTGCGCGGCGCGTTGCACCGACCAGGTGTCGGAGGTGGCGTAGTAGTCGTCGAGAAAGCCGCGCACGGCCGCTGCGCTCGCCACCTGGCTCACGCGGCTGGAGCCGATGCCGTCGGCCAGCGCCACGGCGATGCCCTTGGACGCACGCAGCGCGCCCTCGGGCAGCATGGCGCCGTGGAAGTCCTGGTTGACCGGCGCGTGAAGCCCCGCCAGCGAATGCTGGCCGAGCGTCACGCGCAGTTGCTTGCGCGGCGGCGCGGGCATGCGAACCGTGATGCTGCCGTTGCGGTGGTTCAGCTCAGCACGCGCTTGGCGGCCGTCTTGTAGTGCGTGGCGTACAGCGTGAGGCCCACGAAGGTCAGGCCGCCGACGAGGTTGCCGATCACGGTGGGCAGTTCGTTCCAGATCAGGTAGTCCATGAAGGTGAACTTGCCGCCCAGCATCAGGCCGGCGGGGAACAGGAACATGTTGACGATGGAGTGCTCGAAGCCCATGTAGAAGAAGACCATCACGGGCATCCACATGCCGATGGCCTTGCCCGACACAGTGGTCGACATCATGGCCGCGACCACGCCGGTCGAGACCATCCAGTTGCACATCACGCCGCGGATGAACAGCGTGAGCATGCCGGCCGCGCCGTGCGCCGCATAGCCGACGGTGCGGCCTTCGCCGATGTGGCCGAGCTTCTCGCCGATGGCGTTGGGCGCCTCGCTGAAGCCGAAGGTGAAGATGATCGCCATGAACACCGCGACCGTGAGCGCGCCCGCGAAGTTGCCGACGAACACCAGGCTCCAGTTGCGCATCACGCCGCCCCAGGTGGCGCCGGGGCGCTTGTCGAACACGGCCAGCGGCGCCAGCGTGAACACGCCGGTGAGCAGGTCGAAGCCCAGCAGGTACAGCATGATGAAGCCGACCGGGAACAGCATCGCGCCCACCAGTGCATTGCCGGTGTTCACGGTGATGCTCACGGCGAAGGCCGCGGCCAGCGCGAGGATGGCGCCGGCCATGTACGAGCGGATCAGCGTGTCGCGCGTGGACATCAGCAGCTTGGATTCACCGGCGTCGACCATCTTGGTCACGAATTCGGCAGGGGCGAGGTAGGCCATTCGGGGTCCTTGGAGAGAGGCTGAAAAAAGAGAAGAAGAGGGTGGCGTCAGGCCAGCGCGACGAGCACGCGGCCGTCCTCGACGCGCACCGTGTGCGCGCGCACCGAGTGCTCGGGCGCCTCGATGCATTCGCCGCTGCGCAGGTCGAAGTGGTTCTTGTAGAGCGGCGACGCCACGACGATGCGCTCGCCCAGGCTGCCGACCAGCCCGCGCGACAGCACGCTGGCCTTGGCCTTGGGGTCGACGTTGTCGATGGCGAACAGCGACGACTCCTGGCCGACGCGGAAGATCGCGACATGCACGCCGTCGACCAGCGCGCACACGCCGGTGTCCGGGAGGATGTCGCCCGCGGCGCACACGGCGGTCCAGGTTTGAGTGTCAGTGGTCATGGGGTTTCCTTCGTTGTGGGTCGCTCAGGCTGCGGTGGTTTCGCGGCGCTCTTCGGGGCGGGCGGGGCGGTTCTGGCCGCGCTCCTGCACGAAGACGATGTGCTCGTCGGGCTTCTCGCTGTTCACGAAGGAGCGGAAGCGCTGGCGGGTGGCCGGGTCGGTCACGGCGGTCTTCCATTCGCACTGGTAGGTGTCGACCACGTGTTGCATCTGGGTCTCGAGTTCGGCGCCCAGGCCCAGCGTGTCCTGCAGCAGCACGCCCTTGAGGTAATCGAGGCCGCCTTCGAGGTTCTCGCGCCAGGTGCTGGTGCGCTGCAGGCGGTCGGCCGTGCGCACGTAGAACATCAGGAAGCGGTCGATCAAGCGGATGAGATCGGCCTTGCTCAGGTCGCTCGCCAGCAGCTCGGCGTGGCGCGGCTTCATGCCGCCGTTGCCGCACACATAGAGGTTCCAGCCCTTGTCGGTGGCGATGATGCCGACATCCTTGCCCTGCGCCTCGGCGCATTCGCGGGTGCAGCCCGACACGCCGAACTTGATCTTGTGCGGCGCGCGCAGGCCCTTGTAGCGGTTCTCCAGTTCCACGGCCAGGCCGACGCTGTCGTCCACGCCGTAGCGGCACCAGGTGGAGCCTACGCAGCTCTTCACCGTGCGCAGCGACTTGCCGTAGGCGTGGCCCGACTCGAAGCCGGCGGCGATGAGTTCTTCCCAGATGGACGGCAGCTGTTCCACGCGCGCACCGAACATGTCCACGCGCGCGCCGCCGGTGATCTTGGTGTACAGGCCGTACTTCTTCGCCACCTGGCCCACGGCGATCAGCCCCTCGGGCGTGACCTCGCCGCCGGGCATGCGCGGCACCACGGAGTAGGTGCCGTCCTTCTGGATGTTGCCCAGGAAGTAGTCGTTGCTGTCCTGCAGGCCGGCCAGGTCTTTCTTGAGCACGAACTCGTTCCAGCACGAGGCGAAGATGCTCGCGGCCGTGGGCTTGCAGATGTCGCAGCCCAGGCCCTTGCCGTGCTTCGTGAGCAGGTCGGCGAAGCTGCGGATCTCGCCCACGCGGATGAGGTGGTACAGCTCCTGGCGCGAGTAGGGGAAGTGCTCGCACAGGTGGTTGTTCACGGCCATGCCGCGCTTGGCCATCTCCATCTTCATGACCTGCGTGACCAGCGGCACGCAGCCGCCGCAGGTGGCGCCGGCCTGGGTGCAGGCCTTCATCTCGGCGGGCGTGCACACGCCCTGGCCCACGGCCTCGCAGATCTGGCCCTTGGTGACGCTGTTGCACGAGCAGATCTGCGCGCTGTCGGGCAGCGCATCGACGCCCAGGCCCGGCTTGGCCTTGCCGTCGCTGGACGGCAGGATCAAAAACTCGGGCTCGTCGGGCAGCGCGATGCCGTTGAGCGCCAGCTGCAGCAGCGTGCCGTACTCGGTGGCGTCGCCGACCAGCACCGCGCCCAGCAGCTGCTTGCCGTCTTCGCTCACCACGATCTTCTTGTAGACCTGCTTGCGCTCGTCGATGTACTGGTAGGCGCGCGACTTCGGCGTCTTGCCGTGCGCGTCGCCGATGCTGGCCACATCGACGCCCATCAGCTTGAGCTTGGTGCTCAGGTCGGCGCCGGTGAAGGCCGCGTCGGCCTGGCCGGCGATGTGGCGGGCGGCCACGCGCGCCATGTCGTAGCCGGGCGCGACGAGGCCGAAGGTCTGCTCGTTCCACGCCGCGCATTCGCCGATGGCATAGACGTTGCGGTCGCTGGTGCGGCAGTGGCTGTCGATCGCCACGCCGCCGCGCGGGCCCACGGCCAGCAGGCTCTGGCGTGCGAGTTCGTCGCGCGGGCGGATGCCGGCGGAGAACACGATCATGTCGGTTTCCAGGTGCGTGCCGTCGGCGAATACCATGCGGTGCCGCGCGCTCGCGCCGTCGGTGATCTCCACCGTGTTGCGGCCGGTGTGCACGTGCAGGCCCAGCGCCTCGATGCTGCCGCGCAGCGCGCGGCCGCCGCCTTCGTCCACCTGCACGGCCATGAGGCGCGGCGCGAACTCGACCACGTGCGTTTCCAGGCCCATGTCGCGCAGCGCCTTGGCGCATTCCAGGCCCAGCAGGCCGCCGCCCACCACCACGCCGCTGCGCGACCTGGCGCCGCAGGCCTTCATGGCGTCCAGGTCCTCGATGGTGCGGTAGACAAAGCAGTTCGGCCGGTCGCGGCCCGGCACGGCCGGCACGAAAGGGTTGGAGCCGGTGGCCAGCACCAGCTTGTCGTAGGCGATCACCTCGCCATCGGCCGTGGTGACGGTGTTGTTGCGCCGCTCGATGGCCACGGCCCGCGCAGCCAGGCGCAGCGTGAAGCCGCTGCGCTCGAAGAAGCCCGGCTCGACCAGCGACAGGTCGTCGGCCGTCTTGCCGGAGAAATATTCGGACAGGTGCACCCGGTCGTAGGCCGGGCGCGGCTCTTCGCACAGCACGGTGACCTGTGCGCCGGGAAGGCCGAGCGTGTGGAGTTGCTCGAGGAACTTGTGGCCGACCATGCCGTGGCCGATGACTGCGATCTTCATTGGGGGTCCTGCACGCAACCGGCCCTGGAAGGCGCCCCGCGGCCGCTGTCGAACAGACAGCGTCGTTGGGCCCCCCGCGACGGAACGGATGCGAAATGGGTTGGAGCAGACGAACCGGCGGCGGGCGGCCATCGGTGCGCTTGAACCCCGCCGTCGTTAGCGGAGGCACTGCGAACCCGCCGCAGAGGCTGGTGGGTCGCAACCCTGATCAGCAATAAGCGTGCCGCGCACTGAAATCCGTGTGGCGGGCCTCATCCGCCGGTGACGCACCGAAATCGGACCCGCGCCGGCGCGCCGCGCACGGACGTCGTGCGCCAGTGCTCGCCGCATTGGTGCGTCGGGTGGAAGGGCGGATGCGGGCGTTGGCGCCGGTGCGCGGGGCTTTTCCGTATGCTCGGGGCCTTGCAACGCAGGGCGAACGCCCTCCACGAACCCCGAAGAACTTGCCATGTGCGGCTCCGAACTCCATTCCCTCCCTGAAGGTGTCCAGCGCGTCTCCCGCGTGCTGCAGGACGCCGGACATCCCCATGCGCCCCGCATGCTCGACGACGCCTGCCGCACCGCCCAGCAGGCCGCCGACGCGCTCGGCATTTCCGTGGGGCAGATCGCCAAGAGCATCATCTTCCGCCGCAAGAGCGACGAGGCGGCGGTGCTGGTCATCACCTCGGGCGACAAGCGCGTCGACGAGAAGAAGGTCGATGCCATCGTCGGCAAGACCGGCCGCGCCGACGCCGACTTCGTGAAGGCGCGCACCGGCTTCACCATCGGCGGCGTGTCGCCGGTGGGCCATGTGACGAAGCCCGTGGTGCTGATCGACCGCGAGCTGTTCCGCTTCGAGGAGATCTGGGCCGCCGCGGGCCATCCGCATGCCGTGTTCCAGCTGCACCCGAACGATCTCGAGAAGCTCACCGGCGCGCCGGTGGCCGACGTGGTGTGAACTTCGACGAAGCGCAGGCGCTCGCCGACCGCGCCACCGCCGTGCAGCGCATGGAAGGCGAGGTGCCGTCGCCATGCTCGTCGGTGTGCCGCATGGACCGCCTGAGCGGCTTCTGCGAAGGGTGCCTGCGCACCATTCCCGAGATTGCGGGCTGGAGCAAGATGGAAGACGACACGCGCCGCCAGGTGTGGCGCGCGATCGAACTGCGCGCCCAGGCGGGCATCTGGCGCGTGCCCGAAACCACCCCCGGAGACCACGACGCATGAAGCACATCGACTTTTATCTCGACTTCATTTCGCCCTACGCGCACCTCGCGTTCGAGCACCTGCCCGAGGCGCTCGAAGGCCTGAGCGTGAGCGTGGCCTACAAGCCGGTGTTGCTGGGTGCACTGCTCAAGCACCACGGCCAGCTCGGGCCGGCCGAGATTCCGTCCAAACGCAGCTGGACCTACCGCCATGTGCTCTGGCTGGGCCACGCGCACGGCATTCCGATCGAGATGCCGGCCTCGCATCCTTACAACCCGCTGCCGCATCTGCGCCTGGCCGTGGCCACGGGCGACGACGGCCGCATCAGCCGCCTCGCAGCCGAAACCCTCTTTCGCCATGTGTGGCGCGGCGGCGAAGAGGCGGGCGACGCCACGCGGCTGGCCGCGCTCACGGCGCAGCTGCAGCCCCGGCGCGACGTGAACGGCGACGAGAACAAGGCCCTGCTCAAGCGCAACACCGACGAGGCCGTGGCGCAGGGCGTGTTCGGCGTGCCGTGCTACGTGGTCGACGGTCGCCTGTTCTGGGGCTTCGACGGCCTGGCGATGCTGCGCGCCTACCTGCAGGGCGATGCCTGGTTCGACGGTTCGCAATGGACCGGCGCCGACCAGCGCCCCTCTTTGCTGCGCAGCAGCAAGGGCTGAAACCCCGGATGAGGACAAACCCGCGCAGGGTCTTCGTTTCTTACAGGCTGAAACGAGTGGTGCGGGTTTCACCTTAAACCGTAAGCGCCCGTTCAGTTTCGCGAAAGCCTCGGGTCAGTCGCGCCTCCAAGAATGCCTCACGGTCCCGAATGCCGGGAACCGATGAACGCATACATACACACCAGGAGACGACGATGGCAGCCACGCTAGATTCAAGGGGAATGCCGCATCCGGCCCCCCGGCCCATGTCCGCGGAGGAGAAGAAGGTGATCTTCGCCTCCTCGCTCGGCACCGTGTTCGAGTGGTACGACTTCTATCTGTACGGTTCGCTCGCCGCGATCATCGCGAAGCAGTTCTTCAGCGGCCTGGATGCGGGCGCGGCCTTCATCTTCGCGCTGCTGGCGTTTGCCGCCGGCTTCCTGGTGCGTCCGTTCGGCGCCATCGTGTTCGGCCGCCTGGGCGACATGATCGGCCGCAAGTACACCTTCCTGGTGACGATCCTGATCATGGGCCTGTCGACGTTCATCGTCGGCCTCTTGCCCAGCTACGCGACCATCGGCGTCGCGGCGCCGGTGATCCTGATCGCGCTGCGCATGCTGCAGGGCCTGGCGCTCGGTGGCGAGTACGGCGGTGCTGCCACCTACGTGGCCGAGCACTCGCCGCACGGCAAGCGCGGTGCCTACACCTCGTGGATCCAGACCACGGCCACGCTCGGCCTGTTCCTGAGCCTGATCGTCATCCTGGGCGTGCGTGAAGGCCTGGGCGAAGCGGTGTTCAACGACTGGGGCTGGCGCGTTCCGTTCCTGGTCTCCATCCTGCTGCTGGCCATCTCGGTGTGGATCCGCCTGACGCTGTCGGAGTCGCCGGCTTTCCAGAAGATGAAGGCCGAGGGCAAGACCTCGAAGGCACCGCTGGCCGAATCCTTCGGCCAGTGGAAGAACCTGAAGATCGTGATCCTGGCGCTGATCGGCCTGAC
The DNA here is from genome assembly GCF_001426505.1 of Variovorax sp. Root473. Taxonomy (GTDB): domain Bacteria; phylum Pseudomonadota; class Gammaproteobacteria; order Burkholderiales; family Burkholderiaceae_C; genus Variovorax. The sequence goes on from NZ_LMEV01000016.1 coordinate 57,797, forward strand.
GGCCGGCCAGGCCGTGGTCTGGTACTCGGGCCAGTTCTATGCGCTGTTCTTCCTGACGGCCCAGCTGAAGGTCGATGCAACCACGGCCAACCTGATGATCGCCGCCGCGCTGCTGCTCGGTACGCCCTTCTTCGTGATCTTCGGAACGCTGTCCGACAAGATCGGCCGCAAGCCGATCATCATGGCCGGCTGCCTGCTGGCCGTGGTCACGTACTTCCCGGTCTTCAAGATGCTGACCGAAGCCGCCAACCCCGACCTGGCCCGTGCCCAGGCCACGGCCGGCGTCACCGTGACGGCCGATCCGAAGACCTGCTCTTTCCAGGGCAACCCGGTGGCCCGCGAGATCGACTTCAGGAGCTCGTGCGACATCGCCAAGCGCTACCTCGTGCAGAACTCGGTGAGCTACGAGAACGTGGCCGGCGCGCCCGGCTCTGCCGCCGTCGTGAAGATCGGCGACAAGACCGTCGAGGCGCCCACCGGCGTGGTCGCGAACTCCAAGTTCGACGAGAACAGCGTCAAGGCCATTGCCGCGTTCAAGAAGGGCGTGGCCGAAGACCTGAAGATCGCCGGTTACCCGGCCAAGGCCGACCCCACCAAGATCAACAAGGTGCTGACCATCCTGCTGCTGTTCTGGCTGGTGCTGCTGGTGACCATGGTCTACGGCCCGATCGCCGCGATGCTGGTCGAGATGTTCCCCACGCGCATCCGCTATACCTCGATGAGCCTGCCGTACCACATCGGCAACGGCTGGTTCGGCGGCCTGCTGCCGACCACTGCCTTCGCCATCGTGGCCTCGACCGGCAACATGTACAACGGCCTGTGGTACCCGATCATCATCGCGGGCATCACGCTGGTGATCGGCACGCTGTTCATCCGCGAGACCAAGGACGTGGACATCTACGCCAACGACTGATCTGCAATGCAACTGGAGGGCGCGCAGCGGCCGCCCTCCGTTCAACAAAGAGGCTTCATGCCCGCGGCATGAGGCCTTTTTCTTGAACGTGCTTCATCCCCCTTTTCACCTTCTCAGGAGACAGTCCCCATGTGGAAAATCGTTGTCGGCTTCGTCATCTTCGCCGCCATTGCCCTGTATGTGATTTCGATGGGCGGCGACAAGATCGACATGTCCGGCGAAAAGCACGGCGGCGACACGACGCACGCCCCCGCACCGGCGGCCACGCCGGCGCCCGGCGCGTCGGCACCGGCGGCCGCGGCTTCCGCCGCGAAGTAACGCCACCGGGGGCGCGTCAGCGCTTGAAGCGCCCCTCGCTGATGATCGCGAGGTCCGCAAAGTCGATGCCGCTGTGGTCCTGCGGCGAGTAGCTCACCTCGAGCCCGCCGCCCAGGTCGTAGCCCTTGAGGTTTTCGAGCGCCGCCAGCACCTTGGCGCGCGTGGGCTTGGGACCCGCGCGGCGCAATGCCTCCACCAGCACCTTGGCCGAGGCGAAGCCTTCGAGCGCGGCCGGCGAGAGCTCGGCCTGGCCCTTGGCGCGGGCCAGCGTCAGTGCTTCCTTCACCATGGGCTGGCCCATCGAGCGCTCGCTGGGGAACACCTGCGTCACGATCACGCCGCGGCTGGCGTCGCCCAGCTGCTTGATGAAGCCCGACGACGCGTTGTTCGACAGCGTGACCACCTGCGCCGCCGAGCCCGCGGCGCGCAGCGCCTTGATGCCGTCGACCACCGCGGTGCCCGATCCGATCCACACCACCGCCTGCGCGTCGGCATTCTTGATGGCCGGCACGATGGTCTTGTAGTCGGGCTTCTCGCGGTCGGCCGGAATGGTCGCGATCGGCTGGGCCTTGCCCTTGCTGAAGCCGTTCATCGCGCCCTGCAGCGCGTCGGCGCCGAACGAATCGGTCACGTGGACCACGGCGATGCGCGTCAGGCCGATGGTCAGCAGGTGCTGCACCGCCTTCTCGGCCTCGCGCTGGTACGTGGCGCGCACGTTGAACACGTGCCTCTGCAGCGGCTTGTGCAGCACCATCGCGCCGGTCGACGGGCCGATGAGCGCCACCTCGTTCTTGTCCAGGTACGGAATGATGGCCTGCGAGTGCGGCGTGCCGCGGCTCATGAAGAGCGCGAGCACCTTCTTGTCTTCGATGAGCGCGCGTGCGTTCTCGCTCGCGCGCTTGACGTCGAAGGCGTCGTCCATGCGGATCACCTCGATCTTCTCGCCGTGGATGCCGCCCTGGGCGTTGGCCGCATCGATCACCAGTTGCGCGCCGCCGATGGTCTCGTTCACGCTCGCGGCCACCGAGCCGGTCATGCCGGCGGTCTGGCCGATCACGATCTGGGCCGAGGCGCCCATGGCGCACAGCGCCAGCAGGGCGGCCACGCCGAGCGCGTGCCGTGAACCTGCCACTTTCTTCTTCGTCATGAAAGCCTTTCGGAGCCTTCGGGAGGCTCGTCAAACAATTGTGAAAACAAATGTCGCATTTGTTTCATAAAGTGTCTTGAGGCGAATCCGGACAAACCCCTGCGCGGGCGCCGCCCATGCGCCGGGGTGGGCCGGAGCGTCACGATGCTCTCCCTAGAATGTTTGCCCCACCCCTCAAGGCACTCATGACACAGGGCTCCATCCGGATTCGCGGCGCGCGCCAGCACAACCTCCAGAACCTCGACCTCGACATCCGCACCGGCGAGATGACCGTGGTCACCGGGCCGAGCGGCTCGGGCAAGTCGAGCCTGGTGTTCGACACCCTCTACGCCGAAGGCCAGCGCCGCTACGTGGAGACCTTCTCCGCTTACGCGCGCCAGTTCCTGGACCGCATGGACAAGCCCGCCGTCGACAAGGTGGAGGGCGTGCCGCCCGCCATCGCCATCGACCAGACCAACCCGGTGCGCTCCTCGCGCTCCACGGTCGGCACGATGACCGAGCTGAACGACCACCTGAAGCTGCTCTATGCGCGCGCGGCCCAGCTGTTCGACCGCGAGACCGCGCTGCCGGTGCGCCACGACTCGCCCGACAGCATCTACGCGCAGATCGCCGAGCGCGCGGCGGCGGCGGGCGACCCGCGCATCGTCATCACCTTCCCGGTCGAACTGCCCGCGGGCACGTCGGCGGACGAAGTGACGCAGTGGCTGTCGGCCAGCGGCTTCACGCGCGTGCAGGCCGAGCGCGAGGTGGCCACGCCCACCGGTCCGCGCAAGGTGCTCGATGTGGTGGCCGATCGCTTCCGCATTTCGAGCGCCGAGCGAGCGCGCGTGGTGGAGGCCATCGAGGTGGCGCTCAAGCGCGGTAGCGGGCGCGTCACCGTGCATGCGACCGGTGCCGAGGGGCCCGCCGCCGGGCCGCCCCAAGGCGGGCCAGCCCCCTCGGGGGGCAGCGAACCACACGAAGTGGGGAGCGTGGGGGCAACGTCTGCCCCGACCGACGTCTGGAAGTTCTCCACCGGCCTGCATTGCCCCGAAAGCGACATCCGCTACGCCGACCCCATCCCGTCGATGTTCTCGTTCAACTCGGCCGTGGGCGCCTGCGACACCTGCCGCGGCTTCGGCCGCGTGATCGGCGTCGACCTGGGGCTCGTGATTCCGAACGACAAGCTCACGCTGCGCGCTGGCGCGATCAAGACCATCCAGACACCCGCGTGGAAAGAGGCGCAGGACGACCTCATGCGCCACGCCGAAGCGGCCGGCATTCCGCGCGACACGCCCTGGAACAAGCTCACCGACGAGCAGAAGCACTGGGTGATCGAGGGCACGCCCAACTACAAGGAAGGCAACTGGAACAAGCAGTGGTACGGCGTGCGCCGCTTTTTCGGCTACCTGGAGAGCAAGGCCTACAAGATGCACATCCGCGTGCTCTTGTCGAAGTACCGCAGCTACACGCCGTGCCCCGTCTGCAGCGGCGCGCGCCTGAAGCTCGATCCGCTGCTGTGGCGCATGGGCAGCAAGGACGACGCCGATGCCGTGCTCGAACCCGCCAAGCGCTTCCTGCCGACCGGCGTGAAGTGGACGCGCGCGCAGCTCGAAGCATTGCCCGGCCTGTGCCTGCACGACCTGATGCTGTTGCCCATCGAGCGGCTGCGCAGGTTCTTCGACCGCGTGGAGCACCACGGCAACGGCAGCCCCGCGAGCGAAGGCGAGGCGCAGGCGCTGAAGCTGCTGTTCGAGGAAATCACCACGCGCCTGCGCTACCTGCACGACGTGGGTATCGGCTACCTCACGCTCGACCGCCAGAGCCGCACGCTCTCGGGTGGCGAGGTGCAGCGCATCAACCTCACGACGGCGCTGGGCACCTCGCTGGTCAACACGCTGTTCGTGCTCGACGAGCCCAGCATCGGCCTGCACCCGCGCGACATGAACCGCATCACCGAGGCCATGCTGCGCCTGCGCGATGCCGGCAACACGCTGGTGGTGGTCGAGCACGACCCGGCCGTCATGCTCGCCGCCGACCGCGTGATCGACATGGGCCCGGGCCCCGGCGTGCGCGGCGGACAGATCGTGTTCGACGGCGGCACCGACCAGCTGCGCGACGCCGACACGCTCACCGGCCAGTACCTGGGCGGGCGCAAGAAGATCGGCATGGGCTTCAAGCGGCTCGTGAGCGAGAACACGCACCGGCTCATCCTCGAAGGCGTGCGCGAGCACAACCTGAAGAACATCACGGTCGACTTTCCGCTCGCGCGCCTCGTGTGCGTGACCGGCGTGAGTGGCTCGGGCAAGTCGACGCTGATCCAGGACGTGCTGGCACCCGCACTCATGCGCCACTTCGGCAAGGCCACCGAAACGCCGGGCGCGCACGACCGCATGCTCGGCGCCGATCACCTGGGCGATGTGGTGTTCGTCGACCAGTCGCCCATCGGCAAGACCGCGCGCTCCAACCCCGCCAGCTACGTGGGCGCGTGGGACGCCATCCGCGAAATCTTCGCCACCGCGGCGCTGTCGCGCCAGCGCGGCTACACCGCGAGCAAGTTCAGCTTCAACTCCGGCGACGGGCGCTGCCCGACCTGCGGCGGCTCGGGCTTCGAGCACGTCGAGATGCAGTTCCTGTCGGACGTGTACCTGCGCTGCCCCGACTGCGACGGCAAGCGCTACCGCCCCGAGATTCTCGAAGTGAAGATCGAGCGCAAGGGCCGTGGCTACAACGTGGCCGACATCCTGGAGCTCACCGTGGCGGAGGCCGCGGCGCTGTTCGACACCGACCGCGACGTGCTGCGCGTGCTGCAGCCCATCGTCGACGTGGGCCTGGACTACGTGAAGCTCGGCCAGCCCGTGCCCACGCTCTCGGGCGGCGAGGCGCAGCGCCTGAAGCTCGCGGGCTTCCTGGCCGAGGCCGCCAAGGGCGCGACCGCGAGCCGCCAGATGGTGGCGCGCAAGGGCACGCTGTTCCTGTTCGACGAGCCGACCACCGGCCTGCACTTCGACGACATCGCGCGCCTCATGCGCGCGCTGCGCAAGCTGCTCGACGCGGGCCATTCGCTCATCGTCATCGAGCACAACCTGGACGTGATCCGCGCCAGCGACTGGCTCATCGACCTCGGCCCCGAAGGCGGCGAAGGGGGCGGCCAGGTGGTGGCCGAGGGCACGCCCGAGCAGCTGCGCGAGAACCGCGCCTCGCTCACCGGCGCGGCGCTGGCCGACTACGAACTCGCCATCGGCCCCGGTGCCTACAAGGTGGCCGAGCGCGCCGCGCGGCGCTACATCGCCAACGCGAAGACGGCGCCCGGCAGCCACGCCATCGAGATCGTCAACGCGCGCGAACACAACCTGAAGAACCTCAGCGTGGACATTCCACGCGGCAAGTTCAGCGTGGTGACAGGCGTGAGCGGCTCGGGCAAGTCGACGCTCGCGTTCGACATTCTTTTCAACGAGGGCCAGCGCCGCTACCTCGAATCGCTCAACGCCTATGCGCGCAGCATCGTGCAGCCCGCGGGCCGTCCCGAGGTCGATGCGGTGTACGGCATCCCGCCGACCGTGGCCATCGAGCAGCGCCTCTCGCGCGGCGGCCGCAAGAGCACGGTGGGCACCACCACCGAGGTCTGGCACTTCCTGCGCCTGCTGTATGTGAAGCTGGGCATCCAGCACTGCGTGCACGACGGTGCGGCCGTGCAGCCGCAGACGCCCGACAGCATCGCCGCGCAGCTGATGCGCAACTTCAAGGGCCAGCACATTGGCCTGCTTGCGCCGCTGGTGAGCAACCGCAAGGGCGTGTACACCGAACTGGCCGACTGGGCGCGCCCGCGCGGCTTCACGCACCTGCGCGTGGACGGCGACTTCCTGCCGACCACGGGCTTCCCGCGCATCGACCGGTTCAAGGAACACAGCATCGAACTGCCCGTGGCCAGCCTCGACGTGCTGCCCTCGCAGGAGAACGAACTGCGCGCGGCACTCACCAGGGCGCTGGAGCATGGCAAGGGCGTGGTGCATGTGCTGAGCGAACTCGATGGCCTGCGCGCCGCGATGGCGGCGGGCGTGTCGGCCGCCGGCATCGGCCGTGTGCACGTGTTCTCCACGCTGCGCGCCTGCCCGGTGTGCAGCACCAGCTATGCCGAGCTCGACCCGCGCCTGTTCAGCTACAACAGCAAGCACGGCTGGTGCCCCGACTGCGTGGGCACGGGCGTGAAGCTCAGCAAGGACCAGCGCAAGGTCTTCGACGATTCGATCCGCGACGACGACAACAAGGGCCGCGAGCAGACCTTCGCCGAGCCCGAGGTGGAAGACCTCGCCGACGTGGCCTGCCCGACCTGCGAAGGCACGCGCCTGAACGCCACCGCGCGCGCCGTGGGCTTCGGCACCGCCGCCGACGGCTCGGGCGGCATTGGCATCACGCAGCTCGCGCGCATGAGCGTGACCGAGGTGCGCCAGTGGTTCGAAGGGCTGGTGCTCAACGGCCGCGAAGCCGAGATCGCACGCGACCTCGTGCCCGAGATCAAGAGCCGCCTCGAATTCCTGGAGGAGGTGGGCCTGGGCTACCTCACGCTCGACCGTGGCGCGCCCACGCTCTCGGGCGGCGAGGCGCAGCGCATCCGCCTGGCGGCGCAGCTGGGCAGCAACCTGCAGGGCGTGTGCTACGTGCTCGACGAGCCGACCATCGGCCTGCATGCGCGCGACAACCAGATCCTGCTGAACGCGCTGCACAAGCTCGGCGAGAAGGGCAACACGCTGGTGGTGGTGGAGCACGACGAAGACACCATCCGCCGCGCCGACCACATCATCGACATCGGCCCCAGCGCCGGCAAGCGCGGCGGCCGCCTCGTGGCCGAGGGCACGGTGGCCGACATCGAGAAGGCGAGCGACTCGCAGACCGGCCGCTACCTGCGCGACGCCATCAAGCACCCGCTGCAGGCGCGCCGCCTGATTCCCTCGCCCGATCCGAAGGCGGAAGACAGCGGCAACTGGCTCACCGTGCACGGCGCCGACCTGCACAACCTGCAGGACGTGACGGCCACGCTGCCGCTGCACCGTCTCGTGGTGGTCACCGGCGTCAGCGGCTCGGGCAAGTCCACGCTCGCGCGCGACGTGCTGCTGGCCAGCGTGCAGGGCATCGTCGTGCAGCGCATGACCAAGGCCGGCCGCGACGCCGATGCCGCGGGCAAGCGCCCGGCCTGGATCGGCTGCCGCGGCGTCGACGGCTACGAGGTCATCGACCGCGTGCTCGAGGTCGACCAGACGCCCATCGGCAAGACGCCGCGCAGCTGCCCGGCGACCTACATCGGCTTCTGGGACACCATCCGCAAGCTCTTTGCCGACACGCTCGAAGCCAAGGCGCGCGGCTACGGTCCGGCGCGCTTCAGCTTCAACACCGGCGAAGGCCGCTGCCCGGGCTGCGACGGCGCGGGCGTGCGCACCATCGAGATGAGCTTCCTGCCCGACGTGAAGGTGCCCTGCGAGGTCTGCCATGGGGCGCGCTTCAACCCCGAGACGCTGGCCGTGAGCTGGCGCGGCAAGAGCATCGGCGACGTGCTGAAGATGGAGATCGACGAGGCCGTCGAGTTCTTCGCCAGCATGCCCAACATCGCGCATCCGCTGCAGCTGCTGAAGGACGTGGGCCTGGGCTACCTCACGCTGGGGCAGCCGTCGCCCACGCTGTCGGGCGGCGAGGCGCAGCGCATCAAGCTGGTGACCGAACTGAGCAAGGTGCGCGACGACATCACGCGCCGCGGCCAGAAGGCGCCGCACACGCTGTACGTGCTCGACGAGCCGACCGTGGGCCTGCACATGGCCGACGTCGAGAAGCTGATCCACGTGCTGCACCGGCTGGTGAACGGCGGCCACAGCGTGGTGGTGATCGAGCACGACCTCGACCTGATCGCCGAGGCCGACTGGATCCTCGACCTCGGGCCCGAGGGCGGCAACGCCGGCGGGCGCATCGTGGCGGCGGCGCCGCCGGAGGAGGTGGTGCGATTGGGTACCCACACTGGCGTCGCGCTGAAGGCCGTGTTGGCACGTTGACGCGCGCAGGCGCACAATGGCTCGAACCCTTGGCGCAGGCGCATCCTGACTCAGCCATGGTGGAGTGAACATGCGGGGGGATGAAGCGCCGTGCCGGGCTACGCAAGGAGCCATGCCATGACCCGCTTCATCGATGTTCACAGCCTGGTTCGCCTGGTGGATGAGACCGGCGTCCCGGAATTCCTCGTCACGCTGGCCGACGCGTTGCGCGACGACTTCCTGCGCTGGCGCGAGTTCGACAAGAAGGCGCGCGTGGCCAGCCATTCGCACCTGGGCGTGATCGAGCTGATGCCGGTGGCCGACGACGGCGCCTACGCCTTCAAGTACGTCAACGGCCACCCGCACAACACGCAGGTCGGCCTGCCCACGGTCATGGCCTTCGGCGTGCTGGCCGAGGTCGACACGGGCTACCCCGTGCTGCTGTCCGAACTCACGCTCACCACCGCGCTGCGCACGGCCGCCACCTCGGCCATGGCCGCCAAGGCGCTGGCGCGGCCCGACGCGCGCAGCCTGGCGATCATCGGCAACGGCTCGCAGAGCGAGTTCCAGGCGCTGGCCTTCCATGCGTTGCTGGGCATCCAGCAGGTGCGCGTGTTCGACACCGACCCGCACGCCACCGACAAGCTGGTGCGCCACCTCGCAGCCTGCACGCCGATGGAGATCGTGCGCGCCGGCTCCACCGCCGAGGCGGTGCGCGGCGCCGACATCGTGACCACCATCACCGCCTACCAAGGCCATGCGACCGTGCTCACGCCCGAGATGATCGAGCCCGGCATGCACATCAACGCCGTGGGCGGCGATTCGCCCGGCAAGACCGAACTGCACCCCGACGTGCTGCGCGGCGCGCGCGTGTTCGTCGAGTACGAGCCGCAGACCCGCATCGAAGGCGAGATCCAGCAGCTGGCGCCCGACTTCCCGGTGCACGAGCTGTGGCGCGTGCTGCTGGGCGAAGTGCCCGGCCGCGAGCGGCCGGAGCAGGTGACGGTGTTCGACTCGGTCGGCTTCGCGCTGGAGGACTACACGGCGCTGCGCTGTATCCGGCAGCTGGCGCTGGAGCGCGGCGTGGGCCGGCAGATCGCGCTGGTGCCCGAGCTCGACGACCCGAAGGATCTGTTCGGCCTCACGGCCTCGGGGCGGCGCCGGGCGGTGCTGCGGCGTGCGGCATGATGGCAGGCCCTGTCGTCACGCTTTTTGCTGTTTCATGCTCACCATCTACAACGACCAGCACGCGCTGCACCAAGGCCAAGTCGAAATGTTCCGGGGCGAGCTGGTGCCCTGCTTCGAGGTGCCCGCGCGCGTCGACCATGTGAGGCATGAACTGGAACGGCGCGGCCTCGGCCCACTGCAGGCACCCGACGCGCTCGACGACGCGTTGCTGGCAAAGGTGCACGCGCCGCGTTACCTCGACTTCATCGCCGGCGCGTGGGACGAGTGGGTGGCGCTCGATCCGACCAACGCATCGCGCGATGCCTTGCCTTCGTACTGGCCCACGCGCGGCATGCGCACCGACGTGCTGCCGAAGAGCTTTCCCGCGCGCCTGGGTCTCTTTGCGTTCGACGCCGGCACGCCGCTCACGGCCGGCAGCTGGGCCGCCGCGCGCCACGGCGCCGCCTGCGCGTGGACGGCGGCGCAGCGCGTCATTGGCGGCCAGCGCAGCGCCTTCGCGCTCACGCGCCCGCCGGGCCACCATGCGGGCGCCGACTTCTTCGGCGGCTATTGCTTCGTCAACAACGCTGCGGTGGCCGCGCAGGCGCTGCGCGATGCAGGTGTCGAACGCGTGGCCGTGCTCGATGTCGACTACCACCACGGCAACGGCACGCAGGCCATCTTCTACGAACGCAGGGACGTGCATTTCGCCAGCCTGCACGGCGACCCGTTCACCGACTACCCCTATTACCTGGGCCACGCCGACGAGCGCGGCGCGGGCGCGGGTGAGGGCTTCAACCACAACCTGCCGCTGCCGCGCGGTACGGGCTTCGCGGCCTGGCGTGCGGCGCTCAAGACCGCGCTTGACGGCATCGCGAAGGTCAAGGCCGGTGCGCTCGTGGTCTCGCTGGGCGTCGACACCTTCGAGGGCGACCCGATCTCGGGCTTCAAGCTGCAAAGCGACGACTACCTGCGCATGGGCGAAGACCTCGCGCGCGCGGGCCTGCCCACCGTGTTCGTGTTCGAGGGCGGCTATGCGGTCGCCGAGGTGGGCGTGAACGCGGTCAACGTTCTCGAAGGCTTCGCGCAGGCCGCGGGCTGAAAGCGGCGTTCCGCAGGCGACAGCAGTCGGGTGAGCCCCGATTGCTGCATGGGGCGGGGCAGGGCCCAATGCGCGGCTCGATCCACGCTTCAGGAGCCTTTCCGCCATGTTGTTTCGCCGTTCCCTTCTCCGTGCCGCCACGCTGGCCGCCTGCGGCCTCGCCGCGCCGCTGGCGGTGTTCGCACAGGCCTTTCCCGCCAAGCCCATCAAGCTCGTGATCGCCTTTCCCGCCGGCGGCCCGACCGACATCACCATGCGGCAGCTGGCCGACAACGCCGGCAAGATCCTGGGCCAGCCCGTGATCATCGACAACAAGCCCGGCGCCGGCGGCACGCTGCCCGCGCAGGCGCTGCAGACCGCGCAGCCCGACGGCTACACGGTCGCGCAGATTCCGCTGGGCGTGTTCCGCCTGGGCTACACCACCAAGATCAACTGGGACCCGCTCAAGGACATCACCTACGTGCTGAACGTCACCGGCTATGCCTTCGGCATCGTCGTGCCGGCCGACAGTCCCTTCAAGACCTGGGCCGACTTCGTCGCCTACGCCAAGGCCAATCCCGGCAAGCTCACCTACGGCTCGACCGGCACGCTGACCAGCCCGCACCTCACGACCGAAATCGTCGCGCAGAAGGCCGGCATCACGCTGCAGCACGTGCCCTACAAGGGCAGCGCCGACCTGATGCTGGCCGTGGTCAGTGGCCAGCTCATGGCGGCGGCCGACAGCACCGGCTTCGCGCCGCAGGTCGAGGCCGGCAAGCTGCGCGTGCTCAACACCTGGGGCGACAAGCGCCTGGCCAAGTTCCCCGACGCGCCCACGCTCAAGGAGCTGGGCTACGACGTGGTGCAGAACTCACCCTTCGGCATCGGCGCACCCAAGGGCACGCCGCCCGAGGTCGTGAAGAAGCTGCACGACGCCTTCAAGCAGGCGATGGAAGAGCCTAGCTACGTCGCCTCGCTTGGCCGCTACGACATGCTCCCCAACTACATGAGCTCGGCCACGTACACCAAGTTCGCGCAGGACACGGTGGTGCGCGAGAAGGTGATCATCGACAAGCTGGGGTTGGCGAAGGAGAAGTAAGCCCGCGGGAAGGCCGTCGGTCTTCTTGCGCTACGCTCCCACCTCCCGGAAGGGCGCGTGGCGCCCCCGGCGAGCCTGACAGCCCAGCCAGATGATCGAATCCTTCAAGAAAACCCTTTGGGCCACAGCGGACAAGCTGCGTGCCAACATGGATGCCGCCGAGTACAAGCACCTTGTACTCGGCCTCATCTTCGTCAAATACATCTCCGACACGTTTGCGGCCCGCAATGCGGAGCTGGTCAAGCGTTTTGCCGACCCGGCCGACGAATACCACCTGCCCGACGCCACGCCCGCCGATGTGGCGGCCGAGCTGGAAGACCGCGACTACTACCGCGCCGCCAACGTCTTCTGGGTGCCCGAAGCCGCCCGCTGGGAGAGCATTCGTGCCGCCGCCAAGCAGGCGAACATCGGCAAGCGCATCGACGACGCGCTGACGCTCATCGAGGCGGAGAACCCCAGCCTCAAGAACATCCTCGACAAGCGCTATGCCCGCGCTCAACTGCCGGACGGCAAGCTGGGCGAACTGATCGACCTGGTGTCGACCATCGGCTTCGGGGAAGACGCCGCAGTGGCCCGCGATGTGCTGGGGCAGGTGTACGAGTATTTTCTCGGCATGTTTGCCAATGCCGAAGGCAAGCGAGGCGGGCAGTTCTATACGCCGCGCAGCATCGTCAAGACCTTGGTGGCTGTGCTCGCGCCGCATCACGGCAAGGTGTATGACCCGTGCTGCGGTTCGGGCGGCATGTTCGTGCAGAGCGAAGAGTTCATCGAGGCGCACGGCGGCAAGCGTGGCGACGTGTCCATCTATGGGCAGGAGGCCAATCCGACCACCTGGCGCCTGGCTGCGATGAACCTGGCCATTCGCGGGCTCGATTTCGATCTGGGCAAGGAGCCTGCCGACAGCTTCGTGCGCGACCAGCACAAGGACTTGCGTGCCGATTTCGTGCTGGCCAATCCGCCGTTCAATATCAGTGACTGGTGGCACGGCAGCCTGGAAGGGGACGCGCGCTGGGCGTATGGCGATCCGCCGCAAGGCAATGCCAACTACGCTTGGCTGCAGCACATGCTGCATCACATGAAGCCAGACACCGGCCGCGCCGGCATTGTGCTGGCCAACGGGAGCATGAGCAGCAGCCAGAACAATGAAGGGCAGATTCGCGCTGCGATGGTCGAGGCGGATGTGATTGAAGTGATGGTTGCGTTGCCTGGGCAGCTTTTCTTCAATACGCAGATTCCGGCGTGTCTGTGGTTTCTGACGAAGAAGAAGGCGAAGGCACGCAAGGGCGAGGTGCTGTTCATCGACGCGCGCAAGCTCGCAACCATGATCAGCCGCGTGCAGTGCGAACTGACTGATGAGGCGATCGACCGCGTCGCGAACACTGTTGCCGCATGGCGCGGTGATGCGCCGTTGCCTGCATATGAAGACGTTGCCGGCTTCTGCCGAAGTGTGAAGCTCGAAGAAATTTCCCAGCACGGACATGTGCTCACGCCGGGGCGCTACGTCGGCGCAGAGGAGATTGAGGACGACGATGAAGCCTTTGCTGAAAGGATGCAAAAGCTCGCGGAGAAACTGGGCGAGCAGATGGCGAAGGGCGGAGAGCTGGATCTGTTGATACGAAAGAAATTGGGGAGACTGGGGTATGAGTTCTGAGTGGTCTAGTACGACTATCGGTGAGCAGGCAACCCTTCAACGTGGGTTCGACATTACCAAGGCAACTCAAAAAAGTGGGTCAGTTCCAGTTGTTTCCTCTGCAGGGGTAGGTAGTCGACATGACACCGCGATGGCTAAGGCTCCAGGAGTGGTGCTAGGACGGAAAGGGGTTGTTGGGAGTGTTCATTTCATTTCTGAAGACTACTGGCCTCACGACACTACGCTTTGGGTAAAGGACTTTCACGGCAATGCGGAGTTGTTCGTCTATTATTTTTTTCTGGCGCATGCGAAAGATCTCAGCGCATTAGATGTGGGCTCGGCCAATCCAACGCTGAACCGGAATCATGTTCATCCGATTCGAGTGATGTGGCCGCCGCGCAGTGAGCAGGTTGAAATTGGAAACGTCCTAGCCGCACTGGACAATCGGATTGCTCTTCTGCGAGAAACCAATGCCACACTTGAGGCCATCGCCCAAGCACTGTTCAAGTCTTGGGTTGTCGATTTCGATCCCGTGCGCGCCAAGATGGAAGGTCGCGAACCTGACGGTATGGACGAGGCCATCGCGGCACTTTTTCCGAATGAGTTCGATGCATCGGAGTTGGGTCGGGTGCCGAGAGGATGGACAGTTTCGCCCATCGGCGATGTCGTGTCGATTGCGGGTGGTGCGACGCCGGATACCAAGAATTCGACCTTCTGGCGTGAGGGTGTTCATCCATGGACGACTCCGAAAGATCTATCGGGGCTTGCAACCCCGGTCTTACTCGACACCGAGAGGAAGCTCAGTCCGGCTGGCTTGTCGAAGATCGGTTCGGGTCTCTTGCCAAGACGAACGCTCTTGCTGTCGTCGCGAGCGCCGATTGGCTATCTCGCATTGACCGAAGTTCCACTGGCCATCAATCAGGGCTACATCGCCATGACGCCTGGAGGACGGTTGCCACCGTTGTATCTGTTGTTCTGGTGTCGACAAAACATGGAAGTTATCAAGGCGCGGGCCAACGGTTCGACGTTCATGGAGATCAGCAAAAAGGCATTTCGTCCTATTCCCGTGCTGGTGCCCCCGCAACCTGTTGTGGAGGCGTTCATGGCAGTTGCCGAAGCCATCTTTGAGCGACTGGTAGAAAACGAGAAGCAAGCTCAAACTCTTGCATCCCTTCGTGACGGCCTTCTTCCTCGTCTGATATCTGGGCAATTGCGTTTGCCCGACTTTGAGCGCGATTTGTCTGAGCCCGCGATCGCCTGATTGATCGAGCCTGACTTGCTATCTACCCGCAACACTGTTCTTGCTCATGAGCCAACGCCCTCGCACCATTCAGATCTTTCTGCCGGCGGGTGACCCGCGAGGCATCCGTGTTGCAGCCCTGACCACGAGCATCGTGCAGATGATCGAAGTGCCGCGACCACTTCTCTCCGAATTCCTACTCATGCCCGAATCGCGGCAGGTCGGCGTCTATTACCTGATTGGCGACGACGAAGAGAAAGACCAACTGTCCGTATACGCAGGACAGACCGGCACAGTGGGCAAGCGTCTCAACGAACACGACCTGGACCCGAAGCGCGAATTCTGGAACCGCGCGCTCGTCGCGATATCGCTGACGCACAGCCTCACGCAGACGCATGCGATGTACCTCGAGTGGTGCAGCATTCAGCAAGCCAACGTGGCCCAGCGCTATTCGGTGGAGAACGGAAATGCTGGGTCCAAGCCGCACACGCCACCTTCGCTGGAAGCGGACTGCCAGGAAATCTTCGACACCATCCGCACGCTGGTCTCGACCTTGGGCCAGCCGATCTTCGAACCGCTTGCTGTTCGTCGGGAGGCGCCGCAGAACGTTGGCGCGCCGACTGTGACGCAGACGAATCCGGAGCCACAGCTTCTCTTTCGTTGCAAAGGTCCGGGTGCCGAGGCGACAGGCCAATACACCGAAGAGGGCATGGTTGTCCTCAAAGGGTCACATGCGCGCATGGATGTTGTCGCGAGTACTCCTGCATCCACGGAAAGGGATCGGCAGCGACTGATCGCCTCAGGGGAGTTGAAGCGCGAAGGGGATGCCTATGTGTTTCAGCGCGACGTGTTGTTTCAAGCCCCTAGTCGCGCTTCGAACGTGGTGTTGGGCCGTAACTCCAATGGCTGGTCCGAATGGAAAGATCCCGCTGGAAAGACGCTCGACGAATTGAAACGCCAGAAGGCCGTGGCTTCGGGGGCGTTGGGTTAGAGCCCCTGACATTCGGCAGTCCCGTGGACTGAACGCTTCTTTCATAGCTGACCAATTCATTAAAGACTGCTTTAATACCCGGGCCAGCCATTCAAGAATGCTTTCATCCAATGCGCAGCACGGGCACCTACGTCACTTCCAGCACTTCGGGCGAAGCCGTTCAGGCCTTCATGCCGCATCCGCTGCCGCCTCGTGACCCGGCCTTGGCGCCGGAGTCGTTTGTAGCGCTCAATCACGCCGCCGAACTGGCATTGGCCCGGCTGTCGGGCGTTTCGGGCTTGGTGCCCTCGGTGGACTGGCTCCTCTACAGCGCGGTTCGCAAGGAGGCGCTCCTCACGTCCCAGATCGAGGGCACGCAGGCCACGCTGGCGGACCTGTTCGACGAGGAAGCCGGCTTTCCCGTTCGCAACACGGACGACGTGGAGGAGGTCACCAACTACCTGCGCGCCTTCCGGTTGGTGCAAGAGAACCTGCGGAACCCCGCCGGCCTGCCCATCAGCGTTCGGCTCTTGTCCGAGGCGCACGGGCTGCTGCTCGACGGTGCGCGTGGCACTGGCAAGCAGCCGGGCGCTCTGCGCCGCTCGCAGAACTGGATCGGTGGCACGCGACCGGGCAACGCCGTGTTCGTGCCGCCGCCGGCGGAGCATGTGGCCGGGCTGCTGGCCGACATGGAGCGGTTCATTCACGGAGACGCTTCGTCCACTCTGCCGCCGCTGGTGAAGATCGCCCTGGTGCATGCGCAGTTCGAAACCATCCACCCCTTCCTGGACGGCAATGGCCGCATCGGTCGGCTGCTGATTGCCGCGCTGCTCGAGCATTGGGCGCTGCTGTCCGAGCCGCTGATGTATCTCAGCGGCTACTTGAAGCAGCACCAGGCGGAGTACTACCGCCGGCTGTCGACCGTACGCACGGACGGCGACTGGGAGGGCTGGGTGAGTTTCTTTCTCGAAGGCGTGGCCACGGCGGCCACGGATGCCGAACGCGGCATCGTTGCCATCGCGAGCCTGGTGGCGACGGACCGCCGCCGCTTGCTCGAAGCCCCGAAGGCGGGGCCGGCGAGCTATCGCCTGTTCGAGCTTCTACCCCTGATGCCGCGCTTCACCGTCGAGCGGGTGCGCCAGAAGCTCGGCACGAGCTTTCCCACAGCCAGTGCCGCCGTGAAGACGCTGGAAGACCTGGGCATCGTGACGGAGCTGACGGGCCAGAAGACGAATCGCAGCTTCAGCTACCAGCCGTACATCGCGCTTCTGACGGGTTGAATACATGACCGAAGATCAGTTGGAACAAGAAGCCCTCGCCTGGCTGGTCGACGTGGGCTACACGCACTGCTACGGCCCTGACATGGCACCCGACGGCGCTGCCCCAGAGCGGGCCAACTACCGGCAGGTGGTGCTTGCGGGCCGGTTGCGCGATGCGATTGACCGACTCAACCCCGGCGTGCCCGCAGCGGCGCGGGACGACGCGCTCAAGCAGGTGCTCGAACTGGGCACACCGGTGCTGCTGCCGGCCAATCGCCAGTTCCACAAGCTCCTGGTGGCTGGAGTGCCGGTGCAGTACCAAAAGGACGGAGAGACGCGCGGCGACTTCGTGCAGCTGATCGACTGGGCCCGCATCGAGCGCAACGAATGGCTAGCGGTCAACCAGTTCAGCATCAAAGGACCGCACCACACGCGCCGTCCCGATATCGTGCTGTTCGTCAATGGCCTGCCGCTGGTGCTGCTTGAAATCAAGAACCCCGCCGACCAGAACGCCGATGTCTGGAAGGCCTACGACCAGATCCAGACGTACAAAGAGCAGATTCCCGACGTCTTCCAGTACAACGAGTTGCTGGTCGTCTCCGATGGCACCGAGGCCTTGTTAGGCTCCCTCTCGAGCAATGGCGAGCGCTTCATGGCATGGCGCACCATTGACGGTCTCATGCTCGACCCGCTCGGTGAGTTCAACGAACTGCAGACTTTGGTGCGCGGCGTGTTGGCACCGGTGTACCTGCTGGACTACTTGCGCTACTTCGTGCTGTTCGAAGACGATGGCGAGCTGGTCAAGAAGATTGCGGGCTATCACCAGTTTCACGCGGTGCGCGCGGCCATCGGACAGGTGGTCGCGGCTTCACGACCCGACGCCGCAAGGGGCATCCAGGGCAAGGGCGGCGTGGTGTGGCACACGCAAGGCAGCGGCAAGAGCATCACCATGACGTGTTTCGCGGCGCGGGTGATGCAGGAGCCCGCCATGGCCAACCCGACCATCGTCGTCATCACCGATCGCAATGACCTCGATGGGCAGCTCTTCGGCGTGTTCAGCCTTGCCCAGGATCTTTTGCGCGAACAGCCGGTACAGGCCACGACGCGGCAGCAATTGCGTGCCTTGCTGGCGAATCGCCCCTCGGGCGGCATCGTGTTCGCGACCATCCAGAAGTTCATGCCGGGCGAGGACGAGGACAGCTTTCCGGTGCTGTCGGACCGTCACAACATCGTGGTGATCGCCGACGAGGCGCATCGCACGCAGTACGGATTCGAGGCCAAGCTCAAGGTGCGCAAGGTGCCCGCTGCACAAGCGGAGACCAAGGCCATCGCCACGGGCGACGGCTTGACAACATCGCACCATGTGGCCCTTGCGCCGTCGCCTGCCTATGGCACGAACGCGGCCACGGTGGAGCGCTATCAGGTCGGCTATGCACAGCACCTGCGCGACGCATTGCCCAACGCCACCTTCGTGGCTTTCACCGGTACCCCGGTGAGTGGCGAAGACCGGGACACGCGCGCCGTGTTCGGCGACTACATCCATGTCTACGACATGCAGCAGGCCCGCGAAGACGGCGCAACCGTGGCGATCTACTACGAGTCGCGTCTCGCTAGGCTGCGGTTGAAAGAATCTGAGCTGGCGCTGCTTGACGACGAGGTCGACGAGCTGGCGGAAGACGAAGAAGAGAGCGATCAGTCGCGCCTCAAGAGCAAATGGACCGCGCTTGAGAAAGTGGTGGGCGCCGAGCCTCGCGTGGCGAGCGTCGCTGCAGATTTGGTGGCGCACTTCGAAGAGCGAGACAAGGCGCAGAACGGCAAAGCCATGGTGGTGGCAATGAGCCGCGACATCTGCGTTCACCTGTACGACGAGATCAAGAAACTGCGCCCCGACTGGCATGACGCCGACCCCGAGAAAGGCGCTATCAAGATCGTGATGACCGGCTCAGCCAGCGACAAAGCGCTGCTGCGCCCGCACATCTACAGCCCGCAAGTGAAGAAACGACTGGAGAAGCGCTTCAAGGACCCGGCCGATCCGCTGCGGATGGTGATCGTGCGTGACATGTGGCTGACCGGCTTCGATGCGCCCTGCGTGCACACGCTCTACGTCGACAAGCCGATGAAGGGCCACAACCTGATGCAGGCGATTGCCCGCGTGAACCGCGTGTTCAGCAACAAGCAGGGCGGGCTGGTGGTCGACTACATCGGCATCGGCAACGAGCTGAAGGCGGCGATGAAGGATTACACCGCGAGCAATGGCCGCGGCCGGCCCACGGTGGATGCGCACGAGGCCTACAGCGTGCTGGCCGAGAAGATCGATGTGCTGCGCGTGATGCTGCATGGCTTTGACTACAGCGGTTTTCTAACCGGGGGGCACAAGGTACTGGCGGGTGCGGCGAACCATGTGCTGGGCATCAAGGACGGCAAGAAGCGTTTTGCCGACGTGGCACTCGAGATGAGCAAGGCGTTCACGCTGTGCTGCACGCTCGACGAGGCCAAGGCGGTGCGCGAGGAGGTGGCCTTCCTGCAAGGCGTGAAGGTGATCCTGACGAAGAAGGAGCTCACGGCGAAGAAGCGCACCGACGAGCAGCGCGAATTGGCCATTCGCCAGATCATCGGTTCGGCGGTGGTGTCCGAAAGCGTGGTCGACATCTTCGACGCGGTGGGGCTCGAGAAACCGAACATCGGGTTGCTGGACGAAGCCTTCCTGGCGCAGGTCCGCAGCCTGCCGGAGCGCAATCTGGCGGTCGAGTTGCTGGAGCGCCTGCTGGAAGGCGAAATCAAGAGCCGCTTCGCCGGCAACGTGGTGCTGGACCGAAAATTTTCCGAGCTGCTCGGCAACGTCATCAAGCGCTACCAGAACCGCTCCATCGAAACCGCGCAGGTGATGGAGGAGCTGGTCGACATGGCCAGGAAGTTTCGCGAAGCCGCGTCGCAAGGCGAGAAATTGGGGCTGACCGAGGGCGAGGTGCGCTTCTACTCTGCGTTGATCGACAACGAATCAGCGGTGCGTGACCTGACCGATGAGACGCTGAAGAAAATCGCGCACGAACTGACGGAAAGCCTTCGGCAGAACCTCACAGTCGACTGGGAAAAGCGGGAGAGCGTGCGTGCGAAGCTGCGCTTGCTGGTCAAGCGCATCCTGCGCAAGTACAAGTACCCGCCGGATCAGCAGGATGCGGCAGTCGAGCTCGTGTTGCGGCAGGCTGAGGCGCTGGCGACCGACATGGTGGGCTGAGTAGCGCGGCGCTGCGGCCTTCGCCGCATCGTCATGCACCGCCTACCCCGATTTGCGATGCGTGTCCCGAACTCACCCCCTATGTCCCTCTGCAATTTAGGCGTTAACCCTATGTAATCCCTTTGTCTTCCAGCGAAGGAAAACTCGGACCCAGTCTCGCGGCGGCATCGCCCGGACGTCCCACTGTCGCGCCCGATGTCGGTGCAGCGACTTTCCCATCCCTGGAGTGACACGAATGAAAAAATCCCTGCTTGTTCTGGCTGCCATGGCCGCCTGTGGCGCCGCGTCGGCGCAATCGACCGTGACCCTGTTCGGCGTGGTCGATGCCGCCTACCGCAACGTAGCGAACAAGAGCGTTTCGACCAACCCCTTCGGCCCCGGCTACAGCGTGAAGGCCAGCCGCACCGAGCTGGCGAATTCGGGCCTGAGCTCGAGCCGTCTCGGCTTCCGCGGCGTGGAAGACCTGGGCGGCGGCCTGTCGGCCAGCTTCTGGCTCGAAGCCCCGATCACCAACGACGACGGCGCCACCGGCGTGTCGAGCTTCACCCGCCGTTCGACGGTGAGCCTGGCAGGCAGCTTCGGTGAACTGCGCCTGGGCCGCGACAAGACCGCGACGGTGATGAACGAAGAACAGTTCGACCCGTTCGGCGACACCGGCATCGGCGGCTCGCTGATCATCGACGCCAACGAAGCCAGCGTGTCGGGTAGCGGCTACGGCAGCAACAGCACCTACAAGCGCGCCAGCAACATGGTGCAGTACTTCCTGCCGCGCCTGGGTGGCTTCTACGGCAATGTGGCCTATGGCCTGGCCGAGCAGACGCGCCTGTCGCCCGACACCGCCGCCAGCACCAACACCGGCCGCCACATCGGCGGGCGCCTGGGCTACACGACGGGTCCGTTCGACATCGCCGCCAGCTACGCGCAGAACGACACCAGCTTCACGACCGGCAGCGGTGCCGCCGCCGTGGCACGCCCGGGCAAGATCAAGACCTTCAACCTCGGCGCGACCTACGACTTCGGCGTGGCCAAGCTGTTCGGCGAAGTCTCGCGTTCGAAGGATGAGCGCAACGCGCTGAACATCTTCACGACCGGCCAGGACGTGGACCTCACCGGCTACCTGCTGGGCGTGACCGTGCCGGTCGGCCCGGGCGTGATCCGCGCGTCGTATTCGCAGGTCAAGTACGACTTCAACCGCGTGCCCGTGTTCGGCGTGAACAATGCCGACCCGAAGGCCAGCAAGCTGGCGCTGGGCTACGTGCACAACCTGTCCAAGCGCACCGCGCTGTACGGCACGGTCGCGCGCGTCAGCAACAAGAACGGCGCAGGCCTCACGGTGGGTGCAGGCCCGTCGTACGCCACCACGTTCAACCGCACGGCGCTGCAGGCCAAGAGCTCGATGGGCTACGAGTTCGGCATCCGCCACACGTTCTGATGTTCTGACGGTTCGCGCATTGCGCGGACCGCCCCCTGCAAGTTTCTCCAAGGGTCGTTCAACCGGTCCATTCGGCCCGCCTCGTGCGGGCCTTTTTTTCGTCTGCGGCCCCCGGAAGACGGCATGGCTCAGCGCGCCGACAGCACCGCGCGCGCCGCTTCGGCAAACCCCGCGCCGCGCTCGCCCTGCGTCACGTAGCGCGGCAGGTGCTCCAGCTGCGGCACGAAGCGCGCGACGTTCGCCACGCCGATGCTGTGCGCGAAGCTGCGGAACATCAGCTGGTCGTTGGTGGAGTCGCCCACGTAGGCCCAGCGGTCCATCTCGTCGTCGAGCGTGCGGCCCCAGAGTTCGCGCACGATCCAGCGCGCGCCTTCGAGCTTGTCGTTGTCGCCGTACCAGCCGTTGATGTGGATGCTGCTCACGGTGGCGTGCATGCCCTCGCCGCGCATCAGCGCGACGACGCGCGCGATGGTGTCGTCGTCCAGCGTCACGAACTCGCTGTGGTCGATCGCGATGTCGGTCTCGCGCCCGGGCGAGTCGGTGGCGCGACCCGCGCCCGGAATCTCGCGCTCGATGCGTGCCAGCACGGCCTGCATGCGCGCGAAGTTGGCGGCGCGCGTGCCGGCGTCCTGCTGGTAGCGCTTCTCGACACCGCCGCCATGGCCGTCCGTTGCGGGCCGCAGCGCCACGGCGCCGTTCTCGGCCACGATCGCATCGACCGGCCAGCTGTTCACGAAAGGCAGGCTCCAGCCCACGGGCCGGCCGGTGATCGCGACCACCGCGAGGCCGGCGGCCTTCAGGTCGGCCAGCGCCTTCAGCGCGTCGGTCGTGATCGCGCCGTCGGTGGTGAGCGTGTCATCGATGTCGGTGAACACGCCGGCCAGTGCGGCGCGCGCGTCGGCGGGCCAGCGCGTGAGCGGCAACAGGTGGTGGGGCGAGGCGGGCAGGGGAGGCGAAGACATGGGCAGGATTCTCGGGAAGGCCCGTGATCGTACCGGCGCTTTCGTGTAGCATCCCGCCCCCGCCGAACCCGCAGAGGGCCGGCGCGGCGCTCCACCATGCCTCACATCCTCGTCGACCACCTGCGCAAGACCTATCGCGTGTCCGAGCGCGACCCCGGCCTGCGCGGCGCGTTGCGCGGCCTGCTGCAGCGGCGCCATCGCACGGTGGAGGCGCTGTCGGACGTGTCGTTCGCGCTGGAGCGCGGCGAGCTGCTGGGTTTCATTGGGCCGAACGGCGCGGGCAAGTCGACCACCATCAAGATCCTCTCGGGCATCCTGCGGCCCGACGGCGGGCGCGTGGAAGTCGACGGCCGCGACCCCTTTGCCGACCGAGAACGCCACGTCGCGCGCATCGGCGTGGTCTTCGGCCAGCGCACGCAGCTGTGGTGGGACCTGCCCGTGGGCGATGGCTTCGACCTGCTGCGCGACATCTACCGCGTCGACCCGCAGCGCTACCGCCAGACGCGCGACGAGCTGGTCGCGCTGCTGCACCTGGAGCGCGTGCTCGACCAGCCGGTGCGCCAGCTCTCGCTGGGCCAGCGCATGCGCGCGGAGATCGCCGCGGCGCTGCTGCACGAGCCCGACATCCTGTTCCTCGACGAGCCGACCATCGGCCTCGACGCGCCCTCGAAGCTCGCCGTGCGCGACTTCGTGCGGCGCGCCAACCGCGAGCGCGGCACCACCGTGCTGCTGACCACGCACGACATGCACGACATCGAGGCCCTGGCCCAGCGCGTGATCGTGATCGGCCACGGCCGCGTGCTGGCCGACAGTCCGGTCGAGGCACTGCGCGCGCAGGTGATGGCCGAGCGCCGGCTGGTGGTCGACTTCGCGCAGGACGCCACGCTGCCCGCGCAGGTCGACGGCGCCACCGTGCATTCGCGCGACGGCCAGACGCTGGTGCTCGACTTCGATCCGAAGCAGACCCCCGCGCCCGCGCTCATCGCCCGCATCGCCGGCGCGCACGCGGTGGAAGACATCCGCCTCGAAGGCCTCGCGATCGAGGCCGTCATCGCGCGCTTCTACGCCATGCACGGAGCGGCCGAGGCGTGAGCACCTCGGCAGCCGCGGGCCTGCGCGATCTTGCCCGGCCGTACGTCGCGGCGTTCGTCTCGCGCTTCCTGCAGATGCTGCAGTACCGCACGGCGGCGCTCGCGGGCTTTGCCACGCAGTGCTGGTGGGGCGGCATCAAGGTGATGGTGTTCGCCGCGTTCTACAGCGGCACCGCCATTGCGGGCGCGGCCTCGTCGATGTCGCTGGCCCAGGCCATCACGTACACGTGGCTCGCGCAAGGCCTGCTGGTGCTGATGCCCTGGCTCGGCGACCCCGAAGTGGCGCAGGCTGCGCGCACCGGCGCGGTCGCCTACGACCGGCTGCGCCCGGTGGATGCCTACGCGCTGTGGTTCGCGCGCACGGCGGGATGGATTGCGGCGCGTCTGCTGCCGCGCGTAGCGCTGATGGCGGCCTTCTCTGCGGTCGCGCTGCCGCTGGCGGGGCTGGGCGGCTGGGCCTGGCAACTGCCCGCGAGCGCCGTGGCCGGCGCGGCGTTCCTGCTGTCGGCGGTGCTCGGCCTGCTGCTCTCGACCGCGATGGTGATGCTGCTCAACGTGGCGACCACGGCGGCGCTCAACGAGCGCGGCATCCAGGCGGTGGCGACACCGGTGGTCATCGTGTTCTCCGGCAACCTGTTGCCGCTGGCGCTGCTGCCCGACGCGTGGCAAACGGCGCTGCTGGTGCAGCCGCTGGCGGGGCTGATCGACATTCCGGCGCGGCTGTACTTCGGGCAGCTCGGCGGCTGGCATGCGTTCGCAGGGTTGGGCCTGCAGTGCGTCTGGATCGTCGCGCTGGTCGCGTTCGGGCGGGTGACGATGGAGCGCACGATGCGCAGCCTCCAGGTGCAGGGCGGCTAGGGTGGGCACGCTGTCCCTCTTCTTCCGCCTCATGGCCGCCTCGATCAGTGGCCAGGCGCGATACCCCGCATCGGCCTTGCTGCTGACCCTGGGCCAGTTCCTCGGCACAGGCATCGAGATCGTCGCGGTCTGGGCGCTGTTCCATCGCTTCGGCGAGGTGCAGGGCTGGGGCATCGGCGAGGTTGCGCTGTTCTACGGCCTGGTGAATTGCATGTTCGCCCTGGCCGACGCGCTGGGGCGCGGCTTCGACGTGCTGGGCACCGAGTTCCTGCGCACCGGCACTTTCGACCGGTTGCTGCTGCGTCCGCGCCCGCTCGCGTTGCAGCTCATGGGCCACGATGTGCGCATCAGCCGTCTCGGCCGCCTGCTGCAAGGCGTGCTCGTGCTGGCCTTCGCGACCGTGCAGGCCGACATCGCGTGGACGCCAAGCACAGTCAGCATCGCGCTGTTCGCCATGGCCGGCGGCATCGCGCTGTTCCTCGGCATCCTCGTGCTGCAAGGCACGCTGTCGTTCTGGACCGTCGAGAGCCTGGAGATCGCCAACGTGCTCACCTACGGTGGCGTGCAGGCGGCGCAGTACCCGCTGGCGCTCTATGCGCAGTGGTTCCGCCGCGTGCTGACTTTCATCGTGCCGCTGGCCTGCGTGGCGTACTACCCGGTGCTGGCGATTCTGGGCAAGCCCGACCCGCTGGGCGGGCCGGCCTGGGTGGGGTGGGTGTCGCCGCTCGCGGGCTTCGTGTTCCTCGCGGCGGCGTTCGGTGCGTGGCGCATCGGGCTGCGCCACTACACCTCGTCGGGCAGCTGATCAGCCCGCGCTCTGCAGCGCCAAGCCCGCGTGCTCGCGCAGCGGATGGAAGTGGATCTTCGGAAAACGCTCCTGCGCCAGCCGCACGTCGTAGGGCGAGGTGCACAGGAAGGCCAGCGTGTCGGCCGCGTCCTTGGCCATGCGTACCGGGTAGGCGTTGACGAACTCGCGCAGCTCGGCCGGGGTGTCGGCCGTGATCCAGCGCGCGCCCGTGTACTGGCAGCCCTCGAGCCGCACGTCGGCGTCGTACTCGGCCTTCAGGCGGTGCTGCACCACTTCGAACTGCAGTTGGCCGACCGCGCCCAGCAGCATCGGGCCGCCGACCTCGGGGCGGAAGACCTGGATCGCGCCTTCCTCGCCGAGCTGGGCCAGGCCCTGCTGCAGCTGCTTGGTGCGCAGCGGGTTCTTCAGGATGACGGTCATGAACAGCTCGGGCGCGAAGAAGGGCAGCCCGGTGAACTGCAGGTTCGCGCCGTCGGTGATGGTGTCGCCCAGCTGCACGCCGCCGTGCGTGGTGAAGCCCACGATGTCGCCGGCGTAGGCCTCTTCCACCGCCTCGCGGCGCTGGCTCATGAAGGTCACGACGCTGGTGGGGCGCAGCTCCTTGGCGGTGCGCTGCACCTTGAGCTTCATGCCCGGCGTGTACTTGCCCGAGGCCATGCGCACGAAGGCGATGCGGTCGCGGTGGTTGGCGTCCATGTTGGCCTGCACCTTGAAGACCACGCCCGCGAAGTCCTTGTCCTCGGGCTGGATCTCCTTCACCACCGGCTGGCGGTTGACCAGCGTGGTGCTGGTGCGCGACTGCGGCGAGGGCGCCAGGTCGACCAGCGCGTCGAGCACTTCCATCACGCCGAAGTTGTTCACGCCCGAGCCGAAGAACACCGGCGTCTGCTTGCCGGCCAGGAAGGCCTCGCGGTCCCAGGTGGGGGAGGCGCCGGTGGCCAGTTCCATGCTTTCCATGGCGTGCTCGAAGTCGGCGCCGAAGCGCTTGACCAGCGTGTCGCGCTCGCTCAGCGGGATGGTCTCGAAGTCGTGCGGCAGCCGCTCGCTGCCCGACTCGAACACCGTCATCGCCTGCGTGCGCAGGTTCATGATGCCGCGAAAGCTCTTGCCCTGGCCCACGGGCCAGGTCATGGGCACGCAGGGCATGCCGAGTTCGCGCTCCACCTCGTCCAGGATGTCCAGCGGCTCGCGCACCTCACGGTCCATCTTGTTGACGAAGGTGATGATGGGCGTGTCACGCTGGCGGCAGACCTCGATCAGCCGGCGCGTCTGCGCTTCCACGCCGTTGGCCGCGTCGATCACCATCAGGGCCGAGTCGACGGCCGTGAGCACGCGGTAGGTGTCTTCCGAGAAGTCCTTGTGGCCGGGCGTGTCGAGCAGGTTGATGACGTGCTCGCGGTACACCATCTGCATCACCGACGACGCCACCGAGATGCCGCGCTGCTTCTCGATTTCCATCCAGTCGGAGGTGGCGTGGCGCGAGGCCTTGCGCGCCTTCACCGAGCCGGCGATCTGGATCGCGCCCGAGAACAGCAGCAGTTTTTCGGTCAGCGTGGTCTTGCCGGCGTCAGGGTGGGAAATGATCGCGAAGGTGCGACGGCGGCGGGTTTCGGCGAGAAAAGACAAGGTGGGCAATCTGCAGGGGAATCCCCCGATTTTAGGAGGCCGCCCCGCCCGCGCCCGCCGGGCCCCGGATTTCCCCGGTGTCCGGCGCCGGCGCACGCCCTTACTTGCGCTGCAGCAGCTTCGTGACTTCGTCCACGTTCGCCTGGATGCGCTGGCGCACCACGTCGAAGGCATCGGCCTGCGACCTGGCGGCCAGGGTGGCCAGCTCCTTGATGTCGTCGACCGCGCGCTGGAACGACTGGCGGCCGAGTTCGTCGAGCTTGGCGAGGTTTTCCTTCGGGTCCTTGCCTGGCATCGCCTTGGCGGCGGTCTGCCATTCGGCGATGGCGCTCTTGATCATCTCGGTCTGCCGCTGGACCACGGACTGCAGGCCCTGGTAGGACTTCTCGTTGGCCTGCATCAGCGCCTGCAGGTCCTTGCGGCCGCTGTCGAGCAGCTTCCCGGCGTTGCCGGTGAGGTCCAGGTTCTGCAGGCGCTCGGCCATGCCCTTGAGGTTCTTCATCGGATCGAGCATGTCCGCGGCGGACGGCGCCGCCTGCTTCGCGCCGGCGCTGCTGGCGGTGGTTTTTTTCGCGGCGGCTTTCTTGGCAGTGGCCATGGTGCGGAATCTCCTGTGTCGGTGATGAAAACAATCGAACGGGTGGATGCAGGCAGCGGCCGCGTGGCCGGGGCCCGCCGCCACGATACGCCGGGCCGGTACGGCTCAGGGCCTTCGGCGCGCCGATTTGCCTGCGGAGTTTCCCGGGGTGGTCCGCGCGACGCCATCACAGGCGCTTTCCGTGATGTGGGATGTCCCGGCCGATTGGTGGGTGCGGCGGCCGCGACTACAATCCGGCGCTCCGAGGAGCGTTGCAGCGCCGTCAAGCGTGAGGCTCGGACCACATCGCAACCACGCTCACCCGCTGTTCTCGCGGTGAGTTTTTCTTCCCCGTACGCAGTGGCATCTTTCAAACCAGTTTTGGAGTTCTCATGAGCGCTGTACTCAAGCCCACCCCCGTCTCGACCGCCGACCAGGCGATTGCCGACCTGTCCCTTGCCGCCTGGGGCCGCAAGGAAATCAAGATCGCCGAAACCGAGATGCCCGGCCTCATGGCCATCCGTGAAGAGTTCTCGAAGGGCCAGGCGCTCAAGGGCGCGCGCATCACGGGCTCGCTGCACATGACCATCCAGACGGCCGTGCTGATCGAAACGCTGCAAGCCCTGGGCGCGCAAGTGCGCTGGGCCTCGTGCAACATCTTCTCGACGCAAGACCATGCCGCCGCCGCCATCGCCGCCGCCGGCACGCCGGTGTTCGCCATCAAGGGCGAGTCGCTGAAGGACTACTGGGACTACACCCACGCCATCTTCGACTTCGGCCCCAAGGGCTCGAAGGGCGAAGGCCCGAACATGATCCTGGACGACGGCGGCGACGCCACGCTGCTCATGCACCTGGGCCAACGCGCCGAAAAAGACCTGGGCGTGCTCGCCAACCCGACCAGTGAAGAAGAACGCATTCTTTACGCCGCCATCAAGGCCAAGCTGGCCGTGGACGACACCTGGTACACCCGCAAGTCGGCCGAGATCATCGGCGTGACCGAAGAGACCACCACCGGCGTGCACCGCCTGAACGAGATGAGCGCCAAGGGCACGCTGCTGTTCCGCGCCATCAACGTGAACGACTCGGTCACCAAGAGCAAGTTCGACAACCTGTACGGCTGCCGCGAATCGCTGGTGGACGGCATCAAGCGCGCGACCGACGTGATGATCGCCGGCAAGGTGGCCTGCGTGGCCGGCTACGGCGACGTGGGCAAGGGCTCGGCCCAGGCGCTGCGTGCACTGTCGGCGCAGGTGTGGGTCACCGAAATCGACCCGATCAACGCCCTGCAGGCCGCGATGGAAGGCTACAAGGTCGTGACCATGGAGTACGCCGCCGACAAGGCCGACATCTTCGTGACCACCACCGGCAACCGCGACGTGATCCGCCACGAGCACATGGTCGCCATGAAGGACCAGGCCATCGTCTGCAACATCGGCCACTTCGACAACGAGATCGATGTCGCGTCGATCGAGAAGTACGAGTGGGAAGAGATCAAGCCGCAGGTCGACCACATCACCTTCCCGGACGGCAAGAAGATCATCCTGCTGGCCAAGGGCCGCCTGGTGAACCTGGGCTGCGGCACGGGCCACCCGAGCTTCGTGATGTCGTCGTCGTTCGCCAACCAGACCATCGCCCAGATCGAGCTGTTCACCAAGCCCGACGCCTACCAGGCCGGCAAGGTCTACGTGCTGCCCAAGCACCTGGACGAGAAGGTTGCGCGCCTGCACCTGAAGAAGGTCGGCGCCATGCTCACCGAGCTGACCGACTCCCAGGCCGCCTACATCGGCGTGGACAAGAACGGCCCGTACAAGCCCGACACGTACCGCTATTGATGAACGTGAATAACCTTCGTGCTTCGCACTGCGGTGCGAGCTTGCTTGGGGCGGCCCGGCGCTTCGCTCATGCGAGCTGATCAACTGTTGGTAGAGCGCGGCATGGCCGCGTCGCGTTCGCAAGCTGTCCGGCTCATCGCCGGCGGCATGCGCTGGCGTGACGCGGGCACGAGCGACGCGTGGCGCTCCGTCGTCCAGAACAAGGACGAAGTGCCCGAGTCGGCCGAGCTCGAGCTCGCCGACGCCGCCGAGGCGCGCTACGTGTCGCGCGGCGGCCTGAAGCTCGAAGGTGCGCTGAAGGTCAGCGGCGTGGACCCGACGGGCAGGCTCTGCCTGGACGTCGGCCAGTCGACCGGCGGCTTCACCGACTGCCTGCTGCAGCACGGCGCCGCCAAGGTGGTGGGCATCGACGTGGGCCACGGGCAGCTGCATCCGCGCATGCGCGAGGACGACCGCGTGGTCGCCATCGAAGGCGTCAACGCGCGAGCGTTGTCGCCGGCCGACCTGCAGGTGGACGATGACGAGGACGCGGAAGTCAGCGAGGCCGACAAAGCGCTGGAAGCGATCGAGGCCGCCGCCGAGCCGCGCTTCGACCTCATCGTCGGCGACCTGTCATTCATTTCACTCACGCTGGTGCTGCCGGCCGTGGTGCAGTTCCTGGCCGACGACGGCCAGCTGCTGATGCTGGTCAAGCCGCAGTTCGAACTGCAGCCCGGCCAGGTCGGCAAGGGCGGCATCGTGCGCGACGAGGCGATGTATGCGGTGGTCGAGAAGCGCCTGCACGACGCCTGCGCGGCGCTCCATCTGAAGGTGCTGCGCTGGTTCGACAGCCCGATCGCCGGGGGCGATGGCAACCGCGAGTTTTTCATTCACGCCGTTCGCGCTGCCAAGGCGGGCGACGGTTCCTAAGGAGACGCAGGTGCGCCTTCCGCTGAGTTTCGAATTCTTCCCGACCAAGACGCCCGAAGGCGCGGTCAAGCTGCGCGCCGTGCGCCAGCAGCTGTATGCGCGCAAGCCGCAGTTCTGCTCGGTCACCTACGGCGCGGGCGGTTCCACGCACCAGGGCACCTTCGGTGCGGTGCAGGAGATCCTGGCCGAGGGCGTGGATGCTGCCAGCCACTTCTCGTGCATCGGCGCCACGCGCGCCACGGTGCGCGAGCAGCTGGCCGAGCTGAAGGCGATGGGCGTGAAGCGCCTCGTCGCACTGCGCGGCGACCTGCCCAGCGGCTACGGCATCGGCGGCGAGTTCCAGTACGCGAGCGATCTCGTCGCCTTCATCCGCGAGGAGACCGGCCGCGACTTCCACATCGAGGTGGCCTGCTACCCCGAAGTGCATCCGCAGGCGCGCTCGCCCGAGGCCGACCTGCAGGCCTTCGCGGCCAAGGTGAAGGCCGGGGCCGACTCGGCCATCACGCAGTACTTTTTCAGTGCCGAGGCCTACTTCCGCTTCGTCGACGACGCGCGCAAACTGGGGCTCGACACGCCGATCGTGCCGGGCATCATGCCCATCACGAGCTCGACGCAGCTCATGCGTTTCTCGGACGCCTGCGGCGCCGAGATCCCGCGCTGGATTCGGCTGCGCCTGCAGGGCTTCGGCGACGACACGGCCTCGATCAAGTCCTTTGGCCTGGACGTGGTGACCGACCTGTGCGCGCGCCTGCAAGAGGGTGGCGCACCCGCGATCCACTTCTACACGATGAACCAGTCGGCGGCCACGCTGGCCATTCTGGAGCGCCTGGATTGAGAGGGCTGCGCGCGGTCGCCGTCGCGGTCTCCTGCGTGCTCGCAGGATGCACCATGCCGCCTGCCACGCAGGACAAAGACGCGGACACCGCCGCCGCGCCGGCGAAGCGGTTGCTGCCGTTGGGACGCGGCCTGTCCGTGCCGCCCGGCGCCGCCCCGCGCTCGGACGTGCCGTCGGTGCGCTACGACCTCGCGGTGTCCGGCACCGGCGAGGCGCTCGACGACGGCGTGCCCGGCGATGACGGTTCGCGCGAAATTTTCGAGCGCGGCGGGGCCTCGTGGTACGGCATCCAGTTCCATCAGCGCAAGACCGCCAACGGCGAGCGCTTCGACATGGGCGCCATGACGGCGGCCCACAAGACGCTGCCCTTCAACACGCGCGTGTGCGTGCGCAGCCTGGTCAACGGCAGCGAGGTGCTGGTGCGCGTCAACGACCGCGGGCCCTTCACGCCGGGCCGCATCATCGACCTGAGCCGCGCCGCGGCCGACCGCATCGGCCTCACGAGCATGGGCATCAAGCAGGTGGCGCTGTCGGTCATCGACCGCGAGGGCATGCGCTGCGGCGGCCAAGCCGTGGCGGCGGACGATCTGCAGCCCGCGCTGTTGCCCGAGGCGCCGACGTCGCGCGTTCGTGCGCCGGCACCTGCGCGCAAACGGGCGGCCGTGCCGCCGCGCAAGCGCCGCTGAGCGGCCGGCCTCAGCCGCCGCTCTCGAGCGAGTACGCGGCGTTGCGGTCTTGCGCCAGGCGCTCGGCCAGCTGGGGCAGCGCCTCGGCCAGCAACGGCTTCAGCGTGTAGGGCGGGTTGATCAGGAACATTCCGCTCGCCGGCAGGCCCGGGCGCTGCGTTTCGCCCGAGGCGGCGTCCTTCGTGATCTTGCTCGACTTGACGGTCAGCGTGGCGTGCAGCCACGACTTGCCGGCCTTGGTCGCCATCGTCTTCAGGCGGCGCGGCAGGTCGTGCGCTTCGGGGCGCGGAATGATCGGATACCAGACCGCATACGTGCCCGTGGCGAAGCGCTTGAGCGCCTCGGCCGCGAAATCGAGCACGCGGCCGTAGTCGGTCTTCATTTCGTAGCTTGGGTCCATCAGCACCAGCGCGCGGCGCGAGGGCGGCGGCAGGAACTTGGTGGCGCTGCCGAAGCCGTCTTCGGTCAACACGGCGATCTGCCGGCCGGCCTCGAGCTGCGCGATGTTGGCGCCGAGCGTGCGCGAATCGGTCGGGTGCAGCTCGAACAGCTTGAGCTTGTCGTGGTCGCGCAGCAGGTGCTGCACGATGAACGGCGAGCCGGGGTAGACGCGCGCACCGCCCTTGGGGTTGAAGTCGTGGATCACGCTCAGGTAGCGGGCGATGGCTTCGGCGACCGGCTTGTCCTCGGCGGGGGCTGCGGGCTTCTTGCCCGTCGACTTGGCGGCCGGGGCAGGCGTGTCGGGGGCTTTTTCCGGCGCGGCGAAGAAGCGCAGCACGCCGTCGGCCGCTTCGCCGCTGGTGCCGGCGTAGTCACCGTCGAGCCGGTACAGGCCGGCGCCGGCGTGCGTGTCGACGACGGTCAGCGCAGCGTCTTTTTCAAGCAGGTGGTCGAGCGTGGCAATCAGGACCGTGTGCTTGAGCACGTCGGCGTGGTTGCCGGCATGGAACGCGTGGCGGTAACTGAACATGGAATGAGGCCTGAAAAAGTGGAAAGGGGAGCGCTAGACTCGCGCGGCGCTACATTGATTTACAAAACACAACGAGGGGCAGCAATGCGAGGAGCCGGATGGCGATTTTGGGGCCTGTGCGTCGGCGCGGGTGTTTTGTCTATTTTGACGGGCTGCGCGTCGGTCACCCACGGGACGACCCAGAACGTGAAGATCGAGACCCTGTCGGCCGAAGGCAAGGTCGTCGACGGCGCCCGCTGCCGGGTCTCCAACGACCGCAATGATGCCGTGGTGCGCTCCGGCCAGACCCTGCCGGTGCGGCGCTCGGGGGAGAACCTGAGCATCGAATGCACCCAGGCCGGCCTGGCGCCGGCCCGCGGCCAGGCGATTTCGCGCGTCAACGTGGGCCTGGTCGGCAACGTGATGATCGGCGGCCTGGTCGGCGTGGCGATCGACACCGGCACCGGCGCGGGCTTCAACTACCCGAGCTGGATCCGGCTGATCTTCGGCGAGGTGCGCAGTTTCGACCGCACCGCGCAGACCGGCGACGAAGCGACGGTCGGCATGAAGATCGGCACGACCGAGGTGGCGGCGCCGAAGGCGGCCGCTGCATCTGTGCCTGCGCCCGTGCCGGCGGTGGTGCTTCCGCCGCCGCCGCCCGTGGCCGTCGCGCCAGTTCGCCCGGCGCCTGCCGCCCCGTCGCCGTCCGCGGCGCCCGACGCCCGGGTCTCGATGGACGACCTGAGGGGCTTGCTGCCTGCCAAGCCGTGAACCCGGCCTCGATGAACCCCGCACGGTGGCTGTGTGCCGCAGGTGCCTTGCTGGCCGCCGGCCACGCCGCCGCACTGGAGCCAGATGCCCTGTTTGCCAAGCTGACGGGCAGCGTCTGGGCTGTGCGGACCTTCGACGCGCAGGAACGCCCGCTGCGCGCCGGCAGCGCGGTGGTGATCGCGCCCGGCCGCCTCGTCACCAACTGCCACGTGCTTGCCAAGGCCAGCAATTTCGTGGTCAAGCGCGACAACGTCACCTATGGCGCCACGCTCGAGTACCCGGACCCGGGGCGTGACCTGTGCCAGATCAAGGTCGCCAATTTCACGGCTCCGCCCGTGGCGATGGCGCCCGCCGGCGGGGCGCGCGTCGGCCAGCGCGTGTACGCCATCGGCAATCCGCGCGGACTGGAAAACACGCTGAGCGAAGGCCTGCTGTCGGGCCTGCGCGGCGGTGACGGCGAGGCGCGGCTGCTGCAGACCACGGCCGCCATCGCCCCGGGGTCAAGCGGCGGCGGGCTGTTCGACAGCGACGGCCGCCTGCTGGGCATCACCACCTTCGCCGCGCGCGACGGCGGCAACCTGAATTTCGCGATGCCGGCCGAGTTCCTGGCGGAGTTGCCGGCCCGCGCCCAGGCGCAGCTGGCGGCACGGGCGCGCGAGCCCGAAGGCGGCGCCCGGCGCAGCGTTGGCCTGTCGCTGGCGGAGCCGCTGCGCGCCGGCGACGCGCTCGAGTACGTGCGCACCGACCGGCTCACCGGCAACCGCACGCCGGTGATCTACCGGGTGGACCGGATCAACGGCGACGAGGTGTCGTTCAACGCGGGCAGCCGAATCGAGAAGGCCAGCGGGCAGGTGGTGTCCATCACGTCGCCGATAGGCGGCCTGTTCGACAGCGCGTCGCCGCCGGGCGGTTGGGCGCCGAAGGACGACATCCAGCCGGGCATGCGCTGGCACCTCGACTATGTGACGACCACCGACGACCGGCTGCGGCATGAACTCAACGCCTCGGTGGGCGCTGAACACACGGCCACGGTGGACGGCGTGGAGCTCACGGTGATGCGCATCAGCTACGACGGCTGGATCTATGCCTCCGCCGGCACGGGCGCCGCGCTGACCGGCACGCCGTTCAAGGTGGCCGTCCTGTACAGCCCCGACCTGAGACGAATCGTCCAGTTCGAGGCCACGCACCGACGCGCCTATGCCAGCGTGACGAACGAGATCCTGGAGCTGGTCCGCATCCAGCGCTGAGGCCGCCGGAAGGCCAGGAATTGGCCGTTTGGCCATTTCTTCATATAATCGCGGGCTTCGCAGCGTTTTTGTAGCCCCGCGGCGAAGGCATGCCGGCCACCCATTCATGGGGCGGGCAGGCATGAAAACCCACCTAAGAGATTCCCAGCAGAGGAACGCCGACCGTGGAAAAGGGCTCGCCAAACCCTCTTATCAAGAGAAAAACTCATGACCAAAACGTTCAGCGCCAAGCCCGCTGACGTGACGCACGAGTGGTTTGTGATTGACGCGACCGACAAGGTCCTCGGACGAGTAGCCAGCGAAGTTGCTCTCCGTTTGCGCGGCAAACACAAGGCCATTTACACGCCTCACGTCGATACCGGTGACTACATCGTCATCATCAACGCCGCGCAACTGCGCGTCACCGGCGCCAAGTCGATCGACAAGGTGTACTACCGTCACTCGGGCTACCCGGGCGGTATCACGGCGACGAACTTCCGCGACATGCAGAACAAGTTCCCGGGCCGTGCCCTGGAAAAGGCCGTCAAGGGCATGCTGCCCAAGGGCCCGCTTGGTTACGCGATGATCAAGAAACTCAAGGTGTACGGTGGTGCTGAGCACCCGCATACCGCCCAACAGCCCAAAGTGCTGGAACTGTAAGGAGCCTTGAGAATGATTGGTGAATGGAACAATGGCACCGGCCGTCGCAAATCCAGCGTCGCCCGTGTGTTTCTGAAAAAAGGCACCGGCAAGATCACGGTCAACGGCAAGGACATCCAAGCGTTCTTCGGCCGTGAAACCTCGATCATGATCGCCAAGCAGCCCCTGGCGCTGACCAACAACCTCGAAGCTTTCGACGTGATGGTCAACGTGAACGGCGGCGGCGAATCGGGTCAAGCCGGCGCCACGCGCCACGGCATCACCCGTGCCCTGATCGACTACGACGCAACGCTCAAGCCCGTCCTGAGCCAAGCCGGCTTCGTGACGCGTGACGCGCGTGAAGTCGAACGTAAGAAGGTCGGTCTGCACTCCGCCCGTCGCCGCAAGCAGTTCAGCAAGCGCTGATCCCTGCTCGTTGCGAGACAAGAAGCCGCCTTCGGGCGGCTTTTTCGTGGCCGCGTTCCCCAGGGTGCCCTTGGCGGATGCGGCGTTCGACCCCACTTGCGATGGGTGCTCGCCGCAAGCGGCCTGCCGAAAATGCGGCATTGCAGTAGCATTCGTCCCATTGGCCGCCACAGCGGTCCCCCAAGGAGTTTCACCCCATGAGCGCTGTTGCCGAAAACATCCAGACCCAGATGCCCGAGCCGATCGTCTTCACGGACAGTGCGGCCGCCAAGGTCGCCGACCTGATCGCCGAAGAGGGCAATCCCGACCTGAAGCTGCGCGTGTTCGTGCAAGGTGGCGGTTGCTCGGGCTTCCAGTACGGTTTCACCTTCGATGAGATCACCAACGAGGACGACACCACCATGACCAAGAACGGTGTGTCGCTGCTGATCGACGCCATGAGCTACCAGTACCTGCTCGGCGCCGAGATCGACTACAAGGAAGACCTGCAGGGCGCCCAGTTCGTCATCAAGAACCCGAACGCCACCAGCACCTGCGGGTGTGGTTCCAGCTTCTCGGCCTGATGCCTGGATGCTGCTGACCAGCCCCTCGAAAAAGCCGCCTCCGGGCGGCTTTTTGCTGCCTGTCGTTTTTCCCTCCGAGTTCGCGCCTTCCCGATGAACCTCGAAACCGCCGTCCCCGTCGATCCGTCCCGCAAGAGCCTGCTGTGGCTCGTGGCCGTCGGCTTCTTCATGCAGACGCTCGACGCCACGATCATCAACACGGCGCTGCCGGCGATGGCCGCCAGCCTGGGCGAAAGCCCGCTGCGGATGCAATCGGTGGTGGTGGCTTATGCGCTCACGATGGCGATGCTGATCCCCGCTTCGGGCTGGATCGCC
Organism: Variovorax sp. Root473; assembly: GCF_001426505.1. Lineage (GTDB taxonomy): Bacteria > Pseudomonadota > Gammaproteobacteria > Burkholderiales > Burkholderiaceae_C > Variovorax. The sequence goes on from NZ_LMEV01000016.1 coordinate 94,357, forward strand.
GACCGCTTCGGTACGCGGCGCATCTTCTTCTGCGCCATCGTGCTGTTCGCGGCCGGGTCGGTGCTGTGCGCGCTCTCACAGGGACTGAGCCAGCTGGTGGCGGCGCGGGTGGTGCAGGGCCTGGGCGGGGCGCTGCTGCTGCCTGTGGGGCGTCTGGCGCTGCTGCGCACGGTGCCGCGCGGCGAGTTCCTGCAGGCGATGAGTTTCGTGGCCATCCCGGGCCTCATCGGGCCGCTGCTGGGCCCTACGCTGGGCGGCTGGCTGGTGCAGTACGCCTCCTGGCACTGGATCTTCCTGATCAACGTGCCGGTGGGCCTGGCAGGCTGCATTGCCACGCTGCGCTACATGCCGGACCTGCGCGGTGCCGTCCAGAAGCGCTTCGACAGCGTGGGCTACGCGTTGCTGGCCTTCGGCATGGTGGCGATCTCGCTGGCGGTCGACGGCGTGTCGGGGCTCGGATTGCGCCAGGGCGGCGTGATGGCCGTGCTGATCTTCGGCTTCGCCAGCGTCGTCGCCTACTGGCTGCGCGCGGCGCGCACGCCGGAGCCGCTGTTCTCGCCCGCGCTGTTCGGCATTCCGACGCTGAGCATCGGCCTGCTGGGCAACCTGTTCTCGCGCCTGGGCAGCAGCTGCATGCCGTTCCTGGTGCCGCTGCTGCTGCAGGTGTCGATGGGCTATTCGCCGGTGCGCGCCGGGCTGATGATGCTGCCGGTCGCGCTGGCCGGCATGGCCATGAAGCGCTTCGCCGCGCCGCTGATCACGCGCCACGGCTACCGCCGCGTGCTGGTCGCCAACACGGTGCTGGTGGGCTGCACCATGGCCAGCTTCGGCCTCACGGCACCGGGGCAGCCGGTGGCGCTGCACCTGCTGCAGCTGCTGGTGTTCGGCGCGGTCAATTCGCTGCAGTTCACGGCCATGAACACCATCACCCTGAAGGATCTCGACGGCGGCATGGCCAGCAGCGGCAACAGCCTGCTGTCGATGGTGCAGATGCTGGCGATGAGCCTGGGCGTGGCCGCCGCCGGTGCAGTGCTGGCGAGCTACAACGGCGTGTTCGGTGCGGCAACGCCGGTGCAGACGCTCGACGCGTTCCAGGCCACGTTCGCGACCATGGGGCTCATTACGGTGGCTTCCGCCCTGATCTTCTGGCATTTGCCGGCAGAAGCGCGGGCGGTCCAGCCTGCCCAGCCGGAAGTCTCCGGCCAGGGCTGAAGCAGGTCAGGCGGGGTAGATCGCGCCGAGCACCCGCGCCCCGCGCGCGCCGGTCACGCTCGCGAGGTTGCCGGGTTCGCGGCGCACGGTGCGGCGGGCCAGCCACGCAAAGGCAGCGGCCTCGACCTGCTGGGGCGGCAGGCCGTGTTCGGACGACGCCTGCACCTGCACGCCGGGCAGCAGGGCGCGCAGGCGGCTCATGAGGTGGTCGTTGAGTGCGCCGCCGCCGCAGACGATCAGCAAGGCGCTCTCTTTTTGATAGCTTCTCAGCGCTGCCGCACAGGTGCTGGCGGTCAGCTCGGCCAGCGTGGCCTGCACGTCGACAGGCGCCCAGGCGGCCGTGCCCAGGCGGCCGGCCAGCCAGTCCGGGTGGAATAAATCGCGCCCCGTGCTCTTCGGCGGCGTCTTGGCGAAATACGGCTCGGCCTGCAGGCGGGTGAGCAGCTCGGGCAGCACGCGCCCGCTGGCCGCCCACTGGCCGCCCCGGTCGAAGGGCTGGCCGAGGTGGCGCTGGCACCAGTGGTCCATCAGCGCGTTGGCGGGGCCGCAATCGAAGCCCAGCAGCGTGGCCGTTCCCGCCGGCGCGTTCATGGCGGGCAGCAGGCTCAGGTTGGAGATGCCGCCGAGGTTGAGCACCGCGACGGGCGCGTCAGCGCGTGCGAACAGCGCCTGGTGAAAGGCCGGCACCAGCGGGGCGCCCTGGCCGCCGGCCGCGAGGTCGCGGCTGCGGAAGTCGGCGACCACGTCGATGCCGCTCAGTTCGGCCAGCAGCGAGGGGTTGTTGATCTGCAGTGTGTAGCCCGTGCCGTCGAACTCGAGCGGCCGGTGGCGCACGGTCTGGCCGTGGGCGCCGATGGCGGTGACGGCTTGCGGGGCGGTGCCAGTGCGGGCCAGCAACTGCGCGACCACGTCGGCATACACCCGCGCCAGGCCGTTGCCGGCCAGCGCCGCGCGGTGCAGTTCGTTGTCGCCGGGGGTGTTGAGTGCCAGCAGCTCGGCGCGCAACGGGGCGGGGAAGTCGGCGCTGGCGTGGCCGATCACCGCGAGGTGGCCGTCGTCGGAAAAATCGGCAATGACGCCGTCGACCCCGTCGAGCGAGGTGCCCGACATCAGGCCGATGAAGCGTTGCGACTGCAGCGCGGCGGCCATGCCGGGAAGAGCGTCGAGGCTCAGTCGGCGCTGGCCTGGATCACCGAGAAGGCGGCGGCCAGCTCGGTGCGGGCGCCCACGGCGATGCGTTCGAAGGCCGGACGCATCGCGGCGGTGATCGGTGCGCCGCCTTCTTGCGCGATCGTGGTCGGGTCCTGGTAGGCCCCGCCGACGCGGTATTCGAAATGCAGGTGCGGACCCGTGGCCCAGCCGGTCGAGCCGACGGCGCCGATGGTCTGGCCCTGGCTCACGCTTTCGCCGGCTTTTACGTTGATGCGGCTCAGGTGCGCGTAGGCCGTTTGCTGGTTGTTGCGGTGGTTGATGATGACGATGTTGCCGTAGCCGCTTTGCGTGCCGGCGAAGTCGACCGTGCCGTCACCGACCGTGCGCACTGCGGTGCCCGTGGGCGCCGCAAAGTCGACGCCGTTGTGCTGGCGCCAGCTGTTCAGGATCGGATGCATGCGCATCGCGAAGCCGCTGGACACGCGCGAGAACTCGACCGGCGTGGCCAGGTAGGCCTTGCGCAGGCTGTCGCCGTTCGGGCGGTAGTAGCTGCCCTTCTGGCCCGCGCCGGGGGGCTGGAACCACACCGCCTGGTGGATCTTGCCGTTGTTCTCGAACTCGGCCGAGAGCACGCGGCCGCTGCGCAACGCCTGGCCATCGGCTTCGAAGGTCTCGTAGACCACGGCGAAGCGGTCGCCCTTGCGCAGCGAGCGCACGTCGACGTCGCCCGCGAAGATGTCGGCCAGCTGGCTTGCCACCGCATCGGGAATGCGCGAGTCGTCGGTGGCGGCGAACAGCGAGCTGCGGATGGTGCCGCTGGCCAGGCGCGTGCCCGGCGTCAGCATGTCGCGCTCGGTGCGGGCGACGAAGCCGGTGGGCGTGCGTTCGATGACGAAACGCTTGAAGCCGCCGTCGGCGTCGGGAATCCAGCGCGCGCTGAGCCTCTGCAGCTGGTTTTCCTGCGTGGCTTCGGCCGTCACGGTGCGCCCGACGCGCGCGAAGATCGCCTGGCGAGCCTCGGCGTTGCCGCGCACGAAGGCGGTGGCGGCGGGGTCGGAAATGCCCAGGCGCTTCATGAGCGCCTCGGCCGTGTCGCTGGCGCGCGAGACGTCGGTGCGGAACAGCGTGAAGCTGAAGTTCTCGAGCGACGCCGACTGGTCGGCGAAGGACACCGGCGCGGTGGCTTCGAGCACTTGCTGCACGGGGAGGTCGGATGCGTCGGGACCGAGCGAGGCGACCGCGAGGGTGCCGGCGCTGAGCAGCATCGCAGCGATCGCCGCGGTGATCTGCTTGGGATATGTCCGGAATGTATAAGCCACGCGGGAAGCGAGAAGCTCCTCGGCGGCAAGAATGCCGTTGATCAAACTGTGGATTCCAACTCAGGTTCTGCAGGTCCGTGCTGCAAGGCCCAGTGCGTTCAGGGCGGCAGGAGACGGTGCGGAAAAAAGCGCCGCTTAGAATCCGGCGCTTGAAAAGTCGGGCTGAGTATAGCTTCGGCCACCGGAAAAACTGCCAAAAAAGCCCATGAACGCCGAATCTGTTACATCCACCAGCCTCTCCGATGGTGTAAGACAAGCCCTCGAAATATCCCTCCGAGGCGCTGACGAGCTGCTGCCGCAGGACGAATGGGTGAGGAAGCTCCAGAAGGCGGAAGCCACCGGCAAGCCGCTGCGCATCAAGCTGGGCCTGGACCCGACCGCACCGGATATTCATATCGGACACACGGTGGTGCTCAACAAGATGCGCCAGCTCCAGGACCTGGGGCACCGCGTGATCTTCCTGATTGGCGACTTCACCTCCCTGATCGGCGACCCGTCGGGCCGCAACAGCACGCGCCCGCCGCTCACGGCCGAGCAGATCCGCGCCAACGCTGAAACCTATTTCGCCCAGGCCAAGCTGGTGCTGGACGAGTCGAAGACCGAGATCCGCTACAACTCGGAATGGAGCGATCCGCTGGGCGCGCGCGGCATGATCCAGCTGGCGGCCAAGTACACGGTGGCGCGCATGATGGAGCGCGACGATTTCACCAAGCGATTCAAGGCGGGCCAGTCGATCTCGGTGCACGAGTTCCTGTACCCGCTGATGCAGGGCTACGATTCGGTGGCGCTCGAGAGCGACCTCGAGCTGGGCGGCACCGACCAAAAATTCAACCTGCTCGTCGGCCGACATCTCCAGCAGGAATACGGGCAAGAGCCGCAGTGCATACTCACTATGCCGCTGCTTGAAGGGCTCGACGGCGTCGAGAAGATGTCCAAGAGCAAGGGCAACTACATCGGCATCAGCGAAGACGCGAACAGCATGTTCGCCAAGGTGCTGTCGATCTCCGACACGCTGATGTGGCGCTGGTACACGCTGCTGAGCTTCCAGTCGGTGGCGCAGATCGAGGCGCTGAAGGCCGAGATCGCGGCCGGGCGCAACCCGAAGGACGCCAAGGTGGCGCTGGCCAAGGAAATCACCGCGCGCTTCCACAGCGCGGCGGCGGCCGATGCGGCGGAGCAGGACTTCATCAACCGCAGCAAGGGCGGCGTGCCGGACGAGATTCCCGAGGTGGCGCTGAGCGGCGCCCCGCTGGGCATCGGTCAGCTGCTCAAGCAGGCCAACCTGGCGTCGTCGTCGGGCGAGGGCAACCGCCTGATCGACGGCGGCGGCGTGCGGGTCGATTCGGTCGTGGTGTCGGACAAGGGCCTGAAACTGCCCGCGGGCAGCTATGTGGTGCAGGTCGGCAAGCGCAAGTTTGCGCGGGTGACCCTGAGCTGATCGACAAAAAAAAGGCCCCTCGGGGCCTTTTTCAATGGGGTCTGCGCCGGCTCAGCGGACCTCGATGGTCACACGCCGGTTGCGGGGCTCGTCCACCTCGTCGGGCGTCGGCACGGCCAGGTCGCGTTCGCCGCGGCCCACGGCCTCGATGCGCGCCGCAGGGAACTGGCGCTCCACGAACAGCTGCGCGACTTCCTGCGCGCGACGGCGCGACAGCTGGTCGTTCTGCTCGCCGGCACCTTTGGTGTCGGTGTGGCCGATCACCACGATGTCACCGCCGCTGCGGGCCAGCGCGGCGGCCAATGCCTCCGTCATGATCTGCTGGGACGCCGCCGTGAGCGTGGTGGTGCCCACCTCGAAGAACACCGTGTAGCGCTGCGGCGGCGGCGGGCGCATGTCGAACAGCGGCTTGTTCTCGGCCTGGACCTTGGCGGGATCGGCCTGATCGACCACCGGCGCACCGCTGGCGCCCACCGCGGCCGTGGCGCGCTGGTAGGGCTTGGAGAGCACTTCTTCTCCATCCTTGGCGCGCACCACCACGGCGGAGGGCGTGCCATCGGCCTGGGGCAACAGCACCACGCGCGTGCCCGGCGCAGAGCAGGCGGCCAGAAGCAGGGCGACCGTGGTCGCAAGAAGAAGGGAGGAGCGGCGCAACAGTGTCTGCATCTGGTCAGGGTTGGCCGTCGGTCTGCACGATGAAGTCCGTGCCCCGAATGCCGATGGTGGCGGTCTGGGTTTCGACGCGAACGGCGTCGGGGTTGGTCTTGCCGATGAGGCCGGTGATCATGCGCATCGAACCGCGCAGCAGCGACACCAGCATGCCGCCTTCGCGGGTGGTGCCGTCGAAATGGAATTCCTTGAGGTCCATGCGCGAGGACGGGCCGACCATCAGCGTGGTGTTGTCGCGCAGCACGACGGCCGCCGACGAATCCGGGCCGGTCACGATGCGATCGACCGCTCCGAGCGCGTCGCCGGGCGCTGCGGTGCGCGTGGCGCCCGCGCCGTCGAGCAGTTGCACGGTGCCGCGCACCGACTTCACGAACCCGGCCTGCTGGGGCGCTGCTGCGGCTGCAGGCGCAGCAGCAGCGGGTGCCTGGGCCTGAGCCAGGGTGGCTGCGCCGACGATGGCGAGCCCGAGGGCGGCGGTCAAAAAGTTCTTCATCATTTGCTTCTCTGTGACTGATTGCTTTCGCAATGAGCGCAAATATTAGGGCGAAGGCGTTACATATGGTCACGCGGCTGATAATTCAGCCGATTCCTGCGACGTAATGCCCGCCCGCACAGGCCCTTTTTACCTGATCTCGTTCTTTCTGCATGACGTTGACCCCTAAAACGCTGCTTCGCGTCTCTGTCGCGGTGGCCCTGCTCACCATCCTTCTGAAGGGTTGGGCCGGCTACCTGACGAACTCGATGGGCCTGATCTCCGACGCCATGGAGTCGTGCGTCAACCTCGCGAGCGCCATGTTCGCGCTGGCGATGGTCACCATCGCCGAGCGCCCGGCCGACGAGGACCATCCCTACGGCCACCACAAGGCCGAGTACTTCTCGTCCGGCTTCGAGGGCCTGCTGATCGTGGCCGCCGCCATCGCCATCCTGTGGGTGTCGGTGCTGCGGCTGCTGTCGCCGCAGCCGCTGGAGCAGCTGGGCTGGGGCCTGGCGCTGTCGGTGCTCAGCTCGGGCTTCAACGCCGCGCTGGCATTCGCGCTGTTCCGGGCGGCGCGCGCGCACCGCTCCATCGCGCTGGAGGCCGACGGGCGCCACCTGATGACCGATGTCTGGACCTCGGTCGGCGTGCTGGTTGGCATCGTGGCCGTGTATTTCAGCGGCTGGCTCTGGCTCGACCCACTGATTGCCATCGCCGTGGCGCTCAACATCGTGCGCGAGGGCTTCAAGCTCGTGTGGCGCTCCTCGCAGGGCCTCATGGACGAGGCGCTCGACGCCGGGACGATCGCCACCGTGCGCGCCACGCTCGACGACTTTGCCGCGCGCCATGCCGAAGGCGACCGGCTGCGCTTCGACGACATGGTGACGCGCGGCGCCGGCCAGCGTCGCTTTGCCGACCTGCACATGCACGTGCCCGGCGACTGGACCCTGCAGCGTGCCGCCAACCTGCGCGACGAACTGGAACAAGCGCTCATGGACGCCGTGCCCGGCCTGCGCGTGACCATTCAGTTGCTGCCGCTCACCATGGAAGCGCGCGCCACCCGACTCGAGGACCCTCACCCATGAAAGCCGTGCTCCAGCGCGTGGCGCACGCGCGCGTCGACATCGCAGGCCAGACCGTCGGCGCCATCGAGGCCGGCCTGCTGGTGCTGCTGTGCGCCGAACGCGGCGACGCCGACAGCGTGGCCGACCGCCTGCTTGCCAAGATCCTCAAGCTGCGCATCTTCTCGGACGACGCCGGCAAGATGAACCGCAGCGTGCAGGACATCGGCGGGGGCCTGCTGGTCGTGAGCCAGTTCACGCTCGCTGCTGACGTCAGCGGCGGCAACCGCCCCAGCTTCACGCTCGCCGCGCCGCCCGACGAGGGACGCCGGCTCTACGGGTACTTCGTGGCGCAGGCGCGCGCCGCACATCCCGTGGTGGCGACGGGTGAGTTCGGTGCCGACATGCAGGTGCACCTGCTGAACGACGGGCCGGTCACGATCCCGCTGCAGATGACGGCGTAGGCCGCAGCACGGCCTCCCACGCCACCTTCGGTTCGTCGTAGCGCAGCACGCGCACCTCTTCGAGGTGCTGCAGCTGCCAGCCGTCGGCGAACAGCAGCTCGACCGCGGCGCGGTCGAAGAAGCGCTTGGGGATGCCGTCCACCACGTAGAAGAAGTCTTCGTCTCGCCCGCTGGCCGACGGGCCGCGCGCGCCGTGGTGCAGGTCGTTGACCGAATTGAGGCGGCACAGCAGCACGCCGCCCGGCCGCAGCACGCGGTGGATGCGCCGCACCAGCGCCAGCGTTGCGTCCCACGCGAAGTAGTGCAGCGACAGGCTCGCCAGCACGGCGCCGACCGTGGCTTCGCTTTCGAGTGGCCAGGCCTCGCGGAAATCACCGCAGTGGAACGCGGCGCCTGTCGGCACGCGCTCCCGCGCCTGCGCCAAGGCATCGGAGGACAGCTCGATCGCCACCACCCGCAACCCGGCCTTGACCAGCGTGGCGGTGTCGCGGCCGGTTGCACAGCCCAGTTCGAGCACCGGCCCGTCTCCGGCACATGCGCGCAGCAGCGGCAGCCAGCGCGGCAGCCAGGGATCGGTGCCCGACGCCATCGCGACCTCCGCTCAGCGCCCGTACGGGCTGCGAATGCCCAGGCCCGCGAGGATCTCGACTTCGTACGCTTCCATCTCGTCCGCGTCGGCGTCGCTCGTCTCGTGGTCCCAGCCCTGCGCGTGCAGCGTGCCGTGCACCAGCAGGTGCGCGTAATGCGCGGCGAGGGTCTTGCGGTTTTCTTTTGCCTCGCGCGCCACCACGGGCGCGCACAGCACCAGGTCGGCCATCACGACCGGGCCCTGCGCATAGTCGAAGGTGAGCACGTTGGTGGCGTAGTCCTTGCCGCGGAATTCGCGGTTCAGGCGCTGGCCCTCCTCGGCATCGACGATGCGCACGGTGATCTCGCCGTCGATGTCCAGGGCGTGGCGGATCCAGCGGTTCACGCTGTGGCGCGGCAGCGCGGCGCGGTGGCGCTCCACGCCCTTGAAGCGCCCGAACTGCAGCGACAGCGACAGGGCCGGAAGCAACGCGGCCGCCATGTCAGTGGACTCCCGCGCGCTTGCGCTGCCCGTCGTAGGCATCGACGATCTTCGCCACCAGCGGATGGCGCACCACGTCCGCGCTCGTGAAATGCGTGGTCGCGATGCCGGGCACCCGCTTGAGCACACGCTCGGCGTCGATCAGCCCGCTGAGCTGCTGCTTGGGCAGGTCGATCTGGCTCACGTCGCCCGTCACCACCGCCTTGGCGCCGAAGCCGATGCGCGTGAGGAACATCTTCATCTGCTCCACCGTGGTGTTCTGCGCCTCGTCGAGGATCACGAAGGCGTTGTTCAGCGTGCGCCCGCGCATGAAGGCCAGCGGCGCGATCTCCAGCACGTTGCGCTCGAAGGCCTTCTGCACCTTCTCGTAGCCCATGAGGTCGTACAGCGCGTCGTACAGCGGGCGCAGGTAGGGGTCGACCTTCTGCGTCAGGTCGCCCGGCAGAAAGCCCAGGCGCTCGCCCGCTTCGACGGCCGGGCGCGTGAGCACGATGCGCTGCACCGCCGCGCGCTCCAGCGCATCGACCGCGCAGGCCACCGCCAGGTAGGTCTTGCCGGTGCCGGCCGGGCCGATGCCGAAGGTGATGTCGTGCCTGGCGATGTTGTCCAGGTACAGCGCCTGCGTAGGCGTGCGCGCGCGCAGGTCGGCGCGGCGCGTGACGAGCATCGCGGCATCGTCGTCGCCATCGACCATCGAGCCGTCGCCGGCCAGCGTGAGCTGCACCACGGCGGGGTCGATCGGGCGCTGGGCGATCTCGTACAGCGCCTGCAGAACGTCCATGGCGCGCTGCGCGGTGGCCTTGGGGCCATCGACCTTGAACTGCTCGTGGCGGTGCGCGATCTTCACGCCCAGGGCGTCCTCGATGCGGCGCAGGTGCGCATCCAGCGGGCCGCACAGGTGGCCGAGGCGCGAATTGTTCAGGGGGGTAAAGGTGTGTCGCAGAATCACGCCGGACATTTCAAGGAAAAAGGGCACCCATGATAGGCAAACTGACCGGCACGCTCGCAGAGCGCAACCCCCCGCAGGTGGTGGTGGACTGCAACGGCGTCGGCTACGAGGTCGACGTGCCGATGAGCACGTTCTACAACCTGCCCAACGTCGGCGCGAAGGTGTCGCTGCTCACGCACTTCGTCGTGCGCGAGGACGCGCAGATTCTCTACGGCTTCGGCACCGCCGAGGAGCGGGCGGCCTTCCGCCAGCTCATCAAGATCACCGGCGTGGGCCCGCGCACCGCGCTGGGCCTGCTCTCGGGCATGAGCGTGGGCGAGCTGGCGCAGGCCATCACCACGCAGGAGCTGGGCCGGCTCGTGAAGATTCCCGGCATCGGCAAGAAGACCGCCGAGCGGCTGCTGCTGGAGCTCAAGGGCAAGCTGGGTGCCGACATCGGCCTGCCGGCGCATGCCGCGTCCGACGCGCAGGCCGACATCCTGCAGGCGCTGGTGGCGCTGGGCTACAGCGACAAGGAAGCCGCGCTCGCGCTGAAGGCGCTGCCGAAGGACGCGAGCGTGAGCGACGGCATCAAGATGGCACTGAAAGCGCTGGCGAAGTGAGCTGGCGCGAGGCGTGGTCGCGCGCGCAGGCGCTGCGCCACGAGTCGACCGAGACCGACGCGGTGCTGATGCACGCGGCCATGGTTCTTTCGGTGCCGATCATCTGGCTCTACGGCTTCGCGGGCGTGGCCTACGGCCAGTTGCCGATGCTGACGCCGGCCGGGTTCATCGACATGCCGGGCGTGTGCGCATGGCTCACGGCGGTCATGGCGTTTGCGGTCGGCCTCTTGTTCATCGACTGGCTGGTGCGCGGCGACGTGGCACCGCCGCCGGTGCCGCAGTCGATCGTCGTGCGGCACTGGCAGTCGGGCTGGCCCCGGTCGCCGGCATTGCCGCCGGAGCCGTCCCCCGGTTTCCTGCAGGGCAGCGCATCCCCGTTTCGCAGCGTGTGCCTGAGCGTCGCGGCGATCGCCTGCCTGTCGGCACTGGTGTTCAGCGGCCTCGACACGCTGGGCTGGTCGGTCGTCGCACGGCCGGGGGGCCTCGCGCCGCGCGCCGAGTGGCCGCTGTACCCGCTGCCGTGGATCTGGCCCTGGCTGCTGCCGCTCGCGCGCCAGCCCTTCATGCTCGGCACCATCGTGATCGGTGCCGTGCTGTTCGTCGCAGCGATCCTGATGCGCTGGCGCCGGGTGCGCGGCGCATGGTTTCCCTTCTTCGCGGCGCTGCCGATCCTCGTGGCGCCGAACTTCCTGGGCGCCGCCGGCTTCGACTACGCCGCCGCGCGCGGGCTCGGCGGCCTGAACGAACCCGCGCTGGCGAGTGCGCTCGCGCAGCATCCGGGGCGCTACAACGTCTACACCTTCCTGAGCCTGTGGGGCGGCATCGGTGCCGGCACCGTCGGCCTCGTGCTCGGCTTCTGGTTCGGCCGCTCGCGGGTCATGGACGAGGATTGAGCGACTCGCCTGCTCATTCGAGCGTCAGGCCGATGTCCTTCACCAGCGCGCCCCAGTCGCGCAGGTCGTTGCGGATGGTGGTGGCGAACTGCTCGGGCGTGTTCTGCGGCAGGTCGGTGAAGTTCAACTCGTGCATGCGGCGCACCACCGCGGGATCGCGCAGCACCTGGTTCACGGCCTCGTTGAGCTTCTTCACGACGACGGGCGGCGTCCTGGCCGGCGCCAGCACGCCGTACCAGGCGTAGGTGGTGAAGGGGTAGCCGCTCTCGGTCATGGTCGGCACGTCGGGCAGCATCGGGATGCGCGAGGGGCCGCTGTTGGCCAGCGCGCGGATGCGGCCGGCGCGCACGATCTCCACGGTGGAGGAGATGTCGGCGAACGCCGCATCGACCTGGCCGCCCACGAGGTCCTGCACGCAGGGGCCGCTGCCCTTGTAGGGGACATGCGTCATCACGAGGCCGGCCTGCTTTTTCAGGCTTTCCATCGCCAGGTGGCCGCCCGAGCCGGCGCCCCACGAGCAGTAGCTGAGCTTGTCGGGCCGCGCCTTGGCGTAGGCGACGAACTCCTGGATGGTCTTCACCGGCAGGTCCTTGCGCACCAGCAGCAGGTTGCCGCCGCGCCCGACCTGGGCGATCGGCACGAAGTCCTTCAGCGGGTCGTAGGGCAGCTTCTTGTAGAGGCTGGGGTTCACCACCATCGTCGCGGCGTAGGTGAACAGCAGGCGGTAGCCGTCGGGCGTGGCGCGCGCCACCACTTCGCTGCCGAGGATGCCGTTGGCGCCCGGGCGGTTGTCGACCACGAAGGGTTGCTTCAGGATCTTGCCGAGGCCGTCGCCAATGAGCCGTGCGATGGTGTCGGTGCCGCCGGCCGGCGCGGTGGGCACGACCAGCGTCACGGGCTTGTCGGGGTAGGTGTCGGCGGCGTTCGGTTGCGCGTGGCCGGCGACGGCCAGCGCGGCCAGGGTGCAGGCGACCAGCGTGCGCAGGCCGAAGCGGAAGCTTTGTGTGTTTGTCATGGTCCGTGTCTCCGGGAAAAGTCTCAGCGGATGCCGAAGCGCGCCTGCGTGCCCTGTTCGATCATGTCCGCGCCCACGCGGTACAGGTTGCGCGAAACGTAGCTGGGCACCTCGCGTGCGCGTTCGCGCAGCCATTCGGCCTTGAGCGAGCGCGCCTCGGCGATCTCCAGCGCGTCGCCCTCGGCGGTGGCCAGCAGGTCGATCACATGCAGCGCGAGTTGCCACTGCTTGCTTGCCGCCAGTGCGCGCGCCTGGGCGATCACGCCGCGCTTGTCGGTGATGGCGTCGGCCACCGCGCGGCCGATGGCCTCGGGCGCGGCCGGGTGCAGCGAGGTCGGGTTGCGGTCCCACCAGCCGTTCTCCGAGCGGTAGATGTCGCGCACGATGTAGCCGGGGTCGCCGTAGGTCGGCTTCATCCAGTCGACTGCGAAGAGCTCGTCGGGAAAGCGGATGCGCGCCAGGATGTCGCGCTCGTTGAGCCCCTCGTTCATGAGCCGCACCACCTCGGCGCGCAGCCAGCGCAGCGCGCGGGCCGTGTGCACGAGCACGTGCTGCACCTGGTCTTCGCCCTCGAGCGTGGCGCCGAATTCGCGCACCGCCTTGCGCGGTTTCAATGCCGCCAGCGCCTCCAGCGTGTCGGCCCAGCGCACTGTGTCGCGCATCGTGCGAAAGGGCGTGCCGATGTTGGGAATGGAATCGATCAGCGCCGCGCCGCCGTACAGCACGCGCTGCGCCGGGCTCCACAGCGCGATCGCGTCGTCGGTTTCCGAGGGCGCCCAGCGCAGTTCGATGCGGCGCTCGCCGCTGCCGATCTGCAGCACATCGTCGAAGGTCTCGGTGGGCGGGTGCGTCACCAGCCGGTGGTCGAAGAAGCCCGGCGGGCGGTTGAACTGGATCTCGGCCATGCGGTGCTGCAGGGCCATCGTCTCGCCGTAGCGTGCCAGGCGGCGCGGCACGTTGCGGTGCGCAATGATCCGCGGCGGCGCATCGCCGCGCGCGGCGGCATGGGCCAGCCACATCGGCACGCCGGCGTTGTAGCCGATGTGGCCGTGGCTGAAGCACAGCGCATGCACCGGCGCGTCGCTGAGCTGGCGCAGCGCATCGATCATGCCCTGCGTCACCGAGCCGCCCGGGCCGGCATCGATCACGACCAGGCCTGCGTCGGTCTCGGCCACGAACGATTGCCCCTGCCCGCGCAGGATGTGCAGACCCGGCGCGACGGTCTCGGTGCCGGTGCCGACGATGAGGAACGGCTTCTCTTTTTCTTCTGCTGCTTGCGGCTTTTCAACGGTGGCGGTCATGCGGAGTCCTTGGTGACGGTGAGGGGCGGCAGCAGGTAGCGGCCGTCGAGCAGCTCGGCGCGCGGCATGTAGGCGCGCAGGCAGAGGTAGAAGCGGCCTTCGGGTGCCGGCAGCCAGTTGGCGAGCGCGGCTTCACGCTCGGGACGCGCGTGCTGGATGTGCAGCGTGAGCCCGCCGTCGGCATCGCGCCGCAGGCCCGGCGTGCGATCGCCGACGGCGTAGCGGTCGATCGGGTTGTCGACCAGCATGTAGTCGTGCGTGTCGTACATCGTGAGCGACCAGAACGCGTCGACCGGCGGCAGCGCATCGGGGGTGAAGCGCAGCGTGTAACGGCGCTGGCCAGTGAGCGGCTCGCCTGCGGCGTCGTGCCAGGCCATGGGGTAGGTGGCCTCGCGGCTTTCGAGCATGCCGATGTACTTGAGCGCGACCAGCGCGCGTGCCAGGTGGTCGTCGCCGAAGGAGCCTTCCACCAGCGGCATCTGCACCCAGCCCGTGGCCGTGGTGCGGCCCGAGTTCGCTTCGCGCAGCCGCGGCAGCACGGTGTCGAGCGCGGCCTGCAGCGCGGCGCGCTGGCTGTCATCGAGCGGCCTCGCGTCGGGTCCGATGCCGAGTGCCGCGTAGCGTGCGACCCGCGCCGCATCGCCGGCTGGCGGTGCGTTGTCGCGCAGCGCCGCGTTCACCTGCGCGGCGAAGTGGTCGGCCGTGAGCGGCGCCTTCGGGTCGCAGGCCGGATCGAAGGCGCGCGGCGCCGAGGCGCGGCCGGCCTGCCAGTCGGCCAGCGTGCGCACGAGAAAACCGTCCTGCAGCGCGTTGACCACGGGCACGTCGTGCGGGCCGTCGACCAGCAGGCGCCCGATGATCCACAGCCAGCGCGTGGGCGCCTCGATGCGCGCGCCCGGCGCGTGGAAGGCGGCGGGCAGCGTACCGCGCCATCCCGGCGGCGTGATCACAAAGGACCGCGCCGCCGTGCCGGTGAGGCGCTGCCCCAGGTGGGCAAAGGGGTTGGTGAAGAAATCGAGCAGGCCCAGCACGTAGTAGCGGCCGGCGGTATCGGGCACGTCGATCACGAGCGGGCCCTCGCCCAGGTCGAGCCAGGCGTTGGTGTAGAGCGTGTCATTGTTCGGCGTGACGACGCGGCTCTTGCCCGCGCGCAGCAGCTGGCGGGCGTGCGTGAACACGTTGCACCAGCGCTGCGGCTTCGGCGCCTCGCCGGCGGTGTCGGTGCGCTGCGGCGAGGTGGCCGCGCGCATGCGGCACATCTCGTAGAGCGGGTAGGCGTAGACCACGGCCTCTTCGGCCACGGCGTGCAGGGTGTCGGTGTGCGGCTGCATCGTGCTCAGTCCTGCTGTGCTTGCAGTGCCGGAATGCGCCAGCTCTGCACGCCTTCGCGCGGGTAGTACATGCGCAGGATCAGGTAGAAGCGCCCGGCCGGCGCGGGCAGCCAGTTGGCGGCATCGGCGGGGCGCGCGTGGCTCACCACCAGTTCGAGGCTGCCGTCGGCGGCGCGATGCAGGCCGGGCGTTCGGTCGCCGATCGCGTGGCGGCGGATCTCGTTGGGGTAGAGGAAGCGGTCGCTGTCGTACAGCGTGACCGACCAGAACGCGTCCGCAGGCGGCAGCTCGCCGGCCTCGAAGCGCATCGCATAACGGCGCTGGCCGTCCAGCGGTTCCTGGTTGGCGTCGTGGTGCGCGGCGGCGTACACGGCTTCGCTGGTGGCCAGTGCACCCAGGCCCAGGTAGGCGGTGCGCGCGCGGCCGAGGAACTCGTTGCCGTAGCGGCCGGTGGCGGGCGTCATCGACCAGGGCTTGGGCCGGCGGTTGCGGCCCACCGCGCCGACCAGCTGCACCCCGTCGGCGAAGCCTTCGATCAGGCCTTCGCGCAGCGGTGCTTCCAGCGCGTCCCACGAGAACGCCGCGTTCGCCAGCAAGCCGCCCTGGCCGAACCAGGCGACCAGCGCGCGGTCTTCCACGCGGCCCGGCGCCTCGGCCAGTGCGTGGCACACGTTGGTGAAGAAGCGCGGCGCCACCTGCGCGGCCGGTTCACCGTGCTCGAAGGCGGCAGCCATGGCGTCCTCGAGCGGGCCGGCCCATTGCTCGATCGCGGCGGGGCGGCCCTGCAGCACGGTGCCGGGTGCGGGCGCGAGCAGGATCTCCGACTGCAGCGCGCGCGCGGCCGGCCAGTCGCTTTCGTCGCCCACGAGGATGCGGCCGATGAGCCAGACGAGGTTCGTCGGGCAGCGCACCACGCGGTGGGCCGCGAGCGATTCAGGCACGGTGCCGCCGGGGCCGACGAGCACCACGGTCTCGCCGTCGGGGTTGCAGTTGCGCGGGCCGAGGTTCTCGAAGTTCTCGGTGTAGGCGTCGTACAGCGGCAGCACGAAGTAGCGCCCCGGATGGCGCGACGACGCGGGCACCGTGAGCAGCATCGGCCCATCAGCCAGGTGCAGCCAGGCCATGGTGTAGAGCAGGTCGTTGGCGGGCGTGACCACGTCGCGGTCCTGGTCGGTCGAGGGGCGCGGCGCGTGGTGCAGCGTGTTCATCGGCGCACGCACATCCGAGCCGGCCGAGGCGCCGGGGCGGCGTTCGGCGCGCGGTGCGGTCTGCATGGCGCAGGTGCGGTAGGTCTCGGTGAGCGGATAGCCGTAGACGAAGGCGGCCAGGCCGATGGAGCGGGCGAGCGCCTTGCGGGCGACGGCGATGTCGGGCGTGGAGACGGGAGCGTTCATGGAAAAGACCTCGGAGCTGGGGTTCGAAAAGAGGGAGAGGTGGGAAGACGGTTCAATCGAGCTTCACGCCCGTGGCCTGCGTGAGCTTCAGCGTCACGGGCAGGAAGGCCTTGTAGGCCGCGGTGGCTTCGGGCGGCAGGTTGCCCACGGGCTCGGCGCCGAGTTCCTCGATGCGCCGGCTCACCTCGGGCTGGCGCACCACCGCGCTGACCTCGCGGCCCAGGCGCTCGACGATGGCATCGGGCGTCTTCGCCGGCGCCATCAGCGAGGTCGGCCCGGTCATGGCGTAGACCTCGTCGGCGTAGCCCTGCTCGGCGAAAGTCGGCACGTCGGGCAGCGCGCGGGCGCGCCGGGTGCCGGCCACGGCCAGCGGGCGCAGCTTGCCGGCCTTGATGTACGGCTGCAGCGTGGTGACGGAGCCCACGGTCATCTGGATCACGCCGCCGATCAGGTCGATCGCCATCGGGCTCTCGCCCTTGTAGGGCACGTGCATCGTCTGCAGGCCGTAGGCCTTGTCCATGTAGACCTGCACCTGGTGCGGCTGCGTGCCCGGGCCCCACGAGCCCATCGAGTACTTGCCGGGCGCGGCCTTCACGGCGGCGACGAGGCTCTTGAAGTCGGTGGCGGGGATGGACGGGTGCACCGCCAGCACGGTGCGCGTGGTGGCGATGTCCGACACCATGCGCAGGTCGGTGCGCGGGTCGTAGGGCAGCTTGCTGTAGAGCACCAGGTTCGCGGTGACGGGGCCGGGCACCGTCAGCAGCAGCGTGTGGCCGTCGGGCGGGCTCTTGGCGACGTAGTCGGTGCCGATGATCCCGCCCGCGCCGCTGCGGTTCTCGACCACCACGGGCTGGCCCAGCCGCTTCGACAGCCCCTCGGCCACGAGCCGTGCGAGGATGTCGGTCGAACCGCCCGCCTGGTACTGCACGATGATGCGCACGGGCTTGGAGGGGAAGGAGGCCTCCGTGGCTGCCGCTGCCGTGCCGGCTGCGAGCACCAGTGCCGCGCCCGCGCCGAGTGCGTGCCCGAGTCCGTTCTTCGATGTCGTCATGCGATGTCTCCGGTGGTTGTTGTTGTGCTTCAGGGCGCGCGGCCGACGACCAGCGCGTCGACCGCCACGCAGCCGCCCTCGGACTGCGGGCGTGCGATCAGCGGGTTGATCTCGGCGCTGTCGAGCGAGTCGCCCGCGCGCTGCGCAAAGTCGGCGAGCGCGCACAGCGCATCGGCGATCGAATCGAGGTCGACCGGCGGCCGGCCGCGCGCGCCGTTCAGGATCGCGAAGGCGCGCAGCTCGCGCACCATCGCCAGCGCGTCGTCGCGCGTGATGGGCAGCGCGCGCAGCGACACGTCGCGCAGCGTCTCGACGTGGATGCCGCCCAGGCCGAACATCAGGACCGGGCCGAAGACCGGGTCGCGGTGCACGCCGGCGATGCATTCGACGCCGCCGGTCAGCATGCGCGCGACCAGTGCGCCGTCGAGCCGCGCCTCGGGCCGCGCCGTGAGCGCGTGGTCGCGCGTGCGCTCGAAGGCCGCACGCGCCGACGCCGCGCCGCGCAGTCCGAGCGCCACGCCGCCGACGTCCGATTTGTGCGGGATGTCGGCGCTGACGATCTTCACAACGACGGCATCGCCGAGCGCATCGGCGGCCGCTGCGGCCTCGTCGGCGCTGCGCACCACGCGGTGTGCGACCACCGGCACGCCGGCTTCGGCCAGCAGTGCGAGCGCATCGGGCTCGGACATCGTGCCGGGCGCGAGCGTCAACGACGCCTTGATCGGCGCAGGCGCTGCAGGCGCGGCCGCCGCCGGCTTCAGTCCCGCGAGCGCAGCGATCGTCCGGATGCCGTCCGACGGATCGGCGAACACCAGGCAGCGCATCGCCTCGAGCTCGGCGCGGCGTTCCGACGACAGCAGCGTGCTCACGGCCAGCAGCGTGTCGGGGTAGGCCTCGCGCAGCGACGTCACGAGCGCGCGCAGCACCGGCCAGAACGCGTCCGACGCGCCGGCCGCCGCAAGGAAGCCCATCCACGATGCGAAGCCGCGGTCGTCGAGCATCACGCGGGCCGTGCGCTCGATGAGCGTCATGTCGTTGGTCACCTGTCCCGTGATGTCGACCGGGTTGCGCGGCGCCGCGAAGGGCACCCAGCGGCGCAGCGTGTCCCGGGCGGCCTCGCTCAGCGGCTGGACATCGAGGCCCTGCGCCGAGGCGTCGTCGGCCATCAGGGCGCCGACGCCGCCCGAGACCGTGAACAGGCCGATCGAGCGGTCGCGTGGGCGGCCCGCCACGGCCGCGCTGTGGGCCAGGTCGAAGAACTCCGTGAGGTTGCGTGCGCGCAGCACGCCGTACTGGCGGAACACGGCGTCGTACACCGCGTCGTCGCCCGCCAGCGAGGCGGTGTGCGAGGCGGCAGCCTCGGCGCCCAGCGCGGTGCGCCCGACCTTGACCATCACCACCGGCTTGCCGTGGGCCTGCGCCAGGGCCAGCGCCGCGCGCAGCCGGGGGCCGTCGCGGCAACCTTCCATGTAGGCCATGATCACGTCGGTGTCGGGGTCCTGCGCGAGCCAGGCCAGGCAGTCGGCGACCTGCACGTCGGCCTCATTGCCGGTGGTGGCCCACAGCGACAGGCCGACGCCGCGCGCCCGCGCCATCGCGTAGGCGTAGGCACCGAACGCGCCCGACTGGCTCACCAGCCCGATGCGCCCCGGTTTCACGAGTCCCCCGCCGGGGGCCGGCGAGAAGGTCGCGTACACATGACGCGCCACGTTCATGAAGCCCAGGCAGTTGGGGCCGACCAGCCGCACGCCGGCGGCACGCGCCTTGTCGCCGAGCCGCGCCTGCGCCGCCGCGCCCTCGGCGCCCACTTCGGCGAAGCCCGAGGAGAACAGCACCACGCCCTTCACGCCGGCCGCGATGGCGTCGTCGAGCGCGCCGTCGACCAGCGCCGACGGCACCGCGAGGATGGCCAGGTCCACCGGCTGGTCGATGGCGCGCAGGCTCGGAAAAGCCGGCAGGTCCTGGATGCGGTCGGCATTCGGGTTGACCGGGTACAGCGCGCCCTCGAAGCCGAAGCGGCGCTGGTAGTCGACGGGAATGCCACCGATCTTCTGCGCGTTGGACGAGGCGCCGACCACCGCGATGGCGCGTGGCGCGAACAGCGCCGACAGGGATTCGGCTTGCGAAGAGAAGAAGTCCATGGGCATGTCGGAGGTGTCGGAAGTCAGAAGTTGTGGCGGATGCCGGTGGCGAGCACGCGCACGTCGTTGCCGCTGTTGGCGACCACCGGAATGGTCCCGAGCGAGGCCGAGGCGCCGTGCCGGTTCAGCAGGCGCAGCCAGCGCGCATAGACCACGGTGCGCTTGCTCAGGTAGTGGTCGTAGCCCAGCGTCCACGCCAGCTGCGAGCGGTCGCTCTCGGCCACCTTGCGCTGCGTGGCGCCGAAGATGAGGTTCGAGGTGGGCGTCACGTTGTAGGTGGCACCCAGGTTCACGAGCTTGGCGGTCGGCACGTGGGGCAGGCTGGAGGCGTTGCGCACATAGCTGGCGTACAGCTGCAGGCCGATCGACGGCAGCTCGTACGAGCCCGTCAACGCCTGGTAGGTCGTGGTGGCGGGCGAGGCCACGGGCGCCGCCGCCGAGCCGGAGCGCGCGCGCTGGAAGGCATAGGCGATGTAGTAGGGCTTGCGCGACCAGCCGAAGTTGCCGCCATAGACGTTGCCGCTCTGGTGGCTTGGCGCACTCGATTCTCCCGGTGCGTAGGCAACGTCGGCGAAGAACGCCATGCTGGCGGGCGTGCGGTAGCGCACCATGTTGCTGGCGCGGGCCGCGAAGGGCGTGAGGCCGGGTTGCGCGTCGGTGGCGGCCACGAGGTTGATGGGCGAGAACACCGAGTTCAGGCCGTAGGGGTCGGCCTTGAACAGCGCATAGAACATCGGCGTGTACATGCGGCCCGCGTCGATCTGTCCCCACGGTGCCGAGAACCCGACGAAGGACTGGCGGCTGAACGACATCGCAGGGCCGGGCAGCGTGCCGTTGCCGGTGTCGGGCGCAAAGCCGCTTTCCAGCGTGAAGTGCGCGCCCAGGCCACCGCCGAGGTCTTCGGTGCCGCGAAAGCCGATGCGCGAGGCGGTCTGGCCGCCGTCCTCGAGCCGCGTCGACGACGCGGCGCCCGACTTGGCGTGCGCCACGTAGAGGTCGACCGTGCCGTAGACGGTGACGGTGCTTTGCGCGAACGCAAGGGTGGAGGCCGCGAGCGCGAGGCCCGCGGTGGTGGTCTTCATCATCTGGTGTTGTCTCCGGGTGTGGCGTGCCGCTTGCGGGTGCAGGGCGGTGCCGCTTGTGTGCTTGTCGATGCCCGGGGCTTACGATAGAAATGAAGACCCGCCGAATCTGTCAACGCCTTGACAGATTCGTGAACATCAAGGCAGGGAGAACCCGCTGGCCCGACAGACTGTTTCCATTCCCAAGAGTGCGCTGAACGCCGAAGAGAGCGCCGACCTGCTCGACCGCGCGCTGCGCTGGAACGAGCTCTTCTCGCACTGGCCCGACGCGCGCCGCGCCGAGCTCATGAAGTCGGCGCGCCTCGTGCGTTACCGTCGCCGCACGCAGGTGCTGGCGAGCGACCGCCACAAGCGCGAGCTGCTCGCGGTGGTGTCGGGCTGCCTCGAAATCAGCAGCATGAGTTCACTGGGGCGCAAGTACGTCAACGCGCTGCTCGGCCCCGGCCAGGTGGCGCCGCTGGTGCGTCTGCTCGCCGACGTGCCGCTGCCCTACGACTACCACGCGCACGAAGACTCGGTGATCGTTCACCTGCCGTGCGACGCGGTGATCTCGCTGCTCGACGCCGAGCCCGTGCTGTGGCGCGACGTGGCCAAGCTGGCGCTGAGGCGCCAGCGGCTGAGCGTGGTGCTGCTGCAGAACCAGATGCTCAACTCGGTGCGCGGGCGCGTGGCGGCCACGCTGATGAGCGTGATCCATTTCTACGGCATGCAGGTGAAGGCCGCCGCGAGCCTGCCCGTGCGCCTGTCGCAGAACGACCTGGCGGCCATGCTCGGGCTGTCGCGCCAGACCATCAACAAGGAACTGGGCCGCCTGGTCGCCGAAGGCGTGATCGACATGAGCTACAAGCGCATCCGGATCGTGGACCCGGACCAGCTGGCGATCATCGCGACCGGCACCGGGCCGCAGTGATTCCAGGCGTCACATCGTCTCAGGGATGGATCTTCTCGCCCTTGGCCAGCATATCGACAAACTGCGCGATGCGCCGAGCGCGTGTCTCGGGCTTCTTCGCGCCCTGCGTGCGGAAAAGCACCGCATAGCGGTTGCGCGCATCGAGCGTGGCGAAGAAGGCCTTGGCCTTGCGGTTGGCGTCGAGCGCGGCCTGCAGGTCGGGCGGCACGGTCGCCACGCTGGCGGCGTCGTAGGCCGCGTCCCATCGGCCGTCGGCGCGGGCGCGCGCCACCTCGGCCAGGCCGCCGGGCTGCATGCGGCCGTCGTCGATGAGCTGCAGTGCCTTGTCCCGGTTGATCTTCGACCAGGTGCTGCGCGCGGTGCGCGGCGTGAAGCGCTGCAAAAAAAACTGCGCGTCCTGGCTCTTGCGCTGGCCGTCGATCCATCCAAAGCACAGCGCGATCTCCAGTGCCTCGGGGTGGTCGACGGAGGCGATGCCGCTGGCCTTCTTCGCGATGCGCAGCCAGACGCCGGCGTGCGTGGCGTGATGTTTCTTGTACCAGCGCAGCAGTGCGGCGGCGTCGGCACATTCCAGCGGCGTGTCGTCGACGATGCGGTCCGCCTTGGCCGCGGTCTTCTTCGCCGCCGGACTCACGGCACCCACCAGTAGCGCAGCGCGTGGAAGTAGATCGGCGCCGCGAAGATCACCGAGTCGAGCCGGTCGAGCATGCCGCCGTGGCCTTCGATCATGGAGCCCCAGTCCTTCACGCCGCGGTCGCGCTTGATGGCCGACATCACGAGCCCGCCGAAGAAGCCCAAGAGGCAGATCATGAAGGCCATGAGCGCGGCCTGCCATGGGTTGAAGGGCGTGGCCCAGTACAGCGCCGCGCCCAGCGCGGTGGCGCTGGCCACGCCGCCGATCAGGCCTTCCCAGGTTTTCGAGGGCGAGAGTTCGGGCGCCACCCTGCGCTTGCCGAGGAGCTTGCCCCACACGTACTGCAGCACGTCGCTGCCCTGCACGACGATGACGAGGAACGCGATCAGCAGCAGGTTGCGGCCTTCGAATCCCGGGATCTGCAGCGTGAGCAGCGCCGGCACGTGGCTGATGCAGAACACGCACACCATCAGGCCCCACTGGATCTTCGAGGTGCGCTCCAGGAAGCGCTGCGTGTCGCCGCCCACGGCCGCCAGGATGGGCAGCAGCAGGAAGGCGTAGACCGGGATGTAGATCGAATACAGGCCGTACCAGTCGATCCAGATCAGGAAGTACTGGCCCGGCAGCGCGACGAAGAAGGCCAGCGCAATGGCGCCGTGGTCGCCGCGCCGCGTGTAGGCCAGGCTGATGAACTCGCGCAGCGCATAGAACGAGATCAGGTAGAAAAGCACGATCACGCCGCCCTTGCCGAAGGCGAAGGCCAGGCCGATCACCGCCACCATCACCCACCACGCGTTGACGCGCGAGTTGAGGTTGTCGATCACCGAGTGCGGCTGGCCGTGCGCCACGCGCCACTTGAGCAGCGCGCCGATCGAAGAAGCCAGCACCAGCACGCCGAAGACGCCGCCGAAGAGCTTGAAGGTGGTCCAGGCGAAGGGGGACATTTCGATCACGAGGCGGTCCCTCCGTTGGGCTCGATGCGGTCGTATTCGGGGCGCAGGTCGAGCATGGCCGTGCGTGCGCGGGCAAGGAAGGCAACCTTGTCTTCGCCTTCCTCGAGCTGGATCGGCGCGCCGAAGCGCACCGTGCAGGCCAGCGGGATCGGCACCAGCGTGCCCTTGGGCAGCACGCGCTTGAGGTTCTCGATCCATACCGGCACCAGCCGCACGGTGGGGCAGGCGCGCGCCAGGTGGAACAGGCCGCTCTTGAGCGGCAGCAGGATGTCGTCGCCCGTGTTGCGCGTGCCCTCGGGGAACATGATGAGCGAGTCGCCGCCTTCCAGCGCCTCCTTCATCTGGTCGACCGGGTTGCCGCCCTGGCCCGAGCCGTCACGGCGGATCATGAGCGCGTTGAACACGTCCTTGCCGATGAAGTTGCGCAGCTTCGAGGCCTCCCAGTAGTCCTGGCCCGCCACGGGCCGCGTGAGCGCGCGCAGGTCGGAGGGCAGCGTGGCCCACAGCAGCACGAAGTCGCCGTGGCTGGTGTGGTTGGCGAAGTACAGCGTCTGCTCGGCCTTGGGCGTGGTGCCCGACCAGAGGGCGCGCACGCCGGTCAACAGGCCGGCCACGCCGATGATGAGCTGGCCCGCCACCACGGCGAGGCCGCGGCGCACGATGGCACCTGGCCGGGCGCCTTCGTCGCTGCTGCTGTCGTTCTTGTTGTTGCCGTTGTCGTTGTGGTTCACGCGATTTCCTGTGTCATGAGGGCGAGCAGGAACAGCGCGTTCTGGCCGGCGATCACGATGGCGTGGCGCTGCATCAGCTGGCGGGTTCCCTGGACGCGCTCGGCGAGCGCGCGGGCGCTGGGGTGCGGCGGCGGGTCGCGCAGCCCGAGCACCGAGAGTGCGTTGTCCAGCGCGCCCAGCGTGGCGATCTGGCCGTTGGCCAGACCTTCGAACAGCGCCTGGTCCAGACGCAGCCGGAAGGCGAAGTAGCGTTCGAGCACGCCCAGCACCATCACCCCCGCAAAAGCCAGGATGGCGGTGTTCGAGAGCCCGCGCAGCGTGAGCGCCAGCACCAGCGCGGCGATGCAGGTGAGCGCGAGGCCCAGGAAGGCGAGCACGGCCGCCGCGCGCAGCAGGCCGGCCAGGGTGGTGCAGGTGGCGCGTTCGTTGTCAGTCATGGCGCGAAGGTGTTCCAAGGGGTTCGAGTGCGGCACGCCAGGCGGCATGCAGCACGATCTGCGGGCGTGCGCGGCGCACGGCGTCTTCGGCGTGAGCCAGGCCGTGGTCGCGGCCCAGCCAGGCGATCACGGCGGCGGCGCTGCGCGAGAAGCCCAGCGCGCAGCAGACCCAGACGGTCGAACCATCGGCCGCCGCGGCACGGCGCTGGCCTTCAATGACGGCCGCGGCGCGGCGCAGGCGCCCGGGCGGCGGCACCACGAGGTCCAGCAGCGGGACGCAGCGCGCGTGCGTGGGCGGCACGCCGGCCGGCAGTTGCAGCTCGGCGCACAGGCTCACAAGCCGGGGCTGGCCAGCGGCGAGCCATTCGGCGGGCGTGGGGCGCCGGCCCAGGCGCAGGCCCGGCACCACCTCGACCGAGGCCGGCAGCTTGCGCGTCCAGAGCCACACATTGAAAGCGGCGCCCAGGCGGTAGGGCGCGAACAGCCAGCGTGCCGCCCAGCCCATGCGGCCGTGGCCGTCCATCTGGAAGCCGCGCGCGCCGAAGCCGAGGTAGTTGAGCGACACCAGCGCAAGTGCCGCCGCCGGCCACGCCAGCCACAGCGCCACACCGCTGGTGGCCAGCCCTGCGCTCAGGCACAGCGCCGCGCCCACGGCATAGAAGCCCGCGAGCTTCAGCCGCTGCGGATCACGCGCCAGGCGCCACGCGCGCAGCATCGACACCCGGCGCGCTATCGGCCACAGCCACACGCAGAAGATGCCGAGCAATGCGCCGGTCGGGATGTCGATGAAGTGGTGCTGCCAGGTCGTGAGCACCGAGGCGCAGATCGCGAAGGCCCACACATGCAGCACGAGCCGCGCCCACAGCGGCCGGATGAACCGCCGGTACCAGTCCCACAGGATC
Organism: Variovorax sp. Root473; assembly: GCF_001426505.1. Lineage (GTDB taxonomy): Bacteria > Pseudomonadota > Gammaproteobacteria > Burkholderiales > Burkholderiaceae_C > Variovorax. Next base: position 119,542 of record NZ_LMEV01000016.1, read on the forward strand.
ACGGCCAGCGCGATGTGCAGCGAGGGCGCCTGGTTGTACGGCTGGTCGAAGCCGCGCAGCGCATCGAACAGGAAGGCCGGCGCGCCCTCGACCGCCGGCTGGCCGAAGCTGAAGTGCAGCGGCCAGAGGACGAAACAGGTGCAGGCGATGAGCGTGGCGCTCACGAGCCGCAGTGCATGCCGGTCGAGCGTGTGGCGATCGCGTGCCAGGAACAGCGACAGCGCGTAGAAGACGTTGATCGTCCAGTACGGGAAGATCGTCCACGCCCAGAAGGGCACCTGCCGCTCCCAGTCGAAGGCCATCGAGGGCACGCTGGCGCGCGTGGTGGCCCACCAGTTGGCGAAGCCGTAGGTCGCGTAGAACAGCGGTCCCAGGAACACCAGCCACGCGGCGGCGCGCTTCCAGGGCCGTTGTGCCAGCCAGCCGGTCATTGCGCGACGCGCACCGCCAGCGACACCGTGAAGATGCCCCACTCGTCGACCCGCTGGTCGATCTTGCGGAAGCCCGCCTCTTCGACCAGCTGGTCCATCTCGGCCTGCGTGCGCCGGCGCATCACCCAGGCTTCGCCCTGGCGGTGGCTGGTGAGCGCGCGGGCGATCATTTCGAGCTGCGGGTGCCACGGCTGGCCGGTGTAGACCAGGTAGCCCCGGTCTTCCACCGCATCGCCCACGCCCGCGAGCGAGCGGCGCACCATCTCGTTGTCCGGGAACAGCTCGTACAGGCCCGAGACCACCGCCAGCGTGGGCCGCGGCGTCACGCTCGCAAGGCTCACGCGGTCGAACGCGTCGGCCTGCACGAACTGGGCGACGTCTTCCAGGCCTTTTTCGGCGATGAGCGCCGTGCCGTCGCGCACGTTGATGTCGCTGTAGTCGCGCAACAGGATCGAGCTGGCCTTCACCGGGCTGGCCAGCACCGCGTCGAGCACGTAGCGGCCGTGGCCGGCCGCGATGTCCATGACCCGCACTTCGCGGTGCATCTCGACCAGCCGCTCCATCGCGATGCGCAGCAGCTCCTCGACGTGGATCTTGCGCTGGCGGATGCCGCGCCAGCCGATGGAGTCGAGGTAAGTGCGGTCGACCGACCGGCCCATTGCGCCCTTGCCCTGTGGCTGGTTGCGGTAGACGTAGTCGAGCGTGCTGCCCGAGTCGAAGCCGGTGGCATGGCCCAGCGCGATGCCGCTGGACAGCGCGCCGCCCACGCGCAGCCCGCCGCGCGTGATCGCCCAGTAGGCGCCGCGCGGCGACAGCGGCGAGAGCGGTTCGGCCAGCGCGCGCGATTCGTCGGCCGTGTGGCCGCTCAGGTGCGCCTCGCGCAGGTCGACCGGCACGGCCGGTTCGTCGAAGCGCTGCAGGATGAACTCGCGGATCGACGCCACGGCGGGCGCCCGGTCCTTCTCGCCCAGCGTGTCGTGGAAGAAGCCCGGCAGCACCGTCTTCGTCTTGACCGCGCTGCCCAGCCGGTCGAAGAACTGGTGCTGCGGCTTGTGGTGCACCACCCAGTCGGCGCCGGAAATGAGCAGCTGCACCGGCAGCGTGATCGCGTTGGCGTCGGCCACCACGCGGTCGGCCGCCTCGTACAGGCCCAGCAGGATGTTGACGGCGATCGGGCGCGAGATCAGCGGGTCGTTGGTGTAGCTCTCGATGCGCTCGGGGTCGTGCGTGAGGAACTTCGGCTTCACATAGCTGTTGACGAAGAACAGCCCGCGCAGCTTGTGCATGAGCGCCAGCCCCGGCCGCGCGAACGGCACGTAGAGCTTGACCTTGAAGGCCGGCGAAGCCAGCGTGAGACCGCGCACCTTGGGCGCGTAGTCGTGCGCCCAGGTGGCGATCAGCACCGCGCCCACGCTCTGCGCGACCACGTGGATGTCGTGCTCGGGCACGCCGTGCGTGCTGGCGATGTGCTGCACGAAGGTCTGCACGTCGCGCACCGAGGTGCCGAAGCTCGGGCTGTAGCCGCGCTGGCCCGGCGAGCGGCCGTGGCCGCGCGCGTCCCAGGCGAAGAAGTCGAAGTCGGGCAGGTTCAGTTCGTCGACCAGGTGCGCCATGCGCGCGCCGTGCTCGTGGCCGCGGTGGAACAGCAGCACGGCACCGCGCCGTGCGCCGCCCGTGGCGGGCCAGTGGCGGTAGAAAAGCGATTCGCCGTCGTGCGTGCGGAAGTGGTGCTCGGCGGCAACGCGGGGTGCGGAAAGGGTCATGAAGCGGGTTCTTTTCTATTTATTCGTGTAGGGGTGTTTCAGGCGGCGGGTGCCTCGGCTTCCGCCAGGGCGCGGCGGATGCGGTTGACGACCGTCCAGGCCACCAGCGCGGCCAGCAATGGCATCAGCAGGGCGGTCCAGCCCGGCAGCGGCCCGCCCAGGGCGACATACAACCCGAGTGCGCCGAACACGAAGGCCCGGTCGCTCTTGCCCATCGGGCCGTCGTAGCGGCGCGAGGCGCCCACCGTCGGGCCCAGCGCGCCAGCGAATTCGCTCAGCCCGGCCAGCACGATGACCGTGCCGACCCAGAACGGCGCGAACGGCACCACCAGCGCGAAGGGCAGGTACAGCGCGGCGTCGGAGACCACGTCGGTGAGTTCGTTGAGGAAGGCGCCCAGCCTGCTTTGCTGGTGGTGCTCGCGCGCCAGCATGCCGTCGATGGCGTTGAAGGCCATGCGCAGGAACATCCAGGCGGGAATCAGGCCGAAGGCCGCCAGCGAGGGCGCGGCGAAGAACAGCCAGAGCCCGAGCACGACCGACACCGCACAGGCCGCCAGCGTCACCTGGTTGGCCGTCACACCCATCGCATGCAGCCGGACCACGAGCGGCCGCAGCAGTGCCTGGAAACGCGGTTTCAGTTCGTAGATGGACACGCCTGACCTTCCCCTCGTCTTGTTGTGCTGGCCGAACATTCTGCCAGCGTAAAAAGCGGCCTCCACGCATGGCCTTTCGTGCCGTCGCTGCGCCCTGAGGGGGCACTCGCCCGACGGGGGCGGCCCGGCGCGGCACCCGGACTAAACTTGCTCCCGAAGCCCCACCCCCAATGACCATCCAGACCGACGATTTCGCCCCCGCCCCGCAACGCGTGGTATCCGCCGCCCCGGCCTCGCCCAACGAGGAGGCGATCGAGCGGGCTTTGCGGCCCAAGCTGCTCGACGAGTACGTCGGCCAGGCCAAGGTGCGCGAGCAGCTCGAGATCTTCATCGGCGCGGCGCGCAAGCGCAAAGAGGCGCTCGACCATGTGCTGCTGTTCGGCCCGCCGGGCCTGGGCAAGACCACGCTGTCGCACATCATTGCGGCCGAGCTGGGCGTCAACCTGCGCCAGACCTCCGGCCCCGTGCTCGAGAAGCCCAAGGACCTGGCGGCGCTGCTGACCAACCTCGAGCCGAACGACGTGCTCTTCATCGACGAGATCCATCGCCTGAGCCCGGTCGTCGAGGAAATCCTGTACCCCGCGCTGGAGGACTACCAGATCGACATCATGATCGGCGAGGGCCCCGCGGCGCGCAGCATCAAGCTCGACCTGCAGCCCTTCACGCTCGTGGGCGCCACCACCCGCGCCGGCATGCTGACCAATCCGCTGCGCGACCGCTTCGGCATCGTGGCGCGGCTGGAGTTCTACACGCCGGAAGAACTGGCGCTCATCGTGCGCCGCAGCGCCGGCCTGCTCAAGGTCGAGACCGACGCCGCTGGCGGCTTCGAGATCGCGCGCCGTTCGCGCGGCACGCCCCGCATCGCCAACCGCCTGCTGCGCCGCGTGCGCGACTATGCCGAGGTGAAGGGCGACGGCCGCATCACCGAGGACATCGCGCACCGCGCGCTCGCCATGCTCGACGTCGACCCGCAAGGCTTCGACCTCATGGACCGCAAGCTGCTCGAGGCCGTCATTCACCGCTTCGACGGCGGCCCGGTCGGCCTGGACAACGTGGCCGCCAGCATCGGCGAAGAGCGCGACACCATCGAGGACGTGATCGAGCCCTACCTCATCCAGCAGGGCTACCTGCAACGCACGCCGCGCGGGCGCATCGCCACGCTCGCGGCCTACCGCCACCTGGGCGTGGCGCCGCCCTCGGGCCGCGCCGACGGCCCGGACCTTTTCGGAGCCTGAAGACCCCATGCACACCCACGACCTGAGCGCCTGGCAGCACGACCACCATTTCGGTGCCGGCAACGCCGCCGCCGAACGCAGCACCCGCCTCGTGATGTGGATCACCGCCGCCATGATGGTGGTCGAGATCGGCGCCGGCTGGTGGTTCAACTCCATGGCGCTGCTGGCCGACGGCTGGCACATGAGTTCGCACACGCTGGCCATCGGCCTGAGCGCCTTCGCCTATGCCGCCGCGCGCCGCTACGCGCGCGATCCGCGCTTTGCCTTCGGCACCTGGAAGATCGAGGTGCTCGGCGGCTTCGCGAGCGCGCTGCTGCTGCTCGGCGTCGCTGCGCTCATGGTGGTCGGCTCGCTGGAGCGGCTGTGGTCGCCCGTGGCCATCCACTACCCCGAAGCGATTTCGATCGCGGTGCTGGGCCTGGTGGTGAACCTGGTCTGCGCGCGGCTGCTGGGGCATTCGCACGACCATCCCGGCCATGGGCACGATCACGGCCATGACCATCACCACGGCCACGATCACGCACATGGCCACGACCTCAACCTGCGCTCCGCGTACCTGCATGTGGTGGCCGACGCCGCCACCTCGGTGCTCGCCATCGCGGCGCTGCTGGGCGGATGGTTCTATGGCTGGTCCTGGCTCGACCCCGTCATGGGCATCGTCGGCGCCGTGCTCGTCGCCGTCTGGGCCAAGGGCCTGCTGAAGGAAACCGGCAAGGTCCTGCTCGACCGCGAGATGGACCACCCCGTCACCGAAGAAATCCGCGAAGGCGTCGAGACGATGCTGGCCGATTCCGAAACCCGCGTGGCCGACCTGCACGTCTGGCGCGTCGGCCGCGATGCGTACGCCTGCGCGCTCACGGTGGTGACGCATTCGGCCACGCTCACCGCCGACCAGGTGCGGGCGTGCTTCTCGATGCACGAGGAAATCCGGCATTCGACGGTAGAAATCCAGCGCTGCGCTGACTGAGTCGAGGTCTTGCGCCTTCCCCCGGAAGGGGAGGCAGAAAGACAGAAGCTCAGGCCGTCGGCCGCCGGATGTGCCGCACGATCAGCATCTGCGCCATGTAGTACGTCGACAGCACCCACAGCGACGCCAGCGGCAGCGGCGACACGAAGCGGTTGATTGCCAGCAGCGCATCGCTCAGCATGAAGAAGCAGGCGCCCACCGCCACCCACAGCGCGGCCGGGTCGCCTGAACGCAGCACCGCCGCGCGGCCGATGGCCTGGGCCGCCATGCAGGCGATCACCACCACATAGAACCCGACCGGAATGCGCAGCGCGACCGGCAGGCCGCCCTGCCACAGGAAGGCATACATGCCCGCGCCGATCAGCAGCGTGGCCGCCAGCGCGCGCGGGCGAGGGAACAGGCCGACACCGATGCGGAACAGCGCGATATACGCCAGGTGCGCGAGCAGGAAGCACACGAGCCCGGGTACGAAGAGGTTCGCCGGCCCCATCAGCAGCACGTCGCCCGCGAGCGAGGCGACCAGGCCGGCGAGCAGCAACGCGTCGAAGCGCGACATGCCGTCGGGCTGCTGTTGCGCACGCCCGGCCGCGAAGGCGATGGCGATCACGAGGGCCAGCGGCTTGCAGACGAGATGCAGCCAGCCGATGCCCAGCGCCGCGCTCGCTGTGGCCAGCGCGGCCGCCTCGACCAGCAGCACCTCGGTGACCGACAGCCGTCCCTGCAGCACCGCGCCGACCGCCCACAGCCCCGCCGTGAGTGCGGCCAGCCAGACGGCGGCCTGTGGCAGCGGCAGGGCGTCGGCGTACCAGAGGAACACCGTCACGGCGGCCAGCAGCCCGAGGAACTGCAGGCCCGCGAACCACTGCACGCCGCGGCTCACCATGGGCTCGTAGCGCGTGACCTTCGCGATGTCGAAAGTGGGCTTCGGGTAGCGCGCCGCCACGTCGGCCGGGCGCCAGCCGGGCGGCTTGAGCCACACGCGCAGCTTGTCGGACCAGCGGCGCGCGTGCCATGAATCCCTGGCGAGTGCGCAGTACACCTCGGCGTTGGCCCACAGCGGGTCCCAGCTTTTCAGCTCGCCGCGCGTGCCGTAGACGCAGCGTTCGTCTTCTTCGCGGAAGGTGCCGAAGAGGCGGTCCCACACGATCAGAACGCCGCCGTAGTTGCGGTCGAGGTACGTGTCGTTCACCGCGTGGTGCACGCGGTGGTTCGAGGGCGAGCAGAACCAGCGGTCGAACCAGCCCAGCTTGCCGACCTGTTCGGTGTGCACCCAGAACTGGTAGAGCAGGTCGATGAGCGCCACCACGCCGAACACCAGCGGCGGCACGCCGGCCACGGCCATCGGCAGGTAGAAGACCCAGCCCAGCAGCGCACCGCTGGACGTTTGGCGCAGCGCGGTCGACAGGTTGTAGTGCTGGCTCTGGTGGTGCACCACGTGCGCGGCCCACAGCACGGCCGACTCGTGGCCCATGCGGTGCAGCCAGTAGTAGCAGAAGTCGTAGAACACCAGCGCCAGCAGCCAGCCGTACCAGGCGGTCCAGAACTCGCGCGCCGCGTCCTGCGGAAAGAGCGCCACCGCCGAATACACGGCGGTGTAGATGCCGATGCGCAGAAGGCCCGTGAGCACCGCGCTGATCTGGCTCAGCATGCCCAGCCCGATGCTGTTCACGGCGTCGGCCAGGCGGTAGGTGTCCTGGCCGGTGCCGCGGCGCGCGCGCGCGCGGCCGACCGCGAACTCGATCGCGATCAGCAAAAAGAACACGGGGGACGCGAGAACGATGATCTGGCCAGGGCGCATCGTGCGATTGTGGGTGGGCGCGCGGCCCTGCGTCACCGGGATGTCACGGAGTCGCCATCGCGCGGTCATGCGCGGATGCGAACCTGCCGGACCATGCAACGCGACGACGCCTTCCTTCGCGCCTGGCGCGACACCGCGATCCAGCCTCCCGAGCCGGAGGACGACGATGCGGCGCGTCCGGCGCTGCGCTATCGCACCCTCTGGATCTCCGACCTGCACCTGGGCACGCCCGGCTGCCAGGCCCGGGCACTGCTCGACTTCCTCAAGCACACCGAGTGCGAGACGTTGTTCCTGGTCGGCGACATCATCGACGGCTGGCAGCTCAAGCGCCACTGGTACTGGCCGCAGGCGCACAACGACGTGATCCAGAAGCTGCTGCGCAAGGCGCGCAAGGGCACGCGCGTGATCTTCATTCCGGGCAACCACGACGAGTTCGCCCGCAAGTACCTCAACCACAACTTCGGCGGCATCGACGTGGCCGACGAATGGATCCACGAGACCGCCGACGGCCGCAAGCTGTGGATCATCCACGGCGACCTGTTCGACGGCGTGATCCAGTGCGCCAAGTGGCTGGCCTACGTGGGCGACTCGCTCTACGAATTCACGCTGAAGCTCAATCGCCATCTCAACTCGCTGCGCGCGCGCATGGGGCTGCCGTACTGGTCGCTCTCGAAGTACCTCAAGGGCAAGGTCAAGCGCGCCGTGAGCTACGTGGGCGACTTCGAGAACGCCGTGGCGCGCGAGGCTCGCAACCGCGGCGCGCAGGGCGTGGTGTGCGGCCACATCCACCACGCCGAGATGCGCGACATCGACGGCATCCTGTATTGCAACGACGGCGACTGGGTGGAAAGCCTCACGGCGCTGGCCGAGCATGCCGACGGCACGCTGGAGATCCTCGACTGGGCGCAGCACATGCCCGTCGGCACGCAGGCGGTGTCGGCGCGCGAAGCCGTCGCGGCCTGAACGTTCGGCCCTGCACGGGCCCCGACGGGAGAACTGAAGAAAAAAGCGCTCACCGCCGCGGTGGGCACCCACGTTCGTCCGATCCGACGATGCCGCGCAAGCGCATGCGCCGCACACTTGCCGGGTGTGAACCCTGTGAGACAACACCATGGCCTGGACCCTCAGCGCGGCGGAGACCGCGTTTCGCGACGAGGTTCGCGATTTTCTCGCGCGCGAGCTGACGCCTGAGCTGCGCGCCGCAGGGCGTCGCTGCTCCGGCATCTTCACCGACTACGCCGACGGCAACCGCTGGCACCGCGTGCTGGCCCAACGCGGCTGGAGCGTGCCGCACTGGCCCGTGGAACACGGCGGCACCGGCTGGACGCCGATGCAGCACTACCTCTTCGCGAGCGAGCTGGCCGCAGCCGACGCGCCGCCGCGCGCGCCGATGGGGCCCGGCATGGTCGCGCCGGTGATCATCGCCTTCGGTACCGAGGCGCAGAAGCAGGCCTGGCTGCCCGGCATCCGCTCGGGCGAGGACTACTGGTGCCAGGGTTATTCCGAGCCGCAGTCGGGCTCCGACCTCGCCTCGCTGCAGTGCAAGGCAGTGCGCGACGGCGACGACTACGTCATCAACGGCACCAAGATCTGGACCACGCACGCGCAGTACGCCAACCGCATGTTCTGCCTCGTGCGCACCGCCTCGGGCGGCAAGGCGCAGCAGGGCATCAGCTTCCTGTGCTTCGACATCCCCCGGGCCGGCCTGACGATCCGCCCGATCATCAGCATCTCGGGCGACCACGAGCTCAACCAGGTGTTCTTCGACGACGTGCGCGTGCCCGCCAGCGGCCTCATCGGTGAGGAGAACCAGGGCTGGACGGTGGCCAAGTACCTGCTGCAGCACGAGCGCGGCGGGGCCTGGGCGCCGATGCTGCGCGCGCGCCTGCGCCGGCTGCGCGCCGCGGCCGACAGCGCCTTTTCGGCCGCGGGCGACACCGCCGCCGACGAGGCGCGCGAGATGGCGCTGCGCCTGGCCGAGATGGACTGCGCCATCGACGCGGTCGAGGCCACCGAGCTGCAGTCGCTGCGCGCCCAGGCCCGCGGCGAGCCGCACGGCATCCGGCCTTCGATGGGCAAGGTGATGGGCTCCGAGCTGCGCCAGCGCCTGACCGAGCTCGGCGTCGAAATCGCGGCCCACTACGCGGCGGCCGATTTGCCGCTGGACGACAGCCTGCAGGGCGCGCTGGCCGTGCCCGAGGAGTCGGTGTTCTCGATGTCCGCCTACCTCAACGACCGCGCCGCGTCGATCTACGCCGGCTCCAACGAAGTGCAGCGCAACATCATCGCGGCGCAGTTGCTGCAATCCCGATGACATCGGCTCTCCCCCAGGCTTCGCGCACTTCGTGTCGCTTCTCCAACCCCCTCACCGGGGGGCAACACCAGCGGCCCGGCAAAGCCGGTTCCGCGGTGTTCCTGGCTTCGGCCGTGCCGGTTTCCTGCGTCGCGGGTCTTGCTGCGACATGAAAGAGGATGAAGATCGCATGCGTACCCTCACCGACCAAGACGACACCCTCGCGATGCTGCGCGACAGCCTCGCGCGCTACCTCGACGACCAGCACGGCTTCGAGCAGCGGCTGCAGGCGCTGGCCGCTGCCGACAACGCACCGCCGCCGTTCTGGCAAGGCCTGGCAAGTGACCTCGGCTTGCTGGGCGCGGCCCTGCCCGAATCGCAAGGCGGGCTGGGCCTCGGCCTGGCCGCGCACCTCGCGCTGATGCCCACGCTGGGCGGTGCCCTCGCGGCCGAGCCGTATCTTTCCACGCTGGTGATCGGCGCCGGCCTGCTGCAGCGACACCCGGGCGCGATGGCCGATGCGCTGCTCGAACGCGTCGTCGCGGGGCAGGCCGTGCTGGCCTTCGCGCACGACGAGCCGCACAGCCGCCATGCGCGCGACGACGTGCGCACGCGGCTCGTGCGCGAGCCCGATGGCCGGCTGCGGCTCGACGGTCGCAAGGCCGTGGTGCAGGCCGCGCCCTGGGCCAGCCATGTCATCGTCACGGCGCGCAGCGACAGCGGCCTGTCGCTGCTGGTCGTGCCCAAGGACGCGCCCGGCGTGCAGTTGCGCGCCTTCCCCACGCGCGACGGCGGCCGCGCGGCCGACATCAGCTTCGAAGCGGTGCGCCTCGATGCCAGCGCACTGCTCGGCGCCGAAGGCGGTGCGCTGCCGCAGATCGAACAGGCGCTCGACGAGGCCACGCTCGCGGTCTGCGCAGAATCCATCGGCATCCTGCGCCGGCTGATGCGCGACACGCTCGACCACGTGCGCCAGCGCAAGCAGTTCGGCGTGCCGATCGCCAGCTTCCAGGTGCTGCAGCACCGGCTGGCCGACATGCACATGGCGCTCGAACAGGCCGACGCGCTCACCGCCAGCGTGGGCGAAGCACTGGCCGCGAACACCGATGCCGCGTCGCGCGCCCGCGCCGTGTCGTCCGCCAAGGTCGCGGTCGCCAAGGCCTGCCGCGCCGTGGGGCAGGGCGCGGTGCAACTGCACGGCGGCATGGGCATGACGGAGGAACTCGCCGTCGGCCACTACGTGCGCCGCGCCACCCTCATCGAAGGTCAGTTTGGCCCGCCCGCGTGGCACCTGCGTCGCGTGGCACAGCTTCAACAACAACTCTCACAGCAGCACTAACCTCATGACAGCACTGGACGACCGCACGCCGGTCATCGTCGGCGTCGGCGAGATCACGCACCGCACCAAGGAGGCCGCCGAAGGCCTCGAACCCATCGAGCTGATGGCACGCGCCATGCGGGCCGCCGCACAGGACAGCGGCGCCGCTGCGCTGCTGGCCGGCCTCGATTCGCTCGACGTCGTCTGCGAGTACTCGTGGCCCTACACCGACGCGCCCGCGCTGCTCAACGCGCGACTGGGCTGCAGCCCGGCGCGCAGCGTCTACGGCGTCACCGGCGGCGAATCGCCGGTGCGCTACATCCACGAGGCCGCGCTGCGCATCGCGCGCGGCGAGAGCCAGGTGGCCGCCATCACCGGCGCCGAGGCGCGCTACACCGTCGACGCAGCCGCCAAGCAAGGCATCGCGCTCGACTGGACGCCGCGCGACGACAGCGTGAAGCTGGTGCGCGGCACCGACATCTGCCACCCGGTGGCGATCCGCCTCGGCGCGGCCATGCCGATCACCATCTACCCCTTCTACGAGAACGCCGCGCTCGCGCACTGGGGCCAGACGCCGCGCCAGGCGCAGGACGAATCGTCGCGCCTGTGGGCGCGCTACTCCGAGGTGGCTGCCGCCAACCCCTACGCCTGGCTGCGCAAGCCTTTCACGCCCGAAGACATCGCACGCATCGACGCGGCCAACCGCCTCATCGCCTGGCCCTACACCAAGCACATGGTGGCCAACCCGGTGGTCAACATGGGCGCGGCCGTGCTGCTCACCAGCGTGGGCCATGCGCGCGAACTCGGCATTCCCGAAGACCGCTGGGTCTACGTGTGGGACGGCGCCGCCGCGCGCGAGCCGCGCGACTACCTGCAGCGCGACCAGTACCACCACTCGCACGCGCAAGACCTGGTGATGGAAACCGTGCTCTCGCAGGTCGGCGGCGACGCTTCGGCCTTCGAGATGCTGGAGCTGTACAGCTGCTTCCCCATCGTGCCCAAGATGGCGCGCCGCACGCTGGGCCTGGCGCCCGAGGCGCGCATGACCTCCACCGGCGGCCTGAGTTTCTTCGGCGCGCCGCTGAACGACTACATGACGCACGCCGCCGCCGGCCTGGTGCGCGCGCTGCGCGACGCGCCCAAGGGCAAGGCCGCGCTGCTCTACGGGCAGGGCGAGTACGTCACCAAGCACCACGCGCTGGTGCTCGGCTCCAGCCCGCCGCCGCAGGGGCTGCCGAAAGCCGACTACAGCGTGCAGGCCGCCGCCGATGCGCGGCGCGGACCGGTGCCGCCGCTGGTGCTGCAGTACGCGGGCGCCGCCACGCTGGAGACCTTCGCCGTGGTCTACGGCCGCGACGGCCAGCCCTCGCAGGGCATCGTGATCGCGCGCACGCCGGCCGGTGAACGGCTCATGGCGCGCGTCGACGCCGCCGACACCGCCTCGCTGAAAGTGCTGACCGATCTCGACCGCAGCCCGGTCGGCTGCAGCGGCACCGTGACCACGGGCACTGATGAACTCTTGAACTGGAGCGTTGCATGACCGCCGTCACCCTCGAGCGTCTGCCGGGCCACCTTGCCCTCGTCACCATCGACCGCCCCGAGGCACGCAACGCCGTCAACGGCGAGGTGGCCACGGGCCTCGAAGCCGCTGTCGACGCCACCGAGGCCGACGACGACATCCGCGCCGTGGTGCTCACCGGCGCCGGCCGCGAGGCCTTCTGCGCGGGCGCCGACCTGAAGGAAGTGTCGGCCGGGCGCGGCAGCGCGCTGCGCACCGAGCGCGGCGGCTTTGCGGGCTTCGTGTACCGCGAGCGCAGCAAGCCGTGGATCGCCGCCGTCAACGGCAAGGCGCTGGCCGGCGGCACCGAGCTGGTGCTGGCCTGCGACCTTGTGGTGGCCGTGCGTCAGGCGGCCTTCGGATTGCCCGAGGTGCTTCGCGGGCTGATCGCCGCGGCGGGCGGGCTGTACCGGTTGCCGCGCGCCATTCCGCCGAACATCGCGCTCGAAATGATCCTCACGGCGGGCCAGCTCGATGCCGAGCGCGCGCACGGGTTCGGCCTGGTCAACCGCCTCGTGCCCGACGTCGATGGGTTGCGCGAAGCCGCGCTGGCGCTGGCTGGCGAGATCGGGCGCAACGCCCCGGTGGCCGTGCGTCAGAGCCTGCGCGTGGCACGCGAGGCGAACAGCGGGCTCGACGAGACCGCGCTGCGCGCCTTGACGCGCGATGCCTTCGAGCACGTGGCCGCCAGCGAAGACTTCAAGGAAGGCCCGCGCGCCTTCATCGAGAAGCGCCCGCCGCGCTGGACCGGCCACTGACCCCCGCGAAAGAGCCCGCCATGTCCAACAGCGAAGAAGACGTTCTCATCGACCGCAGCCGCGACGGCATCGCGCTGCTCACGCTGAACCGCCCGGCCCGCCTCAACGCGCTGAGCCAGCCGACCGTGCGCCGCCTGTGCGCTGCGCTCGATGCGCTGGCGCAGGACGACAGCGTGCGCGTGCTGATCCTCACCGGCGCGGGGCGGGGCTTTTGCGCCGGCTGGGACCTCACCACGCCGCTCACGCGCCGCGACGACCAGCCGCTGGCCGGCGAGCCCTCGGTGGCCGACCTGATGGCGGGGCAGGAGCTGTTCGCCGGCATGGTGCGGCGGCTGCGCGCGCTCGACAAGGTGGTGATCGCCGCCGTCAATGGCGTGGCCGTGGGCGCGGGTTTTGCGCTCACGCTGGGCGCCGACATCCGCGTGGCCGCGCGCTCGGCGTCGTTCCATGTGGGTGCGGTGCGCATCGGGCTCACGGCTGGCGAATGCGGCATCAGCTACCACCTGCCGCGGCTGGTCGGCGCCTCGCGCGCCTTCGAACTCATGCTCACGGGCCGACCCGTGCAGGCCGACGAGGCCGAGCGCATCGGCCTCATCGCCGCGCTGGTGGACGATGCCGAAATGCTGCCGCGCGCGCTCGCCATGGCCGCCGACGTGCTGCGCAACAGCCCCTACGCCACGCGCCACACCAAGCAGGTCATGTGGACCAACCTCGAGGCGCCCAGCCTGGACGCCGCGCTCGAGGTGGAGAACCGCGCCCAGGTGCTGGCGCTGAAGACCGAGGATTTCCGCGAGGCTGCCGCCGCCTTCGCGGCCAAGCGCGCGCCCGTCTTCACGGGCCGTTGAACGGACCTGCCCCGGTTTCATCGCTTTCGTCGCTTCAGACGATGCGACGGCGGGCCCCGCGCGCCAAGATGCCCTCATACAACAGGCCGCCCGGTGCGCGCCAGAGGAGACACACATGGCAGGACCCCTGAAAGGACTTCGGGTCGTCGAGATGGCCGGCATCGGCCCCGGCCCCTTTTGCGCGATGCTGTTCGCCGACATGGGCGCGGAGGTGCTGCGCATCACGCGCCCCGGCACGCGGCGCGACCCCCACGACATCCTGGCGCGCGGGCGCAGCACCTGGGAGGTCGACCTGCGCGCCCCCGGTGCCGCCGCCCCGGTGCTCGACGCGATCGCGCGCGCCGACATCCTCATCGAGGGCTTCCGCCCCGGTGTGATGGAGCGCCTGGGCCTGGGCCCGGCCGAGTGCCATGCGCGCAACCCGCGACTGGTCTACGGCCGCATGACCGGCTGGGGCCAGCACGGCCCGCTGGCGCACGCGGCCGGCCACGACATCAACTACATCGCCATCAGCGGCGCGCTGCACGCCATTGGCCGCTCGGGCGAGGCGCCCGTGCCGCCGCTGAACTACGTGGGCGACTTCGGCGGCGGCGCCATGCTGCTGGCCTTCGGCCTGCTGGCCGCGCTGCACGAGGTCAAGGCCTCTGGCCAGGGGCAGGTGATCGACGCCGCCATGACCGACGGCGCGGCGCTGCTGTCGGCCATGATGTACGGCTTCAAGTCGGCGGGGCAGTGGAGCAACCAGCGCGGCGAGAACATGCTCGACGGCGGCGCCCACTTCTACGACACCTACGCCTGCGCCGACGGCAAGTACGTGGCCATCGGCGCCATCGAGCCGCAGTTCTACGCGCTGCTGCGCGAGCGCTGTGGCCTGGTCGACGACCCGGCCTTCGACGCCCAGATGGATGCCGACCGCTGGCCACTGCTCAAGCTGCGGCTGGCCGACGTGTTCCGCACCCGCACGCGCGACGAATGGTGCGTGCTGCTCGAAGGCAGCGACGCCTGTTTCGCCCCCGTGCTCGATTGGGACGAGGCGCCGCAGCACCCGCACAACGTGGCGCGCGGCACCTTCGCCACCGTGGGCGGCGTGGTGCAGCCCGCGCCCGCGCCGCACTTCAGCCGCACCGCGCCGGTCGTGCCGCCGGCCGTGTCGCCCGACGACGGGCCCGCGCTGCTGAAGCGCTGGGGCGCGGCAGCGCCCGTGGCCGAAGCGCGCTGACGTCCTTGTTTTCCGGGCATGCGCGTTCGCGCATGCATGGCATTTCCGCACCGCACCGACAGGAGCCTTGTCCATGCCCACCACGCCATCGCCGCTGTACCTCACGCAGGCCCTGCACCGCGCCATGCAGTGCAGCCCGCGCGCCGTCGCCACCGTGTTCCAGGGCCGCACGCGCACGTACGGCGAACTCGGCGAGCGCGTCGCGCGCCTGGCGGGCGGGCTGCGCCGCCTGGGCGTGCAGCCCGGAGATCGCGTGGGCGTGCTCGCACTGAACGCCGACCGCACGTTGGAGTACTACCTGGCCGTGTGGTGGGCCGGCGGCGTGGTCAACCCGGTCAACACGCGCTGGAGCGTGGCCGAGATGGCGCACTCGCTCGACGACTGCGCGACGCACATCCTGTTCGTGGACGACCAGTTCCTGGCGACGGCGGACGCGCTGCGCGCCGCCGCGCGCGCCGTCACCACCTGGGTCTACATGGGCGAGCGCCAGGCGCCCACGGGCATGACCGATGTCGAAGCGCTGGTCCGCGAGAGCGAGCCCGTGCCCGACGCACTGCGCGGCGGCGACGACCTGGCCGGCGTGTTTTACACCGGCGGCACCACCGGACGGCCCAAGGGTGTGATGCTGAGTCACGCGGCGCTGGTGATCAATGCGCAGGTGTCGATGCTCGGCGCCTTCTTCGACGACAGCGCGCGGCTCTTGCAGGTGGCGCCGCTCTTTCACCTGGCGGGGCTGTCGTTTTTTCTGCGCGGCGTGCTCATGGGCTGCGCGCAGATCATCCTGCCGGGCTTCTCGGTGGACGGCATGCTCGCCGCCATCGAGCGCGACCGCGCCACCAACCTCATGGCCGTGCCCGCGATGCTGCAGATGCTGGTGGACGACCCGCGCACCGCGCAGGCCGACCTGTCGAGCGTGCGCTTCGTCGGCTACGGTGCCTCGCCGATCACCGAGGCGCTGCTGGAGCGCGCCTTCGCCACCTTCCCGCAGGCCGAGTTCGCTCAGGGCTACGGCATGACCGAGCTGTCGGCCGGCGTGAGCTACCTCACGCGCCACTACCACTCGCCCGAAGGCCGCAAGCTCGGCAAGCTGGCCTCGGCCGGACAGGCGCTCGCGGGCATCGACCTGCGCGTGTGCGACGGCGACGGCCGCGAGGTGCCGCGCGGCACCGTGGGCGAACTCACGGTGCGCAGCCCGTGCGTGATGCAGGGCTACTGGAACCTGCCCGAACAAACCGCGGCCGCATTGCGCGATGGCTGGATGCACACCGGTGACGCCGCCCGCATGGACGACGACGGCTTCGTCTTCATCGTCGACCGCTACAAGGACATGATCGTGAGCGGCGGCGAGAACATCTACTGCGCCGAGGTCGAGGGCGCACTCGCGCGCCATCCCGCCGTGGCCGCCGCCGCCGTCATCGGCGTGCCCGACGAGCGCTGGGGCGAGGCCGTGCATGCGGTGGTCGTGCGCAAGCCCGGCACCGAAGCGGATGCCGAGGCGCTCATCGCCCACTGCCGTGAATTGATCGCCGGCTACAAGTGCCCGCGCAGCGTTGCGTTCGTCGACGCGCTGCCGATCTCGGGCGCCGGCAAGGTCATGAAGTACCGCCTGCGCGAGCCGCACTGGGCCGGCCGCGCGCGCAAGGTTGCCTGAAAAAACCACCAAGGAGACGACACCCATGTTCCTCACCCAGCCCCTGCACAAGGGCCGCCGCGAGAAGGCCCGCGACACCGCCGTGGTCTGCGGCAATCATCGCCTGGACTTCGCGACCCTCACCGACCGCGTGGCGCGCCTCGGCGCCGTGCTGCAGCAGCTCGGCATGGCGCGCGGCGACCGCGTCGGCATGATGGCCCTCAACTCGCACCGCTTCGTCGAGTTCTTCTTCGGCACGTGGTGGGGCGGCGGCGTCATCAACCCGGTGAACATCCGCTGGAATCCGAAGGAGGTTGCGTACTCGCTGGACGACTGCGACACCCGCATCCTGCTGGTGGATGACCTGTTCGCGCCCATGGCCGGCGAGCTGCGCAAGCTCTCGACCTCGCTGCGCACCGTGGTGTACTGCGGCGATGGCGCCGTGCCCGAAGGCATGGTCGGCTACGAGGCGCTGCTGGCCGATGCACAGCCCATCGACGACGCCCCGCACAGCCCCGACGAGCTGGCCGCCATCATGTACACCGGCGGCACCACCGGCCGTCCCAAGGGCGTGATGCTCACGCACGGAAGCCTCTACATCAACGCGCTGAGTTCGGTGGCCGCGGTGCCGCGCGAGACGCGCAACGCCGCCGTGGTCATCGCCGTGCCCATGTTCCACGTGGCCGGCTGCGGGCTGTCGCTGCAGAGCATCCTGCGGCTGGTGCCGCAGCACGTGGTGCCGATGTTCGACGAGGTCGCGATCCTGCAGGCCATCCAGTCGGCGCGCGCCACCGAGATGTTCCTGGTGCCCACCATGATCAAGCGCGTGATCGAGCACCCGCGCTTTGCCGAGTTCGACCTGTCGAGCCTGCAGATGCTGCTGTACGGCGCCGCGCCCATCGACGTGGCGCTGCTCGAACAGGCCATGGCCGCGCTGCCCAAGACCAGCTTCTCGCAGGCCTACGGCATGACCGAGCTGTCGCCCACCGTGGCGGTGCTGATGCCGCACTTCCACCTGCCCGGGCCCGATCGCAACCGCCTGCTGCGCGCGGCCGGCACGCCGGTGCCCGTGGCCGAGATCCGCATCGTCGACGGCGAGGACAACGAAGTGCCCCCCGGCCAGGTCGGCGAGATCGTCGCGCGCGGCCCCATGGTCATGAAGGGCTACTGGAACAAGCCCGTGGAAACCGAGGCTGCGCTGCGCGGCGGCTGGATGCACACCGGCGACGGCGGCTACATGGACGAGCACGGCCTGCTGTTCGTGGTCGACCGCATGAAGGACATGATCGTGAGCGGCGGCGAGAACGTGTACTCGGCCGAGGTCGAGAACGCCATCGCCCAGATGCCGCAGGTGCTGATGTCCGCCGTCATCGGCGTGCCCGACGACAAGTGGGGCGAGCGTGTGCATGCCGTGATCGTTCTCCGCGAAGGCATGCCGCTCGCGGCCGACGACGTCATCGCCCATTGCCGCGACCAGATCGCCAACTACAAGTGCCCGCGCAGCGTGGAGTTCCGCGATGCGCTGCCGCTGTCGGCGGCCGGCAAGCTGCAGAAATTCCAATTGCGCGAGCCCTTCTGGGCGGGCAAGGAACGCCGCGTTGGTTGAACCCCATCCCCCCAATTCAAGACACTGAAGGACACCCCATGCCCATCGATTTCCGCCGCTCATGGAGCGACGAAGAACTGGAGCTGTACCGCGACAACGTGGTGCGTTTCGTCGAGACCGAAGTCGTGCCGCACGACGAAGAGGCGCGCAAGCGCGGCCATGTCGGCCACGAGGTCTGGCGCAAGGCCGGCGCGCTCGGCCTGCTGTGCTCCGACATCCCCGAGGCCTACGGCGGCGCCGGTGGCGACTTCCGCCACGAGGCCGTGTTCTACGAGGAGAAAGCGCGCCGCGCATTGAGCGGCATGGCCAGCTCGGTGCACACCATCGTGGCGCACTACTTCCTGAATCACGGCACCGAGGCACAGAAGCAGCGCTACCTGCCGCGCATGGCGCGCGGCGAACTGGTCGGCGCCATCGCCATGACCGAGCCCGGCGCCGGCTCCGACCTGCAGGGCGTGCGCACGCGCGCCGAGAAGCAACCCGACGGCAGCTACCGCATCCGCGGCTCCAAGACCTTCATCACCAATGGCTTCCTGGCCGGCGTGGTGCTCGTCGTGGCCAAGACCGATCCGACGCAGGGCGCCAAGGGCACCTCGATCCTCATCGTCGAGACCGAGGGCTGCGAGGGCTACCGCGTGGGCCGCGTGCTCGACAAGATCGGCATGAAGGCGCAGGACACCTCGGAGCTCTTCTTCGACGACGTGCACGTGCCGGCCGACGCGCTGCTCGGCGGCCAGGAAGGGCAGGGCTTCTTCCAGCTCATGAGCGACCTGCCGTACGAGCGCACCATCATCGGCGTGAACGCGCTCGCCACCATGGAAGGCGCCTACCAGGCCACGCTCGACTACGTGCGCGACCGCAAGGCCTTCGGCAAGCCGATCGCCGAGTTCCAGAACACCAAGTTCAAGCTGGCCGAGATCGCCACGCAGATCAAGGTCGGCCGCGCCTTCATCGACCGCTGCGTGGAAGACCTCGTGGCCGGCCGGCTCGACACCGCCACCGCTTCCATGGCCAAGCTCTGGGCCTCCGAGACGCAGGGCCGCGTGGTCGACGAGTGCCTGCAGCTGTTCGGCGGCTACGGCTTCATGACCGAATACATGGTCGCGCGCATGTACGCCGACGGGCGCGTGCAGCGCATCTACGGTGGCACCAACGAGATCATGAAAGAAGTGATCTCGCGCGCGCTGTGACCGCCGGGGCCGTCATGAGCGATGTGCTGCAGATCGAGCGGCGCAGCGGCGTTGCATGGCTCACGCTGAACCGCCCCGAGCGCCTCAACGCGCTCGACCCGGCGTTGGTGCGCGCGCTGCGCGAGTATTTCGAGGGCCTGAACGCGCGCAGCCCCGAGCGCGTGATCGTGCTGCAGGGCGCGGGCCGCGCCTTCTGCGCCGGCCTCGACCTGAAGGAGCAGGTGGGCGGCGAAGACCTCGGGGTGGCCGACATGCTCGAACAGCAGAAGGGCATCCGCGACATCATGCTGGCCATGCGGCGCTGCCCGCAGCCCATCGTGTGCGTGGTGCAGGGCGCGGCCAGCGGCGGTGGCTTTGCGCTCGCGCTGGCCTCCGACGTGCGCCTGGCCACGCCCGACGCGCGCATGAACGCCGCCTTCATCCGCATCGGCCTGTCGGCCTGCGACGTCGGCGTGAGCTACTTCCTGCCGCGCATGGTCGGCAGCTCGGTCGCCGCCGAGTACATGCTCACCGGCCGTTTCATGGACGCGCAACGCGCCTACGCGCTGGGCCTCGTGAGTCGCGTCGACACGCTGCCCGCGCTGCAGGCCGAGGCGCAGGCACTGGCCGACGACATGCTCAACGCCACGCCCGTGGCGCTGCGCCTTACCAAGGAGGCGCTGGGCCTGGCGGTTGACGCCGGCAGCATGGAAGCGGTGATCGCCATGGAGGACCGCAACCAGGTGCTGTGCACCCAGACCCGCGATTTCCGCGAAGGCATGACCGCCTTCCTCGAGAAGCGCGCGCCCATCTATACGGGCCACTGAGCTTCGTCTTCATCCCGCACGCCTTCGCGTGCATGCATGCAAGGATTCCCATGACCCTCGACGACCTGATGTTCAAGCCCGGCCTGCTGGCCGGCCGNNGCTGCTGCTGCTCGGCGCCGACGTGTACATCTGCGGACGCCGCGCGCCCGTGCTCGAAGAAACCGCCGCCGAGCTGATGCACCTGCACGGCGGGCGCGTGACGCCCAAGACCTGCGACATTCGCCACGATGCGCAGATCACCGAGATGCTCGACGAGATCTGGGCCGACGGCGGCGCGCTCGACGGCCTCGTCAACAACGCCGCAGGCAACTTTGTGAGCCGCACCGAAGACCTGTCGCCGCGCGCCTTCGACGCCATCTCGAACATCGTCTTTCGCGGCAGCTTCTGCATGACGCTCGAATGCGGAAAACGCTGGCTCGCAGAGGGAAAGGCCGCGTCGGTACTGTCGATCCTCACCACCTGGGTGTGGAACGGCTCGCCCTTCACCGTGCCCTCGGCCATGTCGAAGGCCGGCCTGCACGCCATGACGCAGTCGCTCGCGGTCGAGTGGGCGGGTCGCGGCATCCGCTTCAACGCCATCGCACCGGGCCTGTTCCCGACCGAAGGCATGAGCGCGCGCCTGAACCCCGGCGGCGGCGAACACAAGGCCGAGCGCAACCCGATGGAACGCAACGGCCGCATGCCAGAGCTGGCCAACCTCGCGGCCTACCTGATGGGCCCCGGTTCGGAGTACGTCAACGGCCAGACCATCGCCATCGACGGCGCGCAGTTCCAGGCCACGGGCGGAAATTTCTCGCGCATGTCGGCGTGGCAGGATGAGGACTGGAAGCGTGCACGCGAGAGCATCGCGGGGCGCGATGCGCAGGACAAGCGGCAGCGGCTGGCTGCCTGATCGGGAATCTAGCGAATCACGCCGAGCTTGCGCGCAATCGCCACCGCCTCGGTGCGCCGCTTGGCGCCCAGCTTCATGTGGATGTTGCGCAGGTGCGTGCGCACCGTGCTCTCCGACACGAACAGCTTCTCGCCCATCGCGTTGTTCGAGTAGCCCTCGGCCAGCAGCTGCAGCACGCGGATTTCCTTGCGCGTGAGCGGCTCCTTGGTGGCGTCGCCCGAGGGTGCCTCGGCGTCGATGGGTGAGGGCGGCGGGCCGAGCACTTGCAGCAGGCGCTGCAGGTAGTCGGCCAGGATCGGGTCGCTGCGCAGCACGGGCGCCACGGCACTGGCCTCTTGCTGCATGGCAGCGGCATAGCGGTGCACCAGCGTGCCCACGGCCGGACCCTCGTCGAGGATCAGTCGCACGAAACCTTCCTGGCTCGCGGTCTGCAGCACGGCGCCGATTTCTTCGATGGCGGTGGCGAGGTCGCCTGCGCGCTGCAGTGCCAGCGCGCGCAGCACGCGCAGCTTGAGTGCGCGGCGGTTGCGGTTGGCGGCGACGGCGGCGTGCAGCTCGGCGTCGAGCACGGTGAGCGCTGCGCGTGCGTCGCCGAAGGCGATGTCCCAGCGCGCCCTGGCGAGCGCGAGGTAGTCGAGGTCGTGGGCGGGCAGGCGCTGGCGGCGCTCGCGCTCCCACAGCTCGGGATCGTCGGCGCGCTGCAGCTCGTCGCGCGAGGCGGGGCCGTTGCCCTGCAGCAGCAGCATGTGCGCGCGTTCCAGCTTGGCGCCCGCAACCACGCGTGGCAGCTGGCGGTGGTGGCCGAGGTATTCGAGTTCGGTGAGTGCCTGGAACGCGGCGTCGATGTCGCCCGCGTGGAAGGCGATGCGCGAGCGCATGACGTGGCTCAGGATCATGTGGTCGGGCAGGCCCACGTCGCGCGCCAGCGGCAGGTACACGTTCAGCAGGTGCTCGGCCTGCACCAGCTGGTTGGTCTCGTACACGGCGCCCGCGTACAGCACGCCGGCCCAGGCGTTGCCGTGGCTGTGGTTGTACGACACGGCATGCGTGGAATCGACCGCCATGCGCAGCCGCGCGGTGGCCTGGCGCAGCCGGCCTTCGGTGAGGTCGAACAGGCCCGCCAGCGACTCGGTGTACATGCGGTTGAAGGTGCTGTTGCCCTGTTCGCGCCGCGCGGCTTCGAGCAGGCGCTGCGCCTCGCGCTGGTCGCCGCGCACCGCGAGGATGTGGGCCATCGCGTTGAGCAGCACGCCCTCGGCAAAGGCCAGCCCGGTGGGCAGGCGCGCGAGGCTTTCGCGGCCGGCTTCGTAGGCGGCGTCGTGCTGGTCTTCCATCGCCAGCAGCAGTGGAATGAGCGTGTGGGCGTTGGCGCGCACCTCGGGAATGGGACTGTCGAGGCAGCCCGACTGTTCGAGCAGCCGCATGGCGTCCCACGGGCCGTGCGTGAAGCAGGTGGCCCACAGCGCGATGAGTTGCAGGAACGGATGCGCGCGCAGCTGGTGCTCGGGAATGGCCGAGAACCAGCGCGCCAGCATGCGCATGCGGCCCTGTTCGAGGAACTGTTCGGCGTAGCTGTCGAGCAGCGTGAGCGCGTGCGGATGGTCGCCGCCTTCGATGGCATGGTCGATCGCGGGCACGGGCCGGCCGTGCGACTCGTACCAGCCCGAGGCCGCAAGGTGCAGCCGCGCGAGTTCGTCGGGCCGCTCGCGCGCGAGCTGTGCACGCAGAAAGTCGGCGAACAGGCTGTGGTAGCGCCACGCGCGCACCTCGCCGCCAGCATCGCCGCTCACGGGCGTGAGGAACAGGTTCGCGGCGGCGAGCTGTTCGAGGATGACGGCGCTGTCGCCGCGCGGGCTGAGCGCCTGGCACACCGACGCATCGAGCTGGCGCAGGATGCTGGTGCGCAGCAGGAAGTCGCGGATCTCGGGCGGCTGGTGCGCGAGCACGTCTTCGGCCAGGTAGTCGGCCACGGCGCGGTCGGAGCCCGAGAAGCGTTCGATGAAGCCGGTCTCGATGCCGTGCCGCTCCAGCGCCATCGACGCCAGCCAGATGGCCGCGACCCAGCCTTCGGTCTTGCGATGCAGCTGCGAGAGCAGGTCGGCCGGCAGCGCCTGCGGCGGCTGCGCGGCGGCGTGCGGTGCATGCGCCTGGCGCAGGCCGATGAAGGCGCTGGTTTCTTCCAGCGTGAAGCGCAGGCGGTCGGTGTCGATCTCGATGAGCTGGCCGCGCGCGCGCAGCCGCCCCAGGCCGAGGTCGGGCAGGCTGCGCGAGCCGATCACGATCTGCCCGCGCCGCGGCAGGTGCTCGACGAGTTCGCGCACGAGGCCGAGCACGGCGGGTTCCTGCACCACCTCGAAGTCGTCCAGGAAGAGCGTGAAGGGCGAGTCGTGCGCGGCCAGCGCGGCCACGGCGTCGAAGGGCGCGTGGCTCACGGGTTCGTCCACGCCGAGCCGCTGCACGGCCTCGGCCAGGCAGTTGAGAAAGCGCGAGACGTCGTTGTCGGCGCGGTCGAGCGTAAGCCAGGCGGTGGCGATGCCCTGCGCGTCCATGCGCTCGCGGATCTGCGCCATGGCGGTGGTCTTGCCGAAGCCGGCGGGTGCGCGCACCAGCACGAGCTTGACGGTGGCGGCCGCGATTTCTTCGCTGATGGCGGTGCGCGGCACCTGCGTGGCCACGAAGGCCGGCGGGTTGAGCTTGGTCTCGAGAATCCGGAGCGAGGGAGAAGGAACGGGGGCTGGAGCAGGCATCGCGAAGGGGGAGTGATTGCCTGGAAATTCCGTCGCTTCCGACGATTCCGGCCACCGATTCTGCTTCCTAAACTGGCCGCAGACAAACTGAATTCCCCTGCATCCGGTGGCCTTGCGCACCCGGGCAACGCCCTGCCCATGACCCACGACGTCTTCATCTACGACCACGTGCGCACGCCGCGCGGCAAGGGGCGCGCCGACGGTGCGCTGCATCCCATCACGCCGGTGCAACTGGCCACGCAGGTGCTGCAGGCGCTGCGCGAACGCCATGCGCTCGACCCCACGCAGATCGAGGACGTGGGCCTGGGCGTGGTGATGCCCGTGGGCGAGCAGGGCGCCGACATCGCGCGCGTCGCGCTGCTGTCGGCGGGCTACGGCGACAGCGTGGTCGGCTTCCAGCTCAACCGCTTCTGCACCTCGGCGCTCGACACGCTCAAGATGGGCTTCGGCCTCGTGGCCTCGGGCCAGGCCGACGCGGTGATCGGCGGCGGCGTGGAGTCGATGTCGCGCGTGACCATCGGCAGCGACGGCGGCGCGGTCTACACCGACCCGGCCGTGGGCCAGCGCTACCCCTACATTCCCAACGGCGTGGCGGCCGACCTCATGGCCATGCTCGACGGCGTGGACCGCGAGGCGGTCGATGCCTACGCCGTGGAAAGCCAGCGCCGCGCCGCCGTGGCGCAGGCCGAGGGCCGCTTCGACCGCTCGCTCGTGCCGGTGCGCGACCGGCTCGGCCGCACCGTGCTCGCGAAGGACGAGGCCAACCGCCCCGGCACCACGATGGCCGACCTGGCCAAGCTCAAGCCCGCGTTCGCCGGCGTGGCCGGGCAGGGCTACGAAGCGATATTGCTGCAGCGCTACCCGCAGCTGTCGCACATCGCGCCGATCCACACGGGCGGCAATTCGAGCGGCATCGTCGACGGCGCCTGCGCGGTGCTGCTGGGCAACCGCGACTACGGCACGCGCAACGGCCTCGTGCCGCGCGCGCGCATCGTCGGCAGCGCCTCGCGCGCCGACGAGCCGCTGCTGAGCCTGGGCGGCCCGATGCCCGCCACCGAGCGCCTGCTGGCGCGCTGCGGCCTGGCCATCGGCGACATCGACCTGTTCGAAGTGAACGAGGCCTTCTCGGTGGTGCCGATGCGCTATGCGCGGCACTTCGACATCGACCCCGCGCGCATCAACGTGAACGGCGGGGCCATCGCGCTGGGCCATCCGCTGGGCGCGACCGGCGCGATCCTCACGGGCACGCTGCTCGACGAGCTGGAGCGGCGCGACGCGGGCCTGGGTCTGGTCACGCTGTGCGCTGCCGCGGGACAGTCGACCGCGCTGGTGATCGAGCGCGTCTGAGCGCGTCTTCTCCTCAAGTTCTTTCTCATGCATTCCAACATCCGATTCGAGGTCGATGCCGACGGCGTCGCGCTCCTCATCCTCGACGTGCCCGGCCGGCCGATGAACGTGTTCACGCCCGGCTTCACGGACGACCTGCGCGCGGCCGTGGCGCAGATCGCGCAGCGCGCCGACGTGCGTGGTGCGGTCGTCACCTCGGGCAAGGCCAGTGGCTTCATGGCCGGGGCCGACCTCAAGGACCTCGTGGATTTCCATGCGACCGGCGGCAGCGCGGTCGATGCCGCCGAGGCCATCGCGCCCGGCGGGCGCGCGCTGCGCGAACTGGAGCGCTGCGGCAAGCCGGTGGCCGTGGCGATCAACGGCGTGGCGCTGGGCGGCGGCTTCGAGCTCGCGCTGGCCTGCCATCACCGCGTGCTGCTCGACGATCCGCGCGCCGTGGTCGGGCTGCCCGAAGTCACGGTCGGCCTGCTGCCCGTGGGCGGCGGCACGCAGCGGCTGCCGCGCCTCGTCGGCATTGCGCGCGCGCTGCCGCTGCTGCTGTCGGGCCGGCATGTGGCGCCGGCCGAGGCGTTGTCGCTCGGCATGGTCGATGCGCTCGCGCCGGCCGACCGGCTCGTGGCCGTGGCCCGTCGCTGGGTGCTCGACCATCCCGACGCCGGCCAGCAGCCGTGGGACGTGAAGGGCTTCCGGGTGCCGGGCGGCGCAGGCGCACTGGCGCCGCATGCGGGTGCGAGCTTCGGTGCCACGCTGGCCCAGGTGCGGCGCGACACGCACGACAACCTGCCGGCACCGCTGGCCATCCTGTCGGCGGTGTACGAAGGCACGCAGCTGCCGATGGACGCGGGCCTGGCGGTCGAGGCGCAGTGCTTCGGTCCCTTGCTGGCCGGCCCGGTGGCGCGCAACCTGATGCGCACGCTGTTCGTGAACCGGGGGGCGGCGCTTCGGCGCAGGGGCGACTTGAGCGCGGTCAATGCTGCGTATGTCGACCGGCTGCGGCAGCTGTACCGCAGCGAAGGGCAGGTTTTGCTGAATGAAGGCGTATCGCCCGCGCTGATCGCCAATGCCGCGCGGCAGGCCGGGCTGGCCGAAAGCCCGCTGACCGCCGATGCCACGGCGGAGCAAGCCACCGCACCGCAACCCGACGCACGCGCCGTGGGCGAACGCCTGCTGTCACTGCTCGCGCTCGAAGCGGCGCGCTGCCTTGAAGAGGGCGTGGTGACGCAGCCAGTCGAAGCCGATCTTGGCGCGGTGCTCGCGTTGGGCTACCCCGACTGGACTGGCGGCACGCTCTCGTACATCGAGACCGTCGGTCTCCCAGCTTTCGTCGCGCGCTGCGATGCACTCGCGGCGCACCACGGCGAGCGCTTCAAGCCCACGGTCGCGTTGCGCCAGCGCGCGCAATCGAACACCTCGTTCTATCTCACGGAGCAGGCCGCGTGAGCCCAGGCCGCGCGCAGGCGCTGCAGTCGCTGGTCGCCCAGCTGCAGCTCGAGCAGCTCGAGAAGAACCTGTTCCGCGGCATCAGCACCGACATCGGCGCGCCCGCCGTGTTCGGCGGCCAGGTGCTCGGGCAGGCGCTGATGGCGGCGGCGCGCACGGTCGATGGGCATGCGGCGCATTCGCTGCACGGCTACTTCCTGCGCGCGGGCGACAAGGCCGCGCCCATCGTCTACGACGTCGACCGCATCCGCGACGGTGCGAGCTTCACCACGCGGCGCGTGGTCGCCATCCAGCATGGCGAGCCGATCTTCCACATGTCGGCCTCGTTCCACCGGCGCGAGGAGGGGGTGTCGCACCAGTGCGCGATGCCCGAGGCGCCGCCGCCCGAAGAACTCACGCCGCGTGCCGGACCTCGCGTGCGCGTCGAAGGGCCCATCGAGTTCCGCTACGTCGATCCGCGCGATCCGGTCACGGCCGGGCCACGTCCGCCGCAGAGCCAGCTCTGGCTGCGCACGGCCGACGTGCTGCCCGACGATCCGCTGCTGCACCAGGCGATGCTGGCCTATGCCTCCGACTACAGCTTCATGGGTGTCGCGATGCAGCCGCACGGCCTGGCCTTTCACCAGCCCGGCGTGCAGGGCGTGAGCCTGGACCACGCGATGTGGTTCCACCGCGATTTCCGCTGCGACGACTGGCTGCTGTACGACGCCGACTCGCCCTCGGCCGAGCATGCGCGCGGTTTCTGCCGTGGCGCGCTGTTCGACCGCGCCGGCCGGCTCGTCGCCTCGGTCGCGCAGGAAGGGCTGATTCGGGTGCGCCGATGATCAAGCTCGTCTTCTGTCTGCGGCGGCTGCCGCACCTGAGCCGCGAGGCTTTCCAGCACCACTGGCGGCATGTGCATGCGCCGCTCGTCGCCGAGCGTGCCGAGGTGCTGGGCCTGCGCCGCTACGTGCAGTCGCACACGCTCGACGATGCGCTCGTGCAGCCGCTGGCCGTGCCGCGCGGCAGCCCCGCGCCCTTCGACGGCGTGGCCGAGCTGTGGTGGGACAGCCTCGAAGCGCGCACCGGCGCACGGCGCGAGGAGGCCCGCCGCGCGAGCGCCGAGCTGCTCGCGGACGAGCGCCGCTTCATCGACCTGGCCGCTTCGCCGATCTTCTTCACCGACGAGTTCGCCGTGGTCGGCGACCCCGCCGCCGAGGCGGTGCGCGACTACCTGCAGGCGCGCGGCCGCCTGTAATCGTCGCTTCGGACGATGCCTGCGCGCAGGGCGCATCCCTAAACTTTTTCCCACAGGCTGGCGCGTCGCCGGCCGCGAGGAGACCCCCTTTGTTCCAAGGCGAAAGTATCGAAGTCCTGCCGTTGCAGGACGGGCTGGTGGAACTGCGCTTCGACCGGGGCGGCGAGGCCATCAACAAGCTCGACGCGCGCACCGTCGACGAGTTCCGTCAGGCCACCGAACGCATCGCGACCTCGCCCGAGGTGCGCGGCGTGCTGGTGACGAGCGCGAAGGACGTGTTCATCGTCGGTGCCGACATCACCGAGTTCGGTGCGACCTTCCAGCAGGAAGAGGCACAGATCGCAAGCGGCGTGCGTGCCAGCAACGAGCTGTTCAATGCCTTCGAAGACCTGAAGGTGCCCAGCGTGGTCGCCATCAACGGCTTCGCGCTCGGCGGCGTTCTGGAACTGGCGATGCTCGCGCCGCTGCGCGTGATGGCCGACGCGGCCCAGGTCGGTGTGCCCGAGGTGAAGCTGGGCCTGTTCCCGGGCTTCGGCGGCACGGTGCGGCTGTCGCGCCTGGCGGGTCTGGCCACGGCCATCGACTGGGTGGCGAACGGCAAGCCTGCCAAGGCGCCGGCTGCATTGGCGGCGGGCGTGGTCGACGAGGTCACCGGCGCCGACGCCTTGCGCGAACGCGCGCTCGCGCTGCTGCAGCGCGCGGTGCGCGGCGAGATCGATTGGCAATCGGCGCAGCAGCGCAAGCGCGCGCCCGTCGCGCTGTCGGCGCAGGAGGCTGGCGCGCTGGTCGAGGCCGCGCGCACGCAGGTGGCGGCGCGCAGCGGCAGGCACCAGCCCGCGGCCGTCATCGCGCTCGAAATGATGGCGGAGGCGGCGGGGCGCGACCGCGCCGGCGCGCTCGATCTCGAATCGGCCGCCTTCGGCCGCGTCGCGAAGACGCAGGCTGCGGCCTCTCTGGTGCAGGCCTTCCTCAACGACCAGGCGCTCAAGAAGCTCTACAAGCGCCACGCGCGCGAAGGCCGTCCGGTGAAGCAGGCGGCCGTGCTCGGCGCCGGCATCATGGGCGGCGGCATCGCCTACACCAGCGCGCTGCGCGGCACGCCGGTGCGCATGAAGGACATCGCGCAGCCGCAGCTCGACCTGGGCATGGCCGAGGCCGGCAAGCAGCTCGCCAAGCAGGTGAAGAACGGCCGGCTCGCGCAGGCCAAGGCTGATGCCATTCAAGCGTCGATCGTGCCGCAGCTCGACGAGACCGGCTTCGACGCGGTGGACTGCGTGGTCGAGGCCGTGGTCGAGAACCTCGAGGTCAAGCGCAAGGTGCTGGCCGCGCTGGAGCGCAGCGTGAAGCCCGGCACCGTGATCGCTTCGAACACGTCGAGCCTGCGCATCGACGACATCGCCCAGCCGCTCGCGCGACCTGAAGATTTCGTCGGCATGCACTTCTTCAACCCCGTGCCGGTGATGCAACTGGTGGAAGTGATCCAGGGCGCGAAGACCAGCAACGCCGCCGTGTCCACCGCCGTGGGCTACGCCGTGGCCATGGGCAAGACGCCCATCGTGGTGAAGGACTGCCCGGGCTTCCTGGTCAACCGCATCCTCACGCCGTATATCAACGCCTTCGTGCAGCTGGTGGCCGATGGTGCCGACTTCGAAGCCGTCGACCGCGCGATGGAAGCCTTCGGCTGGCCCATGGGCCCGGCCTACCTGCAGGACGTGGTGGGCATGGACGTCGGCTCGCACGTGGGCGACGTGATCGCCGCGGGCTACCCGCAGCGCATGCCGACGATCGATCGCAACGCCGTGAAGGCCATGGTGGCCGCCAAACGCTATGGCCAGAAGAACGGCGCCGGTTTCTACCGCTACGAGAACGACCCCACGGGCCGCCCGCGCAAGTCGGCCGCGCCCGAGGCGCATGCGCTGGTCGCCACGCTGCAGCCCCAAGGGCGGCGCGACTTCGCGGACGCGGAGATCGTCGAACGCATGATGCTGCCGATGGTCGTCGAGGCCGCGCACGCGCTCGAAGACGGCGTGGTCGCCACGCCGGCCGAGCTCGACATGGCGCTGCTGCTGGGCGTGGGCTTTCCGGCCTATGCGGGCGGCGCGCTCAAGTACGCCGACTGGCTGGGGCTGGACCGCTTGGTGGCGCTGTGCGACAAACATGCCGCGCTCGGCGCGCCGTATGCACCCACGGCGCGCATGCGCGAGATGGCGGCGCGCAAGCTGCGCTACTACCCGGTCTGAACGGCAGCGTTTTCCTTTTCTTCTTCTCTCTCTACTCAAGGACAACAAGAGATGCAACTCGATTCCAGCATTGCCGCCGTCGTCACGGGCGGTGCCTCGGGCCTCGGGGCCGCCACCGCGCGCCGCCTGGCCAGCCACGGCGTGAAGGTCGCGCTGTTCGACCTCAACGAGGCCCAGGGCGAGGCCCTGGCCAAGGAACTGGGTGGCGTGTTCTGCAAGGTCGACGTCACGTCGGAAGAGCAGGTCGACGCGGCCTTCGCCAAGGCGCGCGCCGCGCACGGCCAGGAGCGCGTGCTGGTCAACTGCGCCGGCACCGGCAATGCGGTGAAGACCGCGAGCCGCGACAAGGCCTCGGGCGAGATCAAGCACTTTCCGCTCGCCAACTTCGACCGCATCATCCAGATCAACCTCGTGGGCACCTTCCGCTGCATCGCCAAGTCGGCGGCCGGCATGCTCACGCTCGACGCGCTGGAAGACGGCGAGCGCGGCGCCATCGTCAACACCGCCTCGGTCGCGGCGCAGGACGGCCAGATGGGCCAGGCCGCCTACACCGCCTCGAAGGCCGGGATCGTCGGCATGACGCTGCCCATTGCGCGCGATCTCATGGGCGAGGGCATCCGCGTGAACACCATCCTGCCGGGCATCTTCAACACGCCGCTGCTGCAGGGCGCGCCCGACAACGTGAAGGCCGCATTGGCTGCGTCGGTGCCCTTCCCCAAGCGCCTGGGCAACCCGGCCGAGTACGCGACGCTGGCCGAACTGATGATCACCAACGGCTACTTCAACGGCGAGAGCGTGCGGCTGGACGGCGCGATCCGGATGGCGCCGCGCTGACGCCAGGGCACGGGGGCGGCGGTCGGTGTTGGGCGCAGGCCGCGGCGCAGCATCGTCCGAACGGACGAATCCGGCGGCCTTGTCCCGCGCACGACTGGAAACCCGCGCCCGCCTCGGCACCATGCGCCGCATTGTCTTCATTGAATCCACTGAGAGAAAGAAGGAGTGCTCCCCATGGACTTCAGCCTCACCCCGGCCCAGATCGACCTCCAGGAGCGAACGCGCCGCTTCATCGCCGAGGAGGTGATTCCGCTCGAGTCCGACCCCCGGCAGGACTCCCACGGCCCTGCCGAAGCGCTGCGCGACGAGCTGGTGGCGCGCGCCCGCCGCGCGGGTTTGCTCACGCCGCATGCGTCGAAGGCACACGGCGGGCTCGGCCTGTCGCACATCGACAAGGCGATCGTGTTCGAGGAGGCGGGCTACTCGCCGCTCGGCCCGGTGGCGCTCAACATCCACGCGCCCGACGAAGGCAACGTGCACCTGATGGAGGTGGTGGCCACGCCGGCGCAGAAGGCGCGCTGGCTGCAGCCGCTCATCGACGGCCACGTGCGCTCGTGCTTCTGCATGACCGAGCCGCCGCCCGGTGCCGGCTCCGACCCGTCGATGATGCAGACCGTGGCGGTGCGCGACGGCGACCATTACGTGATCACCGGGCGCAAGTGGTTCATCACGGGCGCCACCGGCGCGGGCTTCGCGATCATCATGGCGCGCATGGAAGACGGTTCGTCGACCATGTTCCTGGCCGACATGGACCAGCCCGAGATCGTGATCGAGCGGCAGATCGACGCACTCGACAGCTGCTTCACCGGCGGCCACGGCGTGGTGCGCTTCGACGGCCTGCGCGTGCCGGCCGCCGACGTGCTGGGCGCCATCGGCGAGGGCTTTCGCTACGCGCAGGTGCGGCTGGCGCCCGCGCGCCTCACGCACTGCATGCGCTGGCTCGGCGCCGCGCGCCGCGTGCACGAACTCGCCACCGACTACGCCCGCCGCCGACAGGCCTTCGGCCATGCGCTGGTGGAGCACGAGGGCGTGGGCTTCATGCTGGCCGACAACGACATGGACCTGCACGTCTCGCGCCTGACCATCTGGCATTGCGCGTGGGTGCTCGACCAGGGCGGCAAGGGCCGGCACGAGTCGAGCGTGGCCAAGGTGCTGTGCTCGGAGGCCGAGTGGCGCGTGGTCGACCGCTCGGTGCAGATCCTCGGCGCCAGCGGCGTGTCGGACGAGACCGTGGCTGCGCGCATCTTCCGCGACATGCGGGCCTTCCGGATCTACGACGGCCCCTCTGAGGTCCATCGTTGGAGCATGGCCAAGCGGTTGGCCAAGGCCTGATTCAGGCCGCGGGGGCCGGCGTCATTCCGCCGGCTCTTCCGCTCCCCCCTGCACATCGTCCACCCGCTGCATGTTGTCGAGCAGCTTCAGCAGGTAGTGCAGGGTGTGCGTGACGTCGTTCACCGAGAACCCGTCGAGCACCTGCTCGTAGTAGGCGTAGATCTTCGGCTGCGCCTCCACCTTCCAGACGTGTTGCCCCGACCCGGTCATCGTGACCAGCCGTGACCGCCGGTCGCGGCTGTCGGGCGCGGTCGTCACATGCCCGTCGCGCTCCATGCGGCTGACCAGGCCCGACAGGTTCTGGCGGCTGACCTTCAGGTAGCGCGCCAGGTCCCCCACGCTCATGCCCCCCTCGGCCTCGTCGCGCGACAGCGCGCCGAGCACGGCCCACTGCTGCGTCGTCAGGCCCTCGGCCTCGACCGCGCGGCTGCCGGTTTTATGCAACATGTTTGCGCATTGATAGAGGCGGAAGAACACCCGGTTGGCCAGCGCCATGCGTGCTGTGTCGGTGTTTTCACTAGTGTTTGACATGTTTTTTCTTTCGGAAAGGCTTGCACGACACCACGGAGGCATTCAATAATACGTCAACGTATTTACGTAAATGTCTCAAAAGCGGCGCCCAACGGCCCAACGATATAGCAAGCCCTCGCACCCCAGGAGAACCAGATGCAGCGATTTCAGGACAAGACAGTGATCGTCACCGGCGGCGGTGGCGGCATCGGCGGCGCCACCAGCCGCCGTTTCGCCCAGGACGGCGCCCGCGTGGCGGTGTTCGACATGAACCTCGAGGCCGCCGAAGCGGTGGCCGCGCAGATCCGCGCCGACGGCGGCCAGGCGCAAGCCTTCCGCTGCGACATCACCGACCGCCCCGGCGTCGACGCGGCCGTGGCCGCCGTGGTGGAGCGCTTCGGCCCGGTCGACGTGCTGGTCAACAACGCCGGCTGGGACGTGTTCAAGCCCTTCACCAAGACCGAGCCCGCGCAGTGGGACAAGCTCATCGCCATCAACCTCACCGGCGCGCTGCACATGCACCACGCCGTGCTGCCCGGCATGGCCGCGCGCAAGGCGGGGCGCATCGTCAACATCGCGTCCGACGCAGCGCGCGTGGGCTCCTCGGGCGAGGCGGTGTACGCGGCCTGCAAGGGCGGGCTCGTGGCCTTCTCCAAGACCATCGCGCGAGAGCACGCACGCCACGGCATCACCGTGAACGTGGTGTGCCCCGGCCCGACCGACACGGCGCTGTTCGCCGAATACAAGGAAGGCGCGGGCAATCCCGAGAAGCTGATGGAGGCCTTCACGCGCTCCATTCCGCTGGGCCGCATCGGCCAGCCGAACGACCTGCCCGGCGCCATTCTTTTCTTCGCCAGCGACGACGCGGCCTTCGTGACGGGCCAGGTGCTCAGCGTCTCGGGCGGCCTGACGATGAACGGCTGACCCCTCATTCGCATTCACCAGAGCACACACACCATGACCACCGCCACCGACTTCGAAGACATCCTCTACGACGTGCGCAACCGCGTTGCGTGGATCACCATCAACCGCCCCGAGAAGATGAACGCCTTCCGCGGCCAGACCTGCGACGAGATCATCCGCGCGCTCAACCGCGCAGGCTACGACCGCGAGGTGGGCGCCATCGTGCTGGCCGGTGCCGGCGAGAAGGCCTTCTGCACGGGCGGTGACCAGTCGGCCCACAACGGCAACTACGACGGGCGCGGCACCATCGGCCTGCCGATGGAAGAGCTGCACGACGCCATCCGCAACGTGCCCAAGCCGGTGATCGCGCGCGTGCAGGGTTTCGCCATCGGCGGCGGCAACGTGCTGTGCACCATCTGCGACCTGACCATCGCTTCCGAGAAGGCCGTGTTCGGCCAGGTCGGCCCGAAGATGGGCTCGGTGGATCCGGGCTATGGCACTGCCTTCCTGGCCCGCGTGGTCGGCGAGAAGAAAGCGCGCGAGATCTGGTACCTGAACCGCCGCTACAGCGGCGCCGAAGCCGTCGCCATGGGCCTGGCCAACGCGGTAGTGCCGCACGACCAGCTCGACGCCGAGGTGCAGAAGTGGGCCGAGGAAATCTGCGAGCGCAGCCCCACCGCGCTGGCCATTGCCAAGCGCAGTTTCAACGCCGACACCGCGCACCAGGCCGGCATCGCGGGCCTGGGCATGTACGCGCTCAAGCTGTACTACGACACCGAAGAGTCGCGCGAGGGCGTCGCGGCCCTGACGGAACGGCGCAAGCCCGACTTCCGAAAGTACGCGAAGTAAGCGCAGCCGAGGAGACAGCGATGAACCCGTACATCGACGACGACCTCGCCACGCTGGCCGAGCATGCGCGCCGCTTCGCCGCCGGGCGCGTGGCCCCCGGCTTCCTGGAGCGCGACGCCACCCGCGTGCTCGACCGCGCGCTCATGCGCGAGATGGGCGAGATGGGCTTCATCGCGCCCGAGCTGCCCGAGGCCCACGGCGGCCAGGGCCTGGGCTGCCTGGCGGCCGGCGTGATCCACGAAGAGATCGCCCGCGCCGACCTGAGCCTGAGCTACATCAACCTGCTGGCCTCGCTCAACGGGCAGATCCTGTGCGAGCACGGCCGGCCCGAGGTGGTGGCGCCGTGGCTGGCCAGGCTCACGCAGGGCGAGGCGCTGTTCGCCATTGCGCTCACCGAGCCGCGCGGCGGCTCCGATGCCGCCAACCTGCGCCTGCGCGTGGAGCGCGTGGGCGACCACTACGTGCTCAACGGCGAGAAGACCTCGATCTCCGCCGCCGACCAGGCCGACGCCGCCGTGGTGTTCGGCCGCACGGGCAGCATCGAATCGGCGGCCCACGGCGTGACCGCGCTGCTGGTGCCGATGGACCTGCCCGGCGTTACGCGCAACCGCTTCGACTGCCATGGCCAGCGCGCCATCGGGCGCGGCTCGCTGTTCTTCGAGAACGTGCGCGTGCCGGTCGACCACCGCCTCGGCGAGGAAAACAAAGGCTTCGTGCAGGTGATGCAGGGCTTCGACTTCTCGCGTGCGCTCATCGGCCTGCAGGTGCTGGCGGTGGCGCGCGTGGCGCTGGAAGAAACCTGGGAGTACGTCGCGCAGCGCGAGGCCTTCGGCAAGCCGCTGTCGGCGTTCCAGGGCGTGTCGCATCCGCTGGCCGACTTCGACACGCAGATCGAAGCCGCGCGCCTGCTGTGCCTGCAGACCCTGTGGCTCAAGGACAAGGGCGCGCCGCACACCGCCGAGGCCGCCATGTGCAAGTGGTGGGGCCCCAAGCTGGCCTACGACGCCATCCACCAGTGCCTTCTGATGTTCGGCCACGGCGGCTACGACCGTGGGCCGATGGAGCAGCGCCTGCGCGACGTGCTGGGCTTCCAGATCGGCGACGGCACGGCCCAGATCATGAAGACCATCGTCGCCCGCACGCGTGCGGGGCGCTCGGCGGTGCCCGCGTAGTCGCATCCCTGGCTTTCCGGTTCGCACAACAAGAGGAGACACGACATCATGGAATTCGACGCCGTACTGCTGCCCCCGCGCCGCGCGCGCATGGTGGCCCAGGGCCTGTGGCACGACCGCACCATCAACGATGCGCTCGACGCCTGCATGGCCGCCAGCCCCGACAAGGTGGCGCTCACCGCGGTGCGCGTGAAGGACGGGGAAGGCGAGGCCGCCACCGTGCGCTTCACCTACCGCGAGCTGGGCCGCATGGCCGACCGCATCGCCGTCGGGCTGGCGCGGCTGGGCGTGGGGCGCAACGACGTGGTGGCCTGCCAGCTGCCCAACTGGTGGGAGTTCACGCTGACCTACCTGGCCTGCTCGCGCATCGGCGCGGTGATGAACCCGCTGATGCACATCTTTCGCGAGCGCGAGCTGTCGTTCATGCTGCGGCACGGCGCGGCCAAGGTGCTGATCGTGCCGGCGCGCTTCCGGGGCTTCGACTTCGCGCAGATGGCCACGGACCTGCAGGCCGGCCTGCCCGACCTGGCACAGGTGGTGGTGGTCGGCGGCAGCGGCGCGAACAGCTTCGAAGCGCTGCTGGCCGGCCCCGCCTGGGAGCAGGCACCCGATGCCGCGCACATCTTGCAGCAGCACCGGCCCGGCCCCGACGACGTGACCCAGCTCATCTACACCTCGGGCACCACCGGCGAGCCCAAGGGCGTGATGCACTCGGCCAACACCACCATGGCCAACATCGTGCCTTACGCGCAGCGCCTGGGCCTGGGCGCTGACGACGTGGTGCTCATGGCCTCGCCCATGGCACACCAGACCGGCTTCATGTACGGGCTCATGATGCCGATCCTGCTGCAGGCCTCGGTCGTGCTGCAGGACATCTGGGAGCCGAAGCAGGCCATCGCGTTGATCAACGCAGAGGGCGTGAGCTTCACCATGGCGTCCACGCCCTTTCTCTCCGACCTGTCGAAGACCGTGGCCGAGTCGGGCACGGCGGTGCCCACGCTGCGCGCCTTTCTCTGCGCCGGTGCGCCCATTCCGGGCGCGCTGGTCGAGCAGGCGCGCCAGGCGCTGGGCGCCAAGATCGTGTCGGCCTGGGGCATGACCGAGAACGGCGCCGTCACGCTCACGCGGCTGGACGACGACGACGAGCGTTCCATCCACACCGACGGCTGCCCGCTGCCCGGCGTGGAGCTCAAGGTGGTCGACGTCGATGGCCTGGCGCTGCCGGCGGGCGAGGTCGGCAAGCTGCTGCTGCGCGCCTGCTCCAACTTCGGCGGCTACCTGAAGCGCCCGCAGCTCAACGGCACCGACGCGGCCGATTGGTTCGACACCGGCGACCTCGCGCGCATCGACGAGCGCGGCTACGTGCGCATCGCCGGGCGCACGAAGGACGTGATCATTCGCGGTGGCGAGAACATCCCGGTGGTCGAGGTCGAGTCGCTGCTGTACCGGCATCCCGACATCGCGATGGCCGCGGTTGTTGCCTACCCCGACGAGCGCCTGGGCGAGCGCGCCTGCGCGGTGGTGGTGCCCAGGCCCGGGCGGCAGGTCGACCTGCCGTCGATCGTCGCGTTCCTCAAGGCCGAGAAGGTGGCGCTGCAGTACATCCCGGAGCGGCTGATCGTGCGCGAGACGATGCCGTCCACGCCCTCCGGAAAGATCCAGAAATTCAAGCTGCGCGACGAACTGATGCGCGCGGATGAATCGGGCGCCCCGGCCGCCTGAGTGCCCTGCCGACACCCCCTAGAAGCAACGGAGACAACTCATGGAAAAGAAGCAATTCGCCGCCGGCGTGGGCCGGCGGCTGGGCCGCGCCGTGGCCGCGTTCGGTGGCCTGGCCATCGCCTGCCACGCAGCCTGGGCCCAGGCGCCTGCAACCACACCCGCTGGCGCGTGGCCGTCCAAGCCCATCCGCGTGGTCGTCGGCTTCGCGCCCGGCGGCAGCACCGACGTGATGGCGCGCATCCTCGCGCAGTCGCTGTCGGAGTCGCTCGGCCAGACCGTGCTGATCGACAACAAGCCCGGCGCCAGTGGCAACATCTCGGCCGCCGAGGTGGTGCGCGCCGTGCCCGACGGCCATACCTTCCTCATCGCGCCGACCTCGGTCGAGACGGCGAACCCCTCGCTCTTCAAGGCGAGCCTGCTGCCCTCGCGCGACCTCACGCCGGTGGCCACCGTGGGGCGCACGCAGATGTACCTCGTCGCCAAGCCGCAGCTGCCTGCGAAGGATGTGCGCGAGCTGGTCACGCTGGCACGGGCCAAGCCCGGCACGCTCTCGTACGCCTCGGCCGGCGCTGGCACGCCGCCGCACCTGGCCTGCGAGCTGTTCAAGCAGGCCACCGGCACGCAGATCACGCACGTGCCCTACCGCGGCGCCGCGCCGGCCCTGCAAGATGTTCTCTCCGGCCAGGCCGACTTCGTCTGCGACCCCGGCATCGCCTTCCAGCACATCCGCGCGGGCAAGGCGAAGCTGCTGGGCATCGTGAGCGCCAAGCGCTCGCCGTTCTTCCCCGAGGTGCCCACCGTGGGCGAGCAGGGCTTCCCCGGCGCCAACCTCGACATCTGGTTCGGCATGTGGGCGCCCAACGGCACGCCGCCCGAGGTACTGGCGCGCATGAACGCCGAGCTGGCCAAGGCGCTGGCGCTGCCGAGCGTGAAGTCGCGCTACGGCGACCTCGGTGCCGAGCCCGTCGCCATGAGCACGCCGGAGTTCCGCAAGCTGCTGGCCGACGAGGGCGCCACGCTGTCGGCACTCATCTCGCGCCAGAAGATCGTGGTGGATTGAGTTCATGACCACGCCCGACGCCCCCGTGCTCACCCAGGTCGACGGCCGCGTCGGCGTGGTCACCCTGAACCGCCCGCGCCAGCTCAATGCACTCGACGACGCGCTCATGGACGCCCTGGGCGCCGCGCTGCTGGCCTTCGATGCCGACGCGGACATCGGCGCCATCGTCGTCACCGGCGGCGACACCGCCTTCGCCGCAGGCGCCGACATCGCGGCGATGGTCGACTGGGGCTACGTCGACGTGGTGCGCGACGATTTCATCACCCGCAACTGGGAGACCATCCGCCGCGTGCGCAAGCCGGTGATCGCCGCAGTGGCGGGCTTTGCCTACGGCGGCGGCTGCGAGCTGGCGCTGGCCTGCGACATCGTGCTGGCGGCCGAGTCGGCGCGCTTCGCGCTGCCCGAGATCAAGCTCGCCATGCTGCCGGGCGCCGGCGGCACCCAGCGCCTGCCGCGCGCCATCGGCAAGGCCAAGGCGATGGAAATGTGCCTGGCCGCGCGCGTGCTCGACGCGGCCGAGGCCGACCGCTACGGGCTGGTGTCGCGCGTGGTCGCGTCCGAGGCGCTCATGCCCGAGGCCCTGGCATTGGCCACGCGCATCGCCGGCTACTCGCTGCCGGCGCTGATGGCGATCAAGGAGTCCGTCAACCGGGCGTGGGAATCGTCGCTGTCCGAGGGCATCCTGTTCGAGCGGCGCCAGTTGCATGCGCGCTTTGCCACCGAGGATGCGCGCGAAGGCCTGCAGGCCTTCCTGGCGCGGCGCCCGCCGGTATTCGGGCACCGCTGAGGCGGCGAGGGCGCACGGCATGGCGCCCAAAATCGTCGGTTCCGACGACGCTGTGCGGCGGCGCGGCGCCAACAATGCGCTGGACTGTCGAACCGAACCCATCACCGGAGATTTCACATGCCCGAAGCCTATATCGTCGCCGCCGCGCGCACCGCCGGAGGCCGCCGCAACGGCCGCCTCGCCGGATGGCACCCGGCCGACCTGGCCGCCCAGGTGCTCAACGCCCTCGTGGAGCGCACCGACGCCGACCCCGCCCTGATCGAGGACGTCATCATGGGCTGCGTCGGCCAAGCCGGCGAGCAGGCCTCCAACGTGGCGCGCAACGCGGTGCTGGCCTCGCGCCTGCCCGAGTCGGTGCCCGCCACCTCGGTCGACCGCCAGTGCGGCTCGTCGCAGCAGGCGCTGCACTTCGCGGCGCAGGCCGTGATGTCGGGCACGATGGACATCGTCATCGCCGCCGGCGTCGAGAGCATGAGCCGCGTGCCCATGGGCCTGCCCACCACGCTGCCGCTGAAGAACAACCTGGGCTTCTACGTGAGCCCCGGCATGGAAAAGCGCTACCCCGGCATCCAGTTCAGCCAGTTCACCGGCGCCGAGATGATCGCGCGCAACTACGGCATCGAGAAAGACGCGCTCGACCGCTACGCACTTGAAAGCCATCACCGCGCGATTGCCGCCACCCAGGCCGGCCACTTCGAGCGCGAGATCGTGCCCGTGGCCGTGCGCATGGCCGACGGCACCGAGACCGGCGAGCTGCACACCACCGACGAAGGCATCCGCTACGACGCCACGCTGGAGAGCATCGCCGGCGTCAAGCTGATCGCCGAGGGCGGCCGCTGCACGGCGGCCACCGCCAGCCAGATCTGCGACGGCGCCAGCGGCCTCATGGTCGTGAACGAGCGCGGCCTGAAGACACTGGGCGTGAAGCCGCTGGCGCGCATCCACCACATGAGCGTGCTGGGCCACGACCCGGTCATCATGCTCGAGGCCCCGCTGCCCGCCACGCAGCGCGCGCTGCAGAAGGCCGGCATGAAGATCGAGGACATCGACCTGTACGAAGTCAACGAAGCCTTCGCGCCCGTGCCGATCGCGTGGCTGAAGGCGCTGGGCGCCGACCCGGCCCGCATCAACGTGAACGGCGGCGCCATCGCGCTGGGCCACCCGCTGGGCGCCTCGGGCACCAAGCTGATGACCACGCTGGTGAACGCCCTGGGCCAGCGCGGCAAGCGCTACGGCCTGCAGACCATGTGCGAAGGCGGCGGCATGGCCAACGTGACCATCATCGAGCGGCTCTGACGAAGCCCGGGCGGCCTTTTTGCGCCGCCCACCTGGCAGCGCCCGCGGGGGCGGCGCTGACCTTTTCCGTTCCCTCACAAAAAGAGATCGACGCATGATTCATGACACCGATCGCGGAGACAAGAACACCCCCCTGTTGCGCATCGACGCGGTGTCGGTGCGCTTCGGCGGCATCGTGGCGCTCGACGGCGTCTCGTTCGATGTGCGGCGCGGCCAGATCTGCGGCCTCATCGGACCGAACGGGGCGGGCAAGAGCACGCTGTTCAACTGTCTCTCGCGCCTGTACGAATGCAGCGCCGGCCGCATCGAGTTCGACGGCCATCCGCTCACGCGCCTGCCGCGCCACCGCATGGCGGGCCTGGGCATCGGGCGCACCTTCCAGAACCTGGCGCTGTTTCGCACGATGACCGTGCGCGACAACGTGCTGGTGGGCTGCCACAGCAAGCACCACGCGGGCTTCCTGCGCAACGCCTTCCGGCTGCCCGGCGTGGCGGCCATCGAATCGCAGGCGCGTGCGCGGGCCGACCAGCTGATCCACTTCCTCGACCTCGATGCCGTGGCCGACCGCGAAGTGGCCGATCTGCCGTTCGGTACGCAGAAGCGCGTGGAGCTGGCGCGCGCGCTCGCGGCCGAGCCGCAGCTGTTGCTGCTCGACGAGCCGGCCTGCGGCTTGAACCACGAGGAACTCGAAAGCCTGGGCACGCTGATCCGCGACATCCGCGATCGCCTGAACGTGACGGTGCTGCTGGTGGAGCACCACATGAGCCTGGTGATGGGCGTGTCGGACAAGGTGGTGGCGCTGAACTTCGGCAAGAAGATCGCCGAGGGCACGCCGGCCGAGGTGCGCGCGCACCCCGAGGTGATCCGCGCCTACCTGGGCGAGGAAGAGGACGCGGAGGCCATGGCATGACGACCAACATTCTTGAAGTGCGGGGCTTGCATGCCGCGTATGGCCCCACGCGCGTGCTGCAAGGCATCGACCTCGACATCCCCACGGGCCAGGTCGTCGCGCTGCTGGGCGCCAACGGTGCGGGCAAGACCACCACGCTGCGCGCGCTGTGCCAGATGATGGTGAGCACCGAGGGCCGCATCATGCTGGCCGGCCAGCGCATCGACGGCCGCTCCACCGAGCAGATCGCCAAGGCCGGCGTGGGGCACGTGCCCGACGGGCGCGGCACCTTCCTGGGCCTCACGACCGAGGAGAACCTGCGGCTGGGTGCCTACGCGCGCGCCAGTCGCGAAGGCATCGAGGCCGACATGGCGCGCGTGTTCGACTACTTCCCGCGCCTGCGCGAACGGCGCGGCCAGCAAGCCGGCACGCTGTCGGGCGGCGAGCAGCAGATGCTCGCCATCGGCCGCGCGCTCATGGGCAAGCCGCGCCTGCTGCTGCTCGACGAGCCGTCCTTCGGACTCGCGCCGCTCATCGTGCGCGACATCTTTTCGATCATGCGGCGCATCAACAAGGAAGAGCGCGTGTCGATCCTGCTCGTGGAGCAGAACGCCAGGCTCGCGCTCGACCTCGCCGATTCGGCCTACCTGCTGGAAACCGGCCGCATCGTGCTCTCAGGCCCGTCGGCCGAGATCCGCAGCAACGATGCCGTGCGCAAGGCTTATCTAGGCAATTGAAGGTGCCCCACCCATGAATGCATTCCTGCACCAACTGCTGGCGGGCCTGGCCACCGGCGGCATCTACGCCAGCGTTGCGCTGGCGCTGGTGATGATCTACCAGGCCACGCACCACATCAACTTCGCGCAGGGCGAGATGGCGATGTTCTCGACCTTCATCGCCTGGAGCCTCATGCAGGCCGGCCTGCCGTACTGGGCCGCCTTCGTCGCGACCGTGGCCTTGTCCTTCGTGCTCGCGGCCGTGGTGGAGTTCACCGTCATCAGGCCCATGCACGACAAGCCGGCGCTGTCGGTGGTGGTGGTGTTCATCGGCCTCCTGGTGATCTTCCACAGCCTCGCGGGCTGGCTCTTCGGCTACACCATCAAGCAGTTTCCGAGCCCGTTCCCGTCGGACGCGTGGTTCGGCAGCGCCATGATGTCGGCGCACGAGATGGGCGCCATCGGCGTCACGCTGCTGGTGGTGCTGCTGCTGTTCGCGTTCTTTCGCTTCACGCCGCTGGGTCTGGCGATGCGCGCCGCGGCGCAGAACGCGGCCTCGTCGCGGCTGGTGGGCATCAACGTCGGGCGCATGCTGATGCTCGGCTGGGGCCTGGCCGGCGCCATCGGTGCGGTGGCCGGGATGATGGTCGCGCCCGTGGTCTTCCTCGACCCGCACATGATGACCGGCGTGCTGCTCTACGCCTTTGCCGGTGCGCTCATCGGCGGCATCGACAGCCCCGTGGGCGCGGTGCTCGGCGGCTTCATCGTCGGCGTGCTCGAGAACCTCATCGGCACCTACGTGGTGGGCACCGAACTCAAGCTGTCGGTCGCGCTGGTGCTGATCGTCGGCGTGCTCATCGTCAAGCCCTCCGGCCTCATGGGCCGAAAACTCGTCACCCGGGTCTGATCGCATGAACTCCCCCCAAGCCTCTTCCCTGCCGACCGCCATGGCACCGCTCGCCGGCGCAGCCAACGCACGCGCCGCCAAGTCCTCGCGCTCTCCGCTGATGTGGGTCGGCCTGCTGATCCTGCTGTGCATCGGCATCACCTTCGTCGCGCGCGGCTACCAGCTGTTCCAGGCGACCATGGTGATCTCGTACGCCATTGCG
This sequence comes from Variovorax sp. Root473, assembly GCF_001426505.1. GTDB lineage: Bacteria > Pseudomonadota > Gammaproteobacteria > Burkholderiales > Burkholderiaceae_C > Variovorax. Next base: position 162,694 of record NZ_LMEV01000016.1, read on the forward strand.
CTGCTGGGCCTGAACATCCTCACGGGCTACAACGGCCAGATCTCGCTGGGCCACGGCGCCTTCTATGCGATTGGCGCCTACACCACCGGCATCCTCATGGAGCACGCGGGCGTGCCGTACTGGCTCACGGTGCCGGCGGCGGCCGTGGTGTGCCTGATCGTCGGCTACCTCTTTGGGCGGCCCGCGCTCAAGCTCGAAGGGCTGTACCTCGCGCTCGCCACCTTCGCGCTCGGCGTGGCGATGCCGCAGCTGCTCAAGTACAAGCACCTCGAAGCCTGGACCGGCGGCGTGCAGGGCATCGTGCTCATGAAGCCCGCCGCGCCCTTCGGCCTGCCGCTGAACGAAGACCAGTGGCTGTACCTGTTCTCGCTGTTCGTGGCGGTCGTGATGTTCTTCATCGCGCACAACTTGCTGCAAAGCGGCAGCGGCCGGGCGATGCGCGCCATCCGCGACCACGCCATGGCCTCGGAGGCGATGGGCGTGGACAACAGCCACTACAAGGCCATGACCTTCGGCGTCTCGGCCGCGTACACCGGCGTGGGCGGCGCGCTGTCGGCCATCGCGGTGCAGTTCGTCGCGCCCGATTCGTTCACGCTCTTCCTGTCGATCTCGCTGCTCGTGGGCATCGTGGTGGGCGGCGTGGGCACGCTGTACGGCGCGATCTTCGGCGCCATCTTCATCATGTTCGTGCCCTCGCTGGCCGAGAAGGTCTCCAAGGCCGCGCCCTGGGCGGTGTACGGCGTGGTGCTGATCGCCTTCATGTTCGCGATGCCCGGCGGCGTGGTCGGGCTGCTGCGCAAGCTCCAGGCACGCTTCGCCCGTGCACGATGACGCGGTACTGATCGCGAACGCACTGCAGCGGCTGGCCGGGCAACTCGTGCCCGACGGCCGCACAGTGCAGGCCGTGCGCAGGCTCTCGGGCGGCGCCAGCCAGCAGACCTGGGCTTTCGATGTGACGACGGGCGACGCGGGCCAGGCTCGGCCGCTGGTGCTGCGCCGCGCGGCCGATGCCAGCGGCGCACGCGCCCTGGGCACCGCGGGCCTCGCTGCGGAAGCGCAGCTCATCGAAGCCGCACGCGCCGGTGGCGTGCCCGTGCCCGGCGTGCGCCATGTGCTGCAGCCGGTCGACGGGCTCGGCGAAGGCTTCGTCATGGACCGCATCGAGGGCGAAACCCTGGGCCGCCGCATCGTGCGCGACGAACGCCTGGCCGCCGCGCGCCGCGTGCTGGCGCGCCAGTGCGGCGCCGCCATGGCGCGCATCCACCGCCTGCCCGCACACGGCCTGCCGCCGCTGCGCACGGCCGCCGCACGCGCGGAGCTCGATTTCCAGATCGGCCTGCACCGCAGCCACGGCACCGCGCGCCCCGTGTTCGAACTCGCGTTCCGCTGGCTGCGCGCAAACGCGCCGGCCGACGTGCCCGCGCCGGTGCTCGTGCACGGCGACTTTCGCAACGGCAACCTGATGGTCGGCGAGCAGGGCCTGCGCGCCGTGCTCGACTGGGAGCTCGCACACTTCGGCGATCCGATGGAAGACCTCGGCTGGATGTGCGTGCGCTCCTGGCGCTTCGGCCACGGCGCGCTGCCCGTGGGCGGCTTCGGCACGCGCGAGCAGCTGTTCGAGGGCTACACGGCCGAAGGCGGGCAGGTCGATGCCGTGCGCGTGCGCTGGTGGCAGGTGCTGGGCACGCTCAAGTGGGGCATCGTCTGCGAAGCCATGGTGCATGCCTGGCTCAGCGGCCGCGAGCGCGATGTGGAGAAGGCGGCCATCGGTCGGCGCGCGTCGGAGGCCGAATCCGATCTGCTGGCGCTGCTCGCCCCCGAAGAAGAGGTCGCTTGATGCAGGACCACCCCGACATCGCCGAGCTGCTGGAGGCCGTCGCCGCCTTCCTGCGCGAGCAGGTGGTGCCGGGCACCGAAGGGCAGGTCGCGTTCCACGCGCGCGTGGCCGCGAACACGCTCGACATCGTGCGACGCGAAGTGCAGCTCGGCCCTGTCGCGCAGGCCGGTGAACGGGCGCGCCTGCACGCACTGCTGGGCCCTGGTGCACCGACCGACCTGCCCGACGCCAACCGCCTGCTCTGCACCCGCATCGCCTCGGGCGAACTCGACGCCGCCACCCCCGGCCTGTTCGACCACCTGCGCCAGACCACGCGCGACAAGCTCGCCATCGACCAGCCCGGTTATGCCGCCGGCACGAAGAAGAAAGAAGACTGAGCCATGGACTTCGACCTGCCCCGCGACCTCGTCGACTACCTCGCCGAACTCGACGCCTTCATCGACCGCGAGATCGCACCGCTGCAGGCGCAGGACGACAACGAGCGCTTCTTCGACCACCGCCGCGAATGGGCCCGCACCGACTTCGAGAACGGCGGCCTGCCGCGGCCCGAGTGGGAAGCGCTGCTGGCCGAGGCGCGCCACCGCGCCGACCGCGCGGGCCACCTGCGCTTCGGGCTGCCCGCCGCGTTCGGCGGGCGCGACGGCAGCAACCTCTGGATGGCCGTGATCCGCGAGCACTTTGCCGCGCGCGGCCTGGGCCTGCACAACGACCTGCAGAACGAGCATTCGATCGTCGCCAACAACCCCTTCGTGCTCGCCATTCGCGACTTCGGCTCGCCCGCGCAATGCGACGAACTCATCCAGGGCATGCTCGACGAGCGCGTGCGCCTGACCTTCGGCCTCACCGAACCGCAGCACGGCTCCGACGCCACCCACATGGCAACCCGCGCCGTGTCCGAGGCGCGCCATGGTCGCGCCGGTTTTCGCATTGACGGCGAAAAGATGTGGACCACCGGCATGCACACCGCCACGCACTGCGTGCTGTTCGCGCGCACAAATGGGCGCGACGGCGACGCGCGCGGCATCAGCGCCTTGCTCGTGCCCGCGAAGGCCGAGGGCGTGAAGATCGAGGAGTACCTCTGGACCTTCAACATGCCCACCGATCACCCGCGCGTGAGCTTCACGAACGTGTGGGTGCCCGAAGACGCCGTGCTCGGCCCGCTCGATGGCGGCCTGGCCATTGCCCAGCACTTCGTGCACGAGAACCGCATCCGCCAGGCCGCGTCGAGCCTGGGCGCGGCCGACTACTGCGTGCGCGAGAGCGTCAGGTACGCGCGCGAGCGCAAGCCCTTTGGCGAGGAGCTGGCGCGCAACCAGGGCATCCAGTTTCCGCTGGTCGAGCTGGCCACGCAGGTCGAGATGCTGCGCCTGTTGATCCGCAAGACCGCGTGGCAGATGGACCAGATGCCCAAGCCGCAGGTCGAGAAGCAGCTGTCCGACAAGGTCTCGATGTGCAACTACTGGGCCAACCGCCTGGTGTGCGAGGCCGCCGACCGCGCGATGCAGGTGCACGGCGGCATCGGCTATTCGCGCCACAAGCCCTTCGAACACATCTACCGCCACCACCGCCGCTACCGCATCACCGAGGGCTCCGAAGAGATCCAGATGCGCAAGGTGGCGGGGCACCTCTTCGGCTACATGGGGCCGAACCGCACGGCCGCTTCCACAGCCGCTTGAGCGCATCGTTTTCCCAGCAAGAAAGAAGGAGACACGAGATGGTTCATTCGATGATTCCCCGTCGCGCCGCCCTGGCTGCCGGCGCCGCCGCCGCGCTGTGCGCGGCCCTGCCCGCGCTGGCGCAGAAGAAGGCCGAAGCCGGCGTGAGCGACGCCGAGATCGTGCTGGGCATGCCCATGCCGTTGTCGGGGCCCGTGTCGGGCTACTCGGTGGTCGGCAAGGTGGCCGAGGCCTACTTCAAGAAGCTCAACGAGCAGGGCGGCATCCACGGGCGCAAGGTGCGCCTGCTGATCTACGACGACCAGTACTCGCCGCCCAAGACCGTCGAGGTGGCGCGCCGCCTCGTCGAGGAAGACCAGGTGCTCGCCATCTTCGGCAACCTGGGCACCGCGCCCAACATGGCGATCCAGCGCTACATGAACGCCAAGAAAGTGCCGCAGCTGTTCGTGCAGTCGGGCGCCTCGCAGTTCGACGATGCCGGCAAGTACCCGTGGACCGTGCCCTTCCTCGGCAGCTACCAGGGCGAGGGCCGTGTGTTCGCGCGCCACATCATCGAGAACCGGCCTGACGCGAAGATCGCCGTGCTCATGCAGAACGACGACCTCGGCCGCGAAGTGCTCAAGGGCCTGCAGGAAGGCCTGTCGAAGCAGGGCAAGGCGAAGATCGTCGCGCAGGCCACCTTCGAGGTGACCGATCCCACCGTCGACTCGCAGGTGGTGCAGCTCAAGTCGTCGGGCGCCGACGTGCTCGTGATGGCCGCCACCGCGCGCACCGCCGCACAGGCCATCCGCAAGGTCGCCGACGTGGGCTGGACGCCCGACCGCTATCTCAACTTTGCCGCCGCCTCCATCAAGATGGCCTTCGAGCCCGCGGGCGCCGACAAGGCCAGGGGCGTGGTCGCGCTCGCCGTCTACAAGGAGCCCATGAGCCCGCGCTGGAGCCGCGACCCCGAGGTGCTCGAGTACCTCGAGCTGCTCAAGACCCACGCCAGCGGCGTCGACCCGAGCAACGGCAGCGGCGTGTCGGGCTACATCGTGGCGCAGCTCATGGCCCATGTGCTGCGCGAAGCCGGCGCCAACCCCACGCGCGACAGCGTGCGCGTGGCCGCCAGCACCCTCAAGAGCCCGCGCATCTCGATGCTGCTGCCCGGCGTGGCCATGGCCAATTCGGCCGCCGACCTGCACGCCTACGCGTCGATGCAACCCGTGCGCTTCAACGGCGTGGACCTCGACCCGGTCGGGCCCGCGCTGAACATGAAGTGAACCCCCTTTGCCTACCCACGCCCTTCGGAGCCCACCCATGAGCCAACCTGACGACCAGGACCCCCTTCTGTACGAGCGCGACGGCGATGTCGCCATCCTCAGCTTCAACATCCCCAGGCGCCTCAACCCGCTCACCCAACCGCTGCAGCAGGCCTTGCGCCAGAAGCTCGCACAGCTGCGCGACGAAGGCGAGGTGCGCGCCGTGGTGCTCACCGGCGTCGGCAAGTCGTTCTGCGTGGGCGCCGACCTCGGCAGCATGGACGCCAGCGCGCCCGGCAGCCTGGGCCAGCGCACGGCCGACGCGATGGAGGCAATGTCGAACCGCCTCATCGAAGACCTGCGCAGCATGCCCTTCCCCGTGGTGAGCGCCATCAATGGCCCCGCTGCGGGCGCGGGCGTGGGCGTGGCGCTGGCCGCCGACGTCGTGCTGGTGGCGCGCTCCGCGTATTTCTATCTGCCCTTCATGCCGCGCCTGGGCATCGTGCCTGACCTGGGCACCACGTGGTTCCTCGAACGGCTCGTGGGCCGCGCGCGCGCCATTGGCATGTCGCTGCTCGGCGAGCGCTTGTCGGGCGAGCAGGCCGCGCAATGGGGCCTCGTGTGGGCCTGCGTGGACGACGCCGAACTGCGCGCCCAGGCCGTCGCCGTCGCACAGCGGCTCGCGCGCCTTCCGGCGCATGCGGCGCACGAAATCCGCGCCGTGTACGAATCGGCCGCGAGCCAGTCGCTCGTTGGCCAGATGCGCCACGAGGCCGAGCGCCAGCGCGAGCTGATCGACCGCCCCGACTTCGCCGAAGGCGTGAAGGCTTTCATGGAGAAACGCGAGCCCGTGTTCCGTCGGCCATGAGCGCGGCTGCAGGTTCCACGGCTGCGGCCGGTATCGAGTTCGACGTCGACCGCCTGCAGCGCCACTTGCGCAGCGCGTTGCCCGATCTCGAAGGCCCGATGCGCCTGGCGCGCATCGGCGGCGGACAGTCGAACTCCACCTTCTTCGTCGACTTTGATAACTGCGCCTTGGTGCTGCGCAAGCAGCCGCCCGGCGAACTGCTGCCTTCGGCGCATGCGGTCGATCGCGAATACCGCGTGCTGCGTGCACTGGCCGCCACTGACGTGCCCGTGCCGCGCACCGTGCTGTACTGCGACGACCGCGCCGTGGTGGGCACGCCCTTTTACGTCATGGAAAAGCTCGAAGGCCGCGTGCTGTCGAACTACGCGCTGCCCGGCATCGCGCCCGCCGAGCGCCGCGCGTACTACTTCGCCATGGCCGAAACCCTGGCGCGCCTGCACGCGGTCGACCTTGCCGCCGTTGGCCTCACCGACTACGGCCGCCCCGGCAACTTCTTCCAGCGCCAGATCGCGCGCTGGACGCGGCAATGGGAAGCCTCGCGCACCCGCGAAGACGCCAACATCGACCGCCTCATCGCCTGGCTGCCCGCCAACTTGCCGCCGGGCGACCAGACCACCATTGCCCACGGCGACTTCCGCTTCGGCAACCTCATGTTCCACCCCACCGAGCCGCGCGTGATCGCCGTGCTCGACTGGGAGCTGTCCACCCTGGGCCACCCACTGGCCGACGTGGCCTACAACTGCATGGCCTGGCACACCGGCGCAGAGGAATTCGAAGGCATGCAGGGCATCGACCTCGCGGCCGAAGGCATTCCCACGCAAGCCGAGTACATCGCCCACTACCAGCAGGCCGGCGGCTGCGACGAACCGGTGACGAACTTCCACCTGGCGTTCTCGCTGTTCCGCTTCGCCGTCATCCTCGAAGGCATCGCGGCGCGCGCGAAGAGCGGCAGCGCTGCGGCGAAGGATGCGCTGCAGGTGGGCGCCCAGGCCGCAGGGTTTGCGCGGCGGGCGGTGGCGTTGATCGACTAGCCGGTAGCGAACCGACTGGTGCAGGGCAGGGCGCCCGTCAGCCGCCGATGGGCGAGCACAGCTCCACCAGCGTGCCGTCGGGGCAGCGCACGTACGAGACGACTTGCCCCCAGGGCTTGGTCACCGGCGCCGCAAGCTGCGTGGCGCCGGCCGCGAGCGCGCGGCCGTGCGCGGCCGGCACGTCGGGCGTCACGAGGCCCAGCTCCATGCCCAGCGGTTGCGCGGACTCCGAGGCGGCGACATGCCCGCCTGGAAAGTTGGAATCGCCGAGCGCATGCGCAGCGAAGGCCAACGTGGTCTCGCCGGTTTCGACCTCGCCGTAAGTGCCCGATTCGTGCAGGAAGCGCGTGGGCAGGCCAAAAGCTTGTTTGAAGAACTTCAGCGATTGGGCAACGTCCGGAACGTAGACGATGGTGTAGCCGAGTTTCATGGGCGAATGATGGCGTTGCCGGTCGAATGCGTGACTTGTTTGCTGTTCGTTACTGCGCTTGCAGCCGCTCTGCAATCTCGCGCGCCCCGAGTTCCCGCACCGTGGCCAGCCGCTCCAGTTGCACCGCACGCGGACGTGCCTTGCCTTGTTCCCAGTGATAGATCGTCTGGCCCGATACACCGACCAACTGCCCATAGATCGCCGCGGACAGCCCGAGCTTGGCGCGGTGCGCGGCCAGCCGGTTGGCACTGAAGCGGCGCTTGGGGCCGCCTGCGTCGGCGTCGTCGCCCGAAGCACCCGCTGCTGCCGGCGCCTGGCGCGCGGCGCCCTTGGCGACCTTGCGCAATTCCTTTTCGAGCGCGCTCACCTGGCGGCGCAAGTCGGCAATCGATGCCCGGTGCGCGACGGAGGTCTTCTTGAGGATTTCGATTTCCGCTCGCACTTCCTTGCGGGCGACACGGGAGATTTCGGCTTTGAGGATGGAGGCGATGTTTGGCATGGGGGGATTGTGCTCAATTTGGGAACACAAATGGAGGGTGTGCGTTGTAGGCGGATGCCGTCGTTTGCGGGCAACGGGTGCTCAAGCCTTGATGAGCTCTTCGTTGAATTCTGAGTTTGCGGTCCCGATGGATGCCTGCCGCGCGGTCAACTTCTGCATGCATCCCGCAGATCGCCCATCGTCGTGATCGAGTTTTTCGCCGCTTCAGTGGGGCAACTCAAAGTCCCGCGACTGGCGTTTCAATAGGTCACTGTCACCGTGATCGTGCTGCCATAGCTGCCCGGCGCCACGTACTGGCCGGCCGGTATGCGGCCATACACGGTGTAGTTGCGCGGCACGACGGTGCCNGCGTTGGTCGTGTAGAGGTTGTAGCCCAGCGGCGTGCCGGAGTTCGGGCCCACCATCTGCCGGCTGGCGATGGTGCCCGCCGAGCCAGCGCTCAGGCCGACCGTGTAAGACAGCGTCACCAGGATGCCGATGCCCGTGACGGTGCCGGTGACGGTGACGGTCGAGGTGCTGTCCTTGGGCGTGAGCGCGGCGGGGTCGTAGTTGCCAAAGGCCAGCGCTGTCGCGCTGACGGTGGCGCTGCAGCCGAACACGCCCACGCCCGTGCATGCAGCCAGCGACGCGCGCGGGGCCAGCAACCCCGTGGACGCCAAGGCGGCCGTCAGCGCGCAGGCGACGACACGGGTTCGCATCGGTAGGGGCCCATTGAGGGCAAAGCGCCGGCGGCGCGATCGGGTGCGCCCAGCGTGAAGCGGCAATGCCCGCCTTTCCAGCGGGCCTCGAAGTTTTCGCGCGGCTGCGGGTCGTCGACCGATACGAGGCCGTTGAAGCCCGACAGCAGCGAAGTACCGCGCGCCGGCCGCGCCACATCGATGCCTGGCGGCAGCGGGCTGCCGTCGGGCAGCAGCACGGTGACGTTCGCCACCGTATCTCGCGCGATGTCGAAGCTTGCCTGCGCCACGCCCTTGTAGCGCGGCACCACGCGCAGCGCATCGCTGCGCACCTGCGCCTCGATCGGCAGGTCGGCGTTGTCGATGCTGATGTGGTTCGGCTCGTAGGCGCGCAGGCCGGAGACAACCGCGCGCCCCTCGCTGTCGGTGGTGGTCCAGGGCTGGTTCTCACGGTACACCTTCACGTTCGCGGCGCCGGGGACGGTCACGAGCGCAAAGGCGTCGTCCGATTGCCGCGTGGCAAAGCCCAGTCCGCCCGCGAAGCCGACGGCGCCGCTGGCGCGCAGCCGCACCGCGGTCTGGCCCTGCGCGCGCGCAGCCTCGGCCGAGAACATGCCGTAGCGGCCGCGCCAGTCGACCGCGGCTTCGCTGCGTGCGTTCTCGCCGCCGGCGGCGCGCAGCCGGTAGCCCCAGCCCATGTCGCCGGGCGGCTGCTGCATCACCTCGGCCACGGCAGATTGCCGCCCCCCGGTCTCCCGCTGCAGGGACAGCGATGCATGGCGGCGCTCACCGAGCGCGAAGGTCAGGCTCACACCTACCGAGGTCGTGGGGCGCTGGCCGTCCTGCCGGGTACGGGCCACGTAGGTGCCCAGCCAGGCGTTGCCGCCGACGCCGATCGACCAGCTTGCGGTGGTCACGCCGATGTGCTCGCCGGTGTTGTAGCGCAGCTGCGTGTGGCTGGCGCCCAGCGTGCCGTAGCGGCCGAGCGAGCGGCCGGCGAACACCTGCGTTTGCGCATTGGTGTGCACCGGGCTGTCGTGCCAGGCGATCTGTGTGAAGCCGCGGCTGGCCACCTGCCGACTCACCGAGAAGTTCCATTCGTCGCTGGTGCGCGTGTAGGCGGCGCGCCAGAGCCGGCCGGTGCCGCCGTCGCGGCTGCGGCTGGCCGCGCCGTGCAGCGAGAACTCGCCCACCGTGCCCCAGACCCAGGTCACGCCCGCGCCCGCGGTCTGGCTGCGCGCGCTGGCTTCACCGCGCGCCTCGACGGTCACGCCGTCGTTCACGCCGTAGCGCCAGGTGCCCGCGACGAACGGCGGGCCGTAGTCGAAGCTGCGCTCACCGTAGCGCAGCCGCGTCCAGCCGGCTTCGAGCGAATAGTCGGACAACCCCGTGCGCAGCAGGTTCGAGCTCACGTAGTACGGCGTGGTCACGGTGCGCTGCACGCCCAGCGCATCGGTGACGGCGAAGCGCATCTCGCCGGCGCCCGTGAGCACGGGCACGTCGCTGATCGCGAACGGCCCCGCATCGACACGACGCTGGTAGCGCAGCGTGTCGTTCACGTAGACCTCCACCGCCGATGGCACGGCCGCGCCGCCGCGCAGGGTCGGCATCGGATAGCTGATGTAGCCGGGCTGCAAGCCGAAGCGCGTGCCGAACTGCACGCCGCCGAAGCGAAAGGGCGTGGACCACGCCGCTGCCTGCGTGACCGAGTCGCCCACCGTCAGGCGCGTGAGCCTTGCGGGGTCGTCGCGACGGAAATAGCTGTCCAGCCGCGTCGCGCCGCGCCCGCCGAAGGCCGACTGGCCAACAACGAAGCTCGTGCCTGCCAGGCCCCATTCGCCGGAGGCCGCTGCATCGAAGTAGCCTGACGCGCGCGTGCCTTCGCGGTCGTGCTGCAGGGCCAGGTCGTAGTTGAGGAAGGCGCCGAAAGCCGAGGGCGACAGCGGCGGCCGGTCGGAAGCGTTCGCCTGCACCGTGCCGGACGCGAAGGCTTCGGCGGGCACGGTGAGTTCCAGGCTCTGGGTGCCTTCGTCGAGCCGCACCTGCGCACCGGGCAGCGCGCGCAGGTCGTAGTAGTCGCTGCCCTCGCGGTGCAGGGCCGGTGTCGCGGGCTTTACGAGGCGCCAGGCCTCGAGGTCGGACGCAGCAGCCAGCCACTGCGCGCCACGGCGCAGCAACGGACGAGGGGAAGACTGACTCTGGCCATTGATGCGCACCTCCAGGATCTCCGGCGTCGGCGCGTCAGGCATCGTCTGTGCGCAGGTGATGCCCGCGGCACCCAGGCCCAGCCACCAGCACGCCCAGGCGCTAGCGCGGCTCGCCAGGCGCACGGGGTACGCGCACGGTGGCGCTGGACTTCGCCTCGGGCGCATCGGTGGCGGCCTCGATCTGCAGGCGGGTGTCGGGCGGCAACGGCGCCAGCAGCTCCAGGGGGATGCCCACCGACTGCCCGGCCAAGACGTAGAGCGACAGGTTCTTGCGCAGCAGCTGCGCGCCGTTGTCTCGACGCACCGCCAGCTGCGTGATCTGGATGTGTTCGTTGCCCTGGTTGTCGAGCACGAGCCGGGCAGGTCCCGCGCGGTCGGCCTGCAGCGACCAATTCAGCACGCGCTGGGGCGGCTGCGCGGGCGGCACGAAGACCGGCACGCCGATGCGCAGCAGCGTCTGCACCTTCGCACCGTCGGCACCGTCCTGCGGCAGCGCCTGATCGCGCGGCAACTGGCGCAGGAAGATGCGGTAGCTGCGCTCGCGCGCCTCGGCCGGCACCTGCAGCCCGAGCCGCACGATCTGCCGACCACCCGCAGGCAAGCGGAAGATCGCGGGGTTGACGAGCACGTCCCGCGTGGGCTCGTAGATGTCGTTGCCGTCGCGGTCCTGCGACCAGTGCACCACCTCGGCCTGCACCGCCACTTCGGCGGCTTCGGCATTGCCCATGGTGAGCGAGGCCACCGGCCGCGCAGGTGTGAGCGCGATGCGCAGCGGCGCCACGCTCAGGCTCGTCTGCGCTGCCGCGCCAATTGGCACGAGCAGGCAGGACCACAGGGCCACCCCCGGCAGCAAGGCGCGGCGCATGCCGTGTCGGTGCCTGCTTCCGGTCAATAGGTGAGCGTGACGGTGATGGTGTCCGCGTAGTCGGTGGCAGGCGCCGCCGCGTACTGCCCGACAGGAATGCGGCCGTAGATGGTGCGCGCCTGTGGCAGTCCGCTACCTACGTAACCGGTGCCGGCGACGCTGTTGTCCCAATTGGTCGCGTACGTGCTTTCCTTGAAGAGGCCGTATGCCAGTGTGTTGTTGCCGGCGCCAGCCGTCGGGCTGGTCATGGCGCGCGTGGTGATGGTGGCGCCTGTGCCGGTGCCGGCATTCAGGCCGATGGAATACGGAGTGCCGAAGGTGCAGGTGACGTTCAGGCTCGTGGTACCGGCCAGCGGCGTCGTGGACGCGGGGTCGTAGCTGCCGAAGGCCAGCGTGCCGGGCGTCGACATGAGGCAGGCCTTGAGCACGGTCGCGGTCACCTGGAAGGTGGTGGTGGCTGTGGCCGCCTGCGCGGAGGGCGCGGCGGCGAGCAGGACAGCGGCAGGGCATGCGGCGAAGGCCAGGGCACGAAGGAAGGGGCGGGTCGAGCAACGCATCGGACGGAGCCTTTCTTGGAGAGGTCTTGGAACCGACAGCGACACGAAAAATGCGCCGCCACGGCATTCGGTGGGCACCTCTTTCTAACCACGCACAGGCAGTGACTTCGTAGGACACATGCCCATCGGCAATTGGTGCGACAGCTCTTACTTTTAGAGAATGGCAAAAGAATGATTTGGAACTAAGTTCGTCCGCGATGCGTTGCGCCCTCGCCACCTCTTGCGTGCGAAGCTGGTTTGCCAGATGCGAGTTTGCAACCCTGCGTAGCCGCCCGTGCTGCCGGGTGCCGAGGTGCTGCGAGTCGTGCATTTGGCTCGGGAGCAGGAAGTCGTCCGATCGCAGTCCAGTGCGCTGGACGCATGCCTGCACAGCCTCGCAGCTCGTTGCACTATTTCGCGGCCTTCGCTGGTCGCCAGCTAGAGTTCAAGGATCATGGCCCAGACAGTCGTCACGCTCACATCGCAAGGTCGCAGGCGCAGCGTGCGAACCGGCTTTTCTTGGCCCGCATTCCTGGTGCCGACGTTTGGGGCACTGTCCGAAGGGCTCTGGCGCCAATGCGCATTCTCTTTACTGACAGTGCTCGCCTCGCGCATTGCACTCGATGCAGCCAGAATCTACGGCTTCCCATTCTTGGGTATCGTTCGGGCTGCTGCTTTGCCCGCTCATGATGCTCACGTTCGGGCGCTTCGGAAATCGCTGGCTGCTGTCGCAACTTACTGCCCGTGGCTGGGCATAGCTAGCCGCATCCGGCTAGAACCAGCCATTTGGCTGGTCACTTAAATGAACCCCGCAACCCTTGGTCGAGGGCAGGACTTTTCCGTTTGCGCGTTTCGCTGCCCGCCAGCCTGCTCCAAATACTCTACAAACCCGTCGAAGGCATCCAACAAGGGCTGGAACCGCGCCGCACCGCCTTCCAGTTGGCACAAGGCGTAGCAGGTCGCCTCCAGCGTGGACAGCTGGTCGGGCCCATGGGCTTTGCGGATACGGTAGTGCGAAGGCTGCAGGTCGCGCAGGGCCAAGCGGGGCAACTGTTGCAGTGGCGGGCTCTGGTGGAGCATCTTTCGGCTTTTGCGCCAGGTGCCGTCCAGCACGACCAGGCGCAGGCGCGACTGGGCTTGCGGCCACTCGGGCGGTAGCGGGGGTGGGACCCGCAGGCCCGGGGCGGGATCTTGCAGACTGTCCGGGTACAGCAACAGGGTGTGCTTGCCGTCCGCCGGCCAGACTGGCATGGCAAATGCCTCACCCACCACCAAGCGGCAGTGCGCCAAGCTGAGGTGCAGCAGGCGGGCACTGCCCTTGGCCTGGCGTACCTCCAGCGGGTGCTGCAGCACCAGTACCTCCACCGCGTGCTCGGTGGGCGCGACCCAGCGGCAAATGCAGGCGCTGAGCGGGCGCAGGCAAGCGGTGCACTGGGAGCGTGGGACTAAAGCGGCGGACACGGCTGGATTTTATTCAGCGTGTCTGGCTGGACAATGCGTGCAAGGAGATGTCTCCTCGCTATGGCGTGACGACCGGCAGCTTTGGACAATGTCGGAGCACCGCAGTGGGCCCATTCACTACGCGAATGGGACCGGCTACAGTCGGCCAAAACCAGACCTTCGCTGGGCCGACCATTTGTAAACTCGCGATGCCTCTTCGCAGCCGGACCCCAAACGATGGACTTCTACAACGACCTCGCCCCGCTGTATCACCTAATGTTCCCCGATTGGAGCAATAGCATCCGGCGGCAGGGCGAGCAGCTCGACAGCATCATCCAGTCAGAGTGGCCTGAGCATAAGACGGTGCTTGACGTCTCCTGCGGCATCGGTACCCAGACTCTTGCGCTTGCCGGACGAGGCTACTCCGTCGTCGGGTCAGACCTGTCGCCCAAGGAAATCGAACGTGCACGGCGCGAAGCGGACCTTCGCGGGTTGGCCATCGATTTCAAAGTCGGCGACATGCGCACGGCCCACGAGGACCACGGTACTGGATATGACCTCGTCATTTCGTGCGACAACTCGATCCCTCACCTGCTAGCCGACGAAGACCTGTTGCTTGCGTTGCGCCAGTTCCTCGCGTGCTTGCGTCCCGGCGGCGGATGCATCATCACGGTCAGAGACTATGACAAAGAGGAGCGTGGGACGAACTTGGTCAAGCACTATGGGGCGCGGATTGAGGATGGCAAGCGGTACGTGCTGTTCCAAGTCTGGGATTTCGATGGCGACCACTACGACTTTTCTTTCTTCGTCGTCGAAGAAGAAATGGCCACAGGCCTCGTGAAGACCCATGTCATGCGCTCCAGGTACTACGCAGTCTCGGTCGACCGTCTTAGCGAGCTGATGCGAACGGCTGGTTTCGAGAACGTGAAGCGACTCGACGCGGCGTTCTATCAGCCTGTCTTAGTCGGCACCAAGCCTGCACGTGGATAGCTTGTATCCAAGGGGCCACTCGCCGCCAGTTATCAGCGGCTTTGAGCGGAAGTGTGTCGCATAGAGCGCCGACGCAGGCGGCACGCAAAGCGCACCTGGCCGTCTGCGCGATGCTTGGCGCTCGATGATGGTCTCGCCCGTCGTGTTAAGGGGCGGATCGTTCCCTGACGAACGGTAGGGCACCTGTGGTGCGCCCCGATTCCCGCCCGCCAATGCACGCCCGTTGCTCAGATATCATCCCGTCGACGCACTTCCCCTCACCGCAAACGATTCGATGACATGCGTGGCGCTATTTACTACTCGCTGATGCTCCTGCTCGGATTTGCCTGCTACAAATTCGGGCAAAACTTGCTTCGGAAGCCGCGTTGGAATGAGAACGGCGAGCGCACCGAAGGACTTGTAGGGCCGGTCGGAATGCTCGTGACGATTGGTATGGCCTGCTACCTCTTGTTTGCGTTTCTGCGCGCGCTGGTTCGGGGTGAGGTGCCATGCGTCGGCAAGGCTTGCAGGAGTCAGATCTACACCCTGGCGGCAAACGCTGGCGATTACTGGGCCAACATGTTTACCCTCGCTTGGCTGGTGCTTGGCCTGAGCTATGCGGTCTATGTGACGCTCAAGATTTGGTTCCGAGAGTAGTGCCGGCGGGGCGTCAAACTTCGATGGAGGCGGGCGATCTCCGTTCGCAACAGTGGCGTGTCCGACTTCAGTCGGCCAAGACCGCCCCCTCAACCACAACCGGGCAAGATGACCCACACATGAGTTCATTGACCTGGGACGACCTGTTCGTCGACGCGGCGCTTCTTGATTTCAATAGACTGCTCGTGGAATGGCCGGACACGGTCACAGGGCAGATACGACCGATTGGAGCATCTGCGTTTGGCGACCTATTCTTTGAGCGACGCTCTGGTGAGGTCGTGAAACTAGACATGCTGGATGGCGATGTGCACTTCGTCGCTGGCGACTTTCAGCACTTTTCTGAACTCATGAACTCGCCCGAATGGCAGCGGGAAAACCTCTTAAGAGGGGGTGGCTCTCCTCAAGGACAAGGGGGTGCTTCGCGGGAGAGGTCAGTTCTACGGTTTTGCTCCGCATCCCATCTTCACCGGTGCAATCGACTGGTCGAAAGTGATGCCGCTTGATGCCGTTGTTTGGAACTCGATTTGTGCGCAATCTGTGGCGGGCGGCGACACCATAAGTGGCTAGTGTCGGCCATGAGCAGACCTCCAAAGCGGCGGACAAGCGGACGCTCTACCTGGCCGTATTGGCCGCCTAGCGCGTTGCAGGAATGACCGGCAGCAGCAGGAACGATGCGTGCCCCTCGCCACCCGTGTGCAGCGTCGTCTGCCCCGCGAAGCGTTCGGCGGTGCGATCGTCGGGATGGTCGTGCAGCAGCACGGAGCAGCCGCGCATTTCCTTGCCGTAGATCTGCGGATGTGGGCCGGGCAGGTCGTGTTCGAAGTCCGAGCTGCCCACCGTCAGCACCAGCCGATAGCCCTTGCGGAAGACAAAGCACAGCGGCCAGATTTCCACCTGCAGTTCGTACACGCTGCCCGGCTCCAACACTTCGACGGTTTCGTGCGCGTGCACCGGCCGATACGGCTTGGATGCCTGCGGATCGAGCTTGCGATGCGACGCGCGCAGCCAGCCTTGCGCCAAGGGTGCGTGGGGGTCCACCGCGCCCACGATGAGATGTTCCTTGCCGTCGGGTGCGAATGCGCGCACGGTCAGGAACAGGTCCGCGTCCCGCGCGGTCGTAGAGATATGGAGCGTGGCGGCCAGCGGCCCGGTCACTTCCATGTCCTGCTCGAAGGGCGCGGTGCTGAAGCTCACCGTGCCCTTGAGCCCATCGAATGCGGCGTGCGATGCTGTGGATGCGGGCGCGGGCTGCAAGGCCCGCTGACCGGCATCCAGATACAGCCGCGTCCACTCGGTGCGGGCCAGGGGCCATTCGTGCTCGGCGCGCTCGACGAACCTGTCGACATGCCGAATCTGGAGCTTCAGCGGAGGCTCGCGGTCCCAGCCGTTGTCTTCGCCCTTGAGGAAGTGGTCGAAGAATCGCTTCTGCAGCGCGACGCCGTAGTCCGTATAGAACTCGGTCCAGTGCTCAAGGCCATGCAGCTCGAGCCACTTCTGCGCCGAACCCGCGCCCAGGTAGCCCTCAACATTGCCGCGCAGATGCAGGCCGTGGCCGCCCCAGTTGCCGCAGGAGAGCACCGGCACTTCGATCGCGGCCAGGTTCGCGCGGCGCCCTTCGTAGTAGCTGTCCGTGATGCATTCCGAGTGCAGGTGCAGGGCCGAGATGTCGACGCGATTGGCGCGCATCTCTTCGTCGCCAAGCTCCGCGGGGCCGGAGATCGGCACGCCCGTATTGGGGTTGATGTGGCCCCGCGCGCCCAGGCCGTGCTGCACGTTTTCTACCTGTTGCGGATACCAGACCTTCATGAAGGTGTTGAGGATGCCGCCATGCCTGCAGGCATCCCGGTAGTAGTCCGAGAAGCCTTCGAAGGGGCAGATCGCCGCAAGATGCGCGGGCCGCGTGGCCGCCACCATCCACTGGGTGGCGGCGTAGTACGACACGCCGGCCAGGCCGATCTTTCCGTTGCTCCAGGGCTGGCCAGCCGCCCACTCGATGCAATCGTGAAAGTCCTTTGCCTCGCGTGGAGAGAAGGGGTCGATCACGCCGGGTGAACGGCCGGCACCGCGTGAATCCACGCGGATGCAGATGTAGCCCAGCGGCACCCAGCGCTCGGGGTCCGCCGTTTCCCAGTTCGCATAGCGGCCTGAACTTCCCTTCAGGATTTCCGGGTACGCCGCGACCAGCGACTGCCACTGGACCGGATAACCGTCCTGGAACGGCAGCCCTTTGGCATACGGCCCGTAGGACATGAGCACGGGGTGACGCCCTTCGCCTGCCGGCCGAAAGACATCCGCGCGGACGACCGACCCGTCGTCCATGGGGATCTCGACATCCCAATCGATTTGCATGACTGCTCCTTGCGTGATGGTTCGTGGATCATATTTAACGCAAGTAAACTTGCATTAGTGGTTTGCCCTACTAAAGCAGGTCGACATGCATTAACGGATGCCGCTCTTTTCACTACCATCGGCAACCATGAAGAAACAGCCAGAAGAAGACGTGCCGGAGCCACGGCGCCGCACCGGTGGCCGCAGCGCACGCGTGCAGGCCGCGGTGCTCGGGGCCACGATGGACGAGCTCAAGGCGCATGGTTACGACGGGTTTTCCGTCGCGGCGGTCGCCGCGCGTTCGGGCGTGCACGAGACCTCGATCTACCGCCGCTGGAAATCACGCGATGGATTGATCCTCGAGGCCACATTCGCGCTGTTCGCACAGGACATTCCCATTCCGGATCGCGGCAGCCTGCGCGAGGACCTGGTCAACCTGCTGTCGGGTGCCGTGCGTCAGCTCAGCAGTCCGATCGGCTGGGCCGCCACGCAATTCGCGATGGCGCTGCCGCGCGAGAGCGAGATGACGCAAGAGGTACGGCAACAGTGGGCCAAACGCTTCGCCTCGGTGCGCGAGGTGTTCGACCGTGCCAGCCTGCGAGGGGAATGGCCCGTGGGCAAGAACCCGCAGGACATCATCGAAAGCCTCGTCGGCGCCATCTATCTGCGCATCCTCCATCTGCGGGAACCGGTCACCGCCGCGCACCTGAAGCGGCTCGTGGAGGCGGTTCTTCCTGCCACCTGTAAGTGACCCTGCGCCCGAATCGGGAGCATTCAGAAGTAGAGATCTGCGGCTTCTGGCCCTATCTGGTCGCTGACTCGGCGCGAAGGTCCGGAAGCGATGGTGCTCACGCGCGAGGTAGGCATGGGGTGCAGGAATTGACCTCGCAGGATCGAGGAAATCTCACCATAACGAACGACTGGTTTGTAGAGAAGCGAGAGACCGCTCAGGGCCCGTTGCGGACATTGAGCCTCCCCGAAAGCGGTCACTCGAACCGAAGGCCTAGAACGAGCCTGAAGCAGCCCTGCTGACGACCATGGCCGGTCACTGGCGAAGCGGTGCCAGTTCGCCCTCCTGCGGCGGCGTGGCTCGCAAGGCATCCACCAGAAAATTGACCATCACCCGCACCTTCGCGCTGAGGTGGCGACGGCTTGCGTAGATTGCCAAGATGTCGATGGGAGGCATGCGATAGGCAGGCATGGCCTCGACCAATCGACCAGCGCGCACATCCTCACCAATCACAAAACTCGGCTGCCAGATCACACCGGCGCCGGCGATGGCCGCCGCGCGAGCGGTGCTGCCGTTGTTGGCCCGCATTGCCCAGCGCACCCGTACCGATTCCAGCGTCCCGCCAGGGCCGGCGAACTGCCACTCATCGGATGTCGCACCGTATGTGTAGCCTAGGCACAGGTGCCGCGAAAGATCCGCCGGGACCTTGGGTATGCCATGGGTCGCAAGATATTCGGGTGAGGCACAGACCAGGTTTTCCGAACAGCCCAAGCGGCGCGCAATGTGGTTTCCGGATGTGGTCCGCGAGATGCGAATGGCCAGGTCGTAGCCTTCCTCAACGATATCGACCACGCGGTCGATGAGCGCGATGTCGAGTTCGACATCGGGATACTTCGCCATGAACGTCGGCCACAGGGGGTCAGCACGAGGCTGCCGAAACTCAGCGGCGCGTTGATGCGCAGGCGCCCACGCGGCTGCAGTGACGCCGTGGTCGCCAGCGCCTCGGTCTCCGCCACCTCTTCAAGAATCGATTTGGCCCGGTCGAACAATGCTTCGCCACCTCCGGTGAGTGACAAGCGGCGTGATGTGCGGTTGATCAGCCGCGTGCGCAAGTGCGCTTCCAGCTCGTTGACGTAGCGCGTCACGTTGGCCGGGGACGTGTCCAGCGTGTCGGCGGCCTTGGTGAAACTGCCACGCGCGACCACGGTGACGAACACCTCGTAAGCACGCAATCGGTCCATGGGCGTCGTCTCCAATCATTCAACTCAGCCCAGCGCAGTCCAGCTGCAGCGCAACTCGTACTGCGCGCCGCGGTAACTGAGCGTGCCCGTCGCGCCCGCCACGCGCAGCGCCACGGCCACCTGCGGCCGTTCGAGGCTGGTGCCGCGCACGCGCATGAGCTGCTGGCGATGGTCGACAAAGCGCTGCTGCAGCGTGAAGCGCTCGCTGTCCTCGGTGCCGGGGCCGGTGCGCGCGACGATGAGTTCGGTCAGCTGGCCGGTCGAGAGACTGAACTGGATCTCGACCGCGTAGGGCCGGCCATCGCACTGCAGGCTGCCGTTCGCAAAGGCCGACGGCAGGCCCAGAAAGAGAAGGCACGGCAGGGCGAGGGCGGCAAGGAGGCGACGGCGGCAGCGCATGTCACTGTTGGGGGCGTGTGGCGGCTCGCCACCATACTCCAAGCAGGTGAAACACATCTGCACACACCAGACACACCCGCCGGTGCGTCATCCCACCTTGCGCGCGCGTCCTTCCCAGTGCGGCTCGCGCAGCTTGTACTTGAGCATCTTCCCCGCCGGCGACAGCGGAATCTCTTCGCGGAACTCCACGCTGCGCGGGCACTTGTAGCCGGCGATCAGCGTCTTGCAGTGCGCCACCAGCGCCTCGGCGCTCAGGGCCTCGCCGGCGCGCAGAACGACCACGGCATGCACGCGCTCGCCCCACTGGTCATCGGGCACGCCGACCACGGCGCACATCGACACCTGCGGCAGTTGCGTGATGGCGTTCTCGACCTCGGCCGAGTAGATGTTCTCGCCGCCGCTCACGATCATGTCCTTGAGCCGGTCGACCACGTAGACGAAACCGTCGGCGTCCATCACGCCGCCGTCGCCGGTGTGCATCCAGCCATCGCGCAGCACCTCGGCGGTCTGCTCGGGCTTGTTCCAGTAGCCGGCCATCACCATCGGCCCGCGCGCGGCGATCTCGCCGACGGTGCCGTTCGGCACAGGCTGGCCGTCGGCATCGACGATGCGCACTTCGGCGATGGGCACGGGCCGCCCGGCCGAACGGCGGCGCGTACCCGGCTGGTCGGGGTGGTGGCACCAGGTGGGCAGCACGGTGACCACGGGCGACAGCTCGGTCATGCCATAGAGCTGGCAGAAGCCCGCGCGCGGCAGCTTGTCGATGGCCTGCAGCAGCAGCGCGTCGTCGATGGGGGCGGCGCCGTACAGCACCAGCTGCAGCGGCGTGGTGTCGAACTCGGCAAAGCGCGGGTGCTCGATGAGCCGCTTGAGCATGGTGGGCACCATGAAGGTCTCGCTGGCGCGCTCGTTCTGTATGGCTTCCAGCACCTTCACTTCGTCGAAGGCCGGAATGATGACCTGCGTGCACAGGCGCATCATCAGCTGCAGCGTGAGGCCGGCACCGCCCACATGAAACATGGGCGCCATGTTCAGGCCCACGGCCTCGGCGGGGCGCGTGGCCGCCATGTTGGCCGAGAGCTGGCCGGTGTAGAGGTTGCCGTGCGTGAGCATCACGCCCTTGGGCAGGCCGGTGGTGCCGCCGGTGTACATCACGGCGGCCAGGTCGGCGCCGCCGCGCCGCGCGTCGGGCACGGGTTGCGCCTGCGCCATGAGCGCCTCGGCATCGGCCATGCCTTCGGGCGCGGGGCCGTCGCCGAAATGCACCAGCGTCTTCAGCGAGCGCGAGAGTTCGCGCTGCTGCTGTGCCACGGCGCCGAAGTGCGTGTCGGACAGCAGGATGCGCGTGTCGCAGTCGTCCAGCGAGTACGCAACCTCGCGCGCGCTCCAGCGGATGTTGACGGGGTTGATCACACCGCCCGCCCACCAGGTGGCGTAGAGGTACTCCACGTAGCGGTCGGAGTTCAGTGCCAGCAGGCCCACGCGGTCGCCGGGCTGCAGGCCCAGCGACTGCAGCACGGCCGCGAGCCGCGCCACGCGGTCGACGAACTGGGCGAAGGTGCTGCGGCGCGCGCCGCACACGAGGGCGGTGGCGTTCGGGCGTTCCTGCAGGGCCTTGTGCAGGGGCTGGGTCAGGTCCATGGACTGCGGTCTCCGTCGGTCGATTCGTTGTTGTGCGCCGAGTATGGAAGGGCCGCGCCGTGCCGGCATCGTCGGAAGCGACGGGATCGAAAACGCCGCGGCGCCCAAAGTCGTCGGAAGCGACGGTGACCGTCGCCGGGCTGCGCGCGACCATCTCCGCACAACGACTGTTCGACCGAACGACCGACCGGAGACGCGCCATGACTTCCTTCTTCACCGTTCTCACCGACCCCACCCGCCGCCGCCTGCTCGGCGGCGCCGCGCTCGCCGCCGCAGGCACCGCGCTGCCCTTCATGGCACGCGCCCAGGGCCTGTTCGGCAAGCAGCCGATCACGCTGCTGGTGCCGTACCCCGCGGGCGGCGCCACCGACGTGCAGGCGCGTGCGCTGGCCCTGGCGGCCTCGCGCGAGCTGAAGCAGCAGATCGTCATCCTCAACCAGCCCGGCGTCGCTGCCACGCTCGCGCCGACCACCATGGCGCGCAAGGCCGCGCCCGACGGCTACACGCTGTCGCTCATGCTGAGTTCGCTCTACCGGCTGCCGCACCTGCAGAAGGTGAGCTACGACCCGGCCGTCGACTTCACCTACGTGGCCAACGTGACGGCCGCCACGCTGGGCATCACGGTGCGCCAGGACGCACCGTGGAAAGACCTGAACGCGCTGCTGGCCGCGGCCAAGGCCAAGCCGGGCGAGATTTCCTACGGCACCACGGGGCGCGGTGGCACCTCGCATGTGTCGATGGAACGGCTGGCGGCGCTGGCGGGCGTGAAGTTCAACTTCATTCCCTTCAAGGGCGCGGCCGAGCTGTACAACGCGCTCATGGGCGGCCATGTGGATGCCGTGTCCGAAGCCGGCTTCGGCGCGGCCGTGGCGGGCGGGCGTGTGCGCCTGCTGGCCACGTTCAACGAGGCGCGCTCGCCCAACCGGCAGAACGTGCCGACCGCGAAGGAGCTGGGCTTCGACGTGGTGGCCAACGGCTCGTGGGGCATCGCCGGCCCGCGCGGCATGGACCCGAAGATCGTGCAGGCGCTGCAGGAGGCCTTCCGCAAGGCCGTGGACGACCCCGAGTTCGTGCGCACGCTCGACCTGAACGACTACGTCAGGTTCTACATGGACAGCCCCGCGTACACGGCCTGGGCACACAAGACGTACGCCGACGAGAAGCGCTTCGTGAGCGACCTGCGCATCAAGCTCGACGACTGAGATTTTATTTTTGCCATGACTTCCACTTCCTCCCTTCACACCTTCCTCCATCCCAAGGCCATCGCCTTCGTCGGCGCCACCGAGCGCTCGGTGTGGTCCAACGCGGCGTTCGCCAGCCTGCGCACGCTGGGCTACGACGGCAAGCTCTACCCGGTCAACCGGCGCGGCGGCAGCTTTCATGGCATGGCGGCGGCCACCTCGGCCGAGGCCATCGGCGAGCCGGTCGACACCGCATTGCTCATGGTGCCGGCCGACGCGCTCGACGACGCGCTGGCCGACCTGCAACGCGCGGGCATCGGCAACGCGGTGCTGCTGAGCTCGGGCTTCGCCGAAGCCGGCGAGGAAGGCCGCGAGCGCCAGCGCCAGCTCACGGCCAAGGCGCGATCGCGCGGCCTGCGCATTCTCGGGCCGAACTGCCTGGGCTTCGTCAATTACGTCGACCGCTCGGCCGTGTGGACTGCCTCGCTGCGCGAGCCGCTGCCGGCGGGCACGCTGGGCATCGTGTCGCAAAGCGGCGCGCTCGCGGGGCAGCTGTCGTTCATGGCGCAGGTGCACGGCATTGGCCTGAGCCGCATGGTCTCGACCGGCAACGAGTCGGACATCGACATCGCCGAGGTCATCGACTACCTGGTGGACGACGAGCACACGCGTTCCATCGCCGTGTTTGCCGAGACCGTGCGCGACCCGCAGCGCTTTGCCGCCGCGGCCGAGCGCGCACTGGCCGTGGCCAAGCCCATCGTCGTGCTGAAGATGGGCAGCAGCGAGATCACCGCGCAGGCCGCGCAGGCCCACACCGGCTCGCTCGTGGGCGACGACCGCGTGTTCGACGCCATGTGCCAGCGCCTGGGCCTGATGCGCGTGCGTTCCATCGAAGACCTGGTGTTCACCGCCGCCTTCGCTAGCATGACCGGAGCCTTCGCGGCTGGCGGGCTCGCGGCCGTGTCGATGTCGGGCGGCATGTGCGAGATCTTTGCCGAGCGCGCCGAAGAAGAAGGCCTGGTGCTCACGCCGCTCGCGCCCACCACCGAGGCCGCGCTGCGCGAGGTGCTGCCGGGCTACGGCACGCCGCAGAACCCGCTGGACGTGACCGGCGCCGCCATGCTGCAGCCCGAGCTGTTCGGCAACGCACTCGAAGCGTTGGTGCGCGACCCCGCACTGGGCGCCGCCATCGTCGTGGCCGACGTGCCCAATGCGCCGGCCAACGACACGCCGCTCAACCGCGCGGTGCTCGCGCAGGTGGCGCGCGGGCTGTCGGCCAGCCCAGTGCCCGCGATCGTCTGCAGCCACTACGTGATGCAGGTGAGCGAGCGTTCCCGCGAGCTCATCGCCGAGACCGGCATCCGCCACCTCGCCTGCGGCATCCACCACGCGATGAGCGCGGCGGGTGCGGTGCGGCGCTGGTCTGAAACGCTGCGTCGGCGTCAACACGCGCAAGGTGTCGCTGCTGCGGTGCCGGCGACCCCACCCACACAGCCCCTGCGTTCGGAGCGCGAGACGCTCGAGTGGCTCTCGCAGCGCGGCGTGCCTGTGGTGCCCGTGCGGCTGTCGCGCAGCGCCGACGAGGCTGCGCGCTTCGCCGAAGAAATCGGCGGCCCGGTCGTGCTGAAGATCGCCTCGGCGCAGATCGCGCACAAGACCGAGGTCGGCGGCGTGGCGCTCAACCTGCAGGGCGCTGACGCGGTGCGCGTGGCCTGGCAGGCGATGGACGCGCGCGTGCGCGCTGCGCGGCCCGAAGCCGAGATCGACGGCATCCTCGTCGCGCCGATGCGCACCGGCGGTCTCGAGCTGTTCGTCGGCACTGTGCGCGATCCGCAGTGGGGTCCGGCGCTCGCCGTGGGGCTCGGGGGCATCTGGGTCGAGGCGCTGCGCGACACCAGCCTGCGCCTGCTGCCCGTGACGCCCGCCGAGGTGAAGGACATGCTGGCCGAGCTGCGCGGTGCGCGCCTGCTCGACGGCTGGCGCGGCGCGCCCGCGGCCGACCGCGACGCCATCGCCGACGCCGTGGCCGCCATCGGCAACGCGGCGCTCGCGCTGGGCCACGAACTGGTCTCGCTCGAAGTCAACCCGCTGCGGGTGGACGGTGGCACTGTCGAGGCGCTCGATGCGCTGGCCGTGTGGGGCGCCGCCGGCTGAGCAGAACTTCATCTTCAAAAGAATCAACAGGAGACATCTTCATGCTGCAACGACGTCGATTCGCGCAATGGGGCGCGAGCGGGCTGCTGGCCCCCGCGCTCGGAGCCCTGCCGAAGGCGCAGGCGGCCGATGCCTACCCGAGCCAGCCGATCAAGGTCATCGTGTCGTCGGCGGCCGGCGGGCTGGTCGACGGCATCGCGCGCACCATCGGCGAACGCATCGCCAAGCCGCTGGGCCAGCCGGTGCTCATCGACCCGAAGCCGGGTGCCAACGGCGCCATTGCCGCGTCCTTCGTGGCGAAGGCGCCGGCCGACGGCCACACGCTGCTGTTCGCGGTCAACTCCTTCGTGCTTGCGCCGCTGCTGATGGCCAAGCCCGGCTACGACGTGTTCAAGGACTTCGCGCCCGTGTCGCTGTCGAACTACGGCCTGCTCGTGTTCGCGGTGGGCGAGGGCGTGCCCGCGAAGTCGATGCGCGAGTTCGTCGCGATGGCCAAGGCGCAGCCCGGCAAGCTGAGCTTCGGCTCGGCGGGGCAGGGCTCGTCGGGCCACCTCTATGGCGAAAAGCTCATGCGCGACGAGGGCCTGCAGATGACGCACGTGCCTTACAAGGGCGGCGCGCCGCTGATGATCGACATCCTCGGCGGCCAGGTGCAGGGCGGCTTCGTCACCATGGGCGAGGCGCTGCCGCATGCGAAGTCGGGCCGCGCGAAATTGCTCGGCGTGTTCGGCACCCGCCGCATGCCGCTCGCGCCGCAGATCCCCACGTTCACCGAGCAGGGCTTCAAGGGCTACGAGCACGGCGGCTTCTGGGGCTTCTTCGCGCCCACCGGCACGCCGCAGCCGGCCATCGACAAGCTGGCCGGCGCGGTGCGTCAGGCCGTGGCGCAGCCTGATCTGCAGGAACGCATGATCGGCCTGGGGCTGGAGCCTTCGGGGGAAGGGCCGGGGGAGTTGATGGCAGCGGTGCGGCGCGAGAACCTGCTGTGGTCGCGGCTCATCAAGGACATGAACCTGCGGCTTGAATGAAGCGGGGCGGGCCGCAAGACGGTCGGCCCGCCGCTTCGTTCTTGTGCCTCAGTCGAGGCGGATGTTCTTGGCCTGGATCACCTGCTTCCAGCGTTCATGGTCCGCACGCATGGTGGCGGTGAGCTGCGCGGGCGTGCTGCCGACCGGGATCACGCCCAGGCCCTCGATGCGCGCGGCCTGTTCGGGGCTTTGCACCACCTGCGCCACTTCGGTCGACAGGCGCTGTGCGATGGGCTGCGGCGTGCCGGCGGGCAGGTAGATGCCGAACCAGCCGACCGAGTCCATGCCGGCGAAGCCCTGTTCCTTGAAGGTGGGCACGGCGGCCGCGAGCGGCGCGCGCGCGGTGCCGACCACGGCGATCGACTTCGCCTTGCCGGCCGCGACGTGCGGGCCCACACCCTTGGCCGAGACGAACACGGCATCGACGGTGCCGCCGAGCAGGTCGGTGATGGCGGGCGCTTCGCCCTTGTAGGGCACGTGCAGCAGCTGGATGCCCGCGGCGTCCTGCAGCACCTCGGCGTACAGGTGGGCGCTCGATCCGTTGCCGTAGGAGCCGTACGAGTACTTGCCGGGCGCGGCACGCGCGAGCTTGACGAAGCCGTCGAGCGTGTCGACGCCGAGCTTGTTGCTCACGGTGAAGACGATGGGCAGGCGGCCGGCCTCGGAGACAGGCACGAAGTCCTTGAACGGATCGAAGCCGGCGTTGGGGTACAGCAGCGGGTTTTGGATGATCGAGGTCAGCGAGAACAGCACGGTGTAACCGTCGGCCGGTGCGCGCTGCACGGCGGTGATGCCGATCTGCCCGTTGCCGCCGGGGCGGTTGTCGACGATGACGCTCTGGCCGAGCCGCTTGCCCAGGCCCTCGGCGACGATGCGCGCGAACACGTCGGTGCCGCCGCCTGCGGCGTAGGGGACGATCATGCGGATGGGTTTGTCGGGCCAGGTTGGCTGCTGCGCGAAGGTGCTGCTCGTGGCCAGGGCGGCGGCCAGTGCGAGGGCGTGGCGGCGGGTGAATCTGCTGCTGTGCATGTCTGTCTTGTCTCCGATGGTTTTTCTGTCTGGGTGCGATCTCACGGCGGCAGGCTCACGACGGCCAGGCCGGGGCCGACGGACACGCCGTGGCGGTTCTCGCTCCACAGGCGCAGGTCGAGGCGGTGGCGGCGCGCGGCGTCGGCGCTGTCGTCGATCCACTTGCGCTCGACCTGACCGCGCACGGTGACGGTGTCGCCCGCCGTGTTGAACGACTTCATGCGAAAGCCACGGATGGCATGCAGCACGCCGGCCGTGCCGATGTACTCGCGAATCGCGCGCTCCCACATGCCCTGCAGCAGCATCACATTGGCGTACATCTCGGGGGCGCCCGTGGATTGGGCGTGCTCGGTGTTGTGATGGATGGCGTTGAAGTCGCGGTTGGCGCCGGCGGCCATCACGAGGCGGTAGACGGTGAGGGGGAAGGGCACGGGGTTCAAGGGGTCGCCCTCGTTGATTTCGTTCCAGTGGCGTTGTTCTTGCCAGTTCATCTTGCTGCTCTGCTTTCGTTGTTCAGGGCGTGTGCACAGGCCACCGAGTACTTCCCTCCGCGAATGTCCCCGGGGCTTCGCCCCTCCTCCTTGATTTCGCTGCGGGAAGCACCCAGTGCCCTGTGCACGGGAGGTGGCGTGCTGGTGCGGGAGGCCGCACTGAATCGGATGCTTGTTCGCTAGTGCGGCAGGTAGTGGTACATGCCGAAGCGGCAGCGGGCCACCACCTCCTCACGCTGGTTCACGATGTCGTACTCCCATGTCGTGAACGCGCCGCGGCCCACCTTCGTGGCCTTGGGTTCGCAGCGCACGAGCCGGTTGCCGCGCCGGCCGAGGCGGTCGCCCAGGCGCGCGGGTTGCAGGTAGTCGACTTCGTAGTCGGTCGCCATGTAAGCGGTGGTGGGCGGCATGCCTTCGGGGCGCGTGCCCTTGAGGGGGCTGCGCTCGGGTTCGGCGTTGCGCGCGTCGCTGGTGAACACGGGCGGTTGGCCCGGGGCCCACATCGGCGGCAGCGTGAGGCTCGCGAGGCTGGTCGATGGCGCCACCGCATCCGGCCCCTGGTGCAGTGGGCAGTCGAACTCCAGCACCTCGACATAGCGGCGCACGGCGCCGGCCTCGATCACGTCGGCGCCCCAGCGGATCACGCCGTTCGCAAAGTCTTCGCCCACGCGCGCCACCATCGGCGCCCAGGCGCTTTCCCAATCGTCCATCGGTGATTGCCTTCCTAGATGCCGATGAACTCGGCCACGTCGTCCAGCGGCGCGCGCTCGGTCTCCAGGGCGTCGAGGGGCTTGTCGCGGTCGGCATAGCCGATGGCCATGCCGGTGAAGAGCATGCGCTCGGGCGGCAGTTCGATGAACTGGCCGATGGTCTGCGGGTAGATCGCCCAGCACTCCTGCGGGCAGCTGTCCAGGCCCTCGGCGCGCAGCAGCAGCATCACGTTCTGCAACATCATGCCCAGGTCGGACCACTGCGGCGGGCCCATGCGGCGGTCGACGGTGCAAAAGAGCGCGAGCGGTGCGCCGAAGAACTGGAAGTTGCGCGCAAACCATTTCAAACGCGCGGCCTTGTCTTCTCGCGGAATGCCCAGGCGCGCGTACATCGCCTCGCCCACGGCGAAGCGGCGGTCGCGGTAGGGGGCCACCAGCTCGCGCGGGTAGATGTCGTACTCGCTGCCTTCGCCGCCGGGCGTTTCCTGCACGCGGGTGCGCATGAGGGCTTTGAGTTCGTCCAGCCGCTCGCCGCCCACCACATGCAGGTGCCACGGTTGCAGGTTGCCGCCCGAGGGCGCGCGCAGCGCGGCCTGCAGCACGCGGCGGATCGTGTCGGCCGGCACGGGGCGGTCGAGAAATTCGCGCACCGAGCGGCGGCTTGCGACGGCGTCGTAGACAGTCATGGTCATGCGGCGTTCTTTCGTTCGTTCATGAGGGTCACGCCCAGCTCGCGTGCCACCTCGGCGCTGTGCTGGCCGGGTGTCGCGGCGTGCGACAGGTCGGCGTAGTCGTAGCCCGAGAATCGCACCGGCGGGCGCACTTCAAGATACGCGCCTTCGGTCGGATGCGTGCGCTGCCGGAAAAGGCCGGCGGCCTGCAGCTGCGGGTCGTCGGGCAGCTCGGCGATGTCGTTCACGCGCATCGCGGGCACGTTGGCCTTTTTCAGAACGTCGAGCCATTCGGCCGTGGTGCGTTCGGGCAGGATGGCGGCGGCGGCCTCGTACATGCGACTCATGTGCTTGCGGCGCAGCGCCTTGTCGGCCAGCTCCGGCACCTGCAGCACCTCGGGGTGACCGGCCGCCTCGAAGAAGCGCAGCCAGCGGTCGTCCAGGTAGGGCGCGATGGCGATGTAGCCGTCGCGCGTGCGCATGGGCTGGCGCATCGGGTCGATCTGGCGCGGGTACAGCGCGGGGCCGGTGGGCGGCACGAAAGTCTTGTCGCACAGGTGCTCCACGAGGTTGAAGCTGGCGAGCGCCTCGAACATCGGCACCTCCACCTGCTGGCCCTCGCCGGTGCGCAGCCGGTGCACCACCGCGGCGAGCACGGCGTAGGCCGCATGCAGGCCCGAGACCTTGTCGGCCATGGTCATCGGCACGTAGCGCGGCTGCGGGTTGCCGTCGACCTTGGGCGGCAGCGAGGCGATGCCCGAAGCCGCCTGGATGATGTCGTCGTAGGCCTGCAGCGCGGCGTACGGCCCGCGCTGGTCGAAGCCGGTGCAGTGCACGTAGACGATGTCGGGGCGGATGGCCCGCACGTCGTCGTACGAGAGGCCCGCGCGCGCGATGGCGTCGCTGCGCACGTTGTGGATGAAGATGTCGCTGGTCTCGATGAGGCGGCGCATCGCGGCGCGGCCGTCCTCGCTTTTCAGGTCCCAGTCGACCGAGCGCTTGCCGCGGTTCAGCCGCAGATGCACGGGGCTCATCAGCGGCGTGACGGGCGGCGTGCCGATGATGCGGATGCTGTCGCCCTCGGGCGGCTCGACCTTGACCACCTCGGCGCCGAGGTCCGCAAGGATCTGCGTGCAGTAGGGGCCGAAGATCACCGTGGTGAGGTCGACGATGCGCAGGCCTTCGAGCATGCGGGGAGCGGGTGATGGGGTGGTCATGGGTGTGGAGGTCATGCGGCGACAAGGCCCTGCATCTCGGCGGCAAGGTGGCGCACGCGCTCCGGTCCGCCGAGCAGCTGGCGGTTGAAACCGATGCGCTTGAACCAGTAGTGCAGGCCCAGCAGGTCGGTGATGCCCATGCCGCCGTGCACCTCGGTGGCGGTGCGGGCGACGAAGGTGCCGGTTTCGCTCAGGTGCGACTTGGCGTGGGCGGAAAGCAGCGCGGCTTCGTCGGGCAGTGCGTCGAAGGCATGGGCCGCGTACCAGACGAGCGCGCGGCCGGGTTCCAGCGCGGCGGCCATTTCGGCGCACAGGTGCTTCACGGCCTGGAAGGAACCGATCACGCGGCCGAACTGGCGGCGCTCCTTGGCGTAGGCCACGGCCTGGCCGATCATGGCTTCGCCCGCGCCGAGCGTGTCGGCGGCCAGCAGCGCCCAGCCCGCGCTGCGCAGGCGCGCGAGCGTGGCGGGGCCGGCGTTGGGAAGGCGCTCGGCCTTCACCTGTGCAAAGTGCAGCTCACCGAGCGGGCGCGTGGTGTCGATGCTGCGCAGCGCGCCGCGCGTGAGGCCCTGCGCATCGGCGCGCACCAGGTGCAGGCTGCCCGTGCGGTCGGCGACGATGAACACGTCGGCCGCGCCCGCGTCGAGCACGAAGAGCGCGTTGCCGTCGAGCGTGCCGTTGGCGTGGGCCGTCACGCCCGCGCCGTCGCGTGCGCCGGCCACTGCCTCGGCGATGGCGACACCCGCGATGCATTCGCCCGCTGCCAGGCGCGGCAGCCATTCATCCTGTTGCGCGGCGCTCCCGGCTTCGCGCAGCGCGAGCGGCGCCAGCACGGCGGTGCCGAGAAACGGCGCGGGCGCGACACGGCGGCCCAGTTCTTCCGCGGCCAGCGCTGCATCGAGCAGCGACAGGCCGAGCCCGCCGAAGGCTTCGGGCACGAGCAGGGCCGGCACGCCGACTTCGCACAGCGTGCGCCAGACCTCGCGGTCCAGCGGCAGGTCGTCGGCCGCGACGCGGCGCACGCGATCGAGCGGGCAGGCGCGTTCGAGCGCGCGGCGCAGGCTGTCCTGCAGCAGCTTCTGGTCGGCGGAGAGGGCGAATTCCATAGCGTGCTTTCTTTCAACCAATCAGGCGAGGCGCGGTTCGCGCGGCATGTCGAGCCCGCGCTCCGCGATGATGTTTTTCTGGATCTGCGCGGTGCCGCCGCCGATGATCAAACCCAGGTCGAACATGTAGCGCTCCTGCCAGAGCGCCTGTGCGTGCAGGTGCGCGCTGCCGGGCATCAAGAGGCCCAGTTCGCCCAGCGCGTCGATGGCGAGCGCGGCCAGCTGATGGCGCAGCTCGCAGCCCTGCAGCTTCACGACCAGCGCGGCCAGGCCCGGGTCTTCGCCCTTGGCCGCGGCCGTGAGCAGCCGCAGCCCGTGGCACTTCTGCGCCAGCACCTGGCCCTGCAGCCGCATCAGGCGGTCGCGCAGCACGGGCTGGTCGATCAGGCGCGAACCGTCGACGGTCTCGGCCTGCATCAGCGCGGCGAGTTCCTGGTAGCGCTGGGTCGTGAGGTTGGGATTGCCGAGCGAGCCGCGTTCGTGCTTGAGCGTGGCGTTCGCCACCTTCCAGCCTTCGCCGCGCTGGCCCACGATCTGGTGCTGAGGCACGCGTACGTCGGTGAAGAAGACCTCGTTGAACTCGGCATGGCCCGTCATGGTCTTGAGCGGGCGCACTTCGATGCCGGGCGTCTTCATGGAGAACAGCAGGTAGCTGATGCCCGCGTGCTTCGCGGCACCGGGCTCGGTGCGCACGAGGCAGAAGATCATGTCGGCCACGTGCGCGGTCGAGGTCCAGATCTTCTGGCCGTTGATGACGAAGTCGCCACCGTCTTCCGTGGCGCGCGTCTGCAGCGAGGCCAGGTCGGAGCCCGCGCCGGGCTCGGAGTAGCCCTGGCACCAGACCACCTCGCCGCGCAGCGTGGGGCCGATCCACTCGCGCCGCTGCGCCTCGGTGCCCAGCTCGAGCAGGGTGGGCACCAGCATCGAGATGCCCTGATTGCCCAGCGGCGGCGCGGCGCCGGCGCGCGCGAACTCTTCGGTGATGAGGTGCGACGCCATCACGTCGGCTACCGCGCCGTGGCCCCCGTACTCACGCGGCACGGTGCGGCCCGCGTAGCCATGGTCCAGCAACAGGCGCTGCCACGCGAGGGCATCGGCATCGGGGCGTTCGGCGGTGCGCGCGAAGGCCGAGCGGTGGCCGTGCGTGGCGAGGAACGCGCGCAGCTCGTCGCGAAAGGCTTCGTAGCGGGGATTGAGCGTGAGGTCCATGCGGTGCTTGCCTTCGGTGCCCGCCGCGTTGCGCGGCGGTGCGTGTTGTCTCCGTGTCGAGGTTCATGCTAGGGGCAACCCTCGGCCGCTCTCAATCGTCCGTTCCGACGATGTGATGCGCAGGAGGCGCTGCCTACCATCCAGCCCGAACGCCGCACGAGGTCCGCAAGAGACCGATACGAGGCCGGTGAGAGGCCCGCGGCCGCAGCTTCTTTTTCACGAGAACGACGGAGACAACACCATGACACGTTCCCTCATTTCCGCCCGTCCCGGCACGCGCCGCCGCTTGCTGGGCGCCGGCCTCGCCGCCACGCTCGGCCTGACTGCAGCCTTCACGGCACAGGCCCAGAAGCGCTACGACCCGGGCGCGAGCGACACCGAGATCAAGATCGGCCACATCGTCCCGTACTCGGGCCCGGTGTCGGCCTACGGCACCATCGGCAAGGCGGCGGCAGGCTACTTCGCCAAGGTCAACGCCGAGGGTGGCATCAACGGCCGCAAGGTCACGTTCATCTCGCTGGACGACGCCTACAACCCTTCGAAGACGGTGGAGCAGGCGCGCAAGCTGGTCGAACAAGATGAAGTGCTGGTGCTCTTCGGCCCGCTGGGCACGGCGCACAACCTGGCGATCCAGCGCTACATGAACGCCAAGAAGGTGCCGCAGCTGTTCGTGGCCACGGGCGCCACGCGCTTCGGCGATCCGAAGGCCTTCCCCTGGACGATGGGCTGGCAGCCCACGTACCAGACCGAAGGCAAGATCTACGCGCAACACATCCTCTCGACCAAGCCCAACGCGAAGATCGCCGTGCTCATGCAGAACGACGACTTCGGCAAGGACTTCCTCAAGGGCTTTCTCGAAGCGCTCGGCGACAAGGCCAAGACGATGATCGTGGCGCAGTCGACCTACGAGGTGACCGACCCGACCATCGACAGCCAGATGGTCAACCTGAAGGCCTCGGGCGCCGACACCTTCTTCAGCATCACCACGCCCAAGTTCGCGGCGCAGGCGATCCGCAAGGCGGCCGACATCGGCTGGAAGCCCACGCAGTACCTGTCGAGCGTGTCGGTGTCGGTGTCGGCGGTGATCAAGCCGGCCGGCCCCGAGAACGCAGTGGGCGTGATCTCGGCCACCTACCTGCGCGACCCGGCCGACGACATGTGGAAGGGCGCCAAGGAGTACGAGGACTACAAGACCTGGTTCAGCAAGTACTACCCCTCGGGCGACCTGAGCGATTCGCTCAACGTGCTGGGCTATTCGTCGGCGCAGACGCTGGAGCAGGTGCTGCGCAAGGCGGGCGACGACCTCACGCGCGCCAACATCATGAAGATCGCGGCCAACCTGCAGTACAGCCCGCCGATGCTCTACCCGGGCATCGAGGTGAAGACCTCGCCGACCGACTTCTACCCGATCGAGCGCATGCAGCTCGTGCGCTTCAACGGCACGCGCTACGAGCCGTTCGGCAAGGTGCTAGGCGATTGATCGATGCCCCACGGGCCGCGCTGTCGGCCCGCCATTCATTTCCCTTTTTTTTCCACTGAAGCTTCCATGACCTCCATCGTTCGACTGGCCGCCGCCCTGGGCGGCGCGGCCCTCCTGTTCACTGCCGGCGCGGCCCTCGCGCAGAAGAAGTACGACACCGGCGCCTCCGACACCGAGATCAAGCTGGGCATGGCCATGCCCTACAGCGGCCCGGTGTCGTCGTACGGCATCGTCGGCAAGGTCAACGAGGCCTACTTCAAGATGGTGAACGACAAGGGCGGCATCAACGGCCGCAAGGTGACGCTCATCAGCTACGACGACCAGTACACGCCGCCGCGCACCACCGAGGTGGTGCGCAAGCTGGTCGAGCAGGACGAAGTGCTGGCCGTGTACGGCAACCTGGGCTCGGCCTCCAATGCCGCGATCCAGCGCTACATGAATGCCAAGAAGGTGCCGCACCTGTTCCTGGGCGTGGGCGCCGACCGCTTCAACGACCCCAAGACCTACCCCTGGACCACGCCCTACATGCCCAGCTACGAGGGCGAGGGCAGCCTCTACGCGAAGAACATCCTGAAGACGATGCCGAACGCGAAGATCGCCGTGCTCTACCAGAACGACGACTTCGGCAAGGACCTGCTCAAGGGCCTGAAGAAGGGCCTGGGCGACAAGGCCTCGATGGTGGTGGCCGAGGCCTCGTTCGAAGTGGCCGACCCGACGGTCGATTCGCAGATCATCAAGCTGCAGTCGTCGGGCGCCGACGTGTTCGTCAACTTCGCCACCGCGCGCTTCGCCGCGCAGGCCATCCGCAAGGCGTGGGACATCGGCTGGAAGCCGAAGCAGCAGTACCTCACCTACGTGTCGGCCTACGTGAAGATGACGCTGGAGCCCGCGGGCCTGGAGAAATCGAAGGGCATCATGGCCATGGCCTTCTTCAAGGACGCTGCGCAGCCGCGCTGGGCCAACGACCCGGCCACGCAGGAGTTCCTGGCCTTCATGAAGAAGTACGCACCGAACGAAGACGTGAACAACGCCGCCGGCGTGTACGGCTACGGCGTGGCGCAGGCCATGGAGACGGTGCTCAAGGCGTCGGGCGACAACCTCACGCGCGAGAACATCCTCAAGCAGGCCACCACGCTGAAGAACATGCGCACCGGCATGCTGCTGCCGGGGATTGCGCTGAACACCTCGAACACCGACTACTTCCCGTTCAACACGCTGCAGCTGGTGCAGTTCAACGGCAAGGAGTTCGAGCCCATGGGTGATTCGATTGCCGTGAAGTAGCCTTCCGAAGCACGCAAAAAAATCCACTGGAGACACACACCATGTTCGGACTGATGCAGGACCGCCCGCTGCTGATCTCGTCGCTGATCGACCACGCGGCCACCTTCCACCCCCATGCCGAGATCGTCGGTCGCACCGTCGAGGGCCCGGTGCACCGCACCAACTACCGCGAGGTGCAGTTGCGTTCCAAGCAGGTGGCCAATGCGATGAAGGCGCTGGGCGTGGCGCCCGGCGACCGCGTGGGCACGCTGGCGTGGAACACCTGGCGGCACCTGGCGCTGTACTACGGCGTGTCGGGATCAGGCGCGGTGCTGCACACGGTGAACCCACGGCTCTTTCCGGAGCAGATCGACTACATCGTCAATCACGCCGAAGACAAGGTGCTGTTCTTCGACACCAGCTTCGCGCCGCTGGTCGAGAAGCTAGCCCCCAAGCTCAAGAGCGTGCGCGCCTTCGTCGCCATGACCGACCGCGCCCACATGCCGGCCATCGATGTGCCGAACCTGCTGTGCTACGACGAGCTCATCGGTGCGCAGAGCGAGGAGTACACCTGGCCCGAGTTCGACGAGCGCACCGCCTCGTCCCTGTGCTACACGTCAGGCACCACCGGCAACCCCAAGGGCGTGCTGTATTCGCACCGCTCCACCGTGCTGCATTCGCTGATGGAATGCGCGCCCGACACCTTCGGCGTGTGCTCGCAGATGACGCTGCTGCTCGCCGTGCCCATGTTCCACGCCAACGCCTGGGGCATGCCGTACTCGGCGGCGATGGTGGGCGCCAAGCTCGTGATGCCCGGCCCGCACATGGACGGCCAGAGCCTGTACGAACTCATGCGCGACGAGAAGGTGAGCTTCTCGCAGGCGGTGCCCACCGTGTGGCTGATGCTGTTCCAGTACTTCGATGCCCACCCCGAGATCGACACCCGCGCCATCGGCCTGAAGCGCATCGGCGTGGGCGGCGCCGCCACGCCGCGCGCCATGATCGAACGCTTCGAGCGCGACTTCAACGCCGACTTCGTGCAAGGCTGGGGCATGACCGAGACCAGCCCCATCGGCGTGATCGGCAACCTGCTGCCCAGGCACCTCTCGCTTGCGAAAGAAGAGCAGACCACCGTCAAGATGCGCCAGGGCCGTGGCGTGTGGGGCGTGGAGCTCAAGATCGTCGACGAGAACGGCCAGCGCCTGCCGCACGACGGCGTGGCCTTCGGCCACCTGCATGTGCGCGGTCCGTGGATTGCGAGCGGTTACTTCCGCAGCGAAGGCGGCGACGTGCTCGACGCCGAGGGCTTCTTCCCGACCGGCGACGTCGCCAACATCGACGCCGACGGCTACGTGCAGCTGGTCGACCGCGCCAAGGACGTCATCAAGTCGGGCGGCGAGTGGATCTCGTCGATCGACCTGGAGAACGCCGCCAGCGCGCACCCGGCCGTGGCCGAGGCGGCGGTGATCGGCATCGCGCATCCGAAGTGGCAGGAACGGCCGCTGCTGATCGTCGTGAAGCGCGCGGGCGCAGAGGTCACGGGCGAGGAACTGCTCACTTTTCTTTCGCAGCGCGTGGCCAAGTGGTGGCTGCCCGACGACGTGGCGTTCGTCGACAGCCTGCCGCATACAGCCACCGGCAAGCTGCTGAAGACCAAGCTGCGCGAGCAGTTCAAGGGCTACGTTGCGGCCAAGTCAACCTGATGACAGTTGTTAGGCTTTTCTGTGCATAACTCTGTGGGTTGCCTGAGGAGGCGGACCAGCAGAACGAGCATTGGCGCGGCTTCGCACCACGTTGCCTGTTGATTGAGCAGCCTTGTCGTCCGTCCTTGCAGGAGAATGTAGGAGGAACGGATTCCAGACAAGTAAAGGGGACATGGTGGGAGAACTTCTTTCTCTCCTGCGCTTCAGCGCCGGCTCGGGCCACATCTGGCTGGACGAGCAGCGCATGCTGCTCATGCATGCCCGGGCCTTCGCCGAACTGCGCCGCGAACTGCTCGACTCGCTGGGCATCGAGCGCGCGCGCGGCCTGCTGGTGCGCATGGGTTTTGCTTCCGGCCTGCGCGACGGCGAGGTGGCCGTGCGCGAGCGCCGTGCCGGCATGCGCGCCGAAGACGCCTTCATGCTCGGGCCGCGCCTGCATTCCATCGAGGGCATCGTTTCGGTGCAGAAGGTGCAGGTCGACCTCGACGTGGCCACCAAGCATTTCTACGGCGAATTCCTCTGGGAGAACTCCTGGGAGTGCGAAGCCCACGTGGCCGACTTCGGCTACGGGGAAGACCCGCAGTGCTGGTCGCAGATCGGCTACGCCTCGGGCTACACCACCGCCTTCATGGGGCGGCTCGTGGTGTTCAAGGAGGTGGAGTGCACCAGCATGGGCGACAGCCGCTGCCGCATCGTCGGCCACCCGGCCGAAGCGTGGAACGACGAGCACTACCTGGAGTACTTCCGCCAGCACCACGTGGCCGAGAAGCTCATCGACTTCAACCTCGGCCTGCAGCATCTGCGCCGCCTGCAGCCGCGCCGCGAGTACGACCAGAAGCTGGTCGGCGTGTCGCCGGGGTTCCGTGCCGCCTTCGAGCTCATGCGCAGCGCGGTCGACAGCGCGATCACCGTGCTGCTGCTCGGCGAGACCGGTGTCGGCAAGGAAGTGTTCGCTCGCTGGCTGCATGACAACGGGCCACGCGGCAAGCAGTCCTTCATTGCCGTCAACTGCGCGGCGATTCCGGCCGACCTGATCGAGGCCGAGCTGTTCGGTGTGGAGAAAGGTGCCTACACCGGCGCCCACCATGCGCGCGCCGGGCGCTTCGAGCGCGCCCACGGCGGCACCCTGTTCCTGGACGAGGTGGGCGACCTGCCGCTGGCCGCCCAGGTCAAGCTGCTGCGCGTGCTGCAGACCGGCGAGGTCGAGCGCTTGGGCGCCGAGCAGCCGACCAAGGTCGACGTGCGCATCGTGGCCGCCACCAACGTCAACCTGCAGCAGGCCATGCAGGCGGGCAAGTTCCGCACCGACCTGTTCTACCGGCTCAACACCTTCCCGATCCAGATTCCGCCGCTGCGCGAGCGCACCGCCGACATCCCGGCGCTGGTGGCGCGCTTCGTCGAGAAATACAGCGCGCTGTATGGCAAGAAGCTGCGCGGCCTCACCGACAAGGCCGCGCTCGATGTGCACAAGCACGCCTGGCCCGGCAATATCCGCGAGCTCGAGAACGTGATCGAGCGCGCCGTGCTGCTGGCGCCCGACCACGGCGACATCGAGGCCTGCCACCTGTGGATGCAGCCGCCGGGCGCGCTGCCCGACAACCAGCTCGACGCCAGCGGCAAGGTCGCCGCGGGCGCCTCGGTTTCTGGCGGCGAGGCGAGCGAACTCGACGCGCTGTGCCAGCGCGTGCTCGAGCAGAACATCGACATCGCCTCGCTCGAGCAGCGCCTCATGCAGACCGCGATGCAGCGCGCCAAGGGCAACCTGTCGCAGGCGGCGCGCCTGTTGGGCATCACGCGCCCGCAGCTGGCCTACCGCTTGAAGAAAGAAGGCCTGCCCACGTCCTGAGCGGACGTCGGCCGGCGTTTTCCGGTTTTCACCATTTGATCAAGCTGCACCGCAGCAAATGATCAAAACAGCATCCGGGACTTCCCGGTGCTGCGGGCCCGCAGGCGCAGCGGACCCATGTAAATCAATCACTTAGCCACGTTGGCACGCCCGTTGCCCTTATCAGGCCGGGCGGCGCTGGTGCCGTCCACCTGTTGATGGATTGAACAAGTGATGCCCTCGATACAGCCTGGCTCCCACAGCGGCAGCGCCGGACAGATGACCGGCCAGCCCTGCTATGTGCGCGTCACCGGCACACGCGACGCCCGCTTCGTGGAGTTCGAGTTCGCCATCGGCGACCCGGAGCTGGCCGTGGAGCTGACGTTGCGATTCGACCAGTTCCGCGAGTTCTGCGCGCGCCACGAGGTGCGCCACCTGACGACCGAAGAGGGCGCCCGGCTCGACTACGAGCGCATGAAGTGGCGCTTCGGCGCGCCCGGCATCGACCACTGACCGACCCGCATTCCTTTTCCGCGATAACCAAGGAGACATCCCGTGCAAGTCGACATCAAGACCTCGGACATCCGGCCGATCCGGCAGACCTTCTCACACGTGGCGCGGCGGCTCGGCGACAAGCCGGCCTCGCGCTACCAGGAAGCCACGCTGGACATGCAGCCCACGGCCAACTTCCACTATCGGCCGCTGTGGGACCCGCAGCACGCGCTGTACGACAAGCGCCGCACAGCCCTTGTGATGGCCGACTGGTACAGCTTCAAGGACCCGCGCCACTACTACTACGGCGTGTACACCATGACCCGCGCGCGCCAGCAGGAAGGCGCCGACCGCCAGTTCGAGTTCGCCGAGAAGCGCCAGCTGCTGGCCCAGGCCGACGCCGGCGTGCGCGAGTCGCTGCAGCAGGTGCTGGTGCCGCTGCGCCACTACGAGTGGGGCGCGAACATGAACCACAGCTACTGCTGCGGCTACGGCTACGGCACGGCCATCACGCAGCCCTTCATCTACGCGGCCATGGACCGCCTGGGCATCGCGCAGTACCTCTCTCGCGTCGGCCTGCAGATCGACGCCAACTCGGGCCGCGCGCTGGACGCCGGCAAGGAAGCCTGGCTCGCGCACCCGGCCTGGCAGGGCGTGCGCCGCCTGATGGAGAACCTCTTCGTCACCAAGGACTGGTTCGAGGTGTTCGTGGCCCAGAACCTCGTGCTCGACGGCCTGCTGTACCCGCTGGTCTACCGCCACTACGTGAATGCGCAGGCGGCGGACACCGGCAACGCGCTGCCGATGCTCACCGAGTTCATGAACGAATGGTTCGACGAGAACGTGCGCTGGGTCGACGCCACGCTGAAGACCGCCGCCGACGAATCGCCCGCCAATGCCGCGCTGCTCGCGCAGTGGTACGCGAGCTGGCGCGACCAGGCCGTGCAGGCGCTGGCGCCGCTGGCCGCGCTGGCCCTGGGTGCGCCGGGCGCCGAGGTGCTGAAGACGCTGCACACCGCGCTCGATGCGCGCGTGGCCCGGCTGGTGCGCACGGGCGCTGCCGCCTGAACAGATTGCACCCAGAGGACCAAGGAGACATCCCATGACCACTGCCACCGCCGAAGTGTCCCGACCGCCCGTCTTCATCGCGTTGCAGACCGGCGACGCCGCACGCGCCATCGTCGAAGCCATCGTGACCGACAACCCTGAGGCCACTGTCACCGAGTACCCCGCGATGGTGAAGATCGATGCGCCCGGCCGCCTCGTGATCCGCCGCGAGAGCGTCGAAGCCCTGATCGGCCGCCGCTGGGACCTGCAGGAGCTGCACCTGAGCCTGATCTCGCTGTCCGGAAGCATCGAAGAGACCGACGACGAATTCACCCTCCACTGGGGCGCCTGAGCCCAGGCCTCACCGGACCACGACCAAGGACAACGCCATGACCACCCAAGCAGCAGCAAAGACCCCCACGACCCCGCGCCTCGGCCTGAAGGAACGCTACGCCATGATGACGCGCGGCCTTGGCTGGGAGACCACGTACCAGTCGATGGATGACGTGTTTCCGTTCGACAAGTTCGAGGGCATCAAGATCCACGACTGGGATCAGTGGGAAGACCCGTTCCGCCTCACGATGGACGCCTACTGGAAATTCCAGGGCGAGAAGGAGAAGAAGCTCTACGCCATCATCGATGCGTTCCAGCAGAACAATGGCCAGTTCAACATCAGCGACCCGCGCTACCTGAACACGCTCAAGCTGTTCCTCACCGGCGTCTCGCCGCTGGAGTACGCGGCGCACCGCGGCTATGCCATGGCGGGGCGTTCGCTGCGCGGCGTGGGCGCGCGCGTGGCCTGCCAGATGCAGTCGATCGACGAGCTGCGCCATGCGCAGACGCAGTTCCACACCATCAGCCACTTCAACAAGTACTTCCACGGCCTGCACGACCCGCAGCACATGCACGACCGCGTGTGGTACCTGTCGGTGCCCAAGAGCTACTTCGAGGACGCGATGAGCGCGGGGCCCTTCGAGTTCATCACCGCCATCTCGTTCTCGTTCGAGTACGTGCTGACCAACCTGCTGTTCATGCCCTTCATGAGCGGCGCCGCCTACAACGGCGACATGGCCACCGTCACCTTCGGCTTCTCGGCGCAAAGCGACGAGTCGCGCCACATGACGCTGGGCCTGGAGGTGGTGAAGTTCATCCTCGAGCAGGACCCGGACAACGTGCCCATCGTGCAGAAGTGGGTCGACAAGTGGTTTTGGCGCGGCTACCGCCTGCTCACGCTGGTCGCGATGATGATGGACTACATGCTGCCCAAGCGCGTCATGAGCTGGTCCGAGGCCTGGGAGATGTACTTCGAGAAGAACGGCGGCGCGCTGTTCGAAGACCTCGCGCGCTACGGCATCCGCATGCCCAAGTACCACGAGGTGGCCTCGAAGGAAAAGAGCCGCATCTCGCACGAGGCCTGGGCCATCTTCAACAACTACGGCCACGCCGCCAACTTCAACGTCTGGGTGCCCAAGCCCGACGAGATGAGCTGGCTGGCCGAGAAGTACCCCGAGACCTTCGACAGCCTGTACCGCCCGCGCTTCGAGTGGCTGGCCGAGCAGGAGAAGCAGGGCAAGCGCTGGTTCAACAACACGCTGCCCATGCTGTGCCAGACCTGCCAGATCCCGATGGCCTTCACCGAGCCTGACGACCCCACCAAGATCTGCTACCGCGAGAGCAGTTACCACGGCATGAAGTACCACTTCTGCTCCGACGGCTGCAAGGACGTGTTCGACGGCGAGCCCGAGAAGTACGTGCAGGCCTGGCTGCCGGTGCACCAGATCTACCAGGGCAACTGCTTCCCCGAAGGCACCGACCCGACGGTGGAAGGCTTCAACCCGCTGGCGGCCGTGCTCGACTATTACCACATCAACGTTGGCGCCGACAACGGCGAGTTCAACACCTCGCCCGACAAGGCCAACTGGGAACGCTGGACCGGGCAGGACCTGTCGGCGGCCGAGCCCAAGGTGGCCTGAGCCCCCAAGGCCCCACCACCCTCATCGACCCCCTCGCGCTTTCGCCGTGCTCCATGCACGGCGTGGGCGGCGCTCACCCCGAAAAAGGAGACCGACATGTCTGTTGTTGCACTCGCCCCCGGCTACACCGGCACCGTCATGGACAGCGAAGACCGCTTCCACGGCAACCGCCTGCTCTACATCGGCTGGGAAGACCACCTGCTCTTTTGCGCCCCCGTGTGCCTGCCGCTGCCCGGCGCCATGCCCTTCGGCGCGCTCATCAGCGACGTGCTGCCCGGCGTCTACGGCAGCCATCCCGATTTCGAGAAGGTCGACTGGTCGAAGGCCGAATGGTTCGACTCCGGCAAGCCCTTCACGCCCGACGCTTCGAAGTCGCTGGCCGACAACGGCCTGGTCCACAAGTCGGCGCTGCGCTTTCGCACACCCGGACTCACGGGCATTCGCGGCTCGTTCAGCTGAACACAGGAGGGCGTTGCCATGAGCTTCCAGATCATGATCGAGCCGCTGGGCCAGAGCGTCGCCGCGGCCGAGGGCCAGACGGTGCTCGACGCCTGCCTGCGCGCCGGCGTGTGGCTGCCCCACGCCTGCGGCCACGGCGTGTGCGGCACCTGCAAGGTGCAGGTGCTCGAAGGCGAATGCGACCACGGCGACGCCTCCAACTTCGCGCTCATGGACTTCGAGCGCGACGACGGCAAGATCCTCGCGTGCTGCGCGATGGCGCAGGCCGACCTGGTCATCGAGGCCGAGATCGACGAAGACCCCGACGCGCAGTTCCTGCCGCTGGAAGACTTCGACGCCGAGCTGGTCGAGGCCCGCATGCTCACGCCCACCATCCGCGGCCTGTGGCTGCGCACCGACCGGTCCACCGAGTTCCAGGCCGGCCAGTACGTGATGCTGCACGTGCCGGGCGTGGACGGCGCGCGTGCCTTCTCGATCGCCAACGCGCCGGGCGAAGACCTGCTCGAGCTGCACATCCGCCGCGTGCCCAACGGCCGCGCCACCGGCTGGCTGCACGACGAACTGCAGGTAGGCCAGCGCCTGCGCTTCACTGCGCCCAACGGCCGCTTCTTCGTGCGCAAGTCGGCCGGGCTGCCGATGATCTTCGTGGCCGGCGGCTCGGGCCTGTCGAGCCCGAAGTCGATGGTGCTCGACCTGCTCGCCGAAGGCTGTACCTTGCCGATCACGCTGATCCAGGGCGCGCGCAATGCCGGCGAGCTGTACTTCCGCGAACTGTTCGAGCAGCTGGCCGACGTGTACCCGAACTTCACCTACCTGCCGGTGCTGTCCGATGCATCGGAAGAAGGCTCCGACTGGGCCGGCGCGCGCGGCTTTGCGCACGAGGCACTGAAGGCCCACTTCGCGAACGACTTCCGCGGCCATAAAGCCTACCTGTGTGGTCCACCGCCGATGACCGAGGCGTGCATCGCCACGCTGATGCAGGGGCGCCTCTTCGAGCGCGACATCTACACCGAGAAGTTCTTCACCGCGGCCGATGCCGCCTCGGCCGCGCCGCGCAGCCCGCTGTTCAAGGCACTGTGACGTGGAACCCACCATGCGCTTCTCGGTCGCCATCGACAACACCCGCGAGCATTACCTGTGCCGCGCCGACCAGACCCTGCTCGGCGGCATGGAACAGCTGGGTCGCAAGGGCATCCCGGTCGGTTGCCGCGGCGGCGGCTGCGGCGTGTGCAAGGTGCGCATCGAGTCGGGCGCCGTGCGTCGCGAGCGCATGAGCCGCTGCCACGTCAGCGCCGAAGAAGAAGCGCAGGGCTACGTGCTGGCTTGCCGTGCGTATCCGCAGAGCGACCTGGCCTTGCGCGCCGTCGAGA
Organism: Variovorax sp. Root473; assembly: GCF_001426505.1. GTDB lineage: Bacteria > Pseudomonadota > Gammaproteobacteria > Burkholderiales > Burkholderiaceae_C > Variovorax. Next base: position 206,371 of record NZ_LMEV01000016.1, read on the forward strand.
AACTGGCGCGCTGCATCGAGCGATGCCTCGCGGCATCGACACCACCGCCGTCATCGCCACCACCCGATTCCCGTTCCCCCACCTGATCCCCCGATCCCGTTCCCCCACTCAACCACAAGGAGACTTTCATGGCACTCACTGGCGTCATTCGCCCCGGCCACGTGCAACTGCGCGTGCTCGACCTCGGGGCTGCCCTCACGCACTACCGCGACGTGCTGGGCCTGATCGAAACCGGCCGCGATGCGCAGGGCCGCATCTACCTCAAGGCCTGGGACGAGCACGACCACCACAGCGTCGTGCTGCGCGAGGCCGACGAGGCCGGCATGGACTTCATGGGCTTTCGCGTCGACTCGCCCGCCACGCTCGAAAAACTCGCGGGCGACCTGAAGGCCAGCGGCCTGGCCACCGACATGCAGTGGATCGCCGCCGGCGAGCACCTGCGCACCGGCAAGCGTTTCCGCTTCACCGTGCCCACCGGCCACGCCATCGAACTCTTCGCCGAGAAGGAGAAGGTCGGCAACGGCATGCCCTACGAGAACCCCGAGGTCTACCCCGACGACCTCAAGGGCATGGCGCCCTCGCGCTTCGACCACTGCCTGCTGTACGGCGACGACCTGGACGGCACCATGAAGCTGTTCACCGAGGTGCTGGGCTTCCAGCTGGCCGAGAGCGTGGTGGCTGGCCCCGAGCGCATGCACATCGCGGCCTTTCTCACCTGCTCGACCAAGCCGCACGACATCGCCTTCATCCGCCACCCGGAGAAGAACAAGTTCCACCACGCCTCGTTCCTGCTCGACAACTGGGGCGAGGTGCTCAAGGCGGCCGACATCATCACCAAGAAGCGCGTGTCGCTGGACATCGGCCCCACGCGCCACGGCATCACGCGCGGCGAAACCATCTACTTCTTCGACCCGAGCGGCAACCGCAACGAGGTGTTCTCGGGCGGCTACATCTACTACCCGGACAAGCCGCCGCTGGTGTGGACCGACGACGAACTCGGGCGCGCGATTTTCTATCACGACCGCAAGCTCAACGAGAACTTCCTGAGCGTGGTGACCTGAAGGAGACGCTGCGATGAAACAGTTCATGAACTTCATCGGCGGCGAGTTCGTCGCCACCACCAAGACCTTTGAGAACCGTGCGCCGGTGGACAACCGGGTGATCGGATTGGTCCACGAGGCCGGCAAGGACGAGGTCGATGCGGCCGTGCGCGCCGCACGCGCGGCGCTCACCGGCGAATGGGGCCGCATGAGCGTCACGCGCCGCGTCGAGCTGCTGCACGCGGTGGCCGACGAGATCAACCGGCGCTTCGACGACTTCCTCGCGGCCGAAATGGCCGACACCGGCAAGCCGCACGCGCTGGCCTCGCACGTCGACATCCCGCGCGGCGCGGCCAACTTCAAGGTGTTCGCCGACATCGTGAAGAACGTGCCCACCGAGAGCTTCGAGATGACCACACCCGACGGCGGGCAGGCCATCAACTACGCGGTGCGCTCGCCGCTGGGCGTGATCGGCGTGGTGTGCCCGTGGAACCTGCCGCTCTTGCTCATGACCTGGAAGGTCGGCCCTGCGCTGGCCTGCGGCAACACCGTGGTGGTCAAGCCCTCGGAGGAAACGCCCGCCACCGCCACGCTGCTGGGCGAGGTGATGAACGCGGTCGGCATGCCGCCCGGCGTCTACAACGTGGTGCATGGCTTCGGCCCCGACTCGGCCGGCGAGTTCCTCACGAAGCACCCGGGCGTGGACGGCATCACCTTCACCGGCGAGACCCGCACCGGCGAGGCCATCATGGGCGCGGCGGCCAAGGGCGTGCGGCCCGTGTCCTTCGAGCTGGGCGGCAAGAACGCCGGCATCGTGTTCGCCGACGCGGACTTCGACAAGGCCGTGGCCGGCATCACGCGCTCGGCCTTCGAGAACTGCGGCCAGGTCTGCCTGGGCACCGAGCGCGTCTATGTGCAGCGTCCGATCTTCGAGAAGTTCGTCGCCGCGCTCAAGGTCAAGGCCGAGGCGCTGAAGCCAGGCCCGTCGGAGGAGGCCGGCGTCGGCATCGGCCCGCTCATCTCGCGCGAGCACCAGCAGAAGGTGCTGTCGTACTACGACAAGGCCGCGAAGGAAGGCGCCACCGTCGTCACGGGCGGCGGCATCCCGAAGATGCCCGGCGCGCTGGCAGAAGGCCACTGGGTGCAGCCCACCATCTGGACCGGCCTGCCCGAGACGGCCTCGGTGATCCGCGAGGAAATCTTCGGCCCCTGCTGCCACATCGCGCCCTTCGACACCGAGGAAGAAGCCGTCGCGCTGGCCAACGCCACCGACTACGGCCTGGCGACCACCGTATGGACCGAGAACCTGGGCCGCGCGCACCGCGTGGCCAGGCAGGTGCAGGTCGGCATCTGCTGGGTCAACAGCTGGTTCCTGCGCGATTTGCGCACGGCCTTCGGCGGCGCCAAGTCCTCGGGCATCGGACGCGAGGGCGGCGTGCATTCGCTCGAGTTCTACACCGAGCTGCGCAACGTCTGCATCAAGCTGTGAGGGCCCGGCGGTGAGCAACCCCGAAATCGCGAACAGCATCCGCACGGGTGCATTCCACACCAACGTCCACGACCTGGGCGAGGGCGCGCCGGTGCTCTTCATCCACGGCTCGGGGCCGGGCGTGAGTGCCTGGGCCAACTGGCGGCTGGTGCTGCCGGTGCTCGCGCAGACGCGCCGCGTGATCGCGCCCGACATGGCCGGCTTCGGTTTCACCGAGCGCGTGCCCGGCGCGGCCTACACGATGGACGCCTGGGTGCAGCAGGCGATCGACCTGCTCGACGCGCTGGACGTCGAGCACGCCGACGTGGTGGGCAACTCCTTCGGCGGCGCGCTCGCGCTGGCGCTGGCCATCCGCGCGCCGCATCGCGTGCGCCGGCTGGTGCTGATGGGCAGCGTCGGCGTGCCGTTCGCGATCACGTCGGGGCTCGACGCGGTCTGGGGCTACACGCCCTCGTTCGCGAACATGCGCCGGATCATGGACGTGTTCGCGTTCGACCGCGCCCTCGTCACCGACGAGCTCGCACAGCTGCGCTACGAGGCCAGCATGCGGCCCGGCTTCCAGGAGACGTTTGGCGCGATGTTCCCGGCGCCGCGCCAACGCTGGGTCGACGCGATGGCCAGCCCCGAGGCCGCCATTCGCGCGCTGCCGCACGAGACGCTGCTGATCCATGGCCGCGAGGACCAGGTGATTCCGCTGGCCACCTCGCTCACGCTGAGCGAGTGGATCCCGAACAGCCAGCTGCATGTGTTCGGCCGCTGCGGCCACTGGACGCAGATCGAGCACAGCGCGCGCTTCGCCCGCCTGGTCGGCGACTTCCTGAATGAAGCAGACGGATCGATCGATTGATTCCCCCGAGACAGAGCAAAGGAAAAGACCCATGGACCCCACCCTCATCCAGCGGCTCGGCGACGAGCTCTACGACGCGCTGCGCGAGCGCAGCGTCGTGGACCCGCTCACCAGCCGGCACGAAGGCATCACCATCGCCGACGCCTACGGCATCCAGCAGCGCATGATCGCGCGCCGCCTCGACGCCGGCGAGCGCATCGTCGGCAAGAAGATCGGCGTCACCTCGCGCGCCGTGATGAACATGCTGGGCGTGTACCAGCCCGACTTCGGCTACCTGCTCGACGGCATGATCGTCGGCGAGGGCGAGAGCATCGACAGCCGCACGCTGATCCAGCCCAAGGCCGAGGGCGAGATCGCCTTCCTGCTCAAGCGCGACCTCATGGGCCCGGGCATCGGCAACGCCGACGTGCTGGCCGCCACCGAATGCGTGATGCCCTGCTTCGAGATCGTCGACTCGCGCATCCGCGACTGGAAGATCCAGATCGCCGACACCGTGGCCGACAACGCCTCGTGCGGCGTGTTCGTGCTGGGCGACCACGCGGTCGATCCGCGCCGCATCGACCTGGCGACCTGCGGCATGGTGCTGGAGAAGAACGGCGAAATCATCGCCACCGGCGCGGGGGCCGCAGCGCTCGGCTCGCCGGTGAACGCGGTCGCGTGGCTGGCCAACACGCTCGGCGCGCTGGGCATCGGACTCAAGGCGGGCGAGGTGATTTTGTCGGGCGCGCTCGCCGCGATGTTCCCCGCCAAGGCCGGCGACAACTTCCGCGTCTCGATCGGCGGCCTCGGCGGCTGCTCGGTGCGCTTCCATTGAAGGAGACAACCCCATGACGACAACACCCAAGATCAAGTGCGCGCTGATCGGCCCCGGCAACATCGGCACCGACCTGCTCGCCAAGCTGCAGCGCAGCCCCGTGCTCGAACCCGTGTGGATGGTGGGCATCGACCCCGAATCCGACGGCCTCAAGCGCGCCCGCGAGATGGGCCTGAAGACCACGGCCGAGGGCGTGGACGGCCTGCTGCCGCATGTGCAGGCCGATGGCGTGCAGATCGCGTTCGACGCCACCAGCGCCTACGTGCACGCCGAGAACAGCGCCAAGCTCAACGCACTCGGTGTGCTCATGATCGACCTCACGCCCGCGGCCATCGGTCCGTTCTGCGTGCCGCCGGTCAACCTCAAGAGCCTGCTGACGGCAGGCAGTGCGCGGCCGGCCAACGTCAACATGGTCACCTGCGGCGGGCAGGCCACCATTCCGATGGTGGCGGCGGTGTCGCGCGTGCAGCCCGTGGCCTATGGCGAGATCGTGGCCACCGTGTCGAGCCGCTCGGTCGGCCCGGGCACGCGCAAGAACATCGACGAGTTCACGCGCACCACGGCCGGTGCGGTCGAGCGCGTGGGCGGCGCGGCCAAGGGCAAGGCGATCATCATCGTCAACCCGGCCGAGCCGCCGCTGATCATGCGCGACACGGTGCACTGCCTCACCGAAGGCGCGCCCGACGAGGCGCGCATCACGGCCTCGGTGCACGAGATGATGGCCGAGGTGCGCAAGTACGTGCCGGGCTACAAGCTCGTGAACGGCCCCGTGTTCGACGGCCACCGCGTGTCGATCTACCTGGAGGTGGAAGGCCTGGGCGACTACCTGCCCAAGTACGCCGGCAACCTGGACATCATGACCGCCGCCGCGGCGCGCACGGCGGAGATGTTCGCCGAAGCGATGCTCGCCGGCCTTCCGCAACCCGAGCCCGCCGTGGCCTAGGAGCAACCCATGACCACCACGACGAACACCCATCTCCAAGGCCGCCGCGTCACCCTGCACGACATGACACTGCGCGACGGCATGCATCCCAAGCGCCACCTGATGACGCTCGAACAGATGAAGCACATCGCCACCGGGCTCGACGAAGCCGGCGTGCCGCTGATCGAAGTGACGCACGGCGACGGCCTGGGCGGCAGCTCGGTCAACTACGGCTTTCCCGCGCATTCCGACGAAGCGTATCTGGGCGCCGTGATCCCGCTGATGAAGCAGGCCAAGGTGTCGGCCTTGCTGATTCCCGGCATCGGCACCGTCGACCACCTGCGCATGGCGCACGGCCTGGGCGTGCACACCGTGCGCGTGGCCACGCACTGCACCGAGGCCGACGTGTCCGAGCAGCACATCACCATGGCGCGCCGGCTCGGCATGGACACGGTCGGCTTTCTCATGATGGCCCACATGGCCTCGCCCGAGACGCTGGTGCGCCAGGCGCTGCTCATGGAAGGCTACGGCGCCAACTGCATCTACGTGACCGACTCGGCAGGCCACATGCTGCCGGACGACGTCACGGCGCGCATCGGTGCGGTGCGTGCGGCGCTCCGAGCCGACACCGAGCTGGGCTTTCACGGCCACCATAACCTCGCGATGGGCGTGGCCAATTCGGTTGCGGCCGTTGCGGCCGGCGCCAACCGCATCGACGCTGCCGCCGCAGGCCTGGGCGCGGGTGCAGGCAACACGCCGATGGAGGTGTTCGTGGCGGTGTGCGACCGCATGGGCATCGAGACCGGCGTCGATGTGTTCCGCATCCAGGACGTGGCCGAGGACCGCGTCGTGCCGATCATGGACCACATGATCCGTGTCGACCGCGACTCGCTCACGCTGGGCTACGCGGGCGTGTATTCGAGCTTCCTGCTGTTCGCCAAGCGGGCCGAGAAAAAGTACGGCGTGCCCGCGCGCGAGATCCTGGTGGAGCTGGGCCGGCGCGGCATGGTCGGCGGGCAGGAAGACATGATCGAAGACACGGCCATCACGCTGGCCCGTGCACGCCAGGCCGTGCAGCAACAGGAAGGGGTGGCGGCATGAAGCTCGACAAGAACACCATCGCCGCGCTCGCCGAACACCTGGAGACCTGCGAGCTCGAAGCACGCGACACGCCCAAGATCACCGACGAGCATCCCGACATGGACTGGGACGACGCCTACGCCATCCAGAACGAGATCCGCCGCCGCAAGCTCGCGCGCGGCCACCGCATCATCGGGCTGAAGGCCGGGCTCACCTCGCACGCCAAGATGAAGCAGATGGGCGTGACCACGCCGGTCTTCGGCTTCATGGCCGACAACTACGCCGTGCCCGAAGGCGGCGAATGCAAGGTGAGCGAGCTCATCCACCCGAAGGTCGAGCCCGAAATCGCGTTCGTCACCCGACGCGCGCTCAGCGGCCCGGGCTGCCACATCGGCGCCGTGCTCGCGGCCACCGACTTCGTGCTGCCGGGCATCGAGGTGATCGACAGCCGCTACCGCGACTTCAAGTTCGACCTCAAGAGCGTGGTGGCCGACAACACCTCGGCCTCGCGCTTCGTGGTGGGCGGTCGTGCCGTGCCCGCGAGCGAGGTCGACCTGCGCACCGTCGGCATCGTGCTGGAGAAGAACGGCCAGCCCGTGGCCTTCGGTGCGGGCGCGGCGGTGCTCGGCCACCCGGCCGCGGCGATTGCGATGCTGGCCAACCACCTGGGCGCGCGCGGCGAGGAGATACCGGCGGGCACGCTGATTCTTTCGGGCGGCATCACCGAGGCCGTGGCCGTGCAGGCCGGCGATGCCGTCACGCTGAAGGTGCAGGGCATGGGCAGCGTGGGCCTGCGCTTCGTCTGATCCGTACCAAGCACTGAAACCCATCACAGGAGTAAACGAATGCCCTTTGCACAGATCTACCTCATCGAAGGCCGCACTGAAGAACAGAAGCGCGCACTGATCGAAAAGGTAACCCGCGCCATCGTCGAAGCTGTGGACGCGCCGAGAGAAAACGTGCGCGTGTGGCTGCACGACATGCCCAAGGAAAACTGGGGCATCGGCGGCGTGTCTGCCAAAGACCTCGGACGCTGAGCTGCGCGCTGCGGCGTAGTCTTCTCTTCAAGGCCCTTGCGAGTCCCCACTCGCAAGGGCCTTGTGCTTTGTACGTACTCCCGGCGGCCTTGCTCAGTTTCGCCCTGCGCCTGTCTTGGGGGTCGGTGCTTTCGGACTCGCCCGATAGATCGAAGGGACCGTCCTCCTGAAGTCATCAATCAAGAAACCGCTGGATCGAGTTGCATGCATCGCGAGCCCGAGGCGTTCCGGTTCGATCGGGAGCCGATTCTTTGAGCAGGGTCTGGGCAAGAAAAAAGCCCTAAGTCGTTGAAAACTTAGGGCTTTTTTACATCCCCGCGCGAGGCGGGAATGCTGTGTTGGTGGCTCTTCACGGATTCGAACCGCGGACCTGTGGATTATGATTCCATCGCTCTAACCGACTGAGCTAAAGAGCCGTTCAGTACAAAACTGCACCGAAGCCCAAAATTATAGCCCAGGCTTTGGGCCGAGTTCAACACCCGGCGTTTTCAGGTCAACTTTTCTGCGTCCGAACGCATCGGATCGCGCCCCGACCTAACCCCGATCGCCGCTTTGGGCCGTACAAGCTGGGGTGACAATCCTCCGATGTCTGCGCTGCCACGCGCCCCCTCTGTCCAAGCCGCCCCAGCCGCCTCTGGGCGCGATGCCATGCCCGACGATCAGTTGATGCTGGCCTACGCCCGCGGCGATGCCGCCGCCTTCGACGTGCTCTATGCGCGCCACGAAGGCGGTCTGTTCCGCTTCGTCAAGCGCCTGCTCGGCGCGCGGCTGGCGGCGCAGGCCGACGAGGTGTTCCAGGACACCTGGGTGCGGATCATCTCGGCGCGCGACAGCTTCTCGCCGCAGGGCGCCACGTGGCGCACCTGGGCCTTCACCATCGCGCACAACCTCGCGATGGACCGCTTGCGCGTGAGCGGACGTGAGGTGACGCTCGATGCCCACGCGACCGATGACGGTGGCGATGCCGTGCCTGCGCTCGATCGCGGTGTGCTCGGTGCCACCGACTTCTCGGCGCATCCGTCGGCCGAAGAGCTGGCGTTCTGGCGCGCCGCCGGGCGCCGGTTGCTGGCCTGTCTCGACGAACTGCCGGCGGAGCAGCGCGCGGCCTTTCTCTTGCACCATGAAGACGGTCTGACTGTCGATGCGCTCGCGGCCCGATTGGAGATTGGCTTCGAGACGGTGCGCAGCCGCTTGCGCTATGGGCTGCAGAAGTTGCGCGGTTGCATGGAGCGCTACCTCTCGGTGCTGGAGCAGCGGGCTTGAGCACCGACATGAACGACGACCTGCACGATCCGCGGCTGCGCCGCGCGCTGGACCACGCGCCCGATCGCGACGCGACGCCCGCGGCCCACACGCGCGAGGCGATCTTGAAGATGGCGCACAACCTCGCCGCGGCCTCCGCGCCGGCGGCCGGCCATGTGGCTGAGACCACGCCGTGGTGGCGACGCCTGTTCGGCGGCGGCAGTCCCCGCGGGCGCATGCCGTGGAACGCGGCCTTCGCGACCGTGCTCGTGGCGACCTTCGTGACCGTGCTGTGGCATCGCGAGCCGGTGCCTGAGGCAGGGCTCGATGGCGAGGCGCAAGTGGCCAGCGCGCCTGCGCCGGCTTCGGCGCCTCCTGCTCCTGCGCCTGCGCAATCGGCCGACGCGCCGGGGCAAGCCGCATCGCCCGTGACACCTTCCGCTGAATCGGCCATAACGGCGGATGTGCCGCCACCCGCTGCGCAGCGCAGCGAAGCGCCGCGCGAAGTGAAAGAGGCCTCGAAGCTGCGCGACACGCGGGAGACGCGTGAAGCGCGTGAAGCGCCGCGCCGGCGCGAAACCCCTGTTGCGGCATCGGTTCAGAACGACGAAGCGCGGATGCTGGAAAAGGCGGCGCCCGCGGCTCCGGTGGTGCCAGCCCCGGCGGCCGTGCCGGCACCTGCGCCCGCTGCACCTGCCATCTCGTCAGCGCCGATGCCGGTGTCTCCTCCCATGGCCGATGTCGGTCAGAGCCCCGCGCCTTATGCCGCCGCACCCCCGGCACCTGCACCAGCCGCTGCAGCCGCAGCGCCGCCGATGCAGCGCGAGTCTGCAGACCCGGCGCCATCGTTCGCCGCGCAAGGCGGCACCAGCGCGAATGTCGCAGGCATGCAGCGCCGCGCTGCGCCTGTGCAAGCAGCACCTGCTGCCAAGGCCGCACCACGCGCAGCCACCGAAGCCATGGCGCGGGGCGGCTTCACGGCACTGGACCGCTGGACCACCCTCGACATCACGCGCGCCGGCACCACCACGCGCCAGGCGCGCGGCGACACCGAGGGCCTCGCAGCGTTGGTGAACAGCGTGGCGCGCGCGGCCACCGTGTCGGGCGGGGAACTGGTGCCGCCGGTCGAGGCACGCATCGAACTGCGGCGCGACGGCGCGTTGCTGGCCGTGCTCGAGATCGCGGGCGATCAGGTGCGGTGGACGCCGCAGCCGGGCGGCTCTGCCGCCCTCGGCACACCACCGGCACAGACGCTCGACGCGTTGCGCACGGCGGTCTCGCGGACCCGCTGACGGCGACTGCTGCAGTCGCCGGGTCCGCGATTCAGCGCATCAGGCGTTCTTGAAGTCCGGGGCCCGCTTGTTCAGGAAGGCGTCCATGCCTTCCTTCTGGTCCTGGGTGGCGAACAGCGCGTGGAACAGGCGGCGTTCGAACATCACGCCGTCGCTCAGGCCGCTCTCGAAGGCGCGGTTGACCGATTCCTTGGCCGCCATCACGGCGATCTGCGAGAAGCCCGCGATGATCAGCGCGGCGCCCAGCGCCTCATCGGCCAGTTTCTCGAACGGCACGACGCGGCTCACGAGCCCTGCGCGCTCGGCTTCGGCGGCGTCCATCATGCGGGCGGTGAGCGCCATGTCCATGGCCTTGCTCTTGCCCACCGCGCGCGGCAGGCGCTGCGTGCCGCCGGCACCGGGGATCACGCCGATCTTGATTTCGGGCTGGCCGAACTTGGCGTTGTCGGCTGCGATGATGAAGTCGCACATCATCGCCAGCTCGCAGCCGCCGCCCAGCGCAAAGCCGCTCACGGCCGCGATCACCGGCTTGCGGATCGAGCGGATGGTTTCCCAGTTGCGGGTGATGTAGTCGCCCTTGTAGGTGTCGATGAAGCTGTACTTGGCCATCGCCGAGATGTCGGCGCCGGCCGCGAAGGCGCGTTCGCTGCCCGTGAGGATGATGCAGCCGATGGCGTCGTCGGCGTCGAAGGCCTTGAGCGCCTGGCCCAGCTCGGTCATCAGCGCGTCGTTCAGCGCATTGAGGGCCTTGGGGCGGTTGAGGGTGACGATGCCGACCTTGCCTGCTTCGGTTCGCACTTCGATGTTTTCGTAGCTCATGGTGTCTCTGTCTCCGGGGGAGGTGGGGGAAAAACGCGCCCCACTATACCGAGCATGGCCCCGGGCCCGCTGGCGCGCGGGTGTTTCATTTGAGAATTATTCTCATCTAGAATGGCCGCCATGGACTTCCCGATGCAAGAACATGCCGTGTTGCTGCGGGCGTACGCCCGGGTGCAGGAGCGTTGCTCGCGCCTGCTGATCGAGCAGGCCGCCCACATCGAACGGCTCGAAGCGCAGATCGTGCGGTTGCGCGGCGCCCTGATGGCGCGCGACTCGGCGATTGCCATCGTGCGCGAAGAACTCGCGGTGCGCGCGGCCGTGGGCACAGCCTTGCCCCGGCGGCTGCATGCACTGCTGGTGCCGGGCGGCCGGCGCCACCATCCGCTGCCACCGGGACCGGAAGTGCCGGCCGATCTGCGTGCCAAGGCGGTGCTGTGTGTCGGGCGTTCCGAGACGGCACAAGCGGTGCCTTCGCTGGCGCGCCAACTCGTGGAGATTGCCGGCGGCCATTACCTGCACCACGACGGCGGCGACGAGGCCGACGACCCCGCGGCGCTTGAAGCAGGGCTGCGCGCCGCCGACCTCGTGATCTGCCAGACCGGCTGTGTGAGCCACGGCGCCTACTGGCGCGTGCAGGACCACTGCCGCCGCACCGGCAAACCGTGTGTGCTGGTGGGCGAGCCGCAGCCGATGCTGTTCGTGCGGCCGCCACTCGTGGCGGCCGTCGATCACGCGGCCTGAAAAAGAAACTACGGCGTGGTGGCTGCGAGCCAGGCCGTGACCTTGGCCGCGTCGTGCGCGAACAGCCGCCACGTGGTCGATGCGGTCGGCAGCGCGAGCGGCAGCCGCAGCAGCCGGCGGTCGCGTGCGACGAGGGCGGTGCACTTCGTGGCATTGCCGAGGTACAGCGCCAGGTCGTCGAGCTTCGCGAGGCGCCAGGCTTGCGCGGGTTGCGCCGTGGCCTTGCCGCGTCCGCCGACGGCTGGCAGTTCGATGCCGAGCCATTCGTCGTTGGCAGAGAAGCCCGCCTTCTCGGCGGCACCGCCGCGCAGCACCACCTTGATCTGCACGCTGCCGCCAGTTTCGGCCACGCGCAGGCCCAGCGCCTGCGCGGGTTGCGACGGATCGTCGAGCGTGGCCACGCCGTGGGCGCGCAGCAGGTCGGCCAGCGGGAGTTCGTCGGTCGAATGCACCCAACGCGCCAGTTCCGGCGCGTACGAGCGTCCGCCCACGGCTTCGAGTGCGGCCGCAATGTCGGCTTCGCTGATGGGGCCACCGCTGCTGTGCGTCCAGAGGTGGCGCATCACGTCGTCGAGCGTGCCTTTGCCTTCGCGGCGCAGCGTGAGGTCGAAGCACAGCGCCACCAGCGCGCCCTTGGTGTAGTAGCTGACGGTGCTGTTGGGCGTCTGCTCATCCTGGCGGTAGTACTTGACCCAGGCGTCGAAGCTCGCGTCGGCCACCGGCTGCACCAGCCGGCCCGGCGTCTGCAGCACCTGGTTGATGGTCTTGTTGAGCAGCCGCAGGTAGGCGGCGTCGTCGATGCGGCCGGCGCGGCGCAGCAGCAGGTCGTCGTAGTAGCTCGTGAAGCCTTCGAAGAACCACAGCAGTTGCGTGTAGTTTTCCTGGCTGTAGTCGTAGCGCGCGAACTCCGCCGGGCGCATGCGCTTGACGTTCCAGGTGTGGAAGTACTCGTGGCTGATGAGGCCGAGCAGCGTGGTGTAGCCCTCGGGCTGCTTCTTCTTTTCGCCGCGTTGCGGCAGGTCGCGGCGGTTGCAGATGAGCGCGGTGGAGTGGCGGTGCTCGAGCCCCCCGTAGCCGTCGTCCACGGCGTTGAGCATGAACACGTAGCGGTCGATCGGCAGCTTCGGCCCGCCCCGCTTGCCGACCTTGTCGCCGTGCCAGAAGCGCATTTCCGCTTCGCAGATGGCTTTCGTATCCGCAATGAGGCGCTCGCCGTCGAACGAGGCCGCGGCGCCCGCGATCACGAAGCGGTGCGGCACGCCGCAGGCGTCGAATTCGGCGCTCCAGAAGGCGCCCATCTCGACCGGGCTGTCGGCCAGTTCGTCGTAGCCGCCGGCGCGGTAGCTGCCGAAGCCGTGCTTGTCGGCTTTCGTCGGCACGAGCGCGGTGGCGCACGACCAGCGCGCGGCGTTTGCCGGGAGCGTGGGCGGCACGATTTCGAGCGCATGCGGCACCTCGGTCTGACCTTCGACGCGCAGGCAAATGCTGGTGCCGTTGAAGAAGCCGCGCGTGGCGTCGAGCCATGCGGTGCGCACCGAGTTGTCGTAAGCGCACACCTGGTAGTGCAGCACCAGCGGCTGGCCCGGCACGCAGTCGATCTGCCAGCTGCATTTGTCGAGCTGCGTCAGCACCGGCTTGCGGCGGCCCTGCGCGGCGCGCAGGCCCTGCAGGTTCTTGGCGAACTCGCGCACGAGGTAGCTGCCTGGGATCCACACCGGCAGCGCCACGCGCTGCTGCGCGGCGGGCGCGGCGATGGTCAGCGTGACGGCGAACAGGCGCGCATGCAGGTCGGCGCACTCGACGCGGCAATGCACGGCGGGCGCGGCGGTGGCTGCGGCCGCGCGCCGGGAAGCGGAGGTCGTCGCCATCGGGTCAGTTGGCGGCGGCGAGCTGCTTCTCGACCTGCTCGACGGGGATCGCGCCCGGGACGCGGCTGCCGTCGGTGAAGATCAGCGTGGGCGTGCCGGTGATGTTGTACTTGCGGCCGAATTCCACGTTGCGCTCCAGCGCCGTCACGTTGCAGCTGCTGGCGGCGGCGGCGGGCTTGACGCTGCTTTCCATCCAGTCGGCCCAGGCCTTGCCCGGGTCCTTGCTGCACCAGATGTCACGCGACTTGGCGGTCGAATCCGGACCGAGCACCGGGTACAGGAACATGTAGACGGTCACGTTGTCGACCTTCTTCATGTCCTTCTCGAAGCGCTTGCAGTAGCCGCAGTTCGGGTCTTCGAAGACGGCGACCTTGCGCTTGCCGTTGCCGCGCACGATCTTGATGGCGTCTTTCACGGGCAGCTTGTCGAAGGCGACGGCGGTGAGCTTCTCGACGCGCTCCTCGGTGAGGTTGCGCTTGCTCTTCGCGTCGATGAGGCTGCCCTGCAGCAGGTAGTTGCCTTGCTCGTCGGTGTACAGCAACTGGCTGCCGCCCAGGCGCACTTCGTACAGGCCCGGCACGGGCGTCTTGGTGACTTCCTCGATGGCAGGCAGTTGCGGGATGTGCGTCGGCAGGTTCTTGCGGATCTCGGCCTCGCCCGCGCCGGCGGTGGAGAGCGTGAGCAGCGCGCAGGCGGCGACGAGAAGGTGGCGAACGAAGGTCATCGGGAAAGGTTTCGGAAAAAGGTGGAGGGCTGGCTGCGGCGTCAGGCGGTCAGGCTTTGAGGCCCATGGCCTGGGCGGTGATCCAGTGCTTCACGAAGCGCGTGCGGTCGAAACCGCGCATGCCCCAGTTGCGCAACGCAGGCAGGGGTCCCAGGTTGTGCGAGAAAAGTTGCTGCAGCCCGTCAGTCGCCAGGCTCATCTGCAGCACGTCGGCGCGGCGGGCGCGTTCGTAGCGGCGCAGCAGGCGGGCGTCGCCCACGCTGCGCCAGTAGTCGCGGGTGCGGATCACGTCGGCCAGCGCGGCCGCGTCGGCCAGGCCGAGGTTCAGGCCCTGGCCCGCGAGCGGATGCACCGTGTGGGCAGCGTCGCCCGCGAGCACCCAGGACTGGGTGGGCTGGCCCGGCATCGCGCCCGACCAGCGGTCGGCGATGGCGCGCGACAGCGGCCACACGGCGCGCTCGCTCGTGAGCCGCAGCGAGCCCAGCTCGCCGTGGCTCGCCTCGCTCACGGCCGCGCTGAATTCTTCGGCGCCTTGCGCGACCAGGTCGGGCACGCGCAGCTGGTCGACCGACCACACGAGCGCCAGCGTCTTGCCGTGCACGCCGCCCAGCGGCAGCAGGGCGAACACCTCGCCGCGGTCGTTGAACCACTGGCGCGCGATGCCGTCGTGCGTGTGCGCGGCCTCGAGCCGCGCGGCCATGGCGTGCTGCGGGTAGCGCGTGACCTCGTAGCTCACGCCCAGCGCCGCGCGCGAGGCGCTGGCCTTGCCTTCGCACACCACCGTGAGGGGCGCGGCCACGGGCTCGGCCACCACGTCGATCAGGGGTTGGAAGCGCACCGCGTCGGCCAGTTGCTGTTCGAGCGCGGGCACGTCGACGATCCAGGCCAGCGCCTCGACCTTCTGGCGCGCGGCGCTGAACTGCACGCGGCCACCGTCGTCGCCATGCACCTGCATCTCGTGCACCGGCGTGGCATGGACCGTGTCGGGCCAGGCGCGCAGCGATTCGAGCAGGGTGCGGGACGCCGCGTTGAGCGCGTACGCCCGGATGTCTTCCTTGCCCGCAGGGGCCGGCGGCACCACCAGCGCGACGCGCACGCGTTCGCGCGCCAGCAGCAGCGCCAGCGTGCGGCCGACGATGCCGGCGCCGCGGATACAAACTTCGGGGGAAAGGGCCATCGGATGATTGTAGGAGTTGCCTCCCGCACGGGCGCCGATACCCGTTCATGCGGGAGAATGGCCAGCGATTTCAAAGGAACCCCCACCGTGTCGCAGCCGCCCGCTTTCGATCTCCAGGCCACCATTGCCCGCCTGTTCGTGTACCCCGTCAAGTCGTGCGCCGGCGTCGAGCTCGACGAGATGCTGCTCACCGAAACCGGCCTGGAGTTCGACCGCGCCTGGATGGTGGTCGATGCGCAGGGCGAGTTCGTCACCCAGCGGCAGCTGCCGCGCATGGCGCTCATCCAGCCGCAGATGAAGCACACCGAGGTCGTGCTGCGCGCGCCCGGCATGCTGGCGCTGCACCTGGCCTTCGACCGCGTCGAGCAGCCGGTGCGCGTGCGTGTGTGGAAGGACGAGGTGGCGGCCTACGACATGGGCGACATCGCGGCCCAGTGGTTCAGCGACTTTCTTTCCGAGCCAGGCAAGCCGCAGACGCTGCGCCTGGTGCGTTTCGACCCCGAGCACCAGCGCCTGTCGAGCCTGAAGTGGACCGACGGCGTCGAGGCGCTGAACCAGTTCGCCGACGGCTTTCCGCTGCTGGTGGCCAGCGAAGGCTCGATTGCCGAACTCAACGAGCGACTGGCGGCGGCGGGCCACGGCCCGGTCGGCATCGAGCGCTTCCGCCCGAACATCGTGCTGGCCGGCATCGAGTCGCACGACGAAGACCGGGTCGATGCGCTGCACGTCACCACCGGCGAAGGCGAGGCCGAGCTGCGCCCGGTCAAGCCCTGCACGCGCTGCCCGATTCCTGACATCGACCCGGCCACCGCGCTCAGCAGCCCCGAGGTCGGCGACATGCTGCGCACCTACCGCGCCGACGCGCGCGTGGACGGCGGCATCACCTTCGGCATGAACTGCATCGTGGTGCAGGGCGTGGAGCACCTGCTCAAGGTGGGGCAGGTGGTGGGCGCGAACTACCGCTTCGAGTAACGGGCGATCAGAACGCCACGCCTGCGATCAGCAGGATGTTGGCGTAGGGCGTGCATTCGCCCGTGCGCACGATGGCGCGGGCCTTCGCGCTGCGGCGCTTGAACTCTTCATGCGACACGGTTTGCGGCGCGATGCCCAGCGACTGCGGGTACCAGTCCGGCAGCGCCTTCGCATCGCCTTGCAGTGCTTCGTCGGCCACCACGATGCCTTCGACCTGCATCTCCGACAGCACCGCCTTGAGCACGTCGCTGATTCCCGGTACGCCGCGCGCCACGGCCAGGTCGATGCGGCGCGGACCGTCGGGAATCGGCAGGCCGGCGTCGCCGATCACCAGCATGTCGCCGTGGCCCATCGAGGCGATCACGTGGGAGAGTTCGGCGTGCAGCAGGGGAGAGCGTTTCACAGCGTGATCCAGTCGGGGGGCAGGGGGCTGCGCAGCACGGCGTCGCGCTGCGGAATGGAGGGTTGGGCGCCGGGCTGCTGGATGCACAGCGCGGCGGCGCGGATGCCCAGGCGCACGGCCTCGTCGAAGGACTGGCCTTCGCCCAGTGCCACGGCGAGCGCACCCAGGAAGGTGTCGCCGGCGGCGGTGGTGTCGACCGCCTGCACCCTCGGCGCGGGATGGTGGCGCGCGCCGTCGGCATCGACCGCCACCGCACCCCGCGAGCCCAGCGTCACGACCACGCGGGCGATGCCGCGCGCGCGCAGCGCCTGGCCGGCCTGCGCGGCTTCTTCGGGGCTGTCGGCGTTCTGGCCCGACAGCGTCTGCGCTTCGATCTCGTTGACTACGAGCGTGTCGATGCGGGGCCAGAGTGCCTCGGCGATGGGCTGCACCGGCGAGGGGTTGAGCATCACCTTGCAACCCACGTCGTGTGCCGCGTCGATGGCGCGCGCGACCTGGGCCATCGGCGTCTCGAACTGCGCCACGAAGAAGGCCGCGCCCTGCAACTGCGTGCGCAGGGCGGCGTCGTCGAGGGCGACGCGCGCGTTGGCGCCGGGGATCATCACGATGCGGTTCTGGCCGCTGTCTTCCACCAGGATCAGCGCCGTGCCGGTGGGCTCGGTGGTGTCGGTGCGCAGCGCGGCGGTGTCGATGCCGTCGCGTGCGAGCGCATTGCGCAGCGCCTGGCCGTGCGCGTCGTCACCCACGCAGCCGATCATGTGCACCTGCGCACCTTCGCGCGCGCAACTCACGGCCTGGTTGGCGCCCTTGCCGCCGGGAATGGCGTCGATCGAGCGGCCCAGCAGGGTTTCGCCCGCGGCCGGCGCGTGCGGCACGCGCAGCACGATGTCCATGTTCAGGCTGCCGAGCACCACGATGCGCAGGGGCGTGGAGGAAGAAGGAGGCTGAAGGCTCACGAGGTGCGGGACTTGGAAGATGTGGCGGAGGTTGCGGTGGTGGCGGCCGTGGAAGTGGCAGGCGTCACGCCCGCTTCGCGAAAGCCCGCGTGGCGCGCGGTCGAGGCGCGCACGCGCAACTCGGGTTGCAGCACGACCTTGCGTGCGTCGCGGCGCTTGCCGCCCATGCGCTCCAGCAGCATGTCGACCGCCAGTGCGCCGATGCGCTCCTTGGGCTGCGCCACGGTGGTGAGCGGCGGGCTGGTGTAGGCCGACAGTTCGATGTCGTCGAAGCCCACGATGGACAGTTCGTCGGGCACCCGCACGCCGCTTTCGTGCGCGGCACGCAGCGCGCCGATGGCCATGAGGTCGTTGCACACGAACACGGCCGAGGGCTTCTGCTCGGTGCGCAGGATGGCGTGCATCGCCTCGTAGCCGCCCTGGCTGGTGAAGCCGCCGCGCCACAGCAGCGCGTCGGCGTTCGGTGCCGAGCCGGTTTCCGCCAGCGCCATGCGCCAGCCTTCGATGCGCTGCTCGCTCGACGTCACGCCGGTCGGTCCGCCGATGCAGGCGATGCGCTTGTGGCCCAGCGACAGCAGGTGCCGCACCGCGAGCAGGCCGCCCTGCATGTGGGCAGTTTCGACCAGGTCGCAGGCGGGATCGGCGATTTCGCGGTCGACCAGCACGGTGGGAATGCGCAGGCCGCGCAGCTGGGTGGCGAGTGAATCATCTTCATCGGCGCCGGTCGACACCACGATGAGCCCGTCGATGCGGCGCTCGGCCAGCACCTGCAGGTACACGCTCTGGCGCCGGGGCTCGTCGTCGGTGTTGCACAGCACCAGCGTGTAGCCGGCCCCGAAGCAGCGGTCTTCCACGATGCGCACGATCTCGGCGAAGTAGGGGTTGGAGCTGTTGGGAATCAGCATGCCCAGCGTCGAGGTGGTGTTGCTCTTGAGGCTGCGCGCCATCGCGTTGGGCACGTAGCCCAGCTCGCGGATCGCCAGCTCGACGCGCTCGCGCACCTTGGCGCTCACGTGGCGCGTGTCGTTGACGACGTGCGACACGGTGGTGACGGAAACGCCCGCCTGGAGTGCGACGTCCTTGATGGTGGCCATGGTTGTCCTTGTTCCTGTGGAAGCTCAGGCCAGCCGGCGATCGGCCCGGCGCTGGCGCAGGGTGTCGATGATGACGGCCACCACGATCACCGCGCCCGTGATGATGCGCTTGCTCGGTTCGCTCGCGCCCACCTGCGCCAGGCCGGCCTCGAGCACCGCGATGATCAGCACGCCGAAGAAGGTGTTGACCACCGAGCCGCGCCCGCCCATGAGGCTGGTGCCGCCGATGACCACGGCCGCGATCACCTGCAGCTCGATGCCGACGCCGGCGTTCGGGTCGGCCGCTTCGAGGCGGGCCGACTGCATCAGGCCCGCCAGCCCGGCCAGCAGGCCGGTCACGGCGAACACGATGATGCGGATGGGGCGCGGGTCGATGCCCGCCAGGCGCATGGCTTCCTCGTTGGTGCCGATGCCCACGACATGGCGGCCGAACACGGAGCGCGTGAGCACCAGCTGCCCCACGGCCACCAGCACCACGGCGAGCACGAAGGCGGCCGAGATGCCGCCGATCCACGGCGCGGCCAGGCCCGAGATGGCGTCGCCCACGTACTGCGTGCGCGAGTCGGTGACCAGGTAGGCGCCGCCGCGCACGGCTTCGAGCATGCCCAGTGAGACGATGAAGCTGGGCAATCGCCACGCGACCGACACCGCACCCGTCACCGTGCCGCAGATGAGGCCGGTGGCCAGGCCCAGCAGGGCGGCCAGCGGCACCGAGAGTTTCCATTCGAGGATGGCGGCGGCCGTGACGGCCGCGCTCAGTGCGAGCACCGAGCCCACCGACAGGTCGATGCCCGCGATGATCAGCACGAAGGTCATGCCCACCGCCATCACGGCCAGCGCCGGGATTTCGTTGGCGATGGAGATGAAGGTGTCGCGCGTGAGGAAGTATTCGCTCATCGCGCCGAACAGCGCAATCATGCCCAGCAGCACGACCGTCAGGCCCAGGTAGGTGCCGAGCTGGCCCTTGAGTGCGGATGGCTGCTTGCCGGCGGCGGAAGGCGCAAGAGAAGAGGGAGAAGCGGCGTTCATGGTCGTCAGGCGTCGGCGGAAGTCGGGGCGGAAGCTGCGGAGTCGGCCGAAAGGGCGGAATCCGCGGGAGAGCCGGGCACGCGGCCCGTGGCATCGCTGAAGGCGGCGGCGAGCAGCGACTGCTCGGTCCACTCGCCGCGCTCGAACACCGCGACCAGCCGGCCGGCGCTCATCACGCCGATGCGGTCGCACATGGCCATCAGCTCGCGCAGGTCGCTGGAGACCATCAGCAGCGCCTTGCCGGCGTCGGTCATGCGGTCGAGCTCGGTGTACAGGTCGGCGCGCGCGCCGACGTCCACGCCGCGCGTGGGTTCGTCCAGCAGCAGCACCTTGCATTCGCGGTGCAGCCAGCGCGCGAACACCACCTTCTGCTGGTTGCCGCCGCTGAGTGTCGACACCGGCTGCTCGATGCTGCGCGAGCGGATGCGCAGCAGCTCCACCAGCCGGCGCGCAATCTGGCGCTCCTTGGCGCGGCGCAACCAGCCGGCATGCGAGATCGCGCCCAGGTCGCTCAGCGTGGCGTTGACGCGGATCGGCTGCGACAGCAGCAGGCCCTGCGACTTGCGGTCTTCGGTCACGAGGCCGATGCCCGCGCGGATCGCCTGCATCGGCGAGCGCCAGCCCTTGCGCGCGTGCTGAACGGGTTGTGCGGCCGGCGTGCCGTCGTGCAGCACGAGCTCGCCGCGGTCGGCTCGGTCGGCGCCGAACAGCAGTCGCACGAGCTCGGTGCGGCCCGAGCCGACCAGGCCGGCCAGGCCCATGATTTCACCGGCGCGCAGCTCGAGGTCGACATCGCGCACCACCTGCGCCCGGCCGATGCCGTGTGCGCTCAGCAGCACTGGGCCCGCGACGCGGCGTGCGCGGCCTTCGTGCTCGTGCACCGCCCGCCCGACCATGCGCTGCACCAGTTCGGATTCGCGCACGCCGGCCATGGCGCGCAGGTCGACCAGCTTGCCGTCGCGCAGAACCGCCACGCGGTCGGCGATGCGCTGCAGTTCTTCGAGGCGGTGCGACACGTAGACGATCGCCACGCCGCGCAGCTTCAGCAGCTCGATCTGCTCGAACAGGTGCGCGGTTTCGCGCGGCGTGAGCATGGCGGTGGGCTCGTCGAGCACCAGCACGCGCGTGTCGTCCTGCAGGTTGCGCGCAATCTCCACCATCTGCTGCTGGCCGATGCCCAGCCGCGCCACCGGCGTGGCGGGGTCGATGCCGTCCAGGCCGATCTTGGCGAGCTGGCGCTCGGCCAGTTCGTGCAGCGTGGCGCGGCGGATCCAGCCGCTCTTGTGCGGCAGGCGGTCGAGCAGCAGGTTCTCGGCCACCGACAGCGTGGTGACGAGGCCGAGTTCCTGCATGACCATGCGCACGCCCAGCCGCTCGGCATCGCGGCGCGAAGCCGGCGCGAAAGGCTGGCCGTCCAGCAGCATGCCGCCGCGCGTGGGCTGCACCAGCCCGCAGACGATCTTCGACAGCGTGCTCTTGCCCGCACCGTTCTCGCCCGTGAGCGCGAGCACTTCGCCGGCGCGCAGCTCGAGCGAGACGTCGTCGAGCACCGGCGCCGCGTAGTCCTTGCCCACGGTGCTCAACGAGAGCACCGCGGTGGGTAAGGGCGGGTGCAGGGCGGCGTCGGTGGCGGCAGTCAAAACGGAGTCTTCTTCTTGTTGAGGGAAACGGAGGGCTTGGGCTTACTTGGACGACTTGGTGACGAGGATCACGTCGGTCTTCACTTCAGCCGGCATTTCCGATTGCTTCTTCTTGTCGGCGATGGCCTTCAGCGCGGTCTCGATGCCGAACACCGCCTGCCTGGCGGCGAACTGGTCGGCGGTGGCGAGCACGCGGCCATCTTTCAGCATCGGCTTGATGGCGCCGATGTTGTCGTAGCCCACGACCAGCACCTTGCCGGTCTTGCCCGCGGCCTTGACGGCGGCCACGGCGCCCAGCGCCATGCTGTCGTTGCCGGCCAGCAGGGCCTTCAGGTCGGGGTGCTCGCGCATCATGCCGGCGGCCACGGTGTTGCCCTTGTCGATTTCCCACTGGCCCGATTGCACGCCGACCACGGTCATGCCGCCGGCCTTCATGGCATCCTGGTAGCCCAGCGTGCGCTGCTGCGCATTGAAGGTGGTCGACACGCCTTCGATGATGCCGACCTTGTCGCCCGACTTCAGCTCCTTGGCGAGCGCGTCGCCCACCAGCTTGGCGCCAGCGCGGTTGTCGGGGCCGACGAAGGGCACCTGAATGCCCTTTTCCTTCAGCGCGTCGGCATCCAGGCGGTTGTCGATGTTCACGACCAGGATGCCCTTGTCGATGGCCGCCTTGATCACCGGCACCAGCGCCTTCGAATCGGCGGGCGCGATGACCAGCGCGTTGATCTTCTGCGCCACCATCTGCTCGACCATCTTGATCTGGGCGGCGGTGTCGGTCTCGTCCTTGATGCCGTTGGCCACCAGCGTGTACTGCGCGGCGTTGGCCTTCTGGTGCGCCTTGGCGCCGTCTTCCATGGTGCGGAAGAACTCGTTGGCCAGCGACTTCATGACCAGCGCGACCTTCGGCTTGTCCTGCGCGAAGGCGGGCGTTCCGGCGATGGCGCCCAGCAAGGTCAGTGCGGCAGCGCTTTGCAGGGTACGGCGGGTGAACTTCATGGTGGATGTCTCCTGGAATGAGGGGTCAGAGCGGAACGCCGGTCTGTGCCGGGGGTCTGATGTTAATCGAGGGAAACGTTTGCGCAAACGTTTGCTAATCGGGTCTAACCCTGAGCTTTCGAGCCGCGAACGCTTCTGCCAGAGTGCCTTCGTACAGGGTTGGCCCCGGAAAAGCAGGAGCGGGAACGCTCTGAAGTGCGCCTGGCCAGGGGGAGAACCTGGTCAGCCTAAAATCGGAGGTTACCCAAGAGGACCCCCCATGAGTTTGCAATGCGGCATCGTCGGCCTGCCCAACGTCGGTAAATCCACCCTTTTCAATGCGTTGACCAAGGCCGGCATCGCAGCGGAAAACTATCCGTTCTGCACCATCGAGCCCAACGTGGGCGTGGTGGAAGTGCCCGATCCGCGGCTCGACCAGCTCAGCGAGATCGTCAAGCCCGAGCGCGTGGTGCCCGCCATCGTCGAGTTCGTCGACATTGCCGGCCTGGTGGCCGGTGCCAGCACCGGCGAAGGCCTGGGCAACAAGTTCCTGGCGCACATCCGCGAGACCGACGCCACCGTCAACGTGGTGCGCTGCTTCGACGACGAGAACGTGATCCACGTGGCCGGCAAGGTCGACCCGATCTCCGACATCGAAGTGATCCAGACCGAGCTGTGCCTGGCAGACCTCGCCACGGTCGAGAAGGCGCTGCACCGCCACACCAAGGTCGCCCGTTCGGGCGACAAGGACGCGCAGAAGCTCGTCGGCCTGCTCGAGCGCTGCCAGGCCGCGCTGAACGAGAACACGCCGGTGCGCGCGCTCGAGTTCACCAAGGAAGAGCTGCCGCTGGTGAAGAGCTTCACGCTGATCACTGCCAAGCCCGCCATGTTCGTGGGCAACGTGGCCGAAGACGGCTTCGAGAACAACCCGTACCTCGACCGCCTGCGCGAATACGCCGCCAAGCAGGGCGCGCCCGTGGTCGCCATCTGCGCCAAGATCGAAGCCGACCTGGCGGAGATGGACGACGAAGACAAGAAGATGTTCCTGGCCGAAATCGGCCAGGAAGAGCCGGGCCTGAACCGCCTGATCCGCGCCGCCTTCAAGCTGCTGGGCCTGCAGACGTACTTCACCGCCGGGGTGAAGGAAGTGCGCGCCTGGACCATCCACATCGGCGACACCGGCCCGCAGGCCGCTGGCGTGATTCACGGCGACTTCGAGAAGGGCTACATCCGCGCCCAGACCATCGCGTTCGACGACTACATCGCCTTCAAGGGCGAGCAGGGCGCGAAGGACGCGGGGAAGATGCGCTCGGAAGGCAAGGAATACGTCGTGAAGGATGGCGACGTGATGAACTTCCTGTTCAGCTCCTGATTTCGCGCGCCCCCAGGCTGCGCGGCACTGCGTGTCCGCTGCGCCAACCCCCTGCCGGAAGGGCAACACCCGAGGCCTGGCGTTGATGGAGGGCCTGGCCGGCAGCGGTCCCACGGTTTGCCGTAGGCGGTGACGCTGTTGCAGCGGGCGCCGGAAAGCCGCGTGCGTTGGTTAGACTGCGCGGCCGCTGCATCCTCCGCCGGAAGGCCTTCATTCGCCATCATGCTCACCGTCCATCACCTGAACAACTCGCGCTCGCAACGTGTGCTCTGGCTGCTCGAAGAACTCGATCTGCCCTACGAGATCGTCCACTACCAGCGCGACCCCAAGACCATGTTGGCGCCCGCTTCGCTGAAGGCCGTGCACCCGCTGGGCAAGTCGCCCGTGGTGACGACCGACGATGGCGCGACGCTGGCGGAATCGGGTGCGATCATCGAGTCGCTCATCGAACGCTACGGCCAGGGCCGGCTTGCGCCCGCGCCGGGTTCGCCCGAGGCGCTGCGTTACCGCTACTGGCTGCACTTCGCCGAAGGCACGGCGATGTCGCCGCTGCTGCTCAAGCTGGTGTTCGACCGCATCGAGACCAGCAAGATGCCCTTTTTCGCCAAGCCGGTCGCCAAGGCCATTGCGGCGAAAGCGAAGTCGGCGTTCATCAACCCGAACATCGCGAGTCATCTGAATTTCATGGAGGCCGAACTCGGCAAGAGCGAGTGGTTCGCGGGCGATGCCTTCACGGGCGCCGACATCCAGATGAGCTTTCCGGTCGAGGCCTCGCAGGCGCGAGGCGGCCTCGATGCGAAGCGGCCCAAGCTGATGGCCTACCTGGAGCGCATCCACGCGCGCCCGGCCTACCAGCGCGCACTGCAGCGCGGCGGCCCCTACGAACTGCTGAGCTGAGTTTGTTCGAACGCGCGCTTCATGACGGGAAGACGTATAGAAGCGCATACGTCATCGTCACGTAGCGCAGGAACTTGCCGATCGCCATGTAGCCCACGCAGGGCCAGAACGGCAGCTTGAGCCAGCCGGCGACTGCGCACAGCGGGTCGCCCACGATCGGCAGCCAGCTCAGCAGGCAGGCCTTCGGGCCCAGCCGCTCGAGCCAGCCGAGCACGCGCAGGTGGTGTTTCGAGTGCGAGTATTTGTCGGCCACCTTGTGCGCGCCGTAGCCCATCCACCAGTCGACCGCGCCGCCCAGCGTGTTGCCGATGGTGGCCACGGCGATGGCCTGCCAGAACATCTCGGGGTTGAGTTTCAGCAGGCCGAACAAGATGGGTTCGGAGCCCACCGGCAGCAGCGTGGCCGACACGAAGGCCGCGATGAACAGCGTCGAAAGTCCGTACTGGGGGAGCGCGAGAAGCGCCAGGAGTGCGTCGAGCCAGGCTTGCATAAGGTCGGCGAAGTATAGGCAGCGCTCTCGTCGCCGACGCGTGGGAGAAGGCCCCGCGAAATACTGGTGTTTACGCCTGTGTCGCCAGCGCAAAAAGGCGCAAATCGTTTCAGTCGCTGAAATGCCACGTGGCTACAATCGTGCCTCATTTTTCAGCAGCCGGCGCGCACAGAACACCCTCCCATGACCTTGCAGATCGGCACCCACACGCTGGAAAACCGGCTGTTCGTCGCGCCCATGGCCGGCGTGACGGACAGGCCCTTCCGCATGCTGTGCCGCGAACTCGGCGCGGGCTATGCGGTCAGCGAGATGGTCACCTCGCGCAAGGACCTGTGGAACACGCTGAAGACCTCGCGGCGCGCCAACCACGACGGCGAGCCGGGCCCCATCGCGGTGCAGATCGCCGGCACCGACGCGGCCATGATGGCCGAGGCCACGGTCTACAACATCGAGCGCGGCGCGCAGATCATCGACATCAACATGGGCTGCCCGGCCAAGAAGGTCTGCAACAAGTGGGCCGGCTCGGCACTCATGCGCGATGAGCCGCTGGCCCTCGAAATCGTGCAGGCCGTGGTCGATGCGGCGCAACCCTTCAACGTGCCGGTCACGCTGAAGATGCGCACCGGCTGGAGCGAAGACCACCGCAACGCAGTGAAGCTCGCACGCGACTTCGAATCGGCCGGCGTGCAGATGCTCACCGTGCATGGCCGCACGCGCGAGCAGGGCTACAAGGGCCACGCCGAGTACGACACCATCGCCGCCGTGAAGGCCGCGGTGCGCGTGCCGGTGGTGGCCAACGGCGACATCCGCTCGCCCGAGAAGGCACGCGACGTGCTCGCGGCCACGCGCGCCGACGCCGTCATGATCGGCCGCGCCGCGCAGGGCCGGCCCTGGATCTTCCGCGAGATCACGCATTTCCTGGACACCGGCACCCACCTGGCGCCGCCGCTGGTGGCGGAGGTGCGCCGGCTGCTGCTCGACCACCTGGTGGCGCACTACGCGCTGTACGGCGAGTTCAGCGGCGTGCGCACGGCGCGCAAGCACATCGGCTGGTATGTGCGCGCGCTGCCCGACGGCGAGGCGTTTCGCGCACGGATGAACGCCATCGAAGACTGCGCCGGACAGCTGCGTGCGGTCGGCGACTATTTCCAGG
The DNA here is from genome assembly GCF_001426505.1 of Variovorax sp. Root473. GTDB lineage: Bacteria > Pseudomonadota > Gammaproteobacteria > Burkholderiales > Burkholderiaceae_C > Variovorax. The sequence continues at coordinate 232,444 of NZ_LMEV01000016.1, forward strand.
GGCTTGCGGACCGCATGGACCGCATGCCTGATCCACCGGCAGACGAGGAGCCGTCGGGGGAAGAGGAGGCGGCCTGCGCCGTCGATTGAGAGAAGAAGAGAAAAAGAGAAGAAGCAAGCAATGAGCAAGAAACACATCGAGGACTGCGTGCGCAGCAGTCTGGACAGCTACTTTCGCGATCTGCGGGGCACCGAACCCGACGGCATGTACGAGATGCTCGTGCGCGTGGTCGAGAAACCCCTGCTCGACGTCGTCATGACGCGCGCCGAAGGCAACCAGTCCCGGGCCGCCCAATGGCTGGGCCTGAACCGCAACACGCTCCGCAAGAAATTGGTCGAGCACAAACTTTTGAAATAACTCCACGGCATATCCCATGGCTCAGACCGCACTCCTTTCCGTTTCCGACAAGACCGGCATCCTCGAATTCGCGCAAGCCCTGCATGGCTTGGGCGTCAAGCTGCTGTCCACCGGCGGCACCGCCAAGCTGCTGGCCGACGCCGGCCTGCCGGTGACCGAAGTTGCCGACCACACCGGCTTTCCCGAAATGCTCGACGGCCGCGTGAAGACGCTGCACCCGAAGATCCACGGCGGCCTGCTGGCACGCCGCGACCTGCCCGCGCACGTCGCGGCCATCCAGGAACACGGCATCGACACCATCGACCTGCTGGTGGTCAACCTGTACCCGTTCGAAGCCACCGTGGCCAAGCCCGGCTGCACGCTCGAAGACGCGATCGAGAACATCGACATCGGCGGCCCGGCCATGGTGCGCAGCGCGGCCAAGAACTGGAAGGACGTGGGCGTGCTCACCGACGCTTCGCAGTACGCCGTGGCGCTGGCCGAGCTCAAGGCCGACGGCAAGCTCAGCGACAAGACCAAGTTCGCGTTCTCGGTGGCCGCGTTCAACCGCATTGCCGACTACGACGGCGCCATCAGCGACTACCTCTCGGCCATCGACTTCGACGCCAGCATCGGCCAGAGCGCGCCCACGCGCTCGCTGTTTCCGGCGCAGAGCAACGGCCGCTTCGTGAAGGTGCAGGACCTGCGCTACGGCGAGAACCCGCACCAGCAGGCCGCGTTCTACCGCGACCTGTACCCGGCGCCCGGTTCGCTCGTGTCGGCCAGGCAGCTGCAGGGCAAGGAGCTCAGCTACAACAACATCGCCGACGCCGATGCGGCGTGGGAATGCGTGAAGAGCTTCGACGAGCCCGCCTGCGTGATCGTGAAGCACGCCAATCCCTGCGGCGTGGCCGTGGGCAAAGATGCACTCGAGGCCTACAGCAAGGCCTTCAAGACCGATCCGACCTCGGCCTTCGGCGGCATCATTGCCTTCAACCGTCCGGTCGACCTGGCCACCGCACAGGCCGTCAACAAGCAGTTCGTCGAAGTGCTGATGGCGCCGGGCTACACGCCCGAGGCGCTCGAAGTGTTCCAGGCCACCAAGGCCAAGCTCAACGTGCGCGTGCTCGAGATCTCGCTGCCCAAGGGGGGTGCCACCGACTGGGACAACGGCCGCAACGCGATGGACGTCAAGCGCGTCGGCTCGGGCCTCTTGATCCAGACCGCCGACAACCACGAGCTGGCACTGGCCGACCTCAAGGTGGTCAGCAAGAAGCAGCCCACGCCCCAGCAGTTGCAAGACCTGCTGTTCGCCTGGAAGGTCGCGAAGTACGTCAAGAGCAACGCGATCGTGTTCTGCGCCGACGGCATGACGATGGGCGTGGGCGCCGGCCAGATGAGCCGGCTCGACTCCGCGCGCATCGCCAGCATCAAGGCCGAGCACGCGGGCCTGTCGCTCAAGGACACGGCGGTGGCGAGCGATGCCTTCTTCCCGTTCCGCGACGGCCTGGACGTGGTGGTGGATGCGGGCGCGGGCTGCGTCATCCAGCCGGGCGGCTCGATGCGCGACCAGGAAGTGATTGACGCTGCCGACGAGCGTGGCGTGGTGATGGTGTTCTCGGGCGTGCGCCACTTCCGCCACTGAGCTTGCGGCCCTGCGGGGCCTGCTCGAACAAGGCCAGGGTCGCTCGCGCGGCCCTGGCTTTTTTGTGGCCGCTACTCGTGCGTGCCGAAGCGGTACTTGAGCTGGAAGCTGATCGCGCCGTACAACCGGTTTTTGATCGTCGGCACGTAGGCGATGTTCAGGCCCCAGTTCTTGCCCTCGATGGCGGCCGTCGGGATGATCGCGGGGAACCAGTTGCCGTTGCGGTAGTCGGGGTAGCCGTCGAAGCCGCCCACCACCGCGCCGAACTTCACGCCGTAGAACTCGAAGGGCAGGATGTACAGGCCGACGTAGTGCGACTGGCGCCGGTTGCTGTTGTGGAAGGTGCCGGCCGTGACGCGGTAGGTATCGTTCAGCGGGTATTCGAAGCCCAGGCCCGGGTTGGCGTTTTCCAGGCCCTTGCCGCTGTCGAAGTGGGCCGAGTAGAAGCCGGGGTTGACCCAGATGTTCTTCGGCTCGAAGGACTGCGCCAGCGCGAGGCCCGGCAGAAGAAGGGCACTGAGAAGCGGCAGCATGCGCAAGGGGGTCATGGGCGGGGCGTCCTGAAAACTGGTCTGTCTCGCGGCTTCGATGGCGGCTGCGATGACGGCTTCCCTTGCTATGGCGCACGAGGAAGAGGCCTGTGAGCGCCGGCGCAATATACACGGCGCGATGGCGAAAGCCGTGACAGCGCACGCCCCTTCTTGCATGTCAGCGCCGTGGCGCGTCTTCAGCGTTCAGGCGCGCGCGCGTCAGCGCTTGCTGAAGATGTCGCGTGCCGCCGCGATGGTGGCCGCGATGTCGTCCTCGCTGTGCGCGGCGCTCACGAAGCCTGCTTCGTAGAGTGCCGGCGCGATGTACACGCCGCGATCGAGCAGGCCGTGGAACAGCGCGTTGAACTGCGCGTTGTCGGTGGTCATCACCGTCGCGTAGTTCTGCGGCAACTCGTTCATGAGGAAGAAGCCGAACATGCCGCCTTCGCTGTCGGCGTTGAAGGGCTGGCCCTCGGCGGCCGCTGCGGCTTTCAGGCCGTCGACCAGCGTGCGGGTCTTCTTCGCCAGCGCTTCGTAGAACCCGGGCTTCGAGATTTCCTTCAGCGTGGCCAGGCCGCAGGCGGTGGCCACCGGGTTGCCCGACAGCGTGCCGGCCTGGTAGACCGGGCCCAGCGGCGCGAGCTGTTCCATGATGGCGCGCGGGCCGCCGAAGGCCGCCAGCGGCATGCCGCCGCCGATCACCTTGCCGAGCACCGTGAGGTCGGGCGTGATGCCCAGCACGCCTTGCGCGCCGTGCAGGCCGACACGGAAGCCCGTCATCACCTCGTCGAAGATCAGCAGCGCGCCGTGCTGCGTGCACAACTCGCGGCAGCGCTTGGCGAAAGCGGGCGTGGCGCGCACGAAGTTCATGTTGCCGGCGATCGCCTCGATCATCAGGCAGGCGATGTCCTTGCTGTGCAGCGCGAAGGCTTCTTCGAGTTGCTGCAGGTTGTTGTACTCGAGCACCAGCGTGTGCTGCACCACCTCGGGCGGCACGCCGGCCGAGGTCGGGTTGCCGAAGGTGGCCAGGCCCGAGCCGGCCTTCACGAGCAGCGCGTCGGCGTGGCCGTGGTAGCAGCCTTCGAACTTGACGATGGTCTTGCGGCCGGTGGCGCCGCGCGCCAGGCGCAGCGCGCTCATGGCGGCTTCGGTGCCCGAACTCACGAGGCGCACCATCTCCATCGACGGCACCAGGGCCAGGATGGCTTCGGCCAGTTCGATCTCGCGCTCGGTCGGCGCGCCGTACGAGAAGCCTTCGAGCACGGCCTTTTGCACCGCCTCGACCACGGCGGGGTGGCCGTGGCCCAGGATCATCGGGCCCCAGGAGCCGATGTAGTCGATGTAGCGCTGGTCGTTGGCGTCCCAGAAATAGGCGCCTTGCGCGCGCTGGATGAAACGGGGCGTGCCGCCGACGGCCTTGAAGGCGCGCACGGGCGAGTTCACGCCGCCGGGGATCACGGCGCGGGCGCGCTCGAAAAGAAGGTCGTTCTGGTCAGTCATCAGTGTCGCGTGTCGTGCGGAGGTAAAGCGAAATCAGGGGGGGTGTCGGGCGCGTCGTCATCGTCTTCGTCGTCCTCGGGCTCGGCCCAGAACAGGCGGTCGGGCAGCACGTGGCCCATGCCGGGGCGAAAGCCCGCGTCGAGGCACCGGTCCATGTAAGCGAGCGCTTCGGTCGTGGCGGCCACGAGGTCGGTGCCGCTGGCGAGCAGGGCGGCGAGCGCGGCCGAGAGCGTGTCGCCGGCGCCGGCGAAGACGGCTTCGAGCCGTTCGTACTTCTCGCTGGCCAGCACCGACTGCGGCGAGGCCAGCACGTTGTCGATGAACTGGTCGGGCAGAACCATGCCGGTGACCAGGGTGTAGGGCACGCCGAACTCGCCGGCGGCCTTGGCGATGTCGCGCGCGCCGGGCGGGCGCTCGCCGCTCCAGTCGGGCAGCAGCCAGCGCCACAGGGTGCTGTGGTTTCCAACCAACACCGTGGTCTGGGGCAGCACGAGGTCGCGGAAAGCGTCCAGATAGGCCTCGATGAGGTTCTCGTCCCACCACGACAGGTTGGGCATATAGGCCACCACGGGCACGTCCGGGTAGTCGGCGGCGGTCTCGGCGATGGTGCTCAGCGCCTCGGGGGTGCCGGCAAAGCCCACCTTGATCAGCTGGACCTCGACGTCTTCGAGGATGGAGCGCGCCTGCTCGGCCACGGCCTCTTCCTCGAAGGCGAAGTGGTCGAAGATCTCGGCCGTGTCGCGCGCGTAGGCGCCCGTCACCACCGGCAGGATGTGAGCGCCCACCGATCCCATGGCCAGCGCGTCGGCGCCCAGGCCGCCCGCGCCGCTCGGATCGCTGGCATTGAACACCAGCACGCAGGGGGGATTCAGGTCGCGTTCGCTCAGCGCCTCGTCGTCCTGCGGGGGGTCGTTAAGATTGCCCGGGTTACGGGCGTTCTCGTCTGGATGTAAGTAGATGGTCATACGCCTAGCGAAATCCCCTGGATGGTGGCATAGGCGCGACGTTTACCGTCTGCCAGTGAGATACGCATAGATACACTCGTTGCATTTAATGAACAAGGACTTTAAGCTCCGATGAACACGAAAACTTGGATGTGCCTGATTTGTGGGTGGATCTATGACGAAGCGGTTGGTGTACCGGAAGACGGCATCGCGGCAGGCACGGCCTGGGCCGATGTGCCGATGAACTGGACCTGTCCTGAGTGCGGTGCGCGCAAGGAAGACTTCGAAATGGTTGAGATCTGACAAGCATGGCATAGGGCTACGCGATCTGCGTCGATGTTCGGCGCGGCGGGCATCCAAGTCTCATGAGCAGGAGCGTTTGCAATGGGCCCGAATGGATCTGGTTACAAGGTGCTGGTCATCGATGACAGCAACACCATCCGGCGCAGTGCCGAGATTTTTCTGAAGCAGGGTGGGCACGAGGTTCTTCTCGCGGAAGACGGCTTCGACGCGCTCTCCAAGGTTAACGACCACAAGCCTCACCTGATTTTCTGCGACATCTTGATGCCTCGCCTCGACGGCTATCAGACCTGCGCCATCATCAAGCGCAACGCGCATTTCTCCAATGTCCCGGTCGTCATGCTGTCTTCGAAAGACGGTGTGTTCGACAAGGCCCGCGGCCGCATGGTCGGGTCCCAGGACTATCTCACCAAGCCTTTCACCAAAGACCAGCTGCTGCAGGCCGTGCAGCAGTTTGGCATTGTTCAACAGGAAGTGCAGTAATGCCCATTCGAAAAATCCTCGTCGTCGACGACTCCAAGACGGAACTGGTGTTCCTGACCGACCTCCTCCAGAAGAACGGTTTCTCCGTGAAGACGGCTGAAAACGCCGACGACGCGATGCGCCGCCTCGAGGAAGACCACCCCGACCTGATCCTCATGGATGTGGTCATGCCCGGCCAGAACGGCTTCCAGCTCACGCGCGCCATCGCCCGCGACCCGAAGTACGCGACCATCCCGATCATCCTGTGCACCAGCAAGAACCAGGAAACCGATCGTGTCTGGGGCATGCGCCAGGGCGCACGCGACTACATCGTGAAGCCGGTCAACGCGGCCGACCTGATGTCCAAGATCAGCGCACTCGCCTGACCGGGAACCTGCGCACTCCATGGCGAATCGCGACGCGCTCCGCGCCTTCCAGTCCCGTCTTGCGAGCCGCCTCCAGGCCGCGCGCACCACGGGCGTGGCCGCGAGCTGGCTGGCGGTCGAGGCGGGCGAGGGCAAGTACCTCTTTCCGCTCGCGCACGCCGGCGAAATCTTTCCCTGGACGCCGCCCCAGCCCGTGCCCTACACGGAGCCCTGGTTTCTCGGCGTCGCCAACCTGCGCGGCGGCCTGTACGGCGTCGTGCAGCTGTCGGCGTTTGCGTCCGGTGCGCCGGGCGCGCCCGCCGCGACCGAAGCGGCACGCATCCAATCGCGGCTCGTGGCATTCAACGAGCTGCTCGAAGTCAACTGCGCATTGCTGGTCGATCGACTGGCGGGGTTGCGGGGCGCGGAGGCCTTCACGGCCGCCGAGGCCCCCGGCGCAGACGCACCTGCCTGGCACGGGCATCTGTACACCGACGCGGCAGGGGAGCGCTGGCAGGAAGTCAACCTGCAGGCGCTTTCCCAGCAACCCCAGTTTTTGAGTATTGGTGCGTAGTGCTTCGGCACATGGCACTGGCAACCACCTGAAGGACCGACCGTGAGCTCGATCGCCGACAAGTTCAAGAAATTACTCCCCGCGAACAACGGGAACGACAAGGCCCGCGTCGACGGCTCCGGTGCGATATCGCTCGACGATGTCGACACGGTTCAGGTTCCGGACGAAAAAACGATTCGCCTCGCCAAGAAGGGCGACGGCGTTTCGGCGTCTGCCGCCGTGACCGACACCGGCTTCGGTGGCATCGACGTGGGCGATGCGGCGTCCGTCGAGGCCGCCAACGCGGCCACACTCGAAGCGGCCCCGCTGGCCCCCGCCGCGGGCGGCATGGGCGCCAACCCCGCCAAGCAGCAGCGCGTGCTGGCCATCATGCTGGCCATCGTGGTGCTGGCGCTGTTGCTGGTGGCCGGCTCCGCCATCCTTCGCGCGGAACGCCTGGCGCAGCAGGTGGCCGCCACCGGCCAGTCGCTGATGCAGTCGCAACGCCTGGCCAAGTCGATCTCGCAGGCCCTCGTCGGCAGCGCCTCGGCGTTCGTCGAAGTGAAGGACAGCGCCGACGACCTCTCGCGCCGCGTGCAGGGCCTGACCAACGGCGACGACGCCTTGCGCCTGGAAGCCGTGGGCAACCAGTACGACGAGGAGATGAACAAGATCAATCCCCTGGTCGCACGCGCCGACACCAGCGCCAAGGCCGTGCTGGCCCAGCGCCAGATCCTGACGCAGGTGGGCGCCGCCTTGCGCGATATCAACCAGCAATCGTCCACGCTGCTCGAAATGACGGAAACCGTCGCGTCGCTGAAGATGCAGCAGAACGCCACGCTGCCTGAAATCTCGGCCGCCGGCCAGCTCGTGATGCTGACGCAGCGCATCGGCAAGTCGACCAACGAGTTCTTCACGGTCGAGGGTGTGAACCCCGACGCCGTGTTCCTGCTGGGCAAGGACCTGAACACCTTCCAGGAAACCACCCGTGGCCTGCTCGACGGCAACGCGCAGCAGCGCTTCCCCGGCTCCAAAGACCCGCAGACGCGCCAGCAGCTCGAAGCCATCCTGAAGACCTACGAGCAGATGCGCACGCAGGCGTCGGCCATTCTGGGCAACCTGCAGGGCCTGGTGGCCGCGCGCGAAGCGCAGGCGTCCATCCTGACCGACAGCGAGCCGCTGCGTAAGTCGCTGGGCGAGCTGCAAGAGAAGCTCTCGGCCCGCACCGGACTGGGTGCCGGCACCATCGTGCTGCTGTTCGTGCTGTCACTGGCCGCCCTGGCCCTGGCTGGCGCCATCGGTTTCGTGCAGGTGCGCGAAGGCCGCGAACGTGCCGCCGTCGCCGAACGCGAGCGTCTGGCTGCCGAGCAGGCCTCCGAAGAGGCCGGCCGCGTGAACAACGCCAACCAGGCCGCCATTCTTCGCCTGATGAACGAACTGCAAACGGTGGCCGAAGGCGACCTGACGCAGGAAGCGACCGTGACCGAGGACATCACCGGCGCCATCGCCGACTCGGTGAACTACACGGTGGAAGAACTGCGCTTGCTGGTGGGCAACGTGCAGAACACGGCAACCCGCGTGGCGCAGACGACGTCGCAGGTGGAAAACACCTCGACCGAACTGCTCGCCGCCTCGACCGAACAGCTGCGCGAAATTCGCGAAACCGGCCAGTCGGTGCTGACCATGGCCGAGCGAATCAACGGCGTGTCCTCGCAAGCGCAAGAGTCCGCCACGGTGGCGCGCCAGTCGCTGCAAGCCGCATCGTCGGGCCTGCAGGCCGTGCAGAACGCCATCGGCGGTATGAACTCCATCCGCGACCAGATCCAGGAAACCTCCAAGCGGATCAAGCGCCTGGGCGAATCGTCGCAGGAGATTGGCGAAATCACCGAGCTGATCTCGGACATTACAGAACAGACGAACGTGCTGGCCCTGAACGCCGCCATTCAAGCGGCATCCGCCGGTGAAGCCGGCCGCGGCTTCTCGGTGGTGGCGGAAGAAGTTCAGCGACTGGCCGAACGCTCCGCAGACGCCACGCGCCAGATCTCGGCGCTGGTGAAGGCGATTCAGACCGATACGCAGGATGCGGTGGGCGCCATGGAGCGTTCCACGCAGGGTGTGGTCGAAGGGGCCAAGCTGTCCGACAACGCGGGTACTGCGCTGTCCGAGATCGACCGCGTGTCGCGCCGACTCGCAGACCTCATCGAGCAGATTTCGCAGTCCGCTTCCCGCGAGGCCGATTCGGCCAACGTGGTGGCCGCCAACATCCAGCACATTTTTGCGGTGACGGAACAGACCGGCGAAGGCACGCGGACCACGGCTCAGCAGGTGCGCGAGCTCTCGCAGATGGCCGAAGAGCTGCGCCGCTCCGTGGCTCGTTTCAAGATTGCCTGACAACAGATAGATAAGAACGGCGAGCAACCACGTGTCGATTCAAACCCCTGCCACGGCCCCCCTCGCCGGCAACACGCCGGCCACCGAAGACCTCGGGCCGTTGGCCTGGGTGCTGGGAGAAATCCAGAAATCCCTCGACGGTGTCGGCAAGTCGCTGCGGCGTTTCGTGCGCGACGTGGGCAGTGCCACGGAGCCCGAGAGCGGCCCGCTGCAGATGGCCCGCCAGCAACTGCACCAGACCGTCGGCGCGCTGCAGATGGTCGGCCACAGTTCGCCCGCCTTGGTGCTCGGTACCATCGAGTTTGCGGTGCAAGGCTTCATCGCCGAGCCGCAGCGCTGCACCGACAGTGCCGTGCACAAGATCGAGCGTGCCGGCTTTGCCGTCACCGATTTCCTCAGCGCGCTGCTGGCCGGCAAGTCCGTGTCGTCGGTGGCGCTGTTTCCGCAGTACCGCGACGTGCTGGAGCTGGTGGGCAATGAGCGCGTCCACCCGGCGGACCTCTGGAGCACCGCGTGGCGCTGGGTCGAGGTCAAGCCCGCGCTCACGCAGGCGGCGCTGGCCTACGACCCGGCCGTGCGGTCGCGGCTCGACCGCGAGGTGCTGCAGCTGGTCAAGAGCAGCGATCCGCAGGCCGCGCGCCGGCTGCATGCGCTGTGCCTGGGGCTCGGTCGCGGTGCGCTGCTGCCGCGCGTCGCCAGTTTCTGGACGCTGGCCGCAGGCTTCTTTGAAGCCCTCGCGCTGGGCCTGATTCCCTTCGACACCTACGTCAAGCGCGCGGCCTCGCGCGTGCTGCTGCAGTACGCCACGCTGGCGCGCGGCGACAGCGTGGTGTCCGACCGCCTCGGCCAGGACCTCCTCTTTTTCTGCGCCCAGGCGGTGCCCGCCGCGCAGGACGACGCCGCCACGCTGCGCACCGTACGCAGCGCCTGGGGCGTGACGCAAGAACCGCGCGTCGACTACACCGTGGTGCAGTTCGGCCGCTTCGATCCGCTCGTGCTCTCGCAGGCGCGCAAGCGCATCGAGACCGCCAAGGAAATGTGGTCGGCGCTCTCGGGCGGCGACATCACGCGAACGCGGCAGGTGGCCGACACCTTCGCGCAGCTCGGCGAATCGCTGCTGAAACTGCATCCACCGAGCCAGCCCATGGTGCAGGCGCTGACGCATGCCGTGGACGCCTCGGTGCGCTCCGGGCAGCCGCCCAACACCGAACTGGCGATGGAAGTCGCCACCTCGGTGCTGTACCTCGAAGCCGCGCTCGAAGACCTCGACCCCAGCGACCCGCAACTCACGGCCCGCACGCTGCAGCTGGCCGGCCGCATCGAGCGTGTGCGCGACGGCGGCCGTTCCGAGCCGCTCGAGCCGTGGATGGAGGACCTGTACCGCCGTGTCAGCGACCGCCAGACCATGGGCACCGTGGTCGACGAGCTGCGCAGCCACCTGAGCGAACTCGAGAAATCGCTCGACCAGTATTTCCGCCGACCGGCTGAAAAGCCGCTGCTGCGCACCGTGCCCACCCAGCTCATGCAGATGCGCGGTGTGTTCTCGGTGCTGGGGCTCGAACAGGCCGCGCACACCGTGCAGCGCATGCGCGACGACGTCGAGCAGATGCTGCAGGCCAACCGCTCGCCCGTCGAGGAAATGGCCACCTTCGACGCGCTCGGCAACAACCTGGGCGCGCTCGGTTTCCTCATCGACATGCTGGGTTACCAGCCCGCACTGGCCAAGCGCCTGTTCGTGTTCGATGCCGAAGCCGGCGAACTCAAGCCGCTGATGGGCCGCCAGGCCATCGATACCGCGGCCCCGGCCGAAGGCGCTGCCGCACCGGCCGCCGAGCCCGTGCTCAGCATCGAGGAAGTCGACGCGCAGATCGCCTCCAAGCTCGCCGCGCTCGCCACGCCCAACCGCAAGACCAAGCCGTCGCCGCTGGAGGAATTCAGCCGCAAGGCCGAGAGCTGGACCACCAAGATCACCGGCCCTTCGGCGCTGCCCGACACCGAGGTCACCGAGCTCGAAGAAGACGACCTGCAGAACATCTTCCTGGACGAAGCCCGCGAAGTGGTGGGCAATGGCCTGGCCGCCATCGCCGCGCTCGGCAGCCGTCCCGGCGACACCGAGGAACTCACCATCCTGCGCCGCGCGTTCCACACGCTCAAGGGCAGCTCGCGCATGGTCGGCCTCACCGACTTCGGCGACGCCGCCTGGTCGCTCGAGCAGGTGCTCAACACCTGGCTGGCCGATCAGCGCGACGCCACGCCCGAGCTGCTGTCGAGCACCGAGCGCATGCTGGGCGATTTCAGCCAGTGGGTCGAAGCCATCGCCGCCGGCGATGCGGGCACCTGGCAATCGGCGCCGTTCAGCCGCGTGGCCAATGCGCTGCTGGCCGGCGAGCCCGTGCCTGCACCGGTGCGCGTGGCCGATGCCGAAGCGCTGGCCGTGGCCGCGCGTCACATCGCCGCCGAGTCGGCGTCGCTCGCGCTGCCGGAACTGCCTGAGCTGCCCGACCTGTCGCTGACGCCGCAAGATGCCGCAACGCCCGATGCAACATTGGACTTCTCCGAGTGGCAGCAGGCGCAAGACGCACAGCACGAACAACACGCATCCCCCGAACCTGTCACACCCGAGCCCGACGACGATTTCGCCTCCACCGACTTCCTCGACTTTGAAGGCAAGCAGAGCACAGCGTCCGCACCGCTCGAAGCGCTGCCCAGCGGCGACGATTTCGATTTTCTCGCGCCGCCAAAGACGCTTGCACCGGCCGAGCCGGTCGTGTCGCACGCCGAGCCCGAGCCGGCCCTGGAAATCGAAGCAGCGATGCCGACCGCGTCGGGTCTGCCCGACCTCGAATGGGCGCCCGAGCCGCTGCCATTGGCCGCCGCAGAACCTGCCGCCGAGGCGGTGGCAGCTGTTGAGGTCTTCGAAGTCGCCGAAGAACTGTCGGCGCTGAACGTGCCGGTCGAACCGCAGCCGGAGCCGGAACCCGTCGAAGCGGCCATCGAAGCCGCACCCGAGGCCGAGGCCCCCGTCGTCGAAGAGCTGCCCGCGGCCGCCGTGGCCGAACCGGAACCCGTGGCGGAGCCCGAGCCCGAGCCCGAGCCCGAGCCCGAGCCCGAGCCCGAGCCCGAGCCCGAGCCCGAG
>NZ_LMEV01000016.1:244618-287371 GCF_001426505.1 Variovorax sp. Root473
ACTGCCGCCGCGCCAAGCGCCGAAGACCAGGTCAAGGTGATCGGCCCGCTGCGCATCGGCATCGCGCTCTACAACGTCTACCTCAACGAAGCCGACGAATGGTCCCGCCAACTGGCGACCGATGTCGGCGAATGGGCGCTCGAAACCCACGAGCGCCTGCCCGACTCGACCATCGCGCTGGCGCATTCGCTGGCCGGCAGCTCGGCCACCGTCGGCTTCCACAGCCTGTCGGGCATGGCCCGCCTGCTCGAATCGGCGCTGCAGCACCTGCAGATGCAGGGCAGCGGCACGCGCGAGCAGGGCGTCGTGCTGGTCGCCGCGGCCGACGAGCTGCGTCGCCTGCTGCACCAGTTCGCCGTCGGCTTCCTGCGCGATCCGTCCGAAGCCGCGCTGCAGGCGCTGCGCGAGATCGCCGCAGCGCCGATGCCGCCCGAGATCGCCGCGGCCCGCTTCGAGACGCTGCTGCCCAAGCAGGTCGTCGCCAACGACGCCTTCGCCGACGTGGTACTGGACGACAACGAAGACGCCATCGACCTGGCCGATGCGGTCGACGTCGACCTGTTCCCGATCTTCGAAGAAGAGGCTGCCGAACTGATGCCGCAGTTGGGCGAGGCGCTGCGCCAGTGGGCGCACCACCCCGACGATGCCGCGCCGCGTGCCTCGGTGCTGCGCACGCTGCACACGCTCAAGGGCAGCGCACGGCTGGCCGGCGCCATGCGCCTGGGCGAGCGCGCGCACCGCATGGAGTCCGAGATCGAACTCCTGGGTTCCCAGGGGGCCGAGCGGGCCGACATCGAGAAGCTGCTCACGCGCCTGGACACGCTGCAACACACCTTCGACGCCCTGCGCGCGGCCGACGACGCCGCCCAGGTCGAAGTGGCCCAGCTGATCGCCACCGCCAGCCCGACCGCACCCGCCATCCAGCGCGTGCAGGCGGCGCCCGAGGTGCGCGAGTCGGCGAACGACGAGCAGGCCGAAGCGGCTTCCGCCGAATCCGCCGTTGACGCTCCGTCGTCCTTGCCGCGCCCCGCGCCGGCGCTGCTCGCACCGCTGCGCGCGGCCTCGGGCCAGGCGGTGCGCATCCGCACCCAGCTGCTCGACCGCCTCGTTGCGCAGACCGGCGAGGTCATCATCACGCGCTCGCGCCTCGAAGCCGAACTCGGCCAGCTGCGCGGCTCGCTCGCCGACCTCACGGGCAACCTCGACCGGCTGCGCCAGCAGCTGCGCGACATCGAGGTGCAGGCCGAAAGCCAGATGCAGTCGCGCCTGGCGCAGGCCAAGGACTCGCAGCAGAGCTTCGACCCGCTCGAGTTCGACCGCTTCACCCGCGTGCAGGAACTCACGCGCATGATGGCCGAGTCGGTGAACGACGTGGCCACCGTGCAGCGCACCTTGCAGAAGACCGTGCAGGCCACGGAAGACGACCTGAGCGTGCAGGCACGCCAGACGCGCGAACTGCAGCGCGGCCTGCTGCGCACGCGCATGGTGGAGTTCGAAGGCATTTCCGACCGCCTGTACCGCGTGGTGCGCCAGGCTTCGAAGGACACCGGCAAGCAGGTGCGCCTGGACATCGTCGGCGGCTCCATCGAAATGGACCGCGGCGTGCTCGACCGCATGACGCCCGCCTTCGAACACCTGCTGCGCAACTGCGTGGCGCACGGCATCGAAGATGCGGCCGTGCGCGAAGCGTCCGGCAAGGACGCCAGCGGCCTCATCGTCATCGACCTGCACCACGAAGGCAACGACGTGTCGGTGAGCTTCCGCGACGACGGCGCCGGCCTCGACCAGAAGCGCATCGCCGAACGCGCCCGCGTGCTCGGCCTGCTCGGCCCCGACCAGGAACTGTCACCCGAAGAAGCCACCGAGCTGATCTTCAAGCCCGGCTTCTCGACGGCCGGACAGGTCTCCGAACTGGCCGGTCGCGGCATCGGCATGGACGTCGTGCGCGCGCAGATCGCAGCGCTCGGCGGCCGCATCGAAACGCACAGCACGCCGGGCCAGGGCACGACCTTCAAGCTGGTGCTGCCGCTGACCACCGCCGTGACGCACGTGGTGATGCTGCGCGCGGGCGATGTGTCGATCGGCGTGCCGTCGAACCTCGTGGAGCTCGTGCAGCGCGTGAGCGGTGCCGATCTCGAGGCCGCCTACCTGAGCCACAGCTTTGCCTTTGGCAACGAGCAGGTGCCGTTCTACTGGGCCGGCGCGCTGCTGCAGCATTCCATCCGCAGCGAGCACGCCGCCACCAAGAACAACACGCTGGTGATCGTGCGAAGCGCGGCACAGCGCGTCGCCCTGCACGTGGACGAAGTGCTGGGCAACCAGGAAGTCGTGGTCAAGAACCTCGGCCCGCAGCTCGCGCGGCTGCCCGGCCTGGCCGGCATCTCGGTGCTGGCGTCGGGGGCGGTGGCACTCATCTACAACCCGGTGGCGCTGGCGGCCGTGCATGGCGACCAGGCGCGTGCGCGCCAGACCGCCGCGCTGGCCGCGCCGACGCACGCCACGTCGGCAGACGCCGGTGCGCCGCAAACCCCGGCGGCTTTCGCGCCGGTGGTGCCGCAGGTCCCGCTCGTGCTGGTGGTGGACGACTCCATCACCGTGCGCCGCGTCACGCAGCGTCTGCTGCAGCGCGAAGGCTATCGCGTGTCGCTCGCGGCCGACGGCCTGCAGGCGCTCGAACGGCTGCAGCAGGAGCGCCCGGCCGTGGTGCTGTCGGACATCGAGATGCCGCGCATGGACGGCTTCGACCTGGCCCGCAACATCCGCGCCGACACGGCGCTGGCCGAGCTGCCGATCATCATGATCACCTCGCGCATCGCCGAGAAGCACCGCGAATACGCGCGCGAGCTGGGCGTGAACCACTACCTCGGCAAGCCGTACTCGGAAGAGGAACTGCTGCGCCTGGTGCGTGCGTACACGAGCGAGCCGGCCGCGCTGGCCGTGGCCTGACCAGGCTCGCCAGCGTCGGCGAGCGACGCGAAAAAGAGAAAGGGCCCTTCGGGGCCCTTTCTCTTGGCTACGGCTTTTGCAGGGCCTTGCTGCGCGCCGTCGCATAGCGCTGCATCGTCTTCTCACGCGCCTCGGCGTGGTCCACCACCGGCGCCGGGTAGTTGTCGCCCAGCCTGACGCCCGCCGCCTCCAACTCGACCGGCGATGCCATCCACGGCGCATGGATCGCCGCGTTCGACAGCCCCGCGAGCTGCGGCAGGTAGCGGCGGATGAACTTGCCTTCGGGGTCGAAGCGTTCGCTCTGCGTCACCGGGTTGAAGATGCGGAAGTAGGGCTGGGCGTCGCAGCCGGTCGAGCTGGCCCATTGCCAGCCGCCGTTGTTCGAGGCCAGCTCGAAGTCGTTGAGGTGCAGCGCAAAGTAGCGTTCGCCGCGCCGCCAGTCCAGCCCCAGGTCCTTGCACAGGAAGCTCGCCACCACCATGCGCAGCCGGTTGTGCATGTAGCCGCTCTGCCGGATCTGCAACATCGCCGCATCGACCAGCGGGTAGCCGGTGCGGCCCTCGCACCAGGCGTCGAACAGCTGGTCGGCGTGTTTGCCGTGGTGCCACTGGATCTTGTCGTACTCGGGGCGGAAGCTCTTCGACTCGCCGTTCGTGTGCACGTGCGGAAAGTGCGCCAGGATCTGGAAGTAGAAGTCGCGCCAGATGAGTTCGCTGAGCCAGGTCGCGGCGCCGGTGTTGCCCTGCAGCGCCAGCTGGTGCGCCACGCTGGCCAGCTGCCGGATCGACACCGTGCCGAAGCGCAGGTGCACGCCCATGTAGCTCGGCCCGCGCACCGCCGGGAAGTTGCGTGCCTCGTCGTAGCGGTCGATGCGCTCGAAGAAGTCTTCGAACAGCGCGCCCGCGCCGTGTGTGCCGGTGGGAATCTCCAGCGTCTGGAGGTTGGTGCTTTCAAAGCCGATCTCGCCCAGCGTCGGCACCGGCCCGTTCAGGGCCGGGGGCGGCGGCGCCAGCGCGTCGGCGTGGCTGCGCACGGGGTAGGGTTTCAGGAAGAACGAATCCACCTTCGCCAGCCAGGCCCGCTTGTACGGCGTGAAGACCGTGTAGGGCAGGCCGGCCTTGGTCATGACCTCGTCGCGGTCGAACACCGTGCTGTCCTTGTAGGTGTGGAAGCTGATGCCCGCGTTGGCCAGCGCGCCGAGCACGCGGGCGTCGCGTTCCAGGGCGTCGGGTTCGTCGTCGCGGTTGGCGAACACCGCCTGCACGTCGAGCGTGTGGGCCAGCGCCGGAATCTCTTCGGCGGCCACCGCGTGCCGCACGATGAGCCCGCTGCCCAGCCCGCGCAGCTCGGCTTCGAGCTCCACCAGCGATTCGCGGATGAATTCGACCCGCCGGTCCGCGCGGGGCAGGGCGTCCAGGATGGCCCGGTCGAACACGAAGACGCACACCACCTGCCGGCAGGCGCGCAGCGCCCGGTACAGCGCCGCGTTGTCGTCCACCCGGAGGTCCCGGCGAAACCACATGAGCCCTTTGGGATAGGTCTTGTCGACGGCCAGTAAAATCGGGGGCATATGGCTGCCGATTCTGCCCCGATGAACCTGACGCATCACTTTCTGATCGCGATGCCGGGGATGGAAGACAAAACTTTCAACCGCAGCGTCGTTTACCTCTGCGAACACAGCGAGCGCGGTGCGCTCGGGCTGGTGATCAACAAACCCAGCGACATCAACCTCAAGGTGCTGTTCGAGAAGATCGAGCTGCACCTGGCCCGTCCCGAGCTGGGCGACGCCCCCGTTTTCCAGGGCGGACCGGTGCAGACCGAGCGCGGTTTCGTGCTGCACGAGCCGGTCTTCACGCAGGCCGAGAAGCCCGAGGAATCGGTCTACGCCTCGACCATGACCATCCCCGGCGGGCTCGAGATGACCACCTCGAAGGACGTGCTGGAAGCCCTGGCCACCGGCGCCGGCCCGCGCAAGGTGCTGGTCTCGCTGGGCTATTCGGCCTGGGGCGAGGGCCAGCTGGAGTCCGAACTGGCCGAGAACAGCTGGCTCACCGTGCTGGCCGACCCGGCCGTGATCTTCGATACGCCGGTAGAGAAACGCTACGACAAGGCGCTGATGCTCTTGGGGCTCGAAGCGTGGACGCTGTCCCCCGAAGCGGGCCACGCATGAGCGCCGCGCCGGGCCGCCCCCAGCAAGCTCGCACCGCAGTGCGGAGCACGCAGGTTGACCAATGAGCGACGTCATGTCCGACGCGCCTGCATCCGCCCCTGCTTCCGTTCCCGCTCCCGCCGCCGTTCCCGCGCATTTCCAGAGCTTCCTGGCCTTCGACTTCGGCGCCAAGCGCACCGGCGTGGCCAGCGGCAACCGGCTGCTGCGCACTGCCAGCCCGCAGGCCACCATCAAGGCCGAGGGCGCCGATGCCCGCTTTGCGCAGGTCGAGGCGCGCATCAAGGAATGGCAGCCCGACGCGCTCGTGGTCGGCGTGCCCTACCACCCCGATGGTGCCCCGCACGAGAACACCCGCCGCGCCCAGAAGTTCGCGCGCCAGCTGCGCGGCCGTTTCAATCTCCAGGTGTTCGAGGTCGACGAGCGCTACAGCACCACCGAAGCCTTGTCGTCCGGTGCCCGCGATGCCGATGCCGCGTCGGCCTGCATCATCCTGGAGCAATTTTTGAGGAGTCTCCCGTGAGTTCAATCCCCGATGCCGAAGCGCTCTACACGACGCTGCTGTCCGGCGTGAAGGCGCTGATGCGCCCCGAGACGAAGTTGGTGGGCATCACCTCCGGCGGTGCCTGGCTGGTCGAGCGCCTGCAGAAAGACCTGGGCCTGGCTGGCGCCCCCGGCGTCATCTCGTCGGCCATGCACCGCGACGACTTCGCGCGCCGCGGCCTCTCGGCCAGCGCGCAGACCGCGCTGCCCTTCGACGTGAACGGCGCCGACGTGCTGCTGCTCGACGACGTGCTCTACACCGGCCGCACCATCCGCGCGGTGCTCAACGAGCTGTTCGACTTCGGCCGCCCCGCCTGCGTGCGGCTCGCCGTGCTGGTCGACCGCGGTGGCCGCGAACTGCCCGTGGCCGCCGACTTCGCAGCAACGACGCTCAAGCTGCCCGACACCCAACTGCTCGCTCTCGCACGCGCCGACGACGGCGCCTTCAGCCTCAAGGTGGAGGACAACAAGTAATGCTCTACAAGCGAAATCCGCAGCTCAACAAGAACGGCGAGCTGATCCACCTGCTGTCGATCGAGGGCCTGCCCAAGGACATCGTCACGCACATCCTCGACACGGCGGCCAACTTCACCAGCGTGAGCGACCGCGAAGTGAAGAAGGTGCCCCTGCTGCGCGGCAAGAGCGTGTTCAACCTGTTCTTCGAGAACAGCACGCGCACGCGCACCACCTTCGAGATCGCGGCCAAGCGCCTGTCGGCCGACGTCATCAACCTGGACATCGCGCGCTCCTCGGCCACCAAGGGCGAGTCGCTGCTGGACACCATCGCCAACCTGAGCGCCATGGCCGCCGACCTGTTCGTGGTGCGCCACAGCGAGTCGGGCGCGCCTTACCTGATCGCGCAGCACGTCGCACCGCACGTGCACGTGGTGAATGCCGGCGACGGCCGCCACGCGCACCCGACGCAGGGGCTGCTCGACATGTACACGATCCGCCACTACAAGAAAGACTTCTCGAACCTCACGGTCGCGATCGTCGGGGACGTGCTGCATTCGCGCGTGGCGCGTTCGGACATCCACGCGCTCACCACGCTCGGCTGCGCCGAAGTGCGCGTTGTCGGCCCCAAGACGCTCGTGCCCGCCGACATGGCCGGCATGGGCGTGCGCGTGTGCCACACGCTCGAAGAGGGCATCAAGGACTGCGACGTCGTCATCATGCTGCGCCTGCAAAACGAGCGCATGAGCGGCGCGCTGCTGCCCTCGTCGCAGGAGTTCTTCAAGACCTTCGGCCTCACGCAGGAGAAGCTGCAACTGGCCAAGCCTGACGCCATCGTGATGCACCCCGGGCCCATCAACCGCGGCGTGGAGATCGACTCCGCCGTGGTCGACGGCAAGCAGAGCGTGATCCTTCCGCAAGTCACCTTCGGTATCGCCGTGCGCATGGCGGTCATGAGCATCGTGGCAGGTAACGAAGCATGAACATCCTCATCACCAACGGCCGCGTCATCGATCCCGCTTCGGGAACTGACGCTCCCACCGACATCGCCATCGCCGACGGCAGGATCGCCGGCATCGGACGCGCACCCGCGGGCTTCAAGCCCGAGCGCACGCTCGACGCCACGGGCTGCATCGTCACCCCCGGCCTCGTCGACCTCGCCGCGCGCCTGCGCGAGCCCGGCTACGAGCACGAAGGCATGCTCGAAAGCGAAATGGCCGCGGCCATCGCGGGCGGCGTAACCAGCCTCGTGTGCCCGCCCGACACCGACCCCGTGCTCGATGAGCCCGGCCTGGTCGAGATGCTCAAGTTCCGCGCCGAAAAGCTGCAGTGCGCGCGCCTGTTCCCGCTCGGCGCGCTCACGCGCAACCTCGCCGGCGGCGTGCTCACCGAAATGGCCGAGCTCACCGAGGCCGGCTGCATCGGCTTCGGCCAGGCCGACGTGCCGCTGGCCGACACGCAGGTGCTGCAGCGCGCGCTGTCGTACGCCAGCACCTTCGGCTACACCGTGTGGCTGCGTCCGCAGGACCGCGACCTCGGCAAGGGCGTCGCCGCCAGCGGCGCGCTCGCCACGCGGCTGGGCCTGGGCGGCGTGCCGGTGGCGGCCGAGACGATCGCCATCTTTACCATCATCGAAATGATGAAGAGCACCGGCGCGCGCGTGCACCTGTGCCGCATCTCCAGCGCACGCGGCGTGGCGCTGGTGCGCGATGCCAAGGCGCAAGGGTTGCCGATCACCTGCGATGTCAGCATCAACTCGCTGCACCTGGCCGACACCGACATCGGTTTCTTCGACAGCCGCGCGCGCCTGAACCCGCCGCTGCGCCAGCAGGGCGACCGCGATGCACTCTCGGCTGCGCTGGCCGACGGCACCATCGACGCGCTGGTGTCTGACCACACGCCGGTCGAGGCCGACGCCAAGACCTTGCCTTTTGCCGAAGCCGAACCCGGCGCCACCGGCCTCGAACTGCTGCTGCCGCTCGCGCTGCAGTGGGGCGAGCGCAGCGGCGCGGGCGTGGCGCGCGCCATCGAGGTCATCACCTCGGCGCCGGCACGGTTGCTGAATGCGGCCGACGCGGCCAGCGGCATCGGCCGCATCGTGCAGGGCGGCGTGGCCGACCTGTGCATTGCCGATCCGTCGCTCGAATGGCAGGTGGTGCCCGAGGCGCTGCGCAGCCAGGGCAAGCACACGCCGTTCTCCAGCTACCCGATGCAGGGGCGCGTGCGCCACACGCTGGTGGCCGGTCGCATCGTGCACGGCCAGCAATGACGCACACCCCCAGTCTTCGCGCACTTCGTGTCGCTGCGCCAACCCCTTTGCAGGGGGCAACACCAGCGGCCCGGCAAAGCCGGTTCCGCGGTGTTCCACGACTCGACGTCGAAAACTGACAGGACGCACGCGGCATGCTCCACGCGTTGAAGGCTGGCTGGCGATTGCTGCATGCGGCGTCGCATGCGCTGTCGGGCTGGTGGACGATCCGCTTCACCTTTGCGAAGCTGTCGCCTGAGGAGCGCAGCGCGCGCGTGCAGGCGTGGTCGCAGCGCATGCTACAGATCATGGGCATCACGCTGCGCGTGCAGGGCGAGCCGCCCGCGCACGGGCCGGCACTGCTCATCTGCAACCACCTCTCGTGGCTCGACATCACGGCCATCCACGCGGCGCGCCATGTGCGCTTCGTGTCGAAGTCGGACGTCAAGCAGTGGCCGGTGATCGGCACGCTCTCCACCGGCGCGGGCACGCTCTACATCGAGCGCGAACGCCGCCGCGACGCGATGCGCGTGGTGCACCACATGACCGAGGCGCTGCGTGGCGGCGACCTGATCGGCGTGTTCCCCGAAGGCACGACGAGCGACGGGCGCGGGCTGCTGCCGTTCCACGCCAACCTGCTGCAGGCCGCGATTTCCTCGGGCGCGCCGGTGATCCCGGCCGCGCTGCGTTTTGCCGATGCCGCCACCGGCGAAACCAGCCAGGCGCCGCGCTACATCGACGACGACAGCCTGCTCACCTCGGTGTGGAACACGCTGCGCGCGCCGCCGCTGCTGGCCATCGTGCGCTTCGGCGAGCCGCAGCCCTCGTACAGCCGCGAGCGCCGCAGCTGGGCGCAATCGCTGCACGAAGACGTGCAGCAGCTTCGCCGCGACACGCACTGACGTGCCGGGCAGCGCAAAAAAAGCGCCCCCGAGGGGGCGCTTGAACGACGCACGCATGCGCCGTGAGGAGGAACCGGGGTTCGTTCGCGGTGGTCGCGTCCGGTCAGAGAATCCCGAAGATCTTCAGCCCGATGATCACGATCAGCGGAACGCCGCAGAGCCAAAGGATGATGCTTTTCATGACCGGTCTCCGTGAGGTGTGTAGGCCTCTACAGTGGCCGCGTTGCGAGCCAGCGCGTGCGGGAAAAGCCAAACCAAGCGCGTGAGCGCCAGCCTACAGGCGAGCCGGTGGCTCAGCCCGCTTCGTCGGTCGGCACGAAGCCCAGGCGGCGCGAGATTTCCAGCGCGCAGGCCTTCAGCGGCACGGCCACGCGGCCGTTCCAGTCGCTGTCGAAGGTGGCCTCGGGGCCCATGGCCGTGATGCCCAGCACCAGGTTGTTGGTCGAGTCGAACACCGGCGCGCAGAAGGCGTCGATGCCCGGAATCGGCTGGCCCAACGTGCGCGACATGCCGTGCAGCCGCGTCTCGACCAGCAGCGCCTCGATCTGCGATGTCGACAGCTCTTCAGCACCGCGGCCGCCGGCCGGCCCGCGCAGGCGCGCAAGGTCGTCCACCATCATCTTTTCCACCACCTTCGGCGGCAGGTACGCCGCGAACAAACGCCCCGTGGCCGTGTAGGCCAGCGACATCACGGTGCCGGTGCGCAGGTTCACGTGCAGCGGGTGGATCGGCTCTTCCAGCCGCACCACGGTCGGCCCGAAGTTGCCCCACACGGCAACCGCGATGCTCTGTTCGGTCTCGGACGCGAGCGCCTCGATGAGGGGCGACGCTTCCTTGATCGGGTCGAGCCGCTGCAGCTTGGCCAGGCCCAGCTGCAGGGCCAGCGGGCCCAGTTCGTAGCGGCCGGTGCCGTCCTGCACCACGAACCCGACCTTCAGAAAACTGACGAGGTAGGGGTGCGCCTTGCCGACTGGAATGCCGGCCGCCTTGCCGAGATCGCGCAGCGCCATGGGCGCCACGTGCCGCCCGAGCGCGACCAGCAATTGCGTTCCGATTTCGACGGATTGAATGCCACGTCTTGGCTTTTCCATGGGGCGCCCGGCGTGGGGGTTGAGGGAGGGAGCGAGTATAGCCATCAGGGTTTTTACTGATATTGTCGTGTTCAATCGACGATGACTGATCATCTGATAGTAACTAAACGACTTGACCATATCAATATCGCTCCCTAAACTCCGCCGCAACTTAAGTCGTACACACAACACGAGAGCGAACAGAGGCAGAGATGGAACAGAACACGTGGGAATGCGATGTCCTCGTCGTCGGCAGCGGCGCGTCGGGCATGGCCACCGCCGTCACGGCGGCGTCGCAGGGTTTGAAGGTGCTGGTCGTCGAGAAGGAGCCGCGCTTTGGCGGCACCACCGCGCGCTCGGGCGGCTGGCTGTGGATTCCGGGCACGCGCCTGGCCACGGAGCAGGGCATTCATGAGCCGCCCGGCGCGGCGCTCGACTACATGCAGCACGAGACCACGACGCACTTCGACGCGGCGCGCGTGGGTGCCTTCCTCGACATGGGCCCGAAGGCCATCGACTTCTTCACGCGCAACACCTGCGTGCAGTTCGACATGCCGGCCGTCTTCCCCGACTACCACGCCGAAGCGCCCGGCGGCCAGCAAGGTGGCCGCTCGATGGTCACGCGCCCGTTCGACGGCCGCGAACTCGGCAAGCGCATCAAGCACCTGGCGCCGCCGCTGCCCGAGTTGACCGTGTTCGGGATGATGTTGGGCTCGGGCCCCGAGATCAAACACTTCATGCGGGCCTTCAAGTCGCCGACCTCGTTCTGGTACGTGACCAAGCGCCTGACCCGGCACTTCCTGGACGTGGTGCGCCACGGCCGCGGCATGACGCTGACCAACGGCAACGCGCTGGCCGGCCGCCTGGCCAAGGCCGCGATGGACCTGGACATTCCCGTGTGGCTCTCGTCGCCGGTGAAGAAGCTCGTGGTCGAGTACGACGGCGTCTCGGGCGCCGTGGTGCAGCACGAAGGCAAGACGATGCGCATCACCGCGAAGCGCGGCGTGGTGCTGGCCTGCGGCGGCTTCCCTTACGACGTGGAGCGCCGCAAGCAACTGTTCCCGCACGCACCGACCGGCAAGGAGCACTACTCGCCGTCGCCGTCCACGAACACCGGCGACGGCCTGCGCCTGGCCGAAGCCGTGGGCGGCCGCGTCGACGGCACGATTCCACATGCCGCGGCCTGGGTGCCGGCCTCGGTCACCACGCGCCCCGACGGCAGCAAGGGCGTCATGCCGCACTTCATCGACCGCGCCAAGCCCGGCGTGATCGCGGTCACGCCCAAGGGCAAGCGCTTTGCCAACGAAGGCAACTCGTACCATGACTTCGTGCAGGCGATGGTCAAGGCCTGCGAGGGCGAGCCCGAGGTCACGGCCTGGCTGCTGTGCGACCACAAGGCGCTGCGCGACTACGGCCTGGGCTGCGTCGCACCCGCGCCGCTGCCCATCGGCCGCCACCTGAAGAGCGGCTACCTCAAGCGCGGCGCCAGCGTGGGCGAACTCGCGAAGGAAATCGGCATTGCGCCCGCCGTGCTGGAAGCCACCGTGCAGGAGTTCAACCAGGGTGCGCGCACCGGCGACGACCCGGCCTTCGGCAAGGGCAGCAAGGCCTACAACCGCTACCAGGGCGACGCCAACGTCACGCCGAACCCGTGCGTCGCGCCGCTGGAAAACGGTCCGTACTACGCGATCAAGCTGGTCGTCGGCGACATCGGCACCTTTGCCGGTCTCGTCACCGACGAGAAGACCCGCGTGCTCGACGCCGACCGCCAGCCGATCAAGGGCCTGTACGCCGTCGGCAACGACGCGGCCAGCGTGATGGGCGGCAACTACCCCGGCGCGGGCATCACGCTCGGCCCGGCGCTCACCTTCGGCTATGTCGCAGGGCTGCAGGTCGCGCAGGCTGAGGCTGCCGCGCCCCTGCACGTCGAACAGCGCGAAGCGGTGGCCGTGCCGCGCGGCGCCTGACCCCGTTCCGATTCAACGCACGCATTCATCAAGGAGCCGACCATGCCCTTTCCTCCCCATGTCGCACCGCGCCTGCTCGAAGGCCGCCTCGCGCTGATCACCGGCGCCGGCCAGGGCAACGGCCGCGCGCTCGCGCTCGGCCTGGCCCAGGCGGGCGCGCGCGTCGTCGTCACCGACATGAACGAAGCCACCGTGGCCGAGACCGCGCAACTGGTGCGCAGCGAAGGCGGCCAGGCCTGGTCGTTCGTGCTCGACGTCACCGCGCCCGAGGCCTGCCATGCGCTGGCCGCGCGCGTGGCGCAAGAGGTCGGCCACGTCGACCTGCTGGTGAACAACGCCGGCATCATCATCCGCGAGACCACCAGCAGCCCGAACGCCGCGGCCAACTGGAAGAAGACCATCGACGTGAACGTGCACGGCACCTTCAACACCACGCTGGCCTTCATCCCGGTGCTCAAGCAGACGAAGGGCTCGATCATCAACATCGCATCCATCGCCGCCTACGCAGGGCAGGCCGCGAGCCTGGGCTACTCGCCCTCGAAGGGCGCCATCAAGATGCTCACGCAGTCGCTGGCGCAGGAGCTCGCACCGGCCGGCGTGCGCGTGAACGCGCTCGCACCCGGCGTGATCGAGACGCCCATGACCGCCGCCACGCGCGAGAACCCGCAGCGCCTCGAGTCGTTCATGACACGCATCCCGCTGGGCCGCGTCGGCCAGACCGAAGACCTGGTGGGCCCGGTGATCTTCCTGGCGAGCGACATGTCGCGCTACGTCACCGGCATCACGCTGCCGGTGGACGGCGGCTTCCTTGCCGTCTGAGCCGCTGGCTTTCTTTTTCGATTTCCCGTTCCCGTCCGTCAAACCCTTCAGGAGACAAAGAATGAAAACGATCCGTCTGTACAAGACCCTGGTCGCGACCGCCGCCTTCGCTGCGTTCAGTGCCGGTGCCTACGCGCAAGACATCAAGCTCGGCTACAACGGCGACCTCTCGGCGTCGCCGTCGGCGCAAAGCGGCCAGGCCGCGGTGCTGGGCATGGAAGCGGCCATTGCCGACCTGAACGCCGCCGGCGGTGCGCTCGGACGGAAGTTCACGCTGGTCACGCGCGATGACGTCTCGGCGCCGCCGAAGTCGATCCAGAACATGAGCGACCTGGTCGACAACGAGAAGGTCGTCGCCGTGTTCGGCCCCACCAACTCGGGCAACGCCATGGCCTGGAAGCACATCGCCAACCAGAAGAAGATCCCCGTGCTGGGCAACGTCGGTTCGGGCACCGACATCACCAAGCCGATGAGCCCCGGCGCCGACAACTACATGTTCCGCGTCTCGA
Source organism: Variovorax sp. Root473 (assembly GCF_001426505.1). Lineage (GTDB taxonomy): Bacteria > Pseudomonadota > Gammaproteobacteria > Burkholderiales > Burkholderiaceae_C > Variovorax. The sequence goes on from NZ_LMEV01000016.1 coordinate 258,243, forward strand.
TGGTCGACCGCGAGCAGGTCGCCGCGCTCATGGCCTACGTGAAGCGCAACACGGCCGGCTCCAAGGTCGTGGGCCTCATGGCCGAGACCACCGGCTACGGCCAGGGCGGCCTGAAGGACATGGAAGAAATCGCCAAGCTGCAGGACATCAAGATCGCGGCCACCGAGCGATTCGGCGTCGGCGACACCGACATGACCTCGCAGCTGTCCAAGATGAAGGCCGCCAACGTCGACACCGTGGTGGTGTGGGCGCAGGGCACGCCGATCGCGCAGCTCGTGCGCAGCATGGAGAAGATCAACTACTTCCCGCTGACGCTCACCTCATGGGCGGCCGACAACATCACCTTCTACGACGCAGCCGGCAAGGCGCTGGCCGAGAAGCCGATCTTCATGCGCACCGTGAGCGAGACGCGCACGCCCGCGCAGCAGAAGCTGTTCGACCGCATCGGCAGCAAGCTGAAGGCACCGGGCTCGTTCTCGTTCGCGCTGCACGGCTATGACTCGGTGCAGCTGCTGGCCCAGGCCATGAAGCAGGCCAACAGCACCGACGGCGCCGCCGTGCGCGCCGCGCTCGAAGACCTGAAGACGCCGGTGCAGGGTGTGCTCAAGACCTACGAGAAGCCCTTCAGCAAGACCAACCACGAAGCGCTCACGGCGAAAGACCTGGTCTGGATCCGCTGGAAGGACGGCAAGCTCATGCCCTACACCGACGCACTGATCGGTGCGCTCAAGCCGGCCGACTTCAAGCAATAAACGTCTGAGACAAGAAGGAACGGGGCACCGCCTCGTTCCGCAACGGAGATACACACCATGGTTGAAGCGCTCCTGCAGGCGCTCATCAGCGGGCTCGCCGTCGGCGGTGCCTATGCGCTGGTGGCGCTGGGATTCAGCATCACGTTCACGACGACCAAGACGCTGAACTTCTCGCACGGCGAGTTCGTCTCGGCCGGCGCGTTCATCGGCATGAGCGCGCTGTTCCTCGTGCTGGGCAAGCCGCTCAGTTCCACCACCTTCGGCGACGCGGTGCCGGGCGCGGGTGCGCAGCTCTTTGCGTTGCTCGCCGCGCTCGGCGTGATGGGCTTCCTGGGCTGGCTGCTCTATGTACTCGGTGTGCGTCCCTTCGCGGGCCGCCCGGGCATGGCCTGGGTCATGAGCACGCTGGGCTTCGGCGTGATCCTGCAGAGCGTGGGCCTGGCCATCTGGGGCCCGAAGCCCGTGGTGGTGCCCGCGCCCGTGGGCGACACCGTGATCCGCATGTTCGGCGTGGGCGTGCGCCCGCAGGAATTGCTCACGCTCGGTGTGGCCGTGGTCGTGATGATCGGCTTCGACCGCGTGATGAACCGCACCATGATCGGCAAGGCCATGCGCGCCGTGGCGCAGAACGGCAACGTGGCCAGCCTCATGGGCATCAACACCAACGCCATGATGATCGGCGCCTTCGTCGTCAGCTCGGCGCTGGCGGGGCTGTCGGGTTTTCTGCTCGCGCCCATCGCGCAGGCCTCGCTCTTCATGGGGCTGACCGTGGGGCTCAAGGGCTTCTCGGGCGCCATGATCGGCGGGCTGAGCAACCCGCGCGGCTGCGTCATCGGCGGCTTCCTGCTGGGCGTGCTCGAGTCGATGGTGAACCTGTGGCAGGCGCAGTGGCGCGAGGTCGCGGTGTTCGCACTCGTGATCCTGGTGCTGGCCTTCCGGCCCACGGGCTTGTTCGGCCGCTCGACGGTGGAGAAGGTATGAAGCGCCTCGTCCATCCCGCCGCCGTGGTGTTGGTGGCGGCCGTGCTGTGCGGCCTGGTCTCGCTGTCCGGCAACGACTACTACCTGCGCATCGCTTTCATGATGTGCGTCTACTACCTGTGCGCGGCCGGCATGAACGTGCTGGTCGGCTACGCAGGCCAGAAATCGCTGGGCCAGGCCGGCCTGTTCGCGGCCGGTGCCTACGCGGTCGCGCTCATCACCTCGCGCACCGAGCTGAATCCGTGGCTCGCGCTGGTGATCGCGGCGGTTGTCTCCGGCGTGTGCGGCGTGCTCATCGCGCTGCCCTCGCTGCGCGTGAAGGGCCCGTACCTTGCGATGGTCACGCTGGCCTTCGGCATCGTGGTCGAGAAGCTCGTGGGGGAGTGGACCGACGTGTTCGGCGGCGCGCAGGGCATCTACGGCATCCGCCCGCTGACCTGGAACGGCCAGCCGCTGAGCAGCGTGCAATGGGTGATCCTGGGCATCGTGCTCAGCGCCGCGCTGCACCTGCTGCTGCGCAACCTGCTGCAGGGCCGCTTCGGCCGTGCGCTGCTGTCGCTGCAGGCGGACGAGATCGCCTCGTCGTCGGTGGGCGTGCGCGTGTACCGCGCCAAGGTCATGGCCTTCGTGGTCGCGGCCGTCACCTGCGGCATCGCGGGCGCGCTCGTGGCGCAGCAGAACCAGTACATCAACTCCGACTTCATCACCTTCCACCTGTCGATCTTCATCCTGCTGCTGGTGCTGTTCGGCGGCGCGGGCTCGATGTACGGCCCCATCGTGGGCGCGGTGCTGCTCACGGCGACCGACGCGCTGCTCGCACGCTGGCCTTCGGCGCAGCACTTCCTGTACGGCTTCCTGCTGCTGTTCGCGCTGTACGTGATGCCGGGCGGCGTGGTGGGCCTGTTCAACAAGTGGTTCCTGAAGTCGCGCCACCGCGGCGAAGGGGCGGCCGGCAACGGCATGCCGGGGCAGATCGGTCCCGGCGGCGACGGCGAGCTGCTGGTGGTGCAGGGCGTGACCAAGTCGTACGGCGGCGTGAAGCCGGCGCAGGACGTGTCGTTCCGCCTGCAGCGCGGCCACATCCATGCGCTCATCGGACCGAACGGCGCCGGCAAGAGCACCATGATCAACATGCTCACCGGCGTGGTCGAACCCGACGCGGGCGTGATCCGCTTCCTGGGCCGCAACATCGTGGGCCAGCCCGCGCACACCATCTGCTGCCTGGGCATGGGCCGCACCTTCCAGAACCTGCGCCTGTTTGCCGATCTGTCGGTGCTCGACAACGTGATGCTGGGGCGGCACAGCCGCATGAGCAACGGCTTCCTGTCGTCGCTCGTGGCCTGGCCCACGGCCGGCAAGCAGGAGCGCGCCACGCGCGACCGCGCGCTGCAGCTGCTCGACCTCGTGGGCCTGGGCCACCTGGCGCACTGGCCCGCGGGCAGCCTGCCCTACGGCCTGCAGCGCCGCGTGGAACTGGCGCGCGCGCTGGCCACCGAGCCGCAGCTGCTGCTGCTCGACGAGCCCGCCGCCGGCCTCAACCCGCAGGAAACCGCCGAGCTCGGCGAACTGCTGGTGCGCATCGGCAAGTGCGGCGTCTCGATCCTGATGGTGGAGCACCACATGGACCTGGTGATGTCGATCTCCGACCACGTGATCGTTCTCGACTACGGCGTGAAGATCGCCGAAGGCAAGCCCGCCGAGGTGCAGTCGAACCCGCGCGTGGTCGAGGCCTACCTGGGCGTGGACGACGAAGAAGACATGGCCGCCGTGCCTGCCTGAGCCAGAGGACCGAAACCATCATGTTGAAAATCGAATCGGTGAAGGTCTCGTACGGCGCCATCGAGGCCGTCAAGGGCGTGAGCCTGGAAGTGCGCGCGGGCGAGGTCGTCACCATCATCGGCGCCAACGGCGCCGGCAAGAGCACGCTGCTCAAGAGCATCGTCGGACTGGAGCCCGTGGCCGCAGGCCGTGTGTTCGTCGACGGCAAGGACTGCACGCACGTGCCCGCGCACCAGCGCGTGGGCCTGGGCGTGGCGCTGTCGCCCGAAGGGCGCGGCGTGTTCCCCGACCAGACCGTGCGCGAGAACCTGATGCTGGGCGCCTACTCGCGCCGCAGCGACAAGGCTTTCGTGGAGCGCGCCATCGAACGCGAGTTCGCGCGCTTTCCGCGCCTGAAGGAACGCGAACATCAGCTGTCCGGCACGCTGTCGGGCGGCGAGCAGCAGATGCTCGCGATTGCCCGCGCGCTCATGAGCGAGCCGCGCCTGCTGCTGCTCGACGAGCCCTCACTGGGCCTGGCGCCGCTCATCATCAAGGACATCTTCGATGCCATCCGCCAGCTGCGCAGCTCGGGTCTCACGATCCTGCTGGTGGAACAGATGGCCAAGCAGGCGCTGGGCGTGGCCGACCGTGCCTACGTGCTCGAAACCGGCTGCATCACGCTCGAAGGCTCCGGCCGCGAGCTGCTCGACAACCCCAAGGTGAAGTCCGCGTACCTCGGCACGCATTGATTTCATCGCTCACATCAAAGGAACCCCCATGACCACCAAGAAATTCGCCAGCCAGGCCGACCTCGAAGAAAAGAAGGTCTCGTTCACCCGCCTCTCGGAGAACGCCTACGCCTACACCGCCGAGGGCGACCCCAACACCGGCGTCTTCATCGGCGACGAGGCCGTGATGGTGGTCGACACCCAGGCCACGCCCGCCATGGCGCAGGACGTGATCCGCCGCATCCGCGAAGTCACGCCGCTGCCCATCAAGTACGTGCTGCTGAGCCACTACCACGCGGTGCGCGTGCTGGGCGCGTCGGCGTACTTCAAGGAAGGCGCCGAGCAGATCATTGCCAGCCGCGACACCTACGACCTGATCGTCGAGCGCGGCGAGCAGGACAAGGCCAGCGAAATCGGCCGCTTCCCGCGCCTGTTCCGCAACGTCGAGTCGGTGCCGGCCGGCCTCACCTGGCCCACCATGACCTTCGACGGCACGATGAGCGTGTGGCTCGGCAAGAAGCTCGAAGTGAAGATCGCGCAGGTCGGCCGCGGCCACACCAAGGGCGACACCATCGCCTACCTCGAAGACCAGAAGATCTGCTTCGCGGGCGACCTCGTCGAATACCAGAGCACCGCTTACGCCGGCGACTGCTACTTCCGCGACTGGCCCACCACGCTCGACCGCCTGGCCGGCTTTGGCTTCGAGAAGCTGGTGCCTGGCCGCGGCGCCGCGCTGGAAAACGCCGCCGACGTGCGCAAGGCCATCGCCTCCACGCGCGCCTTCATCTGCGACGTCTACACGCTGGTGAACAACGGCGTGGCCGAGGGCAAGTCGCTCAACGTGATCTACGAGGAAACCGTGGCCGCGCTGCGCCCGACCTACGGCCACTGGGTCATCTTCGACCACTGCATGCCTTTCGACGTGACCCGTGCCTACGACGAGGCCACCGGCCACGTGCACCCGCGCATCTGGACCGCAGAGCGCGACATCGAAATGTGGAACGCGCTCGAAAGCTAGCGTGATCCACCCCGCGCCCACGCACGGCGCCACGCCCGCGTCCGTGCAGGGCTGGATGCTGCTCGCGATGCTGGTGTGGGGCGTGAACGTGTCGGTCGTGAAGGCGCTCACCACGTCCTTCGAGACGCTGCCGCTTTCGGCGCTGCGCATGGGCGTGGCGTGCTGCGCGCTCAGCGCCATCGTGCTGTGGCGGCGCGGCGGCGTGCCCCGGCTCACGGCGCGGCAGCTCGCGGTGATGGCGGGCTGCGCCTTCCTCATGGTCTACGGCAACCAGATCCTGTTCGCGCAGGGGCTGCTGCGCTCCACCGCCACCAACGGCGCACTCATCATGGCTCTGAGCCCGCTGGTGTCGGCGCTGATGGCTGCGCTGGTCTTCGGCGAGCGCTTCACGCCGCGCCGCATGGTGGGGGTGGCGCTGGGCTTCGCGGGCGTGGCGGCGGTGGTGCTGAGCCACCCCGGCGCGGGTTTGTCGAGCGCCGGCATCGGCGACCTGATGCTGGCGCTGTCGGTGGTGAGCTTCGCGATCGGCGGCGTGGGCGTGCAGCGGCTGGCGCGGCAGATCGATCCGCTGTCGATCAGCTGGGTCATCTACCTCATCGGCACGCTCATGCTCGTGGTGCACACCGTGCTCGGGCCGTCGCGGCTGGGCACGGCGCAGCTGTTTCCCGGCGCGTGGCCGTGGGCGCTGGTGCTGTTCTCGGGCATCGCGGCCACCGCCGCGGGCAACCTCATCTGGAACCGTGCGATCTCCGTCATCGGCGTGGCGCGCACGGCCGTCTTTCTCTACTGGGTGCCGGTGTTCGGCGTGCTGTTCGCGGCGCTGCTCTTGGGCGAAGTGCTCACGTGGTGGCACTTGTTCGGCTTTGCCGCGGTGATGACCGGCACCTGGCTTGGCACGCGGCCCGTGGCCGCACCGGCCCCCTGATTTTTTGCGCACATGCCTGATTCATCTCTTCCCCTGCTGTTCCAGCCTTTGCAGCTGCGCGAGCTGACGCTCGCCAACCGCGTCGTCATCTCGCCCATGTGCCAGCACGCCGCCGAGCACGGCCATGCCACGCCGTGGCACCTGGTGCACCTGGGCAAGTTCGCGCTCGGCGGCGCCGGCCTGATCCTTACCGAGAGCACCGCCGTCGATCCGCGCGGGCGCATCGGTACCGCCGACCTCGGCCTGTGGAACGACAGCCAGATCGCGCCACTGAAGGCCGTGGTCGATTTCGTCCACGCGCAGGGCAGCGCCATCGGCGTGCAGCTCGCGCACGCGGGCCGCAAGGCCGGCAGCGAGCCGCTGTGGGAGGGCGGGGCAGCGATCGACCCGGCACGCATGGCCGCCGACGACGAGCCGTGGGAGCGCCTGGGCCCGAGTGCGCTCGCAGCCGGCCCCGGCTGGTCGGCGCCGCGCGCACTCGACGCGGCGGACATGGCCGAGGTTGTGCAACGTTTTGTCGACGCGACCGTGCGCGCCGATCAGGCCGGCTTCGATGTGGTCGAGCTGCACTTCGGCCACGGCTATCTGGTGGCGAGTTTCCTGTCGCCCAACGCCAACCACCGCGACGACGCGCTCGGCGGCAGCCGCGAGAACCGCATGGCGCTCGCACTGGAAATCGCGCAGCGCGTGCGTGCCGCATGGCCCGCCGGCAAGCCGCTGTTCTGCCGCCTCTCGGCCGTGGACGGCACGCTCGACGGCTGGAACCTCGACGACTCGGTGGTGCTCGCGCGCGAACTGAAGCGTTGCGGCGTCGACGTGATCGACTGCTCGTCGGGCGGTCTCACCGAAGAGACGCGTGCGCTGCCCGTGCCGCGCGGCCTGGGCTTCCAGGTGCCCTTCTCGGAACGCATCCGGCGGGAGGCCGGCGTGGTCACGCAGGCCGTCGGAATGATCGTCGACGCCCAGCAGGCCGAGGCCGTGCTCGCTGCGGGGCAGGCCGACCTCGTCGCACTCGGCCGTGAAGCTTTGTTCGACCCCTACTGGCCGCACCACGCAGCCGCTGCGCTCGGCGCCGACCCGCAGTACCAGCGCTGGCCCGTGCGCCACGGCGTGTGGCTCGCCAAGCGCGCGCCTGGCCTGGCGCGTGCGCGCGCCGAAGCAGAGATGCCATCCAACAAGGAGACCGACCGATGACCGAACCGACCACCACGACCCTGCGCATGGGCCTCATCCGCAAGCAGCCCGGCTGGACCGACGAGGCCTTCAACCGCCACTGGCGCGAACGCCACGGCCCGCTCGTTGCACGCCTGCCCACGCTGCGCGCCTACCGACAGAACCGCGTGACCGATCGCCTGCAGCGCGGCATCGACTTCGCGCGCGGACCGTGGGATTTCGATGGTTTCTCGCAGCTGCAGTTCGACGCCGCGGCGCAGGCCGATGCGGCTTTCAACATCGGCGAACTGGCTGCAGAGATTCGTGCCGACGAGCAGCACTTTCTGGGTGGGCTGCACATCGTGACGGTCGAACAGACTGAGGTTGTCGCGCCGCCATCGCCTGCATCGTCTGCGGGGCCGGTGATGCTCAAGCGCATCTCGACCCTGCGCCGCCCGGCCGCGCAGTCGGCAGAAGACTTCCGGCGCGAATGGAAGGTGCACGCCGACCATGTGCGCCGCATGCCCGGCGTGGCCGGCTACCGCCAGAACGTCGTGGTCGCGCGCGAATTCGAAAAGGGCACGCCCTGCGGCTACGCCGAGTTGCCGATCGACGGCATCGTGGAGCTGTGGTTCGAGAACACCGACACGCTGAACGCCGCGTTTGCTTCACCCGAAGGCCAGCGCACGATGGCGCACGCCAGGACCTTCCTGGCCGAGATCACGGCCTTTGTGGTGGAGGAGTTTCGGGTGGTGTGAGCACGGCCCCCGGCCGGTAGTGCAGCGGCAGCGCGTCCGACGCGTTGCTGCGCCCGGACGGCTCGGGCAGGAACAGCCCACGCCGCAATGACCAGATGCAGGCGCCGAGGCGCAGCAGCTGTTCGACCTTCGCGTCATGCGCCGGATCGTCCGGTGACTCTTGCGCGATCAACTCGCCCAAGTGCGTGAGTGCATCGGCCGGCGTCATGCCGCGCCCGATCCGAGCCACTTCCACCATGGCCGCCAGGGCCTGGGTCTTGTTCATCGCTTTCCCCCTGCTGTCTGTGTCTTGCTGTGAGGGGCAGCATGCCGTGACGTGGTGCAGCCGAAAGTAGTCCGCCGCGCCGTCGGGCCGTCGCGGGAAGGCGTGTCACCGCGCGAGGCGGGGGCGTACGCCTCCCTGGAGGAAGACGCCACCTGGCCGTAGCTGCTTTGCCCGCCCTGAGCTACAAATAAGTTCTACCGCTTGCCGATAAAAGCAGGAAGGCGCAACGGAATCGCGAGAAAGGCGTCGAGTTCCGGATCGCTCACACCGGTGCGGCGAATCACGCGTTGGATGACTTTCAGGAGGACCAGCAGATCAGGGATGCTTTTCTGGCCTATACACCCAACGCCGCCGAAAGGTTGAGAGACTGCAGAAGCTCAAGGTGCTCCCATGAGCGCCGTCTCGCCGCGCGGGCCCTGAGAGGCGACTATCTTTAGTGTGCAGCAGACCCACAATCGGGCTGGCGATCAGCCTTGCGCTGTTTCCAGTGACAGGTCGTTCCCGATACCCCAACCGGTTAGTCAGCCACGGAAAACTGTGCTTTGCTCGGTAGCCGGCCACCATGCTGGCACGCGAGGGGCTTTGATATCTGGTGCGGCACTGCAGATCCCGCGATCTTGTGATCGCTAGAGCTGGGTGGAACTTCCTCAACATTCAGTTCGTTCGCGTTTCCGATCGCTGATCGGCGCATTTGCTGGCCTGTAACAATCCCACATCGCCGCGCAGATCGTGAAAACCGGGTGGAATGCCGCTTTCTTCACGGAGCACAACGTTGTGCCCGGCGCGCTGCAGGGCATCGGCGAATCGCGCCTGAAACTCGAAAGGTGTCACGGTGTCGCGTGGGTCGCCGAGCAAGTAGACCGTGCGCTTGCTGTCCGGCACGATGTCTTTAACGTGTGTCAGCGGGTCGTACATGGCGGCGGCCAATCGAATTTCCTTCGGCGTCGATGGCCCCTCGCGGTCTTCGCCGCGTCGCATCCGCCAGCGTTCGAGATAGGCGAATGTCGACGACGTCATGACCGCACAACGAATGTCCGTGCGGCCGAGCGTCAGCATCGCCGCGGCCGCCGTCGCGCCGCCGCTGTGGCCCCAGAGCACGAAATGCTTGACGCCATACCGCCGCTTGAGGACATCGAGCCCGGCGTCGATCGGCGCGAATTCCTCGGCCATGCGGCGCCGTTGCCGATGGTCGCCTGATGAACCATATGTGCCGGGTCGCGCCAGTATCACGACTGGCACGCCGGCACGGCGCGACAGCAGCGCGGCCCGCGCGTCCTGAGCCTGCCGCGTGTTGTTCTCGATCTTCGCCCATGGGACGGTCAGCGATTGATCGCGGTCACCCCTCATGTAGACGATCAGCGTCGGCGCGCTGCGCAGATCGGTCGCGCCGAAGTACCGCAGGCAAGCAGCGCCGGACGCCAATGGCAGCCAAAGGTAGCTGTCTTCATCGGGGCATGTCTGTCGGTCGGCAGGCTGTCCCCAGGGCAGAGGCGCATCCATCGCCAGAAAGCCATGGGCAGCCGAAGCCGCGATACACAGCGCACCGGCGCCGAGCCAGCGCCGAAGCAACCGCACCGCGCCAGGCCCTATTGGGTCCATGCGGAAGGAGTGCTGGACAAAGCGCGCAATTTGGAAAAGGTCTCGCCGAAATCGGAGTTTCTGCGCGACCCCTTAAGCAGCACGGTGTCGCCGTCTCGCAATTCTCGCCGCAGATAGGAGGCAAGGTCGTCGGCCGATGCGAAGTGCGGCCCCAGCAACGCAGAGGGCATGACCGCGCGCAGGTACTGCATTTCCTCGCCGTGCGTCAGAACCAACTCCGCGCCGGATGCGACCAACGGATCGGCGAGGCTTTCGTGCAATGGGCGAGCCATGTCGCCGAGATGCACGATGCGTCCCAGCACAGCCACCTTGCGGCCGTTGCGCTTGCGCCGGTCCAGTGCGAGCACCGAGAACGCGTTGCGCATCGATTCGACCTCCGCGTTCCAACTGTCATCGAGCACCTCGGTGCGGATTCCATCCCAGGTCAGCGTGTGCCATTGCAGACGACCTTCCTCCGACTCGAAGCTCGCAATGCGGGCCATGCCCGACTCAAGATCTCGGCCCATGGCATGCAGCACCGCGGCCACGGACAGCGCGTTGTTCACCATGCCATCGCCAGGCAGCGGCACGTAGAAACCGACGGTGTCGTCCGGCGTGTCGATCTCGACCCATGAGCCATGCGCGTTGCCGCGCATGCTGCGCAGACGGATATCGGCGGACGTGCTGCGTCCAAAGACAATGCAACGCTTGGCGTGCTTGCGTGCCTCCTGCAGCACCTGCTCGAAATGCGGCAGGTGTTCGCCGACCACCGCCGTGGCCTGGCCTGTCAACCCGTCGAACACGCGTGACTTCCAGCGCACCACGTCCTGAATGGACTTGACCATGGAGTTGGTCTGCGAGAAGCCGATGGCGGTGACCAGTGCGATGGTGGGCTTCAGGAGCCGGGTGATGGGGCCACGTTTCATCCACAGGGCGCTTTGCGCCACCTCGACCACGGCGGCCTCGTGTGCCGGAGACAGGCTTGCCAGCGTCGAGGGCGCACCGACCCGCGAGTTGTAGTTGTCCACGCTGCTGAGCACGCGTTCCGGGCCGCCGAGCGCCTGCGTCAGCAGCCCGAGCGTGCTCGACTTGCCCACCGTGCCGGTAATGGCAATGACATCGCCGGTGTAGCGCGCGCGGGCGGCCAGCCCAATCTCCATGATCGCCCGGATCGGATCCTTCACCTGCAGCATCGGAAAGCCCGTCGGGACGTCCTTGACAGGTTTGCTCACGATGGCGCCGGCGAGGCTTGATACCAACTTGGGCAATTGCCGGTGGCGGTCGACGTTGGTCTGCTCCTTCGCACTGCTTTGCTCGTGGCGGGTTCTGTCCAGGGTGTCGTGCGCAACATAGAGCGCGGGCGATGCGCGCATCGCAATGTGCTTGGCGCCCGAGACTACGGAGCGAACCGACCACTGCGGCGATGGTTCCACGATCCATGTTCCGCCGGTGATTCCCGCGAGCTGCGCGGCGTTCCAGGTTTGCCCGTCGGCGTAGGCCAGCAGTGCGGCATCGAACTCGGTGCGGTATTCCGGCGGTGCATCTGGGGCCGTCGATGCCTCGATCTCCGGCGGCGCGTCTCTGCCAGGAATGGCCAGGTCGAAGAAGATATCGAGCGGCTGCACATTCTTACGTTGGCGCTGCAGAACCAGAGCGACCTCGAGCTGCATCCTGCCGTTGACGAGATCCTTCAGTTCGGGTGGTCGCAGAGGACAGTAGTCGCGGTAGATCACGCCTGGCTGCCAGTTCGACGTGGGCACTTGCCAGTCGCAGGGATCATGGTCCATGCCCAGTCCCCAGGCCGGCATGGCCGAGGCGCCGATGGGGATTGCGCGTACGTCGATGCGGTGATCGCGCGGAACCGACTGTTCGCATGTCCAGAAGGTCTCTACCCAAATGCTGCGACGACGAGTGATGGGGTCCTGCGGCTGGGCCTGCACGCCAAGCAAGGTCAGGGGGCCGAGGCGCAGCGGCGTCGACAAAAGTGCGGCTTGCGGCACTGCACTGCACACCGCATCGGGTGGTACAGGGCGCAGCATGTGCAAGGCGCGCAGGTCGTAGCGCACCGGCGACGCGAGGGCACGTTCCGCGGTTTTGCGCGCCGCCGGGGCCAAATCGATGGACGCGCTGCCGTCGGCGCGGCACTGCAGATGCGCGCCGAGCGCTGCGCAGCGTGCGATATAGCGCTCGGCGGCCGCCTTCGCGGACGGACCGTGCCGCTGGATACTCTGGCCGAAACCCACCGCGACCGGGACAAACACCACGCGCTCGACGCCGTTCGCGCCGATCTCAAGTTCGAACACACCGCCATCACCACCGTCCTTGCGTCGTGCGTCGAACAGCAGGTCCCCAGCGTCGTGAATGATGGGGCGGCCATTGTGGAGTTCAATGCCATTCAGCACGTGCGCGGACGCGCCGAGCACAGCGTCTGCGCCGGCATCGATGATCGCGCGGCCTACGGCTGATTGGTTCGCGCTCGGTTGTGTCGAATGGTTCACGCCCCAATGCACGGCGACAAACACCACATGGGCCTGTTCGCGGGCTTTCGCAATTCGGGGCGCGAGGCAGTCCATCCATGGCGCGGTGTCGTCGAGCGAAAGATGCGCGCTGCCGGCCGCGTCCGCGCGCGCGGCGAAGCGCGGCTGCGTCGCGTCGATGGAGAAGACAGCGACGTTGTAAGAGCCCGCAGGCAGGATGGCCGGCGCCAGCGCGGCTTCCAGGTCGATGCCGCTGCCCGTTTGCGCCAGCCCCACACGGTCAAGCCATTGCAGATGCTCCCGCAGCGCTTCGGGGCCGTAGTCGCCGGCGTGATTGTTGGCTGTGGTGACCAGGTCGACTCCCGCGGCCGTCAGCACTTCGAGCATCTCGGGTCGTGCACGTAGGTAGTAAGGCCCGCCTTCGCCCTTTGGTACGCCACGGCGTCCGCCGGTGGCCACCACGCATTCGAGATTGACGATGCTCAGATCGGCCCGCGCAATAGCGCGTACGGGCGCAAGCACGCGGTGCATGCCCAGCTGCGCGGCCATGTAGTGCTGGCGACGCCCGAGGTTGACATCACCGCCCCAGAGGACGACTGGCCCTTTGCGCTCAAGCGCAGGGGCGCCTTGGAGGTACTTCAGATACGCGATGTAGCCGGAAAGATAGTGCTCGACGTCGTCGATGCGAACGCGATAGCTGTGGTGCCGGATGAAGAAGCTGCCCACGATGCGCGACGGGTTCTCGAAGAACATCGCGAGTTCGGGCCAGAAATGTCCCGCCAGCAGATAGCGGGCCCGGTACTCCAGCGCGCGGTAGAACTTGTCGAGATTGAAGTCCTTCAACAGGTGAGCGTTGGCCGGATCCGCCTGCAATCGCACGATCATCTTGTGCGCCGCCATCATCAGTTCCAGCAGCGTGGGGAAGGTGGTGATGCGCTCGAGCACGAAATTCAGATGATCGCGCACGTTGTCCAGGCCGAATCGGAAATAGCGTTCGTCAGGCTTGTACAGTGTGAGTTCGTTGACGCAGTAGCTCAACCAGTGGTCGTGCGCCTGCCAGTGCTTGGCTGCGATGAAGTGGTCGAACGCCTTCTCCACCGCTTGCAGATAGCGGGGATCCTTCGTCAGTCCATACAGCCGCATCAGGCCAAAGGCCGCTTCCCCTTCGTAGTAGATGATCCGATTCTCCTGCGTCACCCGCAGGCTCGGATACTCCAGCACATGGACGAACCGGCCGGTGGCGCCATCCTGCATGTGGCGAATGCCGCGGGCCAATCGTCGCAGCAGCGACAGGTGCCTGGTGTCGCCTGTGAGTTCCGTGTACTTCACGAAAGCCAGCAGGCACACCGCGTTGCCGCCGAGCTTGATCTCGTTGCCCGTATCGATGAGGAAGGCGGCCGCATCGCCGTCCGGCAAGGTGACGTTTCGAATGGCCGTGTCGATCAGGTAGGCCAACGCCCGGTCGATCGCCTCGCGATCCTGGGGACGTCGCGTCAGTTCCCATCCTTCCAGCAGCGCATAGGTCGAGCTGGCGTGGCGCAGCGTGTTGTAAGTTGGGATCGGACGGTCGAAACAGGGGAACCAGCCGTAGTGGTATTCGCCGCTCGCTTTGACCTGTCGTGCCAGATAGTCGGTGCTGCGGTCGATCACCTCGCGCACCGTGCCGCCGTCCCACCGCGGCACCATGCGGTAGCCGCTTTGCCGGCCCTGGTGTTCGATGAAGTGCACGCTCTCGCCGTCACTGAACACGGCGCGCGTATCGAAGAGCCACATGGGTTGCGCTGGATCCGACGGCCATTTCATCTCATGATCGAAGCGGCGTTTGCCGTAGGCCTTGAGGTTGGTGGCGTTGGGAACGGCTTCTTCGAAGGCGTTGTCATACAGCAGCGCATTGGCACTGAGTTCCTGCTCGAGGATCGCGATGGAGAGATCCGCCTGAAAGGCAATTCCGGAACGGAAATAGTTGCGCTTGACCGTGGAGAGTAAAGACTTCAGGTCGTTCCAAGTGACGGCCTGAACTTCGTTCACCAAGTCCACCCGTAGCCAGATCGGGGCTTCCGTCTGTTTCGCGGCCCAAGCCTTGATCCGCTTGACCCCCGCGAGCCAGGCTTCCTGGAGTTCCTCTCCTTCGACGGTGACCACATGCGCGCGCTGGGGTCCGTTGGTGATCGAGAAGAAGAGGACGCAGGCCGATGCGTCCTTATGCGTCTTGCGACTTTTTCCGCACTCGCTCCAGAGCTTCTCCAGTGCGGGCCTGACGTGTTCCAGCAGCGCTTCCACCGGAACCGGCGTTGTCCTTGCAGTCGCTGGTAAGGATGCACCTGAAGCGACAGAAGTGTCGACATGTTTCATCCGGTCCGCTCTCTTCTTCTTTGGTAACAGTTCCTCGAAGATAGCTGACCAGCAACTGACTCACAACAAAATTAGGAACGGGGTAAAAATTTGCCTTTAGGCAAAAGTACTATTTTTGTTGAAACTCGCCCCCATCCTCCCAACAAAGGCGTTACGGAATGGGGAGAAAGGCATTGATCTGCGGACCGTGTTGGGGGTCAGAGATCGACGGGGTCTAACACCAACAGGTTATTGGTGCCCTCGACAGGAATCGAACCTGTATCTGAGTCTTAGGAGGACCCCGTTCTATCCATTGAACTACGAAGACGGTGCGCGCAGCTGCTGCGGCTGCGCGGCCCGCACTTTACCAGCTTGGGGTGTCCTCACCCTCAGTCGTACTTCACCGTATAGATCAGGTCGACCCCGCTCGTCTGTCCCGCCTGGCCTCGCAGCGTGAGGCGCTTGGTCAGGTCGTAGAAGATGAAGAGGGTGCCGAAGGTGCCGCCCAGGCTGCGTTCGTAGGTGATGTAGAAGTCCTTGGACAGCCGCTTGCCGAGCGTCACGGCGGACTCGCGCAGGTCGCCGCCGTTGCCGGGGCCCTTGAAGCCGAGTTCGTCCAGGCCGAAGCGGCTGGCCAGGCTGCCGCCGGTGGTGGTGCCGCCGATCTTGCCGAGCAGCGACAGGGCGGCCTGCTGCAAGAGGGCCGATTCGCCGCCGCTGGTGGCCGAGGCGCGGCCCAGAATGACCCATGACAGCGTTTCGGCGTCGGACAGCGCGGGCTCCGCATAGAGCTTCACGCGGGGCGACTGCGCGGAGCCGGTGATCTGCACGCCGGCGCGCTGCGAGATGTTCGGGCGGATCGCCAGGATGTCGAGCGCGGGGTTGTCGAAGGGGCCGTTGAAGCGCGCGATGCCGGTTTCGACATCGAGCTGCTGGCCGTAGGCGCGGTACTGGCCCTTGACGGTCTTCACTTCGCCGGTGATGCGCGGCGGGGCGTCCAGCCGGGTGCTGCGGATTTCGAGTTCGCCCTCGAGCCGCGTGGTGATGCCGCGCCCCTGCACGGCGAAGTCGTCGCCGAGGTCGAAGGTGACGACGATGTCGGGCGGCTTGGCGGTCTGGGGCTTGGCGGCCTTGGCTGCCTGGGCGTCGGCCTTGGCGGCTTCGCGCTGCGCGGCCTCGGCGGCGGCCTTGTCCTTGGCGGCCGAGCGCACGACGACGTCACTGCCCAGGCTGGGCGCGGTTTCGTCGGGCAGGATGATGACGGCGCGGTCGGTCTTGAGCTTGCCGCGCACGTTGAACTGCCCGTTGTCCAGCCGCGCCTGCAGATTGCCCGACAGCGACACCTGGCGGTCGGTGCGCACCAGCACGCGCAGGGCGCGCAGCTCGGCCTGCAGGGCCATGCGGATGCCGGTGCTGGTCGCGCTGTTGTTGCTGCCCCAACTGAGGTCGCCGCGCGCGGTGAGCGAGCCGCCGTCGGTGCGCGCTTCGCTGGCGGCGGTGCTGCGGTTACCGCTCTGGCCGCCGATGCGGGCGCTGCTGCCCGCGCCGCCCTTGAGCGTGAACTCGGCAATTTCGAGGCGGTCGCCGGTGAGCGAGGCGCGCAGGCGGCCGTCGCGCAGGTCGAGGCCTTCGACCGGGGCGCGCAGCGCGAGCTGGTCGGCGCCGAGCGTGCCGTTCCAGCGCGGCGCGGTGCGGTTGCCCGACAGCGTGGCATTGGCGTCGAGCGTGCCGGCGATGCGCCAGCCGGGCGGCGCGAGCATCGACCACACGCCCAGGTTGGGCAGTGCGGCGCGCAGCGTGCCGTTGAGCGGCGCGTCGGGCGCCCACTGCCAGCCGCCGCTGCGCTGCTGCATGCGGGTGCCGAGGTCGGCGTCGAGGCGGCCGGCGCGTTCGCTGTCCCATGCCAGGGTGGCGCGCACGGCGTCGCCTTGCGCGTCGAGCTGCAGTTCGGCGCGGCGCAGGCCGGCCGGGGTGGCGGTGACGTCGACGCCGTTGACCTCGTGCTTGCCGCTGGCCGAGCTCATGGTGCGTTCGCTCGCGGTGCCGGTCCCGGTGCTGGTGATGCGGGTGACGAGCGCGGCCTCGCCGGCCTGCACGCGGATGTCGCCGCTCTGGCGTGCAAGGCGGGCCTTGGCGCGCAGGGTGTCGCCGGCGTCGATGTCCCAGTCGCCGTTGAAGAGCAGGTCGCCGCTGATGCCCAGCTCGCTCAGCGTGGCGTTGGCACCGAATGCGCCGGCCCAGGCCATCGGCAGGCCCTGTATCTGGCCCTTGGACTGCAGGCGGAACACGCGGTGGGGCGCGGCGCCGCTCTGGTTGAAGCGCAGCGGCTGCCAGTCGATGCACACGGTGCCGGGCAGCGGGCCGCGCAGGGTGGCGTCGGCGGCGGAGGCTTCGACGTCGAGGCGGTTGTCGGCGGCGCGCACGGTGGCCGTGACTTCGCGGCCCAGCTCCAGCACCCAGGGGCCCTGGCCGGGGCGCGCGGTGACGGTGTCCTGGGCCTGCAGGCGCAGGCTGGCGAGGGTGGCGCGCCACTGGTTGGCGCTGGCGAGGCCGCCGCTGGCGCGGGTGTCGAGCGCCAGCTTCTGCGTGCCGGTGGTGGCTTCGCCCTTGAGCGTCAGCGTGGCCTGGGCGATGCTGCCGGCGAGGTCGGCCTGAAGTTCGCGCAACTGCACCGACGTGGTCGTGCCACCGGGCTGGGGGGACGGCAGGTTCAGGTCGAGGCGCGGTACGGCGAGCGCGGCCTTGAGGCTGGGCTCGGCGTTGCCGCGAGCAGCCGGGGCGCCGGGGTTCTCGATGCGGCGCTGGATGGTCTGCCATCCGCCTTGCCAGCTGGCGTCGAGGCGGGCGCTGCCCTTGGCGCTGGCGTTCGCGAACACGCCCGACAGGCCCGGCAGGCCTTGCACCCAGCGCTGCATCGCTTCGGCGTCGTCGATGCGCGCCTTCAGGTCGCCGCCGCCGGTGGCGGGCGCGATGCGGCCATCGAGCTGCGCGCTGCCGCCCGGCAGTGAAAGGTCGAGCTTGCCGCTGGCGGCCTGGTCGGCCACGCGCACCTGCAGCTTGCCGTCGAGGCTGGCGCGCATGGCTTCGACGCGCAGGGTGCGCAGATCGAGCACCTGGTCTTTCCACTGGCCCTGCGCCAGCGCGCGATCCAGCCCGAAGCCGGGCAGGGCCTTGCTGCCGGCGCCGCCGTTGCCTTCGGCGCGGAGTGCCACGTCGAAGGCGAGGGTGTCGGAGTCTTCGGCCTGCCGCGCGCTGATCGTCCCGCCGACGGGCGCACCCGACAGCTCGCTGTACAGCGCCCCCGGCCGCACGCCGCGCACGGTGGCGCGCACCTGCCAGGGCGAGGGCGCGGGGCTCCAACTGCCTTCGGCGTCGATGCGGCCGCCGCCGGCGCGCACGATGGCTTCGGGCACGGTCCAGGTCGTGCCGTCGAAGCCGACCTGCGCCTGGACCTGCTCGACCGGCAGCTTCTGCGCGTCCCACGGGCCGGCGACGGCGTTGCGGATGTCGGCCGAGGCCTTCCACGCGGCAGGGCCGGTGGCGGCGTCGGGCGCGAGTTCGACGGTGCCGGTGAGCCGGGTCTGCGGCGCGCCGGGCCAGAGGCTGGCGGCGTCGACGTTGCGCAGGTCGGCCTTGGCATCGACCACGGGCTGCGGCAGCCAGGGCGCGATCTGCGCGCGCAACTTGGCTTCCATGGGCGCTTCGGCATTGGGCTCGGTGGGGTGCAGGTCGGCGGCGACCTGCAGGCGCGCCTCGGGGCCGGCCAGCGTGCCTTTCACCGAGGCCTTGGCCTGCACTTCGATGTGGCGGTCTTCGGCGAGCGGGGCTTTCACGCGGCCGTCGAGCGTGGCGTCGAGCGCCATCGGCGCGGGGCCCTGCAGGCGCACGCGCGCGCTGTAGTGGCCGTCGGCGACGTCGACGCCCTCGATGTCCAGCGCGTGCTGCGCGCCGAGGTAGCTGTAGCGGCCGGCCAGGCCGGTGGCCTGCAGCGCAGGCGGGCCGGCCCAGCGCAGCTCGTCGATGCGGAAGGGAACCTCGGCCACCTCGACGGGCAGCGCGACCTGCGCAAGCGGCTCGGTCGGCGTGTCGCTGGGCGGGCCGCGGCGTTCGATGGTCAGGCGCACGGCGTGGATGTCGCCGAGCTGCACCTTGCGCTGGAACAGCGGGGCGAGCTGCCAGCCGAGCGTGGCGTCGTTCACCTCGACTGCGAGGCTCTCGCTTTGCCACTTGAGCCAGCCGATGCGCCCGCCGGTGCGCAGCGAGCCGGTGACGTCGCGGCTCTCGAGCGTCTGGCCTGCGGGCAGGCGCTGCGCGGCCTGGGCGAGCGCGAAGGCCAGCGATGTGTTCGAGCCGAGCCACCACCAGGTGCCGGCGGCGAGCAGCAGCACGACCAGCAACAGGCCCGCCAGCGTCCAGCCCAGCGCGCGCAGCACGCGGCGGGTGCGCGAGCGGCGGCGGGTGCGCGAGCGGCGGCGGGGGCTGGGCGGGGGCGAGGCTGCGGCGGGCGTGGTCGGCATGAAGCGGGTCAGAAGGTGAAGCCGAGACGGAAGTGCAGGCGGAATTTTTTCGAGTCGACGCCGTAGGCCAGGTCGGCCTGCACCGGGCCGACCGGGCTGCGCCAGCGCGCGCCGACGCCCACGCCGACCTTGGGCTTGAGCTCGCCGGGCTTGTCGGCCACCGCGCCGGCATCCACGAACACCACGCTTTCCCATTCGGTGAGCTTGTCCTTGTAGACGAAGGGGCGCTGCCATTCGAGGCTGGCTACGCCGAGGTAGCGGCCCGCCACGGTCTGGCCGTCGGCGCGCACGGTGCCGATCTGCTTGTAGCTGTAACCGCGCACGGTGGTGTCGCCGCCGGTCAGGAACATCAGCGTGGACGGGATCTGAGCGATGTCCTTGGCGGAGACGGCACCGGCCTCCAGCCGCATCTGCAGCCGGCTGCGGCGCGCGCGGGCGTTCCTGTCGTCGGCCGCGCCCAGCGGCAGCACGCCGAGAAAGCGCGCGTAGGTGCGGGTGAAGGGCAGTTGCCGGCCGGTGAGCGTGTAGCCCGCCGCCACTTCGAGCGCCAGGCCGTAGCCGCGCGAGGGCGCGGCGTTGTCGTCGAAGTAGCGCCCCGTCCAGCCCCAGTTGGCGGTGACGGCCGAGGCCGAGGGCGGCGCGTCGATGCCGCGGTTGTGGGCGTAGTCGTACTGCAGGAACAGGCTGCGGTCGATGTGGTCGCTCGACTTGCTTTGCCCGCCGCGCAGCCGGCCGCTGTCGACCACGTAGCTGCCCGACTGCTCGCTCTTGAGTTCGCCGCCGGCAAACCAGCGCCAGCCGCGGTCGTTGGGGATGGCGTTCCACTCGGTGCCAAGCGATTGGATGTCGTTGTCCAGCGAGAGCCGCGATACCGCGCGCCACCCGAGCAGCGGCATGCGGTTGTGGGTGTGGTCAATCGACAGGCGCGGGCCGTTGTCAGTGGTGAAGCCCACGCCCATCACGACCTTCTGCAGCGGCGCTTCCCGCAGCTGGGCGATCACGGGCGCGGCCAGCGGCGTGTTGTGGTCGGTGTCGAGCGTGAGGAAAACCGAGTCGTAGTAGCCGCTGCTGGCCAGGCGCTGTTGCGCGTCGAGCAGCTTCTGCTGGTCGTAGTCGGTGCCGGTGGGCAGGCGCGCGATGCGGCGCGCGGCGTCCGCGTCGTAGCGCTCCACGCCGCGCAGCACGAGCGGGCCGAACTTGTAGGCCGGGCCCGACTGGTAGGTCACGCCGAGCCGGGCCTCATGGCGGTCGGCGTCGATCTCGGCGCGGCTGATTTCCACGCTGCCCGTGGGAAAGCGTTTGGCAGTGAGGCTTCGCAGCGCGGTGGTCTTGGCGTCGTCCCAGGCCTGCTGCGTGAAAGGCTCGCCGGCGCGCAGCGCCCAGCCGGTGCGGATGGCGTCGCGCTGCGCTTCGGCGGTGGGGTCGTTGGCGATCTGGCCGGCGTAGCGGATCTGCACCGTCGACACTTTCGTGCGCTCGCCGGGCGCCACGGTGATGACGACCTCGCGCGGGGCCTCGGTGCTGTCGGGTGTTTCCTTGAGTTCGAGCGTCAGCGTGGGCGTGAAGTAGCCCAGCGTGCCCAGCAGTTCGCGCGCATTGGCCTCGGCCGCGACCATGAGGCGCGAGACCTCGGTCACGCCCAGGTCATCGAGCTCGCGATAACGCTGGATTTCGAGGTGGCGCGTGAGGTAGTCGCGCTCGGTCTCGGGGCCGCGCACATCGACGGTGAAGGCGCGGCGCCGGCCGTCGGCCTTGGCCTTGTCGTCGTCCTTGTGGCTGTCGGCGTCGGCACTGCGCACCACGCCGGCCGTGGACGCACCGGGCTGTGCAGCCTCTTTCCTGGGCAGCAGGCTGCAGCCTTGCAAAAGCAGGACGCCTGAAAAAAGCAAAGCCGGCCACAACGCCGGCGAAAGAACGGATGCCACCCTGACCATGAGGGCATTCTGACAGCACACGTGGGACCGGCTCCCCGGCACCCGCGTGCGCGGCCCAGGTTATTTGGACAGCATGCGCATCGCCTCTTCGAGGCCGCGCAGCGTGAGCGGATACATGCGGTTGGACATGAGTTGCTGCATCACCGCGATGCTCTGGCGGTACTGCCACACGCCCTGGGGCTCGGGGTTGATCCAGGCGAACTTGGGGAAGGTGTGCGTGAGGCGCTGGATCCATTCGGCGCCGGCCTCTTCGTTGTTGTATTCCACGCTGCCGCCAGGTTGCAAAATTTCGTAAGGACTCATCGTGGCGTCGCCCACGAAGATCAGTTTGTAGTCTTTGTTGTACTTGCGCAGGATGTCCCAGGTCGCGAACTTCTCGGAGAAGCGGCGCTTGTTGTTCTTCCACATGAAGTCGTAGACGCAGTTGTGGAAGTAATAGAACTCCAGGTGCTTGAACTCGGTCTTCACGGCCGAGAACAGCTCCTCGACGCGCTGGATGTGCTCGTCCATCGTGCCGCCCACGTCCATCAGCAGCAGCACCTTGACGTTGTTGTGGCGCTCGGGCCGCATCTTGATGTCGAGGTAGCCGGCGTTGGCCGCGGTCGAGTGGATGGTGTTGTCCAGGTCCAGCTCTTCCACGTTGCCTTCGCGCGCGAACTTGCGCAAGCGGCGCAGCGCGACCTTGATGTTGCGCGTGCCCAGTTCCTGCGTGTCGTCGTAGTCCTTGTAGGCGCGCTGGTCCCACACTTTCACGGCACTGCGGTTCTTGCCGGCGCCGCCGATGCGGATGCCCTGCGGGTTGTAGCCGCCGTTGCCGAAGGGCGAGGTGCCGCCCGTGCCGATCCACTTGCTGCCGCCTTCGTGGCGCTCTTTCTGTTCTTCGAAACGCTTCTTGAGCGTTTCCATGAGCTCGTCCCAGCCCATCTTCTCGATCTTGGCTTTTTCTTCGGCGGTGAACTCGCGCTCCAGCGTCTTCTTGAGCCAGTCGAGCGGCACTTCCTTGGTGAAGTCGGTGAGCATCTCCACGCCCTTGAAGTAGGCGGCGAAGGCGCGGTCGAACTTGTCGTAGTGCTTCTCGTCCTTCACGAGCGCGGTGCGCGAGAGGTAGTAGAAGTCGTCGATGCCGTAGGCGCCGTCGGAGTTCGGGCCCACCACGTCGGACTTGAGCGCCTCGAGCAGCGTGAGGTATTCCTTGACCGACACCGGCAGCTTGGCCGAACGCAGGGTGTAGAAGAAGTCGATGAGCATGGGGTGCGCTCCTTGTGTGTCGTCGCCGCCGTCAGTCGCGCGGGCGGTCGAGCAGGTACTGCAGCTGGGCCTTCACCTCGGGCCATTCGCCCGCGCGCAGGCTGTACATGACGGTGTCGCGGATGGTGCCGTCGCGGCGCATCACGTGGCCGCGGATCACGCCGTCTTTCTTCGCGCCCAGGCGCTCGATGGCGCGCTGCGAGGCGAAGTTGAAGTTGTCGGTGCGCCAGCCCACCACATTGCAGCCCAGCGTGTCGAACGCATGCGTGAGCATCAGGAGCTTGCAGGTGGTGTTGACGTGGGTGCGATGGCAACGCGAGGCGTACCAGGTGTAGCCAATTTCGACGCGCTTCACGCCCGGCAGGATGTCGTGAAAGCTCGTGCTGCCCAGCACCGTGCCGGTGGCCTCGTCGGTCACGGCGAAGGCGAAGCGGTCGGCCGTTTTCAGCGCGGTCTCGATGTAGGCGCGCGTGTCCTGCGGCTCGGGCACGGAGGTGACGCGCAGTTTCCACAGCTCGCCATCAGCGGCCGCGGCGCGCAGGCCGTCTTCGTGGGTGAGTGCGAGCGGCACCAGCGCGATGCCGCGGGCCTTCAGGCTGACAGGTTCGACGAACGCCATATCAAAGACTCTCTCGTGAGCAGTGGGGCAAGGGGCTCGGCTTGTTGTTGCGGCTTCTCAGCCGCGCGGGTTGCCGTACTTGCGCGTGTACCAGGCCCGCGCCAGTTGCACGCCGGCGCCGCCGCCCAGGCCGATCAGCAGGATGCCGAAGATTTCCTTGTTGCCGTAGCCGCCGGCGCCGAAGGCGTCCAGGCCCAGCAGCAGGCCGATGCCGCGGCCGAGCAGGGCGCCCGCCACGAACAGCACCGCCTGGGCAATGCCCAGCTTCATCAGCTGGCCGGTGGAATGCGGCGGTGGCTGTTGCTGGCTCATGGGCTCAGCGGTTGTTGCGTTGCATGAAGACGAGCTTCTCGAACAAGGTCACGTCCTGCTCGTTCTTGAGCAGCGCGCCCACCAGCGGCGGCACGGCGACCTTGTCGTCCTTGCTCTGCAGGGCTTCGAGCGGAATGTCTTCGGCCACGAGCAGCTTGAGCCAGTCGAGCAGCTCGGAGGTCGAGGGCTTCTTCTTCAGGCCGGGCAGGTTGCGCACGTCGTAGAAGGTCTTCATTGCCGACGTGAGCAGCTCCTGCTTCAGGTTCGGGAAGTGCACGGCGACGATGTGTTTCATCGTCTCGGCATCGGGGAACTTGATGTAGTGGAAGAAGCAGCGGCGCAGGAAGGCGTCGGGCAGTTCCTTCTCGTTGTTCGAGGTGATGAACACCAGCGGACGGTGCTTGGCACGGATGAGTTCGCGCGTCTCGTAGCAGTAGAACTCCATGCGGTCGATTTCGCGCAGCAGGTCGTTCGGGAATTCGATGTCGGCCTTGTCGATCTCGTCGATCAGCAGCGCGACCGGCTGGTCGGCCGTGAAGGCCTGCCAGAGCACGCCCTTGATGATGTAGTTCTGGATGTCCTTCACGCGCTGGCCGCCGTCCACGTCGGCCAGCTGCGAGTCGCGCAGGCGGCTCACGGCGTCGTATTCATACAGGCCCTGTTGCGCCTTGGTGGTCGACTTGATGTGCCACTGCAGCAGCGGCATGTCGAGCGCTTGCGCCACTTCCTCGGCCAGCATGGTCTTGCCGGTGCCGGGCTCGCCCTTGACGAGCAGCGGACGCTGGAGTGTGATGGCCGCATTGACCGCCAGCATCAGGTCCTGAGTGGCGACGTAGTTGTCTGAGCCCTTGAATTTCATGAGTGGAGCGGAGGCAGGGTGGAGAAAAGAACACACTCGATCTGCATTGCGCAGTCTCTTGTGCAGCTCGCGCGAGGTTCCCGTGGGACCCTTGCATATAATCGAATGTTGATTCGAAAAACTGTATCTCCACGAGATTGTGCGCGCAAAATGAACAAGTTGTTGACCACGATGTTTGCCGTTGCTGTCGCTTGCGTGACGGTCTCGGCACAAGCCCAGCAAGTCACCGGCAAGGCCCAGGACGGTGCCAAGAAGGTCCAGATGTGTGTGGGCTGCCACGGCATCATTGGCTACCAGGCGAGCTTTCCCGAGATCCACAAGGTCCCGATGATTGCGGGCCAGAGCGCCACCTACATCTCGGCCGCGCTCACCGCGTACAAGGGCGGTGACCGCAAGCACCCGACGATGCGCGCCATCGCCGACAGCCTCACCGAACAGGACATCGCCGACCTCGCGGCCTACTACAGCCAGCTCGGGGTGAAGGAAGGCGATGCGCCGCCGGCCGCACCGGCCAAGGCCGCGTCCGAAAATGTCCAGGCGCTCATCGCGCGCGACAAGGACAACAGCTGCACCAAGTGCCACGGCGCCAACTTCAACACGCCGAACGACGGCACCGTGCCCAAGCTGGCCGGCCAGCACGCCGACTACCTGTTCGTGGCGCTCAAGTCGTACCGCGTGAAGAACAACCCGCACCTCGGCCGCTCGAACGCCGTGATGGCCGCCCAGGTCGAACCCAAGAAGTTCACCAACGCCGAACTGAAGACCCTGGCCACCTACATCAGCTCGCTGCCTGGCGAACTGAAGATCGTGCCCGAGTCGCGCCTGCATCACGCGCCTCAGTAAAAAGAGAGAGCCAGACGGGCACTGACCCGCTGCCCCAAAGAAAAAGCCCGCGCATGCGGGCTTTTTTTCGTCCGGATTTTCCCGGGGTCAGACGTCGAAGAAGACCGTCTCTTGCGTGCCCTGCATGCGGATGTCGAAGCGGTACGTCACTGCGCCGCCTTGCTCCACGCGCTCGGCGATCAGCGTGTGGCGGCGATCGGCTGGCACGCTCTGCAGCACCGCGTCCTTTGCGTTGGCTTCGGCTTCGTCGCTGAAGTAGACGCGCGTGAAGGCATGCAGCAGCAGGCCGCGCATCAGCACGATCACGTTGATGTGCGGTGCTTCGCCGGGCGATTGCGCGCCGGGCTTGACGGTGTGGAATACGTAGCGGTGCTGCGCGTCGGTGCCCGTGCCGACGCGACCGAAGGCGCGAAAGCCCAGGGCGCGCGCCTCGTCGGGCGTCTGCGGGTAGCGGCCTTCGCCATCGGGCTGGCTGATCTCGATCAGCGCGTCGTTGATCGGGTTGCCGTCACCGTCGATCACGCGGCCTTCCAGGCGGATGCGCTGGCCGCTGGCGGTGTCCAGCGCCAGCACGGCGTCGAAGGGCTGGTTGAAGTTGTAGCCGTACTGCGTGGCGGTGAGGCCGTACGCAAAGTAGGGGCCCACGGTCTGGGAGGGGGTCTGGCCGAAATCGGCTTCCTGGGCGGTCATCAATGGCATGGGGAATCCTTTCAGCGGTTCTCGAACGGCGTTTCATCGGCGCCGCGCAGCACCATGTCGAACTGGTAGCCCAGGGCGTAGCCTTCCTCGGTGATGTCGAGGCTGAAGTCGGCAATGAGGCGGTTGCGGTAGCGCTCGGGCGTACCGGTGACCATCGGGTCGTACTGCAGCAGCGGGTCGCCGGGGAAGTACATCTGCGTCACAAGGCGGCTGGCGAAGCTCTGGCCGAACAGCGACAGGTGGATGTGCTGCGGGCGCCAGGCGTTCGGGTGGTTGCCCCAGGGATAGGCGCCGGGCTTGATGGTCAGGAAGCGGTAGCGGCCTTCGCTGTCGGTCAGGCAGCGGCCCGCGCCCAGGAAGTTGGGATCGAGCGGCGCGTCGTGCTGGTCCACCTTGTGCACGTAGCGGCCCGAGGCATTCGCCTGCCAGAGCTCGACCAGCGTGTTGGCGACCGGGCGGCGGCGCTCGTCCAGCACCTGGCCCGTGAGGATCATGCGTTCGCCCAGCGGCTCGCCGTTGACGCGCGCGTTGCGCGTGAGGTCGTGGTCGAACTCGCCGATGCTGTCGTGGCCGTACACGGGCTGCTGCAGCTCGCCGAGCGAGGCCTTCAGCGGAACGAGCGGCTTCTGCGGGCCTCGTTTGCCGGTCGACTTGTAGCCGGGGTAGATGTAGCTGGGATGGGCTTCCCAGTCGCGCGGGGTGAGGGTGGGCTGGGTGCCGCTGGTCTTGGTCAACATGTACGTTGTCTCCTGTCGTGGGACGAATCCGGAGCCCGCACTGTAGAAGTCGCGATCAATGCTGTAAATTGAAGATTGTTCCAGTTTCAATAACCAGAAGGCATTGAAAAAGTCTCCCACCGAGCTTCGCCAGGATTTCGTGCGCAACGTGCAGCTGCGGCACCTGCGCGCTTTTGTCGCGGTTGCGCAGGAGCGCCACCTGGCGCGCGCGGCCGAGCGGCTGGCGCTGAGCCAGCCGGCGGTGTCCAAGACGCTGTCGGAGCTCGAGGCCGTCGTCGGCACGCGTCTGGTGGAGCGCAGCCAGGCCGGCCGCCGCGGCGTGCAGGGCCTCACGCCGGCCGGCGAACAGCTGCTGGCCCACGCCCTGCGCGTGTTCGAAGCGCTCGATGACAGCGCGCAGGCCGTCGCGCCGACGGCGGGCGGGCGCACCGAGCGCCTGCGCATCGGCGCCTTGCCCAGCGTGGCGCCCGCGCTGCTGCCGGTGGCGCTGGCGCGGCTGCGCGAGGGCTGGCCCACGGTGCAGATCCTGGTGAAGAGCGCGGCCAACGCCGTGCTGCTCGACGAGCTGCGGGCCGGCGAACTCGACCTGGTGGTGGGCCGCATGAGCGATCCGCGCCTCATGGGCGGGCTGAGCTTCGAGCTGTTGCACACCGAGCCGCTGGTGTTCGCCGTGCGCGCCGGCCACCCGCTGGCGCTCAAGCCGGCGCCGGTGCAGGCGGTGCTCGACTACCCGCTGGTCGTGTACGGTGAAGGCACGGCCCCGCGTCACAACACCGAGAGCTTCCTGTCGGCGCGTGGCCTGGCGCTGCCGCGCAATGCCTTGCAGACGCTCGACGTGGCGGTGGCGCGCGCGCTCGTGGCGGTGTCGGACGCGGTGTGGATCACGCCGCTGGGCGCCGCGCGCAGCGAACTGGCCGACGGCCGCCTGGTGCGGCTGCCCATCGATACCACCGGCACCGAGGAGCCCGTCGGCCTCCTGCAGCGCAGCGAGGCCGAGCCGTCGCCGCCGCGCGTCGCGATGGCGGGGCTGCTGCGCGAAGCGGCGAAGCAGCAAGGGGCCTTGCCTCAGATAGCTCCGAGGCGATTGAAGTAGCGCGGTCTCTTCGCGGAACACCACGGAACCGGCTTTGCCGGGCCGTCGGTGTTGCCCCCGGCAGGGGGTTGGCGAAGCGACACGAAGTGCGCGAAGACTGGGGGCGAGCCTATTTAGTGGCACGGCGCTGCACGCACGCCACGTAGCCATCGCCATCCGGCGGGCGCCCCGCGCGCTGGCTCTCCCACATCATCTGACCCAGGCAATCCATCGCCTCGTGGTGCGCATGCAGCAGCGAGCCGCGGCGCGCGGCCAGCAACTCGACGGCCTGGCGGATGCCGCGCGGCTGGTCGATCGAGCACTGCTCGCTGATCGACAGGTGCATCGACAGATGCAGGAACGGGTTCTCGCGGCCGTTCGAGCCGTCATAGACCCGCGCCACCGCCGCGTCGGCGTCGATCAGGTCCTCGTGGTACTCGGGGTGCTCGTCGATCCAGCCGGCCGCGATGGTCTCCAGCGGCTCCATCGGCAGGCCCTGCCGGTGCTTGGCGTACACGTCGCAGAAGAAGCGGCGCACGTCTTCCTGGGAAGGATTGAACATATAGAGAAGGGGAAAGGAAAGAGAAAGTGCGTGGTGCGCAGCGGTCGCCAGGGCTGTGGAAAAGCGTGAGAGACACGTCCGGCGTTCCGGGTACGAGGCGTTACATCGTTACGTAACGAATCGCAAAACGAGGTCTTGATGAGCGGTTTCAGCGGCCGGCACGGGATGCGGTTTTCAGAAAAATTCTCATATAAATCAATCACTTGAATCGTTCGCGGCGCGGCATTGGCAAGGCGGCAGAAAAGCGGCACGCAAGTTGCCCCTGTAGATGCATCTTTTGTCACAGAGGCTGCCATGACCGATCCACAAGCATCGACCGTTTCGACCGAAGGGTTCTCCGCCAATGGCGCCGCGCCCGTGCTTCTTGCCCAAGCCACCGTCACGCCGCTAGGCGCGCCGGGCATGAGCGCTGGCGCCGCCGCCGCGCCTGCGGCCGTGGCGTCTTCCAGCGTGGGCACATTGTCCAATGCTACGCCCGGCGTTGCAGTGATGCGCGAGGGTGTCCGCATTCCGGTGGACGGCAATCAGACCCTGATGGCCGGCGATCGCGTGATCGTGCCGGACGGCGGCCAGGCCAACGTGCTGTTCCCTGGATCGGCTTCCAACAAGGCGCCCCTGTCGGGCGTCTTCACCGGCGGCACCGATGCCACCATCGGCTCGACCAAGCTGCCCGGCGGCCTCGAACAAGTGAATGTGGACGTCGCCTCGGGCGACCTGCAAGTGACCCCGCCGGACAGCGACGCCGATGCGGCTGCTCTGGCCGTGACCAAGAAGACCGCGGCCGGCAGCGGCATCGGCCTCGGTGAATTCGCGCTGGGCGCCCTCGGCGCCGCGGCGCTGGGTGCCGCACTCAGCGGTGGCGGCAGCGACGGTGGCACCACCGGCTTCCCGCTGTTCGTGGGCGGCCCGGGCGGTGAGTCCGATGCGGACGCCGACTCGGACAGCGACTCGGACTCGGACAGCGATTCGGATTCCGACAGCGACTCGGACTCGGACAGCGAT
>NZ_LMEV01000016.1:287402-287487 GCF_001426505.1 Variovorax sp. Root473
CTCGGACAGCGATTCGGATTCCGACAGCGATTCGGATTCCGACAGCGATTCGGACTCGGACAGCGACTCGGATTCGGACAGCGAT
>NZ_LMEV01000016.1:287556-289633 GCF_001426505.1 Variovorax sp. Root473
CTCGGACAGCGACTCGGATTCGGACAGCGACTCGGACTCGGACAGCGACTCGGACTCGGACAGCGATTCGGACTCGGACAGCGATTCGGACTCGGACAGCGACTCGGATTCGGACAGCGATTCGGATTCGGACAGCGATTCGGATTCGGACAGCGACTCGGACTCGGACAGCGATTCGGACTCGGACAGCNGATGCGGACTCCGATGCGGACGCTGACGGCGACGGCTTGCTCGACCCCACCGACGGCATCGTGGGTGGCGTGATCGGCGGTCTCGATGACGCCCTCAACCTGGGCGGCTCCCTGACCCCGGTGACCGATGTGGTGGACAACGTGACCGACGTCGTCGACGACGTGCTCGCTCCGCTGCTCGGTGAAGAGTTCGAGGCCAACAACCCGAACCAGCTCGACCCGGTGGACGGCCTCGTGGGCAGCATCACCGCCCCGCTGGGCGGCACGCTGAGCCCGATCCTCGATCCGCTGCTGGGCGCCGGTGCAGCCGGTGCCATCACCGGTGGCCTGCTCAACCAGGTCGACTACGTGACCGACGCGCTCAACAACGGGCTCGAGAACCTCGTGGGCGACAGCGGCATCATCAGCGGCCTGACGGACGCCCTCGGCCTGGGCGGCGTGACCGACCAACTGCTGGGTGACGACGGCGCGCTGGGCGGCCTGCTCGAGAACGTGCTCGGCGAAGGCAGTCTCGTGCAAGGCCTGGTGGCTGAAGACGGCCTCGTTGGCGGCCTGCTGGGTGAAGACGGCGTGGTCGGCGGCCTCATCGGCGAAGGCAGCGCGGTCGGCGGCCTGCTCGACACCGTGCTCGGCGACGACGGCATCGTCGGCGGCCTGCTCGGTGACGGCGCCCTCGGCGACCTGACCGGCGGCCTGCTCGGCGCGGACGGTCTGCTGGGTGGCCTGCTGGGCGACGACGGCGCCCTGGGCAACCTGCTGGGTGACGACGGTCTCGTCGGCGGCCTGCTGGGCGGCGACGGTGCACTGGCCAACCTGCTGGGCTCCGACGGCCTGACCGGCGAACTGCTCGGCCAGGGCGGCCTCGTCGACAACCTGCTCGGCCAGGACGGCGCGATCTCCGGCCTGCTCGCTGACAGCCCGCTGGGCGGCTTGCTCGGCGGCGACGACGGTCTGCTGGGCGGCCTGCTCGGCGGGGTCATCGGTGAAGACGGCCCCATCGGCGGTCTGCTCGGCGACGACGGACTGGTCGGCGGCCTGCTGGGCGACGACGGCCTGCTGGGCGGTGTGCTCGGCGGCGACGGCCTCCTGGGCGGCGTGCTGGGTGACGACGGGCTGCTCGGTGGTCTGCTCGGCGATGCCGGCCCCATCGGCGGTGTGCTCGGCGAAGACGGCCTGTTGGGCGGCGTGCTCGGCGACAACGGCCTGGTCGGCGGTCTGCTCGGCGGCACCGGTCCCATCGGCGGCCTGCTCGGTGACGACGGCCTGCTCGGCGGCCTGCTGGGTGAAGACGGCCCGCTGGGTGGCCTGCTCGGCGGTGACGGCGTCGGCGGCTTGCTCGGACCGGACGGCGTGGTCGGCGGCCTGCTCGGGGAAGACGGCCCCGTGGGCGGTCTGCTCGGCGAAGACGGCCTGCTCGGCGGTCTGCTGGGTGGTGTGGTCGGCGGCATCGGCGGTGGCGGCACCCCCGGCACCGGCGCGGCACTGCTCGATCCGGCTGACAGCGTGGTCGCCGGTCTGGTCGACGGCCTGAACGAGGGCGTGCTCGGCGACCTCGGCCTGGGCGACGTGCTGGCCCCGGTCTCGCAACTGACCGACAGCCTGACCGACACGGTCGACGGCCTGCTGGCTCCGGTGCTCGGCTCCAGCTTCACGCCGAACGACCCGAACGTGCTCGATCCGGCCGACAGCCTCGTCGACGACGTCACCGACGGCGTGGCCGACCTGGTCAGCCCGGTGGTCGACCAACTGCTTGGCGCTGGCGCGACGAGCGGCCTGCTGACCGCGGTGGACACGCAAGTCGACTTCGTGACCGACGGCGTGGCCAACCTCATCGGTGGCGATGGCCTGCTGGGCGGCGTGCTGGGTGACGACGGCCTGTTGGGCGG
>NZ_LMEV01000016.1:289676-289766 GCF_001426505.1 Variovorax sp. Root473
CTGGGTGACGACGGCCTGCTGGGCGGCTTGCTCGGCGGCGAAGGTGGTCTGCTCGGCGGTGTGCTGGGTGACGACGGCCTGCTGGGCGGC
>NZ_LMEV01000016.1:289836-289943 GCF_001426505.1 Variovorax sp. Root473
TTGGGTGATGACGGCCTGCTGGGTGGCGTCCTCGGCGGCGAAGGTGGCCTGCTCGGCGGCGTGCTGGGTGACGACGGCCTGCTGGGTGGCGTCCTCGGCGGCGAAGG
>NZ_LMEV01000016.1:290092-290233 GCF_001426505.1 Variovorax sp. Root473
GGTCTGCTTGGCGGCGTGCTGGGTGACGACGGCCTGCTGGGCGGTGTCCTCGGCGGCGACGGCGGCCTGCTCGGCGGCGTGCTGGGTGACGACGGCCTGCTGGGTGGTGTCCTCGGCGGCGAAGGCGGTCTGCTTGGCGGC
>NZ_LMEV01000016.1:290264-290456 GCF_001426505.1 Variovorax sp. Root473
GTGCTGGGTGATGACGGCCTGCTGGGCGGTGTCCTCGGCGGCGAAGGTGGTCTGCTCGGCGGCGTGCTGGGTGACGACGGCCTGCTGGGTGGTGTCCTTGGCGGCGTGACCGGCGGCGACGCTGGCGGTCTGCTCGACGGCATCCTTGGCGACGACGGCTTGCTCGGTGGTGTCCTTGGCGGCGTGACCGGC
>NZ_LMEV01000016.1:290520-290653 GCF_001426505.1 Variovorax sp. Root473
TGGCCTGCTGGGTGGTGTCCTTGGCGGCGTGACCGGCGGCGACGCGGGCGGTCTGCTCGATGGCATCCTCGGCGACGACGGCCTGCTCGGTGGTGTCCTCGGCGGCGTGACCGGCGGCGACGCGGGTGGCCTG
>NZ_LMEV01000016.1:290713-396082 GCF_001426505.1 Variovorax sp. Root473
CGGCCTGCTCGGTGGTGTCCTCGGTGGTGACGGTGGCCTCCTGGGCGGCGTCCTCGGCGGCGACGAAGGTGGCTTGCTCGGCGGCGTCCTCGGTGACGACGGCCTGGTTGGCAGCCTGCTCGGTGCGGACGGTCTCGTGGGCGGCCTGCTCGGCGGCCTCACGGGTGGCGCGGAACCGGTCGCCGGCATCCTGGAACCGGTGACGAGCCTGCTCGACGGCTCGGCCGGCTCGGTGGTCTCGACGGTGGTCGAAACGGTGACGACCGCGGTCGAGCCGGTGGCCGACATCCTCGCTGGCACGCCGGTGACGGCGCCGGTCGGCGACGTGGTGGCCAGTGTGCTGGACACCGTCGAACACACGGTGGCCCCGGTGCTCGACAACGTGCTCACCCCGATCACCAGCCTGGTCGACCAGAGCCCCGCCGGTGGTGCCCTGGCTCCTGTGACCAACATCCTGCACGGCCTGCTGGGCTGATCCAGGGACACGAAGGAGGAGGGGAACCTCGATACCAAGCAGACAGGGACAGGCCGCCACCGGCCTGTCCCGCGAAAGGACCGTCATGAACAAGAATTTCCGGATACTGGCCCTCGTGGCGATGAGCGCAAGCCTCGTCGCCTGCGGCGTGCCTCCCACAGGCGGTCGCGACGACGCGACCTACTACTACTCCAACAAGAGCCAGCGCGCGGTGCCCAAGGTGGAACCGGCGCCGCCCGCACCGCCGACCAACGGGCCGGTGGGCGTGGCCAAGATCGTCTATTTCGACTTCGACCGGTACGACGTCAGGCCCGGCGACCGCAAGATCGTGGAAGCGCACGCGGGCTTCCTGCGCAACCGGCCGGCGAGCCGGGTCGTGATCGAAGGCCATACCGACCTGCGCGGCGGCCGCGAGTACAACCTCGCGCTCGGCCAGCGCCGCGCCGAGGCCGTGCAACGCATGCTCACGCAAATGGGCGTGCCGGGCGAACGCGTCGAAGCCATCAGCTGGGGCATTGAAAAGCCCGCATCGCTTGCCACCACCGAGGAGGGCCATCAGCTCAATCGTCGCGCCGAATTCAGCTACCGCTGAATCGGGAGCACGCGGTGATTCCACGGGCGGCTTCCGGTCCGCGATCACGTCATCCAGGCGAGAGCCGATGACGGACGCGACCGGTCTTCGCCCGCATTCGACCGGGGCCGAATGATGTCCTTCTCAGACCAGCTCCACGCCTGCCACGAGCGCCTGGTGTCCGTGTGCGCGGCGTTGCCTGCCCCGTACCCGGCCTTCACGCTCTTCTTCTCGGTGAGCGACGGTTCCCAGCGTGCACACGTCGTGCATGCGCGGGCCGACGATTTCGAAACCGCCTGGCGCGAAGGCGCCGAGCTCGTCGAGCGATGGGTGCGCGAGCGCGGCATCGTCTCGCCCTGGCTGCGCATCGACTGGGTCGAGGGCGCCAGCCCCATGGACTGGACGCAATTCAAGACCCAGCTCACGGCCGTCAAGCGCAACTACTTCCGGCTCGGCCTGGCCTTCGGCCAGGACTTCGGCATTGCCTTCACCGAGCAGGAACTCAATGCCAACGCCATGTTGTGCGGCGATTCGACCATCGCGCACTCGGTGGTCAACGTGCGCAACTTCGACGTCTATGCGCAGGCCCGCTTCGAGCGCACGCTGTCGCTGGAAGAATCGTCGGAGCGCACGGTCTACCTGCTGGCCACGGTCGGCGTGTTTTGCCAGCCCGATGGCGTGGTGCACAAGCTCGTGGGCACGGGGCTCGACGCGGGCCGCCGCCAGCTGCCGGCGCTCAACCCGCAGTCGGTGCTCGAGCTGGTGCGCAGCGGCTCGTCGTACCTGGCGCGCCAGATGCAGAGCGACGGCCTGTTCGTGTACGGCTACTTTCCGTGCTTCGATCGCCGCATTCCGACCTACGACGCGATGCGCCATGCGGGCACCGTACACGCCATGCTCGAGGCCTGGGAGCTCACGCGCGACGACACGCTGCGCGCGGCCATCGACCGCGCCATTGATCACCTGACCGACGCGCTGATCCGCGACTACACGCTGCCCGATGGCCGTGAAGTGGCATACCTCGTCGACACCGGCGGCGAGATCCGCCTGGGTGGCAACGCCGCGTGCGTGCGCATGTTCGTGCGCTACTGCGAACTGATGGAAACGCGCCACTGGCTGCCGCTGCTCGAGAAGCTCGCGCTGGGCATGGTGGCGCTGCAAGACCCCGCCAGCGGGCGCTTCGACCACGTGGTGCACGCCGCCGACCTGACGCTCAAGCAGGCCTCGCGCGTCATCTTCTACGACGGCGAAGCGGCCTTCGGGCTCATGCGGCTGTACGGCCTCACGCGCGATCCGCGCTGGCTGGCATCGGTCGAGAAAGCCTTCGACCACTTCATTGCGAGCCAGCACTGGCAGTCGCACGACCACTGGCTGAGCAGCTGCGTGAACGAGCTCACGCAGTGGAGCCCGCAGGAGCGCTACTTCCGCTTCGGGTTGCAGAACGTGGCCGGCTACCTGGACTTCGTGCTCGACCGCAAGACCACCTTTCCCACGCTGCTCAGCCTCATGCTGGCGGCGCAGCAGATGCTGCAGCGGCTCGAAAGCATGCCCGCCATGCGGCACCTGCTCGACGAGCTGGACACCGAGAAGTTCTACCGCGCGCTCGACTACCGCGCGCACTACCTGCTCAACGGTTTCTTCTGGCCCGAGATGGCGATGTACTTCCGCCGGCCGTCCACGGTCGTCGGCGCGTTCTTCGTGCGGCACCACTCGTTCCGCGTGCGCATCGACGATGTCGAGCAGTACGTGACGGGCTTCGCGGCCTACCACCGCTACCTGCTGGAGCGGCGCAGCCCGCCCGGCGGCGGCCCCGGAGGCGGCGGCGTGCGCGACGACGGCGCCGTCTGGACCGCCAGCGAGATGGCGCGCGTCACCGGCGGCGAATGGGTCGTCAAGCCCGAAGACGGTTGGCGCGCCACCGGTGTGACCCAGCGCACCTTCATGCGCAAGGGCCGTGTCGTGTTCGAGCACCAGGCCCGGCCTTCGAAGACGCCGCTGGCCGCCGTCACGCTCAAGGGCGTGCTGCAGCCGGCCGCGGCCGTGCTGTGCACCGACCCCAAGCCTCACCTGGACAAGCGTGTGCCCGTGCTGAAGGTACCCAACGTGCTGCAGGCCGTGCTCGAGCTCGGCGACCACGCGCGCACCGAGTTCACCGGCCGCGTGTGCGGCGTGCTCGGCAGCGGCGCGGGCAGCAGCACCGTGGCCGCCATGCTGGCCGGTGCGCTCACCGTGTGGGGCGAGGTGGCGCAGCCCGAAGGCAGCATCAGCCTGCCGTCGGGCATTGCGTGGAACCTCACCTGCATGCCGCGCCATGCCGCGTACTGGGTGCTCGAGATGGGCACCTCGCACATGCCCGCATCGGCGCAGCTCATGCGGCCGTCGCTCATCGTGGTGACCGGCATCTCGGCCGCGTCGCAGAAACACCGCGGCCCGTCGGAGGCCGCCGCGCGGCTGGACTGCCGCATGTTCCAGGCCATGGCCGCGGGCGACCGCGTGGTGCTCAACCGCGACATGGCGGAGTTCGGCACCTTCGCCGAAGCCGCGATGTCGCACCAGCTGCAGATCGTGACCTACGGCGAGCACAAGGACGCCGACGTGCGCCTGCTCGCCTTCGACCACGGCGAGGTGCAGGCCGAGGTGGCGGGCGAGCCCTTCCAGCTGCGCCTGAACGCGCCGGGCCGCCACATGGGCGCGAGCGCCGTGGCCGCGCTGGCCGCACTGCAGGCGCTGCGCCTGCCGCTGGCCGCCGCCGTCGAACCCTTTGCGCACTTCGAGCCGCCGGGCGGACGCGGTGCGCTGCACACCATTCATATCGGCGGCGGAAGCTTCAAGCTGATCGACGAAACCTACGACGCCAACCCGAGTTCGATGCGGGCGGCGCTGGAGTTGCTGTCACAAGCCCCCTGCGAGCCTGCGCGCCGGGTGGCCATTCTGGGCGACATGCAGGAACTGGGGCCCGCGGCGCAACGCCATCACCTCGATCTGGAGGCCGAGTTGCTGGCGTCGCAACCGGACCGCGTGCTCCTGTGCGGACCGTTGATGCGGGCGCTTCACACGCGTATTCGCAGCAAGGTCCGCTCCCACTGGTTCGTCGATGTGTCCGACCTCTCCACCGCCCTCGGCGGGCTGCTGCAACCAGGCGACTGGGTGCTGGCCAAAAGCTCCGCCGGTGTCGGTCTTTCCCGGCTTGCCCGGGTCCTGAAAGCACTGCCATGAGATGGAACGCACTGGTCCACATTCCCTATGAAGCCGAACGCGAGGTGCCGCCGCGGCGCTGGTGGCTGGGCTGGCTCCAGCTGCTGTGCGCCTGGGTGCTGCTGATGCTGCTGTGCGCCAACATCGCGCTCGCATTTGCCGACAACCTGCCATCCCCGTCCGGGCGCGGCGCGGCGCGCACGTACGCTCATCAAACGATGAATTGCACGCCCAGCGAAAGCGCCACGCTGCAAGGAACGCACGCTGCGCAAGCGACCGGTCCGGCGCAGGTTCGCGCGCACCGATG
Source organism: Variovorax sp. Root473 (assembly GCF_001426505.1). Taxonomy (GTDB): domain Bacteria; phylum Pseudomonadota; class Gammaproteobacteria; order Burkholderiales; family Burkholderiaceae_C; genus Variovorax. The sequence continues at coordinate 295,262 of NZ_LMEV01000016.1, forward strand.
CTGAGAGGCGTCAGAGGCGAATTTCTGCCTTGTAACGATCGGGTAACAGTTGATAATGGTGCCGGCGTCGTTGCCCGACGGATCGGTGTTTTTCCATGATCAAGTTCCTCTTGCCCAGCCAGCTGGTTGCCGACAGGCCGGACGCTCCCGGCGCCAGCCCGTATGCCGGTGCGTTGAACGATGCGTTCCGCTCGGCCTACCCGCTCGTCAAGAGCGCGGCGTGGCTCTCGCTGCCCATCAGCCTGTTCGGGCTGCTGCCCTCGATCTTCCTGCTGCAGGTGTATGACCGCGTGCTCTCGCGCAGCGGCGTGTCCACGCTCGCCGCGCTGGTGAGCGGCATCCTGTTCTTCCTGTGCATCGAGTTCTGGCTGCGCACGCGGCGTTCGCGCCTGCTGCGCAACGCCGGCGCCACCGTCGACCACGGCGTGTCGGGCGCGTTGCTGCACTCGATGCTCGGTCGTCCGCTGCGCGCGCTCGAGGCGCGGCCGGCGTCGTCCTGGCAGCTGTTCTTTCGCGACGTGGGCGCCGTGCGCGGCACCGTCACGGGCGGGCTGGCGCAATCGATCTTCGACCTGCCGATGGCGATCTTCGCGCTCGTGGTGATCGGCATCGTCGCGCTGCCGGTGCTGCCCGTGGTGGCGGCCTTCCTGGCCATCATGGCGTTCCTGGCCTGGTGGTGGGCCGACGAGGTACGCGCCGGCCGCGTCGAGGAAGTGCTGCGCGGGCGCGGCCTGGACCGCATCACCTCCGAGATCTGCCATGCGCGCGAGACGCTCAAGGCGCAGTCGAACGACGGCCCGACCATCGAGGTCTGGCAGCAGACCTACAACGCCTGGCTCAGCGAAAGCTTCGGCAAGAACGGCCAGATCGAAACCGCGCGCGACGGCACCACCGTGCTGCTCACCGTGTTCTCGGTGATCGTCGTCACCGTCGGTGCCATCGCCGTCATGCAGCAGTGGATGACGGTGGGCGGCCTCGTCGCCTCCAACATGCTCGCGCTGAAGGCGCTGCAGCCGGTGGCCGGGCTGGTGTCGAACTGGCGCGCACTGGCCACTGCCAAGGAAGCCGCCAAGCGCCTGGAAACCGTGCTTGGCGAGCCGGTCGAGAAGGCGCCCACCGGCATGGCGCTGCCGCAGCCGCTGGGCCGCGTCACGCTCAAGGACGTGAGCTTCAGCTTCACCGAAGACGCGCCGCAGCCCGTGCTCGAAAACGTCGACCTCGACATCGGCCCTGGCGGTCTGCATGTGATCGTCGGGCGCAACGGCGCAGGCAAGTCGACGCTCGTGAAGCTGCTGTCGGGCCTGTACACGCCCACGCACGGCGTGGTGAGCATCGGCGAGTACGACCTGTCGCAGTTCGGCCGCGAAGAGCTGTCGCGCTGGATCAGCTACCTCTCGCAAGAGGTCTACTGGTTCGGCGGCCCGCTGGTCGACACCATGCGCCGCGGCGCGCCGGGCCAGAGCGACGAGCAGATCGTTGCGGCCTGCAAGCTTTCGGGCGCGCATGACTTCATCTCGCGCCTGCCCGACGGCTACCGCACGGTGGTGGGCGAGGGCGGCACCGGCTTCTCGGTGGGCGAGCGCCGCAAGCTTGCGCTGGCCATGAGCTTCCTGCGCAAGCCCTCGGTGCTGGTGCTCGACGAGCCCAGCAACGACCTCGACTTTCAAAGCGAGCGCAACCTGCTCGCGACCATGCTCGCGGTGGCCAAGGTGCGCACCGTGGTCGTGGTCACGCATTCGCTGCGCATCGTGTCGGCGGCCACGGCCGTGTACCACGTCACCGGCCAGGGCAACGTGGAGATCGGCTCGGCCGCCGTCATGGTGCCCAAGCTCTTCGGCGTGAAGAAGCCGCTGGTGGCGCTGGGCGACAGCGACGACGGCAGCAGCAATGCCGGCGTCTCCACCGCTTCGCGCTCGATGGCGTGAGCGGCGCGATCGCTTGCTTGATGGTTTGACCGACTGACAGACAGAGACAGGGGTACGGGATTTTGAAACCAGACTTGCCGCAGGTGCTTCAGGGCGAGAGCGAGAAACAGGCGGCGCAGACCACGCCGCAAGGCCGGCGCCGCCAATGGATCATCGGCGGCGCGGTTGCGGTGCTGGCGGTGGTCGGCCTCGGCTTTCCGATGGAAACCGTCGTCGTCGCGCCGGGCCGCGTGATCCCCTCCGACCGCGTGAAGTCGATCCAGCACTTGGAAGGCGGCATCGTCAGCAACGTGCTCGTCAAAGAAGGCGACAAGGTCAAGCAGGGCCAGTCGCTGGTCGAGATCGACCTGGGTGGCAGCGGCCTGAACTTCGAAGAGCTCACTGCGCGCTATGCCGCCACGCAGGCCACGCGCGTGCGCCTCATTGCCGAGAGCCGCGGCCAGCCGCTCAAGCGGGATTCGTTCGATGCCGACATCGACGAGGCCGTGCTCGAAGGCGAGGTCGGTGCCTACCAGGCGCGCGCGCTCGAGCAGCGCGGCGTCATGGCCGGCGCCGTGTCGGGCCTGGAGCAGGCGCGCAGCAAGCAGCTCGAGCAGCAGGCCAAGGCCAAGGGCCTGGCCGACCGGCTCGAGCTGATGCAGAAAGAGCAGGAAATTTCCGAGCAGCTGCTCAGCGAAAAACTCGTCGGCCAGGTCGAAGTGCTCGAGAAGCGCCGGCAGGCCGAAGGCGTGCGCAGCGAACTTGCCGTCGCGCGCCAGGGCATCATCTCGGCGCAGGCCGCCATCACCGAAGCACAGGCCAAGATGGCCGAGGCCGAAGGGCGTTTTCGCCGTCGCGCCTCGGACGAACTCGCCACCGTCGAGCGCCAGTTCGCGAGCCTGAGCGAAGACCTTGCGCGCGCGCAAACCCAGCGCTCGCGCACGGTGGTGAAGGCGCCGGCCGACGGCATCGTGAAGGGCCTGCGCAGCTCCAGCGCCGGCTGGGTCGTGAAGCCCGGCGAAGCCATCCTGGAGGTGGTGCCCGATGAAGACGAGATCATGGTGGAGGCGCGCCTGAATCCGAACGACCGCGGCTTCGTCGAAGTGGACCAGCTCGCGCGCGTGAAGATCACCGCCTACGACTACCTGCGCTACGGCGCCGTCGACGGCAAGGTCAAGCTGGTGGCGGCCGATGCCGACCGCGACGCCGCCATCTCGAACGGCGCGCCGTACTACCGGCTGCTCATCGGCATGTCGCAGTCGCACGTGGGACGCAAAGAGAACCGCATCACCGCCGGCATGGAAGCCGAAGTCGATCTGCGCGTGGGGACCGATCCGTTCATCTGGTACATCCTGCGGCCTGTGCTCAAACTGCGGCGCGAAGCCTTCCGCGAACCATGAGCAAGCCCGTGTTGCCGGGCCGGCGCGCGCGCATCGCACCGGGCGTGCTCTGCGCGACCCTGTGCGTCAGCATGGCGCTGCCGCCCACCGCCTACGCCCAAGTCTTCGAGCCCGAAGGGCCGCCCGCATCGCTCGCGCTGTCGCGCCGACTGTCGCCGCCGTCGCTTGGCGCTGCGAGCTATGCGCAGCGTGTGAAGCAGGCGCTCATTGTGCTGTCGCAGGAATACCCCGAGGTACTGACCGCGCAGGCCGCCGCCAACACCAGCAGCTTCGGTGTCGACGCGGCCCGCATGGCGCGCTACCCGCGCTTCAAGGTCGGCACGTCCTCGGGCACCTACAGCAGCGGTGCCAGGGATGCCAAGAGCGAGGGCTACACCGTGCTCACCGCCGAAGCGCGCGTGAGCCTGATCGACGGCGGCGCCATGAGCGCCGCGCAGCGCGCCGCCGAATTCGGCAACCAGGCCGACGACGAAGCCGTCACCACCACCTCGCAGAAAGTCGTGCTCGATGCGCTCACCGCCTACCTGCAGGTGCAGCGCTTCGACCTGAAAAAGCAGATCGCGCACCGCGCCACCGAGGTCGTGGCCGAGCTGTCGAAGGCCGAGGCACGCCGTGTCGCGCTTGGCGTGAGCGGCGACAACGACCTCAACATGGCTGCCTCGCGCCGTGCCCTCGTGGCCGCGCGCGAGTCCGACTTCGAAGCCCAGCGCGACGAAGCCCTGGCCAAGTTCCGCAACTACTTCAAGTTCTCGCCCGTTCCCGAATCGCTGCCCGTGCTCGCCGCACCGCCGCACTGGCGCATCGGCTCGCAGGAAGAAGCACTGCGCCGCGCCGAAGCGCGCAGCACCGAACTCGCCGAAGCGCAGGGCCGCGTCGCGCGTGCGCGTGCGCTGGTCGACCAGACCGAAGCCAGCATGTTCCCCACGCTCGACGCCGTCGTCGTGAAGAGCAAGGACCCGCGCGGCGTGTCGCCGCAAGACCCGACGCGCGCCGCCTTCGAACTCAACTGGAACTTCGGCAACGGCTTCGACCGCCAGCTCAAGCTCAAGGGCGCCCTGGCCGAAGTCGCGAACCAGGAAGCCAAGATGGAAGGCGTGAGGCTCAACCTGATGGAGCTCACCGCGTCGTCGTGGTCGCGCACCATGGCCGGCCGCGAACGCGAGCGCCAGCTGATGGAAGCCGTCAGCACCTCGGGCCAGGCCTTCCGCGGTCGCCGCCGCCTCATGGAGTTCGGCCGCGAGACCCTGCCCCAGGTGCTCGACGCGCAGTTGGACTACTACACGCTGCTGTTCGACTACATCGACGGCGTGTTCGATCTGCGCATTTCGGAACTGCGCCTGGCGCGCACCACCGGCGAACTGCGCGTCGATCCCATCGGCGCCAACAACTGGATCGACCGCATCTTTGGCCCCCCGAGCCGGAACGTCCTGACCGAAGACGGCCTGCTGGGCGCGCTGTGCATCTCGAGCAACACCACCTGCGCCAGCGAACCGTTGGTCGACCGCGCACCGGGCGCATCGATTGCGAACCCGCCGCTGCGTCGGTCAACGCGCCTCGGAATCCAGTAGCCCTTCGAGGCAAGCGAAGCGAAGCCCGTTGGTGAAACACCGAGGAACCGGCTTTGCCGGGCCTCAGGTGTTGCCCCCGGTAGGGGGAAGGAGAAGCGGACACGAAGTGCCGCGCAGCCTGGGGGCGAGCTAGTTACGTCTCTTCGGGGATGCCGGGCTCGCCGTCGAGGATCTGGTACTTGCGCATCTTTTCCCACAGCACCTTGCGGCTGATGCCCAGATGCTGCGCCGTGTCCTGGCGCTTCCAGTCGTTGATCTCCAGCGCCGCGATGATGCGGTTGCGCTCGCCGCTGTTCCAGCCCTTGCGGTCGCCGTTCGCGTCGAGCGCCACACCCGTGCCGTTGCGGTCGGTGGCCAATGCAGCCGGCGCTGGCGTGCCGCGCGTGAGCGCGATGGCGCGCTGGATCAGGTTCTGGTCCCAGCCGTGCAACTGCCGTGCGATCACGCCCACACGCTCCGCGAGGTTGCGCAGTTGCCGCACGTTGCCCGGAAAGTAAGTTTCGGCTACCGCATCGCTGAGCCAGTGCGGCGTTTCGCCCAGTGCTTCGAGCTCGTCGCCCAGCACGTTCGCCAGCAGCGCCTTGAAGATCGCGATCTTGTCGATCTCGCCGCGCTCTTCGAGGCTCGGCACATGCAGCTCGATGACCGCGAGCCGGTAGAACAGATCGGCCCGGAACTCGCCGCTCGCCACCATCTCGCGCAGGTTGCGGTTCGTCGCCGCCACGAGCCGGAAGTCCACACGAATCGGCGACGTCGCCCCCAGCCGCGTGACCGCGTTGTCTTCGAGCACGCGCAGCAACTTCACCTGCTGATAGCGCGGCAAGTCGCCGATTTCATCGAGGAACAGCGTGCCGCCGGTGGCCTGCTCGAAGTACCCGCGGTGCGCATGCACGGCACCCGTGAACGAGCCCTTCGTATGACCGAAGAACAGCGACTCGAACAGCCCATCGGGAATCGCGCCGCAGTTCACCGCCACGAACGCGCCCTTGCCGTACTGCTGATGCCCGATGTGAAGCTGCTGCGCAATGCGCTCCTTGCCCACGCCGGTCTCGCCGCGCACCAGCACCGGATGGTTGCAATCAGCAAAGGCGCCCACTTCAGCGAGCAGCCCCTTCATCGCATCGGAATGCGCCACCAGCACATCGGGCGCCTGCGGCGCGACATCGCGCGCACGCAGCTGGCGCACCAGCTTGGCCACCATCGTGCGCAGTTCGGCGCAGGTGAAGTCGTAGGGAAGAACGTGCAGGTACTCGGGCGGATACGTGCGCGAATCGCGCTCGCGCGAGGCGGCAGCGACCCAGATCACGGGCATGCCTTGCAGCAGCTCGGTCGCATGCGGCAACCCGCCGCCGTCGATCACGGTAACGCTGATGATCGCGACGGAAGGACGCAGTGCGACACCGCGGTCCTGCGAAGGCGGCGGCAGGCCATCGGCCCGGATGACTTCCACGTCGAAGCTCGCCATGCACCGCGCAATGCGGTCGAGGATGTCTGCTTTGCCTTCCCAGACAAAGAGGTCGAGTTCGTCGAAGTTGGAGGCGGGGGAATTCATCAAAGAGGCAAGAGGCTTGAGCGGGGCTGGTACGAGGTTGCGTTAGTAAACCAGCTTGGCATTCTGGCAACTCATGGATTGCAGGGCGACATCAGTGCGGCCGAGTTCGAGCCCCAATACGTTGCTCAGCAAACTGGAAATCAGCCCACCTACAGAATTTAGAACCGGTTTCAGCAATTCAATCAGCGGTCCCAGTACTGCAGCCAGCAGCGGCGTACCAGATGCGTCTGGATCCAAACCCAGTACGCCAGTCACTAGTTCGACTAAACCCTTGATCAGTCCACTGAGGAGGCCGTCTTGGTTGGGTGTTTGCAGCGATTTGATCAACTCGTTTCGAGCGCAAGCCCCGCTGAGACTGCCCCCGCACAGAGTGTTCACTCTTGCTTCAAATTCTTGAGGCATCGTTGTCGAAAGCACGAGCAAGACTGGCCGGCTCCACGTCAGGTGATCAGCCTCCAATAAATCTCTAAGCGTGGAAACCTTGTTGGTCTTGGCTAAGTAGTAGTCCGCCATCTTGGCCGCGATGGCCGCATTTGTCGCACGGTCTGCTGGAACTGCGGGGCTTCCTGTGAGACCTCCCCCTAGAAGTAGCTTGAGCAGCGAAGACAAAGTGTCTCCGATGGACAGCGGATTACTACCTGTCGTTTTGGTCTCGCCGACCTTGAGCGTTACGTTGCTGTTGCTCGGAAGAGCGGGGAGGTATGCCTTGCCGTAGAGCAAATCGGCGCCGAGGATCCGGACCAATGGCATATCGGTCAGCCCCGTTGCACAGATATCTGCTTTTGACCAGAGCGCCGTTGGATCGAGCTTGCCGATGCAGGCAGTCAGGATCGGAGCATCTACGTTGATCGTCGCCTGCGGTGGTGTCGTATCGCAGTTCAATACGTCCAGCCGTCCTAAAGCGTTGACGACGTCGATCGCAATGGGAAGCTTGATGGTTGTCCCTAAAGCTTGCAGCAGACCACCAAGGATCGAGCCATCACTATTGATCTCTACAAAAGCACGAACCTGCGAGTTGTAGGCTTTCGTGTTTACCCCACCAATTCCAATCGAAGCAGGTTCAATGATGCGAGTTTCTAGTTTGACGCCCAAGGCGTTGAGGGTGACATTGCTTGTCACCGCATGCCCCTTGGTTCCCACGCCGAGTGCAGCACTCAGCAGATCGAAGGCATCAATCTCAACATCCAATGCTGAACTTGTTGTCGGTGCCTCGATCGAGGCAAATAACCCTCGCGCACCCTGATTTTGCGCGGGGTCAGTTCCTAATTGAACCAATAGGTCCTTCGCTTGAAGGCCGGCGTCAAGAAGAGAGTTCAAGAGAGAAACGTTGGCTGCCAACAGATCATCTTTGCCGGCGAGCGTAACGACAGCATCAAGAATTTTCCCCAGGCTCACTTGATTGGCTGCCAGTAACGCATTGAAGCCACCAACAGTCAGGTCCGCAGAAAAAGGAATCTGGAGAGCACTCAAAAGTCCCGCTGGGGTGATCTTGATACCTGCCAGTCCAGTGTTGTAGCAGGCCAGGCAAGTCTTGGACGGGTCCGCACCGACGAACTTCAGAATCGATATCAATGGGGCTTCGGATCGAATGTCGATCAGCTTGGAGCCCACCGAGAAGACTGCCAATGGAATGTCTTTGACAGCGATGGCCTCGACTTTGATTTCGCGCCCGGCACCATCTGAGAGCAGGGGGAGCAAGCTGCCTGACCCGCTGACGGAGACTTGCACGGCATTGCGCGCTTCTGCTCCAGTTTGCTTGGTGAAGTGCTTTGGCGGAGTCCCCGTTCCTGGGTCCCACCACCCGCAGACGGGAGTCACCACCGCAACCATGCCGGAAAGATTGAGCGTCGCATTGTTCGACGCTGCACTGCTTGCGTCCGAGCAGGAAGTCGTGTCTGGTTTGAGCGCCTTGGCACCGGCCAAAGCGGCCAGATCGGCGGTTTTCTGAAATTCACGCTTGAGAAAGAAGGCGTAGCCAAGCTCGGCGCCGAGCAAGGTGATCACGATCAAGCCCAGTGCAATAGCCGTGTTGATGACGATCGATCCACAAGCGCGTCGTTGTGCGGTCGATCGGAGAGCTGGACGTGTCGATGGTGTGTTCATGCCGAGAGCCATGTCATGAGGCCTTGAGCGCCACAGTGGCGCTGCTTTGCAATACGTCTGGCACCCAACTGATGTCGAATAGCGACACCGGCGGCAGGATGGGGTTGTCCTTGTACTGATAGATGACGGTCACGGCACAACTTGTGCCGCCCGGCGAGCATCCCGTAAGCGAGACGGAGGTAAGGCTTGAGGTGCTGCTTGGGCAGGTGAAGGGTGGAATGAGCGAGCTTGCCAGCGAATCTGAAACGGCCTGGCATACGCTGCCAGAAGCCAGCGGTTGCGGCATCAGCATTGCCGCGCGAGCGCCGTCTTCTGCGGCGCGCGAGATGGCCTGCTGTGTATAGAAAATTGCACCGAAGGTCGCCACGCCGTACATCGCAATAAACAGCAGCAAAAAGACAAGCGCGAACTCAATGGCCGCAATGCCGCGTTGGCGCCTGCCTGTATTGGGGCTGAGCCGAGGTCGGGTGTTGAGGATAGACATGGTTCTTACCTCAGTTCCAGTAGCATGCTGGCCTTGCCGGCGATCTGGTCGGGAACGACAAAGCCCGGCAACGGGGGCAACAGCGAACCAATGTTTTTGGCTTCCACGACAACGTGGACTTGGCACCGGTGGCTCCAGGTTGGGCCACAGTAGACCGGGGCGCACTGGTCAACGACTCCCGCCACAGGGACCACATGGCAGATAGAAACGTCTGGCGGCATCACCTGAGGCATCCAATCGCTTCGGTTCTTAGCGACGTCCTCCGCACGGGTCACGCGAGCACCGAGGTTGCTTTGGTATTGAAGCGCCGCTCGCGCCCCATCTTCTGCCGCGTTTTGCAAACCCAGCCGAAACGCGAACAACATTCCGTAGCAGATGACGGCATACAGGACGGTAAAGAAGATCAGGAACACCATGGCGAACTCGATCGCGTACACGCCGCGCTGCGAGCGTGGCGAGCCTGGAGCGCGGATCGCGTGCATGGCCTTCTGCGAGATGTGGAAAGAGGAAGAGAAGCGGCGTCTTACTTGCCGCCGCTGCTGCTGCCGCTGGACGTCTTGACCGTCGAGCTCATCCGCTCAGGAATCGGAAACTCGAAGCTCTTCAGGTACCGCTCATAGCTGCGGCCGGCAACGGCGCCCGCGATGGGCCGCGCCGTGCGCGAGGCGATTTCGCCGCTGCGCTGCCAGGCGAACAGGCTCAGCGTGGCGTCGCCGACCTGGGGCGGGAGAAGATCGAAGGCCTCCTGTTCTTCTGCGGCCGCCGGGGCGTCTTGCACCGGCTGCGACGGGGACGTGGGTCCCGCGGCAGCGACAGGGGTTCCGGCCGCCGGTGCGGAGGCTTGAGCGGACACGGCGGCGGCCGGCGCCGCGCTGGTGCTGGCGGTCTGCGCGGAGGCCGCCGCCGTCATGAAGCAGCAGGCTGCGGCCAGCGCGCAGGCGGACAGCGCGGACATCCGGTGGGCAGGCGCGTGGTTGTGGTTCATGGGGTACCTCGTGAAGTCGGGTTCGGTGAAAGAGGCGTCTCCGCGGTCGAGATCGACGGGTTCAGCTGGCTGGCGGTGCGTGTGCCACCCATTCCGGCCCAGCGGGTCGGCTTGAGCGCGAGGGGGGCGGGCAGCATGTTTTCGCCCGCTCCGGTTGATGCGATGGCGGATGCCGGGGGTTTGGTCGCAGAGGCCGCAGATTGCGTTGCAGCGCTCCCTGGGCCAGTCCGCATCTGCTGCGCCGCGGCACGCACGGCGGCGCGCGTGGCTTCGGGCATGCGGTTCGCATCCATCAGGGCCGTGGCTTGTTCTTGCTGATGCGTGGCTTCGAGGTACAGCGCCACGTTGGCCTGAGCCTGCTTGCTGTCGGGCTGAAGTTGCAGGGCTTGCATCAGCGGCAGGCGCGCTTCTTCGAGCTGGCCGGCGCGCAGGCTCGCATAACCCAGATCGCTGAGCAGCAATGCATCGGTGGGTGTGCGGCGCTGCGCCTGCCTGAACAGTTGTACCGCCTCCGCATACTGGCCGCGTGCGCCCGCCAGCAAGCCCAGGCCACGGTAGCCGGCGCTTTCCTGCGGTGTGTTCAGCAAGCGCTTGTAGGCGGCTTCGGCGGGCTCCGCCTGGCCGGTCTGGCGCAGCGCGTCGGCGCGCACGCGGGTGGAGTCGGGTGTAATGCCCCAGCGTTGTTCCAGGGCGTCGATGTGTGCCAGCGACGCGAACCACAGGCCTTGCTCCTGCATCTGGCTCACGACCTTCAGATAGGTTGCCTGGGTGTCGATGTTGGCGCCGCTTTTCGTTTCGCTGGCGGCCTCGAAGGCTTGCCGCTGCTGGGCGTCTTCGCCCGCTGCGTAGTGGTCTTTGGTGGCGGCACAGCCGGAAACTGCCAGAGCCACCCCCATGGCCATGGATGCCCAGACGATGCGCACGGATGGGTTGAAGAATGCGTTCATTTGCCGACGCTCCCCAGGGCACGGAAGATGGCGATGAAGCCGGGGCCTGCAGTCACGATCAGCAACGCAGGCAGCAGTGTGATGACCATGACGCCGGTCATCTTCACGGTGATCTTGCCGATGCGCTCTTTCATTTCCGAGCGGCGATGTTCGCGAAGGCGATCGCTGAAAGCGCGCAGCGGCTCCTGGACCGCGCCGCCGTGGCGGTCGACCTGCACCAGCAGTGCAACCAGGCTGCCCAGGTTTTCGTTCTTGTGCAGCGTGGCAAGGCGGTGCAGCGAATGTTCGCGGGTGCGGCCTTGGGCGTATTGCCGATTGGCCAGCGTCAACTCATACCCGAGAACGCGCAGCACATGCGAGAAGTCGGTGGCCATGACCTGCAGGCTCTGGTCCAGACTCATGCCGACGCCTTGCAGCAATTTCAAGAGATCCACGAACAGCGGCAGCTCTCTGGCGACTTGCGTTCGTCGACCCGCGGCGATTCGGCCGAGCACCCATTTCGGTCCCATGAACCCGACCACGAAGAAGACGGCCAGCACAAAAATGACGGTGCTTTGCTTGTGCCCTCCGCTCCAGAAAGCAAACGCCAGCAAGGGCAGCAAGATCGCCAGCAGCACGCGCGTGACGAGAAAAATCAACTGGGCACGCTGGGAAGGCAGCCCGCATTGATCGATGAGGTTGCGGTCTTCGTCGGCAACGAAGGCCCGTCCGAGGCGCGAATCCAGCCAGTGAAATGGCAACTCGACGTCGGGCTTGTACGGTCCCCCGAACTCGGTGTCGGCTTCGGCGGTGCCCGTGGCCAACGGCACCGTGCCTTGGTGAATCGCCTTGCCAATCGCCTGGCCGCTGCGTGCACGGCGCAGCTCCGACGCAATCAATGTACCGGCTGCAATCAGCAGCCCGAGCGCCAGCAACCCCAGGCTGATGGCTGTCAACACGCTGGGTGTGAGCATCATGCGATCCTCGCCAGCCGGTACAGCAGCAGGCCGCCCAGCACTTGAAGCCCAGCGCCCGTGAGAACGAGCATCCGGCCGGAGCCGTCGTTCCACATCCCAAGAAAGTAGCTTGGGTTGTTCATGATCATGAAGGCGCCCACGCCCACAGGCAGCAGGCCCAGAATCCACGCCGACAGCCGCGTTTCCGACGACATCGCCACCAGCTCGTGCTCGGCCTGTTCACGATCGCGCATGAAGTTGCTCACGCGTTCGAGCAGCAGGTCGGCGCGTCCGCCGTAGCGCACGCCGAGCCCGAGGATCGAGGCCAGAAGAAACATCTCCTCGACGCGCACGTTGGTGGCGGTCTGGTGCAGTGCCTTGTCCAGGTCCACGCCTGCGCGCACCAGGGCGGCCGAACGTTCCAGATGGCCGCGCAGCGGCTCCTGCGTGCTGCCGATGGCCAGCTGGAAGGCCGCCTGCGTCGAATTGCCGATGGTGATCAGGCGAACCATGGCATCGATGTATCCAGGCAACTGGCTCACCAGCTTGCGGCGCATCTTTTGCAGCCGAAGCCAGACGGCGAAGGTGCCGGCCAGCGCAAGCAGTACCAGCGCGGCGAACGCGGCGAGCCAGCCGCCGAACACGCCAGCGAGCAGCGACAGCGCCACCACGGCGACCAGGCCGAGAACGAGCACCCGGGCTTCGACCACGCCCACCAGCCATCCAGGCAAAACCCGGTCGAGCCATCGCTTGGGCCGAGCGGCCGCTGCAGCCGTGGCCTCGGTTTCGAGCCACGGGTCGGTGGTCAGGCCGGAGACGCCGCTGCCCATCGGCTCGGCCGCCCGCGCGGGGGGCATCGCGGCATAGGGCGCTGGTGCTGATGCGCTCGTGCCTGCCCGGATCTGTTGATCGAGATGCCGCCCCACGGCGTGTTGCGTCTGGCGCTTCTTTGCCCATTGCCACAGGAACAGTCCGCACGCCGCCAGCAGCAGCGCGACGACTGCAATGCCGAGCAGCACGACCTCACGCACGGGGCTCTCCCTGCTGCGAGCGCGCCAGCGACTGGCGGAACCGTGTGATCTTCGGCGAGTGCGGCGCGATGCCCAGCGACACCCAGCGGTCGCGTTCCTCGCCGTCGGGCGACACGACCGGCTCGTAGCGGTACAGCTCCTGCATCGCCACCACGTTGTCGTTCACGCCCGTCACTTCGCTCAGCGAGATGATGCGGCGCTGGCCGTTCGACATGCGCCCGATCTGCACGATGAAATCGATGGCGCTGGCGATCTGGCGCCGCAGGCTCACTTCGCTGCCTTGATAGCCGGCGAAGCCCGCCAGCATTTCGAGGCGATAGAGGCACTCACGCGGCGAGCTCGCGTGGATGGTTCCCATCGAGCCTTCGTGGCCTGTGTTCATGGCCTGCAGCATCTCGATGACTTCGGCGCCGCGCACTTCGCCGACGATGATCCGGTCCGGCCGCATGCGCAGGCTGTTGCGCAGCAGGTCGCGGATCGACACCACGCCCGTGCCGTCGAAGCCACCGGGGCGGCTTTCGAGCCGCACGACGTGGCTGGTGCTGAGCGAAAGCTCGGCCGTGTCTTCGATGGTGATCACGCGCTCGCGCGAGGGAATGAAACTGGCCAGCGCGTTGAGCAGCGAGGTCTTGCCCGAGCTGGTGCCGCCGCTCACGAGCACGTTGCAGCGCGCGCGCACGGCAATCTCGAGCAGCTGCGCCATGCTGGCATCGAAAGTGCCGAGCTTCACCAGGTCGGCTGGCGTGAGTGGCTCCTTGCGGAACTTGCGGATCGAAACGGAGAGTCCGTCAATTGCCAGCGGTTCGATGATCACGTTGATGCGGCCGCCATCGGGCAGGCGTGCATCGACCATCGGGTTGGCTTCGTCTAGCCGGCGCCCAAGCGGCGCCAGGATGCGGCGCACGATGCGCATGACGTGCTCGGAATCGGCAAAGCGCAGCGTCTCGCGTTCCAGCATGCCGTGGCGCGACACATACACGTTCTGGTAGCCGTTGATCAGGATGTCTTCGACCGCGGGGTCGTTCAACAGGTCTTCCAGCGGCCCGAAGCCGGCCAGTTCCTTCGTCAGCGCATCGGCGATGAGCTGCATCTCGCGGTCGTTGATCGGCACGCGGCGCAGGCGCACGAAGCTGTCGACCTCCAGTTCGACGAACTGCTGGATCGAGGCGCGCGACCAGCGGCCGAACTCCGCGCCCAGCTCTTCGATGCGGCTCAGCAGGTGATCGTGCGTCCAGCTCTTGATGTCCTGGAACTGCTGGGAGTTGATGAACGCCTGGTCGTCGTCGGCAAATTCGATATCGGTGGACATGGGCTGTTCAACCTTGGGTAGAGCGCTTCCGGAGGCCGGTGATCTTCGACATCAGTGTCGAAGTCCAGTGCGTGGTGCCGGCGGGCGCCGGGACCGAGCCTGTCGTGCACTCCTCGTGCAGGCTGCGCGCGAGGCCGGCCACGGCTTGCGAATAGGGATCGTTGCGTGCGATGCGAACCAGCATCTCGCCGCGGCTCGCGGCGCCGAGCAATGGGGCGCTGCGCGCCGGCAACACGTGGCGAAGCGGCAGCTCGAGCCGCTCGGCGATGTCCTTGGCCGACAGCCCCACGTGAGGGTCGAACTTGTTGACCACGAGCGACAGCTGATCGGTCTCGATGCCGCGCGCGCGCAGCTCTTTGAGCATGGTTGCGGTGGACACGATCGCGCCGATGCTCTGGTCGCACACGACCCAGGCGCGTTGCGCTTCCTTCACGGTCTGCGCCACGAAGTCGACCGTCGAGAAGCCGCCGAGGTCGGCAATCTGGTAATCGAAGAATTCGCCCAACCGCTTGATCAAGGCGACCGAATCCGCGTGCGAGATCTCGCGCACCTGGGCGAGGCTGGCCGGCAGCGGCAACACGGCGATGCCGCTGGCGTGATGCGCGAGGGCGGTGTGCAGCAGCGTCTGGTCAAGGCGGCGCAGGTTGCGCACGCCATCGACGAAGCTGAAGCTGCTCTGCGTGTCGAGGTAGAGCAAGCCGTCGCGTGCAGGCAGGCCCAGGTCGAGCAGGGCGACGCCGTGTCGCGCGCTGCGGCCCGGGGCCTTGCCTGCCACTTGTGCCGGCTGTGCCAGCTGGTCGTGGAGCACGAGCGACAAGCTGGCCGCGAGCGTGGTCACGCCGATGCCCGGCCGGGCGCCGAGCAGCGCGATGGTGCTTCCGCGTGTGCCGCTGGACAGGGCACCGCGGCGGTCGAGCAGCTTGCGCAGCGTGTTGGCCGCATCGGTCTGCGGTGCGGCCATGTCGATGAAGTCGTCCACGCCGGCACGCAGCGCAGCCAGCATCGAGGCCGGCTCGGCCGAGACGCCCGTTGCCAATACCGGCAGCTCGGGCCAGTCGCGCTTGAGGTGTTGATGCAGCTCGCTCGCTGCCTGCGCATGGTCGCCGGAGAAGTCGAGAAAGACGGCTGCGGGGGTGAGCAGGGCGATGCGCTCGCCGACCAACCTGGTGTCCGGCGGCAGGACCACCACGGCGCCCTGCCTCCCGAGCGCATCGGTCAGCCAGGTGATGTGGCCGTCGTGGGGCGAGGCGAAGAGGTAGGTCTCTGTGCCAGTCTCAGGGAGCGGATCGCGTGGGGCGTTCATGGCGTCGGCCACAGGTCTTGAGCGGCTGGTGTCCATCAACGGGAGAAGCCGGGCACCGTCGTGCCAGAGGCCGGCCCCAGGAGATGCGCGCGCCACACGGGGCCATCGCGCTGCTCGGCGCCGCCGGGCAGGTACGGAGCGAGGTCGGTGTTGCGTGCGATGGGCTTCACCAGGTGGGGCGTGACGAGAATGACCAGTTCTTTCTCGTTCATCTGGTACCTGTTCTGCTTGAAGAACGTACCGAGCACCGGAATGTCGCCAAGCAGCGGCACCTTGTCTGCGTTCGATGTGGTGGTGCGGCTCACGAGGCCGCCGATGATGAAGCTCTCGCCGTCGCCGAGTTCGACCGTGGTGTCTGCGCGGCGCGTGCTGATGGCCGGCACCGCAACGCCGCCAATGCTCAGCGAGTTGGTGTAGTCGAGATCGCTGGCTTCCGGTGCCACCTTGAGCACGATGCGATCGTTCGACAGCACCGTGGGCGTGACCGTGAGGCCGATGCCGAAAGGCTTGTATTCGATGCTCGTGGTGCCCAGGCCCTGCGGCGCGGGCACCGGCAGTTCGCCGCCGGCCAGGAAGCTCGCGCTCTGGCCCGACAGCGCCACCAGCGTGGGCTCGGCGAGCACGCGCGCCATGCCGTTGCCTTCGAGGAAGCCGACGTTCAGCCCGATGCCGGCCTTGCCGAAGTTGAACAGCAGGCTGAAGGCTTGGGCGAGCGGGTTGCCGTATTCGCCGCTGATGCTTCCGTCCGATGCGAAAGACGCGGACCTCAGTGACGCGGGCGTGAAAGAGCCGAAGCTGAATCCATTGGAATTGGCGCGCGTGCTGAAGATGTTGAGGCCCGCCTGCTTGAGCACGCTGCGGTTGAACTCGACGACCTTGACCTCGACCTGCACCGTGTTGCTGCGCACGTTGATGACGGAGCGGTCGACCAGCAGGGACTTCTCTCCGCCGGCAGCCAGTGCCGTGTCTCGCGCTTCATGGTGCGCGGTCATGCTGTCGAGCGTGCCGGTGAGTGTGGAGGCACGGCGGCGCACTTCGAGTGCGTACACCGTGGCGGTCGATTGACCTTTTTCCCAGAGCATCAGCGTGGTCCGGCCTGCGGCCTTGCCGGTCACGATCAGGCGCGCGGCGGGCGAGCTCGGGGACTGGCGCGTGAGCGCCACGCCCGCCACCGCTTCGTCGGCAATGGCCATGCGCTCGATGCCCTTCGGGATCAGCAGCTCCTTTTGCGTGCCGGCATCGACGCGGAATGCGATCGGCGCACCCGGAACAACGGCTTGCGCATGGGCGACCGAGGACGCCACGGGCCAGATGCCCGGCGCCAGCAGGCACAGCGCGACGAGCGTCGGGCGCAGGACAAAGGCCGGAGCGTTGGGCTTCGCGCGAGGAGGGTGCGTCATGGTGTTTTTTTCGTGCGGGGCATGCATGGCGTGGCGCCGATCAATAACGGATGGTTTCGCTGCGATCGCCGCGGATGACTTCGACCTGAAGCCCACCGCGGCTGCCACCGGGGCCGGTGGCAGCCGCGGGCCGCGCCGCGACGGTGGGCGTGCGCAGGGCGCCGGGCTTGCCGCCCGTCACGAAATCGGCAGCCGTCAGGCCGGCCTGGGCGCGGTCCAGGCCTTCGAGCGGCGCGCGTTGCGGTTCGCCGCGCTTGGGTGCTGCGGGTTGCAGGGCAGTCGGCAATTCGGCGAACAGCCTGGGATCGGGCTCGGACAGGTCGGTGGGGTTGCGCAGCGCCAGCAGCAGGCGGCCGCTGTTCTCCGCGAGCGTCAGGCGGTTGATGTCGTCTACGGGCACGGCGAGCACGGCCGTGCGCGCGGCTTCGGCGCGTTGTTGTTGCTGCGCCTGGGGGTTGCCGTTCTTGTCGGTTTTGGAAGGCAGGCCGTCGACCGATGCACTGCCGAAGGCCAACACGCGCTTGCGCGACAGCAGCAGGCGCGCCTGGCTGCGGTCGATGTCCTTGCTGTCGGACTTCAGCATCACAAAAACGTCGACGAAGTCGCCGGGCTGGACCTTGTTGCCCACGCCCATGACTTCGTCGGCCTTGACTGCCACGGCGCGCTCGCCTTCGGCCACGCGCAAGGCCAGGCCGGAAACCAGCTGGCCTTCGAGCAAGGGCGAGCCTTCGCCCAGGTCGATCACCGGGACGCGGCCGGCGAGTGGCGCGGTGTCCTTGAAAGCGCCCGTTGGATTGATCGTCAGTTGTTCCACACGCAGCGCATCGGCCGGGATCGCCTGACCGGCCGGCAGCGGCTTGGCCGCGACGACCACGGGGAAGGTCTGGGTCTGCGAAGCCTTGGCAGGCGCTGCACCGGAGGTCGCGGTTGCAGGCGGCGGAGGCGGCGCCTTGCGGCTGAGAACCCATGCATAGCCTCCAAGCGCGAGGGCCAGAAGCACGAGGATGGCGGCGATGATTTTGGGGAGGTTGATCATGGGCGGCGGACTGAAGGAAGGGAGCAAGCGATCAGGGCAAAGAAATGAAGGGCCTGCGAGACGGAGCAGAGTTGACTGTTAACTCTGTCGCCCCCAAACCATCCACGCCGCGGCGGCCAGCGCGAGATAGGCCGCATAAGGTATGACGCGAGGCCTGCGAGTAGGTGTGCCAGCTTCGGAAGTTCGGAAGGGGCCGGTAAGCAAAAAGGCCAAAAAGGCAAGTCGCGGAAAAAAAGGTCGACCCTTGAGCGTTAGCCAGAGGACGCTATGAGCACAGGCCATCAGGCTGGCGCTGATCCAAATCGGTATCAGATCTGACACGCCCATCCACAATCCAAGGGCTCCGGCGAATTTCACGTCGCCTGCGCCCATGAGACCGAATGCATAGAAAAGCAGCAAGAAACCGAATCCGACGCCTGCCCCAAGAAGTGCAGAGGCCCAGTTGATTCCAAAGGGCTGTATCCCATAGGCGAGCGCTGCGAGAGCCGCAGTGGCTCCAGCGAGCACCAGCCAATTAGGAATACGGCGCTCTCGAAAGTCATAGACGATAACCACGATAAGCCAGAGCAAGCAGATCGACATCGTTGTCATTGCTGGCGTCCGCTTGTGGGCTCGTGGCGGCCTATTACAGAGCCGCTTTGAGTTCTACCGAAATCTTCGAAAAAATAGCTCCCAGATCTGTACCCAGAGTTGTCAAGATTGTGACGATTGCGATAGAGATCAATCCTGCAATAAGCCCATATTCAATTGCAGTAGCACCCTCTTCATCGCGCAGAAAACGAGTAATAGAACTAAGCATGGTGATCTCCTGAAAGGAAGTGTTAACAAAGGCTGGCACGGTGGATGTTATACAGCGTAACTCCGTGTATCAAGGGCGGAAACACGCGAGATCAAGTCCCGGATGTGCTAACCCGAGGGGTAAAGCAGGAAGGCGGCCAGCCTCGTTCGGACCCCGCATCGGGGCAGAAAAGGTCACTTATTCACAGTCTGGAGATGTTCGTTTCCCTCTGTAAACCGCATGCACACTGGCATGGACGAGGGGAACGCGTTACGGACGAGGGAACGTCCGAACGTGGAGCGTTACGGGAACATGGCCGTTACACGTTACGTAGCGTCGTGTCGCAGATGTAATTTGTAACAATCCACGAGGCGGGCCCGTTTGGGCAAAAAATCACACTTTCGGGGTGTAGACCCCATCGGTGATGGGGCCTCAGCCGAGGATTTCTTCGTGGAAGAGCTTCCACTCGCCCGCCTGGCGCAGCCAGTACTGGCGGCGGGTACGGCCGTTCTTCTCGCCCTCGAACACCTCGCCGAAGGTGGCGACCATGGTGTCCTCGGTGTCGCGCCAGTGCAGGTACGATACGTCCTTGATTTGCACTCGTTTACCTTGTGCGTAGGCCAATTCGTCCCGGAGGACTGAATTGGCATCGACGGGCTTCCGGCTGGCGCGCTGAAAATCCGGCAAATAGAATTTCTTCAATTGCGCTTCATTGCCGCTGGCTCTGGCATCTTTCCAGGCGGCAATTGAATCGGCGAATTTCTTTTCTTCTTTTTCGGCCTGCGGCTGCGAAATCCATTGCAGGCTGCGCGCGGTGACGACGGGCGTGGCGCCGATCTGCACCTTGCGCAGCAGCTGCTTCAGGTCGGGGTTGGCCATGACGACGCAGCCGTCGCTGGCCAGCGGCGCGCGCGCAAACTGCTGGGGCGGGGTGCCGTGCAGCCAGATGCCGCTGCCGGTCTTGCCGCGCCGCACGTCGTAGGGGTTGGGGTAGTTGATGGGCAGGGCGCCGGCGCCGTAGAAGTCTTTGAGCGAGCGCGGGTCGAGGCTGCTGGTGATGTAGTACACGCCCAGCGGGGTGCGCGCGTCGCCCTCGACGGCCTTGTCGGTGCCCGACTTGCCGACCGAGATGTAGTAGTCGGCGACGAGCTTCATGCCCTTGTCGGAGTTCTCGAACAGGTACAGCCGCGAGCGCGAGGCGTCCACGGCAATGGCGAAGCGGCTGCGGGTCGAGAGCGCGAGGAACTGCGAGGGCACGGTGCCGGCGGGTGGGCGTTCGCGCAGGGCCTGCAGGCGGCGGCGCGATTCCTCGTGCAGCTCGACCATGGCCGGGTTGCCGCGCAGGCGTGCGATGCCGGCAGAGTCGGGCATGGCGTTCGACGGCGGCACCTGCGCTGCCAACAAGTCGCCGTACACGAGCTGCGCCAGCTGGAAGTTCGGATGGTCGCGCACGAGGGTTTGGGCCTTGGCCAGCGCCTCGCGGCTCTTGCCGCGGCCGAACAGTTCGTAGACGCCGATCAGGCGGGCCTCGGCGCCGCTGGCTTCCTGGAGCGGGGCGGCTGTTCTGGCGGACTTGCGGGTCGGGCGAGCAGCGCTTTGGTTGTCCGCCGCGGCCGCCCGTTTGCTCTTGGCTTGCAGCTGCGTCTTGCTGGCGCTGCTGGTGGCCTTGGCGCTTCGGGCTTCCTTGGCGGACGCGCGGTTGCCGCCCGCCTTGGCGCTCTTCGCGCTGCCGGCCTTGGCTGTCTTGCTGCTGCCGCTGCTGTGGTTATTGGCTGCGAGCGCGGCACCGGGCGTAGCCAGCAGAAGCGCAGAGGCGGCCACCAAGGCCGCCAGCAGTTTCCCGCTCCGCAGCGGGAACGGGAGGGTCTGAAGCCGGCCTTGCCGGACGATGTCTGCCACTAGCCGCCGACGCTTTCCTTGCGAATGTGCCACTGGTTGCCGGAGCGTTGCAGCTCGAGCGTCTTACGGCTCGCGATGTTGAGGTTGTCGGCGCGGTAGATCTGGCGGAACTTGGCGGTGGCCGTCTGTCCGTCGACCTTGATCGCGAGGTTCTCGAGGTTCACGCTGATGCTGGACTTGCCGACGATGCGCGCGCGGCGGTCTTCTTCCCAGGCCTTGCGGCTTTGTCCGCCGGCGGGCACGAAGTCGCTGCCGTAGGCGGCGAGGTAGCGGTCCATGTCCTGGCCGGCCCAGGCCGCGGCCCAGCCGCGCACGACGGATTCGATCTCTGCGGTGGACGCCGCCGGGGCAGCGGCGGGTGCCGGTGCGGGGGCGGGTTCAGGCGTCTTGGCCACTGGTGCGGGCGCTGCGGCGACCTTGACGGGCGGCGCGACAGGGGCGGCGGCGGGTGCCGGCGCAGGCGCAGGAGGGCCCTTGGCAACGGGGGCGGGTGCGGGTGCCGGAGCGGGTGCCTTGGTGACCGGCGCAGGCGCAGGCACCGGGGCGGGCTTCGCAGCCGGAGCCGGTGCAGGCGTCGCCGTGGCCGAGGCCACGAGGGTCGAGCCTTTCGTGCCGGCCGCGGGCGGCGCCGTGAAGAGCGTGCGGATCACGGCCAGCTTGGGCTGCACGGCGGTGTTGTTCTGGTCGAGCTGCAGCGCCTTGCTGTAGGCCTGGCTGGCCAGCCGTGCATACACGTCGCCGAGGTTTTCCTGGGCGGTGGCGTAGCTGGGGTTGGTGCGAATCGCGCTTTCGAGCGCGTTGCGGGCCTTGTCGAACTGGTTCTGGCTCGCGTAGATGACGGCGAGGTTGTTGAACGGCTCGGGCAGCTCGGGCGCGTCTTGCGTGAGCTGCGTGAAGGCGGCGATGGCCTCGGCGCGCTTGCCGGTGTCGAGCTGGATCACGCCCTTCAGGAAGCGCATCTGCGGATCGCGCGGCTTGTCCTTGAGGAAGGCCTCGGCCTTGGTCATGGCTTCGTCGAGCTTGCCGGCCTGCATCAGGCGATCGACGTCCTCGTGCTCGGGTGCGGCCAGCGCCGGGAGTGTGGTGCCGCAGGCCGCAACGGCCAGAAACAGGGCGCGTACGGTGGGGGAGAAGCTGAAGCGGGCGCGAGGCCGGGGGCTCTTGGGCATTGCGGACAAGACCTCGTGGTAGGGGATGGGGAATGCGGCAGGCATTCTAAATGCGCCCGTCACCTCTGGATACCAAGCTGACAAGGCTGCGGAGCGGCCCTATTCACAGTTATGCCGAACTTGTGCAATGCAGCATCATCATGTAACTTCACGTAAGCAAAATTTGCGTCTGACCCTGTTTTTCCAACCCTTCGGAGTCCGTCTTGAAGATCACCAAACGCCGCCTGCTCGAAGGCGGCGCTGCAGCCATTGCCACGTCGTTGTTCACCCCGGGCACGTGGGCCCAGCGCGCAGCGGGCGGCGATGCCGCCGCCTGGCCGACGAAGCCCGTGCGCATCCTCGTGGGCTTTCCGGCAGGCGCCTCGCCCGACCTGGCGGCACGCGCCATCGCGGAGCCGCTCTCGAAGATCCTGCGCCAGCCGGTGACGGTGGAGAACAAGCCCGGCGCCAGCGGCAACCTCGTGGCCGCCGAAGTGGCCAAGGCCAGCGACGACCACACGATCGGCGCGCTGATCAACGGCAACCTCACGATCGCCAGGCTGCTGAACCCGTCGCTGGGTTTCGACCCCGAGAAAGACTTCGCACCCATCGGCCTGATCGGCACCGCGCCGCTGGTGCTGGTGGTGTCGGGCAACGCTTCGGGCAAGTCTGCGGCCGACCTGCTGCTGTGGGTGCGCAACCTGGGCAGCGCCGGCAAGTACGGCACGCCGGGCGTGGGCACCGTGGGCCACCTGGGCATGGAACTGCTCAAGAGCCGCGCCGCCATCACCGCACAGCACAAGCCCTACACCGGCAACCCGCAGGTGATCGCCGGCATCCTCGCGGGCGAGATCCAGTTGGCGCTGCTGCCGCCGGGCCTGGCGATGCCGCATGTGAAGTCGGGCAAGCTCAAGGCGATCGGCGTGACGTCGCCCGAGCGCAGCCCGCTGGTCAACGATCTGCCGACGATCCGCGACGCCGACGTGCGCGGCGCCGACCTCGAGATCTGGACCGCGCTCGCCGCGCCTGCGAGCATGAAGCCGGCGGCGGTGGCCAGGCTCAATGCCGCGCTGGTCGAGGTGATCAGTTCGCCCGAGGTCAGCGAGGCCCTGCTGAAGACCGGCTGGCAGGCGCAGCCCGGTTCGCCCGACACGCTGGCCAGGCGCATGCGCGCCGACACCACGCGCCTGGGCGGCGTGATCATCATGAAGGGCATCCGTTCGGAAGCCTGAGCCAGCGCCGGAGCGATCGCGCTGCGGCTACAGCAGTGCAGACACCTGCCGTGCCGCATCGATCAGCGCCGGCAGCATCGTCTCCTGCATCACCTTCGCGCTCGTGCGGTTCGCCTGCCCGCTGATGTTCAGCGCGGCCACCATGCGGCCTTGCCGATTCACGATGGGCGCGGCCACGGAGATCAGGCCTTCTTCCAGCTCCTGGTTCACCAGGCACCACTGCTGCTTGCGCGCCTGGGCCACCTTGGCCATGAGCGCGTCGATGTCGGTCACGGTGTGCTTGGTCAGCAGTTCGAGGTTCGACGTCTCGAGCCTTGCGCGCACCTCGTCGTCGCTCAAGTCGGCCAGCAGCAGGCGCCCCAGCGACGTGCAGTACGCCGGCAGCCGAGAGCCCACGCCCAGGCTGATGCGCATGATCTTCTGCGTCGGCACGCGCAGCACATAGACGATGTCGGTCGCGTCGAGCACGGCGGCCGAGCACGATTCCTGCACCTGCTGCACCAGCGCTTCCATCACCGGCTCGGCGCGGTTCCAGATCGGCATCGACGAGAGGTAGGCAAAGCCCAGGTCGAGGATGCGCGGCGTGAGCGTGAAGAGCTTGCCGTCGGTCACCACATAGCCCAGCGTCTGCAACGTGAGAAGAATGCGCCGTGCCCCCGCCCGCGTGAGGCCACTGCCCGCCGCCACCTCGCTCAGGGTCTGGTGCGGCGCGCTTGCGCTGAACGAGCGGATCACCTGCAGGCCGCGCGCAAAAGACTGCACGTAGCTGTCGCCGGGCGCGGGCGTGTCGGCGGTGGAAGCAGCGGAAACGGGGCGGGTTGCCATGGCGAGCGATCCTCTCTAAAATTCATTATACGAACAAAAGTTCTTTAGGCGAACAAATTGCAGTTCGCGAGGATTCGTGAACTCGGCAGGTGTTCGGACCGTTCGGTTTCTTTCTTCACTCCCGGAGACAGGCTTCATGATCAACAAGATCGCGCGCTCGGTCGCCGATGCCCTCGCAGGCATCCCAGACGGCGCCACGGTGCTCATCGGCGGTTTCGGCACCGCCGGCATTCCAGGTGAACTCATCGACGGCCTCGTCGAGCAGGGCGCCAAGGACCTCACGGTCGTCAACAACAACGCAGGCAATGGCGAGACCGGCCTGGCAGCGCTGCTCAAGGCCGGCCGCGTGCGCAAGATCATCTGCAGCTTCCCGCGCCAGGCCGACAGCCAGGTGTTCGACGGCCTGTACCGCAGCGGCAAGCTCGAACTCGAACTCGTGCCCCAGGGCAACCTCGCCGAGCGCATCCGCGCCGCGGGCGCCGGCATCGGCGCCTTCTTCTGCCCGACCGGCTACGGCACGCAGCTCGCAGGCAACCGCGAAACGCGCGAGATCGACGGCAAGCAGTACGTGCTCGAGTACCCCATCCACGGCGACGTGGCGCTCATCAAGGCCGAGCGCGGCGACCGCTGGGGCAACCTGGTCTACCGCAAGGCCGCGCGCAACTTCGGCCCGGTGATGGCCATGGCGTCGAAGAAGACCATCGCCACCGTGCACGACATCGCCGAGCTCGGCACCCTCGACCCCGAGACCATCGTGACCCCGGGCATCTTCGTGCACCAGGTGGTGCGCATCGAACGCGTGGCGACCCAAGCCGGCGGCTTCAAGAAGGCAGCATGACCATGAGCACCACCTACACACGTCGCACCAAGGACCAGTTGGCAGCGCGCGTCGCACAAGACATCTTCGACGGCGCCGTCGTCAACCTCGGCATCGGCCAGCCCACGCTGGTGGCCAACCACCTGCCGCAGGGCCGCGAGGTCATCCTGCAAAGCGAGAACGGCATCCTCGGCATGGGCCCCGCGCCCGAGGCCGGCGAAGAAGACTACGACCTCATCAACGCCGGCAAGCAGCCCGTCACGCTGCTGCCGGGCGGCTCGTTCTTCCACCACGCCGACAGCTTCGCGATGATGCGCGGCGGCCACCTCGACATCTGCGTGCTCGGCGCGTTCCAGGTGTCGGCCACCGGCGACCTCGCCAACTGGCACACGGGCGAGAAGGACGCCATTCCCGCCGTCGGCGGCGCGATGGACCTGGCCATCGGCGCGAAACAGACGTGGGTCATGATGGATTTGCTCACCAAGCAAGGCGCAAGCAAGCTGGTGAAAGAGTGCACCTATCCGCTCACCGGCATCGGCTGCGTCAAGCGCGTGTATTCCGACCTCGCCACGCTCGAATGCACACCGCAGGGCCTGAAGCTCGTCGACACGGTCGAGGGCCTGAGCCGCGAAGAACTCGAGACGCTGGTCGGCCTGCCGATCGCTGCCTGATCCCATTCAAGTAATCAGAGAGAGAGACATCACATGACCAACCAAGCCTTCATCTGCGACGCCGTGCGCACCCCCTTCGGCCGCTACGGCGGTTCGCTCAGCAGCGTGCGAACCGACGACCTGGGCGCCGTGCCCCTGCGCGCACTCATCGAGCGCAACAGGAACGTCGACTGGCAGGCCGTGAGCGACGTGCTCTACGGCTGCGCCAACCAGGCCGGCGAAGACAACCGCAACGTCGCGCGCATGTCGGCGCTGCTCGCGGGCCTGCCGATCGAAGTGGGCGGCGGCACCATCAACCGCCTGTGCGGTTCGGGCCTCGATGCCGTGGGCACCGCCGCGCGCGCCATCCGCGCCGGTGAAGCCGGCCTCATGATCGCCGGCGGCGTCGAAAGCATGAGCCGCGCGCCCTTCGTCATGCCCAAGGCCGAGAGCGCCTTCAGCCGCAGCAACGCGGTGTACGACACCACCATCGGCTGGCGCTTCGTCAACAAGCTCATGAAGGCGCAGTACGGCGTCGACTCCATGCCCGAGACGGCCGAGAACGTCGCCACCGATTACAAGATCGAGCGCGAGGCGCAAGACCTGATGGCGCTCAACTCGCAGCTGCGTGCCGTGGCTTCGCAGAAGTCCGGCTTCTTCGACGCCGAGATCGTGCCCGTGAGCGTGCCCCAGAAGAAGGGCGACGCGATCATCGTCAACAAGGACGAGCATCCGCGTGACACCACGCTGGAGGCGCTGGCCAAGCTCAAGCCCATCGTGCGTCCCGACGGCACCGTCACCGCCGGCAATGCCAGCGGCGTGAACGACGGCGCCTGCGCGCTGCTGCTGGCCGACGAAGCCAGTGCCGCCAAGCACGGCCTCACGCCGCGAGCCCGCGTCGTCGGCATGGCCACGGCCGGCGTCGCGCCGCGCATCATGGGCATCGGCCCCGCGCCCGCCACGCAGAAGGTGCTGGCGCTCACCGGCCTCACGCTCGACCAGATCGACGTCATCGAACTCAACGAAGCCTTCGCCGCGCAAGGCCTCGCCGTGCTGCGCCTGCTGGGCCTGAAGGACGACGACGCGCGCGTCAACATCAACGGCGGCGCCATCGCGCTGGGCCACCCGCTGGGCGCCAGCGGCGCACGCCTGGCCACCACCGCGGTGAACCAATTGCACAAGGGCGGCGGCCGCTACGCGCTGTGCACGATGTGCATCGGCGTGGGGCAGGGCATTGCCGTGATCCTGGAACGCGTCTGATGGCACTCGCCCGACGCGAGCTGTTGTTGGGTCTGCTGGCGGCGGCGGGCCTGCCGGCGCATGCGCAGCAGAGCGATGCCAAGCCGATCCGCATCGTCGTGCCGTTCGCGGCCGGCGGCGGCAACGACGTGTTCGCGCGCCAGATGGCCAAGGGCCTGGGCGAGGTGCGCAAGTCGGGCGTCATCGTCGACAACAAGCCCGGCGCGGGCGGCAACCTCGGCACCGAACAGGTGGTGCGCAGCACGTCCGACGGCAGCACGCTGCTGCTGGGCCACACGGGCACCGTGTCGATCAACCCGGCGCTGTACAAGGGCCTGAAGTTCGACGCGCGCAAAGACCTGCTGCCCGTGGCCATGTTCGCGTCGTCCGCGCTCGTGCTCGTGGTGCCCGCGGCATCGAAGGTGCGCACCGTGGCCGATCTGGTCAACGAGGCGAAGTCGCGCCCCGGCCTGCTCGACTACGCATCGAGCGGCAGCGGTACCGGCGGCCACCTCACGGGCGAACTCTTCGCGCAGCGCACCGGCACGAAGGTCAATCACATCCCCTACAAGGGCTCCAACCCCGCGCTCACCGACCTGGCGGGCGCCCAGGTGCAGATGATGTTCAGCGTCATCCCGCCCGCGCTTGCGCTGGTCAAGGGTGGGCGTCTGCGCGCCATTGCCGTCACGGGCGCGAAGCGCTTGCCGTCGCTGCCCGACGTGCCCACCGTGGCCGAGTCGGGCCTGCGCGAACTCGCGGGCTTCGAGAGCACGCTCACCTACGGCATCCTCGCGCCGCGCGGCACGCCCGATGCGTTCGTGAAGACGCTGTCGGCGCAGATGCTGCAGGTGGCGGGCAGTGCCGAGTTCCAGTCGCGGCTCGACGTGGAAGGCGCGGTGCCGCTGCTCGGCGGGCCGGCCGACTACGCCGCCCTCATCGCGAAGGAAAGCGCGCTGTGGGCCGGCATCGTCAAGGCCTCGGGCGCGTCGGTCGACTGACCGGGCGACTCGGCGCTGCGACAACTCCACCAACGATTTTCAAACCGGAGACTTTCTTCATGTCCTTCTTCCGTTCGTCGCTCTCGCGACGCGCCATCGCCGCGGCCGCGCTGGCCCTGACCGCCGGCGGCCTGCTGCCGCTGACCGCTTCGGCGCAGCAGCCACAAGCTGCGGCCTTCCCGACCAAGCCCGTGCGCATCATCACGCCGTTCCCGGTCGGCGGTGGGCCCGACGGCGTGGCCCGTCTCGTGGCCGACAAGCTCTCGCGCGCCTGGGGCCAGCCGGTGGTGGTCGAGAACCGCCCGGGCGGCAACGGCTTCATCGCCATCGACGCCTTCAAGCGCGGCGCGAAAGACGGCCACGACATCATCGTGCTCGACAACGTGCACCTGGCTGCCTACCCGGCGCTGTTCAAGAAGCTGCCCTACGACGCCTCGAAGGACTTCGACGCGCTGCTGCCGCTTTTCAAGACCTATTTCTTCTTCACCGTGGGCACGAACAGCAAGTACAAGACCGTGGGCGACCTCATCGCCGACGCCAAGGCCAACCCCGGCAAGCTCGACTACGGTTCGTGGTCGGTCGGCAACCCGGTGCACCTGGGCTCGGAACTGTTCGAGTCGGCCACCGGCACGCAGATGGAGCACATCATCTACAAGGAAACCACGCAGCTGTACACGTCGGTGGCCACGGGCGAGCTGGCCTTTGCGCTGGGCAGCAGCGCCACCGCCGGCCCGCTGCAGCGCGCCAACAAGCTGCGCTTCCTGGCCGTGGCCGCGCCCCAGCGCAACGCCGCCTTCCCCGACGTGCCGACCGTGGGCGAATCGGGCGGCCCGAAGGGCTTCGAGGTGATCGGCTGGAACGCCATCGCTGTGCCGAAGGGCCTGCCCGCCTCGGTGACCGACAAGATCAAGCGCGACATCGAGAAGGGCCTGGCCGAACCCGACGTGCTGGAGAAGTTCAAGAGCTTCGGCTACGAGCCGTTCCCGACCACGCGCCCGCAGTTCGACCAGTTCGTGGCGACGGAAACGAAGCGCTTCACCGACGTGATCCGCAAGGCGAACGTATCGCTGGACTGATCAAGTCCAGCCCGCCTCAGGAACGAACAAGGCACCCGCGAGGGTGCCTTTTCTCTTTGGCGCGCACGATGCGATCAGGCGTGCCGCCGCGTTGCCACGTGCAGCCTGTGCACGCGGGCGTCGCGGGGCTGCGCACCGCCCCAGCCCTGCGGCAACTCGTGCAGCACGGCCTTTGCATCGAGCGAGCGGATCGCCACCGAGATGTCGGCCGGGATGCGCCCATGCGCCACCAGTGCTTCATAGCGCAGTGCGCACACGCGCAGGAACGACGCGAAGTTGCCGACCTCGCCGCGCGCCGCCACCAGTTCGTCGTACAGCCGCTCGATGAGCTGCACCACGGCCATGCCGTCGCGCTGCGCGATCTCTTCGAGCACCTGCCAGAACAGATTCTCGAGGCGGATGCTGGTGACCACGCCATGCAGCCGTACAGAGCGCGTGCGCGCGTCGTAGCTTTGTGGATCGGCGCTGATGAAGACTTCGCACATGGGCCATCTCCTTTGGAAGAGGGGGTGATGTCGGGGCGACGCGGCACTGTAGCGCCGCCCGCGCATTTTCATGAGGTCAGTGTTCGATGCGCGTGCCGAGCACCACCAGGAACTGCGACAGCCACGCCGGATGCGCCGGCCAGGCCGGTGCGGTGACGAGGTTGCGGTCGGTCACGGCCTGGTCGACGGGGATGCCCATGTACTCGGCGCCGGCCAGTTCCACCTCGACCTGGCAGGCCGGGTAGGCCGACACCTTGCGGCCCTTGATGAGGCCGGTGGCCGCGAGCAGTTGCGCACCATGGCAGACAGCGGCCACCGGCTTGTCGGTGGCGAGGAAGTGGCGAGCGATCTCGACCACGCGGCTGTGCATGCGCAGGTACTCGGGCGCACGGCCGCCAGGGATCACGAGCGCGTCGTAGGCCTCGGGGCGCACGTCGTCGAAGGTGGCGTTCAGCGTGAAGCGGTGGCCCGGCTTCTCGCTGTAGGTCTGCGCGCCCTCGAAATCGTGGATGGCGGTGTGCACCCAGTCGCCGGCCTTCTTGTCGGGCGCCACCGCATGCACGGTGTGGCCGACGGCCAGCAGGGTCTGGAACGGCACCATGGTTTCGTAGTCTTCGGCGTAGTCGCCGCAGAGCATCAGGATCTTGCGAGCCATCGGGTTTGTCTCCTTCGGATGAGGTGTGGCGAAGCCGGCCGGCGCGGGGTGCGCCGGCCGTCGCCGCATTATTCGAAGGGGGAAGCCGCAGCGGGTAGCAGCGGGCTGTGATGCCGCTGCCGCGGCGTCGCAGGGGTCAGACCAGGGTGGCGCTCACGCCGCGCTGCACGACGGGCGCAATGCCGGCGTAGAAGAACGCCAGGCTGTCTTCCGGGCCGTTGACGGCGCGCCCGCGCACCTTGGCCATGGCGCAGACGCCGACCTGCGCGCTGTCGGGGCCGATCACGAGGACAAAGGGGTTGTCGTCGTCGCCGCGCAGATAGCGTCCGCCGAACTCGCGGCGCGCCGTTTCGAAGACGTAGGCCGACGCGAGAAAGTGAAGGTCGTCGGGCAAGGGCGCCTGCTGCTGGAAGAAGTCTTCGAGCACCTGGTCGACCAGCGCCAGCGAGGCTTCGGAGTAGTCGAGCGCTGCGCCGTCGATGGGCGCGCCGGGTTGCGAGAACGCGCCGATGAAGTCTTCGGCCTGCGAGGCCATGCCGGCCTCGAGCGTCGACGGCATTTCTACGGCCGGTTCCTTTTTCTTCTTCAGGAAATCGAACAGTCCCATGGTGCGCCTGCGCCTTTCTCTTGCGGATGGAGGAGGCCGCAGGCTAGCGCAGAACGCGCACGCGGCGATGACGGGGCGTGCGTGTGATCAGGCCTGCACCGCCGCCGACAGCTGCCGCAGCATCGTCGACTGCCGCGCCTCTTCGGCGTCGCGCAGGCTTTTCGCGGCGCGCGCCGCAACGTAGCTGACGTACAGCGTTTCCACCGCCCGCGCCCATTCGTGCGCCTTCTGCGACACGCCTTCCGCCTTGACCGGCGAGCCCGTCGCCATCGGCGTCGACAGGTCGTCGACCGGGTGGGCCGGCACATCGACGCCGGCCTTTCCGAGGATCACGGCTTTCTGAAGGATGGTGAGCATGAACGGACCTCTCTTTTTTCTTGTTCCAGAGTAACGGCGCCCGTCGCGGGTCGCCATTCGCCAGATGACGTATCCGCATCCGAATTCAAGGTGAACTTTCGGCTACATGGGGTTTGCATGGACGGCCGGATGCAGACGGTCTACATGAAGCGCGCCCGGCCACTTGCAATGTCCCTTCGCTGGTTCTGGATGCAAATAATATTTGTTTTCATTCTCAATAGAATTGATGCCGATCAGTTGGTACGCAACAACAACGCATCCGAGAGCGGCCCTGTTTTTTCCTGCCGTTTTCCGTGGAGTTTTTGCATGTTGTTCTCGCGTTGCGGCCGTCGGCCGCGTCCGTCGGTGCTGGCGCTGGCCGCCGCCTCTGTTTTTTCTCCCGCCCTGTTCGCCCAGGCGCCCGCTGAACAGCAACTGCGCGAGGTCGTCGTCAGCGCGACCGGCTTCGAGCAGGCACTGAAGGACGCGCCTGCGTCCATTTCGGTGATCACGCGCGAGGAACTCGAAACGCGCCAGTTCCGCGACCTGGCCGAGGCGCTGCAGAACGTCGAAGGCATCGACGTGGGCGGCTCCACCGGCAAGACCGGGGGCCTGGACATCTCGATCCGCGGCATGCCCAGCGACTACACGCTGATCCTCATCGACGGCCGGCGCCAGAACGTGGCCGGCGACGTGACGCCCAACGGCTTCGGCGCCGCGCACACCAGCTTCATGCCGCCGCTGGCGGCCATCGAGCGCATCGAGGTCATCCGCGGCCCGATGTCGACGCTGTACGGCTCCGACGCCATGGGCGGCGTGGTCAACATCATCACGCGCAAGGTGGCGCGTGAGTGGGGCGGCCAGGTCACGATGGAAACCGGCATTCCGCAGGACAGCGAGTGGGGCTCGCAGACGCGCTCCAGCGTGTACCTGAGCGGCCCCGTCGCCACCGACCTGCTGGGCCTGACGCTGCGCGGCAACCTCTACCGCCGCGAAGCCGCCGACTGGGTGCTGGCACCCGGCCACGTGCAGCCCGCGGCCGCGCGCAACCCCGCGCCCGCCGAGAGCCGCCAGCACAGCGTGGGCGGCCGGTTGATGCTGACGCCCAACCGCCATCACGACATCTGGCTCGACGTCGAATCGGGCCGCAGCTGGTACGACAACGAAGACGGCCGGCTGGGCACGCGCGACGCCGCCGCACCCAACCGCACCGGCAACAACCCGCCGGGCTACCAGGACGCGCTGCGCTTCAACCGCGACCAGGTCGCCATCGGCCACACCGGGCGGCTGGGTTTCGGCACGGTCGAAAGCAGCCTGATGCATACCACCACCGAGACCGTCGGCCGCACGATTCCCGGCGGCGCCATTCCGCGCAATGCTGCGGCCCGCCGCACCGTGTACTGGCTGAGCGAAGCCGACCGCGGCCGCGAACGCGAACTCAAGACCACCAACCTCGTGCTCGACAGCAAGCTCGTCGCGCCGGTGGGCGATGCCCACGTGCTGACCGTTGGCGGCCAGTGGTGGGACGCCAAGCTGGTCGACGGCCTGTTGCCCCACTCGCAGAGCCAGACGATGTGGGCGCTGTTCGCCGAAGACGAGTGGCGCCTCGCCCCAGGCCTCACCGCCACGCTGGGCGGGCGCTACGACCACCACAGTGCCTTCGGCGGCCACGTGAGCCCGCGCGGCTACCTGGTCTGGGACGCCACGCCGCAGTGGACCTTCAAGGGCGGCGTCAGCAAGGGCTTTCGCGCGCCGCGCCTGAACCAGCTGATCGACGGCATCAGCGGCGTGAGCGGGCAGGGGGCCACGCTCAACATCGGCAACCCGAACCTCAAGCCCGAGACCAGCACCAGCACCGAGCTGTCGGCGCTGTTCAACAACCAGAAGGGCCTGACCGCCTCGGCGACCCTGTTCCACAACAAGGTGAAGGACAAGATCGCCAGCGGCGGCGACTGCAGCGTGGCGCGCATCTCCAGCTGCGTGGTCGACCCGACCGCCAACTACTCCGTCAACGTCGACCAGGCCAAGACCTGGGGCATGGAACTGAGCAGCCGCGTGCAGCTCACCAGGGCCTGGGGCCTGAAGGCGGGCTACACCTGGACCGACAGCGAAGTGATCGAAGGCGGCGTGAAGAACGGCAAGCTGGCCGACACCGCGCGCCACCTGCTGCATGCGCAGGTCGACTGGAACCCTGACGCCAAGTGGCGCTTCTGGCTGCGCGGCGAATACCGCGGCAAGAGCCCGCGCTTCACCGGCGATCCGGCGCGCCTGACGGGAAACAACCTGGCGATCTACCAAGCGGTGGGTGACATCAAGGCGTACCACCTGTTCCACCTCGGCGGCTCCTACCAGGTGTCGAAGAACGTGCGCCTGAACGCCAACGTCAACAACCTGTTCAACAAGGACTTCCGCAAGTTCCAGCAGGTCAACCTGAGCGGCACCTCGGCCTGGGTCAACGCGTACTTCCAGGGCGGCGCGTCGGTGGCGGGCACCACGCCGGCCGGTCGCACGATCTGGCTGTCGGCGAACGTGACGTTCTAACGTTGAGGGCGGACAGCGCGGGCCTCAGCGGTTCGCGTCTGCCTGCCACACGAGCGTCGCTGCGCTCAGGTCTTCGAGCGCGCTGCCCACGGCCTTGAACACGGTGCGCTCGGTGTCGTTGGTGCGCCCGGGCCGCGCGCCGCGGCACAGCTCGGCGAGCGTGCCCTGCACCGCGTCGGCGCGCAACGTGCCGGCGGCGATCGCGTCGAGCAGATCGCCGGCCTTCTGCAGCGCCTCGGGCGTGTCGATGAAGGTGCGCGTGCCGTCGAAGCATTGCACATCGGCCTCGCGCATCGCGGGCGTGAAGCTGCCGATCAGGTCGAGATGCGCGCCCGGTGCGAGCCATTCCCCGCGCACCAGCGGCGTGGTCGCCAGCGTCGCGCAGCTCACGATGTCGGCACTGCGCACGGCCGCTTCGAGGTCGGTGCCGACTGCTTGCGCATTCCATCCTTCACTGCGCCATTGCTCGGCCAGCGCCTGCGCGCCTTCGGGCCTGTGGTTCCACACCTGCACCTCGTCGATGGGGCGCACGCTCGCGTGCGCGGCGGGCAGCATGCGCGCGATGCGGCCGGTGCCCAGCACCAGCAGCTTGCGCGCGTTGGTGCGCGCCAGGAACGAGGCGCCGAGCGCCGACGCGGCCGCCGTGCGCCGCGCGGTGATCTCGTTGCCGTCCATCATCGCCAGCGGCACGCCGGTGCGCGCGTCGTACAGCACGTAGGTCGCGTGCAGGCCGGGCAGGCCGCGCGCGCCGTTGCCCGGAAAGATGTTGATCGTCTTGATGCCCAGGAAGCCCGCGTCGCTCCACGCCGGCATGATCAACACCGTGCCGCGCGTGGCCGCGTCGCCGCCCGTCTCGATGCTGTGCACGTGACGCGGCGGCACCTGCGCCTCGGACGCGAAGGCCGCGCGCAGCGCGGGCACGAGCCGCTCGAAACCCAGGGGTGCGCCGGTGGCGGCTTCGTCGAAATGTTTCATGGGCGGGAGGGCAGCGACGGCGCGCTGTCGAAGAAGGTGGTGAGGGCCTGCCGGCTTTCGGCGAGCATGTTGCAGAAGAGCGCGCCTTGCTCGATGGCGTCGTCCAGCGCCACATGGGTGTGCGGCAGCCCGGCGTCGAACCAGCGGCGCGGCATCGCGCGCTTGGTGCTGTCGCGGTAGCCGATCTTCAGCAGGGCCATCGCGAAGCTCTTCATGTCGAGCGCCGAATGGCTGAACGGGCTCTCGCCCGCGAAGCGCATCAGGTACCAGTAGACGAACAGGAAGTCGAAGCCCGCCGGGTACGCCACGAACACCGGCCGCGCCTTCAGGCCCTTGAGCCACGCGACGTAGTGCTTCATCGCATGCGCCGGGTCCTGCAGGTCGGTGCGGCACGCGGCCCAGGCCTCGGGCTGGGTCTGCCACCAGGCGGCCGTCTTGGGGTCGGCCTTGGCGCCGGGCAGCGTGTGCAGGTTGGCGCTGAAGGTGGCCACCAGCTGCTTGTCGGCCGTGTAGGCGGCCGAGCCGAAGCTGAGCATCGAATGCGGACCGGGGATGGGGCCGTCGGTTTCGACGTCGGTGCTGATGTAGATCTCGGTCATGAGCGAAGACTCGTCGCGGGGTCGGTGAGGGGGAAGACATGCATGTCCATCCATTGCCCCGATGTGTTCTCGATGAGCGCGATCTCCGTGCAGCGCGCCTGCACCGGCCCCGACGCAAGCAGCCGCGCCTGCAGTTCGATGGCCGCCTCCTGCGCATGCAGCGCGTTGCCATGCGCCACCGACAGATGCGCAACGATGTCGTCATGCGCGCCGTCATAGGGCGGGAACTCGGGAAACTCCTTCGCCAGCGCACGCGTCATCGCGATGAACGGCGCGGCGGGTTCCGGCGCCAGGTACGCAGTCTCGGGAAAGCGTCCGACCTTGCCGAGCACGAACGAGAACGGCGCCGTGCGTTGCAATACCCGCCGCGCGCGGGCGAGCACCTCGCTGGTGATCAGCGCGGGGTCCATGAAAGGCACGAGCAGCGTGATGTGGGCGGGCACGCCGAGCGCTACGCTGGGATCGAAACGGCGGCGAAGGTCTGCGGCGATCGACTCGGCCGCCGGGACCTTTACAACGAAGGCGGAGAGGGGCATCGGGCGGAGGATAGCCCACACCCTCAGGGGCGCGCATCGGCTGAAACGCGTGCCCAGTCCAGCCCCATCTTGGCCAGGTACTTGCG
Source organism: Variovorax sp. Root473 (assembly GCF_001426505.1). GTDB lineage: Bacteria > Pseudomonadota > Gammaproteobacteria > Burkholderiales > Burkholderiaceae_C > Variovorax. Next base: position 330,701 of record NZ_LMEV01000016.1, read on the forward strand.
CAGCCGGTCCGCATCGTTCACCACGCTGCGCTGCGTCCGCGAGGCCTGGAACAGCTGGCGCCCCGCCTCCGACAAGCTGCGCGCCGGCCGGCACACACGCACCACCGCTTCGAGCTGCAGGCGGTCGAACAGGTCGAGCGCGGCGAATTTTTCTTCGCCGAGCAGGGCTTCCAGGTCGACCTCATCGTCCGCCGCCACTGAAGCGCCCGTGCCCTCGTGCTTCCACAGCCAGCGCAGCCGCGCGATCTCCGCCTCGACCAGCGCGACCGCGATGCGCCCGCCGTCGGCCAGCGTCGCGAGCCGCGTCACGCTCGCCGACAGATCGCGGAAGTTGCCGCGCCAGATCGCCTCGGGGCTCTGCGCAAAGCGCAGGTAGGCCGTGCGCGCCTCGGCGTTGAAGCGCACCACGCGGTGGTTCTCGGCCGCGTGCAGGGCCAGCAGGTGGTCGAGGTTGGGCTCGATGTCCTCGGGCCGCTGCGCGAGGCCGGGCAGGTCGTAGGTCCAGAGGTTGATGCGCGCGAACAGGTCTTCGCGAAAGCGCCCCTGCGCCACGTCGCGGCGCAGGTCGCGGTGGGTGCCGGCGATCAGCTGGAAGTCGCTTTCCACTTCCTTGTCGGCGCCCACGGGGAAGAAGCGCTTTTCCTCGATGGCCTTGAGCAGCATGGCCTGTTCGTCCAGGCCCAGCTCGCCGATCTCGTCGAGGAACAGCGCGCCCTGGTGCGCGGTGCGCAGCAGCCCCGCGCGGTCGCTCGCCGCGCCGGTGAATGCGCCCTTCCTGTGCCCGAACAGCGTGGAAGCTGCACCGTCGCCGCGCAGCGTGGCGCAGTTCACTTCGACGAACGACCCCGTCACCTGGTGGCGCGCCTGCTTCAGCTCGAACATGCGGCGCGCCAGGAACGACTTGCCCGCGCCCGTCGGCCCCACCAGCAGGATCGGCGCGCGCGAGCGCACGGCCACGCGCTCGATCTCGTCGATGAGCGCGTTGAAGCGCGCGTTGCGCGTGGCGATGCCGCTCTTCAAGAACGCGACCGCGTCGCGCTGGTCGGCATCGAAGCGGCGCGCGATCGGGTCGTAGCGCGACAGGTCGAGGTCGATCAGCGCGACCTTGCCGGCGTCGCCCTGGCGCTGCTTGCGCGGCGGCGAGGTCTGGGCCAGCACGCCCGGCACCACGCGCGATTCCGACAGCAGGAACATGCAGATCTGCGCCACGTGCGTGCCGGTGGTGATGTGCGTCCAGTACTGCTCGCGCTCGGGCTGGAAGGGGTAGGCGCGCGCCCAGTCGTACAGGCGCGTGTAGACCTCGCCGAAGTCCCACGGGTCTTCGAGGTCGAAGGGCACGAGGTTGACGGTGGTCTCGGGCGACACGGCGGCGATGTCGGCCTTCACCACCTCGGCCAGCGCCGTGTGCTTGCGCGTGTGCAGCAGCTCGATGCGTGCCACGACCATGTCGTCGTGCTGCGCGAGCGAGACCGTGGGCCGCCACTTGTTCCAGCGGCCCGCGCCCTGCCCGGCGTCGAGCTGGGTGCCGAGGAAACCGATGACGACGATGGGTTTCATGGATAAAAGACTAGCTGAATTTCTAGAAATTATCCGAATGCTAGCAAGGTGTGGGGACCGTGTCACACGCAGAGAAGAAGAAATTTCCCTTTTTATTCAATAACTTGCGTCGCCGATGCCAAGTTTTGTGCCCGACAGATTCGAAGTTGGCACGCTCGCTGCAATAGAGAAAGGGTCCGGATGCAGTTCATCCGCTCCCAGGTGCCGCATCACAGCGGCCCGGTACCGCAGGCCAGACCTGCTCTTGGGTCCGCGGTATGCCGCTGGTGAGCTGCGTTGGTCACTGGACTTGTTCCAGTCTGCTCATGGTGGAGCACCGTGCTAACCACGCGGCGTGGCGGGTTCGATTCCCGCAAACAACCTTCGGCGGTGTTCGCACCGCCGCTTTGATGGGGGCGAAAGCCCCACCGCCCCGGCACACCGGAGCAAGGCGCAGGGCAGGGCCCGGCCGAGCGACACCGTGTCAGTGCAGGCGGCTTGCGCATCGCGCGTTCTGCAAGGAACCGCATGCAGCCATCGACGCAGAAGGAGGCGATGGCGCAGCCACCGCACCGACCCGTCGAGCGCTGTGTTGCTGACCTCGCAAACCACGGTGCCCGCCGCCTGCCCTTCGTGGGGCCCGACACGAAACGTAGACGAACGACAACCGCAACGAAGAAGAAAAGAGAGGAAGAAAAAATGCTGGGATTCACCCAATTCACCGTGAAGAAGAACGAACGCGTGCTGCTGCTGCGCAATGGCGATTTCGACGGGCTGTACGCCGCTGGCAAGCACCGCGTGTTCACCGGCTTCGACACCGTGCAGCTCGAGCGCTTCTCGCTGGCCGAGCCGGCCTTCGACCACGAGCTGGCCGACTACTTCCTGGCGCGCGAGCCGGAACTGGTGCAGCGCGAGTTCGTGCAGGTGTCGCTGGGCGAGACCGAGGTCGGCCTGCGGCATGAAGACGGCGTGCTGGTGCAGATCCTGCCTCCCGCCACCCGCAAGCTCTACTGGCGCGGCCTGCGCGAGCAGCGCATCGACGTGATCGATGTGGCCGCCGATGCACGCCTGCCGGCCGAGTTGCTGGCCAAGCTGCAGAGCGTGGCGCTGCGTCCGCGTGCGGTGCAGGGGCTCGAAGGCGTGCTGCTGGTGCAGGTACCCGAGTTCCATGCCGGCGTGCTCACGCTTGAAGGCCAGATGCAGGCGCTGCTGCCGCCGGGCAACCACGGCTTCTGGCGCTTCAACCGGCAGGTGGCCGTGACGAGCGTGGACCTGCGCTCGCAGATTGCCGAAGTGAGCGGCCAGGAAATACTGACCCGCGACAAGGTGGGGCTGCGGCTGAACCTGTCGGCGGTGTGGCGTTTCGCCGATGTGCGCCAGGCCCTGGCGCAGATGCCCAAGCCGGCCGAGCATGTGTACCGCGAGCTGCAGTTCGGCCTGCGCGCGGCGGTGGGCGAGCAGACGCTCGACGCACTGCTGGAGAACAAGTCGGCCATCGACCAGACGGTGCTGGCGCAGGTGCGAGAGCGGCTCGAGGGTTCGGGCGTGGCGCTGGAGAGCGTGGGCGTGAAGGACATCATCCTGCCGGGCGAGATGAAGACCATCCTCGCGCAGGTGGTGGAGGCCGAGAAGTCGGCCCAGGCCAACGTGATCCGCCGTCGCGAGGAAACCGCGGCCACGCGCTCGCTGCTGAACACCGCGAAGGTGATGGAGGGCAACCCCGTCGCCTTGCGCATGAAGGAACTCGAGACGCTGGAGCGCGTGGCCGAGCGCATCGACAAGATCTCGGTGGTCGGCGGCCTGGACCAGGTGCTCAACGGACTCGTGACGCTGCGGCCGAACGGTTCCTGAGCGCTGAAAGCAAGAAACTCGCAGAGAGGAAAACAGAAGGAAAGAAAAATGGAACAAAAGACCAACTACAAACTGCATGAAGTCCCCAACGGCGTCCCCGTGAAGATGTGGACGAACGGCGTGCCCGTGGAAGACGAAGCGCAGAAGCAGCTCGAGAACGCCGCGCGCCTGCCCATCGTGTTCAAGCACATCGCGGCCATGCCCGACGTGCACTACGGCATCGGCGCGACCGTGGGTTCGGTGATCCCGACCTTCAAGGCCATCATCCCCGCCGCCGTCGGCGTGGACATCGGCTGCGGAATGATGGCCTGCAAGACCACGCTCAACGCGCGCGACCTGCCCGACAACCTGGGCCCGCTGCGCTCGGCGATCGAGAAGGCCGTGCCGCACGGAAGCAACCCCAAGCGCATGGGCCGCGACAAGGGTTCGTGGGAAACGCCGCCCGACGAAACCGACGCCGCCTGGGCCCAGCTGGTGGATGAGTTCGACCTGATCTGCGAGGACTACCCGCGCATCAAGAACACGAACAACCACAAGCACCTGGGAACGCTCGGTACGGGCAACCACTTCATCGAGGTGTGCCTGGACGAAGCGGGCGCCGTGTGGTTCATGCTGCACTCGGGTTCGCGTGGCGTGGGCAATGCCATCGGCACGCACTTCATCGAACTCGCGAAGAAGGACGCGCAGCTGCACCAGCGCAACCTGCCTGATCAAGACCTGGCGTACTTCGAAGAAGGCGCCCAGTACTTCGGTGACTACGTGCGCGCGGTGGGCTGGGCCCAGAAGTTCGCGCGTGCGAACCGCGAGGTGATGATGCAGCGCGTGGTCGCGGCGGCGCGCAAGGTCATCGCCAAGCCGTTCGAGGCGCACGTGGAAGCGGTGAACTGCCACCACAACTACGTGAGCCGCGAGACGCACTTCGGCGAAGACGTGCTCGTGACCCGCAAGGGCGCGGTGAGTGCGAAGGCCGGCGAGCTGGGGATCATCCCCGGCAGCATGGGCGCCAAGAGCTACATCGTGCGCGGCAAGGGCAACCCCGAGAGCTTCATGAGCTGCAGCCACGGCGCCGGTCGAAAGATGAGCCGTACCAAGGCCAAGAAGCTCTTCACCATCGCCGACCAGATCGCCGCGACCGAAGGCGTCGAATGCCGCAAGGACGCCGACGTGATCGACGAAATTCCGATGGCCTACAAGGACATCGACGCGGTGATGGCGGCGCAGAAGGACCTGGTGGAGGTGGTTTACACGCTCAAGCAGGTGGTGTGTGTGAAAGGTTAGGCATCGGCCGTTGCGGTGTGCTTCGGCCGACCGTCAGAGAGGAAGGAAAGGCCATGAAAAGCAACAAGCAACGCCGCGCCGAGATCAAGGCGCATCGCCTCGAACGCGCCGCGCGCGCCGTGGCCTTGCAGCGGCAGCAAGTCGATGCACGCCTGCCGCGCGCCGAAGGCATGGTCGCCGCTGACACGGCCTTGCTCGCCGCGCACAACAACACCTACGGCCCGCTGCCCACCTTCTACGTTGACAAGGCCTTCACCTGCCGCGATTGCGGTGCGCAAGAGGTGTGGACGGCCAAGCAGCAGAAGTGGTGGTACGAGGTGGCGCTTGGCAGCATCCACAGCACGGCGGTGCGGTGTCGCGCGTGCCGGCTTGGAACGTCGCGAACGAGAACAACGACAAACGACTGAACAGTAAAGAAAGACGTGTCCCGATGACGGAAGCACAACAAGAACAACGAGAACCAAGTGTCGTCGAACTCGACGGCTCCCAAGGCGAAGGCGGCGGACAGATTCTGCGCACCGGCCTCGCGCTGTCGATGGTCACGGGCCGGCCGCTGGCCATCGCGAAGATCCGCGCGGGCCGCGCCAAGCCGGGCCTGATGCGCCAGCACCTGGCGTGCGTGCACGCGGCGGCGCAGATCAGCGGCGCGCAGGTCGAGGGTGCGGAGCTGGGCTCGCAGTCGCTGCGCTTCGCGCCGGGGCCGGTGCGCGCGGGCGACTACCGTTTCGCGATCGCCGGCGCGGGCAGCTGCATGCTGGTGCTGCAGACCGTGCTGCCCCCGCTGCTGCTGCAACCTGCGGGCCAGGTGAGCCGGCTGCGGCTGAGCGGGGGCACGCACAACCCGATGGCGCCGCCGTTCCATTTCCTGGAGCGTGCGTTCGCGCCGCTGGTGCGTCGCCTTGGCGGCGATCTGCAGCTCGTGCTGCGTCGCTGCGGTTTCTATCCGGCCGGCGGTGGCGAGGTCGACGCGACGATCGTGCCGGCGGCGGAATGTGCGCGGCTGCAGGCCTTCGACCTGCTGTCGCGTGGCGAGCTGCGCGAAGGCCATGCGGAGTGTCTGGCGCCCGGCCTGCCGCGCCATGTGGCGACGCGCGAACTCGAAACGGTGGGCGCGGCGATGGGCTGGTCGGCGCAAGCCGAGCAGCTGCGCACGGTGCCGACGCGCCAGAACGAGGGTCCGGGCAATGCGCTGCTGGTGACGCTGGCCTACGCGCACCTCACCGAGGTGTTCACGGCCTTCGGCGAAAAGACGTTGAGCGCGGAACAGGTGGCGCACGGCCTCGTGAAGGAGGTGCGCGCGTTCCAGAAGCACGAGGACGCGGCCGTGGGCCCGCACCTGGCCGACCAGCTCGCGCTGCTGCTGGCGCTGGCGGTGTTCCGGCAACCGGGGCGGTCAGCCGCGTTCACCTGCAGCGAAGTGACGCCCCACACGCGCACGAACTGCGAGGTGATCGAGCGCTTCCTGCCGGTGCGCTTCACGATCACCGACGCTGCGGGCCCGCGCGCGGCGCGGGTGCAGGTGGCGTCGTGATGGATTACAGGCCGGCCTGGCGCGTGAGTTCGCGGGCTTGCGCGGGAATCACGCTGCCGACGAAGGCTTCGCGCTTCAGGTTCTGGCCCGGAGCGTGGGCAGTTGCCACGGCTTGGCTGTGAACCGCCTGACGGTCGACGGTGGAGGTCACGGCCACGGTGCCTTCGGCGGCGGCGTCGGAGTATTCGTTGCCATTGCGCGCGGCGGCGACGGCTTCGGTGCGCACGTCGGCGCGGCTGGCGGCCGAGGTGATGGCGTGCACGCCTTCGTAGGTTTCGGCGTGGGCTGCACCGGCGGTGCCCAGCAGGGCGAAAGCGGCGGCGGAAATGGCGAGGAGTTGCTTGCTGTTCATGATGCGTTTTCCCTTTGAGTCTGTGGGCGGCGGACAGTCGTCGTTGCCACAAGCTGCAGTGTGAAACCGCATCGCGGAAGGCGCTGTGCGTTTGCGCACCGAATCCGGCAGCTGACGCTCAGGGTGTTTTTGCAGCGCGCGAATACATCACGGCCAGCGGCTCGGAGCGCCCGCGCACGTCCAGCGTGTCGACCGGCCCGAGCGTGTCTTCGGCGTCGGCCTGCTGCGCTGCGAACTGCGAGACCACGAGCCGCGCCGAAGCGGTCTTCGAATGGTCCTGCAGGCGGCTCGCGGTGTTGACCACCTCGCCGATGGCGGTGAAGGTGGTGGTTTCGAGGTAGCCGACCTCGCCCACGGCCGCGCGCCCGGCGTGCAGGCCCATGCCGAAGTCCAGGTGCTGGCCGAACTGGGCCAGGAAGTCGACGTTCCACGCGTCCATGCGCTCGCCGATGAGTCGGGTGGCGCGCAGGGCCTGCCGGCAGGCGGTGGGCAGGTCGCATTCGAGGCCGAAGATGGCCATCACGCTGTCGCCGATGAACTGGTTGGGCACGCCGCCACTCTCGCGCACGGCGGCGCCCAAGATGGCGAAGTAGCGGTCGAGCACGTAGGCGAGGTCGAAGGGCCACTGCCGCTCCGACAGGCCCGACCAGCGCCGCAGGTCGACAAACAAAATCGCCACGTCGCGTTCGTGCCCAAAGCGGCCGACCGGCGCGGGCCGGCCCTCGCGCGGCAGCGGTGCGAACAGCGGCGTCACCTCGATGCTGCCGCGCGGGCGCAGCTGGCAGGCCAGCCGCACGTCGTGCGGGGCGCGCACGCGTTCGAGCGTGCGCTGCTCGTCGCGGCCCGGCGTGCCGATGTGTTCGGGCGCACCGCTCACGCGCACGCGGCACGTGGAGCAGCGCGCGCGCCCGCCGCAGATCGACACGTGCGCGATGCCGTGCGAGCGGCTGGCTTCGAGCACGCTCCAGCCGGGCGGCACGTGCACGGTGCGGTCGGGGTAGCGCAGCGCGACGGTGGCGCCGTTGGGGCGTCGGGACAAACGGCTGCGCGCTGCGTAGGCCGCGAGCAGGGCCAGCAGCGCCAAGGCGTAGTAGCGCTTGAGGTTGGTCTCGGCGGTGTTGAGCGCGCGGCCCTGGTCGGGCGTCGGCAGCGTGACGGGCGGCACGCCGGTCCACTGGAACTCGCGCCCCATCGAGACGAAGCCCATCGCGGCGGTCACCGGCAAAAGCACGGCGATGGCGAGCAGGGGCGCGAACAGGCGTCGGTAGAGCGGGCGCACGCGCAGCGCGAAGTGCAGGCCGAGGCAGCCGTGGACCCAGGCGGCGAGCATCATGCCCAGCTGCGCGCCCGCGCCGGCCATGTCCCACAGGCCCCAGACCACGCGCACGTACGAGCCCTCGATGCCGTAGGCCAGCCAGGCGCCGCGCATCGCGGTGAGGTGGGTGGCCAGCAGCAGCGGCAGCGCAAAGCCCAGCAGCACGCGCAGGGCTTCGAGCGGCGGCATGCGCAGCGTGCGGCGCTCCCACAGCGCGGCCACAGCGAGCACGAGGTGGGTGGCGGCGGCGCCGTACAGCAGCAGCGTGCCGGGCAGGCTGTGCCAGAACTTCTGCACGCCGCGCAGCACGGTCTCGGCCGCGGCGAAGGAGACGATGCCCAGTGAATGGTTCAGCAGGTGCGCCGTGATGTAGGCCATCAGCACCAGCCCGCTTGCCCAGCGGAGGTTGCGCCGTGTCGGCGTTCTCAGTGAAAAAGTGGGCGGTGGGGAACGTCTGTCCATGAACGGGTTCGAAGCGGCACCCGAGCATAATGCGCGCGCCTCAATGACCACCGGCATGGCCCTCCCCGAACCCACCCCCCGCTCCAGCCTTGCGCTGCGCCGCATCGCGCTGCTCGAAGGCCTGTCCGACGACCGCTTCGACCAGCTGGCGCGCCAGTGCCTGTGGCACAGCGTGGCGGCCGGCAAGCCGCTGATGCTGCGCGCCGACCTGCAGGGCGAGGTGTTCCTGCTGGTGTCAGGCCGCGTGCGGGTGACGACCTACGCGGCCAACGGCCGGCAGGTGACCTTCCGCGATTCGGACGCCGGCGCGCATTTCGGCGACATCGCGGCGCTCGATGGCGGGCCGCGCTCGGCCGACGTGATCACGCTTGAACCCTGCGTGGTCGCCAGCCTGGACCGCGCCGCCTTCCTCGCGCTGCTGCGCGAAGAGCCGCTGGTGGCCGAGCGCGTGATGCAGCGCCTGGCCGCGCTGGTGCGGCAGCTGTCGGAACGGGTGATCGACCTGAGCACGCTGGGCGTGCAGAACCGCCTGCACGCCGAGCTGCTGCGCTTGGCGCGCGAGGCGGGCATCGACGGCAACGAGGCCCGGCTGGAGCCCGCACCCAAGCACGCGGCGCTGGCCAGCCAGATCAGCACCAACCGCGAGCAGGTGACCCGCGAACTCAACACGCTGGTGCGCGGCGGCGTGCTGCGCAAGGACGGCAAGGCGCTGGTCGTGGCCGACGCCGAGCGGTTGGCGCAGATGGTGTCGCAGGTGCGCGGGGACTGACCCGCTCCGGTCCGATCAGTTCCAGCGGCCGTTCGGGCCGGCGACGCTGAGGCGACCGGCACCCATCAGCGCCACGCTCAGCGCGCCGAACAGGTACAGGCCCTGCAGCTCCAGCGCCCAACCGCCCTGCTTGGTCAGCGCGAACAGGTCGGCCATGTGCACGAGGCCGAGGGCCACGAGCATGTTGATGACGACCACCGCGGCGGCGGCGCGCGTCCAGACGCCCGCGATCATCAGCAGCGGCGCAACGATCTCGCCCACGAACACGAGGTAGGCCAGCCCGCCTGGCAGCCCGGCCTTGGCCAGCATGCCGCCGATGAAGCCGACGCCGGCCGAGAGCTTGAAGATGCCGTGCAGCAGCATCAGCACGCCGACCGACACGCGCAGCACCAGCTTGCCGGCGTCGTCGCGAGCGGCGGGCGTGGCAAGGAACGACGAAGAGGAAGACGCCGAAGCGGCAGAGGCGAGAGGGGCAGCCCGGGTGTTCATGGCGGATCCTTGAGGGGAAAAAGAGAGGACAGCCGCCACGGACTGCGGCGGTGCCGGGCCAGTGTGGCGAGCCGTCCGGCGGGTGTCGGTGCGTTTACGCACACTTTTTCCAGGTTGATGCGGGTCGCCCTTGGAAAGCGAAGCCCGGCCTGCAGCGGGCATGCACTGCGGCTTCCTGCTACGCTCCGCCCCGGCCCGTCTGCCTCTGGCGGGCTTTTTTCTGCGCTGCTGGCTCCCCATGGTTTTTCCCCTCATCACCGACCCGTCGTTCTACGCGGTCGCCGTTCCCGCCGTGCTGCTGCTCGGCATCAGCAAGAGCGGCTTCGGCGCCGGTTTCGGGTCGCTGGCCGTGCCAATGATGGCGCTGGCCGTCACCGTGCCGCAGGCGGCGGCGATCCTGATGCCGCTGCTGCTGCTCATGGACCTGCTCGGCCTGGCCGCGTTCCGGCGCGACTTCGACCGTTCGCTGCTGAAGTTCCTGATTCCGTTCGGGCTGGTCGGCACGGTGATCGGCACGCTGCTGTTTCGCGTGCTCTCGGCCCACACGGTGGCGGGCATCGTGGGCGTGTTCACGCTGGTGTTTTTGGCGCAGCGCCTGGTGTTTCCGCCCAAGCCCAACGACCCGCTGCCGTCGCGCGCGGTGGGCGCCGTGTTGACGGCGGTGTCGGGCTTCACCAGCTTCATCGCGCATGCGGGCGGCCCGCCGATCAATGCCTACGTGATTCCGTTGAAGCTCAAGCCCGTGGTGTTCACGGCGACGATGGCCTACTTCTTCTTCGTGGTGAATCTCAGCAAGTGGATTCCCTACGCGTGGCTCGGCCTGCTGGACTTTCGCACACTGGCCACCTCGCTCGTGCTGATGCCGATCGCACCGCTGGGCGTGTGGATCGGCATCCGCATTGCACGCCGCATCGATGCGACGTGGTTCTATCGCTTCGTGTACCTGGGCATGCTGCTGACAGGCCTGAAACTCGTCTACGACGGCTTCCTGGCCTGAGCACGTTCAGAGTTCGACGATGCTCTTGAACCCGCCGAAGATCATCCGCTTGCCGTCGAACGGCATGGTCTTCGGGTCCATTGCGGCGATGCGCGGGTCGGCCATCACCTTGGCATTGATCGTGTCGCGGTGCTTGCGCGATTTGTAGACGATCCACGAGAAGGCCACGGTCTCGTCGGCCTTGAGCTTCACGCTTTGCGGGAACGAGGTGAGCTTGCCGGGCTTCACGTCGTCGGCGATGCACTCCACGTACTCGAGCGCGCCGTACTCCATCCAGACCTTGCCGGCCTTGCGCGCCAGCTTGCGATAGGCCTCGACGTTCTTGGTGGGAATGGCGACGATGAATCCGTCCACATAACGAGCCATGTCTGTTCTCCTGAAGAGTGTGTAGAACCGTTGCAGAAAGAAAAGCGGGGGCTGCATGGCGCCGTCGTCACGACGACGCCGTCTCGCCCGCCGCGCCCGGGGCCGACGCTGCTTCGCTGTTGTTGTTCTGGGTGTGTCCCGGCGCGGCCGGGCGAAGCAGCAGGACCCCGATCAGACCCGCCGCCGCCGCGAACACGGCGCCGACAAGGAATGCCAGGTTGTAGCCACCGTTGAGCGCCAGCGGCATCTGCGCGCCTGCGGTGGCCATGGCAGTGGTGCGTGCCGCCGCGGCGCTGGCCAGCACGGCCAGGCCCAGGGCGCCGCCCATCATGAAGGCGGTGTTGACCACGCCCGAGGCCAGGCCCGAGTCGGACGGGTCGACCTCGCTCATGGCCGCCAGCAGCACCGGGTTGAAGGCCATGCCCGCGCCCAGGCCCAGCAGCACCATGCCGGGCAGCACGTCGAGCACGAAGCCGCTATTGACCGGCGCGCGCGCGAACAGCGCCAGCCCGATGGCCGCGAGCCACAAGCCCGCCGCCAGCGGCTTNGCCCAGCGAGAACACCGCCATGATCACGTTGGCTGGCAGGAAGGCCAGCCCGATCTGCATCGGCGTGTACTGCAGCACCAGCTGCATGTACAGCGCCGAGATGAAGAACCACGCGAACATGGCCGCGGCCCACAGCACGCCCACCACGTTGGCCACCGACACGCTGCGCAGCCTGAACAGGCCCAGCGGCATCAGCGGATGCTTCACGCGCGCCTCGATGGCGATGAAGGTGGCCAGCAGCACCACGGCCGCGCCGAGCAGGGCGATGGTCTGCGTGGAGCCCCAGCCCGCTTCGTTGCCGTTGACCACGCCGTACACGGCGAGCATCAGCGACGCGGTGACGGTGATGGCACCGGCCACGTCGAGCTTCTCGCCGTGCGCATGGCCGCGTGCGTTGGGCAGCAGCGCCACGCACAGCGCATACACCGCCACGCCGATCGGCAGGTTGACCAGGAAGATCCAGTGCCAGCTCAGCGTGCTCGTGAGCAGGCCGCCCAGCAGCACGCCGATGCTGCCGCCGCCCGCGCACACGAAGCCGTACACGCCCATCGCCTTGGCGCGGTCGGCCGGCTCGGTGAACAGGTTCATGATGAGCGAGAGCGACACGGCCGACACCACCGCGCCGCCCAGGCCCTGCACCGCGCGCGCCGCCACCAGCAGGCCCTGCGAGGTCGAGATCCCGCAGGCCAGCGAGGCCAGCGTGAACAGCACCAGGCCCGCGAGGAACACGCGGCGGTGGCCATACAGGTCACCCAGCCGACCGCCCAGCAGCAGGAAGCCGCCGAAGGTCAGCATGTAGGCGTTCACCACCCAGACCAATGACGTCTCGGAAAAGCCGAGGTCGGTGCGGATCGAAGGCAACGCCACGTTCACGATCGTGGTGTCCAGCACGATCATCAGCACGCCCAGGCACAGCACCATCAGGGCGAGCCAGCGCTTTCGGTTGTCGAGGGTTTCGGTCATGGAAGGTGCTTCCTGCGAAGAAAGGAAAGTGAGAAAAGGGCGGCTCCGCTCAGACCAGCGCCTTGCCGCCGTTGATGAGCCAGGGTGTGCCGAAGCGGTCGGTCACCATGCCGAAGCCTTCGACCCAGAAGGTCTTCTCGAAGGGCATGCCGATCGAGCCGCCGTCGGCGAAGGCGTCGAAGATGCGCCGCGCCTCGGCCACGGTGTCGAGCGTGAGCGCCACGCCGAAGCCCTTCATGCCTTCGTAGGGCTGGCCGGGCATGCTGTCGGAAGCCATGAGCAGGCCGTCGCCATAGGCGAGCGACGCATGCATGATCCGATTCTTGGCATCGGCCGGCATCTGCTCGGTGCCGGGCGCTTCGCCGACGGTCATCATCATCTGCATCGTGCCGCGCAGCGTCTTCTCGTAGAAGCGCATGGCCTCGGCGGCATTGCCGTCGAACGTGAGGTAAGCGTTGATGGGGGACATGAGAGTTCCTTGGATCTGAGAGGGTGAGTCAACAAAAAAGCAGGCTCGCGCGTCACGCGACGGCCGGATCTGCCACCAGCAGCCAGCCCACGCCGAAGCGGTCGCTGAGCATGCCGAAGCTGGTCGTGAAGAAGGTCGGCGTCAGCGGCTGCATCACCTGGCCGCCGTCGGCCAGGGCGTCGAACCACTTGCGGACGTCGGCGTCGTTGCCGGCCGACAGCGACAGCATGATTCCCTTGAACTCCGCGTGGCCCGAGCAGCGGCCATCGGACAGCATGAGTTCGGTCTGGCCGATGCGCAAGACCGAATGCATCACTTTGTCAGGGCTGGGCATGCCGCCGGCGCACCCGGCGTCCGCATTGCCTCCAGTGCCGTCTGCAGGCGCTTCGCTGTAACGCATCAGCTGCACGACTTCGGCGCCGAGCGCCTTTTTGTAGAAGGCAATGGCTTCGTCGCAACGACCTTCGAAGGACAGGTAAGACTGGACTTTCATGGCGTTTCCTTTTGGGTGGGTTACGGGCACAACGGGTCTGGGCGAAAACAATGGAATTACTTTGTGTACACCGTCCACAAAGAATAGCAGAGATAATGGACAGTGTCCACATGGAGTCGCGATGAAGCTCAACAACGTTCCCGAAAGCCTGCCGCCCGCGCGCAGCACCTACCGCCACGGCGACCTGCGCCGTGCGCTGCTGGATGCCGGCATCGAACTGGCGCGGGACGGCGGCCCCAGTGCCGTGGTGCTGCGCGAGGCCACGCGGCGCGTGGGCGTGGTGCCGAATGCGGCCTACCGCCACTTCGCCAGCCGGCACGACCTGCTGCTGGCGGTGCGCGCCGCGGCGCTGTCGGAGGCGGCTCAGGCGATGGAAGGCGAGCTCGCCGTGCTGCCCTGCGACCAGCCGCCCGCCGACTTCGCGCGCGCCCAGTTGCGCGCCATCGGCACCGCCTACCTGCGCTTTGCGCAGGCGCAGCCGGGGCTCTTTCGCACAGCCTTCGTGGTGTCGGAAGACGCGCAGGGCGACGTCGGCCCGGACGGGGCGGGCGCCAGCGGCATGAACCCGTTCGAGCTGCTGGGTGCGGCCGTCGACCGGCTGGTGGACGCGGGCCTGCTCGATCCCGCGCGGCGTCCCGGCGCCGAATACCTCGCCTGGTCGGCGGTGCACGGGCTGGCGCTGCTCATCATCGATGGCCCGCTGCGCGGGGTCGACGCGCCGGCCACGCACGCGCTCGGGCAGCGGCTGATCGACATGGTGGAACGCGGCCTGTGAGGGCCGCGCTCAGTTCTCAGAGATAGATCTTCTGCAGCAGCTTGATGAGCGTCTCGCGCTCGCGCGCGCTGAGGCGACTGCTGGCTTCGGTCTCGAGTTGCACCACGGCCAGCTCGGCCTCGCGAATGAGTGTCTCGCCGGTCGGCGTGAGGTGCAGGCCGACGGCACGGCCGTCGTGCGGATGCGGCCGGCGCTCGATGAGGCCGCGGCTGTCCAGCGCGGCCACCAGGCTCACGAGGTTGGGCGGCAGGATGTCCAGCGTGTTGCACAGCTGCCGCGACGTGGCACCCGGGTTGTGCGCCAGCAAGGAGAGCACCGAGAAGTCGATCTGCTTGAGGCCGTAGGGCGCCATGCGGTCGGCGAACACGGTGCTCACGATGAGCCAGGCGCGGCGGGCGTTGTAGCCGACCAGCCCTTCGAGCACGCGGGCGTCGAGCCGCTCCGACCGGGTGGACGGCGCGACGGCGGTGTCGGTCCTGGCGGACGTTTTTTTCGCGGGAGAAGGAGGCATGCGGCGAGCGTAACCGCGCGTTGCTTTCCCGAACAACTAGCGTGACGCCTCTTGTGCGGAATGCGCCAGTGCGACACCCTCGCAAGCCCGCTTGACGATGCCCAGCCGCATCTCGAATTCAGGCAGCACCCAGCGCCGGAAGGCCGCCGCGGCGCGAACGCGGTCCGCATTGGCAGGTGCGGCGACCTCGATGCGGGCCCAGGCCCACGCCATCAGCGTGAGCATCACCACGCGCAGGAAGTCGTCGGCCACCTCGTACGGCAGCACGGGGTTGGCGTGTGCCGCCATTGCCACCGTGGTGCCGAGGTAGCGCAGCTGCGCCAGCCGCCGCTGCACGTCGGCATCGACCTCGCGGGAGGCGTCGAGCGTGTCGCGCAATTCGAGCAGCACGGCCGACAGCGCCGCGCCGCCGTCGGGCAGCACCTTGCGCACCAGCAGGTCGATGGCCTGGATCTCGTTGGTGCCCTCGTAGATCATGGTCACGCGCGCATCGCGCACCACCTGCTCCACGCCCCACTCGCGCACGTAGCCGTGGCCGCCGAATACCTGCAGGCATTCGCTCGCGCCATGGAACGCCTGGTGCGTGCAGGCGGCCTTGAGCACCGGCGTGACGAGCGCGCACCAGCGCTGCGCGCGTTCGCGCGCCTTGGGGTCGGCGTCGTGCGTGGCGATGTCGAGCATCAGCGCGCTGCGGTAGGCCAGCGCGCGCGAACCGTCGATCCACGCGCGCTGCGTGTCGAGGATGCGGCGCACGGCCGGGTGCTCGGCGATCAGGTCGGCCGCCTCGCTGCCACGGCTCGCGGGCACGGAGCCGGGTGCGCGCATCTGGCGGCGCTCGGCGGCGTAGGCATCGGCCTTCTGCCACGCGGCGTCGAGCAGGCCAATGCCCTGCAGCGCGACGTGCAGGCGCGCGGCATTCATCATCACGAACATCGCGGCCAGCCCGCGACCGGGTTCGCCGACCAGCCAGCCCGTGGCGTCGTCGAAGCGCATCGTGCAGGTCGGGCTGCCGTGCAGGCCCATCTTTTCCTCGATGCGTTCGCAGTGCACCGCGTTGCGCGCACCGTCGGGCAGCAGCTTGGGCACGAGTGCGAGCGACAGGCCCTTGGGACCCGCCGGTGCATCGGGCAGGCGGCACAGCACGAGGTGCACGATGTTCGGCGTGAGGTCGTGCTCGCCGCCTGAAATGAAGATCTTGCCGCCATTCACGCGCACGCTGCCGTCGGCCTGCGCCGTGGCGCGCGTGCGCACCTGGCCGAGGTCGCTGCCGGCGTGCGCTTCGGTGAGGCACATGGTCGCGAGCCATTCGCCGGTCGCGATCTTCTGCAGGTAGCGGCTTTTCAGTTCTTCGCCGCCGTGGTGCTTGAGGCAGGCGTACGCGCCGTGCAGCAACCCCGGCGCCATCGTGAAGCCGTGGTTCGCGGCGCTGAGCCATTCGTAGACGACGGCCTCGAGCACCGCCGGCAAGCCCTGGCCGCCGTCTTCGGTGGAGGCCGACAGAGAGGGCCAACCGCCGTCGACGAAGGCCTGGTAGGCCGCGCGAAAACCCGGTGGCGTGACGACGTCGCCGTTGTCGAAGCGGCAACCCACCTCGTCGCCTTCGCGGTTCAGCGGCGCGATCACCTCGCCGACGAATCGTGCAGCTTCTTCGAGCACCTGCGACTGCAGCGCCTCGTCGACCTCCGAGAAAGGCGCGAGTGCGCGCAGGCGCGTCGGCGCATCGAGCACCGCGTTCAAGAGAAAGCGGACGTCTTCGGGGCGGGGCTGGTAGTGCATCGGTCTCAGGACTCGGCGGTGAAGCCGATCTTCTTGACCAGCGGACCCCAGCGCTCGTACTCGGACTGCAGCGACTTCTTCATCTCCTCGGGCGAAGAGCCGTGCGCGATGAGGCCGACCGACAGCAGGCCGTCGGCCACGGCCTTGTCCTTCAGCGCAGCCTGGATCGCGGTACTCGCCGTGGCGATGGTCGCGGCCGGCGTCTTGGCCGGTGCGAAGAAACCGAACCACTCGTCGGCGACGATTTCCGGGAAGCCTTGCTCGGTGAAGGTGGGTACGTCGGGCAGGTAGGCGGGGCGCTGCGCACCCGAAGTGGCGAGCACGCGCAGCTTGCCGGCCTTGGCGAACGGCAGGCAGTCGCCGGCGGGCGTCAGGCACGAGGCGATCTGGCCGCCCACCACGTCGTTGATGCCGGGCAGCGAGCCGCGGTAGGGCACGTGGCGCAGGTCGGCGCCCGTGCTCAGGCCCAGCAGCGCGCCCAGGAAGTGCGGCGTGGAACCGGCGCCCGGGGAGCCGTAGCTGGCCTGGCCGGGGTTGGCCTTGGCCCAGGCGATGTAGTCCTTCAGCGTCTTCACGCTGGCCGGCACCATCGGGCCGACGGCGAGGCCGTGAGTCATCACGGCGCCGATGGAGATGGTCGCGAAGTCGGGGATGGCGTAGCTGAGCTTGGTGTAGATGTGCGGATAGATCGACAGCGCCGAGGCCTGCGCGAGACACAGCACCGAGCCGTCGGCCGGCGAGGTCTTCAGCGTGTCGAGCGCGATGCGCCCGCCCGCGCCCGGCTTGTTCTCGACCACCGGGTTGGTGGCGGTGAAGGGCGTGTTGCCCAGCTTGTCGGCCACGCGGCGGGCCACGCTGTCGCCCGCGCTGCCGGCCGGGAAGCCGTAGTAGATCTTCACCTGCTGCTGCACCGCCTGGGCGAGTGCGGCAAAGGGATGCAATGCGGCGAGCGCGGCGGTGCCGCCGAGCGCCGTCATGAGGTGGCGTCGAGTGGTCATGGTCTTGTCTCCTGGTTTTTTCGGGGGCGGGAATCAGCGCGGCGCCATGCGCAAGGCGCCGTCGAGGCGAATCACTTCGCCATTGAGGTGGCCGTTGGTGACGATGTGGCAGGCCAGCTCGGCAAATTCCGACGGCTTGCCCAGGCGCGGCGGGAACGGGATCGACGCGGCCAGCGAGTGCTGCACCGGCTCGGGCAGCTCCAGCAGCAGCGGCGTGGCGAAGAGGCCGGGCGCCACGGTGCACACGCGGATGGCGTGCTGCGCGAGGTCACGCGCCATCGGCAGGGTCATGCCGACGAGGCCGCCCTTCGAGGCGCTGTAGGCCTGCTGGCCCACCTGGCCGTCGAAGGCCGCGACGGACGCGGTGAAGAGCATCACGCCCTTCTCGCCGTTGTCGAGTGCGGCCAACCTGGCACAGCGCGCTGCAAAGAGGCGCGCCATGTTGTAACCGCCGATCAGGTTGATGTTGACGACGCGCACGAAGTCTTCGAGCGGCGCGGGGTTGCCGTCCTTGCCGACGATGCGCTTGGCGCTGCCGATGCCGGCGACGTTCATCAGGATGCGCGCGGGGCCGTGTGCGGCGGCTGCCTTGTCGAGCGCGGCGTTCACGCTGTCGGTGTCGGTGATGTCGCAGACGCACGCGACACCGCCGATCTCAGCGGCCACTTTCTCTGCGAGCGCGGCATTGCGGTCGAGCACCGCGACCTTGGCGCCCAGGCGCGCGAGTTCGCGCGCGGTGGCCTCGCCGAGGCCCGAAGCGCCGCCGGTGACGAGTGCGGCTTGTCCTTCGATCTTCATGGTGTATCTCCTGGATGGGTTAGCGGGGCTTGAGCGTGAAAGGCAACGTGCCGTCGTGCAGCGCATCGGCCAGCGCGGCGCGGTGCTTGAGCACGGCGCGCTGGTTGATCGAGCCCTTGTCGGTCACTTCGCCCTTGTCGATCGACGGCGGCTCGGCCATGAGGTGCAGGCGCGCGATGCGGTTGGCGCTGCCGGTGGCGCCGGCCGCGAGCGTGTCGACCACCTGCTGGAAGTGCGCCTGCACCGGCGCGCTTTCGAGCATCTGCTGCATCGTGGCGTCGGCGCTCAGGCCGGCGAGTTGCCGCACCTTCTGCGTCGGGAAGATCAGCGCGCCGACTTCCTTCAGGTTGATGCCCGTGAGCACCGCGTCCTGCACATAGGGCGAGCCGGCCGCGATGATCTTCGCGCGCAGCGGGCCCACGCTCACGAAGGTGCCGGTGGCGAGCTTGAAGTCTTCGGCGATGCGGCCGTCGAAACGCAGGCCGCGGTGGATGTCGTCGTCGGCGATCCACCGCACCGCGTCGCCGGTCGAGAAGAAGCCTTCTTCGTCGAAGGCCTCGGCCGTGGCCCCGGGCGCGCGCCAGTAGCCCGGCGTGATGTTGGGGCCGCGGTAGCGCACCTCGGTCTTGCCGTCGACCTCGATCAGCTTGAGCTCGATGCCCGGCGCGGGCAGACCTACGTCGCCGGACTTCACGTCGGGGCCGGTCACGTACAGCGCGAAGGGGCCCGACTCGGTCATGCCCAGGCCGGTGCCCATGACGATGCGCTCGCCGACTTCCGCTTCCTGCGTGCGGTGCAGGCTGTCCCACACGGGCTGCGCAAGCGCGGCGCCCGAGTAGAAGAACATCTTCACGCGCGAGAGCAGGTTGCGGCGCAGCACCGCGTCGGTTTCCATCGCGTTCGCGATGGCCTCGAAGCCGGTGGGCACGTTGAAGTAGATGGTGGGCGCGATCTCGCGCAGGTTGCGCAGCGTCTCGGCCATGCCGGTGGGCGTGGGCTTGCCGTCGTCGATGTACAGCGTGCCGCCGTTGTCCAGCACGATGCCCACGTTGTGGTTGCCGCCGAAGGTGTGGTTCCAGGGCAACCAGTCGACCAGCACCGGTGGCTCGTCGCCCAGCGCGGGAATCGACTGGCGCAGCTGCTGCTGGTTGGCGCACCACATGCGGTGCGTGTTGATCACCGCCTTGGGCATCTTGGTGGAGCCCGAGGTGAAGAGGAACTTGGTGATGGTGTCGGGGCCGGTGGCCTGCATCGCCGCGTCGATGGCGGGCGTGGCCGGCGTGGCGGCGAGCACGTCGAAGCGCGTGGTGGCGCGGCCCGCGAGCGTGCCTTCGGCGAGCACGACCTCGGTGCCGGCGGGCACTGTGGCCTCGATGGCGCGGGCGAAGCGCGCCGCGTCAGAAGCGAACACCAGGCCGGGCGTGAGCGTGTCGAACACGTGGCGCAGCTTGTCGAAGTCCTGGCTCACGATCGAATAGGGCGGCGACACCGGGCAGTAGGGCACGCCCGCGTAGAGGCAGCCCAGCGCAAGCAGCGCGTGCTCGATGCCGTTCTCGCTGAGGATCGCGACCGGCCGCTCGGCGTTCAGGCCGCGATCGAGCAGGGCTTGTCCGATACCGCGCGCTTCTTCCAGCGCCTGCGCATAGCTCACGCGCAGCCAGTCGCCCGTGCGGCCATCCGGCAGGCGTTCGCGGCGCGCGATGAAGGTGCGCTCGGGCGCCAGCTGCGCCCAGTGTGCGAGCCGGTCGGTCATGCGCTCGCGGTAGGGCAGCAGCGGCGTTTCGGCCGTGAGGTAGCGCGTGCCGGGCACGCCATCGCGCAGCACCGCGCGCGTCACGCCGAAGGCCAGCGGGCGGTAGCGGACGGCGGTCATCCCTTGCTCACTTTCGCGCCGCGGCCTTCGAGGAAATCGCGCACGCGTTGCTTGGCCTCGGGCGCGGCCTGGACGATGCCCGACATCAGCGACTCGGTGAAGAAGCCGTGGTCGGCCGATTGCTCGGCGATGCGCGGCAGCGCATGCATCAGCGCGTAGTTGGTGAGCGGTGCGTTGGTGGCGATGCGCTTCGCAAGCTCGAAGGCCTTGTCGAAGGCGGTGCCCTCGTCGACCAGGTACTGCGCGAAGTTGGCGCGCTCGCCGTCCTCGGCGTTGTAGACGCGGCCGGTCATCATCATGTCGGTCATGCGCGCCACGCCGATCAGCTTGGGGATGCGCACCGAGCCGCCGCCGCCCACGAAGATGCCGCGCGAGCCTTCGGGCAGCGCATAGAAGGTGGAGCGGTCGGCCACGCGGATGTGGCAGGCCGTGGCCAGTTCGAGCCCGCCGCCGACCACCGCGCCGTGCAGCGCCGCCACCACCGGTACCGGGCCGTGCTGGATCAGGTCAAGCGCGCTGTGCCACAGGCGCGAGTGCTGCATGCCCTGGCCGGCATCGCGCTCCTTGAGTTCGCTCAGGTCCAGGCCGGCGCAAAAATGCGGGCCCTCGCCGTCGAGCACGGCCGCGCGCACGGTGGCGGGCAGCGTCTCGAAGGTGTCGCGCAGCGCGAGGATCAGGCCGTCGGACAGCGCGTTGCGCTTGGCGCCGCGCGTGAGACGAACGATGGCGACGTCGTCGCGGATGTCGAGGTGAAGGTCTGGATGGGTCATGAGGGTGTCCGGGGTTGCGTTGGATTATGGTTATGAGAAATAATCAATTCAAGGCATTGGAGCCTCCCGAATCCTAGGGATTTACCCGAACTGGAGACAACGACATGGACCCACGGAACCTGATTGCGATCGACATCCACACCCACGCTGAAGTGAGCTGCTGGAACCCTTTCGACAACTACGGCGAGGAATACGACCGCGCCGCCGACAAGTACTTCGGCTCGAGCGGGCGCCCCACCATCGCCGAGAGCGTGGCGTACTACCGTGAAAGGAAAATCGGGCTGGTGATGTTCATGGTCGACGCGGAGTCGAACATGGGCCGCCGGCGCATCCCGAACGAAGAGATCGCCGAGGCCGCGGCGCAGAACAGCGACATCATGATTGCCTTCGGCAGCATCGATCCGCACAAGGGAAAGATGGGCGCGCGCGAGGCGCGCCGGCTCATCGAGGAACACGGCGTGAAGGGCTTCAAGTTCCACCCGACGGTGCAGGGCTTTCATCCCTACGACCGCATGGCCTGGCCGATCTACGAGGTGATTGCCGAGTACAAGCTGCCGGCCATCTTCCACACCGGCCACAGCGGCATCGGCTCGGGCATGCGCTGCGGCGGCGGCCTGCGGCTCGAATACAGCAACCCGATGCACCTGGACGACGTGGCCATCGACTTTCCCGACATGCAGATCGTCATGGCCCACCCCAGCTTTCCCTGGCAGGACGAGGCGCTGAGCGTGGCCACGCACAAGCCGAACGTATGGATCGACCTGTCGGGCTGGAGCCCCAAGTACTTTCCGAAGCAGCTGGTGCAGTACGCCAACACGCTGCTGAAAGACCGCGTGCTATTCGGCAGCGACTACCCGCTGATCACGCCCGACCGCTGGATGCGCGACTTCGAGGCGGCCGGCTTCAAGCCCGAGGTGATGCCGGGCATCCTCAAGGACAACGCGGTGCGGCTGTTGAAGCTCGAGGCCCCTGCGGCCTGAGGTTCAGGAGGCGCGGCGCGCGGCGTGGTTCCGCTGCTGCGGCTCCCCGCGCATCCGATGCCGGTCTGATGCGGCCGGGAAGCTGGTCTCAGGGCGCCTTCGCGTCGCCCGGTTCATCTTCCCCGAGCCGGTCCCAGTCCTGGCCTGAGCGCCGCTTGCGTTCTTCGCGCTCGCGCGCCATCTGCTCCTCGAACTGCTGGCGGCCCGCCTTGTTGGCGGCGATCAGCTTGGCGCGGTCCTTGTAGTGCGGGTAGATCTCGTCGCTGAGCTTGAGGTTTCGCTGGCGAAAACGCATCGACGCCTCGCGCGCCTCGGCCGCCGGCCAGCCCAGCGCTTCCAGTGTCGAACGGCCGCTGCGCAGCGACGACTCGAACACCTCGCGCTCGACGTCCTGCACCCCGCGGTCGCGCAGCTGGAACATGTGCGTCACGTTGCGCGCGCGGGCCACGATGCGCGCCTGCGGAAAGTTCTCGCGCACCAGGTCGACGATGTCCAGCGACTGCTCGATGTCGTCCACCGCCACCACGATGGCGCGCGCCGTGCCGGCGCCCGCGGTGCGCAGCAGGTCGAGCCGCGTGGCGTCGCCGTAGAACACGCGAAAGCCGAACTGGCGCAGGCCCTCGACGGTGTCGGCGTCGTGATCGAGCACCGTCACCTGCAGACCCTGCGACATCAGCAGGCGCCCCACGATCTGGCCGTAGCGCCCGAAGCCGCAGATCAGCACCTTGGCGTCCTGCTGCTCCGAAATCTCTTCGAGCTGCGGTCCGCCCGTGTGGCTGTAGCGCGGCAGCACGAACTTGTCGAGCAGCACCAACAAGAGCGGCGACAGCAGCATCGACAGCGCCACCGCGCCGATCAGCAGCGAGGTGGTCTGCGGCGGCAGAACATCGGGCCCGGCGGCCTGGAACACCACGAAGGCGAACTCGCCGCCCTGCGCCAGCAGCAGCGTGAACACAGGCCGCTCCTGGTAGGCCAGGCCCATGGCCTTGGCCAACGCGTAGATCACGACCAGCTTGATCGCCAGGAAGCTCACCACCAGCAAGGCCATGACCCCCGGGTTGGCCAGCAGCACGCCGAAGTTGATCGACATGCCCACCGCGATGAAGAACAGCCCCAGCAGCAGGCCCTTGAAGGGCTCGATGTCGGTCTCGAGCTCGCGCCGGTATTCGCTTTCGGCCAGCAGCACGCCGGCCAGGAAGGCGCCCAGCGCCATCGACAGGCCGACGAACTGCATCAGCGCCGCGATGGCCACCACCAGCAGCAGCGCGGCGGCGGTGAAGATCTCGGGCGTGTCGCTGCGTGCGATCCAGCGCAGGATCGGGCGCAGCAGCAGCCGCCCGCCGAGGATGATGCCGGCGATCACGCCGACGATCTTCAGCGCCTCGAGCGCGCGGTCCAGCCCACTGATGGACTGTTCGGCCGCCGTGGCACCGGCCAGCAGCGGCAGCAGCGCAAGGATCGGGATCGCCGCCACGTCCTGGAACAGCAGGATCGAGAAGCCGGCCTGCCCGCTGGGCGTCTTCAGCAGGTTGCGTTCGCCGAACACCTGCAGTGCGATGGCGGTGGACGACAGCGCCAGCCCGAGCGCGGCCACCAGCGCTACGCGCCACGGCGCGCCCACGGCCCAGCCGATAGCGAACAACACCGCCGCGCAGCTGAGCACCTGCGCCGAACCCCAGCCGAAGATCGGGCGGCGCAGGGCCCACAGGCGCTTGGGCTCGAGTTCGAGGCCGACGAGAAACAGCATCAGCACCACGCCGAACTCGGCGAAGTGCAGCACGTCTTCCACACTGGACACGAGTCCCAGGCCCCAGGGCCCGATGGCGATGCCGGCCACGAGGTAGCCGATGATCGAACCCAGGCCCAGGGCCTTGGACAGCGGCACCACCAGCACGGCGGCGCTCAGGTAGATCAGGCTGCTGGTCAGCCAGGCGGGTGCGTGTTCCATGCTCAGGCCGCCTTGTGGTTCGTGGCGCCGCTGGCACCGTTCGCGACGGCCAGGCCGTGCGTCATCGCGCTGTGGAAGGCGCCGGCCACGACCTTGTTCACGTCGTCCGATTCGGCGGGTCGGTCGGTCTCGGGCACCGGGCAGGCGATGCAGGCATCGAGTTCGTCCATCTCGGGCCACACCGGGTAGCTTTCCAGGCGCTGCACGAAGACCTCGACGTGCGCGGCCACCTCGGCCTCGCTGGCGCGGCGCGCGCCGTGCAGCAGCAGCGGCGGCAGGAAGCGCATGCCGCACAGCGCGGCGGTCTGCTCGTAGGGCGGCAGGAAGGCGTCGAAGAAATAGCGGTTGTAGCTTTGCGGGTGGTAGCTCGGCTCGGGGCCGCCGGTGGTGGCGACCAGCCAGCAGTCCTTGCCCTGCAGGGCCGTGCCGCCGGGGCCGTAGGCCCAGCCGTAGCCCAGCACGTCGTCGATCCAGAGCTTCTGCAGCGGCGGCATCGAGTACCACTGGATCGGATGCAGCAGTACCACGAGGTCCGCGCGGGCCAGCCGCTCGCGTTCGACGTCGACGTCGATGGCGAAGTCGGGGTAGGTGCCGTAGAGATCGTTCGCGTCGATGCCCGGTACACGTTGCGCCGCGGCGAACAGCCGGCGGTTCACGCGCGAGTCGCGCCAGTGCGGGTGGGCCGCCAGCACATAGATGCTGCCGGGGTTCTCCGGGGATGTTGTTGTCGTCATGTGGCGAACATAACGCAGACGGCCCGCCGTCGCCGACGCGCAACCCGGGGCGACTACCATCCAGCCCTGTCCCAGTTCTGGAGGAGATCCTCATGCCGGTGGTTCTGGTCGCCAATCCCAAGGGTGGCGTGGGCAAGTCGACGATTGCAACGAACATCGCGGGCTATTTCGCGAGCCGCGGCCATGCCGTGATGCTCGGCGACGTGGACCGCCAGCAGTCCTCGCGGCTGTGGCTCGGCCTGCGCCCGCCGCAGGGCCGCCCCATCGCCACCNAAGCCACCGGCGACAGCACCGTGGTGCGCCCGCCGCGCGGCACCACGCATGCGGTGCTCGACACGCCGGCCGGCCTGCACGGCTGGCGCTTCAAGGAGGTGCTGGCGCTGGCCGACCGCGTGATCGTGCCGCTGCAGCCGAGCATCTTCGACATCTACGCCACGCGCGATTTCCTCGACCGCCTGATGGAAAGCCGTCGCGCCGAGAAGACCCGCATCGGCCTCGTCGGCATGCGCGTGAACGCCCGCACGCTGGCGGCCGACCGGCTGCACGAGTTCATTGCGAGCCTCGGCGTGCCTGTGCTGGGCGAGCTGCGCGACACGCAGAACTACGTGCAGCTGGCGGCGCGCGGGCTCACGCTGTTCGACATTGCGCCGGGCCGCGTGCAGCGCGACCTGGCGCAGTGGCAGCCGATCTGCGAATGGCTCGACGCCTGAGCGGCCCCCGGATCTCCCCGATTCCCGGTTGTCGCAAGTCCGACAGCCAGCCTTGTGCCCTTGGTACCAGAATGCCCCGCATGACCAAAAAGACATTCCAGACCCTTCAGGATCTCGCCGCCTGCGTCGGCCAGGAAGTCGCCGTGAGCGACTGGATTGCCGTGACCCAGCAGCAGGTGAACCAGTTCGCCGAAGCGACGGGCGACCACCAGTGGATCCACGTTGATGTGGAGCGGGCCAGGTCCGGCCCCTTCGGCGCGCCGATTGCGCACGGGTTTCTCACGCTGTCACTGCTGCCGAAGTTCTTCGAGACGGCCATCGACGTGGTCGAGTCGCGCATGGGCGTGAATTACGGCCTGAACCGCGTGCGCTTCATGTCGCCGGTGCCCGTGGGCCAGCGCCTGCGCGCGCGCATGAAGCTGCTGAGCGCCGAGCCGATTCCCAATGACGGCCTGCAGATGACCTGGGAAACCACGATCGAGCTCGAAGGCGCCGCCAAGCCGGCGTGTGTCGCCGAGTCGGTGGTGCGCCGTTTTCCCTGAGCGAGTTTTTCTTCTTCTCTTCTTCTCTTTACATGCGGCGGTCGGTGACCTCGCCGTAGGTGGCCGCGCCCTGGCGGGTGATGCCGACGGCGCTCGCGCGCACCACGGCGCGGTCGACGTTGCCCGAGGTCGGGCGGGCCACGCCGGTGCCGCCGTTGCTGATCTGCAGCGGCTGCATGGCTTGCGCCTGGACCTGGGCGCGCGTCAGCGACGACTGGAAGGGCGCGGGCGGCAGTGGGTTCTGCTCGCCCTGGAAGGCATGGGCGCCGCCACCGAAGGCGAGGGCGGCGAGCGTGACGAGGCGCAGGGTGGTGGTGTGCATGGCGAAACTCCTTGGCAGTGAGCATTGAGGGGACGGATGCCGGTGCGAATCACCGACATGCCTTCTCATACGCTGCGCAGCGCCGATCGGATGTGCCCCTGCCGCGCGAAGGGCGAACGGCCGTCAGCCGAAACCGTTCTGCCGCCAGGCCTCGAACACCGTGACGGCCACCGCGTTCGACAGATTCAGGCTGCGTTGGCCAGCACGCATCGGCAATCGCAGCCGCTGTGGCTCGGCAAAGCCGTCGCGGATCGACGGCGGCAAGCCAGCGGTTTCCGAGCCGAACACCAGCCAGTCGCCGGGCTGGAAGCGCACGTCGTGCACGGCGCGGGTGCCGCGCGTGGTCAGCGCGAACATGCGGTCGGCCGGCGGCTGCTGCGTGGCCAGCAATGCGGCCCAGTCGGCGTGGCGCTTGAGTTCGGCGTACTCGTGGTAATCGAGCCCGGCGCGGCGCAGCAGGCGATCGTCCATCGAAAAGCCGAGCGGCTCCACCAGGTGCAGCGTGCAGCCGGTGTTGGCCGCGAGCCGGATCACGTTGCCGGTGTTCGGCGGAATTTCGGGGTGGACCAGGACGATATGGAACATGTGCCGATTGTCGCGGGCGCCGCTGGCGGGTTCAGCGGGGCGGATCGGTCCGCGCGAGCACGACGCCGGTGATGTGCGTCGCGCCCGCCAGGCGCAAGGTGGCGGCCGCGGCGAACAGCGAGGCGCCGCTGGTCATCACGTCGTCCACCAGCACCACGCGCCGTCCCTGGAGGTCCGCGACGCGCAGCGGCTCCACGGCGAAAGCCCCGCGCAGGTTGCGCAGGCGGTCGACGCGCGGCAGGCCGCTCTGCGCGGGCGTGTCGCGCGTGCGCAGCAGCAGGGTGGCGTCGGTTTTGGCCGGTGCCAGCCGGCGCGCAAGCTCGTGCGCCTGGTTGAAGCCGCGCTCGGCCAGCCGCCCGGGCGC
The DNA here is from genome assembly GCF_001426505.1 of Variovorax sp. Root473. GTDB lineage: Bacteria > Pseudomonadota > Gammaproteobacteria > Burkholderiales > Burkholderiaceae_C > Variovorax. The sequence continues at coordinate 357,806 of NZ_LMEV01000016.1, forward strand.
CAGCGGCATCGGCAACACGAAGTCGCACTGCTCCAGCGCCGGCTCCACCCAGGGCGCGCTGCGCAACAGGGTGGCCAGCGGACCGGCCCAGCCCGCCTCGCCGCGGAATTTGAACTGCGCGATGCAATCGGGCCACGGCCAGGCATACGTGCAGGCCGCGAGGCAGGCATCGAGCGGTGGCGGGTGCTTGATGCATTCGCCGCAGCGGACCACGCCCTCGGGCATCGGCAGGGCGCAGCTCCCGCAGCGCGCGGTCGGTGGCGCAAAGCGTGCCACGCAGGCGTCGCACACGCGCTGCGCGGGCCAGGCGCGGCAGACCTCGCACTGGCTGGGCAGCCGGGCGAGCAGCGAGGTGAAAGGCCTCAGGGCCCGGCGGTTGTGCATGCCTCAATATACTCACGGCCCCATGGCCACCGACCCCGCAAGACGCCCGCCGACCATCGATTCCACGGCGGCCGACCGCTGGCGCCGGCTCGCGCCCGCCGAGGGCTCGCCCTGGCTGCACGAGGAAATCGGCCGCCGGATGGAAGACCGGCTGCAATGGATCAAGGCCCAGCCGCGCACCTGGGCCGACTGGTCGCCGCTGCGCGGCGGCCTTGAGGCGCACGCGCTGCTGGCCCGCCGCTACCGCGACGCCGAAGCCTTCGTCATCGAACCCGAGCCCGCGCTGGCCGAACGGACCGGCGAAGCGCTGACCGCGCCCTGGTGGAGCGCGCGCCGCTGGCAGGGCGGCAAGGCGCGCTTCGACGCGCCGCCCGAAGACGGCGTCGACCTGCTCTGGGCCAACATGTCGCTGCACATGGCAGCCGACCCCGAGGCGCTCATCGCGCAGTGGCATCGACTGGTGGCGACCAACGGCTTCCTGATGTTTTCCTGCCTCGGCCCGGACACCGTGCGTGAGCTGCGGGCCCTGCACGCCCGGCTTGGCTGGCCCGCCGCCGGCCATGAATACACCGACATGCATGACTGGGGCGACATGCTCGTGCACGCCGGTTTCGCCGAGCCCGTGATGGACATGGAGCGCATCGTGCTCACCTGGGCCACCCCCGAGGCCGCGCTGGCCGAGCTGCGCACCCTGGGGCGCAACCTGCATCCGGCACGTTTCGCCGCACTGCGCGGCAAGGCCTGGCACCGTTCGCTCAAGCAGGCCCTGCCCGCGCTGGCACCGGCCCCGGAAGGCGAGGGCCGCATCGCGTTGACCTTCGAGGTCATCTACGGGCACGCCTTCAAGCCGACGCCGCGCGTCGCGCTGTCGCCCGAGAGCGCGGTCTCGCTGCGCGAGATGCGATCGATGCTCCAGCGCGGCCGCCCTGGCGCCTGAGCGACGCGGCAGCCCTCATTCGGTGCGCGAGGGGCACGCTCTACCCGCTACAATCCGCCGTTGCGTGAAACTCGCGGGTATTCTCCCGCGATCGAGGGGTGTCGGATCCTGTTTGTACGAGGGGTTTGGCCACCATCGACGCACCGATTTGCTGAACTCGCCCGTGTCGAATTCCGTGTTTCGTTTTGCCACCGTCTCAGGCCAGAACATCCACTGGTTCCTGAAACGAAATTGCTCGGTGACGCCGAGCCAGCTGGGCTGGCTCTACGCCTCGCTGTGCGTGGTATCTCTGGGAACGGGCATGGTGTTCTGGCTGCACGGTGCGCCGCTGGTACTGCCATTCGCCTGGCTCGAACTGGCCGCGGTGGGCTTTGCGTTCATGATGTACGCGCGGCATGCCACCGATGGCGAACGGATCGCGCTGCAAGGCGGGCGCCTCGTCGTAGAGCTCGAGAACGGTGGGCACTACGAACGCACGGAATTTCTTCCGCACCAGGTGCGGATCGAACCGCAGACCGGCGATCGTTCGCTGATCGAGGTCTCGGGGCAGGGTCGATCGGTCAGGGTGGGGCGCTATGTACGCCCGGAGTTGCGAGCCGCACTGGCCCGCGAGATTCGCATGGCGTTGCGTGGCGCCTGAGGGGGCTCGCGCGGTGCTGCACGGTTGGGTTTGTCGAAAAATTGAAGAAACGTGAACACGATGAAGAGCATTTGGCGCAATAAGTACAGGCCGGCGAATCTGTTGCTGGCGGCCGGCGCGGCGTTCAGCAACGCGGCGCACGCAGTCAACGATCTGCCCGGCGGCCCTGCGGTGCGCCAGCTGAATCTCCCGGTCGGCGTGACCAAGATCGCGCAGGAGCAGCATCTGCTCCACACGATCATGATGATCATCTGCACGGTCATCTTCGTCGCCGTGTTCGCGGTGATGTTCTATTCCATCTGGAAGCACCGCAAGTCGGTGGGCCACAAGGCCGCCAACTTCCATGAATCGGTGGTGGTCGAGGTCATCTGGACCATCGTTCCCTTCCTCATCGTGATCGTGATGGCGTTGCCCGCCACCAAGGTGCTCGTGGCCCAGAAGGACACCACGAACGCCGACCTCACGATCAAGACCACGGGCTACCAGTGGAAGTGGGGCTACGACTACCTGAATGGCGAAGGCGAGGGCCTGGCCTTCATCTCCACGCTCGACAGCTCGCAGCGCGCCATGTCCGACGCCGGTGCGAAGGGCGCCATGCCCGACGACTACCTGCTCAAGGTCGACAACCCGATGGTTGTGCCGGTGCAGAAGAAGGTCCGCATCATTACCACCGCGAACGACGTGATCCACGCCTTCGCCGTGCCGCAGCTGGGCCTCAAGCAGGACGCCATTCCCGGCTTCGTGCGCGATACCTGGTTCCGCGCCGAGACCGTGGGCGACTACTACGGCCAGTGCCAGGAACTGTGCGGCAAGGAACACGCCTACATGCCGATCCACGTGAAGGTGCTGTCGGCAGCCGACTACACCGCCTGGGTCGCCACCAAGCGCAAGGAAGCCGCCGCCAAGCTCGACGACCCGACCAAGGTCTGGACGCTGCCCGACATGCTGGCACGCGGCGAGAAGGTCTATGCCGCCAACTGCGCGGCCTGCCACCAGGCCAACGGCAAGGGCGCAGGTCCGATCAAGCCGCTCGATGGCGCAGCCAAGGTGACCGATCCTGACCACAAGGTGCAACTGCTGGTGTTGCTCAACGGCCAGAACAACGGTGCCATGCCTTCCTGGAAACAGCTGAGCGACACCGACCTCGCGGCCGTGGCGACGTACACGAAGAACAGCTGGTCGAACAAGACGGGCCAGCTGGTGCAACCGGCTGAAGTGCTGGCCCTGCGCGGCAAGTGATCCGACGGCGCACCGCGAAGAAGAAATTGCAAGGAACAACGACATGAGCGCAGTCCTCGACCCCCATGGTCACGCCCCAGGCGGCCACGCACACGACGAACATCACGACCACCACGCGCCCACCGGCTGGCGCCGTTGGGTGTTCGCGACCAACCACAAGGACATCGGCACGCTCTACCTGCTGTTCAGCTTCACGATGCTGATGATCGGCGGCGTGCTCGCCCTGCTGATTCGCGCCGAGCTGTTCCAGCCCGGCCTGCAGATGGTGAACCCCGAGCTGTTCAACCAGTTCACCACCATGCACGGCCTGATCATGGTGTTCGGCGCGATCATGCCGGCCTTCGTGGGCTTCGCAAACTGGATGATCCCGTTGCAGATCGGTGCATCCGATATGGCGTTCGCGCGCATGAACAACTTCAGCTTCTGGCTGCTGATTCCGGCGGCCATCATGCTGGCGGGTTCGTTCTTCATGCCTGGCGGCGCACCCGCAGCTGGCTGGACGCTGTACGCCCCGCTCACGCTGCAGATGGGCCCCTCGATGGACGCCGGCATCTTCGCGATGCACATCATGGGCGCCTCGTCGATCATGGGCTCGATCAACATCATCGTCACCATCCTGAACATGCGCGCCCCCGGCATGACGCTGATGAAGATGCCGATGTTCTGCTGGACCTGGCTCATCACCGCTTACCTGCTGATCGCCGTGATGCCCGTGCTCGCCGGCGCCATCACGATGACGCTGACCGACCGCCACTTCGGCACCAGCTTCTTCAATCCTGCCGGCGGCGGTGACCCGGTGATGTACCAGCACATCTTCTGGTTCTTCGGCCACCCCGAGGTCTACATCATGATTTTGCCGGCCTTCGGCATCATCAGCCAGGTGGTCCCGGCCTTCGCCCGCAAGAAGCTCTTCGGCTATGCCTCGATGGTGTACGCGACCTCGTCGATCGCCATCCTGTCGTTCATCGTGTGGGCCCACCACATGTTCACGACCGGCATGCCGCTCACCGGCCAGCTGTTCTTCATGTACGCGACCATGCTGATCGCCGTGCCCACGGCCGTGAAGATCTTCAACTGGATTGCCACCATGTGGCAGGGCTCGATGACCTTCGAGACGCCCATGTTGTTCGCAGTCGGCTTCATCTTCGTGTTCACGATGGGCGGCTTCACCGGCCTGATCCTCGCGGTCGCACCCATCGACACGCAGTTGCAGGACACGTATTACGTGGTGGCCCACTTCCACTACGTGCTGGTGGCCGGCTCGCTGTTTGCCATGTTCTCGGGCTTCTACTACTGGGCGCCCAAGTGGACCGGCGTGATGTACAACGAAACGCGCGGCAAGGTCCACTTCTGGTGGTCGCTGATCTCGTTCAACGTCACCTTCTTCCCCATGCACTTCCTGGGCCTGGCCGGCATGCCGCGTCGCTACGCCGACTACCCCATGCAGTTCGCCGACTTCAACGCCATCGCCTCGGTGGGTGCGTTCTTCTTCGGTTTCGCGCAGCTCTACTTCTTCCTGTTCATCGTGCTGCCTTCGATGCGCGGCAAGGGTGAAGCAGCGCCTCAGAAGCCCTGGGAAGCGGCCGAAGGTCTCGAGTGGGAAGTGCCGTCGCCGGCCCCGTTCCATACCTTCGAGAACCCGCCCAAGCTCGACGCGACCGCCACCAAGGTGATCGGCTGATCACCCGCGCACGCCGGACAAGCACAACGACCGCACGACGATGACGACGCCTGAGCAAAGAAAGAACAACCGACGCATGGGGCTCACGCTGGCCTCCATCGCGGTGATCTTCTTCATCGGCTTCATCGTCCGCATGGTCTGGTTCAGCGGGCGCTGACCGCGCCGCATCGCAACCCCCGAACGGAAGCAACAGCATGAGCCTCGGCCAACGCATCCGCCGCGCCAACGTCCGCATGGTCGGCAAGCTGGCCGTCGTGACCTGCGGCATGTTCGCCTTCGGTTATGCGCTGGTGCCGATGTACCGCGCGATCTGCGAAATGACCGGCATCAACATCCTCGCGCTCTCCGAACTGCAAGTGCCGGGCGGCGCGAGCGGCGCCAAGAACGTGCGCGTTCCGGATAACACGCAGGTCGACATGACCCGCACGATCAAGGTCGAGTTCGACTCCAACGTGCGCGGTGGCTTGTGGGACTTCAAGCCGGCCGAGCGCTTCATCGAAGTGCATCCGGGTCAGCTGAACACGGTGATGTACGAGTTCCAGAACACGCAGAACCGCCGTATGGCCGCGCAGGCCATTCCGAGCTATGCACCGCAGCAGGCCGCGGCGCATTTCAACAAGCTTGAGTGCTTCTGCTTCAACCAGTACACGCTCGACGCGGGCGAGAAGAAGCAGTGGCCGGTCGCCTTCGTGATCGATCCGAAGATCTCGAAGGACGTCAAGACCATCACGCTGTCGTACACCTTCTTCGAGGTGGGCGGCAAGACGCCTCCGGCCCCGGTGGCCGCCGTTTCGCATGCTGTCGCCGATGAGCCGCGCTCGTGACCTCGCCGTTGCCGCCCGAAGCCCCGCGCCGCAAGCCCACGCTGTGGGACACGATGAAGGCGGTGGGCTGGTCATTCTTCGGGGTGCGCCGCAACAGCGCCTACAAAGAAGACCTGGGCAAGCTCAATCCGCTACACGTCATCGTGGTGGCGTTTGCCGCAGTGATCGTCTTCGTGGTCGGGCTGGTGCTGCTGGTGCGGCATGTGGTCGCGGCCGCGTGAGCGGCGCCTGCTGAGCCGAAGACAAGAAAACCACGATCTCCAGAATCATTGAATCGAGAGAAGAAAGAAAGCCAGGAGCTGATATGAGTTCAACCACCCACGGCACCACGCCCTACTACTTCGTGCCCGGACCCTCGGCCTACCCGGTCGTGTCCGCGATCGGCTTGTTCTTCGTGATCCTCGGCGCGGCGCAATGGATCAACAGCCACCAGTGGGGCGCCTGGTCGCTGCTGCTGGGCATGGTGATCTGGCTCGGCACGCTCTTCGTGTGGTTCCGCGCTGCCGTCGGCGAGAGCGAGAGCGGCCAGTACGGCCACAAGATCGACCTTTCGTACCGCTGGAGCATGAGCTGGTTCATCTTCTCGGAAGTGATGTTCTTCGGCGCCTTCTTCACCGCGCTGTGGTGGGCCCGTACCCATGCGCTGCCGACGCTCGGCAGCCTGGACAACGCGATCCTGTGGCCCGACTTCAAGGCCGTGTGGCCCAGCGTCGCGGCCGGTGTGACCGGTTCGCCCGCCGGCATCATCGAGCCCTTCCAGACCGTCGGCCCGTTCTGGCTGCCGACCATCAACACCGCGCTGCTGCTGAGCTCGGGCGTGACGCTGACCATCGCCCACCACGCGCTGCGCGCCGACCACCGTGCACAGTGCATCCGCTTCATGTGGCTCACCGTGCTGCTGGGCGTGATCTTCCTGGGCGTGCAGGGCTACGAGTACTTCCATCTGTACACCGAACTGAACCTCAAGCTCAGCTCGGGCACCTACGGTTCGACCTTCTTCATGCTGACCGGCTTCCACGGCCTGCACGTGTTCATCGGCATGCTGATGCTGCTGTTCATCACGCTGCGCCTGCAAAAAGGCCACTTCACCGCCGAGCGCCATTTCGGTTTCGAAGGCGCCGCCTGGTACTGGCACTTCGTGGACGTGGTCTGGCTGGGCCTGTACGTGCTGGTCTATTGGCTTTGAGCGAAGACCCTCACGGCATTCCAGAAAAAAGGCGCCGTAAGGCGCCTTTTTCATGGTTCTCGTGGAACGAGCACCATCTGTTACTTCCCGAGCGGGAGCCCGGTGGGCTGGATGTAGCCGAGTTTCCAGGCCAGCAGCATGCACAGGAACAAAAAGACCGACAGGCCGATCCGAAAGGTGAGGGCGCGGGCCATGCCGCCGCGCTTGTTCTGCCCGTCGCGACCGTCCTTCAGCATGAAGTAGAGCGCGAAAGCGAGGCTCGCGAAGATGCCCAGAAAGATCAGGGCGACGAAATATTTCATGATCCGCATTATCGGCCGCATGCCCCGTCCGCTCCAGTGACCCCCGCGCCTCCCGAGCCCCTTGTTTCCTCTGTCACGCCGCGCCGCCGCGCAGACCGGGGCCGTTTCCTGATCGTCACGCTGGCGGCTGTGCTGGCACTGGGGGCGACGGTGTCGCTGGGCCGCTGGCAGCTTTCGCGCGCTGCGCAGAAAGAGGCGCTGCAGGCCCGCATCGACGCGCAGAAGCAAAAACCCCCGCTGTCGCAGGCGGAGTTCCTGGCGCTGGGGGAGGCGGCCGGCGAACTGCACCGTCCGGTGCAGCTGCGCGGCCTGTGGCTCACGGCGCAGACGGTCTACCTGGACAACCGCCAGATGCACGGCACGCCGGGCTTCTACGTGCTGACGCCCTTCGCGCTCGAAGGCAGCGAGCAGACCGTGATGGTCCAGCGCGGCTGGGTGCAGCGCAATTTCGTCGACCGCACGCAGCTCGGCGTGGTCGAGACGCCGCCCGGCATCGTCGAGCTCACGGCGCTGATCGAGCCGCCGCCGAGCCATCTGTTCGAACTCGGCGCGAAGGCGGCGCCGGCGCCCGCTGCATCGGCCGCCGCGCCGGCCCCCGCCGCGTCAGGCCCCACTGCTCCGGCACCGGGCATTCAGGGGTCTTCCCCCATCCGGCAAAATCTCGACTTGGAGGCATTCCGCGCCGAGACCCAGCTGCCGCTGCGCACCGACGTGTCGCTGCAGCAGAGCGGGCCGGCGTCCGAGGGCCTGCAGCGCGACTGGCCGGCCCCGGCGTTGGGCCTGGAGAGGCACTACGGTTACGCATTCCAGTGGTTCGGCCTTTCGGCCCTCGTTGTCATCCTCTATGTCTGGTTCCAATTCATCTCCCCCTTCCGGCGCGCGCGGCGCCGCGCACGCGATGGCCGCGGCCTCTGACGAGCCGCTGGGCCTGACCGTGCACTCGATGCCGTCGCCGCGCCAGGCGCTCGACGAGGCCGAAAGCCGCCGCACGGTCCACGGGCGCTGGAAGATGATCGCCGTGCTGCTGATGTGCGCAGCGCCCGTGATCGCCTCGTACTTCACCTACTACGTGATCCGCCCCGAGGGCCGCAGCGTGTACGGCGAGCTGATCGACCCGCAGCGCGAGATGCCCCGCCTCACGGCAACCGACCGCAGCGGCGCGCCGGTCGAGCTGGCCACGCTCAAGGGGCAGTGGCTGCTGGTGGCGGTGGCCGACGCGGCCTGCGACGCGCTGTGCGAGCAGCAGCTGTACCTGCAGCGCCAGTTGCGCGAGAGCCTGGGTCGCGAGAAAGATCGCCTCGACCGCGTGTGGCTCGTGAGCGATGCGGCGCCCGTGCCCGAGCGCCTGACCAACGGCCTGCACGGTGCGACCGTGCTGCGCGTGCCGGCCGACCAACTGGCCCGCTGGCTTGCGCCCGTGCAGGGCCACGCGCTGGCCGAGCACCTCTACGTGGTCGATCCGATGGGCAACTGGATGATGCGTTTCCCGGCCCGCATGGACGCCGCCGGCGCGAGCCGCGCCAAGCGCGACATCGACCGCCTGCTGCGCGCTTCGTCCTCGTGGGACGAAGCAGGCCGCTGAGCCCGGCACGAACGAAGACCGCCCCATGGACACGCGCTCCCTCTACGACCTCACGCCGATCGCCTGGATGATGGCCGCTGGCGTGCTGCTCGCGCTCGGCCCGCTGGCCTGGGTGTGGCGCCGCAACGCCGGCTCCGGCCCTGCGCGGCGGCTGCACGCGCTGACCGTGCTCACGCTGTTCCTCACCTTCGACCTCACGCTGTTCGGCGCCTTCACGCGGCTCACCGATTCGGGCCTGGGCTGCCCCGACTGGCCCGGCTGCTACGGCAACGCCAGCCCGGCCGGCGCGCGCCACGAGATCGCCATGGCGCAGGCGGCCCAGCCGACCGGCCCGGTGACGCACAGCAAGGCGTGGATCGAGATGGTCCACCGCTACCTCGCGACCGGCGTCGGGGTGCTGATCCTCACGCTGGCCGGAGCCACCTGGATCGTGCGCCGCCGCCAGCGGCGCCAGCCCGCACCACCGGTCGACAGCGCGCACCACCACGTCGTGCTCAGCGCCTGGTGGCCCGCGGCCACGCTGGTCTGGGTCTGTCTGCAGGGCGCCTTCGGCGCCATGACTGTCACCTGGAAGCTGTTCCCCGCCATCGTCACGATGCACCTCATGGGCGCCATCGTGCTGCTCGCGCTGCTGTGCATCCAGGCCGTGCGCTACCGCCAGGTGGCGGCGCAGCGCCTGCCCACGGCCGTGTCGCCGGCGCTGCGCAACGGGCTGATCGCCACGGCGGTGCTGCTGGTGCTGCAGATCGCGCTCGGCGGCTGGGTCAGCACCAATTACGCGGTGCTGGCCTGCACGCAGTTCCCCACCTGCCAGGGCAGCTGGTGGCCGCCGATGAATTTCGCGCAGGGCTTCGAGATCTGGCGCCACCTCGGCGTGACCGCCGACGGCCAGCCGCTCGATTTTTCCGCCCTCACCGCCATCCACTACGCGCACCGCCTCATGGCGTACGCCGTGTTCGTGGCGCTCGGCCTGCTGGCCTGGCGCCTGCGTCGCATCGACGCACTGCGTGCGCAGGCGCACTGGCTGGCCGGCCTGGCGCTGTTGCAGCTGGCCACGGGCCTGGGCAACGTGCTGCTAGGCTGGCCGCTGGCCGCCGCCGTGCTCCACACCGGCGGCGCCGCGGCGCTGGCCGTGGTCCTGACCTGGGCGCTGTGCGAGAGCCGCCGCGAAAGCGTCGCTGCAGCGCCGATTCCGCGCGCCGCCGACAATGCGCGCGGCACCCCCAACCCGAAGAAAGCCACCGCGTGAGCACCCCGATTCCTGTTCAGCACGCCAGCACCGCCAACGTGCTGCGCCAGTTCTACGCGCTCACCAAGCCGCGCGTGGTGCAGCTGATCGTGTTCTGTGCGCTCATTGGCATGGTGCTGGCCGTGCCCGGCCTGCCGTCGTGGGCCGATGTGCAGCGCGGCGTGCTGGCCTGCCTGGGCATCTGGCTCGTGGCCGGTGCGGCCGCGGCGTTCAACTGCCTGGTCGAGAAGGGCATCGACGCCAAGATGAAGCGCACCGCCTGGCGCCCCACGGCGCGCGGGCAGCTCAGCGACCTGCAGGCGCTGGTGTTCTCGGCGCTGCTGTGCGCGGCCGGCTCGGCGCTGCTGTGGTTCACGGTCAATCCGCTGACCATGTGGCTCACCTTCGCCACCTTCGTCGGCTATGCGGTGATCTACACGGTCATCCTGAAGCCGCTGACGCCGCAGAACATCGTGATCGGCGGAGCTTCCGGCGCCATGCCGCCGGTGCTGGGCTGGGCCGCGATGACGGGCGACGTCGGCCCCGAGGCGCTGATCCTGTTCCTCATCATCTTCCTGTGGACCCCGCCGCACTTCTGGGCGCTGGCGCTGTACCGCGTCGAGGACTACCGCAAGGCCGGCCTGCCGATGCTGCCCGTGACGCACGGCAACGAGTTCACGCGGCTGCAGGTGCTGCTGTACACCTTCATCCTGTTCGCCGCCTGCCTGATGCCCTTCATCTACGGCATGAGCGGCTGGCTCTATCTCGCGGTCGCGATCGGCGTGAGCATCGGCTTCACCGGCTATGCCTTCGCGCTGTGGCGCAACTACTCCGACACGCTGGCGCGCAAGACCTTCCGGTTTTCGCTCATCCACCTGAGCGTGCTGTTCGCGGCGCTGCTCATCGACCATTACCTCCGCTGACCGGACCGTCTGCCCATGAACAAGCGCAATGCCCTGAAATCGATCGCCGCCACGGCCGGCTGGGTGGCCGCCTCGGCCACGCTGGGCCTGGGCCTGTCGGCCTGCAGCGAGCAGCAGCCGAAGCAGAGCTTCCAGGCGGTCGACATCACGGGCGCCGACTACGCCAAGGACTTCTCGCTCACCGACGCCGACGGCAAGGTGCGCACGCTGGCCGACTTCAAGGGCAAGGCGGTCGTGCTGTTCTTCGGCTACGTGCAGTGCCCCGACGTCTGCCCGACCACCATGACCGAGATGGCGCAGGTCAAGCAGCAGCTGGGCGCCGACGGCAGCAAGCTGCAGGTGCTGTTCGTCACCGTCGATCCGGCGCGCGACACGCCCGAGGTGCTCAAGGCCTACATGGGCGCGTTCGACCCGAGCTTCGTGGCCCTCATTCCCACGCCCGAGCAGCTGGCCGCCGTCGCGAAAGACTTCAAGGTCTATTACAAGAAGGTCGATGGCAAGACGCCGACCAGCTACGCCATGGACCACTCGGCCGCCAGCTACATCTACGACCCGCAAGGCCGCCTGCGGCTCTACGCGCGCTACGGCGCGGGCGTGCCGGCGATGGTGTCGGACCTGAAGACGCTGCTCGCCTCCTGAGCCGGGCGCCCACGACATGGACGTCGCCTCGGCCGCGCACCTGAAATCGCGCAAGGGCGCGTTCCGCATTGCGCTCATTCCGCCCGAGGTGCTCGGCGCGCTGAACGGCGGGCTGCTCGAGACCGTCAACCTCAACGAATTCCTCGCGCTCGAACTGCCGCTGCTCGCACGCAGCGTGGCGGGCCATGTCGGCCTCGACGCGGCGCACGAACGGCTGGACGACACGCTCGCCATGCTGGCCGCCTTCAAGCCCATGCAGCGCCACAGCCACATCGCGCGGGCGCTGTACGACATGACGGCCGAACACGCCGAACGCGATGCCGTGGCGCACCGGCTGGCCACGCACGCGAGCGACGTCGCACGCTGCTGGGCGGTGCAATGGATCACGCTGTCGGATCTGCCGCTCGCAGAGCAGCTCGTCGCCGTGCGCCGCTTCGCCGCCGACTCGCACTTCGGCGTGCGCGAGTTCGCCTGGATGGCGGTGCGCGACAGCGTCATCGATTCGCTCGACGAGGCGCTGGCCCTGCTGCAGTCCTGGGTGACCGATGCCGACCCGAACGTGCGCCGCTTCGCCAGCGAACTCACGCGTCCGCGTGGCGTGTGGTGCGCGCAGATCGAGGCGCTGAAGACCGAGCCCTGGCTGGCGCTGCCGCTGCTGGAGCCGCTGCGCGCCGACGGCCACCGCTATGTGCAGAACTCGGTGGCCAACTGGCTCAATGACGCGAGCAAGACCCAGCCCGAGTGGGTCGAGACGCTGTGCACGCGCTGGGTGGCCGAATCGCCGACCGTCGAGACGCGCTACATCGCGAAGCGAGCGCTGCGCACGTTGACCAAGTCGACACCCTGATGTCCTGAACGCAAAAAAGCCCGGCGCTGCCGGGCTTTTTCGTGGAGGAGGGCAGTCGTGACGCTTACGCGTACTCGGCCAGCGCCTTCTTCATCTTCTTCATCGCCGCCACTTCGATCTGGCGGATGCGCTCGGCGCTCACGCCGTACACCGCGGCCAGGTCGTGCAGCGTCATGCCGCCCGAGCCGTCGTCGTTCACCTTGAGCCAGCGCTCTTCGACGATGCGGCGGCTGCGGTCGTCCAGCGCCTCCAGGGCGGTGGCGATGCCATCGCTCGACAGGCGGTCGCGCTGCTGCGATTCGAGCAGGGCGGTCGGTTCCTGCGTGGCATCGGCCAGGTAGGCGATGGGGCCGAAGCCTTCGTCGCCGTCATCGGACGGACCCGGATCGAGCAGCACGTCACCGCCCGACAGGCGGGTTTCCATCTCGAGCACTTCCTCGGGCTTCACGTTCAGGCGCGTGGCCATCTGCGAGACCTCATCGGGGCTCAGCGTTTCGCGGTGCGTGCCGTTGTCGGCCGCGGCCGAGTCGGCCTTGAAACCCTGCTTCATCGAACGCAGATTGAAGAACAGCTTGCGCTGGGCCTTGGTCGTCGCGACCTTGACCATGCGCCAGTTCTTCAGGATGTACTCGTGGATCTCGGCCTTGATCCAGTGCATGGCGTAGCTCACCAGCCGCACGCCCTGGTCGGGGTCGAAGCGCTTCACGGCCTTCATGAGGCCGACGTTGCCTTCCTGGATCAGGTCGCCGTGCGGCAGCCCGTAGCCCAGGTACTGGCGGGAAATGGAGACGACCAGGCGCAGGTGCGACAGGATGAGCGCACCAGCGGCTTCGAGGTCATTCTGGTCGCGCAACTTGCGTGCGAAGCCCTGCTCTTCTTCGAGCGTGAGCAGCGGCAGGCGGTTGGCGGCCGAAATGTAGGCATCCAGGTTGCCCAGCGGGGGGACCATCGACCATGGGTTGGCGACGGCCAGCTGGTTGGCAGAGACTCCAGACAGCGTTGTCATCAGGGGAAACTCCTTTGTGTTGGCCATATTAGCACTCGGTTAGAGGGAGTGCTAAGCCAAGGGTTCCCTTGCTTTTCTATCGTTGCGATAGCTTTTGTCGCGATTTGTTGGATATTTGTAGGCCGTTTGACGTTTTTCAAGCCTTGAACGCCTGCCTGAGCAGCCACTCCTGAAACGCCAGGATACGCGGGTCCCGGGCGCTGCCTTCCGGGTAAACCAAGTGGTAGGCGTAGCCCGCCGTCATGGGAACGCCGATGTCGAACAGCCGCACCAGACGGCCCTGCGCGAGGTCGGCGGCGATCATGTCCAGGTCGGCCAGGCCGACCATGCCGCTCTCGGTGACGGCGCGCACCACGTCGCTGGAGTCGACGAAACCGATGCAGCGGCTGTCGTCGAACCCTTCGATGCCGGCCGCGGCCATCCACATCGGCCAGTTCGGCCAGACCATGCCGTCGGTCTTCCAGTCGACGTAGCACAGCGTGTGCTGGAACAGGTCGCGCGGCGTTGCCAGCGGAGGTCCGCTGGCAAGGAGCCTGGGGCTGCAGACCGGCACGATCACGGTGTCGAACAACCGCTGCGAACGTGTGCCCGCGTCGCGACCGGTGCCGAAGCGGATCGCCACGTCGATGTCGTCGGCGTCAAAGTCTCGCAGCGTGTCGGAAATGTCGAAACCCAGTTCCAGCCCTGGGTTCGTGGCCCGGAACTGCGGCAGCCGGGGCAGCAGCCAGTTGGTCGCGAAGCGGGCGCTGGTCGACAGGCGCAGCGTCGCCACCCCGCGCGCCATGCGCCGGGCGCGGCCGGCGGCGCGGCGCAGGGTGTCGAGCGCCTCGGCGGTGGCCTCGAACCACACGGCGCCGGCCGACGTGAGGCGGATGCTGCGGCTGGTGCGCGTGAACAGCATCACGCCGAGTTGCTCCTCGATCTCCTTGATCTGGTGGCTCACGGCCGCCGGCGTCAGCCCCACCTCTTCGGCGGCCTCGGCGAGGCGTCGATCTGGAACCTGGCCTTCTGGAACGGCGAGGCGGTGGTGTGGCCGGAGGCCGACATCCTCGTCGGTACCACGATGGGCATCGTGCGGCGGCAGCTCGATCGCGTCGGCGTCCCGCAGCGCAGCCAGGTGCTGCGGCTGGCCGACCTGCCTGGGCTGGCCGGCGCCGTGGTCATGAACTCGTGGACGCCGGGCGTGGCGGTGCACCGCATCGGCGACGTGGCCTTGCCGCCAGCACCGGCTTTCGTGGAACTGCTGCACCGGGCGTATGCGGCCGAGCCGCTCGTGTCGCCTTGAACGAGCCCTCGTGTGCGGACGCGGCGCACCCTGCCTCCCGAGCGCGCCGCGTGGCCGGGCCCGCCGGCTACCAGCGGATGCCGAGCTTGACGAACAGCTTCGACAGCACGAACAGCGGGCCGACCCAGAGGTACTGGAGGTCCTCGAAGAACGACGGCTTCTTGCCTTCGATCTTGTGGCCGACGAACTGGAAGATCCACGCCACCACGAAGATCGCCGCCGACACCGGCGCCACCGCGGCGCCCATCGCATGCACCGCCACCAGCGCCAGCACCGTGAGCGCCAGCATGGTGATGAGAAAGGCCGGCGAGCGCAGCAGGGCGTAGTACACGAGGCTGGCCGCCACGAAAGCGTAGGCCACCCACGGGTGGATCGCGAACAGCAGCCCGACGATACTCAGCATGATCGCGGGAATGGCCACGAAGTGGATCAACTCGTTGGTCGGATGGCGGTGGCTCTCCTCGTAATGGGCGAGCAGGCGGTCGACCTTGCGCTCGCTGGTGGCGAGCGGGGCGGCGGCGGTGTGGGTCATGGCGGGTCTCCGGGGCGCCGTGCGTTGCGGCAGGACTTCCATGGTGCCCACGGCGCGGCACCATGGCAAGTAGCGCTGTCCCGGCGCCATGACTTAGGGCACTGTCGCGCCGGACCTGCGCCGCTAAGATCAAATCCGTGGCCTCTTTCGACTCCCCCTCCGTACCCCCGCCGCCCACCACCGACACCGGTGCGCCTGTCGGCGTGTCCGGCGCGATCCTGGTGGTGGACGACCACGACCTGCTGCGCCTGGGCGTGAGCGCGCTGGTGCAGGCGCAGGCCGCCACCTCGGGTGCGCGCATTTCGGTGTTCGAGGCCGGCAACATCGCCGATGCGCTCGCGCTCTACGCGGCTCATGAGGCCGCCATCGGCCTCGTGCTGCTCGACCTCGCGCTGCCCGACACGCACGGGCTCAGCGGCCTGGCCGAATTCCGCCTGCGGTTTCCAGCGGCGCGCGTCGTGGTGCTCTCGGGCACCGCCAACAGCACGCTGGCGCAGGGCGCGCTCGCACTCGGGGCCAGCGCCTTCTTGCCGAAGTCCGCCGACCTGAAGGAAATGGTGGGCTTCATCCGCGCCTGCGGCCTGTTCGAGGCCGACGGCACGCCGCCGCAGCCGTTGCCGCCGGCGGCGCTGCCCAAGTCGCTCTCGGGCTATGCGGAGTTCGCGCACGCCAGCGCCTGGCAGGAACTCACGCCGCGCCAGATGCAGGTGCTGCAGTGGGTGCTCGAAGGCAAGGCGAACAAGGAGATCGCGCAACTGGCCAACCTGAGCGAGGGCACGGTGAAGAACCATGTCTCAACCATCCTCCTGCTGTTCGGCATGCGCTCGCGCGCCCAGCTGATCAGCATGCTGCGTTGAGCGGCGCCACGCTGGCGGGCCGCGGCGACGCCGCCGCCGGCCAGCTGCTGAGCCAGCGCGTGCTGCGCGAGCACGTCGGCTCGGTCTACGACACCTACGGCATTTCCACGCTGACCCATCTGGGCTTCGTGATCGTGTTCGGCTGCATCATCTATTCGCAGCTCGACGACGCGCGCCTGCTGTTCTGGATGGCGGCGCTGGTGGCGGTCGATATCTACGTGTTCTTCACGCCGCGCTGGACGCCCGCCCGCCCGGCCTCGGAGAGCCCGTACTGGGCGCGCAAGATTTCGCGCATGGTCACGCTGGTGAGCATGATCACGGCGGTGGTGCCCTGGTTCATCGTGCCGCACGAGAACATGCCCATGACCTCGCTGCTGATGGCCGTGATCGTCGGCAGCTGCGCGCGCGCCGCGCAGTCGCTGTGGCCGCTCAAGCCCGCGCTGTTCGGCTACACGCTGCCCATGTCGCTGGGCATGATCATCGCGCTGGCCTGGCAGGGCGACGGCCTGCATCTGTTCCTGGCCGCGGCCGGCTCGGCTTACCTCCTGCTCACGCTGCACGCCGGCGTGCGCCAGCACCGGCTGCTGACCGACTCGCTCATGTTGCGTTTCGAGAACGAGGCGCTGGCTGCGCGCCTGGGCGAGCAGATCGCCGCCACCGAGCGCGCCAGCGAAGAAAAAACCCGCTTCCTCGGCGCCGCCAGCCACGACCTGCGCCAGCCCCTGCACGCCATCGCGCTGTTCGGCGCCGCGCTCGAGAACGAACTGCGCGGCCGCCCCGAGAGCCGCAATGCCGAGCGGCTGATGCGCGCCGTGAACGCGCTGGGTGCATCGCTGGACACCATGCTCGATGTGTCCCGGCTCGACGCCGGCGTCATCACGCCGTCGCCGCAACCGGTCGAACTCGATGCGCTGTTCCTGCCGCTCAACCACACCTTCTCGGCGCAGGCGGAGCAAAAGCAGCTGCAGCTGCGCGTGCGCGCCAGCGGCCTGTGGGTGCGCAGCGATCCGCAGCTGCTGCACCGCATGCTGTCCAACCTGATGGACAACGCCCTCAAGTACACGGTGCAGGGCGGCGTGACCGTGACGGCGCGCGACCGCGGCGACACCGTGTGGATCGAGGTGCGCGACACCGGCATCGGCATCGCGCCCGAGCAGTCGCACCGCATCTTCGAAGAGTTCTACCAAATCGATAACCCGGGCCGCGACCGTGCGCGCGGCCTGGGCATCGGCCTGTCGATCGTGCGGCGCCTGTCGCGGCTTCTGGGCCATCCGGTGCAGATGCATTCGCGTCCGGGCCGGGGCACGCACTTCCGCGTCGTGCTGCCGACCGTGCCGCCGCAGGTCAGTGCGCTCGTGGGGCCGTTCCCGGCCGGCAGCGCCGAACTGTCCGTGCGCCGCCGCGCCGCCACGCTGCCCGGCCGCGTGCTGCTGATGGACGACGAACTCGAAATCCGCGAAGCCATGACCGATCTGCTGCGCTCGCACGCGATCGACGCGCACGCCGTCGCCGACGAAGCCGCTGCGTCCGATGCGCTGCACCAGGCCCGCGCCGAGGGTCGGCCCTTCGGGCTGCTGATGTGCGACTACCGCTTGGCCGACGGGGTCGACGGCCTCGACGTGGGCCTGCGCCTGAGCCGACACCTGGGCACCGAGCTGCCGCTGCTGCTCATCACCGGCGAGACCTCGCCCGACCGCCTGCAGCGCGTGCGCGAGTCGGGCGTGCCCGTGCTGTTCAAGCCCGTGGCACCCGATGCGCTGCTGCAGGCCATGGCGGGGCTCGCGACGGCGCCGTAGCGTCCCGTACACAGCTTGCGGTCGAAAGTGAATACGTTGTAGTTCATTGCGTGCCGATCGATTCGGATAGGCACACATGCAATGACTTTTGGCACTGCCGGGAACACTGGCCCCGTCGTAATTTCGGGTTTCCACGGCGTCGACGGACTGCGGTCCGCGTTGCCCCCGAACAAGAATCGACCAGGGAGTGCTCATGAATTTCAAACCTGCTGCAGTGGCCGCCGCGACGGCCGCGTTGCTGGCTCTGACCGCATGCGGAGGTGGAGGCAGCGGCGGTGGTGGCGGCGGATTCGCCTTGCCGCCTGCTCCGGCACCTGCCCCCGCCCCGGCACCCGCTCCAGCCCCCACGCCGGCTCCGGCACCCGCACCTGCACCGAATCCGGGTGCCACCACTTACCTGTACGAAGGCCTGCCGGCGGCGACCACGGCATCGGCATTCTTTGACAGCCTTGCCGCGCAGGGCGCACGGGGATTCCGTTTCCTGAGCGGTTTCGCCTTCACGACCAGCCCGACCACCTTCGATCAGGTTGATGGGTTCGTGAAAACCGTCGATGCGACCTACAGCTACGAGAAGAAGCCGCAGGCTACGTCCAATGCGGACTTGCTGAACCAGTTGAACGAAGCCGGTGCGCGGGGCTTCCAATGGGCGGGCGAGCTGGGCGTCGGCAGCGAGGTCTTCAACCTCTACCGCAAGAGCGGTGCCGACGGTGCCACCTACAGCTATCGCGTCGAGCTGCAGGCCGCAAGCAAGGCAGCCTACCTGACGCAGGCCAACGGCCAGGGCGCGAGCGGCTTCTACAACCGCACGTTCGCGTTCCTGACCGGTGATCCGGCGGGTGCGGTGGCCGTCTACGAAAAGAGTTCGGCCAGCAGCGCCACGTTCGGCTATGAACTGGGCGATCCCATCGGTGACCACGCTGGCTACCTTGCGCAGTTCAACGAGCGCGGCGCTCGTGGTTTCCGTTTCCGCACGGAGTTTGTCTTCTCCGATGGCGGCGGTGTGATCTACACCAAGGATTTGTCGCAGTCGGCGACCTTCAGCTTCTATTCGCTCGCACCGACCACCAACGCCACGGCCTTCATCCTGCAAGCGAATGCAGAAGGGGCCAAGAAGGCGGCGCTGCTCGGCCATCTGGCGCTGAGCAGCGGCGAGCAGAAGGCTTACTACTTCACACCGACCGACTGCAATGCCAGCCCGGTCTGCGGTCCGGTGTCACTGTTCGGTTTCTGAGTCCCAAAAAGGCACACACGCAGGGGGAAATACAAAGGGAGAAATAAGAAAGACAGGGAGCTGACGGCCCCCGGCGAAAGTCGGGGGCCGTTTTTTTGTCCGAAGCGAAAGGCGAAAGCTTCTTCGCTCAGCCCAGCAATGCCTGCGCGAACTCGCGGGCGTTGAAAGTCTCGAGGTCTTCGAGCTTTTCGCCCACGCCGATGAAGTACACGGGAATCGGCCGCTCGCGCGCGATGGCGCACAGCACGCCGCCCTTGGCGGTGCCGTCGAGCTTGGTGACGATGAGGCCCGTGAGGCCCAGCGTTTCGTCGAAGGCCCGGACCTGTGCGAGCGCGTTCTGGCCGGTGTTGCCGTCGATCACCAGCAGCACCTCGTGCGGCGCGGTGGCGTCGGCCTTGGTGACGACGCGCTTGATCTTCTTCAGCTCGTCCATCAAGTGCAGCTGCGTCGGCAGGCGCCCGGCCGTGTCGACCAGCACCACGTCCTTGCCGCGCGCCTTGCCGGCGTTCACGGCGTCGAAGCTCACGGCCGAGGGGTCGCCGCCTTCGTTGCTGACGATCTCGACGGTGTTGCGGTCGGCCCAGACCAGCAACTGCTCGCGTGCCGCCGCGCGGAAGGTGTCGGCCGCGGCCAGCAACACCGAGGCGCCTTCGGTGGCCAGGTGCTTGGTGAGCTTGCCGATGGAGGTGGTCTTGCCCGCGCCGTTGACGCCCGCCACCATGATCACCGTGGGCGTGTACTCACCGATGACCAGCGGCTTCTCCAGCGGCTTGAGCAGGTCGGTGACGGCGTCGGCCAGCAACAGCTTGACCTGCGCGGCGTCGGTCGCCATCTGGCGCTTGACGCGCACCTTCAGGTCGGCGAGCAGGTACTCGGTGGCCTTGACGCCGGTGTCGGCCATCAGCAATGCCGATTCGAGTTCCTCATACAGCGCGTCGTCGATTTGCGCGTTGACGAACACGGCCTGGATGCCGGTGCCGGTCTTGCGCAGGCCGGTCTTGAGCTTGTCGAACCAGCTCTTGCGCTCGGTGGCGATGGGGGCCGGTTCGGTGACAACAGCGACAGGCACGGGAGGCGGTGCGGGCACGGGCGCCGGAGGGGGCGGTGGCGCAATGACAGGCGCGGGTGCGGGAACGGGTGCAGGCGCAGGGATCGGCGTCGGCGCGGCGACCGGAACTGGCGCCGGAGCAACCACTGGCGCCGGAGCAACCACAGGCGCCGCAGGTGTCGGCTCGGGAGCCGGGGCAGGTGGCGGTGCAGGAACGGGGGCAGGCACGGGCGCTTCCGCCGCCGGCTTCGACCCGAACCAGCTCGACGGCGAGAACACCGAGCGTGCCGGTGCGGGTTCCGCGGCCGGGGAGGGCGCGGGTTCGGTGATCGGCGGCGGGGCCGGTGTCACCGGGGCATCGGCAGGTGGTTTTTTCTTGAAGAAACTGAACATCGGGAGCTTTTTACAATCCGACCCATTCTATGAAACACCTCTCGCCACGCCGCGCTGCGTCTGGTGCGGTGCTGGCCCTGGCGCTTTCGGCGCTGTGGACCGTGCCTGCGCAGGCCCAGTCCAACCCCGCTTCCGCCGCGTCGGCCTCCGCCGCCGCGGCCCCGGGCCCCCAGCAATTCACCCTCGCCAACGGCATGACCGTGATCGTGCAGCCCGACCGGCGCTCGCCGACCGCGGTGCAGATGGTCTGGGTGCGGGTCGGGTCCATGGACGAGGTCGACGGCACCTCGGGCGTGGCGCACGTGCTGGAGCACATGCTGTTCAAGGGCACGAAGACCGTGCCGCCCGGCGAGTTTTCGCGCCGCGTGGCGGCGCTGGGCGGCCAGGAAAACGCCTTCACCATGCGCGACGCCACGGGGTACTACCAGCAGATTCCGGTCGGTAGCCTCGAACAGGTGATGAAGCTCGAATCGGACCGCTTCGCCAACAACCAGTGGCCTGACGACGAGTTCAAGCGCGAGATCGAGGTGGTCAAGGAAGAGCGCCGCCTGCGCACCGAGGACCAGCCGCGCGCGCTGCTCGGCGAGCAGCAGAACGCCGCCGTCTTCACCTCGTCGCCGTACCGCCGCCCGGTGGTGGGCTGGATGAGCGACCTTGAGTCGATGACGCCCGCCGATGCGCGCGCCTTCTTCCAGCGCTGGTACGTGCCGGCCAACGCCGTGCTCGTGGTGGTCGGCGATGTCGACGTGGCGCGCGTGCGCGCGCTGGCCGAGAAGTACTACGGCAGCATCCCCGCGCGCGCCGTGCCGGAGCGCAAGCCGCGCACCGAGCCCGCACAACGCGGCATCCGCCGCATCGAATTCAAGGCCCCGGCCGAGCAGGCGTACGTGTCGCTCGCGTTCCGCGTGCCGCAGCTCACCAACGTCGACGACGCGAACAGCGACGCCTGGGCGCTGGTGGTGCTCTCGGCGGTGCTCGACGGCTACGCCGGCGCGCGGCTGGACCGCGCGCTCACGCAGGGCCCCGCTCGCGTGGCCGACTCGGCCGGCGCGTACGCGGGCTTCGTCGGCCGCGGCCCGCAGCTGTTCATGCTCGACGGCGTGCCGGCCGCCGGCAAGACCGCCGAGACGGTCGAGGCCGCGCTGCGTGCGCAGGTGGCGCGCGTGGCGAAAGAGGGCGTCGGCGAGGCCGAGCTGGCCCGCGTCAAGACGCAGTGGGTGGCGAGCGAGACCTACAAGCGCGATTCGGTGATGGCGCAGGCGCGCGAACTCGGCAGCAACTGGATCCAGGGCCTGCCGCTGGACGCCAGCGAGCGCATCGTCGCCCGGCTGCAGGCCGTGACGGCGGCGCAGGTGCAGGCCGTGGCCGCCCGGTATTTCGGCGATGACCAGCTCACGGTCGCCACGCTGCGGCCCCTGCCGCCCGAACCCAAGCGCGGCCGCGGCTTCGCAGCCCCCGCTGGCGAGATGCGCTGAAAGGCACCGGATTCCCATGAAGACCCTCAAGAAGATTGCAAGCACCGCCCTCCTGGCGGGCATCACCGCGCTGTTCGGCATGGGCAGTGCGCAGGCCGCGCTGCCCATCGAGCACTGGACGCTGGCCAACGGCGCCAGGGTGTACCTGGTGTCGACCAACGCACTGCCGATCGTCGACGTGCAGATCGATTTCGACGCCGGCAGCCGGCGTGACCCAGCCGCGCAGGCCGGGCTGGCCAGCACCAGCGCTGCGATGGTCGAAAAGGGCGTGCGCGCCGGGCGCAACGGCGAGCCCGCGCTCGACCAGAACGCGCTGGGCGAGGCCTGGGCCGACCTGGGCGCCAGCTTCGACGTGAGCGCCGGCACCGACCGCACCAGCTACACGCTGCGCACGCTGTCCGACCCGGCGCTGCTGACCAAGGCCGTGGCCCTGGCGGCGCGCGAGATCGGCGAGCCCTCGTTCCCCGACGACATCTGGCCGCGCGAGCGCGAGCGCATCAACGCTGCTATCAAGGAAGCCAACACCAAGCCCGCGACCGTCGTCGGCCGCGCCTTCGCGCAGGCTGTGTACGGCACGCATCCCTACGGCCAGGAAGTGACCGAAGAGACGCTGGCGCGCATTGACACCGCCGCCATGCGCCAGCGCTACGAGCAGCTCATCCTGCCGTGCCGCGCCAAGCTCAGCATCGTGGGCGCCGTCACGCGCACCGAGGCCGAGTCGCTCGCGACCACGCTGCTGTCGCGCCTGCCCAGCCCTGCCGCCTGCGCACCGCTGCCGGCCATCGCGCCGGTGGCGGCGCTCACGGCGCCGAAGGACGAGCGCATTGCCTTCGACTCGGCGCAGGCCCACGTCTTCATCGGCCAGCCGGGCTACCCGCGCCGGGACCCGGACCACTTCGCGCTCACGCTCGGCAACTACGTGCTCGGCGGCGGCGGTTTTGTCTCGCGGCTGACCGAAGAGGTGCGCGAGAAGCGCGGCCTGGCCTACAGCGTGTACAGCGGCTTTGCGCCGGGGCTCGACGCGGGCGCCTTCCGCATCGGCTTCCAGACCCGGCCCGACCAGGCCGAGGCGGCGACCAAGGTCTCGCGCGAAGTGCTCGCGAAGTTCGTGGCCGAAGGCCCGACCGAGAAGGAACTGAAGGCCGCCAAGGACAACCTGATCGGCGGCTTCCCGCTGCTGCTGGACAGCAACCGCAAGCTGATCGGCAACGTCGCCAACATCGCCTGGCACGACCTGCCGCTGGACTACCTGGACACCTGGACCGCGCGCATGAACGCCGTCACGGCGGCCGACATCAAGGCCGCGTTCGGCCGCAAGCTGCAGCCGCAGCGCATGGTGACGGTGGTGGTGGGCGGCAAGCAGGCCGCGCCCTAAAAAAGGCGATCAGGCCAGCGCGTGCGGCCCGCTGCGCGCGGCGACGCGCACGGCGGCGCCGAGCTGCGCCAGCAGGCGCGGCGCCGCGCGCGCCTGCTGCCAGTAGAGCGGCACCGGCAGCGTCGAGTCGGACACCAGTTCCACCAGCGTGCCTTCGCGGATCGCATCGGCCACCATGCTGGCCGGATGCATGCCCCACCCCATGCCCGCGCAGGCGGCCTCCACGAAAGCATTGGGCGACGGGATCCAGTGCCGCGGCGTTTCCACGTTGCGGTGGCAGATGCGGCGCACCCAGCGCGCCTGCAGGCGGTCCTTGCGGTCGAACACCAGGCTCGGCGCGCTCGCCAGCGTGCGCGCGCCCACGCCCTTGGCGAAGTGCCGTTCCACGAAACCCGGGCTCGCGGCGGCCACGTAATGCACCGTGCCCAGCGCCTCGCTGTTGCAGCCCGTGACCGGCTGGGCCAGCGCGGTCACGGCCGCCAGCACGGCACCGCTGCGCAGCCGTTCGGCCGTGTGGTCCTGGTCGTCGGCCGTGAGGTCGAGCAGGGCCTCGGGTGCCTGCGCGGCGAAGGCCGCGGCCCCCGCCATGAACCAGGTCGCGAGGCTGTCGGCGTTGACCGCCACCCGCACCGTGACGCGCTCGTGCGCCTCGCCGCTGCCCATGCCGAGCGCGGGCAGGGCCTCGCGCAACTCGTGCTCCAGCATGCCCACGCGTTCGACGTGCCGACACAGCTGCAGGCCGGCCTCGGTCGCCACGCAGGGCTGGCCGCGCACCAGCAGCGCGCCGCCCGTGCGCTCCTCGAGCAGCTTCACACGCTGCGAGACGGCCGAGGGCGTGACGTTCAGGGCGCGGGCGGCGCGCTCGAAACTGCCTTCGCGCACCACGGCAGCGAGGGCGTGCAGGGCAGCGTAGTCGAGCATGTTGAGGAATGAAGTAAAACTGAATTGAAGTTAGAAAGTTTAGTTTGATTGAATCCAGTGACGGCGGCAAGCTCGGACCATGACCGCCGTTCACGCCTCCACCGCTTTCCTCAACGGGCTCTTCATGAGCCTGGTGCTCATCGTCGCCATCGGCGCCCAGAACGCCTACGTGCTGCGCCAGGGCTTGCGCCGCGAGCACGTGAGCGCGGTGGTGCTGTTCTGCGCCGCCTGCGACGCGGTGCTGGTCGCGGCGGGCGTGGCCGGCATGGCGCAGGCGCTGAAGGGGCGCCCGATGCTGGCGACGCTGCTCGCGGGCTTCGGCGCGGTCTTTCTCTGCGGCTACGGCCTGCGCGCGCTGTGGCGCTCGCGCCAGCCGAGTGCGCTGCAGACGGTGGCGCAGGGCGCCTCGTGCTCGCGCGCCGCGGTGGTCGCGCAGGCCGCCGGCTTCACGCTGTTGAACCCGCACGTCTACCTGGACACCGTGCTGCTCGTGGGCAGCGCCGGGGCGCAGTACCCGGGCCTGCTCAAGGCCTGGTTCGTGGTCGGGTCGACGCTGGCCAGCGTGCTGTGGTTCACCTCGCTGGGCTTCGGCGCGCGGCTGCTGGCGCCGGTGTTCGCGCGTCCACGTGCCTGGCAGATGCTCGATGCGCTCATCGGCGGCACCATGCTCGTATTGGCGGCCTTCCTCGCCCGGCGTGCGTTCATGGGCTACTGAGCGAGGCGAGGTGGGCCGGCCACGGCGTTAAGCTCGCCGCATGCCCCAGAAGCCCTCGAAGAAGAAAGCCGTCGCGCCCGTCTCGCGCGCCCCCGCCGCCAAGCGCCCGTCGCGGCCCAGCGAGGTCCGCATCATCGGCGGCGAGTGGAAGCGCACCCGTCTGGCCGTGGCCGACAAGCCAGGCCTGCGCCCCACGCCCGACCGCGTGCGCGAGACGCTGTTCAACTGGCTCGCGAGCCTGGCCGGCGTGGGCGGCGGTGCATTGCCGGGCTGGCATTGCATCGATGCCTTCGCGGGCACCGGCGCGCTCGGCCTCGAAGCCGCTTCGCGCGGCGCGGCCCATGTGCTGCTGTGCGAGCAGGACGCCGCGCTGGTCGCCCAGCTGCAGGCCGCGAAGACCAAGCTTTCGGCCGAGGCCGTGCGCGTGGAGCGCGGCAACGGCGTCACCGCACTCGAACGTGCCGCGGCGGGCAGCCTGCAGGCGGTGTTTCTCGATCCGCCTTTCGACACCGTCGCGCTGTACGAGCCGGCGCTGCGCGCCGCCGCGCGTGCGCTGCACGTCGATGGCACGATCTACCTCGAGGCGCCGCGCCGCTGGGCCGCCGAAGAACTCGCCGCGCTGGGCCTCGTGGAATTCCGCTACCTGAAGGCCGGTGCCGTGCATGCCCATCTGCTGCGGCGCGCCGAGTCCGTGCCTGCATAATCCGCCGGACAAGCCGCACCGGCAGCATGAGGAAGAACCAACCATGGCCAGCAACGTGATCGCGGTTTATCCCGGCACTTTCGACCCCATCACCCTCGGTCACGAGGACGTGGTGCGGCGTGCAACCCAACTCTTCTCCAAGGTGATCGTCGCTGTCGCGGCGGGCCACCACAAGAAGGCGCTGTTCACGCTCTCCGAGCGCATGGACATGGCCCGCGATGCGGTGAAGCCCTACAGCGACCAGGTCACGGTCGAGAGCTTCTCGGGCCTGCTGCGCGACTTCGTCGTCGCGCGCGGCGGCAAGGCCATGGTGCGCGGCCTGCGCGCCGTGACCGACTTCGACTACGAGTTCCAGCTTGCCGGCATGAACCGCTCGCTGATGCCCGACGTCGAGACCGTGTTCCTGACCCCCAGCGACAAGTACCAGTTCATCTCCAGCACCTTCGTGCGCGAGATCGCCATGCTCGGCGGCGAGGTCAACAAGTTCGTCTCGCCGAACGTCGAGCAGCAGCTGACCGCCAAAGTCCGCAGCCTCGGCAGGGAATGAGCCCGCTCCCAGGCTTCGCGCTGAGGTGAGCGACACCCCCTTGCCCCGCCTGCATCCGCTGGGCGACGCGGCGCTGGTGTGCGACCTGCCCGCGCCCGCCACGCTGGCGCAGCAGCAGCGCATCTGGGCGCTGGCCGCCGAGGTGCTGGCCTGGCCCGGCGTCGGCGAGGCGCTGCCGGGCATGAACAACCTCACGCTGACCTTCGACCCGACCGCTGTGGCGTTCGAGGAACTCGCGGCCCGCGTGCTCGAGGCCTGGCCCACGCTCGCGGCCCATGCCGCCGAAGGGCGGCGCGTCGAGATTCCCGTGGCCTACGGCGGCGAGCACGGCCCTGACCTCGCCGACGTAGCGGCCCACACCGGGCTCTCGGCGGCCGAGGTGGTGCGCCGCCACAGCGGCGGTGACTACGTGGTCTACCTGCTCGGCTTCCTGCCGGGCTTCGCCTTCATGGGCGGACTGCCGCCCGAACTCGCGACGCCGCGTCGTGCCGAACCGCGCACCGCCGTGCCGGCGCGTTCGGTCGGCATCGGCGGCGAGCAGACCGGCATCTACCCGCTGGTGTCGCCGGGCGGATGGCAGCTCATCGGCCGCACGCCGCTCGAACTGTTCGACCCATCGGCCGAGCCGCCCACCTTGCTGCGCCCCGGCGATCGCGTGCGCTTCGTCGTTGAAAGCGTGCAGACATGATCCTCGTGCGCAAACCCGGCGTGCATGCCTCGGTGCAGGACCTGGGGCGACCCGGCCTGCGCCAGCTCGGCATCTGCCCGGGCGGCGCGCTCGACATGCTCGCGCTCACGTTGGCGAACCGGCTGGCCGGCAACGCCGACGCAGCGGCCGGCATCGAATTCACCATGGGCGGCTGCGAGCTGCAGTTCGAGACCGACACCCGCATCGCGCTCGCCGGCGACGACTTCGGCGCCACGCTCGACGGCGTGCCGCTATGGCCCTGCTGGAGCGTGCCGGTGCGCGCCGGCCAGACGCTGCGGCTCGCCGGCGCCAACACGCCCGGCACGCCGAAGGCCGGCCTGCGAAGCTGGCTCGCGGTGGCGGGCGGCATCGACGTGGCGCCCGTGCTCGGCTCGCGCAGCACCGACCTCAAGGCCGGCTTCGGCGGCCACGAAGGCCGCGCGCTGCGCAAGGGCGACCGGCTCGCGCTGGGGGCTTCGCGTCTCGGTGCAGACCAGAACGCGCGCCGTCCTTTCGGCCTGCGCGCGCCCGACTGGGGCACGGCCGAGCCCGACGGAGCGCTCGCGCTGCGCGTGCTGCCCGGCCCCGAGTTCGAGTTCTTCGCGCCCGACGCGCAGGCGCTGCTGTGGAACGAGCGCTGGCGCATCACGCCGCAGAGCAACCGCATGGGCAGCCGGCTTGCCGGCGCTGAATTGCAGCGCAAGGCGGCCGGCGACATGCTGTCGTCGGGCGTGATTCCCGGCACGATCCAGGTGCCGCCCTCGGGCCAGCCGATCATCCTCATGGGCGACGCGCAGACCACGGGCGGCTATCCGCGCATCGGCGTGGTGATCCGCGCCGACCTGTGGAAGCTCGCGCAGGCGCCGCTCGGCGGCCGGCTGCGGCTGGTGCGCACCGACCTGCCGCATGCGCTCGCGGCCTGGGCCGGTCAGCAGCGCTATCTTGCGCAGGTGGCGCAAGGCCTCGCGGCTGCAGGCTGGCCCGGCGCGGCCTAGACTGTCGGGCAGCGCAGGTCGTTTTTGCACCTGCCTGCCCCACGAGACGGAGAACCTCCCATGCAGATCGACCTCAACGCCGACCTCGGCGAAGGTGCCGGCAGCGACGAAGCGCTGCTCGGCCTCGTGAGTTCCGCCAACATCGCCTGCGGCTGGCACGCGGGCGACGCCAGGACGATGCAGCAGTGCGTGCGCTGGGCCATGGCGCACGGCGTGGCGATCGGCGCGCATCCGAGCTTTCCCGACCGCGAGAACTTCGGCCGCAGCACCATGCACCTGCCGCCCGAGGAGATCGTGGCGAACGTGCTCTACCAGGTCGGCGCGCTGGCCGCGATCGTCAAGGCCGAGGGCGGCCGGCTCGCGCACGTGAAGCCGCACGGCCAGCTCTACAACCAGGCGGTGAAAGAACCCGAGCTTGCCGAGGCGCTGTGCGAGGCGGTGCGCCGCTTCGATCCTTCGCTCAAGTTCTTCGGCCTGGCGGGCAGCAACATGATTGATGCGGCGCGCCGTGCCGGCCTGCAGCCCGTCGAGGAGGTGTTCGCCGACCGTGGCTACATGCCCGACGGCAGCCTCGTGCCGCGCAGCCAGCCCGGCGCGCTCATCGAGAGCGAAGAACAGTCGCTGGCGCAGACCCTGTCGCTGGTGCGCGACCACCGCGTGGTCGCCATCGACGGCAGCACCGTGCCCGTCAACGCCCAGAGCGTATGCCTGCACGGCGACGGCGCGCATGCGCTGGCTTTCGCGCGGCGCATCCGCGAACGGCTGCAGCAGGAAGGCATCGCCGTGCGCGCGATGGCCTGAACGCGGGCCACGCGATGCCGGCGAAGCGCGCTTCTCCCAACGTCCTGCTGACGGGCTTCGAGCCCTTCGAGCAGGAACTGCTGAATCCGTCGTGGGAGGCGGTGCGCACGCTCGACGGTTGGAAATGCGATCGCGCCACGGTGCATGCGCGACTGGTGCCCTGCGTCTTCGGCGATGCGCTCACCGCGCTCGACCGCGCGATGGACGAGCTCCGGCCGACGCTGGTGATCTGCATCGGCCAAGCCGGCGGCCGCGCAGAGTTCACGCCGGAGCGCATCGCCATCAACGTCGACGACGCCCGCGTGCCCGACAACCACGGCCGCCAGCCGATCGACGTGCCGGTGGTGCCCGGTGCGCCCGCCGCCTACTTTTCGACCTTGCCTGTGAAGGCCATCGTGCGCGAACTGCGTGCGGGCGGCGTGCCGGCCTCGGTGTCGAACAGCGCGGGCACCTTCGTGTGCAACCACCTCTTCTACGGGCTGATGCACCGCCTCGCGACGCATCCGTCGGCGGCGGGCGCGCGCGGCGGCTTCATCCACATTCCCTACCTGCCCGCGCAGGCGGCGCGCTTTCCGGGCGCGCCGAGCATGGCGCTCGAGACGCTGGTCGATGCCTTGCGCATCACCGTGAAGACAGCACTCGCCGTGAAGCAGGACGTCGCGGAAACCGGCGGCCAGCTGCACTGACCGGGGCTCTCACGCGCGGGGGAAGTGCTTGCCCAGCCAGGCGTTGAGCGCCGCATTGACGAGGGCAGGCTTCTCCAGCGTCAGCATGTGGCCGCACTGCGGCACCCACACCACCTCCGCGCGCGGCAGCAGCGCCGCCATCTCGCGGGTGCATTCGGGCGGCGCGAGGCGGTCGTCGTCGCCGCACACCAGCAGCACCGGCGCGCGCAACAGGGCCAGGTGCGTGCGTGCGTCGGGGCGGCGCATCACGGCGTGGTTCTGGCGGATGAGCTGGGCCGCGCCAGCGCCGAGCACGATGTCCAGGTAGCGCTGCACGAGCGCCGGGTGGGCGGCCTGCGCGGGATGGAAGGCGAAGGCGATGTTGGGCTCGACGATCTCGCGCACCTCGCCGCGCTCGAAGCACGCGATGGCGCCTTCGCGCAGCGCGAACATGTCGGGCGTCTCGGGCCGCGCGCTGGTGCCCAGCAGCATCAGCCCGGCGATGCGCTCGGGCGCCTGGCGCGCCGCTTCCATCGCGACCATGCCGCCCATCGATGCGCCGCACAGCACCAGCGGGCCGTCGTGTTCGCGCAGCACGGCACTGGCCATGCCTTCGATGGTGTCGTGGCGCGTCTGGACATCGCTCACGCGGGCGCTGAAGGCGGCGGGCAGGGCGGGCAACTGGGCTTCCCAGAGGCGTTCGTCGCAGGCGAGGCCGGGCAGCAGGACAAGTTGAGGCATGCGCTGATTCTGCGCGATCGGACGTGCTCGGAGCGCGGGTACGAGGTGGCGACCGTGCAACAGCGGGTTGGCACGAAGCCGGCGTGTCATGCACTCGGGGGACAATGCTTGCAATGTCCACCACCCCCGACTCCGCCCCCACCGACCTCATCCTGATCCGCCACGGCGAAACCGCCTGGAACCGCGAACTGCGCTTCCAGGGCCATGCGGACGTTCCGCTCAACGACATCGGCCACGAGCAGGCCCGCCGCCTCGGCCTGCGGCTTGCGGGCGAGACGGCACAGCACCTCATCAGCAGCGACCTCATGCGCGCCCAGCAGACCGCGGCGCCCGCAGCGCAGCAGCTGTCGCTGCAGGTCGTCACTTCGGTGGCGTTGCGCGAGCAGCACTTCGGCGTGGTCGAGGGCATGCGGGCCGACGAGATCCAGAGCCAGCATCCGCGCGCCTGGGAAGAGTGGCTGGAGTTCCGCGAAGACCACGCCATGCCGCAGGGCGAGAGCGCGCGCGAGTTCCATGCGCGCGTGATCGCCGCACTCGGCACCGTCGCCGCCGCGCACCGCGGCCAGCGCCTGATCGTCGTCACGCACGGCGGCGTGCTCGACATGGTGTGGCGCACCGCGCGCGGCCTGAGCCTCAGCGGACCGCGCCAGAGCGAGATTCCCAATGCGGGCTTCAACCGCATCCGCATCGCCGACCCGGCCGCGCCGGACGCCATCGAGATCGTCGAGTGGGCCGACACGCGCCACCTCGCCGACCTGCCGCCGCAGCCGACCTACGACCAGCGGCGGCACCTGAAGGAAGATTAAGTTCAGTCTTGCCGTAGCCAGGGCACTCAGCCCTTCGCGAGCTGCCCGAGCCCCAGCCGCGCGTAGACCGCGTCGGCCTGCCGCCGCAGTCGCAGCGATTCGGGCTGGCCGTTGAGCTGCTGCTGCAGCAGGCCTTGCGCGCCCGCGAGCGCGGATTCGGTGCCGGTGCGTACCAGCGCGTCGAGGTACAGCTGCTCGAACAGGTCGCGTTGCGCATGGCTGCCGCCGATCTCGATCATGCGCGGCAACGCGATGCCCAGGCCCTCGACCGCGCCCGCCACATCACCGCGCGCATGGGCCACGAGGCCGCGCGCGGCCGGCACGCACACGCGCTGCCAGGCGGCGCGCGTAGACACCGGCGCGATGGGGGCGAAGGCCTCGATGTTGTGCAGCAGCACCTGCGCCTCGGGCCGGCCGGCACGCGCGAGGCCGTAGAGGTACTGCAGGTCGAGAAAGGGCAGCACGTGGTCGGCCTGGCGTTGCCGCAGATGGTTCGCCACGTCGTCCCAGCGATCGCCCACGTCGATGCCCGCGAGCTCCAGCCGCGCGAGCAGCGACACCGCGCCGATCTGGTCCTGCGAATAGTCCTTCACCACGCCCCAGGCGTGCTCGTCGTACACCGCGAGCGCCTCGGCGTCGCGGCCCAGGTCGATGAGAAACAGCGCCACATGCCACCAGTTGTGCGTGACCATGAAGGAGTTGAGCCCGGTCCAGGTGTCGCTCACGCTCTGCATGAACGCCAGCCCCTCGGCCAGCCGGCCTTCGGTGAGCATCACGTGCGCCAGCGCATGGTGCGCCCACGGCTCCTTGCGGCACAGGCCGATCGCACGGCGCGCGCTGGCCTCGGCCTCGCGCAGCAGGTGGCACTGCTCGTAGCCGAAGGCCGCCATGCCGTGCACGTAGGGCACCTCGGCCGCGGCCGGCAGCGCCGCGAGCGCGAGCCGCAGCATGCCGGGACAGTCGCCGGTGTTGAAGCAGTGGTACTGGCCCAGCTTCACCGACACCAGGTCGCGCGGATGCTCGTGCGCCTGCTCGGCATGCAGCGCGATGGCGCGTGCGATGTCGCCGTCGGCCCAGGCCTGGACGGCGGCGATGTAGCGCTGCTCGCGCGGCGTGGCGCGCGCCGCACCGGCGCGGGCCTTGTCGAGGAAGGGCCGCGCATTCCCGGCGGCCTCGCGCGATTCGGCGAACAGGTGCAGCGTCGCGCAGTAGGCCTGCACGATCGGGCTGGCATCACGCTCGGCCAGCGCCAGCAGGTTCACGGCGCGCGCCTCGGTCGAGAGAAAGCCCATGACGAAGTCGTCGACCAAAGTGAGGTTGGCGTCGTCGTCGAGCGTGAGCGGATTGCCGAGGCTGTCGGCGGTGTGCGGGATTCCGTGGGAGGGCATGGCGGCATGGTGCCACGCCCCCGGCGTCTTTCAAGTCTTCTCAGACACCCGCTTGCTGGTGGCGGTACTCCTGTGTCTTGCCGCCGTAGCCGTAGGCCGCGCCGCGCGCGTCGATCACGTGGACGTACGAGACCTCGTGCAGGTCGGGCCGCAGCCGTGCCATGGCCGCATGCACCTCTCGCAGGTAGCGCGCCTTCTCGGCCTTGGTGTTGGTCTCGTCGGTCACGCTGATGTCCAGATGGAAGGCCGACTTGCCGAGTTCGGTCAGCGACTGCCCGCCGATGAACCAGCTGTCGGCGGCGATGTACTGCACGGTGATGGCGATGACCGGCAGCGCCTTGCCCAGCACGCTCTGCGTGAGCTCGGCGACCGTGTCAACGGTCTTGCGGGTGAGGGCGGCGTCAGGCTGGCCGGAGAGGTGGACGACGATATGGGGCATGGTGAACTCCTTGTTGCGTTGAAGGACGGGTGTTGATGGGGTGATTGTGGGCGTCGCCTAATCATCGGAAAAACGGGAAGATATGATGGAATCCATCGGAACAACGAATGGATAGGAAGGCACCATGCAAGGCTTCGACCTCGAACAGTTGCGCACCCTGGTGGCGGTGGCCGACGCCGGCAGCCTCACCGCCGCCGCGCCGCGCGTGTACCTGTCACAGTCCTCGGTGAGCGAGCAGATCCGCAAGCTCGAGGAGCGCGCCGGCCAGTCGCTGCTGACCCGCAGCAAGGCCGGCGTGGCGCCCACCGAGGCGGGCATGCGGCTGCTGGGGCATGCGCGTCGCCTCCTCGCGCTGAGCGACGAGGCCTTTCGCGACCTGCGCGGCGAAACCCTGCAGGGCGAGCTGCGGCTGGCCGTGACCGACTACTTCCGCCCCGGCGACCTCACTCGCCTGCTGGGCCGGCTCGGCGAGCGCTATCCGCAGGTGCGGCTGCATGTGACCATCCTGAAGAGCGATGCGCTGCGCACCGCCTATGCGCATGGCGACTTCGACGTGGCGCTGGCGATGAACATCGCGGGTGCGAATGCGGCTGCAGCGGGTGGAGGCGGTGCCGTGCTGCGGCGCGAATCGCTCGCGTGGCTGGGTGCGCCCGGTCTGCGCGTGGTGCGCGGCGAGCCGCTGCGCTTGCTGGTGCTGCCCGACACCTGCTCACTGCACCAGTTCACCGTGGCCCTGCTGCGCCGCCGCCGCGTGCCGTATGTGTTGGCGCACGTGGCATCAGGCGTGGCGGGCCTGCAATCGGCCCTGGCCGCGGGGCTGGGCGTGGCCTGCCTCAACGAATCGACGATCGGCGAGGGCATCGCGCGGCTCGCGCCGCCGCATGGGTTGCCGGCGCTGCCGCGCGTGGCGTTCCAGTGGTTGCCCGCGCGGCGGGGTGAGACCGCGTTCGTGACGCGGGCGCGGGAGATGCTGTCGTTGCAGCTGGCCTGACGGCTTTCAGGCCAGACGCATTCAGACCTGCGGCCAGGGCCGCTGCACTTCCCGGATCTGCTCGAACGCACGCGCCACGCGCAGCACGCCGAGGTCGTCGAAGCGCTGCCCTGCAATCTGCAGCCCGATCGGCAAGCCGTCGGCTGCATACCCGCAGTTCACTGACGCCGCAGGCTGCTCCGACATGTTGAATGGCACGGTGAAGCCGATGTGCTCCAGTGGCCGCAGCGGATCATTGGTGGGCGAGGGCGCTTCGGCCGCCGCGGGCATGTTGGGCGACACCGGCGAGATCACGTAGTCGAAGCGAGCGCAGGCGTTCACCGTGGTGACGCGCGTCGCGTGGAACTGGCTGAAGCTGCGGAACACATGCTCGCCGCTGAACTCGGCAGCGCTCTCGGCCCATTCGCGGATGTAGGGCAGCACCTTGGCGCGCTGGTCGGGGCGCAGGGCTTTCATGTCCACCAGCGAGCGCATGCGCCACAGGTGGTCCATGCCATCGAGCAGGGCCTGCGACATGAAGGGCTGCATCGGCTCGACGACGGCGCCGGCCTTCTCGAACAGGCGCGCGGCCTGCTCGACGGCCGCCTGGATCTCGGGTTCGACCGCGAGGCCGCAGCCGGCGTCCAGCAGCAGCCCGATGCGCAGGCCGCGCAGGTGGTCGGGCGCGACGTCGAACGCGGCCCAGTCGATGTCCTGCGCGGGCAGGCTCATGCTGTCGCGCGCGTCGGGCCGGGCCAGCGCCTGCATCATGAGCGCGGCGTCGCCGACGGTGCGCGTCATGGGGCCGGCGGCGCGGCCCATGTAGGGCGGGTCGATCGGGATGCGTCCCAGGCTGGGCTTGAGCGTGAAGATGCCGCACCAGCTCGCGGGCAGCCGCAACGAGCCGCCGATGTCGGTGCCCAGGTGCAGCGGGCCGTAGCCCGCGGCCGCGGCGGCACCGGCACCGGCACTGGAACCACCCGGTGTGCGGCTCAGGTCCCAGGGATTGCGCGCGAGCGTGTGAAAACTCGACAGCCCCGACGACAGCATGCCGTAGTCGGGCATGGTGGTCTTGCTGACGATGACGGCGCCGGCTTCCTTCAGGCGCGCGGCTGGCGGGGCGTCGGCCGTTGCGGGCATGAGGTCGACGGCGGCGGTGCCCGCGGGCAGCGGGTCGCCGCGCGTGGCGATGTTTTCCTTGATCGTGGTCGGCACGCCGTCGAGCGGTCCGCGTGCGTCGCCGCGCTGCCAGCGCTGCTCCGAGGCACGCGCCTGTTCCAGCGCGGCCTCGGGCCGGAACAGCCACGTGGCCTGCAGCCGGGGCTCGCAGTGCTCGATGCGCGCGATGACGGCACGCGTCACCTCGACCGGCGACAGGCGCTTCTCGCGGTAGGCCGCGGACAGCTCCTGCGCCGACAGGTCGCTCAATGAAGGCAGGGAAGGGGCAGGCACTGCGCGGCTCATCCCCACGACAGGGCCGACAGGTCGTTCACGAAGATCGGGTTCTCTTTCCAGAGTCCCTTGACGTTCTTCTTGGCCACGGTCGGGAACTGCGGCTGGTAGAGGAAGCCGTTGGCCGCGTCGGTGGCCAGCAGCTTCTGCGCCTCGCCCAGCAGCTTGTTGCGTTCGGCCGGGTTGGCCGTGGTCTTGATCTTGTCGAACAGCGTGTCGAAGGCCTTCGACTGGTAGCCCCAGTAGTAGTCGGGCTTGGCGTAGTTGCCCAGGTCGAAGGGCTCGACGTGCGAAACGATCGACAGGTCGTAGTCCTTGTTGCCGTAGGTGCCGCTGAGCCACTGGGCCCACTCGACGTTCTGGATCTTCACGACGATGCCGATCTTGGCGAGCTGGGCTGCGATGACTTCGCCGCCCTGGCGCGCATACGGCGGCGGGGGCAGGGTCATGCGCAGTTCGAGCGGCGTCTTCACGCCGGCTTCGGCCAGCAGCTTCTTGGCCTTCTCGATGTCGAAGGGGTTGATGCCCGTGGTGTCGACATAGCCCGCCGCGCCCGGCACGTAATGGCTGCCGATCGGCACGCCCAGGCCATCGGCCGCGCCCTCGATGACGGCCTTGCGGTCGATGGCCGCGAGGATGGCGCGGCGCACGCGCACGTCATCGAGTGGCTTCTTCTTGTTGTTGATCGAGAGGATCGTCTTGGCGCGCGAACCGGCCAGGATGGTCTGGAACTGCGGGTTGTTGCGGAACTGCGGCACGGCGCGCGTGCCGATGCGCGTGAACACGTCGACGTCGCCCGAGAGCACGGCGGCAGCCTGCGCGGCGGTGTCCGAGATGAAGCGGAAGGTGACCTTGTTGATCTTTGCGACGGCCGGGGCGCGGAAGCCCTCCCACTTGCTCAGCGTGATCGACGAGCCCTTGGCCCAGTTGTCGAGCTTGTAGGGGCCGGTGCCGATCGGCTTGGTGGCGTTGCCTTCGGCGCTCTTGGGCTCGACGATGGCGGCCGTGGCCTGGCCCAGCACGAAGGGCAGGTCGGGGTCGATCTCCTTGTTGATGACCACCACCGTGTGCTCGTCGACCACCTGCGTGGCGAGGTTGGCGAAGGTGCGCTTGTCCTTGTTGGTGCTCTTCTCGCCGCCGGCGCGGTCGAACGCGAACTTGACGGTGGACGCGTTGAAGGGCTCGCCGTTCTGGAACTTCACGCCCTTGCGCAGCTTGAAGGTGTAGGTCTTCAGGTCGGGCGAGATTTCCCAGCTCTCGGCCAGCAGCGGCGTGACGCTGCCGTCGACGTTGATCTTGGTGAGTGTTTCCAGGATGTTGTATTGCACGACCTCGGCAATGGCGGCGGCGGCGCCGGTGGTCGGGTCCAGACCCGGCGGCTCCAGGGCCATGCCGATCACGATGGCGTCCTTCCGGCCCTGCGCCATGCCGGCCAGCGGCGTGGCCAGGGCGACGGTGGCGCCAGCGGTGGTAAGGAGGGTGCGAC
The DNA here is from genome assembly GCF_001426505.1 of Variovorax sp. Root473. GTDB lineage: Bacteria > Pseudomonadota > Gammaproteobacteria > Burkholderiales > Burkholderiaceae_C > Variovorax. The sequence goes on from NZ_LMEV01000016.1 coordinate 394,533, forward strand.
GGTTCAACATACGGGGTGATCTCCGGAAAACGGTCAGTGTCGAATGACTGCTTCGGCGCGCACCGTGCCCCGGGGGGAAGCGCAGCGCCACGAAAGAAAGACACGCAGCACGAAAGATGCCAAGTGCTGCCAATCATTCTCTCGCAGCAGGCCCTCCGGTGCGCGCCGGCGCAGGCGGTATTTCCTCGGGACGTTCCCGGATGGGCGAACGATCTTGCGCGAAGCCAGGGCCTCGCGCCACCAGATGCGCATGACCGATGTGTCCGAGGCCGTGCCCGGGTGGCTTCAGGCCGCGCGCAGCGTGCCGCCGGGCGGCGTGTGCAACACCGCCGACAGCAAGGTGCGTGTGTACGGGTGCTGCGCGTTCGCAAAAAGTTCGGCGGGCTGGCCGCGTTCCACGATCTGGCCCTTGAACACCACGCACACCTCGTCGCACAGGTGGTTGACCACAGCGAGGTCGTGACTGATGAGCAGGTAGCTGATGCCGAACTGCTGCTGCAGGTCCTGCATGAGGTTGAGCACCTGGGCCTGTACGGACACGTCGAGCGCGCTCACGGGCTCGTCGGCCACGATGAGCTTGGGCCGCGTGATCAGGGCGCGTGCGATGGCGATGCGCTGGCGCTGGCCGCCGGAGAACTCGTGCGGGTACTTGTCCAGGTCGGTGGTGCGCAGGCCCACGGCGGCGAGTGCTTCGGCCGCGCGTTCGCGTTGCTCGGCGCGGCGCGTTTCGGCCAGCGCTTCGAGCGGTTCGGCGACGATGCGCGCGACGGTCTGGCGCGGGTCGAGCGAGCCGTACGGGTCCTGGAACACCATCTGGAAGTCGCGCCGCGCGGCGCGCAGGTCGGCCTTCGAGAGCGTGTGCAGGTTGCGCCCTTCGAGTTCGACGCTGCCCGAGGTCGGCGTGTCCAGCGCCATCACCAGGCGCGCGATGGTCGACTTGCCCGAACCCGATTCGCCGACGATGCCCACGCTCTTGCCGGCCCGCACCTCGAAGCTCACGCCGTTGAGCGCCTTCACCGTGGGCGGCGGGCCGAAGAGCTTCTCGCGCGGCAGGGCGTAGTGCCGCACGAGGTCGGTCACCTGCAGCAGCGGGGGTGATGAATTCATGGCGCAACAGCCTCCTTGCCCGCAATCGCTGCAATTTCTTCGAGACGCATGCAGCGCACCGCATGGTTCGGCGGCAACACCGTGGCGGACGGGCGCGTGGCGTGGCAGGCATCCACCGTGTACGCGCAGCGGCCCGCGAACGGGCAGCCCGGTGGCAGGTCGACCAGCTCGGGCACGCTGCCGCGGATGGTCGCCAGGCGCAGGCCGCGCGGCGCGCCGATCGCGGGGCGCGCGGCGAACAGGCCTTGGGTGTAGGGATGGGCGCGCCGGGCGAACACGTCCTCGGTCGGGCCGCTCTCGACCACGCTGCCGCCGTACATCACGAGCATCTTCGAGACCGTCTGCGAGATCACCCCCAGGTCGTGCGAGATGAGGATCAGGGCCATGCCCATCTCCTTGACCAGGCTCTGGATCAGGTCGAGCACCTGCTTCTGGATCGTCAC
>NZ_LMEV01000017.1:0-205 GCF_001426505.1 Variovorax sp. Root473
GCGCAGCGAAGTCGGCGCTGCCGGCTGGAACGTGCTGGCGGGCGACCTGCCGCTTCCGCTGGCCGTGCTCAAGCGCGAGGCGCTCGAACACAACCTCCAATGGATGCAATCGCGCGTGCGCGAGTGGGGCATCGATCTCGCACCGCATGGCAAGACGACCATGTCGCCGCAGCTGTTCCAGCGCCAGCTCGATGCCGGTGCGTGG
>NZ_LMEV01000017.1:224-2308 GCF_001426505.1 Variovorax sp. Root473
CACGCTCATCGCCAACCAGGTGGTGAGCGATGAGGACCTGGCAGGCATCCAGCTGCTGCTGGCCCAGCATGCGGACCTGCGTGTCGTGTTCCTCGTTGATTCGACGGCGCAGCTGGCGCTCGTCGAGGACTGGGCGAAGCGCAATCCTGCGAGCGTGCCTTTTGAAGTGATGCTCGAGATCGGTGTGCAAGGCGCACGCACGGGCTGCCGCACGCACGACGAAGCCATCGCGCTCGCCACGCGGGTGCGCGCCAGCGACGCGGCCAAGCTCGTCGGCATCGAGACCTATGAAGGGCAGGGCGCCACCGGCGAAAGCGGGCCCGACACGGCCTACGCCACCACGCTGATGGACCGCGTCGAGGCAGTGGTCCGTCACTGCGACACGCACCAGCTCTTCGAGACCGACGAGGTGCTGGTCTCGGCCGGCGGCTCGGCGATCTTCGATCTCGTGGCCGGTCGCCTGAAGCCCGCGCTGGGTGCACCCGTGCGCGGCCTGCTGCGCTCGGGCTGCTACATCACGCACGACCACGGCTTCTACAAGCGCATGGTGAGCGTGGTCGATGAGCGCCTGGGCTGCGAATGCGGCGAGGGCCTGACGCCGGCGATGGAGGTCTGGGCCAATGTGCAGTCGCGACCCGAGCCCGGCCTGGCGATCCTGTCGGTCGGCAAGCGCGACATCTCCTTCGACCTGTCGATGCCCGTGCCGATCGCACGTGCGGCGCACGGCGCGCTGCAGCCGCAGGGCGTGCCCGCCGGCTGGAAGATCACCGCGCTGAACGACCAGCACGCCTACCTGCGCTGGGACGAAAGCGAGGAAGCCGACGCCCCCAAGGTCGGCGACCGCGTGGGCCTGGGCATCTCGCATCCCTGCACCACCTTCGACAAGTGGNTGCCATTCACTTCTGAACAACGCACCAATGACGCCCTCGTTGCTCCAGAGAATCGCCGAGGCGCGTGCTGACGCGCCGGCCACACGGCGCGCGATTCTCGACCTGATCCTCGAAGACCCCGACCGCGCGCTCGAAGAGAGCTTCGAGCAGCTGGCCGAGCGCTCGCGCAGCTCGGTGCCCACCATCATGCGCACCTGCCGCGACCTCGGCTTTGCCGGGCTGCGCGAGTTCAAGCTCGCGCTCGCGCAGGAGCTGGCACTCGGTGGCTCGCCGCTGCACCGCCGCGTCAACATCGAGGACGCGGCCGACGAAGTGGTCGGCAAGATCGCACGCAGTGCCGCGGCCTCGGTGTCGGGTGTGCGCGGCCAGCTCGACATGCAGGTGCTCGACGGCGCGGTGCGCGCCATCGCGGCCGCACCGCACGTCGACCTGTACGGCGCGGGCGCCACCTCGTGGTTCATGGCCAACGACCTGCAGGCGCGGCTGTTCCGCCTGGGCCTGTCGGCCAACGCCTGGGCCGACTACCACCTGCAGCAGGTGGCCGGCGCGGCGCAGCGCCCGGGCGGCGTGGTCATTGCCATCTCGCACGTGGGCGGCATGCCCTCGCTGCTCGACGCGGTGGACATCGCGCGCGGGCAGGGTGCCCAGGTGGTCGCGATCACGCGGCCGGGCACGGCGCTCGCAACCAAGGCCGACTTCCTCATCGGCCTGTCGGTGCCCGACGATGCCGTGATGCACGTGGGCATCGACGCCTACCTGACGCACCTCACGGTCATCGAGATCCTCACCGTGCTGGTGGCGCAACGCCGCGGCGAACCCGCCGTGCAGCGCCTGCAGCGCGCACGCGAGGCCTTCCAGCGCCACGGCATCGACGCCACCACGCACCCGCTGCAAAGCTGGGATGGCGGCGGCATCAACGCCAGAAAGGGAGGCGGTGAACCATGAGCGATACCTCCGCCGTGCTGCTCGAAGGCGGCCTCGTGGTCGACGGCTCGGGCGGCCCTTCGTGGCCCGGCGACGTGCTGCTGCAGGGCGAGCGCATCGTCGCGCTCGGTGAAGGCCTGCGCGCGCGGTTGCCTGAAGGATTGAACATTGCAGAGGTCGACGTGATCGACTGCCGCGGCAAGGTGATCGCGCCCGGCTTCATCGACGCGCACACGCACGACGACGCCATCGTGCTGCGCGATCCGCTGT
>NZ_LMEV01000017.1:2376-226115 GCF_001426505.1 Variovorax sp. Root473
CGCACCGGCCGAGGAAGTCACCGCGCTCGCGCGCGTCGTGGCACGCCACGGCGGTGTGTACGCCACGCACCTGCGCAGCGAGATGCAGCAGATCATCGAAGCGCTGCACGAGGCCGGCGACACGGCGTTCAGCGCGGGCGTGCCGCTGGTCATCTCGCACCACAAGTGCGCGGGGCCTGCGAACTGGGGCCGCACCAAGGAAACGCTGCCGCTGATCGAGGCGCTGTCGCAGCGCCAGCAGATCNNCTGGTCGACGGCGTGATCGACGTGCTGCTGACCTGGTCCGACCCGCACCCCGAGATGACGGGCCGCCTCATCGCCGACATCGCGCGCGAGTGGGGCACCACCGAGCAGGAGGCCTGCCTGCGCCTGAAGCCCGGCGGCGCCTGCTACTTCCAGATGCTGGAAGAAGACGTGGAGCGCGTCATTGCGCACCCGCTCACCATGATCGGCAGCGACGGCCTGCCGCACGACCGCCATCCGCATCCGCGGCTGTGGGGCGCGTTCCCGCGCGTGTTCGCGCGCTACTGGCGCCAGCGCAAGCTCTTCNCGGCCTGCTGCGCGTCGGCACCATGGCCGACGTGGTCGTGTTCGACCCCGAGACCATCACCGACACCGCCACCTACGACAAGCCGCATGGCGTGAGCGTCGGCGTCGAGCGCGTGTTCGTGAACGGGGTGCTGGCCTACCGCGGCGGCCAGGGCGAAGCGAAGGTGCTGGCGCGCGCGGGGCGGATGCTGACGCGCGGACGCTAGGAGCGCTCTTCCTCCGGCTGCGCCTGGAACATGCGCGTGAAGTCGCAGCACGCCTGTGCCAGCATCACGATCGACGACGTGAGTGCGCTGCGATGCTCGCCCTTGTGCATGGCCACATACCGCACCACGGGCAGCGCGGGCGTCACCTCGATCACCTCGAGCATGCCGGCGTCGACCAGTGGCGCGAGGCATTCGCGCGGCAGGTAGCTCACGCCCAGGCCCGACACGGTGAGGCCCGTGAGTGCCACGAGGTTGCTCACCACGATGGCGTTGGCGGGCTGCACGCCCTGGTCCTTCATCCAGGCGTCGTAGGCGCGGCCGGTGCCCGAGTTGTTGCCCTGCACCAGCATGCGGTGGCGCACGAGGTCGTGCAGGCGCACGGTGCCGGTGGCCGCGGCAGAGGGGATCACGCCGGGCTTGCACATCCACGCGCTCTTCACGCGGCCGATGACCTTGCTCTGCATGCGCGCGTCGGCAAAGGTGTGGGGCACGATGACCACGTCGAGCTCGTCGGCCAGTAGCTTGTCGCGCAGCTGCAGGCTGTCGTCCACGTCCGGCTCGAGGATCACCTTGGGGTAGTGCTGCTGGATCAGGCCAACCAGGCGCGGCAGCCACGTCATCGCCGTGAGCTCGGTCACGCCGAGGCGGATGCGCCGCTCCACCACGCCGGGCTTGCCGAACTGCTCGACCGCGGCGTCGCGCTGGTCGAGCAGCTTTTTGGCGAGCACGAACATCTCCTCGCCCTTGTCGGTGAGCCGCGCGGTGCGCTGGCTGCGGTCGAACAGCTCGGTGTCGAACAGCTGCTCCAGCTCGTGCACACGCTTGGAAATGGCCGACTGCGAGGTGTGCAGCTGGTTGGCCGCCTGCGCGAAGCCGCCCAGCCGGGCGATCCAGAACAGGGCTTCGAGTTGCTTGAAGGTCATCACGGCGGGCGGCTCCTGAAAAGAACGCTTTTATTCATGCAATTCGATCACAAAAAATCGCTTTTAGAAATTCATCGGGACGCACAAGATGCGCCCCAGGCCACCGTCATTGCAACCCAAGGAACACACCATGGACTTCAAACTGCCTCTCGCATCGGCACTCGCCCTCGTCTTCGCCTGCAGCGCCGCCAGTGCCCAGGACGTCGGCACGCTGCGCAAGATCAGGGAGAGCGGCACGATCCAGATCGGCGCGCGCGACAGCCAGATCCCGTTCTCGTACAAGCTCAGCGCCGACAGCGCGCCCATCGGCTTCACCAACGACATCTGCCTGAAGATCGTCGACGCCGTGAAAGCCAAGCTGGGCCTGCCGAAGATCGAGGTGCGCTACACCATGCTCAACTCGACCAACCGCATCCCGCTGCTGCAGAACGGCACCGTGGACCTGGACTGCGCGACCACCACCAACACCACGCAGCGCCAGGCGCAGGTCGACTTCGCACCGAGCCACTTCGTCACCAACATCACGGCCGCCGTGAAGAAGAGCTCGGGCATCAACGCGCTGCCCGACCTCAACGGCAAGAACGTGGCCACCGTCTCGGGCAGCACCTCGATCCAGCTGCTGCGCGGCGCACGCAAGAGCGGCACCATCGAGGTGAACGAGATCGCGGGCAAGGACACGTCCGACGGCTTCCTGCTGCTGTCCACGGGCCGCGCCGACGCGTACGTGCTCGACGACGTGCAGCTGGCCGGCATGATCGCCAGCGCACCCAACCCGGGCGACTACAAGATCCTCAAGGAGTCGCTGCGCCAGGAGCCCTACGGCATCATGCTGCGCAAGGACGACCCCGAGTTCAAGGCGCTGGTCGACGAGACCGTCAACGGCCTCATGAAGTCGGGCGCCATCGAGCAGCTGTACAGCAAGTGGTTCCTCTCGCCGATCCCGCCGCGCAACGCGAACCTGAACTTCCCGATGACGGACGCGGTGCGCGAGATCTACAAGAACCCCAACAACAAGGGCGTCTGACACCATGGCAGCCACACGAGCGGACCTGCCCCAAGGCGAGCTTTTTTCCGATGCGCTGATGCGCCAGGTGCGCGAGCGCTTCCTGGGCATCGAGCGCGACCACCACGGCCGCGAGCGCCTGTACTTCGACAACGCGGGCGGCTCGTTCCGTCTGAAGGCAGCGGTCGAGCGCTTTGCGCAGGTCGACGCCATTCCCGACAACGCCGAGCGCATCCATGAAACGGCCGTCGAGTTGCAGGCGATGCAGGCGCGCGGCGCCGACGACCTGCGCACCATCCTCAACGCCACCGGCGGCAGCGTGTACCCCTCGCTCACCGCCTCGGGCGCGATGTTCGACATGGTGCGCGCGGTGGCCGAGAACGTGCCGGGCACGAACATGGTCACGACCGCGCTCGAGCATCCGTCGGCCTTCGACGCCATGCGCCTGTATGCGGAGCGCCTGGGGCGCGAGCTGCGCGTGGCGAAGAGCAACCCCGTCACCGGCGGTGTCGACGTGGACGCCATCGTCGGGCTGATCGACGAGCACACCTGTGTGCTCAACGTGATCCATGCGTCGAACATCTCGGGCGCCAAGCTCGACATGGCGGCCATCGTGCGGCGCGCGCGAGAGATCAAGCCCGACCTGTACATCCTCGTCGATGCCGTGCAGCACGCGCCGCACGGCGTCATCGACCTGCAGCAGACGCCGTTGGACGGCATCAACCTCGCGCCCTACAAGTTCTTCGGCTGCCGCGGCTCGGGCTTTGCGTGGATGTCGGAGCGCGCGGCCGCGCTGCCGCATCACAAGCTGGCCGGCAAGAAGCCCGGCCACTGGGAGCTGGGCAGCTCGGCGCCGTGGCAGTTCGCGGTGCTCAACGAAATCGTCGACTACGTGGGCTGGCTCGGCGGCCACTTCACCGATGCCTCCGACCGCCGCGCGCGCTTCGTCGCGGGCATCGAGCGCATCGAACTGCACGAGCGCGCACTGCTGGCGACGCTGCTCGACGGCACCGCGCAGACGCCGGGCCTGCGCGCGCTCGACGGCGTGCAGGTGTTCCTCGACCATGAAGACCTGACGCAGCGCGACCTGATCCTGGGCATCGGCTTCGACGGGCTCGACTGCACGCAGGCCGTGGTCGAGTACGGCCTGCGTGGCGTCACGGTGTACGAGCGCGTGGCCAGCAGTATCTACTCGAAGCGGATGCTCGAATCGTTCGGGCTCGAAGGCACGGTGCGGGTGTCGCCGCTGCATTGCCACACGGTGGGCGAGATGGAGGCATTCTTGCGCGTGACGCGCGAGATCGCGGGCGCCTTCGCGTCCGCCTCGCCTGCAGTCAGCGCGACGTAGGGCGCGCCAGTGCCGCGCAGGCCGGCGTGCCGTTCGCCTGCCGCAGGTAGGCGAGCAGGTCGGCGCGCTCCCGCGGGTCGGGTACGCCGTCGTAGGTCATGCTGCTGCCCGGCACCATCGCGAGCGGGGCGCTGAGGAAGCGGTCGAGCGTCTTGTCGTTCCACACGATGCGCGACTTCTTCATCGCCTCCGAGTACGCGAAGCCCGGCACGCTGCCGGCGAGCCGGCCGAACAGGCCGCAGTGGCGCGGCCCGACCCGGTCGGCGGCCAGTGCGTGGCAGGCCTGGCAGCGCGCGTAGACCTGTTCGCCGCGCACCGCATCGGGCGTTGCGGCACCTGCGCAGGCCCACGCGGCCAGCAGGCTCGCAGCGAGCCCGCGCGCCGCACGGCTCACGATACGAACGCCGAAGGCACCGGCGCCTCGCCGAGCGCCTGGCGCAGCACGGCCCAGTGCATCGCCTCGTCGCCGAGGATGCTGGCCGCGGCCTTCGACAGCTCGCGGTTGCCGAACAACGGCACTGCGCCCAGGTAGGCACTCACGGCGCCTTGTTCAAGCTTCGCCGCGAAACGCAGTACGTCGGCCTGCGACTTGAGCTGCTCCACCGGGAAGTCGTAGCGCGCCTTGGCCGCGACGGCCTTGCCGCCGAGCTTCGCGATGGTCTTGGCCAGCAGGTCGGCATGCTCCTTGTGGTGGCCCTGGAAGGTCACGGCGAGGTCCAGCACGGGCTTCTCGAGCAGCTTGCTTTCCGCGCCGAGCTGGTAGGCCGCGATCGCCTCGAGCTCGGCGCCGAGCGCGGTGTTGAGGATCTGCACGTCGTTGCCGGTGGCACCGCCGCTCTTCGCGGCGAGCGCGTCGCGCCCCGCCAGCAGCGCCACGGCGGCGCCCGACAGCATCAGGCCAGAGCGGCCGAGGAAGGCGCGCCGCGCGGCGGCCGGGGTGGGCATCAGGAAAAAGGACATGGTGGGGTCTCCTCGGGGGTGGTGGTTGTGGGAAGCCATCAGGGCAGCGCCGCCAGCACGCGCGCCACGATGCGGTCGCAGCGCGCGCCGTCGAACGCGAAGGCATCGCCCGTCGCGAGGTCGATGTCGCGCGACAGGCCTTCGCGCAGCAGGCTGCGGGCGCGGAAGAAGCGCAGCCGCACCGTGGCCTCGGGCAGCTGCAGCGCTTCGGCGGTTTCGCCGACGCTGAGTTCCTGTACGGCGCGCAGCACGAACACGGTGCGGTAGGCGCCGGGCAGCCGGTCGATGCGGCGTTCCATGAGTCGGCGCAGGTCTTCGCGCATGGCGAGGCGCTCCGGTTGGCGGTCGGGGTCGTCGGCAAGTTGCGTATCGCGGGCGTCGTCGTCCCCCGTGTCCGCATGGCCGTCGAGCGGAATCACCTGCGCGCCGCGACGCCGCAGGCGGCCCAGCGCTTCGTTGATGACGATGCGCACCAGCCAGGTCGAGAGCTTTGCTTCTTCACGGAAGCTGCCGATGGCGCGCCAGGCGCGCAGGTAGGCGTCCTGCAGCGCGTCTTCGGTGTCGGCGTCGCTGTGCAGGATGCTGCGCGCGGAGCGGAACAGCAGCTGGTTGTGCCGCCGCATGATGCGTGCGAAGGCCTGCGTGTCGCCCTGCGCGGCGCACGCCGCGAGTTCGGCGTCGGAGGCATTTGCCGCAGCATCGACAGTGAGGGGCAGGGCGGTGGGCGGCATGCGATGGATTCCTTCTGCCCATTGGATGGCGCTCCCCCGCGCCGTGTTGCAATTTTCTTTGCTTCTCAGACCATCGTCTGCCACTCGATCGTGCACAGCCGCTCGTCGACCACGCCGCGCACGCCTGTGATGCCTTCGGCTGCCACGCGCGCCGCGTCGCGCTCGGCCTCGTTGCCGACCATGCCGTGATACATCACGATGCCGTCTTCCACCGACACATGCGACCACGCGCGGCTCCACCAGGTCTGTCGTTCGAGTTCTGCCACGAGGCGCGCCAGGATCTGTGTGTCGTCGCATGCGTCGGTGCACGAGGTATCTGCGTCGGCCCGCCGCAGCAGCGCCTTGACCAGGTCGCCACTCGTCACGATGCCCACCAGCCGGCGTCCGCGCACCACCGGCAGGCGCTGGATGCGGTACGCGGTCAACAGCTGCGCGACGCGGGCCAGCGAGAGATCTTCGGTGATCGACACCGGCTCGCGCGTCATCAGGTCGGCCGCGCGCAGCGCGTGCGAGCGCACGTAGTCGCGCGGCGGCGCCGTGCGCTGCACCCAGCGCTGCCACCATGGGCGCGACGGCGCGCCGCCGGGCTCGGCCTCGTAGCGGTGCAGCAGGTCGGATTTGCTCACGATGCCGACCACGTCGCCCTGCTCGACCACGGGCACGCCGCTGATGTGGCGTGCCAGCAGCAGCGCGCTGATGTCACGCACCGGCGTGTCCGGTGCGATGGTGAAGACCGGCGAGGTCATGACGTCCTGTGCATTCATGGGGAAGCTCCTTCTTGCGGCTCGCAGGGAACCTGTGGTGCCTGTTGCGCGTTGACGCGCGCGATGTTCTGCTGGTGAGACATCAGCATCGCCGTCAGCTCGCCGTGGATGTGCGTGTCGCCAAGGCGTGGCAGCAGCGCCTGCAGCTTGCGCACCACCCAGCCCTGGCCCCGGTTGAGCAGGGCCAGGCGCGCGTCCAGGTCCGGCACGGCCATCGCGCGCTCGTAGAACGCGCCGGTGCGCGTGCTGGGCGTGGCGGGCAGCGACTGGATTGCGTCGATCAGCACGCCGCACCAGCGCACTTCGTCGCGATGGATGTCGGTCACCAGGCGCTGCAGCGCGGGGTCGTCGGTTTCGGCGGCGCTGCGCAGCGTGATGCGAGCGCCGGCGCGCTCGGCTTCGAGCAGTTCGTTCAGCGCGGCCAGCAGCGCGTCGCGGTCGCTGGCCTCGCGGTAGGCCGCGTCGAGCTCGTCGGCATAGCAGACCGGCGAGGACACTTCCACGCGCTCGGGAAAACGCAGCCCCTGCGCGCGCTGCGCGGCGGGTGTGTCAGCAAAGGGCGCAGCGGCATCGTCAGCCGAAGAGGCATGGGGCATGGGTGGCAGGGGACGCATGGGCAGGGCTCCGGAAGTCGTTTCATGCCCATGGTGAACCGAAGCTTCTCCTCAAGCCAATGAATGTTCATTGCAAATGACTGCAAAAAAACTAATATGAAACGATGGACATTGGCCTTGCTCGCACGTTCCTCGAAGTTGCGGCCACCGGCAGCTTCATTGCCGCGGCCGAGCGGCTGCACCTGACGCAGACCGCCGTCAGCGCGCGCATCCGCCTGCTCGAAGACCAGCTTGGCCGGCGCCTCTTCGTGCGCAACAAGGCCGGCGCGCGGCTCACGGCCTCGGGCGAGCGCTTCGTGGCCCACGCGACCACGCTGGTGCAGGTGTGGGAGCGTGCGCGCCAGCATGTCGCGCTGCCGCCGGGCATCGTAGAAGGCGTGAGCGTGGGCAGCGAGCCCAGCCTGTGGCACCCGCTGCTGGCCGACTGGCTGATCTGGATGCACCGCGTCTGCCCCGAGATTGCGCTGCGCGCCGAGGTCGACAGCGCACAGCGTCTGCTCGAGGCCGTGCAGGGCGGTGCGCTCGACCTGGCCGTGCTCTACAACCCGCCGCAGCGCCCCGGCCTCGTGACCGAGCTGCTGGCCGAGGAGCGGCTGGTGATGGTCACCACCGACCCTGACGGCCGCCTCGACCGTGCGCGCTACGTGTCGGTGGATTGGGGCCCAGCCTTCGCAGCCAACCACGAGGCTGCGTTTCCGGAACTGGCCCACGCGACGGTGTCGATCTCGCTCGGGCCGCTGGCGCTTACCTACCTGCTCGCGGTGGGTGGTGCGGGCTACTTCCGCATCGGCGTTGTGCGTCCGTACCTTGACGACGGGCGGCTGCGGCTGGTGGAGGGCGCGCCCGAGTTCTCGCATTCGGCGCACGCCGTGTATGCGCCGCAGCGTGAGAACGAAACGCTGGCGCGCGTGCGCGCCGGGCTGCGGCTGGTGGCGGCGGCGGAAGATGCGCACCACGGCATCGGCGCGGGCCGGTGAGTTCCGACGGGCGCTGAGGCCACACTGCACACTGCTTTCCGGGTTGTCATGAATGCTTAAGCAGCGGTTTTTGCGAAGTAGGCATCAAACTTAAATCTTGTCGGTTAACGGACTTCTCAGAAGACGGCACCGGCTCAAAAAAAACATGCCATAACGCCCGCGCAGCCTCGGGAGCGACGCTTCCCGCTGGTATGGTCGTGCGCGCAATTCAGCTCCACGCCACCACGCCCGTTGTCGACGCATTGGGTACTCGCTTCACATGCCCCTTCGCCACGACCGCATCTTTCCGCGCTACGCGTTCTACTGTGTGCTGGCCGGCCTGGCCGCGATCTATGTGTTCTGCGCCATGGTGCTGGTGCCGGCCAAGATCTACATCCTTCCGTACCTCATCACGCCGGATTTCGTTCGCTACAAGGGCGCGTTCTTCGTGCTGGTGCTGGCGATTCCGGCTGCGATCTATTTGATCTGCTGGAAGGGCAGCGACTTCTTTGCGTGGCTGCGCACCCCGTCGGTGCTGACGCTGACCGCGCACGGCCTGCAGCTGGGCACACAGACGGTTGCCTTCGCCGACGTGACGCGGCTGCGCCATCGCCACAACCGCAACCACCTGCTGCTCACCACCCGCGATGGCCGCACGCTGCGCCTGCGGCTCGACCTGTGGGACGACCCGTACGCGCTCGTCGCCGAAGTGGAAGAGGCCGTGGGCGAAGTGCTGCGGCACGACGTGGAGCGGCGCCTGCATGCGGGCGACACCGTGCCCTTCGGCGCGCTGGCGCTGAATGCGGAAGGGCTGGTGCACAAGGGCCAGTTGATCGCGTGGTCGAGCATCGACACCATCCGCACACAGTCGGATGCCGAAGCGATGGATGTCGACGAGCACCTGGTGATCGTGGCCAACGGCAAGACCCGCAAGATCGATCGCTCGAAGATCGACAACGAGCCGGTGCTGATGGGCTGCCTCATGCAGCGCCTGCCGTCGGCCTGAGCCTTCTCCCGATTTTCTTCATCTCCAAAGTACAGGGACTCAAAAATGGAAATCTACAGCTCCGCCAGCCAACAGGAAAAAACCCGCCAGGACCGCCCCGTCTTCTACTCGCGCACGCGGCTGATCGCCGGTGCCACGCTCTGGGTGGTGGTCGCGGTCGTGCTCGCCGTGCTGTGCATTCGCACGCAGGACAAGAACATCGGCATCCTCATCGCGGCGGCCTTCGGCCTGCTGGCCGCGTGGCTGGCCGTGAAGTGCATCCGCACACTGGCCAACATCGGAACACCCGCGTTCGTCATCGGCCGCCAGGGGCTGACCTTCGAGAACGGCCTGCTGCTGCCGTGGGGCAACATCGTCGAGAACACCTGGGTCAACCAGGACTACATGGGCATTCCCATCGGCAAGCAGATCCAGATCAAGACCGACCTGCCCAAGCCGAAGGCCCGGGTGCTGCGCCGTGCGACGGCATTGGAAATTTCGGGCGACGAGTACCTCGCCCTGTGCGACGCCTACGCGGCGTGACGAGCCACGCCGCGCCTGAGCCCCTCCGCAGGGCAGGGCGCGGCACCTGCTGGTAGGCTGGCGGGCCTCCATCCTCCGGGCTTGCCATCGCGGGCCCCACGCGCATGAACGCCTCTCACCGCCGGCCGGTTCCGCTGAACAAGGCCTACCGTCTTTTGAACCACGGGCCCACGGTGCTCGTGAGCGCCGCGCACGATGGCCGGCGCAACATCATGGCCGCGGCCTGGGCGATGCCGCTGGACTTCGATCCGCCCAAGGTGGCGGTCGTGCTCGACAAGAGCACCTGGACGCGCGTGCTGCTTGAGGGCGCGGGCACCTTCGCACTGCAGGTGCCCACGCGCGCGCAGCTCGACCTGACCGAGGCGCTGGGCAACAGCTCGGGCCGCGAGATCGCCGAGCGCGACGGCAGCGACAAGTTCGCCGCCTACGGCCTCTCGACCTTCGCGGGCGAGGCCACCGGCGCGCCGCTGCTCGAAGGCTGTGCGGCCTGGCTCGAATGCCGGCTGCTGCCCGAGCCGCCGATCCAGCAGCGCTACGACCTGTTCCTGGGCGAGGTGATCGCGGCGCAAGCCGACGCGCGCGTGTTCTCCGAGGGGCGCTGGCATTTCGAAGGACACGACGAGCTGCGCACGCTGCACCACGTGGCGGGCGGGCACTTCATCGTCGACGGCGAGGCGGTCGATGCAAAAGCGCTGCCGCGTTTGACACCGTAGCCTGCATGCCGGACCTGAACCAGATCATCACCGTCGTCGGCTACAGCCTCATGGGCCTGCTGGCGGCCATGATGGGTTCGCTGGGCCTGGCCGCGCTGTGGACCTGGCGCGACTGGCCCGGCGCCGACCGCCTGACCGGCCTGGCCGCGCGGCTCGCGATCCTCACGTGGATGGTGGGCGGCGTGATGCTGATCGTCGGCGGGCTGGCGATGGCCGGGCTGGCGACCTGGGTCATCTTCTGGGCGTCCAAACCGCTGCCGTCGACACTGCTCGGCATCGCGGGCTACGTGGCCTCGCGGGCCGTGCTCGTGGTCATGGCGGTGCTGCTGGTGCGCAAGGGCGGCCTGGTGCTCTCCGCCTGGTGGAGCGCGAGGAAAGAAGAGGGCGGGCCCGAAGCGCCCGGCGCTACAACACGAAAGGAATGAAGCGCCGCGTGCCGCGCATGTACGCGCGGTAGTCGTCGCCGAAGTGCGCGAGGCATTCCTTCTCGTCGCGCAGCGCCGTCAGGAACAGGAACAGCGTGGCCGCCAGCACCAGCACCAGCGTGAGCCAGGTGAACTGCTTGAGGAACGCGCCCCAGGCCAGCAGCATCAGCGCCGTGTACATCGGGTGGCGGATGTAGCGGAAGGCGCCGGTGGTGACCAGCGCCGAGGTCTTTTCAAAGCCGTACAGCGCCGGGTCGTCGTTGCGTACGTCGCTTGGCTTGCCGTGCGCCTTGAGCAATCGCACCGCGTGGATGGGCAACCAGATCGACAGCGCCAGCAGCACGCACGAGATCAACTGCTTGGCCGAGAACGGATCGACATGCCACACCGGCAGGTTCAGCACGATCAGCACCAGCATGCATTCCCACGCGAAGAAGCGGAAGAAGCCGTGGGAGCCGGGCTGGCTGAGCGGGCCGCGCGACACGTACAGCAGTGCGGCCGTGCCTGCGACAACAAGAAAGAGCTGAAACCAGAGGAGCATGGCGGCCGAATTTACACGGCCCGCAAGACTCAGCCGGAGATCGAAAACCCGCCGTCGACGGGAATGGCGGTGCCGGTCACGTAGTCGGACGCGGCGCTGGCCAGGAACACGGCGGTGCCCGCGATGTCCGAGGGCTGGCCCCAGCGGCCGGCGGCGGCGCGGGTCTTCACGCGCTCGTACAGGCCCGGGATCTGGTTGCGGGCACCGTCGGTCAGCTCGGTCTCGAACCAGCCTGGCAGGATGGCGTTGACCTGGATCTGGTCGGCCGCCCAAGAGAGCGCGGTCGACTTGGTGAGCTGCACGATGCCGGCCTTGCTCGCGGCGTAGGCCGGCGCGTAGGGCGCGCCGAAGATCGACATCATCGAGCCGATGTTGATGATCTTGCCGCCGCCCGCGGCCTTCAGGTGCGGGTGCGCGGCGCGGCTGCACAGGAAGGCGCTGGTGAGGTTGGTGTCCATCACCTTGTGCCACTCGGCCAGCGCGAGCTGGTCAACCGGCTTGCGCACCGTGGTGCCGGCGTTGTTGACGAGGATGTCGAGCCGGCCGCAGCGCGCCACGACCTCGTCGAACACCTTCTGCACCGAGGCTTCGTCGGTCACGTCGAGCGAGAGCGCGAAGCTGTCGCTGCCCAGTCCCTTCAGCGATTCGACCGCAGCGGCCGACTTCTGTGCATTGCGCGCTGCAATGATGACGCGGGCGCCGGCCTTGGCGAGGCCCTGTGCCATGCCGAGGCCGATGCCGCCGTTGCCGCCGGTGACGAGCGCGACTTTTCCTGTGAGATCGAACATCAGTGGGTTTCTGGTTTCTTGGAGACGAGGGTCAGGATATCGTAGCTCGCGACCAGTTCGCCGAGCTGGTTGGTCACCTCCACGTCCCAGGCCACCACGCCCTGGCCCTGGCCGCTCGCGTCCTTCTTGTTGCGGTCGATCTTGCGCTTGCAGGTCAGGCGCGCCTGGATGGTGTCGCCGATGCCCACGGGCTTGACGAAGCGCAGCGTGTCCAGGCCGTAGTTGGCCAGCACCGGGCCGGGCGAGGGCGAGACGAACAGGCCCGCGGCTGCCGACAGCACGAAGTAGCCGTGCGCGATGCGCTTGCCGAAGGGCGAGGCCTTGGCCGCCTCGTCGTCGAAGTGCATGTAGAAGTAGTCGCCCGAGATGCCGCCGAAGGCGACGATGTCGGCCTCGCCCACGGTGCGGCGGTGCGTGAGCAGCGAGTCGCCGATGCGCAGTTCCTCGAAGTAGCGGCGGAACGGGTGCACCTCGCTCTCGCGCAGCGCGGCGCCGCGCACGTGCTCGCCGGTGACGGCCGCCAGCATGGTGGGCGAACCCTGCAGCGCGGCGCGCTGCAGGTAGTGCTTCACGGCGCGCAGGCCGCCCAGCTCTTCGCCGCCACCGGCGCGGCCCGGGCCGCCGTGCTTGAGCACCGGCAGCGGCGAGCCATGGCCGGTCGATTCGGCGGCGGCTTCGCGGTCGAGCACCAGCAGGCGTCCGTGCCAGGCGGCAGCGACCGGAATGGCCTTGGCGGCGATGGCCGGGTCGCGCGTGACGAGCGTGCCCACGAGGCTGCCCTTGCCGCGCGCGGCCAGCGCCAGCGCTTCGTCGATGCCGTCCGCACTGTCGTAAGGCATGAGCGTGCTGACGGGGCCGAAGGCCTCGATGTCGTGCGCCGCATCGTGTTCGAGCGGCTTGCGGCTCAGCAGCAGCGTGGGCGCGAAGAACGCGCCTTCGCTCACGCCGTCGCCCACGGGCGAGAAGCCGTCGCGCGCGCCATACACCAGCTCCGCGCCTTGCAGCAGCGTGGCGACGCGCTCGGCCACATCGGCCTGCTGGTCGCGCGAGGCGAGGGCGCCCATGCGCACGTCTTCACGCGACGGGTCGCCGATGACGGTCTTGGCCAGGCGTGCGCGCAGCTTCTCGGCCACCGCATCGAGGTGCTGGCGCGGCACGATGGCGCGGCGGATCGCCGTGCACTTCTGGCCGGCCTTGATGGTCATCTCGCGCGCCACTTCTTTCACGAAGAGATTGAACTCCTCGTCGTCGGGCGTGACGTCGGGCGCGAGGATCGCGCAGTTCAGCGAGTCGGCCTCGGCATTGAACGGGATCGACTGGCGCACCAGGTTCGCGTTCACGCGCAGCCTGGCGGCCGTGTCGGCCGAGCCGGTGAAGGTGACCACGTCGGGGCCTTCGAGGCGGTCGAGCAGGTCGCCCGTGCTGCCGATCACGAGCTGCAGGCTGCCCTCGGGCAGGATGCCCGATTGCACGATGAGCTTCATCAGCGCCTCGGTGAGGTAGCTCGTGGCCGTGGCCGGCTTGCCAATGCAGGGCATGCCCGCGAGGAAGCTGGGCGCGAACTTCTCGAGCAGGCCCCACACCGGGAAGTTGAAGGCATTGATGTGCACCGCCACGCCGCCGCGGGGCACCAGGATGTGCGTGCCTGCGAAGCCACCCTTCTTGCCGAGCGGAAAAGCCGGGCCTTCGTGCACGAGGTTGCCTGAGGGCAGCTCGTTGGTGCCGATGCTGGCGTAGGCGCTCAGCGTGCCGGCGCCGCCCTCGATGTCGATCCAGCCGTCGGCGCGCGTGGCGCCCGTGTGGGCCGACACCGCATACAGCGCTTCCTTGTTTGCCGCCAGGTACTTGGCCAGCGCCTTCAGTCGCTCGGCGCGCTGCTGGAAGTCGAGCTTCATGAGCGCCGGAATGCCCACGCGGCGCGCGTGCGCCAGCGCCTCGGCGAAGTCGATGGCCTCGGCGTGCGTGCTCGCAACGGCCTGGCCGTTGACGGCGCTGCGCAGCGACTGTGCGGCTCCCTGGCCGATCCAGCGGCCGGCGATGTAGCTTTGAAGGGTGGTCATGGCGCGTGTCCTTTGAAGAGGGAAGGCGCAGCGGCGCGGAGCGCGCGCTGCACGGGGGTCATTGCTTGTTGCCGATGCCCAGGTAGGTATCGATGATTCGCTGGTCGTGCAGCAGATCGCCGGCGTTGCCTTCGAGCGCCACCGCGCCCATCTCGAGCACGTAGGCGCGGTCGGCCACCTGCAGGGCGGCGCGGGCGTTCTGTTCCACCAGCAGTACCGACACGCCGTGCTTGCGCAGCTGCGACACCACGCGCAGCACCTCGCGCACCACCAGCGGGGCCAGGCCGAGTGAGGGCTCGTCGAGCATCAGCAGGCGCGGGCGTGCCATGAGGGCGCGGCCGATGGCCAGCATCTGGCGCTCGCCACCCGAGAGCGTGGAGGCCATCTGCGGACGACGTTCCTTCAGGCGCGGAAAGATCTCGAAGATCTCGTCCATGCGCGCGCGCTGGTCGCGTTGGCCCTTGCGCCACTGGTAGAAGCCGCCGAGCAGCAGGTTGTCTTCGACCGACATCTCGCCGAACAGCTCGCGCCGCTCGGGCACCAGCGCCACGCCGCGCGCGACCATGATCTCGACGCCGGGGCGCGCGATGCGCGCGCCGTCGAGCGACAGCTTGCCGGTCGACTGCAGCAGGCCCATGGCCGCGCACAGCAGCGTGGTCTTGCCCGCGCCGTTGGGGCCGATGACGGTGACGATCTCGCCTTCGTTCACGTGCAGGTGCACGCTGTGCACCGCTTCCACGGTGCGGTAGGCGACGCAGAAGTCTTCCAGTTGGAGGATGGGGTGGCTCATGACTTGGCGTCTTCCAGCAGTTCGTCGTCGGCGCCACCGAGGTAGGCCTCGAGCACGCGCGGGTTGGCCTGCACTTCGGCCGGCGTGCCGGTGGCGATCACGGTGCCGAACTCCAGCACGGTGATGCGGTCGGCGAGGTTCATCACGAACTCCATGTCGTGCTCCACCACGAGGATGCCCAGGCCTTCGGCGCGCAACTGCCCGAGCAGCTCGGAGAGCGCGCGCTTTTCAAGATGGCGCAGGCCGGCGGCGGGTTCGTCCAGCAGCAGCACCGAGGGCTGGCCGGCGAGCGCACGCGCGATCTCGACCACGCGCTGCTGCCCCAGCGAGAGCGACGCGGCCGGCGTGTCGGCATGCGCGCCGAGGCCGCAGCGCTCGATCTGCTTGCGCGCCTCAGCCATCAATGCGGCTTCTTCGGCGCGGTCCAGCCGCAGCATGGCTGCGAGCCAGCCGCGCCTGGCGCGCAGGTGCGCGCCGAGCGCCACGTTCTCGACCACGCTGCGCTGCCCCAGCAGGCGCACGTGCTGGAAGGTGCGGCCCAGGCCGTGCGCCGCGAAGGCGCGCGAGGGGCGGCCCGACATGACGTCGCCTTCGAGCCGCACGTCGCCGGAGGTCGGATCGTCCACGCCCGAGATCATGTTGAAGAAGGTGCTCTTGCCGGCGCCGTTGGGGCCGATCAGTGCGTGGATCTCGCCGGCCTTCAGCGTCATCGAGATGTCGTTGTTGGCGATGAGGCCACCGAAGCGCTTGCTGACCGCATCAGCCTGCAACAGCATCGTGCCCGCCGCCGGCAGCACGCGCTGCGCGAGCTGCGCTGCCGGGGCCGTCGATGAACCGGCCGCGGGCGCCCTCGCCACTGGCCGCACCCAGCGGCTCACCAGCCGTGCCAGCGTGGGCCACAAGCCGTCGGCAAAGCGCTGCAGCACGAACAGCATCAGCAGGCCGAACACCACCACTTCGAAGTTGCCGCTGGTGCCCAGCAGCGCGGGCAGGATGTCCTGCAGCTTCTCCTTCAGCAGCGTGATCAGCGTGGCGCCGAGCACCGCGCCCCACAGGTGGCCCGCGCCGCCGACCACCGCCATGAACAGCATCTCGATGCCGATGTTCAGGTTGAAGGGCGTCGGGTTCACGAAGCGCTGCATGTGCGCGTAGAGCCAGCCCGACACCGCCGCCAAGAGTGCGGCCAGCACGAACAACTTGATGCGGTGGCGCGCCGTGTCGACGCCCATCGACTCGGCCATGAGCCGGCCGCCCTTGAGCGCGCGGATGGCGCGGCCCTCGCGCGAGTCGAGCAGGTTGTGCAACGCCCACAGCGCCAGCAGCAGCACGGCCCAGATCACCACGCCGAGCGCGCGCGGCGAGGCCAGCGAGATGCCTGCGATCACCAGCGGCGGCACGCCCGTGATGCCGGTCTGGCCGCCCAGGAACTCCATGTTGCCGAGCAGGAAGTACAGGCTCAGGCCCCAGGCGATGGTGCACAGCGGCAGGTAGTGGCCCGACAGCTTCAGCGTGACCGCGCCGAGCGCCCAGGCCAGCGCGAAGGTCAGCACCAGCCCGAGCAGCAGGCCCAGCCACGGCACCAGCGCCGAGCCCGCGATGCCGCCGAGCCAGCCTGCGGCCGTGGGCGACGTGCAGATCCACGCGGTGGCATACGCCCCCATGCCGACGAACGCGGCCTGGCCGAAGGAGGTCATGCCGCCCACGCCGGTCAGCATGACCAGACCGGCGGCCACCAGCGCATAGAGGCCGATGTTGCTCAGCACCGCGACCGTGAAGTCGGGCAGCCAGCCCCAGGCCAGCGCGAGTGCGACGATGCACGCCAGCGTGAGCACGCGCGGTGTGACCAGCGGACGGCCCGTGTGCACGGCGGTGGTGGACGATGAAGTCGACGGCGCGCTCATTCCTCGTCCTCCACGTGGTGGCTGCGCAGCGAACGCCACCACAGCACCGGAATGATCAAGGTGAAGACCAGCACTTCCTTGTACGCGCTGGCCCAGAACGAAGAGAAGGCCTCCAGCAGGCCGACCAGCAGCGCGCCCGCGAGTGCCAGGGGGTAGCTTGCGAGCCCGCCGACGATGGCGGCCACGAAGCCCTTCAGGCCGATGAGAAAACCGGTGTCGTAGTAGACCGTGGTGATCGGCGCGATCAGCAGGCCCGACACCGCGCCGATGAGCGCCGCGAGCGCAAAGCTCAGGTCGCCCGACAGCTCGGTGGGAATGCCCGAGAGCCGCGCGCCCACGCGGTTGATGGCCGTGGCGCGCAGCGCCTTGCCGACCATGGAGCGGCCGAAGAACCAGAACATCGCGATCACGAGCAGCAAGGTAACGCCCACCACCACGAGCGACTGTCCGCTCACGGGGATGCCGCCGATGTCGAAGCGCACGTCGGAGAACGGCGTGGTGCGCGAACCTTCGGCACCGAAGAAGAACAGGCCCAGGCCGACCAGCACGCCGTGCAGCGCGACCGAGACGATCAGCAGCATCAGCACCGTGGCATCGGCCAGCGGGCGATACGCCAGGCGATAGAGCAGCGGCCCCAGCGGCGCGATCAGCACCAGCGTGGTGATCGCCTGCAGGGTCATCGAGGTGGGCTTGAGGCCCAGCACCAGCACCGCGGCGAGGGCCGGGAAGGCGACGCACCATGTGAAGGCCGAGCGCCAGTCGATCGTCGCGCCGCGCTTCCAGCGCCACACCTCGACCACCAGCGCCATGACGCCCAGCGCCACCAGCAGCCACAGCGTGGCCGGTGTGCGACCGCCCTGCAGCGCCGCCATCGAGAGCGCACCGAAGGCGACGAACTCGCCCTGCGGAATGAAGATCACGCGCGTGACCGAAAACACCAGCACCAGCGCGAGCGCCATCAGTCCGTAGACCGCGCCGTTCACGATGCCGTCCTGCCCCAGCAACAGGGCAATCTGCAAGTCCATATGAAAACCTTCGGGCGGGGCCCGTGACTCAGTTCAGGAACACCGAGGAACCGGCCCTCGCCGGACCTCTGGTGTCGACCCCGTCAGGGGAAAGAAGCGGCACGCGGTGCGCGCAGCCTGGGCGAGCTCAGGGCTGGTACTTCCAGGCGCCGTTCTCGATCTTCACCATCACGCGCGCGCGTTGATCGAGGCCCAGGTGATCGGCCGCCGTCATGTTGAACACGCCGTGCGCGCCCGACACTTCCTTGGTCTGCTCCAGCGCATCGCGCAGTGCGGCGCGGAACTCGGGCGTGCCCGGCTGGGCCTTCTTCAGCGCGACCGGCACGGCCGAGCTCATCAGGAGGCCCGCGTCCCAGGCGTGCGCGCCGAAGGTCGACACCGTGCCCTTGCCGTAGGCGGCTTCATAGGCGGCGACGTACGCGAGCGCGGACTTCTTCACCGGGTTGCTGGCGGGCAACTGGTCGGCCACGAGCACCGGACCAGCGGGCAGGAAGGTGCCGTCCACGTCCTTGCCGCCCACGCGCAGGAAGTCGGCGTTGGCCACGCCGTGCGTCTGGTACATCTTGCCGGTGTAGCCGCGCTCCTTGAGTGTCTTCTGCGGCAGCGCGGCCGGCGTGCCGGAGCCGGCGACCAGCACCGCGTCGGGCTTGGCCGACATGAGCTTCAGGGCCTGGCCGGTGACCGAGGTGTCCGAGCGCGCATAGCGTTCGTTGGCCACGATCTTGATCTTCTTCAGCTCGGCGGCCTTCGCGAACTCTTGCGACCAGCCTTCGCCGTACGCGTCGGAGAAACCGATGAAACCCACGGTCTTCACGCCGTTGGCGGCCATGTGCTCGGCGATGGCCAGCGACATCATGATGTCGTTCTGCGGCGTCTTGAAGACCCACTTCTTCTTGGCGTCCATCGGCTCGATGATGCGCGCCGAGGCGGCCACCGAGATCATCGGCGTCTGTGCTTCGCTGGCCACGTCGATCATCGCGAGCGAAGCCGGCGTGGTGGTCGATCCCAGGATCACGTCGACCTTGTTCTCGGCGATCAGCTTGCGCGTGTTGTTCACGGCGGCCGTGGTGTCGGAGGCATCGTCCAGCACGATGTAGTTGATCTTCTGCCCGCCGATGGTCTTGGGCATCAGCGAGATGGTGTTCTTCTCGGGGATGCCGAGCGAAGCCGCCGGTCCGGTGGCCGAGATGGTCACGCCGACGTTGACGTCGGCCCAGGCCGAGAGGGCCGTGGCGCACAGGGCGGTGATCAGCAGGGGCTTGAAGAATGTCATGGTTGGTTTGTCTCCGGGTTGAAAGGGGAAAGGCCGAGGGAAAAGCCGTGCGCTCAACGCTCGTCGAAAGACAGCGTGACGCGTTCGGTCAGGGGGTGGGCCTGGCAAGTCAGCACGAATCCCGCGGCCACTTCATTCTTGTCGAGTGCAAAGTTTCTTTCCATGCGGACTTCCCCGTCCACGCACTTCGCGCGGCAGGTGCCACACACGCCCGAGGTGCACGAGAACGGCACTTCGAGCCCGGCCGCCGACGCTGCGTCGAGGATGCTGGGCTGGCCCTCGGTGTAGGTGATCTCGCGTTGCAGGCCGTCGCGCACGATGGTCACGCGCGCCTGCTTGGCATCGCCCGGCTGCGCCTCGTGCACCACCGCGCCGACCTGGCTGGCCGAGGTGGCCGACGGCAGCGCGACGCCGAAGCGCTCGATGTGGATGCGGTCTTCGGGCACACCCGCGGCCAGCAGCGCGGCCTCGGCCTCGTCGTTCATCTGGAACGGGCCGCACACGTACACGTGGTCGATCTGCGCGGCGGGCACCACCGAGGCCAGGAACTCGCCGATCTTCTCGCGGTTCATCACGCCGAAGCCCAGTGGCGAATCGGTGTGCTCGTCGGAGAACACATGCTGCAGCACGAGGCGCGTCATGTAGCGGTTCTTCAGGTCCTCGATCTCTTCCTTGAACATCGTGGACTGCAGCTGGCGGTTGCCGTAGATCAGCGTGAAGCGGCTGTGCGGTTCGCGCGCGAGCACGGTCTTCATGATCGACAGGATGGGTGTGATGCCGCTGCCGCCCGCGATGCCCACGTGGTGGCGCGCAGAGGCCGGCTCGATCGGTACGAAGAAGCGGCCTTGCGGTGCCATCACCTGCAGGCTGTCGCCGGGTTGCAGGTGGGCGTTGATCCAGTTGGAGAACACGCCGCCGCGCACCTTGCGCACGCCGACGCGCAGCTCGCCGTCGTCGATGCCGGCGCAGATCGAATAGGAGCGGCGCAGGTCCTGGCCGTCGATGTCATGGCGCAGCGTGAGGTATTGGCCCTGCGTGAAGCCGAAGACTTGCTGCAGGTCGGTCGGCACCTCGAACGAGACGATGACGGCCTCGTGCGTGTCGGGCTCGATGGCCTTCACGCGCAGGGGGTGGAAGAGGGTGCTCATCGTGAGAGTCTCAGATTGGCTTGAAGTGTTCGAAAGGCTCGCGGCAGGCCATGCAGCGGTACAGGGCCTTGCAGGCCGTCGAGCCGAAGGCCGAGAGCCGTTCGGTGCGCTCGCTGGCGCAGCGCGGGCAGGCGATGCGCTCGCCGGCCATGCGGCCGAAGAGCTTGATCGGCACGGCGGTGGTGGAGGCCTGCTCGGGCGTGAGATGGGCCGGCGGCGCGATGCCGTAGGCCTTGAGCTTGTCGCGGCCTTCGTCGCTGATCCAGTCGCTGGTCCAGGCGGGTGCGCGGCGCAGCGTGGCGCGCGCGCGGCCCAGGCCGGCGGTCTCGATGGCGGCCAGCACATCGTGCTCGATGGCTTCGGTGGCGGGACAGCCGGAGTAGGTCGGCGTGAGCACGACTTCCAGGCCGTCGTCGTGCTCGATCACCTCGCGCACGATGCCCAGGTCGCAGACCGACACGGCCGGCACCTCGGGGTCGGGCACGGTGTGCAGCACGGCCCAGGCCGCATCGACACGCGACGCCACTTCGGTGGTCACCACACGCCTCCGGGGAAGCTGCGCTGCAGGTGTTGCATCTCGGCCAGGATGTAGCCCATGTGCTCGCTGTGCACGCCCTGCTTGCCGGTGCTGCGGAAGGCAGCTTCCTTCGGCATCGCGAGGCCGGCCGCATCGAGCACCTGCTGCATCTCTGCGAGCCAGGGTTCGCGCAGTTCGCTCCACGCCGGGCCGAGGCCGCTGGCGCTGGCCTGTGCATCGACGTCGTCGCTGTCGAACAGCTCGGGCACGTAGAGCCACAGCTGCTTGAGCGCCTTCTCGGTGCGGCGGCGCGATTCGTCGGTGCCGTCGCCCAGTCGCACGACCCAGTCGGCCGAGTGCTGCTGGTGGTAGCGCGCTTCCTTCAGCGCCTTGCCGGCGATGGCGGCCACCTCGGCGTCGCTCGATGCGGACAGGCGCTGCCACAGCAGCTTGAGCAGCGTGGCGACCATGGTGTTGCGCAGCACGGCAAAGGCGAAGTCGCCGCGCGGCAGCTCGACCAGCGTGAGGTTGAAGTAGTCGCGCTCGTCGCGCAGGTAGGCGAGCTGGTCTTCGTCGTGCGCGCGGTCCGCGCCTTCGAGCTGGCCGGCGTGCGTGAGCACCGCGCGGGCCTGGCCGACGAGGTCGAGCGCGATGTTGGCCATCGCGATGTCTTCTTCGAGCACCGGTGCGTGGCCGCACCATTCGCCCAGGCGCTGCGCGAGCACCAGGCAGGTGTCGCCGATGCGCAGCAGGTAGTGCACGGCGGGCGTGCGGTTCAGTTCGATCGAGGCTTGCATGGCGTGCCGCTCGCTCACATGTGGTCCACGGACTTGGGCAGCGCGTAGAAGGTGGGATGGCGGTAGACCTTGTCTTCGGCCGGGTCGAAGAACATGTCCTTGTCGCCCGGGTCGCTGGCCACGATCTGGTCGGAGCGCACCACCCAGATGCTGCTGCCTTCCTGGCGGCGCGTGTAGACGTCGCGCGCCATCTGGATGGCCATCTTCGGGTCGACGGCGTGCAGGCTGCCGCAGTGCTTGTGATCGAGGCCTGCCTTGCTGCGCACGAACACTTCCCACAGGGGCCACTCTTGCTTCACTTCGGTGCTCATGCTGCTTCCTTGATTGGTTGTTGCTTGTTGGCGTGGGCGAGGGCGGCTTCGCGCACCCAGGCCCCGTCGTCCCAGGCGTCCACGCGGGCCTGCAGGCGTTCGCGGTTGCAGGGGCCGTCGCCGGCGATCACGCGCCAGAACTCGCTCCAGTCGATGACGCCGAAGTCGTGCGCCTGGCGCTCCTCGTTCCACTTCAGGTCGGGGTCGGGCAGCGTCACGCCGAGGATTGCGGCCTGTTCGACCGTGGCGTCGATGAACTTCTGGCGCAGCTCGTCGTTGCTGAAGCGCTTGATGCCCCAGCGCATCGACTGCGCGGAGTTGGGCGACTGGTCGTCGGGCGGGCCGAACATCATGATCGAGGGCCACCACCAGCGGTTGACGGCGTCCTGCACCATGGCCTTCTGCGCGTCGGTGCCCTGCTTCATCATCGTCAGCAGGGCCTCGTAGCCCTGGCGCTGGTGAAAGCTTTCTTCGCGGCAGATGCGGATCATGGCGCGCGCATACGGTGCGTACGAGCAGCGGCAGATTGGCACCTGGTTCATGATGGCCGCGCCATCGACCAGCCAGCCGATGGTGCCCATGTCGGCCCAGGTCAGCGTGGGGTAGTTGAAGATCGAGCTGTACTTGGCCTTGCCGCTGTGCAGCGCGTCGAACATCTGGTCGCGCGAGGTGCCCAGCGTTTCAGCCGCCGCGTACAGGTAGAGGCCGTGGCCGCCTTCGTCCTGCACCTTGGCCAGCAGGATGGCCTTGCGCTTGAGCGTGGGCGCGCGGCTGATCCAGTTGCCCTCGGGCAGCATGCCCACGATTTCGGAGTGCGCGTGCTGGCTGATCTGGCGCACCAGCGTCTTGCGGTAGTGCTCGGGCATCCAGTCTTTCGCCTCGATGAAGTCGCCCGCGTCGATGCGGGCGTCGAAACGTTCCTCGAGACGCATCTCGTCGGCGGAGCGCACGGCCTTTTGCTTGCCGTCGCCTGCGTCCTTGCCCATCGTGTCCATGGCCTGGGTGTACATGTGCGTGTCCTTTCGGTGCGGTGTGGGGGCGCGGGCGGTTCAGCGCGGGCGCGTGTCGACGACGCGCCGGGCCTTGCCGGTCTGCGTGCGTTCCATTTCGTCGGGGCCGTGCACGACCACGCGGGTGGAGATGCCGATGAGCGTCTTCACGCGGTGTTGCACCCAGCCGGAGATGGCGTTGCGGTCGGCCGCGGCGGCTTCGTGCGGCGTGAGTTCGCAGTGCACCTCGACCTGGTCGAGCAGGCCTTCGCGGCTCACGCGCACCTGGTACAGGCCGGTGAGCGCGCTGTGCGCAAGCACGATCTCTTCCACCTGCGTGGGGAAGACGTTCACGCCGCGGATGATCATCATGTCGTCGCTGCGCCCGACGATCTTGCCCATGCGGCGGAACGCGCGCGAGGTGGGCGGCAGCAGGCGCGTGAGGTCGCGCGTGCGGTAACGCACGATGGGCATCGCCTCCTTGCTCAGCGAGGTGAAGACGAGTTCGCCTTCTTCGCCATCGGCTTTCAGCTCGCCCGTTTCCGGATCGATGATCTCGGGGTAGAAGTGGTCTTCCCAGATGACGGGGCCATCCTTGCTCTCGACGCATTCGCTCGCCACGCCGGGGCCCATCACTTCGGAGAGACCGTAGATGTCGACCGCGTCGATGCCGGCCTTGGTCTCGATGTCGCGGCGCATGGCCTCGGTCCACGGCTCGGCGCCGAAGATGCCGAGCTTGAGCGAGCTGTCTTTGGCATCGAGGCCCTGGCGCTCGAACTGCTCGATGATCACCTGCATGTAGCTGGGCGTGACCATGATGATGTCCGGCTTGAAGTCCTGAATGAGCTGGACCTGCTTCTCGGTCTGGCCGCCCGACATCGGGATGACGGTGCAGCCCGCGCGTTCGGCGCCGTAGTGCGCACCCAGGCCGCCGGTGAAGAGGCCGTAGCCGTAGGCGACGTGGATCATGTCGCCGGGCCGCCCGCCTGCCGCGCGGATGGAGCGCGCGACCAGGTCGGCCCAGGTGTCGATGTCGTTCTTCGTGTAGCCCACCACGGTCGGCTTGCCGGTGGTGCCCGACGACGCGTGGATGCGCGCGACCTGCGTGCGCGGCACGGCGAACATGCCGAAGGGGTAGTTGTCGCGCAGGTCGGTCTTCACCGTGAACGGGAACTTCGACAGGTCGGCCAGCGACTTCAGGTCGTCGGGGTGCACGCCCTTCGCATCGAAGGCCTGGCGGTAGTGCGGCACGTTGTCGTAGGCGTTGCGCAGTGTGGCGCGCAGCCGCGTGAGCTGCAGCGCGGCAATCTCGTCGCGGCTGGCGGTTTCGATCGGGTCGAGGTCGCCGGGGGCGGGGCGTTTGACGGTCATGGTGTGTGTCTCCTCAGGCGGCGGGTACGGCGGGCCGGCCCTTGGCGGTGTAGGAGCGGCCGCGGAACATCGCGATGCGCTCGCCGCGCTGGTTGGTGATTTCGGTGTCGTACACGCCGGTGCGACCGGCCTTCGACACTTCGAAGCAGCGCGCGGTGAGCACGTCGCCCTCGCGCGCCGGCGCGAGGAAGTCGATGGCGAAGCCCGAGGCCACGGTCAGCTCGTTGTACGAGTTGCAGGCGAAGGCGAAAGTGGAATCGGCCAGCGTGGCCATGAAGCCGCCGTGGCAGATGGCGTGGCCGTTGAGCATGTCGGGGCGCACGCGCATCTCGAGCGTGGCCTGGCCGGGGCCGACCTCCACGATGCGCATGCCCAGGCCCTTGCTGGCGTTGTCGTTCGCGAACATGCCGTCGCGCACGAACTCGGCGGTCTGCTGCGGGGTGCGGGAAGCGTCGGTCATCTCAGCGGTCCTTGAACACCGGGGCGCGCTTGGCGCGGAAAGCCTCGACACCTTCGCGGTAGTCGTCGGCATGGCCCATGTCGCGTTGGATGCGCGCTTCCTCGGCAAGTGCCGCGCCCAGGTCGAGGTTCTGTGCAGCGGCCATGGCCTCGCGGGTGGCGACCAGCGCGCGCGTGGGCATGCCGGCCAGGCGCGCGGCCAGCGCGGCGGCGGTGTCGGCCAAGGCCGTGTCGTCCACGCACTGCCAGATGAGGCCGATGCGCGCGGCGTCCTCGGCGGGCAGCTTGTCGCCCAGCATCGCGATGCCCAGCGCGCGGGCCGGGCCCACGAGCCGCGGCAGCAGCCAGGTGCCGCCGGTGTCGGGCACGAGGCCGATCTTGGTGAAGGCCTGGATGAAGCTGGCCGAGCGGCCGGCCACGACGAGGTCGCAGCACAGCGCGAGGTTGGCGCCCGCGCCGGCCGCCACGCCGTTGACGGCGGCAACCACCGGCACCGGCATCGAGCGCAGGCGCGCGACGAGCGGGCCGTAGTAAGTAGAGATGACGTTGCCCAGGTCCTTGGGCGCGGCACCCGGCGTGGGGTCGGGCGCGACCGACGGGTCGGCCAGGTCCTGCCCCGCGCAGAAGGCGCGGCCGGCGCCGGTGAGCACCACGCAGCGCACGCTGCTGTCGGCGGCCGCGGCTTCGAGCGCGGCCAGCAACTCGGCGTGCAGCCCGGTCGTGAAGCTGTTGAGCGCCGCGGGGCGGTTCAGGCACAGCGTGCGGACGGCGCCGGCGTTGCTGATGAGTACCAAAGGCTCAGTCATGCGTGTCTCTTTCATCCTTTGTGGGGACGGCTCGGTGCGTAAACACTATTGACCGACCGTTCGGTTGATTTTAGGATCGACCTCGATTCCGGCACAAGCGGGGTGCATTCAGGGCAAACCCTGAGACTCGCAAAAAACAAGGAGACCGAATGCCCAGCTATTCCATCGACGGCGTGATTCCTGTCGTCGACCCGAGCGCCTACGTGCATCCCACGGCCGTGCTGATCGGCGACGTGATCGTCGGCCCGCACTGTTATGTGGGGCCCTGCGCCAGCCTGCGCGGCGACTTCGGCCGCATCGTGCTGCAGGAGGGCTCGAACGTGCAGGACCACTGCTGCATCCACGGCTTTCCCGACAACGACACGGTGGTGGAGGTCAATGGCCACATCGGCCACGGCGCGATCCTGCACAGCTGCATCGTGCGGCGCGACGCGCTCGTCGGCATGAATGCCGTGGTGATGGACGAGGCCGAGGTGGGCGAGCAAGCCATCGTCGCGGCCTGCGCCTTTGTGCCCGCCGGCATGAAGGTGCCCGCGCGTTCGCTCGCGGCGGGCATCCCGGCCAAGGTACGGCGCGAGCTCAGCGACGCAGAGATTGCCTGGAAGCTCGAGGGCACGCACACCTACCAGGCGCTGACGGTGCGCAGCCTGGCCAGCCTGCACGAGGTGGCGCCCCTGGCCGAGGTCGAAAAAGACCGGCCGCGCCTGCCGGTCACCGACGTGAAATCCCTGATCGCGACCCGCCGCGGGTAGCCCTGCGGCTTCATGCAAGATCGAGCCTGCTGCACGCCAGCAACCGACAGACAACCCAGGAAGAAGACCCGATGCCGCGTGGAAGATCCGCCACCTACGACGATCAGCGCGAACTGATCCTTGCGCAGGCCGCCCAGCTGTTCGCCCGCCGTGGCTACCCCGCGACCTCGATGAACCAGGTCGCCGAGGCCTGCAACCTCTCGAAGGCCACGCTCTACCACTACTACAAGGACAAGAGCAGCCTGCTCATCAGCATCGCCCAGACGCACGTCTCGAAGCTGGCGGCGCTGGTGGCCGAGGAAGAGGCCCAGCCGTCCACCGACGAAGAACGCCTGCGCCGCTTCATCTATCGCATCGTCGAGGAGTACGCCGGCGCGCAGGACGCGCACCGCGTGCTGACCGACGACGTGCGCTTTCTCGAAGAGGAAGACCGCGAGCGCGTGCTCGACCAGGAGCGTGCCGTGGTCGCGGGCTTTGCGCGCGCCGTGTCGGCACTGCGCCCCGGCGCGCCGAGCGACGAGCTCGCCAAGCCGCTGACCATGCTGCTGTTCGGCATGATCAACTGGATGTTCACCTGGATGAAGCCCGGCGGCCGGCTCGACCACGCAGCCATTGCGCCGATCGTGGCCGACCTGTTCCTGGGCGGCGTGGGGGCGGTGAAGCTGCCGCCTGCTGCACCCTCGCAGAGCGCTAAAGAATCCGGTTGAACCAGAGCAGCGACAGCCCCGCCGACAGCAGGGTGAGCACCGCGGCGGCCAGCGCGAACAGCGCCGACACCTCGGTCTCCTTCTTCTCGACGGTGAGCTTGGAGCTCAGCGTTTCGTAGACTTTCTTCAGGTCGCTCGCGGTACCGGCGTAGAAGTATTCGGCGCTGGTCTTGTTGGCGATGGCCTTGAGCGTGTCTTCGTCCAGCCGCACGCGCATCGACCAGCCTTCGAAGCCGATGGTCTCGCCGTCGACCGTGCCCACGCCCACCGTGTAGATGCGCACGCCGCGGTCGGCCGCGGCCTTGGCGGCATCGAGCGGGTCGACGCCCGTGGTGCGCTGGCCGTCGGTCAGCATGATCACCGCGGCCGAAGTGAACGAGCCGGGTGCCACGGGCGTGAACTCCTTGAGCTGTTTTTCGTTCTGGTCGATCGGAATGCCGCGCTGGCGGCTCGGCGCACTGAATTGCGAGATGTCGATGCCCGCGTCGGGAAACAGCGTGGCCAGCGACACCACGATGGCATTGCCCGTGGCCGTGGCGCGCTGCAGCTGGAAGCTGTCGATGGCCGTGACGAGGTCGTCGTGGTTGGTGGTGGGCAGCTGCGCCACCTGCGCGCTGCCCGCAAACGCGACGATGCCCACCTTCACGTGGCGCGGCAGGTCCTTGATGAAGCTCTTGGCCGCCTCCTGCGCCGCCACGAGGCGGTTGGGCTGCACGTCGGCCGCGCGCATGCTGCCCGACACGTCCATCGCCAGGATGATGGTCTGCTGGTTCGACGGCAGCACCACCACGGCCATCGGCCGGGCCGCAGCCACGAGCATCGCCGCCATGGCCACCAGGAACAGCAGCGGCGGAATGTGGCGCCGCAGGCTCTGGCCCGGGCCCATGGCCTCGCGCACGATCGACAGGCTGGCGTAGCGCACCGCCATCTTCTTCTTGCGGCGGATCAGCCAGACATACAGCAGCACCAGCAGCGGCAAGGCCGCCAGCAGCCAGAGGAATTGAGGCCAGAGGAATGTCATGCCGCCACCATCGCCTTCCCGCCACGCGCTGCAACCCCGCGAACCCGGCGCTTGCGCAGGTCGGCGAATCGCACGATGGCTTCGACCAGGTCGTCGCTGGTCGAGAGTTCGAGGGCGTCGACGCCGGCCCGGGCCAGCGTGTCGCGCAGCGTGGTTTCGCGCTCGGCGGCCAGCCGCGCGAAGCGTTGGCGGAACCCCGCGTCATGGGTGTCGACCCACAGCTGCTCGCCGGTCTCGGCGTCGCGCAGCGGCACCAGGCCGAGGTCGGGCAGCTCGAGTTCGAGCGGATCGAACAGGCGCACGGCAATCACTTCGTGCCGCTGCACCAGCTGGCCCAGCGGCCGCTCCCAGCCGGGCTCGCTGAGAAAGTCGGACACCACGAACACGGTGGAGCGGCGCGGCATCAGCGAGGCGGCGGAGGCCAGCAGGTCCGACAGCCGCGTCATGCCTTTCTGCGTGGGTGCAGCCTCGGCCTGGTTCGCGCGCTTCTCCATTGCGTGCAACAGGTGCAACACATGGCGCCGTCCGGTGCGCGGCGGAATCACGGCCTCGAGGTCGCGGCCGTAGACCAGCGCGCCGACGCGGTTGCCGTGCCGCGTGAGCAGCCGCGCGAGCACGCCGACGAAGCCGGCCGAGATCTCGCGCTTGGCCTTCAGGCCCGAGCCGAAGTCGACCGAGCGGCTCAGGTCGAGCACGAACCAGGCGGACATCTCGCGATCTTCGGTGAACACGCGCACGTGCGGCGTCTGCAGCCGCGCGGTGACGTTCCAGTCGATGTGGCGCACGTCGTCGTGGTGCTGGTACTCGCGCAGGTCGGCCAGGTCGAGGCCGCTGCCGCGCATCAGCGTGCGGTAGTCGCCCTGCAGCAGGCCGTCGAGGCGGCGGATCACGGTCCATTCGAGCCGGCGCAGCGCGCGTTCGGCCCCGCCGGCTTGGAGCGCGAGCCGGTCGTCGTTCGCGGCCTCGGGAGCCTTACGCCACCAGCTTTTCATGTTCGAGTGGTTTGGGAGGGGCGGGGACGGCCTTCATGATCTTCTCGATCAGCCCGTCGGGCGTGAGCCCTTCGGACAGGCCTTCGTAGGACAGCGTCACGCGGTGGCGCAGCACGTCGGGCACCAGCGCGCTCATGTCTTCGGGCAGCGCGTAGCTGCGGCCGCGCAGCAGCGCCAGGGCGCGCGCGCCTTCGGTGAGGCTGATGCTCGCGCGCGGGCTGGCGCCGAAGGTGATGAAGCGGCGCAGGTCTTTCAGGCCGTGCTTCTCGGGCGTGCGCGTGGCCGACACCAGCTTCACGGCGTACTGGATCAGCGAGGGGTCGACGTACACGCGCCGCGCCTCGGCCTGCAGCTCGGCCAGCTGTTCGGTGGTGGCGACCGGCGTGGCCGAGACGGCCGGGCCGATCACGCGCTGCACGATCACGAACTCTTCTTCATCGGTCGGGTAGTCGACCATCACCTTCATCATGAAGCGATCGAC
Organism: Variovorax sp. Root473; assembly: GCF_001426505.1. Taxonomy (GTDB): domain Bacteria; phylum Pseudomonadota; class Gammaproteobacteria; order Burkholderiales; family Burkholderiaceae_C; genus Variovorax. The sequence continues at coordinate 31,826 of NZ_LMEV01000017.1, forward strand.
CTGCGCCTCGGGCAGCGGGTAGGTGCCCTCGGTCTCGATGGGGTTCTGCGTGGCCATCACGAGAAAGGGGCGCGGCACCTTGTGCGTCTCGCCGGCGATGGTGACCTGGCGCTCCTGCATCACCTCGAGCAGCGCGCTCTGCACCTTGGCCGGCGCGCGGTTGATTTCGTCGGCCAGCAGCAGGTTGGCGAACACCGGGCCCAGCGAGGTGCTGAACTCGCCCGTCTTCTGGTTGTAGATGCGCGTGCCCACCAGGTCGGCCGGCACGAGGTCGGGCGTGAACTGGATGCGCTTGAACTGGCCGCGCACGGTGTCGGCCAGCGTCTTGATGGTGAGCGTCTTGGCCAGTCCGGGCACGCCCTCGACCAGCAGGTGTCCGCCCGCGAGCATCGCGACCATCACGCGCTCGAGAAAGCGGTCCTGGCCCACGACCACGCGCTTCACCTCATAGAGGATCTGCTCCATCAGCTCGGCGGTGGCGGGAGCCGTGGAAAAGGTCGAGGAGATCGGGTTTTCTGTGCTCATGCGAAGGGCTTTCGAGGAAATCAGAAAGGCGGCGAGCCGGCTGCGGAGGCAGCGTTCTCGATCGGCACCGCGAAGCCGATGCCGATGAAGGTGCGCTGCTGCGTCGGGTTGAGGATGGCGGTGACGATGCCGAGCACCTCGCCGTCCATGTTGATGAGCGGTCCGCCCGAGTTGCCGGGGTTGGCGGCGGCGTCGAACTGGATCAGGTTGCCCAGCTCCTGCTTGCCCTCGGGCGAACGGAAGGAGCGCTTCAGGCCCGACACCACGCCCGCCGACACCGACGGCCCGATGCCGAACGGAAAGCCCACGGCGGCGACCTGGTCGCCGGAGCGCAGGTCGGCGGTCGAGCGCATCACGGCGGGAATCAGGTCATCGGGAATCTTCTGCGCCTGCAGCACCGCAAGGTCGTTCTCGGGCTGCACGCCGGTGATGACGGCGGTGGCTTCGAGGCCGTCGGAGAAGGTGACCTTGATCTTCTCGGCGCCAGCGACCACGTGCAGGTTGGTGAGGATCACGCCCTTGTCGACGATCACCACGCCCGTGCCCACGCCGCGCTCGACCTCGCCGGGCGCGGCACCGTCGAGCGGCGCCTCGGGCGGCTTGCCCTTGGCCATGTTGCGGCCGCGCTTCTGGGTCCTGGCTTCGGGCGTGGCCTTCTCGGGGCCGTAGCCGACCACGCGCACCACGGAGGGCCGCACGATGTCGGCCGCCTTGGCGGCGGGCGAGGGCAGGGTGTTGGTCTGCAGCGTGCGCAGGACGGCAGCGTCGATGTCTTTCTGCGTGAGCGCCTTGGCGCCGTGGCGCGGTGCCCAGTAGGCGCCGCCGGCGGTGATGGCGATGCAGCTGACGGTGAGCAGGGCAAAGGCGCGGCGCCCGGGTTGCCAGTGCGCGCGCACCGGCGGTGGTGTGGCTTGCACGGCATCGGCCCCGGCCACAGCCTCGGCATCCGCCGGCGACCCGGCCGCCGGTTCTGCGGCCGGTGGCAGCGTGCGGGGCGAGCGGCTGTAGAAAGCGGGCCTGCGCATCGGAGCACCTCCGGCAAAAAAGACGCGTGAAGGAGTTCACAGTAGCACGCTTTCCGCGCCTGTGCATCCCTTCGGGCATCATTGTGCGATGGCTGCATTTGTCGATACCCACTGTCACCTCGATGCGCCCGAATTCGGTGCGGAGATGCCGGCGATCCGCGCCCGCGCCGCCGAGCGGGGCGTGGTGCTGTGCGTCATTCCCGCCGTGGCCGCCTTCAATTTCGCCACCGTGCGCGAACTCGCCCACAGGCAGGGCGACGCCTACGCACTGGGCATCCACCCGCTGCGCACGGGCGACGCGAGCGACGCCGACCTGCAGACGCTCGACGCCGAACTGCACGCACGCCGCGACGACCCGCGCCTGGTGGCGGTCGGCGAGATCGGGCTCGACTACTTCGTCGAAGGCCTGGACCCCGACAAACAGGAACGCTTCTTTCACACTCAGTTGCAACTGGCACGCAAGCATGGACTGCCGGTGCTCCTCCATGTGCGGCGCTCGGTCGACAAGGTCCTCAAGCATTTGCGCCAGACCGCGGGCGCGCGGCCATGGCATGGCATCGCGCACGCGTTCAATGGCAGTGAACAGCAGGCCAACGCCTGCATCGAACTCGGGCTCAAGCTGGGCTTCGGCGGCGCCGTGACCTTCGAGCGCGCGCTGCAACTGCGCCGCCTTGCATCCACGCTGCCGATGGACGCGTTGGTCATGGAAACCGACGCACCCGACATCCAGCCGCACTGGCTCTACCGCACGCAGGCGCAGCGCGATGCGGGCGAAGCGCAGGGCCGCAACGAACCCGGCGAGCTGCCGCGCATCGCCGAAGTGGTGGCGCAGTTGCGCGGCATCGACACCGCGTCGCTGGCCGGAAACACCACCCGCAATGCGGTCGCGGCGCTGCCGAAGCTCCAAAGTCTGCTGAACGTGTCGGAGGGGTGTCTGCCCGCTGCGTAGGTCAAGTTCCCGAGTTGCGCCAGCGCAGGCCATCGGGCCATTTTTGCTGTCATCCTTGAAGTTCGAAGTGGCGTTGGTTGCTCAGTGGCACTGTCGTCACTCCGCTAGTTCACTCAAAAAAGGAGTCTTTCATGACCACATCTTTTGTTCGCACCCTGCCCGTCGCGCTGGCCCTGGCGCTGGCCTCCATCGGTGTGTCGGCCGTCGCGCAGACCACCGCGGCCGAGCCCACGACCACCGAGAAGGTGAAGGAAGCCGGCAAGGACGCCGTCGACGCGACCGCACGCGGCACCGAGAAGGCCTGGGACGCCACCAAGAGCACCACCAAGAAGGCCGTGAACGCCACCGAGAACGGCGCCGAGAAGGCCTGGGATGCCACCAAGAGCGGCACCAAGAAGGCAGCCAACGCCACCGAGCGCGGCACCAAGAAGGCCTGGAACGCAACGAAGAAAACGACCAAGAAGGCGACCAACGCCACCAAGAACGTGGCCGCCAAGACGGGCGACGCTGTTGAGAATGCCGGCCACAAGACGGCCGACGGCATGCGCAGCACCGGCAAGGCGATCGGCGAGAAGGTGCCGGGCACGGCCGAGCACGACGCCGCGAAGAAGCCGTAAATTCACGCGCCGGGCTTGGGCCCGTGCTTGAAGAAAGAACCCGCCTCGGCGGGTTTTTTCATGGGCGTTCATGCACGCCGTGCGGCAATGCCAAGATACCGCCCATGAAACCAACCGCCGCCCCGTCCTCGACCGTTGCTGGCGCCACTGCCGGCTCGGTGCTGACCGGCCTTGCGCCCCTTGTCTCGTCGAACACGCGTGTGCTCATTCTCGGCAGCTTCCCGGGCGTCAAGTCGCTCGCGCAGCAGCAGTACTATGCGCATCCCCAAAATCAGTTCTGGAAGATCTTGCAAGCCCTCTGGCCCGACCCTGCGCTTCCAGGCGCCGACAGCTACCGCGCGCGCTGCGCATGGCTGCTCGATCGCGGCCTCGGCGTGTGGGACGTGTATGGCGCCTGCGAGCGCGAGGGCAGCCTCGACACGGCGATCCGCTCGCCCGTGGTGAACGATATCGCCGGACTGCAACTGCCCAAGCTCGCGGCCATCGCCCACAACGGCGGCGAGAGTTTCAAGCACGCACGCCACACGCGCACCCTCGGGGTGCCGGTTTATTCATTGCCGTCCACCAGCCCCGCCAACGCGTCATGGTCCTTCGAGCGCAAGCTCGCGGCCTGGCGCGAGGTCTTCGTCGCTCACCACCTTCTCTGATGGCTTCATCCTCCAAGAAAAACCTCGTTCTCCCCGAAGTCAATTTTTCCGACTGGGGCGACATCCGCTACCTGCACCTGGGCACCGAGTGGGTCCAGGGCTCGATGAAGCTCGATGCGCCGTTCGAGATCGAGCTCGAGTACGTGCAGCGCATGATGGCCTGGCTGCTGTTCGTCGACGGCAAGGGCGTGGGCAGCCGCCACGCGATGCAGCTCGGTCTGGGCGCGGCCACGCTCACCAAGTTCAGCCGCAAGACGCTGCGCATGCGAACCACCGCCATCGAGCTGAACCCGCAGGTGGTGTCGGCCTGCCGCGGCTGGTTCAAGCTGCCGGCCGACGACCTGAAGCTGCGCGTGGTGATCGCCGATGCGGCCGAGGAAATCCGCAAGCCCGACTGGCACGGCACGGTCGATGCGCTGCAGGTCGACCTGTACGACCACGAAGCCGCCGCGCCGGTGCTCGACAGCGAAGACTTCTATGCCGACTGCCGCGCGCTGCTCACCGAAGACGGCTGCATGACCGTCAACCTGTTCGGCCGCTCGTCGAGCTACGAGCGCAGCCTCGAGAAAATCGCGGCCGCCTTCGGTGCCGATGCAGTGTGGGCCTTCAAGCCGACGCGCGAAGGCAACACGGTGGTGCTGGCCCAGCGCACGCCCTCGCGACCGAAGCGCGAGGTGCTTGCCGAGCGCGCCCAAACCATCCAGACTCGCTGGGGCCTGCCCGCGCCGAAGTGGCTGCGGGTCTTCAAGCCGATGACGCTTTCCCTCACCACCTGATCACCTGACCTCCGGTTCATGAGCGCTGTACCCGCCGCTGCTTCCGCCCCCGCCGCCCGCCACGAAGGGCCGCTCGACCTGCGTCGCCTGATCGAATGGCTCGCCACCGACGGCGTGATCTCGCCGATGGAAGCCAAGCGCACCATCGCGCGTTGCGCCCAGGCCGAGAGCCGGCAGGCGCCGCTGGTGCGCCTGGCCAATGTCGCCATGACGCGCGAGGCCGACGGCAAGCCGCTCGACCTCGAAGCGCTCGCGCAATGGCTCGCCGGCCGCGCCGGCCTGAGCTACCTGCGCATCGATCCGCTCAAGGTCGACGTGGGCAAGGTGGCCGACACCATGAGCGCAGCCTACGCCGAGCGCCACAAGGTGCTGCCGGTGCAGGTGCTGCCCAACGAAGTGGTGGTGGCGACGGCCGAGCCGTTTCTTACCGACTGGATCGCCGAGGTCGAGCGCCAGTCGAAGCGCACCGTGCGCCGCGTGGTGGCCAACCCGTCGGACATCCAGCGCTACACGGCCGAATTCTTTGCGCTCGCCAAGTCCGTGCGCGCCGCGCAGAAGGCCGGCGGCAACACCGGCGGCGCAAGCTTCGAGCAGCTGGTCGAGCTCGGCAAGAGCAACAAGCAGCTCGACGCCAACGACCAGAGCGTGGTGCAGGTGGTCGATTGGCTGTGGCAGTACGCCTTCGACCAGCGCGCCAGCGACATCCACCTGGAGCCGCGCCGCGAGCAGGGGGTGATCCGCTTTCGCATCGACGGCATCCTGCATCCCGCCTACCAGATGCCCATGGGCGTGATGAATGCAATGGTCGCGCGCATCAAGCTGCTGGGCCGCATGGACGTCGTCGAAAAGCGCCGCCCGCTCGACGGTCGCATCAAGACCCGCAACATGCGCGGCGACGAAATCGAAATGCGTTTGTCGACCTTGCCGACGGCCTTCGGCGAGAAGATGGTGATGCGTATCTTCGACCCCGACACCGCGGTGAAGGACCTCGACGCACTGGGCTTCGCGCAGCACGACGCGCAGCGCTGGGAGCAACTCGTCACGCGGCCCAACGGCATCATCCTGGTGACCGGGCCCACGGGCTCGGGCAAGACCACCACGCTGTATTCCACGCTCAAGCGCGTGGCGACCGAAGAGGTCAATGTGAGCACGGTCGAAGACCCGATCGAAATGATCGAGCCCTCGTTCAACCAGACGCAGGTGCAGCCGCAGCTGGACTTCGGTTTCACCGAGGGCTTGCGCGCGCTGATGCGCCAGGACCCGGACATCATCATGGTCGGCGAGATCCGCGACCTCGCCACCGCCGAGATGGCGGTGCAGGCCGCGCTCACGGGCCACCTCGTGTTCAGCACGCTGCACACCAACGATGCGCCGAGTGCCATCACGCGGATGATGGAACTGGGCGTGCCTTCGTACCTCATCACCGCCGTGATGCTGGGCGTGCTCGCGCAGCGCCTGGTGCGCACGCTGTGCCCGCATTGCAAGCAGCCCGACGACGCGGTCACGCGCGAAAGCCTCGAGGCCATCGTCAAGCCGTGGCAGATCACCGGCCCGGTGCGCGCCTACAAGCCCGTGGGCTGCGTCGATTGCCGCATGACCGGCTACATGGGCCGCATGGGCCTGTACGAACTGCTGAGCGTGACCGAGCCTTTCAAGGACAAGGTCACCAAGGAACCCAACCTCACGGGCCTGCGGCGCCAGGCCGTGATCGACGGCATGCGGCCGCTGCGTCTTGCCGGCGCGTTGCGCGTGGCCGAGGGTGTGACGACCATCGAAGAAGTGCTCAGCGCGACGCCTCCGCTCGAGTAGAGACCCATGCCCCCGCGCGACGGGGCATGAGTCATTTCGGGTTATCCCTAGGACTTCGGTTAGTGGAATCCACATCAGGCTGACCGGAGGCTGACTCGACAATCCCGCATCGAAATTGTTCGAGGAGACTGTTCGTGAAAATCAAAAGTCAGAAAGACTTTTTCTCGGGACTGATGTTCACCGTCGTGGGCGTGGCGTTCGCATGGGGCGCCACCACCTACAGCGTGGGCAGCGGCGCCCGCATGGGTCCGGGGTACTTCCCGTTGATGCTCGGCATCCTGATGGCCTTCATCGGCCTGGGGATCATGTTCAGCGGCCTGACCGTTGAAACGACCGACGGCGAAAAGATCGGCAAGTGGGCCTGGAAGCAGGTGGTGTTCATCCTGGGTGCCAACCTCGCCTTCGGCGTGTTGCTGGGCGGCCTGCCGAGCATCGGCATTCCGGCCATGGGCATGATCATCGCGATCTACGCGCTCGTGATCATCTCGAGCCTCGCCGGTCACGAGTTCAAGCTGCCCACTGTGCTGGTGCTGGCCACCATCCTGGCCATTGGCAGCTACGTCGCGTTCATCTGGGCGCTGAAGCTCCAGATCCAGGTCTGGCCGACCTTCATCACCGGTTGAGAAGAAAGCTGCTCACACCATGGAACTGTTTGAACACCTCTCGCTGGGTTTTGGCGTTGCCTTTACCTTCACCAACCTGCTGTACTGCCTGGTTGGCTGCATTCTGGGCACGCTGATCGGCGTGCTGCCGGGCATCGGTCCGGTCGCGACCATCGCGATGCTGCTGCCCGCCACGTACGCACTGCCGCCTGTGTCGGCGCTGATCATGCTGGCCGGTATCTACTACGGCGCGCAATACGGCGGTTCGACCACCGCGATTCTGGTGAACCTGCCGGGCGAATCGTCGTCGGTGGTGACCGTGATCGACNNNCTTCGCGGGTTGCGTCGGCACGCTGATTCTTGCCGCCTTCGCACCGCCGCTGACCGAGCTGGCCTTCAAGTTCGGCCCCGCCGAATACTTCTCGCTGATGATCCTGGGCCTCATCGGCGCCGTGGTGCTGGCGTCGGGTTCGCTGCTCAAGGCGATCGCGATGATCGTGCTGGGCCTGCTGCTGGGCCTGGTCGGCACCGACGTGAACTCGGGCGTCGCGCGCTTCAGCTTCGACGTGCCTGAACTCACCGACGGCATCGGCTTCGTGGCCATCGCCATGGGCGTGTTCGGCTACGGCGAAATCATTGCCAACCTGTCGCGTCCCGACGAAGAGCGCGAAGTCTTCACCGCCAAGGTCTCGGGCCTGTTCCCGACCAAGGAAGACTTCAAGCGCATGCTGCCCGCCGTGCTGCGCGGCACTGCGCTGGGTTCGTCGCTGGGCATCCTGCCGGGCGGCGGCGCGCTGCTGTCGGCCTTCGCGGCCTACACCATCGAGAAGAAGACCAAGCTGCATCCGGGCGAAGTGCCCTTCGGCAAGGGCAACATCCGCGGTGTGGCTGCGCCTGAAGCTGCCAACAACGCCGGCGCGCAGACCTCCTTCATTCCGCTGCTGACGCTGGGCATTCCGCCCAACGCTGTGATGGCGCTGATGGTCGGTGCGATGACGATCCACAACATCCAGCCGGGTCCGCAGGTGATGACCAGCAACCCCGAGCTGTTCTGGGGCCTGATCGCCTCGATGTGGCTCGGCAACGCGATGCTGGTGATCCTGAACCTGCCGCTGATCGGCATGTGGATCAAGCTGCTGTCGGTGCCCTACAAGTTCCTGTTCCCGGCGATCGTGCTGTTCTGCGCCATCGGCGTGTACTCGACCAACAACAACACCTGGGACATCTGGATGGTGGGTGTGTTCGGTTTTGTGGGCTACACCTTCTTCAAGCTCGGCTGCGAACCCGCGCCATTGCTGCTGGGCTTCATCCTGGGCCCGATGATGGAAGAGAACCTGCGCCGTTCGCTGCTGCTGTCGCGTGGCGACTGGAGCGTGTTCGTCACGCGCCCGATCTCGGCCGGCCTGCTGATCGCCGCAGCGCTGCTGCTGATCATCGTGCTGCTGCCTGCGGTGAAGTCCAAGCGCGAAGAGGCCTTCGTCGAAGACTGATCGACGGCCTTTGCCTCCACGTACAAGCGGCGCCTTCGGGCGCCGTTTGTCGTTGGGGCTTCGCAGCAGCACCATTGATGCACTCAATTCATATATCTATCCGATAAATCCATTTCCCTTTTCAATGGCCCGCGTGTCCAATCCTGCGGCTACGTCGGCCAAGGCGCGCCCTCGACACACCACCTCGGGACACAATGAAATCCATGAAACGAACCACCCGTATCGCGCTCGCCGCAGCCGTGCTGGTGCTGGCCGCGGTGCCTGCCCTGGCTCAGACTTATCCGAACCGTCCGATCCGACTCATCGTGCCGTTCCCGGCGTCGGGTGCCACCGACCTCTTCGCCCGCACGCTGGGGCAGAAGATGGGCGAGAAGCTCGGCACCACGCTGGTGGTCGACAACAAGCCCGGCGCGGGCGGCGCGATCGGCTCCGACCTCGCGGCCAAGGCGCCGCCCGACGGCTACACGCTGCTGCTCGCGACCACGAGCACGCACGCCATCGGTCCCGCCATCACGCCCAGGCTGCCCTATGACACGGTGCGCGACTTCGCGCCCATCGCCCACGTGGGCGACGCGCCGAGCATCATGCTGGTGCCGGTCAACGCGCCCGCCAAGACGGTGCGTGAGTGGATCGACCACGCGAAGAAGAACCCCGGCAAGCTCAACTACGCGTCGAGCGGCAACGGCACCATCGTGCAGCTCACGGCCGAGCTGTTCAAGGCGCAGGCCGGCGTGTTCGTCACGCACATTCCCTACCGCGGAACGGCGCTCGCAGTGCCTGACCTCATCAGCGGCAAGGTCGACGTGCTGTTCGATTCGCTGCCCACCGGCATGCCGCACGTGCGCGACGGCCGCCTGCGCGCACTGGGCGTCACCTCGCTCAAGCGCAGCCCGCTCGCGCCCGAGCTGCCGCCCATCGCCGACACGCTGCCGGGCTTCGAGTCGAACACCTGGTTCGGCTTCTACGGTCCGAAGGGGCTGCCGGCCGACATCGTGGCGCGCGTGAACAAGGCCGCCAACGAGGCGCTGGCCGATCCGGAGCTGAAGGACAAGCTCGCCCGCCTGGGCATCGAGCCGGCGAACGCGGGCACGCCCGAGCAGTTCGCAAAGATGGTGGCCGTTGATGCCGCCAAATGGAAAAAGATCGTCGTCGATCGCAAGATCACCAACGACTAACGAGAGCAGAGAGCACGCCGACATGAACTTCGACTTCAACAATCCCTACCTCTCGACCCGCCTCCCGGTCTTCGCGCGCAACGTGGTCGCCACGTCGCACCCGCTGGCCGCGCAGGCCGGCCTGCGCATCCTGCAGCAGGGCGGCAACGCGGTCGATGCGGCCATTGCCACGGCCGCGGTGATGACGCTGGTCGAGCCCGTGAGCAACGGCCTGGGCAGCGACGCCTTCTGCATCCTGTGGGACGGCAAGGAGTTGCACGGCCTCAACGCCTCGGGCCCCGCGCCGAAGGCCTGGACGCCCGACTACTTCAAGGCCAAGTACGGCGCCGACGCGGCCACGCCGCCGATGCGCGGCATCGACTCGGTCACCGTGCCGGGCGCGGTGCGCGGCTGGGTCGCGATGAGCGACCGCTTCGGCAAGCTGCCCTTTGCCGACCTGATGGCGCCTGCCATCGACATCGCGGAGCGCGGCTACCTCGTGCCACCGGTGGTGCAGGGCAAGTGGGCGGCAGCCACGCCGTTGCTGCAGTCGCAGCCGGGCTTTGCCCAGGCCTTCCTGCCCTGGGGCCGCGCGCCCGAGATCGGCGAGCTGTTCCGCTTCACCGCGGCGGCACGCGCGCTCAAGGCCATTGCCCGCACCAAGGGCGAGGCCTACTACAACGGCGAGATCGCCGAGGCGATCGCCAAGTTCTCGAAGGAGCAAGGCGGCGCGCTCACCGTGGCGGACATGGCGGCCTACCAGCCCGAGTGGGTCAAGCCCATCTCGCGCGACTACCGCGGCCACACGCTGCACGAGATCCCGCCGAACGGCCAGGGCATTGCGGCGCTGATCGCGCTGGGCATCCTCGAGAAATTCGACATCGCCTCGCTGCCGGTCGACTCGGTGCAGTCGCAGCATCTGCAGATCGAGGCCATGAAGCTGGCCTTTGCCGACGTGTACCGCTACGTGTCGGAGCCATCGTCGATGACGGTGACCCCCGCGCAAATGCTCGATGACGCGTACCTGGCTTCGCGTGCGAGACTCATCGACGTGAACAAGGCGCAGGACTTCAAGGCCGGCAACCCGGTCAAGGGCGGCACCATCTACCTCACCGCGGCGGACGAGAGCGGCATGATGGTGAGCTTCATCCAGAGCAACTACATGGGCTTCGGCTCGGGCTGCGTCGAGCCGGAATTCGGCATCAGCCTGCAGAACCGCGGCCACGGCTTCAGCCTCAAGGCCGAGAGCCCGAATGTGGTGGCACCGGGCAAGCGCCCGTTCCACACCATCATCCCGGCCTTCCTCACCAAGGACGGCCAGCCGGTGATGAGCTTCGGCGTGATGGGCGGCAACATGCAGCCGCAGGGCCACATGCAGACGCTGGTGCGCATGCTCGACTACGGCCAGGCGCCGCAGACCGCCTGCGATGCGCCGCGCTGGCGCTTCAACGCTGGGCTCGAGATCAACGTCGAAGCCGCGATGAAAGCCGAGACGGTGCAGGGCCTGCGCGACCTGGGCCATCACCTGGATGTGATCAACGACTCTTACCAGGACTTCGGCGCCGGCCAGTTCATCTGGCGCGCGGGCGAGCCGTCGGTCGAAGGCTACGTCGCGGCCAGTGACCCGCGCCGCGACGGCCTCGCTGCAGGCTACTGAGGATCAAGGGATGATCGGGGGATGAACAAAGCAGCCGCATCGGCCGGCATTCCCCCGCACGGACACGAGGCCGCCCGCAAGGGCTACGTCACCGGCCTCGTCCTTGCCACGCTGGGCGCCATCGCGTTCAGCGGCAAGGCCATCATCGTCAAGCTCGCGTACCGCTACGGCGTCGACGCCATCACGCTCATCATGCTGCGCATGCTCTTCGCGCTGCCGCTGTTCGCGCTGATGGCGTGGTGGGCCGGCCGCGGCAAGCCCGCGCTCACGACGCGCGACTGGCTTGGCATCCTGGGGCTCGGTTTTTCGGGCTACTACCTTGCGAGCTTTCTCGACTTTGCCGGGCTGGCCTACATCTCGGCCAGCTTCGAGCGCCTGATCCTGTACCTCAACCCCACGCTGGTGCTGTTCTTCGGCTGGCTGCTGTACCGGCGCCGCCCGACGCGCCCGCAGGTGATCGGCATGGTCGTGAGCTACGCTGGCGTGCTGCTGGTGTTTGGCCACGAACTGTGGACCGGCGGCGACGGCAAGGGCGGCGGCGCGGCGGCATGGGGCGCGTTCCTCGTGTTCCTGAGCGCGGTGAGCTATGCGGGCTACCTCGTGTACAGCGGTGAATTCGTCAAGCGCCTGGGCTCGCTGCGGCTCGTGGGGCTGGCCACCACCGTGGCCTGCCTGTTGTGCATCCTGCAGTTCGTGCTCACGCGGCCGATGAGCGCGGCGATGGCGGTCGCACCCGAGGTGGTCTGGCTGTCGGTGCTCAACGCCACGCTGTGCACCGCTGTGCCTGTCCTCATGGTGATGATGGCCATCGAGCGCATCGGGCCCGCCATTGCAGCGCAAACCGGCATGATCGGGCCCCTGTCGACCATCCTCATGGGGGTGGTCATACTGGGTGAGCCGTTCACCGCGTGGATCGCGGCCGGCACGGTGCTCGTCATCGCGGGCATCTTCGTTTTCACACGCAAGGGGCGGTAGCCGTCCCTGCACGATCAATCAATCCATCGATCGACTGGAGCAAACACATGGATCTGGGCATTGCAGGCAAGACCGCGCTGGTGTGCGGCGCGAGCAAGGGGTTGGGCTACGGCTGCGCCGAGGCGCTGGTGCGCGAGGGCGTCAACGTGGTGATCGTGGCGCGCGGCGCCGAGGCGCTCGACGCAGCGGCGAAGAAGCTCACCGAAGCGGCCGGCCCGTCGGGTCCGTTCGTCAAGCCCGTGGCGGCCGACATCACCACCGAAGCCGGCCGCGCGGCCGTGTTCGCGCTGGGCCATGACTTCGACATCGTCGTCACCAACGCCGGCGGCCCGCCGCCCGGCGACTTCCGCAACTGGGACCGCGAGGCGTGGATCAAGGCGGTCGACGCCAACATGCTCACGCCCATCGAGCTCATCAAGGCCACGGTCGATGGCATGGCCCAGCGCGGCTTCGGTCGCATCGTCAACATCACGTCGAGCTCGGTGAAGTCGCCGATCGACATCCTGGGCCTGTCGAACGGCGCGCGCAGCGGCCTCACGGGCTTCGTGGCCGGCGTGGCGCGCACGTCGGTGGCGGCGCAGGGCGTGACCATCAACAACCTGCTGCCGGGCTCCTTCGAGACCGACCGCCTCAAGGGCACGATGGCCGGCGCGGCGCAGAAGTCGGGCCAGGATTTCGACACCGTGTGGGAAGCGCGCAAGAAGAACATTCCGGCCAAGCGCTTCGGCAACCCGGCGGAGTTCGGCGCGATCTGCGCGTTCCTGTGCAGCATGCAGGCTGGCTACATGACTGGGCAAAACGTGCTCGCCGACGGCGGCGCCTACCCCGGCACTTACTAAGCTCGCCCCCAGGCTTCGCGCACTTCGTGTCGCTTCGCCAACCCCCTACCGGGGGCAACACCTGAGGCCCGGCAAAGCCNCGCTTGAAGGAACCGCCTCGTTCTCAGCGCCGCGAGGACACCACGATCCCGCCGACGATCAGCACGAAGGCGGCGCCGTGGTACCAGTGCGGCGCCTCGCCCAGGAAGGCCGCCGACAGCACGGCCGCGAACAGCGGCGTGAGGTTCATGAAGATGCTCGCCGCCTGCGGGCCCGCGCGCTGCACGCCGGTGCCCCAGCAGCGGTAGGCCAGCACGGCGGGGCCGATGCCGATGAACAGCATCGCTGCAATGAGGGGCCAGCCCAGGTCGATGTGGGCGTCGGTCAGCGTCCATTCGCCGGCGGCCAGCGCACCCGACCATGCGAGGCCGAACACCAGCTGCGCCATCAGGAAGGCGGCCCAGTCGCCGCGCACGTCGGCGGGTTCGTGCGTGCGCGCGAGCAACCAGCTGTAGAAGGCCCAGGCGATGGTGCCCACGATCATGTAGAGGTCGCCCGGCACCAGCCGCAGCGCCAGCAGCTGTTGCCACTCGCCGCGGCTCAGGACCAGCAGCACGCCGAGCATCGACAGCAGCGCGCCGCCCACCGTGCGCCGGCTGGCGCGCGCGCCGAAGCACAGCGTGCCCACGGCCAGCATCCACAGCGGCAGGCTCGAGCCCACCAGCGTGACGTTGATCGGCGTGGAAGTCTGCAGCGCCAGGTACTGGAACGCGTTGTACAGGCCGATGCCCAGCAAGCCCAGCAGCGCGTAGCGCTTCCAGTGCGCCCACAGCGGGCTGCTTCGCCGCAGCACCCACGCCGCCAGCGGCAGCAGCAGCACGAACGCGATCACCCAGCGCACGAAGTTCAGCGTCAGCGGCGACACCAGCGCGCGCACCAGGCGGCCGACCACGGCATTGCCGGCCCACAGCAGCGGCGGCACGGTGAGCAGAAGGGCGGTGAGGGGCGTGAGGCGGTGATGCGATGCGGAAGACATGGCCGCCGACTCTACCGGGGCCGCGACGTGTCCGCTCTTCACCCGGTGTGCGTCGTGAAAATCCCAAACGTGGCACGATGCCCGTCCCATTCTTTTTTCCCCTGCGTGGAGACAGCAACGATGTTGAGCAAAGCCGTCCGTATCGACCGCCATGGCGGTCCCGAGGAACTGAAGGTCGTCGAGGTCGAGGTGGGCGAGCCCGGCCCCGGCGAGATCCGCATCCGTCACAAGGCCGTGGGCCTGAACTTCATCGACACCTACCAGCGCACCGGCCTGTACCCGTTCCAGATGCCGTTGCAGCTGGGCATGGAGGCCTCGGGCATCGTCGAGGCGGTGGGCGAGGGCGTGACGCACCTGAAGGTGGGTGACCGCGCCGCCTACGCGAGCCAGCCGCCGGGCGCGTATTGCGAGCTGCGCGTGATGCCCGCCAGGTGCGTGTGCAGGCTGCCCGACGACATCTCCTTCGAGACCGGCGCGGCCATGATGCTCAAGGGCCTCACCGCGCAGTACCTGCTGAAGAAGACGCTGCCGGCCGAAGGCCTGCAGCCCGGCGACTTCGTGCTGTTCCATGCGGCGGCGGGCGGCGTGGGCCTCATCGCGTGCCAGTGGGCCAAGGCGCTCGGCCTGCAGCTCATCGGCACGGCCGGCAGCGATGCCAAGTGCCAGCTCGCGCTGGCGCACGGCGCGGCGCACGCCATCAACTACAGCACAGAGAACTTCGCGGCACGCGTGAAGGAAATCACCGGTGGCCAGGGTGTGAAGGTGGTGTACGACTCGGTGGGCAAGGACACCTTCGAAGGCTCCGTCGACAGCCTGCGCCCCTTCGGCCTGCTCGCGATCTTCGGCAACGGCTCGGGCCCGGTGCCGCCGGTCAGCCTCGGCCTGCTGGCCTCGAAGGGTTCGCTCTACGTGACGCGTCCGACGCTGTTCACGCACATCGCCACGCGCGAGCGCACGCAGGCCATGGCCGACGACCTCTTCGCGGTGGTGCAAAGCGGCGCGGTGAAGATACCCATCGACCAGCGCTACGCACTGGCCGACGTGCAGCAGGCGCACCGCGACCTCGAGGCGCGCAAGACCACGGGCTGCACGATCCTCACGCTCTGAGCCGGGCGGGGCGGGCCGGCGGGTGATGTCCTACGCGCGGTGGGGTGTCACACCTTCGACGTGTGGCGGGGGCACTTTGTAGCCTCACTCGTCCCTTGTGCAGCCCCGTTGCAGAGCCCCGTCCATGACCACCGTCCGCGCCTTCATCGTCGAAGACAACCCCGCCTTGCGCGCGAGCCTGACCGGCACACTGCGCGAGATGGCGCGCATCGATCCGGTCGGCCAGGCCGAGTCGGAGGCCGAGGGCACGCGCTGGCTCACGCACAACCCGGCGCTCTGGGACCTGGCCATCGTCGACCTGTTCCTGGGCGACGGCACCGGCTACGGCCTGCTGCAGGCCTGCCGCAACCGCGATCCGAAACAGAAGATCGTGGTGCTCAGCAATCACGCCACGCCCGAGACGCGCCGCAAGTGCGCGCAGCTCGGCGCCGACGCGGTGTTCGACAAGGCCACCGAGGTCGAGGACCTGATCGACTACTGCGTGCGCCAGCGGCAGGAGCGCTTCTTCAGCGTGCCTTTGCCGTTGAAGAAGCCGGTGGCGCCTCACTGAGGGCTGCCGTCTCGCGCACCATGCGCCAGACCCGCTGCGCCAGCGGCGACAGTTCGCGGTTGCGGCGCCGGATCAGCATGATCGCGCGCTGCACGTTCGGCACCAGCGGACGAACCACCAGCCGCGCCAGCCCCTCTGGCGGCAGCGAGAGCCCCGGCATCACGCTGATGCCGATGCCGGCCTCGACCATGCGAAACACGGTGGTCGCATGGCCCAGCTGCTGCTTCACGTCGCAGTGTGCGCCGTGCCGCTCCAGCGCCTGGTCGATGAGGCGCCGGCTGCCCGACGCGTGATCGAGAAGCACCAGCGGCTGACCGTCAAGCGCGGACCAGTTCACCGACGCCTTCTGCGTCAGCCGATGGCCCGGCAGCGTCACCACCATGAAGGGGTCGGCCAGGATCGATTCGCAGTGCAGATCCTCGGCTTCGGAGGGCTCGATCACCACACCGAAATCGACCTCGCCGCTGCGCACGCTGTCCAGCACGTCCTGCTGGATGCGGTCGAGCAGCAGGAACTGGATGCCCGGCGCCTGCACCGCGCAGGCGGCGATGCAGTCGGGCATGAGGTTGGCCGAGAGCGTGGGGCTGCTCGCCACGCGCACCTTGCCGCCGCGCGCACTGGCCAGGCCCGCCACGTCCTGCAAGGTCTGGTCGAGTTCGTCGAGCACCCGGTCGAGCCGGGCCGCGAACGACTGGCCAGCGTCGGTCAGCACCACCTCGCGCGTCGTGCGGTCGAGCAGCTTGAGGCCCAGCTGGGCTTCGAGCTCCGAGATCGACCGGCTCACCGCCGGCTGGCTCAGGCCCACCTGGTCGCCGGCGCGGCTGAAGTTGCGGCCCTCGGCCACGCAGCGGAAGACGCGAAGTTGGCGAAGTGTGACGTTCATGCGCTCAAATCATATATCCATCCGATAAATCCATTTCTCTTTTGAATGGCCGGAAGGTCCAATGCAGGCCATGGCACGTTCACGCTTTCTCCCCGACAACTTCACGATCGCGCTCGTCGTGGTCGTCGCCTTGGCCAGCCTGCTGCCCGCAAGCGGGCGCGTGGCGCATTTCTTCGAGGGCCTGACCACGGTCGCGATCGGGCTGCTGTTCTTCCTGCACGGCGCCAAGCTGTCGCGCGAGGCGATCCTCGCGGGCATCATGCATTGGCGGCTGCACCTGCTCGTGTTCGCCTGCACCTTCGTGATGTTCCCGCTGCTGGGGCTCGCGCTGCGCCCGGCGCTGGCGCCGCTGGTGACGCCGCAGCTCTACACGGGCGTGCTGTTTCTCTGCGTGCTGCCGGCGACGGTGCAGTCGGCCATTGCCTTCACGGCGATGGCGCGGGGGAACATGCCGGCGGCGATCTGCAGCGCGTCGGCCTCGACCTTGCTGGGCGTGTTCATCACGCCGGTGCTGGTGAGCCTGGTGGTCTTGCCTGAAGGCGGCGCGGTGGCGTCGTCTTCGTCGCTCGACGCGATCGGGCGCATCCTGCTGCAGCTGCTGGTGCCCTTCGTCATCGGGCACCTGTCGCGCCCGGTGATCGGCAAGTGGATCCAGAAGCGCGCCGCGGTGCTGAAGTTCGTGGACCAGGGCTCGATCCTGCTGGTGGTCTACACGGCGTTCAGCGCGGCGGTGATCGAAGGGCTCTGGAAGCAGATCCCTGTGAGCGCGTTGCTCGGCCTGCTGCTGGTGTGCGGCGTGCTGCTGGCGCTCGCGCTGGGGCTCACGACCTTCATGGCGCGGCGCTTCGGCTTCAACGTCGAGGACGAGACCACCATTGTCTTCTGCGGCTCGAAGAAGAGCCTGGCCAGCGGGATTCCGATGGCGAAGGTGCTGTTCGCCTCGCACGCCGTGGGTGCGATCGTGCTGCCGCTGATGCTGTTCCACCAGATGCAGCTGATGGTCTGCGCGGTGCTGGCGCAGCGCTATGCGCGGCGCACTGCCGCAGCCACCGCATCCGCGTTGCGCACGGCCGAGTAATTTTTCCGGCGAGGCCCGGCAGGCCCGGGCTCAGTCGACCGAGGTGTGCGTCGGTCCCGAAGCAGCCGGGGGAGCCGACATACCCGCAAGTTCGAGGACTTCGAGCGCCGCGTACTCCTCCGCCAGGAAATCCATCAGCTTGCGCACCGACGGCAGCAGGCCGCGGCGCGACGGGAACACCGCATGCACGATGCCGCTGCGCGGCGCCCATTGAGGCAGCGCATCGACCAGGCGGCCGGCCTGCAGGTCGTCGCGCACCATCATCGTCGGCATCTTGGCCACGCCCACGCCCTGCAAGGCGGCATGCCGCAGCGCGGCCATGTCGTCGGTCACCAGGCGGGGTCGGTGGCGCACCTCGGCGCTCGCGCCGTCGGGGCCTTCGAGCGACCAGGTGTGGTGCGGCTGGGCCGGGCCGAGGTCCAGGCTGGGCAGCAGGCCGATGTCGGCCGGGCTGGCCGGCGCCGTCAGGCCTTCGAGCAGCCGCGGGTGGGCCACCAGCCGCTGCGTGCTGTGGCCGAGCACCTTCATCACCAGGTCGGTGTCTTCGAGCGGTGGAAAGCGCACGCGCAGCGCGAGGTCGAAGCCCTCGCGGATCACGTCGACGCGGCGGTTGGTGCTCTCGAGTTGAACCGTCACGCGCGGGCATTCGGTCATGAACCGCGCGAGCATCTCGGCCACCTGGTAGTCCACCAGCGCCGGCGGGCACGACAGCCGCACCAACCCCTGCGGCTGGGCCTGCAGGCGGTCGATGGCCTCCTGCGCGGCGTCGGCCTCGACCAGCATGGCCACGCAGTGCTCGTAGTACTGGCGGCCGATGTCGGTGACGCTGAAGCGGCGCGTGGAGCGCTGGATGAGGCGCACGCCCAACCGCTCTTCGAGCAGCGCGATGCGCCGGCTCAGGCTCGACTTGGGCACGCTGAGCGCGCGGCCGGCCGGGGCAAAGCCGCCGTGGTCGACCACCTGGGCGTAGTAGTAGAGGTCGTTCAGGTCGCGCATGGCTGGGGCCCTCCGTGCCGTTGATCGTTCGCCAGATGGAACGATGAGGGCGAATTCTGGCATCTACTCAAGGCATCGTTGCGGCCCCATCCTTGATCGATGGCTTTCCCGTTCCGGGTGAGCCGCCAGATGGAAAGGAACACAGACCATGAAGAAGATCCTCGGCACCTACAGCGCACCGCGCCCGCACTGGGTGGGCGACGGTTTTCCCGTGCGCTCGCTGTTCAGCTACGACACGCTGGGCCGCCACGCCAGCCCCTTTTTGCTGCTGGACTACGCCGGCCCGGCCCAGTTCACGCCGACCGATCAGCCGCGCGGCGTGGGCCAGCACCCGCACCGCGGCTTCGAGACCGTGACCATCGTCTACAAGGGCGAGGTGTCGCACCGCGACTCGACCGGGCAGGGCGGCACCATCGGCCCCGGCGACGTGCAGTGGATGACCGCGGGCGCGGGCATCCTGCACGAGGAGTTCCATTCCGAAGCGTTCACGCGCGACGGCGGCGAGCTGGAGATGGTGCAGCTGTGGGTCAACCTGCCCGCCAAGGACAAGATGGCCACGCCCGGCTACCAGGCCATCGTCGATGCGCAGATTCCGTCGGTGCCGCTGCCAGAAGGTGCGGGCAGCGTGCGCGTGATTGCAGGCGACTACCTTGGCAACAAGGGACCGGCCCGCACCTTCACGCCCATCAACGTGTGGGACCTGCGCCTGAACCCGGGTGCACTGGTGACGCTGCCGGTGCCCGAAGGCCATGCCGCCGCCATCGTGGTGCTGCGCGGCACGGTGCAGGTGAACGGGGAGGCGGTCGTGCGCGACGCGCAGATGGTGCTGCTCGACCGCGCGGGCGATGCGCTGACGCTGGACGCCAACAACGACGCGGTGGTGCTGCTGCTCAGCGGCGAGCCGATCGACGAACCCATCGTCGGCCACGGCCCGTTCGTGATGAACACGCGCGACGAGATCGTGCAGGCGATGCAGGACTTCGGCAGCGGGAAGTTCGGGCAGATGCCGGAGGCTGCGGCGCACTGAGCGGCCGCCGCCGCCTTGATTGAAAAAATCAGGCGGCGGTGAGCATGCCGCGTTCTTCGATGAAGGCGACCACCTCGGCGACGCCTGTGAGCGTCTTGAGGTTGGTCATCACGTAGGGGCGCTGGCGGCGCATGCGCTGGGTGTCCTGTTCCATCACGTCGAGGTTCGCGCCGACATAAGGCGCGAGGTCGGTCTTGTTGATGACGAACAGGTCGCTCTTGGTGATGCCGGGGCCGCCCTTGCGCGGGATCTTTTCGCCGGCGGCCACATCGATCACGTAGATGGTGAGGTCCGACAGCTCGGGGCTGAAGGTGGCCGCGAGGTTGTCGCCGCCCGACTCGACGAACACGATGTCGGCGTCGGGAAAGTCCTCGAGCATGCGGTCGATGGCTTCGAGGTTGATCGACGCGTCTTCGCGGATCGCGGTGTGCGGGCAGCCGCCGGTTTCCACGCCCATGATGCGTTCGGCCGGCAGCGCGCCGGCCACGGTGAGCAGGCGCTGGTCTTCCTTGGTGTAGATGTCGTTGGTGATGGCGACCAGGTCGTATTGGTCTCGCATCGCCTTGCAGAGCATTTCGAGCAGCGTGGTCTTTCCCGAGCCGACGGGGCCGCCGATGCCCACGCGCAGCGGCGGGAGCTTCTTGGTGCGGTTCGGAATGTGGTGCAGGGCGGAGGTCATGGGCGGAAAGGTCCGGTTCGGTCAGCTTCGAAAGAGGCGGGAATATTGTGTTTCATGGCGGGCCGACAACACCGCCAGCAGGGGCGCGAAGGCCTGGCGCTCGTCGTCGCTCAGGTGCATCGCACGGTCGACGGCCGCAGGGATTTCGTTCGCCAGCCGCGCGAGGATGCGCTGGCCCGCGCTCTGGCCCAGTGGCACGGCCTTGACGGCGGCGGCGACCATGTTCTCGGCCCAGCCGAAGGCGAAGGCCAGGCAGCCGTCTTGCACGGTGGCTTCGGTGCGGCTGGCCGCGAACGCAAAGGCCACGGGGTAGGTCGCGGGCAGGCCGGCGAAGACCTCGGCCGTGTCGGCATGGTGCAGCTTCAGCCACTCGACGAAGGAGCGGCCCATCTGCTCGGTCTGCAGGAAGAATTCGGCGGATTCGCGGGTGTGCAGCACCCAGTCGTTGAGGGTGCGGATGCGTTGTGCGTCGTTCGCGCGCCAGGCGGTGATCGCCTGGGCGGCCAGGGCGAGGTCGCCGCGCGCGAAGCTCAGGTGCAGCTGGTCGGAGAGCCACTCGGTGGCGCTGGCTTCGGCGTCGATGCCGGCCCATTCGACTGCGGCCTCGATGCCCTCGGAGTACGAGAAGCCTCCCACGGGCAGGGCGGGGGAGGCGAGCCAGATGAGCTGGAGGAGGCTGTGCGGGGGGGGCATTCTTGCGCTGTGGTTCAGGGCGCGTGCGCAGGCCACCGGGTACTTCCCTCCGCGAATGTCCCCCGGGGCTTCGCCCCTCCTCCTTGATTTCGCTGCGGGAAGCACCCAGTGTCCTGCGCACGGGAAGGGCGATGGGTCATTTCAGTGTGAGTGGCCGTGATCGTCGTCGAGCAGTTCGGGGGCGAGCACGAGGGGCTTCGGGCCGCTCTTGACGTGGGAATGCCCGTGGTCGTGGTCGTGGTCGTGACTGTGGCCGCCATGCGAGTGCCCCTGCGATCCGTACGCGCCGCCTTCGGGTTCGAAGGCTTCCTCGACCGCGACGACGATCAGATGCATCGAGCGCAGCATGTCGGCCAGCACGTGGTCGGGTTCGATCTTCAGGTGGTCGGGCTTGAGCTCGATCGGCACATGCCGGTTGCCCAGGTGATAGGCCGCGCGCGTCAGGTCGAACGGCGTGCCGTGCGCCGTGCAGTGCGTGATGCGCAGCACCGGCTGCGGCGCCGCGATCACGCGCACCAGCGAGCCGTCTTCCGCGACCAGCACGTCGCCGCCGCGCACCGCGGTGCCGCGCGGCAGGAAGATGCCGATCTGCCGGCCCTGCGAGTCGGTGGCGTCGAAACGGCTTTTCTGGCGCACGTCCCAGTCGAGTTCGATGGTGGCGGCACGCTTGAGCAGCACGGGCGCGAGACCGCGGCCCTGGGGCATGAGTTTGTTGGCGGTGAGCATGGCGGGTTGCGGGGTCGGATGAGGCCGATGAATGTAGCGCCTCTTGCAGCCCTGTTCGGCGTGGTGTCCCAAGCCCGTCGGCGAGGCCAACGTGCAGGGAACGGGCTTTCCTCCGTTAGCAAATATCGGGCCTTGTGGACTCGGGGGCTTGCCTGCGCGCCCCATCCGCCCCAGCATCCGCCTCATGAACAGCCTGGCCTACCTGACGACCGACGTCGCCACCCCGCTGCGTTTCGACTACTGGCACGACGTCGTGTGCCGTCACTGCATTCCCGCGGCCAGTCGCACGATGACGGCCGAGCCGTTCGAAGGGCGGCTCGACGTGCGCGAGGTGGGCGCGGTCAGCGTCAACCGCATGTCGGCGCCGATGCATCACTGGTCGCGCGACGCGCCCCACCTGCGCCGGCACCCCCTGGACGACCTGTGGCTGGCGTTCGTGCAGGAGGGCGAGGGCACCTTGGTGCAAGGCGGGCGGCAGGGGCGGCTGCGCAGCGGCGACATGCTGCTCTACGACGCCGGCCGGCCGTTCGAATGCACGATGGACGCGCGCTCGGTCTACCTGGCACGCATGCCGCGTCGGCTGCTGTTGCGGCGCTTCGCGAAGGCCGAAGATTTCACCGCGCGGCCCATCACCGCGGACCGACCCGGTGCGGCGCCGCTGCACGCGATGCTGCGGGAGACGGCGAATCCCGCCTTTGCGCAGCCGCATTCCGCCGCCGCCGAGCGCTTCGGCGGCGCGCTCATCGACCTGCTGGCCGTGACGCTCGAACTCCAGCAGGACATGGCTGGCGACGTCGGCGCCGAGCGCGGCCTGCACGCGCGCATGACGGCCTACATCGAGCGTCACCTGGACGATCCGGCGCTGTCGCTCGAGGCGCTGGCGCAGGCGCATCACGTGTCGGCGCGCACCGTGGCGCGGGCGTTTGCGCGCCGGGGCGAGACGGCGATGGGCGCGGTCTGGCAGGCGCGTCTCGAGGCCAGCCGCGACGCGCTGATGGGCGGGCGTTCGCACAGCGTGACCGACGTGGCGTTCCAGCACGGGTTTTCCGACCTGTCGCATTTCAGCCGGGTCTTCCGCAAGGCCTATGGCTGCGCGCCGCACACGCTGCTGAAGCCGCGCTGATCGCCGCGCGCGGGGTGTCCGCCCCAGCACAAGTGCATGTCCGGAAGAGACCAGCGCGGGCCGCCGCGCGCCGATAAGGTTCGCCCGGGGTGGCAGTGTCGCCACTTGGATTCGGACCTTCTTTTCAACCCTACACACGCGGGAGTCAGTCATGGCGGACACGGAATTGCATCATCTCGAACTGCTGGAAGTCGGCCGGCAGATCCAGTCACGCGAGCGCTCGTCGGAAGAAGTCACGCGCGCCATGCTCGCGCGCATCGAGGCCGTCGACGGCCGGCTGCGCAGCTACGCGACGCGCATGGACGCGCAGGCGCTCGACGAGGCGCGCCGCGCCGACACCGAGATCGCCGCCGGCCGTGCGCGCGGGCCGCTGCACGGCGTGCCGCTGGCCGTGAAAGATCTTCTGTGGACCGAAGGCGCGCCGAGCGCGCACGGCATGACGATCCACCAGTCGTTCCGCCCGACCGAAGATGCGACCGTGGTGCACCGCCTGCGTGAGGCCGGCGCGGTGATCCTGGGCAAGCTGCAGCAGACCGAAGGCGCCTTTGCAGACCACCATCCGCAGATCGCGCCGCCGGTCAACCCGTGGGACGCCGCGCTGTGGCCTGGCGTGTCGTCCAGCGGCTCGGGCGTGGCCACAGCGGCGGGGCTGTGCTTCGGCGCGCTGGGCACCGACACGGGCGGGTCGATCCGCTTTCCGTCGGCGGCCAACGGCATCACCGGCCTGAAGCCGACGTGGGGCCGGGTGAGCCGCCACGGCGCCTTCGAACTCGCCGCCTCACTGGATCACATCGGGCCCATGACGCGCAGCGCCGCCGATGCGGGCGCGATGCTGGCGGCCATTGCCGGCGCCGACCCGCGCGACCCGACGGCCAGCACGCTGCCGGTGCCCGACTACCTGGCGACGATGACGCGCGGCCTGGCCGGCCTGCGCGTGGGCATCGATCCCGCCTGGACGCTGGATCGCGTGGATGCCCCCACGCGCGCCACGCTGGCAGCGGCGATCCGCACGGTCGAATCGCTGGGCGCCGAGGTGCGCGAGGTGGTGTTTCCCGATCCGACGCAGGCCGTGCTCGACTGGTCGCCGCTGTGCGCGGTCGAAACCGCCGTGGCGCACGAGGCGACGTACCCGTCGCGGCGTGATGAGTACGGCCCGGGCCTGTCGGGGTTGATCGACCTGGGCCTGTCGCAGAGCGCCACCGACTACCAGAAGCTGCTGCTGCGCCGCGCCGATTTCACGGGCCGCGTGCGCGCGTTCTTCGAGCCGATCGACCTGCTGCTGATTCCGGCCATTCCCTTCGCGGCGCCGACGCTCGAACGCGCGGGCCAACTCGGCGTGGACCCGGAGCTGCTGGCCGGCATGCTGCGCTACACCTGCCCGTTCGACCTCACGGGCAGCCCCACGCTCACCTTGCCGGGCGGCGCCACCGAGGCGGGCGTGCCGGTGGCCTTCCAGTTCGTGGCGCCGCACTTCGGCGAAGACCTGCTGGTGCGCGCGGGCTGGGCGTTCCAGCGCGCGACCGACTGGCATCGCCGGCACCCGGGCGTGTGAGTCACCGCAGCATCCGCAGCGCGGCTTCGTTCAGAACAGGAAGTACCGCTGCGCCATCGGCAGCACCTTCGCCGGCTCGCAGGTGAGCAGGTGGCCGTCGGCGCGCACCGCGTAGGTCTGCGCGTCGATCTCCATCTTCGGCGTGTAGCCGTTGTGGATCAGGTCCTGCTTGCGCACGTTGCGGATGTTCTTCACCGCGCTCAGGTGCTTGGCTAAACCGTAGCGCTCCTTGACGCCCGCGGCCAGCCCGGCCTGCGAGACGAAGGTCAGCGAGCTCTTCGCGAGCGAGCCGCCGTAGGCGCCGAACATCGGCCGGAAGTGCACCGGCTGCGGCGTGGGAATCGACGCACTGGGGTCGCCCATCGCGGCCATCGCGATGGTGCCGCCCTTGATGATGGTGAAGGGCTTCACGCCGAAGAAGGCCGGCTTCCAGACCACGAGGTCGGCCCATTTGCCGACTTCGATGGAGCCCACCTCGTGCGCGATGCCGTGCGCGAGGGCCGGGTTGATCGTGTACTTGGCCACGTAGCGGCGCGCGCGGAAGTTGTCGTTGCGCTCGCTGTCTTCGGGCAGCGCGCCGCGCTGCTGCTTCATCTTGTGCGCGGTCTGCCAGGTGCGGATGACCACCTCGCCGACACGCCCCATCGCCTGGCTGTCGGAGCTGAACATGCTGATCGCGCCCAGGTCATGCAGCACGTCTTCGGCGGCGATGGTTTCCTTGCGGATGCGCGACTCGGCAAAGGCCAGGTCCTCGGCGATGCCGGCGTCGAGGTGGTGGCACACCATGAGCATGTCGACGTGCTCGTCGAGCGTGTTCACGGTGTAGGGCATCGTCGGGTTGGTCGACGAGGGCAAAAAGTTCGCCTCGCCCACCACGCGCAGGATGTCGGGCGCATGGCCGCCGCCCGCGCCCTCGGTGTGGAAGGCGCAGATGGCGCGCCCGCCCACGGCCGCGATGGTGTTCTCGACGAAGCCCGACTCGTTGAGCGTGTCGCTGTGGATCGCCACCTGCGTGTCGGTGGCGTCGGCCACGTCCAGGCAGTTGCTGATGGCCGCGGGCGTGGTGCCCCAGTCTTCGTGCAGCTTCAGGCCGATGACGCCGGCTTCGATCTGCTCGTGCAGCGCATCCGGCAGGCTCGCGTTGCCCTTGCCGAGGAAGCCCAGGTTCATCGGGAACGCGTCGGCCGCCTGCAGCATGCGTTCGATGTGCCAGGGGCCGGGCGTGGCGGTGGTCGCGAAGGTGCCGGTGGCCGGGCCGGTGCCGCCGCCGAGCATGGTCGTCACGCCCGAGGCCAGCGCCTCTTCGATCTGCTGCGGGCAGATGAAGTGGATGTGGCTGTCGATGCCGCCCGCGGTAACGATGGTGCCTTCGCAGCTGATGATCTCGGTGCCCGGGCCGATGACGATGTCCACGCCCGGCTGCACATCGGGGTTGCCGGCCTTGCCGATGGCGGCGATGCGGCCGTCCTTCAGGCCGATGTCGGCCTTCACGATGCCCCAGTGGTCGAGGATCAGCGCGTTGGTCATCACGGTGTCGACCGCCCCTTGCGTGCGTGTGCGCTGCGACTGGGCCATGCCGTCGCGAATCGTCTTGCCGCCGCCGAACTTCACCTCTTCGCCGTAGCCGCCGGCGCGCAGCGTGTAGTCGGCTTCCACCTCGATCAGCAGGTCGGTGTCCGCCAGGCGAACCCGGTCGCCCACGGTGGGGCCGAAGATTTCCGCATAGGCGCGTCGCCCGATGGTGGCCATGGTCAGAGCTTTCCTTGAACGAGGCCGCGAAAGCCGTAGACGATGCGATCGCCCGAGAAGTCGACCAGCTCGACCGTGCGTTGCTGGCCGGGCTCGAAGCGCACGGCGGCGCCCGAGGCGATGTTCAGGCGCATGCCGCGCGCGGCGGCGCGGTCGAAGTCGAGCGCGCCGTTGGTCTCGGCGAAGTGGTAGTGCGAGCCGACCTGGATCGGCCGGTCGGCCGTGTTGCGCACGACCAGCGTGAGCGCGCGGCGGCCGGGATTGAGCGTGTGCTCGCTGTCGCCAATGAGGAGTTCGCCGGGTGTCATGGGCGCCTCAGACGGCCTGGGCCAGCAGCGTGGCGCCCAGCGCGACCACGGCGGCGCCGGCGACGCGCGATAGCCAAGTGCCCCAGACGTTGGCATGGCGCAGCGCCCAGCCCAGCGCGATGCCCACCGCGTGCAGCAGCAGCGTGGCGCTGACCATGCCGGCCAGCGTGAGGGCCGCGCCGTGTTCGCCCGCCAGTTCGTGGCCGTGCGCCACGCCGTGGAAGACGGCGAACAGGCCCACGACGGCCACGGCGACGCCGGCCGGCAGGTGCACGCGCGTGGCGACCAGCGGGCCCAGAACCAGCAGCGAGGCGGCGATCATCGGTTCGACCGCCGGCAGCTGCACGCCGGCCAGCCCGGCCAGCGCACCCGCGAGCAGCATGCCCGCGAAGGCCAGCGGCGCCCACAGCAGGTCGGGCCAGGCGCGGCGCGCGACGAGGGCGCTCCACAGGCCCACCGCGACCATCGCCGCGAGGTGGTCGGCGCCCGTGAGCGGGTGCATGAAGCCGGTGGTGAAGCCGTGGTGCACGCCGCCGTCGACGCCGGTGTGGGCGCTGGCGGCCAGCGGCAGCAGGAGGGTGACGAGCAGGGCAGAAGTTTTTGCGAAGCGCATGGCGGGTTCTTTCTTCTTGTGGCGGAGGTTCAGACGATCGGCTGGTGGACGGTCACGAGCTTGGTGCCGTCGGGAAAGCTGGCTTCGACCTGGATGTCGGGAATCATCTCGGCGATGCCGTCCATCACGTCGGCGCGGGTGAGCACGCTGCGGCCCTCGCTCATCAGCTCGGCGACGCTCTTGCCGTCGCGGGCGCCTTCCATCACGGCGGCGGTGATCAGCGCGATGGCTTCCGGGTAGTTCAGCTTGAGCCCCCGCGCCTTGCGGCGTTCAGCCAGCAGGGCGGCCGTGAAGATCAGCAGCTTGTCTTTTTCGCGCGGGGTCAGTTCCATGGCGGCGGCTTCGTCGGGTGGCGGTCGGTGATTATGGGCAAGCCGGTCTCTTTGCAACAGTCGTGCCCTGTTCGCCAAATGCCGTACCCGGTGGCACGGAAGCTGCACCGAAAGGGTGTGAATTCCGCCGACCTACCTCTCCTGACCGACGACGCACCCCAGCGCATCGTCAAGGTGCGGCGCGACTACAACAGCTGGGTCGCGAGCGAAACGCTGGAGGACTACGCGCTGCGCTATACGCCGCAGCGCTTTCGCAAATGGTCCGAATGGCGGGTGGCCAACACGGCGTTCGGGGCGGCCTCGTTCCTGGTGCTGGAAGCGGTCGGCGCCACGCTGCTGGTGCAATACGGCTTTGCCAACGCCTTCTGGGCGATCCTCGTCACGGGGCTCATCATCTTCGGGGCGGGGGTGCCGATCAGCGTGTACGCGGCGCGCTACGGCGTCGACATGGACCTGCTCACGCGCGGCGCGGGCTTCGGCTACATCGGCTCCACGCTCACCTCGCTGATCTACGCGAGCTTCACCTTCATCTTCTTCGCGCTCGAGGCGGCCGTGATGGCCTACGCGCTCGAGCTGGCGCTGGGCATTCCGCCGGTGTGGGGCTACCTGGTGTGCGCGCTGGTGGTGATTCCGCTGGTCACGCACGGGGTGTCCGTGATCAGCCGGCTGCAGCTGTGGACACAGCCGCTGTGGCTGCTGATGCTGGTGGTGCCTTTTGTCTTCGTGCTCGTGCGCGATCCTGGTGCGTTCGCGGGCATCACGCACTACAGCGGGGCGAAGTCGGGCGCACAAGGATTCAATTTGCACCTGTTCGGTGCTGCGCTGACGGTCGGCATCGCGCTCATCACGCAGATGGGCGAGCAGGCCGACTACCTGCGCTTCATGCCGGCGCGCACGGCGGGCTCGGCGCGCCGCTGGTGGGCCGGCGTGCTGGCGGGCGGGCCGGGCTGGGTGGTGCTGGGCGTGGTCAAAATGCTGGGCGGGGCGCTGCTGGCCTACCTGGCGATCACGCACATGGTGCCGGTCGAGCGCGCCGTCGATCCGAACCAGATGTACCTGGCGGCCTACGAGTACGTGTTCCCGAACTACGGCTGGGCGGTGGCGGCCACGGCGCTGTTCGTGGTGGTCTCGCAGCTGAAGATCAACGTGACGAATGCGTACGCGGGCTCGCTGGCCTGGAGCAATTTCTTCTCGCGCGTGGCGCACAGCCATCCGGGGCGCGTGGTGTGGGTGGTGTTCAACGCGCTCATCGCCTTCATGCTGATGGAGATGAACGTGTTCGAGGCGCTGGGCGACGTGCTGGGCCTCTTCGCCAACATCGCCATCGCCTGGATGATGGCCGTGGTGGCCGACCTGGTCATCAACAAGCCACTGGGGCTGTCGCCGCCGGGCATCGAGTTCAAGCGCGCGCACCTGTGGGACATCAACCCGGTGGGCGTGGGCGCGATGGCGCTGGCGTCGGTGCTGTCGATCACCGCGCACCTGGGTGTGTTCGGGCCGCTGGCGCAGGCCTTCTCGGCGCTGATCGCGCTGGGCACGGCGTTGGTTGCGTCGCCGCTGCTGGCGTGGGTCACGGGTGGCAAGTACTACCTCGCGCGCACCTCCGATGCCGGCGGCTCCGTGCTGTTCGCGCCGGCGGAGGGCGGGCGCGACGTGCGCTGGGCGCGGGTCGAATCGTCTGGCAGCTACCAGCGCCTGAAGGTGCAGCACTGCGTGATCTGCGAGCGCGAATACGAAGGCCCCGACATGGCGCACTGCCCGGCCTACCAGGGCGCGATCTGCTCGCTGTGCTGCACGCTCGACGCGCGCTGCGGAGACCTGTGCAAGCCGCATGCGAGCCTGTCGGCGCAGTGGTCCGCCGTGCTGCGCTGGCTGCTGCCGCGCCGCAGCTGGCGTTATCTCGACACGGGGCTCGGGCACTTCCTGCTGCTGATGCTGGTCATCGTGCCGCTGCTGGCCGTGGTGTTCGGCGTGCTCTACCAGCAGGAGCTGCGGGCCCTGAGCGAGGGTGCGCTCGCGCTGGCGGCGCAGGCCGACGTGGCCGGGGCGCTGGCCGCCGTGCAGCAGGCTTCATTGCGCTCGGGCTTTCTCAAGGCCTACATGGCGCTGCTGGTCATCGCGGGCATCGTCGCGTGGTGGCTGGTGCTGGCGCACCAGAGCCGCAAGGTGGCGCAGGAAGAGTCGAACCGGCAGACCCACCTGCTGGTGCGCGAGATTGCCCTGCACCGCGAGACCGACCGCGCACTGCAGGACGCCAAGCAGAGCGCCGAAGAAGCCCGCGAGATCGCCGAGCACGCCAAGCGCGCGGCCGACCAGGCGCGGCGCGCGGCGGACCTCGCCAACCAGGCCAAGAGCCGCTACATCAGCGCCATCAGCCACGAGCTGCGCACGCCGCTCAACAGCATCCTGGGCTACGCGCAGCTGATGGGCGAAGACCATTCGGTGCCGCCGCACCGCCAGCAGGCGGTGGCCGTCATCAAGCGCGGCGGCGAGCACCTGCTGTCGCTCATCGAGGGCACGCTGGCCATCGCCCACATCGAGGCCGGCAAGCTCACACTCGATGCGAGGCCCATGCGCTTTGCCGACGCGATGCGCGAGCTGGCCGACATGTTCGAGCTGCAGGCGGCCGAGAAGGGCCTGCGCTTTCGCTTCGAGGCGGCCGGCACGCTGCCGGACGTGGTGCGCGCCGACGAAAAACGCGTGAGCCAGATCCTCATCAACCTGCTGGGCAACGCGATCAAGTTCACGGCAGCGGGGCAGGTGACCTTGCGCATTTCGTACGCGCGGGAGTTCGCCGCCATCGAGATCGAGGACACCGGGCCGGGCATGACGGACGCTGACATCGAGCGCATCTTCGAGCCCTTTGCGCGCGGCCACGCGGCGGTGTCGTCGGCGCCGGGCGCGGGCCTGGGCCTGACCATCGCGAAGATGCTGACCGACCTGATGGGCGGCGAGATGAAGGTGCGCAGCACGCCGGGCGAGGGCTCGCTGTTCTGCGTGCGGCTGTTCCTGCCACGCCTGCACGAGGCGGTGGCGGGCAGTGCGCGCATTGCGCCGGTGCCGCGCGCGCGGCGCGGCTACGAGGGCGCGCGCCGGCGGCTGCTGGTGGTCGACAACGAGGAGGCCGACCGCGAACTGCTGGGCCATGTGCTCGCGCCGCTGGGCTTCGAGCTGCGCAGCGCGGCCAGCGGGCACGACGCGCTGGATCTCATCGCCGCGGGCTACCGGCCTGACGCCATGTTCGTCGACCTCGCAATGCCCGGCATCGACGGCTGGGAGACCATCCGCCGCGCGCGCAAGCTGGGGCTGGCCGACGCGTCGGTGGCCATCGTGTCGGCCAATGCCTTCGACAAGGGCCTGGACAACGACGTGGGCATTGCGCCCGAGGACTTCTTCGTCAAGCCCGTGCGCCACAGCGAACTGCTCGACTGGCTGGAGCGCCGGCTCGCCTTGACATGGACCGACTCCGCCGCGCGGCCCGCGCCCGCCGTGGCCGCGACGCGCGCGATGCAGCCGCCATCGCTGGCGCGCCTGCGTGCGCTCGACGAGGCCGTGGGCCTGGGCTACTTTCGCGGCATCATGAACCAGCTCGACGACATCGACGCCGCGCAGCCCGAGTGCGCCGCGTGGACCGAGGCCCAGCGCGCGCTGGCCCGCCAGTTCCAGTTCGAAGCCATGGGCCGCGCGCTGGCTGAAGCCGCCGAGGGCGCCGCATGACCCTTCTGTCACCACCGACCCTGCTGACTTCGCCGCTCGCCCGCACGCTGCGTGAGCAGCAGGGCGTCCACGGCGACCTCGTGCTGATCGTCGACGACGTGCCCGACAACCTCGCCGTGCTGCACGACGCGCTCGACGAATCGGGCTACACCGTGCTCATCGCCACGAACGGCGAGCAGGCGCTGCAGCGCGCCGCGCAGGCGCGCCCCGACATCGTGCTGCTCGACGCGATGATGCCGGGCATCGACGGCTTCGAGGTCGCGCGCCGGCTCAAGGCCGATGCGGCCACCGCGCATATTCCCATCGTGTTCATGACCGGCCTCACCGAGACCGAGCACCTCGTGGCCGCACTAGAGGCGGGCGGGGTCGACTACGTCACCAAGCCGATCAAGCCGAAGGAGGTGCTGGCGCGCATGAACGTGCATCTGCAGGGCGCCCGCCGCGCGCGGCAGGAGGCGCACCAGGCCGGGCAGGCGCGCAACGCGCTCGACGCTTTCGGCTACGCGAGCATCACGGTGCGGCTGCCCGAGGGGCGGCTGATCTGGCAGACGGCGCTGGCGCGCGACCTGCTGGCGCGCTACTGCGAAACGCAGGCGCCCGAGACGCCGCCGGCCGTGCTCGACTGGTTGCGCCAGCACGCGCCCGAGGCCCGCGCACGCGGCATCGAGCCGCCCGCGCTGACCATCGCGCAGGGTGCGCGCAGCCTGAGCCTGCGGCTGCACCGCCAGACCGGCGAGGACGACGACGGCGACGAATGGATGATCGTCATGCGCGAGGTGTCGGACACCGCCGTGATCGAGGCCATGAGCCTGAGCCTGAAGCTCACGGCGCGCGAGGCCGAGGTGCTGTACTGGGTCGTCAAGGGCAAGACGAACAAGGACATCGGCGAGATCCTCGGCAGCAGCCCGGCCACGGCCAAGAAACACCTGGAGCGCGTGTACGTGAAGCTGGGCGTCGAGACGCGCACGGCAGCGGCCGGCGTGGCGATCAAGCGCATCCGCGAACTGCAGCCGCAGTTCGAGTTCTGAGTGACGTGCGGGCGGCGTCGCGTCATGGCGCGGACTTTCCGGCTTCCTAGAATGAGCCAGGGCTCTTCGAGAGACGCACGAGATGAAGAACAACAATCGCGCCGCACGCCTGCTCTTCGCCGCATGTGCGGCGCTGCCGGGCCTCGGCGCGCAAGCCGCCGGCCACTTCGATGTCGACGATGCCGGCACGCTCGATCCGGGCCAGTGCCAGTACGAAACCTGGTGGGGCCGCAGCGGCGCCGAGCCGGTCGCGACGGGCTTTCATGTCGGGCCGGCCTGCCGGGTCGGACCGGTCGAGCTGGGGCTGAACGCCGACCGGCTCTCGGCGCAGGGCGTTCATGCGGTCACGGGCGGCCCGCAACTCAAATGGGCCTTTGCCGGCACGGCCGCCGATGCGCCTTTCAGCGCCGCCGTGTCGATGGGCGCGGTGGCCGATGTGCGGCGCGGCGGTCGCTGGGGCGGCCAACTGGTCGTGCCGCTCACCTGGCGGCCCACGGAGAGCCTGCAATTTCACGCCAACGTCGGTGCCGACTGGGCGCTGGGCACCGGCGCGCGCACGCCGCGCGGCGGCCTGGCGGTGGCGTGGGCACTGAACGACGCGGTGTCGCTGATCGCGGAGCGCCATCGCGCCGGGGGCGTGTGGACGTCGCGCGTGGGCGGCCGCGTCAGCCTGACGCCGCTGATCAGCCTCGACATCGGCACCTCGCGCACCGGCCCGCAGGGAGCGCGCGGCGTGGTGATCGGGCTGAACCACGAATTCACATGGAGATAAGCGAAGAGAAACTCAAATCCGCTGCAAGGGGATGAATTCCCGTATCGGTGTTTTGATTGATTTTGAATAAGATTCCGTCACATTTATTAACGAGTCAACGATCCGTGACCCCATCGCCCGTTCTGGACTTCAAGTTCACCGCACCGCCGGAGAGCCCCGCGCAGACCTTCCTGCCCGGCCGGCCGGCCGGGGTGCTCGGCCGCTCGTTCACACCGGAGCGCAATCCGCGCTTGCAGGGTTTGCAGTGCCTGCGCTGTGACACGCTGTACCCGGTCACCCTCGCCAACGACGGCTGCCCGGCCTGCCGGCAGGCCGGCTTTCATGTCGGACTGCGCGCGAGCTACCGGCCTGGCGGTTCGGACGTGGTGCCGATGCCGTATGTGCAGGGCTTTTCGCTCGGCGAGGGGAACACGCCGCAGCACGACATGCCCGCGCTGGCGCAGCAGTTCGGCGTGGCGCGCCTGAGCATCAAGGACGAATCGCGCAACCCGACCGGCTCGCCGAAGGACCGCCTGACCGCGATGGGCGTGGCGCAGGCGCTGGACGCCGGCGCCCACACGCTGGTGCTCGCATCGTCGGGCAATACGGCGGTGTCGGCGGCACATTACGCGTGGGCTGCGGGGCTTGGCTGCGAGGTGGCCACCTACGAGACGATGCCCGCGACCTATGCGCGCCAGCTCGATGCGCTGGGCGCACGCCGTTATGTGTTCGCAGACAACACCGGCCGCTGGGGCTTCGTGCGCGAGCGCTCGCAGTACCCGGGGTATTTCGCGCTGACCAACTACCGCCTGCCGGCGCTCGGCAACGCGCCGCTGGGCGTGGAGGGCTACAAGGCCATCGCCGAAGAATGCCTGCAGGACGGCGGCCTGCCCGACCACGTCGTGGTGCCGACAGGGCGGGGCGACATGGCCTGGGGCATCTACGCCGGCTTTTGCGAGTTGCTGGCGGCGGGGCGCATCGCGCGCCTGCCGCGGATGTGGCTGGTCGAGCCCTTCCCGCGGCTGTCGCGCGTGCTCGAGGGCGGCGCGCTCAACGGCAGCTATCCCGGTCGCACGGCGCAGTTGTCGAGCGCGGGCGCGACGGTCACTTACCTCCAATGGCAGGCCGCCACGGCCAGCGGCGGTGGCGCGGTGGTGGTGGGCGACGACGAAGCCCGCGCGGCGCGGCGGCTGCTCACCGCGGCCGGCGTGAGCGCCGAACTGGCGGCGGCGGCGGGACTGGGGGCGGTGCGGCAACTGCGCGAGGCCGAGACCATCGCGGCCGATGCGCACGTCATGCTGGTGCTGACCTCGGACGCATCGAGCGATCCGAGCTGGCCCGATCGCGCCGTGGTCGCTTGAAGCGGTGTGCGGTCCCGGGGCTCAGCGCCCCGTGTACACCTTGATGCGGATCGTCGCGACGTCCCAGCCCCGGTTCTTCAGGCGCGTGACCAGCATCGGCGACAGCTGGCGCAGCTTGGCCGCCGCGGCGCTGCCCTTGACCAGCAGGCACCACACATCGCCCTCGGCCGGCCCTGGCTGGATGGCCGCGCGCATGGCCGGCGGAATCAACCCTTCGATGGCTTTGAGCCGCTCTGCGGTGTCCCGCGCGCGCGCCATCAGGCTCCCCAGGGTCGGGGCGCCTGCCGCAGCTTCGTGCAGTGAAATGGCGGGGGGGAGACGGCGATACATGGGTAATCCAGGGGTTAGAAACAAGACAGCTAAAATGCCCGGTTTGCCGACGCTTGCGTCGGCGTTTGTTCCGGAACGGGGCCATCCGACTTCGAGACTTGCCAAGCTTGCATTCGAAGAAGGTGCGCCCAACTGCTTTCACCATATCTTAGGGAATCCGGTCGCAGTGCCTGTCGTGTCAGGTGCCCGCCCCTCTCCACGCCCATGGCAACCAACTTCCTGACCCAGATCTTCGGCAGTCGCAACGACCGGCTCCTCAAGCAGTATCGCAAGACGGTGACGCGCATCAATGCGCTCGAACCCGAGTTCGAAAAGCTCAGCGACGACGCGCTGCGCGCCAAGACGCAGGAATTCAAGGACCGCATCGCCAAGGGCGAGACGCTCGACGACCTGCTGCCCGAAGCCTTCGCCACCGTGCGCGAAGGCTCCAAGCGCGTCATGAAGATGCGCCACTTCGACGTCCAGTTGCTCGGCGGCATGGCGCTGCACAACGGCAAGATCTCCGAAATGCGCACGGGCGAAGGCAAGACGCTGACCGCCACGCTGCCCGTGTACCTGAACGCGCTGTCCGGCAAGGGCGTGCACGTGGTCACGGTGAACGACTACCTGGCCAACCGCGACGCGACCTGGATGGGCCGCCTGTACAACTTCCTGGGCCTGTCGGTCGGCATCAACCTGCCGCAGATGCCGCGCGAGGAAAAGCAGGCCGCCTACGGCAGCGACATCACGTACGGCACGAACAACGAGTACGGCTTCGACTACCTGCGCGACAACATGGTCTACGAGCCCGGCGACCGGGTGCAGCGCGGCCTGAACTACGCGATCGTCGACGAGGTGGACTCCATCCTGATCGACGAGGCCCGCACGCCGCTGATCATCAGCGGCCAGGCCGAAGACCACACCGACCTGTACCTGGCGATCAACAAGGTGGTTCCGCTGCTCAAGAAGCAGGAAGGCGAAGCCGATCCGCGCACGGGCGAGGGCGTCACGGTGCCCGGCGACTTCACGGTCGACGAAAAAACCCACCAGGTGTTCCTGACCGAAGACGGCCACGAGAACGCCGAGCGCATCCTGGGCGAACTGAAGCTGATTCCCGAAGGCGCGTCGCTGTACGACCCAGCCAACATCACGCTGATGCATCACCTGAATGCTGCGCTGCGTGCCCGCCACCTGTACCACCGCGACCAGCACTACGTGGTGCAGCAGGGCGAAGTGGTCATCGTCGACGAATTCACCGGCCGCCTCATGAGCGGTCGTCGCTGGAGCGACGGCCTGCACCAGGCCGTCGAAGCCAAGGAGGGCGTCGAGATCCAGGCCGAGAACCAGACGCTGGCCTCGATCACCTTCCAGAACTACTTCCGCCTGTACGGCAAGCTGGCCGGCATGACCGGCACGGCCGACACCGAGGCCTACGAGTTCCAGGAAATCTACGGTCTGGAGACCACGATCATTCCGCCGAACCGCATCAGCAAGCGCGACGACCAGCTCGACCGCGTCTACAAGACCACGCGCGAGAAGTACGAGGCGGCCATCCAGGACATCCGCGAGTGCTACGAGCGCGGCCAGCCGGTGCTGGTGGGCACCTCGTCGATCGAGAACTCCGAAATCATCGATGCCCTGCTGGAGAAGGCGGGTCTGCCGCACCAGGTGCTGAACGCCAAGCAGCACGCCCGCGAAGCCGACATCGTCGCGCAGGCCGGCCGCACGAAGATGATCACCATCGCGACCAACATGGCTGGCCGCGGTACCGACATCGTGCTGGGTGGCAACATCGAGAAGATGATCGAGGCGATCGAGGCCGACGAAGGCCGCGACGAGGCCACCAAGCAGGCCGACATCGCGCACGTGCGTGCCGAGTGGACCAAGGACCACGAGTTCGTGAAGTCGCTGGGCGGCCTGCGCATCATCGCCACCGAACGCCATGAATCGCGCCGCATCGACAACCAGCTGCGCGGCCGTTCGGGCCGCCAGGGCGACCCGGGTTCGTCGCGCTTCTACCTGAGCCTGGACGATCCGCTGATGCGCATCTTCGCGGGCGACCGCGTGAAGGCGATCATGGACCGCCTTAAGATGCCCGACGGCGAAGCCATCGAGGCCGGCATCGTCACGCGCAGCATCGAGAGCGCGCAGCGCAAGGTCGAGGCGCGCAACTTCGACATCCGCAAGCAGCTGCTCGAGTACGACGACGTGTCGAACGACCAGCGCAAGGTGATCTACCAGCAGCGCAACGACATCCTCGATGCGGCCGACCTCACGGCGCAGATCGCTGCGCTGCGCGAAGGCTGCTTCACCGACCTCGCGCGCCAGTACGTGCCGCGCGAATCGGTCGAAGAGCAGTGGGACCTCGACGGCCTCGAGAAGAGCCTCTTCAACGAGTGGGGCATCGACATGCCGCTCAAGAAGATGGTCGAGGCCTCGGAAGCCATCTCCGACGAGGAAGTGGTCGAGAAGATCGTGGCCTACGCCAACGAGAGCTTCGAGGCCAAGGTCGCGCTGATCGGCCAGGAGAACTTCACCCAGTTCGAGCGCATGGTGCTGCTGCAGAGCATCGACACCCACTGGCGCGAACACCTGGCTTCGCTTGACTACCTGCGCCAGGGCATCCACCTGCGCGGCTATGCGCAAAAGCAACCCAAGCAGGAATACAAGCGCGAGGCCTTCGAGCTTTTCGGCCAGCTGCTCGACTCGGTGAAGAACGAAGTCACGCGCCAGCTCATGACGGTGCGCGTGCAGTCGGGCGAACAGCTCGAGCAGGCGGCCGAGGAAATGGAAAGCCGCGGCGAGAACGTCTCGAACATCACCTACACCGCGCCCACCGAGAGCGGGGAGGTCGAGGTGCGCGTCGACGACGAAAACCAGCGTCGCCTCGCGGCCGTCGGCACCGGTGCCTTGAGTGCCGAAGCCGCCGCCTTTGCGCGCGTCGGCCGCAACGACCCCTGCCCCTGCGGCAGCGGCAAGAAGTACAAGCAGTGCCACGGCAAGCTCAGCTGAAGCCCCGCACTTTTCATTGAGAGAAATCCCATGCCCGTGAACCTGTCCGCTCCCGATCCCGCCGCCTTGTTCGCGGTGCCCGGCGTCCGCATCGGCGTGGCCGAAGCCGGCGTGCGCAAGGCCAACCGCAAGGACCTGACCGTCGTGCTGATCGACGAAGGTTCGGCGGTCGGCGGCGTGTTCACGCAGAACCGTTTCTGCGCCGCGCCGGTGCAGGTCTGCCGCGACCACCTGGCGGTCAACTACGGCATCCGCGCGATGGTCATCAATACCGGCAATGCCAACGCCGGCACCGGCGAAGACGGCCTGATGCGCACGCGCTCCACCTGCATTGCGCTGGCACGCCACCTGGAGCTGGCTCCCGAGCAGATCCTGCCGTTCTCGACCGGCGTGATCATGGAGCCGCTGCCCGTGGACCGCATCGAAGCCGGCCTGCCGGCCGCGCTGGCCGATGCGTCGGAAAGCAACTGGGGTCGTGCCGCCGAAGGCATCATGACCACCGACACGATCCCCAAGGCGTTCAGCCGGCAGGTGAAGATCGGAGGCGCCACGGTGACCATCACCGGCATCAGCAAGGGTGCCGGCATGATCCGCCCGAACATGGCGACCATGCTGGGCTTCATGGCGACCGACGCGAAGATCGACCCGTCGCTGATCCAGCCGCTGGCCAAACAGCTGGCCGATGCTTCGTTCAATCGCGTGACCATCGACGGCGACACCTCGACCAACGACTCGTTCGTGGTCATCGCCACGCAGAAGGCCGCGCACGCGACCATCACCTCGCTCGACTCGGCCGACGGCCAGGCGCTCGTGGCGGCGATGCGCGACGTGGCCCGCCTGCTGGCGCAGGCCATCGTGCGCGACGGCGAAGGCGCGACCAAGTTCATCACCATCCAGGTCGATGGCGGCAAGGACACGGCCGAGTGCCGCCAGGTGGCCTATGCCGTGGCGCATTCGCCCCTGGTCAAGACCGCGTTCTTTGCCAGCGACCCGAACCTGGGCCGCATCCTGGCGGCTGTCGGCTACGCCGGCATTGCCGACCTCGACCAGACCGGCATCGACCTGTTCCTGGACGACGTGCATGTGGCGGTGAAGGGCGGGCGCAATCCGTCGTACCGCGAGGTAGACGGCCAGCGCGTGATGAAGCAGAGCGAAATCACCGTGCGCATCGGCCTGGGCCGCGGCACCGCCACCGAAACCGTGTGGACCTGCGACTTCAGCCACGAGTACGTGACCATCAACGCCGACTACCGGTCATGAACGAGCAGTTCCAGAAGCTCATCGAACGCGCCGAGCAGCTCATCGGCCGCATCGAATCGATCCTGCCTCAGCCGCTGGCCGCGCCGACCGATTGGAGCGCTTCCATCGCCTGGCGCTACCGCCGCCGCAGCTCGGGCCATGGCGTGCTGGAGCCCGTGAAGCACGTGGCCACAATGGCGCTCGATTCGTTGAAGGAAATCGACGTCCAGAAGGAAAAGATCGAGCGCAACACACGCCAGTTCGTCGAAGGCAAGCCGGCCAACAACGTGCTGCTGACCGGCGCGCGCGGCACGGGCAAGTCGTCGCTGATCCGCGCCTGCCTGCAGGCCTATGCGCCACAGGGCCTGCGCCTGATCGAGGTCGACAAGGCCGAGCTGACCGACCTGCCCGACATCGTCGAGGTGGTGTCGCAGCGCCCCGAGAAGTTCATCGTCTTCAGCGACGACCTGAGCTTCGACGAGGGTGAGCCGGGCTACAAGGCGCTCAAGTCGATCCTCGACGGATCGATTGCCGCATCGACGCCCAACGTGCTGATCTACGCGACCAGCAACCGGCGCCACCTGCTGCCCGAGTACATGAAGGACAACCTCTCGTACACCCACACCGAGGACGGCGAAGTCCATCCGGGCGAGGTGATCGAAGAGAAGATCTCGCTGTCGGAGCGCTTTGGCCTCTGGGTGAGCTTCTACCCTTTCACCCAGAGCGAATACCTGACGATCGTGGGCCAGTGGCTCTCGTCGTTCGGTGTCGATGAGGCCGCCATCGCGGCGGCACGGCCCGAGGCGCTCGTGTGGGCGCTGGAGCGCGGCTCGCGCAGCGGCCGCGTGGCCTACCAGTTCGCGCGCGACTACGCAGGGCGGGCCGGCGCGTGAGCGAGGCTGCGCAATCGGCGCGCAAGCACACCGAAGTGGCCGTCGGCGTGCTGATCCGTCTGGCTGACGATGCGCTGCTGCTCACCACCCGGCCCGAAGGCAAGGCCTACGCGGGCTACTGGGAGTTTCCGGGCGGCAAGATCGAGGCCGGCGAAACGGTCGAGGAAGCCCTGCGTCGCGAGCTGCAGGAAGAACTGGGCATCACCATCGGTGGCGCCGAGGTCTGGAAGGTCACGGAGCACGACTATCCGCACGCGCTGGTGCGCCTGCACTGGTGCAAGGTGACCGACTGGACCGGCGAATTCGAAATGCGTGAAAGCCAGGCCATGGCCTGGCAGCAATTGCCGCTCGACGTGGCGCCGGTGTTGCCGGGCGCGCTGCCGGTGCTGGCGTGGCTGGTCGAGGAACGCGGGCTGCCCGCGTCGGCTGCCGAGGCGGTGTCGACCGTCGCCTGACGACGCACGGCACGACCGTGGTCGAGAACTGAGAGATATGCATCCCAAGTACCGCGCCGACATCGACGGCCTGCGCGCCGTGGCCGTGGCCTCGGTGGTCATCTTCCACGCGTTTCCGAAACTGCTGCCCGGCGGGTTCATCGGCGTCGACATCTTCTTCGTGATCTCGGGCTTCCTGATCACGACGATCATCATGCAGAGCCACGCGGCCGGCGACTTCAGCTACCGCGATTTCTATGCGCGTCGCATCCGCCGGATCTTTCCCGCGCTGATGCTGGTGCTGGCGGGCGTGCTCGCCTTCGGCTGGTACGTGCTGCTGAACAAGGAGTTCGTCGAGCTGGGCAAGCAGGCGCTGGGCGGTGTGGGCTTCGTGGCCAACTTCGTCTTCTGGAGCGAGGCCGGTTACTTCGACACGGCCGCCGAGACCAAGCCGCTGCTGCACCTGTGGTCGCTGGGCATCGAGGAGCAGTTCTACATTTTCTGGCCGCTGCTGCTCGGGCTGGCCTGGCGCCGGCGCTGGCCGATCGTGCGGGTGCTGTGGGTGCTCGCGGTGGTGTCGTTCCTCATCAACGTGACGACGATCCATCCGTTCCGCACGGCGGCGTTCTATTCGCCGGCTTCGCGTTTCTGGGAGCTGATGGTGGGCGGCATCCTCGCCTGCATGCGGCTGAAGCCTGCGGTGCCGAACGTCTGGCGCAGCCATGTGCAGTCGGTGCTGGGCGTGGGCCTGATCGTGCTGGGCCTCGTGATGATCCGCAGCGACAAGGCCTTCCCCGGCTGGTGGGCGCTGCTGCCGACGCTGGGCGCCGTGAGCTGCATCGCGGCCGGCCCGACGGGTGTGCTGAACAAGTACTTCCTGTCGAACCGCGCGATGGTGTGGATCGGCCTGATCAGCTATCCGCTGTACCTGTGGCACTGGCCGCTGCTGGTGTATGCGCGCATCGTCAAGGGCGTCGGCATCGAGCCATCGGTGGGCACGCGCGTGACGATGGTGGTGTCGAGCGTGCTGCTGGCCTGGCTGACCTACCGCTTCATCGAGCGCTTCACGCGCGCCCGCGTCGGCGTGGGCATGCTGCGCACGCTGGTGGGAACGGGCGCGTTCGTGGCCGTGGCCGGCGTGGCCGTGATGAATGGTTTGCCGGCGCGCCACAACAGCGAGCTGCTGCAGAAGGTGACCGACGCGACGGTGGACGGCGACTACTACAGTGGCTTCTCCTCGGAAAACTTCGGTCCCTACGCGGTGAACCGCGTCGGCAACGGCGCCCGAAAGGTGCTGCTGATCGGCGACAGCCACGTCATCGAATACGGCCCGCGCGCCGCAGAGATGGCGCGCATCGCACCCGAGCGCATGGCGACCACGTACTTCTTCACTTATGGCGCGTGCCCGGCCATTCCGAACGTCTTTGCCGAGCAGAACCCCGGCTGCGGCCCGGCCCGCGACCAGTGGATGGCAATGGCGCGCGATCCGCAGATCGACACGGTGCTGATCGGCAGCTGCTGGAACTGCTACTTCACGGGCGAGTTCCCGCTGGACTACGTCTATCGCGAGAACGGCGCTTCGTTGTCCCTGACCCGCGGCGACCGCGCAGGCATCGAGCCCTCGCTGCAGGCGCTTCAGGCGTGGGTGACCGAGCTGGTCAAGCAGAAGAAAAAGGTCTATCTGCTGCTGGACAACGCGCTGGGCGACGACTTTGAACCCCGCCGCATGATCGAGGGCAGCCGCCTGCGCACGCTGTCGGTGGTGGGCAACTCACCGACCGCGCCGGTGCTCGCCGACCAGGTGAAGCTCAACCAGCGGTTGTTGCAGATCGCCGCCGCCAGCGGCGCGGAGGCGATCGACGTGCTGGGCGCCCTGTGCAAGGACGGCCAGTGCCCGCGCACGATGCCCGACGGTGCGCCGGCCTACAAGGACCACGGCCACCTGCGGCCCGCGTTCACGCGGCAGTTCGCGACCTACCTGGACAAGGTGTTCCTGGAAGAGGGCGGGCAACCCGCGACGGCCAACTGACCGCGACCTGCAGCCTCGCGCTGCGGTGCCGGGAACCGGAGCTACTGGGTCAGTTTCGGATCGCCGAAAGGCTCTTCGTCGGGCGGTGCTTCTGCTGGCATCCTGAATTCTTCGCTGGCCCAGGCGCCGAAGTCGATGCCCTTGCAGCGTGCGCTGCAGAACGGCCGGAACGGGTTGCGCTCGGCGTAGATGCTGTCGCCGCCGCAGCTCGGGCAGCGGACGACGCGCTCGTCTTCTTTCTTCTTGCTCACACCGGACCTCATGCGCAAAGCGTCAGTTCGAAGGGGGTGTCTTGCGTGCTCGCGTGCAGGCGGTCGTCGGCTTCATGTCGCATGAGCCGCACGGAGACCATCAGGCGGTTGCCACTGATTTCCGGGACCAGGCCCAGCTTGGGATCGATGCGCAGGCGCAGCAGCTGGAAGCTGCGTCCCTGCGGCAGGTTCTGCTGGAACTGCCCGTGGGTGGCGATCACCTTGTAGGGCACGTCGGCGTCGCGCAGCAGCTTGAGCAGCAGGTAGATCGACGAGGCCAGCGGCGACAGCGTGTTCGACCAGCGCTCCAGGTCGGCGCGGCGGCTGGCCGGCGCGCGGTGCTGCCACGCGTAGTAGGCGGGCAGGTCGAACTCGCAGGTGCCACCCGGAATGCCGGCGCGGCTGCGGATGCTCATGAGCCACTCGTTCTCGGTGAGTGCCTGTCCCGCCTTGCCGGCCACGCCGTTGAGCGCGCTGAAGTTGCGTTCGAGCTGGTCGACCACCTGGTTCAGCACCGTCTCGGCGATGGCCGGATTGCCCCGGTAGCTGTTGAAGACGTTCTTGTGCTTGTCGAGGTCGCGCAGCACGTCGGCCTTGAGGTCGGCGCGCGCCGCCACATCCATGATCTCGAAAATGGTGACCAGGGCGTAGTGGTGCGAAAGCGGCGATTCGGAGGGCACCAGTTCCCCGAGGCGGCGGAACAGATGCTCCAGCCTCAGGTACGTGCGGATGCGCTCGTTGAAGGGGTACTCGTAGAGGATCACGCGTATTTGTCGGTTTCCTGTCGCGGAATCATAACTTCAGGGCGATTTGGAAGGGGGTGTGGGCATCACTTCGCGCACGGCGGCCAGCATGCGCTCGCCGAGTGCGAG
The DNA here is from genome assembly GCF_001426505.1 of Variovorax sp. Root473. GTDB lineage: Bacteria > Pseudomonadota > Gammaproteobacteria > Burkholderiales > Burkholderiaceae_C > Variovorax. The sequence continues at coordinate 75,218 of NZ_LMEV01000017.1, forward strand.
CTGTCCGTGCATGGACATGTGCGTGTCGTTCGAGAAGTAGAAGTCGCGGATCTGCGTGTGCTTTTCGCGGGTGAAGGCGTAAAGGTCGGGGCCGAGCTTCGCGTCGCGCATGCCGTTCTCGAAGTCCTTCGAGAAGTCGGGCTTGATGTAGACCGTGGTCTTGTTGGGCACCACCATCCACATGATCGGGATGGTGCTGTGCGCACCGGTGAAGTTCTTCATTCGCGCCAGCGTGTCGAGGGTCAACGGGCCATTGTCCTCGTCTTCTTGGAAGAAGGGCATCCGGTCGCACTGGCGATGCGAGAAGAATTTGCAACCGTCGGGGACTTTCCTTACCCAGGTGTCACGATCGAAATAGGTGTCTACCGGCGAGCTCTTGGCCTTCCACGTGTGGTAGTAGGTCACGACACCGGTCATGTACTGCACTTCCCAGTTGGGCGAGAAGGTCGGCACGGTCTCGTCGGGCTCGATGAGGGGCTCGGCCTTGGCGCTGTAGGGGAAGATGGTCTTGCCGTCCTTGCAGCGCTCGCTGTAGCGCATGCGCATGTCCAGCAGGCGCTCCACGCTTTCGAGAATGACCAGCTTGCCCTTGAAGCCGGAGTCGTGGACCCACTGGCTGAAGTCGCCGCACAGCGACTCGCCGTACTGGCCCCAGTACGAGGTCGAGACCCGGTAGCCGGCCTTGGCGAGCACGGACTGCCAGCGGTGCGTCATGGAGAAGCTGTCGCCGACGACCATCACGTCCGCCTGTTCGATCGGCGTGCTGGCAAGGTAGACCGGGTCGACCTTGGGCGGCGGGTCGCGCCAGCCGAACTCGCGTTCGGACAGGCGTCCGATGCGCGTGAGGTCGCCGTAGGGGACCGGGCTGGTGAGCGAAATGATCCACAGGGCCATCAGGACGAAGTAGCCGATGAGGAAGAAGCGCAGCCAGACTTTCGCGGGCGTCGTCGTCATGTCGAATCAGAATTGGAAATAGAGGAAGGGGCTGTAGCCGCCCAGCTTCGAAACACACCACGCGAACAGTGCGAAGGTGCCGATGGCGAGCACCACGGTCGACAGGCGCGCCATCACCGGACGGCCGGCCATCGACTTCGGATGGGGGATCCAGCGCTCCAGCGTGATGGTCGGCGGCAGCGTCAGGCAGATGACGATCGCCACCAGCATGAGCTGGAAGAACTCGGGCTTGCGGAACGGCACCTTGCCGAACTCGCTGAACGCCGACGCCGGCGCGCCGTGCATGCCCAGCATGCCCTTGTAGATGGACATGGCCGTGTTCATGCCGTCGGCACGGAAGACGATCCAGGCCACCACCACGCACAGGAAGGTCAGCAGCCAGCCCAGCACGCGCGCGATACGGCCTGGGGTCGCGTTGCGGCGGATCTTGGCGTTCCAGAGGTGGTTGATCATCAGGAACACGCCGTGCATCGCACCCCAGACCACATAGGTCCAGGCCGCGCCGTGCCACAGGCCGCCCAGCAGCATCGTGAGGAACAGGTTCAGATAGCGCCGCGCCGGGCCCTTGCGGTTGCCGCCCAGCGGCACGTAGAGGTAGTCGCGCAGGAAGGTCGACAGCGAGATGTGCCAGCGGCGCCAGAACTCGATGATGTTGGTCGACTTGTAGGGTGAGCGGAAGTTGAGCGGCAGCTGCACGCCCAGGCACATCGAGAGACCCACGGCCATGTCAGAGTAGCCCGAGAAGTCGAAGTAGATCTGCAGCGTGTAGGCCAGCGCACCGAACCATGCCGTGTACAGCGTGGGCTCGATGCCCTTGTGAACGCCGTTGAACATCAGGTCGGCATACTGCCCCATCGGGTCGGCGATCAGCAGTTTCTTGGCCAGGCCGAAGACGAAGATCGCGATGCCGATGGCGACCTTGTTCGTGTCCACGCGGTAGGTCGCGGGGTTCGCGAACTGCGGCATCATCTGCGCGTGGTGCAGCACCGGGCCCGCGATCAGGTGCGGGAAGTAGGTGACGAACAGCATGTAGTGGATGAAGCTGCGTTCGTGCACCTTGCCCTGCCAGCAGTCGACCAGGAAGGCGATCTGCGTGAAGGTATAGAACGAGATGCCGATCGGCAGCACGATGTGCACCAGCTCGATCGGCGTGAAGCCCGCCGCGACCAACCCGGCATCGACGTTTTCGAGGAAGAAGTTGGTGTACTTGAAGACGGCGAGCACGCCCAGGTTGATCACCAGCGCGGTGATCAGCAGCGTCTTGCGCTTGCGGTCGTTGCGGCCCGGCGCGGGTGTCAGCTGCAGGCCGAACCAGTAGTTGACGCAGATGGAACCCAGCAGCAGCGGCAGGGCCTGCACGCTCCACCAGCCATAGAAGAACAGCGAGGCCAGTCCGAGAAAGCCGGCGGCGGCGCGGGTGTTGCGCTTGCCGATCAGGAAGAACCCGATCAGGACCAGCGGGAAATAGACAAAAATGAAGGGATACGAGTTGAAAAGCATCTCGGGGAGGGCACTGCAATGGCGAGCGCCTTTTTGTCGTAATCGTTATAGAGCCGCCGGGGCGGCTGGCCTCGGATTATCGCGTGGTGGCCGTGGCCCACAGCTTCCAGAGACCCCGCACCTCGGTGCCTAGTTCCGCGAGCGTCAACGACTCGTTGTAAATCACGGCGTCGGCGGCGGCCCGGCGTGCCTTGCGCGAGGCCTGCTGGGCGATCACGGCACGCACGGCTTCAGGTGTCCAGCCCGAGCGCGCGACCACACGCTGCAGCTGAGTTTCTTCGCGGGCATCGACCACCAGCACGCGGTCGACGAGGGCGCGCCAGCGACCGGATTCGACCAGCAGGGGCACGTCGAACACGACGATGGCATCCTCGCCGGCCGCGGCGGCCTGGCGTTGGGTCTCGGCGCCGATCAGCGGATGCAGGATGGCTTCGAGGCGAGCCTTGGCGCCCGCATCGGCGAACACCAGCTGGCGCATGGCGGCCCGGTCGAGGCTGCCATCGGTCGCAATGACCGTGGGACCGAACGCGGCTTCGAGGGCCGGCATCGCAACACCGCCGGCCTGCGCGATGCTGCGTGCAATGGCGTCGGTGTCGACCAGCACCGCCCCTTCGGCCATCAGCAGCGACGCGACCGTGCTCTTGCCGCTGCCGATGCCGCCGGTCAGGCCGATGCGCTTCACCGCCATGCTGTTGTCGTTGTCAGAGGGCCAAGGCCCCGAAAGGGAAGGCGAAGGGAATCCACTGCTTCACGACGGCAGGACCGGCCACGAGGCAGATCAGGCCGGCACCGGCCAGAAAAGGGCCGAAGGCGATGGGGATGTCCTTGTGGGCCAGCTTGCCGGCAAAGCGCAGCGCGAGGCCGATCACGGCGCCCACCACCGAAGACACGAGGATGATCGCGATGAGGTAGTCGGCGCCGAGCCAGGCGCCCAATGCCGCGAGCAGTTTGAAGTCCCCATGTCCCATGCCTTCCTTGCCTGTGGCCAGGCGGTAGCCATGGTACACAAGCCACAGGCTGAGATAGCCGAACACAGCGCCCCAGACGGCAGCGTTCAGGGCGATGCCCGTCCAGCCCATGGCCGCGCCGACGAGGCCCAGCCAGAGCAGCGGGTAGTTCAGCGAATCGGGCAGAAACTGCGTGTCGAAGTCGATGAGGAACTGGCAGATCAGCACCGCGCCGAAGGCCGCCCAGAGCGCGCCTGCCGGGGTGATGCCGAAGCGATGCGCGCACAGGGCGAACAGCCCGCCGGTGATCAACTCGACGAGGGGATAGCGCGGGCTGATCGAGGTCCTGCAGCTGGCGCATCGGCCACGCAGCAGCAGGTAGCTCAGCACGGGGATGTTCTGGTACCAGCGGATCTGGTGGCCACAGGCGCCGCAGCGCGAAGCAGGGCGCGAAAGATCGAACGGCGGCAGCTTCCCGAGGGCTTCGGCCGCCTTGTCGGCGGCCGCTTCGAGGCCTGCGGGCGGCACCGACTTCGGGCCGAAGACCAGCGACCACAGCGAAGGCATGTCCTTCGACGACATGAGATTGGCGACCGCATCGCTCAGCCAGCCCCGGTACATCATGACCGGCGTGCGGTAGATCACCACGTTGAGGAAGCTGCCGACCAACAGCCCCAACACACCGGCCAATGCGGTGTCGAACCCCTGCGACACCAGCATCAGACGACCTGGCCGAGCTTGAAGATGGGCAGGTACATCGACACCACGATGCCACCGATGATGACGCCGAGGAACACGATGATGATCGGCTCCATCAGGCTGGAGAGTCCGGCGACCATGTCGTCGACTTCGGATTCGTAGAAGTCCGCGGCCTTGCCCAGCATGTGATCGATGGAGCCCGATTCCTCGCCGATGGCGGTCATCTGGATCACCATCGAGGGGAACAGATTGACGTTGGTCATGGCCGTCGTCAGGCTGGTGCCGGTCGAGACTTCCTGCTGGATCTTGGCAGTGGCATCGCCGTAGACCGAATTTCCCGATGCACCGCCCACGGAGTCGAGCGCTTCGACCAGTGGCACGCCGGCAGCAAACATGGTGGCGAGCGTGCGGGTCCAGCGGGCCACGCAGGATTTTTCGATCAGCGTGCCGAAGATGGGAAGGCGCAGCAGCAGGCGGTCCATGACCTTCTGGACGCGCTCGTTGCGCTTCCAGGCCTGGAGGAAGAAGTAGATGCCGCCACCGAGCACGCCGAAGATCAGCCACCAGTAAGACACGAAGAATTCACTGATCGCCATCACGATCAGCGTCGGCGCAGGCAGGTCGGCGCCGAACGAGCTGAACACCTGCTTGAACGCGGGGATCACGAAGATCATGATGATCGCCACCACGATGAAGGCCACGACGACCACCGAAGTCGGGTACATCAGCGCCGACTTGATCTTCGACTTGATCGCCTCGGTCTTCTCCATGTAGGTGGCCAGGCGGTCGAGCAGGTCTTCCAGAATACCGGCCGCCTCACCGGCTTCCACGAGGTTGCAATACAGGTTGTCGAAGTACTTCGGAAACTTGCGAAAGGCCGCCGACAACGAGGTGCCGGTTTCGACGTCGCTGCGGATGTCGTTCAGCAGCTTGGCCACGCTGGGGTTGGCATTGCCGCGGCCGACGATGTCGAAGGACTGAAGCAGCGGTACGCCTGCCTTCATCATGGTCGCGAGCTGGCGCGTGAAGATCGCGATGTCCTTGGGCTTGATCGACTTGCCCGAGCGCATGCGGCGCTTCTTGATCTTGGACGCCAGCACGCCCTGCCGGCGCAGCGCCGCCTGCACCTGGTTCTCCCCGGCGGCCCGGAGTTCGCCGCGCACCAGCTTGCCGTTGCGGTCCTTGCCTTCCCATTCGAAGACGAATTCCTTGTGCGTGACCTGGGAGCGGGAGGATGCCACTGTTGCCATTCGATCTCCGGTTCAGTGTGTTCGTTATAGGTTGGTGCAGGCCACGACTTCTTCGAGCGAAGTGAGACCCTGCATGACTTTGCGAAGGCCCGACTGGCGCAGCGAGCGCACGCCTTCGGCTTCGGATTGGTTCGCGATGTCCAGCGCACTGCCATCGCGCAGGATGATTTCCTGGATGGCTTCGGAAATCGGCATCACCTGATAGATGCCGACCCGGCCCTTGTAGCCGCCGCTGCAGGCGGCGCAGCCGACCGGGCGATAGGGTTTCCAGGTGCCGTTGATGTCTTCCTCTTTGAAGCCGGCCTCGAGCAAGGCGTCGCGTGGAATGTCGATCGGCGCTCGGCACAGCATGCACAGCCGACGCGCAAGGCGTTGCGCGGTGATCAGGATCACGCTCGACGCGATGTTGAACGGCGCGATGCCCATGTTGCGCATGCGTGTCAGCGTGGTCGGCGCGTCGTTGGTGTGCAGCGTCGACAGCACCAGGTGACCGGTCTGTGCCGCCTTGATCGAGATGTCGGCAGTTTCGAGGTCGCGGATTTCGCCGACCATGATGATGTCGGGATCCTGCCGCAGGAACGCGCGCAGCGCGGCCGCGAACGTGAGGCCCGCTTTCTCGTTGACATTGACCTGGTTGACGCCGGGCAGGTTGATTTCCGACGGGTCTTCCGCCGTCGCGATGTTGACGCCCGGCTGGTTGAGCAGGTTCAGGCAGGTGTACAGCGACACGGTCTTGCCCGAGCCCGTGGGGCCGGTCACCAGCACCATGCCGTAGGGGCGGCCAATGGCGTGCAGGAGGCGTTCTTTCTCGTCGGCGTCGTAGCCCAGGGCGTCGATGCCCATGCGGGCGCTGCTCGGGTCCAGGATACGCACGACGATTTTTTCGCCGAACAGCGTGGGCAGCGTGCTCACGCGGAAGTCGATCACGCGGTCGGGGCCGATCTTGAGCTTCATGCGGCCGTCCTGAGGCACGCGCTTTTCCGAGATGTCGAGCCGGGAAATGACCTTGATGCGCGAGGCCAGCTTGTCCTTGATGACCGTGGGCGGGCTGGCGATTTCGCGCAGTTCGCCGTCGACCCGGAAACGCACCCGGTAATGGTGTTCGTAGGGCTCGAAGTGAATGTCCGAGGCCCGCATGCTCACCGCGTCGAGCAGCATCTTGTGCAGGAAGCGCACCACGGGGGCGTCTTCGACTTCGGCGATGGCCTGCTCGTTGGCGTCGCCCGAGGTGTCAGCCGTGACATCGTCGAACTCGAATTCGGTGCCGACGATGCTGTTGATCGTTTCAGCCGCACTCGCCGCGGCAGCCTCGATCATGCGCGAGAGCTTGTCGTACTCCGCGATGACCCAGTCCACGCCCATTTGCGACGCGAACTTGATCTTCTCTGCAGCCTGCTGGTCCGAGGGGTCGGCCGTGGCGACGATCAGGCGGTTGTTGCGCTTGCTGAGAACGACGATGCGATATGCATGGCAGAGCTTTGGGTCGAGCAGGTCCTTGGGCAGGCGCTGGTGATCGATGGCATCGAGGTCGAGCAACGGGGCGCCGAAGGCGCTTGACAGGGTATGGGCGAGGTCTGCAGCCGAGACGGCGCCCGTACCGGTCAGTTCGGCGATGAAACTGGTGCGCCCGCTCAGCGACTTCTGGTAGATCTCTTCGGCGGATTTCGCCGCAAGCTTGCCGGCGGACACCAGGGCGCGCGCCAAGCCGGGAAGGGCGATCTGCGTAGTTTCTTTAACGGGAATTTCGGCAGCGGCCATTCAGCGAATGCAAAAGATGTGAAAAAGTGCTTCACGATCATCGCTGAACACGCCTGTGCTGTAAATCGTTACACAGCAACAGGAGCTGACATTGAATGGACCAGTCGAGAAAAACTGGTCGGGGTGAGAGGATTCGAACCTCCGGCCTCTACGTCCCGAACGTAGCGCTCTACCAGGCTAAGCTACACCCCGATTGGTTGCAAAAATGAAATCGTCCTAGAGGCCAACTCTGGTGAGGTGTTCAGGCACGTCGCTCAAGCAACTGAGCCGCTAATTGTAGCAAACCTGAAGCGTGCAAATTCGACGGAAGGTCGCGCAATGCATGAATTGCGCGTTCAGCCTCTGCGGCGGCGGCTGCGCGCGAGGCTTCCAGGGCGCCGGTTTCGCGAACGATCTCGACGATTTTCCCCAGCTGTGTGGTGTCGCCGGCCTCGATGGCGGCGCGCACCAAGGCGCTCTGCTCGGGCGTGCCGCGCTGCATGGCGAAGATCAGCGGCAGGGTGGTCTTGCCTTCGCGCAGGTCGTCACCGACGTTCTTCCCGGTTTCCTGAGCGTCGCCTGCGTAATCGAGCACGTCGTCGATCACCTGGAAGGCGGTGCCTAGCGCCTGTCCGTAGGTGGCGCAGGCTTCTTCGACTTCGGGTGTGGTGCCGGCCAGCACCGCTGCCAGCCGGGTGCTTGCCTCGAAGAGCTTGGCGGTCTTGGAGCGGATCACGCGCAGGTATGCCGCTTCGTCCAGCGAGGCGTCGTGCATGTTCATCAGCTGCAGCACTTCGCCTTCCGCGATCACGTTGGTCGCTTCGGCCAGGATCTGCATGATGCGCATGTTGTTTGCATCCAACATCATCTGGAAGGCGCGCGAATACAGGAAATCGCCCACGAGCACGCTGGCGGGGTTGCCGAAGGATTCGTTGGCGGTGGCGCGGCCGCGGCGCAGGGTCGATTCGTCGACCACGTCGTCGTGCAGCAAAGTGGCCGTGTGGATGAACTCCACCACGGCCGCCAGGTTGAAGCGCTGTTCGCCCGTGTAGCCGAGCGCGCCTGCCATGAGCAGCAACAGCGCCGGCCGCAGTCGCTTGCCGCCGGCCGAGATGATGTATTGCGAAACCTGGCTGACCAGCGGCACGCCGGTGTTCAGGCGCAGGGCGATCACACGGTCGACTTCGACCATGTCGCCGGCAATCAGGTCCAGCACGGTGGCGGTGGGGGAGGTGTCGGCGGCGGGAACTGGCAAAGCGAAGGCGCGGGGCGCTGCGAAGATGAGGGCGGCCGTAGAGGCCGGAACGCCGGAATTATAGGGAAGCCATGCACGAATCCCGGGCGCGCCTCGGAGGCTGGGTGGTGAGCGATCGCGAACCGCGCTATAATCTTGGGCTCTGCGGAATTCGCTGCGGGGACTCATTTCTAAGAGGTTTACATGTACGCGGTCATAAAAACCGGCGGCAAGCAATATCGCGTTGCTTCCGGCGAAAAAATTAAAGTAGAACAGATTGCTGCGGACGTAGGCCAGGAAATCGTGATCGACCAGGTTCTGGCTGTCGGAAACGGCGCTGAAATCAAGGTTGGCACGCCCCTGGTGTCCGGCGCAACGGTGACAGTCACGGTGCTGTCGCACGGCAAGCACGACAAGGTCGGCATCTTCAAGATGCGCCGTCGCAAGCACTATCAAAAACGTCAAGGCCATCGCCAGCAGTTCACCGAACTGCAAATCGGCGCGATCGCCGGCTAAGGAGCACATTCCATGGCACAGAAAAAAGGCGGCGGCTCAACGCGAAACGGGCGCGATTCCAAGCCCAAGATGCTCGGTGTGAAGGCCTTCGGCGGCGAACTGATCAGCGCAGGCTCGATCATCGTGCGCCAGCGTGGCACCCAGTTCCACCCCGGCGTGAACGTCGGCGTGGGCAAGGACCACACGCTCTTCGCCCTGGTCGACGGCCACGTGTCGTTCGGTCACAAGGGTGCGCTGAACAAACACATGGTCAACGTGACGCCCGCGGCCTAAGCCCCGCAGTCACTTCGATCTTTCCGAGGCCCCGCATTGCCGGGGCTTCTTCATTTGTAAACTGGACATCCCATGAAGTTCGTCGACGAAGCCTTCATCGACATCGCCGCGGGCGATGGCGGCAACGGCTGCGTGTCGTTCCGACATGAGAAGTACAAAGAGTTCGGGGGGCCCAACGGCGGGGACGGCGGCCGTGGCGGCCACGTGTTCGCGGTGGCTGACTCGAACCTCAACACCCTGGTCGATTTCCGCTACTCGCGCCGGCACGAGGCCAAGCGCGGCGAGCACGGCATGGGCTCCGACATGTTCGGCGCCGCGGGCGACGACATCGTCCTCAAGATGCCCGTTGGCACGATCATCACCGACGCCGAAACGGGTGAGGTGCTCTACGAGCTGCTCAAGGACGGCGAGGTCATCACCATCGCCAAGGGCGGCGACGGCGGCTTCGGCAACATGCGCTTCAAGAGCGCGATCAACCGCGCCCCTCGGCAGAAGACGCCCGGCTGGCCTGGCGAGAAGAAGAGCCTCAAGCTCGAGCTCAAGGTGCTGGCCGACGTTGGCCTCCTGGGCATGCCGAATGCGGGCAAGTCGACGCTGATCAGTGCCATTTCGAATGCCCGCCCACGCATTGCCGACTACCCCTTCACCACGCTGCACCCGAACCTCGGTGTCGTGCGCGTCGGCCCCGAGCAAAGCTTCGTGGTGGCCGACCTGCCCGGCCTGATCGAGGGCGCGTCGGAAGGTGCCGGCCTCGGCCATCTCTTCCTGCGCCATCTGCAGCGCACCCGCCTGCTGCTGCACGTGGTCGACATGGCGCCGTTCGACGACACCGTCGATCCGGTCGCGCAGGCCAAGGCCCTCGTGGCCGAGCTCAAGAAGTACGACGCTGCGTTGCACGAAAAACCGCGTTGGCTGGTATTGAACAAGCTGGACATGGTGCCGGAGGACGAGCGCGCCGCGCGCGTCAAGGACTTCGTTAAGCGCCTGCGTTTCAAGGGCCCGGTCTTCGAGATCTCGGCGCTCACGCGCGAAGGTTGCGAGCACCTGATCAAGGCGGTGTACCAGCAGGTCAAGGCGCAGCAAGTGGCCGAGCACGAAACCGTCGTGGTCGATCCGCGCTTCGTTCCACTGCCGCCCGAAGGAAACTGAGGGCGTCGCGGCACCTTCGGTGCTGCAAAATGGATAGCAAGCAGCGCAGGCTGCATCCCTGAAACACGCCTTCTTCCTTCATGACCTCGAATTCCGGTTCCACTGCCTTGCGGGATGCCCGCCGTATCGTCGTCAAGGTGGGCTCCAGCCTCGTGACCAACGAGGGGCGCGGCCTCGACGAAGCCGCCATCGGTGAGTGGTGCCGGCAACTGGCGCAACTGGTGCGCGACGGGCGCGAAGTGGTCATGGTGTCGAGCGGCGCCATCGCCGAGGGCATGAAGCGCCTCGGCTGGAAGAGCCGGCCGCACGAAGTGCATGAGCTGCAGGCCGCGGCGGCCGTCGGGCAGATGGGCCTGGCCCAGATGTACGAGACCAAGCTGCGCGAGAACCAGATCGGCAGCGCGCAGGTGCTGCTGACGCACGCCGATCTCGCAGACCGCGAGCGCTACCTGAACGCGCGCTCGACCCTCGTCACCTTGCTGCGCCTGGGCGTGGTGCCGGTGGTCAACGAGAACGACACCGTGGTCAACGACGAGATCAAGTTCGGCGACAACGACACGCTCGGCGCGCTGGTTGCCAACCTGATCGAGGCCGATGCCCTCATCATCCTGACCGACCAGAAGGGCCTGTACACGGCCGACCCGCGCAAGGACCCCGAGGCGAAATTCGTGCACGAGGCCGTTGCTGGCGACCCGGCGCTCGAAGCCATGGCGGGTGGTGCCGGCTCGAGCATCGGGCGCGGCGGCATGATCACCAAGATCCTCGCGGCCAAGCGCGCGGCGGGGTCCGGCGCTTCCACGGTCATCGCCTGGGGCCGCGAAGCCGATGCGCTGTTGAGGCTCACGCGCGGCGAATCGATCGGCACGCTGCTGGTGGCGCAGACTGCCAAACACCAGGCGCGCAAGCGCTGGATGGCCGATCACCTGCAGCTGCGTGGTGCCGTCATCGTCGATGCAGGCGCGGCCGCCAAGGTGCGCGGCGAAGGCAAGAGCTTGCTGCCGATCGGCATGACAGGTGTGTCGGGTGAATTCTCGCGCGGCGACGTGATCGCGGTGCGCGACGTCGATGGCGTCGAGCTGGCCCGTGGGCTGGCCAACTATTCGAGCGTGGAGGCCCGGCTGCTGTGCCGCAAGCCGTCAGCCGAATTCGAGCGCCTGCTGGGTTACACGGCCGAGCCGGAGATGGTGCACCGCGACAACATGGTGCTGATGCCCGGTTGATCTTCAGGGCGGGGCGCCGTGCCCCGCCGCTGCTTCAGGGCAGTTCGCGCAGCGGGTTGCGGATGTTCTGCACCATCTCGTTGACCGAGCTGCGCGGCGCGTTGCCGCGGCACAGGCCCTGCGACGCCAGCGCCGGCACGTAGCTGGAATTCATGTCCTTCACGCGCTTCCACTCGGGCGACTTCGTTTCCTGCCAGGCGCCGTTGTTGTAGCGGGCATAGCTCTTCATCTCTGCGGTCGAGCAGCGCACGCCTTCGTAGAACGCATTGACGGCGCCACCGGCCCGGTTCTGCGCCACCACCACGTAACGCACGATGCCGTCCTTCGTGATGGTGATGGTGTTCGGATCGACGCCGAACTTCAGCGTCATGTAAGGCGGCATGGCGATCGGCAGCAGACGCGCATCGCTGAAGGCAGGCGGCGGCGGCACCGCGGTTTCTTCCCACTCCTTGTCCTGCTCCGTGCTCTTGGGCGCGGGCGGCATGCCGGCTTGGGCCCAGTCGGGGTTGTCGGTGTCGTACCCGCGCGAGGCGCAGGCCGCGAGCAGGCCGACGCAGGCGATGACGAGCGCACGCTCAGCGTGGCGTCGGGAAAGAAGAAGGCGCGCTGTTCTTGGGAGGAGGTTCATCGCTCGCAGAAGGAATGTCGGGATGCGGATCGAAGCTGCCGCCGGGCGGCAGGTCGAGACCCGCGGGGGCTCCATGGTCCAGCGTCTGGCGCTCGAATTCTCGAGCGCGCACGTTGCTGCGCAGGAAGCGGTTGCGGAAATCCTGCCGAGGCAGGTAGCGAGCAAGCTCGGTAAGCGCCATCTCGTAGACGCCGCGCTTGAACTCGACGACCACATCGAGCGGGACCCAGTAGTCATGCCAGCGCCAGGCGTCGAATTCGGGATGGTCGGTGGCACGCAGGTTGAGATCCCAGTCGTGGCCGACAAGTTGCAGCAGATACCAGATCTGCTTTTGGCCTTTGTAGTGGCCCCGTGCGTCACGGCGGATGAACCGATCCGGCACCTCGTAGCGCAACCAGTCGCGGGTACGGGCCACGATGCGCACATGCTCCGGATGGAGCCCGACTTCCTCGTGCAGTTCCCGGAACATGGCTTGCTCGGGACTTTCGCCACGGTCGATGCCGCCTTGCGGAAACTGCCAGGAATGCGTGCGTATGCGCTTGCCCCAGAAAACCTGGTTTCTCTGGTTGAGCAGGATGATGCCGACGTTGGGCCTGAAGCCGTCCCGGTCGAGCATAATCAAACCCCAATTTTTGAACTGAGTCGATTATGCATGCCGGGTTGCACTCGGCAAGCGACCGGTTCCGGGCTCTCAGGGTCTATCCGGGGTGCCTGTCTCCCTCCTCACTTCGAACCCACCTGCGCGATCCCGATGAAAGCTTCCCGTTTTTTTGTCTCCACCCTGAAGGAAGCGCCCGCTGACGCCGAGGTCGCGAGCCACCGCCTCATGATGCGGGCCGGCATGATCAAGAAGCTCGGCACGGGCATCTACACGTACATGCCCATGGGCCTGCGCGTGATCCGCAAGGTCGAGGCCATCGTGCGCGAGGAAATGAACCGCGCCGGCGCCGTCGAGCTCACGATGCCCGTGGTGCAGCCGGCCGAGTTCTGGCAGGAGACCGGCCGCTTCGACAAGATGGGCCCCGAGCTGCTGCGCATCAAGGACCGGCACGACCGCGACTTCGTGATCCAGCCGACCAGCGAAGAGGTGGTGACCGACATCGCCCGCCAGGAAATCCGCAGCTACAAGCAGCTGCCGAAGAATTTCTACCAGATCCAGACCAAGTTCCGCGACGAGCGCCGTCCGCGCTTCGGCCTGATGCGTGGGCGCGAGTTCATCATGAAGGACGCCTACAGCTTCGACCGCGACCTCGACGCGGCCAAGGCCAGCTACCAGACCATGGCCGAGGCCTATCGCCGCATCTTCGACCGCTTCGGCTTGCGCTACCGCGCCGTGGCGGCCGACAGCGGTGCCATCGGCGGCGACCTGAGCGAAGAGTTCCAGGTGATCGCCGCCACCGGCGAAGACGCCATCGTCTACTGCCCCGACAGCACCTACGCGGCCAACATGGAAAAGGCCGAGGCGCAGGCCCCGGCCGGCCCGCGTCCCGCCCCCGCCAACGCGCTCGAGAAGACGCCCACGCCCGGCAAGGCCACCTGCGCCGACGTGGCCGAGTTGCTCGGCGTGCCGCTGGCCACCACGGTCAAGTCGCTGGTGCTGGCCATCGACGTCCTCGACGCGGCCGGCAACATCAAAGGCGCACAGGTCTGGCTGCTGCTGCTGCGCGGCGACCACGACATGAACGAGATCAAGGTCAGCAAGCTGCCCGGCCTGGACAAGGGCTTTCGCTTTGCCACCACCGCCGAGATTGACGAGCACTTCGGCTGCAAGCCGGGCTACCTTGGCCCGCTGAACCTCAAGAAACCCGTCAAGCTCGTGGCCGACCGCGAAGTCGCCGTGCTGGCCGACTGGATCACCGGCGCCAACGAGGTCGACTTCCACATGACCGGCGTCAACTGGGGCCGCGACCTGCCCGAGCCCGACCTGGTCGCCGACCTGCGCAACGTGGTGGCCGGCGACGCCTCGCCCGACGGCAAGGGCGTGCTCGCCATCGAGCGCGGCATCGAGGTGGGCCACGTCTTCGTGCTCGGCACCAAGTACAGCAAGGACATGAACGCCACCTACCTCGACGAAGGCGGCAAGCCGCAGTTCCTCGAAATGGGCTGCTACGGCATCGGCATCACGCGCCTGCCGGCCGCCGCCATCGAACAGAACCACGACGAGCGCGGCATCATCTGGCCCGACGCGCTGGCACCGTTCACCGTGGTGGTCTGCCCGATCGGCATGGACCGCAGCCCCGAGGTCAAGGTCGCGGCCGAAGCGCTCTACGAAGAGCTGCTGGCCAAGGGCGTCGACGTGCTGCTCGACGACCGCGGCGAGCGCCCCGGCGCAATGTTCGCCGACTGGGAACTGATCGGCGTGCCGCACCGCGTGGTGATCTCCGACCGTGGCCTCAAGGAAGGCCAGCTCGAGTACCAGGGCCGGCGCGACACCGCAGCCACCAAGGTGCCTGCGGCCGGCATCGCCGACTTCATCGCCGGCAAGCTCGCGGCATGAGCGTGGCGGGCGGCTTGTCGCGACGCAGCTGCCTGCTGGGCAGCGCTGCGGCAGGCGCCCTGACGGTACTCTCGTTGCCGCAACCGGCCTGGGCCGGTGCGCAGATCGAAGAGCCGCTGATCGACTCGGTGCGCACCGCGCTGAGTTCGGCTGTCCACAACAAGGCGCCGCCGGTGCCGCAGTTTGCCGACACCGAGGCCCGCCTCGCGTACCTGCGGTGGCTCGGCGAGATGAGCGAGCGCCTGCGCAAGAAGGTCGCCGACCCGGCCACGCGCATCGAGTTCCTGCAGACCGTCTGGTACGAGGCCAAGCGCTCGGGGCTCGATGTGAGCCTGGTGCTGGGCCTGATCCAGGTCGAGAGCAATTTCCGCAAGTTCGCGGTCTCCAGCGCCGGCGCGCGCGGCTACATGCAGGTAATGCCGTTCTGGACCCGCGTGATCGGCGACAGCGACCCGGCCAAGCTGTTCCACATGCAGACCAACCTGCGCTTCGGCTGCGTGATCCTGCGCCACTACCTCGACCGTGAGAAGGGCGACCTGTTCATGACGCTGGGCCGCTACAACGGCAGCCGGGGCCGCGCGCCGTACCCGAACGCGGTGTTCGCGAACCAGCGGCTGTGGGCATACGTCGACAGGGACCGCTCGGCCGCCTGAAGGCCTTCGCTCAACCGGCGACCACGGCCTTCGCGGTGGCCGAGCCCCGGGTCACCATCACCTGGTCGATGCGGTAGCTGTCGACGTCCATCACCTCGAAGGTGTAGCCGCCCCAGGTCACGCTGTCCGTGCGCTTGGGCACGCGGCGCAGCATCACCATCAGGAAGCCCGCCAGCGTTTCGTACTCCTCGGCGTGCGGCAGTTCGTCGATGTGCAGCGCGCGCTGCACGTCCTGGATCGGCGCGATGCCGTCGATCAGCCACGAGTTCTCGTCGCGCTTCACGATCTGTTCTTCTTCGGGCGTCGAGGTCGACACCAGGTCGCCCATCACCGTGCTCATCACGTCGTTGAGCGTGATCACGCCGACCACCAGGCTGTACTCGTTGACGATGATCGCGAAATCTTCACGCGCCTGCTGGAACTGCTCGAGCACCTCGGTGAGCGAGAGGCGGTCGGGAATCACCAGCGCCTTGTGCAGCGTGAGGCCCTGGTCGAAGGCCAGCGGCTGGCCGCTGAGCACGCGCTGGAACATGTCCTTGGCGTCCACGTAGCCCAGCACGTGGTCGATGTCGCCGTCGCACACCGGGTAGGCCGAGAAGGGCTCGGCCACGATGCGCGCGCGCAGCACCGACTCGGGGTCGTCATGCAGGAACCAGGTGATGTTGTCGCGCGCCGTCATCACGCTGCTGACGAGGCGCGTGTCCAGCTCGAACACGTTGGCGATCACCTGCTGCTCGCGCGCCGCCAGCACGCCGGCCTGCGCTCCCGCCTCGGTCATGGCCAGGATGTCGGCCGAGGTGATCTTGTCGTCGCGCGCCATCGGCATGCCCAGCACCTTGAACAGCAGGTCGGTGGCGCGCGTGAAGAACCACACCAGCGGCTTGAAGGCGGTGATCAGCAGCAGCATCGGCCCGACGATGCGCACGGCAAGCCGTTCGGGCGCGCTCATGCCCAGGCGCTTGGGGAACAGGTCGGCGAACACCAGGAACACCGCGATCACGGTCACGAAGGAGCACAGGAAGGCGATGTTGGCCGCGACCTCCACGCTGAGCCAGTTCTCGAAGAAGCGGGCGAAATACGGGCTCAGCGAGCCTTCGCCGACCACGCCGCCGAGGATCGCCACGGCGTTCAGGCCGATCTGCACCACGGTGAAGTAGTGGCCCGGCTGCTCCTGCACGCGCAGCACCTTTTCCGCGCGCGGATCGCCCTCGTCGGCCATCTGGCGCAGGCGCAGGCGGCGCGAGGCGGCCAGGCAGATTTCGGCGAGGGAGAAGAAGGCGCTCATCGCGATCAGCAGCGCGATGATGAGCAGGCTTTGGGTGAGAGTCATGGCGGCACGTTGTAGGCCGCCATGGTGCCATGACTGGCACCGGGTCCGGGCGCGCGGCGCGGCGCCCGTCAAACAAAGAGCGAAAGGCTCAGGCCGACGCGCCGCCGCCGATCACCTGCTGCAGTTCGCCCGACTCGTACATCTCCATCATGATGTCCGAGCCGCCCACGAATTCGCCCTTCACGTAGAGCTGGGGGATGGTGGGCCAGTTGCTGTATTCCTTGATGCCCTGGCGGATGCCGTCGTCTTCGAGCACGTTGACGGTCTTGAGCGCCTTGGTGTCGACGCCTACGGCCTTGAGGATCTGGATGGCGCGGCCCGAGAAACCGCACATCGGGAAGCTGGCGTTGCCCTTCATGAAGAGCACGAGTTCGTTGGACTTGACGAGGTCGTCGATGCGTTGTTGAGCGTCGGACATGGGGACTCCTGAAGAAAAGTGGGCTGGGGGGATTATTTCACCGTGCGCCAGATGCCGCCGGAGCAGCGCGCGATGCCGGCGAGGTCGTCGCGGCTTTGCACTTCGGCAAAGCCACGCTGGGCCAGCAACTGGCGCACCGCCGCGGCCTGGTCGTGGCCGTGTTCCAGCAGCAGCCAGCCGCCGTCGGCGAGGTGGGCGGGCGCGTCGCGCACGATCTGGCGGATGTCGTCGAGGCCGTCGGCGCCCGCCACCAGGGCGCGGGTTGGCTCATGGCGCAGCGCGGGCAGGTGTGGATCGCCGGCGGCGATGTACGGCGGGTTGCTGGCAATGACCGCGTAGCCGTCGGCGGCGCCGTCGAGCCAGCTCGATTCGGTGAAACGCACCGGCAGGCCCAGGCGCTGCGCGTTGGCCCGGGCCACCGCGAGCGCGTCGGCGCTGGCATCGACCGCATCGACCTGTGCATCGGGCCGCGCATGCTGCAATGCCAGCGCGATCGCGCCGCTGCCTGTGCCGAGGTCGAGCACGCGCGGGGCTGGACGGCCCTCAAGGCAAGTGAGAGCCCACTCGACCAGCGTCTCGGTGTCGGGGCGCGGCACCAGCACGCGGGCATCGACCTGCAGCTGCAGGCCATGGAATTCCTTCTCGCCCAGCAGGTAGGCGACCGGCTCGCCGGCCGTGCGCCGCGACAGCTGACGCGCGAAGGCGGGCCACGCCTCGCCGGGGAAGGCGTCCGTGTCGTGCGCGAGCAGCCAGGCGCGGTCGTTCACGGGGCGGCCCAGCGCGTGCAACAGCAGCAGCTGGGCGTCGAGGCGATCAACGCCCAGGGCCACGGCCGCGGCCAGCGCCTGCGCCACGGTGGACGGTGCGGCGGTGTCGGTCATCACGCGGGCAGGCTCGATTCCAGCTCGGCCAGTTGCTCGGCCTCGCGTGCGGCGCGCAGCGCGTCGAGCACGTCGCCCAGGTCGCCTTCCATGATGGCGAGCAGCTTGTAGAGCGTGAGGTTGATGCGGTGGTCGGTGAGCCGGCCCTGCGGGAAGTTGTAGGTGCGGATGCGGTCCGAACGGTCGCCGCTGCCGATCAGGCCCTTGCGCATGGCGGCGTCCTTGGCGGCGCGCTCGCTGCGTTCCTTTTCCTGGATGCGCGCCGACAGCACCTGCAGTGCCTTGGCCTTGTTGCGGTGCTGGCTGCGGTCGTCCTGGCATTCGGCCACGATGCCGGTCGGGATGTGCGTGATGCGCACGGCCGAGTCGGTCTTGTTGATGTGCTGTCCGCCCGCACCGCTGGCGCGGTAGGTGTCGATGCGCAGGTCGGCCGGATTGATCTGCACCGCCACGGTCTCGTCGGGCTCGGCCAGCACGGCGACCGTGCAGGCGCTGGTGTGGATGCGGCCTTGGGTCTCGGTCGCCGGCACGCGCTGCACGCGGTGGCCGCCCGATTCGAAGCGCAGGTGGCCGAACACCTCGTCGCCCACGATGCGGATCACCACTTCCTTGTAGCCGCCGAGCTCGCTCTCGCTTTCGCTCACCACTTCGCAGCGCCAGCCGGCGCGCTCGCAGTAGCGCGTGTACATGCGCAGCAGGTCGCCCGCGAACAGCGCCGACTCGTCGCCGCCCGTGCCGGCGCGGATTTCCATGAAGGCGTTGCGCGCGTCGTCGGGGTCCTTGGGCAGCAGCAGGCGCTGCAGTTCGTCTTCGAGTTGCACCAGCTCGGCCTCGGCACCGGTGATTTCTTCCCTGGCCATCTCCGCCATGTCGGGGTCGTCGAGCATTCCCTTCGCGCCCGCGATGTCCGCTTCGCGCTGCTTGAAGCGCTCGTAGCGGCCGGCGATCTGCGTGACCTCGGCGTGCTCGCGCGAGATGGTGCGGTACTGCGCCATGTCGCTCATGATGTCTTCGCGCGAGAGCAGGAAGTCGAGCTCGCCCAGGCGTTGGACATAGCGTTCGAGTTGGTGGCGCAGAAAGGATTTCACGACGGAAGGGGCTCAAAAAAAGGGGGGAGGCCGCAGTGCAGCGGCAGGGCGCGGGGAAAGCGCGGCCCGCGCGGCGAGCGGGCCATCGACGGGCGTCGTCGCTAACGCTCTTTACGCAGGAACAGGCGCGAGAGCGTCTGCGCCGTCTGCTCGCGCGACGTGGCATCGCCCGCGTGCAGCTCGGCCATCGCGCCGTGCATCATCTTCTGCGTGAGCCCGCGCGACATGGCTTCGAGCACGGCCTCGACCGATTCGCCCTTGGCGAGCAGCTTGCGTGCACGCGCCATTTCGGTGGCGCGCCATTGGTCGGCCTGCGCGTTGAGCTGCTGGATCAGCGGCACGGTGCCGCGCTGGCCCAGCCAGTGCATGAAGCTCTGCACGCCGGCGTCGATGATGACCTCGGCCTGCGCCACGGCGGCCTGGCGGTTGGCCTGACCCTGCTGCACGACCTGGGCGAGGTCGTCCACGGTGTACAGGTAGATGTCTTCGAGGGCCTTCACCTCGGGCTCGATGTCGCGCGGCACGGCCAGGTCGACCATGAACATCGGGCGGTGCTTGCGCGCCTTGAGCGCGCGCTCCACGGCGCCCAGGCCGATGATCGGCAGCGTGCTCGCGGTGCAGCTGATGACGATGTCGAACTCGGCCAGCCGCGCCGGCAGGTCGGCCAGCCGCATGGCTTCGCCGCCGAAGCGCGAGGCCAGCTTTTCGCCGCGCTCCAGCGTGCGGTTGGCGATGGCGATGGCCTTCGGTTCCTTGGCTGCGAAGTGCGTGGCCGCGAGGTCGATCATTTCGCCCGCGCCGACGAACAGCACGCGCGTGGTACGCAGGTCCTCGAACAGCTGCCCGGCCAGGCGCACGGCGGCGGCGGCCATGCTGATCGAGTGGGCGCCGATCTCGGTGGCGGTGCGCACTTCTTTCGCGACGGCGAACGAGCGCTGGAACAGCTGGTTGAGCGTGCTGCCGAGCGCGCCGGCGGTTTCGGCCGCGCGCACGGCGTCTTTCATCTGGCCGAGGATCTGGGCCTCACCCAGCACCATGGAGTCGAGCCCGCTGGCCACGCGAAAGGCATGGCGCGCGGCTTCGTCGTCGTGCAGGGTGTAGGCGTGCGAACGCAGCAGGGCAGGGGCGACGCCGCCGCTCTGGGCCAGCCAGCCGAAGGTGTGGTCGAGCGCGATGTGCTCGCAGGCGCAGTAGATTTCGGTGCGGTTGCAGGTCGAGATGATCGCGGCTTCGACCTGCGGGTGGCTGTTGCCGGCGAAAGAGCTGCGCAAACTGTGCAGCGTCGGGGCGATCTGATCGAGCGCGAACGCGAAACGACCGCGCAGATCGAGCGGCGCGGTCGTGTGGTTCAAGCCGAGAGCCCAGACTGACATGTCCATGATTATAAAATCAGCAGCCGGGCGAGGTTTGCCGAGGGGCAAATGGCTTTCCCTATGACCGCCATACGCTTCGCTACATGGCCTCGAGCCTACTCGTGGCCCCCTCATGGACCTTCTGGATCTCTTCAACCACCTGCTTAATTTCGCGGCACCGGCGGCCTTCATCGCCTTGGTGCTGGTGGCGGTCGGGCGCTTTCTCGGCGGCCCGCGCACCGGCATTCCGCACTGGTGGATGCAATGGGCGATCACCTTCGGGGCCGGCCTGCTGACCTCGCTGGCCGGGCTGATCCTCACGGGCCGCGACGGCTCGATGGCCACCTACGCCGCGCTGGCGGGGGTCTGCGGCACGGTGCAGTGGATCGTGATGCGCGGCTGGGGCCGCTGAGCGGACGTCAGTCCAGCCGGCGGGCCATGTAGACCGAGTGCCCGGGGTAGGTCGCCAGCCGGGCCTGCTGTGCGTCATCGGCCGGCACCGTGGCCGCATAGCCCTGGCGTTCCCAGAACCCGACCGAAGCCTGCACCGACACCAGCGTCGAATGCCGCCAGCCTGCGCGCAGCGCGTGGGCCCAGGCGTGGCGCACGAGGCACGGCCCCAGGCGCAGCCCCGAGGCCTCGGGGTGCACGGCCAGGTCGTGCAGGTAGAGCGCGTCGGCGTCGGGCGCCACCTCGAAGTCGCCGTGCAGCGGCGTGAGCTTGCCGCGCTGCGAGGGGTAGGCCGCCAGGTAGGCCCGCACGGCGCCGCCGTGCTCGGCCACCCAGCCGGTGTGCGGCGAGGCCGCCAGCCGCCGCGCGATGAGCACGCCGTCCTCCACGAACCCTGCGCCGTAACAGGCGAGCTGGATCGCCAGCACCGCCGCGAGGTCGTCCCCGCGCATGTCGCGCACGAGGAGAGGGGAAGGCGTCGCGCCCATCAGGCCAGCAGCAGCTTGTCGTCGTCCAGCTTCTCGCCGCGGGTCTGCTCGAACATGCGCAGCAGGTCGGGCACGTCCAGGCCCGCGCGTTGGTCGCCGGCCACGTCGAGGATCACCTGGCCTTCGTGCAGCATCACGGTGCGCGAACCGTAGTCCAGCGCCTGGCGCATGCTGTGCGTGACCATCATCGCGGTGAGCTGGCTGCCTTCGACGATCTTGGCGGTGAGCTCCAGCACGAAGGCCGCGGTCTTCGGGTCGAGCGCGGCCGTGTGCTCGTCGAGCAGCAGGATGCGCGAGGGCCGCAGCGAGGCCATCAGCAGGCTCACGGCCTGGCGCTGGCCGCCCGAGAGCAGGCCGATGCGGTCGGCCAGGCGGTTTTCCAGGCCCAGCTTCAGGATCGACAGCTTCTCGCGGAACAGCTCGCGCAGGTTGCGGTTGAGCGAGAAGCCGAAGCCCCTGCGCTCGCCACGCTTCCACGCCAGCGCCATGTTCGCCTCGATGGTCAGCGCCTCGCAGGTGCCGGCCATCGGGTCCTGGAACACGCGGGCCACCATGCCCGAGCGCTGCCAGGCGTTCAGGCGCGTCACGTCCTTGCCGTCGATTTCGAGGCGGCCCTTGTCGACCATGAGGTCGCCGCTGATCGCGTTCAGAAAGGTCGACTTGCCCGCGCCGTTCGAGCCGATCACGGTGACGAACTGGCCGGTCGGAATGTCCAGGCTCAGGCCGCGCAGCACGCGGTTCTCGATTGGCGTGCCCGGGTTGAAGGTGATTTCGAGTTGTTGCGCGCGCAGCATCAGTTCTTCCCCTTGAAGAGTCCGCCCAGCTTGCGCTTGTAGGCGGGCACCAGCAGCGCGAACGCCACGAGCACGGCGGTGACCAGGTTCAGGTCCTGCGCCTGCAGGCCCATGAAGTCGGTGTTCAGCGCCATCGCGATGAAGAAACGGTAGAGCAGCGCACCGAGCACGCAGGCCAGCGTGGTGATGATCATGCTGCGCGCGGGCAACAGGGTCTCGCCGATGATCACGGCGGCCAGGCCGATCACGATCGTGCCCACGCCCATCGAGATGTCGGCCGTGCCCTGGCTCTGCGCGAACAGCGCACCGGCCAGCGCCACCAGCGCGTTGGAAAGTGCAAGGCCTGCCATCGTCTGGAAGTCGGTCGAGATGCCCTGGGCCCGCGCCATGCGCGCGTTGCCGCCGGTGGCACGCATCGCCAGGCCGGCCTCGGAGGCGAAGAACAGGTCGACGACGATCTTCGCGGCGATCACGATGATCAACAGCAGCAGCGGCTTGGCCCACTGCTCGGGCATCCCGCCGAAGCTGACCATGCTGAACACCGTGGGTTCGGTGATGAGCGCCACGTTGGGCTTGCCCATCACGCGCAGGTTGATCGAGTACAGCGCGATCATCACCAGGATGCTCGCCAGCAGCTGCATGATCTTCAGCTTGACGTTGAGCCAGGCCGTGAGCCAGCCCGAGGCGGCACCGGCCACGCAGGCCACGGCCGTGGCGGCGGCGGGGTTCCAGCCCGCGACGATGAGCGTCGCGGCCACGGCGGCGCCCAGCGGAAAGCTGCCGTCCACCGTGAGGTCGGGAAAGTTGATGATGCGAAACGACATGAAGACGCCCAGCGCGACCAGTCCGAAAATCAGACCGATCTCGATGGCGCCCAGCGAAGCAATGAGGGACATGAGGGCTTCCGGGGAGCGCAGTCGGCGGGCCCCGGCGCCCGGCCTGCGCCGGGAGCAGAAGGCCCGCCGGGGCGGCGTTTACTTGGTGCTGACGACCTTCGCCGACTTCAGCAGCGCGTCCGACAGGGTCACGCCCTGCAGCTTGGCCGCGCCGGGGTTCACCACCAGCTCGAAGTTGGTGCTGGTCTGCGAGGCGATGGTGCCGGGCTTCTCGCCCTTGAGGATGCGCACCACGATCTTGCCGGTCTGGCGGCCGATGTCGGTGTAGTTCAGGCCCAGCGCGGCCACGGCGCCGCGCTCGACGGTGGCAGTGTCGGCGGCCACCACAGGCAGCTTGGCCTGCTGCGCCACCTTCACGATGCCCTCGAAGGCCGAGACCACGTTGTTGTCGGTGGGCGTGTAGATCACGTCGGCCTTGCCGACCAGGCTCTGGGCAGCGGTCGGCACGTCGACGGTGCGCGCGGCGGCGGCTTCGACCACCGTCATGCCGGCGGCCGAGGCGGCCTTCTTGAGCGACTCGACGATGGCCACCGAGTTGGCTTCGCCGGGGCTGTAGATCACGCCGATGCGCTTGGCGTTCGGCACGACCTTCTTGATCAGGTCGATGTGCTTCTCCAGCGGCGACAGGTCGGACACGCCCGTCACGTTGGTGCCCGAGGGCTCCCAGTTCTTCACCAGCTTGGCGGCCACCGGGTCGGTGATGGCCGAGTACACGACGGGAATCGTCTTGGTGGCGGCCACGGTCGCCTGCGCCGACGGCGTGGCGATGGCGACGATCACGTCGGGCGCATCGCCCACGTACTTGCGGGCGATCTGGGCGGCAGTGCCCACGTTGCCCTGGGCGCTCTGGTAGCTGAACTTGAGGTTCTTGCCCGCTTCATAGCCGGCGGCCTTCAGCTCTTCCTTCACGCCGTCGCGCACGGCGTCCAGCGCCGGGTGCTCGACGATGGCGGTCACGGCGACCGACTTGTCGGCGGCCAGCGCCGGTGCGGCGGCGAGCACGCCAAGGGCCAGGGCCACGGCGCTGAAGGGGGTGCGAAGCAAAGCGTTTTTCACGTAAGGGTCTCCGGGTCGGGAAAGGGGTGTGGGTGCATTCGAAGCGGCCGGCAAGGCACCGGCAAAGCACCAGGGCGCGCAATTCAGCGGCCCGGCGTGGCGCAACGCCGTCCGGGCGCGTCGAAGTCTAGATCGTACTTTGCACAATTAAGGTGCATGAGCGCCTCGGGCTTTCCCCGCTTTGAGAAACATAATTGCATCATTGATGCACATGGGGAGACAAAATTGCAGATCATCGAACTCGACCGGACCGACCGACGGATTCTGGACCACCTCCAGGCGCACGGCCGCGCGTCCAACCTGGACCTGGCCGAGGTGGCTCAGCTCTCGCCCGCGCAGTGCCTGCGGCGCCACCGGCGGCTCGAGGAGCTGGGGCTGATCAGTGGCTACGCCGCGCGGCTGAATGCACGCCATATCGGGCTGGGCGTGATCGCCTTCATCCACGTCACGATGGCACGCGGCCACGTCGACGAGCTGCCCAAGTTCCAGGACCTGATCGCGGACATGCGCCAGATCCTGGAGTGCTACTCGGTGACCGGTGACTTCGACTATGTGCTCAAGGTGGTCGCGCGCGACCTGGAGGCGCTGTCGCAGTTCTTGATGCACACGCTGATGCACATGCCGGGCGTGTCGGCCGTGCGCTCCAGCGTGTGCCTGAACGAGATCAAGTGCACGGGGGCGCTGCCGCTCGAATAGAGCAAAGGGTGCGCCGTTCGCTCAGGTGCTGGTGGTGCCCGGCAAAGGCGAGGCGGGTGTGGCCGGCGCCGGCGAGGGTTCGGCGGGCAGCACCGGCGCGGCCGCCGCCATCACGAGCGTTGTTGGCGTGGCCAGCGGCAGGTCGGCCTGCTTGAGCGCATCGAGGATCGTGAACAGCAGGTCGCTGCGCACGCCACCTGCCAGCCGGGGGCTCGGCACGTAGGCAATGGCCTGGAAGATCAGCAGCCCGTTCTCGATGCCTTCGAGCGTGAGCGAGGGCGCCGGCGTTTCCAGCACGCCCTCGTGCGCGCGGCAGGCCTCCAGGATCAGCTCGCGCACGCGCTGCGCGTCGGTGGTCAGCGGCATCGGCAGGCGGATCAGCACGCGGCCCTCGGCGTTGGCCAGCGTCATGTTGCGCACGGTCTTGGTGATGAACTCCGAGTTCGGCACGATCAGCGTCGAGCGGTCGCCCAGCTGGATTTCCGTGGCACGCACGTTGATGCGCCGCACGTCGCCCTCGGTGGTGCCCAGCACCACCCAGTCGCCCACCTTCACCGGCTGCTCGGCCAGCAGGATCAGTCCCGAGATGAAGTTCTGCACGATGGCCTGCAGTCCAAAACCGATGCCCACCGACAGGGCGCTGGCCACCCACGCGATGCGCTCGATGCCGATGCCCAGCGCCGACAGCGAGAACGCCACCACCAGGATGCCGCCCACGTAGCCCAGCAGCGTGGTGATCGAGCTCTGCATGCCTGGCTCGAACTGCGTGCTCGGCAGGTAGCTGCGCGACAGCCAGCGCTTGAACACCCGCAGCACGATGAAGCCGATCACCGCCACCGCCACGGCGCTGAGGATCGCGCCCGGTACCAGCTCGAATTCGCCCACCTTCACGCCGGTGCCGAGCTTGCCGCCTCGCTGGAACACCTCGCCCGGGCCCGTGCCCAGCGGCGCGGCCAGCGCCACCAGCATGTAGAAGAACAGGGCCACGCGGCTCAGGCCCGAGAGCACCGTGGCCGCCTGGTCGAGCGTCTGCGGCGCGAGGCTGAAACTCTTCTGCAGGCGCTGGCCGGAGGCGCT
This sequence comes from Variovorax sp. Root473, assembly GCF_001426505.1. GTDB lineage: Bacteria > Pseudomonadota > Gammaproteobacteria > Burkholderiales > Burkholderiaceae_C > Variovorax. Next base: position 101,001 of record NZ_LMEV01000017.1, read on the forward strand.
GCGCGAGGACACCGTGGACATGAACACGTCGTCGGCGAACTTGAACAGCACGTAGAACGCCGCCGCGACGATGCCGCTCCAGGTCAGCTGCGAGGCCAGGAAGCTCGCCAGCGCCACGTAGCCGAAAGCCACCAGCACCCAGATCGCGATCACGAGCACCACGATCAGCGCCACCAGCACCCCGACCCACATCGGCCGCTCCGGCAGGCCGGCGTCGGGTGCGTCGGCGCGCAGCGCCTTCAGGCGGTACACGACGGTGCCGACCAGCGCGGTGAGCAGCAGCGCCGTCGCCACGTGCGTGGCGACCACAGCGGCAAAGCTGGCGTCGATGAGCGCGTTGATCTCGGCGGGCGTCCACGCCAGTGCGGCCACCAGCGCCACCAGCCACGGCAGCGCCGACAGGCGCTGGGCCGTGAGGTCGGGAATGGCCGGCAGGCGCCACGACGGCCGTCCCGTGGCCAGCAGCCCGCGTCCCAGGCCGATGATGAAGGCCATGAAGGTCAGCGTCTGCGCCGTCGATTGCAGCGCCTTGCGCGCCTGCGCGTCCCACATCGCGTGGGCCTTGAGCACTTCGACGACGCCATGCGCCGCCACGGCGACCAGCAGCACGTGCGTGGCGACGATGGCGATCACCAGCAGCGAGCGGCGCAGCCGCCCGGCCGGCAGCACGCGCGTGGCCAGTCGTGTCAGCCCGCGCTCGGCGGCCCAGACGCCCAGCCATGCGAGCAGCAGCGCGCCGATGAAGGCGGCGATGACCGGCGTGCGGCTTTCGGGCTGCAGCGCCTGATCGAAACCTTCGCCGAGCGCCGATCCAATGGCCTGCAGCCGGGCCAGGTCGTCGGGCCAGGCCTCGCGCAGGTCGTCCCAGAACTCGCCACCGAGCGGCGAGGCGGCACGGCTGGTGAGTTCGGCCTCGAACTGCTGGCGCCGCTGCGACACCACGTCGGTGCCGCGCTGGCGCACGTCGATCGCCAGCAGCCGGGCCAGGCGGATGTCCGCATCGAGCGCATTGCGCTCCTTGGTCAGCTGCGCGCGCTGGCGCGTGATGTTGGGGTCTTCGGTGGCGCCGGCGGCGGGCGGGTTGCCGAGTTCGCCGAGCCGCGCGTTCAGGTCGGCCAGTTCGCTGGTGCGGGCGGCGACGAACTTGTCGGCCTGCACGCCGATCTCGTTGATCTGCGCGAGCTGCTTGCGGGCATCGTCTTCGGCGCCCGGAACGACGCTGGCATTGGCCTTGCCCGTGGGCGCGATGCGGGCGAACTGCGCGCGCAGCTCCGCGATGGTGGGCGGCGGGGCTGCGGCAGCCGCAGCGGTGTTGGCGCTGTTGTTGGGGTTGCCGTTGCCGGCGTTCATGCTGGCGTCGGGCTGCGCGAGGGCGACACCGCACGTCAGCAGGGCCCACACGGTCAACACGGCCAGGAGGGCGGGAAGGCGCGGGCCCGCCAGGCGAGAGGTCCGATTCATGGCCGCATCATAGAAGCCGCCATGACGTAAGAACGGGTAAGAAATGCAGCGTCAGCCCGCGGGGCTGAACAGGTCGACCCGGTCGGTGATGATGCCGTCGGTGCCCAGGTCGATGAGCCGCTGCGCGGCCCAGTCGTCGTTCACCGTGTAGCTCAGCGAGCGCAGGCCTGCGTCGTGCACCTGCGCCACCGTGGCGGCGTCCCACAGCGCGTGGTTGCAGACGATGGCCTGACAACCCAGGCTCAATGCCGTGTCGAGCCAGCCGTTCCAGAGCGTGTCGAGCAGCAGGCCGCGCGGCAGCTCGGGCTGTACCGCCTGCGCGCCCTTCAGCGCGTCGATCTGGAACGAGGTGAGCAGCGGCGGCACGGCCGCACCTTGCCAGAGGCGCGCGGCTTCGCGTGCCACCACTTCGCCGGTCTCGCGTTCGGTGCCGGGCGTGGGCTTGATCTCGATGTTCAGCAGCAGGTCGTTGGCCAGGCAGAAGCGCGCCAGGTTCTCCAGCGTGGGCAGCGGCTCGCCCGCGAAGGCGCGCGAATGCCAGCCGCCGGCGTCGAGCTGCGACAGCGCGCCCCACGCCTGCTGGCCGCCAATGCCGTGGCCGTTGGTGGTGCGATCGAGCGTGGCGTCGTGCATCAGGAACACCACGCCGTCGGCGCTGAGCTTGGCGTCGCACTCGAACATGCGGTAGCCGTGCGACGCGCCGAAGCGGAAGGCTGCGAGCGTGTTTTCAGGGGCCAGCTTGCCGGCGCCGCGGTGCGCGACCCAGCGGGGGTAGGGCCAGGGGCTGCGTTCGGCCATCGCTCAGTCGGCGCGCTTGCCGGAGCCGGCGTCGAACCAATGGAGCTTGTCTTCGCGCGCGGCGATCTTCACCGTGTCGCCGGCCACCGGCGGGTGGTCGCCTTCGTCGGTGCGCATGATGATCTGCTCCTCGCCAATGCGCCCGTACACCAGGCGCTCGGCGCCCAGCAGTTCGACCTGCTCGACCTGTACGGTCCAGCCGCTTTCGTCGAGCTTCATGTGCTCGGGGCGGATGCCCAGGATCTGGCCCGGGCGCACGCCCGGCGCGTGCTTGAGCAGGTTCATCGGCGGCGAGCCGATGAAGCTCGCCACGAAAGTGGTGGCGGGCCTGGAATACACCTCTTCGGGCGTGGCGAACTGGTCCATCACGCCGCCGTTCATCACGATGATGCGTTGCGCCAGCGTCATGGCCTCGACCTGGTCGTGCGTGACGAACAGCGAGGTGATGCCGAGCTCGCGGTGCAGCTTCTGGATTTCGAGGCGGGTCTGCGCGCGCAGCTTGGCGTCGAGGTTCGACAGCGGTTCGTCGAACAGGAACACGCGCGGCTGGCGCACGATGGCGCGGCCCATGGCCACGCGCTGGCGCTGGCCGCCCGAGAGTTCGCGCGGCTTGCGCTCGAGCAGGTGGCCCAGTTCGAGGATCTTGGCCGCCTTGTCGACGCGCACCTTGATCTCGGCCGTCGGCACCTTGGCGATCTTCAGGCCGTAGGCCATGTTCGCGAACACGCTCATGTGCGGGTACAGCGCGTAGTTCTGGAACACCATGGCGATGTCGCGCTCGGAGGGTTCGAGCTGGTTCACCACCTTGCCGCCGATGGCGATCTCGCCGGCCGAGATTTCCTCGAGGCCGGCCACCATGCGCAGCAGCGTCGATTTGCCGCAGCCCGAAGGGCCGACGATGACGATGAATTCATGGTCGGCGATCTCGGCGCTCACGCCGTGGATGACCTGGTTGGCTTTCGGCCCGTGGCCGTAGCGCTTGATGACGTTGCGTAGAGAGAGAGCAGCCATAGTTATTTTTCAGTGTCCACGAGGCCCTTGACGAACCACTTTTGCATCAGGATCACCACCAGCGCGGGCGGCAGCATCGCCAGGATGGCGGTGGCCATCACGACGTTCCATTCGTTCTGTCCGTCGCCGCCGGCAATCATCCGCTTGATGCCAACCACCACGGGGTACATGTCTTCGCTCGTGGTCGCGAGCAGCGGCCACAGGTACTGGTTCCAGCCGTAGATGAACTGGATCACGAACAGCGCCGCGATCGAGGTCTTCGACAGTGGCAGCAGCACGTCAAAGAAAAAGCGCATGGGGCTCGCGCCGTCCATGCGCGACGCCTCGGTGAGTTCGTCGGGCACCGTGAGGAAGAACTGGCGAAACAGGAAGGTCGCCGTGGCCGACGCGATCAGCGGCACCGTCAGGCCCGCGTAGGTGTTCAGCATGTTCAGGTCGGACAGCACCTTGTAGGTGGGCAGGATGCGCACCTCCACCGGCAGCATCAGCGTCACGAAGATGGCCCAGAAGCAGATCTTCTTGAACGGGAAGCGGAAGTACACGATGGCGAAGGCCGACAGCAGCGAGATGGCGATCTTGCCGATGGCGATGACCATGGCCGTCACGAAGCTCACCCACATCATGTGCGCCACGGGGGCGTTGGAGCCCGCGCTGCTCTCGCGCCCGAACAGCGCGCCCTTGTAGCTGTCGACGATGTTCGAGCCCGGCGTGAGGGGCATCGGCGCCTGCACGATCTCCTGGGCCGTGTGCGTGGACGCCACGAACGCCAGGTAGAGCGGGAAGGCGACGATGAACACGCCCAGGATCATGATGACGTGGGCCAGGATGCCCTGCGTGCCGCGTTTCTCAACCATGCTGCGCCCCGCCGAATTCGATTTGTTCTTGTTGCTTCATCAGTACTGCACTTTCTTCTCGACGTAGCGGAACTGGATGACCGTCAGCGCCACCACGATCACCATCAGCACCACCGACTGCGCGGCCGAGCCGCCCAGGTCCAGGCCCTTGAAACCGTCGTGGTAGACCTTGTAGACCAGGATGGTCGTGTCCTTGCCCGGGCCGCCCTGCGTGGCCGCATCGACGATCGCGAAGGTGTCGAAGAAGGCGTAGACCACGTTGATCACCAGCAGGAAGAAGGTGGTGGGCGACAGCAGCGGGAACTGCACGGTCCAGAAGCGGCGCCACGGGCGCGCACCGTCGATGGCCGCGGCCTCGATCAGCGATTTCGGAATCGATTGCAGGCCGGCCAGGAAGAACAGGAAGTTGTACGAGATCTGCTTCCACACCGAGGCCATCACGATCAGCGTCATGGCGTGGCCCGAGTCGAGCAGGTGGTTCCAGTTGATGCCGATCTTGCCCAGCGCATAGGCCACCACGCCCAGCGAGGGCGAGAACATGAAGACCCACAGCACGGCCGCCACGGCGGGCGCCACGGCGTACGGCAGGATCAGCATGGTCTTGTAGAACATGCCGCCGCGGGTGATGCGGTCGGCGAACACGGCCAGCATCAGCGACAGGCTGATGCCGATGCCGGCCACCAGCACCGAGAACAGGGCGGTGGTCTTGAACGACTCGGCATAGGCCGGATCGTCGAAGAGCTGGCGGAAGTTGTCGAGCCCGACGAACTCGACCGACGTGCCGAACGCGTCCTGCTGCTGCAGTGACTGAAGCAGCGCCTGGCCGGCCGGCCAGAAGAAAAACACGAGGATCACCGCCATCTGCGGTGTCAGCAGCAGCCAGGGCAACCAGCCCGAGCGAAAGAAAACGCGTTTTTCCATGAAGCCCCTACATAAAAAATCCCGCCCGGCGCGCCCTGAAGAAAGGACGTGCGGGGGCGGGCGATATTAGCCGGACACGGGGTCCGGGTTTTCAATCGTTAGCTTTTGTTCGCCTTTTGGAAGCGTTCCAGCTGTTCGTTGCCACGGGTCACGATCGAATCGAGGGCTTCCTTGGCGGTCTTCTTGCCACCCCAGACCTGTTCGAGCTCTTCGTCCTCGATGGCGCGGATCTGCACGTAGTTGCCCAGGCGGATGCCGCGGCTCTTGTCGGTGACCTTGCGGATCATCTGCGTCACGGCCACGTCGGTGCCGGGATTCTGCTTGTAGAAGCCCGAGTCTTCGGTGAGCTTGTACGAAGCCGTGGTCACCGGCAGGTAGCCGGTGCGCTTGTGGCTTGCGGACTGCACTTCAGGCGTCGAGATGAAGCTGAAGAACTTGGCCACGCCCTTGTACTCGGCGGCCTTCTTGCCCGACATGACCCACAGGCTGGCGCCGCCGATCACGGTGTTCTGCGGCGCGCCCGGCACGTCCGGGTAGTAGGGCAGGGGCGCCAGGCCGTAGGCGAACTTGGCGTTCTTGGCCACGTTGCCGTAGAAGCCCGACGACGTGTTGATCATGGCGCACTCGCCCGACACGAACGAGGCCTCGGGCACGTTGCCGCGGCCCTTGTAGATGAACAGGCCCTGCTTGGACATGCTGGCCAGGTTCTCGATGTGGCGCTGGTGCAACGGCGAATTCACCTTCAGGCGCGCGTCCAGGCCCTGCAGGCCGTTGGCCTTGCTGGCGAACTCGACGTTGTGCCAGGCCGAGAAGCTCTCGACCTGCGTCCAGTTCTGCCAGGCCGTGGTGAACGGGCACTTGTGGCCGCTGGCCTTGAGCTTGGCGGCGGCGGCCACCACTTCGGGCCAGGTGGCGGGCGCCTTGTCGGTGGGCAGGCCGGCGGCCTTGAAGGCGTCCTTGTTGAAATAGAAGATCGTGGTCGAGCTGTTGAACGGGAAGCTCAGCATCTGGCCGTTGGGGGCGGTGTAGTAACCGGCCACGGCGGGGATGTAGGCGGCCGGATCGAACTTCTCGCCTGCGTCCTTCATGACCTGGCCGACCGGGATGATCGCGCCCTTGCTGGCCATCATGGTGGCGGTGCCCACTTCGAACACCTGCAGGATGTGCGGCGCGTTGCCGGCGCGGAAGGCCGCGATGGACGCCGTCATGGATTCGTCGTACGTGCCCTTGAAGGTCGGGACGACCTTGTAGTCCTTCTGGCTTTCGTTGAACTGCTTGGCCAGGTCGTTGACCCACTCGTTGTTGACGGCGGTCATGGAATGCCACCACTGGATTTCGGTCTGGGCCTGGGCTGCATTGAACAGTGTGGCGGCCAGCGCCGATGCCAACGCGAGCGTCTTGAATCGCATGAAGTCTCCTCGGGGAAAAAATGGAAAGCGCGAATGCTATGGCATGTGCGTGACACAGCCGCGTCACATTGGGGCACGGACCCGGGGGCTATTCCAATCGGGGGAAACCCCTTTCGCGTCAAGCCCGGCGCGGGTTGCGGGGCGGTTGCTGCGCTGCACCATGCTAGCATCGTCCTCCCCTTTTTCTGGCCTAGCCTGTCGCCATGGCCGGGGTCTTCCTGAGTACGCCATGAGCAGCAAAACCTCCCTCGACAAAAGCAGGATCAAGTTCCTTTTGCTCGAAGGCATCCACCCCTCGGCCGTGGAGGTGCTGCGCGCCGCCGGCTACACCCACATCGAGTCGCTGCCGGGGGCGCTGCCCGACGCTGAGCTCAAGGCCAAGATCGCCGACGTCCACTTCGTGGGCATCCGCTCGCGCACCCAGCTGACGGCCGAGGTGTTCGCTGCCGCGCACAAGCTGGTGGCGGCCGGGTGCTTCTGCATCGGCACCAACCAGGTCGATCTCGAAGCCGCCCGCGAGCATGGCGTGGCCGTGTTCAACGCCCCGTACTCCAACACCCGCTCGGTGGCCGAACTGGTGCTGGCCGAAGCGATCCTGCTCTTGCGCGGCGTGCCCGAGAAAAGCGCCGTGGCGCACCGCGGCGGCTGGCTCAAGTCGGCCGAGAACGCTTTCGAAATCCGCGGCAAGACGCTGGGCATCGTGGGCTACGGCTCCATCGGCGCGCAGCTGTCGGTGCTGGCCGAGGCGCTGGGCATGCACGTGGCCTTCTACGACGTGGTCACCAAGCTGCCGCTGGGCAACGCGCGCCAGGTGCGCGAGCTGCACCAACTGCTGGCGCAGAGCGACATCGTGACGCTGCACGTCCCCGAGACGCAGGCCACCCAGTGGATGATCGGCGCGGCCGAGATCGCCGCCATGAAGCCGGGGTCGATCCTGATCAACGCCTCGCGCGGCACGGTGGTCGAGATCGAACCGCTGGCCGAGGCCCTGAAGAGCAAGAAGCTGCTGGGCGCCGCCATCGACGTGTTCCCGGTCGAGCCGCGCACCAACAAGGACGAGTTCCAGTCGCCGCTGCGCGGCCTGGACAACGTGATCCTCACGCCGCACATCGGCGGCTCGACCATGGAGGCGCAGGCCAACATCGGGCTCGAAGTGGCCGAGAAGCTGGTCAAGTACAGCGACAACGGCACCTCGACCTCGTCGGTCAACTTTCCCGAGGTGGCGCTGCCGGCGCACCCGGGCAAGCACCGCCTGCTGCACATCCACCGCAACGTGCCCGGTGTGCTGTCCGAGATCAACAAGATCTTCTCGGACAACAACATCAACATCTCGTCCCAGTTCCTGCAGACCAACGAGAAGATCGGCTACGTCGTGATGGACATCGACGCCGCCTCGTCCGACCTGGCGCTGGAAAAGCTGGCGAAGGTCGGGGGAACGATTCGCAGCCGGGTGCTGTTCTGAGCCTGCCGGGGGCCCCGCGGGCCCGCGATAGGGAATAGCGGCAGGGCAAGGCAAATCGCCCAAGGCCTGCCCTAAAATCGACCCCCCGGCTACATGGGCGCGCAGCGCCTGGCCAAGGGCCCCACCCGATGAATGCTCCGACTGCGTTGAATACGCTGTTGTCACAGGCCGCAGAGCCTGTACGACTGCGTGAGATCCCCTACAACTACACCAGCTTCTCCGACCGGGAGATCGTGATTCGCCTGCTGGGCGAACGCGGCTGGGACCTGCTGCAGACCCTGCGCGCCGAGCGCCGCACCGGCCGATCGGCACGCATGCTCTACGAGGTGCTGGGCGACATCTGGGTGGTGCAGCGCAACCCCTACCTCGTCGACGACCTGCTCGACAACCCGCGCCGCCGTGGCCAGCTGGTCGATGCCCTGCGCCACCGCCTGGGCGAAGTGCAGAAGCGCCGCACCCCCGACAGCGACCTGCCGCGCGACCAATTGGTGGGCGAACTCACCGGCCTCGTCAGCCAGGCGGTCGCCGCCTTCGACGACACCTTCCGCGACGTCACCGCCCTGCGCCGCAAGGCGACGCGCGTGCTGCGCCGGCTCACGGCCAAGGACAACATCAAGTTCGACGGCCTCTCGCGCGTGTCGCACGTGACCGACGCCACCGACTGGCGCGTCGAGTACCCGTTCGTCGTGCTGTGCCCCGACACCGAGGCCGAGATGGCGCTGCTGGTCAAGGGCTGCATCGAGCTGGGCCTGACCATCATCCCGCGCGGGGGCGGCACCGGCTACACCGGCGGCGCCATTCCGCTCACGTGGAAGAGCGTGGTCATCAACACCGAGAAGCTCGAGGCCATGACCGAGGTCGAGCACGTCGCGCTGCCCGGCCTGGCCGCGCCCGTGCCCACCATCTGGACCGAGGCCGGCGTGGTCACGCAGCGCGTGGCCGACGCGGCCGAGCGCGCGGGCTTCGTGTTCGCGGTCGACCCGACCTCTGCCGAGGCCTCTTGCGTCGGCGGCAACGTCGCCATGAACGCCGGCGGCAAGAAGGCCGTGCTCTGGGGTACGGCGCTGGACAATCTCGCCTCCTGGCGCATGGTCACGCCGCAGGCCGAATGGCTCGAAGTCACGCGCGTCGGCCATAACCTAGGCAAGATCCACGACGCTGAAAGCGCCGTGTTCGAGCTGCAGTACTACGCAGCCGACGGCAAGACCCCGCTGCGTACCGAGCGCCTCGACATTCCCGGCAAGACCTTCCGCAAGGAAGGCCTGGGCAAGGACGTGACCGACAAGTTCCTCTCGGGCCTGCCGGGCATCCAGAAAGAGGGCTGCGACGGTCTCATCACCAGCTGCCGCTGGGTGGTGCACAAGATGCCCTCGCACACGCGCACGGTGTGCCTCGAATTCTTCGGCAACGCCAAGGACGCGGTGCCCAGCATCGTCGAGATCAAGGACTTCATGTTCGCCGAGCAGAAGCGCTCGGGCGTGCTGCTGGCGGGCCTGGAGCACCTGGACGACCGCTACCTCAAGGCGGTGGGCTACGCCACCAAGTCGAAGAAGCACGGCGGCCTGCCGAAGATGGTGCTGTTCGGCGACATCGCGGGCGACGACGCCGACGCGGTGGCGCGCGTCACGTCCGAAGTGGTGCGCATCGCCAACTCGCGCAGCGGCGAAGGTTTCATTGCCATCAGCCCCGAGGCGCGCAAGAAATTCTGGCTCGATCGCAAGCGCACGGCCGCCATCAGCAAGCACACCAACGCCTTCAAGATCAACGAAGACGTGGTGATTCCGCTGCCGCGCATGGCCGAGTACAGCGACGGCATCGAGCGCATCAACATCGAGCTGTCGCTGCAGAACAAGCTGGCCCTCACCGACGCACTCGAAGCGTTCCTCACGCGCGGGAACCTGCCACTGGGCAAGACCGACGACGCGCACGAGATTCCCGCGGCCGAGCTGCTCGAAGACCGCGTGGCACAGGCCGTGGCGCTGGTGCACGACGTGCGTGCGCTGTGGGCCGGCTGGCTGCAGAACGTCGACGCGCTGTTCCCGCAGCTGCAGGACCACACCCTGCGCGCAAGCTGGAAGACCCAGTTGCGCCAGCCGCTGCAAGAGATCTTTTCGGGCGCCGAGTTCGGGCCGATCCTGGCCGAGTGCACCGCCATCCACCAGCAGGTGCTCAAGGGCCGCGTGTGGGTCGCCCTGCACATGCACGCGGGCGACGGCAACGTGCACACCAACTTGCCCGTGAACAGCGACAACTACGAGATGCTGCAGACCGCGCATGCCGCGGTGGTGCGCATCATGGCGCTGGCCCGCAGCCTGGACGGCGTGATCTCGGGCGAGCACGGCATCGGCATCACGAAGCTCGAGTTCCTCAGCGACGAAGAGCTGCGTCCCTTCACCGAATACAAGGCCCGCGTCGACCCCGAAGGCCGCTTCAACAAGGGCAAGCTGCTGCGCGCGCCCGCGGGGCAGGCGCAGACCCTGCACGCCGACCTGACCAACGCCTACACGCCGAGCTTCGGCCTCATGGGGCACGAGTCGCTGATCATGCAGCAGAGCGACATCGGCGCCATTGCCGACAGCGTGAAGGACTGCCTGCGCTGCGGCAAGTGCAAGCCGGTGTGCGCCACGCACGTGCCGCGCGCCAACCTGCTGTACAGCCCGCGCAACAAGATCCTTGCGACTTCGCTGCTGGTGGAGGCCTTCCTCTACGAAGAGCAAACGCGCCGCGGCATCAGCATCAAGCACTGGGAAGAATTCGAGGACGTGGCCGACCACTGCACCGTGTGCCACAAGTGCCTCACGCCGTGCCCCGTGAAGATCGACTTCGGCGACGTGTCGATGAACATGCGCAACCTGCTGCGCAAGATGGGCCAGAAGAGCTTCCGTCCCGGCAACGCGGCCGCGATGTTCTTCCTCAACGCGACCAACCCGCAGACCATCAAGACGGTTCGCGCGGGCATGGTGGGCATCGGCTTCAAGGCGCAGCGCCTGGCCAACGACCTGCTGCGCGGTCTGGCCAAGAAGCAGACGGCGCTCCCTCCGGCCACGCTGGGGCCTGCACCGATCAAGGAGCAGGTGATCCACTTCATCAACAAGAAGATGCCGGGCAACCTGCCGAAGAAGACGGCGCGCGCGCTGCTCGACATCGAGGACGCCGACTACGTGCCGATCATCCGCGACCCGAAGACGACCACCTCGGAAACCGAGGCGGTCTTCTACTTCCCGGGCTGCGGGTCGGAGCGCTTGTTCTCGCAGGTGGGCCTGGCCACGCAGGCGATGCTCTGGCACGCGGGCGTGCAGACGGTGCTGCCGCCGGGCTACCTGTGCTGCGGCTATCCGCAGCGCGGCAGCGGCCAGTTCGACAAGGCCGAGAAGATGATCACGGACAACCGCGTGCTCTTCCACCGCGTCGCCAACACGCTCAATTACCTCGACATCAAGACCGTGGTGGTGAGCTGCGGCACCTGCTACGACCAGCTGCAGGGCTACCAGTTCGACAAGATCTTCCCGGGCTGCCGGATCATCGACATCCACGAGTACCTGCTCGAAAAGGGCATCACGCTGGCCGATGCGGGCGGCGGCGGCTACCTGTACCACGACCCCTGCCATTCGCCGATGAAGCAGCAGGACCCGATGAAAACCGTGAAGGCACTGGTCGGCGACAACGTGCTCAAGAACGACCGCTGCTGCGGTGAGTCGGGCACGCTGGGCGTGTCGCGGCCCGACATCTCCACGCAGATCCGCTTCCGCAAGGAAGAAGAACTGAAGAAGGGGGAGGCCGCATTGCGCGACGCCGGCAAGGTCGGCGCACAGGAGAACGTGAAGATCCTCACCAGCTGCCCGAGCTGCCTGCAAGGCCTCTCGCGCTACGGCAACGACCTGAACAACGGCCTGCTCGAAGCCGACTACATCGTGGTCGAGATGGCCAACAAGCTGCTCGGCGACGACTGGATGCCGAACTACGTGGCCGCGGCCAACCAAGGCGGCATCGAGCGGGTGCTGGTATGACGACCGTAACGGGATGCCCGCTGTGCGAGACGCCCGGCGGGCGCCTTGTGTTCGAAGGCGCGAAGTTGCGCGTCGTCCATGCACAGGAAGAAGGCTTTCCGGCCTTCTATCGCGTGGTGTGGCAAGACCATGCCGCGGAGTTTTCCGACCTCGACGCGGCCGACCGCGTGCTGTGCATGGAGGCCGTGGTGCGCGTGGAGCAATGCCTGCGCGACGCGCTGGCGCCCACCAAGCTCAACATCGCCGCGCTCGGCAACATGGTGGCGCATCTGCACTGGCATGTGATCGCGCGCTTCGACTGGGACAGCCATTTCCCTGGTTCGGTCTGGGCCGCCGTGCAGCGGACGGCGCCGGCCGAGCGGGTGGCCGCCGTGCAGGCGCTGCTGCCGCAGGCGGAGGCCGACATGGTCCGCCGGCTCGCGACGCTGGCCTGAGGTCCTCGTCTTTCCTCAGCTGGCCGCGGCGGTGCGTGTCGCGCGGCCTGCCTTGCGGTCCGCACAGGCCTGCTTGAATTCCGGCGTGGCGCGCGTTTCCTTCGAGAAGCGCATCGAAGCCACGCTGCCGTCCTTGCATACGCGATCGAGTTCGGACTGTGCGCTCCTGTTCCCTGCATGCGCGGCATGCGCCAGCAGGCGCACCGCGTGGAAGGGCAGCGCACCCGAGCTGGCTGACGACGTGGCGGCTGCAGCGCCTGTCGGCTGCGGTGCTGCAGCCTTGGCCGGCTGCGCAGGCAGCGTGCGTGCGGTGCCCGCCGAGGTCGGCATGTGCTCGACGGCGGTGAAGTCACCGCTGTTGCCGGCGCGCTCGACCATCTGCCGGTAGTTGTCCATCATGCGCGAGGTGTCCTTGGGTGTGAGTTCCTTCGCCGGCTTGGCGAGGTAGGCCGCGACTTCGGGCGGCAGCGCGGCGTTGACGGTGCTCAGTTCATGCGCGCCGCCGAAGCCCCGCGAGCCGGCCTGGGCGGCATGCGCCGCGTCGTCGCCCAGCGCCATCGCACCCTTGGCGGCCACGCCGGTTGCGCCTTCGGCCGCCACCGCACCGGCGCCGACTGCTGCGCCCTTGCCCGCGACGCCAGCCGCTTTTCCTGCCGTCGCAGCTTTGCCCGCCGCCTTGCCGATCAGGCCCCAGAAGGCGTGGGCCGGTGGGGCGAGGGCGGCGCCCGCGAGCGCGGCGCAGAGGACGAGGGCGGCCCGGTTCGGAGGCGACAGGAGGAGGGGAGAGCGTGTGCGTGACGGCATGCCGCAATGCTAAGCGCTGGCCGCCGGCACGCCGCTGCAGAGCGCGCGGCATACTGCGCGACTGCGATCCCTTTTCCTTTTCTCCTCCTTCGAACGGATTTCCCATGGCAGGTTTGCAAGCCGGCGCACCGACGCCCCAATCGATCACCGTGCACGGCCAGTCGCGCGTGCTCGAAGTCGGCTTCTCGGACGGTGCCACCTTCCGCATTCCCTTCGAGCTGATGCGCATCTATTCCCCGTCGGCCGAAGTACAGGGCCACGGCCCGGGGCAGGAGGTGTTGCAGACCGGCAAGCGCGAGGTCGAGCTGGTCGGGCTGGAACCGGTCGGCAACTACGCCGTGCAGCCCGCGTTCAGCGACGGTCACAACTCCGGCATCTACACCTGGAGCCTGCTGTACGACCTGGGCGTCCGGCAGGCCGAGTTGTGGGCCGACTATGAGCGGCGCCTGGCGCAGGCCGGCGTGGACCGCGATGCGCCCATGGCCGACAAGGGCGGCAGCGCCTGCAGCAGCCACTGAACGTGAGTGGGGCCGAGGGTAAACATACCCTGTTGCTATTGAAAAGATAGCCTTACACGCAGCAAGCATGCGCGTTGTGGCGCACCCTCCGTTGGAGGAAAAAGCAACAAATGTCCGCCGTGCCCGCGGGGTCGTCGTCTTGAAGGAATGCCTTCCGGCCTAACATCCAGCGCATGAGTACAACCCACTTCGGCTTCGAGAAAGTCGACGAAAGCGAGAAGGCGCAACGCGTTCGCGGCGTCTTCGACTCGGTGGCCTCGCGCTACGACATCATGAACGACCTGATGTCGGCCGGCCTGCACCGGGCCTGGAAGGCCTACACCGTGATGGTCGCGAACGTGGGCGAAGGCTCGCGCGTGCTCGATATCGCAGGCGGCACGGGCGACCTCGCGCTCGCCTTCTCGAAGAAGGTCGGCGCCACGGGCCAGGTGGTCCACACCGACATCAACGAAGCCATGCTGCGCACCGGCCGCAACCGCCTGCTCGACGCCGGCGTGGTGCTGCCCACCACGGTCTGCGACGCCGAGAAGCTGCCCTTTCCCGACGACCACTTCGACGTGGTCACCGTGGCCTTCGGCCTGCGCAACATGACGCACAAGGACGTCGCGCTCAAGGAGATGAACCGCGTGCTCAAGCCGCGCGGCAAGCTGCTGGTGCTCGAGTTCTCGAAGGTCGCCAAGCCGCTCACGAAGGCCTACGACTGGTATTCGTTCAACGTGCTGCCGCGCCTGGGCAAGCTGGTGGCCGGCGACGACGCGAGCTATCGCTACCTGGCCGAATCGATCCGGATGCATCCCTCGCAAGAGGAGCTCAAGACCCTCATGAAAGAGGGCGGTTTCGGACATGTGGACTATCACAACATGACGGGGGGAATTGCAGCCCTCCATGTTGGAATCAAGTGTTGATCACGATGGCGACGCGAATTTTTCGCTCAAGAGGAGACGGCATGAAGAGTTTGGGTTCTTTGTTTTTGGCGGCTGCGCTGGTGCTGGTGAGTGTTCAGGCAGAAGCCGCACGCATGGGTGGTGGCAAGTCCATCGGTCGCCAGTCGTCCAACGTGACGCAGCGCCAGGCCACGCCGCCCGCGGCTCCCGCGCAGCAGAACGCGACCAATGCGGCGCCCAAGCCCGCAACGCCCGCCGCCGCCGCACCGAAGCGTCCGTGGGGCGCGATGCTCGGCGGCCTGGCCGCCGGCCTGGGCCTGGCATGGCTCGCGAATTCGCTGGGCCTGGGTGCCGGCTTCGCCAACATCCTGCTGATCGCGCTGCTGGCCTTTGCCGCACTCGCGGTGTGGCGCATCTTCAAGGCGCGCTCGGCCGCGTCGTCGGGCAATGCCAACCGCCAGGGCGGCTTCGCCTTCCAGGGCGCCGGCAGCCCCGCCGATGCACGCGCACCGGCACAGTACAGCCCCGCCAACGTCGGCAACGACGCCTCGGCACGGCCGTGGGAGCGCAGCGCCAGCGCCTTCGATGCCACGCCGGCATCTCACGGCAGCAGCCTCTCGGCCGCGGGTGCTGCAGCCGGCGGCAGCATGATCGGTTCGGCACTGGCCGGTTCCCAGTCCTGGGGCATCCCCGCGGGCTTCGATGCCGACGGTTTCCTGACCGCCGCCAAGCGCAACTTCGTGACCCTGCAGGACGCCTGGGACCGCGCCGACGTGTCGATGCTGCGTTCCATGATGACCGACAGCATGGTCGAAGAGATCCGCACGCAGCTGGCCGACCGCGCCAGCCACACGGGTGGTGCGCTCAACAAGACCGAGGTCGTGATGCTCGACGCCAAGCTGCTGGGCATCGAAGAGCTGCCCGATGCCTACATGGCGAGCGTGGAGTTCTCCGGCATGATCCGCGAAGACGCCTCGGCAGGCCCGGCTCCGTTCCGTGAAGTCTGGAACATGACCAAGACCGGCAGTGCCGGTTGGCTGGTCGCAGGCGTGCAAGCCCTGCAATAAGAGAAACAAACGCGCCGCGCGAGGCGGTCGCCGCCGGGCCGCCCCAAGGCGGACCGCGCCTCCCCCTCGGGGGGTGGCGAATGACACGGAGCGCAGCGAAGTGCAAAGCCGGGGGGCTACATGACTGGGATAATGGGGACCATGGCTACACCATCGTCCCCTTTTTCTTTGCTCGGCGACCTGTTCAACCGCATCGGCGAACGCCTGCAACCGCCGGCCTGGGCCGTCCACGAGATCCAGCACCGCGCGGTGCTGTTCCTGAACCACGTGCTGCAGCAGGAGCCCGAAGCGCAGCAGCGGCTGCTGCGCCAGCAGGGCAGGGTGGTGCGCTTCCAGTGGCGCTTCGTGACGATGGAGCTGGTGGCCACGCCGGCCGGCCTGCTCGACCTGGCACCCGCCGGCGCCACGCCCGAACTCACGCTCACCGTGACCGACGACTCCCCCTTCGACATCGCCCGTGCCACGCTGCGCGGCGACAAGCCTTCCGTGCAGATCGTCGGTGACGTGCAACTCGCGGCCGAGGTCAACTGGCTGGTCGACCACGTGCGCTGGGACGTCGAGGACGACCTGGCCCGCGTGATCGGCGACGTGCCCGCGCACACGCTGGGCAACGGCGTGCGCCGCGTGGCGGGCGCGCTGCGTCAGTTCGTCGGCGACCGCACGGCCCGCGCCGGCGGTGCGGCGGGCCACGCCGAATGAGTCGCTTCTATCGCGGCCTGTTCATCGTCTGGGTCGCACTGCGCTATGGCCTGGACGAGCTTGTGCTCACGAGCTTCCAGAAGCCCTGGCTGCGCGTGGTGGCACGCATCGTCTCCATTGGTCGCAACCTCGACGCGCCGCGCGGCCAGCGCCTGCGCGAGGCGCTGGAGCGGCTGGGCCCGATCTTCGTGAAGTTCGGCCAGGTGCTGTCGACGCGGCGCGACCTGCTGCCGCCCGACATCGCCGATGAGCTGGCCTTCCTGCAGGACCGCGTGCCGCCCTTTCCCTCGGCGGTGGCGGTCGCGACCATCGAGCGCGCCTTCCGCCGTCCGGTGAGCGACGTGTTCGTGCAGTTCGACGAAACGCCCATTGCCAGCGCGTCGATCGCGCAGGTGCACTTCGCGACCATCCGCACCAACCAGGGAGAGATCCGAGACGTGGCGGTGAAAGTGCTGCGTCCCAGCATGCGCGGCGTGATCGAGAAGGACCTGGCGCTCATGGCCATGATGGCCGGCTGGATCGAGAAGCTCTCGCCCGACGGCAAGCGCCTGAAGCCGCGCGAGGTGGTCGGCGAGTTCGACAAGTACCTGCATGACGAACTCGACCTGGTGCGCGAGGCAGCCAACGCCGCGCAACTGCGCCGCAACATGGCCTCGCTCGACCTGGTGCTGATTCCCGAGATGTTCTGGGACTTCTGCCACCCCGAAGTCATCGTGATGGAGCGCATGAACGGCGTGCCCATTGCCCAGCTCGAGAAGCTGCGCGCGGCCGGCGTCGACATTCCCAAGCTCGCGCGCGACGGCGTGACGATCTTCTTCACGCAGGTGTTCCGTGACGGTTTCTTCCACGCCGACATGCACCCGGGCAATATCCAGGTGAGCCTGGCGCCCGGGACTTTCGGGCGCTACATCTCGCTCGATTTCGGCATCATCGGCACGCTCACCGAGTCCGACAAGGAATACCTTGCGCAGAACTTCGCAGCCTTCTTCCGGCGCGACTACAAGCGCGTGGCCGAGCTGCACCTCGAAAGCGGCTGGGTGCCGCAGGGCACGCGCATCGACGAGCTCGAGGCCGCGATCCGCACGGTGTGCGAACCGTACTTCGACCGGCCGCTGAAGGAAATCTCGCTGGGCATGGTGCTGATGCGCCTGTTCCAGACCTCGCGCCGCTTCCACGTCGAGATCCAGCCGCAGCTCGTGCTGCTGCAGAAGACGCTGCTGAACATCGAGGGCCTGGGCCGCAGCATCGACCCCGAGCTCGACCTCTGGGCCACGGCCAAGCCTTTCCTCGAGAAATGGATGGTCGACCAGATCGGGCCGAAGAAGCTGTTCCAGCAGCTGCGGGCCGAGGCGCCGCGCTACGCAAAATTGCTGCCGCAATTGCCGCGCTTGCTGCACGATTTCCTGGAAAATCGGCCGCCCGACCACCGCCGCGAATTGCTGGAGTTGCTGGCCGCGCAGAAGCGCACCAACCGGCTGCTGCAGGCCATTCTGTATGGCGGCATCGGATTCGTCCTGGGTTTGCTCGCCATGCAATTGCTGGTGCGTGTGCGTTTGTTCTAGAGGCTGGAGGAGTTTCGCCGTGTTGCTGACGCTGGTCATCGTCTACCTACTGGTCACCATCGCCATCGGCCTGTATGCGGCCAAACGGGTGAAGAACACCACCGACTTCGCGATCGCGGGGCGGCACCTGCCGCTGTTCATGATCATCACGACCACCTTCGCGACCTGGTTCGGTTCGGAGACGGTGCTCGGCATCCCGGCCAAGTTCATCGAGGGCGGCCTCAGCGGCGTGGTCGAAGACCCGTTCGGCGCCGGCACCTGCCTGATCCTGGTGGGCCTGTTCTTCGCGGGCAAGCTGTACCGCATGACGCTGCTGACCATCAGCGACTACTACCGCGAGCGCTACGGCCGCAGCGTGGAAGTGGCCTGCTCGCTGATCATCATGCTGAGCTACCTGGGCTGGGTCTCGGCGCAAGTCACGGCGCTGGGGCTGGTGTTCAACGTGCTGTCGGCCGGCGCGATCAGCATCCCGGTGGGCATGGTGATCGGCGTGGTCTCGATCCTGGCCTACACGCTGTTCGGCGGCATGTGGTCGGTGGCAGTGACCGACTTCATCCAGATGATCATTCTGGTCGTCGGCCTGGCGGTCATCGCGATGTTCGCGGGCGACATGGCCGGCGGCGCCGACAAGGTGGTGGCCTTCGCGGTCAGCAAGGACCTCTTCAAGTTCTGGCCCGAGCCCAACTGGCACGACATGGTGTTCTTCTTTGCCGCGGCCATCACGATGATGCTGGGCTCCATTCCGCAGCAGGACGTGTTCCAGCGCGTGATGTCGGCCAACAGCGTCAAGGCCGCCACGCGCGGCCCGGTGATCGGCGGCGTGGCGTACATCCTGTTCGCCTTCGTGCCGATGTTCCTCGTGGCCAGCGCGCTCCTCATCATGCCGGACGAGGTCGCCGTGCTGCTGAAGGAAGATCCGCAGAAGGTGCTGCCCACGCTGGTGTTGCAGAAGATGCCCTTCGTGATGCAGGTGCTGTTCTTCGGCGCGCTGCTGTCGGCCATCAAGTCGACCGCCTCGGCCACCCTGCTGGCGCCCAGCGTCACCTTCACCGAGAACATCTGGCGCCAGTTCCGTCCCGCCGGCACCGACCGCGAGAACCTGATGACCATGCGCATCACCGTGCTCCTGTTCAGTGGCGCCGTGCTGGCCTACGCGATCCGCATGCAGGGCACGCCGATCTACGAACTCGTGTCGGGCGCCTACCAGGTGCCGCTGGTCGGGGCCTTCGTGCCGCTGGTGTGCGGCCTGTACTGGCGCCGCGCCACCACCCAGGGCGCCATCGCCTCGATCGCGGGTGGCATTGGCGTCTGGCTGCTGTTCATGGCCATGCCTTGGGGCACCGCCTTCCCGGCCCAGCTGGCGGGCGTGCTGTCCTCGTTCGCGGGCATGGTCATCGGCTCGCTGCTGCCGCAATGGATAGCGAACACTCACACGCCGCACCGCCTCCTGGCGACCGAGCCGGCCTGACGAAGGGCAGGGCCGCGCGCCTGCGGCCCTTGCTGGCGGGGGCGCCCCTATAATCGAGGGCTTTGCGAGCGGCAGCTTCCTCGCTCATTTCCACCCCGATTCCCATGCCCATTTACGCCTACAAGTGCAGTTCCTGCGGCTTTGCCAAGGACGTTCTGCAGAAGATGTCGGACACGCCACTCTCGGTGTGCCCCGAATGCGGTGCGAGCGCATTTGAAAAGCAGGTCACCGCCGCCGGCTTCCAGCTCAAGGGCTCGGGCTGGTACGTGACCGACTTCCGCGAGGGCGGCGGCAAGAAGTCCGAGGCCGCCACCGCGCCCGCTGCGTCCGGCGACGGTGCCAAGTCGGCCGATGCGCCTTCTTCGTCCGCCGCTTCCAGCCCCGCACCGGCTCCCGCGGCTCCGGCTGCTCCGGCTGCCGCCAAGAGCGGCGACTGACGGAACCCCTTCATGTCCGCCCTGCGCAAATGGTTGTTCTCCGGCTTGCTGGTGATCGTTCCCCTGTTCATCACCCTGGCGGTGCTGAAGTGGATCATCGACACGCTCGACCAGACGCTGTGGGTGCTGCCCGGCGCATGGCAGCGCTGGCTGTACGACAACAACATCCGCGGGCTGGGCGTGCTGCTCACGCTGGCCATCCTGCTGGTGGTCGGTGCCATTGCGAGCAACTTCGTCGGCAAGCGCCTGCTTGGCTGGGGCGACGCCGTGGTGCGGCGCATTCCGGTCGTGCGCTCGATCTACTCGAGCGTCAAGCAGGTGTCGGACACGCTGTTCTCCGAGAACGGCAACGCATTCCGCACGGCAGTGCTGATCCAGTGGCCGCGCGAGAGCGTGTGGACCATTGCCTTCGTGACCGGCGCGCCGGGCAACGAGGTGGCCGAGCACCTGGGCAGCGAGGAATTCCTCAGCGTCTACGTGCCGACCACGCCCAACCCCACGGGCGGCTACTTCGTCATGCTCAAGCGCAGCGACTGCGTCGAACTGAAGATGAGCGTGGACGAAGCGCTCAAGTACATCGTCTCGATGGGCGTGGTCGTTCCAGGCGGCCCTTCCTCGGTGGCGATCAAGCCATCCCACTCATAAAAACGAACGCGCCACGACGGCGCCGGAAGTCCTTCCTATGGCCATGCGTACTCACTATTGCGGTCTTGTGACCGAAGCCCTGTTGGGCCAGACCGTCACCCTGTGCGGGTGGGTCAACCGTCGCCGCGATCACGGCGGCGTGATCTTCATCGACGTGCGCGACCGCGAAGGCTACGTGCAGGTGGTGTGCGACCCCGACCGCGCCTCGACCTTCGCCGTGGCCGAGAACCTGCGCAACGAGTTCTGCGTACAGGTCACCGGCCTCGTGCGCGCGCGCCCCGAAGGCACGACCAACGACAGCCTCAAGAGCGGCAAGATCGAAGTGCTGTGCCACGAGCTGAAGGTGCTCAATCCGTCGGTCACGCCTCCGTTCCTGCTGGACGACGACAACCTCTCGGAAACCACGCGCCTCACGCACCGCGTGCTCGACCTGCGCCGCCCTGCCATGCAGCGCAACATGATGCTGCGCTACAAGGTGACGATGGAAACGCGCAAGTTCCTCGATGCCAACGGCTTCATCGACATCGAGACCCCGATGCTCGGCAAGTCCACGCCCGAAGGCGCACGCGACTACCTCGTGCCCAGCCGCGTGCACGACGGCAGCTTCTTCGCGCTGCCGCAGTCGCCCCAGCTGTTCAAGCAACTCTTGATGGTGGCCGGCTACGACCGCTACTACCAGATCGTGAAGTGCTTCCGCGACGAAGACCTGCGGGCCGACCGCCAGCCTGAATTCACGCAGATCGACATCGAGACCTCCTTCCTCGCCGAAGAGGAAATCCGCGAGATGTTCGAAGGCATGATCCGCAACGTGTTCCGCAACGCCGCGGACATCGACCTGCCGGTGTTCCCGACCATGAGCTACGCCGACGCGATGTTCAAGTACGGCTCGGACAA
Organism: Variovorax sp. Root473; assembly: GCF_001426505.1. GTDB lineage: Bacteria > Pseudomonadota > Gammaproteobacteria > Burkholderiales > Burkholderiaceae_C > Variovorax. The sequence goes on from NZ_LMEV01000017.1 coordinate 122,336, forward strand.
GCCCGACCTGCGCGTCAAGCTCGAATTCACCGAACTCACCGAGCTGATGAAGCGCGTCGAGTTCAAGGTGTTCTCCAACGCCGCCACCATGGCCGGCGGCCGCGTCGTCGCACTGCGCGTGCCCGGCGGCGGTGCCGAGGGCGGCCTGTCGCGCGGCGAGATCGACGCCTACCAGGAGTTCGTGAAGATCTATGGCGCCAAGGGCCTGGCCTACATCAAGGTCAACGACGCAGCGGCCGGCCGAGAAGGCCTGCAAAGCCCGATCGTCAAGAACCTGGACGACGCCACGCTGGCCGAGATCATCGCCCGCACCGGCGCGTGCAACGGCGACATCCTGTTCTTCGGTGCCGACAAGGAAAAGGTCGTCAACGACGCCATCGGCGCGCTGCGCGTGAAGATCGGCCACAGCCCCTTCGGCAAGAAGGCTGGTCTTTTCGACGACCGCTGGGCGCCGCTGTGGGTGGTCGACTTCCCGATGTTCGAGTTCGACGAGGAAGGCCAGCGCTGGAGCGCCGTGCACCACCCGTTCACCGCACCGAAGGACGGCCATGAGGACCTCATGGACACCGCGCCCGAGAAGTGCATCGCCAAGGCCTACGACATGGTGCTCAACGGCATCGAAATGGGTGGCGGCTCGGTGCGTATCCACCGCGAGGAAGTGCAGAGCAAGGTGTTCCGCGCGCTGAAGATCAGCGCCGAAGACGCGCAGCTCAAGTTCGGCTTCCTGCTGGACGCGCTGCAGTATGGCGCCCCGCCGCACGGCGGCATCGCCATCGGCCTGGACCGCCTCGTCATGCTCATGACCGGCGCCGAGTCGATCCGCGACGTGATCGCCTTCCCCAAGACCCAGCGCGCGCAAGACCTGCTGACGCAGGCGCCGAGTCCGGTCGACGAGAAGCAGCTGCGCGAACTGCACATCAAGCTGCGCAATACGCCTCAAGCCGCGGCCTGAGGCCGACAGGTTGGCGCGGAGGAAGTGATTGGCTAAAATGGCTAATCACTCTCCGGAGCCAGCCATGCAAATCACTGCCACTGAAGCCAAGAATCGATTCGGCTACTACCTCGGCCAGGCCGAGCGCGAACCGGTGCACGTGATGAAGAACGACCGCGTGGCGGTCGTTCTTGTTTCTGCGGCGCGCTTTGCGGAGCTCGAAGCGCTTGAAAAGCAGAAGTCGATGGCGCAACGCAAGCGCGAGTTCAACGAGGAATACAAGGACTGGATTGCTGCGCAGAACGAACTGGTCGAGACGCACGGTGTCTTCGGCGAAAGCTTTCGCCCCTGGTAAGTACCTGTGGCGCAATTCGACATCTACGCCAATCCTGACAAGGCCCAGCGCGCCGCGTTCCCGTGGTGCGTCGACATGCAAAGCGACCTGCTCGGCGTGTTGCCGACGCGGTTGGTCATGCCGCTGACCACTCAGAAATACCTGCCGGCCAAGGCGCCGCACCGGCTGTGTCCGCCCGTCCAATGGGACGGCGAGACTTTCTTTGCGTTGCCTCAGATGACCTCGCCTTTCAGGGTGAAAGACCTGGGCGCTGCGAAAGGCAACGTGCGCATCGCTTCGAATGACTTGGTGGCCGCGCTCGATGCGGTCATCAGCGGCGTCTGAACATTGCCGTGAAGCCATTCAAGATCCCGGAGTCGGTGCTCGTCGTGATTCACACGCCCGCGCTTGACGTGCTGCTCATCCGGCGCGCCGATGCCCAGGAGTTCTGGCAATCGGTCACCGGCAGCAAGGACGCGCTCGACGAGCCGCTCGCGCTCACTGCTGCCCGTGAGGTCGCCGAGGAAACCGGCATCCAGTGCGGCGAGGGCACGCTGCTGGCTTCGCAACTGGTCGACTGGCAGTTGCGCAACATCTACGAGATCTACCCGGGCCGGCGCGCACGCTACGAGCCCGGCATCACCCACAACACCGAGCACCTGTTCGGCCTGTGCGTGCCCGAGCGCCTGACGCCCGTGCTCGCCGCACGCGAGCACACCGACTGGCAATGGCTGCCGTACCGCGAAGCGGCCGATGCGTGTTTTTCCCCGTCCAACGCCGAAGCCATTCTGTTGCTGCCAGAATTTGCGCGATGAACCAGCCGGCAGCATCCGCAGCGCACAACCTCCGGGTCGCGACCTACAACATCCACAAGGGTGTGCAGGGCATCGGGCCGGCACGCCGGCTCGAGATCCACAACCTGGGCCACGCCATCGAACAGCTCGATGCCGACATCGTCTGCCTGCAGGAAGTGCGCAAGATGAACCGGCAGGCCGCCGCCCGCTTTCCGCGCTGGCCCGAATTGCCGCAGGCCGACTTTCTTGCGCCGGAGGGTTACACGGCCGTCTACGAAACCAACGCCGTCACGCGCCACGGTGAGCACGGCAATGCGCTGCTCACGCGCTGGCCGGTGATCCGCACCAGCCACCAGGACATCTCCGACCACCGCTTCGAACAGCGCGGCCTGCTGCACGCGGTGATCGAGGTGGAGGGGCGGCCGGTCCACGCCATCGTGGTGCACCTGGGGCTCATCAAGGGCAGCCGCGTGCGGCAGGTGGCGCGGCTGCGCGAGTTCATCGAGCGCGAGGTGCCGCCCGACGAGGCCGTGGTGGTGGCCGGCGATTTCAACGACTGGGGCGCGCGCATGCGCTACGCCATGAACGCGATGGGCCTGCGCGACACCAGCGATCTGCGCGGCCCGCGCACGCTCACGTACCCGTCGCGACTGCCGGTGGCGCAGCTCGATTTCGTCTACGGCCGCCGGCTGGAGCCGCTGGCCTGCTCGGTGCCGCGTGGCCCGATCTGGGCCCGAATGTCCGACCACCTTCCGCTGGTAGCCGATTTTTTGCTACCTAATTGATAGCATCTCTCCGAGAAGGGGCGGGCATTGCAGCCCGAATCCCCTGGAGCCATTCACTGGTACGATCCCCGCCATGCTGAGGAAAACCGACGTCGAACCGCTTCCCGATCGAAAAAACGATGACGAGGGCACCCCCGTCTCCGTCAAGATCCGCGAGCGTCTGAATGCCGCGCGCAAGCGCTTCAATGCCAATGACAACATCGCCGAGTTCATCGAACCCGGCGAACTCGAGTCGCTGCTCGACGAGGTCGAGGTCAAGATGAAGGGCGTGCTCGACAGCCTGGTGATCGACGTCGAGAACGACCACAACACCGACAACACCGCGCGCCGCGTGGCCAAGATGTACCTCAACGAGGTGTTTCGCGGCCGCTATGTGCCGCCGCCCGCGCTCACCGAATTCCCCAATGCCGAGCACCTGAACGAGCTGATGATCGTCGGCCCGATCACCGTGCGCAGCGCCTGTTCGCATCACTTCTGCCCGATCATCGGCAAGCTCTGGATCGGCGTGATGCCCAATGAGCACACCAACGTGATCGGCCTGTCGAAGTACGCGCGGCTGGCCGAATGGGTCATGGGCCGCCCGCAGATCCAGGAAGAAGCCGTGGTGCAACTGGCCGACCTGATCCAGGAAAAGACCCAGCCCGACGGCCTGGCGCTCGTCATGGAAGCCGAGCACTTCTGCATGGCCTGGCGCGGCGTGAAGGAAATGGACAGCAAGATGATCAACTCCGTCATGCGCGGCGTGTTCCTCAAGGACCCGAGCCTGCGTCGCGAATTCCTTTCCCTGTTGCCCAGAAAGAGTTGAACATGCTGGTCCGTCTTCTCTACGCCAGCCGCGCCGTCGACACCAGCCCCGCGGCCATCGAGGCAATCCTCGCGAAATCGCGCACGCACAACCCGGCGTGCGGCATCACCGGCATCCTCTGCTACGGTGCCGGCACCTTTCTGCAGGCGATCGAAGGTGGACGCGATGCCATCAGCGATCTCTACGGCCACATCCAGCGCGATGCGCGCCACAAGGACGTGGTGCTGCTGCATTACGAAGAAATCTCCGAGCGCCGTTTCGGCGGCTGGACGATGGGCCAGGTCAACCTCTCGAAGCTCAACGCCTCGACCTTGCTCAAGTACTCCGAGAAGCCCGAGCTCGACCCGTACAAGGTCTCGGGCAAGGTCTCGCTCGCGCTGCTCGAAGAACTGATGGCCACCGCGGCCATCGTCGGCCGCCCCTGAGAGCGTGGCCCCCACGCTCGGCACTTCGTGTCCTCGCTGCCCCCCGAGGGGGCCGCTCGCGCCTTGGGGCGGCCCGGCGGCGCTCGGGTTCGACTGACTCGAGGTGCCGCTTTCCGCCTTTGCATTGATCCTGCTGGCCGGGGTCATCCACGCCAGCTGGAACATCGCCGCAAAGAAGGCGAACGGCGATTCGCGCTTCGCGTTCCAGAGCGGCGTGTTCATGGCTGTGGTGTGGGCGCCCGTGGGCATCACGCTCGGTTGGAGCGTCGTGCCGACCTGGGGCACGAAGGAGTGGGCTTTCATCGTGCTGAGCGGTGTGCTGCACGTCTTCTATTACGTCGTGCTGCTGCGCGGCTACCGCAAGTCGGACCTCACCGTGGTCTACCCGCTGGCGCGCGGCTCGGGGCCGCTGCTGTCGTCGCTGGTCGCGATCCTGTTCCTCGGCGAGAAGATCAGCCTCGTCGGCGTGGCCGGCATCTTCGGCGTGGTGCTCGGCGTGTTCCTGGTGGCCGGCGGTCCGCGGCTCTTTCACAAGAAGCACGACCCGGTGCAGCGCGAGCGCGTGCACAAGGGCCTGCGCTACGGCGTGCTGACCGGCGCCTTCATCGCGGCTTACACGATTACCGACAGCTACGCCGTCAAGTTTCTTGCGATGTCGCCGATCCTGCTCGACTACATGAGCAACTTTGTGCGTCTCGTGCTGCTGCTGCCCGCCGCGCTGCAAGACCGCGCGACCACCGCGCGCATGTGGCGCGAGCAATGGAAGTACGCGCTGCTGGTGGCGGCGATCAGCCCCGTCTCGTACGTGCTCGTGCTCTACGCCGTGCAGCAGGCGCCCATCTCGCACGTCGCGCCGGCGCGCGAGGTGTCGATGCTGTTCGCGGCGCTGATCGGCGGGCACCTGCTGCGCGAGGGCGACCGCATGCTGCGGCTGCTGGGTGCGCTGTTCATCGCGGCCGGCGTGATCGCGCTTGCGCTGGGTTGACCGAAGGCAGGCGATGCTCTTCGGCTGCGATTTCTCGAGCGCACCGACCGCCCGCAAACCCATCGTCGTGGCCGTTGGCGAGATGGCCGGCGCGAGCGTCGTTGCGCTGACTCGCCTGCATCGCTTCGCCACGCTCGACGCGTGGGGCGGGTGGCTCGACAGCTGCTCGCCCGCCTGGGTCGGCGGTTTCGACTTCCCCTTCGGCCTGCCGCGCGAATTGATCGAGCACCTGCAGTGGCCGGCCGCGTGGGACGCGTGGATCGCCCATTACGCCGCCCTGAGCCGCGCCGAGATCCGCGGCACCTTCGCCGCCTTCTGCGCGGCGCGTCCGGTCGGCGGCAAGTTCGCGCACCGCGCGACCGATGCGCCGGCCGGCTCGAGCCCGTCGATGAAGTGGGTGAACCCGCCGGTCGCCTACATGCTGCATGCCGGCGTGCCGCGGTTGCTGGCGGCGGGTGCGACGTTGCCAGGGCAGCACGTCGGCACGCACAAGGAGCGCATCGCATTGGAAGCCTATCCCGGCCTGCTGGCGCGCGAACTCATCGGGCGGCGCAGCTACAAGAGCGACGACCTCGCGCGCCAATCGCCCGAGCGTGAGGTGGCACGCGCCGACCTGCTGGCCGCGCTCGAGCTCGGGCGCACGCGCCTCGACCTGCGGCTCGAACTCACCGCCGCACAGCGCGACGGACTGCGGGCCGATCCCAAGGGCGACGAGCTCGATGCGGTGCTGTGCCTGCTGCAGGCCGCGTGGGCCCTTCAGCGTGCCGGCAGCGCCGGGCCGGGCTACGGATTGCCACGGGACATGGACCCGCTCGAGGGCTGGATCGTCAGCGCCTGAGCCGCCTGCCGTCGCTTGGTTGTCCTACAGCGCTTCGGGGCCGCGGCGACGGTCGTGGGTGGGCGGCGGGGACTAGATTGCCGGTAGTGGACCACCCGGTCCACGCACCCCTGATCGAAGATCGAAGGAGGATTAACCATGACAAAACCCAACCATTCCCTCGCGCCCTTTGCCACCTCGCGCACCTGGCTTGCCGTGCTCGCAGCCGGCGCCGCGTTGACCCTGGTCGCCTGCGACAAGCCGGGCGACCAGACGGCGGGCGAGAAGCTCGACAGCGCCGTCGCCAAGACCGAACAGGCGGCCTCCGATGCCAAGGCCAAGTCCGAACAGGCCGCGGCCGACGCCAAGACCGGCATGGCTGGCGCCACGGCCGAGGTGAAGGAAGCCGCCAAGGATGCCTCCGCCGCCGTGAGTGCCACGGTCGACGACGCGGCCATCACCGCCTCGGTCTCGGCTGGCCTGGCGAAGGACCCGGACCTGAGCGCGATCAAGATCGACGTCGACACCAAGGGCGGCGCCGTGAGCCTGAAGGGCCCGGCCCCGACAGCCGCCGCCAAGTCGCGCGCCGAGGAGATCGCCAAGGCCGTGCAAGGCGTGAAGTCGGTGGACAACCAGCTCGAAGTGAAGGGCTGATCGGCCCTTTCGCCAGAAACAGAAAAGCCCGGTTCGACCGGGCTTTTTCTTGGGTGCGCGCAGCAGGTTCAGGGCGGGTCTTGGCGCGATGGCCGCGCGGGCTTCTGCATCAGCGTGTTGACCAGGTCGGCCACGTCGGAGGTCTTGAGCACGGCTGCGATCACGGCCGTGGCCGAAAGCAACCGCCAGGGCCGCACGAGCACCAGCAGCGAACCGGTGGCCGCGGCGGCGGCCATGAGCTTGACAGGTTCCGTGCGCGCGTAATGTTCGAGCAGGGGACGGGCCAGCTGGCCAGCCGCGTGCGCGGGGTGGCGGCGCCACCAGCGCTGCACCACGCCGCGCGCCATGGCGCTCCAGACGTTGTGACGGCGCCCGGGCGCGGCCGATGACTCGCCGGTGCCGGTGTCGTGGTGGGCATATTCGAGATCGTCGTCGATGTCCCCGGCATTGCCGCCGTCGAAGGCGCGGCGGGGCGCCGGTGCCTCGGGTTCTTCGCCGTTCAATTGGCGTACGAGCGCACGGCGCGACAGGGCCAGCCGTTGTTGCGGGGTGAGCTGCGACAGGGCAGCGTGGCGCGGATCAGTGCTGCTCATGGCGGGCTCCGGCGGCATGCAATGCGTCGACGTCGGCGGCCAGTTGGGCACGCAGATCGTCGAAGCCATAGTTGGGACTGGGTCGGGCGGCGATCCAGGCGCAGATCGCCGCAATCACCACGGCGACCGCAGGCACGGCGACCAGCACCCAGTGGAAACTCCCATGGAGGACGCCGAGCAGCACGGCGACGCCGATGAGCCCGAGCGCGAGCACGGCCGTGGCCACCGCCAGCACGCCCGCAATGAGGCGCGCAATCAGGCCGCGCCCGGCCTCGGCACTCTCCTGCCGGACCAGGGCGACGTAGTTCGCGAGGTGATCGGCAATCAGCCCCGGGTGCCCGAGCACCGTCGAAAAGATCGGATGAAGCATGTGCGAGGGTGTCGGGCGGGGTCGTTCGGTCAGTCGGACATCAATAAAGAGGCAATGGCTCAGTAGTCGTCGCGGCTGCGGCGGCTGGCCAGCACGATCAGCGCCGTGATGGCAGCACCGGCCGCGGCGGCCAACAGCACCGAGCGCACGGGCTGGTCGGAGATGTAGCGGCCCGTCACGTCGGCGGCCTGTTCGATGCGGCGCTGTGCGCGGGCGCTGGTGGTCGAGGCGGCGTCGAGGCCGCGCTGCACGGCCTGCTGCACGCGTGCAGCCAACTGCTCGACGGCCGGCTCGGCGTCGCGGCGCAGCTCGCGGACCTTCTCGCCCGCCGCATTCACCGCGTTCTGAGCGTAGGCGCGGGTGGTTTCGGCCGCTTCCTGGGCGGTCTGGCGCGCGTCGTCAGCGAGTTGCGAAGGGGTCTTGGTCGTGTTCATGGGAGAGTCCTTTCCGGGAAGATGAAATGCGGGAGCCTATGGATCGTAACTACGCTACTTGCGTCGTAGCAAGCCGGCCAGGAAGCTGGCGATGGCGAGCACGGCAAAGATAATGAAAAGGACCTTGGCGATCCCCACCGCGCTGGCGGCGATGCCACCGAAGCCGAACACGGCAGCGATGAGTGCGATGACCAGAAATACCACGGCGTAGTGCAGCATGCGGAACTCCTTCGAGGCTTCCCTCTTTGTGGTTTGAAACCATGCATCCGGGTGCCTCGCTGAAGACGTGGCCCGCGGTGCTGGATGACACAGCATCCACCTTAAGGGCAGGGCCGTATCGGCCCTGTCAGCGACCGGGGCGGGGGGGCGTAGGAGGCGACCGAGTCGCCGCAGGCCCGGGGCGTGAAGAAATGCCAGCGCCGGCGTCAGGCACCGCGCGGCGCAGGCGTGTCGGGGCTTGCCGGCGTGCCGGCCTGCGCAGCCGGCTTCACCACCGGCAACATCGCGGTGAGCCGCGTGCCGTGGCCGGGCGCCGAGGTGATGGTGAGCTTGCCGCGCGCCGCCTCGACCCGGTGGCGCATGCCCGCCAGGCCGTGTGTCGACGGGCGCATGCGCTGCGCATCGAAGCCCTTGCCGTTGTCGGTCACTTCCACGATCACGTGGTTGGCGTAGTTCTTCAGCACGATGGTGGCTTCGGTGGCCTCGGCGTACTTGCCGATGTTGGTCAGGCTCTCCTGCACCATGCGGTAGATCGTGAGCTGGCGCGATTCGTCCATGCTCACGGGTTCCAGCGCCATCTCGATTTCCAGCCCCGAGCGGTCGCCGAACTCGCGCCCCAGGATTTCCAGCGAGGCGACCAGTCCGAGGTTCGAGAGCGATGAAGGCCGCAGGTCCTCGATGATGCGGCGCTTCAGCGCGATGCCGCTGTTGAGCAGTTCGGTCAGATGCTGCAGCCGCTGGATCGCGTCGGGCGAGTCGGCCAGGCGCGACTTCAGCCGCGCCACATCGAGCTTGGCGGCCGTGAGCAACGAGCCCAGCTCGTCGTGCAGTTCGCGCGCGAGGTAGCCGCGCTCGGTTTCGCGCACGTCCTGCAGGTGGGTGGCCAGCTCGCCCAGCGAGGCGGTGCGCTCGCGCACTTCGTCCTCGAGCGCGTTGCGTTCGCGTTGCAGCGCCTCCTGCTGGCGCTCGCCCACGGAGCGCAGCGCGTGCGTCTGGCGCAGGTACAGGAAGAAGGCAATCAGCGCAGCCAGCGCCACGATGCCGGTGCCGATGCGCGCCAGCTGCAGCGACTTCATGACCTGCTGCTGGCTGGCGTGCAGCGTCTGGTTGCTGGCCTTCACCAGTTCGCCAGCGGTGGCGCGGATCGCCTCCATCTCCTCGCGCCCCACGTCGGTGGTCATGACGAACTTCCAGGCGTCCTCGTTGCCCTCGTGGCGCAGCCGCACGCTCATGTCCATCTCCGCGATCTTGCGCAGCACGTGCTTGGAAAGTTCGGACAGCTGGGGCCGCTCGGCCGGGCGCTCGGCATACAGCTGTCGCAGGGTGGCCAGGTTGCCGTCCACCTGCTTGACCGCGACGTCGTAGGGCTGGCGATAGGCGGCTTCGCCCGTGAGCAGAAACCCGCGCTGGCCGGTTTCGGCGTCCAGCATGTTCTGCAGGACCTGGTTGAGCGCGCCCCGGATCTGCTGGGCCTCGTTGATGTCCTCCAGGGCCCGGCTCGATTGCCTGTACCCCGCCTCGTTGATGCCCACGAGGGCCACCGCGGCCAGCGCCGCGAGCAGCAGGCTCACCACCATTTTTTGAGGAGCTAACCAGTGCATGTCACCCTTGGGGTCGCATTCAATGCAACTTCGTGAATAATTGACAACAATCAGGGACCGGTATGCTGCGGCTTCCACAGCAGCAGTACAACGACGAAAGTAACAGATGATCAAAATTGGAATTGTGGACGACCACGCCATCGTGCGATCGGGCCTCCGGCAGTTCTTCTCCGAGCACGTGGACCTGCGCGTGGCGGGCGAAGCAGCCAGTGGGCGTGAAGCCATCGAACTGGTGCGCACGACCGAGCTCGACGTGCTGGTGATGGATCTGTCCATGCCGGGGCAAAGCGGTATCGACGCGCTCGCCATGATCCGCGCCAAGGCGCCGGATGTGGGCATCCTGATCCTCAGTGGCTATCCCGAGGAGCACTACGCGATGAACCTGATCCGCCAGGGCGCGAGCGGCTACCTCAACAAGGAATGCGATCCGATCGAGATCGTGAACGCCATCCGCACCATTTCGCTGGGCCGGCGCTACATCACGCCGGCCGTGGCCGAACTGCTGGCCCGCCAGCTTGACCGCAAGGACGATGCCGCACCCCACGAACAGCTCTCGGAGCGCGAGTTCCAGGTGTTCCTGAAGCTGGCCAAGGGCGAGACCGCCGGCGACATCGCCAAGACCCTGTCGCTGTCGGTGAAGACGGTGAGCACCTACCGTACGCGCCTGATGGAGAAGATGAACTTGTCGTCCAACAGCGACCTGACCTACTACGCGCTGAAGAACAAGCTCATCGATTGAGCACGGGCTAGGCATTGCCAGGCGTGGGCCGCAGCGTCGCGGCCTGGCGGATGCAGAAATCGACCAACGCGTCGATTTCGTTCGACTTGTCGAACACCGCGTCGACCCCGAACTCCGCGCAGCGGCGCCGGATGTCGGGCGTCGCATAGTTGCTGAGCACCACCACCGTCTGGCCGGGTTTGCGCGACTGGCAGGCCTGAAGAATGCCCAGGCCACTTCCTTGCTTGAGAAACAGATCGACGATGGCCAGGTGCCACGCATCCGCGTGGTCGCGCAGCCAGTCGCGCGCGTGCTGCTCGTTGTCGGCAAAGCCGACCACGGTCGTGCAGGTGAGCTCTTCCAGAGTGCCGATGAGGTTTTCACGGATCGTGGGGTTGTCTTCGACAACGTAGGTCTGCAATCTGGAATCCATGCCGAACCGCGCTTCCTCTGAGGTGGGCAGGTGCTTGTGTGTCCAAGCATCCCGCGAAGGAGAAGGCCTGCCCATGGACATTGAGGCTTTCCCGCCGTGGATCATGCAGGGTTCAAGAGCCGCGCGTTGTAGGCGGGTTCCGACGCCTGTGCAGGTCGCTGACTCCCCGCTTCTTCGCACCGTGCTTCGCGCTGTCTCGTAGGCCATGCCGCACGGGGGCTGCGGCGTGCCGCCGACCCGGGCCAGCGGCGTATCCGGGTAAGAATCGCCCATGGCAACCCAATCCCTTCGCGACCGGCCGCGCTGGCAGAAACTGCTGGTGGCCTTCGTGCTGCTGGTCGTCGCCTTGCTGGCTGCCCTGGCGCTTCTTGTGGCCTTCTTCCCGTGGGACACGCTGCGCGAACCACTCAACCGTTTCGTGAGCGAGAAGACCGGACGCAAGTTCGAGGTCACGCGCCGCCTCGACGTCGACCTGGGCTGGAAAGCGGCCACCGTGAATTTCGACGGCGTGGAGTTCGCCAACCCCGCGTGGGCGCGTGACCCGTACCTGGTGAAGGCCGAGCGCGCGAGCTTCGAGATCCGGCTCTGGCCGCTGATCGACAAGCGGGTGGTCATCCCGCGCCTGGCGCTGACCGCGCCCACCGTCGGACTGCAGATGGAGCCCGACGGGCGGCGCACCTGGGCCTTTGGCAAGGACACGTCCGACACCGGCACCGTGCCCACCATCGGACTGATCCAGGTCGACAAGGGCGCCGTCGACTTCCTGGCCACGCATCTGGGCGTCGACGTGCATGCTGATCTCGACTACGACAGCAACCGCGGCGAGTTGCCGCTGCACTACCGCATCAAGGGCCGTTACAAGGGCCAGCCCCTCACGGCGAATGGACGCACCGGCAACGTGCTGCAGATCAACGCCGCGGGCGCGCCGCCGTTCCCCCTCGAAATCGACGCGGCCGCCGGCCAGACGAAGCTCAAGGCCAGCGGCACGGTGGCCCAGCTTGCGGGCTTCGACGGCATCGACGCCAAGTTCCAGATCCGCGGCCAGACGTTGAGCGCGCTGTACCCGCTGATCGGCGTCGTGCTGCCGCAGACCCCGCCCTACGCACTGAGCGGCGGCCTGCGCAAGCGCGGCAAGCTCTGGGAGGCTGCGGGGCTCAACGGCCGGCTCGGCCTGTCGGACATCGGTGGCGACATGAGTTTCGACCAGGCCGACAAGGTGCCGCGCCTGTCAGGCACGCTGCGCTCGCGCGTGATGGACATGGACGACCTCGGGCCATTGATCGGCCTGCCGCCCACGGCGCGTTCCGCCAATGCGGTGGAGGGCGTGGCGCCCGTCGCCTCGGCCCAGCCCAAGCGCCCGCCCGGCGGCAAGGTGCTGCCGACCAACCCCTTCGACTTCGCGCGGCTGCATGCCATGAACGCCGACGTGGGCTACACCGCCGAATCCATCCGCAATGTGCGCCAGATGCCGCTGGACCGCGGCAGCGTCAAGATCAAGCTGACCGACGGGGTGCTGTCGCTCGACCCGCTCGACCTGGGCGTGGCCAGCGGCAAGCTCGCGGGGGCAATCCGCATCGACGCGAGCAAGACGCCGGCTGACATCCGGGCCTCGCTCGATGTGCGTGGCCTGCGGCTGGCGCGGCTGATTCCCAAGCTCGAAAGCTCGGGAAACAGCGTCGGCCGGCTCGACGGGCGCATCAACCTGTCGGGTGCCGGCAATTCGGTGGCCAGCTGGCTCGGCGGCGCATCGGGCGACATGGCCGTGCTGTCGGGGCGCGGCCAGTTCGGCAACCTCATGCCGGTGTTCGCGACGCTGGTGGGCGGCGACATCCTCAAGTTCCTGCTGCGCGGCGACCGCGACGTGGAACTGCGCTGCGCAGCATTGGCCTTCGACGTGAACAAGGGTGTGATGAACGGGCGCACGCTGGTGCTGGATACCACCAATGCCGTCTTTACCGCCACCGGCCGGGCCAATCTCGCGACCGAATCGCTCGACTTCGTGATCCGCCCCGAGCCCAAGGCCCCGAGCATTCTGTCGCTGCGCACGCCCCTGGTCGTGAGCGGCACCTTCGGCGCCCCGCGCGGCGGCGTCGAGGTGGGCCCGCTGGCCGGCCGTGGTCTCGCGGCGTTGGCGCTTGGCGCCATCAACCCGCTGCTGGCGCTGGCTGCGACCATCGAGACCGGTCCCGGCGAGAACGCCGACTGCACGGGTGTGCTGGCGCGGGCGAACCGCCCCACGACAGGCACTGCCTCGCGCGGCGCAGCGCGGGCCAAGGGCGCGCGTCAGCCTTGAACGAGAGCAGGGGGCGGCGGGCGCTCAGGCGCCGGCCTGGGGCCGCTGCGCGCAGACGCTGCAGTGCGGATCGCGCGAGACGCGCATCGTGTCGAAGCTCGTGCTGCGCCCGTCGAACATCAGCAGCTTGCCCGCCAGCGACGGCCCGATGCCCGCGAGCAGCTTGAGCGCCTCGCTGGCCTGCAGCGTGCCGATGGTGCCGACGACCGGGCCGAACACGCCGAGCACCGCGCAACGCGTTTCCTCGAAGCTGGCCTCGGGCGGGAACAGGCAGGCGTAGCAGGGGCAGGTGGTGTCGCGCGTGTCGTACACGCTCAGCTGCCCGTCGAAGCGGATCGCCGCGCCCGCCACCAGCGGTTTGGCGTGCGCCACGCAGGCGCGATTCACGGCCTGTCGGGTGGCGAAGTTGTCGCAGCAGTCGACCACCACGTCGGCATCGGCCACGAGCTGCGAGAGCATCGCTTCGTCGGCGCGCACGGCGTGGGTCTCGATGGCGATGCCCGGGTTGATGTCGCGCATGGCCTGCGCGGCCGATGCGACCTTCGGCTGGCCGACCCGTGCATGGGCGTGGGCCACTTGCCGCTGCAGGTTGGTGAGATCGACTTCGTCGTCGTCGACCAGCACGATGCGGCCGACCCCCGCTGCCGCGAGGTACAGCGCCACCGGCGAGCCCAGCCCGCCGGCGCCGATGACGAGCACCCGCCCGGCACTGACGCGTTCCTGGCCGTCGATGCCGAATTCTTCGAGGAGGATGTGGCGCGAATAGCGCAGCAGGTCGTGATCGTCCATGCGCGCTGCCTGGAACGGTGGCGCGAACCGCACGCAGGGTGCGGCCCGCTCGCCGGATCAGTTTTCCTTCTTCTCGTCCTTGTTGTCGACGATGACCTGCGTCTTGCTCACGAGCACCGGCTGGCCCTTCAGGCGGTTGAGCGCCTGCACCAGCGGGAAATCCTTGTCGGTGCCGAACTCGGGCACCTTGCGGTCCTGCGGCGGCTTCTTGGCTTCTTCCTCCAGGCGCTTGCGGGCTTCGTCACGGGCCTTTTCACGCTCGGGGTCTTTCACCTCGGGGCCCTGGCCGCTGGCCAGGTGCTTCTCGAGGTCGGCCTCGCGCATGCGCAGGGCGGCAAACGGGCTGCCTTCGGCGCTTTCGTCGATCAGCACGTTGGGCACGATGCCCTTGGCCTGGATCGAGGTGCCGCTGGGCGTGTAGTAGCGCGCCGTGGTGATCTTCAGGCCGGTGTCGGGGCCGAGCGGGCGCACGGTTTGCACCGAGCCCTTGCCGAAGGTCTGGCTGCCCATGATGGTGGCGCGCTTGTGGTCCTGCAGCGCGCCGGCCACGATTTCGCTGGCCGAGGCCGAGCCTTCGTTCACCAGCACCACCAGCGGCACGCTCTTGAGCGCCGCCGGCAGGTTGCGCAGTGGGTCGCCGCCCGAACGGCGCTGGTAGAACTCGGGCGCCGCCTTGTAGATCGACTTGCTTTCGGCCAGCTGGCCGTCGGTGGTGACCACCGTGACGTTCTCGGGCAGGAAGGCCGCCGACACCGCCACGGCCGCGTCGAGCAGGCCGCCCGGGTCGTTGCGCAGGTCGAGCACCAGGCCCTTGAGGTTCGGGTCTTCCTTGTAGAGCTCTTCGATCTTCTTGACGAAGTCGTCGACCGTGCGCTCCTGGAACTGCGACAGGCGGATCCAGCCGTAGCCCGGCTCGATCATCTTGCCGCGCACCGACTGGGTACGGATTTCCTCGCGCGTGATCGTGACCGGGAAGGTGCGGCTCTCGTCCTTGCGGAAGATGGTCAGCAGCACCTTGGTGTTGGCCTCGCCGCGCATGCGCTTGACGGCCTCGTTGAGCGACAGGCCGCGCACGGCGGTATCGTCGATCTTGGTGATCAGGTCGTTCGGCTTCAAACCGGCGCGAAAGGCCGGCGAGCCCTCGATGGGGGAGACGACCTTGATGAGGCCGTCTTCCTGCGAGATCTCGATGCCGACGCCGACGAAGCGGCCCGTGGTGCCCTCGCGGAATTCCTTGAAGGACTTCTTGTCGAAGTACTGCGAGTGCGGATCGAGCCCGGCCACCATGCCCGAGATGGCGTCGGAGATGAGCTTCTTCTCATCGACCGCCTCGACATAGTCGCTCTTGACCATTCCGAAGACGGCCGCGAGCTGCTGCAGTTCCTCGAGGGGGAGCGGCGCGAGCGAACCTCGCGCGACCGTCTGCAGCGAGACGGTGGTCAGGACGCCAGCAACGGCGCCGGCGGCGACCCAGCCGGTGATCTTCAGTTTCTGGCCCATCATGAGTGAAATGTCCTGTATGTCGACGGCTGTCGAACCAATATACACAGCTTGGAAGCAAATTGCCTGCCGGGGTTCCACGAAGGGAGCGGCAGGCCGGGTTTTCTTCTTTTGCTTACGCCTTCAGCCCTTGCCTTGCGACGCCACCGCGGCGGCGGCCTTTTCGGCGGCTGCGGCATCGCCCAGGTAGTAGTGGCGCAGGGGCTTGAGGTCGTCGTCGAGCTCGTAGACCAGCGGAATGCCGTTCGGGATGTTCAGGCCGACGATGGCGTCGTCCGAGATGCCGTCCAGGTACTTCACCAGCGCGCGGATCGAATTGCCGTGCGCGGCCACGACGAGGCGGCGGCCGGTGCGGATGGCCGGCGCCATCGATTCGTTCCAGAACGGCAGCACGCGCGCCACCGTGTCCTTCAGGCACTCGGTCAGCGGGATCTGCTCGGGCGAGAGCTTGGCGTAGCGCACGTCGGAGCGCTCGCTGCGCGGGTCGTCCGCTTCCAGCGGCGGCGGCGGGGTGCTGTAGCTGCGGCGCCAGACCAGCACCTGCTCGTCGCCGTACTTCTTGGCGGTTTCGGCCTTGTTCAGGCCCTGCAGGCCGCCGTAGTGGCGCTCGTTCAGGCGCCAGGAATGCACCACGGGCAGCCAGGTGCGGTCGAGTTCGTCCAGCGTGTGCCAGAGGGTGCGGGTGGCGCGCTTCAGGACGCTGGTGTAGGCCACGTCGAAATCGTAGCCCTCGGCCTTGAGCAGCCGGCCGGCCTGCTTGGCCTGCTCGACGCCGGTCTCGGTCAGGTCGACGTCGGTCCAGCCGGTGAAACGGTTTTCGAGATTCCAGGTCGATTCGCCGTGGCGGATCAGTACCAGTTTGTGCATGTCGGAGGCCTTTGGAAGCGCGTGGGAAAACCAGCATTCTAAAATCCCGGGTTTGCCATCCAAGGAACCCCCGTGAAATTGATCGAATTCGTCACCGCGAACTGGATGCTGATCCTGATGGCGCTCACTTCGGGCGGCATGCTGGCCTGGCCGATGCTCCGCGGTGCGGGCGGTGGCACGCTCACGGCCCAGGGCGCCGTGCAGCTCATCAACCGCGAGCGCGCGGTGCTGGTCGACGTGCGCGAACCCGAAGAGTTCGCCGGTGGCCACATGATTGGCGCCAAGAACGTCCCGCTGAACCAGCTCGAAGAAAAGCTGACCGGCGCGGTCAAGAACAAGAACGTGCCGCTGCTGCTGGTATGCGCCACTGGCGCCCGCGCCCAGCGCGCCGTGGCCACGGCCAAGAAGCTCGGTTACGAGCAGGCCCAAGCGGTGGCTGGCGGGCTCAAGGCCTGGAAAGAGGCTAACCTGCCGGTTGAAAAGGCCTAACTCTTCCCCAAGGTACAGCGTATGCAAGCCGTCAAGATGTACACCACCGCGTTCTGCCCGTATTGCACGCGTGCCAAGCAGATCCTCAAGGCCAAGGGTGTCGAGCAGATCGAAGAGATCCGCATCGACACCGACCCGCAGGCCCGCACCACCATGATGGAAATCACCCAGCGCCGCACGGTGCCGCAGATCTTCATCGGCGACACCCACGTGGGCGGCTGCGACGACCTGCAGGCCCTCGACAGCCGCGGCGGCCTCGTCCCGCTCCTGCAAGGCGCCTGATCCCCGTGCGGCCGGGCGTCACGAAAGTGCGCGGGCCGTCGGGCGATAATCGTTCGTTCCTCCATCTGCAGCCCGCTGCGGGACCTTCTCCCCGGCGGGCATTGTTTTGATCCTCGAAAGTTCAGCCATGGCCGACCAGCAAGCCCAAGATCCCGTGTTCCAGATCCAGCGCGTCTACCTCAAGGACCTGTCGCTCGAGCAACCCAACTCGCCCGCGATCCTGCTGGAGCAGACGCAGCCGACCGTCGACATCCAGCTCGGCGTGGACGCCCAGCCCGTGGCCGACGGCATCTTCGAGATCACCGTGTCGGCCACCGTGCAGACCAAGATCGAAGACCGCACCGTGTTCCTTGTCGAAGCCAAGCAAGCCGGCATCTTCGAGATCCGCAACCTGCCGGAAGACCAGATGGGCCCGATCCTGGGCATCGCCTGCCCGCAGATCGTCTACCCGTACCTGCGCGGCAACGTGGCCGACGTGATCCAGCGCGGGGGCTTCCCGCCCGTGCACCTGGCCGAAATCAACTTCCAGGCCATGTACGAGCAGCAGCAAGCCCAGGCCGCCGGCCAGGCTGCCCCCACCCTGGCCCAGTAAACCGGCCGCACGACGCCGCCAGCGCACGATGAAGATCTGCGTTCATGGCGCCGGTGCCTGGGGCACGGCCGTCGCAGTCAACGCGGCGGCCCGCCACGAGGTCACGCTGTGGGCGCGCGATGCCGCCCAGGCCGACGCCATGTCGGCTGCGCGTGAAAACACCCGCTACCTTCCCGGGCTGGCCCTGCCGGCCTCGCTGGCCGTGCGCGCGGGCGACATCGCCCAGGCGCAGGCCGGGGTTGACCTTGTCATCGTGGCCACGCCCATGGCTGCCCTGCGCGAACAGCTGCTCGCCCTGCGCGGCACCAGCGCCCAGGTGGCGTGGCTGTGCAAGGGCGTCGAGCCCGCGCTCGATGCCTCTCCCACCGCCTACGGCCTGCTCGCCCACGAGATCTGGGCCCAGGTGGCACCTGAACTGAAGGCGGGCGTGCTCAGCGGCCCCAGCTTTGCGCAGGAGGTCGCCGAAGGGCGCCCGACCGCGCTGGTGGCCGCCAGCCCGCACACCAGCGTGCGCGATGCGCTGGTCGATGCCTTCCATGGCCCGGCCCTGCGCGTGTACGCCAACGACGACATCGTTGGTGTCGAAGTCGGCGGCGCCGTGAAGAACGTGCTCGCCATCGCCACCGGGCTGTGCGACGGCCTCGCGCTCGGGCTCAACGCCCGCGCGGCGCTGATCACCCGCGGCCTGGCTGAAATGACCCGCTTCGGCCTGGCGCTCGGCGCCCGCGCCGACACCTTCATGGGCCTGTCGGGCCTGGGCGACCTCGTGCTGACCGCCACCGGCGATCTCTCGCGCAACCGCAAGGTCGGGCTGCTGCTGGCCCAGGGCCGCACGCTCGCGCAGGCCGTCGATTCGCTGGGCCACGTGGCCGAGGGCGTGTACTGCGCCCGCACCGTGGTGCAGCGCGCGCGCGGCCTGGGCATCGAGATGCCCATCGCCGAAGGCGTGGTCGCGCTGCTCGACGGCCAGGTGAGCCCGCGCGACGCCGTCGCGGCGCTGACCGGGCGCGACCCGGTGCCGGAGTCGGTTCAATCCGGTCCGGCCGGCCGCCTTTCCTCCTAAGAAAACAGAATTCCAGAGACATGAGCCCTCGCTTTGATTTCTCGGCGTCGGCCGTCGCCGCGCTGGCCGAGTCCGACGTCGCCCGCGCCCTGCAGGAAGACGTCGCCGACGGCGACCTGACCGCCTCGCTGGTCGATGCGTCCCGCACCGCCCATGCCCGCGTGCTCGCGCGCGAAACCGCCGTCGTGTGCGGCGCGCCCTGGGTCGAGGCCACCGTGCGGCGGCTCGATCCGCAGGCGCGCATCACCTGGCTGTGCGGCGAGGGCGAACGCTGCGTCGCCGACCAGCCCGTGCTCGAAATCGAAGGCGGCGCCCGCGCGCTGCTGACAGCCGAGCGCACCGCGCTCAACTTCCTGCAGCTGCTGAGCGCTGTCGCCACCAAGACCGCTGTGTACGCCGACGCCGTGAAGGGCACGCGCGCCCGCATCGTCGACACCCGCAAGACCCTGCCGGGCCTGCGCCTGGCGCAGAAGTACGCCGTGCGCACCGGCGGCGGGCTGAACCACCGCATCGGCCTGTACGACGCGGTGCTCATCAAGGAAAACCACATCGCCGCAGCGGGCGGTGTCGCCGCCGCCCTGCGCGCGGTGGCGCCCGTGGCCGCGCAGGCGGCTTTCGTCGAGGTCGAGGTCGAGACCCTGGCCCAGCTGCAGGAAGCGCTGGACGCCGGTGCCCGCATGGTGCTGCTCGACAACATGGACCTGCCCACGCTGCGCGAAGCCGTGCGCATCAACGACGCGATGGGCGACGACCGCAAGGCCGTGCTCGAGATCTCGGGCGGCGTCACGCTTGACGGCCTGCGCGCCCTGGCCGAGACCGGTGTCGACCGGATCTCGGTCGGCGCGTTGACCAAGGACGTGAAGGCCATCGACTACTCGATGCGTTTCCTGACCCACTGAACCGCCATGACGACCGCTTCCGTCATCGATGTTGACTACGAACAGCCCGCGCAAGGTGCGGTCTGCGACACGCGCCACGCCTGGGCCCGTGTGCCCCCCGAGCCTTCGCCCGATGAACGCGTCGCGCTGAAGGACCGCATCCGCCGCCTGCTGCGCGAGCGCAACGCGGTGATGGTGTCGCACTTCTACGTGCACCCCGACCTGCAGGACCTCGCCGAGGAAACCGGCGGCATCGTGAGCGATTCGCTCGAGATGGCGCGCTTCGGCCGCGACCACGCCGCCACCACGCTGGTGGTGTCGGGCGTGCGCTTCATGGGCGAGACCTCGAAGATCCTCTCGCCCGAAAAGCGCGTGCTGATGCCCGACCTGGACGCCAACTGCTCGCTCGACCTGGGCTGCCCGGTCGACGCCTTCAGCGCCTTCTGCGACGAGCATCCCGACCGCACCGTGGTGGTCTACGCGAACACCAGCGCGGCCGTGAAGGCGCGCGCCGACTGGCTCGTCACCTCCAGCTGCGCGCTCGACGTGGTGAACGCGCTGCATGCGGCCGGCCAGAAGATCCTCTGGGGCCCCGACCGCCACCTGGGCGACTACATCCGCCGCCAGACCGGCGCCGACATGGTCAGCTGGAATGGCGCGTGCATCGTGCACGACGAGTTCAAGGCGCTCGAACTCGAGCTGCTCATGAAGGCGCACCCGAAGGCCAAGGTGCTGGTGCACCCCGAGTCGCCCTCGGATGTGATTGCGCTGGCGCATGCCGTGGGTTCCACCTCGGCCATCCTGAACGCGGCGCAACGCTTCGACGCGACCGAGTTCATCGTCGCCACCGACACCGGCATGCTGCACAAGCTGCGCACGCTGAACCCCGGCAAGACCTTCATCGAAGCGCCCACAGCGGGCAATGGCGGCACCTGCAAGAGCTGCGCGCACTGCCCGTGGATGGCGATGAACGGGCTGGTCGAGCTCGCGAATGCGCTGGAGACCGGCGCGGGCGAGATCCACGTCGATCCGGCGCTGGGCGTGCGCGCGCGCGTGCCGATCGATCGGATGCTGGCGTTCACGGCTGGGCTGAAGAACGGACAGGCGCCTGGCAGCCTGGTCGCCGGCATCGGCGCGGCCTGACCGGCGGCGGCTAGAACTCCACCGTACAGCTGTCGCCCAGCGCCTCGCGCCACACGCGCACGCGCGCCAGCGACGCCCGCAAATCCGGCAGCGCTTCCGCGATGAACACGCACAGGTTCTCCAGCGTCGGCGGATGCAGCCCCGGCACGTCGTCCAGCAGATGGTGGTCGAGCTGTTCGCGCACGTCCTCGAGCCGGCGGCGCAGCAGGCCCAGGTCGATCACCATGCCCGTCACCGGGTCGCGTTCGCCCGCCAGCCACACCTCCGCGTGGTAGGTGTGGCCGTGAATGCGGCGGCTGCCTTCGACCTCGATCTCGCGTTTGAGCGTGTGGGCGGCGTCGAAGAAGAAGCGTTGGCTGATGGTGAAGCGCATCGTCTGAAAAAGAAACTCGGAAACAAAAAGGCAGTCGCTTCAGCGGATGCCTGTGATCTTGTGGGTTTGCACGCTCAGGCGCCACACCGGCTGCTTCATGCATTCGGCGATGCACAGCTCGGTGTTGGCGAGCCGGTCGGGCCCGTCCATCGGCTGCAGGAAGCGGTGCGTGAATTCGCCCGTGCGCGCCATCGCATCGAGGTCGATGCCGGCCTGCGGCCACACGAGCTTGAGCTCCTGGCCGCGCTGCTGCACCCACGGCGCGCCGGCCTTGGGGCTGATGCACAGCCAGTCGATGCCGGCGGGAGCAACGACCGTGCCGTTGCTCTCGACCGCGATGCGAAAGTGCCGCGCGTGCAGCGCATCGACCAGCGCCGCGTCGACCTGCAGCAGCGGCTCGCCGCCCGTGAGCACGACCAGCCGGTGCGCGGTGTCGCCTGCGGGCCATTGCGCGGCGATGGTGTCGGCGAGCTGGTCGGCGTTCTTGAACTTGCCGCCCAACGTGCCGTCGGTGCCGACGAAGTCGGTGTCGCAGAAACGGCACACGGCCGTGTCGCGGTCTTCCTCGCGGCCGGTCCAGAGGTTGCAGCCGGCGAAGCGGCAGAACACGGCCGGCATGCCGGCCTGGCCGCCTTCGCCCTGCAGCGTGTAGAAGATTTCCTTGACGCTGTAAGTCATGAAGCGAGGGGCGTGTCGATTTCGAGGTTGTCGATGAGCCGCGTGCTGCCCAGCCGCGCGGCGGCCAGGGCCACGAGCGCATCGCCGGGTTGCGGCGCCTGCAGGTCGGCGCGGCGGCGCAACACCACGTAGTCGGGCTGCCAGCCGCGCTGCGCGAGCGACTGCATGGCGCGCGCCTCGAGGGCGGCCACGTCGCGCTCGCCGGCGCGCACGGCTTCGGCCATATCTCGCAGCGCCTTCGACAGCTGCACGGCCTCGGCGCGCTCGGTGGCGCTCAGGTAGCCGTTGCGCGAGGAGAGCGCCAGGCCGTCGTCGGCGCGGAAGGTCTCGCCGCCCACGATGTCGATGGGCAGCGCGAACTGCCGCACCATGTGGCGGATCATCATGAGCTGCTGGTAGTCCTTCTTGCCGAACACGGCCACGCCCGGCTGCACGCACTGGAACAGCTTCATCACCACCGTGCACACGCCGATAAAGAAGCCGGGGCGGAAGTGCCCTTCGAGCAGGTCGGCCAGGGCCGGGTCGGGGTGCACCTTGCAGGTCTGGGGCTCGGGGTAGAGCGCCTTCTCATCGGGCGCGAACAGCACGTCGCAACCGGCGGCGCGCAGCTTCTCGCAGTCGCTGTCCCAGGTGCGCGGGTAGGTGTCGAAGTCTTCGTGCGGCAGGAACTGCAGGCGGTTCACGAAGATGCTCGCCACCGTGGCGTCGCCCAGCGGCCTGGCCTGGCGCACGAGCGCGAGGTGGCCCTCGTGCAGGTTGCCCATGGTGGGCACGAAGGCGGGACGCTGGCTGGAAGACAGGTGCTGGCGCAGTTCGTCGATGGTCTTGGCGATGTACATGGTCGGTGTCCTTTTGTGCTTACCAGGCGTGGAGGCGGTCGTCGGGGAAGCTGCCGTTCTTCACGGCCTGCACGTAGGCCTGCAGCGCGGGCAGCACGCCCGGCGCGTCGGCCATGAAGTTGCGCACGAACTTCGGCATCTTCCCGAGGTTGATGCCCAGCATGTCGTGCAGCACGAGCACCTGGCCCGCGGTGCCCTTGCCGGCGCCGATGCCGATGGTGGCGCAGTGCTTCAGCTCCGTGGTGAGTTCGGCGGCCAGCGCGGCCGGCACCATCTCGAGCACCAGCATGGCGGCGCCCGCGTCCTGCAGCGCGTGGGCCTGCTGCTTGAGCAGCGCGCCAGCGCTGTCGCCCTTGCCCTGCACGCGGTAGCCGCCGAGCGCATGCACGGTCTGCGGCGTCAGGCCCAGGTGGGCGCACACGGGAATGCCGCGCTCGACGAGAAAGCGCACGGTTTCGGTGGTCCAGCCGCCGCCTTCGAGCTTGACCATGTGCGCGCCGGCCTGCATCAGCACGGTGGCGCTGGCCAGGGCCTGCTCGCGCGATGCCTGGTAGCTGCCGAAGGGCAGGTCGGCGATGAGCCAGGTCGTGCCCTGCACGCGGCGCAGGCCGCGCGACACGCTGTCGGTGTGATAGCGCATGGCGTCCAGGCTCACGCCCACGGTGCTGTTCAGGCCCTGGCAGACCATGCCCAGCGAGTCGCCGACCAGCAGGCAGTCGATGCCGGCCGCGTCGGCCATGGCCGCGAAGGTGGCGTCATAGGCGGTGAGCATGGCGATCTTCTCGCCGCGCGCATGCATGTCGGCCAGCCGCGGCAGGCTCACGGGCTTGCGCTGCGCCAGGGGCGAGGCGGGCGGCAGCGTGCCGTAGGGCGTGGCGGCCGGGGCTTCGGAGGATGGGGTGGGTGTGGAAGGGGTGTTCGACATGGTTGGCTTTCTCCCTGCGGGCGTCGGTGGCCGGGCATCCTGAGGGTGATCGAAAGGTGACGAAGGGTGGGCTCAGTCGGCCGGTGGCACCAGCACGGTGGGTGCGGTGGGCTCGGCCAGCGAAGGGTAATCGCGACTGAAATGCAGGCCACGGCTCTCGTGGCGGGCCTGCGCGGAACGCACGATCAGCTCGGCCACCTGCACCAGGTTGCGCAGTTCGAGCAGGTCGCGCGTGACGTGGAAGTTCGCGTAGAACTCCTGGATCTCGGCCTGCAGCAGCGCGATGCGGTGGCTCGCACGCTCCAGGCGCTTGTTGGTGCGCACGATGCCGACGTAGTCCCACATGAAGCGACGCAGCTCGTCCCAGTTGTGGGAGATGACCACGGCTTCGTCGGCGTCGGTGACGCGGCTTTCGTCCCAGGCGGGCAGCGCGGCGCATTCGCGCGACGGCGCCTGCGCAATGGCGTCGGCCGCGGCGCGCGCGAACACCATGCACTCGACCAGCGAATTGCTGGCCAGCCGGTTGGCACCGTGCAGGCCGGTGCAGGCGGTTTCGCCGATGGCGTACAGGCCCGGGATGTCGGTGCGACCGGCCAGGTCGCTGAGCACACCGCCGCAGGTGTAGTGCGCGGCGGGCACCACGGGAATCGGCTCGCGCGTGATGTCGATGCCCAGCTCCAGGCAGCGCGCCAGGATGTTGGGGAAGTGCTCTTTCAGAAACGCGGGCGGCTGGTGCGAGATGTCGAGGTACACACAGTCCAGGCCGTGCTTCTTCATCTCGAAGTCGATGGCGCGGGCCACCACGTCGCGCGGCGCGAGCTCGGCGCGCTCGTCGTGCTTCGGCATGAAGCGCGTGCCGTCGGGCAACTTGAGCAGCCCGCCTTCGCCGCGCACCGCCTCGCTGATCAGGAACGACTTGGCATGCGGGTGGTACAGGCAGGTCGGGTGGAACTGGATGAACTCCAGGTTCGACACCCGGCAGCCCGCGCGCCAGGCGGCGGCAATGCCGTCGCCGGTGGCGGTGTCGGGATTGGTCGTGTACAGGTACACCTTGCCCGCGCCGCCGGTCGCCAGGATGGTGTGTGGCGCACGGAAGGCCAGCACCTCGTCGGTCTCGTCGTCCAGCGCGTACAGGCCCTGGCAGGACGGATCGGCCAGCCCGAGCTTGGTGCCGGTGACCAGGTCGACCAGCGTGTGGTGTTCGAACAGCGTGATGTTCGGCGTGCGGCGCACGCGCTCGATCAGCACCTGCTGCACGGCCGCACCGGTGGCGTCGGTCACGTGCACGATGCGGCGCTGGCTGTGGCCGCCTTCGCGCGTCAGGTGCAGGCCTCCACCGTTTTCCTTGCCTTCTTCCGAGAAGGGCACGCCGAGTTCGCGCAGCCAGCCGATGGCCTGCGGCGCGCCTTCGACCACGAAGCGCGTGGCCTCGGGGTCGCACAGGCCGGCGCCGGCCACCAGCGTGTCTTCCACGTGGGCGTCGAAGCTGTCGCCCGCCGCCAGCACGGCCGCGATTCCGCCCTGGGCCCAGGCGCTGGAGCCGTCGTTCAGCGCGCGCTTGGTGAGCACGGCCACGCGGTGCGTGGGGGCCAGGTGCAGCGCGGCGGACAGGCCTGCGAGGCCGCTGCCGACAATGAGGACGTCGAAGTCGCGAACGGCGGAAGTCACAGGCGTGGGAACCGGTTGGGTCAGGCCGGCGAGTAGGCCAGCCGGACGTAAATAGGGGCGAAGGCCTCGGCCTGCGTGATGTCGATCAGCGTCTCCTTCGCGAGCTCGAGCATCGCGATGAAGGTGACGATCAGCACCGGCACGCCGCGCGAGACGTCGAAGAGCTTCTCGAACTCGACGAAACGCTGGCCCTGCAGGTGACGCAGCACGATGCTCATGTGCTCGCGCACGTTGAGTTCCTCGCGCGAGATCTTGTGGTGCTGCACGAGCTTGGCGCGCTTCATGATGTCGGCCCAGGCGTCGCGCAACTCGACCACGTCGACGTCGGGAAAGCGCGGCTTGATCGACTGCTCGATGTAGACCTGGGCCTTCCAGAAGTCGCGCCCGTACGTCGGCAACGCGCTGATGGCGGCGGCCTGCAGCTTGGTCTGCTCGTACTCCATGAGCCGGCGAACCAGCTCGGCGCGCGGGTCTTCGGCCTCTTCGCCGTCGGCCACCTTCTTGGGCGGCAGCAGCATGCGCGACTTGATCTCGATCAGCATCGCGGCCATCAGCAGGTACTCGGCCGCGAGCTCGAGGTTGGTCTGGCGGATTTCGTCGACGTAGCTCAGGTACTGCCGCGTGAGCCCCGCCATCGGGATGTCGAGGATGTTGAAGTTCTGCTTGCGGATCAGGTACAGCAACAGGTCGAGCGGGCCCTCGAAGGCCTCCAGAAAAACCTGCAGCGCCTCGGGCGGGATGTACAGGTCTTTCGGCATCGCGAACAGCGGCTCGCCGTAGAGCCGGGCCAGGGCGACCTGGTCGACGACCTCGGGCATGCTGGCCACGATCGTGCCGTTGTCCTCGTCTGCGCTCATGAGGCGGCTGCTATCAACTTAATAGCTGTGCGCGCAGGCTGGGCGGCGGGATGCCGGGTGGGCACCATTCACTTGGGTTGGGTCTGGTAGACGTACGGCTGCATCGGCACGCGCGCTTCGCTGTACTCCTCGAGCAGGCTGCGGTCGAGGTGCTTGTCCCACAGCAGGGCGCGGCCGGCGCGCTGTTCGGCTTCCAGCGTCGGCTTCTTTTCCTTCATCTCCTCGATGAAGTTCGTGATCTCGGAGGTGTAGTGGGGGCGACGGAAGATAGACATAGACTGGACCTTTATCGCTCGAATTTTACCGGGGACCGCATGCAACGAATCCAGAAGGCCCGGATCGGCCTCATGACAGGACTGCTGGCAGCACTCATCGGGCTCGCGGGCTGCGATCCGCAGCGCATCAGCGAGCTCGAAGAAGGCGTCTCGACCGAGGCCGACGTGCGCGCGCGCTTCGGCGAGCCCGAGAACGTCTGGGACGTGCCCAATGGCCGCGTGCTGGAGTTCAACCGCCAGCCGCAGGGCCAGAAGAACTACATGATCACCATCGGCGCGGACGGCAAGATGAGTGCGCTGCGCCAGGTGCTCACGCCCGAGAACTTCGCCAAGGTGCAGCCCGGCATGATGATGGAAGACCTGCGCAAGCTGCTGGGCAAGCCCGCCAAGGTCACGCCCTATGCGCTCAAGCGCGAGACCGAATGGGAATGGCGCTGGGTGCAGCCGCCCAGTTCGGCGATGGTCTTCACCGCCACGCTGAACGACGATCAGCGCGTGGTGCGCAGCGGGTCGTCGCCCGACCGGGGCACCGAGGCGCCCTGACAGCTACGCGCCGTGCGACGCGCCGGGCTGGCCCGTCGTCAGCTCTTCGGCAAAACCCGAACGCTCCAGCACCTCCAGCGGCTGCGGTTGCAGCGACTCGATGCGCAGCAAGCCGTCGCGCGCCAGCACCGCACGGTGCAACTGCCGCAGCGCATCGACACCGGTGGCATCGATGTAGATCAGGTGCGTGGCGTCGAGCACCACCGTCATGCCGCGCGGCGCGCGCTCCGCGGCGTTCACTGCTTCGTCGAGCTTGGCCGCCGCCCCGAAGAACATCGCGCCGTACAACCGGTAGGTGAGCACCGGCGGCTGCAGCGTCACGAGTTCGACGCTGAACAGCCCGCTCATGCGCCGGATGAAGAGCGCGCACGCCAGCACGATGCCCACCTGCACCGCCACCGTGAGGTCGAACACCACGGTGAGGAAGAAGGTGCCGAGCATCAGCAGCCGGTAGTGGCGGCTGAAGTGGCGCAGCTGGCCGGGCGTGAACTCGCGCCATTCGCCCATGTTCAGCCCGACGAACACCAGGATGCCCGCCAGCACCGCGAGCGGCACGTGGCGCGCCAGCGGCGCCGCCAGCAGCACCACGAGCAGCAGCATGAGCGCATGCACGATGCCCGCGACGGGCGAGCTGCCGCCGGAGCGGATGTTGGTCACGGTGCGCGCGATGGTGCCCGTGGCCGGCATGCCGCCGAAGAAGGGCGTGACGATGTTCGCGATGCCCTGCGCCATCAGCTCCTGGTTGGGGTCATGGCGCGGCTGGCCGCTGACCTGGTCGGCCACGCGCGCGCACAGCAGCGACTCGATGGCGCCGAGCAGCGCGATGGTCAGCGTCGGCGTCACCAGCTGCTTGACGGTCTCCCACGAGAAGTCGGGCAGCGCGAAGGCCGGCACGCCCTCGGGAATGCCGCCGAAGCGTGTGCCGATGGTCTCCACCGGCAGCGCGAAGCCCCATGACACCAGCGTGAGCGACACCAGCGCGACGATCGGCCCCGGGATGCGCCCGACGATCTGCACCGGGCGCGTCTGCACCCACCGGCCACCCACGCGCTGCACCGCACGTGCCAGCGCCGAGTCGCCGCGAAACAGCTGCGACCACGCCAGCAGCCCGAGCACGCAGGCCAGCCCGAGCGCGAAGGCGTACGGGTTGAAGGTGTCCAGCCGCAGCGCCATCGCGTGCAGCTGCGAGAACACGTCGGCCGGCATGCGCTCCACCGTCAGGCCGAGCAGGTCCTTGAGCTGCGACAGCAGGATCAGCACCGCGATGCCGTTGGTGAAGCCCACCACGATCGACAGCGGCACGAAGCGCACCAGCCGCCCGAGCCCGAACAGCCCCGCCATGAACAGCAGCACGCCCGCGCAGGCCGTGGCGATCAGCAGGTTGGCCACGCCGTAGCGCTCGACGATGCCGTAGACGATCACGATGAACGCGCCCGCCGGCCCGCCGATCTGCACAGCCGAGCCGCCCAGGAAGGAGATCAGGAAGCCCGCGATGATCGCCGTCCAGATGCCGGCTTCGGGCTTGAGCCCCGAGGCGATGGCGAAGGCCATGGCCAGCGGCAGCGCCACGATGCCCACCGTGGCGCCCGCGCCCAGGTCCCTGAGGAACCGCCCCCGGTCGTAGCCCGCCATCGTGTCCAGCAGGCGAGGGCGAAAGCGGGTGAGTTTCAGCGGCGACGACATGTGCGGTCATTGTGGCCCGGCCGTCGCGGCGGCCCCGCGATTTCCCGGTGTGAGTACTTTCAGTCAGCTTATCGGCAGCGAGGCTGGAAGATACATTTTTGACGTTTTGAAACAAACATCAATGAGGTCGTCCATGCACATCCTGCTCGTCGCGAGCGCGTTCAACAGTCTCACGCAGCGCGTGCTGGCCGAGCTCCAGGACCGGGGCCACACCGCAGGCATCGTGCTGGCGCTCGGCGACGACCAGGCTTTGCGCGAAGCGGTGCGCCAGCACGCGCCCGCGCTCGTCGTCGCGCCGATGCTGACCACCGCGATTCCCGAGGATGTCTGGCGCGCCCACACCTGCCTGATCGTGCACCCTGGCCCGCCCGGCGACCGGGGCCCGTCCTCGCTCGACCGTACGCTGCAGGACGGCGTCGACAGCTGGGGCGTCACCGTGCTCGAAGCCGTGGCCGACATGGACGCGGGCGACGTCTGGGCGTGGTCGCCGCTGAGGGTGCCGCCGAAAGCGGGCAAGAGCGACCTGTACCGCGGCGAGGTGGCCGATGCCGCCGTCGACGCCGTGCTGCTGGCCGTCGAGCGCTTCGCCTCGGGCACGTACAAGCCGAAGCGGCAGAAGGCGGCCGACCTCGCTGCCGGCTGGCGGCCCTTCATGAAACAGGCCGAGCGCCGCATCGACTGGGCCACGCAGACCACCGAATCGGTGCTGCGGCACCTGCGCGCGGCCGACTCGCAGCCCGGCGTGCTTGACGAGTTGCTCGGCGCATCGTGGTTCCTGCACGGCGGCCATGCCGAAGATGAACTGCGCGGCACGCCCGGCGAGTTGATCGCCACCCGCACCGGCGCGGTCTGCCGAGCCACCGTGGATGGCGCGGTCTGGCTCACCCAGCTGCGGCCCTGGCGCGAGCCGGGCTCCGGCCTGCCGAGCTACAAGCTGCCGGCTGTCGAAGCGCTGGGTGCGCGGCTGCCCGCGGGCTTGCCTGAGGTGCCCGCGCCGCTCGAGCTGCCCGCCGGCCGCCGCACCTGGACCGACATGCGCTACAGCGAATACGGCCCTGTCGGCGTGCTGAACTTCTCGTTCGCGGGCGGGGCCATGAGCACTGCGCAATGCCGGCGCCTGCTGGCTGCCTACCGCTTCGCCTGCACGCGCCCGACATCGGTGCTGGTGCTCGGCGGGCTGCGCGACTTCTTCTCCAACGGCATCCACCTGAACGTGATCGAGGCCGCGGCCGACCCGGCCGGGGAATCATGGGCCAACATCCACGCGATGAACGACCTGGTCGAGGCCGTGCTCACCACCACCGACCGCCTGACGGTGGCTGCGCTGGGCGGCAATGCCGCGGCCGGCGGCGTGATGCTCGCGCTCGCGGCCGACGAGGTGTGGTGCCGCGACGGCGTGGTGCTCAACCCGCACTACACGCTCATGGGACTGCACGGCTCCGAGTACTGGACCTACAGCCTGCCGCGCCGAGTGGGCGCCCCCGAGGCCCTGCGGCTCACGCAGTCCGCGCTGCCCGTGAGTGCGAAACGCGCGGTGGCGCTGGGCCTGGCGCAGCGCGTACTGCAGGCCGCACCAGAAGAGCTGGGTGACGAGGTCGGCCGGCTGGCCGCGCAACTGGCGGCATCGCCCGACCTGGCTGCGCGCCTTGTGCAGAAGCAGGCGGCGCGCGCCCGCGACGAAGCGGCCAAGCCGCTGCAGGCCTATCGCGACGAGGAGCTGGCGCACATGCGGCGCAATTTCTTCGATCCGGCCGAGCCGCACGCGGCGCTGCGCTCGGCCTTCGTGCGCAAGGAGAAGGCGCAGCACACGCCTGCGCACCTCGCGGCGCTCGGCTTGCCGCGCTGAACGGCTGTCAGTCCTCGCTGTCGGGGATCACCGCGTCGGCCGCGGCGCCCACGGCCTTGCCCGTGATGCGTGCGGTGCCGATGGCGGCATCGGCGGCCAGGCCGACCGCGCCGGCGCCCACGCTCACGGCGGTGCTCGCGACGCTGACCACCGCGCAGCCGCCCAGCGCAGCGAGAAGTGACGACAGCACAAGAGCGCGCAGCAGCAACGGCATGGTGTGATCTCCTGGTTTCAGCGAACCCGCATGCCCGGCGTCGCGCCCGGCCAGGGTTCCAGCACGTGAATGCCCGGATGGGCCTTTTCGTCGCCGTGGCTCGCGGCCAGCACCATGCCTTCGCTGATGCCGAACTTCATCTTGCGCGGCGCGAGGTTGGCGACCAGCACCGTGAGCTTGCCCACGAGCTGCTCGGGCTGGTAGGCCGAGGCGATGCCGCTGAACACGTTGCGCGTCTTTCCCTCGCCCGCGTCGAGCGTCAGGCGCAGCAGCTTGGTCGAGCCCTCGACCTTCTCGCAGGCCACGATCTTCGCGATGCGCAGGTCGATCTTCACGAAGTCGTCGATGGTGATGGTCGGCGCGATGGCTTCGCCGCCCGGCAGGTCCTGCGCTTGCACGGCGACGGGCGCAGCGGCTGCTGCGGCTTCGGGCACGTCGAACAGCTTGTCGACCTGCTTGGGGTCGGCGCGCTGCATCAGGTGCTTGTAGTCGCCGATGGCGTGGCCGGCCGGCAGGGCCTGGGCGGCGTCGGCCCAGGTCAGCGGCGAAATCTTCAGGAAGGCCTCGACGTTCACGGCCAGCGCCGGCAGCACGGGTTTCAGGTACAGCGTGAGCAGGCGGAAGGCCTCGATGCACACCGTGCACACGTCGTGCAGGCGCGTCTCGGCGCCTTCCTTCCTGGCCAGTTCCCAGGGCTTGTTCTGGTCGACGTACTCGTTCACCTTGTCGGCCAGCGCCATCACCTCGCGCAGCGCGCGGGCGTAGTCGCGGCCGTCGTACAGCGACTGCACCTGCGTCGCCGCGGCGCGCAGCGTCGACAGCAGCGCTTCGCCGTCGGCCGACACCGCGCCCAGCTGGCCGCCGAAGCGCTTGCCGATGAAGCCGGCTGCGCGGCTGGCGATGTTGATGTACTTGCCCACGAGGTCGCTGTTCACGCGCGCCACGAAGTCGTCGGGGTTGAAGTCGATGTCCTCGTTGCGGCCGTTGAGCTTGGCCGCGATGTAGTAGCGCAGCCATTCCGGGTCGAGCCCGATCGACAGGTACTTGAGCGGGTCGATGCCGGTGCCGCGGCTCTTGCTCATTTTTTCGCCGCTCACCGTCAGGTGGCCGTGCACGTACACGGCGTTGGGCGCCTTGCGGCCGCTGAAATGCAGCATCGCGGGCCAGAACAGCGTGTGGAAGGTGATGATGTCCTTGCCGATGAAGTGCACCTGCTCCAGCTCGGGGTCGGCCATGTACTCGGTGTACGAGATGCCGTCGCCGCCCAACTCGATGCAGCGCTTGTCCAGCAGGTTCTTCAGCGAGGCCAGGTAGCCCACGGGCGCGTCGAGCCACACATAGAAGTACTTGCCCGGCGCGTCGGGGATTTCGATGCCGAAGTAGGGCGCGTCGCGGCTGATGTCCCAGTCGCCCAGGCCGCCCTTGCCTTCGTCGTCCTTGTAGAGCCACTCGCGGATCTTGTTCTGCACCTCGGGCTGCACGTGGCCGGGGGCGGCGGTCCATTCCTTCAGGTAGGCCTCGCAGCGCGGGTCCGACAGCTTGAAGAAGAAATGCTCCGAGCTGCGCAGCTCGGGCTTGGCGCCCGACAGCGCCGAGTAGGGGTTGATCAGCTCGGTGGGCGCGTACACGGCGCCGCACACCTCGCAGTTGTCGCCGTACTGGTCCTTCGCGTGGCAGTTGGGGCATTCGCCCTTGATGAAGCGGTCGGCCAGGAACATGCCCTTTTCGGGGTCGTAGAACTGCTCGACGCTCTTGGTTTCGATGAGGCCGTTCTTGCGCAGGTCGCGATAGATGTCCTGCGCGAGCTGGTGGTTCTCGGGCGCATCGGTCGAGTGCCAGTTGTCGAACGAGATGTAGTAGCCGTCGAGGTACGGCTTGCGGCCGGCCGCGATTTCGGCCACGAAGGCCTGCGGCGTCACGCCGGCCTTGTCGGCCGCGATGGTGATGGCCGCGCCGTGCGCGTCGTCGGCGCACACGAAGTTGACGTCGGCGCCATTCATTCGCTGGTTCCGCACCCAGATGTCGGCCTGGATGTATTCCATCATGTGGCCGATGTGGAACTTGCCGTTGGCATACGGCAGGGCGGTGGTGACGAAGAGCTTGCGCGGGGCGGACATCGGGGAGGGCGCTTTCGGGAGTGACGGACGGGCGGAGGAACCGGGCATTTTAGGTGGCGGCGCCCACCCTGCGCCCGCCCCGGTGTTTGAGGGCGCGAGTGACCTGCAAACGCGCGGGGTGTCTCGCGCGCGACGTATGCTTCGATCTCCGATACAGAACGCCAGAAAGCGAGCCGCAGCCGATGACCACCTCCATTCCCGCAACCCTGATCCCCGGCGATGGCATCGGCCCCGAAATCGTCGACGCCACCCTGACCGCGCTCGATGCGCTGAAGGCGCCCTTCGCCTGGGACACCCAGATCGCCGGCCTCGGCGGCGTCAAGGCCTCGGGCGATCCGCTGCCCAAGGCCACGCTCGACAGCATCCGCAGCACCCGCCTCGCCCTCAAGGGCCCTCTGGAGACGCCCTCGGGCGGCGGCTACCGCTCGTCGAACGTGCGGCTGCGCGAGGAGTTCCAGCTGTACGCCAACCTGCGCCCTGCGCGCACCATCATCCCGGGCGGGCGCTTCGAGAAGATCGATCTGATGATCGTGCGCGAGAACCTCGAGGGCCTGTACATCGGCCACGAGCACTACGTGCGCATCGATGGCGACCCGCACGCCGTGGGCATGGCCACCGGCATCAACACGCGCCAGGGCTGCCGCCGCGTGCTCGAGTACGCGTTCGACACGGCCATTGCCGCCGGCCGCAAGAAGGTCACGCTGGTGCACAAGGCCAACATCATGAAAGTGCTGACCGGCCTGTTCCTGGAAACCGGCGAGCAGCTCTACGCCGAAAAGTACAAGGGCAAGTTCGAGCTCGACTCGATCATCGTGGACGCCTGCGCCATGAAGCTGGTGCTCAACCCCTGGCAGTTCGACATGCTGGTGACGACCAACCTGTTCGGCGACATCCTGTCGGACCTCGTGGCCGGCCTCGTCGGCGGCCTGGGCATGGCACCGGGCGCCAACATCGGCACCGACGCCGCGATCTTCGAGGCCGTGCACGGCTCGGCGCCCGACATCGCCGGCAAGGGCATCGCCAACCCCACCGCGCTGCTGCTGGCCGCCGCGATGATGCTCGACCACACGAAGATGCCCGAGCTGGCCGCGCGCCTGCGCACGGCCATCGACCAGACGCTGAACATCGACAACGTGCGCACCGGCGACCTTGGTGGCACGGCGAACACCGCCGCTTTCACCAAGGCGCTGGTCGCGCGCATCAACGGCGGCTGAGCCAGGGAAAAACAGCAGCGCAGGCCGTCGCATGAAAAAGCTGCTGCCTGCGCTGGTCCTTGTGCTCGCTGGGCTGGCGTGGTCTGCCTCCGGGGCCACGGATGCGCCGCGCTACACGGTCGTGAAAGTCGACCTTCGCACCGAACGGCTCGCGCTGTTCCTGAACGACGACAAGGGCACCGCCTTCAAGCGCTTCGACCGGCTCGAAGCCTGGTTGAAGGCGCGCCGCAGGCAGCTGCTGTTCGCGGTGAACGCCGGCATGTACCACGCCGACTTCTCGCCGGTCGGCCTGCTGGTGCGCGAAGGCCGCGAAGAAGCGCCGCTGAACCTGGCCGATGGCGTCGGCAATTTCTTTCGCAAGCCCAACGGCGTGTTCCTGGTGACAGCCGAGGGGCCGCGCATCGTCGAAGCGTCGGAGTACCCCGTGATCGCTGCGAAGGGCCGCGTGCAGCTGGCGACGCAGTCGGGTCCGCTGCTGCTGCGCCAGGGCGAGGTGCACCCGGCGCTCATTCCGAATTCGGATTCGCGCAAGACCCGCAACGGCGTGTGCGTGTCAGGCTCGACGGCCATCTTCGTCTTTGCCGAAACGCCGGTGAATTTTTACGATTTCGCGCTCTACTTGCGCGATGTACTGCATTGCCGCGACGCGCTGTACCTCGACGGCACCGTGTCGGCGCTGTACTCGAAGACACTGCAGCGCAACGACTTCGTGCGCGACCTCGGGCCGATGCTGGCCGTGGTGGCGCCCTGAGTTCCCGTTGCCTTTCCACTTCTGCTTTTTTCCCTGAGCCATGTCCACACCGCTGCCCGTCCTGTCCCTCCTCGAAACCCGTGTGCTCGGGGTGCTGGCTGAAAAGCAGCGCACCGTGCCCGACAGCTATCCGCTCACGCTCAACTCGCTGGTGTCGGGCTGCAACCAGAAGACCAGCCGCAACCCGGTGCTCGAACTCAGCGAGTCGCAGGTGCAGGCCGCCATCGACAGCCTGAAGGGCTACAGCCTCGTGGCCGAGACCAGCGGCGGGCGCGCCTTCCGCTACGAGCACAACATCGACCGCGTGCTGCGCATTCCGTCGCAGTCGGTCATCCTGCTCACGGTGCTGATGCTGCGCGGCCCACAGACGGCCGGCGAGCTGCGCATCGCCTGCGACCGCATGCACAACTTCGCCGACATCTCGTCGGTCGAGGGCTTCCTCAACGAACTGGCCGAGCGACCGGCTGGCGCGCTCGTGGTGAAACTGGCGCGCCTGCCCGGTGCGCGCGAAAGCCGCTGGGCGCACCTGCTGAGCGGGCCGCCGGCGGAAGAGGTGGCGGGGCCGGGCGCGTCGGGCGATGGCGCGTTTGCCACGCCCGGCGACTCGCTCGGCGAGGTCGCGGCGCTCAAGGCCAACGTGGCGCGGCTCGAGACCGAGGTGGCGTCGCTGAAGGCGCTGCTGGGCCGCGTGTGCGCGGAGCTGGGCATTGCGCCCGACGCGCCGACAGCCTGATACCGCGCTTCACACAGGCTTCATTCAGCCCGCACATTCGCGGCCTACCGTCGGACCCCTTGCGAACCCCATGGAGCTTCGACGATGGACCACGGACAAACAGCCGCCTGGCGCGACCACACGCCCTTCGACGACATCACCCGCCGCCTGCTGGGTGGGCTGGCGGCCCTCGCCGGCATTGCCAGCCTCTACGCCTTCTTCTGGTGGGCCGCCTCGGCCACCGGCTTCGTGCTGTTCGACGGCTGGTGGCACACCTGGCGCGGCCTGGGCACGGCTCTCGCGTTCCGCGATGCGGACTCGGCGTTCTACCTGCTGAGCTGGATGTTGTCGGTCGCCGGCGGGGCGGTCGGCTGGATCGCCCTGGCCGCTCTCGCGGTGACCCATCGGCGCGGCTGGGGCGCGGTGCCGACATGGATCAAGGCCGGCTGCTTCGTCGGCGCCGTCGCAGGGCTGGCCTTCGAACCCGGGCGACTGCTGGCCATGGCGCCGATCGTCGGTGCGGTGCTGCTGATGCTGCGCTCGATGTTGTCGGTGCGCTGAATATGCGCCCTCAGCCCCCCGCCAACACCGGCACGTCCAGGCTCACCTTCACCGGGTCCATCGTCACCAGTGTGCGAAAGCGCTTGACGTTGTTGCTCTGGAAAAACAGCTGGCGGGTGAGCGCCGTGTACTGCGCCATGTCGCGCACCACGCACACGAGGATGAAGTCCCACTCGCCCGTCACGTAGTAGCACTGCTGCACCTGCGGGCAGTCGCGAAAGCTCTGCTTCATGGCGTCGAGCCGTTCGATCTGCTCGCTCTCGGCCTCGACCTCGACCACGATGGTGAGCGGATGCCCGAGCGCGGCGGGCGACAGCACGGCGCCGTGGCGCTGGATCACGCCCTCGTCGCGCAGGCGCTTGAGCCGGCGGTTCACGGCTGCGGTCGACAGGTGGATGCGCTCGCCCAGCTCGCCCTGCGAGAGGCGGCTGTCGGCCTGGATCAGTTCGAGCAGGCGCAGGTCGAGGGCGTCGAGGGGTGTCATGAGAAAGGGCTGGCTTTACGCAAAAACGTTGCGTGGCAGCGGCTCATTTTGCGCACCTGTCCCGCTGCGTTGTCAATAGCATCTCGCCATGAAGTTTCCAGACGCACCCCTGCGCGACCAGCTGACCGGCTGGCGGCACCAGCTGCATGCGATGCCCGAGACCGGCTTCGAGGAGGCAAAAACCTCGGCCTTCATTGCCAACGCGCTGCGGGCGCTGGGGCTCGAGGTGCACACCGGCATCGGCGGCACCGGGCTGGTCGCCAGCCTCACGGTCGGCAGCGGGCCGGGCGCGATCGGCCTGCGCGCCGAGATGGACGCGCTGGCCATCACCGAGCTGGCGACCGAGCGGCCGTACGCCTCCGCCACGCCCGGTCGCATGCACGCCTGCGGCCACGACGGCCACATGGCGATGGTGCTCGGCGCCGCGCAGCTGCTGCGCGAGCGGCGCGATTTCGACGGCACCGTGCGTTTCATCTTCCAGCCCGCCGAAGAGCACGGCCGCGGCGCCCGCGCCATGATGGACGACGGCCTGTTCGAACGCTTCCCGGTCGACGAGATCTACGGCCTGCACAACATGCCCGGCCTGCCCGCCGGCACCTTCGCCACGCGCACGGGCGGCCTGATGGCGAGCGAGGACAACTTCGTGATCCACATCCACGGCCGGGGCACGCACGCCGCGCGGCCGCACATGGGCATCGACCCGATCGTGATCGGCGCGCAGGTCGTGCTGGCGCTGCAGACCATCGTGTCGCGCACGCTCGACCCGGGCGCGCAGGCCGTGGTGTCGTGCACCGAATTCATCACCGACGGCATTCGCAATGTCATTCCGTCGAACGTGACAATCAAGGGCGACACGCGCAGCTACGACCCCGCGGTGCAGCGCATGCTCGAGGCGCGCATGCGCGAGATCAGCGAAGGCATCTGCCGCATGCATGGCGCGCAGTGCTCCTTCAGCTACACGCACGAGTTCGCGCCGACCGTGAACTGGGCCGAATGCGTGCCGACCGCGGTGGCCGCCGCGACGGCCGTGGTGGGCGCACAGAACGTTGATGCGAACGTCGCGCCGATGATGATCTCGGAAGACTTCGGCGCCTTCCTGCGCGCCGTGCCGGGCGCCTTCGTCTTCCTGGGCAACGGCGCCGAGGGCGAGCCCGGCGGCACGCCGCTGCACAACGGCCGCTACGACTTCAACGACGCGGTGCTGACCACGGGCGCGCGTTACTTCGCGCAGATCGTGCGCCAGCGCCTTCCCGTGCGCGCCGCCGCCTGATCCATTCTTCCTTTCCGGTTTTCTTCCCATGCTCTTCGCCAATCCCCACGCGCAACGGCGCGGCTACGACGCGGCCCTGCAGGCCGTCATGAACATCGCACGCGGTCGCGAGAGCCGCCAGTGGCTGTCCACCTGGGACCGGCTCTCGCCGCAGCCCACACCGGCCTGGCCACTGCCCCGGCTCGCCGCGCAACTTGGCGTCGGGCAGGTGGTCGTCAAGGACGAATCGCGGCGCTCCGCGCTGGGCAGCTTCAAGGTGCTCGGTGCGCCCGTGGCCCTGCTGCGCCTGGTGCTGCGCCGCTGGCCGGAGCGGGGCTGGACACCCGCCGACCTGTTCGCGGGCCGGCACGCGGCGGCGCTGCGCGACTTCGTCGTCATCAGCGCGACCGACGGCAACCACGGTCGCGCACTGGCCGCGGCCGCGCAGAGCATGGGCTGCCGGTGCGTGATCGTGCTGCACGCGCAGGTCAGCGAGGAGCGCGAGGCGCCCATCGCCGCGCTCGGCGCCGAGATCGTGCGCATCGCCGGCAACTACGACGCCTCGGTGGAAGAGGCCGCGCGGCTGGCGAAGGCGAACGGCTGGGAGGTGGTTTCCGACACCTCCTACGAAGGCTACGAAGAGATTCCGCGTGACGTGATGCAGGGCTACGGCATCCTCGTCGACGAACTGTTCGAGAACACCGGGCCCGGCGCGCCGTGTCCCTTCACCCACGTCATCGTGCAGGGCGGCGTCGGCGGGCTCGCGGCCGGTGTGGCCAGCCATTTGTGGGAGCGTTATGGTGCCGCGCGGCCGACGCTGATCGTCGTCGAGCCCGAGCAGGCCGACTGCCTGCTGCAGAGCGCGCGCAGCGGCCGTCCTGACCGCGCCACCGGCAGCGTCGATTCGGTGATGGCCGGGCTGGCCTGCGGCGAAACCTCGCCGCTCGCATGGCGTTTTCTGCAACCCTCGGTCGACCTCTTCATGACCGTCACCGATGCCGACGCCGAGCACGCCATGCGCACCTTCGCCAGCGGCGCGGCGGGCGACGTGCCCGTGCTGGTCGGCGAGTCCGGCGCGGCCGGCCTGGCTGCGCTGCAGGTGCTCGCGGCCGATACCGAACTGGCGCGCGCCGCCGGCCTGGGCCCCACCTCGCGCGTGCTGCTCTTCAGCACCGAAGGCGCGACCGCGCCCGGCGTGTACCGCGCGCTGACCGGCCGCTCGGGCGAAGAAGTCGTGGCAGCGCAGGCGCAATGGCTGCAACGCGACGGCATCACCGAAGCCGCACTGCTGGCGCGCATCGACGCACACGCCGCCATCGGTGCCACCGGACAAGGTGGCGTCTGCCGCATCGCACTCACCGACGCCGACCGCGCCGGCCGCGACCGGCTGGTGCAATGGATGCGCGACCTGGGCCTCACCGTGCGCATCGACCGCATCGGCAACATCTTCGGCATCCGCCCCGGCCAGCTGCCCGATGCGAAGCCCGTGATGACCGGCTCGCACATCGACACCGTCGCCACGGGTGGGCGCTACGACGGCAACTACGGCGTGATGGCCGGCCTCGAGGTGGTGCGCTGGCTCAACGACCGCCAGCGCCAGACGCTGCGCCCCTTCGTGGTCGCCGCGTTCACCAATGAGGAGGGCGTGCGCTTCATGCCCGACATGCTGGGCTCGCTGGTGCACGCGGGCGGCCTGGCGCTCGATGCGGCGCTCGACACCGTCGCCACTGATGGCGCACGGCTGGGCGACGAACTCGCGCGCATCGGCTACGCGGGCGACATGGCCTGCGGCGCACTGGTGCCACATGCTTTCGTGGAGCTGCACATCGAGCAGGGTCCGGTGCTGGAGGCCGAAGGCGTCACCATCGGCGCGGTGGCCGACCTGCAAGGCATCTCGTGGCAGGAGATCGTCGTCACCGGCCAGTCGAACCACGCGGGCACCACGCCGATGCATTTGCGTCACGACGCGGGCTACTGCGCCGCCGCCATCGCGGTGTTCGTGCGCGAGCTGGCGCGGCGTTACGGCGGCAGCCAGGTCGCGACCGTCGGTGCGATCGACCTGCATCCCAACCTCATCAACGTGATCGCGGCACGCGCAACGCTCACGGTCGATTTGCGCCACACCGACGAAGTGAGGTTGCAGGCAGCCGAGGGCGAGCTGGCGAACTATCTTCGGCAACTCGAAGCGACCGAAGGCGTGGCCATCGAAGCCCGCACGCTGGCGCGCTTTGAGCCGGTGAAGTTCGACGAGCGGCTGGTCCGCGCCATCGAAGCCAGCGCGCACGCGCGTGGCCTGCGCCACCGCCGCATGACCTCGGGTGCGGGCCACGATGCGCAGATGATGGCGCGCCTCTGCCCCGCCGCGATGGTCTTCGTGCCGAGCGTGCGCGGCATCAGCCACAACCCCAAGGAGCACACGGCGAGCGCCGACCTGGCGCAGGGCGCGAACGTGCTGCTGGACGTGGTGCTGGGGCTGCTGGACGAGGCCGAGTGAGCGGCGGGATGTCAGTCGACCGCTGGCGCCATCACTTCAGCTCCCATCCGAAGAAGCGCACGACTTCATCGCGCTGCCGCATCGCATCCGCACGTCCCAGCGCCATCAGCTCGCGCGTGTAGGCCGACTCGAACAGCAGATAGCTCGCCAGCGCGCCGCCTTTCACGTCGGCCGCGACCTTCGAGCCGCCCAGCACGTGCCGCACCGCGCCCGGCAGCGCATCGACGTGGCGCGCCGCGATCATGTCGATGCGCTCCGACGGCGAAATCACCAGCAGGTCGAGCGGGCGCAGCGTGCTCGCAGCGCGTGCTTCTTCGGGGATCAGGCCCAGCGTGTGGTTGATGCGGCGCAGCCGTTCGATGTCGACCGCGAGCGCATCCAGAAAGATGCTCGACAGCGCATGGCCCGCGATCTGCGCCATGGTCGGGTAGCCGCTGTGAGTGTTGGGCGCGGCCTCGTCGCGCGGCTCGTGCATGCGGCCGGCACCGATCACCACGATGCGTTGTGCGCCCAGGTGGATCGCCGCCGCGATGGGCGCCGACTGGCGCATCGAGCCGTCGCCGAAGTACTCGGTGTGGCCCGGCGGCATCGGCAGCGCGGTGGCCGGAAACACGAAGGGTATGGCCGACGAAGCCAGCAGGTGCGCGTGCGTGATGCGGTCACGCACCGACTGACGCTGCGAACGCACCCACGGCTCCATCGGCACGGCCGCCTCGAAGAAGGTCACGTGCTCGCCCGAGCTGTAGCTCGATGCCGTGACGGCCAGCGCCTGCACATGGCCCTGCTGCATGAGCGCCGGCAGCCGGTCCAGCGGTACCAGGCGTGCGAGCAGGTCGGCCAGCGGCGCGTTGTCGAGCAGCGACTTCGGCTTGATGCGCATCCAGTTGGCCGCGAAGCGCCCCAGGCCCAGCAGCATGCGCCAGCGCGCGCCGCTGCCGAGCACCGAGAGCGAGTCGGCGCGGTAGACCTGCTCGGCGCGAAAGTTGCCCCATACCTGTGCGATGTGCGCGACCACGCGGTCGAAATCGTCGGAGCCGCAGGCCAGCGCCGCGGCGTTGATGGCGCCGGCCGAGGTGCCGGTGACGACCTGGAACGGGTTGCCGGCGCCGACCGCCGCACCGGCGGCCATGGCGTCGCGCCGGATCGCGGCGAGGGCTTCGAGCACGCCGACCTGGTAGGCGGCGCGGGCGCCGCCGCCTGTCAGCAGCAGGCCGGTGGCGGGGCGTGTCTCGGGCATTGCGTTCTTGTCTCTTCTCTTGCGCGGCGTTTTCTTGGGATTCCGGGGTATTGGGCGCGGTCCGGTGTGGGCTTGGCGGGCCGAATAGACTACCCGCCATTCAGGAGTTTGATCAATGGCACTCACCCCCGACGGGCTCATGGACGCGCTCAAGAGCGTCACGGACCCTAACACCGGCAAAGAATTCGCAGCGACGCGCTCGCTCAAAAACCTCCAGATCGCCGAGGGCGACGTCTCGTTCGAGCTCGAACTGGGCTACCCGGCCAAGAGCCAGCACGCGGCCATCCGCAAGTCGCTCGTGGCCGCGGCCAAGACGGTGCCGGGCGTGGAGAACGTGTCGGTCCACATCGTCACCAAGGTCATCAGCCATGCGGTGCAGCGCGGCGTGCAGCTGATGCCCAACGTGCGCAACATCGTGGCCGTGGCCTCGGGCAAGGGCGGCGTGGGCAAGAGCACCACGGCCGCCAACCTGGCACTGGCGCTGGCTGCCGAGGGCGCCACCGTGGGCCTGCTCGACGCCGACATCTACGGCCCGAGCCAGCCCATGATGATGGGTCTGGACGGCCGCCCCGAGAGCATCGACGGCAAGAACATGGAGCCCAAGGAGCGCCATGGCGTGCAGGTGATGTCGATCGGCTTCCTGGTCGACGCCGACCAGGCCATGATCTGGCGCGGTCCCATGGCCACGCA
Organism: Variovorax sp. Root473; assembly: GCF_001426505.1. Lineage (GTDB taxonomy): Bacteria > Pseudomonadota > Gammaproteobacteria > Burkholderiales > Burkholderiaceae_C > Variovorax. Next base: position 164,540 of record NZ_LMEV01000017.1, read on the forward strand.
GGCGCTGGAGCAGCTGCTGCGCCAGACCAACTGGAAAGACCTCGACTACCTGATCGTCGACATGCCGCCGGGCACCGGCGACATCCAGCTCACGCTGAGCCAGCGTGTGCCGATGACCGGCGCGGTGATCGTCACCACGCCGCAGGACATCGCGCTGCTCGACGCGCGCAAGGGCATCCAGATGTTCGAGAAGGTCGGCGTGCCGATCCTGGGCATCGTGGAGAACATGGCGGTGCACATCTGCTCGAACTGCGGCCATACGGAGCACATCTTCGGCGCGGACGGCGGCAAGAAGATGGCGGCCGAGTACCAGATGGAATACCTGGGCGCGCTGCCGCTGGACATCAACATCCGGCTGCAGGCGGACAGCGGAGCGCCGACGGTGGTGTCCGATCCCGACGGCGAAGTGGCCGCGCTCTACAAGGCCGTGGCGCGCCGCGTGGCGGTGGGCATTGCGGAGAAGGCAAAGGATTTCTCGGCAAAGTTTCCGACGATCTCGATCAGCAAGAACACCTGACGGCATGGCGGCTTCGGGCAGGCGCAGCGGCGGCGGCGGGGAGGCAAAGGCATGAACCTGCTCGCTTCCATGCGCTACCTCGTCGCACTCAGCGAGCACAAGCATTTCGGCCGAGCCGCGCGGGCCTGCCACATCACGCAACCGGCCCTTTCGAATGCATTGCGCGCGCTCGAAGGCGAGTTCGGCGTCGTCATCGTCAAGCGCTCCCGCGCCTACGTGGGCCTCACGCACGAAGGCGAGCGCGTGCTGGCCACGGCTCAGCGCATGCTGCGCGACAACGAGGTGCTGCTGCAGGAGCTGCGCAGCGAAGCCGATGACCCGCGCGGGCGCCTGCGCATGGCCGCCGTGCCGACGGCGATTCCGATGCTCTCGCGCTTTGCCGCGCTGCTGCAGCAGCGCCATCCGGGCATCGTGCCCGCCGTGCTTTCCATGAGTTCGCAAGAGTTGGAGGCGGGCCTCGAAAACCTTTCGGTCGACCTCGCCCTGGGCTACACCGAGCGCATGCACCTGCCGGGCGTCAAGCTTAAGGCCTGGCCGCAGAGCATCGAGCACTACTTCCTGCTGCGGCGCGCCAAGAAGCCCTCGGCGGACCGGCTGCGCATCGGCCGCCCCCTCACCTGGGCCGACGCCGGCACGCTGCCGCTGTGCCTGCTCACGCCCGACATGCACAACCGCGCCATCATCGACCAGGCCTTGCGCGATGCCGGCGTGGCCGCAGTGGCGCCGGCCATCGAAACCAATTCCGTGCTCACGCTGGCGCTGGCCGTGAGCGCGGGCACCGTCAGCAGCGTGCTGCCCGGCGCCATGGTCGCGGCGGTGCGCAGCCACCGCGAACTCGAGGCGCTGCCGCTGGTGTCGCCCGAGGTGCGCACGCCCATCGGCTTCATGACGCAAGAGGGCGTGCGGCCCGCGCGTGCGCTCGACGCGGCGCTGGCTTTCCTGCAGACGCCCGAATGGCAGGCGCAGGCGCGCGCACACAGCGGCGCGCTGGACGCCGCGTAGCCGCGTGCATGGCTCGCGCCGGGATGGTTTACCCTTCCGGCCACCATGAAATCCAAAGCCCAGTTCCGCCTGCGCATCTACCGGGACGACGCCATCGCCATCGGCCCCGGCAAGATCGCCGTGCTCGAAGCCGTGGCCGAGACCGGCTCGATCTCGGCGGCGGCGCGCCTGCTCGGCATGTCTTACCGGCGCGCCTGGATGCTGATCGACGAGATGAACCAGACGCTGGCTTCGCCCGCGGTGAACACGGCCGCCGGCGGTTCGCGCGGCGGCGGCACGGCGCTCACACCGGTGGGCGAAGACATCGTGAAGCGCTACCGCGCCATCGAGAACGCCGCGCGCCTCGCGACGGCGGCCGATGTTCGCGCGCTCACGCGCCTGCTGGCCCCGTAAGGCGCAGCGACGCATCGGTCGGTGGATCGTGCCGGGCGCATCGCCCGGCGCCACCAGGAACGACTGGCTTTCGCCGCGCGGCGCGATGCTCGACGGCATGAAGCCGTCGGCGTCCAGAATTCGCTGTATTCGACAGGATATGAAGACGGGAACTTCCGCGCAGCTCTGCAAGCGAAAAAATGGCGATGCGTGTAACAATCGCGCCGTATTCAAATGAACATGACGACCGCTTCGCTCATCGCCACCACCGACTGGTCTCCGCTGGTCCTGTCGCTGCAGGTCGCGGCGGTGGCGACCTTGTTGGCGCTGGTCGCGGGCGTGGCGCTGGGCTGGGTGTTCGCGCGCAAGCAGTTCGTCGGCTCGGGCGTGCTCGAGGCCGTGTTCATGCTGCCGCTGGTGCTGCCCCCCACGGTGATCGGCTACGCCATCCTGGTGGCGGCGGGGCGGCGCAGCCCGCTCGGTGCGTGGCTGCGCGAACACTTCGACTACACGATCATCTTCAGCTGGCACGGCGCCGTGGTGGCCTCGGCAGTGGTCGCGTTGCCGTTGGTGCTCAAGTCGGCGAGCGCGGCGTTTTCGAATGTCGACCGCTCGCTCGAAGCCGCTGCCAGCACCTTGCGCCAGTCGCCGTTCTCCGTCTTCCTTCGCGTCACGCTGCCGCTGGCCTGGCCCGGCATCCTGGCCGGCACGCTGCTCGCGTTCGCGCGCGCCATGGGCGAGTTCGGTGCCTCGCTGATGGTGGCGGGCTCTATTCCCAAGCAGACCCAGACCCTGTCGATGGCCATCTACGACGCCGTGCAGGCCGGCCATGACGACCTCGCGCTGCTGCTGGTCGTCGTCACGTCGGTGCTGTCGATTGCGGTGCTGGTGGTGTCGAACCGATTCTTTTCGCTTCGTTGATTTCCACTTTTTCCTGGAGACTGTGCCCATGCGTCCGTTGCGCCTCTTGTCTGTTGCCCTCGCCCTTGCGTTGCCGCTCGCAGCCGCCGCGCAGCAGATCACCGTGTCCGCTGCCGCGAGCCTGACCGATGCGTTCAAGGAAATCGGTCCCAAGTTCGAAGCCGCCAAGGCCGGCAGCACCGTGCGCTTCAACTTCGCCGCCTCGGGCGTGTTGCTGCAGCAGATCGCGCAGGGCGCACCGGTCGACGTGTTCGCCAGTGCCGACCAGGACACCATGAACCGCGGCAACGACCAGAAGCTCATCGACGCTGCTACCCGCAAGGACTTTGCCGCCAACAGCCTCGTGCTCGTCGAGCCCGCGCAAGGCGCCGTCGGTCTGAAGTCGCTGCAAGACCTGAGCGCTCCCAGCGTGAAGAAGATCGCCGTCGGCAAGACCGCCACCGTGCCGGTCGGCCGTTACACCAAGCAGGTGCTGGACAACGCCAAGCTCTGGACTGTGCTCGAACCCAAGTTCGTGCAGGCCGACAGCGTGCGCCAGGTGCTCGACTACGTGAGCCGCGGTGAGGTCGAGGCGGGCTTTGTGTACCGCACCGACGCGGCCGTGGCCGGCGACAAGGTCAAGGTCGCCTTCACGCCCACCGGCCACACGCCCGTGACCTACCCGATCGCCGTGGTGGCCGAGAGCCGGCAGAAGGCGCTGGCCGGCGACTTCATCGCGTTCCTGTCGACGCCCGCCGCCCAGGAAGTGCTCACGCGCTACGGATTCGGTAAGCCGTGATCGATGTCGATCTGCAGCTCACGGTGAAGGACGGGGCCCGGCGCTTCGACTTGGCCGTGCGTTTCCAGACCGACGTTCCCTTCGCTGCGCTCTACGGCCCGTCGGGGGCCGGCAAGTCGCTCACCCTGCAGGCCATTGCCGGCCTGCTGCATCCGTCGGCGGGCCATGTGCGGCTGGACGGCCGCACGTTGTACGACGCGGCCCAGCGCATCGACGTGCCCGCGCCAGCGCGCCGCATCGGCTACCTGTTCCAGAACTACGCGCTGTTCCCGCACCTGTCGGTGCGCGAGAACGTGGCCTTCGGACTCACGGCGTGGCACCGCCGGACGCTGCCGCAGCGCGACGCCGAGCGCGTGCAGGCACTGCTCGACAGCTTCGGCCTCGCCGCGCTGGCCGACAGCCGGCCGCAAAAACTCTCCGGCGGCCAGCAGCAGCGCGTGGCACTGGCGCGCGCGCTGGCTTGCGAGCCGCAGGTGCTGCTGCTCGACGAGCCTTTTGCCGCGCTCAACCCCATGCTGCGCGCCGAGCTGCGCAACGAGTTGGCACAGGTGCGCAGGCAATGGGGCATTCCGGTTTTGATGATCACGCACGACATCGAGGACGTGCTCGCCCTGGCCGACGTGGCCTTTGTCTACAAGGACGGGCAGGTGGTGCGGGAGATCGACCTGCACAACGCCGACAGCCGCGACTTTGCGCTGCGGGAGATAGCCGGGGTGCAGGAGGTCGAAGAGACGCCGCTGCGCAGCAAGCTGCGGGGCTTGTTGATGGGGGGTGCGCGCGAGGGCTGAGCGCCTTTTCCTTTCGGTGTCATTTCCATTTTGAATCGCCGCATGTCGCGATTCAATTTGACGCCACGCCCCCGCACACCAACACTGCCGCCATGAGCGAGCAGAAGATCGAGTTTTACAAGGGGCCGGCCGGCGGCTGGGGTGCGTTGCGCAGCGTGACGAATGCATTGCTGCGGCAGGACATTCCGGTCAAGGGCGCGAAGACACTGCTCTCGGCCAACCAGCCCGATGGCTTCGACTGCCCGGGCTGCGCCTGGCCCGACCGCAACCATGCCTCGACCTTCGAGTTCTGCGAGAACGGTGTGAAGGCCGTGGCCGCCGAGGCCACCGCGCGGCGCGCGGGCCCGGCGCTGTTTGCCAAGCACACGGTGGCCGAGCTGGCCCAGCAGAGCGATTTCTGGCTCGAAGACCAGGGCCGGCTCACGCATCCCATGGTGTACGACGCGGCCAGCGACAGGTACGTGCCCATCGACTGGGACGACGCCTTCGCATTGATCGCGCGCCACCTGAACGCGCTGCCCGACCCGAACCAGGCGATCTTCTATACCTCGGGCCGCGCGAGCAACGAGGCGGCTTTTCTGTACCAGCTGTTCGTGCGCGAGTACGGCACCAACAACTTTCCCGACTGCTCGAACATGTGCCACGAGCCCAGCGGCAGCGGCATGCGTCCGCAGATCGGCGTGGGCAAGGGCACGGTCACGCTCGAAGACTTCGAGAAGGCCGACGCGATCTTCATCTTCGGCCAGAACCCGGGCACCAACCACCCGCGCATGCTCGGCGAGCTGCGCGCGGCGTCCAAGCGCGGCGCGCGCATCGTGAGCTTCAACCCGCTGCGCGAGCGCGGGCTGGAGCGTTTTGCCGATCCGCAGGACAAGCTGGAGATGGCCACGCTGGGCTCCACGCCGATCAGCACGCACTACTTCCAGCTGCGCGTGGGCGGCGACTTCGCGGCGGTGAAGGGGATGATGAAGCACGTCATGGAGCGCGAAGACGCGGCGGTGGCGCGCGGCGAGCCTTCGGTGCTCGACCATGAGTTCATCGCCACCCACACGCTCGGCTTCGAGGCGCTGGCGGACGACCTGCGCGCCGAATCGTGGTCGCTGCTGGTGCAGGAGTCGGGCCTGAGCGAAGCGCAGATCCGTGCGGCGGCCGACGTGTACCTGGGCGCGAAGCGCGTCATCGCCTGCTGGGGCATGGGCATCACGCAGCACCAGCATTCGGTGGCCACGATCCAGATGATCGGCAACTGGCTCATGCTGGGCGGCCACATGGGCCGCGAAGGCGCGGGCGCCTGTCCGGTGCGCGGCCACAGCAACGTGCAGGGCGACCGCACCATGGGCATCTGGGAAAAGCCGCCGGCCGCGCTGCTCGACCGGCTGCAGCAGGTGTTCGGCTTCGAGCCGCCGCGCGAGGACGGCGTGGACACGGTCGAGGCGATCCAGCTCATGCTCGAAGGCAAGGGCAAGGTGTTCTTCGCGCTCGGCGGCAACTTCGCGGCGGCCACGCCCGACACCTATCAGACCTGGAAGGCGCTGCAGCAGTGCGATCTCACGGTGCATGTGGCGACCAAGCTCAACCGCAGCCATGTCGTCCACGGGCGCGAGGCGCTCATCCTGCCGTGCCTGGGCCGCACCGAGATCGACATGCAGGCCAACGGCCCGCAGGGCGTGACGGTCGAAGACTCGATGAGCATGGTGCACATCTCGGTGGGCATCAACCCGCCGGCGTCGGAGCACCTGCTGTCCGAACCCGCCATCGTGGCGCGGTTGGCTGCCGCCACGATCGACGCGCGCAGCAAGACGCCGTGGCTCTGGCTGGTGGAAGACTACGCCCGCATCCGCGACAAGATCGAAGCCGTGTTCGACGAATTCAAGGACTTCAACGCGCGCGTGGCGCATCCCGGTGGCTTCCGCCTGCGCAACACGGCGAGCGAGCGCGTGTGGAACACCGCGTCGCGCAAGGCCGTGTTCTTCACGCACGCCGTGCCGATGGACACGCATGCGCACCGTGCCCGCGCGCGCTTTGCGTCGCAGCGCGGCACGCTGGTGTTCACGCTGCTCACCACGCGCTCGCACGACCAGTACAACACCACCATCTACGGCATGGACGACCGCTACCGCGGCGTGTTCGGCCAGCGCCGCGTGGTCTTCATCAACAAGGAAGACATCCGCCACCTGGGCATGAAGAACGGCGACTGGGTCGACATCCAGACCGTGTGGAGCGACGGGCAGGAGCGCCGCGCCGACCGCTTCAAGCTGGTGGCCTACGACATCCCGCGCGGCAACCTCGCGGCCTACTACCCCGAGACGAACCCGCTGGTGCCGCTGTCGTCGGTGGCCGAGAACGCGGGCACGCCGACGTCCAAGTCGATTCCCGTGGTGCTGTCGCTGCATGCGGCGCCGCTCGATGTGAAAGCCGACGCCGTGGCGGCATGAGCACGGGGTTTGACGCGGACGCGTTCTCTGTTGCGATCCTGCGCGCGCTCGCTGAAACTTCTGGCGAGGGCGGCATGTCGCTGCCGCGCCTGGGCAAGCGGCTGGGGCAGGGCGCGAGCGTGGTCATGCGCCAGCTCACGCGGATGGGCGATGCAACCCTCGGCGGTGTGCGCGGACCCGGCTGGGTGCGGGTTGTGCTGCAGGACGACCGCTGGGTCGCGCACCTCACCGACGCGGGGCGCGCGGTGGTCCACAGCTTGCCCGCTGACGACAACCCCGGTTGAGCGGACAATGGCCGCGGCCATGACAAACACCCCCCAATCCGATTCGCTGCCGCCCCTCGCGCGGCATGCCGTGCACGTCTACGGCGAGCGCGGCCTCGCGCCCGAGGGCGTGGTGCGTGACGACACGCTGGCCGCCGAGGTGCCGGTGGCGCTGGTGTTCAACGGCGTCTCGCACGCGGTGATGATGGCCACGCCGCAAGACCTGGAGGCCTTCGCGCTGGGTTTTGCGCTCAGCGAGGGCATCCTCGACAGCGCCGCCGATTGCCGCGGCATCGACGTGCGAACGGTCGAGGCCTTCGACGCGGGCCTGCCCGAGGGCATGCCGGGCATCGAGGTGCAGCTCGAAGTGTCCACGCGCAGCTTCGAACGCCTGAAGGACCGCCGCCGCAGCCTCGCGGGCCGCACCGGCTGCGGCGTGTGCGGCGTCGAAAGTTTCGCGGGGCTCGACCTGTCGCCGCAGCGCGTGCCGCCGCGCGACTGGATCGAACGCATCGACCTGGCCACCGTCCTGCGCGCCTTCGCCGCCATGCCGCCGCGCCAGGTGCTCAATGCCGAAGCCGGCGCGATCCACGCGGCAGCCTGGGCCACGGTCGACGGCGAACTCACCGACCTGATGGAAGACGTCGGCCGCCACAACGCGCTCGACAAGCTGCTCGGCAAGCTCGCGCGTGCGAATCGGCTGCAGGAACCGGGCTTCGTGCTGATGTCCAGCCGCGGCAGCCACGAGCTGGTGCGCAAGTGCGCGCGCCTGGGCATCGCGGCAATGGCGACCATCTCGGCGCCGACCGCGATGGGCGTGCGCATGGCCGAACTCAGCGGCCTGCGTTTCTGGGGGCTGTGCCGCGCGCCGCGCGGTGTGCTTTATGCCGACGGGCTCGGTGCGACGGTTGGATCGCCGAGCGCCAGCACCGCGTCCGCCACGGCCTCGATGCCCTGATCCGAGAGGTCGGACGCTGCCACGCGCTGGCGCCTGGCCCACGCACGAAAGTGCGTTTCTTGCGACTTCTCGTAGTGCGGGTCGTAGTGCAAGGACATGAGTTCGGCGAACAGGTGCGGCAGGTCGGCGTCGTGCGCCCATTGCTGCCAGCGCGTCACCGTTTCCTTGCCCTGCAGCTCCTTCAGCACGCCCATCTTCTCGGCGAGCGCCGCGCGGTTGTCGCCCAGGTAGGCGTAGTCGCGCAGCAGGTAGGTCAGCCGCGCCTCGGGCGTGGCCGCCACTTCGATGCACGGTGCGTCGCGCATCTGGGCGACGAGTGACAGCGGCAGCGACAGCCGCCCGATGCGCACGCTCTCACCCTCGACATACAACGGGCGCGAGAGGTCGATGGCTTCGAGCACGGTCGCGATGCGCGTCTCGAAATGCTTCTGCGAGGGCTGCGCCACGCCCGGCAGCGCGCCGAGCAGCGAGCCCTTGTGGTTGGCGAAGTCTTCCAGGTCGAGCACCTGCGCGCCGCGCTGGGCCAGCGCATGCAGCACGCGCGTCTTGGCGCTGCCCGTCGCGCCACAGATCACGCGCAGGTCGAGCTGCGGCGTCAGCGCGTCGATCTGCGAGATCACATGGCGGCGAAAGCTCTTGTAGCCGCCCGCGAGCTGTTGGGCGTCCCAGCCCACGAGCCGCAGCCACGTGACCATGGAGCCGCTGCGCATGCCGCCGCGCCAGCAGTAGACCAGCGGCTTCCACTTCTCGGGCCGGTCGGCCAGCGTGTCGCGCAGATGCCGCGCGATGTTGGCCGCCACCATCGCGCCACCGATGCGGCGTGCCTCGAAGGCGCCGGTCTGCACGTAGACCGTGCCGACGATGTGGCGCTCCTCGTCGTCGAGCACGGGGCAGTTGATGGCGCCGGGAATGTGGTCGAGCGCGAACTCGGCGGGCGAGCGGGCGTCGATGATCGAATCGAAGGCGTGGCGGTCCGCCACCCGGACGGGTTGGCGATGACTCATGGCTGAAGGGACCTCATGCCGCCATTGTCGGCCACTCAGGCGTAGGCCGGACCTATGCCTTTTCGCAAGCGAGCACTCGCCAAGTCGACAAGGGTGACCAGCACGAACATGGCGATCAGCACCGTCATCGCCTGCTGCTGCTGGAAGATCGACAGGTGGAAGTACAGCAGCTGTCCCAGCCCGCCGCCGCCCACGAAGCCCAGCACGGCCGCCATGCGGATGTTCATTTCCCAGCGATAGAGCGTGTAGGCCACCCACTGCGGCAGCACGATCGGCAGGCTGGCGTAGCTGAAGGCGGCGACCGGGCCGGCGCCCGAGAGTGCCAGCGCCTGCTCGGGCTCGCGCGGTGCGTTCTCCAGCGCCTCGGCAAAGAGTCGGCCGAGCACGCCCGTGGTGTGCAGCGCCAGTGCCAGCGCGCCCGCGAACGGACCGATGCCGGCGGCCAGCACCATGAGCGCGGCCCACACCAGCTCGGGCACGCTGCGCAGGAAGTTGAGCACGAAGCGCGCGCCATGGCGCAGCGGCCCGCCGGTGCGGCCCGAGGCCGGCAGCGCGAGCACGGCGCCCGCCACGGCGGCCAGCACGGTCCCCAGCGCCGACACGGCCAGCGTCTGCAGCGCGCCGTGGCCGACCTTGGCGAGAAACTCGGAGGACACGTCGGGCGGGAAGAACTCCGCGATGAACTTGCCCATCAGCCGCAGTGATTCGGCCGAGCCTAGCGCGCCGTAGTCGATGCCCAGGTAGACAAAACTCGCGACCACCGCTGCGGCGATCAGCGCCACGGCGAACCAGCAGCGCAGGCAAGGAGGAGGGCGTGGCGGCAGCGGAGTCATGCCAGGAGCTTTCGCAATGCGTTGCTCAGCATGTCGGCCAGCAGCACGAGCGCGAGGAACACCAGCAGGATGCTGCTGGCCTCGCCGCCGTTGAGCATCTTCATCGACTGGTCCATCAGCTGCCCGAGGCCGCCCGCGCCCACGAAGCCCATCACCACCGAGGCGCGCACCGCGCATTCCCAGCGGTACACGGTGTACGAGGCCAGCTCCTGCGCGGTGTGCGGCAGCAGGCCGTAGCACAGCGCCGCGAGCCGGCCACTGCCGCTTTCGAGCAGCGCGCGCGCGGGTCGCGTGTCGGTCGATTCGAGGATCTCGGCGTAGACCTTGCCCAGCATGCCGCCGTAGGTGATCGCCAGCGCCAGCACGCCGGCCGCGGGACCAAGCCCGAGCGCGCGCACGAACAGCAGCGCCCACACGATTTCGGGAATGGCGCGCAGCACCATCAGCAGCCAGCGCACCGCCTGCCGGACGATGCCGGCCTGCACGCGGCCGGGGCCGGGTCCGATGCGCGAGATGGAGAGCGCGCGCGTGGTCACGAAGCCCAGCGGCGCGCCGATGAGCAATGCCATCGCGGTGCCGGCCGTGGCCATGGCCAGCGTTTCGAGCGTGGCCTTGGCGAGCAGTGCGAGAAAAGCCGGTGAGCCGTCGGGCGGAAAAAAGCCCGCGAGAAAGCCGTCGATGACCGCGAGCTGTCCGCTGCCAAACAGCGCCCAGGGCTTGAATTCGGAGAGCGCGAGCATCGGCCACGCGATGACCAGCGCCGCGAGCCAGCCGGCCAGGCGGCGGCCCGCCTGCGGGTCACGCAGGGCGGGAGACGACAGCGTGGTCGTTGCAGTCACGGACAGTCCGGCCGATGGAAGGCAGGCTCGGCGGTGCCGACCGGCAGCGGCCCTTGCGTCGCCACGCCGCCTTCGCTCGCATAGAGCGCCTCGAGCAGCGCCGGCGTCACCTCGGCGGCCGGCAGGTCGAAGGCGACCTGCCCGTCGCGCATGCCCACGATGCGCGGAAACCAGCGCAGCGCGAGGTCGACCGCGTGCAGCGACGCGACCAGCGTGGCGCCGGTCGATTCGCTCTGCGCGACCAGCTGGCCCACGGCCGCGTGCGCGAGCGTGGGGTCGAGCGCGGACACCGGCTCGTCCGCCAGCAGCAGCGCCGGGCGCTGGTACAGCACGCGCGCGATGCCCACGCGCTGCAGCTGGCCGCCCGAGAGGCGGTCGCAGCGGTCGAACAGCCGGTCTTCGAGCGCGAACCGGGCCAGCGCCGCGTGCGCGCCCGCGATGTCGGACGGATAGAACAGCGAACCCAGCGCGCGCGCCGTCGACCACTGGCCGAGCCGGCCCGCGAGCACGGCCGTGACCACGCGCAGGCGCGGCGCGATCGGCGGCGCCTGGTGCACGGTGCCGATGCGCGCGCGCAGCTGCTTGAGCGCGCGCGCCGGCAGCCGCCATGGGTGCTCGCCGAGCGCCTGCACCTCGCCCTGGCCGGGCCGCAGCGCCGCGCCGAGCACACGCAGCAGCGTGGTCTTGCCTGCGCCCGAGGGCCCGATGACGGCAATGCGCTCGCCGTTGTGCGCGGCCAGCGTCACGCGGGCCAGCGCGCGCTGGCCGTTGGGGTGGACGACGCCGATGCCGTCGAGCGAAAAACTCATCCGCGCAGTCCACTTACTTGATCAGCCCAGCCGACTTGCCCGCCGTCTCGATGCCGTCGTAGTTCGACGACTTCGTCGGGATGAACTTGCTCGCACGCTGCAGCGCCATGATGTCCTTGTGCGCCGGGTTGGCGGGGTCGAGCTTCAGGAAGGCGTCGGTCAGCTTCTTCTGCAGTGCGGCGTTCATGCCCGGGCGAACGGTCCAGTTGTAGTCGTAGTAGGTCGGCGTGGTCGCGAGCACGCGCACCTTGGCGGCGTTGGGGTTCTTCGACTCGACCAGCTTGTCCCACACCGAGGCGTTGAGCACGCCCGCTTCGGCGCGCGAGGCGGCCACGAAGGCGACGGTGGCGTCGTGCGCGCCCGAGAACGCAACGGTCTTGAAGTCCTTCTCGGGGTTGATGCCGGCCTGCAGCAAAAAGTAGCGCGGCATCAGGCTGCCCGAGGTGGACGAGGGCGCGCCGAAGGCGAAGGTCTTGCCCTTCAGGTCGGCCAGCGTCTTCGCGGGGCTGTCGATCGGCACGATGAACTTGCTGGTGAAGACTTCGTCTTCCGCGCGCTGCACGATCGGCACCGCGCCGCCGTTGGTGCGGATGCGCGCCTGCACGAAGGTGAAGCCGCCCAGCCACGCCATGTCGATCTTGTTCGTCGCCAGGCCCTCGACCACGGCGGCGTAGTCGGTCACGGGCGTGAACTGCACGTCCATGCCGGTTTCCTTCTTCAGGTAGTCGCCCAGCGGCGTGAACTTGCGCTGCAGCTCGGTCGGCGCTTCGTCGGGAATGGCCGACACGCGTAGCACGCCCTGGGCGAAGGCGCCCACGGCGCTGAGGGACAGGGCGAGGGCGATCGCTAGTCGGGACACGGTTTGTTTTGTTTGCATGGTGTGAGTGAAGCGTTCAGTGGAGAAGAAAGAAAAGGATGTGTTCGGGTGCGCAGGCAGACGGTGGCGCGGGCTTCGATAATTGCGGCTTGTTCCATTCGACCGACCCGCCGCCATGATCGAAGCCGCACCTTCCAAGCTCCTGAATCCGTTGGCGCCGCTGCGGCTCACCAGCTTCTCGCATGGGGGCGGCTGCGGCTGCAAGATCGCGCCGGGCGTGCTGTCGCAGATCCTGCGCCACCATGGGGGCGGGCTGATTCCGCCCGAACTCATGGTCGGCATCGAGACCGCCGACGACGCGGCAGTCTACCGGCTCAACGACGAGCAGGCGCTGATCGCCACCACCGATTTCTTCATGCCGATCGTGGACGACCCCTACGAGTTCGGCCGGATCGCCGCCACCAACGCCATCAGCGACGTTTATGCGATGGGCGGGCGCCCGATCATGGCGCTGGCGCTGGTCGCCATGCCGATCAACGAGCTGCCGGTGGAGGTCATCGCCGAGATCGTGCGCGGCGGGCAGGACGTGTGCCGCGCGGCGGGCATTCCCATTGCGGGCGGCCACACCATCGATTCGGTCGAGCCGATCTACGGGCTGGTCGCGATGGGGCTGGTGCACCCGAAGCGCGTGCGGCGCAACGCCGATGCGCAGGCAGGCGACGTGCTGGTGCTCGGCAAGCCGCTGGGCGTGGGCGTGCTGTCGGCGGCGCTCAAGAAGCAGCAGCTGTCCGAGGCCGGCTACCGCCAGCTCATCGAGAACACCACGAAGCTCAACACGCCCGGCATCGCGCTCTCGGCGCTCGACGGCGTGCACGCCCTGACCGACGTCACGGGCTTCGGCCTGGCCGGCCACGCGCTCGAACTCGCGCGCGGCGCGGGGCTCACGGCGGTCGTCGAATGGTCGCGTGTGCCGCTGCTCGACAACGTGATCGCGATGGCGGCCGGCGGGCTGGTCACCGGTGCGTCGGGTCGCAACTGGGCGGGTTACGGCGCCGACGTGCAATTGCACGAAGGCCTGTCGGTGACGGCGCAGACGCTGATGACCGATCCGCAGACCTCGGGGGGCCTGCTCGTGAGCTGCGCGCCCGAGGTGGCCGGGGCGGTGCTGGAGATCTTCCGCAACGAAGGCTTCGGGCAGGCGGCGGTCATCGGCCGCGTGGAAGCCGGCGCGCCGGGCCTCGTCGTGTTGCCCTGAGCCGGGGCGCCGACGGGCGGGTGGGGTCGTCATCGACACGCGCTCCTTCGCTTTTTCGCATCGTGCGACAGGTCCGCGCAGCGGGCAACACCTCGCGGCCCTTTCCAATAACCCTTGAATCCGCCGGTCCCGGTAGGCGTCGGCTATCGTTCGCGCCATGAACGCTTCCCTTCGCCTTGGCTGGCGCACGCTCTGGCGCGATCTGCGCGCCGGTGAGCTGCGCCTCTTGATCGTGGCCGTGGTGCTGGCCGTCGCCGCGCTCACGGCGGTCGGCTTCTTTGCCGACCGGCTGCAGGGCGGGCTGCAGCGCGATGCGCGCCAACTGCTGGGCGGCGATGCGGTGATCGTGAGCGACAACCCAACGCCCGAGGCCTTCATCGCGCAGGCCCAATCGCTCGGCCTCGTGGGCACCGGCACCTTCGGCTTTCCCACCATGGCGCGGGCCGAGGAAGCGAAGGGCGGCGCCAGCAAGCTCGTGGCCCTGAAGGCCGTGACGCCGGGCTATCCGCTGCGCGGCAACCTGCAGACGGCCACCACGGCCGAAGGCGCGGGCACCGTCACGCGCGACGTGCCGGCCGCGGGCGAAGTCTGGGTCGATGCCTCGCTGCTCGACTCACTCGGCCTGAGGGTCGGCGACACGCTGCTGCTGGGCGACACCGGCCTGCGCGTGGGCCGCGTGATCACCCTGGAGCCCGACCGGGGCGCGGGCTTCATGAGCTTCTCGCCGCGCGTGATGCTCAACCAGGCCGACGTGGCGCGCACCGGCCTCGTTCAGCCCGCCAGCCGCGTGGGCTACCGCTACGCCGTGGCCGGCGACGATGCCGCCGTGAAGCGCTTCAGCGACTGGGCCGAGGCGACCATCAAGAAGGGCGAATTGCGCGGCGTGCGGCTCGACTCCTTCGAAGGCGGCCGGCCCGAGATGCGCCAGACGCTCGATCGCGCCGAGAAATTCCTCAGCCTCGTCGCGCTGCTCGCGGCACTGCTGTCGGCCGTGGCCGTGGCGCTGGCCGCGCGCGGCTTCGCGGCCAGCCACCTGGACGACTGCGCGATGCTGCGCGTGCTCGGCCAGAGCCAGCGCACCATCGCCGCGGCCTACGCGTTCGAGTTCGCGGTGATCGGCACCGTGGCCAGCGCGATCGGCGTGGCCATCGGCTTTGCCGTGCATTACGTGTTCGTGCTGCTGCTGGCCGGGCTGGTCGAGACCGCCTTGCCCGCCGCCACGCTGTGGCCCGTGGCCTTCGGCCTGGGCATGGGGCTCACGCTGCTGTTCGCCTTCGGCCTGCCGCCGGTGCTGCAGCTGGCACGCGTGCCGCCGCTGCGCGTGATCCGCCGCGACGTGGGCGGGCTCAAGCCTGCGTCGCTCGCCGTGCTCGGCATCGGCGTGGCGGGCTTCGCGGCCTTGCTGATGGCGGCCAGCAGCGACATCAAGCTGGGCCTCATCGCGGTCGGCGGCTTTGCCGGCGCCGTGGCCGTGTTCGCGCTGCTGAGCTGGCTCGCGGTGAAGGTGCTGCGCCGCAGCGTCAGCGAGACCACCGCGCCGCGCTGGCTGGTGCTGGCCACGCGGCAGATCTCGGCGCGGCCGGCCTATGCCGTGGTGCAGGTCAGCGCGCTCGCCGTGGGCCTGCTGGCGCTGGTGCTGCTGGTGCTGCTGCGCACCGACCTCGTCGCAAGCTGGCGCAAGGCCACGCCGCCCGATGCACCCAACCGCTTCGTCATCAACGTGATGCCCGAGCAGAGCGACGCGTTCCAGAAGACGCTGCGCGATGCGGGTGTCGGCAAGTTCGACTGGTACCCGATGATCCGCGGCCGGCTGGTGGCGATCAACGACAAGCCCGTGACGCCCGATGACTACACCGAGGACCGCGCCAAGCGCCTGGTGGATCGCGAGTTCAACCTGAGCAACAGCAGCGCCGCGCCCGCGCACAACAGCATCACCGCCGGCACCTGGACGCCCGAGGCGAAGAATGAGGTGAGCGTGGAAGAAGGCCTGGCCGAGACGCTGGGCCTGAAGCTCGGCGACACCCTGCGCTTCGACATCGGCGGCATGCAGAACGACGCGCGCATCACCTCGCTGCGCAAGGTCGACTGGGGCTCGCTGCACGCCAACTTCTTCGTGATGTACACCGTGACCTCGCTGGCCGACGTGCCCGTGACCTACATGGGCGCCTTCCGCGCGCCCGAGACGCGCGGCTTCGACAACGCGCTGGTGCGCAGCTTTCCCAACGTGACCAACGTCGACATGAGCGCCACCATCAACCAGGTGCAGCGCGTGCTCGACCAGGTGGTGCGCGCGGTCGAGTTCCTGTTCGGCTTCACGCTGGCGGCCGGGCTGGTGGTGCTGTTCGCCGCCGTGACCGCCACGCGGGAGGAGCGTGCGCGCGAGTTCGCCGTGATGCGCGCGGTGGGCGCGCGCGCCAGCCTGCTGCGGCAGGTGCAGCGCGCCGAACTCGTGGGCGTCGGCCTGCTGGCCGGTTTCCTCGCGAGCATCGTCGCCTCGGTGATCGGCTGGGCGCTGGCGCGCTTCGTGTTCGAGTTCACCTGGACCGCCTCGCCGCTGGTGCCGGTGGCGGGCGCGCTGGCCGGTGCGGTGCTCGCGCTGGCGGCGGGGTGGTGGGGCCTGCGCGACGTGCTGCGCCGGCCGGTGGTCGACACGCTGCGCCGCGCGGCCGAGTAGGGCGGCACAGCGACAGCGCCGTACAGTTTTTTTCTTCCGCGATCGGCAAGAGGGGGCCGGGGATGCAATACATTCCCCGGCCCCGTATTCAATTCAGAAGAGAAATTCCTGCATGCGCTTGGCGTCATTCCAGATCACCAACTATCGCTCGATCCACGACAGCGGCTCCATCGATTCCTCTCAGATCACGGCGATCCTCGGCCGAAATGACAGCGGCAAATCGAACCTGCTGCGCGCGTTGCACAGCCTGAACCCGACCGACGGGCTCACGGCACTCAGCCCCATCAAGGACTTCCCGCGGCACCGTCGCCTGGACGAATGCACCGACGACACTCCCGTCGTGCACACGCGCTGGGACCTGGACGCCTCTGAACAGCTGGCGCTCGCCGCCATCCTGCCGCGCGCGGCAGGCGTGCGCCAGGTCACGGCCAGCCGCGGCTACGGCGCCACGCGCACGACCGGTTTCGAAGGGCTGGGCCCACTGTCGATCGACGTGAGCGACATCAAGGCCAAGGTCCGCAAGATCGTGCCCGCCGTGAAGGCCGCGGCCGAGAAGGTCACCGACGAGCTGAAGGCCCCGCTTGAACAGGAGGCCGACGCCTTCGACGCGGCCATGATCCCCAGCCCCGACTTCGTCAGGTGGTCGGCCGGCGCGCTGCTCGCGCTGCAGGCGCTGCGCCAGGCACTGGCCACGGCCGGCGCGGAAATCGCCGACAAGCAGGCGCAGATGCTGACCGAGCTCGAGGAGCTGGCACGCACGATCGACAACGATCAGCCCGCGCTGGCCCGCGCCCACGCCTGGGTGCTCGAGAAACTGCCGCGCTTCATCTACGTCGAGGACTACGCCTCGCTGCCCGGCCGCCAGAACATCACCGAGTACCTCACGCGCAAGGGCTGGGGCGAGCGCACGGCGGGCGAGCGCAATTTCGAGAAGCTGTGCCAGGTGGCGGGGCTCGACCCGCAGCAGCTGCAGAACCTGCTGGCGAAGAACGACCTGGCGACGCGCAACCAGCTGGTGAACCGGGCGGGTGCCGTCGTGACCGCCGAGATCCGCCGGCTGTGGAAGGACCGCCCGCTCAAGATCCGCTTCAACCTCGACGGGCAGCACCTGGAGACGCTGGTGTCGGACCCCAACGGTGCCTACGAAGTCGAAGTGAACCTGAACGAGCGCAGCCGCGGCTTCCAATGGTTCTTCTCGTTCTACATCGCGTTCTTCGCGGGCACCCGGGGCGTTGCATCCGGTGAGGTCGTGCTGCTGCTCGACGAGCCGGGGCTGCACCTGCATGCGCGTTCGCAGGCCGATCTGCTCGCGCACCTGGAGAACGACTTCGGTCACCAGATCCTCTACACGACGCATTCGCCGTTCATGGTGCCGGCGCACCGGCCCGACGCCGTGCGCGCGGCCCACATCGACGACGTGGCGGGCACCAAAGTGCGCGCCGCGACGCCGGAGGATGGGCGCACGCTGTTCCCGCTGGACGTGTTGGCGGCGCTCTGGGGCCGCACGGCCGTGCCCGCGCCACTGCAACCGGTCGAAGGCCCCGACCTCGCGCTCGCGGCCTGACGTACCGACTCCGCTTGCCGCTCAGCGGCGCGGCGAGCGATGGTCTTTCTTTTCTTCGTCGACGGTCGCGGTGAACATGTGCTCATCCGCAACGTCCACGAACGCCCACTGCAGGCGGTGTACGGTCCGGCCCGTACACCGGCGGCCTGAGGCCAAGCGCACGGAAAGCCGGTGGATCTTCCTGTCCAATAGCCCCATGGAACATTCACTGAACGGCGTGACAGAGCGCCTGAACGACCTCGAGATCAAGTCGAGCTATGCCGAAGACCTGCTCGAGCAGCTGAACATGACGATCTACCGGCAACAGCAGCAGATCGACAGCCTGATCCTGCAGGTCGCGCAGCTGCGGCTGCAGAGCCAGAACGCAGGGCAGGACGGGGGCGCGCGCAACCTGCGCGACGAACTTCCCCCGCACTATTGAAGGGGCGCGTTTCCCTTCGGGAAATGCCGTGGAACCGGCTTTGCCGGGCCACAGGCGTTGCCCCCTGCAAGGGGGTGGGAGAAGCGACACGAAGTGCGCGCAGCCTGAGGGTGTTACCCGTGTGAATGCCAGAGCACGGCGAAGAAGTGGCAGGTGCTGCCGGCGAGCACGAAGAGGTGCCACACCGAATGCGCGTAGCGCACCTTGTTGTCGAACAGGAACACCACGGCCCCGGCCGTGTAGAACAGCCCGCCGGCCACCAGCCAGGCCAGGCCGGCCGATGACATGCGCTCGTACAGCGGCACCGCCGCCATCAGCGCCATCCAGCCCATCGCCACGTACAGGCCGGTGGACCACAGCGGATGCTGCAGGCGGTTGAACAGCTTGGCGCCCACGCCCAGCACGGCGGCGGCGGTGATGGCGCCGAACAGCGTCCAGCCCCAGGGCCCGCGCAGCACGCCGAACAAAAAGGGCATGTAGCTGCCTGCAATGAACAGGTAGATGGCCGCGTGATCGAGCCGGTTGAACCAGGCCTTGGCACGGCCGCTCGGCAGCGCGTGGTACAGCGTGGAGATCAGGTACAGCGCGATGGCGGTGCCCGCGAAGAGCGACGCGCCCACCACCGCCGCGGCCTGCCCCTTCTGGGCGGCGCTGTAGACCAGGATCGGCAGCGAGGCGATCGCCAGCAGCAGGCCCAGGCCGTGGCTCAGGGCGTTGAAGAGTTCTTCCATCGCGGTCTGGTCGCGCGCGGCGGAAGCGGGCTTTCTCTTCGGATCGGCGGAAAGGGCAGGCTGCAGCTGCAGCGGCGGGCGGGTCGGCATCAGGAACAGAGCCTTCAGGGTCGGGTTTGGTTCCGCAAATACGCGAAACCGGCAGATCATGTTACTTGACCTGCTGTTTACCGAGCTTGCGTGCCAAAGTGCGCCGATGCATGCCGAGTCGACGCGCGGTTTCCGAGATGTTGAAGCCGGTCTCGGCCAACGTTTCGTGGATGCGCTCCCACTCCAGCGTCTTGATCGAGGTCGAGCGGTTGGTCAGTTCGACCTCGGTGGTACCGGCAGCGCGGCCGAAGGCGGCCTCGATGTCGTCAGTGTTCGAGGGCTTGGCCAGGTAGTGGCAGGCGCCGAGCTTGATGGCCTCGACGGCGGTGGCAATGCTTGCGAAGCCGGTGAGCACCACGATCAGCATCTCGGCGTCGTGCCGGTGCAGGATCTGCACGCAGGCCAGGCCCGAGGCTTCGCCGTTGAGCTTCAGGTCGACCACCGCGTAGCCGGGCGACGGGCCGTCGCCTTCCTCGAGCAGCGCTTCCACTTCCTCGAGGTTGCGCGCATGCACCGCCACGTAGCCGCGCCGCTCGAAGGAGCGGGCGAGCGTGCGCGCGAAGGCCTCGTCGTCCTCGACGATCAGCAGCTGGCGGACCTCGGCGGTGTCGGGTGTGGGCGTCATGGGCTGGTGGCCTTGGGGGTGGCGTGGTCGGCGAGGGCGGTTTCTTCCTCGTCCTCTTCGAGCACGATGGCCGCCAGCGGCAGCGTGATGGTCACGATGGCGCCGCCCTCGGGGCGGTTGCGCACGGACACGCGTCCGCCGAGCGTGCGCGCCACGTTCACGACCAGGAACAGGCCCAGTCCGCCGCCGGGCCGGCCCTTGCTCGATTGGTAGGGCTTGCCGAATTCCGCGAGGATGGCCGGCATGAAGCCGGGGCCCGCGTCGGTGACGGTGATGGTGAGCGCGTCGGCGTCGTGCGTGGCTTCCAGGCGCAGCCAGTGCGGCGAGGCCTCGAGCGCGTTGTCGAGCACGTTGCACACCATCTGCTTGATCGCCGAGTCGGAAACCATGGGCAGGTCTTGCCCGAACAGGTTCTCGTAGTCGAACTCCTCGACCGGGCGCGTGGTGCGCCACTCTTCGACGAGGTCGTCCAGGAAGGTGCGCACGGTGGTCTCTTCGGACGACTCGCCACGCGTCTCGCCGGCCGACAGCAGGATGCCGCTCACGATGCTCTTGCAGCGCTGGATCTGCACTTCCATCTCGGACACTTCCTGCAGCAGTTCGGGGTCGGAGCTGAAGTGCGGCAGCCGGCGCCAGTCGCCCAGGATCACGGCCAGCGTGGCCAGCGGCGTGCCCAGTTCGTGCGCCGCGCCCGAGGCCAGCAGGCCCATGCGCACGATGTGTTCTTCTTCGGAGGCGCGCTGGCGCAGGTCGGCCAGCCGCGCGTCGCGCACGCGCAGGTTGCGGCTGATGCGCGTGATGAAGACCACCAGCAGCGCCGCGTTGAGCGCGAAGCACACCAGCATGCCCTGCACGTAGGGGCTCCACAGGCCGCGGTCGTGGTCCAGCGGCAGCGGCAGCGGGCGCGAGAACAGCGCCAGGCCCGCGAAGCACAGGCCGGTGATGACCACGATGGTCCAGGTCGACCAGGCCTTGAGCAGCACCGCGCCCAGGATCACCTGCAGCAGGTACAGGAAGACGAAGGGGTTGGTGGCGCCGCCGCTGAGGTACAGCTGGGCCGTGAGCGTGGCCACGTCGACCAGCAGCGCCACGAACAGCTCTTCGTTGGTCACGCGGCCATGGATGCGCAGGCGCAGCAGGCTCACCATGTTGAGCAGCGCCAGGCAGGTGAGCACCTGCAGCATGTGGTTCAGCGGCAGGCGGATGCCGAAGCCGTAGTGCACCACGAGGATGGTGGCCACCTGTCCGACCACGGCGAACCAGCGCAGCTGGATTAGCTGCTGCATGTTCTGGTGGCCGATGACGTTGTCCAGGCTCGCGACGCCCGCGCGCGGGGCGTGCAGCTCGCCGGCGACCGCGACGAGCTTGTCAGTCGCGGCGGACATCGGCGGGACCGGCGTGATCGGGGCGTGCGGCGTCGGCATGCAGTGCATTTTCGCCGCTGTCGCCGGATGCTGCCCGCCGGCGCCGGTCGTCGCGCCACACGAACCACGCGGCGCCGAGCACCATCAGCGCCAGCCCGTACCAGGTGAGGGCGTAGACGAGGTGGCTGTTGGGAAAGGCAATGACGGTCAGGCCGCCTGCCGGCCACGTGGGCGCGGCCTGCGCCGGCGCGGGCCCGGCCTCGGCATCGACAAAGTAGGGCGCCACGTCGGCCAGGCCGCGCGCGGCGGCAATGGCCTGCACGTCGCGGGAGAACCAGCGGTCGGCCGTGGGGTCGTTCGTGCGCAGGAAGCCGCCCTTGGGCTCGGTGAGACGCAGCAGGCCGGCCACGGTGGTGTCGCCCTGGGGCTCGGGGGCGGTGCGGGTCGTGCGCTGGCGCGCCTCGGGCGGCACGAAGCCGCGGTTGACGAGCACGACGCTGCCGTCGGCGGTGCGCAGCGGCGTCAGCACCCAGAAGCCGGCGCCGAGCCGGGTACTGGCCTGCACCAGCGCTTCCTTGTCATGGAGGAACGTGCCGCGAAGGCGCACGTGCCTGTATTCGTCGTTGGCCGCGTTGACCGTGGGCCATTCGGATCGCACCGGCGCGTCGGTGGCCGGGGCGTGCACGCGCTGGTCGACGCGGGCGATGAGATCGAGCTTCCAGGCCCTGCGCTCGACCTGCCAGGTGCCGAGCGCAAGAAAGCCGGCAAAGGCCAGGAGGGCGCAGACCGCCAGCGCCGCACGCGTGACAACGGAGCGCGGGCGGGCGGCCGGGGCCATCAGGGCATGTTCTTCATGTCGTGGACCATGGCCGGCATCATGTTGGTGTTCATGTGATACATGACCCACAGCGACCCGGCCAGCGTGATGACCACGAGCACCAGCGTGAAGATCAGCGCCAGCATGTTCCAGCCGCCTTCGGACTTGGCGTCCATGTGCAGGAAGTACACCATGTGGACCACGATCTGCACCACGGCAAAGCCGAGGATGACGAGGGCGGTGGTGCTCGGGTTGGGGATCACCTTGCCCATCACGAGCCAGAACGGGATCGCGGTCAGGACCACCGCCAGCACGAAGCCGGTCATGTAGCCCTTGAAGGTGCTGTGGCTCACGGGGCCGTCGTCGTGGTGGTCGCCGTGGCCGTGACTGTCGTGTGCGCCGTGGTCGTGCGCGGCGGTGTGTGCGGGGGCGCTCATGCCATCGATCCCATGAGGTAGACGAAAGTGAAGACGCCGATCCACACGACGTCCAGGAAGTGCCAGAACATCGACAGGCACATCAGGCGGCGGCGGTTGGCGGCGGTGAAGCCATGCTTGGGCAGCTGGAACATCAGCACGACGAGCCAGATGATGCCGAAGCTCACGTGCAGGCCGTGCGTGCCCACCAGCGCGAAGAACGACGACAGGAACGCGCTGCGCTGCGGGCCGGCGCCTTCATGCAGCAGATGCGCGAATTCGTACAGCTCCAGGCCGATGAAGCCCAGGCCCAGCAGGCCGGTGATGCCCAGCCACAGCAGCACGCCGCCCATGCGCTTGCGCTGCATCTCGAGCATCGCGAAGCCGTAGGTGATCGACGACAGCAGCAGCAGCGACGTGTTCATCGCCACCAGCGGCAGGTCGAACAGGTCGGCGCCCGAGGGGCCGGCCGCGTAGCTGCGGCCCAGCACGCCGTACACCGCGAACAGGCAGGCAAAGATGAGGCAGTCGCTCATCAGGTAGAGCCAGAAGCCCAGCAGCGTGCCGTTCTCGGGGTGGTGGTCCTCGTTGCGAACGTGGAACAGCTCGAACACCGGCGGCTTGCCCGTCAGGTCGCTGTAGGCGTGCACGTGCACGCCCGGGGGGGGGGAGAGAGCGGTGGTATCAGACATGGGCGGCAGCCAGCAGGCGGGTGCGTTCGGCTTCGGTGCGCACGACTTCTTCTGCGGGGATGTAGTAGTCGCGCTTGTAGTTGAAGGTGTGGACGATGATCGCGACCAGCATGGCCACGAAGCCGATGCCGGCCACGAGCCACATCTGCCAGATCAGCGCAAAGCCGCACACCGCGCTCAGTGCCGCGATGATGAAGCCGGCGGCCGTGTTCTTGGGCATGTGCACGGGGCTGAAGCCGTCCAGCGGACGCTGGTAGCCGCGGGCCTTCATGTCGGTCCAGGCGTCGTTGTCATGCACGCGCGGCGTGAACGCGAAGTTGTAGGCCGGCGGCGGCGACGAGGTCGACCACTCCAGCGTGCGGCCGTTCCACGGGTCGCCCGTGGTGTCACGCAGCGACTCGCGGCGAATGAAGCTCACCACCAGCTGGATCAGGAACGAAGCGATGCCCAGCGCGATCAGCACGGCACCAAAGGCGGCGACCTGGAACCAGATCTGCAGCGACATGTCCTGGAAGTGGCTCATGCGGCGCGTGACGCCCATAAGGCCCAGGATGTACAGCGGCATGAAGGCCATCCAGAAGCCGACGATCCAGAACCAGAACGAGCACTTGCCCCAGAACGGGTCGAGCTTGTAGCCGAAGGCCTTCGGGAACCAGTAGGTGATGCCCGCCAGCATGCCGAACAGCACGCCGCCGATGATCACGTTGTGGAAGTGGGCGATCAGGAACAGGCTGTTGTGCAGCACGAAGTCGGCCGGGGGAACGGCCAGCAGCACGCCGGTCATGCCGCCGATCACGAAGGTGATCATGAAGCCGATGGTCCACATCATGGGCAGCTCGAAACGGATGCGGCCGCGGTACATGGTGAAGAGCCAGTTGAAGATCTTCGCCCCGGTCGGGATCGAGATGATCATCGTCGTGATCCCGAAGAACGAGTTCACGCTGGCGCCGGAGCCCATGGTGAAGAAGTGGTGCAGCCACACGAGGTACGACAGGATCGTGATCACGACCGTGGCGTACACCATCGAGGCGTAGCCGAACAGGCGCTTGCCCGAGAAGGTGGAGACCACTTCCGAGAAGATGCCGAAGGCCGGCAGGATCAGGATGTACACCTCGGGGTGGCCCCAGATCCAGATCAGGTTCACGTACATCATGGCGTTGCCGCCCATGTCGTTCGTGAAGAAGTTGGTGCCGACATAACGGTCCAGCGACAGCAGGGCCAGCACGGCCGTGAGCACCGGGAAGGCAGCGACGATCAGCACGTTGGTGCAGAGAGCCGTCCACGTGAAGACGGGCATCTTCATCATGGTCATGCCGGGCGCGCGCATCTTCACGATGGTGGCCAGCAGGTTCACGCCCGAGAGCAATGTGCCCACCCCCGCGATCTGCAAGGACCAGATGTAGTAGTCGACCCCCACGTCAGGGCTGAACAGGATGCCCGACAGCGGCGGGTACGCCAGCCAGCCGGTCTTGGCGAATTCGCCCACGAACAGCGAGGCCATCACGAGGCCGGCGCCGAAGGAGGTCATCCAGAAGCTGAAGTTGTTCAGGAACGGGAAGGCCACGTCGCGCGCGCCGATCTGCAGCGGCACCACGAAGTTCATGAGGCCCGTGACCAGCGGCATCGCCACGAAGAAGATCATGATCACGCCGTGGGCGGTGAAGATCTGGTCGTAGTGGTGCGGCGGCAAGAAGCCCGCGTTGTCGCCGAAGGCGACGGCTTGCTGGGCCCGCATCATCAGTGCGTCGGCGAAGCCGCGCAGCAGCATCACCAGGCCCAGGATGATGTACATGATGCCGATCTTCTTGTGGTCGATGCTGGTGATCCAGTCGCGCCACAAGGTGCCCCACAGCTTGAAGTAGGTCACCGCGCCCAGCAGCGCCAGGCCGCCCAGGATCACGGCCGCGAAGGTCACGAGCAGGATCGGCTCGTGAAGGGGAATCGCCTCCCAGGAGAGGCGGCCGAAGACGAGCTTCGTCAGGTCTAGGTTCTGCAGCATCTTCTTAGTCTTCGGTGGTGCACATCGCGGTGACGTACTTGCGCTTGGGCGTGTCGAGGGAATCGGCCTGCCAGGCCAGCTTGGTGGCGACGTTGAACGCGCCGGGCTTGCCCAGGCCGCCGTCGGCGTCGATGGCCATCATTTCCTTCATGCACATCTTGTTGCGGTCGACGCACAGGTTCAGGATGGCGTCGTACAGGGCCGGGTCGACCGCGGCGTAGTGGCGCACGGGCTCGCGCTCGCTCGGCACTTCGAGCTTCTTGTATTGCTCGCGGGTCAGTTCGCCCTCTTTGCCGGTCTTGACCTTGGCCACCCACTGGTCGAAGCCGTCATGGCTCAGTCCGTGGAACTTGAAGCGCATGCCCGAGAAGCCCGCGCCGCTGTAGTTGGCGGAGAAGCCTTCGAACTCGCCTGGCTTGTTGATCACCGCGTGCAGCTTGGTCTCCATGCCCGGCATGGCGTAGATCTGGCCGGCCAGCGCGGGAATGAAGAAGGAGTTCATGACCGACGAGGCCGTGATCTTGAAGCTGATCGGGCGGTCCACCGGGGCGGCCAGTTCGTTCACCGTGGCGATGCCCTGCTCGGGGTAGATGAAGAGCCACTTCCAGTCCAGCGCCACCACCTCGACCACCAGGGGCTTGGTTTCGGCGGGAATGGGGCGCTGCGCGTCCAGGCGGCTCAGCGGGCGGTACGGGTCCAGCGTGTGCGTGCTGATCCAGGTGATCGCGCCCAGCGCGATGATGATCAGCAGCGGCGCGGCCCAGATCGCCAGCTCGAGCTGCGTGGAGTGGTCCCAGTCGGGGCTGTAGGTGGCTTCCTTGTTCGACTGGCGATAGCGCCAGGCGAAGAAGATGGTCAGCGCGATCACCGGGATGATGATGATCAGCATCAGCACCGTCGAGACGACGATGAGGCGCCCCTGCTGGTTGGCGATGTCGCCGGAGGGGTTCAACAGCACTGTGTTGCAGCCCGCCAGGAAGATGGCGGAGAGCAGCAGGAGCGCTCGGCGAAGGGTCTTGAGGATGTGCATGCCGGGAGAGGAGAGTGCGAGGGCCGCGCCAAAATGACCCTGCAATCTACGCCGCCCGAGGGATTTCGCCTATTGGACGTTTTGTCCTATGGCGGTAAACGCAAATCGGTGAGACGCTACAGCGTGTCCAGAATTCCCCTCTGTGTCGCGCTCCGGCGTGACGCCTGAATTACAGCCAGCAAGATGACGACGTCCAGCATCAGTCCACAAGGCGCCCAGCCTGGGTCGCACACGCCCGAAGGCGGCGTCCGCGCCGCAGACGCCGACCATTCGCACATCGCACCGGGCGAGATCGCGGTCGGCGTGATCATCGGCCGCGCCTCCGAGTATTTCGACTTCTTCGTCTACGGCATCGCCTCGGTGCTGGTGTTCCCGGCGGTGTTCTTCCCGTTCGAGCAGCGCCTGGAAGGCGTGCTGTGGGCTTTCGTGATCTTCTCGTTCGCCTTCATCGCGCGCCCTTTCGGCACCGTGATCTCGATGGCGATCCAGCGGCGCTTCGGGCGCGAGACCAAGCTCACGATGGCGCTGTTCCTGCTGGGCACCTCCACCGCCGGCATCGCTTTCCTGCCGGGCTACGCAAGCATCGGCTTCACGGCCATCGTGCTGCTGTCGGTGTTCCGCTTTGCCCAGGGCCTGGCGCTGGGCGGCTCGTGGGACGGCCTGCCGTCGCTGCTGGCGCTGAACGCACCGCCCAACAAGCGCGGCTGGTACGCCATGCTGGGCCAGTTGGGCGCGCCGCTGGGCTTCTTCGTGGCCAGCGCGTTGTTCGCGTACCTGTACTCCAGCCTGCCGCTGGCCGACTTCCTCGACTGGGGCTGGCGCTATACCTTCTACGTGGCTTTCGCCATCAACGTGGTGGCGCTGTTCGCGCGCCTGCGCCTGGTGGCCACCGACGACTACTCGCGCCTGCTCGAAGAGCGCGAGTTGCAGCCCACCAGCGTGGTTGAGCTGACCCGTTCGCAGGGCGCCAACCTGCTGATCGGCGCGTTCGCCGCGCTGGCCAGCTACGCGCTGTTCCACCTGATCACGGTGTTCCCGCTGTCGTGGATCTCGCTGTACTCCGACCAGTCGATCACCGAGTTCCTCATCGTGCAGATGGTCGGCGCGGTGTTCGGCGCCATCGGCATCGTGGCCTCGGGCCTGATCGCCGACCGCATCGGCCGTCGCTTCACGCTCGGCGGGCTGGCCGCGATGATCGCCGTGTTCAGCGGCTTCGCGCCCACGCTGCTCGACGGCGGACGCATCGGCCAGGACATCTTCATCGTGCTGGGCTTCGCGCTGCTGGGCCTGTCGTACGGCCAGGCGGCCGGTGCCGTGACCTCGAACTTCGAAGCCAGGTACCGCTACACCGGCGCGGCCCTCACGGCGGACCTGGCCTGGCTCATCGGCGCGGCCTTTGCCCCGCTGGTCGCACTGGGCCTGTCGGCGCACTTCGGCCTGGCCTTCGTGAGCGTCTACCTGCTGTCGGGCGCGCTCGGCACGCTGGCGGCGCTGGGGCTGAACCGGGCGCTGGCGCGGGACTGACCGGCGTTGCCGCCGTGTTTTCAAAAAAGGGGCCGAGGGCCCCTTTTTTCATGGCCG
Source organism: Variovorax sp. Root473 (assembly GCF_001426505.1). GTDB lineage: Bacteria > Pseudomonadota > Gammaproteobacteria > Burkholderiales > Burkholderiaceae_C > Variovorax. The sequence goes on from NZ_LMEV01000017.1 coordinate 192,135, forward strand.
CTGCGTCGCTCGCTTAGGATTCGCCTCGATGTTCACCGCCGCCATTTTTGACATGGATGGGCTGCTGATCGATTCGGAGCGCCCCATCATGGCCGCCTGGATCGCCGCGGCCCGCACGCTCGATGTCGAGCTTTCGCACGCCCAGTACCTCCAATGCGTGGGGCTGGCCATGGTCGAGTCCAAAGAGATCCTTGCCGCGCTGCTCGGCGGCGCGGCCGCCTACCAGCACGCGGCCACGCAGGTGACCGCCGCGCTGCAGCTGGAACGCCTCGCAGGCGACGTCCGGCCGCTCTTTCCCATCAAGCCCGGCGCGGCCGAGCTGCTCACCGCCTTGCGCGCACGCGGCACGCGCTGCGCCGTGGCCTCGTCGTCCACGCGGGGGCAGATCGCCGCCTGCCTGGGCAGCCTCGACGTGCTCCATCATTTCGAGGCCTTCGCGGGCGGCGACGAGGTCGAGCGTGCCAAGCCCGACCCGGCGCTGTACCGGCTCGCGGCCGAGCGCCTGGGCGTGGACCCTGCCGATTGCGTCGCTTTCGAAGACAGCGAGAACGGCGCCAAAGCCGCGCTGGCCGCCGGCATGCGCGTGGTGGTGGTGCCCGACCTCAAGCACCCGCCCGAGGCGATCGTCGCGCAGGCTTTTCATGTGCTCGATTCGTTGCACGATGCCGTGCCGCACGTGACGCGCTGGTTTCCCTGACGGGCCAGCGCCCGCGTTCAGGTCAGAGCACTTCGTCCCGCAGCTGCGGAAACACCTTCGACACCTTGGCCAGCAGGTAGTCGCCGTAGCGGCCGCTGAAGGCGTGCACGTTGGCACGGTCCCAGCGCTCGGCGCTGTCGTCGAGCGCTTCGGCACCCGCCAGGCCCTCGATGCGCTGCACGCGGGCTTCGAAATTCGGGTCGAAGAACAGCGGGAACGAGAGCCGGTCGCGGCCCGAGGTGTTGCGCTTCACGCGGTGCGGCGTCGACTTGTAGAGCCCGCCGGTCATGCGGTCGAGCATGTCGCCGATGTTGCAGACGAAGGCGCCGGGCACCGGCGGCGCGTCGATCCAGCCGCCCGGCGTGTGCACCGCGAGGCCGCCCACGGTGTCCTGATGCAGGATCGTGAGCAGGCCGTAGTCGGTGTGCTCGCCCACGCCCCATTGCACGTCCAGCCCCTCGGGCACGGCCTGCGTCGGGTAGTTGAAGAGGCGAAACAGGATCAGCGGGTCGGCCGTGTAGCGCTGCGCGAAGTAGCTCGCGGGCAGGCCGAGGCTCAGCGCGATGCCTTCCATGAGCCGGTGGCCCAGCTGCGTGACGGTGTCCATGTACGCGAGGATGGTCGCGCGAAAGCCCGGCACGTCGGGAAAGAGATTCGGCCCGTGCACCGGCGTCTTCGCCTGCACCAGCGGGTGGTCGGCGGGCAGCTCGGTGCCCAGGTAGAGGCCTTCCTTCCAGTCGGGCCGGCCCGAGGTCAGCTCGCCGCCACGCGGGAAGTAGCCGCGCCAGGCGCGGCCGCCCAGGGCCATGCGCCATTGCATCTTGGTTGCTTCGGGCAGGTCGAAGAACTGGTGGCTCAGGTCTTCGAGCCGCTGGATCAGTGCTGGGTCGACACCGTGGCCCGTGACGTAGAAGAAGCCGTGCGCGCGGCAGGCGTCGCCGATCTGCGCCGCCACGCGTTCGCGTTCGGGCGTGCCGGCCACCAGCGGGGCGACGTCGATGAGGGGGAGGGAGGAGTCGGTCATGCGTCTCTCGAAAAAGGCGAACGGATGTCGGACAAAAACTGCTGCGCGCGCGGGTGCTGCGGGCGGTTGAAGAAATCGTCGGGCGTGGCGCGTTCGAGCACCTGGCCCTGGTCCATGAAGAGCACGCGGTCGGCCACCTCGCGCGCAAAGCCCATCTCGTGCGTCACGCACACCATGGTCATGCCGTCGCGCGTGAGGTCGCGCATCACCAGCAGCACCTCGCCGACCATCTCGGGGTCGAGCGCGCTGGTGGGCTCGTCGAACAGCATCAGCGGCGGCTTCATGGCGAGCGCGCGCGCAATGGCCACGCGCTGCTGCTGGCCGCCCGACAGCTCGCCGGGCCAGGCATTGGCCTTGTTCGCGAGGCCCACACGCTGCAGCAGCGCCATCGCGCGCGCGTCGGCCTCCTTGCGCGAGAGGCCGTGCAGTTGCATCGGCGCCATGGTGCAGTTCTGCAGAACGCTGAGGTGCGGGAACAGGTTGAACTGCTGGAACACGAAGCCGATGCGCGAGCGGAACGCGTTCACGTCCAGGCCCGGCGCGTGGATGTCCTGCCCGTCGAGCGTGATGCGGCCCGACTGGATCGGCTCCAGCCGGTTGAAGGTGCGGATCAGCGTCGACTTGCCCGAGCCCGAGGGCCCGCACACCACGACCACCTCGCCCTTGTGGATGGTCTCGGTCACGTCGACCAGCGCGTGGTAGCTGCCGTACCACTTGTTGACTTTTTCGAGTTCGATCATGCGGGCACCTTGAGGGTGGCGGCGGGAAGGCCGCGGCGCGCGAGCCGGCGCTCCAGCCAGTAGGCGAAGCGCGAGAGGCCGAAGCACAGGATGAAGTAGGTCAGGCCCAGGATCAGGTAGATCTGCGCCGGCTTGGTGAACACCTGCGTGTTGATCTGCGTGGCAATGAACGACACCTCGGCCAGCCCGATGATGTAGCCCAGCGAGGTCTCCTTGATGGTCGAGACGAACTGGTTCACCAGCGAGGGCAGCATGCTGCGCAGCGCCTGGGGCAGCACCACGAGGCGCATCGCGCCGAAGTAGCTCAGGCCGAGCGCGCGCGCGGTCTCCATCTGCCCGCGCGGCAGGCCCTGGATGCCGGCGCGCACGATCTCGGCAAGGTAGGCGGCGTCGAAGATCACGAGCGCGATCAGCATCGTGGTGAACTGGTCGGTCTTCACGCCCGTGACGCTGGGCAGGAAGAAGTAGGCCCAGAAGATCACCATCAGGAGCGGCAGTCCGCGCACCACGAACACCAGCGCCGTGACGGGCCAGCGCACGCAGCGCCACGGGCTCACGCGCGCCAGGCCGAGCACGATGCCCAGCGGCAGCGCGAGCACCAGCCCGCACGAGGCCAGCAGCAGCGTGAGCACCAGCCCGCCGAGCGGGCCGTTGGGGTACTGGCCGATGAGGAAGTAGACCCAGTAGTCGTTGATGATTTCGAGCATCAGCGCACCGCCTTCAGATCGTCCGCACCGGGAACCGGTGGTGGTACCAGGTCGCGAGTCCCGTGATGGCCAGCGACACGGTCAGGTACGCCGCACTCGCGAACGCGAACGACTCGAAGCTGCGGAAGGTCGCGCTCTCGACCTGTCCGGCCTGGTACATCAGCTCGGCCACGCCGATCACGGTGGCGATGGAGGTGTTCTTCCACAGGCTCAGCGTCTGCGAGATGAGCGGCGGTACCGTCACGCGCAGCGCCTGCGGCAGCACCACGCGGCGCATGGTGGCCAGGAAGCTGAAGCCCAGCGCGCGGCCGGCCTCGAACTGCACGGCGGGGATCGAGCGGATGCCGCTGCGGATGTCCTCGGCCATGAAGGCCGCCGTGTACAGCGACAGTGCCACGATCGCGCTGTAGGCCTCGATGTGGCCTTCGTAGAGCCAGGTCTTGAGGCCTTCGGGCAGCAGCTCGGGTGCGCCGAAATACCAGAACAGCATGTGGGCCAGCAGCGGGATGTTGCGGATCGACTCCACGTACGCAAAGCCGAGCCAGCGCAGCGGCGCCAGCGGCGAGAGCCGCAGCAGCGCCACCACCAGCGCCAGCGGCAGCGCAAAGACGAGCGAGACCGCGAGCAGCTGCAGCGACAGCCACAGGCCCGCGACCAGCATGTCGTGGTACTGGCCGGTGAGCAGCAGCGAATAGTCGAACAGGGGCATGGGGGGCGAAGGTACCACTGGCGCAAACATTGGCGCTCAGAGCCCTGGGGGCGGCGCGTGCGTCGCCCCTGTTCGCGGGGGCCGCCGCGCACGGCCGCCCGAAGCGGCCGGCCCGCCCCCGGTGGGGGGTGGGCGAAGCGACACGAAGTGCGCGAAGCCTGGGGCGGAGCTAGATGTGATGTCTCAATAGGTTGTTCATCCGTTCGTGATTTGGGATGCTGTGGTTACCAAGACACCGCAACTCAACTCAGGAGAACGGATGAACAGCCATAAGCATGCGAGATTGACGCCCAAAGGTCGAGCCCTGCTGGTAAACCGAGTGCAGCAGCAGGGTTGGACGGTGAGGGCCGCCAGCGAAGCTGGGGGCGTGAGTGTTCGAACGGCCTACAAGTGGCTGGCTCGATTCAAGACTGAAGGAGCCCAGGGCCTGGCTGATCGCAGTTCCAGGCCTCGGCGCTGCCCGCACGCCATTACCGAGGAAGACCAGGCGCGCTTCGAGGCGCTGCGCCGCCAGAGATGGCCGCTGTGGCGCATTGCCATGCAGGCCGGTCGCAGTCTGGCCACGCTGAGCCGTTGCATGAAGCAGGCGGGGCTGTCGCGGCTGAAGTCGCTCGAGCCGGTGGTGCCCGTGGTGCGCTACGAGCGCGCCGCACCGGGCGAACTGCTGCATATCGATACCAAGAAGCTGGGCCGCATCAAGGGCATCGGCCACCGCATCACCGGTGACCGTACGCTCAATCGCAATCAGGGCATCGGCTGGGACGCGGTGCACCTGGCGATCGATGACCACTCGCGTGTGTCGTTTGCCGCCATCAAGAGCGACGAGACCTCGGCCAGTTGCACGCAGTTCCTGCGCGAGGCGGTGGCCAGCTACGCTCAGTTGGGTGTGCGCATCGACCGGGTGATGACCGACAACGGCGCGGGCTACAAGAAAATCTTCGATGCGGTCTGCGACGAACTGGGCATACGTCACATCCGCACACGCCCCTACACACCCAAGACCAACGTCAAGGCTGAGCGCTTCGTGCAGACCAGCCTGCGCGAGTGGGCCTATGCCAGGCCCTATGAAAGCTCAGCTCAGCGCGAAGCCGCCCTACAGCCCTTCATCCACCACTACAACTGGCATCGGCCACACTCCGCATTGAGCCATCAGCCGCCCATGAGTCGAATTCCGGCCATGAACAACCTACTGAAACTCGACAGCTAGATCTGATCGGTCTCGAGCTTGAAGTCGCGCGTCTGGAAGCCCGACGCCGTGTTCGGGCCATACCACTTGATGAAGATCTTCTGCGCCTCGCCCGACTTCTCGAGCTCGCGCAGCGTGTCGTCCACCACGGCCTTCAGGCCGGCTTCGCCCTTCTTGATGCCGATGGCCAGCGACTCGGTGCTCAGGTTCTGCTTGAGCACCACGTACTGCGCCTTCTGCGGGCCCAGCTTGGCGTAGCTGCGCAGCAGCGCGGCTTCGTCGTCCACGTAGCCCACGCCCTTGCCCTGCTGCAGGGCCTGGAAGGCCTGCTGGCTCGTGTCGAAGGTCACGACCTCGGCGGTGGGCACGGCCTTGCGGATGTTGGGTTCCTGCGTGCCGCCGCGGATGGTCAGCACCTTCTTGCCGCCGAGCTGCGACACCTCGGTGATGTTGCTGGCCTTCTTCACGACGGCCTTCTGGCCGGTCACGAAGGTGGTGAGCGAGAAGTCGATCTGCGCCTCGCGCTCCTTGTTGTGCGTGAGGCCGGCGGCCACCAGGTCCACGTGGCCCTGCTGCAGTTCGGGAATGCGCGCGGCCACGGCGATCTGCTTGAGCACCGGCTTCACGCCGATCTTCTTCGCGATGGCGTTCACCAGGTCGACCTCGTAGCCGACGATCTGGCGCGTCTTGGGGTCGATGAAGGTGGCGGGCTCGTCCGTGCCGAGCACGCCGACGACGAGTTCGCCCTTTTTCTTGATGTCGGCAAGCTGGTCCGCATGGGCGGCAACGCCGGTCAGCAGGGCGGAAGCGGCAAGGGCCGCGGCAAGCAGGGTGTGGCGCATGGTGGGGATCGTCCTCTCTCCAGAGTGAAAATTCAGGCCGGAACCATATCAATAAAACCCAAGATTATTAAATCGTCAATCGACATATGCATATGGGGCTGATGAATCGGCCTGCTGCCGGCTGGGTTAAATTCGCGACGCCGCGACGTGCCCCGCCGCCGTCCCCCGAATGTCTTACCGAGCGAGCTTTTCATGATCATCCAACCCCGCGTGCGCGGCTTCATCTGCGTCACCACCCATCCCGTGGGCTGCGAAGCCAATGTCCGGCAACAGATCGACTACGTCAAAGCCAGGCCGCCCATCGTGGGCGGCCCCCAGCGCGTGCTGGTGATCGGCGCCTCTACCGGCTATGGCCTGGCCGCGCGCATCACCGCGGCCTTCGGCTGCGGCGCCGACACGCTGGGCGTGTGCTTCGAACGCGCGGGCAGCGCGACCAAGCCCGGCTCGCCCGGCTGGTACAACACCGCCGCCTTCCACCGCGCCGCCACGGCCGAGGGGCGCTACGCCAAGACGATCAACGGCGACGGCTTTTCCGACGCGGTGAAGCAGCAGGCCATCGACACCATCCGCGCCGACCTGGGCCAGGTCGACCTCGTGGTCTACAGCCTGGCCGCGCCGCGCCGCACGCACCCGAAGACGGGCCAGGTTTTCAACTCCGTGCTCAAGCCCATCGGCAAGGCCGTGACGCTGCGCGGCCTGGACACCGACAGCGGGGCCGTGAAGGAATCGGTGCTCGAGCCCGCCACGCAGGAAGAAATCGACAACACCGTCGCCGTCATGGGCGGTGAAGACTGGCAGATGTGGATCGACGCGCTGCAGCAGGCCGGCGTGCTGGCCGACGGCGCCAAGACCACGGCCTTCACCTACCTGGGCGAGCAGATCACCCACGACATCTACTGGAACGGCTCCATCGGCGCCGCAAAGAAGGATCTGGACGAGAAGGTGCTGGACATCCGCGCGCAGCTGGCCGCCAAGGGCGGCGACGCGCGCGTGTCGGTGCTGAAGGCGGTGGTCACGCAGGCCAGCTCGGCCATTCCGATGATGCCGCTGTACCTGTCGCTGCTGTTCAAGGTGATGAAGGCGCAGGGCACGCACGAAGGCTGCATCGAGCAGGTGCACGGCCTGTACGCCGACAGCCTGTACGGCGCCACGCCGCACCTGGACGACGAAGGCCGCCTGCGCGCCGACTACAAGGAGCTGGCGCCGCAGGTGCAGGCGCGCGTGCAGGAACTCTGGCCACAGGTCACCGACGCCAACCTCAACGAGTTGACCGATTTCGCGGGCTACAAGACCGAGTTCCTGCGCCTGTTCGGCTTTGCCGTCGACGGCGTGGACTACACGGCCGACGTGAGCACCGATGTGGGCATTCCCGATCTGATCCAACTCTAGAGCGTCCCCGCAGGGATACTCGCTTTCATGCAGATTCAAGACAAACCGCCCGCCGGCACGCCCTTCGAGTGGATCGGCGGCGAGCCGAAGGTGGAGGCGCTGGTCGAGCGCTTCTACGACCTGATGGACCTCGAGCCGGCCTACGCGCAACTGCGCGCCGTGCACGGCACCGACCTGGACAACGCGCGCCAGCGCCTGTTCTGGTTCCTGTGCGGCTGGCTCGGCGGCCCCGCGCACTACACCGACCGCTTCGGCCATCCGATGCTGCGTGCGCGGCACCTGCCGCAGGCCATCGGCGGCCACACCATCGGCATCAAGGAGCGCGACCAGTGGCTGGCCTGCATGGACCAGGCGATGGGCGAGACCGGGGTGCCGGAAGACCTGCGCGCACGCCTGCGCGACTCCTTCTTCAAGACCGCCGACTGGATGCGCAACCGCGGTGAGTGACCAGACAACGATTCCCGAAAGACTGTTCTCCATGAATTCCATCGTCATCATCGGCGGCGGCCACGCCGCGGCCCAGCTGTGCGCGGGCCTGGCGGAAGCCGGGCAGGGCGCGCGCGTGCACCTGGTCTGCGAAGAGGCCTGCGAGCCGTATCACCGTCCGCCGCTGTCGAAGGCCTTTCTCAAGAGCGCCGAAGAAACCACGCAGCCGCACAAGGCCGCTGACTGGTACCGCGAGGCGGGCATCACGCTGCATCTGGGCGACGCTGCCGTGGCCATCGACCGCGAGGCGCACACCGTCACGCTGCGTTCGGGCGCGGTGCTGCCGTGGGAACGCCTGGTGCTGGCCACCGGCACGCGCGCACGCCAGATGCCCGACCTGCCACAGGGCCTCGAAAACGTCGCCAGCCTGCGTGCCGCCGACGAGGCGCATCGCCTGCGCGAGCGGCTCGCGAATGCCGAGCAGGTCACCGTGCTGGGCGGTGGCTTCATCGGCCTCGAAGTGGCGGCCACCGCGCAGGCGCTGGGCAAGCGCGTGCAGGTGATCGAGAGCGCGCCGCGCCTGCTGGGCCGCGCCGTGTCGCCCGAGCTGTCGGCGCACGTGCTCGCGACCCACCGTGCGGCCGGCATCGACATCGTGCTGGGTGCGCGCACCGGCGCCTTCGAGGTCGTGGGCGACCGGCTCGTGTCGGTTGAAGTCAACGGCACGAAGCAACCGGTCGATCTGCTGCTGCTGGGCATCGGCGCGGTGCCCGAGACCGCGCTCGCACAAGCTGCAGGCATCGAGTGCGCCGACGGCATCGTGGTCGACGCCCACATGCAGACCAGCGCGGCCGACGTGCTCGCGGTGGGCGACTGCACGCGCTTTCCCGATCGGCGTGCAGGCCGCGCGCTGCGGCTCGAATCGGTGCAGAACGCGAACGACCAGGCACGCACGGCGGTGGCCACGCTGACCGGCGCCGCACGCGATCACGACGCGGTCGCGTGGTTCTGGTCCGACCAGGGCGGCCTGCGCCTGCAGATGGCGGGCCTCATGCCGGCCGAAGGCACGCCGGGCCTGGTGAGCGTGCGCCGCGCGGGGCCGAAGCCCGAGGCGTTCTCGCTGTTCCATTACGTCGACGGCCAGCTCGTGTGCGTCGAATCGGTGAACGCGCCGGTCGATCACATGATGAGCCGCAAGCTGCTCGAAGCGGGCCGCAGCCCGGCGCCCGACGCGGTGGCGGACGCGGCGGTACCACTAAAGAACCACTTGGCCTGAATCTGGCGTAACAGCTGTCGCAACGGCGCTGCACGGCAGGCCCGGATTCACCGGTCTGTCACCCGGCTTTCGGAGACTGGTCCTTCCTCATATCCGCAGGGAGACCTCTCGATGAACAACGCAGTGGCCGCGTCGCTGGCGCGCCTCGCCCCCATGTCCACCTGTGCCGCCGTCCTGGCCGCCGTGCTCACCGCCTGTGGCGGTGGCAACGGAGGCGGCACCACGTTCCCCCCGATCGTTCCGCCTCCTGCGCCCGCACCGGCCCCGGCGCCCGTGGCCGCCGGCACGCGCACCACGGTCGCGCTGCTCGAAACGACCGACCTGCACTTCAACGTGCGCAGCTACGACTACTTCAAGCTGGCCGAAGACAAGTCGTACGGCTACGAGCGCACGGCCACGCTCATCAACGCCGCGCGCAAGGAGTTCGCGAACACGATGCTGTTCGACAACGGCGACACCATCCAGGGCACCGCGCTGGCCGACTACGAGGCGCTGGTCAGCCGCATCCCGTGCACGCAGCCGCTGTCGATGTACAAGGTAATGAACGCCACCGGCTACGACGCCGGCACGCTGGGCAATCACGAGTTCAACTACGGCCTGGACTTCCTCAACCAGGTGCTCGGCGGCGGCCTCGATGTCGAGGGCGTGGACGGCACGAAGAAGTGCGCCGGCCCGAATTTCCCGATGGTGCTGGCGAACGTGCAGAGCGTGAAGAGCGGCAAGCCGCTGGTTGCGCCCTACACCATCGTCACGAAGCAGTTCACCGCCACCGCGCCCGACGGCAAGCGCGTGACGGTGCCGGTGAAGGTCGGCGTGATCGGCTTCACCACGCCCGGCATCATGAATTGGGACAAGCGTTTTCTCGAAGGCAAGCTGCGCACCGAAGGCGCGGTCGAAGCGGCCAAGCGCTATGTGCCCGAGCTGCGCGAGAAGGGCGCCGACATCGTCGTCGCGCTGCAGCACGGCGGCCTCGACGCCTCGCCGTACTCGCCGACGATGGAAAGCCCGGGCCTGTACCTGTCGAAGGTGCCCGGCATCGATGTGCTGATGATGGGCCACCAGCACGGCCTCTTCCCCGACCGCGGCGCCAAGCCCGGCTACACGCAGGTGGGCGTCGACAACGCCGCCGGCACCGTCAACGGCGTGCCGGCCGTGATGCCCAGTTCGTGGGGCAAGGCGCTGGGCCTCGTGAAGCTCGAGCTCGTGTGGGACGGCAAGGCCTGGGGCGTGGACAAGAGCAAGACGCTGGTCGAGGCGCGCGCCACGCAAACCGGCAAGGACGGCGCGGGCAAGGCCGTGTACGTCGATGCCGACCCGAGCGTGGCGCCGCTGGTCGACACGCAGCACCAGGCCGCGATCGACTATGTGAAGACGCCGGTCGGCACCACCGACTTCCGCATGAGCACCTTCTTCGCCGACGTGGGTGATCCGGGCGCGATCCAGATCGTGAACCAGGCGCAGGCCGACTACGTGAAGACCTACCTCCAGGCCAACCTGCCGCAGTACGCGGGCCTGCCGGTGCTGTCGGTGAGCGCGCCGTTCAGATCGGGCTTCGAGGGCGGGCGCGACTACACCGACGTGGCCGTGGGCAACCTCGCGATCTTCAGCGCCGCCGACCTGTACCTGTACCCGAACACGGTGTACGCGGTGAAGGTGACGGGCGCCGAGATCAAGGGCTGGCTCGAAGCCGCGGCCAAGCGCTTCAACAGGATCGACCCGGCCCTCGCGACCGACCAGCCGCTGATCAGCACCTTCCCGGGCTACAACTTCGACATGTTCACCACGCCCGACATGCAATACGAGATCGACGTGACGCAGGCCGTAGGCAGCCGCATCCGGAACCTCATGTACCTGGGCGCACCCATCGACCCGGCGCAGGAGTTCGTCATCGCGACGAACAACTACCGCGCGACCAGCGGCGCGAGCTTCATTCCGGCGCTGGACGGACGCGCCACGATCTACGCCTCGCCCGATGCGAACCGCGACGTGCTGATCGCGTACATCAAGGCGAAGAAGACCATCACGCGCGCGGCCAACGGCGCGGCGCGCAGCTGGCGCTTCACGAAGGTGACGACGGCGGGGAATGTGACGATCACGTCGGGGCAGGGGCAACTGAGCGCCGCGACGGATGCGGGGCTGACGAACATCTCGCTGCTGACGGTGGATGACGGCAGCGGCAAGGGGCGCTCGGTCTACAAGGTCGACCTGAGCAAGTAGTTCCCCGTCTTGTCCCCTCTCCCCTCGGGGAGAGGGAGCAATTCAGCGCCGCACAGGCGCCAGCAACACCACCAGCGCGCCGGCCCCGCCTTCCGCCGGCTTCGCCTGCACGAACGCGATCACCTCGTTCTTCTGGATCAGCCAGCGCTGCGTCTTGGTCTTGAGCACCGGCTGCTTGCCGGGCGAGCCCAGGCCCTTGCCATGCACCACGCGCACGCAGCGCAGCCCCTGCTTGTGGGCGTTGCGGATGAAGCCGCCGAGCGCCTCGCGCGCCTCGTCGCTGCGCAGGCCGTGCAGGTCGACCTGCGCCTGGATCGACCAGTCGCCCTTGCGCAGCCGCGCCGTGATGTCGGTGCCGATGCCGGGACGGCGAAAGCTCATGGCGTCGTCGACGTCGAGCAGCGTGGTCACGTCGAACTCGTCGGACAGCGATTCGCGCAGCACGCGCTGCTCGTCGAGCTGGTGCTGGAACGGAATGGGCGCCGGCGGTTCGGGCGCGAGCGGCACCGAGGCTTTGCGGCGCAGCGGCTCGGTGGCGCCGATGGCGCGCGTGAACAGGTCTTTCTCGGCGGCGCGCTTGCGCTCGGCCGCGGCGCGCGCGGCGGCCTCGGCGGCTTCGCGCTCGCGGGTTTCTGCGAGCACGCGCTGCACCTGCTTGAGGTCGGCGAGAGTTTTCAGTGCGGGAGGACGTGAAGACGAAGCCATCAGATCAGTCCCCGTTCCGCCATCGAGAAGCTCTGGCCCGGGCTCACGATGACATGGTCGAGTACGCGCACGTCGACCAGTGCCAGCGCGGCGCGCAGGTTTTGCGTGAGTGATTCGTCGGCCCGCGAGGGCTCGATGTGGCCGCTCGGGTGGTTGTGGGCCAGCACCACGGCCGCGGCCTTGTGGTGCAGGGCGCGGGTGACGACTTCGCGCGGGTAGACGCTGGTCTGCGTGAGCGTGCCGCGAAACAGCTCTTCGAGCGTGAGCAGGCGGTGCTGCGCATCGAGGAAGAGCACCGCGAACACCTCGTGCGGGCGCGAGCCGATGTGCAACTGCAGGTACTGCCTGACGGCCTCGGGCGAGTCGAACACCGTGCGCTCCTTCAGGCGCTCGCCCATGGCGCGGCGCGCCAGCTCGAGCACGGCCAGGAGTTCCGAGCGCTTGGCGCTGCCGCCCATGCCCTTGACGACCTTGAGGTCATCGGGGGCGGTGTGCAGCAGCCCCGACAGGCCGCCGAAGCGTTCGAGCAGTTGCTGGGCCAGCTGGAGCACATTGCTGCCCGCGACACCGGTGCGCAGCAGCAGCGCCAGCAGCTCGGCGTCGGCCAGCGCAGCAGCGCCCCGCGCCATGAGTTTTTCGCGCGGCCGGGCGTCGAGAGGGAGATCCTTGAATGCCATGAAACCCTGCTGAAAGCTGGGCCGGGGCGAGATGTTGCCCCGATCCTTAAAATGAGGGTCAGTTTATCGGGACACCTCCCTCGTCTTTGCCCACCTTTGCTGCACCCATGTCCCAAGTTGTGACTTCCGGCTCCTTCCTGACCCTGCATTACCGGCTGGCCGGTCCAGCGGGCGACATCATCAACACCTTCGCCGACAAGCCGGCCACGCTGTCGCTGGGCACCGGCGAGCTCTCACCGGCCATGGAGCAGCGCCTGATGGGCATGCAAGAGGGCGCGCACGCCACCTTCGAGCTGCCCGCCGGCGAGGCCTTCGGCGAGCGCAATCCCGACATGCAGCAATGGGTGGCCCGCACGCTGCTCGCGAAGATGGGCGACCCCGACGAGCAGTACGCTGTCGGCGACGTGGTGCAGTTCCCCACGCCCGACGGCTCGGGCAGCTACGCGGGCGCGGTCGTCGAGTCGAACGAGACCGGCGTGCGCTTCGATTTCAACCATCCGCTCGCCGGGCAACCCGTCACCTTCGAAGTGAAGCTGATCGGCGTGCTATGAACCCGAACATCGAGGAAGTCCTCCTGGCCGAGCCGCGCGGTTTCTGCGCCGGCGTGGACCGCGCCATCGAGATCGTCGAGCGCGCCCTCGCCAAGTTCGGCGCGCCGATCTACGTGCGCCACGAGATCGTGCACAACACCTACGTGGTGAACGAGCTCAAGGCCAAGGGCGCGATCTTCATCGAGGAGCTGTCCGACGTGCCGCCCGGCTCCACGCTGGTGTTCAGCGCGCACGGCGTGAGCAAGGCGATCGAGCAGGAAGCGCGCGATCGCGGCTTCTCGATCTTCGACGCCACCTGCCCGCTCGTGACCAAGGTGCACGTCGAGGTGGCCAAGCTCGCGAAAGAGGGCTACGAATTCATCATGATCGGCCACAAGGGCCACCCCGAGGTCGAAGGCACGATGGGGCAGCTGTCAAGCGGCATCCACCTCGTGGAAGACGTGGCCGACGTGGCCAATGCGTCACCGCTGCAGACCGAGAAGCTTGCCGTGGTCACGCAGACCACGCTCAGCGTGGACGACGCCGCCGAAATCGCCGCCGCCGTGCGCGCGCGTTTCCCGAACGTGCGCGAGCCCAAGCAGCAAGATATTTGCTACGCCACCCAGAACCGCCAGGACGCGGTGAAGATCATGAGCCCGCAGGTCGACCTCGTCATCGTGGTCGGCAGCCCCACCAGCTCCAACAGCAACCGCCTGCGCGAGCTGGCGCAGCGCCTGGGCACCGAAAGCTACATGGTCGACTCGGCCGACGAGCTCAAGCCCGAATGGTTCGAAGGCAAGTCGCGCGTGGGCCTCACGGCCGGCGCCTCGGCGCCCGAGGTGCTGGTGCACGAGGTGATCGAGCGCGTGCGCGCGTTCGGTGCCGTGTCGGTGCGCAAGATGGACGGCATCGAGGAAACCATCAAGTTCCCGCTCCCCAAGGGCCTCAAGCTCGACGACATCCCGCCCCCCGGGCACATCTCCTGAATCCCATGAAAAACACCGATTGGCGCTCCGACATCGAGAACGCCTCCCGCAGGCTGGGCGAACGCGCCGGCCATTTCCTGCGTGAAACGCCGTTGTGGAAACTGCCGGCTTCCGCCCTGGGCGTGGCCGCGCCGGGCGCCGAAGTCTGGCTCAAGCTGGAGCACATGCAGGTCAGCGGCAGCTTCAAGGCCCGCGGCATGATGAACCGGCTGCTGGCCAACGACATTCCCGCCGCGGGCGTGATCGTCGCCTCGGGCGGCAATGCCGGCATTGCCACCGCCGCGGCCGCCAAGGCGCTGGGCGTGCCCTGCCAGGTGTTCCTGCCGGGCGTGTCGCCCGAAGCCAAGCGCGCGCGCCTGCGGGCGCTGGGCGCCGAAGTCGTCGTGGTCGGCGAGCTGTACCCCGACGCACTGGCCGCCTGCCTGACGCGCCAGAAGGAAACGGGCGCCTTGCTCACCCACGCCTACGACCAGCCCGAAGTGGTGGCTGGCGCCGGCACGCTGGGCCGCGAGATCGAGGCGCAGGGCGGCCTGCCCGACGCCGTACTGGTGAGCGTGGGCGGCGGCGGCCTGATCGGCGGCCTGGCCGGCTGGTTCGAGCAGCGCGCCCGCGTGGTGGCGCTCGAACCTGAAAAGGCCCCGACGCTGTTCCGCGCCCGCGAGGCGGGCGAGCCTGTCGACGTGGACGTCGGCGGCATCGCGGCCGATTCGCTTGGCGCGCGCCGCATCGGCGCCATCGCCTGGGAGATCACGCAGCAGCAGGTGCGCGACGCGCTGCTGCTGTCCGACGACGCCATCCGCACCGCCCAGCAGTGGCTGTGGAAAGAGCTCAAGCTCGCCGTGGAACCGGCCGCCGCGCTGCCGCTGGCGGCGCTGCAGACCGGCGCCTACGTGCCGCGCGAGGGCGAGAAGGTGTGCCTGATCATCTGCGGCGCGAACGTCGATCCGGCCACGGTCTCCTGAGTCGCCGCAGGCGTGCGAGCGGGAAGGGCGGGCGCGGGTCGGGCGCCCACCTAAAATCTCCCCATGCTCGACATCACCCTGCTCCGCAAAGACCTGGCCTCCGCTGTGGCCGGCCTCGAAAAACGCAAGAAGAACCAGCCCTTCCTCGACGTCTCGGCGTTCACCGCGCTCGAAGCCGAGCGCAAGACGCTGCAAACCCGCACCGAGGAAATCCAGGCGCGCCGCAACACGCTGAACAAGCAGATCGGCCCGCTCAAGGCCAAGGGCGAGTCGGTCGATGCGCTCATGGCCGAGGTCAACGCGCTCAAGGTCGAGCAGGAATCGCAATCCAGGCGCCTCGAAGAAATCCAGCCCGAGCTGCACGCGCTGCTGCTCGCCGTGCCCAACCTGCCGCACGCCAGCGTGCCGCTCGGCGAAGACGAGGCCGGCAACGTCGAGATGCGCCGCTGGGCCCCGAAGGGCGGCGCCGGCGCCAACGCCACGCCGCTGGCCTTCACGCCCAAGGACCACGTCGACCTCGGCGCGCCGCTGGGGCTCGATTTCGAGATGGGCGCCAAGCTCTCGGGCTCGCGCTTTTCCGTCATGAAGGGCCCGATCGCCCGCCTGCACCGCGCGCTGGCCCAGTTCATGGTCGATCTGCAGACCGAACAGCACGGCTACACCGAGTGCTACGTGCCCTACATCGTCAATGCGGCCACGCTCAGCGGCACCGGCCAGCTGCCCAAGTTCGAAGGCGACCTGTTCGCCGCGAAGAAGGGCGGCCAGGACGGCGAGCCCGCGCCCGACCATTCGGCGCTGTACCTCATTCCGACCAGCGAAGTGCCGCTGACCAACTTCGTGCGCGACGAGGTCGTGCCCGAGGCGCAACTGCCCATCAAGCTCACGGCCCACACGCCGTGCTTCCGCTCGGAAGCCGGCAGCGCCGGTCGCGACACGCGCGGCATGATCCGCCAGCACCAGTTCGACAAGGTCGAGATGGTGCAGATCGTGCACCCCGAGAAGAGCTACGACGCGCTGGAGCAGATGACCGGTCACGCCGAAGCCGTGCTGCAGGCGCTGGAGCTGCCGTACCGCGTGGTGCTGCTGTGCACCGGCGACATGGGTTTCGGTTCCACCAAGACCTACGACCTCGAGGTGTGGCTGCCCGCGCAGAACACGTACCGCGAGATCAGCTCGGTGTCGAACTGCGAAGCCTTCCAGGCGCGCCGCCTGCAGGCCCGTTTCAAGAACGCCCAGGGCAAGAACGAGCTGGTGCACACCCTCAACGGCTCCGGCCTGGCCGTGGGCCGCGCGCTGGTCGCCGTGCTGGAGAACCACCAGAACGAAGACGGCTCGATCAACGTGCCGGCGGCGTTGCGTCCGTACCTCGGCGGCCTTGAAGTTTTGCGCGGTTGAAGCGCAGGGCGTCAAAAGTCAGATTTTTCTGGCTATAATCTGAGGCTCGACAGCACCGGAGAGGTGGCAGAGTGGTCGAATGTACCTGACTCGAAATCAGGCGTACTAGCGATAGTACCGAGGGTTCGAATCCCTCCCTCTCCTCCAAGAATGGCCCCGAAAGGGGCTATTTTTTTGCCTGTTCGTTGCTGGACAGCACCCGGCAGGGTCAAGGTTGGCCCATCTCGGCCCCGTGTTTGCTTCGAAAAGACGGGGCCGCCGACGGCAGCGGCCCGAAGGAAATCACTCCGCCACGATGCCTGCGGTCTTGATGATCTGCCCCCAGCGTTCCAGCTCGGCCTGCTGAAACTTCCCCAGTTCCTCGGGGCTCGACAGCGACACTTCCATGCCCGCCTGCTCGGCTGCGTTGCGTACGGCGGGCGCCTTCATCGCGGCCTGCATCAACGTGTTCAGGCGGCTCACGACAGGCGCCGGCGTGGCTGCGGGCGCATAGAGCGCGTTCCAGTAGCCGAACTCATAGCCCTTGAGCGACTCGGCAACCGTGGGCGTGCCCGGCACGAGCGACAGGCGCTTCGGGCTGGTCAGGCCCAGCGCGCGCAGCTTGCCGGCCTTGACCTGTGGCAAGGTCGTGGCGAGGTCGGCGATCATCAGGTCGGTCTGACCGGCCACGAGGTCGATCACCGCCGGCGGGTTGGCCTTGTAGGGCACGTAGTTGAACTTCGTTCCCGTCATCTGCTGGAACAGCTCGGTGGCAACCTGCGCGGACGAGCTGCCCGAGCCGTAGTTGAGCTTGCCCGGCGACGCCTTGGCCAGCGCAATCAATTCCGCCACGTTGTTCGCCTTGACTTGCGGGTTCACCACCAGCAGCTGGTAGCCCTTGGCCAGCAAGGCGACGGGCGCGAAGTCCTTGATGGGGTCGTACGAGAGTTTCTTCTGCAGGTGCGGGTTGGCGGCCTGCGTGGTGTTGGTGGTCATGAACACGGTGTAGCCGTCGGGCTGCGCGCGCGATGCGAACTGCGCGGCGATGCCGCCGAAGGCGCCGGGCCGGTTGTCGACGATCACCGACTGGCCGGTCGCCTTCGTCACTTCCAGGGCCACGGCGCGCGCCAGGCCGTCGGTGGCGCTGCCGGCACTCGAGCCCACGACGATGGTGAGCGGGCGTGCAGGAAAATCCTGGGCGATGGCCACGCCACCGTTCAGCGAAAGGAGGGCGGCGAGGGCGAGCAGAGATCGGCGGTTCATGGTTTGTCTTTGATGGTTGTGGGAAAGCTTCGAACCGCGGTGCCGCGCCGGCACCGCGAGGGGACCGGTCAGCGCAGCAGGTTCCAGCCCGACATCAGCGCGTGCAGCTGCCGCTGCTGGCTGTCCGACAGGGGCCACGCGGACGGGGCACGCGCCGCGCCGCAGTCGTTGCCCATCATCTGCAGCGCGGTCTTCACCACGGTCACGTTGGTGCCGTTGTTTTCCTGGGCGCGCAGTTCTTCGAAGGGCAGCATCTCCTCGATGAGCCGCATGGCCTGCCGGTAGTCGGCCGCCTCAAGCGCCTGGTAGATGGCGACCGAGCGCTCCGGCCGCACGTTGATGAGGCCCGACGTGAAGCCGCGCGCACCCACCGCATACAGCGGCGGCGCCCAGACTTCCGCCAGTCCGCCGACCCAGGCCAGCCCGAGATCGGCGGTGCGGCGCATGGCTTCGGCGAGCACCAGCGGCGTGGGCGATGCCCACTTCACGCCGACGATCTGCGGAATGCGGCAGAGCTCCTCGATCGCGGCCAGGCCGATGGCCTCGTTGCGCAGGTAGAGCACGAGCGGCAGGCCGTCGGCCGCGTCGGCGATCTGGCGCAGGTAGGCGACCACGCCGCGCGGTGCCACGAACGGATCGGGCGGCTGGTGGACCATCAAGGCATCGGCGCCGGCCTTGCGCGAGGCGCGGGCCAAAGCGCAAGCTTCGTGCACGCTGCGGCCCACGCCGGCCAGAAGCGGCGCGCGTCCGCCGATGCACTCGGCCGCGACATGCACCATCTGCTCGGCTTCATGCGCCTGCAGGCCGTAGAACTCGCTCGTGTTGCCGTTGGCCACGAGCACGTGCACGCCGGCATCGATCGCGCGGTCGACCACGACGTTCAGGCGCGAAGGCGCCAGCGTGTCGTCGGCATCGAAGGGCGTGACCAGGATGCCCGAAATGCCGTGGAGCGCAGCGCGCAGCGCCGCGCCGTGAAAATGACTCATCTGGTTGTCCCGAGGTGGAGTGACGGAGAAAGCGGCTACTCTAGAAGTCACCTGAAGCAGCGTCCAATCCATACACGGGATGCTGCAATCCAAGAATTGAATCGCCGTGTTCCAGCTGACCCAACTCCGATGCTTTGTGGCCGTGGCCACCGAACTTCACTTCGGACGTGCGGCCGTCTCGCTGAACATGACCCAGCCGCCCCTCACGCGCCAGATCCAGCTGCTGGAGCACGAACTCGGCGTGCTGCTGCTCGAGCGTTCGGGCGGCAACGTGCGGCTCACGCCCGCGGGTGTCGTGTTCCTGCGCGAGGCCGAAGACATCCTGCGCCGCAGCCAGTCTGCCGCGCTGGCCGCGCGCCGTGCGATGCGCGCCGATGCCGGTTGCGTGACGATGGGCTTCATTCCCGCGGCGAGCTTCACACTGCTGCCGCAGCTGCTGGCGTCAGTGCAGGCGCAACTGCCCGACGTGCAGATCGTGCTGCGCGAGATGCAGACGCTCGACCAGCTCGAGGCGATCGGCACCGACCGCATCGAGCTGGGCATCGTGCGGCCGTTCGCTCCGCGCAGCTTTGCCGAATCGGCCGCGATCTTTCGTGAACCCTTCGTGCTCGCGATGCCCTGCGGACACCGCCTGGCCGAACAGGCGTGCATGCGCCTGCCAGACCTGGAAGGCGAGGCCTTCATCCAGTTCTGTCCGTCGGAGTCGCGCTACCTCTACGAGCTGATTGCCGGCAGGCTGCGCGCGCAAGGCGTCGCACCCGAAACGGTGCAGACCTTGAGCCACACGCATTCGATCCTGGCGCTCGTGGATGCGGGCGTGGGCGTGGCGCTGGTGCCGCGCTCGGCGCAGAAGCTGGGCTACGCGGGCGTGTGCTTCAGGCCCTTGGACGCGGTCGACAGCTTCGATGTCGAGGTCCACCTGGCCTGGCGCCGCCGGGGCCGCCAGGGCGTGGTGGATGCGGTGCGCCTCCTGATTCAGCAGGCGTTCCCGGTGGCGACCACGCCGTAGCCGCTGGCACGCATGCGCTCAATCGAGCGTGATGTTCATGGCCTTCACGTCGCGCGTCGCCAGCGCGTGAGGCGGCGCAACGCACCACGGGCAGAAATCGTCGAGGCCGTCGCGCAGCAGTTTCTCGCGGCGATGGCGAAGGACGCAAAGCCCTAGTCCTCAGGGTCCAAAGGGCCGGCCAACAACCCGAGCACGAACCCGCCGAGGACGACGGCCAGGGTCAGGATCAGCGATGCCTCTGCGATGAATCTCATGGTGTCATGCAATGAGTCTCCCCCTCACGGTGTGCCGTGCCATTGAACGTGCGTTCGCTGACCGGCGGCTGAGTGCGGAAGCAAGAAGGGGTTTTGTGCAGGGCTTCAGCCAGGCTTCAGGTTCGGCGCCGATACTGGCGTGGACGGCCTTCTGGCGTTGGTAGAGGAGGCTTCGGCACCCGCCCTTTGCGGTGGTTCCTCGAAGCCGGAGGTCGTCACAGTTTTTTCGTGAACACGCGGCTTCATGCGCGCGCGCTTTCGCCGAGCCACACCGGCTCGTTCGATGTGTCGGGGAAGTCGGCGGTGTCGACCAGCGAGGCGTCATCGCCTTCACCGGCTCTCGACGCGCACCGCGCCGCCGGCGCCATGTGCCGCAGCTCGTAGCCCCGCCCATACACCGACACCAGCACGAACTCCCCGCCCTTGTGCAGCGACAGCTTGCGGCGGATGCTCGCCACGCAACAGTCCAGCGTGCGGCTCGTGCGTTCGATGCGCGCGTCCACCCACAGCGAGGCCAGCAGCCAGTCGCGCGCCAGCAGGCGGCCCGCATTGCGGAACAGCAGCAACGCCAGTTCGAACTCGCGCGGTTTCAATCGCACTTCGACGCCATGGCACACCACCACGCGGCGCTCGCCGAGGAAGCGGTAGTCACCAAAACACGCGGCCGTGGCTTGCGGGTCCAGCAAGGTCCGGTTGCGCCGCAGCGATTCGCGCACGCGCAGTTCGACCTCGAACTCGTCGACCGGCAGCACCGCGAAATCGACGCTGACGCCTTTGGCTTCGCTGCCCGCGGCCGACAGCACATCGACCAGCAGGTCGCGCTGCGAGGCGCGCGCCACCACAAAAATGGGAATGTGCAGCGCGCGGCACATCGCCGTGAGGATCGGCCATGCGCCCTCGTCCTTCAGCACGACCAGCAGCAGGCCGAACTGCAGGCCTTGCGTGAGCGCCAGCAGGAAGTCGGGGCTGTCATCGAAGGCGACGGGGTCGCAGCCCATCAGGCGCAGGCGGTTGCCCCAGCCGGCCTCTTGCGCTTCGTCGCAACCGACCATCGCAATGCGGTGCGCACCCTGCTGCGAGGCCATCATGCGCGGGCTCCCGGGCTGGCGACCTTCTCGCGAGGGGACATTGGCGTGGAAGGAGAAGTCATGTCGGTGGCATCCATGCGAAGGTGGTGAAGGGCGTCCCGGGGCGATGGCATGGCGTCAGGGGCGGGCGGCGGCGGTGCTGCGCGGCAGCTTCCAGCCGATGCCCGCGTTGAAGCCCCACTCCCGGCCCGTGCTCGACACCGCCATGCCCCAGGCCGTGTCGCCGTCGCCCGACGTGCGCTTGAAGCCCAGCGATGCGGCCGTGTAGCCCCGGTAGTTGCCGAAGGCCAGGCCGATCGACTGTTCGCCCGGGCGGTACGTTGGCACGTAGGCGGCCGACATCGCAATGGCCATGGCCGCGCCCGAATACGCGATGCGCGCCCTGTCACCGACGGCTGTGCGCACCGGGTGCAGCTGGCCCAGGTTGATGGCGTCGTCCGGGCGCACGGCGGGTGCGAGCTCGAAGGCATGGGCACCGGCGCACGCGAGCCACAGCAGCACGAGCGGGATCGCGGTGCGTGCGGGTGCGAAGCGTGTGGATGCGTTCACGGGACTGCTCAGCCGGCGGCCAGCCGGGTGCCCGCGCCGGGCTGCGTCTTGCGCACGCCGTCAGGGCCGTAGAAAGGTTGGGCGCGCGCCTGCAGGAAATGCAGCGCCTGCTGCGTGAAGTCCAGGTGCGCGTAGACCAGCGTGCCGTTGTGCAGGTTGCGGTTGCGCGCGTCTTCGGCGAGCGCGAGCAGTGCGCGCCAGGCCTGGCGCGTCGGCGCACCGCCCGCGGTAGCGGCGGCATCCGCACCCGCGCGGCCGGGCGCAAAGCCCAGCGCCGCCTGCAGCGATTCGCGCTGCTGGTCGAGTTCGGCCATGCGGTCCAGCAGCGCGGTCTTGCGAACGGCGATGGCGTTCAGTGCGTCGAAGGTGCTGTCCGACATGGCCTGCGCCTCCTCGTCCAGCACCGCGAGGAAGTCCTCGATGCAGCCCGCTTCCGCACGCAGCTGTGCCAGCAACGTGGTCATGCCTCGCCCTTCGGTGCGAGCAGCTCGCGCACGCTGGCCAGCAGGCCGTCGGCGATGCGCTCGGGGCGGATCTCGTAGCGGCCGGCGCGGATGTCCTCGCGGATCGCGGCCACGCGCGCGGCGTCGAAATCGCTGCCCCCCACGGCGGCGGGCATCGCATGGACGAGCGCGGAGGTCGGTGCGGCATTCCCGGTGCGTTGCGCGGCCTCGGCGGACGTCGACGGCGCCGGCGCGCCCGGTGCCGGGGTGCGATGCAGGGGCATGGCCGAAGGGGCGGTGGGATCGATTTTCAAGGTGATTCCTCAGGGGCTGACCCGTATATCGGCAGCCGGGGCGAGAACTTTAGGAAGGGCGTGCATGAAGCCTGCGAGGCCGCTACTGCACCAGCCGGACCTGTCCTTCCTCGTCGGCCACGCCGCGGATCACCCGGCCGTCCAGGGTCTTGGCCTGCACCACCGCGCCCACCGCGGCGCCGCTCAGGGCCTTGCCCTCGGTGCTGACGACAAAGCCCGCGCCCTGCGCCACCACCTTCACGGCCTGGCCCTGCCGGATCACGGCAACGCCGCGCAGCAGTTCCTTGCGGATCGGCGCGCCTGGGGCCACGCGGTTGGCGCTCACCATTCCGGCCAGCTCGGCCGCGCTGGTGACCACCGAGCGCGGCAGCCGCGTGAGGTCGCCGGTGCGCTCGACCACGTCGCCGGCGCCCAGCGCGCGGCCCGCGTCGATGGCGTGCGCAGCCACCAGGTAGCGGCCTTGCACCGCAACGCGCGCCTGCACGAAGCGCGTCCACGGCCGCTCGGCATGGCAGCGCACGCCGACCGAGATGCGGCCCCAGGGCGTGACACCCGGCGGCAGGAACACCTCGGGCGCGTCGCAGGGCGGCAGCGCCGACGTGCCACGCCCTTCGAGGCTGACCGTCACCTGGCCCGGCAACCCGGCGCTCTGCACCTGGAGGTAGGTTTCGACGGCCGTCGCTGCCGTGTCGCCTGCAAGCGCACCGGTCGACATCGCGCACGCCAGCCCCATCGCACAGGCGGTGCAAAGCAGGCGTCGGCGAAGCGGCAAGAGGGTCATCGAAGGCGAAAGAAGTGGGCAAAAAATCGAAGGCGCCGGTGCAAGGAAGCCGTATCGAAGCCACAGCCGGCGCCCATGGATTCTTATGAATTTGCCCTGTCGGCGAAGGTGCGAGCAGCAGGCGAAACCCCCCTTTGTTCGGGCGATTGCCAACGCGTGGCATGCATAGACTCGCTTTCCATCGGTCGCTGCGCCCCGTGCACTGGCGACGCCTCAACAGATGGAACAAAGATGATCGACAAGCTGGATGCGGCGTTTCGCTTCCACCGCGAAGCGCTCCATCTCCGGGCAGAACGCCAGGAGGTGCTCGCGGCCAACATCGCCCATGCCGACACGCCGCACTACAAGGCGCGCGACTTCGACTTCGGCGCGCGCCTGAGCGAGGCCGTCGAGCGCGGCCGCACATCGTCGTCGGTGTCGATGGCCACCACCTCGTCGCGCCATCTCGCGGGCCAGGCGCAGGCCACGGCCGGCCACGACCTGCAATACCGCGTGCCGCACCAGTCCAGCCTCGACGGCAACACCGTCGAGATGGACGTCGAGCGCGTCGCCTTCGCCGACAACGCGCTGCGCTACGAGTCGAACCTGACGCTCATCAACGCCAAGATCAAGTCACTCCTGTCGGCGGTGCAGCCATGAACATCTTCGACGTGGCGGGCTCCGCCATGACCGCGCAGTCGCAGCGCATGAACGTGACCGCGAGCAACCTCGCCAACGCCGAGAGCGTGGCCGGCCCCGATGGCCAGCCCTACCGCGCCAGGCAGGTGGTGTTCGAGGTGGCGGCTTCGGGCCGGCGCGACATCGGCGGCGTCAAGGTGTCCGGCGTCATCGAAGACCCGTCGCCCGCGAAGCTGGTGTTCGACCCGAAGAGCCCGCACGCCAATGCGCAGGGCTACGTGGCGATGCCCAACGTCAACGTGGTCGAGGAGATGACCAACATGATCTCGGCCTCGCGCAGCTACCAGGCCAACGTCGAGGTGCTCAACACGGCCAAGACGCTGATGGTCAAGACGCTGACCATCGGCCAGTAACCCACGCACGCCCACCTCCCGCAGGAAGCACACAGACCCCATGGCCCTTTCCGACACTTCGTCCATCAGCGGGCTGAACGCACCCACGGCGGCGAACAGCAACAACAACGTGTCCAGCGCCGACAGCGAGCAGCGCTTTCTCAAGCTGCTCGTCACGCAGTTGAACAACCAGGACCCGCTCAACCCGATGCAGAACGCCGAGCTCACCTCGCAGCTCGCGCAGATGAGCACCGTGAGCGGCATCGAGAAGCTCAACGCCACGCTCTCCGGCCTCGTCAACCAGTCCGGCGCCAGCCAACTGCTGCAGGCCACCTCGCTCATTGGCTACAACGTGCTGTCGCCCGGCGACGTGCTCACCACCACCAAGCCCGAGGATGGCAAGGAACCCGCCACGCAGGCCTTCGCCGTGCAGCTGCCGGGCACCGCCGCCGAGGTCGAGATCAAGATCGTCGACAGCACCGGCAAGGTGATCCGCACGCTCGACGCGGGCGCCATGAAGGAAGGCGTCAACGCCGTCACCTGGGACGGCAAGGACGACCTGGGCGTGGCGGCGCCGCCGGGCGCCTACCGCTTCACGGTCGATGCCAGCAACGACGGCACGACGGTGAAGGCCGCCGCGCTCACCTTCTCGCAGGTGGCCGCCGTGAAGCAGGGCGCCGACGGCGTCACGCTCGAACTGGCCTCGGGCGCCAGCATCGGACTGGGCGACGTGCGCCTGTTCCTCTGAGAAGGTGTGAATAAACCTACTGCGCGTCCCGATCTCGCCTCTGCGGTCCTCACCGTACGCGTGTACGGCTCCGGTCCTCGATGCGACCTCGGGCCGCTCGCTACGGGTTCTTCACACCTTCTGAGTCTTCGCATTCGTCTTCAGTGTGGCCTGCGCGGGCCGCGCCTTTCGCACTCTTCTTCTTCGCATCGAACAAGGACCCTCTCATGAGTTTTTCCCAAGGCATCAGTGGCCTCGGCGTGGCCGCGGCAAACCTCGACGTCATCGGCAACAACATCGCCAACTCGGGCACGGTGGGCTACAAGTCGGCCGCTGCCACCTTCCAGGACGTGTACGCCGGCTCGCGCGTGGGCCTGGGTGCGTCGGTGTCGGGCGTGACGCAGAACTTCACGCAGGGCGTGACGCAGTCGAGCACGCGCCCGCTCGACGTGGCGATCCTCAACGGCGATGGATTCTTTCGCCTGGCCAGCACCAGCGGCGAGGTTTTCTATTCGCGCAACGGCCAGTTCACGCGCGACAGGGACGGCTACATCGTCAATGCGCAGGGCCTGCAGCTCACCGGCTACGGCGCCAACGCCAGTGGTGGCATCAGCGGCGGCACGCCGGGGCCGATCCAGGTGCAGGGCGGCATGATGCCGCCCAAGCCCACAGCCAACATCGATGCACAGTTCAACCTCGACGCGCGCAGCACGGTGCCCGCCCGGACGCCGTTCAACCCCACCGACGCCACCACCTACAACTACCCGAACGCGATCGGGCCCATCTACGACTCGCTGGGCAATCCGCACGACGTGGCCGTGTACTTCGTGAAGACCGCGGCCAACACCTGGGACGTGTACGGCACCTCTGACGGCGCACCATTGAACGGCGGCGCGGTGCTCTCCAACATCACCTTCGATGCCAAGGGCGTCATGACCGCACCGGCCTCGGGCGCGTTCGACATCGGGCCGCTCACCTTCACCAACGGCGCTTCGCCGCTCACCACCTCGGTCGACCTCACGGGCACCACGCAATTCGGCAGTGCCAACGGCATGAGCAGGCTGGGCCAGGACGGCTACAAGTCGGGCGAACTCACCGCGTTCTCGATCAACCCCGACGGCACCATCACCGGCAAGTTCTCCAACGAGCAGACGCGCCTGCTGGGCCAGGTCGTGCTGTCGTCGTTCGCCAACCCCAACGGCCTGGAGCCCAAGGGCAACAACGTGTGGGCCGAGACACAGGCTTCGGGCAACGCGCTCACCGGCACGCCGGGCGAAGGCACCAAGGCCGGCTCACTGGCCTCGGGCGCGCTGGAGTCGTCCAACGTCGACCTGACCTCCGAGCTGGTGAACCTCATCGTCGCGCAGCGCAACTACCAGGCCAATGCGCAGACCGTGAAGACGCAGGACCAGGTCATGCAGACGCTCATGAACATCCGCTGACCGGGAGTATTGCGTGGATCGAATGCTGTATGTCGCCATGAGCGGCGCCAAGCAGGCCATGGAGCAGCAGGCCGTGGTCGCCAACAACATGGCGAACGTCTCGACGCCGGGCTTCCGTGCGCAGATCGCGACCTTCCGCGCCGTGCCCGTGGTCGGGGACGAAGCGCCCACGCGCGCCTTCGTGGCCGCCACCACGCCCGGCGCCGACTTCACCCACGGCCCGCTCACGCAGACGGGCCGCGCGCTCGACGTGGCCGTGGGCGGCGAGGGCTGGCTGGTGGTGCAGGCGGCCGACGGCACTGAGGCCTACACGCGCGTCGGCAACTTGCAGATTGGCGCCGACGGCCAGCTCACGACGATGGGCGGGCGCCCCGTGGTGGGCGACAACGGCGCGCTCACCGTGCCGCCGGGTTCGGCCGTGAGCATTGCGTCCAACGGCCTCGTGGGTTCGCGCGACGCGGCCTCGACCACGCTCACCGGCATCGCCGAAGTGGGCCGACTCAAGTTGGTCAACCCGCCCGTGACCGACCTCGTGCGCGGCGACGACGGCCTGTTCCGCATGCGCGCCGACCTGCCGCCGGCCGAAGCCGACGAGGCCGTCACGCTCATCTCCGGCGCCATCGAGGGCAGCAACGTGCAGCCGGTCGATGCCATGGTGGCCATGATCGCCAACGCCCGCAGCTTCGAGATGCAGATGAAGTCGCTGCAGACCGCCGACATCAACGCGCAGACCGCCAACAAGCTGCTGGCCTACGGCTGACCCTCTTCCAGGAACTCCTTTCAATGATCCGCTCCCTCTACATCGCCAAGACTGGCCTGGACGCGCAGCAGACGCAGCTCGACGTCGTGTCGAACAACCTGGCCAACGTCGGCACCACCGGCTTCAAGCGCAGCCGCGCCGTGTTCGAAGACCTGGTCTACCAGAACCTGCGCCAGGTCGGCGGCCAGAGCTCCGACCAGACGCGCCTGCCGTCGGGCCTGCAGGTCGGCACCGGCGTGCATGTGGTCGCCACCGAGCGCATTCACTCGCAGGGCAACCTCACCAAGACCGACAAGCCGACCGACGTGGCCATCAGCGGCAGCGGCTTCTTCCAGGTGCTGATGCCCGACGGCACCACCTCGTACACGCGCGACGGCTCGTTCCAGACCGACCGCGACGGCCAGCTGGTCACCGCCAGCGGCTTCCCGGTGCAGCCGGCCATCACCATCCCGGCCAACGCCACCAGCATCACCGTGGGCCGCGACGGCATCGTGTCGGTGGTGCAGGCGGGTGCCACCAACACCGTGCAGGTCGGCCAGCTGCAGCTCGCGACCTTCGTCAACCCGACCGGCCTGCAAAGCCTGGGCGAGAACCTGTATGCCGAGACCGACGCCTCGGGCGCACCCAACCAGGTGAACCCCGGCGTGGACGGCGCGGGCACGCTGAGCCAGGGCTATGTCGAGGCGTCCAACGTCAACGTGGTGGAAGAGCTGGTCAACATGATCGCCACCCAGCGTTCGTACGAGATCAACAGCAAGGCGGTCCAGACCTCGGACCAGATGCTGCAGCGCCTGGCCCAGTTGTGATGCGGGCGGGGGAGCGTCTTCTTCGCCGGGCGGCGGTGCTGCTGCTCGTGGCCGCGCTGGCCGCCGGCTGCGCGCAGGTGCCGCGCGAGCCGCTGGTGCACCAGCCGATGACGGCGCGTGCCGACCAGTACGCGGCCGTGCAGGCGCGGCGTGCGCCGGGTGCGATCTTCCAGGACGGCCCTGGCGCCAACGCGCTGTTCGAAGACCGCCGCCCGCGCAACGTCGGCGACATCCTCACCATCGTCATCAGCGAGAAAGT
The DNA here is from genome assembly GCF_001426505.1 of Variovorax sp. Root473. Classification (GTDB taxonomy): domain Bacteria; phylum Pseudomonadota; class Gammaproteobacteria; order Burkholderiales; family Burkholderiaceae_C; genus Variovorax. Next base: position 220,273 of record NZ_LMEV01000017.1, read on the forward strand.
CAACGCGACCAAGAACTCGGGCGCCAATGCCAGCCGCACGGGCAACACGACCAGCGTGTTCGCAGCCATTCCCAAGCTCATCGGCGGTCTGCTCGACGGGCAGGAGACCAAGCTGTCAGGCACCAACACGCTCAACGCCAAGGGCGGCGCCAACGCCAACAACACCTTCAACGGCGTGATCACCGTCACCGTGACCGACGTGATGGCCAACGGCAACCTGCTGGTGAGTGGCGAGAAGCAGATGGGCATCAACCAGGGCACCGAGTACATCCGCTTCTCGGGCGTGGTGAACCCGCGCACCGTGTCGGGCAACAACACCGTGCCCTCGACGCTGGTGGCCGATGCGCGCATCGAGTACGCGGCCAAGGGCTACATCGATGAAGCCCAGCACATGGGCTGGATGCAAAGAATTTTCCTGAACGTGATGCCGTTCTAATGACTAACTCCCAGTCTTCGCGCACTTCGTGTCGCTACGCCAACCCCCTTGCAGGGGGCGATGCCTGCGGCCCGGCAAAGCCGGTTCCGCGGCATCCCACGAACGATTCGGCTCGCTGGCGCATCGCGGCGCTTGCGATGGTCGCGTCCATGTTCCTTGCGCCCGCGTACGCGGAGCGCCTGAAGGAGCTCGCCAGCATCCAGGGCGTGCGCGACAACCCGCTCATCGGCTACGGCCTCATGGTCGGCCTGGACGGCACGGGCGACCAGACGATGCAGACGCCGTTCACCACGCAGAGCCTGAACAACATGCTGCAGCAGCTGGGCATCACGATTCCGCAGGGCGTGAACATGCAGCTGAAGAACGTGGCCGCCGTCATGGTGACGGGCACGCTGCCGTCGTTCGCGCGCCCGGGCCAGAGCATCGACGTCACGGTGTCGTCGATGGGCAATGCCAAGAGCCTGCGCGGCGGCACGCTGCTGATGACGCCGCTCAAGGGCGTGGACGGCGCGACCTACGCCGTGGCGCAGGGCAACATGGTGGTGGGCGGCGCGGGTGCGTCGGCCAACGGCAGCAGGGTGCAGGTCAACCAGCTGAGCGCGGGCCGCATTCCCGCGGGCGCGCTGGTGGAGCGCACGGTCGAGGCGCCGGTGGGTGCGGAAGGCTCGTTCACCCTCGAGCTGAACCGCTCCGACTTCGGCACCGCGCAGCGCGCCATGGACGCCATCAACCGCCAGTTCGGCGCCGGCACCGCCGAGGCGATGGACGCGCGCGTGATCCGCGTGCAGGCGCCCGAGCCGCAGCGGCGCGTGGGCTTTCTCGCGCAGCTGCAGGAACTCGAGGTCACGCCCACGCAGGCGGGCGCACGGGTGGTGGTCAATGCGCGCACCGGCTCCGTCGTGATGAACCAGGCGGTGCGCGTGAAAGACTGCGCCATCGCGCACGGCAACCTGTCGGTGGTCATCAACACCGAGCCGGTGATCAGCCAGCCGGGCGCGTTCTCGGGCGGCAGCACGGTGGTGGCCCAGACCTCGCAGATTGCCGTCAACCAGGGCGGCGGTGCGATCCAGATGGTGCGCGGCGGTGCCTCGCTGGCCGATGTGGTCAAGGGGCTGAACAGCCTGGGCGCCAACCCGCAGGACCTGGTGTCGATCCTGCAGGCCATGAAGTCGGCCGGCGCCTTGAGCGCTGAGCTCGAAATCATCTGAGGCCGATGGCATGACGATCTCCCCCCACAGCGCGTGGACCGGCACCGACGCGGCCAGCCGCAGCGGCGCGCTCGACCAGCGTTTTGCGCTCGACGTGCAGGGCGTCGATGCGCTGCGGCGCACCGTGCGCATCTCGCCCGAAGAAGGCCTGCAGCAGGTCTCGCGCCAGTTCGAGGCGCTGTTCATGAACATGGTGCTCAAGAGCATGCGCGAGGCCACGCCCTCGAGCGGCCTGCTCGACAGCCAGGACCAGAAGGTCTATTTGTCGATGTTCGACCAGCAGCTCACGCAGAACCTCTCGGGGCGCGGCGTGGGGCTGGCCGAGGCGATGCTGGCGCAGCTGCGGCGGCAGATGCCTTCGGAGGCGACCGAAGCCGACCAGGGCATCGGCGCGCGGCCGATGTCGCTGGAGCCGCCCGCCGGCCTGCCGTACGGTCCGCGCGCGGGCATTCCCATCGGCTCGGCGCCCGGCGCGCGCGTGTCGACGGCGGCCGACCTTGGCATCTATCAAGTCAGGAGCGGCCCCGCGCCGGCCGCGAACGCCTCGCTGCAAGGCCAGGTCGATGCGTTCGTGGACCGCATGGGCGCCTCCGCACAGGCGGCCAGCGCCGCCAGCGGCGTGCCCGCGCCGCTGATCCTGGCGCAGGCCGCGCTCGAATCGGGCTGGGGCAAGCGCGAGATCCGCGCCGACGATGGCACGCGAAGCTTCAACCTCTTCGGCATCAAGGCCGACAAGGGCTGGAAGGGCGCGACGGTCGAGACCACCACCACCGAATACATCGACGGCGAGCCACAGAAGGTGCGCGCGAAGTTCCGTGCCTACGCCTCGTACGAAGAGGCCTTCACCGACTATGCGCGCTTCATCACGCGCAACCCGCGCTACGCGAACGTGCTGGCGACCGCCGACCCGGCGCAGGCCGCGCACGGGCTGCAGCGCGCGGGCTATGCGACCGATCCGAAGTACGCAGAGAAGCTGGTTCGCATCATGCAGAAGCTCGGCTGAGCCGTTCGCTCAGCCCGACTGCCCGGACCCGAGCACAACGACACGAGAGGCCCCGAGAGGAGACAAGCGAATGACGATAAAGAACTGGACGATCGGAATGCGGCTGGGCGCCGGCTTTGCGCTGGTGCTGGCGCTGCTGGCGGCCGTGGCGGGCATCGGCGTGCTGCGGCTGCAGGGCGTGGGCGAGGCCACGCAAGACCTGGCCTCGCGCACGCTTTCGAAAGAGCGCTTGGCCACGGCCTGGCAGCTGGGCACGGCAACCAACAGCGTGCGCACCTTCTCGCTGCTCAAGAGCGACGACGCGCAGGTGCAGGCTTATCTGCAAAAGCAGATTTCCGCCACCAGCGCCACGATCTCCGAGACGCAGAAGGCGCTCGAGGCGCTGCTCGTGTCGCCGGAAGAGCTGGCGCTGAGCGCCGACATCCAGAAGCGGCGCGGCGACTACATCGCGCTGCGCAAGCAGATCCTCCAGCTCAAGGCCGACGGCCAGAAGGACGAGGCCGCGACGCGCACGGACACGCAGCTGCTGCCGATGCTCGACGGCTACGACGCGGGCATCCGCGCCATGGCTGCGCATCAGCAGAAGCACATCGACAGCACCGCCGCCGCCATCGACGCGCAATACCGCGCAGGCCTCATCTACATCGTCGCGCTGGCCGTGGCCGCGCTCGCGCTGGGCGTGGTGCTCGCGTGGCTGCTCACGCGCAGCATCGCCCAGCCGGTCGCCGAGGCGCTTCTGATCGCGGAGACCGTGGCTTCCGGCGACCTGAGCCAGGAGTTCGAGACCGAGCGCGGCGGCGACTTCGGCCGGCTGCTGCGCGGCATGGGCGAGATGGAAGACACGCTCACCGACCTCGTGACGCGCATCAAGGCCTCGACCGATTCGATCGCGGTGGCGTCGCGGCAGATTGCCGCAGGGAACCAGGACCTGTCGTCGCGCACGGAAGAGCAGGCCAGTTCACTGGAGCAGACGGCCGCATCGATGGAGGAGCTGACTTCGACGGTGAAGCAGAACGCGGACAACGCGCGGCAGGCCAATCAGCTGGCGGTGTCGGCTTCGGAAGTCGCGGTGAAGGGTGGGGCCGTGGTGTCTCAGGTCGTGGACACGATGGGCTCGATCAATGCGTCGTCCAGGAAGATCGTGGACATCATCGGCGTGATCGACGGCATCGCGTTCCAGACGAACATCCTGGCGCTGAATGCTGCTGTGGAAGCTGCACGTGCCGGCGAGCAAGGTCGCGGCTTTGCGGTGGTCGCCTCGGAAGTCCGCAGCCTCGCGCAGCGCTCGGCCGCCGCGGCCAAGGAGATCAAGACCCTCATCGGCGACTCGGTAGAAAAGGTCGAGGAAGGCAGCAAGCAGGTCGCCGAAGCCGGCCGCACGATGGAGGAGATCGTGGGCAGCGTGAAGCGGGTGACGGACATCATGGGCGAGATCACGGCGGCGAGCCAGGAGCAGACCTCGGGCATCGAGCAGATCAACNCGAAGAGGCGTCGGCCGCGGCGCAGTCGCTGCAGGAACAGGCCGGCAGCCTCGTGCAGGCCGTGAGCGTGTTCAAGCTCGACGCCGACGAAGCCGTTGCGGCTTGACCCCCCGTGTCTACGCATTTTCATCCGAAAGCCGTGCGCCGCGTGGGCGTCGGCTTTGCCGCATTGCTCCTGCTGCTGGCCGTGGCGCTCTTTCTCGGCTTCCGGGTCGGCACCGGCTGCGCCTGGGCGCTGCATGCCGTGTGGGCGCTGGCCGGCGCCGCCTGCCTGACGGGTCTTGGTCTCGCGGGCCTCGCGGCGCACGCCCGGGCCCGTGCGAGCCGCCACGAAGCCAAGGTCGCCGAGCGGCTGGACCGGGTGTTCCAGCACGTCAACGCCACCGACACCTGACGGAGAACGCATGCGCCCGCGCTCCGATCCGCGCCGATCTTTAGAAAAAAGACTCAAGTCTGGCGGCGCGCTGCCGATAACAGGGAGACGGGGTGGCGCAGATCGCCCCGACATGAAGCCATGCCATGCCGGTGGCCCGCCGCGCGATGCGGCCACCGCTCCCCGTTACTGAAGGAAGAAAAGCGCAATGAGTTTGAAGGATCTGAAAATCGGCACCCGCCTGGGGCTCGGCTTCGCGGGGTTGCTGCTGCTGATGGCGTTCATTGCGGGCACCGGCGTGCTGCGTCTGACGAACGTGGGCGAGGCCACCGACGAAATGGTGGAAGGCGCGCTGGTCAAGGAGCGCCTGGCGGCCGAGTGGCTCAGCCTGCTGAAGTCGAACACCGTCGCCAACTTCGCGATGGTCAAGACCGCCGATCCCGAGGTGGCGGCCTATTTCGCCAAGCTCCAGGCGGCCGGGTCTGCACGCATCACGCCGGCGCAGAAGAAGCTGGAGGCGATGCTTTCCAGCCCGGAGGAAAAGGCGCTCTACGCCGCGGTGGTCGCGGCGCGCGTCGTCGTGTTGGAAACCGTGGGCACGCTCAACAAGCTCAAGGACGAAAAGCGGCTCGACGAAGCCAACGCGCTGGTCGACACCCAATTCACGGCGGCGCTCACCGTCTATGCCAACGCCGTCGAGAGTCTGGCGAATCACCAGCGCGAGAAGATCGACGCTGCCGCCAAGGGCATCGCGGCTGACCACACCGAAGGCCGCACGACGCTGCTCGCACTGTCGGTCATCGCGCTGGTTCTGGGCGCATTGCTTGCATGGCGCCTCACGCAGGGCATCGTGCGCCCGCTGGGGCATGCGCTCGAAGTGGCCGAGACGGTGGCCGCGGGCGACCTGAGCGCGAACATCCGCGTGGACAGCCGCGACGAGACGGGCCAGCTGATGCAGGCGCTGAAGGACATGAACGCGAATCTCGCCAAGGTGGTGGGCGAGGTGCGCACGGGGACGGAGACGATCGCCACGGCCTCGGGCCAGATCGCCTCGGGCAACCAGGACCTGTCGTCGCGCACCGAAGAGCAGGCGAGTTCGCTGGAGCAGACGGCCGCATCGATGGAAGAGCTGACCTCGACGGTGAAGCAGAACGCCGACAACGCGCGGCAGGCGAACCAGCTGGCGGTCTCTGCTTCGGAAGTCGCGGTGAAGGGTGGGGTCGTGGTGTCTCAGGTGGTGGACACGATGGGTTCGATCAATGCGTCGTCCAGGAAGATCGTGGACATCATCGGCGTGATCGACGGCATCGCGTTCCAGACCAACATCCTGGCGTTGAACGCT
>NZ_LMEV01000017.1:226150-226280 GCF_001426505.1 Variovorax sp. Root473
TGCCGAAGCGGGCCGCACGATGGAAGAGATCGTGGGCAGCGTGAAGCGCGTGACCGACATCATGGGTGAGATCACGGCGGCGAGCCAGGAGCAGACCTCGGGCATCGAGCAGATCAACCAGGCGATCACG
>NZ_LMEV01000017.1:226290-229726 GCF_001426505.1 Variovorax sp. Root473
GGAAGAGGCCTCGGCGGCGGCGCAGTCGCTGCAGGAACAGGCCGGCAGCCTGTCGCAGGTCGTCGGCGTGTTCCGCCTCGGCGGCAGCAGCCACGCGCTGGCACTGGCCTGAAGGCGACGCACCGGCCATGCGCGTCAATCTGCCCGTCACCGACATCGAATACGAACTCTCGAAGGAAGAGGCCCTGGTGTCCCGCACCGACCTCAAGGGACGCATCACCTACGTCAACCCGGCCTTCGTCGCAGCCAGCGGCTTCACGCCCGCCGAACTCATGGGCAAGGCGCACAACATCGTGCGCCACCCCGACGTGCCGCCGGAGGCCTTCGCCGACCTGTGGCGCACGCTGGACCAGGGCCTGCCGTGGACCGGGCTCATCAAGAACCGGCGCAAGAACGGTGACTTCTACTGGGTGCTCGCCAACGTCACGCCGATCCGCCACCAGGGCCGCGTGGAGGGCTACATGTCCGTGCGCAGCCGGCCTGCGCGCGAAGACGTATTGGCCGCCGATGCGCTCTACCGCCGCATGCGCGAGGGCGAGGCCAAGGGCCTCGAACTGCTACAGGGCGAAGTGGTGCGCAGCGGCTGGACGCGTCCGCTGGCGCGGCTGCGGCGCTTTCCGGTGCGCCATCGCGTGTTCGGCGTGACGATCGCGGCGGCTGTGCTGTCGTTGGGTCTGGGCGCCGTGGGCTGGGTCGAAGCGTCCCGGCTGGCCGCGTCTTCCGGCGTACCCAGCTGGCTGCCCGCCGCCGTGGCCGCGACGGCCATGGGCGCCGCGCTGGCATGGCTGGGTCTGGGCGCATTCCTCGGCCGCACGGTGTTCCGTCCGCTCGACGAGGCGATCGAGGTGGCGCGCACCATCGCGGGCGGCGACCTGGTTCGCTTCACGGTGCGGCCCGGCGACGAGATTGCGGGGCTGCTGCGCGCGCTGAACCAGATGAGCGCCAACCTTTTCGCCATCGTCGCGGACGTGGATGCGAACGTCGCAGGCGTGATGTCGGCGTCGAGCCAGATCGCCTCGGGCAACCAGGACCTGTCGTCGCGCACGGAAGAACAGGCCAGTTCACTGGAGCAGACGGCCGCGTCGATGGAAGAACTGACCTCGACCGTGAAGCAGAACGCGGACAACGCACTGCAGGCGAACCAGCTGGCCGTCTCTGCGTCGGAGGTCGCCGTGAAGGGCGGCGCCGTGGTGTCGCAGGTCGTGGACACGATGGGCTCGATCAACGCGTCGTCGAAAAAGATCGTGGACATCATCGGCGTGATCGACGGCATCGCGTTCCAGACCAACATCCTCGCGCTGAACGCGGCCGTGGAAGCCGCGCGTGCGGGCGAGCAGGGCAAGGGCTTCGCCGTGGTCGCCTCGGAGGTGCGAAGCCTGGCGCAGCGCTCGGCCGCTGCCGCGAAGGAAATCAAGCAGCTGATCGGCGACTCGGTGGAGAAGGTCGAGGCGGGCAGCAAGCAGGTGGCCGAGGCCGGCCGCACCATGCAGGAGATCGTCGGCAGCGTGCGGCGCGTGACCGACATCATGGGCGAGATCACGACCGCGAGCCAGGAGCAGACCTCGGGCATCGAGCAGATCAACCAGGCCATCGCGCAGATGGACCAGGTGACGCAGCAGAACGCCGCATTGGTCGAGGAAGCCTCGGCCGCGGCGCAGTCGCTGCAGGAACAGGCCGAGGGCCTGGTCCGGGCCGCACAGGTATTCAGGACCGGGGCGGGCGAGGGTGCCGCTGTCGGGCACGCGCATTGAACGAGGAGAAGAACACATGCTGAACAACACCAGAGACACATCGCCGCGATCCGCGGCCCCCGCCGCTTCGGCGCCCGTCACCAGCCGCCTGGAGGTCGTGACCTTCAAGCTCGGCGACGAGGAATACGGCATCGACATCCAGAAGGTGCAGGAGCTGCGCGGCTACGACGCCGTGACGCGCATCGCGAACGCGCCCGACTACATCAAGGGCGTGGTCAACCTGCGCGGCATCATCGTGCCGATCATCGACATGCGCATCAAGTTCGAGCTGGGCGCACCCACCTATGACCAGTTCACGGTGGTGATCGTGCTGAACATCTCGGGCCGCGTGGTGGGCATGGTGGTGGACAGCGTGTCGGACGTGATCACGCTCACGGCCGAGCAGATCAAGCCGGCGCCCGAGATGGGCTCGGTGCTCGACACCGACTACCTGATCGGCCTGGGCACGCTGGACGAACGCATGCTCATCCTGGTGGACATCGACCGGCTGATGTCCAGCGAAGAAATGGGCCTCATCGAAGCCGCGGCCACCGTTTGAGGACCATCCCATGACATTCTTTTCGAACCTTCGCATCGGCACCCGCCTGACCCTCGCCTTTGCCATCGTGCTGGGGCTGTCGATCATCTCCAGCGCCGTGGGGCTGATGTCCGCGCACCGCAACGCCGAAGCCACGCGCGTCATGATGCAGAGCCCGCTGGCCAAGGAGCGGCTCATTTCCGACTGGTACGTGCTGACCTACTCGGCCATCGCGCGCACCTCGATGATCGCGCGCACCACCGACGAGGCGCTGCCGATGCTGTTCGCCGACGTGATCTCCGAGAGCGTGAAGAAGGGCAGCGAGACCATGGCCAAGGTCGAGGCGCTGCTGGTCACCGACGAGGAAAAGGCGACCTACAAGTCGATCGTCGAGCTGCGCGCCAAGTACCAGGCCGCCAAGGACGACGTGACCCGCGCCAAGGCCAGCGGCAACACGGTCGAGACCGTGCGCGCCTACCAGCTGTCGTTCCAGCCGGCCGCCAAGGCGTATGAGAACCGCGTGCTCGAGCTGCTCGCCATCGAGCGCCGCGCCATCGACGACATGAGCCACGCCATCGACGCGGCGAATGCGAAGAGCTTCAACCTGCGGCTGCTGCTGACGGCGCTCACGGTGCTGCTGGGCGGCCTGTTCGCCTTCTTCATCTCGCGCAGCATCGTGCGCCCGCTGGCGAAGGCCGTCGGCGTGGCCGAGACGGTGGCCGCGGGCGACCTGAGCGCGAACATCCGCGTGGACAGCCGCGACGAGACGGGCCAGCTGATGCAGGCACTGAAGGACATGAACGCGAATCTCGCCAAGGTGGTGGGCGAAGTGCGCACAGGCACGGAAACGATCGCCACGGCCTCGGGGCAGATCGCCTCGGGCAACCAGGACCTGTCGTCGCGCACCGAAGAGCAGGCCAGTTCGCTGGAGCAGACGGCCGCATCGATGGAAGAGCTGACTTCGACGGTGAAGCAGAACGCGGACAACGCGCGGCAGGCCAATCAGCTGGCGGTGTCGGCGTCGGAAGTCGCGGTGAAGGGTGGGGCCGTGGTGTCTCAGGTCGTGGACACGATGGGCTCAATCAATGCGTCGTCCAGGAAGATTGTGGACATCATCGGCGTGATCGACGGCATCGCGTTCCAGACCAACATCCTGGCGTTGAACGCT
>NZ_LMEV01000017.1:229768-229886 GCF_001426505.1 Variovorax sp. Root473
CGCCGAAGCCGGCCGCACGATGGAGGAGATCGTGGGCAGCGTGAAGCGCGTGACCGACATCATGGGCGAGATCACGGCGGCGAGCCAGGAGCAGACCTCGGGCATCGAGCAGATCAAC
>NZ_LMEV01000017.1:229898-403514 GCF_001426505.1 Variovorax sp. Root473
TTGGTGGAAGAGGCCTCGGCGGCGGCGCAGTCGCTGCAGGAGCAGGCCGGCAGCCTCGTGCAGGCCGTGAGCGTGTTCAAGCTCGACGCGAACGCGGTCGCGACGACCCGCGCCGGCTTCACGCGCATCACGCCGATTCCGAAAGTACCGAAGCCAACGCCCAAGCCGCGTGCGAAGGCGCTGCCCACGCGCCGCGAGCCCACCGGCACGCCGCAGCTCGCCATGGCCGGCGACGCCAAGGGCGACTGGTCGGAGTTCTGAGCAAGTCGGTATGAGTGCACGCGCCCTCAACTTCGGGCGCGCGCTGCCGATAACTACGGGGAGGCATCACGCGATGCCGCTCCCACACACCCCTTTGACAGGTAAAGCCATATGTCCGGAAGCATGTTCTACACAGGTCTGAGCGGCCTCGCGGTCGCCCGCACCGCGCTGATGACCACGGCCCACAACACCGCCAACGTGTACACGGCCGGCTACAGCCGCCAGATTGCCGAGATCGCCACGGCGGGCGGCATCGCCAGCGGCTCGGGCTTCATCGGTTCGGGCGCCAACGTGACGACCGTGTCGCGCAGCTACGACCGCTACCTCACGGCGCAGCTGGCCACCGCGCAGTCGCAGTCGGCCGCGCTCGCCACCAATGGCGTGCAGGTCAACCGCATCGACACACTGCTGGCCGACAAGACCTCGGGCATCGCGCCGCTGATGCAGAGCTTCTTCACCAGCGTGCAGGGCGTGGCCAACACGCCGGCCGACCCGGCCGCGCGCCAGCAGATGATCAGTGCGGCGCAGTCGCTGGCCAGCAAGTTCCGCGCAACCGACCAGTACCTGTCGGACCTGAACACCTCGGTCAACGAGCAGATCGTGGGCAGCGTCAGCCAGATCAACACCTACGCCGCCAAGATCGCCAGCCTGAACCAGCAGATCAGCCAGATGAGCGCGGTGGCCGGTGGCCAGGCGCCGAACGACCTGCTCGACCAGCGCGACCAGCTCGTGAGCGAGCTGAGCCAGGTGGTCGACGTGCGCGTGCTGCAGCAGGACAACGGCAAGTACAACGTGTTCATCGCCACCGGCCAGTCGCTGGTGGTGGGCGACCACGCGTCGAAGATGGCGGCGGTGGCGTCGTCGTCGGACCCGACGCGCCAGGTGGTGGCGCTGTCGGGCTTTGCCGGCAACACCGTCGAGCTCGATGACGGCGCCTTCACCGGCGGCGTGCTCGGCGGCCTCATGGCCTTCCGCAAGGACACGCTGATTCCCACGCAGAACACCATCGGCCGGCTCGCCATGTCGGTGGCCGACGCAGTGAATGCGCAGCACCAATTGGGCGTGGACCTGAACGGCGTACTGGGCCAGAACTTCTTCTCGCAGGCCGTGCCGGGCACGATCGCCAACGCCGGCAACACCGGCACCCTCGAGTTGGGCGCCACGCTGAGCGACGCGTCGAAGCTCACCACCAGCGACTACAACGTGAGCGTCACCGACGTGGCGGGCACGCTCACCTATACGGTCACGCGGCTTTCGGACAAGACGCCGATGGGCAGCTTCACGACCTTCCCGATCAGCTTCGACGGCGTGAGCCTCGCGGCCGCGAGCGGCACGGCGCAGGCCGGTGATTCGTTCCTGGTGCAGCCCACGCGCACCGGCGCGCGCGACCTCGACGTGCTGGTGCGCGACCCGGCCAAGGTGGCCGCCGCGTCGCCCGTGATCACCGGCAACACCGCGGGCAACAAGGGCAGCGGCGTGCTGGGTGCGGCCACCGTCGATGCCGCCTACCCGGGCGCGCCGCTGGCCGGCACCGTCACGCTGAGCTTCAACGCGGGCACCGGCACGCTGTCGGGCTTTCCCGCCGGCTCGGCCGTGACCGTCACGCGCGCCGACGGCACCACCACCAGCTACCCGGCGGGCACACCCGTGCCGTACACGGCGGGCGCGAAGATGAGCTTCGACGGCATCACCGTGGGCATGACGGGCACACCCGCGCAGGGTGACACCTTCACCATCGGCAAGAACACGGGCGGTGTTTCCGACGGCGGCAACGCGCTGCTGCTGGGCGCACTGCAGCGCAAGACCACGATGTCGAACGGCACCGCGACCTTCAACGGCGCCTACTCGCAGTTGGTGAGCGACGTCGGCAACCGCGCCATGTCGATCAAGGTGGCGGCCACCACGCAGGACAGCGTGACCGGCCAGATCAAGGCCAGCCAGCGCGCGATCTCCGGCGTCAACCAGGATGAGGAAACCGGCAACCTGCTGATGTTCCAGCAGATGTACCAGGCCAACGCCAAGGTGATCCAGACCGCCTCGGCGATGTTCGACGCCATCCTCGGCATCCGCAGCTGAGCGCCACACTTCACGCCAAGATTCCAGGACCCGCGATGCGCATCAGCACCCAATCCTTCTACGAACAGAGCCTGCAGTCGATGGGCTTGCAGCAGCAGAAGCTGTTCAAGGTCCAGCAGCAGCTGGCGACCAACTCCAAGTTCTTGTCGGCCGGCGACGACCCGGTGGGCGCCGCGCGCGCGCTCGGCGTGAGCCAGACGCTGGCCGAAGGCGCCCAGTTCGCCACCAGCCGCCAGCGCGCGGCGCTGGCGCTGTCGACGGAAGAGAACGCGCTCGACTCGGTGACGTCGATCCTGCAGCACGTGAAGACGCTGGTCGTGCAAGCCGGCGGCGGCAGCCTCTCCGACGCCGACCGCGCCTCGCTCGCCACCGCGATCCAGAGCAGCCTGGAGCAGCTCGTGGGCGTGGCCAACAGCGACAACGGCAACGGGCAGTACTTGTTCGCAGGTTTCAAGAGCGGCAGCCCGCCCTTCGTGATGGCCGACGGCGGCGGCGTGCAGTACGTCGGCGACCAGGGGGAGCGGCTGATGCAGATCGACGTGGCGCGGCAGATGTCGACCTCGGACGACGGTCGCAGCATTTTTCAGACGGTGCAGGGCGGCGCGGGCTACGTGGCCTCGGGCGCGCCCGCCAACACCGGCTCCGGCGTCTTCGGCGCAGTGAGCACCACCGATGCCACCGCACCGAACCACGGCCGTGACTTCACCATCCGCTTCAACGGCACCGACTACACGGTAATGACCAGGGACACGCCACCCGTGCTCGCCGCGAGCGGCCCGTTCACGGCCGGAAGCCCGATCACGTTCGGCGGTGTGCAGATCGCGATCAGCGGTACGCCCGCCGACGGCGACAGCTTCGACGTGTCGACCGCACAGAACGCCGGCACCGACATCTTCGCGGCCCTGGGCGAGCTGGTGACCGCGCTGCGCGCACCGCTCGATGGCGGCGGCGCCGCAGCCCAGGCGCAGCTGCGCAACGCCTTGAGCACGGCCAACGTGAAGGTGACGAACGCGCACGACAACGTGCTCACCGTGCTGTCGTCGGTGGGCTCACGCCAGGTCGAACTGGAGGCGCTCGACAGCGCGGGTGCGATGAACAAGCTGCAGGAAGAAAGCTACCTGTCCTCGATCGAGGACCTCGATCCGTACGCTGCAATTTCGGATTTCTACCAGCGGCAGGCCTCGTTGCAGGCGACGCAGATGACGTTTGCGCGGTTGAACAGTATTTCGTTGTTCAACTACCTGTGAGCGTGGAAGGGGCGACCGTGGTGACGGTGGCCCCTGAAGAACCAGGCGTTCGCAGGGCCTATGCTTGGCGGTCAAGAACAAGCCCCGTCTCTGCCGGCCACGGCCGCGAGACAACGTCACCATGCACCCGACCGGAACCCTGCGCGGCATTGCCGCGATGCTGTTGGCTTGCGCCTTCTTCGCCTGCATGGACGCGCTGCTCAAGAACCTCGCCGGGCACTACCCGCCGGTGCAGGTGATGGCATTGCGCGGCCTCACCGCGCTGCCGTTGGTGTGCCTGTACATCGCTTGGCGGCGCGAGGCAGCCGGCGTTTTCAACCGCCGGCTGCGTTGGCCTTTGCACCTGCTGCGCACTGGGTTGAACATGGCGATGCTCGTGCTCTTCGTGCATGGCCTGAAGACCCTGGGCCTGGCCGAGGCCTACACGCTCACGTTCATCGCGCCGCTGCTGATGGTGCTCATCGCCGTGCCGCTGCTGGGCGAGTCGATTCTTCCGCGCCATTGGATCGCGATCGGGCTGGGCTTCGCCGGTGTCGTGATCGCACTGCGGCCCGAGCAGGACGCCTTTCTTTCGACGGGCGCCGTGGCGATTCTGGTGGCCGCCGTCTGCTACGCGCTGTCGAACATGCTGGGCCGGCTCATCAGCCGCACCGAACCGAGCACCGCGGTGGTCTTCTGGACCACCGCGGGCATGGCGCTCGGCGGGAGCCTGCTGGCGGCGCCGCACTGGGTGCCGATCCAGGCCGAGCACACCTGGGTGCTCGCAGGCCTGGCCGTCAGCGGCTTCTTGGGCCAGATGGCCATCGCCGAAGCCTTCCGCCACGGCCAGGCCGCAGCCATCGCGCCCTTCGAATACAGCGCGCTCGCGTGGGCGCTGGTGCTGGACTGGGTGTTCTGGCAGGCCGCGCCCGATGCATGGACGCTGGGCGGCGGTGCGTTGATCATTGCGAGCGGGCTGTGGTTGGCGCGAAGCGAGGCGCCACGGTCTGCGCAGAAAAGGCGTAAGGCCGCCTGACCTGAGGCGTCTTGTTCAGGCGTTCCAGATCAGCCTCGCCACCCACCCTTGCCGTTGACTAGCCGCCTGCGAGTGGAGGCGAGAAGCGCAGCGCGTTGAGCACCAGCGAGAACGCGTGCGATGGCTGCCGACGGCTCGGGTAGTACAGGTAGTAGCCAGGGAATGGAGGGCACCAGTCCTCGAGCACGCGCATCAGTTGACCCTTGCCGAGGTGTGGTGCGAACTCCTCTTCGGGCAGGAAGGCGATGCCCAGCCCGGCCAACGCGGCATCCACCATGCTGGGCGAGGTGTTGAAGGTGAGCTGCCCATCGACCCGCACGTTCAACGGCTTGCCGCGTCGCTCGAAGTCCCAGACCCGCAGCCCTCCCGCGGTCTGCATGCGCATGTTGATGCAGTTGTGCGCGAGCAGATCGCGTGGCGTCTTTGGCGGCGCATGGGCCTTGAAGTAGGCAGGAGAGGCCGCCACCGCCATGCGCAGTTGCGGCCCGATCGGCACCGCAATCATGTCCTTGTCGATGGTGTCGCCCAGACGCACGCCCGCGTCGAAGCGGTCGGCCACGATGTCGCGGAATCCGTAGTTGACGTCGAACTCGACCTTGATGTCGGGGTAGTCGCGCAACAGGGGCGTGAGCTTGGGCAGCAGCGTGGTGCGAAGGATGTGTTCGCCGCAAGTGATGCGCACCGTGCCCGCCGGCTTGTCGCGCATTTGCGTCAGCTCATCCAGTTCGGCGTCGATCTCGTCGAAGCGATGGCCGATGGCGTTCAGCAGCCGTTCTCCGGCGGCCGTGGGCGACACGCTGCGCGTGGTGCGCGTGAGCAGCCGGATCTCCAGCCGCGCCTCCAGGCCGCTGATGGCCTGGCTGAGGGCCGATTGCGTGACACCCAGCAGCGAGGCGGCCCGCGTGAAGCTGCCTTCGCGCGCCACCGTCACGAAGTACAGGAGATCGTTCAGATTGCGTTTGACCATGGGGGCAGTCTCCCATCTGGATTGATTAGCCTGACTTATATAGCTTTTAAGAATTCATTAGCTAGTCAGATCGACTGCCGGGGCCGAACATTCAGGGTAAGAGATCCCGCCGGCGGCCTCCCTGGCCGCCGATTTCGACCCCTCACCAAAGCAGATCGAGCAATGAGCAATGCCTTCAACCCGGAACACGCCGCAGAAACCACGCGCAGCCCTGCGTTCGAGCGGCGCGAATTCCTGAGGCAAGCGGGCACTGGCGCCGCGGCGCTGGGCCTCATGTCGGTCACAGGCCATGCCGCTTTTGCGGCGAACATGAAAGCGAGCTCCGACGTGTCCAACGGCGCAGACAACTTCTACAAGAGCGACAAGGTGACGCTGCAGAAGGTCACCTTCAAGAACCAGTACCAGATGAACGTGGTGGGCAACCTCTTCGTTCCCAAGACCTTCGACCGCAGCAAGGCCCACCCGGCGCTCGTCGTGAGCCATCCGATGGGGGCCGTGAAGGAGCAAAGCGCGAACCTCTACGCGACCAAGATGGCCGAACAGGGCTTCGTCACGCTCGCCATCGATCTGCCGGGCTGGGGCGAGAGCGACGGGCCTCGCAACCTTGTGTCGCCGGAGATGTATGCCGAAGCGTTCAGCGCAGCGGTCGATTTTTTGGGGACGCAGTCCTTTGTGGACCGACGCTGCATCGGCGCGATCGGCATCTGCGGCAGCGGCAGTTTCGTGATCAGTGCGGCCAAGATCGATCCGCGCATGAAGGCGATTGCCACGGTGAGCATGTACGACATGGGCGCCGTCAACCGCCATGCGCTTCAGAAATCACAGACGCTGGCGCAGCGCAAGGCCAGCATCGCCGCGGCCGCCGAGCAACGCTATGTGGAGTTCCAGGGCGGTGAAATCGCTGTCGCGGGCGGCACCGATCTGGCGCTGACCGCAGACACGCATCCGATACAGCGCGAGTTCTTCGATTTCTATCGCACGCCGCGCGGCGAGTTCACGCCTGCTGGCGCATCGCCCCAAAGGACCACGAAGCCGACGGTCGCCAGCAACGTCAAGTTCATGAACTTCTATCCGTTCAACGACATCGAGACGATCTCGCCGCGTCCGCTGCTGTTCATCAGCGGCGACCATGCGCATTCCAAGGAGTTCAGCGAAGACGCCTACCGGCGTGCCGCCGAACCGAAGGAGCTGGTGTGGGTGCGGGGCGCCGGCCACGTCGATCTCTACGACCGTGTGAACCTCATTCCATGGGACAAGCTGACCGCGTTCTTCGGCCGGCATCTGGCGCAGACGGTGGCGTTGTGACGGCGCTGCTGTCCGAGGCCGTCGACCGGAAAAGTCGTCCCACGGCCGCGAATTGGAGCGGCGTGTTCGCGATGTCGCTGTGCGTGTTCGCATTGATCGCTTCAGAGTTCATGCCCGTCAGCCTGCTGACGCCGATCGCGGCCGATCTCCATGTCAGCCAGGGCATGGCCGGGCAGGGCATCGCGATCTCCGGTGCGTTCGCGGTGCTGACCAGCCTCTCGGTATCGACGCTCGCCGGCGGCATGAACCGCAAGACCTTGCTGCTGGGATTGACTGCGCTGATGGCCGTCTCAGGCGCCGTGGTCGCGGCGGCGCCTAGCTATTCGGTCTACATGGGGGGCCGTGCGCTCATCGGCGTGGTCATCGGTGGCTTCTGGTCCATGTCGGCCGCCACGGCGATGCGGCTGGTGCCGCCCCGCGAGGTGCCGCGCGCCCTGGCCATCTTCAACGGTGGCAACGCACTGGCCACGGTGATCGCCGCGCCACTGGGCAGCTATCTCGGTTCGGTCATGGGCTGGCGTGGTGCCTTCTTCTGCCTGGTTCCGGTGGCGGTGATCGCCGGGGTCTGGCAGTGGATCAGCCTGCCGGCCATGAGGGTTCAGGGCGGCGCTCCGGGTTCGGGCCATGTGTTCAAGGTGCTGAAGCGCCGCCCCGTCGCCTTGGGCATCGCGGCATGCGGCGCCTTCTTCATGGGCCAGTTCGCGTTGTTCACTTACGTGCGGCCGTTCCTCGAAACGGTGACGCACGTGAACGTGTCGACGCTGTCGCTCATCCTGCTCGTGATCGGCGTGGCGGGGTTTGTCGGCACGGCGCTGATCGGCGCGGTGCTCAAGCGCGGCCTGTACAAGACGCTGATCACCATCCCGATCCTGATGGCGGTGATCGCGGTGACGCTCATTGCCTTCGGCGCGCGGGTCCCGGCCATCGTGGCGCTGCTGGGCGTGTGGGGCCTGCTGGCGACGGCCGCTCCGGTCGGCTGGTGGAGCTGGATCGCCGATGCCATGCCGCACAACGCCGAAGCCGGCGGTGGGCTGATGGTGGCGGTGATCCAGTTGGCCATCGCACTGGGATCGACCGTGGGCGGTCTGCTGTTCGATGCGACGGGCTATCAGAGCACCTTCATCGCGAGTGCCGCCATGCTGCTGCTGGGGGCTTTCCTCGCCTGGTTGACTGCGCGTTCGCAAGCGCGGCAACCGGCATGAGCCGATGGCATGGAATCGCGCTGTGGTGCGGCCTGCTCGTGCTCGGGGCGTGTGTCGCGGCTCCCGCGGCCGCTGTTCAAACGGAGGAATCACGCATGTGGATGACCGTCGGCGAACGCCGCTTCGCCATCACCCTGGCCGACACCGAGGCAGCCCGCGCCTTCGCCGCGATGCTGCCGCTCTCGATCGACATGCCGGACCTCCACAACAACGAGAAGCATGCGGCGTTGCCGCGATCGCTGCCGACGAGCGAGATCCGTCCCGGCACGATCAGAAGCGGCGACCTGATGCTGTACGGGCCGCGAACCCTGGTCGTCTTCTACAAGACCTTCGAATCGCCCTACGCCTACACCCGTCTCGGCCGCGTGGACGACGCCGCTGGGCTGGCCGAGGCGCTCGGCAGCGGCAGCGTGCGGATCGGGTTCTCGACGGACTCCACGCGCTAGACGCGCTTGGCCAGCGGCGTCCGGTATCTCAGGGCTTCGATGACCAGCGCGAGCGCCGGGGACAGATGGCGACGGTTGGCGTAGTACAGGTGATAGCCCGGGAAGCTCGGCCACCAGTCCTGCAGCACCGGAACCAGTCGACCCTCATCGATGTGCTCTTCCATGATGTCGAAAGGCACGTAGGCGAAGCCCATGCCGTCCAGTGCCGCGCGCAGCATCAGGAAGGTGTTGTTGAACACCGTCTGGCCTTGCACCCGCACGCTGACCTGCTTCTTTCCTTTCTCGAAATCCCAGGCGTACAGCCCGCCGTGCGTGGGAAGCCGCAGGTTCACGCAGCGGTGTGCGGTCAGGTCTTCGGGCTTGCGGGGAACGGACTTGCCCGCGAGATAGTCGGGCGAAGCCGCCACCGCCATCCTCAATGCCGGTGCAATCGGCACCGCCACCATGTCCTTGTCGACACGGTTGCCCACCCGCACGCCGGCATCGAACCTTTCGGCTGCGATGTCGGTGAAGCCGTAGTCGACGCTGAACTCCACCTCGATGTCCGGATACTGCTTGAGCAGCGGCATGAGCCGGGGCCACAGCACCGTGGCAATCGCATGGTCGTGCGTGGTGATGCGAACCGTGCCGGCCGGCTTGTCGCGCATCGCGGTGAGGGACTCGAGTTCGCGCTCGATGTCCTTCAGCCGGGGCGCCAGCGTATTCAGGAGCCGGGCACCTGCGTCGGTGACCGAGACGCTGCGCGTGGTGCGCGTCAGCAGGCGCACGCCCAGCCGGGCCTCCAGCGCCAGCATCGAGTGACTGAGCGCCGAGCGCGACACGCCCATCTGGGCGGCGGCACGGGTGAAGCTGCGTTCGCGCGCGACGACGACAAACGCCTGGAGATCGTTCAGGTTTTCTTTGGCCATTGGTGAGCCCTGTTCACATAAGCATCCCGATTTTGCAGTCTTCTCAATCAAGCACCGGGTCCATAAAGTTGCTTCATCGCGTCGCTTCGACAACGGCGACGCACTTCCTTCCATCGACGACCAGGAGCTGACCCCCATGTGCATCCGACCCTTGAAGGCGGCGCTTTACCTCGCAGCCTTGAACGCCATCGGCGCAGGCGCCGAACCTGCGCCGGCACCCGCAGCGGCCCAGCAGCTCGCTAGGGCCGGCAGCCAACCTTCCGCCGTGGGGCCTGCCGAATATTTCACCGGCCGTGTGCGTGTCGACCCGGTGTGGCCCGCCACCGACACCCTCAATGCCTCCGGCGGCCTCGTGACCTTCGAGCCCGGCGCCCGCTCCGCGTGGCACACCCATCCGGCGGGACAGCGCCTGGTGGTCCAGTCGGGTCTCGGACTGACGCAGGAGTGGGGCAAGCCCGTGCAGGAGATCCGCCCCGGCGATGTCGTCTGGTGTCCTCCGGGCGTCAAGCACTGGCACGGCGCCGCGCCCTTCACGGCGCTGGTCCACCTGGCCGTTACCGGCACCGTGGGTGGAAAGAACGTCGAATGGATGGAGAAGGTCACCGATGCGCAATACAACCGACGCTAGGCAGGGCAACGGCGGGGCACTGGCCCTGGCCTTCGCCCTGTCCCTCGCCGCCGCCCCGTGCCATGCCGCCACCGGGTCCCAGGAGCCCACGAACATGAACGCCACGCGCACCGCATCCGAGACGCTCTCGCAGCGCCAGCAATCGATCATCCCCATCGCGGCGTTCGCAGCGGCCGGCGACATCGCCCGCCTGAACACCGCGCTCGAACAGGGACTCGACGCGGGCCTCTCGGTGAACGATGCGAAAGAGATCCTGGTGCAGGTGTACGCCTATGCGGGATTTCCGCGCAGCCTCAATGCGCTGGGCGAACTGATGAAGGTCGTGCAAGCCCGCAAGCAGCGCGGTGTCCAGGACGCGCAGGGGCAGCAGCCCTCGCGCCCCATTCCGACGGGCGCCGCGCTGCGGGCAGCCGGCACGGCCAACCAGACGAAGCTCGTCGGTCAGCCCGTCAAGGGCGCGTTGTTCGAGTTTGCGCCGGCCATCGACGAGTACCTGAAGACGCATCTCTTCGGCGATGTGTTCGAGCGAGACAACCTCGACTGGCCGAGTCGCGAGCTGGCGACGGTCGGAATGCTGTCGGCGCTTGCGGGTGCCGAGTCGCAGCTCCAGTCCCACATGGGCATCAGCATGAACGTGGGCATCACCGCGGCCCAACTGAACCAGCTGACCCAGGTTCTTGCAGACCGCGTCGACGCGGGCGCAGCCCGCAGGGCGCGTGAAGCACTGGACCGCCAGCTGGCCGCACGCCCCGGACGTTGAAATCGCATCGGGAGAAACGCCGCACACTGCGACGCCCGAAACCGCCA
Organism: Variovorax sp. Root473; assembly: GCF_001426505.1. GTDB lineage: Bacteria > Pseudomonadota > Gammaproteobacteria > Burkholderiales > Burkholderiaceae_C > Variovorax. The sequence continues at coordinate 240,761 of NZ_LMEV01000017.1, forward strand.
GGCGTTCAGGCGCGGATATGCAACGGCGCGAAAGACTTCACCAGGTCGTCCAACGCCTTCAGCTGCGTGAGGAACGGCTCCAGCTGGTCCAGCGGCAGCGCACTGGGGCCGTCGCATTTCGCCTGCGCCGGGTCCGGATGTGCTTCAAGAAAGAGGCCCGCCAGGCCCACCGCCAGGCCGGCCCGCGCCAGCTCGGCCACCTGCTCGCGTCGTCCGCCCGAGGCGATGGCGTTCGCTTCGCGTTGTTGCAGCGCATGCGTCACGTCGAAGATGACCGGCAGGTTTCCCGTGACCTTCTTCATGGTGCCGAAGCCGAGCATGTCCACCACCAGGTTGTCGTAGCCGAAGCAGGTGCCGCGGTCGCACAGGATGACGGGAGAGGTGCCCGCTTCCTTGATTTTCTCGACGATGTTGAGCACCTGCGTCGGGCTCAGGAACTGGGGCTTCTTGACGTTGATGACCTTGCCCGTCTTGGCGAGCGCGACGACCAGGTCCGTCTGGCGGGCGAGGAACGCAGGCAATTGCAGAACGTCGACCACTTCGGCGACCGGTTTCGCCTGCCATGGCTCGTGCACGTCGGTGAGAACGGGCACGCCGAACGCCGCCTTGACGGCCTCGAAGATTCTCAGACCCTCTTCCAGGCCGGGGCCACGGTAGGAATGGATGGAGGAGCGATTCGCCTTGTCGAAACTGGCCTTGAAGACGTAGGGGATGCCGAGCTTTTGGGTGACGCGGACGTACTCTTCGGCGGCACGCAGGGCCATGTCCTTCGACTCGAGGACGTTCACGCCGCCGAACAAGACGAAGCCGTCGCTGTTGCTGACGTTGATGGCGGGGGTGATGGCGACGGTGGTCAATACGAGCTCCTCTGTGGGTGTTGGCTGCATTCTCGCGGTTCAGGTTTCGGCCGCCAACCAGGTCCTTGCAGGGCGTGCCGGGAGTCGACGCGTTCCTCCGTCGTGGCAAATTTCATCCGGGAACACGTCACTGCCTTGAAGGAAAGTCCACGGGTCGCAAGAGCGCCACATGCCCGCTGTGGGCCTTCGCGACGGTATCGCGACGCGCTACAGTCGGCCACAACCCGACCTCGGAGCCACACGTGACACTCGAATGGAAACACTCCACCGATGGAATCGACTGGGAAGAACTTGCTGCCCTGTATCGGGCCGCCCCACTGGGCGAGAAGAAGCCGCTTCATCTGCAAAAGGTCTTCTCGAACAGCATGTTCAAGTGTTTCGTCTACGAGCACACGAAGCTGGTGGCGGCGGGGCGTGCGCTCGCCGATGGTGGAGACTGCTCGTACATCTGCGACGTTGCGGTATTGCCGAGCCATCAGGGCACAGGCGTTGGCAAGCAGGTTGTCAGCGAGCTGGTGGAAATGTCATACGGTCACAAGAAAATCATCTTGTATGCGGTCCCTGGCAAAGAGCCTTTCTACAGGAAGCTCGGTTTCATGCGAATGAAGACGGCGATGGCCATCTTCGAGAATCAGCAGCAGCAGGTGGAGAGGGGCTACCTCAGTGAAACCTGACGCTTGAATCGAGAGGATAAGCACCAGCAAGCCGTTGGTAGCCTTACAGAGGTCTGCTTCCGGGGAAGCCAGTATTTGCAACGGGCCCGAAGCGCTCCTCCAGCCTCAAGAAAGAGCTTCCGTTCTTCGAAATGGCGGAACAGCCGGAAGCATGCGCCCGGCCTCAAGGCCGAAGCCCCTGCGTGAACCGCAGCATGTTCGCCAGCGACTGCGCAAACCGCGGCTCCAGAAACGCCGCCAGGTGCGGCATCAGCAGCTGCAGCATCACCAGCCCCGCCAGCAGAGTCAGCGGAAATCCCACGGCGAAGATGCTGAACTGCGGCGAGGCGCGGTTCAGGATGCCCATGGCGAGGTTGAGCGTGAGCAGCGCGGTGATCAGCGGCAAGGCCAGCAGCAGGCCGCTCGCGAAGATGTCGCCGGCCGCGAGCACCAGGAACATCCAGCCGCCGGCCGCCAGTGGCGCGTCGGCGACGGGCAGCGTGTGAAAGCTCGCGGCCAATGCTTCGAGCATCAGCAGGTGACCATCGAGCGCCATGAATATCAGCATCGCCAACATGTTCAGCAGCCGCGACACCACCATCGTGCTGCCATGGCTCATGGGATCGAAGAAGGACGCGAACGACAGACCCATCTGCAGGCCGATGTACTCGCCGGCGGCCAGCACGGCGGTGAACACGAGCCGCATCGACAAGCCCATGGCGGCGCCGATCAACACCTGCTGCACAAGAATCCAGAAGCCGCCGGCCGACACCACGGGCACCGCCGGCAGCGGCCCGATGGCGGGCGAGATCACCAGCGCCAGCACGGCGGCGATGCCGACCTTCAGCTGCCGCGTCGCCCAGGGCTCGCCGAACACCGGCGCCGTGGAGACCATGGCCAGCATGCGAACGAAGGGCCATAAAAAAGCCACCACCCAGGCTTCAAGCTGGCCCGAGGTGACGGAGAAAGCCGAGGGCGTCACGCCAGCATCTGCGGGATGCCGGCGAACAGGGCGCGCATGTAGTCGAGCATGCGGTCGAGCATCCACGGCCCGGCGATGACCAGCGTCGCGAACACCGCGAGCAGCTTGGGAATGAAGGACAGCGTGGCCTCGTTGATCTGCGTGGCCGCCTGGAAGATGCTGACCACCAGGCCGATCACCAGCGCCACCAGCAGCAGCGGCGCACCCAGCAGCAGCGAGATCTCCATGGCCCGGTGGCCCATGGTCATGACGGCCTCGGGCGTCATGAGTAGAAGCTCTGCGAGAGCGCGCCGATGAGCAGCTGCCAGCCGTCGGCCAGCACGAACAGCATCAGCTTGAAGGGCAGCGCGATCGATGCGGGCGGCACCATCATCATGCCCATCGACATCAGCACGCTCGCCACCACGAGGTCGATGATGAGAAAGGGAATGAAGATGGTGAAGCCGATCTGGAACGCCGTCTTCAGCTCGCTGATGACGAAGGCCGGCAGCAGGATGCGCAGCGGCACGTCTTCGGGCCCCTGCATCTCGGGCGCCTTGGCGAGCCGCGCGAACAGCGCCAGGTCGGTCTCGCGCGTCTGCTTGAGCATGAAGGTCTTGAAGGGCGCGATGCCGCGTTCCAGCGCTTTCTCGGCACTGAGCTTGCTTTCGGAGAAGGGCACGTAGGCCTCGGTGTAGGCCTTGTCGAACACCGGCGACATCACGAAGAAGGTGAGGAACAGCGACAACCCCACCAGGATCTGATTGGGCGGCGAGGTCTGCGTGCCGATGGCGGTGCGCAGCAGGCCCAGCACGATGAGGATGCGCGTGAAACTGGTCATCGACAACAGCAGCGCGGGCAGGAAGGTGAGCGAGGTCAGCAGCACCAGCGTCTGCACGCTCAGCGACCAGGTCTGGCTGCCGCCGGGGCCCGGCGTGCTCGTGAGGCCGGGCAGGCCTTGGGTCCATGCGGCGGCGGGCAGCGTGGCGGCGAGCAGCAGCAAGGCGGTGCGCAGGCCGCGGTACAGGGCACGGCGCGTCATGGCGTGGTGCGCGCCTTGCCGGCGACAGCGTCGCGCAGCTTCTGGGCGAACAGGCCCATCGGTGTCTGTGCCGGCACAGGCATTGCAACAGAAGGCGTTGCCTGCGCCGGCAGCGTGTGCAGCGTGTGGACCTGGCTGCCGGTGACGCCCAGCACCAGCCACTGGCCCGCCACTTCCACCACGACCACGCGTTCGCGCGGGCCGACCATGGCGGTGGACACCACCTTCACCACCTGGCCGCCGCCCAGGCGCTGCAGACCGAAGCGCCGCGCCAGCCACGCGCACAGGAAGATCAGGCCGACCACCGCTGCCATGCCGAAGCCCGCCTGCAGCAGGCCCGCACCGCCGACTGCGGCGGGCGGCGCGGCTTCGCGCACGGGTGTGGACACGGTGGGCAGCGCCGCATGTGCGGCATGCAGGCCCAAAGCGAGCAGCGCGGTTCCCCGCGCTATCAGCGAAGACACCCGCGCCAGGTTCATGTGCGCGCGAGCTTTTGCATGCGCTCGGAGGGCGTGACGATGTCGGTCAGGCGGATGCCGTACTTCTCGTTCACCACCACCACCTCGCCCTGCGCGATGAGGTAGCCGTTGATCAGCACGTCCAGCGGCTGGCCGGCCAGGCCGTCGAGCTCGACCACCGAACCCTGCGACAGCTGCAGCAGGTTCTTGATGGTGATGCGCGTGCGGCCGATCTCGGCGGTGAGCTGCACCGGCACGTCGAGCACGCGCGCGATGTCCACGGGCGTGGTGGCCGATGCAGCCGGTGCGTCCTGGATCTGCTGGAAGACCTGCGCGGTGGCCGGCGCCACAGCCGGCTCGGGCGTGGGCGCGCTGGCCGCGGTCTGCTCGGCCAGTGCGCTGGCCCAGTCGTCCGCGTCGCTGGCGGCAGAGGTGTTGTCAGTCATGGTCGTTCTTCGAATCGCTGTCTTGGTGGGAGATCATGTGTTGCACGCGCAGGGCGTAGCGCTCGTTGGAGGTGCCGTAGCCGCAGGCCATCACGGGCACGCCGCCGACCTTGGCGACCACCGTCGCCGGCAGCTCGATGGGAATGACGTCGCCCACGCGCAGCTTCATGACTTCGCCCAGCGTCGAGGGCATGGTCACGAAGTCGGCGGTGAGCTCGACGTCGGCCGCCTGCATCTGGCGCGACATCTGCGTGACCCAGCGCTTGTCGACCTCGACCTCGTCCTGGATCGGGTTGGACAGCAGGTCGCGGATCGGCTCGATCATCGAATAGGGCAGGCATACGTGCAGGAAGCCGCCGATGGGGCCGAACTCGATCTGCAGCGTGGTGTTGATCACCACCTCGTTGGGCGCGACGATGTTGGCGAGCTTGCCGTGCATCTCGGCGCGCACGTAGTCGAAGTCCAGCGGGAACACGGGCTGCCACGCGTCGCCGTAGCACTGCAGCGACAGGTCGAGCAGGCGCTTGATGATGCGCTGCTCGGTGCGCGTGAAGTCGCGTCCTTCCACGCGCACGTGGTAGCGCCCATCGCTGCCGAACAGGTTGTCCACCACGAGGAACACGAGCTTCGGGTCGAACACGAAGAGCGCGGTGCCGCGCAGCGGCTTCATGTGGATCATGTTGATGTTCGCGGGCACCGGCAGGTGCCGCACGAACTCGCCGAACTGCTGGATCTGCACCGGCCCGACCGAGATGTCGGGGCTGCGGCGCATGAAGTTCAGCAGCGCGCTGCGCAGGCCGCGCGCAAAGCGGTCGTTGATGACCTCCAGCGTGTGCATGCGGTTGCGCACCACGCGGTCGGGCGCGCCGAGGTCGTACGCCGGCAGGCCGTCGGGCGGCAGCGCGGGCGCGGCGGCCTGGTCGAGGTCGCCGCCGGTGACGCCCTGCAGCAGCGCATCGACCTCGTCCTGGGAGAGCACCTGTTCATACGCCATGGATCGCGGGTCCGCTAGCGAGCATCGTCGTCACTGCACGACGAAGGAGTTGAAGGACACGCTCGCGATGCCCAGCTCGGGCAGCCCGTCGGCCAGCGGCGCGTTGAGCGCGCTGTGAATCTCCGCGGCCAGTCGGGCCTTGTCTTCCGACGTGACCAGCGATTCGGGCGGCCGGTTCGACAGCAGCACCAGCAGGCGGCTGCGCAGCTCCGGCATGAACTCGACGATCTGGGCTTTCGCCCGCTCGTCGCGCAGCTTCAGCGCCATGCCGATCTGCAGGAAGCGCGAGCGGCCCTCGGACTGCAGGTTGACGGTCAGCGGCTCCAGCAACAGGAAGATGGGCTTCTCGGGCATCGGCGCCTTGGTCATCTCGGCGGGGGCGGAGTCGGTGAAGCGGGGAAGCACGAAGACATATGCAGCCGCGCCGGCCACGGCCAAGCCGAAGGCGGCCACGAGCCCGATCAGCAGTTTCGAGGTGCGGCGCGAAGCCGGCGGGTCGGTCGCGACCGACGCAGCCGCGGTGGCGGCGGGAGAAGAGGTAGCCATGGTGAAACGGTGGACGGGTCCGATCTATTCTTTGCGAAGTCCCTTGCGGACGAACGGCCGAACAAGCGCACAAAGGCGCTTCACATCCATTCATTGCGGGAGGCGGGCGGGGCGGTTTCAGGCGAAGGTGTCGAGGCCCGGGCCCGTGCGTGCGGTGGCAACGGGGCGGGGTGCTGCCGCTGTCGTGCGGGCGATGTCGGCGGGAGCGGAAGTGCCCTGCGGTCGCCATGCGCCCTGTCGTTGGTTGTGTTGCTGCTGTTGCTGCTGCGCGAACGCCGCGTCCTGCCCGAACGGCGCGCGCGTGTCCGCGCCCACCGAGGTCTGGCCCAGCGTGATGCCCTGTTCCGACAGGCTGGCGCGCAGCTGCGGCAGCGCGGCCTCGACGGCCTTGCGCACGCTCTCGTGCGCCGACACGAACGCGGCCTGCGCCTGGTGCTCGCCGACCGACAGCGTGACCTTCAGCGGGCCGAGGCCGGCGGGGTTGAGGTTCAGCTCGGCCGTGTGCGTGCCGCCGAGGCTCATGCGCGCGAGCTGCTGGCCGAGCGCGGGCGCCCATTTCTCGCTGCCGACTTCGGGGGCGAGCGTGTGCACGGCGGGGCGTGCGGCGGAGCTTTCGGTCGTGCGCTCGGTGGAGACGGTCGCCGGCTGTTGCAGCGCGAACGGCGCGGTGGACGGCGCCGCTGCGGCGTCGCCCGAAGTGCCGGCCGACACCGCGGTGACGGGGGCGGTGTCCGCTGTCGCGGGCTTCGCGTCGCCAGCGGGCTGGGCTTGCGCAGCGGCTGCGAGTTGTTCGGTGGTGGTGGCGCTCACGGTGCGCGGCGCGCCGGCGCGGCCCGGTGCGGCGGTGCCGACGGGCGGGCCTGCGGGTGCGGCGGCCGGCTTCTTGCCATCGACAGCCATCGGCTGCGCGGCCACGGCGGTGCGCACGATCTCGTACAGCGAGGGCGGCGCGGCGTTGTCGGCTTCAGGCGCTGCGCCCTGTACGGCGGCGGTTGCGGGGGGGGCTTCGCTGCTCAAGCGGACTGTGCCTGCAGGCAGGCCGGCTTGGGCGTCGGGCGTGACCGGCGCCGGTGAAGTTTCTGACGCACTGCTGCCCTGCGTGGCCGCGCCTCCCGCGAGCACCAATGCCTGTTGCGGCGTGACGGCTGCTGCAAGAAAAGCGAAATCCGGCTCCGCAGGCGGTGCATCCCGTATCTCTTCAGCGAGATCTGCCTTGCGCGGCGGCTTGGCATCCGCCACCACGGTGTCGGCATCCGACGCCTTCTCGGCCTGGCTCGCACGCGAGCGCTCGAGCGCGGCACCGAACGCGCGACCCTGCGCCTCGTCGGCAGTGCTGCGGCCACGTGCGCCGGCCTGCGCCACCGGCGAGTTGGTGGCAGGCGTGACGGGCGGCGGAATCATGGGAGGCATGTCGGTTCCTGGAGAAGATTCAGTGGGTGGGATGCGCGGCGCGGTCGAAGAACTGGCGGGCGGCGCGTTCGTCGCTGTCGCGCTGTTCGCGCTTGGCCTGCGTCATCAGCTCCTGCGTGCGCACGCGCTCGGCCAGCGTGTCGAACGAGCTGAGGCGGCGCTTCTCGCGCTGCCAGTCGGTACGGCCCCGGTCGAGCTGGTGGCCGGCCCGCTCGGCGATGGCGCGCTGCTGCGCAATCGCGTGGTCGAGCGTGCCGAGAAAGTTGCGGTAGTTGCGCCACTGCGACGACGGCAGGCCGCCGCGCATCAGCGTGTCGAGTTGCGCGTGGTAGTCCTGGCGGTACTGCAGCAGCAGATCGAGCTTCTGCTGCGCGCCCAGGTGCGCGTTTTGCAAAGCGCCCAGGCGGCGCGCGGCGTCGTCGGTCTGGCTCTGCGCCAGGTCGATGAGCATGCCGAGGGGGAGCTTGTTGCTGCTGCTCATGGGCGTCCCGGTGAAGGTGTGTTCGTGAACAGGCTGTCCATGTGGGCGATGGCCTCCTCGTAGCCGGTGCGTTCATGCATCGACTGCTGCAGGAAGGCCTCGATGCGCGGGTACATCGCGATCGCCTGGTCCAGCTGCAGGTCGTGCCCGGGCGCGTAGGCGCCCACGCTGATCAGGTCGCGGTTGCGCTGGTAGCGCGACAGCATCTGCTTGAAGCGGCGCACGGTGTCGAACTGCGCAGGCGGAATCAGCGATGTCATCGCGCGGCTGATCGAGGCCTCGATGTCGATGGCCGGGTAGTGCCCGGCCTCGGCCAGCGAGCGCGAGAGCACGACGTGGCCGTCGAGTATCGCGCGCGCCGAATCGGCGATCGGGTCCTGCTGGTCGTCTCCTTCGGAGAGCACGGTGTAGAAGGCGGTGATCGAACCGCCGCGCCCCTGCGCGTCGCGCGCGCCGTTGCCGGCGCGTTCGACCAGCGCCGGAAGCCGCGCGAACACCGAAGGCGGGTAGCCCTTGGTGGCGGGCGGCTCGCCCACGGCGAGTGCGATCTCGCGCTGCGCCATCGCATAGCGCGTGAGCGAATCCATGATGAGCAGCACGTCCTTGCCCTGGTCGCGAAAGTACTCGGCCAGGCAGGTGGCGTAGGCCGCGCCCTGCAGGCGCAGCAGCGGCGAGTTGTCGGCCGGCGCGGCCACCACCACGGCGCGGGCCAGGCCTTCCTCGCCCAGCGTGTTCTCGATGAAGTCCTTCACCTCGCGCCCGCGCTCACCGATGAGGCCGACCACGATCACCTCGGCGCTGGTGTAGCGCGCCATCATCCCCAGCAGCACGCTCTTGCCCACACCCGAGCCGGCGAACAGGCCCATGCGCTGGCCGCGGCCGACGGTGAGCATCGCGTTGATCGCGCGCACACCCACATCGAGCACGGAGTCGATGGCCGCGCGCGACAGCGGGTTGATCGGCGGCGCCGCGAGCGGCACCTGGCGCGTCACGTCGAGCGGACCGAGTCCGTCGAGCGGGCGGCCGGCCGCATCGACCACGCGGCCGAGCATGCCTTCGCCCACGGGCAGGCGCTTGGTGTGGGCGTCGCCGGTGGCGTTCGGATCGCGCAGGCCGGGCCGCGCGACCACGCGGGCGCCGGGCAACAAACCCGCCACTTCGGTCTGCGGCATGAGGAAGAGGCGGTCGCCCGCGAAGCCGACCACTTCGGCTTCGGCATGCCGCTGCGGATGGCCGGGTGGCAGCTCGATGAGGCAATCGCTGCCCACGGGCAGTTGCAGGCCCACGGCTTCGAGCACGAGGCCGACGGCGCGCGTGAGGCGGCCCGAGGCGGTGGTGGTTGTGCTGCGGGCGACGTCGGCGCGCGCCTGTTCGAGCACAGCGCGCACGCGGTTCAGATGAGGGTTGGAGCCCGCGGTCTGCATGGATTCAGGAGGCGTCGCCACGCAGCGCCGCGCCCACGCGCTCCCAGCGCGTGGCCAGGCTGGCGTCCAGCTCGCCCGTGGCCGACTGCACGCGGCAGCCACCGCGCGCCAGGCTGTCGTCGGCGCGCAGCTGCCAGCCGGCCGCCTCGATCTCGCTGCCCAGGCTGTTCTTTACCAGCGCCATGTCGTCGGGGTGCAGCAGCAGGCGCGGCTCGCCGCGCAGCGCGGGCTCGGCGTGCAGCAGGTCGCGCACCAGCGGCAGCACCCACTCGGGCTCGGCCTGGTAGGTGCGGTGCACCACCTGGCGCGCCACGTCGAGTGCGAGTGCGAGCACAGTCTCGGCCAGTTCGGCTTCGGCGCCGCGCAAGGCTTCGGGCAGCGAGCGGGCCAGCGCGCGCAGGCGTTCGGCGTGCACGCTGGCGGCGGCGAGGCCGGTGGCCAGGCCTTCGGTGTGGCCGACCTGGCGGCCTTCGGCCAGTCCGGCGGCGCGGCCCTCGGCCTCGCCCGCGGCACGCGCTTCCTTGCGGATGCGGGCCAGTTCGGCGAGGTCGACCTTCGGCGCCGAAGGCGCAGGTGGCGCAGAAGGGCGATGCACCGTCTGGCGCGAAAGCGCCGTGCCCGACGGCGCCTTGCCATCGAGCGTGCCCATCTCCCAGCGCTCCCACGCCGAAAGCGCGGGCGTGCCGGCGCCGGCCTGGCGCGCGGCCGCATGGATGGCGGCGAGTCGCTCGCGCGAGCCACCGAAGGCGCCGGGGTCAGACGAAGTCATCGGTGCCAGGCGCCGCGATCACGATCTCGCCGGCGTCCGCCAGACGGCGGGCGACCTGCAGGATGGCCTTCTGTTCGGTCTCGACCTGCGACACGCGCACGGGGCCGCGCAGCTCCATGTCCTCGCGCAGTGTTTCTGCGGCGCGCTGCGACATGTTGCCGAGGAACTTGTCGCGCAACTCCAGCGGTGCACCCTTGAGCGCGATGATGAGCGAGTCGGACTCGATGTCCTTGAGCAGGCGCTGGATGCTACGGTCTTCCAGGCCCAGCAGGTTCTCGAACACGAACATCTCGTCGACGATGCGCTGGGCCAGCGCCTCGTCCTGCTCGCGCACATGGGCAATGGCTTCTTCTTCGACCGTGGTGCTCATCAGGTTGACGATCTCGGCCGCGGTGCGCACGCCGCCCAGGCGGCTGCGGCGCAGGCCCTGGCCGGCGAGCATTTCCGTCAGCACCTCGGTCAGCTCGTTCAGCGCCGAAGGCTGCACGCCGCCGAAGGTGGCCACGCGCATGATCACGTCGTGGCGCAGGCGCGCGGGCAGCTTCTCGAGCACCTCGGAGGCCTTCATGCGGTCCAGGTGCACCAGCAGCGTCGCGAGGATCTGCGGGTGCTCGTCGCGGATGAGCTCGGCCACCTCGCCGGCCTCGAGTTCGTTCAGGCGCTCGATGCCGCCGTGCGGTTCGTCGGGCTGCAGGATGTCCTCGAGCAGGTTGCTCGCGCGGTCGTCGCCCAGCGCCTTCTTGAGCACGGCGCGGATGTAGCTGGTCGAGCCCAGGTGCAGCGCCGACAGCTGCTCGGTCTCCTGGCGGAACTCGGCCAGCACCGAGGCCAGCTCGTCGCGCGACACCGCGCTGAGCTTCGACATCGCCAGGCCCAGCGCCTGCACCTCGGAGGTGGGCAGCAGGTGCAGCGCGGCGGCGGCGCGGTCTTCGCCCAGCGCCATGAGCAGGATGGCGCTCTTGCGGGTGCCTGCTTCGCTGCTAGTCATCGGTGTGCATCCAGTGCTGGATCAGGGCGGCCACGAGCTTGGGGTCCTTGTCGGCGGTCTGGTGGGCGTAGTCCATGTCGGCCTTCTGGCGTGCGGACTCGCGCTGCTGCAGTGTTTCTTCGGGGTCGTCGGGGGGCGCAGCGGTGTCCGTGGTGACTGCAGTGGCAAGCTGCGCGGGTGGCGGCGGTGCCAGGTGCCGGCGCATCAGCGGACGCAGCATGGCGAACCAGGCGAAGAGCGCGAGCAGGCCGATGAGCAGGTACGGGCCCAGCGCCTTGGCGAGCGCAAGGTTGTCGCGGTCGCGCCAGAACGGCAGCTCGGGCGCGGGGCCGGCCTCGGCGTCGCGGGCAAAGGCACTGTTGACCACGTTGAGCGAATCGCCGCGCTCGGTGCTGAAGCCCATCGCTTCCTTCGCGAGGTTGCGGATCTGCGCCAGCTCGGCCGGCGTGAGGGCCTGCGTGCCGGCCTTGCCCGCGGCATCGACCGTGTCGCGGTGGTTCACCACCACGGCGACCGACAGGCGCTTCACGCCGCCGGCGGCCTGCTGCACGTGGCGGATGGTGCGGTCGAGTTCGTAGTTGGTCGTGACGTCCTTGCGCGTGTTGCTCGGGCCGGCCGGTGCGGTGGCGGGTGCGGGTGATGCGTTCGGCGTGTTCGGCGCATTCGCCGGCCGGGGCGTGGTGATCGGCGCCGTCGGGTTCACCGGCGGCTGGTTCGACAGCGCGCCCGGCACGCCGCCTGGCGGCACGCCGTTGTGCTGCGCCGATTCGCTCGACTGCTGGCTGCGGATCGCGGCCTGCGCCGGGTCCTGGTTGGGCTTGTATTTTTCGTCGGTGTGTTCGACCACCGAGAAGTCGATGTCGGCCGCGACCTGTGCGCGCACATTGCTCGCGCCCACCAGCGGCTGAAGAATGGCCTCGATGCGGCGCACGTAGCCCTGCTCGATCTCCTGCGCGTACTTGAGCTGGCTCACGTCCAGCCCCTGGCTGGTGCCGCGCGCCGACGACAGAAGGTTGCCGCGCTGGTCGACCACCGTCACGTTCTTGGCGTCCAGGTCCGGCACGCTGGCGGACACCATGTGCACGATGGCGCTCACCTGGCCTTCGTCGATGCTGCGCCCGCGCATGAGCGTGAGCACCACCGAGGCCGAGGGCTTCTTCTGGTCGCGCACGAACAGCGAAGGCTTGGGCAGCGCCAGGTGCACGCGCGCCGCCTCGATGGTGCCGATCGATTCGATGGAGCGCGCCAGCTCGCCTTCGAGCCCGCGCTGGTAGTTGACCTGCTCGGCGAACTGGCTGGTGCCGAACTTCTGGTTGTCCATCAGTTCGAAGCCCACGCCGCCGGCCTTGGGCAGGCCCTGCGCCGCGAGCTTCAGGCGCGTTTCCGCGACCTTGTCGCCCGCGATGAGGATCGCACCGCCGCCCTCGGCGAACTTGTAGGGCACGTTCATCTGCTGCAGCGACGCGATGATCGCGCCGCCGTCGCGGTCCGACACGTTGGTGTAAAGCACCTTGTAGTCGGGGCCGCGGCTCCACAGTGCAAAGGCGGCCACCACCGTCACCAGCGCCGCGGCACCGATGATCAGCGGCAGGCGCGGTTGCGCCCGCATGCGTTCCAGCATCGGGGGCAAAACGCTGCCGCCTGCCGGCAGGCTGCCCGTGGGCGTGGCCGTGCTCATCGGCGCGCCTTCGCCGTGGCGGTTGCGCCGCACAGGGCTGGCGCCGGGGTGAGAAAGAGGATTCGGTAGGGGGATGTCATTCCAGGGGCCGGCGATCTCGGCCAGGGCCTGTTCGTTTCGCGAACGATTTTCAGCAGGCACCGCCCGATTCGATCGGTCGAACAGCCGGGGGTTTTGCCCTCAGTTGCGCGTTTGAATCGGGGTCTTCCCTTGGTACGCTGCCTGCCGGTTGGAGGGCTCGCGCGCTCCGTGTCACGTCAGCTGGAAGTGAGATTTTTCCCATGTCCTCCATCAATGCCATCGAATCCGTCCTGCAGCAGATGCGCGCCACCGCACTCGCCAGCGGCATGGGGCCCGCGACCTCTGCGCCCGCCGGCGCGGGCGGCTTCGCGGCCGAGCTGCAGCGCTCGCTCGCCAACATCAGCGGCGCGCAGCAGCAGGCCTATGCGCAGGCCGAATCGTTCGAGCTGGGCAAGCCCGGCGTGGCGCTCAACGACGTGATGGTCGACCTGCAGAAGGCCAACGTGGCGTTCCAGACCGGGCTGCAGGTGCGCAACCGGCTGGTGACGGCGTACCAGGAAATCATGGGCATGCAGGCATGACGAGGCGCAAGGGCGGCATCGAACTTTTTTCGTCGCCGCCCTAAAGGTTTGCGGACACCCGCCGATATCCCCTTCAACGATGGCTTGAGTCTCACCGTGGAAGCGGGTCCAGCGTTACGGCCGATGGCCGGAGTCCACAACCTTTTGTCAATCAGGAGTCGAACATGGCGCAAGTCATCAATACGAACAGCCTTTCTCTTCTCACGCAGAACAACCTCAACAAGTCGCAATCGGCCCTGAACACGGCCATCGAGCGCCTGTCGTCCGGCATGCGCATCAACAGCGCCAAGGACGACGCGGCCGGCCAGGCCATCGCCAACCGCTTCACCGCCAACATCAAGGGCCTGACGCAAGCCTCGCGCAATGCCAACGACGGCATCTCGATCGCGCAGACCACCGAAGGCGCGCTGACCGAAGTCAACAACAACCTGCAGCGCATCCGCGACCTGTCGGTGCAAGCCGCCACCGGCACCAACTCGGCCACCGACCTGGACTCGATCCAGTCGGAAATCGGCCAGCGCCTGGACGAAATCAACCGCGTCTCGGAACAGACCCAGTTCAACGGCGTGAAGGTGCTGTCGGCCAACGCCGGCAAGCTGACGGTGCAAGTGGGCGCGAACGATGGCGAAACCATCGACATCGACCTGAAGGAAATCAGCGCCAAGACGCTGGGTCTGGACGGCTTCAATGTGAACGGCACGGGCACGACCCAGAACAGCAAGGCCACGGTCACGAATCTGATCGGTGCCGGCGGCGCGGAAACCGCCGTGGGTTCGGGCATCTACCGCGTCACGACCAACCACACCGCAGTGACGGCCGAGCAGGCCATCGGCGCGATGAAGGACGGCAACCAGGTCACCGTCGGCACCGCCATCTACAAGTACGACGAAGCTGCCGGCAACTTCAAGACCGACAAGACGGTCCTCTCCGCCGGCGTCGCCGCCTTCGCAGGCGGCCTCGTGCCCGCGGCCGGCAAGACCGTGTCCGGCACGTACACCAACGCAGCAGGCAGCTCGACCGACTTCGAACTCGCCAGTGACGGCTCGATCACGGTGGGCGGCGCCAAGGCCTATCTGGCCGACGGCAACCTGACCACCAACAATGCCGGCGGTGCAACGGCCGCCACGGCCACGGCGCTGTTCGACGCAGGCGACGACTCCCTCGCAGCATCGAGCATCTCGATGGGCGGCAAGACCTACAACTTCGGCGCCGGCGCTGCCTCTGGCTTCAGCTACACCGACACCGTCACCAAGGACCAGGTCCTGACGGCCGTGGCAGCAGCTGCCGCACCGGTGACTGTGGGCCTGGGCTCGGGCATTTACGCTTCGACCGTCACGCTGGCTGCCGCCGGCGGTGCTTCCACCGACACGTGGATGGACGCCCAAGGTGAGATGACCAAGACGGGCGCGAGCTTCACGACCGACTACGCTGTGAACGCCGTCAACGGTGAAGTCACCGTCGATGCAACGACGGGCACGGGCAAGTACGCCGCTGCCGCCGGCGCTGTCGCCTATGTCAACTCGGCTGGCAAGCTGACGACGGAAACGACCAGCAAGGGCAGCAAGACGGCCGACCCGCTGGCAGCGCTCGACAAGGCCCTGGCCAAGGTCGACGCCCTCCGCGGTTCGCTGGGTGCGGTGCAGAACCGTTTCGACTCGGTGATCGCCAACCTCGGCACCACCATCACCAACCTGTCGTCGTCGCGTTCGCGCATCGAAGACGCGGACTACGCCGTCGAAGTGTCGAACATGACGCGCGCGCAGATCCTGCAGCAGGCCGGCACCTCGGTGTTGGCACAGGCGAACCAGACGACGCAGGGCGTGCTCTCGCTGCTGCGTTAATTCGCGAAGAACGCCGGGTGCACCTCACGAGGGCGGCGCCCGGTGTCTTTCCTTTTTGCTCGCAGGCCTTCGGTGAGATCCGAAGCTGCCTGCGTTGTCCTGTGCGGCCATGTTGTTGGCGAGGCCGCACAGGACAACGAACTCCAGAAGAAGAAACGGAACACAGACCATGTCCCAGCCCGTACCCGCCGCCTCTGCCGTGGAAAGCCCGTGGCTGCAGCAACTGCTCGCCGGCCGTGCCGGTGGCGCGGTCCCGGCCGCCGCCGAAGCCACCGCACTGCGCAAGGCCGAGGTCGAAGAGGCGACGCCCGTGCAGATCGAGATGGCGGTGAAGTCCGTCAATGCATCGCTCGAAAGCCGTTCGATCAGCCTGCAGTTCGAGGTCGACCGCGACACCGACCAGCTCGTGGTCAAGGTGGTCGATCGCAGCAACGGGGAGGTCATTCGCCAGATTCCGACCGAAGAGGTCGTTCGCATCGCCAAGGTCATGGACCGGCAGGCCGGGCTGCTGGTGCGCCAGCAAGCCTGAACCCACGCGCTTCCAGACCTTCTTCATTTCATACGCTTTTCAGGACACCCTCGACATGGCATCGATCAGCAGCATCGGCGTTGGCTCCAACCTTGACCTGGGCGCGTTGCTGACCCAATTGCAGACGGCGGAGAACCAGCCGCTGGTGGCCCTGAAGGCCAAGCAGACCAGCTACAACAGCAAGCTCTCGGCCTACGGCACGCTGCAAAGCGCGCTCGCCGGCATCCAGGCGGCTGCCAGGAAGCTGGGCGACCCGGCGCTGTTCCAGGCCATCACCGGCACGCCGAGCGTGAGCGGGATCATGGCGGCCACCGGCACGGATCCGCGTTCGGCGGGTACGTATGCCATCGACATCTCGCAACTCGCGCAGGCCCAGTCGGTCATCGCGAAGGGGCAGGCCAACACCACCACCGCGATCGGCAGCGGCACCATCACCTTCGACTTCGGCAAGGTCTCCGGCGGCACGCTGGACCCGGCGACCGGCCAGTACACCGGCGCCACCTTCGACAAGGACACCGCGCGCACGGCCAAGCCGATCACCATCGATGCCACCAACAACACGCTGGGCGGCATTCGCGACGCGATCAATGCGGCGAACGCGGGCGTGTCGGCCACCATCGTGAACGACGGCAGCGGCACGCCGAACCGGCTGGTGCTCACCTCCGCGCAGACCGGCGAGAGCTCGGCCATGCGCATCTCGGTGGACGGCGATGCCGCGCTGCAGGGCCTGCTGGGCAACGACCCCGCCGGCACGCAGAACCTGCAGCAGACCGCGGCGGCGCAGAACGCCAAGCTCACCGTCAACGGCATCGCTGTCACCAGCACGACCAACTCGGTGACCGACGCCATCCAGGGCACCACGCTCACGCTGGTGCAGACCGGCAAGCTCAACCTCGTGATGAAGGCCAGCACGACGGCGGTGAAGACGGCCGTCACCGATTTCGTGAAGGCCTACAACGCGCTGCAGAGCACGGCCAAGTCGCTCACCGCCTTCGACACCGATGCCGAGACCTCCGCGCCACTGGTGGGCGACTCGACGTTGCGCAACCTGCAGACGCGCATCCGCCAGACGCTCACCAGTCCGCAGCCGGGCGGCGCGAACGACCTGAAGGTGCTCACGGCCATCGGCATCTCGTTCCAGAAGGACGGCACGCTCGCGGTCGACAACGACAAGCTCGACAAGGCCATCGACACCAACCTGGAGGGCGTGTCGAAGCTCTTTGCCAGCGGCACCGGCAGCACCACCGGCTATGGCAAGCAGCTGACGGCGGTGATCGACGACCTCACCGGCAGCAAGGGCGCGCTCAAGGCCGCCACCGACGGCGTGACGAGCACACTCAAGCAGCTCGACACCCAGTACACCGCAATGAAGGAACGCGCCGACGCGACCGTGGAGCGCTACCGCAAGCAGTTCGTGCAGCTGGACGTGGCGATGAGCAGCATGAACGGCACGCTGAAGTACCTCGCGCAGCAGTTCGACGCGATGAACGCCAGCAAGGGCTGAGGACAGGAGGCCGCATGTACAGCTCTCACCATTCCCGCACCGGTGTCGGCGCCTACGCGCGCGTCGGCATCGAGACGCGCGCCATGAGCGCGTCGCCGCTGCAGCTCATCCACATGCTGTTCGACGGCGCGAAGACCGCCATCGGCGCGGCACGCCTGCACATGGCGGCCGGCGACGTCGGTGCCAAGGGCCAGGCGATCTCGAAGGCGATCAACATCGTCGACAACGGCCTGAAGGCCAGCCTCGATGCGGAGGCAGCGGGCGAGGGCGGCACCGACATCGTCGGCAATCTGTCGTCGCTGTACGACTACGTCGTGCAGCGCCTGCTGCTGGCCAATCTGCGCAACGACGTGCAGGCGCTGGACGAGGCCGACCGCCTGCTCGACCACCTCGCTTCCGCCTGGCGGGAGATCGACGACAGGCCTTCCAACTGATGATGCAGAGCGTGAACCGGGGGCAGGAACAGATGGCCGTGCGCAGCGAGATCGTTCATTGCTACGAGCAATTGGCCGCGTGCATCTCGCGGATGCTGGCGCTGGCCCGTGCGAAGGAATGGGGGCAGCTGCCCGAGCTGGAGTCACGGTGCTCGGCATCGGTCGAGCGCCTGAAGGCGATCCAGTCGCTGGCGTCGCTGGAGCCTGCGCAGCGCGACCTCGTGCTGCATCTGCTGGAGCGCATCTGCACCGAGCAGGCCGAGCTGTCGGGGCTCATCAAGCCGCAGCTCGACGACCTGATCCGCCGCATGGATTCGCTGAACCACCAGAAGAACCTCGGCAAGGCCTACGGCCTCGCCCACTGACGCGCGCGACGACAGGACACAGGACAACACCACCGTGGCCATGCTGGGACTCACCGGACTGATCGATGCACTGATGGCTGCGCGCCTGACGCCGCGGCTGGACCTGCTCGGCCTCAAGCCGGAGACCACGGTCGGCGCACCCGGTGCGGCGGTGGCCGTGCCGAAGACGGCGAACGACGTGCGCCTGCCGTCTCGTGCGGCGCTGGACCGGCTGGTGCCGTCGGGCGCTTCGGGTGGTGATGTGACTGCGCCCGCGGCGGGTGATGTGCCATCGTCCCTCGACACCCGCCTGTCGATCGCCGCACGTGTGATCGGTGCGGTGCTGGCCGACCAGCAGGCGGGGCCGGGGCCGGTGCGTGGCGAGGCGCCGTTGTTGTCGCCCGTGGCGCGGCAAGGCGTGAATGCCGTCGCCCTGTCGGGCACGCTGGCGCAGACGGTGTCGGACAGCGGGCTGTTCTACGAGTCGCACCTTGCCGAGTTCGCGGCGGGCACGCGCACGCTCGCGCAGATGGCGCGGGAGCCGCAGGCGCGTTGGGCGACTCCGGTGATGGTGGCGACGAACGGGCAGGGCGCCGTGGCAGCTGCGATGCCGCTTGCCGTCGCGGATGGCGTGGCGCCAACGACGCCGAATGCATCGGTGCCCGCTGCGCAGGCCGACGCGCCGGAAGCTCAAATCGCATCCCATGCGCAGGGCGCCGTGCGCGGCGAAGCCGCTGCCGCTGCGGCGCCCGATGCCGCGCGCGTGCAAGCGGCCTACGGTGTGTCCGATGCGGAGCCGGAGATGCCCGCGCTCCGCAGCGCAGAACACGCACGCGCCGCAGCCGACGTCACCCCCACGCCCGCCCCGCGCGGCGCGGAGGTGATCCATCCGCAAGCTGTCACCGTCGTGCACCAGCAGCTCGACCTGCTGGCCAACGCCGCCTTCCGGTGGAGCGGCCACGCGTGGCCCGAGGTGCCGATGACGTGGTCGATCAAGGAAGAGCAAGCCAAGTCAGGTGCACGGGAAGGCGAGCCATCGGAAGAGGAAGGCGCACGCCGCTGGTCGACCACCGTGTCGCTCGTGCTGCCGCGGCTGGGCGAAGTCGACCTGCGCCTGAGCCTCGGCGGCCCGACCGTGCAGGCGTACCTGCATGCGCGCGAGGACAGCACCGTGGCCCGCCTGCGCGGCGACGCCGGCCGGCTCGCGCAACGCTTCGAGGCGGTCGGCCTTCAGCTGCAGCAGTTGCAGGTCACGGCGAAGGCGGTGGGATGAGCGATGCGCTTCACGGCCGCCACGGCGCCGTCGTGCTCTCGCACGCGGACACGCGCAAGGCGCCCGTCGTGGTCGCCAAGGGCTATGGCGTGGTGGCCGAATCAATCATGCGCGAGGCGCGCGCGCACGGGCTTTACGTGCATGCCTCGGCCGACCTCGTGAAGCTGTTGATGCAGGTCGACCTCGACCGCCAGATCCCGCCGCAGCTGTACCAGGCGGTCGCGGAAGTGATGGCCTGGATTCACCGGCTCGAAGGCGGCACCGAGGCCGCGGCGCCGTGACGAAAAAGGCGGATCTATGGAAAGTCATTGACTATGGAGCGGATGCGGAAAACCAGCCCACCGATTAACACCCGGCGGCACTCGATAGTCTTGATGAATTCAATTCGCGGGCTGATTTCCAAGGCCGGAATACACACGTTGGTAACAATTACTTGCATTGGCTGACGGCTGGCGGGAATCGACCATGAAACCGATTCCCTAGAGGAGCGGTCAGGCATTTCGTGTCGCCCTTTCACTGAACTTTTGCTCTACTTTTACGCCGAAGTGTAAATAAGTGTGTATATAATGTATACATGTTGGATGGACAGCGGAGTCGACATGGAATCGGAAATGGAAGTAGACGTGGAAAATTGCAATGTCAACGCAAGCGGCGTGATTTCCAAGGAAATCGGCGAGATCAATCTGGCCTATATGCTGCTCGCCCAGAAGCTGGTGAAGCGGGACCGGGCGGAAGCCATGTTCCGCCTCGGCGTGGGGCGTGAGCTGGCCGATCTGCTCATGAACATGTCGCTCAGCCAGATCGTGAAGCTGGCCGCGTCCAACTTCCTGCTGTGCAGCTTTCGCCTGGACGACCGGCCGATGTTTGCCGTGGTCGGCGAGGGCAAGGAGCCCGCGCTGCAGCAGGCCCACATGTCGATCCTGATGAGCGCGCGCCAGACGCAGGCGCAGGCACAGGCCCACGCCCAACCGCAGATGCGCAAAGCAGGTGCGGCCAGCGCATGAGCGCCGCGCCGGGCCGCCCCAAGCAAGCTCGCACCGCAGTGCGAAGCACGAAGGTATTCGAATGACTGCCAAGAGCATCCTGGGCGAAGTCCGGCAGGTGCAGCTCGCGGTCGAACTCATCGGCCTGGGCGCCCGCCTGCAGTTCCTGGAGGCCGTGGTCGCGCTGAGCCGCGAGCGGCTGATCCGCCTGTACAAGGAGCTCAAGGGCGTCTCGCCGCCCAAGGGCCTGCTGCCGTTTTCCACCGACTGGTACATGACCTGGCTGGCGAACATCCACTCGTCGATGTTCTACAACATCTACCGCTTCATGCGCGACGAGGCCGGCGAGGACGAGCTGCCCGCGCTCATCAAGGCCTACCGCCTGTACACCGAGCAGGTCCAGGCGCAGGGCAGCGAGGTCGTGCTCGACTTCACGCGCGCCGAAACCATGGTGCGTTTCTTCGACAGCGACATGCTGCAGCTGAGCCCGTGCAGCCGCTGCGGCGGCCACTTCGTGGCGCATGCCCACGACCACAAGCACGGCTACGTGTGTGTGCTGTGCCGCCCGCCTTCGCGCGCGGGCAAGGCGCGCAAGCCCAAGCTCGCACCGGTGCGCCGCAGCGGCCTGATCGCCGGCGGCCCGGTGCTCGACATCGGCGGCGCCATCTCGTGAAAGCGCCCCGGCGCCCGGCGCGGGTTTTTTGTTTTGGACGCCTCAGGGCATAGGGGAAGCGCGTGCTGGTTCTGGTGGGATATCTGGTGGTGATCGGCGCCGTCTTCGGCGGCTACGGCCTCATGGGCGGGCATTTCGGCGTGCTGTTCCAGCCGGTGGAACTGCTCATGATCGGCGGCTCCGCGCTCGGTGCATTCATTGCGGGCAACAACGGCAAGACCATCAAGGCGACCATCCGCGAGCTGCCGCTCCTGCTGCGTTCTTCCAGGCACAACCGCCAGCTCTACATGGACCTGCTGGCGCTGCTGTACGAGTTGCTCGCCAAGGCCCGCAAGGAGGGCATGATGAAGCTCGAGTCCGACGTGGAAGCGCCGCAGCACAGCGAGATCTTCGGCCGCTACCCGACGATCCTGGCGCACGAGGGCATCACCGTGTTCCTGTGCGACTACCTGCGCCTGGTCATCAGCGGCAACACCGACGCGCACGAGATCGAGGCCCTCATGGACCACGAGATCGACACGATCCGCCACGAAGCCGCCGTGCCCGGCCACAGCCTCTCGCGCGTGGGCGACGCGCTGCCCGCGCTGGGCATCGTCGCGGCTGTGATGGGCGTGGTGCATGCGCTGGGTTCGGCCCACCTGCCGCCTTCGGAAATGGGCGCGCTCATTGCGCATGCCATGGTCGGCACCTTTTTGGGCGTGCTGCTGGCCTACGGCTTCGTGTCGCCGCTGGCCTCGCTGATCGAGCAGAAGGTCGAGGAGGGCATGAAGATCTACCAGTGCGCCAAGGTCACGCTGCTGGCCAGCCTGAACGGCTACGCGCCGCAGCTGGCCGTGGAGTTCGGCCGCAAGGTGCTGTTCTCCACAGAGCGCCCGTCCTTCACCGAGCTGGACGAGCACGTACGCGAAGTCAAGGCGCGCTGACCTGCCCACAGCCATGAACGACGCGAAGCCCCGCATCATCATCAAGCGCGCCCATGGCGGCGGGCACGGCGGCGGCCATGCGGGCGGCGGCTGGAAGATCGCCTATGCCGACTTCATGACGGCCATGATGGCCTTCTTCCTCGTCATGTGGCTGCTGTCGATCTCCAGCCCCAAGCAGCGCGAAGGCATTGCCGAGCACTTTCGCATGCCGCTGCGCGTGGCGCTGGCCGGGGGCGACAAGAGCAGCATGAGCACCAGCATGATCCCTGGTGGTGGCGCCGACGTGATGCACACCGAGGGCGAAGTGCGGCACACCGAGGCCGACAGCGAAGACGCGGCCGACGCCAGCCGCCTGGCCGAGATGAAGAAGAAGCTCGACGAGCTGATCGAGAAGAGCCCGGCGTTTCAGCAGTTCCGCTCGCAGATCCTCATCGACATCACCACGGAAGGCTTGCGCCTGCAGATCGTGGACAGCGAGAACCGTCCCATGTTCGAGCTGGCCAGCGCCCGCGTGGTGCCGCACATGCGCGCCATCCTTCGCGAGCTGGCGCCGGTGCTCAACGGTCTGCCCAACAAGCTCACGCTGTCGGGCCACACCGACGCCATCGTCTACACCAACGACCGTTCGTACGGCAACTGGGAACTCTCGGCCGACCGCGCCAACGCCTCGCGCCGAGAGCTGGTGGCGGGCGGCATGGCCGAGGACAAGGTGCTGCGCGTGATCGGCCTGGCCGACAGCATGCACCTGGACCGCGCCGACCCGCGCAACCCCATCAACCGCCGCATCAGCATCATCCTGCTGAACCACCGCACGCAGGAGCGCATCGAGCGCGAGAACAGCAACGACGCCGGTGCCACGCGCATCGGCCTGCCGCCACCGGCCGCGCAGGCGCGCACGGCGGTGGGACACACGGCGGGATAACAAGAACGAAAAAGGAAGCGGCCGCGCGTGTGAGCGTGGACCCGGAGCAACCACAGATGGACCTCAGTCAATTCACCCAGGCCTTCTTCGTCGAAGCCATCGAGCTGCTGGCGCAGATGGAGCAGCTGCTGCTCGACCTCGACGTCGAGGCGCCCGACGGCGAGCAGCTCAATGCCATCTTCCGCGCGGCGCACTCGATCAAGGGCGGCGCGGCCACGTTCGGTTTCACCGCCTTGACCCACACCACGCACGTGCTCGAAACGCTGCTGGACAGGGCCCGCCACGGGCAGCTGCACCTGAACGCTTCGATGATCGATGCCTTTCTGGAAACGAAGGACGCCTTGCAAGAACAACTCACCGCCTACCAGGCCGGCAAGGAGCCGGACGCCGACCGGGTCGCCCACATCTGCGGCGTGCTTCAGCAACTGGCGATGGAGACCCACGCCGCAGCGCCCGCGCCTGTGCCCGCACAGGCGCCGGTCGTTCAGGCCATTGCGCCGGCCGATGAAGGCCGCAGCGACGGCGTGCTCGTCATCCGCTTCGCGCGCCTGTCCGACAGCGAGTGCGATCTGCTCGCCGGCGAGCTGACCAACCTCGGCTCCGTGCTGACGCGCACGCGCAGCAACGACCAGCTCACGGTGCGGCTCGCGACCACCTGCGACCCCGACGACATCGTGGCCGTGTGCTGCTTCGTCATCGATGAATCGCAGATCGACATCACGCGCGAGGTGGCGCAAGAAGCCGCGCCCGTGGCTGTGGCGACGGTGCCGGTCGTGCAACCGACCGCCGCACCGCCCGCCGCACCGGCCGCTGCAGCGGTCGCGGCTGCACCTGCCAGCGCGAAGGAGTCCAGCTCCCTGCGCGTCGATGTCGAGAAGGTCGACCAGCTCATCAACCTCGTGGGCGAACTCGTCATCACGCAGTCGATGCTCACGCAGGCCGCCACCGTGCTCGACCCCGTGGCCTACGAGCGCTTCCTGAGCGGGCTGGGCCACCTGGAGCGCAACGCGCGCGACCTGCAGGAATCGGTGATGTCCATCCGCATGATGCCGATGGACTACGTGTTCAGCCGCTTCCCCCGCGTGATCCGCGACGTGAGCGCCAAGCTCGGCAAGCAGGTGCGCCTGGACACCTACGGCAAGGAGACCGAGCTCGACAAGGGCCTCATCGAACGCATCGTCGATCCGCTCACGCACCTCGTGCGCAACAGCCTGGACCACGGCATCGAGGCCCCCGAGGTGCGCCTGGCCAAGGGCAAGGACGCCACCGGCCAGCTGTTGCTGTCCGCGCAGCACCACGGCGGCAACATCGTGATCGAGGTGAGCGACGACGGCGCGGGCCTGAACCGCGAGCGCATCCTCGACAAGGCGCGCCAGCAGGGCCTGCCGGTGAGCGACGCCATGCCCGACGAAGAAGTGTGGCAGCTGATCTTCGCGCCCGGCTTCTCCACCGCCGAGCAGGTCACCGACATCTCGGGGCGCGGCGTGGGCATGGACGTGGTCAAGCGCAACATCCAGGAGATGGGCGGCCACGTGGAGATCCATTCGCGCGGCGGGCAGGGAACGTCGACGCGCATCGTGCTGCCGCTCACGCTGGCCATTCTCAACGGCATGTCGGTGCGCGTGGGCAGCGAGGCCTACATCCTGCCGCTGAGCTACGTGATCGAGTCGCTGCAGCCGCTGCCCGAACACCTGCACTCCATCACCGCCGATGGCCACGTGATCCGCGTGCGCGGCGAGTACCTGCCGCTCATCGAGCTGCACCGCGTGTTCGACGTGGCCGGCGCGCAGACGCAGCCCACGCAGGGCATTCTCGTGATCGTGCAGGCCGACGACAGCCGCTTTGCGCTCCTGGTCGACGAGCTGCTGGGACAGCACCAGGTGGTGGTGAAGAACCTGGAGACCAACTACCGCAAGGTGCCGGGCATCTCGGCCGCCACTATCCTGGGCGACGGCAGCGTGGCCTTCATCGTCGACGTGGGGGCGATGCCGCGCATCCAGCGCGCGCAGGCCGCAAGCACGGCGGCGCTGGCCGGCGCCGCACGCCGCAGCACCGACGCCCTCATTTCCTGAACCGGTTCATTCGACGGACGGCCGCATGAGGTTCGATTTCTTCCGGCGCCTCGGCGCCGACGGCAACGGCGCGCACGCCGACATAGCCCCCGCACCTGCACCCGCGATCGGCGCTGACGGCCACGTCGCCTACGCCATGCTGCTCGACGGCAAGCGCCGCGTGGTCGGCTACCGCATGGCCTGGCGCGTGGCCGGGCAGGGCACCGACGCCGGTGCCGCGGCCGGCGTCAAGGCGTTGATGGACACGCTGGGCCTGCACCTGAACCCGGGCGGCCACGGCTGGCTGCTGGGTGAACAGCGGGTGTTCGTCGACGTCACCGTCGATGCGCTGTTCCAGAGCGAGCTGCAGTCGCTGCCGCCGCGCAATGTCGTGCTGTGCATGAAGGCCGACGAGCTGATGGACGCCGACATGCGCTCCATCCTGCTGTTCCTGCGCGAGCAGGGCTTCGGCTTCATGCTGTGCGGCGGCGTGGCGCTGCCGGACGATGACGAGCTGCGTGCCATCGTCACGCACCGCGAGGTGGCGCCCTCCCACCTGGCGGACGTGTCGCCTGGAGGCCTGGTGCCCATCGCCGCACGCGCCGCGAACTGGTCCGAGTTCGAGGCCTGTGCCGCACGGGGCGCGCAGGTCTTCGTCGACGGCGCCGTGCGCCTGCCGCCGGCGCGCGACAGCGCCGACGCGCTGCAGCCCGAGTCGCAGCTCATCGTGCACCTGATGCAGATGATCCTGCGCAACGAGGACGTGCGCGCCATCGAGAGCGCGCTCAAGCACGACGCCGCGCTCACCTACCGGTTGCTGCGCTACATCAACTCGCCCTCGGTCGGGCTGGCGGTGGAAATTCACTCGCTGCGCCATGCGGTGGCCATGCTCGGCTATTCGCCGCTGTACCGCTGGCTGTCGCTGCTGCTGGCCACCAGCAACAAGGTCAGCTCGCCCTTCATGATGAAGAAGGCCATCCTGCGCGGGCGCTTCGTCGAGCTGATGGGGCAGGGCATGCTGCCGCCGAGCGAGGCCGACAACCTGTTCGTCGCCGGCATGTTCTCGCTGCTCGACCAGCTGCTGGGCGTGCCGATGGAAGGCGTGCTGCGCAAGGTGCAGCTCACCGAGGCGGTGCAGCAGGCGATTCTTTCGCGCAGCGGCGTCTACGGCCCCTTCGTGGCGCTGGCCGAAAGCTGCGAGACCGATGACGGCCGCGCGGCGCGGCTGTCGGAGGCGCTCTTCCTGAGTGCCGCGCAGGTCAACGCCGCGCAGCTGTCGGCGCTGGTGTGGGCGCTCGACGCCGGCCCCGCCGTGGCCGCATCGACCGTCTGACCTGCGGAAATGCAAGGCTTTTGCGTGTCTGATCGGCCGATTGGAAACGGCGGCCTCTGTGAACATTGAAGGTCACGCTTCCAGGCTGGCTGTGACGACCGAGTTCCTTTTTACCGACCACGACTTCTCCAGAATCCGGACCCTCATCCATCGCCGCGCCGGCATCGCCCTGGGCGAGCAGAAGCGGCAGATGGTGTACAGCCGGCTGTCGCGGCGCCTGCGCGAGCTGGAGTTGCCGGCGTTCGCGTCGTACCTGGACCAGCTTGAGGCAGGCCACGACGGCGACGAGTGGCAGCTGTTCATCAACGCGCTCACCACCAACCTCACCTCGTTCTTCCGCGAGGCGCACCACTTTCCCACGCTGGCCGACCATGTGCGCAAACGCCCGGGCCCGGTCACCGTGTGGTGCGCCGCCGCCTCGACGGGCGAGGAGCCCTACTCCATCGCCATCACGTTGATGGAAGCGCTGGGCGACCGCGCCAGCTCGGCCCGCGTCATCGCCAGCGACATCGACACGGCCGTGCTGGCCAAGGCCGCCACCGGCGTCTTCACCACCGAGCAGGTGCGGCGGCTGTCGCCCGAGCGGCTGCGGCGTTTCTTCAACAAGGGCACCGGTGCCAACGCCGGCAAGGTGCGCGTGCGCACCGAGGTCGCCGCGCTGGTGAAGTTCTCGCGCGTCAACCTGCTGGACAGCGCCTGGTCGGTGAAGGAACCGGTGGACGCGATCTTCTGCCGCAACGTGATGATCTACTTCGACAAGCCGACGCAGAAGAAGGTGCTCGACCGCTTCGCGCCGCTGCTCAAGCCGGGCGGCCTGCTGTTCGCCGGCCATTCCGAGAACGCGTCGCTCGTCAATCCGGCCTTTCGCCCATTGGGGCAGACCGTGTACGAGCTGTCGCGCACGCCGGGCATCGCATGAGCCTGGCGAGCCACCACTACTTCGATCGCGATGTCGGGCGCATGGCCATCAAGCTGCTGCCCTCCGAGTACTACGTGACCACCGACCACACCGTGCTGAGCACCGTGCTCGGCTCGTGCGTGGCTGCCTGCCTGCACGACGCGCAGGCGGGCGTGGCCGGCATGAATCACTTCATGCTGCCCGACGACGGCGAGCCCGGTGGCGGCTCTATGCGCTACGGCGCCTACGCCATGGACGTGCTGGTGCGCGAGCTGGTGCGCGCGGGTGCGCGGCGCGAGCGATTGCAGGCCAAGGTGTTCGGCGGCGGCGCCGTGCTGGCCGGCATGACCACGCTGAACATCGGCGACCGCAACGCCGACTTCGTGCTGCGCTACCTGGAGGCGGAACGCATCGAGGTCGCGGCACAGGACCTGCGCGGCCCGCACGCGCGCCGCGTGTGCTTCCTGCCCGAAAGCGGCAAGGCCGTGGTGCGCCGCCTGCGCGCGCAAGCCGAGGTGCTGCGCGTGCGCTGCGACGAAGGCGAGCTGCTGCGCCGGTTGTCGGTGCCCGGCATGCCGCATGAGATCGACAGAACCAAAGGAAGCCGGTGAGCCTGACCAGCCCCAAGAAGATCAAGGTGCTCTGCGTCGACGATTCGGCGCTGATCCGCAGCGTGATGAGCGAGATCATCAACAGCCAGGGCGACATGACCGTGGTCGGTACCGCGGCCGACCCACTGGTGGCGCGCGACCTCATCAAGGTGACGAACCCCGACGTGCTCACGCTCGACGTCGAAATGCCGCGCATGGACGGCCTGGAGTTTCTCGAGAAGCTCATGCGCCTGCGGCCGATGCCGGTGGTCATGGTGTCGTCGCTCACCGAGCGCGGCTCGGAGATCGCGCTGCGCGCGCTGGAGCTGGGCGCCATCGACTTCGTGACCAAGCCGCGCCTGGGCGTGCGCGACGGCCTGCTCAACTACACCGAGCTCATCGCCGGCAAGATCCGCACAGCCGCCAGCGCGCGGCTGCTGCCCGCCCGGCCCGCGGCCACCGCGGCACGCGCCACCCACGAGGCCGCGCCCGAAGCGCTGTTGCGCAGTCCGTTGCTGAGCACCGAGAAGCTGCTCATCATCGGCGCCTCCACCGGCGGCACCGAGGCCATCCGCGAGGTGCTGCAGCCGCTGCCGCCCGATGCGCCCGCGGTGCTCATCGCGCAGCACATGCCCGCTGGCTTCACGCGCTCCTTCGCGCAGCGCCTGGACGGCCTGTGCCGCATCCGCGTGACGGAGGCGCAGCAGGGCGAGCGCGTGCTGCCGGGCCATGCCTACATCGCGCCGGGCGGCTTTCACCTGTCGCTGGCGCGCAGCGGCGCCAACTACGTGGCGCAC
Source organism: Variovorax sp. Root473 (assembly GCF_001426505.1). Taxonomy (GTDB): domain Bacteria; phylum Pseudomonadota; class Gammaproteobacteria; order Burkholderiales; family Burkholderiaceae_C; genus Variovorax. The sequence continues at coordinate 269,165 of NZ_LMEV01000017.1, forward strand.
CTGGACCAGGAGCCGCCCGTGAACCGCCACCGGCCGTCGATCGACGTGCTGTTCGATTCGGCGGCGAAGCACGCGGGCAAGAACGCCATCGGGATCATCCTCACCGGCATGGGCAAGGACGGCGCCGAAGGCCTCTTGCGCATGCGGCGTGCCGGCGCGCACACGCTGTCGCAGGACGAGGCCAGCTGCGTGGTCTTCGGCATGCCGCGCGAGGCGGTGGCGCTGGGCGCGGTGGACGAGGTGTCGCCGCTGAACGAGATCAGTCGCCGCGTGATGGCGCACCTTCGCACGTTCGGTGAGCGTGCGAACCGGGTATGACGAGTTTGAACAACGACCTGTGGAGCTGGAAAAAATCGTGATCGACAAGAGCATCAAGATTCTGGTGGTGGATGACTTCCCGACCATGCGGCGCATCGTGCGCAACCTGTTGAAGGAGCTGGAGTTCCTCAACGTCGACGAGGCCGAGGACGGCGTGGCCGGCCTGGAGAAGCTGCGCGGCGGCAGCTTCGGCTTCGTGGTCTCCGACTGGAACATGCCGAACATGGACGGCCTGACCATGCTGCAGACCATCCGCGCCGACCCCGAGCTGAAGACGCTGCCGGTGCTGATGGTCACGGCCGAGGCCAAGAAGGAAAACATCGTCGCGGCCGCACAGGCCGGCGCCAACGGCTACGTGGTGAAGCCCTTCACTGCGGCGACGCTGGAAGAGAAGATCACGAAGATCTTCGAGAAGCTGGCCAAGGCATGAGCCACGATGCCCTCGGCGCAGCGGACGCCACCAGCAACACCACCGAAGAACTGCTCGGCCGCATCGGCCACCTCACACGCCAGCTGCGAGAAGGGCTGCGCGAGCTGGGCCTGGACAAGCAGGTGGCCAAGGCCGCGCAGGCCATCCCCGATGCGCGGGACCGCCTCAACTACGTGGCGGCCACCACCGAGCGCGCCGCGCACCGCGCGCTCAACGCCATCGACGTGGCGCAGCCGCTGCAGGAAGCCCTGGCCACCGACGCCAAGGCCCTGACGCAGCGCTGGGACCAGTGGTTCGAGAACCCGATCGAACTCGACCAGGCGCGCGAGCTCGTGCTGGACACGCGCGGCTACCTGAGCGATGTGCCTCAGCGCGCCAGCGCCATCAACACGCAGCTCATGGAGATCCTGATGGCGCAGGACTTCCAGGATCTCACCGGCCAGGTCATCAAGAAGATGATGGAAGTCGTCAACGACGTCGAGACGCAGCTGCTGCAGGTGCTCATCGATAACTCGCCGCCCGAGAAGCGCCACGAGGCCGTGCAGAGCCTGCAGAACGGACCGCAGGTGAAGCCCGGCAATCCCGATGCCGTGACCGACCAGGCGCAGGTGGACGACCTGCTGGAGAGCCTCGGCTTCTGAGCTTTCCGCGGGCTGCTTGATTGCCTGAATTGCAGGGCGATACCCGCCCTGATCGACAAATTGTTTCGAACGACCGAATCCAATAATTTGGTCAAGGGCAGGGCGTGCGTCGTCCCTGCTGGTTCGGAGCATGAATGGCTGAGGAAAGCGATCTCGAGAAAACGGAACCCGCCTCCGAGCGGCGCCTGGAGAAGGCGCGCGAGGAAGGCAACGTGGCCCGTTCGCGCGAGCTCACCACCTTCGTCATGCTCGCCACCGCGAGCGCCGGGCTGTGGTTCGCGGCGGAGTCGCTCGGCGCGAGCCTGAGCGGCGCGCTGCGACGCGGCCTGCAGTTCGAACGCGCCAGCGCCTTCGACCCCGCGCACATGCTTTCGCAGAGCGGGCTCATGGTGCTGCAGGCGCTCGTTGCCATCGGGCCCCTGTTCGCCATGATGGTCGTGGCCGCGGTGGCCGCGCCGCTGATGCTCGGCGGCTGGATGTTCTCGGGCAAGGCCGTGGCACCGAACTTCGGAAAACTCAATCCACTGGCCGGCATCGGCCGCATGTTCTCGGCGCAGGCGCTGGCCGAACTCGTGAAGGCGCTCGCCAAGTCGGCACTCATCGGCGGCGTGGCGTGGTGGGTCATCGTGGACGACATCGAGGCCGTGATGGCGCTCATGTCGCAGCCCGCGCACGAGGCGCTGCCGCACGCGCTCGTGCTGGTGGCCAGGTACTGCGCGCTCATCGCCGCCACGCTCTTTCTCGTCGCGCTCGTCGACGTGCCCTTCCAGCTCTGGAACTACTACCGCAAGCTGCGCATGTCGCACGAGGACGTGCGCCAGGAGCACAAGGAAAGCGAAGGCGATCCGCATATCAAGGCACAGATCCGTCGGCAACAGCAGCAGATGGCACGCCGCCGCATGATGGCCGAGGTGCCCAAGGCCGACATCGTGCTGACCAACCCGACGCACTTCGCCGTCGCGCTGCAGTATCTGGACAGCGACATGCGTGCGCCGCGCGTGGTCGCCAAGGGCACCGAGCTGGTGGCCGCGCGCATCCGCGAACTGGCGAAGGAACACAAGGTCGCGATCCTCGAAGCGCCGCCGCTCACGCGTGCGCTCTACCGGCACACGAAGCTGGGCGAGGAAATTCCGGCGGGGCTGTACACCGCGGTGGCCGAGGTGCTGGCGTGGGTGTACCAGCTCAAGCGCTGGAACAGCGAAGGCGGTGAGGCGCCGCGCACGCCGACAGACCTGCCGGTGCCGGCCGATCTGCAGTACTCGCCGGCCGCCGCATGAACGCATTGAATGATCTGATGCGCCTGCCGGCGCGGATGTTCTCCGGCTCGCACGTGAAGGGCCTGGCGGGCCCGATCCTCATCATCCTCATCCTGAGCATGATGGTGCTGCCGCTGCCGCCGTTCCTGCTCGACCTGCTGTTCACCTTCAACATCGCGCTGTCGGTGATGGTGCTGCTGGTGAGCATGTACACCATGAAGGCGCTCGATTTCGCGGCCTTCCCGGCGGTGCTGCTGTTCTCGACGCTGCTGCGCCTGTCGCTCAACGTGGCATCGACGCGCGTGGTGCTGATGCACGGCCACACCGGGCCCGACGCGGCCGGCAAGGTGATCGAGGCCTTCGGCCACTTCCTCGTGGGCGGCAACTTTGCGGTGGGCGTGATGGTGTTCATCATCCTCGTGCTCATCAACTTCATGGTGATCACCAAGGGCGCGGGCCGCATCGCCGAGGTGGGCGCGCGCTTCATGCTCGACGCGATGCCGGGCAAGCAGATGGCGATCGACGCCGACCTCAACGCCGGCCTGATCGGCGAAGAGATCGCCCGCAAGCGCCGCGCCGAGGTGGCGCAGGAGGCCGACTTCTACGGCTCGATGGACGGCGCCAGCAAGTTCGTGCGCGGCGATGCCATCGCGGGCCTGCTCATCATGGTCATCAACATCATCGGCGGGCTGGTGGTCGGCATGGTGCAGCACGGGCTCGACTTCTCGACCGCCGGCAAGACCTACACGCTGCTGGCCATCGGCGACGGCCTGGTGGCGCAGATTCCGGCGCTGGTGATCTCCACGGCCGCCGGCGTGATCGTGTCGCGCGTGACCACCGACGAAGACGTCGGCAGCCAGCTCACGGGCCAGCTCTTTTCCAACCCGCAGGTGCTGTTCCTCACGGCCGGCATCGTCGGCCTGCTGGGCATGATCCCGGGCATGCCGAACCTGGCCTTCCTGCTGATCGCGGGCGGTCTCGTGTGGCTCGGCAAGCGGCTGGTGCAGCGCAAGCCGCAGGAGGCCGCCAAGCAGGCTGCAGCTGCTGCCGCCGCGCAGGGCACGGCGGGCGTTCCGGCCGCGGCCGAGCAGGCCGAAGCCACCTGGGACGACGTGGCGATGGTCGACCCGCTGGGCATGCAGGTCGGCTACCGGCTGATTCCGCTGGTGGACCAGTCGCAGCAGGGCGAGCTGCTGGGCCGCATCAAGAGCATCCGCAAGAAGATCGCGCAGGAGCTGGGCTTCCTGGTGCCGGTGGTCCACATCCGCGACAACCTGGAGATCAAGCCCAACGCCTACGTCATCAGCCTGAAGGACGTGGAGATCGGCCGCGGCGAAGCTTTCCCCAACCAGTGGATGGCGATCAACCCCGGGCAGGTGACGGGCACGCTCGCTGGCACGCCTACGCGCGACCCGGCCTTCGGCCTGGAGGCCACCTGGATCGACGCCAGCCTGCGCCAGCAGGCGCAGGTGTACGGCTACACCGTGGTCGATGCCTGCACCGTGATGGCCACGCACCTGAACCACCTGATCCACACCCACGCGGCCGAGCTGCTGGGCCGCCAGGAGGTGCAGCAGCTGCTCGACCAGATCGCCAAGACCGCGCCCAAGCTCACCGAAGACCTGGTGCCCAAGGTGCTGTCGCTGAGCACGCTGCACAAGGTGCTGCAGAACCTGCTCGACGAAGAAGTGCCGATCCGCGACATGCGCACCATCCTCGACGTGATGGCCGAGCACGCGCCCACGGTGAAAGACCCGACTGAGCTCACCACGCTCACGCGCCTGGCGCTGGGCCGCGCCATCACGCAGCAGCTGTTCCCGGGCGACGAGGAGATGCAGGTGATCGGCCTGGACGGCTCGCTCGACAGCGTGCTGCAGCAGGCCCTGAACAGCAGCAGCGGCATCGAGCCGGGCATCGCCGACAACCTGCTCAAGCAGGCGCAGGCCGCCATCGTGCGGCAGGAGCAGATGGGGCTGGCGCCGGTGCTGGTCGTGCAGCACGCGCTGCGCGTGCTGCTGTCGCGCTTTTTGCGGCGCAGCCTGCCGCAGCTCAAGGTGCTCTCGCATGCCGAGATTCCTGACGCCCGGACCATCAAGATCACCGCCGCCATTGGAGGACGAGCCGTTTGAATTCCCAGACAGACGTGCGCGATGTGCGCACCACCGCGCGCAAGTTCGTCGCGGCCACCGGCCGCGAGGCCCTGCGCCTGGTGCGCGAAGCGCTCGGCGCCGAGGCCATCGTGCTCACCCACCGCGCCACCGCGCAAGGCGTCGAGATCGTCGCCATGGCCGAGGGCGATGTGCAGCAAACAGTGCAGGCCGCGGTGCCTGCAGTGCCGATCGCGACCGCTCCCGCACCCGCCGACCCCACCGTGCTCAGCGAACTCCATTCGATGCGCGGCATGATCGAGGAACAGCTCGCCAGCGTGGTCTGGAGCGACAGCCAGCGCCGCGACCCGGTGCGCGGTCGCCTGCTGCGCACGCTGCTCGGCGCCGGCTTCAGCGCGCGCCTGTCGAAGGCCATGCTCGAGAAGCTGCCCACGGGCCAGAGCTACGCCGATGGCATGGCTTTCGTGCGTTCCGAACTCGTGCGCGCGGTGCCGGTGCATGAGGATGAAGACGCGCTGTTCGCGCAGGGCGGCGTCTATGCCTTGATGGGCCCGACCGGCGTGGGCAAGACCACCACCACCGCCAAGCTGGCCGCACGCTGCGTGATGCGCTTCGGCGCCGACAAGCTCGCGCTTGTCACCACCGACAGCTACCGCATCGGCGCCTACGAGCAGCTGCGCATCTACGGCCAGATCCTCAATGTGCCGGTGCATGCCGTGAAGGACGCGGCCGACCTGCAGCTGGTGTTGCACGACCTGCGCGATCGCCACATGGTGCTCATCGACACCGTCGGCATGAGCCAGCGCGACCGCGCCGTGCCCGAGCAGATCGCCATGCTCGGCAGCAGCCAGCGGCCGGTGAAGCGGCTGCTGCTGCTCAACGCCACCAGCCACGGCGACACGCTCAACGAGGTGGTGCACGCCTACCGCCAGGGCCGTGCGCTGGCGGGCTGCATCTTCACCAAGGTTGACGAGGCCACGCACCCGGGCGCGCTGATCGACACCGTGATCCGCCACCGCCTGCCGGTGCACTACATCTCGGGCGGCCAGAAGGTGCCCGAGAACCTGGTGCGCGCCGACCGCGCGCAGCTGATCGACAGCGTGTTCCAGCCGCGCCAGCACAGCCCGCTCTTCGTGCCGGCCGAAGCCGACCTGCCCGACGAGGCCGCGCCTTCGCCGCAGGCGCAGGGCGAGACCGATCGCCTGCGGCTGCGCTACCAGAGCCTGATCCGTGCGATGGCGCACGACGCGCAGGAGCTGGCGACGACGGCCGGCGCACTGGCGGGTGCGCACATCGGTTTCGACGGTGCGCGCACGCTGTGGCGTCAGGCCGGTGACGAGGCCATCGATGCCAAGGCCGTGCTGCACGAGCTGTCGGCGCTTGCGCGTGGCGAGGTGGCTGCGGGATGCGGCACCCATGTGCTCGCGCTGGCCGGGCAGGTGGGCCTGCGCGCGACAGACAGCGGTGACGCCTACGTGTGCCACGGCAGCCTGCTGCTGTCGGACCGCAACGGCCTGCCGCTGGCGGCACCGAACCAGTGGCTTTCGACCGCTGCGGCGCGCCAGGCGGCCGCACCGGGCCAGCGTCAGGCGCAGTGGCTGCAGCAACAGGATTTCGGCAAGCGCCTCGTGCACGTGCTGGGCAAGCCGCCTGCTGTCGAACAGATGCTGGCGTGGCAGGCCGGAGGCACGCAGTGGCTGGCGCGCGCGCCCGGCAGCACGGCCGTGACCGACGTGCGCACCGGCGCCGCGACCACGCTCGCGCGCCTGGCTTTCGCGTTCGACGACACGACCGAGCGGCCCGTGCGCTATCGTGGCAAAGCCGCGCTGCAATGCGAAGCGCAGATCGAGGTGCTGCCACGTACCGCCATGGACCGCGACACCCTGCCCACGCTGCGCTGGGTGGCCGTGCGCGTGGTCGACGCGCGCAGCCGCAAACTGCTGTCGCACACCTGCGTGCTCACCAACCTGGGCGATGAAGTGAGCGCACCGCAGCTCGCGCAATGGCAGGGCTGGGCCGCCGACGCCGAGCCGTGCTTCCGCCTGCTGCGCGACGGCGTGCAGCTCGTGGGCGGCATGGGCGAGCCCGGCGATCCGGACATGATGAAACGCCTGCTCGTCGCCGGTCAGGTCACGACCACCGTGTGGCGCCTGCTGCAGGCCGAGGGCGAGTGGGCCGACCGCACGCGCCAGCTGCTGGGCCGGCTCACGGGCCGCACCCCGCGCGCCGGCCGTGCGATGACCGGCGGCGCGCTGTATGCGGGCGTGGGCAAGCTCTTCCTGCTGCTCGATGCGCTGGGCACCGAGTCGGCCGTGCCCGCGCAGGCACCGTGCGCGCTGGAGCGGGGCTGAGTCGCATGAGTGCACGGGTCACGGACCAGGCCGACGGGCTGCGGCGGCTGCTCGGGCAGGCGCCGGTGCGCGTCGTCGCCGTGGTGGGCATGGGCCCCGGCGCGGGTGCGACCACGGCCGCGATGAGTCTGGGCGCAGCCCTGGCGCAGCAGGGCAAGGACGTGCTGTTGCTCGATGAACATCACCCGACCGTGCGCTCGGTGTGCGATGTGTGGGCGCTCGGCCCACGCGGCACGCTGGCCGATGTGGCGGGGCGGCGGTTGCGCATCGACCAGGTCGCTGCGAGCGCCGTGTGCGGCGTGCAGGTGCTGCCCGCATCGCCCGGCGCGAGCATCGACCCGCGCACGCTGTGGCCGCGCGGCATCGTGCTCGTCGATGCGGCTTTCGACGACGAAGGCCGCCTGTCGTCGTTGGCGGAAAGCGCCGACGAACTGCTGCTGGTGCTGCAGCCGCACCCGGCGGCCATCACCTCGGCCTACGCGGGCATCAAGCGCCTGCACCGTGCGCATGCGCTGAAGCAGCTGCGCTTCCTGCTCAACGGCGTGGCCGATGCGGGCACCGCGCAGCAGGTCATGCACAACCTCGCGCAGGCCGCCAGCCGCTACCTCGCGCTGTCGCTGTTGCCCGTGGGCTGGGTGCGCACCGACCCTCGGCTCGCGGATGCGGCGCGGCTGCGCCAGACCGTGGTCGAGGCCTTTCCGGCCAGCGCGGCGGCGGTCGATTTCCGCGCCATCGCCGACGAGATGGGCCGCGGGACCTGGCGCACGCCGGCGCGGCCCGCTGTGTTTCCACAGGCGCTCGCGGCCTGAGAGACGACCACGGAACGCACGGCCGTGTACACCGCACAGGGCACCATCGAGAAATCGCATCTGCTGGAACAGCACCAGCCGCTGGTGCGCCGCATCGCGCTGCAGATGATGGCGCGGCTGCCGGCCAGCGTGGAGCTGGACGACCTGATCCAGGCCGGCATGCTCGGCCTGCTCGATGCGTCGAGCCGCTACCAGGACCACCGCGGCGCGCAGTTCGAGACCTTCGTCAGCCAGCGCATCCGCGGCGCCATGCTCGACGAGCTGCGCGCCAGTGACTGGGGTTCGCGCGGGCTGCGCCAGTCGGCGCGCGGCATCGAGAAAGCGATCCAGGCGCTGGGCCACCGGCTGGGCCGCGCGCCTACCGAAGGCGAGATCGCGAAGGAGCTGAAGGTCGACCTGGAAACCTACCAGTCGATGCTGCAGGACATCCAGGGCTGCCAGCTGCTGTACGTGGAAGACTTCGCCAAGGGCGACCCCGACAACCCCTTTCTCGACCTGCATGCGCAGGAGGCGCGCAAGGGGCGCGGCGAACTCGACGACCCGCTGGCGCGCCTGCTGGAGAGCGGCTTTCGCCACCAGCTGGTGGACGCCATCGGCGCGCTGCCCGAGCGCGACCAGTTGCTGCTCAAGCTTTACTACGAGGAAGAGCTGAACCTGCGCGAGATCGGCGCGGTGCTCGAAGTGAGCCAGTCGCGCGTCTGCCAGCTGCACGGGCAGGCAGTGAGCCGGCTGCGTGCGAAGCTGAAAGACGCGTTGTAGAAAAAGTCAATTGGCGTAGCGCGCGTCGAGCGCATCGAGCTCGGGCTTGCGCACCAGCCGCTGCCGCTCGGCGAAGGGCGCGACCAGCGATGGGTCTTCGTCCATGCGCCGCGTGTCGCGCAGCACCGTGAGCGCCTTCTGCATGCCCGCCAGCGCGCCCTGCAAGGCGGCGTTGGCGTACAGCACGATGCCGTAGCCCAGGCCGCCGAGTTCCTCGGCGCCGAAGATCGGCGTCTTGCCGCCGATCACCATGTTCATGAGCTGAGGCTTTGCCAGCCGCTGCGGCAGCGCGCGGATTTCGTCGGCCGTGGTGACGGCTTCGACGAACAGGATGTCGGCACCGGCCTCGCTGAACTTCTGCGCGCGCTCGATCGCGGCCTCGAAGCCCAGCGTGGCCGCCGCGTCGGTGCGGGCCATGATGAGCAGGTCGGGGTCGGTGCGGGCATCGACGGCGGCCTTGATCTTGTTGACGGCTTCCTCGGTGGAGATCACCTCCTTGCCCGAGAAATGGCCGCAGCGCTTGGGCGCGACCTGGTCCTCGAACTGGATGCAGTCGGCGCCCGCGCGCTCCAGCACGCGCACCGTGTGGCGCACGTTCAGCGCGTTGCCGAAGCCGGTGTCGGCATCGACGATCAGCGGCAGGTTCACCGCGTCGCGGATGCGCGCCGTGTGGTCGGCGATCTCGTGCAGGCCCATGAAGCCCTGGTCGGGCAGGCCGAACCACATGTTGGTGACGCCCGCGCCGGTGATGTAGATGGCCTCGAAGCCCAGGTCTTCGATGACGCTCGCCGACAGCGCGTTGAAGGCGCCCGGCACCAGCACGCCGCGGCGGGCTTCGGCCAGGGAACGGAGGGTCTTGCGGGTGGACATCGGAATTTCCTGTGAATGAATCTGAAAGCTCAAAGGGTGTCGCCGGGCACACGGACCCAGCCTTCCATGAGGACGCGCGCGCTGCGGCTCATGACAGCTTTGGTCACCTGCCATTCGCCCTCGGCCTGCTGAGCCTGCGCGCCCACACGCAAGGTGCCCGAGGGGTGGCCGAAGCGCACGGCCTCGCGCGCGCCGCCGCCGGCCGCGAGGTTCACGAGCGTGCCGGGAATGGCGGCGGCCGTGCCAATGGCCACGGCCGCCGTGCCCATCATGGCGTGGTGCAGCTTGCCCATCGACAGTGCGCGCACAAGCAGGTCGATGTCGCCGGCCGCCACGGCCTTTCCGCTCGATGCGGTGTAGCCCGCGGGCTTCGCCACGAAGGCGACCTTGGGCGTGTGCTGGCGGCTGGCCGCTTCGTCGAGCGTGCGGATGAGGCCCATGCGCAGCGCGCCGTGCGCGCGGATGGCCTCGAAGCGAGCGAGCGCGGCGGCATCGCCGTTGACCGCGTCCTGCAGCTCGGTGCCCGTGTAGCCGAGCGCCTCGGCGTTCACGAAGACGGTGGGGATGCCGGCGTTGATCATCGTGGCCTGCAGCGTGCCGAGGCCAGGCACCTCCAGGTCGTCGATGAGGTTGCCGGTCTGGAACATCGCGCCGCCCGCGCCGTCTTCTTCCTCGGCGGCGGGGTCCATGAATTCGAGCTGCACCTCGGCCGCGGGAAAGGTCACGCCGTCGAGTTCGAAGTCGCCGGTCTCCTGCACCGCGCCACCGGTCATCGGCACGTGCGCGACGATGGTCTTGCCGATGTTGGCCTGCCAGATGCGCACGACGGCCACGCCGTCGCGCGGCACACGGTCGGCATCGACGAAGCCGTTGCTGATCGCGAACGGGCCGACAGCGGCCGAGAGGTTGCCGCAGTTGCCGCTCCAGTCCACGAAGGGCTGGTCGATCGACACCTGGCCGAACAGGTAGTCCACGTCGTGGCCGGGCCGTTCGCTCTTCGACACGATCACGGCCTTGCTGGTGCTCGACGTGGCGGCGCCCATGCCGTCGATCTGCTTGCCATAGGGGTCGGGGCTGCCGATCATGCGCAGCAGCAGCGCATCGCGCGCCTTGCCCGGCATCTGCGCGGCCTCGGGCAGGTCCTGCAGGCGGAAGAACACGCCCTTGCTGGTGCCGCCGCGCATGCAGGTGGCGGGGATCTTGATCTGCGGAAGGTGCGGCATCGTCAGTCGGCTTTCGTGGCGGCGAGGAAGTCCTGCGCAAACCGCTGCAGCACCCCGCCGGCTTCGTAGATGGAGACCTCCTCGGCGGTGTCGAGGCGGCAGGTCATGGGCACGTCGAGCCGTTCGCCGTTGCGGCGGCGCACGACCAGCGTGAGGTCGGCGCGCGGGGTGCGCGCGCCGGTCACATCGTAGGTCTCGGTGCCGTCCAGGCCCAGCGTGAGGCGGTTCGTGCCGGGCTTGAATTCGAGCGGCAGCACGCCCATGCCGATCAGGTTGGTGCGGTGGATGCGCTCGAAGCCTTCGGCCGCGATCGCTTCCACGCCGGCCAGCCGCACGCCCTTGGCGGCCCAGTCGCGCGACGAGCCCTGGCCGTAGTCGGCGCCGGCCACGATGATCAGCGGCTGCTTGCGACGCATGTAGGTCTCGATGGCTTCCCACATGCGCATCACCTCGCCCTCGGGCTCCACACGCGCGAGCGATCCGGCGCGCACCGTGCCGTCGGCCTTGCGCACCATCTCGTTCTTCAGCGTGGGGTTGGCGAAGGTGGCGCGCTGCGCTGTGAGGTGGTCGCCGCGGTGGGTGGCGTACGAGTTGAAGTCTTCCTCGGGCAGGCCCATGCGGTGCAGGTACTGGCCGGCGGCGCTGTCGAGCAGGATCGCGTTCGACGGCGACAGGTGGTCGGTCGTGATGTTGTCCGGCAGGATCGCCAGCGGGCGCATGCCCTTCAGCGTGCGCTCGCCTGCCAGAGCGCCTTCCCAGTAGGGTGGGCGGCGGATGTAGGTGGAGGTGGGGCGCCATTCATACAGCGGCGCGACCTTCTCGCCGGTGTCGGGCTGGATCGCGAACATCGGTTCGTACACCTGCCGGAAGTGCGCGGGCTTCACGCTGGCCTTCACGATGGCGTCGATCTCTTCGTCGCTGGGCCAGAGGTCCTTCAGGCGGATCTCCTTGCCATCGACCACGGTGAGCACGTCCTTCTCGATGTCGAAGCGCACCGTGCCCGCGATGGCGTAGGCCACCACCAGCGGCGGTGAAGCCAGGAAGGCCTGCTTCGCATACGGGTGGATGCGCCCGTCGAAGTTGCGGTTGCCCGAGAGCACGGCCGTGGCATACAGGTCGCGATCGACGATCTCCTGCTGGATGGCCGGATCGAGCGCGCCCGACATGCCGTTGCACGAGGTGCAGGCATAGGCGACCACACCGAAGCCGAGCTGTTCTAGCTCGCGCATCAGGCCGGCCTCTTGCAGGTAGAGCGTCACGGCCTTGGAGCCCGGCGCCAGCGAGGTCTTGACCCACGGCTTGCGCGACAGGCCCACGCGGTTGGCATTGCGCGCGAGCAGGCCTGCAGCGATCACGTTGCGCGGGTTGCTGGTGTTGGTGCAGCTGGTAATGGCCGCGATGATCACCGCGCCGTCGGGCATGCGGCCGGGCACGTCGTTCCACGCGGCGGCGATGCCGCGCGCCGCGAGGTCGGCGGTGGCCACGCGCGCATGCGGGTTCGAGGGGCCGGCCATGTTACGCACGACCGTCGACAAATCGAAGTGCAGCACGCGCTCGTATTCGACCTCGCTCAGCGTGTCGGCCCACAGGCCTGCCTGCTTTGCGTAGATCTCGACGAGGCGCACCTGCTCGTCGGCGCGGCCCGTGAGGCGCAGGTAGTCGAGCGTCTGCGTGTCGATGGCGAACATCGCGGCGGTGGCGCCGTATTCCGGCGCCATGTTGGAGATGGTCGCGCGGTCGCCCAGCGTGAGGCTGGCCGCGCCTTCGCCGTGGAATTCGAGGTACGCGCCCACAACCTTCACCGCGCGCAGGAACTCGGTGAGCGCCAGCACGATGTCGGTGGCCGTGATGCCTGGTTTCGGCCGGCCCGCGAGCCGCACGCCGACGATGTCGGGCAGGCGCATCCACGAGGCGCGCCCGAGCATCACGTTCTCGGCCTCGAGCCCGCCCACGCCGACGGCGACCACGCCCAGCGCATCGACGTGCGGCGTGTGGCTGTCGGTGCCCACCAGCGTGTCGGGGTAGGCCACGCCGTCCTGTGCATGCACGACAGGCGACATCCGCTCCAGGTTGATCTGATGCATGATCCCGTTGCCCGGCGGGATCACCTCCATGTTGCGGAAGGCCCGCTTCGTCCATTCGATGAAGTGAAAGCGGTCTTCGTTGCGCCGGTCCTCGATGGCACGGTTCTTCGCGAAGGCATCGGGGTCGAAGCCGCCACACTCCACCGCCAGCGAATGGTCGACGATGAGCTGCACAGGCACCACGGGGTTGACCTGCGAGGGGTCGCCGCCCTGTTCGGCGATGGCATCGCGCAGGCCGGCCAAGTCGACCAGCGCGGTCTGGCCGAGGATGTCGTGGCAGACCACGCGCGCGGGGAACCACGGAAAGTCATGCGCGCGCCGGCGCAGTGCGAGCTGCGTGAGGCTTTGCACGAGGATCGCCGGGTCGCAGCGGCGCACGAGGTTCTCGGCATGCACGCGCGCGGTGTAGGGCATCGTGGCCCAGGCGCCGGCCTGGATGGCTTCGACGGCTTCGCGCGCATCGAAATAATCCAGCGCGGTGCCGGGAAGGTTCTTGCGGTAGTCGGTGTTCATGGGGCGCTTGTCGCTCGGCACCCGCGTGCAGGCACGGGCGCTTTTTCTTCTTCCTGGATTTTTACTTTCGATCCTGGATCGGCGCGAACTTCAGGTCTTCGGGGCCCGTGTAGTTGGCGCTCGGCCGGATGATCTTGTTGTCGAGGCGCTGCTCGATGATGTGCGCCGCCCAGCCGGAGGTGCGCGCAATGACGAACAGCGGCGTGAACATGGCCGTGGGCACGCCCATCATGTGGTAGCTCACGGCGCTGAACCAGTCGAGGTTGGGGAACATCTGCTTCACGTCCCACATCACGGCTTCGAGCCGCTCGGCAATGTCGAACATCTTGGTCGAGCCGGCCTCCTGCGACAGCGTGCGCGCCACGCCCTTGATGACCACGTTGCGCGGGTCGCTCACGGTGTAGACGGGGTGGCCGAAGCCGATCACCACTTCCTTGGCGGCGACGCGGCGGCGGATGTCGGCCTCGGCCTCGTCGGGTGCGTCGTAGCGTTTCTGGATCTCGAATGCCACCTCGTTCGCACCGCCGTGCTTGGGGCCGCGCAGCGCGCCGATGGCGCCGGTGATGGCCGAGTACACGTCCGAGCCCGTGCCCGCGACCACGCGCGCCGTGAAGGTCGAGGCGTTGAACTCGTGCTCGGCGTAGAGATTGAGCGAGGTGTGCATGGCGCGCTCCCACTGCGCACTGGGCTTGCGCCCGTGCAGCAGGTGCAGGAAGTGCGCGCCGATCGAGTCGTCGTCGGTCTCGACCTCGATGCGCCGGCCTTGCGTGGACCAGTGGTACCAGTACAGCAGCATCGATCCGAGCGAGGCCATCAGGCGATCGGCGATGTCGCGCGCACCAGGCAGGTTGTGGTCTTCCTTCTCGGGCAGCAGGCAGCCCAGTGACGAGACACCGGTGCGCATCACGTCCATCGGGTGCGCGCTGGCGGGCAGTTGCTCCAGCGCCTCCTTCAGGCTCGCGGGCAGGCCGCGCATGGCCTTGAACCTGGCCTTGTAGGCGCGCAGCTCGGCGGACGTGGGCAGCTTGCCGTGCACCAGCAGGTGCGCGATTTCCTCGAACTCGCAGACCTCGGCGATGTCCAGGATGTCGTAGCCGCGGTAGTGCAGGTCGTTGCCGGTGCGGCCGACGGTGCACAGCGCCGTGTTGCCCGCGGTGACACCCGACAGGGCGACGGATTTCTTCGGCTTGAAGCCGGTGGGGGTGGCGATGTCGTTCATGCGGGTTCCTTGTCTGTGGGCACGGGGTGCAGGCAGGCGTTGCGCAGGCGTGCCGGACGGCCGCTGCCATCGACGGCCACCATCTCGAACAGGCCCTTCAGTGAAGGGCGAGGCTCGCCGTCGGGCGCCTCGGCTGCGCCGGTGACGCAGACCGTGAGCGAGCTGCGCCCGGCGCGCGTCACCCAGGCCCGAAGGCGCAGCACATGGCCGACGGGCACCGGCGCCAGAAACTGCGCGTCGCCCAGGCGGGCCATGACGACGTCGGACTTCGCGAACGCGCGCGCGGCGAGGAACGCGGCCTTCGACATCAGCAGCAGGGCGTTGCCGCCGAACAGCGTGCCGTAGTGGTTGGCATGCGCGGGGAACACGATGTCGGTCAGCTCGATGGCGGCGGATCGGTGGGTCATGCTTCGCAATTTACGCAATCGAATGCCCATAATGAAGGCCTGAATTGGCGAATCATTGCGAACGAAGATGGCTGATTTTGCAAATATTGCGAATTTCACAAAGACCCACGAGGTGACCCGATGAGCAAGACCTTCATGGGCGTGCGCCTGCGCACGCTGCGCGCCGAACGCGGCCTCACGCAGGTAGCGCTGGCCCAGATGCTGGGCCTGTCGCCGAGCTACCTGAACCAGATCGAGCAGAACCAGCGCCCGCTCACCGTGGCGGTGCTGTTGCGCATCAGCAAGACGCTCGGCGTCGATGTGCAGCAGTTCTCCGACGACGAAGAAGCGCGGCTCGTGGCCAGCATGCGCGAGGCGCTGGCGGACAACCCCGGCGGCGAGGCCGTCGCGCTGCCCGAGCTGCGCGAGGTGGCGTCGCAGATGCCGGCCGTGGCGCGCGCGCTGCTGGCCTTGCACCGCCGCCACCAGGAGGCGCAGGAGCGGCTGGAGTTCATGGCCGCCGAACTCGGCGATGGGCGCGGTGACATCTCGCGCAGCCGGCCGATGCCCTTCGAGGTGGTGCGCGATTTCTTCTTTGCCCACCAGAACCATTTCGATCCGCTCGACACCGCCGCCGAATCGCTCGCCGCCGAGGCCCGTGCGCACGGCGGACCGCTCGCCGAATGGCTCCAGCAGCGGCTTCTTTCGTCCCACGGCGTGCGCGTGGTGCCGGGCGACGAAGGGGAGGGCGCGCTCGACAGCCAGCGCCGCTACGACCCGGCCCGCCGCGTGCTGCGCCTGTCGGTCGGTCTGGAGCCGGGCCAGCAGGCCTTCCAGCTGGCCACGCAGCTGGCGCTGCTGGAGCAGGCCGCGCTCATCGAATCGCTGGTCGTGCAGGCCGATTTCGGCGACGCGCCGGCCCACGCGCTCGCGCGCATCGGGCTGGCCAACTACTTTGCGGCCGCCGTGCTGCTGCCTTATGGCCCGTTTCTGCAGGCGGCCGAAGCGCTGCGCTACGACATCGACCTGCTCGCACGCCAATTCGGTGTCGGCTTCGAGACCGTGTGCCACCGCCTGAGCAGCATGCAGCGCCCGGGCGCGTCGGGCGTGCCCTTCTTCTTCATCCGCGTGGACCGGGCCGGCAACATCTCCAAGCGGCAGTCGGCCACGCACTTCCACTTCTCCAAGACCGGTGGCACGTGCCCGCTGTGGAACGTGTACGAGGCCTTCGCGCAGCCCGGGCGCGTGCTGCCGCAACTCGCGCGCATGCCTGATGGCCGCGCCTACCTGTGGATCGCGCGCACCGTGTCGCACGGCCAGCGCGGCTTCGGTTCACCGAGCAAGACCTTCTCGATCGGCCTGGGCTGCGATATCCGCCACGCCCCGCGCCTGGTCTACGCCAAGGGCCTGGACCTGAAGGACCCCGACGTGCCCACGCCCATCGGCATGGGCTGCAAGGTGTGCGAGCGCGTGGCCTGCCCGCAGCGCGCGTTCCCGTTCATCGGGCGGCCGCTGGATGTGAACGAGAACGAAAGCAGGTTCACGCCCTATGCGGTGGCCGGTGCGTAGGGCGGTGGCGCGTCAGTCGCCTTGCGGCGACTGTGGTGCTGCCCCGGATGCCTCGCTCCACCCGCCCCCCAGCGCCTTGTAGATCGCCAGCCGGTTCGTCTGCTCCGTGAGCTGCAAACCGATGAGCGTCTGCTGCGCCGCATAGTCGCTGCGCTGCGCGTCCAGCACGTCGAGGTAGTTGGCGGCGCCACTCTTGAAGAGCGCCTGCGAAAGATCGAAGCTGCGCGCGGTGGCGCTGCGCAGTGAGCGCTGTGCGTCGAGGCGCTCGGCCAGCGTGCGGCGTTCGGCCAGTGCATCGGCCACTTCGCGGAAGGCAGTCTGCACGGTCTTTTCGTAGGTGGCGATCTGGATCTTCTGCTGCGCCTGCGCGACCTGCAGGTTGGCGCGGTTGGCGCCGCCGTCGAAGATCGGCACGCTGATCGACGGCGCGAAGCTCCAGGCCTTGCTGCCGCTGGTGAACAGGCCCGAGAGCGTGCTGCTCGCGGTACCGGCCGAGGCCGTGAGTGCGATGCGCGGGAAGAAGGCCGCGCGCGCCGCGCCGATGTCGGCGTTGCTCGCACGCAGCGCGTGTTCGGCGGCGCGCACGTCGGGGCGCTGCTGCAGCACGCTCGACGACAGGCCGGCCGGCGGCACGAGCAGTTGTGCCACCTGGGCGGTCGTCGCGGCGGTCGGCAGCAGCTCGGGCGGCGGCGTGGCACCGACCAGCAGCGCCAGTGCGTTGCGGTCCTGCTCCACTTGACTGTCGAAGGCCGCCGCGTCGGCGCGCGCAGCATCGACGGTGCTCTGCGACTGCGCCAGCGCCAGGCCCGACTGCGCACCGAGCGCATGGCTGCGCTGCACCAGCTCGAACGATTTGCGCTGGCTCTCGAGCGTGCTGCGCGCGAGTTGCAGGCGCTGCTCGTCGGCGGCCAGCTGCAGCCACGCCGTGGCGACCGAGGCCACGAGGCTGATCTGCGTGCTGCGCTGGGTTTCCTCGGTCTGGAAGTAGCTCTGCAGCGCCGATTCGCCGAGGTTGCGCACGCGCCCGAACAGGTCGAGCTCATAAGCCGTCATGCCGAGGTTGGCGCTGTACTGCGAGGCGATGCGCGATTCGCCGCTGGTCGACAGGTTGCCCGGCGTGCGCGAGCGCGTGCCGCCCGCGCCTGCGTTGACGGTGGGGAACAGGTCAGCCCGCGCGATGCCGTACTGGGCGCGCGCACGCTCGATGTTGAGCGCCGCCACGCGCAGGTCGCGGTTGTTGGCGAGCGCGAGTTCGATCACGCCCTGCAGCTGCTTGTCGACGAAGAAGTCGCGCCAGCCGATATCGAGTGGCGTCGCTGCGGTGACGCCGGCCGAGGGCAGGGCCGCAGGGACCGGCGAGGCCGGCATTTCGTACGCGGGCGCGAGGTTGACGCAGCCTGCGAGCACGACGCAGGCCATGGCGGCGCAGGCCAGTGCGCGCAGGGGAAGGCGGGGCAGGGTGGTGCGATTCATCAGTGCGCTCCCTGCTCTGCGACCGGTGCCGTGGGCAATGCATCCGGGCCGGCCGGCGTGCGCCGGCCTTCCAGCCAGCCGCGAATCAGCGCGAAGAACAACGGCACGAAGAAGATGCCCAGCGCCGTGCCGACCACCATGCCGCCGAGCACCGCCGTGCCGATCGAATGGCGTCCGCCTGCGCCTGCGCCGGTGCCGATGGCCAGCGGCAGCACGCCGAAGCCGAAGGCCAGCGAGGTCATGAGGATGGGGCGCAGCCGCAGTCGCACGGCTTCCAGCGTGGCCTCGATCACGCCCTTGCCCTGCTCCTGCAGCTGCTTGGCGAACTCGACGATCAGGATCGCGTTCTTCGACGACAGGCCCACCGTGGTCAGCAGGCCGACCTGAAAGTACACGTCGTTGCTCAGCCCGCGCAGGCTGGTGAACAGCAGCGCGCCGACGATGCCCAGCGGCACCACCAGGATCACCGAGAACGGCACCGACCAGCTCTCGTACAGGGCCGCGAGGCACAGGAACACGAACAGGATCGAGATGGCGTAGAGCAGCGGCGCCTGCGCGCCCGACAGTCGCTCCTGGAACGAGGCACCGGTCCATTCGTAGCCGAGGCCGGCGGGCATCTGCTTCATCACTTCATCGACGGCGGCCATGGCGACGCCCGAGCTCACGCCGGGAGCGGCATCGCCGACGAACTCGTAGCTGGGGCTGCCGTTGTAGCGCTGCAGTTGCGGCGAGCCGTAGGTCCAGCGCGAGCTGGAGAAAGCCGGGAACGGCACCATCTGGCCCAGGCTGTTGCGCACGCTCCAGCGGTCGATGTCGGTGGGCAGCATGCGAAAGGCCGTGTCGCCCTGCATGTACACGCGCTTGACGCGGCCGTTGTCCAGGAAGTCGTTGATGTAGGTCCCGCCCATGGCGCTGGACAAGGTGCTGTCGATGTCGCCCGTGGCCAGGCTCGATGCACCGGCGCGCGCGTCGTCGATGTCCACCGCGAACTGCGGCGTGTCGTCCAGGTTGTTGCTGCGCACGTTCGCCACTTCGGGCCGCTTGGAGAGCAGGTCGAGGAGCTGATCGCGCGCCTTCACGAGTGCGTCGTGGCCCAGCCCGTTGATGTCCTTCAGGTGGAAGTTGAAGCCCGCGTTGGCGCCCAGGCCGCGCACCGCCGGCGGCAACAGCACGAAGATGCGCGCGTCGCGCAGGGTCGACAGCTCCTTGTTGGCACGCCGCGCGAGTTCGGCGGCCGACTGGCCGGCACCTTCGCGCTCGCTCCAGTCTTTGAGCTTCACGAAGGCGCGCGCCGAACTCTGGTCGCCGTTCTGCCCGGTGATCACGTTCACGCTCACCACCTCGGGCTGCCTGGTGAAGTAGTCCTGCATCTGTGTGACCACCGGCTGCAGGCGCGCATCGGACGCGCCCGGCGGCAGCGTCACCTGCACCTGCAGGAAGGCCTGGTCTTCATCGGGCAGGAAGGACGTGGGCAGGCGCATGAACAGCAGCGCCATCACGGCCGCGATCAGCACATACACCACGAGGCTGCGCTTGCCGCGCCGCATGATGCCGCCGACCACGCCCTGGTAGCGGTCGGCGCCCTTGTCGAAGGTGCGGTTGAAGGCCGCGAAGAAGCGGTCGACCGCACCCAGCACGCCCTTGCGCGGCGCCGCGTGCCCCCCCTTGGCCACAGGCTTGAGCAGCGTGGCGCACAGCGCCGGCGTCAGCGTGAGCGCCACGAACACCGACAGCGCCATGGCCGAGACGATCGTGATCGAGAACTGGCGGTAGATCACGCCGGTCGAGCCGCCGAAGAATGCCATGGGGATGAACACCGCCGACAGCACCAGCGCGATGCCGATCAGCGCAGGCGTGATCTCGGCCATCGACTTGCGCGTGGCCTCCTTGGGCGAAAGCCCTTCCTCGTGCATCACGCGCTCGACGTTTTCCACCACCACGATGGCGTCGTCCACCAGAAGGCCGATGGCCAGCACCATGCCGAACATGGTGAGCGTGTTGATCGAATAGCCAGCCATCGACAGCACGCCGAAGGTGCCCAGCAGCACCACCGGCACCGCAATGGCCGGGATCAGCGTGGCGCGGAAGTTCTGCAGAAAGATGTACATCACCAGCACGACCAGCAGCATCGCTTCGGCCAGCGCCTTCACCACCTCGTCGATCGACGCGCTCACGAAGGGCGTGGTGTCGTAGCTCACGAAGGTCTGCATCTGGTTCGGAAAAAGCGGCTGCAGCTCGGCCACCTTGGCCTTCACCGCCTCGGCCACCTGCACTGCGTTGGCGCCGTCGGCCAGTACGATGCCCATGCCGGCGCCCGGACGTCCGCCGAGCACCGAGCGCACCGTGAGGTTCTCGGCGCCCAGCTCGACGCGGGCCACGTCTTTCAGGCGCACCACGGCGCCGTCGGGCGTGGCGCGCAACACCACGTTCTCGAACTCTTCGACGGTCTTCAGCTTGCTGCGCGCGGTGATGGTGGCATTGAGCTGCTGTTGCGCGCCGGCCGGCAGCGCGCCGAGCTGGCCTGCCGAGACCTGCGCGTTCTGCGCGGTGATGGCACTGCCCACGTCGGAGGGCATGAGCGCGTACTTGCGCAGCTTGTCGGGGTCGAGCCACAGGCGCATGGCGTAACCGGTGCCCAGCGTCTGTACTTCGCCCACGCCGTCGATGCGGCTGATGACGTCGACCAGGTTGCTGCTGATGTAGTCGCCCACGTCCACCGCCGAGGCGCTGCCGTCGCCGGAGAACATCGAGACGATCATGAGGAAGTCATTGCCGCCCTTGGTGACGGTGACGCCGCGGCTTTGCACCTGCTGCGGCAGGCGCGACATGGCCTGCTGCAGCTTGTTCTGCACCTGCATCTGGGCCACGTCGATGTTGGTGCCCGCGTCGAAGGTGAGCGACAGCCGCGCCTGCCCCGACGAATTGCTGGTCGACTGCATGTACAGCAGGTTGTCCAGCCCCTTCATCTGCTGTTCGATGACCTGGGTGACGGAGTCTTCGACCGTCTTGGCCGAGGCGCCGGTGTAGGTGGCGCCGATGGACACGCGCGGCGGTGCGATGTCGGGGTACTGCTCCAGCGGCAGCGTGCGGATGGCCATCAGGCCGGCGAGCATGACGACGATGGAAAGCACCCACGCGAAGATGGGGCGGTCGATGAAGAACTGGGCCATGGCGTGGCCTCAGCGTGCGACGGTGGTCGGGGCGGCCGGCGTGGCGCTCGCGACCGAGGTGCCGGCCGGCTTGGCGCCCAGGTCGACCGTGCGCACCTTGTCGCCGACCTTCACGCGCTGCGAGCCTTCCATGAGCACGCGGTCGCCTGCGGCCAGGCCGTCGATCACCTGCCAGCGCGTGCCGATGGCGCGGCCGATGCGGATGGGCCGCTTCTGAACCTTGTTGTCGGTATCGATCACCAGCGTGGAGGCGCTGCCGTCGGGCGCGCGCGTGACGGCCTGCTGCGGCACCAGCAGCGCGGCGTCGTTCACGCCCTCCTGCAGCACGGCGCGCACGTACATGCCGGGCATCAGCAGCTTGTCGGGGTTGGGCACCACGGCGCGCAGCGTGACGCTGCCGGTGCCGGCATCGACCGTCACGCCACTGAAGGTGAGGCGGCCCGCGTGCGGGTAGGGGCTGCCGTCTTCGAGCAGCAGCTGGATGCGCGCCTCGGCCTCGCTGGCGCGCTGCAGGCGCCCGCTGGCCAACTCGCGCTTCAGGCGCAGCAGCTCGCTGCTCGACTGCGTGACGTGCACATGGATCGGGTCGAGCTGCTGCACGGTGGTCATGGCGGCCGCCTGGTTGGCGGTGACCAGCGCGCCCGGCGTGACCGTGGACAGCTCGGCCCAGCCGGTGATCGGCGAGGTGATGCGCGTGTAGCCCAGCTGGATGCGCGCGGTCTGCTCGGCGGCGCGCGCCACGCCGAGGTCGGCCTCGGCCTGCTGTTCGGCGGCCTGGGTTTCGTCGAACACCTGGCGGCTGATGGCGTCGATCTTCACCAGCTCGGCATTGCGCCTGGCCACCGTGCGGGCCGTCGCCAGGGCGGACTCGGCCTTGCGCACGCTGGCCTGGGCGCTGGCATGCGCCGCCTGCAGCGAGGCCGGGTCGAGCTGGTAGAGCACCTGGCCGGCCTTGACCTGCGAGCCTTCGGTGAAGAGCCGCTCCTTGAGGATGCCGCCGACCTGCGGGCGGATCTCGGCGATCACCGGGGCGGCGGTGCGACCGGGCAGTTCGGTGCTCAGGGCCAGCACTTCGGGCTTCAGCGTGACGATGCCGACTTCTTTTTCCGGGGCGCTGGCCGCCTTTGCCGTGCCGGGAGACTCCACGTTGGTGCGCGAGCACCCCACGAGGGCGGCGGCGATGCACAGGGCCGTGAGGAGCGGGGCGGAACGGAAGGCAAGGTGGGCAGGCATGGGCGAGCAGAAGTAACGAAAGCCAAAGATGGAGCGGGCGCGCGCCGTCGAGTTCAATGCCGCGGCGCGGGGGGCTGCGAACTTTACAGAGCGGAAACCGTGCCATGCCCGGGAAGGGCTGGCGGGTGGGCTCGAGTGTGCTGTCCCACGGTTAAGCAGGTGTAAAGCAGGGCGATGCCTGTGGCCGTTCCGGTTCTTTTTCGCCTGCGCGACCAGGAAATCGACCCGTAGCACCAAGGCCCGCACCTGGTCCCGGGGCTGCAGCGCGTGCCCGGCGCCACGCCACCCGGGCGCGATGCGAGCAGGGCCAAACCCAGCCACGCGCCGCGCTTCTTCGTCGATGAAGCCAGCCTACCGACCGGCGTGTGCACGCTGTCGCAGCCGATGATGGGCTGCATGGCGGGCGCGCAGCGCTGGGCGCCGCGCGTCCTGAGGGGGCCGCTCAGAGCCAGTTGCCGCTTTGCGGCATCTGGATCTGTTCCGCCGGATCGCTGCTGGTCACGAACGAGCCGATGAGGATGCTCAGCAGCGAGATGAAGATGCTCGCGAACAGGGCGGTCCAGAATCCCGACACCTTGAAACCCTTCACGAGCGCGGCCACCAGCATGATCATCAGCGCGTTGATGACCAGCAGGAACAGGCCGAAGGTCAGCAGCGTCAGCGGCAGCGTGAGCACGATCAGGAGCGGCTTGACGATCGCGTTGGCCAGGCCCAGCAGCAGCGCCGAGATCACCAGCGCCGAGGCGCTGTCGAACTTGAGCCCCTTGAAAAGGTGGCTGGCCACCCACAGCGAGACGCCGGTGATGGCCCAGTGGATGAGGAAGGGGGTGAGGTTGTTCAGCATGGCGTTCGGTGTGTGGCTTTGGGCCCCATGGTAATGCTGGCCACGGCGCTCGGAAGGGGCGCTGCGCGTGGCGGCATTTCTACGGAAAACGATGCTGAACTGCCCGTTAAGATCGCCTGCTTCCGGCGTCTGCGGCAAGCGCGCCTTCCTTTCCTCCCACCCGAACCAACCGAGGTCGTGTGCCTATGGCGACTGCGTCGATCGCAAGCGTGACACCTGCTCCGGCATCGGCCGACGAGGCCGAGTCGTGGGTTCGCGGGGAACTCATCCGCAGCCTGATGCGCTCGGCGCGCGGCTCCTACCTCGTCTCGGCGGCGCTCATGCCCGCCATGGTCGGCCTCAGCTGGGGCCACGTGGCCCGCTGGGAGCTGCTGACCTGGCTGGCGGCCGGCATCATCGCCACCGCTTGCCGGGCCTGGGGCGCGCGCGTGTATGCCGTGCGCTATGCCGGGCGCAGCGCGGTCGCGCAGCAGCAGTTCACCGACCGCTACGGCTTCGTGTGGAGCACCAGCGCGGTGGTGTGGGGCTGTTCGGTGCTGCTGTTCTTCGAGCGCACGCCGCAGGTCAATCAGTTCATGAGCTGGCTCATCGTGGCCGGCGTGGGCACCTTCCCGCTCAACGGGCTGGCGTTGCACCCGCCGCTGCTCAAGCGCTACGTCAACACGCTGTTCATCACCATGCTCGGCGCGGTGCTGGTGCGCCTGGCGGCCGTCACGTTGCAGCAACCGCAGTTCCAGTACGGCTACCTCCTGCCGCTGCTGCCGATACTGCACTGGTTCCTGCTGCTGCGCGCCGGCCGCAACATCCATGAGACGGCGCGCAACAGCCTGGAGCTGCTGTTCCACAACCACATCCTGATCAAGTCGCTCACGCAGCAGCGGCAGGCGGCGGTGTCGGCCGTGGCCATGAAGAACCGCTTCCTGGCCAGCGCCGCACACGACATGCGCCAGCCTGTGCTGGCGCTGTCGCTGTACGCCGACTGGCTGCGCAACGAGCCCGAACTGGTGCTCGAGCTCGCGCCGAAGATCGTGCGCGCCACCCATGCGGTGAACGCGCTCTTCGATTCCATGTTCGACCTGGCGCGCATCGACGCGGGCCAGGTGCGGCTGCACATCGAGCGCGTCGATGTGGCTGAGCTGCTGCACGACCTGGAGCTGCAGTACCGCCCGGTGGCCGAGAGCCGGGGCCTGGACTTCCGCGTGCACGTGACCGAGGGCTCGTTCCTCACCGACCCGATCCGCGTGCGCCGCATGATCGGCAACCTGCTCGCCAACGCCATCAAGTACACGACCGAAGGCGGCGTGCTGCTGACCGCACGCCGCGGCGCCGACGGCATGCGCGTGGAGGTGTGGGACACCGGCATCGGCATCGCGCCGGAGCACCTGCGCGACGTGTTCCTGGAGTTCTACAAGGTCGCCGACCACGCCGGCACCTCCGACGGTTTCGGCCTCGGCCTGGCCATCGTTGCGCGGCTGTCGCACGTGCTGGGCCACCCGGTCAGCGTGCGTTCGCGCCTGGGCAGCGGCAGCGTGTTCCGCGTGGCGCTGCACGATGCGGACGAAGCGGTGGCGCAGGCGCGGGTGAGTGCGTCGGGCGGCTGATCGGTGGTTGTTGCAATTGCACCGCCCATGAAAAAACCGCGCACGAGGCGCGGTTCCTGATCAAGCCAGCAGCTTTGCGGGATCAGCCCGAGAGCAGCCCATTGGTACGTGCGTAGTGCAGCGCCTGCGTGCGGCTCTTCACGCCCAGACGGCGGAACAGTCGCCACAGGTGCACCTTCACCGTGTGTTCGCTGATCTCCAGGTCGGTCGCGATGTCGCGGTTGCTCATGCCCTTGTCGAGCATGGCGATCAACTGGGTCTGGCGCTTGGAGAGCTTGCCGCTGTTGGCGGCGGGCATTTCCTCGGTGTCGTCTTCCGAGCCGGCCATCAGCAGGCCGCGCAGGGCGGCTGCCAGCTCGTTGGAACTGGCCGACTTCTCGATGTAGGTGTCGGCACCGGCCTCGATGCAGGCGTCTTCCATGTCGGCAGCCGGGGCCGCCGAGTACACGGCGATCGGCACGTTCGGGTAGACCTGCTTGACCGCGATCACGCCCGAGACGCCATTGGTGTCCGGCAGCTTCAGGTCCAGGCAGAAAAGGGTGGGCGCGCCGCGCTGCTGGACCGAACTGGCGAGCTTGTCGAGCCGCTCGAGCTCGACGATGTTCTCGGCGGGGCGCAGGCGTCGCAGGACCATCACGATCGCGTCGCGCATCAGGGGGTGGTCGTCGATGACATAAATGCTCATGTTTTCTTCCTTTGTGATCGCACCGTCTTCTCTCTTGTCGCGCCCGCCGGTAGATGGCCCGCGGGTCGTTGCTGGATCAATGTCCCTGGGTGGTGGACGTTGCCTCCGCCAGTGCCTCCAGCGCCTCGGTGGCGGCGCGAGCCTGTTGCGCGTCGACCGGTTCGAGCTGCGCGGCCAATGCCGTGAGCGCCGCGCCGCGTTGCGCCTGCAAGTCGGCGATGGTACGGCCCGCTTCCTGCGGCGACGCGAATCCACGGCTTTGCAAAAGGGTTTCGCCGCGCGCATCGAGCAGCTTGAAATAGAAAAGGCCGTCGGCCTTCTCGCGGTATTGCTTGAAGCTGGGCTTTGCCACCTTGGCGGCCTTGGCGCCGGCACTGTCGCGGCCCGCGGCGAGGTTGCGCAGGCCGACCGCGTGGCGCAGCGAGGTCATGAAGGGGCGCGACAGCCGGCGCGCCTTCTCGGCGCCCAGCAGCAGGATGCGCTCGATCTCGGCGGGGTCGTTCATCAGCGCCTCGTAGCGCGCGCGCAGCGGCGCCACTTCGCGGTCGATGCGCTCGAACAGCACCTGCTTGGCGTCGCCCCAGGCGATGCCGTCGGCGAACGCCTTGCGCAGTGCCTCGGTTTCCTCGGCGCTGGCGAAGGCCTGGTAGATCTGGAACAGGGCCGAGCCCTCGGTGTCCTTGGGCTCGCCGGGCGCGCGCGAGTCGGTGACGATGCTGGCAATCTGCTTTTGCAGCTGCGCGCGCGGCGCGAACAGCGGGATCGTGTTGTTGTAGCTCTTGCTCATCTTGCGGCCGTCCAGGCCGGGCAAGGTGGCGACCGCATCGTCGATCTCGGCGTCGGGCAGCGTGAAGTGCTCGCCGTACTGGTGGTTGAAGCGCTGCGCCATGTCGCGCGCCATCTCGATGTGCTGCACCTGGTCGCGGCCCACGGGCACCTTGTGGGCGTTGAACATGAGGATGTCGGCGCCCATGAGCACCGGGTACATGAACAGGCCGGCCGTGACGTCGGCGTCGGGCTCTTCACCCTTGGCGATGTTCTTGTCGAGCTGGGCCTTGTAGGCGTGGGCGCGGTTGAGCACGCCCTTGCCGGTGACGCAGGTCAGGAACCAGGTGAGCTCGGTGATCTCGGCGATGTCCGACTGGCGATAGAACGTGACGCGTTCGGGGTCGAGCCCGCAGGCCAGCCAGCTGGCAGCGATCTCGAGCGTGGAGCGCTGGATGAGCGCGGGCTCCTGCACCTTGATGAGCGCGTGGTAGTCGGCCAGGAAGAAGTAGCTCTCGACGCCGGCCGCGACGCTCTGGCGCACCGAGTGGCGGATGGAGCCGACGTAGTTGCCGAGGTGGGGCGTGCCCGACGGCGTGATGCCGGTCAGGACGCGCAGGGGAGCGGGGGAAAACGAAGCCATGGGACGAAAGAGAAGACTTAGAGCAGCATTGCCTTGAGCGGCGTGATGAGAAGGTTGACCACGAAGTAGCCGGCATCCATCAGCGGGCGCAGCCAGTAGTTGCTGACGATGCCGGCAAGCACCAGCGCCATCACGATGAAGAAACCATAGGGCTCGATGCGCGCCAGGAAGTTTTGCGCCGGGCCGCTGGGCAGCAGGCCGGCGAGCACGCGGCCGCCGTCGAGCGGGGGCAGTGGGAACAGGTTGAAGGCCCACATGACGAGGTTGACCAGCACGCCGCCCTGCGCCATCTTGATGAAAAAGGTTTCACTGACGCCGGCCGCGACGATCACGATCAGCAGCACGGCCCACAGGATGGCCTGGATGAAATTCGACGCCGGGCCCGCGAGCGCAACCCACACCATGTCGCGCTTGGGGTGGCGCAGGCGATTGAAGTTGACCGGCACCGGCTTGGCGTAGCCGAACAGGAAGGCGCCCGAGGTCGCGAAGTACAGCATCAGCGGCATCAGGATGGTCCCGATGGGGTCGATGTGCTTCATGGGATTGAGCGTCACGCGGCCCATCACGGCGGCGGTGTTGTCCCCGAAGTGGCGCGCCACGTAGCCGTGCGCCGCTTCGTGCACGGTGATCGCGAAGATCACCGGCAGTGCGTAAATCAGGACCGTCTGTATCAGATTGGAAATATCCACTGCGCGATTGTGTCAGAGAGGAATGGGGCGGCTGAGCCGTTTGTCAGAGGCCAAGCACCGCGAGTGCACCCCGGCCCTGGCGCACCACGACCGGGTCGTCGCCCGTGCCCATCGGCGTGAGGTCGACCACGGTGGTCGGCTGCGAAGGGCAGGCACCGGCATCGATGACGGCACTGATCTGCTTCTCGAAGCGGTCGCGGATTTCCTGCGCGTCGTTCAGCGCCTCGGTCTCGCCGGGCGCGATGAGGGTGGTGGCCAGCAGCGGTGCGCCGTGCAGCGCCAGCAGCGCCAGCAGCGCGTTGTGGTCGGGCACGCGCAGGCCGATGGTCTTGCGCTGCGGATGGCTCACGCGGCGCGGCACTTCCTTGGTGGCTTCGAGCAGGAAGGTGTAGGGCCCGGGCGTGGCGGCCTTCAGCAGGCGGTACTGCTTGTTGTCGACGCGTGCGTAGTTGGCCAGCTCGCTCAGGTCACGGCACAGCAGCGTGAGGTGGTGCTTGTCGTCGACCTGGCGGATGCGGCGCAGCTGGTCGACCGCGTCCTTGTCGTCCAGGTGGCAGGCCAGCGCGTAGCTGGAGTCGGTGGGCACCGCCACGATCTCGCCGCGGCCGAGCAGCGCAACGGCCTGCTTCAAGAGGCGCTGCTGGGGGTTCTCGGGGTGGACTTCGAAGTACTGGGCCATGATTACCTGGAGAAAGGGTTGAACATACACGGCCTCGATACGGTCGAGAACCGAGCGCCGCCGGGCCGCCCCAAGGCGCGAGCGGCCCCCGCGGGGGGCAGCGAGGACACGAAGTGCCGAGCGTGGGGGCTCATGACTCCGCAGGCTCGATCGGCACACGCCGCTCGCGCACGGTGAGCCACGCGCCGGCGGCGCCGCACACGGCGATCATCGCCATGCCGATCAGCGAGAAGCGGTCGGGCACGTGGGAAAAGATGAGCCAGCCGCCCAGCATCGCAAAGGCGATCTGCGCGTACAGGTACGGGGTGAGGGTGGACGCAGGCGCGCGCTGGTAGGCCAGGATCAGCATGAAGTGGCCCACCGTGCCCATGAAACCCATGAGGCACAGCAGCGCCCACCATTCCCACGAGGGCAGGGCGGTCCAGGCGAAAGGCACGGCCACAGAGGCCAGCAGCGTGCCGACCCATCCCGTGTAGAAGTGCATGGTCAGCGGGTTCTCGGTCTGCGCGAGCTTGCTGGTGAGCACCTGGAACCAGGCGTTGGTCAGCACCAGCCCCAGCGGCAGCAGCACGGCCCAGCTGAAGCTGCCGCCGCCCGGGCGCAGGATGACCAGCGTGCCGATGAAGCCGCCGGCCACCAGCGTCCAGCGCAGCGGCGACACCTGCTCCTTGAGCGTGGTGGCGGCCAGCAGCGTGATCACCAGGGGCGCGATCAGCACGATCGACGTGAACTCGGCCAGCGGCATGTAGCGCAGGCTCAGGAAGGCAAAGAGGCTCGAACCCAGCAGCAGCGCCCCGCGCAGCGCCTGGTAGCGCGGGTGCTGCGTGCGCAGCAGGGCCGTGCCGCGCAGCGGTAGCAGCACCAGCGTGGTGGCGACTGCCTGGAAGGCGTAGCGGAACCACACGCCCATGAGCACGGGCACGGCGAGCGTGGAGTACTTGGTGGCGGTGTCGAGCGTGGCGAAGCAGGCCACCGCCAGGATGACCAGGCCGATGCCCGCGAGGATGCGTTCGGATTCGGTGCGGCGGCTGGCTTGCGCTGCGGCGCGTGCCTGGGCCAGCGCGGCGCTGGCCGCGTTGTCGGTGCCGGGCCCGGGGCTCTGGCTCACTGCTGGATGCGGTGGCCGAGCAGTTCCCACACCGGCGTGAGGGCGCCGGGCAACGGTGGCAGCTTGCCGAGATCGCAGTGGCTCTCGTCGGGGCTGTGGAAATCGCTGCCGCGCGAGGCGGCGAAATCGAACTCGAGCGCCTTGTCGGCGTACTCGACGAACTCGGCCGGTGTGTGGCTGCCCGTGACGACCTCGATCGCCTGGCCGCCGTGCGCCTTGAATTCGAGGAACAGCGCGTACTCCTCGTTGGCCGTGAACTTGTAGCGGCCCGGGTGCGCGATCACGGCCATGCCCTTGGCGGCGGTGATCCAGTGCACGGCGTCCTTCAGCGAGGCCCAGCGGTGCGGCACGTAGCCCGGCTTGCCTTCGGTGAGGAACTTGCGGAACACCTCGGGGGTGTCGCGGCAGTGGCCCTGCTCGACCAGGAAGCGCGCAAAGTGCGTGCGCGAAATCAGTTCGGGGTTGCCGACGAACTTGAGCGCGCCTTCGTAGGCGCCGTGGATGCCGACCTTGGCCAGCCCCTCGGACATTTCCTGCGCGCGCTTGCCGCGGCCGCCGCGCGTGTCGTACAGGCCTTGCGTCATGGCAGCGTCGTCGGGGTCGAAACCCAGGCCGACGATGTGCACGGTCTCGTTCGCGAAGGTCACCGAGATCTCGGTGCCGGTGAGGTAGCGCATGCCGTTCTGGCGTGCGGCCGCAGCGGCGCGGTGCTGGCCGCCGACCTCGTCGTGGTCGGTGAGGGCCCAGAGCTCGACCCCGTTGGCGGCGGCGCGGGCGGCCAGTTCTTCGGGCGTCAATGTGCCGTCGGAGACCACGGAGTGGCAGTGAAGATCGGCATTGAGAATGGAGGACACCCCGCCATTCTAGGGGGTCTGGAATATTGACGCGGGCGCATGGATGCTGTCGAAGATGCTACTAAATAAATAGCATTAATGCGCCGGTGCATGCGGGGCGCGTGGCTCAGCGCTTCTTGCGGAAAGCCGTCCATGCGGCCACCGCGGTGAACGTGGCCACGATCGCCACCACGATCCAGAACCCGTGCTTGTGCTCCGCCAGCGGAATGCCGCCCACGTTCATGCCGAACAGGCCGGCCAGGATGTTGATCGGCAGCGCCAGCACCGTGACCACCGTCAGCACGAACAGGCTGCGGTTGTTGTCCTCGTTGACGTTGGCGGCGATTTCTTCCTGCAGCAGCTTGATGCGCTCCTGCAGCGCCTGCATGTCGCGCAGCACCACCGAGAACTCCTCGGTCGAGCCGCGCAGCTCCTGCACGTCGGGCTCGGCCATCCACGCTGGCGGGCCCTGCAGCAGGCGGAACAGCGCGGCCGGCTCGGGCGCCAGCAGCCGCTGCAGCCGCACCAGCAGCCGGCGCAGCACACCCAGCCGCGCGCGCTTGTGGTCCAGGCGGCCAGCCAGCAGTTCGTCCTCGATGCGGTCGATGCGCGAGGTGACGCCGCGCACGATCTTCACCAGCACGTCGGCCTGCGCGCGCAGCAGGTGCTCCAGCAGCTCGGTGCTGGAGCGCGGCGCCTCGCCCGCCTTCACGGCCGTGCGCAGCGCATCGACCGAGCGCAGCGGCTTGGTGCGCGCCGTGACCACGAGGCGCGGGCCCACGCTGATCCACAGCGTGGAGATGTCCGAGGGCTCGAAGCTGAACTCGAAGTGCACGTCGTTGATGACTGCGATCAGCGAATCGTCGGCGCGCTCGATGCGCGTGGAGGGCAGGCCTTCGTGCAGCGTCTCGTAGAAGGTGTCCGACAGCGCCGCGTGCCGCACGAGCCAGCGTTCGGCATGCGCATGGCTCAGGTTGAAATGCAGCCACACGTAGGCGCCGCTGTTGCCAGGTCTGCCCGCATCTGCCAGCCACGAGGCGGCCTGCGCCGAATCGATCGCCCGCGCGGGCTCCGGCGCCGCGGCGTCGAACAGATAGCCGCAGATCAGCCCGGCTTCGTCGCCACCATAGGACTGCGCGGCGAGGTCATGAAATACCGACAAGGTGCGTGGTCAGAAAGGACGTGTGAACAGGCGGCCGCCCGGTCGGCGGGCTGCCAGCGTGCCCCGGATGGTGTTCGCGCCATGTGACAACGGCGTGTCGGCTGACAGAAATCAGCCGCAAAACCGTCACGCCGCCGTCATGCAGCGGGTGCAGCATGCTTTTTGTCTACCCGCCACTCTTGCCCCTTTTCATCATGCTGACGAGCGCACTTCCCGACCACGAAGACCTGATGCAACGCATCGCCCGCGACCTGATCGACAGCTACGACGAAGAGCTCGAGCTGGAAATCGAAGATCGCAACCTCGACGGACTCGACCCCGCCGCGGCGGCCTCATCCGTCTCCGACAAGGCGGCGCGCCAGGCGTACTTCAAGGAACTCTTTCGCCTGCAGGGCGAGTTGGTCAAGCTGCAGGACTGGGTGCAGCACAGCAAGCAGAAGGTGGTCATTCTTTTCGAAGGCCGCGACGCGGCGGGCAAGGGCGGTGTCATCAAGCGCATCACCCAGCGCCTGAATCCGCGCGTGGCCCGCGTGGCCGCGCTGCCCGCGCCCAACGACCGCGAACGCACGCAGTGGTACTTCCAGCGCTACGTGGCACACCTGCCGGCCGCCGGCGAGATCGTGCTGTTCGATCGCAGCTGGTACAACCGCGCCGGCGTCGAGCGCGTGATGGGCTTTTGCAGCGACGACGAGTACGAGGAGTTCTTCCGCACCGTGCCCGAGTTCGAGAAGATGCTCGTGCGCTCGGGCATCAAGGTCATCAAGTACTGGTTCTCCATCACCGACGACGAGCAGCACATGCGCTTCCTGGGCCGCATCCACGACCCGCTCAAGCAGTGGAAGCTCAGCCCCATGGACCTCGAGAGCCGCCGCCGCTGGGAGGAATACACCAAGGCGAAAGAGATCATGCTGGAGCGCACCCACATCCCCGAGGCGCCGTGGTGGGTGGTGCAGGCCGTCGACAAGAAGAAGGCGCGCCTGAACTGCATCAGCCACCTGCTGGGCCAGCTGCCCTACCAGGAAGTGGCGCATCCGCCGGTCGAGCTGCCGGCGCGCGAGCGGCACGACGACTACCTGCGCCAGCCCGTGCCCGCCGACATGATCGTTCCGGAGATCTACTGAGGGTTCAGCGGCCGCTTGAGTCAGTTGGCCGCCCGGCGCTTTTGCCTGCACACTGCGCCATGGCCCGTCGCTCCACCGCTTCTTTCTTCGCCCGTGCCTACGAGCGCAACCTGAAGGCGCTCACCAAGCTCACGCTGAGCAACGGCAAGCGCGTGGCCGGCCAGGTGCAACGCGCGACCGCCAAGCGGCTCAAGCCGCCGCCCGGCAAGGGCGACTGGCTCAGCGGCATGGCGATGGGCGCGGGTGGGGCGCGCGGCTATCACCTGTTCCGTCCGGCCGACCTGGTGCTGCAGCCCGGCGAGAAACTCCCGCTCATGGTCATGCTGCACGGCTGCGGCCAGACCGGTCGCGACTTCGCCGCCAGCACGCGCATGAACGCGCTCGCGGTGCGCCAGCGCTTTCTCGTGCTCTACCCCGAGCAGGACCGCATCGCCCATCCGCAGGGCTGCTGGAACTGGTACGAGCGCCGCTCCGGCAAGGCCGACGCCGAGGCCGCCACGCTGATGGCCGCCGTCGACCAGGCCTGCATGCTGTACCCCGTGGACCGCGACCGCGTGGCCGTGGCCGGCCTGTCGGCGGGCGCGAGCATGGCGGCGCTGCTGGCCACGCGCTATGCGAACCGCTTTCGCGCCGTGGTCATGCACTCGGGCGTGGCGCCCGGCGCCGCGAAGTCATCGGCCACCGCGCTCGGCGCCATGCGCGGCCAGCACGTGCCGCCGATGCCCGTCACCGCGGTCGGCAAGGCCATGGGCGCGGCGGCCGTCTTCACGACGCTGCCGCCGATGCTGGTGCTGCACGGCGACGCGGACGCGGTGGTGGCGCCCAGCAACGCCATGAGCAGCGCGGCCGTCTGGGCCACCGCCGTGGGCGCGCACGCCGGCATGGCGCGCGACCTGCAACGCGGCCAGCGCCGCGCCATGCGCGTGACCGACTTCAAGCGCCAGGGCCGCACCCTGGTCACGCTGTGCGAGATCGCGGGGCTCGGCCACTCGTGGAGCGGCGGGGCGCGCGGGCAGCTGTTCAGCGACCCGCTCGGGCCCGATGCCACGCGCATGACCTGGGCCTTCGCGTCCGCGCAGTTCGACAAGCGCTGAACGCGCGGCGCCCTGCGCGCATGACCTCGCAGGTCATTGCCGCGATGCCGGCCGGTGCCGACAGTGGGGTCATGACCTCGTCGAACCCCGCCGCTTCTGCCTCATCGATCACGTCCGCCACACCGGGCCCGCTGGGCCTGTGGGTCATGCTCAGCGGCACCTTCCTGGTGGTGCTCGATTTCTTCATCGTCAACGTCGCGCTGCCGTCCATGCAGCACGACCTGCAGGCCAGCGCGGGCACGCTGCAGCTGGTGGTGGCGGGCTACGGCCTGGCCACCGCCGCGGGCCTGGTCACGGGCGGCCGGCTGGGCGACCTGTTCGGGCGGCGCCGCATGTTCATGCTCGGCCTGCTGCTGTTCACGCTCGCCTCGGCCGCCTGCGGCGTGGCGCCGAACGCCGAACTTCTCGTGGCCGCGCGCGTTCTGCAGGGACTGGCCGGGGCGCTGCTGCAACCGCAGGTGCTCGCGATGATCGGCCTGGCCTACGCAGGCGAAGACCGGGCGCGCGCCTTCGCCGCCTACGGACTCACGCTGGGCCTGGGCGCCACGCTGGGGCAGCTGGTGGGCGGGGTGTTGATCCATGCCGACCTGGCAGGACTTGGCTGGCGCAGCTGCTTCCTCATCAACGTGCCGATCGGCCTGCTCGCGGTGGTGCTTGCGCCGCGCGTGGTGCCGCCGCTGGCACAAGGGAGCGGCGGCAGCCGGCTCGACCTGGCCGGCGTGGCGCTCGTCGCGGCAGGCTCTGTCGCCGTGGTGCTGCCCCTGGTCGAGGGGCGCCAGCAGGGCTGGCCGCTGTGGAGCTGGCTGTGCCTGGCCGCCGCCGTGCCGCTGTGGGGCCTCTTCGCAAGGCAGCAGCGCCGGCTCGCGGCACGCGGCGGTGCGCCGCTCGTGGCGCCGGTGCTGCTCGCCAACCGCCGCTTCGTGACCGGGCTGCTCACCACGCTGGCCTTCTATGCGGGCAACGCCTCGTTCTACTTCGTGCTCGCGCTGTACCTGCAACAGGGGCTGGCGCTGGGCCCGCTCAGCTCGGGCATCGTCTTCACCGCGCTCGCCGTCGGCTTCTTCGCGACCTCGATGGCCGGCGCCCGCATTGCCCGCCGCTTCGGCGGCACGCCACCGATCGCACTCGGCGCTCTCGTGCTCGCGGCGGGCCACGCGCTGCAGTGCGCCAACGTCGCCGGCTGGTTGGGCCACGCGCATGTCGTGGCGTGGATGGTGCCGCTGCTGTTCGTGCAGGGCGCGGGGCTCGGCATGGTGATGGCGCCGCTGGTGTCCACCGTGCTGGCCGGCCTGCCGCCGCAGCACGCGGGCGTGGCCTCGGGTGTGCTGTCGATGGTGCAGCAGGCGGGCAATGCGCTGGGGGTGGCGTTGATCGGGATCGTGTTCTATGGCCAGCTGGGGCGTTCGGACGACCACACCGCCGCGTTCGGCATGGCACTGGTCTACCTGCTGGGGTCGGCGCTGCTCGTGGCGGCGCTGCACCGGCGGGGCCGCCGCATCGCATAGCCGGGCGGCCGTGCCAAACTCCCGGCAGACCTTTGCAGGATCGACATGGCCACCGAGCTTCAAGAACTGACCCAGGCCTTGCGCGACTTCGCGCAGGCCCGCGACTGGGAGCAATTCCATTCCCCCAAGAACCTTGCCGCCGCGCTGTCGGTCGAGGCTGCCGAGCTGCTTGAGCACTTCCAGTGGCTCACCGAAGCACAGAGCCGGGCCTTGCCTGACGACAAGCGTGCCGAGATCGGCACCGAG
Source organism: Variovorax sp. Root473 (assembly GCF_001426505.1). Classification (GTDB taxonomy): domain Bacteria; phylum Pseudomonadota; class Gammaproteobacteria; order Burkholderiales; family Burkholderiaceae_C; genus Variovorax. Next base: position 304,552 of record NZ_LMEV01000017.1, read on the forward strand.
ATCGCGGACGTCCTGCTCTACCTGCTGCAGCTCGCCGACAAGCTCGGCATCGACCCGGCGGAGGCCGCGAGACACAAGATGCTTGCCAACGCCGTGAAGTATCCAGCCCCGCCCCCCGCCTGAGTACCTCCGTGTACGCCACCCGGCGTATTTCCCCTTTGTGGTGCGTTCCGCAGACTCCCCTCCATCGCCAGCCTCGCGCTGTCGACAAGGTTCAACCCACCCGGAGCAGGAGTCCACATGCAACGTCGTTTCACCCTCAAGGCGCTCACCGCCGCCGTCGCGCTGGCCAGCATTTCTGCTGCGCCCGCATTCGCTGCCGACACCATCAAGGTCGGCGTGCTGCACTCGCTGTCGGGCACGATGGCCATCTCGGAAACCGTGTTGAAGGACACGGTGCTGATGGCCATCGACGACATCAACAAGAAGGGCGGCGTGCTGGGCAAGCAGCTGGAGCCCGTGGTGGTCGATCCGGCCTCCAACTGGCCGCTGTTCGCTGAAAAGACCAAGCAGCTGCTCGGCCAGGACAAGGTCTCGGTGATCTTCGGCTGCTGGACCTCGGTGTCGCGCAAGTCGGTGCTGCCAGTGGTCGAGGAAATGAACGGCCTGCTGTTCTACCCCGTGCAGTACGAGGGTGAAGAGCTGTCGAAGAACGTGTTCTACACGGGCGCCGCGCCCAATCAACAGGCCATTCCGGCCGTCGACTACCTGATGAGCAAGGAAGGCGGCGGCGCCAAGCGCTGGGTGCTGCTGGGCACCGACTACGTGTACCCGCGCACCACCAACAAGATCCTGCGCGCCTACCTCAAGAGCAAGGGCGTGGCCGACAAGGACATCGACGAGAAGTACACCCCCTTCGGCCACAGCGACTACCAGACCATCGTCGCCGACATCAAGAAGTTCTCTTCGGGCGGCAAGACGGCGGTGGTCTCGACCATCAACGGCGACTCCAACGTGCCCTTCTACAAGGAACTGGGCAACGCAGGCCTGAAGGCCAAGGACGTGCCGGTGGTCGCCTTCTCGGTGGGCGAAGAAGAGCTGCGCGGCGTCGACACCAAGCCGCTGGTGGGCCATCTCGCCGCATGGAACTACTTCATGTCGATCAAGAACCCGACCAACACGGCGTTCATCAAGCAGTGGAGCGACTACGCCAAGGCCAAGAACATCGCCGGCCACAAGGACAAGCCGCTCACCAACGACCCGATGGAAGCCACCTGGATCGGCATCCACATGTGGAAGCAGGCCGTGGAGAAGGCCAAGTCGACCGACACCGACAAGGTGATCGCGGCGATGGCCGGCCAGACCTTCACGGCACCGTCGGGCATCGTCTCGAAGATGGACGAGAAGAATCACCACCTGCACAAGAGCGTGTTCATCGGCGAGATCAAGGCCGACGGCCAGTTCAGCGTGGTGTGGAAGACGCCGGGTCCTGTGAAGGCCAAGCCGTGGAGCCCGTACATCGAAGGCAACGACAAGAAGCCTGATTACCCCGCTGGCAAGTCGATGTAACTGGGCTCGCCCCCAGGCTTCGCGCACTTCGTGTCGCTACGCCAACCCCCTACGGAGGGCAACACCTGCGGCCCGGCAAAGCCGGTTCCGCGGTGTTCCCGAATGAGAGAAACGCTGTGCATCCACTATTGCGCTCCATCTGTTCCGGCGCGACGGCGCTGCTGCTCCTGGCGGCAGCGCCCGTCCACGCGCTGACCACCGACGAGGCCAAGGCCATCGCCTCGGGCGAGTCCGAAGCCCGCATCGCCGCGCTCAACACCGCCGTGCTCACCGCCGACGACAAGACCGCCGCCTTCATCCAGGCCATGGCCGACGATGCCGTGAAGTACACCGAAGACAAGGTCTTCGTGATGAAGGACGACAAGGGTTATGACCCCGTCACCGGCACCGAGCTGAAAGTGCCCGACACCGCCGAAGACGTCGTCAACAACAATCTCATGCGCGGCGCGCTCGATGCCGCGCAGGCCGCGCTCAAGCTCACGAGCAAAGACGACGCGGTGCGCGCCGAAGCGGCACAGGCCCTTTTCAAGGAGCCTGACGAATCGCGCATCCCCATGGTCGAGAAGGCGCTGGCCGCCGAGACCAACCCGAAGATCAAGGCGCAGCTCGAACTGGTGCGCGCCGCCAGCATGCTCACCAGCACCGACAAGGCCAAGCGCCTCATTGCCGCGAAAGAGCTGGGCAACAACCGCAACCCCGACACCAAGCTGTTGCTCAACCAGCGCCTGGCCGACGAAACCGAAGCCGACGTCAAGGCCGCCATCGTCGCGTCCATCGCCAGCATCGACGGCTCGCTGGTCTGGGGCGACCGCATCAACGCCGTGTTCAGCGGCATCAGCCTGGGCTCGGTGCTGCTGCTCGCCGCGTTGGGCCTGGCCATCACCTACGGACTGATGGGCGTCATCAACATGGCGCACGGCGAGTTGATGATGATCGGCGCCTACGCCACCTACGTGATGCAGGGCATCTTCCAGAAGTACATGCCCGAGGCGGCGTTCGGCCTGTACCTGGTGGCCGCCATTCCCGTGTCGTTCCTCGCATCGGCGCTGGTGGGCGCGGTGCTCGAACGCGGCGTCATCCGCTTCCTGTACGGCCGGCCGCTCGAAACGCTGCTCGCCACCTGGGGCATCAGCCTGATGCTGCAGCAATTGGTGCGCACGCTGTTCGGCGCGCAGAACGTCGGCGTCGAAAACCCAGGCTGGATGAGCGGCGGCTTCACGATGCTGAGCAACGTCACGCTGCCGTGGAACCGGATCTGCATCATCGTCTTCGCGGCGCTGGTGTTGCTTGCGATGGGCTGGCTCATCGGCAAGACGCGTCTGGGCCTGTTCGTGCGCGGCGTCACGCAGAACCGCCCGATCGCCTCGTGCATGGGCGTGAACACCGCGCGCATCGACACCTACGCCTTTGCGCTCGGCTCGGGCATCGCGGGGCTGGCGGGCTGCGCGCTGAGCCAGATCGGCAACGTCGGCCCCGACCTGGGCCAGAGCTACATCGTCGACAGCTTCATGGTGGTCGTGATGGGCGGCGTCGGCCAGCTCGCGGGCACCGTGTATGCGGCGCTGGGGCTGGGCATTCTCAACAAGTTCATCGAAGGCTGGGCGGGCGCGGTGCTCGCGAAGATTGCGGTGCTTGTCTTCATCATCATCTTCATCCAGAAGCGGCCACAAGGCATCTTCGCAATGAAAGGCCGGAGCGCAGAGGCATGAGCAAGGTCGTACTTCCCACCAAGGGGCCGCTGCTGAGCGGCAAGGGCTGGACGGCCTTCTTCGTCGCGCTGATCGTGGTGTGCGCGGTGGCGCCGGTGCTCAACATGTGGGTGCCGGCCGACAGCCCATTGCACATGAGCGACTACGCCGTGGCACTGGTCGGCAAGATCATGTGCTACGCCATCTGCGCGCTGGCCATGGACCTGATCTGGGGCTACACCGGCATCCTGTCGCTGGGCCACGGCCTGTTCTTCGCGCTCGGCGGCTACATGATGGGCATGTACCTCATGCGCCAGATCGGCCGCGACGGCAACTACAAGAGCGACCTGCCCGACTTCATGGTGTTCCTCGACTGGAAGGAACTGCCCTGGCACTGGACCTTCAGCGGCAGCTTCGGCATGACGCTGCTGCTGATCGTTGCGGTGCCCGGCCTCATCGCCTTCGTGTTCGGCTTCTTCGCGTTCCGCTCGCGGATCAAGGGCGTGTATTTCTCGATCATCACGCAGGCCATGACCTTCGCGGCCATGCTGCTGTTCTTCCGCAACGAGACAGGCTTCGGTGGCAACAACGGCTTCACCGACTTCAAGCGCATCCTGAACATTCCCATCGCCACGCAGGAGATGCGCATGACGCTCTTCGCGCTCACCGGCCTCACGCTGCTGGGCTTCTTCCTGTTCGCCAAGTGGCTCATCGGCAGCAAGTTCGGCCGCGTGCTGCAGGCCATTCGCGATGCCGAAACGCGCGTGATGTTCTCGGGCTACAACCCGCTGCCCTACAAGCTCACGATCTGGGTCATCTCCGCCGTCATGTGCGGCGTGGCCGGTGCGCTGTACGTGCCGCAGGTCGGCATCATCAACCCGGGCGAGATGAGCGCGGCCAACTCCATCGAGATCGCCGTATGGGCCGCGGTGGGCGGGCGCGCCACGCTGATCGGGCCGATCATCGGCGCCTTCATCGTGAACGGCGCGAAGAGCTGGCTCACCGTCGCGTACCCCGAGTACTGGCTCTACTTTCTCGGTGCGCTGTTCATTGCCGTCACGCTGTTCCTGCCGAACGGCATCGTGGGGCTGGTGAAGAAGTGGTTGTCCCGCGAGAAGACGGCGCTGGCCGAACCCCTGCAGGAAGCGCGACGCGCCATCGCCGCAGAGAAGGGCGTCGAGCCCGAGGCGCTCGTCGCGCTTCCCGTGGACGCGAAGGGAGCCCGCGCATGACGCCCGACCTGATGGACGCCGGCGCCGAGCGCGCCGCACGCGCGGCCGGCCTGCACATGGCCACGGGCCAGACCGAATCGGGCGGCCGCACCGCGGGCTTCAGCCGCATCGCCACGCCGGGCGAGGTCGACGTCACGCACGGCCGCATCCTGTACCTCGAAGACGTGAGCGTGAGCTTCGACGGCTTCAAGGCCATCAACAAGCTCTCGCTCGACATTGCGCCGGGCGAGCTGCGCTGCATCATCGGCCCCAACGGCGCGGGCAAGACCACGATGATGGACATCATCACCGGCAAGACCCGGCCCGATTCGGGCACCGTGTTCTTCGGCAGCACCATCGACCTCTTGCGCCACCGCGAGGCCGACATCGCCCAGTTGGGCATCGGCCGCAAGTTCCAGAAGCCGACGGTGTTCGAGCACCTCACCGTGTTCGAGAACCTCGAACTCGCGCTCAAGACCAACAAGGGTGTGCGCGCGTCGATGCTGTTCAAACTCGATTCGACGCAGAGCGATCGCCTGGCCGAAGTGCTGGAGACCATCCACCTGGCCGACAGTGTGTCGCGCCTGGCCGGCAACCTGAGCCATGGCCAGAAGCAGTGGCTCGAGATCGGCATGCTCCTCATGCAGGACCCGAAGCTGCTCTTGCTCGACGAGCCCGTGGCCGGCATGACCGACGAGGAAACGGCGCGCACTGCCGAACTCTTCCTCACGCTCAAGGGCAAGCATTCGCTGATGGTGGTGGAGCACGACATGAGCTTCATCCGCACCATCTCCGAGATCGTGACCGTGCTGTGCGACGGCTCCGTGCTGGCGCAAGGCACGCTCGACGAGGTGCAGGCCGACGAGCGCGTGATCGAGGTCTACCTGGGCCGCTGACGGAGGAACCGACGCCATGCTGACAGTCAAGAACATCCACCAGTACTACGGCGGCTCGCACATCCTGCGAGACGTGAGCTTCGAGGCGCATCTGGGCAAAGTCACCGTGCTGCTGGGCCGCAACGGCGTCGGCAAGACCACGCTGCTGAAATCGCTCATGGGCCTCGTACCCATCAAGAGCGGCAGCATCGAGCTCGAAGGCAAGCCGATCCACAAGGCCACGCCGTACGAGCGTGCCCGCGCGGGCATCGGCTTCGTGCCGCAGGGCCGCGAGATCTTCGCGCGGCTCACGGTCGAAGAGAACCTGCGCATGGGCCTGGCCTACAAGAGCGGCAGCACGCCCATTCCGGCGGAACTGTTCGAGTTGTTCCCGGTGCTCAAGCAGATGATCCACCGGCGCGGCGGCGACCTCTCGGGCGGGCAGCAACAGCAGTTGGCGATTGCCCGCGCGCTGGCGCCCAAGCCCAGGCTGCTGATCCTCGACGAGCCCACCGAGGGCATCCAGCCGAGCATCATCAAGGACATCGGCCGCGTCATCCGCATGCTCGCCGACCGCGGCGACATGGCCATCGTGCTGTGCGAGCAGTACTACGACTTCGCGCAGGAGCTGGCCGACGACTACCTCGTGATGGAGCGCGGCGAAGTCATTGCGCGCGGCCTGGGCAAGGACATGGAAGCGCAGGGCGTGCGGCAGCTGGTTGCGATCTGAACTGCAAGACGGTACCGATGCCGCGCACGAGCGCATCTTCACAATTTAGGGGTTTACCCTAGAATCGGGCCTTGCCCGCGCTCGCCGGGCACCCCCCAGGAGCCCGGCCTTGAACGCCTCACCGTCCGCCCGCGAAGGCGCGGAAACCACCGCCATTTCACCGTCCGTCTCGTCGGCGCAGTTCCTGCGCGCGGTGCTCGCATTGGGCGTCGGCGGCTTTGCCATCGGCACCGGCGAGTTCGTCATCATGGGCCTGCTGCCCGAGGTTGCGAAAGACATCGCCGTCACCATCCCGCAGGCCGGCCACGTCATCAGCGCCTATGCGCTGGGCGTGGTCATCGGCGCGCCCGTGCTCGCGGTGCTGGCCGCCGGCTGGGGCCGCCGCGCGCTGCTGATCGCACTGATGGCTGTGTTCGCGGCCGGCAACTTCGCCAGCGCGCTGGCGCCCGGCTACCTGTCGCTCAACCTGCTGCGCTTTGCCACCGGCCTGCCGCACGGCACCTACTTCGGCGTGGCCGCGCTCGTGGCCGCCACGCTCGCGCCGCCGGGGCGGCGGGCGAGGGCGGTGGGCCTCGTGATGCTGGGGCTCACGGGCGCCACGCTGGTGGGCGTGCCCATCGCGGCGTGGCTGGGCCAGCTGTTCGGCTGGCGCGCGGCCTTCGTGTTCGTGGGCGTCATCGCGCTCGTCGCCGTGGCGCTGCTGCGCCGCGACGTGCCCGACATTGCGCCCGCCGCCGGCGCCAGCCCCTGGCGCGAACTCGGCGCGCTCAAGCGCAAGCAGGTGTGGTTCACGCTGGGCATCGGCGCCATCGGCTTCGGCGGCATGTTCGCCGTGTTCAGCTACATCAAGCCCACGCTGATCGAAGTGGCCGGCCTGCCGCTGGGCGGCGTGCCCTTCGTGCTCGCGCTGTTCGGCCTGGGCATGGTCACCGGCAACCTCGTGGGTTCGCGGCTGGCCGACAAGTCGCTCATGCGCACCATCGGCGGCGTGCTCGTGTACGCGGCGCTGGTGCTCGCCAGCTTCACCTTCGCGGCGCACCACGTGGTGACGGCGGCCTTCACCGTGTTCCTGATCGGCACCACCGTCGCCATCGGCCCGGCCCTGCAGATCCGCCTGATGGACGTGGCCGGCGACGCGCAAACGCTCGCCGCCGCGCTCAACCACTCGGCCTTCAACATGGCCAACGCCCTCGGCGCCTGGCTCGGCGGCGTCGCCATCGCGGCCGGCCTGGGCTGGACGTCGACCGGCTGGGTCGGCGCGCTGCTGGCACTGGCGGGCGTGGGCATCTTCGCCTGGGCGCTGGCGAGCGCGCGTGCGGACGCGCGGCGGCCGGTGGACGTGGCTTGCGAAGGGTCGGCAAGCTGAGAGTGAGAGGCTGCTCTGCGGCGCAGATGCCGTCAGAGCGCCGAGCGCCGAGCGACGCGCCGGCCTGTTTCCCCGCAGGCCGCCAGGCGCGCCGCGCGCCTGAATCTCGCCCGCCTGCAGGAATGCGCGGCCGTGCCTATGATGACCGCCGCCCCCTACCTCCTACCTCTCCTACCCCTTGGAGCGCGCGCATGAGCATCCCCACCACCCGCCTGGGCCGCACCGGCCTCACTGTGTCCCGCCTGGCCCTGGGCACCATGACCTTCGGCCTGCAGACCGACGAGGCCGTGTCGTTCCAGATCCTCGACAAGGCCGCCGACGCCGGCATCAACTTCCTCGACACCGCCGACGTTTACCCGCTGGGCGGCACCGTCGAGACCACCGGGCGCACCGAAGAGATCATCGGCAACTGGCTCGAGAAGCAGGGCGCCGCGGGCCGTCGCCGCTTCGTGGTCGCGACCAAGGCCGTCAACAAGGTCGGCCCCAACCCCTGGGACCAGGGCGCCTCGCGCAAGCATCTGCTCGACGCCATCGATCTCTCGCTCAAGCGCCTGAAGACCGACCACGTCGACCTGTACCAGCTGCACATGGACGACCGCGAGACCCCGCTCGAAGAGAGCCTCGAAGCGCTCGACGTCATCGTGAAGTCGGGCCGCGCGCGCTACATCGGCGTGTCGAATTTCCTGGCCTACCGCCTGGCCCGTGCGCTGGGCAAGTCGGAGCTGCACCGATTCACGCGCTTCGTGTCGGTGCAGCCGCGCTACAGCCTGCTGTTCCGCGAGATCGAGCGCGAGCTGCTGCCGCTTGCGGGCGAAGAAGGCCTGGGCGTGATCCCCTACAACCCGCTGGCCGGCGGCCTGCTCACCGGCAAGTACAAGCCCGGTGCCAAGCCCGAGGAAAACACCCGCTTCACGCTCGGCACCGCTGGCGGCATGTACCAGGACCGCTACTGGAATGAGCGCAGCTTCCAGACGGTGACGCAGCTGCACGCGCTCGCTGACGAGGCCGGCGTGCCGCTGGCCACGCTCGCCGTCGCCTGGGTCATGGCCAACCCGCTCATCACCGCGCCGCTGCTGGGCGCCAGCCGCCCCGACCAGCTCGACGCCACCGTGGCCGCCGCCAGCTACGTGCTCGACCCCGCGCTCAAGCAGAAGCTCGACGCGCTCACGGCCGAGTACCGCAAGGGCGACGCGCCCCGCTGAGCGAACGGGCGCGTGCCGGCGCCCCGGATGGCCTGCGCCCCGTACGTGCTTGGGCCATGCGGGAGAATCGCGGCCGGCATGACGACTTCCCACACCCCCTTCCGGCGCGCCGCCCTGCGGCACCCGGCATCGACCGAACGGCGGCCCGCATGGCGCAGCTGATGTCGCTGCTGGTGCAGAACGCGATCCTGGTGGTGTTTGCCGCCAGTTTTGCCGCGCGCCTGGGCCTGCCCGTGCCGGCCGCGGCCGTGCTGGTCGTCACCGGCGCGCTGCTTGCGGCGGGCGATGTGTCGGTGGTCGGCGTGGTGCTGGCTGCCGTGGTCGCCAACCTGCTGGGCGACGGCGCATGGTTCTATGCCGGGCGCCGCTTCGGCTACCGCTTCATGCGGCTGCTGTGCCGCATCTCGCTGTCGCAAGACTCGTGCGTGCGCCGCGGCGAATCGCTCATTTCAGACTGGGGCGGCATGTCGCTCGTGGCCGCCAAGTTCGTGCCGGGCGTCTCCGTGGTGGCGCCGCCCATGGCCGGCGCACTCGGCATGTCGGTGCGGCGCTTCGTCGGCTTCGACATCGTCGCCGCGCTGGTCTGGACGGGCCTGTTCCTGGGCCTCGGCTGGCTCTTTCGCAACCAGATCCAGCAGGTGCTCGCCGTGCTGGCACAGGCCGGCGGCATCGCCACCGCCGCGCTGGGCGTGGTGCTGCTCGTGATGCTCGTCGTGCGCTACTGGCGCCGCCGCGCCTTTGCCAAGCTCACCGGCATGCCGCGCATCAGCGTCGACGAACTGTTCGACCTGATGAGCGGCGACGTGCCGCCGCTGGTGATCGACGTGCGCGGCGAAGCCGGCGTGCAGGTCGACCCGCGCCGCATTCCGGGCGCGCTGTCGTACACCCTCAAGGCGCTGCAGCAGCGCCAACTCGACCTGGCGATCGATCCGAATCGCGACGTGGTGCTGTACTGCAACTGCCCCAATGAAGTCTCGGCCGCGCAGGCCGCGCGCGTACTGCTGGCGCGCGGGGCGCGGCGGGCGCTGCCGCTCACGGGTGGGCTCGATGCGTGGGTGGCGTCGGGGCGCCCGACCAGCGTGCACTGAACGCACCAGGACGAACGAGGCACGCACCCCGCCGATGAACCTCCGCACCAAGATCGTCGCGCTGGCAGTCGCGCCCCTGCTGATCGCCCTGGTGCTCGTGGCCCTGGCCGTGCGCCACCAGGAGCACGACCTCGCCCAGCGCGAGCGGGCCCTCATCGAACGCAGCTACATGGCGCAGCGCCGCAGCGAGCTGCGCAGCTATGTCGAGCTGGCCGTGAGCAACCTGCTGCCGCTGTACGAATCGGGCCTGGACGACGAGGCCACGCGCACCGAGGCGCTGCGCCGCCTGGCCACGCTCAACTACGGCGACGACGGCTACTTCTTCGTCTACGACATGGACGGCAACTCGCTCATGCACTCGCGCCAGCCCGAGCTGGTCGGCCAGAACCTGTGGAACCTGCGCGATTCGCATGGCCGCTTCACCATCCAGGAGCTGATCAAGGGCTCGCGCGACAAGGGCGGCGCCTATGTCGAGTACGAATGGCGCAAGCCCTCGAGCGCGCAGATGGCGCCCAAGCTCGGCTACGTCACCGCGCTGCCGCGCTGGAACTGGATGGTCGGCACCGGCCTGTACCTGGACGACATCCAGTCGACCATGGACACGCTCGACCGGCAGATGAACGCCAACGTCACCGCCACGCTGCTGTGGATTGCCGGCATCGCCGCGCTGTGCCTGGGTGTGGTCAGCGCTGCGGGGCTGCTGCTCAACCTCAGTGAGCACCGCACGGCCGAAGCCAAGCTGCGCCTGCTCGCGCGCCGCGTGGTGCAGTCGCAGGAAGAAGAGCGCGGCTATCTGGCGCGTGAGCTGCATGACGGCACCAGCCAGACGCTGGTGTCGGCCAAGCTGCTGATCGAATCGGCCGTCGAGTCGCTCGACCGCGCGCACCAGCCGTCGCCACCTGCGCTCGGCAAGGCGCTGCAGCGGCTGAACGATTCGCTCACCGAGGTGCGCCGCATCTCGCACCGGCTGCGCCCCGCGCTGCTCGACACCCTGGGCCTGCCCGCCGCGCTGGAGCGCCTGGGCGCGGAGTTCGGCGAAGAAGGCGGCATCGACGCGTCGATCATGGTCGAGGGCGAGCCCTTCGAGCTGTCGCAAGAAGCCAAGACCGCGCTCTTTCGCGTCACGCAGGAAGCGTTGACCAATGTGCGCAAACACGCCCGTGCGCAGCAGGTGCACATCGCACTGGGCTTCGACGAAGAGGCCGTGCGCCTGGAGATCAGCGACGACGGCGTCGGCTTCAACGTCGAGGCCATGCAGCTCGACCCGCAGCGCGGTATCGGCCTGCGCAACATGCGCGAGCGCATGGAGTCCATCGAAGGCCGGCTGCGCATGCGCTCGGGCCGGGGCCACACCTCCATCGTGGCCGAAGTGCCCGCGCGGCGCGCAAAGCCAGAATAGCGGCCATGAATGAAGTCCCCGCCACCGCCGCTGCTGCCCCTGTGGTCGTGCGCCTGTTTTTGGTCGACGACCACCCGCTGGTGCGCGACGGCCTGCGCGCGCGCCTGGGCGCCATGCCTGGCCTGGAGATCGTGGGCGAGGCTGGCAGCGGGGCCGAGGCGCTGGCGCTCGTCGGCCCCGCGCAGCCGCACCTGGTGCTCATGGATGTCGGCATGAAGGACATGAACGGCATCGAGCTGGCGGCGCTGCTGCTGCAGCATCAGCACCAGCCCGCGCCGCACATCGTGATGCTCAGCATGTACGACAACCCCGAGTACGTGCAGAAGGCCCTGCAGGTCGGCGCGCGCGGCTACGTGTTGAAAGATGCGCCGGCTGCAGAGATCGTGGCCGCCATCGAGGCCGTGTCGGCGGGCGGTACCTTCCTGAGCCCGGCCGTGTCGAAGAAACTCTTTCGCAACCAGACGCCGCGCCCGCTGCTCACGCCGCGCGAGAGTGAAATCCTGAGCGCGCTCGGCCGTGGCGAATCGAGCAAGCAGATCGCGCGCGACCTCGGCCTGAGCGTGCGCACCGTGGAGGCGCACCGCCAGAGCATCAAGCGGCGCCTGGGCATCGAAGGGCAGGCGGAGCTCATCAAGTACGCGGTGGAACATGCGCGAGCGTTTGACGGGCAGGGGTGAGGTGCTGCGGATGTGGGGTGGCTTCCGCTTGTTCGAGACGCCGACCTTTCGTCATGGATAAATTCTTGCTGCAACAGCAGGTGCTGGAACGGCTCGCCGAAGACCTGCTGCAAGCCGAACAGGCAGTGCGGGCGGCCCATGAAACGGCGACTCACGAAGAAAACATCGCCGAAAACAAATACGACACATTGGGACTCGAAGCCGCCTACCTGGCCACCGGCCAAGCCCGGCGCGCCGAAGCCATACGCCAGGCGATGGCCCATTGGCGCCGATTCCGCCCGCGTCCCTACGACGCCAGCAAAGGCATACAGCTCGGCTCGCTGGTCTGCCTGGTCGATTCCGATGACAAGCAACAACAGCTCTTTCTCGGCCCGGATGGGGGCAGCATGAAGTTGGTCAGCGGCGCTGAGCTTGTTCAGGTCATCAGCAGCAAAGCCCCTTTGGCCAGGGCAATGCAGGGAAAGTGCGAAGGTGATGAGGTGTCGATACAGGACGCTCCAATCCGACAGCAGTTTGAGGTGCTGCGGGTTCTTTAAGCCGCAAGCAAGTTCACGCCGAATTGGCCAAGGTCAGCAGACGTGCAGGCGTCGTGAACGTACCGGCTGGTAGCAAGGCCAGCGGTACTCAAAACCGGCCACTGGGTCGAGATGACATGCGCACATGAATGACCGCCGCGTGGCCATGACCAGGCGCCAAGCAAACCAGGGTAGACAAGCCTCCATCCACAGCGAGATGAAATCGCGCAGCGATGGAGGCTCTGGTTGCTATCGAGTGGCAGTGGCCAGGGTGGCTGAACTCTGGAGTGCCGTGGGTTAGTAGGCACCCATGTAGTCGCGCTTGCCGATCTCGATACCGTTGTGACGCAAGATGGCATAGGTGGTGGTCACGTGGAAGAAAAACTGCGGCAGTCCATAGTGCAGAAGATATGCGCTGGCGGTCAGCTTCTTTTCCTTTGGAGTGCCGGGGCGCAATACGATCTCGCGGCTCTCGCTTGAATCAAATTGCTCAGACTTGAAGGAGCCGACATGAGCCAAAGCTTTGGCGATCAACGCTTGCAGGTCGGCGAAGCTGACCTCGGTGTCGGGCCAGGACGGCACCTCGGCCCCAGCCAGGCGCGAGGCAATGCCCTTGGAGAAGTCTGCGGCGATCTGTACCTGACGTACCAGCGGAAACATGTCGGGGAACAGCCGCGCCTGCAACAGCGCATTTGGATCGATATTTTTTTGCGTCGCTTGGTCTTCGGCCTTCTTGAGCACGTCGGACAGGGCGCGCAGCATCTGCTGCATGACGGAAACGGAGGCGTTGTACAGCGGGCTGGTCATGGTGAATTCACTTCAAAAATTGGACGCGATGGTCGGAGTTGGCGTGGCAGAGATACTGCCGACCATGCAAGGCTAACAGCATGGGGCGAACTGAATTGCCGCGGCTTTTGTGGCCAGATTTTCTTCCCGATCGTGGTTGGAGCAGCCGCGGTGAAGGGCAGTTCATTGGCAAAAATGCAGACGCCCGACAGGCCGTGATCGCTGCATTGCCGACGCAGCCGAACTGCGAAAAAGGGGGCTCATCGATCTCGTTTTGTTACCCTGAAAGCTGTAGCAGACCCAAGCCTCTCTTGATGTCCACCCTTCCCTCCAGCCCCGCCGCCGACCGCAACAAGCAACCCATCCTCGATGCCCTGACCCGCATCCTCGGTGAGCGCGGCACCGCACTTGAAATCGCCTCCGGCACAGGCCAACACGCCGCCTGGTTCGCCGCTGCCATGCCCGCATGGATCTGGCAGCCCACCGACGCAGACGCCCGCATGCTCCCCACAATGGCCAGTCGCGTCGAGCAAGCCGCGCTGCCCAATCTGCGCCCGCCGCTGTTGCTCGACGTGACGGCGCCGCAGTGGCCGTCGCAAGGCTCCACGTTCGCTCAAGAAGGCAAAGAAGAAGAAAAGTTCGACGCCATCTACTGCGCCAACATGCTGCACATCGCACCCTGGTCCACCTGTGCCGCGCTGATGGCCGGTGCCGCGCGGCATCTGCGGTCCGGCTCCGGTGTGCTGATCACCTACGGGCCTTACTTCGAAGACGAGGCACAGCACGGCCCGACCGCACCGAGCAACCTGGCGTTCGACGAAGACCTGCGCGCGCGCAATCCCGCCTGGGGTATCCGGCGCATTGAGGATGTGGTGGCCGAGGCGCGCCGTGTCGGCCTCGCGTTGCGTGAGCGGCACGCGATGCCTGCGAACAACCTGCTGTTGGTCTTCGGCTTCAACTGAGATGCGCGAAGGCGGCGTCGCCCGCCAAGGGGCTCTGCATGGCGATTCGGCTCACTCGCGCTAGAGTCGGCCCACGTCCACAAGACCGGCCTGCGCCCATGCTCGACACCTCCCTGCCGACGCCTCCTCGTTCATCCGCACCGCTGTTGCTGCCCCGACAGCGGCTGCTGCTCCGACTGATCCCCGCCGTCACCGCCTGCCTCCTGGCCATCGGCTGCGCGAGCCCGCCGCCCGTGCGCGCACCGGGTCGTTCGGTTCCCAGCAGCAACATCCCGCCGTTGACCTCCGAGCAATCGAACAGCATCACGATCCACGCGCTGGGGCTGGTCGGCACGCCGTACCGCTATGGCGGCAATTCACCCGAGGGCGGTTTCGATTGCAGCGGGCTCATCGGCTACGTGTACCGCCACAGCGTGGGGCAGGTGCCGCCGCGCACGGTGTCGCGCATGGCGGGATTCGGCCGGCCGGTGCCGATGTCCGAGCTTCGCTCGGGTGACCTGGTGCTGTTCGGCTCGGCATCGCCCACGCATGCGGGCATCTATGTGGGCGACGGGCGTTTCGTGCATGCGCCGTCCACGGGCGGCGAGGTGCGGCTCGACCGGCTCGATGGCGTGTACTGGTCGCGCCAGCCCACGCAGGCGCGCCGGCCCGGTTGATCCGGCAAGGCGGACGCGCTACTTCCGCGGCGACTGCACATGCTCGGGCCGCACGCCGATGCCCACGGCGCGCGCGGGCAGGGTGCGCAGCCACGGCCAGCGCGCGAGCAGGCGCAGGGGCCAGGGCATGGGGCGGGGAGCGGTCGATGCCGCTGCCGCCGTGGCCGCCTTGCGGCTGAGCACGGGCATCAGCACGCGGTCCTGCACGAGCCGCTGCGCGGCCTGCGTGACGCGCACGGGCCATTCGCGGCGGCGCTGCAGCTGGGGCAGCAGGTTGTCGATTTCCTTGTCTGTGGCGGTGCCGGCCAGCGACGCGGCCAGCAGGTTGGCGGCGGCCACGGCGTCCTGCACGGCGAGGTTGATGCCCACGCCGCCCACGGGCGACATGGCGTGCGCGGCGTCGCCGATGCACAGCAGGCCGGGACACGCCCACGACTCGAGCCGGTCGACGGTCACTTCGAGCAGCTTCACGGCCTCCCAGTCGGGCAGGGCCTCGGGCAGACGCGTGG
Organism: Variovorax sp. Root473; assembly: GCF_001426505.1. GTDB lineage: Bacteria > Pseudomonadota > Gammaproteobacteria > Burkholderiales > Burkholderiaceae_C > Variovorax. The sequence goes on from NZ_LMEV01000017.1 coordinate 319,725, forward strand.
CGAAGAAGGGCGCGATGCGCGCCACTTCGGCATGGAAGGCAGCAATGCCGCGCGATTGCAGTTCGGCCCGGCCGCCCTTGCGGATGACGAAGGCGCACTGCCAGTAGTCGCCGCGGTTGAGTGTCACGAGAAAGCGGCCGGCCGCGATGTGGCCGGCGGTGGCCTCGGGGTCGCCGGGCAGCTTGGGAATGCGCATCCACAGCACGTCGATGGGCGCACCGTAGCTGATGTGCGGCAGTGCCGCCGCGTCGCGCAAGGTGGAGTGGCGGCCGTCGGCGGCCACGATGAGACAGGCGTGCAGCTCGATGTCCCTCGGGCCGCCGCTGTCGGGGCTGCGCGCGCCGACGCGCACTTTCACGCCGTTGACGCGGCCCTTGTCCTGCAGCAGGCCGGTGGCCTCGGCGTCGGTCCACAGCTCGAAGCCGGGGTAGCGCCGTGCCTCGTCGCACATGAAATCCAGGAACTCCCACTGCGGCATGAGCACCAGAAAGCGGGCATGCGTGGGCAACCGCGTGAAGTCGGCAATGGGCACGCTGCGGCCCTCGTAGGTGGCGCGCAATTCTTCGATGCGGTTGTGCGGGCGCTGCAGGAAGGTGTCGAGCAGGCCGAGCTCGTGCAGCACTTCGAGCGTCGAGGGGTGCACGGTGTCGCCGCGGAAGTCGCGCAGAAAGTCGAGGTGCTTCTCGAGCACGACGACGGGCACGCCGGCGCGCGCGAGCAGCAGGCCCAGCACCATGCCGGCCGGGCCGCCGCCGGCGATGCAGCAGCGGGGCGACGTGGCAACGGGGGCAGCGGTGGTGTGTGTGTCCATGGCTCCAATCGATCCGGTCGCGCCAGGGGTGGCGTGGCCTGTGGGGTGCGCAGTGCGTGCACCGCTCGGTGTACGCACTGCGCGGCCAGACCGCGGGGGCCCGGACCTCAGGGCAACGTGAAGCTCACGCGTTGTGCAATCAGCACGCCGTCGACCACGCGGTCGCCGACAACGGTCACGCGCTTGCCGTTGCCCAGGTCGGTGGCGCTGCCGTTCTCGAAGATGGTACCGCCACCGCTGGCATTCACGCGCTGGCCGCGCACGGTGAAGTCGGTGGCCGACAGGTAGTTGGCGACGGGGCCGATCACGGTGAACGACACGGGTCCGCCGGTGCCGGGCACGTAGCGGATGCGCAGCTTCTTGACCACGAGCACCTGGCCCGAGAGGAAGCCGTCGACCTCGACCTTCACGCCGTTGCCGATGGCGCTGGCCAGCCCGCCGGTGATCTGCGCATTGCGCGCGTCGATCCGGTGGCCGAGCACGCGGAAGTCGCCAAGCGCGGCGAAGTCGGTGACCACGCCCGCCAGTTGCAGCGCGATGCCGTCGGCCGAGGGAATGGCGTACCAGCCCTGCACCTGGGTGGCGGTGAAGCGGCCGGCGACCGGCGCCGCCGTGCCGCGTACGCGGACGATGGTGCCGTTGGCCAGGCTCGCGGCGTCGATGCCGGGGCCGAAGGCGGCGCTGCCGAAGTCGATGGTCAGCTGGCCAAGCACGAACTGCCTGGTGCCGCGGTCGAGGTTCTGCACGGTGCCGGTCACCAGCGGGGCGGTGCCGGTGGGCGTCACCTGCACGCGCGTGGCGCGCAGCGTGCCCGGTCCGGCGGGCAGGCCCCACACCTGCACCACGGCGCCGTCGACGAGGTCGGTGGGGCCCTTGGCGTCGCCCCAGACGGTGGCGTTGTCGGTGGTCACGCGGGCGCCCATCACGGTGAAGCTGCCGTCCTTCAGGTCGATGGCCGACACGGCGCCGCGCAATTCGGCGGCCGAGACGACCGTGGCGGCGGTGCCGCTGGTGAAGCCGGCATCGACCTTGCCGGCGATGCGCGCGCTCATGCCGATCTGCAGCTCGGTGGTGTCCTCGAGGCTGAAGGTGGCGCTGTCGGTGTTGTAGCGCAGGCCGTTGAGGATCACGCTGCCCATGCCGTCGGCCGCACCGATGCCGGTGGCGTCGGCCGTTGCGCCGGTGCCGCCGGAGCCCACGCCCGAGCCGTCGCCGTTGGTATTGCTGGCGGAGCTGTCGCCACCGCCACCGCCCCCGCCACCGGTGCTGCCTGTGCCCGCGCCGGTGCTGCTGCCTGCGTCACCCGAGCCGCCGTCGCCGCCCCCACCGCCGGTGCTGCTGCCGGGGGCCGTGGTGCCGGACGCGCCGAGGCCCGGCGTGCCGCCGCCACTGCCGCCGCCGCCTCCTCCGCACGAGAAAAGCAGGGCCAGCGCGCCGGCCATGAGCAGGCCGCGCGCGAGTCGAAAGGAGGTGAGGGTGGTGTTCATCGGGGAGGCTCGTTCTTCTTTGGCGCGCCGGAGGCGGGCGCGCCCTCATCGTCTTCGTAATAGGTGTAGATGCCGACGCGGATGCGCGCCCTTGTCGTGGCCCTGGCCTCGGTCGGCACGCGGTCGACGGCCTGGGTCATTTCGCGGGCCAGTTCGTGGTGCAGGGCGCTCCAGCGCTCGCGCACGAGGCGCTCGATGGCGGCGCAGTCGTCCAGCGTGAGGCCGCGCGCGTACACGGCGCGCTCGAGCATGCGGGGCGTGTCGCCCAAAGTGTTGGAGACGGCGGCCAGCAGGTGGTCGCGGCCGTTGTCGCCGAGAAAGGCGAGCATCGATTGCAGGTCTTCGACCGGCACGAAGCCGTCGGCCGTGAGTTCGGCGCAGCCGTCGCTTTCGGCCACCATCTGCAGGCGCACCAGTTCGTCGAGGATGGTGCGGTGGTGCACGTTGCCCCGGCTGGCCAGGCGGGCCACGCGCTCGAACGACGGGCCTTCACCCTCGGTGACGACAGGCAGGCGGCGCAGGGTGTCGTCGTCGGTGGTCATCTGCAGCCACAACGTGAAAGTCTTGGCGGCGGCCGACAGCTCGGTGTGCGGCAGCGGATCGACCGTGGCGCGCACCTTGGCGGTGACGACCTTGCGGTTCAGCCCGGTGGTGACCGAAATCTGGCTGAGATTGGGCTTGGACACGCCCTGGCCGCGCCAGGAGCGCTGGGCTTCCTCGATGAGCAGGTCGCGCAGCAGGGCCTCGAGGTGCGGGTGCTTGACGCCCATGGCCAACGCCAGCCGGACCACGGGCCGAAGGATGCGAGCGCAGGCGGCAAGGGCCCAGTCCAGCCGGTGTTCCATGGATGCGGTGAGCGTTGTTCCTGGTGAGGTGGTGGTCGAAGCAAGAAGGGCGGGGCCGGCGCCGGGCCTTCACGGGGCGCTATTGTCGTTGTTCATTCAGCGGCCCGCGCCGGCCGGCGTCAGGTCGCCGGGCAGGTGACGCTGTTCGACCGCGTGACGGTGGTGCGTCCCGTGGCGCTGATGCTCACGGCGCGGGACGGGTCGGCGCTCGGGTTGGCCCGGCAGATGGTGATGGTGCTCTGGCCGGCGCCCAGGCCGGTGGCCTGGAACACGACGGCGCTCGCGCCGCCCGTTGCACGCAGCCGGTAGCCGCTGGCCGCCGCGGGCTCGACGCGCAGCACCTGGGTGTCGCTGCGCACGATCCAGCCGGCTTCCCACTGCCCGTTCGTGCTGCAGCTGGTGCCGTTGGCCGAGGCGCACAGGGTGACGGGGGCGTTGCGCTTGATGGCCTCGCTGCGCGCCAGCTGGGTGCCCGCAACCAGCGCGGTGGCGTAGCTGCTCAGACGCGTGGACAGCCGGATGCCGTCGAACGAAGGCACGGCGATGGCGATCAGGACGACCAGCACGGCGAGCGTGACCATCAGCTCGATCAGCGTGAAGCCGCGGGCACGGGCGAGGGCAAGGCGGGCGTGGCGCATGCGCAGGCTCACCGGCTTACTTCTGGATGAACCAGTACACCCGGCCCTTGGGCTGCTTGAACGCGGCCTTGGGTGCGGTGCCCTTGGGGCTGAGGAAGGAGTCGGGGTTGGCGCCGATGACCACGTCCCGGATGTTGCCATTGTCGAGCTCGACCCGGCCCACGACTGGCGTGGGGGCGAGGCCGCCGCCCTCCACGTTCTGGAAGCGGCCCTTGATGCTCTGGGCGGCCGCGTCGACGTAGGACACGTTGTAGACCCGCGCGGTGCCGAGGTCGGGCTTGCACGTCAGCGCGTTGGGAACGGTGGGTGTGTGGGTGTTGAAGGTGGTGTTGCCGTAGGCGGTCACCGAGCCGGTCACGACCTGCTCGCCCTGAGCGAGGGCGAGGTACCAGCCCTTCTTGGTGGCGAGGGCGGTGGATGTCGGGTTCTCGGTCGTGGTGATGGCCTGCAGCGAGGCGTGGCACAGGAGCTTGTTGTCGGTGCCGCAGTGGTCAGGGGCCGCCTCGCTGGCCAGCCAGTTGTCGTCGGCGGGCTTGTCCACCAGCATGTAGAAGCGATTGGCCACGCCGAACGCCGCGGTGTAGCTGCGCAGCGGTTTCTCGCGGTCGCCCGAACCCAGCAGCACGACGTAGGAGCCGGTGTCCTCCAGCACGTCGGGGCCGAACATGAACTTGCGGTTGGGCGTGCAGGTGGTCACGGTGTCGCAGCCGAGCGATGCGATCTTCTTGATTTCCCAGGTGGACGGTGCCGCGCTGCCGATCTTGATGCGGTAGACGTTGCCACCCAGGTCGGCGGCATAGGCGATCTTGGCAAAGCCGAGGGCGTCGGTGACGACCGTGACTTCGCCGACCACCGGGCGCGCGGTGGCGAACACGCTGATCCGCGTGCCGGTATCGGCGTCCAGCAGGTAGATCCCGCTTCCCTTGGTGTTCGCGCCACAGGCAGCCGGGTCGGATGGGCCGACGTCGGCGTCCTCGCACTTGTCGTAGCCACCGCCGAAGATCAGCAGCGGGCTATTGCCGCTGCCGTAGCCGCTGGCCCGCAAAGCCTTCGGGGCCGACCAGGTCTGGCCGATGCCTTCGAAGCCGGAGTCGCAGCCGGTGTCGTCGCCCTGGTTCGGGCAGCCCTTGCGCCACTTCAACGTGGGCGTTGTGGGTGAGGAAACGTCGAAGGCGTAGACCTGCCGTCCGCCCCGGCGCATGCTGGCGTAAAGCCAGGTGTTGCTACCCTGGCGGTAGGCCGAAACCGGACCGTCCATGCCGTAGGGCTTGGGGGCCGTCGGGCCCAGGCCGACCGGCCGGCCCGGGAAGTTGATGCGCGTGGTGTTGTCGTACAGCCTCTTGAGGCTGCCATAGAACTCGGGCGGCATGAAGGACCACAGCTCGGCACCTGCGGCGACCCCGCCGATGGCGGTGTTGCGGTTGCCGTTGACGGCTCGCAGCACGCCGTCGTTGCCACCGTAGAACACCACCACCTGGGGCGTCCTGGTGGTGCCGGCGGCCGGTGTGGTGCTGTAGTCGATGGCGACCGGCCGTGAATGAACCACGTCGCCGTGCACGGAGGGACGCATTGCGTCCTTGGTGACCAGCGTGCCGTCGGCCCGGACCCTGTCGTCGCCCTTGTTGTCGAGGCCGCGTGCCCAGTTGACGAGCTGGGTGCGGTCGGCGTCTGTTGCGACGCCGAGGGCGAGATTGGTGACCGCCGCGTCGTTGAATGCGGTGAGCGTGGCGCAGTTGCCGGCCGCGCAGGTTTTCATGTTGCGGCTGGCCGGCACAATCCCTCGCAGCATGCGGGCTTGCGCGCCCTTTTCCACCACGTTGCCGTCGGGGCCGTCCGCAGCTTCCTTGCCGATGCAATCACCGGAGGGCCGGAAGCTCCAGTAGGCGTCGTTGTCGTCGGCGGAGGGTGACCAGAAGCTGCGGGCGCAGGGCGCAATGAAGCCGCTCTCGATCGCGTTCTTGTTGTCCGCGTCCTGCAGAATCAACTGGCTGCTGCCGTCCACCCCTAGCTTGTACTGCTTGAGGTTGCCGTTCCAGCGCGGGAGCGCACTCCCGTCGGGGCGGAACATGCCGACGAACACCTGGTTCAGGTGGGTGCCCTGGGTGTTCACGCTCACGGGCAGGCTCACCGAGGAGAACACGCTGTTGACCGACTGGATCTTGCTGAAGATGTCGTCGAACGCCTCGGCGAGCGCTTTGCCGAGATCGGCCTCGGGCTTGTCCGTGAGATCGTAGTGCGCGCCCTTGCCCTCCCTGGCGACGCTTTGCATCAGCGCGGTCCAGCCCGGCCCCTGGCCCTGGTCGGCCTTGGCGGCCTCGATGGTGTAGACCTTCACGCCCATGCTGGTCTGCAGGAAGCGAGCCCATTCGTCGGCTGTGTTGTCCTGCGAGCCGCTGGTGCCCAGGGTGATCTGGGCGGTGCTGCCGCCCGCGGCTCGCAGGGCCGCGTTGGACAGCTCGTTGTCGTTGCTGTTGTCTTGCGCCGCACCGTTGCTGATGTAGATGACGAAGGTGCCAATGCAGTTTTCGGTGCTCGGGCCGACGTAGGTGGTGGCGTTGAAGCTGGCGAGCGCGTTGCGCGGCAGCGCATAGATGGCCTTCGATGCCGTGGTGCCGCTCACGTTGCCGGCGTAGTCGGTCTTGACCTTGCCGTTGCCGGCGATGGGCGCACCGCTGGCCAGGTAGCGATAGACCTCCGCCATGGTCTTGCCGGCCTTGCCACCGTTGGACTTGTCGCCCTCCTTGTCGAGGCTGAGGATCATGTCGCGGTAATTGTCCTTGGTGCCTGCGTCGAGCGTGCGCACCGCGGCCCGCACGTAGCCGCCGTCGCTGTTCGAGTTGCCCTGGCCGGTCTCGGTGAACATCATCAGGCCGATCTTGAAATTGCCGTCCTTCAGCTTGCCGAAGGCGTCGGCGAGCGCCTTCTTCTCGGCCGTGAAGGGCTGGTTCCAGTTGGCGGTGTTGTCCAGCACGAACAGCACGTTCGGCGCCTGGACGGCGCTGGGGTTGTAGCCTGCGAAGAGATCGATGTCCTCCGCCTGCGCGGCCTGCATCGGCAACGCGAGCAGCACGGCGGCCCACAGCGTGGTGAGTAGTTTCCTTGTCATGGCGGGGACCCGTTCTTCGTCGTGGTTCAAGGGGAGGCAGGCGCAGGTTCGGCCGGCGCGGCGGGCGGCGGCGCGCACAGCGCTTCGAACTGCGCCTTGTTGAGCAGTGCACGCACGCCCTGGCGCACGGAGGTGGTGGTGCCGGTGGCGCCGGGGGTGGTGTCGGTCACGGTGGTGCTGATGTCCCACACGGCGTTGTACTGGTCGGGCAGGGCCGCGAGCCCCGAGCCGCTGCTCGATGCACCGCCCGTGATGCCGCCCGGGCCAGCGGCGCCGCCACCGCCGCTGTCGACAGCCTTGGTGGCGCGCACGCACACGGGCGGGGCGACAGTGACCGTGTAGTCGTTCACGCCGTCGTTGTTGATGTCGACCATGCTCACCGTGCCCTGCGGCGGCGTGAGCGACGGGGTGCCGTCTTCGCCGGGCACCACCAGCAGGCTGGTGGCGACTGCCTCGATCGCGCGGTTGGCGGCGGCCACGGCTTCGTTGCGGGTCTGCAGGTTGCCCACGGCCTTGAGGTTGGCGCCACTGAGGTTGAAGGCGGCGGTGACCACGAGCGTGATCAGCAGCAGCATGACCATGCCGATGATCAGCGCGGCGCCGCGCTGGGCGGCAGCGGCTGCGGTGGTGGACGGTACGCGTGGTTTCATGGCGTTTCCCTCCGGCCGGTGACGTTGGTCAGGCGCACGGTGGTCGCGAAGGCGTGCCGCTTGTAGTGGTCGTTGAACGGCCCGAGCGCCACGGCGCCCATCTGGTAGCTGCGCGTGTCGTTGTGGCCCGGCGAGATGGCGGAGGCGCGCGCGAGCACGTGCAGCTTTACCGCCACCACGTTGACCAGCTGGTCGGCGGTGCAGGTCGCGCCGCAGTGCACGAACGCGCCGTCGGGGCTGCCGTCGCCGCGGTTGGACGGGGTCGATTTGTTCGCGGGGTCGGCCCACGAGATGGCCTGGGCGTAGTTGACGGCTGCGCCGGTCTTGCTCAGCGTGTCCAGGCCGAGCTCGACACGGAAGCTCTCGACGCCTTCGATGAGCGGCGTGGGCGGCTGCTGCGCGAGCGTGCCGCCCACCAGGTCGAAGCGCGAGCGCGCCAGGGTGGGAATGCCGTCGCCCACGGCCGCGGCGTAGTCGCGCACGTAATAGATGTCGGCCACCAGCTTGCGCTTGGGCGAAGGAGTGGTGCAGTCCTTGAGAAACATCTGGTCGAACGCGCCCGTCGAGAGGTCGAACGACGAGGGCTTTTGCGTGCCGCACAGAGACGACTGGAAGTACATGGCGCCGGCCACGTCGGCCTCGCAGTTGGGGGTGCCGGGCAGGCAGGTTTCGGCGTGGCGCACGACCAGGACGTCGGTGTCGTCCTTCTTGTGCGTCAGCAAGTCGGTGCAGGTGGCGGGCACGCTGTCGTACACCTGCACGGGCAGGTCGAGCAACTGGCGCTTGTAGGTCTCGGTCCAGTTCGCGGCCGAGTAGGCCAGGCAGGGGTCGGGCAGGGTGCCGGTGGGGACGTTGGCGGGCGCGGCGCTGACCGTGAGGTCGTCGAACTCGGGCATGTAGTTTTCCCAGAAGCCCGCGTGGGAGATCTCGTTTTCGAGCACGAAGATGCTCAGGCGCCCCGTTTCGATCTGCCGGTTGACGCGCTCCATCTCGCGCTGGGAGCCGCTCACGTTGAGGAACAGCGCAAGCAGCGCAGCCACCACGATGAGCATGATGGTGATGGCCACCATCAGCTCGATCAGCGTCAGCCCGCGCTGGGCGCGGCGTGCTGTGGTGCGCGGGCTCATGAGAGCGACCCGATGCGCACGAGCGTGGTCACGGTGCGGCGGCACTTGTCTTCGGTGCACAGCGTGCCGGTGTCGTAGGCGTTCTTGCCGCAAGGCACGCCCGCGGGCGGCGCCGAGATGGGGCCGAGCCCTTGCCAGGCCACGGTGACGAGGTATTCGTTGCTACCCATGTCCTGCACGCAGCCGCGCCCGCCGATGACGGTGCCGAGCTTGCTGTCGCCCGAGAACTCGGCCGCGCCCTGCAGCGCATTGCACCACTCCTTGGCGTCGATCTGCTGGCGCGTGCCGGTACCGCTGGGGCAGGCATCGTCCCCGCCCAGTGCGGCACTGGTGACGTAGCTGGCCGCCATGCGGCGGTTGATGGCGATTCGGCTGGCCATGTCATTGAGCAGGATCAGCGCCTGCGAGCGCTGGTACGACTCCATCTCGGAGGCCTGCAGCCGGGCCTGCAGCCCCACGAGGCCGAAGAGGCCGAAGGCCAGGATCAGCAGGGTGACCAGCACTTCGAGCAGCGTGGCGCCGCGCTGGCGCTGCGAGACGGTGCTCACCATTTGTTGCCCGGCGTCTTCACGCCTTCGCTGGTGAGTCCGAGGTCGCCGTCGCCCACCTGGCTGCCGATCGGCGTGAAGGTGATCGTGAAGGCGGGCGGGAGGCCGGCTTCCTGGAGCGTGACCTCGTAGCTGTAGTTGCTGCTGACCTCGGCGGGCAGGATGTAGCCGCTGCCGGTCAGCGCTGTCTTGTTGGCATAGCTGCGGTTGGCGATGAGGAACTGCTGCTGCCGGTTGGCGATGTCCATCATCTGCGCCTGGGCCGCCGAGCGCTTCGATCTCACGATGTACTGCCGGTAACTGGGCAGGGCGATCGACGCCAGGATGGCCACGATGGCCACCGTGATCATCACTTCGATCAATGTGAAGCCGCCGCCTCGGCGCGTCTGCGAATGCTGGGTCATCGTGGGACTCGTCAGAGATGTTTCACATTGTTAGTTAATGTGAATTTATCACATCTAAGGTAAACGCAAGCGTCTGCGGTGGCGCCGACCGCCGCGCTCCGCTGCGAAGGGATTAGGGGTTATCCATTAGGCAATTCCGCCTACCTGGTCCGCGCAGTTCGACGGATGCGGGCCCGCGGCGGGCGGGGAACACTCGCCCGGGTCCATTTCCGAGGAGACATCCGCATGCACAACATTCGCCGCCATCTGGTGTGGCTGGCCGTGGCCGTGCTCGGCGCATTTGCGCTGGGCACGGTCGCCCTGAGCCGGGGAGAGAGCATCAACGCCCTGTGGGTCGTGACCGCCGCGCTCTGCACCTACCTGATCGCCTACCGCTACTACAGCCTGTTCATCGCCGACAAGGTGCTGGGGCTCGACGCCAACCGCAAGACGCCCGCGCACCGCCACAACGACGGCCTGGACTACGTGCCGACCGACAAGAACGTGCTGTTCGGCCACCACTTCGCGGCCATTGCGGGCGCCGGTCCGCTGGTGGGCCCGGTGCTCGCCGCGCAGATGGGCTACCTGCCCGGCCTGCTGTGGGTGCTGGCGGGCGTGGTGTTCGCGGGGGCGGTGCAGGACTTCATCATCCTGTTCATCTCCACGCGCCGCGACGGCCGCTCGCTGGGCGACTTGGTCAAGCAGGAGATGGGGGTGGTGCCCGGCATGATCGCGCTGTTCGGCACCTTCATGATCATGATCATCATCCTGGCGGTGCTGGCCCTGATCGTGGTGAAGGCGCTGGCCGAATCGCCCTGGGGCAGCTTCACGGTGGCCGCGACGATTCCTGTGGCGCTGTTCATGGGCGTGTACCTGCGCTACATCCGCCCGGGCCGCATCGGCGAGGTGTCGGTGATCGGCTTCGTGCTGCTGATGGCGGCCATCTTCGGTGGCCAGTGGGTCAGCCAGCACCCGGTGTGGGGCCCGGCCTTCACCTTCGACGGCAAGGCGCTCACCTGGATGCTCGTGGGCTACGGCTTCGTGGCCGCCAGCCTGCCGGTGTGGCTGCTGCTGGCGCCGCGCGACTACCTGTCGACCTTCCTGAAGATCGGCACGATCATTGCGCTGGCCATCGGCATCGTGGTCGTGATGCCCACGCTGCAGATGCCCGCCATCACGCAGTTTGCGCAGGGCAACGGCCCGGTGTGGTCGGGCAGCCTGTTCCCGTTCCTGTTCATCACCATCGCCTGCGGCGCCGTCTCGGGCTTCCACGCGCTGATCTCGTCGGGCACCACGCCCAAGATGCTCGACAACGAGCGCCACGCGCGCTTCATTGGCTACGGCGGCATGCTGGCCGAATCATTCGTCGCCGTGATGGCGCTGGTGGCCGCCTCGTGCATCGAGCCGGGCATCTACTTCGCGATGAACAGCCCGGGCGCGCTGGTTGGCACCACGGTGCAACAGGCCGCGGCCACGATCTCCGGCTGGGGTTTCGTGGTCACGCCCGAGATGCTGCTGCAGACCGCCAAGGACGTGGGCGAGACCACCATCCTCGGGCGCACCGGCGGCGCACCGACGCTGGCCGTGGGCATGGCCCACATCCTTCACCAGGTGATGGGTGGGCAGGCCATGATGGCCTTCTGGTACCACTTCGCGATCCTGTTCGAGGCGCTGTTCATCCTCACGGCGGTGGACGCCGGCACGCGCGCCGGCCGCTTCATGCTGCAGGACCTGCTGGGCAGCTTCGTGCCCGCGCTCAAGCGCACCGATTCGCTGCCGGCCAACCTGATCGCCACCGCGCTGTGCGTGGCGGCCTGGGGCTACTTCCTGTACCAGGGCGTGGTCGATCCGCTGGGCGGCATCAACACGCTGTGGCCGCTGTTCGGCATTTCCAACCAGATGCTCGCCGCGGTGGCGCTGATGCTGGGCGTGGTCGTGCTGTTCCGCATGAAGCGCGAGCGCTACGCCTGGGTGGCGGCAGCGCCGGCCGTGTGGCTGCTGGCCTGCACGCTGACGGCGGGCTGGCAGAAGATCTTCTCGAGCGATCCGAAGATCGGCTTCCTCTCGCACGCCGCGAAGTACGCCGATGGCCTGGCCAACGGCGTGCTGATCGCGCCGGCCAGGACGCCCGAGGCCATGTCGCGCATCGTCTTCAACGACCGGCTCGACGCGGCGCTGTGCGCGCTGTTCATCTTCGTGGTGCTCAGCGTGCTGCTCTACAGCGTGAAGGCCTGCCTTGCAGCGCGCGCGGCCCACAGGCCGACCACGCAGGAAACGCCGTTCGAGCCGATGGGCGCGGCCTCGTCCGCCGCCCACTGAACGAGCGAAAGCACGCCATGGGACTCGCCATGCCCGAAGCCGGGCGCTACATCGCCCGTTCGATCAGGCAGTCGCTGCGGCTCATGGTCGGGCTGCCCGACTACGACGTCTACCTGACGCACATGACCGCCACCCACCCCGACCGGGCACCGATGAGCTACGAGGAGTTCTTCCGCGAACGGCTCGAGGCGCGCTACGGCGCCGGCAAGGGCCGCTGCTGCTGACGGGGCGCAGCTCACGGAAAAAAGGGCGCACACGGTGCGCCCTTTTGTCATTTCAGGAGGCGTCGAGGATCTGCGCCATCCGCAGCGCCGCCGGCGAGAGCGGCCGGTTCTTCAGGCTCAGCCGGTACAGCGGGCGCGAGAGCACCACGCCCGGCAGCTTCAGTTCGCGCAGGGTGCCCAGCGCGAGCATGTCGGCCACCACCACGCGCGGCAGCATCGAGATGCCGACGCCGCTGGCCACGGTGCGCGCAATGGCCTCGTTGCTCGCCATTTCCATCCACGCCGGTGCGTCGATGCCGTGCGCTGCACACAGCGCCTCGGTGGCCTGGCGCGTGCCTGAGCCGGGCTCGCGCAGGATCCAGTTCTGCCGGCCCAGCAGCGCGGCCGTCACGCCGCGACGAGGCAAGGCGGCGTCGGGCGGCGCCACGATGGCAAGTGGGTCGGTGGTCCATTCGCGCACGTCGATGCGCTCTTCACTTGCTGCATCCACGCGGCCCTCGACCAGTGCGAGGTCGATGCGGCATTCGAGCAGTTGCTCGCACACCCACTGCGTGTTGCCGACGGTGACGCGCGGCACCACTGCCGGGTAGGCCGCGCAGAAGGCCGCGATCTGCGGCGGCAGCCAATAGCTCGCCACGGTGGTGCTGGCGCCCAGCGTGAGGCTGCCGCGCTGCACGCCGACGCGCGCACGCACGTCGTCGAGCGCCGCGCGCTCCATCGCGAAGATGCCGCGCGCATGCGTGAGCAGCGACGCACCGGCCTCGGTGAGCCGGAAACCCTTGCCCGCGCCGCGCTCGATGAGCGTCAGGTCGAGCTGGTGCTCCAGCTCGCGAATGCCCTTGGACACGGCGGGCTGGCTGATCCACAGGCCCTCGGCCGCGCGCGAGAAGCTGCCCGCCTCGGCCACGGCGACGAACAGGCGCACCAGGTGCAGGTTGAGGGTCATAACTTAACTTCATGCATTGGTGAAGTTTATGTCTTTGACTCATGTCATGTCGATTCCTAAGCTCAGGCCCATGTCATCCCTTGCCGCCTCCTTGCCCGGTTTTTCCTTCGTTCGCCGCTGCGGCCCGGGCGTGCTGTTCTCTGCGGTGCTGGCGGCGGCGGCCGCGCTGCTGGCCGAATGGCCGCCGATGGTGCACCTGGGCCTGAGCGCGCTGACCCTGGCCATCGCGCTGGGCATGGTGGCGGGCAACACGGTGTTCCCCGCGGTGTCGGCCCGTGCCGGCGCGGGGGTGGACTTTGCGCGCAGCGTGCTGCTGCGCGCGGGCATCGTGCTCTACGGTTTTCGGATCTCGCTGAGCGACATCGGCGCTGTGGGCTGGCCCGGCGTGCTGATCGCGGCGGCGATGGTGGCGCTGACCTTCGGCTTGGCGGTGCGCATTGGCACGCGCTGGCTGGGGCTCGACCGCGAGACGGCCGCGCTGATCGGCGCGGGCAGCGCGATCTGCGGTGCCGCCGCCGTGATGGCCACGCAGCCCGTGGTGCGCGGCGAAGAGCACAAGGTGTCGATCGCCGTTGCCACGGTGGTCGTGTTCGGCACGCTGTCGATGGTGCTGTATCCGCTGCTCTATCCGTACCTCGGCCTCACGGAACATGCCTTCGGCCTCTTCGCGGGCTCGACGATCCACGAGGTGGCGCAGGTGGTCGCGGTCGGCGAGGCGGTGAGTCCGGGGGCGGCGAACGCGGCCGTGGTCGAGAAGATGCTGCGCGTGATGATGCTGGCGCCGTTCCTCATGGGCCTGTCGTTCCGCGTGGCGGCATCGACGCCGGGCGCGGCGAGCCTGCGCGCTTGCTGGCGCCAGGTGCGCGTGCCATGGTTCGCGGTGCTGTTCATCGCCGTGAGCGCCGTGCATTCGCTCGACGTGCTGCCGCGCGCCCTGGTGGCCGCGCTGGTGCAGCTCGACACGCTGCTGCTCGCTACCGCCATGGCCGCGATGGGCCTGCGCACCAGCGCTGCGAGCCTGCGCAAGGCCGGTGCGCAGCCGCTCAAGCTGGGGGCGCTGCTGTTCGTGTTCCTGACGGCCGGCGGCTATGCGGTGAATGCGGCCGTGCTGGCGATGTTCTGATCGACTTTTGTGGGGGGCTCAGGCGGTGCCTGAGGCGCCCTGCGTGAATTCCAGTTTCTCCTGCGCGCGGCTTCGCGGGACCATCGGTGCCACGCAATTCGTGGAGAACAACCGATGTCATCCGAACTCAACCAGATCGCCAGCTGGTCGCTGCGCTGGCGCATTTTTCTGTTTGGCGCGCTGTGCCTCGTGGCCGCCGTCGCCGCGGCCAAGCCTTTCGATGCGAACACCGATCTGCAGACCGAGCAGCGCTACCAGCTCGCCCTCGAAGCGCAGGCTGCACGCGACTACCGCGCGATGCTCGTGCAACTGCGACAGGCCGCGACCGAAGGCCATCCCGAGGCGCAGGAGATGCTGGGCATGGTGCTGCTGACGGGGCCGACGCTGTACGGCTCCGCCGTGACGGCCGACCGTTGCGAGGCGCGCAACTGGATGCGCCGCGCGGCCGTGCAGGGCAGCGAGACGGCGAAGGTGCAGCTCGTGTTTCTCAACCGGCTGCGCAGCGCGCCGGCAGGCCGCATCGACTGCGAGTGAGCCTAGGTTGACCAGATGCGCGGCGTGGCTGGCGGCAGTTGCCACAGCTCGCTGCGCCACGCCTGCCAGACCTGCCGCAGCAGCTGCATCGCGGGCTCGACCACTGGCGCGAGCACGCGCAGCACCACCACTTCCGCGTGCGGGCTGGTCGCGCCCGCGCTCTCGTGCAGTTCGTGCGCTTCGAGCTGCGTGCGCGCCTGGGCGAGCAGGGCTTCGCGCCGTGCCTTGGCCATTGGCGAACCGGCCACGACGAACACCGAGGCCAGGCAGCGGTGGCCGCCCAGGCCCAGCGGGCTTTGCAGCAGGCGGTGATCGCTGGCGTCGATGCGCCCGCGCTCCAGCCACACGCCAGGGGCTTCGATGTGCTGCAGGTAGGTGCCGCGTTCGAAGGGCTGGCGGGCGTTGGGCAGGCCGAGTGCGCACACGTCCCAGCCGATCATCTCCGCGCCCGGGGCGGCTTCGAGGGTGAGCCGGTTTTCGGCCTGGCAGCCGCTGTAGCAGATGGCTTCGAGCGGCAGCCATTCGAGCCGCGCGCCCGGTGCGAGGCGGATGCGCGTGCGCTGCAGCGCGGTCTCGCCTTCGGAACGGTAGAAGCGCGAGGCGCCGGGCGTGGTGATCAGGCCGTGGCTGCCGTCGGCTGCCTCGATGTCGATGTCGAGCGTGTCGCCGCCCACGAGGCCGCCGGGCGGGTGCACCAGCACGTTGTGGCACACCGCATCGCCCTCGGGGTAGAGACTCTGCAGGATGCGCAGTGGACCGTCGTGGCGGAAACGGGCGACGCTGCGGTCGGCTTCTTTTTGGTAGGCGAGGTGGAGACGGGCGTGCCAGGGCATGCGGGGAGTCTAGTGCGCCGGCTCAGGTCTTCCAGGCGCCATCGTGCGCGGCGGCCGCTTCATCGATGAGCGCAGGCCCGATGCATTCGATGGCATGCGGCGACGCGCGGAACACGTCGCGGCACGACAGTTCCGCGTCACGCTGGTCCTGTCGTTCGCCACGGAACACGCGCAGGCGCTGCGCGTCGAGGCCGAACACCACGCGGCCGATGTTCGACCAGAAGATCGCGCCCGCGCACATCACGCAGGGCTCGCCCGATGCATAGAGCGTGGCGCCGGCCAATTCCTCGCGCGTGAGGCCGCGACCGGCCAGTGCGCGCAGCGCGTTCACCTCGGCGTGCGCGGTGCAGTCGCCGGTTTCGCTGTTGCTGTTCGCCGCCTCGGCCAGCACCTCGCCGGCGGCCGAGACGATGACCGAGCCGAAGGGCCGGTTGCCGCGCCGACGCGCAGCGTGTGACCACACGATGGCCTTGCGCAGGTAGCGGCCGTCGCGCTCGTCGAGCGTGGTTTCTTCGGGGAGGGCGGAGGTGGAGTTTTCAGGAAGGTTCATGCCTTGGGTGCGGGAAGAAAGCGCTCGCTGCGCGCTGGGAGCATCGAGCTGTTGAAGAGGGCATCGGCCGAGGGCCGCATCTTGAGGCCGAAGGTGTCGGCCACCTCGTCGACCTGCTGTTCGAGCGTGAGCTTGCGGATGTCGCCCAGCCCGTGGCCGCGCGTGTCCGCCGCGCCCACGTACTGCGCCGTGAGGCCCCAGCGTTCGAGTTCGACCTTCTCGTCCAGGATCGGTTCGCGCTGGCGCATGGCCGCGATGCTCGGCGCAGGATTGGCAAAGGTCTCGACGATGGCGCGGTGGGTCGCGCGCAAGAAAGCCGCCACCACCTTCGGGTTCTGCGCAATGAGGTTGCTGCTCGCCAGGATCGCGTTGCCGTACAGGTTGACGCCCGCGTCCGAATACTTGAGCACCGAGAGTTCGTCGGCCTTCATGCGCGCGAAGAGCGAAACGGCCGAGTCGTGGAAGTAGGTGGCGGCATCGACGTCGCCGCGCACCATCACGTTGTCGCGCGCGCTGAAGTCGGTGGTCTGCCACTGGAAGGCGTCGCCGCGCATGCCCTGCTTGCGCGCCACCATCGGCCAGGCGCGGCGCGTGGACTCGACGGCGGCGGCGGCCACCTTCTTGCCCGTGAGACTCCTGAAGTCGCCGGTCACGCCGCGGTCCTTGCGGCCGATGATCACGAACGGTGCACGGTTGTAGTACTGGTACACGGCCTGCACCACGGGCGTGCCCGGGTTCTGTGCATTGAACTCGACCAGCGAGCTGATGTCGCCCAGGCCCAGCTGGTAGACGCCGCTGGCGATGCGCGTGATCGAGGCGACCGAGCCGGCGCCGGTGTCGATCGTCACGTCCAGCCCCTCGTCGCGGTAGTAGCCCTTGGCCTGCGCCAGGAAGAAGGGCGCGGTCTGGCCGTTGATGCGGAAGTCGAGCGTGAACTTGAGCGGGGTGAGCTTGCCGCCCTGCGCGAACACGGCAGGGGCGGCGAGGGTGGCGGCGGTGGCAGCTGCGGCAAGAAAGGATCGGCGTTGCATGGTGGGGCCTCGGAGTCGGTGGTCTTGACGGATGCCTCCCACCGCGGGCGGGAGGCGCCTCAAGAGCAATTTCCGGGCGGGCGCACGGGGATGGTGCGTGCGCTGCTGAACGCTTCTACTCTTGTCGGCTGTCTTGCATGAGGCATGCCAGGGTGCGGCGCTCGGGCATCGCGGCAAGGTGCTTGGAAGCGTGGCCGGGGGGCGCCACAATCCGGGCGCGCTAATTGCAAGTCGATCGGCGCAGAGTAGAAGCGTTCAGCCTCGCGCATGTCTTTTTCATAAGGCAGGCCGACGAAGCAGGAAATTGCTCTTTCACGTTCGTCCCCCCACGCAACAACGAAGGAGTTCGCCCATGCTCGTCACCCAACAACCCGTCTTCCGCAAGTTCTGGCATGCCGTCATGCCGCTCACCGAACTGGCCCAGGGCCCCAAGCCTTTCCGGCTGCTGGGCGAAGACATCGTTCTGTTTCTCGATGCCGACGGCCAGCCTGCCGCGCTGCGCGACCGCTGCTGCCACCGCACCGCCAAACTCTCGAAGGGCTGGTGCGTGGATGGCGAAGGCAAGGCCTGCGGGCAGGGCGCGATCCAGTGCGGTTACCACGGCTGGACCTACGACCGCAGTGGCCAGGTGGTGCGCATCCCGCAGTACGAGCCCGACCGCAAGATCTCGCCCGAGTACAAGACCACCGCCTACCGCTGCACCGCGCGCTACGGCTATGCCTGGGTGGCGCTGGAGGAGCCCATCGCCGACATCCCGGTCATTCCCGAGTTCGAAGATCCGGGCTACCGCACGATCTTCCAGTTCTACGAGCAGTGGCAGACCAGCCCGATGCGTGCGCTCGAAAACTCCTTCGACAACTCGCACTTCAGCTTCGTGCACCGCGCCACCTTCGGCGTGGCCGCGAGCCCGAAGCCGAGCAAGTACGAGTTGGTGGAAAACGAATCGGGCTTCCATGCCGAGACGGTGATCGAAGCGACCAACCCGGTGAAGTTCCACGCCATCAGCGGCGTGATCGATGCGATCACCACGCGCCACATGCGCAACGCCTACTTCCTGCCGTTCGCGCGCCGGCTCGACATCGAGTACCCAAGCGGCATCCGCCACATCATCATCAACTGCTTCACACCCATCGACGACGGGCGCATGCAGCTGTGCCAGTGGCTGTTCCGCAACGACACCGAGGCCGACTGCGCGGCGCAGATGCTGATCGACTTCGACGAGGAGATCACGCGCGAGGACAAGGACATCCTCGAATCGACCGACCCGGATGCGCTGGTCGATACACGGCGGCGCGGCGTGGAGTATTCGATGGAGTCCGACCGGCCGGGGATGCTGATCCGCAAGCACCTGATGCAGCTGCTGGCGAAGCACGGCGAGGCGGAGGTGCATCGGGGAATGAGCGCCACGGTCATCCCCATCGCCAAGGCCGCCTGAGCGGCGGCCCTTTTCGCCTCGCGCCTCAGGCGTGGGCGGCTGTGGGCGCCGGGCGCGAGGCGCCGCGCGACGAATCCTGCGTGTAGCGGTCCATCGCCAAACCGTCCGTGCGAATCTCCGGCCGCTGGCCCGTCACGAGGTCGGAAACCAGCTTGCCCGAGCCGCAGGCCATGGTCCAGCCCAGCGTGCCGTGGCCGGTGTTCAGGAACAGGTTGGGGTAGCGCGTGGCGCCGACGATGGGCGTGCTGTCGGGCGTCATCGGGCGCAGGCCGGTCCAGAAGCTGGCGTTTGGCACGTCGCCGCCCGGGAACAGGTCGGTCACGACCTTCTCGAGAGTGGCGCGCCGCGCCGGGTTCAGGCGCAGGTCGAAGCCGCCGAGCTCGGCCATGCCGCCCACGCGGATGCGGTTGTCGAAGCGCGTGACGGCGACCTTGTACGTTTCGTCGAGCACGGTCGATTGCGGCGCGAGCGATTCGTCGAGCAGCGGCACGGTGAGCGAGTAGCCCTTGACCGGGTACACGGGGATGTCCAGGCCCAGCGAGGCGATGGCGGCGCGCGAGTAGCTGCCGAAGGCCATCACGTAGCGGTCGGCCGTGAGGATCTTGCCGGCACGGGTGCGCACGCCGGTGATGCGGCCGCCGTCGGTTTCGAGGCCGTCGATGGTCTGGCCGAAGCGGAAGTCCACGCCCAGGCCGCGTGCGATGTCCGCGAGGCCGCGTGTGAAGAGGTGGCAGTCGCCGGTTTCGTCATTGGGCAGGCGCAGGCCGCCCGTGAGGCGGTCGCGCGCGCCGGCCAGGCCGGGCTCGACGCGCGCCAGGGCGTCGCGGTCGAGCAGTTCATAGGGCACGCCACATTCCTCGAGCACGGCGATGTCGCGCTGCACCGCGTCCAGCTGGGCCTGCGTGCGGAACAGTTGCAGCGTGCCGCCGGTGCGGTGCTCGTACTGCAGGCCGGTGTCGGCGCGCAGCTGCTGCAGGCAGCCGCGGCTGTATTCGGCCACGCGCATCATGCGTTCCTTGTTGACCGCATAGCGCTCGGGCGAGCAGTTGCGCAGCATGGCCGCCATCCAGCGCAGCTGGAACAGCGTGCCGTCGGGGCGGATCGACAGCGGCGCGTGCTTCTGGAACATCCACTTGAGCGCCTTCAGCGGAATGCCGGGCGCGGCCCACGGCGTGGAGTAGCCGGGCGACACCTGGCCGGCGTTGCCGAAGCTCGTTTCCTCGGCCGCACCGGCCTGCCGGTCGAGCAAGGTCACCTCGGCGCCGGAGCGCGCGAGGTAGTACGCCGTGGTGGTGCCGATCACGCCGCCGCCGAGAACGATGACTTTCATGGTGTATTCGCGTATCTGAGTGGAATGATGTGAATCTAAGGTCCACAATGAAGTGGATTTCATTGTTTTTGGGAATTTCGCGGTGAAAATCACTGCCGAAAGCGACTCAGAACCCTGCGCGAAGTGAAATGCCCGAACTCGACCGAATCGACCGCAAGATCCTCGACCTGCTGCAGCGCCAGGGCCGCATCGCCATGACCGAACTGGCCGAGCGCATCGGCCTGTCGGCCTCGCCCTGCGCCGAGCGCGTGAAGCGCATGGAGCGCGACGGCGTCATCACCGGCTACCACGCGCACGTGTCGCCCGAGGCGCTGGGCAAGACGCTGCTGGTGTTCGTGGAGATCAAGCTGTCGGCCAAGTCGGGCGACGTGTTCGACAAGGTCAAGCAGGAGCTGCTTCACATGCCCGAGGTGCTCGAATGCCACCTGGTGTCGGGCAGCTTCGACTACCTCGTGAAGGCGCGCCTGAGCGGCATGAGCGAGTACCGGCACCTGCTGGGCGACATCCTCAAGAAGCTGCCGGTGGCGGCCGAGTCGCATAGCTACGTGGTGATGGAAGAGATCAAGGAAACGCTGATGCTGGCGGTGGACCGGTGAGGGCCGCCCAGGCGCCGTGGCTACCATCGGTTCGCGCCCCGAATCCTCTTTTCATCTCGCCCCAAAGGAAACCGGCATGAGTATTTCGATCCGCCGCGACGGCACCACCGGCACGCGCCACATCCTCAAGATCCGCAACCACGAGATCCCGGTCGATGCCTCGCCCGCGGGCGGCGGCAGCGACGGCGGTGCCGAGCCGCACGACCTGTACGACGCGTCCCTCGCGGCCTGCAAGGCGCTCACTGTGCTGCTCTATGCGCGTCGCAAGGGCATTCCGGTGGAAGACATCGAGGTCGTCGTCGACCGCGACGACAGCGAGGAGCGCAAGGGCGTCTACCGCCTGAAGTCGGGCCTGCGCCTGACCGGCGATCTGACGGACGCGCAGCGCGACGAACTGCTGCGCGTGGCGGGCAAGTGCCCGATCCACAAGCTCATGACCGAGGTGAAGACAGAAATCGAAACCGGCTGGGCAGACTGAGCCCGCAGCCTTCTTACTTCGCCGCTTCGGCCAGCTTGCGCGCCGCCTCCACGCGCTTGGCGTAGCGGTCGCCCCAATCGGCCAGCGGCGCGAGTGCCGCGTTGAGCGTGGCGCCGAGTTTCGTCTCGGAATAGACCACGCGCGGCGGCACTTCATGGAACACCTCGCGGTGCACGAGGCCGTCGGTTTCCATCTCGCGCAGCTGCTGGATCAGCATCTTCTCGCTGACCTCGGCCAGCAGCCGCTTCAGCTCGCCGAAGCGGTAGGGCTGCAGATGCAGCTCCCACAGGATGACGGCTTTCCACTTGCCGCCGATGACCTCGAACGCGGGGCCGATGCCGCAGTTGTAGGGCTTCCTCGCTGCCATCCGTTGCTCCTTGCAGTTCCAATACTTCCAATTTGGTAAGTACCTTGCTTTATCGTAGGTACTTGACCACACGGAAGTGTAATTCCTACGATGCAGGCGTCATCAACCACTGCATCGGATTGCCATGAGCAACAAGAAGGAAGTTTCGGTTCTGGGCCTGGGCGCCATGGGCGCCGTCATCGCGCGGCTCTTTCTCGACCAGGGCTGCAAGGTCACGCTGTGGAACCGCTCGGCCGACAAGGCCGACGCGCTGGTCGCCCGGGGCGCCGTGCTGGCGCGCAGCGCGGCCGAGGCACTGCGCGCGAGCCGCATGGCCGTGATGTGCGTGTACGACTACCGCGCCGCCGACGCGATCTTCGCGATGGACGGCGTGGCCGCCGCCATGGACGGCCGCCTGCTCGCGCAGCTCACCACTGGCAGCCCGAAGGATGCGCGCGAGGCCGAAGCCTGGGCCCACCGCCATGGCGCCGCGTACCTCGAAGGCGCGATCCAGGCCGCGCCGGACCAGATGGGCCGGCCCGACACGCCGCTGCTGGTGTCGGGCGCGCAGGCCGTGTTCGCCGAGGCCGAGCCCTTCCTGAAGGTGCTGGCCGGCGGCATCGTCTACCTGGGTGAAAAGGCCAGCGCGGCCGCGGCCATGGACCTCGCCACGCTCTCCAGCATTTACGGCACGCTGCTCGGTTTCATGCACGGCGCCCGCATCGCCGAGCACGAAGGCTTCGACGTGGCCGAATACGGCCGCATCGTGGCAGGCATCATGCCGACCTTCGCGGGCTTTCTTCAGCACGAGGGCGCGGTCATCCAGTCGGGCGACTTCGCGATCACGCAGAGCCCGATGCGCATTTCGGTCGAGGCC
Source organism: Variovorax sp. Root473 (assembly GCF_001426505.1). Classification (GTDB taxonomy): domain Bacteria; phylum Pseudomonadota; class Gammaproteobacteria; order Burkholderiales; family Burkholderiaceae_C; genus Variovorax. Next base: position 341,942 of record NZ_LMEV01000017.1, read on the forward strand.
ACGCAGCGCATCCTGCAGACCGCGCAAGAGGCGGGCATCAACACCGAGTTCCCGGCCTTCGCCGCAGGCCTGTTTCGGCGCGCCGATGCGGCGGGGCTCGGTGGCGAGGAACTCGCGGCGTTGATCAAGCTGCTGCGGCAATAGGCGCGCGCCCCGGGGCGCGCAGCGACGCGGTGGCCACCCATGCGCTGCCCGCGATGCTGTCGCTCGTGCTGGGCGAGGTCCCGGGCGGGGCTTGCGGGCCAGGGTGCGCTGCCGCTGGCGCAGGCCGACCTGCCGCAGCCCTTGCTCGTGGGCGCCTGAGCCCAGGGGAAAAGGCCCCGACCGGGCCTGTTCCGGGGCAACGATTTACACTAGCCGGTTCCCCCGGCGCTCGTCTACAGGACACTTTCACCAATGAAGTGGGTCATTCTTGCCATCTTCGTGCTCAGCGCACTCTACGTTCACTTCCGCGGCCAGGTCCGGCACAAGTTCTTCAGACAGCTCTCTGATCACTCGACCTTCCTGGCGCCGCTGAACGTCTTCATGTACCTTTTCTCGAAGGTGCCCGGCACGCCGTACCTGTCGCCGGCAGAGTTTCCCGAGATGCGCATCCTTGAGGAAAACTGGGAAGTCATTCGCGAAGAAGCGCTCGCCATGCGCAACGGCGGCAGCATCAAGGCCTCGAGCCAGTTCAATGACGTGGGCTTCAACTCCTTCTTCAAGAGCGGCTGGAAGCGCTTCTACCTGAAGTGGTACGACGATGCGCATCCCTCGGCGGCCGTGCTGTGCCCGCGCACCACCGAACTGCTGAAAGGCATCGGCACCATCAAGGCCGCGATGTTCGCCGAGCTGCCCCCGGGCAGCCGCCTCGTGCGCCACCGCGACCCCTTTGCAGGTTCGCTGCGCTACCACCTGGGCCTGTGGACGCCGGGCGTCGAGGGCTGCTACATCGACGTGGACGGCCAGCGCTACCACTGGCGCGACGGCGAGGCCGTGGTGTTCGACGAAACCTACATCCACTACGCCGAGAACACCACCGACCACGACCGCGTGATCCTGTTCTGCGACATCGAGCGCCCGCTGAAGTTCCGCTGGGCCAGCGCCGTGAACCGCTGGTTCGCGAAGAACCTGCTGGCCGCCGCCGCCTCGCCCAACGATGCGGGCGACAAGACGGGGGGCCTGAACCGCGCCTTCAAGTACATCTACCAGATCCGCGTGATCGGCAAGCGCCTGAAGGCCTGGGACAAGCGCGCGTACTACCTGGTCAAGTGGACGATCTTCGGCGGCCTCGCCCTCTGGATCTTCTGGTAACCGACGGCGCTCACGCCTCGGCCAGCACCAAGCGGGCACGCGGCGCGCGGCGCCAGCACATCACCCCCGCCAGCAGCACACCGCCAAGCACGTCGAGCAGCACGTGCTGGCGCGTGGCCAGCGTCGAGTAGACGATCCCCACGGCCCACAACCCATTCGCCCATTGCGTCCACGCGGGCGCCTGCACGCTGCGCAGCTGGCGGCCGAGCCACACGGCCGCGAACACGGCGAAGGCCACATGCAGCGACGGAAAGGCATTGCCGCCCGCATCGGCGCTCTTGAGGAACTGCAGCGCCGGGTAGTGCGACCAGTCGATCGCGAAGCGCGGCACCACCGTCGGAAAACACCAGAACACCGCCAGCCCGATGGCTGCCATGAGCGCGGCCCCGCGTGCGCAGGCCCAAAGCTCGGCCTTGTCCCGGGTGAAGGCCGGTGCGAGCGAGATGTAGAACCACAGTGAGCCATACAGCAGCATCGCCTCGTCATTCACGCCCACCCAGTGGTCGATGGCCGTGAGCGGCATCACCGTCGGCACCGACGGCGGGTGGTGCATCACCCAGAAGTACAGGACGAAGAAACCCGAGATGCCGAGCGTGGTGCCGATCATCTTCACGACCCACAGCGTGGCGAACCGCTGCCCCAGCGCCAGGTGCCAGGGCGTCACGGGGAGGGCGACGGAGTTCGGGCGGAGGGGCGTCACCGATGCGCTTTCAGGAGAGGGAAGCGCCACAGCCTAGGCGCCTGCATTGCGTGGACATTGCGCGAGCCTGTGCGAGGGCTCTCTAGAATCATCCGCCTGTCCGGTTCCTGTCCATCCCCCCAATGAGAATCCTGCTTGTCGAAGACGAAGCCGACCTGGCACAGGCGCTCGCGTCGGCGCTGCGCCAGAACCAGGCGGTGGTCGATGTGGCGAGCTCGCTGCGCGCAGCCGAGGAGGCTGCGCTCGGCGCGCCCTACGACGTGGTCGTGCTCGACCGCGGGTTGCCCGACGGCGACGGCCTCTCGCTTGTTGCGTTCCTGGCGCAGAACCACATCGCGTGCGCGGTGCTCGTGCTCACCGCCATGACCGACGTGGCCGAGCGTGTGCTGAGCCTGGATGGCGGTGCCGATGACTACCTGGCCAAGCCCTTCTCGATGGACGAACTGCTGGCGCGCGTGCGTGCACTGGCACGCCGCCCCGCGGTGCGCGCCAACTTCATCATGACGCTCGGGCAACTGCGCTTCGACCACCACACGCGGCAGGCGCATGTCGGCGAGGCCTGCCTCATGCTGCCGCGGCGCGAACTGCTGGTGCTCGAGGCACTGCTCGAACACCGCGGCCGCACCGTGCTGCGCGAGGCGTTGCAAGACCGCGTGTACGGCCACAAGGACGACATCCAGTCGAACGCGCTCGACACGCACGTCTCGCGCCTGCGCTCCAAGCTCGACAAGGCCGGCGCGCGGGTCGAGATCCACGCGATCCGCGGCGTGGGCTACCTCATGTGCACGCCTTCCTCCGCATGAGCGCAGCGCCGGGGCGTCCCAAGCAAGCTCGCGCCGCAGGGCGAAGCACGAAGGCATTCCAATGACCTTCAGCCTGCTGTCGCTGCGCTGGCGGCTGATCTGGAGCCTCATCCTCTTGCAGGTGGTGGTCGGCCTGCTCGTGATGGGCGGCTTCCTCGGGCTGGCCTGGGTGCTGGGCCGCGTGGTCGACGAGAACGGCCAGGAGACGGTGGCATCGATCCAGCGCGCGCTGATGCGCAACGCCGACGGCCAGCTCGTGGCCGAGCCGACGAGCGCGTTGCGACGGCTGCAGGAGGCCGATCCGCAGTTCTGGTTCATCGTGCGCGACAGCCACGGCGCGCAGCTGCGCCACGGCGAGGTGCCGCCCGCCTACCTGCGGCTGCTCGATGCGCTCGACGGCACCGACCGCATGGCCGTCGATCCCGAGCCCAATGGCACGCGGCCCAAGGCCCGCTTCGAACGCGTCGAATCGCGCGCGGGCCCGGTGGCCGTCATGGCGCAGACCGGCGGCCCGCTCACGCTGGAGAACACGCTCAAGGGCACCGGCATCGCCTTCCTGTTCCTCGTGGCGCCGATGGCGCTCGTGACCTGCCTGGGCGTGATCCTGGCAACCCCCTTCGTGGTGAAGCGCGGCCTGAAGGGCGTGGTGGCCACGGCGGAGCATGCCGAAGGCATCGACGTGCACGAGCGCACCACGCGCCTGCCGCTGGCCAACGTGGCCAGTGAGATCCGTCCGCTGGTCAATGCGGTCAACCGCGCCTTCGACCGGCTCAACGAAGGCTACGACCGGCAGGAGCGCTTTCTGGCCGACGCCGCGCACGAGCTGCGCACGCCCATCACCACGCTGCAGATCCATCTCGAAGGCCTGCCCAACGACCTGCTGAAGATGAAGCTCATGCAGGCCTCGGCGCGGCTGGCCACGCTGGCCGAGCAGCTGCTCGACCTGCAGCGGCTGGACCACGGCCTGTCGCTGGACCAGCAGGTGGAGTTGAAGTCGCTGTGCGAGCGCGTGGCGGCCGACATCGCGCCGCTCGCCATCCGCAGCCGCTGCACGCTGTCGGTCGATGCGCCGCAGCCGCTCACGGTGCGCGGCGATGCGCCCTCGCTGGAACGCGCGCTCACCAACCTGATCCAGAACGCCATCGAGCACGGCGGTCCGGGCTGCGACATCCAGGTGCGGCTGTGCGAGCCTTCGTGCATCGAGGTGCGCGACTCGGGCCCCGGCATCCCCGAGGCCGACCGCGAGCGCGTGGTCGCGCCGTTCCACCGGCTCGTGCCGCGCGGGCGCGGCGCCGGGCTGGGCCTGCACCTCGTGGCCGAGGTGGCGCGGCTGCATCGCGGCCAGCTGAGCATCGGCTCGAGCGAATCGGGCGGCGCGAAGATGCGGCTCGAACTGATGAACCTCGAGGCCTGAAGACAAGCCGCTTGTCATGAACGCCATCGACCGGCTGCCCGAACCCACGAACCTTGCCGGCGCGCAGGCGCTGATCGAGCGCGTGCAGGCGATGCTCGATGCCGAAGGCGTGGCGATGCGCGCGCCCCCGCCGGAGCCCACCACCTGCTGCGGGCGCGGCTGCAACGGGTGCGTGTGGGAAGGGTGGCTGGCGGCGGTGGCCTATTGGCGGGATGAGGCGTCGTTGCTGCTGGGCTGAAGAGGCGTCGCGTCGGTCGCGGAAACCGACGAGCGTTCCAGGCAAGGCGCGAACGCGCCGTGGGGCCCCACTAGCGCGATTCCCAGAACCCCCGGTGCGTGGCGATCATCTCGTCGGCCATTTTGGGCACCGGGCCGATCACCTCCACGGGTTTCTGTCCGCGCGCGAAGACCTCGCGGCAGGGCAGGCTCAGCGTCGGGTTCTCGGGGTGGTCGCCGGTGAGCGCGAGCAAGGCGGATTCTTCCGCGCCGTACACCACGCGCCCGATGTTCGCCCAGTAGCTCGTGCCCGCGCACATGGCGCAGGGCTCGAAGGTGGTCACCAGCGTGCACTGCCACAGGTACGCGGACGGCCAGTTCTGCGCCGCATGGCGCGCGAGCGTGGCCTCCGCGTGATGCACCGTGTCGATGTTGCCCTGCTCGGCGAGGATGGTCTCGCCGTCGGGGGCGACGAGCACGGCGCCGAAGGGGTGGCGGCCCATGGCCATGGCGCGTCGCGCCACGGCGTCGGCGCGGCGCAGCGCGCGGGTGATCTGTTCGGGGGTCATGCCCTCATTATTTATTGGTTCTGCGACCCGCGATGCGCCCAGCCGGTGGTGTGCTTCTCGATCAGGCTGAAGAGTTCGTACATGACCATCGCCATCGCGCCCACCACCATCAGGCCCGCGAAGGCCAGGCCCATCTGCATGGCCGAGCCGGCCGAGATCAGCAGGTAGCCGATGCCCTCGTTGGCCGCCGTCATCTCCGACACCGTGGTGCCGACGAACGCCAGCGTGATCGCCACCTTCAGCGAGCCGAAGAAGTAAGGCATGGAGCGCGGCAGGCCGATCTTGACGAGCACGTCCCAGCGCTTGGCGCCCAGCACGCGCAGCACGTCTTCCAGCTCGGGCTCGAGCGTGGCCAGGCCGGTCGCGATGTTCACCATGATCGGGAAGAAACTGATCAGGAACGCCGTGAGGATCGCCGGTCCGATGCCGATGCCGAACCACACGACGAGGATGGGCACGAAGGCCGCCTTGGGCAGCGCGTTGAAGGCGGTCATGAGCGGGTAGATCGCCGCATAGGCCAGGCGCGAGCTGCCGATCACGAAGCCCATGAGCACGCCCACCACGATCGCCAGGCCGAAGCCCGCCATCGTGACCCAGTAGGTGCGCCACGCGTGGCCCGCGATGATGGCCTTGAACTCCCAGAACTGCTCCCAGATGCGCAGCGGACTCGGAAAGATGAAGTCCGACACGCCGAAGCCCGCGCAGATCACCTGCCACAGCACGATCACCGCCACGAGCAGCAGCCAGGGCGACCAGCGTTCGAGTTGCTTGCTGTTGTTCATTGCCGCCTCCTCAGTGCGTTGCCGCCGCCGCAGCAGCGGTGGAGGTGGATGCGTTGCCGCGGATGGCGCCGATGTGGCTGCGCAGTTCGAGCACGATGTCGGTGAACTCCTTGGTGTAGGTCAGCGCCAGCTCGCGCGGGCGCGGCAGGTCGATCTCGCGCTTCACCACGAAGCGGCCCGGGCTCTTGCTCATCACGTACACCGTGTCGGCCAGGAACACCGACTCGCGCAGGTCGTGCGTGACCAGGATCACGTTGAACTGCTGTTCGGTCCACAGGTCGCGCAGGATGCACCACAGCTCTTCGCGCGTGAACGCGTCGAGCGCGCCGAAGGGCTCGTCCAGCAGCAGCATCTTGGGCTCGTGGATGAGCGCGCGGCAGATGCTCGCGCGCTGCTGCATGCCGCCCGAAAGCTGCCACGGAAACTTGTCTTCGTAGCCGCCCAGGCCCACCTTCTGCAGCAGGCGGCGGGCGCGTTCGACGTACTCCTTGCGTTTGGCCTTGAAGTTCGAGCGGTAGGGCTCGACGATTTCCAGCGGCAGCAACACGTTGTCGACCGTGGTGCGCCACGGCAGCAGCGAGGGCGCCTGGAAGGCCATGCCCGAGATCTTCAGCGGCCCGGTCACGGGCTGGCCGTCGATGCGGATCTTGCCCATCGAGGGCATCTTCAGACCCGTGGTGAGTTTCATGAAGGTCGACTTGCCGCAGCCCGAGGGGCCGACGATGGCGATGAACTCGCCGCGCGTCACCTTCAGGTCGATGGCCTCGACCGCGAAGTGGTTGGCGCGCAGCAGCTCTTCGTTGTAGGCGAGCCAGACGTCCTGGAAATCGACGAAGGGGGCGGCCGCGTCGGGTGTCGTTGCGCCGGCCGCCATCACTTGCGCAGGATTCCGCTGAGCTCGGCCGCGGGCGGGAGCAGGGCCGCGGTCCACACGGCGTCGGGGCTCACGCGCGTCTTGGTGTTGAAGGCGTCGGACACCTGCGAAGCCATGAGCGACATGCGGCCCGCGTTGACGGCGCCGAAGCCTTCGCTGCGCGCGTCGGCACTGTTGATGACGGTGTCGATGGCCAGTTGCAGACGGCGCGTCTCGAGCTTGCTGTCGATGATGCCGTCGCGCGCCTTCACCGACTCGATGCCCATGGCCGGGTTGGCGATGACTTCCTTGGCGCCCTTGGCAAAGGCCGAGAGGAACTTCTTCACCGCCGCCGGGTTGTCCTTGAGCAGCTTGGGCGAGGCGATGATGACGTTGCCGTACAGCTTCACGCCGTAGTCGGGGTAGGGCAGGATCACCACGTCGGCCGCCTTGGCGCCGCGCGCTTCCAGGTTGAGCAGCGAGGTGAAGGTGAAGCCCGTGATGGCGTCGATGTCGCCGCGCACCAGCATGGTTTCGCGCAGTGTCGGGTCCATGGCGGTCCAGTTCACGGCGCCCACGTTGTTGGCCTTCGCGAAGATCGGGAACGCGCGGCGGCCCGCGTCGAACACGGGTGCGCCGAGCTTCTTGCCGGCGAGGTCGGCCGGCTTGGTGATGCCGCTCTTCTTGAGCGCCATGACCGAGGCCGGCGTGTTGTTGTAGACCATCATCACGGCCACCGGCTTGTTCGGGCTGTCGGGGTTGTTGGCGTGGAACTCCATCAGCGCCGCCAGGTCGGCAAAGCCCATGTCGTAGGCGCCCGAGGCCACGCGCGTCACGGTGCCGCCCGAGCCGTTGCCGGCGTCGATGGTCACGTCCAGGCCGGCGGCCTTGAAGTAGCCCTTGGCCGCGGGGTGCAGGAACAGCGCGGCCGGTCCTTCGAACCGCCAGTCGAGCTGGAACTTGATCGGCGTCGGGCTCTGGGCCATGGCCGAAGACAGGCCAAAGCTGAGGGCCGAGGCGGCGAGGAAGGACTGGAGCAGGTGGCGCTTGTTCATGAAGGTTCCGAAATGTGAATGCTTCGGCATTCAAGCAAAAACGGTGCCCGCACGCGATTGGTGCGAACCCTTCCGGTGAATCACCGAGGTGCGCGGCGCGCCCAGGGCGTGTGCGGCGTGCACCGCGCCCGGGAATTGCGGCCTCGGGCCGCCGTCAGAGCGCGGCGCCGATCTTGCGCAGCTCGGCGATCTGCGGTGCCTTGGGCAGCCAGGCCTTGTCGAATTCGGCGATGACCGGCGCGGGGTTGTAGTTGCTGGCGCTCTTGAACGCGATGCCGCTGGCCTTGAATTTGTCGATCAGGCCCAGCTCGGTGGTGACGATGTCCTTGATCTGCGCGTCGAGCTGCTGCTTCACGAGGTCGGTGATGAGCGCCTTGTCCTTCGCGTCGAGCGTCTGCCAGATGCGACCCGACACCAGCGGCGCGAAGGGCATGAACAGCGCGTTCATCGGCAGCAGCGTTTTCGAGACGCGGTCGAAGCGCTGGTTCCACGAGAACTCGATGTCGGCTTCGAGCCCGTCGACCTGGCCGTTGGACATCGCGTCGAACACGCCCGGCGTGGGAATGGGCGTGGGCGCGGCGCCCAGCAGCTGGTAGAAGTCGCGGTACACCGGCGTGGGGTTGATGCGCAGCTTCATGCCCTTCAGGTCGGTGGGCGAGGCGATGTCCTTGGTCGCGAACACCACGCGCATGCCGGTGATGCCCCAGCCCAGGCCGATGGTGCCGGTCTCGCGCGGCAGCACGTCCAGCAGCTTGAGCGCCACGGGCGTGCGCACGAGCGAGGCGACGTTGGTGGTCGAGCGCACGAGGTACGGCGCGTTGATGGCCGCCACGCTGGCCACGCGCGAACCGAGTTCGGCCGCCTGGATCCAGCCCATGTCGAGCGCGCCCGACTGCAGCTGCTGCATCATGGCCGACTCGTTGCCGAGCTGGCCCGAGTGGAACACCGTGGCGCTCAGGCGGCCGTCGGTGGCCTTCTTCAGCGCCTCGCCAAAGCTCACCGCGGCGCGGTTCCACGAGTGCCCGGCGGGCGTGATGAGGCCCAGGCGGAATTCCTTGGCGGCGGCGGCACGCGACACGGTGCCGAAGAGGGCGGTCGATGCGGCGGCGGTGCCGGCGGCGGCCTGGACGAACTGGCGGCGGGAGAGGGGCATGCGTAGCTCCGGTGGGGTGAGATGAAAGAACGGGAAAGAACGCGGATCGGCGCTTACTTGATGAGCGCGAGAGAAAGACTCGGAAACAGCGACAGCAGCACGAGCGCCGCGCAGCAGATCAGGAAGAAGGGCAGCGTCACGATGAACATCTTTCCGGGCTTGGCACCCGTCACCGCCGAGGCCACGAAGAAGCTCAGCCCGACCGGCGGCGTCATCAGCCCGAGCACGAGGTTGATGACCACCACCACGCCGAAGTGGCGCGGGTCGATGCCGTAGATTTCCGTCGCAATGGGCAGCAGGATCGGCACGGTCATGATGAGACCGGGAATGCCGTCGATCACGGTGCCGATGACCAGCAGGATCACATTCACCAGCAGCAGGAAGGCGATCGGGTCTTTCGCCACGGTCTGTATCCAGGCGGCGGTGGCCTGCGGCACCTTGCCGTAGATCAGCAGCCACGAGAACACCGCGGCGGCCGCCACCAGGAACAGCACCACCGCCGAGTAGATCGCCGACTTCAGCAGGATCTGCGGAATCATCGCGAAGCGGAATTCCTTGGTCACGTAGCGCCCCACCAGCACCGCGGCCACCGCGCCCACCGCCGCCGATTCGGTGGGGTTCGCCAGCCCGCCGAGGATGGAGCCGACGATCACGATGGGAATGAGCAACGTCGGGCAGGCCGTGAGGATCGTGTGCAGCCGCTGGCGGGCGGTGCGCTTCTCGGTGCGCGGGTAGTTGTAGATCACGCCCAGGCCGGCGATCACGATGAAGAACAGCACCGTGAGGATCACGCCGGGGATGATCCCCGCGATGAGCATGTCGCCCACCGCCACCTGCGCGAGCACGCTGTACACCACGAACATCACCGAGGGCGGAATGATCGGGCCGAGCATGCCGCCGTACACCGTGATGCCGGCCGCGAAGGTCTTGTCGTAGCCCTGCTTCTCCATCTCGGGCACCATGATCTGGCTCATGATCGCCACCTGCGCGGTGGCCGAGCCGATGATCGACGACACCAGCATGTTCGCCAGGATGTTCACGTAGGCGAGGCCCCCTTTCACCGAGCCGATGAAGGCCAGCGCGAGGTCGACCAGCCGGCGCGTGATGCCGCCGCCGTTCATGATCTCGCCGATGAGGATGAACAGCGGGATCGCGATGAGGCTGTAGCTGTCGACGCCGCCGAACATCTGCACCGGGAACGACTGGAACAGCACCGTGTCGCCCGAGTTGAGGATGTAGACGATGCCCGACAGGCACAGGCAGGCACCGATCGGCACGCCGACCAGCATGATCAGCAGGAAAAAGGCAGAGGTCAGCATTTCAGTTCACGGCGTCCGCGTTGGCGACATGGAACTCGTCGTGCGCGCGCTTGGGCTGCAGGCCGAGGTCTTCGAGGAGGTTGGCCAGCGCATGCACGCTGAGGGTGAGCGAGAAAATCGGCAGGATGAGCTGCACCAGCCATGTCGGCCAGTCGAGCGTCTGCGTGCGCTCGGTGTAGAGAAAGTTGAAGCTCTCGGCCGCGAACTCCTTCGCGTCGAAGCCGTGGCGCACGATGCCGGCCGGGTCCATCCACAGCCAGCACATCGCGAGCAGGGCCAGGCCGAGCAGCAGCACGCAGCCCGAGGCACTGGCCTTGGCGAAGCGCACGGCCCGGGCGCCGAGCTTGTCGGTGAGCAGCGTCACCGCAAAGTCCAGCCGCAGCCGCGTCATCGCCGACGCACCGATGAAGGTCAGCCAGACCACGCAGTACACCGAGGCCTCGTCCACCCAGTAGATCGGAAAGCCGCCGTAGCGCGTGACCACGTTCAGCAGCACCAGCACGATGAGCAACCCCATCAGGCTGCTGAGCAGGTGGCGCTCGCAGCGCAGGACGACGTCCGACGCGTCGAGCACGCGGCGGGACAGGCCGCCGCTGTCTTTCAAGGCGTTTTCTTGCATGGTGGTCTGGGCCTTGGGGTGCGTCGCACGAAAGACTCAGGCCACCGACTGGTATTGCGTGGGCCGCGTCGCCAGTGCCTTGGCGACGACCTTCTCGATGAAGGCACGCTCTTCGCCGATGAGCGGAAGGCGCGGGCGGCGCATGTGCTCGGTGCCCACTCCGACCAGCACATCGATGAGCTTGAGGTTCTGCACCAGCTTGGTCGACACGTCCAGGTGCAGCATCGGCGTCATCCACTGGTACAGCTTGAGCGCCTCGGCAAACTTGCCCGCCTTCATCAGGTCGTACAGCGCGACCGTCTCGCGCGGGAACGCGCAGCCGACGCCGGCCAGCAGGCCGTCGCAGCCCAGCGCCAGGCCTTCGTAAGCCAGGTCGTCCACGCCCAGGAACAGCTGGTAGCGGTCGCCCACCGTGTTGCGCAGGTCGGTGATGCGGCGGATGTTGTCGGTGCTCTCCTTGATGGCGGCGATCCACTCGCAATCGGCCAGCTCGACCATGTGCTCGGGCTTCAGGTCCACGCGGTAGGCCACCGGGTTGTTGTAGACCATGATGGGTTTCTGCGCTGCGTTGGCGATGGTGCGTACGTTGAGCATCGCTTCGCGCGCGTCGGCCACGTAGATCACCGAAGGCATGACCATGTAGCCGGCCACGCCCAGCTTGTTGGCGCCGTCCACGTAGCGCAGGGCTTCGCGGGTGCTGGTCTCCGACACGTTGGCCAGCACGGGGATGCGTCCGTCGGCGGCTTCCAGGGCGATCTTGGCGACCTGCAGCTTTTCTTCGAGCGTCAACGTGCTGGCTTCCCCGAGCGAGCCACAGGTGACGAGGCCGTGGATGCCGTTGCGGATCTGGAAGTCGATGTGGCGGGCGGTGCCCTCGGCGTCGATGCTCTCGTCGGCGTGGAACTTGGTGGTGATGGCGGGAAAGATGCCTTGCCAGCGGGGATTGCTCATGAACGTGTACCTCGAAAAGAAGGGAAAGGACGCTGCGGGCAGCGGGTGGAACCAGGGTCTGAAGGCTTGGTTTTAAATATATTAGAAAGATATGTGAAATATCTGCTCAGGGTATTAGCAGATTGCGTGCCAGACGAAATGGTGGTTGGACGCTTCGAAAAGGGGCGATCGGGCACCCGCAAGCACCGCGTTGGCGCACCTGCGCACTGACGCGCCTCGGGATGCAGCGGACGAAAAAAAGCCCCGCTGCGGTGAACGCGGCGGGGCGTGCGGCTCGTGACGGAGCCGGCGGCCTGGGTCAGCTCGGTCAGTCCTGAACGCTCACCTTCGCCACGGCCAGCGCCGTCATGTTGATGATGCGGCGCACCGTCGAGGACGGCGTGAGCACGTGGGCCGAGCTTGCGCCGCCCAGCAGGATCGGGCCCACGGTGATGCCGTTCGCGCCGGTCATCTTCAGCACGTTGTAGAGGATGTGCGCCGAGTCGAGGTTGGGGCACACCAGCAGGTTGGCTTCGCCGGTGAGCGTGGTCTCGGGCAGGGCGGTGCGGCGGATCTCGTCGGACAGCGCGGCGTCGCCGTGCATCTCGCCGTCGCACTCGATGTCGGGCGCCATCTGCGAGAACAGGTCGCGTGCAAGGCGCATCTTGCGCGCCGAGCCGCGGCTGGAGGTGCCGTAGTTCGAGTGCGAGAGGAAGGCCACCTTCGGCGGCAGGCCGAAGCGGCGCACTTCCTCTGCCGCCATCACCGCGATGCTCGCCAGCAGTTCGGCGCTCGGGTCTTCGTTCACGTTGGTGTCGGTGATGAAGACGGTGCGCTTGTCGAGCGTGAGCGCGTTCAGCGTCGCAAAGCCGGGCGCGCCGCGCTTCAGGCCGATCAGGTTGCGGATGTGTTCCAGGTGCACGTCGAAGCGCCCGACCAGGCCGCAGATCATCGCGTCGGCGTCGCCCAGGTGCAGCATCAGCGCGGCGATGGTGGTGTTGGAGCGGCGCACCATGGTCTTGGCGGCCTCGGGCGTCACGCCGCGGCGGCCCATGAGCTTGTGGAAGCTCTCCCAGTAGGTGCGAAAGCGCGGATCGTCCTCGGGGTTCACGATCTCGAAGTCGGTGCCGGGGCGGATGTGCAGGCCGGCCTTCTGGATGCGTGCCTCGATCACGGCCGGGCGGCCCACCAGGATGGGCTTGGCCAGGCCTTCGTCGACGGCCCACTGGGCGGCGCGCAGCACGCGCTCGTCCTCGCCCTCGGCGTACGCCACGCGCTTGGCGGTGGCCACCTTGGCGGCGCTGAACACCGGGCGCATGAACATGCCGGTCTGGTAGACGAAGCGCGTCAGGTGCTGGCGGTAGGCCTCCATGTCCTCGATGGGGCGCGTGGCCACACCCGAGGCGGCGGCCGCCTTGGCCACGGCCGGCGCGATGCGCAGGATCAGGCGCGAATCGAAGGGCTTCGGAATGATGTAGTCGGGGCCGAAGGCCAGCTCCTGGCCGGCGTAGGCGGTGGCCACTTCCTCGCTGATGTCGGCCTTGGTGAGGTCGGCGATCTCGCGCACGCAGGCCAGCTTCATTTCTTCCGTGATCTTGCTCGCGCCGCAGTCGAGCGCGCCACGGAAGATGTAGGGGAAGCACAGCACGTTGTTGACCTGGTTCGGGTAGTCCGAACGGCCCGTGGCGATGATGCAGTCGGGCCGCACGGCCTTGGCCAGCTCGGGGCGGATCTCGGGCTCGGGGTTGGCTAGCGCCAGGATGATCGGCTGCGTGCCCATGGTCTTGACCATCTCGGCGCTCATCACGCCGGGAGCCGAGCAGCCCAGGAACACGTCGGCGTCCTTCACCACGTCGGCCAGGGTGCGCGCGCCGGTGTCCTTCTGGGCGTAGCGGGCCTTCGATTCGTCGAAGCCGCCCGCGCGGCCCATGTAGATGAGGCCCTTGGAGTCGCAGGCGTAGATGTTGGCGGGCTTGGCGCCCAGGCCGACCATCACGTCCAGGCAGGCGATGGCGGCGGCGCCCGCGCCCGAGACGGCGATCTTCACGTCCTCGATCTTCTTGCCGACCAGTTCCAGGCCATTGAGCAGCGCCGCGGCCGAAATGATGGCCGTGCCGTGCTGGTCGTCGTGGAACACCGGGATGTTCATGCGCTCGCGCAGCTTCTTCTCGATGTAGAAGCACTCGGGCGCCTTGATGTCCTCGAGATTGATGCCGCCCAGCGTGGGCTCCAGCGCCGCGATGATGTCGACCAGCTTGTCGGGGTCGTTCTCGGCCAGTTCGATGTCGAAGACGTCGATGCCTGCGAATTTCTTGAACAGGCAGCCTTTGCCTTCCATCACGGGCTTGGAGGCCAGCGGGCCGATGTTGCCCAGGCCCAGCACGGCGGTGCCGTTGGTGATGACGCCCACGAGGTTGCCGCGGGCGGTGTATTCGGCCGCGAGCGCGGGATCTTCCGCGATGTCGAGGCAGGGGTAGGCCACGCCCGGCGAATACGCCAGCGACAGGTCGCGCTGGTTCAGCAGGGGCTTGGTGGGGGTGATCGAGATCTTGCCCTTGACGGGCGAGCGGTGGTATTCGCGCGCTGCTTCTCGAAGTGCTTCTTCAGCGGGGGACAGGGATGCAGCCATTTGAAAAGTCTCCTAGGTTCTGGCGGGCAATGAGGCTACCGCAAAAGCGCGGCCTCTTCTCTCGGGGGGAACGACGAGACCTTCCATCTTCCGCCGGAATGGAAGGGCCGCCGACTCGCTAAACTTCAACACCCCCGTTTTCGGGGGGCAAATCCGTGCCGCACGGGCGGTGCGGCGAACCATCGTCCACAACCACAGAACAACACGGAGGGACATCGCATGACACCCGGACCTTTCACCGGCACCGAGCCGGACGTCGTGGTCATCGGCGGAGGCCCGTCGGGCTCCACGGTGGCCGCCTTGCTCGCAGACAAGGGCCACGACGTGGTGCTGCTCGAGAAGGCGCAGCATCCGCGCTTTCACATCGGCGAATCCTTGCTGCCGATGAACATGCCGCTGTTCGACCGGCTCGGCGTGCGCACCGAGGTCGAGGCCATCGGCCTGCGCAAGCACGGCGCCGAGTTCGTCTCGCCCTGGCACGACCACAGCAGCCATTTCGACTTCGGCCAGGCGATGGACAAGAGCTTTCCCTATGCGGTGCACGTGCGCCGCTCGGAGTTCGACGAGCTGCTGTTCCGCCATGCCGGCAAGCGCGGCGCGCGCACCTTCGAGGGCCGGCGCGTCACGGGCGTCGACATGGACGCGGGCAAGGGCACGCCCGACAACCGCCCGCTCGTGAAGGTCAAGGCCGACGACGGCACCGAGACCGAATGGCGCCCGCGCTTCGTGATCGACGCCAGCGGGCGCGACACGCTGCTGTCGAACCAGTTCGATGCCAAGCAGCGCAACCGCAAGCATGCGAGCGCGGCGCTGTACGGCCACTTCGCCAACGCCGAGCGCCGGCCGGGCCGCTTCGAGGGCAACATCTCGCTGTTCTGGTTCGACCATGGCTGGTTCTGGTACATCCCGCTGAAGGACGGCACCGTGAGCGTCGGCGCCGTGGCCTCGCCGGCGTACTTCAAGCGCCGCAAGGGCTCGCTCGAAGAGTTCCTCATGGAAACCATCGCGCTGGCGCCCAAGCTGGCCGCGCGGCTGAAGAACGCCACGCTGATGGAAGGCGCCACTTCCACCGGCAACTACGCCTACGACTCCAGGTTCTGCCGTGGCGACCGCTTCATGATGGTGGGCGACGCCTATGCCTTCGTCGACCCGATGTTCTCGTCGGGCGTGTACCTGGCGATGAACAGCGGCTTCGAGGCCGCGACCTGCGCCGACCACTGGCTCAAGGGCGAGGCGAAGGAGGCCGAGAAGGCCTTCCGGCATTACGAGAAGGTGATGAAGCACGGCCCGAAGATGTTCTCGTGGTTCATCTACCGCATCACCTCGCCCGCCATCCGCCGCCTGTTCATGGCGCCGCGCAACATCTGGCGCATGCAGGAGGCGCTCTTGTCCATCCTGGCCGGCGACCTGTTCCGCAACACGCCCATCGGGCCGCGCTTCTGGGGCTTCAAGGTGACGTACTACGCGTCGTGCCTCGGCATCCTGCCGCAGGCCGTGAAGACCTGGGCATGGCGCCGGCGCAATCTGAAAGAGTCTCTGGAAACGGCAAAAACTTAGCTTGCCCCCAGGCTGCGCGCACGTCGTGTCGCTTCGCCAACCCCCTACCGGGGGCAACACCTGAGGCCCGGCAAAGCCGGCTCCTCGGTGTTTGCTGGTCAATCCGGGGTCACCGTGTGCTGTGCCAGCGCCTCAAGCGCCTTCACCAGCGCCGAGTGGTCCAGCTGGCCATAGCCCATCGCCGCGCAGGCATTCATCAGCTGCGCCGCGTTCGCGGTCTGCGGCAGCGCCACGCCCAGCGAACGGGCGCTCTGCATCGCGAGGTTCAGGTCCTTCTGGTGCAGTGCGATGCGGAAGCCCGGCGCGAAGGTGCGCTTGATCATGCGTTCGCCGTGCACTTCCAGAATGCGCGAACTGGCGAAGCCGCCCATCAGCGCCTGGCGCACCTTGGCCGGGTCGGCGCCGGCCTTCGAGGCGAACACCAGCGCCTCGCTCACGGCCGCGATGTTCAACGCCACGATGATCTGGTTGGCCACCTTGCAGACCTGGCCGTCGCCCGCGCCGCCCACCAGCGTGACGTTCTTGCCCATCTTGTCGAGCAGCGGCTTCACGCGGCCGAAGGTGCCTTCGTCGCCGCCGCACATGATCGTCAGGCTCGCGGCCTTGGCGCCCACTTCGCCGCCCGACACCGGCGCATCGATGTAGCCGGCGCCCAGCGCGACGATGCGGCGCGCGAATTCCTTGGTGGCGATCGGATCGATGGAGCTGCAGTCCACCACGATCTTGCCCTGCGAACCCTTCAGGCCGTCGGCCACGCCTTCCGCGCCGGGGGCGCCGAACAGCACCTTCTCTACGTCCGGGGTGTCGGGCACCATGATGAAGACGATGTCGGCCTTGCGCGCCACTTCGGCGGCCGAGCCGCAGATGGTGGCCTTCGAGACGAAGGGCTCCGGCGTGTTGCCGTGCGTGTTCACGAAGAGCTCGTGGCCTGCGTCGAGCAGGTGGCCCGCCATGGGAGCGCCCATGATGCCCAGGCCGATGAATCCGATTTTTTGTGCAGTTGCTGCGGTGGTCATGTCTGTGTTTCCTTCGTGAACGTTCATTGCTTCTTCGTGAGGGCTTCGCGCCAGCCCAGGCCTTCGACAGTGGTGGCGCGGGGCTTGTATTCGCAGCCGATCCAGCCGTCGTAACCCAGCGCATCGATGTGCTGGAACAGCCACGGGTAGTTGATCTCGCCCGTGCCCGGCTCGCCGCGGCCCGGGTTGTCGGCCAGCTGGATGTGGCCGATGCGCGCCAGCTGCTTCGTGAGCGTGTTGCCCAGCTCGCCTTCCATGCGCTGCGCGTGGTAGATGTCGTACTGCACGCGCAGGTTGGCCGAGCCCACCTCGTCGATCAGCGCCAGCGCCTGGTCGGTGCGCGTGAGAAAGAAGCCGGGGATGTCGAAGGTGTTGATCGGCTCGATCAGCAGGCGCAGGCCCGCGGCTTCGAGCTCGCGCGCTGCCAGGCGCAGGTTCTCGACCACGGTCTTGTGGGCCGCGTCGGTGCTCACGCCGGCCGGCACCTTGCCGACCAGGCAATTGAGCTGCGGGCAGCCCAGCGCCGTGGCGTAGTCGATGGCGACGGCGATGCCTTCGCGGAACTCGCCGGTGCGCTCCGGGTGGCAGGCGATGCCGCGCTCGCCCTTGTCCCAGTCGCCGGCCGGCAGGTTGTGCAGCACCTGCTGCAGGCCGTTGGCGCGCAGGGCGGCTGTGAGTTCCTTCTTCTCGAAGGGGTAGGGGAAGAGGTACTCCACCGCCTCGAAGCCGGCCTTGGCGGCCGCCTCGAAGCGCTGCATGAAGGGCAGCTCGGTGAAGAGCATCGTCAGGTTGGCTGCGAACTTGGGCATGTTTCTTGTCTCCTCGGTCAGTCCAGCATCGCCACCGCGAGGGCCGTGGGTGCGTCGGCCGTGCTTTCGGCGAGTGGTTCGAATTCGTTGATGGCGTCGATCTCGGTGCCCATCGCGATGTTGGTCACGCGCTCCAGCATCACCTCGATGACGACCGGCACCTGGAACTCGGCCATGAGCGCTTCGGCGCGGGCGATGGCGGGCGCCATCTCTTCCTGCTTGTGCACGCGGATCGCCTTGCAGCCCAGGCCCTCGACCACCTTGAGATGATCGACGCCGTAGCTGCCTTCGATGCCGGCGTCGGCCGGTGCATTGATGTTGTCGAATGCCAGCTGCACGCAGTAGTCCATCTCGAAGCCGCGCTGCGACTGGCGGATCAGGCCGAGGTAGGAGTTGTTGACCACGATGTGCAGGTAGGGCAGCTTGAACTGCGCGCCCACGGCCAGCTCTTCGATCATGAACTGGAAGTCGTAGTCGCCCGAGAGCGCGACGATCTTGCGCGTCGGGTCGGCGGCGCGCACGCCCAGCGCGGCGGGAATGGTCCAGCCCAGCGGGCCGGCCTGGCCGCAGTTGATCCAGTGGCGCGGGTTGTACACGTGCAGGAACTGCGCCGCTGCGATCTGCGACAGGCCGATGGTGCTCACGTAGCAGGTGTCGCGTTCCAGGTGGTTGTTCATGCACTGGTACACGCGCTGCGGCTTCATCGGCACCGAGTCGAAGTTGGTCTTGCGCAGCAAGGTCTTCTTGCGCTCGCGGCACTCGCCGGCCCAGGCGCCACGGTCGGTGAGCTTGCCGGCGGCCTTCATTTCCTCGGCCACTTCGACGAAGAGCTCGAGCGCGGCCTTGGCGTCGGAGACGATGCCGAAGTCGGGCGTGAACACGCGGCCGATCTGCGTGGGCTCGATGTCCACGTGCACGAAGGTGCGACCCTTGGTGTAGACGTCGACCGAGCCGGTGTGGCGGTTGGCCCAGCGGTTGCCGATGCCGAGCACGAAGTCGCTCGCGAGCATCGTCGCGTTGCCGTAGCGGTGGCTGGTCTGCAGGCCGCACATGCCGGCCATGAGGGGATGGTCGTCGGGAATGGCGCCCCAGCCCATGAGCGTGGGGATCACCGGCACGCCGGTGGCTTCGGCAAAGCGCACGAGCAGGTCGGAGGCGTCGGCATTGATGATGCCGCCGCCGGCCACGATCAGCGGGCGCTCGGCCGCGTTGAGCATGGCGACGGCCTTCTCGGCCTGGGCGCGCGTGGCGGCCGGCTTGTAGGCCTTGAGCGGTTCGTAGGCGTCGATGTCGAACTCGATCTGCGCCATCTGCACGTCGAAGGGCAGGTCGATCAGCACGGGGCCCGGGCGGCCCGAGCGCATGAGGTGGAAGGCCTGCTGGAACACCTGCGGCACCTGGCCGGGTTCGCGCACGGTGACCGACCACTTGGTGACGGGCTTGGAGATCGACTCGATGTCGACCGCCTGGAAGTCTTCCTTGTACAGGCGGGCGCGTGGCGCCTGGCCGGTGATGCAAAGGATGGGAATGGAGTCGGCCCAGGCCGAGTACAGGCCCGTGATCATGTCGGTGCCCGCCGGGCCCGAGGTGCCGATGCACACGCCGATGTTGCCGGCGATGGCGCGGGTGTAGCCCTCGGCCATGTGCGAGGCGCCCTCGACGTGGCGCGCCAGAATGTGCGAGATGCTGCCGCGCTGGCGCATCGCAGAGTACAGCGGGTTGATCGCCGCGCCGGGCACGCCGAAGGCCTGCGTCACGCCTTCTTTTTCCATCACCAGAACTGCGGCCTGGACCGCTGTCATCTTTGCCATTGAAAGTCTCCTTGAGGTGGCCTCACTGTAGGAAGCAGGGCGCATTCCAAGAAGACGGCTGGGGACCATAAAACCTATTCCACCATGGAATAACTGGCTACCATCCGGCCATGGACAGATTGCTGGCAATGGAAATGTTTGTGCGCGTGGTCGAGACCGGCAGCTTCTCGAAGGCGGCGCGCGAGTTCAACACCACGCAGCCCACCGTGACCAAGCAGGTCGCGGCCACCGAGGCGCGGCTGAAGGTGCGGCTGCTCAACCGCAACACGCGCGGCGTGAGCCTCACGGAGCCGGGCGCGCTGTACTACGAGAAGTGCAAGACCATCGTGCGCGACGCCGAAGAGGCCGACAGCATCGTGCAGCTGCGCCAGAACCAGGCGCAGGGCCTGCTGCGCGTGGGCACGTCGGTGGCTTTCGGGCGGCGCGTGGTGGTGCCGCTGGCGCTCGAATACATGCGCCGACATCCGCAGGTGCAGCTCGACCTGAGCTTCGAGGACCGCTACGTGGACCTCATTGCGCAGGGCATCGACGTGGCGATCCGCATGGGCAAGCTGGCCGATTCGTCACTGGGCGCGCGTTATCTCGGCGCGAACCCGTGGGTCATGGTGGCTTCGCCGGCGTACCTGAAAAAACACGGCACGCCGAAGCGCGCGCAGGACCTGAGCGCACACGTGGCGCTGATCTACAGCAGCGTGGTGGGCGACGAGTTCTGGCGCATGCACACGCCCAAGGGCGATCCGGTGACGGTGCCGGTGTCGGGGCGTTTTCGCTCCAACAACCTGTCGGCGGTGCTGGCCGCGGCGCGTGACGGGCTGGGCATTGCGCTGATGCCGCGCTATGTGGCGAGCGAGTCGCTGGCTGCTGGAAAGGTGAATACCGTGCTGGGCGACCATGCGCTGCCTGAGCAGGAGATTCACGCGGTGTTTCCTTCGCCGAAGCTGGTGCCGGGGAAAGTGTCGGGGTTCGTGGCCTTTCTGCAGGGGCAGTTTGATGAAGGCTGGTGGGACGCCTGAGCCGTTTGTTCGGGGCGCGTGCACAGGACATCGGGTACTCCCCTCCGCGAATGTCCCCCGGGGCTGCGCCCCTCCTCCTTTATTTCGCTGCGGGGAGCACCCAATGCCCTGCGCACGAGGGCACGCTGTGGGTGAACGTCAGGCCTTCACGAAGGCGCCGTGCAGACCCAGTGGCAGCGCGTAAGGCAATGTCGCTTGCGCCACCGGCCCTGCTGCCAGGTGATCGGCCGCAAAGCACGACAACACCGTCCGCTGCTGGGAGAAATCCAGCGCCGTGCCCAACACCCAGCCGGGTTTGGTGCCGTCGGGCACGAAGACGTGTTCCTCGGCGATGGCCTGCGCGCCGTAGCTGAAGCGCTGGCTGCGTCCGGTCTCGATGTCGGTGCGCGCGACAGCGCCGAAGCCGGGCACGTCGGCGCGCGTCTGCGTGGCATGCACGACCTGGCGATGGCGCAGGCCAACGCGGCGCGGGTCGATGCGGGGGAACTCGGCTTCCAGCGGCAGTTCGCGCTGTGTGGCCTTGCCGGTGCCCAGGTCGAGCGTGGCGACGGTCAGGCGCGGCTCGTTGCGGCGCACGCGGCGCGCGCGCATCACCTCGCGGTTGCTCGTGAACACCGACTCGGCGCTCTGCGTGCGCACGTAGTCGATGTGGATGCGCGCGTCGCGCGGCGTGTCTTCTTCCCACGCATTGCCGACGTGGAACAGGAAGCCGGCCGGCAGCGCGAGCAGCTGGCGCTTGTCCCAGTCCTGCTTGTCGACCACCAGCGCGCGCATGCCGAGTTCGGGCCGCCAGACGTGGGCGTCGAGAAAGCTCGCGCCGGCCTCCTTGCGCTTGCTGTCGTACACCAGCGGCGGCATGAGGAACACCAGGTGCCGCGCGGTCACGGCGAAGTCGTGGACCATCGGCAGCTCGGGCACCGGCACGACGGCTGCGCGGCGCAGCGCGCCGCCGGGCGCGATCTCGTACAGCGCCAGCAGGCTCTGGCCCGAGCTCACGCCGAAGTTCCATACCGTGCCGTCCGGGTCGACCTTGGGGTGCGCCGAGAAGGGCATGCCCGCGAGGTCGGCGCGCCAGGTCTTCACGCCCAGCGTGTCGAGCGTGCGCGCATCGATGCGCGTGGCCGAGCCGCCCTCCCACAGCGCGAGCACCTCGCCCTGCATCGGCAGCACGCTGGTGTTGGCGACGTTGATGGCGTCGGCCGAGGTGGGCGGCTCGATGCCCGGCGGCATGGTGCCGAAGGCCTCGGTGAGGTGGCGGCCGGCCTTCACTTCGGCCACGCGCTTGGGCGTGGTGACGTAGCGGCCCTGGTGCTGCACGTCGGCGCCTTCGATCACGAAGCGGTGCACCATGCCGTCGCCGTCGAACCAGTGGTGGTAGCGCTCGCCGCCCAGGTCGTGGCCGGCCGGGCCGATGCGAAACAGCGTGCCGGCCACGGCGTCGGGAAAGCGCCCGCGCACGGTGGCGCGGGTCAGGGGCAGGTCGTTCGAGGGCGTGGCGAAGCCGATCTTCCACGGCGCGTCGGCGGCTTCGAACTGGGCTTGCCAGTTGTCGTCGGAGGTGCCCGCGGCACGCGCCAGCGGGCTGAAGAGGGGCAGGGCGCCGGCCGTGGCCAGCAGGCGCAGGAGTTCGCGTCGTTCCATGGCGTGCTCCTCAGCGCAGGTGGATGACGGCCTGCGCGTCGGCATCGACGCGCAAGGCTGCGGCCTCGAAGTCCGGGGCGCCGCGGTTGCCCTTGGCGTCGTTCGAGAAGCCGTAGCGTTCGATCGGCATGCCCATGAGGTTGGTGTCGAGCTTGCCGTTGCCGTTCTCGTCGGCGAACACGCGCAGCGCGTAGCGCCCCGGTGCCAGGTCGGTGAAGACGAAGCGCGCCTTGCCTTCGCGCAACGGCGCGGTCTGCGAAGCGACGGCCTTGCTGTCGGCGTAGCCGGCAGCGTCGGTGTACAGCGCGACGTAGAGCGTGGCGCCGGCGGCCGGGCCGTCGGCGATGCGCAGGTTCAGGTCGGCGGCCAGGGCGCCGAGCGGGGCGAGCGCGGCGGCGGTGAGCAGGGCGCGCGCGGCGGGGCGGAAGAGCAAAGCGGGAAAGTGCATGGCAGGCCTCGTGGTGGGTGGAGGGCCCGACGATCCCGCAGTCGCCGGGCGGCGCCCAGCGTCATGCGACGGAATGCGTGAATGCGCGCGCGAAATGCGCGCAGGCGGAGCGAACGCTGTGGCTTGTGCAGGGCCGCGACTGCGGTCAGACCTTCTTCTGGCCCACCTTCGCCGCGTCGGTCGTGTCCTGGGCTTCGTGGCCCGGGCCGACATGGCCGGCGTCCGCGAACAGGCTCCAGGCCGCCATGAACAGCGCCGCGATCACCGGCCCGATCACGAAGCCGTTGATGCCGAAGATCGCCATGCCGCCGATGGTCGACATCAGCACGATGTAGTCGGGCATCTGCGTGTCCTTGCCCACCAGCACGGGGCGCAGGATGTTGTCGACCAGGCCGATCACGAACACGCCCACGAAGATCAGCACGCCGCCCTGCCAGAAGTGCCCCGTGGCCAGGAAGTAGATGGCCACCGGCCCCCAGATGAGCGCCGCGCCCACGGCCGGCAGCAGCGACAGGAAGGCCATCAGCACCGCCCACAGCAGTGCGCCCTGCACACCGAGGAACCAGAAGGCGAGTCCGCCGATCGTGCCCTGCGCAATGGCCACGGCCACGTTGCCCTTCACGGTGGCGCGGATCACGGTGGTGAACTTGTTCAGCAGGTAGTGCGTGTGCGGCTTGGCCAGCGGCAGCGCGTCGCGCATGGTCTTGGAAAGCGTCGAGCCGTCGCGCACCAGGAAGTACAGCAGGTACAGCATCACGAAGAAGCTGATGACGAAGTCGAAGGTGTTCTGGCCGATGGCCAGCGCCTGGCTCGCGATGAGCTGGCTGGCCTGGCCCGCGATGGCCGAGATGCGCGCCTGCCAGGCCGCCATGTCGCCCAGGTTGAAGCGCTCCACGAGGCTCAGCAGCCACTGCGGCGCGGCATCGAGGATCTGCTGGAAGTAAGCCGCGAAGTTGATCTGGCCCGAGCGGATGCTCTGCGTGATCAGCGCAATCTCCTGCACCAGCGACACGCCCACCATCGCCAGCGGCAGGATCACGATGAACAGGCAGATCGCCAGCGTGGACAGCGCGGCCACATTGCGCCGGCCCGGCATCTTCCTGAGCAGCCATTTGAACAGCGGCGTGAACAGGATCGCCAGCGCCACCCCCCAGAGCACCGCGCCGAAGAACGGCATCAGCACCCACAGAAAGGCGACGGTGACAGCAGCAAGCAGGGCGAGGAAGACGCCGCGCTGGAGTTGGGGAGAGTTCATAAGTGTTCGGACTGTAGCCGAGCCGGAACCCACCGCCGTGTCAGCCGGCGCGCCCTTGTGCGATGCAGCAGGATCGTCCATGAAAAACGTCGCAGGCGCAGGACCGGCGGCGGGTGTCAGCTATTCAATTGATAGCTGGCGGCGGCACAAATGCACAGCGCTAGCGCTTGGCTGCGCGCGGCAGCGCCACGGGCGCCAGGGTGGCGCGCAGGCGGCTCGGTGCGTCGGGCTCGGTGGTGGCGTCGACCTCCAGCGCGCGCTCGACATTGCCGATGTGGTCGAGCATGAGCTGGCGCGCCTGCTCGATGTTGCCGCCCTCGAGCGCTTCGACGATCGCGCCGTGCTCGGCGCACGACTGCCCGGCCTCGTGCTTGGACTGGTAGAGCGTGGCGGCCAGCGTGGTGCGCGCCGTGAGGTCGCGCAGCACGTCGACCAGCAGCTGGTGGCCCATCTGCTCGGCCAGGCAGACATGGAAGTCGGCCAGCAGGAAGGCGCGCGTGGCGGCGTCGGCGCCTTCGATGGCGCGCTGCTCGTCGGCGATGTGGTCGCGCAGCTTGCGGATCACCTGGCCCAGCGGCCGGCCTTCGCTCGCGGCCAGAATGCCGGCCTCGACGATGCGGCGCGCCGAGAACGCGTCACGCGCTTCCTCGGCTGAGGGCTCCACCACGTACCAGCCGCGACGCGACTGCACCTCGACGAAACCGCGCGCCTGCAGCTGCATCAGCGCCTCGCGCACCATGGTGCGGCTGACCGAGAAGTTCTCGGCCAGCGCCTGCTCGCCGAGCCGGTCGCCGGGCGCGAGCTTCTGCGCGAGGATGGCCTCGACGACGCGTTCGGCGATGGCGGTGGGGCTGACGTCAGCGGGCATTTTTTTCAGTGGGCGGTGGAAGCGGCGGTGCCGGTGTTTACCACGGGTGCCACAGGCGCTTCAGCCAGCGGCTCGTCATCGGGCGAGTAGGTGCCGTCGAGCACGGCATGCGCACGCTCTCGGTCGATGTCGCCTTCCCATGCGGCGATGGCGACGGTGGCCACGCAGTTGCCGATCAGGTTGCCCAGCGCGCGGGCGATGCCCATGAACCAGTCGACCGACAGCACCAGCACCAGGCCGATGGCGGGAATCGCCGGAATCGCATGCAGCGTGGCCGCCAGCACCACGATGGCTGAGCCCGGCACGCCGTGCGCGCCCTTGGAGGTGACCAGCGCGATCGCCAGGATGGTCAGCAGGTCGGCCATCGAGATCGGCGTGTTGGTGGCCTGCGCGATGAACACCGCCGCCAGCGTGATGTAGATCGAGAACGCGTCGAGGTTGAACGAGTAGCCCGTGGGAATCACCAGGCCCACCGTCGAATCGCGGATGCCCATGCGGCGCAGCTTCGCCATGATCTGCGGCAGCACGCTGTCCGACGAAGTAGTGGCGAACACGATGGCCAGCTCTTCGCGCAGGTAGCGCAGCAGCTTCCACAGGCTGAAGCCCGAGAAGCGCATCACCAGCCCCAGCACCACGAACACGAAGATCAGCACCGCGCCGTAGAAGAGGGCGACCAGCATGCCCAGCTGCTTGAGCGAGCCGATGCCGTACTTGCCGACCGTGAACGCAATGGCACCCAGCACGCCCAGCGGGGCCAGCTTGATGATGATCCCCATGATCTTGAACAGCACCAGCGAGAGCGCGTCGACCACCGCCGCCACCGGCGCACCGCGATCGCCCAGCAGCGAGAGCGCGCAGCCGAACAGCACCGCGAACAGCAGCACCTGCAGCACGTCGCCGGTGGCGAAGGCGGCCACCACCGTGGTGGGAATGAGCTTCATCAGGAACTCGACCGTGCCGCCGCTGGTGAGCTTGTCGGCGTTGGAGGCGTAGGCGCTCATGGCGCTGGCGTCGAGCGCCTTGGGGTCGACGTTCATGCCCACGCCCGGCTCGAACACGAAGGCCAGCACCAGGCCCATCGCCAGCGCGATGGTGGTCAGCACCTCGAAGTAGATCAATGCCTTCACGCCGACCCGGCCCACGCGCTTGAGGTCGCCCGCGCCGGCGATGCCATGCACCACCACGCAGAACACCAGCACGGGAATGATCATCTTGATCAGCTTGATGAAGCCGTCACCCAGCGGCTTGAGCTTGGCGGCGAACTCGGGGGCAAAGAGGCCGACGAGCACGCCGATCACCAGTGCGATGACCACCTGTCCGAAGAGCGATTTGGCAAAGCGAGGCATGGAAATCTCCTGTCGTTGTCGTGTCGAGGTTTTGCATGCAAGGACCGCTTTTTCTTGCATACAAGAACTGTAGGCAAGAAGACTTCAGGAAGTTCAGAGGGTATTCCCGGGGCTTTCTGGCGCCCCCGAGGTGCCGAGGGCGCAGCGCGCGCCGCGTCCGGCATGGAATGCCGTTTGTGCAGGTCCTGTTGCCGGCTGCCGCGGTGTACGACGACCAAGGCGCACGTCACCGCGTTGGCCGAGGTCGCGAGCAGTCGACCAACTGCGCGATAAGTTCGGGAGGGCCGCTCAGCGGCCCGCGGGAGCGCCCGCCTGGCGAAGGGCGGCAAGAGCCGCTTCTTCCGTGTCTCTCAGATGCCGGTCCATCAAGGCGACTGCGGCATCCGCATCCCTTCGCAACACCGCATCGAGAATTGCCTGATGTTCGGCTTGGACATCCCTGGCCACCAGCGGGCCTTGGAGGCGGGTTTTTCTGTATCGCTGGGAATGGTCGACGAGTTGATTCCAGAATCGCAGCAGCCAATCCGAACCGCAGGCGCTGACCAGCGCGGTGTGAAACCGCCGGTGATGGGCCTCCCACTCCAACGCCAGTGCGGACCGTTCACCGAAATCTGGAAGCGGCGCGCGTGCGAGCACATGCAACGCGGCAAGCACCTCCGCCTCCCACTTTGAATCACCGCGCTTGATCGATTCGATCAGGCACAGGCGTTCGATTTCCCTGCGGGTCTTCATCAGGTCGGCCAGTTCCGCGGGGGAGGCTTCGAGCACTCGCGCGCCGCGGCGCGCCTCCATCGACACCAGCCCTTCGCTCGCCAGACGCGCAAGCGCTTCGCGGATGGGCGTCAACCCCAGTTCGAAGCGCGCTTCAAGGTCGGCCACGCGCAAGCGCTCGTTCGGTGCCAGTTCTCCCACAAGGATTTCCTGTCGAAGGCGCTGATACGCGCGTTCGGTGCGCGACCCCGCATCCATCGGCCCGGCTTCTACTGCAGACTGATTCATGAAGTAAATAGGTTTTTATGCGTAATGTAGATTTTCATGAAAGATCTTATATTTCATGAAATCACCGACCTTTTGCAAACGTGAAAAATTATCGCATGCAGGACTTCAGAGGCGACAGTGGCCTCGTGCCATGCATGTGCGAGCGGTGAGGCCGTTTTCCTCCACCTGCCCCCATCATGAAACTCAGAACACTCGCACTTCTTCTGCCCCTCGGCCTGGCGAACGGCTCCGCCTGGTCGCAGAGCACCAGCACCGTCTACGGCCTGATCGACATGGGTTTTGTCCACGAGAGCGGCGGACCCAAGGGCGCCAGCGTCAGCAAGCTGACAAGCGGTATCGCCTCGGGATCGCGGCTCGGCTTTCGCGGGACCGAAGACCTCGGCGGCGGGCTGTCGGCGTTCTATGCGCTCGAGATGGGGATCAACGCCGACACGGGCACCCTCGGGCAAGGCGGCCTGGGTTTCGGGCGGCAATCGCTCGTGGGACTTCAAGGCGACTTCGGCAGCATCTCGCTCGGGCGGCAGTACACGCCGGTCGCCCTCGTGCAGACAGAGACCGACCCCTTCGTCACCGGAATGGCCGGCGATTCCGCGAACCTGATCAGCGCGGGTGGCGCCGGCGGCAACAACCGCATGGACAACACCGTGCGCTATGCCTACACGGGCAAGTCGGGCCTGACGGCGGACGTGGTCTACGGGTTTGGCGAAGCCACCAACGACAGCCGCGCCCATCGCCAGTTCGGCGCCGCGGTCGGCTATGTCTCCGGACCCATCTACGTCAAGCTGGGATATCACAACGTCAACAATGCGAAAGCGGTGCCCGCCAAGATCACCTTCCTCGGCGCGAAGTACGACTTTGGCGTGGCGACGGCCCATTTCAACTATGTCGTGAACAAGGGGGCGGCCGTGTTCGGTCTGGTCAACGATGACTCGCGCGACGTGCTGGTTGGCGTTTCGGTGCCTTACGGCGCGAGCCGCTTCATGGCGTCGTACATCCGAAAGGACGACCGGACCTCCGCCAACAACGATGCCAACCAGATTGCGCTCGGCTACACGTACTTCCTGTCGAAGCGCACGAGCCTCTACGCCTCGATCGCCCGCATCCACAACAACGCCCGCGCTGGCGCTGCCACGGGCTTCTACCGTGTCGGCAATGCGACCGAGCAAGGCTTGGGCAGCCGGGCCTACAACGTCGGCATTCGCCATGCGTTCTGACCAAGCACTCCATTCCCTTTTTCTTTCGGCCGTTTCCCCAAGGACTTCCATGACCTTCGCACCCACTCGCCGCAAGGCCCTCTCGGTCGCCTTCTCGATGGCTGTTGCCGCGGCCTTCTCGGCTCCCACCGCCCAGGCACAAAGCTATCCGAGCAAGCCCATCACGATCGTCGTGGCCTATCCGGCCGGCGGCGACACCGACGTGCTGGCTCGCGTCATCGGCGACAAGCTGACCTCGCGCCTGGGGCAGCCTGTCGTGGTCGAGAACCGCACGGGCGCAGCCGGCACCATCGGCACTGCGTACGTCTCCAAGGCGCGTGCCGACGGCTACACGCTGCTGCTCGCACCCAACACCATCGCCATCACGCCACACGTGCTCAAGGGGGCCGCAGGCGCGTCCACCGATCCGGCCGCCGAGCTCACCTCCATCGTCCAGCTCGGCGGCCAATCGCTTTTCGTCGTGGCGACGGTCTCCACCGGCGTCTCCGATGTCAAGCAACTGGTCGCGAAGATCAAGGAAGGCAAGGTCAACTCCTACGCGAGCCCTGGCGCCGGCTCACCGATGCACATCCTCGGGGAACTGTTCGACAGATCCGCAGGCGTGAAGGTCACGCAGATTCCCTACCGGGGAAGTGCGCCCGCAGTGGCCGATCTGCTGGGCAACCAGGTTCCGATGATGTATTCGACGCTCGGCCCGGTGGCGCCATACGTCAAGGCGGGGAAGCTGGTGGTCCTGGGCGTCGCGGACGCCAAGCGCTCGCCCTTCCTTCCCGATGTTCCGACGCTGGCGGAGCAAGGCTACAAAGGCGCCGAGGTTGGCGCGTGGCAGGCCCTGATGGGGCCGAAGGGCATGCCCGCGGAAGTGGTTCAGTTGCTCAACCGGCACGTCAACGAAATCCTCAAGATGCCGGACGTGATCGCCCGCATGGATGCCATCGCGCTGGCTCCTGTAGGCGGCGACCCGGCCCAGCTCGCCAGGCTGGTGGCCGGCGACTATGCGCGCTACGGAAAACTGGTCGCCGAATTCGGCATCAAGGCCGATTGATCCGGCCACAGAGAAACCGACAGCGAGGCAATCCCGTCACGTGAACAGAAACGAGCACCATCCATTCGCCCTGCCGAAGCAGCCGCCCCTTCCTTTCGAAGCCGCGCAAACCTACGAGGAGACGGTGTTGGGCTGGGCGAAGAGCCAGTCGCTGCCGCCCGAGATCGCCGTGATGCGCGATTGCGCCTATGGCACTGATCCGCAACAGCGCTACGACGTCTACCACCGCGAAGGCGCGCACAACGCGCCGATCCTGGTGTTCTGGCACGGCGGCGGCTGGACCAACGGCTACAAGGAATACGTCGCCTTCATGGCGCCGATCGTGGTCAGGCTCGGCATGGTGCTGGTGACGCCCGGCTACCGGCTGGCACCGGCGCACAGGCTGCCCGCAGCCTTCGAGGACAGCCTGGCCGCCGTGGCACATGTGATCAGGCATGCCCCCGATTTCGGCGGACGTGGCGACCAGATCTATCTGGCGGGGCATTCCGCCGGCGCCCATCTGGCGGCCCTGGTGGTCTTGCGCCGCCGCGATGCCGCGCGGGCGGGTATTGCGCTTGCAGCCATTCGTGCTTGCCTCCCCATCAGCGGCATCATGGACCTGCACCACCCAGAACCTGCGGCCGCCAGCATGGAAGAGCGCATCTACACGATGGTGCTGAACGACGCGTCGGAGGACGCTCTGATGAGTCCGTTGTGCTGGACCGCGGGAAATCCCATCCCGATGTGGCTCAGCTGCGGTGATTCGGACAGCGCCCGAGTCATCCATTCGAACCGCAGGATGGCCGCCCTGCTGGCTCGGCAACCCGGGCCGAGCCGGTTGCATGTCGAACTCGGACTCGACCATTTCGCCACCCACACCGGTCTTCGCAACCCGGCAGCCCCGTGGTACGGCCGGCTCGCAAATCTCATGAAGGACAACCAGCCATGAAGGAAGTGATCGACGTCGGGCTGCCAGCCCTTGCACAGCCGTTCTCGTGGGCCGTGAAGGCCGGTGGGTTGCTGTTCACGACACATGCGGCCGTGCGCGCGGACGGCACCATCGACACCGGACCGATCGAGCAACAGGCACGCCTCACACTCGAAAACATCCAGCGCGCCGTGCTCGCCGCGGGAGGCCAAATGAGCGACGTTGCCCAGGTGCTGATCTACCTGACCGACGAGCGCGACATGCCTGCCGTAGATGCCGTCTACAGGGAGTTTTTTGCGGCGCCTTACCCCAACCGCTCCAGCGTTGTCGTCAAGGCCCTGGTCGTGCCCGGCATGCGCGTTGAAATGGTCGCCTATGCAGCGATCGCCACTTGAAAGGAAAGCCCAAATCATGCAATCTGCCTCTCACTCCCCCAGCAAGGAAACCGCCTTCGTGACAGGGGGCGCTTCGGGCATCGGACGCGCCACCGTGCAGCGCCTGGCCGCCGACGGATTTCGCGTCGTGGTCATCGACCGCAATGCACCGCAGGTCGAAAGCCTCGTGGACGAACTCACCCGCGCAGGACACGACGCCGCCGGCCATGCGATCGACGTGTGCGACCGGTCCAGCATGGCGGCCCTGCTCGATGCCGAAGCGCGTGTCGACGTCATGGTGTGCGCGGCTGGCATCGGCCCTTCGCGCGCCTTTGAGGAGATCAGCGACGATGACTTTCGCGCCGTGCTGGAGGTGAACGTGCTCGGGGTCTTCGTCGCCGCCCAGGAGGCCGTGCGTCGAATGAAGCCCGGCGGCCGCGTCGTGACCGTGTCTTCGCGCGCGGCATTGGGCGGCACCGGCTTTGCGCACTACGTCGCATCGAAGGCGGCGGTGGTGGGGTTGACCCGCGCGATGGCGATGGACCTTCGTGGCCGGCAGATCGCAGTCAACTCGATTGCGCCGGGCTTCACCGACACCGGCATGACCCGCGCCATGTCGCCCGAGCAGCACGCGGCGGCCAGTGCGCTGGAGCCAGCGGGGCGGCCGGCCGCGCCGGAAGAAATCGCCAATGCCATCGCCTTCCTGGCGTCGCCACGCACCAGCTTCATCACCGGACAGACGCTCTTCGTCGACGGTGGAAAATCGCTGGGCGGTCTCGGACTCTGAGGCCGCTTCGATGATTGTGAGAACCGCCTGCCTCGAAGGCTCCGTGAAGCCGCAGGACATCGCTCGTTTCGATGCGTTCATCACCAGCGAAGTGGTGCCGTTGATGAAGCGCTTTCCAGGGGTGCGGTCGGTGCGCGTGATGCGTGCGCAGTCGATCGAGGACGACGGGCCAAAGCTGTACATGACGTTTGAGTCGGCCTACGACACGGTCGATGCCATGGCAAATGCCTTCGCCCACCCGATCCGCCAGGTGCTGAAAAGCCGACTCGCGGAAATCATGCCGCTGTTCGACGGACGCTTGTTTCACATCACGCAATATCTGCTGGCCGATGAACCGGTCCTCTCGGATTGACGGCGCGCTTCATCCGCTCCGGCCTGCAAGCTTCATGTTGCGCAGGTACCTGGCGTGCAACGAAGGGCTTCGCACGAACATCTCCGGATGCGCGCCGGTCGCGCGCAGGTCGTCCGTGAATTTCTCGGTCATCGCGCCGCAGAGGATCAAGATGTCGTCGGCCATGCGGCGGATCGAGCACCGCCGCCCGCCAAACCTGCTCCCGGGTTTGCGGGAACAGGCGCGCCGCAGCCTTCACGCCATTCCGTACCGCAGCAACCAGTTCCAGATCACCGCCGAGCCGTTCGACATCTGAAGCGCGGCCTTCGCATAGCCCATGAGATCGGCGAGCCGCACTTCGGCGCGGATCACGACGTCATGGCGCTGCAGATCTTCTTCACGAACGTCGGCGCGGCGCCGGTCGAGTTCGTCGCGCAGCACCGTCGCGTAGGCGCGCGGGCTCTTCAGGCGCAGGAACATGATCGGCTCGACCAGCGCATCGAGTTCGGGGTCGACGAAGGTGTGGATTTCGGGGTCGCGCGACACGACCTGATCGCCGTGCGCGTCCCTGATGAGTTGCTGCGCCTCTTCGAGCGCGACCTCGTTCGCAGCGTAGATCCGGCCGCCGCGTCCTTCGCAGATGAACATGTACTGGTCGGGCCTCGAGAGCCAGTCGACCGGCCCGCGCTGGGCGAAGACGGCCAGGCCTTCGGCGCCGGGCAGCAGCGACTGGCGCAGCGGGTACTTGATGAGCGGGTCTTCAGCGAACATCTTGCAGCTTCCTTGAAATGAAGGCCGGTTGGGGGTCGGCGCGCCGGTCGGCGGGCACCACCAGCACGTCGCCCGTGGCCCAGCACAGCACGCGCTGAGCGACGCTGCCGAACAGGAAGTCGCCCAGCGGATTCGCGCGGCGTTTGCCGACCACGAGCAACTCGGCGCGTGCATGCTGCTGCTGCACCGTGGCCTGGCGTGCCGGGTCGCCGCGGCCGATCGCCGACAGCACGCGGTTGCGCCGCGCGCTCGACGAGTCGGTCAGCGAGAAGAGCCGCTCGCGCGCCTGGCGCATGCTGTCGTGGCGGTAGGTCTTGATGGCGTGATCCGACACCTCGGCATAGCGCAGCTTGCTTTCGTGCATGGTGTTGAGCGCATGGAACAGCTCCAGCGCAGCCTCGGGGTCCAGCCCGTGGGCCAGGCTCACGAGTTCGCGCGATGCGGGCGTGAAGTCGACGGCCACGAGGATGCGGCTGTAGCGCAGGCGCGTGTCCAGCCGCGTCACGAGCACGGGACAACGCACCTGTCGCAGCAAGCGCTCCACGGGCTGGCCGGTGAAAAACGCGCCCAACGAGCGGTCGCGCTCGTGGCTCAGCACCACGAGGTCGACATGGCGCGCCTCGTCGACGATCTGCGCAAGGCCACCGCCCGGTCCCGCGACCTGCTTGACCAGGACATCGAAGCGCGAGGCCATGGTGCGGGCCAGGCCCGCGAGCGCGGTGGCTGCTTCGGCGTGTGCGAGCGGTGAGAGATCCGCAGGCGCATACACCAGCTTCAGCAGCGCGCCATGTTCGGCCGCGAGCAGGGCGGCCCGTTCGATCGCGCGGTTACCGCGTGCCGACAGATCGGTGACGGCAAGAATGGATTGAAAAGAAGGCGTGCTGGATGCGACGCTGTCGCCGGGAACCACGTGTTCCCGCTGAACCTGATGATGCATGACGCACTCCAGTCGAACGCGACCCCGGATGACGGGGGCGCAGCCGCGCGGGGCGGGTGCCCGGCGGTCGATGGTTTGCGCTGAAAGAGAAGGGAAAGAGGCGGACCGCCGGGCTCAGGAATGTGCGGGTGTCTGCTGAGCCGCCACTGTCATCCACGCCCACGCAGGCGTGCAACCGCCGGGGCGGGACGTCATGGTGTGGAAAGAGGGGTGGGTGTTCATGCCAGGGAGTCTAGGCCAGACGCGCAAAGATCCGGTCAGTACCCGCACGATCCTTGCCAGATTGAACGCACTTCAAGCCAGCTTTTGTTCACGGCCGTCTTCCGGGGTGTGGCGCGCGCGCGTGTCCGACGGTCGCTCGCCGAAGCGCGTGCGGTACTGGGCCGCGAAATGACCCAGGTGCAGAAAGCCGTACTTCTGGGCCACGTCGCGCACGCCGGTGTGCGGGTGTGCGGCCTGCAGTTCCGCGCGCACGCGGTCCAGCCGCAGCTCGCGCAAGAACTCCATCGGTCCCTGGCCCGCATGCTGGCGGAACGCGAGCTGCAGGGCGCGTGCGCTGCAGCCGGCCTCGCGGCACACGTCGGCCAGCGACAGCGGCTGTTCGGCGTGCGCGGCCATGAATTCCTGCGCCTTGCGCACCGCGCGCGGCAGCAGGTGTCGCTGCGCGTCGCCAGCAAGGGCGCGCGAGTGGTTGTGGCCGGCCGACATCAGCAGGCTCGACATCAGGTACTCCTCGGCATGCTCGGCCAGGCGTCCGCCGCCCTGCAGCGCATTGCCGGCGTCGAGCGTGAGCCGCAAGTAGTCGATGAAGTGCACCAGCGGCGCGAGCGCGGGGTTGTCCAGCGGCACGCCGAGGTCGAACACCAGGTGCTGGCGCACGGGCGCCTGCAGCAGCGCCTCGAGCCGCGACAGCAGCGCCGCACGCGCGATGCGCACGATCAGGTGCGGGCTGTCGTCGGCCCAGCGCATCGACAGCAACTCGGTGGGCGAGGGCAGCGACGCGATGCGCGGCGTGGCTTCGACCTGCTGGCCGCCGCAGCGGATGTCGGCGCCGCCGCGCAACGGAATCTGGAGCAGGAAGAAGTCCTGCAGGTAACCCGGATCGATCTGCACCCCGGGGCCGTACTGCACGTAGTTGAGGCTCACGTCGCGATGCAGGCGCGCGCTGTGGTGGCAGGCGTCCAGTTCGGTGCGCGGGCGCAGCATCGTGAGCCCGTGCGGGCAGAACACGCGGGCCACGCTCTCGCGTGCCTCGTCCATGTCGTGGCTCTCGAACAGGCGGTAGCGCTGCAGCGGCAGCCGTGGGGCGGTGGCGGTTTCCATGGGAAGCGCACTGACCGTAGCAAAAACCCTTCCAGCCCACAATTCGGGCCGTCCCTTGGCACCTGGGGAAAAAACCTGCGCGACAGGGACACGTCCTGCGTTTTCGGGATCGGCCGGCGAGGCCTTGCGCTCTACCTTTGGCCCATTCGCCGAACCGGCGATTCAACCGAGGAGAGCAAGCGTCATGTTCAAGGGACTCGAAGGCAAGAGCGCCATCGTCACGGGTGGTTCGACATTGATAGGCGCCGGGGTGGTGCGCGCCTTCCACGCGGCGGGCGTGAAGGTGGTCATCGCCGACATCGACGCCGACAAGGGCCAGCCGCTGGCCGACGCACTCGGCGCCGGGGTGCGCTTCGTGCGCACCGACATCACCGACGACGCGCAGGTGAAGGCCTGCGTCGACGAGGCCGCCACCCGCCACGGCGGCGTGGACTTTCTCGTCAACCTGGCGTGCTCGTACGTGGACGACGGCTTCAAGTCGCCGCGCGCCGACTGGCTCACCTCGTTCAACGTGAACGTGGCCAGCGCCGTCGCGATGCTGCAGGCAGTGCACCCGCACATGGTCGCGGCCGGCGGCGGGGCGGTGGTCAACTTCACCAGCATCTCGTCGCGCGTGGCCCAGACCGGGCGCTGGCTCTACCCCGTGAGCAAGGCCGCGATGGCGCAGCTCACGCGCAACATGGCGATGGACCTTGCACCCGACCGCATCCGCGTGAACAGCGTCTCGCCGGGCTGGACCTGGTCGGCCGTGATGGACCAGCTCACCGGTGGTGACCGCGCGCGCACCGACCGCGTGGCTGCGCCGTATCACCTGCTGGGGCGCGTGGGCGACCCCGACGAGGTGGCGCAGGTGGTGCTGTTCCTGTGCTCCGAGCACGCGAGCTTCGTCACGGGCGCCGACTACGCGGTGGACGGCGGCTATTCCGCCATGGGCCCGGAGCAGGCCGTGCCCGCGATTCCCCGCCTGATGGAACCCTGATCGGCATCGACAGCAACATCCCCACGAGACAACCAAAGAAGGAGCAAGCCATGAAGCGAATCGCCATCGTCGGCGCGGGCCAGTCGGGCCTGCAACTGGGACTGGGCCTGCTGGACGCAGGCTACGAGGTCACCATGTACAGCAACCGTTCAGCGGACGACATCCGCCACGGCAAGGTCATGTCCAGCCAGTGCATGTTCCACACCGCGCTGCAGGTCGAGCGCGACCTGGGGCTCGACCAGTGGGGCAACGACTGCCCCACCGTCGATGGCATCGGCTTTGCCGTGCCGCACCCCGAGCAGAAGGGCGCCAAGGCCATCGAATGGGCGGCGCGGCTGAATTCGAGCGCGCAGTCGGTCGACCAGCGTGTGAAGGTGCCGGCATGGATGGCGCAGTTCCAGCAGAAGGGCGGCGAGCTGGTCTTCAAGGACGCCGGCATCGACGACCTCGAGGCCTGCACCCGCAGCCACGACCTCACGCTGGTGGCCAGCGGCAAGGGCGAGATCTCCAAGCTTTTCGAGCGCGACGCCGCCAAGTCGACCTACGACCAGCCGCAGCGCGCGCTGGCGCTCACCTACGTGAAGGGCATGCGCCCGCGCACCCCGTTCTCGGCCGTGTGCTTCAACCTCATTCCCGGCGTGGGCGAATACTTCGTGTTCCCGGCGCTCACCACCACCGGGCCGTGCGAGATCATGGTGTTCGAAGGCGTGCCTGGCGGCCCGATGGACTGCTGGGCCGACGTGAAGACGCCGCAGGAGCACCTGGCGCGCAGCAAGTGGATCCTCGACACCTTCACGCCCTGGGAGGCCGAACGCTGCGCCGACATCGAGCTCACCGACGACAACGGCATCCTCGCCGGCCGCTTCGCGCCCACGGTGCGCAAGCCGGTCGCCACGCTGCCGTCGGGCCGCAAGGTGCTCGGCATGGCCGACGTGGTGGTGCTCAACGACCCGATCACGGGGCAGGGCTCGAACAACGCGGCCAAGTGCGCCGATGCGTACCTGAAAAGCATCCTGGCGCGCGGCGAGGGCGCGGCCGATGCGCCGTGGATGCAGCAGACCTTCGACCGCTACTGGTTCGGCTACGCGCAGTGGGTCACGCGCTGGACCAACATGCTGCTCGCACCGCCGCCGCCGCATGTGCTGAACCTGCTCGGTGGCGCCGGTGCCGTGCCGCCACTGGCCAGCGCCATCGCCAACGGCTTCGACGATCCGCGCACCTTCTTCCCGTGGTTCGCCGAGCCCGAGGAGGCCGAGCGCTACATGGCCACCTGCGCCGCAGCGGCCGCATAGTGGGAGCACGCGCATGACACGACGCGTGGCCATCGTCGGCGCCGGCCAGTCCGGCATGCAGCTCGCCCTGGGCCTGTTGGCCAAGGGGTATGCCGTGACGGTGTATGCGAACCGCACCGCGCAGGAGATCGAAGGCGGCCCGGTGATGTCCAGCCAGTGCATGTTCGAGACCGCGCTGCAGACCGAGCGCGAGCTCGGGCTGGACAGCTGGGCCGACGCGTGCCCGGTCGTCGAGGGCATCGGCATGTCGGTGCGCAGCCCCGAGGGCCACCGCGCCATCGCGTGGGAAGCCAGGCTCGACGGCCCCGCGCAGTCGGTCGACCAGCGTCTGAAGATCGCCGCGTGGATGCAGCTGTTCGAGGCGCGCGGCGGCCGTCTCGTGCATCAG
Organism: Variovorax sp. Root473; assembly: GCF_001426505.1. Lineage (GTDB taxonomy): Bacteria > Pseudomonadota > Gammaproteobacteria > Burkholderiales > Burkholderiaceae_C > Variovorax. Next base: position 379,388 of record NZ_LMEV01000017.1, read on the forward strand.
GACGCGGACCTCGACACGCTGGAAGATTGCGCGCGCACGCACGACCTCGTGGTCGTTGCGAGCGGCAAGGGCGAGATCTCGGCGCTGTTCCCGCGCGATGCGGCGCGTTCGCCGTTCGACCAGCCGCAGCGTGCGCTCGCGCTCACCTACGTGAAGGGCATGCGCCCGCGCGACTCTTTTTCGGCCGTGAGCTTCAACCTCATTCCGGGCGTGGGCGAGTACTTCGTGTTCCCCGCGCTCACCACCAGCGGCCCGTGCGAGATCATGGTGTTCGAAGGCGTGCCCGGCGGCCCGATGGACTGCTGGGACGACGTGAAGACGCCGCAGGAACACCTGGCGCGCAGCAAGCAGATCCTCGCGGACTTCCTGCCCTGGGAAGCCGAGCGCTGTGCGCACATCGAGCTCACCGACGACCACGGCGTGCTGCGTGGCCGCGTCACGCCCGTGGTGCGCCATCCGGTCGCCACGCTGCCTTCGGGCCGCCCGGTGTTGGGGCTTGCCGATGCGGTGGTGCTCAACGACCCGATCACGGGGCAAGGCTCGAACAACGCGGCCAAGGCGGCCGACATCTACCTCAAGCGCATCCCGGAGCACGGCGACGCGCCCTTCGACGCCGCGTGGATGCAGCAGACCTTCGACCGCTATTGGGAGGGCTACGCGCGCTGGGCCACCGACTGGACCCACAGCCTGCTCGCACCGCCCGCGCCGCACCTGCACAAGCTGCTGCAGAGCGCCACCCACATGCCCGCGGTGGCAAGCGCCGTGGTCAACGGCTTCGACGATCCGCGCAACTTCGCGCCCTGGTGGTTCGAAGCGGCCGAGGCCGACCGCTTTCTGGAAACCAAGGCGCGCGAGGCCGCGGTCGACCGCTTCGACCGGCGCGACTTCCGCAAGGCGCTCGGCCAGTTCAGCACCGGCGTCACCGTGATCACCACGCGTGCGCTCGACGGGCGCCGCGTGGGCATGACGGCCAACTCGTTTTCGTCGGTGTCGCTCGATCCGCCGCTGGTGCTGTGGAGCCTGGCGCGGCAGGCGCCCAGCGTGGCCGACTTCACCGGCGCGAGCCACTTCGCGATCAACGTGCTGGCCGCGCCGCAGCATCATCTGTCGCGCCAGTTCTCGACGCCGCAGGCCGACAAGTTCGGCGGCGTCGATTGCTGCGAAGGCACGGCCGGCGTGCCGCTGCTCAACGGCGTGCTCGCGCGCTTCGTGTGCCGCAACGTGCGACAGTACGACGGCGGCGACCACCTGATCTTCATCGGCGAGGTCGAAGGCTACGAGCGCTTCGACGGCGAGCCGCTGGTTTTTCACTCGGGCTACTACCAGGTCACGACGCGCCATCCGGAATGCGTACAGTGAGCCCCTGGTTCCCCACGTCCACCTTTGAGCATTGAACGGAGTCACACACCCATGCAGAACAAGGCATCCACCTCCTCGTCGCAAGACATCCGCGTCCAGGCTGCCGACGGCAGCGGCAGCTTCGGCGCCTACCTCGCCTTGCCGCGCGGCGGCACCGGCCCGGGCCTGGTGCTCGCGCAGGAAATCTTCGGCGTCAACAAGACCATGCGCGACGTGGCCGACTACTACGCCGAGGAAGGCTACGTGGTGCTCGTGCCCGACCTGTTCTGGCGCCAGCAGCCCGACGTGCAGCTGGGCTACACGCCCGACGACTGGCAGCGCGCCTTCGCGCTGTACCAGGGCTTCGACGAAGCGCTCGGCATGCAGGACATGCAGGCCGCGATCACCGCGCTGCGCCAGCGCCCCGAGGTGCCCGGTGGCAAGGTCGGCGTGCTCGGTTTCTGCCTGGGTGGCAAGCTCGCCTACCTCGCCGCCTGCCGCACCGACGCGGACGTGGCGGTGGGCTACTACGGCGTGGGCATCGACGCCGCGCTCGACGAGGCCGATCGCATCCGCTGCAAGCTGGCGCTGCACGTGGCCGAACTCGACGGCTTCTGCCCGCCCGAGGCGCGCGACCGCATCGTGCAGACGCTGCGCGGCCGGCCGAACGTCGAAGTGCATGTGTACCCCGGCGTCGACCACGCGTTCGCGCGTGTCGGCGGCGAACACTTTCATCGCGCCTCGGCGCTCATGGCGCACGAGCGCAGCGTGGCCGCGCTGAAGTCGGCCATCGGCCCGAACTACGACCTGGCGGCGCTGTGGGACAAGCACTGCGAGTACGAGTTCGGCACCCGCAACGTCGACGACACCATGGGCACGATGGTGGCCGAGCCCTACGTGAACCACATCCCGACCATGACCGGCGGCGTGGGCTACAAGAACCTGCACGCGTTCTATACGAACCACTTCGTGAACAGCAACCCGCCCGACACCTCGCTGGTGCCGATCTCGCGCACCGTGGGCGCGACGCAGGTGGTCGACGAGATGCTGTTCTGCTTCACCCACACCACCGAGATCCCGTGGATGCTGCCCGGCGTGGCGCCCACCGGAAAGCGCGTGGAGATCCCGCTGCTCGCGGTCATCAAGTTCCGCGGCGACAGGCTCTACCACGAGCACATCTACTGGGACCAGGCGAGCGTGCTGGTGCAGGTGGGCCTGCTCGACGCGGCGCTGCTGCCGGTAGCGGGTGTGGAAACCGCGCGCAAGCTGCTCGACGAGACGCTGCCGTCGAACACGCTGCTGACGCGCACTTGATACGCGTTTGATGCGTCCGCGCGGCTCAGACGCCGCGCGCGACGCGAGGGGCTGCTCAGACGGTCATGCCTTGTTCGACGTCGAGCGTCTTGCGGCGCGCCAGCGCCAGGTTCGACTTGGTCTTGTCCAGCACCAGGTAGACGAACAGGCCTTCCTTCTTCTGCATCGGGCGAATGATGTGGTACTGCTTGCCGAGCGTGATCAGCATGTCTTCGATGGTGTCGTTCAGGCCCAGGTCGCGCATCGTGCGCAGCTTGGCACGGACCACTTCGGTGTTGCCCGCGGCGGCCACTTCAAGGTCGACGCCCGAACCGACCTGGCCGAGGATCATGCCGCTGCTCGAGTCGACCAGCGCCGCGCACAGCGCGCCGTCGCAGGTCATCAGTTCGTCCATGGATTGCTTGATATTTGCCATCGAAATCTTTCCTAGTCCTCGCCCCTGAAAGTCGATGGCCGCCCGGGCGAAGGGGATGGGCGGCCACCGGTGGTGTCGAATGGGTATGCGCCGGTGCCCGGCGTCAGGCGTGCTGCAGCAGCTGCGTCGCCTGTTTCGCGAAGTAGAGGACCTGGCCGATGATGGCGTCGCGGCTGGTGACCACGCTCACGATCAGCGTCATCTCGGGATGGCGCGCCTGCAGCATCAGGATGTGGCCGTTCGCGGCCTCGATGGTCACGTTGTCGCAATGGCCGAGCTGGCTTTCCTCGCCGGCCACGGCGCCCAGCGCGGCCAGCGAACTGGCAATGGCCGACAGGCGCGCGACCTGTGCGGTGTTCTCGACGCGCGCGGCCAGCTCGAGGCCGTCCTCGGTCGAGATCACCACGGCCTTCACGCCCTTGATTTCCCGCATCAGGGTGTCGATGGCCGATTCCGCTGCCAGCCTGATTCTTGGAGTGATGTTCATTGCTGCCTGAATGGAAGAAAAGGAGAAGAAAAGGGGCGCGCCGCGTCGTCAGACCTCGAGCTGGAGCAGGAGCAGCTCCAGCAGCTGCACGACCTGCTGCGGATCGGTCACGTTGGCCGGCAGGACCGGGCATACGACGCCCTTGGCTTCCATGCGTCGCGCGTAGGCGTCGAGGCCGGGGCTCGGGTGGTTTTCCATGCGGCCCACCGCGACCACGCAGGCGGTCTGCGCGATGAGTTCGGCAAAGCCGTCCAGATAGATGTCGAGGTCGGCCAGCGGGTCGGGGCGGCTGTTGTCCACGAGGATCACCACGCCGAGCGCGCCGCGTCCCAGGATGCGCCACATGAAGTCGAAGCGCATCTGGCCGGGCGTGCCGTACAGGCGCAGCTTTTCGCCGTTGTCGAGCGTGAGTTCTCCGTAGTCCAGCCCGACCGTGGTGGTGGCCTTGGCGACCGAGGTGTCGCTGTTGCGCACGTCGGTGCTCACGGGCGGGATCTCGCTCACGCCGGCGATGGCCGTGGTTTTGCCGGCGCCCATGGTGCCGGTGAAGAGGATCTTGTGTTCTACGGTCATTGAGGGCCTGACGGCTGCAAGCCGAGTCGGTTCCGGATGCGTGCAAGCAGGCCGGGCTGCACGGTGTCGCGTGTCGGTGACGGGAAGCGGCTGTCGGGAAAGACGCTGTCGGGCGCAGAGGCGGTCACAAGAACGCCGGGGCTGGCGGCGCGTTCGAGCAGGCCCGCACGCTGCAGGTCGGCCAGGAAGTCCGCGCATTCCTGGCGTGTGGCGGGTGAGCGCTGCTGCAGCGACAGCACCGACGCCGGCCGGTTGGACATCAACGTGGCCAACCGCAGGCGGATCGGCGCTTCGAGCACCGCCGCGGGCGGCCAGCGCAGCATGCGGAATTCTTCGTGCTCGCCGATCGGCACCTCGGTCACGGCCAGCCCCAGGCCGCGGGCGTGGACCACCATCGCGCCGAGGCGGTTGAGCGCCACTTCCAGCGCATCGGTGTGCAGCGGCAGGGCCAGGAAAGGGCCGCGCTGCGGATCGGCATGGGCGACGGTCAGCGTGGGCACGGCCGGATGGGGCGGGGGCGACGCGAGCGCGACCTGGTCCCCAACGACCCGCAGATCGGCCTGCTCGGCCTTCCATGACCAGTTCTGGTGGGTCCGGTGATCGAGCAGCCGGATCAGCGACTTGAGCAGCACTTCTTCGCGGTGCGGCAGCCCCTCGACGCTGTAGCTCAGCAAGGCGCGTTGACTTTTGGGAACGGTGTTAGCGGCGGGCATGGTCCCTCCGGACGAGGCAGTCCAGGAATCGATCGCTGAAGCGATGTGTGTTGAACCGCGTCGAAAGCACCGAATCAGGGCGGTATCGCCGTTCTATTTGCAACTTGAGAACTCACTGAAGAAAGTTGGGCGGGGTGCTGATCCCATGCCGTCTCAGAGAACTAAAGCTTTCTGTCTAAGGTGTTATGTGAAAATATAACAGTTGTTTCAAATAAAAACACAAGATTACGAACAACTGTTTTCGGTAGGTCGCGGACGCGACAACGCCTCGCGTGCCGCAGCGCGGCGCGCGAGATTTCAGGGGCGTGTTGAAAGAGGCGGGCGCGAGAAAAGGCACCCGCCGGGCGTCAGTGCCCCAGCTGTGCCTGCAGCTTGGCCACTTGCAGGCGCAGGTTCGCGTTCTCGGCCGTGAGTTCGGCCACGCGCTGTTCCAGTTGCTGGACAGCGTCGAGCGCCGGTTCGGCGCCGTCTTCGGTCTCGGGCGCGGCCTCGCGCGGCTTGCGCTTGGCTTCGCGCACGCGCTTGGCGGCCTGCTTGAGTTCGTCCTTGCCGGCGTTGGCGGCCGACACCTGCTCTTCGGCGGGCAGGGTAGCGACGGCGGCGGCTGTGTTGATCGAGATCACGCCCGACTTCACCGCTGCCACCAGCTCGGGCGCGGCCTGCTTCTGGATCTTCTCGATCATCCCGACCTGGCTGCTGCTCAGCCGCGCGGCGCGGGCGATGGCCTCGCGGCTGTTCAGCGGCACGGGCGGCGGCAGGGCCTCTTCGGGCGCGGCGGAAACGCTCGACGCCGGCGCGTCATCGACATCGAAGGGCGGGTCGTCCGCCGTCGTCGGGGTGGTGGCGGTGCTGCGGGCGCGGCGCTCGTCCACGATGTCCTTCTTGCGCAATGCGAGCACGCCGCGCAGGTAGTCCGAGATGCTGCGGCGGCCCAGGTGCTGGTCGATCATCCACAGGTGCACGTCCTGCAGCGTCTTGAAGCGCGTGTTCTGCACGGTCTGGAAGGGCAGGCCGTGCTTCTGGCAGATGCCGTAGCGGTTGTGGCCGTCCACCAGCACGTCGCCCCACAGCACCAGCGCGTCGCGGCAGCCTTCGGTGAGGATGCTGCGTTCGAGGGCTTCGTACTCCTCCGGCGTCAAGGGATCGATATAGGCTTTGAGTTCTTCGTTGACGACGATGTTCATGGGTACGGGAGCGGGGAAAGGGGCGAAATTTTAGATGCCCGCACTGGTGCGGGTCGTGCGCACCGCGAGCGGCCGGTCCCATTGCAGGGGCGCGATCTGGCGACTGACGATGCGCGTGGTGGCCGAAGCCGCAGGAGCCGGCGCGGCGCACAGGGCCACGAGGTGCTTCGGCGAAGGGCGCAGTTGCCAGAAATTCCAGCGCTGCGCGGCGTCGCCGCCCATGTGCGAATCGGCGAGCGCGAAGCCGATCGTGCCGGGATCGTCCAGTGCAAAGCCGAAGCTGTCGAGTGGTATCTGCAGGCCAAGGCCACGCGCCTTGATATAGCTTTCCTTCAGCGTCCACAACTCGAAGAAGCGCTCTGCCTGATGCGTCGATGGCAAGGCGCACAGACCCTGCGCTTCGGCTGGCGAGAAGCAGTGACTGGCAGCGTCGAGCGCCGCCTTGCGTTCAATGTTCTCGGTGTCAACGCCCAGCTCGATATCGCGCGCAACGGCCAGCACGACGAGCCCGTCGGCGTGGCTCAGGTTGAAGTTCAGCCCGACCGCTTTACGCACATCGGGCGTGTCGATGCGAGGCCGCCCGAAAGCGTTGCTTGCGAACTGCCAGGCGTGCGGCGCCACTGGCGCATAGCGCGACAGCACCGAGCGCACCAGCGTTCGCGTCAGCAAGTGGCGATACCGGTCGCGTGCGAAGTGAAAGCGCTCCTGTTTCGACAACTCATCCGTACTGAGCAAAGCACGGCAGGCCGCCGTCAGCTCGGGCGTGCCGGCATCGCCGTGAAAGCAGAACCAGAGGTGAATGTCTCCAGGGGGCAGCGAGATGAGTGAAGCGTCGCTTGGCATGAAGGGGCCACAGCTTAGAGGCGATGACGGGCGATCGAGAGCTGCGCGCAGCTTTTTCCATGAAAAATGATGTGTCCTGAAGTGGACTATCATCGCCATCCCCCTCATGGGCAATGCCGGGCTCCGCGTTGATGCAGAGCTTGCGCGCCATGCGATTCGCTGCACGAATTTTCGCGGGGATTCCCATCACTCGATTCGAACGATGGCCCGGAAGGTCATCACGGTGACTTGAGATTTATGTATGAATAGGAATGATTCTTATTTGTATTTATGCATAAAAAGTAGTAATCCGCTTGCGGCCCCTTTGGCTCGCTCACAGGAGGAAGAGGTGTTGAACATGCCAGTGAATTCGTCCGATCCTTCGCTCGGAGAAGTCTTCATCGCCCATCGCATGCAGCTTTGGCGTGTCGCCCGCAAGATCGTCAACACGGCGGATCTGGCCGACGACGTGGTGCAGGACGCCTACCTGAAGATCGTCGACGGCCCCTGCGTGCGGCATGCCGACCGGCCCATCGGCTACTGCTGCCAGGTGGTGCGCAACATGGCGCTGGACTACTGCCGCCGCCACCGTGTCGAGGCCAGCTACCGCACCTTCGATGTCGACGTCGAGCTTCTGGATGTGCCGGCCGTCGGCACGCCGGATCGCATGATGTGCGAGCGCCAGGTCATCACCGCCATCGACCAGGTGCTTTCCGGGCTCGCGCCGAAAACGCGCCTCGTGTTCGAACTCTATCGGCTGGAAGGCCTGACGCAGCGAGAGATCGCGGCGCGCCTGGGCTGCGCGCTGGGGCTGGTGAATGGTCTGATCGCCGAGGCCGCCACGGCCATCAAGTCGTGCGGCCACTTGCTGCTCGAGAGCGGTTCGCGCTAGAGGCCGTGTCCCGACGGTGGGAAGGGCATGTCCGTTTCCCATGAGAATGCGCGCTGTACGCAGTGACTGGCGCTCGAGATCCGGCCTGCACGGGCAACGCGAACGGCCTTCAAGAAATGACACAGGAAAAAGACGATCTCCTCTGGGACACCGCATGGGATTGGGTACAGCGCGAGCACGACCGCGAGAATTTCGATGACGCAGCGCGCGCCGAAATGACCGCCTGGCTCCTGGCCGAGCCCTCGCACCGCCGTGCCTACGACAAGGCCGCGCAACTCTGGCTGCTCGCAGGCTTCGTGCCGCCGGTCAACGATTTCGGTGACGGCGACGAATCGCCCGACACCGGCAAGTAAGCCAGCCAGCCAACCGCATCTCTTTGCCAACGCGCGCCGTGCCGTGCGTTCCCGCCATGGCCCCGCCAGCCCACCTCGGCGGATGCAGCCATCTCCCCCGCCAATGCTCCCTCGTGAAATGAACAGATTCGCTGGCCAAGCGTCCTGTTGGCAGGGGCGCTGAGATTCGATCCGGTCCGCGACCGGCCACCGGGCGCTCCTTCTGTTCAATCACACAAGGATGCGCCGATGTCGACGAGTTGTTTTGACCGTGAAGACGAGACCTTCATCGTTCTGGTCAATCACGAAGACCAGTACTCGATCTGGCCCCAATGGAAGGCAGTTCCCAGTGGATGGACCGCCGCCGAGGGCGTTCGCGGCGACAAGAAAACCGTCCTCGCCTACGTAGAAAGCCACTGGACTGACATGCGGCCGCACTCGCTGCGCGAATGGATGCAGCAGCAGGAACAGAAAAAAGAAGGCGCACAAGCGACGGAACGCGTGGCCGGTTGATGGCCGTGCAGGCGCCTCTCTCGCTCCTGTGCCTGCCTTGTGCCGGCGCGAGCGCCACCATGTACCTGCGCTGGCGTCGTTTCCTGCCGCCGTGGGTGCGCATCGTGCCGGTCGAACTGCCCGGGCGCGGTGCGCGGATGGGCGAGGCCTTCGTCGAAGACTTTGATGCCCTGGTCGCGCGGATCTGTACCGAACAGGTCGACGCGATGCGCGGCGGCTTCGCTCTCTTCGGCCACAGCATGGGCGCGCTGCTTGCACACGGCGTGACTCGCCGGCTGCAGGCCTTGCGGCGACCGCTGCCGTGCGCGCTGCTGGTGTCCGGCTGCGCAGCCCCCGCACGCCGCGACCCGGAGCGCTTCGGCGGTGGCGAAGACGACGCTTCGCTGATCGCCGAACTGCGCAAGCAGGGCGGCACGCCCGACGCCGTGTTCGCCAGCGAGGAGCTGATGCGCATCACGCTCGACACACTGCGGGCCGATCGCCGCGTCTGCCGCAGCCATGACGCGCGTGCCGCAGTCGGTGCAGCGCCGCTGCCGCTGTCCCTGCATGTCTTCGCAGGGCGGCAGGACGACATCGAGGTGCCGGCCATGGCGGCCTGGGCCAAGGAAATCGCTGGCGTCTTCACGCTCGACTGGTTCGACGGCGGTCACTTCTTTCTGCGCCAGCACGAGACCGAATTTCTTACGGCGCTCGCACGGCATCTGCCGACGCAGACACGCCTTCACGCGTACCAAAGGGTCGATCCATGAACGAACCGCTCGCAACGGCATCCGCCGGCCGGCAACCGCGCAATTTTGTGGCGCACCTGCGCGCGTTGGCCGAGCGGCGTCCGCACGACGTCTGGCTCACCGTGGTCGACGAAGTCGATGGCGTCTACAGCGAGCTGCCTTTCACCTATGCTGTCTTCGAACAACGCGTTCGCGCGCTCGCGGCTCGGCTGCAGCAGCAGTTCGCCAAGGGCGACCGCGCACTCGTCATGCTCGACAACGGCGACCACTATGCGGTGAGCATGCTGGCCTGCTTCTACTGCGGCGTGATCGCGGTGCCGGTGTTTCCGCCCGAATCGACAAGGCCACATCATCTGGCGCGGCTCACCGGCGTGGCGGCCGATTCGCAGGCGCGCTGTGTGCTCACGTCTTCGGCCTTGAACACCGCGATGGCCGCGGCCGACAACCAGTTCGGCGATGTGCAGATCGTCGCCGTCGACACGATCGACATCGCGCTCGCTGATGCCTGGCTGCCCTTCGAGCCGGGCGACGACGACATCGCATTCCTGCAATACACCTCAGGCTCGACCTCGGCACCCAAGGGCGTCATCGTCACGCACGCCAACCTGATGGCCAATGAGCATGCGATCCAGGTCGGCATGGGCATCGGGCCCGACGACAAGTTCGTCTCGTGGGCGCCGCTCTATCACGACATGGGCCTCATCGGCGGCCTGATGCAGCCGCTCTACAGCAGCATTCCGCTGGTGCTGACCTCACCGCGCTATTTCCTCGAGCGCCCGGTGCGCTGGCTGGAGCTGATTTCGCGCCACCGCGCCACGCTCAGCGGCGGTCCGGACTTCTCGTTTCGCCTGTGCCTCGAACGCGTGAAGGACGCACAGATCGCGCAGCTCGACCTCTCGAGCTGGCGCGTGGCCTACACCGGTGCCGAGCCGGTGCGCGCCGACACCGAATTCGACTTCATCGAGCGCTTTGCCCCTGCAGGCTTCGATGCGGGCGCGGTCTACGCCTGCTACGGCCTCGCCGAAGCGACGCTGTTCGTGACGGGCGGAAAACGCGGCGCCGGCATGGTCGCGCGCAGCTTCGGCGCCGACGGCCTGGCCTGCGGCGTGGGTACGCCGAGCGAAGACGGCACGTTGCTCGTCGGCTGCGGCGCGGTGGCGATTGAGCACAGGGTCGAGATCGTCGATCCCGCCACGCTGTCGATGGCCGAGCCCGGCTGCATCGGCGAAATCTGGGTGAGCGGCGCGAGCATCGGCGCGGGCTACTGGGGCAGGCCGCGCGAATCCGCGGAGACCTTCGTCGAGCGTGCGGGCCGCCGTTGGCTGCGCACTGGCGACCTGGGCTTTGTCTGCGACGGCGAGCTCTACGTGACCGGCCGGATCAAGGACCTGATCATCGTGCGCGGCCACAACATCTATCCGCAGGACATCGAGCGCGTTATCGAGGCCGAGGTCGATGCGGTGCGCAAGGGCCGCGTGGCGGTGTTCGCCGCCCATGGACCCGATGGCGAGGGCATCGGCGCTGCGGCCGAGGTGTCGCGCAGCATGCAGAAGCTGGTGCCGGCGCAGGTGCTGGTTGAGGCGCTGAGTGCTGCAGTGAGCGAGGTGTTCGGCGAGCCGCTGTCGGCCGTGCTGCTGCTCAACCCCGGCGGCATGCCCAAGACCACGAGCGGCAAGCTGCAGCGCAGTGCGTGCCGTGCCGGCTGGCTCGATCGCAGTGCGGATGCGTACGCCATCTTCGAGTGCGGCGCGTTCGTCAGAGGCGGCCCTGTCGACACGCAGGCCGAAGCGTCCGTGCTCGATGAGACCGAGCGCGCTGTCGATGCGATCTGGCGCGAAGTGCTCCGGCCCGCCGACGCGAAGCCTTTTGCGCGCGACGCTCATTTCTTCACGCGCGGCGGCAGTTCGCTCACTGCCACCCAGGTCGCGGCCCGTGTATCGGATCACTGGAACATCGACTTTCCGGTGCGTCTGATGTTCGAGCACCCGCGGCTCTGCGAATGCGCCGCCGCCCTGCGCCAGCGCCTGGTCGAAGGCGAGCGTGCGCGGCCTGCGCCCATCGCGGTGCTGCCGGCCGAGCGCCGGCTGCATGCGTTGCCGCTGTCCCACGCGCAGGAGCGCCAGTGGTTCCTCTGGCAGCTCGACCCGTCGAGCGCGGCGTACCACGTGAGCGGCGCGCTGCGCCTGGCCGGCGCCTTGCGGGTCGATGCGCTGCGCGCGGCGCTGGACGACCTGGTCGTGCGCCATGAGTCGTTGCGCACCGTGTTCCGCGCGGGCAGCGACGGCGTTGCCGCGCAATGGATCCAGCCGGCCGGCACGCTGCCGCTCGAAGTGGTCGACCTGCGCGACGTGCCCGCTGGCGAGCGCGGCGGACGCCTGGAGAGCGAGGCCCGTCGCATCAAGAGCGCGCCCTTCGACATCACCCGGGGCGGCCTGTTGCGCGCCGCGCTGCTGCGCCTGACCGACGACACGCAGGTGCTCGCCGTGGTGATTCATCACATCGTGTCCGACGGCGCCTCGATGCAGGTACTGATCGACGAACTGGCCGCGGGCTATGCGGCGTGCCTGCAGGGCCGTGCCGCGGCACTGCCCGTGCCGCGCGTGCAGTACGCCGACTACGCGGTGTGGCAGCGCGAATGGCTGGCCGCCGGCGAGGCCGAACGGCAGCTCGCCTGGTGGCAGAAGGAACTCGGTGACGAGCAACCGGTGCTCGAGCTGCGCACCGACCGCCCGCGCAAGCCGCAAGCCAGCTACCGCGCTGCACGTCACGCCTTCGAGTTGCCCGCGCCCCTGCTCGGCGAACTGCGCGGCGCTGCGCAGGCCGAAGGCGCCACGTTGTTCATGGTGCTGCTCGCCGGCCTGCAGGTGCTGTTGCACCGCTACACCGGGCAGGAAGAAATCCGCGTCGGCGCTGCGATCGCCAACCGCAACCGGGTCGAGTTCGAGAACGTCATCGGCCTGTTCGTCAACACGCTGGTGCTACGCAACCCGATCGATGGCCGCACGCCGTTGTCGCGCGTGCTCGCGCAGGCCCGTGAAGCGGTGATGGGCGCGCAGGCGCACCAGGACGTGCCCTTCGAGCAACTGGTGGAGTGTCTGCAGCCCGAGCGCAGCATGAGCCACAGCCCGCTGTTCCAGGTGATGTTCAACCATCTTTTCCAGGACCATCGCCCGCTGCAGCGCCTGGACGGCATCCAGGTGCAGGACCACGCGCTGCCCGACCTGCAAACCCAGTTCGACTGGGTGTTGGAGGCCCGCGAGCGGCCCGACGGCCGGTTGATGTTCGCCGTGATCTACGCCGACGACCTGTTTGAGCGCGAAACCATCGTGCGCATGGCGCAGCACTACGTGGCGGTGCTCGGTGCGCTCTGCGCTGACACCGACTGCGCCGTAGGCGACATCGCCTTGCTCGACGCTGCGGAGAGCGCGCAACTCGCGGGATGGAGCGTCAATGCGCGCCGCGAGCCGCAGCCCCAACCCGTGCACTGCACCATCGCGCAGCATGCGAAGCAGCAGCCCGATGCCATCGCGCTGCTGTTCGGTGAAGAAGCGCTGAGCTTCGCCGAACTCGATCGCCGCGCCAATCGTCTCGCGCACCGCCTCGTCGCGCTCGGCGTGAAGCCCGACGTGCGCGTGGGCATCGTGATGGAGCGCTCGGTCGAGATGGTGGTAGGGCTGCTCGCCATCCTCAAGGCCGGCGGCGCGTACCTGCCGCTGGACCCCGACTACCCGCTGCAGCGGCTGGCCTACATGGTCGAAGACAGTGGCATCGCGCTGCTGCTGACGCACCGCGCCACGCGCGAGCACATCGCCGAGCGCGCGGGGCTCGCGTGGCTGGAGGTCGACAACACCGATTTCTCGAGCGAGCCAGACACCGACCCCGGCGTCGCGCTGCACGGCGAGAACCTCGCCTATGTCATCTATACCTCCGGCTCCACCGGCAAGCCCAAGGGCGCGGCCGTGCGCCACGCGGCGCTGCACAGCTGCATGGCCTGGATGCAGGACACCTACCGCCTCGGCCGGGACAACACCGTGCTGCACAAGGCGCCGTTCGGTTTCGACGTGTCGGTGTGGGAGATGTTCTGGCCAATGACCGCAGGGGCGCGGCTGGTGGTGGCCAACCCTGGCGACCACCGCGACCCGGCGCGACTGGTTGAGCTGATCCGGCGCCACCAGATCACCACGCTGAACTTCGTGCCCTCGATGCTGCAGGCCTTCCTGGCGCATAAGGACATCGAGTCGAGCACGCGGCTCAAGCACATCATCTGCGGCGGCGAGGCCATGCCCGCCGAGGCGCAGAAAGAGACGCTGCAGCGCCTGCATGGCGCCACGTTGCAGAACCTGTATGGCCCGACCGAAACGACGATCCACGTCACCCGTTGGACCTGCCGCGACGATGAGCAAAGCCTGGTGCCGATCGGCCAGCCGATCAGCGACACCCAGTGCCACATCCTCGATGCCGAGCTCAACCCGGTGCCGCGCGGCGTGGCCGGCGAGCTGTACCTCGGCGGCGTGAGTCTCGCGCGCGGCTACCTTAATAAGCCCGGCCTGAGTGCCGAGCGCTTCGTGGCCAACCCTTTCGGCGCGGGCGACCGGCTCTACCGCACGGGCGACCTCGTGCGCTGGAACACCGAGGGCCAGATCGAGTACCTGGGCCGCATCGACCACCAGGTGAAGATCCGAGGCTTTCGCATCGAGCTCGGCGAAATCGAGGCACAGATCCTCGCGCAGCCCGCCGTGCGTGAAGTCGTCGTGGTGGCGCGCGAGGGCGCTGCGGGCGCCTCGCTCGTGGCCTACATCGCCGCGCACGCGCAGCAGGCGGTCGACACCGCCGCGCTGCGCGAGCAACTGAGCGAGGTGCTGCCCGACTACATGGTGCCGCGTGCCGTGATGGTGCTCGAAGCGCTGCCGCTGAATGCCAACGGCAAGGTCGACCGCAAGGCGCTGCCCGAGCCCGAAGGCCTCGGCCGCGCAAGCGCCTACGAGGCACCAGAGGGCCATGTGGCGCGCGCGCTCGCGGCCATCTGGTCGGAGGTGCTGCAGGTCGAGCAGGTCGGGATGCACGACAACTTCTTCGACCTCGGCGGGCACTCGCTGCTGCTCATCCGCGCGCACCGCCTGCTGGAAGACCGGCTGCAGTGCAGCTTCCCGCTGGTCAATCTTTTCAAGTACCCCACCGTCGAATCGCTCGCGCGCTGGATCGAGCAGGGCGGCGCGCAAGCCGCGGCCGTTTCCGCAGCGGGCGCCGACGACCGCGCGCTGCGCCAGCGCGCCGCCATGCTTCAACGCCGCAAAGTGGCAGAGAAAGTCCATTGATGACCACGTCCTTCAACGAATCCGCCGAACCCACCGGCCTGGAGATCGCCATCGTCGGCTTATCGGGCCGCTTCCCCGGCGCCGACGATGTGGACGCCTTCTGGCGCAACATCGAGGGCGGCGTGGAATCGGTGTCGCGCTTCACCGATGAGCAGTTGCGCGAACGCGGCGTGCCGCAGAGCCTGCTGGACGACCCCGACTACGTGAAGGCCGGCGCGATGTTCGAAGGCTTCGACCAGTTCGATGCCGGCTTCTTCGGCTACACGCCGCGCGAGGCCGAGAACCTCGATCCGCAGCAGCGCGTCTTTCTCGAATGCGCCTCGGCAGCGCTTGAACATGCCGGCTGCGACCCCGAGCGCTGGTCCGGCAAGGTCGGCGTGTATGCGGGAGAAGGTGCCAACGTCTACCTGATCCGCAACCTGCTGCCGTCCTTCGGCCTCGGCGCGCATACCGGCATTGCCGACCTGCTCGGCCTCATGAGCGGGAACTCCGGCGGTTCGCTGTGCACGCGCGTGGCCTACAAGCTGAACCTGCGCGGCCCCGCCGTGAGCGTGCAGACGGCCTGCTCCACGTCGCTCACGGCCGTGCACACCGCCTGCCAGGCGCTCCTGAGCCATGACTGCGACATGGCCCTGGCCGGCGGCGTGTGGCTCAACCTGCTGCAAGAAGGCGGCTACCGCTACCAGGCCGGCGCGATCCTCTCGCCCGACGGCCATTGCCGTGCCTTCGACGCCGATGCGGCCGGCACGGTGATCGGCAGCGGCGCGGGCATCGTCGTGCTCAAGCGCCTGGACGAAGCACTGCGCGGCGGCGACACCATCCACGCGATCATCAAGGGCACCGCGGCCAACAACGACGGCTCCGCCAAGGTCGGCTTCACCGCGCCCAGCGTCGACGGGCAGGCCGAGGTCATTCGCGCGGCGCAACTGATCGCGGGCGTCTCGGCCGGCACCGTCGGCTACATCGAGGCGCACGGCACCGGCACCACGCTGGGCGATCCGATCGAGATCGCAGCGCTCACGCAGGCCTTTCGCGCCGACACCGAGCGGCGCGGCTTCTGCGCGGTCGGTTCGGTCAAGACCAACATCGGCCACCTCGATGCGGCGGCCGGCGTGGCGGGGCTCATCAAGGCCACGATGGCGCTCAAGCACGGCGTGCTGCCGCCCAGCCTGCATTTCACGAAGCCCAACACGCAGATCGATTTCGAGAGCAGCCCGTTCTATGTGAATGCGCAGTGCCAGCCTTGGCCCGAGGGTCGCACGCCGCGCCGCGCGGGTGTGAGCTCGTTCGGCATCGGCGGGACCAATGTCCATGTGGTGCTCGAAGAAGCGCCCGCGATGCAGCCCACCGCACAGAAGGCCGCGCGGTGGCAGGTGCTGCCGCTGTCGGCAAAGGAGGAAGCTGCGCTCGTCCAGGGTCGCGAGCAACTGGCGACGCATCTGCGGGCGAACGACGGGCTGGCACTCGAGGACGTGGCGCACACCCTGCAGAGCGGGCGCCGCGCCTTTACGTGGCGCAGCGCCGTGGTGGCGAACCAATCCGGGCTGGCCGCGGACATGCTCTCGTCGCCCGCCCTGGCGGTAACCCGTGCTGCCGCCTCGCCGCCCGAGGTGGCCTTCCTGTTCCCCGGCGGCGGCACCCAGCATGCGCGCATGGGCGAAGACCTCTACCGCGACAGCGCCGTCTACCGCGAGGTGCTCGACCGCTGCGCTGCCGTGCTCAAGGCCGACAGCGGAATCGACCTGCTCGCGCTGCTGTTCCCCGAGGCCGGCGATGAGCAGGCCGCCAACGAGCGCCTGTTCCGCATCGAGTTCGCACAGCCCGCGCTGTTCGCGACCGAGTACGCCATGGCGCGCTGGTGGATGAACTGCGGCGTGCAGCCCGCGGTGCTGCTGGGCCACAGCCTGGGCGAATACGTCGCAGCCTGCCTGGCCGGCGTGTTCACGCTGGACGATGCGCTGCGCATCGTCGCCGCGCGCGGCCGCCTGATGCAGACGCTGGCGCCCGGCGCGATGACTGCCGTGCCGCTGTCCGAAGCGGAACTCGCGCCGTTCCTCGCCACGGGATGCGATCTGGCCGTGGTCAACGGCGAGCAGCTTTGCGTGCTCGCCGGTCCGGCCGATGCCATCGCGCGTGCCGAAAAAGAACTGCTCGCGCGCCAGCATCAACCACGCCGCTTGCATGTGTCCATCGCCTCGCACTCCCGCCTGGTCGAACCCATGGTGGCCGAACTGGAGCGCCTGATCGCCGCAGTGCCGAAGCAGGCGCCGCGCCTTCCCTTCATCTCCAACGTGACGGGCCAGCCGATCACTGCCGAAGAAGCGACCAGCCCCGCCTACTGGGGCCGGCATCTGCGCGGCACGGTGCGCTTTGCCGACGGCCTGCGCGAAGTCTTCGCCGTGCCCGGCCGCGTGGTGCTCGAGGTAGGCCCCGGCGATACGCTGGCCGGGCTGGCGCGCCAGCACCCCGGAGGCAGGTCGGCCGCGGGCATCTGGGCCAGCCAGGCCCATCCGCAGCAGTGGGCGCGGAATGCGCAGCAACTGGCGAACGCCGTCGCGGGCCTCTGGACCGTGGGCGTGGATATCGATTGGGCCGCGTGCCGCACCGGTCCCGCGCCGCGCCGGGTGCCGTTGCCTACCTACGCGTTCCAGCGCCGCCGGTTCTGGGTCGAGCCCGAGCCCGGTGGTGCCGCGCAACCGGCACCTGCTGCCGCGCCCGGTCTCTTCTATGCGCCGGCCTGGAAGCGCACCGCGCTGCCGCCGAGAGAGACGACGACCGGGTCGTCGGGCTGCACGCTGGTGCTCGGCGATGCGAACAGCTTCACCGACCGCCTCGGGCGCACGCTGCGCGAACAGGGCGGACGCGTGATCCTCGCGCTGCGCGGCAAGAAGTTCGCGCGCACCGCCGAAGGGCAGTACGCCATGCGGCCGGCCGAACGCGTCGACCACGAGGCACTGCTGCGCGAGGTCGAGTCCGAGGCCGGACCGGTCACGCGACTCTTCCACCTGTGGAGCCTGGACGGCGACGCCCCGGCACCTTCGCATGCCGCGGCCTACGAGGCCGGCTACTTCAGCTTGCTCGCGCTGGGGCAGGCGCTGGACATCGGGGGCGGCGCGGTTCGCGCGCCGCTTGCGCTCACCGTCGTCACCGACCGCGTCGAGGATGTGGCCGGCACCGAGACGCTGGCACCGGAAAAGTCGACCGTGCTGGGCATTGCCAAGGTGCTCGGACAGGAGTCGCCCACCATTGCCTGCCGCGTCGTCGACGTGGTGCTGCCCGCGCCCGAGAGCGTCGCCGAAGCCGACCTCGCATGCCGCGTGGTCGAGGAGGCAGCGGCCACGCAGGAGGACTTCGTCGTCGCCTACCGCGGTCCGCACCGCTGGACGAAGACGTACGACGCGTTGCCGGCGCAGATGCCGGGCGTGCAGCGGCTGCGCCAGGGCGGCGTGTACATGATCACCGGCGGGCTGGGCGGCGTCGGCCTGGCGCTCGCGCGCTACCTCAGCAAGACCTGGCAGGCCAGGCTGGTGTTGCTGGGCCGCACGCCGTTGCCCGAACGCACCGAGTGGTCGCGCATCGCCGCATCGGTTGACCAGCCCGCGTCGCTGCGGCGCAGGCTGCAGCAACTGATCGAACTCGAAGCGAACGGCGCGGAAATGATGCCCATCGCGGCCGACGTCACCGATCCGGCACAACTGCGCAACGCACTGGCGGCGGTGCACGCGCGCTTCGGCGCGGTCAACGGCGTGGTCCACGCCGTCGTCCAGCCCGACCGCGGCATGATCGCCCAGCGCACCCAGGCCTTGGTGGAGGCCGCGTTCGCGCCCAAGATCGCGGGCACGCTCGCGCTGCTCGATGCGCTGCGCGCCGAGCCGCTCGACTTCGTGCTCTTCTGCTCCTCGGTGGCGAGCCTGATCGGTGGTCTTGGCCGCAGCGACTACGCGGCCGCGAATGCGTACCTCGATGCGCTGGCCCATGCGCATCGGCGCAGTTCCGCGCTGCCGGTTTTCTCGGTGAACTGGGATGCCTGGCGCGATGTGGGCGTGGCGGTCGGCATGGACATGCCCGAAGGCGTAGGCCTGGACGAGCGCACCGGCGTGTCGGCTTTCGAACGCATTGCGAACGGGCCCGACCTGCCGCAGACGGTGGTGTCCATCTCGCCCTTCGCGCCACGCTTGCGCCCGCTGGACGGCCTGTTCGAGTCGCTGGACGACGAGCCCGCGCCCGAGGCCCGCACGGGGCATCCACGCCCGGTGCTGCAGACCGCGTTCGTCGCGCCCGAAGGCGACCTGGAAGAAGGACTCGCCGAGCTCTGGACCGAAGCGCTCGGCATTGCGCCCGTGGGTGCGAACGACAACCTGTTCGAGCTCGGCGGCGATTCGCTGCTGGCGATCCGGCTGCTGTCGCGGGTGCGCAAGGCCTATGGCGTGGAGCTGCATCCCGCCGCCTTCTTCAAGGCGCCCACCATCGCCGGGCTGGCCGCGCTGGTCGAGTTGCGGTTGATCGAGCAGATCGAAAGCGATCCCGAAGCCGAAGACGCCCCCACCGTTGCAACCACCCCGAGTCTTTGATCATGAGCGAGCGCAACGATCTTGCCGAACGCCGGGCGAAGCTGTCGCCCGCCCAACTGGCGCTGCTGCAGCGCAGGCTGCAGCGGGGCAGCGACGCAACCGCGGCCCCCGCACCGCCCTCGCGCAGCGCCATCGCGCGCAGCGTGGACGACGGCGCCTTCGTGCCGGTCTCCTTCACGCAGCAGGGGCAGTGGTTCCTGTGGCAACTCGATGCGGGCAACACGGCGTACCACGTCGGCGGCGGGCTGGGCTTTGCGGGGCCGCTGAGCGTCGCGGCGCTGCAGCAGGCGGTGCAGGCGCTCGCGATGCGCCACGACACGCTGCGCACCGTGTTTCGCTCGGGGCCGAACGGCCTGCCCGAGCAGCGCGTCGAGCCCGAGAGCCGCATCGAAATTCCCTTCGTCGATCTCAGCGGGCTCGATGCCGCGTCCCGCACGTCGCGCTACCGCGAGACGGTGCACGCGGTCTGCCGCACGCCGTTCGACCTGACGACCGGGCCGATGCTGCGCGGCACGCTGCTGAAGATGGCCGAAGGCGACCACCAGCTGCTGCTGACGATGCATCACATCGGTTCCGATGCATGGTCCGTCGAACTCATCCTCGATGAACTGGCGCGCTTCTACGCGCAGCGCGTGGGCGAGGTGCCGGCCGGTACGGACCCCGAGCCCGAGATTCGCTACGCGGACTTCGCCCGGTGGCAGCGCACCTGGCTGGAAAGCGCCGAGGGCGAACGGCAGCTGGCGCATTGGCAGCAGCGGCTCGGGGGCAGCCAGCCGGTGCTGGAACTCACCACCGACCGGCCGCGCGCCGCCGACGCAAAGTACAGTGCTGCGCAGCACACGCTCGACGTGCCCGCGCCTCTGGCGCGCGGCCTGAAGCAGCACGCGCGCGCGCAGGGCAACACCCTGTTCGCGGTGCTGCTTGCAGCCTTCCACGCCTTGCTTTTCCGCTACACCGGCCAGGACGAGATCCGCATCGGCGTTCCCGTCGCCGGCCGCAACCGGCCCGAGACTGCCGGCGTGGTGGGCGCCTTCATCAACACCGTGGTGATGGACGCCCGGCTGCATCCGCGCATGAGCTTGGCCGAATTGCTGGCGCAGGTGCGCAACACCTCGCTAGAGGCACAGGCGCACCAGGAGCTGCCCTTCGAGCGCCTGGTGCAGGCGTTGCGTCCCGATCGCGCGCATGCGGGCTCGCCGCTGTTCCAGGTCATGTTCAACCATCTCGGCGAAGGCAACCGGCCGTTGCGCGGATGGCCTGGCCTGCAGGTGCGGCGCATCGACCTCGAGGAGCGCGCGGCGCCGTTCGAGCTGATCCTGGAGACCATCGAGTGCGAGGACGGCAGCCTCCGCGCCGCGTTCCGCTACGCGGCCGAGCTGTTCGAGCCGGGCACGATCGAGCGCCTTGCGGGCCACTACCGCCGTGTGCTGGAAGCCTTCGTGGCCGAACCGACGCGCGCGCTGGGCGAACTGGCGTTGCTGGATGAGGCGGAAATTGCAGCGCTTGCTCAGCGCGCCAGAGGGGAAGGCCGCACGCGCGAGAACGCGGCGCCGCAGACCGTGCATGGCCTTGTCGAGCAGCAGGCGGCGGCGCAGCCCGACGCCACTGCCGTGGTCTTCGAGCAGGATGCGCTCAGCTACCGCGAACTCAACCAGCGTGCCAACCGGCTCGCGCACCGGCTGATGGCGCAAGGCGTGCGGCCCGAAACCCGCGTCGGCGTCGCACTGGAGCGCGGCACCGATCTCGTGGTCGCGCTGCTGGCGGTCATGAAGGCCGGCGGCGCCTATGTGCCGCTCGATCCGGACTACCCGGCCGACCGTATCGCCTACATGGCGCTCGACAGCGGCCTTGCGCTGGTGCTCACGCACGACCACCTGCGCGGGCGCATGGCCTTGCCCGCGGGCATCGATGCGCTCGCCATCGACACCACGGACCTGGCCGGCTGCCCGGCCACCGACCCCGCGGTGGCGCTGGGCGGCGACAACCTCGCCTACGTGATCTACACCTCGGGCTCCACGGGCCGCCCCAAGGGCGCGCAGCTGTGCCACCGCAACGTGATCCGGCTGCTCGCGTCCACCGAGCCTTGGTTCCGCTTCGGGCCGACGGACGTGTGGACGCTGTTCCATTCCTGCGCCTTCGACTTCTCGGTCTGGGAAATCTTCGGCGCGCTGTGCACCGGCGGCAAGCTGGTCGTCGTGCCGTTCTGGGTGAGCCGCTCGCCGGCGGACTTCCTGCAGCTGTTGCGCGAGCGGCAGGTGACGGTGCTCAACCAGACGCCCTCGGCCTTCGGGCAGCTGATCGCGTTGCCGCAGGCGATGGACAAGGGCCTGGCGCTGCGCACGGTGATCTTCGGCGGCGAGGCGCTGGAGCCGCAGCGGCTGCGCACGTGGATCGAGCACCACGGCGACCAGCATCCGCAGCTGGTCAACATGTATGGCATCACCGAGACAACGGTCCACGTGACCTGGCGTCGCATCACCGCGGCGGACCTCGGGCAGCAGCGCAGCCCCGTCGGCATCGCCATTCCGGACCTGGGCCTGCGGGTGCTCGATGCGGACCTGAACCTCGTGCCGCCGGGCGTGGCTGGCGAACTGCACGTGTCGGGCGCCGGCCTGGCGCGCGGCTACCTGAACCGCGCGGGCCTCACGGCCGAGCGCTTCATCGCGGCGGAAAACGGCGATCGCCTCTACCGTACGGGTGACCTCGTGTGCTGGAACGCGCAGGGCCAGCTGGAGTACCTCGGGCGCATCGACCACCAGGTGAAGGTGCGGGGCTTTCGCATCGAGCTCGGCGAGATCGAGGCGCAGCTGCTCGCGCAGCCCGAGGTGCGCGAGGCCATCGTCATGGCCAGGGAACACGCCGGCGCGACGGTGCTCGTGGCGTACCTGTCGGCGCAGGCCGGACAGGCGATCGATTCGGCGCAGGTGCGCGCGCGGCTGGGCCGAGCGCTGCCCGAGTACATGGTGCCCGGCGCCCTCGTGGTGCTGGAGACGCTGCCGTTGAACGCCAACGGCAAGGTCGACCGCAAGGCGCTGCCCGAGCCCGGCTTCGGCAGCGAGCGCGCCTATGCCGCACCCGAGGGCGATGCCGAAGAGGCGCTGGCGCGCATCTGGTGCGAAGTGCTGGGCGTGGCGCGCGTGGGCCGCAACGATCACTTCTTCGAACTTGGCGGCCACTCGCTGATGTCGATGCAGGTGATGGCGCGCGTGCAGGGCGCCCTGCATGTCGACCTTGCGGTCAGAGACATCTTTCAAAACCCCGTTCTGATGGACATGGCCCGGCTGATCGCCGAGGCGGGCGCGCGCAAGCCGCATGCCGATGCCTTGTCCGACATCGACTCCTTCATTGACAGCCTCGAGACCACTTGATGGAAACCACGGCCACCCACGACCACATCGGCCGGCGCTTCCTGCGCCTGACCCCGGCCCAGCGCCGCGCGGTGTACCAGAAGATCCGCGCCGAGGGCCTCACGATCGGGCAGTTCCCGATCGTGGCGCGCGACGAGGCGGTGTGCACGGCGTGTCCGCCCTCGTATGCGCAAATGCGGCAGTGGTTTCTCTGGCAGCTGGAGCCCGAGAGTTCGGCTTATCACATTGCGGGCGGATTGAGGCTCGACGGGCGGCTCGATGCCGATGCGCTGAAGGCCGCCTTCGAGGCGCTGGTGGCACGCCACGAGTCGCTGCGCACCGTGTTCAGCGTGAATGCCGAGGGCGAGGTGGAGCAGCGCGTGCAGGCGCACCTGGCACTCGACATTCCGCTCGTCGACCTGGCGCATCTGCCGCAGGCCGAGCGTGAAGCGCGCGCGAGAGAAGAGGCGCGGCGCATCGCCGATGCGCCCTTCGACCTGACCACCGGCCCGCTGCTGCGCGTGGTGCTGATCCGCCTCGGGGCCGAGGCGCACATGCTGGCCGTCGTGATGCATCACATCGTGTCCGACGGATGGTCGATGCGCATCGTGGTGGACGAGTTTGTCGCCGAGTACCGCGCGCGCGTGCAGGGCCGCGCGCCGGTGCACGATGCGCTGCCGGTCCAGTACGCCGACTACGCACTCTGGCAGCGGCACTGGCTCGAAGCGGGCGAGAAGGAGCGGCAGCTGGATCACTGGAAGGCGCAACTCGGCAACGAGCACCCGGTGCTGCAACTGCCGGCGGACCGCATGCGGCGCGCCGACGGCAAGTACCGCGCCGCGCGCCACGCCACGGCGCTGCCGCCCTCGCTGGTCGAGGCGCTGCGCCGGCGTGCACAGTCGCGTGGGGCAACGCTGTTCATGATGCTGCTCACTGGTTTCCAGGTGCTGCTGAACCGCTACACGGCGCAGCCGGACGTGCGGGTGGGCGTGCCGATTGCCAACCGCCACCGCGTCGAGTCGGAGCGGGTGGTCGGCTTCTTCGTCAACACGCAGGTGATGCGCAATGTGCTGGAAACCCGCACCCGCCTGCACGAGGCGCTGGCCGCAACGCGCGAAGCGGCGCTGGGCGCACAGGCGCACCAGGACCTGCCGTTCGAGCAGCTGGTGGAGGCACTGCAGCCCGAGCGCAGCCTGAGCACGGCGCCGCTGTTCCAGGTGATGTTCAACCACCTGCAGCAGGATCGCAGCGCGCTGGAAGATCTTCCGGGGCTCGTGCTGAAGACCTGGGAATTCGGCGAGCAGGCCGCCCAGTTCGAGCTGACGCTGGACGTGGTCGAGGACGGCCTCGGACAGGTGCAGCTGGTCTTCAACCATGCCCGCGAGCTGTTCGAGCCGCAGACCATCGAACGGATGGCGGGGCACTACGTGGTGATCCTCGAGGCGCTGGCGGGGGATGACGCGCGTGCGATCGGCGACATCGATCTGTTGGGAGCGCCGGAGAAAACGCAGCTCAATCAGTGGAGCGTGAACGCGCAGCAGGAGCCTGGCGTGGAACTGGTGCATCACAGCATTGCGCGGCAT
>NZ_LMEV01000017.1:403530-403960 GCF_001426505.1 Variovorax sp. Root473
CGAACTGAACGCGCGCGCGAACCGCCTGGGCCACCGGCTGATCGCGCTGGGTGTGCGGCCGGACATGCGCGTGGGCATCGTGATGGAGCGCTCCCTCGAGATGGTGGTGGGCATCCTGGGCATCCTGAAGGCGGGCGGCGCCTACCTGCCGCTGGATCCTGAGTACCCGGTGCAGCGGCTGGCGTACATGGTGGGGGACAGCGGCATCGAGTTGGTGCTGAGCCACCGGGCCACCTGCGATCTCATCGCACCGCGTGCCGGCCTCACCATGCTGGAAGTCGACAGCCTCGACGTCTCCAATGAGCCCGACACCAATCCCCAGGTCGCGCTGCACGGCGAGCACCTGGCCTACGTCATCTACACCTCGGGCTCCACCGGCAAGCCCAAGGGCGCTGCGGTGCGCCACGAGGCGCTGCGCAGCTGCATGGCC
>NZ_LMEV01000017.1:404042-404587 GCF_001426505.1 Variovorax sp. Root473
GATCACCACGCTGAACTTCGTGCCTTCGATGNCTGCAAGCCTTCCTGGCGCATCCGGGCATCGAGGCGAGCACGCGCCTGAAGCACATCATCTGCGGCGGCGAGGCCATGCCGGCAGAAACGCAAAGGGAAGCACTGAGGCGCCTGAGTGGCGCCACGCTGCAGAACCTGTACGGCCCGACGGAGACGACCATCCACGTCACGCGCTGGACCTGCCGGGACGACGGCCAGAGCCTGGTGCCGATCGGGCGGCCGATCAGCGACACCCAGTGCCACATCCTCGATGCCGGGCTGAACCCGGTGCCGCGCGGCGTGGCGGGCGAACTCTATCTGGGCGGGGTGAGCCTGGCGCGGGGCTACCTCAACAAGCCGGGCCTGAGTGCCGAGCGCTTCGTGGCGAACCCGTTCGGCCAAGGCGAAAGGCTCTACCGCACGGGCGACCTCGTGCGCTGGAATGCCGAGGGGCAGATCGAGTACCTGGGGCGCATCGACCACCAGGTGAAGATCCGCGGCCTGCGCATCGAACTCGGGGAGATCGAAGCCCAG
>NZ_LMEV01000017.1:404624-404958 GCF_001426505.1 Variovorax sp. Root473
ACTGCCGCTGAACGCCAACGGCAAGGTCGAGCGCAAGGCGCTGCCCGAGCCCGAGTTCGCCGAAGGCAAGGGCTATGAAGCACCGCAGGGCGAGATGGAAGAGGCTTTGGCGGCCATCTGGGCCGAGGTGCTCGGGTTACCGCGGGTTGGGCGCAACGACAACTTCTTCGAGCTGGGCGGCCATTCGCTGCTGGCGCTGCGCCTGCTCGAGCGCATGCGTGCGCGCGGCTGGCAGGCGCAGGTGCGCATGCTGTTCCAGCACCCCGGGTTCGCCGCCTTCGCCAAGGCGCTGGCGCAGGACACGGGCCGGCCCGAGGTGCAGGTGCCGGCCAAC
>NZ_LMEV01000017.1:404991-406719 GCF_001426505.1 Variovorax sp. Root473
CTACATCACGCCGCAGTTGCTTTCCTTCGCATCGAAGCAGCGGCTGGAAGATTTCGTTGGCAACCTGAACCAGGTGATCGCACGCCACGACATCCTGCGTACCGCCGTGCTGTGGGAGTCCCTGTCCGTGCCCGTGCAGGTCGTGTGGCGAGAGGCACAACTGGCTCTCGAATGGCTGGACGTGTCGGCCGGCGAGGACGTGGCCGCCCGCCTGACGGCCGATGCAGGCCGGCGCCGCATCGACGTGCGCCGCGCACCGATGATCCGGGCCATTGCCGCCGAGGACGCGGACAACCGGCGCTGGCTGCTGCAACTGCCGAGCCACCACCTGGTGCTCGACCATGCCACGCTGGAACTGATCGTCGAGGAAATCGGCC
This sequence comes from Variovorax sp. Root473, assembly GCF_001426505.1. Taxonomy (GTDB): domain Bacteria; phylum Pseudomonadota; class Gammaproteobacteria; order Burkholderiales; family Burkholderiaceae_C; genus Variovorax. The sequence goes on from NZ_LMEV01000017.1 coordinate 405,369, forward strand.
TGCTGGCGAGCCATGGCCCCGACGCGTTGCCCGCGCCCGTGCCGTTCCGCCGTTTCGTGGCGCAGACCCGGCTGGGCGTGAGCCAGGCCGAACACGAGGCCTTCTTCACCCGGATGCTCGGCGACGTGGACGAACCCACGACGCCCTTCGAGCTGCGGGATGTGCGAGGCGATGGCGCCCGCGCCGAAAAAGCCGAACTGGTGCTGGAGGCCGAGCTGGCCGTCTCGCTGCGGCACGAGGCGCGGCGCCACGGTGTGAGTGCGGCATCGCTCTTTCATCTCGCATGGGCGCTGGTGCTGGCCAAGGCGACCGGCAGGAACGACGTGGTGTTCGGCACGGTGCTGTTCGGCCGCATGCAGTCGGGCGCGGGCGCGGACCGCGCGCTGGGACTGTTCATCAACACGCTCCCGCTGCGCATCAGGCTGGGTGCGCTCGGTGTGGCGCACTGCGTGCAGGAGACACATGCAGCACTCACGCAACTGCTGCACCACGAGCACGCCAGCCTGTCGCTCGCCCAGCGCTGCAGTGCATTGCCGGGGAGCACGCCGCTGTTCTCGGCCTTGCTGAACTATCGCTACAGCGCCGCGGTCGAGAAGAAGGAGGCCGCCGCCTGGCAAGGCATCGAGTTCCTCGGCGGACAGGAGCACAGCAACTATCCGTTCGACATGTCGGTGGACGACCGAGGCGACGGCTTCTCGCTGACCGCGCAGGTGCATGAATCGGTCGATGCACGGCGCGTGTGCGGTTTCATGCATGCGGCCGTTCGCGCCATCGTGGAGGCGTTGGCCACAGCGTCGCAGCAGCGCGTGTGCGAGCTCGATCTGTTGTCGGGAGAGGAGATGCGCTGGCTCACGCAATGGAGCGTGAACGCGCAGCAGGAGCCTGGCGTGGAACTGGTGCATCACAGCATTGCGCGGCATNTGAACTGAACGCGCGTGCGAACCGCCTGGCTCATCGTCTGATCGCGCTGGGTGTGCGGCCGGACATGCGCGTGGGCATCGTGATGGAGCGCTCCATCGAGATGGTGGTGGGCATCCTGGCGATCCTGAAGGCCGGCGGTGCCTACCTGCCGCTGGACCCCGAGTACCCGGTGCAGCGGCTGGCGTACATGGTGGAGGACAGCGGCATCGAGTTGGTGCTGAGCCACCGGGCCACCCGCGAGCTCATCGCGCCACATGCCGGCCTCACCATGCTGGAAGTCGACAGCCTCGATGTCTCGAGCGAGCCCGACACCAATCCCCAGGTCGCGCTGCATGGCGAGCACCTGGCCTATGTCATCTACACCTCCGGCTCCACCGGCAAGCCCAAGGGCGCTGCGGTGCGCCACGAGGCGCTGCGCAGCTGCATGGCC
>NZ_LMEV01000017.1:406769-407282 GCF_001426505.1 Variovorax sp. Root473
TTGCAAGCCTTCCTGGCGCATCCGGGCATCGAGGCGAGCACGCGCCTGAAGCACATCATCTGCGGCGGTGAAGCCATGCCCGCGGAGACGCAAAGAGAAGCACTGAGGCGCCTCCACGGCGCCACGCTGCAGAACCTGTACGGACCCACGGAAACCACCATCCACGTCACGCGCTGGACCTGCCGGGACGACGGCCAGAGCCTGGTGCCGATCGGGCGGCCGATCAGCGACACGCAGACGTGGGTGCTGGATGCAGAGCTGAACCCGGTGCCGCGCGGCGTGTCGGGCGAGCTCTATCTGGGCGGGGTGAGCCTGGCGCGGGGGTATCTCAACAAGCCGGGCCTGAGTGCCGAGCGCTTCGTGGCCGATCCCTTCGGCAGCGGCGGGCGCTTGTACCGCACGGGCGATCTCGTACGCTGGAATGCCGAGGGGCAGATCGAATACCTGGGCCGCATCGACCACCAGGTGAAGATCCGCGGCCTGCGCATCGAACTCGGGGAGATCGAAGCCCAG
>NZ_LMEV01000017.1:407320-407654 GCF_001426505.1 Variovorax sp. Root473
CTTGCCGCTGAACGCCAACGGCAAGGTCGAGCGCAAGGCGCTGCCCGCGCCGCAGTTCGCCCAGGGGCGGGGCTACGAAGCGCCGCAGGGCGAGATGGAAGAGGCGCTTGCGGCGATCTGGGCCGAGGTGCTCGGGCTCCAGAGAGTGGGCCGTAACGACAACTTCTTCGAACTGGGCGGCCATTCGCTGCTGGCGCTGCGCCTGCTCGAGCGCATGCGTGCGCGCGGCTGGCAGGCGCAGGTGCGCATGCTGTTCCAGCACCCCGGGTTTGCCGCCTTCGCCAAGGCGCTGGCGCAGGACACGGGCCGGCCCGAGGTGCAGGTGCCGGCCAAC
>NZ_LMEV01000017.1:407697-563338 GCF_001426505.1 Variovorax sp. Root473
GTATGTCTATCCGTTGCTGATGAGTTTCGACAGTCGGGACCGGCTGGAGCGCTTCGTCGAGAGCTTCAACCGGGTGATCGCGCGGCACGACATTCTTCGCACGGCGATCGTGTGGGAGGGGCTCCGCGAGCCTGTGCAGGTCGTGTGTCGGGAAGCGCAGCTGACGCTGCAATGGCTCGATGGCGACGCCGCATCGGCGAGCGCCAGCGTGGCCGATCGGCTCAACGCCCACGTCGATCCAACCGGCTACCGCATCGACGTGCGGCGCGCGCCGATGATCGATGCGGTGGCGGCGCACGACGCAGCGCAACAGCGCTGGCTCCTGCAGTTGCCCAGCCATCACCTCATTTCGGACCACACGACGCTGGAACTGCTGATGGACGAGATCACCGCGGTCCAGAAAGGCCCGGATGTCGCCCTTCGGCCGCCCGTGCCGTTCCGCCGCTTCGTAGCCCACGCCCGGCTCGGCGTGGCGCAGGCGGAGCATGAAGCGTTCTTCACCCGCATGCTGGGCGATGTGTCGCAGCCCACCACACCGTTCGGCCTGACCGATGTGCAATGCGACGGCTCCGATGTCGACGACGCGCAGCTTCCCATCGATGCCGCGCTGGCGTCGCAGTTGCGGCTGCAGGCGCAGCGCCATGGCGTGAGCCCGGCGACGCTCTTTCATCTCGCGTGGGCGATGGTGCTGGCCAAGGCCACGGGACAGGACGACGTGGTATTCGGTACGGTGCTCTTCGGGCGCATGCAGGCGGGCGAGGACGCGGAGCGGGCCCTGGGCCTGTGCATGAACATGCTGCCGCTGCGCATCCGACTCGGCACGCTCGGCGTGGCGCAGTGCGTCCAAGAGACGCATGCGGCACTGGCCCAGCTGATGCAGCACGAGCACGCGAGCCTGTCGCTTGCGCAGCGCTGCAGTGCGTTGCCCCAGGGCGCGCCGCTGTTCTCGTCGCTGCTGAACTATCGCCACAGCCCGCGCCGCGCGCCCGAGGCGAACGCCGCATGGAACGGCATCGAGTTCGTCTCGGGCCAGGAGCGCAGCAACTACCCGCTCGGCCTGTCGGTGAGCGACTTCGGCGATGGCTTTGCGCTCTCGGTGCAGGTCAGCGGGTCGGTGGGCGCCGCACGCGTCTGCGAGCACATGTGGGCGAGCGTCGCCAACGTGGCCAATGCCCTGGCGCGGCAGCCGCAACGGCCCGCACGCGAACTTGCCGCCCAGCTTGCATTGCAGCAGGAGCCGGTTGCCGTGGTGCCGCGGTTGGCATCGTCCGGCCGCGTGGCCCATGAAGCGCCTCAGGGCGTGTTGGAGCACGCGCTGGCCGCGCTATGGACCGAACTGCTGGGCGTGCGGCGTGTGAGCCGCCACGACAACTTCTTCCAGCTGGGCGGGGACTCGCTGCTGAGCCTGAAGCTCTTGCTCGGCCTGCGGGCACTGGTGCCGGGTGGCCGCAGGCTGGTGCTGGCGGACGTGATGAAGGCCGAAAGCCTCGCGGACCTCGCGGCGCTTGCGGCAGGCGCTGTCGACTGACTCGCGCTTCGTCCCTCCGACGAAAAGAAAAGGCCCGGCGCATTGACGCCGGGCCTTCTCCTTGGAGGATCACCCGGGGCGCTCGCCGCGCCGCGGGGTGTCGTTCCTGCTTACCAGCGGTACGCCGCCGTTGCCACGATCGAGCGCGGCGCGCCGTAGTAGCACTTGCCGTATTGGTCGCAGTTCGCGAGGAAGTCCTTGTTGGTCAGGTTGCGCAGGTTGAGCGCCAGGCTCCAGCGGTCGAAGTCGTAGCCGATCATGGCGTCGAACACTGTGGAGGCAGGCACCTTGTACGGTGCGACCTTCTCGCCATCGCCGTAGTTCGAGCCGGTGTAGCGCGCGCCCAGGCCCACCTTCACGCCGCTGGCAAAGCGGTAGTCGGCCCAGATCGCGAGCCGGTGACGCGGCACGGCGTTGGCCTGCTTGCCGACCTCGGCCGGGTTGGCGCTGGCCGTGACGATGGCGCGCGGCGTGTAGCCGTAGGACGCCGTGACGTTCACGCGCGACGTGAGTTCGGCGGTGGCCTCGAGCTCCAGGCCACGGACCTGGATCTCGCCGGTCTGCTTGGGAACGAAGTTCGCGTCGTTCGAGATGTAGTTCTGGCGGCGCAGGTCGAAGATGGCGGCGCTGTAGCTTTGCTTCGTGCCCGGCGGCTGGTAGCGAATGCCTGCCTCGTACTGCTTGCCCGTCTCGGGTTTGAACGGCTGGCCGCTGACCGGATCGACCTGGCCTGTGGGCGCGAACGATTCGGTATAGCTGAGGTAGGGGGCCACGCCGTTCGGCGCCACGTAGACGAGGCCGGCGCGCTTGGTGAACTTGTTCTGCGAGATGCTCGTGGACTTGGCCGTGAGGCGGTCGAACACGTCGCTGTCGCCGCTGTCGTAGCGGCCGCCCAGCGTGAGCGACCAGCGGTCGCCCCACTTGATCTGGTCCTGGATGTACAGGCCGGTCTGCGCCAGGCGGATGTCGGAGTTCATCCAGGGCGCGCCTTCCTTGACCGGACCGCCGTAGACCGGTGCGAAGACATTGATCGTCGGCGCGCTGCCGGTCGAGAAGCTGTACTGGTCGATGCGGTTGCGCTGGTAGTCCAGTCCCACCAGCACCTTGTGCTGCCAGTCGCCCGAGCGGAGGTCGGCCTGTACCTGATTGTCGATGCTGAAGGAGGAAACGCTTTCCCGGCTGCCGGTGGGATAGCGCCCGAGGAACATGAAATTCGCTGGATTGAGCGGATTGCGCGCGTCCACGGTGGTGAGGCGGCGCAGCGGCCAGATGCCGGCGTAGTCGACCTTCAGCTCGCCGTAGCGCGCGTTCTGGCGCACGGTGACGGTGTCGTTCACGCGGTGCTCGAGCTCGTAGCCCACCAGCCACTGGTCGCTGTTGAAGCGGTCGTAGCTGGGGTCGCCGGTCGCCAGCGACGGCGACAGGCGGGTGCCGATCGCGGTCGGGATCAGCGAACCGACCTGCGGCTGGATGCGGTTGTAGACGCCAGCGCGCGTGCGGTCGATTTCGGCGTGCACCGTCAGCTTGGTGTCGCCCGAGGGGCGCCAGGTGATCGAGGGCGCGAAATACGAGCGGCGGTCGGGCATCTTGCCGGTGGGCAGGTCGCCATCGCGGATCAGGCCCACCACGCGGTAGAGCACCTTGCCTTCGGCGTCGATCGGGCCGGAGAAGTCGCCAGCGATCTGCTTGCGGTTGTGGTCGCCAATCTGCATCTGGAGTTCACGCAACGGCTCGGCCGTGGGGCGCTTGCTCACCACGTTGACCACGCCGCCCGGGCCGCTGGCGCCATACAGGACCGACGCGGGCCCGCGCAGCAGCTCGATGCGCTCGGCACCGTAGTTCTGGGTGCGCCACACGCCCCAGTTGCCGTTGTTGCGCAGCGGCAGGCCGTCCAGGTAGAAGCCCGGCGCATAGGCGTCGAAGCCGCGCAGCGTGAGCCAGTCGTAGCGCGAATCGGCCCCGAAGGTCGTGATGGCCACGCCGGGCGAATAGCTCAATGCGTCCTTCAGCGTCGTGGCGCCGGTGGCCTGCATGCGGTCGGACGTGACCACGGAGATCGACTGCGGTGTCTCGATGATCGGCGTGTCGGTCTTGGTGCCCGTGCTGCTGCGCTTGGCCACGTAGCCGTTCACCGGGCCGGTGGCGCTTTCCTCCGAATTGGCATTCACCGTGACCGCAGGCAGCGTGGCGCCGGTCGCCGGCTTGCCTTCGGCCGCCGACGTGGCAGGCGTGGACGCCTGGGCATGGCTGGCGACGCTCCAGAACGCGGCGGTGGTGCCGAATGCCGCGGCCAGCGAGGCATGCAGCAGGCGTTGGCGGGGAAGGAAAGGGAGTTGCATGAAGGGACTTTGAAAGTAATAAAGTGCAAGAGCGGGTAAATTTTAATGAGAAGTGTTCTCATTAAGTTTGGCTCTGCGCCGCGAAAGCGTGACTTATCTGGCTTGCGGGCTCAGGACGTGGGGCGCCAGCAACATCAAGCCGTGGTGCATGGCCGGAAAGAGGCTGCAGTTGAAGTTGTTCCAGCGCAGTTCGAGGATGGTGTCTTCGGGCGCGATGGGCGTGTCGAGCACGTCGAAGATCACTTCGCCCGAATCGATGCCGTTGTCCACGTAGTGCAGCGATGCGCCGGTCCTGTCGATCACAGGCACCTTCACCTTCGTCATCGAGGCCCAGTCGACCACCTTGTGGCCCTGCGCGCCGTGCAGCGCGTCGAGCGTGGCGCAGGCGCCGCGGCGCTGGAAGGGCGACTCGAGCCGCGTGATGCCCGGGTGGATGTTGACGATCTTCCGGTGGTAAGGGCTGCCGGGCCGCACCAGCTCGTCGAGGATGACCAGCAGCCCGTCGAGCAGCACGACGTCGGCACCGAGCGTGAGCAGCTTGTCGAGCAGCGTGCGTTCGAAGGCGCGCTTGCCCGCCGCGCGCCCGGGCGCATCCAGCGGCATGCGGCGGTAGGCCGAGGGCACGGGATGCAGCATGTCCCGAAGCAGCTGGCCCTGCGCGCGCAGCTCGGCAGGAAAGATCCATTGGTGCTGCGGATGCCAGGCGAACCTGTAGTCCGCCAGGGCCGCCTGGTCGCGCGGCGACTGCGCATCGTCGTCGTAGATGACGCCTTCGAGCGAGTAGGCGTCGCCCAGCGGCGTGGTGTCCAGCGCCTGCGCCAGGTATTCGAGCGGCGACTTCATGTAGCGCGGCGCGCCCTTGTAGTCGACGTTCTGGCCCGCCTTGTCGGCGGCGGCATTTCGCAAGGACATGATGTAGACGAGCTTGGCCTTGGGCATGGGTGAGTCCGTGTAGGTGGGTGATGCGGAGCAACGGCGGAACGGCACGCGCAGGCGCGCGCCATCCCGTTTCGTCTCATGAGGAGACGAAACGCGGCGGGATCTGTTCATCGGTGCTGCGGCGCCAGCGGGCAGCTGCTGCAGTAGCCCTCGCCGGGCAGCAGGTGGTTCAGGCAGCACTGGCGGTGCAGCTTCACCCGAACGGCGCAGCCGTCCTGCGTGCGGACGACTTCGCGCTGGCGGCCGTGCAGCGGATTCGCCGCCCCTTGCGTCCAGGTGGCAGCGTGCAGCAGATGCTCGCGGTCTTGCATCAGCGAGGCCGTGCCGCCGGTGAGCGCCACGCCCCGGTCCAGGATCGGTTCGAGGATCCGCGCGGCATTGCCCCACAGAATTTTCGACGCGATGCGAGTGAGCCCGGCGATGGCCGAGAACAGGGGCGACAGGTGCTGCCACAGCAAGGGCGCGTAGCGCTGCGCGGTGTCGGCGCCGTGCTGTGACGCGCCGAGTTCGCGGACATGAAAGTCCACGGGCTCGCCGCGGCCGTCGAGCCGCACCCACATCTGCGATGCCGCGGCCGGGAACCCATGCTGGAGCACGCTGGCACCCGCGACCAGCGGCGGCAGCAGCACGGAAAGGTACTCAAAGCTCCAGGCCGAGGCGACGGCGCGCAGGTCGCCGTCCGTCACGCGGTGGACGGTCGCATGCCGGTGGAGCACGTCGGCCAGCAGCGCCTCGGACCTCACCAGGTCCGACACACGAAGCGCCTCGCACGGAACCTCCGGTGCGCACACCAGTCGTTCGCCGATCGGCGCGAGCTCGCCGCGGAAGAGGGGCTCCAGCAGGGCGATCACGGAAGGGCGAGGCAGGGCATGGGGTGCATGCCTGCCAGACGTTTTCGCGCCGCGCATGTTCATCGCGTCGGCACCGATGAACATCGATCGGGCGCCACCGTCTATGCAGAAGGCGGCCTTGTGCCGCCGCATCCAGCCCGCCGGGCCGGATGGCCCCTGCAGTTTTCGGGCTCCGTCGCGAGGCCGTCATCGCCCTCCGTGGGCGGAAAGAGTTTGCATGACATCGATCCCTGGCAGTGAACGCCGCGAAGGCGGCGCCGACGATGCGGAAATCGCGCGGCTGTTCAAGCCCTTCGTTCCGTGGATCGCGCTGTCGCTGGTCACCGGCGTGTGTGCGGGTGCGGCCACGGTCGCGCTGCTGCGCACCATCAACCTGGTGCTGAACCAGGAAGGCGGCATGGCCGGTGGACTGCTCCTGACCTTCATCGGCCTGTGCCTCGTGGCGCTGTTCGGGCGCATGGCGTCGGACGTCTCCACCAACTTCGTGGGCCAGCGCCTGGTGGCCCAAGTGCGCAAGAGCCTTGCCCAGAAGATTCTCTCGGCGCCCATCGATGCGCTCGAACGCTACCGCACCCACCGTCTGATGCCCGTGCTCTCGCAGGACGTGGACATGATCAGCGACGTCGCCTTCGTGCTGTCGTCCACCCTGATCGCGGCGGCGGTGGCGCTCGGTTGCCTCGGTTACCTGGCCTGGCTGTCGCTGCCGCTCTTCGGCCTGCTGGTGGTCGCGCTCGCGATCGGCGCCACGATCCAGACGGTCGCCCAGACGCGCGGCAGCGCCGGCTTCTGGAAGGCGCGCGCGCACGAAGACCAACTGCACAAGGCCTATCGTGCGATCAGCGAAGGCGCAAAGGAGCTGCGCATGCACCGCGGCCGCCGCACGCGCATGTTCGGCGATCAGGTCGAGCGCATCGTCGACGACATCCGCACCGTCAACACCCGCGCGATCAACACCTACGTGATGGCCACGGCCTTCGGCTCGGCCCTGTTCTTCCTGCTGATCGCGATGATCCTGGGCTGGGCAGCCTTCCGCGCCACCGAGCCCGTGGTGCTCAGCGGTTTCGTGCTGGTGTTGCTGTTCCTGAAGGGCCCGATCGACATGATTGCCGGCGCGCTGCCCAACGTCGGCCGCGCCAAGGTCGCGTTCCAGCGCATAGCGGACCTGTCGGCGCGCTTTGCGACGCCCGAGCCGTACCTGCACCTGGAGCGCCCGGCGGGAAGCGCCAGGATGCAGGAAGGCATCGGCATGCGCGGCGTGCGCTATGCCTTCGACGTGCCCGAAGGCAGCGAGCCCTTCGTGCTCGGCCCCATCGACCTGCAGTTGCGCCGCGGCGAAATGGTGTTCGTGGTGGGCGACAACGGCTCGGGCAAGACCACCCTGATCAAGCTGCTGCTCGGCCTGTATGCGCCGCAGGACGGCGACGTGCTGCTCGACGGCCAGCCCGTGACGCCGCAGACCCGCGACGACTACCGGCAGCTCTTCACGACGGTGTTCTCCGATTTCTACCTGTTCGAGGAGCTCGTCGCCACGCAGAAGGGCGAAGGCGGCGCGCACGCGTTGCCGCACGCCGCGCTGCCCTACCTGCAGCGCCTGGAAATCGCCCACAAGGTGAGCATCAAGGACGGCTCCTTCAGCACCGTCGACCTGTCGACCGGCCAGCGCAAGCGGCTGGCGCTGGTGCACGCCTACTTGGAAGGCCGGCCGGTGCTGGTGTTCGACGAATGGGCCGCCGACCAGGACCCGAGCTTTCGCCATCTGTTCTATACCGAGCTGCTCCCCGAGCTGCGCGCCAAGGGGCATCTGCTGGTCGTGATCTCGCACGACGACCGCTACTTCCACCTGGCCGATCGCGTGATCCGCATGAAGGCCGGACGCATTGAGCAAGACCGGGTCCGCGCATCGGCGAATCTTGCCGCGTGAAAGCACGCACCCTTTCGATCGCACACAACACACACAGGAGTTGACATCCCATGCAGCACATCCATGACCTGATCGGCGTCGGATTCGGCCCGTCGAACGTCGCCCTGGCCATCGCACTCGACGAGAAGCGCCACGGCAGCAAGCCGCTGGACGCGCTCTTCATCGAGCGCCAGCCCTGCTTCGCCTGGCACCCGAACATGCTGCTGGACCAGGCCCACATGCAGATCTCGTTCCTGAAGGATCTGGCGACGCTGCGCAACCCGACCAGCCGCTTCACTTTCGTGAACTACCTGCACGAGAAGGGCCGGCTGACGGACTTCATCAACCTCAAGAGCTTCTTCCCGAGTCGCCACGAGTTCAACGACTACCTGGGCTGGGCCGCGGGCCAGTTCGAAGATGCGTGCCGCTACGGCGAGGAGGTGTTCGACGTGCAACCCGAGAAGCAGGGCGGCGAGGTGCAACTGCTGCGCGTGCGCTCACGCGCTGCCGACGGCCGCGTGCAGGAGCGGCTTGCGCGCAATCTGGTGGTGAGCATCGGCGGCGTGCCCCACATTCCCGAGGGCTTTCGCGGGCTGCGCGACGACCCGCGCGTGTTCCATTCGAGCAGCTACCTGAAGGACATGGCGCAGCACCCGCAGGCGCGTCGCATTGCCATCGTCGGCGCCGGCCAGAGCGCAGCGGAGATTTTCATGGACCTGCAGGGGCGCCCCGGCGCACCACAGGTCGACTTCATCATGCGTGCGCGGTCGATTCGGCCTTCGGACGACAGCCCCTTCGTCAACGAAGTCTTCAATGCAGACTTCACCGACTACATGTACAGCCAGGGCACCGAGGTGCGCGCCGCGCTGCTCGACGAGTTCGCACAGACGAACTACGCAGTCGCCGACCTCGACCTGATCCAGCAGATCTACAAGGTCTTCTACGACCAGAAGGTGGCGCGCGGCATTCGACTGCGCATGCTGCGCCAGCACGACGTGCGCTCGGTCCGCGCCGCGAACGACGGCATCCACCTCACGCTGCTCGACCGCGACGTGCAGCGCGAGAGCACCGTGCGCTACGACGCGGTGGTGCTCGCCACGGGCTATGCGCGCGACCAGCACAAAGACCTGCTGGCGCCGCTCGCGCCGTACATCGGCCCCTATGACGTCGACCGCTACTATCGGCTGAAGGCCACGCCCGACTTCCATCCGGGCATCTACCTGCAGGGTGCTTGCGAAGGCAGCCATGGCCTGAGCGACACGCTGCTGTCGGTGACGTCGGTGCGTACGGGCGAGATCGGCAACGCGTTGCTCGCTGCGCAGTCGCGCGCACGAAGCGCGGTGCGCGACGCGCCGCAGGCCGTCCAGATCTAGCCGATGCCTTGGCGCACGGCGATGGCCCGCAGCGCCTCGGTGCCCGCGCAGGCGGCCGTCGACACTGCGTGGGCGCTGTTCTGCCGTCTGCACGATGCGCCCTCGCGCGAGCGCGCCGATCAGCTCGTGCAGTGGCTCGGCCAGAACCCACGGCACGTGCGTGCGTTCGACGAGGCGCTCACGCTGTGGGTGCTGGCGGGTGCCGCGCTGGTGAAGCCCGTGCGCGAAGAGGCGCAGCGCCGCGGCCCCGACCGGCAATAGCCGTGCGCCACGGGCGTGTCGCCGGGCTCAGCCCCGTGCCGGAATCCCCAGCCCCTTCACCACCGCAGGCCGTGCCACGAAGGCTTCGAGCACGCGCGCGACGTTCTTGAAATCGCTGAAGCCCACCAGGTCGCCAGCCTCGTAGAAGCCGATCAGGTTGCGCACCCACGGGAAGATCGCGATGTCGGCGATGGTGTAGCTGTCGCCCATGACCCATGCGCGGTCGGTCAGGTGCTTGTCGAGCACGCCGAGCAGGCGCTTCGACTCGGCCACGTAGCGGTCGCGTGGGCGCTTGTCTTCGTAGGCCTTGCCGGCGAACTTGTTGAAGAAGCCGAGCTGGCCGAACATCGGACCGATGCCGCCCATCTGGAACATCACCCACTGGATGGTCTCGTAGCGGGCCGCCGCATCCTTGGGAATGAACTGACCGGTCTTCTCGGCGAGGTACAGCAGGATCGCGCCCGATTCGAACAGCGCCAGCGGCTGGCCATTCGGGCCGTTCGGGTCGAGGATGGCGGGGATCTTGTTGTTCGGGTTGAGCGACAGGAATTCCGGCGACATCTGGTCGCTGGTCTCGAAGCTCACGAGGTGCGGCTCGTAGGGCAGGCCGGTTTCCTCCAGCAGGATCGACACCTTCACGCCGTTGGGCGTGGGCAGCGAATACAGCTGCAGCCGCTCAGGGTGCTGTGCGGGCCATTTCTTCGTGATGGGGAAGTGCGAGAGGTCGGTCATGGGGCGGGTCCTTGGAGTCCTTGGGAGAAGGTCGACAACGGCGAGCGCCGGATTCTGCCCGGCTCAGGGCGGCGATGTGCGCGCATGGCCTTGCAGGCGCGGCAGGACCTCGCGGCCGAGCTCGTCGACCACGTCCTGCGCGGGCCGCCGGCTGCTGCGCGAGAGGTTCAGCAGCACGTGGGCGACGCCGGCGTCTTCCATGCGGTCGAGGTAGTCGACGAGCGCATGGCGCCCGGCGCGCAGGCCGAGCTCGATGGGCTCGGCGGGTGCGTCGGCATCGTCCAGCAGGTCGAGCTGCAACGACTGAACGAAGGGCTTGGCTTCGCCGCTCGCGCGTTCGCGCAGCGCGGTCTGCCACAGGCCGATGCGGCCCTGCTGGCGCGCTTCGTCGCGGTGGTAGGTGGCCCAGCCGTCGGCGTGGGCGGCGGTCCATTGCAGCGACTGGCGCGCTGAGCCCACCACCAGCATGCCGATGCGCGCGGCGGGCGCGGCCATGAGGTCGTGGCCGCCGGTGGCCTCGTGCAGTGCGGCGCGCTGGTACGCATCGGGCGAGAGCGCCGAGCGCACGAGGTTCCAGTGTTCGCGGAAGACGTCGCCGCGCAGCGCGATGTCCTGCTGGAAGATGGCGAACTCGGCCTCGCGGTCGCCCGAGCCCAGGCCGAGGATGAAGCGGTTGTTCGACAGGCGGTTGAGCGAGAGCGCGGCCTTGGCCACGTGCAGCGGATGGCGCAGCGGCAGCACGGCGGCGGCGGTGCCGAGCGCGATGCGCTGCGTGGCGGCGGCCAGCGCGGTGAGCCAGATGAAGGGCTCGTCGAGCACCGCGGTTTCTTCGCCCTGCGGCACCATCACGGGCACGTCGCGCGTCCACAGCGCGGCAAAGCCGAGGGTGTCGGCCAGGCGGGCCAGGTGTAGTTCGATCGCGGGGTCGGCCATCGCCCCGTGCGGGCGCGCCAGCGGCGTCATCAGGCCTAAGGTGAGGCGCCCGGCGAGCAGCGTCTGCCGGTAGGCGGTGTTGAACGGCGCCATGGCGGCGTCAGGCGCGCCGCTTGCGGGAGGACGGCGCGGTGGTTGCGGCGGGTGCCGCAAACAACCGCTCGATCGACTGCCGCACGTCGGCCTGCATGTCGGCAATGGCCTTCGTGTCGCCCGAGAGGTGCTTGAGCAGCGCCTGCTGGAACAGCCCGTCGAAGAGCGCGTAGCAGGCCGAAGGCGGCAGGCCGGGGGCCTGGCCGCAGAGCTCGGCGAAGCGGCTCATGATGCGCCAGATCATGTCTTCGAGGCTCTTGTCAATCTGCACCACGTCGTCGTGGAACGCGGCTTCGAACAGCGCCTGCGAGCGCAGGTCGTACCAGAGCCGGTGCACGTGGCCTTCGCCCTGCAGTGTGTCGCCCAGGCTCTGCAGGAAGCCTTCCATGAGTTCGTTGTAGGTGGTGGCGGTGTCGACCGCGTGGTCGTAGCGCGTGACGCAGCGCGCCTTGTACTGCTTGACGCTGCACACGATCAGGTCGACCTTGTCGCTGAAGTAGTAGTGCAGCACGCCGTGCGAGAACTCGGAGTTCTGCGCAATCTCGCGCAGGCTGGTGCGCGCGTAGCCGAGCGTGGCCAGCGTGGTGAGGGCGGCTTCGCCAAGCTCGGCGCGGCGCTGCTCGAACTTGTCTGCCGGTGCCTTCTGCACCCGTCCGGCGTGCTTCTTTACCCGTGAATGAGTGGTCATTTCTAGCCAGGCCGCAGAGTGCCGGCCGCTGTGTTTTCCTGGTGATTGCAAACCATAGCACGCGGCGTGGGAAAGCCCTCGTACATGCGCTCCAGAGGCATTTTACGGAATTTGGTCAGTCGTCAAGAAAAGTCTTGACACTCGTCAAGTCGATTTCTAGCATGGCCGCTCCATCTCATAAACATATTCACAGGAGACAAGTGATGGCCAAGTTCGACTTGACGGGGCGCAAGGCCCTGGTGACGGGTGGTGCGCGCGGCATCGGCGCGGGCATTGCCCAGGCGCTGGCGCAGGCGGGGGCGTCGGTGATGATCGGCGACGTGCTCGCCGACCTGGGGAAGGAGACCGCGCAGCGGCTCTCGGCCGAAGGAGCCAAGGTGGGCTTCGTCCCGCTCGACGTCACGAAGGACGGCGACTGGGCAGCTGCCACCGGGGCCACGGTGGAGGCGCTCGGCGGCTTCGACATTCTGGTCAACAACGCTGGCATCGAGATCACCTCGCTGGTGATCGACGTCGAAGGCGACGACCTGCGCCGCATGCTCGACGTGAATGTGGCCGGCACGTTGCTGGGCATGAAGCATGCGTTTCGCGCGATGCGCCCCGGCGGCAGCGCAGGCGGCGGCGGGGCGGTGGTCAACATCGCGTCGGTCGCGGCCACCATTGCGTTCCCCGCCATTGCCGGCTACTCGGCGACCAAGTCGGCGGTCGACCGTGCCACGCGCGTGGCGGCCATGGAGTCCGGCAAGCTGGGCTACGGCGTGCGCGTCAACTGCATCTATCCCGGTCTCGTGCCTACCGACATGGGCATGAAGCTCGCCAACGACATCGTGGCCGCGGGGCTTGCGCCCAGCGTCGAGGCCGCCGTGGGCGACGTCATCGGCCAGACGCCGCTGGGCCGCCTCGGCGAGATCGGCGACATGGCCGACGTGGTGGTCTTCCTCTGCTCCGACGCTGCCCGGTTCATCACCGGCGCGGGCCTCGCGGTCGACGGCGGCATGGGCATGTGAGCGATCAGCAAGGAGCAAGAAACATGAGCAGCAGCAAGAAGAAACCCGTCATCGTCTACGGCGCTTCCGGCTACACCGGGCGCCTGGTGTGCGAGTACCTGCGCGAGTACCACATCCCCTTCATCGCAGCAGGCCGCAGTGCACAGAAGCTCGAAGCGGCGATGAAGTCGAACGTGCCCGGCATCGAGACCGCCGACTACGAAGTGGTCGAGGTCGCGCACACGGTCGAGGCGCTCACCGAGCTCTTCGCCGGCGCCTCGGTGGTGCTCAACACGGTGGGGCCGTTCGCCAGGTTCGGCCCCGAGGTGGTCGATGCCTGCCTGGCCGCCGGCTGCCACTACACCGACACCACCGGCGAGCAAGACTGGCTCATTACGCTCGACCAGCAGTACGGCGCCAAGTTCGCCGCTGCGGGCCTGTTGCTCTCGCCCGGCCTGGCGCAGATGTACACCACCGGCGAAATCGCCGCGCAGCTGTGCCTGGAAACACCGGGCCTGGACACGCTCGACATCGCCGTGTTCTGGGGCGGCAGCCCGACCATCGCATCGACGCAGACCATCCTGGTGAACGCCGCCACGTCGAAGGCCTTCTTCCTCGAGCAGAACCAGTACGTCGAGTGGCAACCCGACGCGGGCCTGTACCACCTGTCGATTCCGGGCCAGCACGAAGCCGCATTGGCGCTCCCCTGGGGCGGCACCTCGCACCCCGTGTGGTTCAAGCGCGATCCGCGCGTGGCCAACGTGAAGGTGCTCGGCGGCGTCTTCAACAAGCCGCTAATGATGGGCGTGCCGCAGATCGTGGCCGCCGCGCTCAAGGCCACCGAAGGCATGAACGACGAAGACCGCTATGCCGCGCTCGCGCAGACGGCGGCAGGCGTGATGAACACCATGCCGCCGCGCGAGAACCCGCGCATCAACAAGTCGGTCGATTCTGTGCATGCCTCCGGTCCGCTGGGCCGCGCGCACTGCGTGATCTTCGGCAACTGCAACTACAAGCAGACCGGCCTGCTGCAGGCCTACGCTGCGGCCTCGCTGCTGCAGCAGGCACCGCGCCGCGCCGGCTTTGCCTCGGGCTGCCAGGCCTTCGGGCACCGCGAGCTGCTGGGGGCGCTGCGCAGCTTCGGGCTGGTGCAGGAACCCGTGCTCACGCGGATGGGCTGACGCGCATGCGCCTCGTCGACTACCTCGACAAAGGCGCCCAGCAGGGCGCCGATTCGCCGTGCCTCACCATGGGCGACGCCGACCTGAGCTACGGCCAGGTGCAACGCATCAGCTGGCGCGTGGCGCGCGGCCTGCAGCGCGCCGGCATTCAGCCCGGGGACAAGGTGGCGGTGCTCTCGAGCAACGACGCCCTGGCCTTCGCCACGGTGTTCGGCATCTCGCGTGCCGGTGGCGTGTGGTGCCCGATCAACCCGCGCAACGAGGCCAGCGAGAACGCCTTCGTGCTCGATGCCTTCGATTGCGCGTGCCTCGTGTTCCACAGCAATTACGCGCCGATGGTCGAGCAGATGCGCGCGCAGCTGCCGCAACTGAAGGCGCTGGTGTGCCTCGACCAACCGCAGGCCTTCGCGCCCGCCATGGATGAATGGCTCGACGGGCTGGACGATGCGCCGATCGACATCGCGCCGACCGACGACGTGGCCATGATCGCCGGCACCGGCGGCACCACCGGCCAGCCCAAGGGCGTGATGCTCTCGGGCAGCAACCTGGAGGCCATGTCGGCGCTGACCCTCATGGGCTACCCGTTCGAAGGCCGGCCCGTGTATCTGGCGCTCGCGCCGCTCACGCATGCGGCCGGCGTGCTGTGCCTGCCCGTGATGGCGCTGGGCGGGCGCGTGGTCATCATGCCCA
The DNA here is from genome assembly GCF_001426505.1 of Variovorax sp. Root473. Lineage (GTDB taxonomy): Bacteria > Pseudomonadota > Gammaproteobacteria > Burkholderiales > Burkholderiaceae_C > Variovorax. Next base: position 422,192 of record NZ_LMEV01000017.1, read on the forward strand.
AGCCCGACCTGGGCGAGTTCCTCGCGCTCATCGAGCGCCGGCGCGTCACCCACACCTTCCTGCCGCCGACGCTGATCTACATGCTGTTGCAGCACCCGGAGCTGGCGCAGACGAAGCGCGACTCGCTGCAGTGCTTCTGGTATGGCGCCGCGCCCATGTCGGCCGCGCGGCTCGAGGAGGCGCTCGACAGGATCGGCCCCGTCATGGCGCAGCTCTTCGGCCAGACCGAGGCGCCGATGATGGTGTCGATGATGCCGCCCAAGGACCATTTCAACGCCGACGGTTCGGTCGCGCGTCAGCGCCTCGCTTCGGCGGGGCGGCCGGGGCCCCTCGTACAGGTCGGCATCATGGACGGCGAGGGCGCTTTGGTGCCCACAGGCGAGAGCGGCGAGATCGTGGTGCGCGGCTCGCTCGTGATGCGCGGTTACTACAAGAATCCGCAGGCCACCAAGGAAGCCTCGCGCCATGGGTGGCATCGCACGGGCGACATCGGCTACCTCGACGGTGACGGCTTCCTGTACATCGTCGACCGCGCCAAGGACATGATCATCTCGGGCGGCTTCAACGTCTACTCGGCCGAAGTGGAGCAGGTGCTGATGCAGCATCCCGACGTGCAGGACAGCGCGGTCGTCGGCCTGCCCGACGAGAAATGGGGCGAGCGCGTGGTGGCCGTGCTGCAGCTGCATGCGGGCCGCAGCGTCGATGCCGAGGCGATCAAGGCCTTCGTCAAGTCGCGCCTTGGCAGCGTGAAGGCGCCCAAGCAGGTCGAGGTGTGGGGCGACCTGCCGCGCTCCAAGGTCGGCAAGGTGCTCAAGAAGGAAGTGCGTGCCTCGCTGCTGCAGAAGCTGCAGCCGCCGGCTTGATTCAGTCGCGCTGGTGAGCAACTGGCACCGCCAGCCGGTCTTGCGAAGAACGGCTATGCGGCGCCTAGAGGGCCGGGCCGTATCAGGCCATGTCAGAAACGAGCCTTGAGGAAGGCCGAGGGGCCCTGCAGCCGCACCTTGAGGCGTGAATCGGCAAAGCCGCCTTCGCGCGTGAGGTCGATGTTGGTCACGCTGTAGGCCAGCACCAGCCCCACGTTCTTCACGGGGAACCACTCCACGCCGGCGGCGGCGTTGTAGATGTTGCCGTGGAAGCGACCGCTGCTCTTCCACACGCCCGAAGCGTCGGCGAACAGCCGCACGTCGGGCGACAGGGCATGGCGGACGCCGACTTCGAGCATCGGCGCGACAGCGTTTTCGCTGGAGCGCTCGCTGACCGAGCGCACTTGTCCGTTCACGCCGTAGAGCGCGGTGGCGCCGAGGGTGGCGCGGTAGTAGGCCGCGCCGGCCCCCAGGCCGAACACGGTGTTGCCCGACCCGAGCCACCACTTGTAGGAAAGCTTGGCGAAATCGAGCTTCGCCTCGAGGTTCGCGGTGCCGATGGCGCTCAGCGAGCCGAAGTCGCCGATCGTGGTGTTGCCCGCCACCTGCCCGTCGTAGTCGCGCTTGTAGCGGAAGTAGTCGAAAGAGATGCCATGGTTGTCGCCGATCAGGAAATCGGCCGTGATGCGCGGCATGGTCACGCGGCCCGGTCTGAGGTCGTTCGATTGCAGCGTGCCGTACGGCGTGTTGAACGAGGCACTGAGTTTCGGCTCGGCGCTGAAGGCGCCCACCGAGAAGCTGAAGCGGTCCAGCGCCGGTGAAGGCTCGGCCCGCGCAGTGCCAGGAGCAGCGATGAAGGTGAAGAGAACGCCGGCAGCAGCCAGGGTGCCAGGAGCGCCACGCAAGCGCGAACGATGCAACAGCATGAAGAAATCCCTCGAACGACGCCTCGGGCCTGCGCGTGTGTCGCGACGCCTGCGGGCTGCACTCCCTGGAACCGCTCCACTCTAGAGAGGCCGCACCGGGCTGTGCATGCGCCGATGGCGGATGTGCCTGTAGGAAAGCGCCGATGCACACCAGCGCTACAGTCCGCCCATGCGCGCACATCTTTCCACCACCACCGGTCCCCAACGCCTGCTCTATGGAGCCGCAGCAGCCGTTGCGGTGGCGCTGCTGCCGTGGCCGATGGGCTTCACCGCGCGCGCGCTGGCCGGCTGGTGCGCGGGCGTGGCGGTGTACCAGGCGCTGAGCTGGTGGCTGGCCGAGACCTTCGATGCCCAGCGCACGCGCGAGCGCGCACAGCAACTCGACCAGCCCAACGTCGTGATCCTGGTGTCGATGCTCGTGGCGGTGGGCGTGAGCGTGGTCGCCATCGCGATGCTGCTGCAGCAGGTACGCCAGCTCAGCGGCTGGGCGCGCGGCGCCCATGTGGCGCTCGGGCTGGTGGCGCTGGCGGGTTCGTGGCTGATGATGCACACGATCTACGCCTTTCACTACGCGCACCGCTACTACATCGACCGCAAGGGCGGCGTGTCCGACGGCGGGCTCGACTTTCCGGGCAAGGAAGCGCCGGACTATTTCGACTTCATGTACTACGCCTACGTGATCGGCATGACCTCGCAGGTGTCGGACGTGCAGGCCACTTCGCACGAGATGCGGCGCATCACGCTGGTCCACAGCGTGCTCGCCTTCGCGTTCAACATGCTCGTACTGGCCTTGTCGGTGAACGTGGTCGCCGGCGTGGTCTGAATCCGGCTCAGCTCGCGGCCTTGCGCAGCGACGGCAGTTTGACGATGCCGGTCGACAGCGCGACGCCGCACACGATCACGAAGGCGCAGATCAGCATCCACTGCGTGATCTGCTCGCCAAGGAACACGGCGCCGTAGAACAGCGCGAACACCGGCACGAGGAAGGTCACGGTGAGCGCGCGCGCCGGGCCGGCGCGTTCGATGAGCCGGAAGAACAGGATGTAGGCCACGCCCGTGCAGGCGATGCCCAGTGCGAGCAGCGCGAGCCATGCGCGCAGGCTGGGCATCTGCGCGGGCCAGAGCCAGATCGCGGGTAGCACGAGGAACAGCGTGGCGCCGATCTGGCTGCCCGTGGCCGTGGTCAGTGCGGGCACGCCGGCCAGGTGGCGCCGCGCAGCGCTGGCCGAGATCCCGTAGCAAAGGCACGCAGCCAGGCAGGCCAGCACGGCCCATAGCGCGGCGTGGTCGCTGGACCCGGCTTGCAGGCCGGCGCTGCGGCTGGCGAGCATCGCGACGCCCGCGAAGCCGATCACCAGGCCGACGAGGCGCGAGCCACTGGGCCGTTCGCGGAACCAGGCCCAGGCCACCAGCGCGCCGAACATCGGCGTGGTCGCGTTGAGCACCGCTGCCAGCCCGGTGTTGATGGTCAGCAGTGCGAAGCAGAACAGCGCAAACGGCATGCCCGAGTTGAAGATGCCGACCGTGAGGCTGGCTTTCCAGTGCTGCGCGATCGACGGGCCCTGGCCGCGCAGCAGTGCGATCGGCAGCAGGAACAGCGCCGCGATGGCCACGCGCACGGCAGCGGTCGGCAATGCGCCGAACTCCGCGGCACCGATGCGCATGAAGAGGAAGGAGGCACCCCACAGCGCGCCCAGCAGCACGAGATCGACGAGCCATGCCTTCGGCGCGAGCGCGGCGGTGGCGGGGAGGGGGGCGGGTGAGGGAACGACGGTGGTGTTGTTGTTCGTTGTGGTCATGCGTCTCTTTGGGGAATGGCGCGGCGCTGCATCGAGAGGATGTTGAGCCGCGCCATGGGCGGTGTTTTCTTCTGTCCTATTTGCCGGTCTCGAGTTCGAGCAGGGCCGTCTTGCGATCGAGCCCGCCAGCGTAACCGGTCAGCGAGCCGTCTGCACCGAGCACGCGGTGGCAGGGCACGATCACACTGATCGGGTTGCGTCCCACGGCCGCGCCGACCGCGCGCACCGCGGCCGGGTTGCCCACGCGCTGGCTCAGCGCGCCGTAGGTGGTGGTCTCGCCGGCCGGGATGGCGAGCAGCGCCTGCCACACGCCCTGCTGGAAGACCGTGCCGTGCGACAGGTCGAGCTGCATGTCGAAGTGGCTGCGGCGGCCGGCGAAGTAGTCGCGCAGTTGCGCGGCGGCTTCGAGCAGCGCGGGATGGTCGTCCTTCGTCTGCCAGCCCGTGGTGTCGGGCCAGTGGCGCTGCTGGTCGAACCAGAGCCCGGCCAGGCCCTGGTCGGTGGCGGCCATCGTGACGCGCCCCAGCGGCGTGTCGATGTGCGAGGTGTAAATGACTGTGCGTTTGAATTTCATGATCTTTCAGGCACGAGGCCTGCCATTGCGAGGTCGGAAGATGGAGCGATCGGTGTCTGGGCAGCCGTTGCGGGTTCGGGTGGTGCAGGCGGGGCGTGCCATGCGCGCAGCACCGCATAGCTGCGCCACGGTCGCCAGGCCTGCGAGGCTTCGCCGGCGGCTCGCGCGGTGGTCACGCCCAGTGCCTTCTGCAGGGCCACGTCGCCGGCGGGAAAGGCGTCGGGCCAGCGCAGGGCGCGCATCGCGATGTACTGCGCGGTCCAGGCGCCGATGCCGGGCAGCTCCTGCAGCGCCGCAAGGGTCGAGGGCACGTCGGCGCCCGCATGCAGCGCCAGCCGTCCCGAGGCCACTTCGCGCGCGATGGCCTGCAGCGCGGCTTGCCGCTGGCGCACGATGCCCAGCTGCCCGAGCGCATCGCCACTGGCCGCTGCCAGCGCAGCGGGCGTGGGAAAGAGACGGGCCAGGCCGTCGATGGGCGTGTCGATCGCGTCGCCGAAAGCCTCGACCAGCCGCGAGCCCAGCGTGCGCGCCGCAGCCACGGTGATCTGCTGGCCCAGCACCGCGCGCACCGCGAGCTCGAAGCCGTCGACCGTGCCGGGCACGCGCAGCCCGTCGCCGTGCGGAAAGGCCGCGTGCAGCGCGGCGTTGATGGCCATCGGCTCCGCGTCGAGGTCGAACAGCGCGCGTGCGCGGCTGATGACGATCGGCAGCACCGCGGCCAGCGAATCGCTCACGGCCAGCAGCACCTGCTCGCGCTCGAGGTCGAAGCGCAGCTGCAGCCAGCCGGCGTGCGTTTGCGCGCCATGTTGCACGCGCAGGGTTCGCGCCAGCCGCACATAGGTCGGCGTGCTGCCCTTGGCGGGTTCCTTGCCGTCGGCGGTGTGCACGGTTTCGACGCCGCGCAGCGCGCGCCGTGCGAAGAAGCCGAGCATGGCGTTCGCGTCGTAGGGCGGGCGAAAACCCAGCCGCACCTCGATGGCCTTGCCTTCGCCGCCCTCGGTGCCGCCCGCGCGGCGCAGCGCGCTCGGGTTGAGCCCGTAGTGCGCCACGAAGGCCGCGTTGAAACGCCGCACGCTCGCGAAGCCGCTGGCCAGTGCCACCTGCGTCATCGGCAGGCGCGTGTCGGCGATGAGCTGCTTGGCGGCCAGCAGGCGACGCGTCTGCAGGTACTGCAGCGGCGACACGCCGAACTGTGCCTCGAAGATGCGCCGCAGGTGGCGGTCGCTCACGCCCAGTCGTGCCGCGATCTGGGCCGCGCCGGGGCCTTCTTCGGACCACGCATCGGGCTCGTCGATGAGCCGCGCGGCCTGCAGCGCGAGGATGCGCGAGGCGTCTTCGGTCGACCAGCTGGCCGCGCGCGGCGCCAGCTCGGGCCGGCAGCGCAGGCAGGGGCGAAAACCCGCCGCTTCCGCCTGGGCCGCATGGCGGAAGAAGCGGCAGTTCTCGCGCCGCGGCAGCTTGACGCGGCAAACCGGCCGGCAATAGATGCCGGTGGAGGTCACGGCCGTGAAGAACGAGCCGTCGAAGCGCGCGTCGTGCGTCTTCATCGCCAGGTAGCAGGCGTCGCTCTGGAGCACTTCGGTGGGGGCGTGGGCGGTAGGCATGGGGAAATGATACGGTTTCGACTCGTTTCAACTGGCCGTTTTCGGACATCTGTGTCCACAAGGCGTTGCCTACAATGCCCGACTCCGAACCAACAGGGATCCCGCCCTTTCATGCAGCTCAGCGCGTCGATCTTCAAGGCCTATGACATCCGCGGCGTCGTGCCCCTCGGGCTGGATGTCGAAGTGGCCGATGCCCTGGGCCGTGCCTTCGGCAGCGCCGTGCGTGCCGCCGGCGAGACCTCGGTGGCCGTGGGCCGCGACGGCCGCCTGTCGGGCCCGGCGCTGGTGGACGCACTCATCGACGGCCTGGTCGCCACCGGCCTCGAGGTGATCGACATCGGTGCGGTCACGACCCCGATGCTCTATTTCGCGGCCCACACACTGTGCACGAGCGGCATCCAGGTCACGGGCAGCCACAACCCGAAGGACTACAACGGTTTCAAGATGGTGCTGGCCGGCCGCGCGATCCATGGCGAAGAGATCCAGGGCCTGCGCAAGACCATGGAAGACGGCAGCGCCAAGCTCGCGCCCGGCGGCAGCGTGCGCAAGGTCGATGTGACCCAGGCCTACACGCAACGCATCGTCGGCGACATCCAGCTCGCGCGCCCGATGAAGATCGTGGTCGACTCAGGCAACGGCATCGCGGGCGCGACCGCACCGGCCATCTTCCGCGCCATCGGCTGCGAAGTGGTCGAGCTGTTCAGCGAAGTCGACGGCAACTTCCCGAACCACCACCCCGATCCGAGCCAGCCTGCGAACCTCCAGCACTTGATGGCCGAGCTGGCCCGCGGCGATGCCGAACTGGGCCTGGCGTTCGACGGCGATGGCGATCGGCTGGGCATCGTCACGAAAGACGGCCAGAACATCTTTCCCGATCGCCAGATGCAGCTCTTTGCGCAGGACGTGCTGTCGCGCGTGCCGGGCGGCACCATCGTCTACGACGTGAAGTGCTCGCAGCGCCTGGCACCGGCCATCGTGGCCGCGGGTGGCACGCCGCTCATCTACAAGACCGGCCACTCGCTCATCAAGGCGAAGATGAAGGACGTCGATTCGCCGCTGGGTGGCGAGATGAGTGGCCACATCTTCTTCAAGGAGCGCTGGTACGGCTTCGACGACGGCACCTATGCCGGCTGCCGGCTGCTCGAAATCCTGAGCAGGCATCCGGACGCGAGCGCCGTGCTCCACGCGCTGCCGACCAGCTTCTCGACACCTGAACTGAACGTCGCCTGCGCCGAAGGCGAGCCGCACCCGCTGGTCGCTCAGCTCGTCGAAAGTGCGCGCTTCGACGCCCCCGCCCGGGTCTCGACCATCGACGGCCTGCGCGTGGACTGGCCCGATGGATTCGGGCTGATCCGCGCTTCCAATACCACCCCCGTGCTGGTGCTGCGCTTCGAAGGCCAGACCGACGCGGCGCTCCAACGCATCGGAACCGAGATGCTTGCGGTGCTGCGGACGGTCAAGCCCGACGCCACGCTGGCCGCTGCTTCTCACTGAAGAACCTGTGCGTTCCTTGCTGCTTCGCCTTTACGGCATTTTCACCACCGCCGTCCAACCGCTGGTCCGCCGCAAGCTGCGCCGGCGCGCCATCGCCGAGCCCGGCTATGCCGTGGCCGTCGAAGAGCGCTTCGGCCATTACGACGACGCCACCACCGGCTTTGCCCAGTGCTGGGTGCATGCGGTCTCGCTCGGCGAGACGCGCGCCGCCGCCATCCTGATCGCCGAGCTGCGGCGCCAGTACCCGGGCATTCCGATCCTGCTCACGCACGGCACCGCCACCGGCCGCGAAGAGGGCGCCAAGCTGCTCGAGCCCGGCGACACACAGGTCTGGCAGCCGTGGGACACGCCGGGCGCCGTCGCCCGCTTTCTCGACCGCTTCCAGCCGCGCATCGGCGTGCTGATGGAAACCGAGGTCTGGCCCGAGATGGCTGCCGCCTGCGCCGAGCGCCGCATTCCGCTGGTGCTGGCCAATGCGCGGCTCAACGAGAAATCGCGCGCCGCGGCCGAACGGCTCAGCGGGCTGGCGCGGCCCGCGTACTCGGCACTTGCCGCCGTCTGGGCACAGACCGAGGCCGATGCGCACCGGCTGGTGTCGCTCGGCGCCAAGGTCGCTGGCATCTACGGCAACCTCAAGTTCGACGCGACGCCCGACGCGCGGCAACTGGCCACGGCCGTGTCGCTGCGCGAGCACCTGCCGCGCCCGATGGTCGTGCTGGCCAGTTCGCGCGATGGCGAAGAACGCCTGCTGCTCGAGGTGCTCAAGCGCTTCGGCGCTACCTCGCCCGTGCCGCCCGAGCAGGGCGCGATCCGCTCGATCGCCAAGCGCGTGCACGACGTGCAATGGATGATCGTGCCGCGCCACCCGCAGCGTTTCGACGAAGTGGCGGCGCTCATCGAAGCCGAAGGCTTTGCCGTGGCGCGCCGCAGCGCGGCCGGCCAGCCGGCCGAGGCCGAGATATGGCTCGGCGATTCGCTGGGCGAGATGGCGCTGTATTACGGCCTGGCCGACGTGGCGTTGCTCGGCGGCAGCTTCGAGCCGCTGGGCGGGCAGAACCTCATCGAGCCGGCGGCCTGCGGCTGCCCGGTGGTCATGGGTCCGTCCACTTTCAACTTTGCCGAGGCAGCGCAGCTGTCGCTCGCGGCGGGCGCGTCGCTGCGTGTCGAAGGCATGGAGCAGGCCGTGACCGCGGCGCTCAAGCTGGTCGAGAACCCGGAGCGCCGTGCGGCGATGGCGCACGCCGCGCTGGCCTTCTCGTCGTCGAACCGCGGGGCGGCCGAGCGCACGGCGGCGGCAGTGCTGGCGATTGCGCAGGCGGCCGAGCCTGTGACGACGTCGGTGGCCGATGACGAAGGCGCGCCGCCGCCCGAAGCGGCACGGGCCGAGCCGACGCTGGACTGAATCCGCATCGGCTCCTTCCCCCAGCGGGGGAGGGAGAAAACACAAGCAACCCCTGTCAGCGCACCGGCGGATTCAGGATCACCGGCGGCGGCGGTGCCGACGGCATCGTCGGCGCTGGCGGGTTGAACGGCTGCACCGGCACCGGCGGCACCACCGGAATGGCCGGCGGCGTCACGGGCACGGCGGGTGCGCCCGTCGTCGCGGCAGGCACGGCCGGCGTGGCGCCGTTGCGCGCCAGCGTCGCGTTGATCGCATTCATGTCGTCAGTCGTCAGCGTGCCGTTGGCCTGGCGCAGCTTCAGGTTGCCCAGCAATACGTTGTAGCGCGCCTGCGCGAGGTCGCGCTTGGTCTGGAACAGCTGGCTCTGCGAGTTGAGCACGTCGATGTTGATGCGCACGCCCACCTGGTAGCCCAGCTTGTTGGCGTCGAGCGCGCTCTGGCTGGAGGCTTCGGCGGCTTCGAGCGCCTTCACCTGGCCCGCACCCGACACCAGCCCGAGGTAGGCCGCGCGCGTGGCCTGTGCCACGCTGCGGCGCGTGCCGTCGAGCACGCTGCGCGACTGGTCTTCGAGGGCCAGGGTTTCCTTGATGCGGTTCTCGGTGGCAAAGCCCGCGAACAGCGGCAGGTTGAAGGTGACACCGACGGTGGCGGCGTTGACGCGCGTGCCCACGGTGCTGGTGCTCGTGCCGGTCGGGTTGCGCGTGATGTTGTAGCCCAGGTTGGCATCGAGCGTGGGTTTGTGGCCGGCCTGCGCCTTCTGTACTTCGAGCCCGGCTACGTCCAGGCCCAGGCGCGCCTGGCGGATCGCCGGATGCACCTCGTCGGCCTGCGCCACCCAGGCGTTGATGTCGGCGGGCTGCGCGGCCGGCAGCACGACCGGCGCGGCCAGCGGCACGGGCACGCTGCCCGGTCGGCCGACCAGTTGGTCGAGCACCACCTTCTTGACCTGCAGGTCGTTCTCGGCCGCGATTTCCTGCGCGATCACGAGGTCGTAGCGGGCCTGGGCCTCCCGCGAGTCGGTGATGGTGGAGGTGCCGACCTCGAAATTGCGCTTGGCCGAGGCCAGCTGCTCGGCCACGGCCACCTTCTGCGCGCGCACCAGGGCCAGGCTGTCCTGGCTGGCAAGCACGTCGAAATAGGCCTGGCTCACGCGCACGATCAGATCTTGTTCGGCGATGGTGAGTACCGCCTGCGCCACCTCGGCCTGCCGTTTGCCCTGCTCGTAGGTGGCCCAGTTGGCGGGGCGGTACAGCGGCTGGGTGGCGTTGATGCCGACGTTCTGCGTGGTGAAGTCACGCGAGGCGCCGGTGCCGCGGCCGGCGCCGGTGAGGGTGTCGATGTCCAGGTTGCTGCGGTTCACGCCTGCGGTGAGCCCGACGGCCGGCAGGATGCCGGCCTTGGCCTGCGCGGCGCGCGCCAGGTTGGCCTCGTACTGGGCCCGCGCGCCCTGGTAGGTGGCGTCGAAGCCGCGTGCGGAATCGTAGAGTTCGTTCAGTGTCTGGCCCTGGGCCGGCAGGGCGAGCAGGCCTGCAATGACGCTTGCGAGGGCTGCGGGAAGTGGCACAAGCCGGGGCCTGGGAGGCATTGAACGTCCTTGGGAGCGAGGGAATCAGTAGCGCGGCACGCTCGGGTCGTGCTGTGCGGACCAGGCGTCGATGCCCCCCGCCACGTTGGCGAGCGAGTCAAAACCGTTCTGGTGCAAAAAAGCGGCCACGCGCTGGCTGCGGGCGCCGTGGTGGCACAGGCAGGCGATGCGGGGCGCGGGCTGTCCTTCGCCGGCGGCGAGTTCGGCCAGCCGGCCGGGGATCTCGTTCATCGGGATCGCGACCAGCGTGAAACCTTGCGGCGCGACGCTCGCCGTCTGCAGCTCCCAGGGTTCGCGCACATCGAGCAGCACGGGGGCAGCGTCGGCGTCCTGGGCGAACCAGGCGGCCAGGTCGGCGGGGCGGACTTGATCGATCATTCGATGGCCGCTCGCTCAGAACGCAAAGCGCGAGGGCTCGGGGAAATTCAGCAGGCGCGGCGCCACGGTGTCCCAGGGCTGGATCGTCTCCCACTTGCTTTCGCTGGTGCGGGTCACGAAGTGGGCGCGCATCATGGGCTCCTCGCCGACGATGGCCGACAGGCGGCCGCCGACCTTGAGCGAACCGAGCAGGTTCTGCGGAATGCGCGCGACCGAGCCGCTGAGCACGATCACGTCGAAGCTCGGGCCGCTGGGCAGCGGCACGGCGCCGTCGGCGTGGCGCACTTCGACGTTCGTCACACCGTTGCGGCGCAGCGTCTCGGCGGCGCGGGCGGCCAGCACGGGGTTGATTTCGAGCGACAGCACCTGGGCCGCGCGGGCGCCCAGCAGGGCGGCCATGAAGCCGGAGCCGGTGCCGATCTCGAGCACCGATTCGTGCTTCTGGATGTGCAGGTCCTGCAGGGTGCGGGCTTCGACCTTGGGCGACAGCATGATTTCGCCGGGCACCGAGCCGTCCAGCAGCGGCAGTTCCATGTCGAAGAAGGACAGCGTGCGGTGTTCGTCGGGCACGTAGTCTTCGCGGTGAATCTCGGCCAGCAGCTCGAGGATGTCCGACTCCAGCACGTCCCAGGGACGGATCTGCTGTTCGATCATGTTGAAGCGCAAGCGCTCGAGGGTGGGCGTGGGGTTCATGGCGTGGCTTTCCTTGAAGGCTCGGGACGGGGACAAACCTTCAATTTTAGGTCGCACCGATGACGCCATCGCGCCGGTCGGCCATCCGGTGGCCGTCATGCGGGGCTCCCGGGGCGCACACAGAGGCCGTGGAGCACGGTATCGCACTGGGTGGCGATGAATTTTTCGGGGTCGAGCGGACTCACGCCGTCGACGCAGACCATGGCCGAATGCTTCCAGAGCATGAGGAACACCATGGGCGCGACCACCGAATAGATGGCATGGTCGATGTCCATCTGCACGAACTCGCCGCGGTCGATGCCGCGCTGCAGGATGCGGCGCAGCAGGTCGTGGCCGGGACGTACCACCTGCTGACGGTAGAACTCCGCCAGCTCGGGGAAATTGCCGCCTTCGCTCATCATCAGCTTGGTCAGGCCCGAGGCCTTGGTCAGGCCGACACGCTCCCACCAGACGTTCATGCAGTAGCGCAGCATGTCGGCGGTGGTGCCCTCGAAGGCCTCGAACTCGGCGTTCCACTCCGTGAAACGCCCGCCAAGGTTCTCGATCACCACAGCCTTGAACAGCTCTTCCTTGCTCGGAAAGTACAGAAAGAGGGTGCCCTTGGACACCCCGGCCCGCACCGCCACTTCCTCCGAGCGGGTCGCGGCAAAGCCCTTTTCGACGAACAGGTCGAGTGCCGCCGCCAGCAGTTCGCCCGGACGCGCCTCTTTGCGCCGCGCGCGCTTGGAAGAAGGCAGCGGACAGAACTTGTCGACGAGGGAGCGGGGAGAGGCCATGGCGTTAATGACTGACGGGTTAGTAATGTAGTGACCGGCATCCGGCCCGTCAAGCCGCGACAATACCGGTCCCCGCTTTTTCCAACCCACCCGGAGCCGCGCCATGCCTTCCTCACCGTCGCCCACCGAAACCATCGTGCTCGGCGGAGGCTGCTTCTGGTGCACCGAAGCGGTGTTCGACCGGGTGCAGGGCGTGCTCGACGTCGAATCGGGCTACTGCAATGGCCAGACGGTGAACCCGACCTACGAGCAGATCTGCACCGGCCGCACCGGCCATGCCGAGGTCGTGAAGCTCGAATTCGACCCGGCGCAGATCAGCCTGCGCGAGCTGCTCGAGATCTTCTTCGTGGTGCACGACCCCACCACGTTCAACCGCCAGGGCAACGACGTCGGCACGCAGTACCGCAGCGGCATCTACACCTCGAGCGACGCGCAGAAAGAGGTCGCCGAGTCCGTGATCCGCGAGATTGAGGCCAGCAAGACCTACGCTTCGCCCGTGGTGACCGAAGTGGCTCCGCTGGCCAACTACTCGACGGCCGAGGCCTACCACCAGGACTACTTCCTGAACCACCCGAACCAGGGCTACTGCGCGTTCGTGGTCGGTCCGAAGGTCGAGAAATTCCAGAAGACCTTCGCATCGCGCGTGAAGGCCTGAGTCTCCTGTCCCACGCCCCTGTGTCCGCCACCCTGCGCCAGACCCCGATCCGCATGACGCGCGCCACGCGCGCGCTCGTCGTCGCGCTGGCGTTCGCGCTCTGGTTCGCGGGCACGATGGGGTTGATGCACCGTTCGGTGCACGTTCCAGGTCTTTCGTCGGCGGCCGCAGCCGCCACAAAGGCCGAGCACCGGCACGACACCGGCCACACGCTGGCCAGCCTGTTCGGCGTGCACGACGACGCCGACTGCCGCCTGTACGACCAGCTCGCGCACGGCACGGGCGTGCCCGGCGTGCCCCTGGTGGTACTGCCGATGCTGCTGCCGTCGGCCACCTTCGCTTTTCTGCAGGGCGAGGCCATCGCCCGCTGGGTCGCGCTCTTCGACGCGCGCGGCCCGCCCTCCACTCGCTGAATCCCCTGTGTTCCGGTGGCTGCACCCGCTTCGGGCGGGTGAGGGCGGCCGGTCGTTCCCCGATTCAACGAGTGTTCTTTCTTCATGACCCCCCATTTCCGTCGCAACGCCATCGGCGCTGCCGTTCTTTCGCTCGCCTCGGTGGCGAGCCCGGCCCAGACCGCCGACACCGCCGCCGCCACTGCTGCTGTCGCTGACCCCTCCAGCCTGCGCGAGGTCACCGTCACCGGCAACCCGCTGGGCGCGAGCGACCTGATTGCGCCGACCACCTCTCTGTCGGGCGACCGGCTGCTGCTGCGTTCCGAATCGACGCTCGGCGAAACGCTGAACAACCTGCCCGGCGTGAGCAGCAGCTACTTCGGCCCCAACGCCAGCCGCCCCAGCATCCGCGGTCAGGACGGCGACCGCATCCGCATCCTGCAGAACGGCGGCGGCGCGCCCGATGCCTCGGCGCTGAGCTACGACCACGCCGTACCCGTCGATGCGCTGGTGACCGAGCGCATCGAGGTGCTGCGCGGCCCGTCGGCGCTGCAGTACGGCGGCAGCGCCGTGGGCGGCGTGGTCAACGTGATCGACAACCGCATCCCGACCGAACCCCTCAACGGCTTCGGCGGCCGTGCCGAACTGGGCTACGCCAGCGGCAACAGGGAAAAGAGCGGTGGCGTGCTGCTCGAAGGCGGCAACGACCGCTTCGCCCTGCACGTCGACGCCTTCAACCGGGATTCGAAAGACGTGTCGGTGCCGATCGACCTCGAATGCAGCAGGCCCGGGCGCCCGTCGCTCGCGCGCCGCATCTGCAATTCGCAGAACCAGGCGGACGGCGGCGCGGTCGGCGGCACGCTGTTCTTCAGCCAGGGCTGGATCGGCGCTTCGGCCAGCACCTACCGCAGCAACTACGGCACCGTGGCCGAGGACGAGGTGACCATCGGCATGAAGTCCGACCGCTACGCGCTGGAAGGCGAGTGGCGCCCGGGCGGCTTCATCCGCAGCATCCACGCGAAGGTCAGCCGCACCGACTACCGCCACACCGAATTCGAGGGCGCCGAAGCCGGCACCACCTTCTCGAACCTGAGCAACGACCTGCGCATCGAGGCGCGGCACGAGAAGATCGGCAACCTCGAAGGACTGGCCGGCTTCAGCCGCGAGACCAACCGCTTCGCCGCCGACGGCGCGGAAGCCTTTGCGCCGCACAGCCGCACGCGCTCCAACGCGATGTTCCTGCACGAAGAGCTCGGCACCTCGTGGGGTCGCCTGAGCTTCGGTGCGCGCACCGAGAAGGTCACGGTGCGCTCGCTGGGCTACCCCGACGACCTGTCGGTGACGCGCTTCGCCATCGGCGAGCGCACCTTCAACCCGCACAGCGCGGCGTTCGGCGCGCTGGTCAACCTCACGCCGCAGTGGCAGCTGACCTCGAACCTGGCCTACACGGAGCGCGCGCCGAAGGACTACGAACTGCTTGCCAACGGCCCGCACGTGGCCACCGCGGCCTGGGAAGTGGGCGACCCGAACCTGGGCAAGGAAAAGTCCACCGGCTTCGATCTGGGCGCGCAGTGGAAGTCGGGCCCGAACACGGCCCGCGTGAACGCGTACGTCACGCGCTTTCGCAACTACATCGGCCTGACCGCATCGGGCCGCACGCTCGATGAAGAAGGCCAGGTCGTCACCGACCCCGATGCCACCGACACGCTCGCCGAGTACCGCTATGGCGGCATGCGCGCGCGCTTCACGGGCATCGAGGCCAACGGCAACCTGCGGCTGCTGGGCGCCGACGGCTTCGCGCGCATGACCGACGCGGGCACGCTCGACCTCGAATGGCGCGGCGACATCGTGCGCGCGAAGAACCTCGACACTGGCGAGCCGCTGCCGCGCATCGCCCCGCTGCGCCTGGGTGCCACGCTGGCCTACGGCAACGGGCCGTGGACCGGGCGTGTCGGCTTCGACTACAACGCCGCGCAGCGCCGGGTGCCCGACGTGGGCGCGCGCGAGACGGACGCGTACACGCTGTGGAATGCGTCCATCAGCTACCGCATGAAGGTGCAGCGCGCCAACCTCACCTGGTACGCGCGCATGGACAACATCGGGAACAAGCTGGCCTACACGCCGACGTCGATCCTGACGACGACGGTGTTCCCGAAGGCGCCGCTGCCGGGGCGCTCGCTGAAGGTGGGCTTGCGCGTCACGTTCTGATCGCGGTGTTTCTCTCTCCCCCGCTGGGGGAGGGCGCAAGGCAACGGCAGAAATCGCTCGGCTATCCTCGCCCGGTGAATTCCTTCGTCATCTCTTCGCTCTTTCCCGTCGTCCTGCTCATCGCTGCCGGCTACCTCGCCGGGCGGCGCCGATGGATCGGTGGCAATGCGGTGAAAGACCTGTCGAACCTCATCTTCCTGCTGCTCGCGCCCGCGCTGCTGTTCCGTGCCATGAGCACGGTGCACGTGCAGGCGCTGAGCCTCAAGCCCGTGGCCGCGTACTTCATTGCCTCGGGCCTGCTGTTCGCGGGCACGCTGGCGTGGCGCGGCTTCAACCGCACGGGCGCGGTGCTTGCGCTGGCCAACACCTACAGCAACACCGTGATGATCGGCATCGCGCTGATCGGCCTGGCCTACGGCGAGCCCGGCATGGTGGTGCTGCTCACGCTGATCTCGCTGCATTCGCTCGTGCTCATGACCAGCGCCACCGTGGTGCTCGAGCTGGCCGTGGCGCGCGAGCATGCGGCGGTGAGCGGCGCCGACCGGCGCTCCATGGCGCGCACCGTGGGGCGCGCGCTGCGCAACGCCATCATCCATCCGGTGCCGCTGCCGATCATCGCGGGCCTGCTGTTCGCGCAGACGGGGCTCGTGATGCCCGAGGTGATCGACAAGCCGATCCAGCTGCTCGGCCAGGCCTTCGGGCCGGTCGCGCTGGTGATGGTGGGCATCACGCTCGCGCTCACGCCCATCGGACGCCACTGGCGCGGCGCGCTGGTGCAGGCGCTGGTCAAGAACCTCGTGCACCCGCTGCTGGTGGCGCTCATCGGCTGGCTGCTGGGCGTGCGCGGCATCCCGCTCACCGTGATGGTGGTGGCGGCGGCGCTGCCCATCGGTGCCAACGTGTTCCTGTTCTCGCAGCGCTACCGCAGCGCCGAAGACCTGGTCACGGCCAGCGTGGCGGTGTCGACCGTGCTGGCGCTGGGCACGCTCACGCTGGTGATGGTCTGGGTGCAGTGGTTGCCCTAGATAGGCTCGCCCCCAGGCTTCGCGCACCTCGTGTCGCTTCTCCAACCCCCTACCGGGGGCGACACCTGCAGCCCGGCAAAGCCGGTTCTGCGGTGTCCCGCGACTGAATCGCGCCAGCTTGATGGCGCGCTGGATGCCGCGCTTTTCGCGAACTTTTGCCCGGCGGGGCGACAGCGGTAGCCCTATGCCGTTTGGCAGGGGTGGCCGTTTGGTGGGCTGGCGCGCGGCGTTCGCGCCCCTACATTTGCCGGCTGATGACGATCTACTTGGCGCGTGTTTCGCCCCTTGCCCTTGCAGTGACGGCGGTGGTCGCGACGGTGATCGCGCTGTACGGCGTGCGCGCCGATGCGGCGGGCGAGGCCAAGCCGTGCCGCACGCCCTGCCTGGCCGTTCCCGTGCCGGCGGAGGCACCGCCGGCCAGGGAAGCGGAGCCCAGGCCCGCCGTCGTGCGGCCGGCACCGAAGCCGCGCCCGCAGATCACCGCCACCGCAGCGCCGGCGCCCGAGGCTCATCGCGACCCCGTCGAGCGGCGCCCGGCGCCTTCGAAACGCTGCAGCGAGATCAACATGCGCGCCGCCGTCGGCGAGCCGCTGTCGGACCAGGACATGACCATTTTGAGGAGCCAGTGCTGATGACCACGACCACCATGAACACCGCCGCGCCCCGCACTCTGTGGCGCGTGCTGGCGCTGTGCGCCGCCGCGCTGCTGGCCGCAGCCTGCGCGCACCGCCCCGCGCCCAGCAGTGCCATGCCCTTCGACCAGGCGGTGACCCAGGCGGTCGACGACCTCATGGTGCAGACCCAGAAATTGCCGGCCTTCCTGGCCAAGGTGGAGTCGACCTTGTCGCAGCGTCGCATCGTGATCGACCCGCTGCTCGAAGGCGCCAGCGGCCAGCAGACCGAGGTGACGCGCGTGGCCGAGCAGCGCATCGTGCAGCGCATGCAGGCGCAGTTCAGGCAGTTCACCGTGACGCCGTTCAATGCCAGCGAGATCGGCAATGCGCAGTACGTGCTCAACGGCACGCTGGTGCGCGACAAGGACGCCTCGGACGCGCCGTACCGGCTGAACCTTGCCATGACCGAGATCAAGAGCGGCATGGTGATCGCGCAGTCGGTCGCGCGCATCAGCGACGCCTCGCTCGACACGCGGCCCACCGCCTTCTTCCGCGACAGCCCGGTGAACGGCAAGGACCGCGGCGTGGAGGGCTACATACGCACCGCCGAGACGCCGGCGGGGCAGGCCGCCGACGCCCTCTACCTGGAGCGCCTGCCGACCGCCACGGTGCTGCAGGAGGCCACCGCCGCCTACGAGGCCGGCCGCATGAGCGAGGCCCTGAGCCGCTACGAGGCCGCCTCGAAGCGCGCCGACGGCCAGCAGCTGCGCATCTACAGCGGGCTGTACCTCACGCAGTCGCAGCTGGGCCGCACGGCCGACGCCGAGCGCACCTTCGGCACGCTGGCGCGGCTGGGGCTCGAGAGCAACAACCTGAGCGTCAAGTTCCTGTTCAAGCCGGGCTCGACCGACTTCCTGGCCGACCCGAAGATCAGCGCGGCCTACCCGATGTGGCTGCGCCAGATCGCGCGGCAGGCGGCGCAGATCGATGCCTGCGTGGTGGTCACGGGCCACACGAGCCGCACGGGTTCGGAGGCGGTCAACGAGCGGCTGTCGCTGCAGCGCGCGACCAGCGTCAAGGCGCGGCTGGTGAGCGAGGCGCCTCCGCTGTCGAAGAAACTGCGCGAGGCCGGCATGGGCTTTCGCGAGAACATCGTCGGCACGGGCGCCGACGATGCGAGCGACGCGCTGGACCGGCGC
This sequence comes from Variovorax sp. Root473, assembly GCF_001426505.1. Classification (GTDB taxonomy): domain Bacteria; phylum Pseudomonadota; class Gammaproteobacteria; order Burkholderiales; family Burkholderiaceae_C; genus Variovorax. The sequence continues at coordinate 440,379 of NZ_LMEV01000017.1, forward strand.
GTCGAATTCAAGGTTGCTGGTTGCGAGGCCTGAGCCAGGTTCAGGGAGCCAGGCGTTCGCGCACCCAGTCGGCGTCTTCGAGCCTGTAGCGCAGCCGATCATGCAGCCGGCTCTTGCGCCCCTGCCAGAACTCCCAGCGGTCGGGCACCAGCCGGAAGCCGCCCCAGTGCGGCGGACGCGGCGGCGACAGCAGGTGTTTGGCGGCGTACACGGCGGCGTTCTTCACCAGCACGTCGCGTCCGCTGATCACCTCGCTCTGCGGGCTGGCCCAGGCGCCGATGCGTGAATCGAGCGGGCGACTGGCGTAGTAGGCATCGCTCTCCTCGGCGCTGACGCGCTCGACGCGGCCCTCGATGCGCACCACGCGCTCCAGCTCGACCCAGTGGAACTGCAGCGAGGCATACGGATTGCCCGACAGCTCGCGGCCCTTGCGGCTGTCGTAGTTGGTGTACCAGACGATGCCGCGCGCGTCGTAACCCTTGATCAGCACGATGCGGCTGGACGGCCGCAAGTCGCTGCCCACGGTGCACAGCGTCATCGCGTTGGGCTCGGGAATCTGCGCGCCGATGGCCTCGGTGAGCCAGCGCTCGAACTGCTGCAGCGGGTCGGCGGCACTGCGGGTCTCGTCGAGCTCGGCGCGCTCGTAGCTCTTGCGCAGCGCGGCCAGCGCGTCTTTGGAAAGCGGAGAAGTCATGGCGGGATTGTTGCGCACATACTTCGCCCATGACGACAACAGAGGCGAACACCCCGACCGTGATCGTGCTGGCCTCGGGCCGCGGCGAGCGCTTCATCGCGGCCGGCGGCACGGGCTCGAAGCTGCAGGCGCTGCTCGCGGGCCGGCCGGTGCTCCAGCGCACGCTCGATGCCGTGCGCGCCAGCGGCCTGCCGTGGCACCTGGAAGACGCGGGTCACCCCGGCATGGGCGACTCGATTGCGGCCGCCGTGCGCGCCACGCCCGACGCGGCGGGCTGGCTGATCCTGCCGGGCGACCTGCCGTTGGTGCTGCCTGCCACGTTGCGCGCGGTGGCCGCGGCGCTCGGCGGGCGCGTGAACGCCGTGCAGCCACAGTATCGAGGCGAACGCGGCCATCCGGTGGGCTTTGCGGCGGGCTGCGGGGCGCAGCTGGCGGCGCTGGAAGGGAACATGGGCGCGTCGCCCGTGCTGCGGGCGATGCGTGCGATCGATTCAGTCGTCGATCTGGCGGTGGACGATGCCGGCGTGGTGACCGACATCGACACGCCCGAGGCCCTGGCGCGGGCCGAGGCGCGCTGGCAGGCGCGCGCAGGCGCCTGACCCGTCACACCTTTTGCTCTCAGCCCTTGGGAATCACCGCGCAGAGCACGCGCGGGCCGGAGTTGCCGGCGGGTTGCGTCGTGAAGTCGTCACGGTCGCGGTGCACCACCAGCGCGCGGCCGCGCACGTTGTTGGCGGCGCCGTCGGTCAACGAGATCGCGTGGTTGTCGACACTGAATCGCGCCACGCCGCGGGCGTCGGCCACGAGGCTGGGCAGCTCGCCGGCATGGCTGCCGGGGGCGGAGAACTTGCCGTGCGTGCCGCCGGCCGGGTTGAAGTGGCCGCCCGAGGCGTTGCCGTTGTCGCCGCAGTCGCCCTTTTCATGGATGTGGAAACCGTGCTCGCTGCCCGGTGCCAGGCCGCGCACTTCGCCGGACACGCGCACGCCGTGGTCGAGGGCGGTGAGCGTCACCGAGCCGCGCGCGGGGTTGGGCGTGACGGCGGCGGTGGGGGTCAGCTCGACCGTGGTGCTCGGCTTGCCGCCCATGCTGCCGCAGGCGGCGAGCACGGCGGTGGCGAGGAGGGCGGTGCCGGTGGCGAGAAGACGGCGATGGTTCATGGTTTTTCCTTGTCGAAGGGGACAGAAGATGAGGGGGGTGAATTGTCGGAAGACCCCGGAACGTATACCGGAGCGGGCGGCGCACTGCAATCAGCCGGTGCCTCGAAAGGGGCATCGGCCGGCGCTTCGGCGGCCGTCAGCGCCACCAGGCGGGCCAGCGCCGCGTCGTGGATCGCGTGGCGCTGCAGCTCCAGAAAAGTCTGACGTGCGTAGTCGAGCGAGCTGCCGTAGCGACCCACCGCATTCGCGAAGATGTGGCGGTAGCGCTCGTCGCTGAGTTCGCCCGTGAAGTTGGGGCTGCGCCGCGAGAGCGTGAAGGCCAGCGCGCGCACCGGCCCTTCGGCCGTGCCGCATTGCAGCCACTTGGGGTCGTACACGCCCGTCGGCATCTCGCGCAGCCAGAGGCGCTTCAGCGTCTCCAGCCCTTCGTCCTTCGGCACGCGGAACACCACGCCCCGGCAACTGCCGCCCGAGAGCAGGCCGAACACCAGGCCCGGCGTCTGCACGCTGCCGCGGTTGACCCGGCTCCACATCTTGAGCGCGCGGTGCCAGCCGTGCACCGAGGCCGCGCGCCGTTCCGCAAAACCGAACTCGGGCCGCCAGATCAGCGAGCCGTAGCCGAACAGCCAGAGGTCGTCGCGGCCGCCCCAGTCGGCGATCGCTCGTTCCAGCATCGGCTGCGGGTCGCGCAGCGGACGGGGCATCGGGTCGAGCCCCGGCGGACCGGGGTCCGGCGCGCCGGCTGACACGGGGGTGTGGGAAGCGGCGCCTACAATTTCGTGATCATGGTTCACCGCACCATTATTTACCGACCCCTTTCCTACGGAGATCGCGCTTCCATGAACAACGACGACAGCCAGCAGAATTTCGCCCTCGGCTTCCTGGTGGCATTGATCGCGCTGGTGATCATGTTCGTGATCGGCATTGCGTTCTGGCACAAGGGCCTGGGCGCTGCGGCTGTGCAGGCCAAGCCCGCTGTCGTGGCCTCGGCAGCCGCACCGGCCCCGGGCGGCGCGGTCGCGGTGACCGAAGTCACCGAGACCGTCACCGTGGTGATCCCCGACGGCGCCAGCATCCGCGTGGCCGGCGACGTGGTGAACTTCTACTTCGCGACCGGCAGCGCCGACCTCGCGCCGGGCGCCGCCGAGGCGCTGGCCGTGGTCATCAAGGGCGTCGAGGGCGGCCGCAAGGCGGTGGTCTCGGGCTTTCACGATGCCACGGGCGACGCGGCCATCAACGAGGAACTCGCCAAGAAGCGCGCCCAGATGGTGCGCGAGGTGTTGGCAGGCCTGGGTGTGCCGGCCGAGAAGATCGATCTGCAGAAGCCCGCCGTCACCGCCGGGACGGGCAACGACGCCGAGGCGCGCCGTGTCGAGGTGAAACTGGTCGACTGACCTGCGGCCGCATCCCCCGCGAAGCCCGGCCTGCCGGGCTTTTTCATGGGCGCAGCTTTGGTGTTCGCCTCAGGTGCTGCCGCGCACGACCAGTTCGTAGTCCAGCTCGATGCAGCCGGGCTGCGCCAGCGTGCCGCGCATCAGGCCCAGCAGCATCTCGGCGCCGGCCTGGCCGACCTCGCTGCGCGGCGTGCGCATGGTGGTCAGCGGCGGCACCATCTGGTCGCTGCCGGCCAGATCGTTGAAGCCGGCGATGGCGATGCGCCCGGGCACCGGCACCTGCAGGCGGTTGGCCGCCAGCAGCCCGCCCTGCGCGATGTCGTCGTTGCAGAAGAAGATGGCATCGATGTCCGGCATGCGCTGCAGCATCTCCTCGAACAGGCGTGCGCCCAGCGCGATGGACGAGCGCTCGGGGCTGAGCATTTCCAGCCGCGCGTCGTAGAGGCCGGCCTCGCGCAGGCAGCGGCGGTAGCCCTCGGCGCGCTGCAGCACGCGCGGATCGAGCTGCGCGCCGCAGAAGGCGATGCGGCGATGCCCGCGCTCCAGCAGATGGCGCGTGACGTCGGCACCCGCGTCCACTTGCGAGAAGCCCACGCAGGCCACGCCCGGCGCGGTGCTGGTTTCCATCAGGTGCACGCAGGGCACGCCGCTGTGCGCGATGAGCTGGCGTGCCGTCTCGCTGCGGTCGAAGCCGGTCACCAGCAGGCCCGCGGGCCGGTGGGGCAGGTAGGTGCGCAGCAGCAGTTCCTCTTCGGCGCTGTCGTAATGCGTCACGCCGATGAAGGGCTGGTAGCCGACGGGAAAGAGCGTGCGGTGCACCGCTTCCAGCAGGTCGACGAACAAGGTGTTGGACAGCATCGGCACCAGCACCAGCACCTGGCTGCTGCGCTGGGAGGCCAGGGCGCGGGCGGCGGGGTCGGGCACGTAGCCCAGGCGCTCGGCCGCCTCGCGCACGCGCAGGGTCAGCGCCGGATCGACGCCGCGCTCGCCGCGCAGCGCACGCGAGACGGTGATCGGGCTGACCGCCGCGGCGCGCGCCACGTCGTCGAGGGTGATGCGGCCACTGGAGCGGCGGGTGCGGCGGGGCACGTCGGTCAAGGGTTAATCCGTAGAAAGAGAAGGCTCATTGTTCTATAGGATAGCGCTATCCTTCAAAGGGTTAACAAGTAGTTCATGTTCCGGCATCGGGTGCAGCGCGGCCGCTTCCCTCTGGAAGACAATCGAAGAAAATCATGAAATGTTATGGCCCGAGCCCTTGCTGGGCCTTTTTTTGATCTCCTATGGACAGCGCTATCTCACAATTTCAACCCCAGGCTCTCGTGGTCATGGGCGTGTCCGGCTGCGGCAAGTCGAGCGTCGGGGCCGCCTGTGCCCAGGCGCTGGGCTGGACGCTGCACGAGGGCGACGCATACCACGCACCCGAAAGCGTTGCCAAGATGCGCGCGGGCACGCCGCTCACCGACGCCGATCGTGCCGGCTGGCTGGACCGGCTGGCCGGCCTGCTGGCATCTGCGCCCGAAGGCGCCGGCCGGGTGCTGACCTGCTCGGCGCTGCGCAAGCGCTACCGCGACCGGCTGCGCCAGGCGATGCCGCGCCTGGGTTTCGTGTTCCTGTCGCTGGACTACGACGCCGCGCTGGCGCGCGTGCAGGCGCGCCCCGGCCATTTCTTCTCGCCAACGCTGGTCTCGAACCAGTTCGCCACGCTCGAGTCGCCCGTGGGCGAGCCGGGCGTGCTGGTGCTGGACGCGACGCAGCCCATGGCGGACCTGGTGGCCGCCGTGGTCGCGTGGGTTGCGGCGCCTGCTTCTTCTTCAACCGCAGGGCGCGACACGCCGCCCGGAGACATCGCATGAGCCAATCTCCCCCATCTCACTCCACGCAGCCGGTGCGGCGCAAGCCGGCGCTCCAGCGCCTGGCCGAACTCTTCATGGTCGTGGCGCTCGCCGGCATGGTCGTCGCGGTCTTCGTGAACGTCGTGCTGCGCTACGTGTTCGCCACCAGCATCGTGTCGTACGAGGAAATCTCGCGCCTGCTGTTCGTCTGGCTGGTGGCCGTGGGCACCATCGTCGCGGCCTTCGAGGGCAAGCACCTGGGCTTCGACATGCTGACGTCGCGCCTGAAGGGCCGCCCGCGCAAGGGCCTGTTCTGGTTGAGCCAATTGCTGGTGGCCGGGTGCATGGTGCTGCTGCTGAAGGGCGCGTGGGCGCAGGTGGTCGCCGGCATGGAGAGCTTCAGCACGGTGCTGGGCTATCCGCTGGCGCTCGGCGCGGCCGCCACGCTGGTGCTGGCCGTCGGCTTGCTGGTGGCGCTGGTGTTCGACCTCGTGCGCGGCGAGCCGCTGGCCAGCTCGGGCGGCGCGGGCGAGATCGAATGAGGACGGCGCCATGATCGTCACCGCTCTCTTCCTGATCGTGCTCATCGGCGGCATGGTGATCGGCATGCCGATCGCCCATGCGCTGGTGCTGACCGGTGTCGCGCTCATGTGGCACCTGGACTTCTTCGATGCGCAGCTGCTCGCGCAGAACCTGCAGGCCGGCTTCGACAACTTCCCGCTGCTGGCCGTGCCCTTCTTCATCCTGGCCGGCGAGCTGATGAATGCGGGCGGCCTGTCGCGCCGCATCATCGACCTGGCCCGTGCCTTCGTCGGGCACATTCCCGGCGGTTTGGGCTTCGTGGCCATCGGCGCCGCCGTGCTGCTGGCGTCGATGAGCGGCTCGGCCATTGCCGACACCGCCGCCCTTGCCACCATCCTGCTGCCCATGATGCGCGAGCAGAAGTACCCGCCGGGCTACAGCGCGGGCCTGCTCGCGTCGGGCGGCATCATCGCGCCGATCATTCCGCCGTCGATGCCCTTCGTGATCTACGGCGTGACCACCAACACGTCGATCAGCAAGCTGTTCCTGGCCGGCGTGTTCCCCGGCCTGATGATGGGCGCGTTCCTGATCAGCGCCTGGTGGTGGATCGCCCGCAAGCACAAGCTGCCCGCCATGGCGCGCGTGGCATGGGGCGCGCGCATGAAGGCGCTGCTGCACAGCTTCTGGGCCATGATGATGCCGGTCATCATCCTGGGCGGCCTCAAGGGCGGCATCTTCACGCCCACCGAAGCCGCCGTGGTGGCTGCGGTGTATGCGCTGATCGTCTCGATGTTCGTGTACCGCGAGCTGACCTGGGCCGGCCTGTACGAGGTCTTCCTGGCCGCAGGCAAGACCACCGCCGTGGTGATGTTCCTGTGCGGCGCCGCAACCGTGACCGCCTACATGATCACGCTGGCCGACCTGCCCAACCTGCTGGCCGACAGCTTCTCGGGCGTGATGGGCGACCCCATCCTCTTCATGGCGTTGATGATGGTGTTCCTGCTGGTGGTCGGCACGGCGATGGACCTGACGCCCACCATCCTGATCTTCGGCCCCGTGTGCGCGCCGCTGGCCATGAAGGCCGGCATCGACCCGGTGTACTTCGGCTTCATGTTCATCTACGTGGGCTGCATCGGGCTGATCACGCCGCCCGTGGGCACCGTGCAGAACGTGGTGGCCGGTGTCGGCCGGCTGCGCATGGAAACCGTGATCAAGGGCACCACGCCGTTCCTGCTCATGTATGTGCTGCTGGCCGTGCTCTTCGTGCTGTTCCCCTCGCTCGTGACCGCGCCGCTGGCGTGGATGCACTGACGCGACTTCCACTTTTTTCTTCTCGTCACCCTTTCGATACTCAGGAGACTTCCATGCGCATCCGTTTCGCTCTCGCCGGCCTCGTGGCCGCACTCGCCACCGCCGGCGCCGTCCAGGCGCAGGATTTCAAGCCGCGCATCGTGCGCTTCGGCTATGGCCTGGTCGACAACTCCAACCAGGGCCGCGCGGTCCGCCTGTTCGCCCAGGAAGTCGAGAAGGCTTCGGGCGGCAAGATGAAGGTCCGCGGCATCGGCAACGCGGCACTCGGTTCCGACACGCAGATGCAGCAGGCGCTGATCGGCGGCGCGCAGGAAATGATGGTCGGTTCCACGGCCACCCTCGTGGGCATCGTTCCCGAGATGGCCGTGTGGGACACGCCCTTCCTCTTCAGCAACGTGAAGGAAGCCGACGTCGTGCTCGACGGTCCCGTGGGCGAGAAGGTCAAGGCGAAGCTGGAACCCAAGGGCATGGTCGGCCTGGTCTACTGGGAAAACGGTTTTCGCAACCTCACCAACAGCAAGCGCCCCGTCAACAAGCTCGAAGACATGGGCGACATCAAGCTGCGCGTGATGCAGAACAACGTGTTCCTCGACAGCTTCAAGGCGCTGGGCGCCAACGCCGTGCCGCTGCCGTTCTCCGAGCTGTTCACCGCCCTCGAAACGCGCGCCGTGGACGGCCAGGAGAATCCGTTCAACACCGTGGTGTCGAGCAAGTTCTACGAAGTGCAGAAGTACCTGACGGTGACCAACCACGTCTACAGCCCCTGGATCGTCACGGTCAGCAAGAAGTGGTGGGACACGCTGAGCCCGGCCGAGAAGAAGGTGCTGCAGGACGCCGCCGTGAAGAGCCGCGAGTTCGAGCGCAAGGACACCCGAGAAGAAGCCACCAAGGCCCTGGCCGAACTGCGCACCAAGGGCATGCAGGTGAACGAACTGCCCGCCACCGAGGCCAACCGCATGCGCGAGAAGCTCGCGAGCGTCAACAGCGGCATCGCCAAGGCCGTGGGGCAGGAGACCTGGGACGCGGTCAACGGCGCCGTCGCGCAAGTGCGCGGCAAGTAAGCAGGCCTTTCCCCTCGGGTGAAGGCGGCTTCGCGCCGCCTTCGTCACTTTCGTGCCGGGTGCGGGGTTTACCATGAAGGCCCCAGCCAGCCGGCGCATTCACAGCCCCAGCATGCCACTCCACGATACCGTCCAAGCCGTCACCCGACGCATCCGCGAACGCAGTGCCCCCACCCGCACCGCGTACCTCGAGCAGATCGACGCCTACAGGCACCGTGACCGCGGCTCCGACCGCATGGGCTGCGCCAACGTGGCGCATGCTGTGGCGGGCATCCCGGCCAACGACAAGTTCAAGGTGGTGGCCGAGCGCGCGCCCAACATCGGCATCGTCACCGCCTACAACGACATGCTCTCGGCCCACGCGCCGTACCAGGGCTACCCGGACATCATCAAGCACGAGGCCCGTCGCCACGGGGCGACCGCGCAGGTGGCCGGCGGTGTGCCTGCCATGTGCGACGGCGTGACGCAGGGCACCCCCGGCATGGAGCTGAGCCTGTTCAGCCGCGACCTCATCGCCATGAGCACCGCCGTGGCGCTCACGCACGACATGTTCGACGGCGCGCTCATGCTCGGCGTGTGCGACAAGATCGTGCCGGGTCTGCTCATCGGCGCGCTGCACTTCGGCCACCTGCCCACCGTCTTCGTGCCCGCGGGGCCGATGCCCTCCGGCCTGTCGAACAACGCCAAGTCGAAGGTGCGCGAGCAGGCGGCGCAGGGCCTCGTGGGCCGCCAGGGCCTGCTCGATGCCGAAATGGCCGCGTACCACACGGTCGGCACCTGCACCTTCTATGGCACCGCCAACAGCAACCAGATGCTGCTCGAAGCCATGGGCCTGCATGTGCCCGGCACGGCCTTCATCCAGCCCGGGGACGCCATGCGCGAGACGCTCACGCGCGAAGCCGTGCGCTCCGTGCTCGGCAAGGCGAGCGACACACCTTTCAACTGCCCGCCGATCGGCGAGATGGTGGATGAGCGCTGCATCGTCAACGCCATGGTCGCGCTGCTGGCCACGGGCGGCTCCACCAACCACCTGATCCACTGGGTGGCCGTGGCGCGCGCCGCGGGCATCCTCATCGACTGGGACGACTTCTCCCAGCTGTCCGACGTGGTGCCGCTGCTCACGCGTGTGTACCCCAACGGCAGCGCCGACGTGAACGAGTTCCAGGCCTGCGGCGGCCCGGGCTTCGTGATCGGCGAGCTGGTCGAGGCCGGCCTCATGCACGCCGACGTGCTCACGGTGCGCGCCGGTGGCATTCGCGAGTTCGCGAACATCCCGTCGCTGGCCGGCCAGAACACACTGCAGTGGACGCCGGCCGCGCCGCTGCAGAAAGAAGCCGTCACGCGCCCGGTGGCCAGCCCCTTCAGCGCCACCGGCGGCCTCAAGCTGCTCGGCGGCAACCTGGGGCGCAGCGTGATCAAGGTGTCGTCGGTGCCCGACGACCGCCATGTCATCGAAGCCCCGGCGCGCGTGTTCGACTCGCAGGCCGCGCTGCACAAGGCCTTCACGGCCGGCGAACTGGAGCGCGACGTGGTCTGCGTGGTGCGCTGGCAGGGCCCGCAGGCCAACGGCATGCCCGAGCTGCACAAGCTCACGCCGCCGCTGTCGGTGCTGCAGGGCAAGGGCTTCCGCGTGGCGCTGGTCACCGACGGCCGCATGAGCGGCGCCTCGGGCAAGATCCCGGCGGCCATCCACGTGTCGCCCGAAGCGGCCGCTGGCGGCCCGCTCGCCAAGGTGCGCGACGGCGACCTGATCCGCCTGGACGCCGTAGCAGGTACGCTTGCCGTGTTGCTGCCCGACGATGAATGGGCCGCACGCGAGATCGCCGTGCAACCCGAAGCGCAGCGCTTCGCCGACGGACGCGGCCTCGGCCGCGAACTGTTCGCCGGCATGCGCCGCAATGCACTCACTGCTGAAGAAGGAGCCTGCTCATGGCTATGAACGACAAACTAACTTCCCTCGACGTGATGCGCGACGCGCCGGTCATTCCGGTCATCGTGCTGACCGACGTCAAGCACGCCGTGCCGCTGGCGCGCGCGCTGGTGGCCGGCGGCATCCGCATGCTCGAAGTCACGCTGCGCACGCCGCAGGCACTGCAATGCATCGAGGCCATCGCCAAGGAAGTGCCCGAAGCCGTCGTCGGCGCCGGCACCATCCGCAGCGCGGCCGATGCGCAGGCCTCGGCGCTGGCCGGTGCCAGGTTCGGCGTTAGCCCGGGCTACACGCGCTCGGTCGGCAAGGCCTGCCACGACCTCGGCCTGCCGCTGCTGCCCGGCGTGGCCACCGGCAGCGAGATCATGACGGCGCAGGAAGACGGCTACACCCAGCTCAAGTTCTTCCCCGCGCTGCAGGCCGGCGGCCTGCCGATGCTCAAGGCCTGGCAAGGGCCGTTCGGCGACGTCACCTTCTGCCCCACGGGCGGTATCCATGCAGGCAACGCGGCCGAGTTCCTCGCGCTGTCGAACGTGGCCTGCGTGGGCGGTTCGTGGATCGTGCCGACCGACGCCATCCGCGACGGCGACTGGACCCGCATCGAGCAACTGGCACGCGCCGCGAGCCAGCTGCCGCGCTGAGCATGCAGCCCGATTTCGACGCGAGTGACCTCAAGGTCATCGCGTTCGACGTGTTTGGCACGGTGGTCGACTGGCACAGCGGCATCGCGGCCGAGGTCGAGCGCGTGCTGCCCGGTGTGGACGGTGCGGCCTTTGCGCTCGCATGGCGCGCCGGCTACCAGCCCGCCATGAAGGCCGTGATGGAACGCATCGCGGCCGGCGAGGGCGGCTTCACGCTGCTCGACGAGCTGCACCTGAGCATGCTCGAGCAGGTGCTGCACGACTTCAGCCTGGCCGACCACCTCGACAGCGCCGCCAAGCGCGACCTGAGCCGTGCGTGGCACCGGCTGCCGGCCTGGTCCGATGCGGTCGAAGGGCTCACGCGGCTCAAGAAGAAGTTCACGATCTGCACGCTGTCCAACGGCAACATCGGCCTGCTCACCGAGATGGCCAAGCGCGCCGGCCTGCCCTGGGACTGCGTGCTGTCGGCCGAAGTGTTCAAGGCCTACAAGCCCGATCCGCGCACCTACCTCGGCGTGGCGGGCGTGTTCGACGCCACGCCGGGCCAGGTCATGCTCGCCGCGGCGCACCACGANNGGCCGCGCGCGTGTGCGGCCTGAAGACGGCGTACATCGAGCGGCCCCATGAGTTCGGCCGCAGGCAGCCGAAGGATGTGTCGCCGCAGCCGGACAACAGCCTGCATGTGCGCGACATCGTCGCGCTGGCCGACCGGCTGGGCTGCTGACCGATCGACTTGTCGATCAGTCGGTGACGAGCTTTTCCACCGTGCGCAGGTTGCGCGTGGTGGTGCTCGACTTGTAGCGGGTCTTCGCAAGCAGCTTCGCCACCGGCGTCTCCAGGCTTTCGCCGCGCGGGCATTGCCAGTACAGCGCGCCATCGCCGCGCACCAGCTGTTCGACCTTCGCATCGACCGTGCCGGCCTTCTCGATGATCTCGTCGAGCATCGCTGCGTCGGAGCCGAACACGATGTATGGATGGCGCTCGTCATCGATCCGCTCGAAGGGGTAGCTTGCAGCCATGTCGGCCACCTGCTTCTGCGTGAGCAGCACGATCCACGCCTCGTAGCCGAAGCACCGGCGCAGTGCCTGCTCGATGCGCGTGCGCAGCGCGGCGGCGTCGGGCGTGTCGGTGTCGAACAGCACGTTGCCGCTGGCGAGCACGGTGCGCACGGCGCCGAAGCCGAGTTCGTCGGCGAACAGCGCCTTCAGGTCGGCGCTCTTGATCGTGATGCCGTTGACGTTCACGCCGCGCAGCAGGGCGACGTAGCGTGTCAGCGGCGCTTGCTTTTTCTTCGGGCTTGCCATGGCGTTGCGTGCGGCCCGAAACGGCTCAGCGCAGGCCGCCGCCCGCGGCGTTCTCGTTGCGCTGGATCAATTCAATCTTGTAGCCGTCGGGGTCCGTCACGAAGGCGATCACCGTCGTGCCGCCCTTGACAGGACCGGCCTCGCGCGTCACGTTGCCGCCCGAGGCCTTGATCTTGTCGCAGGCTGCATAAGCGTCGGGCACGCCGAGCGCGATGTGGCCGTAGGCGGTGCCCAGTTCGTAGCGCTCGGTGCCCCAGTTGTAGGTGAGCTCGATCTCGGCCTGGTCGGGGTTGCCGTTGCCGTAGCCGACGAAGGCGAGGCTGTACTTGTACTCGGGGTTTTCCGACGTGCGCAGCAGCGTCATGCCGAGCACCTGCGTGTAGAAGTCGATGGAGCGCTGGAGATTGCCAACGCGCAGCATGGTGTGGAGAAGTCGCATCTCGTGGGTCGTGTCGTTAGGGGGAGGGCGCTATTGTCGCCCTCTGCTCCTGGCGATCAAGCCGCCAGCGTCAGCAGGTGTGCCTGGTGCTTCCTCAAAAAATCCATCAGGTGCTGCGGATATTCGGGCACCACCGCCGCGCGCACGCTGGGGCGCGCCGCCAGCGCATGGCGCCAGGCATTCACCTTGGGCAGCGCGTCGAACAGGTGCGAATCGCTGATGGCGTCGAACACCTCGAAGTAACGGAACACCGGCGCGAAGACCGCATCGACGAGGCTGAAGGCCTCGCCTGCGAAGTACGGACCTTTCCCGAGCGCGGCTTCGACGCGTGCGAACCTGGCGGCCAGTGCCTCGCGCTTCTGTGCGAACACGGCGGCGTCCTGCGTGGTTTCGTAGCCCCACAGGTCGGCGAGGATGGCCGAGCCGAATTCCATCCATGCGCGATGCTGCGCACGTGCGAGCGGGTCTTCGGGGTGCAGGCGGGCGCCGGGTTGCGTCTCCTCGAGGTATTCGCAGATCACGTTGCTCTCGAACAGCACGGCCTCGGTGCCGTCGGGGCGCTGCACCTTCAGCAGCGGCACCTTGCCCAGCGGCGAGATGTCGAGAAACCACTGGGGCTTGTTCGCGAGATCGATCACGACGCGCTCGAAGGGCACGTTCTTCTCGTGCAGCGCGATCGCGGCGCGTTGCACGTAGGGGCACAGCAGGTGGCTGACGAGGGTGAGGGCCTGGGTCATGGGGCGTTCCGTTCTCGAAGGTTGGGGTCGGGGTCGCCGCGATTCTTGCGGGCCTGAACAACCTTTTCCCGCAAAGCCCATTCGCCAGACGCGCCCCTTGTGCTAGGGCGTTGGCGACGCCACGGTCCCCAGCCAGTGCGTGATCCGCCCGTTGTGCATCACGCCGATGCGGTCGGCCATGGCGTGCGCCTCGGCCTCGTTGTGCGTGACGAGGATGGCGGTTTGCCCGGCCTTCTTCAGGATGCCGCGCACCTCGGCCGTCAGGCGCTCGCGCGTGCCGCCGTCGAGGTTGGAAAACGGTTCGTCCAGCAGCAGCAGGGCGGGCGAAGGCGCCAGCGCGCGGGCCAGCGCGATGCGCTGCTGCTGGCCGCCCGACAGCTCGTGCGGGTAGCGCTCGCCGGCCTCGGCCAGGCCGACCAGCGCGAGCATCTCGGTCACGCGTGCCTGCTGCGCCGCGCGGCCCAGCCGGCGCAGGCCGAAGGCCACGTTCCTGGCGGCCGACAGGTGCGGGAACAGCGCGTACTCCTGGAACATCATGCCCACGCGCCGCTGCTCGGGCGGCAGGTGCTTCTGGGGCGACGACAGCAGCGTGTCGCCGAGGCGGATGGTGCCGTCGCGCACGGGCTCGAAGCCGGCGATGGCGCGCAGCACCGTGGTCTTGCCGCAGCCCGAGGGGCCGAACAGGCAGGCGATCTCGCCCGCAGGCAGGTCCAGCGAGAAGCCGTCGACCACCGTGTGCGGGCCGCGCGGCGTGTCGTAGGCGAGCTGGAGCGAGTCGAGATGAAGCGGGGAACTCATTGGAAAACCTTCGTGCTTCGCACTTCGGTGCGAGCTTGCTTGGGACGGCTCGGCGCGGCGCTCATGCAGGGTCCGTGTCGGGAGGCGTCGCCGCCGGCGTCGTGCCGAGCTGGTTGCGCGCCAGCAGCACCACCGGCAGCAGGCCGGCGACCACGATGGCCAGCGCGGCGATCGCGCCTTCCTCGTAGGTGCCGCGCGCGGCCTCGGCATAGAGCCAGGTGGCGAGGGTGTCGAAGTTGGCCGGGCGCAGCAGCAGCGTGGCCGGCAGTTCTTTCATGGCGTCGACGAAGACCAGCAGCGCGCCCGCCGCGATGGCGGGCTGCAGCAGCGGAAGGTGCACCCGGCGCAGCGTGCCACCGGTGGTTTCGCCGAGCAGGCGCGAGGCCTGCTCGATGGCCGGCGGAATGCGCGCCAGCCCGGCCTCGATGCCACCCACGGGCATCGCAAGAAAACGGATGGCGCAGGCCACGACCAGCACGACGCCCGCGCCCATCAGCGGCAGCCCTTGCCAGCCCATCGCGCCGGCCAGCGCCGCGTCCAAGGCCAGCGCCGGCGTCAGCAGGCCGATGGCGAGCACGGTGCCCGGCACCGCGTAGCCCATCGTGGCCACGCGTGCCTGCCAGCGTGCGCGGTTGGGGCTCGTGCCCTGGCTGCGCGAGGCCCAGGCCACGACCAGCCCGGCCGTCACGGCCACCACCGTCACGCCGGCCGCGAGCGCCAGCGTGTTGCCCAGGCTGGCCACGAGGCCTTGCGAAATCCCGCCGCCCTGGCGCAGCCGCTTGCCGCTTTCCCAGACCAGGTACAGCGCGGGCGCGACAAAGCCGATCAGCACCGGCAGCGTCGCCGTCGCGGTCGCTGCCCACGCTGCGCCGCCGTGCAGGCGCCGGGGCTGCACCGCGCGCATGCGCTGCGCGGAACCGAAGCGCTGGTGCTGGCGTCCGTTGCGTTCGAGCCAGACCAGCGCCACCACCACGAACAGCATCGCGCAGGCGATCTGTGCGGCGCCGGCCAGGTCGGAACGCGTGATCCAGGTGGTGTAGACCGCTACCGTGAGCGTGTTCACGCCGAGGAATTCGGAAGCGCCGATGTCGTTGAGCGTTTCGAGCAGCGCGAGGCTCAGGCCGACGGCCAGCGCCGGCCGCGCGAGCGGCAACGCCACGCGGAAGAACGCGCCACGCCGGTTCTCGCCCAGCGTGCGCGCCGCTTCCATCAGGTGCGCCGGCTGGGTCATGAACATCGCGCGCGCCGTCATGTAGACATACGGATAGAGCACGAAACCCAGCACGAAGATCGCGCCCGGCATCGAGCGCAGGTCGGGCAGCCGGAACTGGCGCGGGCTGTCGAAACCCAGCATCCAGCGGATCGCGCCCTGCACGGGGCCGATGGGGTGCAGCAGGTCGAGGTAGGCGAAGGCGACGATGTAGGTCGGCATCGCCAGCGGCAGCAGCAGCGCCCAGTTCAGCACGCCGCGCCCGGGGAAATCATGCGCCGTGACCAGCCAGGCGCAGCCGGTGCCGATCACGAGGACGAGGGTGCCGACGCCCGCGAGCAGCAGCGCCGTGTTGAGTGCCGCCTGCGGCAGCACATGCGCGAACAGCGGCCCCCAGTGGCCGACGCCCGAACCGAACGCGAGCCACGCCAGCGTGAGCACCGGCGCGAGCACGCCGAGCGCGATCAGGAACGACGCGCAGCGCCACGCCGGGCCCGCGGCGCGCAGGCCCGGCGGCTGGCGCCGCGAAATCAGCATTCAGTTGCCGGCACGGCGTGCTCGGCCATGCAAGGTCACTGGTCGAAGCCGACCTTGTCCACCAGGGCGCTGGCCTGCTTGCGGTACTTGGCAATCTCGGTCAGCGGCAGCGGGTCGACCTTCAACTCGCCGATGGACTGGCCGATGATCGGGTCGAGGGCCACGCCCTTGCGCACCGGGTACTCGTAGTTGGTCTGGGCGTAGAGCGCCTGCGCCGGTTCCGACACCAGGAACTCGAGCAGCTTGACCGCGTTGGCGCGTTGCGGCGCATTCTTGGCCACGGCGGCGCCGCTGATGTTCACGTGCGTGCCGCCGCTCTTCGCGTTGGCGAAGGTCGGGCGGATCACCTTGATGGCGTCGCCCCACTTGCGCGCGTCGGTGCCTTCCTTGGCGCTCTTCATCTGTCCGACGTAGTACGAGTTGGCCACGCCGATGTCGCAGATGCCGCCGAGGATGTCGCGTGCCACGTCGCGGTCGCCGCCGGTGGCCTTGCGCGCCAGGTTGCCCTTGACGCCGCGCAGCCACTGCTCGGTCTTGACCTCGCCGTCGTGCGCGATCATCGCGGCCACCAGGGCCGTGTTGTAGGGATGCTGGCCGGCGCGGATGCAGACCTTGCCCTTGTACTTCGAGTTGGCCAGGTCTTCGTAGCGGAAGCTGGTCAGTGGCTGGTTCTTGTCGGCGTACAGCACGCGGGCGCGCAGCGAGAGCGCGAACCACTGGCCGTCGGCACCGCGCAGGTTGGCCGGAATGGCCGACTCGAGCGCGGCCGATTTCACCGGCTGCGTGACGCCGCCTTCGACGAGGTCGACGAGGTTGCCGATGTCCACGGTCATCAGCACGTCGGCCGGCGAGCGGGCACCTTCGGCCTTCACGCGCTCCAGCAGGCCGTCCTTCACGAACACCGTGTTCACCTTGATGCTGCTCTGCGCGCTGAACGCCGAGATGAGCGGCTGGATCAGCGCAGGCTCGCGCGTCGTGTAGAGCGTGAGCTCGTCGGTGGCGGCGTGCGCGGGCAGCGCGGAAAGGGCGAGCCAGGCAGCGGACACGCCGAGGAGGGCGTGCGCCACGCGGCCCTGGGAGCCGGAACGGTCGGTCATGAAGAGGATCCTCCAGGTGCGGTGAGGTTGTTCTGGGAAAGGCATCGGCGACGACGGAGCGTGTCGCTGATGCGAACAATTATCACTGACGGGGAGGAGCGGGGCTTCCTTTGGCTTACAGCTTGAGGGCCTACTGGAAACAGAAATGCCTCAGCGCCCCGCCGGCACCTCGAACACCAGGCACGTCGTCGTCGCATGCGCATACAGCGTGCCGTCCGCCCCGACCAGCCGCGCTTCGGCGGTGGCGAGTTGCTTGCCGCAATGGATCACCTTGCCCTCAGCGCGCACGCGCTGCACCTTCGGCGTGAGGCCCTTGACGTAGTTCACGCTGAGCTCGGCGGTGGTGTAGGCGCGACCGGGCGGCATCATGGTGTGGACCGAACAGCCCAGTGCAGAGTCGAGCATGGTGGCGACCCAGCCGCCGTGGATGGTGCCCAGCGGGTTCAGGTGCTGCGCCAACGGCGTGCCCTGGAAGATGGCGACGCCCTTGCTGACGGTCACGATGGTGAAGTCCAGCGTCTTGGCGATGGCGGCAAAAGGGATCTCGCCGTTGAGCATCGCCTGCATGACCTCCAGGCCGGTCTTGCCAGCGATCTGCTCGGGGCGCGCGAGGCCGGGTCCGGGACCGGCCTCAAGGCGCTCGACGATCTGCCGTTCTTCGGCGATCCATGCGTCGAGCAGGTTGGGGGTGTCGGTGGAAGCTTGCTGCGTCATGCCTGTGTTCCTGCTGGGGGCTTTGGTGAGGGAGTTTGATTGCATATGCAATAGTTGCACATACAATAATAACCCATGGACTCACCGACCCAACCCCGCGGCTGCACCAGCTTCAAGGTGCGCCAGCTTTCGCGCCGCCTGTCGCAGCACTACGACGCCGAGGTGTCGCACAGCGGCCTGAAGACCACGCAGTACTCGCTGCTGTCGCACCTGGCGCGGCTTGGTCCTTCGCGCCCGGTCGACCTGGCGGGCGAACTCAAGATGACCGCTTCGACCCTGAGCCGCAACCTGCAGCCGCTGATCGCCGCGGGCTTCATCGCACAGGGGGCAGGCGCGGATGCACGCAGTCTGCTGGTGCAGCTCACCGAAACGGGCGAGGCCAAGCGCCGCGAAGCGCAGCAGCACTGGAAGGCGGCGCAGCAGAAGATCAATGCGCTGCTGGGCGTGGAGCGTGTGCTCGCATTGCATCAGCTGATCGACGAGGCGATGGACCTGCTGGGGGCCGACGACGCGCCCGCCATCGAAGACTGAGCGTCTTTCCACTCCGAGCGATACCGAGACCCACGACATTTTTTTCACCACGCGCAGAGGCTGAGTGCGCGAGTGCGTTGCTTGCGTTGCCGTCTTCCTCCTCCATTCAATTCCAACAGCAGAGGTTCCATGTTCGCCACCCACGTCTCCGCATGGCTGCAACGCCGCGGCATCCACTACGGCTGGATCGTCGCGGCCGTCACCTTCCTGACCATGCTCACCATGTCGGCCGCGCTCGGCCTGCCGGGCGCGATGATGAAGCCGCTCGGTGAGGAGTTCGGCTGGAGCACGGAGCAGATCTCGTCGGCGCTCGCGCTGCGCTTTGCACTGTTCGGTCTCATGGGCCCGTTCGCCGCGGTGCTGATGGAGCGCTACGGCCTGCGCGTGGTGATGTGCGCCGGCCTCACGCTGGTCGGGCTGGGCATGGCGCTGGTCACCACGGCCTCGCAGCTGTGGCAGCTCTTCGTGCTGTGGAGTTTGATGCTCGGCCTGGGCACCGGCATGACGGCACTGGTGCTCGGTGCCGTGGTGGCCAACCGCTGGTTCGTCGCGCGGCGCGGCCTGGTCGTGGGCATGCTCACGGCCAGCGCGGCCACGGGCCAGCTCGCCTTTTTGCCGCTGGCGGCCTGGATGATCGAGCACTGGGGCTGGCGTTCGGCCATCGTGCCGATCGTCGTCGGCAGCGTGGTGATTGCGCTGCTCGCGCTGTGCCTGGTGCGCAACCGGCCGTCGGACATCGGCCTGCAACCCTACGGTGAGGCGCCCGGCACGCAGCCGGCGCCCGCACCCGCCTTCACGATGAACTTCGCCACGCCGTTCCGCGTGCTGCGCGAGGTCGCCACCAACCGCACCTTCCTGATCCTGGCCGGCACCTTCTTCATCTGCGGCCTGAGCACCAACGGCCTGGTGCAGACGCACTTCATCTCGCTGTGCGGCGACTACGGCATGAGCGCCGTGCCCGCCGCTTCGGTGCTCGCGATGATGGGCGCCTTCGACTTCGTCGGCACCATCCTGTCGGGCTGGCTCTCCGATCGCTACGACAACCGCAAGCTGCTCTTCTGGTATTACGGCCTGCGCGGGCTGTCGCTGTTCTGGCTGCCGCACTCCGAATTCACGATCTATGGCCTGGGCCTGTTCGCGATGTTCTACGGCCTCGACTGGATCGCCACCGTGCCGCCGACCGTCAAGCTCGCGGGCGCTGCGTTCGGGCCCGCGAAGGTCGGGCTGGTGTTCGGCTGGATCTTCGCGGCGCACCAGTTGGGCGCGGCCACCGCGGCCTATGGCGCGGGCTTCGCGCGCACGCTGCTGCTGACCTACACGCCCGCGCTGTACACGGCCGGCGCGGCCTGCCTGTTCGCGGCGGTGATCGTCATGGCGATCCGCCGTCCCGCCAAGACTGCCGCCGCACCCGCTGCGGCCACCACCAGCGCCGCCGCGCGCGCCTGAACGTCGCAGACTCGCATGACCACCTCGCAAACCAACAGCGACCTCGACCCGCGCACGCGCCGCCTGCTCGAGGCGCCCATCATCCCCACGCTGCTGCGGCTGGCCGCGCCCAATGTGCTCGTGATGCTGGCGCAAGCCTCCGTCGGGCTCATCGAGACCTACTTCGTCGGCAAGCTCGGCACCGAGGCACTGGCCGGCATGGCGCTGGTGTTCCCCATCGTCATGCTGATGCAAATGACCTCCAGCGGCGCGATGGGCGGCGGCATCGCCTCGTCGATCGCGCGTGCGCTGGGCGCGCGCCGCCGTGGCGACGCCGATGCACTGGTGTGGCACGCGGTGGTCATCGCGCTCGGCTTCGGGCTGTGCTTCACGCTGGCGCTGCTGCTGGGCGGTCGCTGGCTCTACGGCGTGATGGGTGGATCCGGCGCAGCGCTCGACGCTGCGCTCACGTATTCGAACTGGGTGTTCGCGGGCGCGGTGCTGGTGTGGCTCTTCAACTCGCTGTCGGCGATCATCCGCGGCACCGGCAACATGGCGGTGCCGGCCAACGTGACGGTGGTGGGCGTGGTGTTCCTCATTCCGGCGTCGCCGCTGCTGATCTTCGGCATCGGGCCGTGGGGCGGCATGGGCATCGCGGGTGGGGCGCTGGCGCTCCTGCTGTACTACCTGCTCGGCTCGCTCGCGCTCATCGCGTACCTGCGCTCGCCGCGCAGCCTGCTGCGCCCCACGCTGGCGGCGTTCCAGATGCGCTGGCCGCTGTTCCGCGACATCCTGCGCATCGGCCTGATCGGCACGGTATCGACCGTCGCGACCAACCTGTCGATCGGCATCGCCACCGCGCTCACCGGCCACTTCGGCGCGGGCGCGCTGGCCGGCTACGGCACCGCGTCGCGGCTCGAGTATCTGCTGGTGCCGCTGGTGTTCGGCCTGGGCGCGCCGCTGGTCGCGATGGTCGGCACCTGCATGGGCGCGGGGCTGCGCGAGCGTGCGCTGCGCGCCACCTGGGCCGGCGCGGCGCTGGCCTTCGGCATGGCCGAGATCATCGGGCTGGCGGCCGCGCTGTTCCCGCGTCCGTGGCTGATGCTGTTCGGCCACGACCCCGTGATGCTCGAGACCGGCGCACACTACCTGCGCGTGGTGGGGCCGCTGTACGGTTTCTTCGGCGTTGGTTTGGTGCTGTACTTCGCCTCGCAGGGCGCGGGCCGGCTGCTGTGGCCGGTGATCGGCAACATCGCACGGCTCGCCGTGGCGGGCACCGGTGGATGGCTGGCGCTGCGCTGGGGCGGCGGGCTCACCGGCGTGTTTGCGGCGCAGGGCGTGGCGCTGGTGGTGTACGGCATCGTCATCGCGTCGGCCATCGCGGGCGGTGCGTGGTTCGGCCGCGTCGGCTGGCCGCGCACGACGCAGGGTTTGCTGCGGCGCGTGGCGCAGGCCTGAAGCGTTTCTGGTTCTTTTCAACGAAAGGCTCGTCATGCAGATCAAGGATTCCGTCGTCTTCATCACCGGTGCCAACCGGGGGCTCGGCCTGGCGTTCGCCAAGGCGGCACTCGCGGCGGGCGCGCGCAAGGTCTATGGGGCCGCACGCGACCCCAAGACCATCACGCTCGCGGGCGTCGTGCCCGTGGCACTCGACGTGACGCAGCCTGCGCAGATCGAGGCGGCCGTGCGCGCTTGCGGCGACGTGACGCTGCTGGTCAACAACGCGGGCATCTCGCGCGGGTCGAGCTTCCTGGGCTCGCCCGACGCGGTGGCCGCGGCACGTGCCGAGTTCGAGACCAACTTCTTCGGCCCCTGGGCGCTCACGCAGGCCTTTGCGCCGGTGCTCGCGTCGAACGGCGGTGGTGCGGTCCTCAACGTGCTGTCTGCCCTGGCCTGGACGACGTTTCCCGACGTGGCGACCTACAGCGCCACCAAGTCGGCGGCCTGGTCGCTGAGCAACGGCTTGCGCAACGAGCTGGCGGGGCAGGGCACGCAGGTCACGAGCCTGCATGTGGCACTCATGGACACCGACATGGCGGCGCGCATGCCCGGCCCCAAGACCTCGCCCGACGACGCGGCGCGCCAGGCGCTGGCGGGCGTGGAGGCGGGACTGCCCGAGGTGCTGGCCGACGAGGTCACGCGCCAGCTCAAGCAGAGCCTGTCGACCGAGCGGCCCGCTTATGCGAGCCCGCCGGCCTGACCGCGTGCCTCAGTAGCGGTAAGGATTGTTCGGACGGCGGTCGTAACGGTTGGGCACACCGTCGCCATCGTAGTCCCGGCGGCCACTGTGGCGGCGGCCTTCCCAGTCGCGACGGCCGTGGTCGTAGTAGCCATGGCGGCGCGGACCGTCGTAGTAATCCCGGTGGTAGTGGCGCGGGGGCGGCGGCGGTGCGTAGTAGCGATGGTGCGGTGGCGGAGGGGGCGTCACGTACACCTGGGCCTGGATGAACGGGCCGCCGGCCTGGGCATGGGCCGGCGCGGTGAGGGCGGCCAGCGACAGCAGGGCGGCAGCACCGAAGGCGAATGTCAGCTTTTTCATGGCGACTCCTGGGGAGTGGTTGCGATGCCTCATCGTCGCGCCATTGTGTGAAGTTCTTGTAAGCCGCAAGCGAAATCGCATGAAGAGCTGTAAGCCGCTGCGCGCACCGCTTTTTCAGCGTGGCGGGGCCGGCAGCATGCGCCGCAGCGCCTCGAAGAACAGGTCGGACTGTTCCCGCTCCCCCTGGATTTGCGCGGCCACGTGCGCGGCCAGCTTCGCGTTCACGGGCACCAGCGGGCGCCCGGTCGATTGCGCAATCACCTGGTGCAGGCAGGCGCGCTCCAGGTA
This sequence comes from Variovorax sp. Root473, assembly GCF_001426505.1. Taxonomy (GTDB): domain Bacteria; phylum Pseudomonadota; class Gammaproteobacteria; order Burkholderiales; family Burkholderiaceae_C; genus Variovorax. The sequence continues at coordinate 462,541 of NZ_LMEV01000017.1, forward strand.
ATACAGGTCGTCGTAGGCATGGGCGATGGTGCCGCCCGCCACGATCACGCCGTGGTTCGCGAGAAAGGCCACGTCCTTGCCCGCCATGGCGCGCGCAATGCGCTCGCCTTCGGCATCGTCGAGCGCCAGGCCGTTGTACTCGGCGTCGATGGCGATGCGGTTCATGTAGCGCATCGCGTTCTGGCTGGCGGTCGGGTCGAGCGCGCGATCGACAGTGAGCGTCAATGCCGTCGCGTAGGGCATGTGGCAATGCAGCACCACGGCGTGGCCCGTGAGCCGGTGCACCGCGCCATGGATGAAGAGGGCGGTGGGCTCCACGCGGTGACGGCCCGCGAGCACTTCGCCGTGCACGTCGATCAGCACGATGTCGTCGGGGCCGATCTCGCTCCAGTGCAACCCGCGCGGGTTGATGAGGTAGCGATCCTGCGCGCCCGGCAGCAACACGCTGAAATGGTTGCACACGCCTTCGGACAGCCCGTGGTGGGCCGCGGCGCGCAAGGCGAGCGCGAGGTCTTCGCGCAACTGGCGCACGGCGGGGCTGGCGTATTCGGAATCGGCGGACATCGCGGGGTCTCCTTCTTTCTTGTGATGGATGAGTCGTGTCGGATCAGGCGCGAGTCACGCGCGGACGAGGCCCGTCCAGGCGGCCACGAAGCGCTGCGCGTCTTCGCGCACGGCGGCGGCGGTCTTGCCAGGCTTGTAGAGCGATGAGCCGATGCCGAAGCCGGCCGCGCCGGCTGCGCGCCACGCGCCCATGTTGTCGGGTGCGATGCCGCCCACGGGCATCACGGGCGTGCCGGCAGGCAGCACCGCGAGCAGGGCCTTGACCACGGCGGGCGAGGCCAGCTCGGCCGGGAACAGCTTGAGGCCCGTGGCACCGGCCGCAAGCGCGCCGAAGGCTTCGGTCGGCGTCATCACGCCGGGCAGACAGGCCATGCCCAGGCGCGCGGCCTCGGCGATGACGTCGGCGTTGAAGTTGGGCGACACGATCAGCTCGCCGCCAGCCGCATGCACTTCGCGCACCTGCTTGGCGTCGAGCACGGTGCCCGCACCGACCAGCGCGGTGGGAAAGCGCTGGCGCATCAGCGCGATGCTCTCCAGCGGCTGCGGCGAATTGAGCGGCACTTCGAGCAGCCGGAAGCCGGGCTCGACGATGGCGTCGCCCACGTCGGCGGCTTCGGCGGGCGAGAGGCCGCGCAGGATCGCCACGAGCGGCAGGGCCTGCATCGCGGCGTGGAACTTGTCGAGAGGGGTGGTCATGGCTGTGAGGTGTCGGTGGCAAGAAAACCGGCCAGCGCGTGCAGGCCGGCCCAGGTGGCTTCGGTGCCCAGGGTGCGGGTCGCCACGCCGGCGGCGCGCAGGGCCAACGTATAGCGCTGGGTGAGGACGGGCGAGCCGATGAGCACGACCTCGCCGGCCGCCTGCAGCGATTGCGTGCGCAGTTCCTCGCCGATCAGCAGACCCGAGAGATAGCTCGCGAGTTCTTCCTTCGGCATGCGGCCGAACAGCGCGAGCGTGCGCGCGCCGAAGGCGTTGTGCAGCAGGCCGTGGCCGTTCTCGGCGCGGGTCACGCCCTCGAGAAAAGCCGCTTCGTCCAGCGGCGCATCGGCATCGAGCGTGCGCGCAAGGATCGAATGCCGGCTCAGCAGTGCGTAGAACTCGCCGGTCATGCAGGTGCGGAAGCTGGCCACGCGGCCTTTCTTCACCGTCGCCCATTTGTTGTGGGTGCCCGGCAGCACGAAGACGCCGTCGCTCAGGCCGGTGAGTTCCATGGCGCCGAAGATCTGCACTTCCTCGCCGCGCATCACGTCGGGCACGCCGTCGTGCGTGTCGCTCAGGCCCGGCACGATCGCGATGCGCGCACCGGGAATGGCGTCGATCGCGAGGATGCTGCGGCCGACCTCGACACGGCCCGCGGGGCACGCACAGTAGGGCGCTTCGACCCAGCCCTGCTTGCTGCCGGCCATGCCGGAGATCAGGCAGCGCGTGTCTTCCAGGCGCATCCAGTCGCCGAACAGTGACTCGAACACCGCGGGGAAGCCGCCTTCGGGCACGGTGAGGATGCCGCGGGCGTCGCTGCGTTCTTCGATGACCTGCCCACTCGGGTGGAGCAATGCACCGCGTAGCGAGCTTGTGCCCCAGTCGATGGCGATGAGTCTTGTCATGTCTGCGTCTTTGAGCGTTGGTTCGGGGCGCGTGCATGGGACACCGGGGCCAGCCCTCTCCAACGATCACGCCGCCCGCGTGATCACGCCCCGAACATCAAATCAGTGATTGTCCCGCGGCACGAAAGCCCCACGGCGACCACGCAGAAAGGCCAGGTCCGCCCCCTGATCCGCCTGCAAAACCGTGTCGACATAGAGCTTCCAGTACCCCGAGTCGAGCGGTGCCTTGGGCGCCACCCATTTCGCGCGGCGCTTTGCCAGTTCCTCGTCGCTCACATGCAGGTGCAGCTTGCGGTTCGGCACGTCGAGCTCGACGATGTCCCCGTCCTGCACCAGTGCCAATGGGCCCCCTGCAGCCGCTTCGGGGGCGGTATGCAGAACGACCGTGCCGTAGGCCGTGCCGCTCATGCGCGCATCGCTGATGCGGACCATGTCGGTGATGCCCTTGCGCAACACCTTCGGCGGCAGCGGCATGTTGCCGGCCTCGGCCATGCCGGGATAGCCCTTGGGGCCGCAGTTCTTGAGCACCATGATGCAGTGCTCGTCGATGTCCAGGTTCTCGTCGTCGATGCGCTTGTGCAGGTCGTCGGCGCTCTCGAACACCACCGCGCGGCCCTTGTGCACCAGCAGCTCGGGCGTGGCCGCGCTGGGCTTGATGATGGCGCCGTTGGGCGCGAGGTTGCCGCGCAGCACGCAGATGCCGGCCTTGTCCTTGAAGGGTTCGGCCTGGGTGCGGATGACCTGCGGGTTGTAGTTCTCGGCGTCCTTCACGTTCTCCCACACGCTCTGGCCGGTGACGGTGAGGATGTCCTTGTGCAGATGGTCGGCGATTTCCTTGATGACCACCGGCAGGCCGCCCGCGTAGCAGAAGTCTTCCATCAGGAACTGGCCCGAGGGCTGCAGGTTCACGAGGCAGGGCAGGTCGGCGGCGAGGCGGTCGAAGTCGTCGAGCGTGAGCTCGACGCCCATGCGGCCCGCGATGGCCAGCAGGTGGATCACGAAGTTGGTCGAGCCGCCGATGGCCGCGTTCACCTTGATCGCGTTCTCGATCGCCTGGCGCGTGAGGATCTTCGACATGTTCATGTCTTCATGCACCATGTCGACGATGCGCCGGCCCGCCTGCCGTGCGAGCACGTTGCGGCGGCCGTCGACGGCAGGGTAGGCCGCGTTGCCCGGCAGGCCGATGCCCAGCGACTCGACCATGCTGGCCATGGTGCTCGCAGTGCCCATCGTCATGCAGTGGCCGTGGCTGCGGTGCATGCAGCTCTCGGCCTCGAAGAAGTCCTGCAGCTTGAGCGTGCCGGCGCGCACCTGTTCGCTCATCTGCCACACGCCGGTGCCCGAGCCCAATTCTTGCCCGCGCCACTTGCCCGAGAGCATCGGGCCGCCCGACACGCCGATGGTCGGCAGGTCGACGCTGGCCGCGCCCATCATCAACGCGGGCGTGGTCTTGTCGCAGCCCATGAGCAGCACCACGCCGTCGAGCGGGTTGCCTCGAATGCTCTCTTCGACGTCCATGCTCGCGAGGTTGCGGTACAGCATGGCGGTGGGGCGCAACAGCGTCTCGCCGAGCGACATCACCGGGAACTCGAGCGGGAAGCCGCCGGCCTCGTACACGCCGATCTTCACCTGCTCGGCGAGCGTGCGGAAGTGCGAGTTGCAAGGCGTGAGTTCGCTGAAGGTGTTGCAGATGCCGATGACCGGGCGACCGTCGAACTGGTCGTGCGGCACGCCCTTGCCTTTCATCCAGCTGCGGTAGATGAAACCGTCGCGGTCGTGGCGTCCAAACCATTGCTGGCTGCGCAGTTCGCTGGCGGGCTTTTTCTTGGGGGCGTTGCTCATGGGATGTGTCTCTTCGTCGTGGATCTGGAGCGGAATCGTCAGGGTTTTTCCTGCGGGACGACCGTTTCAATCATCATATGATAAGCGTGACACACTGTCGCGCATTCAGGGTTTTCGAGTGGCTGGCACAGGCAAAACTGCCTGGATCCGGTCCCGATACGGGCAGAGAAACCAGCACCGGACACCACCAGAACCACACACCCACAGGCAGGCATGATCAAGAACGTTCACGGCAACACGGTCGACCGCATCGGCAGCGACATCGTCGCGGGCCGCTATGCGCCCGGCGCGTCGATTCCGCCGGAGCCGCTCCTGTGCGAAGAGCTCGGCGTGAGCCGGACCGTGGTGCGCGAATCGATCAAGTCACTGATCGCCAAGGGCCTCGTGACCAGTGGCCCGAAAGTGGGCACGCGCGTGCAGCCGCCCGACCAGTGGAACTGGTTCGATGCCGACGTCATCGTCTGGCAGACGCAGGCGGGCCTGTCGGCCGAGTTCCTGCGCGACCTGCAGGACCTGCGCCGCGTGGTCGAGCCGGCTGCGGTGGCCATGGCTGCCCAGCGTGCCACCGCCCACGACATTGCCGAGATGGAAGACGCCTTCGCGGGCATGAAGCGCGCCATCGAATTCGGCGGCGACTACATCACGCCCGACCTGCGCTTTCACCAGGGCCTCATCCGCTCCAGCCACAACCGCATGCTGGTGCAGATGAGCCGTGCGCTGGGTGCGCTGCTGCGCACCAGCTTCGAGATATCGACCTCCCGCAAGAACGGGCCCGCGAGTTCGCTGCCGTTGCATCGCGCGGTGCTCGACGCCGTGATCGCGCGCGATTCGACTGCGGCCGAGAAGGCGGTGCGGGTGCTCATCGACGGCGCGCGCCTGGACATCGAGACGGTGCTGGCCTCGCGCAAGAAGCTGCCTCGCATCAGCCGGCCGGCGACGCAGCTGAAGGCCTTCCCGCTCTAGACGCGGCGGCCGCGCAGACATCCCATAACAACACTGGAAAGTCAGGAGACGCAGATGCTGATGCAAAGGGCTATCGACGGATTTTTTCGCCTGCTGGAGTTCCTCGTCGTCGTGTGCATGGTGGCGATGGTCGTCATGGTGTTCGGCAACGTGGTGCTGCGCTACGGTTTCAACTCGGGCATTTCGGTGTCGGACGAAATGTCGCGCTACTGTTTCATCTGGCTTACCTACATCGGTGCCATGGTGGCGATGCGCGAAGGCGCGCACCTGGGCGTCGACACGCTCATCAAGCAGCTGCCGCTCAGGGGCAAGAAGATCTGCTTCTTCCTGAGCCAGTCGCTCATGCTGTTCTGCAATGTCCTCTTCTTCATGGGCACCTACGAGATGCACGAGCTGCAGGTGACCAACATCTCGCCCGTGGTCGGGATCTCGATGATCTGGATCTACGGCATCGGCTACGTGGTGTCGGTGGTGATGGGCCTCTTCAACATCGACAAGCTCTGGCGCTTGTTCAGGGGCAGGGTGCCCGACGATGAACTGATCCAGGTCATGGAATCCGAAGAACAGGTGCTCGACGCCGCCGCACACGCAAAGGTGGCGCAATGACCGTCACGATCTTCATCGTCTCGCTGCTCGGCGCCATGGCACTGGGCATTCCGATCTCGTACTCGCTGCTGGTGTGCGGCGTCTCGCTGATGGGTTGGCTGACCTACACCGGCGGCCTGCCGGCCTTCGACAGCCAGATCATTGCGCAGCGCTTCGTCGATGGCGCCGACAACTTCCCGCTGCTCGCGGTGCCGTTCTTCCTGTTGGCCGGCGAGTTCATGAACGCCGGGGGGCTCAGCCGGCGCATCGTGAACCTGGCCATGGCCTGGGTCGGCCACTACCGCGGCGGCATGGGCTATGTGGCGGTGCTGGCGGCGATCATCATGGCCTCGCTGTCGGGCTCGGCCGTGGCCGACACGGCCGCGCTGGCTGCGCTCCTCATCCCGATGATGAAGGCCGCCGGCTACCAGATGAACCGTTCGGCCGGCCTCATCGCCGCGGGCGGCATCATCGCCCCGGTGATCCCGCCGTCGATCGGGCTCATCGTGTTCGGTGTGGCGGGCAACGTGTCGATCACCAAGCTGTTCCTCGCAGGCATCGTGCCCGGCATCCTGATGGGGCTGGCGGTGGGCGTGGCCTGGTGGATCGTGGCCAAGAAGGAGAACGTGAAGTCCTCGCCGCGCGTGCCCTGGGGCGAGCGGCTGAAGGTCACGGCGCAGGGCAGCCTGGCGCTGGCGCTGCCGGTCATCATCATCGGCGGCATGAAGTTCGGCGTCTTCACGCCGACCGAAGCGGCCGTGGTGGCCGCCATCTATTCGCTCGTGGTCGGCCTCTTCGTCTATGGCGAACTCAAGGTGCGCGATCTGTACCGCCTCACGCTCGCGGCGGGCAAGACCACCGCGGTGGTGATGTTCCTCGTGGCCGCCGCCATGGTGAGCGCCTGGCTGATCACGGTGGCCAACATCCCGACCGAAGTGGTGGCGCTGCTCGAGCCCTTCCTGGACAACAAGATCCTGCTGATGTTCATGATGATGGTGCTGATCGTCATCGTGGGTACCGCGCTCGACTTCACGCCCACCGTGCTCATCCTCACGCCGGTGCTGATGCCGGTGGTGCTCAAGGCCGGCATCGACCCGGTGTACTTCGGCGTGCTGTTCATCATGAACAACGCCATCGGCCTGATCACGCCGCCCGTGGGCACGGTGCTCAACGTGGTGAGCGGCGTGGCGCGCATCTCGATGGACGACGCCTTCAAGGGCGTGATGCCCTTCTTCATCGCCCACCTCGTCGTGCTGTTCGCGCTGGTGTTCTTCCCGCAGCTCGTGACCGTTCCACTCCAGTGGTGGATGGGTCGCTAGTTTTTTTCTTTTCCGTTCCCTTTCCTGTCAGTCAGTTCGTTCCATCAACCAACCCCTCGAATCGAAGGAGACAAGCATGTTGTTTCGCAGAACCCTGATGACCGCCGCCCTCGTGGCCGGCGGCCTGCTGGCGTCGACCGGCGCCCTTGCGCAATTTGCCGAGCGCACGATCAAGTTCACCAACGGCGTGAACGAAGACCACCCCGTGGGCGTGGGCGTGAAGAAGATGCAGGAGGTGCTTGCGGCCAAGACCGGCGGCAAGATGAAGATCGCGGCCTTCTGGGGCGGCGCCGCGGGCGGTGACCTGCCGGCCACGCAGGCGCTGCGCGCCGGCACACAGGAAATGGTGTGCACCTCGAGCTCGCCGCTGGTGGGCATCGTGAAGGAGCTTGGCGCGTTCGACCTGCCGTTCCTGTTCGGCAGCGAGAAGGAGGCCGATGCGGTGCTCGACGGCCCCGCGGGCGAGTACTTCAACAAGAAGCTCGAAGCCGCCGGCCTCGTGAACCTGGCCTACTGGGAGAACGGTTTCCGCAACCTCACGAACAGCAAGAAGCCGGTCGCCAAGGCCGAGGACTTCGAAGGCGTGAAGCTGCGCGTGATGCAGAACAACATCTTCCTGGATTCGTTCAAGACCCTCGGTGCCAATGCTGTGCCCATGGCGTTTGGCGAGGTGTTCACTGCGCTCGAGACCCGCACCATCGACGGCCAGGAGAACCCCTTCGTGACCATCGAGACCTCCAAGTTCAGCGAGGTCCAGAAGTACCTGAGCGTGACGCGTCACGCCTACACGCCGTTCCTCATCCTCTACAGCAAGAAGCTGTGGGACCAGCTCAACCCGCAGGAGCAGGCGGTGCTGCGCGAGGCCGCGAAGGAGGGCCAGAAGGTCCAGCGAGAAGCCAACCGCGCGCTCAACGAGAAGTCGCTGGCCAGCCTGCGCAAGACGATGACGGTGAACGAGGTCTCGGCGGCCGAGCAGAAGCGCATGCTCGAGAAGGTCAAGCCCGTGTACGACAAGAACGTGCCCAACATCGGTTCGGAAGCGGTCGGCGTGGTGACCGACGCACTGAAGAAGGCGCGCGGGGGCTGAGGCTTTCGGCCATGTGCTGAATGTGTGCAAGAGCCGCGCGGCATCCGCCGCTGCGGCTCTTTTCTTTTTTGCGGAATCCTTGTCATGAAAATCACGCAGCTCGAAACCATCCGGCTCGGCGAGTTCCCCAACATCCTGTGGGTGCGCCTGCACACCGACGAGGGCCTGGTCGGCCTCGGCGAAACCTTCATGGGCGCCGAAGCAGTCGAGGCCTACCTGCACGAGTGGGCGGCGCTGAAGCTGCTCGGCACCGGCCCGCTGCAGATCGAGGCGCGCAACCGCGACATCACGGGCTACCTCGGGTGGCGCGGGTCGGGCGTGGAAACGCGCGGCAACTCGGCCGTGGACATCGCGCTGTGGGACCTGTTCGGCAAGGCCGCGAACATGCCGGTGCACACGGCGCTGGGCGGCAAGAGCCGTGACGCGATCCGCATCTACAACACCTGCGCGGGCTACCAGTACATCCGCAGTGCCACCAACCAGACCAGTTCGAACTGGGGCCTGGCGAACAACAACGGGCCGTACGAAGACCTGCAGGGCTTCCTGCACCATGCCGACGAACTGGCCCAGTCGCTGCTGTCCGAAGGCATCACGGCCATGAAGATCTGGCCCTTCGATCCGGCGGCGGAAAAAAGCCATGGGCAGTACATCAGCAACGCCGACCTCGACACCGCGCTCGAGCCCTTCCGCAAGATCCGCAAGGCGGTGGGCGGCAAGATGGACATCATGGTCGAGTTCCACAGCCTGTGGCGCCTGCCGATGGCACAGAAGATCGCGCGCGCGCTGCAGGAGTTCGACACCTTCTGGCACGAAGACGCGATCCGCATGGACAGCCTCGACCTGCTCAAGCAGTACGCCAAGGACTGCCAGGCGCTCGTCTGCGCCAGCGAAACGCTGAGCTACAAGTGGGGCTTCAAGGACTACCTGCAGACCGGCGTCGCCGGTGTCGCGATGCTCGACCTGAGCTGGTGCGGCGGCCTCACCGAGGCGCGCAAGATTGCCGCCATGGCCGATGCGTGGCAACTGCCCGTGGCACCGCACGACTGCACCGGGCCGGTGGTCTGGGCCGCCTCCACGCACCTGAGCCTGCATGCGCCCAACGCGCTCATCCAGGAGAGCGTGCGCGCCTTCTTCACCGGTTGGTACAAGGAGCTCGTCACCGAGCTGCCGAAGGTCGAGAACGGGATGATCAGCCTGAACGACAAGCCCGGCCTCGGCCTGGAGCTGCTGCCCGACCTGCACAAGCGCGCCGACGCGATCGTGCGGGTGTCGAAGGCCGCGTAGCGCCGTCGTTCGTCAGCGGTTGTCGTCGGTGCGCAGCCGCAGCAGGGCGCGCACGAAGCCGTGGTCAGAGCGCGAGCGGTCGCGCCCTTCGTGCAGGTGGTCGTTGAAGTAGTCGACGCGGCGCACGTCGCCCAGGCTGTGGCGGCTGGTGGCAACGAACTCCTCGCTCACGAGGATCTGGTCGAGCACATCTGGAAAGCCCCGGTGGATGTGCGAATAGGCCACGTCTTTCTTGAGCGCCGACTCGCCCTGCATCTCGTAGGCGTTGAACAGCGCCACATCGCGCGCGGCCTTGTCGTAGGCCACCTCGGAGGTGGCGGCCACCAGTTGCGTGGTCACGCTGTGCGGGTTGTCGTTGAAGTCGCCCATCACCACCAGCGGCACGTTGGTGCCCTGCAGCAGGTCGATGACGATGCAGCGCAGCGCCGCAGCCTCGGCGCCGCGCATCAGCAAGGAGCGCAGCGAGGCCATCGCGCCGATCTTGCGGTCGTCGCGGTCTTCGAGGTGGTTGCCCTGCGCGTCCTGCAGGAACTTGGGGCGCTTGGACTTCAGGTGCACCGTCAGCACATGCACCTGCTGGCCGTGCTTCATGCGCACGGTGACCAGCAGCGGCGGGCGCTCGAAGCGCGTGTGCGGTCCGAGGCCGGGCACGTCGACGCCGAAGCCCGGTGGAAAGTCGACGAAGGACCGCGTGCTTTCCACCTGCAGCCGCGTGACGATGCCGACGCGCGGCGTGCCCTGTGCGCCCGGCCTCCCGGGTGTGCCCGGCGGGCTCGCGGGCGGCGGCGAGTTCTCGGCGCCCGGCACCGAGACGAAGTCGTAGCGCAGCCCGCTGCGGCCAATGGCGGCCTTCAGCGCGGCCTCGTCCCACACCTCCTGCACCGCGAGCACGTCGGCGTTGAGCGCGTGGATGCGCTCGCCGATCCAGTCGATCTTGCGTTCGTATTCGCGCTCGTTGTAGGGGTCCTGGTTCTCGTAGTACACGCGGTTCGGGTTCGCGAGGTTGAGCAGGTTGCAGGTCGCGACGAAGAGCGTGGCGTAGTTGGGCGGTATGTAGGAGGGCATGGCCCGCGCATTGTGGCCTGAGACGGTGGATCGAACTCGCCATGCCCGGGCGCGCCGGCAGAAATGAAAAAGGGCACCGAAGTGCCCTTGTTGAATCGACGCGCGTGCGCGTTTCAGCGACCGAACGAACGACCGCCGCCGCCACCGCCGGAACGGTTGCCACCACCACCGCCGCCGTAGCCACCGCCGCCACCCGAGCGGCCACCGCCACCCGAACGGTTGCCGCCGTAGCCGCCACCGCCGCCCGGGCGACCGCCGCGACCGCGGCCACCCATGTGGTCGACGCTCGTGCGCAACGGGTCCGGCTGGCCGGCGCCGCCGCCTGCGACGGCTTCGGCACGCAGGTGCGCGACCTGGTTGGCCTGCGTCGGGCTGTGGCTGTTGCCGTGATGGCGCGGCTGGCGCTCTTCGTGCGGCGCATGGTGATGCGGCTGCTGCGGTGCGCGCGGCTGGCCTTGCTGCGGGCCACGGCCCTGTGCGGGGCGGCCTGCGCCCTGGCCACGCGGGCCCTGGCCCTGGCCTTGGCCACCACCATTGGCATTGCGGCCTTGGCCGCCACCCTGGCCGCCACCACGGCGTTGACCGCCGCCATTGCCGCCGCCACCGCCGTTGCCGCCACCCTGGCCGGCCTTGTTCTCGCGGATGCGCGACATCATTTCGGTGCGCGCGGCCTTGGCGGCCGCCTGCATGACTTCGCGGCTCGGCGGACGGCCGGCGCCGCCCCAGATCGTCTGGCGACCCATGGCGATCGGCTCGGCACGTTCGCCTTCTTCAGGGCCGAAGCCCTCGACCTTCTGCACCGGAATCGTCTGCTTCGTGAAGCGTTCGATTTCCTGCATGAAGCCTTCTTCGTCCAGGCACACGAAGCTCACGGCCTCGCCGCTCGAACCAGCACGGCCGGTGCGGCCGATGCGGTGCACGTAGTCTTCGCTGACGTTCGGGATCTCGTAGTTCACGACGTGCGGTAGCTCGTCGATGTCGATGCCGCGCGCCGCGATGTCGGTGGCCACCAGCGCGCGGATGTCGCCGCTCTTGAAGCCGGCCAGCGCCTGCGTGCGCGCGCTCTGGCTCTTGTTGCCGTGCAGCGCCATCGCCTCGATGCCGTTCTTGGTGAGGAACTCGGCCACGCTGTTGGCACCGAACTTGGTGCGCGTGAACACGAGCACCTGGCTCCACTTGTTCTCGTTGATGATGTGCGCGAGCAGCGCCTTCTTCTTGCCGCGGCCCACAGGGTGGATCACCTGCGTGATGCGCTGCACCGTGGTGTTGCGCGGCGTGACCTGGATGCTCTGCGGGTTCTTGAGCAGCGAGCCGGCGAGGTCGCGGATCTCGTCGCTGAAGGTGGCCGAGAACAGCAGGCTCTGCTTTTCCTTGGGCACCAGGGCCAGGATCTTCTTCACGTCGTGGATGAAGCCCATGTCCAGCATGCGGTCGGCTTCGTCCAGGATGAGCATCTGGACCTGGCTCAGGTCGAGCATGCCCTGCTGCTGCAGGTCGAGCAGGCGGCCGGGGGTGGCCACGAGGATGTCGACACCCTTCTTGAGCTTGCTGATCTGCGGGTTCATGCCCACGCCGCCGAAGATCACGGTGGAGTCGAGCTGCAGGTACTTGCCGTAGGTGCGCACCGACTCTTCGACCTGGGCCGCGAGTTCACGCGTGGGGGTCAGCACGAGGGCGCGGATGCCGATGCCGCCGAACTTGTTGGTGGCGCTGCGGCTCATGGTGAGCTTGTGCAGCATCGGCAGGGTGAAGGCCGCGGTCTTGCCGGTGCCGGTCTGGGCGCCGCCCAGCAGGTCGTGGCCGTCGAGGACCACGGGAATGGCTTGCGCCTGGATGGGGGTGGGGGTGTCGTAGCCGTGCTCGTGCACAGCCTTCAAGATGGCGGGAGCCAGCTTCAGTTCGTCAAAATTCATTGTGGAAACAACAAGCGCCATACACGGCGCAGTGGCATCGGCCCGCCAGGCGTCGTTTGGGTGACGCCGAGCCAGTCAAGGCAGATGAAGGTCAGGGGTGGGAGCCGGAAAACCCGTTGTGATAAGGGGTTTCTTCGTCCCCGGCAGAGAGCCGGTTTGCGGGCAACTGGACCCGGCAACGGGAGCTATTGTCGCATGAGTCGATAATCATGGGTTCGCCGCGCCCGGATGACTGTCCGGACGACCGTGCTTTTACGCAAATCCCAAGCTACCCAAGGTAATCATTCACAGATGGCTCAATACGTCTATTCGATGAACCGCGTCAGCAAGACCGTGCCGCCCAAGCGGCAGCTCTTGAAGGACATTTCGCTCTCTTTCTTCCCCGGCGCCAAGATCGGCGTGCTCGGCCTGAACGGCTCGGGCAAGTCCACGCTGCTCAAGATCATGGCGGGTGTGGACAAGGAGTTCGAGGGCGAGGCCCTGCCCATGCCGGGGATGACGATCGGCTATCTGGAGCAGGAACCCAAGCTCAACGCCGAGCACACGGTGCGCGAATCGGTCGAAGAGTCCATGGGCGCGGTGTTCGCCGCCAAGGCGCGCCTCGAAGAGGTGTACATCGCCTATGGTGCCGAAGACGCCGACTTCGACGCGCTGGCCGCCGAGCAGGCCCAGCTCGAAGCCATCATCGCCACCGCCGGCACCGATTCCGAGCACCAGCTGGAAATCGCCGCCGACGCGCTGCGCCTGCCGCCATGGGACGCCAAGATCGGCCTGCTCTCGGGCGGTGAAAAGCGCCGCGTGGCGCTGTGCCGCCTGCTGCTGTCCAAGCCCGACATGCTGCTGCTCGACGAACCGACCAACCACCTGGACGCCGAATCGGTCGAGTGGCTCGAAGTGTTCCTGCAGCGCTTCACGGGCACCGTGGTGGCCATCACCCACGATCGCTACTTCCTGGACAACGCCGCCGAGTGGATCCTGGAAATGGACCGCGGCCGCGGCATTCCCTGGAAGGGCAACTACAGCACCTGGCTCGAACAGAAGGGCGAACGCCTGGCGCAGGAGCAAAAGAGCGAAGAAGCCCACGCCAAGGCCCTGAAGAAGGAACTGGAGTGGTCGCGCCAGAACCCCAAGGCGCGCCAGGCCAAGAGCAAATCGCGCCTGGCCCGCTTCGAAGAGCTGAGCGACATGGAATACCAGAAGCGCAACGAAACGCAGGAAATCTTCATTCCCGTGGCCGAGCGGCTGGGCCAGCAGGTGTTCGAGTTCCACAACGTCAGCAAGTCCTTCGGCGACCGCATGCTGATCGACAACCTGAGCTTCACCGTGCCGCCGGGCGCCATCGTCGGCATCATCGGCCCGAACGGCGCCGGCAAGTCGACGCTGTTCAAGCTGCTCGCGGGCAAGGAAAAGCCGGATTCGGGCGAGGTCGTCATCGGCCAGACCGTGAAGATGGCCTTCGTCGACCAGCACCGCGACGAGCTGGCGTCCGACAAGACCGTGTGGGAAGACATCTCGAACGGCCTGGACATCATCAACGTCGGCAAGTTCCAGATGGCCAGCCGCGCGTACGCGGGCCGCTTCAACTTCAACGGGGCCGACCAGCAGAAGAAGGTCGGCACGCTGTCGGGCGGTGAACGCGGCCGCCTGCACCTGGCCAAGACGCTGATCGCCGGCGGCAACGTGCTGCTGCTGGACGAACCGTCGAACGACCTGGACGTGGAAACCCTGCGCGCCCTGGAAGACGCGCTGCTCGAGTTCGCCGGCACCGTGATGGTCATCAGCCACGACCGCTGGTTCCTCGACCGCATCGCCACGCACATCCTCGCGGCCGAAGGCGACAGCCAGTGGACCTTCTTCGACGGCAACTACCAGGAATACGAAGCCGACAAGAAGAAGCGCCTGGGCGAAGAAGGCGCCAAGCCGAAACGCATGCGCTACAAGGCACTCAAGTAAGGCTCACGCGGCTTCGGCCGCTTCGATCAGAGCGCGCGGTTCCGCAAGGGGCCGCGCGCTTTGTCGTTCAGGGCGCGTTGTCGTCGACGAGGTCCGCGCCGGGCCAGCCGCGCAGGCTGTTGATGAAGGCCAGGGGCCCGTCGGCTGCATGCACGTCGAACGCCGGGTCGAAGGCGGCGGCCTCGTAGCGCAGGTGGCCGACGCACCAGCGGCCTTCGCGGGCCAATGCCTCGACGGCTTCCAGCACGGGCCTCACTTCGTGCGGCGCGTGGGCCACCCGCACGCGCCGTCGGTGCGCGGATCGGCGAAATCGATCAGCGTGGACAGCAAGCGCGCGTCCGGGCCCGCGTCACTCGGCGGCACGAGCCGGTGGCGCGACGGGCGGCGCCGTCGCCGGGCTCGCCGACCCCGCGAGCGCGCGCTTGCGCACCGCATAGATGTTGTTGCGCAGCGCGTAGAGCTCGTCGGCATACGACAGCGGCACCGCCACCTTGTTGACCACGCGGTCGAGGTCGTCGAGTTCTTCCACCAGCTTGTCGCGTACGGCCTGGCTCTGGCGCGCGTCCACCTTGGCCTCGATGTCGCGCAGCCGCGCGTACCAGCGGAACACGCGCCGGCGCACGCGGAACTGGTACAGCGGCGGGATCACGCGGCTCAGCGGCAGCATCAGCACGAGCACACCGCCCAGCACCAGCCACATGCGCTCGACCAGGTTGCTGGCCCAGAACGGCAGGTAGCGCTGCCAGAACGGCGGCGTGCCGTTGATCGCGCGGTCTCCCTCGGGGCTCACGGGCAGTTCGCTGGTGCGCGTGTTGGGAAAATCGCGCGCGCGGTTGAACCAGCCGGCGTCGCTGTGCACGGTCTGCGCGGCCTGTGCAAACAGCTGGCGCAGGGCCGGGTGGGTTTCGTCGCGCGACAGCAGCGAGGTGGTGGCGGCGAGCAGCGACACGTCGTGCAGCGGCAGGTCTTTCGACAGATCGACCACGCCGCGCGGCAGCGACACGGCCGACAGGAACGGAAAGCGCCGGGTGTAGGCCTCGGCCTGGCCGAAGTCCATGAGCTGGACGTCGCCGGCGCGCAGCAGCCGCTGCACCTGCGGCGACTGCGGCGCCGAGAACAGCACGATGGCGTCGAGCAGCCCGGCCTGCAGCGCCTCGGCGGCGGCGGCCTGCTCGAGGTTCGACAGCAGCAGGTCGTCGGGCCCGAGCCGGTTGGCCTTGAGCAGCCGCTCCATGATCTCGGGCAGCCCGCTGCCGGGCAGGTCGACGTTCACGCGCAGGCCGCGCAGCTGCGTGAGCGAGGTCAGCGTGCCGGTCTTGCGATCGATCTTCTGCGCCACGTCGGTGCGGTAGAAGAGCCAGATCGGCTCGAAGAACAGCGCACCCAGCGAACGCAGGCCTGCCTCTTCATCGGCCACCGGATCGGCGCTGCCGCCGCGCACGAAGGCCACGTCGGCACCGCCGCTGCGCAGCAGTTGCAGGTTCTCGGTCGAGCCCGAGGTGGCCTTGAGCTCGACGGTGATGCCGCTGTGCTTCAGGGCGTCGGCATAGCGCTTGCCGAACTGCGCATAGGCGCTGCCCGTGGGGCCGGTGGCCAGCGTCACGTGCTTGGGTGGCTGCGGTTGCAGCCACCAGTAGGCGGCCACCAGCAGGCCGATGACGATGAACACGATCGGCCCGGCCGAGGCGATCAGGTCGCGGATCGACAGCAGGACCAGCTTCAGGGTGCGGGGAAACGCCATGGGGTGCCTCGTCGTGCGGTGCGCGCGTCAGCCGCGCGGTGCGGCCAGGTCGGCGGCGCAGGGAATGTGCAGCTCGCCCACGGTCACCGCGCGCGCGGCGCGCACCGCGCGCACGGTGGCGATGGCGGCGGCTTCGGCGGCCATCGTGCTCAGTACGGTCATGCCGGGCGCATCGCCTTCGAGCGGCACGCGGCCGGTGGCCAGTGCGAACAGCGTGTCGCCGTCGCTCATGGTGTGCACCGGGTTGATGGCGCGCGCCAGGCCGTCGTGCGCCACCATGGCGAGCCGGTTGGCCTGCACCTTGGTCAGCACCGCGTCGGTGGCGATCACGCCGATGGTGGTGTTGGTGCCGGCCAGCAGCGGCTTGGGCAGCTCGCCGCGCAGCAGCGCGCGGCGTGTGTCGAGCAGGGCGCTGCCGTCCTCGGTGCGCGCGCCGGCCACGGGCAGGGCGGTGTCGGGGTCGATCACGTCACCCAGCGAATTGACCGCGATCAGCGCGCCCACGGTCACGCCGCCGACGGTGACCGAGGCGGTGCCGACGCCGCCCTTCATCGCGCGGTGCACGCCGAAGAGCTTGCCCACCAGCGCGCCGGTGCCCGCGCCCACGTTGCCTTCGGCGGGGGCATCGGCCGAGGCCGCTTCGCAGGCGGCGTAGCCCGCAGCGGCGTCGGGGCGGATGCGCGCGTCGCCCATCGGCAGGTCGAACAGCACGGCGGCCGGCACGATGGGCAGGGTGGCGAAGCGCACGTCCATGCCGACGCCGCGCTCCTCGAGCCAGCGCATCGCGCCTTCGGCTGCGGCCAGGCCCCAGGCGCTGCCGCCCGCGAGCATCACGGCGTGCACTTCCTGCACGAGGTTGCCGGGCGAGAGCAGGTCGGTCTCGCGCGTGCCGGGTGCGGCGCCGCGCACATCGACACCGGCCACGGCGCCTTCGCGCGCGAGGATCACGGTGCAGCCGGTGGGGCGGCGCGTGTCGGAGAAATGGCCGACTTCGATGCCGGCGACGTCAGTGATGGCACCGGCGCGAGAAGAGGAGGAAGAAGACGCAGCGGACATGGCGGCCGATTATGGGACCGCGACCTTTACGATCCCCACAATGACAGTTGCAAGAAGTTTCTCCCTCGAGGGCAGCAGCCGCCACGTGGTGGTGGTAATCGGCGCGGGCGCGGTGGGCTGCGCCACCGCCATCGAGGCCCTGCGCGCGGGCCTGCGCGTGACGCTGGTGGAGCCCGGCGAGCCGGGTGGCCCGCAGGCCACGAGCTACGGCAATGCCGGCTGGCTGTCATCGCACTCCGTGGTGCCGCCCGCGCTGCCGGGGGCCTGGCGCAAGGTGCCGGGCTGGCTGGCCGACCCGCTCGGGCCACTGGCGTTGCGCTGGCGCCACCTGCCGCGCGCGCTGCCGTGGCTGTTGCGCTACCTGGCCTCGGGCTGGACCGAGGCGCGCGTGCAGCGCACCGCCGACGCATTGCGCACGTTGCTGGCCGATGCGCCCGCGCTGCATGCGCAACTGGCCGCCGAGGCCGGTGTGCCGCAACTCATCGAGCAGCGCGGGTTGCTGCATGCCTACCGTTCGCGCGCCGAGTTCGACAGCGATGCACTGGGCTGGCGCGTGCGCCGGCGCGCCGGTGTCCACTGGGACGAATGGCCGGCGGACGAACTGCGCCGCCGAGAGCCCGATCTGGGCGCGCGCTACACGCTGGGCATCTTCGTGCCCGAAGCCGGCCACTGCCGCAATCCGGGCGCCTACGTGGCGGCCCTCGCTCAACATGCGCTCGACGCGGGCGCCGAACGCGTCGCCGCGCGGGCCACCGGTTTTCGCATCGAGGGCGGCCGGCTGCGCGCCGTGCGCACCGAGGCCGGCGAGATCGCCTGTGATGGCGCCGCCATCTGCGCGGGCGCGCGCTCGGGGCCACTGGCCGCGGCGGCAGGCTCGGCGGTGCCGCTGGAGTCGGAGCGCGGCTACCACGTGGTCGTCGAAGACGCCACGGCCGGCCCGCGCACGCCGACCATGGTGTCTGACGGCAAGCTCATCGCGCACTGGATGGACGGCGGCCTGCGCGCGGCGGGGCAGGTGGAGATCGCGGGCCTCGAAGCGGCACCCGACTGGCGCCGCGCCGAGATCCTGCACGCGCATCTGCATTCGATGTTTCCGTCGCTTGCACGGTCCGCACCCGGTGCGCCTTCCGTGAAGCACTGGCTCGGACATCGCCCGAGCCTGCCCGATGGACTGCCGTGCATCGGCCCGGCGGCTGCCAGCGCCGACATCGTGCTGGCCTTCGGGCATGGCCACGTCGGCCTGTGCGGCTCGGCGCGTACGGGGCGGCTGGCGGCGCAGTTGCTCGCGGGCGTTGCGGCGGAGATACCGCTGGCGCCCTTCGATCCGGGGCGCTTCAGGTCCTGAGGCTCAGTTCGCCACCGTTTCGAGCGACATCACGGTGATGGCACCGTCGATCTTGTCGGCCGTGAAGCGCACCTTGTCGCCGGCCTTCACCTTGGCGAGCAGCGCGGTGTCGCTCACGCGGAACACCATGGTCATGCCGGTCATCTCGAGGTTCGGGATGTCGCCGTGGCGCAGGGTGATCTTCTTCGCGTCGGTGTCGACCTTGCGGACTTCGCCGTCGACGGGGGGCAGTGCCGATTGCGCGAAGGCCGCGGCGGCGAACACCAGCGTGGAGAGTGCGGTGAAGAGTTTTTTCATGGTCATGAGTCCTTCCTGGTTTCTGGAGAGAGCGGGTCAGCGATAGCTCTGGAAGACGCGTGTGTTGCCGTCGGCCAGCACCAGCAGCATGTCGTAGGGATCGCGCTGGTCGCCGTAGGCGGGGCCGTCCATGCCGGGAGAGCCGATGGGCATGCCGGGCACGGCGAGGCCGACGGCCTGGGGCTTTTCCTTCAGCAGGCGCTGCATCTCGCGCGCGGGCACATGGCCCTCGATGGCGTAGCCGCCGACGCGGCCGGTGTGGCACGAACCCAGCTTGGCCGGAATGCCCAGGCGCTCGCGCGCCGCGCCGTTGCCCTCGTCGTGCACGCGCGTGGCAAAGCCGTTCTTGTTGAGGTGCTTGACCCAGTCCTGGCAGCAGCCGCAGTTCGGGTCTTTCCAGATCTCGACCATCGGTGCGGCGGCTTGCGCGGCAAGCGGCAGGGTGGCCGTGGCGGCGGCGAGCTTCAAGAGGGTTCGTCGTTGCATGGTGGGTTCCTTTCAGTGGGTCATCGTGCGGGAGCAGCGGCGGCCAGCACGCGCACGCGGCCGGCCATGCCGAGTTCGTAGTGGTCCTTCACGAGGCAGGCGAAGTCGAAGTCGCCGGCGCGGTTGAAGGTCCAGATCAGTTCGCCGGTCTTGCCCGGCAGCACGTGCGCCATCCAGGGCTCGTCGTGCTCCATGCCGGGGTGCTTCTTCATCATGGCGGCGTGGTCCTCGATCACGGCGGTGGTGCCGAGCACGAGCTCGTGCAGGTCCTTGCCGCGGTTCTTCAGCCGCAGGCGGATGGTGTCGCCCTCGCGCACCTCGAAGACCGAGGGCGTGAAGGTCATGTCGTCGGCCATCGCGATGTCGATGGTTTGCTTCACGGCGCTGGCCTTGCCGGCAATGCCCCAGGCTTTCTGCTCGGACGCGAGCGGGGATGCGGCGGCGGTGCCGGCCTTCGGTGCGTGGCCTTCGTGGGCCGTGGCGAGTGTGCTGACGGCAGCGAGCGCGAGGCCGGCGACGAGGGTGGAGAAACGTGCGTTCATGATTTGAATCTCAAGAAATTGGAGTGAAGACGATCAGTGGTTGTGGGCACCATGGCCCGAGGGCTTGCGCACGGTGGCGCTGCCGCTGTCAGGGGGCGCCGGTGCCGCGCCCGTCTTGCGCGGCGCCACCGGCGCACCGGCGCCCGACACCTCGCGTGCGACCGTGCCAGGCGGGTGCTTGAACCAGCCCGGATCGCGGTAGTCGCCCGGCTTCTGGTCGCGTCGCACCTTGAGCAGCGTGAACATGCCGCCCATCTCGGCCGGGCCGAAGGGGCCGGTGCCGGTCATCATGGGCAGGGTGTTGTCGGGGATGGGCATTTCCATCCCGCCCATGTCGGCCATGCCCTTGTCACCCATCACCATGTAGTCGGGCACGAGCTTCCTGATTTTTTCGGCCACGCCCTTGTGGTCCACGCCGATCATGGTCGGCACGTCGTGGCCCATCGGTCCCATCGTGTGGTGCGCCTTGTGGCAGTGCAGCGCCCAGTCGCCTTCCTCGTCGGCAATGAACTCCATCTGCCGCATCTGGCCCACCGCCACGTCCACCGACACCTCGGGCCAGCGCGCGGTGCGCGGCACGGGGCCGCCGTCGGTGCCCGTGACCTCGAACTCGTGGCCGTGGATGTGGATCGGGTGGTTGGTCATCGTGAGGTTGCCCGCGCGGATGCGCACGCGGTCGCCCTTGCGCACGTTGAGCGTGTCGATGGCCGGGAACACGCGGCTGTTGAAGCTCCAGATGTTGAAGTCGGTCATGGTGTTGACCTTGGGCGTGGCGCTGCCGGGCTCCACGTCGAAGCTGCCGAGCAGGAAGCAGAAGTCGCGGTCGACCTTCTCGATCAGCGGATGCTCCGCCTTCGGGTGCGTGACCCAGAAGCCCATCATCCCCATCGCCATCTGCACCATCTCGTCGGCGTGCGGGTGGTACATGAAGGTGCCGGGGCGGCGCGCCGTGAACTCGTAGACGAAGGTCTTGCCCGGCGGAATGTGCGGCTGCGTGATGCCGCCCACGCCGTCCATGCCGTTGGGCAGGCGCTGGCCGTGCCAGTGCACGGTGGTGTGCTCGGGCAGCCTGTTGGTCACGAAGATGCGCACGCGGTCGCCCTCGACCACCTCGATGGTCGGGCCGGGCGACTGGCCGTTGTAGCCCCACATGTTGACCTTGAAACCCGGCGCCATCTCGCGCACGACGGGTTCGGCGACGAGGTGGAATTCCTTGACGCCGGCGTTCATGCGCCAGGGCAGCGTCCAGCCGTTGAGCGTGACGACGGGGTTGTAGGGCCGGCCGTTCGGCGGCACGAGCGGTGGTGCGGTGGCGGTCGAGGCTTGCGTCACCGGCTCGGGCAGCGCGGCCATGCCCACGCGGCTCACGGTGGTGGTGGCCAGGGCCGTGGCGGCACCCGCGAAGAAGTCGCGACGGTTCATGTCAGTGGCCTCCCGCCGCAGGTTCGTTGGTGGCCGCGGTCTGCAGGGCCGTCATGCCGCCGGGCGAACTGCCCGTGAGCACCAGTTGAAGGTCGGTGTCGGCCAGCCAGAAGTCGCGCTGGGCCTCCATGCCGGCGTTCACGGCGAGCATGCTCGCGCGCGTTTCGCCGAGCAGTTCCCACACGCTGGCGAGCATGCCGTTGTAGCGCAGCACCATCTCCTCGTTGACCTGCCTGCGCAGCGGCAGCACCTCGTCGCGGTAGCGGCGCGCCAGGGCGTAGGCGGTGTTCCAGCCCTGCCACGCCTCGCGCGCTTCGCTTGCGGCGAGCACGCCCACATCGCGCACGCGCGCGGCCGATTGCAGGTACTGCGCCTCGGCACGGCCGTTGCGCACCTGACCCCAGTCGAAGATCGGAATCGGCAGCTCGAGCTCGAAGCCGCGTGTGGTCGATTTCGAGCGATCGGCGTCGTTCTCGAAGGTGGTGTTGCGCACCACGCCCAGTTCCATCGCGTTGATCACGCGCGTGGCGTGCGTGAGGCCGAGCGCGCCGGCCACGGCCGTGTTCTGCGCTTGCGCCGAGCGCACGTCGAGCCGGTCGCGCAGCGCCAGGGCCTGCACGTCGCCGAGCTCGGGCGCGGCCTTCGGCAGCGGCGGCAGGCGGTCGGGCAGGGTGTAGCCAGTGCGCGCGCCGCTCAGGCCCAGCAGGCGCGTGAGCTGTTCGCGGCTGGCGACGGCCGCCTGTTCGGCGCGTGCAAGCTGCGCGGATGCGTCGGCCAGCAGCAGCTGTTCGCGCGTGCGCTGCAGCGCGCTCCAGTTGCCGACCTGGGCCATGCGGTGCGCCAGTTCGGCGCCGGCTTCGGCCGCGTCCTTCGCATCGCGCAGGTAGGCCACGCTTTGCTGCGCTGCGACCGCGCGCACCCAGGCACGGCGGGTGTCGGCGGCCAGCAGCAGCACGCTTTGCGCGGCCTGCAGCTTCGCGGCCTCGTGCCGCTGGCCGGCCCAGCGCGCCTGCCACGGCAGCGTGAGCAGGCCCACCACGTTGAACGTCAGCATGCGCTCGAACTCGCGCTCGCTGCCCTGCGCCAGGCGGCTGAAAGACAGCACCGGGTTCGGCAGGCTCGCGGCCTGCACGCGGTCGGCGTCGCTCAGTTGCAGCGTGGCAAAGGCGTCCTGCACGCGCGGGCTGTTGACGAGCGCGATGCGCACGGCGGCTTCGGCGTCCAGCGGCTTGGACAGCAGCGCGTCGACGCTTTGCTGCGAGGCGTCGTCCGGCTTGCGCTGGGCCGTGGCGCCCGCCATGAGCGGGTTGCCGTCGACCAGCGCCTGCACGTCGGCGGTGCCGCCGTCGGGCGAAAGGCTGGCGCAGCCGGCGAGCACCAGCGCAGCGGCCAGCGCGGCGGTGGTTCTGATGAACGAGAGGTGACTTTTTCGCCCGGGGGGCGGACTGTCTGTTCGACAGCGAGGGTTGCCGGCATGCGGCCGGCGAGCAAGGGAATTCACGAGCGATCTCCATGGGCAATACAGCGAACGCTGCGAGCCGGCAAAGGCTCACTGCGGACGGACTACGGGCAGGAAGATCAGGAAATGGGCGGCTTGAGGCCCAGGACGGGCTCGGCGCTCGCAAAGCGCGCCGCATGTGCGGCCGGCAGCGCCTGGGGCGCCGCATGCGGGGTGTCGACCAGCGGCATGCCGCCGAGCGCCACCGTGTGGCAGACCTGGCAGGCGACACAGGTGCCGCAGTCCGCGTGGTCGGTGCCGTGGGGCTGCTGCGAATCGCCGCTGTCGATGTCGTGCATCGCCGCCATGTCGTGGCCGGTGTCGGCCTCCATGCCGGCCTCATGGCAATGCGATTCGGCGATGCCCGTTGCGGCGGAAACCACCGCCTCGGAGGCGGGCAGCGAATGCCGCACCATCTCGACCGCCATGGCGTCGCCGAGCCAGCCGCGGATGGGCAGCAGGGCGATCATGAAGGCGAGCAACAGGGTGCGCATGGTGGCCGCGATGATAAACCGGGGCGGGGCGTCAGCGCCTCAAGACACCAGCTGGCCGCGGGCCTTGTCGGCCCACACCTGCAGGTTGTCGAGCAGGTCCTTCTGGCTGAACGAGCAGCTTTCCTCGCTGAACAGCGCACTCGATTCGAGGCGGTCCAGCAGGTTCAGCAGCACCTCGCCGTAGCGCGGCGGCAAGGCGACGAGCAGCTCGGTGCTGGCGCGCGCGGCCGTGGACAGCGTGGTGACGGAGCCGTTGCCGCCTTGCAATGCGGCGATGCCCGAGGCGATGGCATCCAGTTGAATCGCGGCGCTCATGACGCAGCCTTCACTGGTGGCGGCAGCGCAAGTCCCCGTTCGCGCATCAGGTCGCGCAGCACGTCGGGGTAGTCGGTGATCAGGCCGTCGACGCCCGCGTCCATGAGACGGACCATGTCGGCGCGCTGGTTCACGGTCCAGGGCACGACCTTCATGCCGAGCTTCTGCGCTTCGCGGATCGCAGGGGCGCCCAGGTCAGCATGCGCCGGCGACCAGATCACCGGCCCGGTCGATGCACCGGCCGCGGCCTTCACCAGTTGCGGCACCGAGGTGAAGCTCGCGGCATCGAGGCCGGCGGTCCAGCGGCTGTCCTTCAGCGTGCGGGGGGTGGTGAGGTAGGCGCGCGGCAACTGCGGCGCGAGCTGGCCGACCAGCGCGAGCGTGCGCCAGTCGAAGCTCTGGATGGTCACGCGCTCGCCCATCTTCGCCTTGTCGATCTCGGCCAGCAGCGCGCGCACCATGGGCTCGGGCGCGGCCGTCTCGTCGGGCTTGTTCGGGTCGATCTTGGTCTCGATGTTGAAGTGCACCCGCGCGGCATCGGTGCCGCGCGCCTGCACCTGCGCGAACAGCGCGGTCAGCGTGGGAATGCGCTCGCCGTCGCGCGGTTGCTGCAGCGCGAACTGCTTGCCGTAGCTGCTCGCGGGGTTCAGGCGTCCCACGTCGTAGGTCTGCAGCTGCGCCAGCGTGAGCGAGCGCACCGACGGGCCGGTCTTGGCCGTGAGCCACGCACCGCGCGCGTCGCGCGTGTGGTCGGCGTTGAGCGCCGTGTCGTGCGACACCACCACCACGCCGTCGGCCGTGAGCCCGATGTCGAGTTCGAGCGTGGTCACGCCCAGGTCCATCGCGTTGCCGAACGCGGCCAGCGTGTTCTCGGGCGCCAGGCCGCGACCGCCGCGGTGGGCCTGCAGGTCGAAGTGCTGCTTCACGGTGGGCGCGATGGCCGCGCAGCCGGCAGCAGCGAGGGCGCCGGCCAGCAGAAGCAGAGGAAGGAGCGCACGTTGTTTCATTTGAGTTGCACCTTGATGCCGTTGTCCTGCACCGTGATGTCGCCGATCTCGTAGGTCTTGCGCCCCACGGTGAGTTCGTCGGCCGTGAAGCTGCGCAGGATCTGCCCTTGCAGCAACTCCTGTGCGACCACCGCGCCGACCTGTTGCAGGCGCTCGGCATCGCGGCCTTCCACGCCCTGCAGCGTGAGCCGCTCGGCCTTCGGCTGGTCCAGCCGCAGTGCGCGCGCCGCCGCGTCGTAGCGCAGCGCGCTGCTGACCGACACCACGCCCTGCACCGGCGAGGCCGCCAGCAGCGGGCTGGCGATGGTCAGCGTGGCCGTGATGGCCGCGCGGTTGGCGCGCCCGTCCAGGCCCAGCTGTGGGTCGCGCAGCCCGACCATGAAGATCTCGGCATAGCGCTCGGCCACCGGAAATCGTTTCGCGATCTGCGCCTGCAGCTCCTCGCGCGTGGCGGTGTACTCATTGGTGAAGAAGTTGAAGCCGGCCAGCGCCGCGAACGGTGCGGGCAGGGCGGCGGCGCCCAGCAGCGCACGCAGCACCCGACGGCGGACATGAGAGGGCAGGATTCGATCGGTCATGGAGCTTCCGAGCTTGCCACAGGCGCCCAGGTTCCCGCCAGCGCCGAAGCGGTCGCCCGCGTGTCGGACGGTCAGCCGTCAACGCGCAGTTCGTAGCGCGCGAACAACCCGCCGCGCAGTTCGATGCAGCTGTGCAGCGTGAAGCCGAAGCCTTCGTACAGCGTGCGCAGGGCGGTGCGGTCGGCCACGCAGTCCAGCCGCAGCCAGGGGCGCCCGAGCGCGCAGGCGTGCTCGCGTGCATGGGTCAGCAGCGCGCGCGACACACCCCGGCCCGCCCAGGCGCGGCGCACGGCCAGCTTGTGGACGAACACTGAGCTGTCAGCGGCGATCTCCGGCCAGAACGCCGGGTCCTCCAGGTCGAGCCGCATCACGCCGGCCCAGTCGCCGTGCTCGCGGGCCACGACATAGCGGCCGGCGTCGGTGTCGCGCTGGATGCGTTCGAAGCCGATGTCGGTCGAGTTCCAGAGCGGGCGACCACCCTCGGCGAGCCATTGCGCGGCTTCAGTCAGCACCGCCGCGACGGCGGGGGCTTCGGCGGAGAGGGCGGGTGCGATGTGCATGGGCGCGCAGCATACCGGCGCCGCATGCAGGCCGGGGCCGGCGTCAGGCGTGACGGATCACGTGGAACCCTTCCTCGGCCGTGGGCGGCACGAAGTGGCGGGTGATCAGCTCGAACTGGGCGTCGGAGGTCTCGAACGGATGCTCGCCCGACGCGTTGCGCGCACGCAGCCGTGCCTTGCAGATGTCGTCCGGCACGTCGAGAAAGTGCAGCTGGTGCGCCGCACCGGCCTTCTCGAAGAGGCTGCGCGCCCAGGCCCGGTGGCTCACGGTGTTGGCCGGAAAGTCGAGCACCACCGACACACCGGCGCCGAGCAGCGCGCAGACGTGGTCGCGCATCACCTGCTTCAGCCGGCCGGCCGCGCGCACGTAGTCGGGCAGCTCATGGATCTCGTCGGGGTACAGCGCCGCGAGCCAGGTGTCCTCGCTGATCAGGACGGTGGCGGGTGCCTGCGCGAGTTGCCGGGTCAGCGTGGATTTGCCGGCGCCGATCTTGCCGCAGACCATGTGAAGCGTCGGGGCGGGTGTTGCTGTGGCTGTCAATGCATTTCTCCTGGGGGTCTGGCTTGGAAGATGAACCCCAGGAAACGAAAAACCCGCCTCGTGGGGCGGGTCGTATGGCGTGAACTTGTGGAACCGCGCGCTAACCCACCATCTGGAAGATGGTGCGAATAATCGACGCGTTCTGCAGGCAAGCCATGGCCCGAGGATAGCCCAGGTCCGTGCCCTCGGTCAGTCGTGCAGTGACGACAGGAACTGCTTCAGCTCCGCAGTCTGCGGATTGCCGAACAGATCCGCCGGTGGCCCCATCTCGTGCACGCGCCCCTGGTGCATGAAGATCACCCGGTCGCTGACCTTGCGCGCAAAGCTCATCTCGTGCGTGACCATCAGCAGCGTCATGCCTTCGTCGGCCAGTGACTCCACCACGCGCAGCACCTCGCCCACCAGTTCGGGGTCGAGCGCCGAGGTGATCTCGTCGCACAGCAGCACGGCCGGCTCCATCGCGAGCGCGCGAGCGATCGCCACGCGCTGTTGCTGGCCGCCGGACAACTGCTCGGGCATGGCGTCGAACTTCTCGGCGAGACCCACGCGTTCGAGCAGCTTGCGCGCCTGCGAGACGGCCTCCACCTGCGAGCGTTTCTTCACCAGTGTGGGGGCGAGCATCACGTTCTTGCCGACCGTGAGGTGCGGGAACAGGTTGAAGCCCTGGAAGATCATGCCCACGCGCTGGCGCAGCGTGCGCATGGCCATCGCGCTCTCGTGCAGCAGCGGCCTGCCGTCGACGGTGAGTGCACCTTCCTGGAACACCTCCAGCCCGTTGATGCAGCGCAGGAGCGTGCTCTTGCCCGAGCCGCTCTTGCCGATGATGGCGATCACCTCGCCGCGCTTCACGTCCAGGTCGATGCCCTTGAGCACCTCGTTCGTGCCGTAGGACTTGCGCAGCGCCGTGATGCGCACGATGGGCGCGGCGAACGATGCGGCTTCGGGTGGTGTTTGGGGTTCAAGCACGGCGGCCATGGGTCTTCCTCTCGAGGGTCTTGGCGTACAGGCTCACGGGGAAGCACAGCACGAAGTAAAGCAGGGCGACGCAGCTGAACACCACGAAGGGCTGGAAGGTGGCGTTCGAGATCATGCTGCCGGCCTTGGTGAGTTCGACAAAACCGATCACCGACGCCAGCGCCGTGCCCTTGATCACCTGCACCAGGAAACCGACGGTGGGCGCGATGGCGATCTTCACGGCCTGCGGCAGGATCACGTGGCGCATCTGCTCGCCGAAGCTCAGCGCCAGGCTGCCCGAGGCCTCCCACTGGCCCTTCGGAATCGAGGCCACGCAGCCGCGCCAGATCTCGGTGAGAAAGGCGCTGGTGTACAGCGTGAGCGCCACGCTCGCGGCGGTCCACGCCGACACGTCGATGCCGAACAGCGCAATGCCGAAGTAGGCGAGAAACAGCTGCATCAGCAGCGGCGTGCCCTGGAACAGCTGCACGTACAGGCCCACGGCCCGCGCCGCCGCCTTGCCGCCGCGCAGCCGCGCGAACAGCAGCAGTGCGCCCACGAGCCCGCCGCCGACGAAGGCGATGAGCGAGAGCACGACGGTCCAGCGCAGCGCCATCAGCAGGTTGCGCAGGATGTCCCACAAGGAAAAATCGACCATGGTGAAAGTGCCTCGCGATCAGCGGCCGAAGAAAAATCGCGGCCCGGCCCAGTCGAGCAACCGGCGCAGCGCCACGGCCAGCGCGAGGTACAGCAGCGTGGCGACGATGAAGGATTCGAAGGCGCGGAAGTTGCGGCTCTGGATCAGGTTGGCCGCGTAGCTCAGCTCCTCGGTCGAAATCTGTCCGCATACCGCCGAGCCCAGCATCACGATGACGATCTGGCTCACCATCGCGGGCCACACCTTCTTGAGCGCCGGCGGCAGCACCACGCGCAGGAACACCTGCGCCTTGCTGAGCGCCAGGCTCACGGCCGCCTCGATCTGCCCCCTGGGCGTGGCCTCGATGCCTGCACGGATGATCTCGGTGGAGTACGCGCCCAGGTTCATCACCATCGCAATGATCGACGCCACCTCGGGCGAGAGCTTCACGCCCGCGGCCGGCAGGCCGAAGAAGATGAAGAACAGCTGCACGATGAAAGGCGTGTTGCGGATCAGCTCCACGTAGGTGCCGGCGAGCACGCGCAGCCACGCCGGCCCGCCCGACCGCGCCCACGCGCACAGCGTGCCCACGGCCAGGCCGAGCACGGTGCCCACCGCCGTGAGGCCGAGGGTCCATGCCACGCCGCGCAGCAGCAGCGGCCACTCGGCGAGCACCGCGCCGAAGTCGAATTCAATGCCCATGGCCGCGTCTTTCGATCAGACCGGAAGGTCGCCGGCCACCTTGCCGAGCCACTTCTTGGACATCGCATCGAGCGTGCCGTCCTTCTTGGCGGCGGCGATGATCTCGTTGACCTTGGTCTTCAGTGCGGTCTCGCCCTTGGCGATGCCGATGAAGCAGGGGCTGTCCTTCAGCAGCAGCTTGAACTCGGCGCTCACCTTCGGGTTCTTGGCGAGCATGTCGCCGGCCACCGCCGCACTGGTGGCGATGGTCTGTGTCTGGCCGGCCACGAAGGCTGCGATCGTTGCGTTGTTGTCCTCGAAGCGGCGGTAGTCGACGTTCGACGGCGCTACCTTGTTCAGCTCCTGGTCTTCCATGGCGCCGCGCGTCACGGCGACGGTCTTGCCGGCCATGTCGGCAAAGCTGGTGAGCTTCATGCTCTTGGCGGCGTACACGGCCTGGAAGAAGGGCGCGTAGGCCGCGCTGAAGTCGATCACCTTCTCGCGCTCGACGTTCTTGCCGAGCGTGGAGATCACGAGGTCGGCCTTGCGCGTCTGCAGGTAGGGAATGCGGTTCGCGCTGGTCACCGGCACCAGTTCGATCTTCACGCCGAGCTTGGTGGCGATGAGCTGCGCCATCTCCACGTCCAGGCCCTGCGGCTGCATGTTGCGGTCGACCGAGCCGTACGGCGGGTAGTCGGTGGGCACGGCGATCTTGATGGTCCTGGCCTTGAGCACGTTGTCGAGCGCGTTCTGGGCCTGCGCGGCGCCGGTGGCGGCAAGCAGGGCGGCGCAGGCCAGGGCGAGGGCGAGGCGACGGGAGGCAGAAGTGGTGAACGTGGTCATAGCAAGGCTCCTAGGTAGGTCGATGAATCGGTGGCGTCGTCGGCGTCGTGAGCGGGCGCGGCCTTGCGGCGGTGCTTCGGCGCGGGGGTGTTGTTCAGCGGTGCCAGCGCATCGCGCAGCTGCGCGAGCGGGTCGGCGGGCGCCTGCACGCGCAGTGCCGACTGCACCGTGCCGATGTGCGCGGCCATCAGCGCCTCGGCGGCGGCGTGGTCGCCGCGCTCCAGCGCCGCGACGATCTGCACGTGGTCTTCGCACGACTGCACCGCGTCGTGCGTGGACTGGTAGAGCATGGCGATCAGCGTGGTGCGTGCGGTGAAGTCGCGCAGCGTGTCGGCCAGCAGCGTGTTGCCCAGGCACTCGGCCAGGCACACATGGAAGTCGCCCAGCAGGAAGCTGCGGTGGCCGACGTCGCTCTCTTTCAGTGCGGCCTTTTCACGCTGCAGGTGTGCCTTCAACTGGCGCAGGGCGGCCTTGTCGATCCGGCCGGTGCTGCCTGTACTTCGGATCAGGCCCAGCTCGATCACGCGCCGCGCCTCGAAGGCCTCGCGCGCTTCGTCCTGCGAGGGCTCGATGACGAACCAGCCGCGCCGCGCGCTCACCGTGACGATGCCGCGTGCGGCCAGCCGCGTGAGCGCCTCGCGCACGATGGTGCGGCTGCAGTCGAACAGCATCGCCAGCGGCTGCTCGCCCAGGCGCGCGCCGGGCGCGAGCTTCTGCGCCATCACCGCTTCGACGATGCGTGCACTGATTTCGGATGCGGAGATGGCCATATGCCTGCATAGCAGCAGCTTCTGTGCCAACTGGTATGCAAGCCGTGTGCACCGAAATGGGCCGGCCGCGGTGCGCCGGCGGTGCGCGCTACCGCTGGCCGAGCGCGCTCCGGGGCAGGGCCACCAGCATGAGCAGCGCCGACAGCACCAGCGCACCGCTCAGCACATACAGGCTGGCCGTGAAGCCGCCCGTGAGCGTCTTGAGCGCACCGACCATCATCGGCGCCACCAGCCCCGCGCTGCCGCCGATGGTGCTGATGAGCGCAATGCCCGCGGCCGCGGCGCTCTTGGACATGAAGCTGCCGGGAATCGCCCACAGCACGGTGAAGGCGCTCGAGATGCCCATCGACGCGAGCGCCAAGCACAGCACGGCGGCGATCGGGCTCTGCATGAAGAACGTGGTCAGCGCCAGCCCGGCCGCGCCCGCAAGCGCGCCCAGCGCGAAGTGCCAGCGGCGCTCCTGGTGCCGGTCGGAGTGCCGCCCCACGACGATGTTGGCTGCAATGCCGGCGATGGCGGGAAGCACGGAATAGAAGCCGATCTGCAGCACGCTGAGCCCCATCGACTTCAGGATCGTCGGCTGCCAGAACGACAGCGCATAGATGCCCAGGATGATCAGGAACGACATGAAGCCGATCAGCCACACGCGCCCGTCGCGCATCGCCGCGCCGAAGGTGTGGCGCCCGGTGGCGCCGTGCGCGGCCTGGTCCTCGGCGAGCAGGCGGGCCAGGCGCTGCTTCTCGGCCGCCGAAAGCCACGGCGCCTGCGCCGGGCTGTTCGACAGCGTGCGAAAGGCGATGACGCCCAGCAGCACGCTCGGCAGGCCTTCGAGCAGGAACAGCCACTGCCAGCCGCGCAGCGCGAGCACGCCGTCCAGGTAGGTCATCGTGAGCCCGGCGATCGGCCCCGCGACGATGGGCGCCGCGCCGAAGGCCATGAAGAACAGCGCGGTGGCCTGTGCGCGGCGGCGCGAGGGAAACCACAGTGTCAGGTAGAACAGCACGCCCGGCGCAAAGCCGGCCTCGAACACGCCGATGAGAAAGCGCAGCACGTAGAACTGCGTGGGCGTGGTGGCAAACATCATCGCCGCCGAAGCCAGGCCCCACAGGCCCATGATGCGCAGCAGCGTGGCGCGCACGCCGATCTTCGCGAGCATCAGGTTGCTCGGAATCTCGAACACTGCATAGCCCAGAAAGAAGATGCCGGCGCCCAGGCCGAACACCGCGTCGCTGAAGCCCAGCTGGTCCTTCATCTGCAGCTGCGCGTAGCCGACGTTGGTGCGGTCCAGGTAGTTCAGCACGTAGCAGGCGCACAGCAGCGGCATCAGCCGCCAGGTGATCTTGCGAAAGAGCGCGGCGTCGTCGCGCGCATCGGCCGAAGCCGGTGCGCGCGCGTCGGCGGCATCGAGGGTGGCGGTGTTCATCGGTGTGTCTCCTTCTTTTTTGGCTGTGGTGCGTGTGCCGACGGGTCAGGCCCGCACGAGCGTGCCGAAGCTGGTTTCGCCCCACAGGTGGCTCGTAGGTGCGCCCGGAAACAGCCAGTGCGGCGAGCACTCGGCCGACGGCACGACGTTGCTGAAGCCGTGCAGCGCCGAGGTGCCCGCCAGCGTCTTCTCGAGCACCATCGACAGGTACTGGTCGTTGCTGCTTTCCTGCGTGTTGCCGTTGAGGATCACCTCGGCGCCGGTGGCCTGCGCATAGCGGCGGATGCCGTTGTGGCGCGACTGCAGCGGCGCCCAGCTGTCGGCGGCCACGCCGTTCTCGCTGCTCACGCGCAGGCCGTCGCCCGTGCGGTACACCAGCGAATGGTTGCCTTCGGTGTGCCCCGGCGTGTGGACCAGCGCAAGGCCGCGGCCGAGTTGCAGGCTGCCGTCGAAGGCGACGACGCGTTCGGCCGGCACGCCGTCCAGGCCGTGCGGGCAGTACCACTCGGCCTGCACGGGCAGGAGGCCCTGCACGTTCGCGAGTTCCTGGCGATGCACCAGCAGCTTCGCGTTCGGCAGCAGGCCCGGCGTGCTCGCACTGCCGAGCCAGCGGCGCACGTCCTGCGTGTGCAGGTGGTCGTAGGTGATGTAGTCGATCAGCTCGGGCGCCACGCCGCAGCTGGCGAGTGCCTGCAGCACGGTCTGGTAGACCGGCGCGATGGCCTTGTGCAGGAACTTCGGTGTCTGGTCGCTCAGGCGCTTGAAGTAGGGCGTTGCGTTGCCGGCCTCGAAGTCGGCCGGCGTGAAGAGCAGCGTGCGCAGCCGGCCTTCGAAGTCGTCGTACTGGAGGAGCACCGTGCGCGCCAGCAGATGCACCATGTGCGGCTTGAGCAGCTGCTGCGAGTACACGCCGGTGAACGCGAACCACGCGGGGTACGGAATGCGCAGCAGGTTGAAGCTGCGCGCGAAGTGAACGGGCGGCGCGTCGAGCAAACGCTCGCGCAGGGCCTGGGCGCCGTGGCGGATGGCGCGCAGGCGGTCTTGTGGCATCGCGGCATTGCGTGTGCCGTCGAGTTCGGTGATCTGCGCGAAGCCGGTGGGGTCGGGGTCTCGGGTCATGGGGGTTTCCTATCCAAGGACGCGTTCGTTTTTAGGTGTGCGGTGTTGTTCAGGGCGACGCTCCCGCCGACGGGGAGCCTTGCTCCGCGAATGTCCTCCGCCCTGCGGGCTCCCCTTGATTTCGCTGCGCAAGGCACCCCATCGACGTGAGCGTTGGGCAGTGCGGCTGTTGATCGGTCGCACACCACCGCCGCGCAATAGCGAGGCCGATGCCGCGCGCACCGCCGGTCACGTCGTGATTGCCTCAGGTCGCGGGGCCGTCTGGCCGAGCAGCCCGGCAACCAGCCCGCCCACCATTCCCGCGGGCACGCCCACCAGCAGCTGGCGCAGCATCGTCAGCGTGTCGAAGTACACGCGCTCGCAGACCAGCCGGTCGCCCTCGAAGATGAAGAAGGCGTTCATGCGGCAGCGAAAGCTGTTGCCCGTCGGCGGCAGGCCCTTGAGCGGGCCGCGGTGCGTGCCGAGCAGCCAGAACTCCACGATCACCGAATCGTCGGCATGGCGCAGCTGGATGATCTCGTGGCGCTGGTCAGGGAAGGCGCGGCGCGTGTCGGTGTAGTACTGGCGCACGTCGGCGATGCCGTCGTGCACCTCGCCGCTGGGAATCAGCTCGTAGTGCGGATGCGGGAAGGTGCCCAGCACCGCATCGAAATCCTGCCGCGTCTCGTCGGCGAAATGGTCGAGCACGAGGCGCTCGCGGCGGGCTTGAAGTTCGGTGAGGGGTGTGTTCATCGGGGTGTGCTCCATGTGACAGGGAATGACGCAGGCCCCGGGTTGCTGCGAATGCACTGGGCGGGGCTCGCTGCGTACTATCGGCACGCCCTACAAACAAGACTGTCCGGTGTTGGCAATCGCCGCTCCGGACAAACCCGCGATGCCACGCACGCCCACGCCATCGAGCCACCCCGAGCCAGACGCACAGCCGTCCCCCGTGCACAACAGCGACATGCGGCTGGCCGACGACGTGCAGCAGCGGCTGCTGGCCGTGGCGCACCGGCGCACGCTGGCGCGCGGCGAGTCGCTCTTTCACAAGGGCTCGTCGCCCGATGCGCTGTTCGGCGTGGTCGGCGGCTCGCTGCGCGTGAGCGTGGTCGCACCGGGCGGGCGCGAAGCGGTGATTGCGATGCTCGAACCCGGCCACTGGTTCGGCGAGGTCTCCTTGCTGGTGGGGCGCGAGCGCGTCTACGACACCTGCGCGGTCGACACCACCGAGATGGCCGTGGTCGCCGCGGCCGACTTCCACCGGCTGGTGGCCGACCATCCCGATGTGCACATGGCCTTCACGCGGCTCGTGTGCCTGCGGCTGCGCCAGGCGCTGGCCTGGATCGACGACGTGATCCTGATGCCGCTGCCCGTGCGGCTCGCGCACCGGCTGCTCACGCTGGATGCGCGTGCGGTCGCGCCGGCGCAGGACGGCGGCGGCACGCTGCTGGGCGTGTCGCAGGAAGACCTGGCGTTCATGCTCGGCGTGTCGCGCCAGAGCGTGAACCGGCTGCTGAAGCTGTGGGAAGAGGACGGCACGCTGCGCGTGCGCTACCGCAGCGTGGAGCTGCTCGACCGTACGCAACTGGAGCAGCACGCGGCCACGCCGCGCTGAACGCGGCCGGGGTTCAGTCCATCCGCGCGCCCGAGGCCTTCACCGCCTTGTCCCAGCGCGGCGTCTCCGTCGCGAGGAAGCGTGCGAAGTCCTCGCTGCCCAGGTAGGCCGGGTCCGCGCCCTGGCTCACCATGCGCTCGCGCACCTCGGGGCTGGTCAGCACCTGCCTGAATGCATCGCTGAGCCTGGCGACCACGTCCTTGGGCGTGTCCTTCGGCGCAAGGAAGCCGTAGAAGCCCACCACCTCGAAGCCCTTGACGCCCGACTCGATGACGGTCGGCACGTCGGGCAGCGCGGGGTTGCGCTCGCGGCTGGTCACGGCCAGCGCGCGCACCTTGCCCTGCTTGTGATAGTTGGCGGCCTGCGGAATCGACTCGGCCATGAACTGCACCTGTCCGCCCATCAGGTCGGTGAAGGCCGGCGCGCTGCCGCGGTAGGGGATGTGCACCATGAAGAGGCCGGTCGCGGTCTTGAACATCTCGGGCACGAGGTGGCTGATGCCGCCGTTGCCCGCCGAGCCGTAGTTGACCTGGCCCGGCCGCGCCTTGGCGTAGTCGATGAACTGCTTGAGGTTCTGCACCGGCAGCTTGGGCGTGACCAGCAGCGCCAGCGGCTGCATGGCGGTGCGCGCAATGGGCACGAAGTCGCGCTGCGTGTTGTAGGGCAGCTTGCTGTAGAGCGCGCCGTTGATCACCGCCACGCCGGTGTTGGCCAGCATGAGCGTGTAGCCGTCCGCCTGGCTCTTGGCGACCGCGTCGGCACCGACCGAGCCGCCCGCGCCGGGCTTGTAGTCGACGATCAGCGGCTGGCCGAGCACGGCCTGCAGCTTGTCGGTCAGCAGGCGCGCGTGCTGGTCGAGCGGGCCGCCGGCCGGGAAGCCGATGACGACCTTGATCGGCTTGTCGGGGTAGGCGGCCAGGGCCGCCGTGGGGCCGAACGTGCCAAATGCGCCGAGGGCGAAAGAAAGGACCGCTGATGCGGTCCGGGTGGGCTTGCTCATGATCCGTCTCCTTTTTTGTGGAGACGATCATAAGCAGCGCGGTCAGCTGGCCAGCGTGGCCTTCAGCGTGATCTCGGGCACGCTCGCCAGTGCCTTCGACAGCGGGCAACCGGCCTTGGCGGCGGCGGCGATTTCCTGGAACTTCGCTTCGTCGAGGTTCGGCACGGCCGCGTCCAGTTCGAGCTGGATGCGGTCGATCTTGAAGCCGGCGCCGTCCTTGGCCAGCCGCACGGCGGCCTTGGTGTCGATGCGCGTCGCAGTCAGGCCTGCCGCTTCCAGCGCGAAGGCAAAGGCCATCGTCAGGCAGGCCGCATGGGCCGCGCCGACGATTTCCTCGGGGTTGGTGCCGCGCTTGTCGTCCTCGAAGCGGCTGGCGAAGCCGTAGGGGTAGTCTTTCAGGGCGCCGGTCTCGGTGCTGACCAGACCTTTGCCGGTCTTGCCGGCGCCTTCCCAGTGAACGCTTGCGTGCTTGTCTGCTGCCATGGACATTCCTTCAGTCAGGTGGAGGGTGGATCGGAGCGAGAACCGCAGGTATCGCTCCGAAATCCGCGCCTGTCTGTAGTCGCAGGGCGCATCGCATCGGGGGCCGATGTCAGCCGCCGTGCACGCCCCAGGTGCTGCGCTTGAGCTGGCCCCGGACTTCGCCGCCCGGCCAGGCCGGGGTCGACACGCTCACATACCAGAGGCCGGCCATCAGGTCGGCCATCTGGGCGGGCGTCAGCCGGCTCGTGCCGGTCCGTTCGTAGCCGGCGCCGTCGTTGCGCGGCTCCCCTTCGCTGCGTAGCGGCAGCTGGATCGCCAGCGGGCCATTGCTGCCCGTGGCGGCGGGGCCGTAGAAGCCGACGACCGTTGGCGGCCCGCTCAGGCGCGCGGCGTTCACGCGCCATTCGAACACCCCGGTGGCCAGCGTCAGGGTGCCGGCCGCCGAGCCACCGGCCTTGCCCTTGTGCGGCGGGACCACGTCCTCGGTCCCGAGCCAGCAGTCGGCCACGAACCATGTCGGTGGTTCCTTGGACGGCTGCTCCGTCGCCGGGGCCGACATGCCGAACCGGGGGACCCTCGAGCAGCCCGCCGCGGCCAGGGCGGCACCCAAGAGGGCGATGCGTCGGCGCAAGGTGGGGCGGGCGGGATCGGGCATGGCAGGCACAGGTGAAGCGGAGCCCGCACGATAGCCGATGCGCCTGTACATACCCGACGTACGAAGAATGGGCGTCGCCAAGGTGACGCCCCGGGGGCTTCCCCGATGGGAGCGGCGGCCGGTGCGGCTTAGGCTGGCGCACTGCGCCTTTTTCGCACCGCTTTCCTTTCCCCTCTCCTTCCTCCTCCGCCTGTTCACAGACCATGCAACCACGCCCGCATTACAAGTTCTGGCCCAAGCGCCTCCCGCATTCGATCACCGTCCCCGCCACCTCGCTGTGGCACAACCTCGCGACCTCGGCGGCGCGCTATCCCGACAAGGCCGCGCTGGTCTTCTTCGGCCGCGTGCTGAGCTACCGCGAGGTGGCCGACCAGGTCGAGCGGCTGGCCGGCACGCTGCATGCGCTGGGCGTGCAGCGCGGCGACCGCGTGGTGCTGAACATGCAGAACTGCCCGCAGCTGGTGATCGCGCATTTCGCCATCCTGCGCGCCAACGCCGTCGTGGTGCCGGTCAACCCGATGAACCGGGCCGAAGAGCTCAAGCACTACATCGTCGACCCCGACGCCAAGGTGGCGATCACCACCGGCGACCTCGCGGCCGAGCTGGCCAAGGCCAGCGACGCACTGCCGCCCGAGCAGCGCCTGTCGCACCTCATCGTGACGCAGTTCACCGACGCCTTCGATGCCCATGTGACCGGCGACGACGCCCCCGCGCCGGCGTGGGCCGACTGGCTCGGCACGCGCCACCCGCTGCCCGCGCTGGCCGACGGCCGGGTCATGGCGTGGACCGACGCGCTCGCGGCCGGCCACCCCGCGCCCGCGCACGTGGTGGGCGCCAACGACATGGCGCTGCTGCCCTACACCAGCGGCACCACCGGCCTGCCCAAGGGCTGTGTGCACCACCATTCGAGCCTCATGCACAACGCGATGGCCGGCCAGCTCTGGGGCCAGGCCACGTCGGAGGCGGTGGTGCTGGCCGTGGTGCCGATGTTCCACATCACCGGCGTGGTGAGCATGATGCACACCTCGATCCTCGCGGCGGCCACGCTGGTCATCATGCCGCGCTGGGACCGCGACGTGGCGGGTCGGCTCATCTCGCGCTGGAAGGTCACGAGCTGGACCAACATCCCCACCATGGTCATCGACCTCATGGCCAGCCCCAACTTCGCCAGCTACGACCTCACGAGCATGACCCACATCGGCGGCGGCGGCGCGGCCATGCCGCAGGCCGTGGCGCAGCGCCTGTTCGAGCAGTACGGCCTGAAGTACCAGGAAGGCTACGGCCTCACCGAAACGGCCGCACCCTCGCACACCAACCCCTCGGACCACCCCAAGCAGCAGTGCCTGGGCATCCCGTTCATGAGCACCGACGCGCGCGTGGTCGACCCCGACACGCTGCAGGAGATGCCCATCGGCGAATCGGGCGAGATCATCATCCACGGCCCCGAGGTGTTCCAGGGCTACTGGAAGCGTCCTGACGCCACCAAGGCCGCCTTCGTCGAGTTCGAGGGCAAGCGCTTCTTCCGTTCGGGCGACATGGGCCGCATGGACGAGGAGGGCTATTTCTTCATCACCGACCGCCTCAAACGCATGATCAACGCGAGCGGCTTCAAGGTGTGGCCGGCCGAGGTCGAGCTGCTGATGTTCCGCCACCCTGCGATCCAGGAAGCCTGCGTCATCTCGACCAAGGACGACTACCGCGGCGAATCGGTCAAGGCGGTGGTCGTCTTGCGTGCCACGCACAAGGACACGACCGAGCAGCAGATCATCGACTGGTGCCGCGAGAACATGGCGGTCTACAAGATTCCGCGCAAGGTTCAATTCGTCGATGCGCTGCCCAAGAGCGGCAGCGGCAAGGTGATGTGGCGTCTGCTGCAGGAGGCCGAGCAGCCGGCGGCCTGAGGAGGCCCGCGGGGGGCGGCGCGCTTTTCCGGCGCCGGGCATGACCCTTTTTTCGTTCTCGTCGGTCATGTAGGGGTGGGCGCAATTCGCGCCCGGTTTTTCCGACCCCGATGAACACCCGCACGTCGTCCTCCTTCTCCTCTCTTTCTCCCGTCCTGCGCCTCGTGTCCCGCGTCGCGGCCGCCGTGTTCGGCGGCTACGCGCTGGCCTCGGCCGTTGCCATCTTCCTGGCCGCCGTCCTGCCGTCCGGCCGCGCAGAGGCTGTGCTCGGGGGCATGCAGTTCAGCTTTGCGGTCTACACCCTGGCCGTGATCTGGGCGTTCGCGCCCGTGTCACTGCGCCGCGCCTGGGCCGGCCTGCTGCTGCCGGCCGTGGTGCTGGCCGGACTTGGTTTCGTGCTGCACGGCGCGGGAGGCGGGGCATGAGCGCGCAGGCAACCAGCGCACCGTCGCAGGCCAGTTTCCGCCAGGCCCAGGCCTGGCTGCACACCTGGTGCGGCTTGTGGTTCTCGTGGCTGCTGTTCGCGGTGTTCCTCACTGGCACGCTGGCGGTGTTCGACGAGCCCATCAGCCACTGGATGACGCCGGAGCACCACGCCGAGGAAGCCGCTGCAGCGGCGAAGAAGGAGAAGCAGAAGGGCGAGCCCACCGCAGACCGCGCGCAGCGCCTGGCCTGGGGCATGGCCTACATGGCCGAGCACCACCCGGGCGCCCCGATGTGGGAGCTGTGGCCTTCGCACGCGCAGGGCGGCGGCGAACTGCGCGTGTTCTGGTTCGATGCCAACCGGCAGTACGTGGGCGTCACGCTTGACCCCGTCACCGGCAAGCCGCTGAACGAGGAGCCCGGCCACGCGGCACGCGCCACGCTTGGCGGCCACCACTTCGTCGACTTTCACTACGAGCTGCATGCCGGCACCGTCGGCCTGTGGATCGTCGGCATCGCCACGATGGCGATGCTGGTCGCGCTGGTGTCGGGTGTCATCACGCACAAGCGCATCTTCAAGGACTTCTTCACCTTCCGGCCCAGGAAGGGCCAGCGCAGCTGGCTCGACGCGCACAACGCCGTGGCGGTGCTGACGCTGCCCTTCCAGTTCATGATCGCCTACACCGGCCTCGTGATCTCGGGCACCAGCTTCATGCCGGCCCCCAAGGTGCTGCACTACGGCACGGGCCCGGCGGCGCAGATGCGCTTCATGTCGGAGCTGAGTGACAGCGAAAACCCCGTCGCCACCGGCCGCGCGATGCCCGTGCCTGTGCTCGAACCGTTCGCCGCGCGCGGCCAGGAGCGCATGGGCCAGCCCGTGCGCGCGGTCGTCATCGACCAGCCGGGCGACGCGGGCGCGCGCATCGGCGTGTACGGATGGAACGGCGACGACGACTCGCTGCGCCGGCTCAGCGCGGCCACCACCGGCATGGTGCAGTTCTCGGCCGCCACCGGCGAGGTGCAGCGCGTGCGCCTGCCGGGCGCCGCGCACGGCGGCGCGGCCATGACCGCGCAGTCGGCCATGGGCGGGCTGCACATGGTCACCTTCGGCGGCTGGCCGATGAAGTGGCTCTACTTTTTGTGCGGCCTCGCGGGCACCGCGATGATGGGTTCGGGCGCGGTGCTGTTCATCGTGAAGCGCCGCCAGAAGCATCTGGGCGAGTTCGGCGGCGCGACCGCGCGGGTCTATCGGTTGATCGAAGCGCTGAACGTGGCGGCCATCGCCGGACTGGCCATCGCCTGCGTGGGCTACCTGTGGGCCAACCGATTGGTGCCGGTGGGCATCGGGCATCGCGCCGAGCGCGAGCTGCAGGTCTTCTTCGCGCTGTGGGCGATGGCGCTGGTGCATGCCTTCGTGCGGCAGCCGGCGCGCGCGTGGCGCGAACAGCTGGGTGCATTGGCCGCGCTGTGCCTGCTGCTGCCGGGACTCAATTTCGTGACCACGGGCGATCACCTGCTGGCGCAGCTGCTGCGCAGTGATTGGGAAAGCCTCGGCGTCGAGCTGGGCGCCGTGGCCTGCGGCCTTGCGGCGCTGGGCACGCTGCGTCATCTGCTGCAAAGGGGGGCGCGATGACGACGGTGTGGGCTTCGTTGCTCGGCTTTGCGCTGGCGTATGCAGGCATGGCGAGCCTGAGCTTTGCCATGGACCGGCACCACGAGCAACTCACGCGAGGGCGTGAAGTGCCGGCGCGTCGGCGCACGGCTTTGCGCATGATCGGCGCTGTCTTGCTGGTCGCGGCCGTCGCGCCTTGCATGATGGCGTGGGGCCGGACCGTTGGACTGGTCGCGTGGCTGGGCTTTCTGTCGGCGGGAGCCTTGCCGGTGGCGCTGCTGTTGCCGTACCGGCCGCGTGCGGTGGCCTGGGGCGCGGGGGCTGCGGCCGTGGTGGGTGGTGCGGGGCTCGTGCTGGTGCTGGCCTTGCGCTAGCGTCATCAGCGAAGACGAAAACAAATGCATTCCGCAGGGCGGCGCGTTCACTTCGCACCGAGAATCGTCGGCCATTCCCGGCCCCGTGTTCCGTTCCCTTTCCGCATGCGCTTTCGCCCCGTCTTCCTGCTTCTTTTCCTCGGTCTTTCCATCCCGTTGCTGAGCCACGCCGCGTCGCCGCGCACCTGCCTCGTCGTCGGCGTGAGCGATGGCGACACGCTCACCGCGCGCTGCGGCCGCAGCGGCGCGTACGAACAGGTCAAGGTGCGCATTGCCGCGATCGACGCGCCCGAGAAAGCGCAGCCCTATGGCCAACGCAGCCGCCAGGCGCTGAGCCGCCTGTGCTACGCCGAGAAGGCCGTCATCACCGAGCGCGACATCGACCGCTACGGCCGCACCGTGGCCGACGTGCGCTGCAACGGCGAAGACGCGGGCCGCCGCATGGTGGCCGAGGGCTGGGCCTGGGTGTACGACTACCACGGCATCGCGAAGAAGCGCGGTGGCGACCTGTTCCGGCTCGAGGCCACGGCACGCGCGCAGCACCTGGGCCTGTGGGCCGACACGGCGCCGACACCGCCGTGGGACTGGCGACGCGAGCGGCGGGAGCCGCCGCGCAACCACCACAACAACGGTGGTTTGCATCCGTGGGGCGATGTGCGCTTCGAACCCTTGTCATGAGCGCCTGACGAGGCGTCGCGATTCAACGGGTCAGCAGTGGCCCGAGTACCAGCAGCGCACCTCGGGCATGAGCAGCCCCCACACGAAGCTGATGGCGCACACCACCAGCATCAGCAGCGCGAACATGCGCAGGCCCTCGGCGCCCCAGCGTGGCGCGAAGATGCTCACGAGGAAGCCCGAGAGAAACGTGCCTTCGAGCCAGGCCGCGCCGCCCCAGCGCAGGATCCAGAGCCAGAACAGCGCATCGAGCGCATGAAAGACGACCCACCAGAGCAACGTCATCGCGCGGCGTGGGCGTGCGCGCCTATGACTCGCTGCGGCCCTGCACGTCGGCCACCACGCGCGCGTTGCGCTGGAAGCTCCAGTAGGCGCTGGCCCAGTCCCACATCACGACGACGCGGTTGCGAAAGCCGATGAGGAAGTACGCGTGCGCGAACAGCCAGAACAGCCACGCCGGCCGGCCGCTGAAGCGCAGCGGACCGAAGGGCGTGCCCAGGTCGACCACCGCCGAGTTGCGGCCGATGGTGGCCAGGTTGCCGTAGTCGGCGTAGCGGAACGGTACCGTGGGCTGGCCCGCCAGGCGGCGCAGGATGTTCGCCGCGGCCGCGCGGCCGGCCTGCTTGGCGCCGGGCGACACGCCGGGTACCGGCTTGGGCGGCTTGCCGGGCACGTGGCTCATGGCGGCGGCGAGGTCGCCGACCACGCTGATCTCGGGGTGGCCCGCCAGGCTCAGGTCGGGCTCGACCTTGATGCGGCCTGCGCGGTCGCAGTCGACGCCCGTCGCGTTGCCGAGCATCCGGCCCAGCGGCGAAGCTGCAACGCCAGCCGCCCACACCACGCAACTGCTCGGAATGCGGTAGCTCTGCAGCGGCGCGCCGTCGGGGCCGCCGCCGGTCTGCACTTCGAGGCCGGCGCCGTCGATGGCGGTGACACGCGCGTTCAGCCGCACTTCCACGCCGAGCCTTTCGAGTTGTTCGAGCGCCTTCTGGCTCAGGCTTTCGGGCATGGCCTGCAGCACGCGCGGGCCGCCCTCGACCAGCAATATCTGCGCGCTGCCGGGGTCGATGCGGCGGAACTCGCCCGCGAGCGTGTGCTTGGCGATCTCGGCCAGCGTGCCGGCCATCTCGACACCGGTCGGGCCGGCGCCGATCACCACGAAGGTGAGCAGCGCGCGGCGGCGCTCGGGGTCGGTGGTGGTCTCGGCCGTCTCGAAGGACATCAGCACGCGGCGGCGGATCTCGAAGGCGTCGGCCAGCGTCTTCAGCCCTGGCGCGGCGGGCGCCCACTCGTCATGGCCGAAGTAGCTGTGCGTGGCACCGGCCGCAACGATCAGGTGGTCGTAGGCCACAAGGCTGCCGTCGGCCAGCTGGACGTTGCGGGTGGCCGGGTCGATGCCCCTCACCTCGGCCAGCAGCGTGGTCACGTTGGTCTGCTTGCGAAACAGCGCGCGCACCGGCGCCGCGATCGACGGCGCCGCGAGCCCGGCGGTCGCCACCTGGTAGAGCAGGGGCTGGAACAGGTGGTGGTTGGTCTTGTCGATCACCGTCACATCGACGTCGGCCCGCTGCAGCTTGCGCGCTGCCTCGAGTCCGCCGAAGCCGCAGCCGATGATGACAACGTGGGGCCTGGTCGAAGCAGAGGGGGTTTGCATCGTTCGAATCATACGCAGCGGTCCGGGGGCGATTGCACGCGGGACGGGCTCTTGCGGCGGCGAGGCGGCGGCGTCTTGTCCTACGTGACCCTGTCACCGGTATGGGCTACAACTTCCCGTTGACCTGAGAAGGTGTGAACGAACCCGCCATGCCCGCTCATCCCGCGCAGACGCGCGCCCTCTGCGTTGCAAATGCTCGTCGCAGCCCGCGCTGCGACTGCGCTTTGCGCCTTGATGGCACACGCCTGCGCGGGCTGCTCGGACACGGCGGATTCATTCACACCTTCCAACTGGAGACCCCATGACGTTTTCCCGGCCGATCGCCCCCGAGGCGAACGCCTTGCGCGAGCGATTTCGCACGGTGCGCGCCGCCAGCCTGGCGCTCGCCGCACCGCTGTCCGCCGAGGACCAGTGCATCCAGTCGATGCCCGACGCCAGCCCGACCAAGTGGCACCTGGCGCACACCACCTGGTTCTTCGAGACCGTGCTGCTGCAGCCGCATGCGGCGGACTATCGGCCGTTCGATGCGCGCTTCCATTACCTTTTCAACTCCTACTACGAGGCGCTCGGGCCGCGCCATCCGCGGCCGCAGCGAGGGCTGCTCACGCGGCCGCCGCTCGACGAAGTGCATGCCTACCGCCGCCACGTCGACGAAGCGGTGCTTGCGCTGCTCGCGGCACCGGAGCCGCTCGACTGGGCGGCCATCGAGCCCATCGTCGCGCTCGGCCTGAACCACGAGCAGCAGCACCAGGAGCTGCTGCTCACCGACATCCTGCATGCGCTGTCGTGCAACCCGCTGCTGCCGGCCTACAAGCCTGCGAGCGGTCCCGCGCTGCGGCTGGCCGCGGTGCCTGCGCAAGTGCGCTGGC
Organism: Variovorax sp. Root473; assembly: GCF_001426505.1. GTDB lineage: Bacteria > Pseudomonadota > Gammaproteobacteria > Burkholderiales > Burkholderiaceae_C > Variovorax. Next base: position 506,269 of record NZ_LMEV01000017.1, read on the forward strand.
TGGAGCGGCCGGGCGGCATGGTCGAGGTCGGCCATGCAGGCGATGGTTTCTGCTTCGACAACGAGACACCGCGCCACACCGCCATGCTGCGCCCCTACGCCATCGCCGACCGGCTGGTGAACTGCGGCGACTACGCGCAGTTCATCGCTGACGGCGGCTACCGTCGGCCCGAGCTGTGGCTCTCGGACGGATGGGCCGCAGTGCAGGCGCAGGGCTGGCGCCATCCGGCCTACTGGCTCGAAGCCGACGATCCGCGCATCGCCACCTTGGGTGCAGGCGGCGGCCATGCCGCGCCCGGTGGCTGGCAGGTGTTCGGCCTGCACGGCGTGCGGTCGATGGAGGCCGATGCACCCGTGGCGCAACTGAGCTTCTACGAGGCCGCCGCGTACGCCGAATGGGCCGGCGCGCGGCTGCCGACCGAGTTCGAATGGGAGGCCGCCTTCGACGCGCCCGGCATCGCGCAGATGAGCGGCCACGTCTGGCAATGGACGCGTTCGTCGTACGACCCGTACCCGGGCTTTCGTCCGCTGCCCGGCATCGCGGCCGAATACAACGGCAAGTTCATGGTGGGCCAGCTGGTGCTGCGCGGTGGCAGTGTGGCGACGCCGGCCGGCCACACGCGGCCGAGCTACCGCAATTTCTTTCCGCCGGCGGCACGCTGGCAGTTCTCGGGGCTGCGGCTCGCGAAAGACCTTTGACCGACCTCGATGGAGCCGAGCACCATGCGCAATCCCACGACCTCTTCGTTTGCCCTCGCCAACCACCTGCAACGGGAGGATGAAGCAAGCACGCCCGACGCCGCGCCGTGGTCCGAGTTCGGCCGCGCCATGCAGGCCGGCCTGGCGCGCACGCCGCGCCACATCTCGCCCAAGTTCTTCTATGACGTGGCTGGCTCGCAGCTGTTCGACCGCATCTGCGAGCTGCCCGAGTACTACCCCACGCGCACCGAGCTGGGCATCCTGGGCGCCTGCGCCGGCGAGATCGCCGCGCAGATCGGGCCGAACGCCGAGATCGTCGAGTTCGGCGCCGGCTCGCTCACCAAGGTGCGGCTGCTGCTCGATGCGCTCGAGTCACCGAAGCGCTATCTGCCGATCGACATTTCCGGCGAGCACCTCGAAGCCGCGGCAGCGCGCCTGAAGGCCGACTACCCGGCGCTCGCGGTGCAGCCCATCGCGGCCGACTACACGATGCCGCTCGTGCTGCCCGCGCCCCTGGCCGGGGCGGGCCGGCGTGTGGGCTTCTTCCCGGGCTCGACCATCGGCAACTTCGAGCCCGACGAGGCGCTGGCGTTCCTGCAGCTCGCGGCGCGCATGCTGCGCGGCGGCGGCCTGCTCATCGGTGTCGACCTCGTGAAAGACGCCGACCGGTTGCACGCGGCCTACAACGATGCGCAGGGCGTGACGGCGGCGTTCAACCTCAACCTGCTGCGGCGCGCGAACGCCGAGTTGTCGGCTGATTTCGACCTCGACGGTTTCTCGCACGCTGCCTTCTACAACGCGCCGATGCGCCGTATCGAGATGCACCTCGTGAGCCGGCGCGCGCAGAGCGTGCAGATGCGCGGCGAGCAGTTCTCGTTCGAGGAAGGCGAGACCATCCACACCGAGTACTCGCACAAGTTCACGGTCGAAGGTCTGCAGAGTCTCGCGGTGCGCGCGGGCTTCCGCGTCGGGGCGGTATGGACCGACCCCGAGCGGCTGTTCAGCGTGCACTGGCTGGTGAGCTGACCAACGCTCAGGTGTCCAACCCCGCGAGGCATACGTACTTCACTTCGAGGAAGTCGTCGAGCCCGTACTTCGAGCCCTCGCGCCCCAACCCCGATTGCTTGACGCCGCCAAAGGGCGCTTCCGCGGTTGACACCAGCCCGGTGTTCACGCCCACGATGCCCGATTCGAGCGCTTCGGCCACGCGCATGATGCGGCCGATGTCGCGGCTGTAGAAGTACGCGGCCAGGCCGAATTCGGTGTCGTTGGCCGCGGCGACGGCCTCGGCCTCGGTGTCGAACGCGAAGATCGGCGCCAGCGGGCCGAAGGTTTCCTCGCGCGCGAACAGCATGTCGGGCGTGGCGCCGGCGATCACGGTCGGCTCGTAGAACAGGCCGCCCAGCGCATGGCGCTTGCCGCCCGCGAGCACGGTGCCGCCCTTGGCGACGGCGTCGGCCACGTGTTCCTCGATCTTCTCGACCGCCTTGGCGTCGATCAGCGGGCCCTGGTTGACGCCAGCCTCGGTGCCGTTGCCGACCTTCAGCGCGTTGACCTTGGCCACGAGCTTCTGCGTGAAGGCTTCGAGCACGCCGCGCTGCACGTAGAGGCGGTTGGCGCACACGCAGGTCTGGCCGGTGTTGCGGTACTTGGAGACCATCGCGCCTTCGACAGCGGCATCCACATCGGCATCGTCGAACACGATGAAGGGCGCGTTGCCGCCGAGTTCGAGCGACAGCTTCTTGATGGTGTCGGCCGACTGCTTCATGAGCGTGCGGCCCACCTCGGTCGAGCCGGTGAAGGTGAGCTTGCGCACGATGGGGCTGCGCGTCATCTCGCCGCCGATCTGGCTGGCCGAGCCGGTGAGCACCGACAGCAGCCCCTTCGGTACGCCCGCGCGTTCGGCGAGCACGGCAAAGGCCAGCGCCGAGAACGGCGTCTGCGTGGCCGGCTTCACGACCATCGCGCAACCGGCCGCGAGTGCGGGCCCGGCCTTGCGCGTGAGCATGGCGGTGGGGAAGTTCCAGGGCGTGATGGCCGCGGTAACGCCCACGGGCTGCTTCAGCGCGAGGATGCGGCGATCGGCCTGCGGCGCGGGAATGGTGTCGCCGTACACGCGGCGCGCTTCTTCGGCGAACCACTCGATGAACGAGGCGGCGTAGGCGATCTCGCCGCGGCTCTCGGCCAGGGGCTTGCCCTGCTCGGTGGTCATGATCAATGCGAGGTCGTCCACGTTCGCGAGCATCAGGTCGTTGAGCTTGCGCAGGATGGCCGAGCGTTCCTTGGCGGGCACCTTGGCCCAGGCTTTCTGGGCCTTTTCGGCGGCGGCGATGGCGCGCACGGTTTCCTCGGTGCCGCACATCGGCACGGTGCCGATGTGCTCGCCGGTGGCGGGGTTGGTGACGGCGACGGTGGTGCCGTTGTCGGCATTCACCCAGGCGCCGGCGATGCAGGCCTGCTGGCGCAGCAGGGTCGGGTCTTGGAGTTTCAGTGGCATGGGTGGTGTCTCAGGCTGGCAGGGCGCACAGGCCTTGAGAAGGAGAGTCGGAGGGAAGAGGAAGCGGACCACATCGACGTGCCTGCCGCAAGTCGGCAAGGGCAAAACCGCGTCGTGCGCTCGGGTTTGCACGCCCGGTGCCGGCACGGAAACCCTGCCGGCATCGGGCCGGGATGACCCGGCGCAAGGAAAACGTGCCGCGCCAGCGTCACAATAGCCGTTGTCCCGAGCGCGCAACGCGGCATCGGCACTTTGCACCTCCCCCGGAGATCGATCCCATGAAAGCAACCTGGAACGGCGTCACCATCGCCGAAAGCGACGACACCGTGCTCGTCGAAGGCAATCACTACTTCCCGATGAGTTCGCTCAATCGCGACGTCGTCACCTTCAGCAACCACAAGACCACCTGCCCGTGGAAGGGCTCGGCGAACTACTACTCGCTGCTGGTCAACGGCGAACTGCATGCCGACGCCGCCTGGTACTACCCCGATCCGAAGCCCGAAGCCGAAGAAATCCGTGACCGCGTCGCGTTCTGGAAGGACGTGAAGGTCAGCGCCCAGTGAGCACCGCCGCCTTCGCTCCCCCGTTCACGCCGCCAGCCGAACTGGCAGGCGCGTTGCGCGAGCACGGCTACGCGGTGCTGAGTCCGCAGGGCGTGTGCGAATGGCTCGGCGTGCCGCTGGCGCAGCTCGAGGCGCTGCACGCCGACTGGAACGACCTGCCGCCCGACGAGTACCTGAAGGACGGTGGCCGCTACCGCACGCGGCGCCACGCCTGCTTCACGGTCGATGCCGACGCCACGCTGGCGCAGGTGCCGCACCGCGCGCACTGGCAGCCGGTCGAATACAACGCGCTGCACGGCGGCATGCAGCGCTGGTTTGCGCCGATGCTCGACGCCACGGTGGCGCAGCCCGCGTGGCAGCGGCTGATGCAGCAACTCGGCCAGGTCAGCAGCGACATGCGCGGCGCACCGCAGCGCTGGTTCGTGGAAGCGCACCAGTTCCGCATCGACACCGCCGGCGGCATCGGCCGCCCGACGCCCGAAGGCGCGCACCGCGACGGCGTCGACCTGGTGGCGGTGGTGCTGATCGGACGCCAGGGCATCAAGGGCGGCGAGACGCGCGTGTTCGAGGCCAACGGCCGGCGCGGCGAGCGCTTCACCATGACCGAACCGTGGACGCTGCTGTTGCTCGACGATGCACGCGTGATCCACGAATCGACGCCGATCCAGCCGCTGGAAGAGGGGGGCGACGGGTGGCGCGACACGCTCGTGGTCACCTGCCGGTCTGAGGGTTTCCAGGGGGATTGAGACGCCTGCGGACTTCGCTGGTCGGAGTCCTACAGGGCGGGTTCTGCATAGCGGTTAAATTCGGGGCCCGACCGACCCGGTGCGAACCCGGTCCGTCAGTCTGTCTGTCTGCGAACGCTAAGCGAGGTCCCGCCATGTTCAATCACATCCTGGTCCCCATCGACGGCTCCGAAACTTCCATGCTCGCGGTCAGCAAGGCCAGCGGTCTTGCCCTGGCATTCGGCAGCCGCATCACGCTGATCCACGTGATCGACAACTACCCCTTCATCGGCGTGGGCGCAGACTATGCGCTTGGCCAGAACGAATACCTCGCGGCGGCCACCGCCAGCGCCAATGCGGCGCTCGCACGCGGCGTGGCCGCCCTGGCGGCCGAAGGCCTGCACAGCGACCAGCGCGTGATCGACGGCCATGTGGTGCACGAAGGCATCGTGGACACCGCCATCGCCATCGCGGCCGACCTGATCGTGATGGGTTCGCACGGCCGCAGCGGCATCGAGAAACTGCTGCTGGGCAGCGTGACGCAGCGCGTGCTGCAGGACGCCACCATGCCGGTGCTCGTCGTCAAGGGCCGCTGAGAAACTCCGCAGCAAACCCCGCCGCACGTTCGAAGTGCAACGCCTCCCGCGTCGCGGGATGCACGAACCCCAACTCCCTGGCATGCAGCAGCAGGCGCGGCGCGCGTGCCTGCAGTGCCGCGTCGCCGTACAGCGCGTCGCCCAGGATCGGATGCCCGATCGACAGCAGGTGAACCCGCAACTGGTGTGAGCGGCCGGTGAGCGGCTCCAGCAGCACGTGCGTCGCAGCGGGTCCGCTGGCCAATGCGCGCCAGCGCGTGAGGCTGGGCTTGCCCGCGGGGTCGATCTTCTGCAGTGGCCGGCGCGGCCAGTCGGCCATCAGCGGGGCGTCGATGACCGACCAGTCTTCGCGCTGCGGCATCACGCCATCGACCACGGCTTCGTAGCGCTTGTGTACCTCGCGGTCGGCAAAGGCCGCGCTCAGCGCGCGCTGCATCTTCAAGCCGCGCGCCATCACCACGAGGCCGCTGGTGCCCATGTCGAGCCGGTGCACGATGAGCGCGTCGGGCCACTGGCGCTGCGCGCGCGCGCTCAGGCAGTCCTGCTTGTCCTCGCCGCGGCCGGGCACGCACAGCAGGCCGGCGGGCTTGTCGAGCACCAGCAGGTGGGCGTCTTCGTGAACGGGGAGCAGGTCGGGCGGTGAAACGGTCATGGGGACAGCGAGTGTAGAGAGGCTCAGAAAGCCGGAAGAAGGCTGGGCTATCCTCGACCGATATGCCCGGTGCCGCTTCTTCCTCGCCTCCTTCTTTCTCCGACCTGAGGCGCGAGCGCCCCTTCATGCAGCTGTGGGTGGCGCGCCTGTTCGGCACCGCGGCCTCGCAGATGATGCTCGTGGCCATCGGCTGGCACATGTACGAGCTCACCGGCAGCGCGTGGGACCTGGGCCTGGTCGGGCTGTACCAGTTCGTGCCCGCGCTGCTGCTGGCGCTGCTGGCCGGCCACGTGGTGGACCGCCACCACCGCGCCCGCATCGTGGCCGTGTGCTTCGCGGTGCAGGGCACGGTGGCGCTGGCGCTGCTGTTCGCGGTGCTGCACAAGAACGACACGCGCGCGCTGCTGCTCGGCCTGTCGCTGGTGCTCGGCGCGGTGCGCGCCTTCCAGATGCCGGCCCAGCAGGCGCTCACGCCGCTGCTGGTGCCGCCGCTGCTGCTGTCGCGCGCGATGGCGTTCAGCTCGGCCGGCATGCAGGGCGCGATCATCGGGGGGCCCGCGCTCGGCGGACTGCTGTTCGTGGCGGGCATGGCGGTGGTTTACGGTGCGAGCGTGCTGTGCTTCGTGATCGCCTGCGTGCTGGTGCTGCGGTTGCGCTACGACCACGCACCGGCCGTGCGCGAGCCGGTCACCCTGGCCACGGTGTTCGCGGGCGTCAATTTCATCTGGCTGCGCAAGCCGGTGCTCGGCGCGGTGTCGCTCGACCTGTTCGCGGTGCTGCTGGGCGGCGCGGTGGCGCTGCTGCCGATCTATGCCAAGGACATCCTGCACACCGGCCCCTGGGGCCTGGGCCTGTTGCGCAGCGCACCGGCGGTGGGTGCGCTGGTGATGTCGATTGCGCTCACACGCCGGCCGGTCGAGCGCAAGGTCGGGCGCACGCTGCTGCTGGCGGTGGGCGCGTTCGGGCTGTGCATGGTGGTGTTCGGGCTGTCGAGGAGCTTTCTCGTCTCGCTCATCGCGCTCGCGGTGTCGGGAGGCGCCGACATGGTCAACGTCGTGATCCGCCAGACGCTGGTGCAGCTGGAAACGCCCGACGCCATGCGCGGGCGCGTGAGCGCGGTCAACTCGATCTTCATCGGGGCGAGCAACCAGCTCGGCGAGTTCGAATCGGGCGCCACGGCGGCGCTGCTGGGGCCGGTCGGCTCGGTGGTGCTCGGTGGCGTGGGGACGATGGTGGTGGCGCTGGCGTGGTTCCGACTGTTCCCGTCGCTGGCGCAGCGCGACCGGATGGTGGTGGCGGCGCCGGCTTCGGCGCGGTCCTGATCGTCAGTCGAAGAGGGCGCGCGCCTGCGGCGTGTCGAGCGTGAGGTCGCTCGTCGCCTCGGCCACGCACGGAAGAATCCAGCAGTCGATCTTTTCGTCGAAGCTCAGGCCCGGCCATTCGATGAGGTGGCGGCTCTCGCCTGAAAGCCGCTGGCAGATGCAGGTGCGGCAGGTGCCGTTGCGGCACGAACTGGGCAGTTCGATGCCCGCCGCCTCCGCCGCATGCAGCAGCGTGACGCCCGCCTCGGCCTCGAATTCAAGGCCCGACGGTTCGAGGCGGACCTTCATCGCACGGGAGGTTCTTGAGGGGATTGCTGCTGCTGTTCGCGGCGTTGCTCGCGCAGCATGAAGAGGTACAGGCTTTCGACCTTGTCGCGTGCCCAGGGCGTCTTGCGCAGGAACTTGAGGCTGGAACCCACGCTGGGCTCGCTGATGAAGCAGCGGATCGGCACCAGGTGCCCCAGCTGCTCCCAGCCGTAGTAGTCGGCCAGCGCGGTCACGATGGCCTCCAGCGTGAGGCCGTGCAGCGGGTTGCGCGGCTGCGCCGGCTGGGGGGCGGGCGCGGGGACGTCGGTCACTTGTTCTTGAGCTTGCCGCGCGGAATCACCGCCGTGGTGACGGTGCGCACGGGCTCGATGCCGCCGGTGGGGGCCTTCGGCGGCGAAGTGTCCTTCTTCGGTTTCTTTGCTTCCTTGTTGGTGCGTTGCTGACCCTTGGCCATGTACTTTCTCCAGTTGATGCGTGCGGATGCAGCAGGCAGTTTAGCGGTGCGGCGACAATAGCCGGTTCCACACGTTTTTCCGCTTTCATGTCCGATTACGAAGTTCGCCCCGCCACGATGCGCGACGCCAAGGCCGTCGCCGAAGTCCATGCCCTGTCCGCCAAGGCTGCCTACGAAGGCATCCTGTCCGAGGACGACCTGCGCGTGCTGGCCCCCGCCTCGCGCGAGGCCAAGTGGCGCGAGGCCATCGAATTCAGCGAACCGCAGGTCCATGTGGTGACGCACGGCGGCGAGATCGTCGGCTTCGTGGGCTTCGACCGCTCGCGCGACCCCAAGACGCCGCCCACCACGGGCGAGATCTGGGCCATCTACGTCAAGCCCGAGCACTGGGGCAAGGGCGCCGGCGTGGCCCTGTGGGACGCCGCCCGCGAAGGCCTGGCCGAAGAAGGCTGCACCACCGTCACCATCTGGGTGCCGCTGCGCAACGACCGCGCCATGCGCTTCCACGAACTCGCCGGCTTCAAGCGCGAGATGAAGACCGCCAAGACCACCGCGCTGGGCACCGTGCGCGTCGAAGAAATCCGCCTGAAGCGGGCCGTGGACTGATCCACCCCCGGATGCCGCGTACGGTCTTCCCCGGCGCGGCCACCGGCTGCGGATAAGCTCGCCGCTTCTTCCACAGCCTGACTTTCGCCATGGCCACCAGCCTGCTCCTGCTGCTCGACGACATCGCCACCGTGCTCGATGACGTCTCCGTCCTCACCAAGGTTGCCGCAAAGAAGACCGCTGGAGTGCTTGGCGACGACCTCGCGCTGAACGCGCAGCAGGTCACCGGCGTGCGCACCGAGCGCGAGCTGCCGGTGGTGTGGGCGGTGTGCAAGGGCTCCCTCGTCAACAAGGCGATCCTGGTGCCGGCCGCATTGGCCATCGGCACCTGGCTGCCCTGGCTGGTGACGCCGCTGCTCATGGTGGGCGGCGCGTTCCTGTGCTTCGAGGGCTTCGAGAAGCTGGCCCACAAGTTCCTGCACAAGAAGGAGCACGAGGCCGACACGGCGCGCCACCAGCAGGCCGTGGCCGACACCACGGTCGACGTGGTCGCGGTCGAGAAGGACAAGATCAAGGGCGCCGTGCGCACCGACTTCATCCTCTCGGCCGAAATCATCGCCATCACGCTGGGCACCGTGCAGGGCCAGCCTTTCATGACACAGCTCACCGTGCTGGTCGGCATCGCGCTGATCATGACGATCGGCGTCTACGGCCTCGTGGCCGGCATCGTGAAGCTCGATGACGCGGGCCTGTATCTGAGCCAGCGCACCAGCGCGGCGGCGCGCGGCCTGGGGCGCGGCATCCTGGCGGCGGCGCCGTGGCTCATGAAGGGCCTGTCGGTGGCCGGCACGGCCGCCATGTTCCTCGTGGGCGGCGGCATCCTGGTGCACGGCGTACCGGCGTTCGGCCATGCGGTCGAAGACTGGGCCAAGGCCACGGGCGGCGTGGTCGGCACGCTGGGCTCGATGGGCGTCAACGCGGCCGTCGGCATCGTGGCCGGCGCCATCGTGCTGGCCGTGGTGGAACTCGTCGCAAAGCTGCGCGGCAAGAAAGCGGCGCACTAAGAAGGTGTGAACGCCTTCTGACCTTGCGGGCGGGCCTCAGCGGTCCGGCTTGCCGCGCTGGAACAGGCCGACGCCGACCAGCGCCACCCCCAGCGCGAGTGCGAACCAGCCGACGAGGTACGCGCCGGCCACCATGTCGAACCAGCGCGAGCCCTGCAGGAAGCGCGGCCCCAGCAGCACGGCGGCGCCGATCAGGAGGCAGAGGATGCCGCGCTCGATGGTGCGCAGCTGTCGTTGGGGGCGTCGGGCCATGGGGGTCTTTGCAAGGAAAACGGAAGCGGCCATTGTCCCGCGCCGCGCGGGCAAGCCGCAGCCGGCCTCAAAACGTCGCGTGCGCGCATCGGTTGGCACGCAAAAATGCGTCCAAACGTTGCAAAATCGCAGGCCATGCCACACCGCCTCCTGCCCACTGGTCCCGTCTTCCTCTCCCCGTTTCGACGCGCCTGCGCGGGCGCCTGGCTGGCCCTGGGGGCTGCCACGGCCCTTGCGCAACCGCAGCCCGATCCTGCCGGCTTTCCGCTGGACGCGGTCGGCTACCTCAACGAGGAACTGCCGCGCATGGACGCGGCCGTCGCCACGAAGGACCGCAGCTTCTTCTTCGGCGCGATGACGCGCACGGTGCAGTTCTCCGAGCGCTGGGGTTTCAAGGCCAAGGCCAACCCCGACCTGGCCGCCTACCCGATGTGCACCGCGGCCGTCATGGACTACGCGGTGGTCGGCATGTGCAAGCTCACTCCCGCCGCCGACGCCTGCGAGCCGGGCTTGGCGCCGCGTTTCGACGCGAACCTGAAGCGGTGCCGCGAGCTGGCCGCGCAAAAATAGGCCTCCGGCCTTTCGTCCTTCCTCTCATCGAACGAAGTCCCCGCGCCATGGCCGTGCGTGCGGGGCGGAGACACACGCATGGACTACACCCGCTACCAGACCCTCGCCCTCACGCGCCGCGGCGCGAACGGCGCGGTGCTCGACATCCAGATGCGCGCCGCCAACGGCAAGCTGCCCACGGCCGGGCATGACGGCCACCGCGAGCTGGCCGAGATCTGGCGCGACATCGCGGCCGACGACACGGTGCGCTGCGCCGTGCTGCGCGGCGAGGGCATGGGCTTTTCGGGCGGCGGCGACCTGGGCATGGTGCAGGACATGACCACCGACGACGCCGTGCGCCAGCGCGTCTGGAAGGAGGCGCGCGACCTGGTCTACAACCTCATCAACTGCGACAAGCCCATCGTGAGCGCCATGCACGGCCCGGCCGTGGGTGCGGGGCTGGTGGCGGGCCTGCTGGCCGACATTTCCATCGCGAGCAAGAACGCGAAGATCGTCGACGGCCACACGCGCCTGGGCGTGGCGGCGGGCGACCATGCGGCCATCGTGTGGCCGCTGTTGTGCGGCATGGCCAAGGCCAAGTACCACCTGCTGCTGTGCGAGCCGGTGAGCGGCGAGGAGGCCGAGCGCATCGGCCTGGTGTCGCTGGCCGTGGACGAGGCCGACCTGCTGCCGCGCGCCTACGAGATCGCCGACCGCCTCGCGGCCTGCAGCCAGAGCGCGATCCGCTACACCAAGTACGCGCTGAACAACTGGCTGCGCCAGGCCGGGCCGACCTTCGACGCCTCGCTGGCGCTGGAGTTCATGGGCTTCGCGGGCGCCGACGTGCGCGAAGGCGTGGCCTCGCTGCGCGAGAAGCGCGCGCCGAACTTCGGCTGAGCCGAAGCCCGCCGTCTCAGGCCTTGCTCAGCCCCTGCAACGTCTGAAGGAGCACGACGCGCGTCTGCCCCAGCACCATGCCTTTCCACTCGTCGTTGTCGCAGTAGAACGCGTCGCGCAGGCGGCGACGGATCTCGCGTTTCTGCGCTTCGGGCGCCTCGGGATGACGGCGCAGCCAGGTGTCGGCGCGCAGGCGCTCGAGCACTTCCAGGTCGGGCAGCGTGCCGAACTCCAGGCCCATGGGCGCGACGCGCGCGTTCGGGCATTCGTCGTACGCGGTCGAGATCACGGGGCCCGACACGTCGGCCGAGGCCGAGTCGCCCGCGAAGGGCGCGAACACGTCGGCGCCCCACCAGGCATGGGCCAGCGCGAGGTCTTCGGGCGTGTTGCGGCCCGGGTAGATCTTTTCGCCGTGGCCGTAGGGGCCCAGGCCCGTGTGCACGTCGATCCAGCCCAGGTGCGTGGCCGAGGCTGCATAGCCGCGCAAGATGGCGCGGATGGTGCGGTTGCTCCACGACGGCGCCGTGCCGCCGTAGAACAGGCCGTCGGGCGAGGTGTACTGCCCGCGCGTGACGGCCGCGCGGAAGGCGGTCATGCCGTGCGTGGCGATGTAGGCGGCCACCGCCGCGTCGTCGGCAGGCGTCGGCGGCCAGCTGGCGGGCAGCACCAGCGGCTCCACGTCGGCGTACTCGGCGTTCACTGGCAGCGGTGCGCTGAAGTCGATGTGGTTGCGGTTCAGGTCGATGTTGTCTTCGTTGGTGCGGTGCAGGTGCGAGAAGCCGTGCGGGTTCACCGCATGCACCAGCAGCAGCGCGACGCCCGCGCGTTCGAGGCGCGCGAGCAGGTCGGCGTCGTTCAGCGTGGCGACCTGCGTGCCCGAGCCGCAGAAGCCCTCGGGGCCGTGTGTGCCCGAGGTGACGAGCAGCACCTTCCTGGCATCGGCCGCGCCGATCAGCGCGACGTCGGTGGCGAGTTCTTCGCCGAGCGCGCCGCGGTGCGTCGGGTGCACGAACGACTCGATGGTGGCGCCGCGCGCCGCGGCGGCTTCGAGGAACTTGGCGCGGGCTTCGACGTACGTGCCCGAGAAATGGCGCGTGGCGGCGGTGGCAGGCTGGGACATGGCGGGAAGATTCCTGTGCATGAAGGCGGGAAGGAGGAAGACGGTATCAGGCCGGCGCGTGCGCGTTGGCCGCGTCAATGTCGCGGCCGGTGTGGTCGCGCAACCAAAGCAGGCCGAGCAGCGACACCAGCGTCATCGCCACCAGGTACCAGGCCGGCGCGAGCTTGCTGCCGGTGGCGTTGACCAGCCAGGTGCTGATGAAGGGCGCGAAGCCGCCGAAGAGCGCCACGCCGACGCTGTAGACCAGCGACATGCCACTCGCGCGCACGCGCTTGGGAAACATCTCCGGCAGCATCGTGATGCCCGGCACCGTCTGCACCACCAGGCCGATGCTCAGCACGCCGAGCACGGTGAACAGCACCCCGGGCGTCGGCGAGGCGTTGAGCCACAGGAAGCCTGGGTAGATCAGGATCGCCATCACGATGCGGCTCCACAGGATGAGCGTCTTGCGGCCCACGATGTCCGACCACTTGCCCACGAGCGGCGCGAGCGCGAACGACAGCAGGCCCGTGAGCGCCGCGCCGAACAGCGCCACCGAGGGCGTCAGGCCGAGTTCGCGCACCGCGTAGGTCGGCATATAGAAGGTGACCACGTACGCCGCCGTGGTGCCGCCCACCAGCGCGAGGATGGCGGCCAGCACCGTCCTGCCGTGCTGTGTGCAGACGATCTTCAGGCTGCTTTCGCGCGGCGCCTTCGCGTCTTCGGGCGCGATGTGCAGCGACTCTTCCAGGTGGCGGCGGATGTACATGCCCACCGGCGCGATCAGCATGCCGAGCACGAAGGGCACGCGCCAGCCCCAGCTTTGCATCGCCTCGGGCGTGAGCGAGAAGGTGAGCGCGCCCACCACCACGGCGCCGAGCATCACGCCCAGGCCCTGGCTCGCGAACTGCCAGCTCGCCATGTAGCCGCGGTTGGCCGGCGTGGCGTGCTCTACCAGCAGCGTGGTCGAGGCGCCCACCTCGCCGCCGGCAGAGAAGCCCTGGATCAGGCGCGCCAGCACGATCACGACCGGCGCTGCGACGCCGATGCTCGCGTAGGTCGGCGTGAAGGCGATCAGCGCGCAGCCCAGCGCCATCAGGAAGATCGTGAGCGTCATGGCCTTCTTGCGGCCCGCGCGGTCGGCGTACGCGCCGATCACGATGCCGCCGAGCGGCCGCATGATGAAGCCCACGCCGAAGCTCGCCACCGTCAGCAGCAGCTGGCCGTAGGAACTGAAGGTCGGGAAGAACAGCTTGCCGATCACCAGCGCGAGAAAGCCGTAGACCGTGAAATCGAAGAACTCCAGGCCGTTGCCGATGGTCGTGGCCACGATGGTCTGGCGCCGGCGTGCGGGCGATGAAGGCGCCAAGGCCGATGGGGCCGAGGGCTGGGAAGCGCGGGTGTTCATGTGTCTCCTGGGTGTGGCTCGATAGCGCAGGCCGTCGGGCCTGGACCGCGGCGGATGCTAGAGACTCGGTGCTGTCATGAAAAGACAATAATTGGGCGTTAACGATAACTTTTGGTTGTCACTCCAGCGATGAAGCCCAATCAGTTGCATGCCTTCGTGGCCGTGGTCGAGCAGATGAGCATCCGCGCCGCCGCGCGCGTGCTCGGCATCTCGCAACCGGCCGTGACCAAGATCGTGCGCGAGCTGGAGCGCGAGGTCGGCGCGCCGCTGGTGGAGCGCAGTGTGAAAGGCGTGCGGCTCACGCAGTTCGGCCTGGCCTTTGCGCCGCGCGCGCGGCTGCTGCTGGCCGACATGGAACGCGCCCGCGACGAGATCGCGCAGATCCGCGACGGCGCCACCGGCTCCGTCTCGCTGGCCGTGAGCGCCTCGTTCGCGCTGACGGTGCTGCCTGCCGCCTTCAAGGACTTCCACACGCGCCTGCCCGCGGTCGACGTGCAGTTCAGCGAGGCCGTGCTGCCATGGATGCTCGCGCGGCTGCGCGACGGGTACCTCGACTTTGCGGTGGCGCACATCGTGCCCGGCACGCTCGATCCGCAGTTCGAGGCGCTGGCGCTGTTTCCGGTGCAGCTCGTGGTCGGCCTGCGCGAGCGCCATCCGCTGCGCAATGCGCGCTCGCTGCAGGACCTCTATGCCGCCGAGTGGGTCCTGCCGGGCGACGACCATGGCGGCACCAACGCCGTGGCGCCGCTGTTCACGCCGCTCGGCTTGTCGCCGCCCGCGCGCGTGCTGCAGGGCCACTCGGTCACCGTGGCGCTCGCGCTGGTGGGCCACATGGACCTGATCGGCCTCTTCGTCGAGCCACTCGCAGGGCTCAGCTTCAAGCGCCACGGCATCCGGCGTGTCGAGGTGCGCGAGACGCTGCCGGTGCTGAACGTGTGCGTGGTGCGCCGGCGAGGGCAGCCGTCGACGCCGGCGGCGCAGCATTTCATTGAGTGCATCCAGCGGGCGTCGGCTGCGACGATGAAGGGATAGCGGAGGCGGAGGGGGCGGCTCGTGTTGGCAGACGACAAGAGCCTTCTCGGGAAACGTCAGCTCATCGCAGGAAAATCAGCATCGTCACGACGACGCTGACGCTCGCCAACAGCAACACAAAGCCCACGAGCCGCCGCTTTCTCATGGGCAGTCATGAATTTCCTCCCTCATTGGCGTTTCGAAATGGAACGCTCTGGAGGCGATGCCAGGGGCGTGCGCGACTGGAAACTGCTATCAAATGAGAATTTCTCTCATTGATAATCCCTGCTGCAGCCGTGATCGACGCCGAGCGCTCCGGACTTCGTTTCTTTTTCTTCTTCCTTTCGTTCCTCGTTTTCCATGGCCTTGTTGCGTCGCGTCTGGTTCCAGATCCATTGGTTCATCGGCATCACGGCGGGCAGCGTGCTGGTCGTCATCGGCCTGAGCGGCGCGACGCTGTCGTTCCGCGCCGAGATCACCGACCTGCTGAACCCGATCCCGGCGGCCTTGGCCGCGCCGCTGGCGCCGCCTGCGCTGCTCGAGCGCCTGCAGGCACAGTCGCCGGGGCGCCGCATCGCGTCGCTCACCGTGTTCACCGAGCCCGGGCGCCCCGCGCGCGTCGGCTTTGCGCCGCCGCCCGGCGAACGGCGCGGCGAGACGCGCTTCGTCGATGCCGCCACCGGCGCGCTGCTGCCCGATCCCGTGGGCGAGCACTTCTTCGAGTTCGTCGAAGAACTGCACCGCTGGCTGCTGTTGCCGCGCGACGACGGCAAGCCCATCACCGGTTCGCTGGCGGGCCTGTTGCTGCTGCTCGCGCTGTCGGGCCTGTACCTGCGCTGGCCGCGCCGACCCTTCGCGTGGCGCCAGTGGCTGCGCATCGACTTCGCGCTGCGCGGACGCGCCTTCCTGTGGAACCTGCATGCGGTGGTCGGCACGATCGCACTGCTGGCCTACGTGGTGTCGACCAGCACCGGCATGTACTGGGCCTTCGACGCGCTGCGCCAGGTGGTCGACGGCGCGGCCGGCGAGGCGCGCGTGGTGCGCACCGAACGCGCGCCGGCCGATTCCCCGGCGACGCTCGAGCTGGCGCGCGTCTGGCAAGCATTCACCGACACCACGCGCGGCGACTGGACGCAGGTCACGCTGCGGCTGCCCGCGCGCAACGGCGCGCAGGTCGAGGCCAACTACCTGCGCACGAACCCCGAGCACGAGCGCGCGCGCAACCGCCTGTACCTGCATGCCGCGACCGGCGAGACGCTGCGCCACGAACGCTACGCCGACAAGCCGCTCGCGGGCCGGCTCGTGAACAGCATCTACCCGCTGCACATGGGCACCTACTGGGGCCTGCCGGGGCGCATCGTGATGATGCTCACCAGCCTGGGGCTCGCGCTGTTCGCGGTCAGCGGCTGGATGATGTACCTTGGCCGCCGCCGCACCGCGAAGGCCGTGCGCGCCGAGCGCGCGTTGCTCGATGCGGCCGCCGTGCCCGCCACGGCGGGCGATGCGGGCCAGGTGCTGGTCGCCTTCGCGAGCCAGACCGGCCATGCCGAGCGCCTCGCGCTGCAGACGGCCAGCGCGCTGCAGGCCGCCGGTGTCGCGGCGGTGGTGCGGCCCGTGTCCGCGTTGAATGTCGATGCGCTGCTGCATTTCCGGCAGGTGCTGTGGGTGGCGAGCAGCTTCGGCGAAGGCGAGCCGCCCGACAGCGCGCGTGCCTTCGCCCGTGCGTTCGCGCGGCAAGGCGGCCCGGGCTTGCGCCATCTGCGCTACGGCCTGCTCGCGCTCGGCGACAGCCACTACGCGACCTTCTGCGGCTTCGGTCGCAAGCTCGACCACGACCTGCACAACCAGGGCGCGCAACCGCTGTTCCCGATGATCGAGGTGGACGGCGAAGACCCGCTGGCGCTCGCACGTTGGCACGACGCGCTGGGCGAGACCTTCGGGGTGCGCGAGGCCGCGTGGCCTGCGTCGATCGCACCGGCTTTCGAAGCCTGGCGGCTCGACGGCCGACGCCTGCTCAATGCGGGCAGCCAGGGCGATCCGCTGTTCGAGATTGAACTGCGGCGTGCTGAAGGTAGCGATGCGATGAACTGGGCGCCCGGCGCACTGGTCGAGATCGTACCGCGCCAGATGCACGACGACGGCGCGCCGGCGCCCGCGCCGCGCAGCTACTCGGTCGCGTCGATTCCGTCCGATGGCGCGGTCCAGTTGCTGGTGCGGCAGGCACGGCACGACAACGGCCTGGGCGTGGCCTCGGGCTGGCTCACGGTGGGCGCACCGATGGGCGCGGAACTCGCGCTGCGCCTTGTCGCCAACCCGGGCTTCGCGCTGCCCGACGATGCGCGGCCCTGCATCTTCATCGGCAACGGCTCGGGCTTCGCGGGCCTGCGCGCGCTGCTGCGCGAACGCGCACGCCGCGGGCACGGCCGCAACTGGCTGGTGTTCGGTGAGCGGCAGGCCGCGCACGACGGTTTCGGGGTGGACGAGGTCGCCGCATGGCAGGCCGGCGGCCTCGTGGCGCGCGCCGATTTCGTCTACTCGCGCGACCAGGCCCAGCGCGTGTACGTGCAGGACCGCCTGCGCGAGGCCGCCGAAGCGCTGAAGCAGTGGGTGGACGAGGACGGCGCGATCGTCTTCGTCTGCGGCAGCCTCGAAGGCATGGCCCCGGGCGTGGATGCGGCGCTGACCGAGGTGCTGGGCGAGAGCGGCATGGACGCGCTCATCGCCGAGGGCCGCTACCGGCGCGACGTGTACTGATCAGTCGGGCGGAAAGCGCACGCCCGGCTCACCCGCCTGCCAGGGCGCGTACTTGGGCATGGCGCGCGTGAACAGTTCCGACGCAGTCCAGCCCGCCAGCCAGGCCTGAAGGCGTGGCCAGGGCTGCGCGTCGAACCAGACTTGATCGACCATCGCGAACTGGCGCACGAAGGGCATGAGCGCCGCGTCGGCCAGCGTGGCGTGGGCGCCGGCCAGTTGCGCCGACATCGCCAGCCTGTCTTCGAGCCCTTGCAGGAAGCGCGCCCCGTCGTCGCGCGCCGATCCTTCCGATGCAGGGTGGCGCGCCGGGTACTTGTAGCGGTCGAGCAGCGGCTTGAAGTCGTTGTCGCAGGCGGCGACCAGTGTGAGCAGGTCGTCGAGCGTGCCGCGCTCCGGCGCGAGCCAGCGCAGCGGATCGTGGCGGTGCAGCGCCCACAGCATCACGTCCAGGCTCTGCTCCAGCACCGCCGCGCCGCCGTCGAGCACCAGCACGGGCACCGTGCCCTTGGGCGAGGCCGCGAGCATCTCGGCGGGCTTGCGCTTGAGTTCGACCTCGCGCAGTTCGCAGCGCTGTTCGCCCGCCACCAGCGCGAGCCGGGCCCGCATCGCATAGGGGCAGCGACGGAACGAATAGAGCACGGGGAGGGCGGAATCGAGCATGGGAGCGACAGGTGAGCAGGGGGAGCCGGCCGATTGTCGGCCCGTGCCCGCCGGGTCGCGCGGCGGCGGGTTTTTCCTCACAATCGACCGCCATGGCCGAACGTCTTTTCCTCCGGCTTCACGACGACCCGCTGCACGGGCCGGAGTCGGGCGTGCCCGACGGCACGCTGCAGGTGCTTCCGATCGCGCCGGCACTGCAGTCGCATGTGTCGCACCTGATGATGTACCGCGAGACCTTCGCGCCCGGCCATGAGATGCGCGAGCGGGTGCTGCCCGACGGCGCGATCCGGCTGGTCTTCAACTTCGGCGACGCGCCCTCGGCCGACGATGCGCCGGGGCAGGCGGTCGAAGCCATCGGCGCCTTCGCCGCGCCCGCCGTGGTGCGGATGCGCGACACGGTCGAAGGCCTGTCGGTGACGCTGCGCCCTGGCGCGGCGGCGGCGCTGCTCGGCGTGCCGGCCGGCGAGATCGCGGGCCGCGCGGTGCACCTCGATGAACTCTGGGGCGGCGAGGGCTCGACGCTGCTCGCGCGCATGGCCGAAGCGCGCGGCGATGTTGCACGTGCCGACCTGCTGCAGCAGGCGCTGATGAAGCGGCTGCACAAAGCCAGGGACGGCACGCCGCCGGCCGCCGCGATGCACGCCGCGCGGCTCATCGCCGCCGCCGATGGGCGCCGGGCCTTGCGCGAGGTGGCGCAGGCGGTCGGTGTGGGCGAGCGTCGGCTGCAGCAGCTTTTTCATGCGCACGTCGGGCTGTCTCCGCGCGCCTGGGGCCGGCTCGCGCGGCTGCATGCCTGCCTGCGAGCACTGCGCCAGCACAGCGCGCCGGCCTGGGCCGACATGGCGCTGGACCACGGGTTCTACGACCAGTCGCACCTCGTCAACGAGTTCCGCGCCCTGTGCGGCGTGACGCCCAGCGAGTTCCTCGGGCGCCGGGTTTCGGTTTCTTCCAAGACGGCGCGCTGAGGCCGGCCTATCGTGGCGGCTTGTCCTCGCGCTGGAAGGAGGACTCTCACCGAACGAAGGAGCAACGACACATGACAGCAGCCCCCTCCACCCCTGACGCCGCGCACCGCCCGCTGGCAGGCCGCGTGGCCGTGGTGACCGGCGCCAGCCGCGGCGCGGGCCACGGCATCGCGCAGGAACTGGGCGTGGCCGGCGCCACCGTGTACGTGACGGGACGCAGCACCCGCGCGCAGCCGGCCGATACCTACGGCCAGCTGCTCGCGCTGTCCGAGCTGGCCGCCTTGCCCGGCACCATCGACGACACCGCCGACGAGGTCACGCGGCTCGGGGGACACGGCATTGCCGTGGCCTGCGATCACACGAAGGAAGACGAGGTGGCGGCGCTGTTCGCGCGCGTCGAACGCGAGCAGGGCCGGCTCGACCTGCTCGTGAACAACGCCTGGGGCGGCCACGAAACCTTCACGGGCGTCTTCGAGGCGCCGTTCTGGGAACACCCGCTCGCCCACTGGGATTCGATGTTCGATCGCGGCGTGCGCAACCACCTCGTGGCCAGCCGCTGCGCCGCGCCGTTCATGGTGGCGCGCAAGCAGGGCCTGATCGTCACCACTACCTTCTGGGACCGCGGCCATTACCTGCGCGGCAACCTGTTCTACGACCTCGCCAAGGCCTCGATGACGCGGCTGGCTTTCGGCATCGCGCAGGAACTGCAGCCGCATGGCGTGACTTCGGTGGCCGTGTCGCCGGGCTGGATGCGCACCGAGTTCGTGCTCGCGGGCCACAAGACCGACGAGGCGCACTGGCAGGAACGTCCTGCGCTGGCACGTACTGAATCGCCGCGCTACCTGGGCCGCGCCGTGGCCGCACTGGCGGGCGATGCGCAGGTGCTCGACAAGACCGGCCAGGTGCTGCGCGTGGGCGACCTGGCGCGTGCCTACGGCTTCACCGACATCGACGGTCGGCAGGTTGCGCCGTTCGAGCTGTAGGGCGCGCTACGACAGGTCGCGCACGTCGATGCGAAAGCGCAGCTCGGGCGCGCCGCCGAGCCCGGGCTCGGTGATGAACTCTTCGAGCAGCACGCCGCCGTTGGCGCGGATCACGCGCTGCGAGGCCAGGTTGTCGGGGCTGGTCGTGATCTCGACGTGGTCCAGGCCGATGGCACGCGCATCGGGCAGCAGCGCGCGCAGCGCGGCGGTGGCATAGCCCCGGCCGCTTTTCCACGGCACCACGCCGTAGCCGATGTGGCCGAGGCAGTAGGGCGGCAGGGCGTGGGTGCCCGGCTGCCAGCGCAGCTGGATGCTGCCGCAGAACTCGCCGTCCCACAGCCAGCGCCGGTAGCCCGGCAACCGCGGCACGGTGCCGCCGTCGGGCAGCGCGATGGGCGGGCCCTTGGTTTCGCGATCGACGAGGCCGGCAAGAAAACCTTCGGGGTCGGTGCGAATCAGCGCCAGCTCTTCGCGGCCGGCTTCGGCCCGCAGGTTGTTCGGCGACCAACCGCGCTCCAGTGCGGCGATGTAGCCGGGCAAATGTTCAGGCGAGGGCCAGACGAGTTGCAGGGCGGAAAGGGACATGGGAAACGGTCCTTGTTTTCTTTGAGATCAGTACGAGCGCAAGGCGATGCCCCAGCGCCCCTCGGCCTGCACGACGATCCAGAGGTTGGCGTGTGTGCTGAGCACCGCACCGGCCGCATCGCGCCGCGTGTAGTGCACGAAGAAGTGCACCTTGTCGTGGCTCACGAGCACGGGCTCCTTCTGCTCGTACTGCGTGCGCGCCCAGCCACCGGCCTTGAGCGTGTCGAAGAAATCGGCCGGGTGCTGGCCGGGCGCGGGCCAGTCGAGCCGCTGCGCGCCCGAGAGCATCGTGTGCGGAAAGTGCAGTTCGGCGTCCATGCCGCGCGTGTCCGAGGCGTTGAAGGCGGCCGTGAAGCGGTCGAGGCAGGCCGATGCGGCGGCGACGACCGCAGCGTGCGGCGCGTCGGAGGGCGGCGGGGCGACGAAGGCGGAAAAGTCGGTCATGCGCCGGATGGTAAGGCGAGCGCGCGGCCGACAGGCGATGGCGATATAAATGCAACTCGGTTGCGACGATCCATATAATGCAACTCCATTGCATTTGAAGAACGAGTCTCCCATGGCCGATCGCCTTCCCGTCACCGTGCTGTCCGGCTTCCTGGGCGCCGGCAAGACCACGCTGCTCAACCACATCCTGCACAACCGCGAGGGCCGCCGCGTGGCGGTGATCGTCAACGACATGAGCGAGGTGAACATCGACGCCGCGCTGGTGCGCGAAGGCGGCGCCGCGCTGTCGCGCACCGACGAGAAGCTGGTCGAGATGAGCAACGGCTGCATCTGCTGCACGCTGCGCGAAGACCTGCTGATCGAGGTGAAGCGGCTCGCCCAGGAAGGGCGCTTCGATCAGCTCGTGATCGAGTCGACCGGCATCTCCGAGCCGCTGCCCGTGGCCGAGACCTTCACCTTCGCGGGCGAAGACGGCCAGAGCCTGGCCGACGTGGCGCGACTGGACACCATGGTCACGGTGGTCGATGCCTTCAACTTTCTGCGCGACTACGGCTCGCCCGACAGCCTGGGCCAGCGCGGCCAGTCGCTGGGCGACGAAGACACGCGCACGGTGGTCGACCTGCTGATCGAGCAGATCGAGTTCTGCGATGTGCTCGTGGTCAACAAGACCGACCTCGTGACGGCGGAAGAACGCGAGCGGTTGATGGCGATCCTGCGCAGCCTCAACCCGCGTGCGTGCATCGAGGAGTCGGAGTTCGGCCGCGTTGCGCTCGACCGCGTGCTGGACACGGGCCTGTTCGACTTCGAGCAGGCCGAGCAGGCACCGGGCTGGCTGGCCGAGCTGCGCGGCGAGCACGTGCCCGAGAGCGAGGCCTACGGCATCCGCAGCTTCGTCTACCGGTCGCGCCTGCCATTCCATCCGAAGCGCTTCTGGGATTTGGTGCAGAGCGAGTGGGAGGGCGTGGTGCGCTCCAAGGGCTTCTTCTGGCTCGCGAGCCGCCCGACCCGCGCGGGTGCGTGGTCGCAGGCCGGGGGCGCCTGCCGCTACGGCGTGGCGGGCCTGTGGTGGGCGGCCGTGCCGCGCGAACACTGGCCGAGCGATCCCGACGGGCTCGAACTCATCCGCAAGAACTGGGACGACGCCACCGGCGACGCGCGCCAGGAATTGGTGCTGATCGGCATCGGCATGGACGAAGCGGCGCTGCGTGCGCGGCTCGATGCCTGCCTGCTGACGCCGAACGAGATGCGCTTCGGCCCTTCGTGGTGGCAGAACCTGCCCGATCCGTTTCCGTCGTGGAACGCGTGAGCGCGCGGGCGATTCAGTCGCCGGCGCTGCCGGACTGCATCGCCTGCTGCACCAGCCGGGCCATGGCCGACGCGTTCTCGTTGCCGACAGCGGCCAGCCCCTGCACCGTGCCTTGACGGTCCTGCAAGGCTTCGTCCTGGCTGGCCTTGAGCTTGCCTACGAGGCGGTCGATGGGGATCTCGATGCCCACCACGGCGCGCGCCAGCTTGCGGATGAAGGTCTCGGGCGCGTCCGTGGTTTGCCAGGGCACGGGTTGGCCGGCCTCGTTCGCCGCGGTCAGCCGCGCGAGCAGGTCGAGCAGCCAGGCTTCGTCGTCGATGGCGCGCGCGATGCCGTGCGCATGGGCGACGGCGTAGTTCCAGGTCGGCACCACCTGGCCGTGCTCGGCCTTGCCGGGGTACCAGCCGGGCGTGATGTAGGCCTGCGGCCCCAGGAACATCACGACCGAAGGGGCCGCGGCATCGAGCTGGCGCCACACGGGATTGGCACGCGACACGTGGCCGAGCAGCGTGCCGAACGGGCCGCGCGAGCGGTCGAGCAGAAAGGGCAGGTGGTTGGCGACCAGCCCGTCGGCGCCCTGAACGACCCAGGCGCCCAGCGGATGCGCGTCGATCAGCGCGTGGCTCGCGCCGAGGTCGGGCTGGCGGTGGTGCCGGGAGACGTACACGGGCGGCCTGGTCGGCTCGGCGGCCTATCGGGCGCAGTCGCCGCACATGCCGTGCAGCGTGAGCGCCGTGTGCCGCGTGTCGATGCCCTGCTTGCGCAGCGCCTTGCCGAGCCGGCCCATCACCTTGGGCAGTTCGGGGTCGGAGGGCAGCGCCAGCACCTTGTGGCACTGGTCGCATTCGAAGGTGTTGCCCGAGGCGGTGTCGACGTGCCGTGCGAAGCGGTTGACCCGGTCGGCGGCCACGCGGCGGTCGCACAGGCCGGCTTCGACCAGCCGGTCGAGCACACGGTAGAGCGTGACGCGGTCGGGCGGCTCGCCCGTGGCGGCGGTGTAGGCGGCGGCCACTTCCTCGTGGGTCAGCGGCTGCGAGCCGTGTTCGAGCAGTTCGAGCACGGTCTGGGCGGCGCGCGTCACGCGCAGCCCGCTGCCGCGCAGCAGCGCCTCGCTGTCGAAGGCGGGGGCAGGCGACGATGTCTTCGGGGGCGGGGTGGGGGTCTTCATGCGAAACGCCATTGTGTTGCATCCGGCGCGCCCTTGCGACGGCAAGGGCGCGCAGGGAAACCCGAAGGCCCGGATGTTGCGAGGTGCAAGTCAGCCAACCGGCCGTTTCGCGGCGGCCCGGGGTGCCCGAATGCGCTAAGGTCCGGGCATTCGCATTCCTGAATACCTTCGTTGACCATGTCCCGTCCCCCCATCGAAATCGAAACCGCCCCGAACCCCACCGCCTCGGTGATCCTGATGCACGGCCTGGGTGCCGACGGCAACGACTTCGTGCCGATTGCCGGCGAACTCGACCTGTCGGCCGTGGGCCCGGTGCGCTTCGTGTTCCCCAATGCGCCGGTGATTCCGGTCACGCTGAACAACGGCTACCAGATGCCCGCGTGGTTCGACATTGCCGGGGCCGATTTCAATGTGCAGGAAGACGCCGCGGGCCTGCGCCGCTCGCAGACCGCCATCGAGACGCTGATCGCGAATGAGAAGGCCCGCGGCATTGCCGCCAGCCGCATCGTGGTGGCCGGTTTTTCGCAGGGCTGCGCCATGGCGCTGCTGACCGGGCTGCGCCATGCCGAGCGCCTGGGCGGCATCGTCGGCCTGTCGGGCTGGCTGCCGCTGGCGGCGGCCACCGCGGCCGAGCGCCATGCGGCCAACCACGGCACGCCCGTGTTCCTCGGCCATGGCCGGCAGGACCCGATGGTGCCGCTGGCACGCGCCATGCAATCGCGCGACGCGCTCGCCGCCCTGGGCTACACCGTCGAATGGCACGAGTACGCGATGGCGCATTCGGTCTGCATGGAAGAAGTGGCCGACCTGAACGCCTTTTTGCTGCGCGTGCTGCGCTGACGCACAAGCGGGCCGCTGCGGCACACCCACGAGACAGACAGAGAGAGACACAGAAGGAGACCGCCATGATCCTCGTCATCGGACACGCGCTCGCCAAGGCCGACACCCTGCAGGCGATGCTGGCCATCAGCGTGGAGCACGTGCTGCGCTCGCGCGGCGAGCCGGGCTGCATTTCGCACGACGTCACGACCGATGTGCAAGACCCGCTGCGGCTCACCTTCGTCGAGCGCTGGAGCGACATGGCGGCGCTGCAAGCGCACTTTCGCGTCGATGCGTCGCGTGCGTTCGGCAAGGCGCTCGCGGCCATGGCCGACGGCATGCCGTCGATCCATGTCTACCAGTCGGATGAGGTCGACCTGTCGGCGGGCCGCGCCCAAGTCTGAATTTCGCTGGGCCTTCCGCGCTGGAATGCGCGTGGCATTTGAGAGTGTAGCTATGGAAAAAGTAGCAAAAAACAGCATAGCCGGATGCGGGATTCCCTGCTTCAGCAGTGCCTGTCCGCCCGTGCTACCTTCCAGCCCCACAGAAGATTGATGGGTCATAAGAACATGAGCAACAGATTGCAGGAGAGGTTGGGTGCACTCCCGGCCGCGCGGTTGAAGGGCATGCGTCGCGGCATCGAGAAGGAGAGCCTGCGCGCATTGCCCGACGGCAAGCTGGCCCTCACGCCGCATCCGCTGGCACTGGGCTCCGCGCTCACGCATCCGCACATCACGACCGACTTCAGCGAGTCGCAGCTCGAACTCATCACGGGCGTGCACGCGGGCGTGGAGTCGGCGCTCGAAGAGCTCACGCGCGTGCACCAGTTCACCTACCGCGTGCTCGACCAGCTCGGCGACGAGCGCCTGTGGGTGTCGAGCATGCCCTGCGGCCTGCCGACCGACGAGACCATTCCGATCGGCCGCTACGGCTCGTCGAACGTGGGCCGCGCCAAGAGCGTGTACCGCATGGGCCTGAGCCACCGCTATGGCCGCCGCATGCAGACCATTTCGGGCATCCACTACAACTGGTCGCTGCCCGATGTGTCGAGCGAAGAATATTTCGCGCTCATCCGCAACTTCCGCCGCCACGCCTTCCTGCTGCTGTACCTGTTCGGCGCCTCGCCGACCCTGTGTTCGAGCTTTGTCGCGAGCCGCCCGCACGAACTGCAGCCACTGGGCGACGGCAGCATGTACATGCCGCACGGCACCTCGCTGCGCATGGGCCCCCTGGGCTACCAGAGCGAGGCGCAGGCGTCGCTGGCCGTGAGCTACAACAGCCTGGAAGGCTACGGCGCCTCGCTGCAGGACGCGCTCACACGTCCGTGGCCGGCCTACGAGGCCATCGGCATCCGCAACCTGGGCGGCGACTACAACCAGCTGGGCACCAGCTTGCTGCAGATCGAGAACGAGTTCTACGGCACCATCCGCCCCAAGCGCGTCATTCACCCCGGCGAGCGCCCGCTGCATGCGCTGCGCGAGCGCGGCGTGGAGTACGTCGAAGTACGCCTGATGGACCTCGACCCCTTCGAGACTGTCGGCATCAACGCGCAGACCATGCGCTTCATCGACGTGTTCCTGCTGCACTGCCTGCTGAGCGACAGCCCCGATGACACGCCGCAGGAAATCGCCGACCTGGCGCAGAACCAGCACCTCACGGCCGCGCGCGGCCGCGAGCCGGGCCTGAAGCTGCGCCGCGACGCGCGCGAGGTCGGCCTGGCCGACTGGGGCATGGAACTCATCGAGCAGTGCCTGCCCATCGCCGCCGCGCTCGACGCGGCGCAAGGCAGTACGCAGCACGTCGACGCGGTGCGCGCCGCCAAGGCTGGCCTCGAGAACCCCGACAGCCTGCCGTCGGCGCGCGTGCTCGCGGCCATCGAGCAGCAGCACGCCAACTCGTTCGTCGGCTTCGTGCGCGCCCAGTCGGAGCAGACCCGCGCCGCGCTGCTCGCGCTGCCGTTCTCCGCCGCGCAACAGGCAGCGTTCGAACGCATGACGGCCGAATCGATCCAGGAACAGAAGCGCATCGAGGCGGCCGACACCATGCCCTTCGAGATCTACCGCGAGCAGTACGTCTCGCCCGCGCGCCTGGGCATGGCGCAGGGCCGGCAGCCGGTCGCGGCCTGAGCCCGCCCCGGCCGGCGCGCGCCGACAGCGCCGCTGGCCGATGGCCTACAGGCATTGGCCTGTCCGGCTCACCGTGGCCCTGGAGGCTGCCCGGAAGATGGCGTCATGCGCAGTCAAGCTTCGGACCGGGGACATTCACGATGACGCTCAACGCCTACCTGGTCGAGGACAGTCCGGTGATTCGCGAGAACCTCGTCGGCTTTCTCGAGGACGTGGCCGATGCGCACGTCGTGGCCTCGGCGAGCACGGCCGATGAGGCGCTCAACTGGCTGAGCCATCACCAGCGCGACTGGGACCTTGCCATCGTTGATCTGTTCCTGCAGCGAGGCAATGGCCTGGCCGTGATCCATGCCTGCCGCCACCGCGCGCCGCACCAGAAGGTCGTGGTGCTCAGCAACTACGCCACCGCCGACATGCGCCTGCGCTCGCAGCAACTGGGCGCAGACGCCTTCTTCGACAAATCGGCCGAACTCGACCAGCTGGTCGCGTACTGCGCCACGGTCCAGCCGTCGCATGGGTGACTGGCGCCGGGGCTGCGCAGCGCCGGGCAGGGCAGGGAACTGAGGTAAAACGCCGGGTGGCCGCCCGCCGGCACCCCTCTTTCCAACCCCCTACAGACAGCGAGCAGAGACCTCATGAGCAACAGCACCTCCATCGACTTCCAGGGCCGTGTGGCCATCGTGACCGGCGCGGGTGGCGGCCTGGGCCGCCAGCACGCGCTGGCGCTGGCGGCGCGTGGCGCCAAAGTGGTGGTCAACGACCTGGGCGGGGCGCGCGACGGCTCGGGTGGCTCGGCGAGCGCCGCGCAGGCGGTGGTCGACGAGATCAAGGCGGCCGGGGGCGAAGCGATCGCCAACGGCGCCTCGGTGACCGACTTCGAGGCCGTGCAGGCCATGGTCCAGCAGGCGGTCGACGCCTGGGGCCGCGTCGACATCCTGATCAACAACGCCGGCATCCTGCGCGACAAGAGCTTCGCCAAGATGGAGCTGGCCGACTTCAAGCTCGTGGTCGACGTGCACCTGATGGGCGCCGTGAACTGCACCAAGGCCGTCTGGGCGCTGATGAACGAGCAAAAGTACGGCCGCATCGTGATGACCACGTCGTCGTCCGGTCTGTATGGCAACTTCGGCCAGAGCAACTACGGCGCCGCGAAGCTGGCGCTGGTCGGCCTCATGCAGACGCTGAGCATCGAAGGCGCCAAGAACGACATCCGCGTGAATTGCCTGGCGCCCACCGCTGCCACGCGCATGACGGAAGACCTGTTCCCCAAGGAAATGCTCGAAGCCTTCCGCCCCGAAGCCGTGGTGCCCGCGATGCTGGTGCTGGCCGCGCAGGACGCGCCCAACCGCACCATCCTCTGTGCCGGCGCCGGCACCTTCGAGGCCGCGCACATCACGCTCACGCAGGGCGCCTGGCTGGGCATTGCCGCCGACACGCCCGAACAGCTCGCTGCGCGCCTGTCGGAAGTGACCGCGCGCGAGGGCGAGGCCGTGCCGCAGAGCGGTGCCGCCCAGGGTGCGAACGAAGTGGCGAAGGGCATGGCCAACGCCGGCCGGGGCTGAGCCGCGCTGTGGGCCTGAAAGGGCCCGCGCTGCACGGCGGGCCCTGACGGAAGGGCCTGGCTATTCGGCGACGAAGCCTTCGCCGTCCCGGCGGATCGAGCCGCGGTCGCGGTGGTTGTTGAGGCGCCCCAGCGTGTTGTCGAGCAGTCGCTTGAGCTTGTCGGCCGCGCCGCGGAAGGCCTCGTCGAGGCTGGCTGCGTGCTGTGTCACCACGAGCGGCTGGTGGTGCGCCAGGCGCGCTTCCATCACGCAGCACTTGTCGCCGGCGCCGGCCTTGTCGTGGTTCTCGTCGCTCAGGTGTACTTCGACGCGCGTCACGTCTTCGACGAAACGGCTCAGGTGCTGCTTGATTTCGGTGTCGGCCCAGCGCTCCAGCGTGTCCTTGTTGGTGATGCCATTGCTCGTGTTGACCTGGATCTGCATTGCGTATGCCCCTGCTGGATGGTGAACGAGCCTTCACTTTGCACCCGAACGGGTGCCCCTGTACGTAGGTGCGATGCCCTTATCGGCCGAGGCATCGGACTGGCGCGTCAACTTTGGATGTACGAGGTCAGCTGTGTGATGGTCTGTTCGTGCTCGGAAATGATGTCGTCCATCAGGTCCTGAATGGAGATCATGCCGACCACCTTGTCGCCGTCGACGACGGGCAGGTGGCGGAACTTGCGCTGGCTCATGAGCGCCATGCAGGCGTGGGTCTGGGTCTGCGGGGTGACGGTCATCACGTCGGGCGTCATGATCTCGGCAACCTTCACCTCCTTGGAGTTCTTGCCCTGCAGGGCCACCTTGCGCGTGTAGTCGCGTTCGGAGAGAAAGCCCACGAGCTTCTCGCCGTCCATCACCATGAGTGCGCCCACTTCGAAGTGCGCCAGCGTGGCCAGCGCGTCGAACACGCTGGTGTGAGGCGAGGTGCGCCAGGCGGCGGAATCGTGGCGCTTGAGCAGTTCGGAGACGGGTTTCATCGCGGGCACTCCATTCAGGGGTTTCGATCCGGCCGCCGCACGCGGTGCCGTGCTTCGGACAAATCATAGGGGCGGAATCGCCCGTCGCGATGCAAAAACCTGCGGGGTGTTGCGCGTGTCACGCAGCGCACACGAACCCCGCCGGCTTTCAGAGAGTGCTCAGGGTGCGGTGGCGAGCACGCGGCTCAGCGCCACGGCGTTGCCCGCGACGGTTTTCACGAGGCCCTTCTCGTCGAAGTTCACCTGGAACTCCGACCAGCTGTCGCGCCAGTAGCGCCAGATGGGCGCGTCCAGGCTCGGGTTCTCGCTGGCCACCGGGTAGCCGATGGCCATGAGCACCTGTTCGCGCGTCATGCCGGGCATCACCTTGCCCGCGACGATGGCCGCGCCCACCGCGGGCGGGAAGCTCGCGATCTTGCGCTTCGGGTCTTCGGTGACGACATAGCGTTGGGCGAAGTCGATCAGCGTGATGTTGCGGCTGTAGTCGTTCTTGATGCGCTGCGGCTTGCCCGCGAGATCGACGTTGAAGAAGCGGAAGTCGTAGGCCGTGATGCGCGCCGGCGTGCCCACGGCCACGACGCTCGTGCCCTGCTCGTCGTAGTTGATGTCGCTGATCGAATCGCCGTACGTGCGCATGTTGCAGCACAGGAAACCGTCGGTCAGCGGGCCGGGCGGCGGCGACGGGCGCTGGGCTTGCGCCACGGTGGCGGACAGGATGCTGGTGGCCGCCAGCAGGGCGGCGGCAAGGCGCTGGACCATGAAAGGAATCTCCCTTGTTGTGACTTCTTGAAACAGCTGCGTGGCGCAGCGCGCGGATTCTAGGGGTGATCCAGGCGCCCCCAGCCGGTGAATACGCCAGTTGTTGCTATCAAAAGCGCAGCAACGAGAAATCGGTCCGCTTCCCGGTTCACAATGCGCACCCGGCCTGCGAGGCCGGCCCCCTTCCAGACAGCGCGAAAGAAAGAGCATCCATCGATGGCGATCCAGTGGTTCCCCGGTCACATGTATTCGACCCAGAAGGCCATCACCGAGCGGGTGAAGGACATCGACGTGGTGATCGAACTGCTCGACGCGCGCCTGCCCGGCTCCAGCGCCAACCCGATGCTGGCCGAGCTCACGGCCGGGCGGCCCACGCTCAAGGTGCTCAACAAGCAGGACCTGGCCGACCCCGCACGCACCGAGGCCTGGCTGGCGCACTACAACGCGCTGCCCGACACCCGCGCCATTGCGCTCGACGCCAGCCTGACCATGCCCGCGCAGCGCATCGTGCGCGCCTGCCACGAGCTGTCGCCCCACCGCGGTGGCATGGCCAAGCCGATGCGCGTGCTGATCTGCGGCATTCCGAACGTGGGCAAGTCCACCCTCATCAACACGCTCACGGGCGGGCGCAAGGCCAAGACCGGCGACGAGGCCGGCATCACCAAGCTCGAACAGCGCATCACGCTGGCCGATGACTTCTACCTGTGGGACACGCCCGGCATGCTGTGGCCGCGCATCATCGTGCCCAAGAGCGGCTACAACCTCGCGGCAAGCGGCGCGGTGGGACGCAACGCTTTCGATGAAGAAGAAGTGGCGCTGGAGCTGCTCGACTACCTCAAGTCGAACTACGCCGAGGGCCTCGTCGCGCGCTTCAAGCTCACCGAACTCGACGCGGCCACGCTGGCCGAGATGAAAGACGAGGACGTGCTCGACACCATCGGCCGCAAGCGCGGCGCGCTGCTGGGCAAGGGCAAGGTCAACCTGCAGAAGGCAGCTGAAATCGTGATGCACGAGTTCCGCGCCGGCAACCTGGGGCGCATCACGCTCGAGACGCCCGAAGAATTCGCGCAATGGCTGGCCGCCGGTCAGCGCGCCGACGCCGAGCGCGCCGCGAAGAAGGCGGCGCGGGGCAAGAAGGGCAAGCAAAAGCCCGCAACGCCAGAGGCCACGGACGCAGACAGCAACCCCACGGCGCGCGAGTGAAGGTCTTGCGCGCGGCGCGCTGAGCGCCGCGCGGGCCGCACCTATCATCGAAACATGCAACGTCTCACGCGCCAGCGCAACGCCGTTTTCTCCGCCTTCAGCGACGCCGGTCGCGTGCTGACCGCTCCCCAAATCCTTGAACACGCCCGGGCCATCGTGCCCGAGATCAGCCTGTCGACGGTGTACCGCCAGGTCTCGCTGCTGCTGGCCGACGGCGAGATCGCCAAGGTCGAGCTGCCCGGTGAACCGGCGCGCTACGAAGTGGCCTGCAAGACCGATTCGCACGACCACCCTTCGCACGAGGCAGGCGAGGGCGGCCAGGCAGGGCACCACCATCACTACTTTCATTGTTCGCACTGCGGGCAGGTGTTCCTGCTGCACGCCTGCCCGGGGCCGATGCATGACCTGGCCCCCAAGGGCTTCCAGGTGACGCACCACGAAGTCACGCTGCATGGCCTGTGCGCAGCCTGCGTCGAGGCCGGTGCGAAAGCGCCCAAGGCGCACCCGCCGCACTGACGGCAGTGCGACCCCGGAGGGCCGGGGAAGGTTGACAAAGTTATTGAGAATGAATTCGCAATAACGTATATTCGCGTGTCCGAACGAACTCCCTGGTCACGTCCATGCAAGTCCTGTCCTCGCTCAAAGAAGCCAAGAAGCGCCACCGCGATTGCCAGGTGGTGACGCGGCGCGGCCGCACGTACGTCATCTGCAAGTCCAACCCGCGCTTCAAGGCGCGGCAGGGCGGCGCGAAAAACAAGAACAAGCGCTGAGCATTCGGCGGCTCTGTCGCCGTCGCCTTCATTCCCCATTCGATGACCGCATCGGCGTGCCCACGCCGGGGCGTGCCTGCGCGCGTCTTTCCTTTCCTTCTTCCTTCCATCGGAATCCCTCCGCCATGCTCCGAGCCTCCGGCCTCACCAAACGCTACGGCGCGCACACCGCGCTCGACCGCCTCGACCTCGACATCCGCGGCGGCGATATCTACTGCCTGCTGGGCGCCAACGGCGCAGGCAAGACGACGACCATCAACCTGTTCCTGAACTTCATCGCACCGACCGACGGCACGGTGCAGATCAACGGCACCGACGTCACGCGCCATCCCGTCGCGACCAAGCAGGACGTGGCGTACATCCCCGAGCAGGTCACGCTGTACGGCACGCTCTCGGGCCTGGAAAACCTGCGCTTCTTCGCCGGCCTGGCGCTGGGCCACGAACTGCCGCGCGAACGCCTGCTCGCGCTGATGACCGAGGTGGGGCTGGACCACGCCGCCGCCGACAAGCGCGTCAGCATGTACTCGAAGGGCATGCGCCAGAAGGTGTGGATCGCGGTGGCGCTGGCCAAGCAGGCCAAGGCGCTGCTGCTCGACGAGCCCACCTCGGGGCTCGACCCGCATGCCGCGGCCGAGTTCTCCGACCTGCTGCGCCGCGCGGCCGACCGCGGCGTGGCCGTGCTCACCACCACGCACGACCTGTTCCATGCGCAGCAGACCGCCACGCGCGTCGGGATCATGAAGCGCGGCCGGCTGGTCGAGAGCCTCGACGGCGCGCAGATCGGCCAGACCGACCTGCAGTCCCTCTACCTGCAACACATGAGGGCATGACCCGATGACGATGCGCTGGATCGCCCGACGCGAATTCACCGAACGCCTGCGCGACGGCCGCCTGTACTGGGCCGGCGGGCTCGTGGCCGTGTTGCTCTTCACCGCGCTGGCCGTCGGCTGGGCGCACCAGCGCGGCGCGCATGCCGAGCAGGTCGCCGCGCAGGCCATGGACTACCGCGACTGGCTGCACCAGGACAAGCGCCACCCGCACGACGCCGCGCACCAGGGCATGCATGCCTTCAAGCCCGAGCCGCCGCTGTCGATGGTCGATGCGGGCATCAACCCCTACATCGGCAGCACCGTGTGGCTGCAGGCGCACCGCCAGAGCGAGGTCAAGTTCAATGCCGCACAAGACGCGACCGGCCTGCAGCGCTTCGGCAACCTGTCGGTGGGCTGGATCCTGCAGGTGCTCGGCCCGCTGCTGGTGATCGTGCTGGGCTTCAACGCCTTCGCGGGCGAGCGCGAGCAGGGCATCCTGCGCCAGACGCTGAGCCTGGGCGTGGCGCCGCTGCGCCTGCTGGCCGGCAAGGCGCTGGCGCTGTCGGCCTTGCTCGCGGTGCTGCTGGTGCCGGCGGCGCTCGTGGCAGTCGTTGCCGTGGCGGTGGGGGCGGAGCCGGGCGGGCGCATCGATGCGTTGCTGCGCCTGGGCGCGTGGTCGCTGGGCTACGCGGTGTACCTGGGCATCTTCGTGTGCCTGGTGCTGGGTGTGTCGGCGCTGTCGTCCACCTCGCGCATGGCGATCACCGTGCTGCTCGCGTTGTGGATCGGGCAGGCCGTGATGGCGCCGCGCGTGCTCTCCGAACTCTCGCGCACGTGGTTCCCGAGCCCGACGCGGCTCGAGTTCAACCAGGCGCTGGGCGCGGAACTCAAGGCCGTGTCGAACCAGGTCTGGCAGCAGAACTTCGGCACCACCGAGCGCTGGGGGCGCGACGTGCCGCTGAGCAAGTGGGGCATTGCGCTGCGCCTGGACGACCAGGCCTCGTACCCCGTGTACGACCGCCACTACGGCCGCCTGTGGGACACCTGGGAACAGCAGCAGAAAGTGCAGGAGTGGAGCGGCCTGCTGCTGCCGCTGCTCGCGGTGCGCAGCTTCTCGATGGGCATGGCGGGCACGGACTTCTCGCACCACCGGCGCTTCACCACGGCGGCCGAGCAGCACCGCCGCCACATCCAGGACCTGATGAGCAAGGACCTCGTCGCGCATGCCGATCCGCTCGGTGACCGTCACTTCTCTTACCAGGCCACGGCCGAGCTCTGGGCCACCGTGCCGCCCTTCGACTACCACCCGCCCGGTGCGGGATGGGCGCTGCGGCACCAGGCGCGCAGCTTCATCGTGCTGTGCGTGGGCCTGCTGCTCGCGGCGGCGTTCGCGGCCTTCGCCACCTTGCGCCAGCGCGCGCTCTGAGAGGGGATGCCACCCATGTCCATCCCTCCTCCCCAAGGCCGCCGCCTGCTGGCCGTGATGCGCCAGGAAGTCCGTTTGATGCTTGCCGAGCGCGGCCTGTGGGTCGTCGGCGCGTTGTTCCTCCTGCTCGTGGCCTATGCGCTGGGCAACGGCCTTTTGCAGACCGCCCAGCGCGACCGCGCGCAGGCAGCCGTCGCGCAGGCCGATCGCGACACCCGCACCGCGCAACGCACCTTGCTCGAAGCCATCGGGGTCGGCACCGCGCAGCCCACGCCCTTTGAAAACCCGGCCGACCCCTCGCGCATGGCGAGCAGCTACGGCGGGCAGCACGTGCTGCTGCCGACTGCGCCGCTGGGCCCGGTCGCGCTGGGGCAGAGCGACCTGTTCCCGAGCCAGTACCAGGTCACGAACCAGAGCCGCGTGGTGTTCATGAATCCGAGCGACATCGAGAACCCGTGGCACCTGCTGAGCGGGCATTTCGACCTGGCCTTCGTCATCGTCTACCTGCTGCCGCTGCTGATCTTTGCGCTCAGCTACAACCTGCTGTCGGCGGAGCGCGAGAACGGCACCTTGCGCCTGCTGCTGTCGCAACCGCTGCGGCTGCGCACGCTGCTCGCGGGCAAGCTCACGGTGCGCGCAGCCGTGCTGCTGGGGCCGGCGGTGCTGCTGCCGGTGGCGGTGCTGTGGATCGCGCGCCATGCGGGGCTCACGGCGGGCGGCGCGGGCAGCGCCACGCTGTGGTGGGCGTTGCTGGTCGGCGCCTACGCGCTGTTCTGGTTCGCGCTGGTGGTGGCGGTGAACGCCTTCGGCGCCTCGTCGGCTACGAACGCGATGGTGCTTGTCATCGCCTGGGTGCTGCTGGTGCTGGTGGCGCCCGTGCTGCTCAACCTGGCCGTCACGCAGGCGAGTCCTGCGCCCTCGCGTACCGAGCTCGCCACGCGCCAGCGCGTGGTCACGGCCGAGGCGATGAAGCGCCACCAGGACCTGCTGGGCACCGAGTACCAGCACGTCGGGCAGGGCGCGATCCTCGTGCCGCGCGACGGCAAGATCGAGATCGCCGGCCGCTCGCTGGCCAACTACCGCATCCAGCGCGAGGTCGACGAAGCGATCCGCCCCGCGCTCGCGCGCTTCGATGCACAGCAGGCGCAACAGCAGGCGCTTCTGGGCCGCTTCGGCGCGGTGTCGCCGGCGGCCGTGGCCTACGAAGGCATGACCGCGCTGGCCGGCAACGGCGCGCGCCGCCATGCGCGCTTCGACGCGCAGACCGTGGCGCACCACGAGGCCTGGAAGGCCTTCTTCTTCCCGCGCATCGACGCGCGCGATGCGCTCGTGCCGGCCGACTTCGACCGCATGCCCACCTTCGCCTGGCACGAGGAACCCGCCGACCTCGTGCGTGGGCAGGCCGCACTGGCCGTGCTGCAACTGCTGGTGCCGAGCCTGCTGCTGCTCGGCCTCGCGGCCTGGCGGCTTCGGCGCTTCTCGGTGGCTTGACGCTTTCTTCATTTCTTCTACGCACCATGACCCCGTTCACCCGCACCGCCGCCGCGCTGGCCGCGCTCACCGTCTTCCAGGTCGCATCCGCACAAGACAGCAGCAACGCCGAACTCGGCACCGTCACCATCGAAGGCAGCCGCGACGCGAACAGCCTGCACTTCGACGACACGAGCGGCACGGCCTCGCGCCTGGGCCTGTCGGTGCGCGAGACGCCGGCCTCGGTCGAGATCCTGTCGCAGGACGCGATCGCGCAGCGCGGCGCGCGCACGTTCAGCGAAGCGTTGCGCGGCATGGCGGGCCTGTCGGGCGGCGGCCCGCCGTCGTCGCCGACCACGCTGTCGCTGCGCGGCTTCACCAGCCTCATGTACCTGTACGACGGCGTGCGCAGCTCGGGCGCGGGCGTCACCAACCGCGTGCAGGACACCTGGAACTACGAGCGCATCGAAGTGCTCAAGGGCCCGGCCTCGGTGCTCGACGGCGAGGGCGCTATCGGCGGCATCGTCAACTTCGTGACCAAGCGGCCCGACCGCAGCAACCCGCACAAGGAGGCGTTGCTCTCGTACGGAAGCTATGGTTCCACGCGCGCGGCCTTCGGCTTCGGCGGCGCGCTGGACGAGGCCAGCGCCTACCGGCTCGACTACAGCCGCAACGACACGAAGGTGGGCACCATCGACCGCAACGGCGAGCGCATCGACCACTTCACGAGCGGCCTCTTGGTGGACCTGGGCGGCTCGGTGAAGCTGGACCTGTCGTTCGACTACCTGCGCGACGACAACGACGCCTACTGGGGCACGCCGCTCGTGCCGCGCAGCTTCGCCACGCAGCCGACGAACGTGGTCAGCACGCCCGACGGCCGCGTGATCGACCGGCGCATGGCGCGCACCAACTACAACGTCCACGACGACGAGAACTCTTCAGAAACCTACTGGCTGCGCGCACGCCTGACGGGGCAGGCGGGCGGCGGCTGGTCGTGGCGCAACGAGTTCTCGGCCAACCAATCGAAGCGCATGTTCCGCAATTCCGAAAGCGCGACCTTCGTGCCGCCCGCCAGCATCGCGCGCGACCAGACGCTCATCACGCACGACCAGGACTTCTGGCTCGACCGCTTCGACGCCACGCACAAGGGAAAGATCGCTGGCCTGGACAACCGCTTCGTCGTCGGCGGCGAGTACAGCGAAACACGCTTCGGCAGCCAGCGCCGCTTTTCCAACAGCAGCCCCGCCACCGCCGCGCAGCTGCGCGTGCCCGTGTTCGACCCGTACACCGGCTACTTCGACGACAACCCCGCGCTGACCACCGGCGCGGGCAACCGCGCCGACACCTTCTCGCGCGTGAAGGTCACCTCGGTCTTCGTGGAAGACGCGCTCAAGCCGATGCGCGACCTCACGCTGGTCGGCGGCCTGCGCCACGACCGCACCGAGGTCGACCGCCGCATCTGGGACCTGAACGCAGGCAGTGTCTCGCGCTTCGGTGCGAGCTACCGCGCCACCTCGGGGCGCCTCGGCGCGGTGTACGACCTGTCGCCGCAATCGAGTGTCTACGCGCAGTACACCAACGCCACGCTGCCGGTGGGTTCGCTCTTCCTTCTGTCGGCTTCCAACGCGGCGTTTCCGATGTCGCGCGGCAAGCAGGCCGAGGTGGGCTTCAAGCAGAGCCTGCCCGCGGCCAACCTGGAGTGGACCGCCGCGCTGTACAAGATCGAACTCGACAACGTGCTCTCGCGCGACCCGAACAACGCCGCCACCACCGTGAACAACGGCCGCCAGTCGTCGCGCGGCCTCGAGCTGTCGGCCGTGTGGAGGCCCACGCGCGAATGGACGCTGGCGGGCAACCTGGCGGCACTCGATGCGCGCTTCGACACGCTGGTCGAAGCCGGCAACGTCTCGCGCGTGGGCAAGACCCCGCCGAACGTGCCCGAGCGCATGGCCAATGTCTTCGCCACCTACCGGCCCGACGGCTCGAAGTTCGAGTACTTCGCCTCGCTCAATCACACCGGGCCGATGTACACCGACAACGCCAACCAGATCCGCATCAACGGCTTCACCACGGTCGACGCGGCCGTGAGCTACCGCCTGAAGAACGCGCTGCTGAGCTTTCGCGTGCGCAACCTGACGGACCGGCTCTACGCCACCTGGACCGGCCGCGCCCCGAGCCAGGTGCTGCTGGCACCGCGGCGGACCTTCGAGGTGTCGGCGAAGTTCGATTTCTAACGACGACGCCGCTGCGGTGCGCGCTCAGCGCATCTGCAGCCGGGCGTCCTTCGGATAGCCGATCGTGTAGTCCGCCGACACGCGCGCCGTCTGCCCCGCGTCCAGGTCGAAGCGCCACATCGCCAGCCCCGGCTGCTTGTTCCACGCCTGCTCGGCCGGCTGCGGCGAGAAGCGCGTGGTCACGCGCACCTGCTCGTCGACCGACACCGGCGCGGCCTCCAGCACCTGCACCGCGATCGGCGTGCGGTGGCGGTTCTCGACCACGTAGGCGCGCTGCACCTGGCGCTCGGCGCGCGAACCGGCGAAGCCGCCCGAGCCCTGGTTGTCGCGCTCCGGCTCGACCTGCACGCGCACCAGTTCGTCGCGGCCGAACGAGAGCGTGAGCTTCGCGTCGCTCGGCGCGTTCCAGCGGCCCTGGCCGACGAAGTTGCCGTCGCGGTACAGCTGCATCGGGCCGGTCGGCCAGACGCCCGAGGGCTGCGCCATCTCGGCGACCAGGAAGGCGCTCGGGTCCACGCGCGGGCTGGTGCGCGCGGCGAGCTGCGCCGTGTCTTCATGCTGGCCCAGTGCCAGGGTCACGCGCTGTCCGTTGGAAGGCACGTCGATGCTTTGCGGCACGGCGAATTCGGTGGCGAAGCTGTTGTCGAACACGCTCACGTCGAACAGCGGCTCGCGTGCGCGCTCCATGGCCATCTTGCGGTCGGCGGCAATGGGCGAGGGGGCGGCGGCCATCGGCGCGGCCATGTACGCCGACTCGGCGTTCGCGCGCGGCGGCGGCTCGATGCCGATGCGCCACGCGCCCGGCGTGCGCCCCGTGGTCTCGCGGCGCGGCTGGCCAGTGGACAGCACCAGCTTCACGCCGCGCCAGTCCTCGCCCGTGGCTTGCGCCACCAGCGCCTGGCGCTCGATGCGCACCTTGCGCGTCGTGGTGTCGAGCAGCGCGCGGTAGCTCGGCGTCCAGCCCGGGCCGGCGACCTGGTAGCTGAGCTTCACGTCGGCGTCGGCACTCGCGGCCAGCGTGACGGTGACGGCCCTCACCTGCGCGCCCTGGCCCTGCGTGCGGCCACGTTCGGCCAGCAGTGGCTTGAGTTGGCGGTCGAGGTCGGTCTGCTGGCGCTGGATCTGGTGCTGCTTGAGCAGCGCGTCCTGGCCCGAGCGGCGCATCGCCTCGGTCATGGCCGCGAGGTTGCGCGCGTCCGTCGGCGCACGCGCGCCGGGGCCCGACTCGCCGCCCGACAGCCCCTTGAGATACCCCGTGACCATGCCCAGCGCATCGGTCTCGGCCTGCAGCGCGGCCTTCTGGTCTTCGAGCTCGCGGATGCGGCCGTCGAGCGCGCTGGTCGCGCAGTGGGCCGAGAGCTCGCGCGCCTCGCTGAGCACCGAGGTCTCGCCCACGCGCACCGCCGCGCCGGCCGACACCTGCAGGCTCTGCACGTCGAGCCCGGCCGGCAGGCAGGCGAAGGTGACCGAGCGGCTGCCCGCCGCGACGCGCGCCACGCGCTCCACCGTGGCGCTGCCGGGGTAGACCTTGACCTGGGTGATGCGCGAGGCATCGGCCTGCAGCTGCGCGTGGGCGCCAGCGCCCGCGGTCAGCCAGAAAGCGGCGAGGGCTGTGGCGCGCAGGAGGGGACGGGCGGTGAACGGTATGTGCATGGAAAGCCTTCCGGAAGAAAGTCGGTGACGAATCTCCGCTTCTACGGACCAGGCAGGCGAACGGGGTTAAGGCGTTGCGAAGTTTTTTTCATGACGCCGATGTGACGCGGGTGCGCTGCTGTCGCGCAGGCATCTGCCGGCGGCGAACCGGTCTCCCAAGAGACGGTGCGCGGCGGCTCCGCTTCCTAGAGTGGGTCTCGCCTTCCATCCATTGATTCACCCTGAAAGGACACCCCCCCATGCTCGACACGATCCAGGCCATCAACCGTTCGGCCGCCTTCAATCGCTGGGCCGGCTTCGACGTCAC
Source organism: Variovorax sp. Root473 (assembly GCF_001426505.1). GTDB lineage: Bacteria > Pseudomonadota > Gammaproteobacteria > Burkholderiales > Burkholderiaceae_C > Variovorax. Next base: position 545,831 of record NZ_LMEV01000017.1, read on the forward strand.
CCAGGCCGCCGACGGGCAGGCCGAACTGCGCATGAAATGGCGCGAGGAAGACATGGGCCAGTACACCGGCTTCCTGCACGCGGGCATGATCGCCGCGCTGCTCGATACCGTGAGCGGCTTCGCGGCCGCCACCGTGGCGGGCCGCGTGCTGGCCTCGCACTTTTCGATCAACTGCATTTCGCCCGCGATAGGCGAAGCCTTCGTGGCGCGCGGGCGCGTGGTGAAGGCGGGGCGCAAGCAGGTGTTCGTCGGCGCCGAACTGTTCGCGCAACCCGAGGGCCAGGGCGAAGACAAGCTCAAGCTCGTGGCGACGGCGAACGCCATCCTGGTGCCGGTGGACGAGGCAGCGACGACGCCGAAGCCGAAGCAGGCGGCGTGACCACCGCGGGCTCGGCGTCGAACTTGCGCTTCAGCCCGAAGAGCGGCCGCAGCCAGCCGACGCGGCGGATCAGCCCATCGGTCAGCAGCCAGCAGCCGGCCATCGTCACGGCGATCAGCGCCATCGGTTCCCACACCGGACCGAGCGCGAGCGGTGCGAGCAGCGCCACGCCGGCGACGATCAGCGTCTGGTGCAGCATGTACCAGGGGTAGACCGACGCGTTGGCCCAGCGCAACCACGGCCAGGGGCGGTTCAGGTGGCGATGGCCATGGCCCAGGATCGTGGCGACCGCGAGCCACAGGTAGGCATTGCGCAGCACGTCCATCAGCAGCCCCGTGGGCGGAGCCTTGGCGCCGACGCGCAAGGCGATGAACGCGCCGATCGCCGCCACGGCCAGCAGCAGCGACATGCGGCGCAGCCGTTCGAGTTCGCGCCAGATGCCCGTGTCCACACCCATCCAGTAGCCGTAGAGGAAGACGGTGAAGTAGATGCTGTGCAGGTGGAAGTCCCACACCAGGTTGTGCGTGGCCGGAAAGTGCCGCGCCAGCAGCACCGTCCACGCCAGCAGCGGCAGTGCCGGCAGCACCAGCAGCTGCCAGCCGCGCAGCCCGTTGAAGCGCCGCCGCACCCACTGGCCGGCCGCCGAGCGCCACAGCGGCAGCGTCAGCGCGACCCCCGCCGTGTAGAGAAACAGGTAGGGCAGGTACCAGAGGTGGTTCCAGGTGATGCCGAACTCCGCCCCCGCGAACGCGCCCTTGGACCACGGTGCGCCCATCGACAGGTAGCGCAGCAGAAAGGTGCCCAAGCCCGGCGCCACCAGCCCGCGCGCCACGCCCTCGGCATACGCCTGGTAGGGCACGACCACCGCCATGCCGAAGGCCAGCGGCAGCATCAGCCGCAGGCCCCGGCCGCGCAGCAGGCCCCAGGTGCCCTGGCCGCGGCTCAGGAAGCCGAGCGACACGCCCGAGATCAGGAACACCAGGTCCATGCGCCACAGGTTCAGCACCCGCATCGGCCACGGCAGCCACTCGGCCGCGTGCGGACTCTTGAGGTGCCAGGGCCAGTCGGCCACGTAGTACATGCCCACGTGATAGAGGATGACGAGCAGGAAGGCGAGGGCGCGCAGGGCGTCGATGTCGTGGCGGCGCTGCGTCGTGGGAACGGAATCGGAGGGCATGGCGGGCTCCCGGAATGAAGAAACGGCGGTCATCGTGGCCCCCGCGCCCGCCCCCCGGGCCGTCGCGGGGACGGATCGCCCCGGATTTGTGACGAACGGTGGCCCCCGGGGATGAAATGCGGCCCCGGTTCGCGAGAATCCCCGCATGAGCGAGCCGCGCAAGAACCTCTACGAGCGCTACGAACCGATCCGGCGGTATGTCGAGGTCGGCTTCTGGATCGTGCTGATGGCGGTGCAGGCCGCGATCGGCACCGTGGTCGCGCTCATCGACGCCCGCGGCCGCGCTGTGCCGCGTGCGAACTGGGAGGTTGTGACCTGGGAGGTGTCGAGCCACGTCGCGCTGCTGGCCCTGGTGCCGGTGCTGGTGGCCGTGGAGCGCCGACTGTCGCCGCTGGCGCGCGATCACTGGGTGCGCTTTCTCGCCGGGCATCTGGTGGCCAGCGTGCTCCTGAGCCTGGCGCACGTGACGGCGATGTTCGGCCTGCGCGCCGCGGTGTACACGGCGGCCGCAGAGCCCTACGACTTCGTCGCCGCCATGGGGCGATGGGGCTACGAGTACCTGAAGGACGTGCGCGTCTACGCCACGATGGTCTTCGGCGTCTGGGCCTACCGGCTCTTCATGCTGCGGCTGCAGGGCGAGGCGCGCGTGCTCGATCCGCCGGAAGAGGGCGTGGCGCCGGTGCCCGAGGCTTTGGAGGAGAGGGAGGGAGTCGAGCCCTCGGTACAGGAACCGCCAACGCCGGTAGCGCCGCCACCGGCCCGCCCCGAGCGCTTCCTCGTGCGCAAGCTGCGCCGCGAATTCCTCATCGCCGCCACCGACATCGACTGGCTGCAGGCCGAGGGCAACTACGTCGGCCTGCACGTCAACGGCCACGACTACCTGCTGCGCGCCACGCTCACCGACTTCCTGACCCAGCTCGACCCCGCCACCTTCGTGCGCGTGCACCGCAGCCACGCGGTGAACCTGGGCCGCATCAAGGAGATCGAGCCGCTCGACGGCGGTGACGCCCGGCTGCACATGCGCGACGGCACGAGCGTGCCCTGCAGCCGGCGCTACCGAGACGCGCTGCGCGGCGGCGCCGGCTGATCGCTGCGGCCTCGCGTTCCGATCCGGTGCGCGCCCTGCGAAAACGGCCCATTCCTGGGTCGTTCTGCACCATCAAAGAGCCCTCAGGCACCATTTTTGCTTTCTTGCGCCGACGCCCCGAGCCGTTCGGGTGCGACGCACCAAATCAAACCAAAAACCTGCAAGAAGCTCTCATGGACGCACTCAAACAGGGCGCTGATGCGCTGTTCATCCTTCTCGGCGCCATCATGGTCCTGGCCATGCATGCCGGTTTTGCCTTTCTGGAACTGGGCACCGTGCGCAAGAAGAACCAGGTCAATGCGCTGGTCAAGATCCTGGTCGACTTCTCGGTGTCGACCATCGTGTACTTCCTGGTGGGCTACGGCGTGGCCTACGGCACGCATTTCTTCGTCAGCGCCACCGAACTGTCGGCAAGAAGCGGCTACGAGCTGGTGAAGTTCTTCTTCCTGCTGACCTTCGCTGCCGCCATTCCGGCCATCATCTCGGGCGGCATCGCCGAGCGCGCCAAGTTCTGGCCCCAGCTGATCGCCACGGCGGTGATCGTCGGTTTCGTCTACCCGCTGTACGAGGGCATCGCCTGGAACAAGGCTTTCGGCATCCAGGCCTGGATCGCCTCGGTCACGGGCCACGAGTTCCACGACTTCGCCGGCTCGATCGTGGTGCATGCCGTGGGCGGCTGGCTCGCGCTGCCGGCCGTGCTGCTGCTGGGCGCGCGCCGCAACCGCTACCGAGGCGACGGCTCGCTCAGCGCGCACCCGCCGTCGAACATTCCGTTCCTGGCGCTGGGCGCATGGGTGCTGTGCGTGGGCTGGTTCGGCTTCAACGTGATGAGCGCGCAGAGCATCGACAAGATCTCGGGCCTCGTCGCCGTCAACTCGCTGATGGCCATGGTCGGCGGCACGCTGGTGGCGCTGGCCATGGGCAAGAACGACCCCGGCTTTGTCTACAACGGCCCGCTCGCCGGCCTCGTGGCCGTGTGCGCCGGCTCCGACCTGATGCATCCGCTGGGCGCGCTCGTGACGGGCGGCGTGGCCGGCGCCATCTTCGTCTTCATGTTCACGCGCACCCAGAACAAATGGAAGATCGACGACGTGCTCGGCGTGTGGCCGCTGCACGGCCTGTGCGGCACCTGGGGCGGCATCGCGGCCGGCATCTTCGGCACGCAGGCGCTGGGCGGCATCGGCGGCGTGAACCTGTGGGCGCAGCTCATCGGCACCCTGATCGGCGTGGTCTGGGCGTTGATCGGCGGTGCCGTGGTGTACGGCGCGCTCAAGGCGACCATGGGGCTGCGGCTGTCGCAGGAGGAGGAATACGACGGGGCGGACCTGTCGATCCACCACATTTCGGCGACGCCGGAGCGGGAAGTGAACTGGTGAGGGCGTTGCGGCTCAGGACATGAGCCGCATCGGGGGATTTGCGGCGCACGGCACGAATTTGCCAGCTGTAGCAAACTTGCCGGCGGCCTCCGATCCCACCTGTTCACCGCCCCATGACCCAATTGCCCCCCGCCCTCGAAGTCCTCCCCCGCGACCTGTCCGCCTACCGCGAGGGCAACGTCGGCATCGACTACGTGCACCGCTTCGAGTCGGGCAAGCCCGGCCCGCACGTGCTGATCAATGCGCTGACGCACGGCAACGAGATCTGCGGCATGACCGCCGCCACGCACCTGCTCGACACCGGCGTGCGCCCGAAGATCGGCACGCTCACCATCAGCTTTGCCAATGTGGCGGCGTACGAGTCCTTCAACGAGGCGCTGCCTTTCGACAGCCGCCAGCTGGTGCACAACCTCAACCGCGTGTGGTCGCCCGAGTGGCTCGACGGCAGCGAGGACAGCCCCGAGCTGCGCCGCGCCCGCGAGCTGCGCCCGGTGGTGAGCGCGGCCGACCACATCCTCGACATCCATTCCACGAGCCAGCCGGTGATCCCGTTCTGGGTCTACCCGGCCTTCGACCGCAACGCCGAGGCCGCCATGGCCATCGGCCGCCCGTCGGTGCACCTGGTGATGCCCGACGGCCTGGGCTCCGGCACGCCGCTGATCCAGCACGGCCAGCATGGCAAGGCCGACGGCAAGGGCGTGGCACTGGTGGCCGAATGCGGCCAGCACTTCCTGCGCTCGGCCTCGGACCTGGCCACCGCCATCTCGCTCGACTTCCTGGCGCACTTCGGCCTCATCGACAAGGACCCCGCCGTGCCCGCGCCCGGCCCGCAGCGCCGCTTCGAGCTGCTGAAGACCTACGTCATCCAGTCGGAAGACTTCGCCTTCGTGCGCCCGCTGATCGGCTTCGAGACCTTTGCCCAGGGCGAACTGATCGCCACCAACGGCGACGAGGAAATCCGCGCGCTGTGCGATGACTGCACGATCTTCATGCCCGCGCAGCGCGCGATCGTGGGGCGCGAGGCGGTGTACCTGACCCGGCCGCTCTGACTCTGAGGACGGCGTCCTTCAGCAGATCAGCAGGTGCCGCGGTTTGTCCGCGGTGCTGTAGTCGGCGTGCCAGTAGTGCGGGTCGTCGCAGAGGCTGAATGCGGCTTCCTTGCCGGCGTGCCGGCCGGTGAAATGCCTGTGGAGCGTGACGTGGACCGAGCCTGCATCGGGCCAGTCGATGCCGACGTCGACCACGCGGTTGCCCGCGGCGACCTCGGCGGCGACGATCCGCTGCAGGGCGGGGTGCAAGAGGGTGTTGAGGCGGGTGAGGGCTTCGCGGCGTTCGGTGAGGGCGAACGAGGAGGCGAGGCAGGCTTCGGTGAAGAGGGGCGGCGCTTTGTCACGCATGACGGCGTTCCGGCTGGGTGCCTCAACCCGCAACGAACAACGCCGGGTCCACCATCGTCCGATTCAGCATCACGCCCCAATGCAGGTGCGGCCCCGTCACCCGCCCGGTCGCGCCCACGGCGGCCAGCGTGTCGCCGACTTTCAGCACGTCGCCCACCTTCACGTCCCAGCGGCTCAGGTGGCAGTACATCGTCAACAGGCCGCCGCCGTGGTCGAGCCAGACGGTGCCGCCGTTGAAGAAGTAGTCGCCGGTGTCGATCACCTTGCCGGCCAGCGGGGCGCGCACGGGCGTGCCGGTGCCGGCGGCAATGTCCATGCCGCTGTGCGGGTTGCGCGACTGGCCGTTGAACACGCGGCGCAGGCCGAACGAGCTGGAGCGGCGGCCGGGCACGGGCACGCGCATCTGCAGCGCGGCGTCGGGGCGCAGGTCGGTGAGCGTGGCCATCACGCCGGTCAGGTGGTCGCGCTCCTTCGTGTAGCGGGCCTCGTCTTCGGGCGACAGGTCGACCGTGCGCGGCGCCACTGTCAGGCGTTGTTCGCGGTACTGCTTCGGGGCGACGGTATAGGCGATCTGGCGCTCGGGCTTGCCCTCTGCGCGCACGCTGATGCTGGCCTCGCCGGGGGCGGTGGCGAGCGGAATGCCGACGAGCGCGGTCCATTCGATCGGATCGCCGAGCACCAGCAGGCGCACGTCGCCGGCGAAGGCCTGGGGGCGCTTGGCCGCGGGGCCGAGCGACAGGCGGGCGACGCCGCCGGGCACCAGCGAGGCGTGCGGCCAGACGTCGGGCGCTTGCGGCTTGCTGTTTTTCTTGGCCGGTGCCGCGGCCCCGGCCGGCAGGGCCAGCAAACCGAGCGCGCCGAGCACGGCGCTGCGACGGTTCAATGCCGCAAAGGGAGCGTCGGAGAAAGGGAGGTTCGTGGGCATGGACAGAATTCGAATGAAGAGTTGGTTGTGCAACGGCTCAGCCGTCGCGCTGTGCCTGCCAGGTTCCGGGTGCCAGCCCGTCGAGCGTGTAGGGCCCGATGGCGGCGCGGATGAGGCGCAGCGTTGGCAGCCCCACGGCCGCCGTCATGCGCCGCACTTGGCGGTTGCGGCCTTCGCTGATTGCCAGCTCCAGCCACGCGGTAGGAATGAGCTTGCGCTCGCGGATGGGGGGCTCGCGATGCCACACGGCGGGCGGTGGGTCGAGCAGGCGCGCCCGTGCGGGACGCGTGGGCCCGTCGTTGAGCTGCACGCCGTTGCGCAGCGCCGCCAGCGCTTCGTCGGTCGGCACGCCCTCCACCTGCACCCAGTAGGTCTTCTCCATCTTGAAGCGCGGATCGGCGATGCGCGCCTGCAGCTTGCCGTCGTCGGTGAGCAGCAGCAGGCCTTCGCTGTCGGCATCCAGGCGGCCGGCAACGTAAACACCGGGAAGGTCGATGAAGTCCTTCAGCCCGCGCCAACGGCCCTCGGGTGTGAACTGGCTGAGGACGCCGTAGGGTTTGTTGAAGCGGATCAGGCGGGAAGAAGGGCTCGGGGCGTTCATGAACCGACAGGATAGCCGGGGTCTGCAAGCGGCCGGCGCATGAAAAAAGCCGGAGCCACGACGGCCCCGGCTTTGCGCAGAGCGATAAACCGGGGCTTACTTCGCCCAGCTGTCCCGCATCCCCGCTGCGCGGTTGAACACCACCGCCTGCCCACCGGCAGCAGTGGCTTTCGCGTCGCGCACGAAGTACCCATGGCGTTCGAACTGGATGCCCACGCCGGGTTCGGCCTTGGCGAGCGACGGCTCGACGAACGCGGTGCATACCTCGAGGCTGTGCTTGTTCAGCTCTTCCAGCAGCTCGCCGCTGCCCGGGTTGGCTTCGGCAAACAGCCGCTCGTACAGCCGCACCTCGGCCTGCAAGGCATCGGCCGCGGCCACCCAGGTGATGTTGCCCTTGACCTTGATCGCGTCTGCACCCGGCGTGCCGCTCTTGGTGTCGGGCACGAGCGTGGCCTGCACTTCGACGAGCTTGCCGTCCGCATCGCGCGTGGCGCCGGTGCATTCGATGACGTGGCCGTATTTCAGGCGCACCTTGTTGCCCGGGAACAGGCGGAAGAAGCCCTTGGGCTGTACGTCCTCGTAGTCGGTGCGCTCGATCCAGACGTCGCGGCCGAGCTTGAACTCGCGCTTGCCCATTTCGGGGTGGTGCGGATGCACGGGTGCCGAGCAGTCGTCGAGTACGTTGTCGCCGCCCATCAGGTCGCCCCAGTTCGTGATGACCAGCTTCACCGGGTCGAGCACGGCCATGGCGCGCGGCGCGATCGGGTCGAGGATGTCACGCAGCGCGGCTTCGAGGCTGGCGTACTCGATCCAGCCGCCCGATTTGGTGGTGCCGCTGCGTTCACAGAACAGCTGCAGCGCGGCGGGCGTGTAGCCGCGGCGGCGCAGGCCGGCGATGGTGGGCATGCGGGGGTCGTCCCAGCCGTCGACGTGCTTTTCCTCGACGAGCTGGCGCAGCTTGCGCTTGCTGGTCATCACGTGGGTCACGTTCAGGCGGGCGAACTCGTACTGGCGCGGGTGCGGGCTGGCGACGAGGCCGCCTTCGGCCAGGCGGTCGAGCAGCCAGTCGTAGAAGGGGCGCTGGTCTTCGAATTCGAGCGTGCAGATGGAGTGGGTGATCTGCTCCAGCGCGTCTTCGATGGGGTGCGCGTAGGTGTACATCGGGTAGATGCACCACTTGTCGCCCGTGTTGTGGTGCGTGGCCCGGCGGATGCGGTACAGCGCGGGGTCGCGCATGTTGATGTTGGGGCTCGCCATGTCGATCTTCGCGCGCAGGACGGCGGCGCCGTCGTCGAGCTTGCCGTCGCGCATCTCGCGAAAGCGCGCGAGGTTTTCTTCGGGCGTGCGGGTGCGAAAGCGGCTGTCGGTACCGGGCGTGTTGAAGTCGCCGCGGTTGGCGCGCATTTCGTCGGGCGTCTGCTCGTCGACATACGCCAGGCCGGCGCCGATGAGGTACTCGGCGGCTTCGTACATGAAGTCGAAGTAGTTGCTGGCGAAGTACTCGTGCTCCTGCAAGGTGCCGGGCGCACTGGGACGGTCGGCCAGGCAGGTTTCGTAGCCGAGCCACTTCACGGCGTCGCGGATGGAGTCGACGTACTCCTGCTCTTCCTTTTCGGGGTTGGTGTCGTCGAAGCGCAGGTGGCACACGCCGCCGTATTCCTTGGCCAGCTCGAAGTTCAGCCAGATGCTCTTGGCGTGGCCGATGTGCAGGTAGCCGTTGGGCTCGGGCGGAAAGCGCATGCGCACCTTGGCGGGGTCGGGCATGCCCTGGGCATGGTGGGCGGCGTCGCCCGGGGAGCCGCCCCAGGTGCGGCCTGCGTAGGCACCCTGTGCGAGGTCGTTCTCGATCACGTGGCGCAGGAAATTGCTCGGTGCAGCGGTCGTTTTGGTGCCGCTTTTGTCGGTCGGGGAGGTCATCGTGTCATTCTAGAGGGGGGTCTGCCGGGGTTACTTTTGGCAACGCTCTTCACATTGCAGCGTCCACCCGCTTTGCAATTGGGGCGTTCAATACACACATGGGCGCACAACGCCCTCTCAACAAGGAGATCCACATCATGAGCGTCACACGTTCTACCTTCTTCAAATGGGCCGCTGCCGGTGCGGTGGCCTTCGGTGCCCTGTTTGCGGCCACCTCGGCAAGCGCCCGGGGCGACGTGAGCTGGTCGATCGGCGTCGGCGTGCCCGGCGTGGCGGTCGGCGTGGGCGGCCCGGCCTACTACCCGGCGCCGGTCTATGCACCGCCGGCCCCGGTGTACTACGCGCCGCCGCCCCCGGTTTACTACCGTCCGCCGCCGCCGGTGTACTACCGTCCGGCACCCGTGTACTACGCACCGCCGGCCTATTACGGTCCGCGCTACTACGGTCGCGGCTATCACCGCGGTCATGGCCACGGGCACTGGCGCTGATTCGCAACGCCATTCGTGACTGAATGAAAAAAGCCGGCCCCGAAAAGGCCGGCTTTTTGCTGCGCGCGGCGCGCAGATTTCACATGGCGCGAAACAGGTGGGCGTAGAGCCGGCTGACCGGGATCTTCTCGGTCCGCCCGCGCAGCGCGAGATGCAGCTTGCCGGCTTCGTCGCGGTGCACCGCCTCGATGGCCTCGCTGCGCACCACCACCGCGCGGTGCACCTGCCAGAAGGCGCCGGGGTCCAGCTGGGGCAGCAGTTGCTTGAGCGGCGTGCGGATCAGGTACTCCTGCGTGGCGGTGAGCACGCGCAGGTATTTGTCGGCCGCCTCGAAATACAGCACTTCGTCGATCGGCACCATGCGCACGGTGGCGCCGCCCGCATCGCTGGCGGCAATCATGCGCAGGGGCGTTGACGACGACGATGCCGTCGGGGCCGCACTGGCCGCACCGGCGGCGCCCAGCACCTGCCGCCACTGGGCAAGGGTGCGCTCCAGCACCTCCTCGGGCGGGACGGGCGGCGTCATCGACGGCGCGGCCGCCGCCAATGCCTGCTGCAGCCGCGCCACGGTCTTGCGCAGGCGCTCGGACTGCACGGGCTTGAGCACGTAGTCGATGGCTTCGGCCTCGAAGGCGCGCGCGGCGTACTCGTCGTAGGCGGTCACGAACACCAGCTGCGGCATGGGCGCTTCGTCGGTGGGCCAGCTGTCGGCCAATTCGGCGGCGGCGCCCAGGCCGTCGAGGCCGGGCATGCGGATGTCGAAGAACAGCACCTGCGGCAGCAGCCGCAACGCCTCGCGCACGGCGCTGTGGCCGTCGCGGGCGGTGGCGACCACGCGCAGTTCGGGCCAGGCGGCGGCCAGTTCGGCCTGCAGGGCCTGGGCGAGCAGCGGTTCGTCTTCGGCGATGAGGGCGGTGAGTGGCATCGTCTTCCTGTCGTCGTCGTTGGGCCTGTTCAGGCGGGCAGCGGAAGGTGCAGCGTGACGCGCGTACCGCCGCCCGTGACCGCGGGGCGCAGGCTCAGCCGGCCTTGTTCACCGTACACGGTGGCCAGCCGTTCGCGCACCTGTTCGAGCCCGAAACCGCCGCCTTCTTGCGAGGGCTGGCGAGGTGCCGCATCGAGCCCGACACCGGTGTCGCTCACCTCGATGACCAACTGGTCGGCCTCCTTGCGCGCGCGCACGGCGATCTCGCCGCCTTCGACCTGGGGCTCGAGCCCGTGGCGGATGCTGTTCTCGACCAGCGGCTGCAGCAGCAGCGGCGGCACCGGCGTGTCGCGCAGGTCGTCGGGCAGGTCGAGCGTGTAGTGCAGGCGCTCGCCCATGCGCACCGACATCAGTTCGAGGTAGTCGCCGAGCCGGTCGAACTCCGCCGACAGCGGATGCGACAGCGCGCGCGAGCCGCTGAGCGTCATGCGCAGGTAGCTGTTGAGCCGGTCGAGCATGGCCACGGCGCGCGGCGGGTCGACGGTGATGAGTGCGCGCAGGTTGGCCAGCGTGTTGAAGAGCATGTGCGGCTCGAGCTGGGTTTCGAGCAGCTTCAGGCGCGCCTCGGTGGCGTTGCGCTGTGCCAGGTCGATCTGGCGTTGCATGTGCTTGCTGCGCCCCAGGCTGTAGAAGAGGTAGCACATGCCGATGGTGGCCGCCAGCGTGATGACGATGGTGGAGGCCATCCGGTGCCGGGCGAAGCCGCTGAAGTCGAACAGCGGCCGGCCGACCCAGGCATCGCCGATGGCGCCGCCGCCGAGGAAGCCCAGCACGACGCCGAAGGCCACCAGCACGAAGCCCCAGGGGCCGTGCGGCCAGAGCACGTTCTGGTGGCCGCTGATGAACAGGCGCCCGGTGTCGATGACCAGCCAGCTGATCGTTCCGATCGACAGCGAATACACCATCTGCGAACTCCAGCTGCCCACGCCCGAGACCGCCAGCGCCGCCGCGATGACGCAGCAGAAGGTGACCGTGATCAGGCCGTGCCGCAGGATGTCCCGCAGGTTCTCGGCGCGAAAGCGCGAGGGGCGGGCGGTGTCCGCCGCTGCCGTCATCAACGGTCCTCGGCGCCCAGGGTGCGGCGCTCGCGCGCCACCAGCCGGTCGTAGAAGCCGCCGCCGGGTGCCAGGAACCAGACCACCGCGCCGTGAATCAGCAGGCCCAGACCCCAGCCCATCAGCGGGTAGACGGCCCACGTGTGGCCGCGCGAGGCGGCCAGACCGACCAGGCCGAGGTTGACGATCACGTAGACGAAGGCGTGGATGTACCAGCCCATCTTGGCGCCGGCGCGGCGACGGGCGCGCTTTTCGAGGTCGGCGTCGGCAGGGTTCGAAGGGGTGGATGTGTTCATGGCAGTTCTCCTTGGACAGGCAGGTCAGGATGGGTGGATGGGGGATGCGTTCGAACTCGGTCCTGACTGTTCTGGCCGCAAGGGTCGGAACGGGACCGGAATCTTAGGCCGCGCGGGCGCCACTGACCATCGCGCCCGACGCGGCGGCCAGCCGCCACAGGCGCGCGGCACGGGCCGCGAAGACGCCGCTGAAGGCGCCGTACAGCGCCGGCACGCCCAGGGCGAAGGCCGCGTGGTGGCGCAGCTGCGGGTGCAGGGCCAGCGACACGCCCACCACGTACTTGGTGAAGAAGATGCCCATCATGAGCATCAGCGGCACGGCGGTGCCGGCCACCTCGAACTGGCGCGCCGCCGCGTCGTAGCGCGTGGTCGGCGGCAGCGGACGGCGCAGCACCAGCACCATGAGCACCAGCGCGGCCACGGCCCAGCCGAGCAGCGCGCCGGCCGAGTCGCCGAACACCGACACCACGCCCCAGAACGAGAGGCCGGCCATCGCGACCGGCATCACCAGCACGCGGTTCAGGCCGATGCGGTTGGCCACGAGCTGGCGGCCGCCGAGCCAGGCCAGCAGGACGAACACGGCGAACACCCACTTCGGGGTGTGAAGAAGGATCTGCATCAGCATGGGAGGCTCCGTTCGGTTGGAAGAAGAAGGCAAAGAGGACAGCGAATCGATGGAGCGGACTGTGCCGATGCCGTCCGGCCCCCGCCACCGCCCTGCGACGAAATGCGGATGGGCGGCGTGAAGTGCCGGCCGCCGGCGTGAATGGCGGGCGGGCGGGGGGCGCGGCGGATGTCGCTCGGAAGCTTTACCGTCGCTTTACGGCACGTAAAACTTGGGGAGTGATATTTCGCGCTGTACTCTAGGCCGCCTCCCTTCAGGTCGCTCTTTCGCACCCCTTCGCACGCACCGCCCATGGATTCCCACACGCCCCCCGAGCCCCTGCCACCCATCGTGTCGCCGACCCATCCTCCGGCGCGCCGGCGCCGCTGGTTCGGGAGCCTGATGGCCCTGATTCTCTTGGTGGCCCTCGGGGGCGGTGCCTGGTACCTCATCCAGCGTTCCAAATCACCGGCGCCCGGCGCGGGTGGACCTGGCCAGGGGCGTCCCGGCGGCGGTGGGCCGGGCGGGCGCGCGGGTGGTGGCGGGCCGGCCTCCAGCACCGTCGGCACCGCCGTCGCGCGGCAGGCCGACATTCCGGTGCAGCTCGAAGCACTCGGCACGGTCACGCCGCTGGCCAACGTGACGGTGCAGCCGCAGGTGTCGGGCGTGCTCACGGCCGTGCTGTTCAAGGAAGGCCAGATGGTCAAGAAGGGCGACGTGCTCGCCACCATCGACCCGCAGCCCTTCGAGAACGCGCTGGCGCAGGCCGCCGGTGCGCGCCAGCGCGACGAGGCACAGCTGGCCGCGGCGCGCGTCACGCTGCAGCGCTACCAGACGCTGCTTGGGCAAGACTCGATCGCCCGCCAGGACGTCGACACCCAGGCCGCCTTGGTCAAGCAGCTCGAAGGCACCGTGGCCATCGACCGCGCCAACGAGAACACCGCCAAGCTCAACCTGGCCTGGAGCCGCATCACGGCGCCGGTGAGCGGACGCATCGGCCTGCGGCCGGTGGACGCGGGCAACTACATCTCGACCGGCACCACGGGCGGCGTGGCCACCATCACGCAGATTGCGCCCATCGATGTCGAGTTCTCCATTCCGCAAGACCGCGTGCCCGAGGTGCAGGAGCGACTGGGCCAAGGCGCCACGCTCGCCACCACCGCCTTCGACCGCACACGCACGCGCCGGCTGGCCGAGGGCACTTTTTCCACGCTCGACAACATGGTCGACACGCAGACCGGCACCGTGAAGGCCAAGGCGCGCTTCACCAACGCCGACGGCGCCCTGTTTCCGAACCAGTTCGTCAACCTGCGATTGCTGCTGCGTACCGTGAGCAGCGCGGTGGTGGTGCCGGTCACGGCGCTGCGCCACGGGCCGAACGGCGACTACGTGTACGTGGTGACAGCCGAGAACACGGCCTCGCAGCGGCCGGTGACGCGTGGCGAATCGAGCGTCGATTTCGCCTCCATCACCAAGGGCCTGCAGGCCGGAGAAACCGTGGTGACCGAAGGCGGCGACCGGCTGAAGGACGGCGCGCGCGTGCAGACCACGGTCGACCGGCCGGCCGGTGCGGCCTCCGGCGCGGCAGCGCCGGGTGGACGGCGTGGAGGACGTCGGCAGGAAGGTGGCGGTGGTGCGGGCGGTGCCCAAGGTGGCGGTCGCCCGGCCGAAGCGGCGGCGCCGGCTGCAGCGCCAGCGGCAGCAACGCCTGCACCTGCCGCAGCCCCTGCCGCCACGCCCGCCAAGCTCCCCACCGCCGAGCAGCGCCAGCGCATGCTTGACGCGGCCAAGGACGAGCCCGAACAACTCGAGCGCCGCAAGCGTTTCCTCGAAGCGCTCGACCGCGGCGACCCGGCCGCACTGGAGCGCTGGCAGCGCATGGCCGAGCGTGGCGGTGGCGGCGGTGGCGAACGCGGCGATGAGGGGCGGCGCAGCCCATGAGCGCCGCGCAGGGCCGCCCCAAGCAAGCTCGCACCGCAGTGCAAAGCACGAAGGTATATCCATGAGTCCGTCGCGCCCGTTCATCCTGCGGCCGGTCGCCACCTCGCTGCTGATGCTGGCCATCGTGCTGGCCGGCCTGGTGGCATTTCGCTTCCTGCCGCTGGCGGCGCTGCCGCAGGTCGACTATCCGACGATCCAGGTCCAGACGCTCTACCCCGGGGCCAGCCCCGAGGTCATGAGCAACACCGTCACCGCGCCACTGGAGCGCCAGTTCGGCCAGATGTCGGGCCTGGACCGCATGAGCTCGACCAGCGCCGCGGGCGTGTCGATCATCACGCTGCAGTTCTCGCTGGGCCAGACGCTGGACGTCGCCGAGCAGGAAGTGCAGGCCGCCATCAACGCCGGCGGTTCGCTGCTGCCGGCCGACCTGCCCGCGCCGCCGGTGTACGCCAAGGTCAATCCGGCCGACGCGCCGGTGCTCACGCTGGCCATCACCTCCGACACGCTGCCGCTCACCGAGGTGCAGAACCTCGTGAACACCCGGCTCGCGCAGAAGATCAGCCAGGTCTCCGGCGTGGGCCTCGTGTCGCTCAGCGGCGGGCAGCGCCCGGCCGTGCGCATCCAGGCCAACACGCAGGCGCTCGCGGCCAACGGCATCGGGCTCGATACGCTGCGCACCGCCATCAGCGCAGCCAATTCCAACGGCGCCAAGGGCAGCTTCGACGGCCCCAAGCGCGCGTACACGATCAACTCCAACGACCAGCTGCTTACCGTCGAGGACTACAAGAACCTCATCGTCAGCTACAAGAACGGCGCGCCGATCCGCATGGTCGACGTGGCGCGCGTGGTCAACAGCGCCGAGAACGCACAGCTGGGCGCCTGGTCCGGCCGCAAGGTCGATGGCGGGGTGCAACTCACGCCGGCCATCATCCTGAACGTGCAGCGCCAGCCCGGCGCCAACGTGATCGCCACCGTCAACGCCATCAAGAAACAGTTGCCCGAGTTGCAGGCCGGCCTGCCCGCGGGCCTGCAGATCGAAGTGCTGAGCGACCGCACCGCCGGCATCCGCTCGTCGGTGCAGCACGTCGAGATGGAACTGGTGCTGGCCGTGGTGCTGGTGGTGCTCGTGATCTTCGCCTTCCTGGGCAGCCTGCGCGCCACCGTCATCGCGAGCATCGCGGTGCCGATCTCGCTGATCGGCAGCTTCGGCCTGATGTACCTGCTGGGCTACAGCCTGAACAACCTGAGCCTGATGGCGCTGACCATCGCCACCGGCTTCGTGGTGGACGACGCGATCGTCATGATCGAGAACATCGCGCGCTACATCGAGGAAGGCGAGAAGCCGCTGCAGGCCGCGTTCAAGGGTGCGGCGCAGATCGGCTTCACCATCATCTCGCTGACCGTGTCGCTCATCGCGGTGCTGATCCCGCTGCTGTTCATGGGCGACGTGGTGGGCCGCCTGTTCCGCGAGTTCGCCGTGACGCTGGCGATCACCATCCTGATCTCGGGCGTGGTCTCGCTCACGCTGGTACCGATGATGTCGGCGCGCTGGCTCAAGCACGAACCGAAGAAGGATGCGACGGGCACCGGTTTCGGCGCGCGCGCCCAGCGTTTCTTCGACGGCGTGATGGTGCGCTACGACCGCTCGCTGCACTGGGTGATTGCGCACCAGCCGCTCACGCTGCTGGTGGCGCTGCTCACCATGGTGCTGACCGTGCTGCTGTACCTCACCATTCCGAAGGGTTTGTTCCCCACGCAGGACACCGGCCAGCTGCAGGCCCGGGTGCAGGCCGCGCAGGACGTGTCCTTCGAGCGCATGGCGCAGCTGCAGCAGCAGGCGGCGCGCGCCATTCTTGAAGACCCCGACGTCGAGAACCTGAGTTCGTTCGTCGGCGTGGACGCGGCCAACAACACGATGCTGCACACCGGCAGCATGCTCATCAACCTGACGAAGAGCCACGACGACCAGCAGGAGGTGATGGACCGCCTGCGCGAGCGCGTGCAGAAGGTGGCGGGCCTCACGCTGTACCTGCAGCCCACGCAGGACCTGACCATCGATGCCGAGACCGGTCCGACCGAATACCGCGTGTCGCTCGAAGGCGTGAACAGCGCACTGGTCACCGAGTGGATGCAGAAGCTCGTGGCGAAGCTGCAGGAGTCGGACAAGGTGCGCAATGTGAGCAGCGATGCCGGCGCGCAGGGCCTGGCCGCGTACGTGAACGTGAACCGCGACACGGCTTCGCGGCTGTCGATCACCGCGAGCTCGGTGGACGACGCGCTGTACAGCGCCTTCGGCCAGCGCATCGTCTCGACCATCTTCACGGAGACGAACCAGTACCGCGTGATCCTCGAGGCCCAGCCTGGCATGGTGAATACGCCGCAGACGCTGGGGCAGCTGAACCTCATTGCGGGGTCTGGCACGGCGACGCCGCTGTCGGCCTTTGCGGAGATCAGCGAGCAGCAGGCGCCGCTGCAGATCACGCACGTGGCGCAATACCCGGCGAGCACATTGAACTTCGATACGGCCCCGGGGGTGTCACTCGGCGGGTCGGTGGCGGCGATTCGTGCGGCTGCGAAAGAGATCGGGTTGCCGGGCAGCGTGACGATGACTTTTCTGGGAGCTTCGGGGGCTTATGAGAAGTCTTTGTCGAATCAGCTGTGGTTGATTCTGGCGGCGGTGGTGTGCGTGTACATCGTGCTGGGAGTGCTGTACGAGAGCTATGTGCATCCGCTGACGATCTTGTCTACGTTGCCTTCTGCGGGGGTGGGGGCTTTGCTGGCCTTGATGATCACTGGCAATGACCTGGGGGTGATCGGGATCATCGGGATCATTCTGCTGATCGGCATCGTGAAGAAGAACGCGATCATGATGATCGACTTTGCGATCGATGCGGAGCGGACGCAGGGGAAGTCGGCTCGTGAGGCGATTCATCAGGCTGCTTTGCTGCGGTTTCGGCCGATCTTGATGACTACGTTGGCTGCGCTGTTTGCTGCTGTTCCCTTGATGTTCAGTTTTGGGGACGGGGCTGAGTTGAGGCGTCCTCTCGGGCTTGCGATCTTTGGGGGGTTGATCGTTAGTCAGTTGCTGACTTTGTTCACTACGCCGGTTATTTATCTGGCGTTTGATCGGTTGGGTGGGGGGAGTGCTCGGGCTTCTTCTTCGGAGCTTGAGGAGGAGGCGGCTTGATCTGTCTGTACTCCTGTTGCTTGTTTGCTCCCCGGGGCCGGGAGTTCCGCCCGGCGGCGGACTCACTTTCTTTTGCTTCGCCAAAAGAAAGTA
>NZ_LMEV01000017.1:563343-563793 GCF_001426505.1 Variovorax sp. Root473
CTTCGCTTCGCTACGGGGCAACCTGCGGTGCTCGCGTTTCGCGGGGTCTCGCAGAACTCGCTTCGCTCAAACAGCTGCGAGCCCTGATCCGCGAAACGCTCCGCTCCTCGGCGCAGCCAGAGGGGCTTTGATACCGGGCGGGCCATCGCTTCGCTCGGCCCTGCAGTACCAACAGCCGAATCCAATGCGCATGCGCGCGGCTTCGCCTGCGCGCGGTTCCTTGCCAACAGCAAGGGCAACGCAAACGCCAACGGCAACGGCAACACAAGCACCATCGCTCGCGCCCGCGCCCGCGCCCGCGTACCAACCACTCCCAGCTGCAGCAGGCGCAAAGCGCCTGCTGCAGCCCACTGGCCGAGCGAAGCGATGGCCCGTAGGTATCCCAATCCCTTCTGTATGCGCCGAGGAGCGCAGCGTTTCGCGGATCAGGGCTCGCCCTTGTTTGAGCGA
>NZ_LMEV01000017.1:563807-651199 GCF_001426505.1 Variovorax sp. Root473
TCGGGAAGCAAGACGAGGCACTGCGATGAACCTGTCGCGTCCTTTCGTCCGCCGCCCCATAGGCACAGTCCTTCTGACCATAGGCATCGCCCTGGCAGGAATTGCAGCGTTCTTCGTCCTCCCAGTCTCCCCCCTCCCTCAGGTCGACTACCCAGTCATCTCAGTAAGAGCCTCCATCCCAGGAGCCAGCCCAGAGACGATGGCAACCAGCGTCGCGACCCCGCTGGAAAGACACCTGGGAACAATCGCAGGCGTCAACGAAATGACGTCCACCAGCTCCGTAGGCTCCTCCCGAGTCACGCTGCAATTCGACCTCAGCCGCAACATCGACGGCGCAGCCAGAGAAGTCCAGGCAGCCATCAACGCCAGCCGCGTAGACCTGCCCGCCACGCTAAGAAGCAACCCCACCTACCGCAAGGCCAACCCAGCCGCCTCCCCCGTCATCATCCTGGCCCTCACGTCAAAAACAAAGACCCCAGGCCAGATCTACGACGCAGTCTCCAACATCGTCAGCCAACGCCTGTCCCAAGTCGACGGCGTAGGCGACGTGGAAATCGGCGGCGGTTCGCTCCCCGCGGTGCGCATCGAGCTGCTCCCCTTCGCGTTGAATCGCTACGGCATCAGCACCGACGACGTGCGTGCCGCGATTCAAGCGTCCAACGCCAACCGCCCCAAGGGCATGGTGCAAGGCGAGGGCCGCAAGCTGCAGATCTATACCCAGACCCCGGCGCTGCGCGCGAGCGACTACGCGTCGATGGTCGTGGCCTGGCGCAACGGCGCGGCGGTGCGGCTGCGCGAGGTGGCCGACGTGATCGACGGCGTGGAAGACACGCGCACGCTGGGCCTGTTCAATGGCGAGCCGGCAATCATCGTGCTGATCACGCGCCAGCCCTCGGCCAACATCATCGAGACCGTCGACAACGTGCGCGCGCTGCTGCCCGAGCTGCAGGCACAACTGCCGCCCGACGTGACGCTGCAGGTGGCCTCGGACAGCACGAACTCCATCCGCAGCTCGCTGCGCGAAGTGGAGATGACGCTGGTCATCGCCGTGCTGCTGGTGGTGCTGGTCGTCAGCCTGTTCCTGCGCAGCGTGCGCGCGACCGTGGTGCCGGCGGTGGCCACGGTGGTGGCGCTCTTGGGCACGTTCGGCGTGATGCACCTGCTGGGCTTCAGCCTCAACAACCTGAGCCTGATGGCGCTCACGGTGGCCACGGGCTTCGTGGTGGACGACGCCATCGTGGTGCTCGAGAACACCAGCCGCCACATCGAGGCGGGCATGTCGCGCATGAAGGCGGCGCTGCTCGGCGCGCAAGAGGTCGGCTTCACGGTGCTGTCGATCAGCGTGTCGCTGGTGGCGGTGTTCATTCCGCTGCTGTTCATGGGCGGGCAGGTGGGGCGGCTGTTCCGCGAGTTCGCGGTCACGCTGTCGGCGGCGGTGCTGATCTCGCTGGTCATCTCGCTCACCACCACGCCGATGATGTGCGCGTGGATGCTCAAGCCGGGCGGCAACAACGGCCACGGCAACGGCAAGCCGCCGGGCCGGTTTGGCCGGGCGGCGGCGCGCAGTTACGACTGGATGCTCAAGCGCTACGAGCACGCGCTCGACTGGGCGCTCGACAGCAAGGCGATCGTCATGTTCGTGCTGCTGGCGGTGGTGGGGCTCAATGTCTACCTGTTCAGCGCGGCGCCGAAGGGCTTCTTCCCGCAGCAGGACAGCGGCCAGCTCAACGGCGGCCTGCGTGCCGACCAGAGCATTTCGTCGCAGGCCATGGCGGCCAAGCTGCGCGAGGTGGTCGACATCATCCGCAAGGACGAAGCGGTCGACACCGTGGTGGGCTTCACCGGTGGCGGGCGCGCGGGGGGCGGCTTCATGTTCGTCAACCTGAAGCCGGCCAGCCAGCGCAAGGACAGCGGCCTGGCGGTGATCGCGCGGCTGCGTCCGCAGCTGGCGCAGGTGACGGGGCTGCGCGTGTTCCTCGGCCCGGTGCAGGACGTGCGCTCGGGCGGGCGCTCCAGCAACTCCACGTATCAATACACGCTCAAGAGCGACAGCCTGTCCGACCTGCGCACCTGGGCCGTGAAGCTGGCCGACGAGATGAAGCAGCAGCCCACGCTGACCGACATCGACACAGACCAGGACCAGAACGGCGTGGAGACGGTGGCCAAGGTCGACCCGGACAGCGCACGGCGCCTGGGGCTGACCTCCACCGCCATCGACAACGCGCTGTACAACGCCTTCGGCCAGCGGCAGGTGGCGACCATCTACACCGAGCTCAACCAGTACCACGTGGTGATGGAATGGGCGCCGGCCTACACGCGCAGCCCGAACGCGTTGCGCGACGTGTACGTGCCCGCCACCCGGACCTCGGTGGTCGGCGGGCAGGCCGTGACCACGCAGGTAGCCGCAACGACCACCACATCGACAGGCGGCACGGCCGCCTCCACCTCGGCCGCAGCGACGGTGCCGGTGTCGGCCAACGCCGGCCTGCGCAACGCCTCAACCGGCAACGTGCTGAGCAACACGGCGACCACGCTGGTGCCGCTGTCGGCGGTGGCGAAGTTCGAGGAGCAATCGGTTGCCACGTCGGTCAGCCATGAAGACGGCGAACTCGCCACCACCATCTCATTCAACCTCGCCGAAGGCGCGAACCTCGGCGATGCGCGCGAGGCCATCGCCAAGGCCGAGGCCAACATCGCCATGCCGACGAACGTGCGCGGCGCGTTTGCCGGCACCGCGCTGAGCGCGCAGCAGTCGCAGGGCCAGCAGGCGATGCTGATCCTGGCGGCGCTGGTGGTGATCTACATCGTGCTGGGCATCCTGTACGAGAGCCTGGTGCATCCGGTGACGGTGCTCTCGACCTTGCCTTCGGCCGGCGTGGGCGCGGTGCTGGCGCTCTTGATGTTCCGCATGGAGTTTTCCATCATCGCGTTGATTGGCGTGTTCCTGCTGATCGGCATCGTGAAGAAGAACGCCATCCTGATCATCGACTTCGCGCTGGAGGCCGAGCGCTCGCGCGGCCTGAGTCCGCTCGAGGCGGTGCGCGAGGCCTGCCTGCTGCGCTTCCGGCCCATCCTGATGACCACGCTGGCCGCCGCGCTCGGCGCGCTGCCGCTGGCCATCGGCTTCGGCGAAGGCGCCGAGCTGCGCCGGCCCCTGGGCGTGGCGATCATCGGCGGGCTCATCGCGAGCCAGTTGCTGACGCTGCTCACCACGCCGGTGGTCTACCTGCTGCTCGACAAGCTGCGTCGCCGCGGCAAGAACGAACATGCGTTGAGCCGCGCTCCGGCTGTCTGAGATCCACGACCATGAACGCCTCCATTTCTTCCCTTGGTTCTTCACGCCGCTTCTTCGCGCTGAGCACGCTCGCCCTGGCCGCCGTGCTCGCCGGCTGTGCCGTCGGCCCGACGTACCAGTTGCCCGCATCCGCCGCGCCCGCCGGCTGGAAAGAACAACCTGCCGCCGACGGCTGGCTGCCCGCCGCGCCCGCCGACGCGCTCGACCGCGGCGAGTGGTGGAAGCTCTTCGGCGACGCCACGCTCGACGAGCTCGCAGGGCGCGTGCAGGTGTCGAACCAGAACATCGCCGCCGCCGTGGCCAACTACACGCAGGCGCAGGCGCTGGTGCGCGAGCAGCGCGCGGGGCTGTTCCCGTCGGTGTCCCTCGACGGCAGCGGCAGGCGTTCGGGCACGGTGAACGGCAACGCCTCGGCCAGCCCCTCGAACGCCTTCGGTGCCACGCTGGGCGCGAGCTGGACGCCCGACGTGTGGGGCCGCCTGCGCGAAACCGTGAACAGCGCGCAGGCCAACGCACAGGCCAGCGAGGCCGACCTGGCTTCGGCACGGCTGTCGGCCATCGGCGACCTGGCGACCAACTACTTCTCGCTGCGCGAGGCCGACGCCGAGATCGTGCTGCTCGACGAAACCATCCTCGGCTATCAGCGCGCCTTCGAGATCACGAGCAACCGCTACGCCGCCGGCATTGCCGCGCAGACCGACGTGCTGCAGGCGCAGACCCAACTGGTGAATGCCAAGGCGGATCGCGTCGGCCTGCAGCGCACGCGCGCCACACTGGAGCACGCCATCGCGATGCTGGTGGGCGTGGCACCGGCCGACTTCAGTCTGCCGCCCGCACGCTGGACGCCCACGGTGCCCGGCGTGCCGACCGGCGTGCCCTCGACGCTGCTGCAGCGCCGGCCCGACATCGCGGCGGCGGAGCGTGCGGTGGCCGCGGCCAATGCGCAGATCGGCGTGGCGCGATCGGCCTACTACCCGAACATCTCGCTCACGGCCTCGGTCGGCAGCAACGCGAGCCGCGTGAAAGACCTCTTCGGCTCGGCCAACACGCTGTGGGGCCTGGGCCTGTCGGTGGCGCAGGTGGTGTTCGATGCGGGCGCCATCAGCGCCAGCGTCGATGCCGCCAAGGCCGGCCACGAGGCCAGCGTGGCGCGCTACCGGCAGACGGTGCTCGCCGCGTTCCAGACCGTGGAAGACCAGCTGACGACCGGCGCCACGCTGGCGCAGCAGGAAGGCCTGCGCCGCGAGGCCACGGCGGCGGCCGACAAGACCGAGCAGCAACTGCTCAACCGCTATCGCGCGGGGCAGGTGAGCTACACCGACGTGGTGCAGGCGCAGGCCGCCGCACTGAGCGCGCGGCGCGCGCTCGTGCAGCTTCAGGTCAATCGCCAGGCCGCGGCAATCGCACTGATCCAGGCCATGGGCGGCGGCTGGCAGGCCGACTGGATGGGCGGCGCCCGCCCGGTCGACAACAGCACTTCAAACAACAACGCCGCTTCCCGCACGCCGTAAGGCGCGGGTGTCGCGGGCGGGCATGGGAAGCTGCCTGCCCGTCGGCCCGATCCGGTGCCCGCTTGCATCGAACACCGGACCGGGCGTCGTTGCGTCGCAGCGGTGGTCGCTGCTTCGCGCATCACACTATCGCTCTCTCCCCAATCAGTGCGCTGGCCGGTCGATGGCGCCGCCCAGGTAGTCCTTGTCGGTCACCAGGACCCACAGGGCAAGCACCATGATCAGCGCGGCCACGAGCACCGCATTGACCAGCGCCGGCTCGACCATGCGGAAGTCGAGCAACCAGGGCGACACCGCCAGCCAGGCTGCCAGCGCCACTTCGGTCCACTCTTCCCACTGGTGCGGCACGAAGGTCGCGCCCAGTGCCACGGCACCCAGCACGATGCCGGTCGCCACCATGGTCCACATGGCGAGCGTGTTGCCCTGAAAGCCCAGTACCCATGGCGAGACGATCAGCCACACGCCGGCGACGGCGTTGACGGGGTCCTGCCAATGCTTCACATGCTTCATGGTCATTACCTCCTGTCGCGGCACAACGCCACGACAAGTGTTCGACCGGGTGTGGGGGGCAGGGTTCCCAGGGATCGCCGCCCGCCGTGCCGGTGCAGAATCGTCTGCAAGGCCGTTCTGCCCCGATCCCCACACGCCTTGCGACCCACAGAAGAAAGAACCCGCGCCATGCCGCAACTCAAACGCCGCCACTTCGTGCTCGGCACCCTTGGGGCCGCCGGCGCCCTGGTGGTCGGCTGGGCCGCCACGCCGGCGGCGTCGCGCCTCGTGCCGGGCAATCCGTTGCCGGCGGGCAACGGGCAGGTCGTGCTCAACGGCTGGGTCAAGGTGGGCAGCGACGACACGGTCACGCTGGTGATGACGCAGTCGGAAATGGGGCAGGGCACCCACACCGGCCTGGCGATGCTGCTGGCCGAAGAAATGGATGCCCCGGTGTCGCAGGTGCGGCTCGAGCAGGCCGGCTTCGACGCCATCTACAACAACCAGGCCATGATCCTCGACGCGTTGCCTTTCAAGCCGGGCGACGAGGGCTTCGGCAAGCGCGCGGCGCACCAGGTGGTGGGCAAGTTGTTGCGCACGATCCCGGGGCTCTCGGGCACGGGCGGTTCGTCGAGCGTCACCGACCAGTGGGGCCCGGTGCGCGAGGCCGGCGCGTCGGCGCGGCTCATGCTGGTGGGCGCCGCCGCTGCCCGGTGGCAGGTGCCGGCCGGCGAATGCCGCACCGAGGCCGGCCGCGTGCTGCACCCGGCCTCCAACCGCAGCGCGCGCTATGGCGAACTGGCCGAGAAGGCCGCGCAGCAGCCCTTGCCCACGGCGGTGAAGCTCAAGGCGCCCGCCGACTTCCGCGTCATCGGCCAGCCGCAGCGGCGCATCGACAACGCCGGCAAGCTCGACGGCACTGCCACCTACGGCATCGACGTGCTGCCGCCAGGCCTGTTGTACGCCAGCATCGCGATGTGCCCGACGCTGGCCGGACGCGTCGCGCGCTTCGATGCCAAGGTCGCCGAGGCGCTGCCTGGCGTGCGCAAGGTGGTGGCGCTGGAACCGGTGGCCGCGAGCCTTGTCGGCACGGGCAGCACGGCGGGCGGTGTGGCGGTGATCGCCGACACGCCGTACCACGCGATGCGCGCGTTGAAGAAGGTCGACATCGAATGGGACCACGGTCCGGCCGCCAGCCTGTCGAGCGCCGAGATGATCGAGCGCCTCGCGCGCACGCTCGACACGGATGCGGGCAACGCCCGCCTCGACACCGGCGGTGTGGCCGCTGCGTTGAAGTCGGCCGCGCGCACGATCGAGGTCGAGTACCGCGTGCCCTTCCTGGCGCACGCCACCATGGAGCCGATGAACTGCACCGTGCAGTTCAAGGACGGCGCCGCCACCGTCTGGGCGCCGACGCAGGCGCCGGGTTTCGCGCGCGCCGCAGTGGCCAAGGCGCTGGGCATCGATGCCGACAAGGTCACGCTGCACGTGACCTACCTGGGCGGCGGCTTCGGGCGGCGCTACTTCATCGACTTCCTGGTGCAGGCCGCGCAGCTCGCGCGCGAGGCCGGCGGCGCGCCGGTGCAGCTGATCTGGTCGCGCGAGGAAGACATGACGCACGACTTCTACCGCCCGGCCTATGTGGCGCGGTGCAAGGCCGGCTTCGACGCGGCGGGCGCGCTGGTCGCCTGGCAGACCACCAGCGCCGGCTCCAGCCTCGGGGCGCCGTCGTTCATGGACAACTCGACCGACGGCGCCTGGAACACCGCCTACGACTTCCCGCAGGCCCGCGTGGCGCACGTGCCGGTCGAGTCGGCCGTGACCACCGGCATCTGGCGCTCCGTGGCGCATTCGCAGAACGGCTTCTTCGTCGAGAGCTTCATCGACGAATGCGCCGTCGCCGCCGGCAAGGACCCGGTGGCTTTCCGCGTGGGCCTGCTCGCCAGGGACGCACGCCACCTGGCGGTGCTCCAGCGCGTGGCCGAGCTCTCGAAGTGGGGCGAGCCGCTGGCCGAGGGGCCCGACGGCACGAAGCGCGCGCGCGGAGTGGCCATCCACCGCGCCTTCGGCAGCATCGTGGCGCAGGTGGCCGAGGTGTCGGTGACGCCCGAGCGGCAGATCCGCGTGCACCGCGTGGTGTGCGTGATCGACTGCGGCCTGCCGGTGAACCCGAACCTGATCCGCCAGCAGATGGAAGGCAGCATCGTGTTCGGCCTGTTGGCCGCGCTGCGCGGCGAGATCACCGTGGCGCGAGGCCAGGTGCAGCAGAGCAATTTCCACGACTACACGCCGCTGCGCATCGACGAGTGCCCGGTCATCGAGGTCGACATCCTCGCCGGCACCGGTGCCGAGGCGCCGCCCGGCGGCGTCGGTGAGCCGGGCACGCCGCCCATCGCGCCCGCCGTGGCCAATGCCGTGTTCGCATTGACCGGCCAGCGCCTGCGCAGCCTGCCGCTGCGGCTGGCCTGATCCCCGCGAACAGGAAAGACACCCATGACCACGACCACCACCACGCTGAAGATCAACGGCCGGACCGCCACCGTGAGCGCCGAGCCCGACACCCCGCTGCTGTGGGTGCTGCGCGGCGAGATGAAGCTCGTCGGCACCAAGTTCGGCTGCGGCAAGGCGCTGTGCGGCGCCTGCACCGTGCACCTGGACGGCCAGGCCGTGCGCTCCTGCGTCACCCCGCTGGAGGCCGTGGCCGGGCGCGAAGTCACCACCATCGAGGGCCTGCAAGGCCGGGAGGCCGACGCCCTGCGCCAGGCCTGGACCGAGGTGGACGTGGTGCAGTGCGGCTACTGCCAGAGCGGCCAGCTCATGTCGGCCTGCGCACTGCTCAAGGCGACCCCCAAGCCCAGCGACGACCAGGTCTCGGACGCCATGCGCGGCAATATTTGCCGCTGCGGCACGTACCCCCGGATTCGCGCCGCGATCCACCTGGCGGCCAAAACGGTGGGGCGGTAACGCGGAAACCCGGGTGACTGTTTACAGAAGTTAATAATTTTTCCGTAATTCTCGAAAAAGTCGCCAGAACGGGATTTTTACGGAAATCGGGGATATGAAGCTTCGATACGCCGCCGTACCATCCGCGCGGCCGGCTTCCGGCCGTCCCCTGTTTCCGACTTTCGATGACCCCCCCAGATCCCTCGCGGACGCGCGTGCTGTCCGTGGCCGACACGCTGCGCACCCGCATCTTCGACGGTGCGATCGCCCCCGGCGCCCACCTGATGGAGATTTCGCTCGCCAACGAGCTTGGCGTGTCGCGCACCCCTGTGCGCGGCGCCATGGCGCGGCTGGCCGACGAGGGGTTGCTGGTCTACCACCCACAGCGGGGTTTCCAGGTGCGCCGCTTCGACGCCAAGGACGTGTTCGACGCCTTCAGCGTGCGCGCCACGCTCGAAGGCATGGGCTGCCGCCTGCTCAGCGAGCGCGGCCTGGACGACGAGGCGCTGGCCGGACTGACGGCCATGGTCGACGAGCAGCATGCGCTGCTGCACGACAGCGGCGAATGGACCGACGAGCGGGCCGACCTGTGGCAAGACCTGAACCAGGCCTTCCACCACAAGCTGCTGTCGCTGGCCGACAACCGCTGGCTCAGCGAGGCCGTGCAGCGCGCCTGCCAGCTACCGGTGATCTTCGACAGCCGCTCGCGCCCCCACAAGCACGACGCCGCCATGCTGATGTACCGGCACGGCCAGGCCCTGCAGGCGCTGGAAGAGCACCGCGGCATCGTCGAGGCGCTCGGCCGGCAGGAAGCGGCGGGCGCCGAAGCCGCCATGCGCGAGCACATCAACGCCAATCGCGACCTGCTGGTGCTCTACCTGCGCCAGAGCGCCGGCCGCACCCGCGCGCTCGCCTGATCAGCCGCCCCGCGCCACGGGCGCCATGAGGTAGGCCCCCGACTCGAACAGCTGCGCCTCGGCCTGGTCGATGCGCCGGATCACCGGCTTGCCCGCGCGGCTCGCCAGCAGCTCGACCAGCGCTTCCGTCACGGCCACGCCGGCCGCCACCGAGGGGAAGAACGAGGGGCTGTGGATGGTGAAGAGCAGCGTTTCGTCCGCCAGCAGCGACAGCGGCGAGGTCACGCTGTCTGTGATCGCCACGATGCGGCAGCCGGCCGCCTTCGCCGCCTCGGCCACCTGTAGCGCCTCGCGCGAATAGGGCGCAAAGCTCGCCACCACCAGCGCGTCGCCCTTGGCGAAGGCGCGCTGCTGCATCTCGAGCGAGCCGCCCTGGCCGTCCACCAGGTGCACACTGGTGCGAAAGAGCCGGTAGACGTAGACGAATGAGAACGCGATCGGAAAGCACGCGCGAAAGCCCGCCGCGTGCACGGCCGGCGCCTTCTCCAGCAGCACGCAGGCCTTGAGCAGCGCCGGCCCGCTCTGCTGGTGCGTGAGCTCCAGGTTGCGCCGCTGCACCTCGAACATCTCGCCCGCCAGACCCTGGTCGGCGGCACGGCCCACCAGCTGCTTGGCGCGAACGCCGTAGGTCTCGGTGCCCAGGCCCATGTCGGCGGCGAAGGCCTCCTTGAGCTGCGGCCAGCCTTCAAAGCCCAGGTGCTGCGCGAAACGCACGAGCGTGGCGGGCGTGCTCTGCGCGCGCGTGCCGACGTTGCGCATGGAGCCCGTGACCACTTCGTTGGGGTGGTCGAGCACGTAGCGCGCCACCTGCTGCAGGGCAGGGCTCAGTTCGTTGAAACGCTGGCGGATCAGTTCTTTGGCGCCCATGGCGGTGTCTCTTTTCTCTCGGTGTCTGGAACGAATGTACCGGAGCAGGGAAATCACTGAAGTTGACGGAGCAAATGTTCCAATTAATAATTCATCCGAAACGTTAGTTCCAAACAAGGCCCCCGCTTTCTTTCCGCCATGACGCACGTCTTCCACCGCCACCTTCGCCACACCCCGCCCGTTGCCGCCAGCGCGCAAGGCATGTTCATCCGCGACGCCGACGGGCGCGAGTACCTCGACGCGTCGGGCGGCGCGGCCGTGTCCTCGCTCGGCCATGGCCACCCCGAAGTGATGGCCGCCATGCACGCGCAGATCGACACACTGGCCTACGCCCACACCAGCTTCTTCACGAGCGAGGTGGCCGAGCAGCTGGCCGACGAACTCATCGGTTCCGCACCCGAAGGCATGAGCCACGTGTACCTCGTGAGCGGCGGCTCGGAGGCGGTGGAGTCGGCGCTGAAGATGGCGCGCCAGTACTTCGTGGAAATCGGCCAGCCCCAGCGCACGCACTTCATCGCGCGGCGCCAGAGCTACCACGGCAACACGCTGGGCGCGCTTGCGGTGGGCGGCAACGCCTGGCGGCGCGAGCCCTTTGCGCCGATCCTCGTGCCGGCCACGCATGTGTCGCCGTGCTACCCGTACCGCGAGCAGCGCGAAGGTGAAAGCGCCGAGCAATACGGGCTGCGCCTGGCCGATGAGCTGGAGGCCGCCATCCTCGCGCAGGGCGCCGACCGCGTGATCGCGTTCGTGGCCGAGACCGTGGGCGGCGCCACCGCTGGCGTGCTCACGCCCGTGCCGGGCTACTTCAAGGCCGTGCGCGCCGTGTGCGACAAATACGGCGTGCTGCTGATCCTCGACGAGGTGATGTGCGGCATGGGCCGCACCGGTTCGCTGCACGCCTGCGAGCAGGAGGGGGTGGCGCCCGACCTGATGACCATCGCCAAGGGCCTGGGCGGCGGCTACCAGCCGATCGGCGCGGTGCTGGCGCAGCGCCGCATCGTCGAGGCCATGTCCAGGGGCAGCGGCTTCTTCCAGCACGGCCACACCTACCTGGGCCATCCGATGGCCTGCGCAGCGGCGCTCGCGGTGCAGCAGGTGATCCGCCGCGACGGCCTCGTCGCGAAGGTGCGCGAGGACGGCATCGCCTTCGGCGCGATGCTGGCCGAGGCGCTGGGCGACCACCCGCACGTGGGCGACATCCGCGGGCGCGGCTTCTTCTGGGGCGTCGAGCTGGTGGCCGACCGCGCGAGCAGGCAGCCCTTCGATCCGGCCCTGGCCGTCAACGCGCGCCTCAAGAAGGACGCGATGGCGCGCGGCCTGCTGTGCTACCCCTTCGGCGGCACGGTCGACGGGCGCCAGGGCGACCACGTGCTGCTGGCGCCGCCCTACATCGCGACGCGCGACCACCTGCAGGAGATCGTCGCGCGGCTCGCCGCTTCGGTCGATGCGGTCACGCGCACCGCCGCGCGCTGAACGGTCGACCCCGTTCCCTTTTTTTTCTTCAACCGCCGTTCCGAGGAGCGTTCCATGTCCCAGCTTCGCCCGTCGCTTTCCATCGCCGCCGCCTTCGCGCTGGCCCTTGCCGCCCTGGCGCCGACCGCTTCTGCGCAGGCGCAGCCCGCCAACGACACGCTCGCCAAGATCAAGGCCAGCGGCGCCATCACCTTCGGCTACCGCGAGGCCTCGTTCGGCTTCTCGTACCTGGACGCCAACCTCAAGCCCGTGGGCTACAGCATCGAGATCTGCAACCGCATCGTCGACGCGGTGAAGACCGAGCTGAAGCTGCCGGCCCTCGACATCAAGTACCAGGCCGTGACCTCGGCCAACCGCATCGCGCTGGTGCAGAACGGCACGGTGGACATCGAGTGCGGCTCCACCACCAACCTGGTCGAGCGCCAGTCGCAGGTGGCCTTCTCGCCGGACATCTTCCGCTACAACGTGCGCGCCTTGGTGAAGGCCGATTCGGGCATCAGGAGCATCGCCGACCTGCAGGGCAAGACCGTGGTCACCACCGCCGGCACGACGTCGTTCCGCCTGCTGCGCGCCGCTGACAAGGGCCGCAGCCTGGAGGTGAACCAGCTCTCGGGCAAGGACCACACCGATTCGTTCCTGCTGGTCGAGAGTGGCCGCGCGCAGGCCTTCGTGCTCGACGACATCCTGCTCGCGGGCCAGATCGCCAACGCGCGCAACCCGAAGGACTTCACCATCACCGGCGAGAGCCTGCGCACCGAGAACCAGTCGCTGATGTTCCGCAAGGACGACCCGGCCTTCAAGGCGCTGGTCGACCGCGTGGTCTCGGGCATGATGAAGTCCGGCGAGATGGAGAAGCTCTACAGCAAGTGGTTCATGTCGCCGATCCCGCCCAAGGGCATCAACATCAACTACCCGCTCAACGCCGAGACGAAGGACGCGTTCGCCAACCCGTCGTCCAAGGGCATCTGAGATTCCGACTTCCGACCCATGACCCGCATCGCCCTGATTCACGCGCTCTCGCACTCCGTCGCCCCCATCAACGAAGCGTTCGCACGCGACTGGCCCGAGGCTGTGCGCATGAACCTGCTGGACGACAGCCTGTCGGCCGACCTGGCGCGCGACGGCAAGGGGCTCGACGCCGCCATGCACGAGCGCTTCCAGCGCCTGGCGCAGTACGCGGTGGACACGGGTGCGCGCGGCATCCTGTTCACCTGCTCGGCCTTCGGACCGTGCATCGAGGCGGTGGCGCGGCGGCATGCGGGCATTGCGGTGCTCAAGCCCAACGAGGCCATGATCGAAGAGGCCGTGCTGGGCGAAGGCCGCCTGGGCCTGATCGCGACCTTCGCGCGCACGCTCGAGTCGATGCCGCCGGAGTTTCCCTCGGGCATGGCGCTGGAGCTCGCGCTGGCCGAGGGCGCACTGGCCGCGCTCGATGCGGGCGACGCGCAGCGCCACGATGCGCTCATCGCCGAGCAGGCCGCTGCGCTGCGCGCGCGCGGCTGCACGCGCATCGCCCTGGCTCAGTTCAGCATGGCGCGGGCGCGTGGCGCCTGCGAGGCGGCCAGCGGCTTGCCGGTGCTGACGACGGTCGACAGCGCGGTGCGCGCGCTGCGCCGTCGCGCGTCGACAGGCTCAGCGTGAGCCGCCGTTGCCGACAGCCATGAACAGCGTGGTCATCGCCACCTGGGCCGCTTCGCCGCGGCCCAGCGGACGGCCGGGGCCGGCGTTGTCGCTGTCGATTTCCAGGCCTTGCGCCAGGCGCCGGTAGATGTCTGACGACGGCATGGTCGCCGCGGCGCCGAGCGCATCGCAGTAGGTGTCGGTGAGCATGGCGGCCAGCTGTTCGCGCCGGGCGTCGGACAGCTGGGGCGTGTCGGCAGCGAACACGGCCGCCACGCAATGCATCAGGTAGGCCTGGGTTTCGAGCGAGAAGGCCTGCTGGCGCACGTAGTCTTCGACCGCGTGCCAGAACAATGTGTCGCAGGTGCGGCGCCAGCTTTCGAGCACCTTGCGCGACCGGGCGACCAGGTCGGCGTGCGCGTCGCGCGGCGCGCTCGGACGCAGCGCCAGTCCCTGCAGCGTGAGCGCGGCGACGGGGCCGGCCGCGCCGAGCAGGAAGCTCCAGAACTTCCAGCGCGCAAACCATTTCTTGTCGTGCGCCGGGCCGAGCGGCTCCAGCAGCCGCAAGTCGATGCACAGGGCCGCATCCGCGTGCAGGCCGGAAGCCATGCGATCGGCCTCGACGTGGCCCTGCGCCACGATGCAGGTGCCGGCGCCGCAGCGGTCGATGTCGGACAGGCGCTGCGTCAGCTGGCGCAGCTCGAAGGCCGAGGTGCCGGTGGCTTCGGCCACGCGCCGCATGCCGTGGCACTGCTCCCGCTCCAGCTGGCAGGCGCTCTTGAGGCGGTCTTCGACGTGGTCGTCGAGCGTCGAGGGGCGTTCTTCAGCGACGCACGCCTCGGGTTCACTCGTGGTGGTGAACGTTGACATGGATGCTCCTTCGGGCGCAGATGAATAACTGTTATCAATATGTATTAACGCGTCGAGGTCGAACATCACCTGAACTGGGTATTTCCGTGGGAGGGCTGCCTTGCGTTCCACCGGCGGAACGGCGCCTGATCAGGACCTGACCGGAGGCCTCGCGATAATTGCCGCTCTTTCAAGGAGTACGCGTGGATATCGTTTTGCTGGTCAAGGCCGCTGTCATGGGCATCGTGGAGGGGCTGACCGAATTCCTGCCGATCTCGTCGACCGGCCACCTCATTCTTGCGGGCTCGCTGCTGGGCTTCGACGACGCCAAGGCCAAGGTGTTCGACATCGCCATCCAGACCGGCGCGATCTTCGCGGTGATCCTGGTCTATTGGCAGAAGATCCATTCGACCGTGGTGGCGCTGCCGCGCCAGCCCAAGGCGCGCCGGCTGGCGCTGAACGTCGTCATTGGCTTTTTGCCCGCGGTGGTGCTGGGCCTCTTGTTCGGCAAGATGATCAAGGCGCACCTGTTCATCCCGACCGTGGTGGCGAGCACCTTCATCATCGGCGGCTTCATCATCCTGTGGGCCGAGAAGCGCCCGCCGGGCTCGGTGCGCATCGAGCACGTGGACGACATGACGCCCTGGGACGCGCTCAAGGTCGGCCTCGTGCAGTGCTTCGCGATGATCCCCGGCACCAGCCGCAGCGGCTCGACCATCATCGGCGGCATGCTGCTGGGCCTGTCGCGCCAGGCCGCGACCGATTTCTCGTTCTTCCTGGCGATTCCGACGCTGATCGGCGCGGGTGCCTACAGCCTCTACAAGGAGCGTGCGCTGCTGTCGGTGGCCGACATTCCGATGTTCACGGTGGGGCTGGCCTTCTCGTTCATCAGTGCATGGCTGTGCGTGCGATGGCTGCTGAAGTACATCAGCACGCACAACTTCATTCCGTTCGCCTGGTATCGCATCGCCTTCGGCATCGTGGTGCTGGCCACGGCGTGGACCGGCGCAGTGGTCTGGGCCGAATAAGGCAGCGGCCTCAGGCCGCCGCGCCCAGCAGCGCGCCGGCGGCCTTCGCCTCCCGCCGCACGGCGATGGCGATCGGCCCGTCGATCGACGGGTCGAACCCGCCCGTGGCGCCCAGCGCGGTGATCACGGCGCACACCCTTCCTGCATAGTCGTACACCGGCGCCGCCACGGCGCTGATGCCGCGCAGGTAGGTGTCCCGCACGATGGCGCAGTGCGCCTGCTGCACCTCGCGGCGCAGCGCGCCGATGGGGTCGGCCGCGTCGAGCAGCGCACGCATGTCCTCGCTGGCGTCGGCCAGTTCCTGCTCGGCCAGCGCGACCACGCGCGACTCGTCGAGCAGGCCCAGGAAGGCGCGGCCGGTGGCCGACCACAGCATCGACATCACCGAACCAGCGCGCACGTTCACCGTCACCGGCAGGCCCGGCTCCTCGAAACGCACGATGGTCGGTCCCTTGTTGCCCATCACCGCGACGAAGCAGGTCACCTCCAGCGATTCGCGCAGGCGGATCAGGCAGGGCTCGGCCGCGCGGATCGGGTCGGCCTGGCGCATCGCAGCCAGGCCGATCTGGATCGCCTCGGGCCCCAGGTAGTAGTGCTGCGAGGCGGCGTCCTGGCGCACCAGGCTTTCTTCCATGAGGCTCGCGAGGTAGCGGTGCACCTTGGCCGG
The DNA here is from genome assembly GCF_001426505.1 of Variovorax sp. Root473. GTDB lineage: Bacteria > Pseudomonadota > Gammaproteobacteria > Burkholderiales > Burkholderiaceae_C > Variovorax. The sequence goes on from NZ_LMEV01000017.1 coordinate 579,467, forward strand.
GCTCTCGCCCACATGGGTGGCCAGCGCCGTGAGGCTGCTGCGCCCGCCCAGGTGCGCGAGGCCCTTGAGCACGGCCATGCCGGTCTCGGCGGACTGCACGCGCTGGCGGCGCTCGCGGGGAGGGGAAGAGGGTGCTTCGGCGAGGGAGGTCATGTCGTCGGCATCTTAGGTGGGGGTCCAGGCGCGCGGGTAAACTCGCGGATCAGAGATTACGCAATGCGTATGATAATTACGCAATACACAATTTCCACCTCGGAGACACCCCGATGAAGAAGCACTTCGCCCGCGGCCTTGCGGTCCTGTCCCTCGCTGCCCTGGCCACTGCCGCCAGCGCCCAGACTGCCTTTCCGAACAAGCCGATCCGCTGGCTCGTGCCGTATGCGGCCGGCGGCGGCTCCGACTTCCTTGCGCGCACCGTTGCCCAGACGCTGTCGACCCAGGTCGGCCAGCCGGTGCTGGTGGACAACAAGCCGGGCGGCAACACCGCGCTGGCCGCCGCCGAAACCGCGCGCGCGCCGGCCGACGGCTACACCGTGCTCTCGGCCGACAACGGCACGCTGGTGTTCAACCCGGCGCTGTACAAGTCGCTGAGCTACAGCCCCACGAAGGACCTGACGCCCGTCACGCTGATGGGCAAATTCCCCATGATCCTGGTGGTCGGCGCCAACTCGGGCTTTGCCACCGCCAAGGACTTCATCGCGCAGGCCAAGGCCAAGCCCGGCGGCATCAACTACGCCTCGGCCGGCGCGGGCAGCCCGCACCACTTGGCGATGGAGCTGCTGAAGGTCGAGGCCAAGCTCTTCATGGTCCACGTGCCGTACCGCGGCGCCGCGCCTGCGCTGGCCGACGTGGTCGGCGGGCAACTGCCCGCCATGATGGTCGACATGGCCGCCGGCGCCGGCTTCATCAAGGGCGGCAAGGTGCGCGCGCTGGCCGTGGCCAACCCCACGCGCCTGCCGCAGCTGCCCGACGTGCCCACCTTCGCCGAGCTCGGCTACAAGAACGTCGAAGCCGCCGCGCTGGTCGGCGTGGTGGTGCCCGCGGCCACGCCGGCCGACGTGGTGAACACGCTCAACCGCCAGCTGGTGGCCGCCATCCACGAGCCCTCGGTGAACAAGCGCATGGTCGACTTCGGCGTCGAGCCCGTGGGCAACACGCCCGCGCAGTACACCGAGCTGCTCAAGGCCGAGACCGCGCGCTGGCACAAGCTGATCCGCGACCTGAAGATCACGCTCGACTGAGTCTGCAGCCATGTCCGACACCGCCATGCCTTCTCGCACCTCTGGCTGCCCCGTCGCGCACGGGGCGCTCTCTGCGCAGCGCACGCCCACCGGCTGCCCCGTGAGCCAGCGCGCCGCCGAGTTCGATCCCTTCGAAGACGGCTACCAGCAGGACCCGCCCGAGTACGTGCGCTGGGCCCGCGAGCAGGAGCCGATCTTCTACAGCCCCAAGCTGGGCTACTGGGTGATCACGCGCTACGACGACATCAAGGCGGTGTTCCGCGACAACCTCACCTTCAGCCCGTCGAACGCGCTGGAGAAGATCACGCCCACCGGCGAAGAAGCCAACGCCGTGCTCGCAAGCTACGGCTTCGCGCTCAACCGCACGCTGGTGAACGAGGACGAGCCGGCCCACATGCCGCGCCGCCGCGCGCTCATGGACCCGTTCACGCCCGAGGCGCTGAAGCACCACGAGCCGCTGGTGCGCGAACTCGCGCGCAGCTATGTCGACCGCTTCATCGACGACGGCAAGGCGGACCTGGTCGACCAGATGCTGTGGGAGATTCCGCTCACCGTGGCGCTGCACTTCCTCGGTGTGCCCGAGGAGGACATGGACACGCTGCGCAAATACTCCATCGCGCACACCGTCAACACCTGGGGCCGCCCCAAGCCCGAGGAGCAGGTGGCCGTGGCGCATGCCGTCGGCAACTTCTGGCAGTACGCCGGCAAGGTGCTCGACAAGATGCGCCAGGACCCCGACGCACCGGGCTGGATGCAGTACGGCATCCGCAAGCAGATGCAGCACCCCGAGGTCGTCACCGACTCGTACCTGCACTCGATGATGATGGCCGGCATCGTGGCCGCGCACGAGACCACCGCCAACGCCACCGCCAACGCGGTGAAGCTGCTGCTGCAGCATCCGCAGGTGTGGCAGGAGCTGTGCGACGACCCGGGCCTGATCCCCAACGCGGTGGAGGAGTGCCTGCGCCACAACGGCTCGGTGGCCGCGTGGCGCCGGCTCGTCACCAAGGACACGCAGGTCGGCGGCGTCGACCTGCCGGCGGGCTCGCGCCTGCTGATCGTCACTTCGTCGGCCAACCACGACGAAGGCCACTTCGCCGATGCCGACCTGTTCGATATCCGCCGCGACAACGCCAGCGACCACCTGACCTTCGGCTACGGCTCGCACCAGTGCATGGGCAAGAACCTGGCGCGCATGGAGATGCAGATCTTCCTGGAGGAGTTCACGCGCCGGCTGCCGCACATGCGCCTGTCGGCGCAACGCTTCAGCTACGTGCCGAACACCTCGTTCCGCGGCCCCGAGCACCTGTGGGTCGAGTGGGACCCGCGCGCCAACCCGGAGCGCGCCAACGCCGGCCTGCGCGACGTGCAGGTGCCGGTGCGCATCGGCGAGCCGTCGGCGCACGCCATCGCGCGGCCCGTGGTGGTCGAACGCGTGACGCCGGTGGCCGACGGCATCGTGCGCCTGCGCCTGGTGTCGCCCGACGGCAAGCCGCTGCCGCGCTGGACGCCGGGCTCGCACATTGACGTCGAATGCGGCACGCCCGAGCTGTCGCGGCAGTACTCGCTGTGCGGCGACCCCGACGAAGTTCACGCGCTGGAGATCGCCGTGCTGCACGAGCCCGAGGGCCGCGGCGGTTCGGCCTGGGTGCATGCGAACGTGAAGGTCGGCGAGCGCCTGCGCATCCGCGGCCCGCGCAACCACTTCCGGCTCGACGAGTCGCTCGCGAAGGCGATCTTCATTGCCGGCGGCATCGGCATCACGCCCGTGAGCGCGATGGCGCGGCGCGCGAAGGCGCTGGGCATGGACTACGAACTGCACTACAGCGGCCGCAGCCGCGCGAGCATGGCCTTCGTCGACGAGCTTGCCGCGCTGCACGGCGAACGCCTGCACGTGCATGCGGCCGACGAAGGCCGTCGCAACGACCTGCGCGCGCTGTTGGCCACACCCGTGCCCGGCGCGCAGGTGTACGCCTGCGGCCCGCTGCGCATGCTCGAAGCGCTCGAAGACTGCTGCGCCGCGTGGCCCGAAGGCGCGCTGCGCGTCGAGCACTTCGAATCGACGCTCGCCACGCTCGACCCGTCGAAGGAACACGCCTTCGAGGTGGAGCTGAAAGACTCCGGCCTCGTGATCACCGTGCCGCCCGACCAGACCTTGCTGACGGCCCTGCGCGCGGCCAACGTCGATGTGCAAAGCGACTGCGAGGAAGGCCTGTGCGGTTCGTGCGAAGTGCGCGTGCTGGCCGGCAAGGTCGATCATCGCGACGTGGTGCTCACGCGCAGCGAGCGCGATGCGAACACGAAGATGATGGCTTGCTGTTCTCGCGCGTGCGAAGGGCGGTTGGTGCTCGAACTCTAGCGGCGGTCAGCGCAGCAGCGCATGCCCGCCGGCCATGTGCGACGCCTCGACACGCGAGCCGAGCGCGAGCTTTCTGTAGATGCCCTTGATGCGCCATTCCACCGCCAACCGGGGCATGACCAGCGCTTCGGCGATGTCGCGATGGCCGAAGCCCTGCACCACGAGTTCGAGCGTCTTGCGTTCCTGCGGCGTCAGCGCCGCGTCGGAACTCGAGCCCGGATCGCCCACGTGCCCAGCGCGCCCGGCATGCCAGGCAAGGATGCGCCGCGCGATCGCCGGATCGATCATGGCGCCGCCCTGCTCGATGCTGCGCAGCCCGATGCTCAGTTCGAGGTCGTCGCGCTCCTTCAGGAGGTAGGCCACCGCGCCGGCACGAAGCGCCAAAAAAATGGCCTCTTCGCTGCGGGAGGCGGAAATGGCCACGGCCGGCATTTGCGGGTGGTGCGCCTGCAGCCACTCGATGAGTTCGATGCCGCTGTCGCTGGGCAGGCCGATGTCCACCAGCACGACGCCGAAGCTCGGCCTGTCGAGCAATTGCATGACCGCCTCGCCATTGCCGGTCCAGGTGATTTGCGGCTCGTCGCATCCGAGGGTCGACAGGATGTAGCGCAAACGTTCCTGCATTGCCGTGTCGTTTTCGACCACGAGCGTCGGGCTCAGGGAGACGGCTTCGAGGGCTTCCGAAGAGAACATTTGGGCGGCATTCTGGGACGGTGGCCGGAGTATTGGGACGTTTCGGCTTATTTTGTACGAATGCCGCCGTAAATCACATTTGTGTCCCGCGGGTTGTCCATGCCTCAGGCAGGGCCTTGCGCAGTTGGCTCGACCGAGGTGGCGCAGGCGCTCAGGCAACGGGCGCGAGCGGCATGCGCAGCGCCAGTTGCGTCTGGCCGGGCCGCGACTGCAGCTGCAGGTCGGCCCCCAGGCGACGCGCGCGTGCGCGCAGGCTGCGAAGGCCGGCGCCGGTCCCTTTGTCGGCTCCTTCCACCACGAAGCCGCGGCCGTCGTCGCGCACGCTGAGCTGCAGTTCGGCCCCGGCGCGCGTCACCGCCACGTCCACGCGGCGGCTCGCGCTGTGCTTGAGCACGTTGGTCAGTGCCTCTTGCAGGAAGCGAAGCAGGTCCAGGCTCTGCGAGGGAGGGAGTTCGAGCGCCTCGATGTTCGACACCTGCCAGCGGCAGTCGATGCCGTTGGCGTCGAGCAGCTGCGAGGTGCGGTGCCGCAGGGGCACGAGCAGTTCGCCGAAGGCCTGCGTGCCGTCATGGTGGCCGGTGGCCTCGATGATCAGCCGCAGGTCGTCGCGCAGGCGCTTGAGCATGGCAAGCAATTCGGGCGCGGAGAGTTTCTCGGGTTTGCGTTCGAGCGTTGCGATGCTGCCGACCAGCATGCCGCCAAGCCCGTCGTGCAGGTCGCTGGCAAGGTTGACGCGCTCGCCGATGCGCGCGTGCGCCAGTTCGAGTGCATGCCGCTGCGCAAGCGTGACGGCCAGTTCGGCCTTGGCCGCATTCACTTCCTCGATCAGCTCGGTGTTGAAGTTCTCGATGCGCTTCAGGCTCTGCACGAAGCGCCCGGCCTGGGTCAGCGCCATGCCCAGCAGCAGCCCATAGGAGGACATCGTCGTGTAGTAGATGTTGCTGTCGATCACTTGCGTGAACACCAGCAGGTCGTGCGCGCCCGTTGCCGCCGACAGTGCCATGAAGGGCGCGAGCGAGCGCATCGGGCTGTGGCGATAGCGCAAGGCATGGGTCAGCGCGGCGCTGTTCACCGCAATGATCGTGAGGCCGCCCACCAGCGTCCAGGCGGCGCGATGGGTGAGCAGGTTGGCGGGCCCGGCGAGCCACAGGTCGAGCACGCCGGTCACCGCGACCAGCAGCGCAAGGCCCTCCAGCCGCGGCATGCGCCGCTCGCAGAAGCGCAGCGCGAAGACCGCGTAGGAGACGCTGAAGAGCAGCAGCAGCGAGGTGTTCAACGCCTGCCAGCGGTGGTTGCTCGCAAACGGCCAGGGGCTGGTGGCGATCTGGTTGTAGCCGAACAGGAGCCACAGCACCGACATCAGCGCGAACCAACCGTAGGCCGTCTCGCGCCGGCGCAATATCCACAGCGCGGCGAAGAAGGCCGAGACCGCGGCGCTCACCGCGAGGCCAAGCATCTGTAGATCGCGGCGCAAGAGCTGCTCCTGCTCGTAGTCCGCCTGCATGGCCGCGGGTGTGCCAAGGCTGACCGGGCCGAGGCCGGCCTGGTAGGCGGACAGGCCCGAGACGCGTATCAGCAGCGTGTTGCGGCCCGCCTGCAGCAACGGCGGCGACAGCAGCCAGTAGCGCGGGCTGTTCCAGGCACGGGTCAGCGGTTCGACCAGGCTTGGGTCGCGCCAGATCGGGGTGCCGTTGAGCGACACCGCGCCGGCCATGTTGAGGTAGTGCAGCAGCAGGCCGGCCTCGCCGACCTGCGCGGGCTGGTCCCAGGTCAACCGGTACCAGACCACGCCGTCGAAGCCCGGCCAGCGCGCGGCCCAGCTGTCGGGCAGGGCGACGGGCGTCCAGCCATCGGCCGGCGGGGTGGTGTCGTCCCAGCCCGTGCCGCGCACGGCTTCGACATGGAATTCAGGGATGGACTGCGCCCGTGCCATGCCGGCCGCGGCGAGAAGGAGGAGGAGGAGGAGGCAGGCGCCGATCCGTACAGCAAGCCATGCCGCAAGGCCAGGGCGCGCGAGTCGGCGGTCAGCCGGCGGCGGAGATTCTTCGTGGGGCATTTACCAGCTTTCGGGGATGGTTTGGCCGAGACGGGAAAGACACACTTCGTCTTACTTGTTTTATTTGCTTTCAAGAAAGAAGTCCATGCCCACACGAACCCATGCACACGGCGTCCGCGAAAGTGCGCACAAGGCATCCACCAGAAAAGAGCGGATGGCGCGCGCCTTTCGGCATCTGCCGGTGGTTGCGCTGCTGGTCGGGGGAAGCGCCTGCGCGGCGGGGCTGGTCGATGGCGTCGCAGGCGGAGGCGGCCCGGCGAATTCCGGTGGGACCGGAGGGGCCGGCGGCACCGCGGCCGTTGTCTCGGGAGACGGGGCCGCCGCACTTGGTGCGGGCGGTGATGGCGGCATGGGCGTTGCTGGCGGCACCGGCGGTGCGGGCGGGGCGGGGGCCCGCGCAACTGCAGGCGGTGCGACGGGGATTGGCGGCGGCGGCAGCGGCGGTGCAGGTCTTGCAAGTGGCATAGGCGGCGCGGGCGGTACCGGGGCAGGCGCCACCGCAGCAGGCGCGACAGCCATTGGCAGCGGAGGTGGCGGTGGCGAGGGTAGTGCGGGCGGCACGGGCGGTGCCGGCGGGCGCGGCGCCCAGGCTTCGGCTGGAGGCGCCATCGCCGTCGGTGCAGGCGGCACGGGCGGTGAGGGCTGCTGTGGGAGCGTCCAGCAGCCAGGCGGCAACGGCGCGCAGGCCACGGGGGAGGCCGCGATCGCCATCGGAAGCGCCTCTGGCACCCGGGCCGGCGCCGTGGCATCCGGGAATGGCAGCACCGCGATCGGCGGTGCAGGCAACGGGGTTTCGGGCGCGGCCGCATTGGCCACGGGCAGCGTGGCGCTCGGCGCCGGCAGCCAGGTGGTGAGCGGAGCGAACGGCAGCGTGGCCATTGGCTCGAACTCCGTGGCCACGGCAGCCAACACCGTCTCCTTCGGGTCCACCGGCCAAACGCGCGGCCTGGTCAACGTCAGTGCGGGATCGGTGACCGCCACGAGCACCGACGCCGTCAACGGCGGCCAGCTGTACTCGGTGCGAGAGACCGCCGACACCGCTCTGGCAACCGCCAGCGGCGCAACGGCCATGGCGGGTCTTGCCCAGGCCGCTGCGGCGGCAGCCGAGGGCACGGCGAACACTGCGCTTGCCAATGCAGGCACGGCACACGCCATGGCGAACGGAGCCCAGACAGCGGCTGTTGCCGCCCAAGGCACGGCGAACACCGCGCTCGCCAACGCGGGCACGGCCCAGACCACGGCCAATGGCGCCCAGGCTGCCGCGGCGACTGCCCAGGGCACGGCCAATGGCGCCCAGGCTGCCGCGGCGACTGCCCAGGGCACGGCGAACACCGCCCTGGGTGTGGCGAACAACTCGGTCCAGTATGGCCCGGGTGGCGCGACCGTCAGCCTGAATGCCAACGGCGGCGCTGGAACCACGCTCAGCAACGTGCGCGCCGGCACGGCCGCAACGGATGCCGCCAACGTCGGACAGGTCCAGCAGGCGGAACAAGGCGCTGTCACGGCCTCCAACAGCTTCACGATGCAGCAGGTGACCGCGCTGCAGAGCGTCATGAACCAGGCCCTTGCCAATGGCCTGTGCAGCTTCAGCGGGGGCAGCGTGACCTGCGGCACGGGCAGCAAGGCCACCGGTGCGGGTGCCACGGCGCTGGGTACCCATGCCATTGCCGACGGCGAGGGCACCACCGCGGTGGGCAGCGGCGCCGAAGCCCACCATGCCGGCTCGGTGGCCATCGGCGCCGGCGCCAGGGCGCTGGCCGATCCCACCACGGCCGTGGGCAACAACGCGGTGGCCACCGGCAACAACGCCGTGGCGCTGGGCGCCAACACGCTGGCCTCGGGCAGCAACGCCGTCGCATTGGGCCAGGGGTCGGTGGCGGACCGCGACAACACCGTGTCGGTGGGCAACGCGGCCACCGGGCAGTTGCGCGGCATTGCGAATGTCGCTCCGGGCCTGCTGGGCACCGATGCAGTCAACGTCAACCAGCTGCAGCAGGCGGTGAGCAATGCGACCAGCCAGGCGAATGCCTTTGCCGCAAAGGGCGTGGCATCGGCACTGGCCATGCCGTCGATGCCGGCCTTGCCGGCGGGCAGGAAATGGATGGGTGCCGCCGTGGGCAACTACGCCGGCGCATCGGCCATCGGCTTTGCTTTCGGCTACCAGGTCAATGACCACCTGAACCTGGGGTTGGGCGTCTCTACTGCAACCAGCGGCGGCAGCAGCAACCGCATTGCCGCTCGCATGCAGGCGGGCTATTCATGGTGAGGCGCGCAGGCAGCAAGGACACAAGCACCGTTCAGTTCAGCAAGCCGTGCCTTCGGGCCTGATAGACGGCTTCTGTGCGCGAGCCGACGGCCAGCTTGCGGTAGATGTTCTTGGTGTGGCATTCCACGGTCAGCCGGGAGATCGAGAGCGATTCGGCCATGTTGCGGTTGCTCAGCCCCTGCGCCACGAGTTCGAGGATCTTTCGCTCTCGCGGGGTCAGCGCGACGGGCAGCGCAGCGGGCGCATTGGCCGCCGGCACGGCGGGTGGTGAAACTCGCTGTGCCGCAAGCCAGCCGAGGATATGGCGCGCGATGGCCGGATCGATTGGCGAGCCGCCCTGCTCGATACTGCGCAGCGCAACGCCCAATTCGAGGTCGTCGCGCTCCTTCAGCAGGTAGCCGATGGCGCCGGCACGCAGCGCCGCGAAGATGACTTCCTCGGTCCGAAAGGCCGAGATCACCACCGCAGGCACCTTGGGGTGCCGCGCCTGCATCCAGCCGATCAGCTCGACCCCGCTGCCGTCCGGCAGGCCGATGTCGACCAGGGCGATGCCGAAGCTCTGCGCGTCGAGCAGTTCCTTGGCCGTGGCAATGCTGTCGGCCCAGGCAATTTGCGGCCCGTCGTTGCCGAGCGTGTTCAGCACGTGGCCCAGGCGTTCGCACATCGCCGGGTCGTCTTCGACCACCAGCGACCGGCTCAAGGAAACGGTTTCAACGGTTTCCGATTGAGAAATGGTCATGGGGCGCGGGGTTCCGTTCGACGGCAAGGCCAGCAGGTCGTTCTGCAGATCGTGGAGATTGTTCCAGAATATTTCTGTTCGATCAGCCCATCAGGTTGCGCAGCGAAGCTTCGATGGCTGCCGCCGTGGCCAGCGGCTTTTCCATCGGAAACAGGTGGGTGCCGTCGAGCATCGTGATGCGGCCCTTGGTGACCTGCTCGGTCATCGCCATGCCCACCTGCTTCATCTCGACCGACTGGCGCCCGCCAATGAAGGCCGCCTTGCACTTGAGCGGATGGCGGCGCAGCAGCGCGCCCAGGGTGTGGGGCAGGGTGTTGTAGATCGCGGTTTCCACGTCGCGGTCGAAGCTCAGGGCGCGCGTGTCCTCGCTGTCGAAGGTGCCGTGGTCGATGTAGTCGTGCAGCACCTGCTCGTCCCACTTCGCGAACGCCTTCTTGCTGCGAAAGTGCGCGAACACCGCCTCGCGATGCTCCCAGCTGTTGCGGCGCTTGCGGCTCGTGGCGCCGGGCGACAAGCTCTTCATGAGCGGCGTGCGCTTGACCACGTGGAGCGTGTTCGCGCGCCAGCCGCCGAGGATCGGCGAGTCGATCAGCAGCACGCCGCGCGCCAGCTCGGGGTGGCGCGCCGCGCACATCAGGCTCAGGAAGCCGCCCAGCGAATGGCCGATGAGGAACACCGGGCCGCCCGCGCGGTCGGCGCGCACCCTGGCGAAATCGGCCAGCTGCTGCACCAGGTGCGGCCAGTTGTCGGTGACGGGGTATTTCGGGTCGTGCCCGAATTTCTCGATGGCATCGACCTCGAAGCCCCGGTTGCGAAGGCTGTCGAGAACGACGCGGTAGGTGCTCGCCGGAAAGCTGTTGCCGTGCGAAAAGATGACAGGAGGCACGGACGGGTTCAGATGAGCTTTTCGTCGGGCGTGGAAATCTTGCGCAGCGGGCTGTGGCGCGTGGCGGGCATCTTCAGCGGGTGCTCGGTATGGCTGTCGTCCCACACGGGGTCTTCGATGCTGTCGAACACCTCGCGCAGCTTCTGGCCCCAGCTGTTGTGCATCATGCGGTAGTAGGGGTTGTCGGCGTCGATGCAGATCACGCGATCGGTCTCGAGCTTGTTGGCCTCGTACACCACCAGGTCCAGCGGCAGGCCGACCGAGAGGTTCGACTTCATGGTCGAGTCCATCGACACCAGCGCGCACTTGGCGGCTTCGTCCAGCGGTGTCTCGGGCGTGAGCACGCGGTCGAGCACGGGCTTGCCGTACTTCGATTCGCCCACCTGGAAGTAGGGCGTCTCGGTGGTCGCTTCGATGAAGTTGCCGGCCGCGTAGACCAGGAACAGGCGCATGCCCTCGCCCTTGACCTGCCCGCCGAAGATGAACGACACGTTGAAATCCAAGCCCGCGTGCTTGAGCGCCTCGGCATCGCGGTCGTACACATGGCGCACGGCCGAGCCCAGCACGCGCGCGGCGTCGAACATGCTCCTGGCGTTCCAGATGGTGATGGGGTCGCCCTGCGTGCCGTCTTCGCGCGTTTCGCGCAGCTCTTCGATCTGCAGGATTTCGCGCACCGACTGCGAGATGCTCAGGTTGCCCGACGACAGCAGCACCATGACGCGGTCGCCAGGCTGTTCGTAGACGATCATCTTGCGGAAGGTGCTGATGTGGTCCACGCCCGCGTTCGTGCGCGAGTCGGAGAGAAACACCAGGCCGGCGTTGAGTTTGATGCCTACGCAATAAGTCATGGGTTCGCCTTGCAGGAACTGGGCCCGCTCATGCGGTACTGCGTTCACGTGCGTTCAGTTTCTGGAGGGCATAGAGCGCGTCGAGGGCTTCGCGCGGGCTCATGGCGTCCGGGTCGAGGGCAGCCAGCGCGGATTCTACGGCGCTGACCATGGCGGTTTCGGTGGCCGGCGGCGGCGCGAACAGGTCGACCTGCGCACGCGTTTGCGCATGCTGCGATTCGAGCGCATCGAGCGCCTGCCGCGCATGGTTGACCACCGCCGCGGGCATGCCGGCCAGGCGCGCCACCTGGATGCCGTAGCTCTTGCTGGCCGGACCCGGCTGCATCTCGTGCAGGAACACGATGTCGCGGCCCGACTCGGTCGCGCTCACGTGCATGTTCACGGCGCCGTGGTGCGTGGCCGGGAATTCGGTGAGCTCGAAGTAGTGGGTCGCGAACAGCGTGAACGCCTTGCTGCGGTCGTGCAGTTGCGCCGCAATGCCGGCCGCCAGCGCCAGGCCGTCGAAAGTGCTGGTGCCGCGGCCGATTTCGTCCATGAGCACCAGCGACTGCGCCGTGGCGCTGTGCAGGATCTGCGCGGCCTCGGTCATCTCGAGCATGAAGGTCGACTGCGCGTTGGCCAGGTCGTCGGCCGCGCCGATGCGTGTGTGGATCGCGTCGATCGGTCCGAGCCGGCAGGCCGTGGCCGGCACGTGCGAGCCGATGGATGCCAGCAGCACGACGATGGCCACTTGCCGCATGTAGGTCGACTTGCCGCCCATGTTCGGGCCGGTGATGATCTGCATGCGCTGCTGCGGTCCCATCTGCGTGTCGTTGGCGATGAAGCCGCCCGACGACTTCTCGGCCAGCCGCGCCTCCACCACCGGGTGGCGGCCCTGCTGGATCTCGATGCACGGGTGCGACACGAAGGTCGGCGCGCGCCAGTTCAGCGTGTGCGAGCGCTCGGCCAGCGCGCACAGCGCGTCGAGCGCGGCGATGCCGCCGGCCAACTGCGTGAGCGCGGGCACCGAGGGCTGCAGCGCGTCGAGCAGTTGCTCGTACAGCCACTTCTCGCGCGCCAGTGCGCGGTCTTGCGCGCTCAGGGCCTTGTCTTCGAAGGCCTTCAGCTCGGGCGTGATGAAGCGCTCGGCGTTCTTCAGCGTCTGGCGGCGGCGGTAGTTGTCGGGCACCTTCGAAAGCGCGCTTTGCGTCACCTCGATGTAGAAACCGTGCACGCGGTTGAACTGCACGCGCAGGTTGCTGATGCCGGTGCGCTCGCGCTCGCTGATCTCGAGCTTGAGCAAAAAGTCGTCGCAGTTCTCGCTGATCTCGCGCAGTTCGTCGAGTTCGGCGTCGTGGCCCGTGGCGATCACGCCGCCGTCGCGCACCAGCGCCGACGGATCGGGCTTGATCGCGCGCACCAGAAGGTCGGCGCAGCCCGGCGGCGGTGCCAGGCGTTCTGTGATCTGCGCCAGCAGCGCGGCCGCGCCCGGCAGCAGCGGCGCCAGTTGCTCGGCCTTCGACAGCGCAAGCTGCAAGGCCACGAGTTCGCGCGGGCGCACCTGGCGCAGCGCAATGCGTGCCGCGATGCGTTCCACGTCGCTCGTATTCTTGAGCTGCTCGCGCAGCGTGCGCCACGGTGCGGCGGTGGCGCCGGGCGCGGGGGACTGCAGCGCACCGATGGCGTCGAGCCGGCCTTGCGCTTCGCTGCGGTCGCGGCGCGGCGAGAGCAGCCAGCGCTTGAGCAGGCGGCTGCCCATGCCCGTCATGCAGGTGTCGAGCAGCGAGAACATCGTGGGCGAATCTTCGCCGCGCAGCGTCTGCACCAGCTCGAGATTGCGGCGCGTGGTGGGCGGCAGCTCGATCAGGTCGCCATCGCGCTCCACCGACAGCCGCTGCACGTGCGACAGCGCGCGGCCCTGCGTGTGCTCGGCATAGCCCAGCAGCGCGGCGGCGGCGGCGTGCGCGTTGCCCAGGCCCTCGGCGTTCCATGCGGCGAGGCTGTGGCTGCCCATCTGCTCGCTGAGCTTGCGCTCGCCCAGGCCGGGGTCGAACTGCCAGGCCGGGCGAAGCGACAGCGTGAACGGCACGGCCGCGCGCGCGGCCTTCAGGCGCTGCTCGAAGGCGGGCGTGACCTCGGCGCTGTACAGCAGCTCGCTCGGCGCGATGCGTGCGATCCAGGCTTCGAGCGCATCGGCGGGGCACTCGGCCAGCCGCAACTCGGCACCCGTCACGCTGAGCCAGGCCAGGCCGCAGAAATTGCGCGTGCCCGCATGCACGGCGAGCAGCAGCGAATCGCTCTTGTCGTTGAGCAGTTCCGAGTCGGTCAGCGTGCCGGGCGTGACCACCCGCACCACCTTGCGCTCGACCGGCCCCTTGCTGGCGCCGACCTCGCCCACCTGCTCGCAGATGGCCACGGATTCGCCCAGCTTGATGAGCCGTGCCAGGTAGGTGTCGACCGAGTGGAAGGGCACGCCGCACATCAGCACCGGCTGCCCGGCCGACTGGCCGCGCTGGGTGAGCGTGATGTCGAGCAGGCGTGCGGCCTTTTCGGCATCGGCCCAGAACAGTTCGTAGAAATCGCCCATCCGGTAGAACAGCAGCGTGTCCGGATGGTCGGCTTTGAGGCCCAGATATTGCGCCATCATGGGCGTGTGCCCTGCGAAGTCGCTGGAGGAGGGGGCGGGGTGGGCAGTCGTCGTTTTCACTCGGGCGATTATCGGGGACGGGCCGAGCGCGGGCGGCGGCCCGCAGGCCCCTCCTAAAATCCTTTGGCGCAACCCCGCGTGAAGAACAAAGGCGCCCATGGCCCCGTCGGAAGAAATCAAAGGCCCTGCAGCGGACGCGCTCCCGGACACCGCCACCTTGCCCGCAGAACTCGCGGCGCTGTATCTGTGCATGTCGCCGGCCCAACTCGCGGACCTGCGCAAGCCGAAGCGGCCCGAAGGGCGCGCGGGCGCGGGCCCCAGCGGCCCGTCCGTGATCCGGCCCGTGGAAGGCACGGGCGGCGGCAAGGAGCCTGCGCTCTACCAGCTCGGCACGCTGCGCGAATTTGCCAAGGCGCACGCCGGCCCGTCCACTTTCGACGCCGCGCTGAACACCGGCCTGCCGGGCTGGGTCAGCGCCAAGCTGCCCTTCTTCGCCGAGCGCGAGCCCCGCATCAAGCGCGGCAAGCGCGTGCTCATTGGCGGCGCCTGGGACCGCACCGATCCGCTGCGCGAACAGCGCTTCGTCGCGCTGGCCAAGGGCCGCATCCGCTTCACATCGCTGACGTGCGCCGAAGCCGCGGCGAGCCTGTGGGCCGACGTGGCCAGCCACCGCGCCTTCGCCGACACGGGATTGGCCCTGCTCGCGCGCGAGACACAGGCCATCGAGGCCTCGCTGGCCGAGACGGCCGCCCTGGCCGCGGCCGCCTGAGTCCGTTCCAAGTTCGAAGAGGGAAACGTCCCGATGCTGATCAACTGCGTGGCGTATGAAAACGGTGCCAAGCTCGCCGACATTCCCGTCGAGGACATCAGCGAGTACATCTCCCGGCGCGGCTGTTTCGTGTGGGTGGCATTGAGCGACGCCACGCCCGAAGAGCTGGCCCAGATGCAGGACGAATTCGACCTGCACCCCCTGGCCGTCGAGGACGCCCAGCACGGCCACCAGCGGCCCAAGGTCGAGGAGTACGGCGATTCGCTGTTCGTCGTGATGCACCTGGTCGAGCCCTCGACCGACACCGAGGGGGAGGGCGGGCACAGCGTGAACGTGGGCGAGGTCAACGTGTTCGTCGGTCGCAACTACGTGCTGTCGGTGCGCAACCGCAGCCAGCAGGGTTTCCTGGGGGTGCGCGAGCGCTGCGAGCGCGAGCCCGACCTGCTGCGCAACGGCGCGGGCTTCGTGCTCTACGCGCTGATGGACGCGGTGGTCGACCGCTACTTTCCGGTGATCGACGCGCTCGAGGTGGAACTCGAATCCATCGAGCAGCAGATCTTTGCCCAGGGCGGCGCGGCGCGCGACAAGATCAAACAGCTGTACGACCTGAAGCGCCGCAGCCTCACTCTCAAGCGCGCGGTGGCGCCATTGGTGGAAGCGGCGGGCAAGCTGCACGGCGGGCGCGTGCCGCAGGTCTGCGTGGGCACGCAGGAGTACTTCCGCGACGTGGGCGACCACCTGGTGCGCATCAACGGCTCGATCGACGCGGTGCGCGACACCATCGCCACGGCGGTGCAGGTGAACCTGTCGATGGTCACCATCGAAGAGAGCGAAGTGACCAAGCGGCTGGCCGCCTGGGCCAGCATCTTCGCGGTGTGCACCGCGTTCGCGGGCATCTGGGGGATGAACTTCGAGCACATGCCGGAGCTGAAATTCCGCTATGGCTACGCGATGGCGCTGGGGTTGATCGTCAGCACCTGCGGGTATCTGTATTACCGGTTCCGCCGCGTCGGCTGGCTTTAGCACGAAGCTCGCCCCCAGGCTTCGCGCACTTCGTGTCGCTTCTCCAACCCCCTACCGGGGGCGACACCTGCAGCCCGGCAAAGCCGGTTCTGCGGTGTCTCGCGACTCAATAGCGCCTTCTTTATTCGTCGTGGGTGTCGTGCGTCGCTGCCGCACCGCGGCGCCAGTAACCCGACGCCCGAACCCACTTCGGGTTCGCACCGCGCTCGCCCACGAGGTGCGCACGCAGCGCCTTCGCAATCGCTGATTCGCAACCGACCCACGCATGGAAGTCGCCAGCCGGCAGTTCGATCGTCTTCAGCGTGTCGACAAGCACGGGGCTCAGCCCCGGCGCCGCGCCATGGCGGTGTACCCAGCGCAGCGTGAGATCGGCCTGCGTCTCGAACGGAATCTCGTCGGCTGCGCTGTCGACTTCGGCCAGCACCACCACGCGCGCGCCGGCCGGCAACTCGGCCAGGCGGCGCGAGATCGCGGGCAGGGCGGTGTCGTCGCCGATCAGCAGGTGCCAGTCGAATTCGGTCGGCACGATGAACGAACCGCGCGGGCCGCCCACGCCGACGATGTCGCCGGGCCTGGCCTGCTCGGCCCATTGCGTGGCGGGGCCGGCATCGTGCAGCGCGAAATCGATCTCGAGCGTGTTGGCTTGCGCGTCGTGGCGGCGCGGCGTGTAGTCGCGCATGGCGGGGCGGCCGCCCTCGGGCCACACGGGGCCGTCGGGGCCGGCGGTCGGCAGCGTGAGCTGGCCGGTGGCGGCATCGGGAAAGAACAGCTTCGCGTGGTCGTCGAAGCCGGGGCTCGTGAAGCCTTGGAGCGCTTCGCCGGTCAGCGTGATGCGGATCAGGTGCGGCGTCACGCGCTGCGCGGTCTTCACCGTGAGCTGGCGAAAGCGCAGTTCGTGGCGCACGCGGCGGGGCGTGCGGTCGGGCGTGTGGGAAGAAGACGAAGTGGTGGTGGTGAAGTCGGTCATGTCAGGTGGATTCAAATGCGTTCGAGCTGTTGTGCGGCGCTGTCGAGCACCGCGGCGAATTCGTGGGCCTGTTGTTCGGTGAGGGGTGCGCCGCCGAGGCGCAGGCGCATCGCGAGCTTGAGGTTCTCGATGGCGCGGGTGACTTGCGGCGGCCGTCCGGCGCGCGGGCCGGCGCCGTCCACGCCGCCCGCCATGCGGGCCATCATGGCGTCGGCCGTCTCGCGGTTGGCGGCCAGGAACGCCTGGCCGTCCGGTGTGATGCTGTAGCGCTTGCGACCGCCGACGTCGGCGGTTTCCACGCTCAGCTGGCCCAGCTCTTCCAGCAGCGTGAGCGTCGGGTAGACCACGCCGGGGCTCGGCGCGTAGGTGCCGCCCAGGCGCTCTTCGATGGCCTTGATGAGTTCGTAGCCGTGCGAGGGCTTGTCGGCAATGAGCTGCAGCAGCACGAAGCGCAACCCCCCATGGCCGAACACCCGGCCCGCGCCGCCGCCGCGTCCGCCGCGCATTCCGCGGCCGCCGCCCCAGAGGCCGTCGTCGTGTTCGCCGCGCGGGGCGTGGCAGTGGTGAGGGTGGTGCGGGGCGTGGTGGGGGTGGCGCATCGGGTTGTCTTTCTTGAAGCTATCTGGATTATTCTAGATATATCGAAATAGAAGACGAGCCCATTCCAAGGCAGACCCTGACGCTCGCGCGGGCTCTAGGTTTTTTGAGGGGAGGGGCCGGGCCGGCTCAGTCGGCCGGCTGCTCGAGCACGCTGTCGGCGAAGCGCTGCGCCGCCGAGGTCTGCGCGCCCGGCGGCAGGGCGAGCGCGATGCCGATGGCGGTCTGCGCGCCCGGCCCCGCGAGCGGCTTGAACACCACGTTGCGCGCTACGTGCCGAGCCGCCACCGACGGCACCAGTGCCACGCCCAGGCCGCTTTCGACCAGGCTGATCAGCGTCTGCACCTGCACCGCCTCCTGCTGCACGTCGGGAATGAAGCCCGCCTGCTGGCAGGCCAGCAGCGCCGCCGCGTGCAGGCCCGGCACTTCCATGGCGCCGTACATCACGAAGGGCTCGGCGGCCAGGTCCGACAACGCCAGCCGGCGCCGCCGCGCCAGCGCATGGCCGGCCGGCAACGCGGCCACGAACACGTCGCGCTCGGCCGGGAACACGCGCGCCTTGCAGGCCCGCCCGATCGGAAAGCGCACCAGCCCCACGTCGACGTCGCCGTTTTCCACCATGGCGACGATGCGCGCGGTGGTCGATTCGCCCAGCACCAGCTGCACGCCCGGGTAGCGCGCACGAAAACGCGGCAGCACGCGCGGCATCAGCGCGTAGGTTGCCGAGCCCACGAAGCCCACGCGCAGCAGGCCCGCCTCGCCGCGCGAGGCCGCCTGCGCCACCTTGGTGAACTGCTCGGCATGGAACACCGTGCGGCGCGCCTCGTCGAGTGCCGCCGTGCCCGCGGGCGTCAGCTCGGTGCCGCGCCGGTTGCGCAGGAACAGCGGCACGCCCACCTGTTCCTCGAGCCGCCGGATCGAGGCCGACAGCGGCGGCTGCGCCATGTGCAGCCGCTCGGCCGCGCGATGGAAGTTGAGCGTCTCGGCAAGAGCGATGAAGTGGCGCAGCTGGCGGATGTCCATGATCTTCAAACGGTATCACAGAGCGCTTATTTGATATTGGACGGCATGGCCAGCGCTTCGCAGAATCGGCGCCAGGAGACTGACCAACGATGCTTCCCCTTCAGGGCGTGAAAGTGCTCGACCTTTCGAGCGTGGTGTTCGGGCCGCTGGCCAGCCAGACCTTGGCCGACTACGGCGCCGACGTGATCAAGATCGAGCCGCCCGAGGGCGACTCCACCCGCCGCACCGGCCCCGCCGCCGAGCCCGGCATGTCGGCCGTGTTCCTGGGCAGCAACCACAGCAAGAAGAGCGTCGTGCTCGACCTCAAGCGCCCCGAGGCGCGCGAGGCACTCATGGCGCTGCTGGCCGATGCCGACGTCTTCATGCACAGCATGCGCCCGCAAAAACTCGCGCCGCTGGGCATCGACCCCGACACGCTCACCGCGCGCTTTCCGCGCCTCGTGTATGCCGGGCTGCACGGCTTTGCGCAGGGCGGTCCGTATGCCGGGCGGCCCGCGTACGACGACGTCATCCAGGGCATGTCGGGTCTGTCGGCGCTCATGGAGCAGCAAAGCGGCCAGGCGCGCTACCTGCCCACCATCGCGGCCGACAAGACCTGTGCGCTGGTCGGTGCGCAGGCGATTCTTGCGGCGCTGTTCCGGCGCGAGCGCACCGGGCGCGGCTGCTTCGTCGAGATCCCGATGTTCGAGACCATGGTGGCCTTCAATCTCGTCGAGCACCTGTACGGCCGGCACTTCGAGCCTCCGCTGGCCGACGCCGGCTACCCGCGCGTGCTCACGCCGTGGCGCCGCCCGTGGCGCACGGCCGACGGGCACATCTGCATGATGCCGTACACCTCCGCGCACTGGCGCCGCTTCTTCGCCGAGGTGGGGGAGCCCGCGCTGGCCGACGACCCGCGCTTTGCCGACATGGCCGCGCGTACCCGGCACATCGGCGAGCTGCTCGAACTGGCCGGCGGCTTCGTGGCCACGGGCAGCACCGCGCACTGGCTCGCCACCTGCGAGCGGCTCGAAATTCCGGCCGCGCCCGTGAGCCGCCTGGACGACCTGCCGCGTGACCCGCACCTGGTCGCCACCGGCTTCTTCACCGAACTGAACGACCCGCACATGGGCGCCATGCGCTTCCCCGGCGTGAGCGTGAAGTTCGACGGCGTGCGCCCGCCCGTGCGCATGCCGCCGCGCCTGGGCGAACACACGCGCGAAAGCCTCGCCGCGGCGGGCTGGCCCGCCGAACGCATCGACCGATTCCTGGAGACCTCACCGCAATGACCGACACACCCCGTTCGCTTCCATCCCTGTCGCCGCAAGACCGCGCGCTGCCTCGCCTGGGCCAGGGCTTCGTCTGGCAAGACCTGGCCGTCGGCCAGCGCATGCGCACCTTTCGCCGCACCATCACCGAGACCGACCTCGTCAACTTCATCGGCGTGACCGGCATGCTCGAGGCGATCTTCATCGACGCGGCGTACGAGGCCGGCGCCATCGCGGGCCGCCCCGTGCCGGCCGCGCTCACCTACACGCTCATCGAGGGCTTCATCCTGCAGACCATGATCCAGGGCACCGGCCTGGCCATGCTCGAGCTGGTGCAGAAGATCCATGCGCCCGTGCTTGTCGGCGATGCCATCGAGGCCGTGGTCGAGGTCACCGGCATCCGCCCGACGTCGAAGGGCAACCGCGCCATCGTCGATTCGCGCATCGACGTGTTCAACCAGCACGGGCGCTGCGTCATGCACTACGACGCGCGCCGCCTGCTCGCGGGCCGGCCTGAAGGCGCTGCCGCGGCCTGACCCGCTTTTGAACCGCGCCATCCATAAACACCAACGGAGACAAGACATGCCCGCTTCCTATTCCTTCACGCGTTTCACGCGACGCGCCCTCGCGGGCGCCGCATTGGGCCTGGCCTTCGCCGCCCCGGCCGCCTTCGCCCAGGGCGCCGCCTATCCGGCCAAGCCCATCACCATGGTCGTGCCGTTCCCGCCCGGCGGGCCCACCGACCTCGTGGCGCGCGTGCTCGCGCAAAAGCTCGCCGAGCAGCTCGGCCAGCCCGTGCTGGTGGACAACCGCGGCGGCGCCAACGGCAACATCGGCGCGCAGCTGGTCGCCAAGGCGCCGGCCGACGGCTACACCGTGCTCTACAACACCTCGTCGATCGCGCTGAGCCCTGCGCTCTACAAGAGCGTGTCGTACGACGTGCAGAAAGACTTCGCCCCGGTGGCGCTCGTGGCCGTGGTGCCGCTCGCACTGGTCACGCACCCCACGGTGCCGGCCAGCACCGTGAAGGAGTTCGTCGCCTACGCCAAGGCCCACCCCGGCAAGCTGTCGTACGGCTCGGCGGGCAACGGCAACGTCACGCACCTGGGCGCGTTCCAGTTCGTGCAGGCCAACGGCATCGACGCCACCCACGTGCCCTACAAGGGCAGCGCACCGGCCGACGTCGACCTCGTCGGCAACCAGATCCAGTTCATGACCGACACCGTCAATTCGGTCATGGGCTTCGTGCGCGACAAGCGCCTGAAGATGCTCGCCGTGACCACCGCCAAGCGCATGTCGATGTTCCCCGACGTGCCCACGCTCGCCGAGTCGGGCATGCCCGGTTTCGAGGTGGGCGCGTGGCAGGGCGTGATGGTGCCGGCCGGCACGCCGCAGGCCGTGGTCGATCGCCTCAATGCCGAGATCGTCAAGGCGCTCAAGTCACCCGACGTGCGCGAGCGCCTCGCACTGCAGGGCGCCGAGCCGCTGGGCTCCACGCCCAAGGAGTACGGCGCCTACGTGAAAAAGGAGCTGGCGCGCTGGGCCGGCGTGGTCAAGGCCACGGGCGTGACGCTCGACTGAACGCAAAGGAGCCATCGCCATGCGCACCCACTTTCATCGCCTCGCGTTCGCCGCGCCGCTGTTCGCCCTGGGCATCGCCGCGTTCGGCGCCGCGCCCGTCGCCGCGCAGGAGTTTCCGTCCAAGCCCATCAAGTTCGTCGTGCCGTTCCCGCCGGGCAGCGGCACCGACACCTCGGCGCGCTACTTCGGGCGCAAGCTCACCGAACTCACCGGCCAGCCCGTGGTCGTCGAGAACAAGCCCGGCGCCAACGGTTTCATTGCCGTGAAGGCCGTGCTCGCCGCGCCGGCCGACGGCTACACCGTGTTCGTGGGCAGCAACTCCACGCTGGCCGTGAACGTGGCGCTGTTCAAGTCGCTGCCCTACGACCCCGTCACCGAGTTGGCACCGCTCACGATGATGATGCGTTCGCCCGCACTCATCGTCGTGCCCGGCCCGTCGCCCTACAAGACCCTGCCCGAGCTGATGGCCGGCGCCAAGGCCAGGCCCGGCGCGCTCAACTACGGCGCGGGCTCGGCCGGCTACCAGCTCATGGCCGAGCTGTTCAACGACGCCGCCAAGGTGCAGACCCGCCACGTGCCCTTCAAGGGCGCGAGCGAAGCGCTCGTGGCCGTGGTGTCGAGCACCGTCGACCTGGCCTTTGCCGAGATCACCAGTGCGCAGGAGCTGGCCAAGTCGGGCAAGGTGCACGCGCTCGCGGTGGCGGCCGACAAGCGCCTGCCCGCGCTGCCCCACGTGCCCACCGCCGCCGAGGCTGGCCTGCCGGGCTTTGCGGCCTACACCTGGGTCGGCGCCATGGTGTCGGCCAAGACGCCCAAGGCCGAGACCGACAAGCTCGCCGCGCTGCTCACCAAGATCGAGACGCTGCCCGAAACGCGCGAGTTCTACGAGCGCATTGGCGCCGAAGTCATGCGCGGCGGGCCCGAGGAAATGCGCGCCTTTCAGGCCGCGGAAATCCAGCTGTGGAAACGCATCGCGGTGAAGGCCAATGTCGAACAGCAATAAGAAGGCGGCCGGAGCGCCCGCCGCGGGTGCGCTCTCGCACATCCGCGTGCTCGACCTCTCGCGCGTGCTGGCCGGCCCCTGGGCCAGCCAGACCCTGGGCGACTTGGGCGCCGAGGTCATCAAGCTCGAGCGCCCCGGGCGCGGCGACGACACCCGCTTGTGGGGGCCGCCGTTCTTGAAAGACCGCGAAGGCGCCGATACCCGCGACTCCGCCTACTACCTCTGTGCCAACCGCAACAAGCGCTCGGTGGCCGTCGACTTCACCACGCCCGCCGGCCAGGCGCTGGTGCGCGATCTGGCCGCACGCTGCGACGTGGTGGTCGAGAACTTCAAGGTCGGCAGCCTCGCGCAGTACGGGCTCGACCACGCCTCGCTGCTGGCCCTGAACCCGCGCCTCGTGTATTGCTCCATCACCGGCTTCGGCCAGACCGGCCCGTATGCCGAGCGCGCCGGCTACGACTTCCTCATGCAGGGCATGGGCGGCCTCATGAGCATCACCGGCCGCGCCGATGGCGAAGAGGGCGCCGGCCCGGTGAAGGTGGGCGTGGCGCTCACCGACATCCTCACCGGCCTGTACGCCAGCACCGCCATCCTGGCCGCGCTGCAGTCGCGCGACATCACCGGCGTGGGCCAGCACATCGATCTGGCGCTGCTCGACGTGCAGGTCGCCTGCCTCGCCAACCAGGGCATGAACCACCTGTACGGCGGCGAGCCGCGGCGCATGGGCAACGCCCACCCCAACACCGTGCCCTACCAGGACTTTCCCACGCAAGACGGCTTCATGATCCTGGCCATCGGCAACGACGGCCAGTTCGGCAACTTCTGCCGCGCGGCCGGCCATGCCGAATGGGCCGACGACACGCGCTTCAAGACCAACGCCGACCGTATCGCACACCGCACCGAACTCATCGCGCTGATGCGCGCGCTCACCGTCACCCGGCCCACTGCCGAGTGGATTGCGCTGTTCGAGCGTGTCGGCGTGCCCTGCGGTCCCATCAACACCATCGCCGACGTGTTCGCCGACCCGCAGGTGCGCGCACGCGGCACGCAGATCCACATGACGCACCCCGTGGCCGGCGACATCCCGCTCGTGGCCAGCCCGCTCAAGCTGTCGCAGACCCCCGTGGCCTACCGCCGTGCGCCGCCGCTGCTCGGGCAGGACACGCGGGACGTGCTCGCCGAAGTGATGGGCCTCGGGCCCGAGGCGATTGAAGAACTGATCAAACAAGGAGTCGTGGCATGAGCGCTTTGACGTCGCTGTCGATGACGGCGATCCCACCCGAAGACGAGGCGCTGCGCGCGCCCGTGCGGGCCTTTCTTTCCGAGGCGCTCGCCAAGGTGCCCGCGCACATTCGCGCCAAGTCGTGGTCGGGCTACGACAGCGCCTTCAGCCGCGAACTCGGCCGGCGCGGCTGGCTCGGCATCACCTTGCCCGCCGAGTACGGCGGGGGCGGCCGCAGCGCCTTCGCGCGCTACGTGCTCGTCGAGGAGTTTCTCAACTTCGGCGCACCCGTCGGCTCGCACTGGATCGCCGACCGCCAGAGCGGCCCGCTCATCCTCAAGTACGGCACCGAGGCGCAAAAGCGCTTCTACCTGCCGCCCATCTGCCGCGGCGAGTCGTTCTTCTGCATCGGCATGAGCGAGCCCAATGCCGGCTCCGACCTGGCCAGCGTGCGCACCCGCGCCACCCGCACGGCCAGCGGCTGGACGCTCAACGGCCAGAAGATCTGGACCACCAACGCCCACCACTGCCAGTACATGATCGCGCTCGTGCGCACCTCGGGAGAGCCGCAGGACCGCCACAAGGGCCTGTCGCAACTCATCGTCGACCTGAGCCTGCCGGGCGTCACCGTGCGGCCCATTGCCGACCTCTCGGGCGACTCGCACTTCTGCGAGGTCTTCTTCGACAACGTACAGCTCGCCCCCGACGCCCTCATCGGCGAAGAAGGCAAGGGCTGGGAGCAGGTGACCGCCGAGCTCGCCTTTGAACGCAGCGGCCCCGAGCGCTTGTTCTCGAGCATCGTGCTGTTCGACGAATGGCTCGCCTTCGTGCGCACCGACGCCGGCCGCACGCCCGCGTCGGTGCGGCTGGCCGGCAAGATCCTGAGCCAGCTCGCACCGCTGCGCGCCATGTCGCTCGCCGTGACCGAGAAGGTCGCGCAGGGCGGCAGCCCCATCGTCGAAGCCGCCCTGGTGAAAGACCTCGGCACCGGCGTCGAGCAGCTCATTCCGGCGGCCATTGCCGACGACCTCAGCGCGCGCGAAGGGCAGGACATTCCGCTCGAACTGCTGCGCACCCTCGACTACGTCACCCAGGTTGCGCCCTCGTTTTCGCTGCGCGGCGGCACGCGCGACATCCTGCGCGGAATGATCGCGCGCGGCCTTGGACTGCGCTGAAGCGGCCCCACCGCAAGAAGAAAGAAAAGAGACGAAGAGATGGATGACATCTACATCGACGCCCTGCGCGGCGTGCTGACCGACCGCTGCACCCTGCAGACCGTGCGCGACATTGAAGCTGGCGAAGGCCACGCCCCGGCCGCGCCGCTGTGGGAGGCCATCGAAGCCTCCGGCTTTGCGGACGCGCTGCTGCCCGAGTCCGAAGGCGGTGCCGGCCTGTCGCTCGGCGACGCCTTTGCACTCATCGAACTGTGCGGCCACTTCGTCGTGCCCGTGCCGCTGCCCGAAACCATGCTCGCACGTGCGCTGCTCGCCCAGGCCGGCCTGCGCCGCCCCGAAGGCAGCATCGCGCTTGCCACTGCGCGGCGCGCGGGCGACGGCACCTTCGTGTGCGACCGCGTCAGCGGTGGCCGCGTGGCCGACTGGGTGTTTGCCGGCATCGACGCCACGCACGCCGTGCTGTTGCCTGTCGATGCGGCCACCGCCAGCGCCGCCGTGGGCAGCCTCGACGCCACCCTGTCGTGGCCCCCGGCCGCACAAGCTGCCGCGCAGCCCGTGCCGATCGACGTCGAGGTGCGCGTGCTGCAGGCCGTCTTGCTCGCCGCGCAGCTTGCGGGCGCGCTCATGGCCGTGTTCACGCGCACGCTGCAGTACGCCAACGACCGCCAGCAGTTCGGCCGGCCCATCGGCAAGTTCCAGGCGATCCAGCACCAGCTCAGCGTCATCTCGGAACATGCCTTCGCGGCCCGCATGGCCGCGCAGATCGGCTGCTCGGGCGCGCGACCCGACCGCCTGCGCGCCGCCATCGCCAAGGCCCGCGCCAGCGAGGCCGCGCTCGAAGTGGCCGGACTGAGCCACTCCATTCACGGCGCCATCGGCTTCACCGAAGAGTTCGACCTGCAGATGTACACCCGCCGCCTGCACGCCTGGCGCCAGGCCGGCGGCTCCGAGTCGTACTGGCACGACGTGGTGGGCACCGAGCTGGTCGACCGCCGCGACGGCCTTGCGCTCGACCTCATCCGCGCCACCACCGATCCCGCGTGAGCGCCCGAACGACGACCATCAGACACCCAAGGAGATTCCGCATGACCACCGCCCCGTTCCTGAAGACCACGCGCGACGGCGCCATCCTCACGCTCACCATGAGCCAGCCCGCGACGCGCAACGCGCTCACCGGCAACACCGCCGTCGACGAGATCGTGCAGGCCTGCGCCGACATCACGCGCGACCGCAGCATCCGCGTCGTCGTGCTCACCGGCGAAGGCCCCGTGTTCAGCTCGGGTGGCAACGTGAAAGACATGCAGCGCTACGAGAAAGAGGGCCTGTCGCCCGAAGTGATCCGCGAGGAATACCGCAACGGCATCCAGCGCCTGCCCAAGGCGCTCTACAACCTCGACGTGCCCGTGATCGCCGCCGTCAACGGCCCCGCCGTCGGCGCGGGGCTCGACCTCACCTGCATGTGCGACATCCGCATCGCGTCGGAGAAGGCGACCTTTGCCGAGAGCTTCGTCAAGGTCGGCATCGTGCCCGGCGACGGCGGCGCCTGGCTGCTGCCGCGCGTGGTCGGCATGTCGAAGGCGTCAGAGATGGCCTTCACCGGTGACGCGCTGAGCGCGCAGGAGGCGCTGGCCTGCGGCCTCGTCTCGCGCGTCGTGCCCCACGAGCAACTGCTCGAAGAAAGCCTGCGACTTGCCGCCCGCATCGCCGCCAACCCCGGCGGCGTGCTGCGCATGACCAAGCGGCTGCTGCGCGAGGGCGAGCGCAGCACCCTCGAGTCGCTGCTCGAAATGTCGGCCGGCTACCAGGCCATTGCCCACATGACCGGCGACCACCGCGAGGCCGTGCGCGCGTTCGTGGAAAAGCGCAAGCCCGTGTTCGGCAACGACTGAAGGCCGCGTCCCGGCCAGCTTTTTTTTTCTTCTTTGCTTCTTCTTCGCCGGGCCCCCAATGCCCGCGACAAGACGGCCCGCTGTAGCGGTCGACAAACCCCGTGAAAGGATTTCGTTTGTTCCGACCTGTCGCAGCCCAGCTACGACAAGTCGAATAAATCAAAACGCGTGACCGCTGAGAAGCTCACCTCTGCGGCATGTCCTTCACCGAATAGCCAAGGCTCACCGTCGCGTCCTCGGGAATCGCCGGCATCGTCGCATTCCACGCCTGCCACTGCGTGCGCATCGCCTCCAGCCGCTGCGGCTCCTTCTTCCCCAGGTTCGCGCGTTCGCGCTCATCGGCCGGGATGTTGAACAGGTACTCGTTGCCGTCGACCTTCAGGTACTTCCAGTCGCCGTCGCGCATGGCTTCCTGGCCGCGGTGGTTCATGCGCCAGTGCAGGGGGCGGCGGAAGGTTTGGGCGGCGTCTTTGAGCACGGGCATCAGCGACACGCCATCGAGTGGGTAGGCTGCGTCGCCCTTCACGCCGGCGGCGTCGAGCATGGTGGCCGACCAGTCCATGGTCATGCACAGCTGGGTGCTCTCGCTGCCCTTGGCGATCACCTTCGGCCAGTGCGCGATCCATGGCACGCGGATGCCGCCTTCGGTCAAGTCCATCTTGCCGCCGACCAGCGGCCAGTTGTCCGAGAAGCGTTCGCCGCCGTTGTCGCTCGTGAACACGACGAGCGTGTTGTCGGCCATGCCGTGCTTTTCGAGCGCGGCCATGATCCAGCCGATGCCCTCGTCCATGTGATGGATCATGCGGCGGTACACGTGGATGTTGCCGCCCGACAGGTCGAACAGGTTGTCCTTCACGAGCGGCGCCTTGTCGGCGTCGTCGCGGGTTTCCCACGGCCAGTGGGGGGCGGTGTAGTGCAGGCTCAGGAAGAAGGGCGCCTCTTGCGCTGCCATGCGCTCGACGTAGTCGACGGCGCGCCTGGACAGCACGTCAGTCAGGTAGCCCTCGTCGTCCTTGTGCTCTTCTTCGCCGTACCAGAGGTCGTGGCGGCCGGCCGAGTCGCAATGCGTGAAGTAGTCGACACCGCCCGACATGGGGCCGAAGAATTCTTCATACCCCGAGCGCAGCGGGCCGAAGGTGGGCGGATAGCCCAGGTGCCACTTGCCGATGAGCGCGGTCTTGTAGCCGCTGTCTTTGAGCAGCGAGGGCAGGGTGGGGTGCTCGGTGGGCAGGCCCAGCGTGGTGCTGCCGCGGCTTCGGCTGTTGATGGGCTCTTCGGCCGCGCCGCGCAGGCGGTACTGGTAGCGCGCGGTGATCATCGCGAAGCGCGTGGGCGAGCACACGGGGGAGTTCGAGTAGCCCTGCGTGAGCTTCAGGCCGTTGGCAGCCAGGCCATCGAGCACGGGCGACACGCGGCCGAACGGCGCATCGCGCCCGCCGTAGCAGCCGAGGTCGGCATAGCCGAGGTCGTCGGCCACGATGAAGATGATGTTGGGGCGGGTGCTGCTGTGTGTCGTCATAGGTCGCGGGAGAGTTGTCGATCAGGGCTGATAACCGGACTTCTGCACGACCGGTGCCCACTGCGCCTTGTAGGCCTTGAGCATCGCGGCGGTCTGCGCCTGGGTGCTCACCACCGGCGTCATGCCGGCGTCCTTGAACTTGCGTTGGGTGTCGGGGTCCTGCATCACGGCGTGGATGGTGGTGGCCAGGCGTTCGACCTTCTCCTTGGGCATGCTGGCCGGCGCGAAGAAGGTGTTCCAGCCGGTGGCGGCGAGGTCGAGGCCGGCTTCCTTGAAGGTCGGAATGGTGGGCGCGAAGGGCGAGCGTTTTTCGCCCGACAGCGCCAGGATGCGCAGCTTGCCGGCAGTGTGCTGCGGCAGCACGACGTCTTCGGTGTCGACGGCAATGGGCACCTGGCCGCCGATCAGGTCGTTGAGCAACGGCGCAGAGCCACGGTAGCCCACCACTTGCGTTTGCACCTTGGCCTTGTCGCCGACCATGAGGCCGAAGAAGTGCGGCAGGCTGCCGGTGGCGGGCACGCCCACGTTGGCCTGCTGCGGGTTGGCGCGCATCCATGCGAGCAAGTGGTTCAGCTCGCGCACGGGCAGGGTGGGCGACACGGCCAGCGCAAAGTCGTAGGCGTTGACGTGCGACACAGGCACGAAGTCGCGCTCGGCGTCGTAGCCGTTGTCCTTGAAGACGAGCGGCGCCACGACCATCACGGCGGGGTTGGCGAGCATCAGCACGTTCTGGCCGGCGGGCGTGGCCCTGGCCTGCTGCGCGGCCAGGCGGCCGCCTGCGCCGGGCTTGTTCTCGACGATGACGGGCACGCCGAGTTTGGCGGTGAGCTTGTCGCCGACGATGCGCGCCACGCGGTCGGTGGCGCCGCCGGGCGCGTAGCCGACGACGATGCGCAGCGGGCTGTCGAGTGTGGCTTGGGCCTGTGCGCGTGCGAGGTGGGGAGCGGCAAGGGCCGCCGCGATGCCGGCCATGGCCAGCAAGGCGGCGAGGCGGCGACGCGTGGGGGTGAAGGAAGCGGAAGAAGCGAAGAGGGTGCGCGAGATCATGAAGGGTGTCCTTGGGGTCGATCGGTGGATCGGTCGGTCAGTCGTTGGCCTGGAAGTTCACGGCTTTCATGATGCCGGCCCAGCGGGCGGTGTCTTCGCGCATGGTCTTCACGAGCGCCTCGGGGCCGTCGCCCACGGGGTACATGCCGTTCTGCAGCAGTTGCTGGCGCACGTCGCGCGAGTTCACGGCACGGATGATTTCGGCGCGCAGTTTCTCGGCGGTGGCGGGCGGCGTCTTCAGCGGCGCGTAGTAGGCGAACCAGGCGGTGGCCACCACGTCCTTGTAGCCGCTCTCGACGAAGCTGGGCAACTGCGGCATGAGCGGCGAGCGCTTGTCGCCGCTGGTGGCCAGCACTTTCACGCGGCCGGTGGGCAGCATCTGCTGCGCGCCGCCGATGGTGTCGAAGTACACGGGCACGGTGCCGCCCATGAGGTCCTGCCGCGCGGGCGTGGAGCCGCGGTAGGGCACGTGCGTCATCTTCAGCCCGGCCGCGCGGTTGAGCATTTCGCCCAGGAAGTGCGAGGGCGTGCCGGCGCCGTAGGAACCGAAGCTGACCTTGTCGCCCTGCGCCCTGGCCCAGGTGATGAACTCGGCCAGCGTGTTGGCGGGCACGTCCTTGTGCACGGTGAGCGCCAGCTCGAAGCGCGCGGCGTTCACCAGCGGCACGAAGTCCCTGATCGGGTCGTACGACAGGTTGCGGTAGGCGCTGGGAAACATGGTCATCATGCTCGCGGTGCCCAGCAGCAGGGTGTGGCCGTCGGGCGCCGCGGTCTTCACGGCCTCCACGGCAATGCGGCCGGCCGCGCCCGAGCGGTTGTCGATGATGAGCGGGCCGAGCGACTCGCGCACCTGGTGGGCAATGGCGCGGGTCAGCACGTCCTGCGTGCCGCCGGCGGGCACGCCGATGAGCACCTTGATCGGCTGGCCGGGGGTGAAGGCTGCCGGCTGTTGTGCCATGGCAAAAGGCGCAAGCGGCGCAAGGGCCAGCCCGCCAAGGGTGGCCAGGGTGCGGCGGCGGGTCGGGTCGGGAAGCTGGGGCATCGTCAATGTCTCCGTGTCTCGTTCGGCGTACTGCAAGGGCCGGGCGGCTGGCCGCGGCTGCGGACGATTCTGGAGACGCTACATTCGATTGATCAAATCAACCATCGCCCGGATTTACCCGGCCTTTCGAAACCCCGCCCCATGACCGAAGACGCCGCCAATCCGCCGCGCCGCCCGCTGGACGACCTGCTGCTGTACCGGCTGTCGCGCCTGCTCGCGGTGGCGGGCAGCATGGTGATCCGGCTGTGCGAGGGCCGCTTCGGCATCACGCGGCGCGAGTGGCGCCTGATCGCGGTGCTGGCCAGCCGGGGCGAACTGGGCTCGTCGCAACTGGCCGAGCATGCACAGCTCGACCGCGCGCGCACCTCGAAGGCGGTGGGCTCGCTGGTGGCCAAGCGGCTGGTGACGCGCACGGCGCTGGCGGGCGACCGGCGGCAGGTGCGGCTGGGCCTCACGCCGACGGGGCAGGCGCTGTACGACGAGCTGTTCCCGCTGGTGGCGCGCATCAACGCCGAATTGATGGGCACGCTCGACGCGGGCGACGCCGCGCGTTTCGACGACGCGCTGCTCCGGCTGCAGGCGCACGCCGAAACCATGGTGGCGCAGGCGGTGCTGCCCAAGGCGGACCGGGGGCGCCACGCAGCGGCTGCGGCAGCTGCAGCAGCGAGCAACGGCAAGAAGGACACGGGCACGGCGCGCAGCGGCAAGGCCGTCAGTCCACCTTCATCCCGGTCGCCTTGACGATACGGCCGTAGCGCGCCTGCGCCGTGGCCAGGCGCGTGGCGGCCGCCGCATCGGTTTCGCCGAGCGCCACCATGTCGAGCGAGGCCAGGCGGCTCTTGAGTTCGGGCAGGCCCAGCGCCTTGTGCAGCGACTGGCGCAGCGTCTGCATCACGGGCTCGGGCGTGGCGGCCGGCACCATGGCGAGGTAGAGCACTTCGAACTCGAGGTCCTTCAGGCCCAGCTCGCCCACGGTGGGCACTTCGG
The DNA here is from genome assembly GCF_001426505.1 of Variovorax sp. Root473. GTDB lineage: Bacteria > Pseudomonadota > Gammaproteobacteria > Burkholderiales > Burkholderiaceae_C > Variovorax. Next base: position 610,272 of record NZ_LMEV01000017.1, read on the forward strand.
GCAGCAGCGGCGCGCGCTGGCGGCCCGTCACGGCCAGTGCGCGCAGCTTGCCGGCCTGGATGTGCGGCAGCACGCCGGGCGTGGCGACGATGCCGGCCTGCACCTCGTTGCCCAGCATGGCCATCACGGCCGGAGCGTTGCCCTTGTAGGGCACGTGCACGATCTTCGCGCCCGTTGCACCCGAGAAAATCTCGGCGGCAATGTGGCCCGGGCTGCCGTTGCCGGCCGAGCTGAAGGTGGCGGGTTCGGCCTTGGCCTGCGTGATGAACTCGGGCAGCGTCCTTGCCTTCACCGACGCGGCGGTGGTGAAGCTCAGGCCCGACGAGCTGAAGATCATCAGCGGCTTGAGGTCTTTGGCCGCAAAGGGCATGGACGCGTACAGGTGCGGGTTGATGGTGAAGGTGCTGTCGATGCTTATCAGCACGGTGTAGCCGTCGGCGGGGCTCTTGGCCGCGGCGTCGGCGCCGATGTTGCCGCCCGCGCCGGGGCGGTTGTCGACCACGAAGGGCTGCTTCAGGTCTTTCTGCAGTGCATCGGCCAGCGCGCGCCCGAGGATGTCCAGCGGGCCGCCGGCCGGGAAGTTGACGAGGAACTTCACGGGCTTGGCGGGGTACGTCGCCTGGGCTTGCGCGGCGGGCGCGGCGAGGCCGAGGGCCAGCGCGGCGCAGGCGGCTGCGAGCGTGAGGCGGCGGCGCGCGCCGAAGGAAGAGGAAATCGTCGAGGAATAAATCGTGGTCATGGCTGCCTTGTCTGTCTCCGTATCCACGGCACTCTAGAAGGCTGCGCGGCGCGGCACAACTGAACTCTCTTCTGCCAGCTATTCCTTCTGGTTATATTTGAAAGCACACCGCCCCAATGGTTTCGAGGAGAACCACATGTCAGCCATGAACTTTGAGCGCCTGAAGATGCGCCACCTGCAATGTCTCGTCATGGTGGCGCAAGAGCGAAACCTCGTGCGCGCGGCCGGGGCGCTGTCGCTCACGCAACCGGCGGTGTCGAAGACGGTGGCCGAACTCGAAGAGATCGTCGGGCGCCAGCTGCTGGTGCGCCGCCGCCGCGGCGTGGAGCTCACGCCCGCGGCCGAGGTGCTGGTGCGGCATGCGGTGTCGGCGCTGCGTGGCCTGCGCGAAGGCCTGGGCCTGGCGATGGACCAGCCCGAGGCCGACCAGCTGCGCGTGGTGGTCGGCGCCTTGCCGAACATGGCCGCGCACCTGCTGCCCGAGGCGGTCTCGCGGCTGCATGCGGCGCACCCGGCGATGCGCGTGCGCGTGGTGAGCGGCACCAACGCGCAGCTGATGACGCAGCTGCGCCAGGGCGAAATCGATCTCGTGCTCGGCCGGCTCGCGCAAGCCTCGGCCATGGCCGACCTGGCCTTCGAGCAGCTGTACAGCGAGGTGCTGCTGCTGGTGGTGCGACCCGGCCATCCGCTGGCGTCGCGGCGCAAGCCCACGCTCGACGCGCTGGCGGCCTATCCGCTGGTGCTGCCGGTGTCGGGCACGCTGATCCGGCACACGGCCGACGCTTTCCTCATCGCGCAAGGCCTCGCCCTGCCGGCGCGGCTGGTTGAAGCAACCGACACCAGCTTTGCAGTCGGCCTGCTGCAGCGCTCCGACGCGGTGTGGTTCGCGCCCCAGGGCGCGGTGGAAGGTTTCGTGGCGCGCGGCGAGCTGAAGCGCGTGGCCATCGACACGGCGAGCACCGAAGGCCCCGTGGGCATCACCATGCGGCGCGGCAGCGAGACGGGCGAGGGCGCGCGGCTGCTGCTGGACACCATCCGGGGCATTGCGGCCACGCGTGCCGGCTGAAGGATTTTTTCGCGGATTCTTCAGGATTGCGGCGAACCGCAGTTGCTCGCGGCTGGCGCTCGAAACGACTTCCTCGGCGTGGTCGGCATCCGCGATTGCGAACGCGGCTGGGTGCACCCCTGGTGTTGCGGACGCGCGAGGAGCGAAAGAGGAGCGAAAGAAAAAGCGGCGGGGCCTCAGCCCGCCGCCGCGCCCTGCAGCGCCCCCGCGGGCTGACCCATCGCCGGATCAATGCCCTCGAAGCGCATCTTCGGCAGGAACTGCGGGTACTCGCGCTGCATGAAGTCGATGACGCCTTCGCGCACGTTGCAGCGCAGGTCGAACGCCAGGCCGGAGGTCGCTGCGGTGCAGAGCACGCGGACCTGCATGGTGCGTTCGGTGGCGTCGGTCACGCGCAGATTGAAGAAGCGGCCGTCCCACTCGGGCGCGGCCTTCACGATGCGCTCGACCTCGGCGCGCAGCGGCGCCAGCGGCATGCCGTAGTCCAGGTAGAAGAAGACCGAGCCGAGCAGTTCGGCCGAGTGGCGGGTCCAGTTCTGGAAGGGCTTTTCGATGAAGTAGGTGAGCGGCAGGATGAGGCGCCGGTCGTCCCAGATGCGCACGACCACGAAGGTGCCGGTGATTTCCTCGACGCGGCCCCATTCGCCCTCGACCACGAGCACGTCGTCGATGCGAATGGGCTGCGACAGCGCGATCTGCAGGCCCGCGATGAGGTTGCTGAAGACCGGCTTGGCCGCCAGGCCGGCCACGATGCCGATCACGCCGGCCGAGGCCAGCAGGCTGGCACCGACCTGGCGCGCGCCCGGAAAGGTCATGAGCATCATGGCGCCGCCGGCCACCACGACGACCGACATGGCGGTGCGCGCGAGCACGCGGGTCTGCGTGAGCACGCGGCGCGCCTGCAGGTTGTCGGAGATGTCGGAGGGATGCTGCGCGAGCACGCCGTCGGCAAACCCGCTGATGGCCTTGAGCACGAACCAGGTGCTGGCCGCGATGAGCAGCAGCCCCGTGAGATGCCGCACGCTGCCGAGATAGCGCAGGTCTTCGGGCGCCGCCTGCCACACCATCATGAGTGCCGCCAGCGGCAGCACCAGCCGCGCGGGGGCGGTGCAGTTGACCACCATCGCGTGCACGGCGGGGGCCGGGCGGGTGATCCGCCGCAGGACCATGCCACCGATGCGGTGGGCGAGAAGGGCGAGAGGAACGGCGATGAGGGCGGCAATCCAGGTGCCGAACCAGGGGTGTGCAAGGAGCTCTTGGGTCATCAGGCGGGGGTGGTCTTTGCTTCTGCGTGGTGGTCGTTCAGTGGTTGAAGAATGCGCGCTGCGTCGTCGCGCAGCTGCGTGGCGAGCGCCGTGGCCAGGTCGAGCCGGCGCACCAGCCAGGGGCTGATGTCGTTGTCGAACGGGTCGGGCAATGGAATGGGGCCGCCGACGGTGGTGGCACCCGTGCTCTCGGGGTGAGAGGGCCCTGCGATCGGAATGGTTCCCAGCGCAGCCTCGATGCGTTGCGCGGTGCGCACGAGCGGGCCTTCGATGTCGCCGGGCGTGAGGCGGTCGCGGCGCAGAACGAGCATCGACTTCACGGCGCTGAGCTGCGCGAGCAACTGGTAGCTGTGGGCCTGCAGATGCTCCAGCGGCTCCAGCGGCGGCTGCACGGCGCGCGGTTCGGAGAGCGAACGTTGCGTGGCCTGCACCAGCGCCGAGAGGCTGTCGTAGGCCTCGCGGCGCGCGAGGCGCCATTCGAGTTCGGGGCTGCTCTGGATGGCCTGCAGCTGGCCCAGGCCGAGCGCGAGCCGCGCGTGGCGCGCCTGCGCAGTGAGCACGCGCGCCACCAGCGCCGGAATCTGCGTGCGCTCCCACGAGGGCAGCACGTAGCAGAAGCCCCAGGCCAGCGCGGCGCCGATCAGCGTGTCGGCGATGCGCTCGAACAGCGCGAAGATGGGCGCGGTGCCGGAGTTCAGCATGTGGGCCTGCAGCAGGCCCAGCACGGTGGCGGCCACGGCGGTGACGAGGTAGCGCCGCACCGCGAAGCTGTGGGCAATGGCCTGCGCGATGGTCACGGTCACCAGCAGCATCAGCGCCGAGGGGTGTGCCGACAGCAGGCCGACCGCGAGCACGCAGCCCAGCAGCGTGCCGGCGACGCGGTGATTACGTCGCTCCAGCGTCTGCGAGAGGCTGCCGCGCAGCACCACCACGATGGTCAGCAAGATCCAGTAGTCGTGCGACCCCCAGGGCATCGACACGGCGATGCCGTAGCCGGCCGCAATGGCCAGCGCGGCGCGGATGGCGTGGCGCAGCGGCGGCGCGTCCCAGCGCCACAGCGCGAGGAAGGGGCGCAGCGACCAGTCGGTCGGGCTCACGAAAAGCTGCCAGTTGGCGCGCACGACGGCCAGGTTGGGCTCGGCATCGCCGCGCGCCATGGCCGCGAGGCGCAGCACCTCGTCGTTGATGTGGCCGATGCGGCTGGCCAGCCCGCGCGCGAGCATCGCGGCCGACGGGCCCATCTGGCCGGGCGTGTCTTCGTCGTCCGCCGTCACGTGGATCGCGGCCAGACGCGGCCGCCGGTCGGCCACGGCGGCGGGGTGGCGGCGCATGAGCAGCGCATCGGCCAGGCCGCTCGTTTCGTCGGCCAGCTCTTCGAGGATGCGGCGCATCTTGACGAGCGCCTGGGCGTGTGAGGGATGGGCGCGCAGGGCGTCGAGGTCGAGCTCGCTGGCGAGCAGCTGGTCGCGCATCTCGAGCACGATCACGAGCATGCCGGCCAGGCGCTGGCGGCGCGGCGTGCGGGGCGACTCGAGCACGATGTCGCGCGTGGCCTGCAGCTGGTCGGCCAGCGCGGCCTGCTCACGCAGCAGCTGGCCCAGCAGCGAGGCGGGCGTGTCGCGGATGTCGCGGGTTTCGTCCTGCGGCGTGAACTGGCTGGCCTCGGTGCGCATGAGCGCGGCCAGCGAAAACAGCACGTCGGCGATCGACTGGGTGCGAAAGCGACCGTTGAGCAGCAGGTTGGCCAGCGTGGCCCACACCACGTACAGGCCGGCGCCCAGACCGAACTCCTGTGTGCGCGCAATGGCATCGGCCAGCCCGGCGGGGGCTGGCGTGGCCATGGAGAAGATCATCGAGAACATCACCGCGATGGCGATGGGAATGCCGCGCTTGCCCCAGGCCATGGCCACGAAGGCCATGAAGGTGGCGGGCACCAGCAGCAGCCCGAGTCGGATCGGTGCGCCGTGCAGCATCTGTACCGCGAAGAACAGCGGCAGGCCGATGAGCGGCGCCGGCAGCATCTGCAGGAACTTGCCGCGGCGCGGGCCGGGCAGGTCGGGCGGCGCGGTGACGATCACGCCCGTGGCGGCAGCCGAGGCGGCCAGGGTGCCCAGCCACAGGTGCACGCCGCCCGAGATCACGAGCAGGCCGAGTGCGACGGTGAGCCCGCTCGCAACGTAGTGGCTCAGCGCAATGCGCAACGCCGCACGAACCCGTGCGGCGGCGCCCGGCCCCGTCATCACTTGGCGGAGGCGTCGCCCTCGGCGGGCGCCTCGCGCTTGATGCGGGTGAGCTTGCGCGGGGCGGCCGGCGCGGCGGGGGCTGCCGCGGGGGCTTGCACGCTGCCGTCGAGCGAGGCCGCCGTCTGGTCGGTCACGGTGCTGCGGGCGTACAGGTCGACCGAGGCGTCGTCGGGCGTCGAGCGGGTCGAAGCCGACACGGCGCGCACGCGGTCGCTGGCGCGCAGCTTGTCGTCCACGTTGGCGAACTTGGAATACTTGGCGAGCAGCGGCACCAGCTGGCCGTACACGCGCGGGGCGCCGGCCAGGCACTCGCGCTGGTCGAGGAACTCGGGCTCGCCCGTGAAGTTGCCGATGAGGCCACCGGCCTCGGTCACCAGCAGCGAGCCGGCCGCCACGTCCCAGGGGTTCAGGCCGGTTTCGAAGAAGCCGTCGGTGAAGCCGGCGGCCACGTAGGCCAGGTCGAGCGCGGCCGCGCCGGGTCGGCGCAGGCCGGCCATGCGGGGCATCATGTCCGCCATGATGGCCAGGTACTGCTTGAAGTTGTCGCCCGTGCGGAACGGGAAGCCGGTGGAAATGAGGCACTCGCTGAGCTTCACGCGCTTGGACACGCGGATGCGGCGCTCGTTCATGTAGGCGCCGCGGCCCTTGGTGGCCGTGAACAGGTCGTTGCGCGACGGGTCGAAAACGACCGCCTGCTCGATCTTGCCGCGCACCGACAGCGCGATCGACACGCAGTAGACCGGGAAGCCGTGGATGAAGTTGGTGGTGCCGTCGAGCGGATCGATGATCCAGACGAATTCGGAGTCTTTGGCACCGTATTCGGTGCCCGATTCTTCGGCCAGGATGCCGTGCCCCGGGTAGGCGCCCAGCAAGGTCTCGATGATGACCTTCTCGCTGGCGTGATCGACTTCGGTGACGAAGTCGTTGACCTGCTTCTGGGAGATACGCACGGCCTCGACGTCGAGGGCGGCGCGATTGATGATGGCGCCGGCGGCGCGTGCGGCCTTGACGGCCACATTGAGCATGGGATGCAGGTTGGGGGACGACATTCTGGATTGTGAGAAGAACGGTGAGGTAGGCCCCTCTGGAGGTGACCCTGCGGTCCGGCGATGCGGGCGGCGAGAATCGGGCATTTTACCGGCTCAGCCCGTTTGTGTCTTCCCCACCCGTCATGCGTACCCGTTTCATCCTCATCCAGACCAGCCACGCCGGCAATGTGGGCGCCGCCGCCCGCGCCATGAAAACCATGGGTTTCGACGACCTGGTGCTGGTGACGCCCCGCTGGGCCAACGTGCTGCGGCGCGAGGAAACCATCCAGCGCGCCAGCGGCGCCCTGGACGTGCTGAACAACGCCCGCATCGTCGAGACGCTCGATGAAGCCCTCGACGGCGTGACCCACCTGTGCGCCACGGCCATGATCCCGCGCGACTTCGGCCCACCCACGCGCACGCCGCGCGAGCACCTGGAGCCGCTGGCCACGCAGGGCGACCAGCACGTGGCCTTCCTGTTCGGCTCGGAGCGTTTCGGCATGCGCAACGAGGACGTCTACCGCTGCAACGTGGCCCTGAGCATCCCGACCGACCCGAAGTTCGGCTCGCTCAACCTGGGCGCGGCCATCCAGGTGGTGGCCTACGAATGGCGCCTGGCGCTGGGCGGCTACGGCGTGCGCGAGGCCATCGCGCCGGTGGAGGCGGCCGACGCGCGGGCCGTGGCCGGCATGCTCGACCACTGGGAACGCTCGCTGGTCGACATCGGCTTTCTCGACCCGGCGGCGCCCAAGAAACTCATGCCGCGACTGCAGCAGCTGTTCAACCGCGCACAGCCCACGCCCGAGGAAATCCATATCCTGCGCGGCATCGCCAAGGCCATGAGTGACGCCACCCGGCCGCCGCGCGGCAGCTGAACTGCAACAAAACCCCATCGCGCGTAAGCGAAGACGCCCGGCTTTAGACTGCCCGGCCCCTATCGATATAACGACAACAAAGGCAGCGATGTTCTCTCGCCTGCGCGCCGACATCCGGTGCATCCTCGAACGCGACCCGGCCGCCCGCAGCGCCTGGGAAGTGGTCACGGTCTACCCTGGCTTCCATGCGGTCGTGCTGCACCGCTGGGCGCATGCCTGTTGGACCCACGGTTTCAAGTGGCCGGCCCGCTTCATCGCGCACTGCGCGCGTGGGCTCACGGGCATCGAGATCCATCCGGCCGCCAAGATCGGCGAGCGCGTGTTCTTCGACCACGCCATGGGCGTGGTGGTCGGCGAAACCGCCGAGATCGGCGACGGCTGCACCATCTACCAGGGCGTGACCTTGGGCGGCACCTCGCTCTACAAGGGCACCAAGCGCCATCCGACGCTGGGCAAGAACGTGGTGGTGAGCGCGGGCGCCAAGGTGCTGGGCGGCTTCGTCGTGGGTGACGGCGCCAAGATCGGCTCCAACGCGGTGGTCATCAAGCCGGTACCGGCCGGCGCCACGGCGGTGGGCATTCCCGCGCGCATCATCCCCTCGAAAGAGGGCGAGAGCGCCGACGTGTCCGCGCCGCAGAAGTTCACGGCCTACGGCATCACGCAGGACGACGACCCGCTGAGCCAGGCCATGCGCGGGCTGATCGACAACGCATCGAGCCAGGAGCACCAGATCGCGCTCTTGTGGCAGGCCATCGAGAAGCTGTCGGCGCAGCCGGGCACGAAGGATTGCGTGCCGGGCGACGCGGCGCGCGGCGAGAGCTTCGAGGCCGAGAAGCTCTCGCAGCTCATCGGCAAGTAAGCAGGCCGGCAGAAGAGGGCGCCGCCGGCCGTGGTCGGCCTGGAGGGGACAATCGAGGAAATCTTCTTCGAAACAGACCCACGACCATGCCCCGCCTCGACGACCCCCTGCACGACGCCGAAGTCGGCTCCCGCGACAGCACGCTCGACACCACGCGCATCGACGACGTGCGCATCGGCGCCGTTCGCCCGCTCATGACCCCCGCGCTGCTGCAGGAGCGCGTGCCCGTGCGCGACAACACGCTCGCACTCGTCGAAGGCAGCCGCGCCGCCATTGCCGACGTGCTGCATGGCCGCGACGACCGGCTGATCGTCGTGGTCGGCCCGTGCTCCATCCATGACCACGACCAGGCCATCGACTACGCACAGCGCCTGAAGAAGGTCGCCGATTCGCTGCAGGACGACCTCGTCATCGTGATGCGCGCCTACTTCGAGAAGCCGCGTACCACCGTCGGCTGGAAGGGCTACATCAACGACCCGCACCTGGACGGCAGCTTTGCCATCAACGAAGGCCTGGAGCGCGCGCGGCGCTTGCTGCTGGAGCTGACCACGCTGGGCCTGCCGACCGGCACCGAGTTTCTCGACCTGCTGAGCCCGCAGTTCATTGCGGACCTGATCGCCTGGGGCGCCATCGGCGCGCGCACCACCGAGAGCCAGAGCCACCGGCAACTTGCCTCGGGCCTGAGCTGCCCGGTCGGTTTCAAGAACGGCACCGATGGCAGCGTGAAGGTGGCGGCCGACGCCATCCTCGCGGCCCGCGCACCGCATGCCTTCATGGGCATGACCAAGATGGGCATGGCGGCGATCTTCGAGACGCGCGGCAATGACGACTGCCACGTCATCCTGCGCGGCGGCAAGGCGCCCAACTATTCGGCCGCGGATGTCGCCTCCAGCTGCGAGGCGCTGCTGGCCAACGGTCTGCGCCCGCAAGTGATGATCGATGTCTCGCACGGCAACAGCAGCAAGCAGCACCAGCGGCAGATCGTGGTCGCCGAAGACGTGGCCACGCAGATTGCGGCCGGCGAGCGGCGCATCACGGGGATCATGATCGAGAGCCACCTCGAAGAAGGCCGGCAGGATTTGAAGCCCGGCGTGCCGCTGAAGCACGGCGTGTCGATCACCGATGCGTGCATCGGCTTTGCGCAGACCGTGCCGGTGCTCCAGGGGCTGGCCTCGGCGGTCAAGGCGCGGCGGCGGCTCACAAAGGCCTGACCCGCAGAGGACCGGGATGCACGCCTTCGCCATCGAGGCGCAGCTGGAAGGCGGCTGATTGCCGTGTCAGATCGGCGCGTAAGCGCCCGTGCCGTCCGGCCAGGCCGTCAGCACCTCGTACCCATCGGCCGTCACCGCCACCATGTGCTCCCACTGCGCCGACAGCGAGCGGTCCTTGGTCACGACCGTCCACCCGTCGGCCAGTTGCTTCGTTTCGGCGCGGCCCGCGTTGAGCATCGGCTCGATGGTGAAGACCATGCCCGGCTCCAGCACGAGGCCCGCTGCGCGCCGCCCGAAGTGCAGCACCTGCGGTTCGTCGTGGTAGATGCGGCCGATGCCGTGTCCGCAGTACTCGCGCACCACGCTGAAATGCTCGCCCTGGGCCACGGACTGGATGGCATGGCCCACATCGCCCAGCGTTGCGCCGGGCTTCACCTGCCGGATGCCGGCGCACATGGCTTCGTACGTCGTCTCGACGAGGCGACGGGCCAGCACGCCGGGTTCGCCGACGAAGAACATGCGGCTGGTGTCGCCAAACCAGCCGTCCTTGTTGACGGCCACATCGATGTTGACGATGTCGCCCTTCTTCAGGATCTTGTCGGGCGAGGGGATGCCGTGGCACACCACCTGGTTGACCGAGGTGAGGATGGTTTTTGGATAACCGAGGTAGCCCACGTTGGCGGGAACGGCGCCCTGCACCTTCACGATGTGTTCGTGGCAGAGGCGGTCGAGCGCGTCGGTGCTCACGCCGGGCACGACGTGGGGCTCGATCATGGCCAGGACCTGCGCGGCCAGTTGCGCGGCCCGCCGCGCCATCGCGAGTTCTTCGGCGGAACGAAGGGGAACGTCGTGTGCCATCGTCAGTGCTTGCCGTTTGCAGGCACGCGCGGCCTGGCAAGGGGTGCGGAGGCAGCCGTCGCGGCAATGTCCAGGCCACCCGAGAGTTCGGCCTGGATCAGCAACTGGCAGACCTCGCGGTAGTCCAGGTCGGGGTGCATCTCGGTCAGCATGCCGACGCGCATCCAGTGCTCTGCCTGTGCATTGATCGATCGGCTGAGGGCGTTGCCCGCCACGCGCAGGTTCTCGTGCATCAGGTCCGAAATCTTGACGATGCCCATAAGCGAATTTTCTATATGAAATGTATATGGATTATATGCGTTTCATATGGTCGCTTGTGATGGGGCGAACCCCGCCTTCAGGAGCGCTTGGCAGAGCCGCCATGCAACGTGCCGTGCACATGGCCGGCGTGCTGGCCGAATGGCTCGGGCGTGAGCGCGGCGGTGTCGAGTTCCTGCAGGATGCCGCAGGCGCTCGCCGATTCGGGACCGCCGCACTGCAGGCGCAACGCCTTCAATTGCTTTTCGAGCGTCTTCAGCTCGGCGATGCGCGAGGCCACGTGGCCGATGTGGTCGTCCAGCAGCTGGTTCACTTCGCCGCAGTCGTCCTGCGGCGCATCGCGGAATTTCAGCAGGCTGCGAATCTCGTCGAGCGTCATGTCCAGCGAGCGGCAGCGGCGGATGAAGCCCAGCCGCTGCGTGTGCTCGTCGTCATAGATGCGGTAGTTGCCGTCGGTGCGCGCGGGCGCGGGCAGCAGCTGCTCGCGCTCGTAGTACCGGATGGTTTCGACCGGCGTGTTCGTGGCCTTGGCCAGTTCACCGATTTTCATGATGCGGCATCTCAAGGAAGTGGCAATCAACGGTTGACTCTACACCTGCTTCAGGGTTTCCAATGAACGCATGACGAATCAGAACACCCTGAAAACGCCGGTTCCACGTGACCATCATGGGCACGACCATGCGCACGATCACGCCCCTGCACCCGCGGAAACGGCCTGCTGCGGCAGCCCCGTGTGCGGCAGTGCGCCGGCGTCGACCGAACCCGCCGACCTGCCGAAGGGCGCGGTCCTGTTTCGCATTCCCACCATGGACTGCGCAGTGGAAGAGTCCGAAATCCGCCGCGCCCTCGAGCCCGTCGCGGGCGTGAAGGCCCTGCGCTTTCGCCTGAGCGAACGCACGCTGGCCCTCACCACCGAAGACGGCGCATTGCCCGCCGCGCTCGACGCCATCCGCCAGGCCGGCTTCAAGCCCGAGCCGGTGGCGGCATCGGGCGCGCAGAAAGTGGAGCCTGCGCGCTTTGCCGGCATGTCGACCGGCCTGGCGCGCCTCGTCGCCGCGCTGGTGCTGGCCATCGCGGCCGAGACCGTGTCCTTCATGGCGCTCGACGGCGTGGGCTCCATGGCCGCCGAGATGGGCCTTGCGCTCGCGGCCATCGCGCTGGCCGGCCTGGACACCTACAAGAAGGGCTTTGCCGCGCTGGTGCGCGGGCGCCTGAACATCAACGCGCTGATGGCCGTCGCCGTCACCGGCGCCTTCATCATCGGCCAGTGGCCCGAGGCCGCGATGGTGATGGCGCTGTACGCGATTGCCGAACTCATCGAGGCCCGCGCCGTCGACCGCGCGCGCAACGCCATCCAGAGCCTGCTCGCGCTCGCGCCCGAACAGGCGCAGGTGCGGCAGCCCGACGGCAGCTGGCAGACCGTGCGGGCCGACGCGGTGGCGCTCGATGCCGTCGCGCGCATCCGACCCGGCGAGCGGGTGCCGCTGGACGGCGTGGTGCTCGAAGGCACCAGCGCCATCGACCAGGCCCCGGTCACGGGCGAGAGCATTCCAGTGGACAAGGTCGCGGGCGATGCGGTGTTCGCCGGCACCATCAACCAGACCGGTGCGCTGGTGTTCCGCGTGACCGCCGTGGCGGCCAACACCACGCTCGCGCGCATCATCCACGCGGTGGAAGAGGCGCAGGGTTCGCGCGCGCCCACGCAGCGCTTCGTCGACAGGTTCGCTGCCATCTACACGCCCACCGTCTTCGTGCTGGCACTGGCCGTCGCGGCGCTCACGCCGTGGCTCATGGACTGGACCTGGATGCAAGCCATCTACAAGGCACTGGTGCTGCTGGTCATTGCGTGCCCGTGCGCGCTGGTCATCTCCACGCCCGTGACGGTCGTGAGCGCGCTGGCCTCCGCCGCGCGTCGCGGCATTCTCATCAAGGGTGGCACCTACCTGGAGGAAGCGCGCAAGCTCAAGGCCGTGGCGCTCGACAAGACCGGCACCATCACCGAAGGCAAGCCCAAGCTGGTGGAGTCGGTGCTGATCGACAAGGCCGGTGGCGATGAAGGCGCGGTGTACGCCCTGGCCGCCAACATCGCGGGCCGATCCGACCACCCGGTGTCGAAGGCCATTGCCCAAGGCCTGGGTGGGTCGGCCGAAGAGGTCGACGACTTCACCGCGCTGCCTGGGCGCGGCGTGCGGGCCACGCACGCGGGTCAGAACTACGTGCTCGGCAACCACCGGCTGATCGAAGAGCGCGGCCTGTGCTCGCCGGCGCTCGAAGCCGAACTCAAGCGGCACGAAGAGGCCGGCCGCACCGTGACATTGCTCGCATCGGAAAAGTCGGTGCTCGCGCTGTTCGCGGTGGCCGACACCATCAAGCCCTCGTCGCAGGCCGCCGTCGCCGAACTGCGCGCACTGGGCGTGACGCCCGTCATGCTCACCGGCGACAACACCGCCACCGCGAAGACCATCGGCGCGCATGCCGGCATCGACGACGTCCGCGGCAACCTGCTGCCCGAAGAAAAGCTGGGCGCCATCCAGGCGATGCAGCAGCGCTACGGCGCCGTTGCGATGACCGGCGACGGCATCAACGACGCCCCCGCGCTCGCCAAGGCCGACATCGGCTTCGCCATGGGCGGCGCCGGCACCGACACCGCGATGGAAGCGGCCGACGTGGTCATCATGAATGACGACCTGCGCCGCATCCCCGAGACCATCCGCCTGTCGCGCCGCGCGCACGCGGTGCTGTGGCAGAACATCACCCTCGCGCTCGGCATCAAGGGCGTGTTCTTCGTGCTCGCGGTGTTCGGCAGCGCGACCATGTGGATGGCGGTGTTCGCGGACATGGGGGCAAGCCTGCTGGTGGTGGCGAACGGGTTGCGGTTGATGCGGATGCCCAAAGAGTGAGTTCTGGCGGGGCGCAAGGGCCCGCGCGAAGCCGGCGGCGATGGCACTAACATCGGCCGTCATTCCGACCCTTCACCGCGACCGCGCCCATGTCCGTCACCACGCTCCTGCTGCAACTCGTCGTCATCCTCACCACCGCGCGCCTGTGCGGCTGGGTGCTGCGCCATGTGGGGCAGCCCAGCGTGGTGGGCGAGATGGCGGCGGGGCTGATGCTCGGGCCGGCGGTCATGGGCACGCTCTTTCCGTCGCTGCACGCGCAGCTGTTCGCCAAGGAGTCGCTGCAGGGGCTGTCGTCGCTGGCGACCGTGGGGCTGGTGCTGTTCATGTTCGTCGTCGGACTGGAACTGCGGGCCACGCGCAACATGCGCGCGCAGCTGCAGGCGGCCGGCGCGGTGGGCGTGCTCAGCGTGCTGGTGCCGCTGGTGTTGGGCCTGGCGATCTCGCCGGCGCTGCACCCCACGCTCGCACCGGCCGGCGTGGGCTTCTGGCCCTTCGCGCTGTTCATGGCGGCGGCGCTGTCGATCACGGCCTTCCCGGTAATGGCGCGCATCCTGAAAGACCGGGGCATGACGCGCACGCCCTTCGGCCAGCTCTCGCTGAGCGCGGCGGCGGTGGTCGACGTGTTCGCGTGGATCCTGCTGGCTTTCGTGGTCGCGCTGGTGGGCTCCAGCGACGGCTACGCGGGCCTGATCAAGATCACGGTCGGCGTGGTGGTGATGCTTACGGTGCTGTTCCTCGGGCTGAAGCCGGCCTTTGCATGGCTGCTGCGCGTGAAGGCACCCGACGGCGAGCCGTCGACCACGCTGATGGCCGCGCTGATGATCGGCCTGCTGGTCACGGCGCTGCTGACCGAATGGCTGCACCTGCACGCCGTGTTTGGTGCCTTCTTGTTCGGCGCCTGCCTGCCGCGCGACGACCGCCTGCTGCGCTCGCTGAGCGAGCGCATCGAGCCTATTTCGATCGTCGTGCTGATGCCGTTGTTCTTCGCGCTCGCGGGCCTGGGCACCACGGCCAATGCGTTCTCGGGCGCGAGCCTGGGCGCGATGCTGCTGATCGTGGGCGTGGCCACCGTGGGCAAGATCGCGGGCGGCGCGGCGGGCGCGCGCATCGCGGGCTACAGCTGGCGCGACAGCCTGGCCACCGGCTCGCTCATGAACGCGCGCGGGCTCATGGAACTCATCGTCATGAAGATCGGCCTGGACGTCGGCCTGATCGGCCCCGAGCTGTTCACCATGCTGCTGGTGATGGCGCTCGCCACCACCGCGATGACCGGGCCGCTGATGACGCTGTGCATCGGCCGCAAGACCCGGGTGGCCGAGACGGCGCACGCCGAGTCCTGAGCTCGCACGTCGGCGTTCTCAGCCGTTGCGGCGCACGCTGAAGCCGATGCGCGTCTCGCCGTCCTGGCTCGACGCGAACACCTCGCCGCCGTGCATGCGCGCGATCGCCTCGACGATCGACAGGCCCAGCCCGTGGTGGCGCGTGGAGCCGTCACGCGCCTGTGCCGCGCGGTAGAAGCGCTCGAACAGGCGCGGCAGCGCCTCGGGGTCGATCGGCGCGCCGCGGTTGATCACGGTGACCGTGCTGTGATTTCCGTCAATGGCCGCCCCGATCTCGATGCGCACTGTCGAGGCCGGCTCGGCAAAGCGGATCGCATTGCCCAGCAGGTTGAACAGGGCGCGGCGGATCAGCCCCGCATCCGCCTCGGCGACGCCCTCGCCATGCATTTCGGCGCGCAGGCCGGCCTCGTCGAGCATGGCGTCGTAGAAGTCGATCACGTCGCGCGCCTGGTCCGCCAGATTCACGAGCGCCTTCGAGCGCGCCGACGTGCCGCGGTCGGCATTGGAGAGAAACAGCATGTCGGTCACGATGCCCGAGAGCCGGCCGATCTCTTCAAGGTTGGAGGCCAGCACGCCTTGCAGTTCTTCGTTGCTGCGCGGGCGCGTGAGCGCCACTTCGGTGGAGCCCAGCAGATTGGCCAGCGGCGTGCGCAGCTCATGCGCCACGTCGGCGTTGAACGACTCCAGCTGCACGTAGGCGCGCTGCACCCGCATCAGCAGCGCATTGAACTGCGTGATCCAGGGCCGCAGCTCCTGCGCGAAGGCATCGGCGTCGATGGGCTGGTGGATGCGGTCGGGCGTGATGGCCGCCGTGCGTTCGGCCAGCGCCTTCAGCGGCCGCAGGCCGCGCCGCACCAGCCACATGCCGGTGAGCGACACCAGCGCCGTGCCGAGCACCACCGCGCCGAGCAGCGTCCATGCCAGCCGTTCGAGCAGGCGCGTGTCCTGCGCAATGTTCACGCCGACCCGCACCGACAGGTCGGTGTGGATGCTGCCGTTCTGCCAGGGCACCACGATGGCTCGGTGCAACCAGCGGCCCTGCGGCGGGGGCGAAGATTCGAAGAGCGGCTTGCCGGCGTGGGCGATCGACAGCGTCACGTCGTCCTGCATCGAGAAGAAGTCGTCGAGCTTGTGCCGCAGGAAGACCAGGTCGCCGCCTTTCTCGGCCTCCTTGAGCAGGTGCTCGACGAGCACCGTCTTCTGGTCGAGCGCGTCGCGCTGCTTGGCACCGAAGCTCCAGGCCGTGACGAAATAGATCGCCAGGCAGATGATGCTCAGGCCGAACAGCGTCTGCGCGGCGAACCAGAACGAGAGCCGGCTCTGTATTGAATGTGGTTTTTTCTTCATTCGCGACATACCGCGGAACCGGCTTTGCCGGGCCGCTGGTATGGCCCCCTGCAAGGGGGTTGGCGGCCACACGAAGTGGGCAAGCCTGGGGGTGTACTCATACCCAGGAGCGGTCTTCGAGCACGTATCCCATGCCGCGAACGGTATGAAGCAGCTTCACGTCGAAGGGGTCGTCGATCTTGCTGCGCAGGCGGCGGATGGCCACTTCGACCACGTTGGTGTCGCTGTCGAAGTTCATGTCCCACACCTGCTCGGCGAGCGTGGAGCGCGACAGGATCTGCCCGCGCCGGCGCAGCAGCACCACGAGCAGCGTGAACTCCTTGGCCGTGAGGTCCAGCCGCGTGCGGTTGCGCACGCACTTGCGGCTCACGAGGTCGAGCTCCAGGTCGGCCAGCCGCAGCACCGTGGGCTCCTGCGTCTTGCCGCGCCGCAGCAGCGCCTGCACGCGCGCCAGCAGCTCCGAGAAGGAGAAGGGCTTCACCAGGTAGTCGTCGGCGCCTTGCTGCAGGCCCTGCACGCGGTCTTCGACCTTGTCGCGCGCGGTGAGCACCAGCACGGGCACGTTCTTCGTGCGGCGAATGGCCTGCAGCACGGCAAAGCCGTCGATGCCGGGCAGCATCACATCGAGCAGCACCAGCGCGTACTCGCCTTCGGTGGCGAGGTAGCGGCCTTCGATGCCGTCGCGGGCAATGTCGACCACGTAGCCGTTTTCCTCCAGCCCTTTTTTCAGGTAGTCACCCAGTTTGGGTTCGTCTTCAATGACAAGAATTCGCATGGTACGGATCGTACCCAATGCCTTTCGGGAGGCTGGTTACGATTTAGTAATCCTATTGAAAGACAAAGCGCCGATACAGCGTCGTACAGTGCGCCGGGCCCTCGGTTCGCAGGGCTTTTGCCGCTCGGCGCATCACGCGCCGTCGATATACTTTTGTCAACCATGCGCCGCTGGCTTCTGATTTTCCTGCTGTTTCTCGTGCCTTTCCAGTACAGCTGGGCGGCATCGGCAGCCTATTGCCTGCACGAGAGCGACAAGGGCGCCGGCCACTGGGGCCACCACGAGGACGAGCCGCGCGGCACCGACCGCACCCATGCGGGCGACGGCGCCAGGAAAGACAGCACCCGCCAGCCCAACGCAGCGGTCGGCTATTGCATCGTTGCCCACTTCGGGCAGTCCCAGCATGTGGACACCGCCGCCGCGCTGCCGGCCGAAGCGCCTGTTGCCTCGCAGGCGCTGCGCACCGCTTCCACCGACCGCTTCGCCTCGCACATCGCCGAAGTGCCGGTGCGCCCCGACTGGTTGCTCGCCGCCTGATTCGGCGAGAGCACCGCACCTTTTCTCTTTTCTGATTTCCACCATCAGCTGAGCGCTTCTCGCCGAATTCGTCCGCCCGTTGTTTTGCAACCCAGGAGAATTCGATGCGCACGCTTTTCGTGCCGCTGGCCGTGTTGGCCTTGGCGGTACCCCCGGCCTTTTCACAACAGACCTCGCAGCACGCGGCCGGTCCTTCGTCGTCCTTGTCGGCACCCGCCCGCACGCTGGAGCCTGAAGGCCCGCTGACCCTGCGTGCCGCCGTGGCGCTGGCGCTGCAGGCCAACCCGGGCCTGTCGGCTGCGCGGCATGAGCAAGCCGCCGCCGACGGTGCCGTGGTGCAGGCCGGTGCCTGGCCCAACCCCACGCTGGACACACAGCTGGAAGACCTGCGCCGCAACAACCGCACGACCACGCTGCAGCTGAGCCAGCCCATCGAACTGGGTGGCAAGCGCGCCGCGCGTGTCACAGCGGCCGAGCGTGCGCGCGACCAGGCGGCGTCGGCGCTGTCGGCGCGGCGTGCCGCACTGCGCGCCGCGGCCGTCACCGCCTTCTTCGACCTGCTGACCGCGCAGGAGCGCCTGCGCCTCGCGCAAGACGCGGTGGGGCTCGCGCAGATCGCCACCCGCGCCGCGGCCAACCGCGTGGCGGCCGGCAAGGTGTCGCCGCTGGAGGAGACCAAGGCGCGCGTGGCCGAGGCCGGCATCCGCGTCGAACTGCTGCAGGCTGAAGGCACGCTGCGCGCGTCGCGCCAGCTGCTGGCCGCGCTGTGGGGCAATCCGGCGCCGCGCTTCACGCAGGTGGATGGCGCGGTCGACCAGTTGCCGGCGCAGGCGCCGGCCTCCGACGTGGCGCGCCGCCTGCCCGATGCGCCGGTGCTGCGCCAGGCGCGACTCGAGGTCGAGCGCCGCGGCGCGCTGTCGGCGCTGGAGCGGGCCAAGCGCGTGCCCGACATCACGGTGTCGCTGGGCGTCAAGCGCGTGCCGGCGTCCGAGGGCGAAGCCGGCGAGGCCGTGAGCAGCAGCCGGCGCAACCAGGTGGTGGTGGGCCTGTCGGTGCCGCTGCCGATCTTCGACACCAACCGCGGCAACCTCACCGAGGCCTTGAGCCGCGAAGACAAGGCGCGCGACGACCTCGCCGCCGCCGAGTTGCAACTGGGCGCCGACGTGGCGCAGGCCACCGAGCGCCTGCGCTCCGCGCGCGCCACGGCGCAGACGCTGCAGCGCGACGCACTGCCCGGCGCCGAAGAGGCCTACCGCGCGGCCACCAAGGGCTTCGAGCTGGGCAAGTTCAGCTTCCTGGAAGCGCTCGACGCGCAACGCACGCTGTTCCAGGTGCGCAACCAGTACCTCGTCGCGCTGGCCGAGGCGCACCGCGCCGCCGGCGAACTCGACCGCCTGCTGGGCGTCGAGGGCGACGACACCGCCGCGAAGGTGCGCTGACGCCTCAACCTGAACCGAATCCGACCATGACCACAGAACACAACCGCACATCCTCCAGCCGCAAGCAGTGGATCGCCATTGCTGCCGTCCTGCTCGCCGGCCTCATTGCCGGCGCGCTCATCCTGCGCACCGCGCCGTCCAGGCCCGAGGCGGGCGGCCACTCGGAGCCCGCCGGCCATGTCGACGGCGAGCACCACGAGGAAGACAAGGGCCACGCCAACGGCAAGGAAGACGACCACGGCCATTCGCACGACGAAGGCCATGGCGACAAGGAACACCACGCGGAAGAAGGCAAGGACGCGGGCAAGGAGCCCGGCAAGGAAACGCCCGCATCGGCAGAGCCGCAGAAAGCCGCCGCCAACGCCCACAAGGAAGACGAAGAAAAGATCCCCTTCACCGACGAGCAGGTCAAGGCCGCCGCCATCGCCATCGAAAGCGTCGGCCCGGCGCGCATCAAGACCGCGCTGCAGTTGCCCGGCGAAATCAAGTTCAACGAAGACCGCACGGCCCACGTGGTGCCGCGCGTGGCGGGCGTGGTCGACAGCGTGTCGGCCAACCTGGGCCAGGAGGTCAAGCGCGGCCAGGTGCTGGCCGTGATCTCCAGCCCCGCGCTCTCGGAGCAGCGCAGCGAGCTGCAGTCGGCGCAGCGTCGGCTGACGCTGGCGCGTACCACCTATGAGCGCGAGAAGAAGCTGTGGCAGGAAAAGATCTCGCCGCAACAGGACTACCTGCAAGCCGAGCAGGTCATGCAGGAGGCGCAGATCGCGGTGGCCAACGCCAACCAGAAGCTGCTCGCACTGGGCGCCGCGCCGGGTTCGTCGGCGCTGGGCCGCTACGAGCTGCGTGCGCCTTTCGACGGCATGGTGGTCGAGAAGCACATCTCGCTCGGCGAATCCGTGGGCGAGGCGGTCAACGTGTTCACCATTTCCGACCTCTCGACCGTGTGGGCCGAGATCAGCGTGCCGGCCAGCAACCTGAATCTGGTGCGCATCGGCGAGCCCGTCACCATCCGCGCGGGCGCCTTCGACCAGGCCGCGCGCGGCACGGTGTCGTACGTGGGCTCGCTCATCGGCGCGCAGACACGCACCGCGACCGCGCGCGTCACGCTCACCAACCCGCAGCGCACCTGGCGCCCGGGCCTCTTCGTGAACGTGGAGCTGGTGGCGTCGGAGGCCGATGCGCCCGTCACCGTGTCGGCCGAGGCCGTGCAGACGGTGGACGAGCAACCCACCGTGTTCCTGCGCGTGCCCGGCGGCTTCCTGCCGCAGCACGTGAAGACCGGCCGCAGCGACGGCCAGCGCATCGAGATCACGGGCGGCCTGAAGCCCGGCGCGGCCTATGCGGCCAGCGGCAGCTTCGTCGTGAAGTCGCAGCAGGGCAAGAGCTCCGCGACGCACACCCACTGAGGACGCCGCCCCATGTTCGAACGCATCATCCGCTTCTCCATCGAGCAGCGCTGGCTCATCCTGCTGGCCGTGCTCGGCATGGCGGCGCTCGGCATCTTCAGCTACCAGAAGCTGCCGATCGACGCCGTGCCCGACATCACCAACGTGCAGGTGCAGATCAACACCGCCGCGCCCGGCTACTCGCCGCTCGAAGCCGAGCAGCGCGTGACCTATCCCATCGAGACCGTGATGGCCGGCCTGCCGGGCCTGCAGCAGACCCGCTCGCTGTCGCGCTACGGCCTGTCGCAGGTGACGGTGATCTTCAAGGATGGCACCGACATCTACTTTGCGCGCCAGCTCGTCAACGAGCGCATCCAGTCGGCGCGCGAGAGCATGCCGGCCGGCGTGTCGCCGGTGATCGGGCCCATCTCCACCGGCCTCGGCGAAATCTACCTGTGGACCGTCGAGACCGAAGAGGGCGCGAAGAAGGCCGACGGCAAGCCCTACACGCCGACGGACCTGCGAGAAATTCAGGACTGGATCATCAAGCCGCAGCTGCGCAACGTGCCGGGCGTGACCGAGATCAACTCCATCGGCGGCTACGCCAAGGAGTTCCAGATCGCACCCGACCCCGCGAAGCTGCTGGCGCATGGCCTCACGATGACCGACCTGGTCACCGCGCTGGAGCGCAACAACGCCAACGTGGGCGCGGGCTACATCGAGAAGCGCGGCGAGCAATACCTCATTCGCGCGCCCGGGCAGGTGAAGTCGGTGCAGGACATCGGCAACGTGATCCTGGGCAACGCCGGCGGCATTCCGCTGCGCGTGTCCGACGTGGCCGAGGTCGGCATCGGCCAGGAGCTGCGCACCGGCGCGGCCACCGACAACGGCCGCGAGGTCGTGTTGGGCACGGTGTTCATGCTGATCGGCGAGAACAGCCGCACCGTCTCGCAGGCGGTCGACAAGAAGATGCAGGAGATCAACCGCACGCTGCCCGCGGGCGTGAAGGCCGTGACGGTGTATGACCGCACGGTGCTGGTCGACAAGGCCATCGCCACCGTGAAGAAGAACCTCTTCGAGGGCGCGGTGCTGGTGGTGGCGATCCTGTTCCTGTTCCTGGGCAACATCCGCGCGGCCATCATCACCGCGACGGTGATTCCGCTGTCGATGCTCTTCACCTTCACCGGCATGGTGAACCAGAAGGTCAGCGCCAACCTCATGAGCCTGGGCGCGCTCGACTTCGGCATCATCATCGACGGCGCCGTGGTGATCGTGGAGAACTGCGTGCGGCGCCTGGCGCATGCGCAGGCCAAGCATGGCAGGCCGCTCACGCGCAGCGAGCGTTTCCACGAAGTGTTCGCGGCCTCGCAGGAGGCGCGTCGGCCGCTGCTGTTCGGCCAGCTCATCATCATGATCGTGTACCTGCCGATCTTTGCGCTCACCGGCGTCGAGGGCAAGCTGTTCCACCCGATGGCCTTCACCGTGGTGATTGCGCTGCTGGGCGCGATGATCCTCTCGATCACCTTCATCCCGGCCGCTGTGGCACTGTTCATCGGCAACAAGGTCAGCGAGAAGGAGAACCGCCTCATGCTGTGGGCCAAGCGCGGCTACGAGCCGCTGCTGGCGCGCGTGATGACGGCCAAGCCGCTGGTCATCACCGTGGCCGCCGTGGCCGTGGTGCTGTCGGGCCTGCTGGCCACGCGCCTGGGCACCGAGTTCGTGCCGAGTTTGAGCGAGGGCGACTTCGCGATCCAGGCGCTGCGCATTCCGGGCACCAGCCTCACGCAGTCGGTCGAGATGCAAAAGCAGCTCGAGCGCACGCTGAAGGAGAAATTCCCCGAGATCGAGCGCGTGTTCGCGCGCACCGGCACGGCCGAGATCGCGTCCGACCCGATGCCGCCGAACATCTCCGACGGCTACATCATGCTCAAGCCCGAGAGCGAGTGGCCCAAGCCCAGACGCACCCGCGACGAGCTGCTGGCCGCCGTGCAGGAAGAGGTCGAGAAGCTGCCGGGCAACAACTACGAGTTCTCGCAGCCCATCCAACTGCGCTTCAACGAGCTGATCTCGGGCGTGCGCAGCGACGTGGCCGTGAAGATCTTCGGCGACGACATGGACGTGCTCAACCAGACCGCAGCCCAGGTGTCGACTGCGCTGGGCAAGGTGCCCGGCGCCGCCGAGGTGAAGGTGGAGCAGACCACCGGCCTGCCGATGCTCACCGTGAACATCGATCGCGAGAAGACCGCACGCTACGGCCTCAACGTGGGCGACGTGCAGGACGCCATCTCCACCGCCGTGGGCGGGCGCGAGGCCGGCACGCTGTTCGACGGCGACCGCCGCTTCGACATCCTCGTGCGACTGCCCGAGACCCTGCGCACCGACCTGGAGGCGATTCGCCGGCTGCCGATCGCGCTGCCCAAGGGGGCGGGCGGCGAGGGCCTGCGCACCAGCTTCATCCCGCTGGGCGAAGTGGCCACGCTCGATCTCGCGCCCGGCCCCAACCAGGTCAGCCGCGAAGACGGCAAGCGCCGCATCGTGGTCAGTGCCAACGTGCGCGGGCGCGACCTCGGCTCCTTCGTGGCCGAGGCCGAGGAGGCCATGCGCAACGTGAGGATTCCGCCCGGCTACTGGACCGTGTGGGGCGGCCAGTACGAGAACCTGGCCTCGGCCACGCAGCGCCTGCAGGTGGTGGTGCCCGTGTCGCTGCTGCTGGTGTTCACGCTGCTGTTCGCGATGTTCGGCAACCTGAAGGACGGCCTGCTCGTGTTCACCGGCATTCCGTTCGCGCTCACGGGCGGCATCGTCGCGCTGTGGCTGCGCGGCATTCCGCTGTCGATCTCGGCGGCCGTGGGCTTCATCGCGCTGTCGGGCGTGGCGGTGCTCAACGGGCTGGTGATGATCTCGTTCATCCGCAACCTGCGCGAAGGCGGCCTGCCGCTGGACGAGGCGATTCGCGAAGGCGCGCTCACGCGGCTGCGCCCGGTGCTCATGACCGCGCTGGTCGCGTCGCTGGGCTTCGTGCCCATGGCCATCGCCACGGGCACGGGCGCCGAGGTGCAGCGCCCGCTGGCCACCGTGGTCATCGGCGGCATCCTGTCCTCGACCGCACTGACGCTGCTGGTGTTGCCGCTGCTGTATCGCATCGCGCACCGGCGCGACGAAGACGAGGTGCAGGCGGCGGCCGCAGAGCGGCACCACGGCGCACCCCTCGATCCCGCACTGCGAGGTTCCCATGGCCCATGAGCATTCACATGCCGCCAGTGGCAAGACCGGGATTTTCTTGATCCCGATGTCACAAACGCCTTCCACTGGACGTCTTGACTGCATGGACGCCCACGGGAGGCGTTCCTCTTTGACTCCCTCCACCAAGGAATCGACCATGAAGATCGTCATCATCGGAGGCTCCGGCCTCATCGGCTCGAAGCTTGCCGTCCTGTTGCGGGGCGCCGGCCACGAGGTCGTTGCGGCCTCGCCCTCCACGGGCGTCAACACGCTCACGGGCGAAGGCCTGCCAGAGGCGCTGGCGGGTGCCCAGGTCGTCGTCGACGTGGCGAACTCGCCGTCGTTCGAAGACGCGCCCGCGCTCCACTTCTTCGACACGGCGGGGCGCAACCTGCTGGCGGCGGCTGCGCAGGCCGGCGTGGCGCATCTCGTCGCGCTGTCGGTGGTCGGCACTGAACGCCTGCTGGCCAGCGGCTACTTCCGCGCCAAGCAGCGCCAGGAAGAACTGATCGAGGCCTCGCCCGTGCCGTGGACCATCGTGCAGGCCACGCAGTTCTTCGAATTCGTGGCCGGCATTGCCGACGGGAGCATGCGGGGCGGTGACGTGCGGTTGTCGAACGCGCTGATCCAGCCGATGGCGGCGGATGACGTCGCCGCAGCATTGGCCGTGGTGGTGGGCGAGCCGCCCGCGCGGGGCCGCGTCGAGATCGCCGGGCCGCAGGCGCTGCCGCTCGACGCGCTGGTGCGCCGCTTCTTCGCGGCAACCGGCGACCAGCGCCCGGTCGTCATCGATGCCGAGGCCAGCTACTTCGGCGTGCGGCTCGACGACCGCTCGCTGACGCCCGGTGCCGCCCCGCGCCTGGGAACGACGCGCTTCGAGGACTGGCTTGCTCAGCGTGTGCGCGGCTGAACTTCGGCGAAAGCCTGAACGACGTTCACCCGGTCGTCATGGAAAACGGCGTGCCGTTGCCGACGCTGCGCGGGCGGTCGCAGCGTTCAGCGCGCGGGCCGAACCGCCGACTTCGGCCGGAAGGCCTTGCAGACCGTGTCGTCGGTCTCGAGGTACGGACCGCCGATGAGGTCGATGCAGTAGGGCACGGCGGCGAAGATGCCGGGCACGATCTGCGTGCCGTCGGCGTCCTTCAGCCCTTCGAGCGTCTCGGCGATCGACCTGGGCTGGCCCGGCAGGTTGATGATGAGGCTCTGGTTGCGGATGACCGCCACCTGCCGCGAGAGGATGGCGGTCGGCACGAAGCGCAGGCTGATCTGGCGCATCTGTTCGCCGAAGCCGGGCATTTCCTTGTGGGCCACGGCCAGCGTGGCCTCGGGCGTCACGTCGCGCAGCGCGGGGCCGGTGCCGCCGGTGGTGAGCACGAGCGAGCAGCCGGCATCGACGAGCTCGATGAGCGTGGCGCTGATGCGCGCGGTCTCGTCGGGGATCAGGCGGGCTTCGAATTCGAGGGGATTTTTCAGCGCCTTGCCGAGCCACTCTTTCAGCGCGGGCAGGCCCTTGTCTTCGTAGGTGCCACTGGAGGCGCGGTCGCTGATGGAGACGATACCGATGCGGACGGAGTCGAAGCCACTGGCGCTCATGCGTCTTCTTCCCGGTCTTGTGCCGCAGCCGCTTCCGCGTGGTCTTCCCCGCCGTGCACCGCCAGTTGCGCACGCACGAGCTGGAAGATCTCGCGGTAGGCCTTGCCCTGGCGCGGCGCTTCGCCGGCGGGGCCGGACTTCAGGTCCTTGCGGGCCTGGCGCACGAGGGCGCGCAGCTGCTGCGAATCGGTGGCGGGGTGGGTTTCGATCCAGCCGCCGAGGGCGTCGTCGTCGGCAATGAGGCGTTCGCGCCAGCGCTCGGCCTCGTGCAGCGCGGCGGCTTCGGCGGCCGGCACGGTGCTTTGCTCGGCCAGCGCCTGCTTCACGGCGTCGAGCACTTCAGGGTCGAGGGCGCGCATGAGCTTGCCGATGAATTGCATCTGGCGGCGCTTGCCCTCGAAATTGGTGATGCGTTTCGCCTCGGCGATGGCATCGACCAGTTTTTCGCTCAGCGGGAGGGCGTCGAACAGGCCGGCGCGCAGCGTGAGCAGTTCTTCGCCCAGCTTCTGCAGTTCGGCGCTCTCGCGCTTGAGTTCGGTGCGGCTGGCTTCGTCGGTGCCTCCCTTGAGCTCGCGCTTGAGCTCCAGGTCGAGTTCGCTGCCTTCGGCAACGAAGTGGCCACGGACGAAATAGCCTTTTTTGGGTTTGCGGGACATGGGGTGGATTCTGGGCTGCGCCGTGCGGCGCTGCAACGCGCACAGGGGGCGCGGAAGGGAAAACGTGAAACAGGGGGCGCAAGTATCATAGCCACCACATGACGACATCCTCCTCGCGCGCCGATTCCGGCTTCGCCTACAGCCGTTCCTTTTTCGAAAACCTGGTCGATTCGGCCCTGGCCCACGCCAAGAAGCTCGGGGCCACCGACGCCGGCGCCGAAGCCTCCGAGGGCTGCGGCCTGAGCGTCTCGGTGCGCAAGGGCGAGCTCGAGAACGTCGAGCGCAACCGCGACAAATCGCTCGGCATCACGGTCTACGTGGGCCACCGCCGCGGCAACGCCAGCACCTCCGACTTCTCCGAGGCGGCCATCGCCCGCACTGTGCAGGCGGCCTACGACATCGCCCGCTTCACGGCCGAAGACCCGGTGAGCGGCCTGCCCGACGAAGAAGACATCGCCAAGGAGCATCCCGAGCTCGACCTGTTCCATCCCTGGGCCGTGACCAGCGAGCAGGCCGCGGCGATGGCGCTGGAGTGCGAGGCGGCGGCGCTGTCGACCGACAAGCGCATCACCAACAGCGAAGGCGCCGGCGTCTCGGCGCAGCAAAGCCATTTCTTCAGCGCCCACACGCACGGCTTTCGCGGCGGCTACGCCAGCTCGCGGCACTCGATGTCGGTGGCGCCCATCGCAGGCAAGGGCGACGGCATGCAGCGTGATGCCTGGTACAGCTCGATGCGCTCGGCCGACGAACTCGCCAGCCCGCAGGCCGTGGGCCGCTACGCCGCCGAGCGCGCGCTGAGCCGCCTGAAGTCGCGCAAGATCAAGACCACCGAATGCCCGGTGCTGTTCGAGTCCCCGCTGGCCGTGGGCCTCCTGGGCGGGCTGGTGCAGGCCGTGAGCGGCGGGGCGC
Source organism: Variovorax sp. Root473 (assembly GCF_001426505.1). Lineage (GTDB taxonomy): Bacteria > Pseudomonadota > Gammaproteobacteria > Burkholderiales > Burkholderiaceae_C > Variovorax. The sequence continues at coordinate 636,777 of NZ_LMEV01000017.1, forward strand.
TGTACCGCAAGAGCACTTTCCTGCTCGATTCGCTGGGCAAGCCTGTGCTGCCCCCCCACGTCGACGTGGCCGAAGACCCGCACGTGATGCGCGGCAAGGGCAGCTCGCCGTTCGACGACGAAGGCGTGATCACCCGTGCGCGCAAGGTGGTCGATGCCGGCCGCCTCGAAGGCTACTTTCTCTCGACCTACTCGGCGCGCAAGCTGGGCATGAAGACCACCGGCAATGCCGGCGGCTCGCACAACCTGACGCTGAGCTCGCGTCTCACGAAGCACACCGACGACCTCGACGCCATGCTGGCCAAGCTCGGCACGGGCCTGTTCGTCATCGAGCTGATGGGACAGGGCGTGAACTACGTGACCGGCGACTACTCGCGCGGCGCGAGCGGTTTCTGGGTCGAAAAAGGACGCATCGCCTTCCCCGTGCAGGAAATCACAATTGCCGGCAATTTGCGCGACATGCTGATGGGAATCGAAGCAATTGGCGCAGATGCTTACACTTTTGGCGCAAAAACCACGGGGTCGATCCTGGTCAACCGCATGAAGGTGGCGGGCGCCTGAGCAGCCCGCCCCGGCAGCGGCGCTGGCTCGAGGACACCCTTCAAGGACAAGGGAAAGACATGAGCAAACACAGCGCCCTGCGCAAGCCGGCTCTCGAGCACGAACTCTTGCGCGACCCGCGCCTGGGCTTCGAGCCGGCCGGCAGCAGTTCGGTGCGCTGCCTGCAGCACGGTGTGCCGTGGCCCTTCGACTGCTGGCACTACCACGACGAGTACGAGCTGCAGTGCATCAACCGCACCAGCGGCGACGCCTTCGTCGGCAACCACATCGGCCGCTTCGAGCCTGGCTATGTGGCCCTGGTGGGCGGGCGGCTGCCGCACACCTGGATCTCCCACGACGTGCCGGCCGAAGGCGTGGCCGACCGCAGCATGGTGATCCACTTTCGCGACGAGCCCCTGCGCAAGGGCGTCGATCTGTTCCCCGAGCTGGAGGCCGTGCTGCCGATGCTCGACCGCGCCCGCATGGGCATCGAGTTCTTCGGCATCGGCGACATCGTGCGCGAGCGCTTTGCGCGCGTGCAGAGGCTGGAGGGGATGGCAAGGCTGTCGGAGTTCATCGGCCTGCTGCACGAACTGGCGAACTGGAGCGACTGCCGCCAGATTTCGAGCAATGCCGAGCCGGCCGACGAGGACCCGACCGCCAACACCCGCCTGCGCCGCGTGCTCGATCACCTGCACGCGCACCTGGCCGAAGAGCTGTCGCTGCCCGCCGTGTCCGCCATTGCCAACATGGCCGAAAGCAGCTTCTCGCGCTACTTTCACAGGCACATGGGCAGCACCTTCACTGCGTTCGTCACGCGGCTGCGCATCACCAAGGCCTGCGAGATGCTGCAGGTGTCCGACCGGCTGGTGAGCGAAATCTGCTATGAGGTCGGGTTCTCGAACCTCGCGAACTTCAATCGCCGCTTTCTCCAGCTCAAGGGCATGACGCCCTCGGCCTACCGGCAACAGGCGCAAGACCGTTTCGGCCTGCGCAGCGCGCAGCACACGCCGCTCGCCGCCTGAGCGTGCCCTGATACGGGTTTGCCTCTCGGGCTAAACCCCGAGACGGCTCGGCATCAAAGTACCAGATGCCCGGTGGGCATGTACGCGGCCTTCCGGAGCGGCCGCCTAACCTTCGCTTCGTTGCATTTGTCGACATTTCGCCGGCGATTGCACCGACAACGAAGGAGACAACCCGATGCCGATTCCGCAATTTCCACGTGTTCCAGAACTACGCGCTGTGCCCGCACATGACGGTGCGCGACAACATCGCGTTCGGGCTCAAGCGCCTGAAAGTGCCCAAGGCCGAGATCGACCGCCGACCGCATCGTGCTGCTGCGCGACGGGCGCATCGAGCAGGTCGGCTCGCCGCCGGAAATCTTCGAGCGACCGCGCTCGGCTTTCGTGGCTGGCTTCATCGGCACGCCGCCGATGAACCTGATGGAGATGACGGTGCACCGCCTGGACGACGGGCAGTGCGAGCTGCGCGGCGGCGGCGGTTCGGTGCGCGTGGATGCGCGCCGCTTCGCGCTCGACGGCCGCGAGCGCGTGACGCTGGGTGTGCGCCCCGCGCACCTGCGCATCGACACCGAGGCCGGGCGCGACGGCGGCTTCGCGGGCGAGGTGCTGCTCGTCGAATACCTCGGCAACGAAGTGCTCGTGAGCGTCGGGCAGGGCAGCGAAGAGATTGCTGTGCTCCTGCCCTCCGCGGGCAGCCCACGGTTGGGCGAGCGCCTGCACGTGGTTGCCGATGCGCAGCAGGTGCACCTGTTCGATGTGGAGAGCGGCGCCTCGCTGCTGCGTTCGGGTACCGCGCTGCACTGAGGTCCATCCCCGTTTCACTACCCCTCTCAGAAAGATTCAATGAAAGCACTGGTTCTGGAAAAGGCGCACGAGATCACGCTGCGCGATGTCGAGCTGCCGCTGCACGTCGGCCCGCGCGACGTGAAGATCCGCATGCACACCGTGGGCGTGTGCGGCAGCGATGTTCACTACTACCAGCACGGCGGCATCGGCCCGTACGTCGTCGACGCGCCCATGATCCTCGGCCACGAGGCCTCGGGCGTGGTGGCCGAGGTGGGCGCCGATGTCACGCACCTGAAGCCCGGCGACCGCGTCTGCATGGAGCCCGGCATTCCCGACATGGACTCGCGCGCCGTGCGCGAAGGTTTCTACAACCTCGACCCTGCCGTGCGCTTCTGGGCCACGCCGCCGATCCACGGCTGCCTCAGGCCCTACGTGGTGCACCCCGCGGCCTTCACCTTCCGCCTGCCCGACAACGTGAGCTTCGGCGAAGGCGCCATCGTCGAGCCGCTGGCCATCGGCCTGCAGGCCGCGAAGAAGGCGGCGCTGAAGCCGGGCGACGTGGCGGTGGTCATCGGCGCCGGCACCATCGGCGCGATGACGGCGCTGGCCGCGCTCGCAGGCGGCGCGGCGCGCGTGATCCTGGCCGACCTCGTGCCCGAGAAGCTGGCGCTGTTCGCGCACAACCCGGCGGTGACGACGGTCGACGTGCGCAGCACCAGCCTCGCCGACACCGTGCAGGCACTCACCGACAGCTGGGGCGCGAACGTGGTGTTCGAAGCCAGCGGCAGCCCGCGCGCCTTCGACAACGTGTTCGACCTGCTGTGCCCCGGCGGCTGCCTCGTGCTGGTGGGCATACCCGCCGCCAAGGTGCCTTTCGACATCGTCGCGATCCAGGCGAAGGAGGCGCGCATCGAGTCGGTGTTCCGCTACGCCAACATCTTCCCGCGCGCGCTGGCGCTCATCGCGTCGGGGCAGGTCGATGTGAAGCCCTTCATCTCGCGCACCTTCGCGTTCGAGGACGGCATCGCCGCGTTCGAGGAGGCGGCGGCCGGGCGCGTCACGGATGTGAAGATCCAGATTCAATTTCCCGCCGCCGAAGCGGCCTGAACGGCCCGCAAGGGCGCGGGGCAAGGGGAAACGCTGGGATTGCAGCGGCAGGGCGCAGCTAAAGTGGCTGCGTTTTGCCACTCGCAGCCTTGCGCGCTTCCCAGCCCATGCTCTTGCCGTTTCGCAATGTCGTTCTCACCGGTGCCTGCGGCGGCCTCGGGCAGGCGCTGGCGCATGAGCTGATCGCGCAGGGCGCGCGCGTGGCGCTGGTGGGGCTCGACACCGAACGCCTCGCGGCACTGGCAGCGCTTGCCGAAGGGCGCTGCAAGGCCTACACGCCCGATGTGTCCAACAGCCCCGCCATGCAGGCGATGGCCGCCGACTGGATGCAGCGCTTCGGCACGCCCGACCTCGTGATCGCCAACGCGGGCGTCGCCGGCGGCTACGACACCGCCGAGGTCGACGACCTCGCCGTGTTCCGCCGCATGCTCGAGATCAACCTGCTCGGCGCGGCCACCACCTTCCAGCCCTTCGTGCAGCCGATGCGCGCAGCGGGCCGCGGCGCGCTCGTCGGCGTGGCCAGCATCGCGGGCTGGCACGGCATGCCGGGCAACGGCGCCTACTGCGCGAGCAAGGGCGGCCTGATCCGCTATCTCGAAAGCCTGCGCGCCGAGCTGCGCGGCACGGGGCTCACGGTGCACACGGTGAGCCCGGGCTACATCCGCACCGCGCTCACGGCCGGCAACCGCTTCGCGATGCCGGGGCTGCTCGAGGCCGACGCGGCGGCGCGCCAGCTGCTGGCGGGCCTGGCCGCACGGCGCGAAAAGATCGTGCTGCCGCGGCGCATCGGCTGGCTGTCGAAAGCACTTGGCCTGTTGCCCGCGCCACTGCACGACCGCCTGCTGCGAGGCCAGCCGCGCAAGCCGCGCGTGGGCGAGCCCGGCGCCACCGCCATTCCCGGCCTGAACTCCCCGAAAGAACCTCCCCGCCGATGACGTCTTCCGCTGCCTCCGCCACCGTTCCCACGCACGAACAGATCGCCCTCATCGGCGCCGGGCCCTCGGGCCTGGCGGGCGCACGCAACCTGCAGAAGCTCGGCGTTCCGTTCCAGGGCTTCGAGGCGCACAGCGACGTGGGCGGCCTCTGGGACATCGACAACCCGCGCTCCACGGTCTACCACTCGGCGCACCTGATCTCAAGCAAGCGCACCACGGAGTTCGCCGAGTTCCCGATGGCCGACACCGTGGCCGACTACCCGAGCCACCGCGAGCTGCGCCGCTACTTCAGCGACTTTGCCGACCGCTTCGGCCTGCGCGCGCACTTTCGCTTCGGCACGCGCGTGCTGCGCGTGGAGCCGGTGAGCGATGCGCCCGACACGCGCTGGCGCGTGAGCGTCCAGGCGCCCGACGGCACGGTCGAGACCGACGAGTACAAGGGCGTGGTGATCGCCAACGGCACGCTCTCCGAGCCCAAGCACCCGCAGTTCGAAGGCCACTTCGACGGCGAGCTGCTGCACACCAGCAGCTACAAGCACCCGGAGCTCTTCAAGGACAAGCGCGTGCTGATCGTCGGCGCGGGCAACTCGGGTTGCGACATCGCAGTCGATGCGGTGCACTACGCGCAAAGCGTCGACATCTCGGTGCGGCGCGGCTACTACTTCGTGCCCAAGTACGTCTTCGGCAAGCCGGCCGACACGCTGGGCGGCAAGCGCCCGCTGCCGCCGTGGCTCAAGCAGAAGGTCGATGCCACGGTGCTGCAATGGTTCACCGGCGACCCGGTGCGCTTCGGCTTTCCGGAGCCCGACTACAAGATGTACGAGTCGCACCCGGTGGTGAACTCGCTGGTGCTGCACCACGTGGGCCACGGCGACATCGGCGTGCGCGCCGACATCGCGCGGCTGGCCGGGCGCACCGTGCATTTCAAGGACGGCAGCGCGCGCGACTACGACCTGATCCTCACGGCCACGGGCTATGCGCTGCACTACCCGTTCATCGACCGCGAACTGCTCAATTGGCAGGGCATGGCGCCGCGCCTGTACCTCAATATCTTTTCGCCGCGCTTCGAGACGCTGGCCGTGCTCGGCATGATCGAGGCCAGCGGCATCGGCTGGCAGGGGCGCTACGAGCAGGCCGAGCTGCTGGCGCGCTACTTCCGCGCGCAGGCGGCGGGATCGCCCAAGGCAGCGGCGCTGCGCGCGGCGGTGCAGGGGCCGCCGCCCGATCTGTCGGGCGGCTTCAAGTACCTGCAGCTGGAGCGCATGGCGTACTACGTCCACAAGGACACCTACCGCGCGGCCGTGCGCCAGGCCGCTGCGGCACTGGCCGACTGATCGATCGTCTTTCTTCACGAGGTTCTGCGCATGCTGCCTGTCGACGAGATCCGCCTGCACTTCAACCCGGCCTCGCTGGTGCTGCTCAACGTGGTGCTGGGCTTCCTGATGTTCGGCATTGCGCTGGACACGCGCATCGACGACTTCAGGCGCGTGGCGCGCATGCCCGGCGCGATGGCGGTGGGCATCGGTGCGCAGTTCGTGGTGCTGCCGGCCGTGACCTTCGTGCTCACGCTGATCCTGCAGCCGGGCCCGAGCATCGCGCTGGGCATGATCCTCGTGGCCTGCTGCCCGCCGGGCAACATCTCGCAGATCCTCACGCACCGCGCGGGCGGCAACGTGGCGCTGTCGGTGTCGATGACGGCGATCTCGAATGCGCTGTCCATCGTGGTGATGCCGCTGAACTTCGCGTTCTGGGGCGGGCTGCATCCCACGGCCTCGGTGCTGCTCAAGACCATCGCGCTCGACCCGCTCGACATGCTGGGCCACATCGTGATGATCATCGGCATTCCCTTCGTGCTGGGCGTGGCCTGCGCGCACCAGCTGCCGCGGCTCACGGCGCGCATCAAGAAGCCGGCGCGCATCCTGAGCTTCCTCGCGCTGATCGCCTTCATCGTCGGCGCCATCGCGGGCAACTGGCGGTACTTTCTCGACTACGTGGGGCTGGTGCTGCTGGCGGTCGTGATCCACGACGCGCTGGCCTTCGGCACCGGCTACCTGTGCGCGCGGCTCTCGGGGCTGGGCGACTACGACCGGCGTGCGGTGTCCATCGAAGTGGGCATCCGCAACGCGGGGCTCGGGCTGGTGCTGATCTTCAGCTTCTTCGGCGGGCTCGGCGGCATGGCCGTGGTGGCCGGCGTGTGGGGCTTCTGGGACATCATCGCGGGCCTGGCGCTGGCAAGCTGGTGGGGGCGCAAGCCTGCGACGCCATGAGCGATCACTGGAAGGCGCACGCCCGCCGCGTGCTGGTGACGGGCGGTGATGGATTCCTCGGGCGCAGCGTGCTCGCCGCTTTGGCCGCGCAGGGCACGTTCGAAACCCTGGTCGCGCTCGATGTGCGCGAGGTGCCCGCCGAGCGCCGGCTGCCCGGCGTGATCTACCTGCAGCAGGACGTGCGCGACGACGGCATTGCCGACGCGCTCGCTGAACACGCCGTCGACACGGTGGTGCACCTCGCGTCCATCGTCACGCCCGGCAAGGACTCCAACCGCGCCTTTGAGCATTCGGTGGACGTGGGCGGCACGCGCAACGTGCTCGACGCCTGCGTGGCGTGCGGCGTGGGGCACATCGTGGTGTCGTCCAGCGGCGCGGCCTACGGCTACCACGCGGACAACCCGGCCTGGATCGCCGAGTCGCAGCCGCTGCGCGGCAACCCGGTGTTCGCCTACGCCGACCACAAGCGGCAGGTGGAAGAAATGCTGGCCGACTGCCGCACGCAGCATCCCGCGCTGGCGCAGACGGTGCTGCGCATCGGCACCATCCTCGGCGAGCGAGTCGACAACCAGATCACGGCGCTGTTCGAGAAGCAGCGGCTGATCGCCATCCGCGGCAGCGACAGCCCCTTCGTGTTCGTGTGGGACGAGGACGTGACGGGCGCCATCGCGCACGCACTCGGTGGCGCGCCGCCCGGTTGCTACAACCTCGCGGGCGACGGCGCGCTCACCATCCACGAGATTGCCGCGCGGCTTGGCAAGCGCGCCATTGCCTGGCCGGCCGGTGTGCTGCAGGCGGCGCTGGCCGCGGGCTCGGCACTGGGCGTGAGCCGCTACGGGCCCGAGCAGCTCGACTTTCTGCGCTACCGACCGGTGCTGCTGAATACCGCGCTGAAGACCCAGTTCGGCTACGTGCCGCGCAAGACCAGCCGCGAGGCCTTCGAGGCTTTCATCACGGCGCGCGCGCGGCAGGGGCGACCGGTCACTTCCGCGTAGCCTCTGCTGGCGGCGGCGCGATCAAGTGGTCGAGCATGCGCCGCGCATTGAGCGGCAGGTCTTGCGACGAGCGCACGCAGGCCATCAGCGTGCGCTCGGCCCACGGGTCGGCCAGCGAGGCGCGCGCGATCTTCATCGAGCGGGCGCAGCGCTCGGCCGCGGTCTGCGGCACGATGCCCACGCCGATGCCGTACTCGACCATGCGGCACACGGCCTCGAAGTTGCCTACGCGCACGCGGAAGGCCAGGTGCCTGGCGAGCGCGCGCGCATGTCCCGTGATCAGCTGCTGCAGCGCGCTGTCGGCGGGCAGGCCGACGAACTCGCTGTCGACCACCTCGGCCAGGTGCACGCGGCGCCGGCTGGCCAGCGCGTGGCCGCGCGGCATCACCAGCACGAGGTCGTCGCGGCGGAAGGGGTGGCATTCGAGGCCGTCGCTGTCGATGGCGTCGGAGACGATGCCGATGTCGCACAGGCCGCTGCGCAGTGCTTCCACGGTGTCGGGGCTGGCACGCTCTTCGAGGTCGACCGAAATGCGCGGATGCTCGGCCAGGAAGCGGCTCAGCACCTCGGGCAGGTGCTCGGTCAGCGCCGAGGTGCCGCACATGAAGCGCACGTGGCCCTTCAGGCCCTGGCCGTACTCGCCGAGTTCGCCGCGCAGCCGCTCCATCTGCTGCAGCACGACGCGCGCATGGTGCAGCAGCGTGCGGCCGGCCTCGGTGGGGCGCACGCCCTGCGCATGGCGCGTGAGCAGCGGCGTGCCGAGCGCGTCTTCCATGCCGCGCACACGCTGGCTGGCCGAGGCCAGCGTCATGTGCGATCGGCCGGCGCCGGCCGTGAGGCTGCCGGCTTCGACGACGTGGAGAAAGAGCCGCAGGTCGGTCAGGTCGAATCGCATGGTGAGTCGCAAGGTAGCACGCCAGCCTCAGCCTGTGCCTGAGGCTGGCTGCGCGAAAGCCGCATTTTCAGTCGATGCGCCGGTCGGCAGACTCCGCAGCGATGACGATTTCCAATGAAACGATGGGCCTGTGGGCCGCGGCTGCTGCGGTGTTCCTGCTGGCCGGTGTGATCAAGGGCGTGATCGGCCTCGGGCTGCCGACCGTGTCGATGGCGTTGCTCGCGCTGTGGATGCCGCCCGCGCAGGCGGCGGCGCTGCTGATCGTGCCATCGCTGGTCACCAACCTCTGGCAGACCGGGCCGCGTGCGCGCTTCGGCCTGGTGGCCCGCCGCATCGGCGGCATGCAGGTCGGTATCGTGGTGGGCACGCTCGCCGGGGCATGGTGGCTGGGCGTGCCGGCGGGCGCCTGGGCCTCGGCGGCGCTGGGCGTGGCGCTGGTGGCCTATGCCCTGTGGGGGCTGACGGGGCGGCAGCTGCACGTGAGCGACGCGCAGGCGCGCTGGCTCGGTCCCGTGGTGGGCGCCACGACGGGGCTGGTGACGGCCGTGACCGGCGTGTTCGTGGTGCCGGCCGTGCCGTACCTGCAGGCGCTGGGTTTCCAGCGCGACGCGCTGATTCAGGCGATGGGCATTTCGTTCACCACGTCGACCGTGGTGCTGGCCCTGGGGCTGGCGGCGAACGGGAGCTACCCGGCGGAGGTGCTGGGCGGGTCGGTCGCGATGCTGGTGCCGGCTGTTGGCGGCATGGTGCTGGGCACCTGGCTACGGCAGCGGCTGCCGGTGGCCGTGTTCCGGCGCTGCTTTCTGGTGGGACTGGCGCTGCTGGGGGCGTACATGGCGCTGCGCGCCGTCATGTACGCCTGATCCGCCTGAACCGCTCGGGTGACCGATCAGGTGGCGGCCAGCAGGGCCTCGCGCACGCGCTCGATGGTCTGGCGGTAGGGCAGGGCGAAGTCTTCGATGGCGGCGTCGGCCTCGAGCCAGTGGAACGAGAACAGCAGGCCTTCTTCTTCGGGGCTGCCCGTGGCCATGTGCTCGAAGGTCTCGGGCAGGTCGCGCTCGTCGCGCATCAGGAAGATGTGCCAGCGCTGCGGATGGCGGTGCGTGTTGCCTTCGACGCCGGCTTCGCATTCGCGCTCCAGCGTGCCCAGCGATTCGAGCCGGCCGGCGAACACCAGGCCCGATTCCTCGAACAGCTCGCGCCGCACGGCGGCCTCGGGCGACTCGCCGGGCTCGATGGTGCCCTTGGGCAGCTGCATGTTGCCGTCTTCGGGGTGACGGAACACCAGCAGCCGGCCCCGCGCATCGACCAGGCAGGCGCAGGCCTTCGGGATCGTGGCGACGGGCGCGGCGCCGAGCGGGCTGCTGCTGCCGTTCTTCATGGGGGTGGCCGTCTCAGGCGCCCGTGAGGGCGGCCTTGACCGCGGCGCTGACCTGGCCCATGTCGGCCTTGCCGGCCAGGCGCGTCTTGACCACGCCCATGACCTTGCCCATGTCGCCGGGGCCGGCCGCGCCGAGCTCGACCACGATGGCCTTCACCGCGTTGGCGACCTCGTCGGCGCTCATGCGCTGGGGCTGGTACACCTCGAGCACCTTGATCTCGGCGGCTTCCTTGTCGGCCAGGTCGGCGCGGCCGCCGGTGGTGAACGCGGCGATCGAGTCCTTGCGCTGCTTGACCATCTTGTCGACGATGGCGATGACCGTGGCGTCGTCGAGTTCCACGCGCTCATCGACTTCCTTCTGCTTCATGGCGGCGAGCAGCAGGCGGATGGTGGCCAGGCGTTCCGAATCCTTGGCGCGCATCGCCGTCTTCATGTCTTCGGTGATTTGTTCTTTGAGAGTCATTCTTCGCAACCTTTCGGAAAAAACAAAAGCCGCGGCAGGTTTCCCTGGCGCGGCTGGTGCAACGAGGCGCTGGCAGGACTTTCGTCGAGGGCCAGCTGCCTGGATGTTGCTTAGTACAGCTTCTTGGGGAGCTGCATGCTGCGCACGCGCTTGTAGTGGCGCTTGACCGCAGCTGCCTTCTTGCGCTTGCGCTCGGCCGTCGGCTTCTCGTAGAACTCGCGGGCGCGCAGGTCGGTCAGCAGGCCGAGCTTTTCGATGGTGCGCTTGAAGCGGCGCAGGGCGACGTCGAAGGGCTCGTTTTCTTTAACGCGGATGGTGGTCATTGATGAATCGTTGAAATGGATTTGGCCGGGGGAGATCGAGGCCCCAAGCCGGGGTTCCTCAACTGAAAACTTTTTGCGGCCGTTGAGGGAAGGCCAGAGTTAGCCCGCGAGTATAGCACTCCCCCAGGCTACGCGCACTTCGTGTCGCTGCGCCAACCCCCTCGCCGGGGGCGACACCTGAGGCCCGGCGAAGCCGGTTCCTCGGTGTCCTGGAAAAAACCTCGGGGCTCCCTCAGAGCGCCTGGGCGCACGCGTAGGCGCTCGCCCACGCCCACTGGAAGTTGTATCCGCCCAACCAGCCGGTCACATCGACCACTTCGCCGATGAAATACAGGCCCGGCTGCTTCGATTCCATCGTCTGGGACGACAGGTCGCGGGTGTCGACGCCGCCCGCCGTCACCTCGGCCTTCTTGTAGCCTTCGGTGCCGCTGGGGGTGATCTGCCAGCGGGCGATGCGCTCGGACAGCACCGTCAGCGCCTTGTCGGTCGCCTCGTTGACCGGGCGCTGCAGGGCCGGGTCTTCGCCCACCCAGGCGTCGGCCAGCCGCGAGGGCACCAGCGCAGCCAGTTCGTTGGCGATGCGTTTCTTGGAGCGCCGCTTGGCGTCGGCCAGCGATTCGGCCACGTCCACGCCGGGCGCGAAATCCAGCGTCAGCGGGGCGCCGGGCTTCCAGTAGCTCGAAATCTGCAGCACCGCCGGGCCCGACAGGCCGCGGTGGGTGAACAGCAGGTCTTCCAGGAAGGCCATCTTGTCCTTCTTGCCACCGGTCTCGATGCGCACCGGCAGCGCCAGCCCGGCCAGGCTGGCGTAGGGCGCCCAGGCGTCGCCGCCGAAGGTCAGCGGGACCAGCGCCGGACGCGGCGTGACCAGGCGCAGGCCGAACTGCTCGGCGAGCCGGTAGCCGAAGTCGCTGGCACCGATCTGGGGAATCGACAGGCCACCTGTTGCGACCACGAGCTTGGGCGCATCGATCGGGCCGCGCGTGCTATTGATTCGGTAGCGCCCGTCGACAAAGGCAATGTCACCGAGCTTGCACGGCTGCCAGCGCTCGACACTTCCAGCGGCGCACTCGGCCAGCAGCATGTCGACGATCTGCTGCGACGAGCCGTCGCAGAACAGCTGGCCCTTGTGCTTCTCGTGGAACGCGATGCCGTGGCGCTGGACCATGTCGATGAACTGCTGCGGCGCGTAGCGCGACAGCGCCGAGCGGCAGAAATTCGGGTTGTCGCCGACGAAGTGGCGCTGCGGCGCGCGCACGTCGAGGTCGCGGTTGGTGAAGTTGGCGCGGCCGCCGCCCGAGATGCGGATCTTTTCGCCGACTTTCTCGCTGTGGTCGACCAGCAGCACGCGCAGCCCGCGTTGGCCCGCCAGCGCGGCACAGAAAAGGCCGGCCGCGCCGGCACCAACGACAACGACGTCGAAAGAGGAAGAAGGTGAGCTCAAGCGGGTCCGTCCGCCGCCAGCACCGGCGGCGGGTTGTATTTGAGGTGGCCCACGTAGCGCAGCGGCTGCGTGGCGGCAATCGAGGGCACGTCGCCCTCGCGCATGTGGAGCAGGTCGGCCGGGCTCACCCAGCGCGGGTCGGCGTCCGTGATCGGCGCGCCGGCCTGGCGGTAGGCCTCCAGCACGAACTGCGAACAGAAGAACTGGTCGTCGCGGCTGGCGCCGAGCTGAACCATCGCCATGCCGCTGATGCAGTACGCGCTCACAGCGGAGGGAATCAGCGGCAGCTCGCACAGCCGGCGGTTCAGCACGAAGGGCGCATTCAGCAGCACGCCGGCGGTGTTGTAGCGCGTGCCGACCTTGGAATTCGCCCAGTCGCGCATCTTCTCGACGTGCGCCGATTCGAGGCCCGGCACGCGAAAGGCCACGACCATCTGCTCCTCGTCGACCACGTCGGCCAGCCGGCGCGCACGCACGCCGGTACCCACGGCCTCGGCGATGAGCCCGTCGCCCAGGTACAGCACGGCATGGCTCACCGGCGAAAAGGTGCCCAGGCGGATGCCGAACGAATTCACCGTGGCGATCGAGGTCAGCAGGATGTCGCCGGGCTCCAGCACCTCGGCGCCGATCAGCTCGCCGCCGTTGCCGGGGGCGATCACCGAACTCTGCACGCGCAGGCGCAGGCCCGCGGTTTCGGAAGGCATCTCGATGCGCGTGGCGCAGGCCGAGAGCAGCAGCGGCAGCGCGGCCGCGAGCGCGGCAGCGCGAAGAAGGGAGGCCATCGTCATCCCTTCCAGACGAACGGGAACTTCAGCTGCTTGAAGAAACCGTTGGGCACGTAGTCGCCCAGCACGCCGTACTTCTCGGGCCAGAGCTTGGTGCTCTTCACGGCGGTGCCGAAGAGATAGTCGAGAAAGGCGTAGTGCGCCGCGTAGTTCTTGTCGAGCGCTTCGATGTCCTGGCTGTGGTGCCAGTGGTGGAAGTTGGGCGTCACGATCAGGTAGCGCAGCGGGCCCAGGCGCACGCTCACGTTGCAGTGGTTGAACACCGCCTGGAAGCCGACCACCACGATGTAGGCGTCGATCACGTCCTTGCTGAAGCCCAGCACGTAGATCGGTGCGAGCACCAGCGTGCGCGTGATCAGCAGCTCCAGGATGTGCTGGCGCGAGCCGGCCATCCAGTCCATGCGCTTCACGCTGTGGTGCACTGCGTGCAGGCGCCACAGCACCGGCACCTCGTGGTACGCGCGGTGCGTCCAGTACTGCACGAGGTCGGCCACCAGGATGATCAGCAGAATGCCGGCCCAGAACGGCAGGTTGCTCACCCAGCCGCGGATGCCGTCGTTGGCGGCCCAGCCGAACAGCTTGTGCACCATCAGGTTGGTGGCCAGCAGCACGAAGCCCACGATCATGTGGTTCACCACGAAGTGATGAAAGTCGGTCTGCCACTCCTCGCGAAACACCGGCTGATCCTTGCGCAGCGCGAACAGCTTCTCGATGAAGATGAAGATCAGCGACGAGCCCAGCAGGTCGAGGATGAACCAGTCCAGTCCGATGTAGGGCGTGTGGTCGGCAAAGTCATGCACCGGCACCTTGTGCCCGCCGAGCAGCGCCGACACCACCACCAGCAGGAACGCAGCGGACGAGAGCCAGCGCGAGCGGTTGAAGATGATGTTGACCAGCGAGAGCCCGCCCGCGATGACCAGCGCGGTGAGCAAGATGACGCGCATCACGTCGACGTCGTAGCTCTTGCGCAGCTCGGGCGTCGTCAGGTACTGCGGGAAGTGGAAGGCGAGCACGCCCAGAAAGCACAGGGCGGCAAGGCTGAAGGCAATGGTGCCCGTGACCAGCCCGCGCCCGCGGCGCAGCTCGCCGTGGCTTTCGGTGAATTCGTTGAGTTTGTCGAGCATCCCTGCCTCTTCCTTCTTGTTCGTTGGATCGGGCGGGATTTTAGGCGGCGCTCAGGCCGGCGCGACGGCCTTTCGGCCGGTGCTGGAACCTAGGTGCCGAAGCGGTCTGCGCCTGCCGGCAGCGCGGCCGCGGCCAACCCTTGCAGCACGTCGCCGACCACGATCACCGCCGGGCTGGCCAGTCCGGCATCGGCGATGCGGGTCTGCAGGCCGTGCAGCGTGGTCACGAGGTGGCGCTGATGCGGCAGGCTGGCGTGCTGCACCACAGCCACGGGCGTGTCGCCCGGCAGGCCGTGCAGCAGTTCGCGCTCGATGTGGCCGGCGCCCGCCACGCCCATGTAGATCACCAGCGTGAGG
>NZ_LMEV01000017.1:651207-1567555 GCF_001426505.1 Variovorax sp. Root473
GGCCAGTGCGCGCCAGTCGGTCGGGTCTTCGGCCGCGCCCGCGCCGGTCTTGGCGTGGCCGGTGACGAACACCACGCCCTGTGCGTGGTCGCGGTGCGTGAGCGGCACGCCCAGCGAGGTCACGGCGGCCAGGCCGGCGGTGATGCCGTTGACCACCGCGCATTCGATGCCGGCTTCGCGCAGGTGCTCCACCTCTTCGCCGCCGCGCCCGAAGATGAACGGGTCGCCGCCCTTCAGGCGCACCACGGTCTCGCCTTCGCGCACGGCCGTGATCATGAGCCGCTCGATGAAGGCCTGCGGCGTGCTCTTGCAGCCGCCGCGCTTGCCCACGTGCACGATGCGCGCGCCGGGCCGGGCGTAGGCCTGGAGCACGGCGTCGTTCACGAGGTCGTCGACCAGCAGCACCGTGGCGGCCTGGATCGCCTTGACGGCCTTGATGGTCAGCAGCTCGGGGTCGCCGGGGCCGGCGCCCACCAGCGTGCAGCGGCCGGTGATGAGGGTGGAGGGGGTGTTCATGCGTGGGAGGCCAGTTCGGTGATGTGCCTGACTTGGGTCGCAATGGCTTCGGGCACGGGAAGCGCGCCGGCCAGCACGCGCCGCGTGTACTCGGCCGTGGTGGCGACGTCGATTTCTTTCGGCAGGCCGGGCACGTCGGCGGCGGTGCCGGCGGCCTGGGCCTGGAGTTCGCTGCGCACGCCGCGCACGAAGCCGTCGATCTGCGCGGTGCGGCGCGGGTCGGACACCACTTCGCCTTCGAGGCCGCGCGAGAGCAGGGCGGTCATGCCCGTGAGCTCGAAGGTCTCGCCCATGGTGCGGGCGTATTCGGGGTGCGTGTAGCTGGCCACCACCACGCAGGGGCCGGTGGTCGGGCGCATGAGCTTGACCACGCTGTGGCCGGGGTTGCGCAGGCCCACCACGCGGCGCACGTCGAGCAGACGCTTGAGCGCGGGGTTCAGCAGCTCGGTCGGGGCAAAGCCCACCTGGCCGGCGGCGAGGGGCGTGAGCGTGGTCATCGGGGGCATGTCCAGGGCAGCAAGCACGTGCGATGCCAGTACCCGCGAGGTTTCGCCCGCGCTGCCGTGCACCAGCACCGCCAGGCCTTCGCGCGCCAGCAGCAGCGCCAACAGCGGCGTGAGCACCGGCAGCTTGCGCGCGCCGTTGTAGCTGGGCAGCGCGATCAGCGGGCCGCCGCGGGTCGTCACGGGGTTCAGCCGTGCGTGCGTGGCGTCGAGAAAACCGGCCATCTCCTCGGGCGTCTCGCCCTTGATGCGCATGGCCAGGCAGAAGCCGCCGATTTCCAGGTCGGTGACCGTGCCGTCGAGCACCTGGCCGAACAGGTCCGCGGCCTGTTCGCGCGTGAGCGGACGGGCGCCTCGCGCGCCGCGGCCGATTTCCTTGATGTAGTGGCTGATTCCCATGGGTAGGCGGATTGTCCCGCAACGCTTATGCCGGAATGTGAGTCGGCTTATGCCCCCACGGCCAGTGCTTCGGCCGGGGTGGCCCGCACCATGCGCTTGAGCTCCGGCACGCACGAGCCGCAGTTGGTGCCGCACTTCAGCGCCCCCTGCAGCGCCGCCAGCCGCTCGTCGGCGCTGCCGGTGCAGCGCAGCAGCTCGGCCTCGATGGCGCGGTCGGTCACGTTGAAGCAGGCGCACACCGGCTTGCCGCGCGACTGCACGGCCACCGGTGCGCGGGCGCCCGGCGACAGCAGCAGGCGGCCGTAGCTTTGCGCGGGCAGTTCCTCGCGCAGCAGGGTGGCGATCCAGGCTTCGGCGCTGGTGTCGCCGCCCAGCAAAAAGGCCTCCAGACCGGCGCTGCCATCGGCGCGGCGCACCAGCCGCGCAGCGCGGCGCTGGCCGCGGCGGTGGTCGGCGTAGCGCAGGGTGTCGGCGGTCTGCAGGCCCAGCAGGGCTTCGATTTTTTCGACCAGCGCGGCATCGGGCGCGTCGTGCGCGGCGGCGCGAAACAGGACGCCGCTGCGTTCTTCTTCGCCCTGCGCGTTGCTCGCGAACGGCACGCAGGTGGCGAAGGGGAACAGCGCCATCAGCGGCTGCAGCGCGCGCTGCGCCGTGAGCGCGTCGCCGGCGGGCAGCCAGGCCATGGCCAGCAGCGACCACGGCAGCTCGGCCTTGAGGATCTTCACGGGCGTGTGCTTGAGCTCGGGCTGCTTCGACGTCGGGCAGTAGGCCGGTGTGGTGAGCGCATTGATGCCCGCGAGCCGCGTGCCGGTCGACGAGCAGCCGCTCAGGTATTCCTCGCCCCAGTGCATGGCGACGAAGGCCTGGCTCAGGCCGATCTCGGCGCTGGCGCGCGCTGGCAGCAGGATCGAGCCGCGCTTGGACGTGAGGTGCACCAGGTCGCCCTCGGCGATCTGGCGGCGCGCCATGTCCTGCGCGTTCATCTGCACCACGGGCTCGGCCACGTGGCCGAACAGCTTGCCGACCGTGCCGGTGCGGCTCATGCCGTGCCACTGGTCGCGCAGGCGGCCGGTGTTGAGCGAGAAGGGGTAGCGCGCCTCGCGGGCCTCGGCCACCGGCTTGTAGGGCGTGTCGACAAAGTGTGCGCGGCCGTCGGGCGTGGGGAACACGCCGTCTTCGTACAGGCGTACGCGGCCGGTGCGCTCGCCTTCCTTCAGTGGCCACTGCTGCGGGCCGGCGGTCTCGAGCATCGCGTAGCTCAGGCCGGTGATGTCGAGGTCGCGCCCGCGCGTGGATTCGCGGTGCTCGTTCCAGACCGACTCGGCGCTCTCGTACGGGAACAGCGTGATGCTGCGGCCCAACTGCGCTTCGAGCCGGCGCGCGAAGGCCACGGCGATCGACCAGTCGTTGCGCGCCTCGCCGGGCGCCGGCACGGCGGGGCGCACGCGCGAGATGCGGCGCTCGCTGTTGGTCACGGTGCCTTCCTTCTCGCCCCAGGTGGTGGCGGGCAGCAGCAGGTCGGCGAAGGCGCAGGTGGCGGTGGTGGCGAAGGCTTCCTGCACCACGACGAACTCGGCGCGTTCGAGCGCGCGGCGCACCGTGGCCTGGTCGGGCATCGACTGGGCCGGGTTGGTGCAGGCGATCCACAGCGCGCGGATCTCGCCGTCGGCCGCGGCCTGGAACATCTCCACGGCCGTCTTGCCGGGCTTGCCGGGCACCGAGGGCACGCCCCACAGCGCGGCCACTTCGGCGCGGTGCTCCGGGTTCGCCAGGTCGCGGTGCGCGCTCAGCAGGTTGGCCAGGCCACCCACCTCGCGTCCGCCCATCGCATTGGGCTGGCCCGTGAGCGAGAACGGACCCGCACCGGGCTTGCCGATCTGGCCCGTGGCCAGGTGCAGGTTGATGAGCGCGGCGTTCTTCGCCGTGCCGCTGGACGACTGGTTCAGGCCCTGGCAGTACAGGCTCAACGTGGCGGGCGAGGTGGCGAACAGCCGCGCCGCCGCGAGCAGGTCGTCCTTCGGAATGCCGCAGACCTGCGCGACCGTGTCAGGCGTGCAGTCGCGCACCGTGGCCTTCAGCGCGTCGAAGCCGTTCGTGCGGGCGGCGATGTAGGCGGTGTCGGTCCAGCCTTCCCACAGCATCAGGTGCAGCATGCCGTGGAACAGCATCACGTCGGTGCCGGGCTGGATCGGCAGGAACAGGTCGGCGATCTCGACCGTGTCGGTGCGGCGCGGGTCGGCCACGACGATCTTCAGCGCCGGGTTCGCGGCCTTCGCGTCCTCGATGCGGCGGAAAAGAATGGGGTGCGCCCACGCCGTGTTGCTGCCCACGATGAACAGGCACTCGGCGTGCTTCAGGTCGTCGTAGCAGGCCGGCGGGGCGTCGGCGCCCAGCGTCTGCTTGTAGCCGGCCACCGCGCTGCTCATGCACAGGCGCGAGTTGGTGTCGATGTTGTTGGTGCCGACCAGCCCTTTGGCGAGCTTGTTGAAGACGTAGTAGTCCTCCGTCAGCAACTGGCCCGACACGTAGAAGCCGACCGCGTCGGGGCCGTGGTCGCGGACCACCTGGGCGAACTTGTCGGCGGCGTTGTCGAGCGCGGTGTTCCACGGAATCACTGCCGGCGCTTTGCCGCGCACCGCGCGCTGCATCGGCTGCAGCAGCCTCGTCTGGCGCGTGACGGCCGCGCTGGCCGTGAGGTGCAGGGTCGAACCCTTGCTGCACAGGCGGCCGAAGTTGGCGGGGTGGTCGGGGTCGCCGCGCACGCCGGTGATCTGCGCACCGTCGGATTCAATGATCACGCCGCAGCCGACGCCGCAATAGGGGCAGGTGGAGCGCGTCTCCTGGGTCATGCGGGCCTCAACCTTCTTCCGGGGACAGGACCGACACGACGGCCATGCGCTGCGGCCCGGCGACCGGGCGTTCGAGGTCGAGCGCATGCGTGGCCAGCTCACCCGCGTCGAGGTGCACCACACCGTCTTCCACCTTCACGGCGAACTTCGGCGTGCAGCCCTCGTCGGGCGCCTTGGCGCAGCCGTCGTCCAGCCCGATGGCCCAGTTGTGCAGCGGACAGGCCACGCTGGTTCCGAACACGATGCCCTGGCTCAGCGGGCCGCCCTTGTGCGGGCAGCGGTCGAGCAGCGCAAAGACCTGGTCCTCGGCATTGCGGAACACGGCCACATCCAGGCCGGCGGGCCGCCTCACGCAGCGCGCGCCGAGCACGGGAATGTCGTTGAGGCGGCAGATGGCTTTCCAGTTGCTCATGGTGGGCTCTCCTTGTTTTTCCGATGGGCGGCTCACACCGACAGCGGCGCAAACTGCCGCACATCCACCGACGCCTGCGCCGACTCGAACCACGGGTCGGGTTCGCCGTCGAGCGCGAACTGCAGCCGCTCCCACAGCGCTTTGCGGCCCTCGGCGTCTTCGAGGATCTTCTGTTTCACGTAGTCCAGCCCCACGCGGCCGATGTAGTGCACCGTGCGCTCCAGGTACCAGCCTTCCTCGCGGTACAGCTGCAGGAAGGCGCCCGAGAACTCCATGACCTCGGCGGCCGTCTTCACCTTCACGAGGAACTCCGCCACCTCGGTCTTGATGCCGCCGTTGCCGCCCACGTACAACTCCCAGCCCGAGTCGACGCCGATCACGCCGACGTCCTTGATGCCGGCCTCGGCGCAGTTGCGCGGGCAGCCCGACACGGCCAGCTTCACCTTGTGCGGCGAGTACATGGCCCACAGCGCGCGCTCCAGGTCCTTGCCCATCTGGGTCGAGTCTTGCGTGCCGAAGCGGCACCACTCGCTGCCCACGCAGGTCTTCACCGTGCGCAGCGATTTGGCATACGCAAAGCCCGAGGGCATGCCGATGTCCTTCCACACGCCTTCCAGGTCTTCCTTCTTCACGCCCAGCAGGTCGATGCGCTGGCCGCCCGTGACCTTGACCGTCGGGATCTTGTACTTGTCGGCCGCGTCGGCGATGCGGCGCAGCTCGTCGGGCGTGGTGTGGCCGCCCCACATGCGTGGAATGACGGAGTAGGTGCCGTCCTTCTGGATGTTGGCGTGGCTGCGCTCGTTGATGAAGCGGCTCTGCGGATCGTCCTTGGCCTCTTTGGGCCAGGTGCTGATGAGGTAGTAGTTGACGGCCGGGCGGCAGGTGGCGCAGCCGTTGGGCGTGCGCCAGCCCATGCCGCGGTAGACCGCGTCGTGCGTGAGCCAGTGTTCCTTGCGGATCGCGTCGCGCACATCCTGGTGGCTCATGTCGGTACAGCCGCACACTGCCTTCTTCTTCGGTGTGGCGGAGTAGTCGCCGCCCGCGGTGAACATCAGGATCTGCTCGACCAGCCCGGTGCATGAGCCGCAGCTGGCGCTGGCCTTCGTGTGCTTCTTCACCTCGTCGAGCGTGAAGAGGCCCTTGTCCTTGATGGCTTTGCAGATGGTGCCCTTGTTCACACCGTTGCAGCCGCACACCTCGGCGTCGTCGGGCATGCTCGCGGCCTTGCTGTGGCCCTCGTGGCCGGTGTCGCCGATGTTCGATTCGCCGAACATCAGCCTGTCGCGGATGTCGTGCACGCTGCGCCCGTCGCGCAGCAGCTTGAAGTACCAGCTGCCGTCCACCGTGTCGCCGTAGAGGCAGGCGCCGATGAGCTTGTCGTCCTTGAGCACCAGCTTCTTGTAGACGCCGCCGAAGGGGTCGCTCATCACGATTTCTTCGGTGCCTTCGCCGCCCATGAACTCGCCGGCGCTGAACAGGTCGATGCCCGTCACCTTGAGCTTGGTCGAGGTGAGCGACCCGAGGTAGCGGCCGATGCCGAACTGCGCCAGGTGGTTGGCCGCCACCTTGGCCTGCTCGAACAGCGGCGCGACCAGGCCGTAGGCGATGCCGCGGTGCGCTGCGCATTCGCCGACCGAATAGATGCGCGCATCGGTCACGGTCTGCATGGTGTCGGTCACGACGATGCCGCGGTTGCAGTGCAGGCGCATCTTCTCGGCCAGCTCCACGTTGGGGCGGATGCCCACGGCCATGACCACGAGATCGGCCGCGACCTCGGTGCCGTCCTTGAAGCGGATGGCCTTCACGCGGCCGTCTTCATTGCCGATCATGTCCTGCGTCTGCGCGCCCATCAGGAACTTGAGACCCCGGTCTTCGAGCGACTTCTGCAGCAGCTTGCCCGCCACGTCGTCGAGCTGGCGCTCCATGAGCCAGGGCATGACGTGCACCACCGTCACGGTCATGCCGCGCAGCATCAGGCCGTTGGCGGCTTCGAGCCCGAGCAGTCCGCCGCCGATGACCACCGCGTTCCTGTGCGTGCGCGCGGTCTCGATCATGTAGTCGGTGTCGGCGATGTCGCGGTAGGCGATCACGCCCTTGAGGTCCTTGCCGGGCACGGGCAGCATGAAGGGGGTGGAGCCGGTGCACATCAGCAGGCGGTCGTAGGGCGCTTCGGTGCCATCTTCCGCGCGCACGATGCGGTTCACGCGGTCGACCTCCACCACCTTCTTGCCGGCGTGCAGCGTGATGTGGTTGTCCGAGTACCACTCCCAGCTGTTGAGCACGATCTCGTCGACCGTCTGCTCGCCCGCGAGCACAGGCGACAGCAGGATGCGGTTGTAGTTCGGGTGCGGCTCGGCGCCGAAGACGGTGATGTCGTACAGGTCGGGCGCAATCTTCAGCAGCTCTTCGAGCGTGCGCACGCCGGCCATGCCGTTGCCGACCATCACGAGTTTCATTTTCTTCATGGGGCGGGACCTTTCAGGGAAATCAACCGAACGACGGCCCGCGGCGCGCGGTCAGAATCGCGCCATGAGCTTTGAAGTGGACATCGGCTACAGCAGCCAGCGCGGGCCGCGCGACGCGAACGAAGATTTCGCCGGCGCGGTGCATGCACCCGTGGGCGACGAAGCGCGCGGGCTCATCGCGGCCATTGCCGATGGGGTGTCCAGTGGCGGCCGTGGCCGCGAAGCGGCGCAGACCACGGTGATGGGCCTGCTGGCCGACTACTTCGCCACGCCCGCGACCTGGGAGCCGACCGCCGCGCTCGACCGTCTGATCGGCGCGCAGAACGGCTGGCTCGCAGACCACAACCGCCGGCGCCAGGGCAAGCAGGAGGGCGCCGGCACGGCGCTCACCACGCTCACCGCGCTGGTGCTGCACGGCCAGAGCTACACGCTCGCGCATGTGGGCGACACACGCGCGTGGCGCGTGCGCGCCGACGGCAAGCCCGCGCAGCTGCTCACGCAGGACCACGCCTTCGACCACCCCGACATGCGCAGCCGGCTCACGCGCGCCATCGGGCTGGACGACCAGGTGCGCGTCGACTATCTGCAGGGCGATGTGCGCGTGGGCGATTGCTTCGTGCTCAGCACCGACGGCGTGCATGGCGTGCTCAGGCCGCAGCAGGTGGCCGCGCTCGCGCTGCAGGGCGATGCCGAAGCGGCAAGCGAGGCGCTGGTGCATGCGGCGCTCGATGCCGGCACGCGCGACAACGCGACCGCGCTGGTGATCCGCGTGGTGGGACTCGACGCGCGCCAGCTCGACGACGAACTCGGCGACGGCCGCCGTCTCGCGCCGCCGCCCGTGCTCAAGGTGGGCGACGTGCTCGACGGCTACGTCATCACCGCGCCCGTGGCCGACACCGGCGTGCACCTGCTGTACCAGGCGCGCCATCCGGTCACGCGCGAACTCGTTGCGCTCAAGACCTTGCATCCCTCGCGCGCCAGCGACCCGCAGGAGCGCGCGATGCTGGCGCACGAAGCGTGGCTGGGGCAGCGCGTGGGCGAGGGCGGCGGGTTCGTGCGCGTGCACGAGCGCGCCGCAGATGCGAGTGCGCTGTACATCGTGTTCGACTGGCACGGCGGTCGCACGCTCGAGCAGATGCGCAAGGACGGCGCGCGCGGCACCGTGGCCGAGGTGGTCGCCGCCGCCATCGAGGTGAGCCGCGCGCTCGGCCGGCTGCACCGCCATGGCGTGATCCACCGCGACATCAAGCCCGGCAACCTGCACCGGGGCGACGACGGGCGCTGGCGCATCCTCGATCTCGGCGTGGCGATCTCGGGCCGCGAAGGCGCGGCGCAGCGCGAGCTGCATGCGGGCACGCCGAGCTACATCAACCCCGAACAATGGGAGGAGGGCGGCGTGGCCGATGCGGGCAGCGACCTGTTCGCGCTCGGCGCCACGCTCTACCAGTGGCTGGGCGGGCACCTCCCCTACGGCGAGATCGAGCCCTACCAGGTGGCGCGTTACCGGCGCGACCCGGTCGCGCTCTCGCGCCTGCGGCCCGACGTACCCGTGTGGCTCGACCATTTGGTGCGCAAGGCCGTGGCCCGCGATCCGCGCGAACGCTTCGAGACCGCCGAGGAGATGCTGCTCGCGCTGGAGCGCGGCGCCTCGCGCCCCGTGAATGCGCCCGCCGCCACGCCGCTGATCCGCCGCGACCCGCTCGCGCTGTACCAGCTCGCGCTCGGCGTGTCGGTGCTGTTCAACGTGCTGCTCGTCGTGTGGCTTCTCTTCCTGCCACGTTGAGCGGGGGCGGGCGGACAGGGTCATGAGCGGGCGGCCTTGCGAACGGGCGCGGGCTTGGCAACCGCAGGGGCTGGCGTGACGCGCGCGCGTCCGCCTTTTTCGGCCCAGGTGCGTGTCCAGCGGATCTGCATCACGCGCATCACGCCCAGCATCGCGAGTGAGAGCGCACCGAAGAACACGAAGCCCCAGGCATAGCTGCCCAGGTACTGCTTCGACAGGCCCATGGCGTTGGGCACCAGGCCGCCGCCGAGGGCGCCGATCTCGCCGATCATCGAGCCGGCCACCGCCGTGCTGGCGGGCCAGCGCAGCGGCACCAGCTGAAACAGCGCGCCGTTGCCCGCGCCCAGCGCGGCGAAGCACACGATCAGCACCAGCGTGGTGATGGCCAGCGAGCCCGACGAGAAGCCCACCAGCACCAGGCCCACGGCCACCACCAGCAGCACCACCGTGAGCGTGTTCACGCCGCCCCAGCGGTCGGACAACCAGCCGCCCACGATGCGCACCGCCGCGCCCATGAAGGCCGCGAGCATCGTCAGCTGGCCGGCCTGCACCTTGCTCACGCCGAACTGGTCGTAGTAGTACGAGGGCAGGAAGGTCGTGAGGCCGATGAAGCCGCCGAAGGTCACGCCGTAGATCAGGCTGAAGACCCAGCCGTCTTTCTCGAACAGGCAGGCGATGTGCGCGCGGAAGCTGCCGTGCGGGTCCACGTCCGGCGGCTCCTTGGCGAAGAACACCATCACGACCATCGGGATGAGGATGGCGACGGCGGCCACGCCGTACACCGCCTGCCAGCCGAGCCAGTTGGCCAGCGGCGGCGCCACCAGCACGGACACGGCCGTGCCCACGTTGCCCGCGCCCACCAGGCCCATGGCCAGGCCCTTGTGCTGCGGCGGGAACCAGCCCGAGCCCAGCGACAGCGCCACGCCGAAGCTCGCGCCGGCAATGCCCAGCAGCACGCCCATGGCGAGCAGGTCGTTGAAGCTCTTCACGAAGAAGAAGCCGAACAGCATCGCCACGGCAATGAGGCCCATCTCGACCAGCGTGGCCTTCTTGCGGCCGATGTATTGCGAGAGCAGGCCCAGCGGAAAGCGCATGAGCGCGCCCGCGATGATCGGCACCGACAGCATCAGGCCCTTCTGCGCGGGCGAGAGGTCGAAGGTTTCGCCGATGAAGGGCGCCATGGCGCCGTTGAGCACCCAGATGCAGCAGGAGAACGAGAAGTACAGGAAGGCCGCGAACAGGGTCGGACTGTGGCCTGACTGCAAGAAATTCCTGAAACCTGACATGGTGCTCAAACGTGCAAAAAAGCCGCGGCGCAACCCGGGGAAGGTCGTGTCGACGGACAGGGGTGGAGTCGGGAGGCCGGCGGCGAACGCCGTCGGCATGGGGGTGGCCCCGGCCTGAGGATGGCCGGGTTGGATGCAGGAACCTGCAGCCTCACCAAAGCGGTGCTTCGTTACACCGTGCCCTGTTCGATGCAAGAGGCGTGCCCGCGAATGCAGGCTGGCGTGACCTATGCTTCCGGGGCCTTGCCACACCTTGCCGTCATGTCCCTTCTCGTCGTCCTTTCCCCCGAACCCGCTGAAGACGTGCCCTTGCCGGCATCGCTGCAGCAATCGATCGATGCCGCAGGCGTTGCGGTGCTGGGACGTGCGGACTGCCACACGCTGGTGCAGCGCACGCAGGCGCTCGCACCGTCGATGGTCCTGGTGCATCTGGATGAAACAGAGCCGCAGCTCGACGCGCTGCTGGCAGTGCTGGCCGCATGGCGCGGCGCACCGCCATGCGCATTGGGCGTGATGAGCGCGCCGCTGGACGGCGCGCAGCACGCCGCGCTCGTGGCCGCGGGCGTGCATGCGTGGGCGCCCTTCGATGGCGTCGATGCGCTCGCCGCACTGATCGCCCAGGCGCAGGCCCGCTGGACGCGCGAGGCTGCGCTGCGCACCGAACTCGACGGCCTGCGCACGCGCATGGACGAGCGCAAGTGGGTCGATCGCGCCAAGGGCTTGCTCATGGCCGCGCGCGGCATCGGCGAGGACGAGGCCTTCGGCCTGCTGCGCGGCGCCGCGATGCACGCCAACCTGCGGCTGGGCGAGGTGTCGCGCTCGGTCATCGAGGCTGCGCAGTGGGCCGAGGCGATCAACCGCGCGGGCCAGCTGCGCATGCTCTCGCAGCGGCTGGTGCGCGTGGCGGCGCAGCTCGCGGCCGGCATCGACGCGCAGCGTGCGCGCGTGCTGCGCACGCAATCGACCGAGCGCGTGCAGCAGACGCTGGATCATCTGGCGGCCCTCGATCTGGGGCCGGCCGGCGTGCAGGCGCTCGGCGAGGTGCAGGCCGCGTGGACTGGCTTGGCCGCACTGCTGACGGCCAAGCCGGCGTCGCAAGGGCTTGCCGCGATCGATGCGCGCGGCGAGGCCTTGCTGTCGGCGGCCGAGTCGCTGACGGACGCGCTGGAGGCTTCGGGTGCGCGGCGCGCGCTGCGCATCGTCAACATCTGCGGACGGCAACGCATGCGCGCGCAGCGGCTGGCCAAGGACGCGCTGCTGGCCTCGACGCTCGCGGCCAGCGCCTCGCGCGAGCGGCTGCTGCCGACCATGAACGAATTCGAAGCCGCGCTGCTGGAGCTGGAGCGTGCGCCGCTCAGCTCGCCCGAGATCCGCGCCGGGCTGGTGAGCGCGCGCGACGAGTGGCTGCGCCTCGTCGGCGGCGTGCAGGCGCTCGACAGCGCCGAGGGGCGCGCCACGCTGGTGCGTTCCAGCGAGGCGCTCGTGGACACCTTCGAGCGCCTCACGGGGTGGTACGAGCACAGCCTGCAGGTCATCATGTCTTGATGCCCGTCGTGCTGCGCCTGCCGGGTCAGGCCGCGGCCTTCTCCACATGCGCCTGGCGCGTGTAGAGGAAATCGATCACCGCCTTGCGCGCATGCACGTAGGCCGGGTCTTCGGCCAGCGCCACGCGGTGGCGCGGGCGCGCGATGTCCACGGACAGCACCTCGCCGATGGTGGCGGCCGGGCCGTTGGTGAGCATCACGATGCGGTCACTCAGCAGCACGGCTTCGTCGACATCGTGCGTGACCATGACGACGGTGCTGCGTGTCTTCTGCACGATGGCGAGCAGCTCGTCCTGCAGCTTGGCGCGGGTGAGCGCGTCGAGCGCGCCGAAGGGCTCGTCCATCAGCAGCACCTTGGGCTCCATCGACAGCGCACGGGCGATGCCCACGCGCTGCTTCATGCCACCCGAGATTTCGCCGGGCCGCTTCTGTGCGGCGGGCGTGAGGCCCACGAGCGCCAGCGCCGCGTCGGTGCGCTCGCGCAGCTGCGCCTTGTTCTCGGTGGCCGCGAACACGCGCTCGACCGCGAGGTACACGTTCTCGAAGCAGGTGAGCCAGGGCAGCAGCGAGTGGTTCTGGAACACCACGGCGCGTTCGGGCCCCGGGCCCTTGATCTCCTTGTTGGCGCACAGCAGCACGCCCTGCGTGGGCGTGGTCAGCCCGGCAATGAGGTTCAGCAGCGTCGACTTGCCGCAGCCCGAGTGGCCGATGAGCGTGACGAACTCGCCCTTGGCCACGTTCAGGTTCACATCGCGCAGTGCGACGAAGCGGCCCTTCGGCGTCTTGAAGGCCTGCTCGACGTTATGAATCTCGATGTACTTCGAATCGTCATTCATGATTTCACCTCTTCGAACGTGAATGCGGTGGCGAGCTGGATGAGCGCGAACTCCAGCACCAGGCCGACGATGCCGATCACGAAGATCGCGATGATGATGTTGGCGACGTTGAGGTTGTTCCACTCGTCCCACACCCAGAAGCCGATGCCGACGCCGCCCGTGAGCATCTCGGCCGCGACGATCACCAGCCACGCGGTGCCCACCGCCAGGCGCACGCCCGTGAGCATGTAGGGCAGCACGGCGGGAAAGAGGATCTTGGTGAGGATCTTCCATTCGCTGAGGTTGAGCACCTTGGCCACGTTCATGTAGTCGCTCGGCACGCGCTGCACGCCCACGGCGGTGTTGATGACCATCGGCCAGATCGAGCAGATGAAGATGGTCCAGATGGCAGCCGGGTTGGCGCCCTTGAACACCAGCAGTCCGATGGGCAGCCAGGCCAGCGGTGACACCGGGCGCAGCAGGCTGATGAGCGGGTTGAACATGCGCGAGAGAAATTCGAAGCGCCCGATGGCAAAGCCGGCCGGAATGCCGACCGCTGCCGCGAGCCCGAAGCCCAGCGCCACGCGCTGCAGCGACGACAGCACGTTCCAGCCCACGCCCTGGTCGTTCGGCCCCTTGCTGTAGAACGGGTCGCTGAACACCGTGAGCGCCTGCTGCCAGGTGGCCCACGGCGAAGGGAAGCCGGTGGTGCTCTTCATGGCGACGATTTCCCAGACCAGCACGAGCAGGCCGAAGCCCAGGAGCGGTGGGAGCACGCGCATCCAGAAGGCGCGCAGGTCGAGGGGCGCGCGGGTGCGGGGCGCAGGTGCCGCCGCGGCAACGGCCGCAGCGGGGGCGGGCGCCAGGGGGCGGGACACCACAGGCGCGGCAACCTGCGGGGCCACCGCGTCGAGCGGGGAGTGAAAAACGGCGCTGACCATGGTGTGTTTCTCCTCGAACATCAAACGTGCAACTTGAACGAGTCGGCGTACTTCTTCGGGTCCTTGCCGTCCCAGACGGTGCCGTCGAAGAGCTTGCTGCTGCGCATCGTGTCCTTGGGCACAGGCGTCTGCGTGGCGGCGGCGGCCTGCTTGTAGATGTCGATGCGGTTGATCTCGGTGGCCACCTTCAGGTAGTCGGGGTGCTCCTTCAGCAGGCCCCAGCGCTTGTGCTGCGTGAGGAACCACATGCCGTCCGACAGGTACGGAAAGTTCACGGCGCCGCCGTTGTAGAACTTCATGTGGTTGGGGTCGTCCCAGCTCTTGCCCAGGCCGTTCACGTAGCGGCCCAGGATGCGCTGGTTGATCGCGTCCACGCTGGTGTTGACGTAGCTCTTGTCGGCGATGGTCTCGGCCATCCTGTTCTTGTTCTGCAGGCCGGTGTCGATCCACTTGCTCGCCTCGAGGATCGCAGCCGTGACGGCGCGGGCCGTGTTGGGGTACTTCTTCGTGAACTCCGCGGTGCAGCCGAGCACCTTCTCGGGGTGGTCCTTCCAGATGTCCTGCGTGGTGATGGCCGTGATGCCGATGCCGTCCATGATCGCGCGCTGGCCCCAGGGCTCGCCCACGCAGTAGCCGTCCATGTTGCCCACGCGCATGTTGGCCACCATCTGCGGCGGCGGCACGGTGATGTTCTTCACGTCCTTGAAAGGATCGATGCCGGCCGAGGCGAGCCAGTAGTACAGCCACATGGCGTGCGTGCCGGTGGGGAAGGTCTGCGCGAAGGTGTATTCGCGCTTCTCGGTGGCGATGAGCTTGGCGAGCGAGGCTGCATCGACCGCGCCCTTGTCGGACAGCTTCTTCGACAGCGTGATCGCCTGGCCGTTGTTGTTCAGGGTCATGAGCACGGCCATGTCCTTCTTCGGGCCGCTCAGGCCCAGGTGCATGCCGTAGACGAGGCCGTAGAGCACATGGGCCATGTCGAGGTCGCCGTTGGAGAGCTTGTCGCGCACGCCGGCCCAACTGGCTTCCTTGCTGGGGACGATCTTCACGCCGTACTTCTTGTCGATGCCCAGCACCGAGGCCATCACCACGCTGGCGCAGTCGGTCAGCGGGATGAAGCCGATCTTCACTTCTTCCTTCTCGGGCTTGTCCGAGCCCTGGGCCCAGACGGCGGCGCGCAGCGCGGGGTCGATGCCCACGGCGCCGATGGCGGCGGCCTGCAGCACGCGGCGTCGGCTCAGTTTGGTTTTCAGCAGATCGGACATGGGCGTGGCTCCAGAAGTGAAAAGACAAAAACGAAAAGGCGTCCGCACCGCGCAGGGGCTGCTCGTGAACGAGCCCTTGCGGGATGGGGACGCCTTTGTCCGGTTCGGTGGGCCGCACCCGCCGTTGGGTGCAACCTGCCTGAAGACCTTTCGGTCTGCGCCAAGGTCTATGCAAGCGGTGTGCCAGCCCGAAACTGCTTGCAGAAGCTTGCGGGAGCTGTGGAAAAGAGAGCTGGCAGCGCACGCTGGTGCAGCGGAAGGTTCCTGCCGGCCCGCAAAACCCAGGGGCGCACAACAGTTGTGCGCCGCACCAATTCAAGCGGCTGGCATCAGCCTCGCGGTGCAGCCTCGAGCGGCAGGTAGTCGGCCATGGCCAGCATCGACTCGGCCACGTCGACGAGGCGGCGCTTCTGGTTCATGGCGGTCTGGCGCAGCATCTTGTGCGCTTCGGCCTCGCTCAGGCGGCGGTGCGCCATCAGCAGGCCCTTGGCACGCTCGACGATCTTGCGTTCGTTGAGCGAGGCACGCACGGTGTCGAGTTCATCGCTCATGGCCTGCAGGCGCTGCGACTGCTCCTGGACCATGTCGAGCACCGAGCGCTCGAGGTGGCGCCCGAGCTGCGCCGGCGTGGCGTCCTGCGCCTGCTGGGCATCGTCGAAGAAGAGCGCACCACCCGCTTGCGGTGCAAGCGTGCCGAGCAGTTGTTGGTACGCCGCCAGTTCGCTGCGCGCTTGCGCGGTCTTGTGGTCGCACAGCGCGCGCAGGTCAGCGGACAGGCGGTTCTCGACCGTCTGCATGGCGTCGATGCGCCGGGTGCAGCAATCGAACCAGGCCTGGCTCAGGAGCGCATCGGCCGGCACCGACGTGGCGCCCTTGCGGCGCAGGCGTTCGAGTTCGGCCAGCACGGCGTCGGGCTGGCTGGCGTGCCAGAGGCCGCGCACGGCGTCGCCCGAGAAGTCGATGAACACCTGGAAGCACCGCTCCTGTGACTCGATGAGGTGCCGCCATTGCTGGCGCTGCGCCTCGTCGCCCCGGCCCAGCGCGAACGCAGCGGCGCCGAAGGCACGCTCCTGGCCCGCGAACTCCTTGCCCTGCATGAAGTTGAACATCGCCACCAGCAGGCGCGAGATCTCGGGGTCGGTGGCACCGTCGGCCGCTTCGAACACCACGGCCAGCAGGCCGGCCACGAGCTTGGCGAAGGCGGCCACGGCCTGCGCCGGCTGGAGGTCGAGCGTGTCGATGCGCTGGCGCAGCGCGGGCAGGGCGTCCAGGCCCGGCAGCACCCAGGCGATGCGGCTGAACAGGCGCGCGCCGTGGCCGGCGCCCACCACGCGGTGGTGCTCGGCCTCGAGCCGGTCGAAGCCGGCACGCACCTGCTGTTCGAGCGCGAGGCATTCGGCGATCTGTGGTCCGCGCTGGTCGGCGAAGCGCCCACCATGCGAGGCCAGGAACACGTTCGACATGCCGCGCTCGCGCTGCAGCGCATGCACGAGCCGCCCGATGGCGCTGACCAGCTCGCTGGTGCGCGCGAGCTGGTCCAGCGCGTCGATCTCGCATCGGCGCGCGGCGATCAGGAAGCTCAGGCCGGAAGTCATTCGTGGGGGCGCAGAAGGGGCGCCTTCCGCTTGTGCAACTTCCGTGCCTCGCTTGCCCCTTCGCGGGCGCCGCCGGCGGGCGGCCCCTACACTCGGCGCCATGCTCTTGTTGGGAATCGAATCATCCTGCGACGAGACTGGCGTGGCGCTGGTCGAGTCGCACGGCGACGCACTGCCGCTGCTGCGTTCGCACGCGCTGCACAGCCAGATCGCCATGCACCAGGCCTACGGCGGCGTGGTGCCCGAGCTGGCCAGCCGCGACCACATCCGCCGCGTGCTGCCGCTCACCGAAGCCGTCATGGCCGAGGCCGGGCGCTCGCTCGCCGAGATCGACGTGGTCGCCTACACGCGCGGCCCGGGCCTGGCCGGCGCGCTGCTCGTGGGCGCGGGCGTGGCCTGCGCGCTCGGCGTGGCGCTGGGCAAGCCGGTGCTGGGGGTGCATCACCTCGAAGGGCACCTGCTGTCGCCGTTCCTGAGCGCCGACCCGCCCGAATTCCCGTTCGTGGCGCTGCTGGTGTCCGGTGGCCATACGCAGCTGATGCGGGTCGACGGCGTGGGCCGCTACGAACTGCTCGGGGAAACCATCGACGACGCGGCCGGCGAGGCCTTCGACAAGAGTGCCAAGCTCATGGGCCTGCCGTATCCCGGCGGCCCCTGGCTCGCGAAACTGGCCGAAGACGGCGACGCCGCCGCTTTCAAGCTGCCGCGCCCCCTGCTGCACAGCGGCGATCTCGACTTTTCGTTCGCCGGCCTGAAGACGGCCGTGCTCACGCAGGCCAAGAAGCTCGGCGACCAGCTCGAGGCGCGCAAGGCCGACCTGGCGGCATCCACGCAGGCAGCCATCGTCGAAGTGCTGCTGAAGAAGTCGCTCGCGGCGCTGGACCAGACCGGCCAGAAGCGGCTGGTGGTGGCGGGCGGCGTGGGCGCCAACAGGAACCTGCGCGAGCAGCTGAACGCAGCGTGTGCGAAGCGCAAGGTGCGCGTGCACTACCCCGAGCTGCACCTGTGCACCGACAACGGCGCCATGATCGCGATGGCCGCCGCGATGCGGCTGCAGTCGGGCTTGTCGCAGGCCTCGGAGCGCTACGCCTTCGACGTCAAGCCGCGATGGCCGATGGCATCGCTGATGACGCCCGAGACGCCGCCCGCATAGCTGGCGCGTGTGTGCCGCGTCCCAGCGAGGGCAGCGGCAGCACGTCAAGCACGTTGCGCCAGAGCTGGCGCCACTCGGGCCACTCATGGCCGCCTTCGGTGGTGAACACGCGCCCTGGCGGCAGGGCGTCGGCCAGCAGCTTGTGGTTGCTCGCAAAGCGGTCGGCCAGGCCGAAGCCCAGATACAGCGGCGGCAGGTCCTTGGAAGGCTTCGGCGCCAGGTACTGCTGGAAGAAGGGCCAGAGCTTGCGGTCGGGTTCTTCGTCGGGCTGCGGCCCTGTGGGCGCCTGCCAGGCCCGCAGCCCGCCGGCCTTCTTGATCTCCGCGCCGAGCACGCGGCGCCCGAGGTAGGGCGCCAGCGCCACGATGCCGTCCACCGAGCCCGGCCGCGCCAGCTCGTGGATCAGCGCGCCGAAGCCGCCAATGGAAATGCCGACCAGCCAGATCGAGGTGTAGCCCCTGGCGCGCTGCGGCTCGATGACGTCGGCGTGCAATCGCTCGCTGAGGGTCTGGTCGTAGTAGTAGGAGACGTCCGCATCGACCAGCAGCGCGTCGGCGGCGAGGTGCCGCTCGCGCACGGCGCTGATGAAACCCTCGCGCTCGAACTCTTCGGGTTTGAGGTACGCCCCTGGCAGGAAGATCAGGAGCGTGTCGGACCGTTCGTTGTCATTGGCTGACTGCAGGTGCGTTTTCATGGTGCCTTGAGGCACACCCGCTGTCCGCACCGCCCGGGAACTCGATGCGTTTACGAGATGCCCACGAAGAAGAAAGTACTAATAAATCGTCACATCATGTGACGTTATCCGGCACTATTGTGAATACCGCGCTTGTTTAAAGTCAAAACAAGCTGTCACTAACATTTTCTTCGTGGGGACATCGCTCGGGCTAGTTGATCTGCAAGTGCGAAACCTGGCTTGCGGGCACCAGCTTGCCGAGCTTCAAGGTCAGCACGCCGTGCTCCAGCCTGGCTTCGCTGGCGGCCAGGTCGATGGCTTGCGGCAGCTCGTAGGCATGCTTGATCTGGCGCTTGGCGTCGGCCTTGCTTTCGATGCGGACCACGGCGCCTTCGATGGCCACCGACAGGTCGTCACGCGACAGGCCGGGCACATCGAGCGACAGCGTCCAGCTCTTGTCGTCCTGCTCGACCAGGGGCGAGCGGCGGGCGCCGGCGAAAGCCTCGTTCACGAAGCGCTCGAAAGCACGGTCGTGAGCACGGGGAGCGAAATGCGCGGTGCGCAGGGTGGGGGCGAAAAACATGGCTGAAACTCCTGGATGAATGAACACAACGGGGACATGGAATGTGTGTCCCTTACACTGCGCGGCCTTTCCATCGTGAGTGCCGCTTGACACCTCATCTAGGCGCACCGGCACGCGTTTCAAGACAATGAAATCCCCCTTTATTTGGCGTCGCCAGACCTTGAAATTCGCAGCGGCGGCGCTATGCGCGACCCCGTTCGCCGGCTTCGCGCAGGCCCCGCAACCCGCACCCATCCGGCTGGCGCTCATCGAGAGCATGAGTGGCCCCTTTGCCAACACCGGCGAGGCGGTGTTCCGCAACCTGCTGTGGGCCGTGGAGCGCGTGAACGCACGCGGCGGCGTGAAGCTGCCCGGCGGCGCACGGCCGCTGCAGCTTGACCGCTACGACAGCAAGGGCCAGAACGAAGAAGCGCTGTCGGCGCTGCGCGCGGCCATGGACGACGGCACCCGCATCGTGCTGCAGGGCAACTCGTCGGTGACGGCCGCGGCGCTGGTCGATGCCATCGACAAGAACAACGAGCGCGACCCGTCGCGGCGCGCGATCTTCCTGAACTACTCGGCCGTTGATCCGGTGCTGACCAACGAGCGCTGCAGCTTCTGGCACTTCCGCTTCGACGCCCACGCCGACATGCGCGTGGCCGCGCTGATGGATGTGATGAAAGACGACGCGGCGCTCAAGCGCGTCTACCTGATCGGCCAGGACTACAGCTTCGGCCAGGCCGTGCTGCGCGAAGCGCGCCGCCAGCTTGGCGTGCAGCGCCCCGACGTGGACATCGTCGGCGACGAACTGCACCCGATGGGCAAGGTGAAGGACTTCGCGCCCTATGCCTCCAAGATCCTCGCGAGCGGTGCACAGGCGGTGGTCACTGGCAACTGG
The DNA here is from genome assembly GCF_001426505.1 of Variovorax sp. Root473. Classification (GTDB taxonomy): domain Bacteria; phylum Pseudomonadota; class Gammaproteobacteria; order Burkholderiales; family Burkholderiaceae_C; genus Variovorax. The sequence goes on from NZ_LMEV01000017.1 coordinate 670,867, forward strand.
GGGAACGACCTCACGCTGCTCGTGAAGGCCGCGCGTGAAGCCGGTTTCAACGGCAGCTTCTACACCTTCTACGGCAATGCGCTGGGCGCGCCCGCCGCCATCGGCGACGCGGGCATCGGCCGCGTGGTCGCCGTGGCCGACTGGCTGCCGAACGTGCAGACGCCGCAGTCCGAGGCCTTCTATCGGGCCTTCCGCACGCGCTTTCCGCGGCCGGCCGACGACTACGTGCACATGCGCATGCAGCTGCTGGTCGAGTCGCTCGCGCAGGCGCTGGAGCGCGCGGGCAGCACCGACGCCGTGCCGCTGGCGCGCGCGCTGGAGCAGGCCGACGTGAGCCTGTACGGCCAGCGCGGGCGCATGCGTGCGGCGGACCACCAGTTCCAGCAGCAGCTCGTGGTCGGCGTGATGGACAGGCAGGGCAAGCCCGGCGTGCAGTTCGACGTCGAGGGCTCGGGCTACGGCTTCCGCGTGATCAAGACGATCGCGCCCGAGCGCGCCGAGCAGCCCACCTCTTGCAAGATGAAGCGCCCCTGAAACAGACGACCCCGACAGCACAGGAATCCCCAGACATGCGTGAAGCCATCCACAATCTCGAAGCCTCGAAGATCCGCGAAGTCGCCAATGCCGGCATGGGCCGCGACGACGTGCTCGCCTTCTGGTTCGGCGAGAGCGACGAGGTCACTCCCGAGGTGATCCGCCAGGCGGCCATCGAGTCGCTGCAGCGCGGCGAAACCTTCTACGCGCACAACCTCGGCCTGCCCGAGCTGCGCGAAGCCATCGCGCGCTACACGAGCCGCCTGCACCCGGTGGTCGACGCCTCGCGCATCGCGGTCACCTCGGGCGGCGTGAGCGCGCTGATGCTCGCGGTGCAGGCGCTGGTCGACGCGGGCGACGACGTGGTTGCGGTCACACCCGTGTGGCCCAACCTCACGGCGCAGCCGGCAATCATGGGCGCGCAAGTGCGCACCGTGTCGCTGGTGCCGATGAACGGCCAGTGGACGCTCGACCTGCCCGCATTGCGCGCGGCGATCACGCCCAAGACGAAGCTGCTGATCGTCAACGCGCCGAACAACCCCACGGGCTGGACGATGACGCGCGACGAGCAGCAGGCCGTGCTCGACCATTGCCGCGCGACTGGCACGTGGATCCTCGCCGACGAGGTGTACGAGCGGCTGTACTTCGAGCCGACTCCGGCGCCGAGCCGCCTCAAGGCGGACTCGCCCCCTGGGGGGGAGGGCGAAGCCCTCGGGAGGGAACTTGATTCGAATGGCTGCGCGCCGAGCTTCCTCGACATCTCGACGCCCGACGACCGCCTCGTCGTCACGCACAGCTTCTCGAAGAGCTTCCTCATGACCGGCTGGCGCCTTGGCTGGCTGGTGCTGCCGCCGGCGATGGTCGACGGTATCGGCAAGCTGATCGAGTTCAACACCTCGTGCGCCAGCGTGTTCACGCAGCGCGCCGCCATCGCGGCGCTGGAGCACACGGCGGACATCACGCCGCGCGTGGTCGCGCACCTGAAGCACTGCCGCGACACGCTGGTGCCGCTGCTGGCAGCCGTTCCAGGCGTGCAGGTGGCACCGGCCAAGGGCGGCATGTACGCCTTCTTCCGGCTCGAAGGTTTTGGCGATTCGCTCGAACTCGCCAAGCGCCTCGTCGCTGAAGCGGGCCTGGGGCTCGCGCCGGGCAACGCCTTCGCGCCCGAGGCGCAAGGCTGGCTGCGCTGGTGCTTCGCGTCGAAAGACCCGCAGAGGCTGGTGCAGGGTGTCGAGCGGCTGCGTGGCTGGCTGGCCCAGCAGGCGCGCTGAGGCCTTCCGGCATGGCATCGAGGTCCGCGTCCGTCGATGCCGTGCGCATCCGCGGATCGGCGCTGCCGGGCCTGCAGGCGATCGCGGCCGAATCGAACCGCAGCTTTCCGCGCCACATGCACGACGTGTTCGGCATTGGCGTGATGGACCGCGGCGGACAGCGCTCGGCCAGCGGGCGCGGCGCGGTCGAGGCGGTGCGCGGCGACGTGATCACTGTGAATCCGGGCGAGGTGCACGACGGCATCGCGATGCGCGGCGAAGCGCGGGCCTGGCGCATGCTGCATCTGGCACCTGCGCTGCTGTCGGATGGCGTGCCGCAGGGCTTCGAGCTGACGCGGCCGGTGCTGAGCGATCCGGCGCTGCGGCTGGGCTTCGACCGGCTGTTCACGGGCGTCGTCGAAGGCGATGACGCGCTGGCGCTGGAGCAGGGCGTGCTGCAGCTGCTGCGCAATGCGCCTGGTGCGCGGGCCCTGGAATTGCCGAAAAGCGTGGCGCCGGCCGCGATGGAACGCGCCCGTGCGCGCATCGCCGACGATTGCATCCACGCGCCCACGCTCGCCGAACTGGCACGCGAGGCGGACCTGAGCCGCTACCAATTGCTGCGCGGCTTTGCGGCCGCCTTCGGCCTGCCGCCGCATGCCTGGCTGCAGCAGTGTCGGCTGTCGCGCGCCCGGCAACTGATCGCGCAGGGCAGGGCACTGGCTGATGCCGCGGCCGAGGCGGGCTTTGCCGATCAGAGCCACATGACGCGGGCGTTCGTGCGCTTCCTGGGCTTCACGCCCGGCGCGTATGCGGCGGCGCGCGGCGGCTGAATTTCTTCTCTTTCCTTCCTCTCTGCAATTTCGTTCAAGACCGCGGCCGCCCCGGCGGGAGACGCTCGCGCCTTTGTGGTTGCCAACGCAATCGAAAGGCGAACAAGCATGTCGGAACGAAGCAAGGGAATGTGGCTGTGTGCGCTCGCGATGGTCACGGTCGGCAGCACGGTGGTGGCGAGCAAGCTCATCGCGAGCGGCCTGCCGCCGTTCACGGCGACTGCATTGCGCTTTGGGCTGGCGCTGCCCGTGTTCGCGGCGTTGATGTGGTTCATGCGCGTCCGCTGGCCGCGCCCCGATCGCCATGATGCCGTGCTGCTGCTGTGCCAGGCGGCCGCGGGCAGCGTTGGCTACACGGTGCTGCTGATTCTGGGCGTGCGCTGGGCCCCGGCCGCCGATGCGGGCGTGGTGAGCGGCACGCTGCCCGCCATGGCTGCGCTGGTGGCCGTGCTGGCGTTGCGCGAGCGACCGGGGCGCTACCTGATCGGTGGAATCGTGCTCGCGAGCCTGGGTGTGCTGGCGATCACGCTGCGCCCGGGCGACGGGGCTGGCGAGCGCTCGTCGACCGCGCTGCTCGGCAACCTTCTGGTGCTGGGCGCGGTAGCGCTCGAGTCGTTGTTCATCCTGCTCAACAAGCGGTTGCGCGTGCCGCTGGCGCCGCTCGTGCAGTCGACGGCGATGGTCGCGCTGGGATTCTTGCTGTCCGTGATTCCCGCGCTGCTGGAGCGCGCCTGGCTTCACCAGGTGCCCGCCGAGGCGCTGGCCGGGGTGGCTTACTACGCGCTGGTGCCGACGGTGGCGGGCTTCCTGCTGTGGTACGCGGGCGCCGCCCGGCTGCGGGGCGCCGAGGCGGCGCTGTTCACGGCGCTGATGCCGGTGTCGGCGCTGGTCCTGGCTGCGTGGTGGCTCGGGGAGGCGGTGGGGGGGGCGCAGATCGCCGGGGCTGCCTGCGTGCTGGGGGCCGTGGGGCTGGTGTCACTCGACGGAAGGCGGCGGGAAGGAGCGGTCAAGCCGGCCGATGTATACTCCCAAAGCTTTGCATGCCGCAAGGCGCACGGTGAGGGCAGTTCCAGTGCTCACCGCAAGTCAAACATCCCGGAACAAGGAAATTCAACATGATCGCAGCCTCCATCAAGGCCGAAGTTGTCAAGGACAACGCCCGTGCAGCCAACGACACCGGCAGCCCCGAAGTGCAAGTCGCACTGCTGACCGCGCGTATCAACGAGCTGACCCCCCACTTCAAGACGCACGCCAAGGACCACCACGGTCGTCGCGGCCTGCTGCGCATGGTCAGCCGCCGTCGCAAGCTCCTCGACTACCTCAAGTCCAAGGACGCCGAGCGTTACACCGCGCTGATCGCCAAGCTGGGCCTGCGCAAGTAATTCGAATCGCATGAAAAAACGCCTGGGTTAGTCCGCTAGCTCAGGCGTTTTTTACTTCGCGATCCACTTTCGGAGTGCCCAACAGAGCGAAGCTGTGTCATTCCAATGAAGTTCACCCCGAGCTTCGCTGGAATGGCATCGTGTTCTGAGCAGCCTCCGCCCCTTGCGAATCCTGTGTGATTCGCTATCAAAATAGGAGCAACAATGAGCCTCTTCAACAAAATCACCAAGTCCTTCCAGTGGGGCGACAAGACTGTCGTCATGGAAACCGGTGAAATCGCCCGCCAGGCGACCGGCGCCGTGCTGGTCGACATTGACGGCACCGTGATCCTGGCGACCGTGGTCGCTTCCAAGACCGCCAAGCCCGGCCAGGATTTCTTCCCGCTGACCGTCGACTACATCGAGAAGACCTACGCCGCCGGCAAGATCCCTGGCAGCTTCTTCAAGCGCGAAGCCAAGCCCAGCGAGCACGAAACCCTGACCAGCCGCCTGATCGACCGCCCGATCCGCCCGCTGTTCCCCGAAGGTTTCCTGAACGAAGTGCACGTGGTGATCCACACCGTGTCGCTGAACCCTGAAGTCGACGCCGACATCGCCGCCATGATCGGCGTGAGCGCCGCGCTGTCGATCTCCGGCATCCCGTTCAGCGGCCCGATCGGCGCCGCCCGCGTGGGCTACATCAATGGCCAGTACGTACTGAATCCGGGTCCCACGGCCCGCAAGGATTCGCAGATGGACCTCGTCGTCGCCGGCACGCAAGCCGCCGTGCTGATGGTCGAGTCCGAAGCCCAGCAGCTCAGCGAAGAAATCATGCTGGGCGGTGTGGTGTTCGGTCACGAGCAAGCCAACATCGCGATCAACGCGATCCACGATCTCGTGCGCGACGCCGGCAAGCCGGAATGGCTCAAGGAAGGCACCTGGGTGCCTGAGGCCAAGGACGAAGAGTTCATCGCCAAGATCAACGGCCTGGCCGAAGAAAAGCTGCGCGCCGTCTACCAGATCCGCAGCAAGCAAGCCCGCACCCAAGCCCTGCGCGAAGCCAATGCCAGCGTCTTCGCGGCCCTGAAGGCCGAAGGCGCCGAGTTCGATGCCGGCAAGGTCAGCGACCTGCTGTTCGCGATCGAGTCGCGCATCGTGCGTGGCCAGATCCTGCAAGGCGAGCCGCGCATCGACGGTCGCGACACGCGCACCGTGCGCCCCATCGAAATCCGCAACTCCGTGCTGCCCCGCACCCACGGCTCGGCGCTGTTCACGCGCGGCGAGACGCAGGGCCTGGTCGTCACGACGCTCGGCACCGAGCGCGACGCACAGCGCATCGACGCGCTGGCCGGCGAGTACGAAGACCGCTTCCTGTTCCACTACAACATGCCTCCCTTTGCCACCGGTGAAGTGGGCCGCATGGGCTCCACCAAGCGCCGCGAAGTGGGTCACGGCCGCCTGGCCAAGCGCGCGCTCGTCGCTGTGCTGCCGACCAAGGAAGAATTCCCGTACACCATCCGCGTGGTGTCGGAAATCACCGAGTCGAACGGCTCCTCGTCGATGGCTTCGGTCTGCGGCGGCTGCCTCTCGATGATGGACGCCGGCGTGCCCATGAAGGCGCACGTGGCCGGTATCGCCATGGGCCTGATCAAGGAAGACAACCGCTTCGCCGTGCTGACCGACATCCTGGGCGATGAAGATCATCTGGGCGACATGGACTTCAAGGTGGCCGGCACGACCAACGGCATCACCGCGCTGCAGATGGACATCAAGATCCAGGGCATCACCAAGGAAATCATGCAGGTCGCACTGGCACAGGCCAAGGAAGCGCGCATGCACATCCTGGGCAAGATGCAAGAAGCGATGGGCGAGGCCAAGGCCGACGTGTCGCAGTTCGCGCCGCGCCTGACCACGCTGAAGATCAACCCCGAGAAGATCCGCGACGTGATCGGCAAGGGCGGCGCGGTCATTCGCGGCCTGCAGGAAGAAACCGGCACGACGATCAACATCGACGAAGACGGCACCATCACCATCGCCTCGACCGATCCGGAAAAGGCCGAATTCGCCAAGAAGCGCATCGAGCAGATCACTGCCGAAGTCGAAATCGGCAAGGTCTACGAAGGCCCGATCACCAAGATCCTGGACTTCGGCGCGCTGGTCAACCTGCTGCCCGGCAAGGACGGCCTGCTGCACATCAGCCAGATCGCGCATGAGCGTGTCGAGAAGGTGACCGACTACCTGAGCGAAGGCCAGATCGTGAAGGTCAAGGTTCTCGAGACCGACGAAAAGGGCCGCGTCAAGCTGTCCATGAAAGCCCTGACCGAGCGTCCGGCCGGCATGGAATACAGCGAGCGCCCGCCGCGCGAAGACCGTGGTGATCGTGGCGACCGCCGCGAGCGTTCGGACCGCGGTGACCGTGGCGACCGCGGCGGCGACCGTGGCGAGCGCGCACCGCGCTTCAACGACCAGCAGCAGCAACCCCGCGGCGAGCAGCAACAGCAGCCCGCCGGCGAGTCGCAGCCGCAAGCGCCGCGCGAACCGCAGGAGTAAGCAGTGAGGTGCGACGGCCTGGTGCCGTCGCCTCTCGTGGACAGTTGGTGATGCCCGCCTTGTGCGGGCATCCGAGCCTCGGAGACCCCCATGAAAGCCATTGAGATCACTTCGTACGGTGCCCCTGAGGTGCTGCGCGTCGCTGCGCGCCCCGACCCGGTCGCGGGCGAGGGCGAGCTTCTGATCCGCGTGGCGGCCAGTGGCGTGAATCGCCCGGACGTGCTGCAGCGGATGGGGCACTACCCCGTGCCGCCTGGCGCCTCCGACCTGCCGGGCCTCGAGGTGGCCGGCGAGATCGTGTCGGGCGACGCCAAGGCGCTGGCCGACGCGGGCTTCAAGGTCGGCGACCGCGTGTGCGCGCTGGTCGCCGGTGGCGGCTATGCCGAGCTGTGCGTGGCGCCCGTGGCGCAATGCCTGCCGGTGCCCAAGGGCTGGAGCGACATCGAGGCGGCCTCGCTGCCCGAGACCTTCTTCACCGTCTGGAGCAACGTGTTCGAGCGCGGCCGTCTGCAGAAGGGCGAGACCCTGCTGATCCAGGGCGGCTCGAGCGGCATCGGCGTCACGGCGATCCAGATCGCCAAGGCGCTCGGCGCGACCGTGATCGTCACGGCCGGCAGCGACGACAAGTGCGAGGCCTGCCTGAAACTCGGCGCCGACCACGCGATCAACTACCGCACGAGCGATTTCGTCGAAGTGGCGAAGCAGCTCACCGGCGGCAAGGGCGTGGACGTGGTGCTCGACATGGTGGCGGGCGACTACGTGGCGCGCGAGATCGAATGCCTGGCCGAGGACGGCCGGCTCGTGATCATTGCTGTGCAGGGCGGCGTGAAGAGCGAGATCAACGCGGGTCTCGTGCTGCGTCGGCGGCTCACGATCACCGGCTCGACGTTGCGGCCGCGGCCGGTGGCGTTCAAGGGCGCCATCGCCAAGGCGCTGCGCGAAAAGGTCTGGCCGTTGCTCGAAAGCGGCGCGGTCAAGCCCGTGATCCACAGCACCTATGCGGCGGCAGGTGAACCCAGTGGTGCGGCCCAGGCGCACACCCTGATGGAATCGAACCAGCACATCGGCAAGATCGTGCTGACTTGGTGAGACGAACAACGCGATGACAACCTTCAAGAAACTGATTGCCGGCAACTGGAAGATGAATGGCGGCCTGGCCGCCAACGAGGCGCTGGTGAAGGCCTTGCAGCAAGGGTTGGCTGCCAGCCCTGCGGCTTGCGGTGTCGCCCTGTGTGCGCCTGCGCCGTACTTCGCCCAGCTGCAGTCGCTGCTGGCGGACACGCCGTCGCTGGCCCTCGGTGCGCAGGACATCTCGGCGCATCCGCAAGGTGCGTTCACCGGCGAACAATCGGCGGCCATGCTGAAGGACTTCGGTGTGCGCTATGCGATCGTCGGCCATTCGGAGCGTCGCCAGTACCACGGCGAAACCGACGACGTGGTCGCGGCCAAGACGGCGGCCGCCCTGGCGAACGGCATCACGCCGATCGTCTGCGTGGGCGAGACCCTCGCACAGCGCGAGGCGGGGCAGACTGAAGAGGTTGTCAAGCGCCAACTGGCTGCGGTGATCCATCTGAACGGCCACTGCATCAGCGAGATCGTCGTGGCCTATGAGCCGGTCTGGGCCATCGGCACGGGCAAGACGGCTTCGCCGGAGCAGGCGCAAGCGGTGCATGCCGTGCTGCGTGCGCAACTGCACCATGCGGCAAGCGAACACGCCGCGGGCATCAAGATTCTGTACGGCGGCAGCATGAACGCGGCGAATGCCGCCGAACTGCTGGCCCAGGCCGACATCGACGGCGGCCTCATCGGTGGTGCCTCGCTCAAGGCGCCCGACTTTCTGCAGATCATTTCTGCCGCTGCACGCTGATCGCGGCAACGGCAGCCATCACTTAGGAGTAAGAACGAATGAACGTGGTCCTCAATCTTCTGGTCGGCGTGCAAATGCTGGCGGCACTGGCCATGATCGGCCTGATCCTGATCCAGCACGGCAAGGGTGCCGACATGGGCGCGGCCTTCGGCAGCGGCAGTGCGGGCAGCCTGTTCGGCGCCAGCGGCAGTGCCAACTTCCTCTCGCGCACCACGGCCGTGCTCGCTGCGGTGTTCTTTGCCTGCACGCTGCTGCTGGCCTACTTCAGCCACGCACGCCCTGCCGGCGGTGGCAGCCTGCTGGAGCGCGCCGCCGTGGGTGCGCCTGCTGCACCGGCCGCGCCTGCGACGGGCGCTGCGGGCGAAATCCCCGCTGCAGCGGCACCTGCCAAGGCCGCTTCGGCGCCTGCGGCGCCCGTTTCGGGCACCGGCCAGATTCCGGCCAAGTAATCAGGTTGTTTTCATGCAGCCGTTCGTGAGAAACGGCTTCATTTCAGGGTAAACTCTAAATCTGTTCAGAAAGCCAAATGCCTCAACGGCACCTCATGCCATCTGGACAGTCAAAAACCGCGGTCGTGGTGAAATTGGTAGACACGCTATCTTGAGGGGGTAGTGGCGAAAGCTGTGCGAGTTCGAGTCTCGCCGACCGCACCAAATCTCACCGGCAGAAGATCTCTCTCCAGAGGCTCTTCTGTCGGTGGCAAGCGGTGAAAATTTCTCGATGAACCTCGATTCCTACCTTCCCGTCCTTTTGTTCATTTTGGTCGGGGTCGGCGTAGGCGTCGCCCCGCAAGTCATCGGATACATCCTTGGGCCCAATCGGCCCGATGCTGCGAAGAACGCGCCCTACGAGTGCGGCTTCGAAGCCTTCGAGGATGCGCGCATGAAGTTCGACGTGCGCTATTACCTCGTTGCGATTCTCTTCATCCTCTTCGATCTCGAGATTGCCTTTCTCTTTCCGTGGGCCATTGCGCTCAAGGAAATCGGCGCTGTTGGCTTTTGGGCCATGATGATCTTTCTCGCCATCCTCGTCGTGGGCTTTGTCTACGAGTGGAAAAAAGGCGCGCTCGACTGGGAATGACAAGGAAGCTACACGATGGCCATTGAAGGCGTTCTCAAAGAAGGCTTCGTCACCACGACCTACGACTCGGTCGTGAACTGGGCGAAGACCGGATCTCTCTGGCCGATGACGTTCGGCCTCGCATGCTGTGCGGTCGAAATGATGCACGCGGGCGCTGCCCGCTACGACATCGACCGTTTTGGCATGTTGTTCCGCCCCAGCCCGCGCCAGTCCGATCTGATGATCGTGGCCGGCACGCTGTGCAACAAGATGGCGCCGGCGCTGCGCAAGGTCTACGACCAGATGCCCGAGCCGCGCTGGGTGCTCTCGATGGGCTCGTGCGCCAATGGCGGCGGTTACTACCACTACAGCTATTCAGTCGTGCGTGGCTGCGACCGCATCGTGCCGGTCGACGTCTATGTGCCGGGTTGCCCGCCCACCGCGGAAGCGCTGCTGTACGGCGTGATCCAGCTGCAGCAGAAGATTCGCCGCACCAACACCATTGCCCGCGCCTGAGAGATTGCCGACGATGACTGACTTTGCAATTTCGCCGGAGGTGCTGCGCGCCACCATCGCCGAGACGCTCGGCGCCAAGGCCAGGAGCGTGACGCTCGCGCTGGGCGAGGTGACCGTTGTGGTGAGTGCGGCTGACTACATCGACGCCGCCACGCTGCTGCGCGATGCGCCCGGCTGCCGCTTCGAGCAGCTGATCGACCTGTGCGGCATGGACTATTCCGATTACCGCGAAGGCGAGTGGCAAGGCGAGCGTTACTGTGTCGTCTCGCACCTGCTTTCCGTGAGCCTCAACCAGCGCGTGCGCCTCAAGGTGTTTGCGCCGAATGAAGACCTGCCCGTCGTCGACTCGCTCCAGCCCGTCTGGAGCGCCGCCACGTGGTTCGAGCGCGAGGCCTTCGACCTGTACGGCATCGTGTTCGACGGCCACGACGACCTGCGTCGCATCCTGACCGACTACGGCTTCATCGGCCACCCGTTCCGCAAGGACTTCCCGGTGTCGGGTCACGTCGAGATGCGCTACGACGAAGAGCAGAAGCGCGTGGTCTACCAGCCGGTCTCGATCGAGCCGCGCGAAATCACGCCGCGCGTGATCCGCGAAGACAACTACGGCGGCGGTTTGCACTGACAGATATGGCCGAAATCAAGAACTACACACTCAACTTCGGTCCCCAGCACCCCGCAGCACACGGCGTGCTGCGCCTGGTGCTCGAGCTGGACGGCGAAGTGATCCAGCGTGCCGACCCCCACATCGGCCTGCTGCACCGTGCGACCGAGAAGCTTGCCGAATCGCGCACCTTCATCCAGTCGCTGCCCTACATGGACCGCCTCGACTACGTGTCGATGATGTCCAACGAGCACGCCTATTGCCTCGCCATCGAGCGGATGATGGGCCTGGACGTGCCGATTCGCGCGCAGTACATCCGCGTGATGTTCGCCGAGATCACCCGCCTGCTGAACCACCTGCTGTGGCTCGGTGCGCACGGTCTGGACTGCGGTGCGATGAACATGCTCATCTACTGCTTCCGCGAGCGTGAAGACCTGTTCGACATGTACGAGGCCGTGTCCGGCGCGCGCATGCACGCGGCGTACTTCCGTCCCGGTGGCGTCTATCGCGACCTGCCGGACGCGATGCCGCAGTACAAGGTCAGCAAGATCAAGAATGCGAAGGCGATCGAGCGTCTCAACGAGAACCGCCAGGGCTCGCTGCTCGACTTCATCGACGATTTCTGCAAGCGCTTCCCCAAGATGGTCGACGAGTACGAAACGCTGCTCACCGACAACCGCATCTGGAAGCAACGCACGGTGGGCATCGGCGTGGTCACGCCGGAGCGCGCGTTGAACCTCGGCTTCACCGGCCCGATGCTGCGTGGCTCGGGCGTCGAATGGGACCTGCGCAAGAAGCAGCCCTACGACGTCTACGACCAGATGCAGTTCGATGTGCCCGTGGGCAAGACTGGCGACTGCTACGACCGCTACCTCGTGCGCGTGGAAGAAATGCGTCAGGCCAACAGGATCATCCAGCAGTGCTCGGCATGGCTGCGCGTGAATCCCGGTCCGGTCATCACCGACAACCACAAGGTTGCCGCGCCTGCGCGCGAATCGATGAAAGCGAACATGGAGGAGCTGATCCACCATTTCAAGCTCTTCACCGAAGGCTTCCACGTGCCCGAAGGCGAAGCGTATGCCGCCGTCGAGCACCCCAAGGGCGAGTTCGGCATCTATCTCGTGAGCGACGGCGCCAACAAGCCGTACCGCCTGAAGATCCGCGCCCCGGGCTTCCCGCACCTCGCTGCCCTCGACGAAATGTCGCGCGGCCACATGATTGCCGACGCTGTCGCGGTGATCGGCACGATGGACATCGTGTTCGGCGAAATCGACAGGTGAGAAAGAGCGAATGACGACTTCCTCAACCCATCACCATGACGCGGCGCCCTCGGCGCCGTTGAAGGCCGCCATCCTCGAGCGCTTTGCGCGCGAGGTCGCGAAGTACCCCGAAGCCGGAAAGCAGTCGGCCGTGATGGCCTGCCTGGCCATCGTCCAGCAGGACGAAGGCTTCGTGAGCGTGCAGCGCGAGCGCGAGATCGCCGCCTACCTCGGCATGGCGCCTATCGCCGTGCACGAAGTGACGACCTTCTACAACATGTACAACCAGCATCCGGTGGGCAAGTTCAAGCTCAACGTGTGTACCAACCTGCCGTGCCAGCTGCGCGACGGCGTGACCGCGCTGGTCCATCTCGAGAAGAAGCTCGGCATCAAGATGGGCGAGACCACGTCCGATGGCCTGTTCACCCTGCAGCAGAGCGAATGCCTCGGCGCCTGCGCCGATTCACCCGTGATGCTGGTCAACGACCGCACCATGTGCAGCTTCATGAGCAACGACAAGCTCGACCAGCTCATCGACGGTTTGCGCAGTGCCACGCCAGGGGAGGCTTCGTGATGACGCCCGAACAGGTTCTCTCGCAATTCCAGGCCACCGGTGTCCAGACCTGCTTCCATGACCGCCACATCGGCGCTCAGATATATGCAGGCCTGGACGGCACCAACTGGCACCTGGCCGACTACGAAGCGCGCGGCGGCTACCAGGCGCTGCGCAAGATCCTCACCGAGGGCCTCACGCCCGACCAGGTGATTGCCGAAGTGAAGGCCTCTGGTCTGCGCGGCCGCGGCGGCGCCGGCTTCCCGACCGGTCTGAAGTGGAGCTTCATGCCCCGCCAGTTCCCGGGCCGGAAGTACCTCGTCTGCAATTCGGACGAAGGCGAGCCCGGCACGTGCAAGGACCGCGACATCCTGCAGTTCAACCCGCACATCGTGATCGAAGGCATGGCCATCGCCGCGTATGCGATGGGCATCAGCGTGGGCTACAACTACATCCACGGCGAGATCTTCCAGAGCTACGACCGCTTCGAGGCCGCCCTCGAAGAGGCGCGCGCTGCCGGCTATCTCGGCGACAAGATCATGGGCAGCACGTACAACTTCCAGTTGCACGCGGCCCACGGCTTCGGTGCCTACATCTGCGGCGAAGAAACCGCGCTGCTCGAATCGCTCGAAGGCAAGAAGGGCCAGCCGCGCTTCAAGCCGCCGTTCCCGGCCAGCTTCGGCCTGTACGGCAAGCCGACCACCATCAACAACACCGAGACCTTCGCGGCGGTGCCCTGGATCATCCGCAACGGCGGCCAGGCCTACCTCGAGTGCGGCAAGCCGAACAACGGCGGCACCAAGATCTACTCGGTGAGCGGTGACGTCGAGCTGCCCGGCAACTACGAAGTGCCGATGGGGACGCCGTTCTCCAAGCTGCTCGAACTGGCCGGCGGCGTGCGCAAGGGTCGCACGCTCAAGGCCGTGATTCCCGGCGGCTCGTCGTCGCCGGTGCTGCCGGCCGACATCATGATGGCCTGCACCATGGACTACGACTCCATCGCCAAGGCCGGCTCCATGCTGGGTTCGGGCGCCGTGATCGTCATGGACGACACGCGGTCGATGGTCGAGTCGCTCAAGCGCCTCTCGTACTTCTACATGCACGAGTCCTGCGGCCAGTGCACCCCCTGCCGCGAAGGCACGGGCTGGCTCTACCGCGTGGTGGACCGCATCCACAACGGTCAGGGCAAGCCCAGCGACATGCAGCTGCTGGACTCTGTGGCCGGCGACATCATGGGCCGCACCATCTGTGCGCTCGGCGATGCGGCAGCCATGCCCGTGCGCGCCATGATCAAGCACTTCCGCCATGAGTTCGAGGCCCTGATCCCGGGTCACGTCCCGACGGAGCCCGTCAAGGCATGAACCGCCGGGCCGCTCCCAAGGTGAATACCGCAGCCGAAGGCGGAGGCTGCCTGTTGGCGCGAGAAGAAACACAGACATGATCGAAATCGAACTCGACGGCAAGAAGGTCGAAGTGACCGAAGGCAGCATGGTGATGCATGCGGCCGAAAAGGCGGGCACCTACATTCCGCACTTCTGCTATCACAAGAAACTCAGCATCGCGGCCAACTGCCGCATGTGCCTGGTCGACGTGGAAAAGGCGCCCAAGCCGATGCCGGCCTGCGCCACGCCCGTCACGCAGGGCATGATCGTTCGCACCAAGAGCGACAAGGCCATCAAGGCCCAGCAGTCCGTCATGGAGTTCCTGCTGATCAACCACCCGCTGGATTGCCCCATCTGCGACCAGGGCGGCGAATGCCAGCTGCAAGACCTGGCCGTCGGCTACGGCGGTTCTTCTTCGCGCTACGAAGAAGAAAAGCGCGTCGTGTTCCACAAGGACGTCGGCCCGCTGATCAGCATGGAAGAAATGAGCCGCTGCATCCACTGCACGCGCTGCGTCCGGTTCGGCCAGGAAGTGGCCGGCGTGATGGAGCTGGGCATGTCGCACCGCGGCGAGCACTCCGAAATCGAAACTTTCCTCGGCGACTCGGTCGACTCCGAGCTGTCGGGCAACATGATCGACATCTGCCCGGTCGGCGCGCTCACGAGCAAGCCGTTCCGCTACAGCGCCCGCACCTGGGAACTGTCGCGCCGCAAGTCGGTGAGCCCGCACGATTCCACCGGTGCCAACCTGATCGTCCAGGTCAAGAACAACCGCGTGATGCGCGTGGTGCCGCTCGAGAACGAAGACGTCAACGAATGCTGGATCGCCGACCGCGACCGTTTCTCGTACGAAGCGCTCAACGGCACGGAACGCCTGACGCAGCCCATGCTGAAGCAGGGCGGTCAATGGCAGCAGGTCGACTGGCAGACGGCGCTCGAGTACGTCGCCAACGGCCTCAAGCAGATCAAGACGGACCACGGTGCGCAGAGCATCGGCACGCTGGTCAGCCCGCACAGCACGCTCGAAGAGCTGCAGCTCGCCGCCATGCTCACGCGTGAACTCGGCAGCGACAACATCGACTACCGCCTGCGCAACGCCGAGTTCTCTGCCTTCGAAGGCGTGCGCTGGCTCGGCACGTCGATCGCATCGCTCACGCAAGTGCAGCGCGCGCTGGTCGTCGGCTCCAACCTGCGCAAGGAACATCCGCTGTTCGCGCAACGCATCCGCCAGGCCGTGCGCAAGGGCGCCGCGCTGTCGGTGATCACCTCCTCCAGCCTCATGGCCGACCGCGTTGCCTGGGCCATCGACGTGGCGCAAGCATCGATCGTCGAAGCCGACCAGTGGGTCGAGACGCTGGCCGCCGTGGCCGCGGCCATCGGCCAGACCAACGGCGCGGCCGCGCCGCTGGCACCGAAGAACGCCCCCGACGCCGCCGCACAAGCCATCGCAGCCTCGCTGCTGAGCGGCGAACGCAAGGCGGTCCTGCTCGGCAACGCCGCCGCGCACCACGCGCAAGCCAGCAGCCTGCTGGCCCTCGCGAACTGGATCGGCGCACAGACCGGCGCCACCGTCGGCTACCTGACCGAAGCCGCCAACACCGTGGGCGCGCAGCTCGTGGGCGCCTTCCCGCAGAACGGCGGCCTCGATGCCGGCCGCATGCTCGCCGCCGGCTCCGGCCTGAAGGCCGTGCTGCTGCTGAACACCGAACCGGTGTTCGACTCGGCCGCTGGTGCTGCCGCCGCCGATGTCATCGGCAATGCGCAGATGGTGGTCACGCTGAGTCCCTTCAAGGCCAACCTCGAATTCAGCGACGTGTTGCTGCCCATCGCTCCGTTCACCGAAACGCCGGGTACCTTCGTCAATGCCGAGGGCCGCCTGCAGGGTTTCCATGCCGTCGTGAAGCCGCAAGGCGAAACGCGTCCGGCATGGAAGGTGCTGCGCGTGCTGGCCAACCTGCTCGGCCTGCCGGGCTTCGCCTTCGAATCGACCGCTGAGGTGCTGGCCACCGTCGGTGACAAGGGCACCGTGCCGGCGAACGCGCTGAGCAACGCCACGTCCGCCAAGGCCGTGGCTGCCAGCGGTGCAGTGGCTGCGCCCGTGGTCGCGAGCATCTACCAGCTCGACTCGATCGTGCGCCGCGCGCCGTCGCTGCAGCTGACTGCCGACGCGCGCAACGCATCGATCGCACCGGCTGCGCCGGCTCAGGCCGAGGAGGCACTGGCATGATCGACTCCATTCATGGCTTCGGCCTGGGACTGGTTGCTGCAGGCTGGTGGACCGCCGTGGTCTGGCCCGTGATCTGGACGCTGATCAAGATCATCGTCGTCGTGATCCCGCTGATGGGCGCCGTGGCGTACCTCACACTGTGGGAGCGCAAGGCCATCGGTTTCACGCAGATCCGCGTGGGCCCGAACCGCATCGGGCCGCTGGGCCTGCTGCAGCCGATCGCCGACGCGCTCAAGCTGATGACCAAGGAAATCATCCTTCCGGCGGTCGCCAACAAGGGCTTGTTCCTGCTCGGCCCCATCATGACCATCATGCCGGCGCTGGCCGCATGGGCCGTGATTCCCTTCGGCCCCGACGTGGCGCTGGCCAACATCAACGCCGGCCTGCTGTTCGTGATGGCCATCACCTCGCTCGAGGTGTACGGCGTGATCATCGCCGGCTGGGCCTCGAACTCGAAGTACGCCTTCCTGGGCGCGCTGCGCGCGTCGGCACAAATGGTGAGCTACGAAATCGCGATGGGCTTCTGCTTCGTCGTGGTGTTGATGGTCACGGGCAGCCTGAACATGTCCGACATCGTGACGGTGCAGGGCAAGGGCATGTTCCATGACTTGGGGCTGGGTTTTCTGTCGTGGAACTGGCTGCCGCTGCTGCCGATCTTCGTCGTCTACTTCATCTCCGGCCTGGCTGAAACCAACCGCCATCCGTTCGACGTGGTGGAAGGCGAGTCCGAAATCGTGGCCGGCCACATGATCGAGTACTCGGGCATGAGCTTCGCGATGTTCTTCCTGGCCGAGTACGCCAACATGTGGCTGGTCTCGATCCTGACCGTCATCCTGTTCCTCGGCGGATGGCTGCCCCCGTTCGAGCTCCTGAGCTTCATCCCGGGCTGGATCTGGCTGGGCCTGAAGACCTTCTGCGTGGTCACCATGTTCCTGTGGGTGCGCTCGACGTTCCCGCGCTTCCGCTACGACCAGATCATGCGTCTGGGCTGGAAGATCTTCATTCCCGTCACTCTGGTGTGGCTGGTCGTGGTCGGTGGCTGGATGCAGACGCCGTTCAATATCTGGAAATAAGCAGGAAGCGACGACATCATGACTGCTTCACACACCGCCGGAGGGCTCTCACGCCCCTCCAAGCTGGCCTCCGCGCCGTTCTCGCTCAAGGACTTCCTGGGCAGCTTCATGCTGTTCGAACTGTTCAAGGGCCTGGCCATCACGGGCAAGTACGCCTTCTCGCGCAAGATCACCGTGCAGTTCCCCGAAGAGAAGACGCCACTGTCGCCGCGCTTCCGTGGCTTGCACGCACTGCGTCGCTACGAGAACGGCGAAGAGCGCTGCATCGCGTGCAAGCTGTGCGAGGCCGTGTGCCCCGCGCTGGCCATCACCATCGAATCCGACGTGCGTGACGACGGCTCGCGCCGCACCACGCGCTACGACATCGACCTGACCAAGTGCATCTTCTGCGGCTTCTGCGAAGAAAGCTGCCCGGTCGACTCGATCGTCGAGACGCACATCTTCGAATACCACGGCGAAAAGCGCGGCGACCTGTACTTCACCAAGGACATGCTGCTGGCCGTGGGCGACCGCTACGAAAAAGAAATCGCGGCGAACAAGGCGGCCGACGCCAAGTACCGCTGAGCCGGCTCCGCTCGAAACCCGTACCAATCGAATTCCAATGGACGTCAAGACCGGTCTGTTCTATCTGTTTGCCGCGGTGCTGCTGTTTGCAGCCTTCCGCGTCATCACCTCCCGCAATCCCGTGTACGCCGCGCTGTACCTGGTGCTGGCTTTTTTCCAGGCCTCGGCCATCTGGCTGCTGCTGCGCGCCGAGTTCCTCGCGATCTCGCTCGTGCTGGTGTACGTCGGGGCCGTGATGGTGCTGTTCCTGTTCGTCGTGATGATGCTGGACATCGACGTCGACGGTCTGCGCGAGGGCTTCTGGAAGCACTTCCCGCTGGCCGCAGGCATCGGTGCGCTCATCGCGCTCGAAATGGCGGCCGTGCTCATGGGCGGCTTCCGCCTGGGCGAAGGCCCGCGCGCCATGGCGACGACCTCGCCCAACAGCTCGAACACGCTCGAACTGGGCAAGCTGCTGTATTCCGAATACCTGTACCCGCTGGAAATCGCCGCGGTCATCCTGCTGGTGGCCATCATTGCCGCCATTGCACTGACGCTGCGCACCCGCAAGGACAGCAAGTACGTCAACCCGTCGGACCAGGTGCGCGTGAAGGCGCGCGACCGCGTGCGCATCGTGCAGATGCCCGTCACGCGTGCAGCCGAGCCGGTGGTTGAGGCCCCGGCAGCGGATGCTGCAAAGGAAAACAAGGCATGACGCTCACGCTCGGACACTTTCTCTCGCTCGGCGCGATGCTCTTCGCGCTGTCGGTGATCGGCATCTTCCTGAACCGCAAGAACCTGATCGTGCTGCTCATGGCCATCGAGCTGATGCTGCTGGCGGTCAACATGAACTTCGTGGCCTTCTCGCACTACCTGGGCGACATGCACGGCCAGATCTTCGTGTTCTTCATCCTGACGGTGGCGGCGGCCGAATCGGCCATCGGCCTCGCGTTGCTGGTCCTGTTGTTCCGCAACAAGTCGAGCATCAACGTCGACGAACTCAACTCGCTCAAGGGTTGACAGCAGTATGAGCGCAACCCTTTCCGCATCCACCTTGCTGGCCGTGCCGCTGGCACCCCTGGTCGGCGCCGCACTTGCCGGCCTGTTCGGCACGAAGTTCGGCGGTAATCACATCGGCCGCAAGGTCACGCATTCGCTGACCATCCTGGGCGTGTTCGTCGCCTTTGTGATCTCGGCGCTGACGCTGAAATCGGTCATCGTCGACGGCGCCCGCTTCAACCAGACGCTCTACGAGTGGATGATCGTCGGCGGCCTGAAGATGGAAGTCGGCTTCCTGGTCGACGGCCTCACGGCCATGATGATGTGCGTCGTGACCTTCGTGTCGCTGATGGTTCACATCTATACCATCGGCTACATGGAAGAAGACGACGGCTACAACCGCTTCTTCTCGTACATCTCGCTGTTCACCTTCTCGATGCTGATGCTCGTCATGAGCAACAACATGCTCCAGCTGTTCTTCGGCTGGGAAGCGGTGGGCCTGGTGTCGTACCTGCTGATCGGCTTCTGGTTCAACAAGCCCACGGCCATCTTCGCGAACATGAAGGCCTTCCTGGTCAATCGCGTGGGTGACTTCGGCTTCATCCTGGGCATCGGCCTGATCGCCGCCTACGCCGGCACGCTGAACTACAGTGAAGCCTTCGCCAAGGCGCACACGCTGGCCGGCATCACCTTCCCGGGCACCGAGTGGATGCTCATCACGGTGATCTGCATCTGCCTGTTCATTGGCGCAATGGGCAAGAGCGCCCAGTTCCCGCTGCACGTGTGGCTGCCCGACTCGATGGAAGGCCCGACGCCCATCTCCGCGCTGATCCACGCGGCCACGATGGTGACCGCCGGCATCTTCATGGTGGCGCGCATGTCGCCGCTGTTCGAGCTGAGCGACACGGCCCTGAGCTTCATCCTCGTGATCGGCGCCATCACCGCACTGTTCATGGGCTTCCTGGGCATCATCCAGAACGACATCAAGCGCGTGGTCGCGTACTCGACGCTGTCGCAGCTGGGTTACATGACGGTGGCGCTCGGTGCCTCGGCCTACTCGGTCGCGGTGTTCCACCTGATGACGCACGCGTTCTTCAAGGCGCTGCTGTTCCTCGGCGCGGGCTCGGTGATCATCGGCATGCACCACAACCAGGACATCCGCTGGATGGGCGGCGTGCGCAAGTACATGCCCATCACCTGGATCACCTCGCTGCTGGGTTCGCTGGCGCTGATCGGCACGCCGTTCTTCTCGGGCTTCTACTCGAAGGACAGCATCATCGAGGCCGTGCACGAAAGCCACCTGTGGGGCGCGCAGTTCGCTTACTACGCGGTGCTGGCAGGCGTGTTCGTGACGGCGTTCTACTCGTTCCGCATGTACTTCCTGGTCTTCCACGGCAAGGAACGCTACGACCAGAACCCCGACGCACACCACGACGACCATGCGCACGACGCGCACGGACACGACGACCATGGCCATGGCCACGACGCCCACAAGCCGCACGAATCGCCGATGGTGGTCTGGCTGCCGCTGGTGCTGCTGGCGATCCCCTCCGTGGTGATCGGCTTCATGACCATCGACCCGATGCTGTTCGGCAGCTTCTTCAAGGACGCGATCTTCGTGGACGGTGCCAAGCACCACGCGATGGGCGAGCTGAAGGAAGCCTTCCACGGCCCGGTCGCCATGGCGATCCACGGCCTGCAGACCGCACCGTTCTGGCTGGCGCTGGCCGGCGTGGCGCTGTCGTACTACATGTACATGATGAACCCGGCACTGCCGGCCGCCATCAAGCGCGCCTTTGGCCCGGTGTACCGCCTGCTCGAGAACAAGTACTACCTCGACTGGATCAACGAGAACATCCTCGCCCGCGGTGCGCGCCTGCTCGGCACGGGCCTGTGGAAGGGCGGCGACCAGGCGTTGATCGACGGCGCGCTCGTCAACGGTTCCTGGAAGGTGGTGGGGCGTGTGGCTGGCGTCGTGCGCTGGCTGCAGTCGGGCTTCATCTATCACTACGCCTTCGCGATGCTGCTGGGCATCTTCATCCTGATGACGTACTTCGTCTGGTTCAAACGTTGAGCCCGAACGCTGGAGAAAAAGAAAAATGGGTTTGTTGAGCCTTGCCATCTGGGTGCCGATCGCATTCGGTGCCGTGCTGCTGGCGTTTGGCCGCGACGAGCACGCCAAGGGCGTGCGCTGGGTCGCGCTCGTCGGTGCCATCGTGAGCTTCCTGGTCACGGTGCCGCTGTTCACGCGCTTCCAGAACGGAACTGCCGCGATGCAGTTCGTCGAGAAGACGAGCTGGATCTCGCGTTTCAACGTCAACTACCACCTGGGCATCGACGGCATGTCGCTGTGGCTGGTGCTGTTGACCTCGTTCATCACGGTCGTGGTCGTGATCTCGGCGTGGGAAGTGATCACCGAGCGCGTGAACCAGTACATGGGCGCGTTCCTGATCCTGTCGGGTTTCATGATCGGCGTGTTCTCGGCGCTCGACGGCATCCTGTTCTACGTGTTCTTCGAAGCCACGCTGATCCCGATGTACCTGATCATCGGCATCTGGGGCGGCCCGAACAAGATCTACGCGGCCTTCAAGTTCTTCCTGTACACGTTGCTCGGCTCGCTGCTGATGCTGGTCGCGCTGATCTTCCTGTACAACAAATCGGGCGGCAGCTTCGACATCCTGGCCTGGCACAAGCTGCCGCTGGGTTCGACCGCACAGACCTTCCTGTTCTTTGCCTTCTTCGCGGCCTTCGCCGTCAAGGTGCCGATGTGGCCGGTCCACACGTGGTTGCCCGACGTGCACGTCGAGGCTCCCACGGGCGGTTCGGCCGTGCTGGCCGCGATCATGCTGAAGCTGGGTGCCTACGGTTTCCTGCGCTTCTCGATGCCCATCGCGCCTGACGCTTCGCACGAATGGGCGTGGCTGATGATCGCGCTGTCGCTGATCGCCGTGATCTACGTGGGCCTCGTCGCGCTGGTGCAGCAGGACATGAAGAAGCTGGTGGCGTACTCGTCGGTCGCCCACATGGGCTTCGTGACGCTGGGCTTCTTCATCTTCAACGAGCTCGGTGTGTCTGGCGGCATCGTGCAGATGATTGCCCACGGCTTCGTCTCGGGCGCCATGTTCCTGGGCATCGGCGTGCTGTACGACCGCGTGCACTCGCGCCAGATCGCCGACTACGGCGGCGTGGTCAACACCATGCCCAAGTTCGCCGCGTTCGCGCTGCTGTTCGCCATGGCCAACTGCGGCCTGCCGGGCACTGCCGGTTTCGTGGGCGAATGGATGGTCATTTTGGGCGCCGTGAAGGCCAATTTCTGGATTGGCCTGGGCGCCGCCACCGCACTGATCTTCGGCGCCGCCTACACCCTGTGGATGTACAAGCGCGTGTACCTGGGCCCCGTCGGCAACGACCACGTCAAGGACCTGAAGGACATCAACGCCCGCGAATTCCTGATGCTCTCGCTGCTGGCCATCGCCGTGCTGTGGATGGGCCTGTATCCGAAGCCTTTCACCGACGCGATGGATGCCTCCGTCGTCGAGCTTCTGCGCCACATGGCGATGTCGAAGCTGCCCGTCTGATGCCACGCTGAAGAAGAGAACGAGATGATTGACAAACTCAGCTGGGTGACGATCTACCCCGAAATCGTGTTGCTGGTCATGGCCTGCATCATTGCGCTGGTCGACCTGTCGGACACGAGCCCGCGCCGCACCCGCACCTACATCCTGACACTGCTCACGCTGGCGGCAGTGGCCGTGCTCACGGGCCTGGCCGCTGTCGGCGGCAAAACCTCCTATGGCTTCGGCGGCATGGTGGTGAGCGACTCGATGGGCAACTGGCTCAAGTGCTTCGCTTCGCTCGCGCTGATGGTGACGCTGGTCTACGGCCGTCCCTACGCGGCCGACCGTGAGATGCTGCGCGGCGGCGAGATGTTCACGATCAGCATGCTGGCGCTGCTGGGCATGTTCGTGATGATCGGCGGCAGCAATTTCCTGCTGATCTACCTCGGCCTCGAGCTGCTCACGTTGTCGAGCTATGCGCTCGTGGCCCTGCGCCGCGACCACGCGGTGGCCAGCGAAGCCGCCATGAAGTACTTCGTGCTCGGCGCCATGGCCAGCGGGTTCCTGCTGTACGGCCTGTCGATGATGTACGGCGCCACCGGGTCGCTCGACCTGAACGAAGTGTTCAAGGCGATCTCGACCGGCAAGGTGAACCACCAGGTGCTGGTGTTCGGCCTGGTCTTCATCGTGGCGGGCCTGGCCTTCAAGGTCGGCGCTGCACCGTTCCACATGTGGGTGCCCGACGTCTACCAGGGCGCACCGACGGCGATCACGCTGCTGATCGGCGCCGCGCCCGAGCTGGCGGCCTTCGGCATCATCATCCGCCTCCTGGTCGACGGCCTGCAGCCCCTGGCCATCGACTGGCAGCAGATGCTCGCCGTGCTGGCGATCGCCTCGCTGGTGATCGGCAACCTGGCCGCCATTGCACAGAGCAACCTCAAGCGCATGCTGGCCTACTCGACCATCGCGCAGATGGGCTTCATGCTGCTGGGCCTGGTGGCGGGTTCCGACCAGCAGGGCACGCAGAACGCACAGGCGGCCTACAGCGCCTCGATGTTCTACGTCATCACCTATGTGCTGACCACGCTGGCGAGCTTCGGCATCATTCTGTTGCTGGCGCGCGAAGGCTTCGAAAGCGAAGAGATCACCGACCTGGCCGGCCTGAACCAGCGCAGCCCGCTGTATGCCGGCGTGATGGCGATCGCGATGTTCTCGCTGGCCGGGCTGCCGCCTCTGGTGGGCTTCTACGCGAAGCTCGCCGTGCTGCAGGCGCTGATCGCGTCGGGCGCCGCCATCTACATCGGCCTGGCCGTGTTCGCCGTGGTCATGTCGCTGATCGGCGCGTTCTACTACCTGCGCGTGGTCAAGGTCATGTACTTCGACGCCCCCGTCACGGCGACCACCGTGTCGGCCTCGTTCGATGTGCGCACCGTGCTCACGATCAACGGCGCGCTGATCCTGATTCTTGGCGTGCTGCCCGGCGGTCTCATGACGCTGTGCTACGACGCCATCGCGGCCACGCTGGCCCACTGACGCGGCCCGCAACACGGTGTCGCAAACCGCGTCGGTCTGGGTGGTGCTGTTGGTGGCCCTGGTGGCCGCCAACCTGCCGTTCCTCAACGAGCGCCTGTTCGGGGCGGTGCCGCTGCCGGCCACGCACAAGTCGCTGGCGATCCGTTTCGGCGAGCTGTTGGTGCTGTACTTCATCGCTGGCGGCATCGGCTTACTGTTCGAACGCAGGGCAGGGCAGATCGCCCCCCAGGGCTGGGAGTTCTACGCGGTGACGGCCTCGCTGTTCGTCGTGCTGGCCTTCCCGGGATTCACCTGGCGCTACCTGATGAAGCACAGGCACTGACATGACTTCTCCGATCGCCGACTCGCATTTGAAAGAAGAGCTCGTCAGCAGCGAAGAGCTCTTCAAGGGCAAGTTCCTGCACGCCAAGCGCGACACCATCCGCCTGCCCGACGGCCACAGCGCCACGCGCGAGTACGTGGTGCATCCCGGCGCGGTGGTGGTCATTCCGCTGCTCGACGATGGCCGCGTGGTGCTGGAGCGCCAGTTCCGCTATCCGGTGGAGCGTGTGATCGTCGAGTTTCCCGCGGGCAAGCTCGACGCCGGCGAAGATCCGCTGCTGTGCGGCCAGCGCGAGCTGCTCGAGGAAACCGGCTACACCGCGCGCGAATGGGCGCATGCCGGCGCCACGCATCTCGCGGTGGCGTACTCGACCGAAATCATCCACATCTACTTCGCACGCGGCCTCTCGCTGGGCGAGCGCCAGCTGGACCACGGCGAGTTCCTCGACGTGTTCACCGCCACGCCGCAGGAGCTCATCGGCTGGTGCCGCGACGGCACCGTGACCGACGCGAAGACGCTCACCTGCGCCCTGTGGCTGCAGAACGTCCTCTCAGGCGCATGGGCACTGGATTGGCAGGCCGCAGCCTCGCAAGGCGGCGCGGGATAATCCGCGCATGAAGGTCCTCGATCTCCGCTGCACACACGGCCACGGCTTCGAGGGCTGGTTCGCGTCCAACGAGGCGTTCGACAGCCAGCTCGCAAGCGGCCTGGTCGAGTGCCCGGTCTGTGGCGACACCGCGATCGTCAAGCTGCTGAGCGCGCCCCGCCTGAACCTGAGCAACGCCAAGGCGCCGAAGGAAGAAGGGCGCGGCGACGCGGCCCATGCGCCGGCGGCGCCCGCATCGCCTTCCACGCAGGTATCGGCATCCTCGACTTCACCCGAAGCCCGCTGGATGCGTGCCGTGCGCGAGGTGCTGGCCAAGACCGAAGACGTCGGCGACCGCTTTGCCGACGAGGCGCGCAAGATGCACTACGGCGAAACCGCCGAGCGCGGCATCCGCGGCCAGGCCACGCCCGAGCAGACCGAGGCGCTGCTCGACGAAGGCATTCCGGTGATGGCGCTGCCGATTCCGGCGGCGCTGAAAGAAACCCTGCAGTAACTGGCTGGCTCGACGAGCCCGTCCGGCCGCCCCCTCAGGCCGTGAACTGCAGCGCAGCCAGCCGCGCGTACACGCCGCCTTGCGCCACCAGCGCCGCGTGCGTTCCCTGTTCGACGATGCCGCCGTGGTCCAGCACGATGATGCGGTCGGCCTTCTGCACGGTCGCCAGGCGGTGGGCGATCACGAGCGTGGTGCGGTTTTCCATCGCCGATTCCAGCGCGGCCTGCACCATGCGTTCGCTCTCGGCGTCGAGCGCGCTGGTGGCTTCGTCGAGCAGCAGCAGCGGCGGATTCTTCAAGATGGCCCGCGCGATGGCGATGCGCTGGCGTTGGCCGCCCGACAGCCGCACACCGCGTTCACCCAGGAAGGTGTCGTAGCCCTCGGGCAGGGCCTGCAGGAAGTCGTGCGCAAAGGCCGCACGCGCCGCGGCGTGCACCTCGTCGGCGCTGGCGTCGGGCCGGCCGTAGCGGATGTTCTCGAAGGCGCTGGCCGAGAAGATCACCGCGTCCTGCGGCACGAGGCCGATGCGGGTGCGCAGATCGTGCAACGCGAGCGCGTCCAGCGGTGCGCCGTCGAGCACGATGCGGCCCGACTGCGGGTCGTAGTAGCGCAGCAGCAGTTGGAACACCGTGCTCTTGCCCGCGCCGCTCGAGCCCACCAGCGCCACGGTCTCGCCCGGTGCGATGTCCAGGCTGAAGTCGCGCAGCGCCGGCGTGCCCGGCCGCGAGGGGTAGTGGAAAGTGATCGCGTCGAAGCGGATGGCGCTGCCCGCCGCGGGAACGGGCGCGACCGCCGGCCGCGCGGGTGAGGCGATGGCCGTCGGCGCGTGCAGCAGTTCCATCAGGCGTTCGGTGGCGCCGGCTGCGCGCAGCAGGTCGCCGTACACCTCGCCGAGCACGGCCGTGGCGCTCGCCAGGATCACCACGTAGACCACGGTCTGACCCAGGTGGCCGGCCGTGATGTCGCCGCGCAGCACGGCCTGCGTGCCTTCGTACAGGCCCCAGAGCAGGGCGGCCGAGGTGGCGATGATGATGAAGGCCACCAGCACCGAGCGCGCGCGCGTGCGGCGCACGGCGGTCTGGAAGGCGTTCTCGGTCGAGCTGCTGAAGCGGTCGGCCTCGCGGCCTTCGGCCGTGTAGCTCTGCACCACCGGAATCGCGTTCAGCACCTCGGCCGCGATGGCGCTGGAGTCGGCCACGCGGTCCTGGCTGGCGCGCGACAGCTTGCGCACGCGGCGGCCGAACCACATGCTCGGCAGCACCACCAGCACCAGGATGCCCAGCACCTGCACCATCACATAGGGATTGGTCCACACCAGCACCGCCAGCGCGCCCACGCCCATGACGGCGTTGCGCAGGCCCATGCTCAGCGACGAGCCGACGACCGTCTGCACGAGCGTGGTGTCGGCCGTGAGGCGCGACAGCACCTCGCCGGTCTGCGTGGTCTCGAAGAAGACGGGGCTCTGCTGCAGCACATGGCCGTAGACCGCGTTGCGCAGGTCGGCCGTCACGCGCTCGCCGAGCCAGCTCACCGTGTAGAAGCGCGCGGCCGAAAACAGCCCCAGCGCCACCGCCACCGCGAAGAGGGCCCCGAAGTGCTCGCGCAGCGCCATGGTCTGCGCGCCCTTGTCGGCGCTGACCAGGCCGCCATCAATCAGGCTTCGCAGGGCGATAGGAAAAACCAGCGTCGTGACCGCCGCCATCACCAGGAAAACCCCCGCCAGCACGATCTGCACGCGGTAGGGGCGAAGGAAGGGGCGCAGCCCCGACAGCGAGCGGGGCGAGCCCTTGCCTGCGGAGGACGACGGAGGGGAAGAAGCCATGGGCGCGAATTCTACCGAGCCCTTGCCCCCACAAAGGTCGCCTTGACAGTAATTGCCATGGCAACTAATATTTCAGGCATGAGCGATGCCCCCATTTCCCCGGTCCCTCCGACGCCCGACGAGGCCGCGCGCCCGCCGGCCGCCTTCTATCGCGCCGAGGACTACCGCGCCGAAGAGAGCATCGGCTACCTGATGCGCCGCATCGTCACGTCTGTCGGCCAGACGGTGGGCACGCGCATGTGCGAGCCCGGCAGCCCCACCTACCCGCAGTGGGTGCCGCTGTACAAGCTGCACGTCGGCGCTGCCACCACCGTGGCCGAACTCGCCCGCGCCTGCGAACTCGATACCGGCGCCATGACGCGCCTGCTCGACCGCCTCGAGGCCAAGGGCCTGTGCCGGCGCGTGCGCTCGCTCGAAGACCGCCGCGTGGTCAATATCGAGCTCACCGACGAAGGCCGTGCGGCCGCGAAGGAAGTGCCCTATGTGCTGAGCCGGGTGCAGAACGAGTACCTGGCCGGCTTCACCACCGAAGAATGGAAGCAGCTCAAGGACTACTTGCGCCGCATCCTCGACAACGCACAGGGCCTCGCGGCCCGTGGAGAGAAGAATGAATGAGTCTTTCGCCGTGCGCGCGCTGCGTCGCACGCCTGTCGTGGCCGCCGCGCTGGCGGTGGTCGCGCTCGCCGGTTGCGCCGACATGGCCGGCATCGCCTCGCACGCGACGTTGCGCGATGCGACCACGCTCGGCATCGCGGCCGACCCTGCGCACGCCACCGTACCCGCCCTCGACAGCCAGTGGTGGCAGGCCTTCGGCGACAGCCAGCTCAATGCGCTGATCGACCAGGCCGTGGCCGGCAACCCGAACCTGCAGGTCGCGCGTGCGCGCCTCGTGCGTGCCCAGGCCTTCGCGGACATCGCCGGCGCGGCGCTGCTGCCCAAGGTCGGCGCCGACCTCAACCTGAACCGCCAGAAGTTCAACAGCAACTACATCTACCCGGCGCCGCTGGGTGGCTCGACGCAGAACATCGGCCTGCTGCAGCTGGGCGCGAGCTGGGAGCTCGACTTCTTCGGCAAGAACCGCAGCGCACTCGACACCGCCTTGGGCGCAGCCAACGCGGCCGCCGCCGACGCCGATGCCGCGCGCGTGCTGCTCGCAAGCAACGTGGCGCGCAGCTACTTCCAGTGGGCACGCCTGAACGAACAGGTCGAAGTGGCCAAGCGCACGCTGGCCCAGCGCGACGAAACCTTCAAGCTGGTGCGCGACCGCGTCTCGGCGGGCCTGGACACCCGCCTCGAACTGCGCCAGAGCGAAGGCGGCCTGCCTGAAGCACGCCAGCAGATCGAAGCGCTCAACGAACAGATTGCGCTGCAGCAGCACGCGCTCGATGCGCTCGTGGGCCAGCCCAACGTGTCAGCGTCGCTCAAGCCGCCGGTGCTCGCCGGCGTGAAGCCGATGGCGCTGCAGGCGAACATTCCGGCCGACCTGCTGGGCCGCCGCGCCGACATCGCCGCCGCGCGCTGGCGCGTCGAAGCCGCCACCAGCGACGTGGCCAACGCCAAGACCCAGTTCTATCCCAACGTGAACCTCACGGCCTTTGCCGGCTTCCAGAGCCTGGGCTTCGGCAAGCTGCTCAAGTCGGGCAGCGAGCAGTGGGGTGTGGGCCCGGCCATCCACCTGCCGATCTTCGAAGGCGGGCGCCTGCGCGCCAACCTGCGCGGCAAGTCGGCCGACCTCGACGTGGCCATCGAGAGCTACAACGCCACCGTGCTCGACGCCGTGCGCGACGCGGCCGACCAGGTCTCGAGCGCGCAGTCGATCGTGCGCCAGCAGGCCGAGCAGCGCGCCGCGCAGACGGCCGCCGAAGGTGCCTACGACATTGCCGTGCAGCGCTACCGCGCGGGCCTGGGCAACTACCTCAACGTGCTGACCGCTGAAACCGCCGTGCTGGCCCAGCGCCGCCTCGCGGTCGACCTGGCGGCCCGCGCCCTCGACACGCAGGTGGGCCTGGCGCGCGCCCTCGGCGGCGGCTGGCAGCCGCCGGCCACCGCGACGGCTGCGGCCCCGGCGGCCGCCACCCAGAACTGATTTGCTGATCCGCCTTCTTCGGAAAGAACTCCATCATGAGCGATAACAACACGCCGACATCCGCTTCCCCCGTGTCCACCACCGCAGCGCCCGAGGCGCCTGCGGGCAACGGCAAGCGCCGCCGCGCACTCACCGTTCTCACCGCCGTGGTGCTGGTCGCCGGTGGCGGCTGGGGCCTGTACGAATGGCTGGTCGCCAGCCACTACGAGAACACCGACAACGCCTACGTGCAGGGCAACGTCATCCAGATCACGCCGCAGATCGGCGGCACCGTCATGGCCATCGGCGCCGACGACACCGACTTCGTGAAAGCCGGCCAGCCGCTGGTGCAGCTCGACCCGGCCGATGCCAAGGTGGCGCTCGAGCAGGCCGAGGCCGCGCTCGCGCAGGCCGTGCGCCAGGTGCGCACGCTGTACGCCAACAACGGTTCGCTGGCCGCGCAGGTCACGCTGCGCCAGAGCGACATCGCCAAGGCCCAGAGCGACATCGCCAAGGCGCAGGACGACCTGCAGCGCCGCCGCGCGCTGTCGGGCAACGGTGCCGTGTCCAAGGAAGAACTCAACCACGCCGAGACGCAACTGGCCAACGCCAAGAGTGCGCTCGCTGCCGCACAGGCCGGCGTGGTCGCCGCGCGCGAGGCGCTGGCCAGCAACCAGTCGCTGACCGAAGGCACCAGCGTGGCCCAGCATCCCAGCGTGCTGGCCGCCGCCGCCAAGGTGCGCGAGGCCTACCTCGCCACGCAGCGCGTGGCCATGCCCGCGCCGGTCGACGGCTACGTCGCCAAGCGCACCGTGCAACTGGGCCAGCGCGTGGCCGCCGGCACGCCGATGATGTCGATCGTGCCGCTGCACCAGCTGTGGGTCGACGCCAACTTCAAGGAAGTGCAGCTGCGCAACATCCGCATCGACCAGCCCGTGAAGCTCACGGCCGACGTGTACGGCAAGAAGGTCGAGTACACCGGCAAGGTCGCCGGCCTGGGCGTGGGCACGGGCGCCGCCTTTGCGCTGCTGCCGGCGCAGAACGCCACCGGCAACTGGATCAAGGTGGTGCAGCGCGTGCCCGTGCGCATCGCGCTCGACCCCGAGCAGCTCAAGGCCAACCCGCTGCGCATCGGCCTGTCGATGGACGCCGAGATCGACATCACGCAGAAGACCGGCAAGATGCTGGCCGACGCGCCGCGCAGCACCGCCTTCGCGCAGACGCAGGTCTACAGCCAGCTCGACCGCGGCGCCGACGCCGAGGTGGAACGCATCGTGGCCGCCAACCTCGGCCGCGGCGCGCCGGCAGCGGCGGCCAGCCGCCCGGCTGCAGCAGCCACAGCGGCGCCGGCCGCGCACGTCGCCACGCAGGGCCAGCCGGGCTGATCGCAGCGCGTACTCGCTGAACCCTCACAGCCCGCGCCATGGCCACTGCTGCTCCCGCCTACATCGCGCACCCCCCGCTCGAGGGCTCCGCCCGCGTGTGGGGCACGGTCGCGCTGTCCGCCGCCACCTTCATGAACGTGCTCGACTCGTCGATCGCGAACGTGTCGCTGCCGGCCATCTCGGGCGACCTTGGCGTGAGCACCACGCAAGGCACCTGGGTCATCACCAGCTTCGCGGTGGCCAACGCCATCGCGGTGCCGCTCACGGGTTTCATGACCCAGCGCTTCGGACAGGTGCGCCTGTTCATGGCCAGTGTGATCCTGTTCATGATCGCGTCGCTGCTGTGCGGTCTGGCGCCGAACATGACCACGCTGATCGCCTTTCGCGCGCTGCAGGGCTTCGTCGCGGGCCCGATGATTCCGCTGTCGCAGACGCTGCTGCTGTCGAGCTACCCGCGCGCCAAGGCCGGCCTGGCCATGGCGATGTGGTCGATGACCACGCTGGTCGCGCCGGTGATGGGGCCGCTGCTCGGCGGCTGGATCACCGACAACATCTCGTGGCCGTGGATCTTCTACATCAACATCCCGGTCGGCATCGTGGCGGCGGCCATCACCTGGGCGCTGTACCGCAAGCGCGAGAGCAACACGCACAAGGTGCCGATCGACGCCATCGGCCTGGCGCTGCTGGTGCTGTGGGTCGGCTCGCTGCAGCTCATGCTCGACAAGGGCAAGGAGCTCGACTGGTTCCACTCGGCCGAGATCGTCACCATGGCCGTGGTGGCCGCCGTCGGCTTCGCGTTCTTCCTGGTCTGGGAGCTGACCGACAAGCACCCGGTGGTCGACCTGTCGCTGTTCAAGCGCCGCAACTTCTGGTCGGGCGCGGTGGCAACCGCCATCGCCTACGGCCTGTTCTTCGGCAACGTGGTGCTGCTGCCGCTGTGGTTGCAGCAGTGGATGGGCTACACCGCCACGCAGGCCGGGATGATCATGGCGCCCGTGGGGCTGCTGGCGATCTTCTTCTCGCCGGTGGTGGGCCTCACGGTGTCCAAGATCGACCCGCGCCGCTACGCGACCTTCTCGTTCCTCGTGTTCGCGCTGGTGCTGTGGATGCGCTCGAACTTCAACACGCAGGCCGACTTCGTGACGATCATCATCCCGACGATCATCCAGGGCATCGCGATGGCGTTCTTCTTCATTCCGCTCGTGACCATCACGCTGTCGGGCCTCACGCCCGACCGCATCCCGGCCGCGTCGGGGCTGTCGAACTTCCTGCGGATCACGGCGGGCGCCATGGGCACGTCGATCGCCACCACGCTGTGGGACAGCCGCGCGGCGCTGCACCATGCGCAACTCGTGGAATCGGTGAACCCGGGCAACAGCGCGGCCACCAGCGCCATCTCGGGACTGACGGGCAGCGGCTTCAGCACCGAGCAGGTGCTGGGGCAGATCAACCGCCTCGTCGACCAGCAGGCGTTCATGCTCGCGACGAACGACATCTTCTATGCGTCGGCTGTGCTGTTCCTGCTGCTGATCCCGCTGGTGTGGCTGGCGCGCCCGCAAAAGGGCGGCGCGGGCGGCGACGCGGCGGCCGGCGCGCACTGACAACAACACGCCTCCTCCTCACCCCAGGCTCCTTCGGGACCCTGGGGTTTTTCATGCGCCGAGCACTTTCAGCACGTCATGGCACGCGCCCATCGTGTGGTAGTCGGTCTTGCCGGCCGGGCTCTTCTCGTCGCTGATCCTCGCGTTCTGCGGCGTGAGGATGCGGTACCACGCACCGTGCGCCTGGTCGACGAAATGGTCCCAGCTGTGGGCCCAGATCCGGTCGTACCAGTCCCAGTAGCCGGCATCACCCGTGCGCACCGCGAGCAGGGCGGCAGCGGCGAAGCTTTCGGCCTGCACCCAGAAGTACTTGTCGCCATCGCACACCGCACCGTCGGGACCGAAGCCGTAGACCAGGCCGCCGTGGGCCGCGTCCCAGCCGCGCTGCATCGCGGTGTCGAAGAAGTGGCGTGCGCGCGGCACGATCCATTCGGTGCC
Organism: Variovorax sp. Root473; assembly: GCF_001426505.1. GTDB lineage: Bacteria > Pseudomonadota > Gammaproteobacteria > Burkholderiales > Burkholderiaceae_C > Variovorax. The sequence goes on from NZ_LMEV01000017.1 coordinate 703,300, forward strand.
CGGCGCACCGGGGCCCAGGTGGCTCTCGAGCTGCAGCAGCAGCTTGGCCCATTCGGTGAGGTGGCCAGTCTGGAAGCCCCAGGGCCGGAAGATGTTGGTCTTGTCGCCGCGGTTGTAGTCCCAGTCGACCGACCAGTCCTCGCGGTAGTGCTCCCACACCAGCCCGTCGGCGAGCGCAGCCTGCCGGCCCGTGATGCTTTCGGCGAGCGTGCGCGCACGCTCTAGGTAGAAGGGCTCGCGCGTGGCGTCGTAGGCCGCGAGCATCGCCTCGCAGGCGTGCATGTTGGCGTTCTGGCCGCGGTACGGGCCGACCTGCCAGCTTGGCGTGGCCTCGTCGGCGTACAGCTGGTGCGTGGGCTCCCAGAAATGCTGTTCCATCAGGTCGCGGGTGTGCGCGAGGCCGGCGCGTGCTTCCTCGACGCCGGCCATCAGCGCATGCGCGTGCGCCAGCAGCACGAAGGCCAGGCCGTAGCAGTGCTGCGTGCCGTCCTGCACGGTGGCCTGATGGCCATCCCAGTCGATCTGCCATGCATGGCCACCATTCGGCTGCGCATGCGCGGTCTGCAGAAATGCCAGGCCGTGCCGCACCGCCGCGAGGTCGTCGGGCCGGCCGAAGCGGCGCCATGCCATCGCGTGGTTGAACACGAAGCGCGTGCTGCTCACGAGGTGGCGCGTGCGGCGGTCGTACACCGTGCCGTCGTCCTTGAAGAAATGGAAGAAGCCGCCCGAGGCGTCGCGGCTGCGCGGCGCATAGAACGCCAGCGTGTGTTCGATGTGGCCGGTGAGGAATTCGGGCGAGCGGAAGTTCGGCATGGCGGTGATGGATTCAATCCGGGTGAAAGCGCATCGTGGCAGCGCAGCGGGCACGCCAGTTTTTCACGAAGCGTGCATGCGTGCCCGACATCTTCATGACGTAGCGCGTGCATGCATCGCGCGTTCGCACCTGTGCGTGCTGCAGTGCGCAATGTCGTCGGGACGACAGTCGCTCGCACAGAGGGGGCGCACGCTGTGGATGGTTGCAGTGCAGCATAGGCATTTGCCCCAGTATGCAATTGCATAGCAGCCACCAACAATCGGTCCGCGCTCGATGGTGGCGCATTGAGATGGACCGCATGACCGATTTCTTTTTTCCGCACACGGACGACGCCGCGAGATGAGCGACGTCATTCTTGAAACACGCCAGCTCACCAAGGAATTCAAGGGATTCACCGCGGTCAGCAAGGTTGACCTCTCGGTGAAGCGCGGCTCGATCCACGCGCTCATCGGTCCCAACGGTGCCGGCAAGACAACCTGCTTCAACCTGCTCACGAAGTTCCTCGAGCCCACGGCCGGCACGATCCTGTTCAATGGGCACGACATCACGGGCGAGCGCCCGGCGCAGATTGCGCGGCGCGGCGTGATCCGCTCGTTCCAGATCTCCGCCGTGTTCCCGCACCTCACGCTGCTGGAGAACGTGCGCCTGGGCCTGCAGCGCAAGCTCGGCACTTCGTACCACTTCTGGAAGAGCGAGAAGTCGCTCAAGCCGCTCGATGCGCGCGCCCGCGAACTGCTCGCCGAGGTGGGCCTCGAAGAGCTGGCCGACGAACAGACGGTGAACCTGCCCTACGGCCGCAAGCGCGCGCTCGAGATCGCCACCACGCTGGCCATGGAACCCGAACTGATGCTGCTGGACGAACCCACGCAGGGCATGGGTCACGAAGACGTGCACCGCGTGGCCGAGCTCATCAAGCGCGTGTCGGCCGGACGCACCATCCTGATGGTCGAGCACAACATGAGCGTGGTCTCGACCATTGCCGACACCATCACGGTGCTGCAGCGCGGCGCCGTGCTGGCCGAAGGGCCGTACGCCGAAGTCTCGAAGAACCCGCAGGTGATGGAGGCCTACATGGGCACCACCGACGGCCAGATGCAAGGCGCGCACTGACATGACCGCTGCACTCGAAATCAAGGGCCTGCAGGCCTGGTACGGCGAATCGCATGTGCTGCACGGCGTCGACATGGTGGTGCAGCCGGGCGAGGTCGTCACGCTGCTGGGGCGCAATGGCGCGGGCCGCACGACGACCATGCGCGCCGTGATGGGACTCACCGGCGCCCGCAAGGGCAGCATCAAGGTCAACGGCGTCGAGACCGTCTCGATGGCGACGCACCGCATCGCGCACCTGGGCATCGGCTATTGCCCCGAAGAGCGCGGCATCTTCGCCAGCCTCTCCTGCGAAGAAAACCTGATGCTGCCGCCCGAGCTCAAGGGCGCGGGGCAGGGCATGTCGGTCGACGAGATCTACGCCATGTTCCCCAACCTCGCGGAGCGCCGCCACAGCCAGGGCACACGCCTGTCGGGTGGCGAGCAGCAGATGCTCGCGGTGGCGCGCATCCTGCGCACCGGCGCCAAGCTGCTGCTGCTCGACGAGATTTCCGAAGGCCTCGCGCCCGTCATCGTGCAGGCACTGGCCCGCATGATCACTACGCTGCGTGCCAAGGGCTACACCATCGTCATGGTGGAGCAGAACTTCCGCTTCGCCGCGCCGCTGGCCGACCGTTTCTATGTGATGGAGCACGGCCGCATTGTCGAGAGGTTCGGTGCCTCCGAACTCGAAGCCAAGATGCCTGTGCTGACCGAGCTGCTCGGCGTCTGAGTTCTTTTTTTCACCCGTTGCTACTGCTGGAGACACACATGACAAATCGGCTCACCGCTTTCGCCCTGGCTTTCGGTGCACTGGCGCTCGCTGCGTCGGCCCAGGCGCAAGGCCAGGACAAGATCAAGATCGGCTTCATCACCGACATGTCGAGCCTTTACGCCGACCTCGAAGGCAAGAACGGCGCGCTGGCGATCCAGATGGCCATCGACGACTTCGGCGGCAAGGCGGCCGGCAAGCCTGTCGAGCTGCTCACCGTCGACCACCAGAACAAGCCCGACATCGCCGCTTCGAAGGCGCGCGAGTGGATCGACACGCAAGGCCTGAGCATGGTCTTCGGCGGCACCAACTCCGGCGTCGGCTTGGCGCTGGCCAAGGTCGCGGCCGAGAAGAAGCGCGTGTACTTCAACAACGGCGCGGCCTCGTCGGCGCTCACCAACGAACAGTGCTCGCCCTACACCGTGCACTACGCCTATGACACCGTCGCGCTCGCCAAGGGCACCGGCGCTGCGGTGGTCGACGGCGGCGGCAAGAGCTGGTTCTTCCTGACGGCCGACTACGCCTTCGGCCACGCGCTCGAAGCCGACACCTCCACCGTCGTGAAGGCCAAGGGCGGCACGATCGTCGGCGCGGTGCGCCACCCGCTCAACGCGTCCGACTTCTCGTCGTTCCTGCTGCAGGCGCAGAACTCCAAGGCACAGATCCTGGGCCTGGCCAATGCGGGCGGCGACACCGTCAACAGCATCAAGGCGGCCAAGGAATTCGGCATCGGCAAGACCATGAAGCTGGCCGGCCTGCTGATCTTTCTGAGCGACGTGCACAGCCTGGGCCTGAAGAACACCGAAGGCCTGCAGTTCACCACCAGCTGGTACTGGGACCTGAACGACGAGACCCGCAAGTTCTCCAAGCGCTTCTTCGACAAGACCAAGCGCATGCCCACCGAAATCCAGGCCGCCGACTACTCGGCCACCATGACCTACCTCAAGGCCGTGGACGCGGCCAAGACCGATGATTCGGACAAGGTCATGGCCGAGCTTAAGAAGATGAAGCTCAACGACTTCTTCGGCTCCGGCCAGATCCGCCCCGACGGCCGCTACGTGCACGACATGTACCTGATGCAGGTCAAGTCGCCCGCCGAATCGAAGACGCCGTGGGACTACTACAAGCTCGTGAAGAAGCTGCCCGGCGACACCGTGTTCACCACCAAGGCCGAGTCCAAGTGCACGCTCTGGAAGTGACACCACCGAACACCCTACAGGAACACCATTCATGAAGACCACCACATTCGCTCTTTCCGCCGTTTTCGCCGCCGCCGCACTGGCCGCCGGTGCCGCCCAGGCGCAGGACAAGGTCAAGATCGGCTTCATCACCGACATGTCGAGCCTGTATGCCGACGTCGAAGGCAAGAACGGCGCGCTGGCCATCCAGATGGCCATCGACGACTTCGGCGGCAAGGTCAATGGCATGCCCATCGAGCTGCTCACGGCCGATCACCAGAACAAGGCCGACATCGCCGCCTCCAAGGCGCGCGAGTGGATCGACACGCAGGGCCTGACCATGCTGTTCGGCGGCACCAGCTCGGGCACCGGCCTGGCGATGGCCAAGGTGGCCCAGGAGAAGAAGCGCGTCTTCATCGTGAACGGCGCAGGCAGCTCGGCACTCACCAACGAACAGTGCTCGCCCTACACCGTGCACTATGCCTACGACACCGTGGCGCTCGCCAAGGGCACCGGCTCGGCCGTCATTGGCCGCGGTGACAAGAGCTGGTACTTCCTGACCGCCGATTACGCCTTCGGTCAGGCGCTCGAAGCCGACGCGACCAAGGTCGTGAAGGAAAAGGGCGGCACTGTGCTGGGCAGCGTGAAGCACCCGCTGAACACCTCCGACTTCTCGTCCTTCCTGCTGCAGGCGCAGAACTCCAAGGCACAGGTGCTGGCGCTGGCCAATGCCGGCGGCGACACCATCAACAGCATCAAGGCCGCGAAAGAGTTCGGCATCACCAAGAACATGAAGATGGTGGGCCTGCTGGTGTTCGTGACCGACGTGCACAGCCTGGGGCTGAAGAACACCGAAGGCCTGCTGCTCACCACCAGCTGGGACTGGAACCTCGACGACAAGACGCGCGCCTTCGGCAAGCGCTTCTTCGAGAAGACCAAGCGCATGCCTACCGACATCCAGGCCGCCGACTACTCGGCCACCATGACCTACCTGAAGGCCGTGCAGGCCTCCAAGACGATCGATGCCGACAAGGTCATGGCCACGCTCAAGTCCACGCCCATCGACGACTTCTACGCCAAGGGCAACATCCGTGCCGACGGCCGCTTCGTGCACGACATGTACCTGGTGCAGGTCAAGTCGCCGGCCGAGTCCAAGCAGCCGTGGGACTACTACAAGGTGGTCCAGAAGCTCAAGGGCGAAGACGTCTTCACCACGAAGGCTGAAAGCCGCTGCGCCCTCTGGAAGTGACCTCCCGCGGGCGCCCCTGCGGCGCCCGGGTTCGTTGAAACGCTTATGAACATTTCCCTTCCCGCCTTGTTGAGCCAGCTCCTCCTGGGGCTGGTCAACGGCTCGTTCTACGCCATCCTGAGCCTCGGGCTGGCGGTGATCTTCGGTTTGCTCAACGTCATCAACTTCGCGCACGGCGCGCTGTTTATGCTCGGGGCCGTCCTCACGTGGATGGCCATGGAGTACCTGGGCGTCAACTACTGGGTGATGCTGATCGCTGCGCCGATCGTCATCGGCCTGTTCGGCGTGGTCATCGAACGGTTGCTGCTGCGCTGGATCTACAAGCTCGATCACCTCTACGGCCTGCTGCTCACGTTGGGCCTCACGCTGCTGATCGAAGGCGTGTTCCGCTCGGTCTACGGCGTGTCGGGGCTGCCCTACGACGCACCCGATGCGCTCTCGAGCGCCACCGACCTGGGCTTCATGGTGCTGCCCAACTACCGCGCCTGGGTCGTCGTGGCGTCGCTGGTGATCTGCTTTGCGACCTGGTACGTGATCGAGAAGACCCGCCTGGGCGCCTACCTGCGCGCCGGCACCGAGAACCCGCGGCTCGTGGAAGCCTTCGGCGTCAACGTGCCGCTGATGATCACGCTGACCTACGCCTTCGGTTGCGCGCTCGCCGCTTTTGCCGGCGTGCTGGCCGCACCGGTGATGCAGGTGTCGCCGCTGATGGGGCAGAACCTCATCATCGTGGTGTTCGCGGTGGTCGTGATCGGCGGCATGGGGTCCATCATGGGCGCCATCCTCACGGGCCTGGGCCTGGGCGTGATCGAAGGACTCACCAAGGTTTTCTATCCCGAGGCTTCCTCGACGGTTGTGTTCGTGATCATGGTCATCGTGCTGTTGATTCGCCCCGCCGGCCTGTTCGGCAAAGAGAAGTAAGGCGAGCGGCATGAACATGAAAAAAATCTCCACTGTCGTCTACGGCCTGCTGCTGCTCGCCCTGGTGCTCGCGCCGTTCTTCGGCGCCTATCCGGTGTTCGTGATGAAGCTCATGTGCTTCGCGCTGTTCGCCTCGGCCTTCAACCTGCTCTTGGGCTACACGGGCCTGCTGTCCTTCGGCCATGCGGCTTTCCTGGGCGGCTCGGCGTATGTGGCGGGCCATGCGATCAAGGTCTGGGGCCTCACGCCCGAGCTGGGCCTGATCGCGGGCACGCTCACCGGCGCGCTGCTGGGCTGGCTCTTCGGCATCCTGGCCATCCGTCGCCAGGGCATCTACTTCGCGATGATCACGCTGGCGCTCGCGCAGATGATGTTCTTCGTCGCGTTGCAGGCGAAGTTCACGGGCGGCGAAGACGGCCTGCAGGGCGTGCCGCGCGGCAAGCTCTTCGGCGTCATCGACCTGTCGAACGACCTGACCATGTACTACGTGGCGCTCGTCGTCGTCGTGCTGGCCTTTTTGCTGATCGTGCGCACCATCCATTCGCCGTTCGGGCAGGTGCTCAAGGGCATCAAGGAAAACGAGCCGCGCGCGCTCTCGCTGGGCTACGACGTGGGGCGCTTCAAGCTGCTGGCCTTCGTGATCTCGGCCGCGCTGTCGGGCCTGGCCGGTTCGCTCAAGACGCTGGTACTGGGCTTTGCCACGCTGTCCGACGTGCACTGGACCGCCTCGGGCCAGGTCATCCTGATGACGCTGGTCGGTGGTCTGGGCACGCTGTCGGGGCCGCTGGTCGGCTCGGCCGTGGTGGTGCTGCTGGAGAACAAGATCGGCGAACTCGGCAGCTTCCTGGCCCGCATCACCACCATCGACTGGTTCAACACGCTGGGCGAGTCGGTGACCATGGTCACAGGCCTGATCTTCGTGATCTGCGTGCTGGCCTTCCGCAAGGGCATCATGGGCGAGATCATCGCCTTCATCGATCGGCGCCGCACGAAGCAGTGACGCAGAGGCCGTGGCGGCAGCAGACGGTGTGAACATCGTCTGCGCCGGCAGGCCAGCGCAGGCGGGGTGGGTACCCTGCGCCACTTGTGGCCCTTGCGGCCGGGGCGCAGAATCCGGCTCCCACTTCGAGGAGTCGGCCATGGCCCTTCTTCCGTACTTTGTCCTGACACCCGAACGGCGCGACACGCCGCTGAACGTGCTCGGCACGCAGGTGACGGTGCTGGCGCCGAACGCCTCGACGCAGAGCTACGGCGTCACCTTCCAGCGTGGTGACGAAGGCACGGGCCCGCCACCGCACAGCCACGACTGGGACGAGTCGTTCTACGTGCTCGGCGGCGAGGTCGAGTTTCACTGCAACGGTCAGGCCCACCGGTGCCAGCCCGGCACGCTGGTGCATGTGCCGCGCGGCACGGTGCACGGCTTTCACTACGGCAAGGGCGGCGGGCAGATGCTCGAGATCACCGGGCAGGACGCGATGGCCGCGCAGATGTTCACTGCCATCGACCGCGAGATTCCGGTCGGGCCGGCACCTGATATTCCGAAGCTGCTGGCGGTGCTGGAGCGCAATGGGGTGACGGTTTCGGCGTAGTTCACACGGCGGCGCCATCGGCCCTGGCAAGGCTTCGCACTCACTCGGAGGCGGACGGCCGCCGCTGTCGCAGCGACCTTTCGTTCGCCCGGCGTTGCACCGCTCTTGCAGCGCGGCTGATGACGAAGAAGACGGCCGCAATCCCCGCAGCAGCGCAGGCGCCCGTCAGCCGGCCGAAGGGAATGCCGAATGCAATCCCTGCCAGCAGGGCGAAAAGTCCGAGCTGAAGAAGATCTCCGATGGCGTCGAGCCGGTGCACCCATTTCATCGCAAGCCTCCGTTGTCGTGAATTGCCAGCATCCGGCGCTTCGCCTCACAGCCGCAGCGGCGCCGCATACCCCGTCATCTCCAGATACCCGCGCCCCACGCGCTTTCCTTGCTGCACATCACGCAGTTCGCTCAACCCTTCCCAGTACACGCCTCCCGTCGAGCCGCGGCTGTCCAGTTCCTGGTCGTCGAGCAGCGCCTGCACCTCGAAGCGGCCCGCGGGCGTGTCGATGCGCCAGTGCGTGGGGTAGCTCGCGCGGGTGCGCGGGCTGGTCCAGCTGCGCAGGGCGTCGAAGCGCACTTCGCCGGGACCGAAGATGCGCGCCGCGCCACCGCGCGCACGGAACGAGCCGCCGGACCACAGCGCACTGCCGTCGCGGCGGCGCAGGTGGAAGGCGGTGAGTGCGCTGCCGTCGTCGAGGTTCATGCCGATCCAGTCCCAGCCCACGGCCTCGGGGTGCATCAGCGCTTCGCTCCATTCGTGGTCGAGCCACGCGGTGCCGGTGATTTCGAACGGGGCCTGGCCTTGCAGCGTGAGGCGGCCTTGCGCCTGCAGGTGCGGTTCGCTGTAGTAGTAGCTCGCCTGCTCGGGAGCGGGGCCCTTGCGCGACAGGCCTTCGCGGCCTTGCAGCAGCACCGGCTGCGCGGGGGTGAAGCGCAGGTCGAGCGTGAATTCGCCGGCGGGGATGCGCGCGGTGTAGGCGCCGCTGCCGGCATCGCGCGCCAGCGACCAGTCGCGCAACCGCACGTCTGTGTCGGTTTCGCTGGCCGAGGCGACGTCGAAGCCCGCGCGGGCGATGCGCTGGTCGTGCCGCAGCACGCGGCCTTCGAGGTCGGTGACGGCCGCGTGCGCGAACACCAGCTGCTTGGCGGCGAAGGCCGAGCGCATGGCCTGTGTGGCATCGACGCGCGAGCGGAAGAAGGTCACCTGGAAACCGAACGCGCGCCCCGCGGCGGTCTGGCCGTGGCCGGTGATGTACCACCACTCGGTGCGCAGGTCGGGGTGGCTGCCGAAGTCGCGCGGGAACTGCAGCGCCTTCGCGGGCAGGGCCCGGGCGGCATGCGGCGCGCCCGCAGCGGCCAGCGCGGCCAGCAGCAACAGCTGCCGCCGCCCGACGAAGCCACCGGGTGCGCGCGTCGGCATCGTCAACCCGCCATCAGTGCGTCGATGCGCTGCTGCGCCGGCGCGATGTCGCCGAAGGCGTTGCGCACCCAGTCGGCGTCGTGATAGCTCGGCAGGTAGCGTTCGCCCGCGTCGCACAGCAGCGAAAGAATGGAGCCCTGCTGGCCGGCCGCGCGCATTTCATGTGCCACGGCCAGCATGCCGACGAAGTTGGTGCCGGTCGACGGACCGACCTTGCGGCCCAGCAGTGCCGACAGCGCATGCATGGCCGCCACCGAATCGAGGTTGGGCACTTCGAGCATGCGGTCGACCAGCGTGCGCACGAAGCTGGGCTCCACGCGCGGGCGGCCGATGCCTTCGATGCGCGAGCCGGGCGCGGTCAGCGTCGTGTCGCCGCTGCGGTGATAGGCCGAGAACACCGAGCCTTCGGGGTCGGCCACGCACACCTGCGTGTCGTGGCAGCGAAAGCGCAGGTAGCGCCCGATGGTGGCGCTGGTGCCGCCGGTGCCGGCGCCCACCACGATCCATGTGGGCACGGGGTGCCGCTCGTGGGCCATCTGCTGGAACATGCTCTCGGCAATGTTGTTGTTGCCGCGCCAGTCGGTCGCGCGCTCGGCGTACGTGAACTGGTCCATGTAGTGGCCGCCGCTGCGCTCGGCCAGCGCACGGGCCTCGTCGTACACCTGTGCCGCATGGTCCACGAAGTGGCAGCGCGCGCCGTAGAAGGCGATCTGCGCGACCTTCTCGGGCGAGGTGCTGCGCGGCATCACGGCAATGAAGGGCAGGCCCAGCAGCCGCGCGAAGTAGGCCTCGCTCACGGCGGTGGAGCCGCTGGAGGCCTCGACGATGGTCGTGCCTTCGCGCACCCAGCCGTTGCACAGCGCGTACAGGAACAGCGAACGCGCGAGCCGGTGCTTGAGGCTGCCGGTGGGGTGCGTCGATTCATCCTTCAGGTACAGGTCGATGCCGCGCGCGGCGAGCGCGGGCAGCGGCAGCGGAATGAGGTGCGTGTCGGCGCTGCGCTGGTAGTCGGCTTCGATGCGGCGGATTGCGCCGGAGAGCCAGTCGCCGCAGGAGGAGGATGAAGGGGTGGGCTGCATAGCGCGCCAGTCTACAAGTCATGCTCTGTCACCCGGCGGGTGACGGAAAGCGACGGGATGGTCGGGCTTCCGCAACGGCGACGAGCTGCCCTCGGAGTTCGACCCCGCGCGCGGCTACGTGGTGACGGCCAACGAGAACAACATCCTGCCCGACCATCCCGTCGCGAAGAAGAGCGTGGGCCACGAGTGCAGCGATGCGGCGTGCGCGCCGCCTCAAGGCGCTGTTCGCGGCCAAGGTGGCAGCAGGCTCGCGCTTCACGATCGAGGACTCGCAGCGCATGCAGAGCGACATCGTCGCCACGCCGGCGCAGCGCCGCTGCCGCGCTGTAAAGAGGGCGCTGCCCCCGCCCGCCGCGGCGCGCCCGGCCACGCCGGTCGTCACGCGGTCGTCATTCGCCGATGTGATGCTTGCAGGAGTTGAAATACTGCCCACAAGCTTGCTGACACGATCCACTTCTTCCTTGTTGACTTCAGCGCATGGTGGTCGTGGGCGAGTGGTTGGACGGGGCTTGGGCCGGGGCAGGGACGACAGGCTCGTGCGAGCCTTTGTCTCTGGCCTGACGTGCACAGCAGTGTGCGTCTGCATCGCCTGGGGATCGACAGCGAAGGCCGTGGCCGCGGGCACCGAGGTGCAGTCGGCAGATGCCGCCACCCGCGCGTCGTCCGAATCGCAGATGCTCGACTTCGACCTGCCGGCGCAGCCCTTGGCGGCTGCCCTGGCGCAATACGTTGCGGTGTCGGGGCGATCGGTGATGTTCATCGACGAGTGGGTGGCGGGGCGAACGTCCGCCCCGGTGCGCGGGCGCCATACGCCGCATGCCGCCTTGCGGGCCTTGCTGGCCGGCACAGGTTTCGCCGCGGACGACGTGGACACGCAGCTTTCCGGTGCCTTCATCCTGAAGCGCGTCGCAGCGGCGCCCGGGCTGGCATCGACCGTCGGTTCGCCACGCGGGTACGACGCCCTGGTCCAGGCCCGCGTCTGGGACGCGCTGTGCGCCGATCTGCGTACGGCCCCCGGCCACTACCGCGCGATCCTGCAACTGCAGGTGACCACGTCGGGCCGCATCAGCCAGGCCAGCCTGGTGTCGTCTTCGGGAGACCCGGGGCGGGACGCCGCCATGCTCGCGGCATTGGCCCCTGTGAAGATGGACCGCCCCCCGCCCGCGGACCTGGCGCTGCCGCTCACGCTGGCCATCCTCCCGCACGACGTGTTGCCCGGACCCCGCTGTGCCACGGTGCACTGACACATGACGGAGAACGTCATCCCGCTGCTGCGCAGCTTCCTGGTGCAACGCTACGAGCAGCTCAGGCAACGCCTGGCCGTGCGGCTGGGGAATCGCGAACTGGCGGAAGACGCCCTGCACGAAACCTGGCTGAAGCTGGAGCGCAGCCAGCCCATGGCGGGCCCCATTGCAACGCCCCAGGCGTACCTGCTGCGCATGGCGGTCAACCTGGCCATCGACGTCCGGCGCGCACAGAGCCAGGTCTTGCTGTCCGACGACATCGACATGCTGATGAACGAGCTGCCGGACCCGACGCCCGGTCCTGCCGAGGTCGCCGAGGCCCGTTCGCAGCTGGAGGCGCTGGACGGCCTTCTGTCGCGCCTGCCGCCGCGCCGCCGCGAGATCCTGCTGTTGGTTCGCCTGGAGGGCTGGTCCCAGCGGGACGTGGCCACGCGGCTTGGCATTCCCGTGCGGACCGTCGAGTACGAACTGAAGGCCGCGCAGGATCTTCTGTTCTCGCGGCTGGAACCGCGCCCTGGCAGGTCTTCATGACGGCACGAAGAAATAGTTTGCGGATTGCGGTGTCGGCAACCGTCTATCAAGTACGGGGCCCCTGAAACCGACATGACGACGCACCCTTCACCACCGACGCTTCCCGAGACGCTGCGCGAAGACGCGCGCGCCTGGGTGCGCAAGCTGCATTCGGGCGCCGCCACGCAGTGGGAGGCGCAGGCGTTCCGCCGCTGGCGCGACGCGAGTCCCTTGCACCAAGCGGCGTTCATCGAGGCCCGGCAGCAGTGGCGCGTGCTTCAACCCGCGCTGAACAGGCTGGTGCGCACCGACGCCGAAGCGGCGAGCCTTCACCGCGAGACCCTGCACAAGCCCGCGGCGAGCCGCCGGGCCTTCCTGGGCGTGGCCGGCGCTGCCGCCGCGGCGGGTGTCGCGGGGGTGGCGGTCTATTCGCCCTTGGGGTTGTGGCCCGCGGCCAATGAATGGCGTGCGGACTGGCGCACCGCCGCCGGCGAGCAGCGTGCCATCGCGTGGTCCGACCAGATCGGCGTGACCTTGAACACCCGCACCAGCATCCGCCGGGTGGCCCCGGACGACCAGGCCGAGGGGCTGGAGTTGCTGAACGGCGAAGCGGCGATCGAGATGCTGCCCAGTGCGCGCACCTTCAGCGTCGTGGCCGGCGCCGGTCGCAGCATTGGCGAATCGGCGCGCTTCGAGATCAGCCGCCTGGAAGGGCGGGTGTGCGTGACCTGCCTGGCGGGGCGCGTGCGCATCGAGCACCCGGCCGGCGACCGTGTGCTGCTGGCGCGCCAGCAAGCGGTCTACCGCGATCACTCGATCAGCGGCATCGCCGCCGCAGACCCCGAGGTGGCTTCTGCCTGGCGGCGCGGTGAGCTCGTGTTCAAGCAGGCGCCCTTGTCGGTGGTGCTGGACGAGATCAATCGCTACCGCCCCGGGCGTGTGGTCTTGATGGTGGATTCGCTGCGGGGGAAAACGGTCACCGCAACCTTCAAGCTCGACCGCCTCGATCTGGCCTTGCTCCAGATGCAGCGTTCCTTCGGCTTGAACGCCCGGTCGCTCCCCGCCGGCGTGCTGGTCCTGAGCTAGAGGTGGACCTCGGGGTTGGGTGGTGACCCTGTCTCGATGTCGCGGCTTCCCATGGTGGTCGTGCGCGGCCACTGTGAAGCTTTCGTGACTTTGCCGAGGGGCAGTGCGCCCTCGCCGTTGATCTGCAAGGACTTTCCGGACCGCGGCTGCAGCGGCACGCGCGCGCCCACAACGAGGCCAAAAATATTCTTCTGGAATTCGACGTTTCCGTCCCGTCAAGGAACTGACGGCTCCTGTCGCGTTGGCTTTCGATCGCCATCGCAGGGGCTTCTTGAATGGGGCTGGCCTGCGCGACGCGCGCGGCCCCTTCGGCACAGGCTTTACTTCGGCGGGAATGAGAAATGACCATCAGTGGGTGCAACGAAAAGAATCGCTCGACACGCGCGGCACAGCAGGTTTTCAGGATGCTTCCCATCGCGCGGGCCATCGCTGTGGCGCTGGCCGCAGGTGGGGTCCTCGGCAGCGCGCACGCCCAGCGGGCGTTCAGCCCGGCGTGGTTCGCCGACAAGGGCGCGGCGCAGGCGGGCGCGATCGCCACGGGCAAGCTGCCCAACGGCGCGCCGGCGTCCAGCCTGGTCCACCCGACGCAGCCGTCGTCGGCGGCGAGCCAGCAGCTGCAGACGTCCATCACCAACCTGAACCTGGCCGCGCGCGCGATCGCCGCGCAGCAGGCGCAGCAGACACAGAAGCGGGCCGAGGCGCTGGCCAGCGGCGAGTCCGCGCCGGACGGCCTGGCCGAAGGCGGCCTGAAGGTCGACACGAATTCGCTGACCGCCGGCTGGCTCAACGCCAGGGACCCCGTGCAGGCCGCAGCCAACGGCAGGACCACGGTCACCATCGAGCAGACCGCCGACAAGGCCATCCTGAACTGGGAGACCTTCAACGTCGGCAAGCACACGACGGTGAAGTTCGACCAGCGTGCCGGCACCCACGCCAAGACCGGCGCCAACGAGTGGATCGCGCTCAACCGCATCAACGACCCCAGCGGCCGACCCAGCCAGATCGCCGGCCGCATCGAGGCCGAGGGCAGCGTCTACCTCATCAATCGCAACGGCATCCTGTTCACCGGCAGCAGCCAGGTCAACGTGCGCAGCCTGGTCGCCTCCAGCCTCAAGCTCAGCGACGAACAGTTCAAGGCCGGTCTCAACACGCGCCTGGGCGCGAAGGCGGGCGACCCCGGTTACTGGAGCGGCCTCGAAGTGGCCGTCGGCATTCCCACCTTCGGTGAGAACTCCCCGCAGATGCCGGCCGATTCGAACGTGCTGTTCGCCGACATGGGCCCGGCCTTCGATCCGGGCACGCCGCCGGGCGACGTCAAGGTGGCGGCCGGTGCGCAGATCACGGGCCAGGGCGGCCACGTGCTGATGTTCGCGCCCAAGGTCAGCAATGCGGGCAGCATCCGCACGCCGAGCGGCCAGACGCTGCTGGGCGCCGGCGAAAACGTGTGGCTGGAGGCCAAGGAGATCAGCCCCACCGTGCGCGGCTTCGATGCCGTCACCTCGTCGGTGCGGCCCTGGGTCTTTCCGGCCAAGTTCCTGATCAACCCACAGACAGCGCCCGCCTTCCAGCCCTATCTCATCGGGCGCATCGTGTCCGACATCCTGCCGCTGATGGAACAGCGCGCGGCCCAGGTCGGCTACAGCGTGCACAACACTGGCATCGTCCAGGCCGATCACGGCGACATCACCATGGTGTCGCGCGAAATCAATCAGGGCGGCATCCTGCAAGCCAGCACCGCGCTGAACAACCGCACGGGCTCCATCCGTCTGCGCGCCTGGGGCCAGGGCGTGCACAACATCGACATCAACCTGGCGGCCGACGTCCCGCGCCTGGCGGCCTGGTCGGGCGGCACGCTGACCCTGGGGCCGGACAGCATCACCCAGGTCGTCAACGACTGGCAGGACACCACGCGGATCGAAAGCGGCTCGCTGGCCAACCGCTACCAGCCCGGGCGCATCGAGCTCTACGGCAAGACGATCGACGTGCAGACCCGTGCCCAGGTCACCGCCGCCGCGGGCCACATCGACATCCAGGCCCAGGCCAACCCGGCGGCCCTGCAGCGCAACACCCAGGTGGGCGACGGCAGCCGCATCCTCATCGGTGAACAAGCTACCGTCAGCACCGCGGGACTGATGCAGATGCCGGTGGACATGGCCAGCAACTTCGTCGAAGCCGAATTGCGCATCAACGAACTGCGCGACTCCCACCTGCAGGCGGGGACCTGGCTGTACGGCCGGAAGGTCATCGTGGATCGACGTCGGTCGGGCACTTTCAAGGGGCTGATGGCGGGCGTCGAATGGGTTACCGACGAGTCCGGCAAGGCGCTCAAGGGCGTCTGGGTCGGCACCCCGCTGGCGGACGTGACGGGCTGGGTGGGCAACGGCCTGATCGGTCTGTCGGAGCTGGCGGCGCGAGGCGGCGACATCACCATCCAGTCCAATGGCTCGGTGATCACGCGACCGGGCTCCATCCTGGATGTGTCCGGCGGCTCGGTGCGTTACAGCGATGGCTGGAACACCGAAACCCTGCTGCGCGGCGCGGACGGGCGCACCTACACCATGTCGTCCGCGCCGGCGGACATGACCTACACCGGCATCGCGGGCCAGTACCTGAACACGCACGCGCGCTGGGGTGTCACGCACACCTACGTCAACCCGCTGATGTCCGGGAAGCGCTGGGAGCCGGGCTACGAGGAAGGCCGCAATGCCGGTTCGATCGACATCCGTGCCGGCAGCGCCTTCATTCTCGAAGGCGAGTTCAAGGGCTCGGTGCAACCCGGCGACCGGGTGCAGGAAGCGTCCGAGCTGCCGCGCGCCGGCCGCCTGGTGGTGGGCTCCAACCGGGCGCAGGAGGGCATGTGGACTTTGGGCCAGGTCGTCATCAGCGACAGGCCCGCGTTGCTGCCGACGGGTTTCAGCATCGACAGTCCGCTGGGCAGGGACGCCTTCCTGACCGAGCCGGAAGGGCAATCCCCCGGCGCCGGCGCGGGGTTGGGCCGCACGACCTGGCTGTCCGCCGCGGGGCTGAGCAACTCGGGCCTGGGCGCCATCGAGTTGAATCTGAACGCCGGCTTCGTGTTGGAAGAAAGCGCGGTGCTGAATCTGCAGCCGGGGGCGCGCTTCACGGCCGCGGTCTACGACGGCCAGGGCATCCCCGGCAACTTCGACATCCTGGGCCGGATCATCGCCCCGGGTGGCGCCATTTCGCTGAGCGCCGGCGGCAAGGCGGACAGCGTGCTGCGCCTGGGTGCGAACAGCCTGCTGAGCGTCGCGGGCCAGTGGGTCAACGACAGCGGTGGCGGCGTCACGCTGGGCCGCGCCATCCATGGTGGCTCGATTGCACTGGGGACGCCGATCAAGGAGGGCCTGGGCACGGTGTACGGCCACGTGGACGTGGCCACCGGCGCGACGCTGGACGTGTCCGGCGGCGGCTGGCTGTCCGGTGCCACGTCGGGCGGCAAGGCAGGCAAGGTGCAGGCGGGCAACGGCGGGGCCATCAGCCTCACGGCGTTCGACAACACGGCGCTCGGCACGCTGGACCTGCGCGGTTGGTCGGGGGGCGATGCGTCGCGGCTCACCATCACGGCGACCGGTGATGTGCAGGTGGGCGGGGCAGCGCCGGCGGACGGGACGGCATCGGGCACGGCCAGGCCGCTGCTGCACCTGCCGGAAACGCTGTACGCCGAGCGCGGCTTCGGCACCCTCGGCATCCGCTCGCTCGGCGGGAACGTCGTGGTCGCGGAAGGCGCACAGGTGCACATCCAGCCCACGAGCTGGGACATGCCCGCGGCGGTATCGGCGCTGCGCACGTTGCCCAGCGGCGATTCGTTGGGCCCTGTGCTGGCCCCCGTCGCGCTGGACGCGCTGAGCGATCAGCACCGCGCCGCGCGCGCGCCCGGCGGCCTGTCGCTGGCGACCATCGCGTCCGGCGGGGACATCCGCATCGACGCCAACGCCAGCATCCGCACAGAACCCGGCGGCTCGGTCTCCCTGGACGCGGACGGGTCCGTGCGCGTGGCCGGCCGCGTCGAGGTGCCGGCCGGGACGCTGGGCATCCGCGCCAAGAAAACCCTGACGCTGGCCGATGGTGCCGAGTTGCTGCTGCCGGGTGTGGCGCAAGTCTTCCGCGACCCCGTCATGCGCCTGCGCCAGGGCAGGCTGCTGCCGGGCGGCAAGGTCACGCTGGACGCCGGCACGCTGGATGCGCAGGCAGGTGCGCTGATCGACGTGTCGGGCGCGCGGGGCACGGTGGAATACTGGGATCGCGGCACGGGCGCGCTCGGCGCCCTGCGGCGCGTGGAACAGGAACTGGGCAGCGACGGCGGCGCGATCGTGATGACGGCCGCGGCCGGAGGCGCCATGAATGCCCGGCTTCGCGCCCACGGCGGCAATGCCCAGGCGGCGGGCGGATCGTTGTCCATCACGGACACCAGCCCGGCCGGGAGTTCGTCCGGGGATCTGGTGGCGCCGGACATCGGCTCCTTCCTCTACTACAAGAGCCCCACCGGCACGTACACGTTCAACGGCGAGAAGTACGCGCGGATCATCGGGACCTCCGGCAACCTCGACGTGCATGACGAGCATGCCGGCGACGTCAAGATGACCAGCGCCATGCGCACGGCGATCAACACGGCGCTGCCCACGTTGGTTTCCAGCAGCAACGGGCTCGTCATCGATGCGGGTGCGGCGCTTGCCGCGGGACCGGGCCGCGACATGGCGCCGTGGGAACACGACGCGACCATCGACAAGCGGGTGGTCGAGCTGCTCAACACGTATTTCTGGAGCGGAACCGGAACGGCGCTGAGCCACAAGATCAACATCGGCAACATCGCCACCTCGGACGGCACCCTGCACGTCTCGGCGAAGTCGCTGCAGGACACGGGCTTGTCGGCGGTCGATCTGCGCTCCACGCAAGTGGGCGTGCAGCTTGCGGGCGGCGTCGATCTGAACATTGCGGGTCGCCTGGGCATCACCGCCCCGGTCATCAGGAGCGACGGGCTGGGCGGCGTGGTGCGCCTGCACGCCCACCATCTGCAACTGAACCCGCTGGCCGGCGCGGTTGGTGCCGTGGGCGCCACGACCCCCAATGCCGGCGAACTGATCCTGTCGGCCAGCCAGGCCATCGACATCGCGGGCAGCGGCCTGAAGGGCGAGGCCGCGTCCTCCGTGGACGTCAAGCTGCGCGGCTTCGAGCGCACGGTGCTGGAAACCGGCGACCTGCGCTTCGTGGCGGGGGCCTACAGCGAAGGCGGCACCGACTACGACGACCCCCAGCTGCGGGCCACGCTGGATGTGGGCGGCGCGCTGGAGATCAAGGCCGCGCAGGTCTATCCGGCCACCGCCGTCACGGCGAAGATCAGCTCGGACAAATCCATCACCGTGCGCGGCAACGGAAGCGCCGACGCGCCTCTGTCGGCCGGCGGCAGCCTGACGCTGAACGCGCCCGTCATCGAGCAGGACGGCGTGCTGCGCGCGCCCTTCGGGCAGATTGCGCTGAATGCCGGCGAACGCCTGACGCTGGGCACGAACAGCCTGACCTCGGTGTCCGGCGCGGGCCTGGACGTGCTCTACGGCAGCCTGCGCAACGCCGAATACTGGCTGGACCCGACCAACCCGCAGGGCCGCAACCGTAC
This sequence comes from Variovorax sp. Root473, assembly GCF_001426505.1. GTDB lineage: Bacteria > Pseudomonadota > Gammaproteobacteria > Burkholderiales > Burkholderiaceae_C > Variovorax. The sequence continues at coordinate 721,871 of NZ_LMEV01000017.1, forward strand.
CAATGCCGGCGATGCCGGTTCCCTGGACGAAAACCGCTATCTGTCGTTCCTGCCGGAAAAGCGCGTGCTCCTGCAAGCGCCGGATGTGGCCATGGCCGCGGGCGCGGTGGTGGACATCGCGGGCGGCGGCGACCTGCATGCGTGGGAGCACGTGCCCGGCTCGGGCGGCTCGCACGACGTGCTGACGCTGCCCGGCATGTACGCCGTGCTGCCGGGCTACCAGGGCCTGTCGCCCGTGGCGGGCGGTGCGGCGGGCCAGAAGGTCTGGCTGGCCGGTGGTGGCCTGGGCGCCGGCTGGTACACGCTGCTGCCGGCACGCTATGCGCTGCTGCCCGGCGCCTTCGCGGTGCAGAGCACGGGCCAGGCCTTGCCGGCGTGGGCCGCGTCCCGTGGCGAGGTGGTGAGCCTGCGCGACGGCTCGACGATCGTGGCCGGTCGGGAACAGAACACGATCAGCGGCGCGCGCGATGCCACGGCCTCGGGCTGGCGCGTGCTGCCCGCCAGCCTGGTGCGCAAGGTCAGCGAATACAACGAAGCGCGGGGCAACGCTTTCTTCTCATCGGATGCGTTCAAGCTGACGCAATACCGCCTCACAGGGCAGGACGTCGTGACCCCGCGCCTGGCGCGCGATGGCGGCGCCGTGGTGTTCAAGGCCGACCGCGCCCTGACGCTGGACGGCGAACTGCGCGCGCAACCCGATGCGGGCGGTCGCGGCAGCCTGGTGGACATTGCCGCCGCCAAGATCGCCATCGTCGGCGCGGGTCAGGACAGCAGCGACCTGCGCGCCGATGGCTACCTGGTCGTGGATGCCGGCAGCCTGACGCGCTTCGGCGCGGGCAGCCTGCTGGTGGGCGGCACGCGCACGGGCAACGTGCGGGGCCTGCAGGTGGACGTGGCCGCCAGCGACGTGGTGCTGCGCAACACGGCAGGCACCGCGTTGAGCGGCCCGGAAGTGATCCTGGCCGCGGCGAATGCGGTGTCGATCGAGTCGGGCAGCGTGCTGCGCGCGAGCGGCCAGGCATCGGGCGACGAAGCGAACCTGGTGCTCAAGCCGCAGGTGGCGCCCGTGTGGAGCGACAACAACACGCCGAACGACATCAGCGACGACCACATCGTCACACCCTCCAAAGACTGGGGTGCGCTGGTGCGCGTGAGCAGCGGCCAGGCCGTGCGGGCGCTGCGCGAGAACGTGGACACCACGGTCGGCGGCCAGGTGCGCATCGGCGCCGGCGCGCTGCTGCAGGGCGGCGAGGCGTTGCTGCTCGACGCCACAAGCAACACCGAGATGGCGGCCGGCGCGCAACTGTCGGGCAAGGCCCTGTCGGTGGCCGCGAGCCGCATCGGCATCGGCATCGGCGGCGGCAGCGGTGGCCTGGTGCTGGACACCGACGCCCTGGCGCAGCTGTCGCGCGCGCAGTCATTGACGCTGCACAGCTACGGCAGCCTGGACTTCTATCGCTCGCTGGACATGCGCGGCCTGGCGCAGGTGGTGTTCGACGCCGCAGCCTTGCGGGGCCATGGCGCCGATGCCGTGCAGGTGCAGGCCTCCCACCTCACGCTGCAGAACACGGGCGCGTCGCTCGGCAGCGCGGGCACGGGCGGTGGTCGCCTCGAGCTGTCGGCAGGCGAACTGGTGCTGGGCGCGGGCGACAAGACGATGTCCGGCTTCGACCAGGTGCTGCTGTCGGCCAGCCGGCGCATTGCCGGTGAAGGCACCGGGAGCCTGGACGCCGGCACGGCGGCGCTGACGCTGCGCACGCCAGTGCTGCAAGGGGTGTCCGGCTCAGACCAAGCTGTGCGAACGCAGGGGCCACTGGTGTTGCAGCAGGACGCGCAGCTGGATGCGCAGGAGACGGCGTCACTGGGTCGCGCCAGCCTGGGCGCGCGCCTGAGCCTGTCGGGCCAGGGCGTGACCGTGGCGCTGCCGGTGCTGGCGCTGGGCGGCAGCATTGCGGTCGATGCCGGCACGGGCAACCTCACGGTTGCAGACTCGGGCCGCCTGCACGCGGGCGGCCTGGAAAAAGTCTTCTTCGACGCGGCCCAGTACGTGGATGCGGGCCAGATCAGCCTGGCGACGCGAGGCGGCCTGATCGACCTGGCCCCGGGCAGCCTGCTGGACCTGTCCGCCCATCCGCACGGTGGCGACGCCGGCCGCCTGACGGTGGATGCATCGGCCGGCGGACGGGTCCACTTCGCTGGCACCCTGCAAGCGCAGGCCGGTGCCGGCGGCAATGGCGGCAACTTTGCGCTGGCCATCGATCGGCTGGACGATTTCGGTGCGCTGGCGCGAACGCTCAACGATGAGGGCTTCAGCCGCTCGCGGCAGTTCCGCGTCCGCCAGGGCGACCTGACGATCGCGGGCACCACGCGTGTGGCCGACTTCGAAGTCATCACCGATCGCGGCGTGATTGCTGTCGACGGCACGGCGCGCGTCGAGGCCAATGCGGCCTACGGCGGCAGCATCCGCCTGGTCGGTGGGGCGGGGCTGACGATGCAGCCTGGCGCGGTGCTGGCGGCCCATGCCACCGACGCCATCGATGGCCTGGGCAGCAGCCGCATCGACCTGGAAGCGGTCGATGGCCAACTGCACCTGGCCGGCGGCACGCTGGACCTGAGCGGCGGCGAAGGCGGCAAGCTGCGGCTGCGGGCGCAGCGCACCGCAGGCAACGACGGCCTGAACGTCACGGCGCTGAACGCCGCCGTGCAGGGCGCGCGCTCCGCGGTGCTCGAAGGCGTGCGCCGCCATGCCAGCACGGACGGCGCGGTGGAATCCGTGGCCCCGCAGGCGATCGCCGAGGCCAATGCCTTTGCAGGCCACACCGGCATCCTGGCGCGGCTGGGCGGCAATGCCACCGCCTACACCTTGGCTGCGGGCATCGAGATCACCAGCCCGGGCGACCTGACGCTGGGCCGCGACTGGAACCTGTTCGACAGCTTCGGTGCGGCGCACCGCGAAGGCACGCTCACGCTGCGCGCCGGCGGCAACCTGAACATCGACGGCCATCTGAGCGACGGCTTCGACGTGGCGGGTCGCGACAACGGCGCGGGCCGGGCGGCGAGGCTGCAGCAGGCCGCGTCGTGGAATCTGCGCCTGGTGGCGGGCGCGGACCTGAATTCGGTCGACGCACTGGCCACGCGGGCGCCGGGCGCGCTCGCGAGCGATGCCGGCACGATCCGCGTGGGCACGGCCGGTGCCGAGTCGGGCGCCGGCAAGCTGGTGCGCACCGGCAGCGGCGACCTGACGGTGCGCGCCGGGCGCGACCTGGTACTCGCCCACAAGGAGTCCGCGCTGTACACGGCGGGCCGGGCCGAGGCCGATCCCACCCTGGGTGGCGGCTTCGACACCGCCAGCGTCGATGCCCAGTACGGCACCGCAGGCGGTCACCTGGACGTCGCGGTCCAGGGCAGCGTGCGCGCGCCGACCCAGCAGGGCGTGCGTTCGGACCAGATCCTGACCGAATGGCTGTTCCGCCAGGGACGCTACGGCGGCGAGTTCAGCAGCCCCACCGGCTACTACGACCCCTACAACATGGGCGACACCTGGGCGCCGGTCATGTCCGCGCGGGGCCAGCAACCGAGCTGGTGGGTGAACCACGCCAGCTTCCAGCAGGGCCTGGGCGCGCTGGGGGGCGGCAACGTGAAGCTGTCGGCGGGCGGCGACCTGGTGAACCTGGTGGTGGCCTTGCCCAGCACCATGCGCGTGACGGGCGGGCGTTCCGCCGGCGACGCCGCGGCCTCCATCGTGACGCGCAACGGCGGGCAGCTGCAGGTGAGCGCGGGCGGCGCCCTGAAGGCCGGCCAGTACTACGTAGGCCGCGGCGCCGGCGAGATCGACGCAGGCACCAGCGCCGCCGGCTATGTCATGAGCGGCACATCGAACAACGGGTCCGGCGACACCTATGCCTACGACATCGCGCCCGTGCTGGCGCTGTCGGACGCCACGCTCAAGCTGCAGACGCTGGGCGACCTGGTCCTGCAGACCGTGATCGACCCCATGCAGATACGCCGTGCCTACATCGACCAGGTCGACAAGGACACCAGTGGCGGGGCCAGCCATGCAATGTTCATGAGCAGCCAGACCGAACGCAGCGCCGTCACGCTGGTGTCCACCGGCGGCAACGTGCGTCTGGAAAACCAGTCGGAATACGTGGCAGGCAACGACACGGGTAACACCACCAAGCTGGTGAACGGCATGACCGACACCAAGCTCCAGACCGACATGGTGGGCCTGTACCCGGCCAAGCTGAGCGTGTCGGCCCTGAGCGGAAGCATCGACATTGCGGGCCTGCTGGCGATGGCGCCGGCGAACACCAGCGACCTCTCCTTGCTGGCTGCCCAGGATCTGCGCTTCCTGCGCGGCAGCAGCCTGCTGAACACGGGGGCCATCGTGATGACCCAGACCACGCTGGACAAGTGGCCCTCGATCTTCCGCCCGTGGACAGGCCTCACGACCGTGCTGGGCGGTGCGTCGGCGTTCGGCGCGCCGCTGAAGTCCGTCTATGGCGGCTTCTCGGTGACGAATGCCTTCCTGACGAACAGCGCCAATGGGGGGGCGGAGCTGTTCGACAACCCGCAGACGCTGCCGATGCAGGCGCACGACTTCGCGCCCAGCCGCCTCTACGCGGGGGCTGGTTCCATCAGCGACCTGAACCTGATCGCGTCGGAATCGGTGCGCGTGCAGGCTGGCACCGACATCCGCAACTTCGAGCTGAGCGCGCGCAACCTGCGCGCCACCGACAGCACGGTGCTGGCGGCGGGCAACGACATCCTGGCTGTCGCCAACCGGTTCCTGTCGCATCCCTATGCGAGAACCAGCGGCGACGCGGCCTCGTACTACTACGACCGGGGCAGCCGCACCGCCCTGCAGGGGCCGGGGGAGCTGCTGCTGCTGGCCGGGCGCGACATCCAGGGCAACAACTTTTCGCTGTACACCAATGGCAACCGCTATTGGGACTACGTGTCGGCCACGCCGCGCGGCGAGGAAACGAACATCATCAAGGCCCTGCCCGCCGAAGGCGCCGACATCACCCTGATGGCCGGCATGAACAAGGCCGCCCGCTACGACGCCTTCGAGTCCGCTTACCTGAACCCGGCCAACGTGGCCGCCATGCCGCAGTACCTGAAGACCACCCTGGCGGACGGCACGGTGGCGCCGCTGTACCTCACCGACGGCGTGGATCACCGCGGCGACCTGCCCAAGCTCACGCGCCGGGGCCTGGTGTCCTTCGTCGAAGGCGTGCTCGGTGCCGACAAGGTCGCCAGCCTGGTCGCCAACGCGGACGGCAAGCTGAGCCCGCAGCAGGCATGGGAGCAATACCGGCAACTGCCGCCCTTGGTGCGCGAGCAGTTCCTGCGCCAGGTCTTTGTCTACGAACTGCGCGAAGGAGGGCGCGACCAGAACGGGGGCGACGGGCAGAGCGGGCCGATCAACGGCGGCTACCGCCGCGGCTCCGCGGCCATCGACACGCTGTTCCGAGGTGCGACGGCCGAAGGCCAGCCCGTGCGCTACGCCGCGGACCTGCCGGGCAACTGGCGCAGCAGCTGGTCCGGCGTGGGCAGCGTCGCCGCGACCCGGATGGCGGTGCGCACCCACCAGGGGGGCGACATCAACGTCTTCACCCCCGGCGGCGGCCTGCAGGTGGCGGGGCTGGGCGCGGTGGTGCCGGACGGGTACGGTCTGGTCACGCTGGCCTCGCCGGGGCAGGTCAATGTGTTCACCGACCGGGACATCACCGTGAACCGTTCGCGCATCCTGTCCTTCGTCTCGCAGGCCGAGCCGCTTGGCAGCGACCAGGTGCTGTGGTCCAGCCAGGGCGACATCGACGCCGGCCGCGGCGCCAAGACCGTGCGCATCCCGCAGGCGCCGGAAGTCACCGCGGACGCGGACGGCAACATCACCGTGCAGGAAAAGCGCGACATGAGCGGCGCCGGCATCGGCACCGTGGGCGAAGGCGACGTGGACCTGGTCGCACCGAGGGGCACCATCGATGCGGGCGATGCCGGCATCCGGGTCGCCAGCAACCTCAACATCGCCGCGCTGCAGGTGCGCAACGCCGACAACATCCAGGTCAAGGGCGAGACAACCGGGCTGCCGGTGGTGGCCGCGGTGAACATCGGTGCACTGACCACCGCCAGCGCGGCGGCGTCGGCGGCGGCCATGGCGGCGCAGGAGTCCATGCGACAGGAGCGGGCCGCGGCACGGCAGAACCTGCCCTCGGTCTTCACGGTGCGGGTGCTGGGCTTCGGCAACGAAAGCCTGTCGCCGGGCGGTGCGGGTGCATCGTCGCCGCCACGTCCCGGCGCGCAAGCGGGCGCTGCGCCTCGGTACGACCCTGCCCATTCCGTGCAGGTCTTTGGGCACGGCAACCAGTTCGACGCGTCGGTGATGTCGTTGCTGACGGATGCCGAGAAGAGCAGGTTGCGCCATGCCGGCAAGTAAGACGATGTCCGCGGCTGAGTTCGATATCGGTCCTTGTTTTCAAGGGCCATTCGCGGGTCACGGCGAGCCCGTCGGCGTGATGCTGCGGGCGTTCCTCACGGCGAACTACACGTACCTGCATCGCCGGCTGGCCCGCGATCTTGGCTGTTGCGACCAGGCCAGCGAGTGCCTGCACGACGCCTGGCTGCGCCTGGGCGACATGACGGCATCGGAGCCCGTGCGCAGTCCCGGGGCCTATGTCTATCGAACGGCGCGCAACCTGGCCATGGACCGCTTGCGCAGCGACCGGTCCTGGCAGTACGTGGGCGAATGGGATACGGCCCTCGATCTCCTGGCCGATCACGCGCCCGGCCCCGATGCCATCGCCGAGGCGCGTTCGGCCGTGGAGGCCGTCGAGCAGGCGATGCAGCGGCTTTCGCACCGGCATCGTTCGGTGCTCGTGGCACTGCAGATCGAGGAGATGACCCGCCAGGACGTGGCGGACCGGCATTGCATCTCCTTGCGCCGGGTGGACACGGCACTTCGCCAGGCCCTGGACTACTGCGCGCATGCGTCCGGTCACACCGTGAGGGCGGAAGGCGCTTCGCCTCGGCGCGGTCTTTCGCGGCGATGGCCGGAGAAAGTCGTCGCCCCGTTGCGCGCGAGCGCGCCACGCGCGCAGAAGTGAGGCGCTACCAGTCCTCTTTCACCGCCAGCACCATGTCGCGCCCCGCCGCGGCACGCCCCGCCATCCACGCTGTGAACGTGCCGGCCGCCACCACGGCCGCGCACAGCGCCAGCAGCCGCACCCAGGGCACCAGCAGGTCCATGCTCCAGTGGAAGCTCTGCGGGTTCACCACCTTCACCAGCACCACGGACACGGCCAGCCCGAGCAGCAGCCCGGCGACCGCACCGATGGCGGTCCAGGCCGCGCCTTCGCCGGCCACCACGGCCAGCACCTGCCGCCGCGTGAAGCCCAGGTGCGCGAGCAGGCCGAACTCCTTGCGCCGCGCCAGCACCTGCGCGCTGAAGCTGGCCGCGATGCCGAACAGGCCGATGGCGATGGCCACGGCCTGCAGCCAGTAGGTGACGGCAAAGCTGCGGTCGAAGATGCGCAGAGAAGTTGCGCGGATCTGGCCGACCGACGCCAGCTCGACCGCGCGATCGCGTGAGGTTCGCGAGGCGAGTGCGCGAACGGCCGCCTGCACTTCTGCTTCGGACGCACCGGGCGCGAGCCACAGCGCGACGTCGCTCACGTCGTGCTCGCCGGTGATGCGCTCGAAGTCGCGCGCGTCCATCGCAATGGCGCCGAACTGCCGCGCGTAGTCGCGCCACACGCCGGCCACGAAGAACACCTGCGGCGTCGCCGTGCGCATCGCATCGGACAGCGGCGCGAACGCGCTGCCCGGCTTCGCGCCGTACAGCTCGACCATCGGCTCGCTCACGTAGATGCCGGTCTGCCCGGGCGGCACCGGCAGCGCCTCGCCCACCAGCGGCAGCCCGCGCACCACGCCGCCTTCGAGGCTGCGCGCGATCAGCGTCACGGCGGGCTGCGCGGGGTCGAGCTGCAGCGACTGCGTGCGCAGCGTGCCGGTGCGCGCCACGCCCGGCAGCTGCGCCAGCGCCTGCACGAAGGCCGGCGCGAAGGTCGCGGTGTCGGTGCTGCTGGTGCCGCCGCTGTTGCCGCTGCCGCGCCCGCCCGAGGTGGCGCGCACGTACAGGTCGGCGGGCAGCACCACGTCGAGCCAGTGCGTGACCGATTCGCGAAAGCTCGCGACCATCACCGTGAGCGCCACCGCCAGGCTCAGGCTTGCGACCACGCCGCTCACCGCCACGGCCGCCGTGCCGCGCATGCGCCGCGCGCGCTCGACGGCGAGCATCGGCAGCACGCGCCGCGCGAACGCCGGCGCCACGCGGTCGTACAGCAGCGCGATGAGCCAGGGCAGGGCGGTGATGCCGCCCACCAGCAGGCAGGCCACCGACAGGTACGCCGCCACCGGAATGCCGCCGATGGCCGGCAGGTTGGCCAGCGCTGCGCCCGCGCCGATGAGCCCGAGCGCGAGCCCGTGGTGGCGGCCCTGCATGGGTGCCGCGCCCAGGCCCTTGAGCGTCTGCGCCTCGGGCAGCGCCTGCGCGGCGCGCGCGGGCCACCAGCCGCCCACGAGTGCAGCCACCACGCCGAGCCCGCCGTACAGCAGCGCGGCGGTGCCGCTCCAGTGCAGCCGCGGCGCCACGCCTTCGAAGTAGCCGCCGCCGAGGTCGCCGCCCAGCACGCGCAGCGCGAAGGCCGCAAGCGCGGTGCCGAGCGCCAGTCCGGCCGCGCTGCCGATCAGTCCGAGCACGAGCGATTCGGCCAGCACCAGCCGCAGCCGCTGGCGCGGCGTGAGGCCCAGCACGCCGAGGAGCGCGAACTGCTGCGCGCGCTTGGCCACGCTGAGTGCGAGCACCGAGAACACCAGGAACGCACCCGTGAACAGCGCCACCAGCGCCAGCACCGTGAGGTTGACGCGGTAGGCGCGCGACAGGTTGCTCACGCGCTCGGCCGCGTCGCCGGGCTCTGCGAACTTCAGGCCCGCGGGCCAGCCGGGCGACTTCTCGAGCGCCGCCACGAAGGCCGCGCGGTCGGTGCCTGGCGCGAGCCGCAGGTCGATGCGGCTCAGCAGGCCGAGCTGGCCGAACAGCTCCTGCGCGGCCGCGATGTCCATCACCGCCAGCGCTGCGCCGCCGGCCGTCACGTGGCCCGACACGGCAAGGCGTTGCCACGTCGCACCGCTGCGCAGCTGCAGGCTTTCGCCGGGCCCGGGCTGCAGCGGCAACTGCAGCGCCTGCCGCGCCGCCGCGTTGAGGAACACATGGCCGGGCGCGAACAGCGCGAAGCGGTCGGCATCATCGGCTGGCTGCGGCATCAGCGCCGGAGCGATGGTGGGCAGCGCGAGTGCATCGACGCCGATCACGCGCAGCGGCAGCGGGTGCCCATCGCTGCCCAGCGCGAGGCCCTGGAACTCGAGCACCGGGCTCGCCAGCGTCACCTCGGGCCGGCGCGCCAACTGGCCGAACACGGCCTCGTCGAAACTGCCCTGCGCGGCGCGCACTTCGAGGTCGGGCTGGCCGTTCACCGAGCGCACTGCGCTGGAGAACTCGTCGAGTGCCGAGGCGTTGATGAGCTGCACCGAAAACGCCAGCGCCACGCCCAGCATCACGGCCAGCACGGCCGCCGCGTTGCGCCAGGGGTGGTGCCGCAGTTCCTGCCAGGAGAAGGTCGAAAGCAATGCGCGCATGGGGTCATTGTGGCCGCCGTGGCAGGATGGCGACTCTTTCGACGATGACGACTTCACGCCCGAGGATTCCCACGATGCGGCTTCTGCCCTCCGCCTGGTGCCGCCGCTGGCTGGCGCCCTGGCTTCTCGCGCCCTGGCTGGCGGGCGCGGCGAGCGCGCAGCTCGCACCGCCGTCCGCACCCGCCGTACCGCTCTCGCTCGCCAGCGACCCGGCCGTGCTGGCCCGCACCGCGCTTGGCGCCGAGCGCGGCACGCTGGTGGTCGGCGTGCTGCGCGGCGACAAGGCTGCCTACGGCATCGCCCACAACCCCGAGCCGCTGGTGGCGCGCGCCATTGAGCCCGCCAGCGCGGAGCAGCCGATGTTCGAGATCGGCTCGGTCACCAAGGTCTTCACCGGCCTGCTGCTGGCGCAGGCTGTGGAGCGGGGCGACGTGGCGCTCGACGACAGCGTTGGCAAGCTGCTGGCCGCCACTGGCCATGCCGAGGGCCTGCCCCCCGCCGTGGCCGCGATCACGCTCAAGCAGCTCGTCACGCACACCGGCTGCCTGCCCGTGATGGCCGACGGCGTGACCGGCGGGGCCGCGCTGGCCGAGCAGTTCCGCAGCTTCGACCTGCCGATGTTCTGGGCCGCGCTCGCTCGGATCCGCCTCACCGCCGCCGCGGCGCCGTGCGAGGCACGCTACAGCAACTTCGGCATGGCGCTGCTGGGGCAGCTTCTGGCGCTGCGCTACGGCACCTCGTGGGGCGAGCTGGTGCGCGCGCGCATCACCGAGCCGCTGGGCATGAACGACACCGTGATCCCGCTCGGCGACAAGGCCTCGCGCATGGCACCGCCGTTCGCGGGCGACCAGCGCCAGCGGCGTTTCGACATGCTGGCCTACGCGCCGGCCAGCGCGCTGCGCTCGACCGCCGCCGACATGCTGGCCTTCAGTCGCGCGATCCTCGCCGGCGCCCACGGCCCGCTCGGCCCGGCCGCCTTGCGCCTGCTCACGCCGCTCGCGCGCTACCAGGGCGCCGAGATCGGTTATGCCGTCATGGTGCGCGGCCCCGAGACCGGCCGGCGCACCTACTTCCACGCGGGCGTCACCGAGGGCTACCGCACGCTCTGGCTGCTGGCGCCCGACACCGGCGAAGCGCTCATCGTGCTCGCCAGCAACCAGCGCGCACCGCTGCAGCCCGTGATGCTCGCCATCGGCAAGAGCCGCTACCCGGTGCCGACGGCGGAAGTGCCGATCGATCCGAAGCGCCTGGCCGACTACGTGGGCGAGTTCCGCGTCGGCAGTGCACAGCTGCTGGGGTTCATCGTGCGCAACGGGCGTCTGCTGGCGCGCGAATCGGGCAAGGCCTACAACGGACTCACGCCCACCGGACCCGACCGCTTTGCGGTGACCGCGATCGGCGCGCAGTTCGTGTTCCGTCGCGGCGAGGGTGGCCAAGTGAATGGCGTCACGCTGACGCAGGGTGGCAGCCGGCTTGAAGGGCGGCGCGTCGGGGTTGCGGCCCCGGCGGCACAGGACTGAGCGCCTCAGGCCCGTTCCGACATCGCGTGCAGGTACGCCCGCACCGCGCCATTGCTGCTCAACCCGATCGCCCGGTCATACGCTTGCCGCGCCGCCACGCGCGCGCCACCGGCCGCGAGCAGCTGCGCCCGCGCGGCCCAGAACGGCTGGTAGCTCGCCACTTCGTCCGGCGGGATCGCATCGAGCGCGCGCAGCCCGGTTTCAGGCCCGCGCGCGTTCGCCAGCGCACACGCCAGGCTGACCTGCGCGCCGATGCTCGGCCGCAGCGCGAGCAGGCCTTCGTACAGCGACACCAGCACTTCGGGCGGCACCGGTGCGCCGGCGCGCCGTTCGCAGTGGGCCGACTGGATCGCGGCCTCGAGCTGGTACGGTCCGAGCGACTGCATGGCCGACGCGGTGCGCAAGTGATGCTCGGCCTCGGCGAGCAGCGCGTGGTCCCAGCGTGTGATCTCCTGCTGGTCGAGCGGCACGTAGGCGCCGGCCTCGGTGCGCCGCGCGGCGGTGCGCGCCTCGCAGAACAGCATCAGCGCGAGCAGGCCCAGCGGCTCGGGGTCGCCGGGCATCAGCTGGCACAGGATGCGGCCCAGGTCGATGGCCTCGGTCGTCAGGCCGCGCGGCAGGGCGTCGGCGCCATCGACGTCGTCCCAGCCGGTGCCGTAGGCAGCGTAGATGCCGTCGAGCACGTCGCGCAGCCGGTGTGGCAGGTCGCGGGCCTGGGGGTATTCGAACGAGAGGCCGGCCGCGCGGATGCGGGCCTTGGCGCGCACCAGCCGCTGGCCCAGCGCGGAGGGCGAGGTGAGGAAGGCGCCGGCCATGCGCGCGGCATCGAGGCCGAGCACGGTCTGCAGCATGAGCGGCGCGCGCGCAGCGGCGTCGATGGCCGGGTGCGCGCAGACGAACAGCAGACGCAGCCGCTCGTCGGTCACCGTGGCGGCATCGGGGTCGGCCTCGTCCATCTCGCCCGCGAGCAGCAGCAGCGTCTGCGTGGCGTCGTCCTGCACGCGGCTGTGGCGCCAGGCGTCGAGCTTGCGGTGCCGCGCGACGCTCAGCAGCCAGGCGTCGGGCTGCACCGGCACGCCGTCGGTGGGCCAGCGCTCCAGCGCGCGGGCGAAGGCGTCGGCGAGGGCGTCTTCGGAGGCGGCAATGTCGTGCGTGCGCGCGGACAGGATGGCCAGCAGCCGTCCATAGGACTCGCGTGCCGCGCGTTCGGCGGCGTGATGTGCCGCCGGAGTGGTCACGTCTGGCTCGCGCCCGCCGTCGCGGTGGCCGTGAAGACCGGTCGCACTTCGACACCGCCGCTGGCGGCGCAGGGCGCGCGCGCGGCCCATTCGAGCGCCGCGTCGAGGTCGGGCACGTCGACCACGAAGTAGCCGCCGAGCTGCTCCTTGGTGTCGGCGAAGGGGCCGTCCTGAACCTGGCGCTTGTCGCCGCGCACGCGCAGCGTGGTGCCTGTCATGGGCGGCAACAGGCCGTGGCCGCCGAGCGCGACGCCCGACTGGCGCACCGCGTCGGCATACGCGATCCAGCTGGCGCGGTAGGCCTGCGACGAGGCGTCGTCGCGTTGTTCGAATTCGGCCGCGGGTTGGTAGAACATCAACATGTACTGCATGGTGTTTCTCCTGGAAGGGAAAACTTGCCGAGCAAGAGCGCTCACCACAATGACGGCCCGCAGTCGGTCATTTCGACACCGGATTGGTGCCGAGCAGAAGATTCTTGTCCTGTTCGAGCTTTGGCGCAACGAGGGCAACCGCCCCCTCGTGCGGGCTCAGGCGGCGCGGGCGCGCACCGCGGGCGTGAACAGCGTTTCCATTTCCTGGCGCAACCGGTAGGCGGCGGTGGTGGTGTCCATCGCCACGTCGGCCCAGCTCAGGCTCTGGCCCTTCTTCACGGGGCGCACGAGCTTGACGTTGTGCGCCAGCCCGAGCGGCAGGCCGCCCAGGCGCAGCGAGCGCTCGGCGGGCAGCAGCTTGCCCCAGACGGTGTAGCCGCCTTCGCCGTCGAGCATCTCGCCGGCCGCCAGGTCGCGCTTGGCGGTGGCGACCACGTCGGCGTTCCAGCCGGTGGCCACGCCGGTGGGCTCGCCGCGCAGCGCCACGCTGGCGACCGACAGGCCCACTTCGAGCCCAATGAGGTGCCAGCGCTTGTACAGCGTGAAGTAGCGCCCGCTCGGGTCGGTGTGGGCGTTGTATTCCTCGAAGCAGTTCTTGATGTAGTCGGTCTCGGCCTCGACCGTGACCCACACGCCCATGCGGATGTCGTAGGGAATTTTGCGGCCATCGGCTTCGAGCGAGGAGATCACCTCGACCATGCCCTTGCGCTCCAGCACGCCGCCCTCGCTGCGTGGCCGGGTGACGAAGGGAATGTCTTCCACGCTCGCGGGCGGGTAGAGCAGGCCGTCGGAAGGCACGCCCAGGCCGGTGGCATTGGCCACGGCCGAGCTTTCGATCGACGGTTTCGAGCCGTCGAGGAAGCTGTTGAACATCTTCGGATTGAGCCCGCCGCGCTTGGCCTGCTCGGGCGTGAGGCCGTAGTTGCCCCACACGGTCTCGGGCGTCGATTCGGTGAAGTGCGGCAGCCACTTGTGGCCGCGCCCGGCCGCCACCACCGGAAAGCCGCAGGTGCGCGCCCAGTCGACCAGGTCGCAGATCAGCGCGGGCTGGTCGCCGAAGGCCAGCGAATACACCACGCCGGCCTGCTGCGCCTTGTGCGCGAGCAGCGGGCCGCAGAAGGCGTCGGCCTCGACCGTCACGTTGACCACGTGCTTGCCGTGCGCGAAGGCGTCCAGGCAGTGGTCGACCGCGGCGATCGGGTTGCCGGTGCACTCGACCACGATGTCGATGCTGGGCTCGCGCGTCACGGCCTGCCAGTCGTCGGTGATCCAGGTGGCGCCGGTCTTCAGCGCCTCCTGCACCGAGCCCGCATTGCTGCGCTCGGCCTGCCAGCCCACGCGCTCGAGGTTGACGCGCGCGGCGGCGGGCGAAAGGTCGGCAATGGCGACCAGCTGCACGCCGGGCGTGCGCGGAATCTGCGCCAGGTACATGGCGCCGAACTTGCCGGCGCCGATCAGGCCGATGCGAATGGGGCGGCCTTCGGCGGCGCGTTGTTGTAGGCGGGTGTGCAGGCTCATGGCGGTCAGGCTTCCACAGGTTCGATGACGTCGAGCGAGGTGCGCAGCGCGCTCTCGGGCAGGCCGTCTTTCCACGGCACGTCGACGGGGTAGGGCTGGCGCAGGCAGTCGTCGGGCAGCATCTCGATGGGCGTGAAATCGCGATGCGCGATGAATTCCGGCCGCTTGTGGCGGCGGATGTGGTTGCTGACCGCGCACAGGCTCAGGTACACGGCCACGCGGTTGAACGGCGAGAGGTTGCTGCCCGAGGCATGCACCAGGCAGCTGTGGAACAGGATCATCGAACCGGCCGGCCCCTTGGGCGAGACGATGCCGCCCTGCTTGCCGCCGGCGCGGTCGACCAGCTGGCGGATCAGGTCGTTGTCGACCGTCCACAGCGGGTAGCTGGTGGTCGTGAGGTCGTGCCTGGCATCGACCACGCCCTTGCGGTGGCTGCCCGGAATGAACATCAGCGGGCCGTTGTGCTCGGTCACTTCGTCCAGAAAGATGGCGACGTTCATCGCGCGCTCGGTGGGCATCAGGTCGTCGTTGAGCCAGGTGCCGTAGTCCTGGTGCCATTGCCACACGTCGCCCTCGAAGGCCATCTTGCCGTTGATCTTGAACTGGTGCATGTAGACCGCCTCGTCGAACAGGTCCATCACCGGCTCGACCATGCGCGGGTGCCGCGCCAGCCGCGCGAAGGGTTCGCTGATGAGGTGCGCCGCGAAGTTTGTGCGCACGGCGTCGGAGCCTTTCTCGCGCACGTTGAAGGCCGCGCGCTTGCTGTACAGGTCGGGCACCGCATCGGTCAGCACCTTCGTCTCCTCGGGCGAGAAGTGGCCGGGGAAGAACAGGTAGCCGTCGCGCTCGAACTGCGCGCGTTGCTCGGGGGTCAGCTTCATGCCTTGTCTCCTTTTGTGGCGGGGGTTGCAGATGCGGATGCCATGTGTGCCAGCTGCTGCGCGAGCCGCTCGGCCAGCGCGTCGCTGGCGCGCGAGACGTGCTCGTCGCTCAGGCGCGCGGCGTGTTCCCCGTCGCCGGCGGCAATCGCGTCGGCAATGGCTTCGTGCTCATCCCACAGCGACTCGCGCTGCGGCTCGGCCTGCAGCACCGCGCCCATCGCGCGGCGCAGGTGGCGCCAGTGCGGGTCGGCGCTCTGGCCGATCAGCGGGTTGCCCGAGGCGGCGTAGATGGCCTGGTGGAAGGCCACGTCGGCATCGATCATGGCTTCGACGTTGCGCCCGCGCGCCGCGCGCCGGCCGCGCTCGATGAGCTTCGGGTCGATGCGAAAGCGTTGCTGGGCCGCCAGCCGCGCGGCCAGCACGTCGAGCGCACCGCGCACCTGGTAGACCTTGCGCATCGCCTCGGCCTCCAGCGGCGCCACCAGCACGCCGCGCCCTGGCGCGTCCTGCACGAAGCCGTCTTTCTTGAGCAGCCGCAGCGCCTGCAGCACCGGCTGGCGCGACACCGCGAGCCGCGCCGCGATGTCTTCCTGCGTGAGCCGCTCGCCCGGCGCGAGCGCGCCGCTGCTGATGGCGCCGAGCAGGGCGCGGTAGACCTGATCGACGAGGTCGGGGGCGACTTCGATGCTGAGCAACTGGGCGGGCATGGCGGGCCTTTCTGAACTCTGTATACAGAGTACGGACTTCGGGGGCGATGCGCATCCCCGGGTTTTTACCCACCGGGGCTGCAGGAAGACGTCGGGCGCCGCTAAGCTTGCGCGATGCAACTCCCCACCTACGACGACGTCATCGCCGCGGCCGCGCGGCTCGAAGGCCATGCCCACCGCACGCCGGTGCTGCAATCGACCACCGCCAATGAACGCTGGGGTGCGCAGTTCTTCTTCAAGTGCGAAAACTTCCAGCGCATGGGCGCGTTCAAGTTCCGCGGTGCGTTCAATGCGCTGTCGAAGTTCGACGCGGCGCAGCGCCAGGGCGGCGTCATCGCCTTCTCGTCGGGCAACCACGCGCAGGCCATCGCGCTGTCGGCGCGGTTGCTGTCGATGCCGGCGGTGATCGTCATGCCCAAGGACGCGCCCGCCGCCAAGGTCGCGGCCACCAAGGGCTACGGCGCCGAAGTGGTGATGTACGACCGCTTCACCGAAGACCGCGAGGCGCTGACGAAGCGGCTCGCGCAGGAACGCGGCATGACGATGATCCCGCCCTACGACCACCCCGACGTGCTCACGGGGCAGGGCACGGCGGTGAAGGAACTCATCGAGGAGACCGGCCCGCTCGATCACCTGTTCGTGTGCCTGGGCGGCGGCGGGCTGCTGTCGGGTTCGGCGCTGTCGGCGCGCGCGTTGTCACCTGCCTGCAAGGTTTACGGCGTGGAGCCCGAGGCCGGCAACGACGGCCAGCAGTCGCTGCGCGCGGGGAAGATCGTGCACATCGAGACGCCCAAGACCATCGCCGACGGCGCGCAGACGCAGCACCTGGGCGCGTACACCTTCGGCATCATCCGGCGCGACGTGGACGACATCTTCACCGTGACCGACGAGCAGCTCGTCGAGGCGATGCGCTTCTTCGCCGAGCGCATGAAGATGGTGGTGGAGCCGACGGGGTGCCTGGCGTTCGCGGGCGCCATTGCGGCGGCGAAGGCCATCGAAGGCCAGCGCGTGGGCATCGTGATCAGCGGCGGCAACGTCGACCTGTCGCGCTACGCGTCGCTGATCAGCTGATTCTTTTCAGGCCCGGATACCGCTCGCCGTCAGGTGCAGCAAGCGGTCCGCGCGCGCCGCCGCGCCCTCCGAGTGCGTGACCAGCACCAGCGAAGCGCCGTGCTCGCGCGTCTGGCCGATCAGCAGGTCCATCACCTTGGCGGCGGTCGACGGGTCGAGGTTGCCGGTGGGCTCGTCGGCGAGCAGCAGCGCGGGCCGGTGCACCAGCGCGCGCGCAATCGCCACGCGTTGCAGCTGGCCGCCCGACAGCGTCTGCGGCAGCCGCGCGCCCATGCCGGGCAGGCCGACGGCGTCGAGCATGTGGGCCACGCGCGCGTCTTCGCGCGGGCGGCCCAGCAGCATCAGCGGCAGCGACACGTTCTGCGCCACGTCGAGGTGCGGCAGCACATGGAAGGCCTGGAACACGAAGCCCACGTGCTGGCGGCGCCACAGCGCGCGGGCCTCGCCGTCGAGCGCGCCGATGTCGGTGCCGTCGTGTGACACGCTGCCTTCATCCCAAGTGTCGAGGCCGGCCATGCAGTTGAGCAGGGTCGACTTGCCCACGCCCGATTCGCCCACGATGGCGACGAACTCGCCGGGCGCGACCTGCAGGCTCACGTGTTCGAAGACCGGCGCGTCGCCGTAGTGCTTGCCGAGGTTGGACAGGTGCAGGGTCATGCGGCGGGCGCCGCGAGGCGGACGATGTGCTGCACGGCGGCGTCCACTGCGCCGGGCGCGTCGCAGGCGATCACGGTGCGCTGCGGCATGCTGCGCAGCCAGGTGATCTGCCGCTTGGCGAGCTGGCGCGTGGCGGCGATGCCGCGCTCGCGCAGCTCGCCCAGGGCCTTGGCATCGGGCGCCGCGTCGCCGCAGGCGTCGAACATCTCCCAGGCCTGGCGGTAGCCCACGCAGCGCATCGAGGGCAGGTCGGGCGACAGGTCGCCGCGCGCGCGCAGGGCCTTCACCTCGTCGAGAAAACCGGCCGCGAGCATCGCGTCGAAGCGTTCGGCGATGCGCCTGTGCAGCCAGGCGCGGTCGTCGGGTTCGAGCGAGACCAGCACGCCGCCATCGACCGCCTTGGCGGCCTTGGTGTCGCTCGCATGGAAGCTCGACAGCGGCTGGCCGCTGCTTTCCCACACTTCGAGCGCGCGCTGGATGCGCTGGCTGTCCTGCGGCGCGAGCCGCGCGGCGGTGACGGGGTCGACCTGCGCGAGCCGCGCATGCATGGCGGGCCAGCCGAGCGCGGCGGCTTCGGCGTCGAGGCGCGCGCGCACGGCCGCATCGGCGGCGGGCATGGCGTCGATGCCGTCGAACAGCGCCTTGAAATACAGCATGGTGCCGCCCACGAGCAGCGGCAGCGCGCCGCGCGCGCGGATGGCGTCGATGAGCCGCGTGGCGTCGGCCACGAAGGCGGCGGCGCTGTAGCTGTCGCGCGCATCGAGGATGTCGATCAGGTGGTGCGGCACGGCGGCCTGCTCGGCGGCGGTGGGCTTGGCGGTGCCGATGTCCATGCCGCGGTAGACCAGCGCCGAATCGACGCTGACGATCTCGACCGGCTGCAGCCGGGCCACGGCCAGCGCCACGGCGGTCTTGCCGGAGGCGGTGGGGCCGGCGAGGGCGATGTAGCGCGGAGACACAGGGGAAACGGGGGGCATGCGTCGAGGGTAGCAAATGGCACGCACCGCGCGGCTGCGCGGGGGTTGCCCGCGACGCAGACCCCGTGCTTCAGGCGACGACGACGGTCGCGTCCCGCATGCGCCGGATGTCGCGCAGCGGCGGCGCACCGAACAGGCGCGCGTACTCGCGGCTGAACTGCGAGGCGCTTTCGTAGCCGACGCGCACGCCGGCCGTGCCTGCGTCGATGTTCTGGTTGAGCATCAGCTGCCGGGCTTCCTGCAGGCGCAGCTGCTTCAGGTACTGCATCGGGCTCATGCCGGTCACGGCGCGGAAGTGCTGGCGGTAGGTCGACGGGCTCATGTGCGCGGACGCGGCCAGCTCGTCCGCCTGCACCGGCTTCCTGAAATTCATCTTGAGCCACGCCAGGCTCTGCGCCACCTGTTGGCTGGGCGAGCCGACGGTCATGAGGCGCTGCAGCTGCGGGCCATGGCGCCCGGCGAGCAGGCGCACGACGATTTCCTTCTGCAGCAGCGGCGCGAGCTGCGGAACGAGCCGGGGCTCGGCCAGCAGCTCGACGAGCCGCGTGACGGTGCCCAGCAGCGTCGGGTCGAGCGCGCCCAGCGACAGGGCGCGCTGGTTGTGGGGCTCCCTGGACGGCGGCGGCAACGCCATCTCGGTCGCCACCTGCACGATGGCGCGCGGATCGAGCCGGATCATGAGGCCCAGGAAGGGCTGCGCCGCGCTGGCGCGGGTGACGTGCGCCACCACGGGCAGGTCGGCCGTGATCAGCAGTGACTGGCCGGCGCCGTATTCATAGATCTCGTCGCCGAGCGCCGCGCGCTTCTGTCCGCCGACGGTGATGCCCAGGCCGAAGCCGTAGATGCAATGCACGGGCTCGGTCGCGGCGCTGCGGCGGTGCAGCGAGAGTTCGGGAATGGCAGTGGCGTGGTCGCCGTCGTTTCGGGCAATGCGCCCGACGGCCGTGGCCAGGGCGCCGAGGACGGCCGAATCGTCTGGATGCGTCGGCGGTAGAACTTCCATCTGAATCCTTTCGGCTGCTTGCGCAAAGTCTATCGGGCGCTTCTCATGCGACTGGCGTTTCCGGCGCAGTCTCGTTGTTTCAGGCAAGAACGCGCGCGGATTGGGCAAGTGGCCGCGCGCGCTTCATCGGACACTGGCCGCCGTGAAGTCTTGGCGCGCGGCGCGAGGACCGTGCTTTCCCTCCACGATGATGAAAAAAGAAATGACCCACGACGAACGACATTCGCATCGCATCACCGCCTCGCTCGTGGCCGCATTGGCCATCGGCGCGAGCATGGCCGGGTCCGCGCCCGCCTTCGCCAGCACCGCGCTGGCGCAGAAGTACGCGTGCGTGGCCTGCCACCAGCCCGCCGTGAAGGTGGTGGGCCCTTCCTGGAAGGAAATCGGCGCGCGCTACGGCGACGGCAAGGGCACGGCCGCGCAGCTGGCGGCCAGCATCAAGGGCGGCAGCTCGGGCAAGTGGGGCGCGATGCCCATGCCCGCGCAAGCCCAGGTCCCCGACGCAGACCTGCAGGCGCTCGCGCAATGGGTGCTCGACGGCGCCAAGTGAACCAAATCCTTCCTTCAGATCAACCCAATCCACGGAGAACAACAACATGAGCGCGCTCCACGTCAACGGCCGTGACCACACGGTCGACGCCGACCCCGGCACCCCCATCCTCTGGGCCCTGCGCGACACGCTGGGCATGACCGGCACCAAGTTCGGCTGCGGCGCGGCGCTGTGCGGCGCCTGCACCGTGCACATGGACGGCCAGGCCATCCGCTCGTGCGTCACGCCCATCGCGGCAGCCGAGGGCAAGAAGATCACCACCATCGAAGCCGTGACCGGCGGCAGCGACCGCGTGGGCGCTGCCGTGCATGCCGCGTGGGTCAAGCACGATGTCGCGCAGTGCGGCTACTGCCAGAGCGGCCAGATCATGAGTGCGACGGCGTTCCTGCAGTCGCTGCCCAAGGGCAAGCAGCCCAGCGCGGACGAGATCGACTCGGCCATGGCGGGCAACATCTGCCGCTGCGGCACCTACGCCCGCATCCGCGCCGCCGTGGCCGATGCGGCCAAGACCCTCGCCTGAAGGAGCCGACATGCTGCCCCACATCAACTACAACGAACTGCCGCGCGCGCTGCAGCGCCTGATGGCCCAGGCTTCGACCCGCGACACCGACGAGGCCGCCACGCTGCCGCGCCGCAGCTTCCTGAAGATCGTCGGCGCCGGTGGCTTCGCGCTCGGCGCCTTCCCCCACCTGGCCATGGCGCAGGCCGACGGTCCGGCCAAGGCCGGCGGCGCGCTCAAGCCGACGCAACAGCCGTCGGCCTTCGTGCAGATCTCGCCCAATGGCGAGGTCATGGTGACCATCAACCGACTCGAATTCGGGCAGGGCGTGCAGACCGGCCTGCCGATGATCCTGGCCGAAGAGCTCGATGCCGACTGGGCCCTGGTGCGCAGCCGCAGCGGCACCAACGATGCCGCCTATGCCGACCCGCTCTTCGGCATGCACCTGACCGGCGGTTCCAACTCGATCAAGAACAGCTACACGCAGTACCGCGAACTGGGCGCGCGTGCGCGGGCCATGCTGCTGTCGGCCGCGGCGCAGCGCTGGAAGGTCGACGTGGCCACGCTGCGCACGCAGGCCGGCACCGTGATCGGCCCGGGCGGGCGCAAGGCGGGCTATGGCGAGCTGGCCGAAGCAGCCATGGCGCTGCCGGTGCCCGAGACGGTCACGCTGAAGAGCCCGAAGGACTTCCGCATCATCGGCCGCCCGACCACGCGCCTGGACGCGCGCGCCAAGAGCAGCGGCAAGCAGGACTTCGGCATCGACGTGCGCCAACCCGGCCAGCTCACGGCCGTGGTGGCGCATCCGCCGGTGTTCGGTGCCCGCCTGGCGTCGGTGGACGACAGCGCCGCGCGCGCCGTCAAGGGTGTGAAGGCGGTGCTGCGCATTCCGCTGGACCGCGGCGCCGAAGGCGTGGCCGTGGTGGCCGACGGCTACTGGCCGGCCAAGCTGGGCCGCGACGCGCTGAAGCTGCAATGGGACACCGCCGCCGTCGAGAAGGTCGACAGCGACAAGCAGCTCGCGCAATACCGCGAGCTGGCCGGCCGCCCCGGCAACCGCAAGTTCGACGCCGACATGGCGCCGCTGGCCAATGCGCCGCACAAGCTCGAAGCCGAGTTCGTGTTCCCGTACCTCGCGCACGCGCCGATGGAGCCCGAGAACTGCACCGTGAAGCTGTCGGAAGGGCGCGCCGAGCTGTGGGTCGGCACGCAGTCCGCCGACAGTGACGGCCAGGCCGCGGCGCGCACGCTGAAGCTGGCTCCCTCGCAGGTCAAGGTCAACGTGCAGATGGCGGGCGGCGGCTTCGGACGGCGCTTCGCGCCGAGCAGCGACTTCGTGGTCGAGGCCTGCGAGGTCGCCAAGGCCGCGCGCACGGCCGGCCTCGACGCGCCGGTGCGCCTGCTCTGGAGCCGCGAGGACGACATCAAGGGCGGCTACTACCGGCCCATGCACCTGCACCGCGCGCGCATCGGTTTCGACGAGCGCGGCAAGATCCTGGCGTGGGACCACGTCATCGTGGGCCAGTCCATCACCGCGGGCTCGGTGTTCGCCGCAATGATGGTGAAGGACGGCATCGACGCCACCGCCGTGGAAGGTATGCGCGACCCGTACCCCGTGCCGATGCGCCTCACCGTGCATCACCCGCAGGTCAACGTGCCGGTGCTGTGGTGGCGCAGCGTGGGCTCCACGCACACGGCCTTCGTGATGGAAACGCTGATCGACGAGGTCGCGCGCAGCACGAAGCAGGACCCGGTGGCCTACCGCATGCAGCTGTTCGGCGACAAGCACCCGCGCCACCGCGCTGCGCTGCAACTGGCGGTGGACAAGAGCGGCTACGGCAAGAAGAAGCTGGCCGAAGGCCGCGCCTGGGGCGTGGCGGTGCACGAGTCCTTCGAGTCGGTGGTGGCCTATGTGGTCGAAGCCTCGGTCAAGGACGGCCAGCCGGTGCTGCACCGCGTGACCTCGGGCGTGCATTGCAACCTGGCGGTGAACCCGCGCAGCGTGGAAGCGCAGGTGCAGGGCGCGGCGGTGATGGGGTTGTCGACCTGCCTGCAGGGCAGCGCCATCACGTTGAAGGACGGCGTCGTGCAGCAGGGCAACTTCGGCGACTTCACCGTGGCGCGCATCACGCAGGTGCCCGAGTTCGACGTGCACATCGTGCCGAGTGCCGATGCGCCCAAGGGCATGGGCGAGCCCGGCCTGCCGCCGCTGGCGCCTGCGTTCGCGAATGCCGTCGCGCAGCTGACCGGCAAGCCCTTGCGCCAGCTGCCGTTCGACCTGGCCTCGGCCTGACGCGGGAACGGACCGGCGCAAACGCCGGTTGAGGTTGGATTAGATGGCTGCGGGTGCGGGCGCACGCGCCTCGCCCCGCACCTCTTGCGGCGACAGCGCGGCGGAAGGCACCGCAGGCTGCGGCCGGCTGTCCGCCAGCGTGCTGCTGCCCTCGGGCTTCATGCGAAACAGCTGCGACAGCGCCGCACGGTACTGCGCCGCCCCCACCGAGTTGGTGTTGTGGTGCGAGCCGCCCTCGACCAGCACGAACATCTTGGGCACCGTGGCCGCTTCGTACAGCTTGCGCCCGAGCGTCGGGTTGATCAGGCTGTCGGCCGTGCCGTGCACCACGAGCAGCGGCGCGCCGATGTCCTTGACGGTGCGAATCGCCTCGAAGCGCTGCGTGATGAACGGCCCGAAGGGCAGCCAGCCCCACTTGAAGCTGCTGGCCACGTCGGCGATGGAGGTGAAGGTGCTCTCGACGATGGTGCCGCTCTCGTCGCCCACCGTGGCCGCCAGGTCGATGCCGATGGCGCCGCCCAGCGAGTGGCCGAAGATGTAACGATGCTGGCGCGGATGGCGCGCGGCGAGCCAGGTCCAGGCGGCGCGGGCGTCTTCGCGGGCAGAGGCTTCCGAAGGCAGGCCCTTGGAACTCTTGCCGAAGCCGCGGTAGTCGATCGCCAGCACCGAGAAGCCCAGCTCGTGCATGCGCTGGATGCGGGGGGCCGAGCCAGCCACGTTGTAGCGCGCACCGTGCAGGTACAGCAGCACGGGCGTTTCGGTGGTTTCAGGAGCGCCGCCGAGCCACAGGCCGTGCAGGCGCGCCGGTTCACCGGTGATGGACGATTGAAAGTCGATCCAGACGTCCTGCATGCCTTCGGTCATGAGGGCCGAGTTGCCCCAGCTGCGGTCGCTGGGTTGAAAGATCCACTCACGCTGCCGTTCGTCGAGGGTCGAACAGCCAGCGGCCAGCAGGGCACAGAGCGAAAAGATGGACGCGAGGAGGGGCCAGCGTTTGATCATTGGGTGAAAGGACAGCGGAAGTCGGCCGAAAGTTCATCTGCTTGCTTTCTGAAACGTGTCGGCACCACGTGTCAGCTCCCCCTGTGCGGCGCTCGTCGGCGCTTGGCACGAGACCATGCAACGTGCGTGCCTGCGCTGCGGATGACGCCAAAAAATCCTCGAAAACCCCCATAACGGGCGCTGACAGCGCTTATTCGTCGTGGACTGTGGTGCTCAGCCCGCGGCGGGCTGCATGAAATACACCACCATGCGCGGGTGCCGGTGCGCGTCGATCCCCGCGTTTTGTGGTGAAAGTCCAACGGCGCGGTGTCGGTCATCCGTATGCAACGACGCAATGCAGCCGCGGCCACCAGCGCCGTCGGTATCTCAATGCTTGTGGTGCGGGCCGCCGTCACGCGCAGGCATGTCGGCGTGGCCGCCGATGACGCGAAACCTTGAGGCTCAGCGCCCGCGCATGAACAGCGAATCGAGCTCCCGGATCGACAGCTGGCGCCAGGTCGGCCGGCCGTGGTTGCACTGGTCGGAGCGCTCGGTGGCCTCCATCTGGCGCAGCAGGGCGTTCATTTCGTCGATGGTGAGCTTGCGGTTGGCGCGCACCGCGCCGTGGCAGGCCATGGTCGACAGCAGCTCGTTCTGCGCGCGCTGCACCACGGTGCTTGCGTCGTGCTGGCCCAGCTCGGCGAGCACGCTGCGCGCCAGCTCCACCGGGTCGCCGTCGGCCAGCGTGCCGGGTACGGCGCGCACCGCCAGCGTGCGGGCCGAGAAAGGCGTGATCTCCAGCCCCAGCGTGGGCAGCACCTCGGCGCAGGCCTCGGCCGTGGCCACTTCCTGCGGCGTGGCCGCGAAGGTGGCGGGGATCAGCAGCGGCTGGCTCGTGATGGCCGCGCCATCGAGCTGGGTCTTCAGGCGCTCGTAGACGATGCGCTCGTGCGCCGCGTGCATGTCGACGATCACGAGGCCCTGGCTGTTCTCGGCCAGGATGTAGATGCCCTGCAACTGCGCCAGCGCGCGGCCCAGCGGCCAGGCGTCCTGGTTCATGACGGGGGCGGGGGGCGAAGCCTCGTCGTCCGGCAGCCCGACCGGCGCGCGGAACGACATCGCCGGCGCTTCGGTCTGCCACTGCGGTGCACCCGTGACCAGCGCATGGCCTTGCTCCTCGGAGCGCCGCGGCCACATGGCCTCGAAGTCGCCGGCGCCGCGCTCGCGCGCCTGGAACGGGATCGCGGGCTGCGACCAGCTCGCGCTCGGCGGCAGCGGCGTCGGCTTGAAGAAGGGCTGCGGCGGCGCGTCGGCCGACGCCAGGGCATCGCCGGCGCGCGGTGCGGCCAGCGCGTCCTCGATGGCGTGGCGCACCGCCTGGTGCACCTCACGCCCGTCGCGAAAGCGCACCTCGATCTTGGTCGGGTGCACATTGACGTCGACGCGCGCGGGGTCGATCTCCAGGTACAGCACGTACACCGGCTGGCGCTGGCCGTGCAGCACGTCTTCGTAGGCGCTGCGCACGGCGTGCGACAGCACCTTGTCGCGCACGAAGCGACCGTTGACGTAGAAGAACTGCTGGTCGTTGCGCGAGCGCGCCGCGTCGGGAATGCCGGCACGGCCGACCACGCGCACCGGGCCGCCTTCGCGCAGCACGGCCACGCTCTGCGACACGAAATCGTCGCTCAGCGCATCGGCCAGCCGCTGCTCGGGCGTGGCGGCGGCGCGCCACTGTTCGACCAGCTTGCCGTCGTGCCACACCGAAAAGCCCACCTCGGGCCGCGCCAATGCATGGCGGCGCACGGCTTCGATGCAGTGGGCCAGCTCGGTGGCGTCGGTCTTCAGGAACTTGCGCCGCGCGGGCGTGGCAAAGAACAGCTCGCGCACCTCGACCGTGGTGCCCACCGCGCGGGCCACGGGCCGAAGTTCGCCCGTGCCGCCGTCGAGCACGAAGGCGCTGTCGGCGCCGGTGAAGCGCGAGAGGATGCTGAGTTCGGCAATCGCGTTGATGGCCGCGAGCGCCTCGCCGCGAAAGCCCATGGTGCCGACCGTTTCGAGGTCGCTCAGGCTCGCGATCTTGCTGGTGGCGTGGCGGCGCAGCGCCACCGTGAGTTCTTCGCGCGGAATGCCCAGGCCGTCGTCTTCCACCGAGATCAGCCGCACGCCGCCCGAGGCCAGGCGCACGGTGATCTGGCGCGCGCCGGCGTCCAGCGCGTTGTCGAGCAGTTCGCGCACCACCGAGGCGGGGCGCTCGACCATTTCCCCGGCGGCGATCTGGCTGATCAGTTCGTCGGGGAGTTCACGGATCGGACGTCGTTCGGCGGGGGGGAGGGAGGAGGGGAGGGCACTCACCGGAAACATTCTAAAAGCGGCGCCCGGACGGGGCCGGTGGCGGGGTATCGGCGGTGTATTTGGCGCGCTTATACCGATCCTCAACCGATCTCATTGGCTTTGGCGAAGGCGAAAACCTAAGCTCCCCTTCGCCAACGTATTCGCACCACAAACAAGAACGCACCGGAGACACCCAGGACACCGCCATGGCCCAGCGCCATGCCGCGCAGGGGGCCGCCGCGCGCGTTCGCAGACCCCCCTGAAAGCCGACGCCATGACGACACCCCGCCCCCTGCGCTCCGCCGCCTGGTTCAACAACCCCGCGCACAGCGAACTCTCCGTATTGCACCTGGCCTGGTTCCTGAACTACGGCCTCACCCGTGAAGAGCTGCAATCGGGCAAGCCGATCATCGGCATCGCGCAAAGCGGCTCCGACCTCACGCCCTGCAACCGCCACCATCGCGAGCTGTCGCTGCGCGTGCGCGAGGGCATCCGCGAGATGGGCGGCATCGCGATGGAGTTCCCGATGCACCCGATCCAGGAGAACGGCCGCCGCCCCACGGCCGCGCTCGACCGCAACCTGGCCTACCTGGGGCTCGTCGAGATCCTCACCGGCTATCCGATCGACGGCGTGGTGCTGACCACCGGCTGCGACAAGACCACCCCCGCCGCACTGATGGCCGCGGCCACCGCCAACATTCCCGCCATCGTGCTGTCGGGCGGCCCGATGCTCAACGGCTGGCACGAAGGCCAGCGCACCGGCACCGGCACCACGCTGTTCAAGGCGCGCGAGCTGTTCGCCAAGGGCAGCATCGACTTCCCCGGCTACATCGACCTCGTGGGCTCCACGGTGCCCTCGGCCGGCCACTGCAACGTGATGGGCACGGCCTCGACGATGAACGCCCTGGCCGAAGCCCTGGGCATGAGCCTGCCCGGCTGCGCGGCCATTCCCGCGCCCTACCGCGAGCGCGGCCAGATGGCCTACGAAACCGGCCGGCGCATCGTCGACATGGTGCGCGAAGACCTCAAGCCCTCGGACATCCTCACGCGCTCGGCCTTCGAGAACGCGATCGTCGTCAACTCGGCCATCGGCGGTTCGACCAACGCGCCGATCCACCTCATCGCCATCGCCAAGCATGCGGGCGTCGAACTCAACATCCAGGACTGGGAAACGGTCGGCCTCGACGTGCCGCTGCTGCTGGACATGCAGCCCGCCGGCAAGTACCTCGGCGAGGAGTTCTACCGTGCGGGCGGCGTGCCCGCGGTGGTTGCCGAGCTGCACCGCCACGGCCTGATCCGCACCGATGCGTTCACCGTCAACGGCCACACGCTCGCCGTCAACTGCGCCGACGCGCCCGTGAAAGACGCCGACGTGATCCGTCCCTTCGAGCAGCCGCTGCGCGAGAACGCCGGCTTCCTCGTGATGTCGGGCAACCTGTTCGACAGCGCGATCATGAAGACCAGCGTGATCTCCGACGAGTTCCGCGCGCGCTACCTGAGCCAGGCCGGCGACCTCGACGCCTTCGTGGGCCGCGCCATCGTGTTCGACGGCCCGGAAGATTTCGAAGCCCGCATCGAAGACCCGTCGCTGGACATCGACGCGAGCTGCATCCTGTTCATGCGCGGCGTCGGCCCCATCGGGCACCCGGGCTCGTCGGAGGTGGTCAACATGCGCGCGCCGTCGCACCTGCTCAAGAGCGGCGTGTCGGCCTTGCCCTGCATCGGCGACGGCCGGCAGTCGGGCACCTCGGGCTCGCCGTCGATCCTCAACGCCTCGCCCGAAGCCGCCGCAGGCACGGGCCTGGCGCTGCTGCAGACCGGCGACAAGGTGCGCGTGGACCTGAAGGAGCGCACCGTCAACATGCTCGTCGACGACGAAGTGCTGCAGGCCCGCGCCCGCGACCTCGAGGCGAAGGGCGGCTACCCGATTCCCGCGAGCCAGACGCCGTGGCAAGAGATCCAGCGCGCGATGGTGGACACGCTGTCCGAAGGCATGGTGCTGAAGCCGGCGACCAAGTACCAGCGCGTGGCGCAGACGGCGGGGATCCCTCGTCGGAATCACTGAGGACTTTTTTCAGGGCGACGCTCCCGCCGACGGGGAGCCTTGCTCCGCGAATGTCCCCCGGCCTGCGGCCTCCTCCTTGATTTCGCTGCGCAAGGCACCCCATCGACGTGAGCGTGTTCAGGGCACGTGTTGATCGGCCCGCACAACGACCGCGCCCATCGTGCTCAGGGCACTGGGTGCTTCCCGCAGCGAAATCAAGGAGGAGGGGCGAAGCCCCGGGGGACATTCGCGGAGGGAAGTGCCCGGTGGCCTGTGCACACGCCCTGAACGACCACGGCCAAAAGAATTTTTTCAAATCAAAGAAGGAGTCAGACATGAAGTGGATGAGCGTTCAAACGCCGCAGGGCCCCCGCGTGGGCTACATCAAGGACGGCGCACTGCAGCCCGTCGATGCGGCCCGCATGCAGGACATCGTCGAAGGCAAGCCCTGGCGCGACGCAGGCCAGCCGATCCCCCTCGCCGACGTCAAGCCCACGCTGCCGTTCGCCCCGAGAAACATCATCTGCATCGGCGCCAACTACCGCGACCATTGCATCGAGACCGGCCTGGCCATCCCCGAGAAGCCCGTCGTGTTCGCGAAGTTCAGCAACACGCTGGCCGCCGATGGCGACGCGATCACCTGGCCCGAAGGCTTCACCGAGAAGGTCGACTGGGAGGCTGAACTCGGCGTCGTCATCGGCAAACGCGCACAAGGCGTGAGCGAAGCCGACGCGCTCTCGCACGTGTTCGGCTACGTCGCTGCCAACGACGTGAGCGCGCGCGACGTGCAACTGGGCGAGGCGCAATGGGTGCGCGGCAAATCGCTCGACGGCTTCTGTCCGCTCGCGCCCACCGTCGTCACGCGCGACGCAGTGGCCGATGTGCAATCGCTGGGCATCCGCTGCCTCGTCAACGGCGAGGCCGTGCAGTCGTCCAACACCCGCGAGATGATCTTCTCGGTCGCGTTCCTCGTGGCGTACCTCTCGCGCGCCATCACGCTCGAACCCGGCGACCTGATCCTCACCGGCACGCCCGCCGGCGTCGGACTGGGCCTCAAGCCGCCACGCTTCCTCAAGCGCGGCGACGTGGTCTCGGTCGAGATCGATGGGCTGGGTTCAGTGACGAACCCGGTCCACGGCGCCGTTGCGCGCGGTTAGTCGCACGTCTTTCAGACCGACCTATTCAGGAGACAACAACAATGACAACCACGAGTCCCTACGGCGAACTGGTCACCGGCGCCATCCACAAGGCGCGCTGGCGCCTGCTGCCGATGCTGATCGTCATGTACATCATGTCGATCCTCGACCGCGTGAACGTCGGCTTCGCCAAGCAGGCGCTGCAGATCGACACCGGCCTGAGCAACAGCGCCTTCGCGCTCGGCGCCGGCATCTTCTTCGTGAGCTACGCGATCTTCGAGGTGCCGAGCAACGTGATCCTGTCGCGCGTCGGCCCGCGCATCTGGCTGTGCCGGATCATGGTCACCTGGGGGCTCGTGGCCTCGGCCATGATGTTCGCCACCACCGAGACCTCCTTCTACGTGCTGCGCTTCCTGCTCGGCATTGCGGAAGCGGGCTTTTACCCCGGCGTGCTGCTCACGCTGACCTACTGGTTCCCTGCGAAGGTGCGCGCGCAGGCCAACGGCATCCTGCTGTTCGGCTTTGCGGGCGCGCTCGTCATCGGCGGGCCGATTTCCGGTGCGCTGCTCGACATGAACGGCATCGGCGGCCTCAAGGGCTGGGAGTGGATGTTCCTCATCGAGGGCCTGATGGCCGTGGTGGTGGGCATCGTGGCTTTCTTCGTCATCGTCGACCGGCCGCACAACGCGCCCTGGCTCACGACCGCGCAGCAGAGCGCGCTGCAGGCCGTGCTCGACCAGGAAGCGGCGGAAAAGTCGGCCGACAGCCCGCAGACCGTGTGGCAGACGCTGTGCAATCCGCGCGTCATGTTCTTCGCGATCAACTTCTTCATCGTGCAGATCGCGGCCTACGGCCTGATCTTCTATCTCCCGACCCAGGTGGGGCAGATCCTGGGCCAGAAGATCGGCCTGCTGGTCGGCTTGGTCACCAGCATTCCGTGGCTGCTGGCGCTGTTCGTCGTGTACTTCGTCACGCGCTGGTCCGACCGTCACCACGACCGCCGCCGCGTCACCGTGGCCACGCTGTACACGATCTTCGGTGTGTGCGTGTGCCTCTCGGCGCACGGCTCGCCGATCTTCGCGATCGCGGCGCTGTCGATCGGCGCATCGACCTACCTGTCGGGCACGCCGATCTTCTATGCCTTCCTGTCGGAGCGGCTGTCGGGGCTGGGCATTGCGACGGGCATTGCGCTGGTCAACTCCATCGGCAACCTGGGCGGCTTCGTGGCGCCCAACCTGCGGACCTATGTGGAGCAGAACCACGGTGGCTCGGCCGCGGGGCTGTACACGTTGGGCAGCGCGGCGCTGCTGGCCGCGCTGATGCTGGCGCTCATGCCCAAGGGCTGGCGCGTGGCGACGAAGAGCGGGGCGGCGGCGCCGCCGGCGGCCGTGCGCGACGGCCGGGCGCGCGCCTGATTGTTCAGAACGCCTGTCGCCAGACGCGCGACAGGGCCTGCCACGCGCAGTCCACCTCCGGCCGTTTGAGCGCGCCGGCCAGGCAGACAAAGCGCAGGTCGCAGCCGATGCTCACGCGGTCTGCAATGACCAGGCCATCGCGCTGGCTGGCCTGCAGCGCCAGCGCATCGCGCGCCAGCGAAATGCCGACGCCCGCGCGCACCAGCGCCAGCATCGACATCTCCTGGTCGGCTTGCGCAGCTTTCTTCAGCACCAGCTTGTGGGCCTGGAGCACCGGCGCCAGCAGCCGCGAATGCGACGAGGTCGGCGGTGCCAGCACCCACGGCAGATACGCCAGCTCGGGCCAGTCGCGGCCCAGCAGCTGCGGCGCCCAGCCGCTCGGGCCGATCACCTGGTAGTTGAAGCGCGCGAGCACCTGCGAATGGAACAGCAGGCCGCCGTCCTGGCGGCGCGCGGCCGCGCCGGCCTGCGGCAGGTCGGTGGCCTCGGGATCGCCGAGGTAGAAGCCGATGTCCAGTTCCTTGTTGAGCAGTTGGGCCAGCACGTCGCCGCTCGTGCCCTGGTGCAGCTCGGTCTCGAGCTCGGGCGCCAGCGCCACCAGTTCCGTGAGGAAAGGGCTGAGCCGCGTGAAGTCGGGATCGAGGATGGTGCCGATGCGCAGCGAGCCGCGCACGCCGCCCTTGAGCCGCTCGGCCGCCACCGCGAAATCGTTCAGGCCTTCGAGCGCGTGCTCGGCATGGTTGAGCAGCGCCGCGCCATCGCGCGTGAGCAGCAGGCCAGTCGGCGTGCGCTGGAACAGTTCGAGTTCGACCAGCGCGCCCAGCTCCTTGAGCTGAAGGCTCACGGCCGGCTGCGTGAGAAACAGGCGCTGCGCACCGCGCGACACCGAGCCCTCGCGGGCCACGGCCACGAAGGCCTGCAGGAGTCGGGGCTCTATCTTCTTCATGTCGCGGGCGTGGGGGGATTCGAAAAGGGCGGGGGGCGGCAGCAAGGATAATCCGCGCCCATGGAAATCATCAGCTTTCTCGTCGACTTCATTCTTCACGTCGACAAACATCTCGAGGCCTTCGTGGTCGCCTACGGCCCGTGGGTCTATGCGCTGCTGTTCCTGATCGTGTTCGTCGAGACCGGTGCCGTGGTGATGCCGTTCCTGCCGGGAGACTCGCTGCTGTTCATCGTGGGCGCGCTGTGCGGCGTGGGGCTCATGAGCTTTCCGCTGGCCTGCGGCATCCTGATCGCCGCGGCCATTCTGGGTGACCAGTGCAACTACTCGATCGGGCGCTACTTCGGGCCCAAGGTGTTCCAGTGGGAGAGCTCGCGCTTCTTCAACCGCAAGGCCTTCGACCAGGCCCACAGCTTCTACGAGCGCTACGGCGGCATCACCATCGTGCTCGCGCGCTTCATGCCCTTCATTCGCACCTTCGCGCCCTTCGTGGCCGGTGTGGCCGAGATGAACCGCGCGAAGTTCACGGCCTACAACGTGGGTGGCGCGCTGCTCTGGGTGCTGGGCATTGCCACCGCGGGCTATTTCTTCGGCAACCTGCCGTTCGTGCGGCTGCACCTGGACAAGATCATCTGGGCGCTGATCTTCGTGCCCGGCCTGCTGGCCATCTTCGGCGCGTGGCGCGCCTCGAAGGCCGAGAAGGCCCGGGCGGCGGGACAGCACTCGCAGGCCTGAGTCGCGACGGAGTCACCCCATGAAAAAACGCGCCG
Source organism: Variovorax sp. Root473 (assembly GCF_001426505.1). Classification (GTDB taxonomy): domain Bacteria; phylum Pseudomonadota; class Gammaproteobacteria; order Burkholderiales; family Burkholderiaceae_C; genus Variovorax. Next base: position 754,472 of record NZ_LMEV01000017.1, read on the forward strand.
GATGGCGCGTTTTTTCGTTGAGGGTGTAGATCAGTAACGCGGCCCGTTGTCCGGGTAGTAGCCGCTGCCGCGCGGGTAGCGCTGCTGGTTGTAGTAGTTGCGTTCGTCGACGTTGCGGCCCACCTGGTTGCCGATGACGCCGCCGATGGCTGCGCCGCCGAGCGTGGCCCCGGTGTTGCCGCCGATCGCATGGCCCACCGCCGCGCCGCCGAGTGCGCCGATGCCGGTGCCGAGGTTCTGGTTGGGACCGCTCGCACAACCTGCCAGCGTCATGACCGAAGTGGCAGCTGCAGCGGCGATCCAGAGACGTGTCTTCAACATGGTGTCCACCTTTCGAGGAGTGATGGCTCATCATGGTCAAAAGTATGCATTTCGCGGTGTAGGAGCCTGCCGCACGTGCCTGTGCGCGGGGGCGGGCCGCGCGGCGTGGGACAGGGCGCGTGTTGCGGGACGCAACGCGTGCAAGCAAACGCGTGGGGTCAGGCGGCGCGGGGCTTGGGGGGCGGCTTCGGTGCTCTTTTCTTCGGGGCTTCCAGCGCACCCGATGACGCCGCCCGCAGGATGCGGCGGAAGGTCGGGCATTCCATGTGGCTGGGCGCGGGGCAGACCGCCGCGTGCCGCAGGCCGTCGCGCATCGCCGTGAGCTGGCGGATCGTGCGGTCGAGGTCCTGTGCCTTGTCGGCGAGCACCTGTCGGTCGATGCGCGGCTTGCCTTCGGGCGAGAACATGTGGCCGATCTCCTCCAGCGAGAAACCGGCGGCGCGCCCCAGCGCGATGAGCGCCAGCCGCTCCAGCACGTCGGGCGCGAACACGCGGCGCAGGCCGTGCCGGCCGGTCGAAGCGATCAGCCCTTTTTCTTCATAGAAGCGCAGCGTCGAGGCAGGGACGCCGGCGCGTTGCGCCACTTCCGAGATGTCCATCTGCTGGCCCCTTGACTTCAAGTCGACTTGAATTGGCACAGTCTAGCTTTCGCCGCTTGAAGGCATCTTGAGGAAAACGATCATGGACGACCACACATCTCCCGCCAATGCGGAACAGGCTGCCCTGTGGAACGGGCGCGCCGGCAGCGCCTGGGTTCAGACACAGGCGGTGCTTGACGCGATGTTCCAGCCGCTCGAGGCGCGACTGACCAGCGCGGTACGCGCCGAAGGCGCTTGCCGCGTGCTCGACGTCGGCTGCGGCACCGGCCGCACGACGCTCGCCGTGGCGAGGCAACTGGGCGCGACGGGCCTGTGCCTCGGCGTCGACATCTCGGCGCCGATGATCGAGGCGGCGCAAGGCCGCGCTGCGCGCGAGGCGCTCCCGTCGGCCCGCTTCGTCTGCGCCGACGTGCAGGGCCACGCCTTCGAGCCGGCCGCGTTCGACATGGTCATCTCGCGCCTGGGCGTGATGTTCTTCGACGACCCGGTGCGCGCCTTCGCGAACCTGCGGCGCGCGGCAACGCAGGGCGCGGCGCTGCGCTGCATTGCCTGGCGCGGCGGGGCCGACAACCCGTTCATGACGACGGCCGAGCGCGCCGCTGCGCCAATGCTGCCCAGCCTGCCGCCGCGCCGGCCGAACGCACCGGGCCAGTTTGCGTTCGCGGACCGCGCGCGGGTCGCGCAGATCCTCGACGCGAGCGGGTGGCGCGACATCGACATCCAGCCGTTCGAGGTCGAGTGCGCGTTCCCCGCGACGGCGCTGGCCGATTACTTCACGCGGCTCGGGCCGGTCGGGCTGGTCCTGCAGGAGGCGGATGCAGCGACGCGCGCGCAGGTCGTCGAGACCTTGCACGCCGCCTTCGCGCCGTATGTGCGTGGCGACGAGGTGCGCTTTGTCGCGGCCTGCTGGACGATCGGCGCGCGCGCGACGGCGCAGGAGCGTGGCCGTGTCTGAGGCGGTCGAATTCGCACTGCGCACGTTGTGGATCGGCGTGGGTGCAACGGTGTTGATGGACCTTGGGTCGGTGCTGCGTCGGCGCCTGTTCGGCATTTCCTCGCTGGACTACGCACTCGTCGGCCGCTGGCTCGTGCACCTGACGCGCGGGCGCTTCTTCCACGATCCCATTGCGAAATCGCCGCGCGTGTCCGGCGAGCGCGTCATCGGCTGGACTGCGCACTACCTGATCGGCATCGCGTTCGCAGCGGTGCTGGTCGCGGGCTGGGGCTTGGCGTGGGCTCGCCAGCCGACGCTCGGCCCCGCGCTGATCGTCGGCATCGGCAGCTTGGTGGCGCCGTTCTGCGTGATGCAGCCGGCCATGGGGGCGGGCTTTGCGGCGCGCCGCACGCCGCGCCCCGCGATGGCGCGGTTCCAGAGCCTGGTCACGCACGGCATCTTCGGCGTCGGCCTGTACCTGGCCGCCCGGTTCGCCGGTGTGATCGGCGTCTAGATCAAAGCTGGCGGCTGCGCGCCAGCGGCGGGTTCTGTGCGAAGTAGCGCTGGATGCCGCGCATCAGCGCGTCGGCCAGGTTCTCCTGGTAGTCGGCGCGGCGCAGGTTGGCTTCTTCCTCGGGGTTGCTGATGAAGGCGGTTTCGACCAGCACGCTCGGAATGTCGGGCGCCTTCAGCACCGCGAAGCCGGCCTGCTCGACCTGCGCCTTGTGCAGCCGCGCGCCGATGCCCTTGATCTCGCCGAGCATCGCGCCGCCGAGCTTCAGGCTGTCGTTGATCTGCGCAGTGGTGCTCATGTCGAGCAGCGCGCGCTGCACCTGCACCTCGTGGTTGCCCACGTTCACGCCGCCGACCTTGTCGGCATCGTTTTCCTTGTTGGCGAGCCAGCGCGCGGCGCTGCTCGAGGCGCCGCTCTGGCTCAGCGCGAACACGCTGGCGCCGCGCGCGGCGGGCGTGGTGAAGGCGTCGGCGTGGATGCTCACGAACAGGTCGGCCTGCACGCGCCGCGCCTTCTGCACGCGCACGCCCAGCGGCACGAAGAAGTCGGCGTCGCGCGTGAGAAATGCGCGCATCGGGCTGCCGTTGACGCTGGCCGCGTTGATGCGCTCGCGCAGGCGGTGCGCCACCTGCAGCACGATGTCTTTCTCGCGCGTACCGTTCGGGCCGATCGCGCCGGGGTCTTCACCGCCGTGGCCGGGGTCGAGCGCGACGATGATGATGCGGTCGGTGCGGCTGGCCGTGGCGCGCGGCGGCGGGCCCGGCGGTGTCACGGGCCGGGCCGGGGGCGCCGCGGCCACCACAGGCGGCGGTGCCGGCGGCAGCGGCATGCCGCCAGGCGGCAAGGCCGGTGCGGGGCCGGAGGGCGCGGGACGCGCGGCCTGCTGCGCCATCAGGTCGCCCAGCGGGTCGCCGGGCGGCATGGCGGGGCGCACGGGGGCGGGGGCCGGCGAGGGCGCGGCGGGCGGCGCGGTCGCGACAGCCGTGCCGTTGTTCGGCGCGCTGCTGCTGCCGTTCTTGGGCGCATCGCGCAGCCGTTCGGCGATGAGCGCTTCCATCGGGTCGATGGCCTGTTCGGGGTACAGGTCGAGCACCAGCCGGTGCTTGTAGGCGGCCACGGGCGCCAGCGAGAACACCTGCGGGCGCACGGTCTGCTTCAGGTCGAACACGATGCGCACCACCTTCGGTGCGTTCTGCCCGATGCGCAGGCCGTTGATGTACGGGTCGCCGGGCTTGATCTTGCCGACCAGGTCGCGCAGCTCGGTGTTCAGGTCGATGCCCTCGATGTCCACGGCCAGCCGGGGCGGGCTGCCGACCACGAGCTGCTGCGAGTTGAGGCGGGCGTCGGACTCGATGGTCACGCGGGTGTAGTCGGCGGCGGGCCACACGCGCACGGCGAGGATGCTGGCGCCGCGCGCGATCTGGTGCACGCCCAGCATCAGCGCGACGCTGCCGCCTTGCAGCAGCACGCGTCGTTTCAGGCCGGTCGCCTTCATGCGGCCAGGCACGCCAGCAGATCGCTGCCGCGAGGGGTGTTCGCCAGGAGGGTCACGCTGCGGGTGTCGTCGGTCATTGCTTCTATTTTAATAGCTAGGTCGGCAGGTGGGGTGCGCCCCGCGGCGTTCTCCGGCCACTCGGCCAGCTTGAGGCCCGGGCCCGCGAAGATGTCGCGGAAGCCCGCGTCGTCCCATTCGCGCGGATCGGCGAAGCGGTAGAAGTCGAAGTGGTAGATGGCCAGCCCGTCGGGCGCCTCGTGCGGCTCGACCACCGCGTAGGTGGGGCTCTTGATGCGCCCGGTGATGCCGAGCGCGCGCAGCAGGTGGCGCACGAAGGTGGTCTTGCCGGCGCCCAGGTCGCCCTGCAGCGCGATGAACGCGTCGCGCAGCGCGGGCGATGCGGCGAGCGCGCGCGCCAGCGCGTCGGTGTCGTCTTCGCCCTGCCAGCGCAGGGTGCGCGTTTCTACAATCGGCAAGTGATCGTCAGCCATCCACTCGTTGCTCGTATTCAGGCCTTGGCCCGGGAACTCGGATTCTCCCAAATCGGAATCGCGGGCGTCGATCTGTCGAGCGCCGAAGACGGTCTGATGCAATGGCTGGCCCATGGGTTCCATGGAGAAATGCAATACATGGCAACCCACGGCACGCGCCGCGCGCGGCCCGCGGAACTGGTGCCGGGCACGGTGAGCGTGATCACCGCGCGCATGGACTACCTGCCGCAGGGCACGCCCGGCGACTGGCAGGCCGTTGAGTTCGACCGCCTCAAGCGTCCCGGCGAGGCCATCGTGTCGGTCTACGCGCGGGGCCGTGACTATCACAAGGTGCTGCGCAACCGTCTCGCCAAACTGGCCGAGAAGATCGCCGAAGAGGTCGGCCCCTTCGGCCATCGCGCCTTCACCGATTCGGCGCCGGTGCTCGAGGCCGAGCTGGCCTCGCGCAGCGGCCAGGGCTGGCGCGGCAAGCACACGCTGGTGCTCGACCGCGATGCGGGTTCGATGTTCTTCCTGGGCGAAATCTATGTCGACATGGCCCTGCCGCCCAGCGAACCTGTCAGCGCGCACTGCGGCAGCTGCAGCGCCTGCATCGACGTGTGCCCGACGCGCGCCATCGTCGCGCCGCAGCGGCTCGATGCGCGCCGCTGCATCTCGTACCTGACGATCGAGCATGCCGGCGCCATCCCGACGGAGCTGCGTCCGCTCATGGCCAACCGCATCTACGGCTGCGACGACTGCCAGTTGATCTGCCCCTGGAACAAGTTCGCGAAGAAGAGCACGCTGCCCGACTTCGATGCGCGCGAAGGGCTCACGGGCCGCACGCTGGCCGAGTTGTTCGCGTGGAGCGAGGAAGACTTTTTGCGCCGCACGGAAGGCAGCCCGATCCGCCGCATCGGCCACGAGCGCTGGCTGCGCAACATCGCGGTGGCGCTGGGCAATGCAGTGAGGTCAGGCGAGGCCGGCGCGAAGGAAGCGCTGGCCTCGCGCGCGGAACACCCGAGCGATCTGGTGCGCGAGCACGTCGCGTGGGGGCTGGCGCAACAGCCCGAAGATCAGCCGGTTTAAGCGGGGAGGATCTCGCGCACGCGCTCCCAGGGGCGGCACATGAGCGTGCCGCGCGGAGAGACGACGATCGGGCGCTGCAAGAGGATCGGGTGCGCCACGATCGCGTCGAACAGCTGGTCGTCGGTCAGCTTGTCGTCTGCCAGCTTCAGTTCTTCGTAGGGCGCCTCCTTCGCGCGCAGCAGGTCGCGCGCCGTCAGGCCCATGGCCTTCGCCAGCTCGCGCAGCTTCTTCTTCGAGGGCGGCGTTTCCAGGTACAGGACGATCTCGGGCTCCACGCCGCTTTCGCGGATCAGCCCCAGCACGTTGCGCGACGTGCTGCAGTTGGGCTTGTGGTAGATCGTCATCGGATAGGCGGTGGTCGGTGTGCGTGCGGTCATGGGGTCGATGATAGGAAACTGGGTTCAGCCTCCCGGCGCGCTCGTATCCAGCGAGAAGGGAAAGCGCGCCGCCCAGAATTCCGCCAGCCGCGGGTCGGCGTCTACGCGCCGCACCATGCGCGCCATGCGCGGCGCCACGCGGTAGAAGCGCCGGCGGGTCGGCGTCCAGCGCGACATCACGGTCACGTACAGGTCGAGCATGCTGATCTTGTCACCGAGCAGGTAGGGCGCAGGCTCGTCGATCTGCGTGTCCATGAGGTGCCAGCACTGCGCGATGCGCTCGGCCGTGCGTTCGAGCATCGTCGCCTGCGCCGCGGGCTCGGGCGTGAGGCGCGTCGGTTCGTCGCGCACCCAGAACATCGAATAGATCGACGCGGGCAGATAGACCATCCAGCGCAGGTACTGCGCGCGGCGCGGGTCGCCGGTCGCGGGGCAGAGCCCGGCCTCGGGATAGCGGTCGCCCAGCCAGATGAGGATGGCCGCGCTCTCGGTCATGACGTCGCCCGATGGCAGCACGAGCGCGGGCACCTGCTGCATCGGGTTGACGTCGGTCAGCCGTTCGCGCTCGGATGCGCCCTCCCACGGGGCGACGTCGACCGTGTCGACCTGCGCGCCGATCAGCGTCAGCGCGGCATGGATGGGTGTGGCGCCCGAACCGGGCGCGCCATAGAGGGTGTAGCGGTCGGCAGCTGCTGCGGCCGCCGAAGCGGATGAAGAGGCCATCCGCGCAGGTTACTGCAGGCTTGCGCCGCTTGCCAACTGCGGGGTCAGGCGGCGAGCAGCGCGTCGACCTTGTCCAGCGCCTCGAGCGTCCTGAAGCAGGCTTCGGCCACTTCCGTGCCCTTGATCGCGAAGTGGCGGTGGAAGTACTTGCGGTGCTCCACGTGCTCGTGGAAATGGTGTGGCGTGAGCACGGCCGAGAAGATCGGCACGTCGGTTTCCAGCTGCAGCGACATCAGCGTGCTGACGACGGTGTTGGCGACGAACTCATGGCGGTAGATGCCGCCGTCCACCACCAGCGCGCAGCCGATGATGGCCGCGTACTTGCCCGAGTTGGCCAGGCGCTTGGCGTGCAGCGGAATCTCGAAGGCGCCGGGTACATCGAAGATGTCGATGAGCTCACGCGCCACGCCCAGGCGCGCCATCTCTTCGAGAAAGGCGTCGCGGGCCTGGTGGACGATGTCGGAATGCCATTGCGCCTGCACGAATGCGATGCGCTGGCCGCGCGGCGAACCCGACGCGGTGACGGCAGAAAGGGGAAGGTCGTTGATCTGACTCATGGTGTGCCTCTTGAAAGCAGGTTTCCTGAATCAGGGCGCACGAAACCACAGGCCCGCTCGCGCGCCTGTGTGCCCCCAAAGAGCAAAGCAAAGACGCGCGGGCATGCCCGCATTTCGCGCTCTCTTTCATCCGGACTGTGACCGTCGGCTTCGGAATCGCACCGAAATCTGCTGACCCTCGAACCTGTAGAAGGTTCGAGGCGCTCGCGGGCTTGTGCGACTTTCGCCGCCATCACCGCCGGTGGGGAATTGCACCCCGCCCTGAGAACGCTTGCCGTCCGGCGAACCGGGCGACCGCGCGATTCTAGAAGCCCCGCACAGCGCCGGGTTGTCACCCGCGCGCCAGACCTTCGAGCGCGCGGGGATTTGCTTCAGAAGCGGTACGTGGCGCTGGCAGTCAGGGTACGGCGCTGGCCGTAGAAGCAGTCGCCGCGCGCCAGGCAGGTGGTGATCTGCACCTTGTCGGTCAGGTTGGCCACGTTGAGCGCCAGGCGCAGCGGGCCGTTGTCCCACGCGAACATCGCGTCGAACAGCGTGACCGCGGGCACGGGGTTGTTGTCCATGCCGTCGTACGACTTGCCCATGTAGCGCACGCCGCCGCCGGCCGAGAAGCCGTGCAGGCCGCCGATCGAGAAGCGCTTGGTCACCCAGGCCGAGGCCGTGTGCCTGGGCACGCCCGAGAGGCGCTTGCCCAGGTCGGAGCCGTTGCTTTGGGACACGCGGGCGTCGGTGTACGCGTACGAGGCGGTCCAGTCCCAGTCGCGCGCGATGCTGCCCTTGTATTCGAGCTCCAGGCCCTTCACGTGCACTTCGCCGAGCTGCACGCTGTTGAGCGGATTGGTCGGGTCGGTGGTCTTGCGGTTGGTGTCGCGCAGGTCGTACACGGCTGCCATGAACGAGGTGCGCTGACCCGCGGGCTCCCACTTCACGCCTGCTTCCCACTGCTTGCCGCGCTGCGGCTTGAAAGGGTTGTTCGACGTGTCGACGCCGCCCAGTGGCAGGAACGATTCGGCATAGCTGAGGTACGGCGCCCAGCCGCCGTCGGCCAGGTAGACCAGGCCGGCGCGCTTGGTGGTGGCCTTGTCGTCGGCGGCCGCGGCGGGGCGGCCTTCGGTGTCGGTGGTGGCCTTGTCGTGGCGCAGGCCCAGCAGGCCGATCCAGCGGCCGTACTTGACCTGGTCCTGCACATAAATGCCCGCCTGCTTCTGCACCACCTCGGGCGCGCGCGTGAAGCTGGTGGGGGCCGTGTAGTTGCCGTACACCGGTGCGTACACGTCCAGCGCGCCCGCACGGCCGCGGCCCGACAGCTTGGAGGTGGTGTTGCGCTGGAAGTCGGCGCCCAGCAGCAGCGTGTGCGCGACCTCGCCAGTCCTGAAGTGCGCCTCGGCCTGGTTGTCGAGCAGCAGCATCTTGCCGCCGTTGATGTCGCTGCTCAGGTCGCGCTCGATGGTGCGCTGGTCGGCGTTGAACACCGGTCGCGCCGGCCGACCCGTGAGGCGGTTGGCCGTGAAGCTGGTGTACGAGGTGTTGTACCAGACCTTGCTTTCCGTCGAGCGCAGGTTCTGGCGCACCGTCCAGGTGTCGTTGAGGCGGTGGCTGAACAGGTAGCCCAGCGAGGTGCTGCGCGTGTCGAAGCGATCGAAGCCGGGCTCGCCCGTGAAGGTCGAGGTCGGGATGCGGCCGTACAGCGAGGGCAGCAGCGTGCCCTGCCACGGGAAGAAGCCGATCAGCGAACCGCTCTTGTCCTTCTGGTAGGACGCCTGCAGCGTGAGCGAGGTGTCGGCGTTCGGGCGCCAGGTGAGCGAGGGCGCGATGAGGATGCGGTCGTCGGGCACATGGTCGACCTGCGTGCCGCTGTCGCGGTTCACGGCTACCAGGCGGTACATCCACTTGCTCTCGGGATCGAGCGAGCCGGTGAAATCGGCGGCGATCTGCTTGCGCGAGTGACTGCCCAGCTGCAGCTGCACCTCGCGCTGCGTCTCGGCCTGCGGGCGCTTGGAGACGAGGTTCAGCACGCCGCCGACGCCACCCTGGCCATAGAGCACCGACGAGGGGCCGCGCAGCAGCTCGACGCGCTCGAGCATGTACGGCTCGGGCTTGCTGCTGTTGTAGACGCCGTAGGTGCGTTGCATGCCGTCCAGGTATTGGACGGCGTCACCGCCGCGCACCTTGAACGAGTCACCGCGGCTGTCGAAGTAGCTCGACACCACGCCGGCCGTGTAGTTGGTGGTCTCGCGCAGCGTGAGCGCGCCCTGCGCTTCCATCTGGTCGCGCGTGACGACCGAGATGGCCTGCGGCGTCTCGATCAGCGGCGTGTCGGTCTTGGTGGCGGTGCTGCCGCGTTTGGCGACGAAGCCTGTCACGGGACCGGTGGCGGTCTCGCCCGCATCGCCCGAGACGGTGACGGTGGGCAGGGCCTGCCGCGTTTCGGCCGCGGCGGCTTCTTGTGCATGGGCGTGTGCGCTGGCGGCAAGCGCCACGGCGGTGGCCGCGAACGCGGCATAGCCCCGCCGCGCGAGCGGCGTTCCGGGGCGGCGATTCTTGAATGTCATGTGCAGCTTCTCCTGTGTCCTGCGTCGGACGTGTCTAGGGCGGGGGAGTGGCTGCGGCGCGCGGTCGGGGCGCGCCATGGCTTCTCGGGTGCGATCGAAAAAAACGGAAACGAACGAGCGCGTGCCGTGGCGCATTCCGAAAGGAAGGCGCACCGGCTGGTGTTGTGTGTCTACGGCGTCGTGGGGGCAGTGGCCGGGGGCGACGACGGGAGATGTCGTCGCTCCGGCTGCTGCGTCTTCGTTCCTTCGAAGACGGCTGGCGGGCTCGCGGCGGACGCGGGCGGCTGGCTGAGGCGGGTGATTATAAAAGGGCAGCTGCCGGGCGGCGTCAGCGGCCCGCGAGGAACTGTGTCATGCGCTGCAGTTCTTCGTCGAGCCCTGCGCGGAAGGCCGCGCCGTGTGGCTTCTTCGCGTCGGCATAGCCGAAGGCCGGCTGCAACCGCCCCTCGGGCGCGCTCACGTTGGCCCAGCCGATCACGCGGTCGTGCCACAGCATCGGCAGCGCGTAGTAGCCGAACTGCCGCTTCGGCGCCGGCGTGTAGGCCTCGAACTTGTACGTCCAGCCCCACAGCAGTTCGAAGCGGCGGCGGTCCCACACCACCGGGTCGAAGGGCGCGAGCAGGCGCACCGCATCGTCGGGCGCATGGCGCTTCGAGGCCGGGTTCTCGTCGGAGGGCCAGTACCAGGTGGTGCCGTCGATGCGGCAACTCGCGAGCTGTTCGCGCGCCAGGCGCAGCGCCGCCTGCGTCTGGGCCGCCAGGTGCGGCGCCCCATATCCGAGCAGGCGCACGAGGTAAGTGAGGCTCGCGGCGGGCAGCGGCGCGTACTTGCGCACGATCAGCTCGATGAGCGCGGCGGCGCGCCGCGCGCGGCCGGCGGGGCTGTCGTCGGCGGGCGCGTGCGTCACGGCGTCATAGACCCGTGTGCCGCTGTCGCGCCGCACCACGCGCAGCATGCCCCGGTAGTGCATGCCGTCGAGCAGGTGCGTGGTCGCGTTGCTCGAGCCGCCCCAGTAGTTCTGGATGCGCCCATGCGCGAAGTGCTGCTCGACCTGGCGCGGATGCACCGGGCCGTGCTCGCGCACATAGGCCAGCACGTCGGCGGCCTTGCGGCGCGTCTCTGGGTCCCAGGCCTGCTTGGCCTCGCGCGGATGCATGAGTGCCAGGTGTTCGCGCGGCAGGAAGCCGTAGTTGACGAGGCAGTCTTCCTCGATCGCCAGGCGCGTGTAGCGGCTTTCGAGATCGCCTGCGCGGTAGTCCTTCACGCGGTGGCGCAGCGTGAGGTCTTGTGCGCGCGCCGGTGCGCGGATCGGGTCGGCCTGCACGAAGCCGAGCTTGCGGATCGCGGCGGGCAGCGTCGTGGGCGTGAAGAGGGTGCGCGCGACCGCGTAGCGGCGCAGGTCGTCGAGGGTCGGGTCAGCCATGAAGCGAATTGCAGCACAGGCGGCTGCCTTTCGCTTCGGCGCCAGACGTCAGACCGCGCTGCGGTGTCGCTCGATGCAAGCGTCGAGCGTCTCGGCCCCGGGCCGCTGCCACCAGTCGAGGTTCGAAAAGATCTCGACCTCGCTGAAACCCGCGAAGCCTGCATCCTCGACCCAGCCGCGGATCTTCTTCAACTCGACCACGCCATCGCCCATCATTCCGCGATCGGAGAGCAGGTCGCGCGTCGGCGTGAGCCAGTCACAGACGTGGTACGCCAGCAGCCGCTCGCGGCCGGCGCGGGCGATCTGCTGCTGCAGCTTCGGGTCCCACCACACGTGATAGATGTCGAGCGCCACGCCGAGCATGCCGCTCCTGCCCGCGTCGAGTTCGTCGCACAGGTCGAGCGCGTGTTCGAGCGTGTTGATGCAGGCGCGGTCGGCTGCCTGCATCGGGTGCAGGGGCTCGATGGCCAACGGCATGCCGACCTCGCGCGCGTAGTCGAGCGATGCGGCGATGCCGTCGCGCACCTCGTTGCGCGCGCGGGCGATGTCGGTGTATGCGGCCTTGCCGTCGAGCGCGCCGGGCAGGGCACCGACGACGAGCACAAGGCAGGGCGCATCGAGCGTCTTGGCTTCGTCGATGGCGCGGCGGTTGTCGTCGAGCGCGGCCTTCAGTCCTGCCGCATCAGGCGCGGGAAAGAAGCCGCCACGGCAGTAGCCCGAGAGGCCGATGCCGTGCGCCTTCAGCTGCTTCGCCACCTTGTCGAGCCCGACGGCCGCGACCTGGTCGCGCCACGGGCTGATGGCGCGGATGCCGCGTTCGGCGCACTGGTCGATGAGGCGGTCCAGCGGTACCTCGGTGCCCGACTGCTTGCGGATGGTCGCCGTGTTGATCGACAGCCAGTCGTGGTTCTGCGAGAAATCGCGCATGGCTTCGCTCAACCTTCCACGCCGTGCAGTGCCAGCAGCGTCTTCATGCGCTGCACTGCGAGTTCGGGCTGCTCCAGCAGGTTGGCTGCATCCGCGAGGCGGAACAGCTGCGCGAAGTGCTGCAGCGAACGCGTGCTCTGCTGCCCACCCACCATCGTGAAGTGCTTCTGGTGGCCGTTGAGCCAGGCCATGAACACCACGCCGGTCTTGTAGAAGCGCGTGGGCGCCGCGAAGATGTGGCGCGACAGCGGCACCGTGGGGCCGAGGATCGCGTGGAACGTCTCGGTGTTGCCCTGCGCCAGTGCGCCCAGCGCGGCACTCGCGGCTGGCGCGATCGCGTCGAAGATGCCCAGCAGCGCATCGCTCTGGCCGTGCGTGATCTCGCTGCCGAAGCCGTCGCCCGCGATCAGCTCGGCGTAGTTGAAGTCGTCGCCGGTGTACATGCGCACGCCCTTCGGCAGGCGGCGGCGCATGGCGATTTCCTTGTCCTTGTCGAGCAGCGAGATCTTGATGCCATCGACCTTGTCCGGATGCGCCGCGATGATGCCCACGGCCGTGTCCATCGCCGCGTCGACATCCTTCGTGCCCCAGTAGCCCGCGAGCGCGGGGTCGAACATGTCGCCCAGCCAGTGCAGCACCACGGGCTGCTTTGCCTGGCTCAGGATGCGGTCGTACACGCGCTCGTAGTCGGCGGGGCTCTTCGCCACGCGGGCCAGCGCGCGGCTGGCCATCACGATCAGCTTGCCCCCGAGCGCTTCGATGGCGGCCATCTGTTCCTCGTAGCCACGGATCACGTCGTCGACGCCCTTCACGTCGTCGATGTTCAGGTGGTCGGTGCCGCAGCCTGAGGCGACGAGCGCACCGGGCACGTCCTTCGCGGCATCGAGCGAGCGGCGGATGAGTTCGAGCGACGTGGGCCAGTCCAGGCCCATGCCGCGCTGTGCGGTGTCCATGGCCTCGGCCACGCCCAGGCCCAGCGAGAACAGGTGGCGGCGGTACGCGATGGTGGTGTCCCAATCGACCGCCGCCTGCAGCCACGGGTCGACGGCCGCCAGCGGGTCGGCCACGACGTGCGCGGCCGAGTAGGCGATGCGATTGAACTTGATGCCCGCTTCGGGCTTCACCGGCGCAGTGCCGCGCAGGGCATAGGGCGCGAGCGTGCCGCTCGCAGTGGGAAGGGTCAGCGACAGTGCCATGGCAGCTTCTTCCTCAGACCTTCAGTGCGGGCACGTCGATCCAGCGGCGGTCCTTCCACGATTCGAGCGCGGCCTCGACCAGCTGCACACCCTTGGCGCCTTCGGGCAGCGTCCACTTGTAGGGCTCGTTCTCGACCACGTGGCGAATGAAGTGCTCCCACTGGATCTTGAAGCCGTTGTCGTAGACCTGCGAGTCCGGAATCTCCTGCCACTGGTCGAAGAAATTCATCATCTGCTTCTCGTCCGGGTTCCACACCGGGCGCGGCGTGGCGACGCGCGACTGGGCACGGCAGCTCGACAGGCCCGCGACGGCCGAGCCGTCGGTGCCGTCGACGTGGAAGGTCACGAGGTCGTCGCGGCGCACGCGCGTGGCCCAGCTCATGTTGAGCTGAGCGATCACCGGCTCGCCGTTGTGGCCGGTGAGTTCGCAGGTGGCATACGCCGCGTCGTCGGCAGTGGCTTCATACGGCTTGCCGGCTTCGTCCCAGCGCTTGGGGATGTGCGTGGCGCCGATGCACGACACCGACTTCACCTCGCCGAACAGGTTGTCCAGCACGTAGCGCCAGTGGCACATCATGTCCAGGATCATCCCGCCGCCGTCTTCCTTGCGGTAGTTCCAGCTCGGGCGCTGGATGGGCTGCAGGTCGCCCTCGAACACCCAGTAGCCGAACTCCAGGCGCACGCTGAGCATGCGGCCGAAGAAGCCGGCGCGGCGCAGCATGTCGAGCTTGCGCAGACCCGGCAGGAACAGCTTGTCCTGCACCGCACCGTGCTTGAGGCCCGAGCCTTCGGCCAGGCGCGCGATTTCAACGGCTTCGTTCAGGTTGGTGGCGATCGGCTTTTCGCAGTAGACATGCTTGCCGGCGCGAATCGCCTTGGCCAGCAGCGTGGGGCGCATCTGCGTGGTGCCGGCGTCGAAGAAGATCGTGTCGTCCTTGTTCTCCAGCGCCTTGTCGAGGTCGGTGCCCCAGCGCGCGATGTTGTGGGTCTTGGCGAGTGCTTCCATCTTCTCGGCGTTGCGGCCGATGAGGATCGGGTCGGGCATGACCTTGTCGCCGTTCGACAGCGTGACGCCGCCTTGCGCGCGGATCGCGCAGATCGAGCGGATCAGGTGCTGGTTCATGCCCATGCGGCCGGTGACGCCGTGCATGATGATTCCGAGACGTTGGGTGGCCATCGTTTTCTTCCTTGGGATGCGAGAGGGGTGCTTCAGTAGACGGAACGCATGGCGTCCCACGAGATGCCGGCGCCGGGCTTGCCAGTGGCAAAGCCGGTCGCAGTGGCGAGCGAGGACAGGGACAACTGTCCTTGGCGGATGGCGAGGCGCGTGGCGCCGTCGCTGGTTTGGTAGAGGCCGGGGTGCAGCTGCGACAGCGCCTGCTGCTCCGCCTCGGGCACGGCGGCGAGGCCGTTGACGTAGTGGTGTCCGTTGCGCTCGACGTGCGACAGGCCGAGCCAGCCGACGAGCGCGAGGTCCTGCTGCACGCCGATGCCCGCCTGCATGGTGAGGTCTTCGCCGGAGAGGAAATAGCGATTCGCTTTCTCCGAAGCATTCCAGTGCGCGCAGCGTGCCGCGTTGACGACCGACTTGTAGAAGCCCTTGCAGCTCTTGCTCGACACCGCGGTGTAGCCGAGCGCACGGGCCTGCACGAAGGCATCGAGCGTGGCGTCGGATTCGTCGATCAGCAGCGGGATGCGCTTGCCCAATGCCGACACGCTGCGCTCCAGCGCGGCATCGCGACGGATCGGCTGTTCGACGAAGACGGTCTTCTGCGCGAGCTTCCACAACACGGGCGTGGAGAGCATGCGGTCGAGAAAGACGGCGAAGTCGTCGGCATCGGCGTACTGCTCGTTGCCGTCGAGCGTCACGAGCTGCGCGTGGCCGTCGATCACGCGGGCGATGCGCTGGAGCCGGTCGATGTCTTGCGCGGTGTTGCCGCAGAGCTTGAGCTTGAAGTGGGTGAGACCGTAGCGCTTCACCGCCGCGGCGAGCGTGGTGGGCAGGCCGTCGGTCGGTGCATCGGGCAGCGCGTCGCTGTCGTCGATGGCATCGGCCAGGCCGACGGTGTGGCGTGCGGCAATGCTCGCGCGCGGCGACTGGCGCGCCAGGAAGGCGGGCATGTCGAAGCCCGCGAGATCGTCGGCCAGGCCACTGCCTGCGATGTCGATGCCACAGAGGTTGGCGCTCATCGCGGCTGCGAAGCTCGTGCCGGTGCGCAGGCACAGCGCATCCATCACGGCACGGTCGATCAGTGCCGGACCGTAGCTGGCCACGAGTGCTTGCAGGCCCTTGGCCTTTGCGCGCGCCTGCAGCGCGGTGTAGTTCGAGGCGAAGTGCGTCCACGCGGTCTGCGCATCGTCTTCGCCGACGTAGGCGTCGCGCGCATCGCGCAGCGCAAAGCGCAGCTGCTCGAAGTTCTGCTCGTTGTTGAGCGCCGGGTTCTTGTCGAACCACTTGGGCACCATCATCTCGGCCGCGCAGCCCTCGGCCGTGCCGCCGCTGTCAAAGCGGATGCGGGCCCGCACGTACACCTGCGGGCAGGCGGTGACGGTGGCGGCGCCGAAGCGGAACGGCAGCCGAAGCGCCACGTCGCGCTCTGCGAAGCGGATCTCTTCGATGTGAAAGCGGGGCGCGTCCATGGCGGGCTTCAGTGGTCCAGGATGCCCTGCGAGAAGAAATGCGCGCGCACCAGCTTCGTGTACTGGCCGAACTCGGGCGAGGCCATCATGTCGAGCGTGCGCGGGCGTGGCAGGTCGATGTGGTACACGGCGGCGATCGAGCCGGGGCGCTCGCTCATCACGATCACGCGGTCCGACAGGAAGATCGCCTCGGGGATGCTGTGGGTGATGAGCATCACGGTCTTCTTCGACGCCATCCAGATGCGCTGCAGCTCCAGGTTCATCTTCTCGCGCGTCATCGCGTCGAGTGCGCCGAAGGGCTCGTCCATCAGCAGCACCGAGGGGTCGTGCAGCAGCGCGCGGCAGATCGACGCGCGTTGCTGCATGCCGCCCGAGAGCTGCCAGGGGTACTTGCCCTCGAAGCCCTTGAGGCCGGCCATCTCCATGAGCTCGCGCGCCCGGGCCTGCGAGGCGGCCTTGGGCAGGTGGCGCATCTCGGCCTGCAGCAGGATGTTGTCTTCCACGCTGCGCCAGGGCAGCAGCACCGCGCTCTGGAACACGATGCCCACGTCCTTCTGCGGTCCCTGGATCGGCTTGCCGGCCAGCGTGAGCTCGCCCCCGCTGATCGGCAGCAGGCCCGCGACCATCTTGAGCAGCGTGCTCTTGCCGCAACCCGAAGGACCGACGACGGAGACGAACTCGCCTTCCTCGATGGCGAAGTCCAGCGGCTTGAGCGATTCGACCGGGCCGTCCTTGCTTTGGTAGGTTTTCGAGACGCCGCGCGCTTCGATCAGGTTGACTTGGGACATGGAGTGCGTGAGAGGTGGCAGGTGGCAACTGCAAGTGAGCGAGCGCGCAGGCAGGGGATCAGTTCGGAAGGAAGTCCAGGGTGACGTAGTCTTCCGGCTTGCCGCGTGTGGATGCGTCCATGCCGCCGTACTGCACCAGCAGGTCGAGCGAGTCGTTCACGTTCTTCATCGCCACGCGGAACGGGCGCTGGTTGGCCGTGTCCTTCGTGTGATAGAGCGCCACGCTCTGCTTCATGCCGACGATGAGCGTGTCGCGCACGCCGGCCTTCGGGTTGGCCTTGAGCATCGCGTCCACGGCCGCCTCCGGGCTTTTCTCGGCAGCTTCGGCAGCCTTGGTGGAGGCGCGCATGAAGCGCTTCACCAGGTCGGGGTTCTCGGTCAGCAGGTTCTTGTTGGTGATGATGCCGGAGCTGATCTGGTTCACGCCCGAGTCGGCAAAGCGGATCGGCGTCACGGGCTTGCCGGTGGCGTCCTGCAGCTTGATGGCCTGGTCCATCACATAGCCCAGCAACAGGTCGGCCTGGCCGTTCGTCACCGCATTGAGCTTGGTCTGGCCGTCGCCCGAGACGATCTTCACCTGGTCGGGCTTGATGTTGTTGACCTTGAGGAACAGCGGCCACATCTGCGACATCGAATCGCCGGGCGTCACGGCCACGGTCTTGCCGATGATGTCCTTGGGCGTCTTGATGTTCTTCTCGGTGAAGCCCATGACCGACATCGGGCTCACCTGGAACAGCACGCCGGTCGACTTGAGCGGCGCGCCCTTGGCGGCGGCCTTGATCATGGTCGTGACGTCGATGTAGCCGAAGGTTGCCGACTTGGCGGCCACCGCCTGCGCGGTGACGGCGGAGCCGCGGCCTTCCTGGATGTCCAGGTCGATGCCTTCCTCGGCATAGAAGCCCTTTTCCTTGCCGAGGAAGAAGGGCGCGTGCTCGCTGTAGAGGTACCAGTTGAGCATCAGCGTGACCTTGTCCTTGGGCTTGTCCGCCTGGGCATGGGCGGGTGCGATGGCGAAGGTCGCGAAGGCCGTGACGGCGACGGCAAGCATCGAGGGAAGCAGTTTCTTCATGGCGTTGTCTCCGGGAGTTTTGTGGGTATGACGAAGGATTTCAATGCACGTGGCGTTGCGATGCATGCCACGGAATCATCACGCGCTCGACCAAGTCGACGGCGACGAAAAGGATCACGCCGATGCTCGACAGCACGACGAGCGCGGCGAACATCAGGGGCAGGTCGAAGTTGCCGTTCGCCACCTGCAGCACATAGCCGATGCCCGAGTTGGAGCCGACGAATTCACCGACCACGGCACCCACCACGGCCAGCGTGACAGACACCTTCAGGCCGCTGAAGATCGCGGGCAGGGCCTGCGGCAGGCTGATCTTGAAGAAGGTCTGCAGGCGGCTGGCGCCCATCGAGCGGGCGAGGTCGAGCATGTCGGGCTCGACCGACTTGAAGCCCATCACCGTGGACACCACCACCGGGAAGAAGCCCAGCAGGAAGGCGCTGATCACCTTGGGCAGGATGCCGAAGCCGAACCACACCACGAACAGCGGCGCGATCGCCACCTTCGGGATGCTCTGCGAGAACACCAGCAGCGGATACACGTACGACTCGACCAGCCGCGAGTAGGCGATGACCATCGCGATCGGAATGCCGATGACGATCGTCAGCCCAAAGCCGCCCAGCGTGGCAAGCGTGGTCTTCCAGCTTTCGGCGAGCAGGCGCGGCCATTCGGCGACGAGCTGCTTCACGACCTCCCACGGCGGAGGAATCAGGTAGGCCGGAATCTTGAAGAGGCGGATCGCCAGGTCCCACAGCACCAGCAGCAGCAGGATCAGGAAGAACGGGCGCAGGGCCGGGGAGAGCAGGAGCTTGCGGAACATGGCGACGACCGGGTGCCTCTTTTGTTTTGTCGACTACGGCTGCACCGACAGGCCGGCGGCCTTCACGAGCTGCGCATTGCTGGCGATCTCGTCCTTGATGTAGGCGTCGAACTGCTCGGGCTTGAGCGTCCAGGCGTCGGCGCCCAGCTTGAGGAAACGCTCCTTCACCTCGGGCGTGGCGAGCGCCTTGGCCACTTCGTCGTGCAGGCGGTTGACGATGTCGCGCGGCGTCTTGGCGGGCGCCATCATGCCGATCCAGAAATTGAACTCGGAGCCCGGCACGCCGGCCTCGGTGGTGGTGGGCACGTCGGGCAGGGCGGCGGCGCGCTTGGGCGAACCCACGGCCAGCGCGAGCAGCTGGCCGTCCTTGATCTGGCCGATGACGGGCGCGATGGGCGAGAAGTAGTAGTCGACGCGGCCCGACAGCACTTCGGTGACGGCCTCGCCCGATCCCTTGAACGGGATGTTGGTCGCATCGATCTTCGCGGCCATCTTGAACTTCTCGGCGTTCAGGTGCGTGGCGCTGCCCTGGCCGGCGGAGGCGAAGTTCATGCTGCCGGGCTTGGCGCGCGCGGCGGCCAGCAGCTGCGGCAAGGTTTTGATGTTCTTGCTGGGCGAGATGACCAGCGCGTTGGGCAGCGACGAAATGGGCGTGACGCCCGCGAAGTCGTGCAGCGTGTCGAACGGCAGCTTGGCAAAGGTCGAGGGGCTCACCGTGTGCGACGACGAATGGATCATCACCGTATAGCCGTCGGGCGCGGCCGTGGCCACCGCCTGCTGGCCGATGGTGCCGCTGGCGCCGCCGCGGTTGTCGATGACCAGCGTCTGGCCCATGCTGGTGCTCATCTTGTCGGCGATGGCGCGGGCAATGATGTCCGTCGTGCTGCCGGCGGCGAAAGGAACGATCACGCGGATCGGCTTGGTGGGGTAGCCGTTCTGCGCTGCGGCGAGACCCGGCAACAGGGCGGCGATGCAGGTCAGCGAGGCAAGGACGGTGGTGCGTGCAGTGCTGGCAAAGGGCTTCAAGGGGTGTCTCCGCGCGGTCGGGCCGCATTCTGGGATCGGTCAATTCACCAATGAGTGAATTGCGGATTTTAGAAACGGCAGCGCCGCAGCGTCAACGGCGGCTGCCTAGTGAATACCCGGAGAGCGAGAAGGTGGGTGGGCGCGCCCGCGGCGGGCGCGCGCCGGTCGGCCAGGTCAGTGCAGGACGTAGCCCAGCACGAGGTCGGTCATGTGCGAGAGGCGTTGCGCCATCGCCTTGGGAGCTCGCAGGTCACGCCCGAAGATGGCCGACAGCGTGTGGTTGTTCGAGAGGTAGAAGTAGCACAGCGACGCGATGGAGATGTACAGCTGCACGGGGTCGACGCCTGCGCGAAAGAGGTTGTCTTTCTTGCCGCGCTCCAGCACGGTGTCGAGCAGCTGCACCAGTGGCGAGTTCATCTCCTGGATGCGGTCGGAGCGCTTCAGGTGCGACGCGCCGTGCAGGTTCTCGCTGTTGAGCAGCGTGATGAACTCGGGATGCTCCAGGTAGTAGTGCCAGGTGAACGACACCAGCTGGCGGATCGCCTCGACGGGTTCGATCTCGTCCAGGTGCAGGCGCTGCTCGGCGGCGCGGATGTCCGCATACACGCGCTCCAGCACGGCCAGGAACAGGTCGTCCTTGCTGCCGAAGTAGTAGTAGATGAGGCGCTTGTTCAGGCCTGCGCGCTCGGCGATGCTGTCCATGCGCGCACCGGCCAGCCCGCGCGCGGCGAACTCGTCGCGCGCCGACGCGAGGATGGCCAGCTGCGAGCGGTCGGCGTCGCGCGAGCGCGGCTCGAGCGTTTCGGGCAAAGAGTCCTTGAGGGCCTTCATGACGCGAATTTAACCAATTGGGGAATTAAGACAAGGCGTGGAAGGCAGGCACACATAATCGCCGGAGACATTTGCAACTGAGGTTCGAACTTTCCATGAGTACATCACAACCCGCGGGCCACCTGATCGTCGAGTGCCTGGTCGAACAAGGCATGCAACTCGCCTTCGGCGTGCCGGGCGAAAGCTTCCTGGCGGTGCTCGACGGCTTTCATGCCTACCGCGAGCGCGCGCGTTTCGTGGTGAACCGGCAGGAGGGCGGCGCGGCCTTCATGGCCGAGGCGCACGGCAAGCTCACGGGGCGCCCGGGCGTGTGCTTCGTGACGCGCGGGCCGGGCGCGACCAATGCCTCGATCGGCGTGCACAACGCGTTCCAGGACTCGACGCCGATGGTGCTGTTCGTGGGCGACGTCGGCAGCGACTTTCGTGACCGCGAGGCCTTCCAGGAAGTGGACTATGCGAGCTTCTTCGGTCCGAGCACCAAGGGCTTTGCCAAGCGCGTGGAGCGCATCGACGATGCCGACCGCATTCCCGAGTACATCGCGCGCGCCTTCTCCACCGCCATGAACGGCCGGCCGGGCCCGGTCGTGCTGGTGCTGCCCGAAGACATGCTGCGCACCGAGACGGCCGCGCGGCCGCTGGCGCGCGTGGAACCGGTCCAGCCGTGGAGCGACCCGGGCGCGCTGCGCACCTTGCGCGAGCTGCTGCTGAAGTCGCAGCGCCCGTTGGTGATCGCCGGCGGTGGCGGCTGGACGACGCAGGCTGCGCAGGCGCTGCAGCGCTTCGCCGAGAACTGGCGCCTGCCGGTCGCGAACGCCTTCCGTTTCCAGGACACCTTCGACAATCACCATCCGCTGTATGCGGGCGACGTGGGCATTGCCATCAACCCGAAGCTCGCGCAGCACGTGAAGGACGCCGACCTGGTCCTGGCCATCGGCCCGCGCCTGGGCGAGATGACGACCGGCGGCTACACGCTGCTCGAAGCGCCGAAGGCCAGGCAGACGCTGGTGCACATCCACGCGAGCGCCGAGGAACTGAACCGCGTCTACCAGGCCGATCTGGCGATCAACGCCGGCATGAGCGCCGCGGCGCGCAGCCTCGAGGTGCTGAGCGCGCCGCCCTCGCTGCCGTGGGAGGCCTGGACGCAGCAGCTGCACGCGGACTACGAAGCCTGGCTGCAGCCGCAGGCGCTCGCCGGCATGCCTGCCGAAACGCCGCGCGGCGCGGTCGACATGGCGGCCGTGGTGGCGCTTCTGCAGAAGCACCTGCCGGCGGATGCGGCCATCACCAACGGCGCAGGCAACTTCGCGAGCTGGGTGCATCGCTACTTCCGCTACCACGGGCTCGCCAAGGGCGCCAAGACGCAGCTGGCACCCACCAGCGGGGCGATGGGTTACGGCGTGCCGGCCGGCATCGCGGCGAGCATCGCCACCGGGCGCGTGGCCTTCACCATCGCGGGCGATGGCGACTTCCTGATGAACGGGCAGGAGCTGGCGACGGCCTCGCAACACGGCGGCAAGAGCATCGTCGTGCTGCTCAACAACGGCATGTTCGGCACGATCCGCATGCACCAGGAACGCGAGTATCCCGAACGCACCAGCGGCACCGCGCTGCGCAACCCGGACTTCTGCGGGCTGGCGCGTGCGTACGGTTACGCCGCCGAGCGCGTCACCGAGACGGCGCAGTTCGAAGCGGCGCTGCTGCGCGCGCTGGCGGCCGACACGGGCACGCTGATCGAGATCCCGCTCGACCCCGAAGTGATCACCACGCGCGGCACGCTGGCGTCGATCACGCGTGCGGCGAAGCAGCAGGCACAGGGCTGAGCGTCGCGCGATGGCGGGTCACCTCGTCGCGCAGCGCGGGCGAGCGCAGTTCGAAGGCATCGAACAGGCCCAGCGCATCGAGCGTGGGGACGAGCGACAGCAGGTCGTCGCGTGCGATGCGGCGTGCGTCGGCGGGGACGTTGGCGTCTTCGAGCACGCGCACATTCGCGAGGAAGGCGCCGACCGAGCCCTTGCGCACGGTGTGGCCGTCGATGACGGTGAAGTCCTGGCCGTCGGGAATGATGTCTTGCGCTTTCATGGCGGTTCCTTGGTGAAGATGCATCCGATGCTAGGCAGCAGAGGGGCGCCCGGCTTGCGCCGCGGGGCCAATCGATACCGCCCGCGGGCCAGTGGCCATGGCGGTTGAGTCGCCCGCGACGCTCTGGCGTGACGCGCACGAAGCAGCGCGCGTCACGGGCTACCACGCGCACGCGACCGGCCAGTTGTTCGCGCTGCGCGAAGGCCTGCAGGTCATCCAGACGCCGGCAGGCCGCTGGGTGCAGCCGCCGGGATGGATCGGCTGGATCGCACCGCGCTGCGCCCATGCTGCGCAGAGCTTCGGTGCGACGGCCGGTTGGAGCCTGCACATCGATGCCTCGGCTGCAGCAGCCTTGCCGGACGGGCCGCACGTCTTTGCCGCCACGTCGCTGGTGCGCGAGCTGGTGGCGCGGCTGATGTCGCTGGAGCCATCCGATGCGCTGCTGGAGTCCCGCCGCGCGCGATTGGTGGGTGTGCTGATCGACGAGCTGGCGGCCGGCGGGCGCGAGTCGCTGCACTTGCCCATGCCGCAGGACCCGCGTCTGATGGCCATGGCGAGCGCCCTGGCGAACGATCCGGCGGTGGCCGACGGCCTCGACGACTGGGCCGATCGCATCGGCATGGCCCGCCGCACGCTCACGCGCCGCTTCGCCGCCGAGACCGGCTGGAGCTTCACGCAGTGGCGCCAGCAGGCGCGCTTGCTGAAGGCGGTGGAGCTGCTGAGCCTGGGCGAGTCGGTGACGGCCGTGGCGCTGACGGTGGGCTACAGCTCGGTGAGCGCCTTCATCGAGGCCTTCCGCAAGCATTTCGGCTGCACGCCGGCGCGCTTCTTCGAGGCGGATGGAGGCTTGCTGCAGGCGAAAAAAAAGCCCGCATGAAGCGGGCTTTCTGACTCAGGAGCACGAGGCCCCCGAATGCTTACTTGACGTGCTTGCCAATCAGCGCAGCCAGTTCGAACATCGAGACCTGGGCCTTGCCGAAGATTTCCTTCAGCTTGGCGTCGGCGTTGATGTTGCGCTTGTTGGCCTTGTCTTGCAGGTTGTTCTTCTTGATGTAGTCCCACAGCTTGCTCACCACGGCGGTGCGCGGCAGAGGCGTCGAACCGACCACAGCGGCCAGTGCCGGGCTGGGGGTCAGGGCCTTCATGAACGCAGCGTTGGGGGTGCGCTTCTTGGCGGGAGCGGCCTTCTTTGCAGGAGCAGCCTTCTTCGCCGGTGCAGCCTTCTTTGCAGGAGCAGCCTTCTTGGCGGGTGCCGCTGCCTTCTTGGCCGGAGCGGCCTTCTTTGCGGGAGCCGCAGCCTTCTTCGCGGGAGCGGCCTTCTTTGCCGGAGCTTTCTTGGCCGGAGCCTTCTTTGCAGTTGCCATGGTTGATTTCCTTTTTTGGTTGAACGTTCACCAATGAAAAACTTGCGTCTCCAGTGGCAGTGCGGATGCTAAATGAGAAAAAACGCGTTTCCAAGGGAAAAAGCGCTTTTTTCATTGGGAGCTGTTGTTTTTTCAGAGGGGAGAAGGGGCGTTGTTCACGTTCGTCGCCCCGGCCACGTCGCCAGCACCACGCCCACGAGGGCGATCACGAACGCAAGCAGCTGTGGCGAAGTGAGCTTTTCGCCGAGCACGAGCACGCCCACGAGGGCTGCGCTGACGGGCAGCAAGACAGTGAAGACACCCGCTTGTGCCGCTGGTACGTGGCGAAGTCCGGTCATCCACAGCCACACGGTCCAGATGCTGGCGGCCAGTGCGTAGGCCACGAGCAGCGCCCATGTGCCGAAGCGCACGGCGGTGAAGTCGAACTGCAGCGCGAACCAGATGCCGAAGGGCATCGACAGCGCGAAGCCCCAGAGGTTGATGAGCGAGGCGATGCGCTTGGGGCCCAGCTTGCCGGTGAGCGACTTGCCGATCACCGCGTAGGCGGCTTCGCAGAGCACCGCGCAGAACACAAGCAGGTTGCCCAGCCAGGGCATCGACGGCGCTGCGGCCCCACTGCTGGTGGCGGCCGGCGCATGCGCGGGCGTGAGCGCGAGCAGGCCGATGCCGAGCGCGGCACAGCCGATGGCCAAGCCGATGCGCACCGTGATGCGCTCGCGCAGGAAGAGCCAGCTCGCCACGGCGACCGCTGCAGGGATCGACGCCATGATCACGCCGGCCGACACCGCGCTGGTGAGGCTCACGCCAAACAGCATGCAGATCGAGAACAGGAAGTTGCCGAGGAAGGACTCGAGGAAGACGAGCCCGCGCGTGCGTGTGCTCATGGGCGGCTCGTCGGGCCTGCGCTGGAGCCAGTGGGGCATGGCGAGCGCCGCGATGCCGAAGCGCAGCCACGCCAGCAGCAGCACCGGGAAGGCCGCTACCAGCGGCTTGGAAAGGGCGACGTAGATGCCGACGAGCGACATGCTCAAGGCCAGGCAGCCGTAGGCCACGAGGCGGCCGGAGGTGGAAGCGGCGGGGTTCAATAGACTGGGCGCTGGTTGTTGATCGGATGGATTCGATGATGCCCCACGTTCTTGTCTACGGCACGCTGCGGCGCGGCGGGCGCAACGACATCGCGCGCTACCGGCCGGCGCCGGTGTTCGTCGGCGAGGCCGTCATTGCCGGCACGCTGTACGACCTGGGTGCGTACCCGGGCGTGGTGCTCGGCGGGGCAGGGCGCGTGAAGGGCGAGATCTACCGCATCACGCCGGAGGTCGAGCGTGATCTCGACCGGCTCGAAGAAGTGGCCGACGACGACTCGGGCGAGTACATCCGGCGCAGCGTGCGTGTGGCGGTGGGCACGCAATCGGTCGACTGCCTGGTCTACGAGATCCATCCGACGCGCATCGCGGGCCGCCATGTGATCCACAGCGGCGACTGGATCGCGCATGCGGCGTGAATTGCCGCGAAAGCGCGCTTGTTTTCACAACTGAAAGAGCGATTCCGCATCACGAAAAAGTGTGCTGCTGCGCCGCAATATTTTTTCTCGATATGAGAAAAATAATTTCTCATTGAGAAATATCTCTGTAAGTTGTTGATTTTGTTGATTCAAAAATATGTCTTCTATAAGACATAAGAGTCTGCAATCGGATTACAGTGACTCCACGGCCGCAACGCCAACCTTCAACCAACCTCACGGAGTGAACATGCCCCAGACCCTGAACGAACAACTGAGCCGCGAACAGCAAATTGCCGCCCTCGAAAAGGACTGGGCCACCAACCCGCGCTGGAAGGGCGTGAAGCGCGGCTACAGCGCCGCCGATGTGGTTCGCCTGCGCGGTTCGCTGCCCATCGAGCACACGCTGGCCAAGCGCGGCGCTGAAAAGCTCTGGGCCAAGATCAACGGCGGCGCCAAGAAGGGTTACGTGAACGCCTTCGGCGCGATTTCCGCCGGCCAGGCCATGCAGCAAGCCAAGGCCGGCCTGGAAGCCGTGTACCTGTCGGGCTGGCAAGTCGCCGCCGACGGCAACACCTCGGAAACGATGTACCCCGACCAGTCGCTGTACGCCTACGACTCGGTGCCGACGATGGTCCGCCGCATCAACAACACCTTCAAGCGCGCCGACGAAATCCAGTGGGGCCGCGGCATCAACCCGGGCGACAAGGAATTCATCGACTACTTCCTGCCGATCGTGGCCGACGCTGAAGCCGGCTTCGGCGGCGTGCTCAACGCCTTCGAACTGATGAAGAACATGATCGCGTCCGGCGCTGCCGGCGTGCACTTCGAAGACCAGCTGGCCGCCGTCAAGAAGTGCGGCCACATGGGCGGCAAGGTGCTCGTGCCGACGCAGGAAGCCTGCGAGAAGCTGATCTCGGCACGCTTTGCCGCCGACGTCATGGGCGTGTCGACCATCGTCCTGGCCCGCACCGACGCGGAAGCCGCCAACCTGATCACGTCCGACCACGACGCCAACGACAAGCCTTTCCTGACCGGCGAGCGCACGCAGGAAGGCTTCTACCGCGTCAAGAACGGCCTGGAGCAAGCCATCAGCCGCGGCGTTGCCTACGCCCCTTACGCCGACCTGGTGTGGTGCGAAACCGGCGTGCCGGACATCGGCTTCGCCCGTGAATTCGCACAAGCCGTGCACGCCGCCTGCCCCGGCAAGCTGCTGTCGTACAACTGCTCGCCGTCGTTCAACTGGAAGAAGAACCTGGACGACAAGCAGATCGCTTCGTTCCAGGAAGACTTGTCGGCGCTGGGCTACAAGTACCAGTTCATCACGCTGGCCGGCATCCACATCAACTGGTTCAACACCTTCCAGTTTGCCCACGCGTACGCCAACGGCGAAGGCATGAAGCACTACGTGAACATGGTGCAGGAGCCCGAGTTCGCCGCACGCGACAAGGGCTACACCTTCGTGTCGCACCAGCAGGAAGTGGGCGCAGGCTACTTCGACGACGTGACCACCGTGATCCAGGGCGGCTCGTCCAGCGTGAAGGCGCTGACCGGTTCGACCGAAGAAGAGCAGTTCCACTGAGCTGCCTTCGCTGATCGCTGAGTGACGGCGCGCGGCGCTGTCGGCCACAAGCCCGGTCCCGTGCCGGGCTTTTTCATGGGCGTTCCGACGAATGGACGAGGCCTCACGGCCTGAGCAGGCAGCGGCTAGAATCGCCGACTCTGCACTCAACAAGAGCGAGAAAGGCACCTTGGTTATGACACCGCGAACTACCCCGCAAGGATTCAGCGGCTTTTTCTTCTTCGAAGGAAAGGGCCGGTAGCCCCGCGCTCGCTGGTTTTTCCAGCGCACCAACCAAGCAAAGCGCGGCATCCACCGCGCTTTTTTGTTTTTCTCCCCGAGGTTTTCACATGATCCAGATCACGCTCCCCGACAACTCGCGCCGCGAGTTCCCCGGCCCGGTTTCGGTGGCCGAAGTGGCCCAGTCCATCGGCCCCGGCCTCGCCAAGATGACGGTGGCCGGCAAGATCGACGGCAAGCTCGTCGATGCCAGCGACGTCATCGACCGCGACGCCAGGCTGCAGATCATCACGCCCAAGGACGACGAGGGCCTGGAGATCATCCGCCACTCGACGGCCCACCTGGTCGGCCATGCGGTCAAGCAGCTGCACCCGACGGCCAAGATGGTCATCGGGCCGGTGATCGACGAAGGCTTCTACTACGACATCTCGTTCGAGCGCCCGTTCACGCCCGAGGACATGGCCGCCATCGAGGCGCGCATGCGCGAGCTGATCGCGCAGGATTACGACGTGATCAAGAAGATGACGCCGCGTGCGGAAGTCATCGAGGTCTTCAAGTCGCGCGGCGAGGACTACAAGCTGCGCCTCGTCGAGGACATGCCCGACGAGCAGGCCATGGGCCTGTACTACCACCAGGAGTACGTCGACATGTGCCGCGGCCCGCACGTGCCGAACACGCGCTTCCTGAAGGTCTTCAAGCTCACGAAGCTGGCCGGCGCCTACTGGCGCGGCGACGCCAAGAACGAGCAGCTGCAGCGCATCTACGGCACGGCCTGGGCCGACAAGAAGCAGCTGGACCAGTACATCCAGCGCATCGAGGAAGCCGAGAAGCGCGACCACCGCAAGCTGGGCAAGGAACTCGACCTGTTCCACATCGACGAAGTGGCGCCGGGTGTGGTGTTCTGGCACCCCAAGGGCTGGGCGGTCTGGCAGCAGGTCGAGCAGTACATGCGTGGCATCTACCGCGACACGGGCTACTGGGAAGTGAAGGGTCCGCAGATCCTCGACAAGAGCCTGTGGGAGAAGACGGGTCACTGGCAGAACTACCGCGACAACATGTTCACGACGGAGTCGGAGAAGCGCGAGTACGCGCTCAAGCCGATGAACTGCCCGGGCCACGTGCTGATCTTCAAGAGCGACCTGCGCAGCTACCGCGACCTGCCGCTGCGCTACGGCGAGTTCGGCCAGTGCCACCGCAACGAGCCCAGCGGCGCGCTGCACGGCATCATGCGCGTGCGCGGCTTCACGCAGGACGACGGCCACATCTTCTGCACGGAAGACCAGATCCTCGACGAATGCATCGCCTACACGGCGCAGCTGCAGAAGGTCTACGCCGACTTCGGCTTCACGGACATTCTCTACAAGGTTGCGACGCGGCCCGAGAACCGCGTCGGTTCCGACGAGCTGTGGGACAAGGCCGAGCACGCGGTGATGGAGTCGCTGCGCCGCTCGGGCGTGGACTTCGTCATCTCGCCCGGCGACGGCGCCTTCTACGGCCCGAAGATCGAGTACACGCTGCGCGACGCCATCGGTCGTCACTGGCAGTGCGGCACGATGCAGGTCGACTTCAACACGGCCGAGCGCCTGGGCGGCGAGTACGTCACGGAATCGAGCGGTCGCGCCCACCCGGTGATGCTGCACCGCGCCATCGTCGGCAGCCTCGAGCGCTTCATCGGCATGCTCATTGAACACCACTCCGGCGCGATGCCCGCATGGCTTGCTCCGGTGCAGGTGGCGGTGCTCAATATCAGCGAAGGACAGGCCGATTACGCTGCGCAAGTTGCGAAAACGCTGCAAAATCAAGGGCTTAGAGTTCAGCTTGATCTGCACAACGAAAAGATTACGTATAAAATACGGAAGCATTCGTTGCAAAAGCTCCCTTACATCCTCGTCGTGGGTGACAAGGAAAAGGAGGCTGGTGCCGTCGCAGTGCGCGCCCGAGGCAACCAAGACCTCGGTGCAATGTCCCTCGAATCGTTCACGCAACGGCTCGTCCAGGACGTTGCTGACAAGCGTTGATTTGTCTCTGAAACACTCCATATGTTTCTCTGCCAATTCGTGCCGCCTGTCCGCGAAGACTGAGCGGCGATCGCTACAGATTTTGTAGCAAACTTTGAAGGATTCTGACCATCGCTACTGCATTTCGCGACCGCCGCCACCGCGAGGAACGCCAACACCGCCTGAACCGGGAAATCATGGCCCCGGAAGTCCGCCTGGTCGGCCCGGAAAACGAGCCATTGGGTGTCATGAGCCTTTCCGAGGCCTTGCGCCTTGCGGGTGAGGCCGACGTGGATCTGGTGGAGGTCGTTGCTGCGGCCAATCCGCCCGTGTGCCGCCTGATCGAGTACGGAAAGTTCAAGTACCACGAGCAGAAGAAGGCCGCCGAGGCGAAGTCGAAGCAGAAGGTCATCGAGGTCAAGGAAATCAAGTTCCGGCCCGGTACCGACGACGGCGACTACAACATCAAGATGCGCAACATCAGGCGCTTTCTTGAAGAGGGCGACAAATGCAAGATCACGCTGCGCTTCCGCGGCCGCGAGATCACGCACCAGGAACTCGGTCTGGCACTCTTGCAGCGCATTCGCGACGAGTTGGGCGACACGATCATGGTCGAGCAATTCCCGAAGCTGGAAGGCCGCCAGATGATCATGATGATCGCGCCGGGCCGCAAGAAGGTCGGCAGCGCAGCGCCGAAGCCGACGGCAGACGCTGCGCCGGCAGCAGCGCCCACGGCAACCGCCTGAGGCGTTGGCAGTAGACGGGTTTTGAAGGGATTTCGCCCTGGCCCGCATTTCGAAAGAAGTGCAGGCGGGGGCGAGATAAAGAAGTGTCTCGGGGCCAACAAGTCCGTGGAGTATCCGCGGCGCCTCACGAGCACAAACTAAAGGAGCATTCATATGCCCAAAATGAAGACCAAGAGCAGCGCGAAAAAACGTTTCCGCGTTCGTCCCGGTGGCACCGTCAAGCGCGGTCAAGCCTTCAAGCGTCACATCTTGACGAAGAAGACCACCAAGAACAAGCGTCACCTGCGTGGTGCAGTCGCAGTGCATGAGACCAACATGGTCTCTGTCGCCGCCATGCTGCCCGGCCGTGGCATTTAATTCAGACGAACAAGGAGTAAACACATGCCTCGCGTCAAACGTGGTGTAACGGCTCGCGCCCGCCACAAAAAAGTTCTCGNGTCTTCCGCGTCGCCAAACAGGCGGTGATGAAGGCTGGGCAATACGCCTACCGTGACCGCCGTACCAAGAAGCGCGTGTTCCGTCAGCTGTGGATTGCGCGTATCAACGCCGCCTCGCGTGAACTGGGCCTGACCTACAGCCAGTTCGCCAACGGCATCCGCAAGGCCGGTATCGAGATCGACCGCAAGATGCTGGCGGACATCGCCGTGCACGACAAGGCCGCTTTTGCCGGCATCGTGGAGCAGGTCAAGGCCAAGCTGGCTGCTTGATTTTGCACAGCAGGTTGCCGTCTCCGGACGGCTTCTTGCGCCCACGGCTCAAGGGCTGGCGCTTGAAAAGGCTCCAGCTCTTTTTTATTTCCCCTCGAAGATTTTTGTTGCTATGAACGAGTTGGACTCCCTGGTCGACACCGCACGCGCCGCCTTCGCCGAAGCGAAAACGCCCGCAGAGCTCGAAAACGCCAAGGCCCAGTTCCTTGGCAAGTCGGGCCGCATCACCGAGCTGATGAAGGGCATGGCCGCGCTGAGTGTCGAAGAGAAGAAGTCCCGCGGCGCCGCGATCAACGTCGGCAAGCAGGCCATCGAAGCCGCACTGACCGACCGCCGCCAGCAACTCGCCGACGAAGAACTCTCGCTGCAGCTGCGCGCCGAAGCGCTCGACGTGAGCCTGCCCGGCCGCCACCGCGCCGGCGGCGGACTGCACCCCGTGAGCCGTACGCTGGAGCGCATCGAGGAAATCTTCTCGAGCATGGGCTTCGACGTGGCCGACGGCCCTGAAATCGAGAGCGACTGGCACAGCTTCACCTCGCTCAACAACCCGCCGAACCACCCGGCGCGTTCGATGCAGGACACCTTCTACGTCGACCTCAAGGGCGACGACGGCATTCCCTACAACCTGCGTCCGCACACCAGCCCGATGCAGGTGCGCTACGCCCACCAGCACACCAAGAAGTACGCGGCCGAATTCGCCGCTGCTGCCGCCGACACCACCGGCACCGTGAAGGCGCCCGAGATCCGCGTGATCGCACCGGGCCGCACCTACCGCGTCGACAGCGACGCCACGCACTCGCCCATGTTCCACCAGTGCGAAGGCCTGTGGCTCGGCGAGAACGTGAGCTTCAAGGACCTGAAGGTCGTCTTTACCGACTTTTGCCGCACCTTCTTCGAGCGCGACGACCTCGTGCTGCGCTTTCGCCCGAGCTTCTTCCCGTTCACCGAGCCGAGCGCCGAGATCGACATCCAGTTCGCGAGCGGCCCGCTGGCCGGCCGCTGGCTCGAAGTCGCCGGCTCGGGCCAGGTGCACCCGAACGTCGTGCGCAACATGGGTCTGGACCCCGAGCGCTACATCGGCTTCGCCTTCGGCATGGGCCCCGACCGGCTCACGATGCTGCGCTACGGCGTGAACGACCTGCGTCTCTTCTTCGACGGCGACCTGCGTTTTCTCTCGCAGTTCCAGTAAGAGCAAGCACGCCCCTCCACAGATAGAAAAACCAGATCGAGATCGAAGAGATGCAATTCCCGGAATCCTGGCTGCGCGAGTTCTGCAACCCGCCCCTCGACAGCGCCGCACTGGCCGAAACGCTCACCATGGGCGGCTTCGAAGTCGAAGAGCGCCGTCCGGTGGCGCCGCCTTTCACGCGCATCGTGGTCGGCGAAATCAAGGAAGCCGTGCAGCACCCGAACGCCGATCGCTTGCGCGTGTGCCAGGTCGACGTGGGGCAGGGCGCCTTGCTGAACATCGTGTGCGGCGCGCCCAATGCGCGCGTCGGCATCAAGGTGCCGTGCGCCCTCGTCGGCGCCGAACTGCCGCCGGGTGAAGACGGCAAGCCCTTCCTCATCAAGCTGGGCAAGCTGCGCGGCGTCGAGAGCCAGGGCATGCTGTGCTCGGCGCGCGAGCTGAAGCTGAGCGAAGACCACGGCGGCCTGCTCGAACTCGACGCCGACGCGCCCCTCGGCGCCGACGTGCGCGACGTGCTCAAGCTCGACGATGCGTTGCTCACCCTCAAGCTCACGCCGAACCTGGCGCACGGCCTCAGCGTGTACGGCGTGGCGCGCGAACTCGCGGCGCTCACGGGTGCACCGCTGAAGACGCCGGCCATCGCGCCGGTGGCTGCGTCGTTCGCCGACGTGTTGCCCGTCAAGGTCGATGCACCCGACCTGTGCGGTCGTTTTTCCGGCCGCATCGTGCGCGGCGTGAACACCAAGGTCGCGACGCCGGCCTGGATGATCGAGCGCCTCGCGCGCTGCGGCCAGCGCAGCGTGACGCCGCTGGTCGACATCTCGAACTACGTGATGTTCGAGTACGGCCAGCCCAGCCACATCTTCGACCTCGACAAGATTCATGGCGGCCTCACGGTGCGATGGGGCAAGGCGGGCGAACAGCTCAAGCTGCTGAACGGCACCACGATCACGGTTGACGAAAAAGTCGGCGTGATCGCCGACGACCGCGAGGTCGAATCGCTCGCCGGCATCATGGGCGGCGACGCCACCTCGGTGACCGACGACACGCGCAACATCTACGTCGAGGCTGCGTTCTGGTGGCCCGAGGCCGTGCAAGGCCGTTCGCGCCGCTTCAACTTCTCGACCGACGCCGGCCACCGCTACGAGCGCGGCGTCGACCCGAGCCGCACGGTGCAGATCATCGAGCGCATCACGCAACTGATCGTCGAAATCTGCGGCGGTGAAGCCGGCAAGATGGACGACCAGACGCTGCGCCTGCCCGAAGCCGCGCCCGTCACGCTGCGAGTGGCCCGTGCCGCGCGCGTCATCGGCATGCCGCTGACGCAGGCGCAATGCGCCGACGCGCTCAACCGCCTGGGCTTCGCCCTCGTCGAAGGCGAAGGCACGTTGACCGTCACGCCGCCGCCGCACCGCTTCGACCTGCTGATAGAGGAAGACCTCATCGAAGAAGTGGCGCGCCTGATCGGCTTCAACAACCTGCCGACCACCGCGCCGCTCGCGCCGATCACGGCCCGTGTGCGTCCCGAAGCGCAGCGCAGTCGCTTTGCGGTGCGTCGCAGCATCGCAGCACTGGGTTACCAGGAAACCATCAACTTCAGTTTCGTCGAGGCCCATTGGGAGCAGGACCTGGCGGGCAATGCCAATCCGGTCAAGCTGCTGAATCCCATTGCCAGCCAGATGAGCGTGATGCGCTCGTCGCTGCTCGGCTCGCTGCTGCAGGTGCTCAAGTTCAACCTCGACCGCAAGGCACCGCGTGTGCGCGTGTTCGAACTGGGTCGCGTGTTCCTGCGCGACGACAGCGTTGTCACTACCGACAGCACCGTGCGCGGGGTGAACCAGCCCATGCGCGTGGCCGGCCTCGCCTGGGGCGATGCTGAAGCGTCGCGCTGGGATGGCAAGCCGCAACGCGCCGACTTCTATGACGTCAAGGGTGACGTCGAAGCGCTGCTCGCGCCGCGCGTGCCGACCTTCGAGGCGGCCGAGCATCCGGCGTTGCACCCCGGCCGTTCGGCCCGTGTGCTGCTGGACGGCCAGGCCGTGGGCTTCATCGGCGAACTGCATCCGCGCTGGCGCCAGAAGTGGGACTTCACGCAAGCGCCCGTGCTGTTCGAACTCGACCTCGACGCCGTCACGGCGCGTCCCGTGCCCGTGGCGCAGCCGGTGCCCAAGCTGCAGGCTGTCGAACGCGACATCGCGGTGGTCGTGGCCGAAGCGGTGTCGCACGATGCGCTGATGCAAGCCATCCGCGCGGGCGCGTCCGCCTCGGGCCTGCTGCGCGATGCAACGCTGTTCGACATCTACCGTCCGCAGCCGTTGCGAGAAGGCGCCGTCGCGGCGCCGGGTGCATTGGCGCCGGGCGAGAAGAGCATGGCCGTGCGCCTGGCCTTCCAGAGTGATGTCGCCACGCTGACGGACGAGCAGGTCGAGCCTGCAATCCGTGCAATCGTCGAACAACTGGGCGCCACCCTGGGCGGCCGCTTGAGAGGATGAAGATGAACGCCGCCGAATTCACGCTCGAAGCCCTCGAAACGCCGGCGCTCACCAAGGCGCACCTGGCCGACCTGCTGTTCGAGCAGATCGGTCTGAACAAGCGTGAGTCGAAGGACATGGTGGAGGCGTTCTTCGAGCTCGTCGCCAGCAGCCTCATCGAAGGCACGGACGTGAAGATCTCGGGCTTCGGCAACTTCCAGATCCGCGTGAAGGCGCCGCGTCCCGGGCGCAACCCGCGCACCGGCGAAGCCATTCCGATCGGTGAGCGCCGCGTGGCCACTTTCCATGCGAGCGCCAAGCTCAAGGAGCAGATCCAGGGCAGCGTCGAGCCGCAGGACGGTACATCGGAAGTCGAGTGGAGCCTGGGCGCGGAATAGTGCTTGGTGCTGCGCCGCCGCGTAGAGTAATCTATGAGGTTTCCCGCGCACGGTCTTGATTTCAATGGAAATAATGGAGAAAGCGCTCCCGCCGATTCCAGTCAAACGCTACTTCACCATCGGTGAGGTCGGCGAACTCTGCGGTGTGAAGCCGCACGTGCTGCGCTATTGGGAGCAGGAGTTCACGCAGCTTCGCCCCATGAAGCGGCGCGGCAACCGCCGCTACTACCAGCACCACGAGGTGCTGATGATCCGCCGCATCCGTGACCTGCTCTACGACCAGGGCTTCACCATCAGCGGTGCACGCAACAAGCTGCAGGAGCTCACACAGGGTGAGCGCGATCGCCGCAAGGCAGGCGAAGTGCCGCTCGAAGGCCTGGAGGCCATCGAGATCGGCCAGGAAGAATTCGACGCGGCCGTGCAGGACGAACCCGGGCCCGCCGCAGCCGCGCAGACGGTCGACCTGTCGCAGTTGTTGCACCTTCGTCGCGAACTCTTTGAAATTCGTGAGCTGTTGACCGTCGGGCACTGAATTTAGCCCGCTATAATCGAGAGCTTCGGTGTGTGGCGCAGCCTGGTAGCGCACTTGCATGGGGTGCAAGGGGTCGAAGGTTCGAATCCTTTCACACCGACCAACAAAACGTCCAAGGGCGTCCGGTTTCATCCATCGGACGCCCTTTTTCATTGGTGAGCTGGGGAGCGGATGTCCACGGTCGTACACTGAAATCCAGTGACAGCCAGCATCAAGTGGGGGTACAGGTGGGGGTTCAAACCCCATGGGCCTCTAAGCTGGCAGTTTTGTACCCCCAGTCTCCTCGACGTAGCCATGCCATTGACCGATGCTGCTGCTGTTGACCGGCGAGCGCATCGATGCGCAGGAGGCGCTGCGCATCGGGCTGGTCAGCCGGGTGGTGCCGTCACCGGATCTCGCGACGGCCGCGCGTTCGATCGCGCAGCGCATCGCCTCGAATGCGCCCCTGGCCGTGGTCACCGCCAAGAGGCTGGCCCAGGTCGGCCGGGAGCTGCCGTTGACAGCCGGCCTCGAGCTGGAGCAGCAGAGCTTCGGCAACCTGCGCGATTCCGCCGATCGGATCGAAGGGCGCCGTGCCTTCGCGGAAAAGCGCGCGCCGAGTTTTCAAGGACGCTGACCCCTGCGAACCGCACCGGGCGCTTCACGTCGCTCAAGATCATTGGACGGACCTGACCCAGGACGCCGAGAAATTCGCCGGCACGCGTGCCATGGCCCGGCAGCACCGCTTCGACGTGAACGCGCTCGCTGCATGGCTCGAAAGCAACCTCGATGGGTTCACGGGCCCCCTCACGGTGGAGATGTTCAAGGGCGGGCAATCCAACCCGACCGACAAGCTCGTGACGCCCACGCGTAGCTACGCGATGCGCGCCAAGCCGGTCCCCGTGGCAAAGCTGCTGCCTTCCGCGCACGCGGTGGAGCGCGAGCTCAAGGTCATGCGTGCCCTTGCCGGCACCGGCGTGCCGGTGCCGCGCATGCACTGCCTCTGCGAAGACGAGTCGGTCATCGGCCGTGCCTGCTGCATCATGGAGTTCGTCCAGGGCCACGTGTTGTGGGACCTACGACGAGATGAACCGCGTGATCGCCGCCGTGCATGCGGTGAAGTTCGCGCAGCACGGCCTGGCCGATTTCGGAAAGCCCGGGAACTATCTCGAGCGCCAGATCGGTTCGCTGGAGCAAGCAGTACGTTGGAGATGACGGCCAGCTGGCCTCGACCGGTTACTGCGTTGGTCACCGCATGGGCGACGATCATGTGGTGTTTTGCATCGACTGCGGCCTGGACAAGCTGCCCCTCGGTGTATCTGCTCTTTCCCATGTCCGCCATTCTCCAAGTTGACGGACTTCACTGCCATTACGCTGGTACGGCTGGAAGGGGGCAGGTCATGAAACGTAGTGTGTGCACTTCCAAGTGCTGACACACAGGCACACGCAATGTGCGCCGGAAGGAACGCGCCGAGCGAACAATTCCTTGGTCCTCTACCCAAGCTCAATTAACTACCAAGGAATTTGTCATGAAGCTCTCCCGAATCACCAGTGCTGCCTCGTTCTCAGTCCTCATCGCTCTCACCGCGGCACAGGCCCATGCCGAAGAATATGAAGGTGTGCTGCAGACGCACTCGACGCTCAGCCGCAGCGACGTTCGTGCCCAGGCCGTTGCCGCTGCGCATTCCGCAAATCCGTATGCGGAAGGCGCCTCTTCAGTTGTGATCGCGGCGTTGCCGTCTCCGCGTGACCCCTCCGCCGCGCGGTCTGAATCCCGCGCAGTCGCTCACGCACCGGGCCAGAACCTTTATGTCGAGGCCTTCGTAAACAGCCGGGTGCCGGTCCAATACCGCATTCACGGGGTGCTCCCGACGCGTCAGGCTGGAATCGCCGACGGCGTCACCCTGCGCTGAACGTCGGGGCTCGCAGTGACCATGAAATCCCATGTGCTTCTCGGCATGGCTGCTGTCGCGGCCTCGGTCGGCATACTCACTGCGGCGGCACCGCCGTCTGGAGGCGACATTGCCTCCAGGGCCGCGGAGATGGCACCCGAATTCCAGAACATCGACCAATGGCTCAACTCCCAGCCGCTGAAGCTGCAGGAACTTCGCGGCAAGGTCGTGCTCGTCGACTTCTGGACCTACACCTGCATCAACTGTCTCAACCACTTGCCCCATGTCAAGGAGTGGAACGAGAAGTACAAGGACAAGGGCCTCGTCGTCGTGGGAGTGCATACGCCGGAGTTCGCGTATGAGAAGTCCACGAAGAACGTGCAGGACGCCATCAACCGGTTGCAGATCAAGCATGCCGTGGCGCAGGACAACCACTACGCCACCTGGAAGGCCTTCAATAACCAGTACTGGCCCGCGGTCTACCTGATCGACAAGCAGGGAAAGATCGTCTATTCGCACTTCGGCGAAGGCAGCTACGGCACCACGGAGAAAAAGATCCAGGCTCTGCTGGCCGAGCAACCGTTGGCGTCGCCATCGACAGGAGGCTGAGATGAAGAAGCTCTGGTTCGCACTCCTCTTCTTTACGGGCGGAGTCGCACATGAAATGCGAAATCCCGTGAGTTGCCAATGCATCACCGCCCGTGAATTTGTGGGCGCCCGCAAACGCAATCGTACGTGAAGCGGCGGGACGCTCAGTCGTCCCGCGCCTCGATCGACGAGGCGAACACATAGCCTTCGCTGCGTACCGTCTTGATGTAGCGGGGTTCGCGCGCATCCTCGCGCAGCCGCTGCCGCAGGCGGCTCACCAGCAGGTCGATCGAGCGCTCGAAGAGTTCGGCTTCGCGGCCCTGCGTGAGGCTCAGCAGCTGGTCGCGGCTCAGCACCTTTTGCGGATGGTCGAGGAACACGCGCAAGAGCCGGTACTCGGCGCCGCTCAGGGCCACCATCGTGCCGCTGTGGTCCAGCAGATGGCGCGCCACCGTGTCCACCTGCCAGTCGCCGAAGGCCAGCTTCTGTGAGGGCTCCACCGTGCCCATGTTCGGCGGCAGCATCCGCGTGCGGCGCATCACGGCGCGGATGCGCGCGAGCAGTTCGCGCGCCGAAAAAGGCTTGGCCAGGTAATCGTCGGCGCCCATCTCCAGGCCCAGGATGCGGTCGGCCTCTTCGCTGCGCGCGGTGAGCATCAGGATCGGCGTGGCCTTGTACTTGCCGGTGCGCAGATCGCGGCAGAGCGTCAGCCCGTCTTCGCCCGGCAGCATCAGGTCCAGGATGATCAGGTCGAAGGGCCCCGACTCCTCCAGCGCCGCGCGCATGTGCCGGCCGGTGGGCACCGCCACCACGCGCAGGCCGTTCTTGACCAGGTAGGTCGTGAGCAGTTCGCGGATTTCCCGGTCGTCGTCGACGATGAGGATGTGGTCGGATGTCTTTGGGGTCATGACAGTGGGTGAGGTGTGATGTGCACCGCAGCGCAATGTATCCGGCCTGCAGCGAACGGACAGGGGGTTTGTATTCGCAAGTATCTGGCAGCGAGCGGCGCGACACTATGTTTCGCCTCTCGCTCGGCCGGCCTGCCGGCGCAGCGGCCCGGATGCCCCGCGACCGCTGGGCGTTTCAGCGGCGGCGCTCCTTCTTTGCGGCGGGGCGCTTTGCGGCGAACACCGAGAAGTTCTGTCCGATCTGCGCGAGCAACCGGTTGGCCGCGACCGGCAACGGCCGCCCCTGGCGCACCACCAATCGCACCTGCGCCGACCTGCACAGCGGGTGCGCAAGGTCGAGCGCAACGAGGTGCCCCGCCTCGATCTCCGGCGCCGCCGCGAGGCCCGCGCCGATGAAAGTCACGCCATCGGTGGAGCGCACGAAGCGCTTGAGAGCGATCACCGAGTTGCTGCGCAGGCTCGGGCGCAGGTTCACGTGCTCCGCGTACTCCAGCAGCTCCACGAGCCGCCCGACGCCGTAGCCCGGCGGCATCAGGCCCAGCGGGTAACCGGCGATCTGCCGTATCTGCAGCGGGCCCGCGATCTTCGTCAGAGGATGCCCCGCGCGCACCAGCAGTTGGGCGGGCGCGGCGGCGCTGGCGAAGAACTCGAGCTGCGCATCGGACTGCGGGTTGTAGGCCAGACCGATGTGCGCCGCATCGCTCACCACCTCGGCGATCAGCTCGCTCGCGGGCAGCGCATCGAGCACTACCGAGAGCTTCGGGTGCGCCGCGCAAAACGGCGCGACCACCTGCGCCAGCAACCCGTCGACGAAGCCCTCACTGGCGACGATGCGCACGGTGCCCGCGTCCATCGACTCGATCGCGCGCAGCCGCTCGATGAGTTGCTCCTGGTGCGCTTGGCAGCCGCGCCAGTACTCGAGCAGGTGGAAGGCGGCATCGGTCGGTGCGACGCCGCGCGCCTGCCGCTCGAAGAGCAGCAGGCCCAATTCTTCTTCCAGCAATGCGACCTGCCGCGTGATGACTGAAGGCGCGGTGTTGAGCGCATCGGCCGCGCCGCGGATCGAGCCGTGAACCAGCACTTCGTGGAAGTACTTCAGTCGCTTCTGGTTGATGTCACGCATGGCGTTCGCTCCTCGCAATCGTTGCCTGGCAGGCAACGAAGTGGTCAAAAAGTTGCTGTTGCTCGAACAGATGCTACCCCGAACAATTTGTTCCACGCGATTCCCCGCGTCCACCGCCCGCTCCACGCAGTCTGGAAAGAAGAGGATCCCATGAGAGACATTCCGAAGACCCCCATCGCCCGCGCGTTCGCGGGCATCGCCGCCCTTGCGGCCGCGCTTGTCGTCAATGCGGCGACCGCCGGCCCGGCGCTCGCCGCGGAGACTTTTCCGTCCAAGCCGGTGACCATGCTGGTCGCTTTCCCGCCCGGTGGCCCCGCCGACGTGCTCGCGCGCGCCATGCAGCCGTCGATGGCGAAGTTGCTCGGGCAGCCGCTCATCATCGAGAACCTGCCGGGCGCAGGCGGCGCACTCGCCGTGCAACGTCTTCTGAGCAAGCCGGCCGACGGCTACACGCTCATCATGGGGTCGCCCAACGAGGCGATCCTCGCACCGCTGTCCAACGCATCGGCGAAATACAAGCCCGAGGAGCTCGCGCTGATCGCGCCGATCTCCACGCACCCGCTGGTGGTGATGGCGCGCAACGACCTGCCGTATGCGTCGCTCGAGGAGCTCATCGCCGCCGCGAGAAAGCCCGGCAGCCAGAGCCTCACTTTCGGCAGCCCGGGGCACGGCTCGATGTACCACATCGTCTCCGAATACCTGGCGCAGACCACGGGCGCCAAGCTGCTGCACGTGCCCTACAAGGGCGCCACGCCGATGATGCAGGATCTGGTCGGCCAGCAGATCGACATCACGATCCTGCCGAACCTGGGCGCCTCGATCCAGCTGCTGGAGGGCCACAAGATCAAGGCCATCGACGTGCTCGACACGCAGCGCATGCGCACGCTGCCCGACGTGCCCGCCATCTCCGAAGGAAACGTTGCGAAGAAGAGCGAATTCGTGCATTCGGTCTGGCTGGCCGTGATGTCCAAGGCCGGCATTCCGGACGATCGGCTGCGCGTGCTGCTGCAGGCCTCGCAGCAAGCCATCCAGTCGCCCGAGATGGTCAAGGCGCTGGCCCTGTCGGGCACGGTGCCCATGAAGCCGCAACCCCTTGCCGACTCCGCGAAGTTCTACGTCCAGGAGACGGAGAAGTTCAAGAAGATGGCCCGCTCCATTCAACTGACCGCCCAATGATGATGAACATCCTCGTCGCCGGTTTCCAGCATGAGACCAACACCTTCGCGCCCACCGTGGCCTCGTACGACAGCTTCGTGCGCGGCGAAGATTTTCCGGGTCTCGTGCGGGGCGAAGGGCTCTTCGGCCTGCTCAATGTCAACCTGCCCGCGAGCGGCTTCATCAACTTCGTGCGCGAGAAGGGGCATGCCGTCACGCCCGTCATCTGGGCCGGCGCGGGCGCCTCGGCGCATGTGACCACCGATGCCTACGAGCGCATCGCGGGCGAGATCATCGAAGCGGCGAAGACGGCATCGTTCGATGCGATCTACCTCGACCTGCACGGCGCGATGGTCGCGCAGCACCTCGATGACGGCGAAGGTGAACTGCTTGCGCGCATCCGCGCGGTGGTGGGGCCGCAGATGAAGATCGTGGTGTCGCTCGATTCGCATGCCAACGTCACCACGCAGATGCTCTCGCTCGCGGATGGGCTAGTGGCGTATCGCACCTATCCGCACATCGACATGGCCGACACGGGCCGCCGCGCCGGCGAGCTGCTGCTCGCCCTCACCGGCAGCGACGCACCCGCCCATCGCGTGGCACGGCGCGTGCCGTTCCTCATCCCGGTGAACAGCATGTCCACCATGATGCAGCCCGCGCGCGGCATGTACGACCTGCTCGAAGAGCTGGAGAAGGAGGGCGTGCTCTCGCTCTCGTTCGCACCTGGCTTTCCGGCCTCCGACTTCGCGCAGTGCGGCCCGGTGGTCTGGGGCTACGGCTTCGACGCGGCGCGTATCGAGCGGGCCATCGATGCGCTGTTCTCCCGCATCTGCCATCCCGAGCACCAATGGGCGGTGCACTTCGAGGAACCCGATGCCGCGGTGCTGCGCGCGATGCAGGTCGCGCAAACGGCCACGCGCCCGGTGATCCTCGCGGACACGCAGGACAACCCCGGTGTCGGTGGCGACTCCAACACCACGGGCCTGCTGCGCGCGCTCCTGAAGCACGGCGCGCAGGATGCGGCGCTGGGCCTCATCTGCGATCCGGCCGCCGCTGCTGCAGCGCATGCGGCGGGCGTGGGCGCATGGATCGACATCGCACTGGGCGGCTGTCCGCAGGTCGAGGGCGACGCACCGCTGCGCGGCAGTTTCCAGGTCGAAGCGCTGGCCGACGGCAAGTTCGTCTACGGCGGTCCGATGATGAACGGCAAGGCCTCCGACCTCGGGCCGATGGCGTGCCTTCGCATCGGCGGCGTGCGCATCGCGGTGAGCTCGGCGAAGGCGCAACTGCTGGACCGCAACATGTACCACCTCGTCGGCATCGCGCCCGAGCAGATGAAGATCCTCGTGAACAAGAGCTCGGTGCACTTTCGCGCCGACTTCGCGGCCATCGCCCAAGAGATCCTCGTGGTGCGGTCGCCCGGGCCGTTCATCGCCGATCCGTCGCAGCTGCCGTGGCAAAACCTGGCCAGGGAAATGCGCACGCGACCACGCGGCGCGGGCTGAAATCCGCCCGGCCGTGAAACGTACTGTGTGGGTTTCTTGGGCAGATACAAAGGCATACGCAAGGTGCACCCGTCGGCGGGGAGCGACCCAACAATCCGGTCCGTTCCCAACCAACCCTTCCAAGGAAACACCATGACCTCCACCGAAAAGATCCTCTACACCGGAAAGACCCACACCACCGGCGGCCGCGACGGCACCTCGACCAGCAGCGACGGCCGCCTGGACATCAAGCTCTCCTCCCCCGGCGGCCCGGGCATCGGCACCAACCCCGAGCAACTCTTCGCCGCCGGCTGGTCCGCCTGCTTCATCGGCGCGATGGGCCTGGCCGCCGGCAAGCTGAAGATCAAGCTGCCCGCGGACCTGGCCGTGGACACCGAGGTGGACCTGGCCCACACCGACGGCGCGCACTTCCTGAAGGCCCGCCTGAACGTCAGCGTGCCCGGCATCGAGCGCGACGTCGTCCAGTCGCTGGTGGATGCGGCGCACGAGACATGCCCGTACTCCAAGGCCACGCGCGGCAACATCGACGTCGCCATCCAGGTGGTCTGACCCCGAGACCTCACACACAACAGGCCTGCACGGGTAATGTTCCATGTCGCTGCTTGCTGCT
This sequence comes from Variovorax sp. Root473, assembly GCF_001426505.1. GTDB lineage: Bacteria > Pseudomonadota > Gammaproteobacteria > Burkholderiales > Burkholderiaceae_C > Variovorax. The sequence continues at coordinate 797,359 of NZ_LMEV01000017.1, forward strand.
GAACACACTGCGATACATGCGAGGGGCTTTCCAACGAGGCCCGGGTCTATAAACGAGCCCATGTCCACCTCACCCGCTAGCCCCGTCGTCGTGAATCCTTCTGCCGGCAAGACCGGCAGCCTGCGCCGCCTGGCGCCGCGATCGCTGTTCTCCCGCGTGACACTGATCATCGTGGTGGGCCTGGCGATCGCCCAGCTGCTCACCTTCGCCGCCATCCGCTACGAGCGCGATATGGCGATGCGCGAGCTGATGATGATCGGCATCGAGCGCGACATCGCCAGCTCGGTCGCCATCCTCGACCGCCTGCCCGCCGCCGAACGCCCCGCCTGGCTCGAGAAGCTGGAGCGGCGCAACTACCGCTTCGTGCTGGGCGGCACGGCCCAGGGCGTGGCGCCCCAGTCGCTGCTGTCGCAGCAGTTCGCCGCCGCCATCGTCGATGCGATGCGCCCATTCGAGATCGTCAAGGTCGGCGAAGTGCTGCAGCCGCCCGAAGGCCTGGAGATTCAGGTGCGCATGACCGATGGTGCCTCGGTGGTCGTGCATGCGCGCCGCGTGGGCATGCCGGTGTCGCGCTGGGTCATGTGGCTGCTGGCCATCCAGCTGCTGGTGCTGGCCGTGTGCGCCTGGGTCGCCGTGCGGCTGGTCACGCGGCCGCTGGCCGAGCTGGCAGCCGCCGCCGACGACCTGGGGCCCGACCTGAAGGCGCACAAGCTCGCGGAAGAAGGCCCCACCGAAGTGGCGCACGCCGCGCGCGCCTTCAATGCGATGCAGCAGCGCATCGGCGGCTACATGTCCGAACGCGTGGAGATCCTCGCGGCCATCTCGCACGACCTGCAGACGCCGATCACGCGGATGCGGCTGCGCACCGAGATGATGGACAACGAACACGACCGCACCAAGTTCCGCCAGGACCTGGACGCGATGAATTCGCTGGTGCGCGAAGGCGTGACCTACGCGCGCACGCTGCACGGTGCCACCGAGCCGCCGCTGCGCATGGATGCCGATGCGCTGCTCGAAAGCATGCAGGCCGACTACGAGGATGCCGGCAAGACGGTGCACCTGGAAGGCAAGGCGGGCGCGCCGATCGTGGGCCGCCCGAACGCGATGCGCCGCATCGTCATGAACCTGATCGACAACGCGCTGATCTTCGGCAGCGATGTGCGCGTGCGCGTGCAGGCCGGCGAGGGGCAGTTGGCCATCGCCGTCGTCGACAACGGCCCCGGCATTCCGCCCGACGAACTGGACGCGGTGCTCAAGCCCTTCTACCGCGTCGAGAGCTCGCGCAACCGCAGCACCGGCGGCACCGGCCTCGGCCTGGCCATCGCGCACCAGCTGGCGATGGCGATGGGCGCCGAGCTCAAGCTGCAGAACCGCTCCGAAGGCGGACTGGAGGCACGCCTGACCATGCCCACGCGAATCACCTAGAGGAAAGCGGGCCGCGCACGCCGCAGCCGTTTCCATTCCATCTGCTTCCTGCAACCCGCGGCTCGTACGTCGAGACCGTGAAGCCCCCGCACGCCCCGACCGTGCGCTTCGACCACCACAGACGAGACCCGAACCATGCTGCTCCTTCTGATTGCCTACCTCGGCGGAGTGCTCACCATCCTGAGCCCCTGCATCCTGCCGGTGCTGCCCTTCGTGTTCGCGCGGGTCGACCGTCCGTTCGGCTCGCACGGCCTGCCGATGTTGCTGGGCATGGCGGTGGCCTTCGCCGCCATCGCCACGCTGGCAGCAGTGGGCGGCGGCTGGGTGGTCACGGTCAACGAGTACGGGCGCCATGCCGCGATCGCGATGCTCGCGCTGTTCGGCGTGACGCTGCTGTTCCCGAGCCTGGCCGACCGCATGAGCCGGCCCCTGGTGGCGCTGGGCATCCGCCTGGCCGAAGCGCAACCCGAGGACCAAAACGCAAAGGCTTCGGTGTTCTCGCCGCTGCTGCTGGGCGTCGGCACGGGCCTGCTATGGGCGCCGTGCGCGGGACCGATCCTGGGGCTCATCCTGACGGGCGCGGCGCTCAACGGCGCGAGCGTCGGCACCTCGGTGCTGCTGCTGGCTTATGCGGCCGGTGCATGCACCTCGCTGGCGGCGGCGCTGCTGCTCGGCGGGCGCGTGTTCGCGGTCATGAAGCGGTCGCTGCACACGAGCGAATGGGTGCGCCGCGGAGCGGGCGTGGCCGTTCTGGTGGGCGTGGGCGCCATTGCGTTGGGGCTGGACACCGGCGTGCTCAGCCAGCTCTCGGTGGGCACCACCTCGGCACTCGAACAAGCACTCGTGGAGCAGATCGACATGTCCAAGCCGCAACCACCATCCAGACCACTGGTCGAATCGCCCTCGCAGCAGCAAGACACCGGCTTCGTCAAAACGGCTGCCGTGCTCCCCGAACCGACGCCCGTGCGCAGGCTCGGCATCGAAGGCCAGTTCCCCTCGCTCGCCGGCGCGACCGAATGGATCAACTCGCCGCCGCTGACCCCCGAGGCTCTGCGCGGCAAGGTCGTGCTGGTCGACTTCTGGACCTACTCTTGCATCAACTGCCTGCGCACGCTGCCCTACGTTCGCGCCTGGACCGAGAAGTACAAGGACGCGGGCCTCGTCGTCCTTGGCGTGCACTCGCCCGAATTCGCGTTCGAGAAGCGTTCGGCCAACGTGCGCAAGGCGACGAAGGACCTCGGCATCGATTTCCCGGTGGCGCTGGACAACGACTTCAAGATCTGGCGCGGCTTCGACAACCAGGCCTGGCCCGCGTTCTATTTCATCGATGCAGAAGGCCGCATCCGCTATCACCAGTTCGGCGAGAACCAATACGACAAGGTCGAGCAGATCCTCCAGCAGTTGCTGGCCGAAGCCGGACAGCGCAACCTGCCGGATGGCGTGGTTGCACCGAAGGGCGAGGGCACCCAGGCTGCGCCGGGCAACAAGCTCGCGATGTCGGGCGAGACCTATGTGGGCGCAGAGCGGGCACAAGGCTTCGCATCGCCCGGCGGTCTGGTGAACGGCCGTGCGCATGTCTACCAAAGCCCCGTGATGCTGCGCACGAACCAGTGGGCGCTCGCCGGCGAATGGACGGTGGAGCCCGAGCGCGCCGTGTCCAACCGGCCTAACGGCCGCATCGCCTACCGCTTCCAGGCGCGCGACCTGCACCTGGTGCTCGGGCCGATGACCGATGGCAAGCCGGTGCGCTTTCGTGTGCTCATCGACGGCAAGGCGCCTCTCGCGGACCACGGCACCGACACCGATGCAGAGGGCTACGGGACGATCGAGGCGCAAAAGCTCTACCAGCTCGTTCGCCAGACGAAGGGCGAGAAGGAGCGGCTGTTCGAGATCGAGTTTCTGGACGGTGGGGCTCAGGCGTACGCCTTCACGTTCGGCTGAAGTCGCCGTCGGCGTGTAAGTTGACTGGGCGTCCATGGATTGGACGCCCCTTTCCCTTTTCTTTACCCACAGTGTTCAGCGATGCTGCAATGTTTGCCGTGAGCTTCGCGACCCGCGCCAGCCCGGATCGGGATGCTGTCGCCGGTCGGGCCTGCATTGCTGAGATAACGTTTTGTAGATGTCGCCCTCCAGGCCTTCGCGAATGCCGGCAAATCGGCGTCGACTTCGCCCTTGTGGGTCGTGCACATGCCGTGGGGCGCGCTTTTGTAGACTTGCAGGAGGGCGTCTTTCACGAGTTTGGCCGATAGCAATGCGGAGTCGGCGAGGGGTACGATCTGGCCGTCGTCTGCGTGCAGGATCAGCGTGCAGACGTCGATTCTCTTCAGGTCTTCGCTGACGTGGCTGCGTGGACAAAAGCGATCACCCGGCTGGACCGGGTAAAAATTGGTGGCGAAATGGCTGGCAGTCAGCCCCTGCCTCATCACCGAGGCAGCGATCTTTTCGTCGATACCGTCGGGGACGGACACCAGCGGATCAACCGGGATGGCGATCTTCCGCGCGTCGCTGCCGGGTGCTTAGACGCAGGCCACACGTTGACCGACCGCGACGCCGTCAACACCTTCGCCCACGGCCTGCATGCGGCCTGCGCCCTCAACGCCCAGGATCTTCAGATTGGGCATTTCTGTCTATGCCATGCCCTGACGCACCGATGTCCATGAAGTTGACGCCGGCAAAAGCGATGTGCACCGGGACCATCCCTGGGGCGGGTAGTGGGTCCGGCTGATCCACATGAGCCAACACGCCGACATCGCCGGTTTGGTTCATCGCAACTGCTTTCAGTGCCATTCCTTATTCACATTGAGGTTCGAAAGAAGGGTTGGCGCCGTTTGGAAGCGATCTTGCTCACGCCGCACGTGGGTCCGCCTGCGCGAGGCTGTTCACAAGGCAATGGTCTTGGGCTCCAGGAACGCTTCCATGCCGAAGAGGCCGAACTCCCTGCCGATGCCCGACTGCTTGAAGCCGCCGAAAGGCGCAATCAGCTCTGGCGCGATGCGGTTCACCAGCACCGAGCCCACCAGCAGCCTGGAGGCCACGCGCAGTGCGCGCTGCGGCTGCGAGGAGAACACGTACGCCTGCAAGCCATACGGCGAGTCGTTCGCAATGGCGACGGCTTCGTCCTCGTCGCCATAGCCGATCACCGAGAGCACGGGGCCGAAGATCTCCTCGCGCGCAATGTCCATGTCGTTGTGTACGTCGGCGAACACAGTCGGCCGCACGAACCAGCCCTTGTCGAAGCCCTTGGGCCGGCCCTCGCCGCCGGCCACGAGCGTGGCGCCCTGGGCCAGCCCGCGGCGGATGAAGCGCTGCACGCGCTCGAACTGCGCCCGGCTCGCAAGTGGTCCGACCGCGGTGGCGGCATCGCGCGGATCGCCTACGCGCATGGCGGCCGCGGCGGCTCGCAGGTGGCCGATGGCCTCTTGCATGCGCGAGGCCGGGATGAGCAGGCGCGTGCCGGCCACACAGGCTTGGCCGTTGTTCATGAAGGCGGCGTTCAGTGCCATGGGCAGCACGGTGGCCAGGTCGGCGTCGTCCAGCACCACGGTGGCCGACTTGCCCGAGAGCGCAAGGCTCACGCGTTTCATCGTCTCCAGGCCCGCGCGTGCGATGAGCTTGCCGGTCTGCGTGGAGCCGGTGAACGAGATCTTCGCAATGCCCGGACTCGTGGAGATTTCATCGCCCACGTCGATGCCGCGCCCCAGCAGCACGTTGACAGCGCCGGCCGGCAGGCCCGCATCGTGCAGCGCTTCGGTCACCACCTGTGCTTGCAGTGGTCCCAGCTCGCTGGGCTTGACGACCGATGCGCAGCCCGCGGCAATGGCCGAAGCCAGCTTGCTGCAGATGCTGCCCGCGGCGCTGTTCCAGGGCGCAATGAGACCAGCAACGCCGACCGGCTCCATCATCACCGTGGCTTCGCCCATGCGACGTTCGAAGGCGTAGTCTTTCAGCATCAGCGCCGTGCTGGCGAAGCATTGCGAGGCGTAGTTGCTGACCCATTGCGAACGCGACAGCGGGCCGCCGTACTCCTCGATGGTGGCGTCGCGGATCTGGTCGGTGCGCGCGAGCACGGCGGCTTCCAGGCGCCCGAGCATCTCAATCCGCTGCGCCCGTGTGCTGGCCGCCATGGCGGGCTGGGCCCGGTTCGCGGCGTCGATCGCACGCTTCGCATCTTCGCGATTCGCGAGCGTGACCGTGCCGATGACTCGCTCGGTCGCGGGATTGGCGACGTCGAGCCGCTCGCTGCCCTGCACGGACACGAAGGCGCCGTCGATGTACGCCTGATGGAGGCTCCACATGGTCGTTTCCTGTGTTTTGAGAAGGTTGTTTGCCAACCGAACGGCGCTTTACCCGCGTGCAACGTCAATCACGGCCTTCGCAAAGGCCTCGGGTGCTTCCTGCGGCAGGTTGTGGCCGATGCCGCCGCTGACCAGCCGGTGCTCGTAGCGGCCGGAGAATTTTTTCGCATACGCACCGGGTTCCGGATGCGGCGCGCCGTTGGCGTCGCCCTCCAGCGTGATGGTCGGCACGCCGATCACAGGAGCTTTGGAGAGTCGGCTCTCGAGCGCCTGATACTTGGCTTCTCCTTCGGCAAGGCCAAGGCGCCAGCGGTAGTTGTGGATCGTGATGGCAACGTGGTCGGGGTTCTCGAATGCCACGGCGCTGCGATCGAACGTGGTCGCATCGAAGTTCCACTTCGGCGACGCAAGTTGCCAGATGAGCTTGGCGAAATCGTGGCGATTCTTCTCGTAGCCCGCGCGGCCGCGCTCGGTCGCGAAGTAGAACTGGTACCACCATTGCAGTTCGGCCTGCGGTGGCAGAGGCGTCTTGCCGGCCTCCTGGCTACCGATCAGGTAGCCGCTGACCGAGACCAGCGCCTTGACCCGCTCTGGCCAAAGCGCGGCCATGATGCAGGCTGTGCGCGCACCCCAGTCGCAACCCGCCACGGTGGCGTTCTGGATCTTGAGCGCATCCATGAGCGCGATGATGTCGACGGCAACCACGGACTGCTGCCCGTTGCGTGGCGTGTCGGCCGAGAGGAACCGCGTGGTTCCGTAGCCGCGCAGATACGGCACGATGACGCGCAAGCCCGCCGCTGCAAGCGCAGGCGCCACGTCGACGAACATGTGAATGTCGTACGGCCAGCCGTGCAAGAGAATCACCGGCGCGCCGTTGGCCGGACCAGCCTCGTAGTAGCCGATGTTGAGAGTTCCGGCATCAATGCTCTTGAGCGGTTCGAGGCGTTTGAGCGCACCGGAGGTCTGGGCGAAGACCGGCGTGACCGCTGCGAGTTGGGCAGCCGCAGCGCTGAGCGCCGTCGCAGTGAGGAAGGTTCTACGGGGAAGTTGGAAGGACGATGTCATTGGAATCTCCGAAGGGGCAGGTGTGAGTGGAAGGACTGGCAGGTGCAAATGTTGCCCCGCAGGATCAGCATTCGGCCGATGCTTCGTATCGCTGTGTGTCTACCGCCGTTTTTTCGACAATACATTTCGTATGTCCAAGCATTGGGTGCGGTGAACGGCCCATCGACATGCTGTTTTGTCGACCTGCGTGTCGACGAGCCGCCGCAGGAGTGCGCCTATCGGCTCGCGGCTTCAACGATGAGCTTGGCGACCACGTCGGGTTTCGACGTCATCACCACGTGCGATGCGCCCTTGACGACCACCGTCTTCACTGACTTGGCGCGCTGGGCCATGAAGGCCTGCGCCGCCGGCGGAATGTTCTTGTCGCCGTCGCCGTAGATGAACCAAGAGGGCACCGTCTTCCATGCGGGTTCGCCGGCCGGCTCGCCGAGCGCCGACTCGGCGATGGGACGCTGCGTCGCGGCCATCAGGCGCGCAGCGGCGGCTGGCACGTCAGCCGCGAATTGATCGTGGAACCTGTTCTTCAGGATATACAGATCCTTGCCGCCATCGGCGAGCGCAACCGGTGGTGCCAGCGCGGGCCCGAGCGTGCTGCCGGGAAACTTCCCGGCGAGATCGGCGGCCGACTCACCGGCTTCGGGTGCGAACGCGGCGACGAAGACAAGCGCCTTCACGTTGTTCTTGCCGGTGGCGGCGCTGGAGATCACAGAGCCGCCGTACGAGTGGCCCACCAGAACCACAGGTCCCTTTACCGCATCGACGACGCCCGCAACGTAGGCCGCGTCGGACTTGACGCCGCGCAACGGATTTGCGGCAGCGATCACTGGATAGTGCTGCGCCTCAAGCTTGCGGATGACGTCGTCCCAGCTCGACGATTCAGCAAAGGCGCCATGCACGAGCACCACTGTGGGTTTGGTTCGCTGCGCAGTGCTCGCGGTCTGTGCCGAAGCACTGAGCGTGGCGAAGGCGCCGGCCAGTGCCATGAGGCCGACGGCGGCAATGGTGCGGGTAAAGCGGCGGATCAGGGTTTTCATTTTGATTTTCCTGCGGTTGAAGTGGGGGCATAGACGAGTGATCGCCCTTTGCAACTCGTGACGAGCGTGGTGAGGGCAAAGCACGGCCGCGTTTATAGGGCGCGCCTCCAAGCGAACGACAGATGCCTGTATGCCACTGTGTCTGCGGGCTCGGGGGACATGAAGAATTACGCGAATGCGTTGCGGGCAAGGATTTCTTCGCTGTCACCGTCAACGCGGAAAGTGCTGCGCGGGAGACACCAAAGCGCTCGCCAATGAAACGCAATGCGAGTTCCGGCGGCCTAGATACACACGCATCCGCAGATCAGTTCGAGCATGCGTTGGCGGCGAAAAATCCGGACGCTCGGGCGCTGCGAGGTTTCGCACTTCGCAGCAGTTCTTAACTCACACGGCTTGTCTTATGAATCGACGCAAAACGCAACAGGTACCCACATCGGAGAAAGCTCATCGAGCAACGCTTCAGCCGGGCCAAGACGGTGCGAGGCAGGCGTCGCCACTGTCTTGAATGTCAGTCGACAAGACTCGACGGGAGCCGCAGGTCAAATCTTTCTTGACGCAAGACTTCAAATGAAACATCATTAGTTACATGAAACGAGATGGCCGCCTGTCTTCCGTCCTACATGTGCTGCTGCTATGGCCGAGCAGCATGGTCCCGTCACTTCTGACACCTTGGCCCAACGCTTGGGCACCACCCCGTCGTCGTCCGGCGCACCATGGGGTGCCTGCGCGAAGCGGCCATCGTGACTTCGGATCGAAGTCACATGGGTGGATGGCGCATCGATGCCGACCTTGGCTCCATCACTCTCGCCAATTGCACCAGGCGCTGGTGCGAGCCGGCCATGTTTGCCATCGGCAACCACAACGAGACACCAAAGTGCCTGGTCGAGCAGGCGGTGAACGCCGCGCCCGAAGGCACGTTTGCCGAGGCTGAGGAGCTGCTGCGCAAGCGGTTCTCGGAGATCACCTTCGCTGATCTGGCCGCGGACTTGGCGCGCCGGCATGCGGCTGCACGACGCAAAAGGATCTGAGCATGCACCACGACGTCATCGTCATCCACGGGCGCTATGCAGGAATGGCCGCCAACTTGCAACTGGTACGAGCGCGCAGGTCTGTGCTGGTGATCGACGCGGGCGAGCGGCGCAACCGCTTTGCCAGCCATTCGCATGAATTTCTCGGCCAGGATGGCGTGCCTGCCGGCGAGCTCGCGGCGAGCGCGCGCCAGCAGGTCGAAGGCGGCATCTGATGACCCCGTTTTTCGACCCGGCGGCCGTATCGAGCTATGCAGAGAGGACCGCGAGGATAGTGCCCGGCCTTCGGGACTTGCACAGGATGGCGGGTGTGCTGCTGGCTGAACGCGCGCCTGCCGACGCACGCATCCTGGTGCTCGGCGCCGGCGGCGGGCTCGAGTTGAAGGCCTTGGCCGAGATGCAGTCCGCTTGGCACTTCGACGGCGTGGACCCTTCTGCCGAGATGCTCGACCTGGCCCGCACGACCCTCGGACCTATGACGCCTGTTGTGCGGCTGCACGAAGGCTATATCGACAGTGCGCCCATCGGGCCTTTCGATGGCGCGACCTGTCTTCTCACGCTTCACTTTCTGCCCTCGGCCGAACGCCTCGGAACCTTGAAGGAAATCCACTTGCGGCTCAAGCCCGGGTGCCCCCTTGTCGTTGCGCACCACAGCTTTCCCAGCGAGGATCCTGTCAGGGACCGATGGCTCGCGCGCAATGCAGCGTTCGCGGCTGCTTCCGGCGTGCCTATGGCACAGGCCGAAGGCAGCATCGCAGCGATCAAGGAGCGGCTACCCGTACTTTCACCCCAGCAGGATGCCGATCTGCTTCGCGAGGCCGGATTCACTGATATCGAACTTTTCTATTGCGCGTTCACCTTCAAGGGCTGGGTCGCCCGCAGACCATGAGGGATCAGGCCAACTGGCCGCCTGGTGGCGCGATGTCAGCCTTCGCATCGCCCTGGGAAGTTGCCGCCTTCTTTCGATGGCTTGCCGGTTCCTACCGTGGCATTCAGAATGATCGGCAGCTTGCGCATGCAAGCCACGATGGCAAGCGCAAGGTCGTCGAGATCGAGCAGTTGCAGGAGCGACTGGCGCAGAACAAGGCGCAGCTTCTGGTGGCCATCGAACGCGTCCGGAACCGCCCTGAAGAACTGGCGTGCGCCGACCGCCCCTTCCAGGTGCTGAATCAGCTTCGCAAGAAGAGCGCGTGATCGGAACTCGTCACTGGCCGCTGACGACTGTAGCCGTCTGGGCTAAGACCCGCCCTGACGCAATCGGGTAGTCATCAGAGCACGATCGCAGTCGCTGCTTGACGTGAACGGCCAGCGGTCCGATTGGATTCACGCCCCGTCCTCCCAACCGTAGCTTTTCTGGCTCAGGCAGCGCCTCGCGAACTCATTCGGTCAATGTTGCATGACCGGAATAGCCCAAGGCTCTCATTGCCAATCGAGTGCCGAGCTTTTTTGGCGACTTCTCGCTTCGGTAGATCAGGCCCCATTTTTCCCGAAGTTTCGCCTTGCCTCCAGCCCGTGCCAGCATGCAAGCTGCGTCTTGGCGCCAGACGCGAACTCTCATCCGAGCGTTCAGATGCCTGGCGCCGACACCACAGGCACCGAGGGGTCCCGGTGGAATAGCTGGATATACGCGTACCACCCGGACTCGCCGGAGCACATGGCCATCGATGCAGAGGCCATATGCGTCTTGTGCTCTGGGGCCTGGTAGATGAGGTCAACGATCGCGCGCCACAGCTCGCCCGCATTCCGCGTTCCGAAAGTGAAGTTGAAGTCGGCGCCGCCGTCTGTGCCGCTGTCGAAGGCATGGTGTTGCACCAGTTCTGCACGACCCGCCAACGCGGTGAACAGCTCAGTGAGTCGGGCGAGGTCGATACCGGGTGATTTCTCTGGCTGTATCTGGACCGTGATGGACTTCACGATGGCCTCCGTTCAATCTGCGCCGGACAGCAGCCCAAGGCGTCGCGAAGACTCGCCGCGACTTCTCGCCAAGCCCACCGCATGATCGTCGGGCTTCACCACAGCGCTGCTCGCGATGGAGACGCAGGTGCGTCAGGAGTTCTCGGCATGACGGCCTCGCGACGTTGCCGCTGGTGGAATGGAAGTACCGCTGTACGGTGTCGGCAGTGGCGGCGGCTGACCGGTGGCCAGCCACTCGTCGTAGAAAGCGATCTTGCCGTCGATCAATTCGAGCGACTGCCGCCACTGTGCGATGGTGGCCTCTGCTCGCGCTCGGTGGGCTTCCAGCAGTTCCTTCCTCTGCCGGAGGCTGCTGCGGCCCTGACGCACCAGCGCGGTGTACTCGCGCATCTGCGCGACCGACATGCCGGTGGTGCGCAGCCTGTCGATGAGCTCCAGCCAGCTCACGTGGGTGGCGTGGTAAACGCGGCGGCCGCCCGCATCGCGCGCGACCCCGGGGATGAGCCCCTGCGACTCGTACCAGCGGATCGTGTGCACGCTGCGGCCAGTGCGTGCGGCCAGATCGCCAATGCTCAAGCCACCCTCGTTCATACGCCCGGTCTCATGGGCGGCACCAGCACCGATTCGGCCAGCGCGGTGTCCATGTACTCGGTCAACTCCTTGAGCTTGCTGTCTTCGAGACGGCAGACATAGCAATACTGGTTGTGATACGGCTGCCCAGCCTTCGTCGTGACCTTGCCTTGGCATTCGATCACCACGTGGTCGCCTTCGGCGACGAAGCGCTGGGCGGTGTTGGTGTAGCGGTCGGCGAACTGCGCCATGAGCGGCCCAAGCAAATCCTCGAGGACCGCCCGTTTGCCACAGTAGCTGCCGCGCCAAGGACCGCCACTTTTGAAGGTCCAGCAGAAATCCTCGGCCATCGCGTCCACGAGTGGCCGGCCGTTGCCGATCGCGAGTTGCGAAAAGATCTTTTGCATGAGCACCTTGTTCGTTTGCATGGTCCAGCTCCGGTGAAAAAATGAATGGAGTTGGGATTGGGCCAGCTAGAGCGCACTCTAAGTCAAGTGGCAATCGTGCTGGGGACCTGCCCGCAAACCCGGCAAGCTTGCGGCCCCCACTTCTGTTCCGCCATGGGGTGCTCTTGATCAGCGCGCGCCCAAATTGGCCGACGGCACCAAGCATCCGGAGGTCCGGCCAGGACACCGGTTCTGGCAAGGAGCGCATTGCGCGTGTCGCATCCCTTGAGTTCTTGAGTTCTTGAGTCACAGGCGAACCGAGAACCTGTGGGACGTGACTCGTCCATGCGCCCAGTCCGTTCGGAGGTTGGCTGAAACGCAGTCGCCGATCGCAGCCGCCGACGCGTGCCGAGACAGACCTGATGAATCAAGTCCTCGGTGTTGGCCGCACCGGGATATCGAAATGCAGCACGTCCTCGCGCGCGCCGAGCTTTGCGTACAAGGCGACCGCCGGCTCGTCGGGAGGGTCCGCCTGGACGAAAATCACCCAGGCCCCGCGCCTGGCACCGATGTGCTGGAGCTCGCGGATCAACGCCGTCGCAACCCCTTTGCGCCTGTGCGCGGCTGCGACGGCCAGGTCATAGATGTAGATCTCGCTGCGCTCCTGCTCGAACTTCTTCAGCTCGTAGGCCGCGAGGCCTGCGATGACTTGTGTCCCCTCTCGGGCGACCAATGCAATGAAATGGTCGCTGTCGAGCAATTGCCGAAGGTAGGCTGGCCGGGGACGGCTGGCACCGTAGGTTTCCGCGTCGTCGAAGGCTTCGCCGAAAACGGCCAGCAACACATTCATCAGCGGCCCGTCATCGGCACGAAGCTGCTGGATCACGTGGCTGGCTGGCGCGGACATCATGCCATCTTAGCGATTCCCGCGCCTTCAGCGCGATGCTGCAGGGTTCAACTCGCAGGGTCGCCGCAAGGGCCGATCACTGCCTTGAGATCGACCTCGGCAGCCGACTTCGAAGCGCGAGCGTCGAACCCGCTTCGCACACAGCAAAGGTCCGCGCGTCAGTCTTGGCTCGACATGGCCAAGCCCCTCGGACCGCGGGCACCGCGCCGCTTGCGCGGCCAGTCGTTCAAGAGATGGCCGTCCATTTCTGGCACGCCGGACTCGAGATCCACAAGTCATCGCTGTAGGCAGCGAGGAACTCGAGGGGTGACACCACTGGCATGAAGCCCATGTCGCTGATTGCCCGCTTGGGTCAGGCGACACGACAAACGTCCCCCTTGGAAGGCAGCTTCGGACGTCGCTTGACAGCCGCGGCCACGCAACTCGCCAACCCGCGCATGCCGAGGTGGCTGCTGCGCAGCGCGCTATTCCTTCCTCCAGCCGGAACCGGATGAAGCCCGCGGTGCAAGGTTTGTACTCACGGTATCGGCGCTCACGGGCCAGGCGGACAGCTCGACCTGCGCAGGTCCGGCCGCACGTTCGCGCTCGATCGCAAGGCGCAGGAGTGCAATGGTGCCAATCAAAACGGCGATGGCAACAAGAACGATCAATTCGCCGTTGGGCGAGCGAGGTGAATGCCGACCACGATTTTTCATCTCGACCTCCTGGGGGTTTTGGAGAGGATTTTCCGAAGCGGTGAAGCCCGTCCATGTCGGACGAGGGGGAACCGTGTTGTCTCAGAAGGTCGATGGCGAGCGTGGGAGGCGCTGCCTCCAACGACATTTTCTGCACAAGGGCAGCGCAGGCCCGGGTGACCAGAGAATGAGCTACGCGACGCGCAGCCGCACTTCGGATGGTCGAACTGCCAGCCTGCCAGCGGCGGGATGCGCGGAAGCGTCGAATTGCCATTTGTGGCCGACGGGTCGACCTCGGCCGTTGCGACGCGTGTAGCGGTTTCACCTCGGTGGCCACGACACGCGCTGGCGATACTGTTCGGGTCGACATGACGAAAGGCTGGTGCAACCCGGCCGAGGGCACGATCTTCATGACGTTCGGTCGCCCGAGACAAGGGGGAGGGGACGGGAAGGAACCTTGTCGAGATCGGCACGGCAGGCGGTAACCGCGTGGCTATCGGGTTCACTGCCGCTGCGACCGCCTACGCGTCCTCGATTGTCAACAGCCTGTCCGGCCCGAACGCGGTCTCCACTGGGCGCCTCACGTGGCGGCAAGCTTGACGGTGCGCGGCGATAGGCCTCGCAGGAGAGGCCCGTCGATGCATCATAGGAGGCAGGCGGCCCGACAGCTGCCCATGGCCAACTTCGATCGCCAGGCTCATCCCCATGATTGCGCTCCTCCAGCCACCATGTGAGCTGGGCCTGTTCCGCGAGGATCAGTTGTTGATCTTCGCCGGCAAGCATCGAGATGCGTCGCGCCCGTGTGACGGGGCTGCCGGATTCGCCGGATGCTGGCTATGCGGCTGACGCCGCTTGGCGGCCAAAGCCCGGGTCGTCGATGGCGGGGGCCTTGGCCTGCATCTGCTTGCAGGCGCAGGTCTGGTCCAACGCGTGGGTTTCAGCTCAGGCCGAGCGCTCGCAGCTTCGCATCGGGGGCCGAGAACGGTCGCTCGCACACGATCTTGTCAGCGCCCGGTGCGAACTCGAAGCTCGCCGCCATGCGGATGCGGAATTTCCGGCCGGTCGCGTCGAACACTTTGCCATTGGCATGCAGAGGGCCCAGGTGCGTTCCGCTGAGCCAGAACTCGACCAGCACAGTGTCCTGGTCGGCGGCGATGGCGATGATCTCGTTGGCCAGGTCGGGAAACGGCGTGCGTGAGCTCCTGAAATAGCCACGCACTTCTTCTTCGCCGTCGAACACCACGCCGCTTCCGTGCATCTCGTAGCGCGGATGCTGGAACGTATCGATCACTGCATCCCACTCCTGCGTGCATTCGAGCGCCATGTGATCGCGCACCGTCTTGATTCGTGCCGCCTGAAGCGTTGCTGTGTCCATGGGGTCTCCTGCTGGTTGCCGAACGGGGTGCGCCATGGCCGTCATGGTGTGGGCGCGGTGACGGTTGCGCCCACGCGGCGGATCGGATCCTGGCCGTCCCATCCCTCGGCTGCGCGCCTGATCTCGCGGAAGTACTCGCCCTTGCCGCCGGCCATCTCGGAGATCTCGAACATGCCACTGGGCAGGTCGGGATGGACGAAGTAGGCGAAGCGCCCGCGCATCCCCATGCGGCCGCTGTGGCCCTCGACATAGCCCATCGACAGCAGGTGCTGCACGGCCGTGTCGAAGCCCTCGTCGGTCCAGTAGGCCAGGTGCTGAGCGCCTTCGCCGCCGCGGCGCAGCGAATCGAGGTAGAGCGAGGGCGCGTCGTCACGCTGCTGGATCAGTTCGATCTGCAGGTCACCAGAGTTGGCCAGCGCAATGGAAAGCCTGGGCAGGCGCGAGGGCTTGCCGTAGTAATTGAACTCGGTCGTGCCGACTTCTTCCTTGTAGAACCACGGCCCCACGCCCAATGTGCGGGCCCAGTGGGCCATGGCCTTCTCGATGTCGTGGACGACGTAGCCGATCTGGCGTGCGCCGCCGAACAGCATGCTCATTGAATGGACTCCTTGGTGCTTCGGTGGTGCGCTCAGCGCATGTACGCGCCGCCGTTGACGTCGAGCGTGGCCCCCGTCATGAAAGACGACAGGTCGGACGCCAGGTAAAGGCACGCGCCCGCAATGTCTTCGGGCTGGCCGACGCGGGCCAACGGAAACGTCTTGCCGAGCGCTTGCTTGTTGTCGTCGGAGTTCGCGCCGCGCGAGAAGTCCGTCATGATCAAACCGGGCGTGACGGCGTTGGCGCGCACGCCCTGCGGCCCCAACTCTTTGGCGATGGCGCGCATGAAGCCCAGCACGCCGGCCTTGGCAGCGCAGTAGTGGCTGCCGCCGAACACGCCGCCGCCTTGCTGCGCGGACATCGACGAGATGCAGATGATCGAGCCGCTGCGCTGCGCGACCATGGTGGGGATCACGCACTGCGACATCTGGAGCGTGCCGCGCAGGGCGATCGACACGACCTGTTCGAAGTCCTCGGCGCTCACTTCCAGCACGCCGCGCTTTTGTGTGATGGCGGCGTTGTTCACCAGCACATCGATGCGGCCGGCCCATTGCAGGGCGCGCGCCACGGCCGATGCGCAGGCGCCGGCATCACGCACATCGCAGCCGATGCCGAGGTGCGCGGGGCCGATCGATCGGGCGGCGGCCTGTGCCTCGTCTTCGTCCAGGTCGAGCAGCGCCACCCGGGCGCCGTGCAGGGCGAACAGCCGTGCCGTCGCCAGGCCGATGCCGCGCGCGCGCGACGCACCGGTGATCAGGGCCACGCGGCCCTGCAGCAGGGGGAGGAGGGCAGCGTCACTCATTGCTGATGTTCGCGGCCTTGGCGATCTGCTTCCAGCCTTCGATGTCCGCAGCGGTCATGGTGCGCAGCTCGTCGCCGCCGACGAAAGCGGCGGTGATGCCCAGGTCCAGCAGGCGGGCCTTCACATCGGGCATCTCGAGCACCTGCTTGAGCGCGGCGGAGAGCTTGCCGACGATCGGCTTGGGCGTGCCGGCCGGTGCGTACAGCGCCCAGCGCAGCGCGCCCATGCGCTTGCCCGCGAAATCGATGCCCTCGTCGTCGTAGCTCGACACCTCGGGCAGGCTGGGCGAGCGCGAGGTGCAGGCGGTGATCGCCTTGACCTTGCCGGACTTGACCATCGGCGAGCCCGACGCCATGTCCACGTAGGCCAGCTTGACGTGGCCGCCCAGCATGTCGGTCTGGATCTGCACCACCGACTTGTAGGGGATGTGGCTCATCTGCGCCTGCGTGCGCAGGTTGAACAACTCCCCGCAGAAATGGCCGGTCGAAGCGATGCCCCAGCTGGCGTACTGCACGCTGCCGGGCGACTTTTTGGCCAGCGCGATGAGCTCCTTGGCGTTGTTCGCCGGGAAGTCGTTGGTCGCGATGAGCAGGATCGAGGCGGTGCCGACCTGCCCGATGGGCGCGAAGTCCTTGACCGAGTCGTACGAGAGCTTGGGATTGCTCGCGGGCAGCAGCACGTGCGTGGTCGCGCCGCCGATGCCGATCGTGTAGCCGTCGGCCGGTGCCTTGGCGACGAAGTCGGTGGCAATGGCGCCGCTGGCGCCCGGCTTGTTGTCCATCACGAAGACGCCCTTGACGAGCGGCGCCATCTTGTCGGCCAGCAGCCGGCCGAGTGCGTCGCCGCCGCTGCCCGCGGCCGAGATCAGGACAAAGCGGATCGGCCGCGTCGGATAGTCCGCGGGCGTTTCGGCATGGGCGGCGAACGCAAGGCCCGCGAGCGCTGCAATCCACAGTTTGCGCATGGTGTTGTCTCCTTCTTTGGAATGGTTCGGATACCGACCTACAGAGACAGGCCGCCGTCGACCACCAGCTCCAGGCCCGTCACGTAACTCGATTCATCGGAGGCGAGGAACAGCGCCGCATGGGCCACGTCCCACGCCGTGCCCTGGCGGCCCATGGGGCAGCGCGCATTGCGCATCTCGCGGCCCGCCTGCGCCTGCTTCTCGTCCTTGAAGAGGGCGGCGGCATGCGGGGTGTCGATCAGGCCCGGCACGATCACGTTGCAGCGCACCTGATGCCGCGCATACTGGCGCGCCACGACGCGCGTCATGTGATTGAGCGCTGCCTTGGAGGTGCTGTACGACAGGAACTGCATCGGGCTCCACTTGCGGCTGGCAATGGAGGAGATGTTGATGATGGAGCCGCCGCCCTGGCGGATCATGTGCGGCACCACCTCGCGCGCCGTGAGCATGGGGCCCTTGAGGTTGATGGCGTGCACGCGGTCCCAGGATTCCTCGGTGACCTCGATCAGCTCGCCGAACTCCTCGATGCCGACGTTGTGGTGCAGCACGTCGATGCGCCCGAAGCGCGCGATGCAGTGCGCCACCATCTGCCCGATCTGCTCGCTGCTGCGCACATCGGCCTCGAAGGCTTCGGCGATGCCGCCGATGTCATGGATGCGCTGCACCGACGCCGCAGCAGCTTCCGGCGACCGGTCCGCACAGAGCACTTTGGCGCCCTCGCGGGCGAAGGTGACGGCGCAGGCGGCGCCGTTGCTGATGTCGCCGCCGATGGAGCCGGCGCCGACCACGAGGACCACCTTGTCCTTCAGGCGCTGCGTCATGGGGCGGTTCTCGTTGTCTTGCGCGCGGCGACGACGCCGGTGGCAGCCTTGGCGACCGGGCCGCAGGATTCGCGCAGCACCATCTGCGTGGTCAGCAGGATGCGCTCCTGCTCGAGCGGTACCGTGCGGTCCAGCCGCCGCAGCAGCAACTCGGCCACGGCGGTGCCCACCGCTTCCAGGTCCCAGGTCAGCGACGTGATCGCCGGACTGAAGAGCTGAGACAGGTCCGTATCGCCAATGCTGATGACGCTGACGTCATCGGGCGCCAGGCGGCCCGAGTGGCGCAGCGCCTGCAGCACGCCCGACAGGATGCGGGTGCCCAGGCACAGGAAGGCCGTGGGCGCCGCGGGCGAGCCCAGCAGCGAGAGCGCCTCGCTGAAGGCGAAGTCCATCGCCGATTTCTCCGCGCGGATGAGCTTGGGGTCGGGCTGCAGGCCCCGCTCCGCAAAGGCATCGCGGTAGCCCACGATGCGCTCGCGCCCCGGGCGCAGCACACTGCCGGGCGTCAGCAGCGCGATGCGCGTGTGGCCCAGGTTCAGCAGGTAGCGCGTGGCTTGAAGGGCGCCGTGGCAGTGGTCGACGTGCACGCCCGCGTTGTCGCCCTGGAAGTCGCGGTCCAGCGCGATCACCGGACCGTGCGCCGCCAGCTGGTCGAGGTACGCCGGGGTTTCCTCTTGGCAGGGGCCGAGGATGAGTCCGTCGACGCGCCGGCGCCGGAACAGGTCGACCAGCGTCTTCTCCCGCTGGCCGTCGTTGTGCGTGCTGGCCACCAGCAGCGCATAGCCGGCCGTCAGCAGCCGCGATTCGACCGCCGTGATGATCCGCGCATACAGCGGATTGGCCAGGTCCGACACCAGCAGCCCGACCACGCCCGTGGAGCGGGTGCGCATGCTCTGCGCCACCGCGTCGGGGGTGTAGCCGAGGTCGCGTGCCGCCTTGGTGACCGCGGCGATGGCCTGTTCGCTGACGCGGCCCGTGCGGTTCAGCGCGCGCGACGCAGTGCCGATGGCCACGCCGGCGGCCTTCGCCACTTCACGGATGGTGACCTTGGCCTTCATGCCGGCACCTTGGCTTGCGCAACCGGGGCACAGAAGCGCTGCGCGCCTGGCTCCAGCGGCACGCCTGCGCTGTTCAGAAAAAAGGCAGCCATGTGATAGAAGCTCGACGCGAAGATGAGCTCGATCACCTGCGCCTGCGGCCAGCCCGCGCAAAGCGACTGCCAGGTCTGATCGGACACCGTGGAATGGCGGTGCAGCTCGTCCACCATCCGCACGATCAGGCGTTCCTTGTCGGTCCATCGCGTCGGCGACAGCGCCTGCCAGTCGGCGCTTTCGGTGAGCTCGCGCACCTGCACGGCATCGAGCCCGCATTTCTCTGCGTAGATGCTGACATGCATCCCCCACTCGTACTCGGACCGCGTGAGCGCGCCGGTGCGAATGATCGCGATCTCGCGATCGCGCTCGGGCAGCGCGCACTGGAACAGCACCACATGCGCCATGGCCTGGAAGGCCGGACCGAGCGTGCTGTGGTTCGCGAGCGCCAGCCGGAGGTTCAGCGGCGACAGGCCCTTGAACGCGGTGCTTTGTATCGCCGCCGCGACCTCGGGTTCGTAGGGCGGCGGCCGCAACGGCAATCGCCGGGATGGTGCGAGGAAAGGAACTGCTGAACCGGTCATGGCCGCAGTTTGAAATCAATGTGGAAACGTTTCTACGGTGGTAACCCTAGTCAAAATCCGGGACCAAGCAGAATGGAAGACGGAAATGCGAAAACGGTTCCACAAAGGCCGTACGGGATGACGGGATCCCGTCTGCGGCAACGTCAGGTGCGGTCCTGACGGTGAGTTGCTCGCCCCGTTGGCGCGTCGCGAGGCCCTCGTCCAACGGCGAGGCGAACAAGCCTGGTTGAAGAGGTCTCGGCAGTGCCATCGGGCAAGGCAGGGTCTGAAGGGCGGCACCATCGTCCCGGCATCCAGTTCCACGGAAACGATCGCCCGCATGGGGGTGAAACTGCATTGCGAGGAGAGCGCGTCGTCGCAGCGCGCGCTCAGAACGAGTGTCTTGCGCGATCCGTTGACCGATCAGGCCGGTGCGGCCGGCGCCGCGCGCAACCGATAGAGGCCGACGTCGATGAGCCCCGCGCGAAAGCCTGCTTCGCAATAGGACAGATAGTAGTTCCACAAGCGCTTGAACGCAGCGTCGAAACCGAGTGGCTCAATCTGGGGCCAGGCGGCGAGGAACCGGTGGCGCCACTCCGCCAGGGTTCGTGCGTAGTCCTTGCCAAAGCAGCGGGAAGTCTCGATCACCAGCCCTGCGCGCTGCGCCTGTTCATGCAGCACGCGCGCGCTGGGCAGCATTCCGCCGGGAAAGATGCAGTGCTGGATGAAGTCGGCCCCACGGCGGTAGCTGTCGAACTGCGCATCGGCGATCGTGATGGCCTGCAGCACCACGACGCCACCGGGCTTGAGGCGCTCGCGCAAGGTGGCGAAGTAGGTGGGCCAGTAGGCCTCGCCGACGGCCTCGATCATCTCGATGGACACGATGCGGTCGAAGCGGCCCTGCACGTCGCGGTAGTCCTGCAGCCGCAGGTCGACCCGGTCGGCCACGCCCCAGTCTTGCGCGCGTTCGCGGGCGAAGGCCAGTTGCTCGCTCGACAGCGTGACGCCGGTGACGCGCGCTTCGTGCCGGCGGGCCAGGCTCGCGGCCAGCGTGCCCCAGCCGCAGCCGATCTCCAGCACGTCGGCGCCTTGCGGGGTGTCGAGCATGTCGGCGATGGCTGCGAGGCGGCGCGCCTGGGCAGCTTCCAGCGTGTCGTCGTCGGCGTCGCTGAACATCGCGCTCGAATACAGCATGCTGTCGTCCAGCCAGTGCCGGTAGAACGCGTTGCCCAGGTCGTAGTGGAATGCGATGTTGTGGCGGCTTCCGCGCCGGCTGTTGCTGCGGGTCAGGTGCCGCAGCCGCGCAGCCCAGCGCGTCAGCGTGCGCCCCTTGAGCAGCGATCCCCAGGCCGACTCGTTGGCCAGGCCGAACTCGAACAGGGCCAGCAGGTCGGGACTTTCCCACTGGCCATCGCGGAACGACAGGGCCAGGCCCAGATCGCCCTGCAGCGCCAGGCGCAGCAGCGGGCGCCAGCTCAGCAGGCGCAGGCTCGCGTGCGGCCCGGGCTCGCGGCCGGCCACCTCGATGCACCGGCCGCCCGGAAGGCTCAGGGTCAACCGCCCGAAACGCGTGAGGGCAAGCACCCGGCGCAGCGGCGAGAAGGCCGCAGCGGCATCGAGGGCGGGGGCGGAAGGCGTGGTCAGGCTCATGGGGTCTTGCTCGGGGAAACGATGGTGAGGTCGCGATCGGGGGCCGCCGGTCGCGGATGCAGCGGCACGCGCTTGATCCACAGGCGCAGGGCCTGCCAGTGGATGGCGACCACCACCTTGAGGGTCAGCAGCGGATGGGTGATGAACACGCGCAGCAGCGCCCGGTCGCTCAAGGGCACCCGCTGGCCGTCGAGCCGCGCGTTGAGCACGGCGCCGGCCGCGTCGTGCACGCTGATGCCGACCGAGACCGCTTCGCCCGGCGGCGCGATGCGGAACCGGTAGTGCAGGTCCATGCCGTTGAAGGGAGAGACGTACATCTGCTTGTCGCAGTGCTGGTCGACGACGGGCGCGCCGTCGTCCGCGACCGGGATCAGGTAGCTGTGCCGCTGCCCGAAGGTGTTGTTGACCTCGTACAGCAGCGCCTGCAGCGCGCCGCCGGGCGCATGGCAGAACCAGACGCTGAGCGGGTTGAATACATGACCGAGCAGCCGCGGCATGGCCAGCAGCCGGATCGTGCCGCCGGTCGGCAGGCCGGCCTCGCGCAGCCGCGCCTGCACCTGGGCCCGCAGGTCGCTGCCCGAGCCGTCGCCATGGTCGGCGGCATGGAAGCTGAACAGGTTGAACCGGTCCACCGAGAAGCAGCGCAAGCGCGCGTGCAGCTGCGACAGTTCGTCGATGTCGATCAGCAGGTTGTAGACCCGGTAGCTCAACCGGTGCCGTGTCGGCCGCAGCCGCTGGTGCATGACGCGCCCGATGTAGAGCGCCGAGCCTTCGCGCGCACTCATGGCCTGACGGCCTGCGCGCCTTGCGGCAGGTGGATGCGCCCGGACTCCTGCGCCACGCGCCAGGGCCGGCGCACGCCGCCGAGCGCCTCGGCGACGGCCAGTCCGGCCTGCAGCCCGTCCTCGTGGAAGCCGGCGCCGAAGTAGGCACCGCAGAACCAGGTGCGGCGCAGGCCCTGCAGCTGCCACAGCTGCCGCTGCGCGGCCATGCCCGCGGCATCGAACACCGGGTGGTCGTAGACCTCGGTGCGGATCAGGTGCTCCGGCCTCGGGGCGGTCGCCGGGTTCAGGGTGAGGAACAGCGGCTCGGCCGCCGGGCCCTGCGGCAGGTCCTGCGGCAGATGGGGCTGCAGCCGGTTCATCCAGTAGGTCACCGTCGGGGCCGCTGCGCTGCCACGCGTGCCGAGGTAGTTCCAGCTCGACCACACGGTGCGTCGCGTGGGCATCAGTGCCGGGTCGCGGTGCAGCACGGCCAGGTTGCGCGTGTAGGGAAAGGCGCCGAGCAGGGCTTGCTCGGCGGCCGAGGGCGCATCGAGCAGCGCCCGCGAGCAATCCGCATGCGTGGCCAGCACCACCTGGTCGAAGCGCTCCGGCCACCAGCCGGCGCTGGTGCGAATCCGCACGCCCGTCGGTTCGCGGTGCAGTTCGAGCACGGCGTGGTCCAGCTGGATACGGTCGACGAAAGGCTGGCTGAGGCGCCGCACGTATTCGCGGCTGCCGCCCACCACGGTGCGCCAGACGGGCCGCCCGCTGATCTGCAAAAGTCCGTGGTTCTCGCAGAAGCGCACAAAGGCGGCGACCGGATGGCGGCCGACCTGCGCCGCCGGCGTGGACCAGATGGCCGCAGCCATCGGGTAGAGGTGGTCGTCGCGAAACGCGCGGCCGTAGCCGTGGGCATCCAGGTAGTCGTCGAGCGCCTGGTCGCCTGCCACCTGCGCATCGCGCGGTGCCTCGCGGTAGAACCGCAGCAGGTCGCGCAGCATGGCCCAGAAACGGGGCCGCGCCAGGTTGCGCTTTTGCGCGAACAGGCCGCGCAGGTCGGTGCCGGCGTATTCGAGCCTCCCGGCGTCCAGGCTCACGGCGAACGACATGTCCGAGGCCGCGGTGGGCACGCCCAGGTGCCGGAACAACGCGGTGAGGTTCGGGTACGCGGGCTCGTTGTAGACGATGAAGCCGGTGTCCACCGGCACGGTGCCGTCCCGGCCCGGCGCGTCCACGGTATGGCTGTGGCCGCCCGGGCGGGGCTCGCTCTCGAACACCGTGACCTCGTGGCGCCCGCACAGCAGCCAGGCGCAGGACAGGCCCGCGATGCCGGTACCGACAACGGCGATGCGTTGACCCGCAGGCACCGGGGCAGGCATTGGCAAGGCGTCGGACGGGGCGAGAAGGGGCAGCATGGGAAGCCTTTGGCAAGTCGTGCTGCCTGTACGCACAGAACGGCGATTTGGATTACCCGCGCGTGCCTGCGATGATCCGAACGCCGCTGCTTTGCGTACAACAGGACATGGCCGCTGCTCCCGATCCGTCCAACCCCTGTGCAGGCACTGCGGTGCCCCGCAGTCGCCGAGCGCCCCTCTTGACCGTTGTCTCCCCCGATTCCCCGCCGCCTGCCCGCCCCGACGATCTGTGGGCCCAGGCGATGGTGGCCGTGGCGCAGCGGCAGGACCGCGAGGCGTTCGCGCAGCTGTTCTCGCATTTCGCGCCGCGCATCAAGCACTACCTGATGCACAGCGGCAGCCCGGCCATCCAGGCCGAGGAACTGGCCCAGGAAGCCATGGTCACGGTGTGGCGCAAGGCTGCGCTGTTCGATCCGGCCCGGGCGGCCGCCACGACCTGGATCTTCGCCGTCGCGCGCAACCTGCGCGTGGACGCGCTGCGGCGGCGCCAGGGCGTGGAGTCGGCCGACGACGCGTTCGACTTCGAGCTGCTCCAGTCGGAAGCACCGGCCGTCGAAGACCAGCTGCACGACGCGCGCCTGAGCGAACGCCTGCGCGGCGCGCTGCGCCTGCTTCCGCCCGAGCAGCAGCAGGTGCTGCATCTTTCCTATTTTGAAGACGCGCCGCATGCCCGCATCGCGGCCCAGTTGAGCATTCCGCTGGGCACGGTGAAGTCGCGCGTGCGCCTGGCGGTCGCCCAACTGCGCCGCCTGCTGGAACATTGACGATGGACATCCGACACCACCCCGACGACGACCTGTTGCTGGCCCGGTCCTCCGGCCACATGCCGGCTGGCATGCGACTGGTTCTGGCCAGCCACCTGGAACTGTGCCCGCTGTGCCGCGAGCGGGCGCGCGCCCTCGATGCCGTGGGCGGCCTTCTGCTCGACGACCTGGCCGAGGCCCCCCTGGCCGACGATGCGCTGGCGCGCACCTGGGCCCGGATCGAAGCACATGAAGGCGCCGCACCCACCCCCGTGCGGGTCAGCGCGCCGCCGCCGCTGCCACCCGGTGCGCGCTGGCCGCGCGCGCTCGCCCACTGCAGTGCCACCCCCTGGCGCTGGATCGGCCCCGGCATGCGCTGGAGCCGTGTGACGGTGCCCGAGGACCCGCAGGCCAACGTCTTTTTGCTGCGCATCGCGGCCGGCAAGTACCTCCCGCAGCACACGCACCGGGGGCAGGAGTTCACCCAGGTGCTGCATGGCCGCTTCCACGATGGCCGGGCCTTGTTCGGCGCCGGCGATTTCGATGCGGCCGATGCCGAGATCAACCACCAGCCGGTGGTCCAGGACGGCAGCGAGTGCATCTGCCTGGCCTCGCTGGACGGCCGGCTGCGCTTCGACGGGGCTATTGCACGTTTCTTCGGCGCGCTGGTCGGGATGTGATGCGCGCCGCGACCCACGCCGACACGCCGCTCACGGCCGTGCCCCAGGCGAGGTCGGCGGCCGTGACGGCCCAGGACCAGTCGCGCAGCGTGGCCTGGTTCGTCAGGTCGTAGGTCGCGTAGGCCACGAGCCCGAACAGCGCGCCGCGACGCCACGCCACGGCAGGCCCGGCGGCCCCCAGTGCCGGCGCGATCGCAAAGACGACCAGGCCGACCCCGTAAAGGACATAGAACAGCACGGCCGCCGCCCAATTCACCTGCGGCGCCATCAGCGCACCGAGCGCGGGCTGGTACAGGCGAGGGCCCATGACCGACAGCCACACGGCGTCCAGCACAAGAAAACACGCGAGCGCCGCCAGGTAGGCAGAGAGCAAGGTGCGCGGGGATGGCTTCATGGGGTGCTCCGTACAGAGGTCAATCGGTAGCTCAGCTGGTGCTCGCCCTTGGTGTCGGCGTCGAGACCGATCCAGCGTTTGCTGTCGGCGGCATACCAGATGCGGATGCGCTGTTGCGCCGTGTGCAGTCGCCACCCGCGCGCACGCACGGGCTGGCCGCGGACCTCGATGGTCGCATCGGGCAGCGGCTCCAGGCGCACCGGCTCGGCCTTGCCCGTCTGGGGGTCGATCAGGCGCTGCTGCTTCAGCAGCCGGGGATTCCAGTAGGCGAAGCTCATCGGGCAGTCGCCGTCGAAGCGCTGCGCGACCTGCTGGCGGGTGCCGTCGTCATCGGTCTCGGTGCGCAGCTCGCGCAGGCAGTCACCGGCCCAGCGCTCCTCGGCCTGGTGCCGATAGCGGTAGACGGGAATGCCGAGCACGCGCACGGTGAACAGGGCACGGCTGTCGACGCTGCGCGCGGCCGCCGTGCCGCCGATCACAAAGCGATGGGTCCCGATCGGCTTGCCGTCGAGCGTGGCGGTGAAGTGCCATTCGCCCGCTTCCTCGTCAGCTTCCTGCGCCGCGGCCAGGCAGGTCGCCAGCGCCAGTGTCAGTCCCAGCATCAGCCCCACGGCGCGGCGCTTCATAGCCGGGCGCCGCGCCGTGGCGGCCAGGGAATGAAGGCGCTGGTGCGGGCCGCGTAGCTGCGGTAAGCAGGCCGGCGCTCGGCGATGTCGTGCTCCAGCAGCGCCACGCCCGACACCTTGAGCAGCAGGCCGGTCATGAGCAGCGGAGACACCAGGCACCACGCCACTGCCCATCCGCCTGCGGACAGCGCGGCCAGCCCGAGGCCCCACCAGACGCAGGCCTCGCCGAAATAGTTGGGGTGGCGCGACCAGGCCCAGAGGCCGCGGTCCATCACCGCATCCTCGCGGCGCGGGCCGCGCAGGAAGCGCGCGAGCTGGGCGTCGGCCACGGCCTCGATGACCACGCCGCCGCCGGCCAGCAGCAGGGCCGGCACATCCAGCCAGGACAGCGGCGACGGATGCGCGAACGCGGCCAGCAGCGGCCAGCCGACGATCCACGCCAGCACGGCCTGGAGCCCGAACACGAGGTAAAGGCTCTTCAGGCCGAAGTGCGGTTCGTTGCGCGCACGCATGGCCTGGTAGCGGCGGTCTTCGCCGTGGCCCCAGTTGCGACGCGTGATGTGCAGCGCCAGCCGGCACGCCCACAGCAGCAGCAGCCCGAGCATCCAGGCGCTGCGCGCGTCGAGCATGCGCGCAGGGGCGCCGGCGTAGGCCAGCGCCGGCGCCGCGATCATCACGGGCCAGATCCGGTCCGCCAGGCTGGCGTCGCGCCCCCCGATGCTGAACACCCAGACCGGCAACGCCAGCCCGAGGGCGATCGCCAGGCCCAGGCACGCGAGCGACAGCATCACCGTTTCTCGAACAGGTAGTGACCGACCCACCACTGGCTGCCTTCGGCGTAGCCGAACAGCTCTTCCACCGACATGAAGAAGAGTCGCCAGCGGGTCCACCACACCGGCGCGTCGCGCTCTCCGTAGACGGCGGCCAGCACGGGCATCAGGGTGGCCCGCCGGGCGTCCATGCGCGCCAGCCAGGCGGCCGAGGTCCGCGCGTAGTGGCGACCATCCCAGCGCCAGCGGTGCAGCAGGCGCAAGTCGTCCTGGCAGCGCAGCGCGAGATCGTCGCTGGGCATCATGCCGCCGGAGAAGAAGTGGCGGCTCATCCAGTCGCTGGCATCGCGCGCCTCGAACGGATAGGGCGCTTCGCGGTGAACGAAGACGTGCATGAAGAACCGCCCCTGCGGTTGCAACCAGCGGGCCACGTGCGCGAAGGCGCGCGGCCAGTTGCGCAGGTGTTCGAACATCTCCACCGACACCACCCGGTCGAAGCGCTCGCCGGTCTCGAAATCATTGAAGTCGCAGGTGATCACCTCGAGGTTGCCCAGGCCGCGCGCGGCGGCCTCGGCCATGATGAACAGCCGCTGCGAGTGCGAATTGGAGACCGCGGTGATGCGGGCGCCCGGAAAGTGTTCGGCCATCCACAGGCTCAGCGAGCCCCACCCGCAGCCCAGCTCCAGGATGCGCTGGCCATCCGCGAGGCCGGCGCGTGCGCAGGTCTGGGCCAGGGCTGCCGCCTCCGCCTGCTCGAGCGTCTGCACCCCGTCGGGCCACCAGCAGCAGCTGTACTTGCGGTGCGGCCCCAATACGCCTGTGAAGAACTCGGCGGGCAGTTCGTAGTGCTGCTCGTTGGCTTTCTCGGGCAGCAGGGCCAGGGGTGCCTCCTGCAATCCCTCGAAAAATGCCTCCGCACGCAAGGCAACGGCTTGCGGGTCGCCGCTGTCCAGCTCCAGCAGCCGCTGGCGCAGCAGCCGCCGCACGCCCATGCGAACGGCACCGTCGGGCACCAGGCCTTGTTCAACCCAGTGGATGGCAGTCGAGGTGCTGGAGGCTTGTGGCATGGCGATGGTCGTAGAAGGGCAGTCCCCTGTTCCTACGTCCGCTCGGGCGCAATGGATCACTGCGCCGCGGCGTCAGCACGTGGGAGCCGAGGCGTCTGGGGGCGAGGTATGGCGGCGGCGCACCTTCGGCGTTATCGCCCGGTCCATCCGTCTGTGGCCGTGAAGACAAGGCGTGGGCGCAGTTTTTTTCAACCTTCGAGGCGGCGAGCCTCTTCGCCGAGCCAGGCCATCACCACGACTGAACGAGGCCGACGCAGAATGGGACGCTCAGCACCATTCCTGTGAGGCTGGCTGCCAGGTGGCCGTGGCCTGACTGCCCGCGGCGGCGAGCTGGGTCGGTGGCCACAGCAGGTCGTCCAGCAGCGCCACGATGTCACCCAGGCTCTCGGGCTCCAGCCGGTTTTTGTTCTGGAAGGCTTGCCACTGCCGCAGCTTGACAGTGTCTTCGCTGAACTGCTTGGTCAAGGCCAAGGGGCGCTCGATAGGCAGCGCTGTCTGGCGCCGTGCGAAGGTGGCAGCGATGGCAGCGGCCAGCGTGGCGCCGTACAGCTCCGTGCGGCGGGCAATCACTGCGAGGTCGAAGAAATCCTTCATGCGGCTGTTTGCCCGCCCCAACATCACCATGGCCTGGTACTTCTCGGCGATCACGGTGTAGACCGGATAGACCACGAAGCGTGGCATCCCCGAAGCCCACGTCGATCTGCAGCGCACAGCGTGCGGAGCCGATGCGCGGCGCCAGCGTGATGCGAGTGCCGCCGCAGGTGTTGTCCTCGCGAATGGCATCCGCCTTCACGGAGTCGGGGTCAAACACGATGCCGTCGCCCAGGTGCATGGCGGCGATTTCGCGGAAGGTGTCGATCAGGTTCGCCTCATCGTCGGGGCCGAAACCCAGCAGGTCGGCATCCTTGGTTGGGCGGTGCGGCGTGTCGTACCACAGTGCAAAGAGCAGGGCGCCCTTCAGCAGGAAGCGGGCGGCATGCGGTGATGTGCTGACGCGGGCCAGCAGCCGTTCCATGCCGAAGCGCATCTGGCGGCCGAGCGGGCGCTGCATGATCCGCCGCGGAAGGTCGGCGAACCGCTCGACAGGCTTTCCGTCGAGCGCGAGCAGGGCATCGCCCTGCGCGAGGCCGATGGCTTTCGCCGGGTTACGGGCTCGACGCGGGCCATCAGGGCGCCGGTCTTGGCCGGCATCCATGGACAAAGCTCTACGAGGTGGGGCAGATCGATAGGGCACCTTGGCTACAAGGCGGGTGGTGCGGGATTTGATCCTGCGCAAGTTCGCGTGCAGGCGCTCGTACCAGAATGAACGCAGAAAGATCCATCCGCTCGTTACGAGGGCGTCCTATGAATATCACTCTGAACGGCGCTCTGCAACTCCTGGGGTTCTGCATCGCAACGCTCTTGGCCACGGGTGTCCTCGTGTTGGCGGGCCTGAATGAACGCGACTTTGCACCGGAAAGCCAAGTCTCTATCTCGCACACCACGAAAGAATCACGTTGAAATCCGACCGCAGAACTTTCATGTTCGCCCTTGCCGCATCGGGTGTGGCCTTTACAGCCACCGGTGCGTTCGCACAGACTCGGCTCGATGAAAAAGACCCACGGGCTCTGGCGTTGGGCTACGTGGATGAGACAGCGAAAGCCGACGCCAAGAAATTTCCGAAGCACGACAACGCCCAAGTCTGCAGCGGGTGCGCACTTTGGCAGGCCAAGCCGACGGATGCCTCCGGCAATTGCGCGTTGTTTGCAGGGAAGCCCGTGAGTGCAAGGGGCTGGTGCAGTGCTTGGTCGAAAAAGGGTTAGTGCTGTTCAAGGATGTGGCTTTGCGTCCTCATGAAGCATGCGCTGACCGATTGCGTATCAGCGATAACGAAGCGCTGCAATTTTCGGTGCAGCTATTGCATGCCGAAAGAAAGGCTCGGCAAAAATCATGTCTATCTGTCGCGAGACGCGCTGCTGAGATTTTCGGAGATTGCCCGGTTCGCACGGTTGTTTGCTTCGCATGGCGTTCGCAAGATTCGCCTGACAGGTGGCGAGCCTCTATTGCGCAAAAACATCGAGTCGTTGGTTGAGCGATCACGGTGCTTCGCAGCTTTGGCGGCGTGTCGCTCGAACCCACGCTCCCCACCAACGGCTCGTTGCAGGCACGCAAGGCTGCCGCTCTCAAGGCGGCCGGCCTCCGCTGCGTGATGGGCAGTCTGGACAGCCCGGACGATGCGGTGTTTCGGCGCATGAACGGGATGGATTTTCCGGTGACCGACGTTCTCGCCGGCATCGAGGCCGCGCTGGCCTCGGGGTTAGGGTCGGTCAAGGTCAACATGGTTGTCAAGCGCGGCACCAACAACCAGAAGATCTTGCAGTTAGCGCGTCATTTTCGCGAGCAGTACGGCGGCAGCGTCACGCTGCGATTCATCGAGTACATGGACGTCAGCGCCACCAAGGGTTGGCGAATGCACGAAGTCCCGTCGTCGGCCGAGGTCATCGGCCAGATCGCCGCCGGAGTGGCCGTTCGTGCCATTAGACGCAAGCGCGCCGGGAAGACCGTCCAGCGCCGGGCCTATGCCAGCGGCGGTGGCGAGATCGGTGTCATCAGCAGCGTGACGCAGGCCTTCCGGCGCATCGGGTTGTAGAAACGCTTGATGTAGTCAAACACGTTTGCGCGGGCTTGCTCTCTGGTTCCGTAAATCCTCCTGGCCGTGCGCTCGGTCTTCAATGCACTGAAGAAACTCTCCATCGCGGAGTTGTCCCAGACCTCGCCTGCACGGTCCGTGCTGCAGGTGACGCCGTACTCCTCGAGCAATTGCTGGAAGTGCTCGCTGGTGTATTGGCTGCCCTGGTCCGAGTGAAGCAGCAGTGCGACCGGTCTGCTTCCGCGCCACACGACCAGCATCAGTGCGTCAGCCATCAGTCGCGAAGTCATGCAGCCCTGCGTCGACCAGCCGACGAGGCGATGCGACTCCACAAGTGATGCGTAGGAGCAACGCCAAAGGGCAAGCCTCAGGTGGGGGTACAGATGGGGGTACAAGAATTAAGAAAGAGGAGCTTTCGCCCGCATTCATGCGGCTTACAGGGGATCTTTAGATCGGTTTCACACGACCAATAACAATAATGAAATCAACGGCTTAGGGCTTACCACCCTAAGCCGTTTTTCTTTGCCTGGCCGTTTAGTCAACACTCTAGTCAACGTTTTGCGCTGGATCAGCTGAGTTTGGATGAGCCTGGTACCAGGGCAGGCATCCTTGGCACCAGTGGCGCCAAAAGAAAAGCCACCCGAAGGTGGCTTTATGGGGTTCAAGGCGAGGCCTTCACTCTGGCTTTTTAGGGCCTGGCTTGTAGCCGCGCTTGATCGCCTCCATCGCGGCGCCATGCAGCGCTTTTTGCGCTTAAGAACGTTTGCGCAAGGGGCGCCGCGTGCTCAGCCCGCGGCCTTCACCGGCCAGTCCCGCAGCTTGCCCGGGTTGAGCAGGCCCATCGGATCGAAGCGCTTCTTCACCGCGATCACTTCGGGTGGCAGCGGCCCGCCGGCCTTGCCGTCTTCCACGATGTTCACGTGCGGGTTGTTGATGTGCACATGGCGTGCGCGGTGGATGTCGATGATCTCGTTTAACCGCTCCTCGGTGCTGAAGCGCACGAGCTGCAGCCCGCTGCAGGTCAGCAGGCCCGCCACGTTGCGCAGGAACTCGACGTGCATCATGACCTCGCCGCCCAGCAGCTTTTCCATTTCGATGATCTGCTCGACGTGCTCGCCGGGGATGAAGCCACTTTGCAGGTAGGTCAGCGTCGGATCGATCTTCAGCGCGTGCAGCGTGGTGTGGTTCCAGGTGAATTCCATCAGCGTGCGGTTGCTCTTGTGCACCTCGGCCGCGGTCTTGCGGTAGCCGACCGTGCCGCCGTGCGCTTCTGCCAGCACCAGCATCGCGGGCTCGTTCGACTCGGCCACCAGCGACAGCACGGTGTGGCAGCCCTTGGGCAGGTGCGCGCTCAGTTGTGCGAGATGGTCGGCGATGGGCGCGGCAAAGAAAGTGACGCCGCGCTTGACGATGCCCGGCGCGTTCGCCAGCTTGTCGGCGAAGTTCAGCGCGTGCTCGAAGCTGTCGAAGGTCACCAGCGTTTCGAGCCACGGATGGGCGGGTGCCAGCGCGATCTCCAGTTCCAGCACGAGGCCGTTGGTGCCCCACAGGTGGTGCATGCGCATGGCGTCGGGGCCGCGCAGCTCGACCACCTGCGGCTCGGGCTCGATGGTCATCGCGCGGATGCCGATCACGTTGCCCGGCGCGCTCAGCGGCCCGTAGTTGATCGAGCCCACGCCGCCGAAGCCACCGCCGAAGAGGCCGCCCAAGGTCGCGCTGCGGTAGGTGGACGGCACGCAGCGCAGCTCCTGGCCGGTGGGCCTGGTCTGCTTCTCAAGCTCGCCCAGGCGGATGCCGGCCTGCGCGCGCGCCACGCCGGGCTGCACCCAGAGGCAGGCGTTGTAGCCGGTCATGTCGAGCACGACGCCGCCTGCGAGCGGCGTGGTCTGGCCGTAGTTGCCGGTGCCGCTGCCGCGGATGGTGATGGGCACGCCGCGGCGTGCGCAGGCGCCCACCACGGCGCGGATCTCGTCCTCGGTGCGGGGGCGCACCACCACGTCGGCACGCTTGTCCTTCAGCTGGCGCGTGAGCACCGGGCTGAACCACGAGAAGTCTTGCGACAGGCGCGTGACGCGGCCCTCGTCGGTGATCCAGTCGAGATTGGGCAGTTCGAGCAGCAGTTGCTCGATGGCGGAAGTGGGAGCGTTCATGGTCAAGTTCAATCCTGGGAAAGTTCGCTCGCATGCCACGAGCCCAGCGCCACCTTGGTGAGCCAGGCCATCAGCACGAAGAGCGCGACGCCGGTGAGGGAGATGAGGAGCAGGGCCGCGAACATGCGCGGAATGTTCAGCTGGAAGCCCGCCTGCAGGATCTGGTAGGCCAGCCCCGCACCCGAGCCGCCCGTGCCCGCGACGAACTCCGCCACCACCGCGCCGATCAGCGCCAGGCCGCTGGAGATGCGCAGCCCGCCGAAGAAGTACGGCAGCGCGCTCGGGATGCGCAGGCGCACCAGCTGCTGCCAGCGCGTGGCGCGGTTCAGCTTGAAGTAGCTCTGCAGGTCGGGGTCGATGCTGCGCAGGCCGAGCGTGGTGTTGCTGATGATGGGAAACAGCGCCACCAGCGCCGCGCACACTGTCATGGCTGCCACCGGGTTCTTCACCCAGATGATGATCAGCGGTGCCACGGCCACGATGGGCGTGACCTGCAGCAACACCGCGTATGGAAAGAGTGCGGTCTCGATGCGCTTGCTCTGCACGAAAAGAAACGAGATCAGCACGCCCGCCACCGTCGCCAGCGCGAACGACAGCACCGTGATCTTCAGTGTGACGAGCAGCGCGCTGCCCAGCGGTGCCCAGTCGGTCACCAGCGTCTGCATCATGAGCCAGGGCGAGGGCACGAGGTAGGGCGGCAGCTCCATCGCGACCACCATCCACTGCCACAGCGCCACCAGCACCACGCCGATGAGCACTGGGTAGAGCACGCGCTGCACGCGCGGCTGGCTCAACAGGGGTATCGCAGGTTTCGTCGCTGTCTTCATGGTGCGGCTTCCTCTTCGGTGGCGCTGGCGCGCAGCAGGCTGTCCTGCAACTGCTTCGCGTAGCGCGCGAACCCGGGCGTGACCATGAAGTCGGCCTGGCGCGGATAGGGTTCGTCGATCTGGAACTGCTCGACCACGCGGCCCGGCCGCGCGGCCATCATCACCACGCGGCTCGACAGGAACACCGCCTCGTGGATCGAGTGGGTCACGAAGATCACCGTGAGCTTCTTCTTGCGCCACAGCTCGAGCAGGTCGGCGTCGAGCTTGTGGCGCGTGATCTCGTCGAGCGCGCCGAAGGGCTCGTCCATCAGCAGCAGGTCGGGCTGCGTGACCAGGCCACGCGCAATCGACACGCGCATCTGCATGCCGCCCGACAGCGCACGCGGCAGGGCGTCGGCAAACTTTTCCAGGCCCACCAGCGCGAGCGACTCCGCCACGCGCGCATCGGCTTCCTTGCGCGGCACGCCGGCCAGGTCGAGTGGCAGGCGCACATTGGTCTGCACGCTGGCCCAGGGCATCAACGTGGGCGACTGGAACACGAACGACATCTTTCGCGTGCTGTCATGCAGCTGGCTCACGGGCTTGCGCCACACCAGCAAGCGGCCGTCGCTGGGATCGAGCATCCCCGCCACCATCTTGAGCAGCGTGCTCTTGCCGCAGCCCGAGGGGCCGAGCAGCGTGACGAACTCTCCTTCGCCGATCGACAGGTCCACGGGCAGCAGTGCCTGCGTGCCGTTGGGGTAGGTCTTCTCGGCCGAGAGGATCTCGACGGCGGGCACCGGCGGTGCGAGATCAGCCGGT
This sequence comes from Variovorax sp. Root473, assembly GCF_001426505.1. GTDB lineage: Bacteria > Pseudomonadota > Gammaproteobacteria > Burkholderiales > Burkholderiaceae_C > Variovorax. The sequence continues at coordinate 831,386 of NZ_LMEV01000017.1, forward strand.
GGCGCCAGGGTGTGGGGTTCGATGCGGTTCATGGCGCGACGAAGTTCAGGGCAACACCTTGGCGTCCTTCACGAACTCGGTCGTGTAGGTTTTGGTGAGGTCCACCTTGGCCGGGTCGAGCAGCTTGGAGGCGACAAGGAAGTCGTAGCTCGCCTTGGCGCGCGCATCGGTGATCACGCCGATGCCCAGCCTGGCCGCGTCGCCGCCCGTGACCATGCCCATCTCTTTCAGCTTGGCCACGCTGTAGGCGAGCTGGTCGTCGGTCATGTTGGGGTTGTCTTTCTTGATCAGTGCATTGGCCGGTGCCGGGTCGGCCAGGTAGCTCTTCCAGCCTTCGGCCGAAGCCTTCACGAAGGCCGCGACCTGCTTGCTGCGCTCCTTCACCGTCTTGTCCATGCACGACACGGTGACGGCGTACGAGGGATAGCCGTGGTCGCTGAACATCAGCACGGTGCTCTTCACGCCGGCCTTCTGGATCGCGTAGGGCTCGGAGGTCAGGTAGCCCTGCTGCGCGGTGTTCGCGTCGGCCACGAAGGGCTGGATGTTGAAGGTGTAGGGGCGCGTCTGTTCGTCCTTCAGGCCGAACCGGGCCTTGAGCCAGGGCCAGTAGCCGCGGTTGGCCTGGGCGCCGATGAGCAGCGTCTTGCCCTTCAGGTCCTCGAATTTCTTGACGTCATCGTGCGCGATGAGCACCTGCGGATCTTTCTGGAAGAAGGCCGCCACGTTGACCACCGGCACGCCGCCTTCGCGCACCTGCATCATCTGGATATCGCTCGATCCCATGATGCAGTCGGCCTGTCCCGCGGCCATCATCTGCGTGATGTTGACCTGCGGGCCGCCCATCTTGATGGTCACGTCCAGGCCGTGCTTCTTGTAGATGCCCTGTGCCACCGCCTGGTAAAAGCCGCCGTGCTCGGCCTGTGCATACCAGTTGGTCATGTACGTGAACTTGTCCTGGGCCTGCGCCGGTGCGGTAGCGGACAGGGCGAGCGCGGCGGCGCCGGCCAGGGAAAGAGCGAAGGAGCGCATGGTGGGAACCTCTCGAAGGCAGGGTGGAAGAACGGGTTGAAGAAAATGGACTGCTGCGGGCGCGGTTCAGGCGGGCTCGAACGACTGTTGGATGAAGCCCTGCTGGTGGCCGCGCTCCCAGGTGGCTTCCTCGCGCACGAGCCAGCGCAGCGCGTACAGCTCGGTCAGCGCCTGCGCCCAACTGTCAGAGAGCGTGTCCAGGATCGCCAGGCCCTGTTCGCGCGTGGCGCTGGTCGGGTCGCCGATCACGCCGCTGGGGCCGAAGTCGCGCGCGGTCCAGGCGCAGGCCGGGCGGCCGTCGGCCGACAGCAGCTTGATCGGGAAGGGCGGCGGAAAGTTGGCCACCGCGCGCTCCATGTGCACGGTGTCGGGCGCGAGCGCGAGCATCAGCGCGGTCTCTGAATGGCCCGCGTGCATCGCGAGCTTCTTCTCCTGTTCACTGACCTGCCGGCTGGCCGCGCTGGGCAGGCGAGAGACGCCGTGCGGCACGATCACGAAGTCGCCATGGCGCAGGCGCAGTTCGCGCGCCGCCATCTCCAGCACCTGCGGCTGGCCGCCGTGCCCGTTGGCGAACAGCAGCTTGCGAAAGCCCGAGCGGTACACCGACTCGCCGATTTCGATCACGGTCGACAGCAGCGTGGTGCCCGTGAGCGTCATCGTGCCGGGAAAGTGCAGGTGCTCTTCCGACTTGCCGTAGGTGATCGGTGGCAGCGCAAAGGCGCGCACCTCGGCCGGCAGCTTCTCGAGGGCCTTGCCCATCACGCCCGAGGCGATGACGCTGTCGACCGAGCACGGCAGGTGCGGGCCGTGCTGCTCGATCGCGCCGCACGGCAGCACGATGACGGTGTCCTCGCGCTCGGGCAGCGCGGCGATTTCGGTCCAGCTCAGGTAGGGCAGGAAACGGTGGGGCGGGATGTAGCCGTGCAGCATGAAAAGTCCTTGGGGTCGTTCGGTGCGATGAAGGGAGGTCAGGCGATGGCGTGGGCGGCGGTGCGCCACGCGGCAGGCAACTCGCCGCGCGCGACGCGGCCTTCGCGCAGCACCACGCGCGATGCAGTGCGCGAAGGCCAGCCGAAGCGGTCGGCCTCGGTGAAGAGCACGAGGTCGGCCGCCATGCCGACCAGCGTGGGCTGCGCGGGCGCAGGCTCGCGCCGCAGCCAGTCGGCGCGGCACAGCGCCTGCGACCAGGTGTCAAAGGGCTCGTCGAGTTGCGCCACCAGCGCGGCCGTGCCCAGCGCCTCGACAGGGTCGAAGCTGCCCAGGCGGCAGAAGGGGTCTTGCACGTTGTCGCTCGCGAACAGCAGCGGAATGCCGCGCGCCTGCGCTTCCTTGACCAGCGTGAGGCCGCGCTGGCGCGGCGTGCGCCCGGTGACGGCGTCCTGCAGCAGCAGGTTGGTGGCGGGCAGCGACACCACGGTGATCGGGGCACGCGCCACGGCATCCAGCGTGGCAAAGGCCTGTGCCTCGGGCTGGGCCGCCAGCGCGCAGATGTGGCCGCAGACCACGCGGCCTTCGTAGCCGATCTCGCGCAGCAGGCGCGCGGTGGTCTGCAGGCCGACGGCCGCGGCGTTGAGTTCCTCGTCCACGTGCAGGTCGATGTCGAGGTCGCACGACTGCGCCGAAACCAGCAGGTTGCGCAGGGCGTTCTCGCTCCAGTTGGTGGAGTGCACGAAGCCGCCGAGCAGCGCGTGCGGTCCGGTGGCCTTCACCTGTTGCGCCAGGCGCAAGGCCTGCGCCGCGTCTTCGAACAGCGGCAGTTTGATGAGCGCAACCTGCTCCAGCCGCACCCGGCCGGCCCATTCCTGCGCCAGCTCGGCCATGACGGGCCAGGCCATGGGCACCGCGTCGGGCTCCCACCAGTCGACGTGCGTGCGCACATGCGTGGTGCCGCATTCCCAGGCCCACTGCAGGCCACGCGATGCGCGCTCGCGCACGTCGGCAGGCGTCCAGCGCACGCGGTCGGCCAGCATCGCGTCGATGGCGCCGAGCAGGCCGGGCTGCACCTTTTGCATGCGCGGCAGCGTGAATGCCTTGTCCAGGTGCGTGTGCGCGTCGACGAAGGCGGGCAGGGCGAGCGTGCCGGCGAGGTCCCAGCTGTGGGGCGATGGCGCGGCATCGCCGGCGGGGCGCACCGACTGCACGCGCCCGGCGTCGAGCGCGATGTGCGCCAGCACAGGCGCGCCGCTGTGCTGCGGCCAGTCGGCGGGCAGCAGCCATCGCGGCAGCCGCGCGTTGTCGAGCAGCACGGGCGCGTTCATGCGAAGCGCGCCATGAAGCGGGTGAGCTGGCGCTCGGTCGCCACGTTCATGTGGCAGTGGGCGCGGTAGCCCTCGGCCCCCTGAAGCCGCTCGACATACGGCTGGAGCGGCGGCTGGTGGGTCGACACGTCGTGGCAGCCGAGGCGCTTCTTGCGCGAGAGCACGGGGTTGAAGCCCCCGGCGTGCAGGTCGCGGTCTCCCGCCTCGTGCCTGGCGGCGCGCAGGTTCTTCGGCACTGCCTGGCGCAGGGCCGCATGGAAGCCGGTTTCGACCGGGGGGCAGTGGACGACGAGCACGCGCATGTTGTGTTTGACCGCTTAATCAGAGCAAGTGGTCAGGTTATGCAAGCGGCGTGCCAATCCGGATGCACCGGACTGGTGATTTCTCTTGGATGGCGCGATCAGGGCCCGGCAGGGCCGGCCGGGGTCAGCTTTCGAGCGCCGGCGCCTCGCCCGCCATGCCAAGGCTCCAGAGTCTCAGCGCCACATGGATCTCCAGCGCCCGGCTCGCGTTGCCCCAATGCCCCAGCAGTTCCTCCACGCTCGCGAGGCGCTGCCGCACCGTATTGACGTGGATGCCCATGCGCGCCGCGGTCGTCTTCGCGTTCTGGTTGTTGTCGAAATAGGCCAGCAGCGTGGCCGTCAGGTCCGAGCCGCGCTTCCTGTCGTGGCTCATCACGGCGCCGATGGCTGCGTTCAAGAAGGTGTTCAGGCTCGCCTGGTCGTGCGTCTCGAAGAGCACCGAGTACAGCGCCATCTCGTTCTGCCCGACGATGTGGCCGCGCATGCCCAGGCGGCCCAGCACCGCGAGCGCGCGCCGCAGCGTCGCGTAAAGGGCCGGCATCTCGGCGGGCGTTCTCACCGGCCTCGACAGCACGCCCCGGTAGGCATCGCCGAGTTCGCGGCTGGCGAATGCGGTGAACTGCGCCAGGACATCCTGTGCCTTCGTCGCCCCACACACGATGGCTAGCGCGCCGTCGACTTCATCCATCACCAGATCAGAAAGAGGTGCGCCGGTCCTGAGGCGCCGTGCCCAGAAACCCGGCCGCGGCTGCTCCATCGCGACCACCATCAGCGAGATCGGCTGCGAGAGATCGAGGCCGAAGCGCTCGGCGCGGTCCTGCGTCAGGGCGGGCTCGTCCTGCCGGGGCGAGATGAGCGTGTGCAGCAGCGCAGAGACATCGCGGCTCTTGCTCGCTTCCACGCGCTCCTGCGACAGCAGCACGACGCCGATGACGCTCGCGCTTCGCTCGAAGGTGCGCACCGAGATGTCGCGCAGGTCCTCGTGCCGAAAGAGCAGCACCGCGCCGAGCACGTCGTTGCCGCCGATCACCGCGATCGCGCGGCACAGCTCGCCATCGCGTGTGTAGGCGACGGCCGAGCGGCCGGCCTGGCGGCTCTCGCGCAGCGCCTGCGCCAGCGCTGCGCTGTGTTCGTCGTGCGGCGCATAGGCATCGCTCGCCGTGCCGACGTAGCCCTGTGCAGTGGCCCGGGCAGTCACTTCGCTGGCTTCGTCGAGCACCAGCACGCTGCCGTTCAGAAGCTGCGCGACCGACTCGCACAGCGCACCGAGCGACGCGCCCTTCGCAAGCAGCAAGGTGAGTTGCTCGTGCGCCTCGGACGCCTCCTGCACATCGCGCGCATGCCGCTCCAGTTCCGCACGCGCGAGGTCTGCGTTCTCCAGCGCCGTCTTCGCTTCTGCAAAAGCCTTGGCGTTGTTGATGGCGACCGCGGCGTGCGTGGCGAGCGTGCAGAGGATCGACACGTTCAGCGCCGTGTGCGTGCGGTGGTAGCGGTCGGCCACGAAGAGCAGGCCGATCACGTTGTCGTCGCACATCAGCGGTGCGCCGACCAGCGCGGCGACGCCTTCGTCGCGGAAGGTGTCGTCCAGCGCCGGGTCATGCGCGAAGCGGTTGTCGTGCAGGTAGTCGGGCGTGAAGAAGGGCAGGCGCGTGGACATCACGATGCCTGCGACGCCCAGGTTCCTGCCGGCGGTCATCTTGCCGGTGCGGTCGGAGATGGCGCCGTCGGCCACGACCACCTGGAACTCGCCGCTCGCCGTGTCGTAGATCGTGAGCCAGCACAGGTGCGCGCCCATCAGCTTGCGCGCGCGGCTCACGATGGCCTTGAGCAGGCCTTTGAGATCGAGGCGGCTCGACAGGTCCTGCGCCGATTCGATGACCGCGAGCATGCCGCGTTCGCGCTGCTCGTGAAGCTCGAGCCGGTTGCGCAGGGCCATGGCCATGCGCACCAATTCCACCAACCCGGGCTTGCGCTGCAGTGCATCGGGCAGCGACTCGACATGCGCGAGGCAGGCCGCGAACTCCTCTGCGGATGCGTTCCGGTGCAGGAGGCCGATGAGGTCGGGTGCGATCTCGTCGCCTGTCTGGCCCAGCGACGGGCCGTTCGTTCGCTTTCGTTCTTGGGGCGGTGCCGGCATAGGGCGCGAAGGCTAGCAGAACGATGCGCGCATGGGCATGGGCCCAAGCCCTAGTCCACGCGGGTGCGCACCGCGTGCGCCATGGATCACATCGCACGGGCTTCGGATGTGTGTTTGCCGCACATAGGTTTTGGCAGGGGGCTTGCGGACACTTGCCGTGCCGAACCGTTCACACGAGACATCACCACACATCCCATGAGCATCATCGATTCACTGCGGCCCGCGCCCGGCTTGCGCGTGCTGGTCACCGCGGGCGGCTCGGGCATCGGCGCGGCCGTTGCCCGCGCCTTTCGCGAAGCCGGCGCGCGCGTGCATGTGTGCGACATCGATCGCGGCGCCCTCGACCGTTTGGCCATCGAGGCACCGGAGATCACCTCGAGCATGGCGGACGCGTCGGTGCCCGACGACGTCGACCTCGTCTTCGACGACGTGCAGGGCGCGCTCGGCGGGCTGGACGTGCTGGTCAGCAACGTCGGCATCGCGGGGCCGACCGGCGCGATCCAGGACCTGAACCGCGGCGACTGGGAGCGGACGGTGTCGGTGAACCTCAACAGCCAGTTCTATTTCGCCCAGCGCGCGGTGCCCCTGCTCAAGCAGTCCACGCAAAGCCCGTGCCTCATCGCCATGAGCTCGGTCGCGGGGCGCCTGGGCTATGCCTTCCGCACGCCGTATGCCGCGACCAAGTGGGCCATCGTCGGGCTCATGAAATCGCTGGCGATCGAACTCGGTCCGCACGGCGTGCGCGTCAATGCGATCCTTCCGGGCACGGTGGAAGGCGAGCGCATGAACAGCGTGATCGGTGCGCGCGCGGCGACCGCGGGCGTGTCGGTGGAGGCGATGCGCGCGCAGTACCTGCAGAAGATCTCGCTGCGCCGCATGGTCACGCTGGACGACGTGGCGGCCATGGCGCTCTTTCTTTCTTCGCCCGCGGCACGCAACCTGACCGGCCAGGCGATCAGCGTCGACGGGAACATGGAATACCTCTGAGCCCTCGGCAGCGGCCGCTGCATCCCCTTTCGATTTCCTTTCATAAAAAGCATGGAGACATCAATGCACAAGTTCAACGCACTCGCCTTCGCTCTCGTTCCCGCGGTGGGCCTTCTTTGCGGCGCCGCATCGACCGCATCCGCCGCGCCGGTCAAGATCGGCGTGCTCGAAACGCTCTCGGGTCCGCAGGCCTCGTCGGGGCAGGCCTACCGCGCCGCCGTGCGTTACGCCATCGACCAGATCAACGCCGCGGGCGGCTGGAACGGCGAGCCCGTTCAACTGCTGGAATACGACAACCAGGGCGGCCCCGCGGGTGCGGCCGACAAGCTCAAGGCAGCCGCCGCCGACGGCGTGCAGCTGATCGTGCAGGGCGCCTCGTCGGCCATCGGCGGGCAGATCACCGAGGACGTGCGCAAGTACAACCTGCGCAACCCCGGCAAGGAGATGGTCTACCTCAACGTCGGCGCCGAAGCGCTGGAGCTCACCGGCGAGAAGTGCAACTTCCATCACTTCCGCTTCGGCGGCGATCCGCAGGTGCGCACCAAGGCGCTCGTGAGCGCGATGAAGCAGGCCAACGCGCTGGGCACCAAGGTCTACTCGATCAACCAGAACTACTCCTGGGGCCAGGACATGGAGAAGGCCATCGCCGACAACGCGGCGGCGGGCGGCTACCAGGTCGTCGAGAAGACGCTGCACGACGTCAACAAGGTGCAGGACTTCGCGCCCTACGTCGCGAAGATCGCCGCGTCGAAGGCCGACTCGGTGCTCACCGGCAACTGGTCCAACGACCTGCTGCTGCTGATGAAGGCCTCGAAGTCGGCGGGCCTGAAGGCGCGCTTCGGCACGGTCTACCTCGACCAGCCGGGCAACCTCGCCAATGCCGGAGACCTGGCCGTCGGGCACTTCGTCGTGCAGACCTTCAACCCCGAGGCCGGCGGCGCCGAGGGCGAGCGCTTCGTCAACGACTACAAGGCCAAGACCGGCCACGTGCCGGTGTTCATCGAGCCGCAAACTGTCTTCGGCATGGCCATGGTGGCCGATGCATTGAAGCGCACCGGGCCCGAAGGCGGTGCGCTCAACGTCAACGCATTCGCGAAGGCGCTGGAGGCCACCACCATCAAGACACCGATGGGCGACATGAGCATGCGCGCCGCCGACCACCAGGCGCAGCTGCCGATGGTGGTGTCCACCGTCACCAAGGATGCGAAGTTCAAGGTCGACGACACCGACATGGGCTTCAAGCCCGTCAAGCGCTTCACCGCACAGGAAGCGTCGACGCCCGCGCAGGCCAGCTGCGCCATGAAGCGGCCCCGCTGAGCCCGCGCATTCCCTGAACTTTCACCAGGCCGGCGGGGCGAAGGCGCCTCGGCCGGCGCAGCTTCGGCTGCCCCCGAGAAAACCTATGGACCAGATCATCGTTTCCCTCATGAACGGCGTCATCTACGGCTTGCTGCTGTTCATGGTGTCCGCCGGGCTCACGCTCATCTTCGGAATGATGGGCGTGCTCAATTTCGCTCACGCCTCGTTCTACATGCTCGGGGCGTACTTCGCGTACACGCTGCAGGGCGCGATCGGCTTCTGGCTCGCACTGGTCGTCTCGCCGGTGCTCGTGGGGCTGGTGGGCGTGGTGGTCGAGCGCTTCTTCCTTCGGCGGGTGCACCACCACGGGCATGCACATGAGCTGCTGCTGACCTTCGGCCTCTCGTTCATCGTGGCCGAGTCGATCAAGCTCTTCTTCGGCAACTTCCCGGTCGACTACCGGATTCCCGCCGCGCTCGATGTGTCGGCCTTCAGCGTCGGCGGCGCGCAGTACCCGGTGTACCGCCTCCTGATGGGCGGCGTCGCCATCGCGATGTTCGTGGTCATCTACCTGCTGCTGACGCGCACGCGCGTGGGCATCGTGGTGCGCTCGGCCATCTACAAGCCGCGCATGGCCGAGGCGCTGGGCCACAACGTACCGCTGGTCTTCATGGGCGTCTTCGGCGTGGGCGCGGCCCTCGCGGGCCTGGCGGGCGCCGTGGCCGGCGCGTTCTACACCACCAACCCGAACATGGCGCTCGAGCTGGGCGTGATGGTGTTCGTGGTGGTCGTGGTCGGCGGGCTGGGCTCGCTCGGCGGGGCGATGCTGGCCTCGTTGCTGATCGGCGTGGTCACCTCGCTGGCCGTCGGCGTGGACCGGAGCCTGGTTGACCTGTTCGCGCTCTTCGGCGCGGGCGAGTGGGCTGCGAGCGTCGGCGGGCTGATGACGCTGAAGATCTCCAGCCTGTCCGCGACCATTCCGTTCGCGCTGATGCTGCTGATCCTGCTCGTGCGGCCCAGTGGCCTCATGGGCGAGAAGGTGTGACGCGATGAAAACGGCGCTTCTCCTCGTCCTCGCGGGCATCGCGGCGCTCGCCGCGCTGCCGTTCCTGCTGTCGCAGGGGCTGCTGAACGCGGCCATCCAGATGCTCATCGCCGCGCTGTTCGCGAGCGCCTACAACCTGCTGTGCGGCCAGGCCGGCATGCTGTCGTTCGGGCATGCGGCCTACTTCGGCGTGGGCGCGTTCGGCACCGTGCATGCGATGAACGCCATCGGCGGCGCGGGGCTCCTGCCCACGCCCCTGATGCCGCTCGCGGGCGCCGCCTGCGGCCTTGTCTTCGGCGGCATCGCCGGCTGGTTCGCGACCCAGCGCACCGGCACCTACTTCGCAATGATCACGCTCGCCATCGCCGAGCTGGTGCACTCGCTCGCGCCGCACCTCAAGGGACTCTTCGGCGGCGAGGCCGGCGTGTCCACCATGCGCATGCCGGCATGGGGCCTGGATTTCGGATCGACCACGCAGGTGTACTACCTCACGCTCGCCTGGGTGCTGCTGTCGGTGTTGCTGCTGTACCTGTTCACGCGCACGCCCATGGGCCGGCTCGCCTACGGCCTGCGCGAGAACAGCCACCGGCTGCGCTTCCTCGGCTACAACGTGCACGGCCTGGGCATGGGGGTGTTCGCGATCTCGGCGATGTTCTCGGGCATCGCGGGCGGACTGCAGGTGGTGTCCAACGAATCGGCGAACTACGTGGTGTTCGATCCGGCGCTCTCGGCCGCGGTCGTGCTCAACACCTACATCGGCGGCGTGAAGGTGTTCCTCGGTCCCGCGTTCGGCGCGGCGCTCATGACCTTCTTCGGCTACGCCGTGTCGGACCTCACGCAGTCGTGGCTGCTCTACCAGGGCATCCTGTTCGTGCTCGTGATGATGTTCATGCCCTCGGGACTTGCGGGCCTCATCGGCACGGCGAGCCAGCTGCGCCAACGCATCGGCATCGCGCGCCTGATGCCGCTGGTGCTGTTGCCGGTCGCCGCCGCAGTGCTGCTGAGCATGGGCGGCGCGTTCGCGGTCGAGATGCTGCAGCGCATCTTCTCGCAGGACTACCGGGCGATGGCCAAGCTCGCCGCGGGCGGCGCGTGGCCGCCGGTCACGCTGCTCGCGCGCGCCTGGTCGCCCACGGCGGTGGCGACGTGGGCCGTGCCGGTGGTGCTCATCGGCGCGGGCGCCTTGCTCGCATGGGTCGGGCAGCGGCAACTCAAGCAAGCCACCGAGTGCGCGGGAGGTGTCGCATGAGCGATCCGATCCTCAGCATCCGGGGGCTGCGCAAGTCTTTCGGCCCGACGGAAATCATGCGCGGCGTGGACCTCGACCTGCTCGGTACCGAAAGGCATGCGCTCATCGGCCCGAACGGCGCGGGCAAGTCCACGCTCTTCCATCTCATCTCGGGGCACCTCGCGCCAGGCGCGGGCACGGTCCATTTCGACGGCCACGCCATCGGCGGTCGCACGCCGCAGGCGATCAATCGGCTGGGCCTGGCGCGCTCGTTCCAGATCACCAACATCTTTCCAAGACTCACCGTGTTCGAGAACATCCGCCTCGCCGTGATGCGCCCGCACGGGCTCGCCTACACGTTCTGGAAATTCATCGACAGCGACCGGCGCGTCCGCGAAGAAACGTACCGGTTGCTGGAACTGGTGCGGCTGAAAAGCCGCGCAGGCGCCATCGCCGGCGAGATGGCGTACTCCGAGCAGCGCTCGCTCGAGATCGCGATGACGCTCGCCTCCGACCCGAAGGTGATCCTGCTGGACGAACCGATGGCGGGCATGTCCAACGAGGAGACGCACTACACCGCCGAACTGATTCTCGAAGTGACCAAGGGGCGTGCGCTGATGCTCGTGGAGCACGACATGGACGTGGTGTTCTCGCTCAGCGACCGCATCAGCGTGCTGGTCTACGGCCAGGTGATCGCGACCGGCACGCCCGACGAGATCCGCGCCAACGCGAGCGTGAAGGAAGCCTACCTGGGCGAGGAGGTGGCCGCATGAGCGCCGCGACCGAAACCCTGCTGCACGTCGAAGACCTGCACGCCCACTACGGCAAGAGCCACATCCTGCACGGCGTGAACCTGCAGGTCGCGCGCAACGAGGTTGTGAGCCTGCTCGGCCGCAATGGCTCAGGCCGCTCGACCACGATGAAGGCGGTCATGGGGCTGGTCACGCCAACCTCGGGCCATATCCGGCTGCAAGGCCGCGAACTCGCGGGCGCCAGGCCCTACGCCATCTGCCGCGCCGGCATCGGCTACGTGCCCGAGGAGCGCGAGGTGTTCGCCAACCTCACGGTCGACGAGAACCTGCGCATGGGCGAGCAGACGCCCGTGCCCGGCGCGCACCGCTGGCGCATCGAGGAAATGTTCGATTACTTCCCGCGCCTCAAGGAGCGCCGCAACACCAAGGCGGGCAGCATGTCCGGTGGCGAGCAGCAGATGCTCACGATGTGCCGCTCGCTGCTGGGCAATCCGCTGGTGCTGCTGATCGACGAGCCCACTGAGGGCCTCGCGCCCAAGATCGTTGCGCAGGTGGCCGAATGCATCCGCGACATGCACCGCAAGGGCGTCTCGGTCGTGCTCGTCGAGCAGAAGCTGGCCATTGCGCTGAAGGTCTCCACGCGCGTGTGCGTGATGGGGCACGGGCGCATCGTCTTCGAGGGCACGCCGCAGGAACTGGCCGCCAACGAGAAGCTCGTGGCCGAGTGGCTTGCGGTCTGACTTTTTTCTCCTTTCATTCACCGCTGCGAATCCGACATGGCAACGACAACTCACCAAGACAAGGTCATCATTTCCTGCGCGGTCACGGGCTCGGTCCACACGCCGACGATGTCCGAGCACCTGGCGCTCACGCCCGACCAGATCGCCGAGCAATCGATCGAGGCCGCGCAGGCCGGCGCCGCCATCCTGCACCTGCACGCGCGCGACCCGAAAGACGGCCGGCCCTCGGCCGACCCGAAGATCTTCGACGCCTTCGTGCCGCGCATCCGCGATGCCACCGACGCGGTCATCAACATCACCACCGGCGGCAGCACGCGCATGACGCTCGAGGAGCGCCTGGCCTACCCGCTGCAGGCCAGGCCCGAGATGTGCTCGCTGAACATGGGCTCGATGAACTTCTCGATCCACCCGGCCGCGCGGCGCGTCGCCGAGTGGAAGCACGAGTGGGAGAAGCCGTATGTCGAAGGCATGGAGGACCTGATCTTTCGCAACACCTTCCGCGACATCAAGCACATCCTGAAGGTGCTGGGCGAAGACTGCGGCACGCGCTTCGAGTTCGAGTGCTATGACGTGGGCCACCTCTACAACCTCGCGCATTTCGTGGACGAAGGGTTGATCAAGGGGCCGCTCTTCATCCAGAGCATCTACGGCATTCTGGGCGGCCTCGGGCCGGACCCGGAAAACCTCGTGGTGATGCGCACCACCGCCGACCGCCTCTTCGGCCGCAACGGCTACCGCTTCTCGATCCTCGGCGCGGGCCGCCACCAGATGCCGCTCCTGACCATGGGCGCGGTGATGGGCGGCAACGTGCGCGTGGGCCTGGAAGACAGCCTCTACTTGGCCAGGGGCCAGCTCGCGAAGTCGTGCGCCGAACAGGTGCGCAAGATCCGTCGGATCCTGGAAGAACTCTCGCTCGAGATCGCCACGCCCGACGAGGCGCGCGCCATGCTGGGCCTGAAGGGCCGCGATGCGGTCGCGTTCTGAACGCCCGGGCCAAACAAGCCATTCATATCCATCAGGAGTAGCAATGAAGAAGTTCTTGGACGGCCGCGTGGCCATCGTCACGGGGGCCGGCAGCGGCCTGGGCAGAGCGCATGCGATGGCGCTCGCCCGGCATGGCGCGCGCGTCGTGGTCAACGACGTGGCGGGCCGGCACGAAGGCTCGCCGGGGCGGGCGGTGGCCGACGAGATCGTGCGAGCTGGCGGCCTGGCCATCGCGGACGGCGGCGACGTCACCGATTTCGCGCAGATGGAGCAGATGGCCGCGCGCGCCATCGGCGAATGGGGCCGCATCGACATCCTCGTGAACAACGCGGGCGTGCTGCGCGACAAGACCTTCTCGAAGATGTCGCTCGACGATTTCCGGCGCGTGATGGACGTGCACCTGATGGGCACCGTCCACTGCGTGAAGGCGGTGTGGGAGCACATGCGCGAGCGCAGGTACGGGCGCATCGTGATGACGACGTCTTCGTCGGGCCTGTACGGCAACTTCGGGCAGTCGAACTACAGCGCCGCGAAGATGGCGCTCGTGGGCCTCATGCAGACGCTCGCGCTCGAAGGCGCGAAGCAGGACATCCGCGTGAACTGCCTCGCGCCCACGGCCGCGACGGCCATGACCGAGGGCGTGCTGCCGCCCGAGGCGCTGGCTCGGCTCGCGCCGGCCAACGTGAGCCCGGGGCTCGTCGCGCTGGTGGGCGAGGACGCGCCGACGCGCACCATCCTGCTGGCGGGTGCCGGCAGCTTCGAGAGCGCGAACATCACGATGACACAGGGCATCTTCATCGGCGACGCGCAAGACCCGGTGGCGCAGGTCCGCTCGCGCATGGAGGAGATCCTGGACCGCCAGGACGAGCGCGTGCCCGGCACCGGCTTCGAGCAGTACCAGCTGGAGCTTTCCAAGGCCGGCATCGAGATGGCGCTGCCTGGCGCGTAACCGCGAACTGAGGGCGCGGCGAGGGTTTTCACGGCATGGGGGCACCACATCGGATGCGCCCCGCCGATGTCGGGTTCGCACATTGGATTCGGGAGCGGCCCGCGCGAGACTTTGCCGGGCCTCGAAAGAAGGCCGCACAAGCAACTCACAAAGACATCGGAGACAGACCCATGAAATCCAGCAACAGAGACCTGGCCCTGGTGGCCGCAGCCTGCCTCGCAGCGACGGCCATGCTCGCCGGCTGCGGTGGCGGCGGCAGTGGCGGCGGCGGCTTCCCGTTCGTGACCCTGCCCCCGGCCGCGCCACCGCCCGCATCGCCGCCCCCGGCCTCTTCGCCGCCGCCTTCGCAACCCGTGGCGCTTACCTGCGACCAGTTGCAGGGCATGACCGTCCCCGCATCGGCCATCGGCCTGCCTACCTCCGGCGCCACCGTCACCTCCGTCAAGACCGTGGCCGCGAGCGGCAGCGGTGCAGCCGCCGTGCCCGAGTACTGCGAGGTCGCGGGCAAGATCGCGCCGGTCGATGCGGCCGCGCCGAACATCCTGTTCCAGCTGGCATTGCCCACGCGCTGGAACCAGAAGGTCGTCATGTTCGGCGGCGGCGGGTTCAACGGCACGATCCCGAACGTCAAGGGGAATGTGCCCAACGGGCCCGTCGACCAGCCCACGCCGCTGGGCCGCGGCTACGCCACCTTCGCGAGCGACTCGGGCCACCAGGCCAACGCACTCGGTTCGCAGGACGGCTCCTTCGGCCTGAACGACGAGGCCGTGCGCAACTTCGGCGGCGACGTGCTCAAGAAGGTGCACGACGTGGCGCTCTCATTGGTGAAGGCGCGCTACGCCGCCAGCCCGTTGAAGGCGTATTTCGCCGGCGGCTCGACCGGCGGGCGCGAAGCACTGACGGCCATCCAGCGCTGGCCGGCCGACTGGGATGGTGCGATCGCCTGGTACCCCGCGTGGAACGATGCGTCGGCGCTGCTGGCCGGGCACCGCATGAGCCGCGCGCTCGCACAACCGGGTGCCTACCCCAACGTGCCCAAGCGCGAGGTGCTCTACAAGGCCGCGATGGAGGCATGCGATGCGCTCGACGGCGCCACCGACGGCCTCATCAGCAACCAGAACCTCTGCAACGCGCGCTTCGATCCATCGACGGCTACGCTGGCCGGCGTTCCCGTGCGCTGCCCGGGCGGTGGCGACACCGGCAACACCTGCCTGTCGGATGCGCAGATCGCGGCACTGAAGACCATCGACACGCCGACCAACTTCAACTACCTGCTCGCGAGCGGGGAGACGCAGTACCCGGGCTACAACGTGTGGGGCGCCGACCTGGGCATCACCACCTGGCCCTCACCGCTGGAGCCGGTGGTGACCTTCCTCGCGCTCGGCACCTCGCAGCCGGGGCGGCCGATGCCGGCGAGCGCGCCCTACATCAGCGTGCTCACCGATCAGTGGATCAAGTATTCGGTGACGCGCGATCCGCTCTATGACTCGCTCTCGCTCGATCCGGAAAACGCCGGTCCGTGGGCCAACCGCATCAGCGCGCTGAGCACGCAACTGGACGTCAGCACCGACATCTCCGCGTTCAAGGCGCGCGGCGGCAAGCTGCTGCTCGCCCACGGGCTGGCCGACGTGCTGGTGAGCACGCGGGCCACCGAGCAGTATTACCAGCGCCTGCAATCGCGGCTGGGGCTTGCGCAGGTCGATTCCTTCGTCCGCTACTACGAGGTCGCGGGCCTCGGTCATGCAGTGAGCAGCGTCTTCAATGCGACGTGGGATTCGCTCACCGCCCTGGAACAGTGGGCCGAGAAGGGCGTCGCCCCCTCCGGGCAGGTGACGACCGACACGGCGGGCGTGCCCGGGCGCACCCGGCCGCTGTGCGACTACCCGAAGTGGCCGCAGTACAAGGGGTCCGGCGACGTGAGCCTCGCGGCCTCCTTCCGCTGCGCCGACTGAGCATCGGCGCGGGCCGGCTCAGGCGTTGCGAGGCGCGGGCAGCAGCCGCACGGCCAGGGCCGCGGCCGCCGTGCCCGTCGCCAGCGCCGTCACGCCGGCCCAGCCCCATTGCGCCAGGCAGAGGGCGCCCAGTGCCGAGCCCGCCGCCATGCCGATGAACATGCCGGTGAACAGCACCGCGTTGAGGCGGCTGCGCGCGCCGGGCTCGATGCCGTAGACGATGGTCTGGTGCGCGATCAGCGTGGCCTGCAGGCCGAGGTCGAAACCGACGGCCGCCAGCGCCAGCAGCCAGAGCTGCCCATGCGGCGTCATCAGCGGCGCGAGGCCCATCGCGGCGAACGACACCACGGCCAGCCCGGCGCCCAGGCGCGTCACCAGCTGCGGGCCGCGCCGGTCGGCCAGGCGCCCGGCCAGCGGCGCCGCGAGCGCACCCGCCGCGCCGGCCAGCCCGAAGGCGCCGGCCGCGGCACTGCCGAGGTGGAACGGCGCGCCGTGCAGCATCACCGCCAGCGTCGACCAGAACGCGCTGAAGCCCACCGCGAGCAGCGCCTGCGCCAACGCGGCGCGGCGCAGCGCGCCATGGCGTGACCACAGCGTGCCCAGCGAACCAAGCAGTGCGCCGTAGGCCAGGTGCGTGGTCGGCCGGAAACGCGGCAGTCCGCGCCAGGCGGCCGCGCCGATGAGTGCGATGCTGGCCGCGGCCGCGATGAACATCGCACGCCAGCCGAAGTGCTCGGCGACGAAGCCGCTCACCACGCGTGACAGCAGGATGCCCAGCAGCAGGCCCGTCATCACCGTGCCGACCGTCTTGCCGCGTGTGGCGTCGGGCGCCAGCGTTGCGGCGGCGGGCACGATGTCCTGCGCCATCGTGGCAGCCAGCCCGATCGCCAGGCTGGCCGCAAGCAGCACGCCGATCGACGGCGCGGCGCCGGCCACCAGCAGCGCAGCGCACAGCGCCGCCGCCTTGATCAACACGATGCGGCGGCGATCGAAGCGGTCGCCCAGCGGCGCCAGCAGCAGGATGCCCAGCGCGTAGCCCAGCAGCGTGAGCGTGGGAATGAGGCCCACGGCGCGGGCGGAGGCGCCGATGTCGGCGCCCAGCACGCCGAGCATCGGCTGCACGTAGTAGAGCGACGCCACCGACAGGCCCGCGCCGGTGGCCAGCAGCAGCACCAAGGAGGCCGGCAGGTCGCGGCTCTGCACGGTGGTCGCTGCATGCGCAATTTGAATGGAAGACATGGCGTTAACCCTTGAATATCGAAGCGAGCTATGAAATGTGCCCTGTAGAGACTTGGCTTGGTAGTCCCGGGCGCCGCACAATGCCTATACGCTGAATGCATAAAACAAAGCCATGCCCGTTTCCCCCGCCGTCGATCGCATCGAACTCATGCAGACCTTTGTCCACATCGTCGAGGCCGGCAGCCTCTCGGCGGCCGCGCTGCGGATGGGCGCGACCCAGCCCACCGTGAGCCGCCGCTTGCAGGCGCTGGAGCGCTCGCTGGGCGTGCGGCTGCTGCGCCGCTCCACGCACGCCATGAAGCTCACCGAAGACGGCGAGCGCTGCTACGAGGGCGCGCGGGAACTGATCGCCAGCTGGCGCGCCTTCGAGGCCGACCTGCGCGGCGTGGGCGACGAGCCCGAGGGCACGTTGCGCGTGGTGGCGCCGCATGCACTGGGGCAGCTGCTGCTGGTGGGGCCGCTGGCCGACTACCTGCGCGCCTATCCGCGCGTGTCGGTCGAATGGCTGCTGCACGACCGCCGGCCCGACTTCATTGCCGAGGGGGTCGATTGCGCGATCCAGGTCGGCGAGGTGACTGACACCATGGCCGTGGCCATCAAGCTTTCGGAGGTGCCGCGTGTGGTGGTGGCCGCGCCGTCGGTGCTGGAAGGACGCAATCCGCCCACGCACGCCTCGGAGCTGGCCGAGTTGCCGTGGCTCGCGCTGCGCACCTTCTATCGCAATGAGGTGCAGCTCACCCACCGGCCGAGCGGCGAGCTCGCGCGCGTGCCGATCCGCCCGCGCATGAGCACCGACAGCCTCTACGCGCTGCACAGCGCGGCGGTCATGGGGCTCGGCGCCTGCATCGGCTCGGCCTGGCTCATGAACGACGACATCGCCGCCGGCCGGCTGGTGCAACTGGTGCCGCAATGGCATGCGGCGCCGCTGCCCGTGTACCTGACCTATTCGCCCGCGCGTTTCCAGCCGGCGCGCTTGCGCCGCTTCATCGAGATGGTGCGCCTGGCCATGGCCGACCCGACGGGCCGCGCCTGGGAGGTCAGGGCGTCGTCGGCTTGATGCCGCAGCCGCCCAGCACGAAGGCCACCAGTTCCCGCGCGATCGGTTCGCGGTCGATCGGCGCCTCGGGCGGCAGGCCCAGCATCACGCGGGTCTGGATCGCGTAGTCGGCGTAGCTCTGGGTCATGGCCCAGATGTGCATCAGCAGCAGGCGCGCATCGAGCGGGCGCATCTGGCCGCGCGCGATCCAGCCGTTGATGATGTCGACCTTCTTCTGCGTCCAGGCCTGCGCGTTGGGCCAGTAGCGGTCGAGGTTGCGGCCGCCGTCGAGCACTTCGCGCGTGAAGATGCGCGAGATCTCGGGGTTGTCGAATGCGTGGTCGAGCTTCTTGCGGATGTAGTCGCCCAGCACCGTGGCCGGGCCGCTGGCCTCCTCGAACGAGAACACCACCTTCCAGGCATGCAGCACCTGCATCAGCAGCTCTTCGTAGAGCTCTTCCTTGCCGGCGATGTAGTAGTGCAGCTGGGGCTTGGTGAGGCCGGCGCGCGCCGCGATGGCCTGCGTCGAGGTGCCCTTCAGGCCGTGCAGGCTGAACTCGGTCACCGCCGCCGTGCGGATGGCCGCCATGATGCGTTCCCGCCCCGGCCGCGCACGCGACAGCGGGCCATCGGGCGCGGGCATTTCCTGGGCGATGGCGGGGGGCGCGGAGGCGGTGTCGACGTTCATGGGCTTGAAGGCAGCGTGGCCCGGTCGATGGTAATCCGTCGGCACCAACGGCGGCTTTGGTCCGTTGCCTTGCGGGCGGATCAGGGCGTCGTCGTCGCGCACCTCGGGCTCGGACATGTCGGCCGTGCGACCGGCTTCCTTGATGTTCTAAAAAATGTCAACATCAGTGTAAACACTGTTTTTGACGCATGCTTTGTCGCAGACCATCTGCGGCCAGATCGCGCGCCGGACGGGCAGGCCAAATGGCACGCAATTTGCACAAGGCACGCCATGACAGCCAGCTCGCCGCGCACCTCCGCCAAGACCCCCAAGGTCACCCGCATCGACCGCGACAACGACAGCACGGTGCAGTCGCTCACGCGCGCCATGCAGTTGCTCGAACTCCTCGCGGAGGACGACGAAGGCTTCCGGCTGGTCGACATCGCCGCGCACACGGGCCTGTCGTCGTCGACCGCGCACCGGCTGCTCACCACGCTGGAGCAGCGGCGCTTCGTGCAGTTCGATCGCGAGACGAACCTCTGGTACGTGGGCGTGCGCTGCTTCTCGGTGGGCTCGGCTTTCGGTCGGCGCCGGCGCATCGCGCACCTGGCGTTGCCGGTGATGCGTCGGCTGCGCGACAGCACCGGCGAAAGCATCAACCTGGGGATCGCCGACCTGGGCGACATCGTCTTCGTCACGCAGATCGAGAGCCGCGAATTGATGCGTGCCATCGGCAAGCCGGGCTTTCGTGCACCGCTGCATGGCACTGCGATGGGGCAGGCGATCCTGGCGGCGATGTCCGAGGAGGACGTGCTGCAGTACCTGCGCACCTACGGCTTGCCCAAGCTCACGAACAACACGATCGCGCGCGCCTCGCGGCTGCACGAAACGCTGGGCGAAGTGCGCCGTGCGGGTCATGCGATCGACGACGAGCAGAACGCCGTCGGGCTGCGCTGCATTGCCGCGGCCATCCGCGACGAGCATGGCCAGCCCTTCGGCGCGATCTCGCTGGTCGGCCCGACGCAGCGCATCAAGAGCACCGATTTCCTTCACCTGGGCGCCACCGTGCGTGCCGCCGCCGACGAGATCACCGCGGCCTACGGCGGTCGCTGAAGCGCCTGCGCCTGCAGCGCGTCTTCCACTGGCGCAACGCGCCAAGTGCTTGATTCCAAACCGGTTTTTTCGACCGTCCCGCGCAGCGGAATAGTCCGCTGCGCGGCGCCGCTGCGGGATTCAATGGCACGTCTTCTTTCGATGCCGCGCTGTTTCCCACCCACCTCTTCGCTGGAGTTTTTCATGCCGTTCCACCCTCGCTTCAAGTCTTTCGCCACAGTTGTCCTGGCCGCGGTGCTCGCGTTGCCCGCGGCCCACGCGCAAGACCGCATCAAGATGAAAGCCATCGGCCAGCCGCTGGCCACCGGCCTGCTCCAGAAGAACAAGGAGCAGCCGTTCTTCGAGAACTTCGCGGCCCGCACCGGGTTGCCGATCGATGTCGACTACAAGCCCATCGACACGCTGGGCATCAAGGACACCGAGCAGCTGCGCGTGATGAAGGCGGGTCTGTTCGACCTCGTGTCGCTGCGCGTGTCGCAGAACTCGCGCGACGAGCCCACGATCCTCGGCCTGGACCTGGTCGGCGCGGCGCCCGACTACGCCACCGGCCGCAAGGTGGCCAAGGCCTATTTCGACACGGTCGATGCGCGCCTGCAGGCGCAGTTCGGCGTGAAGCTGCTGGCCGTGTGGCCCTTCGGCCCGCAGATTCTTTTCTGCAAGAAGCCGATCAGCAGGCTGGCCGACATCAAGGGCCTGAAGGTCCGGGTGTACGACCAGAACCTGGCCAAGTTCATCGAGATGGTGGGCGGCACGCCGGTGCCGGTGTCCTTCGCCGACACGCACCAGTCGCTGTCGCTGGGCGTGGTCGACTGCGCCATCACAGGGCCCAGTTCGGCCAACTCGGCGGGCTGGCCGGAGGTGACGACACACCAGATGCCGATCGGCTTCCAGATGGCGTTGAACGGCTACGGCATGACGATGAAGTCGTGGAACGCGCTGGCGCCCGATGCCAAGCTCAAGATGAAGCAGGCCTTCGACACGCTGAGCGACGACATGTGGAAGTACTCCGAAGAGCTCTTCAAGGACGCGCTGAACTGCAACGCCGGCAAGGACCCGTGCACCACCGGCAAGAAGTTCAAGCTGATCGACGTGCCCGTCGCGCCCGCCGACACCGAACTGCTGCGCGGCGCCGTCACCAAGGTGTCGCTGCCGGTGTGGGCGGAGGTGTGCAACAAGTCGAACCCAAGCTGCCTGAAGACCTGGCAGGCGACGGTGGCACCGGTGCTGGGCCTGCAATGAACAGCGTCGCCATGACCCGCGACCGGCAATCCGCCACGGCGGCCTCTGCGCACACTCGGCACAACGACTTCAGGGCCCGCATGGAGACCGTGCTGGCCACGGCCTTCGGCGCCATCTTCCTGGGGCTGGCCTTCGTCGTCGCCATCGAGACGATCTCGCGCAAGCTGTTCAACATCTCGCTGCAGGGCGCGGACGAGCTGGGCGGCTACGCATTGGCGGTCGGTTCGACGCTGGCCTTCAGCCTGTCGCTGCTGGGGCGCAACCACATCCGCGTGGACGTGTTCCACGAGCGCTTCTCGCCGCGCGTGCAGGCGCTGCTGAACTGGCTCTCGATCGTCTCGCTGGCGGTGTTTTCGCTGTTCATCGCCTGGGTCGCGTTCAAGGTGATCCAGGACACGACGGCCTACCGCAGCACCGCGCAGACGCCCTGGGCCACGCCGCTGATCATTCCGCAGGGCGTGTGGTATGCGGGCCTGGTGATCTTCGCGCTCGTGGCCTGCGCGCTGGCATGGCGCGCGACGCGGCTGCTGGCCAGCGGCGACATCCGCACGCTGAACAACGACTTCCATCCGAAGAGCGCGAAGGAAGAGCTGAAGGAAGAACTCGACGATCTCAAGGCACGGCAGCACGCCGGAGGAGCCGCACCATGAACATCGGCCTGATCGGATTCGCATTCTTCGCGATGCTCGCCCTGATGCTGCTTGGCCTGCCGATTGCGGTGTCGATGGCGGCCATCGGCATCATCGGCGGCATTGCCGCCTACGGCGCGCCCTTCATGGACTCGATCGCACCGGTCGTGTGGGGCGTGCAGAACGAGAGCCTGCTCACGTCGGTGCCGCTGTTCGTGCTGCTCGGCGAACTGCTGCTGCGCTCGGGCATCGCCGACCGCATGTACATCGCGTTGTCGGCCTGGCTGGGCCGCCTGCCGGGCGGGCTGCTGCACACCAACATCGGCAGTTGTGCGTTGTTCGCGGCGACCTCGGGCTCGTCGGTGGCCACCGCGGCCACGGTCGGCACGGTGGCACTGCCGTCGCTGCAGCGGCGAGGCTACCCGATGCGCGCGTCGCTGGGCAGCCTGGCCGCGGGCGGCACGCTGGGTATCCTGATTCCGCCGAGCGTGAACATGATCGTGTACGGCTCGCTCACCAACAACTCGATCGGCAAGCTGTTCGTGGCCGGCATCATCCCGGGCCTGCTGCTCACGCTGAGCTTCATGCTGTGGATCGCCATCTCGAGCCTGGCCAGCGGCAACGCGATGCGCGAGCCCAAGGTACCGCTGCGCGAGCGGCTGCGCGTGCTGGTGCACCTGGTGCCGCCGGCGGTGGTGTTCGGCATCGTGATGGGGAGCCTGTACTTCGGCATCGCCACGGCGGCCGAGAGCGCGGCGCTGGGCGTGCTCGCGGCGCTGGGCTTCGTCTGGCAGTCGGGCAAGCTCAACTGGGAGCTGCTGCGCAACTGCTTCATCTCGACGGCGCGCGTGAGCGGCATGATCTTGCTGATCGTCGTGGCCGCCTTCATCCTCAATCTGACGGTGAGCCTCACGGGCGTGGCCGAAGCGATGACGAAGTGGGTCGCGAGCCAGGGCCTGTCGGCCACCGGGCTGATCCTGGCGCTCATCGTGTTCTACCTGGTCCTGGGCATGTTCATGGACGTGCTGTCGATGCAGGTGGCGACGATCCCGATCACCTACCCGATCGCCGTCGCGGTGGGCATCGACCCGATCTGGTTCGGCATCTTCATCGTGCTGATGTGCGAGCTGGGCCTGATCACGCCGCCGGTGGGCATGAACCTGTTCGTGGTGCATGGCATCCGTCCCGACAAGGGCGGCATCCAGGACGCGATCTGGGGTGCGCTGCCGTACGCGCTGATCATGATCGCGTTCACGCTGCTGCTGATGGCCGTGCCGCAGCTGGTGACGTGGCTGCCGGCGCACATGTGAGGCCCGCCCCGATGCACAGCACCACACCGCTCTGGCAACTCGATGCGGCGCAGCTCGCGGCCGGCTATCGCGAGGCGGCGTTCACCCCGACCGACGCGCTGCATGCCTGCCTGCAGCGCAGCGCCGAGGTCAACCCGCGGCTGAACGCACTCGTCACGCTCGACAGCGAAGGCGCCATGCACGCGGCCGAGCAAAGCACGGCGCGCTGGCGCAGCGGCCGGGCGCTGGGCGCGCTCGACGGCGTGCCCCTCACCATCAAGGACAACCTGCAGGTGCGCGGCCTGCCGACGCACTGGGGCAGCCGCGCGCTGGCCGGCGGCGTGGCCGAGCGCGACGAGCTGCCGGTGGCCAGGCTGCGCGAGGCCGGCGCCGTGATCTTCGGCAAGACCAACGTGCCCGAGTTCACGATGCAGGGCTACACCGACAACCCGGTGTTCGGCCCCACCGGCAACCCGTGGGACCCGAGGCTCACACCCGGCGGTTCGTCGGGCGGCGCGGTGGCGCTGGTGGCCGCGGGCGGATGCCCGATTGCGCTGGGCACCGACGGCGGCGGCTCGATCCGCCGGCCGGCCTCGCACACCAACCTCGTGGGCTTCAAGCCCTCGCGCGCACGCGTGCCGCGCGGCGACGGGCTGCCGCCGATCTTTCTGGGCTTCGAGGTCGCGGGTCCGATCGCGCGCAGCGTGGCTGACGTGGCGGCGGTGATGCAGGTGATCGGCGAGCGGCCGGTGGAGGAGGGCGCGGGCCTGCAACGCGCGCGCATTCTCTTCATCCCGCGCTTCGGCGATCACCCGGTCGATCCGCAGATCGCGGCGCTGACCGAGGCGACCGCGCGCCACATGGCGGCGCTGGGTCACGAGGTCACGACGGCGCGGGAGTTCGGCCTGGTCGAGGCCGTCAACCAGCGCTGGCCGCTGCTGGCGCAGGTCGGGCTGGCGTGGCTGGTCGCGCATCCGCAGGAGCTGTCGAGCCGGCCTTTCGATCCGTCTGTGTTCGGCCCCGCGATGCAGGCGAACGCCGAGAACGGCCGCAAGGCCAGCGCGTCGGCGCTGTTCGAGCTGCTGTACGAGGCCGAGCGGCTGCGCAACACGCTCGCGCAGCTGTTCGATCGCTACGACTTCCTGCTCACGCCCGCTGCGGCCGCGCTGCCCTGGCCCGCCAGCCAGACGCATCCGACGCGCATCGACGGGCGCGAGGTCGGCCCGCGCGGCCACGCGGTGTTCGCCGGTTTTGCAAACGCCGTGGGGCTGCCCGCCATCGCGCTGCCGTGCGGGTTTGCAGGACACCTGCCGGTCGGCGTGCAGCTCGTGGCGCGCGAAGGGGCGGACGACGCCTTGCTCGCGCTGGCGCGCTCGTTCGAACAGGCCCATCCGTGGCTGCGCTTCCCCGCGCTGTGACGCTGGCCGAGGCCGTCGCGCAGGCCTCGCCGGGCGAGGCCGCGCAGGCGCTGTGCCGCGCGCGGCGCGACGGCCGGCGTGTGATGTCGTCGATGTTGCCGCTGCAGGATCGGCGCACGGCATACGCCATCCAGGACGCGACGCTGGCGGCGCTCGGCGCGGTCGGCGGCTGGAAGGTCGGCGCGAGCGCGCCGGGCCGCGAGCTCGTGTGTGCGCCGTTGCCGGCCGAAGGGCTGGTGCCGGGCGGCGCGTCGCTGGTCGGCAGTGCATGGCATCTGCGCGGTGTCGAGGCCGAGCTTGCGTTTCGCCTGGGCGCCGACCTGCCGCCGCGCGCGACGCCCTACACGCGCGACGAGGTCGCCGATGCCATCGCGTCGGTGCTGCCCGTGATCGAGGTGGCGGAAACGCGCCTGGTCGACTGGCTCGACGCCAGCCCTTCGGCACTGCTGGCCGACCTGCTGTGCCACGGCGGCCTGGTGCTTGGCGAGCCCGCGCCTTTCGAGCGCGCGTGGCTGGACCTGTCGCAGCTCGAGGTCGTGATGCATTTCGACGGGCAGGTCGTCGCGCACACGGTCGGGGAGCACACGCACCCCGACGTCGGTGCGCTGCTCGTGTGGCTGGCCAACCAGGGCGCGGCCCGGGGCCAGGGCCTGCGCGCCGGCCAGGTCGTGACGACCGGTTCGTGCACCGGCATGTTGTTCGCCTCGCAGGGCACGGCCGTGCGGGTGCAGGTGAAAGGGCTTGCGCCGTTGCGCGCGAGCTTCTGAATGTCTTGTTCTTTTTTCCTGGGGTCACTGGAGGCCACCGACATGTCCCTTTCAAGAATCGAAGTCGTCGCCGGAGCGCTGGTGCGTGCGCGCGGTGAACACGTCGCGTGCCCGGCGGCAGAAGTGGCCGACCTGCTCACGCAGGCGAACGACGCCTACGCCGTGCAGCAGCAGGTGGCGCAGGCGCTCGGCTGGTTCGGCACTGCGCCGCCCCGCTACTGGAAAGCGGGTGGCCCGTCGCGCGACGCGGTGCTGACCCACGCACCGCTGCCGCCGCGCGGCGTGTGGCCCAGCCCGGCGACGGCGGGCGACTGGCCGTTCCACATGCGCGGCATCGAGGCCGAGATCGCGCTGCGGATCGGGCACGATGTCGATGCAGCCATGGCATTCACGCTCGACGTCGACAGCGCCCGCGCGCTGGTCGATGCGATGACGGTGTCGATCGAGGTCGTCGACTCGCGCTGGCAGGAGTCCATCGACGCGCCCGCGCTGTGCAAGCTGGCCGACCTGCAATCGCACGGCGCGCTGGTGCTCGGCGCGTGGGGGCCGTTCGTGGCCCGCGACTGGGCCGCGCAGGCGTGCGAGGTGCGCATCGGCGCACGCGCCGCCGTGATGCGCCGCGGCACGCATTCGCTCGGCGATCCCGCCTGGCTGCTGCCCGCGTGGCTGCGCCATGCCACGCGCCACGGCGAGACCGTCGCGGCCGGCACCGTCGTCACGACCGGCACGTGGGTCGGCATTCTCGAAGCGGGCGAGGGCGACCTCGTCACCGCTGAATTTCCCGGCATCGGCCACGCGTCGGTGCAGCTCTAGAACCTTTCATCCACTCACCAGAACACAGAACGGAGACACATCCATGATCGCCCTCGACAACCATCCCAGCGGCCGCCACTTCCTGCAGATCCCGGGCCCCAGCCCCGTGCCCGACCGCATCCTGCGGGCCATCAGCCTGCCGACCATCGACCACCGCGGACCCGAGTTCGCCACGCTGGGCAAGAAGGTCATCGGCGGGCTGCAGCAGGTATTCCAGACCCGGCATCCGGTCGTCGTCTATCCCGCATCGGGCACTGGCGCGTGGGAGGCGGCACTGGTCAACCTGATGAGCCCTGGCGACCACGTGCTGATGTTCGAGACCGGCCACTTCGCGACGCTGTGGCAGAAGATGGCGCGCCGGCTCGGCCTGGAGCCCGAGTTCCTCGCGCTCGAAGGCACCGACGAGACCGGCCTGCCGCGCAGCTGGCGTCACGGCGTGCAGGCCGACCTCATCGAGCAGCGCCTGCGCCAGGACACCGCGCACCACATCAAGGCCGTGTGCGTGGTGCACAACGAGACCTCGACCGGCGTCACTTCCGACATCGCCGCGGTGCGCCGCTCGATCGACGCGGCGGGCCATCCGGCGCTGCTGATGGTCGACACCATCTCGGGCCTGGCGAGCGCCGACTACCGGCACGACGAGTGGGGCGTGGACGTCACCGTCAGCGGCTCGCAGAAGGGCCTCATGCTGCCGCCGGGCATCAGCTTCAACGCGGTGTCGCCCAAGGCGCTCGAGGTGGCGAAGACGGCGCGCCTGCCCAAGGCCTTCTGGGCCTGGGACGAGATCATCGAGATGAACCAGGGCGGCTACTGGCCCTACACGCCGAGCACGAACCTGCTGTACGGCCTCAGCGAGGCGCTGGACATGGTGCTCGAGCAGGGTCTGCCCGTGATCTTCGCGCGTCACCAGCGCTGGGGCCGCGGCGTGCGCGCGGCGGTGCAGGCCTGGGGCCTGCCGACGCAGTGCGCCGACGCGCGCGTGCACTCGCCGGTGCTGACGGGTGTCATCACGCCGCAGGGCGTCGATGCCGATGCGCTGCGCCGCCTCATCCACCAGCGCTTCGACCTGTCGCTGGGTGCGGGGCTGGGCAAGCTCCGGGGCCGCATGTTCCGCATCGGGCACCTGGGCGACTGCAACGACCTGACGCTGATGGCCGCCTTGACCGGCGTCGAGATGGGTTTCAAGCTGGCGGGCGTGCCGCTGGCCGGCAGCGGGGTGCTGGCGGCCATGGCGTACTTTGCGCAAACACCGGCCGTCGACGCCGCGTGATCCCGTCGGGAAGGGGCTGCGGGCTAGGTGTTTGCCATTATCGTCAACAATATTGTCGACATTGTTGTTGACGTTTGTTTTGACGAAGCCTAGATTCCGTTCCACAGCCTCGGTGGTGCACTGGCCCGGACCAGCCCCGACCCGCGACTGCAAAGTTCGCCAGCGTGCCGGGTCGTTTCCTTGCAAGCTGGCATCCGTGCCACTGCAAGGAGACAAGCCGATGCAAAACACCATGACGGACGGCGCCAAGGCGACCGCCGCAGCACCCGATGCCGCCCTCCAGCCCACCAAGGTGCGCTGGAAGATCTTCCTGATGATGTTGTTCCTGATCTCGATCAACTATATCGACCGGGCCTCGCTCTCGGTGGCCATGCCGCTGATCGCCAAGGAGTTCGACATCGGCCCGGCCGTGCAGGGCCTGCTGCTCAGTTCGTTCTTCTGGACCTATGCGCTGATGCAGATTCCGGGCGGCATGCTGGCCGACCGCTTCGGCCCGCGCGTCGTCATCGCCGGCGCCACCGTGGGCTGGGGCTTCTTCCAGGCCATCGCCGCCGTCTGCACGGGCTGGGTGCCCTTGCTGCTCACGCGGCTGGGCCTGGGCGCGGCCGAAGCGCCGATCTACCCCGCGGGCGGCAAGCTCAACGGCATCTGGATGACGCAGACCGAGCGCGGTCGCGGCGCCACCTTGCTCGACGGCGGCGCGCCGCTGGGTGCGGCGCTGGGTGCGATCCTGATCTCGGCGCTGATCGCCGTGCTCGGCTCGTGGCGCCTGGCTTTCGTGATCGCCGGTGTCGGCACCGTGATCGCCGGCTACTTCGCCTGGCGCTACATCCGCAACCATCCGCGCCAGCATCCCGACGTGAACGAGGCCGAGGCGCGCTACATCGAGGCCAGCCACGCCGCCGATGCCGCCAAGGAATCGGCCAATGCCAGCGGCCGCGTGCTCGACTTCTTCCGCTACCGCTCGGTGTGGGGCATGTTCTTCGGCTGGATGTGCTTCAACGCGCTGTTCTACGGCCTGCTCACCTGGATGCCCAACTACCTGTCGAAGGTGCATGGCTTCGACATCAAGCAGATGGGCGGCGCGGTGTTCATCATGTTCTTCTCGGGCTTCGTCGGCGAAATGTTCGGCGGCTGGCTGGCCGACAAGTGGATGGCGGCCGGCGCGTCGCAGAGCAAGGTGCTGCGCACGCTGTTCGGCATCTCGTCGATCATCGCGACCATTGCGATCTTCATGGTGACGCGGATCACCGACCCGGTCGCCGTGGTCGTGCTGCTGTCGGTCACGCTGTTCTTCCTGCGCTGGTGCGGCCTGTTCTGGTGCGTGCCCTCGATCCTCGGCACGCGTGCACGGGTCGGCTTCCTGGGCGGCACGATGAACCTGGGCGGCAACGTGGCGGGCATCGGCGTGCCGATCGTGGTCGGCCTGATCGTGCAGGCCACCGGCTCGTACTTCATGGCGCTCATGCTGTTCACGGCCGCCGGTGCGGGCCTGTTCGTCTGCTCGACGATGCTGATCGACTACAGCAAGAAGCTGCCGGTCTGAGGCCAATCACCCCGACATCCATCACATGACCCCTCGCAAACTCATCGGCGTGCTCACGCCTTCCTCGAACACCGCGCTCGAGCCCCTGACCAGCGCGATGGTCGCGGCCGTGCCCGGCGTGTCGGCGCATTTCTCGCGCTTCACCGTCACCGAGATCTCGATGCGCGACGCGTCGCTGAACCAGTTCGACGACAGCAAGATCCTCGAGGCCGCCCGGCTGCTGGCCGACGCACGCGTCGACACCATCTGCTGGAGCGGCACCTCGGCCAGTTGGCTCGGCTTCGAGAAAGACCAGGCGCTGTGCGCGCGCATCACCGAGGCCACCGGCATTCCGGCGACCACCTCGGTGCTCGCGCTCAACGAGCTGCTGGCCGTGCAGGGCGCGCGCACGCTGGGACTGGTGTCGCCGTACGTCGACGACGTGCAGCAGCGCATCGTCTCCAACTACGCACGCATCGGCATCGACTGCGTGGCCGAGCGGCACCTCGATCTCACGGTGAACTTCGCCTTCAGCGAGGTCGAGCCCGACACGCTGCGCCGCATGCTGCGCGAAGTGGCGCAGCAGCGCCCAGACGCCATCACCATCATGTGCACGAACCTGAGCGGCGCGCAGCTGGTCGAGGAGATGGAGCGCGAGCTCGGCATCCCGATCTACGACTCGGTGGCCACCGTCGTCTGGCGCGCACTCAAGACCGTCGGCATTGCACCGGGCGCCGTGAAGGGCTGGGGCCGGTTGTTCGACGCAACAGCCTGAGCGTTCGCAACCACCCCGACACAGACAGAAAAGCAAAGAAAGACCATGACCTTCCGCGACCTCGATCTCGTGGTGCGCAACGCCCGCGTTGCCACCGCCAGCGACACCTTCGATTCGGACATCGGCATCGCCGGCGGCCGCATCGTGCAGCTGGGCCTCGGCCTGCCGGCCGGCCGACAGGAGATCGACGCCGCCGGCCGCTACGTGACGCCAGGTGGCGTCGATGCCCACTGCCATCTCGACCAGCCGATGGAGCCGCCGGTGCGCATGGCCGACGACTTCGACACCGGAACCCGCGCCGCGGCCTGCGGCGGCACGACCACGGTGATCCCGTTCGCCGCGCAGCAGAAGGGCCAGTCGCTGCATGCCGCCGTGCGGGACTACCACCAGCGCGCCGAGGGCCGCGCCCACGTCGACCATGCCTTCCACCTGATCGTGAGCGACCCGACCGAAGAGGTGCTCAAGCACGAGCTGCCGCAGCTCATTGCCGAGGGCTACACCTCGTTCAAGATCTACATGACCTACGACGATCTGAAGCTGGACGACGGCCAGATCCTCGACGTGCTGTCGGTGGCGCGGGAGCAGGGCGCGATGGCCATGATCCACGCCGAGAACGCCGACTGCATCGAGTGGCTCACCAAGCGGCTCGAAGCCAACGGGCGCACCGCACCGCGCTTTCATGCGCATTCGCGGCCGATGCTGGTCGAGCGCGAGGCCACGCACCGCGCCATTGCGCTGTCGGAGCTGGTCGACGTGCCGATCATGATCGTGCACGTGTCGGGGAGAGAAGCCGTCGAGCAGATTCGCTGGGCGCGAGCGCACGGCCTGAGCGTGTTTGCCGAAACCTGTCCGCAGTACCTGTTCCTGACCGCCGAAGACCTGGGCATCGACGACAGCTACCAGGGCGCGCGCTGCGTCTGCAGCCCGCCGCCGCGCAACCGCGAGAACCAGCAGGTGATCTGGAACGGGCTGTCCGATGGACTCTTCACGATCTTCTCGTCGGACCATGCACCGTTCCGCTACGACGCGCCCGAGGGCAAGAAGCCCGGCGGCGAAGAGGTGGCCTTCCGCCACATACCGAACGGCATTCCGGGCATCGAGACGCGGCTGCCGCTGTTGTTTTCGCACGGCGTGCTCGACGGGCGCATCACCATCAACAAGTTTGTCGAGCTGACATCCACCAACCCGGCCAAGGCCTACGGGCTGCACCCGCGCAAGGGCACGATCGCCGTCGGCGCCGATGCCGACCTCGTGGTCTGGGGCACCACGCCACGCGCCATCCGCAACACCGACCTGCACCACGACGTCGACTACACGCCTTACGAAAGCATCGAGGTGAAAGCCTGGCCGGCGTTGACGCTGGCACGCGGCGAAGTCGTGTGGGACGGCGAACGCTTCCATCCGCGCGCCGGACGCGGAGAATTCCTGCGCCGGGGCGAGCCGACCTTGCTGCCGAGCCGCCGACCCGCCTGAGCCCTTCGCCTGGAGACATTGCCATGAACCTGCTGCTGATCAATCCCAACACCTCGCAAAGCGTCTCCGACCTGATCGCGGCCGAAGCCCGGCGCGCGGCCGCGAGCGACACGCGCATCGAGGTGCTCACGGCGCCCTTCGGCGTGGCTTACATCGAGACGCGCTTCGAATCGCTGATCGGTGCGTACGCTGCCGCCACGCTCGCGGCCGAGCACCACACGCGGCACGACGCGATCGTGGTCGCCGCCTTCGGCGACCCCGGCATCGACGGACTGCGCGAGGCGCTCGACATCCCCGTGGTCGGCCTCACCGAAGCGGCCTTGATGAGTGCGTGCCTGCTCGGCAAGCGCTTCTCGATCGTCGCGATCTCGCGCCGCATCACGGCGTGGTACCGCGAGTGCGTGCAGGCCAATGGCCTCATCGACCGGCTTGCGAGCATCCGCAGCCTGGACGGTCCGCTCAAGGACATCGGGCATGTGCAGGACGACCACGGCCAGCGCCTGGAGGCCCTGTGCATGTCGGCCATCGAGGACGACGGCGCGGACGTGATCATCATTGCCGGCGCGCCGCTGGCGGGCCTGGCGCGCTCGATCAAGGACCGCATTCCGGTGCCGGTGGTCGACGGCGTGTCGAGCGCCGTGTGCCATGCGCAGACGCTCGTGTCGCTGGCACCGGCGCCGGCGCGCCTGGGCAGTTTTGCGCCGCCGCCGATCAAGCCGAACCAGGGGCTGCCCGAGGCCCTGGCGCGGCTTCTGGCGCGCGACGGTGCACGCGCGCCGGGCTGAGGTCGCGGGCCCGTGACGCTCTGCAGCCTGGAGGGGGCATCGATAGAATCGGCGCCGATGCCCACCAAAGCCCCAGCCCGCAAGACCAGCGCGAACGGCGCCACTGGCGCCACCGGCACGACCGGTGCCACCCCTGCCCGCGAACACAGCGTCGACGAGATCGCCGAGAAGATCTCGGCCGCCATCCTGGAACACCGTCTCGCGCCGGGCACGAAGCTGGGCGAAGACCGGCTGGCGACGATCTTCGCGACCAGCCGCGCCAAGGTGCGCGAGGTGCTGGCTCGGCTGGCGCACGAGCAGATCGTCGAACTCGTGCCGCAACGCGGCGCCTTCGTCGCCAAGCCCACCATCGAGCAGGCCCAGGACGTGTTCGAGGCCCGTCGCCTCATCGAACCCGGCGTGCTGCGCCGCCTCATCCGCACGCTCGACGACACCAAGAAGCAGCGCCTGCAACGCCACATCGAGCTCGAGGCCGACGCGCGGCGTCGCGAAGACAAGCGCGCCATCGTGCGACTGTCGGGCGAGTTCCATGTGCTGCTGGCCGAGCTGGCCGGCAACTCGGCGCTGGCGCGCTCCATGCGCGAGCTGTCGGTGCTGACCTGCCTGATCATCTCGCTGTACGACGCGCCCACCGCCACCAGCTGCCGCGCCGACGAGCACGAGGAAATCGTCGCCGCCGTGAACCGCGGGGACGCCGCGCGCGCCGAGAACCTGATGCTGCATCACCTGGACCACATCGAGCAGAGCCTGAAGCTGGACGACAGCGCGGAAGAGGTCGACCTCGAAAGCGTGTTCAGCTGAGGCGCGGCAAGAACCATCTGGCGAATCGCACCGCAGTACACGCATCGGCTCGACACCTCGCGTGCCTGATCGATGCAGTCGATCCGACCTGAGCGGGTTCCGGGCCCGCAACGGCAAGATGCATGTTCATGCATGGCGCCACCGATGGGCTGATCACCCCGTGCAGATGCGCACGCGGGTGGCCGGCAACAGCGGACCTTGCATGGCGCCGGCAAGCGTGGCAGATATCCGCGACGCGCAACTTCGCGCTTCCTTCAGTCCTCGTCGTGCCCGCGGTACTCGCCCATCAGCGTCTTCTGCACCGCAGGCGGCACCGCCTCGTAGTGCGACAGCGCCATCGTGTAACGTCCCTGGCCGCTGGTCATCGCGTTGAGCCTCGACTGGTAGCTGGCCAGCTCGACCTCGGGCACCTGCCCGCCGATCGCCACCGTTCCGGCGCCCAGGCCTGACGTGCCCGTGACCAACCCGCGCCGCGAGGACAGGTCGCTCGTGACATCGCCCACCGCATGCTCGGGCACGGCGATCTCGATGTGCACGATGGGTTCGAGCACCACCGGCCGCGCCTCGCGGATTGCGGCCATGAAGGCCTTGCGGCCGGCGGTCGCGAAGGCGATGTCCTTGCTGTCGACGCTGTGGTGCTTGCCGTCGTACACCACGACGCGCACGTCGACCACGGGGTAGCCGGCGATCGCGCCGTACGCCAGCACCTCGCGCACGCCTTTCTCGACCGCGGGGATGAACTGGCCCGGGATCGCGCCGCCCCGGACCTCGTCGGCGAACTCGAAGCCCGCGCCCCGCGCGAGCGGCTCGATGCGCAGGAAGACCTCGGCGAACTGGCCGGCGCCGCCCGACTGCTTCTTGTGTCGGTGGTGGCCCTCGGCCGGCGCGGTCACGCTCTCGCGGTAGGCGATGCGCGGCGGCCGCGTCAGCACCTCGAAGCGGTACACCTCGCGCAGGCGTTCGAGCACGATGCGCAGGTGCAGCTCGCCAAGGCCATAGAGCACCGTCTCATTGGTCGCGGCCACATGCTCGATGCGCAGGCACGGGTCTTCGGCCGCGAGCTTGCCGAGGATTTCCCAGGCGCGCTGTTCGTCGCCGTGGCGCTTGGGCTCCACGGCCAGGCCGTACACCGGCACGGGGAAGGGCAGCGGCGCCAGATGCACGTGGCTGTCTTCAGCGGCATCGTGCAGCACGGCATCGAAGTGGATTTCGTCGACCTTCGCCACGGCCACGATGTCGCCCGGCACCGCGCGCGACACCTCGACGTGGTCCTTGCCCTGGAGCATGAACAGGTGCCCCACCTTGAAGGGCTTGCGGCCGTCGCCGATGTAGAGCTGGCTGTCGCGCGTGAGCGTGCCCTGGTGCACGCGGAAGATGCCCATCTTGCCGACATACGGATCGATGGTGACCTTGAACACGTGCGCCAGCACATGCAGCGACGGGTCGGGCAGGGCCTGCATGGGCCGGGCCTGCGCGCCCTCGCCAAGGATGAACGCCGGCGGGTTGCCCTCGGTCGGGTCGGGCAGGAGCTTGACGATCACGTCCAGCAGTTCGGCCACGCCCGCGCCGCTGCGCGACGAGACGAAGCACACCGGAATCAGGTGGCCTTCGCGCAGTGCCTGCTCCAGCGGCGCATGCAGCTCGGCCGGGTCCATGTCGCCTTCCTCGAGGTAGCGCTCGACGAAGGCCGCGTCGACCTCCACCACCTGCTCCACCAGCGCGCGGTGCGCCGCTTCCACGGGGCCGAAATCGGAGCGTCCAAAGCGGTTGAAGAAACAGTCGATCACCTGCCGGCCCACGCCGTCGGGGACGTTCAGCGGCAGGCATTCGCGGCCGAAGGTGGCCTGGATGTCGGCCAGCAGGCCCGCCAGCGAAACGCCCTGCGCGTCGATCTTGTTGACGACGATCATGCGGGCGAGGCGGCGTGAGGCCGCGTAATCCATCATGCGCACCGCCATCGGCTCGATGCCGGTGGCGGCATTGATGACCACCGCCACCGTTTCGACCGCCTCGAGGGCCGGCAGGCTCTGGCCGAGCAGGTCGGGTCCGCCGGGCGTGTCGATGAGGTGGATGCGCGTGCCGCCGTGCGTGAGGTGCATCACCGAGGCGTTGAGCGAATGCAGCATGCGACGCTCGAGCGGGTCGTGGTCGCTGACGGTGCTGCCGCGTTCGATGCTCCCGCATGCGGCGATGGCGCCCGCCTTGTGCAGCAGGCTTTCGGCCAGCGAGGTTTTACCGGAGGCCGCGGCGCCCACCAGCGCCAGCGTTCGCACTGCTTCCATTTCGGCCGCGAGGCCGTTCGATCGGCTTGGCATGGCTGGCTCCTTTGCGCGTCCGCAAGGCCGGCCCGGCGGCCTGCAAAGGCACGGGTGCTGCGCGTGGACGTCGGGCCAGCGTACGGGATTGACCGGGCGCGCGCAAGTTGATTGCGTCGCCGGCAAGGCGCCTGCCGGATGCGTCGGCGCCGCGGGCGTGCGCCCGCCCGCTCAATCCGCCTTGAAGCCGGTGGCCGCGACCACCTTGCCCCAGGTCAGCGTGTCGGCGGCGATGATGCGCACGAACTCCTGCGCCGAAGTGCCCGTCACGCCGAAGCCCGCGTCCTCCAGCTTCGCCTTGCCGTCCGCCGACTGCACCGCCTTGCGGATGTCGGCCTCCAGCCGCGCGACGATCTCGGGCGGCGTGCGCGCCGGCACCACGATGCCGAACCACGAGTTGAACGCGAGCTGCGGGTAGCCCTGTTCGCGGAAGGTCGGCACGTCGGGCAGGCTGGCGCTGCGCGTGTCGCCGCTGGAGGCCAGTGCCAGCAGCTTGCCGGCCTTCACATTGGCGGCCGTCAGGCCCACGCTCGCGAAGCTGCCCGCCACGTCACCGCCGAACAGGCCGCCCAGAGCGTCGCCGGTGGTCTTGTAGTGCACCGGCTCGGGCTGCAGGCCGATGGCATCGCCGAACAGGAAGGCGCCGAAGTGGCCGGGCGTGCCGGCGCCGAAGGTGCCCATGAAGAGCCCCTTCTGAGCGCGGCTCCATGCGACGAACTGCTTCACGTCGCGCGCCGGCACCTTGGCGGGGTTCACCACCAGCATGAAGTTGGAGGTGACCACCTGGCTCACGGGCACGAAGTCTTTCTTCGGGTCGTACGGGAGCTTGCTGTAGCTGCTGGGCGCAATGGCCAGCTGACCGGTCTCGCCGAGCATGAGCGTGTAGCCGTCGGGCTGCGCGCGCGCCACTTCCGAGGCGGCGATGAGCCCCGCAGCTCCCGGTTTGTTGTCGACCACGACGCCCAGGTTGCCCCAGCCTTCGGACAGCTTCTGCGCCAGCAGCCGCGCCACGATGTCCGGGCCGCTGCCGGCCGGGAATCCGACCACGAGGCGCACTGGCCGGCTGGGATAGGCGCCCGTCTGCGCGAGCGCCTGCGAGGCCCAGGGGATGCCCCCGAGCCCGATCAGCGTGGTGGCGGCGATGAGCGCGCGGCGGCGCGCGCCCGTGGCAAAGGCGGTCGTCATGGAGGTCTCCTCTCGGTGTTGAAACGGGGGCGCGGGCGCGGTCAGGTCACTGCAGAGCGAAGAAGCGCATCACCACCTGCGCGGGATGGCGCACGCCGACGCCCACGAACAGGCGCTCGGTGATCCATCGCAGCGAGGGGCTGCGCGTTTCGAAGGAGGGCGCGCACCGGAAGTAAACCTGCGCCGCGTCGACGGGCTCGCCGCGCAGCAGCCGCGCCATCACGTCGGCCGGCGCGGTGCGCAGCGCGCGGTTGCGCACGTAGATGCGTTCGCCGGCCTCGGTCTCCAGCCCGTAGCGGGCATCGAGCTCGGAGACCGTGTCGCTGGCGATGCGCTGGAAGTCGGCGCCGCCAGGCAGCACGCGCGCGGTCCAGCCCTCGCCCCTGGCGTGGCCGCCCGCGATGGGCACGACGCGGCGCAGCCCCTCGGGGCCGTCGCCCAGCACCAGCGGTTCGCCCACGTCGACGCAGACGTCGGCGAACCAGGCCAGATGCGGTGCGGCAAGCGGATCGGTGTCGGGAGGCAGGGAGGTCATGCCCTAGCGTAAGTCCGGTGGCAGCGCGGTGCTGTCATCCCGGAAGATGACGGGATTCCCCGTATTGCCGACCCATGCGCACCTGGATTCCCGAACCGCCGGCCCACGGCATCGACACCTCGCTGGCGCAGTGCCTGCCGGTGGTCGTGCCCGCGCTCGGCGAGCCCAGCTTCGGCGCGCGCCTGCTCGAGGCCATGTCGGCGGCGCTGCCGGTGGGCTCGTTCTCGGTCTACCGCACCGGCCCGGAGCCGGCCATCTTCCTGAGCGGCAGCCGGGGCATGCCCGACACCACGCGCGACTGCTGGCGCGCGTACCTGTCGGGTCCGATCCGCAGCGATCGCACCTTGCGCGAAGCGAGCGCGCCGCAGCTGCGCGTGTGCCACATCACGGCGCGCGAAGTGCCTCCCGAACATCGTGCCAAGGTGTACGACGCGCACGGCGTGATGGAGCGCGTGTCGGTGGTCGAGGAAGAACCGGCCCGCGACGACGCGCTGTTCGCGGTCAACTTCTATCGGCATGTGCACCAGCGTGCGCTCAGCGACGCGCAGCTGGCCGACTTCGGCGCCGTCGGGCGGCTGCTGATGGCGCTGACGCGCAAGCACATCGCGCTGGCGCGCACGCCCGCAGCCGACGAGTTGCGCAGCCGGCTGCTGGGCGTGTGCCCCGCGCTCACGGCGCAGGAACTGCAGGTGTGCCTGCGGCTGCTGCGCGGCATGACGCAGGAAGGCATCGCCGCGGACATGGGCCTGGCGGTGCCCACGGTCAAGACCTACCGCAACCGCGCCTTCGGCCGGCTCGGCATCCACTTTCGCAGCGAGCTGTTCGCGTTGATGCTGCCCGAACGCGGCTTGCCCGAGCGACGCCCCGGCGCTCAAAAATCAGAATTTGTCTGACATGACGGCGTGCGCGCCGCACGCTAGATTCCTGCGCCTGCGGTATCACCGCAGGCTTGCTGTAAACCTCAGCCCGGTCGCTTGCGGCCGGGCTTTTTTTATGCCGAGCCGGGCCGCGCGCGCGTGTCGGGCCGGTGTCGGAAATGGCCTCTTGAAATTCGCCTGGCAGGCTCCTATGTTCACTCCCGTCGGAAATTGGTCAATCGAAAAGGAGGTATTCAATGGCCATGAACTTGCTCAAGCAAATCGCCGGCTCTCGCTTGCCTGTGTCGTTCTATCGCACCGAGGACATCGACCAGGTGCGGCTGCTTCGCGCCGCCGGACTCGTGGTGGCCCTGGTGCCCGCGCCCTCGGACTCGCTCACGCTGTCCGGCTCCGCCTCGGCAGCCCAGGTGCTCGCCATCACCCAGAAGGGACGCGAGGAGCTGGCGAACTTCTCCTACCCTGAACCTCGCCCCGTGCGCTGGCGACAGCGACCGGGGCGCCTGTTTGCGCGGCACCGCGGGAACGCCAGCGACGGCGCCACCCCGATGCACACGCACCGCCTGCCTCAGTGAGCAGCGAGCGGGTTTTCGTTCAGTTTTGACAGGAGGTTTCCCATGTACCGATCTTTCTTCCCGCGCGACATGCTGGCCGAAATGGATCGCCTGCAACGGGACATGCAGCAGGCGTTCGATCTGTCGCCCACCATCCGCGGCCATGGCAGCCACGGCTTTCCCGCGTTGAATGTGGGCGCCACGCCGCAGGCGCTGGAGATCTTCGCGTTCGCCCCGGGCGTCGATCCGGCCTCGCTGGAGATCAACCTGGAGCGCGGCCTCATGACCATCGCCGGCGAGCGCAAGAGCCAGCTGCCCGACGCGCAGGCCAAGGCGGCCGTGCACATCAACGAGCGCTTCGAGGGCGCGTTCCGCCGCGTGCTCACACTGCCGGACGACGCCGATCCCGAGGCCGTCCAAGCCAGGCTGCGCGACGGCGTGCTGCGCATCACGGTCCGTCGCCGCACCTCGGCGCAGCCGCGCCGCATCGCTGTCCAGTGAAACCAGGAGACGCACATCATGAGCAATGACGTACAGACCGCATCGCCGGGCGCGCCCCGGCCCATGGACCAGGGGCAAGCGCCGCGCTACCAGGGCGCGGCCCTCACGCCGCCGGTCGACGTGGTGGAAGACGCCGCAGGCATCACGCTCTACGCCGACCTGCCGGGCGTGTCGCGCGACAAGCTCAATCTGCATGTCGAGGCCGAGACCTTGACCATCGACGCGGAATTGGGCCTGAGCGTGCCGGGCGAGTTGAAGACCAGCCACACTGAGGTTGGCCTTGGCCGCTTTCGCCGCGTCTTCACGCTGAGCAAGGAACTGGACACCGAAAAAGTGTCAGCCGAACTGGCGCAAGGCGTGCTGAAACTGCGCATTCCAAAGGCCGAGCACGCCAAGCCGCGACGCATCAACGTCGAGGTCGGCTGAGCAGGGCGCGAGGGCGCGGCGGGGCGCCCTTGTGCGTCGCGCACGCAGCGGTGTCCTAGCCGCAGGCCGCGCGGCTCTCTTCCAGGAAGCGCTGGAGTTTTTCAGATGCGAGCCGCTTGAGGCGCTGCACTTCCTGGGCCTCCGCGTCCCGCTGCGCCGAAGTCCGCGCGAGGTGCTGGTGCAGGCCCATGCGGAAGTGGGCCTCCGACGCCTTGCAATGCGCTTCTTTCCACGCCAGGAAGGCGCTGTCGCTGCGCTCGCTCATGGCGCTCGCGTGCCACGCGAAGCGTCGGGCGCGGCGCGCTGGGTGAGCGCGGGACCGTCGTTCGGGCCCACAGGCCCGTTGCTTCGGGTCGATGGCTGCGTGGTGGTGTTGCGCGACGGCGGCGAGCCCGTCGCCGAGGCGCTGTCGTTGGGGCGCGTGTTCATGGATGCTCCTGCGAAATGCGGTGGCCTGCGCCAAGGTAGCCAGCCTGGCGCACGCCCTGTGTAGGAGGGAACGCCTTCGGTGCGCACGTGTCATCCAACCCAGGCGCTGCAGGTCGAGGCGAAGGACACCGACCTCAAGGCGCTCGCCGGCAAGATGCCGCCGATCGTGCAGGGCCGCGGACGCATCACTTGCCGGTCTTGCGCAGCGCGGCCCAGCGCGCGTTGGTGTGGCGGCCGCAGTATTCCCGGTCGATCTCGTCGATGAGCTTGTCGGCGTTCTGCGGATCGACCGCGGCCAGGATCGCGTCGAGCTTGGCCTCGACCCGGTCGTCGCCTTCCTTCGACTGGGGCGAACCGAGGTACAGCAGGAAGGCCAGGCCCGCCACCTGCCAGAGCAGCTGCAGGAACTCCGACTGCCAGTTCTCCAGCGTGTCGCGCAGCATCTCGACCATGTAGCTGCCGAGTTCGACGGAATGGCCGAACTGCGTCTGCTCGTTCACGTACGCGAACCAGCCGAACACCCAGTGCCCGATGAGCGAGATGAGAAAGAAGCCCCCCGTGACCCAGGCGAAGCCATAGAGTTTCCAGATCGATTTCTTCATGAGCGAAGTCCCTCGTGTGCAGTGAGTGCGGTGCATGCGGTGATCAGGCCGTGAATTCGGCCCGCGGCGCCGTGGTTGCAGGGAAGGAAAAGGCCGTGCCTGCGCGGCTGTCAATTCCTACGCATGGAAGCAGGACCGCACTCGCACTCGGGTGCGGTTTCGACCCTGACGATGGCCAGCGGGTCCCGCGTGCACCGGCGTCACGCACGCTTGCGGAAAAGTGCTTTCTCGTCGTCACTGCCATTGCGATCCGACGCTCTCCTACACGGCGCGCACCGTCGCCATTCCACCGTCTCTCCTTGCTGCTTTCCTGCAACCCCACCAGGAGCTTTTTTCCATGACGAACCTTCTCGCCTCCCTGTTTCCGAGCGCCACGAACATGGTCCGGCTCGACCACACGCACGTGATGTCCACCTTTCACCAGTACCGGCCGCACGCGCCGTCGCGCGTGAAGAAGGGGCTGTCCAACACGCTGTGCGCCGCGCTCGAGGTGCATGCGCAGCTTGAGGAAGAAATCTTCTATCCCGCAGTGCGCGCGGTCACGCAGAACGACGTCATCGCCAAGTCGCTCGAAGAGCACCAGGAGATGCGGCGGCTCATCGCGCAACTGCGCCAGATGGAGCCCGAGGCGCCCGGCTACGACGAGGCCGTGGCCGACCTGATGCGCGACGTGATGCACCACGTCGCAGACGAGGAAACGCTGGTGCTGCCGCAGGCCGAGCGGCTGCTGGCCGACCAGCTCGGCGAACTCGGCATGCAGATGACCAGGCGGCGCCTGCAGCTGGTAGGCCCGCGCAGCGGCGAGATCGCGCTCGACATGGGCCGCGCCGTGTCGGGCCACACGCTGGCGCTGGCGATGGTCGGCGCGACCGCGATGGGGCTGCTCGTGGCGCGTCGCAGCGGGCACCTGGGCCTGTCGCGCCCGAAGCTGCGCCGGCCGGCCTGACCCGCCCCCTTGCACGCGCACCGCACCCGTTTCTTTTTCGAACCCACCCTGGAGCCCACGACATGGCCAAGCCACCCAAAGCCAGCGCGCCGAACCCGGCTGCGCTCGACGCCGCCCGAGCCGCTGCGCGCAATACCGACAGCGGCCCCGCACACCCCGCACCGCCTGCTGCGGGCAAGGGCGACGTTCCGGCGCAGAAGGCAATCGACACGCAGATGCTGGCCGCGTCGATGCCGGCCAACACCAACAAGCCGATCGAGCACGGACCCGTACCCCCGGTAGGGCTGCACACGCAGCCGCCGTCGCGCCTGCCTACCGGCAGCACGCCGTCGGAGTCGAACGCGTCGGAAAAGACGGGCACTGTGGCGCCCGAAGGCACCAACGCCACCATCGACACGCTCGACCGCGTGCGCGTCGATTCGGGCGGGCAGACGCTCACGACCAACCAGGGCGTGCGCATTGCCGACAACCAGAATTCGCTCAAGGCCGGCGCGCGCGGGCCGGTGCTGCTCGAAGACTTCATCCTGCGCGAGAAGATCACGCACTTCGACCATGAGCGCATTCCCGAGCGCATCGTGCATGCGCGCGGCTCGGGCGCGCACGGCTTCTTCGAGTGCTACGAGCCGCTCACGAAGTACACGCGCGCTGCGCCGTTCCAGGCGGCCGGCAAGGTGACGCCCGTGTTCGTGCGCTTCTCGACGGTGGCCGGCGAGCGCGGCTCCAAGGACACGGCGCGCGACGTGCGCGGCTTCGCTGTCAAGTTCTACACCGACGAGGGCAACTGGGACCTCGTGGGCAACAACATGCCGGTGTTCTTCATCCAGGATGCGATGAAGTTCCCCGACCTCGTCCACGCCGTGAAGCCCGAGCCGCACCATGCGATGCCGCAGGCGGCCTCGGCACACGACACCTTCTGGGACTTCGTCTCGCTCATGCCCGAGAGCACGCACATGCTGATGTGGCAGATGAGCGACCGCGCCATTCCGCGCAGCTACCGCACGATGCAGGGCTTCGGCGTGCATACCTTCCGGCTCGTGAACGAGGCGGGCGAATCGGTGCTCGTGAAGTTCCACTGGCAGCCCAAGCTCGGCACGCATTCGCTGGTGTGGGACGAGGCGGTGAAGATTTCCGGCGCCGATCCCGACTACCACCGCCGCGACCTCTGGGAAGCGATCGATGCGGGCGAGTACCCCGAATGGGAACTGGGCCTGCAGATCTTCACCGAGGAGCAGGCCGAACAGTTCAGCTTCGACATCCTCGACGCGACGAAGATCGTGCCCGAGGAACTCGTGCCGGTGCAGATCGCGGGCCGCATGGTGCTCAATCGCAACCCCGACAACTTCTTTGCCGAGACCGAGCAGGTCGCGTTCTGCGCGGCGCACGTGGTGCCCGGCATCGACTTCACCAATGACCCGCTGCTGGCCGGGCGCATCCATTCGTACGTCGACACGCAGATCTCACGGCTGGGCGGTCCCAATTTCCACGAGCTGCCGATCAACGCGCCGATCGCGCCCGTGCACAACAACCAGCGCGACGGCATGCACCGCCAGGCCATCCACCGCGGACGCTCGGCCTACGAGCCCAACTCGCTGGGCGGCGGGTGCCCGTTCCAGGCCGGCGCGGGGCAGGGCTTCGAGAGCATCGCGAAGCGGCTCGACGCCAAGGAGAACAGCGACAAGGTGCGCGCCAAGCCCGAGAAGTTTGCCGACCACTACACGCAGGCGCGGCTGTTCTTCGAGAGCCAGACGCCATGGGAGCAGGCGCACATCGCCGCCGCGTTCCGCTTCGAACTGTCGAAGGTGACGGTGCCCGCCGTGCGCGAGCGCGTGGTCGCGAGCCTGCACAATGCGTCGCCCGATCTGGCCGCGCGCGTGGCGCAGGGCCTGGGCATGTCGCTGCCCGCACCGCTGCCACGCGCCATGGACACACCGCCTGCGCCCGAGGTCGATCGCTCGCCCGCGCTGTCGCTCACGGCGCGCCCCGGCGACGGCGGCATCCGCACGCGCAAGATCGCGATGCTCGTGGCCGACGGCGCCGACGGCGTGTCCCTGGGCAAGCTGCTCACCGCGCTGGTGGGTGCCGGCGCCGTGCCGCGGCTGGTCGCGTCGCGCCTGGGCACCTGTGCCGTGGCGGGCACTGCGCCGATGCAGGCCGATGCCAGCCTGGAGAACAGCCCGGGCTTCCTGTTCGATGCGCTTGTGCTGCCCGACGGCCTGCCCGCGGTGGAAGCGCTGATCTCCGACGGCCACACGATGGAGTTCGTGAAGGACCAGTACCGGCACGGCAAGACCATCCTTGCGCTCGGCGCCTCGCAGGCCCTGCTGACCGAAGCAGGCATTCCGCTTGCGCTGCCCGACGGCACGCCCGATGAAGGGCTGATCCTCGCGGACCCGGCCCACGTGGATGCCGCCACGATCGACTTCATCACGAGCGTGGGCCGGCACCGCCATCCGGCGCGCGAGAGCGATCCGCCGCGCGTGTAAGCGCTGAAGGCCTGCGGCCCTGAGCGTGCGCAGCACCTCGGGGCCGCCGCGGTG
This sequence comes from Variovorax sp. Root473, assembly GCF_001426505.1. GTDB lineage: Bacteria > Pseudomonadota > Gammaproteobacteria > Burkholderiales > Burkholderiaceae_C > Variovorax. Next base: position 874,792 of record NZ_LMEV01000017.1, read on the forward strand.
GGCCAGACCGGCCGCTGTGTAGCAAATGTCCTGCATCAACCATGGCATCCGACCGGCACCCGTGTGTTTTCCGCCGGCCACACTGCCGTCTCCCCCCCAACCTGCACAACCTGCCCGGAGACCTGCGATGCTGGACAACATGGAGATCCGCGTTCCCCCAGACGACGAGCGCATCGACATCACCGACCCCAAGGCGGTCGATTACTGGACGCAATGGTTCGGCGTGACCGAGGAGCGGCTGCGCATCGCGGTCGCGTCCGCGGGCACGGTGAAGGACGACCTGCGGATCTACCTTGGCCTTCCCTGACCCGGGCCGCTGATGGCCGGCTCGAAGATCGCGATCTACGGCGCGATCGCGGCCAATGTCGCCATTGCGGCGACCAAGTTCGTGGTGGCCGGCATCACCGGCAGCTCGGCCATGCTGTCGGAGGGCATTCATTCGGCGGTCGATACCTTCAACGGCGTGCTGCTGCTCGTGGGCATCCGCCTGAGCCAGCGGCCCGCGACCGCCGAACATCCCTTCGGGCACGGCAAGGAGCTGTACTTCTGGAGCCTGATCGTCGCGGTGCTCATTTTCGGGCTGGGCGGCGGGGTGTCGTTCTACGAAGGCATCCAGCACATCCGCCGGCCCGAGCCGATGCGCGACCCGACCTGGAACTACGTCGTGCTGGGCCTGGCGGCGCTGTTCGAGGGCACGAGCTTCGCCATTGCGCTGCGCGAGTTCCGGCGCGAGGCCCGGGGCCGGCCGTTCTGGCAGGCGCTCGACCAAAGCAAGGACCCCACGACCTACACGGTGCTTGCCGAGGACTCGGCCGCATTGGCCGGCCTGGGCGTGGCGGCGCTCGGCATCTGGGCGAGTCACCGGTTCGACATGCCGGCGCTGGATGGCGCTGCGTCGGTGGTCATCGGGCTGCTGCTGGCGGGCGTGGCGGTGCTGCTCATCAGCCAGGCGCGCGGCCTGCTCATCGGCGAAGGCATCCGGCCCGAGACGGCGCGGGCGATCCGCAGCCTGGCGATGCAGCAGCCCAGCGTGCAGGATGTGGGCCGCGTGCTCTCGATGTACATCGGCGCCAACGAGGTGCTGGCCATCGTCGACGTGAACTTCAAGGACGGTACCGCGACCGGCGAAGCGGCCGACGCCATCGCCGCCATCGAGCAGCAGGTGCGTGCGCGCTTCCCAATGATCCGGCGGCTCTTCATCGAGGCGAGCGAGGCGCCGCTCGAACCGGCCGTGCCCGCGTGAGACGTGCCGCCGTCGGCCTTGGCTGACGGATGTTGCCGCCATTGCCTGAACGCGGCGCAGCGCTGCGCGCTGCACGGTCGAAGCTTCAACCAGGACAGCCAGGAGAATGCCTCATGACCTCGAACGCGCCCACGCACAAACCGCGCAAGCCCGCCTCCGACGAACCGGAGATCACGCAGGAAGAGTCCGTGCCCACGGACGGCAAGGACACCGAAGGCGAGGCGCTGATGAAGAAGGTTGGCAACCACAAGCTCAAGGAGCCCGGCGACGCCGAGCACAAGACGCCAGAGAAATCCTGACGCCGGCCACCGTGTTCAGCGCCGGCCCGCGTGCCGCGGTGGCTTTGTCTTCTGCACGGGAACGGCGATGCCCTACAGTCGCGGCGCGGGCCTTCCCTTCAAATCCTCTCTCGTATGCCACAACGATGGAGGAAACAATGAAATTCGATGGCGCGGCCGGCTCGGCCACGGATGAGGAACAGCACGCACACGAAGCGCCCGGCCTGATGAAGGTCGGCGTGCCCGGCCTGGACGACGTGCTGGGCGGCGGCCTGACATCGAACCGGCTCTATCTCATCGAAGGCACGCCCGGCGCCGGCAAGACCACCATCGCGCTGCAGTTCCTTCTTGAAGGGGCGCGGCGCGGCGAGTCGGTGCTCTACGTCACGCTGTCGGAAACCGCCGAGGAACTCAGAGGCGTGGCGCAATCGCACGGCTGGGACCTGACCGGCATCGACGTGCGCGAGATGCTTCCCTCGGAAGCTGCGCTGGAGCCCGACGAGCAGTACACGATGTTCCATCCGTCGGAGGTCGAGCTCAGCGAGACGACGCTGCGCATCCTGTCGGACGTGGACGTCATCAAGCCGTCGCGCGTGGTGTTCGATTCGCTCTCCGAGCTGCGTCTGCTGGCCGGCAGTTCGCTGCGCTACCGGCGCCAGATCCTGGCGCTCAAGCAGTTCTTCTCGGGCCGCCAGTGCACCGTGCTGCTGCTGGACGACATGACCGCCATGAAGCACGACCTGCAGGTGCAGAGCATCGCGCACGCGGTGCTGCGGCTGGAACAGACCCACTCCGACTACGGCACGGCGCGGCGCCGGCTGCTGGTGAGCAAGTACCGTGGCCAGCGCTTTCGCGGCGGCTACCACGATTACCGCATCGAACGTGGCGGGCTGCGCGTGTTTCCGCGCCTGGTGTCGTCGGAGCATGTGGCGACACCGAACCAGGTGCGCATTCCCAGCGGCCTGGAAGCGCTGGACATCTTGCTGGGCGGCGGCATCGAGCGCGGCACGAGCACGCTCTTCGTCGGTGCGCCCGGCACCGGCAAGTCGACGGTGGCAGTGCAGTTCGCGCTGGCGGCGGCCCAACGCGGCGAGTGCGCGGCGCTGTTCATCTTCGACGAGAGCCTGCAGACACTGCGCACGCGCTGCGAGAGCATGGGCATGCCGCTGTCGCAGCACATCGATTCAGGCCACATCCTGGTGCGGCAGGTCGATCCGGCCGAGCTGTCGCCGGGCGAGTTCGTGCACCTGATCCGGCTGGCAGTGACCGAGTCGAAGGCCGCGGTGGTGGTGATCGACAGCCTCAACGGCTACCTCAACGCCATGCCCGACGAGCGCTTTCTCATTGCGCAGCTGCACGAGCTGCTGTCGTACCTGGGCCAGGCCGGCGTGGCCACGCTGCTGGTGGGCGCGCAGCACGGCCTCATCGGCATGCAGATGCAGACGCCGGTGGACGCGAGCTATCTCGCGGATGCGGTGGTGCTGCTTCGCTACTTCGAACTCGACGGCGAGGTGCGCCAGGCGATCTCGGTGCTGAAGAAGCGCGGCGGCGCGCACGAGCGCAGCATCCGCGATTTTTCGATGACGGGCACCGGGCTGCAGGTGGGTGAGCCGCTGCGCAACTTCCGCGGGATCCTGTCGGGAATTCCTGTGCCGATCGACGGCGTGCAGCGCGCATCGTGAGTGCGTCGCCGCCCGCAGCCATCGAACAGCGCATTCTGCTGCGCACGATGACCTCGAGGGACGCGGTCATGGCGTCCGCCGTGCTCGAGCGTGCCCAGGTCGCCTCGCACACGTGCGCCAATTTGTGCGCGCTCGTGCGCAGCCTGCAGGAAGGCGCCGGCGCGGTGCTGCTGGCCGAGGAAGCGCTGTCCGACCCGGCTGCCGCCGCGCTGACCGAAGCGCTGGGCTCGCAGCCGCCGTGGTCCGACCTGCCGGTGCTCATTCTTGCGCGCCAGGGCGCCGACTCGGCGGTCATTGCCGACGCGATGCGCCGGCTGGCCAATGTCACCGTCATCGAACGGCCGGTGCGCGTGGCCTCGCTGGTGAGCACGGTGCGCGCGGCGCTGCGCGCGCGCAACCGTCAGTACCAGATGCGGGACCTGCTCAGCGGGCTGCACGAGGCCGACCAGCGCAAGACCGAGTTCCTTGCCACGCTGGCGCACGAGCTGCGCAACCCGCTGGCGCCCATGAGCACCGCGCTGACGCTGCTCAAGCGCAAGGCGCACGAACCCGCCGAGGCGCTGCGCTACTACGAGCTCATGGGCCGCCAGATCGACCACATGGTGCGGCTGGTGAACGACCTCATGGAAGTCTCGCGCATCACGCGCGGCAAGATCGAACTGCGCATGGAAGCCGTGGCGCTCCCGGCGGTGATCAAGGACGCCCTCGAACTGAGCCGGCCCATGCTCGAGAGCGCGAAGCATGCCCTGCACATGGACCTGCCCAGCGAAGCGCTCGTGGTGCGCGGCGACGCGGTCCGCCTCGCGCAGGTGTTCTCGAACCTGCTCAACAACGCCGCCAAGTACACCGCGCCGGGCGGACAGATCGGCGTCGTGCTCCGGCGCGAGGCGCGCAGCGCGGCGATCGAGGTCCGCGACAACGGCGCCGGCCTGGCGCCGCAGATGCTGCGCTCGATCTTCGAAATGTTCGTGCAGGTGAGCAGCACGTCCAAGGCCGCGCAGGGCGGGCTGGGCATCGGGTTGACGCTGGTCAAGAGCCTGGTCGAACTGCACGGCGGCAGCGTCGAGGCGCTCAGCCCCGGGCTTGGCCAGGGGGCAACGTTCTGCGTGCGGCTGCCGCTGATCGGCGACTCGGGCCACGCGGGCGGCCCGCCGCCGGTGCCGCCGCCCGTCATCACGGGCTGGCCCGCCACGCTGCCGCGCACGGTGCTGGTCGTCGACGACAACCGCGACGCGGCCGATGCGCTGAGCGACCTGCTGCGCTCGATGGGCGCCTCGCCGCGCGCGGCCTATGGGGGCGAAGCGGCGCTCGCGCTGGTGGCCGAGGGGCCGCCGCCGGGGCTGGCGATCCTGGACATCGGCATGCCGGGCATGGACGGTTTCGAACTCGCGGCCCGGTTGCGCGCCGACGCGGCGCTGAGCGGGCTCGTGCTGGTCGCGCTCACGGGCTGGGGCCAGCAGGGGGACAAGGATCGCATCGCCGCCGCGGGGTTCGACCATCACCTGCTCAAGCCGCTCGACCTGGCGGCGCTCATTGCGGCATTGCACGGCACGGGTGGTTCCCCATGAGCCGCCACGCCAGCACGCTCGCGCCGGGCACTGCCGCGTCCGGGGACAAGCCCTCGCTGTGGCAGCGCTGCCGCCGCTGGGCGCTGCCGGTGCTCGGGCTCGTGGTGCTGGGCCTTCTGCTGTCGCACGCGCACAAGGTCGACTGGGCCGGCGCATGGGAGGCGCTGCAGCGTTATCCCGCGCTGCTGCTCCTGGGCGTGCTCGGGCTCGCCACGCTGAGCCACGCGCTGTACGGCTGCTTCGACCTGATCGGGCGGCGGCACACGCGGCATCGGCTGCCGCGCTGGCGAAGCTGGGCCATCGCGGTCGTGAGCTATGCCTTCAATCTGAACCTCGGTTCGCTGGTCGGCGGCATCGCGCTGCGCGCGCGGCTCTATGCGCGCGCCGGGCTGGACGAGGCCACCGTGGCGCAGATCGTCGGCATCAGCCTGGCCACCAACTGGCTCGGCTACGGGCTGCTGGCCGGCAGCCTGTTCGCCGCCGGCGCGATCACACCGCCGCGCGAGGCGCACATGGACGTGGGCGCCTTTCGCGCACTCGGCATGGGGATGGTGCTGCTCGCCGTGGCGTATGTGGTGGCCTGCTTTTTCCTGCACGACCGGCACTGGCTGGTAAAGGGGCGGCGGGTCGAGTTGCCCTCGGCACAGCTGGCGCTGGTGCAACTTGGACTCTCCGCCGCCAACTGGGCGGTGATGGGTTGTGCCATGTACCTGCTGCTTGGCCAGAAGGTGCCGTACGCGACCGTGCTGGGCGTGCTGCTGGCAGCGTCGATCGTCGGCGTGGTGACACCGATTCCGGCGGGCCTGGGCGTGCTCGAGGCCGTCTACCTGGCGCTGCTCTCGGGCACCGTGCGCCAGGGCACGCTCATGGGCGCGGTGCTGGCGTACCGCGCCCTTTACTATCTGCTTCCCCTGGCTGGCGGCGTCGTGTTGTACCTGTTGTTGGAGCGGTATGCGGCCAGTCACCCGGCGGCCGAGGCGGGCGGGTAGCTGCGGTCTTCGACGGCGTTGCGCCGGCCCGTCAGGGCTTCGGCGCTGGCGTGCCTTCGGGCGGCATCCGCCCCAGCCGCGAGGAGGTTGCGCGCCCGGTGCGGATTTTTCGCAGCGTGTTGGTCAGCGCCTGCGGGCTCGTGTGAAGTTGCCTTGCCGCCTTGGCCGGCCGCATGCCCTCGACCAGCACGAGGCGCGCAGCCGCCAGCGACGGGGTCGCCTGCAAGTGCAAAAGCTCGGCGACCTTCCAGAATTCCGCGGAGGTGAAGGTGCCCAGGTCCGGAGGCAACGAGCGGGGCGCGACCGCCTCGCGTTTCTCGAACACGCAATGGGGCGCGGGCGTCATGTCCGAGACGCGGGCCACCAGCGCCTCGAGGTAGGCCATGGTCGCAGGCGTGTTCGAAATCCAGTTCGAATGCAGGGCCAGTTTCGACCCGTCGTCGGGAAAGGTGTGCTCCCAGCTGACCCTCAGCTCGGTCGTGGCCGGCGGTGGCGCGGTGGCATGGTCGTGGGAGTTTTCTTCGCTTGTTTTTCGCCGCATTCGTGAAGTATGTCGCAGAAAATGGAACACCATTTCCAATAAATCACGATCCAGCCGGATCGACGAACTTTGATCACCACCCACGGTGGTGCCGAAGCGCAGCCGCTTTCAGGACGGGGCAGCCGGTGCCCGGGGCGCCTGCGGCAACTCCTTCGGTGGGCGCAGCGGCGCGGGTGGTCCGCAGTCGGTCGGCATCTTGCGAGAGGTGCCTCGCACGAGATGGCGGGGAACGTGGTGTGTCTTGATGAACTGCGCCAGCGCTTCGCTGCGCGCGGGCTCGCAGACTGGTAGGAACATGTGCAGTGCGCTCATGGTGTCGTTCCGTCGAAACCAGGCAGGAGGGCGGCGCGCCCGTACATGCCAGCGGCATGCATCGGGGGGCTGGCGACCCCTGGCATGGCCGCCTGGCGAAGATTATGGGCGCCTGGATCAACCCCGTCGGCGCAGATGTCTTCGATGACGGCGGGGCCAGAATGCGCTCCTCTGTCAACAGGAGCAAACACCCCATGGCCCACGGCGTTACCGCAACGATCGTCTCGACCGACGTCAACTTCAATCACCGCATCCAGGTCGGCAAGTTCCAGCTCACAGCGGACGAGCCGGTGGCGCTGGGCGGGCAGGGCGCGGGACCGGCGCCCTACGACTACTACCTGGCCGCGCTCTGCGCGTGCACCGCGATCACGCTGCGAATGTATGCGCAGCGCAAGGGCTGGGAACTGGGCGACTTCAAAGCCGAGCTGAGCTTCACGAAGGACGCGGAGGGCAAGGCGCACATCCACCGCGTGCTGCACGCCAGCGGGCCGCTGACCGATGCGCAGTGGAGCCGGCTGCTCGAGGTGGTGGCCAATACCCCGGTGACCAAGACGATGCGCGAAGGCGCGCAGATCACGAGCGAGCGCGCAGGGGCTGCGGCCTGAGTCGGGCGCGCGACGGTTCTGGTGCGGGGAGCGGGTCCGGTCGGAAGGTCCGTGCTGGACGCCGGAAACTTGCGGTCCTGCGGGACCTGGATGGCGCCGCCTGCTGGGGAGGGGCGGCGCTTCCGCGTCGGGGACGAGGAGGTGTGTCGCGCGGCGCGGCGGGGGCCGCGTGCCGTCCATGACGGCAGCAGCCTCGCCGACGTCGGCGACTCAGTGCATCAGCACTTCATGGCCGTGGCTTGTGCGGCGAATGCGTCGGAAGCGGTCTTGCAGGCGGCGCCGAGTTGTGCGGCGTTGGCGCCGTAGCTGGCCCAGGTGGCCTTGGTCTGCTCGAGGCTGCTCTTGAGCGCATCGGCGGCGGCGCCGCTTTGCTTGCCCACGCAGGCGCTGACCTTGTCCAGGTAGTCCTGGCATTCCTTGGGCACGTCGGCCGATGCCGTGGTGGACGCAGCGGGTGCTGCGGCGGCGGGCGCGCTGGCGGCCGGGGCGGGAGCCGGCGTGGCAGCAGGTGCCGCGGGAGCGGCCGGCGCTGCGGGCGTGGACTCTTGCTTGGAGCAAGCGGTGATGGCGGCAGCCACGATGACGAGTGCGAGCAGTTTGTTCATTTCTTCTTACCTGAGCGAGTTGGATGATGTGCCTCACGTCGTGTCCCCCGGCGCGCAGTTGCCGCGCAAGGAACGCAAGCATTGAGGCGGAAACAGTATCGTCGTGCCGTGTCACGCGGGCGGCGCTGACGCGACAGAGGCGCATCTGCAATGGCACAAAGAAAGTAACAATCGTTGCATTGCGTTAAATATTGCCACGTGCTGGGCGCGCTGCGATGAATGCTTGTGCGAGCGCGCACCTTCCGTGCGAATCACGGGCGCGGGCAGGCGGTGTGCGGGGCGCGCAAAGCTGCTAATGATTTGGTTTTACCTCGCCGTCGCAATGGATGCGACAACGGACCGGGGGATGCCGGCCGGCGATGGCCCCGGGTCGCGCGTCTTACAACTGCGTGTGCTCGGAAGGCGGGAGCTCTTGGTCCGAACGCAGGACCGCCAGCATGCTCATGAGCGTCACGCCCGCGGCAAGGCCGACCAGGAAGGCGAGGGCAACAAGGGAGGGGTCGGATGTCCACATTCGGTTCTAACGCCGAGTATCTTCCTCCGGTTTACCCGTGGTTACACTTATTTGTCATGTCTGCATGGCAGAGGTGAACAGGCGGCCGCAAAAGGGTTGGAGCAGCCCCGGCGCACAGCGGATCGATCAAGCAACCCATCAGGGAATGGCGAGCCGGAGCACGAAGGTCTTGGTGTGCGGGTCGGTCAGAAACACCTGCGCAACCTGCCAGGCCTGCTCGTGCGCCTCGCGCCAGGCGGCGGCGTGCTGGATGTCCAGGTGTGTCATGGGCGGTTGGTCGGCTTGCTCGAGCCGGCGCCAGAGCCGATAGCAGTGCGCGACCTGCCGGGGAGACCCAAGTAGTTCCTCGAGTTTGATGCGGTAGATGAACGCCGCCACCATCACGTCCCGCACCGTGACGTTGCGCCCCTCGATTTCGACGGTGTAGAGGTGCTCGGCGGTATGAGTGTCGTCCTTCATGCGGCGGCAGCGGGAGCGGCGGCGGGGGAGGCAGGCAGGTCGCGCGGACGCGCGGAAAGAGGAAGACGGATCACGGACGCTCCATCCTGGACGTCGCGGCGCTTCGGTTCGAGTGCCGAAAGTCATGTCGGTGTTTACACATGAGATCCTTTTTCCACGGTGGGCGTGACATTGTTGTCAAAGAAATTAAATGCTAATGCCTGGGCACTATTTGCCCGGCCGGCGTCGGTAGTAACCCTGGGATTCGCTCCGTCATGAGCGCCACACAGCCACATCTTTTCGTCGAACTGCCCGACGGCTGGTCCCGCACGAACGACATCCGCCAGACCACAGACGGCCGCTATGCAGGCGTCGCCGAACTCAGCGTGCTGGAACTCCAGCGCGGCGGTGGCGCGCGCGTGACTGCGGGCCAGCCAGTTCGTTCGCGAGCGTCCGTCGCTTGCCGGCAGCGGCGCAGAGATTCGGCCGGGCTGGTCGGGCTCTTCACGCGCGCTTGAAGTTTTTCTATCCCGGCCATCGGGATTGCCAAACCCGCCGTGGCTTCCATCGGGGCACCATCGAGTCTCACCGATGGAGCACACAAGATGTTGAAGAACTTCAGGAAAGTCATGGGCGTCGCCATTTCGCTGGCCGGGGTCGTCGTGCTGGTCGCCCGGCAACTCTGAACGCCCGGCCCCTCTTTCCCCATGGCGCAGCTCAGTGCCATGGCGACAGCAGTGGCCACGTCGGCACCACCGGCGGCGGACGCTGCGGATGCACCGAGGTGCAGAAGGTGTTGCCCATGCGATGCCCGGTTGCCGCGCGGTTCAACCCGGGACATCCTCAGCGGTGCCCGGGCGCGCCGCAACAAGCCCACCGACATCTGCGGTCGCGAGGTGGCGCAGAACGACATCAAGGCGTTCTGCAACGCGTGGTGAGGGAGATGTCGCGCTCGGCGAGCGGGCCCAGCGTTTCCGCGGCAAGGTCGAGCATGGGCTGCGACGGATCCATGTCGACGAATTGCCAGAGGGGATGCGCCTGTGAAAGTGCCTTCAGCGCCATGCCGCCCCGGCGCCGATGTCCGGCTACAGTCGGATTCGACTCCACGTCCTTGACTCCATGAACAGCACCACGACCCGCGATCCCGCCCGCACTGCGCGCGCCTCCAGCCTCCCGTTGACGGCACCTTCCACTGCGAAGGGCGCATAGCCATGCACGAAATCATCTGCCCCCACTGCAGCAAGGCATTCAAGATCGACGAGGCCGGCTACGCGGACATCCTGAAGCAGGTGCGCGACGGCGACTTCGAGCAGCAGTTGCACGATCGGCTGGAGCTGGCCGAACGGGACAAGCGCAACGCCGTCGAACTCGCGCAGGCCAAGGCGGCCGGCGAATTGCAGAAGGCGGCTGCCGCCAAGGACGGCGAGATCCAGGAACTCAAGGCGAGGCTCGAGGCCGGCGATGTTGCGCGCAAGCTCGCCGTGAGCGAAGCCCTGGGCACCGTGGAACGGGAGCGCGATGCGCTCGCGAACGAGCTCGAAAAGGCCAGGCAGGACAAGCTGGCCGCCACCGCGCTCGCCGAGGCCAGGCATGTGGGCGAACTGCAAAAGAGTGCCGCGGCGAAGGACGCGGAAATCCAGGAACTGAAGGCCCGGCTCGACGCCATCGAGGTCGCGAAAAAGCTCGCGATCAGCGAGGCCGTCGGTGCGGTCGAGAAGGAACGGGATCGGTTGAAGAGCGGCCTGGAGCGCGCGGAGCTTGAGAAGCAGCTGGCCGAGAAATCGCTCAAGGACAAGTACGAAACGCAGATCAAGGACCGCGACGATGCGATCGAGCGCCTGCGCGACATGAAGGCGCGCCTGTCGACCAAGATGGTGGGCGAGACGCTGGAGCAGCATTGCGAGACCGAGTTCAACCGCATCCGGTCGATGGCCTTTCCGAAGGCTTACTTCGAGAAGGACAACGATGCGCGCACCGGAAGCAAGGGCGACTACATCTTTCGCGACCTGGACGAGGCGGGCACCGAAATCGTCTCGATCATGTTCGAGATGAAGAACGAGAGCGACCGCACCGCGACGAAGAACAAGAACGAAGATTTCCTGAAGGAGCTCGACAAGGACCGCATCGAGAAGGGGTGCGAATACGCGGTGCTGGTGTCGCTGCTGGAGCCCGACAACGAGCTCTACAACACCGGCATCGTCGACGTGTTCCATCGCTATCCGAAGATGTACGTCGTGCGCCCGCAGTTCTTTCTGCCCATCATCACGCTGCTGCGCAATGCGGCCATGAATTCGCTCAGGTACAAGTCTGAGCTGGCGCTTGTGAAGGCGCAGAACATCGACATCACGAAATTCGAAACCGAGCTCGAAACCTTCAAGACCGCTTTCGCTAGGAACTACGACCTGGCCTCCGGGCACTTCCAGAAGGCGATTGCAGAGATCGACAAGTCGATCGACCACCTGCAGAAGACGAAGGAAGCCCTGCTCGGCACCGACCGGAACCTTCGGCTTGCGAACGACAAGGCGCAGGACGTGACGATCAAGAAGCTGACGCGCGGCAACCCGACGATGGCGGCCAAGTTCGCCGAACTCAAGAAGCTGGGCGCTGCCGACGCCGAATGACGCGCAGTGTCAGGCGCAGCGCCTGCAACCCTTGGCTGCCGCGCCGGGGAAGCTGGCAGGCGATTTGAAAGCCGAGCTGGATGTTCATCTGCCCTTGATGCGCCTTCGTTCGCAACCGCAGGCGTTCTTTGTGCGACGACAGTCGGATTGCTTTCACGTCCTGGAGCCCAAGAACCACATCATTTTCATCGAATGGCAGGCGCGGCTTTATCCGCATCCCCACCGCGACGACACGAACACATGCGCTCCTTCATCTATTACGCCCTCATGCTCCTGCTCGGATTCGCCTGGTACAGGTTCGGACAGAAGCTGCTTCGAAAAGGGTATCGCGATGAGAACGATGAGCTCACGCCAGGGGTCGTGGGACCCTTCGGATTCCTGCTTGCCGGCGGCGTGGCCTGCTACCTCTTTTTCGCCGTGCTGCGCGCCCTGGTCCGGGGCGAAGTGCCTTGCGTCGGCAAGGGGTGCGCAGGGCAGGTCTACACCCTGGCTGCGCACGCGGGCGAGTACTGGGCCAACCTGTTTTTCCTCGCGTGGTGCGTCGTGGGCCTAGGCTATGCGTTGTACGTGACGCTCAAGATCTGGTTTCGGGCTTAGGGCGCGCCATGCGCGCGGCCGGCTCCCGCGCCAACCGCTCGACACCAGGCCCATGAACGACAGGTGCAGCGCCTAGGTTCCCCGGGCCGGTGGCTTGCAGGTTCCCAGTGGCAGCTTGCGCGCTGTGAGTTGACTTTTGTCACTTTCGGCTGGCAACGCATGACCCTAACATGCGTGCCATGAGCCTTCCTGCGTCGACCCGGGCGTCAGCCATCCTGATCGTGGACGACCACGACCTGGTGCGCCTGGGGGTGCGTGCCTTGCTCCAGGCGCAAGCCTCGCCTCATGGGCCGGCGGTCGAAGTCTTCGAAGCCAGCAGCATGGCGCAGGCACTGGCTGTGTATGAGCGTTTTCAGGGGAGCATCGGGTTGGTGCTGCTCGACCTGGGGCTTCCTGATACACGGGGCCTGAGCGGCGTGTCCGTTTTTCTCCAGCGTTATCCGCAGTCCCGCGTCGTCGCGTTGTCGGGCGCCGGTGCCACCTCGCTGGCCCAAGACGCCATTGCGCAAAGTGCGTTGGCCCAGGGCGCCAGCGCGTTCTTGCCGAAGTCGGCCAACCTCAAGGAGGTGGTGAGCTTCATCCGCGCCTGCGGTCTGCTCGGAAGGGACGTTGTCGATGGCCTTCCTCGCACTTCCAGGTGGGTCGCCCGGGCGCCCCGCCGTTCCGCCAGCGGCGCCCAGGGCGCCCTGACGGGAAGCCAGGCGCGTGTGCTGCAGATGATTCTGGAGGGCAAGTCCAACAAGGAGATCGCACAGCTGGCCGAGTTGCGCGAAGGCACGGTGAAGAACTATGTCTCCACGATCCTGCTGCTGTTCGGTGTGCAATCGCGGGCGGAACTGATCAGCAGCCTGCGTTGACTCAGCGGAGGAGGTGCAAGGCGATCAGCAAAAAAAGCGAAGGGCCCCATTCATGAACGACGCTGTCAGATCAATGTATCAGCCCCCAGCAGCCGCCGATCTGGACCATCGGGTGCTCCGCGAACATGTGGCCTCTGTATATGCCGGGCACACGGCGACCACCTGTGCGCACATGTGCTTCGCCATTGCCATCGGCATCTTCGGGTACTTTCACATCGATTCGACCCATCACCTGCTGATGATCGGCATGGTCGCGGCCGTTGTCTTGATGCACATGCATGCCCTGTTTGCTCCGCGGTGGACGCCGGATGTCCCCTTGTCCGAAAGCCACCATTGGGCGCGCCGGTACTCGGGCATCGTCACGCTGATGAGTGTGATCACGGCGCTGCCATGCGCGTTGTTCCTCGTGCTCATCCAGAGCCCGGCGCTGTCGACCGTCTTGATCGTGGTGATCATGGTCAGCTGGACCCGGGCTGTTCGGGCCCGCTGGCCGCTCAAGCGGGCCATGTTCGGCTGCGGCATTCCCATGATGGGCGGGCTGATCCTTGCGTTGATCTGGCAAGGGGGCGCGCTGAACTGGTTTCTGGCGCTTTTCAGTTTCGCCAATCTGATCCTCACGCTGCGCGAAGGCGTGATGCAGAACAAGCGGCTGACCGCCTCTTTGGTATTGCAGTTCGAAAACGAGGCGCTGGCTGCACAGTTGCGCGAACGCGTCGCCGCCGTGGAGCGTGCCAGTGCGGAAAAGACCCGCTTCCTTGCCGCGGCCAGCCACGATTTGCGCCAGCCGATGCATGCCATTGCACTTTTCGGTGCAGCGATGGAAAACGCACTGCACGACCATCCCGAAAGAACGAATGCCCAACGCCTGATGCGCGCCGTCGACGCGCTTGGCGCGTCGCTGGACACCATGCTCGACGTTTCGCATCTCGATGCAGGCGTGGTCGCGTCCGAACCACAGGCCCTGGAACTCGATGCCTTGCTTCTTGTCCTCAATCAGACCTTCACCCCTTACGCTGAACAGAAGGGGCTGCAATTGCGCATCCGGGCCAGTGGCGTGTGGGTGCGCAGCGACATTCAGCTGCTGTTCCGCCTGCTTTCCAATCTGGTCGACAACGCCTTGAAGTACACCCAGGAGGGCGGTGTGACCGTGGTCGCGCGGCGCAGAGCAGACAAGGTGTGGCTGGAGGTTCGCGACACCGGGGTCGGCATTGCACCTGAACAGTTGAGCCGCATCTTCGAGGAGTTCTATCAGATCGACAACCCGGGCCGCGACCGGGCGCGTGGACTCGGTATCGGCCTGTCGATCGTCAAGCGCCTGTCGCACCTGATGTCTCACCCGATCGAGGTGCACTCGCGACCGGGGCGCGGCACGCATTTCCGCGTGGTCCTGCCGCAAGTCGATGCAGCGATCACTGCGCCGGCCGACCTGCTGCTCGATGAACCGGAGAATCCCACGCATCGCAGCCTTGCTGTGCCGAACCTGCCGGGGCCCGTGCTGCTGATCGACGATGAAGCGGAGATTCGCCTTGCCATGGCGGCACTGCTGCGCGCGCACGCCGTGGATGTGGTGGCGGTGACTGACGAATCGCATGCGGTCGAGGCATTGACGCACCCGGATGCGAAAAGCAGTCCTTTCTCGATGCTCCTGTGCGACTACCGCCTGGCCGACGGGGGCGATGGGCTCGAGGTCGGCCTGCGCCTGCTCGAGCGCTTCCAGCTCGACATTCCACTGCTCCTGATTACGGGCGAGACAGCCCCGCAACAACTGCGGCGTGCACGGTCCTCGGGGGTGCCGATGTTGTTCAAGCCGGTGAGCGCTGCCGCACTTCTTCAGGCGATGGCGGAACTGACATCCATCACGGGGCGTGCCCGGAACTTCTCCCCGTCGGCGCGGTACTTCAGAGACCCGTCGCCATTCCCCTAGATTGCCCTGGGCGACCCTGCCCAAGCGCTAGTCGATTGCGACGCTGAAGCCGTCCTCAATGACGTCTTGTCGGCGCGTGCCATTCCAAAGTCCGAGGAGAAGAATAATTCGGTGAAGAAAAAGCCAAATCGTCATTCGCATTCTCTCGATGCTGGAAGGGGATGACCTCGCTTTGCTTTCGATTGCATGGTTCTGGTTAGTAATAACTGCCTCATGACCAAACATCAACTTCCATCGTGTGCAGGTCGTTGTGACTTTCGGCATGGGGAAATTTCTCCCATCTGCCATACAAACGTCGGCGGCGATCTGGCGGGCCATGTCAGAGCCCCGGTCGCTGCGGACAACGTTGCCCTATCGGCAGATAGGCTTCGACACATCGAAAGGCAAGGGAATGAAATTCAGAAGATCTGCAGCAGCTGCTGCAACGGCAGTCGCCTTGGTGCTTGCGGCATGTGGGGGTGGCGGAGGAGGGAGCGGCGGTGGAATCCCACCGGGGTCTTTCGGGCCTGGATCAGGCGACCCCGGAACACAAGGGCCAGGAACGCCTGGCCCCGGAACGCAAGGACCCGGCACGCAGGAGCCTGGAACGCAAGGCCCTGGAACTCAGGAACCGGGCACCCAGGAACCCGGAACATCTGCCCCCGCGCCCTATGAGACGCTCCCGTCCCCCTGGAACGGCGACAAGGATGCCTACATCGCATCGGTGCCGGCAGTCCTGCAGCAGCTGAACGACCAGGGCGCCAAGGGCAGCGTCCGGCTGCGGCCCGTGGGAAGCAATTCCCTCTATGTCAATCCGCAAGCTGCCAGCGACACGTACAGCTACAAGGAATTCACGCTCACCTTCTCCGGTCGCGATGGCTGGGACGAGGCCAGCAACGCGCTGCTGCAGCGGTTGGAAGACGAGGGCGCCAAAGGCTATGTGCTGCACCACCTGGTGGGGGAGACGCACACCCTGGACGACTCCCTCAACGCCATTCGCAAGGCCAGCTTCATCCTGGTCAAGAACGAGAGCCGGGCCGTCACGTACACCTATCGAAAATTCAGCTTCGATCTGATGATGCCGGCAGACTTCATCGACCGGTTGAACGCGCTGGGACAGGAGGGCTATCGCTTCCTGAACACCGAGCGGGGTCTCAGCCCGAGCGTGAATGCGATCGTCGTCAAGAGCTCTGCAGCGGCCGGGGCGACCTACCGTTACGCGTTCGAACCCGTCGTCTCCGATCCCAAGCCGCAACTCACCAGCCGTGGCCAGAGCGGATTCCGCTACAGAGGTTATTTCGAGTACTTTGCGAACCGCAACGGGCAGCCCGTGCAAGGCGTTTTCAACGCCTACGAACTCGACAGCAGCAAGCCCGCGGCGGTGGTCTATCGCTTCTCGGATGAAATTGCCGGCGGCCCGGTCGACATCAATACGCCCGAAGGACTGGCGCGACTCAATGACCAGGCAAGCCAGGGATTCTTCTACTCCGGCCTGAGTATTCCTACCGGAGCGAGCGGGGGCGCGGCGATGTTCTTCGCGGACTATGCGGTCTATGTGCAGGGCGCATTGCTGGCCGACCTCAATCGCGGCGGCGCCGTTCTTTTCCCCTGAGCGTCCGACATGGGGGCCGCCTGCCTGGACAGGCGGCCATCCTGACTAGAAGGTGCCGCGCAAGGTCACCATGGCGCTGCGCGGTTCGCCGTAGACATTGCCCCAGGCCGGCGCGCCGACGGTCTGGTAGTAGGTCTTGTCGAACAGGTTGTTCACGTTCAACGCGGCCGACCAGTTGCGGTTGATCTGATAGGAGACACGTGCGCTCCAGACGGCGTACGAGGCCTGTTCCAGCTTGATGGAACCCGTGGTGCGCGAGCTCGCGGTCTGGAAGTTCAGGCCGCCGCCCAGCGTCCAGGCGTTCAGTTCGCCGGGCAGGCGGTACTCGGACCACACGCGCAGCATGTGCTTGGGCGAATACGTGCTGGCGAAGTCGATGCCGGCATTGGCCGTGTCGTTCATGTACTTGAAGTGGTTGAACGTGTAGCCCGCGAACACCTGCCAGCCGCGCGCCACTTCGCCGCTGATCTCTGCGTCGAGCCCTTCGCTGCGCACCTTGCCGGTGGACATGTAGCAGTAGGTGCTCCGTGTGCAGACGTTGACCAGGTCTTCCTGCGCCCGGTTGTTCTGGTCGAGGCGGAACAGCGCCACCGAGGCGTTGACCTTGCCGTCGAGCAACTCGCCCTTCAGGCCTGCTTCGAAGTTGCGGCCCTTGACGGGCGGCAGCATGTCGCCGGCGGCGGTCATTGCGTTCTGCGGCTGGAAGATGTCGGCATAGCTCACGTACGCCGACCATTGCGGATTGAGCGCATAGATCAGTCCGCCATAGGGCGTCAGCACGCCGTTCTCGCGGTACGGCTCGGTCGCCGCAGCGCCGGTGATGCGGTCGCGGTCGCTGGCCCGATAGCGTGTGACACGCGCACCGGCCACGAGCGTGAGCGGGTCGCTGAGGCTCAGGCGTGCGACGCCGTAGGCACCCGATTGCGTGATGCTTGTTTCGGTGTCGCCGCCGCGGTAGCGCCTGGCGACGAAGGTCGCGTCGCTCGGCTCGGGGATTGCCGAGACCGGTGCGAAGACGTTGTTGGCCACGCCCGGCAACTGCATCAGCGAGAAGTCGCTGTGGTTGAACATGCGCCCGGTGTTGGCGCCGAAGCTCACCGAGTGCCTTCTGCCGAAGGCGTCGAACTTGCCGTCGACGGCGAGGTCGAGCGTCTTGTTGTCGGTCTTGAAATCGAACAGGCCGCCGTACATGACGTTGCCCGCCAGGGTCACCGGGTTCACGGCGCCGAGCGGAAAGGCGTACTTGATGTCCTGCGCCTCGCGTACATAGCCCGCCGTGACCTTGAGCGACCAGTCCGCGTCGAAGCGGTGCGCGAGTTCTGCGAACGCGGAGGTCTGCGCGCTCTTCCAGCGGTTCCAGTCGGCTGCCAGGTAGGTCGACCGGCGCAGGTGCAGGTCGGCGCCGTTGCTGTAGCTCGGCAAGCCCTGGAAGAACGGGGTGGCGCGCAGCGTTTCGTGGCTGGCCCCGATGGTGAGCACGGTCTGCGGCCCGAGGTCGGCAGCGAGCACGCCGTACAGCACGCCGGTGCGGCTTTTCGCGGTGTCGTAGAAGTAGTCGCGGTCGTTGCCGCTGGCGACGACGCGGCCGCGCAGCGTGCCGGCTTCGTTCAGCGGGCCGCTCGCGTCGATCTCGGTGCGGTAGTTGTTCCATGAACCCGCGCTGGCCGACACCTGCAATTGCCTGTCGGCCGTCGGGCGCTTGCGCACCATGTTGATCGTGGCGCTGGGCGACCCGGCCCCTTGCAGCAGGCCGGTGGCGCCGCGCACCACCTCCACGCGGTCCAGCGTGGCAGCGTTGCTGGTGAAGCTGTTGGCCTGCGGGTAGTAGAAGGCGCGGTTCACGCCGTCGAACTGGTAGGTGTCGACGCGAAAGCCGCGGGAGTAGACATAGCGCCCACCCATCGGGCTGTCGTACATCGTGATGCCGGTGGTCTGGGCCAGCACGTCATCGACGGTGTAGAGGTTCTGGTCGTCCATCTTCTGGCGCGTGACCACTGTGACCGACTGGGGAATCTCCTTGAGCGTCTGCTCGCCCTTGCCGACGGTGACGAGGCGGCTCGCATACGACCCCGAGCCCTCGGTGACCGCGCTGCGCTCGGCCTGCGCCGTGACGCGTACTTCGCTGAGCAGGTTGCTTTGGCCGTCCGCAGGTGCGGCGGAGGTGGCGGCACCGGGCGCCGGCTGGCGCAGCGTGTAGCCGCCGCCCGCGCGGGCGACCGCTTCGAGGCCCGTGCCGGTGAGCAGCCGCGAGAAGCCTTCGCCAACCGCATGCGCGCCGCGCAATCCGCCGGTGCGGCGGCCCTCGGTCAACGAGGGTTCGAACGACAGCGTGACGCCGGCCTGCGCCGCGAAGCGCGACAGCGCGGGGCCCAGCGCGCCTGCGGGGATGTCGTAGCTGGCAGCGGCGGACGCCGGCGGGTTCGTCTGTGCGATGGCGGTGCCCGAAGCGGCGAGCGCGAAGGCCAGGCAGAGGGTGCGCACGCCCTGGGTCACGGCGCTCGGGCGCATCGGCATGCAGGGAGAACGTGGGCGCAGGGGCGCGGTGCGGGAGGAGGGCAATGCCATGGTTCGGTGGTCCTGTTCTTGCCGTGCTCGCAGCACGGCTCCATGGCTTGCCCGATCAGGCTTCAAAAAGGGACAGGGGGCGGCGAAAAATTTTCAGCGTTCAGGCCGGCAGCACCGTCACCCACCACCGCGTGCGCGTGAGCACCTGCACAGGCAGCGTGGTGGCCACCATCGACAGCACGTAGTCGGTGTCGCGCAGCTGGAACGCACCGGAGATGCGCAGGTTCGCCACCTCCGGGCTGCAGTGCAGCAGGCCGGGGCGGTAGCGCGACAGCTCGGCGCAGAAGTCGGCCAGGCGCATGTTCTCGGCGTAGAGCACGCCCTGCGTCCACGCCTGGCTTTCGGGCGAGACGGTCACCAGCGCCGAGGCGCCCTGGGTCCCCAGCACTGTCTGCTGGCCGGCCGGCACGATCGTCGCCGGCACGGATGCGCCGCGCAAGGTGACCTCGACCGCGCCCTCGGTGACGGCCAGCCGCACATCGGGCGATGCACTTTCATGCCCCTCGTTGTCCTGCCGCACGGTGAAGCGCGTGCCGAGTGCGCGCAACCGGCCCTGCACCGTGTGGACGATGAAAGGCCGCGCATCGGCGGCGGTCGAAACCCGGATCGCGCCTGTGCGCAGCCGTACTGTGCGTTGCGTGTCGTCGATGCGCACATCGATCGCACTGCCGGTGTCGAGCAGCACGCGGCTGCCGTCGGCCAGTTGCACTTCGCGCCGCTCGCCGGTGGCGGTGGCGTGGTCGGAAGTCCAGCTGTCCCACGGTGCCAGGCGCCAGCCGAGCCAGGCGGTCGGCACGGCCGTCGTCAAGACCGCCAGTGCGCGCAGCGCGGCCCGTCGGTTGCCACGTGCCTGCCGGGCCAGCACCGGCACACCGACGCTCGCGGGCACGGCACCTAATTTTTGCGACAGGCGCTCGGCGCGCTGCCATGCGCGTTCGTGCGCCGGGTCCGCATGGCGCCAGGCTTCGCACGCCGCGCGGTCCGCTTCGCCTGCGCGGCCGGAGTGCAGCCGCACCAGCCATTGCGCGGCTTCGCGCAGCACGGCAGTGTCGGGTGAGGGGGCGGGTGGCAGTGCGGTCATTCCACCAGCGCCAGGCAATGCGCGAAGCCCAGGGCCATGTGGCGCTTGACGGTGCGTTCGCTGATCGCCAGGCGCTCGGCGATCTGTGCGTAGGTCAGGCCTTCGAGTTGCGACAGCACGAAGGCCTCGCGCACCTTGTGCGGCAGACCGTCCAGCATCGCGTCGATGGCGTCCAGCGTCTGCAGCAACTGCAGGCGTTCTTCAGGCGACAGCGCCAGCACCTCGGGCGCGAGCGCGAGCGCTTCGAGGTAGGCGCGTTCCAGCGCCTTCCGGCGCCAGTGCTCGCTCACCACGCCCTTGGCCAGCGTCGTCAGGTAGGCACGCGGCTCGCGCAAGGTGGGCAGCACCTGCGGGCGCAGCAGCACGCGAACGAAGGTGTCCTGCGCCAGGTCGGCGGCGCTGTGCGCACAGCCCAGGCGCCGGCGCAGCCACATGCTGAGCCAGCCGTGGTGCTCCCTGTAGAGCGCATGCACGGTGCGGGTGTCGGCGGAAGACATGAAGAGGGAAGGCGATGCAATTGAGAATTACTCGCATTCTAGAGGGCATCGTGGCCCGGTGTGCTGCGCGAGGGGACGACATGTCGCGCCGCGCCGCCAGCTTGTCTTCGGGCCGGTTCACGCAGGGCACGCGAACGCAAGCGAGGGCAGCCGGAAATTCCGGCAGCGGGTGCCCTCAGCCGCCGCGTGCGCGCACCCGGGCCACGTGCGCGAGGCGGGCGTTGTCTACTTTCTGCTTCGAAAGAAGCCGCATCCTGCTGCAGGTCGAGCAGCGGTACAGGCGCAGCCAGGGAAGCAGGCGCATCCAGGGGGCGCGCGGCTGGCGATCCATGTCCGCAAGGTGGCAGGGGCAGGCGGATACCGAGTGCAATGACGACATTTGTCCAACGACCATGCTGTCCAGAACCCACCCTGGCCAAGCTCGACGGCTCTTCGGCTTTCTGGGAAATGAAAGTATTCATTGTTCAGGAAAATGTAATCATAAGCATTCACCTGTTTGGGGTATTCGGCCGGCGCCCGGGAGGGAAACCGGCCCCATCGTCGGCCCCGATGGCTCGCATTCCAGACGCAGACTGTTTCACTTCCAGGGCGCCTTCCGTGCACCAGTTCACGGGTCAGGAGGGCCCAGTTCACCGGTGTAAACTGCCCGGTTTTCTCCCCCTCTCTCGGTATGGTGCAAGTGTCACGGCGCACAGGCTTCACCGGCTCGGCGCTCACTCGCTTGCTCGCTCAATTGAGCGACACCGACGTTCCCGAATCCAGGCCAGCCCTCGCGGATCGTTTGAGTCAGTGGTTCAGTTGGACCGATGCCATCTCCTTGTCTGCAGCTTTGGATTCCGATCTGGGCGTCGCCGTGTCCGGCGCGCAGGGTTCCGACTGCACCGAGGAGGCGCAGGAGTGCGCGCGCCTGAAGGCCGCGCTGGCCAAGGGCAATGCCGACGGCGGCGTGGCCTCGGTGCTGCCGGGCGCGAACGACGACTTTCCGCCGTACCGCCGCCGCTACTTCGCGCGGCAGCAGGCCATGGAAACCGCCATCGAACCGCTGCGCGCCCGCCTGCGGGCCCGGCTCGCGACCCGTTCGCCCGAGCTGGCCCGGCTCGCGGCGGTGGACGCCATCCTGGAACAGGTGGTGGGCGCGCGCGAACGCAGCCTGCTGGCGAGCGTGCCGTCGCTGCTGGAGAAACATTTCAAGCGCTTGCGTGAGGCCGCCCAGGCCACGCAGGACGCCAACCCCGACACCCCCCAGCCGCCACCGACCGCCGCCGGCGGCTGGCTGAACGTGTTCGGCCGCGACATGCAAAGCGTGCTGCGGGCCGAGCTGGACATTCGCATGCAACCGGTCGAAGGCCTGCTCGAAGCCCTTCGCGATCGCTAGCCTGCAGCCCCACAAGAGACAACAAGCTTCCATGAACAGATTTTTCCATTACGCCGTCTTCCTCGCGGGCCTGGCCGTCGTGTGCTGGGTCGGTGCCAGCTACGTCGGCCACAACCCGCTGGCCCTGGTGATCACGGCGCTGATCGGCGCGTTCTACCTGATGGGTGCGCTGGAGCTGCACCGCTTCCAGCAGGCCACCGGCACGCTGTCGCGCGCGGTGAACGACCTGTCGGCGCCGCCGGCGAGCCTCGGCGATTGGCTCGCGAACCTGCACCCCTCGCTGCGCAATGCGGTGCGCCTGCGCATCGAAGGCGAGCGCGTCGGCCTGCCGGGCCCGGCGCTCACGCCGTACCTCGCGGGCCTGCTGGTGCTGCTGGGCATGCTGGGCACGTTCCTGGGCATGGTGGTCACGCTCAATGGCACGGGGCTGGCGCTCGAAAGCGCGACCGACGTGCAGGCCATCCGCAACTCGCTGTCGGCGCCCGTGCGCGGCCTGGGCCTGGCCTTCGGCACCTCGGTGGCGGGCGTGGCCGCATCGGCCATGTTGGGCCTGGCCTCGGCGCTGTGCCGGCGCGAACGCCTGCTGGCCGGGCAGGCGCTCGACACGCTCATCGCCACGTCGCTGCGCGGCCATTCGCTGGCGCATCGCCGCGAAGAGTCGTTCAAGCTCATGCAGCAGCAGGCGCACGCGATGCCCGCGCTGGTCGACCAGCTGCAGGCCATGGTGGCCGCGATGGACCGCCAGAGCCAGTCGCTCAACGAACGCCTCGTCGCCAGCCAGGACAACTTCCACCAGAAGACCGAGGCCGCCTACACGGGGCTCGCCGCCTCGGTCGATCGCTCGCTGAAGGACAGCCTGGCCGACAGCGCCCGCATCGCCGGCGAAACCATCCAGCCCGTGGCGAAGGTGATGCCCGAGCTGGTCGGCCAGCTGCAGACGATGATGGCTGCGCTGGAGCGCCAGAGCCAGTCGCAGAACGACCGCCTCGTCGCCAGCCAGGACAGCTTCCACCAGAAGGCCGAAGCCGCGTACAGCGGTCTGGCCGCCTCGGTCGATCGCTCGCTGAAGGACAGTCTGGCGGACAGCGCCCGCATCGCGGGTGAAACCATCCAGCCCGTGGCGAAGGTCATGCCCGAGCTGGTGGGCCAGCTGCAGACGATGATGGCCGCGATGGAGCGCCAGACCCAGGCGCAGAACGACCGCCTCGTCGCCAGCCAGGACAGCTTCCATGAGAAGGCCGAGGCCGCGTACAGCGGCCTGGCCGCATCGGTCGATCGCTCGCTGAAGGACAGCCTCACCGACACCGCCCGCATCGCTGGCGCGACGATCCAGCCCGTGGTTGAGGCGGCCATGGCCGGCATCGCGCGCGAGGCCGCCGCGCTGCAAGGCGGCATGGCGCAGGCCGTCGAACGGCAGCTCGAAGGCCTCACGGGCCGCTTCGAGGCCTCGACCGCCGGCGTCGCCGACACCTGGAAGGCCGCGCTGGCCGAACACGAGCGCGTGAGCGGGGCGCTGTCGAGCGACCTGCGCGGCACGCTCGAACGCTTTGCCGAAACCTTCGAGCAGCGCTCGGCTGCGCTGGTCGACGGCGTGTCCGCCCGCCTCGAAAGCACCGTGGGCAGCGTGTCCGAAACCTGGGGCAATGCGCTCGCGCAGCACCAGCGCGCGAGCGAAAAACTGTCGGGCGATTCGCACCAGGCGCTCGCCGCCGCGGCCGCCACGTTCGAGCAGCATTCGGCCGCGCTGCTGCGCACCGTGGGCGAAGCGCACACCAGCCTGCAGACCGAGCTGGCCGCGCGCGATGCACAACGCCTCGCGACCTGGAGCCAGTCGCTCGAAGCCATGGCCGCGTCGCTGCAGAAGGAATGGCAGCAGGCCGGCGCGCACATGCTGAGCCAGCAACAGCAGCTGAGCGACACGCTGGCGCAGGCCGCGCGCGACGTGTCGGCGCAGGCCGAGGCGCATGCGAAGCAGACCGTTGCCGAAGTCGCGCAGCTGCTGCAGGCCGCATCGGACGCACCCCGCGCCGCCGCGTCGCTGCTCGACACCGTGCGCGAGGCGCATGCCAACCTGCAGACCGAACTCGCCACGCGCGACGCCCAGCGCCTGGCGGCCTGGAGCGGGTCGCTCGAGACCATGGCCGCGTCACTGCAGAAGGAATGGCAGCAGGCCGGCGCGCACAGCCTGAGCCAGCAGCAGCAGATGAGCGAGACGCTCGCGCAGACCGTGCGCGACATGTCGGCGCAGGCCGAGGCCAACGCCAAGCAGACCGTCGCCGAAGTCGCGCAGCTGCTGCAGGTGGCGGCCGAAGCACCGAAGGCCGCGGCCGACGTGATCGCCGAGCTGCGCCAGAAGCTGTCCGACGGCATGGCGCGCGACAACGACATGCTCGAAGAGCGCAGCCGCATCCTCGGCACGCTCGAAACCTTGCTGGGCGCGGTGAACCATGCCTCGACCGAGCAGCGCAGCGCCATCGATGCGCTCGTCACGGCCTCGGCCGACATGATGGAACGCGTGGGCAGCCGCTTCACCGAGAAGGTCGAGAGCGAGACCGGGAAGATGGCCGGCATCGCCGCGCAGATCACCGGCGGCGCGGTCGAGGTGGCAAGCCTGGGCGAGGCCTTCGGCTTTGCCGTGCAGCGCTTCGGCGAATCGAACGACAAGCTGGTGGCGCACCTGCAGCGCATCGAAGGCGCGCTGGGCAAGTCGCTCGCACGCAGCGACGAGCAACTGGCCTACTACGTGGCGCAGGCGCGCGAGGTGATCGACCTGAGCATCATGTCGCAAAAGCAGATCGTCGAAGACCTGCAGCAGTTCGCAAGCCGCCAGACGGCCGTGGGCAGCGAGGCCTGACGTGGTACGCGACGAGATCGACCTGGACGCCGGCCTGGAGCCGACCGTCCCGGTGTGGGCGGTGTTTGGCGACCTGATGGCGGGCATGCTGGGCGCGTTCGTGCTGATCCTGGTGTGCGTGCTCGGCATGCAGCTGGACCTCGCAAGCCGCCTCGAAACCGAGGTGCAGCAGCGCCGCGCCGAATCGCAGCGCCGCGAGGCGCTCGAACAGGCGCTGGCCGGCCCGCTCGCCGCCGGCCGCGTGACGCTCAACAACGGCCGCATCGGCATCAGCGGCAGCGTGCTGTTTGCCTTCAACTCCGCCGACCTGCAACCCGGCGGCCGCCAGTTGCTGAAAAGCCTGGCCGGTCCTCTCGGCGCCTACCTCAAGGCGCGCGACGAGATCCTCATGGTGAGCGGCTTCACCGACGACCGGCAGATGCGCGACGGCGCGCGCCTGTTCGCCGACAACTGGGAGCTGTCGGCCCAGCGCGCGCTCACCGTGACGCGCGCGCTGATCGAGGAGGGCGTGCCCTCGTCGTCGGTGTTTGCGGCCGCGTTCGGCGCCGAGCAGGCCGTGGCCTCGAACCGCGACGCCGAGGGCCGCGCGAAGAACCGCCGCGTGGAGATGGCGCCGACGCCCCGGCCCAAGAACGCGCCCGACGCTGCGAAGCCCCGTGAGTAACGACCACACAGCGCCCGACGATCACGTTGATGCGGCGGCGGCGCTCGACGCCTGGCGCGCGCGTGGCGACGACCGCTTCGACCCCGTGCGCTTCCGCTTCATCGAGGCGATGGCCCAGCGCGCGGCGGCGCACGAGGGCGAGGCGCGGCGCCTGCTCGACGCGCGGCTGGTGAGCCTCATGGCGGCCTACCGTGCCGATCTCGACAAGGTCGTGCCCGAGCTGGAAACGCCGGCACAAGCGCCGCTGCACACCGCGCTGGCGGAGCTGATGGCGCACATCGCCCAACTCGCGCCGCTGCAGCCCCCGACGGATGCGAAGGCGGCGACCGACGACGATGCCGTGCCCAGCCTGTCGACCGCGCCCGAGCTCAAGACGCTGAGCTACTTCCGCAGCACCTGGTCGAAGCTCGCCGCCGACCAGCGCGTGACGCAATCGCTCGCCAAGGTGCCGAAGAACGCCGGCCCGCTCAACACGCACCACCTCGTGCAGCGCGCGCTCACGCTGATGCGCGACCTGTCGCCGCAGTACCTGCAGCGCTTCATGGCGCACGTCGATGCGCTGTTGTGGATCGAGCAGGTGAACGCCGCTGCCGAGGCCGCGCGCGTGGCGCGCACCGAGAGCCCGCGCAAGGGGTCGCGCAGCCGCGCCGGCTGAACGAGGCTCAGCCTTCCGCGTCGTGGCACACGACGCACAGCTTGTTGCCGTCCGGGTCGCGGAAGTACGCGCCGTAGTAGTTCGGGTGGTAATGCGTGCGCAGCCCCGGCGGGCCTTCGCAGGTGCCGCCATGTGCGAGCGCGGTGCGGTGCACCGCATCGACCATCGCGCGGGCAGTCGCGGTGAACGCCGCCATCTGGCCGTTGCCTGCGTCGTGCGGCTGGCCGTCGTAGGGCTTGCAGATCACGAAGAAGGGCCGTGCACGACCTGCGCTGTGCCAGCCCGCCCAGGGCCTGGCGGGGTCGCAGAAGCGACGCTCCAGGCCGAGGCCGTCCATCACGGCGTCGTAGAAGGCGAGGGCGCGGTCGAAATCGCAGACGCTGAAGAAGACATGGGAGAACACGTCGGCTCCTTGTGACGAGGTTGAGTTGATGTCAGCGCGGCCAGAGCCACCAGGCCAGCCCCGCCGCGACGAGCACCCAGATGCCGATGACCAGGGCCATGCCGGTCCTGCTCGTCGGCTTGCTGCCGGTGCGCGCCATCCACTCCTCGGCCCGCACGCGGCTGCGTGCGATGACCTCGGCCGGCAGCAGACGCACCGCGAGCCAGATCAGCGCCGGCAGCAGCAGCACGTCGTCGAGGTAGCCGAGCACGGGAATGAAGTCGGGAATCAGGTCGATGGGGCTCAGCGCGTAGGCCACCGTGAACCAGCACAGTGCCTTCGGCAGCCACGGTGTGGCGGGGTCGCGACAGGCGAACCAGAGGGTGACGGCATCGCGCTTGATGCGGCGTGCCCAGTCCCGGAGATTCATGGTGAACACGAAGCCATCAACCCGCGCTGCGCGGCCCGAACATGATGATGCCCATGCCGACGAAGCACACGGCCACGCCGACCCAGTCGCTGGTCGACGGCGTCACCTTGTCCACGGCCCACAGCCACATGATCGCCACGCCGATGTAGACCCCGCCGTAGGCCGCATACACACGGCCGGCAGCGGTCGGGTGCAGCGAGAGCAGCCAGGCGAAGAGCGCCAGGCTCAGCGCCGCAGGCACCAGCAGCCAGATCGACTGGTTCTGCCGGAGCCACAGGTAGGGCAGGTAGCAGCCGACGATTTCCGCGAGCGCGGTCGCCATGAAGAGGCCGAGGGTCTTGAGCAGGTCCATGGTCGCCATTGTGGCGGCCGGCTGCCCCTGTCAGGGCTGTCGACCGGGGCCCGTGCCCGGGCGCGACGACGGCTCCCACACATCGGGCGTGGTGGCGACCAGCGACTTGAAATCTTTCCACGGCCGCGCGCCCGGCACGGTGCGCCCGCCGACGATCACGGCTTTGGCGTAGGCCACCATGCGCTCGCGCAGGTAGCGCCGTTCGGACTCGGGCCAGGTCTCGATGGCGTGCGGGCCGCGCGAGAGCACGATCTCCTTCACGCCGCGGATGCGGTTGTAGGCGGCCACGGTGCCTTCGAGCGATTCGGCGCGGTCCCACAGGCCCTTGCCGAAGAAGGCGGCGGGCCAGCGGTCCATGCCCGCGAGCGTGGCGGAGTTCGGATAGAAAAGGATGTGGTGCTCCGCCGCCATGCCGCCCAGGAACAGGTTGCGGTCGGCCAGGTCGGGCGCATCGGGCAGGTAGCCCGCGCCGCTGGCGAACGACGACAGCAGGATGGCGCCGCGGATGTTGCGCCAGCCGCGCGCCGGCGTGCAGTGGGGCACGGGCATGTCGAAGCTGCAGGCGGCCACGTAGTTGCGGGTCATGGCCCAGGCGGTCGACATCGAGCCGCGGGAGTAGCCGCCGAGCACCAGTGGAATCTCGCTGGCCTTCTGGCCCGCGAGCAGCCGCCCGCGCGCGGCATTGCCTTCGAGCTGCTGGCCCGAGGGCGTGAGCAGTCGCAGGCCCTGGCCGTGTTCGAGCTGCGCGAGCACGCGGAACACGTCTTCGCCTTGCTCCAGCGTGTTGGTGTCGCTCACGCCGCCCGACAGGCCTTCGCCGCGCCGGTCATAGGCCAGCACGTCGAAGCCTGCCTGGTTCAGCGCGTGCAGGTTCTCGCGCCACCAGCGCTGGCCCATGGCCTCGGTGGTGCCGTTGGGGAACGACACCGGCACGGCCTTGCCGCTGGCGGCGTCGATGCGGTAGGCCACGTCGTCGGGATGCTGGATGGCCGTGAGCTGTCCGCCGCCGCCCGCCGCCATGACCGCGAGGGCGCGCACCTTGCGGCCACGGCCATCGTCCACGCCCGCGCCTTCGAGGTACCAGCCGCGCAGCTTGATCGGGTCGCTGAGCTTCAGGTCGAGCCGCTCGAAGGTGTCGCGCGGCACGGTGAACTCGACGATGTGGGTGCGCGCGTCGGCCTCGGCAATGCCTTCGCGGTACGGCGCCTTGGCGAAGAAAGCGGGCCGGCGGATCTGCTTCAGGTCGACCTTGGGGTTGTCGGCATCGATGCGGCCCGCCGGATCGACCGCGCCGGTCACGCGCGTGGCGCGCGCCTTGTTGGGCGGCAGCCAGCGCTGCATCTGGGCATTCACGCGCGCGAAGCAGTCCGGCTCGGCCTTGCAGGTGCGCCAGCGCGCCTTGAGCTGGTCGTCGGTGAACTGGCCCACGTGGTAGTCGCCGCCGGCGTAATTGGTGGGCACGGGGTAGGCGCTCATGAGCACGGGCACGCAAACGCGCGGGCCGCCGGCGTTCACCGCGGTGCCGGCCTGCGGCAGCAGGTAGCCGCCCACCCGCGCGTTGCGGTCGGCGCCGACCCAGGCGACACAGTCGGTCGGCGGCGGCTTGCTCGCGGCGGCCAGCCGCTGGGCGGCGGTGGTGCCGGTGGTGCAGGCCGACAGGCCCAGCAGGGCACCGAGCAGGGCGAGCGAAAGGCAGGTACGGGTGGCACGGACAGGACGCATGAGGCGGGAAACGCTCGCGGAAAGGAGGACCATGTGATTGGAACGCAGCCGGTGCGTAAAAAGACTTCGCCGGGCCAGACGTGAACAAATGGATGCCGATACTGTTGCAGAAGACATGCCAGCGCGGCGGGTGCGAAAGCCGCCTTCTGGCGCAGGAGGGGTCCTACTGCTTGTTACCGCGTGACGCTTCCCGAAGCATCGGCTGGCGCGCCAGCACCTCGTCGCGCGGACCGTGGTCGCGCACGTGGCCGGTCTCCATGAGGATCACCGTGTCGAAGCGCTCGAGCAGGCTCAGCCGGTGCACCGACGCGATCACGCAGGCCTGCGGAAAGGCCGCCGCCAGGCGCTCCAGCACGCGCGCCTCGGTGGCGGCGTCGAGCGCGCTGGTCGGTTCGTCGAGCAGCAGCAGCGAGCTGCCCTCGGCCGCGAGCACGCCGCGCGCCAGGCACAGCCGCTGGCGCTGTCCGCCCGACAGGTTGAAGCCGCGTTCCGAGATCGCGCTGTCGAGGTCGCCGCGCGTGGCCTGCAGCACCTCGTCGAAGGTGCTCGTGTGCAGCGCGGTGCGCAGGCGCTCGTCGTCGCAGGGGCGGCCGAAGGCCAGGTTCTCGCGCACGCTGGCCTCGAACAGCTCGGTCTCCTGCGGGATCAGCGTGGCGAGCTGGCGCAGCCGCGCCCAGTCGGTCGGCACGCCGTCGAGCGCGAGCGTGCCGCCGTGCGGCGCATACAGCCCGGCCAGCACGCGCAGCAGCGTGCTCTTGCCGCCGCCGCTGGGGCCCACCAGCGCCACACGCTGGCCCCGGCGCAGCGAGAGTGCCACGTCGTGCAGGCCGCTGCGCGTCGGTGTCGCGGGGTCGTCCGCAGCGGTGCCACGCGGGGCGTAGCGCCATTGCAACTGGTCGACCTGCAGCTGCGTCCACGGCGTTGCTGCATCGATGCGTTCATGCGCCGGCACTTCCTCGGGTGGAGCCTCGAGCGTGGCGCTCGCCGGCGCGCGCCAGATCGGCTCGGCGCTGCTGTAGTCGGTGTGCATGCGCGCAAAGAAACTGAAGTTGGCGGCGACCGACGTGACGACGCCCGCCGCCTGCTGCGCGTACTGGTAGATCATGAACACCGCGCCCAGCATCACGGCCTGGCCCGGCGCGCGCGCCTGCCACACATAGATCACCACCAGGCCCCAGGTCAGTGCCAGCCCCATCAGGTCGACCGCGAACCACTTGCCTTCGTTGAGCACCACGGTGCGCTTCAACGGCAGCGACACGGCCGCCATGCGACGGCGCAGCAACAGGCGCGACGCGCCCTGCAGCCGCAGGCCGATCACGGTCGAAGCGTTGCCCAGGAAGTCGAGCAGCGCGGCCACGTAGCGGCGGTCGGCGTCGTTCTCGGCGCGCGCGAGCTTCATGAGCGCGCGGTCGATGCGCACGATCACCACGCCGATCAGCACATAGCCCGCGAGCGCCGTCACGCCGCTGGTGCGCGACAGCAGCGCCAGCGCCACCAGTGGCCCGACGAAGTTCACGGCGTTGGTGAGCCAGATGAACTGGTTCTGCGCGAAATCGGCGAGCGCACGGCTGGCCTGGTGCACACGGTGCTGCAGCTCGCCCGAGTGATGGCTGTCGTGCCAGGCGAGCGGCGCGGCGGCGATGCGCGCATAGAGCTGGTCGGCCAGCGTCTCGCGCACCTTGAGACCCACGTTGCGCTCCAGGATGCGGCCCGGCCCGTGCAGCGCCCACGCGCCGACGTACACGGCCGCGAGCGTGGCGATCCAGCGGCCGGCCATCGGCAGGTCGCCGCGTTGCAATGCATTGATGGCCTGGCCCGCGAGGTAGGGCAGCGTGAGGCGGATCAGCTGCGAACTCGCGAGCAGCGCGGTGGCGCCAAGAAGTTGCGCGCGCGCGCCGGCGGCGAAGTGCCACAGCGCGGCGTAGAGCGCGCGGATCGCGCGGCCGGGGGATTCGGGTGACGTGGTCGTCGTGTCTGTCATGCGTGCGCGTCAGCCGGCCCTGCGGAACGTGAGGTTGATGCGCTGCGCACCGAGCTGCGCCTCCAGCGGATGCGGTGCGTCCTTGAGCGGCAACACGCCATGAAAGCGCAGCCGGTCCACGCCGCCCCACACCACCACGTCGCCGTGGGCCAACGGAATGCGCACCGTCTTGTCGCTGCGCGCGAGCCCGCCGAACTGGAACACCGCCGGCATGCCCAGCGACACTGACACGATCGGCGCGCCGTGGTCGCGCTCGTCGCGGTCCTGGTGCAGCGAGAGCCGGCTGCCCGGCTGGTAGCGGTTGACCAGGCAGGCGTCGGGCGCAAAGCCGTCGAAGCCCGCCAGCGCCGCCGCGTCGCGCGCGAGCTGCGCGAAGGCCTCGGGCATCGCAGGCCACGGCGCGCCGCTGTCGGGATCGACCGCGCTGTAGCGGTAGCCGCGCCGGTCGCTGGTCCAGCCGAGCGCGCCGCAGTTGGTGAGCGCGACCGACATCGTGAAGCCGCCCGGCGTGACCAGGTGGCGGAACGGCGCGCGCGCCGCCACGCCGTCGATGGCGTCGAGCAGCGCGTCGGCGCGCGGCAGCGCAAAGCCCGGCAGCACGAAGGCGGCCGGGCCGATCGGCTCGCGCGCAGCGCGCGGCGGGGCGTCGAAGAGGTCGAACGTCATGGGGGCATTGTCGCCAGCGACAGGGGCCGTGCGGACCAGGGTCGCCGGCCTGCAATGCAGGCAAGCTGTCACAAGGCGTCACTGGCATTCCGAGTGTCAAAGCAGTACCTGGCCCCGGCCCGGCGCCTGCAATTCGTCCTTCGTCACAGGACCTGGCATGTCTCGCGTTGCTCGGTCACGGTGAGGGCGTGATGGCGTGGGCACGGGCCGTGCGGGGCGGACCGTTTTCGTGCATTGCTTTTGTATCCAGTGTTTTAAATTGAAAACTAAAGGCCTATGATGAATTCATCATGGACACCGCCCGCCTTGATCTCCATATGCCAGGGGGCTGGACGGGATGGTTCGAACTCACCCGCACCCCGAAAGGCACCTACGCCGGCATCGCGGCGCTGAGCCTGGACGGCATTCCGCGCTGCGCGCTGGTCATCACCCAGCAGCTGTCGTGGGACTCGGCCGTGGCGCGCGCGAACGTGCGCGCGGCGCATTTCGTGCGGCAGTGGTCGCCCGAGCGCGAGCACTGACCGGACATTGACTCAGCGCCGACGGGCCATTGAAAACGCGAAAGCGCGCGGGTGCCGCGCATGGTAGAAACCGCCACCCGTGGGCGCGGTCGCGCATCGCGCCGCGCGGCAGCGGCGTTTTTTCACCTTTGCTCCCGTGCCCTTGTCCTCCCTATTTCCTGTCGTTCATGCGCAACCTGTTCCCCCGGGCTGACGTGCCGCGCGCCCGGTGGTTCGCCTGGATGCTGTGCGGCTTGGCGCTGCTTGTGCTCGCCGGTTGCGCCGGCCTGCCAACCGAGGTGGTGCGCAAACCCTCGAGTGCCATCGCCCATGACGCGGACACCGCGCTGGGCCGACTGGTGCGCGCCGCCGCCCCCCCGGGCGAGCCGCTCAGCGGCTTCCGCCTGCTGCCGATGCCGCAGTTCTCGCTGCACGCGCGCATCGAGCTGGCGCGCCGCGCGCAGCGATCCATCGATGTGCAGTACTACCTCGTGCAGAACGACGAGACCGGCCGCTACCTGCTGCGCACGCTGCGCGACGCGGCCGACCGCGGCGTGCGCGTGCGGCTCCTGGTGGACGACCTGTACACCGCGGGAGCCGACCCGCTGTTCACCAGCTTTGCCTCGCACCCGAATGTGGAGGTGCGCCTGTTCAATCCGTTCCCGGCCGGGCGTTCGCGCTTCGGCACGCGCTGGGCGTGGTCGATCCTGGACTTCGACCGCGTGCACCGCCGCATGCACAACAAGCTGTTCGTGGTCGACAACACGATGGCGGTCATGGGCGGGCGCAACATCGCCAACGAGTACTTCCTGCGCGACGGCGGCTCCAACTTCATCGACATCGACACGCTGGTGGCCGGCGCCGTGGTGCCGCGCTTGTCGTCGCTGTTCGACATGTACTGGAACAGCCCGTACGTGTACCCCATCGAGTCACTGGTGCCGCGCGGCGGCGAGTCGGCGCAGGCGCTGCGCGAGCGCTTCGACCGGCTCACGACCGGGCCCGAGACGCTGCATCCCGAAGCGCCCGAATCGACCGACCTGCTGGGCAACAACCCGCTGGCCAGGGACCTCGATGCCGGCAAGCTCTCGCTGAGCTGGGCGCGTGCCGAGGCCTACGCCGACGCGCCCGCCAAGGCGCTCGCGCCCACCGAAGAAGGGCGCGGGCTGCCCGCCGACCAGGCCACCGACAGCGTGCTCTACAACGTGCAGCGCTACCTGCGCGGCGCGCAGCACGAGGTGCTGCTGACCACGCCGTACCTGATCCCCGGGCGTGGCGGCATGGAGACGATGCGGATCGTGCGCGGCAACGGCGTGGGCTACACCATCGTCACCAATTCGTTGGCGGCCACCGACGAGTCGCTGGTGCACATCGGCTATCGGCGCTACCGCGCGCAGATGCTGCGCCTGGGCGTGGCGCTGTACGAGCTCAGCCCCAAGCGCGTGGAGCAGACGAAGCGCTTCGGCATCTACGGCTCGGCCAGCGGGCGGCTGCACGGCAAGTCGGCCGTGATCGATCGGCAGGTGGTGTTCGTCGGCTCGATGAACTTCGACCCGCGCTCGGCGCTGCACAACACCGAGATCGGCCTGTTCATCTTCAGCCCGCAGGTCGCGCAGCAGCTCACGAGCCTGATCGGCTTCATGCGGCTGGACGGTGCCTACCAGCTGCAGCTGGGGCCGCGCGGCGGCATCGAGTGGGTGAGCCCGGCAACGGGCGATGCGGCGGACACCATCCTGCACACCGAGCCCGAAACCCATTTCTGGGCCCGCTGGCGGCTGGAGCTGCTGGCGCCGCTGGTGCCCGAAAGCCTGCTGTAACGGCTTTTACGTTTACTGCTGCAAACGGCCGTTGAGGTACGGCTCGGGATCGACGGCGGTGCCGTTCTTGCGGATCTCGAAGTGCAGCTTCACGCGGTCGGATTCGCTGTTGCCCATTTCGGCGATCTTCTGGCCCTGGCGCACCACGGCGCCTTCCTTCACGAGGATGGTCTTCGCGTGGGCGTAGGCCGTGAGGAAGGTTTCGTTGTGCTTCACGATGACCATGTTGCCGTAGGCGCGCAACTCGCCGCCCACGTACACCACGCGCCCGTCGGCCGATGCCACGATGGGGTCGCCCAGGGTACCGGCGATGTCCAGGCCCTTGTTGCGCACGCCGTCGAAGCGCCCGATGGTGGTGCCGGCAGCAGGGCGGATGAACAGCGCCTGGCGTGGCGGCTGCGGCGCGGCGCTCGGACCGGGAAGCGGCTGCTGCGGCGGAAGTCCGGTCGTGGTGCAGGCGGCGATGCCCCCGGCCACGAGGAGCGTGGCGGCGGTGCGGAAAACAATAGTCTGAAGGTGCATGGCGCTGTTGGAACGGATTCGGTGCGGAGGGTTCCGTCGGAGGCCGAATCCGCGGACCGGACCGGCCGGACGATGCTAGCAAACTCGCAAGCCGAGCCCTTCAGCAGCCCCTCACTTGAGCGGAATCGGCGTGCCGCGGTCGACCGGCACGGCCGTGACGCTGTTCTTGGGCGAGCCGTCGATCAGCAGGTCGGAGTAGGTCAGGTAGACCAGCGTGTTGCGCTTGGGGTCGACCATGCGCACCACGCGCAGGCGCTTGAAGAGCACCGACAGGCGTTCGGTGTAGACCTCCTCGCGCTTGGGCAGCGGCTGCGTGATGCTCACCGGGCCGACCTGGCGGCAGGCAATGGACGCCTCGGCCTTGTCTTCCGCCACGCCGAATGCACCCGCGATGCCGCCGGTCCTGGCGCGCGAGACATAGCAGGTGACACCGCTGACCTTGGGGTCGTCGTAGGCCTCGATCACGATCTTGTGGTCGGGGCCGATGAGCTTGAAGGCGGTGTCGACCTCGCCGACCGTCTCCGCCTTGGCCGCCGAGGCCGCGAATGCAAAGCCGAGGCTAGCGCCACAGAGGAGGGTGGCGCGCAGGGTCTTGAGCATGGGGAAATTTTTCAAACGATGCTGAGTTCGTGCACGCGGTCGAAACTGCCGCGCTTGCGGTCTTCGAAGAAGTGTTCGAGCGCCTGGCGCACGGTGCGAAAGGCGATCTCGTCCCAGGGAATTTCTTCCTCGGCGAACAGGCGCGCCTCGATGGTTTCGTGGCCGGGGTCGAAGCGGTCGTCGAGCAGGCGGGCGCGGTAGAACAGATGCACCTGGCCCACGCGCACGACGCTGATCATGGCGAACAGGCCCTGCATCTCGAAGTTGGCACCGGCCTCTTCGCTGGTCTCGCGGGCCGCGCCTTCGGCGGTGGTTTCCTCAAGCTCCATGAAGCCCGCGGGCAGCGTCCACTTGCCCCAGCGCGGCTCGATGTTGCGCTTGCACAGCAGCACCCTGTCGCCCAGCACGGGGATGGTGCCGACCACGTTCAGCGGGTTCTCGTAGTGGACCGTGTGGCAGGCCGGGCAGACGGCGCGCTGCTTGGTGTCGCCGTCGTCCGGCACGCGGTAGACCACCGCCGTGCCGCAGTTCTTGCAATGCTTGATGGGTACGCGAAGGAGCATGAAGCGGACCGCGCGGGCGTCAGGCGATCTTCACGGTCAGCGCGGGCAGGCCGGCCACCTGGCCCACCAGCGTGTCGCCGGCCACCACGGCCGCAACGCCCTCGGGCGTGCCCGTGAAGATCAGGTCGCCGGGCAGCAGCTCCCAGGCCGCCGACAGGTGCTCGATGGTCTCGGCCACGTTCCAGATCAGCTTGCTCACGGTGCTGCGCTGGCGGTCGGTGCCATTCACCTGCAGAGAAATTTCGGCCTGCTCCGCGTTGCCGGCCTGGGCGACCGGCACGATCGGGCCGATGGGCGCGCTCTGCTCGAAGCTCTTGCCGATGTCCCAGGGGCGGCCCTGCTTCTTCATGTCGTTCTGCAGGTCGCGGCGCGTCATGTCCAGGCCGACGGCGTAGCCGTAGATGTGCTTGTGGGCGTCGGCGGCCAAGATGTTCTTGCCGCCGGTGCCAATGGCCACAACGAGTTCGATCTCGTGGTGCAGGTTCTTCGTGAGCGTGGGGTAGGCCATGGTGCCGGTCTGGCCGGCATCGACCGTCACCAGCGCATCGGCCGGCTTCATGAAGAAGAAGGGCGGCTCGCGGCCGGTGAAGCCCATTTCCTTGGCGTGATCTTCGTAGTTGCGGCCCACGCAGTAGATGCGATGCACCGGAAAGCGGGCGGGCTGACCGACGACCGGCACCGAAACGGTGGCGGGCGGGGCAAAAACAAACTCGGAGGCCATGGAAAGGTGTCCTTTTTCAGCGAAACGGGAGGGGAGACCGGCAGTGTGCCAGAGGCGGCACGTGCTTGCCGGCACGCCGGAGTCGGGATTTTGCGGCGGCCCACAATAGGCGCCTTCGCGCGTTTTCCCGACTCTCTTTCTCCTCGTTTCACCATGCCCATCCGACTCGGCAAAGCCGGCAAGGCCACCGCCTTCAACGAACTCGGTCGCGAACGCGACGATGCCGGCGATCAGGACGGCGCCCTGGCCGCTTACGCGCAGGCCAGCGCCATCCATCCCTACTGGTCGGCGCCCTGGTACAACGCCGGGCTCATCCACAAATACCGCGGCGACTGGGTCGCCTCGTTGCAGGCCAATGCCCGTGCCGTGCAGTGCGAGCCGCGCCACGAAGGCGCGCTGTGGAACCTGGGCATCGCGGCCACCGCGCTGGGCGACTGGCCCACGGCGCGGCGCGCGTGGCGGCAGTACGGCATCGGCATACCCGACGGCGAAGGTCCGATCGACTATTTCGTCGGGCTCACGCCGATCCGCGTGCACGGCGACGAGGGCACCGAGGTGGTGTGGGCCGACCGCATCGACCCGGCACGCGCCATCCTGCGCAACGTGCCCACGCCCGCCTGCGGCCACCGCTACGGCGACCTCGTGCTGCACGACGGCGCGCCCAACGGCTACCGGCTGCGCGGCGAACGCGAGGTGCCTGTGTTCGATGCGCTCGAACTGATCGCGCCGTCGGAATACGCGACCTACGAGGTCTTGGTGGAAGGCGTGAGCTCGGAAGACATCGAGGCCCTGGTGCAGCGCTTCAAGGCCGCGGACGGCTTTGCCGAGAACTGGACCGACAGCATGGAAATGCTCTGCCGCGCCTGCTCCGAAGGCCGCCCCTTCGGCGAGGGCCGCCACAACCACGGTGCCGACGAGGCGCCGGGCACGCTCGGGCCGTGGCGCCTGGGCATCGCCTCGCGCGAAGAAGCCGCGGCGCGCGCGGTGCTCGACGCATGGCAGCAGGAAAACCCCGACGCCGGGCTGCACGACTTGCGCTGCGTGCTCCCGGCCACACCCCGCTCCTGAAGGTGAAATCCAGGGGCGCTATCCTCGAGAAATCATGAAGCTGCATAACTACTTCCGCTCCTCCGCCTCGTTCCGTGTGCGCATCGCCCTGAACCTCAAGGGCCTGGACTACGACTACGTGCCCGTGCACATCGCGCGCGGCGACCATCGCACCGGCCCCTTCTCTGCGATTTCGGCAGACATGCTCGTGCCGATGCTCGAAGACGAGGGCGAGCGCTTCTCGCAGTCGATGGCCATCATCGAATACCTCGACGAAGTGCACCCCGAGCCGGCGCTGCTGCCGACCGACCCGGTGGGCCGCGCCCACGTGCGCGCACTGGCGCAATCGATCGCCTGCGAGATCCATCCGCTGAACAACCTGCGCGTACTCAAGTACCTCGTGAAGGAACTGAAGGTCGATGACGAAGCCAAAAACACCTGGTATCGCCACTGGGTGCGCGAAGGCCTGCTGTCGTTCGAGCGCCAGCTCGCACAGCACCCGGGCGGCACCTTCTGCTGGGGCGACACGCCGACCATGGCCGACTGCTGCCTCGTGCCGCAGATCTTCAACGGCCGCCGCTTCGACTGCGACTTCAGCGGCCTGCCGCGCACCATGGCCGCCTTCGACGCCTGCATGAAGCTCGACGCCTTCCAGCGCGCACAGCCTTCGCAGTCGCCCGACGCCGAGCCCTGAGCAGGCAACTCGCGATGACTGCGCAATGGCTGGAGCCCGAGTGGCCGGCGCCATCGAACGTGCGCGCCCTGTGCACCACGCGCGACGGCGGCGTGTCGACCGGACGCCATGGCAGCCTGAACCTCGGCGACCACGTGGCCGACGATGCTGCGCACGTTGCCGAGAACCGCCGGCGGGTGCAGCAGGCGATCGGCACGCAGCCGGTGTTCCTGCAGCAGGTGCATGGCACGGGGCTCGTGTCGCTCGACGATGCCGTGCACGACGGCACCGTCGCCGATGCCTGCACCGCGACGACTGCCGCACGCGCCTGCACGGTCATGGTGGCCGACTGCCTGCCCGTGCTCTTCACCGACGCACGCGGCCACCGCGTGGCCGCCGCGCATGCGGGCTGGCGCGGGCTGGCTGGCGGCGTGCTCGAACAGACCGTGCGCGTGTTTGCTCAGGACGACGGCGCTGCGCACCTCATGGCCTGGCTCGGTCCCTGCATCGGCCCGAAGGCCTTCGAGGTCGGGGCCGAGGTCAAGGCGGCGTTCGAGGCGCAGTCGCCCGGGGCGGCGTCGTGCTTCACGCCCGCAGCGGCCGAAGGCAAGTGGCTGGCCGACCTGCCCGCGCTCGCGCGACAGCGACTGCGTGCGGTGGGTGTCGGGTCGCTCTACGGCAACGACAGCGGCGATGCGTGGTGCACCGTCACGCAATCGTCACGGTTCTTTTCGCACCGGCGCGACGGCGTCAGCGGGCGTTTCGCCGCGCTGGTCTGGAAGGTCTGACGCCGCCGCTTCCGCCGTATCTGCAGCAGCGCGGCGCGCGGCCTCCTGGGCCTGCGCTTCGCGTTCCTTGATTGCCCGCCGGCGTGCCGGCGTGGCCATGAGGTAGATCACCAGCGCCACCGGCGCCAGGCCGTACAGAAGAAAGGTGACGATGGCGCCCAGCACCGTGCCCGTGGTGTTGGTGGCCTCGGCCACCGCCATCATCACGGCCACATAGAGCCAGCCGATCACGATCAAATGGATGAACACAGGCGCAGACGTTTTGTTTCAAGAGATTAGTGAAAGCGCGGCGTTGTGAGTGCCTTGCGAATGCAGCATACTCAAAACACGCAAGCCATCCGTTCGTATCGACCCAGGCCACGGCCAGGAGACATGATGAAGCAAGAAGACACGGGGGCCGATGCGTTCGCGCCCTTCCAGAAAGCCCTCACGCAGGGCTGGACCCAGGCCATGGAGGCTTTCCAGAAAGCTGCAGGTCCAGGAGGCTCCGCCGCTTTCGACGTCGGCGGCACGCCGCTATGGCAATTGCCTCAGATGCCGCAGTTTCCGGGTGCGACGGGCATGCCCGAATTGCCCAAGCTCTCCATCGATCCCGAACAGCTCCAGTCGATCCAGCAGCAGTACCTGAGCGACGCCACCGACCTGTGGCGCCGCGGCTTCGGTGCCCGGCCCGAGGGCGACAAGCGCTTTGCCGCCGAGGCCTGGGGCAGCAACCCGCTGGCGGCCTTCTCGGCAGCCGTGTACCTGCTCAACGGCCGCACCATGATGCGCATGGCCGAGGCCATCGACGCCGACGACAAGACCAAGGCGCGCCTGCGCTTCGCGGTCGAGCAGTGGATGGCCGCGGCCTCGCCCAGCAACTCGCTCGCCTTCAATGCCGAGGCGCAGAAGAAAGCCATCGACACCCAGGGCGAGAGCATCGCCAAGGGCATCCAGAACCTGCTGCACGACATGAAGCAGGGCCACGTCAGCATGACCGACGAAAGCGCCTTCGAAGTGGGTCGCAACGTGGCCACCACGGAAGGCGCCGTGGTGTTCGAGAACGAGTTCTTCCAGCTGCTCGAATACAAGCCGCTCACCGCCAAGGTGTATGAGCGGCCGTTCCTGCTGGTGCCGCCGTGCATCAACAAGTTCTACATCCTCGACCTGCAGCCCGACAACTCGCTCATCCGCTATGCGAACGCGCAGGGCCACCGCGTGTTCGTGGTGAGCTGGCGCAACCCCGACGAGTCGCTGGCCCAGGCCACCTGGGACGACTACATCGAGAACGCGGCCATCAAGGCCATCCATACCGTGCAGGAGATCAGCGGCCCCACCAACAAGTCCGGGCAGATCAACACGCTGGGCTTCTGCGTCGGCGGCACCATCCTGAGCACCGCGCTGGCCGTGCTCGCGGCGCGCGGCGAGAAGCCGGCCGCCTCGGTCACGCTTTTGACCACCTTCCTCGACTTCAGCGACACCGGCATCCTGGACATCTTCGTGGACGAGCCCATGGTGGCGTACCGTGAAATGCAGCTGGGAAAGGGCGGCCTGCTGCCCGGCGGCGACCTCGCCTCGACCTTCAGCTTCCTGCGCCCGAACGACCTGGTGTGGAACTACGTGGTCGGCAACTACCTCAAGGGCGAGACGCCGCCGGCGTTCGACCTGCTGTACTGGAACAGCGACGCGACCAACCTGCCGGGCCCGTTCTACGCCTGGTACCTGCGCAACACGTACCACGAGAACAAGCTGGCCAAGCCCGGCGCGCTCACGGTGTGCGGCCAGAAGGTCGACCTCGGCAAGATAGACATCCCGGCCTACATCTACGGCTCGCGCGAAGACCACATCGTGCCGATCGGCGGTGCCTACGCGTCCACGCAGTTGCTCACCGGCAAGAAGCGCTTCGTGATGGGCGCCTCGGGCCACATCGCGGGCGTGATCAACCCGCCCGCGAAGAACAAGCGCAGCCACTGGCTGCGCGAGGACGGCAAGTTCCCCAAGACCCAGCCCGAATGGCTGGCCGGCGCGCAGGAGCAGCCGGGCAGCTGGTGGACCGACTGGGCACAATGGCTCAAGAGCCACGCGGGCAAGCAGATTCCTGCGCCCAAGGACTACGGCAACGGCAAGGCCTACAAGGCCATCGAACCCGCGCCGGGGCGCTACGTGAAGGCCAAGGCCTGAACGGGCGCCGGCGCCCGCAAGACAGCAACCGATTTCAAATCACCTCAACGGAGAGAACCTCATGGAAGACATCGTCATCGTTTCGGCTGCGCGCACGGCGGTCGGCAAATTCGGCGGCTCGCTGGCCGGCATTCCCGCCACCGAACTGGGCGCCCTCGTGATCAAGGAAGTGATCGCGCGCGCCAACCTCACGGCCGACCAGGTGGGCGAGGCCATCATGGGCCAGGTGCTCGCGGCCGGCGCGGGCCAGAACCCCGCGCGCCAGGCATGGCTCAAGGGCGGCGGCACCAAGGAAACGCCGGCGCTCACCATCAACGCCGTGTGCGGCTCGGGCCTGAAGGCCGTGATGCTGGCGGCGCAGGCCGTGGCCACGGGTGACTCCGAAATCGTGATCGCCGGCGGCCAGGAAAACATGAGCATGGCGCCGCACGTGCTGCCCAACTCGCGCAACGGCCAGCGCATGGGCGACTGGAAGCTGGTCGACACCATGATCGTCGACGGCCTGTGGGACGTGTACAACCAGTACCACATGGGCATCACGGCCGAGAACGTGGCCAAGCAGTACAACATCGACCGCGCCTCGCAGGACGAACTGGCCCTGGCCAGCCAGACCAAGGCCGCCGCCGCGCAGGACGCCGGCAAGTTCAAGGACGAAATCGTCGGCGTGAGCATCCCGCAGAAGAAGGGCGACCCCATCGTCTTCAACCAGGACGAGTTCATCAACCGCAAGACCAGCGCCGAGGTGCTGGCCGGCCTGCGTCCCGCCTTCGACAAGGCCGGCGGCGTGACCGCGGGCAATGCCTCGGGCCTGAACGACGGCGCCGCCGCCGTGATGGTCATGACGGCCAAGAAGGCCGCTGCCCTGGGCCTGAAGCCGCTGGGCCGCATCGCCAGCTACGCCACCGCCGGCCTGGACCCGACCATCATGGGCATGGGCCCGGTGCCCGCATCGCAGAAGGCGCTGCAGCGCGCCGGCTGGAAGGCCGCCGACCTCGACCTGCTCGAGATCAACGAAGCCTTCGCCGCACAGGCCTGCGCCGTGAACCGCGAAATGGGCTGGGACGTGAACAAGGTCAACGTGAACGGCGGCGCCATCGCCATCGGCCACCCCATCGGTGCATCGGGCTGCCGCATCCTGGTGACGCTGCTGCACGAAATGCAACGCCAGAACGCCAAGAAGGGCATCGCCTCGCTGTGCATCGGCGGCGGCATGGGCGTGGCGCTGACGATCGAGCGCTGAGCCTGATCGCCGGGTGAGCCGGTACGGGGAGGGGAGGCTGGGGTTCGCAAGGGCCGATGCTTCCCCTCCCTTTTTT
The DNA here is from genome assembly GCF_001426505.1 of Variovorax sp. Root473. Lineage (GTDB taxonomy): Bacteria > Pseudomonadota > Gammaproteobacteria > Burkholderiales > Burkholderiaceae_C > Variovorax. Next base: position 917,085 of record NZ_LMEV01000017.1, read on the forward strand.
GTGCCCGCTGTTCGATCGACCCGCCCGTGGCTTATTTCGACCGGTCCGGAGCCACGAGGTCCCGGGCCAGGCCCGAGAGCCAGCCGATGCCTTTCGCGCCCGCACCGGCCGATTTGGCGCACTGAGAACCTTTGGGTTCAATCGAGCGGTGGGCGTCCGAGCGGCTGGTCCATTTGTTCACCGCTCAAAAAATGAGCAATGTGTCGAATCCCTTTGTAAAACAACAGCTTGCATTCGTTTTACAAAGCTCCGACCCAGTTACCCCCAAAGTTGCCCACAGAAAGTGGGGATTGAAGTGGACTTCTTCACAACCGGCGGCAAGTCGTTGGTTTCAAAGGGCGGCCTAGCACAGGCAACCCCCTGTTTTTTCCCTTGACTTTCTTGTTTTGCAGCCATTTTTGGACCCCCAGGTCGCCAGAGTTGTGCACTGCAAAAATTTTAAGCAAACTAACTATTCCCTTTGTAAAACAACAACTTATGAAGGCTTTACAACGCGACCCCTGACTTACCCCCAAAGTTGTGCACAGAAAATGGGGAAGACATCGGATTTCTCACAAGGCGCCTGCAAGTGCCTGTTTTTGGCCGGGAATCCGGCTGTCAGTCGGCTTCGGCTTGCGCGGTGGCGTAGCGTTGGCACAGGGTCTCGACCAGCGCCTGCGCGTACACGGGCAGGGCGGCGCGGTCGCGCACGAGCAAGTAGCGCTCGCGCACGCACCAGGGGTCGCTGAGCTCGACCAGCGCGAGTTGCATGCTGTCCTGGTTGCGCCGCGCGGCCGACTCGGGCACGACGCCGATGCCCACGCCGCTGCCGATCATCCGGCACATGGCGTCGAAGCTGCCGAGCTGGATGCGCAGCTTCTGGCGCTTGCCCAGGTGGTCGGTGATCTGCCCCAGGAAGGCCTGCAGCGTGCTGCCCTGCTGCATGCCGATGGCGTCCTCGTCGAGCGTCTCGGCGAACGAGATGCGGCGGCGCCGCGCAAAGCGGTGCTGGCGCGAGGTGACGAGCACCAGCCGGTCGGTGCTGAAGTGGATGGTGTCCAGGCCCAGCGTGTCCATCTGTCCCGCGACGATGCCGATGTCGGCGCGCCCGTCGCGCACGCCGCGCGGGATCTGAGCATTCGGTTTTTCCTGAAGGTCGACGTTGATGCGTGGGTTGGCGGCCAGGAAGCCGGGCAGGATCTCGGGCAGGAAATCGGTCACCGCCGTGGTGTTGGCGAACACGCGCAGGTGGCCGCGCAGGCCGCCGCCGTACTCGAGCAGGTCGGCGCGCAGCTGGTCGGTCTGGTGCAGCACCAGCCGGGCGTGGTGCAGGAAGGCTTCGCCCGGTGGCAGCAGCCGCACGCCGCGGGCCTCGCGCTGCAGCAGCTGCAGGCCGGCCTGGATCTCGAGCGCCTTGATGCGCGCGCTGGCCGCGGCCAGCGACAGGTGCTGGCGCTCGGCCGCCCGCGTGAGGTTGCCGAGCTCGGCTGTGGCCACGAACAGGCGCAGGTCGGTCAGGTCGAAGAGCATGGGGCGATGGTAGCCAAGCCTTCGGAAATTCAGAAGCCTGGGTTCCGAAATCGCAGATTGCGCCGGCGGGGCCGGCAGCAGACCATGCGGCCATGGAGACACACAACACCACCACCCCCGCCTTGCGGCTTCGCGCCAAGGCGCTGATCGCCTTGGGCCTTGCCGCCACCACCTTGCTGGCCGCCAACCCGGCCACCGCCCAGACCTACCCCTCGCGTCCCATCACGCTCGTCGTGCCCCAAGCCGCGGGCGGCACCAACGACATCGTCGGGCGCCTCGTCGGCCAGAAGCTCGGCGAGGTGTTGAACAACGCCAGCGTGGTGGTCGACAACCGCCCCGGCGCGGGCGGCAACATCGGCACGCAGCTGGTCGCCAAGGGCCCGAAGGACGGCTACACGCTGCTCATGACGATCAGCAGCAGCCAGGCCATCAACCCCGCGCTGTACAAGAACCCGGGCTTCGACCCCGAGAAAGACTTCAAGCCCGTCGGCCTGATCGGCGCCGTGCCCAACGTGCTGCTGGTGAACCCGTCGTTTCCCGCGAAGAACTTCGCCGAGTTCCTGAAGCTGGCGCGCGAGAAGGGCGCCAACTACCAGTACGCCTCGGCCGGCAACGGCACGCTCAACCACCTGCTGGGAGAAATGCTCAACAGCATGGGCGGCATCTCGCTGCAGCACGTGCCGTACAAGGGCGTGGCGCCTGCCATCAACGACGTGCTCGGCGGGCAACTGCCGATCGTGTTCGCGAGCCTGCCTTCGGCGCTGGCGCACATCAAGGCCGGCAAGCTGCGAGCGCTGGCCGTGAGCGGCGAAAAGCGCTCGCCCGTGCTGCCCGACGTGCCCGCCATCGCCGAGCAGGTGCCGGGCTACAACGGCACGCTGTGGATCGGCCTGTTCGCGCCGGCCGGCGTGCCCGCCGATGTGTTGGCCACCCTGCAGGGCGCGACCCGCAAGGCGCTGGACGCCAAGGACCTGCGCGACAAGCTCGACCAGCAGGGCGTCGAGATCGCAGCGCCGACGTCGCCCGAGCAGTTCTCGGCATTGCTGCACACCGACCTGGCGAAGTGGGCGCGCATCGTCAAGGCCTCTGGCGCTGCCGTCGATTGACCCGGCCATTCATTTTTCTTCTCGCCACTCACGCCATGACTTCTCTACTGATCGACGCCGAAGCCCTCGCGCGGCTGCAGGCCTGGCAGGGCCGCAGCGAAACGCTGCGCGACGACGTCACCGCCGCGCCCGTGCGCGCGCTGTCCGCCACGCTCGACCGCGACGACCCGCTGCCCGAGGCGGGCACGCGCCTGCCCGCGCTGTGGCACTGGCTCTACTTTCTGCCGCACCACCGCCAGTCGGAGATCGGCGAAGACGGCCATGCGAAGCGCGGCGGCTTCCTGCCGCCCGTGCCGCTGCCGCGCCGCATGTGGGCCGGCGGCCGGCTGACCTGGGAACCGGGCAATCCGCTGCAGGTGGGCGATGCGATTGAGCGAACGTCGACCATCGCCTCGGTCACGCACAAGGCCGGCCGCACGGGCGAGCTGGTGTTCGTGCTGGTGCGCCATGAGGTGCGCAACGCGCGCGGGCTCGCGCTGACCGAAGAGCACGACATCGTCTACCGCGCCGCCGCCGCGCCGGGTGAGGCCGTGCCGCCACCCACGCCCGCACCGAAGGACGCCACTTTCAGCCGCGACCTCGTGCCCGACGACGTGCTGCTGTTCCGCTATTCGGCGCTGACCTTCAACGGCCATCGCATCCACTACGACCGCCGCTACGTCACGCAGGTCGAGGGCTACCCGGGCCTCATCGTGCACGGGCCGTTGATCGCGACGCTGCTGGTCGACCTGCTGCGCCGCAACGCGCCGGCCGATGCGCAGCTCGCGCGCTTCGAGTTCCGCGCCGTGCGCCCGACCTTCGACATCGCGCCGTTCCGCGTGCACGGCAAGCCCGCCGAAGGCAGCACCGACGGCAAGACCTTCAGCCTGTGGGGCGAGGACGCCGACGGCTGGCTCACGATGCAGGCCACGGCCGTGCTCGCCTGAGGAAAAGAAGAAAGAAGCACATGACACGACCCCTGGACGGCATCACCGTCATCTCCCTCGAACACGCCATCGCGGCGCCGTTCTGTACCCGCCAGCTCGCCGACCTCGGCGCGCGCGTCATCAAGGTCGAGCGTCCCGGCGGCGGCGACTTTGCGCGCGCCTACGACGAGCGCGTGAACGGCGAGGCCTCGCACTTCGTGTGGGTCAACCGCTCGAAGGAAAGCCTCACGCTCGACCTGAAGCAGCCTGCCGCGCTCGCCGTGTTGCAGGAGCTGGTGGCCGGCGCCGATGTGCTGGTGCAGAACCTCGCGCCCGGCGCCGCCGCGCGCATGGGCCTGGGCGCGCAGGTGCTGCAGGAAAAACACCCCGCACTCATCGTCTGCGACATCTCGGGCTACGGCGAAGACGGCCCGTACCGCGACAAGAAGGCCTACGACCTGCTCATTCAGAGCGAGGCCGGTTTTCTCTCGGTGACGGGCACGCCCGACGACCCGTGCAAGTCGGGCAACTCCATCGCCGACATCGCGGCGGGCATGTACGCCTACACCGGCATCCTCGCTGCGCTGCTGCAGCGCGGCAAGACGGGCAAGGGCTCGCACATCGACGTGTCGATGCTCGAGTCGCTCGCCGAGTGGATGGGCTACCCGATGTACTACGCCTACGACGGCGCGCCGCCACCGCCGCGCAGCGCTGCGTCGCACGCGACCATCTATCCCTACGGCCCCTTCCCCGCAGGCGACGGCGGCACCGTGATGCTCGGCCTGCAGAACGAGCGCGAGTGGCGCGCCTTCTGCGACAAGGTGTTGCTGCAGCCCGCCCTCGCCACCGACCCGCGTTTCGACAGCAACGCGCGGCGCAACGAACACCGCGAGGCGCTGCGTGCGCTCATCGTCGAGACCTTCGGCGCGCTCAGTGCGGCGCAGGTGCTCGAACGGCTCGACGCCGCGCAGATCGCCAACGCGCGCATGAACGACATGGCCGGGCTGTGGGCGCACCCGCAGCTGCAGGCGCGCGAGCGCTGGCGCCAGGTGGGTTCGCCGGCCGGCGACATTCCGGCGCTGCTGCCGGCCGGTCGCCAGAGCGCGTTCGACTACCGCATGGACCCGGTGCCCGCGGTCGGCCAGCACACCGACACCATCTTGCGCAGCCTGGGCCGTGGCGACGACGCGATTGCGGCGCTGCGCGCGGCCGGCGCGGTATGAGCGGGCCCGCCAATCAAGCGCTCGCTTTGGCGCGCGCATTTCTCTTCGTGCCGGCCGACCGGCCCGAGCGCCATGCGCGCGCACTGGCGACGGGCGCGGGTGGCGTGATCATCGACCTCGAAGACGCCGTGGCGCCTGCGCGCAAGGCCGAGTCGCGCGACGCGCTCGGCGCCTCGCTGGCGGCGCTGCCCGCCGAAGGGCGAGGGCGCTTGCTCGTGCGCGTGAACGCCAGCGGCACGCCGTGGCACGGCGACGACTGCGCGCGCGCGGCGGGCTGGATCGCCGACGGGCTCATCGCCGGCATCGTGCTGCCCAAGGCCGAGCACGCCGACGAACTGCATCGGCTGGCCGCCACCATCGGACCGAAGGCCGTGCTGGTGCCGCTCATCGAATCGGCCGCGGGGCTCGCCGCCGTCGATGCCATCGCGGGTGCGCCGCAGGTGCTGCGGCTGGCCTTCGGCCACCTCGATTTCCAGGCCGACCTCGGGATGGCCTGCGATGCCGACGAGGCCGAACTGGTGCCCGTGCGCCTCGCGCTGGTGTTGGCCTCGCGCCGCGCCGGGCTGGCCACGCCCATCGACGGTGTGTCGCCCGACTGGCGCGACGCGCAGCGGCTCGCCGCCGACACCGCGCGCGCGCGGCGCGGCGGCTTCGGCGCCAAGCTGTGCATCCATCCCGAACAGGTCGCGCCCGTGCAGGCCGCGCTCGGGCCCTCGGCCGCCGAAGTGGCCTGGGCGCACCGCGTGACGGAGGCCGTGCGCGCGGCCGGCGGCGGCGTCGTGAGCCTCGACGGACGCATGGTCGACGGGCCCGTGGTGCGGCTGGCCGAGCGCTGGCTCGCGCTGGCCGCCTCCCACGGCCCGGGCGATTCATCCGTGACGCACTGATCCACAGACAAACCACAAGGAGACAAAGAAGTGAACGCAACGAAGACCTGGAAACTGAAAGCCCTCATCGCGGCCTCGGCGGGCGCCTGCCTGCTCGCCGCCGCATCGCCCGCCGCCGCGCAGGCCGCGTGGCCCGACAAGCCCATCGTGATGGTCGTGCCGTATTCGGCCGGCGGCCCCACCGATGTGGTGGCGCGCATGCTCGCCGTGCCCATGGGCAAGTCGCTCGGGCAGACCGTGGTGGTCGAGAACACCGTGGGCGCAGGCGGCACCATCGCGCCGGCCCGCGTGGCCAAGGCCGCGCCCAACGGCTACACCATCCTCATCCACCACATGGGCATGGCCACCGCGCCCGCGCTGTACAAGAAGCTCAACTACGACCCGTTGAAAGACTTCGAGTACGTCGGCCAGGTCATGGACGTGCCGATGACCCTGTTGTCGCGCAAGGACTTTCCGGCCAACAACTTCAAGGAGCTGCTGGCCTACGTGAAGACGAACAAGGACAAGGTGACGCTCGCCAACGCAGGCATCGGGGCCGTCTCGCAGCTGTGCGGCATGCTCTTCGCGCACCAGATCGGTGTGCAGCTCACCACGGTGCCATACAAGGGCGCAGGCCCGGCGCTCAACGACCTCATGGGCGGGCAGGTCGACCTGCTGTGCGACCAGACCACGCAGACCGCGCCCGTCATCAAGGACGGCCAGCGCGTGAAGGTCTTCGGCGTGACCACGCCCAAGCGCCTGTCCAGCATGTCCGACATTCCCACGCTCGACGAGCAGGGCCTCAAGGGCTTCGACGTGAAGGTGTGGCATGGCGTGTACGCGCCCAAGGGCACGCCGCCGGCCGTGATCGAGAAGCTCAACGTGGCCCTGCGCGCCGCGCTGCAGGACGACAACGTGAAGAAGCGCTTCGCCGAGCTGAGCACCGAGGCCGTGCCGATGGACAAGGTCACGCCCGAGGCGCTGCGCAGCCACCTGGCGGCGGAGATCGAGAAGTGGGGGAAGGTGATCCGGGCTGCGGGCGTGCAGGCGGATTGAAGAAGGACCGGGGCGTCAGCGATCGTCTTCGCGGACCGCTCGCAAGGTCTCGTCGAACAGCTTCAGCAACAGCCGCGCGAACACGTCCATGTTCCATGGCCGGTCGGTTGCGCCGGTTTCGATCGTGCGGCTGACCACGAGGCCGTCCGCGCCGGTCACGGCGATGCAGACATGCCCGGGCGCGTCGCCGTACGGACTGCCCGACGGCCCTGCGGCGCCGCTTTCGCAGAGGCCCCACTTCGATCGGTGCGCATCGCGGATGCGGCCCGCCATGAAGCGCGCGTAGGGCTCGGTCTCGCCGCGCATGTCGCCCATGTCTTCCGGCGTGAGGCCGAGCAGGGCCTTGCCCGCGCGGCGCGAGTAGATGACCGCGCCGCCCAGGAAGTACGCCGAGGCGCCTGGCACTGCGAGCAGCGCGGCCGAGACGAGCCCGCCAGCGGACGATTCGGCGACCGCCACCGTCTGGCGCCGCTCGCGCAGCGTGGCCCCCACGCGGGCGGCCAGCACGGCAAGCGGTTCGAGGTCGGTGAGGTCGGGCGTGGACATGGAGGTCGAAAGAAGTAAGAAAGAAGAAATGACCGACCGTTCGATCGATCAAGGAAATGCGTGAAAGAACGCGTGAACGAATGAACGAACGGTCAGGCGAGGCCAGCCCGCGAGCCTGGCCGCCGCACATACGACGGCGCGCGCTCGTGGCTCGAGGTGTGGCCGTACACCGTGTCGGCCGGGTAGTACTCGGCCTGCAGCTGCACCTTGGCCGCGGCTTCCTCGCCCGCCACATGGGCGATGAAGGCCAGCATCAGGTCGGTGCCGGCCGACACGCCGGCCGAGGTCCAGACGTGGCCGTCCTGCACGAAGCGCTGCTCGACCACCTTCACGTCGCCGAGGGCGCGCAGGCGGTCGAGCGATCCCCAGTGCGTGGTGGCGGTGCGGCCCGAGAGCAGGCCGGCTGCATGCAGCACGAAGGCGCCGGTGCATACCGACAGCAGCGCCTTGCAGCCTGGCGCCTGCGTGGCGAGAAACCGCACCATCGCGGGGTTGTCGACCTCGCGCCGCGTGCCCATGCCGCCCGGCACGAGCAGGAAGTCGAGCGGCGGGCAGTCGGCAAACGACACATGCGGGTTCACCGACAACCCTTTGGCGCACACGACCGGCTCGCGTGTCTGCGCCACGACGAGGCAGTTTGCGGGGCCGCCCGCAAGCTTGCTCCACATGGTGAGCATTTCCCACGGACCGACGAAATCGAGCTCCTCGACCTCGGGGAAGACGATGATTCCGAAATTCATGCGTACGAACTCCTGGTGAGACTGGGTGGTGGGGCCGCCGGCAGGGGCCGTGTCACGATCGCGCAGCCGCAAGCATATAGAGTGCCGCCGAGGCGATGTCCGTGACAGCTGGTTGCAAGCTTGGCTCAGTGTTCTCCCTCAGGGTTGTGTGGCCTGAAAATGGCTAGAGTGAAGGCGGCCGTTCAGGCTTTTTGCTAGCTTCAATCAAGGAAATCTCATGAGCAAGAAAGTTGCATATGTCACCGGAGGCATGGGTGGCATCGGAACAGCCATCTGCCAGCGTCTGCACAAGGACGGGTTCACCGTGGTCGCAGGTTGCGGCCCTACGCGCGACCATGCCAAATGGCTGGCCGAACAGAAAGCCGAAGGCTTCGAGTTTCATGCGTCGGTCGGCAATGTCGGCGACTGGCAATCCACCGTCGAAGCTTTTTCCGCCGCCAAGGCGGCCCACGGGCCGATTGACGTGCTCGTCAACAACGCCGGCATCACGCGGGACCGCATGTTCCTCAAGATGACGCCGGAAGACTGGAGCGCGGTCATCGAGACCAACCTCAACAGCATGTTCAACGTCACCAAGCAGGTGGTGGGCGACATGGTCGAAAAGGGCTGGGGCCGCATCATCAACATCAGCTCGGTGAATGGCGCCAAGGGCCAGGCGGGCCAGACCAACTACTCGGCGGCCAAGGCCGGCATGCACGGCTTCACGATGGCGCTGGCGCAGGAGCTGGCCAACAAGGGCGTCACCGTGAATACCGTGAGCCCGGGCTACATCGGCACCGACATGGTCAAGGCCATCCGCCAGGAAGTGCTCGACAAGATCGTGGCCACCATTCCGGTCAAGCGCCTGGGCGAACCGAGCGAAATCGCTTCCATCATCTCGTGGCTCGCCACCGATGAAGGCGGCTACAGCACCGGGGCCGACTTCTCGGTCAACGGCGGCCTCCACATGCACTGAGCATGCGCGCCATGCCCTGAAAACAAAACCCGCTTCGGCGGGTTTTTTCATTGGGCCGAAGCCCAAACCATTTCAACCATCGAGAGCACCCCGCGACACGAACCCTTTCTTCTGCGTTTCCCCCTTCATCTTTTCAGGAGGCAGTCATGGCACATACAACAAGCACAGTACCCAGGAAGCTCCCCCTTTACCGTTCCCTCTACGTGCAGGTGATCACCGCGGTGATCGTCGGCGTGCTCCTCGGTTATTTCTACCCCTCGCTCGGGGAATCGATGAAACCGCTGGGCGACGGGTTCATCAAGCTCATCAAGATGATCATTGCGCCGATCATCTTCTGCACGGTGGTGGTCGGCATCGCCGGCATGGAAGACATGAAGAAGGTCGGCAAGACCGGCGGGCTGGCGCTCCTGTACTTCGAGGTGGTGAGCAGCATCGCGCTGGTGGTCGGCCTCGTGCTGGTCAACGTGCTCAAGCCCGGCGCGGGCATGAACATCGACGCGTCCACGCTCGACACCAAGGCCATCGCGGCCTACACCGGCCCCGGCAAGATGACCGGCACGGTCGACTTCCTGCTCAACGTGATTCCCTCCACCGTGGTCGACGCCTTCGCCAAGGGCGAGATCCTGCAGGTGCTGCTGATCGCGGTGCTGTTCGGCTTTGCGCTGCACCGTTTCGGCGGGCGCGGCACGCTGGTGTTCGACGTGATCGAGAAGGGCTCGCATGTGCTGTTCGTGATCGTCAACTACATCATGAAGCTCGCGCCGGTCGGCGCTTTCGGCGCCATGGCCTTCACCATCGGCAAGTACGGGCTGGGCAGCCTGCTGTCGCTGGGCAAGCTCATGGGCACCTTCTACCTGACGTGCCTGCTGTTCATCTTCGTGGTGCTGGGGCTCATTGCGCGCTTTCACGGCTTCAGCATCTGGAAGTTCATCAAGTACATCAAGGAAGAGCTGCTGATCGTGCTGGGCACGTCGTCCAGCGAATCGGTGCTGCCGCGCATGATGGAGAAGATGGAGAACCTGGGCGCGCACAAGACCTGCGTGGGCCTGGTGATTCCCACGGGCTACTCGTTCAATCTCGACGGCACCTCGATCTACCTGACGATGGCGGCGGTGTTCATTGCGCAGGCCACCAACACGCCGATGACGCTCACGCAGGAGATCACGCTGCTGGCCGTGCTGCTGCTCGCGTCGAAGGGCGCGGCCGGGGTCACGGGCAGCGGCTTCATCGTGCTGGCCGCCACGCTGTCGGCGGTGGGGCATGTGCCGGTGGCGGGGCTGGCGCTCATTTTGGGCATCGACCGCTTCATGTCGGAGGCGCGCGCGCTCACCAACCTCATCGGCAACGGCGTGGCCACCATCGTGGTCGCCAAGTGGACGAATGAGCTGGACGAGGAGCGGCTGCAGGCCGGGCTCAACAACGAGAGCTGGGTCGAGTCGCAGGAGCCCGAGGAGCTGGTGAACGCGCGCGAGTCGAAGATGGCGCCGTAGAAAGCAAAACGGCGGTCGGAGGCAAAGCCCCCGACCGCCGCGAAAGCGCCCGAAGGCGCCGCCCCCAACGACCTTAAGCCAGGTCGAAGCGGTCCAGGTTCATCACCTTGGTCCAGGCGGCCACGAAGTCATCGACGAACTTCTGCTGGCTGTCGGAAGCGCCGTAGACCTCGGCGATGGCGCGCAGCTGCGCGTTGGAGCCGAACACCAGGTCGACGCGCGTGCCGGTCCACTTGAGTTCGCCGGTCTTGCGGTCGCGGCCTTCGTATGCCTCCTTGGCGTCCGACACCGGCTTCCACTCCGTGCCCATGTCGAGCAGGTTGACGAAGTAGTCGTTGCTCAGCGTGCCGGGCGTCTTCGTGAAGACGCCGTGGCGGGTCTGGCCGACGTTGGTGTCGAGCACGCGCAGGCCGCCGATCAGCACGGTCATCTCGGGCGCGGTGAGCGTGAGCAGCTGCGCCTTGTCGATCAGCAGCGCTTCGCCGGGCACGCTGTAGCGGCCCTTCAGGTAGTTGCGGAAACCGTCGGCCGCAGGCTCCAGCGGTTCGAACGACGACACGTCGGTCTGCTCCTGCGAGGCGTCGGCGCGGCCGGGCGAGAAGGGCACCTTCACTTCACGGCCGCCGTTGCGCGCCGCCTGTTCCACGCCCGCACCGCCCGCCAGCACGATCAGGTCGGCCAGCGAGATCTGCTTGCCGCCGGTCTGCGCCGCATTGAACTCGCTGCGGATGCCTTCGAGCACCTGCAACACCTGGGCGAGTTGCGCGGGCTGGTTGACGGCCCAGTCCTTCTGGGGCGCCAGCCGCACGCGGGCGCCGTTGGCACCGCCGCGCATGTCGGAGCCGCGGAAGGTAGAGGCCGAGGCCCAGGCCGTCGACACCAGCTGCGCGGGCGTGAGGCCCGAGGCCAGCACCTTCTTCGCGAGCGCCGCGACGTCGTTCGCGTCGACCAGCGGATGGTCCACAGCCGGGATCGGGTCTTGCCAGACCAGTTCTTCGGCCGGCACCTCGGGCCCGAGGTAGCGGGCGCGCGGGCCCATGTCGCGGTGCGTGAGCTTGAACCAGGCGCGCGCGAAGGCGTCGGCGAACTGGTCGGGGTTGGCGAGGAAGCGGCGCGAGATCTTTTCGTAGGCCGGGTCCAGGCGCAGCGACAGGTCGGTGGTGAGCATGGTCGGCGCGTGGCGCTTGCTGGCGTCGTGCGCGTCGGGGATGGTGCCGGCACCGGCGCCACCCTTGGCGACCCACTGGTGTGCGCCGGCCGGGCTCTTGGTCAGCTCCCACTCGTAGCCGAACAGGTTTTCGAAGAAGTTGTTGCTCCACTTCGTGGGCGTGGTGGTCCAGGTCACTTCGAGGCCGCTGGTGATGGTGTCGCCGCCCTTGCCGGTGCCGAAGCTGTTCTTCCAGCCGAAGCCCTGGTCTTCGAGACCCGCAGCCTCCGCCTCGGGCCCGACGTGCGAGGCCGGTGCGGCGCCGTGGGTCTTGCCGAAGGTGTGGCCGCCGGCGATGAGCGCCACGGTTTCCTCGTCGTCCATGGCCATGCGGGCGAAGGTGTCGCGGATGTCGCGGGCCGCGGCGATCGGGTCGGGGTTGCCGTCCGGACCTTCGGGATTCACGTAGATCAGGCCCATCTGCACGGCGGCCAGCGGGTTCTCCAGGTCGCGGGTGTGTGGCACCTGGCTGTCGTCGTCCTTGACGAGCACGCCGCGGTCCTTGTCGACGCCGGGCGAGCCTTGCGAATAGCGCACGTCGCCGCCGAGCCAGGTCTTCTCGCGACCCCAGTAAACGTCCTGGTCGGGTTCCCACACGTCGGCGCGGCCACCGGCGAAGCCGAAGGTCTTGAAGCCCATGGTTTCGAGCGCGACGTTGCCGGTGAGGATCAGCAGGTCGGCCCACGAGATCTTCTGGCCGTACTTCTGCTTGATCGGCCAGAGCAGGCGGCGCGCCTTGTCCAGGCTCACGTTGTCGGGCCAGCTGTTGAGCGGCGCGAAGCGCTGCTGGCCGCGGCCGGCGCCGCCGCGGCCGTCGCCGATGCGGTAGGTGCCGGCGCTGTGCCAGGCCATGCGCACGAAGAGCGGGCCGTAGTGGCCGAAGTCGGCGGGCCACCAGTCTTGCGAATCGGTCATGAGCGCGGCGAGGTCTTGCTTCACCGCGGCGAGGTCCAGGCTCTGGAAGGCCTTGGCGTAATCGAAGCCGGCGCCCAGCGGGTCCGATTTGGCGGAGTGCTGGTGCAGCAGGTCGAGGCGCAGCTGCTCGGGCCACCAGTCGCGGCTCGTGGTGCCGGCGCCGGTGGCCTGGCTGAACGGGCACTTCGCTTCGGTCTTCTTCTCGTTGCTCATGGGGAGGCTCCTGTGTGAGGGTGTGACGGGGGACCGCTCAAATTCTCAGTGAGAAAGATGTCGGCGCACATAGAACTGCTAAATGCTTGCGATAGGCGGCGCGAGCGGCAAAAGGGTGTAGGCGCGGGCCGCGCGAAAGCCTGCGGGCTTCAAAGGTTGGCGTACGTTCCTGCAAAATGGACCGATGCCCCACAGCGTCTCCCTCATCAACACGATTGCCGCCGGCCTGGGATTGGCGCTGGTGTTCGGCTTCCTCGCGGCGCGGCTGCGGCTGCCCGCGCTGGTGGGCTACCTGTTGGCGGGCGTGATCATCGGCCCGTTCACGCCGGGCTTCGTGGCCGATGCCGGCATTGCCGCGCAGCTGGCCGAGATCGGCGTGATGCTGCTGATGTTCGGCGTGGGCCTGCATTTTTCGTTGGCCGACCTGCTCGCGGTGCGCAAGATCGCGCTGCCCGGTGCCATCGCGCAGATCGTCGTTGCCACGCTGCTCGGCGGCGGCCTGGCCGTGTGGTGGGGCTGGAGCTGGGGCGCGGCGCTGGTGTTCGGGCTGGCGCTGTCGGTGGCAAGTACGGTGGTGCTGCTGCGCGCGCTGGAAAGCCTGGGCATCCTCGATTCGTTCACGGGGCGCATCGCCGTCGGCTGGCTGGTGGTCGAAGACCTGGCGATGGTGCTGGTGCTGGTGCTGCTGCCGCCGCTGGCCGGCGCACTGGGCGGCACGAATGCCGAGAGCAACGGCGCGCCGGTCTGGCAGACGCTGGGCCTCACGCTGCTGCAGGTCGGCGGCTTCGTGCTGCTGATGCTCGTGGTCGGGCGGCGCGTGTTCCCGTGGATCCTCTGGCAGGTCACGCGCACCGGTTCGCGCGAGCTGTTCACGCTGTGCGTGGTGGCGGCGGCCGTGAGCATCGCGTTTGCCTCGGCGGCGCTGTTCGGCGTGTCGTTCGCGCTGGGCGCCTTTTTCGCCGGCATGGTGATGCGCGAGTCGCAATTCAGCCACCGCGCCGCGCAGGAATCGCTGCCGCTGCGCGACGCGTTCGCGGTGCTTTTCTTCGTCTCGGTCGGCATGCTGTTCGACCCGTCGGTGCTGGTGGACCGCCCGCTGCAGGTGCTGGCCGTGGTGCTCGTGATCGTGCTGGGCAAGTCGCTCGCGGCCTGCGCGCTGGTGCTGGTGTTTCGCTACCCGCTGGCCACGGCGCTCACGGTCAGCGCGAGCCTGGCGCAGATCGGCGAGTTCTCGTTCATCCTCGCAGGGCTGGGCGTGATGCTTGGTCTGCTGCCGGTGGAAGGGCAGAGCCTGGTGCTGGCCGGCGCGCTGATCTCCATCGCCACCAACCCGCTGTGGTTCAGCCTCATCGCGCCGTTGCAGAAATGGCTGCGCGCGCATTCGAAGTTCGCGCGCGAGCTGGACGCGCGCAGCGACCCGCTCGCCGAGCTGCCGATGACCACCGAAGCCAGGTACCTCTCGCGCCAGGTGGTGCTGGTCGGCTACGGCCGCGTGGGCCGGCGCATCGCGGCCGAACTCGAGTCGAACGACATTCCCTACGTGGTGGCCGAGCAGAACCGCGAGCTGGTCGAGAAGCTGCGCGAAGCCGGCATCCCGGCCGTGTGGGGCGATGCCGCCGACCCGGCCGTGCTGATCCAGGCGCACGTGGCGCGCGCCCGCGTGCTCGTGGTGGCCACGCCCGACGCCATGAACGTGCGCCAGATGATCGAGACCGCGCGCACGCTGAACCCGACCATCCAGACCGTGGTGCGCAGCCACAACGAGCAGGAAGCGCGCTTGCTGGCTGCCGAAGCCGATGTGAAAGTGTTCCTGGGCGAGCAGGAACTCGCCCAGGCCATGGCCCGCGATGTGGTGCAGCGCGCCGCGGCGATGGCGGTGCCGGCCTGAGGGTTTCCTGAAGAAGACCTACAGGTCTTCGATCACCAGCGTGCGGTAGCGCTGCGCCATCGAATACGGCACCGTGCGTACCAGTTCCATCACGCGCTCGGTGATCGCGCCGTCCCTGGTGCGGATCAACAGGCCCGTGTGGCCCTCTTGCGCGAGCTTGGTGTAGGCGCGCACGGTGGCGCCGTCGGTGCCGGCGGAGGGCAGGGGGTTGTCGGAGTCCGCGACGGTGGGCGCGATCTCCTTCAGGATCGTCTCGGCGGTCAGCAAGTAGACCTCGTCGCCGCTCACGATGCCCTTGTCGATCAGCCCATGTCCGATGCGGCTGGCGTCCTGCGCGCTCGGAAACATCACCAGGGCATGGCCGCTCGGGTAGAACGCGCCGCCGATGCTCGAGCGCATGTTGGGTTCAAGTGTGAAATGTTTCATGCTGCGTCCTTCTTCTGGTGCCTCTGCTGCCGCTCCCTGCTCCTAACATAGGCGTCGCAAACGGCCACCTCTGTAGGAGAAGCCCGAATACTGGCAACCGCTGGCGCCTTTCATTCGTTTCGCAGCTGGCCCTTTCCTCTTTCATTCCTTATTGCCGTCATGCCTTCGCCTTCGCCTGCGCCCAGAGACATTGCACTCACCGTCCATGAGCTGGAGGAAGGGGAGTTCTATTGGGTGCTGATGGAAGCGGTGGACGGCCCGCCCGGCGACACGACCCATGTGTACGTGCCGCTCGATGCCGCCCACGTGCCCTACGCCACCTATTCGAACGCGCTGGTGGCCGGCGTGGCAGTGCTGCGGCGGCTGTTCGGGCCCGACGGCAAGCCCGTGTGAGGCCGCCACAGGGAGGCGCTCCCTATAATCCCGGCGGTCGGAAACATTGGTTCACACCGGTGTCGTCCGACACCCTACGGTTCGAAGGTGCCCTGCACGACCAGTCACAGGACTGGCTGCGGGGTTAAACGGGAAGCAGGTGCGAGGCGTCGACTGTTTGAACGACGCTTCCATTCCTGCGCTGCCCCCGCAACGGTCAGCGGATTTCGAGACCCTCATGCCCCTGCGCTTTCTTGCATGGGCAGCCACTGCGCTTCGGCGTGGGAAGGCGAGGGTGTCGGCGCCGAGGTGCATTCACTTTGTCTGCATCTCCAGCGCACTCCGCGAGCCCGGATACCGGCCTTCGCAACCGCCTTCGGACGCTGCGGGAGTGCGGGTCCGGGTCGGCCGCTTTCCCTTTGCGCGAAGCGGCACCGCCCCGGTTCTCTTTCTTTTCCCTGCACGTCCTTGATCGGTCAGGAGCCTGCGGGGACGCGGGCCGCAGGAGACATCGGATGAATCAGGCATCGTTGCCGCCGCGTTCAAGCACATGCTTTTGGGGCCCGAAGAACCCGGCGCCGGTGAGCTCCTGGGTGAACGGCCGTGAACCTCGCACGTCCATGCACGGGCCACCCGCGTCAGCGGGTGTGTCCACGGCGGGCCCTTGCGCCAGCCAATCCCTCCCCCAACAATCAACTTTCGCACTGCGGTGCATTTCAGGAGGTGCGTGATGCACATCGAACCCGGTCTCGTCGACGGATCCAAGATCTTTCTCAGCTATGCCACGGGGGCGGCTGCGCTGGCTTGCACAGGCAAGGTCGCCTTCGACACCTTGCGCAAGGACGGCCCCATCGGCCTGCTGCTGCGCTCGGTCTTCACCGTGATGCTCGTGTTCTGCTTCTTCGAGGTGTTTCCGCACCATCCCGTGGGCGTGTCCGAGGTGCACCTGATCCTGGGCACCACCCTGATGCTCCTCTTCGGGCTTGCGCCCGCGGCCATCGGCCTGGCCGGCGGCCTGCTCATCCAGAGCCTGTTCTTCGCACCGCCCGACCTGCCGCAGTACGGCATGAACGTCACCACCTTGCTGGTGCCGCTGTTCGCCACCGCCGCGCTGGCCCGCCGCATCATTCCCGCGAACATGGCCTACGTGGACATCAGCTACCAGCAGGCCTTCAAGCTGTCGGTGGCCTACCAGGGCGGCATCGTGGTGTGGGTCGGCTTCTGGGCGCTCTACGGTCGCGGCACCGGCCTGGAGAACCTGGGCCAGATCGCCAGCTTCGGCGCGGCCTACATGACGGTCGTGCTGGTCGAGCCGCTGGTCGACCTGGGCGTGCTGGCTGCCGCGAAGGCATGGCGCCGCCTGCAGGGCACGGCCCTCGTCGAGCGCCGCCTGTACAGCGCCGTCTGATTCGCGCCAGTCACCTTTTCGAAGAAGGGACGCCTCTCGCCCGGCGCGTGCGCCACGCACGCGCCGGGCGTCCGATTCCCTGTGCGCCCTCGGCGCCTGAAAGCATCCATTCCATGACACAAAGCAACGCCAAGATTCCCGTCACCATCGTCACGGGCTTCCTCGGCAGCGGCAAGACCACGCTGCTGCGCCACATCCTGGGCAACGCCGAGGGCCGCCGCATCGCGGTGGTGGTCAACGAGTTCGGCGAACTCGGCATCGACGGCGACATCCTGCGCGGTTGTGGCATCGGCTGCGACGACGAGGGCAACGAGCGCGAAGGCGCGCTGTACGAACTCGCCAACGGCTGCGTCTGCTGCACCGTGCAGGAAGAGTTCCTGCCCGTGATGCTGCAGCTGGCCGAGCGGCGCGACCAGATCGATGCCGTGCTCATCGAGACCTCGGGCCTGGCGCTGCCCAAGCCGCTGGTGCAGGCCTTCCAGTGGCCGGACATCGCCAACATCTTCACCGTCGATTCGGTGGTCACGGTGGTCGACGGCCCCGCCGCCGCGTCCGGTCAGTTCGCGGCGAACCCCGCGCAGGTCGACGTGCAGCGCCGCGCCGACCCCAACCTGGACCACGAATCGCCGCTGCACGAGCTGTTCGAAGACCAGCTCTCGGCCGCCGACCTCGTGGTGCTCAACAAGACCGACCTGATGGACGCCGCCGCGCGCGCGCAGGTCGAGGCGCTGGTGCGCGAAGAGCTGCCGCCCGAGGTGAAGATCGTCGGCGCCACCGAAGGCAGGCTGCCGCTCGCGCTGCTGCTGGGCCAGGGCCGCGCCGCCGAAAGCGCCATCCACCTGCGCCAGAGCCACCATGATCACGAGGAAGACCACGACCACGACGAGTTCGACTCGCTCGTGATCGCGCTGCCGCCCGTGGACCGGGACAGCCTCATCGCCGTGCTGACCACGTTGGTCGAGCAGCACACCATCTACCGCGTGAAGGGCTTCGTCGCCGTGCCGCACAAGCCGATGCGCCTGCTGGTGCAGGGCGTGGGCCGCCGCTTCGACCACCACTTCGACCGCCGCTGGCGCGACGGCGAAGCGCAGCGCACGCGGCTCGTGTTCATCGGCGAAGACCTGGACGAAGGCGCATTGCGCAAGGCTCTGGAAGGCGTGGCGGCCGTTCCCGCCTGACCGCATGCACCTGCTGAGCACCCAGCCCGGCCGCTTCGTCGAGGACGACCCGAGCGTCGTCACCCGGCTCGACCAGACGCCGGGCGACATCGTGGTGCTCAGCTCGGCCGACACCACGCTCGCGCTGCTCGCCGCCGCGCGCACGGCGCTGGCGGCCACCGACCCCGGCTATCCGTCGCTGCGTCTGGCCAACCTCATGCACCTGCGCCAGCCCGCGTCGCTCGACCTGTACGTCGACGAGGTGCTGCGGCATGCGCGCGTGGTGGTGGTCGATCACCTGGGGGCTGAGTCGGCCTGGGCTTATGGGTTGCAACAGCTCGAGAAGCTCGCCAAGCGCCAGGGCCAGCAGCTCGCGATGTTCTCGGGCGACCTGAAGGAAGACGAGGACCTGCTCGCGCGCGGCACCACGGCGCGCGGCGTGAGTCGGCAGCTGTGGCAGTACCTGCGCTCGGGCGGTGCGGGCAACGCGGTGCAGTTCCTGCGCGCGGTGGCCTTCCACGGCCTGGGCCACGGCGAGGCGCCGTTGCCGCCGCGCAGCCTGCCGCAGGTCGCGCTGCATGTGCCGGGCGGCGTGGACGCGACGCACACGGTCGCCGGCATCGACGACCTGCGCGCCGGCTGGCATGCGAACGCGCCCGTCGTCGCGCTGGTGTTCTATCGCTCGCACTTGCTGTCGGGCAACACGGAGGCCTTCGACGCGCTGGCCGCCGCGCTGCATGCGCAAGGACTGAACCCGCTGCCCGTGGCGCTCGATTCGCTCAAAGACACGCTGTGCCTGTCCGCACTGCGCGCGTTGTGCATCGCGCACGACGTGCAACTCGTGCTCAACACCACCGCCTTCGCTGCGTTGGGGCAGGGCGCAGCGGACGAGAGCGGCGAGCCGATGGCATTGGCCGGCGACGCGCCCGTGCTGCAGGTGATCGTGAGCGGCGGCAACCGCGAAGACTGGCTGGCTGACAGCCAGGGCCTGCGCCCGCGCGACATCGCGATGCAGATCGCGCTGCCCGAGATGGACGGGCGCATCGTCACGCGCGCCGTGAGCTTCAAGGGCCTGTCGCACCGCTGCGAACTCACGCAGACCGAGGTGGTCGGCTACCGCCCCGAGCCCGACCGCATCGCCTTCGTGGCCGAACTCGCGCGGCGCTGGTGCCGACTGCGCAGCCTGCGTGCCGACGAGAAGCGCGTCGCGCTGATCCTGGCGAACTATCCCGGCAGCGAGGGCCGCATCGGCAGTGGCGTGGGACTGGACACGCCGGCCTCGGTGCTGGCCATCCTGCGCGCGATGCAGGTCGAGGGCTACATGCTCGACGCGTTGCCCGCGGACGGCGATGCACTGATGCGCATGCTGCAGGAAGGCATCGCCAACGATCCCGCGCAATGGGCCGCACGCCCCGCATGGCA
Organism: Variovorax sp. Root473; assembly: GCF_001426505.1. GTDB lineage: Bacteria > Pseudomonadota > Gammaproteobacteria > Burkholderiales > Burkholderiaceae_C > Variovorax. Next base: position 936,489 of record NZ_LMEV01000017.1, read on the forward strand.
GAGCTACGCGCTCGCCGACTACCGCACCCGCCTCGCGGCGCTGCCCGAGGGCATGGCCGCCGCCATCGATGCGCAATGGGGTCCGCCCGAGCACGACCCGATGCTGCGCCAGGGCCGTTTCATGATTGCCGGGCTGCGGCTGGGCCGCGTGTTCGTCGGCATCCAGCCGGCGCGCGCGCTGGGACCGCTGGGCCTGGCCGACTACGCGAGTTACCACGACGCCGAGCGGGTGCCGCCGCACAGCTACCTCGCCTTCTATTTCTGGCTGCGCGATGTGTTCGCCATCGACGCGGTCGTGCATGTCGGCAAGCACGGCAATCTCGAGTGGCTGCCGGGCAAGAGCCTCGCGTTGTCGGCCACCTGCTGGCCCGACGCGATCCTCGGGCCGTTGCCCAACGTGTACCCCTTCATCGTCAACGACCCCGGCGAGGGCGCGCAGGCCAAGCGCCGCACGCAGGCCGTGATCGTCGACCACCTGATGCCGCCGCTCACGCGCGCCGAGAACCACGGCCCGCTGCAGGACTTGGAGCGGCAGGTCGACGAGTACTACGACGCGCTGCTGGTCGATGCGCGCCGCGCCAAGGTGCTGCGCGCGCAGATTCTCGCGACCGTGCGTGCGCAGCATCTGGTCGAGGAACTGGGCATGCCGGGTGCGGAAGACGATGCCGTGCTCGCGCGCGTCGATGCCTACCTGTGCGAGCTGAAAGAGACCCAGATCCGCGACGGCCTGCATGTGTTCGGCGATTCGCCGCGCGATCGGCTGCGGCGTGACACGCTGCTCGCGCTCGCGCGCTTTCCGGCCGGCGACGGCGCGGGCGAGAACGCCGGGCTGCTCGGCGCGCTGGCCGCCGACCTGCTGCCCGGCGACGCCTTCGATCCGCTCGACATCGACGCGGCAAAGCCCTGGCAGGGCGCACGGCCCGCGCTCTTGGCGGCGGTGAGCGACGAGGCCTGGCGCCACCAGGGCGACACGCGCGAGCGGCTGGAGCTGCTGGCCCAGCAACTGCTCGAAGCGGACGCCTGTCCGCCCGATCTGCCGCGCACTGCTGCGGTGATGGGCCGCATCGCGCACCGCCTCGCACCTGCACTCGATGCGTGTGGCGCAGAAGAACTGCGTCAGCTGTCGCGTGCATTGCAAGGCCGCTTCGTGCCGCCGGGCCCGAGCGGTTCGCCCTCGCGCGGCCGGCCCGACGTGCTGCCGACGGGGCGCAATTTCTACGCAGTCGACACGCGCGCCATCCCCACGCCCACGGCCTGGATGCTCGGGCTCAAGTCCGCTGCGCAGCTGGTCGAGCGCCATCTGCAGGAGCACGGTGACTACCCGGTCGCGCTGGGCCTGTCGGTCTGGGGCACGGCCACCATGCGCACCGGCGGCGACGACCTGGCGCAGGCCTTCGCGCTCATCGGCGTGCGGCCCAAGTGGGCGCCGGGCAGCCAGCGCGTGGTCGATTTCGAGGTGCTGCCCACCGTCGGCTTCGGGCGTCCGCGCATCGACGTCACGCTGCGCATCTCGGGCTTCTTCCGCGACGCCTTTCCCAATGCCGTGCAGATGTTCGACGCCGCCGTGCAGGCCGTGGCCGCGCAGGAAGACGAAGACGCCGAGCGCAATCCGATCCGCGCCCGCATCCTGCGCGAGGCCGCCGCGCTCGAAGCGCAGGGCGTGGCGCCCGGCGAGGCGCGCACGCAGGCCGGCTGGCGCGTGTTCGGCTCCGCACCCGGCAGCTACGGCTCGGGCCTGCAGCCGCTGTTCGACCACGGTGACTGGCACAGCGACGACGACCTGTCGAAGGCCTACGTCGGCGGCAGCGCCCATGCCTACGGCCAAGGCAGCGACGGCGTGCCCGCGGGCGATGCGCTGGTGCGCCGGCTGCGCGCCATGAACGTCGTGCTGCAGAACCAGGACAGCCGCGAGCACGACCTGCTCGACTCCAACGACTACTACCAGTTCCAGGGCGGCATGGCCGCCGCCGTGCGCCACCTGAGCGGGCAGCAGCCGGCGATGTACCACGGCGACCACGGCAACCCGCAGGCCCCGCGCGTGCGCACGCTGAAGGAAGAAATCAGCCGCGTGGTCCGTTCGCGCGTGGTCAACCCCAAGTGGATCGACGGCGTGAAGCGCCACGGCTACAAGGGCGCCTTCGAGATGGCCGCCACGGTCGATTACCTCTTCGGCTTCGACGCCACCGCGCGCGTGGTGGGCGACCACCAGTACGCGATGGTGGCCGACGCCTACGTGCTCGACGAGGCCACCCGCGCGTTCGTGAACGCGCACAATCCGCGCGCGCTGCAGGACATGCTCAACCGCCTGCTCGAAGCCATGCAGCGCGGCCTCTGGCAGTCGCCCGGCGACTACAAGAACCAATTGGAAAACCTGCTGCTCGACCACGAGCAGCAGATGGAAGGAAGCCCCCGATGACCACAGCCGCCCCGATGCCGGTGCCGTTTCCTTTTGCCGCGATCGCCGGCCAGCCGCAGCTGCGCCAGGCGCTCTTGCTGGCCGCGGTCGATCCCGCGCTGGGCGGCGTGCTCATCGAAGGCCCGCGCGGCACCGCCAAGACCACGGCCGCGCGCGCGCTCGCCGAGCTGCTGCCCGGCGCGCCCTTCGTCACGCTGCCGCTGGGCGCGAGCCTCGAAAGCCTCGTGGGCACGCTCGACCTCGGGCAGGCGCTGGCCGGCCACGAACTGAAGTTTGCGCCGGGCCTGCTGGCGCGCGCGCATGGCGGCGTGCTGTACGTCGACGAGATCAACCTGCTGCCCGACGCGCTGATCGACTCGCTGCTCGATGCCGCCGCCAGCGGCGTCAACGTGGTGGAGCGCGACGGCATCTCGCACCGGCATGCCGCGCGCTTCGTGCTCGTGGGCACCATGAACCCGGAGGAGGGCCCGCTGCGCCCTCAGCTGCTCGACCGCTTCGGCCTGTGCGTGCGGCTGCGCAACCTGCAGGACGCGGCCGAGCGCCAGGCCATCGTGCGTGCGCGGTTGGCCTTCGATGTAGATCCGCAAGGTTTTCGCGCGGCGCATGCGCAGGAGGAGAGCGAACTCGCGGCCGCGCTGGTGCGGGCGCGAGAGCGCGCATCGGATCGTGCGGCGCTGCCTTATGGCGATGCGGTGCACGAAGCCGTCGGCGCACTGTGCATCGCGGCCGGCGTGGACGGCCTGCGCGCCGACCTCGTGATGCTGCGCTCGGCGCGTGCGCTCGCGGCGTGGGAAGGCGCGGCATCGATCACCGACGACCACGTGCAGCGCGTCGCCGAGGCGGTGCTGCTGCACCGGCGCCACCCGGCGGCTGATGCGGCGGTGGCGCCTCCCATGGTGTCCCCCGCACCGCACCGCAACCCGGGCGATGCGCCCGCACGCGATGTCAGCGACAGCGGCTGGGGCGCGATGCCGCCCGAGCCCGTCGGCATCGAGCGCGTGAAGCCGCTGCGCCCGCTGATTTCCGCGTCCCAGGCCCCCTCAAAAAAAGCCTGAGCCTCCGGGACGCCGTACCCGCTGGCGCACGCCAGGGTGACCGGAGGCAGGGCACGCAACGGGACGCATGGCATGGCGCCGCCGTGCCCGGCTCCGCCTTCGACTGGCCGCGCACGCTCGTCGCGCGCGGCGCGGATCGATTGAGCGCCGCGCACCTGCGCCAGCGGCCGCAGGAGTCGCGCAGCGGTACGCTGCATTGCTTCCTGCTCGACTGCTCGGCCTCGATGCGCCACGACGGCCAGCTCGCGCGCGCAAAGGGCCAGCTGCTCGCGCTGATGCAGGAGGCCTACCAGCGGCGCGACCACGTGGCGCTGCTGTGCTTTGCCGGCGACGTGGTCGAACTGCGCCTGCCGCCGCGCCGCGCGAGCGCCTGGAACGACGACTGGATCGCACCCATCGGGGCCGGTGGCGGCACGCCGTTGGCACTCGGCGTGCAGCGCGCGCAGCAACTGCTGGCCAAGCACGAGACCCGCCAGCGCTGGCTCTGGCTGCTGACCGATGGCCGCAGCAACGAAAGCCCCGCGCGCCCGGCCGCGGCGGACGTCGTCTGCGTGATGGACTTCGAGCGCGCCCGCACGCCGCTGCACCGGGCGCAGCAGTTGGCCGCGCAGTGGGAGGCGCGCTACCTCAGCGCCTGAGCCGCACCAGGTCGCGTGCGCATTCTTGGAACGACTTCAGCCTGAAGGGCTGAAGGCCGGTTCAGTGGGGAGTTCAGGTACCGTACGGCATGCGTTCGAAACCCTGTCTTCTCGCCCTTGCATTGACCCTGGCCATGCCCGCCGCCTTGGCCCAGACCGGGCCGTCCGTCCAGCCGTTGACCGCCGAAGATTGCAAGGCGCAGGAAGCGGTGCTGGAGCGCGACATGGCACTGGCCCGCTCCCGCGGCCAGATGCTGCGCCGGCGCGAGCTGGCCGACACCCTGGGCGCGCTGCAGCTGCGCTGCCAGGCGCTGGCGCCGCTGAGCCGCGAAGCGCGCATCGAAAAGCTGGAGCAGGAGATCCGCACGCTGCGCACCGAGCTCGAACGCGCGGAGGCACGACTGCGCAGCGTGAAGAGCGAGTCGCCCTGAGTCTGGGCAACTGCGGCCATGTCACCAGGGCAGTTCGCCGATCGGCCTGCGCGGGTCTGAAACAGCGGGCACCACTTCAGCCGCGGTGGCCGGCCCGTCTTTCTCTGCCACAGCCTCGACCGGCGCCAGCATGGTCCCGCGGCAGTTCGGCGAGCCGCAATGGCAGGGGTACTTCGATGGCGGCGAGCCGTCGTCCGCCGTGAGCGAGTAGTCGATGAAGAGTTCGTCACCGGCCTCGACCGCTTCCATCGTCTGGAACCGCAGCACCATCTCGCCGGCCTCGTCGTATTCCTCGACCGCTTCGCAGTTCGGCTCGCAGGAATGGTTCAGGTGGCGCGTGGCGTTGCCGCCCTTGGCACCGTCGATGGTCTCGCCGGTTGTCAGCGTGAACAGGTAGGTGAGCTGGTCGTCCCAGGCCTTGGCGGCCACTTCCTGCTGGGTGTAGCGGCGGCCTTCGTACAGGCCCAGGAAAGCTTCGGCCGGCAGGTCGCGCGTGGCGAAGGCGCCCAGGCCGTGCACGCCGCTGGGGCCCACGCGGATGAACGGGGTGGACGAGGTTCGCTTGTTGGGCTTCATGAACGGGCGGGGCGCGAGGAGTCGGAAGAAGAAGTGGGCTGGAGTGTCGCGGTCATCTCGATCTGTCGGATGACAAGGGTGGCGCCGCGCGCGATCAGGGCGCGGTGCGCCGGGCTGCCCTGGGGCTCGTCGACCAGCCGCCAGCGTGCGCCGGGGCGTGCCTGGGCGAGTGCGTCGAGCAATGCATGGGCAGAGACCTCATCGGGCGCGGCGGCGTCGAGCAGCGCGTGCAGCGGCAGGGCCGGTGGCAGGAGGATGGCGTAGCCGCCCGTCGCCGTGCCGAGGGCCACAGCGCCGTCGTGTGCGAGCGCGCCCTGAACGGTGGGCCACTCGCGGCGCCACGTGGGGCGCGAGATGGCGGCGCAGGCCGCGTGCGCGGCGGCGAGCGCGTCGGTGTCGGGTGTCGTCGAAGCTGTGTCGGCGCGAAGTTCGAAGCTGCCTTCGAGCACATCGAGCGTGCGGGTTTCGACGAAACCCGCCTGCCGGTACAGCTGCCGCGCCGGGTTCTGCTCGATCACTTCGAGCTGCACCTGCGTGATGCCGGCCGCGGACAGGTCGCGCAGCTGCGCCTCGATGAGCTGCCTGGCCAACCCCCGGCGGCGTTGTGCACTCGCGATGCCGAAGCCCGCGAGGTACGCGCGCGAACCACGCCGGCCGACGAGCGAGAGGCCGCTGGCGTCGCCATCGACGACGATCACGCGCGAGAGTGCGAGCTCGGCTTCGGCGCGCCGCACATGCCGCTCGAACATCGCGCGGTCGAACGCGATCGGGACGAAATAGTCTTCGTAGGCGCGGTTCCAGAGGGCGGTGAGTTCGTCGGTGCCGAAGTGGACGGCGGGAACGATGTCGACGTTCATGAGGAGAGGATCAGTTGCGCGGCGCATCCAGCGACGCAAGGCAGTTCACGATGGCATCGGCCGCCTCGTCGAGCCGGGGGCCGGGCCGCATCATCAGGTCGAAGCGTGCCGAGGCGAAGCTGCAGACGCGTCCGCGCTGGATGGCCGACATGGCCGACCAGCCGGGCCGCGCGGCCATGGCCGAGATTTCGCCGAGGGCCGAAACCATGAGCACGTCGGGGTTGGCGCGCACCACGAACTCGGGGTTCATCCTGGGGAAGGGGCCGAGCGAACCCGGCACCGCGTTGGCCAGGCCCAGGCGCGCCAGGGTCTCGCCGATGAAGGAGCTTTCGCTCGCGGCCGCCACGCCGCCGTGCACCTCGAAGTACACGCGCCGACCTTGCCAGTTCAGCGGCACGCGGGCGCGCGCTGCGTTCAGTCGCGCATCGAGGGTGCGCCAGAAGGCCTCGCCCGCGCCCGGCTTGCCGGTGGCGCGGGCCACGGTTTCCATCACGCGGCGCATGTCGGCATGGGTCTTGGCGTCGAGTGCCAGCACCTTGATGCCCAGGCGCTCCAGCGCCTCGGCGGCGCGGCTGCGCGGGCGCAGCAGCACGAGGTCGGGCTTGAGCGCGACGATGCGCTCGATGTTCGCGTCGTCCATGCCGCCCACCTGCGGCAGGCCCTTCACTGCCGCCGGCCAGTTGGCGTGGCGGTCGATGCCCACGAGCCGGTCGCAAGCGTCGAGCGCGCAGACCGTCTCGGTCAGCGAGGGCATCAGCGAGACGATGCGCCTGGCGGGCGCCTGCAGTTCGAGCATCCGGCCACGGTCGTCTTCGAGGCGAATGGTGGCCGCGTGCGCCACCGGGCCCAGGCCCAGTGCCACGAAGGCCGCGGCCCGGGCGATGTGGCGGGCGGCGGTGGTGACGGGCGGGCGCTGGGGCAGGGCGTGGAAAGTCATCGGGCGGGCGGAAGCAGCCCGCTATTGTCGCGGCGTCTGCATCCGCAGCAGCCGCGCCGCTTCTTCCGCACGCGCGTCGTCCACCTCGCGCAGCACGTTGCTGAGATCGACCGGGCCGGTCTCACGCACGAAGGTGCCCGTGAGTTCCGTCTCCGGCCGCAGCAGGCCGCGCTCGTAGAGCTGCCAGATCTCGTCGCCATAGTGCGTCTTCAGCAGCGCGGGCGCGTACTGCCCGAAGAAGTTGCGAAGGTTCTCCACGTCGCGCAGCAGCATGCGCCTGGCGTGGTTGTTGCCCGCTGCATCCACCGCCTGCGGCAGGTCGATGATCACCGGGCCGTCTTCGGCCAGCAGCACGTTGAACTCCGACAGGTCGCCGTGCACGATGCCCGCGCAGAGCATGCGCATCACTTCTTTCAGCAGGCTGGCGTGGTGCAGCAGCGCGTCTTCGGGCGAGAAGGCCACGTCGTTCAGGCGCGGGGCGGCGTCGCCGTGGGCGTCGGTCACCAGGTCCATCAGCAGCACGCCTTCGAGGAAGTTGTGCGGCGTGGGCACGCGCACGCCGGCCGCGGCCAGGCGGTAGAGCGCATCGACCTCGGCGCTCTGCCAGATGGCCTCGGTCACCTGGCGGCCGAATTTGGTGCCCTTGGCCATGGCGCGCGCTTCGCGCGTGTTCTTGACGCGGCGGTTCTCGGTGTAGTCGACGGCCTGGCGGAAGCTGCGCTTGTCGGCTTCCTTGTAGATCTTGGCGCAGCGCGTTTCGTCGCCGCAGCGCACGACGTAGACCATGGCTTCCTTGCCGCTCATGAGCTGGCGCACGACGCTGTCGATCAGGCCCTCGTCGACGAGGGATTGCAGTCTGGGGGGTGTCTTCATGCGTGCGCCTCCGGCACAGCCAGGGGGTGGGTCGAGAGGAAGGCCCTCAGGCTTTCCGTGCCGATCTGGTAGACCGCATCATGCCTGTGCGCTGCGAAGCCGAGCTGGCGGCGCCTGCGGCAGAATCCCCAAACCAGCAGGGAGATGCCATGAATCCGAAGAAGATCTTCGACGCGGCGAGCGAAGCCGATGTCGACACGGTGCGCGCATGCATCGAGGCCGGGGCCGACATGGCCGCCGTCAACAGGCAAGGCTTCACCGCATTGCAGTGCGCCGCGATGGGCACGAACGAAGCCGAGCTCGAACCGATCCTTGCCGTGCTGCAGCTGCTGCTCGACGCCGGCAGTCCGCTCGAATACGCCGGCAGCGACAGCCGCACCGCGCTGTACCTCGCGGCCGAGTTCTCGCCGACCACGGCGCCGGTGCAACTGCTCATCGATGCGGGCGCGAACCCCGACGTGAGCGACGGCCACGGCAACCACATCACGGAAAACGCCATGGAGGAAGAGGTCGCCGAGCTGCTGTCGCGCATCACCGGCCACGCGCTGCCCGGACCACCGCCGCCCGAGCCCGCCCCGGTGAAGATGAGCGCTGCGCAGTGGCGCGCGGCCGAAGCGCGCATTGCCCAGGTGTTTGATGCGCTGACGCAGGCGGGCCTGGTCGCGCTGCAGGACGCGGGCGACACGCAGTCTGATGGCTTCTCCGACTGCTCCGAAGCCTTCCGCGAGCGCGGCGGCAAGAAGGCCGGCGTGCACGGCTTCTGCTTCTACACGCGGCAGGACCAGAACCGCGCCAAGCGCACCAGCCAGCTCTCGCTTGCCTTCTGGGGTGCGCCCGACGGCGGCGAGTCCGACATGCAGCGCGTTGGCGAACTGGTGGTCGGCCAGTTCCGCATCGGGGGTTTCGAGGTGCGCTGGAACGGCGCGTCGTCGATGCGGCCAGAAGTCGATCTGCGCGCCTGAGCCTCAACCCAACGCCGCGCGCAACCGCGTGGCGAGCTGTCGTGCCTGGGCCGGCGAAGCGACGTTGGTGAAGCCCATCAGCAGCCCTTGGCCTTTGAAGGCGGTCGTGCCCCGGGCCGACAGCGGCTGGCAGTTCAGGCCGGCCTCTTGCGCGCGGCGGGCCAGCACGAGGTCGCTCTCGGTGCGCGTGTCGAAGCGCGCGATCAGGTGCATGCCGCCGGCCTGCAGGTCGATGCGCACACCATCGCCGAAGGCCTTCTGCAGCGCCTCGGCGAGCAGGGCGCGTCGGCGTGCGTAGAGCAGGCGCATCTTCTTCAGGTGGCGCGAGAAATGGCCGTCGCGCATGAAATCGGCGACCGTGGCCTGCGTGATCTGCGCACAGCCGTTGGACGCGATGCGCACCGCCTCGTCGAAGCGCGCACGCAGCGATTCGGGCACCACGAGATAGCCCAGCGCCAGCCCCGGATACAGCACCTTCGAGAAGCTGCCGGCATACAGAACGCGGTCGTGTCCGTCGAGGCTCTTGAGCGCGGGCAGCGGCGCGCCGGCATAGCGGTACTCGCCGTCGTAGTCGTCCTCGACGATCCAGGCCTTGGCGCGCGAGGCCCACGCGAGCAGCTGCAGCCGGCGCGCCAGCGACATCGATACGCCCAGCGGCGCCTGGTGCGAGGGCGTGACGAGCGCCAAGCGCGCTGTCGGCGCGCGGCGAACGCCCCGCGCCACCACCAGGCCTTCGTCGTCCACCGGCACGGGCACGACGCGATGGCCGGCACTGCGCAGCACATCGTGCGTGGGCGCGAAGCCCGGGTCTTCGGTCCACACGCGATCGTCTTTCGCGAGCAGCGTGCGCGCCACGAGCGCCAGCGATGCGCGGTAGCCGCCGGTGACGAAGACCTGCGCAGGCTGGCAGGCCACGCCGCGCGACACCAGCAGGTAGGCCGCGATGGCCTCGCGCAGCGGCGCATGGCCTGCGGGGTCGCCGTAGAACAGGTCTGCCGCGCCCATGGCGCGCGCACGGCGGGCGACCAGGCGCGCCCAGAGCTTGCGCGGAAAGGCATCGAGCGCCGGGATGCCGAGTTGCAACGGCGGCGGGGCGACGGGACCGGGGAGCGCGGGTGCATCGACGACACGGCGCGAACCGGCGCGCAGGGGCCGCTGCACCGGCAGCGATGGCGACACCACCGTGCCCGCCTGTCCCTGCGCCGAAAAGTAGCCTTCACCCGCGAGCTGGCTGTAGGCCGCTTCGACCGTGCCGCGCGCCACGCCCAGCTCGCCCGCCAAACTGCGCGCCGACGCCACACGGTCGCCGGGGCGAAGCACGCCGCGGTCGATCGCCGTGCGAAAGCGTTCGTAGACCTGGCGGTGCAGCGGGATCGACGTTGAACGGTCGATGCCGGGGAGGGCGGCGGTTGGGTGGGGCGGCTCGATCATGGCCCAGACATTTTGATGATTCTTGGTTCTTTCATATGGGGCATCGAAATCCTAAGCTCGTGGCTTCGAACAGCCAGCAGGAAAGAAGGACACGCAATGGGCGAGAAGGTATTCGTGGCGGGCGCGACCGGGGCCGTGGGCACAGCGCTGATCCCTCTGTTGCTCGAGGCGGGGCACGCGGTGTATGGCGGCACCCGCCGTGCCGATCGCGCGGCGGCGCTGGAGGCTCGCGGCGTGACGCCGGTGGTGGTCGACGTGTTCGACGCACAGGCCTTGCGCGACGCGCTGGTGCGCATCGCGCCGGCGGTCGTCATTCATCAACTCACCGATCTGCCCAAGGACCTGAATCCGGCGCTCATGGCCGAGGCCGTGGTGCGCAATGCGCGCGTGCGCATCGAGGGCACGCGGCACCTCGTCGCGGCGTCGCTCGCGGCCGGTGCGACGCAGGTGATCGCGCAGAGCATCGCGTGGGCCTACGCGCCCGGACCGATGCCGCACACCGAGGACGATCCGCTCGACCTCGCCGCCGAAGGCGGCCGCCGCATCAGCATCGACGGTGTGGTGGCGCTGGAACGCAGCGTGCGCGATGCCGTCGGCCTCACGGGCACGGTGCTGCGCTATGGCCAACTGTATGGGCCCGGTACGTCGAACGCGGCACCCAGGGGTGCGAGCCCGGTGCATGTCGAAGCTGCGGCGTGGGCGGCGGTGCTGGCCATGCGGCATGCACGCGGCGGCGTCTTCAACATCGCGGAAGACAGCGTCGGGCTCAGCAGCGAGAAGGCCAGGCGTGAGCTGGGCTGGCATGCGGCGCTGCGGCTGTCGCGGGAGGTCGTGTCATGAAGGCCGCACGCTGGCATCGCACGTCGTCGATCGGCGCGGGTCTGGCGGGGCTGTCGCTGGTGCTTGCCGCCGGCTGGGCGCTGATGCCGCGCGCGGGCCAGCAGGAGGCTGTGCAGTGGTTCGCCGACGTGTGCAGCTCGGTGGCGCGGCCGATGTTCGCGTCAGCGCCGGTGCCCGCGGGCTCGGAAGCGACGGCGCGGCCGGCGACGCAGGTCAAGGTGCTGTCGTGCGAGGCGCTGCCGCACGTGCCGGGCAAGTCGGTGACGACGGTGCTCGTCGACTTTCCGCCGCTCGCGTATTCGCCCGCGCACCGGCACCCGGGCTCGGTGACCGCGATCATTCTCGAAGGCACCATCCGCTCGCAGCTGGGCGGCGGCCCGGTAGGCACCTTCAAGAGCGGCGAGACCTTCTTCGAGCCGCCGGACACGCTGCATGTGTTCGCCGAGAACCCCGATCCAGTGAAGCCCGCGAAGCTCATGGCCGTGTTCGTCACCCAGAGCAACTGCGGACCGCTGCTGCTGCCGCCCTGACGCTTCTCGGAACGCGCCGCATTGTTTCCGTTTCGGGAACGCCGTGGTTCCTTTTGCTACGGGTTTTTACCTAGATCGCGGCGCACAATTCATCTCACGAACCGGCCCTCCAGCTGACCCGGATGAACAGGCCCGAGCGAGTTGGCCGCCCTTCAAGAAGAGGGACGGTGACCCACCCAAGACCGGTTCAAACCATCCAAGCAAGAACTTGTACTGAACTGAATTGAAGAAGGAAACCGACATGACCGCCTCCAAGCTCCTCTCCGCCGTTGCTGTTGCCCTGATGGCTGTTGCCGGCGCCGCCCACGCTGAAACCTACGAAGGCGTGCATCAGCTGACCTCGGCCGCCAGCCGCGCCGATGTCGCCGCCGAAGCTGTTGTGGCCGCACGCAGCGCCAACCCCTACGCCACCGGTGCCGACGCAGGTCCTGCCCAGGTGTTCGTCTCGACCGTGAGCCGCGATGCCGTCCGCGCCCAGGCCGTGGTCGCCGCGCGCAGCGAGAACCCCTACAGCGAAGCCGTGACATCCCGCGTGGCCCCGGTGCTGGCCAGCGGCCTGGACCGCGCCACGGTGCGTGCCGAAGCCCGCGCGGCGGCACGCGGCGACGCTCTGCCGCTGTAATCCGTCGACGCGACGACTGGCGCGCACCTGGCCCCGCACGGGGCGGGTGTCAGCAGGTCAGAGAAAGAAGAGCCGGCCTTGCGAAAGCAAGGGCCGGTTTTCTTGCGCCAGCGGATGGATGCTCAGAAGCAGCGCTCTTCGATCGTGCCCACACGGTCCGGATAGAAGGCCACGTGGTCCTTGATCGGCGCGACCGATTCGTACGGCGACTCGTAGGTCCACACCGCATTCACCGAGCGTTCGCCGCCGGCCGGAATGCTGTAGTAGGCGCACTCGCCCTTGTACGGGCAATAGGTCGCGTGCGCGGTGCGCTCCAGCAGCGACATGCGAACGTCTTTGCGCGGGAGGTAGTGCACGGTGCCGAAATGCGACTCGCGCAATGTCAGTGCGTCGCGCGAATCGGCAATCACATGCCCTCCCACCGACACCACCACGCGCAACGGATTTGGCGCGATGGTGATCGCATGGTCGGGGCCCGGAATCTTGACGGTGCGTTCTGGCGTGGCGAACATGGACAAGCTCCTTCGGACGAATCGGCGGATGCGCATCTTGCTGCGTTGTCGCGACGTTTTGAAGTCACCCGCGAATCCACCTGATCCCGGCGTGGTTAAAAGCTGGCGCGTTCGGAAACCAAAGTTTCAGATTCGCTGCTTTTGCGGTGTACCCCGAAGCCCGCGCGGCCCGGCGCGATGTGTTCGCGCAGCGTGAGCGCGGGAATGTCGTAGTCGCCGCCGTTCTGCGGTCGGAACGCGATCGGGTCGGTGGTCCACAGCGTGTCGAGCCGTTCACCGAGCTCGCCGGTGATGCGCGCATAAGCGGCCGCGTCGACCTTTCCCGTGCGATGCACCACGAAGGGGGGCAGCACGTCGAAGCCGGGGTAGTAGAGGATGCCGTGGTGGATGGGGAACAGCAGTTCGTCCATCGGCCCGTTGATGCCGCGCGGGGCGTAGTGCGAGGCCCAGCCGCCGGTCGTCACCACCAGCATCGCGCGCTTGCCGGCCAAGGTTCCTTGGCCAAAGCGGTCGCCCCAGTGTGTGTCGGAGTGTTCGCCCACGCCGTAGGCAAAGCCATAGGCGTAGATGCGCTCGATCCAGCCCTTGAGGATGGCGGGCATCGAGTACCACCACAGCGGGAACTGCAGGATCACCGCGTCGGCCCAGAGCAGCTTCTCCTGCTCGGCGGTGATGTCGGCGGTTTGCGTGCCGCCCTCGAACGCGTGCAGTGAGTCGCGCACGGGGTCGAAGGGCGCGGCGGTGTCGCGCGCAGGGAAATCGTCGGCGTCGAGTGCGGGCTTCCAGCGCATCGCGTACAGGTCGGACACGCGCACGCAGTGGCCGGCGCGCGTGAGGCGTTCGACCATGAAGCGATGGAGCGAGCCGTTGAGCGAGGTGGCTTCGGGATGGGCAAGGACCAGCAGGATGTTCACGGTGTCAGGGGGTGAGTGAAGATGCCCTCAGGTTAGGTATTGGCGCGCTATATTGGAAATGAATAGTTTGAATGCCAGGTATCGCCATGAACAATTTCAGCCGCATCGACCTCAACCTGCTGGTCACGCTCGACACCCTGCTGGCCGAGCGCAACGTGACCCGCGCGGCCGAGCGCCTGAACCTCTCGCAGCCCTCGGTGAGCGTGCAGCTCGCCAAGCTGCGTGAGCTCTTCCACGACCCGCTGCTCGTGCCTGCGCAACGCGGCATGCGGCCCACCGCGCGCGCCGACGAACTGCGCGAGCCGCTGCGCGAGGCCCTCGCGTCGCTGGGCCGCGCGGTGGCACCCAGCCAGCCCTTCGACCCGGCCGAGGCGACCACGACCTGGCGCGTGGCCGCGGCCGACTACGCCGAGTCGGCCATCCTGCTGCCGGCGCTGGCCGGCCTGCGCGCGGCCGCGCCGAAAACGCGGCTCGCCGTGGTGGAGGCGGTGCCCACGCGCATGGCGCGCCAGCTGGAGCAGTCGGAGATCGACCTGTTCTTTCACACCAGCGTGGGCGCACCGCGCGGCCTGCACCGGCGCGTGCTGTTCCACGAGCGCTACGTGCTGGCCGGCCGGGCAGGGCACCCGCGCCTGAAGCGCCGGCCCACGCTCGCGCAGTTCTGCGCGCTGGAGCATGTGGTGGTGTCGCTCGGCGGCGGCGGTTTTTCGGGCCCCACCGACGAGGCGCTGGCCGCGCAGGGACTCGCGCGGCGCGTGGTGCTGTCGGTGCCGCACTTCCTGTTCATGATGTCCGTGCTGGCCAGCACCGACATGGTCGCGATGCTGCCCGAGCGCCTGGCGCGCGGCGCGCCGGGGCTGCGCGTGGTGGAGGCGCCGCTCGAGGTGCCGGGCTACGAGATGGCGATGCTGTGGCATGAGCGCAGGCACCGCGATGCGGGCCACCGGTGGCTGCGCGAGTGGATTGCGGGGAGTCTGTAGGCGACGGCATCGTGGTTCACGGCGACTCGGGCAGGGTCTTCAGGCGCTTGATCGCCTGATCTCACCCAGGAGTTTCTGCCCGATGCCCGCGATCCGTTTGCGCGGATGGAAGCCCTCCAGCCGCACGTGGCCTTTGCCGATGAAGAAGTCGGCGGGAGTCGGGCATGGCGCCGCCTGGGACTGAATTCGCGATTCAAGGCTTTCGGCTCAGGCGTCGGCCTAGGCGCCACGCAACAATCGGCCCGATCACCATGCCCGCCAGGCAAGTCAACAAGACGACATGGCTCTTGAGTCCCAGCAGCCAGCTGAGGGTCGGGTACTGAGCCGTCACTGCTTCCGAGAAGCTCCACCAATAGGAGGCTCCACGACTGGGGCCCGTGCGAAGTTGGGTGCCGTCGAGCAGATAAGCAGCCAGCGGTGCAAGGCCCAGATAGGCAAACATCGCGGCCCAGGGGCCGAGCACGATGACGCCCTGGAAGACATCGACAAAACGGGATCGTATCGACTTACGGCGCATGCATTTGCCGGCAGATCAGGTCTGCCGCGTCACTCGCGCTCATCAGCGTGGAATCAATCACCAGGCGGCTCGTACCCCAAGCCTCGTAATCATGCCGAGGCACGGACTCCCAGCTTGGCAACGCAAAGCCCGCAAGGTCGGCCTCCCGGTGTTCCACGCGCCGGCGGTGTTCCGCCGCATCGGAGCACACGACTTCCACTTCCACCAGCTTCGACGACGTGTCGGTCGCCACGGCCCGCCACGCTTCGCGCGTGACCGCCAGCGGATTGACGCAGTCGGCAACCACGGGCATGCCCAGCACGAGGTTGGACCGGGCCAGCGCGTAGGCCACGACATAGCCGGCCGGACCCACATCGTCGCCGTGTCCATTCGCGGTTTTCAGCGCGTGCTCGATGGCGTCGATGCGCAGGTACGCGCAAGGGATGCGCGCCGCGAGTTCGCGCGCGATGGTGGTCTTGCCTGTACCTGGCAGGCCGCCCAGGACGATCAGCGTGCGATGTTCCGAAGTCGTTCTCATGGAGGGGGTGGCGTCAGCGAAGGGCCGTTCGTCGTCGATCGTACCCAGCATGCATTCGAGCGGGCCTGGTGGCCCCTCAGATCACCGGCACTGTCGCCTCCTTCAGCACGCGCAACACAAAGTGCGACTTGCTGTGCCGGATGCCGGGGATCTTGTAGAGCTTCTCGCGCAGCAGCCGTTCGTAGTCGCGCGTGTCGCGCACGGCGATGCGGATGTAGTAGTCGTAGTCGCCCGAGACCAGGTAGGCCTCCTGGATCTCGGGGATGGTGGCGAGGGTGCGGCCGAAGTCGTACAGGGTTTCGTCGGTGTGGCTTTCGAGCGTGACCTGCACGATCACCGAGTCGTGGTAGCCCAGCTTGGCCGGATCGACGTCGACGGTGTAGCGCTTGATGACGCCCGAAGCCTCGAGTTTCTTGATGCGCGTCCAGCAGCTGGTGGGCGACAGGCCGACCTCGTTGCCGATCTCCTGCAGGGTCTTGCGCGAATCGAGCAGCAGCACGCGCAGGATCGCCAGATCGGTCTTGTCGAAAGATCCTTCGGTGTCGTTCGATGTTTGGCGATTGGTTTTCATGTTTCGGGCTTAAACAGCCAAAAGAAAGAAGCAAATTCTGCCTCAAGAGCGGAAGAATTGACGGCATGCGACTGCTCGACCTTCCCCCCACATCCTCGCCCTCCCTCTCGCCGGCCGTGCCTGAGACCCCGCCCCGCGTGCGCAATGGTGCCGAAGCGCTGCTCGACACGCTGGTCGAGTGCGGTGTCGACACGATCTTCGGCTACCCCGGCGGCGCGGCGCTGCCGCTGTACGACGCGCTGCACGGCGAGCCCCGGCTGCGCCATGTGCTGGTGCGCCACGAACAGGCGGCGGTGCATGCGGCCGAGGGCTATGCGCGCAGCACGGGCCGCGTCGGCGTGGTGCTGGTCACCTCGGGGCCGGGCGTGGGCAACACGATCACGGGGCTGCTCGACGCGATGAGCGATTCGGTGCCGGTGCTGTGCATCAGCGGGCAGGTGTCGACGGCGGTGATCGGCACGCAGGCTTTCCAGGAAAGCGACGCGCTGGGCATGTCGCGCCCGGTGACCAAGTGGAACCGGCAGGTGCGCGCGGCCGACGACGTGCCCGCGCTGGTGCGCCGCGCGCTCGACATTGCCACCACCGGCCGCCCCGGCCCGGTGCTGCTCGACGTGCCGAAGGACATCCAGCTCATGCGCCTCACGCATGGCACTGCACCCGCGCCGCTGCGCGCCCTGCGCACGGGCCGCGCGCCGCTGCCACCGCGGGCGATGCTGCAGCGCGCGGCCGACCTGATCTCGACTGCGCGCCGGCCCGTGCTCTACGGCGGAGGCGGGCTCATCAACTCGGGGCCGGCGGCCTGCGAGGCCTTCACGCAGCTGGTGCACCGGCTGCACGCACCGTGCACGCTCACGCTGATGGGGCTGGGCGCGTTCCCCGCGTCCGACCCGAAGTTCGTCGGCATGCTGGGCATGCACGGCATGCTCGAAGCCAACCTCGCCATGCACGAGGCCGACCTGGTGGTGTGCGTGGGCGCGCGCTTTGACGACCGCGTGACGGGCAAGCTCGACGAGTTCTGTCCGCACGCCCGCAAAATCCACATCGACATCGACCCCGGCAGCATCAACAAGGTGGTGCACGTCGACGTGCCGATGGTGGGCGACTGCGGCGCCATCGTCGAAGCGCTGCTGGGGCTGCTGCCCGAAGACTTTGCGCCCGAGCGGCTGGCGCCGTGGTGGGCACGTATCGAGCGCTGGCGCGCCGAAGACTGCCTGGCTTTCACGCCATCAACCGAAGAAATCCTGCCGCAGCAGCTGATGTCGTCGCTGCAGCGGGCCATCGCGGGCCGCGACGCGATCGTCTCGACCGACGTGGGCCAGCACCAGATGTGGGCCGCGCAGTACCTGCGCTTCGACAGCCCGCGCCACTGGCTCACCTCGGGCGGCGCCGGCACCATGGGCTACGGGCTGCCTGCCGCCATCGGCGCGCAGATCGCGCACCCCGATGCGCTCACGGTGTGCGTGAGCGGCGACGCGTCGGTGCTGATGAACATCCAGGAGCTGTCGACGGCGATGCAGCACGGCACGGCCGTGAAGCTGGTGCTGAGCAACAACGGCTACATGGGCATGGTGCGCCAATGGCAGGAGCTGAACCACGGCAACCGCCTGAGCCACAGCTGGAACGAGGCACTGCCCGACTTCGTGGCGCTGGCCAAGGCTTTCGGCTGGGGCGCGCGGCGGGTGTCCGACCCGGCCGAGCTGGAAGAGGCGCTGGCCGAATGCCTGGCGAGCAAGGGGCCGTTCTTTCTGGACGTGCAGGTGGCGGCGCAGGAGAACTGCTTTCCGATGATGCCGTCGGGATGTGGGCATCACCGGGTGATGCTGGCGAAGGACCGGTGGTACGAGGAAAGTTGAGTGCCTGCCCGCGTGCTCGTTCTTCAGGAGTGCCCGTCCACCCGCATCTGGAACAGGAAGTACGGCGGAATGCACGCCCCACGTCCTTCAGGCTGCCCCTCTGCCTGCGCGCAGATGTAGTCCTCGCGACAAGGCTTGTGCGCCGAGCAGCTGCGCAGGTTGCCGGGCCGCGTGTGCTTGCTCAAACAATCGCCGAACGGCTGCTTCGCCGCCAGGCACTGATTGAAATCGCTGAGGATGGCGATGCCGCCGCAGGTGCCGTTCGGGTCTTTCGGATCGCAGCGGCCCGAGCACATGCCGCCGGGGAAGCCGACGGAGGTCTTCTCGCAGACCGAATCCGCGCCTTCGCAGGTCGTGGCGGCGGTGCGCGGCAGTTTCTGGGCGCGGTCGCGCCAGGGGTCGGCCGATGCGGTGATGCGCGTGGGCTCGCAGCTCGCGCCGACCGTGGCTTTCTCGGGCGCGGCGTTGGCGTCGTCGGGCGTGGCCAACGGGCGGAACGGATCGGGCACGGGCGTTGTCAGCGCGGCCTTCACATAGCGTTCGCGCCGCGCCAACTCATCTTGCAGGTGCGGCGAATGCGGCAGCGCGAGCGCGTTGCCGGTCGTGAAGGTGCGCGAGACGCCGCGCCGGTCCAGGCCCAGCAGGTGAAAGCCCGCGACCGCACGGCTCTGGTGGCAGCCGGCGCAGCTCAGGTCGTCGAGCCGGCGCAGCACCGCCTGCGGTGATTGCAGCGTGCGGCTGCCGGGCACGGGCTGCCAGTCGCCTGTCGCGAACAGCTGTTCGAAGGGCCGGTTCGCCAGGCGTTCGAGACCGCGCGGTGCGACGGAAACGGACTCGGTCGCCAGAAAGCGATCGGGGATGCGCACGGTGGCGTTGTCGAGCGCGCGCAGCGTGTCGGGCTGCTGCAGCCATTGCAGCAGCGCCTTGCGCAAGGGGGCATCGGCCTTGAGCTTCGCGACGTCGGGCGTGTTCTCGAGCGGGCCCGCGTCGAAGCGTTGCGTGCCCGCGTTCCAGCGGAAGGCGCGCAGCAAGTATTCGGCATGGCCGCCGAGGTCGGGCCGCACGGCCGAGGGCCAGCGCACGCTCTGCAGGTTGGTCGTCACCTGCGCGATGCGGGCCTGCGCGAGCCGTTGCGGCGCCAGCGGGCCGTCGGCCGACACGAGCCAGCGGCCGAGGGCCTCGTCTTTCATCGAAGCCTGCGGCGGCTGCCAGCGTCGTGCAGCGCTGGCGCAACTGCCGTCGGCGTCGGGCGCGTCGCCGCGCAGTTCGACCGCGACGGTCATCGGCAAGCGCGACTGCATTGCGGCCGAGCGGTAGGCCAGCCGGTACACGAGCCGCGTCTCGCCGCAGGCGCCGGGCTGGAAGGGGCGGCGGTCCATGCGGTTGGCCACACCGACCAGCTCAAAGAAGGCGTCGGGGCTGGCAAGCCAGCGCGCATCGAAGATCCGGTGCGGGTAGCGCGCGATGCCGACGCCGGCCTGCGGGTCGCGGCGCTGCAGGGCGGCGAGGCTGCCTTTCAGCGCGGCGGTGATCGATTGCCAGGCGGGCGAGCGCGCGAGCGCCTGGTTGGTGGCGATGCCGCTCGCAGCGACGGGTACGTCGAACCAGCGGCCGAAACCGGCGCCGGACTTCTCGGCGGCCTGCAGCGCGACGGGCGAGGTGACGAGCACCACAGGGTCGGCTGCGTGAGCGGCCGCCACAGCGAATGAGGACGCGAGCGCGAGGCCTGCGGTCAGGAGGTGAAGTAGGCGTGGCACGCGGGCAATTGTGCCGCCGCGAATCATTCAGGCCGTGCAGCGACCGGCATTCGCTGCGCGCTCCGCGGCGCAGTCGCTCAGCGCCTCGAAATACCGAGCTTGCGGCAGAACTCGTAGAAATCTTCGAGCTGCAGCGACTTGTCGAACACGGCATCGACCCCCGCCGACAGTGCGCCTTCGCGCACCTCGGACGTCGCGTGGTTCATGAACACCACAGTGCGTTGCACGGGCGATTTGCGGTCCTTCAGATGGTTCGCAACGGTCAGGCCGTTGCCTTGCGCCAGGAACATGTCGATCACGGCGGCATCCCAGCCATCGGGGTTCGATTCGAGCCAGTCGATCGCTTCGTCGCAGGTGCTGGCGGTGGCGACGACTTCGCATCCAGAGAATTCCCGCAGTCCATCGGTCAGGGTGGTGGCGATCAGAGGGTTGTCTTCTATGAGGTAGATGCGGGTCATCGGTGCGAAGCCTGGATATGAAAAGCGTGGCCTGGGGCGCGGGGCGCTTCTTTCAGGCTGCCCCATTGTCTCGACGCGGCGGTGTGGCGGAGTCGGACAACGCCGCCACATGATGTCGCCGGCGCGCATCCGGCCGAGCGAAATCATCACGCACCGCATCGGCCTGCGCGACGTGGGCCGCCGCGGTCCTGGTCGAACTGACCGGTGAGCTTCGGGGGCGGCGCGCAACTGCCGGCGCAGCCGCCGGGGGATGTCAGGTGGACGGGGCGCGGAACCTTCGGGCGGGCAGGCTCTCTTATCGGGCCTTTCTGCAGCTTCTTCCGATCCTCCTTCCTCCCGATGAATGAAATCCGCAATGCCGCCGTCGAACTCGCACTTTTTCGCCGTCGTGTGGTGGTGGTCGGCTGCGCGGTGTTGTTCGGATTCGGTCTGATCGGCGCACGGCTGGTCTACTTGCAGGTGATGCGCCATGACGAGCTGGCGGGGCGGGCCGAGAGCAATCGCACGGCAATCGTTCCGGTGGTGCCCAACCGCGGGCAGATCCTGGACCGCCACGGCGTGGTGCTGGCGTCCAACTACGCGGCCTACACGCTGGAGATCACGCCGTCGAAGGTGGGCCACATCGATGCCGTCATCGACGCGCTGGATGGCCTGGTCGAAGTGACGCCGAGGGACCGTCGCCGCTTCCAGCGCCTGCGCGAAGATTCGCGCAGCTTCGACTCGCTGCCCATCCGCACGCGCCTGAGCGATGAAGAGGTGGCGCGCTTCGCGGCGCAGCGCTATCGCTTTCCCGGGGTGGAGATCAAGGCGCGGCTCTTTCGCACCTACCCGCATGGCGAGGTAGGAGCCCATGTGATCGGCTACATCGGCCGCGTCAACCAGCGCGAGAAAACCGCGATGGACGACTGGCCGGAGGACAAGCGTGCCAACTACCGCGGCACCGACTACATCGGCAAGGTCGGCATCGAGCAGAGCTACGAGCAGGCGCTGCACGGCCAGACCGGCGTGGAGCAGATGGAAACCTCGGCCGGTGGGCACGCGGTCCGCCGCCTGGCGCGTTACCCGGCCAAGCCCGGCCACACGGTGATGCTGTCGCTGGACATCAAGCTGCAGAAGCTCGTGGAAGACATGTTCGGCGAGCGCCGCGGCGCGCTGGTGGCCATCGACCCGAAGTCCGGCGAGGTGCTGGCCTTCGTGAGCAAGCCCACCTTCGATCCCAACCTGTTCGTCGAGGGCATCGACACCGAGAGCTGGAAGGCGCTGATCGAGTCGCCCGACAATCCGCTGCTGAACCGCGCGCTGCGCGGCACGTACCCGCCGGGCTCCACCTACAAGCCCTTCATGGCCATGGCAGCACTGCAGACCGGCAAGCGCGCGGCGGACAAGGTGGAGAACGACCCGGGTTTCTACACCTTCGGCGGGCGCACGTTCCGCAGCCATCGGGGCGGGCTGGGCGGCGTCGACATGCACCGCGCCATCCAGTTCTCGAGCAACACGTATTTCTATTCGCTGGCCGCCGAGATGGGCGTCGACCTGATCCACGACTTCATGGCGCCGCTGGGTTTCGGGCAGTTCACCGGCATCGACCTGCAGGGCGAATCGCGCGGCGTGCTGCCGAGCAAGGCGTGGAAGCGTGCGGCCTATCGGCGCGCCGACATGAAGGGCTGGCACCCGGGCGAGACGATTTCACTGGGCATCGGACAGGGCTACAACAACTTCACGATGCTGCAGCTGGCCTCGGCCAACGCCACGCTGGCCAACGGCGGCGTGCGCTACCAGCCGCACCTGGTGCGTGCCATCCGCGACACCGCGACCGGCCAGGTGGTGCAGCAGGTGCAGCCTCCGGCCCAGGACCTGGGCTATGCGCGCAAGCACGTCGAGGTGGTGCGCGACGCGATGGTGGCGGTGACGAAGGGCGGCACCGGCACGCGCGTGTTTGCCGGCGCCGCGTACACATCGGCCGGCAAGACCGGCACCGCGCAGGCCGTGAGCCTGGGGCCGAAGGCGCGCGCGAGCGGCAAGACACTCGATGCGCGCCAGCGCGATCACGCGCTGTACATGGCATTCGCCCCGGCCGAAGACCCGACCATTGCCGTGGCGGCGATCGTCGAGAACGCGGGCTTCGGTGCGGCACATGCGGCGCCGATCGTGCGGCGGGTGTTCGACTACTGGCTTGCAGACCAGTACCCGAACGACATCGACATGGCCGCGGTGCAGGAGGGCAAGGCCGGCGCGCCCATCGGCACGCCGTTGGTGGCGAGCGAGGTGCCGATGCGGAACGACGAGGCGCAGGCCGATGAAGCGCAGGCGCTATGAGGCGCATGGTCACGTGCAGCGGGTCGAGGCGCGACCAGACGCCGCGTGAGAAACTACCCGCTCGATGTCTGTGGTGCGTGAAGGTGGACATTTCGTGTGCGCTGTGTGCGGCGTATCCGGGCGGTTTGGCGTGCACGCGAACATGCACACGAGAGGGTCCAAGGTATGAGTGATAGCGGTAAGTTGTTGAATCTCAAAGAGAAAATCATTTCGGTCGCGCCCATGATGGATTGGACCGATCGCCATTGCCGGTTTTTCCATCGCCTCATGACGCGCCATGCGCTGCTCTACACCGAGATGGTGACCACGGGCGCGCTGATTCACGGCGATGTGCCGCGTCACCTGCGCTTTCATGCCGAAGAACACCCCGTCGCCCTGCAGCTCGGCGGCAGCGAGCCGAACGACCTGGCGCACTGCGCGAAGCTTGGCGAGGAATGGGGCTACGACGAGATCAACCTGAACTGCGGCTGCCCGAGCGAGCGCGTGCAGCGCGGCGCCTTCGGGGCCTGCCTCATGAACGAGCCGCAGCTGGTGGCCGACTGCGTGAAGGCGATGGTCGACGTGGTCGATGTGCCCGTCACCGTGAAGCACCGCATCGGCATCGACAAGATCGAGAGCTACGAGTTCGTGCGCGACTTTGTCGGCGCGGTGAGCGAGGCAGGCTGCGGCACGTTCATCGTGCATGCGCGCAACGCCTGGCTGCAGGGCCTGAGCCCGAAGCAGAACCGCGAGATTCCGCCGCTGCGATACGCATTGGTGCACCGCCTGAAGCACGACTTTCCGGCGCTGCAGTTTTCGATCAACGGCGGCATCGCCACCAACGCCCAGGTGCACGAGCACCTGCGGCTGCTCGATGGCGCCATGGTGGGCCGCGAGGCGTACCACAACCCCTGGTGGCTGGCCGAGTGGGACGCCGAGTTCTACGGCGACGCCCCGCTGACGCTCACGCGCGAGGACCTCGAGGCGCGGATGTGCGACTACATGGTCCGCGAGGCGGCCGAACACGGCACCCACTGGTGGTCGATCGCGCGCCACATGCTGGGCCTGCGCAACGGGCTGCCCGGTGCGCGCCGCTGGCGCCAGGTCTGGAGCGACCATCGCCTGAAGACCCGCCCGCCGCACGAAGTGATGGCGCTGGCGCACGAACCCGCCGTCCAGGCCGCCTGATTCTTCGCGCCGCTGTCACCGACTTTGTAGACGGGCGGCACAATTGGGCGAAGTTGACGCGTGATGGAACGCGGTTTCATGACAATGCCACAACAAGTGTGATTCAAGCACCTGTTTTTGCTCAAGAATAAGGCGGCCAGGGAAACAAGAAAAAGGTTCTGTCTTATGAGTGAAGCTGTGGGCGGCAAGGAAGAAGTCAGTGCGCTTGCCAGGGGGTTGTCGCTGCTGAAGGTCATCGGGATGGCAGCGGCCCCGATCGGAAACCGGGAATTGGCCGACACCACCGGCATCCCGAAGGCCACGGTGTCGCGCCTCACGGCGACGCTGGTCGCAGCGGGGTACCTGCGGCAGTCGCAGGACAGCGAGCGCTTCAGCCTGGGGCCGGTGCTGCTCGACATGAGCAGCCGCTACCTGCGCAATTTCGACCTGAGGGCGCTGGCGCGTCCGCATCTGAGCAACCTGGCCGAACTGTCGGGCGCCAGCATCCACATGGCGGTGCGCGACGACCTTGACATGCTGGTCATCGATTCATTGCGGCCGCGCTCGGCGCTCATCAGCTCCCGCATCGATGTCGGCTCGCGCATGTCGATCGCCACCTCGGCTTCCGGCCGCGCCTACATTGGCGCCTTGCCCGGGCCTGAGCAATCGGCATTGCTGGAGCAGATCCGGCTCGAAACCGGCGAGAACTGGCACGCCATCGAGCCGCGCCTCATCGCCAGCCTCGAAGAGCACGCCCGCCTGGGCTACTGCACCTCCTTCGGCGAATGGAACCCCCAGATCCACGCCCTGGGCTTCGCGCTCGAAGGCCCGCGCGGCGAACGCTTCGGCGTGAGCTGCGGCGGCCCTGCCTACCTGCTGCCGCGGGAGGCCATGCTCAGCCGTGTCGCCCCGCGCATGCTGGAAATCGCCCAGCGCATCGCCACCGAAGCTGGCACCCTCATATTGGATTGAGCAGAAGCGGCACGAGGCCGCGCCCAAAGGGCGCAGGCCCCTTCGCGAGACGCCGCGGAACCGGCTCTGCCGGGCCGCAGGCGTCGCCCCCGGAAGGGGGTTGGCGAAGCGACACGAAGTGCGCGCAGCCTGGGGGTGAGCCCTATCCAGCGGCTTCGAGGCCGTTGAGGAAGTGCTCGCGCATGCGCGCCATGGCCTTGGCGGCGTCGCGCGCCTCGATGGCCGCCATCACCTCGCGGTGCTCCGCCAGCGATTCGGCGATGCGCCCCGCCTTCAGCAGCGAGTTGTGGCGATTCAACTTCATCACCTTGCGCAGGTCGGCCACCATCTGGTCGCGCCACTTGTTGTTGGCAATGGCCAGCAGGCTCATGTGGAAGCGCTCGTTCACCGCAAAGAAGTGCTCGCGGTCTTCCTTGCCGGGGGCGGCCGCGGCCTCCAGTTCGGCGTGCAGCGCCTTCAGCTCGGTGCGCTGGGCATCGGTGGCGCGCTCGGCCACCACGCCGGCAGCGTCGCTCTCCAGCAGGGAGAGCAGGTGGTAGACGTCGGCCAGGTCCTGTTCCGACACCTCGGTGACGTAGGCGCCGCGGCGCACCTTCATCGTCACCAGCCCTTCGGCGGCCAGCACCTTCAGCGCCTCGCGCAGGGGGGTGCGGCTGATGCCGTATTCCTCGGCCAGCTTGAGTTCGTCGATCCAGCTGCCGGGCTCCAGCTCGCGGCGGAAGATTCGCTGGCGCAGGAGCTCGGCCACCTCTTCATAGAGGGCACGGGGGGTCAGGGTGACGGCGGACATGGGCTGCACTGTACTTCAAAAAATGGGTTTGAATTAATAATTACGGATAGGTTAGACTCGCGAACGGCTTGCAAATCCGTGCAAGCGATCTTGCGAATCCCGTCAGACCACCGCCTGGAGCGGCGCCTTCCATGAGCAGCAGTACACCCGAACCCACCTACAAGCCGGCCGATCTCGATGCCTGGGCCAAGTCCGCCGCCAAGTCGGCACCCGGCGGCGACGTGAGTGCGCTGAACTGGATCACGCCCGACGGCATCAGCGTCAAGCCGCTGTACACCGCGGTCGACCTGCAGGGCCTGAAGTACACCGACACGCTGCCCGGCTTCGAACCCTACCTGCGCGGCCCGCAGGCCACCATGTACGCGGTGCGCCCCTGGACCATCCGCCAGTACGCGGGCTTCTCCACGGCCGAAGAATCGAACGCGTTCTACCGCAAGGCGCTGGCCGCCGGCGGCCAGGGCGTGAGCGTGGCCTTCGACCTGGCCACGCACCGCGGCTACGACAGCGACCATCCGCGCGTGACCGGCGACGTCGGCAAGGCCGGCGTGGCGATCGATTCGGTCGAGGACATGAAGATCCTGTTCGACCAGATCCCGCTCGACAAGGTGAGCGTGTCCATGACGATGAACGGCGCCGTGCTGCCGGTGCTCGCGGGCTACGTGGTCGCGGCCGAAGAGCAGGGCGTGGCGCAAGATCAACTGAGCGGAACCATCCAGAACGACATCCTCAAGGAGTTCATGGTCCGCAACACGTACATCTTTCCGCCAGCGCCGAGCATGCGGATCATTGGCGACATCATCGAGTACACGGCGCAGAAGATGCCCAAGTTCAACTCGATCTCGATCAGCGGCTATCACATGCAGGAAGCCGGCGCCAACCAGGCGCTGGAGCTTGCGTTCACGCTGGCCGACGGCAAGGAGTACGTGAAGACCGCACTGGCCAAGGGCCTCGATGTCGACGGCTTTGCCGGCCGCCTGAGCTTCTTCTGGGCCATCGGCATGAACTTCTACCTCGAAGTGGCCAAGATGCGCGCGGCGCGCCTGCTGTGGTGCCGCATCATGAAGGAGTTCAACCCCAAGAACCCCAAGAGCCTGATGCTGCGCACGCACTGCCAAACCTCTGGCTGGTCGCTCACCGAACAGGACCCGTACAACAACGTGGTGCGCACCACCATCGAGGCGATGGCCGCGGTGTTCGGCGGCACGCAGAGCCTGCACACCAACGCGCTCGACGAAGCCATTGCGCTGCCCACCGAGTTCAGCGCCCGCATCGCGCGCAACACGCAGCTCATCATCCAGGAAGAGACGCACATCACGAACGTGATCGACCCCTGGGCCGGCAGCTACATGATGGAGAAGCTCACGCAGGACATGGCCGACGCCGCCTGGACCATCATCGAAGAGGTCGAGGCCATGGGCGGCATGACCAAGGCCGTGGACAGCGGCTGGGCCAAGCTCAAGATCGAGGCCGCTGCCGCCGAGAAGCAGGCACGCATCGATTCGGGCAAGGACGTGATCGTCGGCGTCAACAAGTACAAGCTCAAGAACGAGGACGCCATCGACAGCCTGTCGATCGACAACGTGAAGGTGCGCGAGCAGCAGGTGGCGCGCCTGCAGAGCATCCGCGCCTCGCGCGACAACGCCAAGGTGCAGGCTTCGCTCGATGCGCTCACCCAGGCCGCTGAAAGCAACACCGGCAACCTGCTGGCGCTGAGCATCGATGCGGTGCGTGCGCGCGCCACCGTCGGCGAGATTTCCGACGCCCTCGAAAAATCATTCGGCCGCCATCGCGCCGATACCCAAAAGGTGACCGGTGTGTACGCTGCCGCCTATGACTCGGCCGAAGGCTGGGAAAACCTCAAGACCGAGATCAACGCGTTCGCCGAGGCGCAGGGCCGCCGTCCACGCGTGATGATTTCCAAGCTCGGTCAGGACGGGCACGACCGGGGCGCGAAGGTCGTGGCCACGGCGTTCGCCGACCTCGGTTTCGACGTCGACATGGGCCCGCTGTTCCAAACGCCCGAAGAGTGCGCGCGCCAGGCCATCGAGAACGACGTGCATGCCGTGGGCGTGAGCACGCTCGCCGCCGGGCACAAGACTCTCGTGCCGGCCATCATCAACGAGCTGAAGAAGCAGGGCGCGGACGACATCATCGTCTTCGTCGGCGGCGTGATTCCGCGCCAGGACTACGACTTCCTCTACGAAGCCGGCGTCAAGGGCATCTACGGCCCGGGCACGCCCATCCCGGCCAGCGCCAAGGACGTGCTGGAGCAGATCCGCGCGGCCGTCGCGGCCTGAGCGGTCGAGGTACCTCGTGAGCGATCTTCTGTCACGGCTGTCCCTGCAGCCGGTGGACTCCAATGACTTCGAGGACATGCTGGCCCTGCGCATCGATGCGATGCGCCCGAGCCTGGAGCGTGTCGGCCGTTTCGATGCCGCGCGTTCGCGCGAGCGCCTGAGCGCGGGCTTCGTGGTCCCCTTCATGCACCACATCGTGCTGGACGGCAGCCAGCGCGTGGGCTTCGTCACGCTCAAGCCCGAAGGGGCCGATGCGTTGCGGCTCGATCATCTTTACCTGCGCACCGGCTTCCAGGGCCTGGGCATCGGCGAGTGGGTGATCGATTGGGCGCAGGCCCAGGCGCGCGAACAGCGCCGCGACATCAAGCTCACCGCGCTCGTGCACAGCGATGCCAACCGCTTCTATCTGCGCCACGGCTTCGTGCTCGAAGGCGAAGAGGGCGTCGACCTGCATTACCGCTGGCGCTGCACGGAACTGGCCGGCGGATGAGCGGCACCGTGCAGACCCTCGAACGCGCCATCGTCGACACCGACGGCATGGCGCAGCGGCGTGCCATTGCCAAGGCGATCACGCTGCTCGAATCGACGCGCGCCGACCACCGCGCGCAGGCCGACGAGCTGCTCACCGCGTTGCTGCCGCGCACCGGCGAGTCGTTTCGCCTGGGCATCTCGGGCGTGCCCGGCGTGGGCAAGTCGACCTTCATCGAAACGCTCGGCCTGCTGCTGATCGGCAAGGGCCATCGCGTGGCCGTGCTCACCATCGACCCGTCGTCCACCGTGTCGGGCGGCTCCATCCTCGGTGACAAGACGCGCATGGAGCGCCTGTCGGTGCACGAGCGCGCCTACATCCGCCCCAGCCCTTCGAGCGGCACGCTCGGTGGCGTGGCCGAGAAGACGCGCGAGGCCATGCTGGTCTGCGAGGCCGCGGGCTACGACGTCGTCATCGTCGAGACCGTGGGCGTGGGCCAGAGCGAAACCGCCGTGGCCGGCATGACCGACATGTTCGTGCTGCTGCAGCTGCCCAACGCGGGCGACGACCTGCAGGCGATCAAGAAGGGCGTGATGGAGCTGGCCGACCTGGTCGCCATCAACAAGGCCGACATCGACCGCGACGCCGCCACGCGCGCGCAGGCCCAGATCACTTCGGCGCTGCGCCTCTTCGGCCACCAGGGCAACCCCGACCATGCGCACGCGGTGCACGACGCCCACAGCGGCGTCGAGCGCCGCTTCTGGCTGCCCAAGGTGCTGCAACTGAGCGCACTCGCGGGCACCGGCGTCGACGCCTTCTGGGACGCCGTGCTCGAATTCAAGACGCTGCAGACCGCCAACGGCAAGCTCGCGAAGCGCCGCGAAAAGCAGGCCACCGCGTGGATGTGGGAACGCATCGACGCTGGGCTCAAGCAGGCGTTTCGCCAGCATGCGCAGGTGCGCGAACTGCTGCCCCAGCTCACGCAGCAGGTGGCGCAGGGCAGCCTGCCGGCCTCGACGGCGGCGCGCCAGCTGCTCGCCGCGGCAGCCATCACCGCCCGGGTGTGACACCTCGGCCCCCAAGACTCTCCCAGCAATCCAGAACCACAGCTTCGGAAGCACACCATGCAAGAACTGATCGAACAACTCGAAAAGAAGCGCGCCCAGGCGCGACTCGGCGGCGGGCAGAAGCGCATCGATGCGCAGCACGCCAAGGGCAAGCTCACGGCGCGCGAGCGCATCGAGCTGCTGCTCGACGACGGCACGTTTGAAGAATGGGACATGTTCGTCGAGCACCGCTCGGTCGACTTCGGCATGGCCGAGCAGAAGATCCCCGGCGACGGCGTGGTCACGGGCTACGGCATGATCAACGGCCGCCTCGTGTTCGTGTTCAGCCAGGACTTCACGGTCTTCGGCGGCGCGCTCAGCGAAGCCCACGCCGAGAAGATCTGCAAGGTGATGGACCAGGCCATGAAGGTCGGCGCACCGGTCATCGGCCTGAACGATTCGGGCGGCGCCCGCATCCAGGAAGGCGTGGCGTCGCTGGGCGGCTATGCCGACGTGTTCCAGCGCAACGTGATGGCCTCGGGCGTGGTGCCGCAGATCAGCATGATCATGGGCCCGTGCGCTGGCGGCGCCGTGTATTCGCCCGCGATGACCGACTTCATCTTCATGGTGAAGGACAGCAGCTACATGTTCGTCACCGGCCCCGAGGTGGTGAAGACCGTGACGCACGAGAGCGTGACGGCCGAAGAACTCGGCGGCGCCATCACCCACACCACGCGCAGCGGCGTGGCCGACATGGCGTTCGAGAACGACGTCGAGGCGCTGATGATGCTGCGCCGCCTGTACAACTACCTGCCGCTGAACAACCGCGAGAAGCCGCCGGTGCGCCTGGGCAACGACGGCCAGGGCGACCCGGCCGACCGGCCCGACTACTCGCTGGACACGCTGGTGCCGGACAACCCGAACAAGCCCTACGACATCAAGGAACTGATCCTGAAAGTGGTGGACGACGGCGATTTCTTCGAGCTGCAGCCCGACTACGCGAAGAACATCGTGATCGGCTTCGCGCGCATGGAAGGCCAGACCATCGGCATCGTGGCCAACCAGCCGCTGGTGCTGGCAGGCTGCCTGGACATCAAGAGCAGCATCAAGGCCGCGCGCTTCGTGCGCTTTTGCGATGCGTTCAACATTCCCGTCGTCACCTTCGTCGACGTGCCCGGCTTCATGCCCGGCACCGGCCAGGAGTACGGCGGCATCATCAAGCACGGTGCCAAGCTGCTGTACGCGTATGCGGAGTGCACGGTGCCCAAGATCACCGTCATCACGCGCAAGGCCTACGGCGGCGCGTACGACGTGATGGCCTCCAAGCACCTGCGCGGCGACGTCAACCTGGCCTGGCCGCGTGCCGAGATCGCGGTGATGGGCGCCAAGGGCGCGGTGGAGATCATCTTCCGCGAAGACAAGAACGACCCCGAGAAGCTCGCCGCCCGCGAGGCCGAATACAAGGCCCGCTTCGCGAACCCGTACGTGGCGGGCGCGCGCGGCTACATCGACGACGTGATCCTGCCGCACGAGACGCGCAAGCGCATCTGCCGCTCGCTCGTGATGCTGCGCGAGAAGAAGCTCGAGAACCCGTGGCGCAAGCACGGCAACATCCCCCTGTGAGCGCGGAGAAGAAGAACATGTTCAAGAAGATCCTGATCGCCAACCGTGGCGAAATCGCGTGCCGTGTGATTCAAACGGCCAAGAAGATGGGCATCCTGACCGTCGCCGTCTATTCCGACGCCGACAAGGAAGCCCGCCACGTCGAGCTGGCCGACGAAGCCGTGCACATCGGCGCCGCGCCCAGCCGTGAGAGCTATCTGCAGGCCGACCGCATCATCGCGGCCTGCAAGCAGACCGGCGCCGAGGCCGTGCACCCGGGCTACGGCTTCCTGTCGGAGAACGAAGCCTTTGCGCGCAAGGTCGAGGAAGAGGGCATTGCCTTCATCGGACCGAAGCACTATTCGATCGCGGCCATGGGCGACAAGATCGCCTCGAAGAAGCTCGCGAACGAAGCCAAGGTCAACACCATCCCCGGCTGGAACGACGCCATCGAGACGGCCGAGCGCGCCGTTGAGATCGCGAAAGACATCGGCTATCCGGTGATGATCAAGGCCTCGGCCGGCGGCGGCGGCAAGGGCCTGCGCGTGGCGTTCAACGACAAGGAAGCCTTCGACGGCTTCACCTCGTGCCGCAACGAAGCGCGCAACTCCTTCGGCGACGACCGCGTGTTCATCGAGAGGTTCGTCGAGGAGCCGCGCCATATCGAGATCCAGGTGCTGGGCGATTCGCACGGCAACGTCATTTACCTGAACGAGCGCGAGTGCTCCATTCAGCGTCGCCACCAGAAGGTGATCGAGGAGGCGCCGTCGCCCTTCATCACCGATGCCACGCGCAAGGCGATGGGCGAGCAGGCGGTGCAGCTGGCCAAGGCCGTGAAGTACCAGAGCGCAGGCACGGTGGAGTTCGTGGTCGGCAAGGACCAGAGCTTCTACTTCCTGGAGATGAACACGCGCCTGCAGGTGGAGCACCCGGTGACCGAGTGCATCACCGGCCTGGACCTGGTGGAGCTGATGATCCGCGTGGCAGCCGGCGAGAAGCTGCCGCTGGCGCAGGCTGACGTGAAGCGCGACGGCTGGGCCATCGAGTGCCGCATCAACGCCGAAGACCCGTTCCGCAACTTCCTGCCGTCGACGGGCCGCCTTGTGAAGTTCCAGCCGCCGGCCGAGAGCATGTTCGCGAGCGACACCGGCCACCTGCACGGCGTGCGCGTGGACACCGGCGTGTACGACGGCGGCGAGATCCCGATGTACTACGACTCGATGATCGCCAAGCTCATCGTGCACGGCAAGGATCGCAACGAGGCCATCGCCCTCATGCGCGAGGCGCTCAACGGCTTCGTGATCCGCGGCATCAGCAGCAACATCCCGTTCCAGGCCGCGCTGCTGGCGCATCCGAAGTTCGTGGCGGGCGATTTCAACACCGGCTTCATCGCCGAGCACTACGGCAAGGGCTTTCACGCGGAAGACGTGCCGCACGCCGATCCGTCGTTCCTGGTGGCGCTGGCTGCCTTCGTCAACCGCCGCTACCGCGCGCGCGCCTCGGGCATCAGCGGGCAGCTCGCGGGCCACGGCGTGAAGGTGGGCGAGCAGTTCGTGGTGGTCGAGCTCGGCGCCCAGGGCAAGCATGTGCACCATGCCGTGTCGGTCAGCGACTTCCAGGACAAGACCGGCGCCAGCGCCGTCACCGTGGGCGACAAGCGCTACCAGATCGACAGCGCCTTTGCGCTGGGTGCGGCGCGCGTGCAGGGCACTGTCAACGGCAAGCCGTTCACGGCGCAAGTGGAACGCGGCGCGGGCAAGAACCCGCTGGCGCTGCGCGTGTCGCACGACGGCACGCAGATCGAAGCCATGGTGCTGTCGCCGCTGGGCGCGCGCCTGCTCGAGCTCATGCCCTACAAGGCACCGCCCGACCTGAGCAAGTTCCTGATGTCGCCGATGCCGGGCCTGCTGGTCGAGGTGTCGGTGCAGCCGGGGCAGCAGGTCCAGGCCGGCGAGAAGCTGGCCGTGATCGAGGCCATGAAGATGGAGAACGTGCTGTTCGCCGCGCAGGACGGCGTGGTGGGCAAGATCTCGGCGGCCAAGGGCGAATCGCTCGCCGTCGACCAAATCATTCTGGAGTTCAACTGATGGGTGCCAACGACCTGCAACAGGCGATCACGCTGCGTCGCCCGGCCAAGGCCGTGGCAACGCCCCAGGGCCCCTGGTCCGTCGAGGCAATCCAGGCGCTGTTCGACAAGCCCTTCATGGAACTGCTGTTCGAGGCGCAGACCGTGCACCGCCGGCATTTCCCCGAAGGCGACATCGAGCTGGCCACGCTGCTGTCGGTGAAGACCGGCGGCTGCCCCGAGAACTGTGGCTACTGTCCGCAGTCGGCCGAGTTCGACACCGGCGTGAAGGCGCAAAAGCTCATGGAGGTCGACGAGGTGGTGCGCGCCGCGCAGGCCGCCAAGGACGCCGGCGCCACGCGCTTTTGCATGGGCGCCGCCTGGCGCGCGCCCAAGGACCGCGACGTCGAGAAGGTGGCGGTGCTGGTCGAGGCCGTGAAGGGGCTGGGCCTGCAGACCTGCGCCACGCTGGGCATGCTGGAGCCGCACCACGCGCAGCAGCTCAAGGCCGCGGGCCTGGACTACTACAACCACAACCTGGACACCGCGCCCGAGTACTACACCGACGTGGTCGACACGCGCACCTACCAGGACCGCCTGGACACGCTGGCGGCCGTGCGCGGCGCCGGCATCAGCGTGTGCTGCGGCGGCATCGTGGGCATGGGCGAGCAGCCGGTGCACCGCGCCGGGCTGATCGCGCAGCTCGCCAACATGGACCCGTACCCGGAGTCGGTGCCGATCAACAGCCTGGTGCGCGTGCCCGGCACGCCGCTGGCCGACTCGGAGCCGGTCGACCCCTTCGACTTCGTGCGCATGATCGCGGTGGCGCGCATCACCATGCCGACCGCGCGCGTGCGCCTGTCGGCTGGCCGCCAGCAGATGGGCGAGGCGGTGCAGGCCCTGTGTTTCATGGCCGGCGCCAACTCGATCTTCTACGGAGACAAGCTGCTGGTCACCGGCAACCCCGACGTCGATGCCGACGTGCAGCTGCTGCGCAAGCTCGGCCTGCGCTCGCACCGCACGCAGGAGCAGGCAGAAGAAGGCGGCTGCGCATGACCACGCCGCGTCCCTTCAAGGTGCTGGGCATCCAGCAGATCGCCATCGGCGGCCCCGACAAGCTGCGGTTGCAGAAGCTGTGGGTCGACATGCTGGGGCTCGAGGTCACGGGCACGTTCCGCAGCGAGCGCGAGAACGTCGACGAGGACATCTGTTCGATGGGCAGCGGCCCGTTCAAGGTCGAGGTCGACCTGATGCAGCCGCTGGATCCCGAGAAGAAGCCGGCGGTGCACACCACGCCGCTGAACCACGTCGGCCTGTGGATCGACGACCTGCCGAAGGCGGTCGAATGGCTCACGGCGCAGGGCGTGCGTTTTGCGCCGGGCGGCATCCGCAAGGGCGCGGCCGGTTTCGACATCTGCTTTTTGCACCCCAAGGCCAACGACGAGTTTCCGATCTCGGGCGAGGGCGTGCTGGTCGAGATGGTGCAGGCGCCGCCCGAAGTGGTGACGGCCTTCAACGCGCTCGCCGCTACGCGCTGAGCGATTTGCGCGCCGGCGGCTTCACGTCGGCGCGTTGCGGCGGCAGCATCGGCTGGTGCTCGCGCGCCGGGTTCAGGATGATCGAGGTCGCGGTCTCGGTCAGGATGCAGAACTTGGCGAGCACCGCATCCAGGTGCGGCACGTCGATCACCGCGATCTCGAGGATCCAGCTGTCTTCGCCGGTCACGTTGTAGGCGTTGACGCATTCAGGCGTTTCCTGCACCAGCTTCACCACGAGGTCGTAGTCGGCCCGCCCGACGCGGATGATCCCGCGGATGCCGTAGCCCAGCCGCGTGAGGTTCACGGTGGCGCGGTAGCCGGTGATGACGCCGGCGGCTTCCAGCTTCTTCACGCGCTCGGTCACGGCCGGCTGGCTCAGGTGCACGCGGCGGCCCAGCTCGGCCATGCTCAGGCGCGCATCGGCCTGCAGTTCGGCCAGGATGCGGGTGTCGTGGGCGTCCAGCGTGAGGGTCAAGGTGAGGTCCATGGAAGTCCTTTAAATCGACGGTGCGATGCAAGCAGAACCATGAAATTCACATGGCTTGCGGGCAGGGGCTTTCATACCATGACGAGCACCACATACCAAGAAGAGACACCCCGTCATGGCGACACTCGCATCGTCCGCACCACCTGTGCCACCCGCGCCTGCCTCCTCGCGCCCCCGGCTGACGCCGCTGCTGTGGCTGTGCCTGGCCGCCACCTGGGTGGTCTGGGGCTCGACCTACCTGGCCATCAAGTACGCGCTGATCAGTTTTCCGCCATTCCTGCAGATGGGCTCGCGCTTCCTGGTCGCGGGCGTGCTGCTTGCGGCCTGGATGCGCTGGCGCGGCACGCCCTGGCCGACGCGCCTGCAGTGGCGCAATGCGCTGGTCGTCGGCGCGCTCATGCTCGGCGGCGGCATGGGCGGCACGGCGCTGGCGGAGGTGTCGATCGGCTCGGGGCTGGTGGTCGCATTCATCGCCGTCATTCCGTTGCTGATCGCGCTCTTGAACCTGATCTGGGGCGTGAAGCCTGCGCGGCTGGAAGCGGCCGGCATCGCGCTGGGCCTGGCCGGCGTGCTGATGCTCACGCAGGGCAGCGGCTTCAAGGCCTCGCCCGAGGGGCTGATCGCGATATGCGTGGCGTGCGTGTGCTGGTCGCTCGGCAGCGTGCTGAGCCAGCGCAGCCTGCCGCTGGCGCCCGGCGCGATGGGGTTCGCGAGCGAGATGCTGTGCGGCGGCGTGGTCCTGATGGTGCTCGCCGCGGTATCGGGCGAAACGATGGGCTGGCCGCCGCAGCCGGTGGCGCTAGGGGCGTGGGTCTACCTCGTGGTGTTCGGCTCGCTGATCGCCTTCAACGCCTACATGGTGCTGCTCGCGCAGGCGCCGGCCGGGCTGGCGGCGAGCTACACCTTCGTCAATCCGGTGATCGCGATGCTGCTGGGCGTGTGGATCGCCCACGAGACGGTCACGCGCTTCGAGTGGTACGCCGTGGGCGTGGTGCTGGCGGGCGTGCTGCTGTTGCTTTTCAAGCGCCGGCAGAAGGGCTGAGTTCGATGGGGTTCAGGCCGGCCGGCGCCAGAAGGCGAGGGTGGCGGCCAGCAGCCACATGCCGGCCGCGCAGCTGCGGTTGAGTACCTTGAGGCCGCGGCGCGAGAGCCAGCGCACGGCCTGCGTGCCGGCGCCGGCATAGGCCAGCATCACGCAGGTGTCGAGCACGACGAAGATCGCGCCCAGCACCAGGTACTGCATGCCCTGCGGCTTGGCGGTGTCGATGAACTGCGGCAAAAAGGCGGCGAAGAACAGCACCGTCTTCGGATTCGACAGCGCCACCATCAGGCTGCGCACAAGCGCGATGCGCCCGTGCGGACGGACCTCGAGGGTCGACTTGGCCAGCGCCGTGCCCAGGTCGGTCGCTTCGCTGCGCCACAGCTTGATGCCGAGCCACACCAGGTAGGCCACGCCCGCGACGCGGATCGCGTTGAAGAGCCATTCCGAGGCCGCGAGCAGCGAGCCCAGCCCGAGCGCCACGACCGCGATCAGCGTGACGCTGCCCAGCGACGCGCCCGCGATGCCCCAGCTGGCGCGGCGCATGCCGCCGTCGATGCCGTTGGACAGCGCCAACAGCATGGTCGGACCGGGAATGATCGCCAGGGCGAGTGAGGCGACGGCATAGATCAACAGGGTGTCGAGGGTCATGATTTCGTGGTGGCTTGGCGTTGTTCGGCGGCGGCGCGGGCACGCGCCAGGGCGGCTTCGACGATGGAGCGCTTGCGCGTGTCGGCGGCTTGCGGTTCGGCGGCGGGTGTGGGTTCGGCTTCGCGCTTCTCGCTCTGGCGATGCTGGGCGTGCAGCTTGTAGCGCTGCAGGGCGGCCTCGGCCTGTGCCTGCGACCACGCCTGCCAGCCGCTGCGGCCGGGGGTTTCGACCTCGAGCGAAATGCAATCGACCGGACAGACCGGGATGCACAGTTCGCAGCCCGTGCAGTGCGCCTCGATCACCGTGTGCATGCGCTTGTTGATGCCGATGATCGCGTCGGTCGGGCAGGCATCGAGGCACAGCGTGCAGCCGATGCACCAGGCCTCGTCGATGACGGCCATGGCGCGCGGGCCCTCGGTGCCGAACTGCGGGTCGAGGGGCCGCGCCGGGCGGCCGGTGAGCAGCGCGAGGCGTTCGATGCCCTCGGCACCGCCGGGCGGGCACTGGTTGATGTCGGCCTCGCCGTCGGCGACGGCCTGCGCGTAGCCCGCGCAATCGGGGTAGCCGCACCGTGTGCACTGCGTCTGAGGCAGTGCGTCGTGGATGCGTGCGGCCAGCCCGTTCATGGGAGATGATGCGCGCGGCTCAGCGCGTGGCGCTGGCGCGGGGCTTTTTCTTGGCGGCCGGCGCCTTCGTGGCAGCCGGCGCGGTCTTCACGGCGACTGCTTTCTTGGCGGCGACGGGCGTCTTGCGCGCCGCGGCGGTGGCCACGGCCTTCAGCTTCTGGCCCGGTTTGACGCGGTCTTCGGCCGGCAGGTTCTCGCGGGCGCTGGCACGGCGCTGGGGCTCGTCGCTGGCGGCGATGAAATTGCGCACCTTCGGGTAGACCAGGTCGCGCCAGCGGCGGCCGCTGAAGATGCCGTAGTGGCCCGCGCCCTTGACTTCGTAGTGCTCGCGCTTGCTGTCGGCGATGCCGGTGCACAAGCTGTGCGCGGCCTCGGTCTGGCCCGAGCCCGAGATGTCGTCGAGCTCGCCTTCGACGGTAAGCAGGGCGGTGGCGCGGATGTCCTGCGGACGCACGCGCTCGACCTGGCCGTCGGGGTTCTTCACGTCCCAGGTCCCGTTGACCAGGTCGAAGTCCTGGAACACGGTGCGGATGGTCTCGAGGTAGTAGTCCGCGTCCATGTCGAGCACGGCGTTGTACTCGTCGTAGAACTTGCGGTGGGCTTCGGCGCTGGCGTCGTCACCCTTGATCAGGTCCTTGAAGTAGTCGTAGTGGCTGCTGGCATGGCGGTCGGGGTTCATGGCCACGAAGCCGGTGTGCTGCAGGAAGCCCGGGTAGACCTTGCGCCCCGCGCCCGGGAAGCCTTGCGGCACGCGGTAGATCACGTTGTTCTCGAACCACTCGAAGCTCTTGTTGGTGGCGAGGTTGTTGACCGCCGTGGGCGATTTGCGCGCGTCGATCGGGCCGCCCATCATGGTCATCGTGAGGGGCAGCGGCTCGCCGCGGCTGGCCATGAGCGACACGGCCGCGAGCACCGGCACGGTGGGCTGGCACACGCTCACCACGTGGCAGTTGCCGTACTCGGCCTGCAGGCGGCGGATGAACTCCTGCACGTAGTTGATGTAGTCGTCGAGATGGAACTCGCCGTCGGACAGCGGCACCAGGCGCGCGTTCTTCCAGTCGGTGATGTAGACCTTGTGGTCCTGCAGCATGGTGCGCACGGTGTCGCGCAGCAGCGTGGCGTAGTGGCCTGACAGCGGCGCCACGATCAGCACCACGGGCTGGCTCTTGAGCGTCTTGAGGATGTGTGGTTCGTCGGTGAAGCGCTTGAAGCGGCGCAGTTCGCAGAAGGGCTTGTCGAGCTCGACGGCCTCCTGGATCACGACGTCTTCGCCGTCGACCTTGACGGACTTGATGTTGAACTCAGGCTTCTCGTAGTCCTTGCCCAGCCGGTACAACAGGTCATAGCCGGCGGCCATGCGCTGCGCCATCGGCAGTTGGCTCCAGACGGCGCCGGGGCCGTAGAGCTTGGAAGCGGCCTGGGCGAAGTCCGAGAAGGGCTCCATCAGGGAACGCTGGGCTTCGTAGAGTTGATAGAGCATCGCGGGTCTTTGAGTGGATGTTGCAGTGCAATATATCAGTGCATTTGCCGCGGCGCAGGGGGCCGAACCCTAGCCCGCGGCGGGCTGGATTCGGCTTCTGTGGCCGAATGTGAACGAATCATCAAAAAGTCGATTCAGTCACACCCGGTTGTCACCTAGATGACCTTCGCAATCGACGCGCAGACGTAGTCGATGTTCTTGCTGTTGAGCGCGGCGACGCACATGCGGCCGGTGTCGGTGCCGTACACACCGAACTCGTTGCGCAGGCGAACCATCTGGTCCTTGCTCAGGCCCGAGTAGCTGAACATGCCGATCTGGGTGGTGATGAAGCTCATGTCTTCCTTCACGCCGGCGGCCTTCAGGCCGTCGACCAGCTTCTGGCGCATGGCCTTGATGCGCACGCGCATCTCGCCCAGCTCTTTTTCCCACAGGGCGCGCAGCTCGGGGGTGCCGAGCACCGCGGCCACCACGGCGCCGCCGTGGATCGGCGGGTTGCTGTAGTTGGTGCGGATCGCGATCTTGAGCTGCGACAGCACGCGGGCGGCTTCTTCCTTGCTCTCGCACAGCACCGACAGGGCGCCGACGCGCTCGCCGTACAGGCTGAAGCTCTTGGAGAACGAGGTCGAGACGAAGAAGGTCAGGCCGGCATCGACGAACTTGGCGACCGCCGCGCCGTCTTCCTTCAGGCCGTAGCCGAAGCCCTGGTAGGCCATGTCGAGGAAGGGCACGAGGCCCTTGGCCTTCACGGCAGCAACGACCAGGTCCCACTGCTCGGGCGTGATGTCGTAGCCGGTCGGGTTGTGGCAGCAGGCGTGCAGCACGACGATGGTGCCGGCCGGCGCCGCGTTCAGGGCCGCCAGCATGCCGTCGAAGTTGATGCCGCGCTGGGCGGCGTCGTAGTAGGGGTAGCTTTCGACCGTGAAGCCGGCGTTGGTGAACAGCGCGCGGTGGTTTTCCCAGCTCGGGTCGCTGATCAGCACGGTGGCGTTGGGGTTGAGCTTCTTGAGGAAGTCGGCGCCGACCTTCAGGCCGCCGGTGCCGCCGATGGCCTGGATGGTGGCCACGCGGCCCGAGGTGACGGGTTCGCTGTCGGTGCCGAAGACCAGGCCCTTGACGGCGTTGTCGTAGGCCACGATGCCGTCGATCGGCAGGTAGCCGCGGGCCGATGGGGCCTTCATCATGTTCTGCTCGGCGGCCTGCACGCACTGGAGCAGGGGCAGCTTGCCGTTGTCGTCGTAATACACGCCGACGCCGAGATTGACCTTGTGGGGGTTGGTGTCGGCTGCAAATTGCTCGTTGAGGCCGAGGATCGGGTCGCGCGGCGCCATTTCGACCGCGGTGAACATAGACATGGAAAGGTCCTTTGGGATGAAAGCTTCGCTGGCAACCGGAGGAGGCTTTATCCTTTCCGGTTGCCTTGAATTTTACCGGCGCCACGCCACCTGTCGGGAACAGCCATGCCAGAGAACACCGAAGCCATAGCAGACCTGAAGAAAGTCGACCCGATCGGGCCGGCCAAGCCCGGCGAATTCATCCGCTACCCCGGCTCGCCGTTCGAGCTGTTCCAGCCCTATCCGCCGGCAGGTGACCAGCCCGCGGCCATCGACGGCCTGGTGGCCGGCGTGCTCGACGGCGAGGTGTACCAGACGCTGCTGGGCGTCACGGGTTCGGGCAAGACCTTCACCATGGCCAACGTGATCGCGCGGCTGGGCCGCCCGGCCATCGTGTTCGCGCCCAACAAGACGCTGGCGGCGCAGCTCTACAGCGAATTCCGCGAGTTCTTTCCGAAGAATGCCGTCGAGTACTTCGTGAGCTACTACGACTACTACCAGCCCGAGGCCTACGTGCCGCAGCGCGACCTGTTCATCGAGAAGGATTCCTCGATCAACGAGCACATCGAGCAGATGCGCCTGTCCGCCACCAAGAGCGTGCTGGAGCGGCGCGACACGGTGATCGTGGCCACGGTGAGTGCCATCTACGGCATTGGCACGCCCGAGGACTACATGGAGATGCGGCTGATTGCCCGTGTCGGCGACAAGGTCGGCCAGCGCGACCTGATCTCGCGGCTCATTCGCATGCAGTACACGCGCAACGAGCAGGACTTTGCACGCGGCACGTTCCGCGTGCGCGGCGACACCATCGACGTGTTTCCGGCCGAGCACAGCGAGCTGGCCATCCGCTTCGAACTGTTCGATGACGAGATCGAGTCGCTGCAGCTGTTCGACCCGCTGACCGGGCGCGTTCGCCAGAAGGTGCCGCGCTTCACGGTGTACCCGTCGAGCCACTACGTGACGCCGCGCGACAAGGTGCTGGCGGCCGTCGAAACCATCAAGATCGAGCTGGCCGGCCGGCTCAAGGAGCTGACCGGCTCGGGCAAGCTGGTCGAGGCGCAGCGGCTGGAGCAGCGCACGCGCTTCGACCTGGAAATGCTGGCCGAGATCGGCCACTGCAAGGGCATCGAGAACTACACGCGGCACCTCTCGGGCGCGGAGCCCGGCGACCCGCCGGCGACGCTCACCGACTACATGCCGAAAGACTCGCTGATGTTCCTCGACGAGAGCCATCAGATGATGGGCCAGCTCAGCGCCATGTACAACGGCGACCGGGCGCGCAAGGTCACGCTGGTCGAGTACGGCTTTCGGCTGCCGAGCGCGCTGGACAACCGGCCACTCAAGCTCGAGGAATTCGAAAAGCGTGTGCGCCAGTGCATCTTCGTGTCGGCCACGCCGGCTCAGTACGAAAAGGACCACGCCGGCAACGTCGTCGAGCAGCTCGTGCGGCCGACCGGGCTGATCGACCCCGAGGTCGAGGTGCGTCCCGCCACGCACCAGGTCGACGACGTGCTGGGCGAGATTCGCATCCGCGTCGAGAAGAACGAGCGCGTGCTGATCACCACGCTGACCAAGCGCATGGCCGAGCAGCTGACCGACTACCTGGGCGACAACGGCGTGAAGGTGCGCTACCTGCACAGCGACGTCGACACGGTGGAGCGGGTCGAAATCCTGCGCGACCTGCGCCTGGGCACCTTCGACGTGCTGGTGGGCATCAACCTGTTGCGCGAGGGGCTGGACATTCCCGAGGTGTCGCTGGTGGCGATCCTCGACGCCGACAAGGAAGGTTTCCTGCGTGCCGAGCGTTCGCTGATCCAGACCATCGGCCGGGCGGCGCGCAACCTGAACGGCAAGGCCATTCTCTATGCCGACCGGATGACCGAGTCGATGAAGAAGGCCATCGGCGAAACCGAGCGCCGCCGCACCCGGCAGATCGCCCACAACGAGGCGAACGGCATCACGCCGCGCAGCATCGTGAAGCAGGTGCGCGACCTGATCGACGGCGTCTACAGCGAGAAAACCGGCAAGGAAATGGCCAAGCTCGACCTGGAACGCGCCAAGGTCGAGGACATGAGCGAAAAGGACATTGCCCGGGAAATCAAGCGGCTCGAGAAGCAGATGCTGGAGCACGCCCGCAACCTCGAGTTCGAAAAGGCAGCCCGGGTGCGCGATCAGCTGGCGCTGCTGCGCGAGCAGGCGTTCGGGGCGTCGGGCGGCGACAACATCGCGGGACTGGCGGCCTGATCTTGGCTACGCCATAAGTTCGCCTTCTTCAAGCGAGACACGCTGGGGTTTACCCGAGCAGAGTTCAGGGGCTTCTGCTATACTTGAGCGAAATACTCAACAACAAAGAACTTCGCGATGAAGGACCGACTCCTACCGACTGGTTCACCAGTGTCGGGGTCGGGCAGGGCGGAGACGAAGTCACCGCGGCCCAAGGCTGTGGTGTCATTTCAACGGTAAGCACTTGAAGGAGCTTGCGATGCGTCTCACTACCAAAGGCCGTTTTGCGGTCACGGCAATGATCGATCTGGCGTTGCGTCAGAACACCGGTCCGGTCACGCTGGCTGCGATCAGCCAGCGGCAGCAGATTTCGCTGTCGTACCTCGAACAGCTGTTCGGCAAAC
This sequence comes from Variovorax sp. Root473, assembly GCF_001426505.1. Taxonomy (GTDB): domain Bacteria; phylum Pseudomonadota; class Gammaproteobacteria; order Burkholderiales; family Burkholderiaceae_C; genus Variovorax. The sequence goes on from NZ_LMEV01000017.1 coordinate 979,218, forward strand.
TGCGCCGTCACGAACTGGTCGAGTCGACCCGCGGCCCCGGCGGCGGCTACAGCCTCGGGCGCAAGGCGGCGGACATCACGGTCGCTGACATCATCGTGTCCGTCGATGAGCCGATCGATGCCACCCAGTGCGGCGGCAAGGAAAACTGCCTCGGTGAGCAGGGGCGCTGCATGACGCACGAACTCTGGGCCTCGCTGAACCAGCGCATGGTCGAGTTCCTCGATTCCGTCACGCTGCAGAAGCTGGTCGACGACCAGATCGCCAAGGGCGTGCAGATCGAGAACAAGCCGGTCGTCAAGCGTGCCATCTCGGCCCAGCCGGTGGTCAAGCCGATCCGCGTGAATGCGCCGAATTCGGTCTTCGCCCTCGGCAACGTCTTCGCGAAGTCCTGACCTGATTGAGTCAGGCGATGCCTGCGGGCATCGCCCTGAGTTTGCCCCGATCCCAGAACACAACCCCCCACGCCAGCCCGAGCCAGCCATGGACGTCACTCCTCATTTCCCGATCTATCTCGATTACGGTGCCACCACGCCGGCTGACCCGCGTGTGGTCGACGCCATGATCCCCTGGTTGCGCGAACATTTCGGCAACCCGGCATCGCGCAGCCACGCCTGGGGCTGGGAAGCCGAAGAAGCGGTCGAAAAGGCACGCGGCCAGGTCGCCGACCTCATCAACGCCGACCCGCGTGAAATCGTCTGGACCTCGGGCGCGACCGAGTCGATCAACCTGGCGCTCAAGGGCGCGGCCCAGTTCTACAAGGGCAAGGGCAAGCACCTGATCACCCTGAAGACCGAGCACAAGGCCGTGCTCGACACCATGCGCGAACTCGAGCGCCAGGGCTTCGAAGTGACCTACCTCGATGTCGAGGAAAACGGCCTCGTCGACCTCGAGAAGTTCAAGGCGGCCATCCGTCCCGACACCATCCTGGCCAGCGTGCTGTTCGTGAACAACGAAATCGGCGTGATCCAGGACGTGGTCGCGCTGGGCAACGCCTGCCGCGAAAAGGGCGTGATCTTCCACGTCGACGCGGCCCAGGCGACCGGCAAGGTCGAGATCGACATCACGAAGCTGCCCATCGACCTGATGAGCCTGGCTTCGCACAAGACGTACGGTCCCAAGGGCATCGGCGCGCTGTACGTGCGCCGCAAGCCGCGCATCCGCCTCGAAGCGCAGATGCACGGCGGTGGCCATGAGCGCGGCATGCGCTCGGGCACGCTGCCCACGCACCAGATCGTCGGCATGGGCGAGGCCTACCGCATCGCCAAGCTCGAGATGAAGGACGACATCGCCCACGCGGCGCGGCTGCAGAAGCGCCTGCTCGACGGCCTGAAGGATGTCGAACAGGTCTTCATCAACGGCGACCTCGAGCGCCGCGTGCCGCACAACCTGAACATGAGCTTCAATTACGTCGAAGGCGAGTCGCTGATCATGGGCATCAAGGGACTGGCGGTGTCGTCGGGTTCGGCCTGCACCTCGGCCAGCCTGGAGCCCAGCTATGTGTTGCGCGCCCTGGGTCGCAGCGACGAGCTGGCCCACAGCAGCCTGCGCATGACCATCGGCCGTTTCACGACCGAAGAAGAAATCGACTACGCCATCTCGACCATCAAGCACAACGTCGCCAAGCTGCGCGAGCTGAGCCCCCTGTGGGAGATGTTCCAGGACGGCGTCGACATCAGCACGATCCAGTGGTCGGCCCACTGACGCCGGACCGCACCAGGCTCCACGATTGAACAAAGTTTGAGAGGTACACCATGGCATATTCTTCCAAGGTCATCGACCACTACGAAAATCCCCGCAACGTCGGCTCCTTCGAAAAGGGCGACGACTCGGTAGGCACCGGCATGGTCGGCGCACCGGCTTGCGGCGACGTGATGAAGCTGCAGATCAAGGTCAACCCCGAAACCGGCGTGATCGAAGACGCGCGCTTCAAGACCTACGGCTGCGGCTCGGCCATCGCTTCCTCGTCGCTCGTGACCGAATGGGTCAAGGGCAAGACGCTCGACGAAGCGGCGGCCCTCAAGAACGCGCAGATCGCCGAAGAACTGGCGCTACCGCCGGTCAAGATCCACTGCTCGATCCTCGCGGAAGACGCCATCAAGGCGGCCGTGAGCGACTACAAGGCGAAGCACGGCGTGAAGACCGAGTCGAGCGCCGAAGCTGCTGTTCACTGAGATGGCCGTCACGCTGACCGAAGCCGCTGCGCGCCACGTCACCCGCTACCTCGGTAAACGGGGCAAGGGCGTGGGCGTGCGGCTGGGCGTGAAGACCACCGGCTGCTCGGGCCTGGCCTACAAGCTCGAGTACGTCGACGAGTTCACGCCGGAAGACGTGGTGTTCGAAGACCATGGCGTGAAGGTGCTGGTCGACCCGAAGAGCCTGGCCTACATCGACGGCACGCAGCTGGACTTCGTGCGCGAAGGCCTGAACGAGGGCTTCAAGTTCATCAACCCGAACGAACGCGACCGCTGCGGCTGCGGCGAGAGTTTTCGCATCTGATGCGTCGTCGCTGACCGCGACCACAGCCGCCACCATGTCATGTGCTGGCGGTTTTTTCTTGATCCTATGAGCTCCCACGTTCGGCACTTTGTGTCTTCAGTGCCCCCCGAGGGGGCGCAGACCGCCTTTGGGGCGGCCCGGCAGGCAGTCTGATGAACCTCAACGACACCGACTTCCAACTGTTCGCCGTCCCGGCGACCTTCGCGCAGGACCGCGCCGTGCTCGACGCGCGCTGGAAGGAACTGCAGCGCGAGGCGCACCCGGACCGTTTTGCCGCGCAGGGCGCCGCGGCGCAGCGCGTGGCCATGCAGTGGTCGGTGCGCATCAACGAGGCCTACCAGCGGCTCAAGGATCCGATCCGTCGCGCCAGCTATCTCTGCGAACTCAACGGTGCGCCGCTGAATGCGGAGAACAACACGGCGATGCCGGGTGCCTTTCTCATGCAGCAGATGGAATGGCGCGAAGCGCTCGACGACGCCCGCGACATCGCTGCCGTCGAACTGCTGCAGGCAGACGTCGAAACCACGCGCGCCCGCGCACTCTCGTCGCTCGACTGGCTGATCGACGAAAAGGGCGACTACCCCGGCGCCGTGCAGCAGGTGAGAGCCCTCATGTTCATTGAGCGCTTCGCACAAGACGTCGAAACCAAAATCGATCAGTTGGGACAATAGGCCCTTATGGCTCTTCTTCAGATTTCCGAACCCGGCCAGGCGCCCGACCCGCACCAGCGCCGCATCGCCGTGGGCATCGACCTGGGCACCACGCATTCGCTGGTGGCCTCGGTGCGCAATGGCGTGGCCGAATGCCTGCCCGACGACCAGGGCCGCGTGCTGCTGCCCTCGGCCGTGCGCTACCTCGACGGCGACCGTCGCCAGATCGGCTTTGATGCCGTGGCCGCGCGCGCGCAAGACCCCGCCAACACCATCACCTCGGTCAAGCGGCTCATGGGCCGCGGCCTGGCGGACATCGCGAACCGCGACGCCATGTCGTACCGCATTGGCGGTGACGACGGCGGCATGGTCAAGGTGCAGACCTCGGCGGGCGAGAAGTCGCCCGTCGAGATCAGCGCCGAGATCCTGGCCACGCTGCGCTACCGCGCCGAAGACACCTTCGACGACGAGCTCTACGGCGCCGTCATCACCGTGCCGGCCTACTTCGACGAAGGCCAGCGCCAGGCGACCAAGGACGCCGCGCAGCTCGCGGGCCTGAACGTGCTGCGCCTCATCAGCGAGCCGACCGCCGCCGCCATTGCCTACGGCCTGGACAACGCGAGCGAAGGCGTCTACGCGGTCTACGACCTGGGCGGCGGCACTTTCGACATCTCGATCCTGCGGCTCACGCAGGGCGTGTTCGAAGTGATCGCGACGGGTGGCGATTCGGCCCTGGGCGGCGACGACTACGACCACGCGATCGCCGACTTCGTGCGCGCGCAGACCGACCGCCAGGCCGCCAGCGACAACGACCGCGCCGCACTGCTCGTGGCGGCGCGTGCCGCGAAAGAAGCGCTGACCGATGCCGAGTCGGCGACCTTCCGTGCCGCGCTGACGGGTGGCGATGTCGAGTTCACGCTGACGCGCGCGCAATTCTTTGCCGCCACGCAGGCGCTCACCGACCGCACACTCGCCGCCGTGCGCAAGGCGCTGCGCGACGCAAAGCTCAAGCCCGAAGACCTGCAGGGCATCGTGCTCGTCGGTGGTTCCACGCGCATGCCGCAGATCCGCAGCGCCGTGGCCGCGCATTTCGGTCGCGAGCCGCTGATCAACCTGAACCCCGACGAAGTCGTCGCGCTCGGCGCCGCGATCCAGGCCAACCAGCTGGCCGGCAACAACGGTGCGGGTGAGCTGCTGCTGCTCGACGTGATCCCGCTGTCGCTCGGCATCGAGACGATGGGCGGCCTGGTCGAGCGCATCGTGCCGCGCAACCAGACCATTCCGACCGCGATGGCGCAGGACTTCACGACCTACCAGGACGGCCAGACCGCGCTGGCGTTGCACGTGGTGCAGGGCGAGCGCGACCTCGTGTCCGATTGCCGCAGCCTTGCGCGCTTCACGCTGCGCGGCATCCCGCCGATGGCGGCCGGCGCAGCGCGCATCCGGGTGACCTTCACCGTCGACGCCGACGGCCTGCTGAGCGTGAGCGCCAGGGAGCAGGGCAGCGGCGTCGAGGCCAGCGTGGCGGTCAAGCCTTCGTACGGCCTGTCGGACGACCAGATCGCGACCATGCTGCAGGAGAGCTTTTCCACCGCCCAGCAGGACATGCAGGCCCGCGCGCTGGTGGAATCGCGCGTCGATGCCGACCGCATGCTGCTGGCCACGCAGAGCGCGCTCGATGCCGACGGCGACCTGCTGAGTGCCGAAGAGCGTGCCGCCATCGACGCCTCGATGGCGCGGCTGCGCGATGTTGCCAGGAGCAGCAACGAAGCCGCCGTGATCGAAGCTGCCACCAAGGCGCTGGCCAACGACACCGAAGCCTTTGCCGCCCAGCGCATGAACGCGGGCATTGCACGCGCGCTCGCGGGCCGCAAGGTCGAATCCCTGTAGACAGAACAATTTCATGCCCACGATCAAGATCTATCCGCATCCCGAGTACTGCCCGCAAGGCGCCGAGATCACTGCGCCCGCCGGCACCTCGATCTGCGAGGCCTTGCTCGACAACGACATCAACATCGAGCACGCCTGCGAGATGAGCTGCGCCTGCACCACCTGCCACGTGATCGTGCGCGCGGGTCTCGATTCGTTGAACGAAGCCGAGGAAGGTGAAGAAGACCTGCTCGACCGTGCCTGGGGCCTCGAGCCGCAGTCGCGCCTGAGCTGCCAGACCATCCTGGCACAGGACAATGTGACGATCGAAATTCCGAAGTACACGATCAATCACGCCAAGGAAAACCACTGATGTCACGTCAGATCGTTCTCGATACCGAAACTACCGGCCTGTCCGCGGAGAACGGCGACCGCATCATTGAGCTCGGCTGCGTGGAGCTGTTCGCGCGCAAGCTCACCGGCAACGACCTGCACATCTACTTCAACCCGGAGCGCGAGAGCCATGAAGACGCGCTCAAGGTCCACGGCCTGACCACCGACTTCCTGCGCGACAAGCCGAAGTTCGCCACGCTGGCCAAGGACATCGTCGAGTACCTGCGCGATGCCGAGCTGATCATCCACAACGCGGCCTTCGACGTCGGCTTTCTCAACAAGGAATTCGAGCGCGCCGGCTTGCCGCCGCTCAAGACCTTCGTGGGTGAAGTGACCGACACGCTGGCGATGGCCAAGCTGGTCTATCCGGGCAAACGCAATTCGCTCGATGCACTGTGCGATCGCTTCGGGGTCGACCGCTCGAACCGCACCTTCCACGGCGCCAAGCTCGATGCGCAACTGCTCGCCGACGTCTACATCAATCTCACGCGCGGGCAGGACGCGCTGCTGATCGACGTGGCCTCGAACGAGCCCGCGCAAGGCATGGCGGTCGTGGCCGTCGACTTGAGCCAGTTCGAGCTGCCAGTGATTGCCGCGGCCGAGCATGAACTCGCCGCGCACGAAGCCGTGTTGTCGCAACTCGACAAATCGAGCGGTGGAAAAACGGTGTTCCGTCAAATTGCTTGAAAAGCTATGGCATAATCTGAGGCTTCGCACAACGCGATACATGTTCAAGACGCTGAACTCAAAAGCAGTGTCTCAGGGCGGTTAGCTCAGGGGTAGAGCACAGCATTCACACTGCTGGGGTCGGAGGTTCGAAGCCTCCACCGCCCACCAAATTCTGCAAAGAAGCAAAAAGCGATCTGGTTTCCCAGATCGCTTTTTTGTTTTTTGGGCTGTCGGTGCGCGCCGACGGCGCCTTGCGCCACGGGCTGCTTGCGGGCACCCGAAAACACCCTAGAACCAGGACATGGAACGAAGGAGTGCAGCCATGGCAACCCAGCCCGATCTTCCGTCTCCGATCACGCCCGACCTGCCCGTCGAACCCGACGAAGGGCCCGATCGCGCGCCCGACGAGCCCACCGATCCCGAGCCGCCGCCCAGCGCGAAGTAAGAGCGCCCCACGCGCCGCGCTAAGCTCGCGCGATGGATGAAATCGATTGCGCCGTCATCGGCGCTGGTGTGGTGGGTCTGGCCGTGGCGCGCGCATTGGCGCTCGCAGGCCGGGAGGTGCTGGTGCTGGAGTCCGAAGGGGCCATCGGCACGGGAACGAGTTCCCGCAACAGCGAGGTGATCCATGCGGGCATCTACTATCCGCAGGGCTCATTGAAGGCGACGCTGTGCGTGGAAGGGCGCGACGCACTCTACGGCTATGCGCAGGCGCGCGGCGTGCCGCACAGCCGCTGCGGCAAGCTCATCGTGGCAACCTCCGCCGAACAGGTGGGTCAGCTCGACGTGATCCGTGCCAAGGCGGCGGCCAACGGAGTCGGCGACCTGGTTTTGCTCACCGCGCAGCAAGCCCTCGCGATGGAGCCGCAACTGCACTGCGTCGCGGCCCTGCATTCGCCGAGCACGGGCATCATCGACAGCCATGCGCTGATGCTCAGCCTGCTCGGCGACCTCGAGAACGCGGGCGGCATGCTGGCGCTCAGGTCGCCCGTCGAACGCGCTGAATGCGGGGACGGCGCCATCGTGCTGATTGCCGCCGCTGGCACGGCCCTGCGCTGCCGCACGGTGGTCAATGCCGCGGGACTCGGTGCGCCTGCGTTGGCACGTCGCTTCGACGGGATGCCAGCGTCGGCGGTGCCACGCGCGTACTTCGCCAAGGGCAGTTACTTCACGCTCGCGGGCCGGGCGCCTTTCGGCGGGCTCATCTATCCCGTGCCGGAGCCGGGTGGGCTCGGCGTGCACCTGACGCTCGACCTCGGCGGGCAGGCCAAGTTCGGACCCGACGTGCAGTGGGTCCAGAGCGCCGACGATCTCGTGGTCGATCCGGCGCGCGGTGACCGCTTCTACGACGAGGTGCGCAGGTACTGGCCGGCGTTGCCCGACGGCGCGTTGATTCCCGGCTATGCGGGAATGCGTCCGAAGATCTCGGGACCGGACGAGCCCGCAGCCGATTTCGTGATCGCGGGGCCCGCGTCGCATGGTGTATCAGGACTGGTCCATCTCTTCGGCATCGAGTCCCCGGGCCTCACCAGTTGCCTGGCCATCGGACGGCATGTCGCGCAGCTGCTCGCCGACGCCTGATTGCAGGCGCTCGGCACAACTGAGCACATCTCTGTCGCGCATGAGGGGCTTTCGAGCCTGTAACATGACAGTACGCCATATGCTGGCGTGAAGCCGCCGGCGCGGTGCCGGTGTCATCACGGAGGAAAGATTCCAATGAGTGCATCCAACAATCTTGAAGCAGCAGCCGAAGACATCGCGAGCGACGTGCGCGGCGTGCTGGCCAGCAAGGACCTGGATTCGGTTCCCCACATCAAGGCGCTGCGCCAACGCATCGACACCAAGCTCGCCATCGCGCGCGAGCTGGCTTCCGAAAAGAGCAAGCTGGCCGCCAAGAAGGCGCGTCAGGCGGCCACCGCGACCAACACCTACGCCCATGACGAACCTTGGCAGGTTGCCGGTGCCGCTCTGGCCGTCGGCGTGCTGGTGGGCCTGTTGCTTGGCCGCCGCTGAACGTCACCGCACCGGCCTGAGCGCGCACCGCTGTCCGTTCGATCGCCGTTGCCACGCTGTGGCCGGTGAGGGCGGAGGCGGCGCATGAAACTGCTGTCCCTGTTCGGGCTCGATGCCCGCATCCGCCGTTTGCGCATCGCCGCGGCCGAAGGTGCGCTGGCGGCCGAGGACCGGGTGCAGTTGCTGCGCATGGCCTGGGAGGACGAGAAGCAGCGCCTGAAGCTGACCCTGGTCCTGATCGTCGCCGTGCTGGGGCTGACCACCGTTGCGGTGGCGCTGCTCTCGATGGCGGTGGTCGTGCACTACTGGGACACGCCGTACCGCGTCACCGCCGCCTGGGTGGTGGCCGGGGTCTGGGCGGTGCTGTGGCTGGCGGCCGCCATCAGCCTGATGCGCAGCCTGAGCAACGCCTCCGACAGCTTCGTTCCGACCTTTCAGGAGTTCGAGCGCGACTGGGCCTGGGTTCAGGATCGTTTCAACCTCGGCAAGGACCCGGAACTGGACGACGAGGCGCCGCGTGCGCCGCGCCCCGCCACGCGCGAAGAGCTGCTGGCCCGCATGGAGCGCCAGCGTGAACGCATCGCCACCTTGCAGGGCGGTCGCGACACGCAGCCGGCCTCCGGCGAGCCCGTCAACGAATCGCCTGCGGCCACGGCGTTGCGCGTTGCGCGCGAACACCCGGTGGCCGTCGGCGTCGCTGCTGCCGCGGCGGTGGCGGTGATCCGCCCGAAGCGGCTGCTGCGCTGGGCCACGGTCATTGCGCCCGTGCTCTGGCGCATGCGCCGAGGCTGAGCCGACAAGAAGAACCGGCTCAGGCCCTGCGGCGATCCTGCTGCAGTGCCTGAGCTGTTTCGCGGACCAGCCCGGGGCCGCGATAGATCAGGCCGGTGTAGATCTGCACCACGTCCGCGCCTGCGGCAATCTTGGCCTTGGCATCCGCCGCACTCAGGATGCCGCCCACCCCGATGATCGGAAAGTCCTTGCCCAGGGCTGCGCGCAGTTGCGCGATCACCCGGTTGCTGGCTTCGCGCACCGGCGCGCCCGAGAGGCCGCCGGCTTCCTGGGCGTGCGGCAGGCCCGCCACCGCATCGCGTGCGAGCGTGGTGTTGGTGGCGATCACGCCGTCCATGCCGTGGCGTTGCAGCGTGGCGGCAATCACCGCGACCTGTGCATCGTCGAGGTCGGGGGCGATCTTCACGAACAGCGGCGCGCGCTTGCCGTGGCGCTTGGCCAGTGCTTCGCGCCGCTCTGCGACGGCGCCCAGCAGAGCGTCAAGGGCTTCGTCGCTCTGCAGCGAACGCAGGTTGGCCGTGTTGGGGCTGGAGATGTTGATCGTCACGTAGTCCGCGTGCGGGTAGACACCGTCCAGGCAGGCCAGGTAGTCGTCCACTGCGCGCTCGATCGGCGTGGCGGCGTTCTTGCCGATGTTCAGGCCCAGCAGCATGGGCGACTTGCCGCCACCCGCCTGCTTGCGAAAGCGCGCCTTCTGCACATTGGCCAGGAACGCGTCAAGCCCTTCGTTGTTGAAGCCCAGGCGGTTGATCAGCGCATCGCGCTGCGGCAGGCGGAACATGCGCGGCTTCGGGTTGCCGGGCTGGCCCTTGGGCGTGACCGTGCCGACCTCGACGAAACCGAACCCCATGGCCGCGAAGGCGTCGATGCAGCGTGCGTTCTTGTCCAGCCCGGCGGCCAGGCCGACGCGGTTGGGGAAGCTCAGGCCCGCCAGCTGGATGGGGTCTTCGACGCGCGCTGCCGCGTAGGCGCAGGCCAGGGGCGTGTTCTGGGTGCGAGCCAGCCCGTCGAGGGTGATCTCATGGGCGTGCTCGGGATCGAAACCGAACAGAAAAGGGCGGGCCAGGCCATAGAGCGAAGAGGGCAGCAGCAGGGGCATCGGATAATTCTCGACTTCAATGAGCCAAGGATTCTCCGCGATGACCGCACCCACCTCCCCAACCCCTCTTTCCCAGGATGAACTCAAGGCCCAGGTCGGCCTTGCCGCGCTGGCCTACGTGGTCAAGGGCGAGATCGTCGGTGTGGGCACCGGCTCCACGGTCAACAAGTTCATCGACGCGCTGGCCACGATCAAGGACGAGATCAAGGGCGCTGTCTCCAGCTCGGTTGCGTCCACCGAGCGCCTGCGCGCGCTGGGCATCCCGGTGTTCGACAGCAACGAGGTGGAAGAACTGGCCGTGTACATCGACGGCGCCGACGAGATCGACCACCAGGGCTTCATGGTGAAGGGCGGCGGCGCGGCGCTCACGCGCGAGAAAATCGTCGCGGCGCAGTCCAAGCGCTTCGTCTGCATTGCCGATGCTTCCAAGCTGGTCGAGACGCTCGGCGCCTTTCCGCTGCCGGTGGAAGTGATCCCGATGGCGGCGCGGCGTGTGATGCGCCAGTTCGCCCGCCTGGGCGGTATCGCCCAGGTGCGCGAGAAAGACGGCCTGCCCCTGGTGACCGACAACGGCCAGCACATCGTCGACGTGACCGGTCTGCGGATCACCGACCCGCGCGCCTTCGAGTCCGAAGTGAGCCAGTGGCCCGGCGTGGTGACGGTAGGGGTCTTCGCCCACCAGAAGGCCGATGTGTGCCTGCTGGGCACGGCGTCGGGGGTGAAGACGATGCAGTTCGCCGGCTGAGCGGCGGCGATGCGAACGGGGGCCAAGGCCCCCGTCATTTTTTAGAACTTGATGCCGGCCGGGTTGTTCGGGCCCGGTGCGTTCGAGGGCGGTGCCGGCGCGGGGTTCGGCGGCTGCAAGGGCGTGTCGGTCGCACGGGGCGCCGCCGCCGCCGGTGCCTGCTGCGCGACGAGCGGGCGCGCAGCCGGCGGCCGATAGCCTGCGGGCAGGCTGTTGCTCTTGGGATAGCCGGCCGCGTCGAGGTAACGCGACCACTCCACATCCGAGAAGCCCTTGAGCTGCTGCGATCCGACGGTCAGCAGCGGCAGCGCGTTCTGTCCGCTCAGGCGCTGCAGGGCGTCGACGTCCTCGTTGCTCTTGATGGTGCGTTCCTCGAAGGGAATGCCGCGCGTGGTGAGCAGCGTGCGCGCCTCGTTGCAGGGGCCGCAGCTTTCGCCGCTGTACAGCGTGACGGGGTAGCGCTGTGCCACCTGTCGCAGTTCGTAGGGAAGCCCGCTGTTGGTCGGCGCGTTGACGCCGGCCGGCTGGGGCCCGCCCGTCGGCGCGTTGGTGACGACGGGGGGCTGGTCCGAGAACATGACCTTGCCGTTCTTGTCGACTTGGCGGTAGACCGCCTGCGCCAGCACGCTGGCCGTCGACAGCACGAGGACCAGGCCGATCAGGCCGCGCATCGGGAGTTTGTAAAAAGTCGGATACATATCTCCCGAGTATCGCAAGCTTCAGCGCCGTATCAAGCGGGCTGGGCCTGGGCCATGCCCTGATGTCGCAGCAGCGCATCAAGCTGCGGTTCGCGGCCCCGGAAGGCCTTGAACGAATCCATGGCGCTGCGGCTGCCGCCGGCCTCGAGGATGGCCTGGCGGTACTTGCGGCCGGTTTCGATGTTCGGCTCGCCGTCGGCGCCCACCGTTTCCTCGAAGGCCGCGTAGGCGTCGGCGCTCAGCACCTCGGCCCACTTGTAGCTGTAGTAGCCGGCCGCGTAGCCGCCCGAGAAGATGTGGCTGAAGGTGTTCGGCGTGCGACTGAAGGGCGGTGAGGGCATCACGGCCACTTCGGCGCGTACCTGGCCGAGCAGCGCCATCACGGCACCCGGGGTGGCGGCGGCGGCCTGGTGCTCGGTGTGCAGCAGCATGTCGAACAGCGAGAACTCGATCTGGCGCAGCGTCTGCAGCCCGCTCTGGAAGTTCTTGGCGGCGGTCATCTTGTCGAAGAGGGCGCGCGGCAGCGGCTCGCCGGTATCGACGTGGGCCGTCATGTGCGCGAGCACGTCCCACTCCCAGCAGAAGTTTTCCATGAACTGGCTCGGCAGCTCGACCGCGTCCCACTCGACGCCGCTGATGCCCGACACGTCGCGCTCGTTCACCTGCGTGAGCATGTGGTGCAGGCCGTGGCCGAACTCGTGGAAGAGGGTGGTCACGTCGTCGTGCGTGAGCAGCGGCGGCTTGCCGTCCACACCGCTGGCGAAGTTGCAGACCAATTGCGCGACCGGCGTCTGCAGCACGCCGTCGTCGGGGCGCAGCCAGCGGGCGCGCACGTCGTCCATCCAGGCGCCGCCGCGCTTGGCGGCGCGGGCGGAGGGGTCGAGGTAGAACTGACCGACCTTCTGGCCGGCGCGCTCGATGCGGTAGAACTCGACGCTCGGGTGCCAGGTGGGTGCGCTGTCGCGGTGGATCGACACTTCGAACAGCGTTTCGACGATCTTGAACAGGCCCGCCATCACCTTCGGCGCCGGGAAGTACTGCTTCACCTCCTGCTCGCTGAAGGCGTAGCGCGCTTCCTTGAGCTTCTCGCCGACGTAGGTCCAGTCCCAGGCCTGCGGGTCGACGAGGTTCAGTTGCTCGGCCGCGAAGGCGCGCAGGTCGGCCAGGTCGCGCTCGCCGTAGGGCTTGGCCTTGGCGGCGAGGTCGCGCAGGAACTTGACGACCTGCTTGGGCGATTCGGCCATCTTGGGCACGACCGAGAGCTCGCCGAAATTCTTGTAGCCCAGCAGCTTCGATTCTTCTTCGCGCAGCGCGAGGATCTCGGTGATGAGTGCGGTGTTGTCGAACTTCGGATCGCCGAGTTCGCTGGCGCGCGTGACGTAGGCGCGGTAGAGCGTTTCGCGCAGTGCACTGCTCTTGGCGAACTGCATCACCGGCAGGTAGCAGGGCATCTTGAGCGTGAGCTTGTAGCCTTGCTTGCCCTCGGCCTCGGCGGCAGCGCGCGCGGCGCTCACCACGTCTTCGGGCACGCCGTCGAGCTCACCCAGCTGCGCGTAGTGCGCGAAGGCGTCGGTGGCGTCGAGGGCGTTCTCGCTGAACTTCTGGCTCAGCTCGGCCTGGCGTTCCTGGATGTCGGCAAAGCGCTGCTTGGCCTCACCCTGCAGCTCGGCGCCGCCGAGCACGAAGTTGCGCACGGCATTCTTGTGCGCCTGGCGCTGCTCGGGATTCAGCGTGGCCGGATCGATGGCCTTGTACTTGGCGTACAGCCGCTCGTCGGAACCCAGGCGGGTCCAGAACGCGGTCACGCGCGGCATGGCCTCGTTGTAGGCGGCGCGCAGCTCGGGCGTGTCGGCCACGGCGTTGAGGTGGCCGACGGCGCCCCAGGCGCGGCTGAAGCGTTCGGAGGCCACGTCGAGCACCTTGGAGATCGCGAGCCAATCGGCCGGGAATTCGGGCGCCGTGACCGTCTGCAGCGCGGCCTCGGCATCGGCCAGCAGCGCGTCGACCGCGGGCGATACATGCTCGGGCCTGATGCGGTCGAACAGCGGGAGGTCGGTGAAGTCGAGGAGGGGGTTGTTCGTCATGGCCATGGAAGAAATTACTTGGCGGCGCGTTCGGCCGCTTCAAGGGTGTTGACGAGCAACATGGCGCGCGTCATCGGGCCGACGCCGCCGGGCACGGGGGTGATCCAGCCGGCCACTTCCTTCACGCCGTCGAAATCGACGTCGCCGGCCAGCTTGCCGTCGGCCTTGCGGTTCATGCCCACGTCGATGACGACGGCACCGGGCTTCACCATGTCGGCGGTCAGCAGGTCGAGCTTGCCCACGGCGGCGACGACCACGTCGGCCTGGCGCGTGAGGGCGCCCAGGTCTTGCGTGGCGCTGTGGCAAATGGTCACGGTGGCGCTCTTGGCGAGCAGCATCATGGCCATCGGCTTGCCGACGATGTTGCTGCGGCCGATGACCACCGCGTGCTTGCCGCGCAGGTCGTAGCCGATCGATTCGAGCATCTTCATGCAGCCGTGCGGCGTGCAGGGCCAGAAGCCCGGGGCGCCGGTCATCAGCGCGCCGGCGCTGGCGACGTGAAAGCCGTCGACGTCCTTGGCGGGCGAGATGGTCTCGATGACCTTCTGGCTGTCCATGTGCCTGGGCAGCGGCAACTGAACGAGGATGCCGTGCACCTTGGGGTCGTCGTTGAGGGCACGGATGCGCGCCAGCAGATCGGCCTCGCTCAGGTCGGCGGGGTAGGTCTCGAGCGTGGCCTGCAGGCCGGTCTCGGTGCTGTCGTTGACCTTGTGCTTCGTGTAGACCTGACTCGCCGGATCGCTGCCCACCAGGATGATGGACAGGGCCGGGTTCACGCCGCGGGCCTTCAGCGCCGCGGTGCGGCCGGACACCTCGGCGCGGATGGTTTTGGCGAGGGCGTTGCCATCGATCAGTTGGGCGGTCATCGGTTTTGATTTTCCAAGTAAAAACGCCCGCTTGCGCAGGCGTGGGGAAGGGGCGTGGCTATCGGCGGGATAGCGGCAGTTCAGGAGGCCTTGGCCGCGGGAGCCGCCTGCCCGAGCGCGATCTTGAGCAGATCGGCCACGGTGTTGGCGTTGAGCTTTTCCATGATGTTGGCGCGGTGCGCCTCCACCGTCTTGATGCTGATGCCCAGGTCGTCGGCGATCTGCTTGTTCAGGCGGCCGGCGACGATGCGCTCGAGCACCTGCGCCTCGCGGCCCGTGAGCTTGGACAGCAGCGCGTCGCGGCTGGCCGACTGCTGGTGCTGCGTGAAGGCGCCGCGTGCGTGTTCGAGCATGCGCTCGACCAGCGACACGAGTTCTTCGTCGTTGAAGGGCTTCTGGATGAAGTCCATCGCGCCCTTCTTCATGCTGTCGACCGCCATCGGCACATCGCCGTGGCCGGTGATGACCACGATCGGCAACGGAGAGCGCCGTTCGATCAGCCGATCCTGCAATTCGAGGCCGGTCATGCCGGCCATGCGGATATCGACGATCAGACAGGCGACTTCGCGCGGGTCGTATCGGGAGAGAAAGGATTCGGCGGATTCGAAACAGCGGACTCTGTAGTCCTTGCCTTCGAGCAGCCATTGCAGTGAATCGCGGACGGCTTCGTCGTCATCGACGACATAGACCGTGCCCTTCTTCGGAATCAAACTCATGCAGGTACCTTTGCCTCGTCGCTTGCTACGGAACTGATAGCGTCCAACACCGGAATCCAGAAGGAAAAACGGCATCCGATCACATCCGGGCCATTGTAGATGTTCTCCGCCTGCATCCGGCCGCGGTGCGACTCGACGATGGTGCGGCACAAATTGAGCCCGATGCCCATGCCCTCGGGCTTGGTGGAGAAGAAGGCCTCGTAGAGCCGGTCCATCACTTCTGGCGAGAGGCCCTTGCCCGTGTCCTGCACCGAGAACTCGATGGCGTTCTGCCCCTCGATGACCTTGGGCAGCACGCGCAGCTCGACGCTGCGGCGCGCCAGCGGGCGGTCGGCGATGTCGATGGATTCGGCCGCGTTCTTCAGCAGGTTGACCATCACCTGCTCGATGAGGATCGGGTCGACGCGCACCACCGGCAGCCGTGCGGCCACGTAGTGATTCAGGCGCACGTTGCGCCGGCGCAGCTCGATGCCCGCGAGTTCGACCGCCTCGCTCACCATGGTGGCGACGTCGGCTGGCGTGCGGTTGGGCTCGCTGCGCTTCACGAAGGAGCGGATGCGCTGGATGATCTGGCCCGCGCGCTGCGCCTGCTTCGAGGTTTTCTCGAGCGCGGCGAGCAGGGCGTCGTTGTCGATCGTCTGGCCCTTGATGCGCGACATCATCCCGTTGCAGTAGTTGGCGATGGCCGTGAGCGGCTGGTTGAGTTCGTGCGCCACGCTCGACGCCATTTCGCCCATCGTGATCAGGCGGCTCGCGGCCTGCGCCTTGTCGGCCTGTGCGGCCGCCTGCTCTTCGGCGTCGCGGCGCGGCGTGATGTCGGTGGCGATCACCAGCTGCGCCAGTCGGCCGTCGACCCAGGTCAGGTAGCGCGAGCGCACCTCGAGCCACTTGCCCAGGTGCGGCACGAAGATCTCGTTGTTCGCGGTCTGTGCGGCGGTCAGCGTGTCGATCGGCAGGCCGGCGTAGGGGTCGACGTCGTCCAGGCCCTCGTCGTGCGCGTTCGATGGCGGCACGCCGGCCTGCGCCACCATGCCCAGGTGGCCCACGGTATCGGAGCCGAACCACAGGCGGTACAGCTTGTTGGCGAACAGCAGCTCTTCGCTGCCGATGGGTGCGACCGACACGGCGGCGTCGAGCGCTTCGAGCACGGTGGTGAAGCGTTCGTACGAGGCGGACAGCTGTTCGCGGATGCGCGTGGGCTCGGTGATGTCGGTCATCGACGTCATCCAGCCGGTCTGGTGGCCGCGCGCATCGATCAGCGGCGACACGTACAGGCGCGCGTTGAACACGCTGCCGTTCTTGCGCTTCACGCGCACCTGGAAGCCGCCGGGCAGGGCGCGGCCGTGCAGTTCCTCTTCGAGGCGCTCGTTCATCACCTCGCGGTCGGATTCGAGCCAGTAGGGGAAGGGAGGCGTCTGGCCGACCAGTTCGTCTTCGCTCCAGCCCGTCATGGCGCAGAACGCGGCGTTCACGTAGGTGATGCGGCCTTGCAGGTCGAGCACGCGCATGCCGGTGAGCATGGAGTTTTCCATTGCGCGGCGGAAGTTGGTCTCGGCCACGAGCCGCTGCTGCGCCTGCAGGCGGCGGCGCGTGTGGCGCCAGGTGCCGATCAGCATCCAGCTGGTCATCACGCTGAGGGCGCATACGAGCCAGAAGAGGCCATTGCCCACCACGCCCTGCGAGGTGCGGTAGGCCTGCGCACGCAGCATCAGCGCATTGCCCACGGGCGACACCGGCACTTCGTATTCGTTGGTGGCTTCGGTCCAGGGCAGCAGGCGGGTGCCGCTGTTCTTCAGCGGCGTGGTGTTGCCGGCGATGACGTTGCCCTTGGCGTCGAGCAGTGAGACGGCGTAGCGCGCCTGCACCTCGGAGGGCATGCCGTAGCGCAGCAGGCCGTCGATGGAGAACTCGCCGAGCACCACGCCCGCGAACAGGCCCTGGTCGAACAGCGGAATATGCAGTTGCAGCATCGCGGCGGGCTCGCCGCCGGCCACGGGCTGCGAGTACACCGGCTGGCGCAGCTCTCGCGCCAAGGCGTAGTTGCTTTCGATGTCGCCGGGGCGCAGCACATCGCCGATGAGGTGCTGCTGCGCCGGATGCACGCTGGGCGCGGCGTAGCCGGCCTTGAAGCGGCGGCGGTCGTCGATCCAGCTGATGGTCTGCAACTCGGGGAACTGGCTCACCAGCGATTCGGCGCGGCTCGTGAACTCGACCGGGTCGATCTCGCGGTTGGAGGCATCGCGGGCGATCCGCATCAACTGCTCCTGCCGCTCCAGCAGGCGCAGGCGCATGCGCTGCTGGGCGTACTCGACATCGCGGCGCACCGACTCCTGCTCGCGCTCGACTTCTTCGGAGCGCAGGTACCAGAACGCCGACACGATGGCCGCCAGAAACAGCAGCACGGCCGCCATCGGCGCGAGCATCGCGACGGCGTCCTGCAGCACGGGCGTCTGCTTGCGCCACCACGTGCGCCACCAGGACAGCGGCGAGGCTTTGACGGCACTGCGGGCGACCGCGAGCGGGGAGGAAAGGGGCATGGGCGGAGTTTAGGGGATGGCCCCTCCTGGCGAAGAGGCTCTGCCTCGGACGTGCCTCTTGATATTTCATAATAAGAAATCAACAAGCACTATTTGAAATAGGGAAACTTCTATGCGAAACTCCGGCGCGCTCGGTGCCCAGCGCACTAAATTACAGCCACAGCCCTAAAAGGAGAGACAAGCATGTCGGCAAATCCCGAGAACCTGTTCGGCTCGGCCGCAAACGATGCGGACGCCCAGGAAACCCGCGAATGGATGGATGCGCTGTCTTCCGTCATCCAGAGCGAAGGGCCCAAGCGGGCGCACTTCCTCCTCGAACAACTGCTCGAGCATGCGCGTCAGAACAGCGTCGACATGCCGTTCTCGGCCAACACCGGCTACGTGAACACCATCGAGCCGGGCGTGGAAGCCCGCAGCCCCGGCAACCTCGAGATCGAACAACGCCTGCGCGCCTACATGCGCTGGAACGCCATGGCCATGGTGGTCAAGGCCAACCGCATCCACCCGCCCGAAGGCGGTGACCTGGGCGGCCACATCGGCTCCTTTGCCTCGCTGGCCAGCATGTTCGGCGCCGGCTTCAACCACTTCTGGCACGCCGAGAGCGAAAACCACGGCGGCGACCTGCTGTACATCCAGGGCCACGTCTCGCCCGGCATCTACGCCCGCGCCTACCTGGAAGGCCGCCTTTCCGAAGACCAGCTGCTCAACTTCCGCCAGGAAGTGGACGGCAAGGGCCTGTCGAGCTACCCGCACCCGAAGCTGATGCCCGAGTTCTGGCAGTTCCCCACGGTGTCGATGGGCCTGGGCCCGCTGATGGCGATCTACCAGGCGCGCTTCCTGAAGTACCTGCACGCCCGCGGCATCGCCAACACCGAAAACCGCAAGGTCTGGGTGTTCTGCGGCGACGGCGAAATGGACGAAGTCGAATCGCTCGGCGCCATCGGCCTGGCCGCGCGCGAGAACCTCGACAACCTGATCTTCGTCATCAACTGCAACCTGCAGCGCCTGGACGGCCCGGTGCGCGGCAACGGCAAGATCATCCAGGAGCTCGAAGGCGAGTTCCGCGGCGCCAACTGGAACGTCATCAAGCTGATCTGGGGCAAGGGCTGGGACGCCCTGCTCGAGAAGGACCATGACGGCGCGCTGCGCAAGATCATGATGGAGTGCAACGACGGCGACTACCAGTCGTTCAAGGCCAACGACGGCGCCTACGTGCGCAAGAACTTCTTCGGCCGCGACCCGCGCACGCTGAAGATGGTCGAGCACCTGACCGACGACGAGGTCTGGAACCTGCAGCGCGGCGGCCACGACTCGCAGAAGGTGTACGCCGCCTTCCACGCGGCCCAGAACCACAAGCGCCAGCCCACGGTGCTGCTCGTCAAGACCGTCAAGGGCTTCGGCATGGGCAAAATCGGCGAAGGCAAGAACACGGTCCACCAGACCAAGAAGCTCGGCGACGAAGACATCAAGGCCTTCCGCGACCGCTTCAACATCCCGATTCCCGACAGCCAGATCGCCGAGCTGCCGTTCTACAAGCCGGCCGACGACACGCCCGAAATGCGCTACCTGCACGAGCGCCGCAAGGCCCTCGGCGGTTACCTGCCGCACCGCCGCACCAAGGCCGACGAGAGCTTCACGGTGCCCTCGCTCGACACCTTCAAGGCGGTGATGGAGCCCACGGCCGAAGGCCGCGAGATCTCGACCACGCAAGCCTACGTGCGCTTCCTCACGCAGCTGCTGCGCGACAAGGCCCTGGGCCCGCGCGTCGTGCCCATCCTGGTGGACGAGGCCCGCACCTTCGGCATGGAAGGCCTGTTCCGCCAGATCGGCATCTACAACCCGCACGGTCAGCAGTACACCCCGGTCGATAAAGACCAGGTCATGTATTACAAGGAAGACAAGGCCGGCCAGATCCTGCAGGAAGGCATCAATGAGGCCGGCGGCATGTCCAGCTGGATCGCAGCGGCCACGTCGTACAGCACGAACAACCGCATCATGGTGCCGTTCTACGTGTACTACTCGATGTTCGGCTTCCAGCGCATCGGCGACCTGGCCTGGGCGGCCGGCGACATGCAGGCCCGCGGCTTCCTGCTGGGCGGCACCTCGGGACGCACCACGCTGAACGGCGAAGGCCTGCAGCACGAAGACGGTCACAGCCACATCCTGGCCAACACCATCCCGAACTGCGTGAGCTACGACCCGACCTTCGCGCACGAAGTCGGCGTGATCCTGCACCACGGCTTGAAGCGCATGGTCGAGAAGCAGGACAACGTCTACTACTACCTGACACTGCTCAACGAGAACTACGCGATGCCCGGCCTGCAGCCCGGCACCGAAGAGCAGATCATCAAGGGCATGTACCTGTCCAAGCAGGGGCCGGTGGTCAAGCCCGCGAAGGGCGCCAAGGAAGCGCCGACCGTGCAACTGCTGGGCAGCGGCACCATCCTGCGCGAGAGCTTTGCCGCGCAGGAACTGCTCGAGAAAGAGTGGGGCGTGTCGGCTTCGGTGTGGAGCTGCCCGAGCTTCAACGAGCTGACCCGCGACGGCCAGGACGCCGACCGCTGGAACCTGCTGCACCCCGACCAGACGCCGCGCGTGCCCTTCGTGGCCGAGCAGCTCGGTGCCACCACCGGCCCGGTGGTCGCGTCGACCGACTACATGAAGGCCTACGCCGAGCAGATCCGTCCGTTCGTGCCGAAGGGCCGCAACTACAAGGTGCTGGGTACCGACGGTTTCGGACGCAGCGACTTCCGCGCCAAGCTGCGCGAGCACTTTGAAATCAATCGTCACTACATCGTGGTCGCTGCGCTCAAGGCACTGAGCGAAGATGGCACCGTGCCGGTGGCCAAGGTGGTGGAAGCGATCAAGAAGTACGGCATCAATGTCGACAAGGTCAACCCGCTCTACGCTTGAACATCAACAACCAACGAACGAACGGCGCCTCGCGGCGGGAGACAACGATATGGCAGCAGTGGAAGTGAAGGTGCCGGACATCGGCGATTTCGATGAAGTCGCGGTGATCGAGGTGCTCGTGAAGGTGGGTGACACGGTCAAGGCCGAACAGTCGCTCATCACGGTCGAATCGGACAAGGCGTCGATGGAAATCCCGTCGTCCACGGCCGGTGTGGTCAAGGAAGTGAAGGTCGCCGTGGGCGACAAGGTCAAGGAAGGCTCGGTGGTGCTGGTGGTCGAGGCCGAGGGCGCGGCTGCCGCTGCTCCGGCGCCGGCCGCTGCGCCTGCTGCCGCGGCGCCCGCTGCCGTAGCGCCTGCACCGGTGGCTGCTGCACCCGCAGCCGCACCGGCAGCCTCGGGCCCGGTCGAAATCAAGGTGCCGGACATCGGCGACTTCAAGGACGTCGCGGTCATCGAACTGCTGGTGAAGGTGGGTGACACCATCGCCGCCGAGCAGTCGCTGATCACGGTGGAGTCGGACAAGGCTTCGATGGAAATCCCGTCGTCGGGCGCCGGCGTGCTGAAGGAGCTCAAGGTCAAGGTCGGCGACACCGTCAACATCGGCGACCTGATCGCGGTGCTCGAAGGCGCCGCAGGTGCTGCCGCACCGGCGCCCGCACCGACACAGGCTGCCGCTGCTGCGCCCGCCGCCGCAACCGCCAGCGCACCGGCACCAGCTGCCGCCGCACCGGCAACGGCTGCCCCGGCCCACCAGCCGACGTCGGCTCCCACCGGCAGCCTGCCCCACGCCTCGCCCTCGGTGCGCAAGTTCGCACGCGAACTCGGCGTGCCGCTCGAGGAGGTCAAGGGCTCCGGCCTCAAGGGCCGCATCACGCAGGACGACGTCCAGAACTTCACCAAGGCCGTGATGAGTGGCCAGGCCAGCACGAAGGCCTCGGCGGCCAAGGCGCCGGCCGGCGGTGGCGACGGCGCGGCGCTGGGTCTCATCCCGTGGCCGAAGGTCGACTTCACGAAGTTCGGCACCGTCGAGCGCAAGGACCTGTCGCGCATCAAGAAGCTCAGCGGCGCGAACCTGCACCGCAACTGGGTGATGATCCCGCACGTCACCAACAACGACGAAGCCGACATCACCGAGCTCGAGGCTTTCCGCGTCTCCACCAACAAGGAGAACGAGAAGTCGGGCATCAAGGTCACGATGCTGGCCTTCGTGATCAAGGCGGTGGTCGCGGCGCTGAAGAAGTTCCCCGACTTCAACACCAGCCTGGATGGCGACCAGCTCGTCTACAAGCAGTACTACAACATCGGCTTCGCGGCCGACACGCCCAACGGTCTCGTGGTGCCGGTGCTGAAAGACGCCGACAAGAAGGGCATCCTGCAGATCAGCGCCGAGATGGGCGAACTCGCCAAGAAGGCGCGCGACGGCAAGCTCGGCTCGGCCGACATGCAGGGCGGCTGCTTCTCGATCAGCTCGCTCGGCGGCATCGGCGGCACGCACTTCACGCCCATCATCAACGCCCCCGAAGTGGCCATCCTCGGCCTTTCCAAGGGCCAGATGAAGCCGGTGTGGGACGGCAAGCAGTTCGTGCCGCGTCTCACGCTGCCGCTGTCGCTGTCGTACGACCACCGCGTGATCGACGGCGCCCTGGCTGCGCGTTTCAACGCCTACCTGGGCCAGGTGCTCGCGGACTACCGTCGAATCCTGCTATGACCACCGTAGTGGCCGTCCGCAAAGGCGGCCAGGTCACGATGGCGGCCGATTCACTGGTGACCTTCGGCGACACGCGCATGTCGCACAACGCCGAAGCGAACCAGAAGATCTTCACCGTCGAGGACGCGACGGGCCAGAGCCTGTTCGCAGTGGCGGGCGCCGCGGCGCACTTCCTGGCGCTGCAGCACGCGCTGGCCGCGCAGGACCGCGAGAAGCTGTTGTTCGGCAGCAAGCACGAGGTCTTCCGCACCTTCACGATGCTGCATCCGGTGCTCAAGGACTCGTTCTTCATGCAGACCAAGGAAGACGAGCACGAGCCCTACGAGTCGAGCCAGTTCACGATGCTGCTGGCCAACCCCGGCGGCATCTACGGCATCTACAGCTACCGCGAGGTGTTCGAGTTCAAGCAATTCTGGGCCATCGGCTCGGGACGCAGCTTTGCGCTCGGCGCCATGCACGCGGCCTATGACAACAAGTCGCGCAGCGCGCGCGACGTGGCGCAGGCGGGCATCGCCGCCGCCTGCGAATTCGATCGCAATTCGGCCCTGCCGGCCGACGTTCTCACACTCAAACTGAAAGTGTCCAAATGAGCGAACAACACATCAAGGTGCCGGACATCGGCGACTTCGACGAAGTCGCGGTGATCGAGGTGCTGGTCAACGTTGGCGACACGGTCAAGGCCGAGCAGTCGCTCATCACGGTCGAATCGGACAAGGCTTCGATGGAGATTCCCTCGTCGGCCGCCGGCGTGGTGAAGTCGCTGGCGGTCAAGGTCGGCGACAAGGTCAAGCAAGGTTCGGTCGTGCTGACGCTCGAAGTCGACGGCGCCGCCGCGCCTGCGCCCGCTGCCGCAGCGCCCGCACCTGCGGCTGTTGCGCCCGCGCCCAAGGCGGCTGCGCCGGCTCCGGCCGCTGTGGCGCCCGCGGCGGCATCCAGCTACGGCGGCAAGGTCGATGTCGAATGCGACGTGGTCGTGCTCGGCGCCGGCCCCGGCGGCTACTCGGCCGCCTTCCGCGCGGCCGACCTCGGCCTGAAGGTCGTGCTGATCGAACGCTACGCCACGCTCGGCGGCGTGTGCCTGAACGTCGGCTGCATTCCGTCGAAGGCGCTGCTGCACGTCGCTTCGGTCATGGACGAGGTGAAGCACTTCGCCGACCTGGGCGTGAGCTTCGCCGCGCCCACGGTCGATCGCGCCAAGCTGCTCGGCCACAAGAACAAGGTGGTGGGCAAGCTCACCGGCGGCCTCACGGCCATGGCCAAGATGCGCAAGGTGACGGTGCTGCGCGGCGTCGGCAACTTCATCGACCCGTACCACCTGGAAGTCGAAGAGACCTCGGGCACCAGCTGGGACACCACCGGCAAGAAGCAGACTGTCAAGTTCCGCAACGCGATCATCGCGGCCGGCTCGCAGTCGGTGAGCCTGCCCTTCATGCCGAAGGACCCGCGCGTGGTCGACTCGACCGGCGCGCTCGAGATGGGCACCGACCCCAAGCGCATGCTGGTGCTCGGCGGCGGCATCATCGGCCTCGAGATGGGCACCGTGTACTCGACGCTGGGCGCGCGCCTCGATGTGGTCGAGATGCTCGATGGCCTCATGCAGGGCGCCGACCGCGACCTGGTGAAGGTCTGGCAGAAGATGAACGCGCCGCGCTTCGACAACATCATGTTGAAGACCAAGACGGTCGGTGCCGAAGCCACGAAGGAAGGCATCAAGGTCACGTTCGAAGGCGAGAACGCCCCGAAGGAACCGCAGGTGTACGACCTCGTGCTGCAGGCCGTGGGCCGCAGCCCGAACGGCAAGAAGATCGGTGCCGAGAAGGCCGGCATCACGGTGAGCGACCGCGGCTTCATCAACGTCGACATCCAGATGCGCACCAACGTGCCGCACATCTTCGCCATCGGCGACATCGTGGGCCAGCCCATGCTGGCGCACAAGGCGGTGCATGAGGCGCATGTGGCGGCCGAAGTGATCGCCGGCGAACAGAAGGGCGACAAGGAGCTGTCCAGCGCCGCCTTCAACGCCCGCGTGATCCCCAGCGTGGCCTACACCGACCCCGAAGTGGCATGGGTTGGCCTCACCGAAGACCAGGCCAAGGCCGAAGGCATCAAGGTCAAGAAGGGTCATTTCCCGTGGACCGCTTCGGGCCGCGCCATTGCCAACGGCCGCGACGAAGGCTTCACCAAGCTGCTGTTCGACGCCGAGACGCACCGCATCCTGGGTGGCGGCATCGTCGGCACGCATGCCGGCGACATGATCGGCGAGATCGCGCTGGCCATCGAAATGGGCGCGGACGAGATCGACATCGGCAAGACCATCCACCCGCACCCGACGCTGGGCGAGAGCATCGGCATGGCGGCGGAAGTGGCGCACGGCACCTGCACGGACCTGCCGCCGGCGAAGAAGGCGGCCTGATCGAGAGGCGCTACGGCGCCTCTCGAGCGCCCACAAAAAATCCCGCCGCGGCGGGATTTTTTTCGTTCTGGATGCGGAGATCGAATCAGTCGCTGGCGTTGGCCATGGCCGCAGCCTTGACTTCATCACGCTGACCGGTGAGCACGCGGCGGGCGCCATCGAAACGACGTTGCCAGTAGCTGCCGTTCATGTCTTCGACGCGGACCTGGGCGCCGGAGCGGGGCGAGTGGATGAACTTGCCTTCGCCGACGTAGATGCCGACGTGGCTGAAGGTGCGGCGCATGGTGTTGAAGAACACGAGGTCGCCGGGCTTGAGCTGGCTGCGGTCGATCTTCTCGGTGGCGGCGGCCTGTTCTTCGGCGCGGCGCGGAAGCACGTGGCCCACCGTCTGGTTGTACATGGCGCGGACGAAGCCGCTGCAGTCGAAGCCGGATTCGGCGGTGTTGCCGCCACGGCGGTAAGGAACACCCAGGAAGCCGATGGCGGTCACGACGAGGTCGGACGTGCGCTCTGCGACGGTCTGGCGAACCTGATGGAACTGGCCGACCAGGCCGCGTTCGGCAAGGATTCGCTCCATTTCATCCGATCGATCCTGTGTAGGGGGGGCGGCGTGGACGGCCACGGCGAACAGGAGGGATACGGGTAGGACGAAAAAACGCATGGCGCGTAGGATATTGATGACGCGCAGTTATGTCAATTTAATCTGAATTGTTGAATGCTGGCATAAACCATTGATTTACATGTGTTTTTTCGATCCGGCGGAAGAAAAAATGTAACGGTGAACGTTTATGCGGCATAAGGATTCGAATGTAAACACCTCGGCTGACATGACTTTGAAGTCTCAAAAGTCGACATGTGCATTCCATTGGTTGCCAAGACGTCCTCAAATTCAGGAAATCTTCATGAACTTGCGAAATGGCTCCTTTCTTCGCTCCCTCGGAAGCCTGGTGGTGCTCGTGGGTTGTGGCCTCGCAGGCGCGGCCATGGCGCAGGTGCGAACCGAAACCGTCGCGTCCGGTCTTGAGAACCCCTGGGGCGTCGCCTTCCTGCCGGAGGGCCGTTTCGTGGTCACCGAAAAGCCGGGGCGCCTGCGGCTGGTGGCGGCGGACGGCAAGGTGGGCGCGCCGATCCAGGGCCTGCCGCCCGTCGCGGCGGGCGGGCAGGGCGGGCTGCTCGACGTGCTGGCCGACGCCGGCTTCGCGCAGAACCGCACGCTGTACTTCTGCTATTCGGAACCCGAGGCGGCCGGCGGCTCGGCCAACAGCACCGCCCTCGCGCGCGCACGCCTGTCGGCCGACGGCACGAAGCTGGAGGCGCTGAAGGTCATCTTCAGCCAGAAGCCCAAGGTCGCGAGCCGCGCACACTTCGGCTGCCGCATCGTCGAGGCCCGCGACGGCCACCTCTTCCTCACGCTCGGCGACCGCTTCAGCCGCAAGGATGACGCGCAGACCCTCGACAACCACCACGGCAAGGTGGTGCGCATCGCCAAGGACGGCAGCGTGCCAAAAGACAACCCCTTCGTCGGCAAGGCGGGCGCGTTGCCCGAGATATGGAGCTACGGCCATCGCAACAGCCAGGGCGCGGCGCTCGCCCCCGACGGCCGCTTCTGGATGACGGAGCACGGCCCGCAGGGCGGCGACGAGATCAACATCCCGCGCGCCGGCGTCAACCATGGCTGGCCGGTGATCACCTATGGCGAGAACTACGGCGGCGGCAAGATCGGCGAGGGCATCACCCGCAAGGACGGCATGGAACAGCCGCTGCACTACTGGGTGCCGTCGATCGCGCCCTCGGGCATGGCCTTCCTGACCAGCGACCGCTACGGCGCGGCCTGGAAGGGCAATCTCTTCGTGGGTTCGCTGAAGTTCGGCTATCTGGACCGCATCGAGCTGAAGGACGACAAGGTCGTTGCCGAGCACAAGTTGCTGGCCGACGGCCGGGCCCGCATCCGCGACGTGAAGCAGGGGCCGGACGGCCTGCTCTACGTGCTCACCGACGAGTCCGACGGCAAGCTGCTGCGCCTGCGGCCAAATTGACAGATCAGCCGGGGCAGCCCGGCAGCGGGAGCGTCGGCAGCAGGCGGCGCCAGAGCTGCCGCCATTCGGGCCAGTCGTGCCCGCCGTCGGTCGTGACCACGCGCTCCGCCGGCAGCGCTCCGGCCAGCAGTCGGTGGCTGAAGGCGAAGCGGTCGTCGAGGGCGTAGCCCAGGTACAGCGGCGGCCGGTCGCCGAACGTGCGGGTGTGGCCGACGTAGCCGCGCAGCCATTGCCACAGCTGCGTGTCGCTGGGCGTGCGCGGGTCGCTGCCCGGCGGCGCGTCGAGCGGTCCGCGCCAGCGCGACAGGCCGCCAGCGTTGGCGATGTCCTGGCTCAGCACGCGTTCGCCCAGATAAGGCGCCAGCACGACCAGGCCGGCAAGGTCGCCGGGGTGCGTCTGTGCGTACAGCAGCCCGCCGAAACCGCCGACCGAGATGCCCGCGATCCAGATCGCCTTGTAGCCCTGGCGGCGCGCCGGCGCGATCACCTCCCGTTCCAGTCGCTCAAGGATGGTCTTGTTGCGGTAGTAGCCCATGTGCGCATCGACGCGCAAGGTGTCGACCGCGAGCCGGTTCTCGTTCAGTGCGTCGATGAAGCCTTCGCGCACGAACTCCTCGGGTGCCGAGTACGCGCCGGGCAGCAGCACGATGAGTGTGTCGGCGCTGCGGCTGCAGCTGCTTTTTTCCAGCGTGGTGGCCAGGGGCGCGTCAGCCGCGCGCAATCCGCCGCAACTGGCGAGCAGCAGCAGCGCGGCGCCGCCAGAAAGCAGAGCGAAATGGCGGCGCAGGAATGGCACGGTCTGCATCTGCGTGAGTCTAGGCGCCTGGGCGAGCGAGGGTCGGGATCGGCAGGTCGACCATCACGGGTTGTCCTGGCACGGTACAGCCGGTGTCGCAGCACTTGCCGGGCTGGCGGTTCTTCGTGATGGCGCGGCGCGGGTCGTGCGGCGCGGCGGCCGGCGTGCCGTCGGCCGCAATGCCACGCTCGAGCAGCCGCTCGACCAGCTCGACCTTTGAGCCGACCGGGTAGTTGCGCCAGATCTCCTGCTTCATGGCGGCCGGTGAGCCGCCGCCGTGCAGGCTGATCACGCTGTACCAGCCGCCCTGGTAGCCGGCCGTGAGGTCTTCGATGAAGCGGGCCGTCTCGATGCGCTGCTCGTAGGGAATGGCGGGGTTGGCGCGCAGCACGTCGGACAGCCGCGCCGCGGTCTCGGGGTTGTGGTCTTCGTCGGGGCCGGGCAGGGTGACGATCAGGCCGCCGCTCACGTAGTGGGCGATGCGGTGCATGTCGTAGATCTTCGTGGCCAGCAGCAGCTTGCCGATGTTGCTGAACACCGGATCGGGCATGAAGACCTCGCAATGGTCGTCGGCCTTGCCGTAGACGCTGGCCGCCACGCCGCAGGCAAAGAAGCCCTCGGTGATGGTGATGAGCTCGACCATCTGCTCGCGCAGGTGGCTCTCCTTGCCGGGGTCGAAGCCGTTGGCCTCGCACATCAGCGCGCCGGCACCAATCAGCAGGTCGCCGAAGCCGGCGCGCGCCGCGATGCAGCTGTGGCGGTGGTGCGTGGCGTAGCTGTAGGTCAGGTGGCCCGAGTGCTCCCATTCACCCGCATAGAACACGCGCTCCCAGGGCACGAACACGCGCTCGAACACGCACACGCCGGTGCTCTGGCCGTACTTGCGGCTGAAGAGCGCATCGCCGTGCTCGAGCTTTTCGCCGGGCCGCCCGGCCGGCCGCGCGACGATGGTGAGGCCGGGTGCATCGAGCGGCACGGCGCAGCAGACGGCGAAGTCGGCGTCTTCGCGGCCCATGTTGCGGCAGGGCATGACCAGCAGCTCATGCACATACGGCGCGCCGGTCACGATGGCCTTGGTGCCCGAGATCACGATGCCGCGCGCGTTGCGCTCGACCACGTGCAGGTAGCTGTCCGCGTTCGCTTGCTCGTGCGGCCGGCGGCTGCGGTCGCCCTTGGCGTCGGTCATGGCGACGCCCAGCGTCAGGTCCTGGTCCTGGATGCGGTGCAGGTACTCGCGGAAGCGGGCCGTGTGCTCGGTGCTGCCGCGCGCGTCGTCGATGCGCGCCGACACCTGGGCGATGGCGTTGAGCGCGTCGTGCGTCAGGTAGCGCTGGGCGCAGCCGGTTTCCTGGCAGACCAGCCGCACGGCCTCGAGCTTGTTCAGCAGGTCGCCCGAACTGGTGTTGATGTGCGAAAGGCGGTTCACGCGCTTGCCGCTGGTGTGCTGCACGGCGGTCATGAGCGGCGCGTACTCGGACTTCAGCGCGTGGTCGTAGGTGAGGGCGATGGCATTGATGCCGGGCTGGAAGGCGGGCTCGTCGGCCACGCTGGCGACGCGGCGGCCGTCGACGAACACGGTGGGCGTGTAGCGGCGCAGCGATTCACGGTAGTCGGCGCCGGACATGAGGAGGGCGTCGGAAGGCGGGGCATTCATGCGTGTTGTCTCCGGGTGGGCTCGTGGGGATTTTGGGACTGTTGGCGCGAAGATTTAAACACTGTTCAATTTTTAGATCAACGTTTGAAAAAATGATCGGCGACCAGATCGAGGGCTATAGTCCCGCCCATGCACGCCAAGCTCCAACGCCGCCAGACCCTCACCGACGCGCGCCGCGCCCTGGTGCTCGACGCCGCCCGAACGGTGTTCGCCGAGGCCGGCATCGAGGGCGCGAGCATCCGCGAAATCGCGAAGAAGGCCGGCTACACGCCGGGCGCCATCTATTCGTACTTCGAGAGCAAGGAGGCGATCTACGCGGCCTTGCTCGACGAGTCGCTGCTGCGCCTGCAGGCCGCGGTGGCCGAGGTGGCGGTGTCCGAGCGCCGGCCCGACCAGACCCTGGCCGCCAAGGCCCAGGCCTGGTTCGATTTCTACGCGGCGAACCCGCGCGACCTCGACCTCGGCTTCTATCTGGTGCACGGCATGCGGCCCCGGGGGCTCACGCACGCGCTCGACCACGAACTGAACGACCGCCTCTACGACGCCCTGCGTCCCTGCGAAGAGGCGCTGCTGGCGTTGGGCCTCGATGCCGACCTCGCGCAGCAGGAGAACACGGCGCTGTTCGCGCACGGCGTCGGCCTGCTGCTGATGCAGCACACGGGTCGCATCCGCATGTTCAGGCAGTCGGCGGATGCGCTGTTCAAGACCTACCTCGCGCAGCTGGTGCAGCGATCGACCCCACAGCGCCAGCGGAAGGCCCAGTGAAACCCGTTCTTTTCAGTGGTACGGTTCAGCCCAGTTCAACCGATACCTGAAAGAAGAAATCCATGCTGCTCGACGCCACGCAATCCCAACTCGTCCTGGTCGATTACCAGGCGCGGCTGATGCCGGCGATCTTCGAAGGCGAAGCGGCGGCGCGCAATGCAGCCCGCCTGGGGCAGATGGCGCAGTGGGTCGACGTGCCGGTCTGGGGCACCGAGCAGAACCCCTCGAAGCTGGGCGAAAACCTGCCCGAGATCCGCGCCTTCTGCCGCAAGACGCTGGCCAAGATGCATTTCAGCGGCGTGGAAGAGGGGCTCGGCGAATGGCTGCGTCCGCCCGCGAAGGCGGTGCCGCAGGGCAACGCCCGCAGCCTGCCCAAGCACCTGCAGAAGCCCCCGGCCGAGACTGAAGAGCGCAACACCATCGTGATCGCCGGCTGCGAAGCGCATGTCTGCCTGCTGCAGACCGCACTCGACCTGCTCGAGGACGAGTTCGATGTGTGGGTCGTCACCGACGCCTGCAGCTCGCGCACCGAGCGCAACCGCGACGCGGCCTTCGACCGCCTGGCCGGCGCGGGCGCCGAACTCGTGACCACCGAGATGGTCGGCTTCGAGTGGCTGCGCACCGCCGAGCATCCGGCGTTCCGCGACATGCAGGCGCTGATTCGCTGATTCCCTGAATTCGTATTGAACGGCGGCCCGGCAATCGGGGCCCCGCCCGGATTGCCGCGGCTGTCAGCTTCCTGCAAGATCGGTTCCCATAATTATGAATTCAGTTTCGGCGTCGAGTCCGGAGCGGAACCCATAATCAGGAGACAGATCCGATGAGCCGCTATGAAGAGTTCTACCGCCAGTCCGTCGAAGCGCCCGAGGCCTTCTGGGCCGAGCAGAGCAAGCTGATCGACTGGCACGCGCCCGCGCAGCAGATCCTCGACGCCAGCCAGCCGCCGTTCGCGCGCTGGTTCGTCGGCGGCACCACCAACCTGTGCCACAACGCCGTCGACCGGCACCTGGCCGATCGCGGCGACCAGCCGGCGCTGATCTTCGTGTCGACCGAAACCGGCGTCGAAAAAAGCTACAGCTTCACCGAGCTGCACGCCGAGGTGCAGCGCACTGCCGCCAGCCTTGTCGAGCTGGGCGTGGGCAGGGGCGACCGCGTGCTCATCTACATGCCGATGATTCCCGAGGCGGCCTTCGCGATGCTGGCCTGCGCGCGCATCGGCGCCATCCACTGCGTGGTGTTCGGCGGTTTCGCGAGTGGTTCGCTGGCCACGCGCATCGAGGACGCCGAACCCAAGGTGGTGGTGAGCGCCGATGCGGGGTCGCGCGGCGGCAAGGTCATCGCGTACAAGCCGCTGCTCGACGAAGCCATCCGACTGTCGAAGCACAAACCCGAGGCGGTGCTGCTGACCGACCGTGGCCTGGCGCCAATGGACCTGGTCGCAGGCCGAGATCATCTGGCGGATGAACTGAGGCACAAGCACCTCGATGCGCACGTGCCCTGCACCTGGCTGGCCTCGACGGACATCAGCTACACGATCTACACGAGCGGCACCACCGGCAAGCCCAAGGGCGTGCAGCGCGACGTGGGCGGCTACGCCGTGGCGCTGGCCGCGAGCATGAAGCACATCTTCGATGGCCGGCCCGGCGAAACCTACTTCTCGACCAGCGACATCGGCTGGGTGGTGGGCCACAGCTACATCGTCTACGGTCCGCTCATTGCGGGCATGGCAACGATCATGTACGAGGGCCTGCCGACGCAGGGCCTCG
Source organism: Variovorax sp. Root473 (assembly GCF_001426505.1). Lineage (GTDB taxonomy): Bacteria > Pseudomonadota > Gammaproteobacteria > Burkholderiales > Burkholderiaceae_C > Variovorax. The sequence continues at coordinate 1,010,896 of NZ_LMEV01000017.1, forward strand.
ACCAGCAGCCCGACGGCGGCATCTGGTGGCGCCTGGTCGAGAAGTACAAGGTGACGGTGATGTTCAGCGCGCCCACCGCCGTGCGCGTGCTCAAGAAGCAGGACCCGGCGCTGCTCAAGAAATACGACCTGTCGACCCTGCGCGCGCTGTTCCTGGCCGGCGAACCGCTGGACGAACCGACCGCGCGCTGGATCAGCGACGGCCTGGGCGTGCCGATCATCGACAACTACTGGCAGACCGAATCGGGCTGGCCGATGATCACGATCGCCAACGGTGTGGAAGCCAAGCCGAGCAAGTTCGGAAGCCCCGGCGTGCCGATGTACGGCTACCGCATCAAGATCCTGCACGAGTCGACCGGCGAGGAACTCACCGGCGCCAACGAGAAGGGCGTGGTCGTGGTCGAGGGCCCGACCCCGCCGGGCTTCATGCAGACCGTGTGGAAGGATGACGCGCGCTTCGTCAACACTTACTGGAAGAGCGTGCCGGGCAAGATGGTCTATTCGACCTTCGACTGGGGCATCCGCGATGCCGATGGCTATTTCTACATCCTGGGCCGCACCGACGACGTGATCAACGTCGCCGGCCACCGGCTGGGCACGCGCGAGATCGAGGAGAGCATCTCGGGCCACGCCAACGTGGCCGAGGTGGCGGTGGTCGGCGTGGCCGACACGCTCAAGGGGCAGGTGGCGATGGCCTTCGTCGTGCCGAAAGACGGCCTGGCCGTGACCGACGTCGACGCGGCGCTCAAGCTCGAAGGCGAGATCATGAAGGTCGTGGCCGACCAGCTCGGCGCCCTGGCGCGGCCCGCGCGCGTGCGCTTCGTGAGCGGCCTGCCCAAGACCCGCAGCGGCAAGCTGCTGCGCCGCGCCATCCAGGCGGTGTGCGAGCAGCGCGACCCGGGCGACCTGACCACCATCGACGATCCGGCCACGCTGCAGCAGATCAGGCAGTTGCTGTCCGCCACCTGACCGAGGGCCGAATCGGGGCAGGGTTGCGGGCCTTGTGTCACAGCCTTCAGCCGTCATATGGTTGACGTGGCACAATGCCAAGGTACTCAGGCCCTTCCCCAGCCACAGTCGCATCCGCCAATCGGTCCAGCCGTGTCGCGGAAGGTTTCTTAACCAACTCGTGCTTCCTCCAGGGAAGCGAAGGTCAGCGGATCATGAGCGATTCCTCTACGCCCACGGCGTACACCGCCTATCAAGGCAACACCTACCTCTTCGGCGGCAACGCGCCCTATGTCGAGGAGATGTACGAAAACTACCTTTCCAACCCCGGCAGCGTTCCTGACAACTGGCGCACGTACTTCGACGCCCTGCAGAACGTTCCCGCCGCTGACGGCACCAGCGCCCGCGACGTCCCCCACCTGCCGGTCATCAACGCCTTTGCCGAACTGGCCAAGCAGGGCACGACCCGTGTGGTGCAGGCCAGCGGCGCCGACTCCGAACTCGGCCGCAAGCGCACCGCCGTCCAGCAGCTGATCGCTGCCTACCGCAACGTCGGTGCCCGCTGGGCCGACCTCGATCCGCTCAAGCGCGCCGAGCGTCCCGCCATCCCGGAACTCGAGCCCTCGTTCTACGGCTTCACCGACGCCGACCTCGAGACGGTGTTCAACACCAGCAACACCTTCTTCGGCAAAGAGACCATGTCGCTGCGCGACCTGCTCAATGCCCTGCGTGAAACGTACTGCGGCACGATGGGTGCCGAGTACATGTACACCACCGACCAGAACCACAAGCGCTGGTGGCAGCAGAAGCTCGAAAGCGCGCGCACCAATCCGAAGCTCAGCGCCGAGCAGAAGAAGCACGTGCTCAACCGCCTGACCGCCGCCGAAGGCCTCGAGCGCTTCCTGCACACCAAGTACGTCGGCCAGAAGCGCTTCTCGCTCGAAGGCGGCGAAAGCTTCATCGTCTCGATGGACGAACTGATCAACCAGGCCGGCGCCAAGGGCGTGCAGGAAATCGTGATCGGCATGGCCCACCGCGGCCGCCTGAACGTGCTCGTGAACTCGCTGGGCAAGATGCCCGCCGACCTGTTCGCCGAGTTCGACCACACCGCTCCCGAAGACCTGCCCAGCGGCGACGTCAAGTACCACCAGGGCTTCAGCTCGGACGTGACCACCCCCGGCGGCCCGGTGCACCTGAGCCTGGCGTTCAACCCCTCGCACCTGGAAATCGTGAACCCCGTGGTCGAAGGCTCGGTGCGCGCCCGCATGGACCGCCGTGGCGATCCGCTGGGCAAGCAGGTGCTGCCCGTGATCGTTCACGGCGACGCCGCCTTCGCAGGCCAGGGCGTCGTGATGGAAACGCTGGCGCTGGCCGAAACCCGTGGTTACTCCACCGGCGGCACGGTGCACATCGTCATCAACAACCAGATCGGCTTCACCACCAGCGACCCGCGCGACAGCCGCTCGACGCTGTACTGCTCGGACATCGTCAAGATGATCGAGGCACCCGTGCTGCACGTGAACGGCGACGATCCCGAAGCCGTGGTGCTCGCCACCCAGTTCGCTCTTGATTTCCGCATGGAATTCCAGAAGGACGTGGTCGTCGACATCGTCTGCTTCCGCAAGCTGGGCCACAACGAGCAGGACACGCCCTCGCTCACCCAGCCGCTGATGTACAAGAAGATCGCGGCCCACCCCGGCACGCGCAAGCTGTACGCCGACAAGCTGGCCGCGCAAGGCCTGGGCGACGCGCTTGGCGACGACATGGTCAAGGCGCAGCGCGCCGCCTTCGACGAAGGCAAGAACACCATCGACCCCGTGCTCACCAACTTCAAGAGCAAGTACGCCGTCGACTGGAGCCCGTACCTCAACAAGAAGTGGACCGACGCCGGCGACACCGCCATTCCCTCTGCCGAGTGGAAGCGTCTGGCCGAGAAGATCACGACGCCGCCCGAAGGCTTCACCGTGCACCCGCTCGTGAAGAAGGTGCTGGACGACCGTGCCGCCATGGGCCGTGGAGACGTGAACGTCGACTGGGGCATGGGCGAGCACATGGCGTTTGCCTCGCTGGTGGCCAGCGGCTATCCGGTGCGCCTGTCGGGCGAAGACTCGGGCCGCGGCACGTTCACGCACCGCCACGCCGTGCTGCACGACCAGAACCGCGAGAAGTTCGACACCGGCACCTACACGCCGCTGCAGAACGTGGCCGAGAACCAGGCCCCGTTCGTCGTCATCGACTCGATCCTGTCCGAAGAGGCCGTGCTGGCCTTCGAATACGGCTACGCCTCGAACGACCCCAACACGCTCGTCATCTGGGAAGCCCAGTTCGGCGACTTCGTGAACGGCGCGCAGGTGGTGATCGACCAGTTCATCGCCTCGGGCGAAGTCAAGTGGGGCCGTGTCAACGGCATCACGATGATGTTGCCGCACGGCTATGAAGGCCAGGGCCCCGAGCACAGTTCGGCCCGCCTGGAGCGCTTCATGCAGCTGAGCGCTGACACCAACATGCAGGTGGTGCAGCCCACCACGGCCAGCCAGATCTTCCACATCCTGCGCCGCCAGATGGTGCGCAACCTGCGCAAGCCGCTGATCATCCTCACGCCCAAGTCGCTGCTGCGCAACAAGGACGCGACCTCTCCGCTGTCCGAGTTCACCAAGGGCAGCTTCCAGACCGTCATTCCCGACAGCAAGGGCCTGAAGGCCGAGAAGGTCAAGCGCCTGATCGCCTGCTCGGGCAAGGTCTACTACGACCTGGCCAAGAAGCGCGAAGAGCAGGGCAACGACGACGTGGCGATCATCCGCGTCGAGCAGCTCTACCCGTTCCCGCACAAGGCCTTCGCCGCCGAGGTCAAGAAGTACCCCAACCTCGTGGACATCGTCTGGTGCCAGGACGAGCCGCAGAACCAGGGCGCCTGGTTCTTCGTGCAGCACTACATCCACGAAAACATGCTGGAAGGCCAGAAGCTCGGCTACTCCGGCCGTGCCGCCTCGGCATCGCCTGCGGTCGGCTACTCGCACCTGCACCAGGAACAGCAGAAGGCGCTGGTCGATGGCGCATTTGGCAAGCTCAAGGGATTCGTGCTGACCAAGTAAGAGCCGTCCCTTTTCACACGAACACCCTCAAGAACAAATCGGAGCTCACTCCAAATGTCTATCGTAGAAGTCAAAGTCCCCCAGCTTTCCGAATCCGTGGCCGAGGCCACCATGCTCACCTGGAAGAAGAAGGCTGGCGAAGCCGTCGCCGTTGATGAAATCCTGATCGAGATCGAAACCGACAAGGTCGTGCTCGAAGTGCCGGCCCCCTCGGCCGGCGTGCTGGTCGAGATCGTTCAGCCCGACGGCGCCACCGTGGTGGCCGAGCAGCTGATCGCCAAGATCGACACCGACGGCAAGGCCGCCGCCGCAGCGCCTGCTGCTGCAGCTGCACCCGCCGCCGCACCGGCCGCTGTTGCACCCGCAGCGGCAGCCGCCGCCACCGGTGGTTCGAAGTCCGACGTCGCCATGCCCGCCGCTGCCAAGCTGCTGGCCGACAACAACCTGAAGACCAGCGACGTGGCCGGCACGGGCAAGGATGGCCGCGTGACCAAGGGCGACGTGCTCGGCGCAGTGGCTGCCGGCGCCAAGCCCGCCGCCGCCATCGCCGCACCGGCTGCCAAGCCTGCGCTGCAACAGGTGGCTGCGCCTGCCGCGCCTGACCTGGGCGAGCGCCCGGAACAGCGCGTGCCGATGAGCCGCCTGCGCGCCCGCATTGCCGAGCGCCTGATCCAGTCGCAGTCGACCAACGCCATCCTGACCACCTTCAACGAAGTGAACATGGCCCCGGTCATGGACCTGCGCAAGAAGTTCCAGGACGCGTTCACCAAGGAACACGGCGTGAAGCTCGGCTTCATGAGCTTCTTCGTGAAGGCCGCGGTGCACGCGCTGAAGAAGTACCCGGTGCTCAACGCCTCGGTCGACGGCAACGACATCCTGTACCACGGCTACTTCGACATCGGCATCGCCGTCGGCTCGCCGCGCGGCCTGGTGGTGCCCATCCTGCGCAACGCCGACCAGATGAGCTTCGCCGACATCGAGAAGAAGATCGCCGAGTACGGCAAGAAGGCGCAAGACGGCAAGCTGGGCATTGAAGAAATGACCGGCGGCACGTTCTCCATCTCGAACGGCGGCACCTTCGGCTCGATGCTCTCGACCCCGATCATCAACCCGCCCCAGTCGGCCATCCTCGGCGTGCACGCCACCAAGGACCGCGCCGTGGTCGAAAACGGCCAGATCGTCGTTCGCCCGATGAACTACCTCGCCATGAGCTACGACCACCGGATCATCGACGGCCGCGAAGCCGTGCTGGGCCTGGTCGCCATGAAGGAAGCGCTGGAAGATCCGTCGCGCCTGTTGTTCGACATCTGATCCGGGGAGCAAGACACAGATGGCAAACAAGCAATTCGACGTCGTCGTCATCGGCGGCGGTCCTGGCGGCTACATCGCGGCGATCCGCGCTGCGCAGCTCGGCTTCAACGTGGCCTGCATCGACGAGTGGAAGAACGGCAAGGGCGGCCCCGCACCGGGCGGCACCTGCACCAACGTCGGCTGCATCCCCTCGAAGGCGCTGCTGCAATCGTCGGAGCACTTCGAGCAGGCCGGTCACCACTTTGCGGACCACGGCATCAAGGTCGAAGGCCTTGGCCTGGACATCGACAAGATGCTGGCCCGCAAGGACCAGGTCGTGAAGCAGAACAACGACGGCATCCTGTACCTGTTCAAGAAGAACAAGATCAGCTTCTTCCACGGCCGCGGTTCGTTCGTGAAGGCGGACGACGCCGGCTACGAGATCAAGGTGGCAGGCGCTGCTGAAGAATCGATCAGCGGCAAGCACATCATCGTCGCCACGGGCTCCAACGCCCGCGCGCTGCCGGGCACGCCGTTCGACGAGGAAAACATCCTCTCGAACGACGGCGCGCTGCGCATCGGCGCGGTGCCCAAGAAGCTGGGCCTGATCGGCTCGGGCGTCATCGGCCTCGAAATGGGCTCGGTGTGGCGCCGCCTCGGTGCCGAAGTCACGGTGCTCGAAGCGCTGCCGACTTTCCTGGGCGCCGTGGACGAGCAGATCGCCAAGGAAGCCAAGAAGGCCTTCGACAAGCAGAAGCTCAAGATCGAACTCGGCGTCAAGGTCGGCGAGATCAAGTCGTCGAAGAAGGGCGTGAGCGTTGCCTGGACCAACGCCAAGGGCGAAGCCCAGACGCTGGAAGTCGACAAGCTGATCGTCTCGATCGGCCGCGTGCCCAACACCATCGGCCTGAACGCCGAAGCCGTGGGCCTGAAGCTCGACGAACGCGGCGCCATCGCCGTGGACGACGACTGCAAGACCAGCCTGCCCAACGTGTGGGCCATCGGCGACGTGGTGCGCGGCCCGATGCTGGCGCACAAGGCCGAGGAAGAAGGCGTGGCGGTGGCGGAGCGCATCGCGGGCCAGCATGGCCACGTGAACTTCAATACCGTGCCGTGGGTGATCTACACCAGCCCCGAGATCGCATGGGTCGGCCAGACCGAGCAACAGCTCAAGGCCGCGGGCCGCGCCTACAAGGCCGGCACCTTCCCGTTCCTGGCGAACGGCCGCGCACGCGCGCTGGGCGACACGACCGGCATGGTCAAGTTCCTGGCCGACGCCGCCACGGACGAGATCCTGGGCGTGCACATCGTGGGCCCGCAGGCCAGCGAGCTGATCTCCGAAGCCGTGGTGGCGATGGAGTTCAAGGCCAGCGCCGAAGACATCGCGCGCATCTGCCATGCGCATCCGTCGCTGTCGGAAGCCACCAAGGAAGCGGCCCTGGCCGTGGACAAGCGCACGCTCAACTTCTGATCCCCGGTTCTTGAGCGAACCCGGCCCCGATCGACCCTCGCGGGGCGGTCGGGGCTCTCCATTTTTGAAGCGATCCGATCCCTTGAGCGTCAAACAGGCTTACGAAGCGGAACTCGCGGCACGCGGGTTCAAGAGCGATCCCGCACAGCTCGCGGCCGTCGAGGCGCTCGACCGCTGCGCCACCGAGTGGGGCGAGTACAAGGCGCGGCGCTCCAATGCGCTGAAGAAGCTCATCAACCGGCCCGAACTGCCGCGCGGCGTCTACATGTACGGCGGCGTGGGGCGCGGCAAGAGCTTCCTGATGGACCTGTTCTTCAACGCCGTGCCGCTGCGGCGCAAGACGCGCCTGCACTTCCACGAGTTCATGCGCGAGGTGCACCGCGAGCTGCGCGACCTGCAGGGCACCGTGAACCCGCTCGACGAGCTGGGCCTGCGCATCTCCAAGCGCTACAAGCTGATCTGCTTCGACGAGTTCCATGTCGCGGACATCACCGACGCGATGATCCTGCACCGGCTGCTCGTGGCGCTGTTCGACAACGGCGTGGGCTTTGTCACCACCTCGAACTTCAAGCCCGACGACCTGTACCCCGGCGGCCTGCACCGCGACCGCATCCTGCCCGCCATTGCGCTGCTCAACCAGAAGCTCGAAGTGCTGAGCGTGGACAACGGCACCGACTACCGGCGCCGCACGCTGGAGCAGTTGCGCATGTACCTCACGCCGAACGACGCGGCGGCCGAGAAGGAAATGCGCCACGCTTTCGACAGGCTGGCCGAGACGGCGGACGAAAACCCGATCCTGCACATCGAGCAGCGCGAGATCCGCGCGCGGCGCAAGGCCGGCGGCGTGGTGTGGTTCGACTTCAAGACCCTGTGCGGCGGGCCGCGCTCGCAGAACGACTACCTGGAGATCGCGAGCCAGTTCCACACCGTGCTGCTGTCCGACGTGCCGCACATGCCCGTGCGCATGGCTTCGGAAGCACGCCGTTTCACCTGGCTGGTCGACGTCTTGTACGACCGGCGCTGCAAGCTCATCATGTCGGCCGAGGTGCCGCCCGAGGCGTTGTACACGGAGGGCCCGCTGGCGCACGAGTTTCCGCGCACGGTGTCCCGGCTCACCGAAATGCAGTCGAGCGAATTCCTCGCCCTGGAACGCCGCATCGTCGACACCCGACTCACATGAAAAAAACCGCTCTTGCCCTGTTCCTGGCCTTGGCCAGCCTGCCGCTGTGGGCTCAGTCCAATGCGGCGGCGGGCAGCGCCGACCTCGAAGCCGAACGCACCCGCCTGGCCACCGAGCGCGAGGCCATCGAGTCGCGCTACGCGAAGGAGCGCGCGGCCTGCTACAAGAAGTTCGCGGTCGAAGACTGCCTGCGCGAAAGCCGCAGCCGCCGTCGCAAGGAAACCGACCACATCAAGCGGCAGGAAACCGCGATCAACGACATCCAGCGCCAGCGCAGCGGCGCCGCCGAGCTGCAGAAGCTCGACCAGAAGGCCGCTAGCCAGCGCCCGCAGGATTCGCGCGAGCAGCGCGAGAAAGCGCAGGAAGACCAGAAGGCACGCGAGCAGCGTGCCGCCGACCACGCCGCGAGCCGTGCCGCGACGGCGGCCGATGCGGACGCGCGCCAGCGCCAGTTCGAGAACAAGCAGAAGGCCCACGCCGACGAGCAGGCCAAGGCGGCGCAGCGCCGCGCCGACGCCCCGGCCGTGAGCACGCGCTTCGAAGAAAAGCAGAAGCGGGCGGCGGAACACCGTGCCAGCCGCGAGCGCCAGAACGCCGAGCGGACGAAGCCGCGCGGCGCGCCGCTGCCACCGGCACCGGCGCCCTGAAAAAGGAGGGGTTGCTCAGGCCGCCGCAGGCAGCGGGTCGAGCTTGAGCACCGCGATCGAGATGTTGTCGCCCGTGCCGCGCGCGCGCCGCCGGGCTTCTCCCACGAGGATTTCGACTGCATCGCGCGGCGGCTGTGCATACAGCACGCTGGCCAGCTCTTCCGGCGAGAAGTAGTGCCACAGGCCGTCGCTGCAGGCCATCAGCAGATCGCCTGGCTGCAGCCTGGGAATGTGGTGCTGATCGACCGGCGGCGGCGTGGTCGTCATCCCCAGGCAGCCCAGCAGGATGTTGCCCTGCGGATGGATGTTGGCCTCGGCCTCGCTGATCTGGCCGCGATCTACCAGCGCCTGCACATACGAGTGGTCGCGCGTGCGCTTGACCAGCGCGCCGTCGTTGAAGTGATAGATGCGCGAGTCGCCCGCATGGATCCAGGCGCAGTCGCCCTTGGGATTCATCAGGAAGGCGGCCAGCGTGCTGTGCGGTTCCTGCTCGCTCGACAGTGCGGTGAGCTTGATCACCGTGTGGGCATCGTCGAGCAACTGGCGCAGCACCACGGCAGGGTTGTCGCGTTCGGGGCTGTAGCGGGTGAAGAGCTGGCGCGCGGTCATGAGCACCTGGTCGGACGCCTTGCGTCCGCCGCTGCGTCCGCCCATGCCGTCGGCGATCACGCCGAGCACGCAGCCCGGCGTGCGCGGATGGCTCATCAACAGCACCTGGTCCTGCTGGTAGGGGCGATCCCCCTTGTGGAGGCCGGTGGCGGCGGCGAGTCGAAAGCCTTGGGTCATGAGCGCTGGGGCGCCAGAGGCGCGCTTTCTGTCTTCTCTGGAGTTCGTGTCAGGACGTATTATCGAATGAACACGCGCGGCCCCATGTGGCACGCGCACCCCCACCGTTGGACTCCAATCTTCATTCCCTTTCCCGTCAGCTGATCGAGCTGCGCATGGCGCATGCCGACCTTGATGCCACCATCGACCACCTCTCGGAAGACGGTGCGCCGCCGGACGAATTGCTGATGCGCCGCCTGAAAAAACGACGCCTCGCCCTGCGCGATCAGATCGCCCAGCTCGAGAACGCGCTCGACCCGAAAGAGCCGGCGTGACGTCGCCGCTCGAAGACCAGGTGCGCGATGCGTTCGCGCAGGACGGGGTGCTGTCGCAGGCCGCCGAGCAGTTCCGCGAACGCGGCGGCCAGACCGAGATGGCGATGGCCGTGGCCCGCACCATCTCCGACGGCGGCATGCTCGTGGTCGAGGCGGGCACGGGCGTGGGCAAGACCTTCTCGTACCTCGTGCCCGCGTTGCTGAGCGGCGAACGCGTGCTGCTGTCGACCGCCACCAAGACCCTGCAGGACCAGCTGTTCGGCCGCGACCTGCCGCGGCTCGTCGAGGCCTTTGCGCTGCCGATCCGCACGGCGCTGCTGAAAGGGCGCGGCAGCTACCTGTGCCTGCACCGGCTCGATATGGCGCGCCACGACGCCTCGCTGCCCGAGCGCGGCAGCCTGCGCACGCTGGCGAAGATCGAGCAGTGGTCGAAAGCCACCCGCACCGGCGACCTCGCCGAACTGCCGGGGCTCGACGAACGCTCGCCGCTGATCCCGCTGATCACCTCCACGCGCGAGAACTGCCTGGGCGCGCAATGCCCGCAGTTCAAGGCCTGCCATGTCAACCTCGCGCGGCGCGAGGCGCTGGCGGCCGACATCGTGGTCATCAACCACCACCTGTTCTTTGCCGACCTTGCGGTGCGCGAGACCGGCATGGCCGAGCTGCTGCCGACCGTGAGCGTCGTCGTGTTCGACGAGGCGCACCAGCTCAACGAAACCGGCGTGCAGTTCCTGGGCGCGCAGTTGGGCAGCGGGCAGGCGCTCGATTTCGCGCGCGACATGCTCGGCGCCGGCCTGCAGCATGCACGCGGGCTGGTCGACTGGCAGCAGCTGGTGGCAGCGGTCGAACGCGCGGCGCGCGAGCTGCGGCTGGTGGTCGGCAAGCAATGGCCGGGTGCCAAGCTGCGCTGGATCGGCCCCGCCCCCGAGGGCGTGAATGCCGACGCCTGGCAGGGCGCACTCGACGACCTGCAGGACGCCTTCGTGCTGGCCGCCGACGGACTGGACACGGTGAGCGAAATCTCGCCCGACTTCGTGCGCCTGCAGGAGCGCGCACGTCAGCTTGCCAAGCGCACGGCGCGTTTCGCGCAGCCGTGCGAGCTCGACTCCGTGCGCTGGGTCGACGTGGGCACGCAGCTGCGCCTGATCGAGTCGCCGCTCGATATCGCCGACGCGATGCGCAAGCGGGTGCTCAAGCTGACCGACGAGCCCGTGGCGTCCGACTTGCCATACGGGGACGAGGGCGATGACGACGAAGACCCGGGGCACGGCGCCGTCCCCCCGCCACCGCCGGAAGACAGCCGTCGCGCCTGGGTCTTCACCTCCGCCACGCTGGGCGACGACCCCACACTGCGCTGGTTCACCGAGCCCTGCGGCCTGCGCGACGCCGAAGTGCTGCGCGTGCAAAGCCCGTTCGACTACGCCTCGCAGGCTGCGATCTACGTGCCGCGGGCTTTTCCGAAACCCAACGATCCCACGCACAGCCAGCAGGTGGCCAAGCTGGCCGCGCACGGCGCGGCCGAACTCGGCGGGCGCACGCTGGTGCTGACCACCACGCTGCGCGCGCTGCGTACCATCGGTGACGCGATGCGCCAGCAGTTCGAGCTGCTCCAGACGGAGGTGCGGCCCGAGGTGCTGGTGCAGGGCGAGCTGCCCAAGCGGGTGCTCATGGACCGCTTCCGCGAGGGCGCGAGCAACGGGCGCGCGGGCTGCGTGCTGGTCGCGTCGGCGTCGTTCTGGGAAGGCTTCGATGCGCCGGGCGATGCGCTGCAATTCGTGGTGATCGACAAGCTGCCGTTCCCGCCGCCCAACGATCCGCTGGTGGAGGCCCGCTCGCAGCGGCTCGAAGCGCAGGGGCGCAGTTCGTTCAGCGATTACTCGCTGCCCGAAGCGGCTGTGGCTTTGAAACAGGGGGCGGGGCGCCTCATTCGCCGTGAAACCGACAGCGGCGTGCTCGCGATCTGCGACACGCGCCTCGTGGCGATGGGCTATGGCCGGCGGTTGCTGGCGGCGCTGCCGCCGATGCGCCGGCTGGAAACCGAAGCGGATTTCGAGAGCGCGATCGATGCGCTCAGGAAACCCTACTGATATCTGCCGGAGGGGCGCTGGATTACCAGAGCTTCCACCAAGGGTCGGTGCTGCCCTTGAAGCCGTTCGCCAGGTAGGTGCTCTGCGGGTAGTTGGTCGTCAGCACGCGTTGTGCATCGTCGCGCAGGTCCTTCATGCCGAGTGCGTCGTACGACTTCACCATGATGTACAGGGCTTCTTCGAGCGCCGGCACTTCGCGGTAGTCGGCCAACGCGATCTGTGCCCGGTTGATCGCCGCGAGATAGGCGCCGCGCGAGTAGTAGTAGCGGGCCACGTGAACCTCGTACTGCGCGAGCGAGTTCACGATGTAGTTCATGCGCTGGCGCGCATCGGGCGCATAGCGCGACTCGGGGAAGCGCGTCACGAGTTCGCGGAAGGATTCGAACGATTCCTTGGCGGCCTTCTGATCGCGCTCGGACAGGTCCTGGCGCGTCAGGAACGCGAACATGCCCAGGTCGTCGTTGAAGTTGATCACGCCCTTCAGATAGAGCGCATAGTCGAACGCCGGGCTGGCCGGGTGCAGCTTCATGAAGCGGTCGAGCGTGGCGATGGCGTTGGCCTTTTCGCCGGCCTTGTGCTGTGCATAGGCCTTCTCGAGCTGCGCCTGCTGGGCCAGCGGCGTGCCGGCGGCACGGCCTTCGAGCTTCTCGTACAGCGGCACCGCCTTGTCGTAGGCACCGGAGCCGACTTCGTCCTTGGCTTCCGAGTAGATGCGATTGGGGCTCCAGTTCGCGGTCTTGTCTTCCTTGGTGGTGGAACCGCAACCGGCGACGAGAAGGGCCGCCGCGCTGAGCGCGATCCAGGCAGGGACCGATAATTTGGCGCGAAACATCACATACGGCTTTCGTGAAACAGTTGCCTTCAATTATATCGACCGCCCCCCTGACCGATCCCCCGGAAGGGCCTGAACCTGAAGAGGGCGCCGATCTCGCGGAGCCCAGCGAGCTGCGGCCCTTCGCCATCGACCAGGCGCAGCACGGACAGCGGCTCGACCGGGCCCTGGCGGCGCTGGTGCCCGAGTTTTCGCGCAGTTACCTTCAGCAACTCATCGAGGCCGGCGCCGTCGAGCTGCAGGGGCGCACGCTCACCAAGGTCTCTGCGACGGTGCGGGTCGGCCAGTCGGGGCGCATCGAACTGCGGCCCACGCCCCAGAGCCAGGCTTTCCGGCCGGAGGCGATGGACCTGGTCACGGTGCATGAAGACGAACATCTGCGGATCATCGACAAGCCGGCCGGCCTGGTGGTGCATCCGGCGCCGGGCCATTGGAGCGGCACGTTGCTGAACGGGCTGCTGGCGCTCGACCCGAAGGCCGTGCTGCTGCCGCGCGCGGGCATCGTGCACCGCCTCGACCGCGACACCAGCGGCCTGATGGTGGTGGCACGCACGCGTGCCGCAATGGATGCCATGGTGGCGTTGATTGCCGCGCGCGACGTGAAGCGCCAGTACCTGGCGATGGGGCACAAGGCCTGGGAAGGCGCAGCGGCCCGGCAGGTTGATGCGCCGATCGGCCGCGATCCGCGCAACCGGCTGCGCATGGCCGTGGTCGACCTGGAGCGTCACGCGGGCAAGACCGCGCGCACGCTGATCGAGCGGCTCGACAGCCACGGCGAAGGTTGCGCGGTGCGCTGCACGCTCGAAACCGGCCGCACCCACCAGATCCGCGTGCACATGGCGTCGATCGGCCATCCGCTGGTCGGCGATGCGCTGTATGGCGGCGCGCCCGCGGCGGGCCTGTCGCGGCAGGCGCTGCATGCGTTCCGGCTGGCGTTCGTGCATCCCGTCACGCAGCAGGCGATGGAGTTCCGCTCGCCGCCGCCGCCCGATCTGGCGCAGGCTTTGCAGACCTGGGGGCTGGATTACAATCGCGCCTGACGGCCCGAGGGCCGCGCCGGCCACCCGATGCCGGCCTTGCGTTGCACTCGCCGCGTGCCGGCAACGCCTACCCCTTCCATCCATCTGAACAAGCGTCGTCAGGCGCCTTTTTCCGGATAACGCGAACCATGAATACGGCGGATGCCAAGCGCATTCTCGAAACCGCCTTGATCTGTTCGAGCCAGCCGCTGCCGGTGCGCGACATGCGTGTGCTGTTCGACGACGAGCTGGGCGTGGACACGATCAAGGTGCTGTTGCTCGAACTGCAGGAAGACTGGGCGCAACGCGGCCTGGAGCTGGTGAGCGTCGGCAGCGGCTGGCGTTTCCAGAGCCGGCCCGAGATGCGCGACCACCTCGATCGCCTGCATCCCGAAAAGCCGCCGCGCTACACGCGCGCCGCGCTCGAAACGCTGGCCATCATTGCCTACCGGCAGCCGGCCACGCGCGGCGACATGGAAGACATCCGTGGCGTCACGATCAATTCGCTGATCCTCAAGCAGCTCGAAGACCGCGGGTGGGTCGAGGTGATCGGTCACCGCGAAACGGTTGGCCGGCCCGCGCTCTATGCGACCACGCGCCAGTTTCTCGACGACCTGGGTCTGGCCTCGCTGGACCAGTTGCCACTGGTGGAGACGCCCGCGCAGCAGGCCGCGCTGGTCGATGCGCTGCAGCAGGCCTCGGGCGACCAGCCGGGGCTGCCGATGGATGTCGACGCGGCGGAAGACGCCGTTGCCGAATCCGCAGATGATGCACAGCCCGTGGCCGAAGAGGGCGTGCAGCCCGAATTCGGCGTGGTCGATGCGCCGCCCGAGTCTGCCGGGCTGGCCGAGGTCGTCTCCACCGATGCGGCGGAGTTTGCCGAAGAGGTGGTGGCAATCGCCGAAGCCGTCGAGCCTGCAGAAGACACGTCGGCGGCGCCTGCGCCAGAAGCCGGCGAGCTGGCCGCCGAACCCGAAGCGGCTGCTGCGCCTGAAGAATCCCCATCCGACGTCCCGTCCCCCGCAGCGGACGAGACCGACCCCCTCGACCCCCACGCTGTTTCTCCCGGAAAAACCCCATGAGCTCATCCGACACCGACGACGCAGCGAATCTGCCGGTCGAACCCGAAGTCAAGAAGCGGAAGCGGACCGCCACGCCCAAGAAGGTGACGGAAGTTACTGATGAATCTGTCGCTGCGCCCGCAGAGGCTGCAGAGGCCGGGGCCGGGGCCGGGGCCGGGGACGTACCGAAGAAGCCGCGTGCACCCCGCAAGAAGAAGGTGGTCGAGGCGCCGGCTGCGGATGAGCAATTGGTGAGCGCGGCGCAAGTCACTCCTGCGGCCGAGGCTCCCTCGACGGTCCAGCCCGACGTGGCACCCGTGGTTGTTGAGGCAGCGGCGACCGAGGAAAACGATCCCGCCCCCGTCGAGGCGAAAACGCCCCAGGCGGTCGAACGGCACGACGACCGCGCGGACGACGAAGACGACGACGAGGAAGACGAACCTGACGAAGAGGAAGACGACCTCGACCGCGCCCGTCGCGCCGCCGAGCGCGAGCAGCGCAATGCGCCGCCGCCCGAGCCGATCCGTTTTGCCGACGTCATCTCCGGCCAGTTCGATGCCGACGAAGAAAGCCCCGAGGTGCCGCCCCTCAAGCGCGTGCTGCTGCCCGAGGCCGATTCGCCCAAGCTGCACAAGGTGCTGGCACAGGCCGGTCTCGGTTCCCGCCTCGAGATGGAGCAACTGATCCTGCAGGGGCGCATCTCGGTCAACAACGAGCCCGCCCATATCGGCCAGCGCATCCAGTACGGCGACCAGGTCAAGATCAACGGCAAGCCGATCCGCTACCGCATCGCACCGCCGCCGCCGCGCGTGATCGCGTACCACAAGCCCGTGGGCGAGGTCGTCACGCACGACGATCCGCAGAACCGCCCGACGGTGTTCCGCAAGCTGCCGCGCCTGCAGCAGGGCAAATGGCAGTCGGTCGGCCGGCTCGACCTGAACACCGAGGGCCTGCTGCTGTTCAGCAGCTCCGGCGACCTGGCCAACCAGCTCATGCACCCGCGCTTCGGCCTGGAGCGCGAGTACGCGGTGCGCGTGCTGGGCGCGCTCACCGCCGAGGAAAAGAAGAAGCTGCTCGAAGGTGTGCGCCTGGACGACGGCATGGCGCAGTTCGGCACCATCGAAGACGGTGGCGGCGAAGGCTCCAACTGCTGGTACCGCGTGACCATTTCGGAAGGCCGCAACCGCGAGGTGCGCCGCCTGTTCGAGTCGGTGGGCCACGCGGTCAGCCGGCTGATTCGCATCCGCTATGGCGCGATGGTGCTGCCGCGCGGTCTCAAGCGCGGTGCCTGGATGGAACTGGACGAGCGCGACATCCAGGCGCTGTTCCAGGCCTCCGGCGGCGCGCAGGCGCGACCGGCGGGTCCGCAGCAGCGCGGTCCCGGTGGCTCCGAAGGCGGCGGTCGCAACGGCCGGAACAAGAAGCGCCGCGGCAACAACAATCGCAACGGCGGCATGGGCGGCGGCCAGCCGCGTGAGGCGCGTGGCGAAGGCCGTGAGCCGCCCATTCCGAGCCCGCTGGGCGATGGGCGCCCGCCGCGTGGCGAGCGCGGCGGCCGCGGTGGTCCACCACCACAGGGGCGCCGCGGCAATGCCGGTCCTGGAAACCGTCAGGGCGGCCAGGGGCAAGGGCAGGGCGGCAGTGGCAACCGGTCTTCAGGCGGCGGCGCTGCAAACCAACCCGACCCGATGAAGACCTCGCTCGGCTACATCGGTGCCGACAGCTTCTCGCGCCAGCGCAAGGAACAGCGCGGTGGCCCGGGGCGTCGCGGTGGTGGGGGCGGTTCGCAAGGTGGGGGCGGCTTCGGTGGTCCGGCCGGCGGACGCCGTCGCGGACGCTGAAAACCAGCCGTCGCAGCGCGGCCTTTCGCGGGGTTTTCACCAATCCCGCAGGTCGCGCCGGTTAAAATCAGAGGCTTTGTCGACGGGCTGCGAAACAAATTCGCTGCAGTTGTGACAAAACACTTCAAAATCAAAGCTCAGGAAGCACTTCAATGGCTATCGAACGTACCCTTTCCATCATCAAGCCCGACGCCGTCGCCAAGAACGTCATCGGCAAGATCGTTTCCCGCTTCGAGGCTGCCGGCCTCAAGATCGTTGCTGCCAAGCTGGTTCACCTGTCGCGCAACGAAGCCGAGCAGTTCTACTCGGTGCACAAGGAGCGTCCCTTCTTCAAGGACCTCGTCGAGTTCATGATTTCGGGCCCCGTGTTCGTGCAAGTGCTCGAAGGCGAAAACGCCATCGCCAAGAACCGTGACCTGATGGGCGCCACGGACCCGAAGAAGGCCGCCGCCGGCACCATCCGCGCCGACTTCGCCGACAGCATCGACGCCAACGCCGTTCACGGCTCGGACGCGCCCGAGACTGCTGCCAACGAAGTGTCGTTCTTCTTCGCCGGCCTGAACGTCTACGCACGCTGAAGCCGTTGCTCGCCTGAATTCATGACCACAGCCAATCTGCTCGAATTCGATCTCGACGGGTTGGCTGCGTTCTGCGAAAAACTCGGCGAGAAAAAATTCCGCGCCACGCAGCTGTTTCGCTGGATCCACCAGCGTGGCGCCAGCGATTTCACCCAGATGACCGATCTGGCGAAGTCGCTGCGCGAGAAACTCGCGACCACCGCGCGCGTGGAGGCCCTGTCGGTCCTCACGCAGCATGAATCCAAGGACGGCACGATCAAGTGGCTGTTCGACGTCGGCGGCGGTGATGCGGTCGAGGCCGTGTTCATTCCCGAAGACGATCGCGGCACGCTGTGCGTGTCGTCGCAGGCCGGTTGCGCCGTGGGCTGCCGCTTTTGCTCGACCGGGCATCAGGGCTTCAGCCGCAACCTAACCACGGGCGAAATCGTCGCCCAGCTCTGGTTCGCCGAGCACTTCCTGCGCAAGCACCTGAAGCGCAACGAGCGCGTCATCTCCAACGTGGTGATGATGGGCATGGGCGAGCCACTGCAGAACTACTCGGCACTGGTGCCCGCATTGCGCACCATGCTCGACGACAACGCCTACGGACTGTCGCGTCGCCGTGTCACGGTGTCGACCTCCGGTGTGGTGCCGATGATCGATCGCCTGGGCGTCGATTGCGCCGTGGCCATGGCTGTGTCGCTGCATGCGCCCAACGATGCGCTGCGCGACGACCTCGTGCCGCTCAACCGCAAGTACCCGATCGCCGAACTGCTCGAGGCCTGCAAGCGCTACCTCGTGCATGCGCCGCGCGATTTCATCACCTTCGAATACTGCATGCTCGATGGCGTCAACGACCAGCCTGAGCATGCGCGGCAACTGATCGAACTCGTGTGCACCCATGGGGTCTCGTGCAAGTTCAACCTGATTCCGTTCAATCCTTTTCCGGCGTCGGGCCTGCTGCGCTCGCCGCAGTCGCGCGTGCTGGCCTTTGCCCGCACGCTGAGCGAAGCGGGCCTCGTGACCACCGTGCGCAAGACGCGCGGTGACGACATCGACGCCGCTTGCGGGCAACTTGCCGGCGACGTGAAAGACCGCACCCGCGCGGCCGAGCGCATGGCCCAGCGCCGTGCGGCGGTGGCGGAGCGGCCCGTCGTTCTGCACCCGCCCCGCGGCAAGGCCCCCAAAACAACCGTTCCCCAGGAGCATTGACGCAATGAGCATGGCCATACCGACGACGACCGCGAGCGTGCAGCGAGTGCTGAGCGCAGGAATCGCGAGCGTCGCCGTGGCGCTTCTTCTCGCGGGCTGCGTCAACACGCGAACCACCACCACCGGGCTTGTCGGCAGCGGGTCCGACAGCGGCACCAGCGCCGTGACCGACACCGACGAAAACAACCGCCGGCGCGCCCGCCTGCGGATGGAGCTGGCCGCCGGCTACTTCGCGCACGGCCAGAACTCGGTCGCCCTTGAAGAACTCAAGCAGGTGCTGGCCATCGACCCCGGCTACGCCGACGCCTACAACCTGCGCGGCCTGGTCTACATGCGGCTCGAGGATGCGGCTCAGGCCGAAGACAGCTTCCGCCGCGCGGTCGCGATCAATCCGCGCGATGCCAACACGCGCCACAACTACGGCTGGCTGCTGTGCCAGCAGAACCGCTACGGCGATGCTGCGCAGCAGTTTGCCGCGGCACTGACTGTGCCCAGCTATGGCGACCGCGCCAAGACGCTCATGACGCAGGGTGTCTGCGAGCTCAAGGCCGGGCAGCGGGCGCAGGCCGAGCGCAGCCTCCTGCAGGCCTACGAACTCGATGCGGGCAATCCGGTGACCGGCTTCAACCTGGCCTCGGTGTTGGCGCAGCGCGAGGAATGGTCGCGCGCGCAGTTCTACGTCCGCCGTGTCAACAACAGCCCATCGGCCACTGCCGAGACGCTGTGGCTCGGCATCAAGATCGAACGGAAGCTCAACAACCGCGAGGCTGTCGCGCAGCTGGGCGGTCAACTGCAACGACGTTTCCCTCAATCGCGGGAGGCAACGGCATACGAGCGCGGGAATTTCAATGACTGAACGGGTTTCGGAGTTCGGGACGTCCGCGGCACTGCCGCTGGCCGAAGGCGACGTCGCGCAAAAGACGGCCGGTGACATGTTGCGCGAAGCGCGCGAAGCGCACGGCCTGCACATCGAGATGGTGGCCGCGGCGCTCAAGGTGCCGCCGCAAAAGCTGCTCGCACTTGAAGCCGACGACATCGCCTCACTGCCCGATCCCGTGTTCGCGCGGGCCCTGGCCAGCAGCGTGTGCCGCGCACTGCGCATCGATCCGGCGCCCGTTCTCGCCAAGCTGCCGGGCGCACAGCGCGCGCCGCTGGCCGAGACCAACCGCACGCTGAACGCCCGCGTGGTCTCCGATACGCCGCGCTGGAACGGCGGGCGTTCCAGCGGTTTGCCGTCGCGCGCGCTGCTGGCGGTCGTGGTGCTGCTGCTGATCGGCGCCGGCGTGCTGTTCTGGATGCCGCAATCGGCGTTCGACCAGATCGGCGCCTCCGTCGCGCGGCTGACCGCGAAGAGCGATGCCGAATCCGTGCCGTCCGCCGATCAGGGTGGTGTGTCGGAGCCTGTGCCGACGCAGGCCGTGGCGCCGACCGGTCCGGCAGGCGCCGCACCGGCTGCTGGCGTGGTGGCTGCTGTGCCGGCTGCCCCGGCCTCCGCGCCAATGGTGGCCGTGGCCAACACCAGCACCGCCAGCAGCCAGCAGCTCGTCTTCGTGGCGCGCGAGGAATGCTGGGTCACCGTCACCGAAGCGGGCGGCAAGCAGTTGCTGCGCCGCAGCCTGCAGGTGGGCGAGACCGTCGGGCTGTCCGGCGCGCTGCCGCTGTCGGTGGTGGTCGGGCGCGCATCGGCGGTCGATGTGCAGGTGAACGGAAAGCCCTACGATCTGAAGCCTGTCACCCGCGGCGGCGGCGTAGCGCGTTTCGAGGTGAAATCGTGACGACCGACTGCACTCCCCAACCCATTGAATCGGCGGCGCCCAAGGCACGCCGCTCGCGTCAGGCCAGCGTGGTCTGGGGGCCGCGCACGGTCACGGTGGGAGGCGACGCGCCCACGCGTGTGCAGTCGATGACCAACACCGACACGGTCGATGCCATCGGCACCGCGATCCAGGTCAAGGAACTCGCCATTGCCGGCTCCGAGATGGTCCGCATCACCGTCAACACGCCGGAAGCCGCCGCGCAGGTCCCCTACATCCGCGAGCAGCTCGATCGCATGGGCATCGACGTGCCGCTGATCGGCGATTTCCACTACAACGGCCACCGCCTGCTGACCGACTATCCGGCCTGCGCCGAGGCGCTGAGCAAGTACCGCATCAACCCCGGCAACGTGGGCAAGGGCGACAAGAAGGACAAGCAGTTCGGCCAGATGATCGACGCGGCCATGCGCTGGAACAAGCCGGTGCGCATCGGCGTGAACTGGGGCAGCCTCGACCAGGAACTGCTCGCCAGCCTGATGGACACCAACAGCCAGCGCGCCACGCCCTGGGACGCCAAGCAGGTGATGTACGAGGCGCTGATCACCTCGGCCATCGAGTCCGCGAAGCTCGCCGAGTCGATGGGCATGGCCGGCAACCAGGTCATCCTGTCGTGCAAGGTGAGCGGCGTGCAGGACCTGATCTCGGTGTACCGCGAACTCGCGCGGCGCTGCGACAACCCGCTGCACCTGGGCCTGACCGAAGCCGGCATGGGCACCAAGGGCACGGTGGCGTCGGCCACGGCGCTGTCGATCCTGCTGCAGGAGGGCATCGGCGACACGATCCGCGTGTCGCTCACGCCGCAGCCGGGCGAGTCGCGCACGCAGGAAGTGGTGATCGCCAATGAAATCCTGCAGGCCTTGGGCCTGCGTGTGTTCGTGCCGAGCGTCACCGCCTGCCCGGGCTGCGGCCGAACCACCAGCACCACCTTCCAGGAGCTGGCCAAGCAGATCGACGACTACCTGCGCCTGCAGATGCCGGTCTGGCGCAAGAAGTACCCGGGGGTCGAAACCCTGAAGGTGGCCGTCATGGGCTGCATCGTCAACGGCCCCGGCGAGAGCAAGCACGCCGACATCGGCATCAGCCTGCCCGGCACCGGCGAAGCGCCAGCAGCGCCGGTCTTCATCGACGGCGAAAAGGCCCTCACGCTGCGCGGCGACAATATCGCCAACGAGTTCCACCAGCTCGTCGAAACCTACATCGAAAAGCGCTTCGGCAGCGAACACGCTGCCCTGGCCTGACACCTGCGCAGACTCATGGCTGAAAAATTGAATGCCGTCAAAGGCATGAACGACATATTGCCGCCCGAATCGGCGCGCTGGGAGTGGCTCGAAGCCACCGTGCGCGAGCTGATGGGGCGCTATGCGTACCGCAATGTCCGCACCCCGATCCTGGAGCACACGGCACTGTTCGTGCGCGGCATCGGCGAGGTGACGGACATCGTCGAGAAGGAGATGTACGCCTTCGAAGACCGCTCCGACAAGCATGGGCAGTCCGAACATCTGGCGATGCGTCCGGAGAACACGGCCGGCCTCGTGCGCGCCGTGATCGAGCACAACATGCTCTACGAAGGTCCCAAGCGCCTCTGGTACACCGGCCCGATGTTCCGCCGCGAAAAGCCGCAGCGCGGGCGTTTCCGCCAGTTCCACCAGATCGGCGCCGAGGCGCTCGGCTTTGCCGGGCCTGATGTCGATGCCGAACTGATCCTGCTGGCCACTGCGCTGTGGAAGGCCATCGGCCTGACCGATGTGCGCCTGGAGCTCAACAGCCTGGGCCAGCCGGCCGAGCGCGCGTTGCACCGCGCGCAACTCATCGCCCACTTCGAGCAGCATGCCGACAAACTCGACGAGGACGGCAAGCGGCGCCTGCACAGCAACCCGCTGCGCATTCTCGACACGAAGAATCCGGCGATGAAAGAGGTGGTCGAGTCGGCGCCGAAGCTGATCGACTTCCTCGGCGCCGAATCGCTGGCGCACTTCGAAGGGCTGCAGGCCATCCTCAAGGCCAACGACATCGCTTTCACGATCAACCCGCGCCTCGTGCGCGGGCTCGACTACTACAACCTCACGGTGTTCGAGTTCGTGACCGATCGCCTCGGTGCGCAGGGCACGGTGTGTGCCGGCGGCCGTTACGACGACCTCATCGCGCAGATCGGCGGCAAGCCGGCGCCCGCCGTGGGCTGGGCCATCGGCGTCGAGCGCGTGCTCGACCTGCTGAAAGAGCAGGGGGCCGAAGTGCCGGCGCCGGTGCCCGACGTCTATGCGATCGTGCCCGACGCCACCTCGATGCCTGTCGTGCTGCGCGCCTTGCAGCAGCTGCGCGAAACCGGCGTGCGCGTGCAGATGCACGCCAGCACGGTCGAGGGTCTTGCGAGCTTCAAGGCGCAGATGCGCAAGGCGGACGCCAGTGGCGCCACCTACGCCCTGATCTTCGGCGCCGATGAACTTGCGCGCGGTGAAGTGACTCTCAAGGCCTTGCGCGACGCCAGCGTCGCTCAGACCGCCCGTTCACTTGCCGAAGTGACCACCTGGGCCGCCACCCTACAATCGCCGGCTCCCAACCTCTGACAGCGCATGGCCACCCATCTCGACCTCGAAGAACAGGAACAGCTCGACCAGCTCAAGCATTTCTGGAACACCTACGGCACCCTGATCACCTGGGCCGTGCTGCTCGTCGCCGGCGCCTTCGTGGCCTGGAACGGCTGGCAGTACTACCAGCGCACCAAGGCTGCCCAGGCTGCGGCCCTTTATGACGAGGTCGAGCGCAGCACGCAGTCCGGCGATGTCGAGCGCATCCAGCGCGTGATGACCGACATGAAGGAGCGTTTCGCGGGCACCGCCTACGCGCAGCAAGCCGGCCTGCTGGTTGCCAAGACGCTGTTCGACAAGGGCAATGCCGACGGCTCGCGCGCGGCGCTGAGCTGGGTCGCGCAGAACGCCGTCGATCCGGGCTACCAGGCCATCGCCAAGCTGCGGCTCGCGGCCGAGCTGCTCGATGCCAAGTCCTACGACGACGCGCTCAAGCAACTCGACGGCAAGGTGCCCACCGAATTCGAGCCACTCGTGGCCGACCGCAAGGGCGACATCTACATGGCGCAAGGCAAGCGCGACGAGGCGCAGGCCGAGTACCGCAAGGCCTGGACCGGCCTGGGCGCCGGCTCGGACTACCGCCGGCTGGTCGAGATCAAACTCAACGCGGTCGGTGTCGACCCGAAGACGCTGGCGCCGACTGTCACCGTGACGCCCGCCGTCCCCAAGAACTCCTGATCGCACACCCTCATGAATTTCAAGCGTTTCATGCCTGAATCGACCGCCCTGCGCGCGGGTTCTGCTCTCGTTCTGGTAGCGCTGCTGGCCGCCTGCTCCGGCTCCGGCAAGCCCAAGCCCGCCGAACTGCCGGCCAACCCGTCGCTGATGGGGGTGCGCCAGGCCTGGAATGTGCGGATTCCTGGCGTCGAATTCCCGCTCACCGCCGATGTCAGCGGCGACATCGTGACCGTGGCCGGCAGCGACGGCACCGTCGTCGCCATCGACGCCCGCGCCGGTCGCGAGACCTGGCGTGCCAGCGCCGGTGCGCCGCTGGCCGCCGGTGTCGGCAGCGACGGTTCGCTGACGGCGGTGGTCACCACCAACAACGAAGTGGTCGCCATCGAAAACGGCAAGGTGCTGTGGAAGCAGCGCCTGTCGGCCCAGGCCTTCACCGCACCGCTGGTGGCCGGCCGCCGTGTTTTCGTGCAGACCGCCGACCGCAGCGTCAGCGCCTGGGACGGCCAGAGCGGCCGCCGCCTGTGGCAGCAGCAGCGCCCAGGTGAAAACCTCGTGCTGCGCAAGTCGGGCGTGCTGATCGCAGTCGGCGACACGCTGGTTGCCGGACTGGGTGGCCGACTGGTGGGCATGAACCCGGGCAACGGCTCCTCGCGCTGGGAAGCACCCATCGCCGCGCCGCGCGGCACCAACGATGTGGAGCGCCTGGTCGACCTGACCGGCAGCGTGAGCCGCTACGGCGACACGGTCTGCGCACGCGCCTACTACGCGAGCGTTGGCTGCGTCGACACCCTGCGCGGCCAGCTGCTCTGGAGCAAGCCGGCTTCGGGCGCCGACGGTGTGAGCGGCGACGAGCGTTTTGTCTACGGCACCGAATCGGACGGCAGCGTCACTGCCTGGCGCCGCGCCGACGGCGAACGCGCCTGGCAGATGAGTCGCCTGAAGAACCGCGAACTGACTGCGCCGCTGGCCGTGGGTCGTTCGCTGATCATCGGCGAGAGCACCGGCACGCTGCACTTCGTGTCGCGCGAAGACGGTGCGCTGCTCAATCGCGTCACGCCCGATGGTTCGTCCATCACCGTGACGCCGGTCCTGGCCGGCAACACGGTGGTTGTCGTGACCGCCAAGGGCGGCGTCTTCGGCTATCGCCCTGAATAATCATTTTTTGTCTTTCTCTTACTTCCAAGGCCCGACCATGAAAACCGCGCCATCGAAAGGCCGGCCATGAAGCCGGTCGTGGCCCTGGTCGGCCGTCCCAACGTCGGCAAGTCGACGCTCTTCAACCGCCTGACCCAGACGCGCGACGCCATCGTCGCCGACTTCGCCGGCCTCACGCGCGACCGCCACTATGGCAACGGCCGGCTGGGCAAGCACGAGTTCATCGTGATCGACACCGGCGGCTTCGAGCCCGACGCCGGCAGCGGCATCTACAAGGAAATGGCCAAGCAGACGCGCCAAGCTGTGGCCGAGGCCGACGTCGTGATCTTCGTGGTCGATGCCCGCGAGGGCCTTTCGGCGCAAGACCACGACATCGCCAACGAGCTGCGCCGGCTGGGCAAGCCCTGCGTGCTGGCGGCCAACAAGGCCGAAGGCATGCACGACGGCACCAAGCTGGTCGACTTCTACGAGCTGGGCTTCGGCGACGTGCACGGCGTGTCGGCAGCGCACGGGCAGGGCATGCGCGACCTGGTCGAGCTGGCGCTCGCGCCGCTGAACCTGGCCGATCCGGACGACGAGGAAGGCGAAGACGACGTCAACAAGCCGATCAAGCTGGCCGTGGCCGGCCGGCCCAATGTCGGGAAGTCGACGCTGATCAACACCTGGCTGGGCGAAGAGCGCCTGGTGGCCTTCGACATGCCGGGCACGACGCGCGACGCCATCTCGGTGCCGTTCGAGCGCAACGGCCAGCGCTTCGAGCTGATCGACACCGCCGGCCTGCGCCGCAAGGGCAGGGTGTTCGAGGCGATCGAGAAGTTCTCGGTGGTCAAGACGCTGCAGGCCATCGAGTCGGCCAACGTCGTACTGCTGCTGCTCGACGCGACGCAGGGCGTGACCGACCAGGATGCGCACATTGCCGGCTACATCCTTGAAAGCGGGCGAGCGGTGGTGATTGCCATCAACAAATGGGATGCAGTCGACAGCTACCAGCGCGAGCAGATCCAGCGGCAGATCGAAACGCGGTTGCCATTCCTCAAGTTCGCGTCATTGCATTTCATTTCAGCCATCAAGCGCCAGGGCCTGGGCCCGGTGTGGCAGGCCATTGCGCAGGCACACAAGTCGGCCACGCGCAAGATGTCGACGCCGGTGCTGACGCGCCTGCTGCTGGAGGCGGTGCAATTCCAGGCGCCGCAGCGCGGCGGCATGTTCCGGCCCAAGCTGCGTTATGCGCACCAGGGCGGCATGAATCCGCCCGTGATCATCATTCACGGCAATTCGCTGGAACATGTGACCGACGCCTACAAGCGCTTCCTGGAAGGGCGTTTCCGCAAGGAATTCGACCTCGTAGGCACGCCCTTGCGGATCCAGTTCAAAAGCTCGCAGAATCCGTTCGTGGACAAGGACAACTGAGGCCCCTTGGCTGCCGATGGCAGCTGATGAGCTGCAGCTGCAGTGGAAGTTCCGTCTTTTGAGAACCGTTATTTTCTCAAGGCTTTTGACCCCGATTGCTGCGGCGCAGAAACCCTGTGTTAAGGTCATCTCTCCAACAACTACTCTTGAACACGGAGAATATCGTGAGCAATAAAGGGCAACTTCTGCAAGACCCGTTTCTGAACACCTTGCGTCGCGAGCATGTGCCGGTTTCCATTTATTTGGTGAACGGCATCAAGCTGCAAGGCCAGATCGAGTCCTTCGATCAATACGTCGTGTTGCTTCGCAATACAGTGACGCAAATGGTCTACAAGCACGCCATTTCCACCATCGTGCCGGGTCGTGCCGTCAACTTCTCGGCCAACGAGAACGACGACGCCGCCGCCTGATCGCGCGGAGCGCGGCGGCAATCCCGCCGCGCTTTTTCCATATTCTGATTCCGCTTGTCTGATTCGATCCCCCGCCAGGAAGGCGCCGCCGTTCTCGTCGGCGTCGATTTCGGGCTGCCCCATTTCGACAGCGAGCTCGAAGAACTCGGCCTGCTCGCACAAACCGCGGGCCTGACGCCCGTGGCCCGTCTGGCCTGCAAGCGCAAGGCACCCGACGCGGCGCTTTTCGTTGGCAGCGGCAAGGCCGAGGAGATCAAGGAGCTCGCCGCCATGCACCGGGCGAGCGAGGTCATCTTCGACCAGTCGTTGAGTCCGGCGCAACAGCGCAACCTCGAACGCCAGCTTGATGTCGCGGTCTACGACCGCACCTTTCTCATTCTTGAAATCTTTGCCCAGCGCGCTCGTTCGCACGAAGGCAAGTTGCAGGTCGAGCTGGCCCGGCTGCAGTACCTGAGCACGCGGCTGGTCCGCCGCTGGTCTCACTTGGAG
This sequence comes from Variovorax sp. Root473, assembly GCF_001426505.1. GTDB lineage: Bacteria > Pseudomonadota > Gammaproteobacteria > Burkholderiales > Burkholderiaceae_C > Variovorax. The sequence continues at coordinate 1,037,773 of NZ_LMEV01000017.1, forward strand.
CGCCAGACCGGCGGTGCGGGTGTGCGCGGCGGCCCCGGTGAAAAGCAGATCGAGCTTGACCGACGCATGATCAACGAATCGATCAAGCGCACGCGCGAGCGCCTTGCCAAGGTGCAGAAGCAGCGCAGCACGCAGCGCCGCCAGCGTGAGCGTCGCGAGACCTTCAACATCTCGCTCGTCGGCTACACCAACGCGGGCAAGTCGTCGATCTTCAATGCGATGGTCAAGGCCCGCGCCTATGCGGCCGACCAGCTGTTCGCCACGCTCGACACCACCACGCGCAATCTGTATCTGGGCGATGCGCGCCGGCAGGTGTCGATCTCCGACACCGTGGGTTTCATCCGCGACCTGCCGCACGGCCTGGTCGATGCGTTCAAGGCCACCCTGCAGGAAGCGGTCGACGCCGACCTGCTGCTGCACGTGATCGACGCCTCCAATCCGCACTACCCGGAGCAAATGGCCGAGGTTCAGTCGGTGCTGCAGGACATCGGTGCGGGCGACGTGCCGCAATTGCTGGTGTTCAACAAGCTCGACGCCCTTGAAAGCGCGCAACATCCCCTGCAACTGCAGGACGAGATGGAAATCGACGGCGTGCAGGTCCCCCGCATCTTCCTCAGTGCCAAGACTGGTGAGGGCCTGCCGTTGCTTCGGGCCGAGCTGGCCCGGCAATCGGGTTCCCTCGCCGATACGATGACCCCTGAGGCGGACGCTGAATTGCACGATGCGGCCCCTTGATTGGGCACAATCGCGCCACTGACACGAGAACGAAGCGAATGAATGCAAAGCCAGCGCGCAGAGGGTTTCTGGGCATGTTCAACCTGAACGATGGCCGATGGGGTCGTGGCGACGAGCCGTCCTCCAATGGCGACCGCCCGGCCGGCAACCGGCCACCCGATGCCGATCCCCCCGGCCCCCCGATTCCGCCGCCTTCGAGCGGCAACCAGAACAACAACGGCAACGGCAATCGCCCGCGCGGCCAGGGCCCCAACCAGGGGCCGCCCGACCTCGACGAACTCTGGCGCGACCTCAATCGCAAGCTCGGTGGGTTCTTCGGCGGCGGCAAGGGGGGCGGCAATCGCCCCAATGGCAACGGCGGCGGTGGCGGCAACGGCTACAAGCCCGACATGAAAAACGCCGGTTTCGGCATCGGCCTCGTGGCCGCCGTGGCGGTTCTGATCTGGCTGGGCACCGGCTTCTTCATCGTGAACGAAGGCCAGCAGGCCGTCATCACGCAGTTCGGCCGCTACAAGTCGACGGTGAACGCCGGCTTCAACTGGCGCCTGCCGTACCCGATCCAGCGCCACGAAGTGGTGGTGACCACGCAGATCCGCTCCACCGACGTGGGCCGCGACGCCATCGTCCGCTCCACCGGCCTGCGTGAATCGGCCATGTTGACCGAAGACGAGAACATCGTCGAAATCAAGTTCGCCGTGCAGTACCGCCTGAGCGATGCGCGCGCCTGGCTCTATGAGAGCAAGTCGCCCGCTGAAACCATCGTGCAGGTGGCTGAGAGCTCCGTGCGCGAAGTGGTCGGCAAAATGAAGATGGACGCGGCGCTCGCCGAGGAGCGCGACCAGATCGCACCGCGCGTGCGCGCACTGATGCAGACCATCCTTGATCGCTACAAGGTCGGTGTCGAAGTCGTCGGCATCAACCTGCAGCAGGGCGGTGTGCGTCCGCCCGAGCAGGTGCAGGCCGCATTCGACGACGTGCTCAAGGCCGGCCAGGAGCGTGAACGCGCCAAGAACGACGCGGAGGCCTACGCCAACAACGTCGTGCCGCTGGCCACCGGTACCTCGTCGCGCCTGAAGGAAGAGTCCGAGGCCTACAAGGCGCGGATCGTGGCGCAGGCACAAGGTGACGCCGGTCGCTTCAGCTCGGTGCTGGTCGAATACCAGAAGGCGCCTCAGGTGACGCGCGACCGCATGTACACCGACGCGATGCAGCAGATCTACGCCAGCACGACCAAGGTGCTGGTCGACAGCAAGCAGGGTTCCAACCTGCTGTATCTCCCGCTCGACAAGCTGATGCAGCAAGGCGGCAGCAACACCGCCACGCCTGTGGACGCCGCCAGCCCCAACGTGGCCGGCACTGCACCGGCCCAGTCGTCGGTGATCCCGGTGGCACCTGCCACCACCGACGTGCGTGCCCGTGATGGCCGCTCGCGTGACCGCGACGTGCGCTGAGAAAGGCCCGGAACAACATGAACAGAATCGGTTTCATCGCCACCTCGGTCCTCGTCCTGCTCGTGCTGCTGAGTTCGACCCTCTTCGTGGTCGACCAGCGCCAGTTCGGCGTGGTCTATGCCCTCGGCCAGATCAAGCAGGTCATCACCGAGCCCGGCCTCAACTTCAAGCTGCCGCCGCCGTTCCAGAACGTGTCGTACATCGACAAGCGCCTGCTGACACTCTCCAGCCTCGACACCGAGCCCATGCTCACCGCTGAAAAGCAGCGCGTGGTCATCGACTGGTACGTGCGCTGGCGCATCTCCGATCCTCAGGCCTACATCCGCAACGTCGGCCTCGACGAGAACGCGGGCGCCATGCAGCTGAACCGCGTGGTGCGCAATGCCTTCCAGGAAAACATCAACAAGCGCACCGTGCGCGACCTGATTTCCGTTCGCCGCGAAGCCCTGATGGCCGACGTGCAGCGCGAAGTGCTGGCCGTGGTGAAGGGCGCCAAGCCCTGGGGCGTCGACGTGGTCGACGTGCGCATCACCCGCGTGGACTACGTGGAAGCCATCACCGAGTCGGTCTATCGCCGCATGGAGGCCGAGCGCAAGCGCGTGGCCAACGAGCTGCGTTCCACCGGCACGGCCGAAGGCGAAAAGATCCGTGCCGACGCCGACCGCCAGCGCGAAGTGATCGTGGCCAATGCCTACCGCGACGCCCAGAAGATCAAGGGCGAGGGCGATGCCCAGGCTGCCGCGACCTACAGCGAGGCCTTCGGCCGCGATCCGCAGTTCGCCCAGTTCTATCGCAGCCTGGAGGCCTACAAGCAGAGCTTCAACAAGAAGAGCGACGTGATGGTGCTCGACCCCTCCTCGGACTTCTTCCGTGCCATGCAGAGCTCCGGCTCGGGCGGCGCGGCGCGCAAGTAACAACAGCGAGCCGCTTCTTCCGCTTTCCTGTCTGGAGCCGTGAGCGCCGACACCCTCTGGAGCGCGTTGGCGCTGGTCCTGGTGATCGAAGGCATCCTGCCTTTCGTCTCGCCGGGCGGGTGGCGGCGCGGCTTCAGCCAACTGCTGCAGCTGCGCGACGGCCAGCTGCGTTTCTTCGGTCTTTGCAGCATCCTGCTGGGTTTGGTACTCCTTTGGGTTCTGGGGTAGCGCGGGCCCGGTAGAATCCCGGTTTAACCACGCCCCCGATCCCCATGTCCGCCTGGGTCCTTCCGGATCACATTGCCGATGTGCTGCCTTCCGAGGCGCGCCACATCGAAGAACTTCGACGCCAGCTGCTCGATACCGCCCGTGGCTATGGCTACGAGCTGGTGATGCCGCCGCTGCTCGAGCACCTGGAGTCGCTGCTTTCGGGCACCGGCGAGGCGCTCGACCTCCAAACCTTCAAGCTCGTCGACCAGCTCTCCGGCCGCAGCATGGGCCTGCGTGCCGACACCACCCCTCAGGTGGCGCGCATCGATGCCCACCTGCTGAACCGTGATGGCGTGGCCCGGCTGTGCTACTGCGGTCCGGTGGTCCATACCCGGCCCGACCGGCCGCACGCCACCCGCGAGCCGCTGCAGTTCGGCGCCGAGATCTACGGCCACGCCGGCCTGGAAGCCGACACCGAAACCCTGTTGCTGGCGCTCGACTGCCTCGCCGCCGCCGGCCTGCGCGACGGCGTGATCGTCGACCTGGCCGATGCCCGCATCGTGCGCGCGCTGTTCGCTGGCGTACCGGTCGATGCCGCCGCAATCGCCCGCGTGCACGCCGCGCTGGCCGCCAAGGACGCGAGCGAGCTGCAGGCGCTCACCCAAGATTTTCCCGCGGCGTCACGCGACGGCCTGCGCGCCCTCGTGGGCCTGTACGGTGACGTGGCCGTGCTCGACGAGGCCGCCAAGGCCCTGAAGGGGACGCCCGCCGTGGCGGCGGCGCTGGCCGACCTGAAGCAGCTCGCGACAGGCCTGAACGGCGCGGCAGGGCGGCAGATCAGCTTCGATCTGGCCGACCTGCGCGGCTACGCCTACTACAGCGGCATGCGTTTCGGTATCTACGTGCCGGGCGCGGCCGATTCGCTGGTGCGCGGTGGCCGCTACGACGAAGTGGGCGCCGTGTTCGGCCGCAACCGTCCGGCCGTCGGCTTCAGTCTCGATGTGCGCGAACTCGTCGGCGTGCTGCCGGCGCGTCCGCTGCGCGCAGCGATCCGTGCGCCCTGGAGCGATGCGCCCGGGCTGCGCGAGGCCATCGCGGCGCTGCGCAAGTCGGGCGAGACCGTCGTCTGCGTGCTGCCGGGCCACGGCAGCGAAATCGATGAATTCCATTGCGACCGCGAGCTCGTCGAGCAGGGTGGCCAATGGAGTGTCCGAGCGATCTGAATTTTTAAGCAATGGAACGAGCATGAGCGTAACCACCGGAAGAAACGTGGTCGTCGTTGGAACCCAGTGGGGCGACGAAGGCAAGGGCAAGCTGGTTGACTGGCTGACGGAAAGCGCCCAGGGCGTGGTCCGTTTCCAGGGCGGCCACAATGCGGGCCACACGCTGGTCATCAACGGCGTGAAGACTGCGCTGCACCTGATCCCGAGCGGCATCATGCGCCCCGGCGTCAAGTGCTACATCGGCAATGGCGTGGTGCTGTCGGCGGCCAAGCTCTTCGAGGAAATCGAAGGCCTGGAAAAGGCCGGCGTCGAGGTGCGTTCGCGCCTGCGCATCAGCGAGGCCTGCCCGCTGATCCTGCCGTTCCACGCCGCGCTGGACATCGCGCGCGAGGCCTACCGCGAGAAGGGCGGTATCGAAAAGATCGGCACCACCGGACGTGGCATCGGCCCGGCCTACGAAGACAAGATCGCGCGCCGCGCGCTGCGCGTCCAGGACCTGAAGCACCCCGAGCGCTTCGCCGCCAAGCTGCGCGTGCTGCTCGAGCTGCACAACCACGTGCTGACCCAGGTGCTGGGCGCGCCCGCGATCGACTACGACACCGTGTTCGACGAAGCGATGCGCCACGCCGCGCTGCTCAGGCCCATGATGGCCGACGTCTCGCGCGAGCTGAACGACGCCCACAAGGCCGGCGCCAACCTGCTGTTCGAAGGCGCACAGGGCACGCTGCTCGACGTCGACCACGGCACCTACCCGTATGTGACCTCGAGCAACTGCGTGGCCGGCAACGCCGCTGCCGGCTCGGGCGTGGGCCCGGGCATGCTGCACTACGTGCTGGGCATCACCAAGGCCTATTGCACCCGCGTGGGTGGCGGGCCGTTCCCCACCGAGCTGGACTGGGCCACGCCGGGAACCCCCGGCTACCACATGAGCACCGTGGGCGCCGAAAAGGGCGTGACCACCGGCCGCAGCCGCCGCTGCGGCTGGTTCGATGCCGCGCTGCTCAAGCGCTCGGCGCAGGTCAACGGCCTGTCGGGCCTGTGCATCACCAAGCTGGACGTGCTCGACGGCCTCGAGAAGCTGGAGCTGTGCACCGGCTACGAACTTGACGGCGAGATCACCGACATCCTGCCGATGGGCGCCGACGAAATCGAGCGCTGCACGCCGATCTACGAAACGCTCGAGGGCTGGACCGAGAGCACCGTGGGCGTCACGCAGCACGACAAGCTGCCGGTCAATGCACGCCTGTACCTGCAGCGCATCGAGCAGATCACCGGTGTGCCGATCCACATGGTGTCGACCAGCCCCGATCGCGATCACACGATCATGATGCGCCACCCCTATCTCGCAGACTGAACAGGAACGAACCAGACCATGTTGACCGAAGACGGCAAGCATCTCTACGTCAGCTACGACGAGTACCACAACCTGATCGAGAAGCTCGCGATCAAGGTGCACCAGTCGGGCTGGGAGTTCGACACCATCCTGTGCCTGGCGCGCGGCGGCATGCGCCCGGGCGATGTGCTCTCGCGCATCTTCGACAAGCCGCTGGCGATCATGTCGACCAGCTCCTACCGCGCCGACGCCGGCACCGTGCAGGGCCATCTCGACATCGCCCGCTTCATCACGACCCCCAAGGGCGAGATCGCCGGCAAGGTGCTGCTGGTTGACGACCTGGCCGATTCGGGTCACACGCTGCACGCCGTGATGGACATGCTGCGCAACAACTACAAGCCGATCACCGAGCTGCGCAGCGCGGTCATCTGGACCAAGGCGATGTCGACCTTCACGCCGGACTACTCGGTGGAGTTCCTGGCCACCAACCCGTGGATCCACCAGCCCTTCGAGGGCTACGACTCGCTCGGCGCCGAGAAGCTGCTGGAGAAGTGGTCGGTCTGACGACCGGCCCAGGCACCACCGGCCGGCGCGCTCAACTGCAGCTGCCGCCGCCGGGGGTGTCGAACATCGCGGTGTAGCGCCGCTGCATTTCCTCTGGCGTCACCTTCTCGATGCTGTGACCCACGTTCCACCGGTGACCGAACGGGTCGCGGAAGACGCCGGAACGCTCCCCATAGAACTGATCCTGCGGTGCCATGTCCAGCGTGGCACCGGCGGCGACCGCGCGCGCGACCAGCGCGTCGGCGTCGTCCACATGCAGGTGCAGCGTGACCGCGCTGCCGCCGAGCGCCTTCGGTGAGCGGATGTTGAATTCGGCGAACTCGTCCGAGATCATCAGGATCGCGCCGTTGTGAAAGTCGAGTTCGACGTGCCCGATGCGGCCGCTGGGCTCGGTCAGGCGAAAGATTTCCTTCACTTCGAACACGTGGCAATAGAAGTCGACGGCGGCGGCGGCGTTGTCGACGCAGAGGTACGGAAACAGCTCGTGGATGGCCATGGCGGGACCTGCCTTTCTTTGTTGACTCGGTTCTGGAACGGGGACCGTGGCGCCGATTCTGCGCAGCCTCGACGCTAGCGTCTTGAAGGAATTTGACCTGCCGCGCCGGCCGCCGGCACATGGCGCGGCGACGCGGCGCCCGTCTGCCGCCAGGCCTGCGGCGACAGGCCGGCCAGCGCGGAGAACTCGCGGCTCAGGTGTGCCTGGTCGCTGTAGCCGGCGGCGAACGCGATGTCGGCCCAGGCGCGCGCGGGATCGTCCGCGGCCAGCGCGAGCATCCGGTCGAAGCGCATCACGCGGACGTACGCCTTGGGCGCGAGCCCGACCGCCGCGCGGAACAGCGCAATGAAGCGGCGGTGGCTGTAGCCGCTGCGCGCCACCAGTGTGGAGATCGATGCGGGCGTCTCGCGGTGCATCTGGCCGAGCGAGGCGGCCACCGCCGGGTGCAGGCCGCGCGGGCTGGTGCGCGGCAGGGCGGCGGTGGCCAGGCGCCGGGTCAGCAAGGCCTCGAACAGGTCCAGTTGGCGGGCCGGATCGCCGGACGATGCGTGCAGCTGTTCGAGCGCATCGCCGGTCTGGCATTCGCCCCACAGCGCGTCGAGCGGCGTGTGGCGGCCGCTCAGCGCGTCTTCGGGTGCGCCCAGCAGCAGGCGGGCGGCGCCGGGGTGCAGTTGCGCGCCGACCGAGTGCGTTGCGACGGACACATCGCGCAGGTAGAACGCGGCGCGCGCACCACCGACGATCGCGTAGCCGACCGTGTGTCCGCGCAGGTCGCGTGTGCCGTCGAAGAGCCGCAGCGGCGGTCCGGAAAGCCGGAACACCAGGTGCATGCCGCCCGTGGGCAGCACGTGCTCGCGCGCGCCGGTGCGTGTCTGGCGTTCGCCCTCGGGCGCCGAGGCCCACAGCAGCCGCAGGAAGGGCCGCAAATGAGGGGACGGGGGCCGCGTCAGCTGCATGGCGCGACGGGCCCCGGAAAGGGCGGGCGGGTGACCATCGGCGCATTGTGCGCTGAGGGGCCCGCTTCGCCCGGGCTGCTTACTTGCTCGTTGCGAGGCGCTTCTGGATGTTGGCCGCGCGGTCGCCGGAGGCCGGGTGCGAGCTGAGCATCGAGCTCTTGCCGCCATCGAGCTTGGCCAGCTTCTGGAACGCGGTGACGAGGCCTTCGCGCTTGAGCTTCTGCGTGGTCAGCAGGTCGAAGGCGTAGTTGTCCGAGTCGGTTTCCTGCGATTGCGAGAACTGCGCGTTGACCAGCTTCTCGGCGAAGTCGCCGATCTGCGAGGACGACAGCTGCGTGATCGCCGCGTTGCCGGTGGCGCCGGCGATGCCGCGTGCGGCCGAGACGGCGTAGGCGGTCTGCATGGCCTTCTTGCTGTGGCCCAGGGCGACGTGGCCGATCTCGTGGCCGATGATGCCGCGCAGCTCGTCGTCGTTCATGAGGTCCATGAGGCCGCTGTAGACACGGATGCAGCCGTTGCCCATGGCCCAGGCGTTCACGTCCTTCGTGAGGTAGACCTTGTAGCTGGCGGGCTGGCCGCCGATGGTCGTCGGCAGGCCCTGGCGCACGCGCTCCAGGCGCTTGCTGTAGGCATCGGCCACGGGTGCGACCTTGGAGCTCTTGTCGAGTTCGGCGCACGACTGGTTGGCCAGTGCCTGCACGTCGCCGTCGGTGAGCGACATGGCCTTGAAGGCGCTGCCACCCGCGCCCGCGAGCGCGTTGGAGTCCAGGTTCTTCAGGCCCCCGCAGGCGGACAGGGCCGCAGCGGCCGTGAGGGTGATGAGCAGATGACGCATCGAGAAAATCCTCCCATTATTTTCGGAGGGGCAACTCTATCCGCAACGCCGCACCGGTCCGGCCAATGCCGTCGATATCGCGCTGAGAACGTCACGGCCGTCGAGGGTTCCTCGCGGGGCGCTAGCATCTGCACATGAGCAAGCCCTCCACGACCCTGATCCACCATCCCTACACGCCGCCGGCCACCTTCGCCGCGCCGCAGCCCGGCGTGTTCAAGGCCTCGACCGTGTTCTTCGCCGACGTCGCCGCCATGCGCGCACGCGACTGGAAGACCAAGGCCGGCTACACCTACGGCCTGCACGGCACGCCCACCACCTTCACGCTCGAGGAGCGCCTGGCCACCCTCGAAGGCGGCACCGAATGCCTGCTCGTGCCGAGTGGGCTGGCCGCGATCTCGCTGGTCTCGTTCGCGTTCCTGAAAACCGGCGACGAGGTGCTCATTCCGGACAACGCCTACGGCCCCAACAAGGCACTGGCCACCGGCGAGCTCGCGAACTTCGGCATCACGCACCGCCTGTATGACGCAATGAATCCGTCCGACCTGGAAGCCAAGCTCTCGCACCGCACGCGGCTGGTGTGGCTCGAAGCGGCCGGCTCGGTGACGATGGAATTCCCCAACCTCCCGGCGCTCGCCGAGGTCTGCCGCGAGCGCGGCGTGATGACCGCGCTGGACAACACCTGGGGCGCGGGCCTGGCGTTTGCGCCTTTCGATTTCAACGGCACGGGGCAGGGCGTCGACGTGTCGGTGCACGCGCTCACCAAGTACCCCAGCGGCGGCGGCGACGTGCTCATGGGCAGCGTCGTCACGCGCGACGAGCGCCTGCACCGCGCGCTCAAGCTCACCCACATGCGCATGGGCTTTGGCATCGGCGTGGGCGATGCGGAAACGCTGCTGCGCTCGCTGCCCAGCATGGCGCTGCGCTACGCCGCGCACGACCGCGCAGCGCGCGAGCTGGCCGGCTGGCTCAACGGCTGCGAAGAGATCGCGCAAGTGCTGCATCCTGCGCTCGAGGATTCGCCGGGCCACGCCAACTGGCGCGTGCTGTGCGGCGCCACCGACCTCGCCGCGGGCCTGTTCTCGGTGGTGTTCGACGAGCGCTTCAGCACCGAGCAGGTCGACCGCTTCTGCGACAGCCTGAAGCTCTTCCGCCTCGGCTATTCGTGGGGCGGCCCGATCAGCCTCGTCGTGCCCTACGACATCGGCTTGATGCGCGACGCCAGCGTCGCCCGCTGGCCGTACAAGGGCACGCTGGTTCGCTTTTCGGTCGGCCTGGAAGACGTGGACGACCTGCGTGCCGACCTGCAACAGGCATTGCTGCAGATGTAAGCAAAGCGCTTGGCCCGGGCCGCCACCGGGCTGGGGGTGCACCGTTATCGCTTACAGTAGGCCGAATCGCAGTCACCCTGACTGCCTCGCCTGAAGGAAAAGCAGTGGCAACACCCAATTACGGCTACGAGAAGCGCCAGAAAGAGCTGGCCAAGAAGAAGAAGAAGGAAGAAAAGCTCCGGGAGAAGGCGAACCGCAAGCTCAGCCCGAGCAGCGACGGGCTGGCGCCCGGAGATCCGGAAACCGACGTGGCATCGCTCGAACGCGATCCCCCCACGGTGCCCGAGTTGCCGACCAAGAACGGGTGATTGCCCGTTTCCCGTACCCCCGGACATGGAAAAGCCGCAGCAGGCGCAGGCCTGCTGCGGCTTTTTCTTTGGTTGCGCGAGGGCGCGTTATTTCGGCAGCAGCTTGCGCAGCTGCGGCCAGACGTTGTCCAGGATCTGCGGCTGTGCCGCGGCGGTCGGGTGGATGCGGTCGGACTGGAACAGCGTCATGGCGTCGGGCGCATCGGCCACGCCCTTGAGCAGGAATGGCACCAGCGCCGACTTGGTCGTGCCCGCCACCTTCGCGAACACCGCCTCGAAGCGCCGCGTGTAGTCGCCGCCGTAGTTCGGCGGCACCTGGATGCCGACGATCAGCACCCGGGCGCCCGCGGCCTGCGCGGCCTTGGTGATCTGCAGCAGGTTGTCTTCGGTGTTCGACAGCGGCAGCCCGCGCAGGGCGTCGTTGGCGCCCAGCTCCAGCACCACGTGGCTGGGCTTGTGCTGCGCCAGCAGGGCGGGGAAGCGGGCGCGCCCGCCGGAGCTGGTGTCTCCGCTGATGCTGGCGTTGACCACCGAGGCCGCGATCTTCTGCTGCGCAAGCCTTTTTTCCAGCAAGGGTACCCAGCCTTCGCCGCGCTTGAGGCCGTACTCTGCGCTCAGCGAATCACCGAGCACGAGGATCACCGGTTTGCCGGCCGGCGCCGCCTGTGCCTGAGCCGCAGCATTCGTCCATGCCCCCGCGCTGCCGAGCGCGGCGGTGGTCAAGATAAAGTCACGTCGATTCAAAACGAAAAGCCTTTCATGTCCCAACCCCCGTCTGATGCCATTGTCGCCGTCGAGCATGTCTTCAAGTCCGTCACCGACTCGGCCGGCACGCTGGACATTCTGCAGGACATCCATTTCACCCTGGGCGCGCGGGAAACCGCTGCCATCGTCGGCGCCTCGGGCTCCGGCAAGAGCACCTTGCTGTCGATCATCGCGGGGCTGGACACGCCCACGCGCGGGACCGTGAAGCTCGCGGGCGACGACATCTTCGCCATCGACGAGGACGAGCGCGCCGCGCTGCGCGCGCAGCGCGTGGGCTTCGTGTTCCAGAGCTTCCAGCTGCTGGGCAACCTGAGCGCGCTCGAGAACGTCATGCTGCCGCTGGAGCTGGCCAACCGCAAGGACGCGCGCAAGGCCGCCACCGAGATGCTGGGCCGCGTCGGGCTGGGCCAGCGCCTGGGCCACTACCCCAAGGTGCTGTCGGGCGGCGAACAGCAGCGCGTGGCGCTGGCGCGGGCCTTCGTGGTGCAGCCGGCCCTGCTGCTGGCCGACGAGCCCACCGGCAGCCTCGACTTCGCCACCGGCGAGCAGGTCATGAAACTCATGTTCGACCTGAACCGCGAACTGGGGACCACGCTGGTGCTGGTCACGCACGACCGCAGCATCGCCTCGCAGTGCGAGCGGCGCATCACCATCGAGGCCGGGCGCGTGGCGCTCAACGAAAAACGCCCGAATCGACCGTCGCCCAGGCCGCCTGAGCCCGTAGAAAGACAGCGCCCGGCTCCCGCGGCGCTCCCCTGAACACGAGGAGAGTTCATGACCCAGCTTCCCCCCGAAGCCATCGCCGCCCTGGAGCGCGGCAACCTGATCGAGGCCATCAAGATCGTGCGCGAGCGTACCGGCATGGACCTCAAGTCGTCCAAGGAGGCCGTCGAGCGCTATGCAAACAGTGGCGCGCTCGCCGCAGGCGCGCCAGCCGACTGGCAGGAAGGCGACTGGGGCCGGGGCGAGGCTGCAGGCGAGACCGGCAGCGGCATGCAGGGCAACGGCCCCGCCGCGGTGCCGGCCGCCGCGCTCGCGGCCCTGGCGCGGGGCCAGAAGGTCGAGGCCGTGCGCCTCACGCGCGAGGCGACCGGGCTGGGCCTGGCCGAGGCCAAGCAGCTGGTCGAGGCGCACCAGAACCCCGCCGCTGGCGACTTCGGGCATCTGCCGTCGAGCCCGGCGGCGAACCCGATGGCCGAGCCGGGCCGCGTGACGGGCGGCGGCTTCAAGTGGCTGCCGGTGATCGTCGTGCTGCTGATCGCAGCGGCGGCGTGGTCGTATTTCAAGGGCGCCTGAGGCCGTGATCGTTCCCCAGTTCTGGGCCGAAGGCCGCATCCAGGAGCGTGTGGCCGGCCGGCAGGTCACGGTGCGCCGCTTTGGCTGGTCGGACGACAGCCCGCTGGCCGCGCAGGCCCATGCCGACCAGCGCACCCGCGAGGCGTTCGACCGCATCGTCAGCGGGGAAAAGCTCGAACGCCGCGAGCGCAAGCTGGCCTACAACGGCGCCAACGGCATGCCGATCCGCGAAGAGATCGTCGAACGCCAGGGCGACAGCGTCGTCACCCGAAACGGCTACGGCGCGCGCTGCCTCAACACGCCCGACGTGCTGTTCGTGGACGTCGACTTCGAGAGCCAAGGCTTACGCGGCGGCGCACGCGGGCTGACGGTGATCGGCGCGGCGTTCATCGGCGCGCTGGTCGCGGGCTATGCCATGCGCTCGGCGATGGCCGGCGTGGCCGCCTTCATGCTGGTGGCGGCCTTCGGCTTCTGGCGCGCCCACAAAGAGGGGCTGCCCGCGGTCGAGGACAAGAGCGATCCGCTGGTGGGCGCGCGGGCGCGTGTCGAACGCTTCATTCACCAACATCCTGACTGGCACCTGCGCCTGTACCGCACGCCGGCCGGCCTGCGCGTGCTGGCCATGCACGACGTCTTCGCACCGTCCGACGCCGCCGTGACCGACGCGTTCCAGACGCTGGGCGCCGACAAGGTCTACGCGCGCATGTGCCGCAACCAGAACTGCTTTCGCGCCCGCCTGAGCGCCAAGCCCTGGCGCGTGGGCATCGGCGAGCACCTGCGGCCGCGCCCGGGCGTGTGGCCGGTGTCGCCCGACCGGCTGCCCGCGCGCGACGCCTGGGTGGCGCGCTACGAAAAGGTCGCCCAGGGGTATGCCGCCTGCCAGTACCTGGGCAGCGTGGGCAACACGCTGAAGGTGCACATGAACGCGCTGGTGGTGCAGGAACTGCACGACGAACGCACCCGCGCGAACAGCGGATTGCCGCTGGCGTGAAGGCAAGGGCGCCGCGCCCTCGATAATCGGGGAATGTCTTCCCCTAAAGTGATCTTCGGCTTCCATGCCGTGGGCGTGCGCATCAAGACCGCGCCGAAATCGGTGCTCGAAGTGATGTTCGACGCCAGCCGGCGCGATGCGCGCATGAAACAGTTCATTGCGCGTGCGCAAGAAGCCGGCGTGCGGCTGGTCGAGGCCGACGGCCTGCGGCTGTCCAAGCTCAGCGGCAGCCACGGCCACCAGGGCGTGGTCGCGCGGGTGGAGCCCGCCGCGCAGATCCATTCGCTCGACGAACTGCTCGAAGGTCTCGAAGAAGCCGGCACCGTGCCGCTGCTGCTGGTGCTCGACGGCGTGACCGACCCGCACAACCTTGGCGCCTGCCTGCGCGTGGCTGACGGCGCCGGTGCCCACGCGGTGATCGCGCCGAAGGACCATGCGGCCGGCATCAACGCCACGGTGGCCAAGGTGGCGAGCGGCGCGGCCGAGACGATGCCGTACTTCATGGTGACCAACCTGGCACGCACCCTGAACGAACTCAAGGAGCGCGACATCTGGTGCGTGGGCACCAGCGACGACGCGCCGGGCACCATCTACCAGAGCGACTTCAAGCGTCCGCTGGCACTGGTGCTGGGCGCCGAGGGCGAGGGCATGCGCCAGCTCACGCGCAAGACCTGCGACGAGCTGGTGAGCATTCCCATGGCCGGCGCGGTCGAGAGCCTGAACGTGTCGGTGGCCAGCGGCGTGTGCCTCTACGAGGCCCTGCGCCAGCGCACGGCCTGATCGAGGCCGTCGGGGCCTCAGCGCCCCTTGCGGTGGAAGTACACCAGTTCTGCTGCGCGCCGCATCGGCGCCGTGCCGAGCAGGCGATTGAACATCCAGTCGCTCTGGAAGTGATCGAAACCCCAGCGCAGCAGTCGCTTCGCCAGAAAGCGCGGGTAGCCGCGCACGAACCATGTGGCAGGGTCGTCCGCTTCGCCCCGCACGAAGCGCGCCACGGCCTCGCCGGCGCGCTCGCCGTGCTGCAGTGCCGTGTGGATGCCGCCGGCCGTCACAGGCGACACCATGCCGGCCGCATCGCCCACCAGCAAGGCCCGTTCGCGGGCCACCACCGGCAGCACGCCGCCGCAGGGGATCATCCCGGCGCGCACGGCGACCGGTGGCGCTTCGCCGGGTAACACCACGGGAGCGATCTTGCGCAGCAGCGGGTCGAGCCGCAGCGCGCCCGCGTCGTGGCGCCCCATGCGCCGTGCCAGCCCGATCTGGCTCACGCCGACGCCGTCGAGTGCCCAGCCGATGTAGCCCGGAGCGAGTCGGCGATCGATGAAGCAATGCAGCAGGTCGGGTGCCATGCGCGCGCCCTGGTACTCGTGCTCCACGCCGTAGAGAAAGCGCGTGTTGCGCGACAGGCCCAGCGCCTTGGCGACGCGCGAGTGCGGGCCGTCGGCGCCGACGAGGTAGGTCGCGCGGATGCACGGACCCTGCGCCACCGGCACCTCCCAGCGGCCGTTCGCCCATAGCGCCTGCTCGAACAGCGTGCCCAGGCGCACCTCGACGCCGCAGGCCCGGGTGGAGTCCACCATCCAGTCGAGCAGGGCAGGTGCGTCGGTGGCCCAGAACCAGTAGCCCGGCGCGTGCAGGTCGACGTGGTGCATGTCGGGTGCGTAGAGCCGCACACCCTCGATGCGGCGCACCAGCGCGGGCGGCACTTCGGCCAGCCAGGGCACGCTGTCGACCGCGTCCTTGACGATGATCCCGGTGGTGTGCAGCTTGGTCCCGGCGGCGGCCTTCTTCTCGAGCACCATCACGCTGAGCCCGGCCTTGGCGGCGGCGCGTGCGCAGGCCAGCCCCGCGAAGCTCGCGCCGATGACGAGCAGGTCGACCTGGGTGCTGGCCGGACCGGTGTCGGTCACCAAAGCCGGTGCGGGGCAGGGCGTGACCGGCGATGCAGGGGAGCTCGGGGAACGTGGGGTGAGGAGACTGAAAGAAGAAGCGGAAGAGGCGGAAGAGGCGAAAGAGGCGTGCATGGGCGGCTGACTTGCAATGCGCACCGCGGAGTGCGGTGCGGCTGCGAAGTTAGCGACGCCATGTGCGCCCGGCGTGAAGCCTGTGTGAAGGGGTCATTCAGGCCGGGCAGGCTCAGGATGGGTCCTTGCTGCGCGTGCGTCCCACCGCACTGAAGATGCCGATGCCCAGCAGGATCAACGCACCGATGCCGATGTAGAGCGTGGGCACGCCGGCCACCGAGGCACCCCAGGCGACACCGCCCAGGAAGATCAGGAAACCGATCATGTAAAGCGCAAAAGACATGGGAAGTCCTCCAAAGCTGAGATGCTTCGCAGTATCCCGAGCGGCCTTGCGCCCCACACCGGCCTGGGCCGCCTCTGCGTGTGGGAGCGAGCCTACCGCGCTAGTCGCGGCCCGAGACCAGCAGGTAGCGGCAGGCCGTGGGGCCCACTGCCTTGAACACCAGTGGGCGATCCACGCCGTAGTCGAGGCAGTCCCCGGGGGCCAGTTCGAAGCTTTCGTCGCCGTACGCCACCCGCAGCGCGCCCTCGAGCATCCACAGGCACTGGCGGTACGGCTTGCCGCTCCATCGCGGGTAGCCGACCTGCGCCGCGCGCGGCAGCTCGATCTCGACCAGCTCCACGCCGCCGTCCGCGCCGCGCTCGGCGACCTGGCGCCGCAGGTAGCCTGCTTCAGGGTCGCGCCAGACGTCCTGCTGGCTCTTCGTCCGCAGCCGCTGGGGGCCTTCCTTCTCCTCGGTGAGAAGCTGTGCCAGCGACACGCCCAGGCCCGCGGCGAGCCGGCCCAGCAGCACCGCCGTGGGACTGCTCTGGACGCGCTCCACCTTCGAGATCATGGCCTTGCTGACCCCCGACAGCTCGGCCAGCTCGGCCAGGCTGAGCCCCCGGGCCTGGCGCAGCGCCAGCAGCCGGGTGGCGATGAGCGTGTCGATGTGGCCGGCGGATTCGTTCTGAGGGGCTGGATTGTTTCTCATATGAGATTATTATTCTCTTATATTGAACGAAAAAAGCGAAGCGCCATGCACCTCATCCCCTGCACCGAGGAAGCCCATTCCGGTGCCATCCTCGCCATCCTGAACGAGGCCATCGTCAGCTCCACCGCGCTGTACGACTACAAGCCGCGCACGCCCGAGAACATGGTCGCGTGGTTCGCCACCAAGCGCGCCAACGGCTTCCCGGTGATCGGGGCGGTCGACGACAGCGGCAAGCTGCTGGGTTTCGCGAGCTACGGCACGTTCCGCGCCTTTCCCGCCTACAAGTACACAGTCGAACACTCGGTGTACGTCGAGGCCGGCCATCGAGGGGCGGGGCTGGGGCGCACGCTCATGGAGGCGATCATTGCCGAGGCGATCGCGCGCGACGTGCATGTGATGGTCGGCGCGATCGATGCGGCCAACACCGGCAGCATCGGCCTGCACGAGCGCCTGGGCTTCGAGCACGCAGGCACCGTGCGGCAGGCCGGCTTCAAGTTCGGCCGCTGGCTCGACGTGGCGTTCTATCAGCGGATCCTGGCAACGCCGCTGAATCCCGTCGACGGTTGACGTTCAGGCCGGTGTCTCGGCGCTGGCCCGGTCGAGCATGTCGATGGTGCCCGCGTCCAGCTTGAGCTGCGTGGCCACCACCAGTTCTTCGAGCTGCGCCAGCGAGGTGGCGCTGGCGATGGGCGCCGTCACACCCGGCCGTGCGATCTGCCACGCAATGGCGACCTGGCCGGGCTTGGCGTTGTACTGCTGGGCCACCTTGTCGAGCGCATCGAGGATGCGCAGGCCGCGCGGGTTGAGGTACTTCTTGGTGGTGTTGGCGCCGCGCGCGCTCTTGGCCGCATCGGCCTCGGTGCGGTACTTGCCGGTGAGAAAGCCCGCTGCGAGCGCGTAGAAGTTGATCACGCCCACTTCGCGCTTGAGGCACAGCGGTTCGAGTTCGTCTTCGAACACCGCGCGGTCGTACAGGTTGTACAGCGGCTGCAGGCTCTCGTAGCGCGCGATGCCCAGGCGCTCGGACACGTCGAGCGCCTCGGCCAGCCGCGGTGCCGTGTAGTTCGAGGCGCCGATGGCGCGCACCTTGCCCTCCTTGATGAGCGCGTCGAAGGTGCCCAGCGTGTCTTCGAGCGGCGTGTTCGCGTCGTCGTCGTGCGACTGGTACAGGTCGATGTAGTCGGTCTGCAGGCGCTTGAGCGACGCCTCGACGGCTTCGCGGATGTACTGGGGCGACAGGCCTACCTTGCCTTCGCCCATCGGCTTGCCGACCTTGGTGGCCAGCACCACGCGGTTGCGCTTGCCGCTGTGCTTGAGCCACTTGCCGATGATCGTTTCCGATTCGCCGCCCACATGGCCCGGCACCCAGGCCGAGTAGACGTCGGCGGTGTCGACGAAGTTGAAGCCGGCGTCGAGCCAGGCGTCGAGCAGCTTGAACGAGGCCGCCTCGTCGACGGTCCAGCCGAACACGTTGCCGCCGAAGGCGAGGGGAGACACCCGAAGGCTGGAACGGCCGAGCGGACGAAGTTGCGACATGGCAGAGGGCTCCTGAAAGAAAAATGTGTGCGGAAAGGAAAGGTGCTCAGACGAAGCCTACCGCGCCCAGCGCCGCGCCGCAGCCCAGCAGCCACAGCAGATGGATGCGCGTGCGCCAGACCACCAGCGCGGCCACGCCACTGAGCAGCCACAGGTGCCAGGCCGGCACGCCGGCCGACTGGTTGCCGCCGGCCAGCACCCAGCCGGTGGCGATGAGCAGCCCGACCACCACGGGCGCCATGCCCTGCTTGAAGGCGCGCACCTCGCGGCGCGTGCGGTTGCGGTGGCCCCAGCGCGTGGCGACATAGGTGAGGGTGGTGCTCGGCAGCATGATGCCGACCATCGTGACCATCAGGCCGAAGAAGCCCAGCAGCCAGGCCATGGGCCCGGCGCCGATGCCGCCGCCCGCGTTGAGCCCGACGTTCCAGCCCATCAATGCGACGAACAGCACATTGGGCCCGGGCGCGGCCTGGGCGATGGCAACCGACGAGGTGAACTGCGCCTCGGTGAGCCAGCCGTGCTGGGCCACGAGGTAGCGGTGCATGTCGGGCACCGTGGTGATCGCGCCGCTGATCGACAGCAGCGACAGCAGCAGGTACTGGCCGAAAAGCCCGAGCCAGTCATGCCATTGCATCACGATGGTCATGGCGCGATCCTTCGCCAGGTCCACACGCACGCCACCCCGCCCACCGCCAGCAACACCCAGCCCAGTGGAATCTTCAGCAGCGCGATGGCCGCGAACACCAGCGCCACGAACACGAGGCAGGTGGCAAAGCCCAGCGGGTGCTTGCGCAACTGCGGGATCAGCTTGATGCCCGTGGCGGCGATGAGCCCGCCCGACACCGCGCCCATGCCGCGCAGCGCGGCCGCCACCTGCGGGTTGCCGGCGTAGTGCGCGTAGAGCACGGCCAGCGCGAGGATCACGAACAGCGGCACGGTGAGCATGCCCGCCACCGCGGCGATGGCACCGCGCAGGCCGAAGTAGCGGTCGCCGATCATCAGCGCGAGGTTGATCACGTTCGGCCCGGGCATCACTTGCGCCACGGCCCAGTCCTCGAGGAACTGGTCGGGCGTGAGCCACTTCTTCTTTTCGACCATCTCGCGCTGGACGATGGCGAGGACGCCGCCGAAGCCCTGCAGCGCGAGCCAGGTGAATGAAACAAAAAGGTCGCGTGGCGACGCGGGCTGCGGGTGGTCGGGCGGCGTGGCCGCGGCGGGAGCGGGCGGGAGCATGTGCCAGCGATTATCGTAGGCAGCCTGTCAACATGCCGGGCGCCGCGCTGACAGACGCGGGTCGCCCTCAAGGAACACTCCATGCTCATGCAATTACGCGCACTCTTCGATCTCTGCCGACGCGCCTTCGCTTCCTGGTCGAACGACTACGCCCCGAGCATGGGCGCCGCGCTGGCCTACTACACGGTGTTCTCGATCGCGCCGCTGCTGCTGATCGTGATCGCGGTGGCCGGCCTCGTCTTCGGCCAGGAGGCCGCGCGCGGCGAGATCTTCGCGCAGCTCTCGGGCCTCATGGGCGCGCAGGGCGCGGCGGCGGTGCAGGGCATGCTGCAGGCGGTCAACAAGCCGACCGAGGGCATCGTGGCCACGGTGGTTGGCATCGGCCTGCTGGTGGTGGGCGCGACCACCGTCTTCGGCGAACTGCAGGACGCACTCGACCGCATCTGGCGCGCGCCCGCGCGTACGCAGAACAAGGGCCTCTTCAACATGCTGCGCGTGCGGCTGCTGTCGTTCAGCATGATCATGGGCATCGGCTTTTTGCTGATGGTTTCGCTGGTGGCGAGCGCTGCACTGGCCGCGCTGGGCAAGTGGTGGTCGCCGATGTTCGGTGCCTGGGCCACGCTGGCGCAGGTGGTGAACTTCGTCTTCAGCTTCGCGATGGTCACGGTGATCTTCGCGATGATCTACAAGATCATGCCGCGCGCCAAGGTGCAGTGGCGCGATGTGTGGGTGGGCGCGGCGGTGACGGCGCTGCTGTTCACCGTGGGCAAGCACCTCATCGGCCTGTACATCGGCAAGAGCAGCGTGGCCTCGGGCTACGGCGCGGCCGGCTCGCTGGTGGTGGTGCTGGTGTGGGTGTACTACTCGGCGCAGATCTTCCTGCTCGGCGCCGAATTCACCTGGGTCTATGCGCGCACCTACGGGTCGATGAAGGACGCTGCCGCCGACCCCGCGGGCCACGCGTCGCCGACGCGCGACGCGCCGCTGCCCGCGCATGCCGACGCTGCCTAGCCGGCGAAGCCGCCTTCGTCGAGAAACTTCTGCTCTTCCGGCGTGGACGTGCGCCCGAGCATCCGGTTGCGGTGCGGAAAGCGCCCGAAGCGTGCCACGATGTCGCGGTGCAGCACGGCAAAGCGCTGCGTGTTGGCGTCCTGGGTGGCATTGAGTGCGACCGAGCGTTCCTGCTCGGCCAGCAGCTCCGAGTGCATGAAGGGCAGATAGAAGAAGCGCCGCATCAGAGCGTCGGCCTGCCGGTCGAAGCCGGCTTCGACGGCGCGGCGCGCCACGGCCAGCGCGAGGCCGTCGGTGGCGAGCATGTGCGGGTTCTGGCGCCAGGCGTTGCGCGGGAACTGGTCGAGCAGCACGAGCAGCGCCAGGGCGCCTTCGGCGGTGTCGGCCCAGTGGTCGAGCCGGCCACTGGCCGCGGCCTGGTGGGCGGCGGCCAGGCGGTCGATGCAGGCGGCATCGAAGGCGTCGCTTTTCGCGAACCAGCGCTCGGGTCCGGCATCGCGCCAGAAGGCGACCACGTCGTATGCGCAAGGGAGGGTGTCGTCGGAAATCATCGTTGCATTCTCTTGCACAGGCGTGCGAAGAAGGGGCGCTGACCGACAAGGCCGCAGGCGGCGCCTGCCTATGCTGAGCGCTTTCATCCTCAGGAGACCCCGACCATGAACAACAGCACTCGCACCCTCTGGCGCAGCACCCTCGTTGCGGGCCTGGCCGCCGTCGCGCTGGCCGGCTGCGGAATGATGTCGAAGTCGAACGTCGCGAATTTCAGCGGTGCGATGAACGCGGCCAGCGAAGTGCCGCCCAACATGACGCGTGGCAGCGGCATGGCCGAGGCCTGGCTCAACCGCGACACCAATGTGCTCAAGTACAAGATCACCTATGACGGCCTGAGCGGCCCGGCCACGGCGGCCCACTTCCACGGGCCTGCCGCCGCGGGCGCGAATGCCGGCGTGGTGCTGCCCTTTGCCAATGCGGCCAGCCCCATCGAGGGCCAGGCCACGCTCACGCCGGCGCAGGCGGCCGACCTCGTGGCCGGCAAGTGGTACGCCAACATCCACACGGCCGCCAACCCGGGCGGCGAGATCCGTGGGCAGATGCTGCCGAAGATGTGAGATTCGTCCGGGCTGACGCAGCGAAAAGGCCCCTGGTCAGGTGGCTGTCGCGGGGCTGGTGTCCAATGACCGCATGACGACGACACCCAAGAAAAAGCCTCGCGCCGCCACCGCTGCCTCTTCTTCTTCTCCCGCTTCTCACGCCGCACCACCCCATCCCTTCATCGCCCGCCGCGAAGGCATGCGCGCCGCCCGCAAGGCGCTGGTGCTGCAGGGCGGCGGTGCGCTCGGCGCGTACCAGGCGGGCGTGTATGCCGCGCTCAGCGAAACCGACCTGCAGCCGCACTGGATCGCGGGCGTGTCGATCGGCGCCATCAACGCCGCACTCATCGCAGGCAACGCGCCCGCGCAGCGGGTCGACCGGCTGCGCGAGTTCTGGCACCTGGTGTCTTCAGGGCCGGCGCAGCGCCTGCCGTCGTGGCTCGGCGACCGTGCCACGCAGAACCAGTGGAGCGCCACCATGGCCTCGCTCGTCGGCATTCCGGGCTTCTTCGAGCCGCGCTATTCGCCGGCCTTGCTGATGGGTGGCGCCGCGCCGCTCCTGAGCTACTACGACACCTCGCCGCTCAAGGCCACGCTGGAACGGCTCATCGACTTCGACCGCATCAACGCCTGCGAGGCGCGCTTCAGCGTGGGCGCGGTCAACGTGCGCACGGGCAACTCGGTGTACTTCGACAACACGCGCCAGCGCATCGGCCCGGAGCACATCATGGCGAGCGGCGCACTGCCACCGGGCTTTGCGCCCGTGCACATCGACGGAGACGATTACTGGGACGGCGGCATCGTGTCGAACACGCCGCTGCAGTACGTGCTCGACACGCATCCGCGCTCCGAGGCGCTGGTGGTGCTGCAGGTCGACCTGTTCAATGCGCGCGGCGACATGCCGCACACGCTGTCGGGCGTGATGGAGCGCCAGAAGGACATCACCTACTCGAGCCGCACGCGCATGAACAC
Source organism: Variovorax sp. Root473 (assembly GCF_001426505.1). Classification (GTDB taxonomy): domain Bacteria; phylum Pseudomonadota; class Gammaproteobacteria; order Burkholderiales; family Burkholderiaceae_C; genus Variovorax. The sequence continues at coordinate 1,060,019 of NZ_LMEV01000017.1, forward strand.
CGACGCGCTGGCGGCCAACATGAACCTGCAGCAGGCCATTGCCGACCTCATCGCCAAGCTCCCGCCGGGCCTGCGCAACGACCCGAGCGTGGTCGAGGTGCAGGCGCAGCTCACGCACGAGCCGATCGACATCTTTCACCTGATCTACCGCGACAAGTCGTACGAGCTGGAGTCGAAGGACTACGAGTTCTCGCGCGCCGCGGTGGAGGAGCACTGGGAATCGGGCGTGCGCGACATGGGCAAGACGCTCGCGCACCCCGAGACACTGCGCGCCGACGCCACGGTGAACGGCGTGACCACCTTCGACCTCGGCGAGCCGGGCACCGGGCGCATCAAGCGGCCGGGGCTGTCCCGCTGAGGGACGGCAGCCGGGCGGTTGCCCGGTTCTTGCTCGCTTTTTTCCTCTCCACCACTTCCAAGGACGCTTCACCATGCAACTCAAGGACAAGGTCGCCTACATCACCGGCTCGGCCAGCGGCATCGGCAAGGAAATCGCCGTGCTGTTCGCGCAGGAAGGCGCAAAGATCATCGTTGCCGACCTCAACAAGGACGCGGCCGACGCCACTGCCGCCGAGCTGAAGGCCAAGGGCGCGCAGGCCATCGGCGTGGCGGTCGACGTAACGAACGAAGACCAGGTCAATGCCTCGGTGGAAGAGGGCGCCAAGGCCTTCGGCGGCATCGACATCCTCATCAGCAACGCTGGCATCCAGATCGTGCATCCGGTCGAGGAGTTCAGCTTCGCCGACTGGAAGAAGATGCTCGCGATCCACCTCGACGGGGCGTTCCTGACCACCAAGGCCTGCCTCAAGCACATGTACGCACAAGGCCGCGGCGGCAGCGTGATCTACATGGGCTCGGTGCACTCGAAGGAGGCCTCGCTGCTGAAGGCGCCGTACGTCACGGCCAAGCACGGCCTCATCGGGCTGGCCAAGACGGTCGCGAAAGAAGGCGCGAAGCACGGCGTGCGCGCCAACGTGATCTGCCCGGGCTTCGTGCGCACGCCGCTGGTCGAGAAGCAGATCCCCGAGCAGGCGAAGACGCTGGGCATCACCGAGGAGCAGGTCATCAAGAACGTGATGCTCAAGGAAACGGTGGATGGCGAATTCACCACCACCGACGACGTGGCGCGCGTGGCGCTGTTGTTCGCGGCCTTCCCGACGAATGCGCTGACAGGCCAGTCGCTCGTCGTGAGCCACGGCTGGTACATGCAGTAGGCGCTACAGCTTCAATTCCCAGGTCTCACCGACCAACGGCTGGCCGTAGCCTTCGTGCGGCTCCGAATGCGTGAGCTGGAAGCCGCGCTTGGCGTAGATGCTGCGCGCTGCGGTGAGGCAGCTGTTGGTCCACAGCGTCATCTTCTTGTAGCCCTTGCGGCGCGCGAAAGCGATGCACTCGTCCACGAGGCGTCCGCCCAGGCCCAGCCCGCGCGCGGCGGGTGTGAGGAGCAGCATGCGCAACTGCGCCACCGTGGCCGACTTGCGCACCACGAAGATCGCGCCGACGCGCTCGCCGTTGAGTTCGGCGATCCAGCAGCGCTCCCACTCGGGCTGGAACTTGAGCAGGAACTCGCCCGCGATGCCCGCCACGAGCGCCTCGAAGCGGTGGTCCCAGCCGTATTCGCGCGCATACAGCTCGCCGTGCTGCTGCACCACCCAGCCGATGTCGCCGGGCGCCGGGACGCGCAGCACGGCGGCCTGGGGCCGGGCCGGTGGCGTGGCCGGGTCGAGCAGCGACTGCACGGTGCCCATGGCCTGCACCAGCTGGTTTTGCTGCGCCGGCGGCAGCGCGGCGAGCAGGGCGGCGGCTTCGTCGCGCGATTTCTGTTGCAACGGCGCAAACGCCGCGTGGCCGGCTTCCGTGAGGCGCAGCACGCTCTGGCGCGCGTCGCGGGCGTGCGGCTCGCGCGTGAGCCAGCCCTGGGTTTCGAAGCGACGCAGGATGCGGCTGAGGTAGCCGGCGTCGAAGCCCAGGTCGCGCCCGATCTCGCTGGCGACCGGGGTTTCGCGGTGCGCCAGCTCGTAGAGCACGCGCACATCGGTCAGCGACATCTCGCTGCCGAGGTAGGGGTCGAGGGCGCCGATGCGGCGCGTGTAGAAGCGGTTGAACTGGCGGATGGCCTTGACGGCAAGCGGATCGACGGGGCTGGCAGAAACGTTCATGGTTGCCATTGTCATTCGATTGATTGACTTTGGCAATCAGATGCCGACCTTGCCGATCGCGGGGCACTGCCTGCCGGAGGCGACAGGGATGATGGAAAACCCTAAAATCAAGGGTTGCCCTTCACGGCGCCCACCGAAGCGCTGTTAACTCCCACCGATGAACGCCCCCGTCGACGTCTCCTTTTTCGCGCGTGCCGCCAAGCCGCTGACCAGCTACCGCAAGTACTGGGCGGCCCGTTTCGGCACGGCCAAGTTCCTGCCGACCTCGCGCAAGGAGATGGACGCGCTCGGCTGGGACAGCTGCGACATCATCGTGGTCACGGGCGATGCCTACGTCGACCACCCCAGCTTCGGCATGTCGGTGATCGGCCGCATGCTCGAGGCGCAGGGCTTTCGCGTGGGCATCATCGCGCAGCCCGACTGGCAAAGCGCCGAGCCCTTCAAGGTGCTGGGCAAGCCGAACCTGTTCTTCGGCGTCACGGCCGGCAACATGGATTCGATGATCAACCGCTACACGGCGGACCGGAAGATCCGCAGCGACGACGCCTACACGCCCGGCGACGTCGGCGGCTCGCGCCCCGACCGCGCGGCCATCGTGTATTCGCAGCGCTGCAAGGAAGCCTGGAACGACGTGCCGATCATCCTGGGCGGCATCGAAGGCTCGCTGCGCCGCATCGCGCACTACGACTACTGGTCGGACAAGGTGCGCCGCTCCATCGTCGTTGACGCCAAGTGCGACCTGCTGTTGTACGGCAACGCCGAGCGCGCCATCGTCGAGATCGCGCACCGCCTGGCCGCCAAGGAGCCGGTGCAGCAGATCACCGACGTGCGCGGCACCGCCTACGTGCGGCGCGAAACGCCCGAGGCCTGGTTCGAGATCAACTCCACCAGCGTCGACGAGCCGGGCCGCGTCGAGGCGCACGTCAACCCGTACCTGATGGTGTCCGACCAGGCCAAGGCCAACGGCGCCACCTGCGCGAAGGAAGATGAGGCCGAGGCCGTCGCCAAGGCCGCCGAAGCGGCGGGCTCTGCCGCCGGTTCGGTCGTCAACCCCGCCATCAAGCCGCTGAACTTCGTGCCCAACCCCGCGCTGCAAGGCCGCGGCAAGATTGCCGTTCCGCCGCGCGACCGTTCGGTGATCCGCCTGCCGTCGTACGAGCAGGTGCGCAGCGACCCGGTGCTCTATGCCCACGCCAACCGCGTGCTGCATCTTGAGACCAACCCCGGCAACGCCCGCGCGCTCGTGCAGGCGCACGGCGAGGGCGCCACGGCGCGCGACGTGTGGATCAACCCGCCGCCCATTCCGCTCACCACGGCCGAGATGGACCACGTGTTCGACCTGCCCTACGCGCGCAGCCCGCACCCGCGCTACGCCGACGAGAACGGCAGCCACGACGGCGCGACCAAGATCCCCGCGTGGGAAATGATCCGCTTCAGCGTGAACATCATGCGCGGCTGCTTCGGCGGCTGCACCTTCTGCTCGATCACCGAGCACGAGGGCCGCATCATCCAGAGCCGCTCGGAAGAATCGATCATCAAGGAGGTCGAGGCCATCCGCGATTCGGTCAGCGGCTTCACCGGCACCATCTCCGACCTGGGCGGCCCCACGGCCAACATGTACCGCCTGGGCTGCAAGAGCCCCGCGATCGAGGCGGCGTGCCGCAAGCCCAGCTGCGTGTACCCGGGCATCTGCCCGAACCTGGGTACCAACCACGATCCGCTCATCAAGATCTACCGCCGCGCGCGCGCGCTCAAGGGCATCAAGAAGATCCTGATCGGTTCCGGCCTGCGCTACGACCTGGCCGTGCAGTCGCCCGAGTACGTGAAGGAACTCGTGCAGCACCACGTGGGCGGCTACCTGAAGATCGCGCCCGAGCACACGGAGCAGGGCCCGCTCACGAAGATGATGAAGCCCGGCATCGGCAGCTACGACAAGTTCAAGCAGATGTTCGAGAAGTACTCGGCCGAGGCGGGCAAGAAGCAGTACCTCATCCCGTACTTCATCGCCGCGCATCCGGGCACCAGCGACGAGGACATGATGAACCTCGCGATCTGGCTCAAGAAGAACGGCTTCCGCGCCGACCAGGTGCAAACGTTCTACCCGAGCCCGATGGCCACGGCGACGACGATGTACCACACGAACAAGAACCCGCTGCGCAAGATCACGCGCGAGAGCGAGACGGTGGACATCGTGCGCGGCGACAAGCGCCGCCGCCTGCACAAGGCCTTCCTGCGCTACCACGATGCCAACAACTGGCCGCTGCTGCGCGAGGCGCTCAAGAGCATGGGCCGCGCCGACCTCATCGGCAACGGCAAGCACCACCTGATCCCGACGTGGCAGCCGCTGACCGATGGCGGCTACACGAGTGCGCGCCGCAAGAACTCGACCTCCGCGCCGGTGGCCGCCAAGGCCGCGGCGCCGGTCAGGCTGGCGCCGGTGAAGCCCTCCAAGGGCCGCATCCTCACGCAGCACACCGGCCTGCCGCCGCGCGACAACGGCAGCGGCGGCAAGNTGAGGCCTGGTCGAAGGCGCAGTCAGCCGAAGGCCGCGTGCTTCGACAGCCAGAACACCCACGTTCCCAGCGCCGCGCCATGCAGCGCGACCGTGACGTAGAACCGCCACAGGAAACTCGCCTTGCTCGACTTGTGCCGCAGCAGCTGCTGCGCGCACCACGCGCCCGGCCAGCCGCCCGCGAGTGCGAGCAGATGGAGCGTGCTTTCCTGGGTGCGCCAGCGCCCGGCCCGCGCCGCACTCTTGTCGAAGGCGTAGGCCGCGAAGGTGAGCAGGCTCAGCCCTGCGACGACCGCCAGCGCGAGCAGCGGCAGGCGACCGAGCCAGACGGCGGCGCCCAGGCCGGCGGCGTACATCACGATCAGCCATGCGCCCCACGGCGCTCCCGCCGTACTGCGACCCGGAGGACGGCGCGGCTGTGCACGTGAAGCCGCACGAGGTGCGGCACCCACCGAGGCCGCAGCCTCCACAGCCACCGCCCGCGGCCCCTTGCCGCCGACATGGATCTCTTCGAAGCGCACCGCCATGCCGACCTGCGGCTTCAGCTGTCGGTCGCGAAAGTCGCGCAGGTGCACGAACACGTCGGCCGACACCTCCGGGCTGCGGATGAAACCGAAGCCGCGCTCGGCTTCCCAGCGAACGAGCCGACCTCGGCGCTTCATGAGATCCGGTGAAAGAGGGCAGGGCACATGCGGGCGATTCTCTCTTGTGGGCGCGGGGCGCCGCTCCTATCATCGGCCGCTCATGCACCTGCATCACTCTCCCCCTTCCTCGACCTGCCGCTGACGCTCGCGCGCGCCTCGCGCCGCGCCCGTCAGACCCGCAAGTGGTCGCTGCCGTCCGCCTTCTTCCGCTGAGCGAAGACAGGCCGGGCGGCGGCCGGATGGTCATGCCCGCTCCCGGCAATGCGTCGACGCGACGCCGAGGCGGTGGGCCTCACGGAGAGTTTCAACATGAATGCAAGAACAACGGCCGCCCTGGCCTGGGGCGGCGTGCTGCTGGCCGGCGTGCTCTGGGGCGGCGGCGCGCTGATGGCGCAATTCCTGATCGATGGCGGCATCGCGCCGCACAGCCTGTCGCTCGCGCGCTTCGCGCTCGGCATGCCGCTGCTGTGGTGGCTGCACTGGCAGGTGACGCGGCGTTCGCCGGCTGCCGATGCCGGCTGGCGCCACCTGACGCGGCGCGAGCAGGGCCACGTCGCCGGCACCGGCGCCGCGATGGCGCTGAACGTGAGCTGCTGGTTTGCCGGCATCGCGCACCTGGGCGCTGCGTTGCCGACGGTGATCTCGATCTGCTGCGCACCGTTGATCGTGGCGTGCGTGTCGGTGCTGCGCGGCTACGAGCCCTTCGGTGCGCGCCTGCTGGGCGGTCTCGTGTTCGCGCTGGCGGGCGTGCTGCTGCTGGTGATGCCGGCCGGCGGATGGGGCGCCTTGCCGGCGGGCTACGGCGCGGGGCTGGCGTGGTCCTTCGGTTCGGCCGTCTGCTACGCGCTGGTGGTGCTGGGCAACGCGCGCATGCCGGCGCGGGTGCCGGCCGTCACCGCGTCCGCCTGGGGCATGAGCGCCGCGGCGCTGTGCATGCTTGGCGTCGCCGTCGCGAACGGCATCACCTGGCCCGAAGGCGCGGCGCAATGGACGGGCGCCATCTACACCGGCGTGGCGACCACCTCGGTGGCGTACCTGGCCTTTGCCTGGGGCGCGCGCCGGCTGCCGCCCACGGCGGCGGTGGTCGGCACGCTGGTCGAGCCTTTGGTGGCTGCATGGCTCGCGGCGCTGTGGCTCGCGCAGCCGATGGCGCCGCGCCAATGGTTGGGCGCGGCGTTGCTGGCGGGCGCGATGCTGCTGCTGGTGCGGCGGAACCGGGGTATCGTGTAGCCCCATGATGAGCAGTTCGCCCCCCGTGCCGGTTTCGTGGAAGCGCATCCTGGCGATGGCCGCGTGCTGCGGTGTGTCGCTGCTGGCGCACGCAGCCGCACCCGAGGCCTCCGCGCCCGCGGGCCCCCAGGCCCTGCGCGCCGAGCACCAGAAGCTCAGCGACAAACTCGACCAGAGCCGCTTCGGGCGCCCCGTGCAGCTCAATTCCACCGAAACGCCCGGTGGCCTCGAGGGCGACGTCTACGCCGTGGTCGAGCACCCGCTGTCGAAGGTCAGCGCGGCGCTCAAGGGCTCGGACCACTGGTGCGAACTGCTCACGCTGCACATAAACAACCGGCGCTGCCGCATCGGCACCTCGCCGCAGGGCAAGGAGACGCTGACGTTGTTCGTGGTGCGCCGCTACGACAAGCCGGTCGACCAGGCCTTCGAGCTGCCTTTCGTCTACCGCGTGGCCAGCATCACGCCCGAGCACCTGCAGGTCGAGATGTCGGCCGACACCGGCCCCTTCGGCACCAGCAATTACCGCGTGCGGCTGGAGGCGGTGGCGCTCGACGAGCGCAAGACCTTCCTGCACTTCAGCTACGGCTACGACCACAACACGATGGTGCGGCTCGCGACACAGGCCTACCTCGCCACCTTCGGCAGCCACAAGGTCGGCTTCACCGTGGTGGGCAAGAGTGCCGATGGCCAGCCTGAGTACATCCGCGGGCTTCGCGGGCTGGTGGAGCGCAATGCGATGCGCTATTTCCTCACGCTCGACGCGTACCTTGCCACCGGCAGCAACGAGCCGGCCGAGCACCGTCAGCGCTACTGGTTTGCGGCGGCCGAGCGCTATCCGCGCCAGTTGCACGAAGTCGACCTCGACACCTACCTCGCGGTGAAGCGCGAAGACCGCCAGCGCGACGGTCGCTGAAAAGAGGGCGCCGGCCGCGCAACCTTTCGGTTGCAGTTTCACGCGCTTGTCATCTGCCTCGGCACTAATCGCCGGGGCTTGCGCCTTTGCGCGAGCGCATCACAAGGACAACAGGCAATGCGCAAGACGACAAGAGGATCGAGGATGGGATGGCTGGCACTCGTGGGTGCTGGCGCGGTGCTGACCGCCTGCGGCGGCGGCAACGGCGGCGGGGGCGGCTGGGCGTTCCCCGTGGGCGGCGGCGGCACGACCAACCCGCCCGCCGCACAGTCGAAGACCGGCGCCTTCCTCGACGCCGCCGTCGAGGGCCTCGACTACGTGGCCGGCAGCCGTGCCAAGGCCTCCACCAACGCCAAGGGCGAATTCACCTGCACCGACGGCGAGACCGTCACCTTCAGCGTTGGCGCACTGGCCCTGGGCAGCGCCGCATGCGGCGACGCGATCACCCCGCTGACCCTGGCCGGCGGCAGCGACGTGAAAGTCGACGCGGTGGTCAACCGTTTGCTCGCGCTGCAGAGCTTCGACGAGGACCGCGACCCCGCCAACGGCATTCGCCTGACGCCCGCGCTCAAGGCCGCGTTGACGGCCGGCGCGCTCGATTTCAACGCCTCGGCCGACGCATTCCACACCGCGCTCAACGCCGTGCTGGCCGCGCTGCCCGCCCCGTACGCCACGCGCACGGTCGATGCGGCCCGCCGCATGCTGGCCCGCGAGCACTTCGAGGACACGCTGGCCTCGCGCCTGGCCGCACCGGTCACCGAAGCGTCGACGCAGACGAATCAGCTCGGCGCCATCGGCATCGCCGTCACGCGCTACCAGCTGCAGGCCGATGCCCGCTTCCACGTGCCCTACGAGGGCGACAACGCGGACATCAAGGCCGACTTTCCGCAAGGCTTCCTGCCGGCCTACGGCTCGGGCCTGGCGTTCAAGGGCCAGGCCGACGACGGCGCGCTCGAGTTCTACGCCATCACCGACCGCGGTCCGAACGGCGACGGCCCGACCGCGCCCGTGCCCGGCGGCGGGGACGGCGTCACCAGCACCAGCAAGGTGTTCCCGGCGCCGTCGTTCGCGCCGAGCTTCGGCATCGTGCGCGTGGGCAAGACCGGTGCGGTGCTCAGCACCAGCGTGCCGCTCAAGCGCGACGCCAACACCAGGATCACCGGCCTGCCGCCGCGCTCGGGCGTGGGCTCGACCGGCGAAACCCCGCTGAACGACCAATACAAGTTCGACGAGGCCAAGGCCGGCTACGACGCCCACGGCCTCGACCCCGAGACGCTGGTGCTCGACAAGGCGCGCAACGTGCTGTGGACCAGCGACGAGTACGGCCCCTTCATCGCGCGCCTGAACATCGCCACCGGCCTGGTCGAGAAGAAGTACGCGCCCGGCCCCGGCGCCACCGACCTGCCGGCCGTGCTGGCCCAGCGCCGCCCCAACCGCGGCATGGAAGGCCTGACGCTCGATGCGGCCAGCGGCGTGCTGCACGGCTTCCTGCAGAGCCCGATCGATCCGCGCGATGCCAACGGCAAGTCGATCAAGGCCAAGCCGCCCGGCGGCACCAACACCGACGTGCGCCACATCGCCAAGTTCACGCGCTGGCTCGCGTTCGATCCGGCCACCGAGACCTCGAAGCTCTACGCCTACCCGATCGACGGCAGCCAGTACGACAAGGACCGCACCGGCAACGCCAAGCTCGGCGACGTGGTGAGCCTGGGCAATGGCCGCTTCATCGTCATCGAGCAGGGCGCGCGCAAGAGCGACGGCAAGGTGTTCAACAAGCTGATGCTGGTGGAGCTGCCGGCCAATGCGACGAACATCGCCGCCCCGGAGTTCGACCACAACCTGGAGATCAGCAGCATCACGCAGGCACCGTCGAACGGCGTGGACTACTCGACCGTGGTGACGATGCGCAAGACCGAATTGCTCGACCTCAACGTGCTGGGCTGGCTGGCCGAGAAGGCCGAGGGCCTGACGGTCGTCGACGACCAGACCCTGGCGCTGGTCAACGACAACGACTTCGGCCTGGGCACCGTGCTGCTCGGCGCCGATGGCACCCGCCTGGCCGGCAGCGTGGAAGACTGCAAGGTCGATGCCACGGGCAAGCTCAGCGATTGCCCGGCGAGCGCCACCAGCGCGCGCATCACGCGCGGCTCCGACCTGGAGCGGCCGACGCGCATCTGGCTCATCAAGCTCGACCGCAAGCTCAGCGAGCTGCGCCTGCCGGCGCTTTGAGCGCCGTCAGTCGGCCAGTGTGAGCAGCGGCACGTCGCGTTCGCGGCCCATGGCTTCCAGTTCGGCGCGCGTGCGCGTCGCGAGCCAGGCGGCCAGCGCCGCGTGCGTGGCCGGCGCCATCATGTCCGGCGGCGCCACGCCGGCCACGTCGCACAGGCGCGCCGCGAAATGCGGCTCCAGCGCCGCCACCGCCACGCGGCCGTCCGCGCAGGGATAGACGCGGTAGCCCGCGTGCGCGCCGCCCACCGCGCCGTCGGGCTTCGTCAGCCCCCAGGTGCGGGGCTGGGCGAGCCAGTCGGCCGAGGCGTTCAGCGCCACTTCGAGGTACACGCCGGCGCGCTGGCGGGTCTGCTGCAGCATGGCTTTCAGCACCGCCTCGCTCGCGAGCAGCGCGCCGCCCATGTCGGCGTACAGCGTGGGCGGCAGTTCGGTGCCCGTGACAAGGCCGCTTTCGGCGAGGTAGGTCAGGTCGTGGCCCGGCTCCTCGGCACGCTCGCCCGGCGCGCCGACGATGGCGACCTGCGACAGCGCGGGATGCCGCGCCTGCAGCGCGGGCCAGTCGAGCTTCAGCTTCTGCAGCGCCGAGGGGCGGAACGACGTCAGCAGCACGTCGGTGCTGGCCAGTTCGGCGTGCAGCTGCTGCTGGCCGGCTTCGCTCTTCAGGTCGACCGTGCGGACCTCGACGCCCTCGTGCAGCGCGGTGTACGCGGGTCGGTTGTACAGCCCCATCGGATCGCCGCCGGGCGGCTCCAGCTTCAGGCAGGTCGCACCCATCGTGCGGCAGCGCAGCAGCGCGGCGGGCCCCGGGAGGTTGAGCGCGAGGCTCAGCACGCGCACGCCGTCGAGCGGCAGGAAGGAAGCATCGGCGGAACGGGGCATGGTCGTGTGTCGGAAGGTGCAGGGAAAAGAAGGGCGCGGCCATTTTCACCCGTCGGCGAAGCCAGATTCCGCAAGCCACGGCACGCTGGCGGTCGTAGCATGCGGCCGATGGCAGCACGCGCCCCTGCCGCTGCCGCAACGCCAAGGAGACCCCTCATGTTCGAAGCATCCCTGATGCGCGGCCAGCGCATCCTCGTCACCGGCGGCGGCACCGGCCTCGGCCGCGCCATGGCCGAGCGCTTTCTGGGCCTGGGCGCCGACGTCGCCATCTGCGGCCGGCGCCAGGCGGTCTGCGAAGAAACCGCCGCCGCCTGGCGCCAGCAGTTTCCAGATCGGCGCATCGATGCCTTCGGCGTCGACATCCGCATCGCGCAGCAGGTCGACGAGATGGTCGAGAGCCTGTTCCACAGCGGCGGGCTCACGGGGCTCGTGAACAACGCGGCGGGCAACTTCGTCTCGCCGACCGAGAACCTCTCGCCGCGCGCCTTCGACGCGGTCGCCAACATCGTGTTCCACGGCAGCTTCTACGTGACGCAGGCCGTGGGCAAGCGCTGGGTGGCGCAGGCCAAGGCGGGCCAATGGAAGCCGGGCGACGCCTTGCGCAGCGTGATGAGCATCATCGTCACCTGGGTCGACAACGGCAGCCCGTACGTCGTGCCCTCGGCCATGAGCAAGGCGGGCATCGAGGTCATGACCAAGTCACTCGCGGTGGAGTGGGCGCGCCACGGCATCCGCCTGAACGCGGTGGGCCCCGGCGAGATTCCGACCGAAGGCATGAGCAAGCGCCTGAACCCCGGCGAAGAACCCGGCGCGCGCAGCATCAAGACCAACCCGATGGCACGCGTGGGCCGCATGAGCGAGCTGCAGAACCTTGCGTCGTTCCTGATGGCGCAGGGCCAGTGCGACTGGCTCACGGGCCAGAGCATCATGATGGACGGCGGCAATGCGCTGGCCACCGGCGGCAACTTCTACGAGCTGCGCGAGTGGAGCGACGCCGACTGGCTGGCCGCGCGCGAACGCATCGAGGCGCAGAACCAGAAGGACAAGGCACAGCGCTGAAGGCCGCGGTATCGTGGCGTTCTTTTGTCAGGAGAACCCATGCAACTCGTCGGCATGCTCGACTCGCCTTTCGTCCGACGCGCCGCCCTCTCGTTGAGGCTGCTCGGCCTTGATTTCAAGCACCACTCGATCTCGGTCTTCAGTACCTTTGAGCAGTTCCGCGCGATCAACCCGGTGGTGAAGGCCCCGACGCTGGTGTGCGACGACGGCACGGTGCTGATGGATTCGACGCTCATCATCGACCATGCGCAGGCGGTCGCTGGCCGCAGCCTGTTTCCAGCCGATCCGGCGGGGCGGTTGCGCGACCTGCGCCTCACGGGGCTCGCGCTCGCGGCCTGCGAGAAGACGGTGCAGATCGTCTACGAGCGCAACCTGCGCCCGCAGGAGAAGCGGCACCAGCCGTGGGTCGATCGCGTGCAGGGCCAGCTGAACACGGCCTATGCCGAACTGGAGCGCGAGTGGGCCGCCGCGCCACTGGCGACGCCCGACGAACGCACGATCACGCAGGGCGGTATTTCGGCGGCGGTGGCGTGGACCTTCACGCAGTTCATCCTGCCCGACGCGGTGCGCCCGTCGGACTTTGCGCGGCTCGCCGCCTACACGGCGCAGGCCGAGCAGTTGCCGGTGTTCGTCGGCGCGCCGCTGGCCTGAGTCCGAGCGACCGCGCTCAGTCCGCGATGTCCGCGCCGCGCTCGGCCAGCAGGCCGCGCAGCAGCGATCGGTGGCAGCGCGATTCGTCCTCGCAGTAGCACCCCACCGCGAGCGCGGCCGTGTGAGAGAGCGCCGCGAGCAGGTCGAGGCTGCGGCTCGCGTCGGTCTCGGCCATCTCGGCCTTGTACTTGCGCACGAAGGCGTTCCACTGCGCAGGCGCTTGCGTGGCCTGGGCCTCCTGGCCCAGCTTCATGGTCTCGGCGGACGGTGCGAGGTTGGGATACCACACGTCGTACCAGTTCTGCGAGGCGAACTCGGTCTTCGGCACGCCGCGCGGCGGACGGCGCACGGTGCCGATGCGCAGGCCCTCGCCGGGCGCGCGCGGGGTGCCGAGACGAACGATGCGGATGCTCATGACCTCAACCTCCTGGGGCTGTTGCTGCGGGTGTTCTGTCAGGTGCCGACGATACCGCCGTCGCGCCGGCGGATCGCCAGCGTGGCCGAGCGCGGTCGCGCGCTGCCGGGTGCCGTGCCATCGGGCCAGGCGCTGTTGTGTGTCGCGTCGCCGTCGTCGCGCGATTCGCCCGGGTGCTGGATGTTGACGAACAGCGTGCGCCGGTCGGGCGTGACGACGCAGCCGGTGATCTCGCTGCCGTTGGGCCCGGTTAGAAAGCGCTGGATGCGGCCCGTGGCCGGATCGGCGCACAGCATCTGGTTGTTGCCGAGTGCGGCATAGGGCGGCTTGCCGATGGCCTGGCCGCTCATGTCGGTCTGGATCCACAGCAGCCCGCCGCTGTCGAAGTGCAGGCCGTCGGGGCAACCGAAGGCGTCGGCGTGCTCGCCCGGGTAGCGCGTGCCGGCGCCGGGCTGCGCGGGGTCGCCTGCGAGCGCGTAGTGGTCCCAGGCGAAGGCAGTGCTCGCCGCGTCGCCGCCGTCCTCGCGCCAGCGCAGGATGCCGCCGAAGAAGTTGGGCGCGCGCGGATTGGCGGCATCCGCGCCGGGCTTGCCGAGGTCGCCGCGCTGCGTGTTGTTGGTGAGCGTGACGTACACCTCGCCGCTGTGCGGATGCACGGCGATCCATTCGGGCCGGTCCATCTTCGTGCCGCCGACGATGTCACCTGCCAGCCGCGCGTGGATCAGCACCTCGGCCTGATCGGCGAAGCCGCTCGCGGCGTCGATGCCGTGGCGTCCGTGCACGAGCTCGAGCCAGCGTCCGCGCCCGTCGGCATCGAAGCGCGCGACATGCAGCGTGCCCTCGTCGAGCAGGTGCAGGTTGGCGGCGCGCGCGGCGGCATCGGTGCCAGGGCGCACGGTGTCGCGGCTCACGAACTTGTAGATGTATTCGAAGCGCGCGTCGTCGCCCATGTAGACCACCACGCGGCCGTCTTTCGCCACGGTGCAGGTCGCGCTTTCCTGCCGCTTGCGGCCGAGCGCGGTGCGCTTGACGGGCGTGGATTCGGGGTCGAACGGATCGATCTCGACCACCCAGCCGAAACGGTGCGGCTCGTTCGGATGGCGGCTCAGGTCGAAGCGTTCGTCGAAGCGCCAGTACTCGACCCACTGCGCGCCGGGCACGGTGCCGTAGCGGCGTTGTGCGGGTGTCGCGTTCTTCGCGGCCTCTTTGGGTCCACCGAAATAGCCGTGGAAGTTTTCCTCGCACGTCAGGTAGGTGCCCCAGGGCGTGACGCCCATCGCGCAGTTGGCAAAGGTGCCGAAGACGGTGGTGCCCGTCGGGTCGGCGGCGGTGCGCATCAGCGGCGTGCCCGCAGCGGGGCCGGCGATGCGCATCGGCGTGCGGCCGTGCACGCGGCGCGCGTAGGGCGAGGGCAGCACCTGGCGCCAGCCTTCAGGGGTGCGGCGGACCTCGATGATCGACACGCCCATCGCATGCAGGGACTTGTGGACCTTCTCGGCATTCCAGGCCTTCGCGCCGTCGGTGTGCAGCAGTTGCTCGTCGGTGTACTCGTGGTTCATCACCAGCAGGCCGCGCTCGCCGCGTACATCGAGCGCGAAGAAGTGCATGCCGTCGTGGTGCATGCCCGCCTGCAGGGCCTGCTCATCGGCGCTGTTGCCGGCGTCGGGCGCGAAGGCCGGCATGCGGCCCGCAATGCCCGTGGGCGCGCCCCACGGGTAGAGCATCTGCCACTCGTATTCGGGCGGCACGACCACGGCGTCGCGCTGCGAAATGGGCACGCTGGTGAAGAAGCTTGAGGGAGTCGTCGTGCCTCTGGAAGGCGGCAACTGCGACCGCGCACAGCCCTGGCCGAACAGCGCGACCACGGCGGCGGTCGCACCCGATTGCAGAAGAAAGTGGCGACGGTCCAGAGACATGGCGAGGGAACGGAGGTGTTGGGTCGGCGACAGCTCGCATCATCGCCCAGCAGCCTGCCCGCGCGATACTGGGCCGATACCCGCACATCGACAGGAGACATGCAATGAGTGACCGTATCGAATGGACCCGCCACGCCGACGGCGTGGTGGAACTGCAGCTGGCGCGCGCCGACAAGATGAACGCGCTGGACCCCGCGATGTTCGACGCGCTGGTCGAAGCCGGCGAGGCGTTGCGCGACGACCGGAACGTGCGCGCGGTGGTCATCTCGGGCCGCGGCAAAGCCTTCTGCGCGGGGCTCGACATGGCGTCGTTCGAGCGCATGGGGCAGGGCGCGGCCAGCGACGTGCTGGGCGCGGCGGCCGGCGGCACCGATCTCGTTGCACGCACCCATGGCATTGCGAATGCCGCGCAGCAGGTGGCGATGGTGTGGCGCGAAGTGCCGGTGCCGGTCATTGCGGCGGTGCACGGCGTGGCCTTCGGCGGCGGGCTTCAGGTGGCGCTGGGCGCCGACATCCGGCTCGTGGCCGCCGACACGAAGCTGTCGGTGATGGAGATCAAGTGGGGCCTCGTGCCCGACATGGCGGGCATGGTGCTGATGCGCGAACTGGCGCGCACCGACGTCGTGCGCGAACTCACGTTCACCGGCCGCATCTTCTTGGGCGAGGAGGCCGTGCGCCTGGGCCTGGCCACGCGCGTGGCCGCCGACCCGCTGGCCGAGGCGCTGCAGATGGCGCACGAGATTGCGGGCAAGAGCCCCGACGCGATCCGCGCCGGCAAGCGGCTGCTGAACGCCTCGCTCGCGCACAGCGCCGCCGAGCTGCTGATCGCCGAGTCGGTCGAGCAGCAGGCGCTGATCGGCAGCCCCAACCAGGTCGAGGCCGTGAAGGCCAACATCGAGCGGCGGGCGCCGCAGTTCAGCGCGCCGGCCTGAACTTTTTTCTTCTCGTTTTCTTGCATTCCTCGCGGTGCAGACACCGCGAGGCGCAGCTGTTGGCGCGCCCGTTTCGGCCGGCCGAAGGGGCGATTGCAACATTTCGTATGCCAAAAATCGTACACAAAGCACGCCATTCGTGTCTTTGTGTAAGAATTAAGTAGTTGTTTTCCCGCGTAATTTGGCGGAATTGACCGCACTTTGTGTGCAGAAGGTCACGTCTTGCCGTATGCCCGCGGTCGGGAAAATGACTATCGGGGTCACACTCGAAAACAATTAATCAACTCCTTGGCTTTGGCTGGCGACGGCGTTCCGCATGTCGACGAATACGTTTTCTTGCAATCTCAGCGTGCCCATCCTCGTGGGCGAGGACCGCTACAAGTACGTCCCGATCGTGGGCGTGTTTCGCAGCATCCCCATCGAGCAGGTCGATGAGTGGGTGATGCACCCCGACGGCCGTCCGCGCAGCGATCGCGAACTCGCGGCCGAAGTGCTGGTCGAAATCCGCAAGCCGCTCGGCACCAGCGGCCACACGGCGCCGAATGCCTTCGACGTCGCCGACATCCTGCAGCTCGACCGCGCAGCGGCCATCGTGGTGTCGACCTTTCTCGCGGCGCTGCCGCGGGTCTGAACACCGCCTCGCTTTTTCTCTCTTTCCGACTCAGGACGCGATGGCGCCGACGGCCCAGTAAAAGGTCGGCCGCGCGCCATTGAGCAGGTGGTCGCCGACCACGCGCCCCTTGTAGATCGTCGGGTTGTGTGATGCCAGCGTGCGCGCATTACGCCAGTGCCGGTCGAGCCGACGGTCTTCCTGCAAGGCCGAGGCGCCACCGATGTCGAACAGCCGCGTGCCCGCCTGCAGCACCGCATCGACGATGCCGGCCTGCGCCTTGGCGGTGTTCAGCTCCACCTCGAACAGCAGCTGCTCGGGCACGGGCTCGCCGCGCTGCAGGTGGCGATCGACTTCGCCGAGCCCTCGCGCCACCGCCTGCACGGTCGACGCGGCCACGAAGGCCGTGCTCGCGAGCTGGCCGATCACCTGCTGCACCAATGGATCTTCACGCGGCGTGGCGCCGCTGCCGTGGCTGTACACGCGCTTGCGCGGCTGCACGAAGGCCACGGCATCGCGCACGATGGCGCGCGCAATGCCTGCCAGCGTGGCCAGGTGCGTGAGCTGGAAGTGCGCGGTGAGCGGTGTCGGCTGGTCGCGCACGTACAGCAGCACGTGCTCGGGCTTCACGCGCACCTGGCGAAAGCGCGTCGTGCCCGATGCGCTCAGGCGCTGGCCGAAGCCGCGCCAATCGTCCACGCGCTCGACGCCCGCCGCTTCAGCGGGCACGAGGGCGATCACGCGGTCGCTGCTGCCGTCGTCGTTCAGGCGCTGGGCCGCGACCGAGATCCAGTCGGCGTAGAGCGTGCCGGTGCTGTAGAACTTGTCGCCGTCCAGCCGCCACGCATCGGCGCTGTCGTTCGTGTCGCGCGTGAGCGTGGTCTGCAGCGCGCCGATCTCGCCTTCGCCCAGCTCGGTCGTGGCATTGCCGAAGATCACGCCGTCGGCTGCGAGGCGCATCCACGGGCCGTGCAAGGCGGGGTCGATCTCGGCGAACAGGCGCTCGATGAAGCCGAAGTGCGCGCGAAGAATCTGCGGCAGGTTGGAGTCGGCCTCGCCGAGTTCGATCAGCAGGTCGTACAGCTGCTCGACCGACGCGCCCAGGCCGCCGTGCGCGAGCGGCACGCGCAGCGCACCGAAGCGAGCGGCCTTGAGCCAGGCCACCGGCGCGTAGGCCAGTTCGCGCGCGTGCTCGCGCTGCGCGCCGTGCTCGGCGATGCGGTCGAAGACAGGGCGGAAGCGCTCGACCAGTTGCTGCGAAGAGGGCGCGAGCGTGGACGAACGGGTGGTTGCCGACGGCGCGGCAGGGCGCGTCGGCGTGTCGTGAAGGGATGCCATGGCGAGCCGGGCGGCCCCGAGGGCGCGCCGGAAAAGAGCGATACAGGCGTGGGACTGTGCCCGCGCGATGCCCTCGGGGGGAAATACGCTTTTCGTGTTTTCTTATGCGCGGCCGGGTGAACGCGCACTGGACCGCGACTCAGACCGCCTTGACCTCGAAGTACGCCTCGTCCGTGTCGCCCAGGTCGCGAAAGCCTGCCTTGCGCGCGGCGTCATAGGCCTTGATCCAGCGCGCGGCCAGGGCGATTTCGGTCTTGGTGAGGTCGGTGTCGCTCGATTCGCTGGCGTTCTGGAAGGCACGCATCACCGGCAGCACGTCGGCGCCGAGTTGCTTCTCGAGTTCGCGCCGGAAGCGTTGTTCCGCGACCCTGACCGCGTCGGCCGGCGAGTGGGGATAGTCGACCAGCTTGGCGCAGAAGGCTTCGCGCGGCTCGTCTTCTTCGGATGCTTCAGATGGGGCCACAGGCGCGGGCTCGTGAAAGTGAAAGACGGTGGGAGGCGGCGTTGTCGCCCGAGGGAAGAAGAGTTCAGCTTGGGTCATGGTTCACCACGCGTTGGACTGGGATGCGTTCTTCGGCATGTGATTCCTTAAGAATACTGTTCAAATGTACAGTATTGAATCAACAATTCAAAAGGCGAAGGGCAGGCCTGTGCGCTGCAAACCCTCTGCTCTAATGGCGCCTCGCCGGGGAGGGCCCAGGTTTTTTTCGCAGAGGAAGGCGACATGCAGATGGATGGGATGACTGTCCTTGCGGGCGTCGGCGCGATCGTCCTTCAAGGGCTGTCCTTGTGGTTCATCTACCGGGTCTGGAAGAAGCTTCGCACGCCCAGGACGCCCCGTGCGGGCGCTGTGCCGCTCGCGATCAAGGGCGGCGTGGTTCCCGTTGTGGCCACGTTCACCGGTCTGCGTGGACTGCCGTGGGTGGCGCTGACGACCAACAGCCTGAATCCTGTCTTCCGCATCGAAAGCGAGCAGTTGGTGTACCGCGTGCTGCGTCAGCGTCAGCGGCCCTTTGCCGACATCCGCCGGGTCGATGTGCGCGAGGCCTATGGCACCTTCAACCTGATCTTCGAGTTCCGCGACGCACGGCGCACCTTCGTGGCCAATGTGGGCACCGCGGCGCGCGGGGCACAGGCGTTGTCGTTGTTGCCGCAGGGCGTGCCGCTCTCGGAGCGCGCGCGCGAGGCGTTGTTGCCGGCGGTGGCGATGCGGGCCTGAGGGTGAACACCCTGTGGCAGGGCATGTGCGTCGCTACCATCGCACCATGCGCCTCATCACTCTCGCCAGCCTTCTCCTGATCGCCTGCGGCATGGCCCAGGCACAGCAGGTCTACCGATGCGGCAACCAGTACAGCGGTGAGCCGTGCGCAAGCGGGGCAGGCCGTGTGGTCGATGTGTCGCCGCCGGTGCGCAACCTCGATGCAGCAGGTGCTTCGCAGGTGTTTCTTTGCGTGAGCAACAGCGGCGGACGGTTCTGGTCGCCGAACCACTGTCGCGAGCGGGGCGCGCTGGTCGAGCGCATCGAGCCGGTTCCGGGCGGACTGCCGTGGGACCAGCAGGTGGAGATTGCCGATCAGCAAACCCGGCGTGGCCATGCGGTCCAGCAACAGGCCGCGCAGCAACGCGGTGCGACCTCGCCGGGCGTGACGGGGAGCAATGGCGACACCTCGCGCTGCGCGCACTTCAATGAGCGGGTGGCTTACTACGACCGCCTGGCGCGACAGCCGCAAAGTGGCGCGACCCAATCGTGGATCGCCGAGCAGCGCAAAGAAGCGCGCGACCAGCAGTTCAGGGCGAGGTGCTGAGGGCATCGTCGACGTCGTGGAACCCGCTGCGACCGGCCCTTGCTGTACCGGTGGGCGGCTGACGCGCGCGCCTTGACCCTGCATTCCCTTGGCCCGAAGGCACGCGGGATGCGCGAGGGTCGCCGGGCAGGAGGCCACCAGCCCTGGCGCGGTGGGCGTCCGACCTTGCCTCTAGTGAATCGCCTCGGGGTTTTCTAGACATCTCTGAGCCTCAAACCTGAGGCCCAATGGGAGGTGCCATCAGTAAGCAGACCCCGGATTCGAGGCCGCAGCAGTCAAGCAGATCACCGATGCGGCCACCTGCGCCCAGCGCATGCATTTCGGTCAGATGGAAGCGGCCGACGCCAATCGTCTGGAGGCCCGGTCGATTGATCGGTTGGAGAAATCCGCCGTGGTTAGAGACGAAATTGGCCTGCCCGGAGGGGATCGAACCCCCGACAACCTGCTTAGAAGGCAGGTGCTCTATCCAACTGAGCTACGGGCAGATTCCGGTTGAGCAGAGAAGGCCTGAGCCTTCAGTTCTCGGGACGCATGGAATGCGACAACAGATCCGAAAAATCAGCGGTCTGGATGCTTCTGCCTCTGACCGGGAAAGCAAGGATTCTACCTACATCCCTCCAGCCACGACCCCTTCGCGGACCGTTGCGCAGGGGGTCCGAGCGCATGTGAGTGGCGCGGCTGCCAGGGGCGGCCACTGCACCGCCGCGATGAGATGAATTCGCGCGATGGGCGTGCTGTCAGGGGTTTTGCGAACGGTATTTCCAGACGGCGTCGTTCACCGCGCGTTCGGAGGCCAGTTGCTTCTTTCCGCAGGCGCTGCATTGGTAGAAGCGCTGGCTCGAGAAGAGCCGCATCCATGGCCTGCGCTCGATTCGTACGAGATGCCTGAGGCCGCAAGAACAGCGGGAAAAGTAATTCAGCATCGGAAAAGGGTCCAGGGGTGATGAGGGTTTGCTGCGACGTCCATCCCTGACTCAGCTCTTCGGCTTTGTAAACGCAACTCAGCTTACTTTGTAAACAAGATCACGATTGGGTCGATTCTGCGTGACCGCCGAGTGTCACGCGGGTAGTCCCGTAAGAAAAAGGTTGCTATTGCCGTGTAACAACAAGGCAGTGGCGTTGCCTGATGTACGGAAAGCGGTGGGGTGTGCTACGAAACGTCTAAACGGCGCTCGAGGTTCGTCAGATCGCGACCGCGCCGGAAAGAAAAAAGCCTGCAACGACTTTCATCGTTGCAGGCTTTCACTTTTCTTTTGGTCGGGGCGAAAGGATTCGAACCTTCGACCCTCTGGTCCCAAACCAGATGCGCTACCAGGCTGCGCTACACCCCGCCAAGCCTTCGATTCTAGCCCGAATAAGGGGCCACTCAGCGCTTCTCATACTGCGTCTTGCCGAAAAGTATCTCGCGCGCCTTGTCGTCGGTGATCGGACGGCGCAGGTCGGCCAGCACTTTCACGCCGCGCTGCACGGCGGGGCGCGCGGCAATGCCGTCGAACCAGGCCTTCAGGTGTGGGTAGTCTGTGAGGGTGATGCCCTGGTTTTCCCAGCTGCGCAGCCAAGGGAAGATGGCGATGTCGGCAATCGAATAGCTTTGGCCTGCGATGAACTTGTGCTTTGCCAGTTGCCTGTCGATCACGCCGTACAGGCGCTTGGCCTCGTTGGTGTAGCGGTCGATGGCATAGGCGATCTTTTCGGGCGCGTAGAGGCGGAAGTGGTGCGCCTGGCCGAGCATCGGGCCGACGCCGCCCATCTGGAACATGAGCCACTGCAGCACGTCGTAGCGTTCGCGGTCGCCGGTGGGCAGGAACTTGCCGGTCTTGCCTGCGAGGTACACGAGGATCGCGCCCGATTCGAAGAGCGAGATTGGCTGGCCGTCCGGCCCGTGGGGGTCGGTGATGGCGGGAATCTTGTTGTTCGGGCTGATCTTCAGGAACTCGGGCGCGAACTGGTCGCCAGTGCCGATGTTCACCGGGTGCGCGCGGTACGGCAGGCCGCACTCCTCGAGCATGATGTGAACCTTGTGGCCGTTCGGCGTGGGCCAGGAATAGACCTCGATGGGCGATGCGGGCATGTCGCGGGCTCCGGAGTGAGAGGGTTGGGACGGGAGAACGGCAGCATATACACGCGCATCCGGCCGCGTGCGGGTGCGGGCATTGGCCTGTTGCGCAGGTGCGGCCCGATCACCCCACCTGCCGTTCGTGCGCGTTGCACCACATCCAGTGTTCGCCGGGCTCGATCGACTGGATCACCGGATGCGCTTCGGCCCGCGCGTGCTTCGTGGCGTGGCGGTTCTTCGACGAGTCGCAGCAGCCCACATGGCCGCAGTGCACGCACAGGCGCAGGTGCACCCAGGTGTCGCCGGTCTTCAGGCAGTCTTCGCAGCCTTGGGGCGTGTGCGGTTGCGCGAGGTCGGCGGGAACGTGTTCGCAGGCTTGAATGGGCATGGGTGTCTCGGAGCAAAAAGAAAAATTCAGGCCACGGCCGAGGCCGACGACAGGCGCTGGTGAATGAGCGCCACCACCGCGGCGCCTTCGCCGATCGCACCCCCCACGCGCTTGACCGAGCCCGAACGCACGTCGCCCACCGCGAACACGCCGGACACGCTCGATTCGAGCGCGGCGGCGGGGCGCGCCGGAAAGCCGCTGCTGGCGGCCGGGCCGGTCAGCACGAAGCCGTGGCGGTCGACCGACACGCCGCAGCCGCCGAGCCATGAGGTCTCGGGCTCCGCGCCCACGAACAGGAAGATGTTGCGTGCCGGGCAGTCGTGCTCCTGGCCCGAGGTGTGGCAGCGCCACGTCGCGCCCGTGAGGCCTTCTTCGGGTGCGCCGTGCAGCCGCACGAGTTCGGTGTGCGGCTGCAGCGAGATGTTGGGCGTGGCCTCGATGCGGTCGATGAGGTAGCGCGACATGCTGGCCGCCAGCGACGGCCCGCGCACCAGCACGTTGACCTTGGCCGCATGGCGCGACAGGAACACCGCCGCCTGCCCGGCCGAGTTGCCGCCGCCCACCAGCGCGACTTCTTGCTGCGCGCAGATCTTGGCCTCGATGGCCGAGGCCCAGTACCAGATGCCGCGGCCTTCGAATTCGGCAAGGCGCGGCACGCCGGGGCGGCGGTAGCGCGCGCCGCTTGCGATGACCACCGTGCGGGCGCTGATCGTGCGGCCGTCAGTGAGCTTCAGTGCGAGGCTGCCGAGGGCGTTCTCGCGTGAGCAGTCGAGCGCTTCCACTTGCGCCGGAATCAGCATCTCGACGCCGAACTTCTGCGCCTGCACGAATGCGCGGCCCGCCAGCGCCTGCCCCGAGATGCCGGTCGGAAAGCCCAGGTAGTTCTCGATGCGTGCGCTGGCGCCGGCCTGGCCGCCGAAGGCGCGGCAGTCGAGCACGATCACGCGCAACCCCTCGGACGCGGCATACACCGCGGTCGCGAGGCCGGCCGGGCCGGCGCCGACCACGGCCACGTCGTAGAGCGCGTCGCGCGCGGCGGTGTCGACCATGCCGAGACAGCGCGCCAGGCCTTCGTCGCTCGGGTTGACGAGCACGGAGCCATCGGGGCACACGGCCAACAACTTGTCGGGACCGTACTGCGCGAGCAGCGCGGCGGCATCGGCGTCTGCCACCGCATCGACCAGGTGATAGGGATGTCCGTTGCGGCGCAGGAAGTTCTCCAGCCGCGCCATCTCGGGCGAGTCAGGTCGCCCGATCAGCACCGGGCCCGCCGCGCCCGATTCGATCAGCGCCACGCGCCGAAGGATCAGCGCGCGCGTGATGCGCTCGCCCAGGTCGGCCTCGGCCACCAGCAGCGCGCGCAGGCGGTCCGGCGGCACGACCAGCGCCTCGACCTCTTCGTCGGCATGGCCGTCGACCAGGGCAGGGCGCCCGCTCAACTGGCCGACCTCGGCGAGGAATTCGCCCGGCCCCTGGCGCGCGATCGGCACCACGTGGCCGAGACCGTCGCGCTGCGTGACGGCGACCACGCCCTTGAGCAGCACGAACATGCCAGCGCCGGTCTCGCCGGCGGTGAACAGCCGCTCGCCGCGCGCAAAGCGCTGCACGCTGCCGAAGCTGGCAATGCGTGCCATCTCGGCGTCACTGAGAACGGGGAAGGTCTGGTGCAGGCGGCTGTTGGCGCCTGGTGCATCGGTGGCCATGGGGTCGAACTCCGGGTCGCGATGCTCTGCATTAGACGCCGAAGCAGCGCCGGATCGAGCGCCGTGCGTGTTGTAACAACGTCATGTGGCTGCCACGCTGCTGACATGCGGCTTTCATTGCGCGTGTCCAGACTCGGTCGGCAGAAAGGGATTTCCCATGAAAGAACTGCCGAACCCGACGTTTCCGCTCTCGCAGCTCGGACTGCGCGCAGCCCTGTGGCCTGCACCCGCGGCCGGAACCCCCGCCGTTGTTGCCGCAACCGCCGTCGCACTGGCCACCCGCACGTCGGTGCCCGCCGCGCCGCTGGCCGTCATCGCGCCGCCGGCCGCCGAGGCCGGCAAGCCGGGCATCACGGTGAGCTGGGCGCGCCATCTGGACGACGTGCGCGCGGCGCAACGCCTGCGTCACGATGTGTTCGTCGGCGAAATGGGTGCACGCCTGACCACGCCGCTGGCCGGCCACGACATCGACCTGTTCGACGACTTCTGCGAACACCTGCTGGTACGCGACGAACTCACGGGCCAGGTCATCGGCACCTACCGCGTGCTGACCCCCGCGCAGGCGCGCCGCGTTGGCAGCACCTACAGCGACACTGAGTTCGACCTGACCCGCCTGCGTGACCTGCGCGAGCGCATGGTCGAGCTGGGCCGCAGCTGCGTGCACGCCGAGCACCGCCAGGGCGGCGTGATCCTCGCGCTGTGGGGCGCGCTGGCCGGCTTCATGCATCGCAACAAGCTCGACACCATGATCGGCTGCGCGAGCATCCCGATGTCGCACAACGGCGTGACCAGCGGCGACGCGGCGGCCAGCATCTGGCGCCAGCTCTCGGCCAGCCACCTCGCGCCGATTCAATACCAGGTGCAGCCGCGCCTGCCGCTGCCGGTCGAACGGCTCGACAGCGCGCTCGACGTGGAACCGCCCGCGCTCATCAAGGGCTACCTGCGCCTAGGCGCGAAAGTACTCGGCGCGCCGGCCTGGGACCCGGACTTCAACACCGCCGACCTGCCGATGCTGATGCGCATCGACGACCTGCCGGCGCGCTACCGCAAGCATTTTCTCGGCGCATGAAGCCGGCGGCCATCCGGCCCGACGTCGGGCCGCACGCTGCACTGCCGTCGCAGAATATGTCAGAGGCGCTCCCCGCGATGCCGGGCGCGTCACGCGGATGTCATGGAACTGTCACGAGCGACGTTGACACTGTCATATTTCAGCCGACGTGTTCTCCCGTGCCGCTTGCTCCAGAATCAGTGCCCATGCCTTCCGTCCTCGCTGACCCGTCGCGTGCCGATGCCGCGCCTTCGTTCGCGTTGCTGGACCGCGACCACAGCATCCTTTCCTTCAATGAGCGCGTGCTCGACTGGGCGCGTCGCCCCGAGGTGCCGCTTATCGAGCGGCTGCGCTACCTGTGCATCGTGTCGTCGAACCTCGACGAGTTCTTCGAGGTGCGCGCTGCGCCGCACCTGAGCGCGGGCAGCGCCGGCGACCGCAAGGGCAGCTACACGGTCGAGTCGTTCGAGCGATTGGCCGAAGCCGCCCATGCGCTGGTCGCGCGGCAGTACGCGCTGTACAACGACGAGCTGATGCCGATCTTTGCCACGCGCGGCATCCACATCGTGTCGCACGGCGAGCGCAACCCGGCGCAGCGCAAATGGGTGGGCGAATATTTCGAGCGCGAGGTGCGCCCGTTGCTGATTCCGGTAGGGCTCGATCCGGCGCACCCGTTCCCGCAGGTGGCGAACAAGTCGCTGAACTTCATCGTGCGGCTCGGCGGCAAGGACGCCTTCGGCCGCGAGAACCCGATCCAGATCGTCAAGCTGCCGCGCGTGCTGCCGCGCCTGATCAAGATGCCGGCCAAGGTGTCGGACGGCAAGACGCTGTTCGTGGCGCTGTCGAGCGTGGTGCGCGCGCATCTGTCGAGCATGTTCCCGGGCCGCGAGGTGGGCGACTTCTCGCAGTTCCGTGTGACACGCCACTCCGACCTTGCGGTCGACGAGGAAGACGTCAAGAACCTGCGCACCGCGCTGCGCCAGGGCCTGCAGCATCGCCACTACGGACAGGCCGTGCGGCTCGAGGTATCGGCCAGTTGCGCCGAATCGCTTGCGAGCTTCTTGCTGGCGCAGTTCAACCTGCCGCCGCAGGCGCTGTACCGCGTGCACGGGCCGGTGAACCTGGCGCGCCTCACGCAGCTCATCGACCTGATCGGCGAGCCGCAGCTGCGTTTTCCACCGTATGTGGCGTCGTTCCCCGTCACGCTGTCGCCCGCGCAGTCGTTCTTCGACCGGCTGCAGCGCGGCGACGTGCTGATCCACCAGCCCTTTGAAAGTTTCGACGGCGTGCTGGCCTTCCTGCGCGATGCCGTGCTCGATCCGCAGGTGCTCGCCATCAAGCAGACCATCTACCGCACCGGCGCCGACTCGGAGCTCATGGACCTGCTGCGCGAAGCCGTGCGCCGCGGCAAAGAGGTGACAGTGGTGGTCGAGCTGAAGGCGCGCTTCGACGAAGAGGCCAACATCAACTGGGCCGAGATGCTCGAATCGATCGGCGCCCAGGTGGTGTACGGCGTGGTGGGCCTGAAGACCCACGCCAAGATGCTGCTGGTCACGCGCCGCGAGGGCAAGCAGCTGCGTCGCTACGGCCATCTGTCGACCGGCAACTACAACCCACGCACGGCGCGGCTGTACACCGACATCAGCCACCTCACGGCCGACCCCGCGCTCACCGCCGACATGGAGGCCGTGTTCGTCCACCTGGCCAGCCAGAGCCGCCTGCCCAAGCTCAACCGCATGTGGCTCGCGCCCTTCGACCTGCACAAGAACCTGGTCGCGCGCATCGATGCGCTGGGGCAGGCCGCCGCGAACGGCGAGCCGACGCGCATCGTCGCCAAGATGAATGCGCTGACCGACGAGGGCATCATCGACGCGCTCATTCGCGCGGGGCAGAAGGGCGTGAAGATCGACCTCATCGTGCGCGGTGCCTGCACGCTGCCGGCGCAGGTGCTGGGCCTCACCGACAACATCCGCGTGCGCTCGGTCATCGGGCGCTTCCTGGAGCATTCGCGCGTGTTCTATTTCCGCCATGGCGAGGACGAGTCGCTGTACCTGTCGAGCGCCGACTGGATGAACCGCAACATGATGCGGCGAATCGAACTGGCCTGGCCGGTGACCGACCCCACGCTGCGCCAGCGCCTCATCGACGAGTGCCTGGTGGCCTATCTGCACGACGGCCGCGACGCCTGGGACCTGGGTGGCGACGGCATCTACACGCGCGTCAACCACGACACGCACCCCGGCGAGGCGGGCGCGTCCCCCGCGATCGAAGCGCATGGCGCCCAGGCCGCCTTGATGGGCCGCTATGCATCACGAGGAAACCACCGTGATGCATCCGGCAATTGAAATTGAAGAGGAAGTTCGAAGGACGATGAGCATGGACTTGATCTTCTGGCGTCACGCCGAAGCCGAGGACTGGACCGAAGGGTGTGACGATATGCATCGCTCGCTCACGCCGCGCGGCGAAAAACAGGCCAAGCGCATGGCCTCCTGGCTCGACCGGCAACTGCCCGACGGCACGCGCATCGTGTGCAGCCCGGCGCGCCGCTGCGAGCAGACCGCGCTGGCGCTGGGCCGCAAGTACAAGCTGCGTTCCGAGTTGTCGCCCGACACCACCCCCGACGCACTGCTGGCCGCCACGGGCTGGCCCAACGGCAAGTCGGTGGTGCTGGTGATCGGCCACCAGCCCTCGCTGGGGCAGGCGATCTCGCTGCTGCTCGGCCTGAAGCAGGACAGCTGTCCGGTGCGCAAGGGCTCGCTGTGGTGGATCCGCACCCGCGAGCGCGACGGCGACGTGCAGACCGTCGTGGTGACGGTGCAGGCCCCCGAACTCCTCTGACGTTCCCCGGCCCTCGATGGGGGGCTGTCTTTCAAGCGAACACCACGGAACCGGCTTTGCCGGGCCGTTGGTGTTGCCCCCTGCAAGGGGGTTGGCGAAGCGACACGAAGTGCGCGAAGACTGGGGGTTAGCTCAATTCAACGCGCCAGTTGCTGGTCTTTTGCCAGGCCAGCACTTCTTCGCGCAGGAGGTGTGCGGACTGCGGATAGGCCTCTGCCCAGTCGGGAGCGCAGGCGATCATGAAGGCGCGCGCACCCAGTGCTGCGAGGTGCAGTGCCTGCGGGTCGGGATCGCGGCGCGCATGGCACAGGATCACGGCCAGTCGCAGCGCGAGCAGCTGCATCACGAAGGTCTCGTCGTCGAGCGAGGCTTCGAGCTTGCGCAGCTTGCCGCGTTGGCCCAGCACCAGCTGGCCGAGCGCATGCAGCTCATTCACTGCAAAGCCCGGCGCATCGGCGTTGTCGAGGATGTAGGCGCCGTGCTTGTGATAGTCGCTGTGCGACACCAGGGTGCCGATCTCGTGCAGCTGCGCGGCCCAGCCGAGCTTGCGCAGCGCGCGGCCGGCGCGGTTCGATGTGCTGCCGCCGCGCGCGGCGGGGGCGAGCTGCACGAACAGCGCGGCGGCGGTGTCGCTCACGCGCTTGGCCTGGGCTGTGTCGACCGCGAAGCGGGTGGCGAGCCGGGCCACGGTGGCGCTGCGCATGTCGGCCACGCTCTCGTCGCGCTCGAGCAATTCGTACAGCACGCCATGGCGCAGGGCGCCCTGGGCGACCTTCATTTCCTGGATGTCGAGCAGGTCGAACACCGCGCGCAGCACACTCAGGCCGCCGCCGATCACGGCCTTGCGGTCCTCGCGCATGCCGTCGATGCGCAGTTTGTCGATGCTGCCGGCCTTGAGCAGGCGGTCGAGCAGCCAGTCGAGGCCGTCGCGTGTGACGAGGCCGGCGTCGCCGCCGGCCGCGGCGAGCACGTCGCCGACCGCGCCAATGGTGCCGGAGGCGCCGTAGGCCACGTCCCACTGGTCGCGGGTGTAGCTTGACAGCGCATCGTCCAGCACGGCCTTGGCCGCGACTTCGGCAGCGCGGAAGGCGGGGGCGGTGAACTGGCCTTCGCCGAAATGCTTCATCGACCAGGCGACGCTGCCCACGCGGTACGACTCCATGCGCTCGGCCTCGAGCGCGTGGCCGATGATCATTTCGGTGGAGCGTCCGCCGATGTCGATGACGAGGCGGCGTTCCTCGTCGGACGCGTCGGTGTGCGGCAGGTGGTGCGCGACGCCCTGGTAGATCAGGCGGGCTTCTTCGCGGCCCGGGATCACGTCGATGCCGAAGCCGAGGATGGTGCGTGCACGCAAAAGAAATTCTTCGCGGTTGCGTGCTTCGCGCAAGGTCTGTGTGGCGACGGCGCGCACCTGCGAGCGCTTGAAGCCGGCCAGCCGTTCGCCGAAGCGGGCGAGGGCGTCCCAGCCGCGCTGCATGGCTTCGGTCGTGAGGTTGCGTGCGCTGTCCAGGCCGTTGCCCTGGCGCACGGTTTCCTTGAGGTACTCGGTGCGATGGATCTGTCCATGGTCGACCTGGCCGATTTCCAGCCTGAAGCTGTTGGAGCCGAGATCGACCGCTGCGAGGCGGGTGCCGTTTTGCATTGTTGTAGTGAAGAGGGCGGTTCTCTGATCGTAGCGCCGTGACAGCTAGGCGCCGCCTCCCCAGTCGCGTCACGGCGAGGGCTGGAGGTTAGGCGGGGCGAATGACGGTTATGTGACAGCGTCACACACCACCCGGCCCGTGCCGCGGCATTTTCCCTCGACAGCGGGGTGTCACATCGATGTCACAAAAGCTTTTTAGAGTCCGTTCGAGCCCCGAAAGGGACTACTTCTTACTTCTCAAGGAAGCTTTATGAAAACGACGTTCAAATTTGCAACCGCCGGCCTCGTGACCGCGCTGTTCTCCCTTCCCGCCCTTTCCCAAGACGTGACCGGCGCCGGCGCCAGTTTCCCGGCACCGCTGTACGCCAAGTGGGCGTCCGACTTCAACAAGGCCACCGGCGTCAAGATCAACTACCAGTCGGTCGGTTCGGGCGCTGGCCTGAAGCAGATCGAAGCCAAGACCGTCGACTTCGGCGCCTCGGACGCTCCCCTGAAGGACGAAGAGCTGCAAGCCAAGGGCCTGATGCAGTTCCCCACCGTCATCGGCGGCGTGATCCCCGTGGTGAACATTTCCGGCATCAAGCCGGGTGAACTGAAGCTCAACGGCCAGGTGCTGGGCGACATCTACCTGGGCAAGATCACCAAGTGGAACGACCCCGCCATCAAGGCTCTGAACGCCTCGCTGGCCCTGCCTGACGCCGCCATCGCCCCGGTTCGCCGCGCCGACGGCTCCGGCACCAGCTTCCTGTTCACCAACTACCTGAGCAAGGTCAACGCCGAGTGGAAGTCGAAGGTCGGCGAAGGCACGGCCGTGAACTGGCCCACCGGCGCGGGTGGCAAGGGCAACGAAGGCGTCGCCGCTTTCGTGAACCGCCTGCCCAACTCGATCGGCTACGTCGAGTACGCCTACGTCAAGCAGAACAAGATGACCTACGCGCAACTGCAGAACGCAGCCGGCTCGTTCGTCTCGCCCGAGGACACCGCCTTCAAGGCTGCTGCCGCCGGTGCCGACTGGAGCAAGAGCTTCTACCAGGTGCTGACCAACCAGGCCGGCAAGGATTCCTGGCCCATCACCGGCGCCACCTTCATCCTGATGCACAAGGTGCAGGACAAGCCCGCCAACGCCACCACCGTGCTGAAGTTCTTCGACTGGGCCTACAAGGGCGGCGACAAGACGGCCGACGAACTCGACTACGTGCCGATGCCCGATGCCGTGAAGGCCACCATCGCCAAGGCATGGGGTGAAGTGAAGGACGCATCGGGCAAGCCGGTCGCGTTCAAGTAAGCAAAGAAGCAACCCTTCATCCACCCTCCAGGACGGCGCGCCCATGAGCAACTCTTCGCTCCAGGACGCGCCGCTTTCGTCTTTGCCGGAGCGACCCGTGTCATCCACCTTCCCCGCTGCTGCCGCTTCTCTCGACCTCGCGGCCGAGCGCGCGCGCACCTCTGCCGCTCCTCCGCCGCCCGTGAAGGCGCCCCGTTCCGGCCCCATGGCCGACCGAATCTTCGGCTGGGCCGCCAAGGGCGCCGCGCTGCTGACGCTCGCGATGCTGATCGGCATCCTGCTGTCGCTGGTCGTCGGTGCCTGGCCTGCCATTTCGAAGTACGGCCTCGGCTTCCTCACGAGCAGCGTGTGGGACCCGGTGAAGGACGAGTACGGCGGCCTCGTGATGATCTACGGCACGCTGGCCACCTCGTTCATCGCACTGGTGATCGCCGTGCCGGTGAGCTTCGGCATTGCGCTGTTCCTGACCGAACTCTCGCCCAACTGGCTCAAGCGCCCGCTGGGCACCGCCATTGAACTGCTGGCTGCCGTGCCGTCCATCGTGTACGGCATGTGGGGCCTGCTGGTCTTCGGCCCCATTCTTTCGACCTGGGTGCAGCAGCCGCTGCAAAAGCTGCTGGCCGGCGTGCCGTACCTCGGCGCGCTGGTGTCCGGCCCGCCCGTGGGCATCGGCATCCTGTCGGCCGGGATCATCCTGGCGATCATGATCATTCCGTTCATCGCCTCGGTGATGCGCGACGTGTTCGAGGTGACGCCCGCGCTGCTCAAGGAGTCCGCCTACGGCCTGGGCTCCACCACCTGGGAAGTCGTCTCCAAGGTCGTGCTGCCCTACACCAAGGCCGGCGTGATCGGCGGCATCATGCTCGGCCTCGGCCGCGCACTGGGCGAAACCATGGCCGTCACGTTCGTGATCGGCAACATGAACCAGCTCAACTCCCTGTCGGTGTTCGAGGCTGCCAACAGCATCACCTCGGCGCTGGCCAATGAATTCGCCGAAGCCGGCGCGGGCCTGCATCAGGCCGCGCTGATGTACCTCGGCCTCGTGCTGTTCTTCATCACTTTCGTCGTGCTGTCGCTCTCGAAGATGCTGCTGGCCCAGATGAAGAAGAGCGAAGGAACCAAATCGTGAGCACCGCGCAAAACCTGATCAACGCCAAGACCCTGGCCGAGACGCGCCAGGCGAAGTTCGCCGCGCGCAACCGCGTCAACAAGATCGCGCTCGCGCTGTCGCTCGCCGCGATGGCGTTCGGCGTGTTCTGGCTGGTGTGGATCCTCTGGGAAACGCTGCGCCAGGGCGTGGGCGGCCTGGCGCTGGCCACCTTCACCGAGATGACGCCGCCGCCGAACGAGGCGGGCGGCATTGCCAACGCGATCTTCGGTTCGTTCGTGATGGTGATGCTGGCGACCTTCGTGGGCACGCCCATCGGCATCATGGCCGGCATCTACCTGGCCGAGTACAACCCCAAGGGCCTGCTGGCCTCGATCACGCGCTTCGTCAACGACATCCTGCTGTCGGCGCCCTCGATCGTGATCGGCCTGTTCGTCTACGCGGTGGTGGTGGCCTACTTCAAGACCTTCTCGGGCCTGGCCGGCGCCTTGTCGCTGGCACTCATCGTGATTCCGGTGGTGATCCGCACCACCGAGAACATGCTGCAGCTCGTGCCGCCGGGCCTGCGTGAAGCGGCCTACGCGCTGGGCACGCCGAAGTGGAAGGTCATCCTGAGCATCACGCTGCGCGCCGCGCGCGCCGGTGTGGTCACGGGCATCCTGCTGGCCGTGGCGCGCATCGCGGGCGAGACCGCGCCGCTGCTCTTCACCGCGCTGAACAACCAGTTCTGGACCGCCGACGTGAGCCAGCCGATGGCCAGCCTGCCGGTCACGATCTTCAAGTTCGCGATGAGCCCGTACGAGAACTGGCAACAGCTGGCATGGGCCGGCGTGTTCCTGATCACCGTCGCCGTGCTTGCCCTCAACATCCTGGCGCGCGTGCTGACGCGCAACAAACACTAAATCAAGAAGGCGCCCACATGCCAAACACCGTCGCACAACAACAACCGTCGCGCTCGAAGATTTCGGTCAAGGACCTGAACTTCTACTACGGCAAGTTCCACGCGCTCAAGGGCATCAACCTGGAGATTCCCGAGAACAAGGTCACGGCCTTCATCGGCCCGTCGGGCTGCGGCAAGTCGACTCTGCTGCGCACCTTCAACCGCATGTTCGAGCTGTATCCCGAGCAGCGCGCCGAAGGCACCATTGCGCTGGACGGCGAGAACCTGCTCACGTCGAAGCAGGACGTGGCGCTGATCCGCGCCAAGGTCGGCATGGTGTTCCAGAAGCCCACGCCGTTCCCGATGTCGATCTACGACAACATCGCCTTCGGCGTGAAGCTGTTCGAGAACCTCTCGGCCAGCGAGATGGATGACCGCGTCGAGTGGGCCCTGAAGAAGGCGGCCCTGTGGACCGAAGTGCGCGACAAGCTGCAGCAAAGCGGTTCGGGCCTGTCGGGTGGCCAGCAGCAGCGCCTGTGCATTGCACGCGGCATCGCGATCAAGCCGGAAGTGCTGCTGCTCGACGAGCCGTGTTCCGCCCTGGACCCGATCTCGACCGCAAAGATCGAAGAGTTGATTGCCGAGCTGAAAAACGAGTACACCGTGGTCATCGTGACCCACAACATGCAGCAGGCCGCCCGCTGCAGCGACTACACCGCCTACATGTACCTGGGCGACCTGATCGAGTTCGGCGCCACCGAACAGATGTTCTTCAAGCCGCAGCGCAAGGAGACCGAGGACTACATCACCGGCCGCTTCGGTTGAGTTGAGTCAAAGGAAACACCATGACCGAGAAACACCTTTCCAGCCAGTTCGACAGCGAACTCAACGGCGTCTCGTCGCGCGTGATGGAGCTCGGCGGCATGGTCGAGTCGCAGATCCACCAGGCCGTGTACGCCCTGCTGCAGTTCGACGCCGAAGCCGCCGACCGCGTGATGGAGACCGAGCACCGCGTCAACGCGATGGAGATCGAGATCGACCGCGAGCTGTCGTCGATCATCGCCCGGCGCCAGCCCACGGCACGCGACCTGCGCCTGCTCATCGCCATCAGCAAGACCACCGCCAACCTGGAGCGCGTGGGCGACGAGGCCAACAAGATCGCGCGCATGGTCAAGTCGATCATCGAAAGCGGATCGGCCCGCCAGCTGCCCACCACCGAGCTGCGCATTGCCGCCGACCTGGCCTCGAACCTGCTGCGCACCGCGCTGGACGCCTTCGCGCGCCTGGATACGGGCGCCGCGCTGTCGATCCTGAAAGACGACGACCTCATCGACAAGGAGTTCGACGGCTTCGTGCGCAAGCTGGTCACCTACATGATGGAAGACCCGCGCACCATCTCCGCCAGCCTGGACCTGCTGTTCCTGGCCAAGGCCATCGAACGCATCGGCGACCACGCCAAGAACATCGCCGAGTTCATCATCTACATCGTCAAGGGCGCCGATGTGCGGCACACTTCGATGGAGGAAATCGAGTCGGCATTGCAGTGACGACCGTCGCCGCAAAGACTCCCCATAACGCATGAAGAAACCAAGAGTCCTGATCGTCGAAGACGAATCCTCGATCGCCGAGCTGATCGCCGTCAATCTGCGCCACAACGGCTTCGAGCCGATCTGGTCCGAGGACGGCGCCGCTGCCCAGCGCGAAATCGACGCCTTCCTGCCGGACCTGATCCTGCTCGACTGGATGCTGCCGGGCCAGAGCGGCCTGCAGCTCGCGCGCCAATGGCGCAAGGACCCGCGCACCAAGGCCATCCCGATCCTGATGCTGACGGCGCGCGGCGACGAGCCCGATAAGGTCGCCGGGCTGGATGCCGGCGCCGACGACTACATCACCAAGCCGTTCTCCACCCAGGAAATGCTGGCGCGCATCCGCGCCGTGCTGCGCCGCCGTGCGCCCGAGGTGGTGACCGAGCGCGTCGAGATCGGCGAGCTGGCGCTCGATACCTCCACCCACCGCGTGACGTGGCAGGGCGCGGCGCTGAAGGTCGGTCCGACCGAGTTCAAGCTGCTGGCCTACCTGATGCAGCATGCCGAGCGCGTGCACAGCCGCGCCCAGCTGCTCGACAAGGTGTGGGGCGACCACGTCTACATCGAGGAGCGCACGGTCGACGTGCACGTCAAGCGCCTGCGCGAGTCGCTGGGTGCGGCTGCGCCCATGGTGGAAACCGTGCGCGGCGCGGGCTACCGGCTGACGGCCCAAGTCACGGTGTGAGCAGCGCCGTGAGCCTCGGCGGCGGGCGCGGATAATCGCCCGCCATGCCTTTTCGTATTGCTACTTTTTTAATAGCGTCCCTCGCAATCGCGGTGGGCGCTGTCGGCCTTTTCGGCTGGAAGTACGGTTGGCTGGGCGCCTGGCTGGGCGCGGTGCTCTGGCTGGGCTTTGATGCCTGGCGCGCCGAACGCCTGCTGCGCGTGCTGCGCAACGACGCGGCCGGGCTGCCCTCGCGGGGGCCGGGCGTGTGGGGCGAGCTCTCGGAGCGCATCCGCAAGCTGCTGCGCGAGCGTGAACAGCAGACCCGGCAGGCCGAAGACCGGCTGCAGGAGTTCCTGGCCGCCATCCAGGCTTCGCCCAACGGCGTGGTGCTGCTCGACGAGCAGGGCCGCATCGAGTGGTGCAACCAGACGGCGGCGGGGCAATTCGGCATCGACGCCGAGCGCGACCTGCTGCAGCACCTGGCAAATCTGGTGCGCGACCCGTCCTTCGTGGCCTACCTGGCCTCATGGAACTACAGCCGTGACGTGGTCATCGACGCGCCGGGCCCCGTGCATGCGCAGCATCGCGGCCATCCGGTGCGGTTGTCGGTGCAGGTGCACCCGTACGCCGGCAACCGGCGCATGCTGCTCACGCGCGACATCACGGCGCTGGAGCAGGCCGAGGCGATGCGGCGCGACTTCGTGGCCAACGTGTCGCACGAGATCCGCACGCCGCTCACGGTGCTGGCCGGCTTTGTCGAAACGCTGCAGAACCTGCCGCTCGATGTCGACGAGCGCACGCGCTACCTGTCGCTGATGGGGCAGCAGTCGCACCGCATGGAAACGCTGGTGAACGACCTGCTGACGCTGTCGCGGCTGGAAGGCAGCGCGGCACCCTCGGGCAACCAGTGGGTGCGCATGCGCGCGCTGCTGGCGCAATGTGAAGACGAAGGGCGCGGGCTGTCGGGCCGGCTCACGCCGCAGGGGCACAAGCTCACGTTCACGTCGGAGGCCGAGTCCGAGTTGTCGGGCGCGCCGACCGAACTGCAGAGCGCGATGTCGAACCTCGTGACCAACGCCATCCGCTACACGCCCGGCGGTGGCGAGGTGGCCGTGACATGGCGGGTGCTGCCCGACGGGCGCGGTGAATACGCCGTGCGCGACACGGGCCCGGGCATTGCCGCCGAGCACATCCCGCGGCTCACCGAGCGCTTCTATCGCATCGACCGCAGCCGTTCACGCGAGACCGGCGGCACCGGGCTCGGGCTGGCGATCGTGAAGCACATCGCGCAGCGCCACGGGGCGGAGTTGCGCATCGAGAGCACGGTCGGCAAGGGCAGCCGTTTTGCGTTGCTGTTCCCGGCGACGCGGGTGCGCGAAGCGCGCGTGATGGCCAGCAAGTAAGCAGGCAGCCGCTGGCGCTCAGTGCGCCCGCGCTTTCATCGTCCAGCGCAGCAGCGCGACGAACAGCAATGCGGTGAGCGCCAGCGCGGCGGCGCTCATGAGCCAGAAGGCCAGCGGCGACTGCATGGCGGGCCACGGCCCCAGGCCGCGGTAGGCCAGCAGGTAGCTGCCGCCCAGGCCCATGCCCCAGAGCATCGCGCAGTAGATGACCAGCGGCGCCAGCGTCACGCGGTAGCAGCGCAGCACGAAGACGCACAGCGTCTGAAAGGCATCGGCGACGTGGTAGATCGCCACCGTGACCAGCAGCGCCGCGGCCATCGCGATCACGGCGGGGTTGTCGGAGTACACGTTGGCGAGCTGCGTGCGGAACGCGGCCATGGCGCCGGCGTACAGCAGCGCGAACAGCGCCGTGAGTTCGAAGCCCAGTCGGCAGGCATGGCGCGCCCGGGCAGTGTCGCCGGCGCCGAGCCAGAAGCTCACACGGGCACTGGTCGCGATGGCGAGCGACAGCGGCGTCATGTAGGCCACGGCCAGCAGGTTCGAGGCGATCTGGTGCGCCGCCGCCGCAGTGGTTCCCAGGCGCGCGATGAAGAGCGCCATCAGCGTGAACGACGTCACTTCGACCAGCACCGCGAGGCCGCCGGGCACGCCCAGCCGCGCGAACAGGCGGATCTGGCGCCAGTCGGGCGCTTCGATGCGCTCCCACAGCTGGTAACCACGGTAGAACGCGCCGTGGCGCAGCAGCCAGATTGCACAGCCGAGCATGGCCCAGTTCACGCACAGCGTGGCCCAGGCGCAGCCCACCAGCCCCATCGCCGGCAGGCCGGCACCGCCGAAGGTGAACCAGACCGACAGCGGCAGCTTCACGAGCAGCGAGGCCAGCTGCAGCCAGGTCACGAGCTTGGGCTTGCCCAGGCTCTGGTTCAGCGTGCTGAAAAGGCGAAAGAGCAGGGCGGGCGCCAACGCAAAGGCCAGCACCGCGAGGTAGGCCTCGACCTCGCCGCGCATGTCGGCGGGCACCTGGGTCCAGCGCAGCGCGGCGCCGGGAAGCAGCAGCACGGTCATGCCGACCACCACGGCGATGGCTGCGAGGTAGAGCGACTGGCGCACCGAGCGGCCGATTTCGCTGCCCCGGTTGGCGCCGTGCAGTTCGGCCCACACCGGCAGCAGCGCCTGCAGCACCCCCATGAGTGAGACATACACGCTGACGAAAATCGCGGCACCCACTGACAGCGCAGCCAGCGCGCTTTCGGAATAGCGGCCCGCGATGATGGTGTCGGCCACGCCGAAGGCCATCACGGCCAGCTGGCCGATCAACACCGTGCCGGCGTGCCGTGCGATGAGTCCGCGTTCGCTCCCGTGCGTGCTGCTGCTCACGGGTCAGCGCACGATCTTTTCGTAGAGCAGCAGATCGTCCGCGGGACTGCTGGGGCGGCGCAGGGTGCCGCTGAAGCGCCATTGGTCCATCGGGATGATGGTGTGCAGCCGCTCGATGGTGTCGGGGCTCACGAGCAGCCACGGGCAGTTGTTGCCCAGCAGCATCGGCTGCAGGTTGAGGTTGCCGTGGTGGCGCAGCGCCGCGATGTGCGGGCGGCTCAGCGCCAGTTCGGCCACGCAGCGCGGATGGCCGATGCGCTCGGTCACGGCGCGCACCTGCGGGATGTAGCTGCGCGCGTAGTCGATGGGCGGCAGCCAGAGCGTCATCAGCAGCATCCAGCACAGGGCCGTGCCGCCGGCCGGCAGCACCAGCGTCTTCCAGAGCGCGGCGCGGTGGCGCCCGGTGCGCCAGCGCACCAGCCAGCACCAGGCCAGCGTGGCGGCCAGGGCGAGCACGAAGGCGACCGGCGAGAACTCGGCCACGAAGCCCGGCACCAGCCGCGCGACGCTGGCGGCGGCCTTGCGTGGCGCGCCGGTCAGCATGGCGATCCAGTACATCCAGCCGAGCACGGCCAGGCCGCTGAAGAACAGCACGTTGAACCAGTCGATCAGCGCCGCCGCGCTGCGACGAAAGGTCGGCAACGCAAAGGCCGCCAGCGTGGCGAAGGCGGGCAGGGCCAGCAGCAGCGAACGGTCGGAGAAGTCGGTGGTCCAGGTGGCGGCCAGCGGCACCAGCGCAAACCACAGCGGCAGCGCGACGTGGCGCTCGAGCCACTGGCGGCGCCAGCGCCAGAGCGTCCAGAGCGCGAGCGGCCAGACCGGCCAGGTGAACCAGAGCAGCAACTTGGCCTGGCTGCGCACGTCGGACAGCAGCGAGTTGCCCAGCGTGATCTTCCATTGCGCCAGGCCCAGGCCGAGGACCAGCGCCGCGGCCAGCACGGTGATGCCGACCATCGTCAGCAGGGCGCCGAAAGAAAAACCGGGGCTCTCGCCGTCGCTGAAGCCTTCCGCTGCACGGATGGCGCGCTGGTGGCGCTCGTAGGCCATGTACACGGCGCTGCCGATCGCCAGTGCAAGGCCGACCGTCGGCCCGCCGCTCAGCGTCATGCCCAGGGTGCCGACCACGAGCGCGATCACCGGGCCGACGCGGCGGTACGGCAGTGCGGCCACGCCGTAGAACAGGTGCGAGGCGAAGTACAGCTGCGCCAGCGCGGGCGTGGTTTCATGGCCAAGCTGGGCCAGGCCGAGCGAGGCGATCAGCGCCAGCAGGCCGCCGTCCGCGATGGCACGGGCGTAGTCGGTGGGACGCGCCTCGCCGCCGAAGGCAAAGGCCACGGGCTGGGCGCGTGGCGTGCGGGCGAGGTAATAGACGGCGTACCAGGTCGCAGTGAAGGTGCCCCACAGCATCAGCGCGAACACGAAGCGCACGGCCAGGTCGGGGTTGACCCACGACGGGGCGAGCTGGATCGCCCAGGCGCCGATCCAGTAGGGGATCAGCGCGGGGGTCTCGGGGCGCATGCCCAGCAGCAGCGGGTCGAACCAGCGGGCGAGACCCTCGGTGCTGCGGGCCAGTTCGGCCATGTAGCCGAAGGCCGTGATGTCGGCGCTCTTCCAGGGCCCCCGGCCGAGCAGGCCCGGCAGCAGGTAGGCCGCGCACAACAGCAGCAACGCGACGCGCGGTAGCCGGCGTACGGCATTCTGGGCAACGATCGCGGGGGTCGGCTGGTTCAAGGGTGAGGCGGAAGAAGCGAGAGGGTGATTGGAAAGAAAAAGGGCAGCGCGGTAAACCGGGCTGCCCTCGACGCCAGAGCGCGTGCCTGATTACTTGGCAGCGGTCTTGCCGAAACGGTTGCGGAACTTCTCGACGCGACCGCCCATGTTGTCCACCGACTTTTGCGTGCCGGTGTAGAAGGGGTGCGATTCGCTGGTGGTGTCGAGCTTGAACAGGGGCAGCTCGCGGCCGTCGTCGGTCTTGCCCATTTCCTTGGTGTTCGCGCACGAACGGGTCACGAACTTGAAGCCGTTCGACATGTCGACGAACAGAACTTCGCGGTAATTCGGGTGGATGCCTTCTTTTGCCATGGTGTTTCCTTTTGCGCTGTTGGAATCAATGCGCGGTCGATGCGAGAGCCACCAGCGTGCCAGCAATCTGGCGCGCCGCCCTGAGGCCTTTGACGTGAAGTATGAGGGCCAAGGAAGCCGGGCGACGTGCCCAGCCGCACTTTTCGCGGAGCCCATGATTATCGCATACTGCCCCAATTGCGAGCAAACCGGGCCCTCCCATGACTTCCACACCCCTTCGCGCCGGCCTCGTCGGCTACGGTTTTGCCGGCCAGACCTTCCATGCCCCGGTGCTTTCGGCTGTTCCGGGGCTCGAACTGGCGGCCGTGGCGAGTTCGCAGCCGCACAAGGTGCACGCCGACTGGCCGGGCGTGGCCGTGGTGCCCGACGTGGCGGCGCTGGTCGCCCGGGCGGACATCGACCTCGTGGTGGTGGCAACGCCCAACGCCCAGCATCACCCGGTTGCCAGGGCAGCCCTGGAGGCCGGCAAGCACGTGGTGGTCGACAAGCCGTTCACGCTCGATGTGGCCGAAGCCCGGGCGCTTGAGTTGTTGTCAAAACGCAACAATCGCGTGCTCTCGGTCTACCAGAACCGGCGCTTCGATGCCGACTTCCTGACGCTCCAGCAGGTCCTGGCGTCCGGTGAACTGGGGCGCCCGGTGTACCTGGAATCGCATTTCGACCGCTTCAGGCCGCAGGTTCGCGAGCGCTGGCGGGAGCAGCCCGTGCCAGGTTCGGGCCTGTGGGTGGACCTGGGCTCCCACCTGCTCGACCAGGCCGTGCAGCTTTTCGGTCGGCCTGACACGCTGCAACTCGATACGGCCGTCTTGCGCGATGGCGCGCTGGTCGAAGACTATTTCCATGCCGTGCTGCGCTACGAGAGCGGTCCTTGCGCACCGCTGCGCGTGGTGCTGCACGCCACGACGCTCGCGGTCCATGCGGCGCCGCGCTACATCCTGCATGGCACGCGCGGGAGCTACGTGAAGTACGGCGTCGATCCGCAGGAAGACGCACTGCGCGCCGGCCAGCGACCGCCGGTCGAAGGGTGGGGCGCCGATCCGCTCGAGGGAGAACTCACGCTGATGGAGGGCGGCGGCGCGCCGCGCTTTCGCGCAGTGCCGACCCAGGCCGGCAACTATGTCGACTACTACGCGGCGGTCTGCGACGCGATCCTCGGCAAGGGGCCGAATCCCGTGCCGACCGAGCAAGCTGTCGCACTGATGGAGTTGCTCGACATCGGCCGCCAGAGCGCATCCGAGGGCCGCGCCATCCGTATCGAGCGCCCATGAAAAAAGCGCGTCGGCCCGTGGGGGCCAACGCGCTCTTGCGGGAGAGCGAGCGGGTGCTCAGCCGCCGCGACGCATCATGTCGAAGAACTCGACGTTGGTCTTGGTCGCCTTCATGTTCTTGAGCATCAGCTCCATCGACTCGATCTCGTCCATGTTGTACATGAGCTGACGCAGGATGCGGGTCTTCTGCAGGATCTCGGGGGCCAGCAGCAACTCTTCGCGGCGCGTACCGCTGCGGCTGAGCTGGATCGACGGGAACACGCGCTTTTCGTACAGGCGGCGGTCGAGGTGGATCTCGGAGTTGCCGGTGCCCTTGAACTCTTCGAAGATCACTTCGTCCATGCGGCTGCCGGTGTCGATCAGCGCAGTGCCGATGATGGTCAGCGAGCCGCCTTCTTCCACGTTGCGCGCAGCGCCCAGGAAGCGCTTGGGACGCTGCAGTGCGTTGGAGTCGACGCCGCCGGTCAGCACCTTGCCCGACGAGGGCACGACGTTGTTGTAGGCGCGGGCCAGGCGGGTGATCGAGTCGAGCAGGATCACCACGTCCTTCTTGAGTTCGACCAGGCGCTTGGCGCGCTCGATCACCATTTCGGCGACGTGCACGTGGCGCGCTGCGGGCTCGTCGAAGGTCGAAGCAATGACTTCGCCCTTCACCGTGCGCTGCATTTCGGTCACTTCTTCAGGGCGCTCGTCCACGAGCAGCACCATCATGTGCACGTCGGGATAGTTGGCGCTGATCGCGTGGGCGATGTGCTGCATCATCACCGTCTTGCCGCTCTTGGGCGGTGCCACGAGCAGGGCGCGCTGGCCTTTGCCGATGGGGGCGATGATGTCGATGATGCGGCCGGTGAGGTTCTCTTCGCCCTTGACGCCTTCGCGCTCCAGCTTCATCTGTTCCTTGGGGAACAGCGGCGTCAGGTTCTCGAACATCACCTTGTGCTTGTTGGCTTCGGGTGCGCCGTCGTTGACCTTGTCGAGCTTGGTCAGTGCGAAGTAGCGCTCGCCGTCCTTGGGCGTGCGCACTTCACCTTCGATCATGTCGCCGGTGTGCAGGTTGAAGCGCCGCACCTGGCTGGGCGAGATGTAGATGTCGTCGGTGCTGGCCGTGAAGCTGGTGTCGGGGCTGCGCAGGAAGCCGAAGCCGTCGGGCAGGATTTCGAGCACACCGTCGGCGAAGACCTGTTCGCCGGCCTTGGCGCGCTTCTTGATGATCGCGAACATCAGCTCCTGCTTGCGCATGCGGCCGATGTTTTCGATTTCAAGCGCCTCAGCCTGCTTGAAGACTTCAGACACGTGGAGTGCCTTGAGTTCGTTTAAGTGCATGGAACGACCCCTGGAGGGGTAATCGAATCTGGAACGGGGGGAGGTTTGATGTGGGGCAAGAACTGCCTCACGAACCGGGGAACTCGAACCGGTTGCCTGATGAAAGGCCCGGTGAACTGCAGGCGATTATGACAGGAAAATCGCCCCGGCCAACGCATTGCGCGCTGGCCGGAGGAAATGCATCAGGCGAGTTGCTGGTCGATGAAGGCCGTGAGTTGCGCCTTGCTCATGGCGCCGACCTTGGTGGCGGCCAGCTGGCCGTCCTTGAACAGCATCAGCGTGGGGATGCCGCGAATGCCGAACTTGGCGGGGATGTCGCGGTTTTCGTCGACATTGAGCTTGGCGATCTGCAGCTTGCCTTCGTAGGTGGCCGAGACTTCGTCCAGGATGGGGGCGATCATCTTGCAGGGACCGCACCATTCGGCCCAGTAGTCGACCAGAACGGGCTGGCTGGACTTGAGCACGTCGGCCTCGAAGGAAGAATCGGAGATGTGTTTGATCAGTTCGCTGGCCATGTGATGTGTCCTTGTGCGCAGAGAGAGTTTCGGTGCAGCTAAAGTGCTGGTCATTGTGACAGAAACCAAGGGGTGACGTGCCATGCGGCCCGGCTATGGCGGCGATAGCCAAAGCCCTTTGCGGCCCTGCTGCCGACCCCCTCAATCCCTCAATAGAACATGAACGAAGGCCACCCCGTCCAGGCCCTGTGGTGCGACCCCGCCGACGGCGTCGTCGCGCGGATCGTCCGCGCACTCGTCGAACGGCAGCTGCATGCGGCGCGCACCGTGGTGCTGGTGCCGTACGCGCAGCTGATGGCGGTTGCGCGCGGCATGTGGGCGCGCTGCGGCAGCCCGGGCTTCGTGCCGCGCTTCGAGACCACGCACAACTGGGCGCGCAGTGCGGGTGGCTTCCTGCCGTCCGGCTACGACATCGCCTTCGACATGGCGCGCGACCTGGTCACGGCGCAGGGCCTGTTGGCGCAATCCGGCTTCCAGTCCGAACGCTTCGCGCTCGCGGGGCGCGTGGTCGAGCTGGCCTACCAGCTGGCACCGCTGGCATCCGCCGTGGCGCCTGACGTGCGCGGCAGCGACTGGGCCCAGGGGGCGTCCAAGGTGGCCGATGCCGGCAGCGAGTCGGAGTGGTTCCGCATCGAGAGCGCGCTGATCCGTGTCGCCGTGGCCTGGGCCGCGAACTCGGGCTACGCGACCGACGTGCTGCTGCGCGACGCGGCGCGCACCCAGGTCGATGCGCTGATCGTGCTCGAGGGCTTCCAGACCGACCCGCTGACGCAGGCGTTGTGCACGCTGTGGGGCGACCGCGCGATCCGCATTCCGCTGGTGCCCGCCAATGCACCGCCGTCCGCTGCCCAGGCCCATGTGGCGCTCGATCCCGAAGACGAGGCCCAGCTCGCCGCCGCCTGCGTGCTGCAGCACCTGGCCGAGGGCCGCGCGCCGGTCGCGCTCGTCGCGACCGACCGCGCGCTCACCCGCCGCATCAGCGCGCAGCTGAGCACCCAAGGTGTCGTCACGCACGACGAAACCGGTTGGAAGCTGTCCACCACGCGCGCCGCCGCCACGCTGATGAGCGCACTGCGCGCCTGCGCGCATGACGCTGCCACCGACCAGGTGCTCGAATGGCTCAAAAGCGGCGCCGAGGTCGATGGGTTCGCCGTCCAGTCGCTCGAAGTGCGCCTGCGACGCGAAGGCGTGCGCGACTGGCAGGCGTGGTGCGCACTGATCGCGCGCAGCGAGAAACCGCAGGACGAAGGCCTGCGCGTCTTCACCGCCGTCATCGAGGCCCGCCGCGTCCCGATGGCGCGCGCGCGCTCCCTGGCCGACTGGCACCGCGCGCTGCGCGAGTTGTTGACGGCCGGCGAACAGTGGGATGCGCTCACCGCCGACTTCGCTGGCGCCAAGGTCATC
Organism: Variovorax sp. Root473; assembly: GCF_001426505.1. Classification (GTDB taxonomy): domain Bacteria; phylum Pseudomonadota; class Gammaproteobacteria; order Burkholderiales; family Burkholderiaceae_C; genus Variovorax. The sequence continues at coordinate 1,103,884 of NZ_LMEV01000017.1, forward strand.
GGTGCCCTCTGGCTCGATGCCGACGCGCACGGCGAAGAAGACGAGTTCCCCGGCGGGCGCCACAGCCTGGCCGAGTTCACGGCCTGGGTGCGCGACGTGCTGGAAGACGCCAGTTTCGTGCCGCCCGCCGGCGACGAAACCCCCAAGGTGTCGGTGCTGCCGATGAACCAGTTGCTGGGCCGCGTCTTCGGCGCCGTCGTCATTCCCGGCTGCGACGACCGCCGCATGCCCGCGTCGCCCGAGCCGCCGGGCAACTGGAGTGCGGCGCAGCGTCTCGACCTGGGGCTGGCGTCGCGTGAGGTGCTGGAGATCGCGCAGCGTGCGGCCTGGGCCATGGCCACGCGCAACCCGTGCTGCGACCTGGTCTGGCGCCATTCCGATGCCAGCGGCGAGCCCGTGCGGCCGAGCCCGCTCGTGCAGGCCCTGCAGCTCGCCCATGCGCTGCAGCCGGGCGTCGATCCGCGCACGCCGCGCGATGTTGCCGTCACGCCGACCCTGCGGCCCACGCCGTCGGGCGCGCTGCTGCCGCTCACCAACGTGTCGACCAGCGTCTACGAAGACCTGCGGCGCTGTCCCTATCGCTTCTTCGCGCTGCGCCAGCTGGGCCTGCGCACCGCCGACGAGCTCGATGCCGAGGTCGACAAGCGCGACTTCGGCAACTGGCTGCACGCGGTGCTCGGCCAGTTCCACGAGACCCTGCGCGATGCGCCGACCAACGATGCGCAGGCGCGCGCCGCGTTGCTCGGCGATACCGCGCGCGATGTCACGCGCACGCTCGGCTATTCCGATGGCGAATTCCTGCCGTTCGCCGCCGCGTGGCCGGCGGTGCGCGACGGCTACCTCGAATGGCTCGCCAAGCATGAGGCGGGCGGGGCGGTCTTCATCGAGGCCGAGCCCTGGAAAGAGCAGCCCCTGGGCACCCTGCGGCTGGTCGGCCGGCTCGACCGCGTCGACCGCACCGCCGACGGCCAGCCCTTCGTGATCGATTACAAGACCGAAACAGCCTCCGTCACCAAGGAGCGCGTGAAAGACCCGACCGAAGACACGCAGCTCGCCTTCTACGCGGCGCTGATCGCCGACGACACCCTGCGTGCGGCCTACGTCAACGTGGGCGAGAAATCGTCGGGCACGCAGACCGTCGAGCAGCTGGCCGTGGTCGAGGCGCGCGATGCGCTGGTCGCCGGCATCATCGACGACTTCGCGCGCATCGCGCAGGGCGCCCCGCTGCCGCCGCTGGGCGAGGGCAGCGTCTGCGATTTCTGCGCCGCACGCGGCCTGTGCCGAAAAGACTTCTGGGAGGTCACGCCATGAACGGCGCTGCCTACGAACACAACGGCCGGCACGTCGCGCGCGAGGCCTTCTACACCATCGCCTGCGATCCGCGGCGCTCGGTCGCGGTCGAGGCCTGCGCGGGCGCCGGCAAGACCTGGATGCTGGTGTCGCGCATCGTGCGCGCGCTGCTCGAAGAGGGCGATTCAGCCTGCGAGCCGCACGAGATCCTGGCCATCACCTTCACCAAGAAGGCCGCCGGCGAAATGCGCGAGCGGCTTGACCAGTGGCTCGCGCTGTTTGCTGAACTCGATCCGGCCGCGTCGCAGCGCGAGTTGGTGATGCGCGGCATGACGCCGGAGGCCGCGCAGGCCGCGGTGCCGCGCCTGCAGGGGCTCTACCGGCGCCTGCTCGAAGGCGGGCGGCCCGTGCAGTTCCGCACCTTCCACGCATGGTTCGCGGGCCTGCTGCGCAACGCGCCGCTCGCCGTGCTGCGCGAGCTGGGCCTGCCGGCGAACTACGAACTGCTCGAAGACGATGCCGAGGCCCGCAACCACACCTGGCGGCCGTTCTTCGAGGCCGTGACCGGCGACGCGCGCGCGTTGGCCGACTACTACGCCGTCGTCGCCACGCACGGCCGCTCGCAGACGGCGAAGGCGCTGGGCGAGGCGCTGTCGAAGCGGGTCGAGTTCTCGCTGTCGGATGCCGAGAACGCGGTGGCGCCTTTCGATGTGCTGTACCCGGCCCTGCAGGGGCTCGAGGTGCCGACCGACGCGCTGCGCGGCGAGGCCGTGCGCCGCCGCTGGCTCGACCGCGCCGCCGCCCTCGGCCGCGAGGCCAACAAGACACCGCAGAAGGCGGCCGAAGCCATCATCGATGTGTTCGGCACGGGCGAGCCCGCGCCTGAGGCGCTGGCCGACGCGCTCGCCGTGCTGCGTAAGACCTTCTTCGTCGCGAGCGAAGACCGGCTCACCAAGAACCTGCAGAAATTCCCCGCCGCGCAAGAGGCCGAAACCGAGCTGCAACTGCTGTGCGCCGCACAGGCCCAGCATGCGGCCTGGCTGTACCAGCAGCGCATGACGCGGCTCACGCGCCTGCTGATCACGGCCTTCGGCGAGGTCAAGCGCGCCCATGGCTGGGTCGACATGAACGACGTCGAGCAGGCCGCGCAGCTGCTGCTGGGCCAGTCGGCGCTGTCGGGCTGGGTGCAGGAGCGGCTCGATGCCCGCGTCGCGCACCTGCTGATCGACGAGTTCCAGGACACCAACCCGCTGCAGTGGCAGGCGCTGTATGGCTGGCTCAGCGCCTACACCGGCGCGGGCGGCAGCGCGCCGCGCGTGTTCATCGTGGGCGATCCCAAGCAGAGCATCTACCGCTTCCGCCGCGCCGAGCCGCAGGTGTTCATCGCCGCCAAGAAGTTCGTGCGCGAAGGGCTCGGCGGCGAACTGCTCAACTGCGACCACACGCACCGCAACGCGCGTGCCGTGGTCGGCCTCGTCAACAGCGCGATGTTGGCCGCGCAGGCGGCCGGCGAGTTCGACGGCTACCGCGCCCACACCACCGAGCGCGGCGACGACGGCGAGCTGCTGAAGCTGCCCGCCATCGACCGCGACGCGCTCGACACAACAGTGGCCACCTCGCCCGCCGACGACGGCATGCTGCACTGGCGCGACAGCCTCGTCACGCCGCGCGTGCTGCCCGAAGAGCAGCTGCTGCAGAAGGAATGCGAACAGGCCGCGCGTTGGGTCGCGCAGCGCATCGCCGACGGCACGCCGCCGCGCCAGATCATGGTGCTGGCGCGCCGTCGCAGCCGGCTGTCGGCCATGCAGGACGCGCTGCGCCGCCGCCACATTCCCGTGCAGCAGCCCGAGAAGAACGACCTGAACGATGCGCCCGAGGTGCAGGACGTGGTCGCGCTGCTCGACGCGCTGGTGTCGCCTGCGCACGACCTGTCGCTGGCGCGCGCGCTCAAGTCGCCGCTGTTCGGCATCGACGACGACACGCTGGTGCAACTGGCACGCTGCCAGCGCGAGACGCCGGTGGCCAGCTGGTTCTCGCTGATCCAGAAAGGCGAGGGCCTGCCGTCCGTGCTGACCGAGGCCGGCGTCCAGCTGCGTCGCTGGCAGCGCTGGCTGATGGCGATGCTGCCGCACGATGCGCTGGACGCCATCTTTCACGATGGCGACGTGCTCGCGAAGTTCGGCGCAGCGGTGCCGGCCGCCTTGCGCCAGAGCGCGTTGGCCAACCTGCGCGGGCTGGTCGCCGCTTCGCTCGATATTGACGGTGCGCGTTTCGCGACGCCCTACGCATTGGTGCGGGCCTTGCGTGCGGGTGGCGTGCGCGCGCCCACCGTGGCCGCGCCCGAAGCGGTTCAGCTGCTGACCGTGCACGGCGCCAAGGGCCTCGAAGCCGACACCGTGCTGATGCTCGATTGCGACGCGCCGCCGCCTCGCGCCCAGACCATGGGGGTGCTGGTCGAATGGAAGGGCAGCGACAGCGCGCCGACGCGCTTCGTGTTCCTGGCCAGCGAGAAGACGCCGCCGGCCTGCGCCGCCGCGCTGCTTGAAGAAGAGCAGCAGGCGCGCCACCGCGAAGAGCTCAATGGCCTCTACGTGGCGACCACGCGGGCGCGCGAGCGATTGGTGCTGTCGTCGGTGAAGCCGTCGCGCGCCAACGAGGGCAGCTGGTGGGCGCGGCTGGAGCCGCTGTGCGAGCCGACAGAGGCCGACGAGCCGCTGGTTGAAGCGCTTGCCGCTGCAGAAGCCGGATCGGCCACCTTCGCGATGAAGCAACTGCCCGTGCCGCTCGTGACTACAACGGGTTCGGTGCCCGAAAAGAAAAAGGCACAAGACGCCACGGTCGATGCGCGCGCCGCCGCGTTCGGCCAGGCCATGCACCGGCTGCTCGAATGGGCGGTGCCCGGCGAGGCCTTGCCGCCGGCCCACGTGCGGGCGGCCGCGCGCGAGTTCATGCTCGACCCGCAACAGGCGCGCGGCGCTGCGGCACTGGCCCAGCGCATCCGCGCGGGCGCCGGTGCCTGGGTGTGGGACGATCGCAGCATCGACTGGCATGGCAACGAAGTCACGCTGGTCCACGAGGGCGACACCTTGCGCATCGACCGGCTGGTGCGCGAACGCGCCACTGGCGCATGGTGGATCCTCGACTACAAATCGGCCGCGCGCCCCGAACGGGACGCGGCCCTGATCGCACAGATGCAGCGCTACCGCACTGCCGTGCAACATGCCTACCCCGGTGCCATGGTGCGCGCCGCGTTCCTGACCGGGCAGGGCGAACTGGTGAATCTCGAATGACTGTTTCTTCTACCGTCGCCGTCATTGGCGGCGGCCCTGCCGGCCTGATGGCGGCCGAAGTGCTGAGCGCGTCCGGCGCGCAAGTGCACGTGTATGACGCGATGCCCTCGGTGGGCCGCAAGTTCCTGCTGGCCGGCCGCGGCGGCCTCAACCTCACGCACTCGGAGCCCTTCGATGTGTTCGTCACCCGCTTCGGCGAACGCCGCGCCGAGCTCGAACCGGTGCTCGCGGCCTTCGGTCCGCAGCAGGCGCGCGAGTGGGCGGCCGGACTGGGTATCGAGACCTTCGTCGGCACCTCGGGCCGCGTGTTTCCGACCGACATGAAGGCCGCGCCCTTGCTGCGCGCATGGCTGCATCGCCTGCGCACCGCGGGTGTGCAGTTCCACATGCGCCATCGCTGGGTGGGTGACGGGCCATTCGACGCGAACGCACTGCGCTTTGCGACGCCGGTAGGCGAAGTCACGGCCAAGGCCGACGCGGTGGTGCTGGCCCTGGGCGGCGCGAGCTGGGCGCGCCTGGGCTCCGACGGCGCGTGGGCGCCGTGGCTGCAGGCGCAGGGCGTGGCCGTGGCACCGTTGCTGCCTGCCAACTGCGGCTTCGACGGCACCGGCTGGAGCGAACATTTTTCGAGCCGCTTCGCGGGGCAGCCTTTCAAGTCGGTCGCGATCGCCTTCACCGACAGCCAGGGGCGCCACTTTGCGCGCAAGGGCGAGTTCGTCGCCACGGCCACGGGCATCGAGGGCAGCCTGGTCTATGCGGCGTCGGCGCTGCTGCGCGATGAGATCGCCGCCCACGGCAGCGCGACGCTGCTGCTCGACCTGCTGCCCGACCGCAGCGCCGAACAGGTGCTCGCCGCGGTGAAGCATCCACGCGGCGCGCGTTCGCTGAGCAGCCATCTCAAGAGCCGTCTCGGCATCGAGGGCATCAAGGCGGGCGTGCTGCACGAGGCGCTGAGCAAGGAAGCGATGCAGGACCCGGCGCAACTGGCGGCCACCATCAAGGCGGTGCCGCTGAAACTCGTCACGACGCGGCCGGTCGACGAGGCGATCAGCACCGCGGGCGGCGTGCGCTTCGATGCGCTCGATCCGGCGTTGATGGCGACGGCGCTGCCCGGGGTGTTTGCGGCAGGGGAAATGCTGGATTGGGAAGCGCCTACCGGCGGCTATCTGCTCACAGCCGCGATGGCCAGCGGGGCGGCTGCCGCGCGAGGTGCGATCGCGCGGCTGGGGCTGTAGCAGCAGGCGCTGTTCAGCGCTCGCACGGCCAGAAGAACACCTGCTCGGGGTCGTCCGCATCGAGGTTTTCTATGTGGCCGCTCTCCCTGAAGCCGGCTTCTTTCAGCAGCGATTGCATCGCTCCATTGGAGCGGTTCGTGGAGGTAAAAAGCTTGGGGCGCTCGCAGATCGATTTGAAGTGATCGACGAGCCTCAGGCCGAGTCGCCGACGGCGAAACTTCTCGCCGACCATCAGCATCTCGATGAAGCCGCAGTCGAAGAAGTGGTGGTGCAGCACGCCGTAGGCCGCGATGTCGCCATCGGTCTCGATCACGTGGCAGAGGCGGTCTTCGATCCACCCCTGGATCTGCACGGCGCGGCGCGCATTGTGCGCGGCCACGGTGTCCAGGCGCACCAGCGCGTCGAGATCACCGATGCGGGCGGGCCGGATGTCCATGTTCACAGTGGACTGCGAGAAATTCTGGGAGGTTGAAGTGTCCTGGGTTGGTAACCCGGAGCACAGCGCATGAGTTCTCAAGAAAGGAACTCACGGCTTCTGATGTTAGGTTGACGAGCCTTACCCCTGGCACTGACTACGCAGTTAGGGCTGCTTGGTTCCCCACCTGACCCGGTTGGCCACTTCACCATGCAGGGAGGCCCGTCAGCCTGCATTCTAACCGCGCGAATTTGCCCCCTTTGCCGGGGCGTGAATCATTTCGAGGGGACGGGAAACAAGCGTGAAGTGACCCCCGCCGCGCCTTTTAGAATGCCCGCAATGTCTTATCTCGTGCTCGCTCGCAAGTTCCGTCCGAAAACCTTCGGTGAGATGGTCGGTCAGGGGCATGTGGTCCAGGCGCTGGAAAACGCGCTGACGACGCAGCGCCTGCACCACGCCTACCTGTTCACCGGCACGCGAGGCGTGGGCAAAACCACGGTGTCGCGCATCCTGGCCAAGTCGCTCAACTGCCAGGGCCCGGACGGGCAGGGCGGCATCACCGCCACGCCGTGCGGTGTGTGCCAGGCTTGCCGCGACATCGATTCGGGCCGCTTCGTCGACTACACCGAACTCGACGCGGCCTCCAACCGCGGCGTGGACGAGGTGCAGTCGCTGCTCGAACAGGCCGTCTACAAGCCGGTGCAGGGGCGCTTCAAGGTCTTCATGATCGACGAGGTGCACATGCTCACGAACACCGCGTTCAACGCGATGCTCAAGACGCTCGAAGAGCCGCCCGAGTACCTCAAGTTCGTGCTGGCTACGACCGATCCGCAGAAGGTGCCGGTCACGGTGCTCTCGCGCTGCCTGCAGTTCAACCTGCGGCCGATGGCGCCCGAGACGGTGCTCGAACACCTCACCAGTGTGCTGCAGACCGAACAGGTGCCGGCCGAGCCGCAGGCACTGCGCCTGCTGGCACGCGCCGCACGTGGGTCGATGCGCGATGCACTCTCGCTCACCGACCAGGCGATCGCATTCGGCAACGGCGAACTGCTCGAGACCGGCGTGCGCCAGATGCTCGGCAGCGTCGATCGCGGCCATGTGTTCCGCCTGATCGAGGCGCTCGCACAAGGTGACGGCAAGACGGTGGTCGACACCTCCGAGGCGCTGCGACGCGACGGCATGTCCGCCGCGTCGACGCTCGAAGAAATGACGGCGGTGTTGCAGGCCATGGCCGTGCTGCAGGCCGTGCCCTCGCGCGCCGAATCGGCCGATGCGTCCACCGACCCCGACGCGGCCGACACGGCCGACACGGCCCGCCTGGCGTTGCTGATGCCCGTCGACGAGACGCAGCTGTTGTACAGCCTGTGCCTGCACGGGCGCGGCGAGCTGGGCCTGGCGCCCGACGAGTACGCGGCGCTGACCATGGTGTTGCTGCGGCTGCTGGCCTTCAAGCCCTCCCACGCGACCGCCTCGACGGCCTCCACGGAAAAAAAAACTCTGAATGACGCCGGCGGCGCCGCGCCGCGGGCTCCCGCGCGCGAAGCCGCCCCGGTTTCCCGGCCTTCGGTGCCCGATACGGCATCTGCTGCCGCGCCTTCGCAACCGCCTGCGCAGCCCGCGCCGGCCGGCCAGCGGCTCGCAGTGCTCGATGCCCCGCAGCGCCAGCCCATGCCCCGGCCTGCGCCGCAGGAAGCGTCCGACGCCCCTGCAGCCCATGTCGTCGGCGTGCCGATCCGCGTGCAGCCGCCGCCCGGCCAGCGCGACGTGCCGCGCGAAGAAGAACAGCGCAGCACCTACACCCCGATCCCGCCGAGCGAAGAGGGCGACTTCTGGCACGCCACGGTGATGCAGCTCGTCGCTGCCGAAAGCGTCGCGGCATTGGCGCGCGAGCTGGCGCTGCAGTCGCAGCTGGTGGCGCGCGACACCGACCAGTGGATGCTGCGCATCGAGCGCGAAACCCTCAACCAGCCGTCCAGCCGCGAGAAGCTCACCGCGGCGCTGCAGGGCCTCGGCCACAATGTGCGGCTGGCCATCGAGATCGGCGGTGTGGTCGACAGCCCGGCGCGCCGCAACAAGCAGGCGGCCGACGAGCGCCAGCGGGTGGCCGAGGAAGCCATCCGCAGCGACCCCGAGGTGCAGATGCTGATGCGCGACTTCGATGCGAAGATCGTGCCCGGATCGCTGAAACCCCTCTGAAACCGGCGCCGCCCTTGCCGCATTTTTCGACCGTATTCTTTCCATCACCAACCCATCACAGACAGGACCAACGATGTTCAACAAAGGACAACTGGCCGGCCTCATGAAGCAGGCGCAGGCAATGCAGGACAACCTCAAGAAGGCCCAGGAAGAACTGGCGCACATCGAGGTCGAAGGCGAGTCGGGCGCCGGTCTCGTCAAGGTCGTCATGACCTGCAAGCACGACGTCAAGCGCATCACCATCGACCCGAGCCTGCTGGCCGACGACAAGGACATGCTCGAAGACCTCGTGGCTGCCGCCTTCAACGCCGCCGTGCGCAAGGCCGAGGAAACCAGCGAGCAGAAGATGGGCAAGCTGACGGCCGGCATGCCCGGCCTGCCCCCTGGCATGAAGCTTCCGTTCTAAGCGAGGCATGGCAGACGCCAGTTCGCTCGACGCTTTGGTCGATGCGCTGCGCAGGTTGCCCGGTGTCGGCGTCAAGTCGGCCTCGCGCATGGCCTTCCACCTGCTGCAGCACGACCGCGAGGGCGCGCAGTTGCTCGCGCGCGCGCTGCAGCAGGCGGCAGGCCAGGTGCGGCACTGCGAGCTGTGCAACACCTTCACGGAAGCGCCGATCTGCCATGTCTGCATGGACTCGCGGCGCGACGGCTCCAAGCTGTGCGTGGTCGAGACACCGGCCGACCAGGCCGCGCTCGAACGCACAGGTGCCTTTCGCGGCTACTACTTCGTGCTCATGGGCAAGCTCAGTCCGCTGGACGGCATCGGGCCGAAGGACATCGGCCTGCAAAAGCTGTTCGACCGCGCACGCGACGGCACCGTGAGCGAGGTCATCCTCGCGACCAACTTCACGGCCGAAGGGGAGGCCACCGCGCACGTGATCGGCGAAGCGCTCAAGCAGCACGGGCTCACCGTGACGCGCCTTGCGCGCGGCGTGCCGGCAGGCAGCGAACTCGAGTACGTCGACCTCGGCACCATTGCGCACGCGCTGGTCGATCGCCGCTGAGGCGCGGCCTGTTCAAGGCCGCGTTCGTTCTTCTTCCTTGTTGTCGTCACCATGACCCTCTCTTTGCTCACCGTCGCCTACTGGTGCGTGTTCATCGCCTGCGGCTTGCCGTACCTTGCGGCATGGATCGCGAAGGCCGGCAACTTCGGTCCGCACGACAACGTGCAGCCGCGCGACTGGGCCGCCAAGCAAAGCGGCTGGCGCGCACGCGCCAACAGTGCGCAGGCCAACAGCTTCGAAGGCCTGCCGTTTTTCATCGGCGCGGTGCTCATCGCGCACCAGCTCGGCGTGGCGCAGGCGCGGCTCGACATGCTCGCGGTGGCCTACGTGGTGCTGCGCGTGATCTATCTCGGCCTGTACATCCGCGGCGCAGCGAGTGCGCGCAGCGCGGTCTGGGCACTCGCGTTCCTGGTCAATATCGCGATACTTTTCCTGGCCCGATAACGCGGGGACGAAGGCTGTGCCAGGAGGCCTTCATGCTTACGTGAAAACCCGCACGGGATGACCCCGATGCAGGCCGGCGGCGCGCACGCCTAAGCTCGATTCAGTTCACAAGAATCACAGAGCCCGCAGGACCGCGCCATGCTTCATCGCAGAACCCTCATTTCCGCCTCCGCAGTCGCTGCCGCAACGATTGCATTGCCGCGGGTCTTTGCGCAGCAGGCCAAGCTGGAGAAGACCAAGGTCTCCATCGCGGTGGGCGGCAAGGCGGCGTTCTACTACCTCCCGCTGACCATCTCCGAACAGCTGGGCTACTTCAAGGCCGAAGGCCTCGAGGTCGAGATTTCCGACTTCGCCGGCGGTGCGCGCGCATTGCAGGCCGTGGTAGGTGGCTCGGCCGATGTCTGCTCGGGTGCGTACGAACACACGATCAACCTGCAGGCCAAGAACCAGTTCTTCCAGGCCTTCGTGCTGCAGGGCCGCGCACCGCAGATCGCGGTGGGTGTGTCGACCAAGAACATGGCGGGCTACACCGGCATCCAGGACCTCAAGGGCAAGAAGATCGGTGTCTCGGCGCCGGGCTCCTCGACCAACATGGTGGCCAACCTCGTGCTTTCGCGCGGCGGCCTCAAGGCCAGCGACGTGAGCTTCATCGGCGTGGGCGTGGCGGCCGGTGCGCTCACTGCGCTGCGCTCGGGCCAGATCGACGCCATCAGCAACACCGATCCCGTGATGACGATGCTCGAGCAGAAGGGCGACGTGAAGATCATCAGCGACACGCGCACGCTCAAGGGCACCGAGCAGGTGTTCGGCGGCCCGATGCCCGCGGCCTGCCTCTACGCGCCGATCGACTTCATCCAGAAGCATCCCAACACCTGCCAGGCGCTGGCCAACGCGATCGTGCGCGGCCTCAAGTGGCTGCAGACCGCAGGTCCGGGCGACATCATCAAGACCGTGCCCGAGACCTACCTGCTCGGCGATCGTGCGCTGTACCTCGCGTCGTTCGACAAGGTGCGCGAGTCCATCGCCACCGACGGCCTCGTGCCGGCCGAAGGACCGAAGACGGCGCTCAATGCCATCGCGAGCTTCGACACCGCGGTCAAGGCCGACAAGATCGACCTCGCCAGGACCTACACCAACGATTTTGCAAAGCGTGCGAAAGACAGGTTCAAAGCCTGATTGCGAACGTTCAGCAACCCGGCTTCGGCCGGGTTTTTTCTTCCGGAGCGCCATGTCCGACTACGCACTCGAACTCCTTTCCATCCGCTGCACCTTCCATTCGAAGGACGACCCGGGCCAGCGCTACACCGCGGTGGACGACACCACGCTGCGCATCGGCGCGGGCGAGTTCGTCTCGGTCGTCGGGCCGACGGGTTGCGGCAAGTCGACGCTGCTGAACGTGGGCGCGGGCCTGCTGGAGCCATCGTCGGGCGGGGTGAAGGTCTTCGGCCAGCCGCTCACGGGCGTCAACAGGCGCGCGGGCTACATGTTCCAGACCGAGGCGCTGATGCCATGGCGCAGCGCCATCGACAACGTGAAGGTGGGGCTGCAGTACCGCGGCGTGCCCGATGCCGAGGCGCACGCGCAGGCCGAGGCCTGGCTCTCGCGCGTGGGCCTTTCGGGCTTCGGCGACCGCTACCCGCACCAGCTCTCGGGCGGCATGCGCAAGCGCGTGGCGCTGGCGCAGACGCTGGTGCTCGACCCCGACATCATCCTCATGGACGAGCCCTTCAGCGCGCTCGACGTGCAGACGCGGCAGCTGATGGAAAACGAAGTGCTCGAACTCTGGAGCGCGAAGAAGAAGGCCGTGCTCTTCATCACGCACGACCTCGACGAGGCGATTGCGATGAGCGACCGCGTGGTGGTGCTGTCGGCCGGCCCGGCGACGCGGCCGATCGGTGAGTTCGTGATCGACCTGCCGCGCCCGCGCGACGTGGCCGAAGTGCGCACGCAGCCGCGCTTCGTCGAACTGCACCGGCAGATCTGGGAGGTGCTGCGCGACGAAGTGCTCAAGGGCTACGCACAGCAACTGAGGAAGGCCGCATGATGCCTCGCCTCGACGCGCGCCATGCGCGCTTCTGGCAGCTGATGCTGCTGGCCGTGATCCTGGTGGCCTGGCACGTGGCCTCGCGCAACGACCAGATCGCGTTCTTCCTCGGCCAGCCGATCGTGGTGGCGGGGCGCATCTGGAGCTGGTTCCTGCCCTTCGAGGTGCCGCCGAACCTGCTGTTTCCCGAAGGCCTGAAGGGCAACGCCGACATCTACCGCCACCTGGGCACCACGCTGCTCGAAACGGTGCTGGCCTTCGGCATCGGCACGGCGCTCGGGCTGGGTTGCGGCCTGTGGCTGGCGCTCGCGCCCACGGCGAGCCTGATCCTCGATCCGTACATCAAGGCCGCCAACTCGATGCCGCGCGTGATCCTCGCGCCGATCTTCGCGCTGTGGTTCGGCCTTGGCATCTGGAGCAAGGTGGCGCTGGCGGTCACGCTGGTGTTCTTCATCGTGTTCTTCAACGTCTACCAGGGCGTGCGCGAGGTGAGCCCGGTGGTGCTGGCCAACGCGAAGATGCTGGGCGCCAACCAGCGGCAGCTGCTGCGCACGGTGTACCTGCCCAGCGCCACGAGCTGGGTGTTCTCCAGCCTGCACACGTCGGTGGGCCTGGCCTTCGTCGGCGCGGTGGTGGGGGAGTACCTGGGTTCGGCGCGTGGCGTGGGCTACCTGATCCTGCAGGCCGAAGGCACCTTCGACGTGAACACGGTCTTCGCCGGCATCGTGGTGCTCACGGCCTTCGCGCTGGCGCTCGACGGGCTCGTGGGGCTGATCGAGAAGCGGCTCATGAAGTGGCAGCCGCGCAGCGGGGAGACCGAGAAACTCTGAACTGCACGTTCAGCGCGCGAATCGCCTTCAGTGGGTCTGGCGCGTCTCGATGTTGACCTGCACCAGCGCGCGTCCCGCGAAGAGGCCGCCGGACATCCTTCGAACGCCATGGCCTGTCCTCCGGACATCGTTTTTTTGAGGGGGCCGGCGTCGCCCGCCGGCAGGACGGCGCTCAGCGCTTGCGCTTGGACGGCGTGCCGCCGCGCGGCTGGCGCGCCACCACCTGCTTGGCGCTGCTGCTGCCGCGTGCCGCGGTCTTGCCCGGCGTACCGCCGCGCTTGGATGTGACCACCGCCGCACCCCGGCCGCGTGCAGGCGCCGCGCCCGAGCCGACACGCGCCGTGGGCGTGGCGCGCACCGGCAGGTAGACGACCACGCTGTAGCCGCGCTTGAAGGCATGGTTCGTGTTGACGTCGTTCCAGTCGGCCACGGCAGCGGGCTTCAGGTTGTAGCGGCGCGCGATGCTCGCCACGTTGTCCGAGCGACGGGCCTTGACGGTGGTGCGGCGCGTGATGACCTCGGGCTGGAAACTCAGGTGGCCGCCATCGGCCACCACGGCCGCCACGTCTTCCTTCACGCGCGCGCCGCGCGGCACGATGAGCGTGGAGCCGGCCTTGATGAGCATGCGCGGCGGTACGTTGTTGAGCGCGCGCAGGTCCGACTCGCTCATGCCTGTGCGTTGGGCGGCGTCGGCCACGGTCATGGTGGAGGGCACGACCCAGGCTGTCCAGCTGGCGTACTGGCCCTGCGCGTAGGCGTCGAAGTTGCGCTTGAAGACCGCAGCGTTGTCCCAGGGCAGCAGGATTTCGGGCGTGCCGGCCGCGATCAGCACGGGCTTGTGGGCAGCGGGGTTGAGCGCGCGGAAGTCTTCGATGCGCACGTCGGCCAGCTTGGCCGCCAGTTCCACATCGAGGTCGCGCGTGAGCGGCACGGTCTGGAAGTAGGGGTGGTTGGCGATCAGTGGCAACTCGGCGTTGAAGGCCTGCGGGTTCGCCACGATGTTCTTCACGGCCTGCAGCTTGGGCACGTAGAGCCGCGTTTCGGCGGGCATCGACAGGTCGCTGTAGGTGGTGGGCAGGCCCAGGCGCTGGTTCTTGGCGATGGCACGTCCCACGCTGCCTTCGCCCCAGTTGTAGGCAGCCAGCGCGAGCTGCCAGTCGCCGAACATGCCGTAGAGCTTCTGCAGGTAGTCGAGCGCGGCGCGGGTGGAGGCCACCACGTCGCGGCGGTCGTCGCGGAAGATGTTCTGCTTGAGGTCGAAGTCGGTGCCGGTGGCGGGCATGAACTGCCACATGCCGGCGGCGCGCGCACTCGACACGGCCTGCGGGTTGAAGGCGCTCTCGATGTACGGCAGCAGCGCCAGCTCGGTCGGCATGTTGCGGCGTTCGAGCTCCTCGACGATGTGGAAGATGTACTTGTTGGAGCGCTCGGTCATGCGCTGGATGTAGTCGGGCCGGCTGGCGTACCACTGCTCGCGATCACGCACCAGGTCGCTCTCGAGGTTGGGCATCTTGAAGCCGCGGCGGATGCGGTCCCACATGTCGGCGGGCGGTGCCAGCGTGACCACGCTCTGCGAATGCGCCTGGCCGCTGGTCAGCGGGCTGAGATCGCTTGCACTCGGATAGACCGGCGTCGCCTTGCCCGAAGGGCGGGCGCCGGTGCCGCCGGCGGAAGCGGTGGTGGCGGAGGAAGACGCGCTGTTGTCCGTGCCCGCGCAGCCCGCGAGTACCAGGGAGCCTGCAAGGCAGGTGGCAACGATAAATTTCATCGGAAGTCGTTTTTCCATTGGCGCAGCGCGGCGAACACCTCGGCTTCGGCGGCATCCGCGGAAAGCTCGGCATGGGCCCGCACTGCTCGAAGGACAGTGGCTTCGCGGCTGCGAAGAAAGGGATTGATCCGGCGTTCGATCGCCAGTTGCGAGGGCAGCGTGGGCTGCCCTTGTGCGCGCAGGCTTTCGCAACGCGCGTTGTAGTGAGTGAGTTCGTCGTTGCCGGGTTCCACGGCGCGGGCAAACTTCAGGTTAGCAAGTGTGTATTCGTGGGCGCAGCACACGCGCGTGTCGCCGGGCAATGCGGCCAGGGCGTCGAGCGAGGCGAGCATCTGCGCGGGCGTGCCCTCGAACAGGCGGCCGCAGCCGCCGGAGAAAAGGGTGTCGCCGCAGAACAGCACGGGTGCCTGCGCGGCCGAGGCGGGCAGGAAGTACGCGATGTGCCCGGCCGTGTGGCCCGGCACGTCGAAGACCTCGAAGCGCAGGCCCAGGGCCTGTGCGATGTCGCCCTGCACCAGCGGCGTGAAGGGCTCGGGGATGCGCTCGCGCGCAGGGCCCCACACCTTCGCACCCGTGGCCGCATGCAGCGCGGCCACGCCGCCCGTGTGATCGGCGTGGTGGTGCGTGACTAGAATCGCGGCCAGCTGCAGCTTGTGGTGCGCCAACGCATCGAACACCGGTTGGGCATCGCCCGGGTCCACCACGATGGCGTGGTGCCCGTCGTGCAGCATCCAGATGTAGTTGTCAGCAAAGGCGGGCAGCGGAACAAGGGTCATGAGCGGTCAAATTATAGGTTTGCAGGATTGGTTCGCGACCCCCCCGGGCCGTTACCTCCTGGCCTGGGAACAGGCCCAGTTCGACGAAGCGGTGGCCGATGTTTTCGGTTACCACGCCCTGCAGCTCGGCGCCGCCGAGGTCGACGGGCTGCGCGCCAACCGGATGCCGCACCGCTGGCTGGCCCTGACCGATCCGATGCGGGCCGGCAAGGCCACGCTGGTGACCGATTTCACTGCGTTGCCGTTCGCGGCCAACAGCCTCGACCTCGTCGTGCTGCCGCACGCTCTGGAACTCAGTCCCGATCCGCACGCCACGCTGCGCGAGGTCGAGCGCGTGCTGGTGCCCGAGGGCCGGGTGGTGATCTGCGGCCTGAACCCGACGAGCCTGTGGGGCCTGCGGCAGCGCCGCGGGCACCTTTACCGCCGGCTGGGCCTGGGCGAGACCTTCCTGCCCGAGGCCGGCGAGTTCATCGGCTACTGGCGCATGCGCGACTGGCTGCGCCTGTTGAGCTTCGAGGTGGAGTCGGGCCGCTTCGGCATCTACCGGCCGGCGGTGCGCAGCGACGCCTGGCTGGAGCGCTCGCGCTGGATGGACGCCGCCGGCGAGCGCTGGTGGCCGATCTTCGGCGCGGCCTACTTCCTGGTGGCGGTGAAGCGCGTGCGCGGCATGCGGCTGCTGAGTGCCGACTGGCGTCGGGCGGCAGCGCGGGCCACTGCGCCGGTGCCCATCGCGGGCAAGGTACACCGCAGCAAAGCGGGCAAGAATTGAATGGAACAGAACACAGAAGCGGGCGGCATCGCCCGCGTCGGACAGCCACAGAAACAAGGAACAGTCAGTTTGAACGAAGTCGTGATCTACACCGATGGCGCGTGCAAGGGCAACCCGGGACCGGGCGGCTGGGGCGCGTGGCTCAAGTCGGGGCCCACCGAGAAGGAGCTGTTCGGCGGTGAACTCAACACCACCAACAACCGCATGGAACTCACGGCCGTGATCGAAGGCCTGGCCGCGCTCAAGCGGCCCTGCAAGGTGCTCCTCTACCTCGACAGCCAGTACGTGCGCAAGGGCATCACCGAGTGGATTCGCGGCTGGAAGGCCAAGGGCTGGGTCACGGCGAGCAAGGAGCCGGTGAAGAACGTCGAACTCTGGAAGCGCCTGGACAAGCTGGTGTCCGAAGGCGGCCACCAGATCGAGTGGCGCTGGGTGAAGGGACACTCGGGCGACCCGGGCAACGAGCGCGCCGACATGCTGGCCAACAAGGGCGTGGACAAGGCATTGGGCCGGATCTGACCGGCAGCGCCTGGGGCTAGATCAGCCCCTCGAAGATTATCACGTCGACCTCCTGGCCGGCGTCCACATGGCCCTGGTCGTGGTGCAGCACCACGAGCCCGTTGGCCTCGACCATCGAGCTCAGCACGCCCGAGCCCTGGTGCGCCGCCACCTGCACTTCGGGCAGCGCGCCCGGCACCTGCCGGACGAAACCGCGCTGGTATTCGGTGCGGCCCGGCTTCTTGCGGATGGCCCCGGCGCTGCGCGCGCGCAACAGCGGCGGCGCAGCTGCGGCCGCGTCGTGGCAGCCCATGAGCCGCAGCAGCGCCGGCCGCACGAAGGCCAGGAAGGCGACCATCGCCGCCACGGGATTGCCCGGCAAGCCGAACAGCACGACGGGCGAGGCGGCGGCCTCGCGTGGAATCAGCCCTACCGCCAGCGGCCGTCCGGGCCGCATCGCGACTCGCCAGAAGGCCATGTCGCCGAGCTGCTGCATCACGTCGCGCGTGTGGTCGGCCGCGCCCACGCTCACGCCGCCGCTGGTGACGATGGCGTCGGCCTGGCGCGCTGCGCGCTGCAGCGTGGCCGCGAGCGTGGCGGGGTCGTCGTGCACGAGGCCGAGGTCGATCACCTCGCAGCCCAGCCGCGTGAGCAGGCCGAACAGCGTGTAGCGGTTGCTGTCGTACACGGCGCCTTCGCGCGGCGTGTCGCCCAGGCACAGGATTTCGTCGCCGGTCGAGAAGTACGCCACGCGCAGCCGCCGCCGCACGGTCACGCGCGCCAGGCCGAGACTGGCGACCATGCCGAGCGCGGCCGGCGACAGGCGTTCGCCGCGCCGCAGCGCCGGCTGACCCCGCCTCAGGTCTTCGCCGGCGAGGCGGCGGTTGTCGCCTCGGCCGAGCACGCGCGCCGGAAAGCAGACCTGGTCGCCGTCGACCTTGCAGAACTCCTGTGGGATCACGGTGTCGAGGCCGGCCGGCATCATGGCGCCGGTCATGATGCGCACCGCGTCGCGCGGCCCCAGCGCGCCGCGCCAGGCCGAGCCGGCCAGTGCCGTGCCTGCCACGCGCAGCGTGAGCGAATGGTCGATCGGTGCGTTGGCCGGCAGCAGCGCGCCGTCGAAGGCGTAGCCGTCCATGGCGGAGTTGTCGTGCGGCGGCACGCTCACGGGCGAGACGAGGTCGTCGGCCAGCACGCGGCCGAGCGCGTCGCGCAGCGCGAGATCTTCGGACTCGGCCACGGCCAGCGGCGCGACGAGGCGCGCGAGAAAGGCAGTGACGGTGTCGACGTCGAGATCGCCCGCGTCATAGTCCGCGAGATCGGCGGCAATGGCGGCGATGCGGCTCATGGCTGTTCGAGCGTCAGCAGGTCGGCCAGCGTGTTTGCGTTGAAGAAGGCGTCGGGCGCGTCGCCGGGGCGGTCGAAGGGAACGGTCAGGGCGTTGTGCTGCGCGGTCCAGGCGCCGACCTTGCGGCCGCCTTCCTCGACAAAGCGGCGCAGGCTGTCGCGCAGTTCGATGTGCAGCAGGCAGAACACCGGCTGGCGACGCAGCACCGTGCGGCCGTCGGCGTCGGTTTCAGGTGCGGCGGCCATGGCGATGCGCGCGTGGGAGCCGTCGGCGGCGAGGGCCTCGGCCAGCCGCGCCGCCAGGTCGGGCGGAAAGCGCGGCGTGTCGCAGGGCACGGTGAGCAGCCAGGGCGTGGGGCAGTGTTCGAGTCCGCTCAGCATGCCGGCCAGCGGCCCGGGGTGGTCGGGCACGCTGTCGGCGAACACGGGCACGCCCAAGGCCTCGTAGGTCGCGAAGTTCCGGTTGGCGTTGATGAGCACACCACCGACCTGCGGCCGCAGCCGTTGCACCGCGTGCGCGGCGAGCGTCTCGCCCTGCAGCAACTGCAGGCCCTTGTCGACGCCGCCCATGCGGGTGCCGCGCCCGCCGGCGAGCACGAGGCCCGTGATGTCGGCCGCTGTGATGGCCGGTGCGGTACCCATGGCTGGCGGCCTCATCCGCCGATGTAGCTCATCTCGACGCGGCGAGGGGCCGTCGCGTCGGGGGCGCTGTCGTCGGGGCCGCGCAGCGCGCGCAGCTCGGAGTAGCGGTCGGCGCGGCCCTGCCAGATGTGGCCGATGGCGGAGGCGATGTCGCCGTCGCTCGCGCCGTCGCGCAGCATCGGTCGCAGGTCGTGGCCCTGGCTGGCGAACAGGCACAGGTAGAGCTTGCCCTCGGTCGACAGGCGTGCGCGGCTGCAGTCGTGGCAGAAGGCCTGGGTCACGCTGCTGATCACGCCGATTTCGCCGCCGCCGTCGGCGTAGGCCCAGCGCTGGGCGGTTTCGCCGGGCGTGGTGGCTTCGAGCGGCACGAGCGGAAACTCCGCCGCGATGCGCGCGACGACTTCGGCCGAAGGCAGCACCTCGTCCATGCGCCAGCCGTTGGTGGCGCCCACGTCCATGTACTCGATGAAGCGCAGCACGACCTTGCCGCCGTGGTGTTCGCGGAAGTAGCGCGCCATCGGCAAGATTTCTTGCTCGTTGGTGCCGCGCTTGACGACCATGTTGACCTTGATCGGGCCCAGGCCCGCTGCAATGGCAGCGTCGATGCCGGCCAGCACGTCGGCCACCGGAAAGTCGACGTCGTTCATGTGGCGGAACACGGCGTCGTCCAGGCTGTCCAGGCTCACGGTCACGCGCTGCAGGCCGGCGGCCTGGAGCCCGGCGGCCTTGCGCTTCAGCAGCGAGCCGTTGGTGGTGAGGGTGAGTTCGAGCGGGTCGCCGTCGGGCGTGCGCAGCTCGGCGAGTTGGGCGATGAGCCCTTCGATGTGCTTGCGCAGCAGCGGCTCGCCGCCGGTGAGGCGGATCTTGCGCACGCCGTGCGAGGCGAAGAGGCGCGCCAGGCGCGTGATTTCCTCGAAGCTCAGCAGGGCGCTGTGCGGCAGGTACTGGTAGTCCTTGTCGAACACATCCTTCGGCATGCAGTAGCTGCAGCGGAAGTTGCAGCGGTCGGTCACGCTGATGCGCAGGTCGGTCAGCGGGCGGCCCAGCCGGTCGGCCAGCAGCCCGGTGGCGGGCACGGCGACGTCAGGCGCGGCCACGACGGCGTGGCCCGCGGGGACGATCGGAATGACGGTGCTGCTGCTGCTGTTCTTCATGGGGCGGTGCCGATTTTGCGCCAAGGCCCGCGGTTGCGTGCCATGCGGGCTACTTCAGCACCGCCGCATAGACCATGTTGCGCGCAAGGCTTCGGTAGTGGGTGCGGTACTTGGGCGACTGCAGCATGAGCACGACGAACATCTCGTTCTTCGGATCGACCCACATGTAGGTGCCGCCCGCGCCGCCCCAGTTGTACTCGCCGCCGCCGGATGGGTAGGGCGCTTCGCCGTCGTTGCGGCGCACCGCGAAGCCCAGGCCGAAACCATAGCCCGGACCGGGCAGGTAGAGCGGGCCGGCCGCGATGCCGGCACCGGCGTTCGAGTGGTCGCTCGTCATCAGCGCCAGCGTGCGCGGGCCGAGGTAGCGCGTGCCGTCGAGCGTGCCGCCGTTGAGCAGCATCTGCAGGAAACGCGCGTAGTCGGACGCGGTCGAAACCAGCCCGCCGCCGCCCGACTCGAGCTTGCGCGCGATGCGCGGATCGTTCAGGTCGGCGCCCACGCCGAAGCTGCGGTCGTTCGGCAGCGGCTCGGCAATGCGCGGCTGACGCGCCGGCTCGGACACGTAGTACGTGGTGTCCTTCATGCCCAGCGGGTCGAACAGACGCGTCTTTTCGAACTGGTACAGCGACTGGCCCGACACCACCTCGACCACGCGGCCCAGGATGTCGGTCGAATAGCTGTAGTCCCAGGTCGTGCCGGGCTGGTAGGCCAGCGGCAGCTTGGCCAGGCGCTGCGAGAACTCGGCGTTGGTCGGATCGCCGTCCGCGAGGTTGGCGGCGTTGTAGGCCTGCTTGACCAGCCCCGGGCCGAAGAAGCCGTAGGTCAGGCCCGAGGTGTGGCGCATGAGGTCCTGCACGGTGATCGGACGGCGCGCGGGCACGGTCTCGAGCACGGGCTTGCCGTCGGCGCCGGGCTTCTCGATGCCGACCGTCATGCGGGCGTACTCGGGCAGGTACATCGCGACCGGGTCGTCCAGCTTCAGGCGGCCGTCTTCCACCAGCATCATCGCGGCGACCGTGGTGATGGGCTTGCTCATCGAGTAGATGCGGAAGATGCCGTCACGCGGCATCGGGGTGCCGGCGGCCGCGTCGAGCTTGCCGACCGGCTCGAACCACGCGACCTTGCCCTGGCGCGCGACCAGCAGCACCGCGCCGGGGATCTTGCCGGCCGCCACGTCGGCCTTGAGCACGTCGGTGAGTTTCTGCAGGCGTTCGGTCGACAGACCCACCGACTCGGGCCGGGCGGTGGGCAGCAACTGGGCGGTGGCGAGCAGCGGCAGGGCGAGGCTCAGGCCGAGCACAGCCGTGCGCATCAGGGCGCGGCGCTTCAGGAAAGTCATGCGTGTTGTCTCCGTCGGGGGTGGATGGATGGAACCGGCAGGACGGTCTTGACGCCGTCCGCTCGAACCGGTCGCGGGGCAGTGTATCGGCGGAACTGTACGGAGGGGTTGGCAGATTGGCGTTATCTATCAGCCCGATGTCTTGACGCAGACAATGAGAATTACTATCATTTGAGCGCCTGAGTACGCAGCACAAACACCGTGGTGAACCGGTGCCGAGGTGGCCCGCCGCCATGCCGCCGCGACCGCCGGCCGATGATTCGACAAGGAGCCCGCCCATGAACGACCCGCAGCAAGGCACGACGGCGACGCAACCGTCGCCGAAGTCGCCGCACCCGGTGCGCGAGTGGGTCGGCTTTGCCATCGTCGCGGCCGGTGCGCTGGCGCTGGCGTCGCAGTTCTGGTCCTTCGTGCGCGCTGACCCGCTGGTGTGGAACGCGCTGCGCGGCGGCTCGGTGGCGGCGCTGGCGACCGCGCTGGGCACGCTGCCGGTGCTGTTCTCGCAGAAGCTGCCCGACCGGCTGCAGGACACGCTGTTCGGCTTCGGCGCCGGCGTGATGCTCGCGGCCTGCGCCTTCTCGCTGATCATTCCCGGGCTGGACGCCGCCAAGTCGACGGGCGTCTTCGGCGGTGGCGCCTGGGCGGCAGGTGGCGTGATCGGCGCGGCCATCCTGCTCGGCGGCCTGGTGCTCATGACCATGGACCGCGTGCTGCCGCACGAGCATTTCATCAAGGGCCGCGAAGGGCAGAGCGGGCGGCAGCTGCGCCGCACCTGGCTCTTCGTGTTCGCGATCGCGCTGCACAACGTGCCCGAGGGCCTGGCCATCGGCGTCGGCTACGCAGCCAGCAACGGCGTGCGCGCCGATGCGCTTGCCACCGGCATTGCCATCCAGGACGTGCCCGAAGGTCTGGTGGTGGCCGTGGCGCTGCTGGCGGCCGGCTACAGCCGCCTGTTCGCGGTGCTGATCGGCATGGCGTCAGGGCTGGTGGAGCCGCTCGGTGCCGTGCTCGGCGCGGCGGTGGTCGGGCATTCGGCGATGCTGCTGCCGTGGGGGCTGGGCTTTGCGGCAGGTGCGATGCTGTTCGTGATCAGCCACGAGATCATTCCCGAATCGCACCGCAAGGGGCACGAAACCTATGCGACCAGCGGGCTGATGATCGGCTTCGTGCTGATGATGCTGCTGGACACCGCGCTGGGCTGACGCCCGGGCGCGGCGTCGTCAGCCTCAGCCGTGCTTGATGGCGACGGTCTTCAAGGTCGTGAAACCGTACAGCGCCTCGAAGCCCTTTTCGCGCCCGTAGCCCGACGACTTCACGCCGCCGAACGGCAGCTCGACACCGCCGCCCGCACCGTAGTTGTTGATGAACACCTGGCCGCTTTTCACGCGCTTGGCCATGCGGAACTGGCGCGCGCCGTCGGCCGTCCAGACGCCGGCCACGAGGCCGAACTGGGTGGCGTTGGCCAGGGCCACGGCTTCGTCCTCGTCGGCGAACTGCATCGCGGCGAGCACGGGCCCGAACACTTCTTCCTGCGCGAGGCGATGGCCCACGGGCACGTCGCGCAGCAGGGTCGGGGCTTGGTAGAAGCCGGTCTCGGGCGCTTCCTCGACCACCACGCCCTGCGCCACCATCGGGATGCCGGCGTGCTGCGCGTCGCTCAGAAAATCCCACACGCGCTGCTGCTGCGTCTGGCGGATCAGCGGGCCGACGTCGAGGTCCATCGCGGCGGGGCCGACGCGCAGGGCTTCGAAGGCGTGGCCCAGGCGCTCGAGCAGGGGCTCGTAGATGTCGCGCTGGATCAGCACGCGCGAGCCTGCCGAGCAGGTCTGGCCGGCGTTCTGCACGATGGCGTTGATGATCACGGGAATGGCCGCGTCCAGGTCAGCATCCGCAAAGATGATCTGCGGGCTCTTGCCACCGAGTTCGAGCGTGACCGGGCAATGCCGCTCGGCCGCCACCTGCTGGATCAGCGTGCCGATCTTCGGGCTGCCGGTGAAGCTGATGTGGTCGATGCCTTCGTGGCGCGCGAGTGCGTCGCCGACTTCATGGCCGTAGCCCGTCACGATGTTGAGCGCGCCGGCCGGAAAGCCGACCTCGGCCGCCAGCTGCGCCACGCGGATCAGCGACAGGCACGCGTCTTCGGCCGGCTTCACCACGCACACGTTGCCGGCCGCCAGCGCGCCGCCTACGCTGCGCCCGAAGATCTGCATCGGGTAGTTCCACGGAATGACGTGGCCAGTGACGCCGTGCGGCTCGCGCCAGGTGAAGACGCTGTAGCCGTCTTGATACGGAATGGTCTCGCCGTGCAGCTTGTCGCACGCGCCGGCATAGAACTCGAAATAACGCACCAGCGCCACGGCGTCGGCACGGGCCTGCTTCACGGGCTTGCCGCAGTCGCGCTGCTCGATGAGCGCGAGCTCGTCGACATGCGCGGCGATCTTTTGCGAGAGCTTGAAGAGCAGGCGGCCGCGGTCGGCGGCGCTGACCTTGTGCCACACGCCCTCGAAGCAATCGCGCGCAGCGCGCACGGCGGCGTCGATGTCGGCGGCGTTGCTGCGCTGGATTTCGTCGAAGGGCTGGCCGTCCGACGGGTCGATGACGGGGAGGGTGCGGCCGGAGGCGGAAGGAACGTCCGCGTTGGCAATGTAGTTGAGTTGCATGGGGCGAGATTTTGCGCGAAGCCCGCCCCGCGCGTGGCGCCCCGGCCGCCCCGCCTTACTTCGCTGCGGTGGCTTTGGGCAGCGCGCGCACGGCGTTCAGCATGCGCTCGACGTGCTTGTCGGGGTTGAGGTTCTGGTAGTAATAGGCGACCTTGCCGTCGGTCGCGATCACGTACGACAGTCGGTTGGCGAAGTCGGGCCGTGTCTGCATCAGCGCGTCGAAGCCCTGGATCACGGTCTTGCCCTGGTCGGACGCCACCGGAAAGCGGCTCTGGCACGACTTGACCGAAAACTTGGAGAGCGTGTCGATGTCGTCGGCCGAAACGCCGATCACCGTGGCCCCGAGCGCGGCGAACTTGTCGATGGCTTCGGCGAAGGCATGGGCCTCGATGGAGCAATCGTTCGAGTCGGCTGCCGGAAAGAAATACAGCACCACCGGCCCCTTGGCCAGCGCCTCGGCCAGCGAGTAGCGGAAGGTCTTGCCGCCGAGCGCGGCCGTGGCCGTGAACTTGGGCGCGGGATCGCCGATATCGAGTGCGGCGTGGGAGGGTACCCCGGCGGCGAGGGCCGCGGCCCATAAAGCGGTGCGCAGAAGGAGCGATCGGGCCATGATGTAACTCCGAAGCGAAGTGAACCGAATTCTAGGCCGGTACCCTGCGGAAAGGGTTCGCGTTGAAACCGTTGCGGGCGCGGCGGCGTACATCCGGTCAATGGCAGCGACAACGACAAGAGGAATCCGATCATGAATGCCTGGGCCCGGTCTTTCCTGCGCACGGTGCTGGCTGGCGTACTGCTGGCCCTGCTCGGCGCATGCGGCTCGCTGCCGCCGGCGCGCGAACGCCCGGCCGAACACGCGGCCGCCGCCGACCCGGGCACCGCGCTCGCGAAGATCGTCGCGGCCTCCACGCCGCCCGGCGAGCATTCGGGCTTTCGGCTGATGCCGCTGGGCGTGTACTCGCTCGACGCGCGCCTGCAGCTCGCGCAGCGCGCCGAGCGCTCGCTGGTGGTGCAGTACTACCAGCTCGAGAACGACGCCACCGGCCGGCTGCTGCTGCGCACGCTGCGCGAGGCGGCCGCGCGTGGCGTGAAGGTGCGGGTGCTGGTGGACGACCTGTACACGGTGAAGAGCCAGCAACTGTTGCTGGCGTTGTCCGAGACGCCGAACGTGTCGGTGCGCCTGTTCAATCCGTTCTGCTGCGCGCGCAATGGGTTTCTGTCGCGCTTCGTGGTGTCGATCTTCGATGTCCACCGCCTCAATCACCGCATGCACAACAAGCTCTTCATTGCCGACGGCACCATGGCGGTGGTGGGCGGGCGCAACATCGCCGACGAATATTTCGTGCTGAGCGAAGCGCAGAACTTCATCGACATGGACGCGCTGGTGGTCGGCAAGGTCGTGCCGCAGCTCGAGAGCATCTTCGACGCCTACTGGAACAGCGACCAGATCTGGCCCATTGCCGAGATCGTGCGCAAGGCGCCGGGTGCCGTTCCCTTCGACGACGAGGTTGGCATGGCCGGGCCGCCGCCGAAGGTCGTGCTGCCGCCTTCGGACATCCTCGGCTATGGCCCCATCGCCGAGGAACTCGATGGTGGCCGCATGGGTCTCTTGTGGGGCGAGGCGCGCGCCATTGCCGATCCGCCGTCCAAGCCCACGACGCTGACGGCCGAAGACGCGATTGCCACCAGCGTGACGATGAAGGTCTGGGCGCTGCTGCTCGACGCCAAGACCGAGGTCGACCTGACCTCGCCCTACCTCGTGCCCGGCGAGCGCGGCATGGCCGCCTTCGAGGACCTGGCCAGGCGCAAGGTCAAGCTCACGCTGCTGACGAATTCGCTGGCCGCCAACGACGAGCCGCTGGTGCACACCGGCTACGCACGCTACCGCGAGCGGCTGCTCAAGAGCGGCGCCGACCTGTACGAACTGAGCCCGCAGCGCACCACCGCGAGCATGCGTTTCGGCAGCTTCGGTACCTCGCTGGGCCGGCTGCACGCCAAGACCGCGGCCATCGACAAGACGCGCATCTTCGTCGGCTCGATGAATCTCGATCCGCGCTCGGCCAGCCAGAACACCGAGATGGGCGTGGTGGTCGACAGCCCGCAACTCGCGCGCGAGATGCTGCGCATCATCCATGTGAGCAAGCTGCAGAACTCGTATCGGCTGCGGTTGTCGAAAGAGGGCGGCACGCTCGAATGGCTCACGAACGACGGCGAGAAAGAGATGATCCTCACCTCGGAACCCGAGTCGGGTTTCTTCCAGCGCCTGTACAACACCCTGATCTCCCCGCTGGTGCCCGAGATGCTGTTGTAGCCTCGGGGGATGGCGCAGACCTTCACTTCACTTTCGGCCCCGCAGGTCATGCTGTGGGGCCTGCTTTTTTTCGGCGGCATCTACCTGGGTTTCGGCGCGCTCACCTGGCTGCTCACGAAGCGGGTGCTGCCGGCGCTGCGCATCGGACGCATGCTCGACCCGCGACCCTTGCAGCCGGGCCAACTGCGGCGCGAGCTCACGCAGTCGGGCATCTCGGTGCTGATCTTCGGGCTGGGCATGGTGTTTCCGTGGGGCCTGTTGCAGCTGGGCTGGGCGCGGCTCGAGCCCGACGCGGGCTGGCGCCGCATCGGCATCGAGATCCTCGTGCTCGCGGTGTGGAATGACGTGCATTTCTGGCTCAACCACCGGCTGCTGCACACGCGCTGGCTGCGCCGCTTTCATGGTCCGCACCACCGTTCGTTCGTGACCACGCCGTGGGCCACCTACAGCTTTCACCCGATCGAGGCGCTGATGCTCGGCAACGTGATCCTGTTGCCGATGGTGCTGCACGACTTCAGCTTCTGGTCGCTGGCATCGGTGCCGGTCTTCAGCCTGTTCTTCAACTGCGTGGGGCATTCGAACTACGACTTCGTGCCGCGCGTGTCGTACAGCCACTGGTTCGCCGCGAGCCGCCGCCACCACCTGCACCATGCCGTGCACAACGGCAACTACGGCTTTCAGTTCACCTTCATGGACCGGCTGTTCCGCACGCGCATCGCGGCCGACGCCGCCGAGCCGCTGTTCCAGGCGTTTCGAAAGAAGCATGGCGCCACGACGGCCTGACGCGCGCCATCGGCTGCCCAGGCTGCGCCACTGGCGCGACTGGCAAAGCCTCGCGTATCTCGTCGCCTTGCCCGTGCTGGCGGCGTGGCAGTGGGTGCACGGCTTCCAGGTGGTGCTGTATGCGCTGATGCTGTTCCTCACGCTCGGTATCGGCGTGATCCACCACAACCACGTGCACCTGCGCATGTGGCGCGGTCGACGCATGAACCGCTTGACGGACTTCTGGATCACGCTGCTGCAGGGCCACCCGACCTTCGTCTTCTGGCCCGCGCACGTGGCCAATCACCATCGCCACCGCCACGGGCCAAAGGACGTGGCGCGCACTTACCGCTTCGGCGGCGACACCAATCACCTGATCGGCTACCTGCTGCATCCGTTCCAGGCCGTGTGGGTGCTGATGCCTGTGTTCTTCGGCTGGCTCGCGCGGCTGCATCGTCATCACCGGGGCGCGTGGCGCTATTGCATGGCGCAGTACGCGCTGTGGCTGGCGAGCTGGACCGTGCTGCTGGCGGTCGACTGGCGCAAGGCCTTGCTGTTCGTGATCGTGCCGCAGCTGCACGGCCTGCACTGGCTGCTGGCCACCAACTACCTGCAGCACGCGCACGCCGACGGCCGCAAGACGCCGCGCAAGGGGGCATCCGGCGATACCCGCGGTAGCCAGCTGAACTACGCCCGCAATTTCGAGGGGCTCGTGAACCCCTTGCTGTTCAACATCGGCCTGCACACCGCACACCACGAGAACCCGCATGCCCATTGGTCCGAGCTCACGCACCTGCATCACACGCGATACCGCGCGCAGGTGGCATCCGTGCTCAACGAGGGCGGGCTGGTGCCGTACATGGTGCGCGTGTTCGTGCTGGGGACCGTGTGGCCGCGTTTTCGCAGCCGCTCGCTGATGCCTCCCGATTCACCCATCTCCTGAACCCATGCCCGTTTCATTCCAACGCGTGTACCTCGAAAGCGCCGGCTACTTCATGCCCGGCGAGCCTGTTCCGAACGACCGCATGGACGCGTACATCGCGCCGCTCAATCGCATGTCGGAGCGCATCAAGCGCCGCATCCTGGCCGAGAACGGCATCCTGACGCGGCACTACGCGATCGACGAAGAAGGCGTGACGCGCCACACCAACGCGCAGCTGGCGGCCAGCGCGATCCGCGACTGCCTGCAGCGCGGCGGGGCCGAGCTGTCGCGTGTGTCGCTGCTGACCAGCGGTTCCTCGGGAGGCGACACGCTGATGCCTGGCTTCGCCAACATGATCCAGGGCGAGCTGGCGGCGCAGCCGATGGAAACGCATTCGGTGCACGGCATCTGCGCGGCCGGCGTGTCGGCGATCCAGACGGCCGCGCAAGGCATCGAGCTGGGCGCGCACCGCTCGGCGCTGGCGGTGGCGAGTGAAATGCCGTCGCGGCTGTTCAAGCGCTCGCGTTTCGCGGCGCGCGGCTACGAGACCGATTTCGACTCGCACTTCCTGCGCTGGATGCTGTCCGATGGCGCAGGCGCGCTGCTGCTGTCCGACGGCACGCCCGCGCTGGCCGGCAAGCCGGGGCTGCGCCTGAAGCTGAAGTGGGTGCACCAGCGCGCCTTCTCGGGTGACTACCCGGTCTGCATGCAGCTCGGCCTGACCGAAGACCGTGCGCGCGGGCATCTCGATTTCGGCTCGTGGGCCGAGGCCGAGGCCGCCGGCGCGTTGTCGCTGCGCCAGGACATCCGCCTGCTGCCGCACCTGTTCGACATCGGCATCCACGAGTACGCGGGGCTGGTGCGCGACGGCTGGGTCGATCCGAAGCGGGTCGACCATTTCCTGTGCCACTACTCGTCGGAAAAATTCATCCCGGTGGTCGAAGACCTGATGGCCAAGGCCGACCTGGCGATTCCGCGTGAGCGCTGGTGGAGCAACCTCGCGTGGCGCGGCAACACCGGGGCGGCATCGATCCTCGTGATGCTGGCCGAGTTCCTGCACACCAAGTCGCTGAAGCCGGGCGAGCAGATCTTCTGCTACGTGCCGGAGTCGGGGCGCTTCATGGCGGCGTACATGCTGCTCGAGGTCGAGGCCGTCGATGCGGCGCCTGTCGTGATCGCGCCGCGCATGGCGGCGGTCTTGCCCGACGACGACCTCGTCATCGCGCCGCCGCACGACCCGGCTGCCGCGCCCGAAGGCCTGGGCGCCTTGCTGACCGAACTCGCTGCCATCTGGCACGACTACCGCTCGCGCGTGTGGCGCACGCCGCTGATCCGCCAGATCCGCGAGCGCCGCTTTGCCGTGCCCGACTACCTGAACTGGATGGAGCAGTGGGTGCCGCAGGTGCGCGAAGGCAGCCTGTGGATGCGCGAAGGCGCGGCCTCGCTGAGCGAGCCGTACCGCATGCTGTCGTCGCTGATCGACGTGCATGCGGGCGAGGAGCAGAACGACTTCAACATCCTCTTCAGCGACTACCGCAAGGCCGGCGGCACCGTCGAATCGATCGACGAGTTGCGCCGCAACCCCGGCGGCGAGGCGCTCAACGCCTACCTGCACGGGCTGGCCGCCACGCGCGATCCGATCGGGCTGCTGGGCGCCATCTACATCATCGAAGGCACGGGCCAGCGCATCGTGCCGGCGCTGCTGCCGCTGCTCAAGGCCAGCCTGAAGCTGCCGCCCGACGCCTTCCGTTTTCTCGAGTACCACGGTCACAACGACGAGCACCACCTGAACCGCTGGCTGGCCGCGGTCGAGATGGTGATGGCCGTGGAGGGGCAGGCCCGCGCCGCCCGCCAGATTGCCGACACCGCGCGCCACACGGCGGCGCTGTACCTGATGCAGTTCCAGCACATCACCGAACGAATGCCTCATGAGCCGAACGCCTGAATTTTTGACGCAAGCCCACGACGAGCGGGACCCCAGCCCGTGGCTGGCGCTGTACCTCGACCAGAGCACGCCGCTGCCCGACGATGTGAAGTCGGCGTGGCTGGCCGATTCGAGCTCGGCCTCGCGCCAGTACCTGCTGCCGTTCCTGCGGCCGATTGCGCGGCTGACGATCATCCTGATCCAGATCGTGAAGGTGTTCGTACCTCGCAACTGGTCGCACTCGATGCTGCTGCACCGCTTCCTGGCGTGGGGGCTCAAGCGCTTCGTGTCGCCCGAGGCCAACTGGCTGATCCTGCGGCACTTTCACCTGGGCTCGCAGGTGCTGAGCTTCATCGGGCGCAACTCGCCCGCGCCCGTGGCCACGTCGCCGCTGGAGCCGGCGGACATCGACGCGCTGAAGGACGAGATGTTCCTGAAGCACGACCTGAACCTGTTCAATTTCGTGATCCGGCTGAACACCGCGCTGCGCGACAAGGGGCTGGCGCTGTGCAAGGCCGAGCAGATCGATTTCTCGATGATCCAGTCGCCGGCGCTGCGGCTGGAAGACATGCCCCAGGGCAAGCTCAATTTTCTCGACCTGCAAAGCGCCATCGAGCTGTTCACGCCGCTGTACCAGCTCATGCTGACCGACAACGATTTCTGGCGCGCGGCCAACTCCTTGCAACTGGACGAGACCATCGGCATCTACGCGGCGACCATCCTGAATGCGCCCGAGCACCTGATCCTGGTCAACAACAAGCATCCGCTGGTGCCGCTGTCGACCTTGCGGGCCGGGCACAGGCTGGTGATCCACGGCTTGTCGACCGAAATGCTTCACAGCCTGCTCCAGCGCATGCGCGCGGCGCACGAGGTCGGGGCGCCGGAGCCACTTCGGCGCGACCCGCCCCTTGCATAGGGGTATGCTGTCCCCACATGCAAACCATGAACACGACCCGAAATCCGTCTCCCAAGACCGATCTGGCAGTGACCCACGTGCTGGCCCAACTGCTGGAGAAGCTTGAGCACAGCGCCGTGCCCGTCGGCGCCGAGCAATACCGCGCGGTGGTCGAGCACCTGGTGCATGAATTCGAAGACGTCGAGCCCGGTGCCGAATTGGGCCAGTTGCTCGATGCCTATCCGGCCGCCTCCGAGGTCTACGAAAATATGAATTACCAGCACGCCGGCCTTTGCCGCTCGGCGCTGGACGTTTCCCTGGCCGCCGAAGGCGCAGCCAGAGAAGCCATTGCCCGCGCCATGCGCGGTGACGAACCGAACAAGGACAAGATGCATGGCCAAGGGTGAAGTGAAAACAGCAGTGGTGGCGGACGGCCTGCGCTACAAATCGAAGGCGCCGGGCTCTCCGTTCCGCGCCTCGGCGTCGTTCAGCGGGGCCACGATGTCCTGCTTCATGTGCGGCAAGCACCGCGTGCGTTCGCAACTGCGCACGCGCCAGGTGCTGGGCAAGTCGCAGACCGTTTGCGCACCTTCGTGCAAGGCGCTCGACGAGGCCCTCGAGGCCGAGGCATCGTCGAGCTGAGCCCCTGGCACGGCGCTGCGTCGTGCCAGCGACATGGCCTCGACGCCATGTCGTGGTTTGCCTTCCCCGGCGGCCGTAATCGTTATACAGTTGGAAACAGTTGATGCAAATAATTGCATTTAATCTAAAGTTCTAATTTGTAGCCGATGACCACTCAAATCCAGCAAGAAGGCGAGCGGTGCCCCGCGGTGGGTGTGGATTTTTCTGTGCGTGGAGGGGCTGATCTGTGAACAAGCCACGACACGTCGTCATGCAGGTCGTCAAGCGCTCGTCCGGCAGTGCCACACACCACGTCGAATTCCTCATGGACGACAACTTCGCCGAGCGTCTGCGCCAGCTGCGCTCGCTGGTGCCGCCATTGAGTGCCCTGAACAAGCAACGCGACCTCGTGATCGACAAGGTCCGCGTGCGCCTGCCCAATGCCATCTGGCGCTCGGGCAACGAGATCGCGATCGACGGCGGCGTGGACGGCTCGTGCATCGTGATCGCGGCCGAAGGCTCGTTCAACTGCGGCGGCAAGGACCGCCGCACGCGCGAAAAGCTCGTCACCTACAACTTCTCGATCGCACGTTTGATCGAACTGCACGGCGAACGCCCCGAAGGTGAAACGCTCTACATCCGCGATGGCGTGTTCGCCAACGACGAACCGGCCGAATCGCCGGCCGGCCGCTGGGTGGCTTCGATGCACGAACTCGAAGTGGTGATGCGCGTGCCCGACGCCCCGTCGGATTTCGACACCCTGCACGACCTCACGCTGCGCGCCGACTTGCAGACCCAGCCAGGCACGCTGACCTCGCACCGCAGCAGCATCTACTGACGCCGGTGCTTTCAGGCGGTCGCTGCGGTCGCCGCCGTTGGTGCGCCCACCGGCGTGAACTGCGCGCCGTTGTCGGCCAGCCAGCGCGCCGACAGGCTGCTGTCCTGCTGGTCGGGGTGGAAGTCGCTGCGCAGGTACAGGCGCCAGCCTGCGACGTTGCCCCTCAGCAGGCCACCGCTGCCAAGGAGAATGCGCGCGGCGCTCTTCCAGGTGGCCCATTTCCACAATTGCTTTTCATGCCGCAGGTTGTCGACCGTCTGGCGCATCAGGTCGCCGAGGAACATCACCGTCACGCGTCGGAACCAGCGTGTGCGCCATTCGTCGGAGCCGCCCGCGGCCTTGTAGATGTCGAAGGCCACGCTCTTGTGTTCCAGCTCTTCCGCGCTGTGCCACAGCCACATCGTGCGCAGGCGGGGCTCGGCGCCTTCGAGAATTTCGGGGCGGGCCAGCAGCCACTCGGCGAACATGGCCGTGAAATGCTCCGTGGCCGCTGTCACGGCCAGCGCGTGGCGTGGATCGGCACCGTCCATCAGTTCCATGCGCTGGCTGGCGCGTGCGGTCCAGCGGTCGACCAGGCCTTGCTGGCCGAGGTGCGCGTTGAACAGCGAATGGATGCGCCGGTGCGTGGCCTCCTGCCCGATGAAGCCGCGCACGTCGGCGCGATAGCGCTCCTGCACCTCGGGCGGCAGCGTGGCCATGGCGTCGCGCACGGCGTCGATGAAAAACTGCTCGCCGAAAGGAAAGCTCATCGACAGGGCATTGAAGAAGGCCGTCGAAAAAGCGTCGCCGCCGCACCAGTCGCGGGAGAAGGGCGGCTGCAGGTCGATCAGCAGGCGGCGGACAACGAGTTCGGTCATGGGAAGGCAATTCCTGAGGTCGTGGGCACAAGTTGGTACAACTTCGTACCGCGTGCCGCCATGGTGCAATTGTGAACTGGTACTGTCAAGTACCGAGGCGTAGGAAAATGAATCCGACATGACTGCCACCATCGACAAACCCGCCATGCCCGACGCCGCCGAAGGTGCGCCCAGCGAGCACTACACGCGGCTGCTCCAGGGCATGGCGCATGCCGTGGCGGCCAAGGGCTACGCAGACACGACCATCGCCGACATCGTGCGCGAGGCCGCGGTGTCGCGGCGCACCTTCTACGAGCACTTCAGCACCAAGACCGAGTGCCTGATCGCGCTGTACGAAACGGCCAGCCGGCTCGGCCTGCAGGCCGTGAGCGAGGCTTTCGATCCGGCCCAGCCCTGGCACACGCAGGTGGAGCAGGCGATGACCGCGTACATGGACTACCTCGCCCAAGACCCGGTGCTGCTGCGCACGCTGTTCGTCGAGATCCTGGGGCTGGGCCTGCCGGGCCTGGCGGCGCGGCGGCGCGTGAACGCCGAGATCGCCAACTTCATCCAGGTGGCGATCAACAGCAGCGATTCAGGTGAGGTGCCCGCGGCGCACCTCAGCAGCCAGATGGCGATGACGGTGGTCGGCGGTATCAACGAATTGGTGCTGCAGGCCATCGAGCAGGACCGCGTGGGCGACCTGCGCGAACTGGTGGCGCCTGCTACGCGGCTGGTGCGCGCCGTGGCGGCGGACAGTCGCCGTTAGGCCGGCTCCGCCTTGCGCGGTGTCGCCGCGATCCACAGCGCGAGCAGGCCCGCCGCCACCATCGCCGCCAGCGCCCCGAGGTACGGCAACACGTCGTGCAGCGGTGCCCCCATCTGGTTGAGCCGCAGCGAGGCCTGGATGCCCGCCGTGCTCGGGAACAGCCAACGCAGCGCCTGCAGCGGGGCGGGCAGCGCCTCGACGGGCCACGAGAAGCCTGAGAGAAAAGCCATCGGCAGCGCCGTGAACAGCAGCACCTGCAGCGCGCGTTCGCGGTCGCGGAACCAGCAGCCCAGCAGCAGGCCGAGCACGCAGATCGCGGGCACGTAGAACAGCAGCAGCACCAGCGCGGCGAACGGATTGCCGCCGCGCGGGTAGTCCTGCAGGAAGAACACCCAGCCGAAATAGAACAGGCCGCTCAGCACGCCGAAGCCCGACAGCGCGCCCAACCGCCCGAGCCACGCGCCCATGCCCGCGCGCAGGCGGCGGGCCTCGGCCCAGGTGCCGGCCAGCATCGCGGCGCCCATCAACAGCGTCTGTTGCAGGATCAGCAGCGCGACGGCAGGGACCACGTAGCTGCCGTAGCCCTCGGTCGGGTTGAACAGTGCCACCAACTGCGTGTTGAGCGGGCTGCGGCTGCGCGCCGCCTGCGCCGCGCTCTGGCCGCCGGCCTGCAGCTTGCGGATCTCGACACCGGCCGACACCGTGCCCACCGCTTCCGAGAAACCGTACAGCACCGCCTTGTTCAGCAGCGCATAGGCGCCGTTGCCCTCGATGCTCACCACCGCCGGCGTGCCGCGCAGCACGTTGCGCTTGAGGTCCTGCGGCAGCAGGGCGTAGCCCTCGATCTCGCCGCGCCACAGCGCCTGCTGCGCCTCGTGCACGTCGGACGTGACCATGCGCACGTCCAGGCGCGGGCTGGCCATGGCGAAGCGCGCGATCTGCCGCGACAGCCCGCTGTGGTCCTGGTCGACCACCGCCACCGGCACCCGCGTGACCGCCTGCGTGCCGTAGGGCCAGGGGTAGAAAAAGCCGTAGATGATGGGCGCGAGCAGCATGATCAGCAGCACGCCCTTGTCGCGCAGCACGGCGAGCGTGGTGTCGCGCCAGGCGGCGGCGAAGTGTTGGGTGGGCCCGCTCATCAACGGCCTCCCCAGGTATCCGGTGCTGCAGCCGCACGCATCAGCAGCGTGGCCGAGACGGCCAGCAGCACCATCGTGCCCACCACCATCCACAACGGCGTCGCGGCCGAGTACGCCACGGGCGCGCCCATCTGCAGCTGCTCCATCTGCACGCGGATGTAGTGCGTGTAGGGCAGCAGGCTGGCCCACAGCTGCGCAAGCACCGGCATGGCGACCAGCGGAAAGCCCACGCCGCCAAAGGCGAAGGCCGGCGCCGTGATGAAGCCGGTGGCCGACAGCGCGGTGCGCAGCGAGCGCGTGAGGCTCGACACAAAGGCGCCGAGCGCGATCGACAGCGCCACGAACACCACCAGCGCGAACAGCGTCCATCCCACCGAGCCGACCGGGTGCCAGCCGCGGCCCGCGGTGATCCACAGCATGGCGGCGATGCCCACGGCCGACAGGCTCGCGAACGGCAGCGCCAGCTTGCCCGCCAGCGCGGCCAGCGCCTCGTGCCAGCGCGGCGCGGTGCCGAGCCAGCCGCCGAGGCTGCGGTCGCGCAGCTCGCGGCCCACGGCCCAGGCGCCGGCCGTCATCGCGAGGATGTGCAGCAGCGCCGGGATGAGCGCGGCGCCGAGAAACTGCTCGTAGTCGGTCGAGGTGTTGAACAGCGCCACCATGCTGGCCTTGACCGGGTCCATGCTCACGCGCGCGGCCTTCATCGATTCGCCGCGCTTGTTGCGCACCGCGAGTTCGACGCCGGCCGACACCGTGGCGACGGCGGTGCGCACGTCGCGCTGGATCAGGCTCGAATGCGTGCCCAGCTGCGCGTTGTGCAGCAGCACGACCTGCCCGACGCGACCCTGCTTGACGTCGCGGCTCAGCTCGCGCGGCAACTGCACCGCCGCGTCGACGGCGCCGCTGGTGAGCGCGCGCTGCATTTCGCTTTCGTCGGCGTACTGCTGCGCCACGCGCAGGCCGGGCGTGGCGTCCAGGAAGCGCACCAGCTGGCGCGAGAGCGCGGAATGGTCCTGGTCGAGCACGCCGATCGGAAGCCGTTCGGGCAGGCCGGCCGAGAAGATCCACCAGATCAGGAACACCGCGAGCAGCGGCACCCACGAGATCATGGCCAGGTCCCACGGGCGCGTGCGCAGCAGCGCGAACTCGCGCCGGGCGCTGGCGGTGGAAAAGCCGCACAGGCTCATGGAGGGTGCGGGCTCAGTCGACCAGCACGCTCATGCCGGGGCGCGCGCCTTCAATGGGCTTGAGCGGCCGGGCGCGGACCTCGAAGGTGCGCACGTCGAAGCCGGCGCCGCCGCGCGTGGCGCGCCAGGTGGCGAAGTCGGGCAGCACGCCGCTGTAGGTGACCTTGAAGCGGGCGGTGCGCCGGTCCTCGGGCAGGGCGGGCAGGTGGGCGTCGAATTCCTTGTCGAGCGCGAAGCGGGCCAGCCGGTCTTCGCGCACGTTGAGCACCACCCACTGGTCGTTCAGGTCGACCACCGTGACCACCGCCACGCCCTGCGGCGAGAGTTCGCCGACCTTGGCGAGCACCTTGGCCACCTCGCCGGCGACCGGGCTGCGCAGCTCGGTCTCGGCCTTGGCGGCCTCCGCTTCTGCGACCACGCCGGCCACCTGCCGCGCCTGTGCGCTGGCGGCGGCCTTGTCCTCGGGGCGGGCGCCGGTGCGCGCCATGTCGTACTGCGCCTTGGCGGCCACGGCGGCATCGCGCGAGGCCTTCCAGTTGGCTTCGGCCTCGTCGCGCTTCTGGTCGGCCACGAGGCCGTCGCGCGCCAGCCCGTCGACGCGGCGCAACGAGGTCTGCGCGAGCTGCGCGGCGGTTTCGGCGCGCTGCCATTGCATGCGCGCCATTTCGATTTCTTGCGGGCGGGCGCCGTTCTGCGCCTTGTCGGCCACGGCCTGCGCGGCCTGCTCGGCGGCGGTGGCTTGCGCCAGCTTGGCGCGCACCTCGGGGCTGTCCATGCGCACCAACAGGGCGCCGGCCTGGATGCGGTCGCCTTCCTTCACGGCCACTTCGGCGATGCGCGCGGTGACCTTGCCGGCCACGTCGGTTTCGCGTGCTTCCATCTGGCCCTGGAACACTTCGGGCGCCGGCTGCGCGGCGCGCCAGAAGCCCCAGACGAGCAGCACCAGCACGAGCAGCGCGGCGGCAACGGCGATCAGTCGGCGGGTCTTGGCACTCATCATGGTCAGTTCACCTTCACGTCGGCGCGCGCGATGTAGTCGGAAAAAGTCTCGGACAGGCCCGCGCTCTCGAGCAGCTGCGCAAGCGCCTGCACGTAATCATTGGCGGCCTGCGCGCGTTCGGTCAGCACCTTGGCCTGGTTGGTCTCGGCGTCGATCAGGTCGAGCGTGGTGCTGGTGCCTTCGCGCAGCCCGGCGGTGCGCAGCTTGACCACTTCTTGTGCAAGCTCGACCGAGACCTTCATCTCGAGGTACTGGCGGCGCGCGTTGTCCAGCGCGCGCCAGTTGCGCTCGACCAGCAGCGAGATGTCGCTGCGCGCCTGCAGGTCGGTGCGCTCGGCCTGTTCGACCTGCTTGTGCGAGGCGGCCGACAGCGCGTTGCGGTCGACCGAGTCGTACAGCGTCCAGCGCACGCCGAGGCCG
This sequence comes from Variovorax sp. Root473, assembly GCF_001426505.1. Classification (GTDB taxonomy): domain Bacteria; phylum Pseudomonadota; class Gammaproteobacteria; order Burkholderiales; family Burkholderiaceae_C; genus Variovorax. Next base: position 1,141,203 of record NZ_LMEV01000017.1, read on the forward strand.
GCCACCCAGTCGGCGTTGCCGCTCTTGATCTCTCGCGTGCCGAAGGCAATGACCTGCGGGCGGCGCAAGGCTTCTTCGCCTTCGTGCAGCTGTTCGGCCTGTGCCTTCTTGGCCGCGACCTTGCCCAGGCCCGGATGCCGCGTCAGCGCCGCATCGATGAAGTGGCCGAGCGGTTCGATCGGCGCGCTGATGAGAAACAGCGGCGTCTGCGGCGTGACGCTGCCTTCGGCGCGCACCGTGCGCGCCAGGGCCACGCTCGCGAGTGCGGCGTCGTTCTCGGCCTTGCGGGCATTGCGGCGCGCTTCTTCGTAGGCGGCGCTGGCCTGCAGCCGCTCGACGCGCGAAATGACGCCGGCCGCGAGCATCTTCTGCGCCGCCGCGTCGTGCTGCGCGATGGTGCGCTCGGCCTGCAGGCGCAGCGTGGCGGCGCGCTGTGCGAGCTGGGCGCCGAAGTAGCGCTGCACCAGCAGCGTGTCGACCTCGTGGCCGGCCTGTTCGGCGTCGGCCTGGGCTTCGCGTGCCTGCGCGGAGACAAAGCCGCGCACCGCATCGGTCGCGCCGCCCAGGTAGAGCGGCCACACGGCCGACACCGAGGCATTGGCGCCGGTGTCGTGGCGGTTCAGCGTGTAGCTGTTGGGCAGCTGCGGAATCGGCACGCGCGAGATGAAGCTCTGGATCGACGGCGGCAGCGACGAGCCGATCTGGCCGAGCTTCTGGTTGAGCGGGTCGAGGTCGAGGTTCAGGTTCGCGTTGTACGCATAGGCCAGCCCCGAGATGCTGACCACCGGCCCGCCCAGGCGCTTGACGCCTTCGCTCTGCAGCTCCTTGGCCTCGATGGCGATGCGCGCGGCGGCCAGCTTGTCGGAACGCTCGACCATGCGCTGGCGCGCGGCGTCGAAGCTCAGCGCCAGCGTGCTGGAGGTGTCGCCGCGGGCCTGCTGCTGCGCGAAGGTCGCGCCGCCCATGAGGGCAGGCAACATCAGCAGCAGGGACGGAAGAAGGGCGAGACGAGGGCGTGTCATCGGCATCAGGCGGTCTTGTGCAGCAGGGCGTCGAGTTCCTGCTGCAGGATCACGGGAAAGGCGGCCTGCACCGCCCCGGTGGCCAGCGGCCGTGCTTTCTCGAGCAGCTGCGCGGCGCGGCCGGCATCGAGGGTGTCGCCGGAAAGCAGGCTGTCGGCCAGTGTGCGCAGCCAGCGCCGCGCCACGGTGCGCAGCGTGCGGACCATGGTTTCCTGCATGCCGATGACCGCCTCGAGCGGCAGGCCGAGCGCGGCCAGCTGTTCGGCGACCTGGCCGAGCGCCGGGCTCAGCACCTGCACCTGGCCGTCGGGCAGTTCGCGCATGAGGCCGGCGCGGGTGGCGCGGCCGAGCAGGGCGGGCGTCATCTGGCCCTGCCACTTGGTGGCCAGCGCCTGGGCCGACACCACCACGGGCGTTTCTTCGGCGAACAGGCTGCCCGACACCGAGCGGGCCACGGCCAGCAGGTCGGGCCAGGTGGAGGCCGGCGCGCGCGTGAAGATGCGGCGGATCGCCTCGATGCCGAAGCCCTGTTCGCGCAGTTCGCGGATCAGCGCCAGGCGCTGGACATGGTCGACGCCGTACAGGCCGAGCCGGCCCTGCAGCCGGGGCGGCGGCAGCAGGCCGCCCGTGGTGTAGGCGCGGATGTTGCGCACCGTGACGCCCGAGCGCGCCGCCAGGGCCTCGATGGAGAGGTCCTGCGGGGCAGTGGAATCGGGTGTGGCGGTGGATGCGTTCATGTGACAGTTTCAATGTTACATCGAAAATGTTGCATAAAACCAGCCCGGATCGCGCGGTCCGGGCGGGGCATCCTCAGCCCGGCTTGCGCTGCGCCGGGTCGTAGAAGAACTGCTCTTCGGCGATGCGCTCGCCGTCCCAGCGCTGCCAGGCGATCTCTTCCATGCGCATGCGCCCGCCGCCTTTGAACGTGAATTCGAAGATCCAGTGGATGCCGATGTGGTCGCCGTTCACCAGCACCGGCCGCACGCAGGTGGACGCCACCGACTCGGTGCGCGCGAGCACGGCGCTTTCCTGCGCAACCAGCGTGCTGCGCCCGCGCCGCGGCTCGGCCTGGTTCTCGCGCATGGTGGCGTCTTCGGTGTAGAAATCTTCGATGACCTGGGCATGCGCGCCGCCTTCGACGGCGGCAATGAAGGCTTCGAGACGGGCGGACGAGGGCATGTCAGGACTTCACTTTCACTTCGACCCGTCGCGCTTCCGACGCCGGACCGTCGGCCTGCGACTGCTCGGGCTTGGCGAGCTCGATCTTGTCCTCGGGCGCGCCGGCTGCCTTGATGGCGTCGCGCACGGCCATGGCGCGCTGCTTGGCCAGCTCGGCGTTCTTGGCCGGGTCGCCGCTGGCGTCGTGGTAGCCGCTCACCAGCACGGTGCTGCCGCTCTGCACGGCCTTGATGACATCGGACAGCGCCTCCTTGGCGTTGGGCGCGACCTCGGCGCTGGCGCTCGCGAAGTAGAACTTGACGATGCCGTTCTCGACCTTCACCGCCGCGGCTTCGGTGGCGCCGACGGCCGCCGAGGCGAGGGTGGCGGCCGGCGTGGCTGCCGGTGCCATCGCGGCGGGGGCGGTGGCTGCAGGCGGCGTCTCGATCTTGGCCGGCACCGCCGCTGCCGCATCGCCCGCGTGGAACTTGACCACCAGCGGCACGATGAGCAGCGCCACGATGTTGATGATCTTGATCAGCGGGTTCACCGCCGGGCCGGCCGTGTCCTTGTAGGGGTCGCCCACGGTGTCGCCGGTGACGGCCGCCTTGTGCGCTTCGGAGCCCTTGCCGCCGTGGTGGCCGTCCTCGATGTACTTCTTGGCGTTGTCCCACGCGCCGCCGCCCGTGCACATCGAGATGGCGACGAACAGGCCCGTGACGATGGTGCCCATCAGCAGGCCGCCCAGCGCCTTCGGTCCGAGCAGCAGGCCGACCAGGATCGGCACCACCACCGGCAGCAGCGACGGGATCATCATTTCCTTGATGGCCGCGCCGGTCAGCATGCCCACGGCCTTGCCGTACTCGGGCTTGCCGGTGCCTTCCATGATGCCGGGGATGTCGCGGAACTGGCGGCGCACTTCTTCCACCACCGCACCGGCCGCGCGGCCCACGGCCTCCATGGCCATCGCGCCGAACAGGTAGGGGATCAGCCCGCCAATGAACAGGCCCACGATCACCATCGGGTCGCTCAGGTTGAAGCTGATGGCCTGGCCGAAGCTCTCCAGCTTGTGGGTGTAGTCGGCAAACAGCACCAGCGAGGCCAGGCCGGCCGAGCCGATGGCGTAGCCCTTGGTCACGGCCTTGGTGGTGTTGCCCACCGCGTCCAGCGGGTCGGTGATGTCGCGCACGCTGGCGGGCAGCTCGCTCATCTCGGCGATGCCGCCGGCGTTGTCGGTGATGGGGCCGTAGGCGTCGAGCGCCACCACGATGCCGGCCATGCTCAGCATCGACGTCGCGGCCACCGCGATGCCATAGAGGCCGGCCAGCGAATACGACGCCAGGATGGCGATGCACACGAAGATCACCGGCCAGGCCGTCGAACGCATCGACACGCCCAGGCCCGCGATGATGTTGGTGCCGTGGCCGGTGGTCGAGGCCTGTGCGATGTGCTGCACGGGCTTGTACTGCGTGCCGGTGTAGTACTCGGTGACCCACACCAGCGCGGCGGTGAGCGCCAGGCCCACGAAGCAGGCGCCGAACAGCTTCAGCTGGCTGCCGCTGGCGGCAATGGCGTTGTCGGGAATGATCCAGCTGGTCACGAACCAGAACGCGATCAGCGACAGGATGCCCGCCACCGCCAGGCCCTTGTAGAGCGCCGGCATCACGTTGACCATGCCCGGCGAGGCCTTCACGAAGAAGCAGCCGATGATCGACGCAATGATCGACACGCCGCCCAGCGCGAGCGGGTACAGCACCGCGTCCAGCGGCGCTGCCGTGACCATCAGCGCGCCCAGCACCATGGTGGCGATGAGCGTCACGGCGTAGGTCTCGAACAGGTCGGCCGCCATGCCGGCGCAGTCGCCGACGTTGTCGCCCACGTTGTCGGCGATCACGGCCGGGTTGCGTGGGTCGTCTTCCGGAATGCCGGCCTCGACCTTGCCCACCAGGTCGGCGCCGACGTCGGCGCCCTTGGTGAAGATGCCGCCGCCCAGGCGCGCAAAGATCGAGATCAGCGAAGAGCCGAAGGCAAAGCCGATCAGCGGATTGAGGAGGGCTGCAAGGCCGTGGTCCGCTTTCGGCGCGCTGCCGGCCAGGAACCAGTAGAAGCCCGTCACGCCCAGCAGGCCCAGGCCCACCACCAGCATGCCGGTGATGGCGCCGCCGCGGAACGCCACGTCGAGCGCCGGGCCGATGCCCTGGGTCGCGGCCTGTGCGGTGCGCACGTTGGCGCGCACGGACACGTTCATGCCGATGAAGCCGCAGGCGCCCGAGAGCACCGCGCCGACCACGAAGCCGACGGCCGTCGTCAGGTCGAGGAAGAGGGCGATGAGCACCGCGAGCACCACGCCCACCACCGCGATGGTGGTGTACTGCTTGGCGAGGTAGGCCGAGGCGCCGGCCTGGATGGCCGCGGCGATTTCCTGCATGCGGGCGTTGCCCGGGTCCTTGGCGAGAATCCAACTTCGGGCCCAGAAACCGTAGCCCACGGCCACGAGGCCGCAGACGATGGCAAGAATCAGGGGGGTGTTGCCGCTCATGCTTAGCTTCTCCATTCGTTCGTTGTGACTTGTGGAGACGGACAGCCTGGGCCCTGCGCGCAACGCGTACGGGACCATGTTCTCCGCCGCGTTGCTTCCTCGAAGCTCACTGCACCGGAGGTGCGGAGCCGATTGGCCAACGGTTGCAATTTACAGGCAAAAACACGCACGCGTGCGACCAGCCCGTGACACGGAAAGTAAACTCCGGGTTTTTCCCCATCCGCCTCATACTTTTCAACTACTCGAAAAACGTCATGTCCTTCGACAAAGTCTCCCCCGGCAAGAACGTCCCCGACGCCTTCAACGTCGTGATCGAAATCCCGATGAACGCCGACCCGATCAAGTACGAAGTCGACAAGGAATCGGGCGCGATCTTCGTGGACCGCTTCATGACGACGGCCATGTACTACCCCGCCAACTACGGCTACGTGCCGCAGACCCTGTCGGGCGACGGTGACCCGGTCGACGTGCTCGTCATCGCCCCGTACCCGCTGCTGCCGGGCGTGGTCGTGCCCTGCCGCCCCCTGGGCATCCTGATGATGGAAGACGAAGCCGGCGTCGACGGCAAGGTGCTGGCCGTGCCCACCGACAAGGTGCTGCCCATCTACAGCCACTGGAAATCGGTCGACGACGTGAACCCGATGCGCCTGAAGGCCATCAGCCACTTCTTCGAGCATTACAAGGACCTGGAAGCCGGCAAGTGGGTCAAGGTGCTGGGCTGGGAAGGCATCGACGCGGCCAAGAAGGAAGTTCTCGACGGCATTGCTGCCTACAAGAAGTAAGACCTCCAGGCCGCTCAGCCGGCCCTGAAGGGACTGCGCTCTTCGAGGTGGTCCATGTAGTTCTCGATGCCGGCGCCTTCGCGCTCCAGAAAGCGCTCGACGGCATCGGCGAACGACGGGTGCGCGAGCCAGTGCGCGCTCGTGGTGCGCACCGGCATCAGCGCGCGGGCCATCTTGTGCTCGCCCTGCGCGCCGCCTTCGAAGCGCGCCGCGCCGTGCGCAATGCACCAGGCAATGGGCTGGTAATAGCAGGCCTCGAAATGCAGGCAGTCGACGCGCTCCAGCGCCCCCCAGTAGCGGCCGTAGGCCACCAGCGGTTGCGCTTCGTCGGTGGAGAGCGCGATCAGGCTGGTCGCGATGGGGCGCCCGTCGCGCTCCGCGACGAACAGGAGCCACGCCTCGGGCAGTGTGTCGGCCATGCGCTGGAAGAAGTCGCGCGTGAGGTAGGGCGGGTTGCCGTGCTCGCGGTAGGTGCGCTCGTAGCAGCGGTAGAAGAAGTCCCAATCTGCGTTCGAGATGTCGGTGCCGCGCGAGCAGCGGAAGCTGACACCGGCGTCGGCCACCTTGCGACGCTCCTGGCGGATCTTCTTGCGCTTGTCGTGCGAGAGGCTCGCGAGGAAGGCGTCGAAATCCGTGTAGCCGGTTTCAGTGTCATTTGGCGAAGAGCGCGTGTTCGTCCAGTGAAACTGCACCGTGTGGCGCAGCATCAGCCCGGCTTCGGTGCATGCAGCAATGTCGGCGTCGGCGCCGAACAGCAGATGCAGAGACGAAAGTTCCTGTTCCCTGCAAACGGCCACCAGCCCCTGCACCAGCAGCGTGCGGCTTTGCGCGTCACGTGCCAGCAGCCGGGCGCCGGGCACGGGCGTGAAAGGCACGGCCACCACGGCCTTCGGGTAGTAGGCGAGCCCGTGCTGCTCGTAGGCATTCGCCCAGGCCCAGTCGAACACGTACTCGCCGTACGAATGGTCCTTGAGGTAGAGCGCGCAAGCGGCCTGGAGCACATCGCCGCGCCACAGCGTGACGAACTGCGGCGTCCATCCGCGCTCGGGCGAGGCGCTGCCGCTGTCATGCATCGCCGCGAGGTATTCGTGGCGCATGAAAGGCGAGGGCTCGGACTGCGCCGCGAGCAGTGCGTTCCAGGCTTGCGGGTCGATGTCCGACGGCGACGCCAGAACCCGAATGACATAATCGTTCAAGCCTTTTTCTTCCTTCTGTATGACGCTCAAGCTCGCCATCGCGCAACTCAATTTTGTGGTGGGCGACCTCGTCGGCAATGCGCAGAAGATCGTCGGCGCCGCACGCGAGGCCCATGCGCAAGGTGCACGGCTTTTGTTGACACCCGAACTCTCGATTGCCGGTTATGCAGCGGAAGACCTGTTCCTCCGTCCCGCCTTCACCGAAGCCTGTGATGATGCCGTGAAAGGCATCGCAACCGCGCTGGCCGACCTCAAAGACATGGTTGTGGTGGTGGGGCATCCCAGCGGCGGCAGCCTGCGCAGCCGATCTGTGGCGGTGCAGTTGCGCCACAACGCGGCCAGCGTCATCAAAGAAGGCCGCATCCTCGAGACCTACGCCAAGCGCGAACTGCCCAACTACCAGGTGTTCGACGAGCGCCGCTACTTCACGCCGGGGCAGGGCACCTGCGTGTTCGAGGCGGGCGGCGTGTCGATTGGCTTGCTGATCTGCGAAGACGCCTGGTTCGACGCGCCGGCCGAACTGGCGCGCGCCGGCGGCGCCGAGGTGCTGGCGGTGATCAATGCCTCGCCGTACCACGTAGGCAAGGAAGGTGAGCGCGTGGCGCGCATGGCCGACCGTGCACGCGCCGTGGGCCTGCCGCTGGTCTACGCGCACCTCGTGGGCGGGCAGGACGAGGTGGTGTTCGATGGCGCCTCGTTCGCGCTGCAGGCCGACGGTGCTCTGGCCGCACAGGCCGAGAGCTTTCGCGAGGGGCTGGTTTTCATGGAACTCGCACATGGGGCGCAAGGCGGCGTCGCTGTCGTGGCAGATCCGTCCGCCATTGCCGCGCCGCGCGATGCCGAGGCGCAGCTGTGGGACGCCCTGGTGCTCGGCGTGCGCGACTACATCGGCAAGAACAGTTTCCCGGGCGCGATCCTCGGGCTGTCGGGCGGCATCGACTCCGCGCTGGTCCTCGCGATCGCGGTCGATGCGCTGGGCAAGGACAAGGTCCGTGCGGTGATGATGCCCTCGCCCTACACAGCCGACATCAGCTGGATCGACGCGCGCGACATGGCCGGGCGGCTGGGCGTGCGCTACGACGAGATTTCGATCCGGCACACCTTCGAGTCCTTCAAGGCCGCGCTGGCCGGGGAGTTCGCGGGCCGGCCGGAGGACACGGCCGAGGAGAACATCCAGGCCCGCATCCGCGGCACGCTGCTGATGGGGCTGTCGAACAAGTTCGGCGCCATCGTGCTGACCACCGGCAACAAGAGCGAGATGGCCACCGGCTACTGCACGCTCTACGGCGACATGGCGGGCGGCTTCGCGGTCATCAAGGACCTGCTCAAGACCACCGTGTTCGCATTGGCGCGCTGGCGCAATGCCCACGACCCCTACGCCACCGGCGCGGCGCCGATCCCCGAGCGCATCATCACGCGTCCCCCGAGCGCCGAGTTGCGCCCCGACCAGACCGACCAGGACAGCCTGCCGCCTTACGACGTGCTCGACGGCATCCTGGCACGCTACATGCAGGACGATGAAGGCATCGACGAGATCATTGCCGCGGGCTACGACCGCGCGGTGGTCGAGCGGGTTGCGCGGCTCATCAGGATCAACGAATACAAGCGGCGCCAGGCGCCGGTAGGCATCCGGGTCACCCACCGAAGCTTCGGCAAGGATTGGCGTTACCCTATCACCAGCAAGTTCAACGAAACCGCCGGAGCACGAAAACCATGAAGCAGATCACCGCCATCGTCAAACCCTTCAAGCTCGAGGACGTGCGCGAAGCCCTGGCCGAAGTGGGCGTCACCGGCCTCACGGTGACCGAGGTCAAGGGCTTTGGCCGCCAGAAGGGCCACACCGAGCTGTACCGCGGCGCCGAGTACGTGGTTGACTTCCTGCCCAAGATGAAGGTCGAAGTGGTCGTCAACGAGAGCGACGTCGAGCGTTGCATCGAAGCCATCGTGAGCTCGGCGCGCACGGGCAAGATCGGTGACGGCAAGATCTTCGTGACCGAGGTGGAGCGCATCGTGCGCATCCGCACCGGCGAGGAAAACGAAAACGCAGTCTAGTTAGGCTCGCCCCCAGGCTTCGCGCACTTCGTGTCGCTTCGCCAACCCCCTACCGGGGCAACACCTGCGGCCCGGCAAAGCCGGTTCCGCGGTGTTCGCTGGAATGGGACCCCGAGGCTCTTGGGGCTTTCGGGTCAGAGGTTTTCTGAAAGCTTGTCGTCGCGAGGGTGCAAGGGGACTTCGGCGCGCAGCGCGGTCAGCAGTTCGGGCACGTCGGTGCCGGTGCGGACCAGGTCCATCTGCCATTCGCCCATGAAGCCTTCGCGCACGCTGTGCGCCAGGAAGCCCAGCAGGCCGTCGTAGTAACCGGCGGTGTTGAGGATGCCGGTCGGCTTGTCGTGGTAGCCGAGCTGGCGCCAGGTCCAGATCTCGAACAGTTCTTCAAAGGTGCCGATACCGCCCGCCATCGCGAGGAAGGCGTCGGCGCGCTCGCCCATCATGGCCTTGCGTTCGTGCATGGTGTCGACCACGTGCAGCTCGTCGCACAGAGGGTTGGCCAGTTCCTTGTCGACCAGAGCCTTGGGAATGATGCCGACGACGCGGCCGCCGGCCTGGCGGGTGGCCTCGGCCACCGTGCCCATCAGGCCGGTGCGGCCACCGCCGTAGACCAACTGGCCGCCATGCTGGCCGATCCATTGGCCCACGGCCTGGGCGGCCTGGGAGAACTCGGGGCGCTCGCCGGGGCGCGAGCCGCAATACACGCAAATCGAAAATTCAGGGGTCATCCTGCGATCATGCCGCAGGCGGCGGACCCGCTCATGACACGAAGCGTTGCCACAGGGCCGCGGCCCAGATGCCGCCGCACAGCGTGAGCGACAGCAGGACGGCGGCGCTGCCCATGTCCTTCGCGCGCTTGGAGAGGTCATGCCATTCGGGACCGATGCGGTCGATGGCGGCTTCGACAGCCGTGTTGAGCAGCTCCACGATCATCACCAGGACCGCACTGCCGGCGAGCAGCGCCACCTCGACCCAGCTGCGCCCGAGCCAGAAGGCAATCGGGATCATCAGCATCGACAGGATGGCTTCCTGGCGGAAGGCCGGCTCGCTCCAGCCGGCGCGCAGGCCGTGCAGCGAGATCAGCGTGGCATGCCAGACGCGCTCGAAGCCCTTGCGGGCCTTTTGTGGATTCACGGCGGGGTCGGGCAGGGCACTCATTGGCGGCTCATCGGCTTGGAGGTGATGAGCCGCGTACCGGCCCAGGCGTCGTGCCAGAACTGGCGCTCGGGGTGAAAACGGGCCAGCAGCGCCCAGATGGCGACCCAGCCGAAGATCAGCACGGTCGATTCGCCGCCCGAGAGCTTGAACGGGGCGATGGCGGCCAGCGGCGGCAGGAACCACACCCAGCTCAGCAGGTAGCGCGCCAGTGCACGGCCCTGGGTGACGGGCTGGCCGCGGCGGTCGACGATGCGGATGTTCCAAGTCTTCATGGCCAGCGTCTGGCCCTTGGCCCAGAACCAGACGAAGTAGACGCCGAACACCACGAAGAGAAATGCCTGGAGCAGGTGCCGTCGCTCGTCCATGGCGTCGCGCATCTGGCCCAGCGTGCTGAACAGCCAGCCGGACACGAACACAACCGCGAACAGCAGCATGCCTTCATAGAGCCAGCAGGCCATGCGCCGCCACAGGCCTGGCACGGCGGGAGCGGGTGCGTGGGGAGTGGAAGCAGAGGGCGAGGCGGACTGGCCGGGGCCCGAGGCCTCGGGCGAACTGGAAACCATCGAAACCTTCGGTCAGGGGGCGGAGGACGAAGCCGCGGGTGCCGATGCCGCGGACGGCGCCGGCACCTGGGCCTCGGCGGGCACCGGCGGCGTGATGCCGCTCGGTGCCGACGCAGCCGGCGCGGCGGCAGTGCTGGTTGGCGGGGAAATGCGTTCCGTGGCAGCAGGCGGCGTTGTCGGTGAACTCACCACGATGGAGGGCGGCAGCGCGGGCGTTGGGGTCGCGGCCGGCACGATACGGGGCGTGTGCTGTCCGGGCGGCGTGACGGCCGGCACGGGCACGAGCTTCTGCGACGACACGGGGCGCACTGGCAGGGCGGCGCCGCGCGGCTTGGGCGGTGCGCCCTCGGCGAGCTTGCGTTTTTCTTCTTCGCTCAATGCCTGGTATTGCTCCCACTTGAGCCGGCGCTCGTCGGCCGGAACCCGCTTGACCTCGGCGAATGTCAAGCGGGCCTGGGCGCGCTGCTGGTTGCTCAGCGCCGCCCATTCGATCATGCGGCTGTGCAGCGTGACCTGGTCGTCGGCGGGCATGTTGGTGTAGTTGCGCGACAGTGCCAGCCACTTGCGTTTTTGCCCGACGTTCAACGTGTTCCAGTGGGTGGCTAGCGGCTTCAGGGCCAGTTGCTGCTCGGCGGTCAGGTCGCTCCAGAGCGGCTTGGTCGTGGCGACGGCCTTGGCGCTTGCCGTTCCACGGGCGGTTGCAGTGTGCGCGGCGGACTTGGCGGCGTCGGGCAGCGATTGCGCGCCGGCCAAGCTCAAGCCGAAAGTGGCGGCTGCCAGCGCACCAGCCCAAACGACGACGCCCGCCTGGAGCCGGTGCAACGGGCGCAGGGCTTTCGCGCGAAAAACAGAGCGGCGGCGCATTCGGTCGAGGTGTGTGTTCAATCGGAGGCGCTGTCGGCCTTCAGGAATTGGGCGAAGCCGGGATCGGTATAGGCGGCGGGCGGCAGGTCGCCCGTCAACAGGGCCGAGTCGACTTCGGCGAGTTCACTGGCGCGGTCGTCGTCCTGCATCACGCTGATGGTGATCAGGCCGGCCACCAGGGCGAGCAGGGGCACCACGGAACCGATGCGCGTCCACCAGCTGCCGCCGAGCGTGACCGTGTGGCCCGACCGGACCGCGGCGGGCGCCATGCGCAACTGCGGCGCCTGCTTGCGCGCCGCCACGGCCTGCGAACGGACAATGCGCAAGCGCTCGCTGATGTCGTGCGGCAACGCCTGGTTGCCTTCCGACAGCCGTGCCGCCAGCCGTTGGCCGAAGCGGTCTTCCGCTGCGCTGGATTGAGAGGTAGGAACCTTAGTGTTCATAGCGATATTCCCTTGGCCTTGAGCGCCTTGCTCAGAGCGTGGACAGCTCGCGAACAATGGGTTTTGACGCTGCCCTCGGAGCAGCCCATTGCGGCGGCCGTCTCTGCGACGTCCATTTCCTCCCAGTAACGCATCAGGAAAGCCTCGCGTTGACGGCCGGGCAAAGCTGCGATCTGTTCTTCGATTTCGTGAAAGACCTGGCTGCGGCGGGTCGTGTCTTCGGCGCTCTCCGATTCCCTGGAGTCGGTGGGCGAGGCAAAGTTCTCCAGCAGGTCGAAATCTTCGCCGTTGTCGGCCGGTTCGAAGTCGCTGAGGTTGGAAAAAAGGGCGCGGCGCGTCTTCTGGCGACGGAACCAGTCGAGCGTGCAGTTCGACAGGATGCGCTGGAACAGCATCGGCAGTTCCTCGGCAGGCTTGTCGCCGTAATGCTGGGCCAGCTTCATCATGCTGTCCTGCACGATGTCCAAGGCCGCTTCTTCGTCCCGCACGTGATAGACCGAGCGCTTGAAGGCCCGTCGCTCGACGTTTTTCAGGAAGTCGGAGAGTTCGTGTTCAGTAGCCAAATGAGAGGGGCCGGCGGGACGCGCCGTGTGGGGAGGATGTTTGGCGAACGCTCATGTTTTTATGCCGCGGATTATGCCTTTGTGCGAAGACAAAGCGCCTGAAGCGAGTCTGAACGCGCCGGTAGTGTCATAATCCGCCTTGCAAGTCAAAAGGCAAACGGGTCACGGTCCGGCGGAACATCAGTCCGCTCATGGCTTTGGCCTCAAGTCCTGGCGCGGCCCCACAAGGGCTGGCAAGGGGCACCCAAGGTTTTTCGTTCCCGAAAAAACACAAAGGTTGATCATGGAAATCTCGAAGGCGGAACTCGCTTCCGCAGCAGCCGCGTCCTCTGGCGCCGGCAACACCACGCAAGAACTCATGGGCGCTGAAGTGCTGGTCAAGGCACTGCAGGCCGAAGGCGTCCAGTACATCTGGGGCTACCCGGGCGGCGCGGTTCTCTACATCTACGACGCGTTCTACAAGCAGGACACCATCCAGCATGTGCTGGTGCGCCACGAACAGGCCGCCGTCCACGCTGCCGACGGCTATGCGCGCGCCACCGGCGAAGTCGGCGTGGCACTGGTCACTTCCGGCCCCGGCCTGACCAATGCGGTCACCGGCATCGCGACGGCTTACATGGATTCGATCCCCATGGTGATCATTTCCGGCCAGGTGCCGACGGCCGCGATCGGCCTGGACGCCTTCCAGGAATGCGACACGGTCGGCATCACGCGCCCCATCGTCAAGCACAACTTCCTCGTCAAGGACCCGAAGGATCTGGCCATGACGATGAAGAAGGCCTTCCACATCGCACGCAGTGGCCGTCCCGGCCCCGTGGTGGTGGACGTGCCGAAGGACGTGTCCTTCAAGAAGATTCCGTACAGCGGCTATCCCGACAAGGTCGAGATGCGCTCGTACAACCCGGTGCGCAAGGGCCACGGCGGGCAGATCCGCAAGGCGCTGCAACTGCTGCTCGCGGCCAAGCGTCCCTACATCTACACCGGCGGCGGCGTGCTCCTGGGCAATGCCACGAACGAGCTGCGCACGCTGGTCGACATGCTCGGCTACCCGGTCACCAACACGTTGATGGGCCTGGGCGCCTATCCGGCGAGCGATCGCAAGTTCCTCGGCATGCTGGGCATGCACGGCACCATCGAAGCCAACAACGCGATGCAGAACTGCGACGTGCTGCTGGCCGTGGGCGCGCGCTTCGATGACCGCGTGATCGGCAACCCGAAGCACTTCGCGCAGAACGAACGCAAGATCATCCACGTCGACATCGACCCGTCGAGCATCTCCAAGCGCGTGAAGGTCGACATCCCGATCGTTGGCGACGTGAAGGACGTGCTCACCGAGCTGATCTCGATGATCCGCGAGAGCACCACCAAGCCCGATGCCGGCGCGCTGGCCGACTGGTGGAAGACCATCGAAAGCTGGCGTTCGCGCGACTGCCTCAAGTACGACCGCGACAACAAGGACGTGATCAAGCCGCAGTACGTGGTCGAAACCCTGTGGAACATGACCAAGGACGCCGACACGTACATCACGTCGGATGTCGGCCAGCACCAGATGTGGGCGGCCCAGTACTACCGTTTCGACGAGCCGCGTCGCTGGATCAATTCGGGTGGCCTGGGCACCATGGGCGTGGGCATTCCGTACGCCATGGGCATCAAGCTCGCCAAGCCCGATTCGGAGGTGTTCACCATCACCGGTGAAGGCTCGGTGCAGATGTGCATCCAGGAGCTTTCGACCTGCCTGCAGTACAACACGCCGATCAAGATCTGCTCGCTCAACAACCGCTACCTGGGCATGGTGCGCCAGTGGCAGGAGATCGAATACTCCGGCCGCTACAGCCACAGCTACATGGACGCGCTGCCCAACTTCGTGAAGCTCGCCGAGGCCTACGGCCACGTCGGCATGCTGATCGAGCGTCCACAAGACGTGGAGCCGGCGCTGCGCGAGGCGCGCAAACTCAAGGACCGCACGGTGTTCATGGATTTCCGTACCGACCCCACCGAGAACGTGTTCCCGATGGTCAAGGCCGGCATGGGCATCACCGAGATGCTGCTGGGTTCCGAAGATCTCTGATCCGGAACGTTCGTTCGCTCAACTTTTTACTGACGAATCTATTGCCCGCCAAGCCCGCGCATTACCGTGCGCGGGGGAGGGCGGCGAAAGCGAAAGCTTCCGCGCAGGCGAAAAGAGGAGTCACGCCAACATGAAACACATCATCGCAGTGCTGCTGGAGAACGAGCCGGGTGCTCTTTCCCGCGTGGTGGGCCTCTTTTCGGCCCGTGGCTACAACATCGAATCGCTGACTGTGGCGCCGACCGAGGATGCAAGCCTCTCGCGCATGACCATCGTCACCACCGGTTCGGACGACGTGATCGAGCAGATCACCAAGCACCTGAACCGCCTCATCGAAGTCGTGAAGGTGGTCGACCTGACCGAAGGCGCCTACACCGAGCGCGAGCTCATGATGGTGAAGGTGCGCGCGGTGGGCAAGGAGCGTGAGGAAATGATGCGCATGGCGGAAATCTTCCGCGGTCGCATCATCGACGTGACCGACAAGAGCTACACCATCGAACTGACCGGCGACCATGGCAAGAACGATGCGTTTCTCGAAGCGATCGACCGCGGCGCCATTCTCGAAACAGTGCGCACCGGTGCCAGCGGCATCGGGCGCGGCGAACGCATCCTGCGGGTCTGACACCATGATTCGGAGCTCAGTCGCTGCCCGTTCGGGCTGAGCTTGTCGAAGCCCTCGCGCGAGCGGGGACTGCATTGAGCCCTTCGACAGGCTCAGGACGAACGGCAAAACAACACACTGCAACTCGCATATCTATCTGGAGAACATCATGAAGGTTTATTACGACAAGGACGCGGACCTCAGCCTGATCAAGGGCAAGACGGTTGCCATCATCGGTTACGGCTCGCAAGGTCACGCGCATGCGCAGAACCTGAACGACAGCGGCGTCAAGGTCGTGGTCGGTCTGCGCAAGGGCGGCGCCTCGTGGGACAAGGTCGGCAAGGCCGGCCTGCAGGTTGCTGAAGTCGCTGATGCCGTCAAGTCGGCCGATGTCGTCATGATCCTGCTGCCTGACGAGCAGATCGCTGCCGTCTACAAGAACGACGTGGCCCCGAACATCAAGGAGGGCGCTTCGCTCGTCTTCGCGCACGGCTTCAACGTGCACTACGGTTTCGTTCAGCCGCGCGCCGACCTCGATGTGTGGATGGTTGCTCCCAAGGCCCCGGGCCACACCGTGCGCAGCACGTACACCCAAGGCGGCGGCGTGCCCCACCTCGTGGCTGTGCACCAGGACAAGTCCGGCAAGGCGCGTGACCTCGCGCTGAGCTACGCCACCGCCAACGGCGGCGGCAAGGCCGGCATCATCGAGACCAACTTCCGCGAAGAAACCGAGACCGACCTGTTCGGCGAACAAGCGGTTCTGTGCGGGGGCACGGTCGAGCTGATCAAGGCTGGTTTCGAAACGCTGGTGGAAGCCGGCTACGCGCCCGAAATGGCGTACTTCGAATGCCTGCACGAACTGAAGCTGATCGTCGACCTGATCTATGAAGGCGGCATCGCCAACATGAACTACTCGATCTCGAACAACGCCGAATACGGCGAGTACGTCACGGGCCCGCGCATCGTGACCGACGAGACCAAGAAGGTCATGAAGCAAGTGCTCAAGGACATCCAGACCGGCGAATATGCCAAGAGCTTTGTGCTCGAAGCCGCTGCCGGCCAGCCCGCGCTGATCAGCCGCCGTCGCCTGAACGCCGAGCATCAAATCGAAGTCGTCGGCGAAAAGCTGCGCGCGATGATGCCCTGGATCAAGAAGAACAAGCTGGTTGATCAAACCCGCAACTGATCTTCTTCAGAGGCAAGAGTCAACAGGGTGCTGCGGCACCCTGTTTCGGAGGGCCACCCGTCGCGGTGGCCCTTTTGTTTGAAGGGGAGCGCACGGGTCCCCTGAACTACACTGCGAAACATGCGATTCACAGACCAAGAAGCTATCGAATGGATGGCTGACGGGGCAGTTCCCACGAGGGACGGAGGCCATTTCAATGCATGACGACACGCTCCCCGACGATGTGCAGCCGCGCAAGCGTCGCAAGGGCATTTACATCCTGCCGAACCTGTTCACGCTGGCGGCGTTGTTTGGCGGCTTCTACTCGGTCGTGATGGCCATGAATGCGCGCTTCGACCTGGCCGCGCTGGGCGTGTTCGCCGCCATGATTCTCGACAGCCTCGACGGCCGCGTGGCGCGCATGACCAACACGCAAAGTGCGTTCGGCGAGCAGATGGATTCGCTGTCCGACATGGTGTCGTTCGGCGCCGCGCCGGCACTCATTGCGTACGAGTGGTCGCTCAAGGGTTTGGGGCGCTGGGGCTGGATCGCCGCCTTCGTGTACTGCGCCTGCGCGGCCCTTCGGCTTGCGCGCTTCAACGTCAACACCGGCGTGGTCGACAAGCGCTGGTTCCAGGGCCTGCCGTCGCCAGCGGCGGCGGCGCTCGTGGCTGGCTTCATCTGGCTCATGACCGAGTGGGGCAAGCGCGGCGGCGAGGTGCTGTATCTCTCGTGGACGCAGATCACGTGGATCACTTTCGCGTTCACGCTCTATGCCGGACTTTCCATGGTCACCAACGCGCCGTTCTACAGCTTCAAGGACGTCCAGATGAAGAAGAGCGTGCCCTTCGTGGTCATCGTGCTCATCGCGCTCGGCATCGCGGTCATCAACATCCATCCGCCGACGGTGCTGTTCAGCCTCTTCGTCGCCTATGGCCTGAGCGGCTACGTGGTGTACGCGTGGCGCAAGGCCAAGGGCCAGCCGGTGAGCGTGATCAGCACCTCCACCGAAGAGCCCGACGAGCGGGGGCTGCACAACTGAAGTCCCGGGCCTTCACAGGCCCGGGAAGGCTGTGCTACATTCGCAACCCTCATGACCAAGATTTCGCTGCTGGCCCTACTAGCCCTCCCTGACGGGCGGAGACGGTAGCGCACGCGCTAATCCTTCATCACGGCCCGTTCGCACCAGCAACGGGCCGTTTGTCTTTTGGGGTTGCTGGTTGAGTTCCAACCATCACAGAGAAATCGACATGTTGAAGCAACCTCAAGCCAAGTACCGCGCATTCGCACCAATCGGCCTCAAGGACCGCACCTGGCCCGACGCCGTGCTGACCAAGGCCCCGATCTGGCTGTCGACGGACCTGCGCGATGGCAACCAGGCGCTGGTCGAGCCGATGGACATCCCGCGCAAGATGCGCATGTTCGAGACGCTCGTGGCCATCGGCTTCAAGGAAATCGAAGTCGGCTTTCCCTCGGCGTCGCAGGTCGAATTCGACTTTGTGCGCAAGCTCATCGAAGAAGACCGCATTCCCGACGACGTGACGATCCAGGTGCTCACGCAAGCGCGCGACCACCTCATTGAACGCACCTTCGAAGCGTTGCAAGGTGCGCCGCGCGCCATCGTCCACCTCTACAACGCCGTCGCCCCCGTGATGCGCCGCGTGGTGCTCGGCATGGACGAAGACCAGATCGTCGAGCTCGCGAGCAGCCATGCGCGCATGTTCAACGACTTCGCCGCCAGGCAGCCGGCCACGAAGTGGACTTTCCAATATTCACCGGAAATGTTCTCGGGCACCGACGTGGTCTTCTCCAAGCGCGTGGTCGATGCGGTCACCGCGGTGTGGGCGCCGACGCCTGAGCGCAAGTGCATCGTCAACCTGCCCACCACGGTCGAGCATTCCACGCCGAACATCTTCGCGGACATGATCGAGTGGATGCATCGCAACCTCGAGCGCCGTGACTCGATCGTGCTGTGCGTGCACCCGCACAACGACCGGGGCACCGGCACCGCAGCCGGCGAACTGGCCTTGATGGCCGGCGCCGAGCGCATCGAAGGCTGCCTCTTCGGCAACGGCGAGCGCACCGGCAACCTCGACCTCGTGAACGTCGCGCTCAACCTCTACACGCAGGGCGTTTCGCCCGAGCTCGATTTCTCGAATATCGACGAGATCCGCGCCACGGTCGAGCACTGCAACCAGATTCCCGTACACCCGCGCCATCCGTATGTAGGCGATCTCGTCTACACCTCGTTCTCGGGCTCGCACCAGGACGCGATCAAGAAGGCGTTCGCCGCGCGCAAGGACGGCGACATCTGGGACATCCCGTACCTGCCCATCGATCCGAAGGACGTGGGCCGCAGCTACGAAGCCGTGATCCGCGTGAACAGCCAGTCGGGCAAGGGCGGCATGGCCTACCTGCTCGAGAGCGAGTACGGCCTCGAGATGCCGCGCCGCCTGCAGATGGAATTCATGCAGGTCGTGCAGCGCGTGATGGACGTGGGCGGCAAGGAGCTCACCGCCGCCGACCTCTGGCAGATCTTCGTGAACGAATACGGCATCGAGACCGCCAAGGCCTTGCAGCACCGGGTGATCCAGGAAGAAGGCGAGGGCGCAGAGGCCACGGTGGTGCTGCGCGGCGACCTGCCCTGGGACGGTGAAACGCGCGCCATCGAAGGCCGCGGCAACGGCCCGATCGACGCCTTCACGCAGGCATTGAGCCAGGCCACCGGCCACACGGTGCGCGTCATGGACTACCACCAGCACGCCATCGGCGCGGGTGCCGATGCCAAGTCGGTGGCCTACCTCGAGCTGCGCGTCGACGAGTCGAAGACCCTGTTCGGGGTCGGCATCGATGCCAACGTGATTTCGGCCTCGCTGAAGGCAATCATGTCCGGTGTGCAGCGGGCGCGGACCCGGGGCGCGCACAGCGCACAATCGGCGGTTGAAGTCGCCTGAAGCACCGGCATCAGCCGCACGCGCAAGGTGGGAACGAACAAAGGAGATCCACGATGACCGACCAACTCATTATTTTCGACACCACCTTGCGCGACGGTGAGCAGTCGCCCGGCGCCTCGATGACGCGCGACGAAAAACTGCGCATCGCCAAGTTGCTGGAGCGGCTCAAGGTCGACGTCATCGAAGCGGGCTTTCCGGCCAGCTCGAACGGCGACTTCGAGGCCGTGAAGGCTATCGCCAACGCGATCAAGGACTCGACGGTGTGTGGCCTCTCGCGTGCCAACGACCGTGACATCGCACGCGCGGCCGAAGCCCTGAAGGGCGCGGCACGCGGACGCATCCACACGTTCATCGCGACCTCGCCGCTGCACATGGAAAAGAAGCTGCGCATGTCGCCCGACGAGGTGCATGAGCAGGCCAAGCTGGCGGTGCGCTTCGCGCGCAACCAGATCGCCGATGTGGAGTTCAGCCCCGAAGACGGCTATCGCAGCGACCCGGACTTCCTGTGCCGCGTGCTGGAAACCGTGATCAACGAGGGCGCCACCACCATCAACGTGCCCGACACCGTCGGCTACGCGATTCCCGAGTTGTACGGCAACTTCATCAAGATGCTGCGCGAGCGCATTCCCAACAGCGACAAGGCGATCTGGTCGGTGCATTGCCACAACGACCTGGGCATGGCCGTGGCGAACTCGCTGGCCGGCGTGAAGATCGGCGGCGCGCGCCAGGTCGAGTGCACCATCAACGGGCTGGGCGAGCGCGCGGGCAACTGCTCGCTCGAGGAAGTGGTCATGGCCGTGAAAACGCGCAAGGACTACTTCGGGCTCGACCTGAACATCGACACCCAGCACATCGTGGCCGCGAGTCGCATGGTGAGCCAGACCACCGGTTTCGTGGTGCAGCCCAACAAGGCCGTGGTAGGCGCCAACGCGTTCGCGCATGCCTCGGGCATCCACCAGGACGGCGTGCTCAAGGCGCGCGACACCTACGAGATCATGCGCGCCGAAGACGTGGGTTGGACCGCCAACAAGATCGTGCTCGGCAAGCTCAGCGGCCGCAATGCCTTCAAGCAGCGCCTGACCGACCTGGGCGTGACCATGGCCAGCGAAGCCGACATCAACGCGGCGTTCTCGCGCTTCAAGGAGTTGGCTGACCGCAAGTCCGAAATTTTCGACGAAGACATCCTCGCGCTCGTCAGCGCAGAAGAAGTGTCGAACGTTGGTGAACAGTTTGCTTTCGTCTCTCTCTCCCAGCACAGCGAAACCGGCGAACGCCCCCAGGCGAAGGTCGTGTTCACCGTCCAGGGCAAGGAAGTCACCGGCGAGTCCGACGGGAATGGCCCGGTGGATGCTTCCCTCAAGGCCATCGAGTCGCACGTCAAGAGCGGTGCCGAGATGGTTCTTTACTCTGTAAACGCGATCAGCGGCTCGACGGAAAGCCAGGGAGAAGTTACAGTCCGGTTACAAAACGCAGGGCGGGTGGTCAACGGTGTGGGCGCAGACCCGGACATCGTGGTCGCTTCGGCAAAGGCTTATTTGAGTGCGCTCAACAAGTTACAGAGCCAAGCTGAGAGAGTGGCGGCACAAGGTTAGGTTTTGAGGCGTTCCTTGGTATTCGAATGAAGAAGGGGATGCAAGTAACTGATATTGCGTGCCTTTTTTGATTTCGATACACTGCGGTCCTCGTTTGTTGCCGCTGGAGATTTATTGATGCCTGAAACCCGTCTACGTCGAGTTTCCATCCAGCGGTTCCTACCCGCCTTCAAGTTCCTCGCCGTGGCGCTGTGCGCCTCGGCGTTTTTGCTGCCTGGCGCCCAGGCTGCGAAGAAGGAAAAACCCGCTGCCGCCAAATCGGCAGTCGCGAAGAAGGCGAAGGCGCCCGCCGAAGCCAGGCGCAATGCGTCGGCTTCCAAGGTGGCTCGCGGCGGTCGCACCGAGCAGGCCGACAAGGTCGTGCGCGGCGGCCGAAACGTGGTGGCCACCATCCGCAAGAAGAATGGCAAGACCGTCGTCGCCGTGCAACGCCGTTCGGTGGTGCGCGTTGAAACGCCGGCCCGCCAGTCCTTCGGCCAGATGGCCGGCCTGCATGGCACCGACGACGCACTCGACCTGAAGTCGAGCGTCGCCCTGGTGATCGATCAAGACACCCACGAAGTGCTGTTCAGCAAGAACGACCATGCCGTGCTGCCGATCGCGTCGCTCACCAAGCTCATGACCGGCCTGTTGATCAGCGAAGCCCATCTGCCGAACGACGAACTCATCACCATCACGCAAGACGACGTCGACACCGAAAAGGGCAGCCGTTCGCGCCTGACCGTTGGCACTACGCTGTCGCGTGGCGAGCTGCTGCACCTGGCGCTGATGTCGAGTGAGAACCGCGCCGCGCATGCGCTGGGCCGCACCTACCCGGGCGGTCTCACGACCTTCGTGAGCATCATGAACGCCAAGGCCCGCATGCTCGGCATGAAGGATACGCGCTACGTGGAGCCCACGGGCCTGTCGAGCCGCAACCAGTCGAGCGCGCAAGACCTGGCGCTGCTGGTCAATGCGGCCTATTCCGACGCCACGGTGCGTTCGCTGTCCACGTCGCCTGAATACCAGGTCGAGGTCGGCAACCGCGTGCTGCAGTTCAACACCACCAACCGCCTCGTGCGCAGCCCCGAATGGGACATCGGCCTGCAGAAGACGGGCTACATCTCCGAAGCCGGCCAATGCCTCGTGATGCAGGCCAAGGTGGCCGGGCGCAAGCTGATCATGGTGTTCCTGGATTCGGCCGGCAAGTTCAGCCGCATCGCCGACGCCGAGCGGGTTCGCCGCTGGGTTGAAGCCACGCACGCCGTGTCAGGTCCGCGCGGCTTCCAGGTTGCTGGCTGAGATGGATTGAGCGGGCAGGCCGGTCAGTGGGCCGCCTGCTGCCCTTGTGAGGGGCCCACCGGCTGACTCGCCGGGAAGAGAAGAAGGAAAGAGTCGAAAGCAAACGGGCGCTCAGGCGCCCGTTGTCACGTTCGCGCCCGACGCAGGCGTGGTCGCCATGCCGTCCTTGAAGCCCAGCGCGCCCGAGATTTCGTTGGCGGTCGCCTGCAGCTTGGGCAGCCAGCCTTCGTCGAGGCGATCGGCCGGGGCCGAGATCGACAGGCCGGCCACCAGCTTGCCCTGGTCGTCGTAGATGCCCGCGGCCATGCAGCGCACGCCCAGTTCCAATTCTTCGTTGTCGCGCGCGATGCCGTACTGGCGCGCCTTCGACAGCTCGCGCTCGAGCGCGGGCAGCTGCGTGATGCTGTTGCGCGTGTGGCCGGCCAGGCCGGTGCGGGTGGCGTAGCTGCGCACGCGCTGGGGGTCGTCGGCAGCCAGGAACAGCTTGCCGGTCGAGGTCAGGTGCAGGGCGGCGCGGCCACCGATGGCGCGAACCACCTGCATGCCCGAGCGTTCGCTGTACGAACGCTCGATGTACACGATCTCGTCGCCCTGGCGCATGCTCAGGTTGACGGGTTGCTGAGTGAGCTTGTGCAGCTCGCGCATCGGACCCAGGGCCGCGTCGCGCACGTTCAGCCGGCCCTTGACCAGGTTGCCCAGCTCCAGGAGGCGCATGCCGAGGCGGTAGCTGCCGGCTTCGGGCCGGTCGACGAAACGACCGACCGCGAGGTCATTGAGGATGCGGTGCGTGGTCGACGGGTGCAGTCCTGTCTTTTCGCTGATTTCCTTCAGCGAGATAGCCTCTTCGCGCGAGGCCAGAACATCGATCAGCGAGAACATGCGCTCGATGACCTGGATGACGGGAGTGGCGGGAACGTCGGATAGATTTTTTCTCATGGCGCAATGCGGTGATGACCGTGCGCCATTTTACCTTGTGAAATCACTCGGTGCTTGCCAGAGGCCGTCGACCAACACTTCGTGCGGGGAAAAGCGCGCCTTGTAGTGCATCTTGGGGCTGCGCTCGATCCAGTAGCCGAGGTAGACGTGCGGCAGCCCCAGCTTGCGGGCCTGTTCGATCTGCCACAGCACGCTGTAGGTGCCGTAGCCTGCACCTTCTTCAGGCTCGTAGAAGGTATAGACGGCCGAAATTCCGTCGCTGAGCACGTCGAGGATCGACACCATCTTCAGCGCGCCCGGGCTGCCGTCGGGCAGGGTTTCGCGGAATTCGACCAGGCGCGAGTTGACGCGGCTTTGCAGCAGAAACTGCGTGTACTGATCGATGCTGTCGTGGTCCATGCCGCCACCCGAATGGCGGCCGGTCTGGTAGCGCAGGTAGAGCTGGTAGTGCTCAGGCAAGAAGCACAGCTTGAGCACGCGGGCCTGCAGGTCGGCGTGCTGCCTGGCGGTGCGCCGCTGGCTGCGGTTCGGCTGGAAGCTGTGCGCCAGTACGCGCAGCGGAATGCAGGCGCGGCAGCCGTCGCAATAGGGCCGGTAGGTGAACATGCCGCTGCGCCGGAAGCCGCTGAGCACCAGGTCGGAGTAGGCGTCGTTGTGGATCAGGTGGCTGGGCGTGGCCACCTGCGAGCGGGCCTGGCGATCCGGCAGGTAACTGCAGGGATAGGGCGCCGTCGCGTAGAACTGCAGCGTGTGAAGCGGAAGATCCTTGAGGTGCGTCACGTCACGTCGAAAGAGAAGGTCGCTCGGAAAGGAGTTCAGACCAGTATACGGGGTCGAATTGCCACTGGGGACCCTGTTGTTGCCGGGCCTGGGCCACGTGCGCGACGAAGCGCGCGCGCGGCATTTCGCGGGCGCCGAGGCTGGCCAGGTGCGCGGTGTTCTGCTGGCAGTCGATCATGTCGACGCCGGCGCGCCGGCACAACGCGACCAGACCGGCCAGCGCGATCTTCGAGGCGTCCGGCCGGCGGGTGAACATCGACTCGCCGAACACTGCGCGGCCCAGTGCCACGCAATAAAGCCCGCCCGCCAGCTCGCCGTCGATCCAGGTTTCGACGCTGTGTGCGTGCCCCGCGCGGTGCAATTGCGTATAGGCCTTCACCATGTCCGGCACGATCCAGGTGCCCGATTGGCCAGCGCGCGCCGACTGCGAGCAGGCCTGGATCACTGTTCCAAAATCGTGATCGATCCGCAGCTCGCAGCCGGGCGTCACGGCAAAACGGCCCAGGGTCTTGCGCAGCGAGCGATGCAGCCGGAAATCGCTCACCCGCAGCACCATGCGCGGGTCGGGGCTCCACCACAGGATGGGCTGGTCGTCACTGAACCACGGAAAGACGCAGCGGCCATAGGCATGCATCAAAGTATCGACATCGAGCGATCCGCCCGCTGCCAGCAGACCGGGCACGGGGTCGCTTGCGTCCCATGCCGACGCAGGGTCGGGCAGTGTGTCTCCGGGTTCGAGCCAAGGCAGTTGTCGCATGGTTGCAGGTATACACGGCTTCTCGGAACAGCCGCCATTTGAGGGAAAATCCTGCTCACACGGGAGCGGCCCACAAGGCTGCGGCCCTGGTGCCACCGCCGATGGCACAAGAGACACCCCACAAGACCCGTCGAAAAACCTATAGTGCTCAGCTTGCTTTCGCAGTACCACAGCGGATCCGGCAGGCATGAGCAGGGCGCCGGGGATCAGCACAAGAGGACCACGTTGACCACTGAATCCAACCCCACGCGCTTCGGCAGCGGCCAGGCGGTGCGCCGCCTGGAGGACGAAAGCCTGCTCGCAGGCGCCGGCCGCTACACCGACGACGTCGCGCTCGCCGAGCAGGCGCATCTCGTTTTTCTCCGTTCCCCCTATCCGCATGCGCGCATCGTGTCCATCGACACGTCCGCGGCCGTCGGCATGCCCGGCGTGCTGCGCGTGATTACCGGGGCCGACCTGGCCGAGGCCGGCGTCAAGCCGATGCCCGGCGCCGCGGGCTTCAAACGCGCGGACGGGAGCGACAGCGCCAGCCCGCCGCGGCGCGCCATGGCGCACGAGCGCGCGCGCTTCGTCGGCGAACCGGTGGCATGCGTCATTGCCGATACCGTGCAGCAGGCGCGCGATGCGGCCGAGGCCGTCATGGTCGACTACGAAGAACTGCCGATGGTGGTCGACCTCCCCGGCGCCACCGCCGACGGCGCGCCGCTCCTGTGCGACGAGGCCACGGGCAACATTGCCGCCGAGATGCGCCATGGCAGCAGTGAAGCCGCCACCGCCGCGTTCGCGCGCGCCGCGCACGTGATCGCGCTCGACGTGAACAACCAGCGTGTCGTCGCGCTCACCATCGAGCCGCGTGCCGTGCTCGCCACGCACGACAGCAAGACCGACCGCCTCACGATCCGCATGAGCACACAGATGCCGTCCGGCGTGCGCGATTCGGTCTGCGCGGCCATCGGCCTCGCAAAGGAAAAAGTCCGCGTGGTCGTGGGCGACGTCGGCGGCGGTTTCGGCATGAAGACCGGCGCCTACCCCGAGGACATCGCGGTCGCCTACGCTGCCCTGCAGGTGGGCCGGCCCGTGAAGTGGGTGGCTGACCGCAGCGAAGAATTTCTGTCGAGCGCGCACGGCCGCGACATCGAAGCGCGCGCCGAAATGGCCCTGGACGCCGATGGCAAGATCCTGGCCTTGCGCATCAAGACGCTCGCCAACGTCGGCGCCTACGCCACCGGCACCGGCGTCGCGATCCAGTTGCTGATCGGCCCCTGGGTGCAGACCAGCGTCTATGACATCCAGACCATCGACTTCCATTTCAAGGCGGTGCTCACCAACACCGCGCCCACTGGCGCCTACCGCGGCGCGGGCCGGCCCGAGGCCATCTTCACGATCGAACGCCTGATGGACGAGGCCGCGCGCCAGACCGGCATCGACCGCATCGCGCTGCGTCGGCGCAACTTCATCCGCCCCGAGCAGATGCCCTACAAGAACCCGATGGCGCAGACCTACGACACCGGCCAGTTCGAGTCGGTGATGGACCAGGCGTTGCAGCTGGCCGACTGGCAGGGCTTCGAGGCCCGCGCGGCCGAGTCGGCCGCGCGTGGCAAGCACCGCGGCCTGGGCATTGCCACGTTCCTCGAATGGACTGGTGGCAACGTGTTCGAAGAGCGCGTGACCGTGTCGGTGCAGGCCGACGGCGTGATCGAGGTGTTCTCGGCGGTCAACGCGATGGGGCAGGGCATTGCGACCTCGCTCGCGCAACTGGCTGTCGATGCCTTCGGCGTGCCCATCGAGAAGGTGCGCGTGGTGCTGGGCGACACCGACCGCGGCGACGGCTTCGGCAGCGCCGGCTCGCGTTCCCTCTTCACGGGCGGTTCGGCCGTGCGCATCGGCGCCGAGCGCACCATCGACAAGGCGCGCGAACTCGCGGCGCAGGAGTTCGAAGCCTCCATCGATGACATCGTCTACAGCCGCGGCACCTTCATCGTGGCCGGCACCGACCTCGAGCTCGACCTGTTCACGCTGGCCGCCAAGCAGCCGGGGCGCGAGATCTTCGTCGACTCCACCAGCACCGTGGCCGGCCCCAGCTGGCCCAACGGCTGCCACATCTGCGAGATCGAGCTCGATCCGCCCACGGGCGAGATCAGTGTCGTGGCCTACAGCTCCGTCAACGACGTGGGCCGCGTGGTCAATCCGATGATCGTGCGCGGCCAGCTCGAAGGCGGCGCGGTGCAGGGCATCGGGCAGGCGCTGTACGAGCAGGTGGTCTACGACACCGAAACCGGCCAGCCCGTGACCGGCAGCCTCATGGACTACGCCGCGCCGCGCGCCGACATCGTCGACACCATGTTCCAGATGGAGATGGACGAATCGACGCCCTGCAAGAACAACCCCCTGGGCGTGAAGGGTGTCGGCGAGCTGGGCACCATCGGCGCCACGCCGGCCATCGTCAACGCGGTGGCCGATGCCTTTGCGCGCAACGGCCTTGGCGCCCGCGCGCCTCGCCTGCACATGCCGCTGAGCCCGTCGCGGATCTGGCAGACCATGCAGACGATCGATTAGTCATGAACTCGCCCCCAGGCTGCGCGCACTTCGTGTCGCTTCGCCAACTTCCTTCCGGGGGCCACACCAGCGGCCCGGCAAAGCCGGTTCCGGGGTGTTCCTGGAGGGGTCGGGGTCGTTCTTGACCGGGTGGAAGTGCCATGCGCGTCACCACCGAGTTGCAGACCGACGCCATCCGCGTCTCGACCTACCGCTGCGATGCGGGCGTCGGCGCGGCACCATTCACCGAGATGCACGAGACGCACTCGGTCTCGTACGTGCGCAAGGGCAGCTTCGGTTGTCGCGCGCTCGGCCACGACTACGAACTGGTGGCCGGCTCCGTACTGGTCGGCGCACCGGGCGACGACTACGTCTGCACGCATGAGCACTTTGCCTGTGGCGACGAGTGCCTGTCGTTCCACTTCTCGCCGGGCTTCGTCGACCTGATCGGCGGCGAACGGCGCAGCTGGCATGCCTCGGGGCTGCCGCCGTTGCCTGAACTCATGGTGCTCGGTGAACTTGCGCAGGTCGCGGTCGAGGGCAACAGCGACGTGGGCCTGGACGAGCTGGGCATGGGTTTCGCCAGCCGTTTCCTCGACGTGGTGAAAGGGCGCGGCAAGCCCAAAGCGCCGCCGTCGGCCACGCCGCGCGACCGCAGGCGTGCGGTCGAAGCCGCGACATGGATCGAGGTCCATGCGACAGGTGAAATCGGCCTGGAAGACGCGGCCGCTCAGGCCGGCCTGAGCGCCTTTCATTTCCTGCGCCTGTTCTCGCAGGTGCTGGGCGTCACGCCTCACCAGTACCTGGTGCGCTCCCGGCTGCGCCGCGCGGCGCGCCTGCTGGCGGACAGCAACCTTTCCGTGACCGACGTCGCGTTCGAGGCCGGCTTTGCCGATCTGAGCAACTTCGTGCGCACCTTCCATCGCGCGGCCGGTGTGTCGCCGCGCGGCTTTCGGCTTGCCGCCAAGGGCGACCGCAAGATTTTCCAAGACCGCCTGGCCGCACTGCTTCACGATGACCGCTTGATCCACCCTTCAAGCAGAAAGTCATCGCCATGTACGACCACATCGGACTGAAAGTCAAAGACCTCGCCGCCAGCCGGCGCTTCTACGAGGCCGCGCTCGCGCCGCTCGGCCACGTGCTGGGCTCCCACGACGACGACAGCTACGCCGGCATCGGCCCCGCTGGCGAACCGGCCCTGTGGCTCTATGTCGCGAAAGATGCGAAGGGCCCGGGCACGCACATCGCATTTCGTGCGCCGGACCACGCGGCCGTTGCCGCCTTCCACAAGGCCGGGTTGAAAGCGGGCGGCACCGACAACGGCGGCGCAGGCCCGCGCGCCGACTACAGCCCGACCTACTACGCGGCCTTCCTCATCGACCCTGACGGCAACAACGTCGAGGCCGTCTGTCCCTGACACGAAAGGCACGCACCTCATGGCCACCATCTACAAGGAATTCATCGTCGAGCGCGAGGCGGCGCAGGTGTGGGACGCGTTGCGCGATTTCGGCGCCGTGCACACGCGGCTCGCGCCGGGCTTTCTCACCGGCTGCGAACTGGATGGGCAGGGCGCCCGCATCGTCCACTTTGCCAACGGCCTCGTGGCGCGCGAGTTGCTCGTGGCCCTCGACGACGAGCACCGTCGCCTGGCCTACACCGTGACCGATGGCAAGGCCACGCACCACCACGCGTCGGCCCAGGTGTTCGCAGATGGCGAAGGTCGCTCGCGCTTCGTCTGGATCACCGACGTGCTGCCCGACGGGCTCGCGGCGTACATCGAGCCCATGATGGCGCACGGCGGCGCCGCGATGAAACAGATGCTGGAGAAAGCCAATGAACGATGAGCCCGCCGGCACCACCTGCCGCGAGCGGGAGATGGGTCGACGAGGCGCTGTTGCCCGCCCCTCAGAAGTCCTCGAGCGGCAGCCCCACGTAGTTTTCCGCCAGCGCGGTGGACGCCGCGCGCGAATGCACGAGGTAGTCGAGTTCGGCTTCCTGGATCTTCTGGCCGAAGGCGCCGGTCTCGGGAAAGCGGTGCATCAGCGAGGTGAACCACCACGAGAAGCGCTCGGCCTTCCAGACCCTGCGCAGGCACAGGTCTGAGTAACGGTCCAGCGCCGAGGCTGACTTCTCGCTGTAGAAGATCTCCAGGGCGCGTGAGAGGTATCCCACGTCGGCCGTCGCAAGGTTGAGCCCCTTCGCGCCAGTCGGCGGCACGATGTGCGCGGCGTCGCCGGCCAGGAACAGCGAGCCGAAGCGCATCGGCTCGGCCACGAAGCTGCGCAGTGGCGCAATGCTCTTTTCGAGCGACGGGCCGGTCACCAGCCGTTCGCGCGCTTCGGGGTCGAGGCGCGCGCGCAGCTCGTTCCAGAAGGCCTCGTCGCTCCAGTTCTCCACCTTTTCTTCGGTCGGCACCTGCACGTAGTAGCGCGAGCGCGTGGCGCTGCGCATGCTGCACAGCGCAAAGCCGCGCTCGGTGTTGGCGTAGATGAGTTCGTGCGACACCGGCGGCACGTCGGCCAGCACGCCGAGCCAGCCGAAGGGGTAGACCTTCTCGTAGGTCTGGATGGCGTTGGCCGGCACGCTGGCGCGGCTCACGCCGTGGTAGCCGTCGCAGCCAGCGATGAAGTCGCACTCGATCTCGTGCGTCTGGCCGTCTTTCTCGTAGCGAACGCGCGGCTTGGCCGAATCGAAGTCGTGCAGGCTGACGTTGGCTGCGCTGTAGATGGTGGTGAGGCCTTCGGCCGTGCGCGCTTCCATCAGGTCGCGCGTCACCTCGGTCTGGCCGTACACCGTCACCTGCTTGCCGCCCGTGAGGCCGTGCATGTCGATGCGGTGGCGCGCGCCCTTGAACAGCAGCTCGATGCCGTCGTGCGGCAGGCCTTCGGCCCTGGCGCGGGTGTCGACACCCGCGCGCGCCAGCAGGTCCATCGTGACCTGTTCGAGCACGCCGGCACGGATGCGGCCCAGCACGTAGTCGCCGCTCTGGCGCTCCACGATGACGTTGTCGATGCCTGCCTTGTGCAGCAGCTGGCCGAGCAGAAGGCCGGCGGGGCCTGCGCCGATGATGGCGACCTGGGTGCGCATGTTCGTGTCTCCGAAAGGGTTTTGCCAAGCGTAGGGCGCGGCCGGCCGGCTGGGGCGGCGGCTGCCGAGGCTCTGTGCGATCATGCGAACGCGTGCGCGATCATCGCGCAACACTTCTTCAGCCGACCGATCCACAACGAACTCCCGACGACGAATGACCATCGCCCGCGCCGACTTCATCGAGGGCATCGCCAAGGGCATGGCGGTGCTCGAAAGCTTCGACACCGAGCGCCAGCGCCTGAACGCCACGCTGGCGGCAGCGCGCGCCGGCCTCACGCGCGCCGCCGCGCGGCGCCACCTGCTCACGCTGGCCCACCTGGGCTACCTGGAGACCGACGGCAGCTACTTCTGGATGGCGCCAAAGGTGCTGCGCTTCTCGGGCAGCTACCTGGCCTCGTCGCGCCTGCCGCGCGCGCTGCAGCCCACGCTGAACCGGCTCGCCGCGCAAACGGGCGAGTCGTTCTCGGCCGTGGTGCTCGATGGCGAAGAGGTGGTCATCGTCGCGCGCAGCGGCAGCTATGGCACGCCGACACGGGTGCTGGCTTACGGCCTGCACCTTGGTGCGCGCCTGCCGGCCCACGCCACCTCGACCGGCCGCGTGCTGCTGGCCGCCATGGCCCCCACGCAGCTCACGCAGTGGCTCAAGGGGCGGCACCTGGCACGGCTCACGCCGCAGACCCTCACCCAGGCGCGCGCGCTGCGGCAGCGGATCGTGCAGGTCCGCAAGGACGACTACTGCTTCGCCAGCGAAGAACACGAGCTCGGCGTGCAGGCGCTCGCGGTGCCGCTGCGCGGCATGCAGGGGCACACGGTGGCGGCGCTCAACGTGGTGCTGTCTGGCACGCGCTACCAGGAAGAGACCTTGCAGCGCGAGATGCTGCCGCTGCTGTTCGAGGCGGCACGCGAGGTGCGTTCGCTCCTGTGAACGCAGGCGCGCTGAACTTTCGGCACCGGCACGGCCTCGAATCCCCGAAACGGACACCACCATGCGACTCCTGCTTCTCGAAGACGACGTGATGATCGGCGAGGCCGTGCTCGACCTGTTGCGGGCCGAGCAGTACGCGGTCGATTGGGTGAAAGACGGCGATGCTGCCGAATCGGCCTTGCGCACGCAGCAGTACGACCTCGTGCTGCTCGACCTGGGCGTGCCCCGGCGCGACGGCCTGGAAGTGCTGCGCGCCCTGCGTGCGCGCAAGCAGCGCATGCCGGTGCTGATCGCCACCGCGCGTGACTCGGTGCAGCAGCGCATCGAAGGCCTCGATGCCGGCGCCGACGACTACGTGCTCAAGCCCTACGACCTGGACGAGCTGCTGGCCCGCATCCGGGCCTTGCTGCGGCGCGCATCGGGGCGCGCCGAGCCGGTGTACGAGCACATGGGCGTGAGCATCAACCCCGCCACGCGCGAGGTCGCGGTGAACGGCGAGCCGGTGGTGCTCTCGGCGCGCGAGTGGGCCGTGCTCGAGCCGCTGCTGGCCCGCCCGGGCATGGTGCTCTCGCGCGCCCAGCTCGAGGAAAAGCTCTACGGCTGGAAGGACGAGATCAGCAGCAACGCGGTCGAGGTCTACGTGCACGGCCTGCGCAAGAAGCTGGGCGCGGAGCTGATCCGGAACGTCCGCGGCGTCGGCTACATGGTGCCAAAACTATGACTCCCCCCCAGGCTTCGCGCACTTCGTGTCGCTTCTCCAACCCCCTACCGGGGGCGACGCCCACGGCCCGGCAAAGCCGGTTCCGTGGCGTCCCACGAACGGAACGTGCATGAACAAAGTTCTGAGCAGCCTGACCGGATCGCTGCGTGCGCGGCTGCTGGTGTTCCTGCTTGCCGCCATCGTGCTCGCGGCCGGTGCGCAGGCGCTGGTGGCCTATCGCACGGTGCTGAAAGAGGCCGACGACATCTTCGACTACCACATGCAGCAGATGGCGCTGTCGCTGCGCGCGGGCCTGCCGCCGAGCGCGGCGGTGGGCGGGCTCGGCGGTGCGGAGCAGAACTTCGAGTTCGTGGTGCAGGTGTGGACGGTCGATGGCGTGCGCATCTTCGAGTCGGCCGAGGAAGCGGCGCTGCCGCAGCTCGCGGTGCTGGGCTTTGCCGATGTGCGCGCACGCGGCACGACCTACCGCGTGTTCTCGATGCAGACGCGCGGGCTGGTGATCCAGGTGGCACAGGACATGGCGGCGCGGCGGAACATGGCCGGCTCGCTCGCGCTGCGCACCATCGTGCCTGTGGCGCTCATGGCGCCGCTGCTGATGCTGGTCGTGTGGTGGGTGGTGAGCCTGTCGCTGGCGCCCGTGGCGCGCGTGCGCCGGCAGGTGGCATCGCGGCAGGCCGACGATCTCTCGCCCGTGAGCGAGGAGAACCTGCCCGAAGAAGTGCGCCCGCTGGTGCAGGAACTCAATCTGCTGTTCGGTCGGGTGCGCCATGCCTTCGACGCGCAGAAGCACTTCGTGGCCGATGCCGCGCATGAGCTGCGCTCGCCGCTGGCCGCGCTCAAGCTGCAGGTGCAGGGCCTGCAGCGCGCGCCCGACGATGCGGCGCGCACGCTGGCCGTGAGCCGCCTGTCGGCCGGTATCGACCGCGCGACGCGCCTCGTCGAACAGATGCTGGCGCTGGCCCGGCACGAGGCCAGCATGGCCGCGGGCGCGAAGCCCGAGACGGTCGACCTGGCCGAGGTGGCGCGCCTGGCGATCTCCGATGCAGTGGCCGCCGCGCAGGCGCGCCGCATCGACATCGGCGTCGCGCAATCCGATGCGGGGGCGACCGTGAGCGGCCAGCCGGAGGCGCTGCGCATGCTGCTGCGCAACCTGATCGACAACGCCGTGAAGTACACGCCCGAAGGCGGGCGGGTCGACGTCGGCCTCGTGAAGCGCGCCGACGCGGTGGAACTGCGCGTGGACGACAGCGGCCCCGGCCTGCCCGAGGCCGAGCGCGCGCGCGTGCTCGATCGCTTCTACCGCTCGGGCGAACCGCAGGCGCCGGGCAGCGGGCTGGGGCTGGCCATCGTGAAGTCGATCGCCGACCTGCATGGCGCCACCGTGGCGCTTGAAGAGTCCCAAAGCCTCGGCGGACTGTGCGTGCGAGTGACGTTCGCCCCCGCCAAAGAGTGAGTTCCGTTTAAGCGACGCCTAAGCCAAGGCCGCGACATTCCTTTCATCGTGTTTGCGCTCCAGCGCAGGATTGAAAGGAATCGAAGAATGAAAGCCTCTCTGACGTCTCCCCGTGCCCTCGTGATCGCGCTGGCCAGCGCCGGCGTGATCGGCGCCGTCGGCGCCGGTGCCTACACCAGCGCGCGTGCCGTGGGTGCGCCGGCCACCGCCGCTGCCGTGGCCGCACCGGCCGCGATGGTCACCTTGCCCGACTTCTCGACCATCACTTCGCGCGACGGCCCGGCCGTGGTCAACATCAGCGTCACCGGCACCGAGAAGGCGCCGGACGACGACACCATGGCGCAGCTGCAGGGCATCGACCCGGACGACCCGATGTTCCAGTTCTTCCGCCACTTCCAGGGGCAGATGGGACCGCGCGGCCAGCAGCAACAGCGCGCCGTGCCGGTGCGCTCGCAGGGCTCGGGCTTCATCGTGGACCCGAGCGGGATCATCATGACCAACGCCCACGTCGTGAAGGACGCAAAGGAAGTCACCGTCAAGCTGACCGACCGCCGGGAGTACCGCGCCAAGGTGCTCGGCGCCGATGCCAAGACCGACATCGCGGTGCTCAAGATCGACGCCAAGAACCTGCCGGTGCTCGCGCTGGGCAACACCAAGGACCTCAAGGTCGGCGAATGGGTGCTGGCCATCGGCTCGCCCTTCGGCTTCGAGAACACCGTGACGGCCGGCGTGGTGAGCGCCAAGGGCCGCTCGCTGCCCGACGACAGCTACGTGCCCTTCATCCAGACCGACGTGGCCGTGAACCCCGGCAACTCGGGCGGGCCGCTGCTCAATGCGCGCGGCGAGGTGGTGGGCATCAACTCGCAGATCTACAGCCGCAGCGGCGGCTACCAGGGCGTGTCGTTCGCCATTCCGATCGACGTGGCGGTGCAAGTGAAGGACCAGATCGTCGCCACCGGCAAGGCCACGCATGCGCGCCTTGGCGTGGCGGTGCAGGAGGTGAACCAGGCCTTCGCCGATTCGTTCAAGCTCGACAAGCCCGAGGGCGCGCTGGTCTCGAACATCGAGAAGGGCGGCCCCGGCGACCATGCCGGGCTGAAGGCGGGCGACGTGATCCGAAAGGTCGACGGGCAGGCCATCGTTTCCTCGGGCGACCTGCCCGCCGTGATCGGCCAGCAGGCGCCCGGCAAGAAGGTCACGCTCGAGGTGTGGCGCCAGGGCGAGCGCCAGGAGCTGCAGGCCAGGCTCGGCGATGCCAGCGACAAGCCGGCGCAGGTTGCCAAGGCCGACAACGCGGCGGGGCAGGGCAAGCTCGGCCTCGCGCTGCGCCCGCTGCAGCCGCAGGAACAGCGCGCGGCCTCGGTCGACGGCGGCCTGCTGATCGAGGACGTGGCCGGCCCGTCGGCGATGGCCGGGGTGCAGGCCGGCGACGTGCTGCTGGCGATCAACGGTACGCCGGCCAAGAGCCTGGAGCAGGTGCGCCAGGCGGTGGCCAAGGCCGACAAGTCGGTGGCGCTGCTGATCCAGCGCGGCGAAGACAAGATCTTCGTGCCCGTGCGCCTGGGCTGACCGACCGATCTGGCGCGCTCAGGGCAGCGCGCAGGGCCAGTCCAGCGAGACGCGCGTGCCGCCGGCCTGTGCGTCGGCCCGCTCGATCTGCAGCCGCGCCCCGATGGCCTGCGCCCGCGAACGCATGTTCGCGAGGCCGTGGCCACCGGGGCGTTCGTTCGCCGGCAGTCCGCGCCCGTTGTCGGTGAGCACGATGCGCACCAGCGGCGGCGTCTGCTCGCCGTGCCAGCCCACATGCATGACGATGCGCGTGGCGCCTGCATGCTTGAGCACGTTGGTGAAGGCCTCGAGCAGGATGCGCTGCAGCTGCAGCGCGGCCTGCGCGGCAAAGGGCGCGAGTGTGGGGATCAACGCGACATCCCACACCAGCTCGATGCCGGCGGCGTCCAGCCGGGGCTGCAGGCGGTAGCGCAGCGTGGCCAGCACGGTGGTCAGGTCGTCGTGCATGGGCTGCAGCGAATCGACGGCCATGCGCATCTCGTCGAGCGCCAGCTTCACGTGCTCCTCGACCACGTCGCGGTCGGGCGTGGGCTGGTTCACCACGTTGAGCAGACCCACGAGCTGCGAGCCCACGCCGTCGTGGATCTCCCGCATGATGCGCTGGCGCTCCAGCAGCACGGCCTGTTCTTCCTGCTGCTTGCGCACGGTTTCGAAAGCGCCGCGCAGCTGCTCCTCGCGCTCGGCCACGCGCGCGGCGAGGTTGGCGTTGAGCGAGCGGTAGTCGGCCACGGTGCGGCTGTAGCGCTCCACCACGAGGCCGGCTAGGATCATCACGAAGAAGAAGATCGCGTGCGAGGTGAGCGTGTAATAGGCGCCGCCAAAGAGGCCCATGCGCACCAGCAGCAGGTCGTGCGCGCCGGCCAGGATGGCCAGCGTGCCTGCCGCCATCAGCACGCCCGCGATGCGCCGCCGTGCCACCAGCGCACCATGCACCACATAGGGCAGGCAGATGGTGCTCGTGACCTGCAGGATCGCCAGGCCGGTGGTCCAGAGCACGGGCCGTGCGAAGGCGAAGGAGGCGCAGGCCAGGGTGACCGACAACGCCAGCGCGCCGTAGATCGATCGCACCAGCCACGGCGGGTTGCGGTCGAGCACGAGCAGCACGAAGCGCGCGATCAGCCCGATGTGGCAGGCATAGCAGACCGCCACCACCGCGCCCCACAGCGGCCAGGGCAGGGGCGCTTCGGTCAGCACGCGGTCGAGGTTGCGTGCCACGCCCGAGAGCGCGGCCAGGGCGAAGCAGCCGTAGAGCGCATCGCGCTGGCGCAGCCACAGCCCGGCGGCCAGCCCGCCCATCAACAGCAGGCTCACGGCGTAGACGATGGCCGAGGTGTTGCGCCAGTTCTGGTGTGAGCGGTGCAACGCAGCGAGTGCGGCCTCGGGGCCGTAGAGCACGCTGGCCAGCCCGCCGCCGCGCTGGCGCTGCATGGTGGCTTCGATGTGCAGTTCCTGGGCCTGGCCGTTGCCGCGCCGCAGGGCGGCGGCCAGCGGCACCAGGTGATTGGCCTTGGCGGCGTCGTAGGTGGCGTCCCCGAGCACGCCGTATTGGGCGACGAGCGCGCCGTTGAACCACACGGCGACCTGGTTGCCCAGGCCCGACATCACGAGCGCCTGGGCGTCGCCGTTGCGGAGTTCGTCGGCGGGCAGCGCAATCCGGTAACTGGCCTTGCCGCCGCGCCCCGGAAACTCGTGGTCCCAGCGAAAGGGCAGCGCCACCTGCCGCACCTGCAGCGGCAGACCATCGGGTTCGAGCCGGGCTTCGGCCCAGCGCACGTCGGTGGTACCCGGCGGGTTCGCGGCATGGGCGAGGGGCGCTGCGGCGGCCAGCCAGCACAGCAGCACCAGGAGCAGCAGGGCCCGCAGCGGGAAGGGGAACGGACGGGTCACACGGCTAGGAAAGCCGGCCATCAGGACGGGGCGCCAACGCGGCTTGCGAGGAGGGAGGCGCATCCAGCTTGCCGTAGATGTTTCTGATGTGGATTTGAACCGTCGATGCGGAGACTCCCATCTGCGCGCCGATTTCGGCATAGGTGAAACCACGAGAGACCCGGTCGAGCACCTCGGCCTCGCGCGCCGAGAGGTGCTCGGTGCTGTGGGCGTCGGCTGCCTGCCAGCGGCGCAGCAATTGCCGCGCGATGCCCGGTGGCAGCGGTGAACCGCCGGCGCCCAGGTGGCGCAGGTGCGCCGCCAGGTCGGCTTCGGTGCCGTCTTTCAGCAGGTAGCCGCGCGCGCCAGCCTCGAAGGCCTGCACCATGTGGGCCTCGTCGCCGAAGATCGTCAGCACCATCACCGCGCAGGCGGGCTGCATGCGTCGGCACTGGCGGATCACCTGCAGGCCGGGGTGGTCGGGCAGGCCGAGGTCGACCAGCAGCACATCGACCGGGTTGTCCGTGAGCCAGTTCAGCATGTCGACCGCGTTCGCGGCGCTGAAGGCCAGCGCCAGCGCCGGGTCTGCGCCGATCACGCGTGCGATGCGCTCGCGCATGCCGCTGTCGTCCTCGACCACGGCAACCTGGGTGGCGGTCAGGGGCATGGCGGGCTTCCGCCGACGTGACCGAGGCGCATGGGCAGATCCATTTCCGATCGGAGGTTGCAGGTGCCGCAAGCCTATCGACCGGTATCGGGCGGGCCCATCCTATAGACGAGGGAGGGAGGTACCCTGCTGGCGCGCGATGATGTCCAGACGTGTGGCGACGCGCGCCGCGAGTCTCGCCTGGTTCGCGGCGCCGGCGCAGGTGCGCTACCTCTGAACGGGCGGACGGCCGGGCGCGCTTTCGGATGAGAATGCCCGCTGCTTCACCTGCCGCGAATGAAACCAATGAACGATGAACTGGAAGCCCGCATCCGCTCGGGCCAGGCCCTGTCCGAATCGATGGGCAACTTCCATGTGACCGGCTGGGACGCCGAGCACAAGACGCTGAAGGCCGCCTTCACCGTGCGCCGCGAGTACTGCCACACGAACGGCACGATCGCCCAGGGCGGCTTCATCACCGCCTGGCTCGACGCCGCCATGGCCCATGCCGTCATGCACGACACCGACCAGTCGCAGACGGTCTTCAGCCTGGAGATCAAGGTGAGCTTCTACGAGAAGGTGGGCCCCGGCGAAGGCCGGGTCGAAGGGCGCGTGATCCGGCGCGGCAAACGCGTGGCGTTTCTTGAAGCGGCGCTCTACAACCCCGACGGAAAGCTGGCTGCGGAGGCCACGTCGACCGGGATACTGGCGAGCCTCTAGGCCTCGAGGTCAGGCCCATCGATCTGGACCTGCGAAGCGTTTCATCGCACGATGCGCGCGAGCCAGGCCAGCAGCGCGGCCACGACTTCGTTGCGGTTGGTTTCGTTGAGCGTTTCGTGGCGCACCGCCGAACACGTGGCATGACACGTCTTGCAGGCCCACCGCTACCTCGAGCGTGCCGGGCACATCGGCAAGGTCGTGCTCGAGGTCTGACCGACGCTCAGCCGGTGGACGTCAGCCGGTACCAGGCCACCCCGTCGTCGGCGATGTCGCACGCCACTTCACCGCGATGCCGCAGGTAGTTGAGGCAGGCAAGGCTCTCACCGGTGGCCATGCCCAGCAACGGCACGTCGGATTCGGCGATGCTGCGCGCGAACAGGCTCGTGAACACATCGACCGCGCGCTTGGGCGCCTTCAATGTGTTGCGCAAGCGGTCGAGCGAGCGCTCCTGCCCTTGCTGCAGCCGGTCGATGCGCGCGTGCAGGCCGCGGAAGCACTCGTTGTGCGAAGGCAGCACCAGCACGTCGTCGGGCACTTCACGCTTGAGCTTGGCGAGCGACGAGAGCCAGTCGGCCATCGGGTCGGCGTCGGGCTCGACGGGCGACACCGACACATTCGACGAGATGCGCGGCAGGATCTGGTCGCCCGAGATCAGCACCCTCAGGTCGGGACAGTGCAGGCACGCATGCTCGGGCGAATGGCCGTTGCCGGTGACGACGCGCCAGTCGTGCGCACCGATGCGCAGCACCTCGCCGTCGCGCAGGCGCCGGAAGCTGTCGGGCAGCGGGTGGATGTGCTTGCCGAAGTTGCCGAAGCGCGTGCGGTAGGTCTCGATGGCGGCCTCGCCCCAGCCGGCGCGCCGGTAGAAGGCGATGGCGTCGTCGGGTGCTTCGCGGCCGGTGTCGGACACCATGACGCGGCACATGAGGTATTCGGAGCGGGTCATCCACAGCCGAACGCCGAACTTGCGCGTGAGCCAGCCGGCCATGCCGACGTGGTCGGGGTGCATGTGCGTCACGAAGACGCGGGTGAGGCCGCGCGTGTCGGGCGAGTGGGCGAACAGCTCGCGCCACACGGCCACCGTTTCTTCGGTGCGCACGCCGGTGTCGACCACGGCCCAGCCGTCGCCGTCGTCCAGCGCCCACAGGTTGATATGGTCGAGCGAGTAGGGCAGCGGCATGCGGATCCAGTGCACGCCTGCTGCGACCTCGATCGACCTGCCGCGCTGCGGAAGCTCCGCAAAGGGATAAACGAGCTTGCCCTTGGCTGCTTGCGCCGACTCTTCCAGACCATCCATCGTGTTCACCTCCAGAGGAGGTTGATTGTGCCCCTCGGCCGATGGGGTCAGACGGCTGTGGTGATGGTGGCCTCGCTCGTGCCGCCGGACGGCGTCGGCGGCGTCCGGACGATCGAGGTGAGCGCCGGCTCGGCAGGGCGCAGCAGCGACAGGTC
Organism: Variovorax sp. Root473; assembly: GCF_001426505.1. GTDB lineage: Bacteria > Pseudomonadota > Gammaproteobacteria > Burkholderiales > Burkholderiaceae_C > Variovorax. The sequence continues at coordinate 1,180,648 of NZ_LMEV01000017.1, forward strand.
GGGACGCGGGCGGCGCAATTGCACTTCGGCGGCGAAGGCCTTCTCCATCGCGTGCGCCGCGCCTAGCAGCTGGCGGTCGGCGCGGAAGCCGCCCACCACCTGCAGTCCGAACGGCATGCCCGCATGGTCGACGCCGCACGGCAGTGTGATCGCAGGATGCGTCGTGAGGGTGACGACATAGGTCAGCGCCAACCAGCGGTAGTAGTTCGCCTGCTTCTCGCCGTTGATGGTGTCCGCATAAGGCTGCGTCCACGGGAAGGGCGAGACCGGCGTGGTCGGCGAGAGCACGAGGTCGTAGTCGGCGAAGGTGGACTGGAAGCGCTTGATGAGGCGCGTCTGCTCGGCCTGCGCCCAGGCGCTGTCCAGCAGGCTCATGCGCGCGCCCATCTCGTAGTTCGCGCGCGGGTTGGGGCCGAGGCTCTCTGGGTCGCGCTCGTAGGCGGCGTGCATGCCCGCCACGAAGGCCTCGGCGCGCAGTACATCGAAGCAGCGGTGCGCATCGCCCAGGTCGAAGCGCACTTCGTCGCAATGGCGGAACAGGTAGCGCATCGAACCGATCTTGCGGCGCATCGCGGCGCGGATGCTGTCGCTCACCGCGCAGAGGCCGAAGTCTTCGGTCCACGCGACGCGAAGCCCGCCGAGGTCGATGTCCATCGGCTTGAGAAAAGACAAGGGGTCCAGCGGATAGCTGAGCGGATCGCCCGCGTTCATTCCGGCCGAGGCAGCGAGTTGCAGGCAGGCGTCTTCCACCGTGCGGCCCATCGGCCCGACCACCGAGATCGGCGTCCAGCCCAGTGGCTTTCGCACGCTCGGCACGATGCCCGGCGAGGGCCGAAAACCCACCACGCCGCACTTGGCGGCCGGAATGCGAAGCGACCCGCCGGTGTCGGAGCCGGTGCACACGGGCAGCATGTCGCAGGCGAGGGCCGCGGCCGATCCGCCGGAGGAGCCGCCCGCATTCAGGTTCGGATTGAACGGGTTGCCGGTGGCCCCCCAGACCTCGTTGCGCGAATTGGCGCCTGCGCCCATTTCGGGCACGTTGGTCTTGCCGGCCACGATGGCACCGGCCTTGCGAAGGCGTGCGACCAGTTCGATGTCTTCCTGCGGCACGTGGTCGCGGTAGATCGGCGATCCCCAGGTGGTGAGCAGGCCCTCGGTCGGCTCCAGGTCTTTCACGCCCAGCGGGAGACCGTGCAGCAGGCCCAGCGGCTCGCCTTGCATCACGGCATTCTCGGCGGCGGTGGCTTCCGATCGCGCGCGGTCGAAGCAGGTTGCGGTCACCGCATTGACGAAGGGATTCGTCTGCGCGATGCGCGCGATGCACGCCTCGAGCAGTTCGAGGGGCGAGATCGCCTTGCTGCCGATGAGGCGGCGCAGTTCGACGGCGGAGTGTTCGACAAGTTCGTTGGGTGTGGACATTGCGAGGTTCGATGGATCAATCGGCGGTGATGTTTGCGCGGGCGGCGATGGCGCGCATCACAGGCAGTTCCCGGTTGATGAGCTCGCTGGCCGCCGCGGCATTGCTGTACACCGGCTCCAGCCCCTGGGCGCTCAGTTTGGCCCGCGTGTCCGGATCGGCCATGGTCGCGGCGAGCGCCTTCTCGAGCCGGGTCTTCGCATTGGCGGGCAGGCCGCGCGGTGCGGCGAGGATCAGCCAGGAATCCATGTCGATGTCGGGATAGCCGCTCTCGGCCAGGCTGGGCACGTCGGGCAACAGGCTGGAGCGCTTGGCCGTCGTCACCGCGATGGCCTTGATCTTGCCGCTCTTGAGCTGGGGGATGGCCGCGCTCACCGTGTCGACGCTGAACGCGACCTGCCCGCCCATCAGGTCCGTCATGGCCGGTGCGCTGCCCTTGTAAGGCACATGCGTCATCTTCAGGCCGGCCGCATGCAGGATCGTTTCGCCCGCGAAATGCGAGGTCGTGCCGGTGCCGTAGGAGGCGTAGGAATATGTGCCGGACGAGGCCTTGACGTAGTCCACGAACTGCTTGACGGTCTTCACCGGCACTTCGCTGTTGGCCAGCAGGATGAGCGCGAGCCGCCCGGCGATGCCGATCGGTTCGAAGCCCTTGACCGGGTCGTACGGCAGGTTGGGGCGGATGGCGGGGTTGACGGTGAAGGTGGTGCCCGAGCTCACGAGCAGCGTGTAGCCGTCGGGCGCCGCCTTGGAGACGTAGCTTGCGCCGATGATCGTGCCCGCCCCGGCGCGGTTCTCGATGACGACGGGTTGGCCCAGTTCTTTCGCGAGGCGCTGGCCGATGATCCGGCCGTTCACGTCCGTCGCGCCGCCGGGCGGAAACGGAATCACGAGCGTGACCGGCCGCAACGGGAAAACCGGCTCCGCCGCGGAGGCGGTCAGCGAAGCAAGACCGAGGCAGGCGGCCAGCGCGATGCTGGCCAATGCGAAGAGGTTTTTCATGGATGGGCTCCTGTGAAATTCCATCGTAGGAGCGGACTTCGACTGCCACAAGCGCAATGTTTAGAATTGTCCGTTGCCAAACAGGCAATCGACGCAATGCACTGGCCGTCGTCCGGCCCGGAGGAAATCATGCGACTTCAAGCCCTGCAGGAGCCCGCCGTCCGGTACTTTCTCGAGGTCGTGAAAAGCGGTTCGGTGAAGGAGGCGGCGCTTCGCCTCAACGTCGCGCCCTCTGCTGTGAGCCGGCAGGTGGCGCGCCTGGAACGCGAACTCGACACGCTGCTGTTCGACCGCCACGCGCGCGGCATGGTGCCCAACGCGGCCGGCGAACTGCTGGCCGCTCATGCCAAGCGGACGCAGCAGGACATCGAGCGTGTCGCGAGCGACATCGCGGGCCTTCGCGGCCTGCGCAGCGGGCATGTGCGCGTGGTGAGTACCGAGGGCTTCGCCTTCGACTTCCTGCCGACGCTGATCTCGCGCTTTCGCGAGAAGTACGAAGGCATCCGCTTTCACCTGGAAGTCAGCACGCCGACCGACATCCCGCGCCGCATCCGCGACGGCGAAGCGGACGTGGGCATGACGCTGAGCGCGCTGCCCGAGGCCGGCATCAAGGTCGAGCTGCGGCATCCCAGCCCGATCCTCGCGGTGATGGCCAAGGGGCATCCGCTGGCGGCGCAGAGGCAGTTGTCGCTGCGCCAGGTGGTGGGCTATCCGCTGGGATTGCCGCCCGAGGGCAGCTCGATCCGGCAGCTGCTGGACATCAGCTGCGGCCGGCAGGGCCTGCAGTATGTGCAGGCCATGTCGAGCAACCATGCGAACGCGCTGGTGAGCTTCGCGGCGGCGGGCGGCGGCAGCATCGCGTTCTATGGGGCGCTGTCGATTCGCACGCTGCTCAAGACCCGGGCGCTGGTCGCGATTGCGCTGAAGGACAGGGAGATGAATGAGCGCCATCTCGAGGTCGAGACACTGGCAGGCCGCTCGCTGCCCGATGCGGGCAGGGCGTTTGTGCGGTTCCTGACGGAGGCGATCGAGGAGACCGCCTGAACAGCCTCCGTGCGCCTGCTTATTTGCGGCGCTTGCGGGCTGCCGGCGCCGAGGTCTGCGACGGTGCAGCACCGCCGTCCACGCCCAGGCGGCCACCGCCGCCCAGGCCTTGGCCACGCACCGTTTGCGCCTTGTAGTTGCGCAGCGAACGGACCATCTGGTTGAACGCATCCATGAAGGCCGCCGCGATCACCTTGCCCTGTGCGGTGTTGGTGTAGCCGCCGATGCCGCCCGCGCCGCTGCGGCCACCGAGGCCGCCGAAGCCCGCGAAGTCGGTCTTGGAGGCGCTGCCTTCCGAGGCCGCGACCTGCACGCCCGAGCGGTTGTCGATGAGCGTCAGCAGCGCGCTGGCTTCCTTGGTCTGCAGGCTGGCGCCCACGGCCGCGATGGCGCGGCCACGGCCGCCGCCCACGAGACCGCCGAGCGCACCGCCGAGGCCACCGGCGTCGTTGTTGCTGAACACGATCTCGGGCGACAGGCCGTAGTCGGACGCCACCATCTGGCCGCGGCCGAAATTGCTGCCGCCACGCATCTCGCCCGACTGCATCAGCGCGCGTTCACGCGTCATCGCGTTCATGCCGGCTGCGCCGCGCTCGACCACGATGAAGCAGTTCGATTGCTGCACCAGCAAGCGCAACAGATTTGCAGTAGGCGGCAGGCGGTATTCGCCCGTGAGGATGGTGTACCAGCCGGCGTTGACGTTCTCGATGAGGGAGACCGTGCCCAGCGGAGAGTCGCAGCGTTCGAGCTGGCTGCTTTCGCCCGCCGTGGCGCCGCCGGCGGCGCTGCCCGTGGCCGTGGTCTTGGCCGACGGTGCGCCCATCTGCATGTCCATGGTCTGGCAACCGGAAAGCACGAGCAGGCCCGCGAGTGCGCTGGCGAGAGAGAGTTTGGAAAAAGGCATGTCCCTGTCCGTCAAGTGAAAACAATGTGGCGCCCGACCCACCGGCAGGCACCGCGCCCGCGCGACGATACGGGTGCCCCGACACGGTCGCCAGTGTCGAAAGTCATGCAGACAGGAGCATTCGTGACGCCTGCGGAGGCTGTGTTTACAGTCTCATCTTCATTTGCAGGAGTTTTTTGATGGCCACAAAGAAGAGAAACCTCGTGGGAGAAGCCGCGGTGGAGTTGACCACGCAGCAGGTCGCGCAAGCCCTGTCCATTGCCGGGGCGTCGGGCTACAGCGGCAGCGCCGACCCTTCCTTCGTCGGTGCGGTGCTGGTGGCGCTGGCGGTCAACACCAGCGCCGTCAGCGCAACCCTCGACAGTGCAAAGGACCGGGGCCGTGGCGGCGTCGGCGTGATGCAGCACTGACCGTCGGCCATGACGGCCTGAGCCGGCGAAGGTTCAGGTCGTGTAGTCGCCGCTGGCTTCCGGCTGGAACAGCACGGCGATCACGCGCGTGCTGTGTTCACCGCCGCCGGGCGTCCTCCAGCGTGCGACCGCGCCTGTCTTCTGGCCGAGCAGGCCGATGCCAACGGGCGAGAACACGGAGATGAACCCTGTGGTTGGCTGCGCATCGGCGGGATAGCAGATCACGATCTTGTGCCGCGGTCCGCCAGGCAGGTCTTCCACTTCCACCTGCGTGTACATCGTGACGATGTCCGAGGGTATTTCCCGTGAAGGAAGGATGTCGGCTGTGTCGAGCAGATCGGCGAGGGCCGCAGGGAGCGGCCCGTCCGCGAATTTGTTGAGACGGACGTAATCGAGTTCGGTGAGCGTGCGCTCCCCGTGAACGGTTGAAAGCATGAAGCACTCCAGATGAACGCAACCCGCCTTCGAACTGAGGGGGTCGCTACCGCGCGGTGTGGTGCCCGGCGGTCAAGGTGTGCGCATCAAGAAGAAGGTAGCGGACCGCCGGGCTCAGGAATGTGCGGACGTGCGTCGGAGGACCGACGTGGCCGCCGCGATGACGCCCACGCGGCGACCGTCCGCTGCCATGGGCAGGGCTGGGCGTGCAGGGTGTAGACGCGGCGGAAAGGAGGTCATGAGGCGCGAGTGTAGGCGGCGCTGGCCAGATTTGCCGAGCATGGCCTTAGAGGTCGATAGGTTTCCGCCACGAGTCGCGAGGCTGAATCTTCTGCGGGCAACTCGCGCCCGGCGGTACGGGCGCCGGGCGCTTCGGGGGAGACACGATGCCCAGTCGATCAGCAGCGGCCCTTCTTGGCTTGGCCGGGCGGGCAGTGACCGCCGCCACGGTGATCGTCGTCGTGGTCGTAGCGGTCGTGGTCGCGATCATGGCGACGTGCCTCACGGCGCTCGGCGCGGCGCCAATTGCCTTCGCGCCAGCGCCAGCCGCCATCGGCGCGCACCCAGCCGCCCGGGGCGTACGCATAGTCGGGGCGGGCGGCCACGTAGTAACCAGGGCGCCATGCGTAGGCGCGGTCGTTCCACTGCCAATGGCCGGGCACCCAGACCTGGCCGCTGCGTGGGCGGGGTACGGGCTCGTAGCGCGGCGCGGGCGGCGCGACCTGGATCAGGCCCGGCACATGGATGTTGACGGACACCTGCGCCACGGCGGGCAAGGTGGCGGCAGCCACGGCGGCGGCCAGAAGAATTTTTGTGAGTTTCATCGTGATGCCCTTGGTTGTTATGGATGACTGAACCCGAACAACGCCCGACCGGCGGATCGCGTGCACGGGGTTGTCCTGAGCGGGGCCGCGGAAGTTGTTAGCCAAGAGAGAGTTTTGCACGCAGCGCACGGCGCCCGTGTCGGACAGGCCCGCGTGCCGCAAACCGACGGTCGAGTGGTGGTGCGGAAAGCAAAAAGGCCCGTTACCTTGTGAGTAACGGGCCTTCAACAAATGGTGGCTCCTCGACCTGGGCTCGAACCAGGGACCTACGGATTAACAGTCCGGCGCTCTACCAACTNNTCAAGCCTTCAATTATATTCAATGGAATCGCCGTTCTGAACGCCGACCCTCAATTTTTGACAATCGAAGTGCAAGGGGCGATTTCTTTCCATCGCTTTGTTCGCATCTTCGCTCGACTGTCGTCTCACAAATGAAAAGGCCCGCTACCTTGTGAGTAGCGGGCCATTCAGAGGCCTTGCGGCTTTGTTCTGGCTCCTCGACCTGGGCTCGAACCAGGGACCTACGGATTAACAGTCCGGCGCTCTACCAACTNGCCTTAGATTATAGCGTGGTTTTTGGGCTTTCAAAAACTCCGAGCAGCATCGAGGCGCGGGCGCAACGAATTCGTGGCGACGAATCCGCAACGAAGACAAAAGCACCGCGCTCACATGGCAATGCTTACGCCCAGGCGCAGCGTGCGCGGCGCGCCCGGGAACAGGTAGACGTGGCTGAACTGGTAGGGCGACTCTTTCCAGTAGCGGCGGTCGAACAGGTTGTCGACGGCCAGCGTCCAGGTTGTGGCCATGCCGGCCAGCCTGGCGTCGTAGCGCAGCACTGCATCGAGGCGCGTCCACGACGGGAGCCGGATGGAGCCGTCGGGCAGCACGTTTCGGCGGCCTTCGTACGACAGCTGTCCTGCCAGCTCGAGGCCTGGCACGGACGCGAAGCGGTAGCCAGCCTGCGCGCGCAGCACCTGCTTGGGCACGTTGGTGGGCGCCTGTCCGTTGAGTTCGGGCGCGGTCGTGCTGCCGCGGCGCTTGGCGTCGATGAGCGCCACGCTGCCGCCCAGGCGCCAGGGACCGCCCGTCCATTGCGCGCCGGCTTCGAGGCCGCGATGCACCGCACGGCCGTCGTTGCGCACCGTGCAGAACTCGCCGCACAGGTCGAGGTTGGTCATCGGGCGCGAGATGTCGAACCACGCGACCTGCCAGTTGAATGCGGCGTCGCCACCCTTCAGGCCGAGCTCCCACTGGCGCGACTGCAGCGCGGGCAGCGCCTCGCCGGCGTTCGCGTACTGCGAGCTCTTGTTGGGTACGACCTGCGATTCGACCCCCTTGCCCCAGCTCGCGTAGGCGAGCAGCCCGGGCTGGATCGTGTAACTGGCCGCGATCCACGGCGTGGTGATGCTGTCGCTGTAGCCGGTGGGGCGCGAGCCGTCGGTGCGGAGGCTGTCGCGCGACAGCCGCGTGTGCCGCGCGCCAATCCAGGTCGTGAAGCGGTCGTTCCAGCGGATCGCGTCCTGCACCGACAGCTCGGTCGAGCGCTCGTTGCGGTTGGTGTTGGCGTCGGTCAGTCGCGGGTCGGCCGGCGTCATCGCAGTCGCCCAGATGTTGCCGGTGCCGACGTAGTTGTAGGCCTGGTCCTGGAAGCGGTTGCGCACACGGCTTTGCAGCAGGCCAAAGCCCAGCTCGTGCCGCACGCTGCCCGTCATCACGTTGCCCTTGAGGCTCAGGCTGCCCGCGGTCTGCGTGCGGCGCTCGTTCTCGCTGCGGAAGTCGTACACGTCGAAGGTGCCGTCGGAGCAGTAGCGGTCGTAGTTGCCTTCGGCGCCACAACCGAAGGCGTAGGCCAGCCGGTCGTCGGTCTTCAGGCGCTGCTGGCCGATCTGCGCACTCCAGCGCCAGTCGGCGTTCAGCGCCTGCGAGAAGCGCACGGTGCCGGTCAGCGCCTTGAACACCGAGGGCTGTGACCACGGCTGGTTGTTGAGGTTGATGCGCGGGTCGACGGGCCTGGGCAGGGTGTTGCCGAGCAGGCTGAAGCCGTTCTGGCTTGGCTGCTGCTTGTGGCTTTGTTCGACTTCGAACTCGAGCACCGAATCGCGCGTGATGCGCCAGTCGGCCGCGAGCGAGAAGAGGCGGCGACTGCCGTCGAGGTTGTGCGTGAGGGGGTTGAGCTTCTCGCCGGCCATGTTGAGCCGGTAGCCGAACTGGCGGTTCTCGCCGAAGCGGCCGCCGAAGTCGAGCGCGCTGAGCACGCTGCCGCGGCTCGTGGTTTCGAGGCGGATGGTGCGCAGGTCCTGCTCGGTCGGCCGCTTGACCACGTAGTTGACGAGCCCGCCCGGCGCACTGGTGCCGGCCTGGATGCCGCTGGTGCCGCGCAGGATCTCGATGCGCTCCTTGTTGTCGAGCGGAATCGCGGTCTCGGCGCTGATCGGCAGGCCTTCGCGCCGGTAGTTGAAGCGGTTGTCCAGCACGAAGCCGCGCACCGTGAGGTAGTCCCAGTAGCCGGCCGAGTTGTAGGCGTCGGTGACCGAGGCGTCGAACTGCGTCAGGTCGGCGAGGCGGCGCGCGCCGCTGCTGCGCAGTTGCTGGCTGTCGATGATGGTGGCCGACAGCGGCAGCTCGCGCAGCGGCACGTCGCCGAAGCCGCTGATGTCGGCCTGTGGCGCGGCGGCGCCGTCGTTCACGGTGACCTCGGGCAAGGCCTGCGATTGCGCATGCGCGCCGCAAGCACCGAAAGTGAGAAGGGCGGCGGCAAGCGCGCGCGAAAGCGGGGAGTGCGAGAAAAGTCGAGCGTTCATTCTGTGCGTTCAGGGGAAACCGGGGCGGCCTGCATCGCCGCCATCCATTGCGCGGCCGTGGCCTCGGGGTCGTCGGCGGCCACGAGCGCGCGCACCACGGCGACCGAGCCGACGCCGGTGGCGAGCACGTCGGGCAACCGCACGGCATCGACGCCGCCGATGCCCACCTGCGGGTAGCCGCGCAACAGGCGCGCGTAGGCCGCGAGCCGCGCCACGCCCTGTGGCGCGGTTGCCATCCGCTTGAGCGTGGTCGGGTAGATGGCGCCCATCGCGATGTAGCTCGGGCTCACCGCGTCGGCGCGCACCATCTCGGCGTAGCCATGGGTGCTCACGCCGAGCCGCAAGCCCGAGGCGCGCAGTTGCTGCAATTCTTCTGTCGACAGCGCGTCGAGGTCTTCCTGCCCGAGGTGGATGCCGTAGGCGCCGGCTGCGATGGCGACCTGCCAGTGGTCGTTGATGAACAGCAGCGCCCCCGTGCCGCGCACAGCTTCGACGGCGGCCTGCACTTCGCGCGCGACGGCGGCGACGTCGTCCGACTTGAAGCGCAACTGCACCGTCGGCACGCCGGCGCGCGCCATGCGGCCGACCCATGCCGCGTCGGGTAGCACGGCGTAGAGGCCGAGCCGTTCGGGGCAGGGCGGGAAGGCGTCGGCGCGCGCGGTCGGCGGAAACGGGCCCATGCCGAAATCGACCGGCGCATCGGGCCATGCCGATGCGTCGAACTGACCGAGCCGTTCGGTCTGCGCGCGCCATGCATGGGCGAGGCATTCGGCGTCGATCTCGATGAAGCCGAGCGCGGTGCAGGCCTGCTTGGCACCGCGGTAGACGGCGTCGTCGGAGGTAAAACGCGGCGCGCCGCTCACGGGCGTGGACGTGGCGGCGCCGAAGCGCAGGCCGTGGGCCGCGACGATGGCTTGCGCCACGGCGCGGGCGTTGGATGTGTCGATGGCGTTCATGGCGCGTGGTGCCAGAAGGGCGTGCCGAGCACGGGCGTGCTGGGCTGTGCAGCATCCTGCGCGGCCATGGCGCCTGCGCGATACGCGGAGCGGCCAGCCTGCACCGCATCGGCAAAGGCACCGGCCATCGCGACCGGTTCCTGCGCGAGCGCGACGGCGGTGTTGAGCAGCACGCCGTCGTAGCCCCACTCCATCACCTGGCAGGCGTGCGAAGGCAGGCCAAGGCCCGCGTCGACCAGCATCGGCACCTGCAGCCGCTCGCGCAGCAGGCGCAGCGCATACGGATTGACCGGCCCGCGTCCGGTGCCGATGGGCGCGGCCCAGGGCATCACGGCCTGGCAGCCGACATCGACGAGGCGCTGGCACAGCACGAGATCCTCGGTGCAGTAGGGCAGCACGTGGAAGCCGTCGCGGATCAGCTGCGACGCCGCATCGACGAGGTTCAGCGTGTCGGGCTGCAGCGTGTAGTCGTCGCCGATGAGTTCGAGCTTGATCCACGGCGTGTCGAACAGCTCGCGCGCCATCTGCGCGGTGGCGATCACCTCCTGCACGCTGTGGCAGCCGGCGGTGTTGGGCAGCACCGGCACGGCCAGCTTGCGCAGCAGCTCCCAGAAGCCGTTGCCGAGGTCGCTGTTGCCAGAGCCCTGGCTGGCGGTCTGGCGGCGCAGCGAGGCGGTCAGCATCGCGGGTTGGGCGCGCTGCACGGCGGCTTCGAGCACGTCGGGCGAGGGGTAGCGCGCGGTGCCCAGCAGCAGGCGGCTGTGGAAGGTCTGGCCGTAGAGGACCAGCGGGTCGGGATTGATCATGGTTGTCGTCTCCATCGTCTTGTCTCTGGTGCGTTCGTTCAACCGCCGGTCACCGGGCGGATCACTTCGACGCGGTCGTCCGCATGCAGCGCGTGCGTGGCATAGGCCGAGCGCGGCACGAACTCGCGATTCACCGCCACCGCGAAAGGCGGCACCGCTTGCAGCACGGCGAGTGCGTCGGCGAGCAGCGCGCCGTCGGGCAGCGTGCAGGGCTTGTCGTTGATCAGGAGGTTCATCGTTGCAAAGGTTGTCGTCATGCGTCGGGTCCGTCCATGCCGAAGCCTTGCGCGAGCGTGGAGCGGCCATGCACCAGCAGTTCCATCGCCGCATCGAGCAGCGCGGGCGCGATCATGAAACCGTGGCGGTACAGGCCGTTGATCTGCAGCACGCGCGGCTGCGGCTGGCGAATGGCCGGCAGGTTGTCGGGCAGCGTGGGCCGGCATTGCGTCGCGATCTCGACGATGCGCGCCTCGGCGAAACCGCTGTGCACCGCGTAGGCCGCGCTCAGCAGTTCGAGCGTCGAACGCACGCTGGCGGGCGACATGTCGTCCGATTCGATCTCGGTCGCGCCGATCACGAACAGGTGGTCGGGCTTCGGCGCGATGTACAGCGGGTAGCGCGGGTGCACGAGTCGCGTGGGGCGCTGCAGCGTGACCTCGGGCGCATGCACGCGGATCACTTCGCCGCGCACGCCGCGCAGTGTGGTCCATTGCGGCTTGGCGCCGAGGCCTCGGCAATCGATCACCCAGTCGGGCTGGCCTGCCGTGCCGGGCGAAAAATCGGTAGGCGCACGCGGCGACTGCCAGTGCAGCGTCACGCGTGCATCGGCCTCGAGCGTGGTGCGCAGCGACGCCAGCAGCGCGCGGTTGTCGAGCTGGCCTTCGCCAGGCAGGTACAGGCCGCGGGCGAAGCGCGTGCCCAGCGAGGGCTCCAGCGTGGCGATGGCGGCGGGGGTGTCGAGCGCCTGCATCGGCGCCAGCTCGGGCACCTGCGCGCCGGTGCGCGCCAGCACGCCGGCGAGCCGCGTGGCCTCGGCGGCGTCCTGCCGGTGCCACAGCACCAGCGTGCCTTCGCGCTGGAAGAACACGGGCTGCGCCAGCGGCGCCAGCAACTCGGGCCAGCGCGACAGCGCGTGCTGGCCCATGCGCACGACCGACACCGGCGCCACGGCCGATTCGGCCAATGGCGCGAGCATGGCCGCGGCCACGCGCGCGGCCGCGCCTTCGGCCTCGGGACTGCCGGCTTCGTACAGGTCGACGCGGCAGCCGGCGCGCGTCAGCTCGACCGCGAGCAGGCGGCCCATCAGGCCCGCGCCGAGGATCGCCGCCGAGCCGAAAGGCAGGGGTTGCAAAGCGCTCATGCAGCACCTCCATCGGCTCGCCGATAATTTTCGACATGACCCCCGCACCCACCCAACGCTACGCACGCGTGCTCTCCATCGCCGGCTCGGACAGCGGCGGCGGCGCCGGCATCCAGGCCGACCTCAAGACCTTCGCGGCGCTCGGCTGCTACGGCATGACGGCCATCACCGCGCTCACCGCGCAGAACACGGTGGGCGTCACGGGCATCCACGGCGTGCCGCCCGATTTCCTGAAGGCGCAGATCCAGGCCGTGGTCGAAGACATCGGCGTCGACGCCGTCAAGCTCGGCATGCTGCACGCGCCCGAGGTGGTCGAGGTGGTGGCCTGGGCCATCGACCGCTACCAGCTGAAGAACGTGGTGCTCGACCCCGTGATGATCGCCACCAGCGGCGACCGCCTGATCGCGGCCGAGACGGTGCAGGTGCTGGTGCGCGAGTTGTTCCCGCGCGCCGTGGTGGTCACGCCCAACCTCGACGAAGCCGCCTTGCTGGTCGGCCATGCCATCGGCGGCATCGACGCGCTCGACGGTGCGGCGGACGAATTGCTCGCGCTCGGCGCGAAGGCCGTGCTGCTCAAGGGAGGCCACCTGCCGGGCGACGAGGTGGTCGACGTGCTGCTGGAGCGCAACGGCGCGCGCAAGCGGCTCGCGTCGCAGCGCATCGCCAGCCGTAACCTGCACGGCACCGGCTGCACGCTCTCGTCGGCCATCGCCGCGCACCTGGCGCTGGGCCTGGCGCTGCCCGAGGCGGTCGAGCGCGCACGCACGTACATCCTCGGCGCGATGAGCGCCGGTGCGAATGTGCAGGTCGGTGCGGGCCACGGTCCGCTCAACCACGGCTTTGCGCCAGTGCCGACCCATCGGCTGCCGCTGTCGGCCGGCTGATCCACGCCAGCACGAAAGTCGCCGCCAGCGTCGGCAGCGCCGAGCCGAACTGCGGCGCCCACTTGGCCAGCGCGTGGTAGGCCGCGATGCCCGCGAGCCAGATCAGCGCGGCGCCCCAGTCGATGGTGCGCGTGCCGCCCGCCGTGACCGTGTTCCCGTTGCCCAGGCGCCCCAGGATCACGCCGTACAGCGGCACGAACACCGAGCTGAGCAGCAACAGGAAGGGTTCGAGCGTGTGCATCGGCAGCACCAGCGCCAGGCCGATGCACAGCACCGCCAGCAGCAGGCCCCAGCGCTTCACGCTCCAACCCGGCAGCAGGCTGTGCGTGGACACCGAGCCCGAGTACACGTCGCCATAGGCGTTGTCGAGTTCGTCGATGAGGATCAGGCCCAACGCCACCAGACCGCCCTGTGCCAGCAGCAGCGCCGTGACGAGGCTGGTGCCCGGCTCGGCCACGCTCACCACCATCACGCCGAGCGCGTAGCACCAGATGTTGGCCAGTGCGTAGCCGATCCAGGTGCCGCTGAACGCGCTGCCCAATCCACCGCCCGTGCTGCGTTTGCCGTGCCGCGCGTAGTCGGCCACCAGCGGCAGCCACGACACCGGCATCGCGATCACCAGGTCGAGCGCGCTGAACATGCCCATGCTGCCGTCGCCCGGCCGAGCCCAGAAGGCGTCCAGGCCCTTGGCGTGCAGCTGCGTCGCGAACTGCCAGCTGAGCCACAGCAGCGACAGCACCACCAGCGGCAGGCCGAAGCGGCTCACGAAGCGGCGCACCAGCTTCACCATCGAGCCGGCCAGCAGCGCCAGCAGCACCGCACCCCACAGCAGCGTGGTCAGCACGCCGCCCCAGGCCGTGCCCAGCGCGGGGCCGAAGGCCTGCTGCCCGATGGCCTGCGTGCCCTCGCGCATGATCACCAGTTCGAAGGTGGTCCAGCCCACCAGCTGCACGATGTTGAGCAGCACCGGCAGCCGCGCGAAGGCGCTGCCGTAGGTGGCGTGCATCAGGCCGGCGCTGGCCAGCCCGGTTTCGCAGCCCAGCCGCGCGGTCCAGGCCAGCAGCCCGGCGCCGAGCAGCGAGCCCAGCACGATCGCCAGCGCCGCGTCGCGCGTGCCCACGGCCGGCACCAGGTAGGCGCCGATCTGCATCACCAGCAGCCCCACGCCGAGGCTGAACCACAGCGAGGCGTGGTCGTGCCAGCCGAAGACGCGCCGGGAGGCGGGCAGGGGCGTGAGCGCTTCGTTGCCGGAAGCGGAACTGTCGTTGTCGTGGTCGTGTGCCATCCGTTTTGCTCCAGTGCAAAAGGTTTGGCAGGTGGGCGAGGCTCCAGTGGCGCAGCCGTCGCGCGAGACAACGCGACAGGCCACCGGACCAGCTTCCCTGCGCGAGGATTACCTCAGTCAGGTTCAAAGGGACTCTCTCAGTCAGCCCCGGAAAATCCGGTTCGACACCCCTAGCGATGCGCCTCAGCGAACTGCGGCGCGGGCGGATTTTATCCCTGCGCGGCAGAACGCCACAGACGCACGAAAATCCGCGTCGCGAGGGCGGTTTCAAATGCCCCGGGGGAACCACGACACATGGCAGACGATTTCAAGCACCCGGGCCCGGCACCGGCGCCACCCGCGAACGCGCCGCACATCCGCCTGCGGCGCTTCCGCGTCGACGTCGGCACCATCATCTGCGCGGTCGCGCTGCTGCAGTCGTTGCTGCTGGTCGCCTTCGGCTACTGGGGTGCGGAGAAGCTGGTGTCGAAGGTCGGCGAGTCGGCACACAAGGTCAACCATGACCGGGTCGAAGACAACATCCTCGCCTTCCTCTCCAAGACCGAGGGCCTGGTGCGCGCCATCGCCCACACGCCCGATCTGCACCCGGCCGGCCATGACGGCGAGCAGACCGCCGAGCTGCTCTGGGCCGCGCTGGAGCAGACGTCCGAGCTCGACAGCATTGGCGTGGGCAGCGACGACGGCCATTTCCTGATGGCCATGCGCCACCCCGTGTCGGTGGTGCGGCAGGTGCTGCGCGAAGGTCGCACCACCACCGAGACCTGGGAGTACAAGTCGCCGCCCGACAGCGACGGCGACGAAGACCCGCGGCGGCGCTACGAGACGACGCGCATCGAGGCCTTCCGCAGCGAGGACGACCCGGTGCACCAGGACTGGTTCACGCAGGCCGAGAAGGCGCAGCGCGCCGTGTGGACCGCGCCCTTCGTGCTGCCCTCGATGAAGGAGCTCGGCGTGAGCCATGCGCGGCCGAGCCGGCGGCAGGACGAGGAGGGCGCCACGCAGACGTTGGTGGCGGTCGCGAGCGTGTCGCTCGGGCACCTCTCCAACCTCGTGCGCCTGTTCGGCGGCACGGGCCACGGCCACAGCGCGCTGCTGAGTGCCGACCACCACGTGATCGCACGCAGCGACCAGCCGCATTCCGTGCGCGTGCTCGAGAACCCCGACGACGGCGTGCTCGGCGCGCTGCACGCCCACATGCTGGCCAACGGCAGCCGCGGCTGGACCGAGGACATGGCCTTCGGGCTGGTGCACGAAGGCCAGCATTACAAGGTGCAGACCTCGCGCATTGCGGCCACCGACTGGCATCTGGTCAGCTGGGAGCCCGAAGAGGCGCTGCTGGGCGCGCTGCATCGCAACGTGCTGTGGTCGCTGCTGCTGGTGCTGGCGTTCCTGGCGATCGCGCTCTTCATTTCGTTGCGGCTGTCGAAGCTGGTGACCGCGCCCATCGAAAACCTCTCGCGCACGGCGCGGCGCATCGGACGGCTGGAGCTCGACGACCTGCCGCGCGAGTCGAGCCGCGTGCTTGAGATCCAGCACCTGAACCAGGCGCTGGACGATTCCGCGCGCAGCCTGCGAGCCTTTCGCAAGTTCGTGCCGGTGGACATGATCCGCCAGCTCATCGCCGAGGGGCATGCACTCGAACCCAACGGGTCGCCGCGCCGCGTCACCGCGATGTTCACCGACGTGGAGGGCTTCACGGCCATCGCGGAATCGATGCCGGCCGACGTGCTGATGCGGCAGCTGACCGACTACTTCAACCTCGCCACCCGCGTGTTTGCGCGCCACGGTGGCGTGATCGACAAGTTCATGGGCGACGGCATCATGGTGCTGTGGGGCGCGCCCAGCGACCTGCCGGATGCGGAGCACCGCGCCTGCGTGGCCTCGCTCGAACTGCACGCCGAAATGACCGAGCTCAACCGCCGCTGGCAGGCCGAGGGCCTGCAGCCCTTTCGCACGCGCATCGGCATGCACACCGGCGTCGTGATCGCCGGGGTGCTCGGTTCGAGCGACCGCCTGTCATACACGGCGCTGGGCGACGTGATCAACGCGGCCAGCCGCATCGAGGGCACCAACAAGCAACTGGGCACGCGCACGCTGATGTCCGAGACCACCTTCGAAGGGTTGGGCGGGCGGCTGGCCACGCGGCGCATCGAAGAGCAGGTGGAGCTGCGCGGGCGGCAGACGCGGATGGTGCTCTACGAGCTGCTCGACCCGGCCTGAGCCCGTCTACCTGCTGTCGGCAGGCCGCGGCGAAAATCCAGGCACCGAGTCGGGCGCTCCCGGCACGCTTCCCATGAAAGGATGTCTTCCATGACGACTCCAGCCGATCCCGTCGACCGTGCCCTTGCCGACGCCCATCAGCGTTTCACCGACGCCAACCCCGAGAGCCGCAGCCGTTTCGAGGCACAGACGCGCTACATGCCCGGCGCCAACAGCCGCTCGGTGCTGTTCTATGCGCCGTTCCCGCTCACCATCGCCAAAGGCGAGGGCGCGTCGCTCTGGGACGCGGACGGCCACCGCTACACCGATTTCATCGCCGAGTACACGGCCGGCGTCTACGGCCACTCGGCGCCCGAGATCCGCGAGGCCGTCATCGAGGCGATGCAGGGCGGCATCAACCTCACGGGCCACAACCTGCTCGAAGGCCGGCTCGCGCAGACGATCTGCGAGCGCTTTCCGCAGGTCGAGCAGCTGCGCTTCACCAACTCGGGCACCGAGGCGAACCTGATGGCGCTGACGGCCGCGCTGCGTTTCACGGGGCGGCGAAAGATCGTCGTGTTCTCGGGCGGCTACCACGGGGGCGTGCTCGGCTTCGGCGACCAGCCGTCGCCGACGACCGTGCCCTTCGATTTCCTCGTGCTGCCGTACAACGACGCCGATACGGCGCGCGTGCAGATCGACGCGCACGGCGCGGACATCGCCGCCATCCTGGTCGAGCCGATGCAGGGCGCGAGTGGCTGCATTCCGGGTGGGCGCGAGTTCCTGCAGGCGCTGCGCGACGGCGCCACGCGGGTCGGCGCGCTGCTGGTCTTCGACGAGGTGATGACCTCGCGGCTCGGGCCGCATGGCCTTGCAAACGGCCTGGGCATTCGCGCCGACCTCACGACGCTGGGCAAGTACATCGGCGGCGGCATGTCCTTCGGCGCTTTCGGCGGGCGGGCGGACGTGATGGCGCAGTTCGATCCGCGCACCGGGGCGCTCGCGCATTCGGGCACCTTCAACAACAACGTGATGACGATGGCGGCCGGCTATGCGGGCCTCACGCAGCTGTTCACGCCCGAGGCGGCGAGCGCGCTGGCCGAGCGTGGCGAGGCGATGCGGTCAGGGCTCAACGCACTCTGCGAACGCGAAGGCGTCGCGATGCAGTTCACCGGCGTGGGCTCGCTCATGAACGCGCATTTCCTGCGGGGCGAGGTGCGGCGCGTGGCCGACCTGGCGGCGGTGGATGGGCGCTTGCGGCAGCTGCTGTTCTTCCACCTGCTGAGTGAGGGGATCTACACCTCGCCGCGCGGATTCGTCGTGCTCTCGCTGCCGTTGTCGGCGCAGGATATCGAGCGCTACGTCGCCGCCGTGGGCAGCTTCATCGACGCCTACCGGGCGCTGCTCAGCGCGGGGTCACTGGCGTAGAGCCAGCCACGCCCAGCAGCTCGTGCAGCCGCGTGCTGGTGGTCGTGTACTGCAGCGGGATCGCCTTGCCGGGGAACACCCGCGCCGCGGCGCCCCAAGCCGCCAGCGTGGCCTCGTGGAAGCCGCAGACGATGAGCTTCTTCTTGCCCGGGTAGGTGTTGATGTCGCCCACGGCGAACACACCGGGCTCGCGGGTTTCGTACTTCTCGGTGTCCACCGGCACCTGCTTGCGCTCCAGCTCCAGGCCCCAATCGGCGATGGGCCCCAGGCGCGGCGAAATGCCCAGGCAGGCGACCAGCGCGTCGAGCGGCAGGTCGACCGTGGTGGCGTCGGGCGTGGTGATCTGCAGTTGCTTGCCGTCGAAGGCGCTCGGCTGGCCGACCCGGAAGGCCAGCTTGCCGTCGGCCACGAGGGCGCGCATGGCGGCCACGTTCGCCTCGTCGGCCTGGAAGCCGTCGCGGCGGTGGACCAGCGTGACCTGCCTGGCCAGGGCCGTGAGGGCGATGGCGGTTTCCAGTGCGATGTCGTCGCCGCCGTTGACCACGACCGTCTGGCCGGCGAAGCGGTCGAGCGAATCGGGGTGATAGAACAGCGCCGAACCTTCGAAGTGGGCGATGCCGTCGACCGCGATGCGCTTGGGCACGAAGGCGCCGACACCCGCCGCGATGAACACGGTCTTCGCGAGGAAGGCTGTGCCGGCCGAGGTGGTCAGCAGCAGGCGGTCGTCGTCCTGGCGGGCCAGGGTAGAAACCTGCTCGCCGAAGTGGAATTGCGGCTTGAACGGCGCCACCTGCTGCAACAGCGACTGCGCCAGATCGCGCCCGCTGGTGACCGGGGTGCCGGGAATGTCGTAGATCGGCTTGTGGCCGTACAGCGCCACGCACTGGCCGCCCGCGGCGGGCAGCGCATCGACGATGTGGCAGGAAATCTCGAGCAGGCCCAGCTGGAAGGCCTGGAACAGGCCGACCGGACCGGCGCCGATGATCAGCGCGTCGGTCTCGATCGGTGCGGGCGCCTGGCTCAGCGCACGAGCTCCGAGATCTTGCCGGTCTTGTCCTTCCACTCTTCAGCTTCGGGCAGGGCGGGCTTGCGCTTGGTGATGCTCTTCCACCCGTCGGCCAGGGCCAGCTCGGCGTTCAGCTTGATGAAGGCGAGCTGGTCGGCCGGTAGGTCTTCCTCGGCGTAGATCGCATTGACGGGGCATTCGGGGATGCAGACGGCACAGTCGATGCATTCGTCCGGGTCGATCACCAGCATGTTGGGACCTTCGCGGAAACAGTCGACGGGACAAACGTCCACGCAGTCGGTGTATTTGCAACGGATGCAGGCTTCGGAGACGACGTGGGTCATTTGTCTTGTAGCGTCAGGAGAAGGGGCTGGAAAACCCTAGATTTTAGGCCTTTGCGGCGGGCGTCTGCACGAGCACGGCGGCGCAGGTGCGATGGGAGGCCGTATCGACCAGCACCAGCGACCCCAGCGCGCGCGATTGGGCGAAGGGCAGCACGGCCAGCGGCTGCTGCAGCGCGAGCACCACATCGCCGATGGCATTGGCTTCCAGCTGGGTCGCCGGCTCGGATTCGAGGGTGGTGATGTTGACACGATCGACGATGCGCGCCACCTTGGCCTTGACCCAGCGGTGGCCCTGCAGCGCCCAGTACACGCGGCCCGCGACCAGCGGCTCGTCATCGAGCCAGGCCACGGTGGCGGTGATCTCGCGCACGGGCTCGAAGGCCTCGGGCGCCAACAGCCAGTCGCCGCGCGACACGTCGAGTTCGCGGTCGAGCACGATGCCGGCGCTGTGGCCTGCATGCACGGTCTTCGGCTGGCGCGTGTGGCTCAGCACCTGGGCCACGGTGGCGCTCTGGTTGCTGGGCAGCACCGTGACGCGCTGGCCGGGCTCCACATGGCCCGAGGCGACGCGGCCCCAGAACACGCGGCGGCCTTGCGAGGTGTCGGCCGAGGCCGAGAACTTCTCGACCCACTGCACCGGGAAAGCGAAGGGCACGGCTTCGTCCTGGGCGGTCACGGGCAGGTCTTCGAGCAGTTCGAGCAGGCTCGGGCCTTCGTAGTCGACCCAGTCGCCATGGCGCGTGGCCACGTTCCAGCCCTTGAGGGCGGAGATCGGCACGATGGCCGCGACCTTCACGCCGGCCGCTTCGGCAAAGGCGTTCAGCGCGGTCGAGATGCGCTCGAAGGCGAGGGCGGCGTCGTCGATGGCGTCGAGCTTGTTGACCGCGAACACGATCGACTGCACGCGCAGCAGGTGGGCCAGCAGCGTGTGGCGGCGCGTCTGCGGCAGCAGCTCGCGCTTGACCACGGTGCCGTCTTCGACCTCGGCGGCCCAGGCCAGCTTGGTGGCATCGACCAGCACCACGGCCGCGTCGGCGGCCGAGACGGCCGTGACCATGTTGCGCGTGTACTGCTCGTGGCCCGGCGCGTCGCCGATGATGAACTTGCGCTTGGCGGTCGAGAAGTAGCGATACGCCACGTCGATCGTGATGCCTTGCTCGCGCTCGGCCGAGAGGCCGTCGGTCAGCAGGGCCAGGTCGGTCTCGCCGCCGCGCTGTACGCCAGCGAGCTGGTCTTGCAGCACGGTCTTGCTGTCGACCAGCAGGCGGCCGATGAGCGTGCTCTTGCCGTCATCGACCGAGCCGCAGGTGATGAAGCGCAGGGCGGTGCCGGTGTCGCCGTGCAGGGCGGTGTTGTCGAGGGTTGCCGTCGTCGTGCTCATCAGAAATACCCGTCTTTCTTGCGCTTCTCCATCGAAGCTTCCGAAGTCATGTCGTCCATGCGTGTGGCGCCGCGCTCGCTGACATCGACCGACAGCGTCTCGATCACCACGTCGCCCGCGCCTGCGGCCAGGCTCTCGACCGGGCAGGTGGTGGTGATGTCGCCCACGGTGCGAAAGCGCACGTCGCGCACCTGCACGGTTTCGCCGTCGCGCGGCGGCGTGAGTTCGGTCACGGGTACCAGCAGGCCGCGGCGCTCGACCACTTCACGCTTGTGCGTGTAGTAGATCGACGGCAGGCCGACGTTCTCGCGCTCGATGTATTGCCACACGTCGAGCTCTGTCCAGTTGGAGATCGGGAACACGCGGAAGTGCTCGCCGGGGGCCAGGCGCGTGTTGAACAGCGTCCACAGTTCGGGGCGCTGGTCCTTGGGTTGCCACTGGCCGAAGGCGTCGCGGTGCGAAAAGATGCGCTCCTTGGCGCGGGCCTTTTCTTCGTCGCGGCGGGCGCCACCGATCAGCGCGTCGAAGCGGAATTCTTCGATCGCCTCGAGCAGCGTCACCGACTGGTGTGCGTTGCGCGATTCGCCGGGATGGGCCAGGCGCACGGTGCCGCGCTTCATCGAGTCTTCGACGCTGCGCACGATGAGTTCGGCGCCCAGTTCCTTGGCGCGCTGGTCGCGGTAGGCCGTCACTTCGGGGAAGTTGTGGCCCGTGTCGATCATCAGCAGTGGGGAGGGAATGCGGCCGACGCCGAAGGCCTTCTCGGCGCACTTGAGCAGCACCAGCGAATCCTTGCCGCCCGAGAACAGCAGGGTGGGGCGCTCGAAGGCGGCAGCCACTTCGCGCAGGATGAAAATGGTTTCTTCTTCCAGCGCGTCGAGGTGCGTGTTGGACAGGTTCGCGGGTGAATGCATGGGCGGCTGCAGCAGGTCGGCTTCGGTACGGGCGTTCATCGGATGGGTCCTGGAGGCGGAGATCGATCGTTCAGTGCGACAGGTGCAAGCCGCATTCGCGGTTGTCCTCGCCCTTGGTCGGGTCCACGTAGTCGAAGTTGTTGGGCAGGCCGTTGGCTTCGCAGTATTCGTACAGGTCCTTGGACGACCAGTGCAGCAGCGGCGCGACCTTGATCAGGCCGTCCGGGTTGACGCTGACCGGGTCCATCTGCGCGCGCACGGCCGTGTCGGTGGCCCGCAGTGCGGTGAACCAGACCTTGGGAGCCGTCTCGCGCAGCGCGCGGGCAAAGGGCTCCAGCTTCACTTCTTCTGTGAAGGCGGCGTGGCGTGGGTCGTCCAGCGCCGGCGTGGGGCCTTCGACCGCTTCACGGTGCGCGCGCGAGCGGCGCGGCAGGTAGATGTGCAAGTCCAGGCTCAGGAGCTTCGTCACCTCGTCGGCAAAACGGTAGGTGGCCTCGGTGTTGTAGCCGTTGTCCATCCACACCACCGGCACGTCCCGCCTGGCGCGCGTGACCATGTGCAGGATCACGGCCTCGAACGGGCGGAAGTTGGTGGTGATGATCGCGGGCTGGCCCAGGCCGATGGCCCAGTCCACCAGGCCTTCGGCATTGCGGCCGAGCTCGGTGTTGATGCGTGCGAAGTCGATGTCGGTGGCGATGCTCATGGGGCTCTCTTGTCTGCTCAGGCGCCGGCGACGAAGTGCGGCGCGGTCTTCACCGCATCGCCCTGGTAGAACGCGGCGAAGCGGTCGAACTGGCGCTGTGCGTCGGAGGCGTCCACGCCTTCCTTGAGCACGGCGCTGGAGAAGCCGGTGCGTTCCATCTGCACCAGCTGGTCGATCAGCACATCGCCCGTGGCGCGGATGTCGCCCGTGAAGCCGAGGCGGCGGCGCAGCAGGAAGGCCTGGCTGTAGGCGCGGCCGTCGGTGAACTTCGGAAAGTGCAGGTCGATGCGTTCGATGTCGGCCAGGCAGACCTCGATGGCCAGCGGATCAGCGTCGTTGGCCAGCTGCAGGACCTTCGGATCGCCGTCGTCGATGTGTTCTTCGGCCGAGAGGATGTTCAAAGTCTTTTTCATTAGGAAACCTCCGCGCTGTGCGCTACGGTATTCGCCTCGGGAGCGGCCCGGCGGCTCATGCTGCTTCCTCCACCTTGAATCGCGCACCGTTGGCCGCGGCCTTGAACGGGTCGGGGCCGACGCGGCGCAGCGTGTCGATGAAGGTCTCGCCGTTCTCACGGGTGTCGCGGTAGGTGGTGAGCACGGCCTCGATCACGCCCGGCACTTCGGCCGCCGAGAACGAGGGGCCGACCACCTTGCCGGCCTGCGGTGCGCCGCTGAGCGCAGAGCCGTCGGAGCCGCCCAGGGTGACCTGGTACCACTCCTTGCCGTCCTTGTCGACGCCCAGGATGCCGATGTGGCCGCTGTGGTGGTGGCCGCACGAGTTGATGCAGCCGCTGATGTGCAGGTCGATCTCGCCCAGGTCGTCGAGTTCGTCGAGGTCCTGGTAACGCTCGGTGATGGCTTCGGCGATCGGGATGGAGCGCGCATTCGCCAGCGAGCAGAAATCGCCGCCGGGGCAGGCGATCATGTCGGTCAGCAGCTGCACGTTGGCGCTGGCGAAACCGGCGGCGCGGGCGGCGAGCCACAGCGCATGCAGGTCTTCGGCGTGCACCCAGGGCAGCACGATGTTCTGGTCGTGCGTCACGCGGGCTTCGCCGGCCGAGAAGCGGTCGGCCAGCTCGGCGATGGTGTCGAGCTGGTCGCCCGAGGCGTCGCCGGGCGCCTGCTTCAGGCGCTTGAACGACAGCGTGACGGCGCGCAGCGCGGGGTTCTTGTGGGCGTCGACGTTGCGGGCCAGCCAGCGCGCGAACATCACGTCGTCGGCGGCGAAGGCACGCAATTCGGCATCGGTCTTCTCGGCGCTTTGCAGCACGCGGGTGGCGAGCGTCGGCGGCACGAAGGAGGCGGCCACGCGGTCGTACTCTTCCTGCGTGATGGTGTGCGGCGCGCCGTCGTGCTCGATGATCTGCTTGTACTCGGCCTCGACGTCGTCGATGTAGCGCTGGCCTTCGGCCTTCACCAGGATCTTGATGCGCGCCTTGTAGATGTTGTCGCGGCGGCCGTAGCGGTTGTAGACCCGGATCACCGCTTCGAGGTAATTCATGATCTGCTGCCAGGGCAGGAACTCGCGCAGCACGGTGCCGATGATGGGGGTGCGGCCCATGCCGCCACCCACCTGCACGCGGAAACCGATGTCTCCCGCTTCGTTCTTCACCACGTGCAGGCCGACGTCGTGCCAGCCGGTGGCGGCGCGGTCTTCGGTGGCGCCGGTGATGGCGATCTTGAACTTGCGCGGCAGGAAGGCGAACTCGGGGTGCAGCGTGCTCCACTGGCGCATGATTTCCGCAAAGGGGCGCGGGTCGGCGATTTCGTCGACGGCAATGCCGGCACGCTCGTCGCTCGTGATGTTGCGGATGCAGTTGCCGCTGGTCTGGATGCCGTGCATGTCGACCGAGGCCAGCAGGTCCATCACGTCGGCCGACTTGGACAGCGGAATCCAGTTGTACTGGACGTTCTGGCGCGTCGTGAAGTGGGCGTAGTGAGTGGGCAGCTTGTGGCTGCCGAGCTGGCCCTGGATCTCGATGGCCTTGCGGTAGACCTCGGCTTCGGGTTCGTCGTATTCGCGGGCGATACGGGCCAGCACGCGCAGCTGCTTGCTCGACAGCTCGCCATACGGCACGGCCACGCGCAGCATCGGCGCGTAGCGCTGCACGTACCAGCCGTTTTGCAGGCGCAGGGGGCGGAACTCGTCCTCGTGCAGGCGGCCCTTTTGCCAGCGCTCGAGCTGGTCTCGGAACTGGGCAGCGCGTTGGTGAACGAACTGGCGATCGAATTCTGTGTATTGGTACATCGTGCGTGCTGTGTCTTGAAAAGTGCGGTGCCGAACGTGAAACGGGGCGCCCCAACAAGAAGCCCGGATTCTGAAAGCCCGCCTTATGGAAACAAACGATTTTTTGGTTCGCGCCTTATGCGGATAAGCTTATTCACCAGCATCCATGCGGGTTGCGAGGCGGTTGGTTGCTTATTCCGGATAAGGCGCGGACGCCGGCTCGGGGTCGCCGGACCGGTGAATTCTAGGAAGCGGGAGCGCTTCGCGTGCGGGAGCGCAGGGGCGGGACCCTGCGGCTATTTCAGCCTGAAGTCGAAGCCCGGGGTCTGCGGTGAGCGCGGCAGCTGCCGCGCTGCCTGGAGCAGCCGTGGCGTCAGCGCAGCATTGCCGACATCGCCGAGCAGCAGTTCAGCATACGCACGGCCGATTCCACCGTGTCGGCGCTGAAGCGCAGCGTGACGCCGTCGACGCGCTCGAAGCTCGGCCACTGGCAGAACAGGTCGGCCATCATCGGCGACTGGGTGCGCAGCGTGACGACCTGGGGACCCTTGAAGACCAGGGGGCGCGCATGGGCACGCGCGGCCAGTGCTTCGATCACGCCGGCGCGGATTGCCTCGCGCGATTGCTCCGGCGAGAGCGACACGCCGCTGTTGAAGCCGGTCGCCTTCTTGGTCTGCACGAAGGTCGCGTGCGGAAAGAGCGCGCGGTTCTCGGCGATGAACACGTCGTCGCCGCTGCCCATCACCACGGGCACGCCGTACTCGCCAGCCAGCGCGCCGTAGAGGCCGGCCTCGCCGAGTTCCTGCTCGCCGAGCGAGATGCTCGCGAAGGCGAAGCTGTTGATCGTGTGCGCCAGGATGCCGCGCCCTTGCGCACGCGAGTGGTAGCCGACCATGCAGACCGCCTGCACACCGTCTTCCTCCACGCCCGCCACCATGCTCAGGTAGCGCGGCTTGCCTTGCACGACACGGGCGCGTGCGTCGAGCACGTCGGGCGGCATGTTGCGAAAGCCGCCGTGCGAGTCGTTCACCAGCACCTCGGTGGCGCCGGCGTCGAAGGCGCCGGCGATCGCGGCGTTGGCCTCTTGCGCCATCAGCACGCGGGCGCGTTCGTACTCGGGGTTGCCCTGGCGCGCCTGCTCGGGGTGATAGACGCCCGCAACGCCTTCGATGTCGGTGGAGATCAGGACTTTCATGGTCGTGTGTTCAGACGAGAGGTGACAGGGAGGACGCCGGCAGCAGCTCGCCGAGGGCGGCGCGGTGGTTGCCGTCGCGGCCCGTGACGGCTGTGGCGCGCCACAGCGCATGAAGAATGGCCTGCTCGGTGCTGTCGGCCGCGGCCTGGAAAAGCCCGTCGAGCAGGGCGTCGTGCAGCATCGCCATGGCCGGCATCGGACGGTCTGCGCGGTCGGGTACGGTGTAGGCGGTGGAAAAGGCCAGCACGATGTCGCCGCTGCCGTGGCCGAACACCGAGCCGGTGCGGGCCAGTCCCGCGCCCGCGCGCAGTGCGAGGCGGCGCAGTTGGCGCGCATCGAGCGGCGCATCGGTGGCGAGGACGATGATGATCGAGCCCTTCTCGGGCTCTGCCTCTTCCTTCGCTGCCTGCAGCGCCGCGAGCCGTTCGCCCACTGCGTGCCCGGCCAGCACCAGCTGCGGCTGGCGGCCGTAGTTCGCCAGCACCAGCGTGCCCACCGTGTGGGTCGTGCCGTCGGCCATCGCCACGCGGCGCGACGCACTGCCGATGCCGCCCTTGAGCTGAAAGCTCGACATGCCGCGCCCCGCGCCGACCGAACCCTGTTCAAAGTCGGCATCGGCGGCGTCGAGCGCCTGCAGGTAATCGGCCTCGGTCACGGCCAGCCGCTGGATGTCGTTGAGAAAGCCGTCGTTGCACTCGAAGACCAGCGGGTTCACCGTGGGCAGCGCGCGCCCCGTCTCGGGGTTGGCCGCCGCGCAGTCGCGGATCTGCGCCGTCGCCACCGTGCCGACGGAGAAGGTGTTGGTCAGCGCGATGGGCGTTTCCAGCACGCCGAGTTCGGCCAGCTGCACCAGCCCCACGCTCTTGCCGAAGCCGTTGAGCACCACGGCCGCGGCCGGCACCTTGTCGCGGAACGGATCGCCCGCGTGCGGGCGGATCACGGTCACGCCGGTCTGCACCGGGCCGTTGGCCAGCGTGCGGTGGCCGACCGTGACGCCCGCGACGTCCGTGATGGCGTCGCGCGCGCCCGCGGGCAGGGTGCCGATGAAGGGCAGGGAGGTCGTCGAGGCCATGAAAAAAGAAGAACTTATTGGCGGTCGATCTTCGGATCGAGCGCGTCGCGCAGCGCATCGCCCAGCAGGTTGAAGGCGAGCACCGTGAAGAAGATCGCCAGGCTGGGGAACAGCGCCACGTGCGGCGAGGTGACCATGTCGGCACGCGCCTCGTTGAGCATCGCGCCCCACTCGGGCGTTGGCGGCTGCGCGCCCATGCCCAGGAACGACAGGCTGGCCGCCGTGATGATCGAGGTGCCCACGCGCATCGAGAAGTACACGACGATCGAGGAGATCGTGCCCGGCAGGATGTGCCGCACGATGATGGTCCAGTCCGATGCGCCGATGCTGCGCTCGGCCTCGATGTAGGTCTGCTGCTTGAGCACCAGCGTGTTGCCGCGCACCAGGCGCGCAAAGGCCGGCACGCTGAACACCGACACCGCCACCACCACGTTGGTCATGCTGCTGCCCAGGATGGCCACCACGCCCAGCGCCAGCAGGATGCCGGGGAAGGCGAACAGCACGTCCGAGATGCGCATCACGATGCGGTCCCACCAGCCTTCGTAGTAGCCCGCCAGCAGGCCGAAGGCCGTGCCGATGATGCCGCCCACCAGCACCGACAGGAAGCCGGCCGCCAGCGAGATGCGCGTGCCCGCCAGGATGCGGCTGAAGATGTCGCGGCCCAGCGGATCAACGCCGAACCAGTGCGTGGCCGAGGGGCCGCTGTTCAGCATGTCGTAGTCGAAGAAGTTCTCGGGGTCGAAGGGCACGATCCACGGTGCGAACACCGCGATCACCACCAACAGCCCCACGAAGATGGCCGCCACGATGCCCACGGGCTGCTTCTTGAAACGGCGCCAGCACTCGCCCCAGGGCGTGCGGACCTTGCCGGCGGTCAGCGCAACGGCAACGGGGGACAGTGGAACGATGGATTCGGCAGACACGCCGGTAGCTTGCGTCATGGCTGCGTGCTCACTTGTAGCGAATGGTCGGGTTGATGTAGCCGTACAGCACATCGACCACGAGGTTGATCAGGATGAATTCGAGCGAGAACAGCAGCACCAGCGTCTGGATGACGGGGTAGTCGCGCATCTGCACGGCATCGACCAGCAGGCGGCCCAGGCCGGGCCAGTTGAAAACCGCCTCCACAAGGATGGAGCCGCCCAGCAGGAAGCCGAACTGCAGGCCCATCATCGTGACCACCGGAATCAGCGCGTTGCGCAGCGTGTGCTTGAACACCACGCTGGTTTCGTGCACGCCCTTGGCGCGCGCGGTGCGCACGAAGTCTTCCTGGATCACTTCGACGAAGGAAGCGCGCGTGAAGCGGGCCATCACGGCGGCCACTGCCGCGCCCAGCGTGATCGAGGGCAGGATGTAGTGCTGCCACGTCGCGGCGCCCACCGTGGGCAGCCAGCCGAGCTGCACCGAGAAGATCTGCATGAGCAGCATGCCCAATGCAAATGCGGGGAATGAGATGCCCGACACCGCCAGCGTCATGCCGATGCGGTCGGGCCACTTGTTGCGGTACACCGCCGACACGATGCCGATCCCCATGCCGAAGATCACCGCCCACACCATGCTGGTGATGGTCAGCATCACCGTCGGGAAGAAGCGCTCGGCAATCTCCGTCGACACCGGCCGCCGCGTGCGGATCGAGGTGCCGAAGTCGCCTTGCACCATGTGAGTGAAGAAGCTCACGAACTGCTGCGGCAGCGGCTTGTCGAGCCCGAGGTCCGCGCGCACCATGGCCACGGTCTGCTCGTCGGCATCCTGGCCAGCGGCAAGGCGCGCCGGGTCGCCGGGGAGCATGTGGACGAACAGGAACACCAGCACTGCCACGATGAGCAGCGTGGGGATCAGGCCCAACAGTCGTTTGAGGAAGTAATTCAGCATGGGATACGGTTGTCGCGAGCGGGCGATGGCACGGTGCCANGACAGTCAGTCAGGAAACGAAGGAGCTGCGATCAGTTCGACACGGCCATGGCGTCGATGTTGATGTTCGCGTCGGGCATCACGAACACACCCGACAGGCGCTTGGCGTGCGCCGACAGGTTCTGCTCCGTGACCAGCGGCACGCGCGGCAGGTCCTTGCGGATCTCTTCCTGCGCGGTCTTGTACAGCGCGGCCTTTTCCTTGTCGTCCACTGTCACGAGCGCCTTGGCGATGGCGTTGTCGACCACGTCGCTCTTGTAGAACGACATGTTGTTGAGCTTCGGTGCCCACGACTCGGAAGCGAACAGCGGACGCAGGCCCCAGTCGGCTTCACCGGTCGACGACGACCAGCCCGTGTAGTACATGCGGACCTTGGCCGTCTTCGGATCGGGCCATGCATCGACCTGCTCGGTGCGCTGGCCCACTTCGAGCGCCTGCACCTGCAGCTTGATGCCCACCTGTGCGAGCTGCTGCTGCACGAACTGGATCGTCTTCTGGCTGGTCGTGTTGTTGTAGGCGCTCCACAGCACCGACTCGAAACCGTTGGGGTAGCCGGCCTCGGTCAGCAGCTGCTTGGCCTTCTTCACGTCGTAGGGAATCGGTGCCATCTTCTCGGCGAACTTCACGCCCTGGGGCATCACGCCCTGTGCGGGGAAGGCGTAGCCGCCGAAGGCCACCTTCGACAGCGCTTCCTTGTTGATGGCGTAGCCGATGGCTTCGCGCACCTTCGGGTTGTCATAGGGCTTCTGCAGCATGTTGAAGGCCAGGAAGCGCGTGATGATCGAGGGCGAGGCCACCACTTCGAGCTTGTCGCTCTTCTTCAGCAGCTCGGCCTGCTCGTAGGGAATGGGGAAGGCAAAGTCGGCTTCGCCGGTCTGCAGCATCGCGGCGCGCGTGTTGTTCTCGAGCACCGGCTTCCATTGCAGGTTGTCGACCTTCGGGTAGCCCTTCTTCCAGTAGCCGTCGAACTTCTTGGCCTTCACGGCTTCGGTCTGCTTCCACTCGACGAACTCGAAGGGGCCGGTGCCCACGGGGTGGAAGGCGATGTCCTTGTTGCCCCACTTCTTCAGCGCGGTGGGCGAGATCATGGCGGCCGAGGCGTGGGCCAGCGAGTTGATGAAGGGGCCGAAGGGCTCCTTCAGCGTGATGCGCACGGTAGTCGGGTTCACGGCCTCGACCTTGCCCACGCGGTTGAACTGGTTGTAGCGCAGCAGCTTGTTGTCCTGGTTCAGCACGCGGTCGAGCGTGACCTTCACGGCTTCGGCGTTGAAGTCGGTGCCGTCGTGGAACTTGACGCCGCTGCGCAGCTTGATGGTGTAGACCAGGCCGTCCTTGGACACGTCGTAGCTCTCGGCGAGCACGTTCTGCACCTTCAAGTCCTTGTCGAACTGGAACAGGCCTTCATAGAAGGTCTTGGTCACGGCCGTGGTGATGGTCGTGTTGGTGTTGTACGGGTCCAGCGTTTCCGGCTGGTAGCCGATGGCCAGCACCACGTCTTTGGCAGCCAGTGCCGAGCCCGAGGCGGCGAGCGCGGCCAGGCCCAGCAGTGCGGATGCCCAGCGCAGGGAGGAAGAAGATTGCTTCATGGAAGAACTCCAGTCGGTTCGTGGAAAAAATGCAGGGGGCCTGCGGGTGAGAAAACGGTTCGGAATCAGAAGGCGCCGCCGATGGCATGCCGTGCCACGAAATGGCCGGGCGCAACCTGCACCAGCGGCGGCACGTCGGGCTCGTCGCCCACGGCGCGGATCGGGCTGGGAATCTCGCCTTCGAGCAGCGCGCGCGGTTTGTGGCGGCGCGACGGGTCGGCCACCGGCACGGCGGCCATCAGCTTGCGCGTGTAGGGGTGCTGCGGCGCTTCGAACACGGCGCGGCGCGGGCCGATCTCGACGATCTGGCCCAGGTACATCACGGCCACCCGGTGGCTGATGCGTTCGACCACGGCCATGTCGTGCGAGATGAAGAGGAACGCCACGCCCAGCTCGCGCTGCAGGTCGAGCATGAGGTTGACGATCTGCGCCTGAATGGACACGTCCAGCGCCGACACCGATTCGTCGGCCACCACCACCTTCGGGTTGAGCGCGAGCGCACGGGCGATCGCGATGCGCTGGCGCTGGCCGCCCGAGAACTCGTGCGGGTAGCGCTGCGCCACCTCGGGCGGCAGGCCGACCTTCTGCAGCAGCCAGTCGACGCGCTGCTGCGCCTCGGCGCCCTTGGCGATGCCGTGGATCAGCAGCGGCTCCATGATCGAGAAGCCCACCGTCACGCGCGGATCGAGCGAGGCGAAGGGGTCCTGGAAGATGAACTGGATGTTCCGGCGCAGCGCCTGCAGTTCGCGCGTGGGCAGCTCGCGGATGTTCCGACCGCCGAACTCGATGGCGCCGCTCTGGCTCTCGACCAGGCGCAGCAGCGAGCGGCCCGTGGTCGACTTGCCGCAGCCCGATTCGCCGACCAGCGCCAGCGTTTCGCCGGGGTACAGGTCGAAGCTGATTTTTTCGACCGCATGCACGCGGCGCTTCACGCGGCCGAAGATGCCGCTGCGCACATCGAAGCGCGTCACGAGGTCGCGCACGCGCAGGATCGGGCCGGCCTCTTTGCGCACGGTGGTCTGCGGCGTGGTGTCGGCGCAGGGCACGGTCTCGGTGGTGCCTTCGGTGCGCAGCAACTCGAACTTGGCCGGCAGGTCGGTGCCCTGCATCGCACCCAGCTTGGGCACGGCCGACAGCAGCGCCCTCGTGTAGGGGTGCTGCGGCGACGCGAACACAGCGTCGGAGGTACCGGCCTCGACCTTGTCGCCGCGGTACATCACGAGCACGCGGTCGGCAATTTCGGCCACCACGCCCATGTCGTGCGTGATGAAGAGCACGCCCATGCGCATCTCTTTCTGCAGCTCGCGAATGAGCTGAAGAATCTGCGCCTGGATCGTCACGTCGAGCGCGGTGGTGGGCTCGTCGGCAATCAAGAGCTGCGGCTTGCACGACAGCGCCATCGCGATCATCACGCGCTGGCGCATGCCGCCCGACAGCTGGTGCGGAAAGCGGTCGAGCACGTTGCGCGCTTCGGGAATGCGCACGAGTTCGAGCATGCGCAGCGCCTCGGCGCGTGCGGCCGCGTTGCTCTTGCCCTGGTGGATGCGGATGGCCTCGGCGATCTGGTCGCCGGCGGTGAACACGGGGTTCAGCGAGGTCATCGGCTCCTGAAAAATCATCGCGATGTCGGCGCCGCGGATGCCGCGCATCGTGCCGTCGCGCGCCTGCGCCAGGTCGAGCACCTCGCCGTTGCGCCGGCGGAAGGCCATGCGGCCGCCGAGGATGCGGCCACCGCCATGCTCCACCAGCCGCATCAGCGCGAGCGAGGTGACCGACTTGCCCGACCCCGATTCACCCACCACCGCGAGCGTTTCGCCGTGGTCGACGTGGAAGGACAGCTTCTTGACGGCGTCGACCGTGCGCTCGGAGGTCGAGAAGCGCACGGTGAGGTCGTCGACGGCGAGGACGCGGCCGTCGGGCAGGTTCAGGGCAGGGGAGGACATGGCGGATGCGGGAGAAAAAGAGGGCGGGCGTCAGGCGAAGATGGCCGTCACGGGGGTTTCATCGCCGCGCGCATGGCCGCGGTACATGCCTTCGGTGTTGAAGGCCAGGCTCAGGTTGCCGTGGCGGTCGACGGCGATCAGGCCGCCGGTGCCGCCGATGGCGGGCAGCGACTCGTGCACCACGGCATGCGTGGCTGCTTCGAGCGTCGCGCCGCCGTAGGCCATGCGCGCGCAGATGTCGTGGGCAGCCGCGACGCGGATGAACATCTCGCCGCTGCCGGTGCACGAGATGGCGGCCGTGCGGTCGTCGGCATACGTGCCGGAACCGATGAGCGGCGAATCGCCGACGCGGCCCACGCGCTTGTTGGTCATGCCGCCGGTCGAAGTGGCGGCGGCCAGGTGGCCGTGCATGTCGAGCGCCACGGCGCCGACGGTGCCGAACTTCTTGTCTTCGTCCAGCGGCGGCTTGGTCATGGCGG
The DNA here is from genome assembly GCF_001426505.1 of Variovorax sp. Root473. Classification (GTDB taxonomy): domain Bacteria; phylum Pseudomonadota; class Gammaproteobacteria; order Burkholderiales; family Burkholderiaceae_C; genus Variovorax. Next base: position 1,213,162 of record NZ_LMEV01000017.1, read on the forward strand.
CGCCTTCGTGGTCGGTGACCACGCGGCCCGTGTCGCGCACGCGGTACAGCTGCTGGCGGCGTGCGTCGGTCGAGAAGAAGAAAGGCTCGACCATCTCCAGCCCGCGGTCGCGCGCGAAGGCCTCGGCGCCCGCGCCGGCCAGCAGCACATGGGCGCCGTCTTCGAGCACGGCGCGCGCGGCGCGCACCGGACGGCGCACGTGGCTCACGCCGGCAATGGCGCCGGCCGCGAGCGTGGCGCCGTCCATCACGGCCGCGTCGAGCTCGTGCGTTTCCTCGTGCGTGAACACCGCGCCGTAGCCGGCGTTGAAGAGCGGGCAGTCTTCGAGCATCTCGACTGCCAGGCAGGTGGCGTCGAGCGCGGACATGCCTTTGAGCAATGCGGCCTGCGCGGCGCGCACGATGGTCTGCAGCGCGTCGTGGTAGGCCTGCGCCTGCTCGGGGTTGGTCGTCGAGGCGCTGATGGTGCCGGCGCCGCCGTGGATGGCGATGACGGGCGTGACGTTCTTCATCGGGAAGCTTTCTTCTTTTTCTTGCCGGCGTCGGACGCGACGGCGGCGGGGAGGGGAGGCATCGAGACTTCGCCGCGCGCATGGCCCTGGCCCAGTCCGCCGTGCAGCCACGGACGCACCGCCTGCAGGATGCGGCCGGCCGACTGCGCCGCGCCGGGCGCGCGCAGGGCCACGGCGCTGGTCAGCGCCTCGATCAGCGCAAGCACGCTGGTCTCGCAGTTGGGGCGGTAGCTGGTTTCGGTCTGGCAATAGAGCACCACGTCGGCCAGCGGCGCGATCGGGGAGCTGGGCCGGTCGGTCAGCGCGAGCACCGCGCAGCCCTGGCTGCGTGCGATCTGCGCCAGCGCCACCGTGTCGGTCAGGTAGCGCGGAAAAGTGAGGCCGATGAACAGGTCCTGCGGACCCGAGTGCATGAGCGTGCGCGCTGAATGCGTCACGCCGCTCACGCTGGAGAGCATGCGCACGTCGTTGCACGAACCGTCGAGCCCGTGCTGCAGCAGCCCCGCGAGCCAGGCGCTCGCGCCGAAGCCGCCGATGTAGATCGAGCGCGCCTTCAGGATGCGCTGCACCGCGGCCTCGCAAGCGGCGTAGTCCAGCGACTGGCGCGTGGCTTCGATGTTGCGGCGGCTCTCGTCGAGCGCGGTCGCGAACACCTCGGCCACCGTGGTCGGACGCTCCAGGTTGCCGCGCAGCCGCTCGACCGGCGCCACCAGCGACTCGAAGCCGCGCACGAGTTCGGCGCGAAAGGTGGCGTAGCCGTCGAAGTCCAGTGCCCGCGCAAAGCGGTTGGCCGTGGCGACCGACACGCCGGCCGCGGCGGCGAGTTCATCGATCGGCAGTGTCGCGACCTGCAGCGGGTGCTCGAGCACGAAGTCAGCCACCTGCCGGTGCGAACGTGTCAGCCGCGGCAGCGCCTGCGCAATGCGCTGGGCCACGGTGGTGCCAGGGGTGTCGACGTTGGTGCTCATGGGGTGGGCGATGCACCTCAAAGGGTGCGCGCGATGAAAATGAATTTACAAATATATGACAGTTAAGAAAATTTTCTGTCATTTTCGAACGATACCGCAAGTAGCGGGCCAGCCGCGAGGGGCTTTGGCGCAGGTGGGAAGGGCGTGTTTCCCTTGCGGGGCGGTGCGTTCGGGCGCTTGGGGGCGCAAACTTCAGGGATTACCCTGATGTTGTCTTTTTATCCGCCGGGGGAGTCGGCGACGTTGAAAACGAACGGATTAGCTGTGCGGTGTGAGCCGCAGAGCGACGTTGACGCCCTTGGACCCAGCCTTGAGTATCCCCAGCGGTGCAATCGGCACCGGGGAACGAGGGACCACCACATGCAACAGAAATGGCTTCGCCGCGCTTTGGCGGTGATGGGTAGCTTTGTGCTGATAGCGGCCGTGTCCGCCTGCGGCGGTGGGGGCGGAGGAGGTGGCGGGGGCGGCGTGCCGATCCTGCCGCCGACCGGCACAGCCCCGGTGCAACCCCCATCGACGGCCAACGGCCGCGTGGTATCGGACGCGGTGACGTCGAGCGTCAACGGCGTGCGTTACCCGATCGAGGTGTTCATTCCGGCAGCCTACGACAGCAGCAGCGACGCCGTGCCCATCATCTACGCCTTCGACGGCGACGCGACCAACGGCCTGCCCGACACACGCTTCACGAACCTCAAGAACGTGCTGCTCAAGCGCGGCACCAAGGCCATCCTCGTGGGCATCGGGTACACCGCGCGCCGGCAGGAGGACTACAACTTTCCGGGCGCCAACGCGTACCACACGTTCCTCACGAAGGACCTGGTGCCGTACATCGAATCGAAGTACCGCGCGGACCCGAAGAAACGCATGCTCACGGGGCTGTCGACCAGTGGCAACCTCGCGGCCACGGCGCTGTTCCTGGAGGCGCCGGACAACCTCGTGTTCTCGTACTTCATTTCCATCGAGGCAGCCTTCTGGCAGCAGGAGGCCGAGAACAACGCGCTCGAAAAGAAGATGTTCGACGCGCTCGCGGGCCGGCCATTGCCCGTGACGCTGATCCTGGCGCACTGCGCCAGCGGCTGCAACGAAGTGCCGGTGAAGGCGATGTACAAGCGGATGTCCGAACGGGGCTACGTGGGGCTGCAGCTCATCGACACGGAGTTCAACTCCACGCACGTGGGCACGGACGTGCTCGCGTTCGACGACGCGATCGTGCGGATCTTCAAGTAAGGCTTTGCGGCGAACCGGGCAACCCGGTTCGCGCCACGCGCTCAGTTGGCGGAAGGACTCGGCGGGTAGCCGGCCTCCGTCAACGCCGCCACCAGCGAGGGGCGGTCTTCGTTGGTGTCGATGCGCACCGTTCTTTGCTTCACGTCCACTTCGAGCCTGGCCTGCGGGTCGAGGTCCTTGATGGCGCGGGTGATGCGGCCGGCGCAACTGCCGCAGGTCATCGACTGGATTTCAAACGCTTGCATGAGAGTCATCCTTTCAAAAGAGTGACGCCCAGTCTCAAGCTTGCCATCGTGTGAAGGTCAAGCGCATCGAGTGCCTGACCCCTTGCGCGCCAAGGTCATGCGGTTGCTTGGGTTTGACTCTTCCATCGTGTGAAGGTTGAGACTTCGCGCTTTGGATCGAAGGAGAACTCCATGGAACATCCCACGGCGCCGGCTGCTGCTGCGGCGCGCTTGTCCCTTGCCGATGTCGTTGCGCGCTCCGGTGCGTCCGCACAGTTGCTGAGCGACTGCGAATCGCTCGGACTGCTCGACGACATGGCGCACGCCGGCCGCTACGACGAGCGCGCCGTGGCGACGCTGCGCTTCGTGCGGCGCGCACACACGCTGGGTTTCGACACGCGGGAAGTCGTCGAGCTGCACGCCCTGTGGCAAGACGGCCGTCGTGCAAGCTTCGATGTGAAGCGCGTCGCACTCGAACGCGCCGACGACCTGGCCCAGCAGATCGAAGAGCTCGCGCACATGAAGCGCCTGCTGGAGCGCCTGGCCCACTGCTGCGAAGGTGACGAGCGCCCGGAGTGCCCGATCCTCGATGAATTGGCCGGGCTCAAGGGATTCGCCGGCTGCCAAGCGTGGCGTGCCTGAAGCCGTTCCTCAACCCGGAATGTTCGGCTCGACCAGCTGCGCCAGCGCGACCAGCGATTCCTGCCAGCCCAGGTAGCACATCTCGACGGGAATCACGTCGGGGATGCCTTCCTGCACGACGGCCATGTCCGTGCCGCAGGACACCGCGGTCAGGACCACCGTGGTCTTCATCGTGCCCGGCAGGTGGGGATCGTCGAAGCTCGCGTCATAGGCAATGCGCTGGCCGGGCACGAGTTCCAGGTACTTGCCGCCGAACGAGTGGCTGTGGCCGGTGCCGAAGTTGGTGAAGGACATGCGCCACGCGCCGCCCACCACCGGCTCCATGGTGTGGACCTTGCCGGTGAAACCGAAGGGCGGCAGCCAGCGCTCGAACGCGCTGGCCTCGACGAAGGCACGGTAGAGCTTGTCGGGGGGGGGGCGCAGCACGCGGTGCAGGCGAACGGTGTTGGTGGCCATGGTTGCTTTCTCCTTTGAAGTACAGAGGACGACCCTCCATGGTGACGTCGGATGAGCCCGCTGCCGCTCGACAGGGTGCAGGATCAGGAAAAACCCTGAGCCCGCACCCCACGCCTCAATCGATGAACCGCGCGACGATGTCCTGGAATGACGGCAAGTCCATTTGCGTGTGGCCGCCCTCGTAGCCCTTCAGGCTCAGTTGCAGACCCTTGTAGTTGCGTGCGGCGATCTGGTCGCGCAGCGCGGTCATCTCCGGGCCGCCGACGTTGCCGATGGCATAGCCGAGCAGCAGGGTCACGGGAATGTCGCGCGTACTGCTGTTGGCGTACATCTGGCTTTCGAGCGGATCGAGCTGGCCGCGCGCGCCAGCGGCGGGCGGGTCGGACGCGAAGAAATGCTGGAAGGTGAACGTGCCCGCCGCGCCTTCGGTGAAGAAGGCGATGAGCGTGAAGACGCCGCCGTTCGACAGGCCCGAGAGCATGCGCCTGGCCGGGTTGGCCCGGTAGTTCGATTCGACATGCGGCACCAGCTGGGCGACGAGGAACTCGTGGTACGCCTTGGCGCCCGGCATCAGGTAGTCGGTGTTGCGCCGCGAGGTGCCGCCGATGCCGACCACGATGGCTTTCTTGCCGGCCTTCTCGAGGATGTCGGTGAAGTTCTGCAAGCGCGTCACGCTCTGGTTGTAGACGGCGTCGCCGTCGGTGATGTAGACCGTGGGGTAGCTCGCCGTGGCGCCGTCGTAGCCGGCCGGGAGGTAGACCTGGATCGGGTAGGTCGCTTCGGTGGCGGTCGACTTCATCGAACTGCTGACCACCCGTCCGCGCCCGGTGTCCGCGGGCGGTGGTGTCGGCGTGCCGCCGACCGGTGGCAGCGGCAGCAGTGCACCACCGCCGCCTCCGCCTCCCCCCCCTCCGCCGCCGCACCCTGAAAGCCCCAGCAGCAGGGCGCAGCCCGCTGTGAACATGAGCCGGCGAAGAATCCCTCTTGTCTGCATGTGGTGTTCCTTGTTGGTGAGAACCGTGGTGGCGGAAGCCGGGGCGATCTTAGGGGGGAGGGGGGGCGGCTGTCGCGGCCGTTTTCTGCATGAACACACTCAACGGATCGTCCGGATAGTCCCCGAAGCGCTCACGCCGCGCATATCCCGCGCGCGCATAGAACGCCAGCGCCTCGGGCTGGCTCACGCCCGTCTCCAGCCGGAACATCGCGCATCCGCGCGCCGTGGCTTCGCCTTCGAGAAAGCCCAGCACTTTCGCTGCCACGCCTTGCCCGCGGTTCTGCGGGCGCACGTACATGCGCTTGAGTTCGCCATAGCCAGGGTTCATGACGACGGCGCCGCAGCCGATGGCCGTGCCGGCCGCGTCGCGTGCGACGGCGAACAGCACATGCGCCGCCGACAGCGCAGCGATGTCGATGCCGTAGTGACTCTCGGGCGGGTACAGCGGCTTCTGGTACGCGTCGAGGTCGTCGATGAGCTGGATGACGTCGGGCTGGTCGGGGTGTTCGATCGAGATCTGCATCGTTCGATCGTAGCGAGCCGAAGCGCCGCCAAGCCCGACGCGCGACGGTGTCCAGCGTGGTGGTCGACCGGCGCGACGACGCGCACCTGCCCGTATTGGCACCCGCAGGGCTTCCAGGAGCGCAACCCGAACCCGGTCTGACCCGGTTCAGTCGGGTGTCAGCCCCAGCACCCACTGCTTGAACTGCTCCAGCGCCCCGGAGGCCGGCCGGCCTTCGGGGTACGCGAAGTAGTAGCCCTGGTGCACGTCCAGGTGCCGGTCCATCGGGATCACGAGTTCGCCGGTGCGCAGTTCCTGCTCGACCAGCAGGCGCGGCGCCAGCCCCACGCCCATGCCCGCCGCTGCGGCAGCCACCACCATGGTGAACAGCTCGTAGCGCGGCCCGCGCGACGCGTGCACCGTGTATTCCCATTTCTGTTGCGCGTACCAGTCGCGCCATGCGTGGGCGCGCGTGCTCAGGTGCACATGGCGGCAGCGCTCGAAGCCGGCTTCGTCCCACCGGGCCTGCGCGTCGCGGAACGCGGGGCTGCAGATGGGCACCATCTCGCCTTCGGAGAAGATCAGCCCGCCGCGCGTGTTCGGCCAGAACTGGTCGCCGAAGTAGATCGCCGCGTCGTACGCGTGCTCCTGGAACGAGAAGGGCTGCGAGCGCGCCGACAGGTTCACCGTGATGTTCGGGTGCAGCCGGCTGAAATCGGGCAGCCGCGGAATGAGCCATTGCGTGGCAAAGGTCGGCACCACGGCCAGTTCGAGCACGAAGCCCATCTCGTGGCCGGCGCTGATCTCCAGCGTGTCGCGGCGGATCTGGTCGAGGTGGCGGCGGATGCGCGCGGCGTACTCGCGGCCCACGTCGGTGAGCGTCAGCCGCTTGCGCACGCGCGAGAACAGCGGCACGCCCAGGCGCTGCTCCAGCATCGCCACCTGGCGCCCGACCGCGCTTTGCGTGAGCGCCAGCTCGGTCGCTGCGCGGGTGAAGCTCCCCAGGCGTGCCGAGGCCTCGAAGGCCTGCAGCGCGCCGAGGTTGGGAATGTCTTTTCTCATCGCGCTATTCTGGCGGGAGCGTGCGCAGGCCGGGCAACGGCCCGGGCCCGCACACCGAAGACACGGAAGGGCATCTCATGCGGCGTGTGGCGATCATCGGCGGCGGGGCCATCGGCTCGGCCATCGCGTACTTCCTGGGCGCCGACCCGACGGGCGAGGCCTTCGACATCACGGTGGTGGAGCGCGACTTCTCGTACCGGCAGGCCTCGTCGGCGCTGTCGGCCAGCTCGATCCGCCAGCAGTTCTCCACCGCCATCAACATCGAGATGTCGCTCTACGGCATCGACTTTTTCCGCACGCTGGGCGAGACCCTGCGCGTGGGCGATGACGACGTGCCCGATATCGGTCTGGTCGAACCCGGTTACCTGTACCTGGCCTCTGCGGCGGGTGTCCACGTGCTGCGCGAGAACCACGCGGTGCAGAAGGCGCATGCGGTGGACGTGGCGCTGTTGACTCCCGATGAACTGAAAGCGCGCTTCCCGTGGCTCTCGACCGAGGGCATCGCGCTCGCATCGCTCGGCCTCTCGGGCGAGGGCTGGTACGACGGCTACAGCCTGCTGCAGGCCTTTCGCAAGAAGGCCGCATCGCAGGGCGCACGGTATGTGCAGGCACATGCCACCGGGCTGCGCCGCCAGGGCCGCACCGTGACCGGCGTGCAACTCGACAGCGGCGAGACGATCGACGCCGACATCGTCGTCAACGCAGCCGGCGCCTGGGCCGCGAAGGTGGCCGAATGGGTGGGCATCGACCTGCCGGTGCGCGGCCGGCGGCGCAGCGTGTTCAGCTTCTCGTGCCCCGAAACCCTGCCCGGCTGCCCGCTGGTGATCGACACCTCCGGCATCTGGTTGCGGCCCGAAGGCCGCCAGTTCATCTGCGGCTTTGCCCCGCCCGCGGACCGCGACCCCGACGACGCGCCGCTCGACGTCGAACACGAAGCCTTCGACAACTTCATCTGGCCGGCGCTGGCCGAACGCATCCCGGCGTTCGAAGCCGTCCGCATGACGGGCGCCTGGGCCGGTTACTACGAGATGAACCTGTTCGACCACAACGCGATCCTCGGCCTGCACCCTGACTGCGACAACCTCTACTTCGCGAACGGCTTCTCGGGCCACGGACTGCAGCAGTGCCCGGCGGCGGGGCGTGGCATCGCGGAGCTGATCCGCTTCGGCGGCTACCGCAGCCTCGACCTGTCGCCGTTGTCGTTCGCGCGCATCCTGGAGAACCGGCCGTTGGTCGAGAAGAACATCATCTAGCGTTGCTGCTCCGATGGCTTGATGTCCGCTACGGGCGACAGCAGCGCGGGATCGAAGGCGGCCAGCGCACGCCCTTCCTGCAGTCGCTTCGGCCAGTCGGGGTTCGACAGCGCGCCGCGTCCCTGCGCCACGAAGTCGGCGCCGTCCGCGAGCGCCGCCTCGGCACGCCCCGGGTCGTGCAGGCCGCCGTTGGCGACGATCGCTAGGCCGGGTGCATGGCGGCGCGCGAGCTGCAGCAAGCTCGGCCCTGCATCGCCGAAGGCCGGTCGCCAGGCTTCGAACTCGGTCACGTGCAGGTAGTCGATGCCGCTGTGCGCGAGCGCCCCGAACACCGTCGCCGCGCCGGCTTCGGCTTCCGGCCAGTGGTGGCCGAAGTCGTTGACCTTGCCTTGCGAGATGCGCACGCCGACCGGCGCCGAGGCGCCCAGCATGTGCCGCACCGCGCGCACCACTTGGACGGTCAGCTGCACGCGGTGCGCGAGGGCGCCGCCCCAGCGGTCGGTGCGCGCGTTGGTGTGGCCGGTCATGAACTGGTCGAGCAGGTAGCCGTTCGCGCCGTGGATCTCCACGCCGTCGAAGCCCGCCACGTCCATCGCCAGCAGCGCCGCCCGGGCGAAGCCGCGAATCGCTTCGGCGATGTCGGCATCGGTCATCGCGCGGGGCACCGGGTACTCGCCTTCGCCGCGGTAGGCCGTCATCTGCCTGCCCAGCGGGCGAACGGCCGACGGCCCCGCCGTGTGGTCGCGAAAGCGGTTGAACTGCGACAGCGCGCCCGCATGCATGAGCTGCGCGATGGCGCGCCCGCCCGCGGCCTGGATCGCCTTCACCACCGGGCGCCACGCGCGGGCCTGTTCGCCGTCGCTCAGGCCGGGCTGGCGGGCATAGCCTTGCGCGTACGCCGTGTCGGTGTAGATGCCTTCGGTGATGACGAGGCCGAAGCCGCCCCGCGCAAAGCGCTCGTAGTAGCGGGCCATCGTGCCGTTGGCGTGGCCCTCGGGCGAGGCGCTGACGCGCGTCATCGGCGCCACGGCCAGCCGGTTGGGCAGCTGCAGGCCGTGCAGGTTCGCGGGCGCGAACAGGGGGGAGGCCGTCGTGCTCATCGGGCGTCTCCGGGCGCGACGGCGATGGCCTCGATCTCGATCATCGCGTCGGGCGAGTACAGGCCCGAGACCTCGACGATGGTGTCGGCCGGATAGGGTGCCGAGAACCATTGGCGGCGCAGTTCAACGATCTTCGGAAAGTGGGTCATCGAGGTCAGGAAGATCGTCACCTTGACCACGCTGCCCAGGCCCGTGCCGGCGGCCCGCAGCACGCGGTCGAGGTTCTTGAAGGCCTGCTCGGCCTGACGGTCGAAGTCGCCCTTGCCGACGATCTCGCCGTCGTCACCGATCGCGGCCTGGCCGGACACGAAGACCAGGTCGCCGAGCTGGATGGCCTGCGACAGCAGGAAGGGTGCGTAGGGGTCGGGTTGCGTGTGGATCTGCCTGGGTTGGAGTTGCATGACGGGTGCCTTTGATGGTGAATTCCAGATCAGCCGTGGAAGGGATTTCTTCCTGCGACAACTTGAATTTAGGGAAGAGGGTGGCGCCCGACAAAGGCTGATTTTTCAGCCAATGGATGAGTTGAGCTAATCTGTCTGCATGCGAAGACTTCCTCCCCTGGGCGCATTGCGCGTGTTCGAGGCCGCGGCACGCCGGCTGAGCTTCAAGGCGGCGGCCGACGAGTTGCACGTCACGCCGACCGCGGTCAGCCACCAGATCAAGCAGCTCGAAGAAACGCTCGACGTGCGCCTGTTCGAACGCGGCACGCGGCAGGTCCACCTGACGGCTGCTGGCCACCAGCTATTCCCCGCGCTGCGCGACGGTTTTGACAGCTTCGAGCGCGCCGTCGATGGCGTGCGCCGGCTGAAGGGCGCGCGCATCGCCACGCTGTCGTCCACGGTCGGCTTCATGGCTCGCCGGCTGGCGCCGCGCGCGGGAACCTTCTGCGACCTGCATCCCGAATGGACGCTGCGGCTGGACGCCACCAACCAGGTCGTCGACCTCGACACCGAGGCCGACGCGGCGATTCGCTACGGCAACGGCCGTTATGCCGACCTCGTCGTCGAGCCGCTGTTCCAGGACCACTACGCGCCGGTTTGCAGCCCCGCGCTGGCGGTCGCGGCCAGGAAAGACCTGAGCGCTGTCTCGTTGATCCATTTCGAATGGGGCCGCGCGGGGCGCGACGAAACGCTGGCGCCGGTGTGGCGCACCTGGCTGGCGCGCGCGGGCCGCACCGACGTCGATGCGCAGGCCGGCCTGTCCTTCACCGAAGAGATCCACGCGGTGCAGGCCACGGTCGCGGGGCAGGGTGTCGGCCTGCTGAGCCTGGCGCTGGTGGCCGACGAGCTCGCATCGGGCCTGCTGGTGCAGCCCTTCGAGCTGTCGGTGGAAAGTTACCGCTACGACCTGGTGTACAGCCCGCGCGCCGCCAGCCGGCCCGCGACGGCGGTGCTGCGTGACTGGGTGCACCGCGAATTCGGCGGCGGCAAAAAGAAGGCATAGTGGCAGGCATGACTGCCCAGACCCTGTACGCGCAAAAGCGCGTTTCCGCCGCCGACGCCGTGCGCCAGGTGCGCAACGGCGACATGATCATCGTGCCCACGGGCGTCGGCGAGCCGCCCTCGCTGCTCACGGCGCTGTCCGAGCAGCGCCGCGACTTCCGCGACGTGAAGGTGGCGCAGATCCTGGCGATGCGCAAGTACGCCTACATCGACCCCGAGACGATCGACCACGTGCGCCACGTCGCGCTGTTCTTCGGCGGCGCCACGCGGGCCGGCGGGCAGGCCGGCTGGATCGACTTCATTCCCAACTACTTCTCCGAAATCCCGGCGCAGATCGAGCGCGGGCAGATCGCGGCCGACGTGGTGTTCAGCATGGCCTCGCCGATGGACGCGCACGGCTACTTCGCGCTGAGCCTGGGCCCCGACTACACGATGGCCGCCGTGGCGAAAGCCCGCGCGGTCGTGCTCGAGGTGAACCCGAACGTGCCCTACGCGCACGGCAACTGCCACGTGCACATCTCGCAGGTAGCGGCGCTGGTCGAGAGCAGCGAGCCGGTGATGGAAGTCGGCCTGCCGAAAATCGGCCCCGTGCAGGAGGCCATCGGCAGGCACGTGGCCGACCTGATCGACGACGGCGCCACCCTGCAGATCGGCTACGGCGGCATTCCCGACGCGGTGGTGATGCAGCTCACGGGCAAGCACGACCTGGGCATCCACACCGAGATGATCGGCGACGGCATCCTCACGCTGGTCGAAAGCGGCGCGGTCACCAACCGCCGCAAGAACTACCTGCCGGGCAAGTCGGTCGCGACTTTCGCGCTCGGCTCCAGCAAGCTGTACCGCTTCATGGACCGCAACCCGGGGCTGGAGATGCACCCGGTGAACTTCACCAACGACCCGGCGCTGGCGGGGCTGAACGACAACCTCATCGCCATCAACGCCACCATGCAGATCGACCTGCTTGGGCAGTGCGGCTCCGAAAGCCTGGGCCACGCGCCGTATTCGGGCACCGGCGGGCAGTCGGACTTCGTGCGCGCGGCCAACCGCTCGCGCGGCGGCAAGGCCTTCATCGTGCTGCCTTCGACAGCGAAGGACGACACGATCTCGCGCATCGTGATCTCGCTCTCGCCGGGCACGCACGTGAGCACGAGCAAGAACGACATCAACTACGTCGTCACCGAGTACGGCGTGGCGCAGCTGCGCGGCAAGTCGGCCAGACAGCGCGCCCAGGAGCTGATCGCCATCGCGCATCCGGACTTCCGGGCGGAGCTGACGGAGCAGGCGAAGCGCGCGAAGCTGCTGTGAGCGTGGGGGTGGTCCAGGGCGCGGGTCAGCTGGCCTTGGCCGCCCGCACCAGCGACGGCGTGGTCTTGTAGCTCTCGGGGAACAGTTTCTTCAGGTCGTCGATCTTCGGCAGGTCGTTGATCGCAATGTAGGGCTGGTTGGGGTGCAGCGTGAGGTAGTCCTGGTGGTAGTCCTCGGCCGCATAGAAGGACTTGGACACCTCGACCGTGGTGGCGAGCGGCTTGCCAAAGGCCTTGGCCTGGTTCAGTTGGGCGATGTAGGCGTTGGCGATGCGGGCCTGTTCGGCGTTTTCGGCGAACACGGTGGAGCGGTACTGGGGGCCGGTGTCAGGGCCTTGCCGATTCAGCTGGGTCGGGTCATGCGCCACCGAGAAATAAATCTGCAGCAGCTTGCCGTAGCTGACCTTGCGCGGGTCGTAGCTGATGCGCACGGCCTCGGCATGGCCGGTGCGGCCGGAGCCAACTTCGTCGTAGCGCGCGGTGCGGGCTTCGCCGCCCGCATAGCCCGACAGCGCATTGCTCACGCCGTCGACGCGCTGGAACACGCCCTGCACGCCCCAGAAGCAGCCGCCCGCGAACACGGCGGTGGCGGTGGTGGCACTGGCCGGCGCAAGGTCGACCGTCGGCGCGGGCACGCGGCGCGTGGTCTCGGCGAAGGAAGGGGCGGCGTGCCAGGCGAAAGCGGCAACGGCAAGCGCGCCGGCGGCGATGGCGAAGGATTTCATGGCGGTCTTTCGTAGGGAACGCGGAAGAGAGAGAACAGTGGCCCCGATCCCGCCGGCCGTCAATGGCGGCGCGACGGGGATCGGGCGAGAGGGCGTTACTTCTTCATCTCGTCCTTGCCCATCGCGTCCTTCTTCATTTCATCTTTGCCCATGGCATCTTTCTTCATGCCGTCTTTGGCCATGCCGTCCTTCTTCATGGCGTCCTTGCCCATGGCGTCTTTCTTCATCCCGTCCTTGGCCATGCTGTCCTTCTTCATGCCGTCCTTGGCCATGTCGTCCATGGCAAATGCCGAGGCGCCGGCGAAGGCGATGCAGGTGGCGAGGAGGGTGGTGGTGAGCTTGTTCATTTGAATCTTCCTGAGTTGAGGTTGGGTTTGTTTGTCATCAAGATCGGCGCGGTCCCACGCTGGAACACGGCCTCGCGCTTTCTTCGGCAGTCGAGCGGCTGTGACAGCCCCTCAGCTCCCTCCGAACCAGTTGTAGCCCTGGTCTTCCCAGTAGCCACCGGGATAGGTGTTGGTCACGTACATCGCCTGGATGTGCTTCGGGTTCTTGTAGCCAAGCTTGGTCGGCATGCGCAGCTTCATCGGGAAGCCGTACTTCGGCGGCAGCGGCTGGTCGTCGTAGCTCAGCGCCAGCAGCGTCTGCGGATGCAGTGCCGTGGGCATGTCGATGCTGGTGTGGTAGTCGTCCGCGCACTGGAAGCCGACGTACTTCGCGCTCAGGTCCGCGCCCACGTGGCGCAGGAAATCCGCAAAGCGCACACCGCCCCATTTGCCGATGGCGCTCCAGCCCTCCACGCAGATGTGGCGCGTGATCTGGTCCTCTTGCGGCAGGGCGCGCAATTCGGCGAGCGTCCAGCGGCGCTTGTCGGCGACCATGCCGCTCACCTCGAGGCTGTAGGTGGCCTCGTCGACCTCGCGGATTTCGTCCTCGCCGTAGTAGGCGTTGAACGGAAAGGGGCGCGTGATCTCGGCGGCCGTGTAGGTCGGCGCCAGCCGCGTTGGGCTGAAGAGCCAGCCCTGCACTTCGTCGTTGAAGCGCGAGACTTTGGTCAGCACGGCTTCCACGTGGCTGTCGTCGCTGATGCTGCAGCCGGTGAGCATCGAGAGGCCGCCCAGCGTCAGCGAGCGGCGCAGGAACAGGCGGCGCGAGGGCGCGTCCAGTTGGCGCTCGATGAGTGCGCGGGCTTCGCGCACCACGGCGTCGCCGTCGACACCGGTCAGGGGAGGGCGTTTGAAAAAGAGGCTCATGGGGTGTGGGGCGCGCGACCGCGCAGCATGGTCAGCAAAGTGCGGGGAACGAGTGCCACCATCACGAGGTGCGCCGCGACGAAGGCGACCAGGGCTGCCATCGCAATGAAGTGGACGCGGCGCGCGGCTTCGTAGCCGCCCAGCAGCTCGCGCAGCAGCGGAAACTGCACCGACTTCCACAGCACCAGCCCCGACAGCACGATGGCGACGAGGTCGACGATCACGAACAGGTAGGCCAGCTTCTGCACATGGTTGTAGTGGCGCGGGTCGGCGTGCGAGAGCCTGCCGCCGAGCGCGGCCCGCGCATCGCGCCAGATGCCGGTGGGCGTGAGCGGGAAGAACTTGCGTGCGAAGCGCCCGCTGGCGATGTTCAGGCCCAGGTAGACCAGTCCGTTGAACACCAACAGCCACATCGCCGCGAAGTGCCACTGCAGCGCGCCGCCGAGCCAGCCGCCGAGCGTGATCGAAGCCGGAAAACGAAAGGGAAAGAAGGGCGCCGCGTTGTAGATGCGCCAGCCGCTGGCCACCAGCACCAGCACCGCCAGCGCGTTGAGCCAGTGCGTGGCGCGCATCCACAGCGGGTGGACCGGTCGGTTGTCAGGGGCGGGGCGTGTCTGCATGGGCCGGATTGTTGGGCGCACCCCCTCGCCGATTCATCACGCAAAGTTCAAAGAATCGTGATAACTCCGGAGCCCGTCTCGCGGGACAATCGCGGCCATGGACACCGCCAAACGCGTGCTGATCGTCGAGGACGACGCCCACATTGCCGAACTGCTGCGCATGCACCTGCGCGACGAGGGCTATGCGGTCGAGCAAGCCGCCGACGGCAATGCCGGCCTGCGCGCACTGGAGCGCGGGCAGTGGGACGCGCTGGTGCTCGACCTCATGCTGCCCGGCATCGACGGCCTCGAGATCTGTCGCCGCGCCCGCGCCATGGCGCGCTACACGCCCATCATCATCGTGAGCGCCCGGTCCAGCGAGGTGCACCGCATCCTCGGGCTCGAACTGGGCGCCGACGACTACCTGGCTAAGCCCTTCTCGGTGCTGGAGCTGGTGGCGCGCGTGAAGGCGCTGCTGCGGCGCACCGACGCGCTGGCGCGCAACGCCCGGCTGGAGTCGGGCAGCCTCACGCTGGGCAACCTCGACATCGAACCGCTGGCGCGCGAGGTGCGCGTCGACGGCAAGCCCATCGAACTCACGCCGCGCGAGTTCGACCTGCTGTACTTCTTCGCGCGCCACCCGGGCAAGGTGTTCTCGCGCCTGGACCTGCTCAACCAGGTCTGGGGCTACCAGCACGACGGCTACGAGCACACGGTCAACACGCACATCAACCGGCTGCGCACGAAGGTCGAGGCCGACCCGGCCGCGCCGCGGCGCATCCTCACGGTGTGGGGGCGCGGCTACAAGCTTGCGGCGGACGACGCTGCACCGAAGGGAGACCTTCCATGATGGCGTGGGCCACGCTGTCGCGGCGCCTGTCGATTGCGTTCGCGGTGCTGCTGCTGGCCTGCTGCGGGGCCTCGGCATGGCTGCAGATGCGCGCCGGTGCGCAGCATGCGCAAGAGGTGACGCAGCGGCTGTCGCTGGGGCTTGCCGCCCACATCGCGCAGAACACCGAACTCATGAAGCCCGGCGGCCTCGACCCGGTGGCGGTGAAAGACCTGTTCGACAAGCTCATGACCGTCAACCCCAGCGTCGAGGTCTACGTGCTGGGGCTCGACGGCCGCATCCAGGCCCAGGCCGCGCCGCCCGGTCACCTCAAGCGCGACAGGGTGACGTTGGAACCGATCCGCCGATTGCTGGCCGGCGAGCGGCTGCCCATCGCGGGCGACGATCCGCGCAGCCCCGGCGGCACCAAGGTCTTCAGCGCCGCGCCGCTGCGCATGGGCGGGCGCGACGCCGGTTATGTGTACGTGGTGCTGCAAGGCGAAGACCACGACGCGCTGGCCGCCAACCTCTCGGCCGACACCGTGCTGCGCACCACGCTGTGGTCGATGGCCCTGGTGGCGCTGCTGGGGCTCATCGCGGGGCTGGTGGCGTTCCGCCTCATCACGCGGCCGCTGCGCGAGCTGACGGCGGCGGTGCGGCGTTTCGAGGCCGAGGGCATCGAGGCGCTGGAGCGCGAGGCGCCCATGCCCGCGCCGCTGCGCCGCGCCGACGACGAGATCGCGCAGCTGCAGCAGGCCTTCGAACAGATGACGCGCCGCATCGCCGAGCAGTGGCGCGAACTCAGCCTGCAGGACCGCCAGCGCCGCGAACTCTTCGCCAACATCTCGCATGACCTGCGCACGCCGCTCACGTCGCTGCACGGCTACCTCGAGACGCTGCTGCTCAAGGCCGGCACGCTCAGCGAGGAAGAGCGCCGCCGCTACCTGGAGATCGCGCTCGGCCAGAGCCGCAAGGTGGGCCGGCTCGCCCAGGAAGTGTTCGAGCTGGCGCGCCTCGAGTACGGCGTGGTCAAGCCCGAGAAAGAGAACTTCGCGCTCGCCGACCTCGTGCAGGACGTGTTCCAGAAGTTCGAACTCGCCGCCGAGGCACGGCGCCAGCAGCTCAAGCCCGACATCGCGCCGAACCTGCCCGTGGTGTCGGCCGATCTCGGCATGATCGAGCGCGTGCTGACCAACCTGCTGGACAACGCCATCCGCCACACGCCGGCCGGCGGCGAGATCGAGGTGCGCCTGCGCCCGTCCGAGGCCGGCGTGGCGGTGCAGGTGAGCGACACCGGCCCCGGCATTCCGGGCGAGCTGCAGAAGGGCCTTTTCACGCGGCCGGCCTTTGCCGATGGCGGCACGCGTGGCGGCGGGCTGGGGCTGATGATCGTGCAGCGCATCCTGCAACTGCACGGCAGCGACATCCGGCTCGTACCGCAGGCGGGCAAGGGCGCGGTGTTTCTGTTCCGGCTTGGAGGCGCAACGGGACGTTGAGCCGGGTGGTCGACGGGTTTGCCAGTGGGCGGCGGGCGATGCTACAAGCGAAGCGGCATCACCCCAAAAGAACCGAAGGAGACCACCGACCATGCCCGCTTTCCAGACCGTCCTGATCGACAAGGACCCGCAGCACCCGCGCATCGCGCGCCTCGTGCTCAACCGCCCCGAGAAGCTCAATGCCATCGGCGACAGCACGCCGACCGACATCCGCCGCGCGGTCGAATGGGCCGAGGCCGACGACGAGGTGCATGTGATCGTGGTCGAAGGCGCGGGCCGTGCCTTCTGCGCCGGCTACGACCTGGGCGACTACGCCGAAGGCCACGGCCGCGAAGGCCAGGGCGACCATCCCTGCCGGCAGGAGAAGACGCCGTGGGACCCGATGCTCGACTACGCCGCCATGAAGCGCAACACCGAGGACTTCATGTCGCTGTGGCGCTGCCGCAAGCCGACCATTGCCAAGGTGCACGGCTACGCGGTGGCGGGCGGCAGCGACATCGCGCTGTGCTGCGACCTGCTCACCATGGCCGACGACGCGCGCATCGGCTACATGCCCACGCGCGTGTGGGGCTGCCCGACCACCGCGATGTGGACCTACCGGCTCGGCGCGATGCGCGCCAAGCAGCTCATGTTCACGGGCGACACCATCACCGGCACGCAGGCGGCCGACTGGGGTCTCGCGAATTTCTCGGTGCCTGCCGATCAGCTCGACGACGCCACGCTGAAGCTCGCGCAGCGCATCGCGGGCGTGCCCAGTTCGCACTTGATGATGCACAAGCTGGTCGTCAACCAGGTCTGGCATTCGATGGGGCTGGAGCAGACGCAGATGTTCGCGACGGTGTTCGACGGCATCACGCGGCACAACCCCGAGGGGATGTGGTTTCGCCGGCAGGCGGAAGCCGAGGGCTTCAAGAGCGCTGTCGCATGGCGCGACAGCGGCCGGAACATTCCGGAGGGCGACGAGGCGAGGGCACTTGTCGCCGAGCTTGAGGCCAGGCTCGCAGCGGCGCGGGCGGCAGTGCCGCCCGCGCGCTGATCAGGCTCCGCTCAGGGAGGGCAGGCAGACGAGTTGGCCAGGGCGAAGGGACGGGACGATGTCGTCGGTGCCCTGTCGTCCACGCCGATCGTGCTGCGCGAGAAGGTGCAGCCGTAGGTCGGTGCTGCCACCGTGGCGGCGGTGACCACGTCGTCGCCCGCGGGTTTCGGTCCGCCTTGCTCCCACTTGACCATCGCGTCGAACGCTTCTGTCTGTT
This sequence comes from Variovorax sp. Root473, assembly GCF_001426505.1. Taxonomy (GTDB): domain Bacteria; phylum Pseudomonadota; class Gammaproteobacteria; order Burkholderiales; family Burkholderiaceae_C; genus Variovorax. Next base: position 1,231,002 of record NZ_LMEV01000017.1, read on the forward strand.
CCTGAACAGTGAAGTCGCAGTGCGTGATCCCGCGGATCGCGCGCTGAACCAACCACTCGCTGTTGCCCTTGGCGGCCACGCGCTTCTGGTAGATCTGTTGCATGCTGAAGGGCACATACAGATCGCCGAGCGTGTGCAGCGACACCACCGGAACCTTGAACTCGCCGTTGGCCTTGGGAATCCAGCGCAGCCCATCGGTGCGCAGGCGGTTGGCGTCTGCGGCCGCGGTGAGCTTGATCACCGACTCGTTCAATGCTGTCGATCCCGACGCGTCGCCGTCGATGGTGTAGGTGAAGCGGTTGGTGTCCAGCGTGTTCTTGTTCAGGATGCCGTTCACGGTGCCATCGCTGCCGAACACGCCCCACACCGCGGCGAACGAACCGCCGGCGGTCAGGCCCAGGTCGAACATCGGGCGTTCGCCGCCGGTCAGGTTCTTCACCACCGAGGCGAACTTCAGGCCCGTGGCCGTGGGCGCCGAGGGGAAGGTGGTGAACAGCGTGCCGGTGACCTGCGCGGAGATGTCCGACCAGTTCGGCGTCGGGTACTTCGGCAGGCCCGCCAGCGCCTGCGCCGTGACCTGCGCGCCGGCGAAGTAGTCGAACAGTTCGGTGTCGCCGACCACGCCGCACATCGGTACCGCGCCGTCGTACTTCACCTTGTGGTTGGCGGTGGCGAAGGCCTCGTCCTCGATGGCCGCCGCCGTGATGTGGCCGCCCATGGAGTGGCCGGTGATGTAGATCTTGGACGGTGCCGCGAGCTCGCGGCCGTTGGCCTTGGCGATCCTGTTGAACTCCAGCGCCAGCGCGTTGGTGTCTTCCACGCCCACGCGCACGTCGTAGAAGTTCTTGCTGTAGCTCGATGCGGCCCAGGCGTAGCCGTTCTGGATCAGGTAGCGGCGGATCGACGGGTCGCTCACGGACAGCACGTTGGTTTCGCCCGCATAGCCGTGCGCATACATCACGAGCTTGCCGTTCCAGTTGGCCGGCACTTCGACGTGGTATTGGGCGCTGCCCAGCATGCCGGCCCAGCGGCTGGTGGTGCTGTTGTCGACCAGGTCGCTGGCGTCGGCCTTGAGTGCTGCGAAGGTGGTGGCCGATGGGTCGGCGGGCGCGAAGGCGTTGCGGGTGTCCTGCACACGCGTTTCTTCGGGCGGGGGTGGTGGCGGTGCGGGAGGCGGCGGCGCGGGCGCGGGAGCCGGCGGCAGTGGCATGAAGGCAAAACCGTTTCCACCGCCGCCGCCGCCGCAGGATGCGACGGCGAGGCTGGTTGCGAGGGCCAGGAGTGTCAGGCGCGCGGAATGCATGGGTTGTCTCTCTCCGTTCTTATGAATGTTGGTCGAGAAGGTGCCCGGCGCAGCGCTGTGCATCGTCCGTTCAAGGTGAACGACCGTGCTATTTCACTGAGCCGGCGGCGCAGCGTAGGGGCGTTGCCGGGCGCGTCGGCCCGGGCTTTCCCGTAGCTGCTATCTCCTGCGCGACATCTGCGCGGGCGGAGTCAACCCTTGCGGCGCTTCACGATCACCGTGGCCTCAAGGCCTTCATAAGCCTCGGCGTCGCCGTACCAGCTGCCCGAGATGGGCGCCGCCAGCGCCGGGTCGCGCGCCACGCCCACGCGGATCAGCTGGCCGCTGCCCATGAGGTTGTTGGTGGGGTCGAAGGCCAGCCAGCCGGCGCCCGGCAGGTAGGCCTGCAGCCACGCATGCGTGGTGCCGGCGCCGGTGACCGATTCACCCGACGCCTGCAGCGTGGTGTTGCTGTCGAGTGCGGCGTCGTAGAGATAGCCCGAGACGAAGCGCGTGGCGATGCCCAGGCGGCGCGTGGCTTCCATCATCAGCAGTGCGTAGTCGCGGCAGCTGCCGCTGCCCAGCGCCAGCGTTTCGAGCGGCGTCTGCGTGCCTTCCTCGTCGCGCGCCTTGTACTGGAAGCTCTGGCCGATGTGCGCGTTCATGCGCGTGAGCACGTCGCGCGTGCTGTTGGGCTGGTCGGTGTGCAGGAACTGGTGGGCCCAGCGGATCAGCGTGCCGTTGGCATCGTCGTCGTGGTACGGGCGCAGGTAGTGCTCCAGGTCCAGCCGTTCTTCCACGGAGTAGGCAAAGGGCAGGAACTCGGCCGACGGGTCGAGCGTGAGCAGGTCGCGCTGCGACGGCGGCACGTGCTCGATGGTGAACGAGCACACGATGCGCAGCTCGGTTGCTTCGCCCAGCGGCTGCACCAGCGCGACGGAATTCGAGTACGGATCCTGAATGAGCCGCGTGAGGGCCTGCGGGCTCACCTGCAGGTCGGTAGCGAGCACCCGCAGGTCGTGGCTGTCACGCGGACGGAACATCACGCGGTGCAAGCCGAAGGTGACCGGCTTGTTGTAGCGGTAGACGGTGGTGTGGGTGATGTCGTACTGGATGGCCATGGCGCGCATTGTGCGGTGCGCGCGTGACGGCGGGTCAGCCCGGTCCGGGCCAGAGCCGCTGCGTGCCCAGTGCCTTGGCGAGCGTCTGCGGCAAGGGCAGTGGTTCGCCGTGCCACTGCGCGGCCAGCAGCTCGGCGCACAGCGTGGCAAAGCTCAGTCCGCGCGAGCCCAGCGCGGTGCAGGCCCAAAGGCCGTCGTCCGCCCCCGGGGCCAGCGGGCCGACCAGCGGCCGACGGTCGCCCGAGGCGCAGCGCACACCGACCCAGGCGTGGGTTTCTCCTTGCGCGAAGGCGGGCGCCAGCACTGCGGCGGCGCCGGGGTGCAGGCGCGCGAGCCGGTCGCGGTTGGCGAGGCCGTCGGCGTCGCTGGGGGCGAGGTCGGTGCTGTCGCGGTCGAAGGTGGCGCCGATCAGCCACAGCGGCTGCGGCGCTTCGCCATCGGGCACGCCGGCGATCAGGTGGCCGTCGCCGTTGATGGGGGTGGCGGGCAGGGCGTGGTCGTCCGCCCGGCCCCAGGCGACCTGGCCGCGCACGGGTTGCAGCGGCAGGTCGGGCGCGAAGTGGTGCGATTCGAAGCCTGCGGCTACCACTATGCGATCGGCTTCGGCGAGCAGGATGCCGGCGTCGTTGAGCAACTGCCAGCCGCCGCTGGTGCGTGCGAGGCGCGCCACGTGGCTGCCGCCGCGGAACTCGACACCTGGCTGCGCCAGCCACGCGGCGATCAGCCGGTGCGGGCGCACCCAGGCCGCGCGCGCATGCCAGAGCGCCGGTGTGTCCGGCGGCAGGCCGGCGGCCGCAAGCCGGTCGGGCTCGGCGGGCCACGATTCGTTCGGCCCTTCCGCGCTCCAGCCGGGCGGCACACGCACATCGCCGTCCGGCCGGCGTTCGAGCGACCCGTGAGCGCCCCAGTCACGGCCGTGGTCGAGCCGTTGCGCGAGTTCAGTCCAGGTGGCGCGGATACCGGCGCGCGTGAGCCGCGACAGCAGGGCGTCGTCGGATGACACATGTGGCGCCAGCAGCCCGACCGGCAAGCTTGAGGCGCCCGCGGCCGGCGCGTTGGCCGCATCGAGCACCGTGACGCGCCAGCCGCGCCGCGCGAGGCTGGCCGCGACCGCCGCACCCGCGAGCCCGGCGCCGATCACCGCGCAATGGCTGGGCGCATCGACGCCTTCGCGCACCGGCTGACGGCGCCGCACCGTCCAGGCGGGCGCGAACACGCCGCGCAAGCTGCCGGGGCCCGGGTCGAGCTGGAACCCGTTCTGCGCCAGCGCATGGCGCACCCCGTCGTCCTCGATGCGGGCCGCGAGGCCGGTGCCCTGGCGGGCGAAGCGCGACACCGCCTTGAGCGTGTCGGGCGAGGCCATCGCCGGGCCGAAGCCGTCAAGGAAGAGGCTGTCGGCCTCGAAGCGCTGGGCGCGCAGCACCGGCTGCAGCTCGCCCACGTACAGCGTGAGCAGCACGCGGCCGTCGTCGAAAGCCAGGCGATGAAAGCCCGGCAGCAGCCCGGTCCATTGGTGGGCGAGTTGCTCGGCGAGCGGTGCGAGTGCCGGATCGGCTTCAGCCGCGTGCAGCAGATCACCGGCTGGAACCGGGTGAGCGTCGACCGCGACGTAGTGCAGCAGGCGCGGCCGGTGCGGGTCGGCGCGCCAGGCCTGCCAGGTTGTCAGGAAATGAAGGCCCGGCCCGAAGCCGGTTTCGAGAATCCGCCATTGCGGACGCCCCGACCAAGCGGCGGGCAGGCCGCAGCCGTCCAAAAACACACGGCGCGAAAGCGCCGGTGTGTCGTTGTCGAGGGGGGAGGTGTCGCCGGAGCGCGCGCCGAGCGGGGTGCCGTCGGCGGCCACGCCGAATTCAGGCCGCAGGAGGGGGAACGTAGCCTTGTGCCACGTCGGCGCCTTCGCCGAAGAAGTGCTTTTCCATCTGGCGCGCCAGGTACTGGCGGGCGCGCAGGTCGGCCAGGTTCAGCCGGTTTTCATTGACCAGCATGGTCTGTTGCTTGAGCCAGGCGGCCCAGGCTTCCTTGCTGACGTTTTCCCACAGGCGCTTGCCCAGGTCGCCGGGGTACGGCGGAAAGTCGAGTCCTTCGGCCTCTTTGCCGAGCTTGATGCACTGAACCATGCGTGCCATTTGATTGCCTCTTGTGGGGGAAAGCGGGTGCTTAGTTGATTTGGCTATTTAGAACTGAAAACTTGGTCGTTCCAGTTCCTATATGTCGTATTCAGAATACGCAGCTTCATTGATATGCCTTTTTAAGAGCAAGACACCATGAGCCTTCGCCGCGACTTTATCAAGCTTTCCCTGGGTGCCGGCGTGGCCGGTGCGTTGGCCCTGTCGGCATTGCCGTCGTTTTCGCAGGGTGCGGCGGGTGCCAGGGGCCCCGTGACGCTGCTCAACGTGTCGTACGACCCGACCCGCGAGCTGTACGTGGACTACAACCAGGCCTTCGCCAAGTACTGGAAGGCCAAGACTGGCCAAGACGTGACGATCAAGCAGTCGCACGGCGGCTCGGGCAAGCAGGCCCGCTCGATCATCGACGGCATCGATTCCGACGTGGCCACGCTGGCGCTTGGCGGCGACATCGACGCGCTGGCCACGCACGGCGGCCTCGTCAAGGCCGACTGGCAAAAGCGCCTGCCGCACAACTCCGCGCCCTACACCTCGACCATCGTGTTCCTGGTGAAGAAGGGCAACCCCAAGGGCCTGAAGGACTGGAGCGACCTGGTCAAGCCGGGCGTGCAGGTGATCACGCCCAACCCCAAGACCTCGGGCGGCGCCCGCTGGAACTACCTCGCGGCCTGGGAATTCGCCAAGCGCAAGTACGGTGGCGAGGCGCAGGCCAAGGAATTCGTCGGCAACCTGTACAAGAACGTGCCCGTGCTCGACACCGGCGCGCGCGGCTCGACCATCACCTTCGTGCAGCGCGGCGTGGGCGACGTGCTGCTGGCCTGGGAAAACGAAGCCTTCCTGGCGCTGAAGGAATTCGGCCCCGAGAAGTTCGAGATCGTCGTGCCGTCGATCTCCATCCTGGCCGAGCCCAGCGTGGCGGTGGTCGACAAGGTCGTCGACAAGAAGGGCACGCGCGCCGTCGCCGAGGAGTACCTGAAGTACCTGTACTCCGACGAAGGCCAGGACATCGCGGGCCGCAACTTCTACCGCCCGACCTCGGACAAGGCCAAGGCCAAGTACGACAAGCAGTTCCCCAAGCTGACGCTGGTGACCATCGACCAGGCCTTCGGTGGCTGGGGCAAGGCCGACAAGGAGCACTTCGCCGACGGCGGCTCCTTCGACCAGATCTACGCGCCGAAACAAAAGTAACCCCCCAGGCTGCGCGCACTTCGTGTCGCTTCGCCCACCCCCCCTGCCGGGGGCGGGCCGGCCGCTTCGGGCGGCCGTGCGCGGCGGCCCCCACGCGATTGCGCTCCTCTTCATCGAACAAGGTTTCCTGTGTCCGTTCTCCTGATTGCCGGCAGCCCCTCGGCCCCGTCCCGTTCCACCGCCTTGCTCGACGCGGTGGGCGAGCGGCTGGCCCAACGCCATGCGCGCATCGAGCGGCTCGCGATCCGCGACCTGCCGCCGCAAGCGCTACTTCTGGCCGAGTGGGCGCATCCGGCCATCGAGCGTGCCATTGCCCAGGTGGCGGCGGCCCGCGTGATCGTGGTGGCCACGCCGGTCTACAAGGCGGCCTACAGCGGCGTGCTGAAGGTCTTTCTCGACCTGCTCGCGCAGAACGCGCTCAAGGGCAAGACGGTGCTGCCACTGGCCACCGGCGGCAGCCCGCACCACATGCTCGCGCTCGACTACGCCCTGCGCCCCGTGCTGCAGTCGCTGTCGGCGCGCCACATCCTGCCAGGCGTCTACGCGAGCGATTCGCAGATCGCGCTGACGCCCGAGAACGCCTACCAGGTGCATCACGACCTGGCAGAGCGACTCAACGAGGCCGTCGAAGTATTGGCGACCGAAGGCCTGAAGCTGCCGGCCACCCATGGCTTCGAGCCGGTTCCTTTCTCCCGTGTGCGATGTAGCGTTTGAGGACCGGGTTCCTCGCTGAACCCGGCCCCGGCGAGACCTTTTTCCGTTCCCCGTTTTTCGAAGCCGCCTGTGTGCGGCCGGGGGATCGCTTTGCCTCACGTTTTTGCACCAAGGAATTCCGCATGACCCCCGTCGCTCCCGAAGACTCCGTGTTCGAAGCCGCGCCGCGCTCCTTCTGGCAGGCGCTGCGCGACCTGGCCATCAGCGCCATCGTCGTCACCGCCATCGCGCTGATCGTGAGCTTCATCTCCGCCGCTGCGAGTTCGACGTGAAGCCGATCACCGCCGTCGTCACCGCCCAGCCCTGAGAAGTTTCAAAGGATCAACTCCCCATGACCCGCATTGCCATTCCCCGCCGCCGCCTGCTCCAGGGCGCGGCCGCCGCCTTCGCGCTGCCATCGTCGTTCGCCGCCCTGGCGCAGGCCCCCGCGCGCCAGTTCCGCATCGGCCACCAGAAGGGCTACCTGAGCCTGCTCAAGGCCCGCGGCACGCTCGAGAAGCGGCTCGCGCCGCTGGGCGCGACCGTGAAGTGGACTGAGTTCACGGCCGGCCCGGTGCAGCTCGAGGCGCTGAATGTCGGCTCGATCGACTTCGGCGACGTGGGCGAAGCGCCGCCCATCTTTGCGCAGGCCGCCGGCGCGCCGCTGGCCTACGTGGGCGCCACGGTGCAGCGCCCGAAGGCCGAGGCGGTGCTCGTGCCCAAGGGCTCGGCCCTGCAGACCGTGGCAGACCTCAAGGGCAAGAAGATCGCGCTCAACAAGGGCTCGAACGTCCACTACTTCATCGTCAAGCTGTTCGAGAAGCACGGCCTGGCGTACAGCGACCTGAACCTGGTCTACCTGCCGCCCGCCGATGCGCGCGCGGCCTTCGAAAAAGGCTCGGTCGACGCCTGGGTGATCTGGGACCCGTTCCTGGCCGCCGCGCAGCAGTCGCTCGACGCGCGCATCCTGGCCGATGCCACGGGCGTGGTCGGCAACCGCGCCTACTACTTCTCGTCGCTCGACTACGTGGCGAAAAACGCCGACGTGCTGGCCATCGCGATCGAAGAGGTCAACAAGATCGACCAGTGGGGCGCCGCCCACCGCAACGAACTGGCGACCGAGCTGTCGGCCATCTGGGGCCTGCCCAAGGCGGTGGCCGACCTGTCGCAGGGCCGTACGGCCTACGGCACCGGCCCGATCACCAAGGCCATCCTGGCCGAGCAGCAGCAGATCGCCGACACCTTCTTCGCGCTCAAGCTGATTCCCAAAAAGATCAACGTGCTCGAAGCCGCTGGCGCGGGGATCGCGTGATGACCACCGTGTCGACTGCGCTGCATGAACGCGCCGGCCATGTGCTGGCCATCACGGCGCGCGCCTGGGGCGTCGTGTCCGCGGCGCGCCGCCTTCCTTTCCTGCTTGCTGTCTGAGCGGGCAAGCCAACGAACGATCGAGAGTCCGCGATGCAGATCTTCTGGTTCCTCCCCACGCACGGCGACAGCCGTTACCTCGGCACGAGCGAAGGCGCGCGCGCCGTCGACCTGCCGTACCTGCAACAGATCGCCGGCGCAGCCGACCACCTCGGTTACGAAGGCGTGCTGATTCCCACCGGCCGCTCCTGCGAAGACCCGTGGGTGATCGCCTCCAGCCTCATCGGCGCGACGAAGAAGCTCAAGTTCCTGGTGGCCGTGCGCCCCGGCCTGCACCAGCCCAGCCTGGCCGCGCGCATGGCCGCGACCTTCGACCGGCTCTCGGGCGGGCGCCTGCTCGTGAACCTCGTCACCGGCGGCGACCAGGCCGAGCTGGAAGGCGACGGCGTGTACCTCGACCACGCGGCGCGCTACGAACAGTCGGCCGAGTTCATCCGCATCTGGCGCGAGATCATCGCGCGCAGCCACGAGACCGGCACCTACGACTACCAAGGCAAGCACCTGAGCGTGAAGGGCGCGCGGCTGCTGTTCCCGCCGGTGCAGAAACCGTATCCGCCCGTGTGGTTCGGTGGTTCGTCCGCTGCGGCGCACGACCTCGCCGCCGAGCAGGTCGATGCCTACCTGACTTGGGGCGAGCCGCCCGCGGAGGTGTCGAAGAAGATCGCCGATGTGCGCGCACGCGCCGAACGCCAGGGCCGCACCGTGCAGTTCGGCATCCGCCTGCACGTGATCGTGCGCGAGACCGAAGACGCCGCCTGGAAGGCCGCCGAGGAACTCATCAGCCGCGTCGACGACGAGACCGTCGCGCGCGCCCAGGCCGCCTTTGCGCGCATGGATTCCGAAGGCCAGCGCCGCATGGCCGCGCTGCACGCCGGCGGCGCCAAGCGCGGGCGCGCCGACCTGGAGATCGCGCCCAACCTCTGGGCCGGCGTGGGCCTGGTGCGCGGTGGCGCGGGCACGGCGCTGGTCGGCGACGCCAAGACCGTGGCAGCGCGCATCGAGGCGTACGCGGCACTGGGCATCGACAAGTTCATCTTCTCGGGCTACCCGCACCTCGAAGAGGCTTACCGCTTCGCCGAACTGGTGTTCCCGTTGCTCTCGCGCAAGGCGAAGACGCAACTCGCGGGCGGCTCCCTGAGTGGCCCCTTCGGCGAAGTCGTCGCCAACCTCGACGCGCCGTCGCGCCTCGTCTCCCAAAGCTAGAGGACACGCATGACCGAACAAGTACAGGAACTGCCGGCGGTGGCGCCGACATCGAACGCAGGCAGCGCGCTGCGAGGCTTCGGCCTCAACGTCGCGAAGCGGCTCATTCCGTGGCTGGTGCCCGTGGGGCTGATCGTCGCCTGGCAGATCGCCTCGTCGCTGGGTTGGCTCAGCACGCGCGTGCTGCCGGCACCGCTCGACGTGGTCAAGGCCGCATGGACGCTCACCGTGTCCGGCGAACTCTGGACGCACGTGAAGGTGAGCGCGGGCCGCGCGCTCGCGGGGCTGGCCATCGGCGGCGGCGCCGGGCTGGCGCTGGGCCTGCTCACCGGCTCGGTGAAGTTCTTCGAGACGCTGCTTGATTCGACCATCCAGATGGTGCGCAACATTCCGGCGCTGGCGCTGATTCCGCTGGTGATCCTGTGGTTCGGCATCGACGAGTCGGCCAAGCTGTTCCTGATCTCGGTGTCGGTGTTCTTCCCGATCTACCTGAACACCTTCCACGGCATCCGCAACGTCGACCCGCAGCTCATCGAGATGGGGCGCACCTACGGCCTGTCGCGCTGGCAGCTGTACCGCGAGGTGATCCTGCCGGGCGCGCTGTCGTCGATCCTCGTGGGGCTGCGTTTCTCGCTGGGTCTGATGTGGGTGATCCTCATCGTGGCCGAGACCATCTCGGCACAGGCTGGCATCGGCTACCTCACGATGAACGCCCGCGAGTTCCTGCAGACCGACATCGTGCTCGTGGGCATCCTGCTGTATGCGCTGCTCGGCAAGCTGGCCGACCTGTTCGCGCGCGGCCTGGAACAGTGGTGGCTGCGCTGGCACCCCGGCTACCAGAAGAAGCCGGCGAAGTGAGGGCAGGGCACATGAACCACAACCTCATCAATCGCCGCACCGCCATGGCGACGCTGGGTGCGCTGGGCGCGGGTGCCGTGCTGGCACAGCAGCAACGTCCCGCCACCGTGCGGCTCGGCTACCAGAAGTCGTCCACGCTGATCGCGCTGTTGAAAGTGCAGGGCACGCTCGAGAAGCAGCTCGCACCGCTCAACGTTTCGCTGAGCTGGCACGAGTTCACCAGCGGCCTGCCGCTGCTCGAAGCGCTGAACCTCGACAACCTGGACATCAGTGCCGACGTGGCCGACACCGTGCCCGTGTTCGCACAAGCGGCCGGCGCCGACCTGACCTTTCTGGCGCAGGAAGCACCGTCGCCGGCCGCACAGGCCATCGTGGTGCGCGACGATTCGCCGCTTAAGACCGTGGCCGATCTCAAGGGCAGGAAGGTCGGTTTCGCGAAGGCGGCCGGTGCGCACTACCTGCTGATCGCCTCGCTCGAAAAGGCCGGCCTGTCGTTCAAGGACATCGAGCCCGCCTACCTCACGCCGGCCGACGGCCGCGCCGCCTTCGAGAAGGGCGCCATCGACGCGTGGGTCGTGTGGGACCCGTTCCTGGCTGCGGCCCAGCGCCAGTCGAAGGTGCGGATCCTGGCCGACGGCGCGGGCATCGCGTTGTACCAGCGCTATTACCTGGCGAGCACCAAGTTCGCGAAGGCGCGGCCCGATGTGCTGCGTGTGGTCTACGCCGAACTGGAAAAAACCGGCAAGTGGGTCAAGCAGAACCCGAAGGAGGCGGCCGCCTTGCTGGCGCCCGTGTGGGGCCTCGACGCCCCGACCATCGAGCAGGCCAACAGCCGCCGCAGCTACGCGGTGCGGCCGGTGGCGGCCAGTGGCCTGGCCGAACAGCAGCGCATCGCCGATGCGTTCTTCGCCGAGAAGCTGCTGCCCAGAAAAATCAACGCGCTGAACGTGGCGCTGTTCAACCCCGGGGCCTGAACTCATGAGTGCCGTTCTGAAAGACATCCAACCCCAAGCCATCGCCGGTGGCGTGCGCCTGGAGGCGCGGGGCCTGCACAAGCGCTACGGTGCGCGCGATGTGCTGCGCAACACGCAGCTCACCATCGAGCCGGGCCAGTTCATCGCCATCGTCGGGCGCAGCGGTTGCGGCAAGAGCACGCTGCTGCGGCTCATCGCCGGCCTGGAAGAAGCCAGCTCTGGCGGCCTGTACACCGACGGCAAGGCCGTGAGCGGCCTGCACGACGACACGCGCATCATGTTCCAGGAGGCACGCCTGTTGCCCTGGCGCCGCGTGCTTGACAACGTGACACTGGGCCTGCCGAACGACGCCAAGGCGCGCGGCAAGGAAGTGCTCGCGCAGGTCGGCCTGGCCGACCGCGAGAACGAATGGCCGGCGCGCCTGTCGGGCGGGCAGCGCCAACGCGTGTCCCTGGCGCGCGCGCTGGTGCATCACCCGCGCCTGCTGCTGCTCGACGAGCCGCTGGGCGCGCTCGACGCGCTCACGCGCATCGAGATGCACCGCCTCATCGAGAACCTGTGGCAGCGCCACCGCTTCACCGCGCTGCTGGTGACGCACGACGTGCAGGAAGCCGTGGCGCTGGCCGACCGCGTCATCCTCATCGAGGACGGCCGCATCGCGCTCGACGAGAACATCGCACTGGCGCGTCCGCGCTCGCAGGGCGACCCGGCCTTTGCCGCGATCGAAAAACGAATCCTCGACCGGGTGCTGCAGAAGTCCGAAGAGACCGATGTGGAAAGCACCGATGCCAGCTGGCTCACGCCCCAAGCCCACGCCCTGCGCTGGGCGATCTGAGTCGTTTCATCCATTCCCCCTTTGAAAGGCAGTCGCATGTCGCAGAACTGGAAATTCGAAACCCTGTCGGTCCACGCCGGCTACTCGCCCGATCCGACCACCCGTGCGGTCGCGCCGCCGATCTACCAGACCGTCGCCTACGCCTTCGACAGCGCGCAGCACGGCGCGGACCTGTTCGACCTGAAGGTGCCGGGCAACATCTACACCCGCATCAACAACCCGACGCAGGACGTGCTGGAGCAGCGCGTGGCCGCACTGGAAGGCGGCATCGCCGCGCTGGCGCTGGCATCGGGCCAGGCGGCCGTGACCTACGCGATCCAGACCATCGCCGAGGCCGGCGACAACATCATCAGCAGCACCGCGCTCTATGGCGGCACCTACAACCTGTTCGCGCACACGCTGCCGCAGTTCGGCATCACCACGCGCTTCGCGGACCACCGCGACCCGGCGAGCTTCGAGAAGCTCTTCGACGAGCGCACCAAGGCGGTGTTCGTCGAGTCGCTGGGCAACCCGGCGGGCAACGTGACCGACATCGCGGCCATTGCCGAAATCGCGCACCGCCACGGCGTGCCGCTGATCGTCGACAACACCGTGCCCTCGCCGTACCTGAGCCGGCCCATCGAGCACGGCGCCGACATCGTGGTGCACTCGCTCACCAAGTACCTGGGCGGCCACGGCACCAGCATCGGCGGCGCCATCGTCGATTCGGGCAAGTTCCCGTGGGCCGAGCACAAGGAGCGCTTCAAGCGCCTGAACGAGCCCGACGTGAGCTACCACGGCGTGGTCTACACCGAGGCGCTGGGCCCGGCGGCCTACATCGGCCGTGCGCGCGTGGTGCCGCTGCGCAACACGGGCGCGGCCATCTCGCCGTTCAATGCCTTCCTGATCCTGCAGGGCATCGAGACGCTGGCGCTGCGCATGGACCGCATCAGCAGCAATGCGCTGGCGGTGGCGCAGCACCTGAAGCAGAGCAAGGCCGTCAACTGGGTGAACTACGCCGCGCTCGAAGACCATGCCGACTACCCGTTGGCGAAGAAGTACTTCGGCGGCAAGTCCAGCGGCGTGCTGACCTTCGGCATCGGTGCCGGCCGCGAGGGCGGGGCGAAGTTCCTCGATGCGCTGAAGCTCTTCACGCGCCTGGTGAACATCGGCGACGTGCGTTCGCTGGCCACGCACCCCGCATCGACCACGCACCGGCAGCTGTCGCCCGAAGAGCTGGCCCGGGCCGGCGTCACGGAAGACACGGTGCGCCTGTCGGTGGGCATCGAGCACATCGACGATCTGATTGCCGACCTCGACCAGGCGCTTGCCGCTGCGTCGAACTGATGCATCGTTCCAGGACATGAGCACACTGCAAGCCATCTCCGACGCCGCGCTCGAGCCGCTGTACGACCTCGTGAGGTGGGAGCCGACCGTCTGAGCGTCGTTCGTTTCGTTCGCTTCTTCTCCCCACAACCCCTGTCAACCCTGAAAGAGAAATCACCATGTCCATCCAAGCCATCAACGTCCGCAACCAGTTCAAGGGCAAGGTCCGCGAGATCATCCGCGGCGACGTCGTCTCCGAAGTCGATGTCGAAACCGCCTGGGGCATCGTCACCTCCGTCATCACCACGCGCTCGGTCGATGAGCTGCAGCTGAAGGTGGGCTCCGACGTGGTCGCGCTCGTGAAGTCGACCGAAGTCTCGATCGCCAAGCTCTGACGGACCCTCGGCCTTGCGATGCCCCGGTGCTGTCTTGGTGCCGGGGTTTTTCGCGTCTGGGTGCTCGGGCGTGTGTTCCGGCGCGGCACTCCATAGATCACAAGGTTGTTAAGAATCGAGTTTTGAGTCTTTGACCGTCGTCGATGCATTCCTACAGTGGTGGTTATCGCCATCAGCGAAGATGGAGCGCATCTGTGGCGCGGGCCACAGGCAGTGCATTCGCGCGCAACCCGCGCTTCGTGCGCGAACTCGAAGCCAGGCTGGCCAAGGACGGCGGCAAGGAGGCGGTGGTGCTTCCGAGGTCCGATGGCTGGCGCTTTCATGGCCAGCCGTGGGGGCAGGGCTGAATCCCGAGCAAAGCTACCTGGAACACACGGGAGGAACAACACATGGCTCAATTCGAAGTGAGTGACATCGTGCGCGCACTGCACGAGGTGCGCGACGAGTGGCGCGATTCGCAGCGCCGTTCGCGCGAGCCCGGGGCGCGCGAGTTCCCGTCGCGCGATGCGCTGGCGCAGATCGTCGAATCGCTCAAGGGCGCGCTCTTTCCGATGCGGCTCGGCCCGCCGGATCTGCGCCACGAGAGCGAAGATTTCTATGTGGGCCACACGCTTGATTCGGCCTTGCAGGCACTGCGGGTGCAGGCCCGGCTCGAACTGAACTTCAACGCACGGCCGGCGCCGCGCCCCGCGAGCGAGATCGATGCCGCGGCCACCGAGGCAGTGCGCCAGTTCGCGAACGCGCTGCCGGGCTTGCGCCGGCTGCTCGACAGCGACGTGCTCGCGGCCTACCAGGGCGATCCCGCCGCGCGCAGCGTCGACGAGGTGCTGCTGTGCTACCCGGGCGTGCTCGCGATGATCCATCACCGCCTCGCGCACCGGCTCTACGAGCTCGGCCTGCCGCTGCTCGCGCGCATCGTCGCCGAGCTGGCGCATGCGCAGACCGGCATCGACATCCACCCGGGCGCGACGATCGACGCGGGCTTCTTCATCGACCACGGCACGGGTGTCGTGATCGGCGAGACGGCCGTCATCGGCAAGCGCGTGCGGCTGTACCAGGCCGTCACGCTCGGTGCCAAGCGCTTCCCCACCGATGCGGAAGGCAACCTGCAGAAGGGCCTGCCGCGGCATCCGGTGGTGGAGGACGACGTGGTCATTTACGCAGGCGCCACCATCCTGGGCCGCGTGACCCTGGGCAAGGGCGCGGTCATCGGCGGCAACGTGTGGATCACCGACGACGTGAAGCCCGGCGCCAGCGTCACGCAGGCCAGCCTGCAGAACAACAGCGCCCCGAAGCCGGGCAGCGTATGAAGGCTGTTGTCGAAGGCTTCGGCGTCACACCGTGCGCCAGCCGCGCGAGGGGCAGGGGTCGAAAAGGCCGCCAGTGTGCCGCCTCCAGCCCCGCGTCGCCAGCCCGTTTTGCGTCGTGCGATGCGGGCGCGCTATGCTCTGTCGCTGTCCATCACGCTGCTTGTCCTCGCATGTCCCAGCCACAGGTTTCTTCTTCCGTCGCTCCTTCTGTCAGCGCGGCCGACGCGTCTTGCGACGTGTTCGTGATCGGCGGCGGCCCCGCGGGCTCGACCGTCGCCGCGCTGCTCGCGCAGCAGGGGCGCCAGGTGGTGCTGGTCGAGAAAGAGCACCACCCGCGTTTTCACATCGGCGAATCGTTGTTGCCCGCGAACGTCGAGCTGTTCGACAGGCTTGGCGTGCGCGACCAGGTCGAGAAGATCGGCATGCCGAAGTTCGGCATCGAGTTCGTCTCGCCCGAGCATGAGCACCGCAGCTACGTGGAGTTCGCCGAAGGCTGGGACAAGTCGCTCGACTCCGCCTGGCAGGTGCGCCGCTCCGAGCTCGACGAGCTCTTGTTCCGCAATGCCGCCGCGCGCGGCGCGCAGGCCTTCGAAGGCTGCAAGGTGCGCGACGTGGCCTTCGACGCCGACGGCGCCACCGTGCAGGCCGTGATGGACGACGGCACCCAGCGCAGCTGGCGCGCGCGCTTCGTGGTCGACGCCACGGGCCGCGACACGCTGCTGGCCAACAAATTCCGCTGCAAGCAGAAGAACCCCGACCACAACAGCACGGCGCTGTTCGGCCACTTCACGAATGCCGAGCGGCTCGAAGGCAAGAAGGAAGGCAACATCAGCATCTGCTGGTTTGAACATGGCTGGTTCTGGTTCATCCCGCTGGCCGACGGCACGACCAGCGTGGGCGCGGTGTGCTGGCCCTACTACCTGAAGACGCGCGACAAGCCGCTGAAGGACTTCTTCTACGACACCATCGCGCTGTGCCCCGTGCTGGCCGACCGCCTGAAGAACGCCACGTTGGTCGACGACGCGGTGCATGCCACGGGCAACTTCTCGTACTCGAGCACGCACGCCACGGGCGACAACTACCTGCTGCTGGGCGACGCCTTCACCTTCATCGACCCGATGTTCTCTTCGGGCGTGTACCTGGCGATGCACAGCGCCTTCGACGGCGCCGAACTCGTGGCCACGGCACTCGACCAGCCGGCCGAGCTGGCACGCGCCCGCGAAGGCTTCGAGGCCATGATGCGCAAGGGCCCGCGCGAGTACTCGTGGTTCATCTACCGCGTGACCAACCCGACCATCCGCGACATGTTCATGCACCCCGGCAACCCGTTCCGCGTGAAGGAAGCGCTGATGTCGCTGCTGGCCGGCGACATCTACAAGGGCACGCCCATGTGGGGCGCGCTGCGCATGTTCAAGGTGCTGTACTACGGCATTTCCCTTGCCAACTTCCGCCGCACCATGGCGGGCTGGAAGCAGCACCGCTTCAACATCCGCGACATGGGGACGTTGAAGGGCGAGACGATCCTCAAGTCGGACTAGGCGGTCCGAGCGCGGGTTCCTGCTGCAGGGCTACCAGCCCGACATGCCGGTACCGCCGGATGCCCAGGCGGTGCTCGAAGCCCGCAGCGTCGCTACCGCATGCGCCACCCCTAACTGCGGGCTGCTGAGCACATCGACCCCCAGGTCCGCCAGCAACCCCGTCACCGGCGCCATCGACGCCTGTGCCAGCACGATGACGTCGATGCCATCGGCCGCGGCGCGGATCGATTCGGCCAGCGTGGCGATGTAGCGCGCGGTGTCACCCGACTGGAAATGCACCCAGGCATCGTCGACCAGCAAGGTGCTGGCGCGGATGCCGACGCCGGCCTGCCGTGCCGCTGAAAGCACGAGCGACAGGGTCGGGTCGATGGTGCTCTCGACGGCGCCGACGATCAGCACGCGTGGGCCGTTGCGCACGGCGCGGTCGGCCATGGCGCGGTCGATGCGCAGGGCGGCAAACGCGCCGCCGGTGGCGGTCTTTTCGGCGATGCCGCCGATGGTCGAGCAGGTGCACACGACCACGGAGGCACCGTCGGAGGCGGCATCGCGCATGGCGTCGTGCACGCGCGCGACCAGGCCGGCATCGTCGATGCCGAGCGTGCGCGCATCGGCGAGCAGCTCTTCCACCACCAGGTGCTGAACGCGCAGCTCGGGTGCGATCTCGCGTGCGAGGCTGCCGAAGGTTTGCACATGCACCTCGGCCGTGTGGAGAAAGGCGAGCGTGTCGGTCATGAGGCGGTTGCCGTTCAGCCGGCCTCGCGGGTGCGCCGCAATTCGTAGGCCTTGAGGTGTACGTACGCCGTGCGCAGCACCGACGGCGTGGGCGATGCGGTGCGCGGCGCGCGGGCCAGCAGGTCGCCCAGGATGTGGTCGGCCTCGACGCGTGCGCCGCGGGCCATGTCCTTGTACATCGAGGCGGTCATGGGCGAGCCGGCGGTCGTGACCACCGCGCGGCCGCGCGTGACGGCGCCGGGCCGCGGGGCAAAGCCGTTGTGGGCGGCGATGGCGCAGCACTCGTCGAAGATCGCGAGCGCCACGTCCTCGCCGCCGGCCGCCACGATGTCGCCGATGGACGCGTGCATGAGGCTCGTAAGGCCTGCGGCCGAGGCGATGAAGACCCACTTCTCCCACATGTCCTGCGCGATGGTTTCGCTCGCGGTGGCGGCGAAGTTCGCGCCGGCGAACTGGGCGGCGATGGCGTCGATGCGTGGCGATCGGTCGCCGGCGCGTTCGCCGTAGCTCAGGCTGTGCATGTCGTTCAGATGCAGCACGCGGCCTTCGTCGTCCAGCGTGGCGGAGATCATGCAAAGGCCGCCGAGCACGCGTGCCTCGCCGAAGCGCGCAACCAGCCGGTCGATGTGACCCAGGCCGTTGAGCAGCGGAAGGACCACGGTGTCGGGCCCGACGGCGGGTGCGAACGAATCCATGGTTGCGTCGAGGTCGTAGGCCTTGCAACCGACGACGACCACGTCGTACGGGCCGTCGATCTGCTCGGCCAGCACATGCTTCGGCGTGGGCAGATCGAGGTCGCCGCAGGGGCTGCGCACCACCAGCCCGGTCGTGGCCAGCTGGGCCGCGCGGCCCGGACGCAATAGAAAGGTTACATCGCGGCCCGCTGCGAGCAGGCGTGCGCCGAAATAACCACCGAGTGCACCGGCACCCACCATCAAGAATCGCATCGCGCGCTGCCTCCGAAGAAACTGAAGATCGGAAGCGATGATGCCCCGGATCGCGCGCGGGCGCCTCAGAGGTGTTGCGAGGTCGCCAACCGCTCGCGGGCAAAGGGCCGCAGGTCGAGGCCGTGCGCGCTTTCGCGGCCCAGGACGCGGTCGGCGATGGCGTCGCCCAGGCCGCCGGTGGTGGTCATCAGTTCGCGGCCGGTGCGCGCCTCGAGCTCGCGCCAGAGGGCGTGCGAGCGGTGCACCAGCGGCACGTACTCGTCGCCTTCGCCGATGGCCAGCCGCGTGATGCGCGAATCGCCATGCGACGAGCCGCGGTCGTGCGGTGGCGCGAACTGGTCGATGCCGAGCACGCGCGCCCCGCGTTGCGAGAGCTGGTAGAGGGTGGCCGCGCCGAGGGCGCCCAGGCCGATGACGATCGCGTCGTAGTGAGAAAGGAAGCGGGTCACGGGGCGTGAGGGTGTCGTGTCGCACAAGGTTCAGGTCGACAAACGCATCCTTCACCGCGATGGGCCGGGGAATGAGCCTCAGCTGCGCGAACACATCGGCCAGCCCCTGCTGTTCGCGGGCGATGGCGGGCGTGAGCGCCACGACGCCATACTGCCGCCGTTCGGTCGCCAGCACCAGCACCCGACGAGGGCTGCGGCGGCGCGCCGGGCCACGAAGCTTTCGTCATGTGCTCATGCACAAGCTGGCGCACGTCGCTACAAAGAGATGCATGAACTTTTCCGGAAAAGGTCATGGGGCCTTCGCATAATCGCCTTCGTCATCCCGACCCTCTCACTCAAGGAGCTTCATTCATGGCACAGACCCGGATCGCCGTCATCGTCGGCAGCCTGCGCAAGGACTCGTTCAACCACAAGCTGGCTTTGGCGCTGGCGCACCTGGCGCCGTCGGACTTCACCTTCGAAACCCTGCGCATCGACGACCTGCCGCTGTACAACCAGGACGACGACGGCAACCAGGCCGCTTCGGTGAAGCGCCTCAAGAGCGAGGTTGCGGCCGCGCAGGGCGTGCTGTTCGTCACGCCCGAATACAACCGCTCGATTCCCGGCGTGCTGAAGAACGCCATCGACCACGCCTCGCGCCCCTACGGCCAGAGCGTCTGGGGCGGCAAGCCGACCGGCGTGCTCGGCATCTCCGTGGGCGCCATCGGCACCGCGCTGGCGCAGCAGCACCTGCGCAACATCCTGGCCTACCTCGACGCGCCCACAATGGGCGGCCCCGAGGTGTTCCTGCAGGCCAAGGAAGGCCTGTTCGACGACAAGGGCCACATCGGCAACGAAGGCACGCAGAAATTCCTGCAGGGCTGGATGGACAAGTACGTGGCCTGGGTCAAGGCGCACTCGGCAGCCTGAACGCAGGACGAGCGCCCATGAAAAAACCGCCCCTGGGGCGGTTTTTTCGTTCCGGCGCTGGAAGACTCAGGCGGCTTGCGCGACGCTCTTCTGGTTCGCGGCTTCGGTCGTGGCCACGAGGATGTCGGCGCGGGCAGCGGCCAGTGCGGCGGCCTTGGGCGCATCACCCATCGCGATGCCTTCGGCGCGCACGAAGCGCACGTCGGTGATGCCGAAGAAGCCGAAGATCACCTTCAGGTAGCTCTCCTGGTGTTCCGCGGCCTGACCACCTTCGGAGGTCGAGTAGATGCCGCCGCGGCTGGACGCGACGATCACGGTCTTGCCACCGGCCAGGCCGACGGGGCCCTTGTCGGTGTACTTGAAGGTGCGGCCGGCTTGTGCGAGGCGGTCGATCCAGGCCTTGAGCTGGGTCGGGATGGTGAAGTTGTACAGCGGGGCGCCGATCACGACGACGTCGGCAGCCAGGAACTGGCTCACCAGCTTTTCCGACAGGGCGTTCTCGCGCAGCTGCGCTTCGGTCGGCTGGGCCTGCACGCCGGTCTTGATGCCGAGAGCGTCGACGCCGAAATGCGAGGGCGCGTCCACGGCGAGGTCGAGGTACTCGACCTGGGTGTCGGGGTGGGCGACGCGCCAGGCGGCGACGGTTTCGGCGGTCAGCTGGCGCGAGGTGGAGCCGGCGGCCAGGATGCTGGAGTCGATGTGGAGCAGCTTCATGTCAGTCAATCACTTTCTGTGCAAGGTGTCGGCGCTGAGAAGTGGCCGGCGTTGGGAGAATTCTATTTTTGATGTGAGTAGTTGATAAGTAGACAAAATTCGATCACATCGTCCTGTTTGCAGGACAATGACGTCATGCAAGACCTCAATGACATGGTGTTCTTCGCCGAGGTGGCCGAACGGGGCGGCTTTGCCGCCGCCAGCCGGGCACTGGGCATTCCCAAATCGCGCCTGTCGCGCCGCGTGGCCGAGCTCGAGGAGCGGCTGGGCGTGCAGCTGATGCAGCGCAGCACGCGGCGCCTGTCGCTCACGCCCGCCGGCGAGATCTACCTGCGGCATGCCTCGGCGATGCGCGATGCGGCCCAGGCGGCGGCCGAGGCGGTGGCGCAGGTGCAGACCGAGCCGAGCGGGCTCGTGCGGCTGACCTGCCCGGTCACCATCGCGCACAGCGGGCTGGCGCAGCTGATCCCGCTGTTCATGGAACGCTATCCGGCGGTGCGCGTCGACATCCGCGTCATCAACCGGCCGGTGGACCTGATCGAGGAGGGCATCGACATCGCGCTGCGCGTGCGCCCGGCGATCGAGGACAGCACCGTGCTCGTCGCCAAGACCTTCGGCCACAGCCGCGGCGTGCTGGTCGCGAGTCCGGCGCTCTTGGCGCAGCATGGGCCGATCGGCACGCCCGCCGACCTTGCGAAGCTGCCGACGGCGGCCATGTCGGTCAACGGGGAAGGGCGCGCCGAATGGCGGCTCGAAGGCCCGGAAGGGCGCAGCCACCTGCACGCCCACACGCCGCGCTATGTGGCGGACGACCTCGCCACGCTGCAGTTCGGCGCGATCGGCGGCGTCGGCGCAACCCTGTTGCCCGACTACATGTGCAGCGCCGACGTCGAGGCGGGCCGGCTGGTGCGGGTGCTGCCCGGTTGGGGGCCGTCGCCGGTGGTGGCGCACATGGTGTTTCCGGCGCGGCGGGCGCTGGTGCCGGCGGTGCGGGGGCTGATCGATTTCCTGTCGGAGCACCTGCAAAGCGAACAGATGCGCATGTTCTAGAGCTGGATCACTGTCAGAAAGATAGCGTCATGCCGGGGCTTCGCAGGTTCTATATGCGAAAAACGTCATATCCAAACAAGCAGATATTCGTTTGCCATTGAAGCGGCGGTTCGCACAATCCAGGGCTTCACCCCCTCCCTGGAGCGACCATGGCAACCCTGCGACTCGGCGACACCGCCCCCAATTTCACCCAGGATTCCAGCGAAGGCCCCCTCGACTTCTATCAGTGGGCCGGCGATTCGTGGATCGTGTTCTTCTCGCACCCGGCCGATTTCACGCCCGTGTGCACCACCGAACTGGGCAAGACGGCGGCGCTGTCGGGCGAGTTCGCCAAGCGCGGCGTGAAGCCCATTGCGCTGAGCGTCGACCCGGCCACCAGGCACAAAGAGTGGATCGGCGACATCAACGAGACGCAGAACACCACCGTCAACTTCCCGATCATTGCGGACGCCGACCGCAAGGTGGCCGACCTGTACGACCTGATCCACCCGAACGCCTCGACCACGGCCACGGTGCGCAGCGTCTACATCATCGATCCCAAGAAGGTCATCCGCACCACCATCACCTACCCGGCGTCCACCGGCCGCAACTTCGACGAGATCCTGCGCGTGATCGACTCGCTGCAACTCACCGACAGCCACAAGGTCGCCACGCCCGTGAACTGGAAGGACGGCGACGACGTCGTCATCGTGCCGAGCATCCAGGACCCGGCCGAGCTGGCCGAGCGCTTCCCCAAGGGCTTCAAGGCCGTCAAGCCTTACCTGCGCATCACGCCGCAGCCCAACAAGTAAGAAGCAGCAGGACCGCGCCGTCATGCAGACTCGTGTCGTCATCGTGCCCGGTTGGCGCGACTCCGGGCCCGGCCATTGGCAGAGCCTGTGGGAGGAGCGTATTCCGGGCGCGGCGCGGGTGGCGCAGGACGACTGGGCCTCGCCCAAGCGCGACGCCTGGGTGCCCGCACTGGCCAAGCTCGTGCTCGAAAGCGAAGGCCCCGTGGTCATCGCGGCGCACAGCCTGGGCTGCATCGCCACGGCGCACCTGCCGCCCGAGGCCGCCGCCCGCATCCAGGGCGCGCTGCTGGTGGCGCCGGCCGACCCGGAGCGCCGCGCGGTGCTGTCCGACTTCGCGCCCGTGCCGTATGCGGCGTTGCCGTACCGCAGCATCGTGGTGGCGAGCAGCAACGATCCCTATTGCCCTATCCGCCTTGCGGGTGCCTATTCGCGCGCCTGGGGCAGCGAGTTCGTGCGCATGCAGAATGCGGGGCACATCAACATCGATTCGGGGCACGGAGACTGGCCGCTCGGCCTGGCCCTGCTGCAATCGTTGACCGACGAACCCGCCGCCTGGTCGGCGGGACGTGAATTTTCAGAAAACCTGGCAACCACATGACTTCCAGAATCAAGACCTTCGTCGCCGTGCTCGCGCTGGCCTCCTCCGCACTCGCCGGCAGCACCGCCTTTGCCCAAGGCACCGGGCTGCTGAACGCCTCGTACGACGTGGCGCGCGAGTTCTACAAGGACTACAACGCAGCGTTCGTGGCGCACTACAAGAAGGCCACGGGCAAGGACGTCAAGATCGACCAGTCGCACGGCGGCTCCAGCGCCCAGGCGCGCGCCGTGGCCGACGGCCTCGACGCCGACGTGGTCACCATGAACACCTCGACCGACATCGACTTCCTGGCCAACGCCGGCGTGGTCGCCAAGGACTGGAACAAGAAGTTCCCCGAGAACGCATCGCCCACCACGTCCACCATGCTGCTGCTGGTGCGCAACGGCAACCCCAAGGGCATCAAGGACTGGGACGACCTGATCAAGCCCGGCGTGCAGGTCGTGATCGTCAACCCCAAGACCGGCGGCAACGGCCGCTACGCCTACCTGGCTGCCTGGGGCTACATCAAGAAGAAGGGCGGCACCGACGCCCAGGCCGCCGAGTTCGTCGGCAAGCTGTTCAAGAATGTGCCGGTGCTGGCACGCGGCGGCCGCGACGCGACCACCGCATTCCTGCAACGCAACATCGGCGACGCGCTGATCACCTTCGAATCCGAAGTGGTCTCGATCGACCGCGAATTCGGCACCGGCAAGGTCGACACGGTGTATCCGTCGATCTCCATCGTGGCGGAGAACCCGGTCGCCGTCGTCGAGCGCACCGTCAAGAAGAAGGGCACGGGCGAGCTCGCCAAGGCCTACCTCGACTGGCTGTACTCCGAAGAGGCGCAGGAAATCGCCGCCAAGCACGCGCTGCGTCCGCGTTCGCCGGCCGTGCTCAAGAAGCACGCCGCGACCTTCAAGCCCCTGCAACTGTTCACGGTGCAGGAGCTGTTCGGCAGCCTGACCGAAGCGCAGAAGGTGCACTTCAATGACGGCGGCCAATTCGACAAGCTCTATACGCCTGGCGCGAAGTAAATGAGCGGCGCTGCTTCTTCGGCGCTCCCGGCAGCGGGAGCGCCTTTTTCACGTGCCAACCGGGCAGGGGGCGCCAAGCGCGTGCTGCCCGGTTTCCATATCACGCTCGGCTTCACGGTCTTCTACCTGTGCCTGATCGTGCTGATCCCGCTGTCGGCACTGGTCTTCAAGACCTTCACGATGACCTGGGAGCATTTCTGGGTGTCGGTGACCGCGCCGCGGGTGATGGCCTCGTACCGCCTGACCTTCGGCGCCTCGCTGATCGCGGCCATGGTGAACGCGGTGTTCGGCCTGCTCGTGGCGTGGGTGCTGGTGCGCTACAAATTCCCGGGCAAGCGCATCGTCGATGCGCTGGTCGACCTGCCGTTCGCGTTGCCCACGGCCGTGGCCGGCATCTCGCTCACGGCGCTGCTCGCGGGCAACGGCTGGATCGGGCAGCTGCTCGAGCCGCACGGCATCAAGCTGGCGTTCACGCCGGCCGGCATCGTGATTGCGCTGATCTTCATCGGGCTGCCCTTCGTGGTGCGCACGGTGCAGCCGGTGCTGGAAGACACCGAGAAAGAACTGGAAGAAGCCGCGACCTCGCTGGGCGCCACGCGCCTGCAGACCTTCACGAAGGTGATCTTTCCGGCGATTGCGCCGGCATTGCTCACGGGCTTTGCGATGGCCTTCGCACGCGCCATCGGCGAGTACGGCTCCGTGATCTTCATCGCCGGCAACATGCCGATGATTTCCGAGATCACGCCGCTCATCATCATCGGCAAGCTGGAGCAGTACGACTACACGGGCGCTACCGCGGTCGCGCTGGTGATGCTGGTGCTGTCGTTCATCCTGCTGCTGGTCATCAACGGCCTGCAGGCCTGGCAGCGCAAGCGCGCGGGTGCCTAGAAATGTTGCACTCCCCCAGTCTTCGCGCACTTCGTGTCGCTTCGCCAACCCCCTCGCCGGGGGCAACACCAGCAGCCCGGCAAAGCCGGTTCTGCGGTGTTCCTTCGCACAGCCTCATCGGGAACTCGCAATGAGTGCGCCGTCCAAGATCATCCGCCGCGCGCAGGCCGGCACCACCGAGTCGGCCTGGGTCCGCTGGACGCTGATCGGCATCGCGCTCGCGTTCATGTTCCTGTTCCTCGTGCTGCCGCTGGCGGCCGTAGCGGTCGAGGCGCTGCGCAAGGGCCTCAACGCCTACCTCGAGGCGCTGAAGGAACCCGATGCGTGGAGCGCCATCCGCCTCACGCTCATCACCGCCGCCATCTCGGTGCCGATGAACCTCGTGTTCGGCGTGGCGGCGGCCTGGGCCATCGCCAAGTTCGAGTTCCGTGGCAAGGCCTTTCTCACGACGCTGATCGACCTGCCGTTCGCGGTGTCGCCGGTGGTGGCAGGCCTGATCTACGTGCTGGTGTTCGGTGCGCAAGGCTGGTTCGGCCCGTGGCTCGCGGAGCACGACATCAAGATCATCTTCGCCGTGCCGGGCATCGTGCTGGCCACCGTGTTCGTGACCTTTCCCTTCATTGCGCGCGAACTCATTCCGCTGATGCAGGCGCAGGGCACCGACGAGGAGCAGGCCGCCATCGTGCTCGGTGCGACCGGCTGGCAGACCTTCTGGCGCGTGACCTTGCCCAACATCAAGTGGGGCCTGCTGTACGGCGTGATCCTGTGCAATGCGCGCGCCATGGGCGAGTTCGGCGCGGTGTCGGTGGTGTCGGGACACATCCGCGGCCAGACCAACACGATGCCGCTGCACGTCGAGGTGCTCTACAACGAATACCAGTCGGTGGCCGCCTTTGCCGTGGCCTCGCTGCTGGCGATCCTGGCGCTGGTCACCCTGGTGATCAAGTCGGTCATCGAGTGGCGCCATGAGCGCGAAATGAAAGCCATCGCCGAGCTGCCGCCCGAGCGTCCCCCCGAGCCGTCGGCGGCCTGAGAAGACGAGAGAACAAGACCATGAGCATCGAAATCCGCAACATCAGCAAGCAGTTCGGCGACTTCCGGGCGCTGAACAACGTGAACCTCGACGTCGAGTCGGGCGAACTCGTCGCGCTGCTCGGCCCCTCGGGCTGCGGCAAGACCACGCTGCTGCGCATCATCGCGGGCCTGGAAACGGCCGACACCGGCAGCATCCATTTCTCGGGCGAAGACACGACCGACGTGCACGTGCGCGAACGCCAGGTGGGCTTCGTGTTCCAGCACTACGCGCTGTTCCGCCACATGACCGTGTTCGAGAACGTGGCCTTCGGCCTGCGCGTGAAGCCGCGCAAGGAGCGCCCGAGCGACGCGCAGATCAAGGCCAAGGTGACCGACCTGCTCAAGCTGGTGCAGCTCGACTGGCTGGCCGACCGCTACCCGTCGCAGTTGTCCGGCGGCCAGCGCCAGCGCATCGCCCTGGCCCGCGCGCTGGCGGTGGAGCCCAAGGTGCTGCTGCTGGACGAACCCTTCGGCGCGCTCGACGCCAAGGTGCGCAAGGAACTGCGCCGGTGGCTGCGCCGGTTGCACGACGAGCTGCACGTCACCTCGATCTTCGTCACGCACGACCAGGAAGAAGCACTCGAAGTGGCCGATCGCGTGGTGGTCATCAACAAGGGCCGGATCGAACAGGTCGGTTCGCCGCAGGACGTGTGGGACAAGCCCGCGAGCCCGTTCGTCTACGGCTTCCTCGGCGACGTGAACCTGTTCCACGGCCGCGCCGACAACGGCGCCGTGCAACTGGACGGCATGCGCATCGACTCGCCCGAGCACAGCAGCGCGCGCGACGCCAAGGCGCTGGCTTATGTGCGTCCGCATGACCTGGATGTGACCCGCTACGTGGCGGGCGCCACCGGCATCGTCGCCACGCTGTCGCGCGCGATCGTGGTCGGACCGATCGCGCGGCTGGAACTTGAGCCCACTGAAACGAATCCAGATAATCCGGGCTCCGGAACCATCATCGAAGCGCAACTCCCTGCGCAACAGTTCCGCGACCTGGGCTTGAAGGAAGGCGACACCGTCGTCGCCAACCCGCGCAAGGCCAGGGTGTTCGTAGAAGAAGATTGGGTATCTCCTTGATCCATTGGTACTTCGGCGCGCCGCGCCGCGCGCTCGCGCTGATCTGCCTGGCCTGCGTCCTGATGCTGGCTTTCGGGCTGTATCTGCAACACGTGGTCGGGCTCGAACCCTGTCCCATGTGCATCGTGCAGCGCTATGCGCTGATGCTGGTGGCGCTTTTCACCGGCCTGGCGGCGCTGTTCAGCCGCCGCGGCCTGCAGGTGACGGGCGGGGTGCTGGCGCTGGCGTCGGCGGTGGGTGGTGCCTACACGGCGGCGCAGCAGAGCTGGCTGCAGTGGTATCCGCCCGAAGTCGTCTCGTGCGGGCGCGACCTGTACGGGATGATCGAGACCTTCCCGCTCAAGCGCGCGCTGCCGATGATCTTCCGCGGCGGCGGCGACTGTTCCAAGATCGACTGGTCGCTGTTCGGCCTGACGCTGGCGAACTGGTCGTTCATCGCGTTCACGGTGCTGGCGCTGTTGCTGCTCACCTTGCTTTTGCGCCGGCGCACCGCGCGCTGAGTTCTTTTTCAGTCATTCCTGGTGTGGCCCGCTGTCGGGGAGCGGCAGAAGGGCGGGGTGCTTCCACGCCACAGCAGGCGTCCCTCAAAAGAAGATCACGCCTGAAACGGCGGCGCGCCCCGCAGCTTCCGAATCAACAACCCAGGCAGCCGCAAGACAAACTCGACCATCAACCGCGTGTGCATCCACGTCAGCAGCACGTTGTCCCGCCCATAGCGGAAGTGCGACACCCCGCCTTCCTCCGCCGTCAGGTATTTCACAGGCGCATCGATGTTCACCGGCTTGACCCCGCGCCAGGCCAGCCGCACGACCGCCTCGGTGTCGAAGTCGAAACGCCGCATCCAGGGTTGCCGCGCCATCACCGCGATCAGGTCGACCACCGGGTACACGCGAAAACCGTAGAGCGAATCGCCCACGCCTGCGAACAACGTCTCGAGCTGCGTCCAGCCGTTGGACACGCGCCGCCCGCGCACCCTCAGCAGCGGCGCACTGGCGTCAAACACGGGCCGGCCCAGCACCATTGTCTCGGGCCGGGCCAGCGAGGCGCTCATGAAAGAGGGGATCAGGTCCGCCGGATGCTGCCCATCGGAATCCATCGTGAGCGCATGCGTGAAGCCGGCTTCCTTCGCGGCCCGCAATCCGTGCAGCACCGCCGAGCCCTTGCCCTGGTTCTGCGGCAGCACCCACACGCGCAGACCCGGATCGCTGCTCGCCATCTGCTGCAGCCGTTCGCCCGTGCCGTCATTGCTGCCGTCGATCACCACCCATACCGGGTTCCATTGGGCTCGCGCGGCGGCGACGGTCGAGAACAGGCGCTCGCCCGTGTTGTAGCTGGGAATCAGGACAAGGTGGGTGCGCGAGGCGTCTGCTGGCATTCGGGGGACGCGTCGGTGGCGCGCTGCTCCATGTGTTGACGGAAATAGTGTTCCAGCTCGACCTGCAACGCATCGCTGTCTTGCGTCGGCGCAAAGCGCTTGCCCAGCCGCAGCGTGAAGACGATGGGCAGCGGCGGCACGCGCCACAGCGGCCAGCCCTTGCTGAGGTAGGGCGAGTCGGTGTCGATGAACACGGTCTGGATCGGCGCCTGCGCCAGCTTGGCGATCAGCGTGGTGCCGGGGCGGAAGGGGTTCAGCGGCGGCGTCACCGTGCGCGTGCCTTCCGGGAAGATCACGAGCTGGCCACCCTGGCGCAGGTCGTTGACCGCCAGGCGCACCATCGTTCGGGCCGACTTGTTGCTGATGTAGCGCGCCAGCCGGGCTCCCGCGCCGAGGAAGATGTTGCCCATCAGCTCGGCCTTCATGATGCAGGCGCTGCGCGGCAGCCGCGCCACCAGCAGCAGCGCATCGAGCATCGTCGGGTGGTTGGCCACGAAGATCACGCCGGGTTCGTTGCGCATCGGGTCCAGGCACGAGGCGTCGATGCGCATCATGCCGGTGACCGAGGCAAGCCACCAGAACATCCGGTAGGCAAAGGCGATGGTCATGCGGCCCAGCGCGCGCGCCGGCGCGGCCGGCATCACCGGGTACAGCAGCATGGCGACCAGGTTCCAGACCAGCGAGATCAGGCCGAGGAACAGCAGCAGCGCATAGAGCATCAGCGCGAGCGGGATCGACGTGAGAAGACGCAGCACGTTCATGGGTGGTGTCGGTCGGACGGGCGGACGGCGGGCCGCTCAGGCGGCCTGCAGCCGGCCGGCGGCGACCGTGTGGGCCTCGATCTCGACCAGCAGATCGCTGCGGCAGATGTCGGCTTCAAGGTACACCGCATGGCGGGCCATTGGCGCCTGGGCGCCGAGCGCGGCTTCGATCACCTCGCGCACGGCCTCGGTGTCCGACGGATGCCGCACGTACACCACGCAGTCGAGCGCATCGAGCGAGAAGCGCGCCGTGGTCTGCGCATGGGCGGAGGCGATCACGGCCTCGAGGTTGCGCAGCGTTTCGCGGGTTTGCTCACGCACCTCGCCGTGGTGCACCGTTTCGTGGCCGACGATGCTCGCCGTGCCCGAGATGAAGAGCGCGACCTGGCCGTCGCCGATGTCTGCCAGCGCGGCGCGCGAAAAGGTCGGCGAGCGCGGGCCGTAGGTTTCGGGGTAGCGGTAAGCCGACACCTGCCGCGGGTTCTCGACCGGCAGCGGCGCGGCGCGTCCCGCGAGAAAACGGATCGACAGCGCACCCTGGCGGATGCCCAGCGCGCACGCGGCCGGTGCACCCTCGAAAGCGGCGCGGCCCGCTTCGAAGAAGGCCTCCTGCCGGCCCAGGTTGAACTGGCGGTAGCGTTCGAGTCCGCCGCCGTCGGCGTTGATGCGCGGCAGGTAGTTCCAGATGCGCTGCAGGTGCGGCGTGCCGGCCTGCTCGAGCGTGCGGAACAGGTCGCGGTAGGCGCGCTGAGCAAGCTCCGTCAGGCCCTGGCCTTCCACGGCTTCGTCGAGGTCGATGGCGCCGAGCAGCCAGTGCCCGTCGGTGCGCCACCGCGCGATGCCCGTCGTGCCCGACCTGACCTGGGCACCGTCGCTCACATGCCACACGTCAGCCTTCGCGCCTTGCGGCGACAGCACGCGCGCGTTGACCGTGGGCATCCAGGCGACACCGTGCGGCGTGCCGTAGCCGAGCGCGGCAAAGGGTGCATGGCTGTGCGTGGCCAGCGCAAGGCTGTCCGGCAGCGAGAGGCGCTCCACGCGCAGGGAAGAGTGAAGGTGATCGTCCTGTGGGCGCACGTTCAGCGGGCCTTGTCGGCGGTGGATTCGGGTTTGCGGCCGGTGTAGGCAGAGAAGACCCCGAGGCTCGCGTAGCGGCGCACCTCGCCGAAACCGGCGGCGCTCAGCGCCTGCATCACGCGTTCGGGCGGAATGCAGGCCTCGATGGTGTCCCAGTAATAGCGCCACAGCTCCGAGGTGTCGCTGCGGCGGCCGACCACGCGGGCGATCAGCGGCACCACGGCGCGCATGTAGCCCTTGAGCAGTGCGGTCGCGATGCGGCCTTCGGGCTTGGTGATTTCAAGCACCACCACACGGCCGCCCGGTCGCAACACGCGATGGAATTCGGAAAAGGCGGCGGCCACGTCGCTGATGTGGCGCATGGCGTAGCCCATGCTCACGAAATCGCAGCTGGCATCCGGACGGGGCAGGGCCTCCGCCACGCCTTGAATGAGCTCGACGCCGGGCAGGCGGACCTGGCCCATCATCCCGACGCTGGGGTCGACGCCCGTGAGCCTGCCGGTGGAGCCGATGATCTTCAGGGCCTCGCGGGCGACGAGCCCGGTGCCGATGCCCACGTCGAGCACTTGCGCGCCCGCCGCGAGGCCGGCCTGCTTCAGCGCATCGCGCCGGTACGCGGGACCGGTGCCGAAGGCCAGCACCGCTTCGATGCGGTCGTAGTCCGCAGCCGTGCTGTCGAAGATGCGCCGCAGGAATGCCTGGTGTTCCGCTTCGGTGTTGTAGTACAGCGGCAGCGGGGCGTGCGGCGGCAGTGCGTCGGGATTTCCCGTACCGGCTATAGGCGATGGCGTCATCGAACAATTATCACCAAAAGGTGCGGGCCGAAATCCCGGCCCCCCGGGGAGGCGTTGTGTGCGCCGGACAGTAAACTCCACACCTGCTTTGAAAACACACGACAGCGAGAGAGATAGCCATGGCCGGACATAGCAAGTGGGCAAACATTCAGCACCGCAAGGGCCGCCAGGACGAGAAACGCGGCAAGCTCTGGACTCGTGCCATCCGTGAAATCACGGTGGCTGCACGCGCCGGCGGCGCCGATCTCAGCGCCAACCCCCGGCTGCGGCTGGCGGTCGAAAAGGCCAAGGCGGTGAATCTGCCCATCGACACCGTCAAGCGCAACATCGACAAGGCCACGGGCAACCTCGAAGGCGTCAATTACGAAGAAATTCGTTACGAAGGGTACGGCATCGGCGGCGCGGCGATCATCGTCGACACCATGACCGACAACCGCGTACGCACCGTGGCCGAAGTGCGCCACGCCTTCTCCAAGCACGGCGGCAACATGGGCACCGAAGGCTCGGTGGCCTTCCAGTTCAAGCACTGCGGCCAGATCATCTTTGCCCCGGGCACCAGCGAAGACAAGGTCATGGAAGTGGCCCTTGAAGCCGGCGCCGAGGACGTGATCACCGACGACGACGGCGCCATCGAGGTGCTCACCGCCATCGGCGATTTCGAAGCCGTGAAAAACGCGCTCGAAGCCGCAGGCCTGAAGCCCGACGCCGCCGAAATCACCATGCGCGCCGAGAACACCGTGGACGTGACCGGCGAAGACGCCGCCAGGATGCAGAAGCTCCTCGACGTGCTCGAGGACCTGGACGACGTGCAGGACGTTTATCACAACGCCGCGCTGTCCGACTGAACGAATGAATGATGGATCCACAGCGACAAACGAAAGCCCGCGAATGAAGGTACTGGTGATTGGAGGAGGGGGCCGCGAGCACGCATTGGCGTGGCGGCTGGCGCAGGGCAACCGGGTCAGCCGCGTCTACGTGGCGCCGGGCAACGGCGGCACCGTGAGCGACGAGCGCTACGACTGCATCGACATCACCGAGCCCGCCGCGCTGCGAGAGTGGGCGATGGCCGAGAAAATCGCGCTGACCGTGGTCGGCCCCGAAGGACCGCTGGCGGCCGGCGTGGTGGACGAGTTCCGCGCGCACGGCCTGCGCATCTTCGGCCCGACGCAGGCGGCTGCGCAGCTCGAAAGCTCCAAGGCCTTCTCCAAGGCCTTCATGAAGCGCCACAAGATCCCGACGGCCGAATACGAAGCCTTCACCGACGCCGCTGCCGCCCACGCCTACATCGACGCCAAGGGCGCGCCGATCGTCGTCAAGGCCGATGGCCTGGCCGCCGGCAAGGGCGTGGTCGTTGCCATGACCGTGCAGGAAGCCCACGAAGCCGTCGACTTCATGCTGGTCGACAACAAGTTCGGCGTGTCGCACAACGAAGGCGGCGCACGCGTCGTCATCGAAGAATTTTTGCAAGGCGAAGAAGCCAGCTTCATCGTGATGTGCGACGGCAGGAACGTCGCCGCTCTGGCCACCAGCCAGGACCACAAGCGCCTGCTCGACGGCGACGAAGGTCCGAACACCGGCGGCATGGGCGCGTACTCGCCCGCGCCCGTGGTCACGGCCGAGGTGCATGCGCGCGCGATGCGCGAAATCATCCTGCCGACCATCCGCGGCATGGAAAAGGATGGCATTCCGTTCACCGGCTTCCTCTATGCCGGTCTCATGATCGACGCCCACGGCCAGCCCAAGACGCTCGAATTCAACTGCCGCATGGGCGACCCCGAGACGCAGCCGATCATGATGCGCCTGAAGTCCGACCTGTTCGAGGTGTTCTGGCACGCCACCGACGGCACGCTCGACCAGGTCGAGTTGCAATGGGATCGGCGCGTGGCGCTCGGTGTGGTGATGGCCGCGCACGGCTACCCGCTGTCGCCGCGCAAGGGCGACCGCATCAGCGGCATTCCGGCGGAAGCGCCCGATGCCGTGGTGTTCCATGCGGGCACCACGATTGAAAACGGCGAACTCAAGACCAGCGGCGGCCGCGTGCTCTGCGTGACCGTGCTGGCCGACAGCGTCAAGCAGGCGCAACAGCGCGCCTACGAAGTCGCGGCGCGCGTGCAGTTCGACGGTGCGCAGTACCGCAAGGACATCGGCTACCGCGCCGTCAACGCGCGCAACACGCCGCAATCCTGATGCCAGCCACCCAGCCGAAGGCGGTCGGCGACTACCTGCGCGGGCTGCAGCAATCGATCATCTCGGCGGTCGAGGCGGCGGACGGCGGCAGCGCGGTGCGCGATGCCTGGCAGAAAGAGCCCGGCGAGCCGCTGCAAGGCAGCGGCCTGACCTGCATCCTCGAAGGCGGCGCGCTGTTCGAGCGCGCCGGTGTCGGCTTCTCGCAGGTGCGCGGCGCCAAGCTGCCGCCCTCGGCCACGCAGAACCGCCCCGAGCTGTCGGGCGCGCCGTTCGAGGCCATGGGCGTGTCGCTGGTGTTCCACCCGCGCAACCCCTACGTGCCGATCGTCCACATGAACGTGCGCATGCTGGCCGCGCAGCCCGCGGGCGGTGGCGAGCCCGTGTGCTGGTTCGGCGGCGGCATGGACCTCACGCCGTGCTACGGCTTCGAAGAAGACGCGGTGCACTTCCACACCGTGTGCCGCGACGCGCTCGCCCCCTTCGGCGCCGACAAGTACCCGCGCTTCAAGACCTGGTGCGACGCGTATTTCTTTTTGAAGCACCGCAACGAACAGCGCGGCATCGGCGGCATCTTTTTCGACGACTTCGCCGAAGGTGGCATCGAGAACGGCTTTGCGCTGATCCGC
Source organism: Variovorax sp. Root473 (assembly GCF_001426505.1). GTDB lineage: Bacteria > Pseudomonadota > Gammaproteobacteria > Burkholderiales > Burkholderiaceae_C > Variovorax. The sequence continues at coordinate 1,264,320 of NZ_LMEV01000017.1, forward strand.
TCGGTTGGCGATGCGTTCCTGCAGGCCTACCTGCCGATCGTCGAGCGCCGCCGCGGCATGCCGTACGGCGAGCGCGAACGCGCGTTCCAGCTGTACCGGCGCGGGCGCTACGTCGAGTTCAACCTCGTGTGGGACCGCGGCACGCACTTCGGCTTGCAGTCGGGCGGGCGCACCGAATCGATCCTGCTGTCGATGCCGCCGCTGGCGAGCTGGGCCTATCGGCAGCAGCCCGAAGCGGGCAGCCCCGAAGCTGCGCTGTACAGCGACTTCATCGTGCGGCGGGACTGGGTGTGAGTTCCTCCGGTTCCGCTTTGCGCATCGGCGTCTTCGGCGGGGCCTTCGACCCGCCGCACAACGCGCACGTCGCACTTGCTGATGCTGCCTTGGCGCAACTCGATCTGAGCGAACTGCACGTCATTCCCACGGGGCAGGCCTGGCACAAGAGCCGCACGCTCACGCCGAAGGAAGACCGCCTGGCGATGGCGCGGCTGGCCTTTGGCAACCTGCAAGGCAAGGTCGTCATCGACATCCGCGAAGTGTTGCGCGACGGCCCGACCTACACGCTCGACACGCTGCATGAATTGCAGAAAGAACAGCCCGGCGCACAGCTCGTGCTGGTGATGGGCGCAGACCAGGCCAGGGCCTTGCCGACCTGGCACGGCTGGCAGGATATACTCGGCATTGCTATCGTTTCTGTAGCGTATCGCGCACTATCGACGGGTGACGTCACTCGTTTTGATCCGAAACAGCTGCCCGGCCTCCCGGCTGGCGCGCGTTTCGAGGCGCTTGAACTGCCTGCCGCCATGGACACCAGCGCCACCGATATCCGGCGGCGTGTGGCGTCGGGTGTGGACATTTCCTCGCTGGTTCCGCCCACGGTTGCACGCTATATTGACCAACACCACCTCTACCGCCCTGCCTGATGACCACTGAAGCCGCCGCCAAAAAAGACATCCAAAAACTCCAGCGAGCCATCATCGATGGTCTCGAAGACGTCAAGGCGCAGGACATCCAGGTATTCGACACGGAGCACCTCTCGCCGCTGTTCGAGCGCGTGATCGTGGCGTCGGGCACTTCCAACCGCCAGACCAAGGCGCTCGCCTCGAGCGTGCGCGACGCCGTGCGCGAAGCCGGTTTCGCCAAGCCGCGCACCGAGGGCGAGGAAAACGGCGAGTGGATCATCGTGGACTGCGGCGCGGCCGTGGCGCACATCATGCAGCCCGCCATCCGTCAGTACTACCACCTCGAAGAGATCTGGGGCGACAAGCCGGTGCGCGCCAAGCTGGGCGCCACCAAGCCCGCGCTGGCCACCGCTTCGTCCGTGAAGGGTGCCGAAGAAAAGAAGACGGCCGCCGCCAAGACGCCGAGCCTGCGTCGTTCGAGCGCCGCCAAGACCGCGATCCGCGCGGCCGAGCAGGAAGCCAAGGCCGCCAAGGCTCCGGCGAAACGCGCGCCCTCGAAGACCGCGGGCAAGACCGCCGCCAAGAAGGCGCCTGCGAAGAAGTCCGCCACGGGCACCGCACGCGTGCCGGTGAAGGTCGTCGGCAAGCCGGCCGCCAAGAAGGTCGCTGCAAAGAAGGCGCCGGCCAAGAAGGCGCCAGCCCGCCGCGCATGAAGCTGCTGGTGGTCGCCGTCGGGCAGCGCATGCCCGACTGGGCGCAGACCGCCTGGGACGACTACGCCAAGCGCTTCCCGCCGGAGCTCAAGCTCGAGTTGCGCGCCGTCAAGACCGAGCCGCGCGGCTCCAAGACACTCGAGACGCTCTATGCCGCCGAGCGCGAACGCATCGAGGGCGCCATCGCCCGCGGCATGCGCATCGTCGTGCTCGACGAGCGCGGCACCGCGCTCACCACCAAGGCGCTGGCCACTCGGCTGCAGACCTGGCAGATCGAGGGCGACGACGTGGCGCTGGTCATCGGCGGTCCCGACGGGCTCGACCCGGCCTTCAAGGCCGCGGCGCACGAACGCATCCGCCTGTCCGACCTGACCTTGCCGCATGCCATGGCGCGCGTGCTGCTGGTCGAACAGCTCTACCGGGCGTGGTCGGTCAACGCGGGCCATCCGTACCACCGCGAATGATCTTGGGGCCGGCGGTGGGGCCCACCTCGGAGACCTGAACTTGCCTGACTTCATCTACCTCGCGTCGCAAAGCCCGCGCCGCGCCCAATTGCTCGGCCAGCTCGGCGTGCGCCACGAGTTGCTGCTGGCCGGCCCCGACGAAGACGCCGAGGCGCTCGAAGCCTTGCTGCCGAACGAATCGCCGACCGCCTACGTGCAGCGCGTCACGGCCCTCAAGCTCGATGCCGCCGTTGCGCGCCGCAAGCGCCTTGGCCTCGCCGACGCGCCTGTGCTCTGCGCCGACACCACGGTCGCGCTCGGCCGCACCATCCTCGGCAAGCCCGAGGACGCGCGCGATGCCGAGCGCATGCTGGCGCACCTGTCCGGCGCCACGCACCGCGTGCTCACCGCCGTGGCGCTGCAGCACGGCCGTCGGCGCCATGCGGCGCTCAGCGTGTCGCGCGTGCGCTTCGCAACGCTCACGAAGAAGCAGATCGCGGCCTACGCCGCCAGCGGCGAGCCGCTCGGCAAGGCCGGCGCGTATGCCATTCAGGGCGCGGCGGCGGCGTTCATCGAGCACATCAGCGGGTCCTATTCGGGCATCATGGGACTTCCCATGTTCGAGACCGCGCAGCTGCTTCGAAGCGCAGGTTTCAATACTTAAGACTTCCATGCAAGACATCCTGATCAACTGGTCTCCGCAGGAGACCCGTGTGGCGCTGGTCGAGCACGGCGCGGTGCAAGAGCTGCACGTCGAGCGAACGCTCGAGCGCGGGCTGGTCGGCAACATCTACCTGGGCAAGGTCTCGCGCGTGCTGCCGGGCATGCAGTCGGCCTTCATCGACATCGGCCTGGAGCGCACCGCCTTCCTGCACGTGGCCGACATCGTTTCGCCGTTCACGCCGGGCTCGCGCCCGAGCGCCACGCCGCCAGAGCGCGACCACCGCAACGGCGGTCCAATGGTGCCCATCGAGAAGCAGGTGTTCGAGGGCCAGTCGCTGCTGGTGCAGGTCATCAAGGACCCGATTGGCACCAAGGGCGCGCGGCTGTCCACGCAGATCAGCATCGCAGGCCGGCTGCTCGTGTTCCTGCCGCAGGACAACCACATCGGCGTGTCGCAGAAGATCCCGCCTGACCAGCGAGAGTCGCTGCGCAACCGCATGCTCGCGCTCATCGAAGCGGCCGCGGCCGCGGAGAGCGGTGGCGTGGTGCCCGTGAACACGGGTGGCTTCATCCTGCGCACCAACGGCGAAGACGCCGCCGACGCCGAGCTGGCCGAGGACATCGCCTACCTGCGCAAGACCTGGACGCGCATTCGCGAGGCCTCGAGCCGGATGCCGGCCATGTCGCTGCTGCACCAGGACCTGAGCCTGCTGCAGCGCGTGCTGCGCGACATGACCTCGGAAGACACGCAGACCATCCGCATCGACTCGCGCGAGCAGTTCGAGGTGCTGCTGAAATTCGGCCTCGAATTCATGCCGCAGGCGGCCGGCAAGCTGCAGCACTACAAGGGCGAACGGCCGATCTTCGACCTGTACTCGGTGGACGAGGAAATCGCGAAGGCGCTGGGCCGGCGCGTCGACCTGAAGTCGGGTGGCTACCTCGTGGTCGACCAGACCGAGGCACTGACCACGGTCGACGTGAACACCGGCGGCTTCGTCGGTGCGCGCAACTTCGACGACACCATTTTCAAGACCAACCTGGAGGCCGCGCAGGCCATCGCGCGGCAGCTGCGCCTGCGCAACCTGGGCGGGATCATCATCGTCGACTTCATCGACATGGCGCGCGACGACCACCGCGAGCAGGTGCTGGCCGAGTTCCGCAAGCAGCTCGCACGCGACCGCGTGAAGACCACGGCCGGCGGCTTCTCGCAGCTTGGCCTCGTCGAGATGACGCGCAAGCGCACGCGCGAATCGCTGGCCCACATGCTGTGCGAACCCTGCGTGGCCTGCGGCGGGCAGGGCATCGTGAAGACCGCGCGCAGCGTGGCCTACGACGTGATGCGGGAGATCCTGCGCGAGGCACGGCAGTTCACGCCGCGCGAGTTCCGCATCGTCTCCTCGCCGCAAGTCATCGAGCTGTTCCTCGACGAGGAGAGCCAGCATCTCGCGGGGCTGAGCGATTTCATCGGCAAGCCGATCTCGCTGCAGTCCGAGCCTGCGATTGGGCAGGGGCAGTACGACATCGTGCTGCTGTAGCGCGCCGCGTCAGAGCGTCGGGTCTTGTCCCGGGGCCGCGCTGCGCACTGCCAGCGTTTGCAGCCGCGCATAGAGCCCGTCGCGTGTCATGAGCTGTTCGTGGCTGCCTTGCTCGGCGATGCGGCCTTGCTCCATGACGATGATGCGGTCGGCGTGCTGGATGGTCGACAGGCGGTGCGCCACGATCAGCGTGGTGCGGCCCTGCATCAGGCGCTGCAGGGCGTCCTGCACCAGCCGTTCCGATTCGGTGTCGAGCGCCGACGTGGCTTCGTCGAGCAGCAGCACGGGCGCGTTCTTGTAGAGCGCGCGGGCAATCGCCAGCCGTTGGCGCTGGCCGCCCGACAGCTGCGTGGCGTTGTGGCCCAGCACGGTGTCGATGCCCTGCGGCAGCGTCTGGACGTGCGTGCTCAGGTTGGCCGCCTCAAGGCAGGACTGCACGCGCGCGATGTCGATGTCGCCGCCCAGCGCCACATTGGCGGCGAGCGTGTCGTTGAGCATGACCACGTCCTGACTCACCATCGCAAACTGGGCGCGCAGGCTCTTGAGCTGCCATTCGCTGGTGTCGTGGCCGTCGAGCAGCACCTGGCCGCCGCTGGGCTGCACGAAGCGCGGCAGCAGGTTGACCAGCGTGGTCTTGCCCGAGCCCGAGGGGCCGACGAAGGCCACCACCTGGCCCGGCTCGATGACGAGGTTCACGCCGTCGAGCGCGCGCTGTTCGTCGTCGCCGCGATAGCTGACCTGCACGTTGCGCAGTTCGATGTGACCTTGTGCGTGCTCGACGCGGTAATCGCCCTGCGATTCGGGGGCCACTTCGTCGATGAGGATCAGCCCGCGCTCGAGCGCAGCCAGGCCCCGCGTGATGGGGCCGGCCACCTCGGCCAGGCGGCGGATCGGCGCGATCAGCATCAGCATGGCCGTGATGTAGGCGACGAAGCCGCCCACCGTGAAGCCCTGCTTGCCGCTTTGCCACAGCGCGATCATCACCACCACCGACAGCGCCAGCGAGGCCATCATCTGCGTCAGCGGCGTGGTGGCGGCCTGGGCGATGGTGGACTTCACGGCCAGCCGGTTCAGGCGCTGGCTCAGCTGCTCGAAACGGCGCTCCTGCGCCTGCTCCGCGCCGTGCAGCCGCACCACGCGGTGGGCCAGCACGTTTTCCTCGACCACGTAGGCCAGTTCGTCAGTGGCCTGCTGGCCTTGCTGCGTGAGCTTGTACAGGCGCTTGGAGAACACCTTCATGATCCAGGAGATGCTGGGCACCAGGAAGGCGACGATGAGCGTGAGCTTCCAGTTCAGATAGACCAGGTAGCCCAGCAGCGCAATGAGCGTGAAGCCGTCGCGCGACAGCCCGAGCAGCGCCTGCACCAGCAGCATGGCACCGGTCTGCACCTCGTACACGACGGTGTTCGACAACGCACTGGCCGACTGCCGCGCGAACAGCGCCAGCTCGGCGCCGAGCAGCCGTTCGAACAGCACGCGGCGCAGCTTCTGCATGCCTTCGTTGGCGATGCGCGAGAGCGCGTACTGCGAAATGAACTGCGCGATGCCGCGCACCGCGAACAGCAGCAGCACGGCCGCCGGAATGAACCACAGCGGCATCTCGCCGCGCGTGAAGCCCCGGTCGAGCAGCGGCTTGAGCAGGGCGGCCATGAGCGGCTCGGTGAGCGCGGCCAGCAGGGCGCCGATCAGCCCCACGGCCCACCATTGGCGCGAGCTGCCGAACCAGGTCATGAGTCGCGCCAGCCGGCGCATGAGGGGAGGGCGGGCGCTCTCGCTGCCGGGGGATGCTTGCATATGGCGGCGGATTTTACGGGGCGGCACCCGCCGCCTTTCGGAGGCCCTGTAGGACCATTTCGCCGGATAAACGTTTTGTGACGGCGTGTCCAAACCAGTGTGTAACATGTGGCCCGTGAAACGCCGGGGAGAAACTTTTTACCCGGAAACCTCTCCGAACCGCATGAACAAGCCGTTGCCAGATCTTTCCCCAACTCCTTCTTCATCGTTGATTGCGCGCCGCAGCGTCATCGCGGCTCTTGCTGCCTCTCCCATGCTTCCTGCCATGGCCCAGTTCCGGGTCGAGGTGTCAGGTGTGGGGCTGACGCAGTTGCCGATTGCGCTCGTGCCTTTCCGGGGGCAGGACGCTTCCCCGCAGAAGATTTCCGACATCGTCCAGGCCGACCTCGAACGCAGCGGCCAGTTCCGTGGCGTCGATGCCTCGGGCCAGGCACTCGACGAATCGTCGCGTCCCGACCTCGCCCTGTGGCGCCAGCGCACCGCGGATTCGCTCGTGGTGGGCAGTGTCAGCCGCCTGGGCGACGGCCGCTACGACGTGCGCTTCCGCTTGTGGGACGTGGTCAAGGATCGCGACCTCGGCGGCCAGAGCTACACCGTGCCGCAGGGCGACCTGCGACTGGCGGCGCACCGCATCGCCGACTACGTGTATGAAAAGCTGACCGGCGACAAAGGCATCTTCTCGACCCGCATTGCCTACGTCACCAAGGGCGGCAGCCGCTACTCGCTGTGGGTGGCCGACGCCGACGGCGAGAACGCGCAGGCCGCGCTGGCCAGCCCCGAGCCGATCATCTCGCCCTGCTGGTCGTCCAACGGCCAGCAGTTGGCCTATGTGTCCTTCGAGTCGCGCAAGCCCGTGGTCTACGTGCACAACGTGGCCAGCGGCCAGCGCCGGCTGCTCGCCAACTTCAAGGGCTCCAACAGCGCCCCGGCCTGGGCACCCGACGGGCGCTCGCTGGCCGTCACGCTCAGCCGCGACGGCGGCTCGCAGCTGTTCACCATTCCGGCCAGCGGCGGTGAACCGCGCCGCCTCACCCAGAGTTCGAGCATCGACACCGAGCCGGTGTACTCAGCCGACGGCGGCACGATCTACTTCGTGAGCGACCGCGGCGGCGCGCCCCAGATCTACAAGATGGGCGCCGGCGGCGGCAACCCGACCCGGGTCACCTTCAGCGGCACCTACAACATTTCTCCATCTGTCAGCGGCGATGGCCGGTGGTTGGCCTACATCTCGCGGGTCGGCGGTGCGTTCAAACTCCACGTAATGGAGTTGGCCACCGGCAACGTCGCCGCAATCACCGACACCACGGCCGACGAGAGTCCGAGCTTCGCGCCCAACAGCAAGTTGATCGTCTATGCCACCCACCTGCAAGGCCGCGAGGCGCTCATGACGACCACGCTGGACGGAAAGATCAAAGCCCGTTTGGCTGGCCAGGCGGGAGACATCCGCGAACCGGACTGGGGTCCGTTTCAAAAGCAATAAGCATTGACCAGATAAATTTACTTGAGGAGTTCGAAAATGTTGAAACGTACGATCTATTCGCTCGCCATCGTGGCGCTCATCGCTGGTTGCTCGTCGGGCACCAAGCTCAACGAAACGCCGGTCACTGACCGCAGCGGCACGGCCGGCGGCCAGCAGGGCGGCGCTGCCGCCGTGGCGCCCGTGACCATCGACCCCAACGCCAACACGGCGCAAGGTCCGGTCGGCGTCGAGCGCATCGTGTACTTCGACTACGACAGCTACACGGTCAAGCCCGAGTTCCAGTCGGTGATCGACGGCCATGCGCGTTTCCTCAAGGGCGCCACGCAACGCCGCATCTCGATCGAAGGCCACACCGACGAGCGCGGCGGCCGCGAGTACAACCTGGCCCTGGGCCAGAAGCGTTCCGAGGCCGTGCGCCGTGCGCTCACGCTGCTGGGCGTGAGCGACAGCCAGATCGAAGCGGTGAGCTTCGGCAAGGAAAAGCCCGCGGCCCAAGGCTCGGGTGAAGAAGTCTGGGCGCAGAACCGCCGCGCCGAAATCCGCTACACCCGGTGATGCAGCCACGTGCACTGTGGCGAGGCGCGGCCCTCGCCGCTGCCTTGCTCTGCGCGTCGGCCGGCTCGCAGGCTGCGCTGTTCGAGGACGACGAGGCGCGCCGTGCCATCCTCGACCTGCGCCAGCGCGTCGAAGCCATGCGCCAGCAGACCGACCAGCGCCTGGCCGATGAAAACGGCCAATTGCGCCGCAGCCTCCTCGACCTGCAAAGCCAGATCGAGCAGATGCGCGGCGAACTGGCACGCATGACCGGCCAGAACGAGCAGCTCACGCGCACGCTGAGCGAAATGCAGTCGCGCCAGGCCACCATCGACGACAAGCTGCGCCAGAACGAGCCTTCCAAGGTCTCGATCGACGGCCGCGAGTTCAACGCCGATCCGAAGGAAAAGGCCGATTTCGAAGCTGCCCTGGGCATTTTCCGTTCGGGTCAGTTCGCACAGGCGCAAACCGCTTTTGCCGAGTTCGTGAAGCGCTACCCGCAAAGCGGCTACAACGCGTCCGCGCTCTTCTGGCTCGGCAATGCGCAGTACGCCACGCGCAACTACAACGAAGCCATTGCCAATTTCCGCTCGATGCTCTCGCTCGCGCCCGACCATGCCAAGGCGCCGGAAGCCGTGCTGTCGATCGCGAACTGCCAGATCGAACTGAAGGACACGCGCGCTGCACGCCGCACGCTGGAAGACCTGACCAAGGCCTACCCGCAATCGGAGGCTGCACAGGCCGGTCGCGAGCGTCTGTCGCGCCTGCGTTGACGCAATGACCGTTTCAGCGGAGCTTTCCGCTTGAGCGCCTTGCCCGAAGCCTCACCGCTCCCCATGGCCGCCGCGGATGTCTTGACCGACACCGCGGCGCCTGATTTTGCGCGCCGCTTCGGCGGTCTCGAGCGCCTGTATGGCGTGACCGGTGCCGCACGCATCCGCCATGCCCATGTGCTGGTCGTCGGCATCGGCGGCGTGGGCTCCTGGGCGGTCGAGGCGCTGGCGCGCAGCGGCGTGGGGCGCCTGACGTTGATCGACTTGGACCACGTGTCCGAATCGAACATCAACCGCCAGATCCACGCGCTCGACTCCACGGTGGGGCAAGCCAAGGTCGAGGCCATGCGCGAGCGCATCGCGCAGATCAACCCTGATTGCCAGGTGCTCGCCATCGACGAGTTCGTCGAGCCCGACAACTGGACCTCGCTGCTCGAAACCGCGCAAGCCGTCCACGGGCCGGTGCACGCGGTCATCGACGCCTGCGACCAGGTGAAGGCCAAGCTCGCCATGGCCGCATGGGCGCGCGCGGCGTCGCGCGGCACCGCGTTCATCACGGTGGGGGCAGCGGGCGGCAAGCGGCAGGCGCACAAGGTCGACATCGACGATCTGTCGCTCGTCACCCACGACCCGCTGCTGGCCCAGCTTCGCCAGCGGCTGCGCAAGCTGCATGGTGCGCCGCGCGAAGGCCGCAAGATCGGCCTGTCCTGCGTGTTCAGCCGCGAGAGCGTGGCACCGCCGGACGCGTCCTGCCAGATCGATTCGGGCGATGGCTCGCTCAACTGCCACGGCTACGGATCGGTGGTCAGCGTGACCGCCACCTTCGGTCAATGTGCAGCGGGGTGGGTGCTCGACGAAATTGCGAGAAACAGCACGCTATAATTCAAGGCTTTGCCGGATTCGACGCCGGCAAGAAGCAAGAAAAATGGTTCCGGGACGTTAGCTCAGTTGGTAGAGCAGCGGACTTTTAATCCGTTGGTCACTGGTTCGAATCCAGTACGTCCTACCAAACCTCTTGATTGCCAGAAGGCCGCTATTTCCAAGAATGGCGGCTTTTCTTTTTTCTGCGGCTCGGATCACGATGGCGCTCGAGTTGTCGTGCGCTGTGTCGGAGGCGTGGTCACCAAAGCAGCGGCCGCCTGCGTCGCAGGTGCTTCCCCTCGTTCAAGCTCCCGTGCTAGGCTGAAATCAGGAGGCCTGTCATGGTGATTGTTTCGCGCTTGTTCTCTGTCCTGGTGATCCTCATGGGGCTGGGCCTCGCGATCGGCGGCGCTCAGCTGGTCTGGCTCAAGGGCTCGCCTTACTACCTGCTGGCGGGGTTGGTCCTTGTCGTGGCCGCGCTGCAGATCTGGCGCGGCCGCCGCAGTGGCGCCTTGCTGCTGGCAGTGCTGGCTGTGCTCACGGTGCCATGGGCACTGTGGGAAAGCGGCGCCGATTTCTGGGCACTGTTTCCGCGCGTGATGGCGCCGTTCGCCCTGGCAGCGATCGGCCTGTGGCTGGCGCCTTCCGCGAGCGATGGGACGCGGCCTGCGCCGTGGCGTGTGGGGGGCGTGGTGTTCGCGTTGCTCTTCGTGATGGGCTTCGGCCTGGCCTTCATGCCGCATGGCGTGGTCCGCCCCGATGCATCGATGGCCTACCAGCCGCCCACCGGAGACAACCAACCCGTCGACTGGAGCGCCTACGGCCGCACCACCGAGGGCCGGCGCGATGCACCGTTCAACCAGATCAACCGCGAGACGGTCGGCAAGCTCCAGCTCGCGTGGAGCTATCGCACCGGTGACCTCAAGCCCGGGGTGGACCAGCACACGCCGCTGCAGCTCGGCGACACCGTGTACAGCTGCACACGCAACGACAAGATCATTGCGCTCGATGCGGACACGGGCAAGGAACGCTGGACCTTCGACCCGCAGGCCAAGTCGCCGTTCTGGCAACGCTGCCGCGGACTGGGGCACTACCGCGCCGAGGCGGCGGCCCCGGCCGCTGCCAGCACGACCGCTGAAGGCCAGTGCCGGGACCGCATCATCCAGACCACCATCGATGCCCGCCTGATCGCGCTGGATGCGCGCACAGGCAAGCCCTGCAAAGACTTCGGCGACAAGGGGACCGTGGCCCTGTCGCAGAACATGGGACTCGTACGGCCCGGTTTCTACTTCCAGACCTCGGCGCCGCTGGTGGCGCGCGACCTGATCGTCGTGGGTGGCTGGGTGGTCGACAACCAGATGCGCGGCGAGCCCTCGGGCGTGATCCGCGCCTTCAGCGCGCGCACCGGTGAACTCGTGTGGGCCTGGGACCTGGGCAACCCCGACACCACGCGCCTGCCGCCCGAGGGCCAGACCTACACCCTGGGCACGCCGAACATGTGGACCACCGCGTCCTACGACGACAGGCTGGGCCTCATCTATGCACCGCTGGGCAATGCCACGCCCGACTACTACGGCGTGGGCCGGCCCGCGCATTCGGATGCCTACAACGCCACGCTGGTCGCACTCGATGTGGCCACGGGGCGGCCGCGCTGGAAGTTCCAGACGGTGCACCACGACATCTGGGACTACGACTTGCCGTCGCAGCCGGCCCTGATCGACCTGCCCGACGGGCAGGGCGGCAGCACGCCGGCCGTCCTGCAGACGACCAAGCGTGGCCAGATCTTCCTGCTCAACCGCGCGACGGGCGAACCGCTGGCCGAAGTGACGGAGAAGGCCGTGACGCAGGAAGGCGCCGTGCCGGAGGAAAAGCTGTCGCCCACGCAGCCTTATTCGACCGGCATGCCCTCCATCGGCGCCGAGCGCCTGAGCGAGCAGCGGATGTGGGGCATGACGATGTTCGACCAGCTCCTGTGCCGCATCGAGTTTCGCAAGCTGCGCTATGACGGCGACTTCACGCCGCCGGGTCTCGTGCGCTCCATCCAGCATCCGGGCAACGTGGGCGGGCTGAACTGGGGCAGCGTGTCGGTCGACACGGCCAACCAGCGCGTGTTCCTCAACGACATCCGCGTGCCGAGTGTGTTCCAGCTCGTGCCGCGCGACGACTACGCAGCTTTCTCCAAGAAGTACCCGCCGGTCAGCGACGGCCACGGCCCGTCGGCGCAGCTCGGAACGCCGTACGGCATCTACACCAACATCTGGTTCTCCGCGCTCGGCGTGCCCTGCGTGCAGCCGCCGTTCGGCACCCTCACCGCGATCGACCTGAAGACGCGCAAGGTGGCCTGGCAGGTGCCCGCCGGCACGGCCCAGCAGTTGGGCCCGATGGGCGTGAAGCTGAACATGCCCATGCCCATCGGCATGCCGACGTACGCTGGCACGCTGTCGACGGCGGGCGGCCTGGTGTTCTTTGCGGGGTTCCAGGACTTCTACTTGCGCGCCTACGATGCACAGACCGGTGCCGAGGTCTGGAAGCACGAGATGCCGGTGGGCTCGAGCGCCACGCCGATGACGTATGTGTCGCCCAGGACGGGCAAGCAGTACATCGTCGTTTCGGCGGGCGGAGCGGCCTATTCGGCGGAGCGGGGCGACTACGTGCTGGCGTTCGCCTTGCCTTGAGTCGGGTAGTGCAGGCGACGGCAGGCGCTACGCCGAGGCGCGCCGGTCTTGCGCTGCTGTCTGCGTTGCGAGGTTGGCGGTGCCTTCATTGCAGGGCTGGACCTCCAACGGATCGCACGGGCTGCTGATCTGGCGCCCGTCGAACTTGATCCGGATGTGTGAATTGCTCGCGCCGGCGACGGTGCCGAGGCGGCCGCCGCAGATGACGCGGCTTCCTCTTTCAAAGCTCACGCCGTAGCGCTCGCGGATATCCTTGAGGCCCATGTGATTGATCCCTTTTTCCCTGTGCTGACAGTGGATGAATCATCCTTTGAGCCTGCGCGGAACCGCGTAAGCCGCATTCCGTTACATCGTGTAGGAAACGAGATGGGTGGACGGAAGGCGGGCGCCTCGCGGCAGCGTGGCAAACGCGCATGAAAAAGCCCTCGCGAGGAGGGCCTGTTCGGAATGTGGTCGTGAACTCTTACGCGGTCCACGCTACGGCAAAGATTCGTTTGCGGAAGTCGTTGTTGTTTTTCTCGTCGCTATGACTTCGACGCGCTGGTGTGAGATTCAGCTTGCCTGGCCAGGCAATGCCCGAGCAATTCGGGCAACCGACGATTATATACCAGGATCAGCCGATCTTTCCCCGAGCTGCCAACCGCGTAGCGTGCGGGCAAAAAACAGCCCGCACAAGGGCGGGCTGGAAGATGACCTGCTGGAGGAGGGAGGATCAGAGGTGCAGGCCACCGGGAGAAACCTCACTGTGCCCGGCGAATCTGTACGCAACCTGACCTCTCGAAGAGAAGCCCTTTGCGGCCTCAGTCTTCGTCCTCCCACTTGCCGATCACGGACCTCCGTGCGGTGAGGGGCACGCGCACCGCTTCGTGTGCGGAGGGGCTGTGGCAGCAAGCAGCGGCGCATCACGTCCCGCCTGCGGCGACTGAGAAGGCTCAGGCTGGCTTGAGCCGTTCGACAGGTTCGGGCGGCGTGAGAGCCAGTGTGGTGCTCACGCGCACGCAGTCCTTGATGTGCTGTTCGCCCAGCGCGCGCAGCGCGGCATACCCGAGCGCGGCCGACACGACCTGCCCGGCAATGGGCACGTACTTGGTGGCCTGCTTGGCGGTGAGGCGGATGCCGGCATGGCGGGCGAGCTTCATGAGAAGGTCGCGCGTGACGAGGCGCCCGACGAGCAGGGCGCCGAGCGTGGTGGCGGCCTTCTGGATGCGCTCGCGCTGGTGCGGCGCGAGCTTTTCGACCTGGGTGACCGAGAGGCCGAACTCGGCGCTGATCTGCGGCACGAGGCGCGAGAGCAGCGCTGCGTCGGCCATCCAGTCGATGCCGGGCAGTGGCACGGCGCTGGCGGCGGCGGCCATGAGGGCCTTGCGGCCGATCAGGCGTCGGCTGCGGTGGATGGCCGCGATGAGTTTTTCATCGCCCCGGGCGAGTTCGATGGCAGATGGCATGCAGCGTGGCTCCTTGGCGTTCCCTGACCTTGCCATGCTACCCGGCTCGCGCCGGCCGGCCGGTAGCCAGCCGCGCGCGGCCAGGGGGCTTAGGCGGCCAGCGCTTCGAGCTGGTCGGACAGTGCCAGCCAGCGCTCTTCGAGTTGCGCGATCTCGTCGTTGAGCGCCTTCAACCGCTTGCCGGCTTCGGCGATCTCGGCGGGCGGCAGCGGCTCGGCCAGTTTGGCTTCGAGCGTGCTGCGCTCGGTGCTGGCTGCCGTCATGCGCTCGTCGATCTTCGCGATCTCCTTCTTCAGCGGCTTGGCCTGCTCGCTGCGCTGCTGGCGTTCCTGGGCGTCCTGCTTGCGCTGCTCGGGGGTGTTGCTGCTCTTCACGGGCGCTGCTGCTGCGGCGGCCGCAGCAGCAGCAGCCACGGCGTCCGCCTCGCGCACGGCCACCTTGGCCTCTTCGCGCAGGCGCTTGGATTCGTCGAGCAGGTAGCGCTGGTAGTCGTCCAGGTCGCCGTCGAAGTCGGTGACGACACCACGGCCCACGAGCCAGAACTCGTCGCACACCGAACGCAGCAGCGCACGGTCGTGGCTCACCAGCATCAGCGTGCCTTCGAACTCGTTGAGCGCCACGGCCAGGGCCTCGCGGGTGGCCAAGTCCAGGTGGTTGGTGGGCTCGTCCAGCAGCAGCAGGTTGGGGCGCTGCCAGACCATCATCGCGAGCACGAGGCGGGCCTTTTCGCCGCCGCTCATGGTGCCCACGGGCTGCTTGACCATGTCGCCGCTGAAGTTGAAGCTGCCCAGGAAGCCGCGCAGGGCCTGCTCGCCGGTGGCTTCCTTGGCATTGCTGCCCAGCTCGCGCGCCATGCGCACCATGTGCTCCAGCGGGTTGTCCTGCGGGCGCAGCACGTCGAGTTCCTGCTGCGCGAAGTAGCCGATGTTCAGGCCCTTGCCTTCGGTGACCTGGCCGGCCAGCGCGCCCATTTCGCGCGCGATGGTCTTCACCAGCGTCGACTTGCCCTGGCCGTTGGCGCCCAGGATGCCGATGCGCTGGCCCGCCAGCACCGAGCGGCTGACACCGCGCAGGATGGTCTTGGGCGCTTCGCCTTCAACCTCATAGCCGAAGCTGGCGTTGTCGATCGAGAGCATCGGGTTCGGGATGTTGCCCGGCTCCTTGAACTCGAAGGTGAAGTCGGCCTCGGCCAGCAGCGGCGCGACCTTCTCCATGCGCTCCAGCGCCTTGACGCGGCTTTGCGCCTGCTTGGCCTTGCTGGCCTTGGCCTTGAAGCGGTCGATGAACTTCTGCAGGTGGGCGATCTTGTCCTGCTGCTTGCTGAATGCCACCTGCTGCTGCTCCATCTGCAGCGCGCGCATGTCTTCGAACTTGCTGTAGTTGCCGCCATAGCGCGTGAGCTGGGCGTTGGCGATGTGCAGCGTGACGTCGGTCACGGCGTCGAGGAACTCGCGGTCGTGGCTGATGACGATCATGGTGCCGGCGTACTTCTGCAGCCAGGCTTCCAGCCACACGAGGGCGTCCAGGTCCAGGTGGTTGGTCGGTTCGTCGAGCAGCAGCAGGTCGCTCGGGCACATCAGCGCGCGGGCCAGTTGCAGGCGCATGCGCCAGCCGCCCGAGAAACTGTTGACGGGCTCGTCGAGCTCGTGCGACTTGAAGCCCAGCCCCAGCACCAGCGCCTGCGCGCGCGGCACGGCGTCGTGCTCGCCGGCGTCGGCCAGGTCGGTGTAGGCGTGGGCCAGCTCCATGCCGATGTCGGCGTCGTCGGGGTTCTCTGCGTAGGCGGCCTCGATGGCGGCCAGCGTGGCGCGCAGCTCGGTCAGGCGGGTGTCGCCGCCGACCACGAAGTCGGTGGCCGACTCTTCGGTCTCGGGCATGTCCTGCGCGACCTGCGCCATGCGCCACTGCTTGGGAATGTAGAAGTCGCCGCCGTCTTCGTGCAGCGTGCCGTTGAACAGCGCGAACAGCGACGACTTGCCGGCGCCGTTGCGTCCCACCAGGCCGACCTTTTCGCCGGGGTTGAGATTGACGGTGGCGCCGTCGAGCAGTTTCTTGGCACTGCGGCGAAGAATGACGTTTTTGAGAGTAATCATGAAATAGGAACCGTAGGGGTGATTATCCCGCCCGGCCTTTGGCGAGCCGGCGCGAAGGGGCAAAGGCGGACATCACCCTGAGAAAGGTGGGCGCAGCGCGGGCGCTGCGCGCAAGGCTGTGAAGGGGGCTTGGGCAGGCGCCGCTAACGCACGCCGGCGCCGGCCAGTAGCGCCGTCCGGGTGACCAGCAACACCTGGTCTTCGCCGGCCGAGGTTTCGAGCCAGACCACCTCGAGCTGCGGAAACGCCGCCTCGAAGTAGTCGCGCTCGTTGCCGATCTCCAGCACCAGCACGGCCTGCTCGCTCATGCGGGCGGGCGCGTCGGCGAACAATTGCCGCACGAAGTCCATGCCGTCGGCGCCGCCGGCCAGCGCCAGTTCGGGCTCGGCGCGGTATTCGGCGGGCAGCGCAGCCATGCTGGCGCTGTTCACGTAGGGCGGGTTGCACAGTACGAGGTCGTAGGTGCCGGGCACGTTCTTCAGGCCGTCCGATTCGATCAACTTGATGCGGGCATCGAGCGCGTGGCGCGTGACGTTGATGGCGGCCACTTCGAGGGCTTGCACCGACAGGTCGGCCGCATCCACCGTCACATCCGGGTAGGTGAGCGCCGCGAGCACGGCGAGGCTGCCGTTGCCGGTGCACAGGTCGAGCACGCGCTGCGTGTGCTCGCCCAGCCAGTAGTCGATGCTGCCGTCGGCGATGAGCTCGGCAATGAAGCTGCGCGGCACGATGGCGCGCTCGTCCACGTAAAAGGGCACGCCCTGCAGCCACGCCTCTTTCGTGAGGTAGGCGGCGGGCTTGCGCGTGGCGATGCGTTCGTCGATGAGGGCCACGACCTTGGCAGCATCGGCCGGCGACACGGGGATGTCGGCCACGGCATCGATGTCGTCCAGCGGCTGCTTCAGGCGCCACAGCACGAGCCAGGCGGCTTCGTCGAAGGCGTTGGCGGTGCCATGACCGAACGCGACGCCGGCATCTTCGAGCCGCTTGGCGCCGGCCTCGATCAGTTCGATGACCGTGCTCATCGCGCGCCTTGGGCGAGCGCCGCGTCGAGCCGGCGCAGCGTGCGCAGGTAGATGTTCTTCAGCGTCTCGATCTCGGCGACCTCGATGTGCTCGTCGATCTTGTGGATGCTGGCGTTCACCGGGCCACACTCGACGACCTGCTTGCAGATCTTGGCAATGAAGCGCGCGTCGCTGGTGCCGCCACTGGTCGACAGCTCGGTGTCCAGGCCGGTTTCTTCGCGGATCGCCGCCTGCACCGCCGTGACGAGTTCGCCCGGCGTGGTCAGGAAGGGCAGGCCGCCGACGGTCCAGGCCAGCGTGCAGTCGACGCCGTGCGCGTCGAGCACGGCGTGCACGCGCTGCTGCAGCGACTCGGGCGTGGACTCGGTCGAGAAGCGGAAGTTGAAGTCGATCACCGCGCTGCCCGGAATCACGTTGCTCGCGCCGGTGCCCGCATGGAAATTGCTGATCTGCCAGCTGGTCGGCTGGAAGTAGGGGTTGCTTTGTGCGTCCCAGCCACCGGCGGCGTTGATCGCCACGAGTTCGGCCAGCGCAGGCGCCACCGCGTGCACCGGGTTCTTCGCCAGGTGCGGGTACGCGATGTGGCCCTGCACGCCGTTCACCGTGAGCTTGCCGCTCATGGTGCCGCGGCGGCCGTTCTTGATCATGTCGCCGCAACGCGCCACCGAGGTGGGCTCGCCGACGATGCAGTAGTCGATGGTCTCGCCGCGCGCGGCCAGCGCGTTGCAGACGATCACGGTGCCGTCGACGCCCGGGCCTTCTTCGTCGCTGGTCAGCAGCAGCGCCAGCGTAAGCGCCGGGTCGGGCTCGCCCTGCAGGAACTCTTCGATGGAGGTCACGAAGGCCGCGACCGAGGTCTTCATGTCGCAGGCGCCGCGGCCGTAGAGCTTGCCGTCGCGGTGCGTGGGCGTGAACGGGTGGCTGCTCCACTGGTCGAGCGGGCCGGTGGGCACCACGTCGGTGTGGCCGGCAAAGACCAGCGTTTTTGTCGACTTGCCGTTGGTGGGGCGACGCACGGCCCAGAGGTTCGTCACCCGGAAATCGGCCGGGCCGCTTTCGATGGTTTCCAGCGTGAAGCCCAGCGCGGCGAGACGTTCGCCCAGGATCTGTTGGCAACCCGCGTCGTCGGGGGTGACGGAAGGGCGCGAGATCAGTTGTTCGGCGAGCTGGAGCGTACGGGACATCGAGGGAGCGGGGATTAAGGGGCGGTCAGAACTTCACGTCGAGCGTGATGTCGGTGAAGGTGGGTTCGTCGAGCTGGTCGGTCAGGTCGCGATCCTCGGCCTGCTTCTTGGGCGCGTCGCGGTTCTGCAGGCGCCACATCAGGTTGGTGGGCGAGTCGGCGTTGGCCAGGCCTTCCTCGCGGGTCACGCGCTCCTCGGTGATGAGGCGGGCGATGTCTTCCTCGAAGGTCTGCGAGCCTTCGGCCATCGACTGCTCCATGGCCTCCTTGACGCCGGAGAAGTCGCCCTTTTCGATCAGGTCGGCCACCAGCGCGGTGTTCAGCATCACTTCGAGCGCGGGCACGCGGGCACCGGCCGGCGTGCGCAGCAGGCGCTGCGACACCACGGCGCGCAGCGCCGAGCCCAGGTCGCCCAGCAGGGTGGGGCGCACCTCGACCGGGAAGAAGCTCAGGATGCGGTTCAGCGCGCGGTAGCTGTTGTTGGCATGCAGCGTGGCCACGCACAGGTGGCCCGACTGCGCGTAGGCGATGGCGGCCGTCATGGTGTCGCGGTCGCGGATTTCGCCGATCTGGATCACGTCGGGCGCCTGGCGCAGTGCGTTCTTCAGGGCCACCTGCAGCGAGGTGGTGTCGCTGCCCACGTCGCGCTGGTTCACCAGCGATTTCTTGTTGGTATAGGTGAACTCGATCGGCTCCTCGACCGTGAGGATGTGGCCGCTGGCGTGCTCGTTGCGGTAGTCGAGCATCGAGGCCAGCGTGGTCGTCTTGCCTGCGCCGGTGGCGCCCACCATCAGGATCAGCCCGCGCTTTTCCATGATGAGCGACTTCAGGATGTCGGGCAGGTGCAGGTCGTCGAAGCTGGGGATGACCGAGGCGATGTGCCGCACCACCACCGCGTAGCTGCCGCGCTGGCGCATGGCGCTGATGCGATAGTTGCCGGCGCCTTCGAGGGCGACGGCCATGTTGAGTTCGCCCGTGTTTTCCAGTTCCTGGATGCGGGCTTCGGGCACCACTTCCGACAGCAGCGCCAGCGGCGCGGTCGGCGGCAGCACCTGCGCATTGATCGGCAGGCAGTTGCCGTTGATGCGGATCATCACCGGGGAGTGGGCCGAGAGGTAGATGTCGGAGGCCTTGCGCTCGGCCATCAAACGAAGAATCCGTTCCATCATGTTCATCGGTCTCTCTCCTCGGTTGTTCTCTGAATTATTCGCAGGCTGCGCAAGCACCGGATTCTTCGCGCGGAACGCCGCGGAACCGGCTTTGCCGGGCCGCTGGCGTTGCCCCCTGCAAGGGGGTGTGCGAAGCGACACGCAGTGCGCGCAGCATGGGGGTGTGCCTATAAGGTCAGTCGCGCAGCAGGTCGTTCAGGCTGGTCTTGGAGCGCGTCTGCGCGTCGACCGTCTTCACGATGACTGCAGCGTAGGTGCTGTAGTCCTGGCCCGACTTGGTCTTCTTGGGCAGGCTGCCGCTGATGACCACGCTGCCGGCGGGCACGCGGCCGTACGAGATCTCGCCGGTGTCGCGGTTGAAGATCGGGGTGCTCTGGCCCAGGTACACGCCCATGCCCAGCACCGAGTTCTCTTCGACGATTACGCCTTCGACGACTTCGGAGCGCGCGCCGATGAAGCAGTTGTCTTCGATGATGGTCGGGTTGGCTTGCAGCGGCTCGAGCACGCCGCCCAGGCCCACGCCGCCCGACAGGTGCACGTTGGCACCGACCTGTGCGCACGAACCGACGGTGGCCCAGGTGTCGACCATGGAGCCTTCGCCCACGTAGGCGCCGATGTTCACGTACGAGGGCATCAGGATCGCGCCCTTGGCGATGAAGCTGCCGCGGCGGGCCACGGCCGGCGGCACGATGCGCACGCCCGAGTCCTTCAGCTCGGCGGCCGACAGGTGCGAGAACTTGGTCGGCACCTTGTCGTAGAAGCCCAGCGAACCGGCCTGGATCTGCTCGTTGTCCTTCAGGCGGAACGACAGCAGCACGGCCTTCTTGATCCACTGGTGCACGGTCCACTGGCCCACGCCCTGGCGGGTGGCGACGCGCAGCTTGCCGTTGTTCAGCTCGGTGATCACGTGCTCGACGGCGTCGCGCACTTCGGCGGGGGCGGCGTTGATCGAGATGTTGGCGCGGTCTTCCCACGCGGCGTCGATGATTTGTTGCAGTTGCTGTGTCATGGAGAGAGTCTCGGGTGAAAAAGGGGGGCAGGGACGCGGGGCGACGGGGGTCAGCGGCGGCCGTCCCTGACGAACCGGACGATGCGCTGGGCGGCCTCGACGCACTCGGCGGTTTCGGCCACCAGCGCCATGCGGATGCGACCGCGGCCCGGGTTGGCGCTGTGGTCGGTGTCGCGCGCCAGATAGCTCCCCGGCAGAACCGTGACATTGTATTGAGCGTAGAGCGCGCGGGCGAAGGCTTCGTCGTCGCCAGCCCACACTTCGGGCACGCCGGCCCAGAGGTAGAAGCTGGCGTCGGGCAGGCGCACGTCGAGCGCGGATTCGAGCAGCGGCGTGACGGCCGCGAACTTGGCGCGGTACTGGGCGCGGTTGTCGACCACGTGCGACTCGTCGCCCCAGGCCGCGATGCTGGCGGCGGCCACGGTGCCGCTCATGGCGCTGCCGTGGTAGGTGCGGTAGAGCAGAAACTGCTTGATGAGGGCCGCGTCGCCGGCCACGAAGCCGCTGCGCAGGCCGGGTACGTTGCTGCGCTTCGAAAGCGAGGTGAGCGCGATGAGGTTCTTGAAGTCGGGGCGGCCGAGCTTCACCGAGGCTTCGAGGCCGCTCAGCGGCGGCTCGTCGCGGAAGTAGATCTCGCTGTAGCACTCGTCGGCGGCGATCACGAAACCGTGGCGGTCGGACAGCGCGAAGAGCTTGCGCCACTCGTCCAGCGGCATCACGGCGCCCGTGGGGTTGCCCGGCGAGCAGACGAACACGAGTTGCGTGCGTGCCCAGACGGCCTCGGGCACGCTGTCCCAGTCGACGGCGAAGTTGCGCGCGGGCACGCTGGGCACGTAGTACGGCTCGGCGCCCGAGAGCAGCGCCGCGCCCTCGTAGATTTGATAGAACGGGTTGGGAGACATCACCACCGGCTTCGGGTGGGCGCTGGCGTCGACCACGGTCTGGGCGAGCGAGAACAAGGCCTCGCGCGAGCCGTTGACCGGCAGCACCTGCGTGGCCGGGTCGAGTGTCAGGTTGTAGCGGCGATGCAGCCAGTCGGTGAACGAGGTGCGCAGTTTCAGCTCGCCGGCGGTGGCCGGGTAGGCGGCAAGGGCGCCGAGGCCGGCGCTCAGGGCGTCCTTGATGAAGCCCGGCGTGGCGTGCTTGGGCTCGCCGATGCCCAGGCTGATGGGCGCGAAGTCAGGGTTCGGGGTGACGCCGTGAAACAGGCGCTTCAGCCGCTCGAAGGGGTAGGGCTGGAGCTTGGAAAGCAGGGGATTCATGGGGTGGGATTATCGGCGACCGGCGCCGCCCGCTGCGGGCGTACGGGACCGGATCAGGTGCTGCCGCGCCGGTAGAACGCGAGCGAGCCCGCCAGCGCCAGCAGCATGCCGCCGCAGGTGCGGTCGATCCAGCGCGTGGCCGACACCGTGAGCAACCGGATCGCGCGTGCGCCGACGAAGGCATAGGCCAGCATCACCGCCATGTCCAGGCCCGCGAAGATCAGCGCAATGATCAGGTACTGCGGCGCCTGCGCGGCGACCGGGTCGATGAACTGCGGCAGCAGCGCCGAGCAGAAGATGTAGCCCTTGGGGTTGGTCACCGCCACCAGGAACGACTTGACGAAGATGCGCCGGCTTTCACCCACCGCCACGGTGGCCGCGCTGTCTGCATTCGGCAACTGGAAGCCGCCCTTGGAGCGCAGCATGCGCAGCCCGAGCCAGGCCAGGTAGGCCGCGCCCACCCACTTCAGCATCGAGAACCAGAACTCCGACGCCGCGAGCAGCGCGCCCAGGCCGAGCGCCACGGCGCCGACGAGCACGAAGTCGGACAGCACCGCGCCGAGCATGCCCGGCAGCGCCCGCCGCACACCGTGCCGCGAGCCGTTGCTCAGCGCCAGCAGCACCGTGGGGCCGGGCGTGGCGATGGCCGCGAAGGCCACGATGGCGAACAGCATTGCGGTGGCGAGCGTCATCGGGGCGCCTTTCTCAGATTTTCTTGACCAGCACCTGGCTCTTGCGGTCCCAGTTGTACTTGCGCTTGCGCGCCTCGGGCAGCCAGTCGGGGTTGACCTGCTGGAAGCCGCGCTTGAGGAACCAGTGCATCGTGCGCGTGGTGAGCACGAAGATGCTGTCCAGGCCCATGGCCTTGGCGCGGTGCTCGATGCGCTTGAGGATGCGTTCGCCGTCGCCCTGAGATTGCGACTGCGGCGACACCGTGAGCGCGGCCATCTCGGCGGTTTTCGCCTCGGGGTACGGGTACAGCGCCGCACAGCCGAAGATCACGCCGTCGTGCTCGATCACCGTGTAGTGGCCCACGTCGCGCTCGATCTCGGTGCGGTCGCGCTTGACCAGCGTGCCGTCGCGCTCGAAGGGCTCGATCAGCTGCAGGATGCCGCCGATGTCGTCCACCGTGGCTTCGCGCAGGCTCTCGAGCTTCTCGTCGATCACCATGGTGCCCACGCCGTCGTGCACGTAGATCTCGAGCAGCAGCGAGCCGTCGAGCGCGAACGGCAGGATGTGGTTGCGTTCCACGCCGCCCTTGCAGGCCTTCACGCAGTGCTGCAGGTAGAAGGCGGTGTCGGTCGGCTTCTGCGCGGGCGGCAGCGAGGCCAGCAGCTTCTCGGCGGCGGCCAGTGGCAGCTCGGTGTCGATCGGGTTGTCCTCGCTCTCGGGCAGCTCGCTGTCCACGCGGATGCCCGGCACTTCGGTCAAAAAGATCAGCTTGTCGGCCTGGATCGAGATGGCCACGCTGGTCGCCACTTCTTCCATCGTCAGGTTGAACGCCTCGCCGGTCGGCGAGAAGCCGAACGGCGACATGAGCACCATCGCGCCGAAGTCCAGCGTGCGGCGAATGCCGGCCGCGTCCACCTTGCGCACCAGGCCTGAATGCTTGAAGTCCACCCCGTCGACCACGCCCACGGGGCGCGCGGTGATGAAGTTGCCCGAGATCACGCGCACCGTCGAGCCGGCCATGGGGGTGTTCGGCAGGCCCTGGCTGAAGGCGGCCTCGATCTCGTAGCGCAACTGGCCCGCGGCCTCTTGCGCCGAGTCGAGCGCCACGGCGTCGGTGATGCGGATGCCGTGCGAGTACTTGGCCTCGTGGCCCTTGGCCGCGAGCTGTTCGTTGACCTGCGGTCGGAAGCCGTGCACCAGCACGATCTTGACGCCCATGCTCTGGATCAGGGCCAGGTCCTGCGCGATGTTCTGCAGCTTGCCCGCGGCGATGGCCTCACCCGCGAGCGCGACCACGAACGTCTTGCCGCGGTGCGTGTGGATGTAGGGCGCGACCGAGCGGAACCAGGGCACGAAGGTGAAATTGAAGACGGTGGACATGGGGCGTGATTGTGCATTCTTGGCAAGGTTTTGGTGCAGCGGTCATGCCAAGGCGCGCAGCAATCGGGCGGCCCCGGCCGCGGGCGGAGTGCCGCGGGCCTTGAAGGCTTCCAGTTGGTCGGCGTAAGTGTCCAGCGGCTCGACCGCCGCCTCGGCCGAGCCCGTCGGTGCGGTCGGCGTCAGCGGCAGCCCCAGCAGTCCCGCGAGCTCGTCCGGCGCAATCGAACCGTGCGCCATCAGCGCATCGACCACCGCCATGAAGGCGGTCGCGTGCGCTTCGAGCAGACCGAGCGCGCGCGTGTGTTCGCGCGCCAGAATCGCCTCGATCTCGCGGTTGGTGGCGGCCACGTCGGTGTTGAGGTTGTCGTTCGAATCGGTCGTCACGTCGGTGCGGCTCCAGCGCGTGCCGAAGCCCAGGTGGCGCACATGGCGCGCTGCCGTGGCGGTGGCCTGCATCAGGTCGCGCTCGGCGCCGGTGGTGCAGCCCGATTCGCCGAACACCAGCCGCTCGGCTGCGCGGCCGGCCAGGCTCACGCACACGCTGTCCAGCAGGTTGCGTTTGGACCACGCCTTGCGCTTCACGTAGCTGTTGTAGCCACCCTCGAACGAGGCCACGTTGATGCGGATCTCCTGCGGCGCGCGGCCGAAGAGCAGGGCGTACACCAGGCCATGGCCGGCCTCGTGCACCGCAAGCAGCGCACGGAAGTCGGCGTTGGCGCGCTGCTTGAGCCGGTTCAGCTCCAGCGCCACCGGGAACTCGCGCCGCGCCAGCCGGAAGCGCGCGACCAGGCGCGGGCCGCCGGGCGTGACCTCGCCGGGGTCGAGCATCAGCCACACAGGTTCGCTGCCGTGGGCGCCCTGTTCGAGCGCCCACAGCGCGGCGTTGACCAGCGTCGCGCTCAGGATCGCGTGGATCGACGAGAACAGCGGGCGCGTGCCTTGCGCCGGGAACACGGCGTTGGCGTAGATCTGCTCGTACACGCTCGCGTCGAGCACGAAGCGCACGCCCGAGCTTTCCTGGATCTCGCTCACGTAGCGGTCGCAGATCGACAGGATCAGGCGCACGTAGGTGGCGCGGCTGAACGACGGGTAGATCACGTGGTTGTTGCCCAGCCGCGCGACCTGCTCGGGCTTGAAGCGCTCGGCCAGCGCCTTCTTCACGTCGATGAGCGAGAGCTTCTTCGTCAGCGCGTGGAAGATGTCGGCGTCGGTGTCGCAGTCTTCCACCCGCTTGGCGGTCTCGGCGTACATCTCGTCGAGGTTGCCCGAGACGAAGACGAGCAGC
This sequence comes from Variovorax sp. Root473, assembly GCF_001426505.1. Lineage (GTDB taxonomy): Bacteria > Pseudomonadota > Gammaproteobacteria > Burkholderiales > Burkholderiaceae_C > Variovorax. The sequence continues at coordinate 1,289,216 of NZ_LMEV01000017.1, forward strand.
TTGGAGTAGTCGGTTTCCCAGTGGTCCTGCGAGGCGCGGAAGGCGCGCAGCCGCGCCTGGATCTCGTCGGGCTTCCAGGTCATGATGTCGAGCAGCGATTCGCGCAGCTTCAGGCAGCGCTTGAACTCCTGCGCTTCCCAGGGCGAGAGCTGCAGGCGGCGCTTGCGCTTGGCTTTGCCAGTCTGGCCGGCCTTGGCGCCGTCTTCGTCGTCTTCTTCGTCGTCGTCATCGGTGCGGCGGTCCTGGTCGTACTCGGCCCAGGCCAGCGACGACTCGATCTCGCTGAGCACCGACAGCGACGGCGGCAGGCGACCGTCCGAGAGCAGCGCCCACACGTCCTGGTAGCGCTCCACGCGCGCTTCCTTGCCGTTGGCGTCCACGGTGCGAAAGCGCTGGAACTCGTCGAGCACGAGGATGCCGGGCGCACCCTCGGCGATGCCCGACTCGGCCAGCATGGCCGAGATGGAGCCGGCGGTGCGATGGCCCGAGCCGTGGCTGAAACCGTCCATCTGCACTTCGATGAATCGGTCGTAAAAGCCCAGGTGCTGCGCCAGCCGGCGCACGAGCTGCGTCTTGCCGGTGCCGGTCAGGCCCCACAGGCAGATGACGACCGGGCGGCTGATGAGCTGCGGCAGCACGTACCAGGCGCGCAGCGAATCGATCACGCGATCGATGATCTCGTCGATGCCGAACAGCTCGGCCTTCAGCGAATGGGCAATGGCCTGCAGGTGGCGCGTGCGCTCGGCCAGCGTGGCGTGCAGGTCACGGGAAATGTCTTGTTGCGACATGTGGTTCTTTTTCTTCGAATGATTCGGGGACACGGAAACAGGAATGCGGCCGCTTCTCCTCGCGAGATGCGAAGAGGGCGGGGTGCAGGCGCTGTGCGGGTCAGGCTGGCGCGCTTCGACCTGAACGGTGAAGCGCGAGCGGTGGGCGTTCAGTTCCGCGAAGGAAGCTGAAGCCGGCGCGCGGGGGCTTCGTCAGGCCGGGCGGGTCGCCTTGACCCCGCCACGTGCAGACACGTGGCTTGCGCAGCGGATGCGCATCGAGAGGGGGGCAAGGAAGGAGGTCATGGCCGCGATCGTAGCGGCGGCATGCGGTAGAGTAAAGAGTCTTTACGAAATTTCCTGCGTCACCCGCCGCCTGCGGCCTTGCTGTGGGCACCATGCAACAGCGACGGGGCCCCGCGATAATTGGCGGTTTGCCCGCCTGCCGCCGCGCGCAACGACCGACGACTGCCTTGCCTTGACGACCCTCACACCTCCCGCCCCCCTGCGCATCGAGTTCCCCGAATCGCTCCCGGTTTCCGGCCGGCGCGAGGAGATCATGGCCGCCATTGCGGCGCACCAGGTCGTGATCGTCTGCGGCGAAACGGGCTCGGGCAAGACCACGCAGCTGCCGAAGATCGCGCTGGCGCTCGGGCGCGGCAAGCTCAACGCCGAGCCCGGCAAGGGCCGCCTCATCGGGCACACGCAGCCGCGCCGCATTGCCGCCAGCTCGGTCGCCAAGCGCATCGCCGAAGAGCTGAAGACGCCACTGGGCGACGTGGTCGGCTTCAAGGTGCGCTTTCAGGATCGCCTGAGCCGCGATGCCTCGGTCAAGCTGATGACCGACGGCATCCTGCTGGCCGAGACGCAGACCGATCCGCTGCTCAAGGCCTACGACACGCTCATCATCGACGAGGCCCACGAGCGCTCGCTGAACATCGATTTCCTCTTGGGCTACCTGCGCGAGATTCTTCCGCGCCGGCCCGACCTGAAGGTGATCGTCACCTCGGCCACCATCGATGCCGACCGCTTCGCGCAGCACTTCGCTTCGGCGAAGGGGCCCGCGCCGACGATCATGGTGTCGGGCCGCACCTTCCCGGTGGAGCAGCGCTACCGTCCCTTCGAGGAATCGCGCGAACACGACCTGAACGACGCGATTGCCGATGCCGTCGATGAGCTCTGGCGCGACCCGCACAACGCGGGCGACATCCTGATCTTCCTGCCCGGCGAGCGCGAGATCCGCGAGGCAGCCGATCACCTGCGCCGTCATGTCAGCCACCAGCCGCTGTTTCGCAGTGCCGAAGTGCTGCCGCTGTTCGCGCGGCTGTCGGGCCCCGAGCAGGACCGCATCTTCGAAAGCCACCACGGACGGCGCATCGTGCTGGCCACCAACGTGGCCGAGACCTCGCTCACCGTGCCGGGCATCCGCTACGTGATCGATACCGGCACGGCGCGTGTCAAGCGCTACAGCTTCCGCAGCAAGGTCGAGCAGTTGCTGGTCGAGCCGATCAGCCAGGCCGCGGCCAACCAGCGCGCGGGCCGATGCGGGCGCGTGGCGAACGGCATCTGCATCCGGCTGTACGACGAGAAAGACTTCGCGGGCCGCCCGCGCTTCACCGACCCGGAAATCCTGCGTTCGTCGCTCGCGGGCGTGATCCTGCGCATGAAGTCGCTGCGGCTGGGCGATGTGGCGCGCTTTCCGTTCCTGGAGGCGCCGTCGCCGCGCGCCATCGCGGACGGTTACCAGCTGCTCAACGAGCTGGGCGCGGTCGATGACGGCAACGAGCTCACGGGCACCGGCGCCGAGTTGGCCAAGCTGCCGCTCGATCCGCGCGTGGGCCGCATGATTCTGGAAGCCCGCACGCGTGGCGCGCTCGAAGAAGTGCTCATCATTGCCTCGGCGCTCAGCGTGCAGGACGTGCGCGACCGCCCCATGGACGCGCAGCAGCAGGCCGACCAGGCGCACTCGAAGTTCGACGACGAGAAGAGCGAGTTCAGCGGCTACCTGCGGCTGTGGAAATGGATCGCCGACGCGCGCGGCGGCCACGGTGCCGCGCCGCGCGGTCGCGTGGCGCCTTCTGGCGCATCACCTGTGATGGGGGCCGAAGGCCCTCATCACAAGCTCAGCAACCGCCAGTACGAGCAGCTGCTGCGCCAGAACTTCATCAACATCCGCCGCGTGCGCGAATGGCGCGACATCCATTCGCAGCTGCTCACGGTGGTCACCGAGCACAAGTGGCGCATCAACGCCACGCCGGCGGGCTACGAGCCGCTGCACCTGTCGATGCTCGCGGGCCTGCTCGGCAACGTGGGCTGGAAGCTGGAAGACGAGGAAGCGTATCTCGGCGCGCGTGGCATCAAGTTCTACAAGCACCCGGGTGCGCACCTGAAGAAGAAGCCCGGCCGCTGGATCGTCGCGGCCGAACTGGTCGAGACCACGCGCCTGTTCGGGCGCGGCATTGCCAACATCGAGCCGCAGTGGCTCGAACAGGTGGCGGGGCACCTGCTGAAAAAGCAGCTGCTCGACCCGCACTGGGAGAAAAAGGGCGCGCAGGTCTCGGCGCTGGAGCGCGCGACGCTCTACGGCCTGGTGGTCTACAGCGGGCGGCGCGTCGACTTCACGCGTGTCGACCCGGTCGCCGCGCGCGAGATCTTCATCCGCGAAGCACTGGTCGGCGGGCAATGGGAAAGCAAGTTCCCGTTCCTCACGGCCAACCGCAAGCTGGTGCGCGAGGTCGAAGGGCTGGAGCACAAGGCGCGCCGGCAGGACGTGCTGGTCGACGACGAACTGATCTTCGCCTTCTACGACGCGCAGCTGCCACCCGACGTGGCCAGCGGCATCACCTTCGAGAACTGGTACCGCCACGCCTCGAAGGACCAGCCGCGCCTGCTGTACCTCACGCGCGACGAGCTCATGCGCCACCAGGCGGCTGGCATCACGACGCAGTCGTTCCCGCCCACGCTGCGCCTGGGTGGCGTCGACTGCGCGGCGAGCTATCTGCACGAACCGGGCGATGCGAAGGACGGCCTCACGGTCAGCGTGCCGCTGTTCGTGCTCAACCAGGTGAACGAGGAGCGCTGCGAGTGGCTGGTGACGGGCATGCTCAAGGACAAGATCCAGGCATTGCTCAAGAGCCTGCCGCAGCGCCCGCGTTCGCGGCTGGTGCCGCTGCCCGAGTCGGCCACGAAGCTGGCCGAGGAGCTGTCGGCGCCCGAGCTGTTCGGCACCGGCTCGCTCACCGACGTGCTGCTCAAGCGCGTGCGCGACCTGACCAGCATCGACGTGAAGCGCGCCGATTTCAAGCTCGACATGCTGCCGCCGCACCTGTTCATGAACCTGCGCGTGGTCGACGAGCACGGCCGCCAGTTGGGCATGGGCCGCAACCTTGGTGCGCTGAAGGCCGAGCTGGGCGCGCAGGCACGCGGCGCTTTCCAGGCGCTCGCGGGGCTCAACGTGAAGGCGTCGCCGACTCCCAAGGCTGCGCCCGCAAATGACGGTCGGGCACCAGCGAAGAACGCCGCACCCGAGAAGGCCACGCCCGCGCTGCCCGCCGGCCAGCGCTACACGACCTGGACCTTCGGCGAACTGCCTGAACTGATGGAAGTGCGACGCGGTTCGCAATCGCTCATCGGCTTCCCGGCCCTGCGCGACGAGGGCGATGCCGTGACCATCGAGGTGTTCGACGAGCCCGCCGTGGCCGCCGCGAAGCACCGCGCCGGCCTGCGCCGCCTGTTCGCGCTGCAGCTGAAGGACGCGCTCAAGTACCTCGAGAAGAACATCCCCGACCTGCAGAAGATGTCGGTCGCCTACATGCCGCTGGGCACGTCGGAAGAACTGCGCACGCAGATCATCGACGTGGCGATCGACCGCGCGTTCCTGCAGGAGCCGCTGCCGACCGACGAGTTCGCGTTCAAGAAGCGGCTGGAAGAAGGGCGCGGGCGGCTGACGCTGATCGCCAACGAGGTGGCGCGGCTCGCCGGCGTCATCCTCGTGGAATACGCGGCGGCCGCGCGCAAGATCAAGGACACGAAGATCCAGCCCGAGGCGGTGCAGGACGCGGCGCAGCAGTTGCAGAAGCTCGTCGGCAAACGCTTCATCGCCGATGCGCCCTGGACGCAGCTGCAGCACTTTGCGCGCTACCTGAAGGCGATCGTTTTGCGCCTGGACAAGCTGCGTGCCGACCCCGCACGCGACGCCGCCAAGCTGGCCGAACTGAAGCCGCAGGACCAGCGCTACTGGCGCCTCGTGGCCGAACGCAAGGGCGTGGTGGACGATCGCATGCTCGAGTTCCGCTGGCTGCTCGAAGAGTTGCGCGTGAGCTTCTTCGCACAGGAACTGCGCACGCCGCAGCCGGTGAGCGTGAAGCGTCTCGACAAGGCCTGGGCGCAGCTTCAGGCATGAAAAAAGCCCGCGGCGACGCGGGCTTTTTCATTGAAGGGCGGCGGCTATATGCGACCCATGAGCACGAGGATCACCACGATCAGTACCACCAGCCCGAGGCCGCCACTGGGCCCGTAGCCCCAGGACCGGCTGTAGCCCCAGCTCGGCAGCGCGCCGATCAGCAGCAGGATCAGGACGATCAGCAGAATGAACGAGAGGGACATGGTTTTCTCCTGGGACGTTTGTTGTTACGAGCTTTCATGCTCGACGTCCGGAGGCGCCGCAAGCGCCGGAGAGCCGCCCCTTCGGCGGTCAGGACTGTCCTACCGTGCGCGTCGGCGTTTGGCTTTCAGCCTCGCACGAATTCGATCGACAAGGTGCCCACGGCTGCGAGAACGAGGCTTATCGCCAGGAATGCCGCGGCCCCCAGCGTGCAGAGCAAAGCCCGTTGCCAAGGGCGTGTGCGGAAGAAGTAGACCGGAACGCCCAGCACCGGAAAAACGCCTGCGAGCAGTGCGGAGCGGCCGGGTGCGGGCACGCCGCGCGCGAGGCCATCGGCCCGGCACCACGTGTAGCACAGCGCCGAGATCAGGAACACATGCACCACGTCGAACGCCGTGTAGTCCTTGCCCCGCACTGGCGCCACGAAAGCATCCGCCACGCCCACCACGAGGAACGAGAGGGCCAGGGCCAGCAGGATCCAGCGCGGCCGGCTCATCGTCATCGCGGCGCCCGGATCGTGCCCGCTGGCGTCAGAGCTTCGCGAGCCGATCGAGCGCGGCGAGCAGCGTCTCGTCCTTCTTGGCGAAGCAGAAGCGCACCACGCGCTGGTCGAAGCCGTCGCCGTAGAAGGCCGACAGCGGGATCGCCGCCACGCCGATCTCGCGCGTGAGCCAGAGGCAGAACTCCGATTCCGACAGGTCGCTCACCGCCGAGATGTCCACGCACTGGAAGTAGCTGCCCTCGCTGCGCAGCAGCTTGAAGCGGGTCTTCTCGGCCAGGCCAGCCGCGAACAGGTCGCGCTTGCGCTGGTAGAAGGCCGGCAGCTCCAGGTAGGGCTCGGGCTGCGCCATGTACTGCGCCAGTGCGTGCTGCATCGGCGTGTTCACGGTGAACACGTTGAACTGGTGCACCTTGCGGAACTCGGCCATCAGCGGCGCGGGCGCGGCCACGAAACCGACCTTCCAGCCGGTGACGTGATACGTCTTGCCGAAGCTGCTGACGATGAAGCTGCGCGCCGCCAGGCCGGGGAAGCGCGCCACGCTTTCATGGCGCGCGCCGTCGAACACCATGTGCTCGTAGACCTCGTCGCTGATCACGAACACGTCGGTGGGCGCGAGCAGGTCTTCGAGCTTTCGCATCTCGGCCTCGGTCCAGACCGTGGCGCTCGGGTTGTGCGGCGTGTTGATGATGATCGCGCGCGTCTTCGGCGTGAGCGCGGCGGCGATCTTGTCGAAGTCGGGACGGAAGGTGCCGGGCACGAGCGGCACGCGCACGACCTTGCCGCCGGCCAGGTCGATGTTGGGCACGTAGCTGTCGTAGCAGGGCTCCAGCACGATCACTTCGTCGCCGGGCCGCACGAGGGCCAAGATGGCGGTGATGATGGCCTGCGTGGCCCCGGCCGTGACCGTGATCTCGGTCGCGGCGCTGTAGCTGCGGCCGTAGAGCGCTTCGATCTTGGCGGCGATGGCATCGCGCAGCGACGCAATGCCCGGCATCGGCGGGTACTGGTTGTGGCCGGCCGCCATGGCGGCGGTCACGTCTTCGAGCAGCTTCGGGTCACAGTGGAAATCAGGGAAGCCCTGGCCGAGGTTCACGGCATTCTTCTCGGCCGCGAGCGTGGACATCACGGTGAAGATGGTGGTGCCGACAGCCGGCAGCTTGGTGGTGATCTCGGGCGTGCGGGGAGAAGACGAAGGGGTGGCAGTGCTCATGGTCGGTCGTCGCGGGGGAAAAAGCGAAAGGTCAGAGTTCGTAATCTTGTTGATGGCCGCTCAGGGCCTTCGCGATCAGGTTGCGGTCGAGACGGTCGCTCAGCAGCTCGGCGAACTTGAAGACGAAGTTGCGCAGGTAGGCGCTGCGCTTGAAGGCGACGCGTGCGATGTTCTGGCCGAACACGTGGCCCATCGGGCGCACCACGAGGTCGGCGTTCGACTCGTCGCGCACGGCCATCTCGGCCACGATGCCCACGCCCAGGCCCAGGCGCACGTAGGTCTTGATCACGTCGGAATCGATGGCTTCGAGCGCGATGCGCGGCGTGAGCTTCTTCTGCGCGAAGGCGTGGTCGATGCGCGTACGGCCGGTGAACGACGGGTGGTACGTGATGATCGGCTCGAGCGCCAGGTCTTCAAGCGACACGCGCTCCTTGGCGGCCAGCGGATGGTCCTTGGGCAGCACCAGCACGTGCTGCCATTCGTAGCAGGGCAGCGTGACCAGTTCGGCATAGCCGTCGAGCGATTCGGTGGCGATGCCGATCTCGGCGATCTCGTCGATCACCATGCGCGCCACCTGGTCGGGCGAGCCCTGGTGCAGGCTCACGTTGACCTTCGGGTAGGCCTCGCGCAGGTTGGCCACAGGCACCGGCAGCACATAGCGCGCCTGCGTGTGGGTGGTGGCGATGGAGAGGGTGCCGCTGTCCTGCGCACTGAACTGCTCGCCGATGCGCTTGAGATTGCCCACCTCGCGCATGATGAGTTCGATGCTCGCGATGACGTGCTGGCCGGGTTCGGTGATGCGCTTCAGGCGCTTGCCGTGGCGGGCGAAGATCTCGACGCCGAGTTCTTCCTCGAGTTCGATGATCGCCTTGGAGACGCCGGGCTGCGAGGTGTGCAGTGCCTTGGCCGCCTCGGTGAGGTTCAGGTTGCGCCGCACGGCTTCCTGAACAAACTTGAACTGGTGCAGATTCATATCAAATTCCGTCTTATTGCGGAATTCATTATGCCTTTGAAGTCTATAAAAATGACCCGGACTTCAGGATTTGATGGCAAGCCGGGCCAGCAAAGCGACCAGTTCAGGCGATTCGCCGACGATGGGCGCCAGCAAGAACGCAACCTCGGGCCAACGCCGGCGCAGGGCATCGAGCTGCAGCGGCAAATCTTCGCGGGCGTGCTTGCCCATGCCCAGGAACAGCGGCACCACATGGACGGCGGTGGCGCCATCGGCAATCAGTGCGGCGGCGGCGGTGAGCAGGTCGGGCGCGGCCAGTTCCATGTAGGCGCAACTCACGCGCACGGTGGGGTCGTCCTCGCGCATGCGGGCAGCAACGGCCTCGATGGGCTCGCGCCAGCGCGCGTCGCGCGAGCCGTGCGCCAGCAGCACCGTGCCCCGCAGCGACGGCGCGGTCATCGCCTGAGAACCAGCCAGCTGAAGGCTGTGAGCGAGAGCACCGAATAGATGAGTCCCGGCGCCGCCGCCGTGAGCCAGGGCGACCAGTTGCTGAGGTTGCCGAGATAGCCGAACACGTTGTTCAGCAGGAAGAAGCTGATGCCGATCATCACGCCGCCGAACACGTAGGTCGTGATGCCGGCCTGGCGGAAGTGCAGGTAGGCGAAGGGCAGGGCGAGCACCACCATCACCAGGCACGACAGCGGATAGAACACCTTGCGCCAGAACTCGATCTCGTAGCGCTGCGCGGTCTGCCCGTTGGCGTTCAGGTGCCGGATGTAGTCGAACAGGTCGATGGTGCTCATGCGGTCGGGCCGCAGCAGCGCGACCGACACCATTTCGGCGGTGAGCGAGGTGGGCCAGTCCATCGTCTCGACATGGGTGGTCGTGATGCGGGCCTTGTCCGCGGCGCGGGTTTCGTAGTCCTGCTGCTCGACTTCGGACAGCACCCAGCGGTCCTCGTGGATGCGCGCCGACTTGGCCATGAGCTGCTTGCTCACGTAGCCGTTGCCGTCGAACTCGAAGATGCGCGTGTTCTGCAGCGTGCCGTCGCGCGAAATCGACAGCACGTTGACCGCGTACGACGTGTCGCCGCGCTTTTCCTTGAGCCAGGCGCCGGTGTTGCCCACCAGCGAATAGGTGCCCTGGTAGCGCGACTTGAGCAGCTGCCCGGTGCGCCCCGACAACGGCGCGATGTAGTCGCCGATGGCAAAGGTGAGCACCACGAAGCCCAGCCCCAGCAGCAGCAGCGTGCGCAGCGCGCGCCACGGTCCCAGGCCGCTGGTGCGCAGGATGGTGTATTCGGAGCTTTGCGCCAGCCGCGCCATCACGAAGATGCAGCCAATCAGCACCGTGATCGGCAGCAGTTCGTACAGGTGGCTGGGCACCAGCAGCAGCACGTAGATCAGCGCCTGCACCGGGCCGTAGGCCAGGCTTTCGGGCTTGCCCACGGACTGCAGCTCGTCGACGAAGTCGAAGAAGAAGAACAGGCTCAGGAAGCCGAGCGTCACGAAGGCCACGGCCTTCAGTGCCTCGACATAGATCAGTCGGCGGATGGTTTTCACGAGGACGGGTCGATGCGGGAAGGCGGCACGGCCGGCGGGTCGCCCGCGGTGGCTGCGCCGGCGCGGGCCTGGCGGCGGGCCGACCAGTTGTTGTTGCGCAGCGTGAGCCAGGCCGTGGCGAACAGGAACACGCCGCCGTGCAGCAGCAGCATGAAGGAGCCCATGCCGTAGCGGCCCGAGCTGATCCAGCTCTGGCCCAGGTTCAGCAGGTTGTAGTAGACGACGAAGGCGAACAGCGCAAACACGAGGTTGCCGCTGCGCCCCACGCGCGGGTTGACGCTGGACACCGTCAGCGCCAGCAGCACGAAGTTGATGGCGGCCAGCAGCATGCCGAAGCGCCAGCCCAGTTCACCCATGCTCGCGTCGCTGGGGTCGCGCATCAGCGAGAGCGTGGAGCGCGCGCGCGTGGGCGTGCTGTCGCCGGTGGCGTTCGAGCTGCCGCCGGCGCGCGTACCGTAGGTCTTGAACTCGCTGATCTTGAGGCCGGTGGCTTCGAACAGCGGGCGCTCCAGGCGCTGGCCGTTGCTCAGCAGCAGGAAGCGGTGGTTGTCGATGTCCTCGATGCGGCCGCTGCGCGCCGAGGTGGTGATCTGCAGGCCGCGCTCGACGGCCCAGATGAACACGTTGGTGGCGGTGGCGCCGTCGGGCGTGTCCTTGTCGATGAAGAACACGCGCAGCCGGCCCGAGGACTCGCGGAACTCACCCGGCGTCACGCGCTCGATGTCGCTGCGCGCCTCGTACTGCTGGCGCATGCCGATGGTCTGCGAGTTGGCCCAGGGCCAGCCCACCAGCGCCATGACCGCGATGAGCAGCAGCACCGGCCAGGCGAATCGGAACAGCGGCTGGACGAAATCGGCCAGGCCGCGCCCGCTGGAGAACCAGATCACCATTTCGCTGTCGCGGTACATGCGAGAGAGCGTGCCGACGATGGCGATGAACAGGCTCAGGCTCAGGATGGTCGGCATGTAGCCGAGCACCGTGTACGCCATCACGAGGAACACCTCCTGTGGGTTCACGCTGCCCTTGGACGCCAGCCCGAGCGTGCGGATGAGCATCATGGTCATCACGATGGTGACCAGGACGACGAGGGTCGCTCCGAAGCTGCGCGACAGCTCCTTGCGTAGGGAAGAATGGAATAACATCGTTCGAGGAAAAAAAGGATTATGGACTTTCAACTCAAGACCCTCACCGTCGCCCAGGCCGCCGCCGAGAAATCCGACCTCCTCATCGTGCTGGTCGGCAGCGCTCTCCCCACCGCCAAAGACCCTGTTTCCGTGCTCGCCGCCAGCGCCCGCAAGGCCGGCGACCTGCCCGACAAGGCCGGCAAGCTGCTCGCGTTGTATCGCCCCGAGGCCGTGGTGCCCTCGCGCGTGCTGCTCGCCGCCATCGGCGACGGCAAGGCTGTCTCGGTGCGCAGCGCCGTGAGCGCGGCGGTTTCAGCGGCCAAGGCCAACGGACCCAAGCGCGTGGTGATCGTCTTCGCGCAGCCGGCCGACGCGGCCGCGGTCGCTGCGGCCGTCACGGCCGCGGCCGACGCCAGCTATGTCTACACCACGACCAAGTCGAAGGCCGAGCCGCGCAGCATCCGCCTCCTGACGCTGGGCGTGCCCGACGCCGCCACGGCCGTCAGCAAGGCTTTCGACGACGCCCGCGCCACGGTCGCCGGCATCGAGCTGGCCAAGGAGTGGGGCAACCGTCCCGCCAACCATGCCACGCCCACGCTGCTGGCCGAAGCCGCCAAGGGATTGGCGAAGCTGCCGCGCATCAAGTGCGAGGTGCTGGGGCCCAAGGAAGTCGAGAAGCTCGGCATGGGCGCGTTCGCCGCCGTGGCCCAGGGCTCGGCCGAGCCGCTGCGCTTCATCGTGCTGCGCTACCAGGGCGGCGCCAAGGACGAGGCCCCCGTGGTGCTCGTGGGCAAGGGCATCACCTTCGACACCGGCGGCGTCTCGCTCAAGCCCGCGGCCGAGATGGACGAGATGAAGTTCGACATGTGCGGGGCAGCGAGCGTGCTCGGCACCTTCCGCGCGCTCGGCGCCATCCAGCCGGCGATCAACGTGGTCGGCCTCATTCCCTCGTGCGAGAACATGAACGACGGCAAGGCCGTCAAGCCCGGCGACGTGGTCACCAGCATGAGCGGGCAGACCATCGAGATCCTGAACACGGACGCCGAAGGCCGGCTGATCCTGTGCGACGCGCTCAGCTATGCCAAGCGCTTCAACCCCGCCGCCGTCATCGACATCGCGACGCTCACGGGCGCCTGCGTGGTGGCACTGGGCGGCGTGCGCAGCGGCCTGTTCGCGAGCGACGAGCCGCTGGCCTCGGCGCTCGAATCGGCCGGCGAAGCCTCGCAGGACCGTTGCTGGCGCCTGCCGCTGGACGACGACTACGCCGAAGGCCTCAAGAGCAACTTCGCCGACGTGGCCAACATCGCCGGCCGTGCCGGCGGCGCAATCACGGCGGCCAAGTTCCTGCAGCGTTTCACGGCCGACTACGCCTGGGCGCACCTGGACATCGCGGGCACGGCCTGGAAGGGCGGGGCGGCCAAGGGTTCGACCGGCCGACCCGTCGGCCTGCTGGTGTCGTACCTGACGAACCGTGCCGGCAGCAGCAATGCGGCTGCTGCACCGAAGGCCGAGAAGGCCGCCAAGCCGGCGAAGACAGCCTCGCCCAAGGCCCCGGCCAAGCCGGCCCGAAAGGCCCGGTCCGCGCAGTGACCGACATCGGCTTTCACTACAACGCGCCGGACAAGCTCACCTACGCTTGCCGGCTCGTTCGCAAGGCCGTGAACACGCGCGGCCTGCGCGTGGTGGTGGTGGGCGATGCGCGCGCGCTCGACACGGTCGATGCCGCACTCTGGCAGCTGTCGCCGGTCGACTTCGTCGCGCACTGCCGCGCTGATGCGCCAGCCCATGTGATCGCGCGTTCGCCCGTCATTCTGTGCGCCGAAGGTGCGGACGCGTCTTCGCTGCCGCATTGCGAGATGCTGGTCAACCTCGGCCTCGAAGTGCCCGCCGGCTTCGAGCGCTTCGAGCGCATGATCGACATCGTGAGCGACGAGGCCAACGACCGCCAGGTCGGCCGCACGCGCTGGCGCCATTACGCCGACCGCGGCTACGCGATCCAGCCGCACGATTTCGCAAGGAGCGCTTCCTGATGGCCAGCACGCTGCGAACGCCGCCGCGGTTCGTCCCCACGCTGACGACCGTGCTCGAGATTCCGGCCGAGCCCGTGCCGGTCGCCGAGACGGTGCGACCTACGGGCGCACCGGTGTCGCAGCCTGCGCCGCCCGAGCCTGCGAGCGCTGTTGCGTTGTCGCCTTCGGCGTCGCTCACGCCGGCTGAAATCGTCAGCCTCGAAGAGCAGCTGCTGCACCGCGTATTGCAGCGTGTCGACCTGTCGCTCGAAGAGCGATTGAGCGACGCCGTGTCAGCTGCCGTTCAGCATCAACTCGACGAAATGGTGCCGCGTCTGCGTGGCGAAATCGAGGCCGTGCTGCGTGCGCTCGTCATCGAATCCATGGCCGCTGAACTCTGTGAAAACACAGGGGAAAACACAGGGTCTACGCCAACTTCCGGCGCATAAATCCTCGGCTAAACTGCGCCGCAGGTCGGAAGGGCGTGAGGGTGCCGCTGGTCTGCGGCGCGAAACTTGCGTGGTCTGAACGCCCGGATCGAACGACCGGTTTTTATATCTTTTCATCCAAGTTCTGGAGGTTCTCATGCAATTGAAATGGACTGCGGTCGCACTGGCTGCACTCACGCTCGTGGCTTGCGGCAAGAAAGAAGAAGCTGCTGCGCCGGCAGCGACGCCGGCACCCACGGCTGCGGCCCCGGCCCCTGCTGCACCTCCTGCCGATGCCCTGATCGTCAAGATCGGCCACGTCGGCCCGACCAGCGGTCCCATTGCGCACCTCGGCAAGGACAACGAGCTCGGTGCCAAGATGGCCATCGAAGACCTGAATGCCAAGGGCATGAAGATCGGCGACAAGGTCGCCAAGTTCGTGCTGGTTCCCGAAGACGACGCAGGCGATCCGAAGCAAGGCACGGCTGTTGCCCAGAAGCTGGTCGATGAAAAGGTCAACGGCATCGTCGGTCACCTGAACTCCGGCACCACCATCCCCGCTTCCAAGCTGTACAGCGACGCCGGCATTCCGCAGGTCTCGCCGTCGGCCACGAACCCCAAGTACACCCGCCAGGGCTTCAAGACCACGTTCCGCGTGGTGGCTGACGACACGCAGCTGGGCGGCACGCTGGGCAAGTACGCCGTCGAAACGCTCAAGGGCAAGAACATCGCCGTGATCGACGACCGCACGGCCTACGGCCAGGGCGTTGCCGAAGAGTTCGAGAAGGCAGCCAAGGCCGCCGGCGCGACCATCGTGGGCCACGAGTTCACCACCGACAAGTCGACCGACTTCAACGCCATCCTGACCAAGCTGAAGGCTTCCAAGCCCGACGTGCTGTTCTTCGGCGGCATGGACGCCGTGGGCGGCCCGATGCTCAAGCAGGTCAAGCAACTCGGCCTGAACGTCAAGTTCATGGGCGGCGACGGCCTGTGCACCGGCGAACTGCCGAAGCTGGCAGGCGATGCCATCGGTGAAGACATGGTGGTCTGCGCTGAAGCCGGCGGTGTCGACGGCGACTTCAAGCAGCCGCTGGAAGACTTCAAGGCCAAGTTCAAGACCAAGAACGGCGTCGAAGTGCAAATCTACGCACCGTACGTGTACGACGCGGTCAACGTGCTGGCTGAAGCCATGGCCAAGGCGGGCTCGTCGGACCCGGAAAAGTACCTGCCTGAAGTCGGCAAGGTGCAATACAAGGGCGTGACCGGCCCGATCGCCTTCGACGAAAAGGGCGACATCAAGAACGGTGCCCTGACGCTGTACACCTACAAGGGCGGCGTGCGCACGCAGATCGCCGTGGTGCGCTGATCGCGGCAATGCAAACGGCCCTGTGGGTCGTTCAATGAAAAAGGGCCCTCGGGCCCTTTTTTTCATGGGTGCGCGCAACCGCCGCGCCGGCGTGTGGTCAGAGCGCGGCCAGGCCCGAGGGACGATCGGCGTTGCAGTACTCGATGAAGGCATCGAGGTCGCGCGACTTGTCGAACACCGCGTCGGCGCCCAACGCCAGGCAGCGCGTGCGGATGTCCGAGGTGATGTAGTTGCTGAGCACCACGATGCGCTGGTCGGGGCGGCGGTCACGGCAGCCCGACAGCACGCCGAGGCCGGAGCCTTCCTTGAGGAACAGGTCGACGATCAGCAACTGCCAGGCGTCGGGGTGGGCGGCGAGCCAGGCGAGGGCGCCCGATTCGGTTTCGGCGTAACCGACGACATGGCCGTTGACGAGGTCCTCGAGCGCTGGGACCAGGTTGTCCCTGATGGTCTTGTTGTCCTCGACGAGGAACGTGATGAGGGCCATGCCGCGGATTTGTTCTGTGAACCAATAGCGTAGCGTGCCGCAAGCGGTCTCCGCGTAGGAGAAGGGAGAACGACGCACGTAAACCGTGCGGAAACAACGGCGATCAGCGCTTGTCCGGCTGCCCCTGGGTGCGGATGCGGGCCTTGAGCTTTTCGGCCTGCGCCTGGCTCTCGTCGCGCTCGGCGGTCACCTCCCGGCGCTTCTTGATCTCCTTGCTGAGTGCCTCATTCACCTCGGCCAGTTTCTCGGCCGACTGGGCGAGCTTTTCCTCGAGTTGGCTGGTGTGCTCGATGGCTTGCGCCACCTCGCCGACCTGGACTTCTTCAGGCAGTTCCTGTTCCAGCACCGTGCTCACGACGGCAAGGTCGTCCGAGGCGCTCTGCACATCGGCGGCCACCTCTTCGCTCTTTTTCAGGGTCTTGTTCAGCGTGGTGGTGCCGCGCGTCAAGGTGGGGGAAGGTCCGGCCATCGAGGCTCCTTTTGCGGCAGGCGAAGTGGGGTGGAATGCGGCGGTCAACGTGGCGCATCGTACCGCCAGATGGGGTCTTGTTCATCTTTGACAACAGTTGTTGGGCGGCAACAGGTTCGGCCGCCGTTCTACGGGCGAGGCGGCGACCTTCGGACTGGGCTGGCGGCGCGGTGCCGTCGTGGCAAGGCCAAATCCGAAGAGGCGCTGCAGATCGCCGGGTGTCATGGTGCCCGTGTGGCCAGCCAGGGAGAAGATGCCCGTCATGGCAAGGCGCAGGCAGGCCGCGTCAACGGCCTGGTGGATCGAAGCGGTAGAACAGGTTGGGTTCGGACAGCAGGTAGAGCTTGCCGTCGGGGCCGATCGCCGCGCCTTCGGGCTGCGGCACCTTGCGCTGCAGGCCATTGAACCCGCGCCACAGCGGCAGCATGCTGACGGGGCGGCCGTCCGACGCGTACTCCGCCACCAACGCCGATTCATCGCTGAGCAGCAGCAGATGGCCGGTCTCGTCGTGCACCGTGACCGAGGAGAGATCGCTCATGAACAGCGACGACGCGCGGGAGGATTTCCATTCGCTGATGTCGATGTTGAAGCCACTGGACGTCGCGGCCGCCGGGTCCAGCCCGGTGATCACGAGTACGCGCATCGGCAGTTTCTCGCGCACCACGTACAGGCGCTTGTGCACGCCGTCCCACGAGATGCCCTCGAAGCTGCTGTTGTGCAGCTTGTCGATCCCGATGCCCAGGCTCGGCGTGCCGGCCACCGACACCCGCTGCGTGCCGTGGCCGATCTGCACCCAGTGCATGCGATGGCTGCCTTCGTCCGAGATCACATAGCGGTCGTCGTGCAGGTAGGTGATGCCTTCGGGATCGTTCACGCCGTCGAGCGCGATGACGCGCAGCAGTCGGCCGTCCGTGGTGAGCTCCGCGATCTGCGGCGGACGGTTGATCACCGTGAAGAGGGTGCCGGTTTCCGTGTTGAAGGTCAGCCCCGAGGTGTTGCGCGTGAGGCCCTGGATCGGCATGCCCTCGATGGCGACCTGGTAGCCCGGCAGCCACAACGATGCACCTGCCCACTGCGATGCGCCCATCGTCGTGCTCAGCCAGTAGTAGCCGAGTGTCAGCACCTTGAAATACCAGACGATTAACGCGCCCAAGCCCAGAGCGACGGCGTAGAAGAGGGGCTTGCGGGACCTCGTGCGCGTCATGCGGTCGAGTCTTGAGCCTTCGAAGAGGGCGGAAGGGAAGGTGCGCCACCAGGGGACGCTGAAGGGCGGGGGCCAAAGAAAAACGGGGCACAAGGCCCCGTTTTCATGACTTCTCTGGCGGAGCAGGCGGGATTCGAACCCGCGGAGGGCTATTAACCCTCACACGCTTTCCAGGCGTGCGACTTAAACCGCTCATCCACCGCTCCTGAGCCCACGATTGTAGCGCGGGTTTTCAGCGGTTTCAGTTCGGGCCGGCGCTTTTGCCGGTTTGGATCATGCGCATGGCCGAGGAGATCAGCGCGGCCGTCTCGGTCATGTTGCTCGGCACGATGAGCGTGGTCTTCGAGTCGGCGGCGACCTTGCCGTAGGCATCGACGGCGCGCTCGGCCACCTTCAGCTGCACGGCCTGTTCGCCGCCCGGCTGGCGGATGGCGGCGGCCACGCGCTCGATGGCGTCCGCGGTGGCCGTGGCCACTGCGGTGATGGCCGCAGCCTCACCTTGCGCGTTGTTGATCTGCGCTTGCTTCTCGCCTTCGGAGCGGGCAATGAAGGCTTCGCGTTCGCCGGTGGCGATGTTGATCTGTTCCTGGCGACGGCCTTCCGAGGCCGCGATGAGCGCGCGCTTGCCGCGTTCAGCGGTGATCTGCGCCTGCATGGCCAGCAGAATTTCCTTCGGCGGCGTCAGGTCCTTGATTTCGTAGCGCAGCACCTTCACGCCCCAGTTGAGCGCGGCCTCGTCGATCGCGGCCACCACCTGGGCGTTGATGACGTCACGCTCTTCGAAGGTCTTGTCGAGCTCGAGCTTGCCGATCACGCTGCGCAGCGAGGTCTGTGCGAGTTGGGTCACGGCCACGATGTAGTTCGACGAGCCGTAGCTCGCGCGCATCGGGTCGGTCACCTGGAAGTACAGGATGCCGTCGACCTGCAGCTGCGTGTTGTCGCGCGTGATGCAGATCTGGCTGGGCACGTCGAGCGGGATTTCCTTCAGGCTGTGCTTGTAGGCCACGCGGTCGATGAACGGGATCAGGAAGTTCGGGCCGGGCGTCATGGTGCCGTGGTACTTGCCCAGGCGCTCGCGCACCCACGCGTTCTGCTGCGGCACGAACTTGACGGACTGGCTGATGAAAATGATCGCGATGACCAGAATGATGAGAGGAACGGAAAATTCCATGGTGTGCTTCCTTTTCGAATGCGTTGTTCTGACTGACTGACTGAATGATTGAACTGCTAGATCTTGTCGACCACGAGCCGGCTGCCGACCACCTCGACCACGCGGTGCTCGCCGGTGGAGGGCGCATGGCCCGCGCGCAGCACGACGGTCCATTGCGAGCCGCGGTAGCGCACGGTGGCGGTGCCGTCGGGGTTCCAGGCATCGACGAACACGCTCTCGCCGATGTCCAGGTTAAGGTCGCTGGAGGGCGCAGCCGGACGGTTGCGCCGGATGAGGTACCACGTCACGACCGAGCCCACGCCGACCACGGCGGCCACGAGCAACTGCGTGACGAGCCCGAAGCCCAGGTGCGCGGCGATGGCGGCGGCCGCGAAGCCCGTGGCCAGCAGCAGCAGGTACACCGTGCCGGACAACAACTCGGCCACGATGGCCGCTCCTGCGATCAGCCACCAGACGGTGGGATTTCCCATGGCAACTCCTCTCTTGTTTTGTTACTTGGACCGTCGCCATTCTGCGGCATGGCGCGCCATGCGCCTGTGTCGCGTAGGGGTATGGTGCCCGCTGGCGCGCCCCCGGCCGCATGCCCCGCGGGGCTTGCACGGGGCCGGCGCAATGCGTCATCCGAATTCCGTACACTTCGCGCCTCGCTCATTGCCTGTCTGACCGCCTGTCCGGAGCCCCGCTCATGAAATTTCGCTTTCCCATCGTCATCATCGACGAGGACTTCCGCTCCGAAAACACTTCGGGCCTCGGCATCCGCGCGCTCGCGCAGGCCTTCGAAAGCGAGGGCTTCGAGGTGCTGGGCGTCACGAGCTATGGCGACCTGAGCCAGTTCGCGCAGCAGCAAAGCCGCGCCAGCGCATTCATCCTGTCGATCGACGACGAGGAATTCTCGGTCGGCCCCGACCTCGACCCGGCCGTGCTGAGCCTGCGCAGCTTCATCGGCGAGGTGCGCCGCAAGAACGCCGACGTGCCGATCTACATCTACGGCGAGACCAAGACCTCGCGCCACATTCCGAACGACATCCTGCGCGAGCTGCATGGCTTCATCCACATGTTCGAGGACACCCCCGAATTCGTGGCGCGCCACATCATCCGCGAGGCCAAGAGCTACCTGGAAGGCGTGCAACCGCCGTTCTTCAAGGCGCTGATCGACTACGCCGAAGACGGTTCGTACTCATGGCACTGCCCGGGCCATTCGGGCGGTGTGGCGTTCCTGAAGAGCCCCGTGGGCCAGATGTTCCACCAGTTCTTCGGCGAGAACATGCTGCGCGCCGACGTCTGCAACGCGGTGGAAGAACTGGGCCAGCTGCTCGACCACACCGGCCCGGTGGCGGCGAGCGAACGCAATGCGGCGCGCATCTTCAATGCCGACCATTGCTTCTTCGTGACCAACGGCACGAGCACCAGCAACAAGATGGTCTGGCACCACACGGTGGCGCCCGACGACGTGGTGGTGGTCGACCGCAACTGCCACAAGTCGATCCTGCACGCGATCATCATGACGGGCGCGATTCCCGTCTTCATGAAGCCCACGCGCAACCACTTCGGCATCATCGGCCCCATTCCGAAGAGCGAGTTCGAGCAAAGCGCCATCAAGGCCAAGATCAAGGCCAACCCGCTGCTGGCCGACGTGGACCCGAACAAGGTCAAGCCGCGCGTGATGACGCTCACGCAGTCGACCTACGACGGCGTGATCTACAACACCGAGACCATCAAGAACATGCTCGACGGTTACGTCGACACCTTGCACTTCGATGAAGCCTGGCTGCCGCACGCCGCCTTCCACCCGTTCTACGGCGCCTACCACGCGATGGGCAAGCGCCGCGTGCGCCCGAAGGAATCGCTGGTGTTCGCCACGCAGTCGACGCACAAGCTGCTCGCCGGTATCAGCCAGGCCAGCCACGTGCTGGTGCAGGATTCGCAGAACCGTGCGCTCGACCGCGACCTGTTCAACGAGGCCTATCTGATGCACTCGTCGACCAGCCCGCAGTACGCAATCATCGCGAGCTGCGACGTGGCCGCCGCCATGATGGAGCCGCCCGGCGGCACCGCGCTGGTGGAAGAAAGCATCCTGGAAGCGCTGGACTTCCGCCGCGCCATGCGCAAGGTCGAGGAAGAGTTCGGCAAGGACGAGTGGTGGTTCAAGGTCTGGGGCCCCGAGAAGCTCGTCGACGAAGGCATCGGCCGCGCCGAAGACTGGATCATGACGGGCGAGAAGAACGGCAAGCCGGGCAAGACCAGAAGCAAGAGCAGCAAGTCGCCGCGCAACTGGCACGGCTTCGGCGAACTGGCCGACGGCTTCAACATGCTCGACCCGATCAAGTCGACCATCGTCACGCCGGGCCTCGATCTCGAGGGCAACTTTGCCGAGACCGGCATCCCCGCCAGCGTGGTGACCAAGTTCCTCGCCGAGCACGGCGTGATCGTGGAGAAGACGGGCCTGTACAGCTTCTTCATCATGTTCACCATCGGCATCACCAAGGGCCGCTGGAACACGCTGCTCACGGCGCTGCAGCAGTTCAAGGACGACTACGCGCGCAACCAGCCGATGTGGCGCATCCTGCCCGAGTTCTGCCAGCAGCACCCGGGCTACGAGCGCCTGGGCCTGCGCGACCTGTGCCAGCACATCCACCAGCTGTACGCGCGCTACGACGTGGCTCGCCTCACGACCGAGATGTACCTGAGCGACCTGACGCCGGCCATGAAGCCCAGCGACGCCTTCGCCCACATTGCGCATCGCAAGACCGAGCGCGTGGAGATCGACGAGCTCGAAGGCCGCATTACCACCAGCCTGATCACGCCGTACCCGCCGGGCATTCCGCTGCTGATCCCTGGCGAAGTGTTCAACAAGAAGATCGTCGACTACCTGAAGTTCTCGCGCGAGTTCAACCTGCAATGCCCGGGTTTCGAGACCGACATCCACGGCCTGGTGGCGCGCATCGACGAGACGGGCAAGAAGCGCTACTACGCGGACTGCGTGCGCCGGGTCAGCTGATCGAGCGACGTGCCCCGTGAAATGTAGGGGCACGGCCCGCGAAGGCTGGTCTAGCCTTCGCGCACGCGCATGAAGCGCGCGAACTTCGGCAACCCGCTCGGGTGCGTGCCGTTGTAGCGGTAGGTCACCAGGCTGCCGATCGGCGGCGGGTGGTCGCGTTCGGCGTCGGTCAGGCCGGTGCCGAGCCGAAAGCGCAGGCCGCCCGGCATCTCGACCATCAACGCGCCGAGCCGGCCGTGGTGCTTGCCCTTGCCGGGCAGGTGCGCCACCACGCGGGCCTCCGCGTCTTCGAAGGGCTTGACCTTGAGCAGGTCGTTGTTGCGCTCTGCGCGGTACATCGACGTGCCCCGGTGCAGCATCAGGCCTTCGCCGCCCATCTTCACAGTCTTGTCGAGGAGCGCCTGCAGGTCCTCGTGCGTGGTCACGGGCTGCTGCGGTACGGCCACGACCCACGGGGCGTCAGTGATTGGCAGCAGTTTGCGCAATGCTGCGAGGCGGGTGTTGAAGTCGCCGCCCTGGGCCGGGAGGTCAAACACCATGAAGCGGATCTCCTGCCAGGCGGCGTCGTTGGGCGTCTGGCTGCGAACGGTCGACAGCGCGTGATTGAAGCGCCCGCGCCCGGCCCACAGTTCGCCGTCGAGCGGCTGCCTGGGCAGCGAGGCGGTGAACCAGATCGGTGCCACGACGGGCTCTCCACCACGCGTCCAGAGTTTCTGGCCGTCCCAGTAGCCGCGCAGGCCGTCGAACTTCTCGCTGACCCAATAGCCCGCGAGCGACATGCCGGGGCGATACACCTCGGCCAGCATCAGGGCAGGCGCGGCCGCGCGCGCGAAGGTGGCATGGCCGAAGAGGGCCGTGCCCAGTCCCGCGAGCAGGAGAAGGGAGCGTCGATTCAACACGGTGTTGCGCTGGAAGTGATGGCTGTTGGCGCCCGCTCGGCGGACTGTGCGAACGGGTACGAATTACTCCGCCATGCCTCCGACCACGTTGCTGAAGCCGCCGTCGACGTAGGTGATCTCGGCGGTCACGCCGCTGGCGAGGTCGCTCAGCAGGAAGGCGGCCACGTTGCCGACTTCCTCGATGGTCACGTTGCGGCCGATGGGCGATGCGTCGGCCACGGCCGCGAGCATCTTGCCGAAGCCCTTGATGCCGCTGGCGGCGAGCGTCTTGATCGGGCCGGCGCTGATGCCGTTCACGCGCATGCCCTTCGGTCCGAGCGACGCGGCGGTGTAGCGCACCGAAGCTTCGAGCGAGGCCTTGGCCAGGCCCATGGTGTTGTAGTTGGGCAGCGCGCGCGCGGCGCCCAGGTAAGTCAGCGTGAGCAGGGCCGACTTGGCGTTGAGGTAGGGCAGGGCCGCCTTGGCCATGGCCGGGAAGCTGTACGCACTGATGTCGTGCGCGATCTTGAAGCCTTCGCGCGAGAGGCCGTCCAGGAAGTCGCCGGAGATCGATTCGCGCGTGGCGAAGCCGATGCTGTGCACGAAGCCGTCGAAGGTGGGCCAGGTCTGGGCGAGGTCGGCGAAGAGCTTGTCGATCTGCGCGTCGTCGCTCACGTCGCAGTCGAAAATGAGTTTCGAGCCGAAGTCTGCGGCATATTCGGTGATACGGTCCTTGAATCGCTCGCCGACGTAGCTGAAGGCGAGTTCCGCGCCCTGGTCGTGACAGGCCTTGGCAATGCCATATGCAATGGAGCGATTGCTCAACACACCGGTGATCAACAGTTTCTTGCCGGAAAGAAAGCCCATGAAGTTGCCTCGTGAAAATCTTGGGCAGAATTCTCGCATGCGAGGTTGGCTGCTCTGGATGTTGGCGCTCCTGGCGCTGCCCTCGTGGGCGGCGCACGGGCTGGGCATGGGTTACGAACCCAAGTACCCGGCGTCGTTCACGCACTTCGACTACGTGAACCCCAGCGCACCGAAGGGCGGCGACCTCACGTTGTCGGCCGCCGGCGGCTTCGACAAGCTCAACCCCTTCACCCTGCGCGGCGTGCCGCCGGTGGGCATGGGCTACAGCGCCAATGGCTTCGTGTTTTCCGAGTACGGCCTGCTCTTCGACTCGCTGACGACGCCGAGCGAAGACGAGCCTTTCTCGCAGTACGGCCTGCTGGCCGAAGACATCCAGCTGGCGCCCGATCGCCTGAGCGTCACGTTCCGCTTGAACCCCAAGGCGCGGTTCTCCGACGGCTCGCCGGTGCTGGCGCAAGACGTGAAGTACTCCTTCGACACCCTGCGCAGCAAGGCGGCGGGGCCGACCTTCCGATCGTACTGGGCCGACATCAAGGAAGCCGTGGTGACGGGCGAGCGCACGATCCGCTTCGACTTCGTGCGCCAGAACGCCGAGCTGCACATGATCATCGGCGGGTTGCCGGTGTTCTCCCGCGCCTGGGGCAAGGGCAAGCCTTTCGACCAGATCGTGACCGAGCCGCCCATTGCGAGCGGGCCGTATGTCGTGGACAAGGTCGACTATGGCAAGTTCATCTCGTACCGCCGCCGCCCGGACTACTGGGCCGCCAACCTGCCCGTGCGCAAGGGGATGTTCAACTACGACACGGTGTCGTACCAGTACTTCAAGGACGCGCTCGGCGAGGAAGAGTCGCTCAAGGCCGGCGCGCTCGACGCGATGGAAGAGCGCTCCATCATCGCGTGGGTGCGCCGCTACAAGGGCCGCCGCTTCGACTCCGGCGAACTGGTC
Organism: Variovorax sp. Root473; assembly: GCF_001426505.1. Classification (GTDB taxonomy): domain Bacteria; phylum Pseudomonadota; class Gammaproteobacteria; order Burkholderiales; family Burkholderiaceae_C; genus Variovorax. Next base: position 1,312,759 of record NZ_LMEV01000017.1, read on the forward strand.
AAGGAAGAGATCGATCACCGCCGCTTCACCGGCATGCAGGGCCTGGCGCCGAACCTGCGGCAGCCCCGCTTTGCCGACATGCGCGTGCGCAGGGCGCTGGCGCTGGCCTTCGACTTCGACTGGCTCAACGCCCACCTGTTCTATGGGCGCCGCGGGCGCACGCAAAGCTATTTCCAGAACAGCGACGACCTCATGGCGCAGCCCGTGATCAGTGCCGAGGAGCAGGCGCTGATCGACAAGCTCAAGAACAGGCAGCGCTACATCGACAACACGAAGGGCGAACTGCCGCGTCCCGACAGCAGCGGCGACACCGCCGACGGCCTGCGGCGCAACCTCGTGAAGGCGCAGGCGTTGCTGAAGGATGCCGGCTGGACCTACCGCGACGGCGCGTTGCGCGACAAGGCCGGCGCGCCGTTCGTGATCACCATCGACATCGCCGACCGCAGCTCCAATGTGGTGTTGGCGCCGTATGCGCGCAACCTCGGCAAGCTGGGCATTCGCCTGGAGTACCGCCTGCGCGACCCGAGCCTGTTGAAGAAGAAGCTGGACGACTTCGATTTCGACATGGCCATCAGCCTCGTGGGTGGGTCGTCGAGCCCGGGCAACGAGCTGTACGACGACTTCGGCTCGAAATCGGCGAGCGAGAAGGGCAGCCAGAACCTGAGCGGCATCAGCGACCCCGTGGTCGACGAGATTGTCGAGGTGATCGTCAACAGCCACGACCGCGCCTCGCTTGCGGCGGCTGCGCGGCTGCTGGACCGCTACTTGCTCCACCAGCACTACATGACCCCGATGTACTACGGCAAGCAGTATTTCATTGCCCACAAGCGAAAGCTGCGCCGACCGGACGCGCCCCTGCCGCAGCGCCTGCTGGCAGGCTCGGCGATGCTGACGATGTGGTGGATCGACCCGAGCGCCAAGTAAGAGAACAAGAACACGCATGGCCGCCTACCTGATCCGACGCCTCCTGCTGATCGTTCCCACGCTGTTCGGCGTGCTGCTGCTCAATTTCGCCATCGTGCAGTTCGTGCCGGGTGGACCGGCCGAGCAATTGCTCTCGCAACTCACCAACAAGGAGAACCGCATCTCGGGCGGCCCCACCGGCCGCACGCTCGACGCCAAGCAGGTGGCCGAGATCAAGGCGCTCTACGGCTTCGACAAGCCGGCCCCCGAGCGCTTCTGGCAGATGCTCAAGCAGTTCGCCCGCTTCGACCTGGGCAAGAGCTTCTTCCAGAGCAAGGACGTGTGGCAGCTCATCAAGGAGAAGCTGCCGGTGTCGATCAGCCTGGGGCTGTGGACCTTCTTCATCAGCTACCTCATCGCGGTGCCGCTGGGCGTGGCCAAGGCCGTGCGCGCGGGCTCGCGCTTCGACTTCTTCACGACGCTGCTGGTGCTCGTCGGCTACGCCATCCCGGGCTTCGTGCTGGGCGTGGCGCTGCTGGTGATCTTCGGCGGCCAGCTGCAGTGGTTTCCGCTGCGCGGGCTGACCTCGCCGAACTGGGAGTCACTGAGCTGGGGCGCCCGCATCGTCGACTACCTGTGGCACATCACCTTGCCGGTGACGGCCATGGTGCTGGGCAGCTTCGCGATCACCGCGATGCTCACCAAGAACTCGTTCCTCGAGGAAATCCGCAAGCAGTACGTGCTGACGGCGCGGGCCAAGGGGCTGACAGAGCGGCAGGTGCTGTGGAAGCACGTGTTCCGCAACGCGCTGATCCCGATCATCACGGGCTTTCCGACAGCCTTCATTGGCGCCTTCTTCTCGGGCGCGCTGCTCATCGAGACGCTGTTCTCGCTCGACGGCATGGGACTGCTCAGCTACGAAAGCGTGCTGCGGCGCGACTACCCGGTGTTCCTGGGCACGCTTTATCTGTTCACGTTGATCGGGCTGGTGACCAAGCTCATCTCCGATCTTTGCTACGTCTGGGTCGATCCGAGGGTGAAGTTTGACTGAAGCCGCCGCCGTGTCCGTGAGCCCCGGGCGCCGTGCCTGGCGGCGTTTCCGCCGCAACCCGCTGGGGTTCTGGAGCCTCGTCGTCTTCTCGACGCTGGTGGTGCTGAGCCTGTTCGCCGAAGTGCTCTCTACCGACAAGCCGCTGGTGGTGCGTTATGAAGGCCAGACCTATTTCCCCGTGCTGCGCGACTATTCGGAGAAGACCTTCGGCGGCGATTTCGAATCGCCGGCCGACTACCTCGACCCCTTCATCGAGCAGCGCATCACTCAGGGCGACAACTGGGCGGTCTATGCGCCCAACCGCTACGGCCCGGCCACGCTCAACTATTTCTCGAAGCCGCCGAACCCCGCTGCGCCCTCGCACGAGAACCTGCTGGGCACCGACGAGCGCGGACGCGACCTGCTGGCCCAGCTGATCTACGGCTTTCGCGTGAGCGTGCTGTTCGCGCTGGCGCTCACGGTGGTCGGCGTGGTGCTGGGCATCGCGACCGGCGCCGTGCAGGGCTTCTTCGGCGGCAAGATCGACCTGACTTTTCAGCGCCTGATCGAGATCTGGAGCGCGATGCCCGAGCTGTACCTGCTGATCATCTTCAGCGCGATCTTCACGCCGAGCGTGTCACTGCTGCTGATTCTTCTGAGCCTGTTCGGCTGGATGGGGTTGTCGGATTACGTGCGCGCCGAGTTCCTGCGCAACCGCCAGATGGATTACGTGCGCGCCGCGCGCGCGCTGGGCGTGGGCAATCTGCAGATCATGTGGCGCCACATCCTGCCCAACAGCATGGTGCCGGTCGTCACCTTCCTGCCGTTTCGCATGAGCGCGGCGATCCTGGCGCTGACTTCGCTCGACTTCCTCGGCCTGGGCGTTCCGCCCGGCACGCCGTCGCTCGGCGAACTGCTGAGCCAGGGCAAGGGGAACATCGACGCCTGGTGGATTTCTCTGTCCACCTTCTGCGTGCTGGTCGTCACGCTGATGCTGCTGACCTTCATGGGCGACGCGCTGCGCGATGCGCTCGACCCCCGGAAGGCCGACAAATGACGACGAGGCGCGACACGACGAACAACGAGCCCTTGCTCGACGTGAAGGGGCTGCGCGTCGCCTTCGGCGGCAAGCCGGTGGTGCATGGCATCGACCTGCAGATCGCGGCGGGCGAAAAGCTTGCACTGGTCGGCGAGTCGGGCTCGGGCAAGACCGTCACGGCGCTGTCGTTGCTGCGGCTGGTGCAGAACGCCGACCTTGCGGGGGTGGCGACCCTGTCGGGTTCGCAGGACCAGCCCGGTGCGCGCGATCTGCTGTCGATTCCGGAGCGCGAGCTGCGCGGCATCCGCGGCAAGGAGATCGCGATGATCTTCCAGGAGCCGATGACCGCGCTCAACGCGCTCTACACCGTGGGTGACCAGATCGCCGAAGTGCTCGAGTTGCACGAAGGGCTGTCGGCCCGCGCCGCGCAAGAGGCGGCCGTGCAGCTGTTAGCTGACACCGGCATCCCCGAGCCGGCGCGGCGGGCGAGGGCGTTTCCGCACCAGCTGTCGGGCGGGCAGCGCCAGCGCGCCATGATCGCGATGGCGCTGGCCTGCAAGCCGCGCCTGCTGCTGGCCGATGAGCCGACCACGGCGCTCGATGTCACGGTGCGTGCGCAGATCCTCGAGCTGCTGGCCGACCTGCAGCGCAAGCACGGCATGGCCGTGCTGCTCATTACCCACGACCTGAACCTGGTGCGCCGTTTTGCCGACCGCGTGGCGGTGATGGAGCGCGGCCACATCGTCGAACACGGCCCGGTCGACGCCGTGTTCAAGGCCCCCCAACACGCGTACACCCGCAAGCTGATCGACAGCCATCCGGCGCGCGACGTGGCCGAGGTTGCAGCCGATGGCGCCGCGGCGCCGGTGCTCGAAGCGCGGGCATTGCGCGTGAGCTATCCCGTGTCGCGTCCTGGTTTTGCGGGCTGGTTCCGCAAGGGCGAGTTCGTCGCCGTGCAGGGCGCCGATTTCCGGATCGCGCCGGGCGAAACGCTGGGGGTGGTCGGCGAATCGGGCTCGGGCAAGTCGACGCTGGCGCTGGCCGCGCTCGGCCTGCTCAAGCACGGTGGCGAGCTGCAGGTGACGGGGAAGGGCTGGGCGGTGGACCGCGCGTCCGACCTGGCGTTGCGCCGAACGATGCAGGTGGTGTTCCAGGACCCGTTCTCGTCGCTCTCGCCGCGCATGACGGTCGAGCAGATCGTGGGCGAGGGGCTGCGCGTGCACGCGCCCGAGCTCGACGCCGCCGCCCGCCGGGCGCGCGCGCTCATGGCGCTGGCCGACGTGGGACTGAGCGAGGCGCAATTTCCCGCGCTGCTCGACCGCTATCCGCACGAGTTCTCGGGCGGGCAGCGCCAGCGGCTGGCGATCGCCCGGGCGCTGATCGTCGACCCACGGCTGTTGGTGCTCGACGAGCCCACCAGTGCGCTCGACGTGACCATCCAGAAGCAGGTGCTCGGCCTGCTTCAGCGGCTGCAGCGCGAACGGGGGCTGAGCTACCTGCTGATCACGCACGACGTCGAGGTGATCCGCGCGATGGCGCACCAGGTCATCGTGATGAAGGACGGCGCGATCCTCGAATCCGGCCCGGCCCTGCGCGTCCTCGACGCCCCTGAACATCCCTACACACAGAAGCTGGTCGCTGCGGCCTTGCTGGAATAAAAACACGGAGATTGCAATAAATGTCGGGAATCGGACACGACCGGCGCGGCGCGTGGCGCGCGGCGCTGGCCTGCATGGTCACGCTGGCGGTGGCCATGGGCCTGGGGCGCTTCGCCTTCACGCCCATGCTGCCCATCATGCTGAGCGAGGGAAAGCTCGAACTGGCCGGCGGCGGCCTGCTGGCCTCTCTCAATTACCTGGGCTACTTCTTCGGGGCGGTCAGTTGCGCGGCCATCGGCATCAAGGCATCGAGCATGGTGCGCGGCGGCCTGCTGGCCACGGCGGTGCTGCTGGTCGGCATGGGACTGCTGCACAGCTTCATTGGATGGGGCGTGCTGCGCGCGGCGGCCGGCGTGATGAGCGCCTGGGTCTTCGTGTTCGCCTCAGGCTGGGGGCTGCGCCGGTTGGCCGAGACGAACGCGCCCACGCTGGCCGGTGTGATCTACACCGGGCCGGGCATCGGAATCGCCATGACCGGCCTGCTGGGTGGCGCGCTCGGCCGTTGGGGTTCGGAGGCGGGCTGGATCGGCCTCGGGCTGCTGGCCGTGGTGCTGATCGCTGCGATCTGGCGGGTGTTCGATGACGGCGAGCGGGCGGGGGCGGTCGCAGGTGGGGCAGCGGCCAGTCCGGCCGCCGCGACGGGCGGCGCTTCGGGATCGGCTTCGGCCCGCGTTGACGCGATCTGGCTGGTCGCGCTCTATGGGCTGGCAGGCTTTGGTTACATCATCACTGCCACCTTCCTGCCAGTGATCGCCCGGCAGGCATTGCCCGGATCGCCATGGCCGGATTTCTTCTGGCCGCTGTTCGGCGCGGCCATCATTCCCGGCGCATTGATCGGCGCCCGTGCCCCGGTGCACTGGGACAACAGGTTGCTGCTGGCCGCCGCCTATGCCTTGCAGGCCCTCGGCGTCGTGTTTTCGGTGGTCTGGCCGACCATTGCGGGTTTTGCAATTGGTAGCCTGTTGCTCGGGATGCCTTTCACCGCCATCACGCTTTTCGCCATGCGGGAGGCGCGCCGGCTGCGTGGCAATGCGGCGGCCGGGCTGATCGGCTATGCCACGGCGTCCTATGGCGTGGGGCAGATCGTCGGGCCTTTGTTTGCCGCGCCGCTGGCGCAGCGCACGGGCTCTTTCCAGCTGCCTTTGCTGGTGGCTGCGGCCGCATTGGCGCTGGGCGCGGTGCTGTTTGCCGTGGTCTGGTCGAAATACCGCCGCTCTGCGTCGCTTGAATAGCGATGCCCTTCATTTATGCACGCGAATAGCATATAATTCGAGGCTCACGACCAAACGGGCGGGTACCAACCGCCCGTTTTTTTTGGTCTATGCATTCTCAAGCAGCAATTATTTGGCGTCGTGGCATCCGTGGTGGGCGGGCGCTGCGGCTTGGGTATTGATTCAGAAGGCGCTTTCAAACACGTGGCATTGCAGCAAACAGTAGAACAAACCGTGGCCGGTCTCGGCTACGACCTGGTCGAGGTCGAGCGCTCGGCCGGTGGATTGCTGCGCGTGACGATTGATTTGCCCTGGACGCCCCCCACCTCCGAAGCTGTGGCGGCCGGTGTGCCCGAGCCCTTCGTGACGGTGGAAGACTGCGAAAAGGTCACGCGCCAGCTGCAATTCGCGCTGGAAGTCGATGCGGTCGATTACAAGCGGCTCGAGGTCTCCTCGCCCGGTATCGATCGCCCCTTGCGCAATGAGCAGGATTTCGAGCGATTCGTGGGCGCGGTGATCGACATCACCCTCAAGGCGCCCATGGGGGCTGCCGCGGCAGGCCAGGTGTCGGCCACGCGAAAGAAGTTTCGCGGCACGCTGGAGCGTGCCGAAAGCGGTTTGGGCTGGCAGGTCGTCTGGAGCGACGAGCCCAAGGCCAAGCCCGGGCAAAAAGTGAGCAAGAAGCGCGCGCCTGCACCGTTGCATGCGCTGGGTTTCGTATTGGACGAGCTGCGCGACGCGCGGCTGGCGCCAATCGTGGACTTCAAGGGCCGCAAGGCCAAAACCCAACCGGGTTTTTCAGATATTGACGACGGAACGAGTGTTCCGGACTGAACAAGAGGAGTGGTGGCATGAATCGCGAAATGTTGATGTTGGTGGATGCGATCTCGCGCGAGAAGAACGTCGAGCGCGACGTGGTCTTCGGCGCAGTCGAATCCGCTCTGGCGCAAGCCACCAAGAAGCTCCATCAGGGTGACGTGGATATCCGCGTGGCGGTCGATCGCGACAGCGGCGACTACGAAACTTTCCGCCGCTGGCACGTCGTTCCCGATGAAGCCGGCCTGCAACTGCCTGACCAGGAGATCCTGCTCTTCGAGGCTCGGGAAGAGATGCCCGACATCGAGGTCGACGAATACATCGAGGAATCCGTCGATTCGGTGCCGATCGGCCGCATCGGTGCCATGGCCGCCAAGCAGGTCATCCTGCAGAAGATCCGTGACGCCGAGCGCGAGATGCTGCTCAACGACTTCATGTCGCGCGGCGACAAGATCTTCGTGGGCACCGTCAAGCGCCTGGACAAGGGCGACATCATCGTGGAAGCCGGGCGCGTCGAAGGCCGCCTGCGCCGCAGCGAAATGATCGCCAAGGAAAACCTGCGCAACGGCGATCGCGTGCGGGCCATGATCATGGAGGTCGACCTGACGCTGCGCGGCGCGCCGATCATCCTGTCGCGCTCGGCTCCCGAGTTCATGGTCGAGCTGTTCCGCCAGGAAGTGCCCGAGATCGAGCAAGGCCTGCTCGAGATCAAGAGCTGCGCCCGCGACCCCGGTTCGCGCGCCAAGATCGCCGTGCTCTCGCATGACAAGCGTGTCGACCCGATCGGCACCTGCGTCGGCGTGCGCGGCACCCGCGTCAACGCCGTCACGAACGAACTCGCCGGCGAGCGCGTGGACATCGTGCTGTGGAGCGAAGACCCGGCCCAGTTCGTGATCGGCGCCCTGGCGCCGGCGAACGTGTCGTCGATCGTGGTCGACGAAGAAAAGCACGCCATGGACGTGGTGGTCGACGAGGAAAACCTTGCGATCGCCATCGGCCGCGGCGGCCAGAACGTGCGCCTGGCTTCCGACCTCACGGGTTGGAAGATCAACATCATGGACGCCAACGAGTCGGCCCAGAAGCAGGCCGTCGAGACCGATGCCAGCCGCAAGCTCTTCATGGAAAAGCTCGACGTCGACGAGGAAATCGCCGACATCCTGATTTCGGAAGGTTTCAACAGCCTCGAAGAAGTGGCCTACGTGCCGATTTCCGAGATGCTTGAGATCGAGGCCTTCGACGAAGACACCATCAATGAGCTGCGTGCCCGTGCAAAGGATGCGCTGCTGACCATGGAAATCGCCAAGGAAGAAGGTGTCGAGACCGTTTCGCAGAACCTGCGCGACCTCGAAGGCCTCAATCCCGACCTGATTCCGCAGCTGGCTGAAGCGGGTGTGAACACCCGTGACGACCTGGCCGACCTCGCGGTCGATGAACTCACCGAAATCACCGGCCTGAGCGCCGATGACGCCAAAGCCCTCATCTTGAAAGCCCGCGAACATTGGTTCGCCGGCCAAGAGTGACGGTATGGAGGCACGAAAGCAATATGTCCAGTACCACTGTCGCCGAGTTCGCGAACGAGCTCAAGAAGACTCCCGAAACCTTGCTTGACCAGCTCAAGAGCGCAGGCGTGCCCAAAGCGGCCGCCACCGATGCACTCACGGAGGCCGACAAGCAGCGCTTGCTCGGCTTCCTGAAGGCCAGCCACGGCACGGCCGAGCCTGAGCGCAAGAAGATCACGCTGACCAAGAAGTCGACCAGCGAGATCAAGCAGGCCGACGCCACCGGTCGCGCCCGCACCATCCAGGTCGAAGTGCGCAAGAAGCGCACCTTCATCCAGCGCGATGAAGGCCATCCGGCTACGCCCGAAGGCTCGCAACAGCAGGCGGCAGAAACGTCCGCTGTGCCGAGCGCACCTCACATCGACGAAGCCGAACTGGCCCGTCGCGAGGAAGACGCACGCCGCCAGGCCGAGCTGATCCGTCGCCAGGAAGAAGAGCTGGCCGAGAAGCGTCGCCAGCGCGAAGAAACCGAAGCCCGCGAACGCGAACAAGCCGAAAAGGCCGAGCGCGCTGAACAGGCCGAGCAGGAAGCTGCGCGCCTCAACGCCGAGAAGAAGGCTGCTGAAGCCGCTGCTGCATCCGCCAAGGAAGCCGCGAAGCAGCCGGTGGCAGCCCCGGCTGCGCCGGCCGCCGTTGCTGCCGCTGCCGCCGCCGCGGAAACCGCTGCTGCTGCCGAAAAGCAGGCGGCCGACACCAAGCTGGCCGCACAGAACGCCGCCACGCAAGCCAAGGAAGACGCCAAGGCCAAGGCCGCCGCTGAATCGAAGGCCCGTGCCGACGAAGAGGCTGCCCGCGCCAAGGACCTCGACGAGCGCCGCCGCAAGGCCCTTGCCGAAGCCGAGGCCATCCGCGCCATGATGAACGCACCGGCCCGCGTGCTGGTGCCGCACAAGGCGCCCGAGAAGCCGCAACCCGAAAAGTCGGCGGTCAAGGGCACGCTGCACAAGCCGGCCACGCCACCCGCACGTCCTGGCGCGCCTGCCGCGGCAGGCGCTGCAGCAGCACCCGGCGCCGCGGGCGCAGGCAAGGAAGTCAAGTCCGCCAAGCTCTCGTCGAGCTGGGCCGGCGATCCTGCCAAGAAGAAGGAAATCAAGACCCGCGGCGACGCCAGTGGCGGTGTCGGTCGCGGCAACTGGCGCGGAGGTCCGCGTGGCCGTCGCGGCAACGACCGTGGCAGCCATGACGAGCAGCACGCACCGGCCGCACCGGTCGAGGCGCGCATCCTGGAAGTGCACGTGCCCGAGACCATCACGGTCGCCGAGCTCGCGCACAAGATGGCTGTGAAGGCACAGGAAGTCATCAAGCAGCTGATGAAGCTGGGCATGATGGCAACCATCAACCAGTCGCTCGATCAGGACACCGCGATGATCATCGTGGAGGAAATGGGCCACAACGCGGTGGTTGCCGCGCTGGACGACCCGGAAGCCTTCACCGACGAGGACGTGTCGGCGCAACAGGCCGAAGCCCTGCCGCGCGCACCGGTTGTGACCGTCATGGGTCACGTCGACCACGGCAAGACCTCGCTGCTGGACTACATCCGTCGCGCCAAGGTCGCCGCGGGCGAAGCCGGCGGCATCACGCAGCACATCGGTGCGTACCACGTCGAAACCGAACGCGGCATGGTGTCGTTCCTCGACACGCCGGGTCACGAGGCGTTCACCGCCATGCGTGCCCGCGGTGCGCAGGCCACCGACATCGTGATCCTGGTGGTGGCGGCCGACGACGGCGTCATGCCCCAGACCAAGGAAGCCATCAAGCACGCGAAGGCAGCGGGTGTGCCGATCGTGGTTGCGATCAACAAGGTGGACAAGCCCGACGCCAACCTGGACCGCGTGAAGCAGGAACTGGTGGCCGAAGAGGTCGTGCCCGAAGAGTACGGCGGCGACGTGCCGTTCGTGCCGGTGTCGGCCAAGACCGGCCAGGGCATCGACGACCTGCTCGAGCAGGTGCTGCTGCAGGCTGAAGTGCTGGAACTCAAGGCGCCGGTGGATGCCGCCGCCAAGGGCCTGGTCATCGAAGCGCAGCTCGACAAGGGCCGCGGCCCGGTCGCGACCGTGCTGGTGCAATCCGGCACGCTCAAGACCGGCGACGTGGTGCTGGCCGGCTCGACCTATGGCCGCGTGCGCGCCATGCTGGACGAAGACGGCAAGGCCACCAAGTCGGCAGGTCCGTCGATCCCGGTCGAAATCCAGGGTCTGACCGAAGTGCCGCAGGCCGGCGACGAGTTCATGGTGATGGCCGACGAGCGCCGTGCGCGCGAAATCGCCACGTACCGCGCGGGCAAGTTCCGCAACACCAAGCTGGCCAAGGCGCAAGCCGCGAACCTGCAGAACATGTTCACCGACCTGTCGGCCGGCGAGGTGCAGACGCTGCGCATCATCATCAAGGCCGACGTGCAGGGCTCGCAGGAAGCACTGGCCCAGTCGCTGCTCAAGCTGGCGACCGAAGAAGTCAAGGTGCAGATCGTGTACGCCGGCGTCGGCGGCATCAGCGAAAGCGACATCAACCTCGCGATCGCGTCGAAGGCGGTGGTCATCGGCTTCAACGTGCGGGCCGATGCCGGTGCGCGCAAGCTGGCCGAAGGCAATGGCGTGCAGCTGAACTACTACAGCATCATTTACGACGCCGTCGACGAGATCAAGGTCGCGATGTCGGGCATGCTGGCACCGGAGCGCCGCGAAGAGATCATCGGCTCGGCCGAGATCCGCACGGTGTTCGTGGCTTCGAAGATCGGCACCGTGGCCGGCTCGTACGTCACTTCGGGCTCGGTCAACCGCAGCGCGCATTTCCGCCTGCTGCGCGACAACGTGGTGATCTACACCGGCGAAGTCGACTCGATCAAGCGCATGAAGGACGATGTCCGCGAAGTCCGCGAAGGTTTCGAGTGCGGTATCAAGCTCAAGAACTACAACGACATCAAAGAGGGCGATCAGCTCGAGTTCTTCGAAATCAAGGAGATCGCGCGTACGTTGTAACGCGCGCCGCGATATCGAACTCATTGCCGCGTTGCAGCCGTCTTGCCGTACTGAAGTACTGCCTGCGACGGCGCGCCTTGCACTGAGTCCGATCTCGCGACGCTAGTGATTGATCAAATGCCCAAAAGAAAAGCTGCCACTCCCAACCGTGCGTTCAAGGTCGCCGACCAGATCCAGCGCGATCTGACGGAACTGATCGCGCGCGAGTTGAAGGACCCGCGCGTGGGCATGGTCACGATCCAGGCGGTCGAGGTCACGCCCGACTATGCGCATGCGAAGGTTTTCTTCAGCCTGCTCACGGGCGACGTGGCCGAGACCACCGAAGCGCTGAACCAGGCCGCGGGCTTCCTGCGCAACGGCCTGTTCAAGCGCCTGCACATCCACACCGTGCCGACGCTGCACTTCCTGTTCGACCGCACCACCGAGCGTGCGGCCGACATGAATGCGCTCATCGCACAGGCCGTTGCTTCGCGCTCGAAAGACGACTAGCGATGAACGCGCCACGCACACGGGTGCAGCGGCGCCCTGTGCATGGGGTGTTGCTGCTCGACAAGCCGCTGGGGTTTTCCAGCAACCAGGCCTTGCAAAAGGCCAAGTGGTTGCTGCGCGCCGAAAAGGCGGGCCATACCGGCACGCTCGATCCGCTCGCCACCGGCGTGCTGCCGCTGTGTTTCGGCGCCGCCACCAAATTCAGTCAACTGCACCTGGACGCCGACAAGACCTACGAGGCGATCGCGCGCCTGGGCATCAAGACGTCCACCGGTGACGCCGAGGGCGAGGTGATCGCCGAGCGCCCGGTGCAGGTTTCGCCCGCAGACCTGGCCCGCGTCGAGGCCCAATTCACCGGCCCGATCCGCCAGGTGCCGCCGATGCACAGCGCACTCAAGAAAGACGGCAAGGCGCTGTACGAGTACGCGCGCGAAGGCATCGACATCGAGCGCGCGCCGCGCGACGTCGTCATTCACCAGCTCACGCTGACGCAACTGGACGCGACCAGCATCCGCATCGTTGCGAGCGTGAGCAAGGGCACCTACATTCGCACCCTGGGCGAAGACATCGGCGAGGCGTTGGGCTGCGGCGCGCACCTGAGCTCGCTGCGCCGCACCGCCACGGGCGGTTTCGGGCAGGCGCAGTGCGTCACCATCGAAGCGCTCGAAGCCATGACCGAAGACGAGCGCCTGGCACGCCTGTTGCCTCCCGAAGCGCTGGTCGACGGCCACAGCCGCGTCACGCTCGCCGCCGAAGATGCGGCACGTTTTCTTTCGGGCCTGCGCCGCCGTGGCGGCTGGGCCGATGCCGAGGCGGTGGCCGTGTTCGGCACCGACCCGCAGGCGTTCCTGGGCACCGCCCACGTGAGCGCCGGCGAACTGATCCCGGGGCGCTTGCTGAACCCCATCGAAATTCAGCAAATTCTTTTGAACGCACCACAGACCGAAGCGACACCATGAGTACCAAGCAAATCCGCAATATCGCCATCATTGCCCACGTGGACCATGGCAAGACCACCATGGTCGACCAGCTGCTGCGCCAGTCGGGCACCTTCGCCGAGCACGAGAAGGTCGTCGACACGGTGATGGACAACAACGCCATCGAAAAGGAACGTGGCATCACGATCCTGGCCAAGAACTGCGCCGTGACCTGGGAAGGCACGCACATCAACATCGTCGACACCCCGGGCCACGCGGACTTCGGCGGTGAAGTGGAGCGCGCGCTGTCGATGGTCGACGGCGTGGTGCTGCTGATCGACGCGCAGGAAGGCCCGATGCCGCAGACGCGCTTCGTGACCAAGAAGGCGCTGGCCCTGGGCCTGAAGCCGATCCTGGTCGTGAACAAGGTCGACAAGCCGGGCGCCAACCCCGACAAGGTCGTCAACGCCGCTTTCGACCTGTTCGACAAGCTCGGCGCGACCGACGAACAGCTCGACTTCCCCGTGGTGTACGCCTCGGGCATCAATGGCTGGTCGTCGCTCGAAGAAGGCGCACCGGGCGAGCAGTGGGGCCCCGACATGTCGGCCCTGTTCAACACCATCCTGAAGCACGTGCCGTCGCAAAAGGGTGACCCGAACGCACCGCTGCAGCTGCAGATTTCCGCGCTCGACTTCTCGACCTTCGTCGGCCGCATCGGCGTGGGCCGCATCAGCCAGGGCACGCTCAAGCCCATGTCGGACGTGCTGGTCATGGAAGGTCCGGATGGCAAGACCATCAAGGGCCGCGTCAACCAGGTGCTGACCTTCCAGGGCCTGGACCGCGTGCAATCGACCGAAGCCGGCCCCGGCGAAATCGTGCTGATCAACGGCATTGCCGACATCGGCATCGGCGTCACCGTGACCGACAAGGACAACCCGGCGCCGCTGCCCATGCTCAAGGTCGACGAACCGACCCTGACCATGAACTTCTGCGTGAACACGAGCCCGCTGGCCGGCCGCGAAGGCAAGTTCGTGACCAGCCGCCAGATCTGGGACCGTCTGCAAAAGGAACTGCAGCACAACGTGGCGCTGCGCGTGAACGAGACCGACGAGGAAGGCATCTTCGAAGTCATGGGCCGCGGCGAACTGCACCTGACCATCCTGCTGGAAAACATGCGCCGCGAAGGCTATGAGATGGCTGTGTCCAAGCCGCGTGTGGTGTTCCGCACCATCAACGGCGAAAAGCACGAGCCTATCGAAATGGTCACGGCCGACATCGAAGAAGGCCACCAGGGCGGCGTGATGCAGGCACTGGGCGAGCGCAAGGGCGAGCTGGTCAACATGGAACCGGACGGCCGTGGCCGCGTGCGCCTGGAGTACCGCATTCCGGCGCGCGGCCTGATCGGCTTCACGAACGAATTCCTGAACCTGACGCGCGGCTCGGGCCTCATCAGCAACATCTTCGACAGCTACGAGCCGCACAAGGGCGACATCGGCGGCCGCAAGAACGGCGTGCTGATCTCGATGGACGACGGTGAAATCTTCACCTACGCGCTGGGCAAGCTGGACGACCGCGGCCGCATGTTCGTGAAGGCGAACGATCCGGTGTACGAAGGCATGATCGTGGGCATCCACAGCCGCGACAACGACCTCGTCGTGAACGCCACGCGCACCAAGCAGCTGACCAACTTCCGCGTGAGCGGCAAGGAAGACGCGATCAAGATCACGCCCCCGATCGACCTCACGCTGGAATACGGGGTCGAGTTCATCGAGGACGACGAGCTGGTCGAAATCACGCCCAAGAGCGTGCGCCTGCGCAAGCGCTTCCTGAAGGAAAGCGACCGCAAGCGCGCCGGCCGCGACACGTCGCAAGGCTGATCGCCTTCGATCGGCCATGCGCCTGACGCACGGCGCCGCAGTCGGGCTGATGGCCGTCGTGACCCTCATGTGGGGCACGGCGGGCGTCGTCACGCGGCACCTGGCGCAGGCGCACAGTTTCGAGATCACCTTCTGGCGCAGCTTCTTCACGATGCTGGCGCTGCTGGTGATCTTGCCGCTTTGGAGGGGGCGGGCGGTGTTCTGGCTGTTGCGCCACGGCGGGGTGCCGCTCTGGATCTCCGGCGTGTGCTGGTCCGTGATGTTCACGGCCTTCATGGTGGCGCTGACCCTGACCTCCACCGCGAGCGTGCTGGTCACGATGTCGCTCGGGCCGCTCTTCACTGCACTTGCTGCACGCCTTTTCATCGGCCACAGGTTGCCCGCGCGCACCTGGGCGGCCATCCTGGTCGCCGGGCTGGGCATTGGCTGGATGTACGGCACGCAACTGCTGGGCGGCAGTGGTGGTTCGCTCATTGGCACGCTGGTGGCGCTGTGCGTGCCGCTGGCAGGCGCGACCCAATGGACGGTGGTCCAGCATGCGCACGCCAAGGGACATGATGTTGATCTCGTGCCCGCGGTGTTGATCGGCGCGACTATTTCCGCTCTCGTCACGTTGCCGCTGGCCTGGCCGTTCCGCGCGGGCCTGCACGACCTGGGCCTGCTGGCGTTCCTGGGCGTCTTTCAGCTGGCGATTCCCTGCGTGCTCTCGGTTCTGTGCGCGCAGGTGCTCAAGGCGCCCGAGGTGGCGTTGCTGGCGCTGCTCGAGGTGATCTTCGGCATCGCGCTGGCCTGGCTCGGTGCGGGCGAGACGCCCGCGGCCCCTGTGCTGACCGGCGGTGTGCTCGTGATCGGGGCGTTGGTGTTCAACGAACTGCTCGCGCTGCGCGGACGTCGCACCACGTTGGCGGACAGCGCGCTACCGGGCGCGCACTGAGCCGCGGCTGCCTTCAGCGGCCGAAGATGGACCAGCCGATCACGGCCAGGATGGCCAGCAGGATCAGCCTGAACTTCCAGGTGGTGGTCTGGTTCTGACGCGCGAACTCGCGCTGCCATTCGGAAAACATCTGCGCATCGGCGGTGATCGCCGCCTGGGCCTCGTCGACGATGCGGCGGTGGTCGGCCGCCGTCGCGAACGGCGGCTCGGCCGCGACACGGGCGCGCGTGGCATCGAACACCTCCTGGTCGAGCAGGCCCTCGGTCACCATCCAGCCCAGCGCGGTGCCCAGGGCCGCAGGAGCACCGACGACCGGTGCCGACTGCAGCGCCATGTCGCGGGTCGCGGTGTCGATGAGACCTTCCTTGAAAAGCGCATCCACCGCCTCGTGGGTGACGCCGGTAGCGCCGATGTCCAGCATGTCTTCGGCGTCATAGGCGATGTCTTCCGCCTCGCTGAAGTCGGCCGATGGCTCTGACGTGTCCTCGTCCTCGAGTTCGTCGATGACGGCGTCCACTTCTTCTTCCGTGGTCAGTGCCTTCAAGCGCATCCAGGCCAGTGCATGCGTGGGGCCGGGCAGCACCGGGAGGGCAGCGTACTCGGGGTGCGCCAGCACGGCGTCGTGCTGCGCATCGGTGATCAGGCGGTGGGCGAGCAGCGCCAGGAAGGCGTCGCGGTTGGTGTCGCTGGAAATCATCGGGCCATTCTGCCGTGGCCGCGATCCCCCCCGTCCGGGCGGCGGGCGCCATGAAAAAAGCCTCGGCGGGGCCGAGGCTTTCATCACGGGTGCGAGGTCAGCGCGCCATCAGGGGCGGGCCACCTTCCAGGCACCGTTGGCGACGCCGTCGCCAGTCTTGTCACCGGCCTTGGTGTCCTTGGCCCAGTAGTACAGCGGCCAGCCCTTGTAGGCCCACTGCTTCTTGCCGTCTTCACGCACGACGATGGTGTAGCCGCCCATGGGCTTGGCGGTTTCGGCCACGGCGAGCGGCGGCCAGTTGGTGGCGCATTGGCCGTTGCAGGCCGAGGTGCCGGCATTGGCGGTGTCACGGGCGAAGGTGTAGAGCGTCATGCCGTTCGGGCCGACCAGCACGCCGTCGGCGGTGCGGGTGGGCGTGTCGGGCGCTCCAGCGGTCTTGGTGGACATGCCGCCGCAGCCGGCGAGCAGGGCCGCTGCGAGGATCGAGGCGCTGAGCAATTTCATGCAGTTTCTCCTTCAGTTGAAAAATCAATCGCGAAAACAAGCCAGGTGAATGCGCGAACCGGCAGTTTATGCCGTCGCTACGATAACTCGCGGTAGGCCAGGGTCGCGAGTCTCAGTAGCGCATCGCGCGGCAGGCGGCCGGCCACGGCATAGCCGAAACCCCGGTCGATCCAGTAAAAGCTCGGCACGGCGCCGTCCGAGGTGAAGCGAAAGGCGGTTTCACCCGATGCGGCAGCACCCGCGGCCTGCGCGTCGAGCGAGCCGATGTAGAGCGTGATGCGCTCGCCCGCCGCGTCCTCGAACATGAACTGCGCGCGCGCGCCGGCTTCGCCGGGCAGCAGGCGTCCGCCGACGAGCGTGTAGCCGAGCGAGGACAGGTCGGGTACCTTGAGCGGATGGTCGAGGCGCTTGGACAGCCACTGCAACAGATGCTGCTGCTCGGCAGCAGCCACTTCGACGGGATGCCGCTTCTCGGGGGTGTAGACGACGTGGGCCACCGAGGCGTCGCGCACGAACTCGCGCACGGCCGGTGCCCGCGCCAGTGAGGCGCTGGAGGCTCGCGGCGTGCCCGACCATTGGGCACTACCGAGCCAGCCGGCCGCGAAGGCGATCAGCAGGCCGGCGGCCATGCCACCCCAGCGCAACCAGGGAGCGCTGCGGCCGGCCTTCGTTTGATGCCGTTCGAGCACGCCCATCAGCGGCGTGGGCGGGAGTTCGTCGAGCAAACCGCCGTGCAGGCGGCGCAGAGCGTCGCGCTGGGCATGCCAGGCGGTTACGCGGGCGGCGACGGCCGGATCGCGTGTCAGCGCTTCCTCGACCGCTTCATGGCGTTCCGGCGGCAGCTGGCCGTCGACCCAGGCGTGCAGCTCGTCGTCGGTGGGAGGCAGGGTGGGGCGGTTCATGGCGGGGGGCTTCACGTCACTTGAGGCGGCGCAGGCCAGGGCGGCTGGGCGCGGCGGCGCCGTCCATCAGTTCCTGCAGGCGAAGGCGGGCGCGGGAGAGGCGCGACATCACGGTGCCGATCGGAATGCCGAGCACTTTCGCGACCTCGGCATAGGACAGGTCTTCGAGCGTCACCAGCAGCAGCACGGCGCGCTGCTCCTCGGGCAGCTGCATCAGGCAGCGCTGCAGATCAAGCCCGAGGCCCGCGTCGCGGCCCGGATCGGTGCCGCCCTGCAGCAGCTCGGGCGCCACGTCGTCCAGCGGCACGACCGCATGCGGCGGCGGCCGGCGCCGCACCTGGCTGGCGAAGAGGTTGTGCATGACCGTGAAGAGCCAGGCGCGCAGGTCGCTGCCCACCGCCCAAAGCCGCCACTTGCCGCAGGCGCGCTCGAGCGTGTCCTGCACCAGGTCGTCGGCTGCCCAGGCATCGCCCGTGAGCGCGCGGGCATAGCGGCGCAGGCTCGGGATGTGCGCGATCAACAGACGGGCGTCCATGGGCAGTGGCAGGGCGGCTCAGCGCCCGACAGGCCCGGAAGGGGAAGGGACAACAGCAGGGAACAGCGGCATGGGACACTCCTGGGCGATGGTGTCGTCACCGGCATGGTCCGATGTCGACAACCACACGAACGCTGCGAAGGCGTCTTTTATTCCCTGCGCGCGAAAAGAAAAAGGCTCAGCGGTTGCGGCTCTTCATGGCGCGTTCGACTTCGCGCTTGCCTTCGCGGTCCTTGATGGTGTCGCGCTTGTCGTGCTCGGCCTTGCCCTTGGCCAGAGCGATGTCGCACTTGACCTTGCCGGCCTTCCAATGCAGGTTGAGCGGCACCAGCGTGTAGCCCTTTTGCTCGACCTTGCCGACCAGCCGCTTGATTTCTTCCTTGTGCAGCAGCAACTTCTTGGTGCGGATCGAGTCAGGATTGACGTGCGTCGAGGCGCTCTTGAGCGGGTTGATCTGCAGGCCCACAACATAGAGTTCGCCGTCGCGAATCACCACGTAGCCGTCGGTCAGCTGCACCTTGCCTTCGCGCAGGGATTTGACTTCCCAACCCTCCAGGACCATGCCGGCCTCGAAGCGTTCTTCGAAGAAATAGTTGTAGGCGGCCTTCTTGTTGTCGGCAATGCGGGAGGAGGTGTCTTGTTTCTTGGTGGCCATGGCTCGAGAAGTTGGGGGCGCATGGCTTCAATACAATCCGTCGCGCACGCGGTGCCGATTCTATGAAAACAGTCCACAAGTCCGTCCTCATCTGGTACAGCGCCGAAGAAATGTATGCGCTCGTCACCGATGTGGCGAAGTACCCGCAATTTTTGCCCTGGTGCGACAAGTCGCGCGTCATCGAGCAGGACGAGGCCGGCATGACCGCCGAAGTCGGCCTGGCCTTTGCCGGGCTGCACCAGAGTTTCACCACCCGCAACACCCACATCCCCGGCCGTGAAGTCCAGCTGAAGCTCGTCGACGGGCCGTTCTCCAACCTCGACGGCACCTGGAAATTCCATCCCGTGGGCGAGCAGGGCGAACGCGCCTGCCGCGTCGAGCTGCAGATGAGCTACGGCTTCAGCAACTTCGCATTGCAGGCCCTGGTGGGGCCGGTGTTCGACACTATTGCATCGAGCCTTGTCGAGGCCTTCGTCAAGCGCGCCGAGCAGGTCTACGGCGAAGGCTGATGGCCGACAGCCGCATCGAAGTCACGCTGAGCTGCTCGCCGGCGGCGCGCGAGGTGTTCGAGCAGGTCCTGCAGCTCGCGCCCGGCACCGCGGTAAGCGAGGCGGTGAAGGCCAGCGATCTCGCGCAGCGCTTTTCGGATCTGGACTGGCGGCACACCCTGACGCCTGGTGTCTGGGGCCGGGCGGTGACATGGGAGCAGCCGCTGAAGGACGGTGACCGGCTCGAGCTGTGCCGTCCCCTCACGGTCGATCCGAAGGTGGCGCGGCGTGAACGTTTTCAACGCCAGGGTGCGCGGGGGACGGGCCTGTTCGCGAACAAGCGCAAGGGCGGCAAGGACGGCTATTGAGCCGCTGCCGTCGCCGGCTTATTTGCAGTCGCTGTCGATGACCGACTGAACGCGCTTTTGCTCGGCTGCGCGCGCTGCGTCGTCCATGATTTCGCGTTCGCCCTTGGCGTTGACCTTGGCAAGGCGGATGCCGCTGTCGATCGTGGCCTTGCCTTCGCGCGCGCGGGCGCAGCTCTCGGCCTTGGCTTTCGCGATCTTTGCCGCTTCAGCCGCTTCCTTGGCCTTCTGCTCGGCCTCGGCCTTCCTGGTCTTTTCCTCGAGCTCCTTGTCCACGCCCGTGGGCTTGGGCGGGGCGGGCTTGGGGGCCGCTGCGGTGTCGGTGGTTCCTTCAGGCCCTGGTGAAGCCGGAGTGGGTGCGCGGGCCGACGGCGAAGGGCCGGCGCGGCGCAGGATGTTCTTCTCGGGGATGTCGGTGGGCGGCGGCTGGTCGCTGAAGACCTTCTTGCCGCTGTTGTCGACCCATTGCCATTGCGCGCTCGCCGAAAGCGGCAGCGCGCACGCGCAACCCAGTACCAGCCAATGCAGGAAATTCATGCGCGGAGTTTAGCTGCGCCTTACGTTTGGCAACATCCGCAATAGGCGGTTTTGCAACGGTCAGAAAAAACCCGTGTCGGCGAAGCGGGCGGGCCCCTCGTTACAATCCTTCTTTTGGAGCCTCACCCATGCGCCTTCTAGGCAAAGCGCTCACCTTCGACGACGTGTTGTTGGTGCCAGCATTCTCCCAAGTCCTGCCCAAGGACACGTCCCTCGCCACCAAGTTCTCCCGCAACATCACGTTGAACCTGCCGCTCGTCTCTGCGGCCATGGACACCGTGACCGAAGCCCGCCTCGCGATCGCCATCGCGCAGGAAGGCGGCATCGGGATCGTGCACAAGAACCTCACCGCGCAACAGCAGGCCGCCGAAGTGGCCCGTGTGAAGCGCTATGAATCGGGTGTTCTGCGCGACCCGGTGGTGATCACGCCGACGCACTCCGTGCGCCAGGTGATGGCACTGTCCGACCAGCTCGGCATCTCGGGATTCCCGGTGATCGACGGCGGCAAGGTCGTCGGCATCGTCACGGGGCGCGACCTGCGCTTCGAGAACCGCTACGACGTGCCCGTCAGCGAAATCATGACGCAGCGCGACCGGCTCATCACCGTGCCCGACGGCACCACGCTGGCCGAAGCCAAGGCGCTGCTGAACAAGCACAAGCTCGAGCGCCTGCTCGTCATCAACGGCGACTGGGAGCTCAAGGGCCTCATCACCGTCAAGGACATCACCAAGCAGACCAGCTTCCCCAATGCCGCACGCGACGCCAACGGTCGCCTGCGCGTGGGCGCGGCGGTCGGCGTGGGTGACGGCACCGAAGAGCGCGTCGAAGCCCTGGTGAAGGCCGGCGTCGACGCCATCGTGGTCGATACCGCCCACGGCCACAGCGCCGGCGTGATCGAACGCGTGCGCTGGGTCAAGAAGAACTACCCGCAGGTCGACGTCATCGGCGGCAACATCGCCACCGGCGATGCAGCGCGTGCGCTGGCGGACGCCGGCGCCGACGCGGTCAAGGTCGGCATCGGCCCGGGCTCCATCTGCACCACCCGCATCGTCGCCGGCGTGGGCGTGCCGCAGATCATGGCGGTCGACAGCGTCGCCACTGCGCTGCAAGGCACGGGCATTCCGCTGATTTCCGACGGCGGCGTGCGCTACTCGGGCGACATCGCCAAGGCGATTGCCGCCGGCGCCAGCACCGTGATGATGGGCAGCATGTTCGCCGGCACCGAAGAGGCGCCGGGCGAAATCGTGCTGTATCAGGGCCGCAGCTACAAGAGCTACCGCGGGATGGGCTCCATCGGCGCGATGCAGCAGGGCAGTGCCGACCGGTACTTCCAGGAATCGACTACCGGCAACCCCAACACCGACAAGCTCGTGCCCGAAGGCATCGAAGGCCGCGTGCCCTACAAGGGTTCGATCGTCTCCATCGTCTACCAGATGGCCGGCGGCGTGCGTGCCAGCATGGGCTACTGCGGCTGCGCGACCATCGCCGACATGCAGAACAAGGCCGAGTTCGTTGAAATCACCACGGCCGGCATCCGCGAGAGCCACGTCCACGACGTGCAGATCACGAAAGAAGCCCCGAACTACAGGGCTGAATAAGCCCAATCTGGCCAGACCTTGGAAGTCAGGCCAGACTGGGATTAGAATTTGGGCCAGATTTGAAATTTCTGGCCCAAATGCAATCCATTGGTATCGCTGAAGCCAAGAACAATTTCTCGGCCCTGATCGACCTGGTCGAAAAGGGCGAGGAGGTTCGCATCACCCGCCACGGCAAGGAAGTCGTGCGCATGCTGCCAGTGCGCCGCAAGCCCGTCATCACCGACGAGCAGATCGCCCGCGAGCTCGGGCAGATCGACGCCCTGCACGCCACCATCCAGCCCGGCCCCACGACCCGCGAGCTTCTGAACGAAGGACGCCAGCCATGACCGCCTTCGTCATGGACGCCTCGGTCACCGCCGCCTGGCTGCTGCCCGACCAGGCCTGCGAACACACCCGCAGGCTCTACGCTGCCATCCGCCGCGACGAGGTCGAGCCGCAGGCGCCCAACGCCTGGCAATGGGAGTGCGCCAACATCCTCGCCAACGGTGTGCGCAGCGGCCGCATCCCGGCATCGGCCGTCGAGGGCCTGTGGAGCGTGCTCGACGCCATCCGCCACCGCGTGGAACTGCACGACCTCGCGCCGGCCCAGCACAAGGCCGTGCTCGCGGTGGCCATCGACGCGGGCGTCTCGCTCTACGATGCGGGCTACCTCTGGCTCGCCAAATCGCTCAACCTTCCGCTCGCCACCTTCGACGAGCACCTCATCCAGGCGGCGCCGCAAGCGGGCGTCAAGCTGTTCGACATTTCAACGCTCTGAGTCCTTTCGCCATGCAACACGACAAGATCCTCATCCTCGACTTCGGCTCGCAAGTCACCCAGCTCATCGCACGCCGCGTGCGCGAAGCGCATGTGCTCAGCGAAGTGCATCCCTGCGACGTCACCGACGAGTGGGTGCGCGAATACGCCGCCGACGGCCACCTCAAGGGCGTGATCCTCTCGGGCAGCCACGCCAGCGTGTACGAGGAAACCACCGACAAGTGCCCGCAAGCCGTGTTCGACCTCGGCATCCCGGTGCTCGGCATCTGCTACGGCATGCAGACCATGGCGCATCAGCTCGGCGGCAAGGTCGAGGGCGGCCACAAGCGCGAGTTCGGCTTTGCGGCCGTGCGCGCCCACGGCCACACCGCGCTGCTGAAAGACATCGCCGACTTCACCACGTCCGAAGGCCACGGCATGCTCAACGTGTGGATGAGCCACGGCGACAAGGTCACCGAGCTGCCGCCCGGCTTCAAGCTCATGGCCAGCACCGACAGCTGCCCGATCGCCGGCATGGCCGACGAGGTGCGCCGCTACTACGCGCTGCAGTTCCACCCCGAAGTCACGCACACCGTGCAGGGCAAGGCCATCATCGACCGCTTCGTGCTCGGCATCTGCGAGGCCAAGCCCGACTGGGTCATGCGCGATCACATCGCCGAAGCCGTGCAGAAGATCTGCGAGCAGGTGGGCGACGAAGAAGTCATCCTGGGCCTGTCGGGCGGCGTCGATTCGAGCGTGGCTGCCGCGCTCATCCACCGCGCCATCGGCGACCAGCTCACCTGCGTGTTCGTCGACCACGGCCTCCTGCGCCTGAACGAAGGCGACATGGTCATGGAGATGTTCGAAGGCAAGCTGCACGCGAAGGTCATTCGCGTCGATGCCAGCGACCTGTTCCTGGGCAAGCTCGCGGGCGTGAGCGACCCCGAAGCCAAGCGCAAGATCATCGGCGGCGAGTTCGTCACCGTGTTCAAGCAAGAGGCGGCCAAGCTCAAGGCCGGCGATGGCGGCCACAAGGGCGCGACCTTCCTGGCGCAAGGCACGATCTACCCCGACGTCATCGAATCGGGCGGCGCCAAGAGCAAGAAGGCCGTCACCATCAAGAGCCACCACAACGTGGGCGGCTTGCCCGAACAGCTCGGCCTCAAGCTGCTCGAACCGCTGCGCGACCTGTTCAAGGACGAAGTGCGCGAACTCGGCGTGGCCCTGGGCCTGCCGCCCGAGATGGTGTACCGCCACCCGTTCCCCGGCCCCGGCCTGGGCGTGCGCATCCTGGGCGAAGTGAAGAAGGAATACGCCGACCTGCTGCGCCGTGCCGACGCGATCTTCATCGAGGAGCTGCGCAACTTCACCGACGCCGAAACCGGCAAGACCTGGTACGACCTCACGAGCCAGGCCTTCACCGTGTTCCTGCCCGTCAAGAGCGTGGGCGTGATGGGCGATGGCCGCACCTACGACTACGTCGTCGCACTGCGCGCCGTGCAGACCAGCGACTTCATGACCGCCGACTGGGCCGAGCTGCCGTACGCGTTGCTCAAGAAAGTGTCGGGCCGCATCATCAATGAAGTGCGCGGCATCAACCGCGTGACCTACGACGTGTCGAGCAAGCCGCCAGCGACGATCGAGTGGGAGTGAGTTGACGTCCTTCGGGGACCATCGCCAGCGATCGAAAACCGCCGTAACGTTTGCGGCACCGTCAACAGCGCAGTCAGACTGGACACGTCGTTGACGTGATGCCGGTCCGACGTCTCGCCCGGCTTCTTGAACCGGCGCCTGCGATTCTCCAATTCCCCCGGGGACCCAACAACAATTCGGACCCGCCCGATCAGCGCGAAGGATCCATGCGCAACCTGTAGGCCACGCCATCGCGGCCCGGGTCGGCGCCGCCGTGCAGGCCATCGGCCTGCATCTGCACACCGTGCACCCAGCCGATGGTGTAGTTGTACGGGTTGCGGCCAATGGCGTAGCCCTGTGCCTCCAGCGCGCGCGTGGTGGAACGCGGAATGCGGTTGCACACGTCGATGGCGTTGCTGGTAGACGAGAAGCGCGGCGCCGACACGGCGGTCTGCATCTCCATGCCGTGGTCGATCACATTGAGCAGCACCTGCAGCACGCCCATGGCGATCTGCGTGCCCCCGGGCGCCCCGAGCACCACGTCGAGCTCGCCGTCCTTGAAGGTCATCGTGGGACAGGATGAGGTGAAGCGGCTCTTGCCAGGCCGAATGCTGCCGGCGCGGCCCGGGCGCGGGTCGAACACGCCCATGCAGCCGTTGTACAGGAAGCCCATGCCCGGGGTGATGATGCCCGAGGGCATGGCCAGCGAGTGGGTCAGCGAGACGGCGTTGCCGTCGGCGTCCACCACGCTCAGGTGGGTGGTGTCGCGCGGCACGGGCGCGCCGGGGTTCACGCGCTCCACGTTGAAGCGATGACCCGCGCGGATCTGCTCGGCCACGTCGCGGGCCATGTCCTTGGACAGCAACCGGTCGAGCGGCACGTCGAAGAATTTCGGGTCGCCGATGTTGCGGTCCTTGTCGATCGTGGCCCTCTTCATGGCCTCGCACACCGTTTGCAGGTAGGCGGGGCTGTTGTGCTCCAGGCCCGCCAGATCGAAGTGCTCGAGGATGTTGAGCATCTCCAGCAGCATGGCGCCGCCGCCCGGAGGCTGATTGGTGGTGATGGTGCGGTCGCGGTAGCGGCCCACCAGCGGCACGTTGCGCTGCACCTGGTAGCGGGCCAGGTCCTCGTGTGTGATCAGCGCGCCCAGGGACTGCAGGTGCGCCACCATCTTTTGCGCCAGGTCGCCCTCGTAGAAGGGGCGCGCGCCTTCTTCGGCAATCTGGCGCAGCACGGCGGCCATGCCTTCGTTGCGCAGCGGCGCACCGATGGGCTTGGGACGGCCGTCGGGGCGGCAGTACAAATGGCGGCTGTCCTCGCAGTACTGCAGGCGCTCCAGGTTGCCGACGCGGCCCATGGTGGGCTCGTCGATCCAGAAGGCGTGCATGCCGGGGCGCACGAAGTAGCCGTCCGCTGCCCAGCGGATGGCGGGCTCCACCACCTGCTGCCACGGCAGGCGACCGTGCGCCTGGTGCATGGCCTCCAGGCCCTTGAGCGTGGCCGGCGTGCCGATGGACTGGGGGCCGATGTCGTTGACGCGGCCCTTGAGGATGAAGCCGAACCCGTCCTTGGTTTCGCCCTCCAGCAGGTGCTCCCACATGTCTTCCCTGGCCGCCAGCGGCGCCGGCGAGTGGAAGTCGAAGTACTCGTGCACCTGCGCGCCGGGCAGGTACACGGCGGCGGTGCCGAAACCCGCGATGCCGCACATCAGCGGATCGACCACCGTCTGTGCCAGCGCGGTGGCAACGGCGGCATCCACCGCATTGCCGCCTGCGCGCAGGATATCGATGCCGGATTCGGCGGCCTCCGGCTGTGGGCAGACCACCATGGCTTCTTTTTTCATGACGTGTAGTGACGAGCCCCTGGCTGCATCGGCGATACGGCAAGGGGTGAGGGTAGAAGAAAAAGGGGCGGCGTTTGCGCGGGCCGCCGGCTTACTTGGCGCTGAGATTCAATGCCCCGAGCGTGGGTCCCCAGGCCTTGGCGTCGCGCGCCGCCGTTTCCATGACCAGCGTGGAAGGACCCGACATGGGGATCACACCCATGCTCTTGAGCTTGGCCTGGACGTCGGGACTGTTGTGAAAGGCCGCAGTCGCCTTGTTGAGCTTTTCCACGATGTCAGGTGGCGTGCCGGCACGCGCCACCACGGCACTCCAGCCCATGTTGTCGAAGCCCTTCACGCCCAGCTCGCCAAGGGTGGGCACATCCGGCAGCTCAGGCGTGCGCTGCGGCGACAACACGGCCAGCGGATTGAGCTTGTGGTTCTTGATGTGGGGCAGCGCGGTGCCATACACCGGTGCCATCACTTCGGTCTGCCCGCCGATGGTGGCCAGGATGCCGTCGGCCTCGCCCTTGTAGGGGATGTGGGTCAGCGACATGCCCAGGGCATTGGACACGAGCTCGACCGCCAGATGGGTGGAGTTGCCCAGGCCGGCGGACGCAAAGTTCAGTTTGCCCGGCGCAGCCTTGGCTTTTTCCGTCAGGTCCTTGAGCGTCTTGATGCCCGTGGCCGGGTTGGCCGACAGCACGAAGGGCACCGTGGTCAGCATGGTCACGCCCACGAAGTCCTTCTCGGGGTTGTAGGGCAGCGGCTTGTAGGTGAACTGGTTGAGCACCATCAGCGACACGCTACCCAGCAGCAGCGTGTAGCCATCGGCAGGCGCGTTCAGCGCCGTCTGCGCGGCGATGATGCCGCCCGCACCGGGCTTGTTCTCCACCACGATGGTGGCGCCAATCGCCTTGCCCGCATGCTCGGCCCAGAGGCGCGCGATCGTATCGCTGCTGCCGCCCGGGGCCTGCGATACGACCAGGCGCACCGGACGGCTGGGGTAGGAGGCTTGCGCGTACACGGTGGTGGCCGCGGTGACCGCGACCGCGGCACCCATCAGGATCTTGTAGACGTTCGTGATTGCTTGGGGCACTGGGATTCCTCAGAGGTCTGCCATGAAAGATGAGGTAATTTTCATGACAACCCAACCATCCACCTAGTGAAAATGCAAAATGGAACCATGAAGATTTACTCATGATTGAACGTTCGGAAGGCCTCTCCTGGGCGCGGGGCATCAAGGTGCGCCATCTGGAATCCTTTCTCGTGCTGGACGAGGCGGGCACGCTGACCGAGGCGGCGGTGCGCCTGCACATGACGCAATCTGCCATGTCGCACTGGCTGGCTGAGCTCGAACGCGTGGCGGGCACGCCGCTGGTGGTGCGCGGACGCAAGGTGCAGCTGACGCCTGCGGGGCATCTGCTCAAGCGGCTCGCCCTCACCGTGCTGGGTGACATCGCTCGCACCGGCCGCGAGATGCATGCGGTGGCCGCGGGGCGGGTGCCGCGTCTGAACGTGGGCAGCGTCTGGGCAGGCATCGCCGGCGGCCTGCCCGAAGCGGTGGCCGCGTTCCAGCAACGCCATGCCGATGTGGCCGTGTCCATCCATGACGGGCCGTTCGACAACCTGCTCAAGGGCCTGGAGACGCGTGCCATGGATGCCGTGATCGGCGTGCTGGATGCGCGGGCGCACCAGCCGCAGCTGGAACACCAGGTGCTCTTTGACGACCAGGTGAGCATCGTCGTCGGCCAGGGCAGCAGGCACTGGGACAGCAGCGAGGCGCTGGGCTTTGCCGACGTGCTGCGCGAGAAATGGGTCATGCCGCCTGTTGGCACGCTCACGCGCATCCAGATGGACGCCTATCTCATCGAGCAACAGGCATCGTGGCTGGTGCCCAAGGCAGAAACCGCCTCGCTGGCCATGATGCAGGCACTGCTGCAAAAGGGCGACTATGTCGGCGTGTGTTCGGAATCCATGGCGGACTACATGGCCTCGCTGGGGCTGTTCAGGAAGATCGCCACTGACTCGAACATCCGATTCGGTCCGATCACCGTGGTGTGGAACCGCGAACATGTCTCGGCCACCCTCATGGATTTCATCGCCTGCCTGAAGGCGCATGCGCGGAGCTCGCCTGTCGCGCCAGTGCAGGCGCTGCCCCGCGCGTAGCCCCGCGCCAGCGCTGTGGCCAGCGTCGCTGGTTTGGGGATGGTTGGCGCACTCAGGTCATGCGTTCCGACCTTGGAGGATCTACGCCAGAGAACATGCCGCAGGCATGGCGACAGGGTTCAGACGCGCCTTCAGTTGGCGGCGTTGACGGCGTCCTTCAGGGCCTTGCCCGCAGAAAACTTCGGCGCCTTGCTTGCCTTGATGGTCATGGGCTCACCTGTCGACGGATTACGGCCCGAGCGCTCCGGACGGTCCGACACCGTGAAGGCGCCGAAGCCGATCAACTGCACGGAATCGCCACGAGCCAATGCGCGCGAGAGGTTGTCGAGGACGGAATCAAGTGCTCGAGCAACATCGATCTTGCTGAGGTTGGTGTCTGCGGCAACGGCTGCAACGAGGTCGGTCTTGTTCAAAATGGGGGCTCTTTCGATGGAGTGGTGAAGAGGAAATCAGCGACGCGAATGCGTGCAGCGTCGAGTCTAAGCATGACCACGGCCGAGTTGTCCGTTGGAAGCGTTTCGACACAGAAAGAGCTGGATCGTCTCGGGCATCTGGCATGACGATCGACAGCAACCGGGGAGGGCGAGGCACTCGCGGCCGGAGGGGAATTTCTCCCGGATATCTCAACAACCGCCCGAGTCGTGGCCACCCTGGCGTTCGTCAGCCCAGCAACTCGATGGCTGCCTGGACAATGGGACGAGCCCAAGGCGGTGTCGCAGCGAGCGCGGCTTGGTCCTCGGGCTGCGGAAAAATGGGTTCTCCCGAGCTCAATTCGAGCACCAGGACCGGATCCGCGATGTTTTCTCCTGTCGCCGCTTCGGCACTGTTGTCGAAGACCTGCAGCCGCGTGAGCTTCGGCAGCAACTGGATGAGATTGGCGCGTGATGCGATCCAGCGCTCGCGGATCTTGGCTTCGGGAATGTCGTGCCCTCCACGTGCCACCCTCGCTCGCACACGGGCCATATGTTGCTCGGGCGAAGAAAGACCGCAATAGATCATGATCAAGTCATGGCTTGTTGCGGCGCGAGCGAGCAGTGCGGGAATGGTGTTTGCACCCAGCGTGGTTTCGAATGCGTAGCTGGAACCTTGCGCAATCGCCGCCTCCAGTCGCTCACGCCCCAGGTGCCATGCGCGGGCATTCGCTTCCTCTTGGGTCAGCCCGAGCTGCGCGACCAGCTCCCGCGCGCAGGTGTCCGGGTTGAACCAGGTCAGGCCGTGCGCTTCGAGCAAGGCGCCTGCGACCGAGCTCTTGCCGGCACCATTGACGCCGGCCAGCACCAGAATGAACGGGCGCGCGGCCACCGCGATCAGAACGTCTCGCCCGCCTTGGGACGTCGCGCCAGCCTGCCCTTGGCGGCAAACAGGCTGTCCACCTTCGCCGCGGCATCCGGCTGTTGTAGCGCGCCAAGACGTGCGTCGAAGCGTCGGCCGAGTTCATCGAGCACCGACTGCTCACGTGCCTTGAGCGCGTGTGCGTCTTCCACCAGTTGGTTGTACGTGGCTGCGGTCAGGAGCACCATCTCCACCGTCGAGTGGTTGGTCACCGCCACGCTGCCCGACTGCTGGACCTGGCGCACCACGTCGCCCCACCGATTCTTGACGTGGGAGGCGTTCTGACGGGGCAGGTCGTTGAGGCTGGGAAGAACGGCGGCCATGAAGTGCTCCTTTTCGGTCATTATGGCAAAAATGGCAAAAATGGACAATTTCCAGCAATAGAGGCCGCGCCTCGACGCGCCTCGGTTCGAGTGGGGGCTTCGGCACGTTGAAGGCCGGGCATTCCCAACTTGCAGCCCCCGACAGCATCGATGCGCTCGAAGCAAGCAAGGCCGGGAGGGACGGGTGCGTCGCCTTGCCGCCATCGTCCGACGGCTCTCAAAAACCAGGATGAAGACGGGCTTCACGTTTGCTGAAGGCCTCTTGAAGCACGCTGGCCATGGGCGATGATCGAGGCATGTCAGTCCAGCTTCTTCTTCCCGGAATCGATCCTCCGCCGCGCCCCCTGCCGCGGCCGCGCGGTACCAAGGCACCTCGCAAGGCGCCGCTGCCGCACTCGCTTTTCTTCGCACTGCTTCCCACCCCGCAAGACGCTGCGACCGTCGCCGCGCTCGGTGAGCGCATGAGCTCTCGGCACGCCCTGAAGGGCACGGTGGTCGAGGCACAGCGCCTGCATGTCACGCTCTTCGACCTCGGCGACCACGACCAGGTGCCGGCCGACAAGGTGACCCAGGCGTCGACTGCGGCCGCTGCTGTGCCCGTGCCGGTGCTCAATGTCGTTTTCGAGAAATCCATGAGCTACGCCAAGGGCGCGCTGGTGCTGTGCGCCGACGACGAAGCCCACGTGTCAGCGCTGCGGGCGTTCCGGCAGCGCCTGGGCGAGGCGCTGGCCGATGTCGGCCTGAAGCCTTCGCGCGCGTTCACGCCGCACATGACCGTCGCCTATGCGCGGCGCAAGCTCGAGAAGCACGCGCTCGAAGCGCCTCTGCGCTGGACCGCCCATTCGCTGGTGCTCATCGACAGCCATGTGGGCGAGGGCGTGCACGAAGTGCTGGGCCGATGGCCCGCAACCGCTGCGGCTTAACTGCCCTCGTCGTCCGTGAAGGTGTCGAACAGCAGCCCGCGCAGCCACTGGTTGCCCGGATCGCGGTGCACCTTCGCATGCCAGAACAGGTTGATCGCGATCTGCGGCAGTGCCACCGGGTGCGGGCGCCACACCAGGCCGAAGGGTTCGGCAATGCTCCGGGCCAGGCGCTCGGGCACGGTCGCGATCATGGCGCTCGACTGCAGGATGTGGCCGATGGCCACGAAGTGCGGCACCTTGAGCCGGATGCGGCGCTGGATGCCTTGCGCCGCCATCACGTCGTCGGCCTTGCCGTGGCCCGTGCCGGCGGCCTGCACCTGCACGTGGTCGGCCGCGCTGAAGTCCTTCAGTGACACGCTGCGCTTGCGCGCCAGCGGGTGCGTATCCGCGAACAGGCACACATAACGCTGCAGGAACAGCCGGCGCTGGAACACGCCCGACTTGAGCTGCGGCAGCAGGCCGATGGCGATGTCGACCTGGCCGGCCTCCAGCTCGTCGCGCAGGTGGGTCGCGGTGTTGTTGCGCAGCGTGCTGATGGTCACGCCCGGCGCGACGGCCGAGAGCGTTTCCATGAGCCGTGGCGTGAAGTAGATCTCGCCGATGTCGGTCATCGCGAGCGTGAAGCTGCGCGTGCTCGTGGCGGGGTCGAACACCACCTGCTGGTTGAGCGCGGTGTGCAGTGCGCCCATGGCGTAGGCCACGGGTTCGGCCAGCTGCAGCGCGAACGGCGTGGGCTCCATGCCGCGCGCGGTGCGCAAAAAGAGCTCGTCGCCCAGCAGCTTGCGCAGGCGCGCCAGCGCGTTGCTGATGGCGGGTTGCGACAGGCCCAGCGACTCGGCCACGGCCGACACGCGCTTCTCGGCCAGCATGCGGTCGAACACCAGCAGCAGGTTGAGGTCGATGTCCTTGAGTTGCATGGGGCACCTTTATTCATGCCGGTGATACAGCCGATTCACCAGATTCTATTGGTCAATCGGAAGAGGCCGCGCATCATCCGTGCCCAGAGACAAGCCGGCCCCGCCGCCGGCGCCAGAAAAAGAGACCCCGACGATGGACCTGCACATTCACCCCCTTGCCCGCACCCTCGAGGTCCGCCCCGGCGCGAACCTGCTCGAGGTGCTGCGCGAGCACCAGGTGC
Source organism: Variovorax sp. Root473 (assembly GCF_001426505.1). Classification (GTDB taxonomy): domain Bacteria; phylum Pseudomonadota; class Gammaproteobacteria; order Burkholderiales; family Burkholderiaceae_C; genus Variovorax. The sequence continues at coordinate 1,344,522 of NZ_LMEV01000017.1, forward strand.
CGGTGTCGTACAGCTGCATGTCGGGGCGCTGCGGCACCTGCCGCTGCAAGGTGGTGTCGGGCCAACTGCTCGACGGCGGCCAGGACGCGATCCGGCCCGACGGGCAGGGCGAGCGCTACGTGCTGGCCTGCCAGAGCACGCTGACCGAAAGCTGCACCATCGAGATCCCCGAGCCCGACGAGGTGGTGGTGCACCCGGCGCGCGTGCTCAAGGCCACGGTCACGGGCATCGACGTGCTCACGCACGACATCCGCCGCCTGCGCCTCAAGCCCAACAAGCCGCTGGAGTTTTCGCCGGGGCAATATGCGCAGCTGCAGTTCGGCCCCGAGCTGGCGCGGCCGTATTCGATGGCCGGGCTGAGCCGCGACGCGGAGCTTGAATTCCATGTGCGCCGCGTGCCGGGCGGCCGCGTCACCGCCCACATCTTCGAACAGCTGCGCGTGGGCGACACGGTGCGCGTGAGCGGCCCGCTGGGCACTGCCTACCTGCGCACCAAGCACCGCGGGCCGCTGCTCTGCGCGGCGGGCGGCACGGGGCTCGCGCCCATCCTGTCGATCGTGCGTGGCGCGGTCGCGGCGGGGCTGATGCAGCCGATCCACCTTTACCTCGGCGTGCGCTCCGATGCCGACGTGTACGGCCTGCCCGAGCTGAGCGAATTGCAGGCGCAGCACCCGGGCCTGAAGGTCCACGTGGTGGTGGTCGCCGGCCCCGCGCGCGACGGCCAGCGGCTGGGGCTCATCACCGACGCGATCCGCACCGACCTGCCCGCGGGGCTCGAAGGCTGGCGCGCCTACCTGTGCGGCTCGCCGCCGATGGTGGAGGCCGCGAGCCGGCTGGTGCAGGCGCACGGCCTGGCGCCCGAGCAGACGCATGCCGATGCCTTCTACCTGCAAGGCACCTGAAGAACCGAACAAGAGAAAAGGAGACCCGATGACCACGCCAGCCGTCTTCCCCATCGAACTGCGCTGGGAGAGCGAAAAGACCAGCCGCATTCCCTTCATGGCCTACACCGACGAGGCGCTGCACAAGAAGGAGCTGCAGCGCTTCTTCTACGACAAGCACTGGTGCTATGTCGGCCTGGAGGCCGAGATCCCGAACCCGGGCGACTTCAAGCGCACCGCCATCGGCGAGCGCTCGGTCATCCTGTCGCGCGACGAAGAAGGCGCCATCCATGTGTTCGAGAACGTCTGCGCGCACCGCGGCATGCAGTTCTGCCGCGAGCGCCACGGCAACAAGAAGGAGTTCGTCTGCCCCTACCACCAGTGGAACTACACGCTCAAGGGCGACCTGCAGGGCGTGCCGTTCCGCCGTGGCGTGAAGCAGGACGGGAAGGTGCACGGCGGCATGCCGGCCGACTTCAAGACCGAAGACCACGGCCTGAACAAGCTCAAGGTCGCGTCGCGCGGCGGCGTGGTGTTCGCGTCGTTCGACCACGACATCGAATCGTTCGAAGACTTCCTCGGCCCCGACATCCTTCATTACTTCGACCGCCTGTTCGACGGCCGCAAGCTCACCATCCTGGGCTACAGCCGCCAGCGCATTCCGGGCAACTGGAAGCTCATGCAGGAGAACATCAAGGACCCGTACCACCCGGGCCTGCTGCACACCTGGTTCGTGACCTTCGGGCTCTGGCGCGCCGACAACAAGTCGGAGCTGAAGATGGACGCGCGCGGCCGCCACGCCGCCATGATCTCCACGCGCGGCAGCGCCGGCAAGGCCGCGCAGGTGACGCAGGTGTCGAGCTTCAAGGAGAGCATGCAGCTGAAGGATCCGCGCTTTCTGGACATCGTGCCCGAGCCCTGGTGGGGCGGACCGACGGCGGTGATGATGACGCTGTTCCCCAGCCTCATCCTGCAGCAGCAGGTCAACAGCGTGTCGACGCGCCACATCCAGCCCGTGGGCCACGATGCCTTCGATTTCGTGTGGACGCATTTCGGCTTCGAGGACGACACGCCCGAGATGACGCAGCGCCGCCTGCGCCAGGCCAACCTGTTCGGCCCGGCGGGCTTCGTGTCGGCCGACGACGGCGAGGTGATCGAGTTCTCGCAGGAAGGCTTCGAGCAGAAGCCCTACCACCGCACGCTGGCCGAACTCGGTGGGCGCGAGGTGGAGAACACCGACCACATGGTGACCGAGACGCTGATCCGCGGTATGTACCGCTACTGGCGCGAGGTGATGGAGGCCGCATGAGCACGCTCGACACCGCCACCTACCTCGACCTGTCGCGCCTGTATGCGGCGTACGCGCACGCCGTCGATTCGGGCGACTGGGACCTGTGGCCTGCGTTCTTCACCGAGCAGTGCAGCTACCGCCTGCAGCCGCGCGAGAACCATGAGCGCGGCCTGCCGCTGGCCACGCTCTCGTTCGAAAGCCGGGGCATGCTTGAAGACCGCGTCTACGGCATCAAGGAGACGTTGTTCCACGACCCGTACTACCAGCGCCACGTGGTGGGCCTGCCGCTGGTGCACCGTGTCGACGACGACGGCACCATCCACAGCGAGGCCAACTACGCGGTGTTCCGCACCAAGCTCGACGGGCCGTCGACCGTGTTCAATGTGGGGCGCTACATCGACAAGGTCGTGCAGACACCCGAGGGCCTCAAGTTCGCGTCGCGCCTGTGCGTGTTCGACAGCGAAATGATCCCGAACTCCATCATCTATCCCATCTGAAATAGAGCCATGCCAGAAAAAGAACCAGAGACCCACGGTGCCCCGTTGCGCCGCTTCACCGACCCGGCCTACGTGCCGCTGTGCGCCAACCTCGCTGAAGTGCGCGAGAACATCGATCGGCTCGACCGCCAGATCGTCGCGCTGCTGGCCGAGCGTGGCCGCTACGTGAAGGACGCCGCGCGCTTCAAGCGCGACGCCTTCCAGGTGTCGGCGCCGCAGCGCCAGCAGGAAGTGATCGACAAGGTGAAGGCGCTCGCCGAGAAGGAGGGCGCCTACCCCGAGGTGGTCGAGGCCGCCTACCGCGCGCTCATCGCGGGCTTCATCGCGCGCGAGCAGCAGGACCACCTGGGCATGGTCGACGTGGAGGGGCAGCCATGACGCGCGCACGCCTGTTCGTCGCCTTCACCGTCGTGGCCATGGCCGCGGCCGCGGCCGCCCATGCGCAGGACTGGCCCCAGCGCCCCGTGCGCATCGTGGTGCCGTTCGCGGCGGGCTCGTCGCCCGACATCCTCGCGCGCATCGTCAACGACAAGCTCGCGGCGCGCATCGGCCAGCCGCTGATCGTCGAGAACAAGCCCGGCGCGGGCGGCAACAGCGGCACCGACGCGGTCTCGAAGGCGCAACCCGACGGCTATACCTTCCTGCTGTCGGTGAACGCGCCGCTGGTCTACAACACCATCCTCTACAAGAACCTGCCGTACGACCCGTTCAAGGACCTCATGCCCGTGTCGCTGGCCGCGACCACGCCGAACGTCTGCGCGGTCTCGAATTCGATGGGCGTCGATTCGGTCAAGGGCTGGCTGGCCGCGATGAAGAAGAACCCCGGCAAGTTCAACTTCGCCTCGACCGGCAACGGCTCGATCTCGCACCTGGGCGTGGAACTCATCAAGGCCAAGACCCAGTCGTTCGCGGTGCACATCCCGTATGCGTCGTCGGGCCAGGCCGTCACGGCCATCGTGCAGGGCGACGTGCAGTACGCCTGCCTGCCGCCGGTCACGGTGATGCCGCAGGCCAAGGCCGGGCGCATCAAGGCGCTGGCCGTCACCTCGGCCGAACGCTCGGCCTTGCTGCCCGAGCTGCCGACGCTGCGTGAATCGGGCCTGCCCGACATCCAGGCCGTGCCGTGGTTCGCCTACATGGCGCCCAAGGGCACGCCGAACGACGTGGTGCAGCGCATGAGCCGCGAGATTGCTGCCACGCTGAAAGACCCCGACACGGTCAAGCGCCTGCAGACCGCGTACTTCGACCCCGTGGGCAGCACGCCCGACGGCCTGTCGAAGTTCATGGACGAGGAACTGCGCCGCTGGAAGCCGGTGATCGAGCGCGCCGGCCTCAAGCCCGATTGAGAAAAGGGAGCACACGATGAGCACGATGACCTGGGTCGACGCCGCGGCGGTCGACGACGTTCCCGCCGACGACGTGGTCGGCATCGAGGTGCAGGGGCGCGACATCGCCCTGTACGGCACCGACGACGGCATCCACGCCACCGACAACATCTGCACGCACGGCCATGCGCGGCTGTGCGATGGTTTTCTCGAAGGCCACGAGATCGAATGCCCGCTGCACCAGGGCCGCTTCGACGTGCGCAGCGGCAAGGCCATGTGCGCGCCGCTCACGGAAGACCTGCGCACCTACCCGGTGAAGATCGAGGGCGGGCGGGTGTTCCTGGCGTTCGAGGGCTGAACTGTTCTGCCTGCGGCCGGCGTGATCTGTATCGGTTCGCGCCGAACCGGTTGGCGACAATGGCGGCCCGTTTTCCTGGACATCCGATGACAGAACCACACAGCCGCGACCAGATCGCCGACCTGATTGCCGCCGAACTGGGCCACCGCTTCGATGGCGAGATCCTGGCCGGCGGCCACTACGTGCCGCTGGTGCGCGACGGCCGCACCGTCTACCTCAGCGGCCAGGTGCCGCGGGTGGGCACCACGGTGGTCGTCACCGGCCGCGTGGGCGATGCCGTGTCGCTCGACACCGCGCGCGAAGGCGCCCAGATCTGCGCGCTGCGCAGCCTCGCGCTGCTGCGTCGCGCGCTCGGCTCGCTCGATGCGGTCGAGAAGGTGCTGCGCGTGGGCGTGTTCGTGCAGTGCACGGCCGACTTCACGCAGCAGAGCGAGGTGGCCGATGCCGCGTCCGACCTGTTGCATCGTGTGTTCGGCGAGGCTGGCGTGCATGTGCGCACGGCGGTCGGCGTCTATGCGTTGCCGAAGAATGCCACGGTCGAGGTCGAGATGTCCGTCGCCGCCACGAACGCCGCCTGAGCCTGACACGCAGGCGTTCGCGGCGCTCGGGTCGTGGTGGCTGGTGCCGGTGCGCCGCCGGCGAATCAGTGCTCGCCGAGCATCCAGCGCGTGCGCTCGCCGCGTCCGGGCAGGTGCAGCGCGGCGGTGGCGGCGGGCGTCTCGGCCATCAGCCGGCCCTTGCGGAACACTTTGAGCCGGGTCGCGCGCAGGCGGATGGCCTCGACCGGGTCGCGTGCCTGCAGCAGCACGAAGCTGGCGTCGCACCCAGCCTCCAGCCCGTAGCCGTCCAGGTGCATCACGCGCGCCGCGCGCGTGGTCACGGCCTCGAAGCACTGGTGGATGCCGGCCTGGCCGGTCATCTGCGCCACGTGCAGGCCCATGTGGGCCACCTCGAGCATGTCGCCCGAGCCCATGCCATACCACGGGTCCATCACGCAGTCGTGGCCGAAGGCGACGTTGACGCCGGCCGCCAGCAGTTCGGGCACGCGTGTCATGCCGCGGCGCTTCGGGTAGCTGTCGTGGCGGCCCTGCAGCGTGATGTTGATGAGCGGGTTCGACACCACGCTCACGCCGCTCTCGGCGATGAGCGGCAGCAGCTTGCTCACGTAGTAGTTGTCCATCGAGTGCATCGACGTGCAGTGCGAACCCGTCACGCGGCCCTGCAGGCCCAGGCGCAGCGTCTCGGAAGCCAGCGTCTCGATGTGGCGCGAGAGCGGGTCGTCCGACTCGTCGCAGTGCATGTCGACCAGCTTGCCGCGCTCGGCCGCCAGCTCGCACAGCAGCTTCACGCTGGCGGCGCCGTCGGCCATGGTGCGCTCGAAATGCGGAATGCCGCCGACCACGTCCACGCCCTTGTCGAGTGCGCGCGTGAGGTTGTCGACGCCGCCCGGCGAGCGCAGCACGCCATCTTGCGGAAAGGCGACCAGCTGCAGGTCGAGATACGGTGCCACCTGGCGCTTCACCTCGATCAGCGCATCGACCGCGAGCAGGCTGGGGTCGCTCGTGTCCACGTGCGAGCGGATCGCCAGCAGGCCCTTGGCCACGGCCCAGTCGCAGTACGCGAGCGCGCGTTCGATGAGCGCGTCGGCCGTGAGCAGCGGCTTGAGCTCGCCCCACAGTGCGATGCCTTCGAGCAGCGTGCCGCTCTGGTTGACGCGCGGCTGGCCGTAGCTCAGCGTGGCGTCCATGTGAAAGTGCGGGTCGACGAAATGCGGCGCGAGCAGCAGGCCCTGGGCGTCGAGCGTTTCGTGCGCGGGCGCGGCCAGGCCGGGCGTGACCTCGGCGATGCGGCCGTCCTGCACGGCAACCGACATGCCGGTGCGGCCGTCGGGGAGGGTGGCGTGGGTGATGAGGAGGTCGAGCATCGGTGGGGTGTCTTTTTTGAGGGGCGCTCAGCGCGTGCGCTGCGCGCGGAAGCGGTATTGCCCTGCGGCCGGCCCGACCTCGATGGTCACGCGGCGCAGCTTGTCGTCGTGGCCCGAGTCGGCCTTGGCCGTCACCACGATGCCGCGCGGCGTGGCGCGGCAGGTGAGTTCGCTCAGGGAGATTTCCGCGTGGTCGTTGTCGAGCTCGGCGATGGCGGTCGTGTGCACGGCGTACAGGCTGTAGCTGCGGTTGGCCTCGCCGCGCACCATCCACTGCACGTAGAGGAACGACTGCGCGAAGGCCTCGGCGTGGATCACGCGGTAGGTGCCGTGGTGGTCGGGGCCCCAGGTGCCGCAGGTCTGCACCCAGGTGACGGCGTCGTGGGTGGCGAAGCGCTCGGGGCCGTAGTCGGCGCCGAGTGCATGGGCGCGGCTGCCGGCCAGGGCGAGCAGCGCGGTGGCCAGCAGGCGACGGAGGCGGGGCCGCGTCATCGGCATGTCAGCGTTCTCCCTTGCGGTAGGGTTTCATCAGCGCCTGCGGATAGCTGGCCTTGCGCGCCACCAGCACCAGCGCCAGGATCGACAGCAGGTAGGGCAGCATCAGGTACAGCTGGTAAGGCAGCACGGCATCGCCCGATTGTTGCAGTCGCAGCTGCAGCGCGTCGAAGAACGCAAACAGCAGCGCGCCGAGCAGGGCCTTGCCGGGCCGCCACGAGGCGAACACCACCAGCGCCACGCAGATCCAGCCGCGCCCGTTCACCATGTTGAAGAAGAAGGCGTTGAAGGCCGACAGCGTGAGGAACGCGCCCGCCACGCCCATCAGCGCCGAGCCCGCCACGATGGCGCCGGTGCGCGTGGCCGCGACCGACACGCCCTGGCTCTCGGCCGCCTGCGGGTTCTCGCCCACCATGCGCAGCGCCAGGCCGAGCGGCGTGCGGTACAGCACCCAGGCCACGGCCGGCACCAGCAGCAGCGCGAACAGCGTGAGCGCGGTCTGCGCGCCGAGGATGGGCACGGGCAGCCAGTCCATCGGCGCGAAGGGCGTGATGGTCGGCGGCGTATTCACCTTGGGAAAGCTGACGCGGTAGCCGAAGTAGCTCAGCGCCGTCGCCAGCAGCGTGATGCCCAGCCCCGAGACGTGCTGCGACAGCGCGAGGCCGACGGTCAAAAAGGCGTGCAGCAATCCGAACCCCATGCCCGTGAGCGCGGCCACGCCGACCCCGGCCCACAGCGGCGCGCCGGCGTACACCGCGAGCCAGCCGGTGAAGGCGCCCGCGACCATGATCCCTTCGATGCCGAGGTTGAGCACGCCCGCCCGTTCGCACAGCAGCACGCCCAGCGTGCCCAAAATGAGCGGCGTGGCGATGCGCAGCACCGCGACCCAGAAGGCGGGGTTGGAAAGAATGTCGAGCAGGTCGGTCATTTCGTCACCCGCACGCGGTACTGCGTGAGCAGCGTGGCCACCAGCACCGCGATCAGCGAGGCCGCGACGATCACGTCGGCGATGTAGGTCGGCACGCCGACGGCGCGGCTCATGGTGTCGGCCCCGACGAGCACGCCGGCCACGAACACGCCGGCGGCGATCACGCCCAGCGGGTGCAGGCCGGCGAGCATCGCGATCACGATGCCGGTGTAGCCATAGCCCGGCGACATGTCGAGCGTGACGTAGCTGGTGCGGCCCGCCACCTCGATGGCCCCGGCCAGCCCGGCCAGCGCGCCCGAGAGCAGCGCCACCATGACCACCGTGCGCGTCACCGGCACGCCGGCGAAGGCGGCGGCGCGCGCATTGGCGCCCACCGCGCGGATGTCGAAGCCCAGCACCGTGTACTTGAAGATCGCCCACACGCACACCGCGAGCGACACGGCCCACAGCAGCCCGGTGTGCACGCGCGTCTGCGCGATGAGCTTGCCGAGTTCGAGGTCAGGCTGCAGCGACACGCTCTGCGGCCAGCCCATGGCCGTCGGATCTTTCATCGGCCCGTCGAGCAGCGCCGACACGCCGAGCAGCACGATGAAGTTGATGAGCAGCGTGGTCACGACCTCGTCGACGCCGAGCTTGTTCTTCATGAGCGCCGGGCCCAGCAGCATCAGCGCGCCCGCCACCGCTGCGGCCAGCATCATCAGTGGGAACAGCAGCCAGGGCGAGAGTTCGAAGCCCGTACCGCCGTGCATGCCACCCACGGCCACGGCAGCGAGTGCGCCCGCGAACAGCTGCCCCTCGGCGCCGATGTTGAAGAGCCGCGCCTTGAACGCGACCGTCGCGGCCAGGCCGGTGAGGATGAGCGGGATGGCCCGCGTCAGCGTCTCGCTCCATGCGAACACCGAGCCGAAGCCGCCCTGCAGCAGCAGCGCATAGGTGCGCCCGACCGGCGCGCCGGCCCAGCGCACGAGCAGCGCGCTCACCAGCAGCGTGAACACGACCGCGCCGATGGGGGCCAGCACCAGCGCGGCGCGCGAGCTTTCGTGGCGTCGTTCGAGGCGCATCATGCGGCGGCTCCCGGGCGTTGCGGCGCCGTGGCGCCGGCCATCGCCAGGCCGATGGCTTCGCGCGTCCAGGCCGCGGCCGGGCGCGCTTCGCCGAGGTGGCCGCCGTGCATCACGGCCACGCGGTCGCCGAGCGCGAGCACCTCGTCGAGGTCGTCGGAAATGACGAGCACTGCCGCGCCGGCGTCGCGTGCGGCAATGAGCTGCTGCTGCACGTAGGCGACGGCGCCGATGTCCAGGCCCCAGGTCGGCTGGTGCGCGACGATGAGGAACGGCACCCCCACGCTCCCCGCTGCGCGTGGTTCGCTGCCCCCCGAGGGGGCTGCTTCGCCTTGGGGCGGCCCGGCGGCGAGGCGCGGTGCGCGGTTCGGGTATTTCTTGTTGTCGGTGTCTTGTTCCACTTGCTCGGGCGCCAGCAGCGCCCGCCCCAGGATCAGTTTCTGCATGTTCCCGCCCGAGAGCGAACGGGCCGGCGACATCAGGCCGGCACCGCGCACATCGAAGGCTTTCTCGATGCGCCGGGCGTGCAGCCGCGCGGCGGCACGCCGGACGATGAACGACCAGCGCGAAAAGACAGGGCTGCGCAGCCGCTCGGACACGGCGTTCTCCCACACCGGCAGGTCGTCGACCACGCCGACCGCGTGCCGGTCTTCGGGGATGCGCGCCACGCCGCGCTGCACCAGCCGGGCGGGCGAGGGCGGCAGCGCGCGGCCCATGAACTGCGCGGTGCCGGAGACGGCGCGGCGCGTGCCGCTGAGCAGCTCGGCCAGCGCGACCTGGCCGTTGCCGGAGACGCCGGCGATGGCGGTGATTTCGCCCGCGCGCAGCGTGAGCGACACCTCGCGCAGGCGGTCCTGTCCGCCGTCTTTGGTCGATGCGGTGCTCACGTGGTCGAGCACGCAGACCGCATCGCCCACCGACTTCGCAGGCCGGCGCTGCGGCGCCTCGACCGCATGGCCGACCATCCACAGCGCGAGCTGCGCCTGCGTGGTGTCGGCCGTGCGCGCCTCGGCGACCAGCTTGCCGCCGCGCAGCACCGCGATGCGCTGCGACACGCGCAGCACCTCGCCGAGCTTGTGGCTGATGAAGATGACCGACAGGCCCTGCGCCACCATCTGCGCGAGCGTGGCGAACAGCGCTTCGCTCTCCTGCGGCGTGAGCACGGCCGTCGGTTCGTCGAGGATCAGGATGCGCGCGCCGCGGTACAGCGCCTTGAGGATTTCCACGCGCTGGCGCTCGCCGACCGAGAGGCTGCCGATGGTCGCGTCGGGTTGCACCGGCAGGCCGAAGCGCTGCGCCACCTCGAGCAACCGCGCACGGGCCGCCGCACGGCGGGAGACCGGGCGCCACAGCGGCTCGGTGCCCATCGTCACGTTGTCGAGCACGCTGAGGTTGTCGGCCAGCGTGAAGTGCTGGTGCACCATGCCCACGCCGGCGGCCAGCGCGGCCTTGGGGTTGCCGGGCGGTAGGGGCGAGCCGAACACTTCGATGCGGCCTTCGTCGGCGACGTAGTGGCCGAACAGGATCGACATCAGCGTCGACTTGCCGGCGCCGTTCTCGCCGAGCAGCGCGAGCACTTCGCCGGCCTGCAGGTCGAGGGAGATGGCGTCGTTGGCCACGAGCGGGCCGAAGCGCTTGGTGATGCCCTGGAGGCGGAGCACGGTGGGGTTCATGGGCAGACAGGTGGCGACGGCAGGTCGCGGCAGAAATTCTCGATGGCCCGGGCGGACGCGGCGGGCGAGGCCTGCAGCAGGCCGTGGGGGCCGTCGAGCTGCACCAGGTGCAATGCCGACAACCCGCGCTGGAGGGCGGCCACTGCGCGGCGCGGCACCACGCGGTCCTGCAGCGCCTGCAGGTACATCGCCGGCACACGCACCAACGGCAGTTTGTCGCGCACGTCGACGCGCTGCACTTCCTTCATGCGGTGGGTCATCACGGCGACCGACACCTGCTTGAGCGACGCCTGGAGCATGTCCGACAGGTGCGGCGACGCCGATCCGCCCAGCAGCAGGTGCCGCATCGGCGCGCGCATGAGCTTCGAATGCAGCAGGCGCATCGACAGGTCGAGCAAGCCCGCGCGCATCAGCGCCAGGCCGGGCGCTGGCCGGCGCGCGAAGCTGCAGCACAGGATGAGGCCTTGCAGCCCCGGCGGGCGCAAGGCCGCGATCGAAATGGCCAGTGGCCCGGAAAACGATTCGCCGAGCAGAACGAAAGGCTGCTGCGTCGGCAGTTGAGCGCGCACCAGCGCCTCGAGCTCGCCGTAACCCAGCACCTCGCGGCCCGGGTAGCGCACGACGTCGATGGCGGCCTGCGGCCCCAGGGCCTGCGCCAATGGCGCGAAGAGATCGCCGGTGCCGTCCATGCCCGGCAGCAACACAAGACGAGGCAGGCGCCCGAGCGCCACCGTCACTTCCACGCGGCCAGGAAGGCCAGCATGACCTTGGCCGAGTTGTCGGCCGCGATGCTCATGAAGGTGCCCATCTCGTTCTCGCCGTCGCCGCCACCCGCGAGGTCGCTGAGCGAGCGGAAGGCGATGTAGGGCACGCCGTTGCTGTAGGCGACCATGCCCACGGCGGCGGTTTCCATGTCGAGCACGTTGGCCTGGAAGGTCTTGTAGGTGTATTCGCGGTAGGCCTTGTTGTCCATGAAGGCCTGGCCCGACACGCCGTTGCCGCCCACCACCAGCTGCGGCTTGCGCGGCAGGCACTTGCCGGCGCCGCAGTTGGCCAGCTCGACGTTGCGGATGCTGCGCGCCACCTCGAGCATCTTCGGATCGGCCGCGAACCAGAACTTGCGTTCGATGCCCGGCCTGGCGGCCGAGCGCACCTCGACGGGGCGAGGGAAGTTCATGCCGAAGTTGGGCAGCGTGGCGTCGGTGATGAAGGGCGGTGCGCTGTACTTGCCGGGCGCGGTTTCGCGCGCCATGAGCACTTCGAGGTACTGGCCCCACTGGGCCGGCACCGTCACGTCGCCCACATGCAGCGACGGGTTCACGCCGCCCGCGATGCCGCTGAACACGATGCCGCTGATGCGAAAGCGGTTGAGCACGAGCTGCGTGTTCATGGTCGCGTTCGTCATGCTGATGCCCGAGAGGAACAGCACCACGGGCTTGCCTTCGAGCGTGCCGGTGGTGAACTCGACGCCGTTCACGCTGTGTTTTCTAGGGCCTTGCACGCGCGTCAGCAGCAGCTTGAGCTCAGGCTCGAAGGCCGAGATCACGGCCAGGCGCGGCGTGTCGTCCAGCCGCGTGCTGCTGTTGATGCTGACGACGTCCGACGACTTGTAGACGCCGACGCAGCCCGTCAGCACGAGGCCGAGCGCAGCGGCCAGGACCGGGGCGCGCAGGCGCTGGAGAAGCGAAGAGGTGTTCGTCATGGTCGTCATGAGTTGGTGGGCGGGAGTGGGGGGCGGTGTTCGGCGTCGGGCGTGGCGATCCAGGCCTGCAGCGCGGCGACGCGCGCGTGCTTCGGTGCCAGGCCGACGAAGGTGGTGTAGGCGGCGAGCGCCTTGGCGTCGTTGCCGGCCTGCAGGTAGGCATCGCCCAGGTTCAGGTAGGCGAGGGCGCGGCTGCCGTCCATGTCGATGGCCTGCTCGAACCAGCGCGCGGCCTCGACCGGCTTGCCGCGCTTGAAGTACACGAAGCCCAGGTTGTTGGCCGCCAGCGCAAAGCGCGGCTGCAGCTTCAGCGCCTCGGTGAAGGCGGCTTCGGCCTCGTCGTAGCGGCGCTCGCGGTACAGCTGCAGGCCGCGGTCGTTGGCGCGCTGGGCCGCCACGCGCGGCGTGAGCGGCGCGGCGGCCGGCATGGTCAGCCTGGTGTCGGCGCCTTCGAGGTTCTTCACCACCACTTCGACGGCGGCCGGGCCGGCCTTGGCCGCCTTGGGTGTTGCCGCCGCATGCACGGCCTGCTCGTTGGCCTGGTCGATGCGCTTGTTGACCTGGCTGGCGGCGGCGTCGAGCTGCAGGCTGTCGCCGCTGAGGCCTTCGCGCTCGACGGGCAGCGCGAACACGAACTCGCCGCCTTCCGAGCCCGGCAGGCTGCCGAAGGCCGGCGTCTGCCGCGCGATGGCCGAGACGGCCGGTGCCACGTAGGCCGCGAGTTCGGTGCCGGTGATGACGCTGTCGCCGTTCATGTCGGCCTTGCCCGACAGCGCCTGCAGCATCGTCCAGGTGAAGACCGAGTGGCCGCCGGGACCGTCGTCGGCCACCTGCTGGTCGGCGCCGCCGGCGGTGAGCATCTGGCGGCCGATGCGGCGCGCGTTGTCGGTCAGGAAGTTCTTGTTGCCCTGCGACGCGCCGCCGCGCGTGAGGCCCAGGCCCGAGTAGCAGGCGTCCACGAGGAACAGCACGTGCTTGGCCGACAGCGCCTCGGCCACCTCTTGCAATTGCGGCATCGAGATGGCGTCGGACGGCAGGTTGTCCAGCGTGGCATCGACCGGCACGATGTAGCCGACGTCGCGCCCGCTCGCGAGCTTGCGGGTGCTGCCATGGCCGGCAAAGAACACCAGCACGCGGTCGTCGCGCTTCACGCGCTTGCCGTCGGTCAGCTTTTCGTTCAGCGCGCGCAGGATGTTGGCGCGCGTGGCCTGCTCGTCGTACAGCGCCGTGATCTGCTCGGGCTTGAAGCCGAAGCGCGTCACGAGCAGCTGCTCCATGGCCTTGGCGTCGGGCACGGCGTGGTGCAGGCCGGGCCATTGGGCGTACTTGTCGATGCCGATCACCAGCGCGTGGCTTTCGCGGTAGAGCGTGTCGCCCGAGGTGGCGGCCACGCCGTCGTCGGGCGCCGCCTTTTTCGATGCGCTGACGACGAACTTGCCGTCGCGCCAGGTGGCGAAGCGGTAGCCGTCGGCCACCAGCTGGTCGAGCACCGTGGGCAGGGCCTGCACGGTGCGGCCCTGGATGTCGTGGAACAGGATGACGCCGCGCTTGGCCTTGTCGACCTCGGCCAGCACGCGGTCGGCGATCGACTTGGGCACCGGGTCGGCCCAGTCCATCGAGTCGACGGTCCACATCATCGAGCGCAGCTTGAGCGCCTCGACCGAGCTCAGCTTGGCCTCGTTGCGCGCGCCGTACGGAAAGCGAAAGAGGGTGGACTGCGGCCGGCCGGTGGCGTCGAGCAGCGTTTCGGTCTCGGTGGCTTCGATGCGCACTGCGTCGTCGGTCATCTTGGCCATCATGCCGTGGCTGAAGCTGTGGTTGGCAAGCACATGGCCGGCGGCCAGCACGCGCTTGGCCGCTGCGCCGTTGGCGCTGAGGTGGGCCTTGCCCTGCGCGTCGAGCTTGCCCAGGTTGCGCCCGAGCTGGAAGAAGATGGCGGGCGCGTCGTAGCGCTTCAATATCTCCAGGATCTCGTCGGTGTGCCTGGCGTGCGGGCCGTCGTCGAAGGTCAGGACCACGGTCTTGGCGGGCAGCGAGGTGCCGAAGATCTCGCGTGCGTCCGCGCTGTCCTTTTCCCTGGCGCCGCCCGGGGGCTGCGTGTAGGGAACGATGGCGCCGAAGTCTTTCAGGATCTGCTCGCGCGAGTACAGGCCCTGCAGCTTGGCCACGTAGTCGGCCCACTTTTCGCGCTTGGGCTCGATGCCGCGCTGCGCGAAGCGGCCGAACACGTCTTTCAGCTCGCGGTCGTAGGCCTGCTCGATCTCGGCGAGCACAGCCAGGTCTTCACTGGCGCGGCGGCCGAGCTTGAGCCCGGACAGCGACTGCGCCTGGCTGTAGCGCGTGCTCAGCTCGCCCAGGAACTCCTTGAACGCCAGCCGGTCGGCGTCGAACCAGCTGGGCTCGCTCTCGATGCGGTCGAGCAACGCGTTCAGGCCCGCCACAGCGGCGGGGTCCGTCATGTCGGCGGCCTGCGCGATCAGCGCCTGCTGGCGCTCCTGCATCTCGTGAAACAGCTGTTGCCCGACCGCGCTGACGGCGCGCTTCTCGGCCGCGTCGAGCGCGCGCTCGCCGGTCATGAGCACGATCATCTGGCGGTGTGCGGCGAGCAGGGCGTCGGCGCGCGCCTGCAGTGCGGCCGGAATGCCGACCGGTGCCGCGACCACCGGCGGTGCAACGGCAGCGGGTGCCGAGGCGGCCGATCCGGGCACCTCGGCCGCCGGGGCCGTGGCCGCCGGCTCAGGTTGACAGGCGGCGAGCCCGGCGGCCAGCGCCGCGATGGCCACGCCATGGATTGCGGTCTGCCATCGCGCACGCTTCATGGGTTCGGGTCTGCTCGCTTGCCTGTTTTACTTGGCGGTGGACTTCGGCTGGGCGTCGTCCACCTTCACGGTGAACTTGCCGGCCAGGATGTCGGCCTGCTTGGCCTTCACCTTGGCCACGACGTCGGCCGGCACCTTCTTCTCGAAGGTGCCCAGCGGCGCCAGCTCGGAGCCCTTGTGCTTCATGTGCGAGTACACGCCGTAGTCTTCGGCGGCGAACTTGCCTTCCTTCACGAGCTTGATGGCGCGGTCGGCCGAGGGCTCGAAGTTCCACAGCGCCGAGGCCACCACCGTGTCGGGGTACTGGGCCTGCGTGTCGATCACGTTGCCGATGGCGAGCTTGCCCTTTTCCTTGGCCGCGTCCGACACGCCGAAGCGCTCGGCGTACATGATGTCGGCGCCCTTGTCGATCATCGCGAAGGCCGCTTCCTTGGCCTTCGGCGGGTCGAACCAGCTGTTGATGAAGCTCACGCTGAACTCCACCTTCGGGTTCGTTTCCTTCGCGCCCGCCATGAAGGCGTTCATGAGGCGATTGACTTCGGGAATCGGGAAACCGCCGACCATGCCGATGCGGTTGCTCTTGGTCATCCCGCCCGCGACCATGCCGCTGAGGTAGGCCGGCTCCTGGATGTAGTTGTCGAACACCGAGAAGTTCGGCGCCTGCGGCTTCAGCGACGAGCCCATGAGGAACGCCACCTTGGGAAAGTCTTTCGCGACCTTGCGCGCCGCCGCTTCCACGCCGAATACCTCGCCCAGGATCAGCTGGTTGCCGCCCGTGGCGTACTCGCGCATCACGCGCTCGTAGTCGGCATTGCTCACGTTCTCGGTCGCCTTGTATTCGATCTCCCCACGCGCCTCGGCCGCCTTCAGCGCCTTGTGGATGCGGCCCACCCATTGCTGCTCGAACGGCACCGTGTACACGGCCGCCACCTTGAGCTTGGCCTGCGCGAGCGCAAGGCCCGGGGCGCCCGCCGCAAGCGCTGCGGCAACGGCGATGGAACGAACGATCAACTGACGGCGTGCTGTCACGGTCTTCTCCTCGATTGAAATGAAAGAAACCAGCGCTGCAATCCCCATGCCCACCAACAGAGCCCGCCCTCGCGGCGGGCTCCCTTCCAGCAAACACCGAGGAACCGGCTCCGCCGGGCCTCAGGTGTTGCCCCCGGTAGGGGGTTGGCGAAGCGACACGAAGTGCGCGAAGCCTGGGGGCGAGCCTACTTCGTGCCGAAGATGCGGTCGCCGGCGTCGCCCAGGCCCGGCAGGATGTAGCCGTGGCTGTCCAGCTCGCGGTCGATGGCGGCGGTGTAGATTGGCACGTCCGGGTGCGCGGCCTGCATCGTCTTGATGCCTTCGGGGCATGTCAGCAGGCAGACGAACTTGATCGACTTGGGGTTGAGTTCCTTCAGGCGCTCGACCGCGGCCACGGCCGAGTTGCCGGTGGCCAGCATGGGGTCGACCACGATCACGTCGCGGCTGTCCATCTCGCCGGGCATCTTGAAGTAGTACTCGACGGCCGTGAGCGTCTTGGGGTCGCGGTACAGGCCGATGTGGCCGACGCGTGCGCCCGGCACCACCGTGAGCATGCCGTCCAGGATGCCGGTGCCGGCGCGCAGGATCGACACCAGCACCACCTTCTTGCCGTCGATGACCTTGGCCTGCATGGTCTCCAGCGGGGTCTCGACCTCGATGTCCTGCATCGGCATGTCGCGCGTGACCTCGTAGGCCATCAGCATGCTGATTTCGTTCAGGAGCCGGCGGAAGCTGTTGGTGGAGGCGTCCTTGCGGCGCATCAGCGTGAGCTTGTGCTGGACGAGGGGGTGGTCGACGAGGTGGACGTTGCTCATTGGAGTCTTCTTTTGGTGTGCCGTTGCGGAAAAACAGGAGAGTCTAAAAGACTGAAAGCCTAGAAGACGGTGCCGTCGCTCTCGATCAGCAGCGGTGGTGCACCGTCTCGCAAGCGCTGTGCCAGCACCCGGCCCGCGGCCCAGGTGCCGCCTTCGAGCACGCAGGCCAGGGGCAGTTCTTCCTCGGTGCGGTCGAGCACCTTGCGCACGCGCGGCGCGATCTCGTCGAGCAGCGCCACGGTGAGGGCGCGCCATTCGACGATGAATTCGTCGCCTGCTTTCCAGCGGCGGGTGAGAAACGCCGCCTCGCGCGGCACGATCACGCCGCTGTCGATCAGCAGGCCGCCGTTGCGGTACTCGGGCAGGGCGGTGAGCGCGTCGAGCTGGCGCACCTTCACCCCGGCCCACTCGAAAGGTTCGAGCAGCGAATACGTGAGCCACTGTGACAGCTTGTGGAACGGCATCCAGCCATTGGTGAGCCCGGGGCCGCGCACGGCGCTGTGGCGCCAGCAGTCGCCCAGCGCAAAAGCCGGGTCGCCGGTGCCGCCCAGTTTGTCGCTGCCATCGGCTGCCAGGCTGTCGATGGCATTGGCCGCGGGCCAGATGTGCGAGAGGGTCTCGAGCAGCAGCGACAGGATCTGGTGTGCGGTGATCTCGGCCGTGGGCGGCGAGGCAGCGCCGAAGGGCGCCACGAGCGCGTCGAACATTCCGGCGGGCCGGCCGTCATCGCCGAAGGTCTCGGGCTGCTCGCTCATCGCTTCGCCGAGCCGGCGCAGCAGCACGGCGCGCCCGGCCAGGCCGACCAGCGGATTGACGTCGCTCACCTGGAAGGCGTCGCCCAGCCGGTCGGTCACGAGGCCACGCAGGCCCGCCGCGTCGACCTGCAGCGGATGGTCGGGGTCGGACGAGAAAAGCCCGCTCGTGAACGCATGGAAGCACGCCACGCCCAGGCCTTCGGAGCGTGTGAAGCGCTGGCCGGTGGCCGATTCGGTGTAGTGCCAGGTGGGGCCGGCACCCGCGTCGAGCAGCACGCTCACGAGCACGAGGTCGATGTGGGCGCGGGCGCGCTGGCGGGCGTCGATGCCCTTGCCGAGCAGCGCGTCGAGTTGCTGGCGGCGGTCGACGCCGCCGGCCTCGAAGTGGCGCCAGCGGCTGTGGTACGGGATGGTGTCCCAGGGGTAGCGCTCGCGCGTGACCTCGGCCACGGTGCGCGCCGCGTCTTCGAGCGCGTCGTCGCTGCCGATGCGGAACCACTGCGATTCGTCGCGCCGCGCGCGCGCCAGCAGGGCGCCGGCGCGCTGGCGGATGGCGGCGGTGGTGCGCAGCAGGCTGGCGGCGCCGGCCGGGTGGGCGGTGTCGGGCGCGAACTCAATCGACGGATCGACATCGCCCGCGCCGCCGGGGCGCAGGCTGCCGGAACCGTCGGCGGGCAGGTGGATGTCGTCGGTGCTTCGGCTCATTCGCTCAGTCCCCGGCCCTTGGCCTTTTTCAGTTCCTCTGCGTCCGGCACGGGGCCGGGGGTGAAGTAGCCGGCCGCCATCTTGGCGTCCATCTCGACGCGGGCGTCGGCCGGGATCAGTGCGTCGGGAATGTTCACGCGCTCGCCGATCTCGATGCCCGAGCCGGTGATCGCGTCGAACTTCATGTTGCTCATCGACACGAGGCGGTGGATCTTCTTGATGCCCAGCCAGTGGAAGACGTCGGGCATCAGCTCCTGGAAACGCATGTCCTGCACGCCGGCCACGCACTCGGTGCGCGCGAAATACTGGTCGGCCGTGTCGCCGCCGACCTGGCGCTTGCGGGCGTTGTAGACGAGGAACTTGGTCACTTCGCCGAGCGCGCGGCCTTCCTTGCGCGAGTAGGCGATGAGGCCCACGCCGCCGCGCTGGGCGCCCTGGATGCATTCCTCGATGGCGTGCGTGAGGTAGGGGCGGCAGGTGCAGATGTCGGAGCCGAACACGTCGGAGCCGTTGCACTCGTCGTGGATGCGGGCGGTAAGTTCGACGTCGCGATTGGCCAGGTCGCGCGGGTTGCCGAAGATGTAGAGCGTCTGCCCGCCGATGGGTGGCAGGAACACCTCCAGGTCGGAGCGCGTGACCAGCTCGGGGTACATGCCGCCGGTTTCCTCGAAGAGCGTGCGGCGCAGGTCGGTCTCGGAGCAGCCGAAGCGGCGCGCCACCTCGGGCAGGTACCACACGGGTTCGATGGCCGCCTTGGTCACCATGGCCGCGCCGCCCGTGGTGAGGAAGTGGCCGTCGGCCTTGAGGCGGCCGCTTTGCAGCGCCTCGATCACCTCGGGCAGGATCACATGCGCCTTGGTGATTGCGATGGTCGGGCGGATGTCGTAGCCGGCCGCGAGTTCGGT
Source organism: Variovorax sp. Root473 (assembly GCF_001426505.1). GTDB lineage: Bacteria > Pseudomonadota > Gammaproteobacteria > Burkholderiales > Burkholderiaceae_C > Variovorax. Next base: position 1,363,685 of record NZ_LMEV01000017.1, read on the forward strand.
GGAGAACACATCGGCCACCAGCGCACCCCAGGGGTCGAGCGAGACGATGCGCCCGGGCTCGCTCCATTGCGGATAGGGGCCGATGACATCGGTGGGCGCGGTGTTGGTGAGGTCGGCCTTGTGCTCGCGCTTCAGGGCGCCGGCCGCCACGGCGAGCGCGCGGTACACGCTGTACGAGCCGCTGTGCGTGCCGATGACGTTGCGGTGCGCGCGCTTGGTGGTGGTGCCGACCACGGGCCCGCGCTCGGTGGCGGTGGTCGCGCCCCACTGGATGGGCAGGGCGCCGAAACCGCCGGCATGCGAGGTCAGGCGGATGTGGCCTGTCGACGTGGAGGGATGCAGCGCAGGGTGGGGTGCCGGGCCAGCCGGCAATGCGGAAGGGATCGCGGTGCTATCTACGGACATTGGGAGCCCTCAAAAAATGCAATGTACCGAGCACTTGTGCGGCTGGCAAGCGAGGGCTCGCGCGGCCTGGCCGCACTTTCGCGCACTGGCGTTCAGGTGGGCGACGAGCGCAGGCCGTAGGTCTTGCCGTGCACGAACAGGTACTCGGCGCGCAACACCGCGTCGCCTTTTTCGCCGGTGAAAGTGAAGCCGAGCACCGCGACCGGCGTGCCGGGCTTGATCTCCTCGACGCTCCAGGCCTGCAGCCGCGTGAGCGGAGCCAGTTCGACCTGCCACTTGCGATCGCGCCGCGTCGGCAGTTGCGCCTTCGCCAGCAGCGCGGCGCCGTCCACCGACGCGCTCTGCCTGGGCAACGCGCGCTGCTTCAGGTCGGGCGGCAGCGCGGGGTTTTCGGGCAGCTCGATCTCCAGCTCGCCGTGCGGATTGCGCCAGCTCACCTTGGTGGCGCGGCCTTCCAGGTACAGCGGGCGCTCCTGGTCAAAACTGCTCCAGCCGTGGTGGGCCCAGGCGGGCAGGACCAGGCCAATCGAACCGGCCACGAACATGCGTCGATGCAGCATCGCGTTCTCCTTGGTCAGACATAGGCAATCCAGCGCCCGCAGATGATGACAGCGAGCCAAAACCCCAGCGAAAGAAGGCATTGCGCCTGGCCGAAGCGGTCGATGGCGGCGGCGCCGCCACGCAATTGAAAGAGCGCCGCATTGGCGCCGGCCAGTGCGATCAGGCCCAGTTTGACGCGGAAGGCGTTGTTCGCCAGCAGTTCGTCGGGCTGGCCGGAGAACATGGTGAGTCCGGTGACGGCGCACAGTCCGAAACCGACGAGGGCCGGCCGCAGCGTGAGGCGGGCCAGCAGCGGCGCCGGCAACTCGCGGCCCAGGCCGAGCGCGCGCAGCTCGAACACCAGCAGGCCGCCGAACAGCAGCGCAATGCCCACGATGTGCACCGCTTCCAGCGCCGGGTAGGCCCAGGGGTGCGAGACGAGTCCGGCCAGCATCGGCGCAGCTTAGCGGAGCCCCCCGCCGGGGCGGGCACAATCGCTTGCAATCTTTTTTGACAACGGCTGTAACCGGCCCGCCGGATGGCACGAACCACTGTAGGACGCAGAACGGAATGGGGCGACGCAGAAGCGGCGCTGCGCAGCCTGTTCCTTCGCGGGCTCGACGGCGACGCCGGCGCGTACCGCGAGTTCCTGCAGCGACTCAGCGCGCACCTGCGCGCCTTTCTGGGCAAGCGCCTCTTCGGCTGGCCCGATGACGTGGAAGACCTTGTCCAGGAATGCCTGCTCGCCATGCACAACCAGCGCCATACGTACCAGAGCGACCAGCCGTTGACGGCCTGGGTGCATGCGATTGCACGCTACAAGATGATCGACCTGCTGCGCGCCAAGTCGGTCCGCGACGACCTGCATGACCCGCTGGACGACGACCTGGCCGTGTTCGCCGATTCCGCCACCGACGCCAGCGATGCGAAGCGCGACCTCGGTGGACTGCTGCAGACCCTGCCCGAACGCCAGCGGCTGCCGATCGTGCACGTGAAGATCGAAGGCCTGTCGGTGGCCGAGACCGCCAGCCTCACGGGCATGTCGGAGTCGGCCGTGAAGGTCGGCATCCACCGGGGCCTGAAGGCCCTGGCCGCGAAATTCGGAGGCGCGACGTCATGAAGACGGACGACCTCGTCGACCTGCTGGCCACCGGCGACGTGGCCGTGCCGCGGCGCAGCGCCAGCGGGCGCATCGGGTGGGCGGTGCTCGCGGCGCTGCCGCTGTCCTTCGTGATCCTGCTCGCCGAGTACGGGCTGCGGCGCGACCTGGTGCAGGCGATGTTCTGGCCGATGTTCTGGGTCAAGGTGCTGTTTCCGCTGTGCATCGCGGCGGCCGCCTTCGTGACGCTGCAGCGGCTGGCGCGGCCCGGCGTGCGCGTGCGGCACGCGTGGTGGGGCGGGGTCCTGCCGGTGCTCGGAATCTGGGGGCTGGCGGCGTTCGCCTGGATTTCGCTGCCGGCCGAAGAGCGCATGCCGTCGCTGATGGGGCAGTCGTGGCGCATCTGCGCGTTGAGCATCGGCTTGATGGCGCTGCCCGTGTTCGCGGCCACGTTCGTGGCGCTGCGGGGATGGGCGCCGACGCGGCCTGCCCTGGCGGGTGCCGCAGCCGGCGCGCTGGCCGGCGGCATCGGCGCCGCGGTCTATGCGCTGCACTGCGCCGAACTCACGGCGCCGTTCCTGGCCGTCTGGTACGTGAGCGGGATCGCCGTGCCGGTGCTGCTGGGCGCGGCACTGGGGCCGCGCCTGCTGCGCTGGTAACGCTGGCGGGCCTTCAGCGCTTCTTGCTGCCGAAGATCCCGCCCAGCACGCCGCGCAGGATCTCCTTGCCGACCGACGTGCCCATGGTGCGAACCGCCGACTTGGCCATCGTCTGCACGAGGCCGTCGCGCTTGCCGCCACGTGGGCCGGTGCTGCCGAAGAGCATGTCGTTGAGCATGCCGCCCATGCCGGACGATTCTTCCGCGGCGGTCCCGCCCTTGGCGCCGGCGGCCGGTGCATCGGGCGCGCTCTCGGCGCGGCCCTTGAGCTTTTCGTAGGCCGATTCGCGGTCGGCCGTCTTCTCGTACACGCCGGCCACCAGCGAGCCTGCGATGAGCGCCTTGCGCTGGTCGGGCGTGATCGGGCCGAGCTGGCTGCCCGGCGGCAGCACGTACACGCGCTCGGTGACGCTCGGGCGGCCCTTGGCGTCCAGGAAGCTGACCAGCGCTTCGCCCACGGCGAGTTCGGTGATGGCGGTCTCGATGTCGAGGCCGGGCTTCTGGCGCATGGTGCTGGCGGCGGCCTTGACGGCCTTCTGGTCGCGCGGCGTGAAGGCGCGCAGCGCGTGCTGCACGCGGTTGCCCAGTTGGGCCAGCACCGAGTCGGGAATGTCGAGCGGGTTTTGGGTGACGAAATACACGCCGACGCCCTTGGAGCGCACCAGCCGCACCACGAGCTCGATGCGTTCGACCAGCGCCTTGGGCGCCTCGTTGAACAGCAGGTGGGCCTCGTCGAAGAAGAAGGCCAGCTTCGGCTGCTCGGGGTCGCCGATTTCGGGCAGTTGCTCGAACAGCTCCGACAGCATCCACAGCAAAAAGGTGGCGTACAGGCGCGGCGAGTTCATGAGCTTGTCGGCCGCCAGGATGTTCACCACCCCCTTGCCGCCGACCGTCTGCATGAAGTCGGAGATGTTGAGCATCGGCTCGCCGAAGAACTTGTCGCCACCCTGGGTCTCGATCTGCAGCAGGCCGCGCTGGATCGCCCCCACGCTGGCGGCGCTGATGTTGCCGTACTCGGTGGTGAACTGGCTCGCGTTCTCGCCCACGTGCTGCAGCATGGCGCGCAGGTCTTTCAGGTCGAGCAGCAGCATGCCGCTGTCGTCGGCGATCTTGAACACCAGGTTCAGCACGCCGGCCTGGGTTTCGTTCACGTCGAGCATGCGGCCCAGCAGCAGCGGGCCCATGTCGGACACTGTGGCGCGCACCGGGTGGCCTTGTTCGCCGAACACGTCCCACAGCGTGACGGGGCAGGCGGCCGGCTCGGGCACGTCGATGCCGCGTTCCTTGAGCGTGGCGGCCAGTTTCTCGCCGACGCTGCCTTTCTGGCTGATGCCGGTCAGGTCGCCCTTGACGTCGGCCATGAACACCGGCACACCGATGTTCGACAGCTGCTCGGCAATGGTCTGCAGCGAGACGGTCTTGCCGGTGCCAGTGGCGCCGGTGATGAGGCCGTGGCGGTTGGCCAGGCCGGGCAGCAGGGCGCACTCGATGGTGTCGTGGCGTGCGATCAGAAGGGGGTCGGCCATGGGGTGCTCCGGGTCGTATCGAAGCGCGCAGTCTAATCAAGAGCCACTCCTATAATTCACGACCCCGCACGGTCGTCCAGGAAAAAAGTTCAGGAGGTTTTTTTGTCATCGACTGCTCAGCCCCCCATTCCCGCCACTGGCGATGCATCCGAACAGTCGCCGATCGAAAAAGAGCTGGCTGTGCTGCTCGTGAACGCGCTCAATCTCGAGGTCGCGCCTGAAGAGATCGTTCCCACCGACCCGCTGTACGGCGAAGGCCTGGGCCTCGACTCCATCGACATCCTCGAAGTCGCGCTCGAAGTTTCGCGCCGCTACGGTTTCCAGCTGCGTTCGGACGACGAGCGCAACCAGCAGATTTTCCAGTCGCTGCGTACGCTGGCGGCCCACGTCGCCGAGCACCGCAGCGCCACCTGATCCATGTCTCGATGGCGACTCGTCCTCCTGCTGCTGGTGGGGGTCACGTATGCCGGCCTCTCCCACTGGATGACGCTGTTCCACGCCACCGAGCCGTGGGCCGTGGTGGTGTTGCTCGGGCCGCTGTGGATCGCGGCCATGGGCTGCGCCGCCAGCTGGTTCGGCCGCTGGGGCCTGGCCGTTGCGGCAGCGCTGGGCATCGGCGGCTTCTCGCTCGTCTTTCTCGGTGAGGCGGGCGACACCAATCGCCTGTATGTGCTGCAGCACATCGGCATCAATGGCGCGCTCTGCGGCTGGTTTGGCTCGACGCTGCGCGGCAAGGGCTTACCGCTGATCACCCAGTTCGCGCAGCGCGTGCACCCGCTGAAGGGGCACATGCTGTCGTACACCACGCACCTGACGCAGATCTGGACGGTGTACTTCGCCGTGGTGGTCGTGTCATCGATCGTGGTCTACCTGACGATGTCGTTCTCGGCCTGGTCGCTGCTGGCCAACGTGCTGTCGCCACTGAGCGTGGCGCTGCTGTTCGTGGGCGAGCACCTCGTGCGCTACCGCCTGCATCCCGAATTCGAACGCACGCGGCTCGTCGATGCGGTGCGCGCGTTCTATGGCACCTCGACGGTGGACAACGGCGCCGGCGGCCGATGAAACAGGTGCAGGCAGCCCGCGTGACGACCGACACCGCTTCTTCCTCTTTTCTGCCGCTGCTCGCGGACCGCAACCCCGACGCCCCGCTGGCGTGGCGTGGCGGCCAACCGGTCAGCACGCGCCAGTTCCTGGCCGATGTCGCGCGCCTGGCGCCCGTGCTGCCCGCGGAAGGTCCGGCCGTCAACCTGTGCCTCGACCGCTACGCCTTCGCCGTCAGCCTGGGCGCCGCGCTGGTGCGCGGCCATGCCAGCCTGCTGCCGCCCGACGCGCGGCCCGACACGCTGGCACGCCTGACCGAAACCGGCGGCCCGCACCTGTTTGCGCTGACCGACGACATCGGGCTCGAAACACCCGGCATGCAGCGTCTGCCGGTCGAACCCGTTCCGGGTCCGGCGGCCGATGCGCCGGTGCCCGCCATCGACGGCGGCCGGCATGCGGCCAGCCTGCTCACGTCGGGCTCCACCGGGGTGCCGCAGCCGCACGCGAAAGCCTGGCGCACGCTGGTCGGCGATGTCGAGGTTGCGGTCGAGCGGCTGTGCCGTGTGCTGCAGCGGCCCACGCTCGAAGGGCTCACGCTGGTCGCGACCGTACCGGTGCAGCACAGCTACGGGCTCGAATCGTCGGTGCTGCTCGCGATGCTCGGCGGCGCGGCCTTCGAAACCGGGCGACCGTTCTTCCCGGCCGACGTCGCGAAGGCGCTGGCCTCGGTGCCGCGCCCGCGCGCGCTGGTGACCACGCCGTTCCACCTGAAGACGCTGCTGCTGTCGGGCATCGAGTTGCCGCCGGTCGACCTGATCCTGTCGGCCACCGCGCCGCTGTCGCCGCAACTGGCTGCGCAGGCCGAGCAGGCGCTGGGCGGGGTGCTGCTCGAAATCTACGGCAGCACCGAGTCGGGCCAGGTGGCCACGCGCCGCACGACCGACAGCGAGATTTGGGAAACCTTCGGCGAGATCCGCGTGCACGCCGAGCCGGGGGAGGGCGATGGCCCCGAGCGCTTCATCTTCAGCGGCGACTTCATCCCTGAACCGACGCCAATGGCCGACGTGCTCGAACTGCTCGATGCGCGCCGCTTTCGGCTGTTCGGCCGCGCCAACGACCTGATCCACGTCGCTGGCCGACGCAGCTCGCTGGCGCACCTGAACTATCACCTCAACAGCATTGCCGGCGTCGAGGACGGCGCCTTCTGGCTGCCCGACGAAGTGGCCGACGGCGTGGTGCGGCCGGTCGCGTTCGTGGTCGCGCCCACGCTGTCGGCAACCGACATCATTGCTGCATTGCGGCAACGCCTGGAGCCCGTGTTCGTGCCGCGCCGCGTGGTGCAGGTCAAGGCCTTTCCGCGTGAAGGCACGGGCAAGCTCACGGTGCGGGCGCTGCGCGAATTTGCGCTGGCCCAGCTGGCCGACGACCAGACGTCGGTGCAGATGGCGCACACGGTGCCGGTCGACCATCCGGCCTTTGCCGGCCATTTCCCCGGTCAGCCGCTGGTGCCCGGCGCGTTGCTGCTGGCCGAAGTCATGGAGGTCGTGCGGCGCGTGCCGGCCTTGTCGGCGCGGCTCGGCCCGAGCCCGACGCTCGCGGCGGCCAAGTTCCTCGCGCCCGTGCGCCCTGGCAGTACGCTCTCCATCGCGCTGCAGCCGGAGGCCGGCACAGGCCGCGGCGTGCGCTTCGACGTGCGCTGCGACGGCGTGGTGGCTGTCACCGGCCGCTGGACGGCTGTGCCAGAGTCGGCGGGATGAAGCACACCGACGCCGAAACGCGCGCCGTGGACGAAGCGGCGCGGCAGACCGCCCGCCCGGCGGCCCAGCAGGGCGACTGGGCGCGCGCGCCCGAGCGCAGCAACATGCTGGCGCTGCGCTTCATCTGCCTGATGGCGCTGGTGTGCGGGCGCCATGTCACGCGGCTGCTGCTGCCGCCGATCAGCCTGTACTTCCTGCTGTTTGCGCCGGCGCCGCGCCGCTATATCAAACGCTACCTGTTTCGCGCCATCGGTCCGCGTGCGGGCTGGATCGACGGCTACCGCTTGCTGCACGCGTTTTCTTCGACGGTGCTCGATCGCGTGTACTTTCTGCGCGGGCGCATGGACCTGTTCAAGGTGAAGATCGAAGGCAACGAACCCGTCGAGGCCGAGGCGGCCGAAGGGCGGGGTGCTTTCTTGCTCGGCGCGCACATCGGCAGCTTCGAGGTGCTCGGTGCCTGCAGGCAGCAGGCGCACCAGAACCGCATGCGGCTGGCGATGCTGATGTATCCCGACAACGCGCAGCGCATCACCGCCATCCTGAATGCGATCGCGCTGCCCGAGATGCGGCCGCACGTGATCTCGCTGGGACGGCCGCATTCGATGCTCGCGCTGCGCGACTGGCTCGATGGCGGCGGCCTCGGCGGCATGCTCGCCGACCGCACGCTGCCGGGCAGCGAGGAACAGCCGGCGAACCAGCGCGGCAACAACATCGTGCTGCCTTTCCTGGGGCAGCCGGCGGTCTTCAACGACGGCCCGTTCCGGCTTGCGGCGCTGTTGCGCCGCAAGGTGTTCTTCATGGCCGGCATGTATGGCGGCGGTGACCGCTACGATGTCCGGTTCGATCCGCTGGCCGATTTCGGCACGCCGTTCGCCGATGCCGCGGAGCGTGAACGCCGCATCCGAAGCGCCGTCGAAGCCTATGTGGCCCGCCTCGAGGCGCTGTGCCGCGCCTACCCGTACAACTGGTTCAACTTTCATGATTTCTGGCTCGAAGATGCGGCTTGATTGGCTTTGCAGGGTGTTGGTGCTCGCCGTGGCTTTCTGCGCCGCGCCGGCCTGGGCGGCGTTCGACCTGCCTGAGTTGATGGGCCTGCTGTCCAGGCAGAAGAGCGGCGAAGCGCGCTTTACCGAACAACGCTTCGTGCACGGCCTGGAAGGCCCGCTCGACGCGAGTGGCACGTTGAGCTTCGAGGCGCCCGACAAGCTGGTGCGCCGCACGCTCTCGCCGCGCATCGAAACGATGGCGGTTGATGGCAACACGCTGACCTTGTCGCGCGGCAACCGCAATCGCACGCTGGCGCTGGACAGCATGCCCGAGCTGCTGGGGCTGGTCGAAGCCATGCGCGGCACCCTGACCGGCGACGGCACCACGCTGCAGCGCTATTTCAAGAGCACGGTGACGGGCGTTGCCAACCAATGGACGCTCGACCTGGTCCCCAATGACAGCCGGCTGGCGGCGCAGGTGCGCAGCATGCGCATCACCGGCCGCGGCGGTGAGGTGCTGGGGTTGGAGATGGAGTTCGTGGGCGGCGACCGATCGGTCATGAACATCTCGCCCAACTCGCCGCCGTCGGCGGTGCCGGCCGGCGCTCCCCGGCGCGCGACGCCGTGAATCTGGCGCAGGCGGGCGGCCCGCCGGGGTGGTCGCGCCGCATCGTCGTCCTGCTGGCATGGCTGCTGGTCGTGGGCCTGGGCGCGGTCGTCATCGCGCGCACGCAGATCGGCGCCGACCTGTCGGCTTTTCTTCCCAAGAGCCCGGACCTGCGCCAGCGCGTGCTGATCGAGCAGCTGCAAAGCGGCATCGCCTCGCGCACGCTGATGCTGGGTTTCGAGGGGGGCAGCGTCGAACAGCGCGCCGAAGTCTCTCGCGCTGTCGGCAAGGCGATGCGCGACAGCAAGCTCTTCGACCTGGTGCAGAACGGCGACGTGAGCGACTGGAGCGAGGCCGGCACCTGGGTGTTCGAGCACCGCTACCAGCTGTCGCCCGGCGTGATGCCGGGGCAGTTCACGGTGGCCGGGTTGCGCGACGCCATCATCGACACGCTGTCGATGCTCGGCACACCGGCTGGCAACGCGATCAAGCCGTTGCTCGACCGCGACCCGACCGGCGAGACCCAGCGCGTCGCAATGGAACTGGTGCCGGCAAGCGCGCCGCGCAGCGAGGGCGGCGTGTGGATGTCGCGCGATGCGCCGCGTGCGCTCATGATCGCCACCACGCGTGCGGCGGGTGGCGACCTGGATGCGCAGGCCCTCGCCATCGCGCGCGTGCAGGCCGCCTATGAAGCCGCCGTGCGCAGCATGGGTGAAGCCACTCCCAAGCTGCTGCTGAGCGGACCGCCCGTGTTCTCGGTGATGAGCCGCGAAAAGATCAAGACCGAAGCCATCCATCTTGCAGTGGTCGGCGGCATCGTGATGAGCGTGCTGCTGCTGCTGGCTTTTGCCTCGCCGCGCGCGCTCGTCATCGCCTTCCTGCCGGTGGCCACGGGCGTGGTCGTCGGCACGGCATCGGTCAGCCTGGTGTTCGGCTCGGTGCACGGGCTCACACTGGGCTTCGGCAGCACGCTGATCGGCGAGACGGTCGACTACGCCATCTACTACCTGATCCAGGCGCGCGGTGCGGCCATGGCCGGCACCGGCTGGCAGCGCTGGCGCGAGGTGCATTGGCCCACGGTGAGGCTCGGCCTGCTGACGTCTGTGTGCGGCTTTGCGGCGCTGGTGTTCTCGGGCTTCCCGGGGCTGGCGCAACTGGGGGTGTTCTCGATCGCGGGGCTCGTGTCCGCCGCGTTGGCCACGCGCTACGTGCTGCCGGTGCTGGCGCCCGATGGCGCGACCGGCATGGGCATGCGCCGGCACATGGCGAGGCTGGCGGGCCTGTTGGTGCGCGGCCTGCCGCGCCTGCGCTGGCCGTTGGCGGCGCTCGGTGTGGCGGCGCTGGCGCTGGTGCTGTGGCAGGGCGGCCATCTGTGGCGCGCCGACCTGAGCGCGATGAGCCCGGTGCCGCGCTCGGCCCAGCAGCTCGACGAGATGCTGCGCAAGGACATCGGCGCCAGCGACGGCGGCGTGCTCGTGGTGGCCTTCGGCGACGACGAACAGGCTGCGCTGCGTCACACCGAGGCCGCGGCCGCGCGCCTCGATGCGCTGGTCGACAAGGGCGAGCTCAGCGGCTACGAGACGGTGACCCGCGTGCTGCCGAGCGTGGCGGCGCAGACCGCGCGCCTGGCCAGCCTGCCCGATGCCGACACGCTGCGCGCCAACCTGGCTGAGGCGACCAAGGGCCTGCCGCTGCCGGCGTCCCGGCTCGGCGCCTTCGTGACCGACGTGGAGGCCGCGCGCACGCAGGCGCCCGTGCAGCGCGCCGACCTCATGGGCGGTCCGCTGGGTTCCGTGGTCAACACGCTGATGTACGAGCGGCCGGGTGGTGGCTGGTCCACGCTGGTCGTGCTGCATCCCGGTCCGGGCTTCGACCAGGGGCGCCTCGAAGCTGCGCTGGCCGGCCTGCCCGAGGTGCAGGTGGTGGACGTCGGACGCGAACTCGGCGGCCTCTACAAGCGCTATCTGCATGAGGCCTTCGTGCAGGTGCTGCTGGGTGCGCTGGCAGTGGTGGTGCTGCTGGGCGTGTACCTGCGTTCGTGGCGCCGTCTGCTGGCCGTGTGCCAGCCGCTGCTGTTCGCGGTGGTGCTCACGCTGGGCGGCATGGCCCTGGCGCAGGCCGCGCTCGGCATCCTGCACCTTGTGGGGCTGTTGCTGATCGTCGCCGTGGGCTCGAACTACGCGCTGTTCTTCGACCAGCTGCGCACGACCGGGCGTGCCGACGAAGACACGCTGGCCTCGCTGATGCTGGCCAACCTCACGACGGTGGTGTCGTTCGGACTGATCGCGATCTCGGACATTCCGGCGCTGTCGTCCATCGGCCGCGTGGTGGCGCCGGGCGCCTTGCTGGCGTTGCTGCTGTCGGCTGCGTTCGCACGCAACGTGGCGCCCGGCAAGGGCCCGAGCCCGCAGCGACCGCGCTGATGGGAAAATCCGGCCCCACCATGTCGTCGCCTTCCGCCCCTGTCGCCGCCTCCGAGTCCTGGCCCTGGCCGCCGGCCATGCGCGCCAGTGTGGCCGTGCATGCGGCGGCCTTGGGCGCCGGCGTGCTGGTGCCGGGGGCATGGCCCTGGGCCCTTGGCGCGGTCGTGCTGAACCATGCGCTGATCACCGGGGCGGGCCTCACGCCGCGTAGCAACCTGCTCGGCCCGAACGTCACACGCCTGCCCGAAGCGGCCAGTGCCCGCCGCGAAGTGGCGATCACCATCGACGACGGCCCAGAGCCCGAGGTCACGCCTCGCGTGCTCGACCTGCTGGACGCGCACGGCCAGCGCGCCACCTTCTTCTGCATCGCCGAGCGCGTGCAGGCGCATCCGGCGCTGGCGCGCGAGATCGTCGCGCGCGGCCACAGCATCCAGAACCACACGGCGCAGCATCGGCACAACTTCTCCTTCCTCGGCCCGCGCGGCTTCGCGGCGGAGATCACCCGGGCACAGGACATCCTGACCGACGTGACCGGCCAGCGACCGACCTGTTTCCGTGCGCCCGCCGGCCTGCGCAACCCGTTCCTCGAACCCGTGCTGCACCGCCTCGGCCTCTCGCTGGTGAGCTGGACGCGGCGCGGTTTCGACACCCGCGAAGGCGACGCCACCAAGGTGATGGCGCGCCTCGCCCGCAACCTGCAGGCACGCGACATCCTGCTGCTGCACGACGGCAACGCCGCGCGCACCGCGGCGGGTCAACCCGTTCTGCTCGAGGTGCTGCCCTTGTTGCTCCAGCGCCTGCGCACCGACGGCTTGCGTGCCGTGACCCTGCCTGAAGGATTGAAGACCGCATGAGCGCCGTGATGCCCTCGACGATGACCACCGACCAAGCCTGGCGCGAACTCCACGAAGCCGCGACCGTTCCCTACAAGAAGGGCGGCACCTTCGCCTGGCAATTCGCACGCGGCAAGCTCGGGCGCGACCCGGTGTTCCGAGGCTTGCTCGAGCGCGGCCTGATCGACGCGCAGCACCGGCGCGTGGTCGACATCGGCTGCGGGCAGGGCCTCTTCGTGAGCCTGCTGGCATCGATGAGCACGATGCAGCAACAAGGGCGCTGGCCGGCCTCATGGGCCGCCACGCCGGCCGCCGCGGACTACACGGGCATCGAGCTGATGCCGAAGGACGTGGCGCGCGCCGAGGCGTCGGTCGGCCACCTGAAGCCCACGCCGCGCCTGGTGTGCGCCGACATGTGCTCGGCCGCCTTGCCCGACTGCGATCTGGTCGTGATCCTCGACGTGCTGCACTACGTGGACCTCGCCGCGCAAGAAGGCGTGCTGACCCGCGTGCGCGACGCGCTGCGGCGCGGCGGCAACCCGAAGGCGCGCCTGCTGCTGCGCGTGGGCGATGCATCGAGCACGCGCGGTTTCGCGATCAGCCAATGGGTCGATCGCACCGTGACGCGCATCCGCGGCCACAAGGTCTCGCCGACCTGGGGCCGCCCGCTGGCCGAGTGGATCGCCGTGCTGCAGCGCCTGGGTTTCCGCGTGCAGAGCATGCCGATGAGCGAAGGCACACCCTTCGCCAACGTGCTGCTGGTGGCCGACCTGGAGACCGTCGCTTGACGGCACCGCAGACGCTCGACCGCGCGGGCATTGCCGCGCGCATTCCGCACAGCGGCAGCATGTGCCTGCTGGAGCGCCTCGAAGGCTGGGATGCCGGGTCGATCCATTGCAGCACCACGACGCACAGCCAGGCGGACAATCCGCTGCGCACCGAGAGCGGCCTGCTTGCACCCAACGCCATCGAGTACGCGGCGCAGGCGATGGCGCTGCACGGCGGCCTGCTGGCGACGGAGGGCAGCACGCCGTCGGCCGGCTTCCTGGCCAGCGCGCGCAACGTGAAGCTGGCGGTGGCGCGGCTGGACGACATCGACGGGGCATTGCAGGTGCGCGCCCAGCGACTGTCCGGCGACGACCGGCAGGTCTTGTATGAATTCACGGTGGCGGCCGACGACGGCCGCCTGCTGGCCGAGGGCCGCGCCGTGGTGGTCTTGAACACGCCGCTGGCGGACACGGAAGGCACACCGTCATGAGTTTCGAAGGAAAACGCACACTGATCACCGGCGCCAGCGGCGCGCTCGGAGCGGCCATGGCGGAGCGCTTTGCACGCGACGGCGCGACGGTACTGCTGCACGCGAATTCGCGGCCTGAGGCGATCGAGCAACTGGCCGCGTCGATCACGGCGGCCGGCGGCAAGGCGGAATGCCATGTGTTCGATCTGCGCAGCGACGAGGCCTGTGCGGCCGGCTGCGCACGCATCCTCGAAGGCGGGCCGGTGCAGATCCTCGTCAACAACGCGGGCGTCCACGACGACGCCGTGCTGCCCGGCATGCGCGCCGAGCAATGGCACAAGGTGATCGACGTCTCACTGAACGGCTTCTTCCGCGTCACCCAGCCGCTGCTGCTGCCGATGATGCGCACCCGCTGGGGGCGCGTGCTGAACATCTCGTCCGTTGCCGCCATCGCGGGGAACAAGGGGCAGGTGAACTACGCTGCGGCCAAGGGCGCGTTGAACAGCGCGACCAAGGCGCTGTCGCTCGAAGTGGCATCGCGCGGCGTGACGGTGAACGCGATTGCGCCAGGGATCATCGCTTCGCCGATGGCCGACGCGGTGTTCGACCCTGCGCTCATCAACCAGATGGTGCCCGTGAAACGCGCCGGCACGCCGCAGGAAGTGGCGGCGCTGGCGGCGTTCCTGGCCGGTGACGAGGCCGGCTACATCACGGGGCAGGTGATTTCCGTCAACGGCGGGATGATCTGATTCCGCCCGTTGCCGCGGTCAGAGCGGCAGCGTATCGAACGCGGCATATGCTGTCGCCAGCCATGATTTCACGCGCTGACGCTCCAGCAGGCCGAGTGCATGCGGTCCTTCGCGGTCGTTCACCGCCTTCCAGAAACTCGTGTTCTGCGCATCGATCTTGCGCATGCTGGCCTCGTGCAGGCGCGGCAATGCAATGACGCGCGCGCCGTTCGCATTGGCCTTCGACAGCGACTGCGACGCCAGCAGCATCCCGAAGTCGCTGCCGCGTCCGTAGTTCTGCACCACGATGTAGTTGGGGCGGTTGCCGAAGGTGTCGATCAGCGTGCCGAGCAGGTCGGTGGAGTCCTTGCCATCGTCCAGCACGTGCCAGAAGTTGACCGTGACGTCGATTTCCTCGAACACGTCGAACAGGTCGGATTCCTTGATCCAGCGCGACAGCGGCGCCAGCGTTTGCGCCGCGAGGTCGACGATCACGCTCTGCTTCGGGTTGCTCTCGAAGCCGTTCACCACCGTGTCCAGGCCCTCGAAGCTGTCGACCACCACGGGCGAGGCAAAGCCCTCGTAGAAGCGGGTGAAGGAGCTGTGCGAACGGTCGGTGTCGAAGCCGGTGAAGGGCCGGCTGCGATCGATGAAGTACTGGGCCAGCACGCGTGCGGTGACCGATTTGCCGACACCGCCTTTTTCGCCGCCGATGAAATTGATGGAGCTCATGAGTGGTTGCTGCCTCGAATGGGTTGAGGGGAGGGGGAGGGCGGATTCATTCTAGGGTTCGCTTGCTGCGCCACTGTGGCTAGCGACCCCGCTTGCTCATGCTCTGCAGCAAGGGATGTGCCTGCAAGCGCTGCTGCAGCCGTTTCTTCCACGGGGCCGGCAGCGACGAACCGTCGATCATCGCGGGCCAATGGTCGCGCGCGAGGCGGGTCGTGTCGGCGACCACGCGTCGCATGCGCGGCTCGTGCAAGCCAGCCGAGAAGCAGAAGGCGCGCACATTGGCCGGCGTGAACATCGCGGTGCGACGCACAGCGGCTGCGCCCACTGGGGCCGGCAGCAGTGGGAGCGCATGGCCTTCAACGCCCTGCAGCGCCGCGTAGGCCACGATGTCGTAGGCCGGCGCCAACCGTGGCGCGATGCCGTCGGGGTACAGCACGCCGAAGTTCTTCAGGTGGGCGTCCGGGTTGCCCAGCAGGTCGTTGACCACGAGTCGCCGCACCAGTTCGAGCACGGCGTCTTCGCCCAGCGACGGAAAGGCGCGCATCGCGAGCGCCATGTCGAGGTAGCTTCCGCTGTACTTGTGCATCGGATCGACCGCGAGTACCTGAGCGAAATCCTCGAAGTGGATGCGGCGCGCGCCGTCGCGGTCGAAGCGCGTGACGGCCAGGAACTCGGGCTCGTCCGGCAGCGCATAGCTGTGCTCCGCCGCGATGGCCGACAGCGGCGCGAGTTCGGCGTGGCACACCTCGACGCCCGCCGCACCGGCCATCTGCAGCGAAAGCATTTCAAGTTGCGGCATGTGGGGCCGGCCCGCCACCGGCAGCTTGGCGATCACGCGCGTGCTGGCGCCGGCGCGCACGCGCGCCACGTAGCGGCCGCCCTGGCGGCGCAGGCCCAGCTTGGGTTGCACGCCCGAGACCGAAATGCCCTGCGGCATTGGCAGCTCGACCACCGACATCTCGAGCGCGTCCTGGTCCTGCGTGATGAGCCGCTGCAGCGTGCCGCGGTCCACCGACACCGGGCGGGCAGCCACGGCGCCGGGCAGGTCGCCGCCGCAGGCCGCCAGCAATTCGAAGTGATCGTTGTCGCGGCAGCCGCGCAGCTGCGCGATGTGGCTGCGCAGCACGCCTTCGGGCAGCAGGTTCTGGAAGAAGCCGGGCAATTGGCCCCCCTGGGCATTGAACAACGGGTTCTTCACGTCGCTCCACAACGCGGCCTGCGCTGCCGGGTCGCTCGCGACCATCGACAGCGAGAGCACGCCCGGCGGCGGGTTGGCGATCAGCTCAGGCTCCGCCACGAAGCGGCACAGGTCGGCGTACTGGAACAGCTTGCCGAGGCGGTGCGCGCCGAGCGAAATCTCGAGGATCTTGACGTTCATGGCAGTGAGCGGCGGCCTCGCACGTAAGGTGGCGCGGCGGGCGCTTCAGCCAGCGCCCGGCCGACGCGCGTGGCGACCGGGCGGTAGCCGGGATCGACCGCGGTGCCTTCGCCGAAGCCCTTGGGTGCGAGTTGCAGTTCGAGCCCCAGCGCATCGACCAGCGCCAGCAGCGACGACAGCTGCGGATTGCCCTTCAGGCTCAGGGCATTGCGCACCGAGCGCTCGGTGAGCCCCGAGCGCAGCGCGATCTCGGCGTTCGTGAGGCCGGTGGCCCCGCGTCGCGCCGTGAGGGCGTTGATGAGTTCCTGCTTGTCCACGGAAAGATATTACCGCAAATGCCTATTTGGGAAACATATTTCCGATGTGAAAGACTACTTGGGGATCAGCGTGAAGAGCGGCATGACCACGCCCATCACCCAGTTCTGGCCGAAATCGAGGGCCGCCCGGCGGTATTTTTCGTCGGCCTGCGCGGCCAGCAGGTCGAGCCGTGCCACCACCTTCGACAGCTCGCGGTCGGCCACGAGGTTGCGCCCGCGCTCGCTGATCTCGGTGGCCAGCAGCAGTGGCTGGCCGTCGGGGCCGGTCTTGGAGGAAATGAGCCAGAGCGAAATCTCGAAGTTGCGCGCCGTGCGGTAGCTGTTCTCGGCGTCGACCCCGTCGATCATGGTCTGGTCCCAGGTGTTGCCGTTGGCCTGCTTGAGCATCGAGGCCCAGCCGACGACCAGCGCCGCCACGCGGTCGCCCTGGTAGCCCTGCGGCCCGGTTTCGAAGGCCAGGCGGATGGCGTCGATGCCGGTGGCACCGCGCAGCTCGGGCAGGGGCGTGCCCTGCATCACTGCGTCCCAGGTGCGCTGCGTGGCTTCTTCCATGCTGGCGGCCGCTTTGCGCCATTCGCGCGGGTTGCGCCGGTACAGCGTGGTCTGCACGCGGCGCACCGATTGCAGGTTGTCGCGCAGCGACAGGTTGGCAATGCGGTTGGTGCCCGATTGCAGCCATTCCTGGTTGCCGTAGGGCTCGGCGCGCTCGGTGGATCGGAAGGACGAACAGCCCGTCAGCGCCAAGGGGGCAAGCAGGGCAGCAGCGGTGCCCGCCAGGAGCCAGGTGCGTCGCGCCGCGAGGGGAGAAGCCAGGGAATCACTCATGCCCTGACGTTATCATCCACGGCTGGGGCGGCGGCCCGCTTCAAGCTGCGGGTCCGTGCAATTTTCCTTACAAATCAATACCTTGGCGCTAAGCCAAGGCAGGGCGACAAGTCGTGCGTCTTAACTCCATCAAGCTCTCGGGCTTCAAGTCGTTCGCCGAACCCACCAACTTCCTGCTGCCGGGCCAACTGGTCGGGGTGGTGGGGCCGAACGGCTGTGGCAAGTCGAACATCATGGATGCCGTGCGCTGGGTGCTCGGCGAGTCGCGTGCGTCGGAACTGCGCGGTGAGTCGATGCAGGACGTGATCTTCAACGGCACGACCACCCGCAAGCAGGCCAGCCGTTCGAGCGTCGAACTCGTGTTCGACAACGCCGACCACCGCGCCGGCGGCCAGTGGAACCAGTTCACCGAAATCGCCGTGCGCCGCGTGCTCACGCGCGACGGCACCAGCAGCTACTACATCAACAACCAGCCGGTGCGCCGCCGCGACGTGCAGGACGTGTTCCTGGGCACGGGTCTCGGGCCGCGCGCCTACGCCATCATCGGGCAGGGCACGATCAGCCGGATCATCGAATCCAAGCCCGAAGAGCTGCGCCTGTTCCTCGAAGAAGCCGCGGGTGTCTCCAAGTACAAGGAGCGCCGCCGCGAAACCGAGAACCGCCTGGGCGACACCCGCGAGAACCTCACGCGCGTCGAAGACATCCTGCGCGAACTCAACGCCAACCTCGAAAAGCTCGAGAAGCAGGCCGAAGTGGCGGCGCGCTACAACGCGCTGCAGGGCGAGGCCACGAAGAAGCAGCATCAGCTGTGGTTCCTCAAGCGCAGCGAAAGCGATGCCGACCAGGCCAAGATCAAGGCCGATTCGGAAAAGGCCATCAATGACCTCGAATCGCGCACCGCGGACCTGCGCCGCATCGAGTCCGAACTCGAAACCGTGCGCCAGGCCCACTACGGCGCCGGCGACCTGGTGAACCAGGCGCAAGGCAAGCTCTACGAAGCCAGCGCCGAAGTCGGTCGGCTCGAAGGCGAGATCCGCTTCGTGGTCGAAGGCCGCCAGCGCGTCGAGCAGCGCCTGGTGCAGTTGCGTGAACAGATGGGCCAGTGGGGCCGTCGCCGCGAAGAAGCCGAGGCCGAGATCGAGACGCTGGCCGGTGCCGGCGTCGATGCCGAAGAGCAGGCCATCCTGCTGGCCGCGCAGCTCGAAGAGCACGACGCGCGCCTGCCCGACCTCGAAGAGGCAGTGCAGCGCGCACAGAACGAAGCCAACACCCAGCGCGCCACGGTGTCGCAGGTGCAGCAGCAGATTCAGGTGCTGGCCGCCGACCAGCGCAACATCGAAGACCAGAGCCGCCAGCTCACCTTGCGCAGCGAGCGCCTGCGCGCCGACCAGAACGCGCTGGCCGCGCCTGATGAGGATCGGCTGACCGAAATGCAGGAGCAGCTGGCCGCGGCGCAGGAAGCCGCCAGCGAATCCGACGCCCGCCTGCAGGAGCTGCAGGAGGCCGTGCCGCAACTCGACGACGACCGTCGCGCCAAGCAGCAGGCCGTCAACACCGAAGGCGCGCGCCACGCCGAGTTCTCCGCCCGCCTCGAAGCGCTGCGTGCGCTGCAGGAAAAGGTCAAGACCGACGGCAAGCTCGCGCCCTGGCTGGCCAAGCACGGCCTGGACGGGCTGCAGGGCCTGTGGAGCCGCATCCACATCGAACAGGGCTGGGAGAACGCGCTCGAATCCGCGCTGCGCGAGCGCCTGGGCGCGCTCGAAGTCAGCCGGCTCGACATGGTGCGAGCCTTCGGCAACGACGCGCCGCCCGCCAAGCTCGCCTTCTACAGCCCGCCTGCCGCTGGCGTGCCGCAGGACGCGGGCGCGCTGCCGAAGCTGTCGAGCCTGCTGCGTCTGAACGATGCCGGCCAGCAAGCGCTGCTGAACGACTGGCTGCATGGCTGCTTCACGGCCGAGACTTTCGAAGAGGCGCTGGCGCAGCGCGCCACGCTGCAGCCCGGCGAAGTGATCTACGTGCGCAGCGGCCATGCCGTGTCGTCGCACAGCGTGAACTTCTACGCACCCGATTCCGAGCAGGCCGGCCTGCTGGCCCGCCAGCAGGAAATGGAAAACCTCGAGCGCCAGCTCAAGGCCCAGACGCTCATCAACGAAGAGGCGCGCACCGCGCTGGTCCGTGCCGAAGCGGCTTACGGCGACGCCGCGCAGCGCCTTGTCACGGCGCGCCGCGAAGCCGCCGAAACGCAGTCGCGCGCCCATGAGCTGCAGGTCGAGACGCTGCGCATGACGCAGCTCGCCGAACAGACCCGCGCGCGCAGCCAGCAGCTGGCCGCCGACCTCGGCGAGGTCGATGCCCAGCTCGAAGAACTGCAAGAAAAACGCATCGCTGCCGAAGGCCGCTTCGAAGAGCTCGACATGCAACTGGCCGACAGCCAGGAGCGCCATGCGCAGCTCGATGAGCGCGTCATCGAAGCCGCCCGCGCGCTCACCGCCAGCCGCGAGCAGCACCGCAGCCTCGAGCGGCAGGCACAGGAAGCCACGTTCTCGCAGCGCACGCTCGAGGCGCGTCGCGGCGAACTGAACCGCAGCATCGAAACCGCCGCGCAGCAGACCGTTGCGCTCACCGACGAAGACGAGCGCGCCCGCGCCGAGCTGAGCCGCCTGTCCGACGCCGCTGCGCAAGCCGGCCTGCAGGATGCGCTGTCGCTCAAGCTGGAGCGCGAGACCGCCCTGGGCGCGGCCCGCAGCCAATACGACGATCTCACGCTCAAGCTGCGCGCCAGCGACGAACGCCGGTTGCAACTTGAGCGCGAACTCGATCCGCTGCGCCAGCGCATCACCGAGTTCCAGCTCAAGGAACAGGCCGCGCGCCTGGGCGTCGAGCAGTACCAGCAACTGCTGGACGACGCCGGCGCCGACCTCGAAGCCGTCGCGCAATCGATCGAGACCGAGAAGGTGCGCCTGACGGGCCTGCAAAGCGAAATCGACCGCCTGAACCGCGAGGTGGTCGCGCTCGGCGCCGTCAACCTCGCCGCGCTCGACGAACTCGCGATTGCGAGCGAGCGCAAGATCTTCCTGGACGCGCAGTCGGCCGACCTGAACGAAGCCATCGGCACGCTCGAGGACGCCATCCGCAAGATCGACGCTGAAACGCGCGACCTGCTCGGCGGCACTTTCAAGATCGTCAACGAGCACTTCAGCCGCATGTTCCCCGAGCTGTTCGGCGGCGGCAACGCGCGGCTCGTGATGACCGGCGACGAAATCCTCGATGCCGGCGTGCAGGTGCTCGCGCAACCGCCCGGCAAGAAGAACCAGACCATCCACCTGCTCTCGGGCGGCGAGAAGGCGCTCACGGCCATTGCGCTCGTGTTCGCCATCTTCCAGCTCAATCCGGCGCCTTTCTGCCTGCTGGACGAAGTGGACGCGCCGCTGGACGATGCCAATACCGAACGCTATGCCAAACTCGTGAGCGCCATGAGCCGTGAAACCCAGTTCCTCTTCATCAGCCACAACAAGATCGCCATGGAAATGGCCGAACAGCTGATCGGCGTGACCATGCAGGAGCAAGGCGTGTCGCGCATCGTGGCGGTCGACATGGAGTCGGCGGCCTCGATGGTCGAAGCGGCATAGGGCAGGCGCGCGCATGAGCAATCTCACCCTCGCCCTGGCGATCCTCGGCGGCCTCGTTCTCGCGGCCGTCGTGGCCTACAACACCCTGATGTCGCGCCGCAATGCGCCGCGCCAGCCCGACGCGGTCGATGTCGCCCTGGCCGAAGCCGAGCGAGCGCTGGCCGGCGGCAGTGACGGCGGCGTGGAGCCGATGCTCCATGCCGACCCGAGCCAGGTGGCCGCCAGCGACCGCCATGAGCCGCTGTTCGATCCCGACCTGCCGGCGCCCAGCGGCGTGCCCGTGCCCACGGGCGAACGCCGCGGCGGACTCGATCCGCTGATCGACGTCATTGCGCCCATTTCGCTCGAAGGCCTGGCCTCGGGCGATGCCGCGCTTGCGGCGATGCCATCGACGCGCCGTGCCGGCAGCAAGCCGGTCGCCATCGAGGGCCTGAACGACCTCACCAGGCAGTGGGAGCCGCCGGCACCGGGGCAACGCTACCGCGCCTTCCAGGTCGGTGTGCAGCTGGCCAACCGCACCGGGGCGCTCAACGAGATCGAGTACTCCGAGTTCGTGGTCAAGGCGCAGGCCTTTGCCGACGCCGTGAACGGCGCACCCGAGTTTCCCGAGATGCTCGACGAAGTCGCGCGTGCCCGTGAGCTCGACCAGTTCGCCAGCGCGCACGACGCGCAACTGGGCTTCGTGCTGCGTGCGCTGCATGCGGCCTGGAGCCCGGGCTACGTGCAGCAGAACGCCGCGCGGCTGGGTTTTGTCGCCGGGATCATTCCCGGCCGCATGGTGCTGCCGACCAGCGAGGCCGGCCTGCCGCCGATCCTCGGGCTCTCGTTCGACACCCAGGCCGCGCTGGCCGACGATCCGGCGCAATCGGCGATTCGCGAACTCAGCCTGAGCCTGGACGTGCCGCAGGTCGATCGCGGCGAAGAGCCGTTCCGCCGCATGCGCGAAGCCGCTGCCACGCTCGCCCGCGAGATGGACGGCGTGGTCACCGACAGCGACGGCCAGTTGTTGCGCGACGAAACCATGGACGTGATCGGCACCGACCTCGAGCAGTTGTACGACACGCTCGATGCACGCGATCTCGCGGCCGGCTCGCCGCTGGCGCGACGCCTCTTCAGCTGATCCGTCTTTTTCCCCGAGGGACACCCCATGACAACGCGCGACGAAGCGGCACGCGAAGCCGCCGCACTGAGCGAGCAGTTGCATCGCCACGCCCACCTGTACTACGTGCTCGACGAACCCGAGTTGCCCGACGCCGAATACGACAGGATGTTCCAGCGTCTGCAGGTGCTGGAAACCGAGTTTCCCGAGTTGCGCACGCCCGATTCTCCGACGCAGCGCGTGGGCGGTGCCGTGCTCGACAGCCTGGCCAAGGTGCGCCACCGCGTGCCGATGCTGTCGATCCGCACCGAGACCGACATCACGCCCACCGGCGCCAGCGCCTTCGATGCGCGCGTGCGCCGCGAACTGGGCCTGGCCGAAGACGCGCCGCAGATCGCCTACGTCTGCGAACTCAAGTTCGACGGACTGGCCATGAGCCTGCGTTACGAGCACGGCGTGCTGGTGCAGGCCGCCACGCGCGGCGACGGCGAGGTGGGCGAAGACGTCACGCAGAACATCCGCACCATCCGGGAGATTCCGCTGAAGCTCAAGGGCGCGGCGCCGCCCGTGGTCGAGGTGCGCGGCGAGGTCTACATGAAGCGAGCCGATTTCGACGCGCTCAACGAGCGCCAGCGCGAGAAGATTGCCGCCGGGCAAAAGAACGAGAAGGTGTTCGTCAACCCGCGCAATGCCGCGGCCGGCGCGGTGCGCCAGCACGACCCGGCGATTGCGGCGGCGCGGCCGCTGAGCTTCTTCGCGTACGGCCTGGGCGAGGTCTCGCCTGCGAGCGAAGGCGGGCCTGAACTCGCCACGCAATTCGACTGGCTGCAGCAGTTCCACGCCTGGGGCTTCCCGGTTGCCACACAGACCGCGCGCGCGACCGGCGCTATTGAACTGATAGCATTCCATGAAGCCATCGGCCGCCAGCGCGATGCGCTGCCGTACGACATCGACGGCGTCGTCTACAAGGTCGACAGCCTGGAACTGCAGCGGCAGCTGGGTTTTGTTTCGCGGGAGCCGCGCTGGGCCGTGGCCCACAAGTACCCGGCGCAGGAGCAATTGACCCAGGTGGTCGGCATCGAGATCCAGGTGGGCCGCACCGGCAAGCTGACGCCTGTGGCCAAGCTGGCGCCTGTGTTCGTCGGTGGCGTGACCGTGACCAACGCCACGCTGCACAACGAGGACGAAGCGCGACGCAAGGACGTGCGCATCGGCGACACGGTCATCGTGCGCCGCGCGGGCGACGTGATTCCCGAAGTGGTGGGCGTTGCGCCCGACAGCCTGGCCAAGCCCGACGACCAGCGTGGCGCCGTCTTCACCATGCCGCACACCTGTCCCGTGTGCGATTCGGAAGCCGTGCGAGAGGAGGGCGAAGTCGACTACCGCTGCACCGGCGGCCTGTTCTGCGCGGCGCAGCGCAAGGAAGCCATCCTGCATTTCGCGGCACGGCGCGCGGTCGATGTCGACGGGCTGGGCGACAAGCTGGTCGAACAACTGGTCGATGCCAACCTGATCCGCACCTTGCCCGATCTGTACAAGCTCGGCTTCGTCACGCTGGCGGGCCTGGACCGCATGGCGGAAAAGTCGGCCAAGAACCTCGTCGACTCGCTGGAAGCTTCGAAGAAGACGACGCTGCCGCGCTTCCTGTTCGGCCTGGGCATCCGCCACGTGGGCGAGAGCACGGCCAAGGACCTCGCCAAGCATTTCGGCAAGCTCGACGCGATCATGGATGCAACCGAGGAGCAACTGCTCGAGGTGAACGACGTCGGCCCCGTGGTGGCGCAAAGCCTGCGCACCTTCTTCGACCAGCTGCACAACCGAGAAGTGGTCGAACAGCTGCGCGCCTGTGGCCTGACCTGGGAAGAGCACGAGCCGGAAGCCCGCGCGCCCAAGCCTTTGGCGGGGCTGACCTTCGTCATCACCGGCACCCTTCCTACGCTGAGCCGCGACGATGCGAAGGATAAATTGGAGGCAGCCGGTGCCAAGGTGGCCGGCTCCGTCAGCAAGAAAACCCACTACCTCGTGGCCGGGGAAGAGGCTGGCAGCAAGCTCGACAAGGCGCGCGACATCGGCGTCCCGGTGATCGATGAGGCGCGTATGCTGGAGATCCTCGCGAACGGGGTTGCGCCGGCACCCGAGACCTGAAGCGGCCGGCATCGGTGGCGGGGGGCTTTACCCCCCGTTACGCGACTTCACACCAGCGCAGTCAACAGGGTCTACAAGCGGACGTTGAATGACAACAGAAGGCCGACAAGGAGTCCCTCATGCAAAGAATTCGTGTTCTCGGTACCAGCCTCGCCCTCGGCGGCATCGTGCTGCTGGGCGGCTGCGTGGCCGTTCCAGGCGATCCGTACTACTCCGGCGGCTATTCCGATCCGTACTACGCTGACCCCGTGGTCGTGCCGGCGCCGGTCTACATCCAGGGTGGCGGCTACTACGACAACGGGCGCCGCTACTACGACCGCCGTCCTTACTATGGAAGGCCGGGCTATCCAAACCATGGCGTGCGGCCCACGTATCCGACGACACGTCCGCCCTGGGGCGGTGGCCGTCCACCGGTCGCCGTGGTGCCGCGGCCCGGCGCGGGAGGCGTGCCCGGAATCACGCCGTCGCAACCGCAACAGATGCCGCGCGGTCGCGCTCGGTTGTGGACCTCGCCCGACTCGCAAGGCACCACGCCTCCCTGATCACGGCGTGCAACTGAGTTTCGTGCAAGGCTGTCGCGATAATCCCGCCATGGCCTTCCGCGAAATTCTCAAAATGGGTGATCCCCGGCTGCTGCGCACCGCGCAGCCGGTCACCGCTTTCGACACCGACGAACTGCATCTGCTGGTGCGCGACATGTTCGAGACCATGAAGGCGGTCAATGGCGCCGGTCTCGCGGCGCCGCAGATCGGCGTTGATCTGCAACTGGTGATCTTCGGCACCGACACCGTCAATCCGCGTTACCCCGACGCACCGCCGGTGCCGCGCACCGTGCTGCTCAATCCCGTCATCACGTCGCTGGGAGATGAAGAGGAAGAGGGCTGGGAAGGCTGCCTGTCGGTCCCCGGCCTGCGCGGCGTGGTGCCCCGCTTCGCCCACATCCGCTACACGGGCTTCGACCTGTACGGTGACCCGATCGACCGCATCGCCGACGGCTTCCATGCGCGCGTGGTGCAGCACGAGGTCGATCACCTGTTCGGCAAGCTGTACCCGATGCGGGTGCGCGATTTCTCGCGCTTCGGCTACACCGAGATCCTGTTTCCGGGCCTCGATGCGGCGGACGACGACTGAGTCGCCAGTCGCCTCTTCGCTTACTTGTTGTTGAGCCCGAAGCGCCCGCCGCCCGTGAGCGCGAGCGAGATGGCCGCGAACAGGAACATGCCCTGCAGTTCCAGCGCCCAGCCGCCTTGCGCGTTGAGCGCGCCGAGGTCCTTGCGGTGCGCCAGCCAGATCGCCACGATCATGTTGATCGCCACGACCAGCGCGGCTGGCCGTGTGAACAGGCCGACGATCAGCAGCACCGGCGCCAAAATCTCGCCCACGTAGACCAGGTAGGCCAGCGCCGCGGGCACGCCGTGCGACGCGAGCATGCCGCCGATGCCGTCGACGCCCTTGCCGACCTTGGCAATGCCGTGCAGCAGGATGAGGATGCCCAGCGCAACGCGCAGGATGAGCTTGCCGGTGTCGTCGGACTTGACCATGGTGTGATTCCTGTTCAGGAGTGGTGAAAGGGCCGTATGGTAGTGAAACTCGCCGCGCCGCCAACCGATCACCCGCAAACGGATCGACATATGCATCCAACGCGGGGTTCTTTGTCGTCGGTCCGCGTCGCCCCGTACACTGCCTTTCGCCTACTGTTGAGGAGCACCGACCGATCATGAAAAAACCAAACAACCCAACCACCCGACTGCGCCCGGCATTTCTGGCCGCCGCCTGCGT
Source organism: Variovorax sp. Root473 (assembly GCF_001426505.1). GTDB lineage: Bacteria > Pseudomonadota > Gammaproteobacteria > Burkholderiales > Burkholderiaceae_C > Variovorax. The sequence goes on from NZ_LMEV01000017.1 coordinate 1,389,429, forward strand.
TCTCGCGCTGGCCGCCGCGGCCCCGGCCTTTGCCGGCAAGACGCTCGACGCGGTCAAGCAGCGCGGCACCGTCAAGTGCGGCGTGACCAACGGCGTGGCCGGTTTCTCGGCCCCCGACACACAGGGCAACTGGTCGGGCCTGGACGTCGATACCTGCCGCGCCATTGCCGCGGCCGTGCTGGGCGATCCGAAGAAGGTCGACTTCGTGCCGCTCAATTCGCAGCAGCGCTTCTCGGCCCTGCAGGCCGGCGAGATCGACATCCTCGCGCGCAACACCACCTGGACGCTCACGCGCGACGCGTCGCTGGGCTTCAACTTCACCACCATCACCTACTACGACGGCCAGGGCTTCCTGGTGCCCAAGAAGCTCAAGGTGACCAGTGCCAAGCAGCTGAAGAACGCCACCATCTGCACGCAGTCGGGCACCACCAACGAGAAGAACGTCTCCGACTACTTCCGCGCGCAGAACATCCCGGTGAAGACCGTCGTCTTCGAGAGCTTCGAGGCCTCGTTCAAGGCCTTCTTCTCGGGCCGCTGCCAGGCCTTCACCACCGACGCCTCGGCGCTGGCGGGCCTGCGCAACAAGGAAGCGCAGAACCCCGACGACTACACCATCCTGCCCGAGCTGATCTCCAAGGAGCCGCTGGCGCCGCTGGTGCGCCGCGGCGACGACGAATGGTTCGCCATTGCCAAGTGGGTACCCAACGCGCTCATCGAGGCAGAGGAATTCGGCATCACCCAAGCCAATGCCGAGCAGCTCAAGGCCGGCAGCAAGGACCCGGCGCAGCAGCGCCTGCTCGGCGCCGGTGAAGACCTCGGCAAGCTGCTCGGTCTCGACAAGGACTGGTCGTACCGCGCCATCAAGGCCGTGGGCAACTACGGCGAGATGTTCGAGCGCAACGTCGGACCGAAGTCGGTGCTCAAGCTGCCGCGCGGCTCCAACAATCTGTGGAGCAAGGGCGGCCTGATCTACGCACCACCCGTTCGATGAGTCGCCAGGCCTCGCGCCGCGGCGCCTGGCTGGCCTGGCTCGTGCAGGCCCTGCTGGTGCTGGCCGTCGTGGCCGGCGCCGTCTGGGTGGGGAACCATGCGCTCGAAGTGCTGCGCGCACGCGGCGTGCGCTCGGGCTTCGACTTCCTCACCGAGCCCGCGGGCTTTTCGATCAGCGAAGGCTGGCTCGATTTCGATGCCAGCCAGCCCTCGTGGCGCGCGTTCCTTGCGGGCCTGATCAACACCGTGCGTGCAGCCGTGCCGGCGGCCATCTTCGCGGTGGTGCTCGGCACGTTGATCGGCATCGGCCGCCTCGCGCCGCACGTGCTGGTGCGCGGCATCTGCACCGCCTACGTGGAACTGCTGCGCAACGTGCCGCTGCTGGTGCAGCTGCTGATGCTGGCCTTCGCGATGGCCAACCTGCTGCCCGACCCGACCGAGCCCGTGCACCTGTTGCCGGGCGTGTGGCTCAGCAAGGGCGGGCTCAGCGTGCCCTGGCCCGTGGCGGGCGAGGGCGGTGGGTGGCCCACGCATTTCGAATGGCCCGAGCGCGGTGATTTCGGCGTGAGCGGCGGCGCCGCACTCAGCCCGGAGTACGTGACCATCGTCGCCGGGCTGTCGCTGTACTCGGCGGCCTTCGTCGCCGAGATCGTGCGCGCCGGCATCCTCTCGGTGTCGCAGGGGCAGGTGCTGGCGGGCGAGGCGCTGGGGCTGTCGCCGGTGCAGCAGTTGCGCATCGTGATCCTGCCGCAGGCGCTGCGCGTGATCGTGCCCTCGCTCACCAACCAGCTGCTGAGCCTCACCAAGAATTCGTCGCTCGCCGTGGCCGTGGGCTATCCGGAACTGGTGTCGGTGGCGAACACCACCATCGGCTCGAACGGACGCGCCTTCGAATGCATCGCGATCATCATGGCGGTGTACCTGCTGCTGTCGCTCGTGATCTCCTTCGGCATGAACCGCTACAACGCGCGCGTCGCGCTGCGAGGCTGGCGATGAGGCGCGTCGCGCAAGGCCCCATTGCATGGCGCAGCGAGCTGTGGGGTTCGCCGCTGCGCGCGCTGGCCACGGTGCTGCTGCTGGGGTTGCTCGCGTGGGCCGGCTTCCACGCGTTCGAGTGGGGCGTGGTGCACGCGGTGTTCCGCCCCGACGCGGATGCCTGCCGTGCCGCGCAGCACGGCGCCTGCTGGGGCGTGGTGGCCGAGAAGTGGCGGCCGATGCTGTTCGGTCGCTTTCCCTATGAGGAGCAGTGGCGTCCGGCCATCGCGGTGGTCGTGTTGTCCGCAGTGACCGTGCTCAGCGCCTGGCCGCGCAGCTGGCGCTGGTGGCTGGCGCCGTTGTGGCTGGCAGCGCTGCTGCTGTTCGTCGGGCTGATGCACGGCGGCGTGGCGGGATTGAGCACGGTGCCGACCAGCCGCTGGGGCGGGCTGCCGCTCACCATCGGGCTGGCGGTGGTCGGACTGGCGCTGGCCTTTCCGCTGGCGTTGCTGCTTGCACTGGGACGTCGGTCGGAATGGCCCGTTGTGCGCACTTTGAGCGCGAGCTATATCGAGCTGGTGCGCGGCGTGCCGCTGATCTCGGTGCTGTTCATGGCCTCGTTCCTGCTGCCGCTCCTGTGGCCCGCGGGCTGGCAGCCCGACGTGCTGGTGCGCGTGCTGATGGGGCTCACGCTGTTCGTTGCGGCCTATCTGGCGGAGATCATCCGTGGCGGCCTGCAGGCCGTGCCGCGCGGGCAGACCGAGGTGGCGATGGCGCTGGGCTTCGGCCGCTGGCCGGTGCAGCGCGACATCGTGCTGCCGCAGGCGCTGCGCCTCGTGGTGCCCGCGCTGACCAACAGCGTGGTCGGCACGCTGAAGGACACCTCGCTGGTCACCGTGGTCGGCCTGTTCGAACTGACCGGGGCGCTCGGGCTGGCGCTGGGCGGCGACCCGGTCTGGCGGCCGTTCTACCTCGAGGGCTACCTGTTCGTGGCGGTCGTCTATTGGCTGCTGTGCTTCGGGCTGTCGCGCTACAGCGTCTGGCTGGAGCGGCGCCTGGGCGCCAGTTCGGCGTAGCCGGTCTGCGCATCGGGCTCGCGCGAGAAACGCCATTCGGGCAGCACCGCGACGAGGACCTCGGCCGTGGTGCGCACCACGCAGCCGGGCGCGGCGTGGCCGCCCGACACGCGCCCCGTCGCATCCGACACGCTGAGATGCAGGTGCGAGCCATCAGGCGACAGCGTGCCGGCGAGCGTGAGGATTTCAAGATCTCCGTCGATCCGCGTTGCTTCGTCAGCGCCCGCGAAACGGATGCGTGCGCCGCGCAGGCTGCCGATGCCCGAGACCACGAAGGCCGCGTCGCCGATGCCGTCCTGCTTCAGCACGGCATCGAGCGCCGCGCGCAGGTCGTCGCCCGATTGCAGCCGCAGCACGAGCGTGTCCATGCGCCGTTGCCTCGCGTCAGCTCGCCGACAGCGCCTTGTCGACCACCTGCTGCGCCTCGCCGAGGATGCGCGCGAGGTGGTCGTCGCCGAGGAAGCTCTCGCCGTAGATCTTGTAGATGTTCTCCGTGCCCGAAGGCCGCGCGGCGAACCAGCCGTTCTCGGTGACGACCTTCACGCCGCCGATGGCCGCGCCGTTGCCCGGGGCGTGGCTCAGCACGTTCTCGATCTTCTCGCCCGCGAGGGTGGTCGAGGTGATCTGCTGTGGCGACAGCGCGGACAGGCGCTTCTTCTGCTCGGGCGTCGCCGGTGCGTCGACGCGGTCCGACACGGGGCGACCCAGCGCCTGCGCGAGTTCGTTGAAGCGTTCGCCGGGGTCGCGCCCGGTGCGCGCGGCGATCTCGGCCGAGAGCAGGGCGGGCACGATGCCGTCCTTGTCGGTGGTCCACGCATTGCCGTCGTGGCGCAGGAAGGTCGCGCCCGCGCTTTCCTCGCCGCCAAAGCCCAGCGAGCCGTCGACCAGCCCGTCGACGAACCACTTGAAGCCCACGGGCACCTCGTACAGCGGGCGGCCCAGCTGCGCGGCCACGCGGTCGATCATGCGGCTGCTGACCGCTGTCTTGCCGACGGCCGCCTGCGCCGGCCAGTGCGGGCGGTGCGTGAAGAGGTAGTCGATCATCACCGCGAGGTAGTTGTTCGGCTGCAGGAGGCCCGCGCTGCGCGTGACCACGCCGTGGCGGTCGTGGTCGGTGTCGCAGGCGAAGGCGATGCCGAAGCGGTCCTTCAGCGCGACCAGCCCGTGCATCGCGTCGGGCGACGAGGGGTCCATGCGGATGCGGCCGTCCCAGTCGAGCGACATGAAGCGGAAGGTCGGGTCGACCGCCTGGCTCAGCACGTTCAGGCGCTTGAGCTTGTAGCGCGCGGCAATGGCCGGCCAGTAGTGCACGCCGGCACCGCCGAGCGGATCGACGCCCAGGTCGATGGTGCCGCCGCGGATCGCGTCCATGTCGAGCACCTGCGCCAGGTCTTCGACGTAGGTGTTCAGGTAGTCGTGGCGATGCGTGGTGGAGGCCTTCAGCGCCCGTGCGAGCGGCATGCGCTTCACGCCTTCGAGCTGGTTCGCCAGCATCTTGTTGGCAGCCGCTTCGACGGCGGAGGTGATGTCGGTGCCCGCCGGTCCGCCGTTCGGCGGGTTGTACTTGAAGCCGCCGCTTTCGGGCGGGTTGTGCGAAGGCGTGATCACGATGCCGTCGGCCAGGCCGCTGGTGCGGCCGCGGTTGTAGACCAGGATGGCATGCGACACGGCCGGCGTGGGCGTGTACTCGTCGTCCTTCGACAGCATCAGCTCGACGCCGTTGGCCGCCAGCACCTCGACCGCGCTGGCAAAGGCGGGCGTGGACAGCGCGTGCGTGTCGATGCCCAGGAACAGCGGACCGTCGATGCCCTTGTGCTTGCGGTAGTCGCAGATGGCCTGGCTGATCGCCAGCACGTGCCATTCGTTGAAGGCATCGTCGAACGAGGAGCCGCGGTGGCCCGAGGTGCCGAAGGCCACGCGCTGGCTCGGCACCGCCGGGTCGGGGCGCCCGGTGTAGTAGGCCGAGACGAGGCGCGGCGCGTCCACCAGCAAGTCAGACGGGGCCGGCTGGCCCGCGAGGGGATGGGAAGAAGTGCTCATGTCGAAAGCGGGTGATGAAAGGAGCGTGCCGGCGATGCCGTGCACGGGCTTTCAGCATACGCCATGGGCAGCTTGGGCTCGCCGCTCGCGCGCCCGTTGGCAGCACTTCGCTTACAACCGTTTCAATGTGAGCGCGGTGCGCGGACCCGCCCTGGGCCGTACAAGCCAAAAGTCGAAAGGGGGGTGCCATGCGACAGGGGTCATGAGCAGGCCGCCGCAGGCGGCTAAGCTTCAGGCTGGTTTCAAGGAGCAAGACAAGATGCGCATGACATTTGGCCGGCACGGGTTTCTTCTGACGGCTGCGGCCCTGGCTGCGGTGCTCGCGGGCTGCGAGGCCCCGCCCAAGGACCGGCCGCTCACTTCCGAAGTGCCGGCACCGCCGAGCTTCGCGCCCCCGCCCGAAAGTTGCCAGGCCCCGGAAGTGCGCTTTGCGCTCGGCATGCAGGCGACGCGTCCGTTGCTCGAAGAAATGCGCCAGCGCGCCGGCGCGAAAACCGCGCGCACCGTGCCGGCCACGGCGCCGGCCGACCCGGCCCAGGACGCGACGCGCCTCAACGCACAGGTCGATCCCACGGGCCGCATCCTCGGCGCGTACTGCGGCTGAGCTGCAGCGACCCGCAGGCTCAGAGCAACGTCCTCACTGCGAGGCCAGCGCCGCCATCAGCTCGGTCTCGATGGCCAGCTGCGTCTTCTGGCCCTGCAGTTCCGGCCCGCTGATCAGGAAGGTGTCTTCCACCCGTTCGCCCAGCGTCGTCACCTTCGCCAGTTGAAGGTTCAGGTGATGCCGCGCCAGCACGCGCGCCACCGAATACAACAGCCCCGCGCGGTCGCTGGCGGAGATGCTGAGGAGCCAGCGCTGCGCCTTGTCGTCGGGCACGAGGCTGATGCGCGGCTTGATCGGAAAACTGCGCACCCGGCGTGACACGCGTCCCATGCTCGGCGCGGGCAGGGCGCCGGCCTCGGTGAGCGTTTGCGCCAGGCCCGTCTCGACCATGCTGATCAGGTCGCGGTAGTGATCGGGCTGGAAGGTCGTGACCACCTGGAAGGTGTCGAGCGCGTAACCGTTGCTCGTGGTGTGGACCTTGGCGTCCAGGATGCTGAACGACGACTGATCGAAGTAGCCGCAGATGCGCGCGAACAGGTCGGACTGGTCGGGCGTGTAGACCACCACCTGCAGCCCTTCGCCCACCGGCGACAGGTGCGCGCGCACGATGGGCGGCGCCTTCGGGTCGATGGGCACGTTCTTCGGCGGCACGAAGCGAGAGAGCTGCTTGGCGTGCCAGGCGATCTCGGTGGCGTCGTGGCGCATGAAGTAGCCGACGTCCAGCGTGTCCCACAGCGCCTTGTGCGCCTCGAAACGCTGGGCGTGCAGGGCCAGCAGCACCAGGGCCTCGCGCTTGCGGGCTTCGACCTCGGCATCCGGGTCGGGCATGCGACCGCCGAGGGCGCGCAGCGTGAAGCGGTACAGGTCCTCGAGCAGCTTGCCCTTCCAGGCATTCCACACGCGCGGCGAGGTGCCGCGGATGTCGGCCACCGTCAGCAGGTACAGCGCCGTGAGGTAGCGCTCGTTGCCCACGCGCCTGGCAAAAGCGCCGATGACCTCGGGGTCGCCCAGGTCCTGCTTCTGCGCGACCTGGCTCATCACCAGGTGCTCGGCCACGAGGAACTCGATGAGCTTGGCGTCTTCCTTTGCGATGCCATGCTGCTTGCAGAAGCGCTGCACGTCGCGCGCGCCGAGCGTGGAGTGGTCGCCGCCGCGGCCCTTGGCGATGTCGTGGAAGAGGGCGGCGACGTACAGAATCCAGGGCTTGTCCCAGCCCGCTGCGAGCTGCGAGCAGCCCGTGTATTCATGCGCGTGTTCGGCGATGAAGAAGCGTCGCACGTTGCGCAGCACCATCAGGATGTGCTGGTCGACCGTGTACACATGGAACAGGTCGTGCTGCATCTGCCCCACGATGCTGCGGAACACACGCAGGTAGCGCCCCAGCACCGAGGTCTGGTTCATGAGCCGGAACGCATGCGTGATGCCGTAGGGCTGCTGCAGGATCCGCATGAAGGTCACGTGGTTGACCGGGTCGTTGCGGAACTTGCTGTCCATGACGTGGCGCGCGTTGTACAGCGCGCGCAGCGTGCGCGCCGACAGGCCCTTCACGCCGATGGTCTTCTGGTACAGCAGGAAGGTCTCGAGCACGGCATGCGGCTCGCGCTCGTACAGGTCGTCGCTGGCAATCTCGATGAGGCCGGCGCGCTCGTAGAAGCGCTCGTTGATCGGCGTCGGCTCCTCCGCCACGGGCTGCAGCCGCTCGGAAATGTTGAGCAGCAGGATCTGGTTGAGCTGCGACACCGCCTTGGCCGCCCAGTAGTAGCGGCGCATCAGCGCCTCGCTCGACTTGCGCTGCGATTCGCTCTCGTAGCCGAAGCTCGCGGCCACGGCCGTCTGCAGGTCGAACACCAGCCGGTCTTCGCGCCGGTTGGCGATCACGTGCAGGCGGGCGCGAATGAGCGAGAGCAGGGCCTCGTTGCGCTTGATCTGCTGCGCCTCGAAGGGCGTGGCCAGGCCGTTTTTCGCCAGGTCGTCCCAGCGGCTGCCGAAGCCGGCGGCCTTGCTCATCCAGAGGATGGTCTGCAGGTCGCGCAGGCCGCCCGGCGATTCCTTGCAGTTGGGTTCGAGCGCGTAGGGCGTGTTGTCGAGTTTCTGGTGGCGATGCCGCATTTCCTGCGACTTGGCCACGAAGAAGGCCTGCGGGTCGATGGCCTGCGTGAACTGGCGGCGGAAGGACGCAAAGAGCTTCTTGTCGCCGGTGATGAGGCGCGATTCGAGCAGCGAGGTCTGGACCGTGATGTCCTTGGCAGCCTCGTCCAGGCACTCGTCGAGCGTGCGCACGCTCGAGCCGATTTCCAGGCCGGCGTCCCAGCACTGGCCGATGAAGGCCTCGATGCGCGCCGGGTCGATGCCGCTGTCCTGGCCGTCGGGTGGCAGCAGCAGCAGCACGTCGACGTCGGAGTAGGGGAACAGTTCGCCGCGCCCGAAGCCGCCGACCGCGGCCAGCGCGAAGGCGTCGCCGAAGCCGGCTTCGTTCCACAGCGCGGCCAGCGTCTGGTCGGCCAGCGCCGAGAGCTGGCGCAGCACCGTGTGGACGCTGCGGGTGGGCGCGCGTGCGAAGCGCAGGGTGTCGAAAAGGGCGAGCTTTTTCGCGCGATAGGCTTCGCGCAGCGTCGCCACGTCGATCTTGGCTGCTTCGATCACGGCGGGGGCGCGCTTCGGCGCGTCAGGTTTTGGTCGAGGTGACGAAGGACGGCAGCGGCGGGCTGCCTTCGGAGAGCGTCAGCACCTCGTAGCCGGTTTCGGTGACGAGCACCGTGTGCTCCCACTGGGCCGACAGCGAATGGTCGCGCGTGACGATGGTCCAGCCGTCGTACTGGCCGCCCTTGAAGTCTTCCTTCACGTCGCGCTTGCCGGCGTTGATCATCGGCTCGATCGTGAAGATCATGCCGGGCTTGAGCTCTTCCAGCGTGCCCGGGCGGCCGTAGTGCAGCACCTGGGGTTCCTCATGGAAGCGCTGGCCCACGCCGTGGCCGCAGAACTCGCGCACGACCGAGAAGCCCTGGCCTTCGGCGAACTTCTGGATCGCGTGGCCCACGTCGCCCAGGTGGGCGCCTGGGCGCACCTGCAGGATGCCGTGCCACATGGCTTCGTAGGTGATGCTGCACAGGCGCTTGGCGGCGATGGAGGCGTCGCCGATCACGAACATGCGGCTGTTGTCGCCGAACCAGCCGTCCTTGATGACGGTGACGTCGACGTTCATGATGTCGCCCTTCTTCAGGGGCTTGTCATTGGGGATGCCGTGGCACACCACGTGGTTCACCGAGGTGCACAGCGACTTCGGGAACGGCACGCTGCTGGCACCCATGTAGCCCACCGTGGCCGAGGTCGTGCCCTGCTTGACCATGTATTCGGCGGCCAGCCGGTCCACGTCGTTGGTCGTGATGCCGGGCTTGATGAAGGGCGTGAGGTAGTCCAGCACCTCGGAGCCGAGGCGGCAGGCGACCCGCATGGCTTCGATGCCTGCGGCGTCTTTGTAGGTAATGCTCATGCCCCGAATTATCCCATTCGGCAAGCTAAAATTCCGGGTTAACGCGGATGACCCCAGTCAGCGGCCCTCCGCCCAGATTCCTTGATTCCCAACGCGGCCCCCAGGCCCCCATCGACCGTGACGCAGCCCGCACCTCAAGCCCTTCCTGTCGTAACCCTGTTCGAGGGCGGCAGCGCACTCAGCGACTTCCGTGCACGGCAATTGCTGCCGAAGCTGCAGGCCATCGAGCCACGCATCGAGGGCATCTCGGCCCGTTTCGTGCACCTGGTGGTCACCGATGCGTCGCTGGGCAACGCCGACCGCGAGCGCTTTGCCGCGCTCCTGACCTACGGCGAGCCCTTCGAGGCCCCGGCGGCCAAGGCGAGCGCCTCGGTGGTCGTCACGCCCCGCCTGGGCACCGTGTCGCCCTGGGCCTCCAAGGCCACCGATATCGCCCACAACTGCGGCCTGGCGCTGCGCCGCGTGGAGCGCGTCACCCAGTACCACCTGAAGCTCAAGGCGCCGCTGATTGGCAAGGCCCCCGTGCTCGAGGGCGATGCGCTGGCCGCCGTGGCCGGCCCGCTGCACGACCGCATGACCGAATCGGTGCTCGCCGCGGTCGAGCAGGCGGCCAGCCTGTTCAGCGAACTGCCGGCCCAGCCGATGGCGCAGGTCGATGTGCAAACGGGCGGCCGCGACGCCCTGGTGGCGGCCAACACCGGTTTCGGCCTGGCGCTGGCGGAAGACGAAATCGACTACCTCGTCGAAGCCTTCACCCGCCTGGGCCGCAACCCCAGCGATGTCGAGCTGATGATGTTCGCGCAGGCCAACAGCGAGCACTGCCGCCACAAGATCTTCAACGCCAACTTCACCATCGACGGCGTGGCCCAGCCGCAGAGCCTGTTCTCGATGATCCGCCACACCGAGAAGCAGAACCCGCAGCACACGGTGATCGCCTATGCCGATAACGCCTCGGTGATGGAAGGCGCGACCATCGAGCGCTTCATTCCCGTCGAAGGCTCGCAGAGCTATCAAAAAGATAGCGCCCTGAGCCATGTGCTGATGAAGGTCGAGACCCACAACCACCCGACGGCCATTTCCCCGTTCCCCGGCGCCTCGACCGGCGCGGGCGGCGAGATCCGCGACGAAGGTGCCACCGGCCGCGGCTCCAAGCCAAAGGCGGGCCTGACCGGCTTCACCGTCTCCAAGCTCTGGCCCGAAGAGGGCCACTACGGCAAGCCCGAGCACATCGCCAGCCCGCTGCAGATCATGACCGAGGGCCCGCTGGGCGGCGCCGCGTTCAACAACGAATTCGGCCGTCCCAACCTGCTGGGCTACTTCCGCGAATACGAGCAGGCGGTGACCAGCGACCTCGACACGGTGCAACGCGGCTATCACAAGCCCATCATGATCGCGGGCGGCCTGGGCAGCATCGACGCCACGCAGACCAAGAAGATCCAGTTCCCGGCCGGCTCGCTGCTGATCCAGCTCGGCGGCCCCGGCATGCGCATCGGCATGGGCGGCAGCGCCGCCAGCTCGATGGCCACGGGCGCCAACGCGGCCGAACTCGACTTCGACTCCGTGCAGCGTGGCAACCCCGAAATCGAGCGCCGTGCGCAAGAGGTCATCAACCATTGCTGGCAGCAGGGCGCGGCCAACCCGATCCTGGCGATCCACGACGTGGGCGCCGGCGGCCTGAGCAATGCCTTCCCCGAACTGACCAACGATGCCGGCCGTGGCGCGCGCTTCGACCTGCGCGCGGTGCCACTCGAAGAGTCGGGCATGGCGCCCAAGGAAATCTGGTGCAACGAGAGCCAGGAGCGCTACGTGCTGGCCATAGCGCCGGAGTCGCTCGAACAGTTCAAGGCCTTCTGCGAGCGCGAGCGTTGCCCGTTCTCGGTGGTCGGCGTGGCGACCGAAGAGCGCCAGCTGCTGGTCGCCGACGAAGGCGCCGCCGTGCAGCCGGTCGACATGCCCATGGACGTGCTGCTCGGCAAGCCGCCCAAGATGCACCGCGACGTGACGACCGTCGCGCGCAGCTTCAAGCCGCTCGATCTCACGGGCGTCGACCTGCAGAAGGCCGCCATCGACGTGCTGTCGCACCCGACCGTGGCCTCCAAGCGCTTCCTCATCACCATCGGCGACCGCAGCGTGGGCGGCCTGACGCATCGCGACCAGATGGTCGGCCCGTGGCAGGTGCCGGTGGCCGATTGCGCCGTGACGCTGGCCGACTACAAGGGCTTCGCCGGCGAAGCCATGAGCATGGGCGAGCGCACACCGCTGGCCGCGCTCGACGCGCCGGCCTCGGGTCGCATGGCCGTGGCCGAGGCCATCACCAACCTGCTGGCCGCGCCGATCGAACTCTCGCGCGTCAAGCTGTCGGCCAACTGGATGGCCGCCTGTGGCGAGCCCGGCGAAGACGCCGCGCTGTACGAAACCGTCAAGGCCGTCGGCCTGGAACTGTGTCCGGCGCTGGGCGTGTCGATTCCGGTCGGCAAGGATTCGCTGTCGATGCGTACGCAGTGGAAGGACAACGGCGAAGCCAGGAAGGTCACCTCGCCCGTGAGCCTGATCGTCACCGCCTTCGCCTCGCTGGCTGACGTGCGGGGCACGCTCACGCCGCAGCTCGATGCCACGGAGGACGACACCACGCTCGTGCTCATCGACCTCGGCCGTGGCCAGCACCGCATGGCCGGCAGCATCCTGTCGCAGACGCTCGACCAGAGCGGCGACACCGTGCCCGACCTCGACGATCCGGCGCAACTGGTCGCGCTGGTCAACGCCGTCAACGCGCTGCGCGCCGACGGCAAGATCCTCGCCATGCACGACCGCAGCGATGGCGGCCTGTTCGCCACCGCCTGCGAAATGGCCTTCGCTGGCCACGTCGGCGTGGCGTTGAATGTCGACATGCTCGTCACCGAAGGCGATGGCATTTCCGACAGCCGCATGGAAACCGGTGACGCCAAGAACTGGGCGCAGCAGGTCAGCGCGCGCCGCGAAGAGCTCACGCTCAAGGCGCTGTTCAACGAAGAGCTGGGCATGGTGCTTCAGGTGCGCACGGCCGAGCGCAACGACGTCATGCAGGTGCTGCGCGCCCACGGCCTCAGCACGCACAGCCATTTCGTCGGCAAGACGCGGCCCGCCAGTTCCACCATGGACGCCGGCAAGGGCAAGCTCGAAGTCTGGCGCGATGCCAAGTCGGTGTTCAGCGCCAGCCTGCACGACCTGCACCAGGTGTGGGATTCGGTCAGCTGGAAGATCGCCCGCGAGCGCGACAACCCGGCCTGCGCCGACGCCGAGCACGCCGCGGCCGGCGTGCCGAACGACCCGGGCATGCACGTGTTCCTGCCGAACGCACAGCCCGCAGCGCCGGCCCTCCTGCAGTCGCGCCCCAAGGTCGCGATCCTGCGCGAGCAGGGCGTCAACTCGCACGTCGAGATGGCCTATGCCTTCACCGAAGCCGGCTTCGAAGCCTTCGACGTCCACATGACCGACCTGCAGACGGGCAGGGCGGACCTGGCCGCGTTCAAGGGCGTGGTCGCCTGCGGCGGCTTCAGCTACGGCGACACGCTGGGCGCGGGCATCGGCTGGGCGCGCAGCATCACCTTCAACCCGAAGCTGGCCGAGCAGTTCAAGACCTTCTTCGGCCGCGAAGACACCTTCGGCCTGGGCGTGTGCAACGGCTGCCAGATGTTCGCCGAGCTGGCGGACATCATTCCGGGCGCCGAAGCCTGGCCGCGGTTCACCACCAACCAGAGCGAGCGCTTCGAGGCGCGCCTGTCGATGGTCGAGGTGCTCGAGTCGCCCAGCATCTTCTTCGCGGGCATGGCCGGCAGCCGCCTGCCGATCGCGGTGGCGCACGGCGAGGGCTATGCCAACTTCAAGCACCGCGGCGACGCGGCCAAGGCCATCGGCGCGATGCGCTTCGTGGACAACCACGGCCAGCCGACCGAGCAGTACCCGTTCAACCCGAACGGCAGCGCGGGCGGCCTGACCTCGGTGACCACGCCGCACGGCCGCTTCACCGCGGTGATGCCGCACCCCGAGCGCGTGTTCCGCAACATTCAGATGAGCTGGACGTCGGGCGACAAGAGCGCCTTGAGCCCGTGGATGCAGATCTGGCGCAATGCGCGCCGCTGGGTCGGCTAAGGCTTGCAGAAGCGCGCGAAGAGGGCGCGCGACAGGTTACGGTCCGTGGGGCGGTCGGGCTCCCAGCTCCACAGGGCCAGCGTGCCCATGATCGACGTGCGCTCGACGCCGCCCGCCTGCGCGTACAGGCGCGTCTGCACGTCCTGGGCGCGGCGCTTCGCGCAATCGATGGCGACCGTCAGGACCATGGAGCGGTAGCCGCCGAGCAGGCCTGCATCGCGCTCCTGGGCGAAGTCGACCAGCACCAGCGCCGCGGGGTAGGGGCGATCGTCGTCCCGGTTGTGGTTCGCGATCTCCATCAGGCCGCGCTGGTCGACCTGGATGCCGGTCACCTCGGAGCCGAAGCGGACGCCATCGAGCGGAACCCATCGCGACGGCTGCGCACTCGCACTGCCGATCAGGCCGACCCAAAGCACAAGGGCAAGGCTGCGTAACGCGGGGATGGGCATGGGCTGGCTCCTGGCAATGTTCAAGAGGGGGCGGACAAGAAAGCAAAAAGCGACCCACAGGTCGCTTTGAACGGGAATGCCGACGGCGCTTACTCCACCTTGGCCTTGGCGCGCAGCTCTTCCTGGTACTTCTGCAGGCGCTGCTGCTGCAGCTGCTGCGTGATCTGCGGCTTCACTTCTTCAACCTTCGGCAATTGGGCCTGACGGATGTCGTCGACGCGAATGATGTGATAACCAAACTGGGTCTTGATCGGGGCCGGGGTGGTCTCGCCCTTCTTGAGCTTGATCATCGCTTCCGAGAACTCGGGCACGAAGCTCGCCGGGTTGGCCCAGTCGAGGTCGCCGCCGTTGGCGCCCGAACCCGGGTCCTTGCTCTGCTTCTTGGCGATGTCTTCGAACTTGGCGCCCTTCTTCAGGTCGGCCATGATCTTCTTGGCCTGGTCTTCGGTCTCGACCAGGATGTGACGGGCCTTGAATTCCTTGCCGCCGTTGGCTGCCACGAATTTGTCGTACTCGGCCTTCACGTCGGCGTCGGACACGGCGTTGGTCTTGCGGTAGTTCTCGAACAGCGCGCGGATCAGGATGGCCTGGCGGGCGAGCTCGAGCTGGTTCTTGTAGTCCTCGGTGGCGTCGAGGCCTTGTTTCTGAGCTTCCTGCATGAACACTTCGCGCGCCACGATTTCCTCGCGCAGCTGGCCTTGCATCTCGGGCGTCACCGGACGGCCGGCGGCAGCCAGCTGCTGGGCCAGGACGTCCATGCGGGCTTTGGGCACCGGCTTGCCGTTGACGATGGCTGCGTTCTGCGCCACGGCCGACAGGGGAAGTGCACCGATCAGCGCTGCGGCCGCAACGGCCTGCAAGATGTGTTTTTTCATGAAATGAATATCAGGCTGGAGAGGAAATGCGCGTGTAGGAAAAGGCGCGGGAAAGAAAGCAGGAATCAGGAGGAAAGGGAGGAAGGGTGGGCGGCCGCGGCGAACGCGGCAAGCAACCGATTGGACGACTCAGAGCACCTCGATGGCGATGGCGTGCAGACCCTGTGCGATAAAAACTTGGAGGGCATCATACACAAGCCGATGCCGCGCCACGCGGGGCTTTCCGTCGAACAGCGGGGACGCGATGCGCACCCGGAAATGCGTGCCATAGCCCTCGGCATTGGCGCCCGCATGGCCAGCGTGGGCGGCGCTTTCGTCGATCACTTCGAGCTGCGTGGGCGAAAGCGATGCGCGCAGCGCCGCCTCGAGCGCGGCCACGGTGGGCAGGGGGATGGTGGTGGTGGTCATGCGGTCGGCTTGTCTTCCTTGAGGTGCGGCGCGATGTACAGGCCCTGCGCCACCAGGAAGACGATCGGGAACACGTAGCCCCAGAGCTTGAAGTTGACCCAGGCCTCGGTCGTGAAGTACGCCGCCACGTAGCCGTTGATGAGCGCCATGAACAGGCAATAGCCGATCCACGCCACGTTGAGCCGGCCCCAGATGCGCTCGGGCAGCTCGAGTTGCGCGCCCAGCAGCATCTTCAGGAAGTTCTTCTTCAGCGCCCACAGGGCCACCGCCAGTGCGATCGCCATGGCGCCGTACAGCGCCGTGGGCTTCCACTTGATGAAGCGGTCGTCGTGCAGCACCAGCGTGAGCG
Source organism: Variovorax sp. Root473 (assembly GCF_001426505.1). Classification (GTDB taxonomy): domain Bacteria; phylum Pseudomonadota; class Gammaproteobacteria; order Burkholderiales; family Burkholderiaceae_C; genus Variovorax. The sequence goes on from NZ_LMEV01000017.1 coordinate 1,404,813, forward strand.
TGCCGAACAGCAGGATCAGCACCAGCGTGGCCTTCTGCATCGCCTGCAGCTTGCGTTCCATGGCGTAGATGACGGCCATCTGCACCACGGTAGCGGCCATCAGCACGCCGGTGGCGGTGTAGATGTCGGCGAACTTGTAGGCGCCGAAGAACAGCAGGATCGGGAAGAAGTCGAGGAGCAGTTTCATTTCTTGTGGAAGTCGAGCGACGCCGAGTTCATGCAGTAGCGCAGGCCGGTTTCGGTGGGGCCGTCGGGGAACACGTGGCCCAGGTGGGCGCCGCAATTGGCGCACACGTTCTCGGTGCGCACCATGCCGTGCGAACGATCGACGATGTTGCGGATGGCGCCGGGCACGGCCTCTTCGGAGAAGCTGGGCCAGCCGCAGCCGGCGTCGAACTTGGTGGCGGCTTCGAACAGCTTGGCGCCGCAGCAGATGCAGTGGTAGGTGCCGTCGTCCCAGTGGGCTTCGTACTTGCCGGTGAAGGGGCGTTCGGTGGCGGCGTGGCGCGTCACCTCGAAGGCGGCGGGTTCGGCGCCCTTTTCAGCGAGCAGGGCTTTCCATTCGGCGTCGGTTTTCTGTACGGGCGTGGTCATGATGAGCAGCTGATTTCGATCGTGGAGGCCCAGTCGGGCGGGAAGCCGGCGTAGTCGTCGGCACCGGGGTGTTCTTCACATGGGGTTTGGAGCAGCGTCAGCAAGGTTGCCACACCCGCGTGGTCCTTTTGCTGACTGGCTTCGATGGCCTGCTGGCCCAGGTGGTTGCGCAGCACGAACTTGGGGTTCGTCCGCAGCATCAATTCTGCCGCTGCGGCGCGTGGCAATGGTGCATGCCGCTCTGAAAAAGAGAGCATCCAGGCATCGAAGCCGGCCCGGTCGAGGAACAAGTCGCGCACCGGCTCGACGTTGCCGTCGGCCATGTGGTTCGACAGGCGGCGCCAGAAGATCGTGTGGTCGATCTTCTCGGCGGCCATGAGCTTGAGCACACCTTCGATGAGCGCGCGGTCGCCCTCGGCGGGCGTGGTCAGGCCCAGCTTGGCGCGCATGCGGTCTTCGAAGGCGTTGGGGAACACGGTCTTGTACGACTCCAGCGCGGCCACGGCGATGTCCTGGTCGCCGATCAGCGGCAGCAGCGCCTGCGCCAGGCAGAACAGGTTCCAGTAGGCGACGTTGGGCTGCTGGTTGAAGGCGTAGCGGCCCTGGGTGTCGCTGTGGTTGCAGATGTGGCGCGGGTCGAAGCCATCGAGGAACTGGAACGGCCCGTAGTCGATGGTGAGCCCGAGGATGCTCATGTTGTCGGTGTTCATCACCCCGTGGCAGAAGCCCACGGCCTGCCACTGGGCGAGCAGGGCGGCGGTGCGTTCGCTCACGGCCTCGAGGAAGGCGGCGTAGGCATTGCCGTTGAAACGCGCGGTGGCGCGGCACTCGGGGTAGTAGCGGTCGATGACGTAGTCGGCCAGCGCACGCAGCTCGTCTTCGCGCTGGTTCGCGGCGAAGTGCTCGAAGTGGCCGAAGCGGATGAAGCTGGGCGCCACGCGGGCCACGACGGCGGCGCTCTCGGGAGTCTCGCGATAGATGGGCGCATCGGAGCCGGTCACGCACAGCGCGCGCGTGGTCGGAATGCCCAGGCCGTGCATGGCTTCGCTGCACAGGAACTCGCGGATGCTCGAGCGCAGCACGGCGCGGCCGTCGCCGCCGCGCGAGTAGGGCGTGCGCCCCGCGCCCTTGAGCTGCACCTCGAGCCCGCTCTCGGTCTCGCCGAGCAGGATCGCGCGGCCGTCGCCCAGTTGCCCGGCCCAGACGCCGAACTGGTGGCCGCTGTACACGGTGGCAAGGGGCCGCGTGCCGGCGACTGGCAGGCTGCCGGTGAGCGCGGCGAGCGTGGTGTCCGACTCGTGCCATCCGGGCGGCAGGCCCAGCTCGCGGGCCACGGCGTCGCTGTGGCCGACCCAGTACGGGTCGGGCAGCGGCGTGGGGCGCAATTCGGTGAAAAAGGCGGGGCCCAGCGTCGAGAAGCCGGGCTTCCAGCGCAGGCCCAGGTCGGCGACCGGGGTGTCTTCGGCTAACAAGCTCATGCCCGGATTGTCCGGCAGCGCGCGAAACCCCGGGCCACAGAGGCCATCGGGTGCGTGGGGTGGCTCCTGGCCTCCGGGGCGATCGGCTACGACAGCGCGCCGCGCAGCGCCCCGGCGCCGTCGAGCCCGAGGCTGGCGCGGTACTGGGCCGGCGGCAGGCCGAACCAGCGCTTGCAGGCGCGAAAGAAGTTGCTGACGTCCACGAAGCCCAGCCGGTCGGCCACGTCCGCGAGCGTGTGGCGCTGCTCGGCCAGGTACTGCTTGGCGAGTTCGCGGCGCGTGCGATCGAGCAGCGCCTGGAACGACACCGACTCTTCCTGCAAGCGGCGCTGCAACGTGCGGTCGGCCAGCCCGAGGCCCGAGGCCACGTCCTGGCGGCGCGGCTCGCCGTGCTGCAGCCGGCGCGCGATCTCGGCGCACACCAGGCTGGCGGTGGTGGTCTGGCCCAGCAGGTTGAGCTGGTCGTCGAGCAGGTGCTCCTGCATCTCGCCCAGCGCCGCGTGGTGGGTCGGCAGCGGCATGGTCATGTCGGCCGACGAGAGCAGCAATCGGTTGGCGGGCGCGTTGAAGCGGATCTCGCAGCCGAAGGCTTCGCGGTGCAGCCGGTCGTCGGCCGGTGGCGGGTAGACGAACTCCATGGCCAGCGGCTGCAGCTCTCGGCGCGTGAGCCACTGGCACTGCATGAAGACGGTGAGCAGGGCGTATTCGACGCGCTGACGCGGAATCGGCAGGCTGCCACCGGTGTGCTCCATGACCATCCAGCAGCCGCGCGCGTCGGACTGCAACGAGAAGGCGGTGGCGTCGGAGATCACGGCCATGTAGCGCGTGAGCCGCGTGAGCGCCGCGCCCAGGCTCGGGCTGCAGGCCATGGCGTGGCCCACGGTGCCCAGCTTGCTGTGCGTGGCGGCCAGGTTGCGGTCCAGGCCCAGTGTGGGCCGGCCGGCGTGGGCCATGGCCACCTGCCACAGCACCGAGATATCGTCGACCGGGAAGCGCGCGTTCTGGCGGTGCAGCGATTCGGGGTCGAAGCCGGCATCGCGCAACAGCGAAGGCACGTTCAGGCCCTCGGCCTGGAACATCGACAGCACGCCTTCCAGCCACGCCGCCGAGCTGGTGCGCAGTTCCGGCTGCGGGCAGCCGGGGCGGCGCGACGGCCGGCGCGAATGGCGTGGCAGGGAGGCTTCTGAAGTCATTGGATTGGCTCGCTTGCGATAGCGGTGAAAACGGCGCCGGTTCCTAGAATTTTTCCAGTGCACGGCGGCCCGGAGTATGGGTGTCGCGCGCCAAGCCAGGAATTCCGATTAACCCGGTGTGGAGACAAGGCATGAAGACAACGACAACAGCACAAAACCAGGGTGCGGCAGGACAAACGGTGATGGCGCGCGCCATAGCGACGCTGGCCGCCGCGGCGGCGCTCGCGGCCTGCGGCGGCGGCTCGTCGGGGCCTGTGGGCTTTCCTTTGCTGCCACCGGCGCCCGCGCCGGCGCCTGCTCCCGCGGCGGACGGCCCCATGGTGCGCCAGACCACGGCCGGCAAGGTCGAGGGCGTGGACGACAGCGCCAGGACCGGCACCTGGTCCTGGAAGGGCGTCCCGTTCGCGCAGCCGCCGGTCGGCGCGCTGCGCTGGCGCGCACCGGTCGAGCCCGAGGCGTGGGCCGGCATCCGTCCGGCCAAGGCCTTCGGCAACGCCTGCCTGCAGATCGGCCGTCTCTTCAGCCCCGGCACCCACAACACCTACGACGCCACCATCGGCACCAACCTGGGCAAGCCGGTCGGCAGCGAAGACTGTCTGTTCGTCAACATCTGGCGCCCGGCCACGACCGACAAGAACCTGCCGGTGCTGCTGTTCATCCACGGCGGCAGCAATATTTCGGGCTACACGGCCGATCCGCTGTACGACGGCGCGGCGCTGGCCAAGGCCACCAACGCGGTGGTCATCACCGCCAGCTACCGGCTGGGCATCCTGGGCTTTTTGAACATGCCGCAGCTGCGGCCGGGCGGCACCGCGGGCGACGACTCGGGCAACTTCGCGCTGCTGGACAACATGGCGGCGCTGCGCTTCATCCAGAGCAACGTCGCCAACTTCGGTGGCGACCCGGGCAACGTCACGCTGTCGGGTGAATCGGCCGGCGCGACCAACCTGCTGGCAGTGATGACTTCGCCGATGGCCAAGGGCCTGTTCCACAAGGCCTTCGAGATGAGTGGCGGCATTTCGCTGGCCAGCAACCTGCCGGCGAAGACGCTACCGACGCTGCAGCCAGCTTCGGTGTCGCTGGCGCAGGGCCAGGCGATCCTCGAAAAGCTGCTCGTCGCCGACGGCACCGTGGCCGATGAAGCAGCGGCCAAGGTCTACATCGCCACGCGCACGCCGGCACAGATCGCCGACTACCTGCGTGCACAGGCGGGTGGGGCGCTGCTGACCAAAGTCACCGCAGCCGGGCTCGGCGCCGTTGCGCCCATTCCCGACGGCACGGTGTTGCCGGCGGACCCGATCGGCGCCATCGCAGCCGACAAATACGTCAAGGTGCCCATGCTTGCGGGCAATACGCGCGACGAGGGCAAGCTCTTTGCGTCGCTGCTGAAGACCATCGGCTATCCGGACCCCGGCTGGATCGTGACCGACGCCCAGCGCTTCTCGATGATGTTCGACTTCGACCCCGATGCCGCGCCCACGCTCACCGTAGCCGACATCATCCACCCGACCTACCTGCCGGTAGGTGCGGTTGGCCTGGGCTACAACGCGGCCACCGACACCATCACGCAGGGCCTGTTCGGCGCCAACCGCGACAACCTGCTCAACACGATGAAGACGCGCCAGTCGAACATCTGGCACTACCGCCTCGACTGGGCGCAGGAGACAGCGCCGTGGGGCGACATGTACGGCGCCGCACACGCCTTCGACCTGCCGTTCGTGTTCGGCAACTTCGAGGGCTCGCTGCTCAGCAACGTGATGGGCGGCAAGGCCAACGAGAAGGGGCGCGTGGCGCTGTCGAAGGCCGTCATGGCCAGCGTCGGTGCCTTCATGCGCAACGGCGATCCAAACACGCCCGAACTTGGTGCGACATGGGGAACATGGCCTTCGCAGATGCTGCTCGACGCCACGCCGACGGCCGCCAGGATCACGCCGGTGACCGCGCCTTGAAGAGCCGCTTCGTTCAATCATGCAGTGCGGGTTTGTGTCATTGTGCGAGTGGCCGAAGCTTGCGTGAATCTCTCGTTCGCAAAGCTTTCTGAAGTCATTTCACATAGGAGTCCGTAGATGCTGGGTTTGATGCAAGACCAACCGCTTTTGATCTCGTCGCTGATCGAGTTCGTCGAGCGCCACAACGGCGACGGCGAGATCGTCTCGCGCCGTGTCGAGGGCGATATCCACCGCTGCACCTGGAGCGACATCGCATCGCGCGCCCGGCAGGTGGCCAATGCGCTGGACGGCGAGCAACTGCTGTTCAGCGACCGCATCGCCACCCTGGCCTGGAACGGCTACCGCCACCTGGAGCTGTACTACGGCGTGAGCGGCAGCGGCCGTGTGCTGCACACCATCAACCCGCGCCTGCACCCCGACCAGATCGCGTGGATCGCCAACCATGCCGAAGACCAGATCCTGTGCTTCGACCTGAGCTTCCTGCCGCTGGTGCAGGCGGTGCATGCACGTTGTCCCACGATCCGGAAATGGGTTGCACTGTGTGACGCCGACAAGCTGCCGGTCGACAGCGGCGTGCCCAACCTCGTGAGCTACGAGGTCTGGATGGGCGCGCAGTCCACCGACTACGACTGGCCCACCTTCGACGAGAACTCGGCCTCGAGCATGTGCTACACGAGCGGCACCACGGGCAACCCGAAGGCCGCGCTGTACAGCCACCGCTCGACCATGCTGCACGCCTACGCGGCCGCGCTGCCCGACGTCATGCGCATTTCGGCGCAGGACTCGGTGCTGCCGGTGGTGCCGATGTTCCACGTCAACGCCTGGGGCATTCCGTACTCGGCCGCGCTGGTGGGCTGCAAGCTCGTGTTCCCGGGCCCGTCGCTGGACGGCAAGTCGGTGTACGAACTCATCGAAGCCGAAGGCGTGACTTTCGCGGCCGGCGTGCCTACCGTCTGGCAGATGATGCTGGGCCACATGCAGGCCAACGGCCTGAAGTTCAGCAAGCTCAACCGCACCGTCATCGGCGGCTCGGCCTGCCCGCCGGCCATGATCACGGCCTTCCAGGAGCACTACAACGTCGAGGTGCTGCATGCCTGGGGCATGACCGAGATGAGCCCGCTGGGCACGCTGTGCACATTGAAGAACAAGCACCTGTCGCTGCCGGCCGATGCGCAGCTGCAGATCCGCATGAAGCAGGGCCGCGCCATCTTCGGCGTCGACATGAAGATCGTCGATGGCAACGGCGACGAACTGCCGTGGGACGGCAAGGCCTACGGCGACCTGCTGGTCAAAGGCCCCTGGGTCGTCAAGGAATATTTCAAGGGCGAGGGCGGCAATCCGCTGGTCGTCGACGCCGCGGGCCGGGGCTGGTTCCCCACCGGCGACGTGGCCACCATCGACGCCGAAGGCTACCTGCAGATCACCGACCGCAGCAAGGACGTGATCAAGTCGGGCGGTGAATGGATCAGCTCGATCGACATCGAGAACATCGCCGTCGCGCACCCGGCCATTGCCATGGCGGCCTGCATCGGGGTGTTCCATCCCAAGTGGGACGAACGTCCGATCATCGCGGTCATGAAGAAGCCCGGTGCCGAAGTCACCCGCGAGGAACTGCTGAAGTTCTACGAGGGCAAGACCGCCAAGTGGCAGATCCCGGACGACGTCGTGTTCGTGGAGGCCATTCCGATCGGCGCCACCGGCAAGATCCTCAAGACGAAGCTTCGCGAACTGCTCAAGGACTACAAGCTGCCGGGTCTTTGAAGCACGGCCAACGCCCACCCGCACTGTCGCGCACGCGATAGGAAGGCCGCTTCGGCGGCTTTCCTTCCGGGCAATCCCTGTGCGGCGAAGAAAAGGGCGCTTGTACGCTGGCGTCCCCCGGCTCTTTCACTCAGGAGACTCTTCATGCACTTCGGTATCAAGTCAGTGGCAGCCTGTGCCATGTTGGTGAGCGTTTCAGCGTCCTTCGCCCAGAAGGGCGAGACCGTCAAGATCGCCTGGCTCGACCCGTTGTCGGGTCTCATGGCGGCCGTGGGCACCAATCAGCTCAAGACCACGCAGTTCCTGGCTGAAGAGTTCAACAAGAAGAATGCGTCGGGCGTGAAGTTCGAGATCATCGCGATCGACAACAAACTGAGCCCGCAGGAAACCACCGCCGCGCTGCGTTCGGCGCAGGACCAGGGCGCGCGCTACATCACCCAGGGCAACGGCTCGGGTCCGGCGCTCGCGATCATCGATGCCATCGAGAAGAACAACGCGCGCAATCCCGGCAAGGAACTGCTCTACCTGAATTACGCGGCGGTCGATCCCGACCTCACCAACAGCAAGTGCAGCTACTGGCACTTCCGCCTTGATGCCGACACCTCCATGAAGATGGAAGCCCTGACCACCTGGATGAAGGACCAGGCCGACATCAAGAAGGTCTACATCCTTGGCCAGAACTACTCCCACGGGCAACAGGTGTCCAAGTTCGCCAAGGAAGACCTGAAGATCAAGCGCCCCGACATCCAGATCGTGGGCGACGACCTGCACCCGCTCGCGCAGGTGCGAGATTTCTCGCCCTACATCGCCAAGATCAAGGCCTCGGGCGCCGACACGGTCATCACCGGCAACTGGGGCTCCGACCTGTCGCTGCTCATCAAGGCGGCGAACGACTCGGGCCTGGACGTCAAGTTCCTCACGTACTACGCACCGGGCGCCGGCACGCCCACGGCCATGGGCGCCACGTCGGCAGGCAAGGTCTACACCGTGGCCTATGCCCACTACAACATGGGCGGCGAGATCCAGCGACTGCTCAACGGCTACAAGAAGAAGATGAACGACGACCTGACGCAGTCGTCGATCTATCACACGTTCGCATTGCTCGATGCCGCCTTCGTGCAGACCAAGTCGACCGACCCTGTCAAGGTGGCCGCTGCACTCGAAGGCATGAAGATCAAGAGCTTCAATGGCGAAGTCGAGATGCGCAAGGCCGACCACCAGCTGCAGCAGGGCCTGTACATCTCGCGCTGGGAGAAGGCCAGCGCCAAGTACCCCTACGACGCCGAGAACACCGGCTACACCAACGTTCCCGTGAAGTATTACGAGTCGTATGTGGCGAGCACGCCCACGACCTGCCAGATGAAGCGCCCCTAGGGGGCTTTGTGAACGCATTTCCTACCCATCAGTAGAAAAAACCTACCGATGGGTAGCAAATCAGGAAATGCACTGTCGCCTGCGCGATAGATACGTGCCCTTGCCGCCCCTTCCTTACGGGCATTCCCTGAGGGGTGGGGTGGCAAAGACTTGTACGCTTGTGCAGCGTTTTTGATATCGGTTCTGACCAGGAGATATAGATTGAAGTTCGCTCTGAAGATCGCTACCGCCGCCGTGCTCGCGGCAACTGCCGCCGGTGCCTTTGCCCAGAAGGGTGAGACCGTCAAGATCGCTTGGCTCGACCCGCTGTCGGGCCTGATGGCGGCGGTCGGTACCAACCAGCTCAAGACCTTCCAGTTCCTGGCCGAAGAGTTCAACAAGAAGAACGCGGCCGACGTCAAGTTCGAGATCATCGGCATCGACAACAAGCTCAGCCCGCAGGAAACCACCGCCGCGCTGCGCTCCGCCATGGACCAGGGCGCGCGCTACGTGGTGCAGGGCAACGGTTCCGGCCCGGCCCTGGCCATCATGGACGCGCTCGAGAAGCACAACGCCCGCAATCCGGGCAAGGAAGTGCTGTACATCAACTACGCGGCCGTCGATCCCGACCTGACCAACAGCAAGTGCAGCTACTGGCACTTCCGCCTGGACGCCGACACCTCCATGAAGATGGAAGCACTGACCACCTTCATGAAGGATCAGGCCGACATCAAGAAGGTCTACCTGATCAACCAGAACTACTCGCACGGCCAGCAGGTCTCGAAGTACGCCAAGGAAAACCTCAAGAGCAAGCGCCCCGACGTGCAGATCGTCGGCGACGACCTGCACCCGTTGGCTCAGGTGCGCGACTTCGCTCCCTATATCGCCAAGATCAAGGCTTCGGGCGCCGACACCGTCATCACCGGCAACTGGGGTTCCGACCTGGCGCTGCTCATCAAGTCGGCCAACGACTCGGGCCTGAACGTCAAGTTCTACACCTACTACGCCGTGACCAACGGCACGCCGACCGCCATGGGCGCGGCCTCGGACGGCAAGGTCTACCAGGTGGGCTACAGCCACTACAACGCGCCGGGTCCGGTCCAGCCGCTGATGGGCGAGTTCAAGAAGCGCTTCAACGACGACATGTACACCACGGTGGTCTATACCGTGTACGCGATGCTCAGCGAAGCCTTCGTGCGCACCAAGTCGACCGATCCCGTCAAGGTGGCTGCGGCCATGGAAGGCATGAAGTTCAAGAGCTTCAACGGCGACGTCGAGATGCGCAAGGCCGATCACCAGCTGCAACAAGGCCTGTGGATCTCGCGCTGGCAGAAGGCCGACGCCAAGAACCCGTACAGCCCGGAAAACACCGGCTACACGCTGGCGCCGGTGAAGTACTACGAGCCCTACGTCTCCAGCACGCCCACCACGTGCCAGATGAAGCGACCTGGCGGCGCCTCCTGATCGGCGTCTGATCGCCCCCTGACCGGTCGAGGCCCGACTTCAACACTCGGGCCTCTTTCTTTTTCAACCGACACGGAAGACCGATGAACGTCGAATTCTTCGTCATCTCACTGCTCAACGGCGTCAGCTATGGCCTGCTGTTGTTCATGCTGAGCTCTGGCCTTACGCTGATCTTCAGCATGATGGGTGTGCTCAACTTTGCACACGCCAGTTTCTACATGCTGGGCGCTTATTTCGCCTACACCCTGTCGGGCGTCGTTGGCTTCTGGCCGGCGCTCTTCCTTTCGCCGCTGCTGGTGGGTGCGCTCGGTGCCGCCTTCGAGCGCTACAGCCTGCGCCGGGTCCACAAGTTCGGCCACGTGCCCGAGCTGCTGGTGACCTTCGGCCTTTCGTACCTCATCCTCGAGCTGGTCCAGCTGGTCTGGGGCCGCTCCACGGTGCCCTACGGCCTGCCCGAGGCGCTGCAGGGGCCGCTCTTCACGCTGTACGGCACGCAGTTCCCCAAGTCGCGCTCGTTCATCATGCTGGTGGCGTTGCTGATGCTGGTGTCGGTGTGGCTGCTGCTCACGCGCACGCGCATTGGCCTGGTGATCCAGGCGGCGCTGAAGCACCCCGACATGGTCGAGGCGCTGGGCCATAACGTGCCGCGCGTGTTCATGCTGGTGTTCGGCGGCGGTGCCGCGCTGGCCGGCCTGGCGGGCGTGGTCGGCGGCAATACGTACGTCACCGAGCCGGCCATGGCGGGTTCGGTCGGCTCCATCATCTTCGTGGTGGTGGTGGTCGGCGGCATGGGCTCGCTGGCCGGCGCCTTCCTGGCGTCGCTGCTGATCGGCATCATCCAGACCTTCGCGGTCGCGCTGGACCACTCGCTGGCCACCGCGCTGCAGGCGCTGGGCGTGGCCGTGACCGACCAGACCTTCGGCTACGAGCTGCTCAAGCTCACGATCTCGCAGGTCGCGCCGATCCTGCCGTACCTGTTCCTCGTGCTGATCCTCATCTTCCGCCCGAAGGGTCTTCTGGGCACCCGGGAGGACTGACACCATGACCACTGCAACCACCACTTCCCCGACCCCGACGCGGTACTACCGCTTCAAGCCCTGGAACATCGGGCGCTACCTGATCTGGGCGCTGTTCGCGCTGGTGCTGATCATCTCGCCGATGCTGTTCAAGAGCAGCCTGGCGCTGACGATGCTCTCGCAGATGGGCTACCTGATCATCATCTGCCTGAGCTACAACATCCTGCTGGGGCAGGGCGGCATGCTGAGCTTCGGGCATGCCGTCTACACGGGCCTGGGCTCGTTCATCGCCATCCATGCGATGAACATGCAGGGCATTCCGCTGGTGGCCATTCCGCTCGTCGGCGGCCTGGCGGGGATGTTCTTCGCCATCCTGCTCGGCTACGTGACGACCAAGAAGGCGGGCACCACCTTCGCCATGATCACCATGGGCATTGGCGAGCTGGTGGCCTCGATGGCACTGATGTTCCCGAGCTTCTTCGGCGGCGAGGGCGGCATCACCACCAACCGCGTGTACGGCCCGACCTTCTTCGGCTTCAACTTCGGTGCGCAGATCCAGGTGTACTACCTGATCGCCGTGTACTGCTTCGTGTGCACCGCGCTGATGTATGCCTTCACCGGCACACCGCTGGGCCGCATGCTGAACGCGGTGCGCGACAACCCGGAGCGCGTGGAGTTCATTGGCTACAACACGCAGCGCGTGCGCTACTTCGCGTTCATCATCGCGGGCTTCTTCGCCGGCATCGGCGGCGGCCTGGCCTCGATCAACTTCGAGATCGTGAACGCGGCCGACAGCCTGAACGCCATCCGCTCGGGCGGCTACCTGCTGTTCACATTCCTGGGCGGCGCGGTGTTCTTCTTCGGACCGATCATCGGCGCGGTGTTGCTGGTGTTCGCCTCGATCCTGCTGTCCGAACTGTCGAAGGCCTGGCAGCTGTACTTCGGCCTGGTGTTCGTGTTCATGGTGATGTTCGCCCCCGGCGGCATCGCCAGCCTGATCATGATGAACCTGCGCGTGGCCAAGTTCGGCAAGTTCAAGCGCTTCTGGGGCCTGTACGCCGCGCTCGCCGTGGCGCTGGTGCCGGTGGTGGCCGGCGCTGCCGCGCTGATCGAGATGATCTATCACATCCAGCTCAACGCCGCGATGGGCCCGGACCTGAAGTTCTTCGGCACCACGCTGAACACGGCGGGCATGAGCAACTGGCTCGGCGCCATCGCGATCCTGGCCGTCGGCCTGGGCCTGCTCGAGGTGGCTCGGCGCCGCTTCGTGCAGGCCTGGGGCCAGGCGCAGGAAGAGATCGAAGCAGAAATCAAACGTCGGGAGGCGGCGTAAATGAGCGCGCAATACGCATTGGAACTGAGGGCGCTGCGCAAGAATTTCGGCAAGACCGAAATCATCCGCGGCGTGGACCTGGCGGTGAAGGCCGGAGAACGCATCGCAGTGATCGGACCGAACGGCGCGGGCAAGTCGACGCTGTTCAACCTGATCAGCGGGCGGCTCACGCCCACCAGCGGCGAGGTGCTGCTCAACGGCCAGCGCATCGACGGCAAGAAGCCTTTCGAAATCAACCGCCTGGGGCTGTCGCGCAGCTTCCAGATCACCAACATCTTCCCGAAGCTGAGTGTCTTCGAGAACCTGCGCTGCGGCGTGCTCTGGAGCCTGGGCTACAAGTACACCTTCCTGCGCTTTCTCTCGAACCTGGACGACGCCAACGCGCGCACCGAAGAGCTCATCAAGCAGATCGGCCTGGAGCGCAAGCGCGACGTGCAGGCGGTGAACCTCACCTATGCCGAACAGCGCGCACTCGAGATCGGCGTGACGATCGCCGGTGGCGCCGGCGTCATCCTGCTGGACGAGCCCACGGCCGGCATGAGCAAGACCGAGACCTCGCACTTCATCTCGCTCATCAAGCACGTCACCGTCGGCAAGACGCTGTTGACGGTGGAGCACGACATGGGCGTGGTCTTCGGGCTGGCCGACAAGATCGCCGTGGTGGTCTACGGCGAAGTCATCGCCTTCGACACGCCGGCTGCCGTGCGCGCCAATGCCCGCGTGCAGGAGGCCTACCTGGGTTCCTCTGTAGCCGATGCACAGGGAGCGGGACACTGACATGCTGAAGCTTCACGACATCCACGCCTACTACGGCAAGAGCCATGTGCTGCATGGCGTTTCCTTCGACGTCCGCCCGGGCGAAATCGTGGCCCTGCTGGGTCGCAACGGCTCGGGCCGCTCGACCACCGCCAAGGCCATCATGGGCCTGGTGCATGCCGAAGGCACGCTGCAGTGGAAGGGCAACGACATCCTGCGCCGCAAGGCCTACGAGATCGCGCACATGGGCATCGGCTACGTGCCCGAGAACCGCGAGATCTTCCCCAAGCTCACGGTGCACCAGAACCTGCTGCTGGGGCAGAAGGGCACGGGCAAGGGCAGTCGCTGGCAGTTCGACGACATGTACAACATGTTCCCGCGCCTGAAGGAGCGCCAGCACACCGAGGCCGGCGTGCTCTCGGGTGGCGAGCAGCAGATGCTCACGCTGTGCCGTACGCTCATGGGCGACCCCGACCTGATCATCATCGACGAGCCGACCGAAGGCCTTGCGCCCAAGATCGTCGAGCTGGTGGGGCAGTACCTGCGCACGCTCAAGGACAAGGGCATCTCGGTGCTCCTCATTGAGCAGAAGCTCACCATCGCGATGCAGATTTCGGACCGCGCGCTCGTCATGGGCCACGGCAGCATCGTGTTCGACGGCACGCCCGACAGCCTGCGCGCCGACGGCAATACCCGCAGGGAATGGCTGGAGGTCTGATCCAGCCGGGAGTCCGGGCCGCGCCCCGGATTCCCCTTGTCCCGACAGCGACTGCGTGCCATTGTTGCGCCGCGCAAAACGCCTAAAATCTTCGAAAAAGAACACTCGTGCTTTTTCTTCTTTTTCTTCACACACCAAGGAACGCAGCATGACGGCTGAATACAAAGTGCTCGGCGATGTCGCCGTGATCACCCTGACCAACCCGCCGGTCAACGGTCTCGGCTTCTCGACACGCATCGGCATCACCGACGGCCTGTCCAAGGCCAACGCCGACGGCGCCGTCAAGGCCATCGTCATCACCGGCGCCGGCAAGGCGTTCTCGGGCGGTGCGGACATCAAGGAGTTCGGCACGCCCAAGGCGCTGCAAGAGCCCAACCTGCTGAGCGTCATCCTCTCGCTCGAAGCCTCGCCCAAGCCCGTCGTCGCAGCCATCCACTCGGTGTGCATGGGCGGCGGCCTCGAGCTGGCACTGGGCTGCCATTACCGCGTGGCCGCTCCTGGCACCAGCGTGGCACTGCCTGAAGTCAAGCTCGGCCTGTTGCCGGGCGCCGGTGGCACGCAGCGCCTGCCGCGCGTGCTCGGCGTGGAAACCGCCCTCAACATGATCGTCAGCGGCGAGCCGGTGAAGAGCGAACTGCTCGCCAGCCTGCCGGGCCAGAAGCTGTTCGACAAGCTGGCCGCCTCGGCCGAGTCGGTGTTCGACGAAGCCGTCGAGTTCGCCAAGTCGGTCGCGGCCAAGGGCGGCGAGCTGCCGCTGGTGCGCAACCTGCCGTGCAAGCACCCGCAAGGCGATGCCTACTTCCAGTTCGCCAAGAACATGGTCGGCGGCATGTCGAAGAACTACCCCGCGCCGCTGAAGTGCGTCGACGCCGTGCAGGCCGCGACCAAGATGAAGTTCGACGACGGCATGGCCGAAGAGCGCCGCCTGTTCACCGCGCTGATGTTCACGCCCGAATCGCTGGCCCTGCGCCACCTGTTCATGGCCGAGCGCGCTGCAAGCAAGATTCCCGACGTGCCCGAAGACACGCCCAAGCGCGAGATCAAGGCCGTGGGCGTGATCGGCGCCGGCACCATGGGCGGCGGCATCTCGATGAACTTCCTGAACGCGGGCATCCCCGTCAAGATCCTCGAGATGAAGCAAGAGGCGCTCGACCGCGGCATTGCCACCATCAAGAAGAACTACGAAGCCCAGGTCAAGAAGGGCAAGCTCAAGCAGGACAAGTACGAGCAGCGCATGGCGCTTCTGAGCACCACGCTGAGCTACGACGACCTGAAGGACGCCGACCTCATCATCGAAGCGGTGTTCGAAGAAATCGGCGTCAAGGAAAAGGTCTTCAAGGAACTCGACCGCGTCGCCAAGAAGGGCGCCATCCTGGCCTCGAACACCTCGACGCTCGACGTCGACAAGATCGCCTCGTTCACCGACCGTCCGCAAGACGTCGTCGGCATGCACTTCTTCAGCCCGGCCAACGTGATGAAGCTGCTCGAAGTGGTGCGCGGCAAGGCCACGTCCAAGGACGTGCTGGCCACCGTGATGGCCATCGGCAAGAAGATCAAGAAGACCTCCGTCGTGTCGGGCGTGTGCGACGGCTTCATCGGCAACCGCATGATCGAGCAGTACAGCCGCCAGGCCGGCTTCCTTCTGGATGAAGGCGCTACGCCGCAGCAGGTCGACAAGGCCATCGAGAAGTTCGGCTTTGCCATGGGTCCGTTCCGGATGGGCGACCTGGCCGGCAACGACATCGGCTGGGCCATCCGCAAGCGCCGCGCCGTCGAACGCGCCGACATGAAGTACAGCCGCACGGCCGACAAGCTGTGCGAGCTGGGCCGCTTCGGCCAGAAGACCGGAGCAGGGTGGTACGACTACCAGGCCGGCAAGCGCGACGCCATTCCGTCGGAACTCGTCAACAAGATGATCGAGGACCACCGCAAGGAACTGGGCATCACGCCGCGCAAGATCTCCGACACGGAAATCGTGCAGCGCCTGGTGTTCGCCCTCGTCAACGAAGGCGCGCACATCCTGGAAGACGGCATTGCCTCCAAGTCGGGCGACATCGACATGGTGTACCTCACCGGCTACGGCTTCCCGATCTACCGCGGTGGCCCGATGCACTACGCCTCGCAGGTCGGCCTGTACAACGTGGCCGAAACGATGAAGCGCTTTGCGCAGAACCCGCGCGACGACGCCGAGTTCTGGCAGCCCGCACCACTGATCCAGAAGCTGGTGGCCGAAGGCAAGTCCTTCAGCTGAGACGTCTGAACCGGGATCAAGACCGCCCATGTTGAAACGCATCTTCCTCGGGCTGCTGCTGGTGCTCCTGGCACTCGTGGCGGCCGTGGCGGTCAAGACCTGGACCACGCCATCGCAGCAACTTGCGGTGGCGCCCGCACCCAAGCTGGACATCGACCTGCAGGCCGCCGCCAAACGGCTGTCTACGGCGATCACGTTCCGCACGGTGTCGAGCATGGACGACTCGGCCGCCAACGCGGCCGAGTTCGACAAGCTCCACGCTTACCTCGAACAGCAGTACCCCAAGGTCCACGCCACCCTGAAGAAGGAAGTCGTGGGCAACAAGGCGCTGCTCTACACATGGGCCGGCACCGACCCGTCCGCCAAGCCCATCGCACTGATGGCGCACCAGGACATGGTGCCCATCGCCCCCGGCACTGAAAAAGCCTGGACGGTCGACCCCTTCGCCGGCGAGATCAAGGACGGTTTCGTCTGGGGCCGCGGCACGCTCGACAACAAGAGCAATCTTTTCGCGCAGATGGAAGCCATCGAGCTGCTCATCGGCGCCGGCTTCAAGCCGAAGCAAACCGTCTATCTGGTGATGGGCGACGACGAGGAGGTGAGCGGCCTGCGCGGCGCGCTGCCCATCGCCGAACTGCTCAAGTCGCGCAACGTGCGCCTGGACTGGGTGCTCGACGAAGGCCTGCTGGTGCTCGACGGCGTGCTGCCCGGGCTCTCGAAGCCCGCGGCACTCATCGGCCTGGCCGAGAAGGGCTACGGCACGTTCTTCCTGTCGCTCGACACCGCCCCCGGCCATTCGTCGATGCCACCGCAACACAGCGCCATCGGCCGCATGAGCGCCGCGCTGGCCCGGCTCGAAGCCAACCCGATGCCCGGCGGCATCAAAGGCGTGGCCGGCCAGATGTTCGGTGCGCTGGCGCCCGAAATGAGCGGGGTCAACCGCGTGATGCTTTCCAACCTGTGGCTCACCGAGTCGCTGGTGCGCGGCCAGCTCGAGAAGAGCCCGAGCAGCAACGCCATGCTGCGCACGACCACGGCGCTGACCATCGTGCGCGCAGGCAACAAGGACAACGTGCTGCCAGGCCGCGCCGAGGCGGCCGTCAACTTCCGCATCCTGCCGGGCGACAGCATCGCGAGCGTCGAGGCTCACCTGCGCAAGACGCTGGCCAACGACGACATCAAGATCAAACAGTACCCCGGCAACTCGGAGCCCTCGCCGGTATCGCCCACCGACAGCACCGGCTACCGCGCGATCCAGCAGGCCGTGCGCCAGAGCTTCCCCGACGCCGTGGTGGCGCCCGGTCTCATGACCGCCGCCACCGATTCGCGTCACTTCAGCCTCGTGAGCGACGCCGTCTTCCGCTTCTCGCCGTTCCGCGCGAAGGGCGAGGACCTGGCGCGCTTCCATGGCAACAACGAACGCCTGGCCATCTCCAACTACGGCGAGATGATCGGCTTCTATCACCAGCTCCTGAGCAACACCAACGCTGCTCCGGTGCAATGACGACCACCTCTTTTCCCTTCCATCTTCAAAGGACCTCACCATGACCAGCGCCGTCATCGTTTCCACCGCCCGCACGCCGCTCGCGAAGAGCTGGAAGGGTGCCTTCAACATGACGCACGGCGCCACGCTGGGCGGCCACGCCGTGCAGCACGCGATTGCGCGCGCCGGCATCGAAGCTGCCGAGGTCGACGACGTCATCATGGGTTGTGCCACGCCCGAAGGTGCCACCGGTTCGAACATCGCGCGCCAGATCGCATTGCGCGCCGGCTGCCCCGTGACCACCTCGGGCATGACCATCAACCGCTTCTGCTCATCGGGCCTGCAGACCATCGCCACCGCCGCCCAGCGCATCATCGCGGGAGAGGGCGACGTGTACGTGGCCGGAGGCGTCGAGAGCATCTCGTGCGTGCAGAACGAAGCCAACACGCACATGCTGGCCGACCCGTGGCTCGTGAAGCACAAGCCCGAGATCTACTGGAACATGCTGCAGACCGCCGAGCAGGTCGCCAAGCGCTACAACATCGGCCGCGAGGCCATGGACGAGTACGGCGCGCAGAGCCAGCAGCGCGCCACCGCCGCGCTCGAAGCGGGCCTGTTCAAGGCAGAAATCGCTCCCATCACCGTGCTGGCCGGCGTGGCAGACCCCGTGATGGGCCTGCGCACCAAGGAAGTCACGATCGAGAACGACGAAGGCATCCGCCCCGGCACCACCAAGGAAGGCATCAGCGGCATCCGCCCGGCCATCCCCGGCGGCTTGATCTCGGCCGGCAACGCCAGCCAGTTCTCCGACGGCGGCGGTGCCTGCGTGGTGGTCGACGAGAAGTACGCGCAGCAGAAGGGCCTGAAGCCCCTGGGCCGCTTCCTCGGCTTCGCCGTGGCCGGCTGCGAGCCCGACGAAATGGGCATCGGCCCGGTCTTCGCCATTCCGAAGGTGCTCAAGCGCCTGGGCCTCACGGTCAACGACATCGACCTGTGGGAGCTGAACGAAGCCTTCGCCGTGCAGGTCATCTACTGCCGCGACAAGCTCGGCATTCCGGGCGACCGCCTGAACGTGAACGGCGGCGCCATCGCCGTGGGCCACCCCTACGGTGTGAGCGGCCAGCGCCTCACGGGCCACGCGCTCATCGAAGGCAAGCGCCGTGGTGCCAAGAAGGTCGTGGTCACGATGTGCATCGGCGGCGGCATGGGCGCCGCGGGCGTGTTCGAGGTCCTGTAACCATGTCCGGCTTGGGTCCGGACCAGGAGGTCTCGCCCGAAGCCGTCCTGGAATACGGGCGCAGCGTGCTCGCTGCGCAGCCCTTCAGTGTGCTGATCGGCGCCGAGCTGCACGCGCTCGCGCCGGGCCATGCGGAGCTTCAGCTGCCGCTCACCGCGCAGCTGAAGCAGCAGCACGGTTTCGCCCATGGCGGCATCGTGAGCTACATGGCCGACAACGCGTTGACCTTTGCGGGCGGCAGCGCCTTGCGCGTGCCGGTCGTGACCTCCGAGTTCAAGATCAACTACGTGCGGCCCGCCATCGGCCAGCGGCTGATCGCGCGCGCCCGCGCCGTTCACACCGGCAGCTCGCAGGCCGTGTGCACCTGCGAGGTGGTGGCGGTGGCCGACGACGGCACCGAGAAGCTTTGCGCATTGGCGCAGGGCACCATCGCCACGCTGCCCGATTCCCCGAAGAAGAAGACTTCGCCGCCCGCGAAGTCGTAGCCTGAAGAAGACATCACCATGAGCCTGCGTCCCACCCTCGACTTTCTGCTCTACGACTGGCTCGACGCCGAGAAGCTCAACCAGAGCGAGCGTTTTGCCGACCACTCGCGCGAGACCTTCGATGCCGTGCTCGATACCTGCGAGCGCATTGCACGCGAAAAGTACGCGCCGTTCAACCGCACCGTCGACACGCAGGAGCCGCATTTCGACGGCGAGAAAGTCATCCTGCCGCAGGCCACGCACGATGCGCACAAGGCCTTCGTCGAGTCCGGGATGATGAGCGCCGCGCAAGACTACGAGATCGGCGGCATGCAGTTGCCGTACACGGTGCAGGCCGCCGCCAACAGCTTCTTCGCGATGGCGTCGGTGAGCATCGGCTCGAACATGCTCACCAGCGGCAACGCCAACCTGCTCATGGTGCACGGCACCGACATGCAGAAGGAGGTCTTCGCCAAGAACGAGTTCTCGGGCCGCTGGGCCGGCACGATGTGCCTGTCGGAACCGCAGGCCGGCTCGTCGCTGAGCGACGTGGCCACGCGCGCCGTGCCCGATGGCGCCGACTACCAGAACGATCCGCTGGGCCCGCGCTACCGCCTCACGGGCAACAAGATGTGGATTTCGTCGGGCGACCACGAGCTGACCGAGAACATCGTGCACATCGTGCTCGCCAAGATCCCCGACGAGAACGGCAAGCTGGTGCCGGGCACGCGCGGCATCTCGCTGTTCATCGTGCCCAAGCGCATGGTCGACACGCAGGGCGAACTCACGGGCGAGCGCAACGACGTGGCGCTGGCCGGCCTGAACCACAAGCTGGGCTGGCGCGGCACCACCAACACGCTGCTCAACTTCGGCGAAGGCAAGTACCCGGTCGGCGGCAAGGCCGGTGCAGTGGGCTACCTGGTCGGCGCGCCCGGCAAGGGCCTGCACTGCATGTTCCACATGATGAACGAGGCCCGCATCGGCGTCGGCACTGCCGCGACCATGCTCGGCATGGCGGGCTACTACGCCTCGCTCGAGTACGCCAAGAGCCGCCCGCAGGGCCGGCTGGTGAAGAAGCCCGAAGCGGCCGGCGCCGCCGTGGTCAAGGATTCGGCCGCGCCGCAGGTGCGCATCATCGAACACGCCGACGTGCGCCGCATGCTGCTGGCCCAGAAGGCGTACTGCGAGGGCGCGCTGGCACTGGAGCTGTACTGCGCGCGCCTGGTCGACACGCAGAAGACCGGCGATGCGCAGACGGCCGACGACGCCCGACTGCTGCTGGAGGTGCTCACGCCCATCGCCAAGAGCTGGCCCAGCGAGTGGTGCCTGGAGGCCAACTCGCTCGCGATCCAGGTGCACGGCGGCTACGGCTACACGCGCGACTTTCCGGTGGAGCAGTACTGGCGCGACAACCGCCTGAACATGATCCACGAGGGCACGCACGGCATCCAGGCGGCCGACCTGCTGGGTCGCAAGGTGCTGATGGAAAAGGGCCGCGGCCTGCAGCTGCTGGCGGGCCGCGTCACTGACACCATCGGCCGCGCCGCCCAGGTGCCCGCGCTGGCGGCGCACGCGAAGGCGCTGGGCGCCGCGCTGCAGCGCATCGGCAGTGCCACCGAGGCCGCCTGGTCCACCGGCGACCCGGCCGACGCGCTGGCCAACGCCGTGCCCTACATGCAGGCCTTCGGCCACACGGTGCTGGCCTGGATCTGGCTCGACGTGGCGCTGCGGGCCCTGGAAATCGACGCACAGAAGGCGAGGGCGGTAACAGCTGGCAAGATCGGCGCCACGGACTATTTCTTCCACTACGAGCTGCCGAAAATCGGTGCCTGGCTCCAGGTGGTCGAAACCCGCGACCCGACCTGTACTGCTTTGCCCGAGGACGCTTTCTGACAATGGCCAACGCCGCCCCGAACTCACCCCCGCCCGCCGCCCAACCGCCGAAGCCATCCAAGCCGCATGCGCGGCTCGAGAAGTGGATCTGGATCCTGATCTACGGCGGCCTGTTCCTCGTGATCCTGGGGGTGGCCACGGGCCGCACCGAGCCTGCGCTGGGCTGGTCGATGGCCGCGCCCGGTGTCGTCGTCACCGCGGTCGGCATCGTGCTCATCTACGTGCGTTCGCGGCTCAAGTAGACAACAAGACAAGGACCCGACCATGCTCAAGCACATCGTGATGTGGAAGTTCAAGGAACACGCCGAGGGCGCCGACAAGGCGACCAACCTGCGCAAGGCCAAGGCGCTGCTCGACGCCTGCGCCAGCCTCTCGCCCGGCACGCACCGTTTCGAGGTGGCCATTGCCCAGCCCGGGCTCGAGGCCACCTACGACCTGATCCTCAATTCGGAGTTCACCGATGCCGCCGCGCTCGCGGCCTATGCGGACCATCCCCAGCATGTGGCGCTGAAGCCGTTCATCGGCGCGGTCCGCGAAGCCCGCCAATGCATGGACTACGTGACATGACTCACCCCCAGGCTACGCGCACATCGTGTCGCTTCGCCAACCCCCTTGCAGGGGGCAACGCCTGCGGCCCGGCAAAGCCGGTTCCGCGGCATTCCCTGACCTGAAAAACCAGCCCCCACAGGAGACCTCTCGCCATGACCGTCCGCACCACCCAACAACTGTTCGACCTCACGGGCCAGACCGCCCTCATCACCGGCGGCTCGCGCGGCCTCGGACTGCAGATGGCGCATGCGCTCGGCGAAGCCGGCGCGAAGATCATGCTGAGCTCGCGCAAGGCCGACGACCTCGAACAGGCGGCTGCCGAACTGCAGGCCGCCGGCATCGATGCACGCTGGATCGCCGCCGACTGCTCCAAGGAAGAAGACACCCGCCGCCTGGCCGACGAAACGCTGGAGCGCCTGGGCGGCGTCGACATCCTCATCAACAACGCGGGCGCGAGCTGGGGATCGCCGGCCGAGAGCCACCCGGTCGAGGCCTGGGACAAGGTGATGAACCTCAACGTGCGCGGCTACTTCATCCTCGCGCAGCAGATCGCCAACGGCTACATGATCCCGAAGAAGCGCGGCCGCATCATCAACATCGCCTCGATCGCGGGCCTGAACGGCAACCCGCCGGGCATGCAGACGCTGGCCTACAACACCTCGAAGACCGCGGTGATCGGCTTCACGAAGACGCTGGCCGCCGAATGGGGCAAGTACAACATCAACGTCAACGCGATCTGCCCGGGCTTCTTCATGACGAAGATGGCGGCCGGCCTGATCAAGACGCTGGGCGAAGAGCACATGGCCGCCTCGGCGCCGCTGGGCCGCCTGGGCGACGACGAAGATCTGAAGGGCCTCACGCTGCTGTACGCGAGCGATGCCGGCAAGCACATCACCGGCCAGTGGGTCGCGGTGGACGGCGGTGTCAGCGTGGTGCTGGGTGCGGCCTGACATGTCCGAATCGTCCGAAACGTCCAGCGACATCAACATCCGCTCGTACACGACCCAGATTCCGTTTGCGCGCCACCTGGGCTTCGAGCTCACGAAGTTCGAGGGCGGCGAATCCGAGATCCGCTACACGGCCAAGCCCGAGCACCTGAACACCTTCGACGTGACGCACGGGGGCGCCTGCATGACGCTGCTGGACATCGCCATGGCCGCCGCTGCGCGCAGCGTGACGCCCGAGACCGGCGTGGTCACCATCGAGATGAAGACCAGCTTCATGCAGCCTTCGGTCGGCCCGCTGCAAGCGCGCGGCACGCTGCTGCATCGCACCGCGACGCTGGCCTTCACCGAAGCCAGGATCTACGACGAACAGGGGCGCGTGTGCGCCCACGCCACCGGCACCTTCAAGTACGTGAAGCGCCGGCTGCCCACCGGCCCCGCGAGCGCGAACGCCATGCGTCCGCCATCGACCGACTGACCGACCCACATCCCCTTTCCGGAGACACCTTCATGCCTACCAACAAGCAGATCCACCTCGACAATCGCCCCGAGGGCGAAGCCGTTGCCAGCAACTTCAAGCTCGTGACGAGCCAGACGCCCGCGCTGCAGGACAACCAGGTGCTGGTGCGCCACCACTTCATGAGCCTCGACCCGTACATGCGCGGCCGCATGAACGACGCCAAGAGCTACGCGCAACCCCAGCCGCTGGGCCAGGTGATGCAGGGCGGCACGGTGGGCGAGGTGGTCGAGAGCAAGCACCCGAAGTACGCCGTGGGCGACAAGGTCGTCGGCTTCGGCGGCTGGCAGGAATACAGCGTGGTCGACGGCTCGCAGCCCGGGGCGCTGAAGAAGGTCGACACCACGCATGTGCCGCTGTCGCACTACCTCGGCGCGGTCGGCATGCCCGGTGTGACGGCCTGGTACGGCCTCGTGAAGATCATTGCGCCCAAGGCGGGTGAAACCGTCGTCATCACCGCCGCCAGCGGCGCCGTGGGCAGCGCCTTCGGTGCGCTGGCCAAGGCGCGCGGCTGCCGCGTGGTCGGCATTGCGGGCGGCCCCGACAAGTGCAAGTACGTGACCGACGAGCTCGGCTTCGACGCCTGCATCGACTACCGCCAGCACCCCGACGTGAAGACCATGAGCGCCGCGCTCAAGGAAGCCTGCCCGAACGGCATCGACGGCTACTTCGAGAACGTCGGCGGCTACATCTTCGACGCCGTGCTGCTGCGCACCAACGCCTTCGCGCGTGTGGCGCTGTGCGGGATGATCGCCGGCTACGACGGTGCGCCGCTGCCGCTGGCGAACCCGGCGCTGATCCTCATCAACCGCCTGAAGATCGAGGGCTTCATCGTCAGCGAGCACATGGAAGTGTGGCCCGAGGCGCTGACCGAACTCGGCACGCTGGTGGGCACGGGCAAGCTCAAGCCGCGCGAGTCGATTGCGCAGGGCATCGAAGCCGCCCCTGAAGCCTTCCTGGGTTTGCTCAAGGGCAAGAATTTCGGCAAGCAACTGGTGAAGCTCATTTGATGCTTTGAAACGCACGGCAAGGAGGCCGGTCATGCGCGCCGCGCCGGGCCGCCCCAAGCAAGCGCGCACCGCAATGCGAAGCATGGAGGTATGCGAATGAACTCGACTCACGAGGTCTTCAACCAGCCCACGCCGCTGGTCGACTACAACCTCTTCGACACCCACCGCCCCCTGCGCGATGCGCTGAAGTTCAATGCGCCCGCACTGCAGACCACACAGCTGCACGAGCTGGGCGCGACCCTCGGCTCGGCCGCCATGCAGACGCATGCGCGGCTGGCCAACACCCACACACCACAGCTGCACACGCACGACCGCTTCGGCCGGCGCATCGACGAGGTGGAGTTCCATCCGAGCTACCACGCGTTGATGCAGACGGCCGTGGGCGCGGGCCTGCACGGCACGCCATGGACCGGCCTATCGGCCTCGCCGCACGTGCTGCGCGCGGCGGGCTTCATGCTCTTCACCGAGCTGGAGCCGTCCATCCTGTGCCCGATCTCGATGACCTACGCGGTCACGCCCGCCTTGCGCGGCAACGCGGGCGTGCATGCCGATTGGGGCCCGAAGCTCGCCAGCCTCTGGTACGACCCCGCGCTCAAGCCGCTGCACGACAAGCCCGGCGTGACCATGGGCATGGGCATGACCGAGAAACAGGGCGGCTCCGATGTGCGGGCCAACACCACGCAGGCTGTGCGCGAAGGCAGCGACGCCTGGGGCGAGCGCTACGCCGTCACCGGCCACAAGTGGTTCTTCTCTGCGCCGATGTGCGATGCCTTCCTCATCCTCGCGCAGGCGCCGGCCGGGCTGTCGTGCTTCTTCCTGCCGCGCGTGCGGCCCGATGGTTCGCGCAATGCCATCCACATCCAGCGCCTGAAGGACAAGCTCGGCAACAAGGCCAACGCCAGCTCCGAGGTCGAGTTCCAGCGTGCCAGTGCCTGGCTGGTGGGTGAGGAGGGGCGCGGCATTCCGCAGATCCTCGAAATGGGCACGATGACGCGGCTGGACTGCTCGCTCGGCACCAGCGGCCTCATGCGCCAGGCGCTGGGCATTGCGCTGAACCACACGGCGCAGCGCCACGCCTTCGGCAAGCCGCTGGTCGAACAACCGCTCATGAAGAACGTGCTGGCCGACCTCGCGCTCGAAAGCGAAGCCGCCACCGCGCTGGCCATTCGCCTCGCCCGGGCCTTCGACCAGCAAGGCGCCGAACACGAGCGGCTGATGGCGCGCCTGCTCACGCCGGTCGCCAAGTTCTGGATCTGCAAGCGCGGCAGCCATTTCGCGCAGGAAGCCATGGAGTGCCTGGGCGGCAACGGCTACGTGGAAGAGGGCGGTGAGGGCGTCATGGCGCGCATCTACCGCGAGATGCCGCTCAACTCCATCTGGGAAGGTGCCGGCAACATCATGGCGCTCGACCTGCTGCGCGGCCTGCGCAAGGGCGACGCCGTGGCCGCGCTGGTGCACGAACTGGCGCCGGCGCGCGGCCAGCAAGCCGCGCTCGATCGCCTGGCCGACGCCTTGCCCGCACGCATCGAGGCCATGGCCTCCGAGGCCGAGGCGCGCCGCCTCGCGCAGGACGTGGCACTGGCCGTGCAGGCGGCCTTGCTGGTGCAGACCGCACCCGCCGCCGTGGCCGACGCCTTCTGCGCCTCGCGCCTGGGCGGCGACTGGGGCCAGGCCTTCGGCACGCTGGGCGCGGGCACCGATTTCGATTCGATCATCCAGCGGGCGCAGCCGCGCTGACCGCCGGACGACAAACCAAGAACACCTCCACGAAAGACGCCATGGCCGACCTCATCCTCCACCACTACACCACCTCGCCGTTCTCGGAAAAGGTGCGCCTGATCCTCGGCGCGAAGAAGCTGCCGTGGAAGTCGGTCTTCATTCCGCCGATCATGCCCAAGCCCGATGTGGAAGTGCTCACCGGCGGCTACCGCAAGACGCCGTTCCTGCAGATCGGCGCCGACATGTACTGCGACAGCGCGCTCATCGCCGACGTGCTGGAGCACCTGCAGCCCGAGCCCACGCTCTACCCGGAGCCCGAGAAGGGCATGTCGCGCATCCTCGCGCAGTGGGCCGACACGACGCTGTTCTGGGCCGCGATGGCCTGGAACCTGCAGCCCAGGGGCGCGGCCGAGGTGTTTGCCAAGGCGCCGCCCGAAGCCATCAAGGCCTTCGGCGAAGACCGCGGCAAGATGAGCGCCGGCAACATGACGCGCCTGCGCCCGGCCGACGCCACCAGCGCCTACAAGTCGTACCTGCGCCGCCTGTCGGACATGCTCGACGACAAGCCCTTCCTGCTCGGTGAAGTGCCCAGCATTGCCGACTTCTCCGCCTATCACCCGCTCTGGTACACGCGCCGCATCGAGGCGGTGAAGGGCATCCTGGAGCTCACGCCCGCGGTGCTCGACTGGATGGACCGCATGGCGGCCATCGGCCACGGCGCGTCGGCGAAGTTCTCCAGCGACGAGGCCATCGCCGTCGCCAAGGCCGCCGCGCCGCACACGCTGCTCAGGGACAGCACCTTCCAGGACGACCACGGCATTGCGCTGGGCAGCGCCGTCACCATCCGCGCCGAGAGCTTCGGCCTCGAAGAAACGCCGGGCACGCTGGTGGCCGCCACGCGCACGCACTACACGCTGGAGCGCAGCAGCGAGCGCACGGGCACGGTGCATGTGCACTTTCCGCGCATCGGCTACGTGCTGAAGAAAACAGAGGCCTGATGACCGAAAGATCCGCGCACGACGGGCACCTTCGTGACTGCGCGCGCGACTGTTCCGTATTTCAATAGCGGCTTCCGCTTCAACGTCAGACACATTCAGCAAGAAGGACACCGGCAAATGATCCAGGACTTCAAGGGCAAGACCGCCGTACTCACCGGCGCAGGCTCGGGCTTCGGCCTCGAATGCGCGCGCATCGGCGCCGCCCGCGGCATGAACCTCGTGCTGGTCGATGTGCAGCAGGACGCACTCGACAAGGCCCAGGCCGAAATGGAGGCCCTGGGCGTCCAGGTGCTGGCGCGCAAGGTCGATGTGTCCGACGCGGCCCAGATGGAAGCGCTGGCCGCGGCCGTCAAGGAGCGCTTCGGCGCGCCGCACTTCGTGTTCAACAACGCCGGCGTGGGCGCCGGTGGCCTGGTGTGGGAAAACACCGTGGCCGACTGGGAATGGGTGCTGGGCGTCGACCTGTGGGGCGTGATCCACGGCGTGCGCCTGTTCACGCCGATGATGCTGGAGGCCGCCGCCAAGGACCCGAGCTACCGCGGCCACATCACCAACACCGCCAGCATGGCCGGCCTGCTCACGCCGCCCAACATGGGGATCTACAACGCGGCCAAGGCCGCCGTCGTGAGCCTGACCGAAACCATGTACCAGGACCTGAACCTGGTCACCGACCAGATCGGCGCCAGCCTGCTGTGCCCGTACTTCGTACCCACCGGCATCACCAGCAGCGAGCGCAACCGCCCGAACGCGCCGAAGGACACCGAGCTCACCAAGAGCCAGCTCATCGGCCAGGCCATGAGCAACAAGGCGGTGAGCAGCGGCAAGATCACGGCCGCCGAGGTGGCGCACAAGGTGTTCGAAGCCATCAGCGACAACCAGTTCTACGTGTTCAGCCACCCGAAGGCGCTGGGCAACGTGAGGAGCCGCATGGAGAACATCGTGTCGATCACGAACCCGGCCGACCCGTTCCTGGAGCGCCCCGAAATCGGGCAGAAGCTGCGCGAACAGCTGCGCGGCTGATCTTCGCGCTCAGGCGGGTTGCAGCGACGCCTGCAGCCCGCGCACCAGCTGCTCGATGCCCGACAGCGCCTCGGCCATCGAGCGATCCAGCAGATCGCCGCGGTCTTCCGCATGCTCGACCGCGATGTCGTACACCTCGCGCAGCCCGATCAGGCCCAGCGCGGCCTTGACGCCCGGCACCAGGAAATTCAGGTGCGCCTGCATGCCGCCGGGCCCGAAGCCGCTGCTGCCGTGCACGGTGAGCAGCACGGTGTGGCGCGGGCGCTCTGCCAGCAGCGGCACATAGGGGTAGTCCAGGCTCGGGTCCATGTCGAAGGTTTCGCCGACACGCACGATGTTGTCGATCCACGCCTTCACGGTGGCCGGGGCGCCGTAGTTGTACATGGGCGTGCCCATCACGATCACGTCGGCACGGCGCAGTTCGGCAATGAAGGTGTCGCTTTCGGCCAGTACCTCGTGCATCCAGGGCTCGCGCGCTTCGGTGGGCGTGTAGGCGCTGTGGATCCAGTCGCCGGTGACCGCCTGCGGCGGGGCCGTGCCGAAGTCGCGATAGATCACCTCGTCGTGCGGGCGGCCCGCCTGCCAGGCGCTGACGAAATGGTGGCTCAGGCGGCGCGAATGCGAGCCGTGGACGACGGCGCCCGAACGGCCCGAACGCGGGCTGGCATCGATGTGGAGCAGGGTGGTGGTCATGGCGTGGTCCTCGATTGGATGAAGGAAATTCAGCTGTTTGCTTGACACGGTTCCCAATCTATCCAAGCATCCGGCGTCGAACAAACGACGAATTCTTCTCGCTGCAGAAAATTCAATTCATCCATCAACGCGCCATGGCCCTGCTGCATTCCCTTCCTCCGCTGGCCTCGCTGCGCGCCTTCGAGGCCGCGGCGCGCCATTGCAGCGCCAAGCTCGCGGCGAACGAGCTGTCAGTCACGCCCACGGCCATCAGCCACCAGGTGCGACAGCTCGAAGAGTCGCTGGGCGTGGCGCTGTTCATCCGGCAGCCGCGGCAACTGGTGCTCACGCCGCAGGGGCGCGAGCTGCAGGCGGTGCTGAGCGAATCGTTCGGCGCCATGGCGCATGCGGTCGCGCGGCTGCGCGCACCGCCTGCGCGCCAAGCCATCACGCTGTCGGCCACGCCGGCCGTCGCCGCACGCTGGCTGCTGCCGCGCGTGAGCACGCTGCGTGCACTGCACCCCAAGCTCGACCTGCGCATCCACGCCTCGCACGATGCCGTGGCGCTCGATGGCGTCACGGCCGACATCGCCATCCGCTACGGCCGTGGCCAGTGGCCCGGCATGGTGGCCGAGAAGCTGTTCGACAACGTCTTCGCGCCGGCCTGCAGCCCCACGCTCAAGCTGCGCCGTCGCGGCGACCTCACGCGGCACACGCTGCTGCATTTCTCGGCGCCCCACAGCAAGAGCCCGCCGGGCACCTGGTTCGAATGGCAGCAGCAGGCGCAGGTGCCGGGCCTCGACGTGTCGGCGGGCCCGGTGTTCTCGGATGAGACGCACACCGTGTCCGCTGCGCTGCAGGGCCAGGGCGTGGCGTTGATGAGCCTGGCGCTGATCGCCGACGAGCTGCGCGCCGGCAACCTCGTGCAGCCCTTCGGGCCCGAGCTGCCGGGGCTGCCGTTCTTTCTGGTGTGCCAGGAGGGGCGACGCTCGGAGCCGGCGGTGGCGGCGGTGTTCGAGTGGGTGAGGGGGTTGCAGCCGTTGGGCGGCGCCTCGCCCTGAGCCGCGGCGGCGACACAATCGCATCCACTGTTGTTTCGATGTGCCCTTCCCCATGAGACCTTCCCCGGCTTCCTCCCTCCTGCAGATCGAGGATCTGCACTTCGCCTACCCCGACCAGCCCGCGCTGGCCAACGGCTGGTCTGCCACCATCGGCGAGGGCGTCACGCTGCTGTATGGCGACACCGGCAGCGGCAAGTCGACCTTGCTGCGCGTGCTCGCGGGACAGCAGCCTGCATCGGGCGGGCCACTGCGCGTGGCCGGCGTGGCGCTCGACGCCGCGCCCGAGGCCTACCGGCGCCAGGTCTTCTTCTGCGAGCCGGCGTCGGAGGCTTTCGATCAGCTCAGCGTGCACGCCTGCACGGCCCTGCTGGGCGAAGGTGATGCAGGTTTCGACGAGGCCGAGTGGCAGCGCCTCGTCGAGGCGTTCTCTCTCACGCCGCATCTGGAGAAGCAGATGTTCATGCTGTCGACCGGCTCCCGTCGCAAGGTCGGGTTGGCCGCCGCGCTCGCGTCGGGGCGGCCCGTGGTGCTGCTCGACGATCCGGTCGGTGCGCTCGATGCGCGTTCGATCCACGGTCTGTGGCAGGCGATCGAGCGGCGCATCGCACAGCAGGGGCGGGCGGTGGTCGTGGCCAGCAGCGAGCGCATCACGCAGGTGCCGCTGGCGGCGTGCATCGAGCTGCCGCTGGGCTGATCAGTTTCGCGGCGTTGCCATCACGTGGTTGTCGTGCCGCGCCTCGCCGAGCACGAACTGCGTCAGCCCCGTCGCGGCCAGCCCGTGCTTTTCGTAGAACGCACAGGCGCGCAGGTTCTGTACGTTCACAGTGAGCCACAGGCCATCGCTGCCGGTCCGCGCGTGTGCAGCGCTGCGGGCTTCGCGCAGCAGCAGCGACCCGACGCCGCTGCGTTGGAAGGGGGACTGCACATAGAGCGTGCGCAATTCGGTATCACGGCCCGGCGCCAGCGGCTGGGCGGCGCCGAACTGCAGCAGCGCATAGCCCACGAGATGGCCGTTGGCGTGCGCCACCTGCAAAGCGACATCGGGGGATTCCGACCACGCCGCAAAGGCTGCCGGCGTGAAGGTCGACAGCACGTAGCGCCCGAGCAGGTCGTTCACGCCGTCGGTGGCGTAGGTGTCGAGCCACACCTGGATCGCCAGCGCGGCGAGCGTGTGCGCGTCGGCCGCGGCGGCGGGACGAACGGTGACAAGCGGACGGGTCATGGTGCGGCGCATTCTGCGGCAACGAGGTCACGAAGTCTGCAGCGCCGACCGGAAGCGGCTGGGTGGCGCGCCGGCCGACTTGCGCATCAGCCGTCGCAGCGCCGTGGCGTCTTCATAGCCAACCTGCGTTGCGACCTGGTCGATGGTCATGCGGCTGCTCTCGATGAGCATGCGCGCGCGGTTGAGCCGCACGCTCTGCACCAACGCCAGTGCGCCCAGGCCGGTGGCGGCGCGCACGCGCCGGGCCAGTGTGCGCTGCGACATCGCGAACTCGTCGGCCAGCGCCGCCACGCTGGGCGGCGTGGGCAGCGCGGCTTCGATGCGCTGCGTGAGGCGCGAAATTAGCTCGTTGCCGTTGGACAGCATCGACGGCACGACGAACGGCGCCTGCGCCTGGCGGCCGTCGATCAGCAGCACCTTGCTCACGGCCTCGGCCAGCGCGGGGCCGAAGCGCGTGCGCAGCAGATGCAGCATGAGGTCCGACTGCGCGAAGGCTGCCCCTGCGGTGCTCACCGGCCCGTCGGCGCAGACCATGCGGTCGGCATCGACGTGGCAGGCCGGTTCGAGGCGGCGCAGCTCGGGCGCAAGCCACCATGACGTGGTGACTCGGCGCGCGTGCAGCAAGCCGGCCGCCTGCAACAGGAACACCGCCGAGCACGACGCCGCCACCGCGCCGCCGCGTGCTGCATGGCGGCGCACAGCGTCGATGGCGGCGCGGGCGTTGTCGTCGGTGAGGCGCCGTGCGAGGTCGGCGGGTTTGTCGACACCGAGCCCGGGCACGATCCACGTTGAGCCGTCGGCGCGTGCGCGGCGGGGCATGGCCACCGTGTCGACCCGCAGGCCATTGCTCAGCGGCACCGGGCCGCCCTCGGGCGACACCACGCGCCAGGTCGGGCGGGGCATCTTGTGGCGCGGTGCGAGCGTGGCGGCTGCGGCGAGCACGTCGAGCGTGACGGCGGTGCTGGTGCCGAAGCTGCCCGGAAGGACAAGGACGGTGAAATCGTGCATGGCTGAAAAGGCTCGATCAACGTCAAAATAGACACTGCCAGTCTAGCGCTGCACGAGGTGCAATGGCAGCCATCGCAAGCTCTTGCTCCTGACCATGACACAGTCCCCGCACACGCCCGATCCGCTCGACGACTTCACCCGCCGCGAGATCACGCTCGACGGCGCCACCAAGGCGGTCTACATGGCCGGCACCGGCCCGGCCGTGATCGTGATGACCGAAATGCCGGGCATCAGCCCCCATGTGGCGCGCTTCGCACGCTGGGTGCGCGACGCCGGCTTCACGGTCTGCATGCCGTCGATGTTCGGCCGCGACGGCGCCGTGCCCGACGCGGAAGAGGGCAGGGCCGTGTTCCAGCGCGCCTGCGTGAGCGCCGAGTTCCGCGCCTTCGCGGGCAACGTCTCAAGCCCGGTGACGCAGTGGCTGCGCGCGCTGGCACGACTGGCGCATGCGGAATGCGGCGGGCCGGGGGTGGGCGCGATCGGCATGTGCTTCACCGGCAACTTCGCGCTCACCATGATGCTGGAGCCGGCGGTGCTGGCGCCCGTGCTGTCGCAGCCGTCGCTGCCGCTGGACAATCCCGGCGGCATCGAGATCTCGCCGGAAGAAATCGCCCAGGTGCGGCAACGCCTGGAACGCGAGGACCTGACCGTGATGGCCTACCGTTTCGAGGGCGACCGCTTCTGCCGGGCCCAGCGTTTCGCGGCGTATGCAGACGCGCTGGGCGAGTGCTTCGTGGCCCGCGTGCTGCCCGACAGCGCGGCCAACACGCGCGACCTGCCGTCCTTCTTTTCGCAGGTGGTCGCGAGTCCGCACAGCGTGGTGACGGCGCACCTGATCGACGAAGCCGGCCAGCCGACGGTCGCGGCGCGCGACGAGATCCTTTCGTTCTTCGCGCGCCGGTTGCTGGGGGCGCCGGGTCAGGCCCGTGCCGAGGCGCTGTCGGCGGGCAGCTGACCGCTCTTCTGCGCACGCCGGTCGATCGCGCGGCTCCACAGCGCAATCGCCAGGCCCACGAGCGTGAGCAGCGCGGCCACCCAGCCGAGGGCGTGCAGGCCCGGGCCGTGGTCGATCGTCACGCCGCCGACCCAGGCACCCAGCGCGTTGCCGAGGTTGAAGGCCGCGATGTTGAGGCTGGACGCGAGGTTCTGGCCCGCGCCCGAGGCCTTCTCCAGTACGCGCAGCTGCATCGGCGCCACGGTGGCGAACGAGGCCACGCCGAGCAGGCCGACGAAGACCACAGCGGTGAACGGCGTGCCGATGGTGAACTGCATCGCGCCGAGCACCACGGCCAGCGCCACCAGCGTGCCGAGCACGGCGGCCATCGGTGCGCGGTCGGCCAGCTTGCCGCCGAGGATGTTGCCGACGGCCAGGCCGCCGCCGAACACCAGCAGGACCGGCGACACGGCCGATTCCGACAGCCCGGTGACCTGCGTCAGCAGAGGCTGGATGTAGGTATAGACCACGAACACGCCGGCAAAGCCGAGCACCGTCATCGCCAGGCCCAGCAGCACCTGCGGGCGGGCGAGCACGGCGATCTCTTCGCGCAGCGGTGCCGGCGTGGCCTCGCTCTTCATGCGGGGCACGAAGGCCGCGAGCACCACGAAGGCCAGCACGCCGATCAGCGTCACGGCCCAGAAGGTCGAGCGCCAGCCCAGTTGCAGGCCCAGCCAGGCGCCGGCAGGCACGCCCAGCAGCGTGGCGGCGGTGAGGCCGGTGAACATGATCGCGATGGCCGAGGCGCGGCGCTCGGGCGCCACGAGGCCGGTGGCCACCACCGAGCCGACGCCGAAGAAGGTGCCGTGCGCCAGCGAGGTGATGACGCGCGCGGCCATCAGCATCTCGTAGTTGGGCGCGAGCGCGCAGGCGAGGTTGCCGAGCGTGAAGATCGCCATCAGCGCGAGCAGCACGGTCTTGCGCGGCAGCTTGCGGGTGGCGATGGTGAGCACGGGGGCGCCGACCGCGACGCCGAGCGCATAGCCGGAGATCAGCAGGCCGGCGGCCGTGATGGAGACCTGGAGGTCCGTCGAGACCTGCATGAGCAGGCCCATGATGACGAACTCGGTGGTGCCTATTCCGAAGGCACCGGCGGTGAGGGCGAGAAGAGCGATGGGCATGATGCCTGTACTGTGCGGACGATTGGCTTCGATGACTAGAATGCCGCGAGTACATGCACTTGTGA
Source organism: Variovorax sp. Root473 (assembly GCF_001426505.1). GTDB lineage: Bacteria > Pseudomonadota > Gammaproteobacteria > Burkholderiales > Burkholderiaceae_C > Variovorax. Next base: position 1,438,656 of record NZ_LMEV01000017.1, read on the forward strand.
GTTCAAGTCACAATCGAAGGAAAGCCATGCCGCGCATCGACGTCAACCGCTCCGGCGAAATGGAGGCCTTCGTGCAGGTGGTGGAGGCGGGCGGTTTCTCGGCGGCGGCGCGCCTGCTCGACATGACGCCCTCGGCGGTCAGCAAGCTGGTGGCGCGGCTCGAACTGCGCCTGGGCATCCAGCTGGTGCACCGCTCCACGCGCAAGCTGCAGCTCACGCCCGAGGGGCTGCATTTCTACGAGCGCAGCACGCGCGTGCTGGCCGACATGGACGAGGCCGAGCGATGCGCCGCGGCCGGTGCGGCGCCGCGCGGGCGGGTGAGCATCAACGCCAGCGTGTCCTTCGGGCATCACAGGCTGGTGCCGCTGGTGCCGCGCCTGCTCGAGATGCATCCGCAGATCACGCTCGACATTGCGCTGACCGACCGCATCGTCGATCTGATGGACGAGCGCGCCGACATCGCGATCCGCTGGGGCCAGCTGCCGTCGTCCGACCTGGTGGCGCGGCGCCTGGGCGAAACCAGCCAGTCGATCGTGGCTGCGCCGGACTACCTGGCGAAATACGGCACGCCGCGCACGCCGCAGGAGCTGGAGGCGCACAACCGGCTGGGCTGGAGCTACCGGCGCAACACGCCCGACTGGCCGTTGCGTGTCGACGGCCGCATGGTGATGCTGCCGGTGGCGGGGCCGGTGCGCGCGGGCGACGGCGAGACGCTGCGGCAACTGGCGATTGCAGGGGCGGGCGTGGCGCGGTTGTCGCTGTATCACATCCAGCACGACATCGATGCCGGCCGGCTGGTGCCGCTGCTCGAAGAGTTCAACCCGGGCGAGATCGAGCCGATCCACGCGGTGTACATCGGCAAGGCCGGCACGCTGCCCGCGCGGGTGCGGGCGGTGCTCGACTTTCTGGTCGCGTGCTCGGGCGTGGGCGGCGGGCGTTACACGCTCAAGCGCACGGCGCCGATGCCGGGAAACTCGGCCGTCACCTGATCACCGCGGCGGCAGGGCAGCACGCCGACCCACGAGCCGGTGGTGACGACGGTGCCGGCGGGCACGGTCTGGCCGTGGCGCGTGAGGTGGCGCAGCCAGATCGGCAGCAGCCAGGCCGGGTCGGCCAGCGGATGCGTGCCTTCGCGCACCACCGTTTCGGCATCGCCGATCTTCGTTTCGCAGCGCTGCGAGGCCCAGTCGACGGCGGCGTACGGTTGCCAGTCGCCGAGCACGAGTGCGCCGTGGACCTGCGAGTCGGCCAGGCGCAGCAGGGCGGGCGTGGCGGCCAGGTCTTGCCAGCGGGCATCGACGATTTCGACGGAGACGGCCATGGCGTCGATGAGGGCTGCCGAGTTGTCGTGGTCGAGTGCGGCGGCTTGCGCCGGCGTGACGTCCTGGCCGAGTCGCAACGCAATCTCGGCCTCGATGCCGGGGGTGTGGAAGGTGAGGTCGCTGAAGTCGGCGGGGCTCTGGCGCACGCCGGACGGGGGCAACGGGGCGTGCGTGAGCGTGGCGCCGCGGGAGCCGCCGCCGGACTTCCAGGTCTTTGGAACACCGTCGAACCAGCCGAGGGCCGCGGCTACGGCGTCTTGCACTTCATACGCTTGAGGTGCGTCTGGCAGGGCATCGATCCAGGGCGTGGCGTCGAGCGTGCGATTGGCTTGGCGTGCGGCGATGAGGGCTTCGGTGAGGGCTTTTGGGTCGGGCGTCATGCTTGGGATCTTCTCAGTTTCTCTTGGGCTCGTTTGTTCAGGGCGCGTGCCCAGGCCACCGGGTACTTCCCTTCGCGAATGTCCCCCGCCAAGGTACCCCGTCGGCGGGAGCGTCGCCCTGAAAGAAAGCCCTCAGGTCTCAACTTGCACCTTGCCGTCCTTCACCACCTTCGCCCACTTGGCGATCTCGGTGCTGATGAACTGCTTGAACTTGTCCTGCGAACCGCCGCCGTCTTCCGCGCCGTAGGTGTCGAGCCGTTCCTGCACATCGGGCATCGCGAGCACGGTGTTGACGTCGCGGTTCACCTTCTGCGCGATGGCCGGGGGCAGCTTGCCGGGGCCGGCCAGACCGTACCAGGTGGTGGCCTCGAAACCTGCGAAGCCTTGCTCCTGCATCGTCGGCACGTTCGGATGGCCCTTGGCCCGCTTGGTGCGCGTTTGCGCGACAGCGAGCACGCGGCCGTTCTTCACGTGCGGGGTGGCGGCGGTCATGGTCTCGAAGCTGAACTGGATCTGTCCGCCCATCAGGTCGGCCAGCAGCGGGCCGCTGCCCTTGTACGGCACATGCAGCGCATCGACGCCGCCCTGCAGCTTGAACATCTCCAGCGCCAGGTGCTGGGCCGAGCCCGCGCCGGCGGAGCCAAAGCTCACGGTGCCGGGCGCGGCCTTGCACGCGGCGACGATGTCTTTCACGCTGAGGGCCTTCTGCGCCGGGTTGGCGATGAGCAGGTTGGGCGTGACGCCCACGAGCACGATCGGCACGAAGTCGCGCTCGACGTTGTAGCGCAGCTTGGGCTGCAGGCTGGGCGCGAGCGCATGGCTGTTGATGTGGGCCATGAGCAGCGTGCTGCCATCGCTGGGCTGCTGCGCCACGTAGTCGGCCGCGAGCACACCGGCGACACCGCCCTTGTTCTCGACGATGACCTGCTGGCCCCACATGGTGGTGAGCTTCTGCGCGACCACGCGCGCCAGCGCGTCGGTGCCGCCGCCCGGTGGAAAGCCGACGACGATGCGCACGGGGCCGGTGGGCCACTCCTGCGCGAACAGCCGGGGTACGCCCAGCGTGGCGGCCGCGCCGGCGGCGGCCTGGATCAGGGAACGTCTTTGCATCTTCTTTGTCTCCGTCGGTTGGGGAATCCGATGCGTGCCGGGAGCCGCTTGCGCGGGCCCGGCAGGGTGGTGGGCCGCCGCATCGTTCGAGCGATGCGCTGCGGCCCGTGTCGTGTTCTGCGCGTTCGGCTCAGGCTGCTTTTTGCAGGCCGACCGGTGCGGCCTGGTGGCTCGCGAAATAGTCCATCGCCGCCTGCACGCCACTGCCCGCCAGCTTGATGCCGCTGAGCTTCATGCCCATCTCGACACCCGCGACCATGGCCACGAGCGTGAGGTCGTTGCTGTCGCCCAGGTGGCCCATGCGGAACATGCGGCCCTTGAGCTTGCCCAGGCCGGTGCCCAGCGACAGGTCGAAGTGCTGGTGGATGAGGCGGCGCACGGCGTCGGCATCGACACCTTCGGGTGTGATCACGCCGGTGAGCACGGGCGAGTACACGGCCGGGTCGACGCACTGGATGGGCAGGCCCCACGTGTTGACTGCGGCGCGCACGCCGGCAGCCCAGCGCTGGTGGCGCGCGAACACGTGGTCCAGGCCTTCGCCGAGGATCATGTCCAGCGATTCCGAGAGGCCATACAGCAGGTTGGTGTTCGGCGTGTAGGGCCAGTAGCCGTCCTTGTTCATCTCGACGATCTCATCCCAGGCCCAGAAGGCCTTGGGCAGCTTCGCAGTCTTGGAGACTTCGAGCGCACGCGGCGAGAGGGCGTTGAAGCTGATGCCGGGCGGCAGCATCAGGCCCTTCTGCGAGCCGCTCACGCAGACGTCGACACCCCATTCGTCATGGCGGTAGTCGGCGCTGGCCAGGCCCGAGATGCTGTCGACCATGAGCAGGGCGGGGTGGCCGGCCGCGTCGATGGCCTTGCGCACCGAGGCGATGTCGGAGGTGACGCCGGTGGAGGTTTCGTTGTGCACCACGCACACGGCCTTGATCTTCTTCTCGGTGTCCTTGCGCAGGCGCGCCTCGATGAGTTCGGCCTGCACGCCGCGACGCCAGCCGGGCGCGTTGGGCAGGTGAGTGTCGGTGCCGGTTAAGGCCAGGAACTCGGTCGACAGGCCCAGGCGCGTGGCCATCTTCTGCCACAGCGACGCGAAGTGGCCGGTCTCGTACATGAGCACGTGGTCGCCGGGGCTGAGCGTGTTGGCGAGCGCGGCTTCCCATGCGCCGGTGCCCGACGCGGGATAGATCGCGACCGGGTGCTTCGTCTTGAAGATCTCCTTGATGCTGCCGAGCACCTTCAAACCCAGCGTGCCGAACTCGGGGCCACGGTGGTCGATGGTCGGCAGGCTCATGGCCCGCAGGATGCGGTCGGGCACCGGGCTGGGGCCCGGAATCTGGAGGAAGTGACGGCCGGTGGGGTGGATGTCGAGTTGCAGCATGGGCTCTCCTTTTGTGCTCAGTTTTGCATTCAAAATTCATTTATGTATGCTGGTTTATACCTATAAACCCCGGTTGTATCGGCTATTTTTTGCATTCAAAATGCAAGCAAGGGAACATCACATGACCGCTGAAATCATCGAAATCTCCAGGCTCGCCTTGCATGACCAGGTCGCGTCGCGCCTGCGCACCATGCTGGTCGAAGGGCGCATTGCGCCGGGCGCCAAGCTCAACGAACGCGAGCTGTGCCTGCAGCTGAACGTGTCGCGCACGCCGCTGCGCGAGGCCATCAAGCTGCTCGCGGCCGAAGGGCTGGTCGACCTGCTGCCCAACCGCGGCGCGGTGGCGGTGAAGCTCACCGAGGCCGACGTGCTCAACACCTTCGAGGTGCTGGCGATGCTCGAGGGCATGTCGGGCGAGCTGGCGGCCAAGCGCATCACCGACGAGGAACTGGCCGAGGTGCGCGCGCTGCACTACGAAATGATGGCCTGCTTCGCGCGGCGCGACCTGTCGGGCTACTACCGCCTGAACGCGCGCATCCACACGGCCATCAACGACGCGGCGGCGAACCCGGTGCTGTCGAACACCTACCGCTCGATCAACGCCCGCGTGCAGTCGCTGCGCTTTCGCACCAACCAGGACGAGGTGAAGTGGAAGCACGCGGTCGAGGAGCACGAGCAGATGGTGCAGGCGCTGGCCGCGCGCGACGCGCAGGCCATGCGCAAGGTGCTCACGGCGCACGTGCTGCGCAAGCGCGACACCGTGCTGGAGCTGCTGCGCGCCGGGCAGATCTATCCCACGGCCCAGAGCAAGACCAAGAGCAACAACGCGAGCTAAGCACCCACATGCGCATCGACCCTGCCAGCCACATGCAGCCAGCCGGAACCGTCCTTCCGCCCAACGACACCTGCGAATTGCTGGCGCGCCGGCTGCGCACCGACACGCAGGGCGAGGTGCTGTTCGACGACGGTTCGCGCGGGCGCTACGCCACCGACGCGTCGATCTACCAGATCACGCCGGTGGGCGCCTTCGTGCCCACGAACGAGCGTGACATCGCCACCGCCATCGACATCGCGCGCGACCTGAAGGTGCCAGTGCTGGCCCGCGGCGGCGGCACCAGCCAGTGCGGCCAGACCACGGGCGCGGCGCTGGTGATCGACAACAGCAAGCACTTTCGCAAGGTGCTCGAGGTGAACGTGGAGGAGGGGACGGCGACGGTCGAGCCGGGCCTGGTGCTCGATCACCTGAACGCGCAGCTCAAGCCGCACGGGCTCTGGTACCCGGTCGACGTGTCGACCAGCGCGCAGGCCACGCTGGGCGGCATGGCGGGCAACAACTCCTGCGGCTCGCGCTCCATCGCCTACGGGAACATGGTGCACAACGTGCTGGGCGCGAGCGCGTGGCTGTCGAGTGGCGAGCTGGTCGAGTTCGGCCCGCTGGGCCAGCTGGGCGCACGCGCGGCGGGCATCGCGCAGTTCGTGCACGGGCTGGCGCAAGAGCACCGCGACGCCATGGCGCAGCACTGGCCCAAGGTGATGCGCCGCGTGGCGGGCTACAACCTCGACATCTTCGACAACCAGAGCGAGAAGCCGTACACGGCCGACGGCAGCGTGAACCTGGCGCACCTGCTCATCGGCGCCGAAGGCACGCTGGCCTACACGCGCAGCCTGAAGCTCAAGCTGGCGCCGCTGCCACGCGCCAAGGTGCTGGGCATCGTGAACTTCCCGACCTTCCACGCGGCCATGGACGCGGCGCAGCACATCGTGAAGCTCGGGCCGACGGCGGTGGAGCTGGTCGATCGCACGATGATCGAACTGAGCCTGGCCAACCCCGCCTTCAAGCCGACGGTGGAAACCGCGCTGATCGGCAAGCCCGCCGCCATCCTGCTGGTCGAGTTCTCGGGCGCCGACAAGGCTGCGCTGCTGCCGCAGCTGAAGCGGCTGGTCGAGCTGATGGGCGACCTCGGCCTGCCCGGCAGCGTGGTCGAGATGGCCGACGACGCGCGGCAGAAGAACCTGTGGGAGGTGCGCAAGGCCGGTCTCAACATCATGATGAGCCTCAAGGGCGACGGCAAACCCGTGAGCTTCATCGAGGACTGCGCCGTGCCGCTGGAGCACCTGGCTGAATACACCGACGCGCTGACCGAGGTGTTCGCGAAGTACGGCAGTCGCGGCACCTGGTACGCGCACGCCTCGGTCGGCACGCTGCATGTGCGGCCGATTCTCGACATGCGCGCCGACGGCGCGGCCAAGATGCGCGCCATCGCCGAAGAGGCCAGCGCGCTGGTGCGCAAGTACAAGGGCGCCTTCAGCGGCGAGCACGGCGACGGGCTGTGCCGCGGCGAATGGATCGAATGGCAGTTCGGCCCGGCAATCAACGAGGCCTTTCGCGCGATCAAGCGGCAGCTCGACCCGATCGGCTTGTTCAACCCCGGCAAGATCATCGACCCGCCGCGCATGGACGACGGCGCGCTGTTCCGCTTTGCGCCACCCACCGCGCCCAAGCCGTATCGCCGCATCGAACTGAAGCCGGTGCTCGACTGGTCGGGCTGGAACGTCAACGCCGACCCGGTGACCGAGCTGACCACCGCGCCCGGCACCGGCGGCGACAGCACCGGTGGCCTCGCGAAGGCCGTCGAGATGTGCAACAACAATGGCCACTGCCGCAAGTTCGACGCCGGCACCATGTGCCCGAGCTACCGCGTGACGCGCGACGAACAGCACCTGACGCGCGGGCGCGCCAACACGCTGCGCCTGGCGCTGTCGGGCCAGCTCGGCGCCGACGCCTTCACCAGCGAAGCCATGCACGAGACCATGGACCTGTGCGTGGGCTGCAAGGGCTGCAAGCGCGACTGCCCGACGGGTGTCGACATGGCGAAGATGAAGATCGAGTTTCTCGACCACTACAAGAAGCGCCACGGCCACACGCTGAAAGACAAGCTGGTCGCCTACATGCCCGACTACGCACACCGCGCCAGCCGCATGCCGTGGTTGCTGAACCTGCGCAACCGCGTGCCGGGCGCGGCATGGCTGGGCGAGAAGATGCTGGGCTTTTCAGCCAAACGCTCGCTGCCCGAATGGCGCACCGACACCTTCTGGCGCGCGAAGGACGCAGTGGCGGCGGGCCTGTTTTCCGACCAGGCCTCGGTGCTGGCTGCCGCAGCGCGCGGCGAAAAGGTCGCCGTGCTGTTCGTCGACACCTTCAACGGCACCTTCGAAAGCGAGAACGTCTTTGCCGCTGCGCGCGTGCTGCACGCTGCGGGCTATGCGCTGCACACCGTGGAGAAGGGCGGCGGGCACCACTGCTGCGGCCGGACCTTCCTGGCCAGCGGCATGGTGGACGAGGCCAAGATTCGCGCCGGGGCACTGATCGATGCGCTGCTGCCGCTGGCGCAGGCCGGCGTTCCCATCGTCGGGCTCGAGCCCTCGTGCCTGCTCACGCTGCGCGACGAAACGCTGGTGATGGGCTTCGGCGACAAGGCGCAGGTCGTCGCCAAGCAGGCGCTGCTGTTCGAAGAGTTCCTCGCCCGCGAACGCAAGGCCGGCCGCTTCGAACTCGCGCTGAAGCCGGCCACCGCGCCGATCCTGCTGCACGGCCACTGCCACCAGAAAGCCTTCGGCGCGGTGAGCCCGATCATGGAGGTGCTCAAGCTGATTCCGGGGGCCGAGCCCGAGCTGATCGAAAGCTCATGCTGCGGCATGGCCGGCAGCTTCGGCTACGAGGCCAGCCACTTCGAGGTGTCGATGCAGATGGCCGAGGCGAGCCTGCTGCCCGCCATCCGCGCCCGGCCCGATGCGATCGTGGTGGCGGACGGCACGAGCTGCCGTCACCAGATCGGCGATGGCGCGCAGCGCGAGGCGGTGCATGTGGCGGTGCTGCTGGCGCGGCACATGGTGCTTTGAGGCGGCTGCGGTGTTCTCTTTCGGTACTCAGAAGGGGGGCGAGACCACCTGGCGCCAGCTGCGGCGCCAGGTGCGCGACACCCCGCAGCCGTCGCCGATCTTCTGCGTGTCGCCCACGCCGGTCAGGAAGCCCGTTTCATTGGTGCAATTGACTTCGGGCTTGCCGTCGGGGCGGCCTTCGTTGGGCTGGCCGACCATGTTGCGCGAGTTGACGTTGCCGCGCGTGAAGCCGCCCCTCGAGATCGAGACGACCGAGTACGCGTCGAAGCTGCCGTTGCCATCGACATCGAAGGAGTTCTTGTTCTTGCCGGTGAGGGCGTCGAGCACGTAGATGTTGTTGGGCAGGCTGCCTGTGGCTGTGCAGGACTCGATGCCCTGCGCCTTGTCCTCCGGAAGGAAGGACGAGACGACCACGCTGCTGCCCAGGTTGGCCAGGTCGCCGACGACGCGCTCGCCGTTGAGCATGGCGCCGAGGTGGGTGATCGTGCCGAGGTTCAGCAGCCATCCCTTCTTGCTCTTCCAGTCGACGGCGTTCGAGCTGAGCTGGTAGAAGTTCTTCCCACTCTCGAGACCGGCCCCGGACTTGACTACCGGATCGAGGGTCTGCGTCAGCAGGTTTCCGACGGTGACCGGAATGTCCCCGGCCTTGTCGTCGCCGCCGATCGGTGTCTGGTCCCAGATGCCGTAGAGGGCCTGCTTCGTGGCGGGCATCGCCAGATCTTCCTCGTCCAGCAGGATGCCGGTGCCGATCACCACGATGGCGCCGCACGACGAGGTGGCGCTGTAGGTGCAGGTGCTGCCGTCGCCAGGGTGGACCTGCCATGCCGGGGCGGCGTAGATGGGCTGCGCCTTGCCGCCCGATGTGGTGAACAACCGCCTTGGCACGCTCGTATTCAGCTTGGCGCTTCGCAGATCGAAACGCCACAGGTTGCCATTGGCGTCGCCGGCGTACGCCGCCACGATGCGGCGGGCGGTGTCACGCACTGCGACCACGCCGCCCAGGCCGCGGTTGCCACCCGTGGCCCCGCTGCTGAACGCCGAGGGAAGTTCAACAAAGGCCTTCCTTTTTCCGGTGAGCGCCTCCACCACATACAGCCCGACCTTCTTGGTTTCCGGGTAGTGACCGTTGCCGGTCAACATGACCCAGGTGCCGTCGTCGAGTTGGCCCGCGGCAGGGTTGTTGGTGATGTGGGCCAGAGCGAGGTAGTCCTCGTGCTTGTTGTTCACTTCCCAGAGAAAGTGGTTCTGGGTAGGCGCTCGGCTGGCGGTGTCCAAAGGCGACTCCAGGCCGTACATGAAGGGGCCCGCGCGGCCCCCCGTGCCGAGCACCAGTTGGCGCCATGTGTTCTTTCCGCCCGCCGGGGTATCGCCGGCCTTGTCGTACACATCCTGCTCGACCAGCGGGCCGTCGAGCGTGTAGCGGAAACGGAAGTTCGGGTTGGCCAGATCGATCTGCGAGGCCATGGCGCCCTTGGGCATGAACGCGGCCAGCTCGGTGCCCCCTTCGTCGTTCCTGGCAGCGTTCAGCACGTGGACCTTGCCGTTGTTGGTGGCGGCAAAGATGGTGGGCGGTTGCGTGGTCTTGAGCTCCTTGTAGGCGACATAGCTGTCCTTGCCATCGACCGAACTGGGAGAAGCGCCATAGCCCATGTCGAACCGACCGCCCACGAACACCGGCGGTGAGTTGACCGAGGCGCCGATGGGCTGCTTGCGCAGCCGGTAGACCGAGCCGGCAACATCCTTCTGCGGGTCCTGTCCCAGCAGGTAGCGCACAAAGCTTTCGTCGGTGGCTTGCTGCTTGTCGGCATTCAGCAGGGCCTGGAAATCGGCTGGCAGGTTGCCCAGTTTCGTGCCGAAGGTCAGTGTCGTGCGCTGGGCCGTGGCAGGGGTGTTGGGGTCGTAGTTCGACAGAGCGAAGATCGTTCGCTTGTCGACGGCCGGCATCCTGGCGTTGGCGGACCAGGCTGGCTTCGGCTTGCCAGCCTCGATCGTCTTGTAGCCGCCATTGGCATCCAGCTCGAAGGCCTCGATGTCGCCGCTGTTGTCCGACGTCTGGTACTCGGTCGTGTACTTGTACTGGCCTTCCAGCGTCTGGAATTCGTTGCTGTTGCCGGACACCGCCACGCCCGCGTCGTTGCCGGAACCGACCATGCCGCTCAGCGCGTTGTCCAGGGCCCGGCGTACATCGTCGCCCGAGTAGACGCTGTAGGCGCGGCCACCGCCGGTGAAGCCTGCGCGGATGAAGTCGTCCACGCGCAGCGCATCGACGGTGCCTCCGGCGTTCAGGTTGCCCGTGGCCCAGTTGGGTCTTGTCGCCGTGTTGCCGGCGAGCCAGTCGTTGTTGTAGCTGTCGATCTGCGCCCATTTGAGCCCCCCGAACCGGCCGGCATCGCCGGAGGGCGTCAGGCCCCAGCCGATGGTGAACGTGGTCATGTTCTGCCAGAACGTGGGGTTGTGCTGGCCGCTCACCGGGGGAACGTCGTTGGTGAGGGAGCTGGAGAAATCGGTGTGCCAGAAGTAGCGTGCAGTCAGGTCGGCGAACCCGTTGCTGCTGGCGGTGGCGCCGTCGCTGTAGGGGATGTACAGGTTTCTGGCGATCAGCCTCTGGGCCGGGTCTGCGCTGTCGTAGCCCGCAGCGCCTCTCGGGTCATAGCGGAATGCTTCGGTGTTTCCGGACGGCTTGCCGTCGAAGTTGATGCTTCCCTTGCTGGCGGTGTAGCGCGAGTCGATGCCTTGCGCGGTGTTGAAGTTCCAGGCACCGTCGGACAGCACGATGCTGTAGGCGCGCCGGCAGCTCAGCTCTCCGCTGTTCGGGTTGTTGGGGTCGTTCTTCCAGGGGCGGCTCAACACGGCGTCTGTGGCGCTCCTGGTTTCCTCTCCGGCGTAATAGTCGGCTGCGAGCTTCAAAGCGCTGTGGCTTGGCGTTCCCCCTTCGGGTTCGATGCCGTAGATCCAGTCATAGAACCAGGTTTTCCACTTCTTGCCTGAAGCGCCGATTTCGTCCTTGAAGTAGTTGACGCCGCTCACGACGCGCTCTGCGCGCCGTCCGTTCCGGTTGTACTGGACGTACCCGACCCTGAACTTGTTGTCGTAGCTCTGCATGGCCAGACCGAGCGCGGTACTGACTGCCAGCGTGCGGGTGCGATACCACTCGTACCAGTTGGCGATGTTCTGGCGCTCCAATGTTGCGGAGCATTCGTTGGCGTTCTCGCAGTCAGTGCGCCGGTGCCCATCCGGCAATGGAACAGTGCCGGCATCGGATGACTGGATGGTGCGGACTGTCCTGTTCGCCTCGCTGGCACAGTCATTGTTCTTGCAGATGACGTAGGTGAATTTCCTGGTGCCTGTCGTCCCTCCTGGGGTGTGCTGGGTTCTTGCCCCAGAGGACGACTGGTTGTCCACGAACGCTGTCGGGTTGTCTTTCTGCTTGCCATTCGCCTCCACCCGGGCGCTATAGGTAATGGCCGGGTTGTAGTACTGCGTGTTCATACTGCTGGACCGCATGGCATACCAGCCGTACTTGGTTCCGCAAGACGAGCCAGTTTGCGGGCAGTTGTCCTTGACGCCATAGCCGTCCTGGGCTTCCTCCGCCATCGAGCCGGAGTTGTCCAGCACAAACATCAGGTTGGGCTTGGCCCCCGGCACGGCGTTGTACAGGGGAGCCTGGCTCGGCGTCGTTGCGGAATGCACGTCGTCGATGGGCAGAAGCGCCGCGCTGACGGCGGCAGCGAGACCCATGAACGTTCGCATGCCTGCGGCGTTGGCGAAGGCAGGAACAAGAAGCTGGCGCAGGACTGTCATGCGATCTTTCGGATGCGTTGGGCGTGGGGACTTCATGAGACGTGCGAGATTCATTTCCAACAATCCGTTGTCACCAGTCCTGCCACCTCGTCTTCCATGTCTCTCACGCCCAGACCGCTCAAGGTCAGCGTGCCGCATCGGTCGCCGCGCATGCTGCCGGTGCGGGTCGCCCTCAGCGTGTAGCTGGGCGGGGTGTCTCGTGCAAAGACGGTGATGGTGTAGGTGGCTGCACCGGATACGGGTGATTGCTGCAGGCGGTCGGGCAACAGGCTTTTAGCGCCCTTTTTCTGCTCGGACTCCACGCCGGTGTCGCCTGCGACAGCGGTGTAGCGGTCGTTGGCCGAGTAGTAGCGCTGCATGAACTGCGCAGCTTCCATCAGAAGGCCCTGCGCCTCGGTGCGCTTGGAGCGGCGCACGTGCTCCTGGTAGTTCGGTAGTGCAATGGCCGCCAGGATGGCAACGATCGCGACGACGACCATGACTTCGATCAGCGTGAAGCCGGGGCTGTTGCGTGGGAAACCGGAGCGTGGATGTGCCATGGCGGTAGGAGGGTTGTGCATGAGGTCACTTGTCGCGTGTCAGCACCGACTGCAGCCATGCTTCGGCGCCTTGGGTGGCGATGCCGGTCGGCGCCAACTTGGCGTTGTTGGCAAAGCCCCGTGCGGTGATCAGGTAGCCGGTCAGCTTGGGCGCCGAGGTGCTTTCGATCTTCTGGATGAGGCAGCGCGGCGCGATCTTCAATTGCGTGGCATCGACGGTGGTGCCAGTGGGTTTCTTGTTGTAGTAGTCCGGCGGAAGGACGATCACGCGGTTGCCCGCCCAGTTGGCACTCTTGCGCCATGCCGCGTTTGGGTCGAATTCCGAGCCGATGGTGGTCGTGATGATCTGGGCGCGCATGCCGTTGGAGCCGTACTCGGTGTAGTCCTTGCCGTCACCATCGAACATGGCCACTTGCTCGCAAAAGCGCAGTGCGGTTTCGGCGGCCTCGCGGGCCACTTCTGTCGAGCGGATGCCGTTCACGCTACGTTCGCTCTGCGTGGCATTGCGGATCGCGAAGGTGCCGAGCAGCGACAGGATCACGACCAGGACCAGCGTGACAACGAGCACCACGCCACGCTCGCGCGGCCTGCCGCCGGTGCGGCGCGAAGGAGAGCCAGGATTCGTGTTCATGGCGCGATCAGCCGGTTGCGCAGCAGGACCGTGGTGGTGTACGTCCGGCGCAGGTAGCCGTCGGTGCCGGTCTCGTCGGCGTTGTCGCATCGCTTGTAGGTCATGCCACCTTCGGGCGCGTCGCGCACGGGCCGGTCGCTGCGCATGAGCAGGCACACGCGCACGCTCAGCACACGACCCCAGCGGTCCTCGATGGTCTCGGACAGCTTGTCGACGTCCGAGGCCTCGTGGTAGTCGACGATCTGGTGCAGCAACGGGTCGTAGGTGGCCGCGAGTTCGGCGCTCGGACGGCTGGCCACGCCGTAGAGGATCTGCATGCTTTCGACGTTGGCAAGCAGCGGCTGCGGCGCACCGATGATGTTGGCGGTGTTGCGCTTCTCCATGCCTCTGCAGGACAACATCGGGGTGGTCTTCGCGTCGATCACCAGGTAGCGGTTGTCGGCCAGCGTGTAGTGGTCCGCCAGTGACGTGCCGGCGGCAGGCGTGGGGCGCGGACTCACCTGCGTCGGCGTCAAGGGGAGGATGCTGTTGCCCAGGCAGTTCGTTGCCACCGTCGGATCGGTGAGCAGCGGGATCGTGTTGTCGGGGGTGGCTTCGTAGCGGATGGCGATGGCATCGCTGCCGTCGCCCTTGACGCACGAGAGCTGGTCGAAGGCGGCTGCGGCGTCGACGAATCCGCCGTCGCAGCCGCGCACGGCGGGGCCGGCGTAGTTGCCCATCACCGTCGCACCGTTGCTCGGGATGAGTTGCTGTGAAAAGCCCGCCTGCTTGAGCTGCTGCTGGATCAGGTTGAGCGCGAGGATGCCGTCTTCGTTCATCTGCGTCTCGACTTCCGACAGCTGGCTGCTGCGGCTGGAGGTGGCGAAGACCGACAGGCCGGCGGCCAGGATCACGAGGCCGATCGCCAGGGAGATCAGCAGTTCGATCAGCGTGAACCCGCGAGCCGGGTGGCGCATGCGCGCGCAAGGATTGGCGGTGGCGCTCATAGCGTGATCCGGAAGTACATGCAGTTCACGGAAGCCTCGTCCGCAATGTTGGCGCCGGCGGGGCACAGCTGCTGCAGCTGTTCCTGTCGCCCGAATCCAGAGCCTTCTTCGATGGCGCTCCAGATCAGCCAGATGTTCAGCACGCGCGTGGCGGGCAGGCCGCTCACGCCTGAGGGGGCGGCGGTCAACTCGGGCGTGATGTACGCCGTGCCGCCAGGCAGGCGGTTGGCCAGGTTGGTGAGCCACTGCGACTGGTCATACGCGGCGATGGCTGCGCCGCAGGTGTTGACCGGGCTCGTGGGGTCGGACGTGTCGACAAGGCAGGCGCCGCGCGGCGACGTGGGGTCTTCGGAGGCCGCCGCTCGCGTGCTCGGGTTGTAGGCCTTGGTGTAGGCATAGTCGGCAAAGCCGACAAGGTTGGCGCGGGCGCGCTCCGCGTAGTCGGTCACCAGGCTCAGGCCCGTGGCTCGCAGGCGGGTGAACTGGTTGTACTTGAGGGCCGCCGAAGTCAAACCCGCCATGCCAAACAGCGCAATGGCCAGGATGACGATGGCCACCAGCACCTCGATGAGGGTGGCGCCGCGTTGTGTGCCGTGAGTGCGGGACTTCATTCGTCACCGCCGCTGGAGCAGTCGTTGGTATCTGTGAGGTGCCGCACGCGGCCGTGCTTGCTGATGCATAGCACCTTGCGCGCCCACGATGGGATGTTGGTCTTGTCGAAGCCGCTCGCATCGAAGGTGATGCCGTTGGCGCCCGAACGCATCAGTCCGTTGGGCAGGAAGACAAAGCGCCCTGGGTTCCCGAGCTTGATGTGCGAAAGACCGGGCAGGGCGTCCTGCCGCAGCAGCAGTTCGTCGCCCTTCAATTCGGAATACACGGAAGAGGCGTCACGGTCGTTGTCGACAAACACGATCCAGCCGCCCGCAAGCTCATCGGCACTTGCACCGGTTTCGCAAGCAACGGCGGTTGTCGCTTTCAGTTGGCAGACGACGACCGGCCGTGCACGCGCAATGGCCTCGGTGCGCGCGATGCGCAGGGAACCGGTCAGTGCGTTGACAGCATTGGAGAGCCGCCATTGCACGATGAAGCGCGACATCGACGGCGCGGCCAGTCCGACAAGAATTGCCAGGATCGCGAGCGTGACCATCAGCTCGATGGCCGTCAGGCCGCGTTGGTTGCGCCGGTCGCGCCGCCTCGCCGGCCGCGAAGAATCGCGTCGCCTCATGTGCATCTCCTCCCTGTTGTTCTGGAATTTCAGCCGACAACTTCCGGGCGCAAGACTAGTGGCCGATGCACATGTCCGACAACGGCTTGCCGACGTTCGGTCCGTTGGAAACGATGAGCGGAAACGCCTTGAAACGCCAAAGGAAAGTCCGGTATTTCGGGGTGTTTGGCTGGTACTTTTCCTCTTCTGCGGAAGAGGGTTTCACGCGCTTGCTCGCGCGTCGTTCTTCAACCTTGAATCACAATGCTTCGATGACTGCCGCATCCCCTGTCGAATCCGGCTTTGCCTTGTTCCCGACCGTCATCGGCGCCTGCGCGCTGGCGTGGGGTCCGCAAGGGCTCGTCGGCGTGCAACTGCCTGAAGAGCGTGGCGAAGCCGCGACGCGTGCGCGCATGCGCCGGCGCTTTCCCGACCTGGAGGAAGCCCCGCCATCGGAGCGCGCGCAGCACGCCATCGCGGGCGTGCAGGCGCTGCTCGAAGGCGCGACCGATGACCTGTGCGGCATCGAACTCGACATGCGCAGCGTGTCCGAATTCCACCAGCGCGTCTACGCGATCGCGCGGCGCATTCCGCCGGGGCAGACGCGCACCTACGGCGAGGTGGCAGAAGAACTCGGCGACAAGGGCCTCGCGCGCGCGGTCGGCCAGGCGATGGGCCACAACCCCTTCGCGCCGGTCGTGCCTTGCCATCGCGTGCTGGCCGCGGGGAACAAGCCGGGCGGCTTCTCGGCGGGCGGCGGTGCGTTGACCAAGCTGCGCATGCTCGACATCGAAGGCGCCACGCCGAGCGGAACGCGTTCGCTGTTCTGAACGGCAATGCTCAGGCTGCCGGCACGGGCAGGCGGTGCAGCCCCGCAATGCGCGAGCCGAAGATGACCGCGGCCTGAAGCACGAAGCCCGCGAGCGCCAGCAACAGGCAGGCGGGTTCGCCCCAGGTGGCGCCGACCAGGCCACCGAGCGCCGCACCGATCGGACGCGCGCCCGCGTTCACCGTCAGGAACACTGCCGACACACGGCCCAGCATGTCCGACGCCGTCACGCTCTGGCGCAACGTGGTCGAGGTG
Organism: Variovorax sp. Root473; assembly: GCF_001426505.1. Taxonomy (GTDB): domain Bacteria; phylum Pseudomonadota; class Gammaproteobacteria; order Burkholderiales; family Burkholderiaceae_C; genus Variovorax. The sequence goes on from NZ_LMEV01000017.1 coordinate 1,454,988, forward strand.
ATGACCCAGACCATCGGTCCCGCGCCGAACAGGAAGAACGACAGCGCGGCCAGCGAGGCCGTCGGCACGACGAGCGTGGCCGCCATCATCGCCGCGGCGGCGACGGCCACCGCCGGCCCGACCTGGATCGCGCGCCCGAACGGCAGCCGTGCCGTCACGCGCGAGGTCAGCAGCGCGCCGACGACCATGCCCGCGCCGTACATCGCAAGCGTGAGGCCCACGGCCTGCGCGCCGAGGCCAAGCACGCGCACGGCGTAGGGCACGTAGCCCGCCTGCAGAACGAACCACGAGATGTTGAAGACCGCGCCGGTCATCAGCATCGGCCGCAGGAACGCGTGCTGCCAGACGAAGCGCGCGCCGTCGTGCACCTCGCGCACCGGATGGCGCGATGGGGCCGTGGGGCGGGGCGCTTCGTTCAGGCGCAACAGCAGGCCGACGGCTGCCACTGAAAGAACCGCCGCCAGCACGAAAGCCGAGGACGCGCCGGCCCATGCGACCAGCGCACCCGCGAGCGCAGGCCCGGCCGTGAAGGCTGCACTGCGCGCCAACTCGAGCCGCCCGTTGGCGCGCGCCAGCGCGTCGCGAGGCACGAGCGCCGGCACCAGTGCGGGCGCCGCGACGCTGAAGCCCACCGTGCCGACCGCGCCGAGGAACCCGAGCACGGCCAACCCTCCGATGCCCAGCGTCGACGACAGCGCCATGCCGAGCAAGGCCAGCAGCGACACGGCGCGCAAACCTTCGGCCCACACCATCAACCGGCGGCGCGACATGCGGTCCGCGAGCAGGCCCATCGGCAGTGAGACCAGCAGGAAGGGCAGCGTCTGCACCGCCGCCAGGAAGCCGACTTCGCCCGGCCCGGCGCCGAGCGCGAGCACGGCCACCAGCGGCACGGCCGCGAGGCTCAGCTGTTCGGCGGACTGGGCTGCAAGGTTGGCCCAGGCGAGGTGGGAGAAGGAGCGAGGCAGGGAGGAGGGCATGCAGCAGGACACGAAAGTGAAGACTGCATCGTGCGGTTCGCTCCTTGCTGCCGCTGGCCGTTTACGGACGTGGAAGTTTCAACGCCGATTCATCTGCTCGAACCACTCGGCGACGCAGACCGCTTCGGGCGCTGCATCGGGCGCGACTCCGTAGTAATAGCGCTCCAGTGTCATGCGTAGCGCAGGCAGCGGCGACTGGAGCCGGCCCGAGGCCAGGTCATGCGCGATCAGTGACGTCGGCGCCAGCGCAATGCCCAGCCCGTCGACCGCGGCCTGCAGCACGAAGTGCAGGTGATCGAACTGCAGCCGACCGGCCGGCCGCGCGCGCGGTGCGCCGACCTGTTTCTTCCAGTCGTCCCAGTCGTCCTTGCGCGTGCGGGCCGACAGCAGCACGTGCGAGGCGAGGGCGCGCAGGTCCGCCAGTGGTTGGGTCTTGAACAGCGCGGGCGCGCCGACCACCAGCACCTCGTCTTCCAGGAAAGGACGCACCTTGATCGACGAGGGCCAGCCTTCGAGGCCGCGGCGCACGGCAATGTCGAAGCTGCCTGCCGCCTGCTCTGGCATGACGGTGCTGGTGACGACCTGCGGCTCGATGTCGGGATGGCGTTCCACGAACGACGGCAGCCGGGGAATCAGCCAGCGCACCGCAAACGAAGGCCGCACGTTGATGCGCACCGCGCGCGCTGGGCCCTGCAACTGCAGGGCCCGGGCCGCCGCGTGGATCTGCGCGAGCGCGGGTTCGGTTTCCGCAAAGAACTGCTGGCCCTCGGGCGTCAGCATGACCTGCCGGATGCGGCGCTCGAACAGCGCCACGCCCAGGCAGGCTTCGAGGCTCTTGATCTGCCGGCTCACCGCGCTGTGTGTCACATGCAGTTCGACCGCGGCCCGCGTGAAGCTCAGGTGGCGGGCCGCGGCGACGAAGGCGCGCACAGCATGAAGGGGCGGTTCGCGAAGCGGCATGCGTGCGATTTTCTCACGCATGCCGCGCGGGAATGTCGTTTGTCGGCGGGCGGTGCGAGCGGGCACGATGCGGGCTCGATGTCTGCTGCACCACCGCTTTCTCCCGCCGNTCCACCGACCTGGATGCCCGCCACGCCGCCATGGCGCTCGGCCTGTCGCTGCCGGCCGACGTGGTGCTGTACCTGCTGCTACCCATGTATGCGTCGCAGTTCGGCGTTTCGCTGGCCGAGGTCGGCCTGCTGCTGGCGGCCAACCGGCTGGTGCGCATCGCGGGCTACGGCTGGGTGGCGCGTTTCTACGCGCGCCACGGCGACCGGGCGAGCTGCTCGCTGGCCGTGGTGGCTGCCGCATGCTGCGCGCTGGGCTACGCCACGCTCTCGGGTTTCTGGGCACTGCTGCCGTTGCGGCTGACCTGGGGCCTGTGCTTCGCAGCGCTCAACCTGTCGACGCAGGCGCTGGCCACGGCCGATCCGCTCGGCGCAGCGCGGCGCAGCGGGCGTTCGCGCGCCTTCATTGCCACCGGGCCGGTGCTGGCGTTGCCGCTCGGTGCGCTGCTGGCGTACACGGTCGGGCCGCGTGCGATCTTCGGTGTGCTGGCGGTGGTGTCGTTGCTGGCGGTGTTCGTCACGCGGCGCCTGCCGTCGAAGCCGCACCACAGCGCAACATCTGGAGTTGCGACACGTCGCTTCTCGCGGCCGAATGCGCTCGACGGCTGGTCTTTCATGGAAGGGCTGGCGCTCGATGGCCTGTTCATCGTGGGCCTGTCGTACCTCGGCAAGGACCTGCTGCCCGGCGGCGCGGTGCTGGTGGCCGGTGTGCTGCTGGCGCTGCGCTACCTGGCCGAAATCTTTCTCGGGCCGGTGGGCGGGCGCATGGCGGAGCATTTCGGCGCCGAGCGCTTGCTCGTGAGCCTGTCGCTGGTGACGGCCCTCGCGCTCGTGGGCTTCGGCCTCGGCTGGCTGTGGAGCTGCGCGGCCCTGATCGTCGTGCTGCGCGCCTTGCAGCTGCCGCTCCTGCCGCCCATCGTGGCGCGTCGCACGCCAGGGCCGGAGCGCGTGCGGGCGCTCGCGGCCCGCGCGGTCTGGCGCGACATCGGTGCGGGCGCGGGGCCGTTGCTGGCCGGCGTGCTGTTGCCGATCGCTTCGCCGCCGTGGATCTACGGCACCGCCGCGCTGTTGCTGGCGGTCGCGGCGCTGGCGTGCGTGCGGCGCGCCTCGCCACCCACCCCAATACAGGAGAACATCGCCCCATGACCACCATCGACACCATCGCGCAACTCGAAGCCCTGTTCGGCCAGCCGGGCGAGGCCTCGCTCAAGAAAGAGGTGCCGTACCTGCACCCGAGCTACCAGGCGCTGATCGCCGCGTCGCCGTTCGCGGTGCTCGCGACCACCGGCCCCGGCGGGCTCGATGCCTCGCCGCGCGGCGACGCCCCGGGCTTCGTCGCGGTGCAGGACGAGAAGACCTTGCTGCTGCCCGAGCGGCGCGGCAACAACCGCATCGACAGCCTGCGCAACATCGTGGCCGATCCGCGCGTGGCCTTGCTGTTCCTGATTCCGGGCGTGGGCGAAACGCTGCGCGTGAACGGGCGCGCACGCATTTCCGCCGCGCCCGATTTGCTGGCGCGCTTCGCAGTGGAAGGGCGCGCGCCGCAGTGCGTGATCGAGATCACCGTCGAGACCGTGTTCTTCCAGTGCGCCCGCGCGATCCAGCGCTCGAAGCTCTGGGCGCCGGTGCCGGAAGGCGTGCCGCGCACCGTGCCGACGCCGGGCGCCATCCTGTCCGCGCTGACGGATGCCGCCTTCGACGGCGCCACCTACGACCGCGAACTGCCGGCGCGGCAGCGATCGACGCTGTATTGAACGGCGCAGCGTATCGCCCGCTAGAACGAACGCACTAGCGGCCAAAGCGGCGACCCCACGCCTGCACCGATTGCGAGCCTTCGCCACAATCGACCCAATGCGTTCTTCTCCGTTCTTCAAGATGGCCCTGCTGCTGGGCCTGCTCTCCGCCATCGGGCCTTTCGCGATCGACATGTACCTCCCGGCGCTGCCTGCCATCGGGCAGAGCCTGCGTGCGGACATCGGCGCGGTGCAGATGAGCCTCACCGCCTTCTTCCTGTCGCTCGGCGCGGGCCAGCTGCTCTACGGCCCGATCTCCGACATGGTCGGGCGCAAGCCGCCGCTGTATGCCGGGCTGGTGCTGTTCGCGCTCGCCAGCGTGGGCTGCGCGCTGGCAACCGACATCCAGACCCTGATCGCGCTGCGTTTCGTGCAGGGCCTGGGCGCCGCCGCCGGCATGGCGATTCCGCGTGCCGTGGTGCGCGACCTGCACACCGGCACCGACGCCGCGCGGCTGATGTCGCTGCTGATGCTGGTGTTCAGCGTGTCGCCGATTCTTGCGCCGCTCGCGGGCAGCGTGGTCATTGCGTTTGCCGGCTGGCGCGGCGTGTTCTGGGCCGTCACCCTCGCCGCGGTGGCGGGCCTGGCCATGATGGTCAAGCTGCTCGACGAAACGCGTCCGGCCTCCGAGCGCGTCGAAAGCAGCCTGGGCAGTGCGCTCTCGGCCTACTGGCTGCTGCTGCGCGACGGGCACTACCTCGGGCTGGTGTTCATCGGCAGCTTCGCGATGGCGGGCTTCTTCACCTACCTGGCGAACTCGTCGTTCGTGATGATCGACCACTACGGCCTGTCGCCCGCGATGTACAGCGTGGCCTTCGGCGTGAACGCGGCGGCCTTCATTGCCGCCTCGCAGTTCACGGGCTCGCTGGGCGAGCGCTACGGGCTGGTCAACCTCGTCAAGTTCGGCGTGGTCTGCTGCGGCGTGGCGATGATTGCGATGTTCATCTACTTCGCAGCGGGCGGCGACAACCTCTGGGTGCTGATCGTGCTGTACTTCATCGCCTCGGGCTTCATGGGCCTCGTGATCCCGACCACCGGCGTGTTGGCGCTCGAGATGCACGGCGCCATCGCCGGCACTGCCTCGGCATTGCTGGGCACGCTGCAGATGCTGACGGGCGCATTGGCGATGGCGGTGGTCGGCCTGTTCTCGAACGGCCGTCCACTGCCGATGGTGGCCGGCATGGCGGCCGGCGCGCTGATCGCGCTGGTGCTGACCTGGCTCACGCTCGGCGGTGTGCGCTCGGAGCCGACCGGGGGCAGGGCGCAGGAGGCCTGACATGACGGCCGCCACAGCAAGCGACGCCAAGCCGCTTCCCCTCGACGGCCTGGCTGCGCCCGCGCGCGGCTGGGCGATGCTGGTCATCATCCTCGGGCTCACGGTGTCGGTGCTCGATGGCACCATCGTCAACCTGGCGCTGCCGGGCATTGCGCGCGAGCTGCAGGCCAGTCCGGCGCAGGCGATCTGGGTGGTCAACGCCTACCAGATCGCCACGCTGGTGATGCTGCTGCCGCTGGCGTCGCTCGGCGATCTCGTGGGCTACCGGCGCGTGTACCTCGTGGGCATGGCGGTGTTCACCGTGTCGTCGGTGGCCGCGACCTTCGCCGATTCGCTCGCCACGCTGATCGCGGCACGCGCCGTCCAGGGACTGGGCGCGGCCGGCATCATGAGCGTCAATGCGGCGCTGGTGCGGCTCACGTACCCGTCGGCGCAACTGGGCAAGGGCATGGCCATCAACTCGCTGGTGGTCGCCACGTCGTCGGTGGCCGGGCCTTCGGTGGCGGCGGCGATCCTGTCGGTGGCGTCGTGGCCGTGGCTCTTTGCCATCAACGTGCCGCTGGGCATCGTCACCTTCGCGCTGGGCATGCGGGCGTTGCCGTTCAACCGCACCGCGCCGGCCGCCGGTGCGCGTTTCTCGCTGCTCGACGTGACGCTCAACGTGCTGATGTTCTCGCTGGTCTTCCTCGGCGTGGACCACCTGGGCGTGCGCGAGGGCGGGGTGCAGGCCACGGGCACGCCGTGGTCGGCCTGGGCCGCGCTGGGGGCAGGGCTGGCGGTGGGCTTCGTCTACCTGCGGCGCCAGCGCAAGCTGACGGTGCCGCTCTTTCCCATCGACCTGCTGCGCATTCCCGTGTTCGCGCTGTCGATGGGCACCTCGGTGGCGGCGTTCTGCGCGCAAATGCTGGCCTACATCGCGCTGCCGTTCCTGCTGCTCGACGTGTACGGCCGCAGCCACATCGAGGCCGGGCTGCTGATCACGGCGTGGCCGCTGGCCATTGTGGTGATGGCGCCCATCGCCGGTCGGCTCATCGGACGCTACCCCGACGGACTGCTGGGCGGCATCGGCCTGGGCCTGCTGGCCGCCGGTCTCGCGCTGCTGGCGGCGCTGCCGGCGCATCCGGGCAATGCCGACATCGCCTGGCGCATGGCGCTGTGCGGCCTGGGCTTCGGCCTGTTCCAGTCGCCCAACAACCACACGATCGTGAGCTCGCCGCCGTCGCACCGAAGTGGTGCAGCCAGCGGCATGCTCGGCACGGCGCGGCTCACGGGGCAGACGCTGGGGGCCGTGGTGCTGGCGGCGGTGTTCAGTGTCTGGAGTCCGCACGGTGGACACGGCCCGGTGGTGGCGCTGGTGCTGGCGGCGGGGTGCGCAGCGGTGGCGGCGGTTTTCAGCAGTCTGCGGCTGAAGACGACAAGTCCGCACGCCTGAATAAGGTAGGGTACGGCCTCATGAAGGAAGTACCTGACACCGTGGTCTGCCCCGGCTGCGACGCGGTCTACGCGCGTGCGCCGCTGGCGCCGCGCGACGTGGCCGAGTGCCCGCGCTGCGGCACCGAACTCGACCGGCACCCGGGCGCGCAGCAGCGCCGCATCCTGCCCCTGACGGTCGCGAGCCTGATCATGTTCGCCATCGCCAACCTGTTTCCCATCGTCGAGATCGAGCTGCAGGGCCTGCGCAGCCAGACCACGCTGGCCGGCGCGGTGGTGGTGCTGAGCGCCGAGGGCATGTCGCCGGTGGCGCTGCTGGTGCTCGCCACCACCATCCTGTTTCCGCTGCTGCAGCTGTGCATCCTGGCCTACCTGCTGGTGCCGCTGCGTCGCGCGCACCGGCCCTGGGGTTTCGCGATGCTGGTGCGGATGATGCAGTCGCTGCGGCCCTGGGGAATGATCGAGGTGTTCCTGCTCGGCGTGCTGGTGGCGATCGTCAAGCTGTCGAGCATGGCGACGGTGGTGCCGGGGCCCGCGCTGTGGGCCTTCGTGGCGCTCACCGTGACGCTCACGGCGGTGCTGTCGTTCAACCCCGGCGCATTCTGGGAAATGGCCTTCGAGCAGCTCGATGAAGAAGAAGCAGACGCGCCGGAGGTGCGCGCATGAACATGCGCGGGCTGCCCGCCCGCCTGGCCTCGACCCGCCCCTGGGAGGCGCAGGCCGACGACGAGCACGACCACGAGAACCCGGTGCCGACGGCCGCCGCGCTCGGCCTGCACGTCTGCACGCACTGCACGGCCGTCTGGCGCGATGCGGAAGATGGCGAGGCCTGCGCCCGCTGCGGCACGCACCTGCACACGCGCAAGCCGCAGAGCCTGAACCGCACCTGGGCCTTCCTGATCGCGGCCTGCATCATGTACATCCCGGCCAACCTGCTGCCGGTGATGATCACGCGCACGCTGTTCGGCGCGCAGTACGACACCATCCTGAGCGGTGTCATCTACTTCTGGGTGTCAGGCGCGTGGGGGCTGGCGGCCATCGTGTTCATCGCGAGTTTTCTGGTGCCGCTGTTCAAGCTGGCGGTACTGCTCTTGCTTGTGGTGCTGGCGCAGCGGCGCAGCAACTGGCGCCGGCGCGAGCGGGCCAAGCTGTACCACATCATCGAGATCATTGGCCGCTGGTCGATGCTCGACGTGTTCGTGGTGTCGCTGCTCACCGGGCTGGTGCAGATCCAGGGCTTCGCGGTCATCACCGCGGGCGTGGGCATTGCGGCCTTCGGCGCGGTGGTGGTGCTGACCATGCTGGCGTCGCTGAGCTTCGACCCGCGCCTGACGTGGGACGGCCCGGTGCCGCAAGCCGACACGGACGAACGACAGATTGAAAGCAGGGAAGAAAAAATCGCATGAGTGAAGAAGACACGCAACCGCAAGACCGTCCGGCAGCATCTGCCCCGCCCGCGCTGCCGAAGCCGAAAGTGGCGCGCCGCCGCGAGTGGCTGCCTTCGCTGATCTGGTTGATCCCGATCGTCGCCGCGCTGGTCGGCGTGACGCTGGTGGCCCGCATCCTCATGGAGCGCGGCCCCGAGATCGTGCTCACCTTCAAGACGGCCGAGGGCCTCGAAGCCGGCAAGACCGCCGTGAAATACAAGGACGTGCAGATCGGCCTGGTGCAGAGCCTGCGGCTGGCACGCGACCGGTCGCACGTGCGCGTGCTGGTGCAGCTCAACAAGGAGGCCGAGGGCTTCACCTCGGCCGATTCGCGCTTCTGGGTGGTGCGGCCGCGGCTGGACACCTCGGGCATCTCGGGCCTGGGCACGCTGCTGTCGGGCGCCTACATCGGCGCCGACGCGGGCGTCGAGAAGGAAACCGCGGGCGAGTTCACCGGCCTCGAAGCGCCGCCCATCGTCACGCGTGGCGACTCGGGCCAGCAGTTCCTGCTGCGCGCACGCGACGTGGGCTCGCTCGACGTCGGCTCGCCCGTGTACTTCCGGCGCATCAAGGTCGGGCAGGTCGCAGCCTACGAACTCGACGGCGATGGGCGCGGCGTCACGCTGCGGGTGTTCGTGAACGCGCCGTACGACAAGTTCGTCGGCATGAACACGCGCTTCTGGCAGGCCAGCGGCATCGACGCGCAGCTGAGCGCCAGCGGTTTCACGCTGCGCACGCAATCGCTGGCGACCATCCTGCTCGGCGGCATCGCGTTCCAGGCGCCCGACGACGCCATGGGCCCGCTGGCCAAGGAGAACACGGCCTTCGTGCTGGCGCAGGACGAGGTCACCGCCATGAAGGAGCCCGACGGTCCTTCGCAAACGCTGCTGATGTACTTCAACCAGTCGCTGCGCGGCCTCACGCCGGGCGCGCCGGTCGACTTCCGCGGCGTGGTGCTGGGCGAGGTGAAATCCATCGGTGTCGAGTTCGACCGCGCCGAGCGCGAGTTCCGCATGCCGGTGCTGGTGCAGATCTACCCCGACCGCCTGCGCCGCCGGGAAGCGGGCGCCGGTGCGCGGACTGCAGAGTCGGGTCCGACGCAGCAGGAACGGCTGCGCTTCCTGGCCGAGAAAGGCCTGCGCGCCCAGCTGCGCAACGGCAACCTGCTGACCGGCCAGGTCTACGTGGCGCTCGACTTCTTCCCGAAGGCGCCGGCCGCGAAGATCGACCTGTCGAAGAGCCCGATCGAGTTGCCGACCGTCGCCAACAGCCTGGACGAGATCCAGTCGCAGGTGCAGGAGATCGCGACCAAGCTCAACAAGGTGCCCTACGAGCAGATCGCTGCCGACCTGCGCACCACGCTGGCCACGCTCAACAAGACGCTCACGAGTGCCGAGCAGACCGTGAGCCGCATCAACACCGACGTGACGCCCGAGCTGGCTGCGGCTATGAAGGACGTGCGCAAGACCGTCAACACGGCCGAACGCACGCTGGCCGACGACTCGCCGCTGCAGCAGGACATGCGCCAGACCTTGCGTGAACTGACGCGCGCTGCAGGCTCGGTGCGTGTGCTGACCGACTACCTCGAGCGCCATCCCGAATCGCTGCTGCGCGGCAAACCGGACGACAAGAAATGAAGACGACGACCTTCGCGCTCGCGTGTGCCGCCGCTGCGGTGCTGCTGGCAGGCTGCGCGAGCAAGCCCGACAACTACTACACGCTGGCCAGCCCGCCCGCGCTCACCGACGCCGCGCCCCGTGTTCCCAACGCGGCGTCGCCGCTGTACATCGAGCTCGCCCCGGTGGCCGTGCCCGAGCGGCTCGCGCGCCCTCAGATGGTCGTGCGCCGTCCGACCGGTGGTGTACAGGTCGACGTGCTCGAGCAGCACCGCTGGGCCTCCTCCTTCGAGAACGAGCTGCGCGATGCGCTCGGCAGCGGCATTGCCGGCCGGCTCGGCGCGCTCGACGTGACCCAGGGCGGTCGCCAGACCTCGCAGCCCGTGTGGCGCGTCGCGGTGCAGGTGCGCCAGTTCGACCTGGTCGACGGCGGGCGCGTGGACGCCGGCTTCAGCTGGACCCTGCGACGCTCCGACGAGGCGCGCACGCTGGTGTGCCGGCTCGACGCGGGCGAGGCCACCGGCGGCGGCATCGATGCACTGGCGCAGGGCGCCCAGCGCGTGACGGCGGCGGCTGCGGCAGCCATGGCACGCAGCGTGAACGCAGCGCAGGCCAACCCGGGCGCGACGGCGTGCGCGATCTGACTTTTTGCGTTTCTCCCTCCCCCTCCGGGGGAAGGAGTCATACCGGCAACCCTTGAACCGGAGGCCCCATGGCACAGATTGGCAAGGCGCCCTGCGACGACACGCTGATCCTGCATGGGGCGAATCCACCCACGGAAGAGGGCGCCTGCCCCGACGCGTCCAAGCCCTGGGTGCTTGCCGCAGCCATCATTGGCTCGAGCATGGCCTTCGTCGACGGCACCGTGGTCAATGTCGCCTTGCCGGCGATCCAGTCCGACCTGCGCGCCACGGCCTTTCAGGCGCAATGGGTGGTCGAGTCGTATGCCTTGCTGCTCGCGGCGCTGCTGCTGGTGGGCGGCGCACTCGGCGACCACTACGGGCGGCGGCGCATCTTTGCCATCGGTGTCGTGGTGTTCGCCGTGTCGTCGGTGGGCTGTGCGCTGGCGGCCAATGTGCAGCAGCTCATCGCGGCGCGTGCGGTGCAGGGCATCGGCGGCGCGCTGCTGGTGCCGGGCAGCCTGGCACTCATCAGCGCGTCGTTTCCCGAGAAGGAACGCGGCAAGGCCATCGGCACCTGGTCCGGGTTCAGCGGCATCACGGCGGCGGTGGGACCGGTGCTGGGCGGTTTTCTCGTCGATCACTTCTCGTGGATCTGGGCTTTTCTCATCAACGTACCGATGGCGCTGCTGGTGCTGTGGATCGTGCACCGCCACGTGCCCGAGAGCAAAGGCGCCGCGGCGCGCGGCGGGCTCGACCTGTGGGGCGCGCTGCTCGCGACGGCCGGGCTGGGCGGCATCGTCTACGCCTTCATCGAGGCGCCGACGCAGAGCTGGCGCTCGCCGGCCGTGCTCGCGGCGCTGGCGATCGGTGGGGTGGGCAGCATGGGCTTCGTCATCGCCGAACGCCGGGCGCGCACGCCGATGCTGCCGCTGTCGCTGCTGCGCATCGGCAACTTCAGCGGCGCCAACCTGCTGACCTTGCTGCTCTATGCGGCGCTGGGCGGCGGGCTGTATTTCTTTCCGCTCAACCTGATCCAGGTGCAGGGCTACTCGGCCACGGTGGCGGGCGCGGCGCTGCTGCCGTTCATCTTCCTCATGTTCGCGCTTTCGGGCTGGGCCGGGCAGCTGGTCGACCGCTTCGGGCCGCGCCTGCCGCTGGTCATCGGGCCGGCCATCGCGGCCGTGGGCTTTGCGCTGTTCGCATTGCCGGACGTGGGCGCGAGCTACTGGAGCGGCTTCCTGCCCGCCGTGGTGGTGCTGGGCTTCGGCATGACGGTGACCGTCGCGCCGCTCACGACCACGGTGATGAATGCCGTCGGGCCCGACCTTGCGGGCGTGGCCTCCGGCGTGAACAACGCGGTGTCGCGCGCGGCGGCAGTGCTGGCGATTGCGGTGTTCGGCGCGGTCATGGCCTGGGCCTTCGATGCGGCGCTGGCCGAGCGCCTGCAGGCGATGGGTGCGTCGCCCGAGGTGCGGAGCTTTCTGGCCGCCGAACGCGACCGGCTGGCCGCGGCCGGTGCACCACCGGGTGCCGATGCGGCCACCGCCGCTGCCGTGAAGCGCGCCGTGGCCGAATCGTTCGTCGCGGGCTTTCGCTGGGTGATGCTGCTGAGCGCCGGCCTGGCCGTGCTGAGTGCGGTGAGCGCCTGGCTGATGATCCGGCGCGTGCCCACGGACACCTCGGCCAACAAGCCATGAGCCAGGAGACACGCGTCCGATGCCGCCAGAACAACGGCCCACGCGCCCGCCTTACGTCGATGTCCTGATCGTCGGCGCCGGCCTCTGCGGTGGCCTTCTCGAATCGCAGCCTGACCGCGTTTCGCGGCACGGCGATGCATGGCCCGGCTGAATACGGCCCCGAAGCACAACGCCGACAGGCAGAAGCACCCGGCGTGCAGCAACTGAGGCCGGGCGGATCTGAGGAGCGCCGAAAGGGAGGTTAGCCCGCGCCCATGCCGTCAGCGGCAAGCGAAATGCCTACCCTTTGGTGAAAACAACTCAGCGACGCTGCGCTAGCAGGTGCCGCCCCAGCGCCTCGACGGCCATGGGTTGACAACGCGCCGTTCGGGCTTTGATACTGAACCCTTCAGTTCATCATCACCCCCCCCAAGGAGATCCCATGCAGAAGATCATTCCCTGCCTCTGGTTCGACGGCAACGGCGAGGAGGCGGTCAAGTTCTACACCGCCATCTTTCCGAAGTCGCGACTGACCGACACGCTGCTCTGGGGCGACGTCAATCCGGCCAAGAAGGGCCAGCTGCTCACGGCCACCTTCGAGCTCGACGGTCAGTCGTTCATGGTGCTCAACGGCGGGCCCGAGTACAAGATCACCCCGGCCATCTCGCTCATCGTGACCTGCGAGACGCAGGAGGAGGTCGACTATTACTGGGACAAGCTGCTCGAGGGCGGCGGCCAGCCCGTGCAGTGCGGCTGGCTGACGGACCGCTTCGGCGTGTCGTGGCAGGTCACGCCGATGCCGCTGATCCGCATGTTCCAGGACAAGGATGCGGCCAAGGCGGCCCGTGCGATGGCGGCCATGATGAAGATGATCAAGCTCGACATCGCCACCGTGAAGAGGGCCTTCGACGGGGAGTGAACCCCGCCGAGGTGCACGATCAGACCAGCCGGCCGATCGCCTTCTTGCGCCACACCAGCCGGTAGTACGCGGTCTGCAGCAGCAGCATCGCGCCGAACGTGACCGGATAGGCGATCCAGATCCCGTCCAGGCCCAGGCCGAAGTGGCGGCTCATGAGCCAGGCCACCGGCACTTCGACGCCCAGGATGCAGACGATCGAGATGAGCGTCGGCACCAGCACCGAGCCGCTGGCGCGCATGATCCCCGAGATCGCCGAGGCCATGCCGAACAGCACCAGGCTCCACAGCATGATGTGCAGCAGGTTCTGCGCAATCTCGATCACCGGTGCGCTGGTGATGAAAAAACCCATCAGCGGGCGCGAGAACAGGTAGCCCAGCAGCACGAGCCCGCCCGTGAGCACGAGGTTCATGCCCAGCGCGGTCTGCACGATGGCGCCGAGCCGGTTGGCGCGGCCCGCGCCGATCGCCTGCGCGCCGAGGATCGACGTGGTGATCGCGATCGAGATGGCCGGGAACTGCACGTAGGCCACCACCTGGTTCACCGCGCCGTAGGCGGCCGTGGCGTTGGAGCCGTAGCTGTTGACCATCGACAGCAGCACCACTTCGGCCAGCGCCACCACGATCATCTGCACGCCGGTGGGCACGCCGATCTTCAGCACCGCCTTGAGCAGGTGCGGCTGGATGCGCAGGCAGCGCACGAACTCCGCGTCGGGCGCGAGCGGGCTTTTTTTCTGGCGCAGCCGGAAGCCCAGCCACGTGGTCGCGACCGCGAACGAGAGCACCGAGGCCCACGCGCCGGCTGCCACGCCCAGCTGCGGCAGGCCGCCCCAGCCGCGGATGAGCGCAGGCGTGACCACCAGGCCGATGGCGGTGGAAATCAGCAGCGTCAGCAGCGGCGTGATGGTGTCGCCCACGCCGCGCAGCATGGCGGTGGCCAGCAGGAACAGGAACACGCCGGGCATCGCGATCAGCATGATGCGGGCGTAGCGCGTGGAGTCGGCCAGCACGTCGGGCGGCGTGCCCAGCATGGCCAGCATCGGCGTGGTGAACAGCCCCCCGAACACCGCGATTGCCAACCCCAGCAGCAGGCCCACGGTGAGCGTGGTTCCCGCCACCGCCTTGGCCTTGGCCGCGTCGCGCGCGCCCCAGGCCTGGCCGATGAGCACCGAGGCGCCGGCGCCCAGGCCGATGATGAAGGCGATGAAGAAGAACATCACCGGGAAGAAGCTCGAGACCGCCGCCAGCGCGCTCACGCCGAGCATCTGCCCGACGTAGATGTTGTTGATGGTGCCGGAGAGCGACTGCAGGATGTTGCTGAGCAACATCGGCGCCAGGAAGAACAGGAACACCTTCCACAACGGACGCGGCGCACCCACCGGCGCCACGGGCACGCCGCGCAGTCCGCTCGAGTTGCCGGGGCTGGTGGTGGTGTTGCTGTTGTCGGGCGCCGCGCTCATGCAGCACCCCAGCCACCGGCCGACAGCTTGTGCAGGTGCACGCGCAGGTCGGTGGGCCAGGGTTCCACGAGGTCGGTGAAGCGTTGGTGCTCGCCCGCGAACAGCGCGCGCGTGGCTTCCTCGAAGCCGGGCAGGTTGCCCGCGATGGCGGTCATGAAGCGGTAGGTGGCTTCGCGCGCGGCGCGCACGGTGTCGCGGTCGGCGTGCACGTGGCGTGCGTCGTCCACCAGCTTGCGCAGCGCCACGGAGGCGCCGCCCGGCTGGCGTGCGAGCCAGTCCCAGTGGCGCGGCAGCAGCGTGACTTCGCGCGCGACCACGCCCAGGCGCGGACGGCCGACGCCGCGGGGCGCGTCTTCGTGTTTCTCGGCTTCGAGCGCGGAGGTTTCGATGGCCTTCGGGTCGCGCAGATCGACATCGAGCTGCTCGCCGGTCTGGTCGTCGAACACGAGGCAGGCGGCGGCATCGCCACGCTCGCGCAGTTGCGTGAGCACCTGGGCCTTGGTGCCGGCGGCGACACGCTGGAAGCCGGCAAACGCAGTGAATGTGGTCGGTAGTTCGTCGGGTGACATGCGGATTCTTTTCGGGTTGTCGATCCGGGCGGAACGAAACGAGGTTCGTAATCTACCCGCAGGACGGTTCAGGCGTGCGGCGTGTCGTGATCGCACAGCGCCCGCAGCGCGGCATGCAGGTCTGGCAGGCGTTGCGGGTCCAGCGATTTCACGGCGTCGACGCAGATCGCTTCGACGGTGGTGATGGCGGCTTGCATCAACTTCTTTCCGCCGCTGCGAATAATCGCATGGCGTCGGGGGTCGCCATCGGTTCCCGTCGTGCGCTCGGCCAGGCCGGTCTTTTCGAGCAGCACCATCTTGCGGATGAGCGCGGACATTGGCAACCCCAGCGTGTGCGCGAGTTCGGCCATCGGCATGGCGCCGCTGCCGCCCCGCAGCAACAGGTGGAGCAGGGTGAAGTCGTCGTAGTCCAGCCCGTGGAAGGCGCCCAGGTCTTCGTTGAGCTTCAGGCTCAGGCTGGCGTGGGCGCGGCCGAGGTCGAGGCAAAAGCCCAGTGCGTCGGTGCTCATGGCGTGTTGTAGCCCTTGTCGGTGGTGCACTGGAGCTCCTCGCGCCAGAGCTCCAGCAGCTTTTCCAGTTCGGCCGCGCGGTCGAAGGCGGGTTCGTCGCGCTCCTTTACCCGGTCGATCACCTCGAAGCTGAAGTGCGTCGCGCCCTGCGCGACCCAGTCGCGCTGCAGCGCCTTGTTGCGGTGCGAGCGCAGGTTCAGCTCGAAGCGGGCGCGGTTCATGGCGCCTTCGACGTCCAGGCTGCCGGCCACGTAGACGCGGCCGTCCATCAGGTTGCGAATGACGAAAACGCCGGCGGGGCGCACGCTGTCCTTGTATTGCTTGACGAGGGTACGCCGCGCTTGAGGAGACGGATTCGGAGAGGGGTTCATCTCCAAATATTACCCGGGCAAAATATAAAACACAATACACCCGGGTAAAAATAAACTCAGCCGGCGCGCAGCCGGTGCCAGCCGCGCAGCACCCGCCGGTGCACCGCCCGCACGATGCGCCAGGGGCGACTTTCGCGCACCCGTGTCAGCACCTGGTCTTTCCATGCTTTCCAGCGCGGGTACCAGCGGGCGAACCAGGCCAGGCGCATCAGCGAGCCTTCGACCAGTTGGAAGATCCGCGCGACCACGGCCGTGCCCGCGAGCTTGGCCAGCAGCAGCACGGCCATGCCGCTGAACGCGTGGCCGCGCCCGAACAGGAACAGCGCCAGCAGCTTCACCGGAAAGAGCAGCAGCATCGGCACGAAGAACGCGAGCAGGGCGCCCCAGGGCGGCAGCGCGCGCAGCAGGTTCTCGAGCCGCGCCCAGAAAGGCAGGCGCGCCAGCCGCGCGACCAATGCCGCGAGCGGGGCCCAGCCCCATTCCTCGAACAGCAGCACCGGCACGAGGATCGTGGTGGCAACGGCGCGAAACAGGGCGCGCAAGGCGCGCACGAGGGGGTTGTGCATGCGCGAAGGGTATACGCACACGGCCGCGCGCCGCCGGAACCTTGCGGACCCGGCGGCGCATCGTTCGAAAAGCGGCGTCTGCGCGCCTGCCTACTTGCGGCCGACGCTGCTGTCTTCCGCCGGCCGGAAGAACAGGTATTCACCCCGGCCCAGTTCAGGCGTCACTTCGTAGCCGCTGCACCGCGTGACGCTGCACTGGATGATCACGACGCGCGGCCAGATGGTGGCCGAGGTCGGAAACCCCGGCATGTACTGCGGCACGTGCCAGACGCCGTAGTCGCCCACCGGCTCGGCGTTTTCCGTGCCGCTGGCGTTCTGCAGGCCGCTGCCCATGGGCATCCGCTCGATGGGGATGATCGGCGTGGCGGCCATCGACGCCGTTGCCACGCAACAGGCGGCCAGCCAGAGAGGAATGGTCCTGGTGTTCATGGTGATGGACTCCAGATCCGACCTCATTGCGCGTCGGCCGGTGCTGCAGCTACCTCGTCGGCCGAGTCAGCCAGGCGGCGCGTGAGGCGCGCTTCCAGGATGTCCTGCGGCGGGGCCAGCGCGACCGGTGCCACGGTGCTCACCATCACCGGTGCCGGTTCCGCGGCAGGTGCAGCGGCTTCTTCGGTAGACGCTGCAGCCACGGGGGCCGGTGCCACCTCCGGCGCAGACGCCGGGACGGCGGCCGCGGCGGGCGCGGGTTGCGGTGCGGGCTGTTCCTGCACCGGGGCCGCCATGGGCATCGCCTCGACCAGCGTGGCCGGTGCGGCGGGCTGTTGCACCGCCACGACCGGCGCGGGGGCCGGGGCCAACGCGACAGGCGCTGCCGGTGCCACAGGCGCCACCGGCTGGGGCACGGCCACTGCCACGGGGGCCGGCACCGGCACGGGCGCTGCGGCCACAGGCGCCGCCGGACGTGCCGCCACCGGTGCACCGCTGCCCGATGCCTGCGGTCCGAACGCACTCACGCGTTCTTCGGCGGTCATCGACTGTGGGCACTTCGAGCCGGTCATCTCCAGCGCTGCCTGGGCCTGCGGGTCCATGCAGTCCATGGCCAGCGACGCTGCCTTCATGCCCTTGTTCCAGAGCTCGCGGCTCATCTTCAGGCGCTTGCAGTGTTCGTCCGTCCAGGTGGTGCCGAAGCTCACGCCGATGCCCGCGCTGTTCGCGCTGGCGCTGGAGCTGCCCATGCAGGTGTCATTGCTGGTCGTCAGATTCGGGCCGCTCACGGAGGGCACGTTCTTGACGGTGTAGCTGCCACGGTAGTCGACGACGCTGGTCGTCGCACCCGTGTTGTTGATGTTCTGTGTGCTGTTGCTGTCCACCGTGGCTCGGCTGGTGACATCCGAGGGGGCAGAGCTGTTGAAGTTCACCGCCTGGGTATTGCCCTGTGCGTTCGTGGTGGCCGAGCTCGACGACTGGTTGTTGGCGCCACCCGCCGTTGTTTGCGCCAAGGCGCCCGCGGACAAGCCCAGCAAGGTCAGGGCGATCAATGTTTTCATTTTTTCGACTCCTTTGGGAAGCAGGGGAAGGGCGTGCCCCTCCCCGTTTCTGGTCCAACAACCGATCTACCCGATCGCTCAGGGAGCGTTGGCGGTTGCGCCAGCGATCGCGCCGCCAGCCGTGCCGCCACCGTTGCTGAAGGTCGCTGCATTGCCGAGGTGGAAGTTGACGACGCCCGTCGAACCGCCGGTCGAACCCGCCGTGGCCGAAGTGGTCGTGCCGTTGACGATGCCGTTGACTGCGCCGGAACTGGCGTTGAAGCCAGCCGTCGTGCCCGAGGTGCGTGTCACCACAGCCAGACCACCGCCAGGACCTGCAGCCGTTGCTGCGGTGTTGTTGGTGGTCGAGCCGGCTGCGCCGCCAGCAGAACCGCTCACCGGATTCGCACCGCCGCCGGCGTAGTTGGCATTGGCTGACGAAGTTGCATTGGCCTGTGCATTCGCACCGCCTGCTGCGGCGCCGTTGCCGGTCGTTGCTGCCACGCTGGTCACGCTACCTTGGGTCGTTGCCGTGCCGCCTGCCGTTGCGCCGCCGACGCGCAGGAATGCGTTGCCTGCTGCGCCGCCCGCTGCGTTGGCCGTGGCCGACGAGCTGGAGTTGGCCGCGTTGTAGCTCAATGCACTACCCGTTCCGGAGCTGGCGGCCGTCGAGCCAGCCGAACTGGAGGAGCCGGTCGTGGTGTTGGTGACGGCGAGCGCCACGCTGCTACCGGTTGCGGTCCCGATGCCAGCCACGAGAACCACTGCCATGGCGATAAGAGTCTTCTTCATGATGCTTCCTCGATAGTGTTGAAACGAACCCGATCGCCGGCGAATCCGGCCATCAGCTAACGGTCAGCGAGCACGGATTGAATGGATTCCGTTGCGACCGGGATGCAGTTTCAGTGGGGGGGAGCGAAGCCCAAATGCCCCAGGCTGGGTAGAGCATGGCTATGGCGAAAGCAATGTCCGAAGCCACTTCCGGGGGCGGTACCGAATCGGTTTTCCGCCGTGTCTCCCTCGTGGTGACTATCACTTTCGTTCACACTCAGGCAATATTGCAACGAAATGAAACCAAGGTAATCAAAAAAGCCGCCAGCCAAAAAAAGAGTAGATATCGATTAACTTTTGTTCACGAAGTCGAGACTTTTTTCTGTGACAAGGGGACTTAAATGGAAAACGAACACGACATTTCATTGACCGAAGTAGGTGGTGGTGCTAGGAAATTCTCAAATCCTGGTCAATTTGGCGGCCTTTTGGCCCCCTCGGCAGATTCCCTGCCGTGGCCCGACTACCTCACCGGTCAGGAAACCAAGCCCGTTCGTGTCGTGCTCGTCGACGACGATCCCTTTGTCCGCCGCGTCATCGCCCAGGAACTGCTGGGCGACCTGCGCATCCAGCTGGAAGGCCAGG
Source organism: Variovorax sp. Root473 (assembly GCF_001426505.1). Taxonomy (GTDB): domain Bacteria; phylum Pseudomonadota; class Gammaproteobacteria; order Burkholderiales; family Burkholderiaceae_C; genus Variovorax. The sequence goes on from NZ_LMEV01000017.1 coordinate 1,474,146, forward strand.
CCGGTTCCCTGCGCGAGGGGCGGCGCCTCTTGATGCAGCATGAGTTCGATGTGCTCATGGTCGACATCCGCCTCGGGGACGGCAGCGGATTCGAGCTCATCGAGGAAGCCAAGAAACACCGCAGCGCCGCCGAGATCATCGTCATTTCCGCGCTGGAAGACGAACCCCAGGTGCTGCATGCGTTTGAACTCGGCGCCTCGGGCTACCTGGTGAAGAACGCCTGGTTCCAGAGCTACGCCCAGGCCGTGCTGCAGGTGGTCAACGGCGGCGCCGCCATCACCCCCCGGCTGGCGCGCCGGCTGCTGGTGCACCTGGACCACCAGCGCTCCAATCCGAGCCCGGTGCGCCCGCCCGACAGCAAGGCGACCCTGTCGGCACGCGAGCGCGAAGTGTTGCGACTTGTAGCCACCGGATATGTGACGGAAGAGATCGCGCTGCAGCTCACCATCAGTGCCCAGACGGTGAACGCGCACGTGAAGAACATCTACCGCAAGCTGCACGCCCACACCCGCGCGCAGGCAGTCAGTTTCGCCTCGCACCGGGGGCTGCTCTAGGGCGCGCCTGGGGCGCACCGCGTTCGCAGCGGAGCCATCGATGCCCGCGCCGTTGCCTCCGCTGCCGCCGTATTTCCTGGAGGACCAGTTCGTGTGGCTGTCCATCGCCGCGTGGTGCGTGCTCCTGGTCTGGCTGTGGCCGCGTGCCTCGCGCCAGCGCATGCTGCTATGGGTTGGGCTGGCCTGCGCGCTGCACCTGACGCCCGTGGTGGGGCAGGTGATCCGCGCCACCTCGGCGATCACCGCGCTGGGCACGGAGATGCCGGCTGCCTTCTGGGCCCTGCAGGGCGTGAATATCGCCGTGCTCTGCATGATCGTCGGCACCTGGTACCTCTCGCGCCGACGCCTCGTGCGGTATCGCCAGGCCCAGGCCGTGCTCGCCGAGCGCCGCCGCATCGCCAGCGACCTGCATGACGGCGTCGGTTCGCGGCTGGTGGCGCTCATGGCCAGCTACGACCCGCGCTCCGCCGACGCCCGGGAGTTGTCGATGGCCCTGCAGGCCTGCCTGCTCGAACTGCAGATGACGGTCGACTCCCTCGACGACCAGGCCGACACCCGCATCGGCGAACGATTGGGTCACTTGCGTTACCGCCTGCAGCCGGCGTTCGACCGGCTCGGCATCGCGCTCGTCTGGAACGTACAGGATGTGGCGCTGTCGCCGCCGATGAGCTCCGAGGTCGCGATGCAGCTGTGCCGCATCGCGCAGGAGGCCTTGTCGAACGTGCTGCGGCATTCGCAGGCGACCCGCGTGGAAGTGCGCTTTGGCCCGCGCGAACGTTCGCACGGGCTGGTGCTGGAAGTGCTCGACGACGGCCGCGGCCTGGATACCGCAACCGGCGAGCCCGGCGGCAAGGGACTGCGCAGCATGCGCGAGCGGGCCGACGCATTGCACGGGGAACTGGAGGTCATGGACGTGGCGCCGCACGGGCTGCGCATTCGGCTCGTCATGCCCGGCGAAGTGCAGCGGCCGGCAACGGTCGCGGCGGAGGTTGAAAGTACGTTGTAACAGCGCCGCAAGGGCGGCTGGCAGGAGGCGCCTTCGCCTATGGCAAACTTCCGCGCTTTGCCAGGGACGCGCTCAAGACATGCAGAAAATCATTCGCCAGCTCGCCGTTGAAATCAAGGTCGGCGAGCACCAGGTGAAGGCCGCCGTCGAACTGCTCGACGAAGGCGCCACGGTTCCGTTCATTGCCCGCTATCGCAAGGAAGTCACGGACGGCCTCGACGACATCCAGCTGCGCGAACTGGAAGCCCGCCTGTCTTACCTGCGCGAACTTGAAGACCGCCGCGTGGCGGTGCTCAAGGCCATCGACGAGCAGGGCAAGCTGACCCCCGAGTTGCGCGCCGCGATCGAATTCGCACCCACCAAGCAGGAACTCGAAGACCTGTACCTGCCGTTCAAGCAGAAGCGCCGCACCAAGGGCCAGATTGCCCGCGAGTTCGGCATCGAGCCGCTGGCCGACAAGCTGCTGGCCGACCCCACGCTCGACCCCGCCGTCGAAGCCCAGGCTTTCCTGCAGCCCGCCACCACGCTGGACGACGGCAAGCCGGGTCCCGATTTCTCCACCGTCTCGCTCGTGCTCGACGGCGTGCGCGACATCCTGTCCGAGCGCTGGGCCGAAGACGCTGCCCTGGTGCAGGGCCTGCGTGAATGGCTCTGGAACGAAGGCCTGCTCAAGTCCAGCCTGATGAGCGGCAAGGACGAGAACAACGCCGACGTCGCCAAGTTCCGCGACTACTTCGACTACGACGAGCCTATCGGCCGCGTGCCTTCGCACCGCGCCCTGGCCGTGTTCCGCGGCCGCGCGCTCGAAGTGCTCGACGCCAAGCTCGTGCTGCCCGTCGAGCCCGAGCCGGGCAAGCCCAGCATCGCCGAAGGCAAGATCGCGCTGCACCTGGGCTGGAGCCACGCCGGCCGTCCGGCCGACGACCTGCTGCGCAAGTGCGTGGCCTGGACCTGGCGTGTGAAGCTGGCGCTGTCGACCGAGCGCGACCTGTTCACCCGCCTGCGCGAAGACGCCGAAAAAGTCGCCATCAAGGTGTTCGCCGACAACCTGCGCGACCTGCTGCTGGCGGCGCCTGCCGGCCGGCGCGTCGTGATGGGCCTGGACCCCGGCATCCGCACCGGCGTGAAAGTGGCCGTGGTCGATTCGACCGGCAAGCTGGTCGAGACCGCCACCGTGTTCCCGCACGAGCCGCGCAAGGACTGGGAAGGCTCGCTGCACACGCTGGGCAAGCTGTGCGCCAAGCACGGCGTGAACCTGATCGCCATCGGCAACGGCACCGCCAGCCGCGAAACCGACAAGCTCGCCGGCGACCTCATCAAGCTGCTGGCCAAGATGGCCGCGCAGGCCGGTGCGCCCGAAATGACGGTCGACAAGGTCGTGGTCAGCGAAGCCGGCGCGTCCGTGTATTCCGCCAGCGAATTCGCCTCGCAGGAAATGCCCGACGTCGACGTGAGCCTGCGCGGCGCCGCCTCCATTGCGCGCCGCCTGCAGGACCCGCTGGCCGAACTCGTGAAGATCGACCCGAAGAGCATCGGCGTGGGCCAGTACCAGCACGACGTGAACCAGAGCGAACTCGCGCGCACGCTGCAGGCCGTGGTCGAAGACTGCGTGAACTCGGTGGGCGTCGACCTGAACACCGCCAGCGTGCCGCTGCTCAGCCGCGTGTCGGGCCTGTCGGCCAGCGTGGCCAAGGCCGTCGTGCGCTGGCGCGAAGCCAACGGCGCGTTCTCCACGCGCAAGCAGCTGCTCGACGTGACCGGCTTCGGCCCCAAGGCCTTCGAGCAGAGCGCCGGCTTCCTGCGCATCCGCGACGGCGCCGACCCGCTGGACATCACCGGTGTGCACCCCGAAACCTATCCGGTCGTCGAGCAGATCATCGTGAAGACCGGCAAGCCGATCGCCGAGCTGATGGGCCGTGCAGACATGCTCAAGACGCTCAAGCCCGAGCTGTTCGCGAACGAGAAATTCGGCGTCATCACGGTCAAGGACATCCTGGGCGAACTCGAGAAGCCCGGCCGCGACCCGCGCCCCGACTTCAAGGTCGCGCGCTTCAACGACGGCGTGGACGACATCTCCGACCTCACCGAGGGCATGATCCTCGAAGGCACCGTGAGCAACGTGGCGCAGTTCGGCGCCTTTGTCGACCTCGGCGTGCACCAGGACGGACTGGTCCACGTGAGCCAGCTGAGCCACAAGTTCGTCAACGACGCCCGCGAAGTCGTCAAGACCGGCGACATCGTCAAGGTCAAGGTGATGGAAGTCGACGTGGCCCGCAAGCGCATCGGCCTGTCGATGAAGCTCGACGCCGCCCCCGCGCGCCGCGACGGCCCGCGCGACAACCGCTTCGAAGGCGCAGGGCGCGGCCAGCAACAAGGCCGGCGCGACAACTCGCCGCAGCCTGCCGGGCAGATGGCCAGTGCGTTTGCGAAGCTGCAGGGGTTGCGCAAGTAACCGCCAGCAGATCGAAGGTCACTCCGTTAAACTAGTCATCTAACTAGTCTGATGGGGTGGCGCCAATGAAAACCTGGCCGGTACAAGACGCGAAAGCGCGTTTCAGCGAATTCCTGGAGGCCTGTCTGAATGACGGGCCGCAAATGGTCACCCGGCGCGGTGCCGAGGCGGCCGTGCTGGTGCCGGCCGCGGAATGGCGGCGGCTGCATGCCATCGCCAAGCCCTCGCTCAAGGAGCTGCTGTGCACCGACGAGGCGCGCACCGAGTTCCTCGTGCCCGAGCGCGGCGCCGCGCGCAGGCGACGCGTCACCCCGGCCCGTTGAAGGCGCGCGCGGCATGTACCTTCTGGACACGAACGTCATTTCCGAACTGCGCCGGCTTCGTCCTCATGGCGCCGTCCTGGCGTGGCTGGCGCCCATTCCCGACAGCGAGCTTCACCTGTCGGCCGTGACGCTGGGAGATATCCAGGCCGGCATCGAACTCACGCGCGAACAGGATGCCGCGAAGGCGGACGAGATCGAGCAATGGGTCGAGCTGGTCGCTGCGTCGTACAACGTCCTGCCGATGGATGCGAAGACCTTCAGGCTGTGGGCCCGGCTGATGCACCGCAGCTCCGTCACGCTGTACGAAGACGCCATGATCGCCGCCACGGCGAAACAGCACGGGCTGACCGTCGTCACGCGCAACGTCGGCGACTTTGCCGGCTTCGGTGTCGAGGTCTTCAATCCTTTTGAAACGGGTGCCGCATGAAGGCCCTGCGCATCTACGCCGGCCCCGCGGCCCGCGCGCACATCGAACAGCACGGCCTGCGCCCGCAGGACGTGCGCACCATCCCCGGCGCGGCGGGCGGTCCGAAGGGGCTGATCCTCGGGCCGCTCGACCGCTTCATCTTCGGACGCTGGCTCACGCAGTCGAGCCAGCCGGTGGACCTGGTGGGGGCGTCGATCGGCGCGTGGCGGCTGGCGACGGCGTGCCTGTCGGACCCGGAGGCGGCGTTCGGGCGCTTCGAGCACGACTACGTGCGCCAGCAATTCGAAGTGCCGCCGGGCCAGAAGCGGCTCAGCCCGCATCAGCTCAGCGAACGTTTCGCGGAGAGCCTGGACGCTTTCTACGGCGGACGCATCGGCGAGGTGCTGGGCCATTCACGCTACCGGCTGCACGTGGTGACCTCGCGCGGGCGCCACATCCTCGGGCGCGAGGGCAGGGCGCGCACGCCGGTCGGCTACCTGGGTGCCTTCGCGAGCAACAGCCTGCACCGCAAGAGCCTGGGCGCCTGGCTGGAGCGTTGCGTGTTCTCCACGCCCGGCGCGGCCTTGCCGTTCGGCACGACCGACTTCCGCACGCGCCAGCACGCACTGAGCGAGGCCAACTTCAACCGGGTGCTGCAGGCCTCGTGCTCCATTCCGTTCCTGCTGGCCGCGGTGCACGACATTCCGGGCGCGCCGCGCGGTGCCTACTGGGACGGCGGCATCACCGACTACCACCTGCACCTGGACTACCAATCTGCCCATGACGGGGCCGACGATGGCATCGTGCTCTACCCGCATTTCCAGCAGGCGGTGGTGCCGGGCTGGCTCGACAAGGGGCTGCGCTGGCGCCACAAGTCGACGCGCTTTCTCGACCGCATGGTGGTGCTGGCGCCCAACCCCGAATGGGTGAAGACATTGCCGCACGGCAAGCTGCCCGACCGCAAGGACTTCATCCGCTTCGCGAACGACGCGCAGGCGCGCATCGCGGCCTGGGGCCAGGCCACGCGCGAGGCCACGCGGCTGTCGGACGAGTTCGAGGCCTGGCTCGGCGACGACGGGCGTTCGCGCGACATCCTGCCGCTCTGAGCCCGCGCGGCCACGTCGGGGACAAACCCTGAGCATCTGCGTGCGAGGGCGCTTCGAGAATGGTCCGGACCATTCATCGACGCAGCCACTCCAGGGAGTCCCAACCATGCCGCACGCCGTGCTCTCACGCCGCCGTTTTTCTCTTGCCACCGCTGCAGCTGCCGCCAGTCTTGCGGCGCCGTCCTTCGCGCAGAGCACCTGGCCCAACAAGCCGATCCGCATCGTCGTGCCCTACACACCGGGCGGCTTCACCGACCAGATGGCACGGCTGGTGCAGGCGGGCCTGCAGACGCGGCTCGGCCAGCCGGTGGTGATCGACAACAAGCCGGGCGCCAACAGCCTCATCGGCGTCGATGCCGTGGCCAAGGCCGCGCCCGATGGCACGACCTTCGGAGTCGTCATCGCCGCCTACGCGGCCAACACCACGCTGTACCCCAAGCTGCCCTACGACCCGCGCAAGGACCTCGTGGGCGTATCGCTGATGGGGGTGTCGCCGCTGCTGGCGGCGGTCAACAACGACGCGCCGTTCAAGACCGCGCGCGAGCTCATCGACTACGCACGCAAGCATCCCGGCAAGATCAGCTTCGGCTCGTCGGGCAACGGCTCGGCCGCGCACCTCACGAGCGAGCTGTGGAAGTCGCTCACGCAGACCTACATGATCCACATCCCGTACCGCGGCGCGGTGCCTGCGCTGACCGACCTGATGGGCGGGCAGATCCAGCTGTTCTTCGATGCGCCCACGGGCCTCATCAACCAGGGCAAGGCCGGCAAGGTGCGGCTGATCGGCGTGGCCGGCGACAAGCGCCTGCCGGCCGTGCCCGACGTGCCCACCTTCATCGAACAGGGCTTCGCGGGCTTCACCGGCAGCACCTGGGCCGGCATGCTGGCGCCGGCGGGCACGCCACGCGACATCGTCAAGCGCATGTCGGAGGAGGTGGCGCGCATCATCAAGAGCGACGAGACGCGCGCCAAACTCGACGCCATGGGCACCTTCCCGGCGGGCAGCACGCCCGAGGAGTTCGACGCCTTCATCGCCGCCGAGACCACCAAGTGGGGCAAGGTGATCCGCACCGCGGGCGTCAAGCTGGAGTGATCGCCCCGCGCGGTCTCAGGGCGCCAGCACCAATACCTTGAACTGGCTGGGCACGATGCGCATGCCCACGATGTTGCAGCGGTTCTGCACCGCCAGGCTGGTCATGCGGGTGCAGGGCGTGCCCTTGAGCAGCACCGTGAACGCGCCGGTGATGTGGCGCGACGGTCCCATCACCGTCTGCGACACCACGCCCATCAGCACGCCGGCGTTGTCGCCATTGGTGATCGGCGTGGTGGTCGCCATGTTGTGTACGGGCGTGCCGCCGTACAGGATGTTCCAGGCGTTGGGCAGGGCCGTCGGCCCCAGCGCGATGTTGGGGTAGGGCACGGGCAGCGCGGGCGGTGTCTTGCAGACATCGGGAAATGCGAGGTCCATTCCCATCATCTGTGCGTTGGCGAACATGGTTCAGCTCCTTTTCTGCATCAACCCATGTGGATCTGTTCGGCGTCGACCTTCACCAGCGCCTGGCTGGTGACGAAGGTGTTCTTGGCGTGCAGGCGCAGGCTTTCCGAGGCCTGCATGTCGATCTGTCCCGCGCGCACCTGCTCGACCTCTTCGGTGAGCCGAAAGCTCGAGCGCGTGAGCAGGCTCAGGCGGTCGAGCACGGTCTCCAGCGTGCGGCCCACGAAGCGGGCGACCAGCGTGGTCACGCGCACCTCGGCGCCGCGGTAGGCCATGTCGGTGATGTCGACGGTCGCCTTGTCGGCCTGAAGTGTGAACGCCGAGGCGTGCAGCGCAATGCCGCCGCGGCGCGAGCGGATCGTGAGGTCGCCGTCGGCCACGAGCTGCGACTGGCCCGGGTCGGCCTGCGTGACGACGGCGATCAGGAACAGCTGGTCGCGCTGCGGTCCGGCCACGAGCACGACATCGCCGGTGGCCGGCTGCAACAGGCAGCTGGCGGCGCGCGGGCAATGCCACGGGGCACCGCCGACCTGTGGTTCGACGACAAAGCGGCCATCGGGCAGCGCCTGCACGACGGTGCCGAGCGCGCTGCCGGTCCAGGCCGGCGCGGCGGCCGAAGGCAGCGGCTTGCGCAGCAGCGCGTGCATCTCGGTGATGCGAACGTCGAAGGTGTCCGATTGCGACGAGGCCGGTTCGCGGAAGGCTGGCTGGTTCATGGCGAGGTGTCCTGTGGATCGATCGGCAGCGGCCGGCCGAAGGTGTCGCGGCCGGCACGCTGGGGACGGCTCGCACGGGCCGCGGAAAAGCGTTCGGCCTCGAACAGCGCCGGGTCGCTGTCGAGCACGCCGAGGCGGTCGCTCCAGCGCACGCCGGTCTGGATCGCGCGGTGCATCTGCGTGCGATGGAAGGTGGCGCCGCGCAGGTCGGCATCGCCGAGGTCGGCGTAGGAGAAATCCGCGTACACGAGGTGGCTGCGGGCGAACGCGGTGCGGCGGCAGCTCGCGCGGTGGAACACGCATTGTTCGAGCCGTGCGTCCGACAGGTCGGCGTCGTCGAGCCGCGCACCGACCCACAGGCTCTGGTCGAAGTGACCGCCGCGCGCGTCGGCCCGTCGCAGGTCGGCTTCAGGGAACAGGCACTGCGGCGCCTGCACGCCCGACAGCACCGCGCCTTCCAGCTTGGCACCCTTGAAGTTGCACTGGCTCAGCCTCGCGCCAGCGAAACTGCAGCCCGTCAGATCGGCGTCGATGAACTGGCACAGATGAAACGACTGCGCCGCGAAGTCCTGCCCCGCGAGGTCGGCCTCGCCGAAGATCACGTTGTGAAAGCTCGCGCCCTTGAAGTGCGTGCCGCGCAGCGCCGCGCGGTAGAAGACGGTGGTGTTCAGCGCGACCTCGTCGAAGCGCGTGCCGTCGAGGCGGCACTCGCCGAACACCGACTTCGTGAGGTCCGCGCGCATGAAGCCCGCGCCGTCGAGCGTGCTCTGGTGAAAGGTGGCCTGGCCCGCCTGCGCTTCGGTCATGTCGGCACCGCACAGATCGGCCTCGTTGAAGACCGCGTGCGCCATCGCCGTGGACCGCAACCGTGCGCGGGGCAGGGCGCAGCGGTGGAAGGCGGCGTGCTGAAGGTCGGCGGCGTCGAGCATCGCGTCGTCGAAGCGGCAGCTGTCGAACACCGATTCGCCCAGACGCGCGGCCTGCAGGTTGGCGCGGCGGAAGTCGCAGGCGCCGAAGCTGCCGCCACGCAGGTCCATGCCGTCGAAGTTCATGCCCTGGAAGTCCTGGTCCTGGATGTGTTCGCCGCCGCGGATCTTCGCTGCCAGCTCGGCCGGCGTCATCGCACCGGATCCGAGGCCCGGCGCGGGAGGGTCTTGGCCTGTTCGAGGTGCGCGCCGCGCGTTTCGGTCACGCCGTCGATCAGGGTCTGCGAGACATCGGCGCGGAACAGGTTGGCCCCGCGCAGGTCGGTGCGGACCAGGCGGGCTTTCTGGAGGCTGGCGTGCATGAGGTTGGCGCCGCGCAGCGAGGCCTGCGTGAAGTCGGCGCGGATGAAGAGGCTTTCGGGCGCATCGCAGTCGCTCAGGTCGGCGCCCGTGAGGCTGCAGGCCGAGAGGTCGCAGGTGTCGAGCGTGGCACGCACGAAGCGCGCGCCGTCCAGCGGCATCTCGCGCAGGCCGCACTGCACCAGCGTCGCATCTTCGAAGTCCATGGTGCGCAGGCTGCTGGTGCCGACGAAGCAGGTGGTGTGCAGGGTCGCACCCCGAAAGACGATGCCGGTGTCGCCCGGTGTGTGGGCCCAGGCGCAGGCTTCGAGCTTGGCCGCGCTGAAGTCGAGCCGCTCGGCGATGCACGAGATCAGGCCGACCTTGTGGAGCACGGCGTTGCGAAAGCTGCAGTCCTGGAGGCGGGTCTGTTCGAGGAAGGTCACGTAGGAAAGGCGCGCTGCATCGAAGCGGCAGTGTTCGACCTGCAGGCCGAGCACGGTCAGGTGCTCCAGCGAGGCTTGCGAGAAGTCGCAGTGGTCGAAGTGCGTCTGCTCGAGCGTGGTGTGGTGCAGCTGCGCGCCGGCGAACACGGTGCCGACGCAACGGGCCAGGCTGAGGTTCGCGCGGTGCAGCACACAGCCCGCGAGCGAGGCGCGCGAAAGGCGCGCACGCACGAGCACGGCCTCGGTGGCATCCGCGCCATCGAGCCGGGCGCCTTCGAGGTTCGCGTGTTCGAGCAGCGTGCGATGCAGGCGCGCACCGCGCAGGTCCATGCCCGACAGGTCGGCGCCCGTGAGGTCCATCTCCGAGAGGTCGCGCGTGGTGGCCATCGCGTCCTGGACGCGCCGGCGCGCCTCGGTGGCGTGTTCGCCTTCGAGCACGTCGGCGGGCGACTGGTGCTGCGCGCCCATGCGGTACATGTCGATCAGTCCGCGCTGGCCTTTCTCGACCACCGCCGCGAAGGCCTGCTGCTGGGCAGGCGGCAGCGCGGACGTGCCCGTCGCGGCGGCGATGCCGAACATGCCCTGCAGCACGGCCTGCGCATCGAAGGCGGGCGGGCCCTTGGCCGTGGTGCGCTCGACGCCGGCCACCAGCGCACCCGAGTCGAAACCGACCTGGCGCGACTCGGCCGCGTTGAGCCGTCCTGCACGTTCGAGTTCGCGCCGCCCGTCTTCGAGCGCCTGGCGCTGGTCTTGCGTGAAGCGCCGAGTGCGCTCGACGAACTCGGGCAGCTCGGCCAGCGTCGGCATCTTTCGGAATGGCTCTGGCATCGGCCGTTCGCGCAGCAGGCGCGGATCGTGGCCGGCCTCGCGCGCCTGCTGCATCATGTCCGCGCGCAGCCGGTCGCCGCGCTCGCGCATGTTGCGCACCATCGCGGATTCCTCGCCGTCGTCCAGCGTGTCGAGCCAGGGTCCGAGGGCCTGCGTGGGCAGCAGTTCGTCGTCGCGGGCCGCATGCAGCGCGCCGGTCTCGGGATCGCAGCGGCGCTGGAGGAGGGCGAAGTAGTGCGCCAGCGGACGCGGCGCATCGCTCGCGGCCTCGATGGCCGGCATCACGTGCGTCACGTCGTCGGCGTCGTCTTCCACGATGTCGATCTCGCCGTGATGGATCAGCGCCACCTGTCCGCGGTGCGGAAAGAACCACGCCGTGGTGAGACGCATGGGCACCTCGTCGAACTGCTCGGGCTCGCGGCCGCGACCGCTTCGACGTGCGATGAAGGCGCGCGCACGCCAGTCGGGCAGCCGCCCGCGCTGCACCGGTTGCGTGGGGTGCATGTGCCAGATCTCGTAAGGCGTGCCGCCGGGGATGTGGTCGCGCGCGGGCCAGCGCTGTTGCGGGGGCGCGGCGTTGAAGAAGCGCCAGTCCATGTCCTCCGCAAAACCGGGGAACAGGTGCTCGCGCCAGTGGCCGTCGTACTGCCGGCCGATCAGGCGCATGCGGCTGGGCCGGGTCAGGTCGATCGCGCCGAAGCCGGCGGGCTCGGTCTCGCGATCGGGCCGGTCGATGCGCTGCTGCGGGTCTTCGATGTTCGGCAGGCGCTGCACCTGCAGGCCGTTGACGGTCTCGAGTGCGTGGCCGATGCCTTGCGGGTTTTCGGCGAAGCCGGGGCCGCCATAGGCGCGCTTGGCGTCCAGCCTCATCGATTCGAAGGGCTGCGGCGCGGTGGCGCGGCCGTCGAGCCAGAAGCGGTCGCCGAACACCAGCAGCTGGCGCGAAAGCTCACCCACGCGCATCGCGACCGCGCACGCGGTCTTGTCGTCCTGGTGGTGCGTGTAGGCGTGGCCGGTGGCCAGGAACTCGGCGTCGGGCTTCGGAATGCCCAGGTCGATGGCGCCGGTGGGACCGAGCTCTTCGGCGGCGATCTTCCAGAACTCCGGCTCGGGCAGCAGCACGGGCGCGTCGTCCATCGACACCATGCCGATCAGCGTGACGCCCAGGCGCTGTTGGCGGCCCCGCAGGAAGGGGCGCGTGATGACGCTCAGCCGCAGCGGCTTGACGGTTTTCAAGGCGCGGCTAGCTCCGTGCGGGCGCCATTTCGAGCGGCGTGCGCTGCCGGTCGACCGCCACCACGTCGGGATGCGCCGGGTCCTGGACCAGGTGCAGCGTCGCGCCCGGCACCGCGAGGCGGGGCAGCAGCAGCTCGTCGACCAGCGTGCACAGCACCACGCTCGGCACCGGGGACGACGGTGGCATCTGCAGCGTGAATTCGAGCGCCACCATGCGCTGGCCATGGCTGCCCGGGCTCGTGAGCTGGTGTTCGGAGCGCCGCACCTGCGCCACCACGCCGTGCGTGGCCACGCCCGAGAGACCCAGGCGCTCGCCGATGCGCCGCTCCTGCGTGTACTTGCGCTGCTCGCGCGTGGCCGTGATGACCACCGCGACGCCGGCCAGCAAAGCCCCGCCCATCATCACGGCGAAGACGCTCCAGAGGACCTGTTCCCAGATAGGCATTGGCGATGCGATCGATCGGCGGCTCAGACCTTCACGGTCATCGCCTTGGCGGCGAAGGCCAGGCCGCCGCTGGCGATCTTCATGCCGATGTTCGCGACCTTGAGCATCTTCCCCTCGATCTCGGTGGCCGAGTTCTGCGAGCGGAACACCGCCACGTCGAGCCGGATGCCCGAGAACTGCGAGTTGAGGATGTAGTTCTGCTGGCGCAGTCCCCACAGGTCGAGCGCCAGCCCGACCGCCGAGAAACGCATGCCCACGCCGCCCGCGCGACGCCAGCGCCAGTCGTTGCTCTGCGCGTAGTTGTTGATGTAGGTCTTCGAGTTGTTCGTGTAGTCGTTCGTGATGTTCTTGTAGGTGTTCGACGTCGTGTTGTAGACGTTGGTGTTGATCACGTGCTGTGTCGTGTTGTGGATGTGGTTCGTGGTGTTGAAGGTCACGTCCGGCGAGGTGTGCACGGTGGGGCCGGTGACGGTGGTGGTCGACGGGCCATTGACGAGCACGGTGTTCGAGGTGTTGATCGTGTCGTTGCGGCCCGCGCTCACGAAGCGGATTTCCTGCCCGTCGATGGTGCCGTTGAAGCCGCCGCTGATGGCGAGCGTCACGCCGCCGGAGATGGTGTCGCTGAGCCCGCCGCTGAGCGTGCGCGTCTTGCCGCCCGTGATGCGCTGCGTCACGCCGCCGCTCACGGTTTCGCTGAAGCCGCCCGTCACGTCGCGCGTGTCGCCGCCGGTGATGGTCTCCTTGGCGCCCGCGGTGATGTCGCGCGTTTCGCCGTCCTGGTAGGTGGCCGACTCGTGGCCCTTGATGAGCGTGGTGCGCGTGCCGTCGGTGGTGTGGGTTTCGTCGGCTTCCACTTCGACGTCGAGATTGCGTTCGGCGTGCAACAGGATCTGCTCGGCGCCCGTGCGGTCCTCGAAGCGCAGCATGTTGGCCTGGTTGGCCGCGCCGCCGGTGCTGGAGCGCGTGAGGATGCCGCTGGCCGTGGCGTTGGCCGGCAGTTCCCACGGCGGCATCTGGTCGCTGTTGTAGACGCGCCCGGTGATGATGGGACGGTCGGGCTCGCCGCCGATGAAATCGACGATCACTTCCTGGCCCACCCGCGGCATGTGCATGGTGCCGTAGTTGGCGCCGGCCCAGTTGCTCGACACACGCACCCAGCACGAGCTGTTCTCGTCCGACTGGCCGTAGCGGTCCCAGCGGAACTGCAGTTTCACGCGGCCGAAGCGGTCGGTCCAGATTTCCTCGGGGCCGACCACGGTGGCGGTCTGCGGGCCATTGGTGCGCGGGCGCGGCGTGGTACGTGCGGGCCGGTAGGGCACACCCGAAGGCAGCACGGTGAAGTCGAACTCGCACACCGACTCGCTGCTGCCGCCGCTCGAGTACTCGGGCTCGCGCAGGTCGTAGCGCGTCTCGGTGACGAGGTACTCGCGGTTGTCGGCCTCGCGCGGACAGTGCGTCATCTCGAACAGGTGGCCCGGCGCCATGCCCACCACGTTGGTGTGGCCCGAGGCCAGCTCGTGCGCGCACTGCAGCTCCTGCAGGCGGATCTTCGCGTACGTGTCGCCTTGCTGGTGCTCGCTGTAGCCGCCGAGCCACTCATAGACTTCGTAGGTGGCGTGCTCGTGGCCCTTGGGGTCCTGCTGCACGCTTTGCAGCGAGGCGCGCGACTTCTTGAAGTCGAAGTCGTCGAGCATCACGCGGCCCGAGGTGATCTGCTCGGCCACGCGCCAGCGGTCGATGCAGGGTTCCAGCGCATTCACCACGCGATCACGCGGGCGATACGGAATACGGGCATGACCCGGCAGCTTGCGGTAGCCGCCCGCATCGTCGGTCAGCACGAGCAGGTGCGACCCGTTGCCGTGCTCGAAGTGGTACGCAATGCCTTCATGCTCCATGAGACGGCTCACGAAGGCGAAGTCGCTCTCCTGGTACTGCACGCAGTATTCCCACGGGCGGTAGCTCCCCGTGAGGCGCTTCTCGAACTGGAAGCCGTACTTGCCCAGCACGGCATCGAGCACCTCGGGCACGCTCTGGTTCTGAAAGATGCGGCAGTCGCTGGTGCGCGTCAGGTACCACAGCCAGGGCTGCACGAGCGCGCGGTAGATGTAGTGGCGACCGGTTTCATTGGCGCGACCGACCAGCTCGAAACGAACCACGGTGCCGTTGAGGTAGCGCGGCGCGCCGTCGTCGGCAATGGCCAGCGTGAGGGAGGTGCCGAGCAGGCGCTTGAGGTCGAGGTTGAAGCTGGTGCTGACCATGTCGACCTCGAACTCGAAGAGTTGCGAGAGTCCTTCGTGCCCCCGCATTGCGCGGAACTTGAGCTGCTCGGGGCTCAGGACGGTATGGACTTGAACGGTACGCGGCATTCGGCACTTCCCTGACCCCTCGGGCTTTCACGGATGCGAAGCCTCTGCGGATGGGTCGTGGACAGTATGAAAACGCCGCGTGTCACATCCATGACGCGCCCATGCAAAAGGCCGTCGAGAACGGCCTTTTGTGAAACGGATTGCACGCCTGCGCAGCAGGAGTGACGCAAAGGTTTTACATCGACGTTTCGAGCATCGCCTTGTAGTCGTCGCGCGTGGCCAGCCGCGGGTTGGTCTTGTGGCAATGGTCGGCCATGGCGCCGTCGATGATCTGTTCGAACATCGCGGGCGTCACGCCCACTTCGGCCAGGCCCTTGGGCAGGCCCAGGCGCGCGTTCATGTCGCGGATCGCGTGGCCGAGGTCGCCGGCCGAGTCCAGGTGCATGGCCTGCGCCATGCGCTGCAGGCGCTGTTCTTTCTGTACCGACTCGGCGCCGGCGTTGAAATGGATCACCGCGGGCAGGAAGAGGGCGTTGAGCGTGCCGTGGTGCAGGCGCGGATCGACGCCGCCCAGGCTGTGGCTCAGCGAATGCACGCAGCCCAGGCCCTTCTGGAAGGCCATGGCGCCCTGCATCGACGCGCTCATGAGGTTCAGGCGCGCCTCGCGGTCGCTGCCGTCTTTGGTCGCGCGTTCGATGTGGCCCCAGGCGCGCTCCAGGCCGTCCAGGCCGATGCCGTCGGCGGGCGGATTGAAGGCGGCCGACATGAAGGTCTCCATGCAGTGCGCGATGGCGTCCATGCCGGTGGCCGCGGTGAGGCGGGGCGGCAGGCCGAGCGTGAGTTCGGGGTCGCAGATGGCGGCCTTGGGCATGAGGAACCAGCTGTGAAAGCCCAGCTTGCGGTGGTCGTCGACGATGACGATGGCGCCGCGCGCCACCTCGCTGCCGGTGCCGCTGGTGGTGGGCACGGCAATGAGCGGCACCGCGCGCTCGGTGATCTTGGGCGAGCCGCCTTCGATGGTCGCGTAGGTCTTGAGCGGGCCTTCGTGCGTGGCCGCGATGGCCACGCCCTTGGCGCAGTCGATGGCGGAGCCGCCGCCCACGGCGATCAGGCCGTCGCAGCGGCCGCTGCGGTACAGCTCGACGGCGGCGCGCACCGCGGCCTCGGTCGGGTTGGAGGGCGTCTGGTCGAACACCGAGACCTCGAGATCGGCGATGGCATCGAGTGCCTTCTGAAGCACGCCGGCCGCGCGCACGCCGGCGTCGGTGACGATCAGGGGGCGGTTGATGCCGATGCGCGCGCACTCGCTCGACAGGAGCTTGATGGCGCCGAATTCGAACTGGATCTGGGTGAGGTATTGGATGAGGGCCATGAGGGGAAACGCCCGAGGGCAGTACGATTGCTGACCGTTCGAATCTAACAAGAGGGGACATTCTTGCCCACCAACAAAACCCTTGCGTCTGTCGCACTGGGCTCAGCGCTGCTGGCCGCCTCGGTCCAGGCCGCCTGCCTGAGCGACACCCAGGTGGCCGACTTTGCCGCCGCGCAGGCCGCACGCACGCCGGCCGCCGACATCGAGAACCTCAGCGAAGCCGACGCCGCCTGCACGCGCGCCAAGCTCAACGTGCTGCATGCGCGCAACCTCGGGGACGTGATCGGCTACAAGGCGGGCCTCACCAACCCCGCGGTGCAAAAGCGCTTCAACTACGACCAGCCGGTGTGGGGCGTGCTTTACCAGCGCATGCTGCTGGACAGCGGCGCGGTGGTCGATGCGGCCTTCGGCGCGCGGCCGCTGTTCGAGGCCGACATGCTGGTGCGCGTGAAGAGCGCCGACATCCACAAGGCCAGGACGCCGGCCGAGGTGCTGGCCAACATCGACCAGCTGATTCCCTTCATCGAACTGCCCGACCTCGCGGTGCAGACGCCGCCGAAGCTCAACGGCCCGGGCGTGGCCGCCATCAACGTCGGTGCACGGCTGGGCGTGCGCGGGCTGCCGGTCGATGTGCCGACCACGGCCGACGGCCAGGCCTGGATGCTCGAAAGCCTGCGCGACATGCGCGTGGTCATGAAGGACGGGCAGGGCAAGGAACTGGCCACCGGCAAGGGCTCGGACATCCTCGAGCATCCGCTCAATGCCGTGGTGTGGCTGGCCGGCGCGCTGGCCAAGGAAGGCATCGTGCTGAAGCCGGGCGACCTGATCAGCCTGGGCTCGTTCTCGCCGCTGCTGCCGCCCAAGGCCGGGCAGACGGTGGTGGTGAGCTACGAAGGGCTGTCGCGCATGCAACCGGTGGTGGTGTCTTTCAAGTGAACGCCCCCACGATAACGAACCACCGCCTCACGCAGCCCGCACTCACCGCGAAGATGGCCGGCGTGGTCGAGCGCATGGGGCGCGCGGGCCATCCGCCGCTGGACCAGCTCACGCCCGACGAAGCCAAGGCTTCGTATGAAAAGGGCGCGGGCGTGCTTGAGGTGCCCAAGCCCGCGCTGGCGCGCATCGAAGACTTCCACATCGCCGCGCGCGACGGCCACGCCATTCCGGCGCGGCTGTATGCGCCGTCGGCCGACGTGCTGCCAGTGCTCGTGTACTTTCACGGCGGCGGCTTCACGGTCGGCAACATCCGCACGCACGACACGCTGTGCCGCGTGCTCAGCCTCAAGAGCGGCTGCGCGGTGGTGTCGGTCGACTACCGGCTCGCGCCCGCGCACAAGTTTCCGACCGCGTCGAACGATGCCTGGGACGCCTTCCAGTTCATCGCCACGCAGGGCGCGAGCCTGGGCCTGAACGGCACGCGCCTGGCGGTGGGCGGCGACAGCGCAGGCGGCACGCTGGCGGCCGTGTGCGCCATCCTGGCGCGCGATGCGGGCCTGCCGGTGGCGTTGCAGCTGCTCATCTACCCCGGCATGGCCGCGCACCAGGACACCGACTCGCACCGGCGCCACGTCGACGGCCCGCTGCTGACCAAGGCCATGATCGACTTCTTCTTCGGCCAGTACGTGAACACGCCCGCCGACCGCGACGACTGGCGCTTTGCACCTTTGCTGGCCGATGACGTCGACGGCGTGGCGCCAGCCTGGATCGGGCTGGCCGAGGCCGATCCGGTGGTAGACGAAGGCATCGCCTACGCCGACAAGCTGCGCGCCGCAGGCGTGGCGGTCGACCTGGAAATCTACCGTGGCGTGATCCACGAATTCATCAAGATGGGCCGCGCGATTCCCGAAGCGCTGCAGGCGCAGAACGACGCGGCCCGCGCACTGAAAGAGGCATTGAACCCATGAGCGACCACAGCAACGACACCCCCGTGCGCGAGGACTTCCGCTTCTTCCACCGCCTGCGCGTGCGCTGGGCCGAGGTCGACATGCAGAAGATCGTCTTCAACGCGCATTACCTGATGTACTTCGACACCGCCATCGCCGACTACTGGCGGGCGATGGCGTTGCCTTACGAAGAGGCCATGCTGGAACTGGGCGGCGACCTGTACGTGCGCAAGGCGACCGTCGACTTCCGCGCCTCGGCCCGCATGGACGACGTGATCGACGTGGGCATGAAGTGCGCGCGCATCGGCAATTCGTCGATCGTGTTCCAGGGTGGGCTGTTCCGCCAGGACCAGTTTTTGGTCGGCTGCGAGCTTGTCTATGTGTTTGCCGACCCGGCCACGCAGACCTCGAAGCCGGTGCCCTCGGCGTTGCGCGAAACGCTGATGGCTTTCGAGGCCGGCGAGCCGATGCGCACCGTCGAGACCGGCGACTGGGCGGCCCTCGGCGAAGGCGCGGGCGCGCTGCGCCGCGCCGTGTTCATCGAGGAACAGAACATTCCCAAGGAGCTGGAGTGGGACGCGCATGACGCCGTCGTGCTGCATGCGGTGGCGCGCAACCGCATCGGCCAGGTCATCGGCACGGGCCGGCTGCTGCCCGCGGAAGACGGCGTGTCGCACATCGGCCGCATGGCGGTGCACCGCACCTTGCGCAGCGGCGGCCACGGCGCGGCCGTGGTGCAGGCGCTCGAAGACGCGGCCCGCGCGCGCGGCGACCGCGTAGTGGCGCTCAACGCGCAGCGCAGTGCCGAGCGCTTCTATGCGCGGCTGGGCTACGCGGTGCACGGCCAGCCTTTCGAGGAAGCCGGCATTCCGCACATCGAGATGCGGCGCGCGCTGCGCTGAGCGCCGCAACCTGGGGTCAGTAGCGGGCCGGCGGGTCCGGCACGTAGCCGGGGTCCGAGCCCGGGAACGGCGACGGACCCGACGGACCCGACGGGCGCGGCCAGCGCTGCGGCATCGGAATGACACCCGCGGCGACCAGGTTCTCGCGGCTGTCGTAGCGGATGCGGATCACTTCGTCGGGCTGCGAGCTGGCGCGCTCGAAGGTCGTCTTGCCGACGTACGAGGTTTCGCGCCGTCCGTGCGCCGTGCCCAGGCTCGGGCTGGGCGCCGACTGGCGGGCCATGGCACCGGCGGACGACTCGGCGGCCATGTCGGCACTGCCGGCGGGCGGCGCCGCCTTGGCGCGCGCATCGGCCATCGAGGACGGTGTCTCGCTGCGCCGTTCGCGGTTGCTGTACTCGTCGCGCGACGGATACGGCGTCACGACCGGCGGCGGCGGTTCCGGCCGACGCTCCCGGAACATCGCGACGCCGATCACGCCCACGTCGTCGGGGCGGCCCGTGCGGCTCGCGTACGAGTTGCCGGCGGCGGCGAACTCGAAGGCCGCGATCTGCGAATCGCTCTTGCGCCAGCCCGTGATGTCGCTGCGCTCGCGTGGGCCGAACACGTAGCCGTTCTGGCCGACGCCCGCGGTTTCACCGGTGACGACGTTGACGCCGTCCACCGACATCACGGCCATGACGCGTTCGCCCATCGCGTTGCGCGCCCGGATCGCATAGCGCGCGCCGGGTCGGCCGGCCACCCAGTACTCGCCACGGTGGCGGTAGACCGGCAACTCGGCGCCGTTCGTGCGGTCGACGATGCTGATGTGCATCAGGCCGCCGATGCGGCTGGCCGGCGGCGGCGCGTAGGGCCGCACGACCGGGCTTTCCGCCCCCGCCGACAGCGCGGTCAGGGCCAGGACGGTGGAAAGAAGAAGTCTGCGCTGCATCATGGTGGCTTCCTTGCCAGGAGTGGATCGATGCAGGCTTCTACGGCGCGGCCTCGCGAATGGGGTTAAGCGTCGCGCAAAAAAATGGCGCTGTCGTGAGACAGCGCCAAGCGCCCCCGGAAAGAAGACAGGGACGCAGGGGGAATCAGATGTCTTCGAGCAGCGGGTAGGGCAGCGGGTCGATCGACAGCGCCGGTCCGCCCGGCGCCCCCGCGTGCAGGCCGCCGGCCTCGAGCGCGGCGATCTGGATGGAGATGAGCGCCGACCAGCCGCCATCCGGCGCGGGCGCAGCCTGCGCCACGGTGCCCACGGGCTGTTCGGCGTCGTTGGCCGCGAACACCTCCTGGCCCGCGGCCAGCGGGGCGTCGGTCTGCGCGAGGTAGGTGCGGCGCTTGAGCGTGCCGCGGAACTGGCTGCGCGCCACGATTTCCTGACCGGGGTAGCAGCCTTTCTTGAAGTTCACGCCACCCACCGACTCGTAGTTGATCATCTGCGGCACGAAGGCCTCGATCACCGGCGTGGTCAGCGTGACGATGCCGCTGCGCACCTCGCTCCAGGGCCACAGGGCGGCATCGAGCGTCGGGCCCACGGGCGCCTTCTGGTCGGCAGGGGCGATCCACAGTGCGCGCGGCACGCCGTCGGCCGGGTACAGCGACACCACGCTGATGTCTTCGCCGATGGCGGTGCGGCGACCGGGCGGCAGGGCCGCGTCCAGGCCGTTGGCGGTCAGGGCGGTGCCGGCCACGCCGTGCAGCACGAACTGCTCGGTGGCGTCGGTGAGCTTGACCTTGGCGCGCAGCACATACATCGACAGGCGCTTGAGCGTGGCCGCCAGGATGTCGCGGCTGCACACCAGCAGGATGAGTTCAGGCTGCGGCCGGATGCCGATGAAGCTGGCGATCACGCGGCCCTTGGCCGTGCAGAGCGCCGCCAGGCGGGCCTCGGTGGCGCCGAGCAGAGAAAAATCCTGCGTCAGCTGGCCGTGCAGGAAGCTGGCGGCAGCGGGGCCTTCGGCGCGAATCACGCCGAGGTGGGGCAGGGTGCTCACCCCATTGAGAACGACTGTGGTCATCGCTGAATTATCATGGCCGTGCCTGTTCCTTCGGGGCGGCAGGGATTCCCCGTCGCAGCGATGGGGCCGGCCTTTCCCGCGGGCCTGTGTCCATCGTCTGGCGGGCCCTTTTTTCTTCTTCCGTCTTTTCCTCGGATTCGTGCGCAGCTTCTTCCTCACGCTCTTCCTGCTCGTGGCCCTGGCCGTTCTGGCGCTCGGCGGCGCCGGTCTCTGGTGGGTGCACCAGCCGCTCAAGTTGCCGACACCCAGCGTCGACCTGTCCGTGGAGCCCGGCACCACGCCGCGCGGCATCGCCCAGGCCGTGGCCGACGCGGGCGCCGATGTGCAGCCGCAACTGCTGTACTGGTGGTTCCGCATCTCGGGACAAGACCGCCAGATGCGCGCGGGCAGTTACGAACTGGAACGCGGCGTCACGCCCAAGCTGCTGCTCAACATCCTGGTGCGCGGGGAGGAAGCCACGCGCAGCGTGGTGCTGGTCGAAGGCTGGAACATCCGCCAGGTGCGCGCGGCGCTCGCCAAGGCTGAACAGCTCAAGCCGGAAAGCACGGGCATGACCGAAGACGCGCTGATGGCCGCGTTGGGCAAGCCCGGCCTGCACCCCGAAGGCCGCTTCTTCCCGGACACCTACACCTATTCGAAGGGCTCGACCGACATCGCGCTGCTGCAGCGCGCCATGCGGGCCATGGACAAGAAGCTCGAAGCCGCCTGGGCAGCGCGCGCGGCGGATCTGCCGCTCAAATCGGCCGATGAGGCGCTTATTTTGGCCAGCATTGTCGAAAAGGAGACAGGTAAGGCCAACGACCGCGCGGAGATCGCGGCCGTCTTCACCAACCGGCTGCGCGTCGGCATGCCCCTGCAGACCGACCCTACCGTGATCTACGGCCTGGGCACCGCTTTCGACGGCAACCTGCGCAAACGCGACCTGCAGACCGACACGCCCTGGAACACGTACACCCGCGGCGGCCTGCCGCCGACGCCTATCGCCATGCCCGGCAAGGCCGCACTGCTGGCGGCCGTGCAGCCAGCGCAGAGCAAGTCGCTGTACTTCGTTTCGCGCGGCGATGGCACGAGCCAGTTCAGCAACTCGCTCGACGACCACAACCGCGCGGTCAATCGCTACCAGCGAGGCGGTGGCAGCAGCAGTTCCCAACCCAAGGCGACCCAATGAGTTCGATCAGCAATGGCGGTCTGTTTCTGACGCTGGAAGGCATCGACGGCGCGGGCAAGTCGAGCCACCTCGACGCGCTGGAAGCCCGCTTCAAGGCGCAGGGCCGCACCGTGGTGCGCACGCGCGAACCCGGCGGCACGCCGCTGGCCGAGACGCTGCGCGCCCTGGTGCTCGAACAGCCGATGAACCCGCTGACCGAATCGCTGCTGGTGTTCGCGGCCCGCTGCGACCACATCGCGCAGGTGATCGAGCCGGCACTGGCGCGCGGCGAGGTCGTGCTGTGCGATCGCTTCACCGACGCCACCTTTGCCTACCAAGGCGCGGGACGCGGCTTCGACACGACTGTGCTCTCGACGCTCGAGCAGTGGGTGCAGGCGGGCCGAGCCGGCGTGCCGGCGTCGCAACTGCTGCAGCCGCAACTGACCGTGTGGTTCGACCTCGCCCCCGAGATCGCCGCCCAGCGCCTGGCCGGCGCGCGCGTGCCCGACAAGTTCGAGGCCCAGCCCGTCGAGTTCTTCCGCCGCGTGGCGCAGGGCTACGCTGACCGCGCCGCCGCTGATGCGTCGCGCTTCGTGCGCATCGATGCGAGCCAGGCCCGCGACCAGGTCTGGCAGCAGATCGACACCGCGCTGGTGGCGCGTGGCGTGCTGTCGCCGGTGCAGGGAGCGGCGCAATGAGCGAGCCGGTGAACACGCTGACCCCGTGGCTGCGCCAGCCCTTGGCCGAGCTGCTGCGCCAGCGCGGCCATGCCTGGCTGCTGCAAGGCCCGTCGGGCATCGGCCAGTACGAACTCGCGCTGGCGCTCGCCGCCGCCTGGCTGTGCGAACAGCCGGAGGAGGGCGGTGCCGCCTGCGGCCACTGCGCGAGCTGCCACGCCATCGAGGTCCGCACCCACGCCGACCTGTGCGTGCTGATGCCCGAAGTCGCGATGCAGGAACTCGGCTGGCCGCTCGACGAAAAGGCCCAGTCCGACATCGACGACAAGAAACGCAAGGCCAGCCGCGAGATCCGCGTCGAAGCCATGCGCGACGCGGTTGGCTTTGCGCAGCGCACGAGCGCGCGCGGCCGCGGCAAGGTCGTGCTCGTGTATCCGGCCGAGCGCATGAACACCATCACCGCCAACGCGCTGCTCAAGACGCTTGAGGAGCCCGTCGGCGACGTGCGCTTCGTGCTCGCCAGCGAAGCCGCGTGGCAGCTGCTGCCGACCATTCGCAGCCGCTGTCTCGGTTTCACGCTGCCGTGGCCCGCAACCGCCGAGGCCGAAGCCTGGCTGGTGGCACAAGATGTGCCGGCCGCCGATGCCGCGCAGCTGCTGCGTGCCGCGGGTGGACGGCCCAGCGATGCGCTGCGGCTGGCGCGCTCGGGCCAGTCGCCCAAGGCGTGGTCGCTGCTGCCCAAGGCCGTGTCGCGCGGCGACGTGGGCGCGCTGGCCGACCAGGCGCCGGCCCAGGCCGTCGTCTCGCTGCAGAAGCTCTGCCACGACCTGATGGCCGTGGGTCACGGTGCCGAACCCCGTTTCTTCGACGCGGCCGACCTGCCACCGGCCCCGCACAAGCTGGCGCTGGCGCGCTGGTCGAAATCGCTCGCCAGCGCGGCGCGAACCGCCGAACATCCGTTCAACGCCGGCCTCATGCTCGAAGCGCTTGTGAGCGAGGCGCGAAGCACCCTAAACTCTGCCGCTCGCCGCCCATGAACCAACCTGCCGCTCCCGCCGCCGCTTCGTCTGCCACGCCCGCCCGGCCGAGCGTCATCCAGCTCGCCATCAAGGAAAAGGGCGCGCTCTACGCGGCCTACATCCCGCTGTTTGCCGAAGGCGGCATCTTCATTCCGACCACGCGCGAGTACCGACTGGGGGACGACGTCTACGTGCTGCTCACGTTGCCCGAAGACCCGCAGCGATACCCGGTCGCCGGCAAGGTCGCCTGGATCACGCCGGCCCGCGCCGCCGGCAACCGGGCGCCGGGCGTCGGCGTGCGCTTTCCGTCAGATGAGAAATCGCGCCAGCTGAAGGCGCGCATCGAAGCCGCGCTCGGTGGTTCCATGGCCTCCGACCGCGCCACCCAGACCATCTGAGTTCTTTCTCCGCCGCCGTCCCTGTGACGCGGAACTCCGGACACGGCGCGATCTCCCACAGGCGCGCCGCACTTCATCCTTTCCGATGTTCACCGACTCCCACTGCCACCTGACCTTTCCCGAATTCGCCGACCAGATGCCGCAGATCCGCGCCGCCATGGCCGCCGCCAAGGTCGACCGGGCGCTGTGCATCTGCACCAAGCTCGAAGAGTTCGACGACGTGCAGGCCCTGGCCGCCCGCTACGACAACTTCTGGGCCAGCGTGGGCGTGCACCCCGACAACGAGGACATCGCGGAACCCACCGTGGAAGACCTGGTGCGCCTGTCAGCACGGCCGCGCGTCGTGGCCATCGGCGAGACCGGTCTGGACTACTACCAGATGGAAGAGCGCAAGGGCGGCCGCAGCATCGCCGACATGGAATGGCAGCGCGACCGCTTTCGCGTGCACATCCGTGCTGCACAGCAAACGCGCAAGCCGCTCATCATCCACACCCGCGAAGCATCGGCCGACACGCTGGCCATCCTCAAGGAGGAGGGCGAAGACGGCGCGGGCAGGGCGGCCGGCGGCGTGTTCCATTGCTTCACCGAAACCGCCGAGGTGGCTCGCGCCGCGCTCGACCTGGGTTTCTACATCTCCTTTTCGGGCATCCTGACCTTCAAGAAGGCGCAGGACCTGCGCGACGTGGCGGCTTTCGTGCCGCTGGACCGCATGCTGATCGAGACGGACAGCCCGTACCTCGCGCCCGTGCCGTACCGCGGCAAGACCAACAACCCGTCCTACGTGCCTTTCGTGGCACAACAGATCGCGCAGCTGCGACAAATGCCCGTGGAGGACATCGCCAAGGCGACAAGCGACAACTTCGAAGCTTTGTTCAGGGAAGTCAAATCATGAAAAACTACTTTAAGAAGTCGATATATCTTGTTGTCATGGCTGCATCTTTTGCAGCGCATGCCGGTTCGTTCGAAGACTTTTTCCGGGCCGTGCGCGGCGACAACGCCAGCGGCGTGCGCACCCTGCTGAATCGCGGCTTTGATCCCAATACGCGCGACGAGAACGGGCAGACCGGTTTGCTGCTTGCACTGCGCGAGCCATCGCCGAAGGTCATCCAGGTGCTGATGGAATCGCCGCAGCTCAACGTCGACCTGGCCAACGCCAAGGACGAGACGCCGCTGATGCTGGCGTCGATCAAGGGCCAGCAGGACCTGGTGGTGCAGCTGCTCAAGCGCGACGCCGCCGTCAACAAGACCGGCTGGGCGCCGCTGCATTACGCCGCCAGCAGCGGGCAACTGTCGATCATGAAGCTGTTGCTCGAGAACCACGCCTTCATCGACGCCCAGTCGCCCAACGGCACCACGCCGCTGATGATGGCCGCGATGTACGGATCGAACGACGCCGTGAAGCTGTTGCTGGCCGAAGGCGCGGATACGGCGATGAAGAACCAGCTTGGCATGACTGCGGTCGACTTTGCGGTGAAAGCGAATCGGGCGGAGTCTGCGGAGCTGATCAAGGCGGCTGGGGATGCGAAGGCGAATGCGGTGAAGGCCGTGCCGAAGGATGGGAAGTGGTGAGTGGCTAAGGGGGTTGATTGAGCCCGGAACGGCTCATCTTCGATTCACACAATGTGCATAAGCCTCAATTAGCAAAACACAATAACGCTTATGTCAACCGCAATTGCGTTGAAATGATGTAATTAAAGTAAGAATATCTGAATTGCAAAAGGCCCCGATCAGGGGCCTTTTTCTTTTTGAGCTTCCAGCTCGGCTTTTCGCTGCTCGTACTCCGCCCGTGACCTGGTCGACATGCGCAGCGCCTGGTCTTCCTGGTACAGCGCGAGCTTCTCGGCATAGGTAAGGGGAGGGCGCTCCCCGTGGAACACCCAGTTCGGCTGGTAGCTCTGATGATCTTCCATCCCTGCTTTGTACACGACCTGGAGCCCGCAGTCGCGGGCGTTCTTCTTCACGTTGGGTTTTAAAGCCGGGGCCCGTTAGATCGAAATCTGTGAGGCCGGCATGCCTCCGCCACAAGGGCTACGGCGTTTTGCTTTGCAGTAGCGCGAGCTCGAAGGCAGGGGCACGTTATTTCAACCAGGTCGAACTGGCGCCGTCCTGGTCGAGCTCCGATCGGAGCTCGTG
Organism: Variovorax sp. Root473; assembly: GCF_001426505.1. Taxonomy (GTDB): domain Bacteria; phylum Pseudomonadota; class Gammaproteobacteria; order Burkholderiales; family Burkholderiaceae_C; genus Variovorax. Next base: position 1,500,264 of record NZ_LMEV01000017.1, read on the forward strand.
CCTGGTCGAATTAATTCAGATCCATTTGCACCAGGTCGAGTTCGTCCTGGTCGTCCTGGTCGTCCTGGTCGTCCTGGTCGTCCTGGTCGTTCAGGTTGAATTATTTCTTCGCCACAGAAGCGACGGCTGCTAATTCGGCGCGCTTTTGCATATACGTCAGCACCTCGCGGTCATTGTCGGCCCAGGCCAGCCTGGCCAGGCGCTCGCGGTGCAGCTCCCCGTCATCACGCAGATGCTCCAGCGGTGCGCCAATGCCCACGGCCACGCGGGTCATGTCCTCGCAGAACAGCGCCTCCCTCGCAGTCGGCGTTCCAGCAGTGTCAAAGCACTGGCAACGATCACGGATCCGCGCACAGCCGCCAAACGCGGCAGGCTTGTCGCCAACCTGCCCGACTGGTGGCACGGCAGGGATGCTGGCCAGGGCTACAGCAGCCGTTTCGACCTTCTCTGCACCTACCCCCTTGGTTTCGACCTTCGCGGCCTCCACGGGCTTCGGATGAAACCGCTCCTGCATGCGGCCATAGACCGTGGGGCCGAGCACGCCGAGCATGACCAGGGCAAACAGGATGCCGAAGATCACCGTGGGCACGGACCGTTTCTGCTTCGTGTGCAGCGAACTCGACCGGTAGACCTCCTCGGCCTTCTTCGAGCGCCGCCACGGCTTCTTCGAGAACGAATTTTTGTAGAGCAGCGTGCGGCTCACGCCGTCCCATTCGTAGATGGTCGCGAAGCGCGAATTACCCAGCTTGCGAACGTGGAAATGCTGGCCCGCGAGCCGCACGATGGCGGCATTGATCAGCATCGGATGCTGCGTCAGCAAATGCATATCGATGCCGTAATGCCGATGCGTTTCCAGCTCGGTAATGCACTTCGGTTGCTCTTTGTTCGCGCCGGTCAGCGGCCACGGCTTTTGCACCTCATCGAACACGATCAGATCGCCCGGCTTCACCCACTCGTGCCAGCGCATCAGATCGTCGGCATCGATCTTCTCGTGCTCCAGCAACAGGCCGTTGATGTTCGTGAACAGCTTGCGCTTCACGGGCACCTTGTTGCCGTCCGCGTCGATGGCTTCCTCCATCCAATCTTTCGCGGCCAGCGGCAGCAGCACCTTCTCGATCACCCCCGATGTTTTGCCGGACCCGGGGAGGCCCGTCCATACGGTCAACATCAGCCGTTGCTCTTTCCGATGATCGAGGTTGCGTTTTGAATCGACCAGAGCGTCAGCTTCGTGGTGCACGCGCCGAAGATGATGCCGATGGCCTTGCCTATGCCCATGTACAGCGCGAAGTTGAGCGTGTCACCAGAGAGCGCGCCCATCTGCGCGACGATCTGCGCCTTGAGCTGCCCCACCACCGCTTCCATGCCGACGATAGTGATCACGCTGAATCCGAGCGTGACAAGAATCTTCCCGATGAGCGGCTGCATCATCGAGAGCAGCCATACGCCGAGTTTCATGTGCGCACCTCCTTGCCGGGCATCACGATCAGGAACGCGGCGAAGATCGCCAGGAGGATCACGAGGGCTCGCGCGGGCAGCGCATAGCCGCACAGCGTCGTCCAATCCACGAGCTTGTAGCTGTGGCCCAGCGTGCCACTCGACCACTGCTTGTCGCTGGGGCAACTACCGCCGCCGAAGACCGACTCCTCCGCGTAGGTGATGGTCTTCGTCTCACGCGGAATCTCACCAGACGGCGGCTCATCCAACTCTTGGCAACCGAGGCTGTTAGGCCGCTTCTCGCACTCGCTCTCTTTGTCGCCTTCTTCCTCTGTCGGCGTTGTCGTCGTGCTGGACGTGCTACGCACGCTGTTGTCGGTGTTGTAGGTGGTCGTGGTGGTGACGTTGCTGGTGTTGTTGATGGTGTTGCCAGCGGTCTGAAAGTTGTACGTGGTGCGCTCGACGGTGCGAGAGCCGTCCGGATTCGTCGTGCTCTTTTCCGGCCCTTGAATCTGCGACGGCCCCGTGACCGTTGGTTCGGGCAACGGGAAATCTGCGCCTCGCTCCAGCGATTCACCCCAGACGCGCCCGTCAGGAACGACATTGCGCATATACGGGGCAATGTCATCCATTGACGAGGGAATCCACTGCCCTGTATCCGCGACAGTGGTTCGAAAGACAGTAAACGTCACAGAAGTCCAGCCCCCGGGCGGAGGGCCTATGGTGCGCCGCTCAGCAGAACACACCCCCCCGGAAGACGACAGGTTCCGAAACTCATACGTTGCCGCCTGCTGCCCTATCACGTAGCCCTGCGCAGACTCACACGCAGAAGAAAACGACCAGTGCTGATAGGTGGCCTCATGCCCCGCCCGAAACTTTTCACAGGTGGAGCCGTTGCACCCGTCTGGTCGCTTCTCAAGCCCACCTGTCTCCGGATTGAGCCGCCCACCTGATCGCGTCATCCACTCGTACAGATAAGGCATTGCCACGGGCAACCCAAGGCAAGCCACAGTCGCCACGCCCCCAGTGGCGAACGTGCAACCAATCGCCGCAGCAGCACCGAGAGCAGGCAACACCCAACTGCTTTTTGGCTGCTGATAACCCGCTTGAAATGGGTATTTCTGACCAGCGATATAAACCGAACCGCTCTGACCGAGTTGCATGGTCGTGCCGCTCACGCCCGGGGGCACGCCATAGTTTCCGGCCTGCGTCCACCCGCCCATATTGGGCGATACGGGAATCGTGCTGCCCCCACTGTTCGTACCTGATCCCAGCGTGGTACTACGCCCGTTGCTGCTTTGACTCAGCCGCCCGATGTTGTTCTTGTTGACCGCGTGCGCGTTCAGCCAAACGCAACCCAGAGCAGCAGCAAGCAGCCACCCGCGAACATGAATTCGATTGAAGAAGGCATAGCCGCCCTTAATGGTCATGAGGGGTTGCCTCAAAGAATTTCAGGAACTGCCGTGCGCAAAACACGACGATGGCAGCACCGAGAAGAAGACCGAAGACCAAGCCGATATCAGCGAGGTTGTCGGTGGAAGGTGGAGCGGGCGCAAGCTCGACCGTGATCGAGCAAGCAGCGCCGCACTCGATGGTTTGTGATGCCATTGCCCGCTCCGGGTCCGCTTACAGCCAGCCCATCTTTTGGCCGAGCTTGCGCACCGCGTAGATCGCGATACCTGCACCGATGACAAGGCCGATAGCCGAAAGCGTGTCGTCCTTGTATGCCTCGATGGCCTCGGCAGCGCCAGCAGGCAGTGCGGCCATGGCCGAGGTGCCAACCGCGAAAACAGCGGCTGCGACAGCAGCGCGCAGAGCGTGGATCTTGTTCAATTGAAACTCCTTCGTCGTGGTGGTCCTGAGACATTCAGGATTGCACCGGAAGACACTCAGCCGCGGCTAAGTGCTATCCGCTGGAATCACTTGATCGCGGGAACCATGCTGTGGTCGCGATGGCGTGCACGCGCAATGCGTTCACGGCGTGCTGCACGCTCGCCAGCTACCCAAATGAGGGCGCACAGGCCCACACCGAGCAGCAGGCCTGCGAGGAGCATTGCGAGGCCTGCCTGGATCACGCCTGCACCGGTGCCTTGAGAGGCTGTGCGCCGGGGCCAACTGCCTTGATCGGGCGGAGGCTCAACACAAACAGTTCGCTCTTGCTCTTGGTCGCCAGCTCCTCGAGCTCGATCTCGCATTCGAGCGGGAACGGGTTGTGCGCGATAGCGGTGATGACCTCGGGCGTGACGCACTTGCGCTCCACGGTCTTGAAGCCCTTGCCGCCGCTGTCTTCGTTCATGGCCGCGTCCATGAAGATGACCTTGGTGAAGACGTCCTTGCCGTCGATGTTGTAAGTGGCGTTCTGGAAGCCGCGCACGACCTCAGTGACTTTGAATTTCATTGCTGGTAGCTCCTGACTTGGGCATGAACGTCTGCCCATTCGACGCCGGCCACCACGCCGGAAGGTTTGAGCCTGCGTGGAAGACCGACAACGGTCATGCTCTCCACGAGGTCGGTGTTGGTGGCCCCCGCCGTGGTCGTTGCGTGATGCAACGCCTTGCCGTAGCAACGGCGGAGGTGATAGAGGAGGTGACCAAGGTTGGTCAGCGTCTCGGTCTGTGTGGTCGGAATGGCCTCTGCAGCGGCTTCGATCAGAGAGGCGAGGGCAGGGTAGGCACCTGCGAAGAAGCGGTCACAGTCAGTGAGCGTGTCAAACGGAATCACACGGTCCCGGTTGCCCAGCTGGACCTCGAAGCGCACCCAGTCGCTCGACAGATCGCCCAGCTGCTTGCCCTTCTCGTAGACCCGCAGCATCTTGCCGTTCGCGGCCTTGCCGACGTACAGCGTGCGGCCGTGCACCTGTTCGAGCCAATCGCCGGCAACGCTCGTGCTCGGCTTGCGGCCATTGCTGGTGAACTCGCCAGCATCGACCATGTCGACGGCGTCGTCGACGGTGTGCGCACCGTCAAGAAAATCGACAGCCAGATCGACGCGGGTGATCTTGGCTCGGAAACCTTCGAGCAGCTCACGCACGTTGGCCCAGTCTTCGACCATGCCGCAGCCCTTGCCGGTCAGCTGGAGCATCCACCGTCCACGCTGTGCGTTACCGCCCTTGGCGATCGCACCGACCTCGACCATCACGCCGCCCAGGTAGACCGAGAGCTTCCAACGCTCAGTGAACCCGAACAAGCCGCCATCGAGCTTGGCCGTCGTGGGACGGTTGCCGAAGCAGCAACCGAGAAAGGCCACGAGGCCTTCGACGCTCATTGCAGGCTCATCAAACGTGGCATTCAACCAGTCCACCTTCGCCCTGGGTGCCCCGACGTTCGTTTCGGGACTTTCCCCCCGTGTTACAGCACGGGGGGCAGGGGACGCGCTGCGCGCTTCGGCGCGTCGCAAGCTAGCGCCTTCGCGCGCAGCGCCCCAGCCTCGCAGCATCCCGCTGCCGGACTGTCCCTGCCTCATGAACGGCGCCCTTGCTGCGAAGCGTAGAAGCGCTGTGCGAAGTCGCGGAACGAAAACTCTTCGGAAACGGACTTGGGCGGTGACAGCTTGGTGCGACCAATGGCGCCCTTCAGGTCGAGCTGGAGCTGCTCGGGCTGCTTCTTCGTCTTCCTGGTCGTTCGCGCCATAATCACCTACTCCGGTTACGTAACCACTTTTCGTTAGGTGGCGAACATAACTGAAACAGGTTGCAACCACAAGAGGTTACACATGAATCATCTCGATGAATTGAATCTACTCATCGATAAGGCGTCGGCGATTGCTGGAAGCGATGCCAAGCTGGCTCGCACCATCGGCGTGCCTCCGCAGCACGTCAGCAACTGGCGTCATGGCCACAAGACCGCCACGCCAGCAGATCAGGCCCTGATGGCTCACGTGGCAGGGCTCGACCCTGTGCAGGTACTGGCGCGAGCAACGGTCGCGCAGTACGAAGGCAAGCCGAAGGGAGACGCGCTCATGAAGGCGCTGGGAAAAGCTTCGCTAGTGACTGGCGCGGTCCTAGGTTCCGCTGGAGCACTGGCACAGCAGATTTTTTCGACGGTCCCGGGTCATGACCTGATCACAGCTGCAATCCTTTGGATTCAACACAATGTGCATTATGTAAAATGAATTGCACGAGTCCGGACCCTTTGCAGCTGTGAGCCAGAGAGCCCGGCAGTCCTCGACCTCAACCAAATCCCCTTCCGGCTTCGCCCAGCCCTTCATTTCAGGCCTGAGCGAAGCCTCCCTGAATCGAATCAGCTCGGCGCAGCGCCCTCCGGCAGCTTCGCAATCACCTTGATCTCGAACTGAAAGCCGTACAGCCACGTCACGCCGATACCGGTCAGCGTCGGGTGCGGCGCGTCGCCCCAGTACTCGGGCACGATCTTCCAGATCGTTTCGAAGTTCGATTCCGGATCGACGACGAACACCGTCGCATCGACCACGTCGTCGAAGGTGCAGCCCGCGGCTTTCAGGATGGCATTCAGGTTGCCGAATGCGCGCCGCACCTGCGCTTCCAGCTCGGGTTCCGGTGAACCGTCTTCGCGGCTGCCGACCTGTCCCGACACGAACAGAAAGCCGTTGGAGCGAACCGCCGGCGAATACCGGTTGCGTTCATAGAGCGCCTGCCGCCCGGGTGGAAAGATGACGTCGCGTGCGGCCATGGTTGCTTTCTTCCTGCAGTGATGAGTGATGACGATGCAGGGACTTTAGAAAGCCACTCGCCATCGATCAACGGGCAGAGCCAACAATCACTGTTTGCAGATCCCAAACAATCCCGGCATGCGCCGCGCAGGAGCCCTCCCATGGACCGTTTCGATGCAATGCAGGCCTTCACCCGCGTGGTCGAGGCCGGCAGCTTCACCAAGGCGGCCGACACGCTGCACATGAGCAAGACCAGCGTGACGCAGCTGGTGCAGCAGCTCGAGGCCCGGCTGCGGGTGAAGCTGCTCAACCGCACCACGCGCAAGGTGAACGTCACCGCCGATGGCGCCGCGTACTACGAACGCGCGGTGCGGCTGCTGGCCGATCTGGACGACGCCGAGACCAGCCTGTCGAGCGCCTCCGCCCTGCCCCGCGGCCGCCTGCGCGTCGACGTGCCCAGCCCGCTGGCCCGCATGATCCTCGTGCCCGCGCTGCCGGCCTTTCATGCGCGTTATCCCGACATCCAGCTCGACATGGGCGTGAGCGACCGCATGGTCGATGTGATCGGCGAGAACGTCGATTGCGTCGTGCGCGGCGGCGAGCTCACCGACCCGTCGCTCATGGCGCGCCGCGTGGGCGATCTGCAGCTCGGGGTCTACGCGGCGCCGGGGTATCTGCAGCTGGCCGGCACGCCCGCGCACCCGCGCGAGCTGGAAGATACGCACCACCGCATCGTCGGCTTCCTGTGGTCACGCAATGGCAAGACCTTTCCGTACGCCATGCGCCGGGGCGATGAACGCATCGACGTGCAGGGCCGCTACGTGCTCTCGGTGGACGACGGCAATGCCTACCTCGCGGCCGGTCTGGCGGGCCTGGGCATCCTCTGGCTGCCGGACTACATGGCCGCGCCGCACCGGGCGGGCGGCGAACTGGTGCCGTTGTTCGAAGACTGGCAGCTCGATGCAATGCCACTCTACGTGGCGTTCGCGCCAAACCGACACGTGAGCGCCAAGCTGCGTGCGTTCATCGAGTGGATCGCCGGGTTGATGGCGCAGCATGCGCCGGTCATGGCGCGCCCCGGGGCGCCTTCCCCCTGAACCGCCCTGCTCTGCCGAAGCACTTTCAGCCGGCGACCTTGCTCCAGGCCTCGTACAAGTCTTCGTCGGCCTCGTCGCGCACGGGCATCGAATGCAGCTTCATCTCGCGCTGTTCCGGCGCCCGTGCGATCTCGAGGTAGCCACGTTCGGCCGACAGGTCGAAGGGTTCACCGTCCTCGTTCGAGTAGGCGTAGAAAACTTCCTTCACGCCCGCCAGGTACATCGCCGTCAGGCACATCGAGCACGGGTAGCCGCTGGCGTACACGGTGCAGCCCGACAGGTCGGTGCTCTTCAGCGCCTTCGCGGCGGCGCGCACGGCCTGCATCTCGGCGTGGGCAGAGGGATCGCACAGGGCGTCCACTTCGTTGACGGCGGTGGCAATGACCTTGCCGTCGCGCGCAATCACGGCGCCGAAGGGCCAGGTCTTTCGCTCGCGGATGTTGCCCATGGCAAGGCGGATGGAATCGAGCAGGTACGCGCCTGCGTTCGGGTCATGGGATGTGGTCATTCAGAAAGCTCCCGCGGTCAGCTGCCGCGATAGGTGGAAAAAAACCAGGGCGCGCACAGCATCGGCACGTGGTAATGCTGCGTGGCGTCGGCAATGGCAAAGCGCACGGGCACCACGTCCGACAGCGCATCGGCCGCCTTGAAATGGTCGCCGACATGAAACTGCAGTTCGAACTGCCCGGTGCGTGCCGAGGCCGCGGGCAGCATGGGCGCGTCGGTGCGGCCGTCGGCGTTGGTGCGCGTGCTGTTCAGGCGCGTCGCCGGCGCGGTAGCCCTCTCCGATGAGCAGCGGCTCGTCGGAGCGTCCGTTGCCGTTCATGGTCACGGTGCGCAGCAGCTTGAAGCCGTCGCCCTCGCGCACCGAGAAATCGATGCGCAGGCCGGTTGCCGCGGCGCCGTGGAAGGTGTCGAGCGCGTGCACCGTCAGGCGCGGGCTCACGCCGTGAAGCACGATCGGCCCGCTGGCCTGGGCCGGGCCGGCGGGTGCGGCCGTTTGTGCAACAGCGCCGTGGGGTGCCAGGGCTGCGGCACCAAGCGCCAGGCCCGACAGCGCGAAGCGGCGGCGTGCCGCAAGGGAAATCACGTTCTCAGGCATGGAGCGCTCCTTGCGGCACCGACGCACCGAGCAGCGTGTCGATGCGCCCGCGGGTGATCAGGCCGATCTGCGCCAGCGCCGCGCGGCGCTCGGCCTCGGTGGACCCGGCGGCGCGGCTGCGCATCGCCTCGAAGATCTGGCCCTTGGTGCTGCGCCGCACCGCGATGATGAAAGGAAAGCCGTGCCGTTCGCGGTACACACGGTTCAGCCGCTGGATCTCGGCCATCTCTTCGCCGCTCAGTGCGTTCAGGCCTGCACTGCCCTGCTCGCCGACCGACTCGGCGGTCATCGTGCCGGCCTGTGCTTCGCGGCCCGCCAGCTCGGGGTGACCGCACAGGAAGGCGAGTTGCTGCGCGTCGGGCGCACGACGCACCACGTCGAGCATGGCTTCGTGCAAGGCGTCGATGCTGGCAAAAGGCCGCAGCGACCAGGCCGCGCGGGCAACCCAGGGCGAATTCTCGAAAGTCGGCCCGAGCGCGACGACGAACGCGTCGCAATCCATGGCGTTGAGCGCCTGGAGGTCCAGGCGATAGGCGTGGGAAGGCATGGAGAGCATCTCCTTGTAGTCAGACTGACGGACAGAGGGGTGGGAAGAATCAGCGCGCGGGCGTCTTCGTCTTTTGCAGGCGCGGCACGAACAGCAGGATCAGCACGGCAGCGCAGACTTCCACCGCCGCGACCACGTACAGCCCTGGCGCAAGGCTGCCGGTGGCGGTCTTGATGAGGCCCAGCATCCACGGCGCGCCGAAGCCCGCGAGGTTGGCGATCGAGTTGATCAGCGCCACGCCGCCAGCGGCTGCGGTGCCGGCCAGGAAGCGGTTGGGCATCTGCCAGAACACGGGGATCGCGCTCATGGTGCCGACGATGGCGAGCGTGAGGCCGGCCAGCACGAGGCCCGGGCTCTGGCGCAGGAACAGCGCCACCACCAGCAACGCACCGGAGCCGAGCGCCGCGGCCAGCGCACAGTGGTAGCGGGACTCCTGGTGGCGGTCGGAGTGAAAGCCGTTCCAGATCATTCCGGCCGCGCCGCACAGGTAGGCACCGGCCATGATCCAGCCGACGGTGAGCGGATTGGTGAAACCGATCTCTTTCACCAGCGTCGGGCCGTAGAAGGTGAGCGACGAGTTGGCCGCGATGATGCAGAAGAAGATCAGGATCAGCAGCCAGAACTTGCCGTTCTTCAGCGATGCCAGCATGCTGTGCTCGCGGTGGCCCAGCGCCTTGCGGTCGCGCTCCAGGTCGTCGTGCACCAGCTGGCGTTCACGCGCCGTAAGCCAATGGGCCTGCTCGGGCCGGTCGGTCAGGTAGAAGTAGGTGGCGATGCCCGCCAGCACCGAGGGAATGCCCTCGAGCAGCAGCACCCACTGCCAGCCGGCCCAGCCGTTCACCCCGTGCATGTTGTTCATGATGAAGCCGGCCAGCGGTCCGCCGATCACGCCCGCAAAAGCCGAGGCCGACATGAACATGCCGAAGGCCTTGGCGCGGCGGCTGTCGGGGAACCAGTAGGTCAGGTAAAGAATGATGCCGGGGTAAAAGCCCGCCTCGAACACGCCCAGCAGAAAGCGCAGCAGGTAGAACATCTCGGTGCTCTTCACGAACATCGTGGCGATCGAGGTCAGGCCCCAGCCGATGGTGATGCGCATGATGGTCTTCTTGGCGCCGATCTTCTGCAGCAGCAGGTTGCTGGGCACCTCGAAGAAGAAATAGCCCAGGAAGAAGATCCCGGCGCCCAGCCCGTACGCTGCCTCGCTCCATTTCAGGTCGTCGAGCATCGTCAGCTTGATGAAGCCGATGTTGACCCGGTCGATCCAGGCCAGCACCCACAGCAGCATCAAAAAGGGAATCAGGCGAAAGATGATCTTGCGGTAGATGCCGTCCAGTTCCGCCGTGGCGGTGTGTTCCCGGATCGGCGCCAGCGTGGCGTCCATGCTCATGGTTGTCTCCATTTCTAGGTGTGGACGGGACGCGCCGCCTGGGACCTTCTGTGGGTCCGCTTGCGGCTGCCATTCCCGTTGGTGGCGAACTGTAGGCAGATATCGCCGGGCTGGATCACGCTCTCTAGAATGTGCGACATAACGGTTTGCCATGGGGGGGCTGCCGCCCGTAGCGACCCCAGAGGCCATTTCTCTTCGCCATGTCACGCTCCCACGCCCCGATCGACACCTACCTGCTGCGCGTGCTGGTCGCGCTGGTGGCCGAACGCAGTGTCTCCCGCGTGGCGGTGCGCATGAACCAGAGCCAGCCCGCCATCAGCACCGCCCTGCGCCGGCTGCGCGAGGTGTTTGCCGACCCCATCCTCGTGCGCGAGCGCAGCGGCATGGTGCCGACCGAGCGGGCGCTGCAGCTGCGCGATCGTGCACGCAGCGCGCTGCTCGAAATCGACCGCATGCTCTCGGGCCCAGAGCAGTTCGAGCCGGCCTCCAGCGCGATGACCTTCCACCTCGCGCTGCCCGACTACCTGGCCATGAGCTTCCTGGCCGACGTGACCACGCGGTTCCGCGCCGAGGCGCCGCACGCGCGGCTCGTGGTGCACCCGCTGAGCGTCACCTACGACTACGAGCGCGCGCTGGCCCAGGGCGAACTCGACATCGTCATCGGCAACTGGCCGCAGCCGCCCGACCGGCTGCACCTGTCGCTGCTGCTCGAAGACGACCTGATGTGCCTCATGGGCAAGAACAACCCGCTCGCCGCCAAGGGCGCCATGACGATGGAGCGCTACATCGCGGCGCGCCACGTGGTGCCCACGCCCTACGCGGCGTCGCAGCGCGGCGTGGTCGAAACGCACTTGGCTACGCTACGCCAGACGCGAGAAGCCTGCATTGCCGTGCCCTACTTCACCGTGGCGCCGCACCTGCTGCTGGGCACCGACCTGGTGTTCACCACCGCGCGTCACTTCGCGATGCAGTTCGTCCACACCTTGCCGCTGGTGGCGGTGCCGGCGCCGCAGGGCTTTCCGCGCATGCGCTTCTACCAGCTGTGGCACGACCGCTCGCAGCACGAGCCGGCGCACCGCTGGCTGCGCGGCATCCTGGCGGCGGTGGCGTCCGGGCTGGCGCGACCCGATGCCGCACCTGCAGACGCACGGGCCGCCTAGGCGCTTTTCTTGTCGGGCCGCTGCCCGCCCATTTGCGTTTCCATCAACCGGCGAAGAATCGCCAGCGCCGGCGCCTCCGTGCGCTGGCGCAGGGTGACGAGTCCGAAGCGCGCCGTGCCGTGCATCGGCGGCTCCATCCGCAGTTCGACCAGGTCAGGGGCCGACTCGTGCACCGCGAGCAGCACCGTGTCGCTCTGGCGCACCACGTCGGCAATGCTGGGCAACTCTTCGCACTGCAGGGTCACGCAGTTGGCAGGATGTGCCTGCGGGCCGTAGGTCTCGACCAGCCCGCGCGCGACCTCGTCGCTCAGCGGCGTCGAGGCGATCGGGTAGCGCTGCACGGCTTCGAAACTCACGCCCTTGCGCAGCCGTGTGAGCGGATGGCCGCGGCGGCACAGGAAGGCGCCACGCAGCTCGTACACGTGGGTCAGCGCCAGGTCGGGCGCGGGCTTGAGCGCGCGCGCATCGACCACCAGTGCATCGAGGCTGCGCTCGCGCAGCGCCTGCGCCAGCAGGTCGGTGCTGCCGCGCGCGATCTCCGTGCGCACGGCCGGATGGTGCTTGGCCATGTGCAGCAGGAAGGGCGTCATCAGCAGTGCGCCCGGCCCGGAGCCCAAGCCGATGCGCACCGTGCCGCCCTCGCCTTCGCGCATCTGCCGGCCGCGGTCGCGCAGCGCCTCGGCCTCCGACACCAGCAGCCGCGCGCGCTCCAGCACCTCGCGCCCGAAGGCCGTGAGCTCGTTGCGCCGGCCGATGCGGTCAAGCAGCGGCATGCCCAGCTCGTCCTCGAGCGCGCGCACGCTGCGGCTGAGCGCGGGCTGCGTCAGATGCAGGGCCTGCGCCGACTGGCTGAAAGAGCCCGTGTGGGCCAGTGAAATCAGGTGCCTCAGTTGAACCAGCGTCATGGCGGGAGCCTTGTTTTCATGAATGCATTGAACTCATGCTAATGCAGACAACAATGCATTGGACGTTCGTTCTTGTCACTCCTAGCATTCCCCTGCATCCGGCCCCACGAGCCGGCAACACCCCAGGAGACATGACTTGATGACGACTTCGTTCTTCCGCTCCGCGCTCTGGCTCGCCTGCGGGCTGACGCTGGCTGCAGGCCCCGCTGTTGCCGCCGCCGACAGCTTTCCCGCCAAGCCCGTGAACCTGATGGTTCCCTATCCGGCCGGCGGCCCTTCGGACGCGACCGCGCGCATCTTCACCGTGCCGCTGGGCAAGGCCCTGGGGCAGCAGGTGGTCGTGGAGAACCTGGGCGGCGTGAGCGGCGCCATGGCCGCGCAGAAGGTGCTGGCCGCACCGGCCGATGGCTACTACCTCTTCCAGGGCTCGCCCAACGAGATCATCCTGTCGCCGCTGGCCAATGCGGCCGTCAAGCTCAAGGCCGAAGACTTCCGCATGGTGCATCCGGTCGCCGAAGCCGTGATGGTCTTCGTCGCGCGCAAGGACCTGCCGGCCAACAGCGTCGACGAGCTCATTGCGCTGGCACGCAAGTCGACCGACAAGCCGCTGTCATACGGCAGCGTGGGCATCGGCTCGCTCTACCACCTGATCCTGGAGAAGGTGCAGCTGGACACCGGCGTGAAGCTGATGCACGCGCCCTACAAGGGCAACGCGCCGCTGCTGCAGGACATCGGCGGTGGCCAGGTCGACTTTGCCGTGCTCGTGTACAGCGCCGCCATGGGGGCGCTGGCCGAGCAGGGCCGGCTGAAGATCCTCGGCCAGCTCGGAGGGCAGCGCTCCGAACTGCTGAAGAACGTGCCCACCGCCAGCGAAGGCAAGGAGCTGAAGAACGTCAACTACAAGACCTGGAGCGGCTTCTTCGTGCGCAAGAACACGCCCGAAGACGTGGTGCAGAAACTGCACCAGGCCATCGGCGCGACGCTGAAGGAAGCCAGCGTGCGCGAGCAGCTCGCCGCCCAGACGCAGCTGGCCTCGCCGCAGACGACGCTGGCCGAATCCGCGAAGTTCTACGAGGCCGAAACCGCGCGCTACCGCGACATCGCCAAGTCCATCCGACTGGAACCCCAATGAGCACCACCATCGCCCTCCTGAACGACCTGCACGCCAGCGCAGACACCTTCATCGGCATCCGCCGCGACATCCACCAGCACCCCGAGCTCGGCTTCGACGAGCACCGCACCTCCGCGCTGGTGGCCGAGAAGCTCGAAGCCTGGGGCTACACCGTCGAGCGCCACGTCGGCGGCACCGGCGTGGTGGGCCGGCTGGTGCGCGGCAACGGCACGCGCCGCCTCGGCCTGCGCGCCGACATGGACGCCCTGCCCATCGACGAAGCCACCGGCCTGGCCTATGCCAGCGCGCACACGGGCGTCATGCACGCCTGCGGCCACGACGGCCACACGGCGATGCTGCTGGCGGCGGCCCAGCACCTGGCCGAACGCGGGCGCTTCGACGGTACGTTGAACCTGATCTTCCAGCCCGCCGAAGAAGGCGGCGGCGGCGCGGTGCGCATGATCGACGACGGCCTGTTCGAGCGCTACCCCTGCGATGCGATCTTCGCGATGCACAACATGCCCGGCCTGGCGCAGGGTCGGCTGGCGATGCGCGAAGGCCCGGCCATGGCCTCGTCCGACTACGCCACCATCACGCTCACCGGCGTGGGCGGCCACGGCGCCATGCCGCACCGCGCGGCCGACCCGATCGTGGCCGCGGCCAGCATCGTGATGGCGCTGCAGAGCGTGGTGTCGCGCAACATCGACCCGCTGCAGATGGCCGTGGTGACGGTGGGCGCCATCCATGCGGGCAAGGCCAATAACGTGATCCCGCAAGGCGCCGTGCTCGAACTCAGCGTGCGCGCCCTCGACCGCGAGGTGCGCAAGAAGATCGAGACCCGCGTCAAGGCGCTGGTGGCCGCGCAAGCCGAAAGCTTCGGCGTGCAGGCGCAGATCGACTGGCGGCCCGGCTACGCGGTGCTGGTCAACACGCCCGAGGAAACCGCCTTTGCGCGCACCGTCGCCGAAGAACTCGTGGGCGCGGCGCAGGTCACCTGGCAGACGCCACCGCTGCCCGGCAGCGAAGACTTCGCCTTCATGCTGGAGCGCGTGCCCGGCTGCTACCTGCTCATCGGCAATGGCGACGGCGATGGGCACGGCGCCTGCATGGTCCACAACCCGGGCTACGACTTCAACGACAGCAACGTTGCCGTGGGCGGCGCCTACTGGGTGCTGCTGACCGAGCGCTTCCTGCGCGCGGCGAACTGAGCGTTCAAGCTGACTGCCGCGCGAGCCATTCGCGCGGCGACACGCCCACCTTCTGCGCGAACAGGCGCGACAGCGCTGAGGCGTTCGCGTAGCCGAGCCTGTCGGCAATCGTCTTGACCGAAGCGCCCGTGCGCAGCTCGGCCTGCGCGATCGTGAGGCGCCACTGCGCGAGATAGTCCGCGGGCGTCGCGCCCACCACCGACTTGAAGCGCGCCGCGAACGCACTGCGCGACATGCCGGCTTCCGTCGCCATCTGCTCGAGCGGCCAGGGTTCGCCCGGTCGCTCGTGCAGCGCGACCAGCACCCGCGCCAGCTGCGGATCACCGAGGCCCGTCAACAGACCAGCGGGCACGCCGCTCTCCTGCGGATGGTCGAGCAGCCAGCGCAGCAGCTGGATCAGCACCACCTCGAACAGCCGGTCGGCCAGCAGCCGGTGACCGCACAGCACGCGTCCGGTTTCCGCGAACAGCAGCGCCAGCGACGCTTCGAGGCCGTCGACCGCGTCCAGCGGCAGCTGCACCAGCGGCGGCAAGGCGCGCACCAGCGGGTGCGCCTCGCCACCGTCGAAGTCAACCGTGGCGCAGACGAAATCCGATCCTTCGGCGGGCGCATTGTGAAAATCGTGCGCCAGCGGACGCGGGTAGAACAGCAGGCTGGGCTCTTTCACGACCAGCTTGCGCGGCACGCCGGCCGCACGCACCGATGGGGCCGAATGCGTGACCACCATCTCGCCGCGCCGCATCACATGCAGGAAGCTGCGGCCCTCCTTCGCCGCGAAATGCGTCACGCCGCACAGCGGCCCCGTGTGGAACAGGTGGGCCCGGACACGGAAGCGCTCGAGCAGCGACGAGAGCCTGTCGATGGGCGGGAGGGTCTGGGCCTGCATTGGACGAAAAGGTATGTTGAATGGATGAAAGCGTTCAAATCATACGGATTGCTGGAAGACACTGCTTGCATCGTCATCACCGAAAGGAAGTCTTCATGCCCCGCGTCAACCTCGTCACCGACACCGCCGCCACCGGCGACGCTCAAGTCCTGCTCTCTCAAATCCACGGTGCCTTCGGCGCCACGCCCAACATGTTCCGCGCCGTCGCCAACTCGCCCGCGGCGCTGCGCAGCCTGTGGGGATCGTTCGGCGCGCTCGGCGGCGGCGTTATTCCGGCGCAGCTCGGCGAGCAGATCGCCGTGGCGGTGGCCGATCGCAACGCCTGCCACTACTGCCTTGCCGCGCACACCGCGCTGGGGCGCAAGGCCGGTGTGTCCGCCGCCGACATGACGGCCGCGCAGGCCGGCGAATCGGCCGACCCGCGCACCGCGGCGGCGCTGCGCTTTGCACTGAAGCTGGTCGATGCGCGCGGCCAGGTCAACGACGCCGACGTGCAGGCGCTGCGCGCGGTGGGCTTCGACGACCCGCACATCGTCGAAATCCTCGCGCACGTCGCACTGAACCTGTTCACCAATTACGTGAACGTGGCGTTCCAGGTGCCGGTCGATTTCCCGCAGGTCAAGCTGCGCACCGAGGCAGCCTGACATGGCCTGGCCACATCCCGAAGCGCCCGAGCTGCAGGTTTCGCAATGGCTCAACACCGACGCGCCCGTCACGCTCGCGTCGCTGCGGGGCCGGGTCGTGGTGCTGCACGCGTTCCAGATGTTGTGCCCGGCCTGCGTGTCGCACGGCCTGCCCCAGGCGAAGAAGACGCGGCAGCTGTTCGCGGCGACAGACGTCGCGGTGATCGGCCTGCATTCGGTGTTCGAGCACCACGACGTCATGACGCCCGCCGCGCTCGACGCCTTCGTGCGCGAGTACCGACTGGGCTTTCCCATCGGCATCGACCAGCCCTCGCCCACCGGCATCATCCCCGCCACGATGCGCGACTACCAGTGGCAGGGCACGCCAAGCACGGTGCTGATCGACCGGCAGGGCCGCCTGCGCATGAGTCACTTCGGGCTGCTCGACGACATGGCGCTGGGCGCCGCCATCGGGCAGCTTGCGGCTGAAGACGTGCCCGCGCACCTCGTCGCGCAGCCTGCGGACGATGCACCGCAGGATGGCGCGTGAGACGACAACGCCTGCTGCACAGGGACAGACCGACCCGCATGACACCGGCAGCCCTGTCCATCGACGCGCTGCCGTTTTCGCGTGAAGCGAGGGAAGCCGGCTTCCACACTGACCGGGCGGTGGTGCGCCACGTTCCGCAAGCGACGGGATGCGGGGCGCCTCGAAGTCTGGGGCCGCGCCTGCGCGCCCGCGTCCGACACTGAACGCGCTCAGTCGTCCAGCGTTTCCACGCGCAGTGCGATCACCGGCCCGTCCACGACCGGGCTTGCCTGCAGCGCGTGCAGCGCGAGGTCGACCGCGCCCTGCAACGCAGATTCGGTGATCACCAGCACCTGCGGCGCCGCATCGGCCGGCCCATTCGCGAGCACCAGTTGCCGCACCGGCAGGCGTTGCGCGGCCAGCAGTTCCGCCACGGCCGCGATGTCAGCCGCTGCCTGCACCGGCACGCGCAGGTAATGCGCGCTGCGCACGGCCGCGCGCGCCAGCACCGTCAGTTCGCGCACCGCATGCGCGTGGAAGCCGGTGTGCGGCACACGCTGGCCGGCGTGGGTGCCGTGCAGGCGCGCGACATCCACCAGGTCTGCAATCACGGCCGACGCGGTCTGCTCCGAGCCGGCGCCCGCGCCGTAGTACATCGTGACGCCCGCCGCATCGGCCTTGACCATGATGCCGTTCATCGAGCCGTTCACTTGCGCCAACAGGTGCGTCGCAGGCACCAGCGCAGGCTGGACACGCAGCTCGACGCCTTCTTCTCGGCGACGCGCCACGCCCAGCAGCTTGACGCGAAAGCCCAGTTGCTCAGCGCAGGCCACGTCAAGGCGCTGCAGCGCGGTGATGCCCTCGACCTGCGCGTCGGCAAAGCGCACCGGCATGCCGAAGGCGTTGGCGGCCAGCAGCGCGGTCTTGTGGGCGGCGTCGACGCCCTCGATGTCGAAGGCCGGGTCGGCCTCGGCATAGCCCAGCGCCTGGGCCTGCGCGAGCGCGCCGGCGAAGTCCAGGCCCTCGTCGCGCATCTTGCTCAGGATGAAGTTGGTGGTGCCGTTGACGATGCCCGCCACCCATTCGATGCGGTTGGCTGTCAGGCCCTCGCGCAGCGCTTTCACGATCGGGATGCTGACCGCCACCGCACCTTCGTACATCACGGCCACGCCGTGCGCGCTGGCGGCGGCAAAGATCTCGGGGCCATGCACGGCCAGCAGCGCCTTGTTGGCCGTGACCACATGCTTGCCGTGCGCAATGGCCGCCAGCACCCAGTCGCGTGCCGGGCCGGTGCCGCCGGCCACCTCGACGACCACATCCACATCGGGATCGGTCGCCACCTGCATCGGGTCGGCCGTGAGCGCCACGCCCTCGCCCACGATGCCCTGGGCACGCGCGAGATTGCGTGCCGCCACCACCGTCACCTCGATGCCGCGCCCGGCGCGGGCGGCAATGAGGTCCTGGTTGCGCGCCAGCACGCGGAAGGTGCCCGAGCCCACGGTGCCAATGCCGATCATGCCGACGCGCAGCGGGCGAATGGCCGCAGGGTGGCTGGGCTGGGGCAGGAAGGACGAGACGGGATCGCGGTACATGGGCTTCTCCAAACAACGAACGGACAGGACAAAAACAAAAAACCCAGCTGCCAGCTGGGTTTCGTTCATTCGGGAGAAGAGACACCAGGTGGCTGCCGGAGCGGCCACCCTGCGCGAGCTAGGGGGCCGCGGCGGTCATGGTGGTAATCATTCGTGCATTCACTGCGTCGCTCGTTCGCACGCAAGCGGCGAACGGCATCGTGCGGCCGAAAACGGCGGCGCTGGATGCTGCAACAGGGGAAAGTGAAAGGCACGACATGAGGCGGCGAGTGTACACGTGGTGCTTTTGGCGGACCCGGATGCGGGCGAAACGCATCGATTTCATTTGCGCCGCTATTTGCGGGACAGCACACTAAGGCATGGACAAGCATTTCCTGACCCCCCTGTTCGCACCGGCGTCGATCGCGGCCTTTGTCGGCCAGCCCAGCGATCCGGGTGGCCAGACCGCGCTGGGCCGCACGCTGCGCGAAGCCTTCCGCGCCGAGCGTTTCGACGGCACGCTGCGCTTTCTCGATGTGTGTACGCAAGGCACGCTCGAGGAGCTGGCGCAGACGCATGCCGACCTGGCGCTGATCGCACTCGCGCCGCGCGACGTGGCGGCGGCCCTCGAAATCGCGGGCCGCATCGGCTGCAAGGCCGCGGTGGTCATCTCCACCGGCATCGCCGCCGAGCAGGCCGCGCAGTGGCGCAAGATCGCGCGCCGCGAAGGCGTGCACCTGCTGGGGCCGAACTCGCTGGGCTTTCAGCGCCCGCCGCTGCACCTGAACGCCAGCGTGGCCGGCCCGCTCGCGCGCACCGGGCCGCTCGCGCTGGTGTCGCAGTCGGGTGCGCTCACGGCGTCGATGCTCGACTGGGCGCGGCAGAACGGCGTGGGCTTCTCGAGCGTGGTTTCGCTCGGGCCGCACACCTCGGTCGACATTCCGCAGGTGCTCGACTTCCTGGCCAACGACCCGGCCACGCACAGCATCATCGTGTACCTCGAAGGCATTGCCGACGCGCGCCGCTTCATGAGCGCGCTGCGCTCGGCCTCGCACGCCAAGCCGGTGGTGGTGCTCAAGGCGGGCCGCAAGCCGGCAGGCAACGAGGCCGCGCAGACACACAGCGCCGCCATCGTGGGCAGCGACGACGTGTTCGACGCCGCCCTGCGCCGCGCGGGCGCGGTGCGGGTGCGCTCCTTCGTCGAGCTGTTCTCGGCCGCCAAGTGCCTGGCCTCGCGCTACCGGCCGGTGGGCAAGCGGCTGGCCGTGGTCACCAATGGCGGCGGCCCCGGCGTGCTCGCGGCCGACTGGATCAACGAGATCGGGCTGGACTTGGGCCGCCTCTCGGCACCCGCGCAGCGCTCGCTGCAGCCCTCGCTGCCGGCGCTCGCGTCACTCACCGACCTCATCGACCTGTCGGAGGACGCCACGCCCGCGCACTTTCGCGCCGCCATCGACACCGCCTCGGCCGACAGCCAGATCGACGGCGTGCTCGCCATCTTCTCGCCCAAGGCCGGCGTCGATGCGGCGGCCACGGCGCGTGCGCTGGCCGACATTCCGCGCCCCATGCCCAAGCCGCTGCTGTCGTGCTGGATGGGCGATGCGTCGGTCGGCAATGCGCGGGCGGTGCTGGCCGAGGCCACCATCCCGAGCTTTCGCACGCCCGAGGCGGCCGTGGGCGCCTTCGGCAACATCGCGGCCTTCTACCAGAACCAGCAGCTCCTGCAGCAGACGCCGCCACCGCTGTCGGCACTGGCCAAGCCCGACATCGACGGTGCGCGCCTGCTCATCGAGAGCGTGCTGGCCGAGCGGCGCAAGGTGCTGACCGAGATGGAGTCGAAGTCACTGCTGTCGTGCTTCCATATTCCGATCACGCGCACGCTGCTGGCGCGCAGTGCCAACGAAGCCATGATGATCGCGACGCAGCTGGGCTTTCCCGTGGCACTGAAGATCGACTCGCCCGACATCTCGCACAAGTCCGATGTCGAGGGCGTGGCGCTCAACGTGATGAACGGCACCAGCGCGCGCGACACCTACCTGGAAATGATGGAGCGCGTGGCGCAACTCGCGCCCGACGCCCGCATCAATGGCGTGACCGTGCAGAAGATGGTGCGCGCGCGGCGCGGGCGCGAGATTTACGTGGGCCTCGTCACCGACCAGCCCTTCGGCCCTGTGATCGTCTTCGGCGCGGGCGGCACCATGATCGAGCTCATGAAGGACCGCGCGATGGAGCTGCCGCCGCTCAACCAGTTCCTGGCGCGCCACCTCATCGATCGCTCGCGCGTGGCCGAGACGCTGGGCGAATGGCGCGGTGCCAACGCGGTGAACATGGAGGCCATTGAAGACGTGCTGCTGCGCGTGTCCGAAATGGTGTGCGAGCTGCCCGAGCTGCGCGAGATGGACATCAACCCCATCATCGTGGACGAGCACGGCGCGGTGTCGGTCGATGCACGCATCGTGGTCGACAGCAGCACGCAGGCGGTGGCAAGCCCTGCGGGCAACGGCTACCACCACCTGGCGATCATGCCGTACCCCGCGCGCTACCGGCGCGAATGGCCGCTGCCCGGTGGCGGCGCGTACGTCGTGCGGCCGGTGCACCCGAACGACGCGCAGATGCTGCAGGCGCTGGTGCAGGGCCTGTCGCCCGAGAGCCGCTGGTTCCGTTTCGTCTCGCGCTTCCACGAGCTGCCGCCGTCGATGCTGTCGCGCTTCACGCTCATCGACTACGACCGCGAGATGGCGCTGGTCGCCACCATCATGGAGCGCAGCACAGCGCCCGACGGCACCGTGCTCGACACCGAGCGCATCGTCGGCGTGTCGCGCTACATCACCAACCCCGACCAGACCAGCTGCGAGTTCTCGCTCGTGGTGGCCGACGAGTTCAACGGCAAGGGCATCGGCTCGCGCCTGATGGAAAGCATCATCGACGTGGCGCGCGACCGCGGCCTTTCCGAAATGGACGGGCTGGTGCTGGCCGGCAACCCCGACATGCTCAAGCTGGTGCGCCGGCTGGGTTTCTCGGTGAAGCCGTTTCCCGAAGACCCGGACTTCAAGCTGGTGACCTACCCGCTGTAGCTCGTCGGTGGGCGGCTGCAACTCGACGAGAATCGGCCGCCCTCCACCTCCGCGTTTCTTCATGCTCCGAATCCTCCTGCGCTCCCTCGGCCGTCTGCTGGCGAGCTTCGCCGTGCTGCTGTCGGCCGCCTGGGCCTGTGCGGCCCTGTGGTACCAGCTGCCCGCGACGCTGCCGGTCAAGGTCGGCGCGATGGTGCTGTGGGGCCTCTTCGGCCTCGTGGCGATCGTGCTCGTGTGGCGCGGCAAGGCGACCCGGCCGCTGCTGTCGTATGCGATCGGCGTTGCGATGCTGCTCGGCTGGTGGAACACCATCCAGCCTTCGCAGAACCGCGAGTGGGCCGACGACGTGGCGCGCCACCTGAAGCCGCGCGTCGAGGGCAACGTGGTCACGATGGAGAACGTGCGCAACTTCGACTGGCGCAGCGACACCGACTACACCGTGCGCTGGGACACGCGCCGCTACGACCTGGACCGCCTGCGCTCGGTCGACGTGTCGCTGTCGTACTGGACCGGCCCCGCCATTGCGCACACGCTGGTGTCCTTCGGTTTCGACGATGGCCAGTTCGTCACTTTTTCCATCGAGATCCGCAAGGAGCGCGGCGAGAGTTTCTCGTCCATCGGCGGTTTCTTCAAGCAGTTCGAGAACAGCCTCGTGGCCGCCGACGAGCACGACATCCTGCGCGTGCGCACCAACGTGCGCGGCGAAGACGTCTACATGTACCGCGTGCGCCTGCCGCAGTCCGAGATGCGTTCGCTGTTCCTGGGCTACGTGGACGAAGCCCACGCGCTGGCAGGCGCGCCGAGCTTCTACAACACGCTCACGGCCAACTGCACAACCATCGTCTACAGCCTTGCCAAGCATGTCGTACCCGGCCTGCCGATGGACTGGCGCCTGCTGGCCTCGGGCTACCTGCCCGCGTACCTGCACGACGTGGGCGGCCTGACGCCGGGGCTGAGCATGGACGCGCTGCGCGCCGGCGGCCGCATCACCGACCGGGCCATCGCCACCGACCAGCAGCCCGGCGTGAACTTCTCGCAGGCGATCCGCAACGGCCTGCCGGGCGTGGCGCCATGAGGCGCATCGGCTTCCCCGCGTTGCTGCTGGCGCTGTCGCTGCTCACCGGCTGCGCGGGCGTCACGGTCGGCACCATCTCGCCGGCTGAATACCTCGTGCAGCGGCGCGGCGACGTGCTCACCACCGGCAAGCTCAGCAGTTCCGCGCAAGAGGTGCTGCGTGTCATCGGCTCTGACGCCGACCAGTGCCGCAAGGACGGCTCTGCCTGCCGCGAGAACCTCGCCAGCTCGGCCGGCCTGAGCGACGAGCAGCGGCTCTCTGCGCTGTCCGAGGTGTGGCTGCAACTTGCGCTCGCGGGCGGCGATGGCGGCTCGGCCGCGCAGCCCATGGCTCCCGAGGCCATCGACGCCTGGCTCGAGACCGCGCGCCATGCCTACGCCTACCTGTTCTTCACCGCGCGCAAGCCGCGCGACCGCGCCTTCGAGGACCGACAGACGCAGGTGCGCGACTACTACAACTACGCGGTGCAACGCGCCATCACCGGCCTGTTCAGCCGCTACCGCAAAGGCGACACGTCGGTGGCCGCCATTCCGCAGGTGGGCGACTGGCGCATCGACGCCGACTTGTCTGCGCTGGAGCTCGCACCCAACGCACCCTCGCCGAAAGAACTGATTCCCGCCGCGTCGCTGACCTTCTCGGGCTTGCGCAACATCTACCGCCGCGACGGCTTCGGCGCCGAATTGGTCGCCTCGGGCAGCGAGCGCCCGACCGATGCCCAGGCCGAGGAAGACGCACAGCCCTTCAGCGAAACGCCCTTCCCCGCCCTCACCGCGCTGCTGCAGTTCGACGGCGCCACGCTGCAGGACGTGCTGGCCACGCGCACGCTGCGCATCGCCGTGTTCGACCCCTACCGCACCAGCACGATCCGGCTGGCCGGCGAAGAGATTCCGCTGGCTGCCAACTTCACCTCGGGCTACGGCCTGTGGCTGGCCCGCTCCGACTTCGCGCTGCAGGCGCTGCGCAGCCTCTTCGGCGGCGCCGAGGGCCTCACCCGGCCGCACATCTACCTGATGCAGCCCTACGACCCGAAGCGCCGCACCATCGTCATGCTGCACGGACTGGCCAGCAGCCCCGAAGCGTGGATCAACGTCGCGAACGAAGTGCTCGGCGACGAGACGCTGCGCCGCAGCTACCAGATCTGGCAGGTGTACTACCCGACCAACGCGCCGCTGCCGCTGAACAACCTGGCCATCCGCGAAGCCATCACGCAGACGCTGGCGCACTTCGATCCGCAGGGCCGCGCCGAGGCCTCGCGCAACGTCACGCTCATCGGCCACAGCATGGGCGGCGTGCTCTCGCGCCTGCTGGTATCGTCGTCTGGCGATGTGCTGTGGGACGCGCTGCGCCAGGGCTACCCGATGCCGGCCGCCCAGCGCCGCCGCATCGAGGAAGGGCTGGGGCCTTACCTGCGTTTCGAGCCGCTGCCCCAGGTCAGCGACGCCATCTTCATCGCGTCGCCGCACCGCGGCACCTCGTTCGCCAACAAGCGCATCTCGCGCTGGGTGGCCAACCTCATCACGCTGCCTGTGGCGATGCTGGGCCAGCTCAACGAGCTCTCGCGCGAGCTGATGCGCGTCGCGCCCAGTTCGCAGGACATGGGTCCGCTGCGCATTCCCAACAGCATCGACAACCTCAGCGACCGCGACCCCTTCGTGCGCCTGTCGTCGGGGCTGCCGATGAGCCCGAAGGTGCGTTTTCACTCGATCATCGGCAACGACACGCCGGGCGTGGCGCAGGCCGATTCGAGCGACGGCATCGTGCCCTACGCCAGCGCGCACCTCGATGGCGCGGCGTCGGAACTGGTGATTCCGTCCGCGCACAGCGTGCAGGAGAACCCGCTGGCGATCCTGGAGATCCGGCGGATTCTCAGGGAGCAGTTGCAGCGCGCGCCTTGAGCCCTTCGGGCTTCACGCGTCCGCGAAGCCAGGCATCGACGCTCCACGGTCCCGCGCCGGCCGCGGCGATGAAGAGGAACACGAACGAGAACAGCGCGGCGGCCTCGCCCTGGTTGAGGAACGGCACCAGCACGTTGCCCTTCGGCGCGTGACCGAGGAAGTACGCAAAGGCCAGCAGCCCCGAGAGCACAAAGGCCACGGGCCGGGTGAACAGCCCCACCAGCAACAGCAGGCCGCCGAAAAACTCCAGGACGCCTGCGATGCCTACCAGGGAGAACAACTGCAGGTTGTCGAAGAAGGCGACGTGCGGCACGCCGAACAGCTTGGCCGAGCCATGCTGGATCAGCAGGTAGGCCGAGACGACGCGAAGCACCGAGAGTGCGGGCGGAACCAGGCGGTCGGTCGAAGGAAGGGTCATGGGAGTGAAGTCCGTTAAAGGTTGAAGGAAGGGAAAAACCCGCCGAGATTCTGCGAGCCCACATCCTTCATCTCAAGCACGAATTTCACGCTTCGCCTTTCGATTTCCTCAGAAGCAGTGAATGGATCGACAACGAGTAAGCAGGCAGCAAATGGCCATTCACAGACCTCGCCCGTCGGCCACGAAGGCAAAGGCAATGCCCGCGGCCTCGGCCTTCTGTGCGCTGCGGATGAAGAAGTCGAGGTTGACGCTTCAGGGCGGCCACCGAGCAGCACGCGCAGCGGCACATGGCCATGCGGTGCGCGGCGTGCCACTTCATGTGGCGACGCCGGCGCGATGCACCAGGCGATGGCGGTCAGCACGAGGATGTGGCGGGCCTGTGCGGCCGGGGATGGAGAGGCGAAGGTATGCAGCGACATGGCGGACGGTTTCCCAGGAACAATGCCGCCGATTCTGCGAAGCGCCCCTGCCCTTGCCAACGACGGATTGCGTATGTGCTGATGCGGTTTGCTTTGCATCCGCACGCGCCCGAGGGTTGCGCCGCCCCCCTTGCACTGACTACGATGGGCGCGAACCCACCCAAGGAGCAAGCGCCATGTCGAACCATGTCTACAAGTCGCTCGAGCTGACCGGCTCGTCCCCCACGAGCATCGAGGACGCGGTGCAGACCGCCATCGCGAAGGCGCACGAGACGGTGCGCAACATCCAGTGGTTCACCGTCACCGAGACGCGTGGCCATGTGGTGGACGGCAAGATCGCGCACTGGCAGGTGACGGTGAAGATCGGCTTCACGCTGGAGTAACTGCTCCAACGCTACGGCCGGCGTCAGGCGAAGTCCGTCGACGACCGTTCCCTGAGATTCACTCCGGCTTCCGGGCTTGCTTGCAGCCGGATCGCCCCTCAAAGGAAAAACGGCCCGACATCGGGCCATTTCCACATGGAAGTGTTCGTCGGCACAGGGCGAGTGGCTCGCCCCGTTCGACTGCTTTCAGTAGCCGCTCATGATCGAGAACGAATACAGGTCGCCACAAAGAACGCCTTTGCATTGTTCCGAAGCGGAGTAGATGACCTTTTGTACTGGCTCCGACGAACCCGGACCTGAGACCCTGTCGGTTCCCGAGGCATAGTTGTCGATGAAGAAAGCTCTTCCGCGGCTCGCGTTGTCCTTCAGCTGGGCCAGGAATCCTGACGCATCGGCCGGACGGTCGACGATCCAGTAAGTGAATTTCGGGGCCTGTGCCTTGTCCTTCACATAGAAGGCCTTCGCCTCGCCACTCTTGGGATAGGCAATGAAGTTGAACCTGAATCCTTTGGCGCCCTGAGCATTCAGCTGCGCGATGAAGTCGGCATCCTTGCCCGCCCTCGGCAACATCTCGTACTGGAAAAGAGCGCCTCCTGCATTCTCATAGACGCTGTGGATGTTGTAGCGCCCATCCGGAAACGGCGCGAAATACGCCTCCCCGATATATCGGCCACCCTTCGCACCTTGTGCATTGAGTTGTGCCAGCAAACCGTCCAGGCTCTCCGGATCAGTATTACTCCGCCGTAAGGTCGCTTCCATGGCATAGCTGTACCAAGCACTTGCCGAGCTATTCCTGAGGAGTAGACCATCCGTTGCCAGCCGAAATCCTTGGGCCCCTCTGGCATTGATCTGCGTCAGAAAATCACCTTCGCTCAATCCAAGGCCCAGAAACTCGTTGATGTATTTGTCCGTCGCTTTGGAGTCCTTCGACAGCAGGTGCCTAGGTTCGTTCTTGAAGTTGGGCGATACGACCCAGCGAAATCCCCGGCTCCCTTCTGCATCCAACGCAGCAAGCAGCTTCACAGGATCGAACTCGTTCGTTAGCAACTCGAAGTCCAAGCTCAGGGCCGGCAAGACGGGGTCCTGCGGCACCGGCTCCGGATTGGTTGCAGGCGGCGGCGTGTTCGGAGTGCCGGCGACAGGCACGATCGGAAAACCAGCGGCTCCACCTCCCCCGCCACCGCCTCCGCCCCCACATGCAGTCAGCGCGACCAACAGCGCGACGCTGAGCACGCGATACGTTTTCTCCCTCATCTTTGATCCCTCTGAATTTGAAATTTTTGTAGCTTGTTGCCTATGCAACATTTGGATCATAGATGTGTACTACGGCTCGCTCGAGACAATTTCGTGAAAGGCTCCGGCAACTGAAGGCCAACATCCGGGTCAAGCTCGCCCCCCGTTCCACATCACCGGGAACCTGTTTCGTCACAAGACGGCCCGCTGTGAAAGATCGGCTATCTATCTCGCGCACATGAAAGAACGTCCCGCCGGGCCGAGACCGGGGCCGCCTACTTCTGCGTGACCTTCATGTCCTTGGACGACTGGCTTTCGAGCCCGTCCTTCGGCAGCAGCAACGCCAGCGCAACCACGCCCAAGCTCACCACCAGCATCATCAGGAAAGTGAGGTGCAGCGAGTTGCCCAGCGCCAACCGGATGCCCGCGTCTCCGGCGACAGAGCCGTGCACGCCCTGCAGCAGCAGGCGCAGCTGATCGTCGCTGAACATCAGGGTGCCGTCTGCGCGCGTGAGGCCGAAGTTGAAGACGGCGCCGAAGAAGGCCGCGCCCAATGCGCTTCCGAGGTTGCGCGAGAACACGTTCGAGGCCGTGGCGATGCCGCGTTGCGAGAGCTCCACGCCGTCCTGGATCAGGATCAGCGAGCTCAGGCTCATTACCCCCATGCCCAGGCCGATGATGAATGAGCCGATGGCGGGCAGCACCGGTGAACTGCCGGCCCCGAGCAGTGCGAACGTCGACGTGCCCAGCGGAATCAGCGCTCCTCCAACCACCACCATCCGCCACAGCCCGATGCGATGGAAGGTGCGCGAGGTCAGCGTCGCGCCGATGGGCCAGCCCAGCATCACCATCGTGAGCGTGAGGCCCGCCGTGACCGACGAGCGCTCCAGCACCACCTGCACGTACATCGGCAGGAAGGTCGTGATGCCGATCAGCACCATGCCGGCCAGCATCGCCGCGCCGTTGACGGCCGCGATCATTCGCGCGCCCCAGAGCTTGAGCGACACCATAGGGTCGGCCGCGCGGCGCTCCTGCGCGATGAACAGCGCGAGCGTGACGACGAACAGCGCGCTCCAGGCGAGCGCAACGCCCGAGTTGCCGACGCCGAACTCGGTCAGCGCAATCATCAGCGCCGCGATGCCGACGGTGAACAGCACCGCGCCCACCATGTCGATGGACGCGCGGCGCACCGTCGGCGCCTCGTGCAGGAAGAGCCAGAAGCCCGCCGCCGCCGCGAGGCCGATGGGCACGTTGACCCAGAAGATCCAGGCCCACGACAGCTTCTGCACGATCAGCGCGCCGATCATCGGTCCGACCACCGCCGACACCGCCCACACGCTGGCAAGGTAGCCCTGCACCTTGCCCCGCTCGCGCGCCGGGTACAGGTCACCGACGATGGTGAGCGACACCGGCTGGATCGCACCCGCGCCGATGCCCTGGATGAGCCGGAAGCAGATCATGGCCGGCATAGACCACGAGAAGCCCGCCAGCACCGAGCCGACGACGAAGATGGCGATGCCCACGAACATGATCGGCTTGCGGCCGTACAGGTCGCTGAGCTTGCCGAAAACCACGGTCATCGCGGTCTGCGCGAGCAGGAACGAGGCGAAGACCCAGCTGTAGAGATGCAGGCCGCCGAGTTCGGAGGCGATCTGCGGCATGACGGTCGAGACGATGGTGGCTTCGATGGCGACCATGGCCATGGAGGCCATGATCGAAGCGATCACGAGCGGGCGTTTCGTTGTTCTGGTGCTGGTGTTCATGGGGAGTCTTCGAAGCCCCCAGCTGCCGCGGACGAAGGTGTCCGTCGGGTCGATGCGAGGTGGTGGAGCCGCGAGGCGTCGATGCTATCGGCGCACGCGGATTCGTGCTGGCACTGGGGCACTGGGGCACTGGGGCACTGGGGCACCGCCGCTGTCTTGTTCGCGCGATCGCATGCCACCCCGATATCGCCTGGGCGCCATCGGCCTCGTGCCACGGGCGGATGGGCTCAGCCCGTGCTCAGCGCCGACGTGCCTTCGTAGATGTACTTGCGCGACCACGGCAGCGTGCTCGCCGCCCTGCCCGCCTTGCGCCCGACGATCTGGTAGATCGCCACGTCGTCGTTCTCGAAGGCATAGGCACAGCCCGCGAGGTACACGCGCCAGATGCGGAACTTCTCTTCATCGACCAGCGCACGGGCCTCGTGGGCATGCGCTTCGTAGGCGTCGCTCCAGTGGCGCAGCGTCTGCGCGTAGTGGCGGCGCAGGTTCTCCACGTCGAAGGCTTCGAGCCCGCCCTGCTGCATGGCCTGCAACGCCAGGCTGATGTGCGGCAGCTCGCCGTTGGGGAACACGTAGCGGTCGATGAAGTCGCCGCCGCCGTACGACACGCCGCCCCCCTCGGGGTCGGACGAGGTGATGCCGTGGTTCATGACGATGCCGTCGTCGGCCAGCAGCTGCTGCACGCGCTTGAAGTACTCGGGCAGGTTCTTGCGGCCCACGTGCTCGAACATGCCGACGCTGGTGATGCGGTCGAACTGGCCCGTCACGTCGCGGTAGTCCTGCAGGCGGATCTCGATGCGGTCTTGCAGGCCGGCGGCCTTCACACGTTCGGTGGCGAGGTCGAACTGGTTCTGCGACAGCGTGACGCCCACGCAGCGCGCGCCAAACTTCTGCGCCGCGCGGATCACCAGCGCGCCCCAGCCGCAGCCGATGTCCAGCAGCGTCTGCCCCGGCTTGAGTTCGATCTTGGTGAGGATGTGGTCGATTTTCTTCAGCTGCGCCGTGGCCAGGTCTTCGTCGCCATTTTCGAAATAGGCGCACGAATAGACCATGTTCGCGTCAAGCCAGAGTTGGTAGAACGCGTTCGACACATCGTAGTGATACTCGATGGACTTCTTGTCCGACGACTTCGTGTGCGCGAAGTAGCGGGCCATGCCTTGCAGCGCGCCGCCGGGCTTGTCGAGCGAAGTCTTCGCCAGGCCATAGGCGATGTCGATCACGTCGCTGAGCTTGCCTTCGATGTCGATCTTGCTCTTGACGTAGGCCTCGCCCAGGTTGTCGAGCGTGGGCTGCAGCATCAGCGACAGCGCCGCGGGCGATTTCACGTGCAGCGTGACCGCCGGCCCGCTGAAGTCACCGAAGTCGTAGGACTGGCCGTCCCACAAGGTCAGCCGCGCAGGCAGGTTCGCCCGTGCGCGGACCGCGGCGCTCCACTGCGCCAGCTTCTTTTCCCAAAGCATGCATCTCTCCGAGTTGTTGAGTAGTCCCCGCTTTCAGGGGCGGGCGGGTGCTGCAGCGAACAAAACGATAGCGAGATTTCGTGAAGCCTGCATTTCCACGACGACGCAAGAAATCGCGGCAAGTGCTAGGGTGAAAGAGCCCCTTGAATGCGTCTTGCGCCCCTACGCGGCCTCCATCGAGGTCGCGTCGTTCCCGGCCTCGCCGAGCCAGCGGCGCTTGTCGCGCAGCGGCGGCGCGCCGAACATGCGACCGTACTCGCGCGCGAACTGCGAGGGACTTTCGTAGCCCACGTTGTGCGCGGCGCTCGCCACGTCGGTGCCCGCAATGAGCATCTGGCGGCGCGCCTCCTGCAGGCGCAGCTGCTTCTGGTACTGCAGCGGGCTCATCGCCGTCACGGCCTTGAAGTGGTGGTGGAACGACGACACGCTCATGTGCACCGCGCGCGCCATGTCTTCCACGCGCAGCGACTGCGCGTAATTCGTGCGCAGCGCGCTGATGGCTTTCGCGATGCGCTGCGTGTGGCTGTCGTGCAGCGCAATCTGGCGCAGCCGCGCGCCCTCGCCGTTCACCAGCAGGCGGTACATGATCTCGCGCTTGATGAGCGGCGCCATGATCGGAATGTCTTCGGGCGAGTCGAGCAGCCGCAGCAGGCGCAGCACGGGCTCCAGCACCGGCATGGCGATGCGGTTCACGTACATGCCGCGCGAGGCCGGGGCGTTGGCCTTGGCCGGCAGTTTCTCGTCGCCGATGAGGTCGCCGATCTCGTCGACCGCCAACTCCAGCCGCACGCCCAGGTAGGGCTCGTTCTCGCTCGTCACGCACACCTGCCCGCACACCGGCAGGTCGACCGAGGTGACGAGGTAGTTCATCGGGTCGTACACATAGATGTCGTCGCCCACGATGACCCGCTTGGAACCCTGCGCAATGAGGCCCAGCGCGGGCGTGGCGAAGCCGTGCTTGGGACCGTCGGGCTTGCTGATGCAGTGCACCTGCAGGCCGGGCACGGCGCACTCCACGGTGCCGTCCTGTCCGCGCGTGATGTGGCGGATGAGCTGCACCAGCTCTTCGCGGGCGGCATCGAGTTCGGGGTCCAGCGGCATCGGCATGGCGAGGACGGTGGCGGTGTCAGGGATTTCGTCGGACATGAATGAGCCTCGGCTGAAGGAGCGCGGCCGTGGCAACGGCCGTGGAGGATTGGGTTGCCCGAGCTTAGCGCCGTGCCTGCGAATCTGCACGGCCCAGGCACGAGGTCTGGAGGAATAGGCAAAGACTTTGCAGGAACGCGCTCGCCCGCAGGGGGCCGCCGGCCGGATACTTTTTGGCAGCCGCCGGCACGCCCGACCACCGGCTGGTCCCTCCTCACGCAAAGGACAACTTTCGATGCAATACCGCAAATTCGGCCGCACCGGCCTCCTGGTTTCCGAACTCTGCCTCGGCACGATGACCTTCGGCGGCGCGCCGGGCATCTGGGAGCACATCGGCCAGCTGCAGCAGAGCGAGGCCGAAGGCCTGCTCGGCCGCTCGCTCGACGCCGGCATCAACTTCATCGACACGGCTGACGTCTACTCCGACGGCCTCTCCGAAACCATCACCGGCCAGGCGCTGAAGAACCTGAAGGTGCCGCGCGACCGGGTCGTGATCGCAACCAAGGTGCTCGGCGAGACCGGCAGCAAGGGCGTGAACTCGGCCGGCGCCTCGCGCTACCACATCATGGACGGCGTGAAGGCCAGCCTGAAGCGGCTGCAGCTGGACCACATCGACCTCTACCAGATCCACGGCACCGACCCGCTCACGCCCATCGAGGAAACGGTGCGCGCGCTCGACGATCTCGTGCGCCAGGGCCATGTGCGCTACGTGGGCGTGTCGAACTGGGCCGCGTGGCAGATCGCCAAGGCGCTGGGCATTGCCGAGCGTGACCGGCTCGCGCGCTTCGAGTCGCTGCAGGCCTACTACACCGTGGCCGGACGCGACCTGGAGCGCGAGCTGGTGCCGATGCTGCGCAGTGAACAACTCGGCCTGATGGTCTGGAGCCCGCTGGCCGGTGGGCTGCTGAGCGGCAAGTTCGACCGCCACACCGCCGCCGCGCAAGGCAGCCGCCGCGCGAGCTTCGACTTTCCACCGGTGAATGTGGAGCGCGCCTACGACTGTATCGACCTCATGCGCCAGTTCGCCGAACCGCGCGGCGTGTCGGTGGCGCAAATTGCGCTGGCCTGGCTGCTGCACCAGCCGGTCGTGACCAGCGTG
The DNA here is from genome assembly GCF_001426505.1 of Variovorax sp. Root473. GTDB lineage: Bacteria > Pseudomonadota > Gammaproteobacteria > Burkholderiales > Burkholderiaceae_C > Variovorax. Next base: position 1,532,415 of record NZ_LMEV01000017.1, read on the forward strand.
ATCGTCGGCGCCAAGCGCATCGACCAGTTGAACGACAACATCGCCGCGACCGACGTGCGGCTCACGGCCGACGAACTCGCGGCGATCGACAAGGCCAGCGCGCTGGCGCCCGAGTACCCGGGCTGGATGCTCGCGCGCCAGGGCGGCGTGCGCGCACAGCGGCTGGCGGATTCAAACCGTCGCGGCTGACGCCACGCTCACCGCCAGATCGCCCTGTCGCGCAGCATGGGCCGCGCTCGCACGCAGGGCGCACAGGTCGAGGTGTTCGGCGGCGCGCGCAGCCGAAGGCTCGGCCAGGTGCGGCACCACGCCGAGCAGCGGCGCACCGAGCCGGGCGCGCAGCGTCTGCAGGTTGCCGTCGGGCGAGAGCATCTGCGGCTCGACCACGCTCGCGACCCAACCGACCAGCACCAGCCCGCGCGCACGGATCGCCTCGGCCGTGAGCAGCGCGTGGTTGAGGCAGCCAAGCCGCAGCCCGACCACGAGGATCACGGGCAGGCCCAGCGCCACCGCGAGGTCGGCGGTGTCCAGGTCGTCGCCCAGCGGCACGCAGAAGCCGCCCACGCCTTCGACCACCACCGCATCGGCCTGCGCCGACAGCCGCTCGAAGGCGTCGAGCAGCACGGGCAGCGCGACCTGCACGCCCTCTTCCCGCGCCGCCAGGTGCGGCGACATCGGCGCCTTCAGCACGTAAGGGCAGCGCCAGGCCAGCGGCGCGGCCACGTTGCCGGCTGCCTGCAGGCGCTCGACGTCTTCATTGCGCCATTCGCCGTCGATGGCATCGAGCCCCGCCGCCACCGGCTTCATGCCGACTGCGCGCAGGCCCGAGGCGGCCAGCAGCGCGAGCATGGCGCTGCTCACCAGCGTCTTGCCCACGCCGGTGTCGGTGCCGGTGACGAACCAGCGGCGCTGTGTCGCTGCTGCCGTCGACGTCATGCGGCCTCCGGCCACGGCTCGGCCAGGGCCTCGCCCAGCGCACCGATGAGCCGTGCCACGTCGGCCTCGGTGTGGCTGGCCGACAGCGCGATGCGCAGCCGCGCGGTGCCGGCGGGCACCGTGGGCGGACGGATCGCGCCCACGCGCAGGCCGTGCGCGTCGAGCCGTTCCATGGCCTGCATGGCGCGCGCGTTGTCGCCCACGATGAGCGGCTGGATCGCGGTCGGTGAATCGGCCAGCCAGGCGCTGCCGTCGGCAGGCAGCACCTGCCTGAGGCCGCTGCGCAGCTGGGTGATGCGGGCGCGCAGCTGCGCGCGGCGGCGCATGCCCTCCTCGCCTTCGATGAGCGCCAGGCTGGTGAGCAGCGCATGCGCCACCGCCGGCGGCGCGGCCGTGGTGAAGATGTACGGCCGCGCGCGCTGCACCAGAAAGTCGATCACCGTGCGGTGCGCCGCCACGAAGGCGCCCGACACGCCGGCCGCCTTGCCCAGCGTGCCGATGAGCACCAGCCGCTCGGAGCGCAGCGCCAGCGCCTGCAGCGCGCCGCGCCCGGTGGCGCCGAGCACGCCGAAGCCGTGCGCGTCGTCGATCACCAGCCAGGCGTCGTGCTGCTCGGCCAGCGCCAGCAGGCCCGCCACGGGCGCGATGTGGCCGTCCATGCTGAAGACGGCATCGCTCACGATGAGCTTGACCGGCGCGTCGCTGGCGGCCAGTTGCGCGTCGAGTGACTGCAGGTCGCAGTGCGGGTAGCGCTCCACGCGGGCGCGGGCCAGCCGCGCACCGTCGATGAGCGAGGCGTGGTTCAGTGCCTCCGAGAAGATCACCGCCTCGCCGTCGCCCAGCGCCGACAACACCGCGAGGTTGGCCATGTAGCCGGTGCAGAAGAACAGGCTGCGCGCCTGCGGAATGTGCGGTGCCATCCATTCGCCCAGCCGCTCCTCGAGCTGCGCATGGGCGCGCGAATGGCCCAGGATGAGGTGCGAGCCTCCGCTGCCCGTGCCGTAGCGCGCCGCGCCTTCGGCCAACGCCTCGGCCAGCGCGGGGTGCGCGGCCAGGCCCAGGTAGTCGTTGCTGCTGAAACCGAGCATGGTGCGCGGCGCGGCGGCGCCGGCCAGCGTGAGGATCTGCTCGGGCGCGCATGCGGTCTCTGCGATCTGCCGGCGACGGCGCAGCGAGCGCGCGTCGAGCGCGGTGATCTCGTCGTGCAGGCGTTCAAGCAAGCGCAGCATCGCGGGCTCCTTCTTCAGCCATGACGCCGGATGCGGTGGTGACGGCTTTCAGCGTCGCGAGCGTGCCGTCCACCAGTTGGTCGATCTCGTCGTCGGCAATGGCATACGGCGGCATCAGGTACACGGTCGCGCCGATGGGCCGCATCAGCAGGCCGTGGTCGCGCGCCGCGAGGTGAAAGCGCTCGGCGAAGCGCGGGCCGGGCGCGCGCACGTCGAAGGCCGTGATCATTCCGCGCTGGCGCAGGTGGTCGATCGCCTGGCCAGACAGCCCGTCGCGCAGGCGGGCGAACAGGCGCACGGCGCGGTTCTTGTTGCGGGCCAGCGCGTCTTCCTGCGCGAACAGGTCGAGCGTGGCCAGCGCCGCGCGGCAGGCCAGCGCGTTGCCGGTGTAGGAATGCGAATGCAGGAAGCTGCGCGCGGCGTCGTCGTCGACGAAGCCCTGGTAAATGGCGTCGCGCGTCATCACCAGCGCCAGCGGCAGGTAGCCGCCGCTGATGCCCTTCGACAGGCACAGGAAGTCGGGCCAGATGCCCGCCTGCTCGCACGCGAAGAAGGTGCCGGTGCGCCCGCAGCCGACCGCGATCTCGTCGGCGATCAGGTGCACGCCGAAGCAGTCGCACAGCGCACGCAGGCGGCGCAGGTAGGCCGGGTCGTGCATCGCCATGCCGGTGGCGCACTGCACCAGCGGCTCGACGATCACGGCGGCGGTGCTGTCGTGCTGCGCGGCCAGCAGCGCCTCCAGTTCGTCGGCGGCGCGGTTGGCCACAGCGGCGGCGTCTTCGTCGGGCCGGGCGCCACGCGCATCGGGCGAGGCCACGAGGTGCGCGCTGGCGAGCAGCGGTGCATAGGCGTCGCGGAACACCGGCACATCGGTGACGTGCAGCGCACCCAGCGTCTCGCCGTGGTAGCCGCCGCGCAGCGCGACAAAGCGGCGCTTGTCGGCGCGGCCTGCGTTGCGCCAGGCGTGGAAGCTCATCTTCAGCGCGATCTCCACGGCCGACGCGCCGTCGGAGGCGTAGAAGCAATGGCCCAGCGCATGGTCCGTGAGCGCCGCCAGCCGCTCGGCCAGCTCGACCGCCGGCGCGTGCGTGCAGCCCGCGAGCATCACGTGCGGCAGCGTGTCCAGCTGCGCCTTGAGCGCGGCATTGATCGCCGGGTGCGCGTGGCCGAACAGGTTGACCCACCACGAGCTGGTGGCGTCGAGGTAGCGCCGGCCTTCGTGGTCGGTCAGCCAGACGCCCTCGCCGCGCGCGATGGGCAGCGGCGGGGCCACGTCGAGGCGGATGCTCTGGGTGCAGGGGTGCCAGACGTGGCGGCGGCTGCGTTGCTGCCAATCTGCGTTGGCATGGGCATGGGCGTTCGGAGAAGCAGTGGTCGTTGAGGGCACCCGCGCATTCCTTTCTTGTTCGAAAAAAGCACTGCCCGTCGCGAGGAACGAGGGCAAAGGCGCGGGATCGTATCGACGGAAAGACGGCGGGGCAAACGCGCTTGCGGCGGCTGTTTCGCGGGCGTGATGAGGAAGGATTGGGCGACGTTGTGCGGCGTAGCGCATGCGTTCGTCGCTGCAGGACGGGCGCGGCCAAGTCCCCGCATGCCCCGGCTGCGCGCACGCTCACGCAAGTTGTCCGGCTACCGCCAAAGATAGCGAGCGGATGTCCGGTTCTCGGGGTGCCGACCGGCCAGTCCATGCGTTTCAGACACGACCGTGGCAGATTTCAATGATCGTTCAGCTGCTGCTCTTTTTCACCAGCGCAGCGATGTAAGCGTCCAGCGAAATGGCCCCGCGATTCGGCGCGTGCGCTGGCTCGTAGGCCTCTTCGAGCGTGAGGCGCGTCATGGCGACATAGGACTTCGCCGCGGGTTCCGAAAAACCCATCGACCGGAAGGCCTGCTCCCACTGCGCGGGCGGTGTCTGCACGGCCTCGACGGGCCGGCCCAGCGCAGCGGCAAAGGCTGCAGCCACGTCGGCCGGCGAGTAAGTCTGCGGTCCCTCGACGTGGTGCATCCCTGAGCGCTCGGGCGGCGCCAGCATGAGCTTGGCCGCGAACTCGCCGATGTCGTGCGGCGCCACCATCGGCAGCTTGAAATCGGGCGGGTACATGCTGTGCACCTTGCCCTCGGTGCTGGCAGTGTCGAGCGAGGCGTCCCAGTTGCTCATGTAGTAGGCCGCGCGCTGCACGCTCAGCGGCACGGGGCCGGCGGCCAGCGCCTGCTCCATGTCGTACAGCACGCCCAGGTCGCCGATGCCTTCGCCGGGCTGCGCGCCGTAGGTCGAGGCGGCAACGATCTTCTCGAGCTTGCAACCTTCGATCGCGGCCAGGATGGCGCGCAGGCTGCGGTGCTCCTCGGCCACGGTGTCGGTCGACGGCGCCGCCGGCGGGTTGAGCACGAACAGCCGCGTGCCGCTGGCGATCACGCGGCGCAGCGCGGCGGTATCGAATATGTCGACCTGCGCCGCGCGTGCGCCCTTGTTCTGCTGCGCCTGGGTCTTGCGGGCGTCACGCGTGACCAGCGTGACGGGTTGGTTCTGCGCGAGCAACGCCTGTGCCAGCGCCGAGCCGACATGGCCCGTCGCGCCAAGAAGGATGTACATGGAAGCCCTTTTGTCAGCTGCGCTTCTCGGCGTTGCGCTTGCGTGTGGCCGCGCCCTTCTTTGCAGAGGCGGAGCGTTCCGCGGCGGTGCGATTCGCTGCTGCGGCGCCGCCAAGGCGGCCGCCTTTGCGCGAGGGCCCGTGATGCTCGGCCTTGCCGCGGCCCGAGCCGCTCTTCTTGCCGCCGCCGGTCTCCGCATTCACCGTGGCCCAGGCGCGGCGTTCGGCCTCGCCCTTGGCCACGCCGCGGTGCTCGTAGCCTTCCTCGATGTGCTCGGCCTTGCGTTTCTGCTTGTCCGTGTAGGACGACTTGTCACCTCTTGGCATGCCAGTGCTCCTTCGATCAGAGGGATGAAGAAGCCTCCATGCTGGCCCCCTGCGCGGGGCCGTGGGTCGGAGGAGGCAGGCGCTGCGCGTCAGCGCAGTCTGTCGTGCGAGCGGGTGCGCAAGGTGATCGAGTAGCGCAGCGCCTCGGTCGGCGCAATGGCGTGCTGCCATGCCCAGCGCGCCGGTCCGCGCAGCAGGTACACGGAGCGCGGCTCGATGACGATCTCGAGCGCGGCCGGCCCCGAGGCGGGCGCGCCGGGCACGTAGGGCCGAAACCGCATCACCGCGTCGCCGTGCAGCGAGACGCCGACGATGTCCTCGAAATCGGGCACGTCGCGATGCCAGCCCAGCGGCGTGCCGGGGCGGTACTCGGCGATCAGCACGTGCGTGAGGTCTTCGGGCGCAACGCCGGCCCAGGCGGCCGCCTTGGCGCGCAGCGGGCGCAGCACTTCGGGCAGCGGCGCGCCGGGTCGGAGGCGGTTCGTGTCGAAGTCGTAGCTGCCGCCGAAGCTGGTGCCGCGCCGGCGCGCGGTGTATTCCTTGTAGCGCATCTCCTTGAGCGACAGGCCCTGCACGATGCGCAGCAGGCCGGCCTCTTCGTCGCGCGACAGGAACTCGCTGTCGTAGCGCAGGCCTTCGATGGCTGCGACGGGAGCCTCGCCGAACAGGTCGGGCTGGCCGGCGTGTTCAAGGCGTCGGGTGGCGCGCATCGTCTTCAGTGTCCCCGGCCAGTTGCACATGCCACCAGGCGGGCAGCAGCTCGCGGATCTCGGCACGCGCAAAGCGGTCGTCGAGCAAGTGCAGCACGCCCGTGTCGGCCTCGGTGCGGATCACGCGGCCCGCGGCCTGCACCACCTTCTGCAGGCCCGGGTAGAGGTAGGTGTATTCGTAGCCCTTGCCGAAGCGCGACTGCATGCGCTCGCGCGTGATCTCGTTGAGTTCGTTGTACTGGGGCAGCCCGAGGCTTGCGACGAAGGCGCCGATGAGCCGGCTGCCCGGCAGGTCGATGCCCTCGCCGAAGGCACCGCCGAGCACGGCGAAGCCGATGCCCTGCCCGCCCTCCTCGAAGCGCGCGATGAAGCCGTGCCGGTCGGCCTCGCGCATGCCGCGCGTCTGCGCCCACACGGGCACGCCGGGGTGGCGCAGCGAGAACGCGGCACAGGCTTTGTCCAGGTAGTCGAAGCTGCTGAAGAAGGCCAGGTAGTTGCCGGGCAGGCGCTCGAACTGCGCGCCGATGATGTCCGCCACATGGCGCAGCGAGCCGGCGCGGTCGCGAAAGCGCGTGGAGACGCCGGTCGCCACCTCGACGCGCAGCTGCCGGCTGCTGAACGGCGACGCCACGTCGAGCAGTGCCGTGTCTTCGGGCAGGCCGAGCGCGTCGCGGTAGAACGCGAACGGCGACAGCGTGCCCGAGAAACAGGTGACCGACACCGCGTCGGCAAAGCGGCCTTCGAGGAACGGCCCGGGCACGAGGTTGCGGATGGCCAGGCCGCGCTGCTCCTGCGTGGCGCCCAGCGTGCGCTCGAACACCGAGTGGTCGTCGAAGACTTCGGCCAGCCGCGCGAAGTGCAGCGCGTCGAAGAAGAAGCGCTGCAGCGGGCCCTGCGCTGCCTCGGGCGTGGCGGCGAAGTGCTCGGCCATCGCGGTGTTGGCGGCCTGCAGCGTGCGCAAAAAGCGCTCGGGGATCTCGTCGGCGGTGTCGTAGCCGGCCGTCTGCGCCTGCTGCAGCGTGTCCCATTCGCGGAACAGCCGCGCCAGCGGGCCGCGCACGGCGGCGGGTGCGGCGCGGTGCGCTTCTTCCAGCGCCGCGCCTTCGAGTCTGGCGGTGTACATGCCGCGCGCACGCTCCAGCAGGTTGTGCGCCTCGTCGACCAGCACGGCGACGCGCCAGTTGGCGTCCTTCATGCTGGCGAACAGGAAGGCGCTGCTGTCGAAGTAGTAGTTGTAGTCGCCGACGATGACATCGCTCCAGTGCGTCATTTCCTGCGCGAGGAAATAGGGGCAGACCTCGTGTGCGAGCGCAACCCGGCGCAGCGCCTCGCGGTCGAGCCAGCCGACCTGCGCGGCCTCGGCGCGCGCGGCCGGCAGGCGGTCGTAGAAGCCGCGCGCCAGCGGACAGGCCTCGCCGTGGCAGGCGCGGTCGGGGTACTCGCAGACCTTTTCGCGGGCGGCAAGCTCGAGCACGCGCGGCCGGGCGCCGCCCTGCCCCAGCACCCGCAAGGCGTCGAGCGCCACGGGCCGCCCGGAGGTCTTGGCGGTGAGGAAGAACACCTTGTCGACCCGGTGCGCCGCGCGCGCCTTGAGCAGCGGAAACAGCGTGGCCAGCGTCTTGCCGATGCCTGTGGGCGCCTGCGCCAGCAGGCATCGCGCGCTGACCGCCGCGCGGTAGACCGCCTCGGCCAGTGCGCGCTGGCCGGTGCGGAACGTGGCGTGGGGAAACTCGAGCCGCGCCAACACCTCGTCGAGCGCGCCGCGGTGGTCGGCCTCGCGCTGCGCCCAGTCGCTGTAGCCCGCGCACAAGGTCTCGAAGTGCGCACGGAGGGTGTCGCGCGTGTGCTGCTCTTCAAGCACGGTTTCGTCGCCGCTGGCCAGGTCGAGGTAGACCAGTGCGACGGTCAGACTCTCGTACCCTTCCTGTTCGCAGAGCATCCAGCCGTAGCAGCGCACCTGCGCCCAGTGCAAGGCGCGGTGGTTGGCGCGGATGGCGTCGAAGTCGCCGCGAAAGGTCTTGATTTCTTCGACCCGCGCCTGCGACGGGTCGAAGCCGTCGGCCCGGCCGCGCACGCGCAGGGGGCCGCAGGTGGTGTCGAGCGGCACTTCGCTGCGGTAGTCGCCGCCGCGTCGGGCCTGCACCAGCGCGTGGCCGGCCATGCCTTCGAGCGCGCTGGGCGCGGGCACGAAGCGCAGGTCGAGGTCGCCGGCCTTGGCGCCGAACGCGCACAAGGCCTTGACGGACACGACATGCGCCGCTGAAACAGCGGCTGACGGAACGGAGTGGGGTTCGGAAGGCATGCCGCCGATACTGGATGAAATCACAGTATAACGAGCGCTGAATGCGGCAATACGTCACACAAATGGGGATCGAGGTCTTCTCCGACAGGTCCAATGTCCTTTTTCGGCAAGACTTGACAAGTTTTGCTTACAAATGCGTCCATGAAAACTCCCTCCGCGATCGACCCTGTCGAATTCGACCGCCTGCTCAGCCGCAACCTCAAGCTGCCGCTGCTCGGCGGCCTGATCGGCGCCGTGGCGTTCGTCGCGCTGATCCTGTATTTGCTGTCGAGCCTGAGCTGGGTCGAGCACACCGACCAGGTCACGCGCGCCGCCAGCGAACTGCAACGCCGCTCCATCGACATGGAAACGGGCATGCGCGGTTATCTGATCAGCGGCGAGGAGAGCTTTCTCGAGCCCTACCAGACCGCCCTGCCGCGCCTGAAGGCCGACACCGACGCGCTGCGCCGCCAGGTGTCGGACAACCGCCAGCAGGTGGAGCGCCTGGACCGCATCGCCGGCCTGCAGGAGTCGTGGCTGGGGTTCGCGCGCGAAATGATCGAGGCGCGGCGCAACGGGCACGACCTGCAAGCCACCGTCCGCCTGGGCCGCGGCAAGCGCCTGACCGACGAGATGCGCGCCGAGTTCACGGCCTTCATGGACACCGAGCAGACGCTGCGCTACCAGCGCAACGCCGAGGCCAACCGCACGAGCTGGTGGGTGGTCGCGCTGTTCCTGCTGTTCACGCTGGTGTATTCCGGCCTGGTGGCGTTCTTCGGGCGCCGGCAGCTGATGCGGCTGTCCGACAGCTACGACGTGGTGCTGCGCGAGCAGGCGGCGCATACCGAGCGCCTGGCGCAGGAAGCCTGGCTGCGCCAGGCGCAGACCGAACTGGTAGGTGAACTGGTTGGCGAACTCAGCGCGCCCGACATGGGCCGCAAGATCCTGGCGTTCTTCTCGCGCCACCTCGGCAGCTCGGTGGGCGCGCTCTATGTGCGTGAGCGCCACGGCCCGCTGCGCCGCGCCGCGAGCTACGGGTTCTCAAGCGAGGCCGAAGCCTCGCCGCAGGTGTTCTCGCCCACCGAAAGCCTGGTCGGCCAGGCGGCGGCCGAGCAGCGCCGCATGCTGATCGACCCGGTGCAGGCCGACTACCTGAAGGTCAATTCCGGCCTCGGCGAGATGGCGCCGAAGGCCGTGCTGCTGCTGCCCGTGGCGGCCGACGGTGTCACCAACGGCGTGGTCGAACTCGGCCTGCCAGCGACACCCGACCCTCGCAGCGAACAGCTGATCGACCTGGTGGCGGACGACATCGGCACTTCGCTGGCCGCGGCCCGCTACCGCGAGCAGCTGCAGGACGTGCTGGCCGAAACCCAGCAGCTCAATGAAGAGCTGCAGGTGCAGCAGGAAGAACTGCGCACCGCCAACGAAGAGCTCGAAGAACAGTCGCGCGCCCTGCGTGCCTCGCAAGCCATGCTGGAGAACCAGCAGGCCGAGCTGGAGCAGACCAACAGCCAGCTGTCCGAACGCACCGAAGCACTCGACCAGCGCAACACCGCGCTGCGCCGCGTGCAGCGCGACCTGGAAGACCGCGCCGACGAGCTGCAGCGTGCCAGCCGCTACAAGTCGGAGTTCCTCGCGAACATGTCGCACGAGCTGCGCACGCCGCTCAACAGCGCACTCATCCTGGCCAAGCTGCTGGGCGACAACCCGCAGGGCAACCTGTCGACGGAACAGGTGAAGTTCGCGGAATCGATCTACGCCTCGGGCAACGACCTGCTGGTGCTGATCAACGACATCCTGGACATCGCCAAGGTCGAGGCCGGCAAGCTGGAGCTGGTGCCCGAAGAGGTGCCGCTCGACAAGCTTGCCCACAGCCTGGAAAACACCTTCCGCCCGCTCGCGAGCGACAAGAACCTGGAGTTCCGCCTGGAGCTGCGGCCCGATGCGCCAGCCATGCTGGTCACCGATCGCCAGCGGGTCGAGCAGATTCTCAAGAACCTGCTGTCGAACGCGATCAAGTTCACCGAGCGCGGCGAGGTGGCGCTCACGGTGTCGGCCACGGCCGATGGCGGCGCCGCCTTTGCGGTACACGACTCGGGCATCGGCATCGATCCGGAGCAGCACGAGCTGATCTTCGAGGCCTTCCGCCAGGCCGACGGCACCACGAGCCGGCGCTATGGCGGCACGGGCCTGGGCCTGTCGATCTCGCGCGATCTCACGCAGTTGCTCGGCGGCACGCTGACGGTCAAGAGTGAAGCTGGCCAGGGCAGCACCTTCACCCTGCAGCTGCCGGCGCGCGCGCCGCAGACACCGCTGGCGCCGGCCACGCCGATGGGTTCGATGGGCACGCTGCGCTCCACGCCGACGCCTTCGCCGTCGCATGCGCCCGCCGTGCTGTCGCCGCCACCGCTTGCGCCCCCTGCCCCCGCGCCTGTCGTGCCGGCCCCGCGTTTCGCGGACGATCGCTCGATCCCGCGCGACCAGGTGCGCCGTGTGCTGGTCATCGAAGACGAGCCCCAGTTCGCCCACATCCTCTACGACCTGGCGCACGAGCTGGGCTACCGCTGCCTGGTGGCGCACGGCGCGGCCGACGGCTTCGAGCTGGCCACGCAGTTCGTGCCCGACGCGATCCTGCTGGACATGCGCCTGCCCGACAGCACCGGCCTGGACGTGCTGCAAAGGCTCAAGGACTCGCCGCACACGCGCCACATTCCGATCCACGTGGTTTCGGCTGCCGACAACGCACAGGCCGCCGCGCTGCACATGGGCGCCATTGGCTTCGCGCTGAAGCCGGCCACGCGCGAAGAGCTGACCAAGGTGTTCGCCCGGCTCGAGGAAAAGCTCACGCAGAAGGTCAAGGTCGTGCTGCTGGTGGAAGACGACGAACTGCAGCGCGAAGCGGTGATCAAGCTCATCGGCGACGACGACATCGAGATCGTCGCCGTCGGCTCCGGCGAAGAGGCGCTGGCGCTGCTGCGCACGCGCGTGTTCGACTGCATGGTGACCGACCTGCGCCTGCCCGACATGCAGGGCAGCGAACTGCTCAAGCAGATGGCGGCGGAAGAGATCGTGTCGTTCCCGCCGGTCATCGTCTACACCGGACGCAACCTCACGCGCGACGAGGAGACCGAACTGCAGCGCTACTCGCGCTCGATCATCATCAAGGGCGCGCGCTCGCCCGAGCGGCTGCTCGACGAGGTGACGCTGTTCCTGCACAAGGTGGAAGCCGAGCTGTCGAGCGAGCGCCAGGGCATGCTGAAGACGGCGCGCGGACGCGACCGCATCTTCGAGGGCCGCACCATCCTGCTGGTGGACGACGACGTGCGCAACATCTTCGCGCTGACCAGCGCGCTGGAGCAGCGCGGCGCCACGGTCGAGATCGGACGCAACGGCCGCGAGGCGCTGGAGCGCCTGGACCAGGTCAGCGAGATCGACCTCGTGCTGATGGACGTGATGATGCCGGAGATGGACGGCCTGGAGGCCACGCGCCGGCTGCGCGCCGATCCACGCTTCGTGAAGATGCCGGTGATTGCCATCACCGCCAAGGCCATGAAGGACGATCGCGACCAGTGCCTGGCCGCTGGCGCCAACGACTACCTGGCCAAGCCGGTCGACCTGGAGCGCCTGTTCTCGCTGCTGCGCGTGTGGATGCCGAAGATGGAGCGCCTGTGACGCGAAAGCCTCTCTCCGCCTCGGCCACGGCGCCTGCGCAGCTCCAACCGCTGAGCGACACCGAGATCGAGTTGCGCCTGCTGATGGAGGCGATCTACCTCAAGTACAGCTACGACTTCCGCAACTACACCACCGCCTCGCAGAAGCGCCGCGTGCTGTACGCGCTGGAACAGCTCGGCCTGCCGAGCATCTCGGCGCTGCAGGACCGCGTGCTGCGCGACGCGACGCTGTTCGGCCAGCTGCTGCAGTTCCTGACGATCCCGGTGAGCGAGATGTTCCGCGACCCGGCCTACTTCCTGGCGCTGCGCCGGCACGTCGTGCCGATCCTGCACACCTACCCGTCGGTGAAGGTATGGGTGGCGGGCTGCAGCACCGGCGAAGAGGTGTTCTCGCTGGCCATCCTGCTGCGCGAGGAAGGCCTGCTCGAACGCACGCAGATCTACGCCACCGACATCAATCCGGCGTCGCTCGAGAAGGCGCGCCAGGGCATCTTTCCTCTGGAGGCCATTCGCGGCTACACATCGAACTACCAGCGCGCGGGCGGGCTCAGTGCGTTCTCCGACTACTACACGGCCGCCTACGAGGCCGCGCGCTTCGACCCCTCGCTGTGCGCCGATGTGATCTTTGCCGACCACAGCCTGGCCACCGACAGCGTCTTCGCCGAGACGCAGCTGGTGTCGTGCCGCAATGTGCTCATCTACTTCAACCGCCAGCTGCAGGACCGCGCGCTCGGGCTGTTCCACGAGTCGCTGTCGCACCGCGGTTTTCTCGGGCTGGGCTCGAAGGAAAGCATCGACTTCTCGGGCTACGCCGACCGCTTCGACGCCCATGCGCGCACCGAGCGCATCTACCGCAAGGTCGCATGAAGCGCGCCGGCACGCACCATCCGTTTCCGCTTCGCCGCGTGGAGGCCGTGGTGCTCGGCGCCTCGGCCGGCGGCATCGACGCACTGGGCGCGGTGCTCGACGGCCTGCCCGCGGGCTGGCGCATTCCGATGGCGGTGGTGTTGCACCTGCCCGAATCGCACGACAGCCACCTGGCCGAGATCTTTGCGCAGCGCCTGCCGATTCCCGTGCACGAGGCGCTCGACAAGATGCCCATGGCCGACGGCTGCCTGTACTTTGCGCCGCCGGGCTACCACCTGTCGATCGAGCGCGGGCGCCGCTTTTCGCTGAGCTGCGAGGCGCCCGTGCTGTATTCGCGCCCTTCCATCGACGTGCTCATGGCTTCGGCCGCTGACGCCTTCGGGCCGTCGGTGGCCGGCTTTCTCATGACCGGCGCGAACGAGGACGGCGCGGAAGGCCTGCTGCGCATCCACCGTGCCGGCGGACTCACCGTCGTGCAAGACCCCACCGAAGCTTTGGTTCCCACCATGCCCCTCGCCGCCATCGCGCGCCACACGCCCGACCACGTGCTTCCCCTGCGCGACCTGCGCACTCTCCTGCAGCAACTGGAGCCCGCCCATGCCCATTGAGGTCGAAAGCAAGCTGCTGATCGTCGACGACCTGCCCGAGAACCTGCTGGCGCTCGAGGCACTGATTCGCGCGCCCGGCCGCGTGGTGTACCGCGCCGGTTCGGCCGAGTCCGCGCTGACGCTGTTGCTGGAGCATGAATTCGCGCTCGCCATCGTCGACGTGCAGATGCCCGGCATGAACGGGTTCGAGCTGGCCGAGCTGATGCGCGGCACCGAGCGCACGCGGCACATTCCAATCATCTTCGTGAGCGCTGCCGGGCGCGAGATGAACTACGCCTTCCAGGGCTACGAAAGCGGCGCGGTCGACTTCCTGCACAAGCCGCTCGATCCGCACGCGGTCGTCAGCAAGGTGAGCGTGTTCGTCGATCTGTACCAGCACCGCAAGGCGCTGCGCCACGAGATGGAATCGCTGGCCGCCGCGCATCGCAAGCAGGAAGAACTCGTGCAGCAGCTGCAGCACACGCAGCGCGAGCTGGAGCGCGCGGTGCGCATGCGCGACGACTTCATGTCGATGGTGTCACACGAACTGCGCACGCCACTGAACACGCTCTACCTCGAGGCGCAGCTGCGCCAGCTGCACCTGTCCAAGGGCAAGCTCGACAGCTTCTCGCCCGAGAGGCTGTCCACGATGATCGAGCGCGACCAGCGGCAGATCCGCAACATGGTGCGGCTCATCGACGACATGCTCGACGTGACCCGGCTGCGGCGCGATGCGCTATCGATCCAGACCAAGCCGGTCGACCTGGCCTCGCTGGCACGCGCCGTGGTCGACAACCTGCGCCACCAGGCCGAGGCCGCGGGCTGCACCATCGCGCTGGAAGCGCCGAGCACGCTGCGCGGCGTGTGGGACGAATTCCGCATCGAGCAGGTGCTGACCAACCTGCTGACCAACGCGCTGCGCTACGGCGGCGGCAAGCCGGTGGAGATGACCGTGCTGCAAAACGGCGACAACGCCGTGGTGAGCGTGCGCGACCAGGGCATCGGCATCTCGCCCGAGGACCATCAGCGCATCTTCGAACAGTTCGAGCGCACCGACGTGAGCCGCCAGCACGCGGCCGGCCTGGGGTTGGGGCTGTACATCACCCACAAGATCGTGACCCTGCACGCGGGGCGTATCGGCGTGGAGAGTACGCCGGGCCAGGGTGCGCGCTTTTTCGTCGAGCTGCCGCTGCAGCCGCCCCCTGCCGTGCCGGACGCCGCGAAGTAACAAACGAAGCCTTGTTACGGATTCCCGTAGGCACTGCGCCGATACTGCGGGATCGCAATCAATGGATGACGAGAGAAAACAACTGTGAATGTGCTGATCGTCGACGACAACGAGGCTGCGGCCGACCTGCTGCAGGAACTGCTGACGCTGCAGGACCACACCGCCCGCTGCACCTACACGGCGCAGCAGGCGCTGGATGCGGCGGCCGACGAGCGCTTCGATGCGGCGCTGATCGACCTCACCTTGCCCGACTTTCCAGGCACCGAGGTGGCACGACGCCTGCGCGCCGGCACAGCGCAGGGATCGCCGCGGCTGCTGGTCGCGATTTCAGGATTCTCGGCACAGGACGCGGCGAACGCCGCGCCAGGGGAAGTGCTGTTCGACCACCACCTGCAAAAGCCCATCGACATCGGCGCGCTCGAGCGCATCCTGGCGCCTGCCTGAAGCCGGGCCGGCGCCCCGCCCTTCAGCGCATCGCGCGGTAGCGATAAAGGCGAAAACCTTCCTTCTGGATGAAGCCGCTGGGTTCCCAGCCGCGAGCGAGCGCGCGATCGGTGATCTGCGCCATCTGCAGGCCGATGCTGTCCTGAAGGTTGTCCCCCACGGCAAGCTCGAACTTCCGGAGTTCACCGTCCAGGGCCTCCACCGCCGCAATGGCGGCTTCGACATCGGTGAATGGCCGAACGCTGGTCTGCATTTTTTGTCGCTCCTTGGGCACTCTGCGCGCCTGTTGAGCGGTCCGAGGCAAGTGTCATGCCCCGGACTGAAATGCTCTTTCGGGCATCAAATGAATTCTTTGAACTTACAAATGTGACTGATTGTGACGTTTTGGTCAGGATTCACGCCAAGAATTGGCATGCCCGCAAGCGCGCGGGGCGACGGGGTCAATCGCGGTCGCCATCTCCGTCATCCTCGTCGTCATCGTTCGGCGGGCGGTAGGGATAGCCGGGGCCGTAATAAGGGCGTCCGGGCGGCGGCGCGTAGATCGGGGCCGGCCGGTAGTACACGGGCGGCGGCGGACGGTAATAGGCCCGCGGCGGCGGCTCGTAATAGATGGGCGCCGGATACGCATAGACGGGTGGCGGCGTGCCATACGGTGGTGCATAGACCGCGCCCGCGCCGGGTGTGCCAATCTGCACCGACCAGTTCGTGCGCGCGCTGGCGGCGCCCGTGGCGAGCAGCGCGCCGGCCGCGATCACGGCGACGGTTGCCCACTTGAAAACAGAAGAATCACTTGGGGAATGCATGGCGGCTCCAGGGCCCGGCGCGAACGGCGCCGAGGTCGCCTCCAACGTCGCAGGCGATCGCGTGGTGTACGCGAAACGGCACCAGCTGGTTGCCAAACGTGAACGAGATTCTCAGTCGGCCATCAATCCACGATCGCGCGGCGCGACAGCATCACGTCGTCGCCGGTCGTGTTGAAGGCGATGGTCGGCGCGCTGAAGTCGCTCAGCGGCGCGCCCAGGCCGATCTCGCCGCGGCCATGCAGCACGCATTCGTCGCGCCGCAGCGCGATCTCGTGGCTCGACCCGCCGTTGCCGTGAAAGCGCACCCAGGTGCCGTAGGTGCTGACGTCGATCAGCACGCAACTGCCCTGCCGCTCCTCGATGCGCGCGTGCAGCCGCGACACGCGTGGATCGTTGACCACGAACTGGGCGTCCCCGACGCGCCCCAGGTGAATGGGCAACTGGTCGATGCGGAACACCGAGCGCACGCCGAGCCATGCAAGTTCGATGTGACCGAAGGTTGAATCGGGCAGCTTCGTCGGCAGGAGCGCGGCCGGCACCGTGAGGAAGCTGGTCAGGTCTTCCTGCCAGTCGATGCGATGGACGATCGACATCTCGCTGCGTCCGCGGATGTTGATCGGCCCGAGGTCGCGGTGCTGCACCGAGCCTTCGTGCAGCTGCTCGATCACTGTTCCGGTGACCCAGATCTGGCCCGGGCCGGCCAGGTCGCTCAGGCGCGAGGCCAGGTTGACGGCGTCGCCGAAGCAGTCGCCCTCGACCTCGACCACGTCACCGCTCGCCACGCCGATCTGCAGCGCCATGCGCAGCGGCACGGGCCAGCCGGCCAGGCGCTTCTGATGGTATCGCTGCAGTTCGATCACCGCGTGCGTGGCCGCCGCGCCGCTCGAGAAGATGGCGAACACGCCGTCGCCCAGCGATTTCACGACCCGACCGCCATGGACCTCACACACGCGCCCGATCCATTGGGTCAGCCGCGTCACGGTTTCGGTGGCACGTGCATTTCCCATGGCCTCGAAGACCCTGGTACTTCCGGTCAAATCCGCGAAAACGACTGTGGAATTGACACCCATACTGTTTTTTCTTCGCGGCAAGCGCTGGTTTGATATGGCTCAGGCCTCTCGTTGTTCCGGCGAGAAGTCCCGAATTGCCCCTGCACTTGCAAGGAACGATCCGCAACAGCTTTCTGTTGACGGCGGCATGAGGCGGATGGCGAGTTGCACCGGATGAGTCCTTAAGTTTTTTAATACTTTTGAACTCAAAATTCAAATGACATCAAAAGAGACCGCTAAAGCATGTTGTTTGCAAACAAGAAACGGTGTTTCACATCTTGTGTCTCCGCCCACTGAGGCTTAAGGTAGCGGCCGTTCCAGCTTCCGGCAATACGCTTTTCGTGACATGCTGCTCTTTCGCCGCCTTTTTCGGCTCCTGAACGTTCCCGGCCTGGGCTCACGGCAGGCGGGGGAAAGTCAGCTCGGGCGCATTCGCACGGCGATGCTCTCGGTGCTCCAGGGACGCGGCGGCCAATCGATCCAGCGTGTCAGCCAGCGCGTGCGCTTTGCGGTCGACGTCGAAACCCTCTGGTACCTGCGTCAGGACGTGATGGTCGCGCTCAGCGCCATCGACGGCGAATCGGCTGCACGGCGCCAGATGAAAAAAATCAACAGCATGTTCAAGGGCGGCCTGCCCGGCTCGATGGGCCCGCGCGTCCACCAGCGTTTCACGAACCAGTAACCAGCCTGACCGAGCGGCAGCGACGGCCGCCCGCGTCGCAGCTCAGTGAGCGTGATCGTAGTGGCCATGGTCGCCATGGCCGTGGTCATCGGCATGGTGGCCATGCCGATGGCCCCACACCAGGAACACGTCACGGCCTTCGGCGGCCAGTGCCACCCTCGCACCCACCGGCAGCAGCACCTTGGTCTGCACGTGCCCGAACGGCAGGCCGGCAATGACCTGCACCTTCTTCAGGCTGGCGCGCAGCCGGTCGATCACCGTGTTCATGCCGAAGCCGCGGTCGTAGCCGGCGATGTTGCGCACGCCCGTGAACTGGCCGAACACGACGGCCTTCTGGCGCGCCAGCACCCCGGCGAGCTTCAGCTGGTCGAGCATGCGTTCGACGCGGTACGGGTGCTCGTTGGTGTCCTCGATGAACAGCACGCCCTTGTCGACCACCGGGAAATACGGTGTGCCCAGCAGGCTGGTCAGCACGCAGAGGTTGCCGCCCCAGAGCACGGCGTCTTCGATCGGTTTCACCTTGAGCTCGGCATCGCGCACCGGCATGCGCCAGCCGGTGCCCTCGCCCTGCCCGCTCAACAGGTCGTCGAAGCAGGCTTCCATGATGTCGTCGGGACCTCCTTCGGCGCCGAAGTCTTCACCGACCGCCGGGCCGGACCAGGTGACGGCGCCGTTCTTGGCCAGCAGTGCGTTCTGCAGCGCCGTGAAGTCGCTGCAGCCGACGAACTCGGTGCCCTTGTCGATGGCCTTGGCCAGCGCCTTGTACGGCAGTGCGTCGAGGATGCGCGTGAGGCCGTAGCCGCCGCGTGCGATCAGCGCCACATCGGCGCCGCTCGCGGCTGCACGCGAGACGGCGGCGAGCCGGGTGGCGTCGTCGCCCGCGAAACGCTGGTGCGCCGCCAGCGCGGCTTCGTCGATTTCGACCTCATGGCCCAGGGCCTTGAGCCGCGCCACGCCGCGCCGGAAGGCGGCCTTGTCGCGGATGGCGCTGGAGGGGGAATAGATGTAGATATGTTTGGACGTCACGTCGTCGAGTATCCCATTGCGTCCCGGATCTGCCGGACCACGGCGGCGGCCTGCGCGGCCGTGAGGCCGCCCGATGCCGCGCGCGGACCGAGCGCGCGCAGCGCGGCTTCGTAGCCCCGGTCGGGGAACGGCGTGCGCCAGGCGTCCTTGGCGCGCACGCCGCTGTCGGGCGCAGCGAGCGTCGCGACGAAGCGGCCGGGCGCTGCCGCTTGCAGTAGCGCGGCGAGTTCACTGCCCGCTTCGCTGTGCACCAGCACGAGCGATTCAGGATGCACCTGGCCGAGCCACGCCAGCAGCACGTCGCGGTGCCATTCGAGCCGATGCGTTGCTTCGCGCTTGGGCTTGTCGCTCTTGCCGAAGCCGATCAGGTCGGGCACCAGGGTGCGCAGGCCAGGCGCGCCGACGAGGTGGCGGAAGAAGTAGCCCCATTCGCCCGGACCGTGCAAGCACAGCGCATCAGCCACGCGGCCATCACTGCCAGCCGGACCGCGCTCGTCCACCCAATGCAGACGCCAGCCCTGCAGGATCGGCAGGTCCTGGACGTGATGCGAAGCGAAGTCGAAATCGGCAAGCGCGGCAAAGCGTTCGGCGGGCGTGCGCAAGGCATCGTCGCGCAGCGGCTCGGCCTGCGCCCGCGCCACGCTGCGTCGCTGCTGGAAGAAGCGCTGCAGCAACGCGCTGCAGTCGTCGGCCAGCACGCCGCCCTGCACGCGCGTGTGATGGTTCAGCTTCGGCTCGGCGAACAGGTCGAGCACCGAGCCCGCGGCGCCGGTCTTGGGGTCGGCCGCGCCGAACACCACGCGCGCCAGCCGCGAATGCAGCATCGCGCCCGCGCACATCGCGCAGGGCTCGAGCGTGACGAACAGCTCGCAGCCGTCGAGCCGGTAGTTGCCGAGCGCAGCGGCGCCGGCACGCAATGCGTTGATCTCGGCGTGCGCACTCGGGTCGTGCTGCGCCACCGGCGTGTTGCGGCCGGTCGCGATGACCTGCCCGTCCTTCACGAGCACCGCGCCCACGGGCACCTCGCCCGCGTCGGCCGCGCGCTGCGCTTCCTGCAGCGCAATCGCCATCCAGTGCGCGTCCGATGTCGATGCGGCCGGCTCAGTTGTCATCGGGCATCTTGCGGGCCTGGGCCGCGGCGTCGAGGGCATCCTTGACCTGTTGCTGGACCTGCTGCGCCTGCGTATGCGCATTCACCGTCGCCGGTTGTGTGACGGTCGCTGCGGTGGTGCGCGACAGCTGCTGCTTCGCCAGCAGGCCGACGATGACCAGTGCGAGCACGAGGCCGATCAATCCGAACGCCCGCATCTCAGCGCTCCTGCGGCGCGGCGACCATGCCCAGCCGCTCCATCCACACTGCGAGCGCCTGCTCGTCCGCCGAGCCGGTGCGGTAGATCTCGCCCATCGCCGCATGCGACTCGGGCCGGTGCTGGTTGAGCTTGATCTTGCATTGCAGCGCCGTCACGTGCAGCTCGAAGCCCATGATGCCGGCCAGCATCTTGCGCTGGAACTCTTCGCCGAGGTCCTTCCACTGCTGGGCGTAGGCCGGCTCGTGGTCGCCAATGAGCTTCTTGAGCAGCGCGTCCTTGGCCTCGGGCGTCTCGACGAGCCGGGCTTCGACGGTGCAATGGACCGCGAGGTAGTTCCACGTCGGCACCCGCGCCAGGTCGGGATAGACCGAGGGCGACAGGTAGGCGTGTGGCCCCTGGAACACCACCACCGCGCGCGGCCGCGCCTGCAGGTAGCGCCAGTGCGGGTTGGGCTTGGCGCAGTGGCCCAGCAGCACCAGCGCATCGCCCTCGCGCTGCTCGGCCACGAGGGGCAGGTGCGTGACGAAGGGCAGGCCCTCGTCGTCGTTCGAGATCAGGTTGGCAAAGGGGTGGTCGCGCATGAGGCCCAGCGCGACGGCCGGGTCCTTGGCGTTGAACTGCGGGGGCATGTACATGGGGCGAGTTCCTCGTGGGGAGGTCCGATTGTCCCCGAGTCGCCCCCGGCTTGCGGTGCGGCAGGCTACTTGGCGCGTGCCGCTTCGAGCTGCTTCACCATCGCGGTGTAGCCACGCGCCTTTGCGAGCTGCAGCGGCGTGAGGCCCTGGCGGTCGGCCAGTTGCAGGTTGGCGCCGCCGGCGATCAGCGCGGCCAGCGTGCGCTGGTGGCGCGGGCCACCGTCGCCGAGCACGATCGATTCGATCACCGCCGTCCAGTGCAGGTTGTTCACGTGGTCCAGCGACGCACCGGCCGCGACCAGCCGGCGCACGACCTCGTCGTGCCCCAGGTGCGCGGCGGCGATCAACGCAGTGCCGTCGTAGCGGCTGGTGGTCTGCCCGGGCTTGGCGCCCAGTTGCAGCAGCAGCGTGAGCGTGGTCACGTCGTCGGCCACGGACGCGATGGTCACGGCGTCGTAGCGGTCGTCTTCGAGCAGGTTGAGGTTCGCGCCCGCCTTGGCGAGCAGCTTCACGGCGTCGCGCTGGCGTGCATAGGTGGCGACCTGCAGCGGCGTGCGGCCGCGCGCGTCGCGCGCATCGAGGCTGGCGCCGGAGGCGATCAGGCTCTTGAGCTTGGGCAGGTCGCCGTGCCAGGCGGCGCGGTGCAGGCCTTCGTAGGCCAGCACTTCGGCAGCCAGCGGCGGCACCTGGGCCGCCGCGCCGGGCGCGGCGCTCCAGCCGATTGCGGCGGCGAGCACCGCCGACCAGAGACCGCGCGCCGTCATCAGAGCTGGCCCTTGACCTTCTCGAGCGCGGCGTTGGCGCACTGCTCGTCGAGGTGGCCGCCGGGCGCACCGCCCACGCCCACGGCGCCGATCACTTCGTTGCCCGACTTGATCGGCACGCCGCCGCCCAGCAGCAGGAAGCCCGGCAGGTACACGAGGTTGGCGGCGCCGGGGTTCTTCTGGGCGCCTTCCATCATGGCTTGCGTGGGGCTCTTGGCCGAGGCCGAGGTCCAGGCCTTGCGTTCGCTCGACGACAGCGTGTGCGGGCCGGCGTTGTCGGCGCGCTGCACGGCACGCACGGTGCCGGCGCGGTCGACCACGGTGGCGGCCACGTTGTAGCCGTTGGCGGCGCAGGCGGCGACGGTCTCCGCAGCGATCTGGTTGGCCAGCGCGAGCGAGATGTTCTTTTCGGTGCGAACAGCGGGGGCCGGCGTCTGGGCCTGGGCGACGGAAGCAGCGAGCAGAACGGCGAGGCCGCCCACGCGGATGATCGATTGCATGGTGTTTTTCTCCAGTGATGAGAGGGTTCGTGCCGGCCTGTGCCGACCACGGTGTCACTGTAAAAAATACGGTCCGCTGCAACCATTCGTACGGCTACGCCCGGTGCTCCGTAGAACTACGGAGCGCCCTCTTCTCCCGCGTCCGACGCCAGCACGGCGTAGCGCCGGATCAGTTGCGCCAGCGAGTCGCAGTCGAGCTTGGCGAACAGGTTGGCGCGATGCGTTTCGACCGTGCGCGGCGACAGCGTCAGCACGCGCGCGATCTCCTTGTTGGTGAGCCCCTGCACGATGAAGGCCAGCACCTCGCGCTCGCGCTCCGACAGCTGCGCCACCCGCTCGCGCGCGGCGTTGTCGGCCTGCGAACGCTCCCGCGTGCGCACATGCTGGCGCACGGCCTGCTGCAGGGCTTCGAGCAGCTGCTCGTCGTCCACCGGCTTTTCCAGGAATTCGGCCGCACCAGCCTTGAAGGCGCGGCGGCACATCTCGACCGTGCCGTGGCCGGTCAGCATGATCACGGGCTGGTCGACGCCCTGCGCCACCAGCCGGTCGAGCACCGTGAGGCCACTGATGCCGGGCATGCGCACGTCCAGCACGATGGCGCCGACGCTGGCACGGTCGAAGCCGTCGATGAAAGCCTGCGGATCGGCCCAGCCCTGCACGCGCAGGCCGACCGTGCCGATCAGCAGCGAGAGGCTGTCGCGCACGGCCTGATCGTCGTCGATCAGGTGGATCAGGGGCGATTGCGGCTGGTCGGCGGTGGCGGTCAACGTGTTCATGTCGAAGGTGCCACCAGCGGCAGCAGCAAGGTAAAGCGCGCACCGCGCGGCGAGGCATTGGCAGCGCTCAGGCTGCCGCCCATGCCGCTGGCCAGCGTTTCGCTCAGGCTCAGGCCGAGGCCCAGGCCGCCCTCGCGCGTGCTGAAGAAAGGCTCGAACAGGCGCGGCAGCGCTTCGGGTGCGATGCCGCGGCCGTTGTCGGTGACGGTCAGCACGCCCTCTTCCCCGTTGCGGCCGACCGAGACCACGAGGCGCCGCTCGGCGGCGGGCACGAGCTCCAGCGCCTGCATCGCGTTCATCAGCAGGTTGTGCACGATCTGCTCCAGCGCCACGGCCTCGGCCTGCACCCGCACGGGCGCCTGCGCGCCGGCGTCGAACTGGGCCGCGACGCCGTGGCGCGCGAACTCGGGCGCCAATAGGTGCATGGCGCTGCGCACCACCTCCTGCAGCACCAGCGGCTTGACGTCGCCGCCGGCCTCGGGGCGTTCGATCACGCGGCGCAGGCGGCCGACCACGCCGGCCGCACGGCGGGCCTGCTCGACGGCCTGCCCCATCGCCTCGCGCGCGGTGCCGAGATCGGGCGGCTCGTCGCCCAACAGGCGGCGCGCGGCCTGGGCGTTGGCCAGCACGGCCGTGAGCGGCTGGTTGAGCTCATGCGCCAGCCCGGCCGACAGCTCGCCCAGCGCATTGAGGCGTGCCACCTGGCCCAGGCGCAGCAGCTCTTCGGCGCGGCGCCGCGCGATGCGCTGGCGCTGCGCGGCCCAGAGGCCGGCCAGCAGCAGTGCCATCGCCACCGCCCAGCCGCCGATGGCGCGCCACGGCAGTTCGGCCCAGCCGACCTGGCGCTCGGCCACCAGTTCGAAAGGCTGGCTCGGCGACGCGAGCGCCTTGCTCAGGCTGTAGTGCCAGCCGCCTTCGGCCCGCTGGCCGGGCTGCAAGACCAGTTGCTGACCATCGCGCTGCAGGATCAGCCGCACCGGGCTGCGCTGCGGGTTCATCGGCCAGTCGCGCCAGGGCACCGAGCCCACGAGGTCGATCTCCAGCGCATAGCTGAGTGGCTCGGAGCCGATCACGATCTGGTAGCGGCCGTGCGCGAGGTCGAGCACGGCCAGATCGGCGCGGCGCTCGGCGCGGGAGCGGGCCTCAGCGGCGGCCAGGGCGTCGGCGTGCTCGGCATCGGGCCAGGGCTCGTCGGCCGCGCGCCGCTGCACGCGCAGGATCGACGAGTACACCGATGGCAGGCGCCGTTCCGGGTAGTCGGCACCAGCGTTGGGTTCCAGCAGTGCGAGCGTGGCCAGCACCGCGTCGTACTGCACCACCTGCTGGCTCATGAGCCGGTGGGCGATGCGAGCGTCGGTCTCGAAATCCTGCTGGAGCCGGGTCAGTTCGGCGCGCGCGAACCACACGGCGCCGGCGGCCGTGAGCACCACCCAAGCCAGCCACCAACCGCCCCGCGTACGCAACCACTGTGTCATGGCGCGGATTGTGCCCGGCGCCGACGGGCCTCCCCGCTTGGCCGAAAATGCCGACCCAGACATGGCTGACGTGCAGGACTCCCTCTTTTCCGATCTCCCCGAACTTCCGCGACCGACCGAAAAGGCCGTCGACGCGCCCGCGCCTTCGCCGAAGAAATCGCGCGGCGCCACCGTGAAGCCGGTGACCCCCGACGCGGCGCTGCTCGCCCTGGCCGCCGAGTTGCCGTCGCCACTGCGCCTGGGCACCTCGTCATGGAGCTACCCGGGCTGGGCCGGCCTGGTCTGGGACGGCGATTACGCCGAGAGCGTGCTGTCGAAGAGCGGCCTGTCGGCGCTCGCGCAGCATCCGCTGCTGCGCACCGTGAGCCTGGACCGCAACTTCTACCGCGCCCTCACCGCCAGCCAGTACGCACGCTACGCCGCCATGGTGCCGGACGACTTCCGCTTCGTCGTGAAGGCCCCGAGCCTGGTGACCGACGCCACCGTGCGCGACGAAAGCGGTCGCGGCACGCAGGCCAACCCGGTGTTCCTGAGCCACGAGATCGCGCTGCAGGAGTTCGTGCAGCCGGCACTCGACGGGCTGGGCCACCGCATCGGCGCGCTGGTGTTCCAGCTGAGCCCGATCCCCGCGCACCTGCTGGCCGACCAGCCCATGCTGATCGCCCGCATCGGCGCGATGCTGGCGGCGATGCCCGACCTGAAGCCGACCGCGCCCGACGCCGTGCTCGCCGTCGAGGTGCGCGACCCGCAGCTGCTGTGCCCCGCCTTCGCCGACATGCTGCGCAGCGTGGGCGCGACCTTCTGCATGGGCCTGCACGCGAAGATGCCGCCCATCGAAGACCAGCTGCCGATGCTGCGCGCCCTGTGGCCCGGGCCGCTCGTGTGCCGCTGGAACCTGCACCGCCGCCACGGCCGCTTCGGCTATGAAGATGCCGAAAAACTCTACGGCCCCTTCGACAAGGTGCTCGACCCCGACCCCGAAACGCGCGCCGCGCTGGCCAGGGTGATCGCCGGCACCACCGGCGCCGGGCAGAACGCCTTCGTCACCGTGAGCAACAACGCCGAAGGCTGCGCACCGCTGACCATCGCGTCGCTGGCCCAGGACATCGTGGACCGGATGTCCCGCTAGGACAGCTGCCCTGCAATCCATCTCGTTCCGACCGCTGCAGTCCTCGGATTTTTCGCGATGCTCCACGACTGGCTGCGCCGTGCGTACGTGGCCGGTCCATCGCCGCGCAACCTACGCGCGATTCCCTGCTACGCCAAGGCTGGCTTTTGCGCGCCGGGAGAAGTGGTCACGCCTGACGGGCCCGCGCTACCGATGGTGCGCGAGCGCGACGCCTAAGCTCCAGGGGGTGCGGCATCGAGGTCGCACCACATGTGGACTTTCGAGAGGAACGCACCATCGAGCAGGTTGGCCATCGGCTCGACACCGAAGACCTGGAAGCCGCAGCGTTCGTACAGCGCCTGCGCCGGGCGATTGCCTTCGGTCACGGTCAGCTGCACCACACGCACACCGTCGAGCGTGCGCGCATGCGCGAGCAAGGCCCGCACGAGTTGCCGTCCGGCGCCCACGCGCCGCGCCGGTTCCGCCACCACCATGCCGAACAAGGTGGCCTTGTGGCGCGTGCGCTGCCGCGATTCACGGCCAAGGCCCGCCGCGCCGATGAGCGCGCCATCGGCTTCGAAGGCCCCGTACACCACCTCGGCGGCGTCGGCGTCCTTGCGCAGGCGTGTCTCCCACCACGTCGGCAGCAGGCTGGCGCGCTCCTCGACCGTAGAGGTGAACGCCTCGGGGTGCCGCGCATAGGCGTCGAGCATCAGTGCGCGATACGCTGGCGCATCGGCGGGAACCAATCGTGCGACGTTCATGCCGGCCCTTCGTTCCTGGCTCAGGCCTCGGGCGCGATCATCTCGGCGTACTCGTACAGCGCGCCGAGGATTTCCTCGCCGCGCTCGTCGGCGTTCTCGGACAGCGCATCGACCTCGCTGAACAACGCGTCGATGGTGCGCGCCCCGCCCTCGCCCTTGAACAGGCGCGCCACGCGCAGCGCTTCCCAACGCTCGGCTTCTTCCTCGTTCAACGACTCGGGCCAGTTGCGCGCGCGGTAACGAAAGAGGATTTCATCGAGCCGTCCATCGTCGAAGGCCACGCGCTCCTTCGCGAGCCCTTCGGGTGACAGCCCGCGCAGCTGGTTCAGTCGGCGGCGGTCGCCGTTGCCGACAAAGCCGCCGTAGAGGTCTTCATCGACATCGGGCGTCGCCTCCTTCGGGCGCGAAAAAACCTGCGACCAGATGGCGCTCATGTCGGGCAGGTCGCGCGCGATGGCAGCGTGACGCATGGCGGCGTCCATGTCGATGCCCCAGCGCTCGGCCATGGCCGGTGCCAGCGTGCGCAGGTTGCCGATCACCATCGGCGACTTGTTCAGGTGCACGCTCTTCATCGGCAGCCGCGTCAGGCCTTCGGGCAGGTCGGCGGTGCGCGTGAACAGGCGCAGGCGCAGCGTCTCGGCGTCGAGGTCGCGCAGCTCGCTCGGGTCTTGCGACAGGTCCCAGGCCAGCAGCTCGTTCTTGTTGGTCGGGTGGCTGGCCAGCGGCCACATCACGGCCAGGCAACCGCGCTCGACCGGGAACATGCCCGACACGTGCAGGAAGGGCTTGGCGGTCTCGCGCATGGCGGGCAGGCCGAGCTCCATCGCCACGCGGTCCTTCTTGTGCAGGCCGAAGGCAAAGTCGAACAGCTTGGGCTGCTTGTCGCGGATGAGCCGCGCCAGCGCGATGGTGGCGCGCACGTCGGACAGCGCATCGTGCGCCGATTCGTGCAGCAGGCCGTTGGCGCGCGCCAGGTCTTCGAGCTTGAAGCTTGGCTTGCCGTCTTCCTTCTTCGGCCACTCGATGCCGTCGGGGCGCAGCGCGTAGGTCAGGCGCACCACGTCCAACAAGTCCCAGCGGCCGCAGTCGTTCTGCCACTCACGCGCGTACGGATCGATGAGGTTGCGCCAGAACAGGAAGCGCGTGACCTCGTCGTCGAAGCGGATGGTGTTGTAGCCCACCCCCACGGTGCCGGGCTGCGAGAAGGCTTGTTCGATCTGCGCAGCGAACGCGTGCTCGGGAATGCCGCGCTCCAGGCAGATCTGCGGCGTGATCCCGGTGATCAGGCAGGCCTCGGGGCTGGGCAGGTAATCCGGCGCGGGCTTGCAATAGATCATCAGCGGCTCGCCGACCTCGTTGAGTTCGGCGTCGGTGCGGATGGCCGCGAACTGCGAGGGACGGTCACGGCGCGGCACCGCGCCAAAGGTTTCGTAGTCGTGCCAGAGAAAGGTGTGGTTCATTCAGAGCAAGGGAGAAAACAGTCGCGCGATGGCATCGCCGAGGCGTCGCCAGAAAGTCTGTGACCGATTGGCGCGCACGGCGGCGGAGCTGTGCAGGTCGGTTTCGAACTGCGCCGCCAGCGGCTGGGTCAGCGCGGGTCCGTAGACCACGGCACTGACCTCGAAGTTGAGCCGGAAGCTGCGGTTGTCGAAATTGGCGGTGCCGATCATCGCGCAATGGTCATCGACCACCAGCGTCTTGGAGTGCAGCATGCGCGCCTTGTACTCCCAGACCTTGACGCCCGCGGCGATCAGCTCGTCGAAGTACGAGCGCGCCGCCGCACTCACGATGGCCGAGTCGCTGCGGCGTGGCACGAGCAGCCGCACGTCGACACCGCGCAGCGCCGCGCTGGTCAGCGCCATCATCGCGGGCTCGCCCGGCACGAAATACGGCGTGGTGAGCCAGGCGCGCTGCGTGGCCGAATGGATCGCCTCGACGTGCATGCGGTGGATGGCCTCGAGCGCGTTGTCGGGCCCGCTCGTGACGACCTGCACCGGAATGTCGCCTGCATCCACGCGCGGCAGCAGCAGGTCCATGGTGTCGTCGAGACGGCGCACGTCGTCGCCGGTGGCGTAGGTCCAGTCTTCGAGAAAGGTGGTCTGCAGCCAGCGCACCACGCTGCCTTCGACGCGCAGGTGCACGTCGTGGTATGCGTCTTCGGGGTTCGTGCGCTTGTCTTCCTCGTCGGTGATGTTCACGCCGCCGGTGAAGCCGATGCGGCCGTCGCACACCACGATCTTGCGGTGGGTGCGGTAGTTGGTCACGGGGCGCAGGCGCCGGCCGATCTTGGTGTCGTGGAACAGTGCCACCTGCACGCCCGCCGCCAGCATCGGCGCCATGAACTTGCGGCCGATGCGCTTGGAGCCGAGCGCGTCGATCAGCAGGCGCACCGTCACGCCGGCCTGCGCGCGTTCGATCAGCAGGTCGCGCAGCGCAGTGCCAATGCGATCGGGCTCGAAGATGTAGTACTCGAGGTGGATGTGGTCACGCGCCGCGCGCACGGCTTCGAAGATGGCGTCGAAGGTGCGCGCGCCGCCCGACAGCAGCTCGACGTTCGTGGCGCTCGACACCGGCAGCCCGCAGGCGGCCGTACCCAGCCGCGCCATCTGCTGCAGCGCCGGCGGCGCATGCTGCGACGCGTCCCGCAACCGCGCCAGGTCGGCCTGCGCATGCGCGCTCGCCCGACTGCGCAAACGCTTGACCCGCTGCTTGCGCAGCCGCTGCGGCCCCAGGAAGTAATAGACGATGAAGCCCGCGAATGGCAGCAGCGCCAGCGACAGGATCCAGCTCATGGTGGACACCGGCGCCCGCTTCTGCATCACGATCCACACCGACAGCACGGCGATGTAGCCGCTCCACGCCAGGGAGAGGCCGGTTTTCCATTCGTGGCTGAGTTCGGGAAGGATCAAGGCGAAAGCGGATGAAGGCGGAGTGTTTTCGGCCGGCCCAAAGAAAAAGGCCGGCAGCGAATGCTACCGGCCTTTGACTTCGTTCCTCGAAGAGGCGAAATCAGCGTTCGATCAGCCCGTGGCGGCTTCCTCGGCTTCAGGCTTCGACTTGCCTTCCTTCTTCGGGATCGGCTGGATGTCGAGCAGAACTTCGTCCTTCTCGTCGAGGTCGACTTCGAGACGACCGCCGTCGGTGAGGCGACCGAACAGCAGCTCGTCGGCCAGCGCACGACGGATCGTGTCCTGGATCAGACGCTGCATCGGACGTGCGCCCATCAGCGGATCGAAGCCCTTCTTCGCCAGGTGCTTGCGCAGCTTGTCGGTGAACGTGACCTCGACCTTCTTCTCGCTGAGCTGGGTTTCCAGTTGCAGCAGGAACTTGTCGACCACACGCAGGATGACGTTTTCGTCGAGCGCCTTGAAGTTGACGATGGCGTCCAGGCGGTTGCGGAATTCAGGCGTGAACAGGCGCTTGATGTCGCCCATTTCGTCGCCGGCCTGCCGCGCGTTCGTGAAGCCGATGGTCGCCTTGTTCATGGTCTCGGCACCCGCGTTCGTCGTCATGATGATGATGACGTTGCGGAAGTCGGCCTTGCGCCCGTTGTTGTCCGTCAGCGTGCCGTGGTCCATGACCTGCAGCAGCACGTTGAAGATGTCCGGGTGCGCCTTCTCGATTTCGTCGAGCAGCAGCACCGCGTGCGGCTTCTTCGTGACAGCCTCTGTCAGCAGACCGCCCTGGTCGAAACCGACGT
The DNA here is from genome assembly GCF_001426505.1 of Variovorax sp. Root473. Lineage (GTDB taxonomy): Bacteria > Pseudomonadota > Gammaproteobacteria > Burkholderiales > Burkholderiaceae_C > Variovorax. The sequence continues at coordinate 1,561,878 of NZ_LMEV01000017.1, forward strand.
AGCCCGGAGGCGCGCCGATCAGGCGGCTCACCGCGTGGCGCTCCATGTACTCCGACATGTCGAAGCGGATCAGCTCGATGCCCATGATGTAGGCCAGCTGCTTCGCCGCTTCGGTCTTGCCGACACCCGTGGGGCCGGAGAACAGGAACGAGCCGATCGGCTTGTCGCCCTTGCCCAGGCCCGAGCGCGCCATCTTGACCGCGGAGGCCAGCACTTCGAGGGCCTTGTCCTGGCCGAACACCACGCTCTTGAGGTCGCGCTCGATCGTCTGCAGCTTGCTGCGGTCGTCGTTGCTGACGTTGGCCGGGGGAATGCGCGCGATCTTCGCGACGATTTCCTCGACCTCGGTCTTGCTGATGGTCTTCTTGCGCTTGCTCGGCGGCAGGATGCGCTGCGCAGCACCGGCCTCGTCGATGACGTCGATCGCCTTGTCGGGCAGGTGACGGTCATTGATGTACTTGGCGCTGAGCTCGGCCGCGGCCTGCAAGGCGGCCACGGCGTACTTCACGCCATGGTGTTCCTCGAAGCGCGACTTCAGGCCCTTGAGGATGTCGACGGTTTCCTGCACCGACGGCTCGACCACGTCGACCTTCTGGAAACGACGCGACAGGGCCGCGTCCTTTTCGAAGATGCCGCGGTATTCCGTGAAGGTGGTGGCGCCGATGCACTTGAGCTGGCCGCTGGAGAGCGCCGGCTTGAGCAGATTCGACGCGTCGAGCGTGCCGCCCGAGGCTGCGCCCGCACCAATCAGGGTGTGGATTTCGTCGATGAACAGGATGGCGTTCGGCTTGTCCTTGAGCGACTTCAGCACGCCCTTCAGGCGCTGTTCGAAGTCGCCGCGGTACTTGGTGCCGGCCAGCAGCGCGCCCATGTCGAGCGAGAACACCTGCGATTCGGCCAGGATTTCCGGCACGTCGCCCTGCGTGATGCGCCATGCGAGGCCCTCGGCAATGGCGGTCTTGCCCACGCCGGCCTCACCCACCAGCAGCGGGTTGTTCTTGCGCCGGCGGCACAGGATCTGGATGACGCGTTCGACCTCGTACTCGCGGCCGATCAGCGGATCGATCTTGCCGTCCTTGGCCATCTGGTTGAGGTTCTGGGTGAACTGCTCGAGCGGCGAGGCCTTCTCGTTGCGTTCGCCGCCGCCCTCCTCGCCTTCACCTTGAGGGGCTTCGCTGCTGCCCTTGACGGCTTCCGGCGGATCGCTCTTCTTGATGCCGTGGGCAATGAAATTGACCACGTCCAGGCGGGTGACGCCCTGCTGGTGCAGGTAGTACACGGCGTGCGAATCCTTCTCACCGAAGATCGCGACCAGCACATTGGCGCCGGTGACTTCCTTCTTGCCGTTGCCGGTGGACTGCACGTGCATGATGGCGCGCTGGATCACGCGCTGGAAACCCAGGGTGGGCTGGGTGTCGACATCGTCGGAGCCCGCCACCTGCGGCGTGTTGTCCTTGATGAAGTTGGTGAGCGACGCCCGCAGGTCGTCGACGTTCGCCGAGCAGGCGCGCAGAACCTCTGCGGCGCTCGGGTTGTCCAGCAAAGCGAGCAGCAGATGTTCCACGGTGATGAACTCGTGGCGTTGCTGCCGGGCCTCGACGAAGGCCATGTGCAAGCTGACTTCCAGTTCCTGGGCAATCATGTGATTTCCTTTTGCCTTGCTGTAAATAAGTTCTCAGATGGGTTGGAGCGCGTGCAATTCAACTGGTTCACGCGACCGGTTCGCTGACACATTGCAGCGGGTGCCCAGCCTGCTGCGCGGCTTCCATCACCTGATTGACCTTGGTGGCCGCCATGTCGCGGGAATAGACCCCACAGACACCGCGGCCATCGAGGTGGATCTTGAGCATGATCTGGGTCGCGGTTTCTCGGTCCTTGCTGAAGTATTCCTGCAGGACGACGATCACGAACTCCATCGGCGTGTAGTCGTCGTTCAGCATGACGACCTGGTACATCTGGGGCGGTGCCGTTTTCTGCGGGCGGCGCTCCAGAACGACCGAATCTCCGTCGTCGCCCGCCGGTTTCTGCGCCGGCGGGGTGTTGGGAGTTTGGGGAATTCTCGTTGCCATGAAAAAGATTCTATAGAGCGTGCAAGCACCGTGCCGACACCAGCAGACTTGGTGACGCCTATTCGACAAATCAAGGGGCATGCGTCGTGTACGACATCAGAAGACCGACGTAAAAAACCGGCAGATTGCGGGTCTTTTTTCGCAGATTTGCAGAATTTACCCGGGGGTCGAGCCGCAGACCGGTGCGCTGACCCGCCACGCCCTCAGGTCGACAGGTGGGCCGAGCGGCAAGGCATCGATTTCCAGCTACCAGCACTTCGCCATGGCCAGGGGGGCAGTTTGTCGTGTCGCCTGACACTTGTTGAGCAGTGCTCCTCTCGTAGAGCGCGTGCGCTTTGGTCAATCGAATCGTCTGCGGCCCCTGTGGTGCGGGGCGGGCGTGTGCATTCTTCGTCCCCACTTTGCATCCTCATGCTTCTTTGAATGGGCACGATTCTGGCAAGGCGACCACAGCACGGTTTCTACCAATCGGTAAACGACCAAGCAGCCGATTGATTTGTGATGTTTGTCTGCCGCTCCTTGCGTTCAGATGGCACAAGAGGTCATTCACCAACGACATGGAAACCACTGAAGGCAAGAAAAAGCCCTCGGGTCCTTTCGGGAGCTCGAAGGCTTGGCAGAAGCGTGACGTTTCTCAACGTCAGCGATTGCAATTACATATTGTCGATCATGACCTGGCCAAAGCCCGAGCAGCTCACCTGCGTCGCGCCGTCCATCAGGCGTGCGAAATCATAGGTGACCTTCTTGCTGGCAATCGATTTTTCCATGGCGCTGATGATCAGGTCTGCTGCTTCGGTCCAGCCCATGTGGCGCAGCATCATTTCGGCGGACAGGATCTCGGAACCGGGGTTCACATAGTCCTTGCCGGCGTACTTGGGCGCGGTGCCGTGCGTGGCCTCGAACATGGCGACGGTGTCGCTCAGGTTCGCGCCCGGGGCGATGCCGATGCCGCCGACCTGTGCGGCCAGCGCGTCGGACACGTAGTCGCCGTTGAGGTTCAGGGTGGCAATCACGCTGTACTCGGCGGGGCGCAGCAGGATCTGCTGCAGGAACGCGTCGGCAATGCTGTCCTTGACCGTGATTTCCTTGCCCGTGCGAGGGTTCTTGAACTTCATCCACGGGCCGCCGTCAATCAGCTCGGCGCCGAATTCCTTGGCGGCCAGGTTGTAGCCCCAGTCACGGAAGCCCCCTTCGGTGAACTTCATGATGTTGCCCTTGTGGACCAGGGTCACACTCGGCTTGTCGTTGTCGATGGCGTACTGGAACGCTTTGCGCACGAGGCGCTCGGTGCCTTCGCGCGAGACGGGCTTGACACCGATGCCCGAGGTGTTGGGGAAACGGATCTTCTTGACGCCCATTTCGTCCTGCAGGAACTTGATGAGCTTCTTGGCCTTGTCGCTCTCGGCTTCGAACTCGATGCCGGCGTAGATGTCTTCCGAGTTCTCGCGGAAGATGACCATGTTGGTCTTGTGCGGTTCGCGCACCGGGCTGGGCACGCCTTCAAAATACTGGATGGGGCGCAGGCAGACGTACAGGTCGAGTTCCTGGCGCAGCGCGACGTTCAGCGAGCGGATGCCGCCGCCGACAGGCGTGGTCAGCGGGCCCTTGATGGACACCACGTAGTCGCGCACCGCATGCAGGGTTTCCTCGGGGAGCCAGACGTCCGGGCCGTAGACCTTGGTCGACTTTTCGCCGGCATAGACCTCCATCCAGTGGATTTTCTTCTTGCCGCCGTAGGCCTTTGCCACTGCGGCATCCACCACCTTGAGCATCACCGGCGTGATGTCCAACCCCGTGCCATCGCCTTCGATGAACGGAATGATCGGCTGATCCGGCACATTAAGCGAATTGTCTGCATTGACCGTGATCTTCTGACCTTCGGTCGGGACTTTGATGTGCTGATAGCTGGACATGAGGGGCTTGACTCCGGGAAATGACGTAATTCGAACGACTGTCTGCGAATACAGACAGCGAGGGAGAATCGCTGTACAGCGCGCTAACAAATCGCTGTACATTTTAGACGCAACCCATCAGCGAACAATTGTCAACCGTCGGGCAATAAAGCCCGTTACTGGCTGACCTTCTGCTCGCCGGGAGGCGTTTCCAACCAATTCTCGATAGAGGAATCATCAATGAGCAAACTTCTCGCAGTCATGATCGCTGGCCTGTTCGCCGCTGGCGCGTACGCCCAGAACCCGGCCGGCACCACGCCCGAACAAGGCAACGCGACCAACAGCAAGCCGCAAGCTCGCGCTGAAGCCAAGAAGGAAGCCAAGCCCGCTGGCCAAGTGGCTCCCGCTGCTGGCGACATCGCCAAGACGCCCGAAGGCGGCACCTTCGGCGCTGACAAGGCTGGCGTTGCTGGCGAAAAGCGCGCCAAGACCCGCGACGATCGTCGTCGCAACAAGGATGGCAGCGTGAAGCGCAAGGCCACCCAGGGCGGCACGCCCGACATGGCCGGCAGCAAGTAAGCTGGTCAGTCCCCCAAGAAAAGCGCTCTCCGGAGCGCTTTTTTTCGTTTGCAGTTTTGCTCAGTCGCTGTCAACCGGGGTTCCTGGGGTCCGTTGAATGGAAGCCTTCCGCAGGGAGGTGATCCATATCAACATATCTCAAAGGATTTCTCATGAACAAGCTGATCGCAGCCCTGGTCGCCGGCCTCTTCACAGCCGGTGCATTTGCGCAAGCCGCCGCCCCCGCAGTTGCCGCGCCGGCTGCCCCCGCCGTCCACAAGGCGAAGGCCAAGCACACGGTCAAGAAGCACAAGGTGCGTCACGTCTCCAAAGCCCACGCGGCTGCTGCCAAGAAGGTGTAAGCTTTCAAGCTCCCGGCAATGCCCGCTTCAGCGGGCATTTTTATTGGTCACGGGCCTACCCTGTGTGTGGCGCCCCCGAAAGAGTCATCCGATGTTCCAGCGTCTTGCCGCGCTGCTTCTGGTGTCCGCGTCCTTCCTGGCGCCGGCCCACGCGCAGCAGCAAATCCAACCGCAACCCCAAACCGATCTGGCACGCACGCAGTTGTCGGTCGGCCTCTACAAGATCGACGCGCAGGTGGCGCAATCGCCTCGCGAACGCGAGATCGGCCTCATGTTCCGCAAGACGATGCCGCAGGCCGAGGGCATGATCTTCGTGTTCGAGCAGCCGGCCACGCAGTGCTTCTGGATGCGCAACACCCTGTTGCCGCTGACCGCTGCCTTCGTGGCCGACGATGGCCGCATCGTCAACCTGGTCGACATGCAGCCGATGACCGAGAACTCGCATTGCTCCGAAGAGCCGGTGCGCTATGTACTCGAAATGAACCAGGGCTGGTTCGCCAAGAAGAACATCAAGAAAGGCGCCAAGCTGGGCGGCGAGCTCTTCTCGGCCGCCAAACGCTGAGCAATTCGGCGCGCGTAAAAAAGCCGACCCAAAGGTCGGCTTTTTTCATGGCGAGCGCCAGGTCCGGCTTCAGCCGAAATTCTTGGCCGCAAAGTCCCAGTTGACCAGCTTGGCCAGGAAGGTCTCGACAAACTTCGGACGCAGGTTGCGGTAGTCGATGTAGTACGCGTGTTCCCACACGTCCACCGTCAGCAGCGCGGTGTCGGCGGTGGTCAGCGGCGTGCCGGCGGCGCCG
>NZ_LMEV01000017.1:1567576-1729291 GCF_001426505.1 Variovorax sp. Root473
TGCGCCGCCGCCTTGGGGCTTCATGCAGTTCCAGAAGAAGGTGTGGTTCCAGATCTGGGCGGCGTTGTTGTAGATGCCGCCGCTGGACTTCTTGACGATCTCCTCGAGCGTCATCGCTTCAAACTCGGTGCCCTTTTGCAGGTTGTTCAGGTTCACCACGTAGGCGTTGTGGTGCTTGCCGTGGTGGTACTCGAGGGTTTCCTGCGAATACTCGGGCGCCAGTGCGTCGATGGCGTACGGCAGGGGTGGGAGCACATGTTCCATGGTTTTTCTCGTGGGTTGGTTGTGGGGAATGAAGGATTCTAGGAACTAATTTTCGGAGACGCGTCGGACGTGTTCCCGTTGTGGTTCCCTCCATGCGTCACGGTCAGGTCGACCTCGCCATCCGCGAGCCGCGCGACGACCGCATCGCCTGCATGAAGCTTTTTCGCACTGATGACCGCGCGGCCGGAGCCATCGGTGAGCCAGGCGTAGCCACGCTGCAGCACCAGCGCCGGATCGAGCAGCCGCAAGCGCAGCGCCACGCGGTCCAGGCGTTCGCGCCGCTGCACCAATGCACGGTCGAATTTCGAAGAGAAGTCGGCCGCGATCGATCGCGGCACCTGCGTCAGGCGCTCCCGTCGAGACAGCACCGCGAAGTGCAGGCGCTGCGCATGGTGGGCGAGGCGAATCTGCTGGCGAGCCACCAGGTTCGACGGCCGGCCAAGACGCCCCGCCGCTTGATCGAGTCGCTGCCCCAGTACGTCCAGGCGTGCGCCGAGCGCGTCGCCCAGCCGTTCGTCGAGCAGGTCGAGCGCGCCGAGCCACAGGTCGCGCGGCGCGCTGACGAGTTCCGCGGCGGCCGTCGGCGTCGGCGCGCGCAGGTCGGCGCAGAAGTCGGCGATGGTGAAATCGGTTTCGTGCCCCACGCCGCTGATCACCGGCACGGGACTCTGCACGATGGTGCGCGCCAGCGTTTCGTCGTTGAAGGCCCAGAGGTCCTCGATCGAGCCACCCCCGCGCACCAGCAGGATCACGTCGACGGCCGGCGCCAGCGCGTAGAGCGACTGCAAGGCGCGCACCAGTTCAGCCGGCGCGTTGGCGCCCTGCACTGCCGCTGGGGCCAGCACCACGGGAATATGGGGCACGCGCCGCCGCAGCGCGGTCACGACGTCGTGCAGTGCCGCGGCGCCCAGCGAGGTGACGACGCCCACGGCACGCGGCATGGACGGCAGCGCGCGCTTGCGTGCCGGATCGAACAGGCCCTCGGCTTCGAGGCGCGCCTTGCGCTGCAGGAACTGCTCGAACAGCGCGCCCTGCCCCGCGCGGCGCAGGCTTTCGGCCACCAACTGGAGGTCGCCGCGCGGCTCGTACACCGCCAGGCGGCCACGCACCTCGACCTGATCACCGTCACGCGGCGTGAAGTCGAGCAGGCCGGCCGCGCGGCGGAACATCGCGCAGCGCAGCTGGCCGGATTCGTCCTTGAGCGAGAAATAGCAGTGACCGCTCGATGCGCGCGAAAACCCCGAGATTTCCCCACGCACCGAAACTGGATTGAAGCGCGCGTCGAGCGCATCGGCCACCGCGCGGCACAACGCGCCCACGGCCCACACACGCGGCCCGAGCGCCGCATTCGGCTCCCTGACGCTCATGGTGCCGCTCCGCCGCCGATTGCCACTCTTCCACAACGGGTGCTGTGTTCCCTGCTTTGAAAGGGCATGCTGGAACAGATGCACGAGTTCTCGTGCAAGCTGTTGATTTCATTAAAAAAAGTGCTGCTCAAAATTCAATCGATCTAGCGAAAAGCCCGTCCCATGCGGGTTCGGAGACATTGCGCCACGGGTTAATCACAAAGTTATCCACAGAATCTGTGCGTCTTTGCCGACATGCAAACAAGCCGCGAGCCGATGGTTGGCTCGGTGGATAATCGCCGCGCATTTGCAGTCTACGGGCCGGAGGATTTTCTTGTTTTCCATCATTGTTGCCGCGGGCTGGCCAATCTGGCCATTGCTCGCCTGTTCGGTCATCGCACTCGCGCTGGTCATTGAACGATTCACCAGCCTGAAGACCACCAAGGTCCTGCCGCCGAAGCTGCTGGACGAGACCATCACCGTGTCACGCGGCGCGGTTCCCGGCCCCGATGTCGTGACCAAACTGGAAAGCAACTCGATGCTCGGCCAGGTGCTGGCCGCCGGCCTGCGCGCGCTGAACGCCAACCCTCGCTGCACCGAAGAAGACCTGCGCGCCGCCATGGAGGCCTCGGGCCGCACCGTGGCGCACAAGCTGGAGCGCTACCTGCCGGCGCTGGCCACCATCGCCTCGGCCGCGCCGCTGCTCGGCCTGCTGGGCACGGTGATCGGCATGATCGAGATCTTCGGCTCGCAGTCGCCTGGCAGCGGTGCCGTCGGCTCGGGCAACCCGGCGCAGCTGGCGCACGGCATCTCGATCGCGCTCTACAACACGGCCTTCGGCCTGATCGTGGCCATTCCGACGCTGATCTTCTGGCGCTACTTCCGCAGCCGCGTCGACGAGTACCTGCTGAACCTCGAACTCTCAGGCGAGCGCTTCGCCCGCCACCTGAACGCCCTGCGCAAATGAGCACGCGGGGCCGCATGCAGTTTCGCCACGGCGCGCGCGACGAACCGGAGATCAACCTGATCCCGTTCATCGACGTGCTGCTGGTCGTGCTGATCTTCCTGATGCTGTCGACCACCTACAGCAAGTTCACCGAGATGCAGCTGCGGCTGCCGACGGCGGACGTCGACGCCCAGCGCGACTACCCGAAAGAGGTGATCGTGGCAGTGTCGGCCGACGGCCGCTACGTGATCAACAAGTCGCCGCTGGCGGACCGCAGCGTCGACACCGTGGCCGCTGCACTCGGCGCCGCCGCCGCCGGTGGCAAGGACAGCGTCGTGATCATCAGCGCCGATGCCGCCAGCCCGCACCAGGCCGTGGTGACGGTGATGGAGGCCGCGCGCCGCGCCGGCCTGATGCAGATCACCTTCGCCGCCCAGTCGACGGCCCAGGGCGGTCACTGAGTGTCGACTGGCGCGCGGCTGCAGGATGCCTGGCTGTGCCGCGGTGCGCTGGCCTGCCTGTTGTGGCCACTGTCGCTGATCTACGGCGCCCTTTTCGCGCTGCGACGCGCCTTCTATCGCTGGGGATGGCAGAAGACCGGACGCGTGCCGGTTCCCGTGATTGTGGTCGGCAATGTGGTCGCGGGCGGGGCCGGCAAGACACCGGTCGTGATGGCGGTCGTGCGCCACCTTCAGGCGCGTGGCCTGCGGGTGGGTGTGGTGTCGCGCGGCTACGGCCGGCGCACTGATGACTGCCGTGAAGTCCAGGCCGACTGCGATCCGCAGGACGTTGGCGACGAGCCCGCGCTGATCCACCATGCGACTGGCGCGCCGGTCTTCGTGGCCCGGCAGCGCATCGAGGCCGCGCGCGCTCTGCTCGAACGGCATCCGGCCACGCAGGTCATCGTCAGCGACGACGGCCTGCAGCATCTGGCGCTGGCGCGCGACATCGAGATCTGCGTGTTCGACGATCGCGGTGTCGGCAACGGCTGGCTGCTGCCCGCCGGCCCCCTGCGCGAACCCTGGCCGCGCCCCTGCGACCTGCTGTTGCACAGCGGCGAACGGCCCGCTTTCACTGGCGGCTACACCGCCATCCGCGAGCTGGCGCCGTACGCCCTCGCGAAGGATGGCCGACGCATCCCGCTCGAGACGCTCGCCGGCCAGCCCGTGATCGCGCTCGCCGCCATCGCGCGGCCGGAGGCCTTCTTCACGATGCTGCGTGCACGCGGCCTGACGCTCGCGGACACCTTCGCACTGCCCGATCACCACGACTTCACCGGCTGGCAACGTCCGGCCGGTCCCGCCCTGCCCCTAATCTGTACGGAAAAAGACGCCGTCAAGCTCTGGCAGCATGCGCCCGACGCGCTCGCCGTGCCGCTGCACTTCGAACCCTCGCCGGCGTTCTTCGCCGCCCTCGACGCAAAGCTATCATCGCTCGATGGATACCAAGCTGCTTGAACTGCTCGTCTGCCCCGTCACCAAGGGCCCGCTGACCTGGAATGCCGAAAAGCAGGAACTCTGCTCGCGCAGCGCGCGCCTTGCCTATCCGGTCCGCGACGGCATCCCGGTGCTGCTAGAAAACGAGGCCCGCACGCTGTCCGACGAAGAGCTGGGCCTGTGAGCTTCACCGTTCTGGTGCCAGCCCGGCTGGCTTCGACGCGACTTCCCAACAAACCGCTGGCCGACATTGCCGGCCTGCCGATGGTCGTGCGCGTGGCGCAACGTGCTCGCCAGTCCGGCGCCCTTCGCGTGGTGGTGGCCGGCGATGACGCTTCCATCATCGACGCCTGCAAGGCGCACGGCATCGAGGCCCTGCTCACCCGACAGGACCACCCCAGCGGCACCGACCGGCTGGCCGAAGCCTGCGAACAGCTCGGTCTCGACGGTGACGCGATCGTCGTCAACGTGCAGGGCGACGAGCCGCTGATCGACCCCGCGCTGATCGACGCCGTCGCCGCCACGCTGGCCGCGCGCCCGCAAGCCGCGATGAGCACCGCCGTCCACGCGATCGACTCGCTGGCCGACTTCATGAATCCGAACGTGGTGAAGGCCGTGCTCGACGCCCAGGGCCATGCGCTGTACTTCAGCCGCGCGCCGATCCCCTGGTGGCGCGACGGCTCGTCGGGTGGTGCGGCGCCGTCGGTGCTGCCCAACTCCGCACCGCTGCGCCACATCGGCATCTACGCCTATCGCGCAGGCTTCGTGCGGCAATTTCCATTGCTGTCACCCGCCCCTGTCGAAGCCACCGAGGCGCTCGAACAGTTGCGCGCGCTGTGGCACGGACACCGCATCGCGGTGCATGTGAGCGATGTGGCACCGGGTCCCGGGATCGACACGCCCGAAGACCTGGCGCGCGTGCGTGCCGTCTTTGCGGCCGGCTCGCCCGCGTGAGCTGCAGGCCGCCCCGAGGGAGACGGCGGCAATTTGTCACGGGGACGCATGCTATCCTCGATGCAATTCCGCCTCGGCGCGCCTGAGGGCGCGCATGGGGCGCGACACAAAATCTAAGAACCTTCCGAGGACACCATGAGACTTATTTTGCTGGGCGCGCCCGGAGCAGGCAAAGGCACGCAAGCGACCTTCATCTGCCAGAAATACGGCATCCCCCAAATCTCTACAGGCGACATGTTGCGCGCCGCCGTCAAGGCAGGCACCCCCCTCGGGTTGCAGGCCAAGACGATCATGGATTCGGGCGCGCTGGTCAGCGACGACCTGATCATCAATCTCGTGAAGGAACGCATCGCGCAGCCCGACTGCAACGGCGGTTTCCTGTTCGACGGCTTCCCGCGCACCATTCCCCAGGCCGACGCCATGAAGGCAGCCGGCGTGAAGCTTGACTACGTGCTCGAGATCGACGTGCCCTTCGGCGACATCATCGAACGCATGAGCGGCCGCCGGTCGCACCCGGCATCGGGCCGCACCTACCACGTCAAGTTCAATCCGCCGAAGGTGGAAGGCAAGGACGACGTGACCGGCGAAGAGCTGATCCAGCGCGAAGACGACAAGGAAGAGACGGTGCGCAAGCGGCTCGACGTCTACAGCCAGCAAACCCGTCCGCTGGTCGACTATTACTCGGCCTGGGCCAAGGCCGATCCGGCCGCCGCGCCGAAGTACCGCGCCATCCAGGGCGTGGGCACGGTCGACGAGATCACGCAACGTGCGCTCGCCGCACTGAACAGCTGATCCGCCAGCGTCTCTCTTAGCCGCCCTCCGACTCCGGCAGGGCGGTCACTCCCAAGAGTTCCAGCACCAGCGCGACCCGCGCCTTCACCGGCGTGAGTGCGCCCGCGTCCCGCAGCGGGTCACCGGGTTTTGGCAGGATGCGTCCGTTCGTGCAACGCGTGGCGCGCAGCACCGCCACGCCGGCGCCTTGCGCCTTGAGCGCTGCGGCTTCTAATGCGTGGTGCACGGTGCCGTTGCCGGTTGCGGCCACGACCAGCCCACGCAAGGGTTCAGCCAATGGAAGCAGCAACGCTTCGACGATCGCGCCGCTCGCGCCCGCGTGGCTCATGACGATCTCGACGCGAGGCCACGGCTTCGACACCGCCTCCAGCCGTGCCGCATCCATCGGCGCTCCCTGCGGCCACGCGCGCACGCGCCGCACCTCACCCTCTTCCACATAGCCGATCGGCCCCGCGTCGCCCGACGCGAAGGCATCGAGGCGATACGTGTGCACCTTCTGCACATCAAGGCCGCCGTGGATCGTGCCCGCGCAGACCACCGACACACCCTGCGCGCCTGGCGTCGAAGCCACTACGAGCGCGTCGCGCACGTTCTGCGGACCATCGGGCGACAGCGCCGTCGCCGGACGCATCGCGCACGTCAGCACCACCGGCTTGGCGGGCGCCAGCACCGCATGCAGGAAGAAGGCCGTTTCCTCCAGCGTGTCGGTGCCGTGCGTGACCACGACGCCCGCGACGTCGGGCTGGGCCAGCCAGTGGGTGCAGCGCGTGGCCAGTTGGTGCCAGGTGTCGGCATCCATGTCCTTGCTGTCGAGCTGCGCGACCTGCTCCGCCACCAGCGTCACGCCGGACGGTGCCTCGATGCCGCCCAGCAGGTCCGCCACGCTCACCTGCCCCGCCGTGTAACCGATGTTGTCGCCGCTGCTGGCGGCCTTGCCGGCAATGGTGCCACCGGTGCCCAGCACCACCACGCGGCGCGTCTGGGACAAAGAGGAATGAGTCATGGCTTGTCAACTTTTGAAAACTGGTTAAAAATACAGGTACTGGATATCTAGCCAGTGCCGCAAGGAAACACTATGCAGTTCGCAGTGAAGCTTACCGCCCGCCAGCAGCAGATCCTGGACCTGATCCAGGCCGCCATCGCACGCACCGGTGCGCCGCCCACGCGCGCCGAAATCGCCAACGAGCTGGGCTTCAAGTCGGCCAATGCCGCCGAAGAGCACCTGCAGGCCCTGGCCCGCAAGGGCGTCATCGAACTCGTCAGCGGCACGTCGCGCGGCATCCGCCTCAAGGGCGATGCGCTGCGTTCGCTCCACGAAACGCGCCATCGCGAAGGCAACCAGTTCTCGCTCTCGCTGCCCGGCATGGCCCAGCTCGCGCTGCCGCTCATCGGCCGTGTGGCGGCGGGTTCGCCCATCCTCGCGCAAGAGCACGTCGACCAGACCTACTACGTCGAGAACACGCTGTTCCAGCGCCAGCCCGACTACCTGCTCAAGGTGCGAGGCATGTCGATGCGCGACGCCGGCATCATGGACGGCGACCTGCTCGCCGTGCAGGCCACCAAGGAAGCGCGCAACGGCCAGATCGTGGTGGCGCGCCTTGGTGAAGAAGTCACCGTGAAGCGCCTGAAGCGCAACAAGCAGGTGATTGAGCTGCACGCCGAGAACCCCGACTATCCGACCATCATCGTCCAGCCCGGCGAGCCCTTCGAAATCGAAGGCCTTGCGGTCGGCCTCATCCGCAACACCATGCTGATGTAAGCCTCAGGCCTGCTGCGTCAGCAGCAAGCACCTCATCCGGCCGCGACAGGTGGCGGGCGTATGGCGCGAAGTTGCCATCACCCTGTTGCGGCCGATTCAAGAAATCCTGCCTGTGTTCAACCTCATACTTTTTTGGAGTTCACATGGGAATCGCCCTCCTCGCCATCGCCGACTTCTGGTCGCCCCTGCAATCGTTGGCCATCCGCTGGATGCCCGTCCGCCGCTCGCCGCGCGGTGACAGCAGCGACGCTGCAGCCGGCCTGCGCTACGTGGCTGTGCGCCCGGCCTGCACGGCGCGCGCCGCAGGAAGCCCCACACCGGCAACGTCGCCATCTGCGGCCGCAACGCCTGCCCGTCCGCTGCGTGTGGTCCGCGTGGTCGACCGGCAAGGCACGCAGCGCGGCTGCGCCAACCGGGTCGTGATCTCCGGCCGCATGGCCGACGTGTGCGCCGAGCTCGACCGGCTCGCCGCGCTGGAAGCCGCTGAAAGCGGGAGCGGCACGCCCCGCCCCAGCCACCTGCACTGAGAAGGTGCGAGCGAGCCTGCCGTGCCTGCGCGCCTCGCAGGCGCACGGTGGATTCACACACAATGGTCTGGAACAGGCCCTCAAAGTGCCATCTGGTGCGGGGTATCCAAACGTTCACACGTGCGACCTGCCAATGCTGCGAGGCACAATGGCATGCCATGAACATTGTGATCCTCGACGATTACCAGGACGCCGTGCGCAAGCTGCAGTGCGCTGCCAAGCTGGACGCGTACGCCGCCAAGGTCTACACCAACACGGTCAAGGGCATCGGTCAACTGTCGGTTCGCCTGAAAGATGCGGACGTCATCGTGCTCATCCGCGAGCGCAGCCAGATCTCCCGCCAACTGATTGAGAAGCTGCCCAAGCTCAAGCTGATTTCCCAAACCGGCCGCGTCGGCGGCCACATCGACGTCGCGGCCTGCACCGAACGCGGTGTGGCGGTGGCCGAAGGCTCGGGCTCCCCGCAAGCGCCCGCCGAACTCACCTGGGCGCTGATCATGGCGGCCATGCGCCGCCTGCCGCAGTACATCAGCAACCTCAAGCACGGGGCCTGGCAGCAGTCGGGCCTCAAGTCGGCATCGATGCCGCCGAATTTCGGCGTGGGTTCGGTGCTCAAAGGCAAGACGCTGTGCATCTGGGGTTACGGGCGCATTGGCCAGTTGGTGGCGCGCTACGGACAGGCCTTCGGCATGCAGGTTGTGATCTGGGGCCGCGAGGCCAGCTGCGCCAAGGCGCGCTCCGACGGCTTCCAGGTGGCGCAGAACCGCCACGAATTCTTTGCTGCGGCTGACGTTCTGTCGGTGCACTTGCGGCTCAACGAGGAAACCCAGGGCCTCGTCAAGCTCGAAGACCTCTCCCGCATGAAGCCAACGGCGCTGTTCGTCAACACCTCGCGCGCCGAGCTGGTGGAGGCCGATGCCCTGCTGGCCGCGCTCAACCGCGGGCGCCCCGGGCTCGCCGCCATCGACGTGTTCGAGAGCGAGCCGCCGCTGCAGGGCCATGCGCTGCTGCGTCTCGAGAACTGCATCTGCACGCCGCACATCGGCTATGTCGAGCAGGAAAGCTACGAGAGCTACTTCGGCCAGGCGTTCGACAACGTCGTGAGCTTCATCAAGGGCAACCCCACGAACATCGTGAACCCCGGCGCGCTGCAGGTCCGGCGGTGAGCGCATGAGCCGGCCCGCGCCGCAGCGAGGCGCGCTCTGGGCGCTGCTGGCCGGCAATTTTGTGATCGGCACGGGCGTGATGGTCGTGCCCGGCACGCTCAATGAGATCAGCGTCTCGCTGGCGATCAAGGTCGCCACGGCGGGCCAGCTGATCACTGCAGCCGCTTTCGTGATGTGCCTGGGCGCCCCGCTGCTGGCCGCCGCGGTCGCAGGCTGGGACCGCCGCAAGCTGCTGGCGCTCACCCTGCTCTGGTACGCGGCGTGGCACGTGGTTGCGGCGCTCATGCCCAGCTTCGGCGCGCTGCTGCCGGTGCGCATGCTCACGGTGATCGCTCCCGCCATCTTCACGCCACAAGCTGCGGCCTGTGCCGGCATGCTGGTGCCGCCCGAGCAGCGCGGGCGCGCCGTGACCTTCGTCTTCCTCGGCTGGTCGGTGGCCTCGGTGCTGGGCCTGCCGATCGGCGCGCTGATCGGCGGCCACCTGGGCTGGCGCATGGCCTTCATGGTCATCGCGGCGCTCAGCGTCGTGAGCGCCGCTTCGGTCTGGCTTACGCTGCCCAACGGCATCCGTCCCGCCGCGCTCACGGCCGCCGCCTGGTCACGCGTGCTGCGCAGCCCGGTGCTGATGGGCATCGTGTCGGTCACGGCACTGCAGGGCGTCGGCCAGTTCGTGCTGTTCAGCTACTTCGGTCCGCTGCTCAAGCAAGGCTTCGGCGCCGACGCCAACACGCTGAGCCTGATGTGGGCACTGTTCGGCGCCTTCGGGCTGCTGGGCAACATGGTCGTGAGCCGCTACATCGACCGCGTCGGTGCCGGACGCATGGTGCTGCTCACGACTGGGCTGATCGCGCTGAGCCTGCTGCTGTGGCCGCTGGCCAGCACGCTGGCGTGGCTCGCGGTGGTGCTCGTGCCCTGGGGCCTGGGCTGCTTTGCCACCAATTCCTCGCAGCAGGCGCGGCTGGTGGGGCTGGCGCCTGCCCTGGCGCCGGGCTCGGTGGCGCTCAACAGCTCGGGCATCTACATCGGCCAGGCCCTGGGCGCGGCGCTCGGCGGCTGGCTGCTGGCGAACGACGCCACCGAGTGGATGAGTCGGGTCGGTTTCGCGCTGATGCTGCTGGCCATGGGCCTGAGCATCGCCATCGACCGCAGCCGCCGCCCGGCCTGATTCCGATGCCCCGCGTAACACCCCGGGGCGCGGGCCTCCCGCGAGATTGCAAAATCGGAGCTTTCGTCCGTGTCGCGCACCCGCGCCGGCACGGCCGCCCGGACACCCACCAACCCATGAGAACCTTGATCCCATGACAGTGAACTACCCCCGAATCGGCGTGATCGGCGCCGGCGCCATGGGGCGCGGCATCGCGCAGATCGCCGCCCAGGCCGGCAGCGAAGTGCTGCTGCTCGACAGCTTTGCGGGCGCCGCCGAACGCGGCCGCGAAGCCCTCGCCGCCCAATGGAACAAGCTGCACGAGAAGGGCAAGATCGACGCCCCCACGCGCGACGCGTATGTCGCCCGTGTGAAGGCGGTCGACGCCATGCAGGCGCTCGCGGGCTGCGACCTCGTGGTCGAGGCCGTGGTCGAGAACCTCGAGGTCAAGCGCACGCTGTTCCGCGAGCTCGAAGACGTGGTCGCGCCCACCGCGACACTGGTCACCAACACCTCGTCGCTGTCGGTGACGGCCATTGCAGCCGGCCTGCAGCATCCCGCGCGCTTTGCGGGCTTTCACTTCTTCAACCCCGTGCCGCTGATGAAGGTGGTCGAGGTGGTAGCCGGTTTCAAGACCTCGCCCGAGGTCTGCCGGCAGCTGGCGGGCTATGCCGCGCAGATGGGCCACAGTGCCGTGCAGGCGCAGGACACGCCCGGCTTCATCGTCAACCACGCGGGCCGCGGCTACGGCACCGAGGCGCTGCGCATCGTGGGCGAAGGCGTGGCCGACTTCGCGACCATCGACCGCATCCTGAAGGACCAGGCCGGCTTTCGCCTCGGCCCGTTCGAGCTGCTGGACCTGACGGCACTCGACGTGTCGCACCCGGTGATGGAGTCGATCTACCACCAGTACTTCGAAGAGCCGCGCTTCCGCCCGAGCGTGATCACCGCGCAGCGCCTGGCCGCCGGCGCGCTGGGCCGCAAGACCGGCGAAGGTTTCTACCGCTACGACAACGGCGTGATGCAGCAGACGCCCGAAACGCCGGCGCCCGTGGTCGAGGGCACGCCCGCGGTCTGGGTGTCGCCGCGCGCTGCGCGCCGGGCTGAGCTGCTGCGCCTGGTGAACACGCTGGGTGCGCAGATCGACAGCGGCAGCGCCCCCGCACCGCAGTCGATCATCCTGGTCGCGCCGCTGGGCTTCGACGTGACGACGGTCGCGGCCGTCGAACGGCTGGACGCCACGCGCACGGTCGGCATCGACATGCTGATCGACGACGCCGCCACCAAGCGCCGTGTGCTGGCCACCAACCCGGCCACGCGCCGCGACGTGCGCGACGCCGCCCACGCCCTCTTCGCTCGCGACGGCAAGGCCGTGAGCGTGATCCGCGACAGCGGCGGCTTCGTCACGCAGCGCGTGGTCGGCGCCATCGTCAACATCGCCGCCGACATGTGCCAGCAGCGCGTGTGCACGCCGGCCGACCTGGAGACCGCGGTGCAGCTGGGCCTGGGCTACCCGCGCGGCCCGCTCGCCATGGGCAACCTCTACGGGCCGACCAACATGCTCGAAGTGCTGTTCAACCTGCAGACCGTGTATGGCGATCCGCGCTATCGCCCGAGCCCGTGGCTGCGCCGCCGCGGTGCACTGGGCCTGAGCCTGCTGCACGAAGAAGAATAAACACACAGACAACCGAACAGGCACACACGCCATGACCGCCGAACTCAAGAGCACCAGCGAAGGCAGCACCATGGTGCTGACCATCGTCAACCCGACCCAGCGCAATGCGCTGGGCCCCGAGATCTACGCCGCCGGCATCGAGGCGCTGAACGGCGCCGAGAGCAGCGACGAGATCCGCAGCGTCGTCATCGTGGGCGAAGGCGCCTGGTTCTGCGCCGGTGGCTCGCTGCAGCGGCTGCAGGCCAACCGGCAGCTCGACCGCTCGGTGCAGGCCGAGAGCATCGAGGGCCTGCACAACTGGATCGACTCGATCCGCACCTTCCCCAAGCCGGTGATTGCAGCCGTCGAGGGCGCGGCGGCCGGCGCCGGCTTCTCGCTCGCGCTGGCCTGCGACTTCGTCGTGGCCGCGCGCGACGCCGTGTTCGCGGCCTCGTACAGCAACGTGGCGCTCTCGCCCGACGGCGGCCTCAGCTGGCACCTCGGGCAGGCGCTGCCGCGCCAGCTGGCAAGCGAATGGCTCATGAACGGAGAGCGCATCGAGGCAGCGCGCCTGCACGCCTTCGGCCTCGTCAACGAACTCACCGACAGCGGTCAGGCGCTGTCCGGCGCGATGGCCCTGGCCACGCGCCTGAATGCGCGCGCGCCCAATTCGCTGGCCAGCATCAAGGAGCTGCTGAGCGACGCGCGCAGCGCCACGCTGGCCTTGCAGCTGTCGCAGGAGCGCGATCATTTCGTGCGCAACCTGCACCACGCGAACGCGGGCATCGGCATTGCCGCGTTCCTCGACAAGACATCGCCACGCTACGAGTGACGCCTGACGGCGTCGCTCCCGAGACACCCCACAGCTTTTCAGTCGCCGAGAGGACAGACCATGGACGACCCCATTCTTACCATCGAAGAACGTGAAGCGATCAACAGTGGTCGCTGGTTTTCTTCCCTATCTCCATCACTACGGCACGACATCCTCCGATGCGCCTTTGTCAAACGCTACAAGGACGGCGACCTGCTCGCTGCGCGCGGCGACCCGCCCGAGCACTGGATCGCCTGTGCCAAGGGGGCGTTGCGCGTGAGCTCGACCGCGGTGTCGGGCAAGCAGGTGACGCTGACCTACGTCGAGCCGGGCATCTGGTTCGGCGACGTGGCGATGTTCGACGGGGAACGCCGCACGCACGACACGTACTCGCACGGCGACACCACCGTGCTGTGCGTGGCGCGGGCCGACTTCCAGAAGATCCTGGCCACGCACGTCGAGCTGTACGAGGCGCTGATGCGGCTGCAGGCGCGCCGCATCCGCACGCTGTTCGGGCTGGTGGAAGACCTCAACACCCTGCCCTTGCGCGCACGCCTGGCCAAGCAGCTCATCCACCTGGTGCGCAGCTACGGCGTGCCCAGCCTGGACGACGGCAGCCAGACGCGCATCGGCCTGCAACTGGCGCAGGAAGAGCTCGCGCAGCTGCTCGGTGCCTCGCGCCAGCGGGTCAACCAGGAACTCAAGACGATGGAGCGCGAAGGCACCATCCGGATCGAGCCGGCCGGACTGGTCGTGCTGGACCGCTCGGCGCTGATGCAAATCTCCGTAGCAGACAACTAAAAGAATCGACATGAGCCAGGACTTCTCCAGTTTCATTGGCACCCGCGCGGTGTCCCAACAGCACACCTTCGACGCGGACGCACTCGCGGCCTGGCTCGAAAAGAACCTCGAGGGCTTCCAGGGTCCGTTGACGGTCGAGATGTTCAAGGGCGGCCAGTCCAACCCGACCTACAAGCTCGTCACGCCCACGCAGAGCTACGTGATGCGCGCCAAGCCCGGCCCGGTCGCCAAGCTGCTGCCCTCGGCCCATGCGGTCGAGCGCGAATACAAGGTGATGCGCGGCCTGCAGGGCACCGACGTGCCCGTGCCGCGCATGTACTGCCTGTGCGAAGACGAAGCCATCATCGGTCGCGCCTTCTACATCATGGAGTTCATGCAGGGCCGCGTGCTGTGGGACCAGTCGCTGCCCGGCTTCAGCAACGCCGAACGCGCCGCCTACTACGACGAAATGAACCGCGTCATTGCGGCGCTGCACACAGTCGACTTCGCCGCGCGCGGCCTGGGCGACTACGGCAAGCCCGGCAACTACTTCGAGCGCCAGATCGGCCGCTGGAGCAAGCAGTACAAAGCCTCGGCCGATGGCGCCGGCGAACTGTCGCAGCCCATCGAGGCCATGGAGCGCCTCATCGACTGGCTCCCCGCCCACATGCCGGCGAGCGCACGCGACGAAACCAAGGTCTCGATCGTGCATGGCGACTACCGCCTGGACAACGTGATGTTCCATGCCACCGAGCCGCGGATCATCGCGGTGCTCGACTGGGAGCTCTCCACGCTGGGCCATCCGCTGGCCGACTTCAGCTACCACTGCATGTCGTGGCACATGCCTCCCACCACCGGCCGCGGCATCGGCGGCGTGGACGTGGCGGCACTGGGCATTCCCACCGAGAGCGAATACATCCGCCGCTACTGCGAGCGCACGCGCATCAGCACGCCCGAGGCGCTGGCGCCCGACTGGAACTTCTATCAGGCCTACAACCTGTTCCGCATGGCTGCCATCCTGCAGGGCATTGCGAAACGGGTCGAAGCCGGTACCGCATCGAGCGAGCAAGCCGTGGCGTCCGCACGCGGCGCGCGGCCGATGGCCGAGATGGCCTGGCAATTTGCCCAAAAGGCATAGCCAGCCCTCCCCCCTTAACCCCACCAGGAGACAGCATGGATTTCGAATATTCGGCCAAAACCAAGGAGCTTCAGAAGCGCGTTCTCGCCTTCATGGAAGACCACATCTACCCGGCCGAAGCCGAGTACACCGCCGAACTGGCCGCCAACACGGTCGCCGGCAAGCGCTGGAGCGCCCTGCAGACCGTCGAGAAGCTCAAGGCCAAGGCCAAGGCCCAGGGCCTGTGGAACCTGTTCCTGCCGGTCGACAGCGCCTCGGCCTCGGGCTATGAGGGTGCGGGCCTTACCAACCAGGAATACGCCCCGCTGGCCGAGATCATGGGCCGGGTGCCATGGGCATCGGAAGCCTTCAACTGCTCCGCGCCGGACACGGGCAACATGGAAACCATCGCCCGCTACGGCTCGGAAGAAATCAAGGCGCGCTGGCTCAAGCCGCTGCTCGAAGGCCAGATCCGCTCGGCCTTCGCCATGACCGAACCCGACGTTGCCTCCAGCGATGCCACCAACATCGCCACGCGCATCGAGCGCCAGGGCGACGAGTACGTCATCAACGGCCACAAGTGGTGGATCTCCGGTGCCGCCGACCCGCGCTGCGCCGTGTTCGTCACCATGGGCAAGACCGACCCCGAGGCGCCCAGGCACTCGCAGCAGAGCATGGTCATCGTGCCGGCCGACACGAAGGGCATCCGCATCGTGCGTCCGCTCAATGTCATGGGCTACGACGATGCGCCGCACGGCCACGTCGAGATGTACTTCGAAAACGTGCGCGTGCCCGTCGGCAACATCCTGCTGGGCGAAGGCCGTGGCTTCGAGATCGCCCAGGGCCGCCTGGGTCCCGGACGCATCCACCACTGCATGCGCCTGATCGGCCTGGCCGAGCGCGCGCTCGAGCTGATGTGCAAGCGTGCCTCGTCGCGCGTGGCCTTCGGCAAGACCGTCGCCTCGCAGACCGTCACCCAGGAACGCATCGCCGAAGCGCGCTGCAAGATCGACATGGCCCGCCTGCTCACACTGAAGGCCGCCTGGCTGATGGACGTGGCCGGCAACAAGGTCGCGCGCACCGAGATCGCCATGATCAAGGTCGTGGCGCCCACCATGGCCTGCCAGGTCATCGACTGGGCCATGCAGGTCCACGGCGGCGGCGGCATGTGCGACGACTTCCCGCTGGCCTCGGCCTATGCGCAGGCGCGCACGCTGCGCTTTGCCGACGGTCCGGACGAAGTGCACCGCAACGCGATCGCCAAGTGGGAGCTGGGCAAGTACGCCGCCGACAAGTCGGGCGTCACCGCCGACGCGCCTGTCACGCGCTTCTGATCCGGAAAAAAGTAAGGGCGCGATCGCCGCACCCTTTCTTTCTGTTCCAGCCATGCCGCCCACGCCTTGCGCGTCGGCGGCATTTTGTTTGGTCTTAGAGCGGCCTCTGCAGGAAGACGGCGTGGCCGAATTCCGGGTCGAGCTGGTAGTTGACGAAGCCCTCGCGCTCGTAGCTGCGCAGCGCGGACGCATTGCCCGACAGCACCTCGAGGGTGAGCTTGCAGGCGCCGCGTCGGCGGGCTTCCTGCGCCACCAGTGCGAACATCTGCTGCGCCACGCGCTGGCCGCGGTGGCTGGCGCGCACGACCACGTCGTGCACGTTGACCAGGGGCTGGCAAGCGAAGGTCGAAAAACCCTCGATGCAATTGATGAGGCCCACGGGCGTGTCACCGTCGAAGGCCAGCACGCTGAACGCCTGCGGACGCGCCGCGAGCGCAGCAGGCAGACCTTCGCGCACCGACGCCGCCAGCGGCGTGCCACCACCAGCAGGATCGCGTGCGTAGCTGTCGAGCAGCTCAACCACGGCCGCGGCCTGCAGCGGATCGCGGTAATCGGCCAGGCGCGTTTCGATGCGGCCCGCCGTCGTCATGCGGCAGTCTTGAGTGTGGCCGCGAGGCGCTCGGCGCAGGACCGCGACTGCTTCGGATCGCGCGCCTCGACCATCACGCGCACCAGCGGCTCGGTGCCACTCGCGCGGATGAGCACGCGGCCTGCATCGCCCAGTTCGGCTTCGATGCGCTTCGTTTCGCTGGCGAGCGCTGTGTTGCTCTTCCAGTCCTGCTCGGGTGCAAGGCGCACGTTGATCAGCGTCTGCGGGAACAGCGTGACGCCTTCGAGCAGCTGTGCCACCGTCTTGCCGCTGCGCACGCAGGCCTGCAGCACCTGCAGCGCACTCACGATGCCGTCGCCGGTGGTGTGGCAGTCGAGCGCCAGCAGGTGGCCCGAACCTTCGCCGCCGAGCAGCCAGCCGCGCTTGTCGAGTTCTTCGAGCACGTAGCGGTCGCCGACCTTGGCACGCACGAACTCGATGTCCTGCGCGCGCAGGGCCATCTCGACGGCCTTGTTGGTCATCAGCGTACCGACCACGCCCGCCGGCTTCTCACCGCGCGCGATGCGCTCGGCCACCATCAGGTACAACAGCTCGTCGCCGTTGAACAGGCGGCCGCTGGCATCGACCAGCTGCAGCCGGTCGGCGTCGCCATCGAGGGCGATGCCGTAGTCGGCCTTCTGCGCCGTCACGGTGGCGACCAGCGCCTCGGGATGCGTGGCACCGAAGCCTTCGTTGATGTTGAGCCCGTCGGGCGCGCAGCCGATGCTCGTGACGTCCGCCCCCAGTTCGTGGAACACGTTGGGCGCCACCTGGTAGGCCGCGCCGTGCGCCGCATCGACCACCAGCTTCATGCCGCGCAGCGACAGGTCGTTGGCGAAGGTACTCTTGCAGAACTCGATGTATCGGCCGTCCGCATCATTGAGGCGGCGGGCCTTGCCGAGGTCGGCGGAGGCCGCCCACACCGGCGCTTCCTCGAGCGCAGCCTCGACGGCCAGCTCCCAGGCGTCGTCGAGCTTGGTGCCCTGGGCGCTGAAGAACTTGATGCCGTTGTCGGGAAAGGCGTTGTGGCTGGCGCTGATCACTACGCCCAGGCTGGCGCGCTGGGCGCGCGTGAGGTACGCCACGCCCGGCGTGGGCAGCGGACCGAGCAGCACCACGTCGACGCCGGCCGAGTTGAAGCCGGACTCGAGCGCCGATTCGAGCATGTAGCCCGAGATGCGGGTGTCCTTGCCGATGAGCACCGTGGGACGGGCCTGGGTTTTCTTGAGCACGCGGCCGACCGCGTGTGCGAGGCGCAGCACGAAGTCGGGGGTGATGGGCGATTGGCCGACCGTGCCACGGATGCCGTCGGTGCCGAAGTATTTACGGGTCATTTGCTGTTATTGCTCTTGTGAAGTTCGTTGGTCCTGCGGTGCTTCCGCGCGCATGGCACGCCATACGGCGAGGGCGGCGACGGTGTCGCGCACGTCGTGCACCCGCACGACCGCTGCGCCCCGGTCCACGGCCAGCACGGCGGCTGCCACGCTGGGCACGGAACGCCCGGATGCATTGTCGATGCCCGTGACCGCCCCGATCGAGGACTTGCGGGACCAACCTAGCAACAAGGGGTAACCAGTTGCCAACAATGCCCTCTGCCGCCCGAGGAGCGCGAAGTTCTGCGCCACGCTCTTGCCAAAGCCGACGCCCGGGTCGAGTGTGATGCGCGCGGGATCGATGCCCAGTGCCTTCAAAGGCGCCAGTTGCGTGTCCCAGAAAGCCAGGACCTCGGGGATCACGTCGCCCTGCATCGGCAACGTCTGCATGGTCTGAGGGTCGCGGTGCATGTGCATCAGGCAGATGCCGCAGGTCGGGTGCGCCGCCACTGCCTCGCGCGCGCCGGGCTGGCGCAGTGCCCAGATGTCGTTGACGATGTCCGCCCCCAGATCGAGCACCGCCCGCATCACCTCGGGCTTGTAGGTGTCGATGGACAGCGGCACGTTCAGCTTCACCGCCTCGCGCACCACGGGCAGCACGCGTGCCAGCTCGGCGTCCAGCGGCACGGCGGGGCTGCCGGGGCGGGTCGATTCGCCGCCGATGTCGAGGATGTCGGCACCCTCCTCCAGGAGCTGCTCGCAGTGCCGAAGCGCAGCTTCGGTGGACGCGTGCGCGCCGCCATCGGAAAAGGAATCGGGCGTGACGTTGACGATGCCCATCACGCGCGGCTGCGCGAGGTCGATGCGAAAACGCGAGGTCTGCCAGACCGCCGCACCATGAAAAACGGGGCCAGAGGCCCCGTTGCTGTTTGCCGTGGTACCCACTCAGGCCGCCGTGGGCGCCGGGTCGGTTGCGACGGCCGGCGTGCCACCGCTGCCGCCGCTGCCCGAAGGCGGGATGCGCGGTGTCCAGTCCTTCGGCGGACGCGGTGCACGGCCGGCCATGATGTCGTCAAGTTGTTCGCTGTCGATGGTTTCCCATTCAAGCAGCGCCTTGGCCATGGCGTGCATCTTGTCGCTGTTCTCTTCGATCAGGCTGCGCGCCAGGGCGTACTGCTCGTCGATGATGCGCCGCACTTCGGCATCGACCTTTTCCATGGTCTGCTCGCTCATGTTCGTGGTCTTGGTGACCGAACGGCCCAGGAACACTTCGCCTTCGTTCTCGGCGTAGACCATCGGGCCCAGCGCGTCGGTCATGCCGTAGCGCGTGACCATGTCTCGGGCGATGGAGGTCGCGCGTTCGAAGTCGTTGCTGGCGCCGGTGGTCATCTGGTGCATGAACACTTCTTCGGCGATGCGGCCACCGAACAGCATGCTGATCTGGTTCAGCATGTACTCGCGGTCGTAGCTGTAGCGGTCCTGCGAAGGCAGGCTCATGGTCACCCCGAGGGCACGGCCCCGCGGAATGATCGTGACCTTGTGGACCGGGTCGCACTTGGGCAGCAGCTTGCCGATGAGCGCGTGGCCGGACTCGTGGTAGGCCGTGTTGCGGCGCTCTTCCTCGGGCATGACCATGCTCTTGCGCTCAGGGCCCATGAAGATCTTGTCCTTGGCCTTCTCGAAGTCCTGCATCTCGACCACGCGCGCATTGCGGCGTGCGGCCATCAGCGCGGCTTCGTTGCACAGGTTGGCCAGGTCGGCGCCCGACATGCCGGGCGTGCCGCGGGCGATGACGCTCGGGTTCACGTCCTGGCCCAGCGGGACCTTGCGCATGTGCACGCCGAGGATCTGTTCGCGACCGCGGATGTCGGGCAGCGTGACGTACACCTGACGGTCGAAACGGCCCGGGCGCAGCAGTGCGGCGTCCAGGATGTCGGGACGATTCGTGGCAGCCACGACGATCACGCCAAGGTTGGTTTCGAAGCCGTCCATCTCGACCAGCATCTGGTTGAGGGTTTGCTCGCGCTCGTCGTTGCCGCCGCCGAGGCCTGCGCCACGCTGGCGACCCACCGCATCGATTTCGTCGATGAAGATGATGCAGGGGGCATTCTTCTTGGCGTTCTCGAACATGTCGCGCACGCGGGCCGCGCCCACGCCGACGAACATTTCAACGAAGTCGGAGCCCGAGATCGAGAAGAACGGCACCTTGGCTTCGCCGGCGATCGACTTGGCCAAGAGGGTCTTGCCGGTGCCGGGAGGGCCGACCAGCAGCAGGCCGCGCGGAATGCGACCGCCGAGCTTCTGGAAACGCTGCGGGTCTTTGAGGAAATCGACCACTTCACGGACTTCTTCCTTGGCCTCGTCGCAGCCTGCGACGTCGGCGAAGGTGACCGTGTTGTTGTTCTCGTCCATCATGCGGGCCTTGCTCTTGCCGAAGCTGAACGCCCCGCCCTTGCCGCCGCCCTGCATCTGTCGCATGAAGTAGATCCAGACGCCGATCAGCAGGAGCATCGGGCCCCAGCTCACCAGGAGCGTCATGAGGAGCGAGCCCTCTTCGCGCGGCTTGACGTCGAACTTGACGTTGTGGTCGATCAGGTCGCCCACGAGGCCGCGGTCCAGGACCGTGGCGGTCGTGCGGATCTTGCGATCGTCGTTGGTGACAGCGACGATCTCGCCGCCACCGGCGCCTTCAGGGATGACGGCGCTCTTGATCTGGTTGTTGCGGACCTGGTCCAGGAACTCGGAATAGCTCACCGTTCCCGAGCCGACGCCGCCGCGGGTGTCGAACTGCTTGAACACAGTGAACAACACCATGGCAATGACGAGCCATACGGCAACTTTGGAAAACCACTGATTGTTCAAACGAAGCTCCAGTCGAAAGCGCGTGACGGGAATATGAATACGCGCTGAGGGTACGCAATTGCGCCCCATTTTAGGCTTTTCAAGCTGCGAAAAGCGGACATTTCCCTATAGCAGCCATAGGCTGACAAGGGTTTGCACCCCTGGAGGGCACGCATCGGCAAGGTATCAATGCGTATCGAGCGCCTTCAGTCCCCTGCCAATGAGGAAGGTCTCTGCCGATTTATCGCGCGACGCCTTCGGCTTGAGTGGCTTCACAACGCGGAAATTGGCCTTGAACATCTTGACCAATTCGTCGTACCCGCTGCCGTGGAATACCTTGGCCACCAGTGCCCCTTCGGGCTTCATGTGGTGCTGGGCAAAGTCGATGGCCAGCTCGATCAGGTGCGCCACCCGGGCGGCGTCGGCCGAGTGGATGCCCGACAGGTTGGGCGCCATGTCGGACACCACCAGATCGGCCTTGCGCCCGGCCAGCACGGCCAGGAGTTGCGCCAGCAGCGCGTCCTCGCGGAAATCGCCCTGCAGGAAGGTCACGCCCTCGATGGGCTCCATCGGCAGCAGGTCGAGCGAGATGATGGTGCCGTCGAGGTCGCCGACCGCCGCCCCGCCGGGCGACATGCGCCGCCGCAGGTACTGGCTCCAGGCGCCCGGGGTCGAACCCAGGTCGACCACCAGCTGGCCGGGCTTGACCAGCCCGAGCGACTCGTCGATTTCCTTGAGCTTGTAAGCCGCGCGGGCGCGGTAGCCTTCTCTGGTCGCGAGCTTCACGTAGGGGTCGTTGATGTGGTCGTGAAGCCACGCCTTGTTGACTTTTTTGCTTTTGGCTTTGGTGCTCATGAGGGTGTTCGTGTACGCGTCGATAATACGGGGATGCCCGCCATTCAACTTACCCCTGCCGAGCGCAAGGTGCACCGCGCCGAAGCTCACCACCTGGATCCGATCGTCATGGTCGGTGGAGACGGGCTTACCCCTGCCGTGAAAAAGGAGGCCGACGCGGCCCTGAAGGCCCATGGCCTGATCAAGGTGCGCGTGTTCTCCGACGACCGTCTTGCCCGCGACGCCATGCTGCAAGAGCTCGCCGACGAACTCAACGCCGCCCCGATCCAGCACATCGGCAAGCTGCTCGTGCTGTGGCGCCCGAAGCCCGAAAAAGAGCGGGTGATCGACGAAGACCGCATGCCCGGCCCGCGCGACGTGAAGATCGTCAAGTACAGCAAGCGCGGCGGCCAGCGCCCAGAAATCAAGACCCTGCGCGTGCTCGGCAACCAGCGCCTCACCCCGGGCGGCACCATCAAGCGCGCCAAGGCCAAGCGTCCGCTGTCGGCCAAGAAACGCAACCAGGCGGACTGAACTTGGTGGCAGCGCAAGGCGCCCAGCGCCATATCCTCTGCATGAAGTGGGGCACCAAGTACGGCCCCGAGTACGTCAACCGGCTCTATGCCATGGTGCGCCGCCACCTCAGCGGCGACTTCAAGTTCGTCTGCCTGACCGACGACGGCAACGGCATCCGTCCCGAAGTGACGTGCCTGCCGATTCCACCGCTCAACCTCCAGCTGGCCCCGGGCCAGCGCGACGGTGCCTGGAAGAAGCTCACCACCTTCGAGCAGGACCTGCACGGCCTGCACGGCACCGCCCTCTTCCTGGACGTCGACGTGGTGATCGTCGGCAGCCTGGACGCCTTCTTCGAGCAGCCCGGCGAATTCCTGATCATTCACGACTACGCCCGCCCCTGGCGGCGCGAGCGGATCACCGGGAATTCATCGGTCTACCGCTTCGAGCTAGGGGCGCATGCCGACGTGCTGGCGTACTTCCGCGCCAACATGGACAAGGTGCAGGCCGAGTACCGTAACGAGCAGGCCTACCTGTCGGACTTCCTGCACAAGCAGGGCAAGCTTTCCTATTGGCCCGAGGCCTGGTGTCCGAGCTTCAAGTACCACGGCATCCCGACCTGGCCGACCAACTACTGGGAAGAGCCCTTCGTCCCTGAAGGTGCCCGTGTGATGGTGTTCCACGGTGAGTGCAACCCGCCCGATGCACTGGCAGGACGGCGCAATCGCGCCTTTCGCTATATCCGGCCGGCGAGCTGGGTCGCCAAGCACTGGAAAGAGTAAGACCGGAGGCGGCGACGATATCTGTCGCTGCCCGCCTCCCCGGGTTGCTCAGCGCGGCACCCGGGCGGCGCCCATGTGCCACAGCAACGTGCCGACGCACGCCCACTGAACGAAGTACATGCCGGTGCCCACGGCATGCCACAGCTTGAGGTTGTCGCGCGCCACGATGCGCGGCGCCACGGCGTACTGCTGCAACAGCGCCAGCAGCAAGGCCGCCAGCACGAGGAAGATCGCTGTCAATACCGGCCCGGTCATGCCGTCATCAGCCTTCTGGCGGAAATGGATCAGCAGGATCAGCCCGCAGCCGATGGCGATCCAGCTCTGCGCCTCGAACAGCTGGGCGGCGAAGTTGCCGGCGACCGCAGGGTTACCGAGCTTCGCGAACAGCATCGGCACGACCAGGAAGCCGATCGTGGTGAGGCTGCCCCACCAGAGGGCTGCCAGCATCAGCGCGACGCGGTCTTTCATTCGCCCGTTCAGAGGTAGCGGACCGCCACGATCTCGTAGCGCTTGAGGCCACCCGGCGCTTGCACTTCGGCCGTGTCGCCCTCTTCCTTGCCGATCAGCGCGCGCGCAATCGGGCTGGAGATGTTGATGAGCCCGAGCTTCAGGTCAGCTTCGTCTTCGCCGACGATCTGGTACTTGACCGCTTCGCCCGACTCTTCTTCCTCGAGCTCGACGGTCGAACCGAACACCACCTTGCCACCGGCGTCGAGTTCACTCGGATCGATGATCTGTGCCGCCGAGAGCTTGCCCTCGACCTCCTGGATGCGACCCTCGATGAAGCCCTGGCGGTCCTTGGCGACTTCGTACTCGGCGTTTTCGCTCAGGTCGCCCTGGGCGCGCGCTTCGGAAATGGCGTTGATGACCCAGGGACGGTCGACCGTCTTGAGTTGGTGCAATTCGGCGCGCAGCTTTTCTGCGCCGCGCTTGGTGATCGGAATGGTGGCCATGTTTGGTTCTCCATAAAGCGAAACCGCCGAACGATGCCGTTCGGCGGTCGATGGGTGGGACAGATCAGACGAGATTGCGTCCGGTCAGCCGGCTCAGGATGGCGAGCGGGCTCGAATCTGGATTGTATTGCTTCGAAGCGGCCAGATGAAGGGTCTGCTCAAGCATGTACTGGCCCGCCATCACGGCGTGCGAGGTCTGGTCCGAGAAGCACACCCACACCGAACCCGGCGGGAATTCGGCCTTCTCCTGTGGCGAGTTTTCCTGGTACGCCATGTCCGACTTCATGCCATCGTGCAGCTGCAGCATCAGGTGGTCGTACTCGCTGCGCAACGACTTGGTGACGTGCAGCGCCTGCAGCAGCTTGGCCTGCCAGCGCGCATAGGGCTTGGCACGCGGCAGGAAGCGCCTGGCGATGTCCTCGAAAGGCTCGCCCACACGCCACACGCGCGGTGCGCCGTCGGGGTTGACGTTGGTGAACACACGCAGGATGCGCTCGCCGTAGTTGGGACGCGACGGGAACGCATCGACGTGCAAACGCCGATCGTCCGCACGCCACGACTGCACGCGCGTCTCGACCTGCGCCGGCCGGTAGCTGGTCGGCGCAAGCCGCAAGGCCGATGTGTAGTGCGGCAGCAGGCCGTGGATGAGCTGCTGCGCCTGTGCACGAAAGCGCCCCACCATCGCCGCCGCCGTGCGTTGCACCGCCTCGTCCCCGACAGCGCCCTTGAGCTTGCCGTTGGCATCGAGGCTGATGTTGCGCACATCGGGCGACAGCAGGCTGGGCGTCAGCAGGCTGCGCTCCTCGGCCAGCAGCTCGAAACCCAGGCGCGGGAAGTACAGCACCTTGCCGGCTTCCAGCTCCGCGATCCACGCCTCATTGGGCGTGGCCGCATTCCAGTCGGTCAGGTCCAGTTCGACCAGCTGCGTTTCCATGGCGGCGCTCGATCAGGCGGCAGCCAGCTGCGCGTGCATCTCCTGCACCGAGATCACGCCCAGCTCGTCCATGAAGCCCATGCCCTCGACCGCCGCTTCGGCGCCGAAAATCGTGGTGAAGGTCGTCACGCGCGCCAGCAGCGCCGAGGTGCGGATCTGCCGCGAATCGGTGATTGCGTTGCGGCGCTCTTCCACCGTGTTGATGACCAAGGCAATCTCGTTGTTCTTGATCATGTCCACGATGTGCGGGCGGCCTTCGGTCACCTTGTTCACCGTCGCGCACTCGATGCCGGCGGCACTGATGGCGGCGGCCGTGCCCTTGGTCGCGACGATCTCGAAGCCCAGCTTGACCAGTCCGCGCGCCACTTCCACGGCGCGCGCCTTGTCGTTGTTCTTCACCGAGATGAAGACCTTGCCCGACTTGGGCAGGTGCGTGCCCGCGCCCAGCTGCGACTTCACGAAGGCTTCGCCGAAGGTCCTGCCCACGCCCATCACCTCGCCGGTCGACTTCATCTCGGGGCCGAGGATGGTGTCCACGCCCGGGAACTTGACGAACGGGAACACGGCTTCCTTCACGCTGAAGTACGGCGGCGTGACTTCCTTCGTGATGCCTTGTGATGCGAGCGACTGGCCGGCCATGCAGCGTGCGGCCACCTTGGCGAGCTGGATGCCCGTGGCCTTGCTCACGTAAGGCACGGTGCGCGACGCACGCGGGTTCACTTCGAGCACGTAGATGACGTCCTTGCCATCCTTTTGCTGAATGGCGAACTGCACGTTCATCAGACCGACCACGTTCAGCGCCTTCGCCATGGCGGCGCTCTGGCGCTTCAGCTCGGCAATGGTGTCGGCGCTCAGGCTGTAGGGCGGCAGCGAGCAGGCGGAGTCGCCCGAGTGCACGCCGGCTTGCTCGATGTGCTCCATCACGCCGCCGATCAGCGTGCCGCCTTCGGCGTCACGGATGCAGTCGACGTCGCATTCGACGGCATCGTTCAGGAAGCGATCGAGCAGCACCGGCGAGTCGTTGCTCACCTTGACCGCTTCGCGCATGTAGCGCTCGAGGTCACGCTGCTCGTGCACGATTTCCATCGCGCGGCCGCCAAGCACGTAGCTCGGACGCACCACCAGCGGGTAGCCCAGGGCCGCAGCCTTTTCGAGCGCTTCGGGCTCGGTGCGCGCGGTGGCGTTCGGCGGCTGGCGCAGGCCCAGCTCATGGAGCAGCTTCTGGAAACGCTCGCGGTCTTCGGCTGCGTCGATCATGTCGGGCGAGGTGCCGATGATCGGCACGCCGTTGGCTTCGAGGTCGAGCGCGAGCTTGAGCGGCGTCTGGCCGCCGTACTGCACGATCACGCCGAGCGGCTTTTCCTTGTCGACGATCTCGAGCACGTCTTCGAGCGTCAGCGGCTCGAAGTACAGGCGGTCGGAGGTGTCGTAGTCGGTCGACACGGTCTCGGGGTTGCAGTTGACCATGATGGTCTCGTAGCCGTCCTCGCGCATGGCGAGCGCGGCGTGCACGCAGCAGTAGTCGAACTCGATGCCCTGGCCGATGCGGTTGGGACCGCCGCCGAGCACCATGATCTTCTTCTTGTCGGTCGGGTCGGCTTCGCACTCGTCTTCATAGGTCGAGTACATGTAGGCCGTGTTGGTCGCGAACTCGGCCGCGCAGGTGTCCACGCGCTTGTAGACCGGGCGCACGCCCAGGGCGCGGCGCTTCTCGCGGATGGCCGTGTCGGTGGTCTTGAGCTGCTTGGCAAGCCGGCGGTCCGAGAAGCCCTTCTTCTTCAGCGCGAGCAGCGTGTCCTTGTCGATGTCGTCGAGCGATTTGGTTTCCAGCTCGAGCTCGATCTTCACGATCTCCTCGATCTGCACGAGGAACCACGGGTCGATCTTGGTCAGCGCGAACACTTCATCGACGCTCAGGCCCATGGCGAAAGCATCGCCCACGTACCAGATGCGCTCGGGACCGGGTTCGCCCAGTTCCTTCTCGAGCACTTCGCGGTCCTGCGTCTTCTCATTCAGGCCGTCGACGCCCACTTCGAGGCCGCGCAGGGCCTTCTGGAACGACTCCTGGAAGGTGCGGCCCATGGCCATCACCTCGCCCACCGACTTCATCTGCGTCGTCAGGCGCGAATCGGCCTGCGGGAATTTCTCGAAGGCGAAGCGCGGGATCTTGGTGACCACATAGTCGATCGAGGGCTCGAACGACGCGGGCGTGGCACCGCCGGTGATCTCGTTGCGCAGCTCGTCGAGCGTGTAGCCCACGGCCAGCTTGGCCGCGACCTTGGCGATCGGGAAACCCGTGGCCTTGGAGGCCAGCGCCGAGGAACGCGACACGCGCGGATTCATCTCGATGACGACCATGCGGCCGTCCTTCGGGTTGATCGAAAACTGCACGTTCGAGCCGCCGGTGTCGACTCCGATCTCGCGCAGCACGGCCAGCGAGGCGTTGCGCAGGATCTGGTATTCCTTGTCGGACAGCGTCTGCGCGGGGGCCACGGTGATCGAGTCGCCGGTGTGCACGCCCATCGGGTCGAGGTTTTCGATCGAGCAGACGATGATGCAGTTGTCGGCCTTGTCGCGCACGACTTCCATCTCGTACTCTTTCCAGCCGAGCAGCGATTCTTCGATCAGCAGCTCGTTGGTGGGCGAGGCTTCGATGCCGCGCTTGCAGATGGTTTCGAATTCGTCGGGGTTGTAGGCGATGCCGCCGCCCGTGCCGCCGAGCGTGAAGCTGGGACGGATCACGGTCGGGAAGCCGAGCGTCTTCTGCACGGCCCAGGCTTCGTCCATCGTGTGCGCAATGCCCGAACGCGCCGAACCAAGACCGATCTTGGTCATCGCGTCCTTGAACTTCAGGCGGTCTTCGGCCTTGTCGATGGCTTCGGGCGTCGCGCCGATGAGTTCGACCGGCTTGTTGGTGGACGCGCCCGTGTACTTGTCGAGCACGCCGTTGCGCCAGAGGTCCAGCGCACAGTTCAGTGCGGTCTGGCCGCCCATGGTCGGCAGGATCGCGTCGGGACGTTCCTTGGCGATGATTTTCTCGACCGTCTGCCAGGTGATGGGCTCGATGTAGGTGACGTCGGCCGTGGCCGGGTCGGTCATGATCGTCGCGGGGTTGCTGTTGATCAGGATGACCTTGTAGCCCTCTTCGCGCAGCGCCTTGCAGGCCTGCACGCCGGAGTAGTCGAACTCGCAGGCCTGGCCGATGATGATCGGGCCGGCGCCGATGATGAGGATCGATTTGAGGTCTGTGCGCTTAGGCATTCTCTTTCTCCGTCTTTTCCGTCTTGTTCTTTTCCATGAGTGCCGTGAAGCGATCGAACAGGTAGCCGATGTCGTGCGGGCCCGGCGAGGCTTCCGGGTGACCCTGGAAGCAGAATGCGGGCTTGTCGGTGCGCGCCAGGCCCTGCAGCGTGTTGTCGAACAGGCTGATGTGGGTGGGACGCAGGTTGGCCGGCAGCGACTTCTCGTCGACCGCGAAGCCGTGGTTCTGGCTGGTGATGCTCACGCGGCCGTTGTCCAGGTCCTTCACCGGATGGTTCGCGCCGTGGTGGCCGAACTTCATCTTGAAGGTCTTCGCACCGGAAGCCAGCGCCATGATCTGGTGGCCCAGGCAGATGCCGAAGGTCGGGATGCCGGTCTCGATCAGTTCCTTGACCGCGGCGATGGCGTAGTCGCAGGGCTCCGGGTCGCCGGGGCCGTTGGCCAGGAAGATGCCATCGGGCTTGAGCTTGAGCACGTCGGCCGCGGGCGTCTGCGCCGGCACGACGGTGATGCGCGCGCCGCGCTGCGCAATCATGCGCAGGATGTTCTTCTTGACGCCGTAGTCGAACGCAACCACATGGAACTGCGGCGTGATCTGCACGCCGTAGCCCGCACCCAGCTTCCACTCGGTTTCGGTCCACTCGTAGGTCTGCTTGACCGACACCACCTTGGCCAGATCGAGGCCCGACATGCTCGGTACGGCCTTGGCGGCGGCAATGGCCTTGTCGATCAGCGCCTGTGTCACGGCTTCGCCTGCGGCCAGGCCCAGGATGCAGCCGTTCTGCGCGCCGTGGGTGCGCAGGTGGCGCGTGAGCTTGCGGGTGTCGATGTTCGCGATGGCCACCGTGTTGCCGGACACGAGGTACTCGGTCAGCGTGGCGGACTTGCGGAAGTTGGACGCGACGAGGGGCAGGTCCTTGATGATCAGGCCCGCGGCATGGATCTTGTCGGCTTCGATGTCCTCGCCGTTGACGCCGTAGTTGCCGATATGCGGATACGTCAGGGTGACGATCTGCTGGCAGTAGCTCGGGTCGGTGAGGATTTCCTGGTAACCGGTCATCGAGGTGTTGAACACCACCTCACCGGTCGTGGAGCCGGCGGCTCCGATCGAGTTGCCGAGAAAGACCGTGCCGTCTGCGAGCGCCAGGATGGCGGGCGGGAAACTTCCCTTGAGAGACAAAAGCACTGGGTTCTCCGAATGGTTACGGTCGCCCGGAGCCCCAGGCGCGTTGCCTGCGGACTGCTGCTTAAGGGGATTTTGGCGTTGAAGGCGGCCGGGCGACGCTGATTTGCGAGTAAGCCCCCGATTGTAGCCCGGACTGGGTGTGTTATTTGGCCTGTAGGGCCGCTCCGCTTGCGTGCAGGCAGATGGCAGCGGCAGCGGCCACGTTGAGCGACTCCTCGCCGCCCGGTTGCGCGATGCGGATGTGGTGGGCGGCCCGGGCCTCCAGCGCGGCCGAAACGCCCTGCCCCTCGTGGCCCATCAGCCAGGCGCAAGGGTGCGGCAGATCGGCCTTGTGCAGCCATTCGCCCCGGTGCGAGCTGGTGGCCACCAGCGGCACCCGCAGCGCATCGAGCGCGTCGATGTCCACGCCTTCGACCAGCCGCAGGCCGAAGTGGGCCCCCATGCCGGCGCGCAGCACCTTCGGCGCCCACAGCGCGGCCGTGCCCTTGAGCGCGATCACCTGGGTGAAGCCGAAAGCCGCTGCGCTGCGCAGGATGGAGCCGGCATTGCCGGCATCCTGCAGACGGTCGAGCACCACGCTCGGCGCGTCGGGCAGGATTTCGGGTCGCGCCGGCAGGTCGAGCACGAAGCCCATCGGCGCGGGCGACTCCAGGCCGCTCACTGCGCGCAGCAGGTCGTCGGCGACCACTACCGTTTTGATAGCACTCTGCACCCATTCGGCGGGCACCGAAGGCCAGAACGCCTCTGAAAACACGGCCACCGCCGGCCTGACGCCGCGGGCCAGCGCCGCACGGCACAGGTGATCGCCCTCCAGCCAGAGACGGCCGAGCTTGCGATAGGCGCCCGGGTCCTGCGCGAGCTTGCGCAGGTCCTTGAGCAAGGGGTTGTCGCGCGAGCTGATGTGGCTCGGGCCGGTGTCGATGGTCATGCTGGACTCAAGCGGCGGCGCGCGGATCGAGGCGCGCGCCGTGGTTTTCGGCAGCACCGATCACGAGGCCCGTCTGCACATCGCCGGTCACGACGGTGATGCCCCGGCTCTCGGCGGCCGTGCGCGCCAGCGCTGCGGCCACCGGACTGAACGAGCGGCGGTGGTGCACGCAGGCGCCATGCTGCTGAAGCGCCTCGAGGTGCTCGCGCGTGCCGTAGCCCTTGTGGCCGGCAAAACCGTAGTGCGGAAATTCGTCGTGCAGCTGCGTGCACAGCCGGTCGCGATGCACTTTGGCAAGAATGGACGCAGCAGAGATCGCCTTGACCCGCGCGTCGCCCTTGACGATGGCCTCGGCCAGCACGTCGAGGCGAGGCAGCCGGTTGCCGTCCACCAGCACCTTGACAGGCTTCAGTCGCAGGCCCTCGACCGCGCGACGCATTGCGAGCATCGTGGCCTGCAGGATGTTGAGGGTGTCGATCTCCTCGACCGAGGCCTGCGCGATGGAGCAGCACAGCGCCTTGGCGAGGATCTGGTCGTGCAGGCGTTCGCGCTGCAGCGCCGTGAGCGTCTTGGAGTCGGCCAGACCGCGGATCGGCCGCAGGTCGTCCAGGATCACGGCTGCGGCCACCACGGGGCCGGCCAAGGGCCCGCGTCCGGCTTCGTCGACGCCTGCCATCAAGCCGGGCGCGTCCCAGACCAGCGGAGCCTGCTCAGCTTTCAAGAACTTTCTGGATCGCATCGGCGCAGAGTGTGGGCGTGTCGCGCTGCAATTGCACATGCAGCGCTGAAAATCTTTGTTGCAGCGCCTGCGTCTTCGCGGGCGCGTCGAGCCATTCGAGCGTGGCCTGTGCCAGCGCCTCGGGCGAGGCGGCTTCCTGCAGCAGCTCCGGCACCACGAACTCGCGGCACAGGATGTTCGGCAGTCCGACCCAGGGCTGCAGTTGCTTGCGCTGCATGAGGCGCCACGAGAGTCCGTTCATGTTGTAGGCGATGACCATCGGCCGCTTGAACAGCGCCGCCTCGAGCGTGGCCGTGCCGCTGGCGATCAGGGTGACGTCGCAGGCGGCAAGCGCAGCATGCGACTGGCCATGGAGCAGTGTCACCCGCCCCGCCATGCCGGCCGCCTGCAGCAGGCCTTCGACCTCGGCGCGCAGCCCGGGCAGGATCGGCGCAATGAGCTGCAGCTTCGGCTTGGCCTTCTGCATCAACGCCGCAGCTGCGAAGAAGCGGGCTGCGAGGTAGCGGATTTCGGAACGGCGGCTGCCGGGCAGCAGCGCAACGACCTGCGCCTCGGAGTCCAGCCCCAGCGCGGCGCGGGCAGCGGTGCGGTCGGGCGTCATCGGGATCACGTTGGCAACCGGATGGCCGACGTAGCTTGCCGCGACGCCCTGCTTTTCGAGCAGCTCGGGCTCGAACGGAAAGATGCACAGCACGTGGTCGGCGGCAGCGCGGATCTTGTCGATGCGCTCGGGGCGCCAGGCCCAGATCGAGGGACAGACGAAATGAACCGTCTTGATGCCTTCGCGGCGCAGACCGGCCTCGAGGTCGAGGTTGAAATCGGGTGCATCGACACCGATGAACAGCTCCGGGCGCTCGCGCAGCAGGCGGGCCTTGAGCTGGCGGCGGATTCCGGCGATTTCGGCGTAGTGCCGCAAGACCTCGATGTAGCCGCGCACCGCCAGCTTTTCCTGCGGCCACCAGCTCTGGAAGCCATGCGCCAGCATGCGCGGACCGCCGATGCCGCCCGCCCGCAGCGCAGGCCAGCGGGCTTCGAGTCCGTCGAGCAGCAGGCCCGCCAGGAGGTCGCCGGACGCTTCGCCCGCGACCAGCGCGAAGTGGCGCTGCTCGCTCGTGCTCATCGCGCCCATGTCAGCGCGCGATGCCGCGCGTTGAACTGGCGAGGAAGGCCTCCATCAGCGCAACATCGCCGGCGGCCTCGGGCATTTCCGCCGCGAGGGTGGCGATACCGGTGCGCGCCTCTTCGAGCGTCTTGCCCTGGCGGTACAGCAGGCGATGCATCTGCTTGACCGCGGCGAGCCGCTGCGCGGAGAAATCGCGTCGGCGCAGGCCCACGACGTTGAAGCCCCGAACGGCCAACGGATTGCCGTCGACCAGCATGAAAGGCGGTACGTCCTGCGAGACCGCGCTGGCAAAGCCGACCATCGCATGCGCGCCGATCGATACGAACTGATGGATACCGGTCAGCCCACCGACCGTGACCCAGTCGGCCAGGTGCACGTGGCCTGCCAGCGTGGTGTTGTTGGCCAGTGTGGTGTGGTTGTCGACATGGCAGTCGTGCGCAATGTGCGTGTACGCCATGATCCAGTTGTCGTTGCCCACGCGCGTGACGCCGCCTGCTCCGGGCACGCCGAGGTTGAAGGTGCAGAACTCGCGGATCACGTTGCGGTCGCCGATGGTCAGCTCGGTCGGCTCGCCCGCGTACTTCTTGTCCTGGGGAATCGCACCAAGCGACGAGAACTGGAAGATCCTGTTGTCGCGGCCGATGGTGGTGCGCCCTTCGATCACGCAATGCGGACCGATGGTGGTGCCCGCGCCGATCCGCACATGCGGGCCGATCACGGTGTAGGGACCGACCGACACCGAGGCGTCGAGCTGGGCCTTCGGGTCGACGATCGCTGTCGAATGAACCTGGGTCATGCCTTGCAGAAGACGATGCGCCGGATCAGCTGTTGATCTGGCGCATGGCGCACATCAACGAGGCTTCGCACGCCAACTCGCTGCCCACGAGCGCGCGGCCCTTGAACTTCGAGATGCCGGCCTTCATGCGTTCGATCTCGACTTCCAGGGTGAGCTGGTCGCCGGGTTCCACGGGCCGCTTGAAGCGCGCGCCGTCAATGGCCGCGAAGTAGTAGACCGTGTTGTCATCGGGCACGATATCGAGCGAACGGAACGACAGCAGCGCCGCGGCCTGGGCCATGGCTTCGAGCATCAGCACGCCCGGCATCACGGGGCGGTGCGGAAAGTGGCCATTGAAGAACGGCTCGTTCATCGTGACGTTCTTGAGCGCCGTGATGCGCTTGCCCTTCTCCATGCTCAACACCCGGTCCACCAGAAGAAACGGGTAGCGATGCGGCAGCAACTTGAGAATTTGGTGGATATCGAGCGTCGTGTCCGTCATGGTGTTCTGTTCCTGCATCGTCTTCATTGATTCGAGGGGGCTTTTTCCAGCGCCTTCAGTCGTTCGCGCAGGCTGTGCAACTGCTTGAGCGTTGCCGCATTTTTTTCCCAGCTCGCATTGTCATCGATCGGAAACATGCCGGTGTACTGGCCGGCCTTGCGGATGGAACGGGTCACCACGGTTGCTGCCGACACATGCACACCGTCGGCCACCGTGAGGTGACCCAGCACGATGGCGCCGCCGCCGAAGGTGCAATTCGCACCGATGGTGGCACTGCCGGCCACGCCGACGCAGCCCGCCATGGCGGTGTGCTTGCCGACGCGCACGTTGTGGCCGATCTGGATCAGGTTGTCGAGCTTCACGCCGTCTTCGATGACGGTATCGTCGAGCGCGCCGCGATCGATGCAGGTGTTGGCGCCGATTTCGACATCGTTGCCGATGCGCACCGCGCCCAGCTGCTCGATCTTCACCCAGGCACCCTGGTGCGGCGCGAGGCCGAAGCCGTCGGCCCCGATCACCACGCCGGGGTGCAGCAGGCAGCGCTCGCCAATGCTGCAGTCTTCGCTGACCGTGACACGCGACTTCAGCACGGTGCCCGCACCGACGCGTGCGCCCCGCTCCACCACGCACAGCGCGCCAATGCGCGCGGTGGCGTCGACCTGGGCTTCGGGATGGATCACGGCAGACGGATGAATGCGGTCGGCGTCCGGACGCGCATGGTGCGCTTTCCAGAGCTGCGTCAGGCGCGCAAAGTAATAGTACGGGTCGGGCGTGACGATGTAGGCGCCACGCGCCGCGGCAGCCTCGCGCATGGCGGGCGACACGATGACACAGGCCGCCCTGGAGGCGGCCAGTTCCTGCTGGTATTTGGGATGGCTCAGGAAACTGAGCGCATCGGGCTGTGCATTCTGAAGCGGGGCAAGCCGCTCGATGGACAGCGTGGCATCTCCATGAAGCTCGCCCCCGAGGGCGTCAACGATGGCTCCGAGCTGCAGCGACACGCCGGTTCGCGGCGTTACTTGCCGGCCGCAGGCGCAGAGGAGCCGACCGACGCGTTCAGCGCCTTGATCACCTTGTCGGTGATGTCGTGCTTCGGGTTGATGTAGATCGCTTCCTGGAGGATGGCGTCGTACTTCTCGGCTTCGGCGACCTGCTTGACCACGCGGTTGGCGCGCTCATAGACCTGCTGGAGCTCTTCGTTCTTGCGCGCGTTCAGGTCTTCCTGGAACTCGCGCCGTTTGCGCTGAAAGTCGCGATCCTGGTCGACCAGCGAGCGCTGGCGCGAGACGCGCTGGCTTTCCGACAGGGTTGGTGCCTCGCGCTCGAACTTCTCCGAGGCCGTCTTCAGCGCATCGCCCTGAACGGTCAGGTCCTTCTCACGCTTGAGAAACTCGGCTTCGAGCTTGGCCTGCGCAGCCTTGGCCGGTTGCGCTTCACGCAGCACGCGATCGGGGTTCACGAAACCGATGCGAAAGCTCTCCTGGGCCTGCGCGGGCGCAGCCACCAGGGCAAAAGCGGGAATCAGGAACGCGCCGGCTGCGGCGCGAATCAATTGCTTCATTTAGAAAGACGTTCCGATCTGGAATTGGAGGCGCTGAATTCTATCCTTCGGGATCACGACGAACCCGGTGTTGGGATCCAGCACTTCCTTCTGGGACTTGACGGGGAAAGCATAGGCCAGGCGCAGCGGGCCCAGCGGCGAGATCC
Source organism: Variovorax sp. Root473 (assembly GCF_001426505.1). Lineage (GTDB taxonomy): Bacteria > Pseudomonadota > Gammaproteobacteria > Burkholderiales > Burkholderiaceae_C > Variovorax. The sequence goes on from NZ_LMEV01000017.1 coordinate 1,602,587, forward strand.
AGCTGATGCCCAGGCCGACCGAAGCGCGCAGCTTCTTCTGCGACTTCCACTGTTCGTCCGTGATGTTGGGCGCACGGGAGCCGAACACATTGCCGACGTCGAAGAAGCCATACAGGCGCAGCGTGCGGTCGTTGCCGGCGCCGGGGAACGGCGTGCTCAACTCGGCGTTGAAGATGGCCTTCTTGGTACCGCCGATGGCGGCGCCTTCGGTCTGACCGAGCAGCGGCTGGTCGCGCGGGCCCAGCGAGTTCTGTTCGAAGCCACGGATCGACCCCAGGCCACCGGCATAGAAGTTCTTGAAGATCGGATACGTCTTGCCGCCGAACGCCTTGGCGTAACCGACTTCACCATTGATGGCGAAGGTGTACTGCTTGTTGATCGCGAAGAACTGCTGGTACTGGTAGCTGGTCTTGAGGTACTTCATGTCCCCGCCCACGCCCAGTTCGAGGTTGGCGCGCTGCAGGCGACCGGTGGTCGGGACCAGCGCGCTGTCGCGGCTGTCGCGGCCCCAGCCCACCGTCAGCGGCACGCCCCACACGCTCTTCTGGTCGCAGCCGGTGACGAACCAGCCGGTCGCGTCCTTCGCGCACTGGAAGTAGTTGAGGTACGACTGCGGCGTGGTGAGGCCGGCGAGCGCCGAGCGGTTCGGATCGAATGCGTAGCGCTCCAGGCCGATGCCGAAGAAGACGGTGTCGAGTTCGCTGAACGGCACGCCGAAACGGATCGAGGCACCCTGGTTCACCAGCTTGTAGTCGCCGTCTTCGTTCGTGGAGTACGGCCGCGTCGTCGTGTGGTAGACGCTGATCGTGCGCGAGATGCCGTCCTTCGTGAAGTACGGATCGGTGGTGGTCAGCGACAGTGTGCGGTTGTACTTGCTGGTGTTGACCTGCACGCCCAGGAAGTTGCCCGAGCCAAACACGTTCTCCTGCGAGATGCCGAAGGTCAGCGCGACCTTCTCGGCGCTCGAGTAGCCGGCGCCGAGCTGCAGGGTACCGGTGGGTTTTTCGGCCACGTTGACGGTCAGGTCGACCTGGTCGGGCGAGCCAGGCACTTCTTGCGTTTCGACGTTCACCTCGGTGAAGAAACCCAGGCGGTCCACGCGGTCGCGCGAGATCTTGATCTTGTCGCCGTCGTACCAGGAGGCTTCGAACTGACGGAATTCGCGGCGGATCACTTCATCGCGCGTCTTGTTGTTGCCGCCCACCGACACGCGACGCACATACACGCGGCGCGCGGGCTCGGCCTGCAGGGTCAGCGTGACGCGGTTGTTCACGCGGTCGATGTCCGGACGCGCCTGCACGCGGGCGAAGGCGTAGCCGAAGGTGCCGAAATAGTCGCTGAAGGCCTTGGTCGTCTCGGTGACCTGCTCGCCGTTGTAAGGCTCGCCGGGCTTGATGGTGATGAGCGACTTGAACTCGTCGTCGCGGCCGAGGTAGTTGCCGTCGAGCTTGACGCCTGCCACCACGAACTTCTCGCCTTCGGTGATGTTCACCGTGACGGTCAGGTCCTTGCGGTCCGGCGAAATGGCGACCTGGGTCGAATCGATGCGGAACTCGAGGTAGCCGCGCGTGATGTAGTACGAGCGCAGGGTCTCGAGGTCGGCGTTGAGCTTGGCGCGCGAGTACTGGTTCGACTTGGTGTACCAGCTCATGAAGCCGCCGCTGTCCTGGTCGAACAGGCTCAGCAGCGTCGATTCGCTGAAGGCCTTGTTGCCGACCACGTGCACTTCGCTGATGCGGGCGGACTCGCCTTCGGTCACGGTGAACGTGAGATTGACGCGGTTGCGCTCAATGGGCGTGACGGTGGTCACGACGCTCGCGTTGTAGAGACTGCGGCTCACATACTGGCGCTTGAGCTCCTGCTCGGCGCGATCGGCCAGTGCCTTGTCGTACGGTCGGCCGTCGGCCAGGCCGATTTCGCGCAGCGCCTTCTGCAGCGCCGCCTTGTCGAATTCCTTGGTGCCGACGAAGTCGACATCGGCAATGGTGGGCCGCTCTTCGACGATCACCACCAGCACGTTGCCGTTCACGTCGATGCGCACGTCCTTGAACAACCCCAGGTCGAACAGCGCGCGGATCGCGGCCGAGCCGCGTTCGTCGCTGTAGGTGTCGCCCACACGCAAGGGCAGCGACGCAAAGATCGTGCCGGCCTCGACGCGTTGCAAGCCTTCGACGCGAATATCGCGCACCGTGAAAGGCTCGACGGCCCAAGCGGCCGTGGCCGCCAGCGCACTGGCCACCACCGCGGCAACGCTACGCAGGCGAAAGCGACTGAAGTTTGTATTCATCTGTGAATTGGGCCGGCACGGAAAGGGCCGGCAGAAAGTTAACCAAAGAGCCGCGTGACGTCGTTGAAGAGTGCGACCGACATCATCAGCAGCAACAAGGCGACACCGCCGCGCTGCAGCCGTTCCATCCAGGCGTCGGAGACGCTTTTCCCGGTCAGGCCCTCCCAAAGATAATACATCAGGTGTCCTCCATCGAGGACCGGGAGCGGCATCAGGTTGAGCACCCCGAGGCTCACGCTGATCAGAGCGAGAAAGACCAGGTACTGTGTCAGTCCGAGGCTCGCGGACTTGCCCGCGTAGTCAGCAATTGTTAAGGGACCGCTCAGGTTCTTGATCGACGCTTCGCCGATCAGCATCTTGCCCATCATGCGAACCGTGAGCGCGGACACCTCCCAGGTGCGCACTGCGCCGCGCCAGATGCCGTCGACCACACCCTGGCGCACCGTGACCATCTCGGGCGGCGCGCCGACGTAGGCGCCGATGCGCGCGACCTTGGCCGCGCCCTCCTCGCGCACTTCCGGCTTGACCTCGAGCGAGAGCGGCTGGCCGCCGCGCTGGAGCTGCCAGGTCTGCGTGCGCGCCTGCCCGGTGGCATCGACCGAGGCACGAATGACTTCGCGCAGTTGCTGCCCGTCGAAAATGGGCGTGTCGCCGATGGCGAGGACCAGGTCGCCGTTGCGAAGGCCCGAGCGCTCGGCAGCGCTGCCCGCCATGACCTCGCCGATCTCGGGGCGGGTCAGCGGTGCGACCACGCCGATCTTGCGGAACATCTGCGCATCGGCGTCCTTGGCCTCGATACGGCTCAGCGGCAGGACCAGCTGACGGCCGGGGCGACCACCCTCGCCCGCCACTTCGAGCGTGAGGTCGCGCCCGTCGAGCGCGCCGCGCGTCATGCGCCAGCGCAGGTCTTCGAACGACTGCACGGGCGACAGGTCGCCGTCGAAACCGGCCTGGGTGATGTGTTCGCCGCCGCGCAGGCCGGCTGCCTCGGCCAGCGACGCCGCCACCGGCCGGGCCAGCTTGGCAACGGGCTCGTCGACACCGATCCAGTTGACCGCCGTGTACAGCACGACCGCCAGCAGCAGGTTGGCGACCGGACCCGCAGCCACGATGGCCGCGCGCGAACGCAGCGGCTGGGTGTTGAAGGCGCGATGCCGCTCCTCGGGGGCCACAGGGCCCTCGCGCTCGTCGAGCATCTTGACGTAGCCACCGAACGGAAAAGCCCCGATCACGAACTCGGTCTGCTGCCCCGGATGCTGACGCCTGGGCTGCCAGCGCAAGAGGGCCTTGCCGAAGCCGACCGAGAAGCGCTCCACCTTGACGCCGCAGGCCACCGCGACGCGGTAATGGCCGTATTCGTGGACCGCGATGAGGACGCCGAGGGCGACCACAAAAGCTATGACGGTGAGCATCAGGGTCCTCTGCGCTGTAGGGAATCAGGCCGCGAAACGTGCCGCGGCGGCATTGGCCGCCTCGCGGGCACTGGCGTCGAGTGCCAGCAGGTCGGCCAGCGATGCCGGTTTGGAGGGCAGGATCGCCTCCAAAGTTTCCAGGTTGACCGCATGAATGCGATCGAAGCGCAGACGCCGATCGAGAAAGGCGGCCACAGCCACCTCATTGGCCGCATTCAGTACCGCGGTGGTGCCCGAGGCGGCGCGCAAGGCCTGCCACGCCAGCCCCAGGCCCGGGAAGAGCGCCGGATCGGGTGCATCGAAGGTCAGCGAACCCATCTGACGGAAGTCGAGCCGTGCCGCGCCGCTCTCGATGCGCTCCGGCCAGGCCAGGCCGACCGCAATCGGTACGCGCATGTCGGGCGTGCCGAGCTGCGCGATGACCGAGGCATCGGTGAACTGCACCATCGAATGAACCACGCTCTGCGGATGGATGACGACCTCGATCTGCTCCGGCGACACGCCGAACAGGTGGCGCGCCTCGATCACCTCGAGCGCCTTGTTCATCATCGTGGCCGAGTCGACCGAAATCTTGCGGCCCATGACCCAGTTCGGGTGCGCACAGGCCTGCTCGGGCGTCACGGCGCCTAGCGTGTCGGGCGCGCGGGTACGGAACGGACCGCCCGACGCCGTCAGGATGATCTTGTCGATGCGCCGCGACCAGGTGGACGGGTCTTCGGGCAGCGACTGGAAGATGGCCGAGTGCTCGCTGTCGATTGGCAGCAGCGTGGCGCCGCCCTCCTGCACCGTGCGCATGAACAGCTCGCCGCCCACGACCAGGGCTTCCTTGTTGGCCAGCAGCAGGCGCTTGCCGGCGCGCGCCGCGGCCAGGCACGGCGCGAGACCGGCTGCGCCGACGATGGCGGCCATGACGGCATCGACTTCGTCGTCGGAGGCGATTCTTTCGAGCGCATCGTCGCCCATCAGGACGCGGGTCGGCAGGTTGTTCTGCTCGAGCTTTTCGGCCAGCAGCGCGGCATGCGGCGCGCTCGCCATGACGGCGAAGCGCGGCGAGAAACGCGCGCATTGGGCCAACAGCTCGTCGACCTTGGTGGCCGCCGAGAGCGCAAACACCTCGAAGCGTTCGGGGTGACGGGCAATGACGTCAAGCGTGCTGACACCGACCGAACCGGTCGAGCCGAGCACCGTGACACGTTGTTTGGGAGTGTTCACAGGAACGCCAGCATCATGGCGATGGGAAGCGCCGGCAAGAGGGCATCCACGCGGTCGAGCACGCCGCCGTGGCCCGGCAGCAAGCGGCTGCTGTCCTTGGCGCCGGCACTGCGCTTGATCAGCGACTCGACAAGGTCGCCGACGACGCTCATCGCCGCCAGGAACACGGCACCGATCAGCAGCAGCCACCAGCCGCGCTCATGCAGGCGGGTGTAGAGGCTGGGCACCGTGGCGCCAAAACTCTTGTCGGCCCAGACCCAGGCAAACGCCAGCACGACCACGCCGGCCATGCCGCCCCAGACACCTTCCCAGCTCTTGCCGGGACTGATGGCCGGCGCCAGCTTGGCGCGCGTGAATTTCAGGCCGAAGGCACGGCCGGCGAAATAGGCGAACACGTCCGCCACCCAGACCAGCACCAGGATGGACAACAGGAAGTTGATGCCGACCATGCGCGCCTGCACCGCGGCGAGCCAGGCGACCCACAGCGCCAGCAGCCCGCCGACCAGCCGCAACCCGCGTGGAATGCGGGGCCAGCCCGGCACCGCGACGCGCAGCAGCGCTGCGCCGCCGAGCACCCAGGCCGCACTGGCCAGTGCCCACATGAGGAACAGGCGCTGCTCCAGCAGGCCCAGCCACCACGACAGCCCGCACAGCACCACCATCTCGGCGCCCAGGAACAGCGACATGCCCTGCCCGTAACCGTTCAGCCGTCCCCACTCCCATGCCGCAGCGCCGATCAGCACCAGCATCACGCAGGCGAACGGCAGGTAGTTCCGGTAGAACAGCGCTGGCAGCAGGATCGCGAGCAGCACGATCGCCGTGAGGATGCGTTGTTTGAGCATGCGAAAGGGAAGTGACGGGCCGTCGTCAGGCCGCGGAAGTCGAGACCTGCGCCGAGGTCTGCCCGAAGCGACGCTCGCGGCCCTGGAACGCGGCGATGGCCTCGTCCAGCGCGGCCTCGTCGAACTCGGGCCACAGCTTGTCGCTGAAGAACAGCTCGGCATAGGCACTCTGCCAAAGCAGGAAATTCGACAGCCGCTGCTCGCCGCCGGTGCGGATGAACAGGTCGGGGTCGGGCACGTGGGCCAACGCCATGGCACGGTCGAGGTTCATCTCGGTCATGGGCAGGCCCTGCTCGGCGAGCTTGGCCGCGGCGCGCGCGATGTCCCAGCGTCCGCCGTAATTGAAGCAGATGTTGAGAATCAGACGCGTGTTGTGGGCCGTGATCTGCTCGGCCGACACCAGGCCGGCCACCATCTTGTCGGACAGGCCGGCGCGTTCGCCCACGAAATGCAGCCGTACACCGTCGGCGTTGAGGCGCGGCACTTCGCGCGCCAGCGCCCCGACCATCAACTGCATCAAGCCGGAGACTTCTTCAGGCGGACGGTTCCAGTTCTCCGAGGAGAACGCGAACACGGTCAGCACGCCCACGCCGCGGTCGGCGCAGGCCTTCACGCAGCGCCGCAGCGACTCGACGCCCTGCTTGTGCCCCGCCACGCGGGGCAGGAAGCGCCGGGTGGCCCACCGGCCGTTGCCATCCATGACGATGGCAACGTGGTGCGGTGGGGTCGTCGTCTGCGGCGAGGAGGCCATGCGGAGCCTCAAACGGCCATGATCTCCGCTTCTTTCGCGGCGACCAGACGGTCGATTTCCGCGATGTGCTTGTCGGTGACCTTCTGGATGTCGGCTTCGGCGCGCTTCTGGTCGTCTTCCGAGGCCAGCTTGTCCTTCACGAGCTTCTTGACCGCTTCGTTTGCGTCACGGCGCAGGTTGCGCGTGGCGATCTTGGCGCTCTCGCCTTCGTTGCGGACCAGCTTGGTCATTTCCTTGCGGCGCTCTTCGCTCATGGCAGGCAGCGGCACGCGGATCAGGTCGCCCATCGAGGCCGGATTCAGGCCCAGGTCGCTTTCGCGAATGGCCTTTTCGATCTTGGCGCCCATGCCCTTTTCCCAGGGCTGGACGCTGATGGTGCGTGAGTCGAGCACCGAGACGTTGGCCACCTGGCTCAGCGGCACCTGCGAGCCGTAGTACTCGACATGGATCGAGTCGAGCAGCGCCGAGTTGGCGCGGCCCGTGCGGATCTTGGTGAGGTTGTTCTGGAAGGCGGCGAGCGACTGGTTCATCTTCGCGTCGGTCGCACTGCGAATGTCTGCAATGGTCATCTCATTTACTCCTAGGCATGCACCAGCGTGCCCTCGTCCTCGCCCATCACGACGCGCTTGAGGGCGCCGTTCTTGAGGATCGAGAACACCTTGATCGGCAACTTCTGGTCGCGGCACAGCGCAAAGGCCGTGGCGTCCATGATGCCGAGGTTCTTGGCGATCGCCTCGTCGAAGCTCAACGTGGCGTAACGGGTTGCATGGGGGTCGATTTTCGGATCGGCCGTGTACACGCCGTCCACCTTGGTCGCCTTGAGCACCAGCTCGGCGCCGATTTCGGCACCGCGCAGCGCGGCGGCCGTGTCGGTCGTGAAGAAGGGGTTGCCCGTGCCAGCAGCGAACACCACAACCTTGCCCTCTTCGAGGTACTGCAGGGCCTTGGGCCGCACGTAGGGCTCGACCACCTGCTCGATGGCAATGGCGGACATCACGCGGGCCACGAGGCCCTGCTTGTCCATCGCGTCGGCGAGGGCCAGCGAGTTCATGACGGTGGCCAGCATGCCCATGTAGTCGGCTGTGGCGCGATCCATGCCGACGGAGCCTCCCGCGACGCCGCGGAAGATGTTGCCGCCGCCGATCACGACCGCCACCTGGACGCCCATGTGCACGACCTCGGCCACCTCCTCCACCATGCGCACGATGGTGGCGCGATTGATGCCGAAGGCGTCGTCGCCCATCAGTGCCTCACCCGACAGCTTCAACAAGATTCGCTTGTGGGCTGGGCGGGCATCAGACATGGACATATTCCTTAGGGGGTTGGCGGGGGCGAGTGTAAAACGTGACGGTGAAAAAGCGGCGGCACGCTGTCGCGCACCGCCGCCTGGAGGCCAGCCGAATCAGGCGGCAGCCTTGGCAGCAGCGACCTGGGCGGCGACTTCTGCGGCGAAGTCGTCGACCTTCTTCTCGATGCCTTCGCCGACCACATACAGGGTGAAGCCCTTGATCGTGGTTTCGGCAGCCTTGAGCATCTGCTCGACGGTCTGCTTGTCGTTCTTCACGAATGGCTGGTTGTGCAGCGAGACCTCCTTGAGGTACTTCTGCACACCGCCTTCGATGCGCTTGGCAACGATGTCGGCCGGCTGCGGCTTCTTGCCTTCGGCTTCGGCAACCTTGCGGTCTTCTTCGGCCTTGCCAGCGGCCACAGCGCGCTCTTTTTCGATCAGGTCAGCGGGCACGTCCGATGCCTGGACGGCGACCGGCTTCATGGCGGCGATGTGCATCGCGACGTCCTTGGCCGAGGTGTCGTCACCTTCGAATTCGACCATCACGCCAATGCGCGTGCCGTGCAGGTACGACGCCAGCTTGCCGTTGCCGGCGAAGTGCTTGAAGCGGCGGAAGCTCATGTTCTCGCCGATCTTGCCGATCAGGCCCTTGCGCACGTCTTCGAGCGTGGGGCCAAAACCGTCCTGCTCGTAGGCCAGCGCACCCAGCGCAGCCATGTCGGCGGGGTTGTGCTTCGCGACCAGCATGGCGGCAGCATTGGCCAGGGCCAGGAAGCTGTCGTTCTTGGTGACGAAGTCGGTTTCGCAGTTGATTTCGATCATGCCGCCGGCAGCGCCATCGACAAAAGCCGTGACCACGCCTTCAGCAGTGATGCGGCCCGATGCCTTGCCCGCTTTGTTGCCGAGCTTGATGCGCAGCAGCTCTTCGGCCTTTTCCATGTTGCCGTCGGCCTCCGTCAGGGCCTTCTTGCATTCCATCATGGGCGCATCGGTCTTCGCGCGCAGTTCGCCGACCATGCTTGCGGTGATTGCAGCCATTTGTGTATCTCCGTAAATTCAAAAATCAGGTTAAAAAAAAGGGGCACCAAGCCCCTTCTTCAGGCTCGCGAACGCGCCTATCAGGCCGAAGCGCCCTCTTCGACTTCGACGAATTCGTCGCTACCGCCTTCGGCGACAGCCTTGACCACGTCACCGCCCGCGCTGTTGCGGCCTTCGATGATGGCGTCGGCGATGCCACGGGCGTACAGCGTGACGGCCTTCGACGAGTCGTCGTTGCCAGGAATCACGTAGTCGATGCCTTCAGGCGAGTGGTTGGAGTCGACCACGCCGATCAGCGGGATGCCGAGCTTCTTGGCTTCGGCCACAGCGATCTTGTGGAAGCCCACGTCGATCACGAAGATGGCATCGGGCAGCGCAGCCATGTCCTGGATGCCGCCGATGTCCTTCTCGAGCTTCGCGATTTCGCGCGAGAACGTGAGCTGCTCCTTCTTGCTCAGGCTGTCGAGGCCGGCTTCTTGCTGGGCCTTCATGTCCTTCAGACGCTTGATCGAGGTCTTGACGGTCTTGAAGTTCGTCAGCATGCCGCCGAGCCAGCGGGTATCAACGAAAGGCACGCCGGCGCGGCGGGCTTCTGCAGCGACGATTTCACGGGCTTGACGCTTCGTGCCAACCATCAGGATCGTGCCGCGGTTGGCCGTGAGCTGCTTGGCGTACTTCATCGCATCCTGGAACATCGGGAGCGACTTTTCCAGGTTGATGATGTGAATCTTGTTGCGGTGACCGAAGATGAACGGAGCCATCTTGGGGTTCCAGAAGCGGGTTTGGTGACCGAAGTGGACACCGGCTTCCAGCATTTCGCGCATGGTGGTCGACATTGAATTTACTCCAAAGGTTGGGTCTAAAATCCAGCCCGTTTTGCGCCCCTTCGACGGGGCCGCAACACCTTGATTGGGCCGGTTTGCGGATGTGCTTGACTGGCGGCGACAAAACTGTCGCATAACCAGCGAAACCCAAAGAGTATAGCACGGCGGCCACCCCCTCCTGCCTCGAACCGAGCCGTTCCAAGGTACCCTCGACGCCATGAACGACCTTCACGCCACCCGTCTCACCCTTCTGGCTGGCGGTTCCGATGCGCGCACCGAAATGGAGCGCGCCATCGCCCTCTCCGAATCACCCGCCTGCGCCCACGTTTTCACCCGCACGATGTTCGACGAGGCCCGCGCGGCCGCCGCCGCATCGGCGCCCGAAAGCCGGCTGGCCGGACTGGCCTTCACCAGCAAGGACCTGTTCGACGTCGCCGGCCAGCCGACACCCGCCGGCTCGGCCGTGCTCTCGCACGCACCAGCCGCCCCGGCCGATTCGCTCGCTGTGGCCCGACTGCGCGCCGCCGGCGGCGTGCTGACCGGGCGCACCAACATGACGGAGTTCGCCTTTTCCGGCGTCGGCGTCAACCCGCACCACGGCACGCCAGCCAACGTGAGCGATACCGCCACGCCGCGCATTCCGGGCGGCTCGTCGTCCGGCGCGGCCATCTCGGTGGCGAGCGGCGCGGCCTTCATCGGCCTGGGCTCCGACACCGGCGGCTCGATCCGCATTCCGGCTGCGCTGAACGGCATCGTCGGTTTCAAGAACACCGCCCGCCTCACGCCGGCCGACGGCGCGCTGCCACTGTCGACCACGCTCGACACCGTCTGCGCCATGACCCGCTCGGTGCGCGACGCCGTCACCGCACACGAAATTCTCTCGGCGCGTCAGGTGACGCCCGGCTCGGTGCCCCTGTCGGCCTACCGGCTGGCCGTGGTGAAGAACGTCTTCCTCGACGATCTCGAACCCGCCGTGGCCACGGCTTTCGAGCGCACCCTGGCGACCCTGCGCGACACGGGCGCTCATATCCACGAGATCGAACTGCCCGAGCTGGCCGACCTGCAGGCCATCAACGCCACTGGCGGCTTCTCGGCGGCCGAGTCGTACGCCTGGCACCGGTTGCTGCTGGAACGCAGCGGCGCCGGTTACGACCCGCGCGTGGCGCAGCGCATCCTGCGCGGCGCCGGCATGAAGGCACATGAATACATCGACCTGGTCCGCGCCCGTCGCGACTGGATCGCCCGCGTCGAGAAGGCGCTGGCGCCGTTCGATGCCATGCTGTCGCCAACCGTGCCGATCACGGCGCCTTCCATCGCCAGCGTGAGACCGGGCGCCGAGCGCGACGACGAATTCTTCCGCGTCAACGCGCTGCTGCTGCGCAACCCGTCGATCGTCAACATGCTCGACGGCTGCGCCATCTCCCTGCCCTGCCATGTCGCCGGCGAACTGCCGGTTGGCCTGATGCTCTGGCATGCAGCGATGCACGACGACGCCGTGCTCGCAGTGGCGCTCCAAGCCGAACACACGCTGCAGAAATAACCGCTGTCACCGTCCGTCTCACGGGCATCAGCCGCCTCTTTTATCTAGAACATTTCAATGAAAATCGCGATCGTGGGCGCCGGCATCGTCGGCGTCACCACCGCCTGGGAACTGGTTTCCGACGGCCATGAAGTGAGCGTGTTCGAGCGCCGCGGCGCCGCCGCCGAAGAGGCCAGCTTCGCCAACGCCGGCGTGGTCGCGCCGGGTTATGTCACGCCGTGGGCCGCACCAGGCATGCGCGGGAAGGTGCTGCGCTCGCTGCTGTCCTCGCACGGTGCCATCAAGCTGCGCTGGCCGCTGAGCACGCGCGACCTCGGCTGGATGGCGCGCTGGCAGAAGGCCTGCAAGCTCGAAACCTACCTCGCCAACCGCGCCCGCATGCAGCGGCTGGCCTTCTACAGCCGCACCCGGCTGCACGCGGTGACCGAAGCGCGCGAACTGAGCTACGAACGCAGCGACGGCTACCTGGTGCTGCTGCGCTCCAAGCGCGAGAAAAAACTGGTGCAACCCGGACTCGACGTGCTGCGCGCGGCCGGCAGCGTGTTCCGCGAGATCGACGCCGACGAGGCCCGCCTGATCGAGCCCGCGCTCAACCCCGACACCCCGCTGGCAGGCGCCATCCACCTGCCGGAAGACGAAGTCGCGAACTGCCGCCAGTTCGCGCTGCTGCTCAAGTGGGAAGCCGAGGCCTTGGGCGCGCAATTCCACTTCAACTGCGACATCGCGCCGCTGAGCCGCGCCGCGCCCACCTCGCTGACGCTGGCCAGCGGCTCGGACGCCTTGCAGTTCGACGCCATCGTGGTGTGCGCCGGGCTGTCGTCCGCCGCGCTGCTGCGCCCGCTGGGGCTGCGCATTCCGCTGGCGCCGGTCTATGGCCATTCGGTCAGCGCCCCGGTGCGCGAGCCGCTCAACGCACCGCGCAGCGCGGTGATGGACGAACGCTACAAGGTCGCCATCTCCCGCCTGGGCCAGCGCGTGCGCGTGGCCGGCAGCGCCGAGATCGGCGGCTCGCCGGACGCCATGAGCCCCGCCGCGATCCAGACCCTCTACAAGGTATTGCACGACTGGTTTCCGGGCGCAGCCACGCTGCAATCGGGCATCCAGCAATGGAAAGGTGCGCGGCCGATGCTGCCCGATGGCCCGCCCGTCCTCGGCGCCAGCGGCATTCCCGGCGTGTGGCTCAACCTGGGTCACGGCTCGAGCGGCTGGGCGCTGTCGTGCGGCAGCGCGCGCGTGCTCGGCGACCTGATCGCAGGACAGGACCCCGGCATCGACCTCGAAGGCCTGGGAATCGAACGGCTCAGTCTTTAGGGCCCCAGCGGCGCAGTTGCTCGGGGCTTGCCGGCGTTTCCGTCGGCGGTTCGGGCCGAGGCACCCGCCGTTGGGCGATCAACCCCAGAACAGCTGGCGCAATCAGCCCGAAGAACACCAGCACCAGCAGGTCCACGCCCAGCATCAGCCACTGCGTGCCGGACCCCGCCTCCACCGGCACATCGAGCCACCGGACCACGCCGAGTCCATAACCGACGCCCAGGGCCCAGGCGACGTCGCGCATCGGCACTCGGCGCAACACCTCGGCCAGCAGGAACACCCCCCACACCACGATCAGCAGGCCGACCGCCCAGGCCGCACCGGCGATCATCGCCACGGCCGTGCCGAGGAAGCCGGCAATGCACGCCAGCAGCAGAACCAGCAACCAGCCGAAGGTCTTGAGCATCATCGGCCGATGATAGGAGGCGCGGCGTCGGCGGCACAATGGATCGATGCATCGCATCACGTCCGCCAGCGCCGCCGATCTGTTCGATACCGCCGCCACGCGCCGCATTGAGCAGGCAGCGGCCTCCGCCCTGCCCCCTCACACGCTGATGCAGCGCGCGGGTCTTGCCGCGGCACGACTCGCGATGGCGCTCGCGCCGCACGCGCGAACGATCTGGATCGCATGCGGGCCGGGGAACAACGGCGGCGATGGCCTTGAAGCCGCGGCGCAGTTGCGGCACCGCGGCTTCTTTCCGGTCGTCACCTTCGCGGGCGACGAACGCCGGCTGCCGTTGGATGCCAAAGCCTCGCTGCAGCGTGCGCGCGATGCGGGCGTCACCTTCGCCTCGAAGCCTCCATCGAGCTTCGAACTGGCGATCGATGCGTTGCTCGGCATCGGATCAACCCGCCCGCCGTCGGGCGCAATGGCCGAATGGCTTGCGCGGATGCATGCGAGCGCCTCGCCAGTGCTCAGCATCGATGTGCCCTCGGGCCTCGATGCCGACACCGGCTCGTTGGCCTCCGCTGCAGACCAAGCACCCGCATCGGTTCGCGCCACCCTCACCTTCCTCACGCTGAAACCGGGGCTGTTCACGGCGCAAGGCCGCGACGCGGCCGGCACGGTGTGGTTCGACGATTTGGGTTACAGCGCTTTCGTCCAGGAGCGACCGACGGCCCGCCTCGCAGGCGCGCCCGATATCCAACCGCGCACGCACGCCTCGCACAAGGGCAGTTATGGCGATCTCGCGGTGATCGGCGGCGCCTCGGGCATGGCAGGCGCGGCACTGCTGGCCGGCTCGGGTGCCCTCCATGCGGGCGCGGGACGCGTGTTCGTCGGATTGCTCGATCCCCGCGCGGCGCCGGTCGACACCTCGCAACCCGAGCTGATGCTGCGTGACGCGCATGCGCTGGATCTCGCGGGCATGACCGTCGTGTGCGGCTGCGGCGGCGGCGATGCCGTGCGAGAACTCCTGCCGCGTGTGCTGTCGACGGCCGCCGCGCTGGTGCTCGACGCCGACGCGCTCAACGCCATCGCCGCCGACGCGTCACTTCAAACGCAACTGATCGTGCGAGGCAAATCTGGCGCCCCCACCGTGCTCACGCCGCATCCATTGGAAGCCGCACGCCTGCTCGGCGCCACGGCGGCCAGCGTGCAGGCCAACCGCCTCGCCGCGGCCCGCGCGCTGGCGTCGCGCTTCGGCGCGGCAACGGTGCTCAAGGGTTCTGGAACAGTGATTGCCGATGCGGGCGACAAGCCGCCGGTCATCAACCCGACCGGCAATGCCCGTCTCGCCACCGCAGGCACCGGCGATGTGCTCGCCGGCATGATCGGCGCGGCGTTGGCGATGCGCCGCCCCGCGTTCGAGGCGGCGTGCGAAGCCGTCTGGCAACACGGCCACATCGCCGACACGTGGCCGGCCGATGCGGCCCCGCTCACGGCAGGCGCACTGGCCCGCCGCGCGCCCGCCTGAGCGCAGGACTCAGCCGCGCCCGACGAAGGGCATCTTCGTCGCCATGATGGTGTGGAAGAGCACGTTGGCTTCCAGCGGCAAGTTCGCCATGTAGAGCACAGACTGGCCGACGATCTTCACGTCGATCAGCGGTTCGATCGCGAGCTCGCCATTGGCCTGCGGCACACCGGTGGCCATGCGCGAAGCCAGCTCGGTCATGGCATTGCCCACGTCCACCTGCCCCACCGCGATGTCGTACTTGCGGCCGTCAAGCGAGGCGGTCTTGGTCAGCCCTTCGACTGCGTGTTTGGTCGAGGTGTAGGCCGCCGAATTGGGCCGCGGCGTGGTCGCCGAGATCGACCCGTTGTTGATGATGCGGCCGCCGCGCGGCGTCTGCGCCTTCATCGTGCGGAAGGCCTGCTGGATGCAGAAGAACATGCCGGTGAGGTTGATGTCGACCACCCCCTTCCACTGCTCGGGTGTCCAGTCCTCGAACGGACCCGGCGGGTTGCCCACGCCGGCGTTGTTGAAGAGCAGGTCGACACGCCCGAAGCGCTCGACCGTGGCACCGAACAGCGCCTGCACCGAGTCGGCATTGGCCACGTCGGTGGGCACCGCAAAGGCGCGCGCACCAGCGCCCGATTCTTCCGCCACCTGTTCCAGCGGCTCGAGGCGGCGCCCCGCAAGGGCCACGCTCCAATCGTCGGCCAGCAAGGCCAGCGCGGCCGCGCGGCCGATGCCCGACCCGGCGCCCGTGACGATCGCGATGCGGCCCTTGTTGTTTTCCACGCTCATGCTTCATGTCTCCTTTTCAGTTGGTCCATACACACGGAAAACACGTAGTGTGCATGGCGCCCTCATCCACGGCGGGGCTTGCGCCCCTTGCCCTGCATCTTGTTGGCGGCTTTCTTCACCGCCGACTTGAAGGCCTGCATCGCCGATTGCGGACCGGCGGGCGCCACGGCAGCGCCGCCGCCGTGATCCGACCGCGACTCGCCAGCGGCCTCCGCCTTGTGGCGGGAGCTTCGCTTGGCCGATGCCTTCGCCGGTGCGCTGCCTTTGTCCTTCATGGCGCGCGAGGTCAGGTCTTCGCCTTCGCGCACGAGACGGAAGTCGATCTTGCGGCCATCGAGGTCGACGCGGCTCACCTGCACCCGCACGCGCGTGCCGATGGCATAGCGGATGCCCGTGCGCTCGCCGCGCAGCTCCTGGCGCATCTCGTCGAACTTGAAGTACTCGCCGCCGAGCTCGGTGATGTGGACCAGGCCCTCCACGTACATCGCATCGAGCGTGACGAAGATGCCGAAGGTGGTGGCCGCCGTGACCACGCCGCCGTATTCCTCGCCGAGGTGCTCGCGCATGTACTTGCACTTGAGCCAGGCCTCGACGTCGCGGCTGGCTTCGTCGGCACGGCGCTCGTTGGCGCTGCAATGCAGGCCCGCCGCTTCCCATGCCAGCACTTCCTTGGTCGGTGCGATCGTGGCTTTGTGCGGCTTGGTCGTCGGCGCCTTCACGCGCGAAGCCAGGCGCTTGGCCAGCTTGGCATGTGCCTCGCCCGGCGTCGGCAGCATCGGCAACTGGTAGCGCGTCTTGCCGAGGATCGCCTTGATCACGCGGTGCACCAACAGGTCGGGATAACGCCGGATCGGGCTCGTGAAGTGCGTGTAGGCCTCGTAGGCCAAGCCGAAGTGGCCGCTGTTGAATGGTGTGTAGATCGCCTGCTGCATCGAGCGCAGCAGCATCGTGTGGATCTGCTGTGAGTCGGGGCGCTCCTTGGTGGCTTCGGCGATCGCCTGGAACTCGCCGGGACGCGGATCGTCGGTGATGCTCAGGCCCACGCCCATGGCCTTCAGGTAGCCCCGCAGGATTTCCTTCTTCTCGGGCGTCGGGCCTTCATGCACCCGGAACAGGCCCGGGTGCTTGCCTTCGGCGATGAAGTCGGCGCTGCAGACGTTGGCGGCGAGCATCGCCTCTTCGATGATCTTGTGCGCCTCGTTGCGCGTACGTGGCACGATCTTCTCGATACGGCCTGCGTCGTCGCAGATGATCTGCGTCTCGGTGGTTTCGAAGTCGACCGCCCCACGCTTGCCGCGCTGCTTGAGCAGGGCCTTGTAGACGTCGGCAAGATTCAGCAGATCCTTGACGCGGTCCTTGCGCTTGGCGGCTTCAGGGCCGCGCGTGTTGCCGAGGATGGCCGCGACTTCGGTGTACGTGAAGCGAGCATGGCTGAACATCACGGCCGGGTAGAACTGGTACGCGTAGATCTCGCCGTCGGCTGCGACCAGCATGTCGCACACCATGCACAGGCGTTCGACCTCGGGGTTGAGCGAACACAGGCCGTTCGACAGCTTCTCGGGCAGCATCGGAATCACGCGGCGCGGGAAGTAGACACTGGTGGCGCGGTCGTACGCATCGATGTCGATGGCCGAGCCGGTATGCACATAGGCACTGACGTCGGCGATCGCAACCAGCAGTCGCCAACCCTTGCCGCGGCCCACCTTCGCAGGCTCGCAGTACACGGCGTCGTCGAAGTCGCGGGCGTCTTCTCCGTCGATGGTGACGAGCGGCACGTCGGTGAGGTCGATGCGGCCCTTCTTGTCGGCGGGGCGCACCTTCTCGGGCAAGGCCTTGGCCTGCGCCAGGCATTCTGCGGAAAACTCATGCGGCACGCCGTACTTGCGCACGGCGATTTCGATCTCCATGCCGGGATCGTCAATCTCGCCCAGCACTTCCCTTACGCGGCCCACGGGTTGGCCGAACAAGGCCGGCGGCTCCGTGAGCTGGACGACCACGACCTGTCCGACCTTGGCGGGGCCGGTGGCGCCCTTCGGTATCAGGACGTCCTGGCCGTAGCGCTTGTCTTCTGGCGCAACGAGCCAGATCCCGCCTTCGTGCAGCAAGCGGCCGATGATCGGCTGCTCGGGTCGCTCGACGATCTCGACCACGCGCCCTTCGGGACGACCCCGGCGGTCCTGTCGCACGATGCGCGCCTTGACGCGATCCTTGTGCAGCACCGCGCGCATTTCGTTCGGCGGCAGGTAAATATCGCCCTCCCCGTCGTCGCGCTGCACGAAGCCGTGCCCGTCGCGATGTCCTTGAACAGTTCCTTCGATTTCGTCCAACAAGCTGCTGGAAGTGACATTATTTTTGATATGATCTCCTTCTTTCCTGAAATTCAAAACGTGACTGCTTCTGCAGTCATGTGGGCCCAGATGGCGGAATTGGTAGACGCACTAGTTTCAGGTACTAGCGAGTAACATCGTGGAGGTNNTTTAAACAGACCTTTACCAGGTCATCCGATTGAAGCCACCGGTCCCCGGTGGCTTTTTTCATGGCTGCTCGAAACTGCATCAAACGGGCGACGCGATCATCAGATCACGCCCCTCGACGCCGGCCATGCACGCACGATCGCACCCACCCGCCTTCGACAGGACACTCGCCGCACGAGCGATGTCGCGCAGAAGCCGAAATGTCGACTCGCTCAAAAGAGCGCGCCAAATTTGTGTATATAATCGTGGTCTTTGCTGAGAAGCAAAATCAGCCCAGATGGCGGAATTGGTAGACGCACTAGTTTCAGGTACTAGCGAGTAACATCGTGGAGGTNNNNATTGAACAGACCCTTACCAGGTTTTCTGACAAAAGCCACCGGCCTCCGGTGGCTTTTTTCTTGGCCGTTTGAATCAGGTGCATCAAACGGGCAACGCGATCAGGTCGTGGCCTTCGGCGCCCACGATGCGTGCACGCGTGAACTCGCCGACCTTCATCGTCTTGCTGATCTTCTCGGGTGGCAGGAGGCGAACAGTGCCGTCGATCTCCGGTGCATCGGCGTACGTGCGCCCCACCCCACCCTTGCGGCCCAGCGCCGGCGCTGAATCGACCAGCACCTGCATGGTCGAGCCGATGCGCTTTTGCAGCTTGGCGATCGACACGGCCTCGGCCACTTCCATGAAGCGGGCGCGGCGCGCTTCGCGCTCCGCCTCGGGCAGCATGCCCGGAATGTCGTTGGCGGTTGCGCCTTCGACCGGGCTGTAGGCAAAGCAGCCGGCACGATCGATCTCAGCTTCGCGGATGAAGTCGAGCAGGTGCTCGAACTCCTGCTCCGTCTCGCCGGGAAAGCCGGCGATGAAGGTGCTGCGGATCACGAGTTCGGGACACGTCTCGCGCCAGCGCGCGATCCGCTCCAGGTTCTTCTCACCGCTGGCCGGCCGCTTCATGCGCTTGAGCACGTCGGGGTGGCTGTGCTGCAGCGGCACGTCGAGGTACGGCAGCACCAGGCCGCTCGCCATCAACGGAATGATTTCGTCGACGCTCGGATACGGGTACACGTAGTGCAGACGCACCCAGGCGCCATACGGCTCGGCGATTTCGCCCAGCGTACGAACGAGTTCGAGCATGCGGGTCTTGACGGGCTTGCCGTCCCAGAAGCCGGTGCGGTACTTCACGTCGACACCGTAGGCCGAGGTGTCCTGGCTGATCACCAGCAGTTCCTTCACCCCGCCCTCGAACAGGGCCTTGGCCTCGCTGAGCACATCGCCCACGGGACGCGAGACGAGGTCGCCGCGCATCGAAGGAATGATGCAGAAGGTGCAGCGGTGGTTGCAGCCCTCGCTGATCTTCAGGTAGGCGTAGTGCCGCGGCGTCAGCTTGAGGCCGGCCACGCCGAAGGTGTTTGGCACGAGGTCAATGAACGGGTCGTGCGGCTTCGGCAGGTTGGCGTGCACGGCATCCATCACCTCCTGCGTGGCATGCGGGCCGGTGACGGCCAGCACGCTCGGGTGCATCTGGCGCACGAGGTTGCCGCCCTGGTCGCCAGTCTTGGCACCCAGGCAGCCAGTGACGATCACACGGCCGTTCTCGGCGAGGGCTTCGCCGATGGTGTCCAGGCTTTCCTTGACGGCATCGTCGATGAAGCCGCAGGTGTTGACGATCACAAGGTCGGCGCCCTCGAAAGTCTTGGAGGTTTGATACCCCTCGGCACTCAGCTGGGTCAGGATCAATTCGGAATC
This sequence comes from Variovorax sp. Root473, assembly GCF_001426505.1. GTDB lineage: Bacteria > Pseudomonadota > Gammaproteobacteria > Burkholderiales > Burkholderiaceae_C > Variovorax. The sequence goes on from NZ_LMEV01000017.1 coordinate 1,621,993, forward strand.
GGTCAAGGCCTTGGGACAACCAAGGCTGACAAAGCCGACCTTGGGGGCGGTCGGCGTGACAGTACGTTCAGGGGAGGCAACTTCGCTCATAGGCCTCTATTGTCCCAGCTATCGGTGACAGCGGGGCGTTCATCGGACGGTCGCCCCATTCAGGCGATCCGCCGCACAGCACTCAGGGGCGCTTGATGCCAAAGGCGCCCAGCACCTGCTCGGTGTTTTTCTGCATTTGCTCCTGCATCTGCAGGAAGACGCTCTTCGATTGCTCGACGTAGTTGCCCATCAACCCCTGGATCATCGGCGACTGCATGGTCATGAAGCGCGACCACATCTCAGGCGTCAGGCCCTCGGCCTTTTCGGTGAGCTGGGCTTGCATCTCGGTCATGGCCTGGATGTTCTTCTCAAGGTAGGGGCCCATGTAGCCCTGCATGGCCTGTCCGTAGAAACGGATGATGTTGGCCAGGACCTGCTCGGTGAACATCGGCGCTCCGCCCGCTTCTTCTTCCAGAATGATCTGCAACAGGATGCTGCGCGTGAGATCGTCGCCGGTCTTGGCGTCGCGCACCACGAACTGCGCGTTCTTGATGACCAGCTGCTTGACCTCGCTCAGCGTGATGTACGTGGATGTCTCCGTGTCGTAGAGCCGTCGGTTGGGGTACTTCTTGATCACACGCTGGACCGGCTTCACCCCGGACTTCTTGCTCTGCACTACAGACTCCTTCACATGGACGCCCATGTCATCGGATGATTCTAGGGAGCGGTTTTGCTGCATCGCGACAAGGTTTACCCTGACCGTGATTTTTCTTCACGCATCCTGTGCGGTCGCGTACTCGGCGCCACACGCATGACACGCCGCCGTTTCAGGACGCTCCGCGGTCGCCAGACGAAAACGCAGCGGAACCTTCTGTCCGTAGACAACCCAGCACCGAGGGCAGTGCTCCTGCCCCGCCGTTGGAAGATAGGCCCGAGAGCGCTGCTCTGCGCGCTCTTCGGTCACCGGGACGCCCTGTCGTTGTGCACGCGCTACCTCGCGTGCGGCCATCGTGTCGGCGCGACCGCTCGCGAGGTCGTTGATGCCGTAGACCGCGCGCGCGAATTCAACAGGGGCCTGCTTGAGCAATGCGGCCACGCGTAGGTCGGCGTGCGCCCGATCAACGGGTGTTGATCGCTTATTCATCAGATCGCTTATCAAGGAAATTCGAGAAGATTGGCAGACCGCTCAAGGTAGCACAACCACATGGCTTCGACGCTTTGCCTGCACCGGGCGAAGGGCCGTGCGCGAAAGCGATTTTTGCCTGCCCTGATCACTGTGGTGACCCGGCCGATCCAGAGGCGAACACATCGCCCAAACGACGAACGGGTTGCAGCGAAATCGCTGCAACCCGTGTTTGATTTGGTAGGCGCGATTGGATTCGAACCAACGACCCCCACCATGTCAAGGTGGTGCTCTAACCAACTGAGCTACGCGCCTAAGAGAAGCATCGAGTATAGCAGGAGAAATGGCCCTTTTCAGCGCCGACGCGCAGATCGCACACCAGTCACGGCAGTCACCACGCCGAGCACCTGCGTCAGTCGCGCGGCATCGGCGATTTCCACGGTGAAGGTCATCCAGGCGGTGCCCTTGATCGACTGCGTCTGCACACCGATCACGTTCATCTTCTCTCGTGCGAACACGTCGGAGATATCGCGCAGCAGGCCTTGGCGGTCGGCCGCTTCCACCGCCACATCGACTGCGTAGACCGGCGCATCCGAGCCCTTCTTCGGCAAGCCCCATTCGACATCGATCACGCGCTCGCCGTCCTTCGCGGCCATCATGCGGAAGTTGCTGCAATCCGCGCGATGCACGCTGACACCATGCCCGCGCGTGACGAAGCCACGGATCGCATCGGGCGGCGCCGGCTTGCAGCACTTGGCGAGCTGCGTCATCAGCGACGACACGCCCACCACGAGCACGCCGCCCTTGCCCGATTTTTCACTGCCGCGCGCCTTCTTGATCTGCACGCCGTCATCAGGGTTCAGTGCCGGCTCGGGCGGGCGCAGCAGTGTCTCGATGTTGCGCAGTGAAAACTCGTCTTTGCCGACCACCTCGAACAGATGGTCCGCCGACTTGAAGCCGAGCTGCGAAGCCAGGTCTTCGAGCCGCATGGCCGTCTTGCCTTCGCGCTGCAGCAGCTTCTCGACGGCTTCGCGTCCGCGCGCCACGGTCTCGTGCGTGATCTGCGCGTTGAACCAGGCCCGCACCTTGGCGCGCGCACGGTGGCTCGCGAGATAGCCCAACTCGGCGTTCAACCAGTCGCGCGACGGCCCGCCTTCCTTGGCCGCCATGATCTCGACCGTCTGCCCATTGGACAGCGGCGTGTTGAGCGGCACCATCGCGCCATCGACACGCGCGCCGCGGCAGCGATGTCCCAGCGTCGTGTGCACCGTGTAGGCGAAGTCGACCGGCGTCGCACCCTGCGGCAGCTCGACGATGGCGGCATCGGGCGTGAGCACATAGATGCGGTCGTCGAACAGGCCCTGCCCCTGCAGCCCGCCCGACAGGTCGCGCTCCCAGGCCAGCAGCTGGCGCAGCACCGCAATCTTGGCGTCGTACTCGCCGCTCGCCCAGACGCCCGCGTAGCCCTTGTGGCCCGCTTCCTTGTAGGCCCAGTGCGCCGCCACGCCATGTTCGGCGTGGTCGTGCATTTCCTCGGTGCGGATCTGGATCTCGATCGGCTTGCCTACCTTGCCGTCGACGATCTCGCGCACGACAGTGTGCAGCGACTGGTAGCCGTTGGGCTTGGGCCGCGCGATGTAGTCGTCGAACTCTTCGTCGATGGGCTGGAAGTGCGAGTGCACCCAAGCCAGCGCGGCATAGCAGTCCTTCACGTCCTGCACCACCACGCGCAGCGCGAGGATGTCGAAGACCTGCTCGAAGTCGAGCGACTTGCCGCGCATCTTCTTGACGATGCTGTAGATGTTCTTCGGGCGACCCTGCACCGTGGCCTTGACGCCCTCGGCCTGCAGTTCATGCTCCAGCTGCGAGCGCAACTGCTCGACATGGCCTTCGCGCTCGATGCGCTTCTCGTCGAGCAGGCGCGCGATCAGCTTGTAGGTTTCGGGCTCGAGAAAGCGGAATGAGAGATCTTCGATCTCCCACTTCACCTGCCAGATCCCCAGTCGGTTCGCGAGCGGCGCAAACACCTGCAGCGACTCACGCGCCACGCTCTCGGGCGCGGGCTGCTTGCTGGCCGCCGCGTGACGCAGCGTCTGCAGGCGCGAGGCCAGCCGCAGCATGACCACGCGCAGGTCGCGCGAAAACGCGAGCAGCATCTTGCGCACGTTCTCGGTCTGCGCGCCGGCGCCTTCGGCATGGTGCCCTTGCGAGGCCGTGCGCGCCTGCTCCTGCACACGCACGAGCTTGGTGGTCTCGACTGCGAGGGCCGCGAAGTTGTCGCCGAAGACCTTGGCAATCACCTCCTGCGGGCGGTTCAGGTGCTGGCACGAATACACGAGGTAGCTCGCGGCCTGCATCGCTTCGGAGCCGCCCATCTTCGCAACAATGGCGGCTACCGCATCGGCGTGCGCCAGCGTGTTCTCGCCGGTGTCGAGTTTTTCGTCGGCGATCAGCGGCTCGGCGAACGCACGGGCGCGTGCCAGCATGTTCTCCATGACCGGCGAGCGGTCGGCCGTGGCGGCCGACAGCGGGTAATCGACCATGACGCCATCGGACACAGGTGCCGTCTGAAGGTTCGCAGACTCTCGCTTCACGATGCCCTCAATCGAACAGGAAATTCGTGACGACGGCGACCTGTGCGGGATCGACGAAAGTGGGCGCGTGGCCCACGCCCTCGAACTCGACAAGCGTGGCACGCGGCCCGCGCTGCGTCATTGCGGCCGCCGTCTCGGGCGACAGCAGGTCGGACGCCGCGCCGCGCGTGAGCAGCGTGCGCGCCTCGATGGCGTCGTACAGGCTCCACATCACCGCCCCGCCCTGCGCCGCGATCTCGGGCGTGATGGCGCGCAGCGGCACGCCGATGGCCGGGTCGTAGTGCAGCACCCAGGCACCCTCGCCCGCCGGGCCGGCACTGGCGGTCTTGGCGGCACCGTCGGCGCTGCGTTCGGACGCCGGCACCACCATGTGCTGCGACAGCGCCCGCCACTGCTCGGGCGTGTGCGGCCCGAAGGTGGTCGACAGGGCCCACATCGCATCGGCCGCAGCCTGCACGCTCGGAAACTGGCCGCTCTTTCCCACATACGCGCCGATGCGCTGGATGGCCGCGGGCTCGACCGTGGGACCGACATCGTTCGCGACGAAACGGCGAATGGGCCGTGGCAGCGGCAGCTCCTTGTGACCAGCCAGCACGAAGCCGATCAGCCCACCCATGCTGGTGCCGACGTAGTCGAGCGTGTCGATGGGATGTTCGCCGTGCAACTGCGCGATCAGCGTCACCATGTCGGCCGCATACACAGGCACTTGATAGAAAGCAGGGTCGCGCAGCCAGTCGCTGCGCCCGCGCCCGACCACGTCGGGACAGACCACGCGCACATCGCCGCCCGCGCGCGCCACGATGGCCTGCGCGAGCACGTCGAAATCGCGCCCCTGCCGGGTCAACCCGTGCACGCAGACCACGACATGTGCGCTGTGCGCGTCGCCCCATTGCCAATAGGCCATGCGATGACCGCCCTGGGCGTCGTTGCAGGCCACGTCGTGAAGGGTCGGTTCTGTCATGGAAACGGAGGGGTTCGGGTGCGGATAATGGTCTCGTTGCATCCTAATTCATCCGGAGATTGATCTTCATGCTCAAAGGCAAAACCGCGCTTGTCACGGGGTCCACCAGTGGCATTGGCTTCGCCATCGCCAAGGCGCTGGCCCAACAAGGTGCACACATCGTGCTCAACGGTTTCGGCGACGCCGAAACCCCCAAGGCCCAGATCGAGGCGCTCGGCGTGCGTGCCGAATACCACGGGGCCGACATGAGCAAGCCCGACCAGATCGAGGACATGATGAAGTTCGCCGCGTCGACGTTCGGACGCGTGGACATCCTCGTGAACAACGCCGGCATCCAGCACGTCGCCAAGGTGGAAGACTTCCCGACCGAACGCTGGGACGCGATCATCGCCATCAACCTCACGAGCGCCTTCCACACGACGCGCCTGGCGATTCCCGCGATGCGGGAGGCCAACTGGGGTCGCATCATCAACGTCGCGTCGGCGCACGGGCTCGTGGCCTCGGCGCAGAAGTCGGCCTATGTCGCGGCCAAGCACGGCATCGTGGGCCTGACCAAATCCGTGGCACTCGAGACGGCCACCACCGGCGTCACCTGCAACGCGATCTGCCCGGGCTGGGTGCTCACGGCACTGGTGCAAAAGCAGATCGATGACCGCGCGGCACGCGAAGGCATTTCGGCCCTCCAGGCGCAGAACGAATTGCTGGGAGAAAAGCAGCCCTCGCTGCAGTTCACGACGGTCGAGCAACTGGGCGGGTTGGCCGTCTTCCTGAGCTCTCCCGCGGCCGATCAGGTGCGGGGCGTCGCCTGGGCCATGGATGGCGGCTGGACGGCTCAGTAAATAAACAGAGACAACAAAAAACGCCGGCGGCACTCGCCCGCCGGCGCTGCGCGCTCTCTGTTTGTCTTCTTACTTGAGCTGCACCGACCCGGAAACGTTCACGACCACGTTGGTCTTGCCCGCTTCCACCGGCACGGCCGAATCGGCGGCCGAGAACGACTTGGCCTGCATGGCCATCACGCGCGGGCGGATCGGGCCGCTGTCGTTCGCGTTCACCGACACCTCGCGCAGCGTGTAGCCACTGAAGCCGAACCCTTTGGCCAGTTCGCCGGCCTTCTGCTTGAAGTTGTCGATGGCGATGTTCTGCGCCTCGGTTTCGGTCTTGGCACGTTGCTCGCGGCTCAGGCCAAAACCGACGTTGCCCACGCTGAGCGTGCTGATGCGTCCGGCCGTCTGGGTGATGCGCGCGAAATCGCGGCCTTCGAGCACGAGTTCGGTCGAACCCTGCCAGCCGTTGATCTTGCCGTCCTTGGTGTAGCGCGGGGACAGGCTGAAGTTACCGGTGCGCACGTCGAGCTGGCCCGGCTGCGCATTCTTCTTGGCTTCGGCCAGCGCGGCGTCGAGCGCGGTCTTGAGCTGAGTCTGCACGGTGCCTGCCTCGGCGGCATCGCGCGTGGTCACGAGGGTCATGCTCAGCAGGTCTTGCTGAACTTCGACGGTGCCGGAGGCCGACAACTGGAGCACGTTTTGTGGAGCGGGCATGACGGCATTCTGGGCCCAAGCGGTACCCGCGACAGCCAGCGTGGCGCAGGCTGCGATCAATCGAACAGTCTTCAAGACAGATTTCTCCCTGTTGGATACGAGGAAAGCCCTCGCCTGCGCCGAGTTTTCTCAGTGGCGCAGGCTGCGCGGCGCGGTTTGCGGACTGGCGACGGGCTGCGGTGCCGGCACGATGCGCTCGGCTGGCTGTGATTCTGCCGAATTCAGCAGGACGCCCGTTCCCGCAGGCACCCACTGCCCCCGAACCTGCTGACGCAGTTCGAACAGCTCGCCCGCCGTGAGCCGGCGTCCCGCCAGCGCTTCGTCGCGGCGCTGCTCTTCGCGCTGGGCTGCCCGATGCGCAGCCACGGCGTCGCGCACTTCGCTGCGGCGCACTTCGCCGACCCGTAAAAACCCTTCGGAAGCGACGGACGTCGCACCACAAGCGCACGCGAAAAAAAGCAGAGGCAAGGCAGAAAAAGAAGATCTCATCGAGCAATCGTCATAAGGCAGCACGGACTGTGCCATCGCCAGGCAAAGCTTGGATAACCAGAGCGCGAGCGCCCGCAAGTTGTGTAACTTAGTGTCAACCACTACGGAATTCGGCAGCAATGGCGGCCTAACGCCTTCAGAATCGGCGCTGTTACAAATTCAACGTTGTAGAAATGACTCAAGTTCCCGCTCGCACCGACAAGATCGTGATCGTCGACGACGACGCCCGCATCCGCGACCTCCTGCGCCGCTACCTGACGCAGGAAGGATTCGAAGTGATCGTGGCCGAGGACGGCAAGGCGCTCAACCGCATCCTGTTGCGCGACACGGTCGATTTGATCGTGCTCGACCTGATGATGCCCGGCGAAGATGGCCTCTCGGTGTGCCGCCGCCTGCGTGCCGCCAACGACCGCACGCCGATCATCATGCTCACCGCCAAGGGTGAAGATGTGGACCGCATCGTCGGTCTCGAAGTCGGCGCCGACGACTACCTCGGCAAGCCCTTCAACCCGCGCGAACTGCTGGCCCGCGTGCACGCCGTGCTGCGCCGCCGTCCGCCTCTGGAGGCGCCGGGCGCCCCCTCCACCGAGAACGAGACCGTCACCTTCGGCCCGTTCGCCTTCGACCTCGGCTCGCGCACCCTGAAGAAGGACGGCGAAGAACTCTCGCTGACCACCGGCGAATTCGCGATGCTGAAGGCGCTGGTGCGCCACCCGCGCCAGCCGCTGTCGCGCGAAAAGCTGGCCCAGCTGGCCCGCGGCCGCGAGTTCGAGCCCTTCGACCGCAGCCTGGACGTGCAGATCTCGCGCCTGCGCAAACTGGTCGAGTCCGACGCCGCGGCGCCGCGCTACATCCAGACCGTCTGGGGCGTGGGCTACGTGTTCGTGCCGGACGGCACGGCCTGACGCCCCGCTGAAAGGTGGCCATCGGCCTCCATTCCGCCCGACCTGACCCGGCCCAGGAGGACGGCGCACAGGTCACGATGCCGAGCCCGCTCGAAGCGAGCGCGCAGCGTGACCGTCGCCCCGGCCTCAAGTTGGGTTTCAGCCTTTTCTGGCGCACCTTCTTCCTGCTCGCGCTGCTGCTGATCGGCTGCACGGTCGCGTGGCTGCAGACCTTCCGCTCGCTCGAGTACGAGCCACGCGCCATCCAGACCGGCCACCAGATCGCCTCGCTCGTGAACCTCACGCGCGCGGCGCTCGTGTATTCGGACGCGATCACGCGGGTCTCGCTGATCAAGACGCTGGCCGACCAGGAAGGCGTGCGCATCCTGCCGCGCGAACCCAACGACCGCTTCCAGCCCTACACCAGCGGCGCGCTCGACGAGCGCGTCACCGAAGAGCTGATCGCCCAGCTCGGCGAAGGCACCACCGTGGCCAGCCGCGTGAACGACGAAGCCGGCCTGTGGATCGGGTTCACCATCGAGAGCGACACCTACTGGCTGCTGCTCGACCCCACGCGCTTCAGCCGCGTGGGCGGGCGCACCTGGCTGGTCTGGCTCAGCACGGCGATGGCGCTGTCGCTCGCCGGCGCGGCGCTGATCACGCGACTGATCAACCTGCCGCTCAAGCAGCTGTCGCGCGCCACGCTGCAGGTGCGCGAGGGCGAGTACGAGGCGCACCGGCTCGACGAGCGGGCGCGCACCAACGAGATCCGCGCGGTGAACATCGGCTTCAATCGCATGGCCGACCAGCTCGCCAAGATCGAGCAGGACCGCGCCATCATGCTGGCCGGCATCTCGCACGACCTGCGCACGCCGCTGGCCCGGCTGCGGCTCGAAACCGAGATGAGCGTGGCCGACGAAGACGCACGCGACCACATGGCCGCCGACATCGCGCAGCTCGACGCCATCATCGACAAGTTCCTCGACTACGCCCGCCCCGACCACGTCGACCAGCGTCCGGTGCTGCTGCGCGACGTGATCGACGCCTGCACCTACGCCGTGCAGGACTACGAAGAGATGAACATCCACGTCGACGTGCCCGCCGACCTGAAGGTGATGGGCGACGAGGTGGAGCTCACGCGGGTGATCTCCAACCTGGTCGAGAACGCGCGGCGCTACGGCAAGACGCCGTCGACCGGCGTGGCCGACGTCACGATCCAGGCGCAGGCCAACAACGACGCGGTGCTGATCAAGGTGCGCGACCATGGCGCGGGCGTCGAGCCCGCCCTGCTCGTGCAGCTGACCAAGCCCTTCTTCCGCGGCGACGCCGCGCGCACCTCGGCGGCCGGCGCCGGCCTGGGGCTGTCGATCGTGGCGAAGAACATCGAGCGCATGGGCGGCACCTTTGCGCTCACCAGCACGCCGGGCCGGGGCCTCGCGGCCCACATCCGGATGCCGCGCGCGATGTCGGCAGCCGGCAAGCCCGGCAGCGACGTGCCGGGCAAGAAACAGGTCGCCTGAAGACCTGTGCGTTCGTCAGCGGTGCAGCAGCACCGCAGCGCGGGCTTCCATCGCCCGCCCCTCGCCCACCGGGCCGAGCTTCTCGGCCGTCTTGGCCTTCACATTGACCTGGCCGAGCGCAATGCCCAGCGTGTCGGCAATGCGCTGGCACATGGCTGGAATGTGCGACGCCAGCTTGGGCGCCTGCGCAATCACGGTGCTGTCGACGTTGCCGATCTCCCAGCCCGCCGCGCGCACGCGGCGCGCCGCCTCGGCCAGCAGCACCGCCGAATCGGCGCCGCGGAACTGGGCGTCGGTGTCGGGGAAATGCCGGCCGATGTCGCCCAGCCCGGCACCGCCGAGCAGCGCGTCGGTGATGGCGTGCAGCAGCACGTCGGCGTCCGAATGCCCGAGCAGGCCGGTGGTGTGCGGCACCTCGATGCCGCCCAGAATGAGCTTGCGCCCTGCCACCAGCTGGTGAACGTCCCAGCCTTCGCCGATGCGGATGTTGAACGGCGTCGTCGTCATGCCATGGCCTTCTTGCGGCCGAGCAGAACTGCCTCGGCCAATGCGAAATCTTCGGGAAACGTGACTTTGAAGTTCTGTGCGCTGCCGGGCACCAGCAGCGGCGCCAGGCCGAGATTTTCGATGGCGCTGGCCTCGTCGGTCACCACATCGCCCACGCGCTCCAGCGCGTCGAGCAGCATGCCGATGCGAAACATTTGCGGCGTCTGGGCCTGCCACTTGTCGGCGCGCGGCAGGGTCTGCGTCGCGCGGCCGTCGGTGGACGAGACCTTCAGTGTGTCGGCCAGCCGCTGTGCCAGCAGGCCGCCGACGGCGTCGTGCTCGCAGGCGGCAATCAGCGCCTCGATCTGGCTGGACGTGACCAGGCAGCGCGCCGCGTCGTGCACCAGCACCCAGTCGTGCGCGCCGGCGCCTTTCTGGCGCAGCGCCACCAGGCCGTTGCGCACCGAGGCGGCGCGCGTCAGGCCGCCCACGCGCAGCAGGTACTCATCCGTCGCGGGAAAGCGCGGCAACGCCGTCTGCACCTCGCGGTCCTCGGGCGACACCACCACCGCCACCCCCGCGAAACGCCCGGCCAGCGCGCGGAATGCGTCCAGCGTGTGAGCCACCATCGACTGGCCTGCCAGGCGCCGGTACTGCTTGGGCTGCGCGCCGCCGGCACGGTGGCCGGAGCCGGCACAAGGGATCAGCACGTAGAAACGGGAAGAAGACATGGAGGGTGCGGCACGGGCCGATGGCCGACAAGCGGATAAGGGGCCGCCATTCTAGAATTGACCTTCGCACACCCCTCGCCGTCCGGCGCGGGGTGTCGTGCATTTTTCGAACCGCTCCATGGACCTCCCCCTTCTCCCGGCGGGCAAGCGTTTCACGCTGCCGCGTCCCCCGTTGTCGGCCGATGCGCTGATGCTGGCCCAGCTCGGCATGCGCGAGAAGGCCGCGGGTCGCGCCACCGCGATGTTCACCGCCGACGCGAACGACGCCCAGCGGCTCATCGACGAGATCGCCTTCTTCGCACCCGACCTGCGCTGCGCCCTCTTCCCCGACTGGGAAACGCTGCCGTACGACAGCTTCTCGCCGCACCAGGACCTGATCAGCGAGCGCCTGGCCACGCTCTGGCGCATCAGCCAGAAAGAGGCCGACGTGGTGCTGGTGCCCGCCACCACCGCGCTCTACCGCCTCGCGCCGCCCGCGTTCCTGGCCGGCTACACCTTCCACTTCAAGGCCAAGCAGAAGCTGCAGGAGTCCAAGCTCAAGGCCCAACTCACGCTGGCCGGCTACAGCCATGTGACGCAGGTCGTGAGCCCGGGGGAGTATGCGGTGCGCGGCGGCCTGATCGACCTCTTCCCCATGGGCTCGCTGGTGCCGTTCCGCGTCGACCTGTTCGATGACGAGATCGACTCCATTCGAACCTTCGACCCCGACACCCAGCGCAGCCTCTACCCCGTGCCCGAAGTGCGCCTGCTGCCGGGCCGCGAGTTTCCGATGGACGACGATGCCCGCGCGCGCTTTCGCAGCCGCTGGCGCGAACTGCTCGAAGGCGACCCGACCAAGAGCCGCATCTACAAGGACATGGGCAACGGCGTGGCCACCGCCGGCATCGAGTACTACCTGCCGCTGTTCTTCGACGAGACGGCCACGGTGTTCGACTATCTCGGCGCCGACGCCACGGTCGTGCTGCACGGCGACCTCGAACCCGCGTTCCAGCACTTCTGGCAGGACACGAACGAGCGCTACCGCCTCGTGCAGGGCGACCCCGAGCGCCCCGCGCTGCCGCCCGAGGCGCTGTTCCTCAACGCCGAGCAGTTCTACCAGCGCGCCAAGCCACACGCGCAGCTCGCCATTCGCGGCGACATCGCCACCGATGCACCCTACGCCGAGTTCGACAAGCTGCCGCCATTCGCGGTGGTGCGCGGCGCCGAAGATCCGCTGGTCGGCCTGAAGGCCCACATCGCCGCCACGCCGCACCGCGTGCTGCTGATCGCAGAGAGCGACGGCCGCCGCGAAAGCCTGCTCGATTTCCTGCGCGCCAGCGGCGTGAACCCACCCGCCTTCGATTCGCTGGCCGAGTTCGAAGCATCGGCCGACGAAAAAATCGGCATCGCCACTGCCGCGCTGGCCTCGGGCTTTGCGTGGCGCGAACAGGCGATCGACTTCGTCACCGAGACCGAACTGTTCGCCACCGCGCCCACCACGCGCCGGCGCGGCAAGCGGCAGGAGCAGGTCAGCGACGTCGAGGCGCTGATCAAGGACCTGTCCGAGCTCAACGTGGGCGACCCCGTGGTGCACTCCGCGCACGGCATCGGCCGCTACCGCGGTCTGATCCACATGGACCTGGGCCAGGGCGTCGACGAAGAAGGCAAGCCGCTGCTGCAGGAAATGCTGCACCTGGAGTACGCCGACAAGGCCACGCTGTACGTGCCCGTGTCGCAGCTGCACCAGATCAGCCGCTACACCGGCGTGAGCGCCGACGAGGCGCCGCTGCACAAGCTGGGCTCCGGCCAGTGGGAAAAGGCCAAGCGCAAGGCCGCCGAACAGGTGCGCGACTCGGCCGCCGAGCTGCTCAACATCTACGCCCGCCGTGCCGCACGCGAAGGCCATGCCTTCCGCTATTCAGCCGCCGACTACGAGGTGTTCGCCAACGACTTCGGCTTCCAGGAGACCGCCGACCAGAAGGCCGCGATCCACGCCGTGGTGCAGGACATGATCTCGCCCCAGCCGATGGACCGGCTGGTCTGCGGCGACGTGGGCTTCGGCAAGACCGAGGTCGCGCTGCGCGCCGCCTTCATCGCCGTCACCGGCGGCAAGCAGGTGGCCTTCCTGGCGCCCACCACGCTGCTGGCCGAGCAGCACTACCAGACGCTGGTCGACCGTTTTGCCAAATGGCCGGTGAAGGTGGCCGAGATGAGCCGCTTCCGCTCGGCCAAGGAGATCACGGCCGCCGCCAAGGGCCTGGCCGAGGGCCAGGTCGACATCGTGGTCGGCACGCACAAGCTGCTCTCGCCGTCGGTCAAGTTCAAGAACCTGGGCCTGCTCATCATCGACGAGGAGCACCGTTTCGGCGTGCGCCACAAGGAGGCGATGAAGGCGATGCGCGCCGAGGTCGACGTGCTCACGCTCACCGCCACGCCGATTCCGCGCACGCTGGGCATGGCGCTCGAGGGCCTGCGCGACCTGAGCGTGATCGCGACCGCGCCGCAGCGGCGCCTGGCGATCAAGACCTTCGTGCGCAACGAGGGCACGGGCGTGATCCGCGAGGCCGTGCTGCGCGAATTGAAGCGCGGCGGGCAGGTCTACTTCCTGCACAACGAGGTCGAGACCATCGAGAACCGGCGCCAGAAGCTCGAGGAAATCCTGCCCGAGGCCCGCATCGCCGTGGCCCACGGCCAGATGCCCGAGCGCGAACTGGAGCGCGTGATGCGCGACTTCGTGGCCCAGCGCTACAACATGCTGCTGTGCTCGACCATCATCGAGACCGGCATCGACGTGCCCACCGCCAACACCATCGTGATGAGCCGCGCCGACAAGTTCGGTCTGGCGCAGTTGCACCAGTTGCGCGGCCGCGTCGGTCGCTCACACCACCAAGCCTATGCCTACCTCATGGTGCCCGACACCGAAGGCCTGACCAAGCAGGCCTCGCAGCGGCTCGAAGCGATCCAGCAGATGGAGGAGCTCGGCTCGGGCTTCTACCTCGCGATGCACGACCTGGAGATCCGCGGCACGGGCGAAGTGCTCGGCGAGAACCAGAGCGGCAACATGATGGAGATCGGCTTCCAGCTCTACAACGAGATGCTCAGCGAAGCCGTGCGCTCGCTCAAGGCCGGGCAGGAGCCCGACCTGCTGTCGCCGCTGTCGGTCACGACCGAGATCAACCTGCACGCGCCCGCCCTCCTGCCCGACGACTACTGCGGCGACGTGCACCTGCGGCTGTCGTTCTACAAGAAGCTCGCGACCGCCAAGACGCCCGACCAGATCGACACGCTGCTCGAAGAGATCGTCGACCGCTTCGGCAAGCTGCCGCCGCAGGCGCAGACGCTCATCGACACGCACCGCCTGCGCGTGCTCGCGCGGCCCTACGGCGTGGTCAAGGTCGATGCCGCGCCGGGCATCATCAACATCACCTTCAAGAAGGACGCGCCGGTGGACGGCATGGCCATCATCCAGCTGATCCAGAAGAACAAGCACATCAAGCTCGCCGGCAACGAGAAGCTGCGCATCGAGCGCGAACTCAAGGAGCCGAAGGACCGCGCCCAGATGGTGCGCGACGTGCTGCGCAGCCTCGGACAACCCTTCGTCAAGGAAACCGCCCCCGCATGAGCGCTACGACAGAAATCTCCCCCGGCCTCGTCCTCCAGCGCGTGAAGCCGCCGCTGAAGCTCGCCGACTTCAAGCTGATCGCGTTCGACATGGACTCGACGCTGATCAACATCGAATGCATCGACGAGATCGCCGATGCCGTCGGCAAGAAGGCCGAGGTGGCCGCGATCACCGAAGCCACGATGCGCGGCGAGATCAAGGACTTCAAGGAAAGCCTGCGCCGCCGCGTGGCGCTGCTGCAGGGCGTGCCCGTGGCCGCGCTGCAGCAGGTGTACGACGAGCGCCTGAAGCTCAACCCCGGCGCCGCCGAGCTGGTCGCCGCCTGCAAGAAAGCCGGCCTCAAGGTGCTGCTGGTGTCCGGCGGCTTTACCTTCTTCGCGAACCGCGTGAAGGACCAGCTGGGCATCGACTTCGCGCGCTCCAACCTGCTCGACGAAGCCGATGGCCAGCTCACCGGCCAGGTCGTGACGCAAAGCTGGGGCGACATCTGCGACGGCGCCGAAAAGCGCCGCACGCTGCTCGAAGTGGCCTCGCTCATGGGCATCTCGCCGCAAGAAACCATCGCCGTGGGCGACGGCGCCAACGACCTGCCGATGATGGGCGAGGCCGGGCTGTCGGTGGCCTATCACGCCAAGCCGAAGGTGCGCGAGCAGGCCATGGTGGCGATCAACGCGGGCGGGCTCGACCGCGTGCTGGAAATCCTGAAATGACCGACGCCGCCCCGCTGTACCGCGCCGACGCGCTGCGCGACTACGCCAGCGCCCTGCTGCAGAAAGCGGGCCTCGCGGCCTCGATGGCCGACAGCGTCGCACGCACGCTGGTCGAAGGCGACCTGCTGGGCCACGACACGCACGGCCTCGCGCTGCTCGCCGGCTACGTGAAGGAAATCGAATCAGGCGGCATGACGCCGGGCGGCGCGCCCGAGGTGCTGTCCGACCGCCCCGCCTCTGTGCTGTGGGACGGCAAGCGCCTGCCCGGCCCCTGGCTCATGGACCAGGGCATGGACCTGCTCATTCCACGCGCGCGCGAGCTCGGCACCGCCTCGCTCGTGATCCGCCGCAGCCACCACATCGCCTGCCTCGCGGTCTACACGCTGCGCGCGCTGCAGGAAGACATGCTGATGCTGCTGGCCTGCTCCGACCCCAACACCGCCAGCGTCGCGCCCTTCGGCGGCACGCAGGCGGTGTTCACGCCGAACCCGCTGGCAATGGGTTTTCCGCTGTCGCAGGGCGGCGTGATGGTCGACATCTCGGCCTCGATCACCACCAACGGCATGAGCAACCGCAAGCGCGCGGCCGGCGAGACCTTTGCCGAGGAATGGCTCATCGACGCATCAGGCCAACCGTCGAACAACCCGCAGGTGCTGTTCGACCAGCCGCCCGGCACGCTGCTGCCCGTGGGCGGCCTGAGCCATGGCCACAAGGGCTACGGCATGGCACTGCTGGTCGAGACGCTCACGGCCGGCCTCGCAGGCCACGGCCGCGCCGACCCGCCCGAAGGCTGGGGTGCGACGGTGCACCTCACGCTGCACGACCTGCACGCCTTCGGCGGCAAGGACGCCTTCCTGCGCCAGATGGACCACGTGGCCGAAAAATGCCGCGACAACGCGCCCGTCGACCCGGCCAGGCCTGTGCGGCTGCCGGGGGAAGGCGGTTTGAAGCGTCGGGAAGCGCAATCGGCGAACGGGGTGCGGCTGCACCCATCGATTGCGCGCTCGCTGCAGGAAGCGGAGCAGCGGCATGGCCTGCGGCTGGCGCAGGCGCTGATCTGACATCCGACGGGGCTTATTCCTCGCCGTCGTTTCCGGCGTGCTCGGGCGCGCCCGCAGGCCGCGGCTGGCGCTTGCCTGGCTTGGCCAGGATCTCGACGTAGAACTGCGTGCCGCCCTCTTTCACCACACCGTCGATGAGGCCGGTGATGGCCGTGAGGTGGATGGTTTCGGCGGATTCCTGGGCGGTGCCGAACTTGCAGTCGAAGTCCCAGAAGTCGGCGCCTTCGGGCAGGTCGCGGCGGCGCTCGCGCTTGATGTACTTGCGGATCTCGTGCTTGACGGCTTCGAGGTGACGGTCGGGGTGCTTGCCCTCGACCTGAAGCTGGAAGGTTTTTCTCATGGTCGATGGTAACCCGGCCCCGCCCCGGGGCGGCCCGGCGGCGATGGCAGGCCCTTCGCGGGTCTGGCCGCTGTGTACAGTCGGCGCATTCAACGGATTACAGGTGAAAGCATGGCACGCGCAAACGACTGGGCAAGCAAGGTGATGGCATTGGTGAACGGCGGCAACGCCCCGGCGGCCATTGCACAGATCAAGGTCGCGCCGTCGGTCAAGGACCTGAAGGCACTGCAGACCATCATGACGCTCTCCAAAATGAAAGGCCGCTATCCGAACGTGGATGCGGCCATTTCAGAGAACCTGGACCTGCTCGCAGCGCCCCGCCTGCACCGGTCCCCCTGACGATTTACAGGGCCTGGCCGAGGCGTTTCACGCCTTCTTCGATCTTCGCGATGTCGGCCGTGGCGAAGCTCAGGCGCAAGGTCGCCACATCGGGCTTCTCTGCGAAGAACGGCGCGCCGGGCACGAAGGCCACCAGCTTCTCGATCGCACGCTTGGCCAGCTCGTTGGCATCCGCCAGCTTGCCGTTGGCGCCCGTGAGACGCGCCCAGAAGAACAGACCGCCGTTGGGCTGCGTGAAGCTCACCGCATCGCCCAGCTCGCGTGTCAGCGCGGCGCCCATCGCTTGCGCACGCTGGCCGTAGACCTCGCGCACATGCGCCAGCGTGCCGGGCATGCGGCCGCTCTTGAGGTACTGCGCGGCCGTGGCCTGCGCGAAGGTGCTGGTGTGGGCGTCGCTGAACTGCTTGCACATCGTCGCCTTGGCCAGCAGCTCGGGCGGAGCGATCATCCAGCCGATGCGCAGGCCGGGGCTCAGCACCTTGCTCAGACTGCCGCAGTGCGCGAGCAGTTCGCGGCTGCCGGGCACGTCCTTGCTCAGCGACATGATGGACGGCGGCGGCGCTTCGCCGAAGTACAGGTCGCCATACGGGTCGTCCTCGACGATCAGCGTCTGGTACTTCACGGCCAGCTCGAGCACCTTCTTGCGGCGTTCCAGCGTCAGCATCGCGCCGCTGGGGTTGCCAAAGGTGGGAATCAGGTAGACGAACTTGGGCTTGTGCTCGGCGATGAGTTTTTCGAGCTCGTCGGTCTTCACGCCGTTGGCGTCGATGGGCGCGCTGATGAGCTGCGCGCCGTACAGGCGGAAGCACTGGATCGTGGCCAGGAAGGTCGGACCTTCGACGATCACCTTGTCGCCGGGCGAGATCATGGTCTTGCCCAACAGGTCGAGCGCCTGCTGGCTGCCGGTGGTGACGATCAGGCCGCTGGGGTCCACGTCGACGCCCTTGGTCTTCATGAAGGCACTGAGCTGGTTGCGCAGCGGCTCGTAGCCTTCGGTGGCGCCGTACTGCAGGGCCCCGCCGGCCTCTTCGGTGAGCGCTTTGTGGCTCGCCTCCTTCAGGCCCTCGACGTCGAACATGGCGCTGTCGGGAAAGCCGCCCGCGAAGCTGATGATGCCGGGCTTGCCCAGCAGCTTGAAGAGTTCGCGGATGGCGGAGGTTTCGACGTTGTCGAGGCGGGAGGCGAATTGCATGGTCAGTCTCACTTTCTGGGCGTCATTGTCTGTCGGGAAGGGGCGCGGTACTTTACGACCCACAGGTAGTTTGTTGAATTTACTATCCATATGTAGTATTCTAAAAATACCTCTCAAAGGTGGTAATCATGACAACCTACCCGATCGAAACGCCGCAACAGCTGCGCACCCTGCTCAAAGCCTTGCGGCAATCAAGCCACCTGACGCAGACAGAACTCGGCACGCGCCTGGGTGTCAGCCAGAAGCGGATCGCACGCATCGAGGCTGAGCCTGGTGTCACCAGCTTTGACCAGATGGCCAGGCTGGCCGCTGCCATGGGCTACCGTTTCGTGCTCGAGGAAGTGCCGGCATCGCCGCCTGCCACGCCGGCCGCTGGAGAAGCGCAGTGGTAGCCACGCACACGCTGGCCGTCTGGACCAATGGCCAGAAAGTAGGCAACTGGGAGGTGCGCGATGGCGAGCATCGGTTCCAGTACGCCGAATCGTGGGTGGCCTCGCCCGCCGCGCGCCGCATCTCGCTCTCGTTGCCGTTCATGCCGGGCAACTCGATACATCGCGGCGACGTGGTGCGCAACTACTTCGACAACCTGCTTCCCGACAACGACGCCATTCGCGAGCGCCTGCGGCTGAAGTTCGCCACGCGCAGCATCGGCGCCTTCGACCTGCTCGGCGCTATCGGGCGCGACTGCGTGGGCGCGGTGCAATTGATGCCGACGGACGAATCACCCGTTGGCTTCGATCGCATCGAAGCCGAGCCACTCGACGATGCCGGCGTTGAACGCGCCATCGACGCATCGCTGTCGTCGGGCCATGTGCTGGGCCAGCGAGACGACGAGGAGTTCCGTATTTCCATTGCCGGCGCACAGGAAAAGACCGCGTTACTGCAACAAGGCGACCGCTGGTATCGGCCCATGGGCGCCACGCCGACCACCCACATCCTCAAGCTGCCGCTGGGACTGGTGGGGAACATGCGCGCCGACATGCATTCGTCGGTCGAGAACGAATGGCTCTGCTCGCGCATCGCCGAAGCCTTCGGCCTGCCCGTCGCACATTGCGGCATCGAGGTGTTTGGTGCGCGCAAGGTCCTCGTCGTGCAGCGCTTCGATCGCGCCATGCAACGCGCAAGCACGCCGCACGAATGGATTGCACGGCTGCCGCAGGAAGACTTCTGCCAAGCCCTCGGCGTGCCGGGCACGCTCAAATACGAAGCGGACGGCGGCCCCGGCATGCGCGAGATCCTGCGCGTGCTCGACGGCAGTACACAGGCGGCCGCCGACAAGGTCCACTTCGTGAAGGCGCAGATGCTCTTCTGGCTGCTCGCCGCCACCGACGGCCATGCGAAGAACTTCTCGATCTTTCTGGAGCGCGGCGGCGGCTATCGCCTCGCTCCGCTGTACGACGTGCTGTCCGCATGGCCGGTCATCGGTGCCGGCCCGAATCACATCAGCTGGCACAAGGCCAAGCTGGCCATGGCGATCCGGGGGCGCAACGCACACTGGAAGCTGGCCGATATCCAGCCGCGCCACTGGGATGTCGTCGCCAAACTCGCGGGCCTGGGCAACGCGCAGGCCCTGCGCGCGGACATCATCGACGCGGTGCCCGGGGTCATTGCCCGTGTCGAAGCACAACTGCCACCCCATTTCCCCGAGCAGGTGTCGAGCGCCATCTTCGACGGCATGAAAGCCAATGCCAGACGCCTTGCCGCCGCATCCCCAGCCCCATGAAAAAATCCGACATTCCCCTTTTCTTCGCGACCCTGCAGGCCGCCAACCCCGAGCCGCGCACGGAGCTTGAATACACCACGCCCTTCGAGCTGCTGGCCGCGGTGCTGCTGTCGGCGCAGGCCACCGACGTGGGGGTGAACAAGGCGACGCGCCGGCTCTATCCGGTGGCGAACACGCCGCAGGCGATCCTCGATCTGGGCGTCGAAGGGCTGGAGTCGTACATCAAGACGATCGGGCTGTACCGCAGCAAGGCCAAGCACCTGATCGAGGCCTGCCGGATGCTGGTCGAGCTGCATGGCGGCGAGGTGCCGCGCACGCGCGCCGAGCTCGAGGCGCTGCCGGGCGTGGGGCGCAAGACGGCGAACGTGGTGCTCAACGTGGCGTTCGGCGAAGAGACCATCGCCGTCGACACGCACATCTTTCGCATCGGCAACCGCACCGGACTTGCGCCCGGCAAGACGCCGCTGGACGTGGAACTCAAGCTCGAAAAACGCATCCCACCCGAATATCGCCTGCACGCGCACCACTGGCTGATCCTGCACGGACGCTATGTCTGCGTAGCGCGCAAGCCGCGCTGCTGGGAATGCGCGGTCGCGACCTTCTGCGCCTTCAAGCCCAAGACGCCGGCCCCCAAGACCGCCTGAGCGGCACACACCACATCGCACATGACGACGACAACGATTTTCAAGACAGCACCGCCCGCCGCCCTCCTCCTGCTCGCGGCGCTGTGCACTGCGGGCACGGCCTGGTCGCGCGACGGCGTGCTGCCGCCGGAGACGATGGCGCTCTATGGCGGACGCTGGTCGTCCAACTGCGCGGACGCAGCGGCACCAACGCTGCAGGTGCGCGAAGACATGCTGATCGCCGAGCGCGGCAAGCGCCGCGTCGTCGGCCGCGAGCCGGACACGGCGCACAGCTTCTTCGGCAACCAGGCGCCGCCGCCGAACTTCGATGTGGCGCTGATGAGCCGTGTCGGCAAGGGCGACCACGCGATGATGAATTTCCTGGTCTTTCGCGATGCGCGCGGCCAGTCGATCACGCTGAAGGCCGACAAACCCGTCATCGGCCAGCTGGGTCCGGAACTGATGAAACAGCGCTACTGGCGCTGCGATGGCTCGGCGCGCGCCGCAACGCCGCCCGCCGACGCCGCGGCAATGAACAAGCCGCCAGCGCCGGCCACGGGCAGCCCCGCTGCACTGGCGCGCGGCCCCGCGATGGACAAGGCCTGGCGCGCCGCGCTCGGCGCGCGTGAGACCGAACCGTGGCTCGTGCGCCGCGAAGGTCCGGCGCCCGAGCCGCAATGGGTCACGGTGGACGGCACGCGCTACCTGCTGCATGCCTTCTGCAAGCCGCACGATTGCCACGACCACAACGCGATCGCGCTCTACGACCAGGGCTCGGGCCGGCTCTACGGCCTGGTGCAGCGCAACGGACAGAACCGTCTTGTGGGCGGACCTTCGCCGCAGTTCGCGGGGCAACTCGACCGGCTGTGGCGCGAGCAGTGGCGCACCAAGAACTGACGAGGTCCCCTCAGGCCGGCGCCGCGACCACGCGCCAGTCGCCGAAAGCCGCCGCGTCGTTGGGCCATTGATCGGCCCGTTCGGGGCACGACACACCCTGCGACAGCAGCTGCACCGCGCGCAGCACGCCGGCATGCGTGACCCACAGCGCGTCGGCGCGGGTCGCCAGCCAGTCGGCGTGCGCGGCGGCCACGCGCAGCATGAAGCCCCGCACGCTCTCGCCGTCCCCGCCAGCGGGTGCATCGGCGAAACGGGTGGTCCACGCGTCGAATTCTTCGCGCGCCACAGCCGACCACAGGTGACCTTCCCAGGCGCCGAAATTCATCTCCGCCAGCCGCACATCGCGGCGCACCGACAGATCGGGCCGCAGCGCGGCGATGGCGTCGGCCAGCATGGCGCAGCGCCGCAACGGAGAACTCCACAGCCCGATGCCGGCCGGCAGCACCGCGGCGATGCGCGCGGCCGCGGCCTGCGTGTCGTTGGCATGCGCGTCGAGGTCGGTCGCGCCGTAGCACAGGCCCGCCGGCGCGATCACGGGCGCGTGGCGCTGCAGCCAGAGCCGAGCCGTCGCGGTGCTCATGCCTTCCACGCCAGCGCGAGATAGATCGCCAGTTCGCACACCTGCTGCGTGGCGCCGAGCCCGTCGCCCGTGAAGCCTTGCAGCCGACGCACGAACAGCCGCGCCATCCAGCCGCCCGCGAGCACCAGCGCCGCGAGTGCCGCGCCCACGTGCACCGCGTCGTGCGCGCACAGCAGAAGCGCCACGGCGGGCGCGGCCCAGAGCACGGCGACGAGCAGTGCACCGCCGCTGATCGCGTCGGCGAGCGGCTTGGCCTTGCTGCCGCTGCTGTCGCCCACGTAGGGCAGCCAGCGGATCAGGAACAGCGGCGCCAGCCGCGACAGCACATGCGCGCCGACGATGGACACGGCGGCCACGTCGAGCCCGCGCGCGGCCAGCGCAGCGAGCAAGCCGAACTTCAGGCCCAGCGCCAGCACCAGCGCGACCGCGCCAAAGGCGCCGATGCGCGAGTCCTTCATGATCTCCAGCGCCCGCTCGCGGCTGGCCGAACCGCCGAGGCCGTCCGCCACGTCGGCCAGGCCGTCTTCGTGGAAAGCGCCCGTGAGCATCACGGTGGCGATGGTGCTCAGCACAGCTGCGGCAAAAGCCCCGGCAGCGCCCGGCAGGCCAGCGCCCACGCCGACGAACACAACCGCCGCCAACCCACCCGCGATCCATCCGATGGCCGGCAGGTGCGCCGCGGCGGCGCGCAGCATCTGCGGGCTGAAGCCGAC
The DNA here is from genome assembly GCF_001426505.1 of Variovorax sp. Root473. Classification (GTDB taxonomy): domain Bacteria; phylum Pseudomonadota; class Gammaproteobacteria; order Burkholderiales; family Burkholderiaceae_C; genus Variovorax. The sequence goes on from NZ_LMEV01000017.1 coordinate 1,644,131, forward strand.
CCAGTCGGCGAGTTTTCCCGTCACCGGCACGCGGGTGAAGAACTGGACGGCCAGCAGGAAGTGGCGCACGCCGTTCATTGCTGGCGCGACACGCCTGCCGATTCGAAGCTCGCCATCTCGCGCAGGATGCGGCAGGCGGATTCGAGCAACGGCCACGCCAGCGCGCCGCCCGAGCCTTCGCCCAGGCGCAGGTCGAGGTTCAGCAAGGGCTCGAGCCCGAGTTGCTTCAGCAGCAGCGCATGCCCCAGCTCGGCCGAGCTGTGCGCCGCCACGCAGCGCTGCGTCACATTCGGCCGGATCGCCTGGGCGACCAGCACGGCGGCGCTGGCGATGAAGCCATCCACCACGATCACACGCCGCTCCTGCGCCGCCTGCAGCACCGCGCCGACCAGCGTCGCCACCTCGAAACCGCCGAACGCGGCCAGCGCCTCAAGCGCCGCATTCGCGCCGGCGTGCATGGCGAGCACCTCGCGCAGCACCTCGCGCTTGCGTGCGAGGCCTTCCGCATCGAGCCCGGTGCCGGCACCGGTGCACAGGCCGATGTCCAGCCCGGCCAGGCGCGACAGCAACAGCGCGGCGGACGAGCTGTTGCCGATGCCCATTTCGCCGAGCAGCAGCGCGTTGCCCGGCAGCGCGCGCACCACCTCGCGGCCGTTGGCGATGGCCTGGGCGCACTGTTCGGGCGTCATGGCGGGGCCGGCCGAGGCGTCGGCCGTGCCGGCGGCGATGCGCCGCGACACCAGGCCGGGGCGCGGCTGGAAGTCGCGCCGCACGCCGCAGTCGACCACGGTGAGCGCCAGGCCATGCTGGCGCGCCAGCACGCTGACGGCCGCGCCGCCGGCCAGGAAGTTCTCGACCATCTGCCAGGTCACATCGCTCGGATAGGCCGACACGCCGCGCGCCGCCAGCCCATGGTCGCCTGCGCACACCAGCATCTGCGGCGCATCGAGCACGGGCTGCTCGGTGCCCAGGATGGTGCCGATGCGCAGCGCCAGCGCTTCGAGGCGGCCCAGCGCGCCGACGGGCTTGGTCTTGTTGTCGAGCGCAGCCTGCAGGCGCGCCGCGAGCGCGGCGTCGGCGACGTCTGGAACGGCGGGAATCAGGTCGGTGTCGGTCATGCGATCAGGCCGGCAAGCACGCCGGCGTCGAAGTGGGTGTCAATGAAGTCGGCCAGGCCGTCGAAGGTGGCGTCCAGCGTGGGCGCTGTGGTGCCGAACAGCGCCTGCAGCGCGGCCGGGTCTTCGAACAGGCCGTGCAGGTACAGGCCCAGCACGTTGCCGCGCGTGTTCTGCCAGGCCAGGCCCTCGGGCATCACGGCGTGGCCATCGTGGGCCAGTTGCGGGTGGGCCGCCGTCTGGCCGTGATGGATTTCATAGCCGGCGATGCGCACGCCCGACAGCGCGGCCCAGGGGCCGGCGACAAGGTCAGCCGAGAACGTCGCCTCGCGGTGACGCACGGTCTTCTCGCGCTCGAACACAGTCACGAGCGGCAGCAGTCCGAGTCCGGGCGCATTGCCGTCGATGCCGTGCGGATCGACCAGCGCCTCGCCCAGCATCTGCAGCCCCCCGCACACGCCCAGCACCGCGCCGCCGCGCCCGGCATGCTCGGCCACCGCGCGGTCCAGCCCCTGCGCGCGCAGCCAGGCCAGGTCGCCGCTCGTGTGCTTGGAACCTGGCAGCACGATCCAGTCGGCGCCGGCCACGTCGGCCGGCGTGCGGGCCCAGACCAGGCGCACACCGGGCACGTTCTTCAGCGCCTGGAACTCGTCGAGGTTGCTCAGGCGCGGGTACGCGACCACCGCCACGGTGCGCGTGACCACGCCGCTGGCGCGGCTGCGGTCGTCGAACACGCCGTCTTCCTCGGGCAGGCCGTGCTGCCACCACATCGGCAGCGTGGCCACCGTGGGCACGCCGGTCAGCGCCTGCAGCTGCTGCGGCGCGGGCGCGAGCAGCGAGGCGTCGCCCCGGAACTTGTTGAGCACGAAGCCATGGATGAGCGCCCGGTCGGCCTTGGGCAGCAGCGCCCAGGTGCCGTACAGGTGGGCGAAGGCGCCGCCGCGATCGATGTCGGTTGCCAGCAGGCAGCGCGCCTGCGCATGGCGCGCGACGCGCATGTTGACGATGTCGCTGGCCATGAGGTTGATCTCGGCCGGCGAACCGGCGCCTTCGATCACGACGACGTCGTTCTCGGCGCGCAGTTCGTCGAAGGCCTGCGCGATCTGCGGCCAGACGCGTTCGCTGCGCCCGCGCCACGGCAGCGTGGAGAGCGACTCGCTCACCTGCCCCATCAACACGACCTGGCTGTGGGTGTCGCGCTCGGGCTTGAGCAGCAGCGGGTTCATGCGCACGTCGGGCACGGCGTGGGCGGCCAGGGCCTGGAAGTACTGGGCGCTGCCGATCTCGCCGCCCTCGACCACGCGGGCGTTGTTGCTCATGTTCTGCGCCTTGAACGGCGCCACCCGCAGCCCCTGGCGGGCATACCAGCGGCACAGCGCAGTGGCCAGCCAGCTCTTGCCGGCGCCGCTCGTGGTGCCCAGGACCATGACGCAGCGCGCCGGTCCGCTTGTCGCTCTAGAACTCATCCGGGGATTGTCGTTGAGTGCCGAACTGAATCCGGAGGGCCGACTCAGACGTAACAAGGATGTGGCCCCTCGGGGTCGCACCCGAAACCATGTCCGCCCTCAACGATCTGGCGCTGACGGTCGAGGAGCGCGAGCCCGGCCGGTTCTACTGGCTCCTGCTCGAAGCCGTCCACGACACCGGCAGCACCGCCGACACGCTCGGCTACCAGCCGATGCGGGTGGCTGCGCGCCCGCAGCCCAGCTATTCGAGCGCGCTCGCGCTGGGCGCGGCCGCGCTGAAGCAGGTGGCCGCGACGGCGAGGCATCCGGGCCCCAGCGACAGCGCCTGAGCCCGGAAGGCGCCGATCAGCGGGTCGCCACCTTTTCCTCCGCCGGCACGTCCCAGCCGCCGCCGATGGCGCGGATCAGCCCCACGGTCGCCTGGTACTGCGCCGACTTCACCTGCAGCGCCTGGCGCCGGTTGCGCAGTTCGCTGCGGCGCGTGTCGAGCAGGTCGAGCTGGCTCACGTAGCCGTTGCGATAGCGCGTGTCCGACAGGCTGGTGGCGCGCTGCGCCGAGGTCACGGCCTGCGCCTGCACCACCGACTGCTCCTGCAGGATGCGGAGGGCGGCCAACTGGTCTTCGACCTCCTGGAACGCCACCAGCACCTGCGATCGGTAGCTGGCCAGCGCGCCGTCGAGCTGGGCATTGGCGCCCTGCACGCCGGCCTCGCGGCGGCCGCCGTCGAAGATCGGCAGCGACAACAGCGCACCCACGCCCCACGAACGGGCCGACCACTTGAAGAGGTCGCCGATCTCGGGCGAGGCGTAGCCGGCCGCGCCGGTCAGCGAGATGTTCGGGAACCACGCGGTCTGCGCCACGCCCACGCGGGCCTGCGCCGCCATGACGGCGCTCTGTGCGGCCGACACGTCGGGCCGGCGCGTGAGCACCGTGGACGGCACACCCGGCGGAATGACCGGCAAGGCGGTCGCCCAGTCGTCGGGCCTCATGCCGAAGCTGGAGGCCGAATCGCCCACCAGCACGGCCAGCGCGTGTTCCACCTGGGCACGCTGGCGGTCGAGCGCGAGCGCGTCCGATTCGGTGGACGACACCTCGGTCTGCACGCGCGCCACGTCGAGCTCGGCGATGTCGCCGGCCTGCTGGCGACGCTGCGTCAGGCGCAGCGTGTCGCGGTAGGCGGCCACCGATTCGCGCACCAGCACGCGCTCGGCATCGAGCGCGCGCAGCTGCAGGTAGGTCTGCGCCACTTCGGCCTGCACCGCAAGGCGTGTGCTCTGCAGCAGCGCCTCGCGGCCGGCCGCGTCGAGCTTGGCCGCATCGGCCGCGCCCGAGAGGCGGCCGAACAGGTCGACCTCGTACGAGAACGTGGCGCCGATGTTGGTCATGGTGCCCGGCCGGGTGCTGGCCGTGGCCTTGTCCAGGCCCGCGCCGCGGTTGGCGCCGGCGCCCAGGCCGATCTGCGGCAGGCGGTCGGCCTGCGCGCTGCGGGCCAGCGCACGCGCCTCGGCCAGCCGTGCGGCAGCGGCCTGGATGTTGGCGTTGTCGACGGCGGCGCGCTCGATCAGCGTGTTGAGCACCGGGTCGTTGAACGCCAGCCACCACTCGCCGCGCGGTTGCGCTTCGGCGGGCGTGGCGCGGGTGAAGCCGGCCGGGGCCGTGGCACCCGGCTGCTGCTGCGGCTGTTCCTTGAACTGGGCCGCAGTCGGCACCGAAGGCATGCCCGAGGGCACGCTGGCGCAACCGGCCAGCACGAGGGCCGCCACCAGCGGCAGCATGGCGGTGCGCAGCGGGCGCATCAGGGTGGGGATTCCGAATGTCATGGAAAACCTTCTTTCTTCTTGTCGATCAGTCATGCGCGCCGTGCGACGGACGCGGCGAGGCCGGCACCGGATGCAGACCGCCACCGCCCGAGCCACCGTGCGAAGGTGTGGCGGGATGGTCGGCCGACACGAAGTCGTCGCCATGCGGCACTTCGCCGTGCAGCTTGAGCGCGCGGTTGCCTGCGAGGCGGCGCATGAGCACATAGAACACCGGCGTCAGGAACAACCCGAAGGCCGTCACGCCGATCATTCCGGCGAACACCGCCACGCCCATGGCCTGGCGCATTTCCGAGCCCGCGCCGGTCGAGAGCACGAGGGGCAGCACGCCCATGACGAAGGCCAGCGAGGTCATCAGGATCGGGCGCAGGCGCAGGCGGCTGGCCTCGATCGCGGCCTGGATCGGCGTGCGTCCGGCGAACTCCAGCTCCCGTGCGAACTCCACGATCAGGATCGCGTTCTTCGCACTCAGCCCCACCAGCACGATCAGCCCGATCTGCGTGAAGACGTTGTTGTCACCCCCCGATATCCATACGCCCGCCATCGCGGCCATGATGCCCATCGGCACGATCAGGATGATCGCGATCGGCAGCGTCAGGCTTTCGTACTGCGCGGCCAGCACCAGGAACACCAGCAGGATCGCCAGCGGGAACACCAGGAAGGCGGAGTTGCCGGCCAGGATTTCCTGGTAGGTCAGCTCGGTCCACTCGAAGCTCACGCCCTTGGGCAGCGTTTCGGCCGCGATCTTCGTAATCACGTCCTGCGCCTGACCCGACGAGTAGCCGGGGGCCGGGCCGCCGTTGATGTCGGCGGCCAGGTAGCCGTTGTAGCGCATGGCGCGTTCCGGGCCGAAGGTCGAATTGACCTTCATCAGCGCGGCCAGTGGCACCATCTCGCCCGAGGTCGAGCGCACCTTCAGCATGCCGACGTCTTCGGCACGGGCGCGGTACGGCGCATCGGCCTGGACGCGCACGGAATACGTGCGGCCGAACTTGTTGAAGTCATTGGCATACAGGCTGCCCAGGTAGATCTGCATCGTGTCGAAGATGTCCGTCACCGGCACGCCGAGCTGGCGCGCCTTGGTGCGGTCGATGTCGGCATACAGCTGCGGCACGTTGACCTGCCAGCTCGTGAACATGCCCGTGAGTTCAGGCGCGGCCTGCGCCTTGGTCATGAAGGCCTTCACCGCGGCGTCCATCTGGTCGTAGCCGACCGAGGCGCGGTCTTCGATCTGCAGCTTGAAGCCACCCGTGGTGCCCAGGCCCGCCACCGGGGGCGGCGGGAACATCACGATGAACGCGTCCTGGATGCTCGAGAAGGCGCCGTTGAGCTGACCCGCCACCGCACCGCCGCTCTGGTCGGGGCGCTTGCGCTGGTCGAAGGGCTTGAGTGTGGCGAACACGATGCCCGAGTTCGAGCTGTTGGTGAAGCCGTTGATCGACAGGCCCGGGAAGGCAATGGCGTCTTCCACGTTCGGGTTCTTCTTCATGATCTCGCCCATGCGCTGGATCACCTCGTCGGTACGGTCGAGCGTGGCACCGTCGGGCAGCTGGGCGAAACCGATGAGGTACTGCTTGTCCTGCGCCGGCACGAAGCCGCCGGGCACCGCCTTGAACAGGCCGAAAGTCACGCCCACCAGCGCCAGGTAGATCACCAGCATCAGCGTCTTGCGCGAGATAACCCGCTTGACGCCACCGCTGTAGGCCTCGGAGCCGCGATGGAAGAACTTGTTGAAGCCGCGGAACAGCCAGCCGAAGGCCTTGTCCATGCCGCGCGTCAATGCGTCCTTCGGTTGGTCGTGGCCGCGCAGCAGCAGTGCGGCGAGCGCGGGCGACAGCGTCAGCGAGTTGATGGCCGAGATCACCGTCGAGATCGCGATGGTCACCGCGAACTGCTTGTAGAACTGGCCCGTCAGACCGCTGATGAACGCCAGCGGCACGAACACGGCCACCAGCACCAGCGCGATGGCGATGATGGGGCCCGACACTTCGCGCATCGCACGGTAGGTCGCTTCACGCGGCGTCAAGCCGGCTTCGATGTTGCGCTCGACGTTCTCCACCACCACGATGGCGTCGTCCACCACGATGCCGATCGCCAGCACCAGGCCGAACAGACTCAGCGCGTTGATCGAGAAACCGAGGATGTGCAGCACCGCGAAGGTACCGATCACCGACACCGGCACGGCCAGCAGCGGAATGATGGAGGCGCGCCAGGTCTGCAGGAACAGGATCACCACGAGCACCACCAGCAGGATGGCTTCGAGCAGCGTGTGGATCACCGATTCGATCGATGCACGCACGAACTGCGTCGGGTCGTAGGCGATGCGGTATTCCAGGCCTTCGGGCATGTTCTTGTTGAGCTCTTCCATCGTCTTGCGGACGTTGGCCGAGATGTCGAGCGCATTGGAGCCCGGTGCCTGGAACACGCCCATGCCGACGGCCGGGTCGTTGTTCAGCAGCGAACGCAGCGAGTAGTCGGCGGCGCCCATTTCGAGGCGGCCGATGTCGCGAAGACGCGTGACGGCGCCGTCGGTGCCGCTCTTGACGATGATGTCGCCGAACTCTTCCTCGCTCTGCAGGCGCCCTTGCGCATTGATCGACAGCTGCATGTCCACGCCCGACAGGCCCGGCGATGCGCCGACCACGCCGGCCGCGGCCTGCACGTTCTGGCCACGGATGGCAGCCACCACGTCGGAAGCCGAGAGGCCGCGCTGTGCAACCTTCTGCGGGTCGAGCCAGACGCGCATCGAGTAATCGCCGCCGCCGAAGATCTGCACCTGGCCCACGCCTTCGATGCGTGCGAGCGGGTCCTTCACGTTCAGCACCGCGTAGTTGCGCAGATAGTTGATGTCGTAGCGGTTGTTCGGCGAGACGAGGTGGACCACCATCGTCAGGTCGGGTGCGCTCTTGACGGTCGTGATGCCCAGGCGCCGCACTTCCTCGGGCAGGCGCGGCTCGGCTTGCGAGACGCGGTTCTGCACGAGCTGCTGGGCCTTGTCGGGATCGGTGCCGAGGCGGAAGGTGACGGTCAGCGTCATCACGCCGTCGGTCGTCGCCTGGCTGCCCATGTAGAGCATGCCTTCGACGCCGTTGATCTGCTCTTCGAGCGGCGTGGCCACCGTTTCAGCAATCACCTTCGGGTTGGCGCCCGGGTACTGGGCGCGCACCACCACCGAAGGCGGCGCGACTTCCGGGTACTCCGAGATCGGCAGGCCGCGCAGCGCGATCAGGCCGGCGATCAGCATCAATAGCGACAGCACGCCGGCAAAGATCGGCCGGTCGATGAAGAATTTTGAGAGATTCATGTTGGTTCTCCGGCGGGCGCCAGGGCGCCCTCCTCCGAAATCAGGACTTGGCCGCTTCCGCGACGCGTTCTGGTTGTTGTTGCTTCGTATCGGCCTTGGCGTCCATGGTCACGGACTGCGGCACCACCAGCGCACCCGGGCGGATGTGCTGCAGGCCGTTCACCACCACGCGGTCGCCGGCCTTCAGGCCCTTGCTCACCACGCGCAGGCCGTTGATGGGCGCGCCCAGCGTCACCTCGCGGTAGACCGCCTTGTTGTCGTCGCCCACCACCATCACGAACTTCTTGTTCTGATCGGTACCGATGGCGCGCTCGCTCACGAGCAGCGCGGTGTCGTTGCGGGCCTGGCCCATGCGGATGCGGGCGAACTGGCCGGGAATGAGCGCGCCGTCCTTGTTGTCGAACGAGGCACGCACACGCACGGTGCCGCTCTTGGCATCGACTTGGTTGTCGATCAGTTGCAGCTTGCCGGTGAAGGGCGTGCCTTCCAGGCCTGCGGTGCCCATCTGCACGGGGATCGTGTCGATCTGGCCGCGGGCGCCGGCGTTGGCCGGCAGGTCCTTCAGCGCGCGGGTGATGACCTGCTCGTCGGCATCGAAGCTCGCGTAGATCGGACTCACCGACACCAGCGTGGTCAGCACCGGCGCACCGGGGCCGGCGGCCACGAGGTTGCCCACGGTCACTTCGAGCTTGCCGATGCGGCCCGACACCGGTGCGCGCACCTGCGTGTAGCCCAGGCTCAGGCGTGCGGTCTGCAGCGACGCTTGCGCGGCGCGCAGGTTGGCTTCGGCTTCGCGGCCGGCGTTCACGCGCTCGTCGAGTTCACGCTGCGCGATGGCCTGCTCGTCCCACAGGCGCTTGGCACGCTCCTGCTCGCTGCGGCTGAAGGCCTGGCGCGCCTGGGCCGAGGCGACCTGCGCTTCGGCGCGCTCCACCTCGGCGGCGTACGGCGCGGGGTCGATGGTGATGAGCAGGTCGCCCTGCTTCACCAGCGCGCCTTCGCGGAAATGCACCGCCTGCACGGCACCCGCCACGCGGGAGCGCACATCGACGCGTTCCACCGCTTCGAGCCGGCCCGAGAACTCGTCCCAGGCGTTGATCTCGCTCGACGCCACGGTGGCGACCGACACCGGGGTGCCCTGTTGCGCCGCGACCGGCGCCGTGGCCTCGGCCTTGAAGCTGTACATGCCCACCACCGCGGCGGCCACCGCCAGCAGCGCCGTCAGGCCGGTGACGGTGGGCCACAAGGCCTTGCGGCCGGTGGAAGAGAGCGTGTGTTCGTTCTTGTTCGACATGATGGTTCGTCCTTCTCGATGACTTTTTCGGGATGCAACAGGCCATCCCGGCGCCGAAGGCGTCAGGAGGCGGAATTTGGAGAACAGAAAGCCCTGCCACCGGCCTCGGTGGAGGCGGCGGCTTGTTTCAGGGGCGGAGCGGACCCTCGCGGGCCTAGCTGGGCTCAGGGACCGCCGGGGGCGGTGTGGTGGCGCTGAAGAATTCGCGGAAATGCTGCTGCACGCTGGCTTCGCAGGACGCGCATCCCACGGCCTCGGTGTCGTACAGCGCCTTGGGCCAGTTGTCGGCCCCGGTCAGCACGCTGCTCGTGACCTCGATGCCGGCGGAGCGCAGCCGGCCTGCAAAGGTCATGGCCTCGTCGCGCATCGCATCGTCGGGCCCCACCAGCACCAGGGCCGGTGCCAGGGCAGCCAGTCGCAGCGATCCGCTCGGCACCGCGTACGGGTGCGTGGCGTTCGACGGACAGCTCAAGTACTTGGCCCAGCCCGTGGCCCAGCGGCATTCGGCCTCGTCGTTCGTGGCATTGCGCAGCGAGGCGGTGCCGGCGCACGGGTCGAGCATGGGCGACAGCAGGATCTGGCCTGCCAGCGGCGGATGGGCGCGGTCGCGGGCCACCAGGGCCACGCTGGCCGCCAGGTTGCCGCCGGCCTCTTCGCCGGCCAGGTACACCAGGGCGCCCTTGCCGCCGAGCTTCACGCGCTGCTTGTAGAGCCACTCAAGCGCCGCATAACCCACCTCGACCGGCTCCGGGAACGGGGCCGCCGGGGCCAGCGGGTAATCAAGCGACACCACCACCGCACCCGCGCCGGCCAGCAGCCGGGCCACGTTGCGGCCGTTGTCGAGGCTGCCGCAGATGAAGGTGCCGCCATGGAAGTGCAGCACCAGCGGCACGGTTTCGCCCCGTGGACGCTGACCGTAGACACGGGCAGCCACGGGCTCGCGGCCGGGCAGCTCGATCGACAGATCGGACTCCACGCCGTGTGCCGCGGCAAGCGCAGCAGCTTCAGCGGACCGGGACGATGGACGGGGTGACATGGGCGACCTCAGAGATATAGGCGATGGTTGAAATATAAGGCGCTACATGCGCGTTGAAACAGGAAACACAGCCTTACTCTGTTTCCAAACGGAGAACAATCGGGCACAACGCAGGGGCGAGTTCCTTGTGTGAGAATCCGCCTCCTTCCGGCATACGCCGGTCTCGCTGAACAGGCATTCGATGGATCAAATCCAGGCAATGCGGATCTTTGTCCGCGTGGTCGAAGCCGGCACCTTCACCCGTGCCGCCGACTCTCTGGCCCTGCCCAAGGGCACCGTCACCAAGCAGATCCAGGCGCTGGAATCGCGCCTGCGCGTGAAACTGCTCAACCGCACGACCCGGCGCGTCACCGTCACGCCCGACGGCGCCGCCTACTTCGAGCGCGCCGCGCGGCTGCTGAACGACTTCGACGACATGGAAGCCAGCATGACGAACGCGCAGGCCAATCCCACGGGGCGGCTGCGCATTGACGTGGGCACCTCGGTGGCGCAGCAGATCATCCTGCCCAACCTGGCCAGTTTCTGCGACCGCTACCCCGACATCCAGGTCGACCTGGGCGTGAGCGACCGCACCGTCGACCTGATCAGCGACAACGTCGACTGCGTGATCCGCGCCGGCGAGCTCAGCGACCAGTCGCTGGTCGCGCGCCGCATCGGCACCCTGCACTTCGTCACCGTGGCCTCGCCGGCGTACATCAAACGCTATGGTGCGCCGCAGCACCCGAACGACATCGAGAAGCGCCACCACGTCGTGAGCTACTTCTCGGGCACCACCCGGCGCGTGTACCCGCACGAGTTCAAGAAGGGCGACGAGTACATCGAGCTCAACGGCCCCTACCGCGTGTCGGTCAACGAGAGCAACGCCCACATGACCGCCGTGCTCGCGGGCTTCGGCCTGTCGCAGTGCATCACCTTCACCGCCGAGCCGCTGCTGGAAAGCGGCCAGCTCATCGAGGTGCTGGCCGACTGGCAGCGCGACCCGCTGCCGATTCACGTGGTCTACCCGCCGAACCGGCACCTGAGCGCCAAGGTGCGGGCCTTTGTGGACTGGGCGGCGGAGCTGTTTGCGAAGAATCCGCGGTTGCAGAAGCGCTGAGGGCGGTTTCTTTCCGGTCCTTCAGGGCTGGATCAGCGCTGCCAGCGCGCGCGCCGAGAGCGCATCTTCTTTGGACAGGTGCTCGACCAGGCTGAGCCGGTCGGCCTCGGTGCGCTGCTGCGAGAGAAAGCGCTTGCCGCTCAGCGCGAGGATGTCGATCTCGAACCCGACCAGCCGCTTCAACGCGTCGTCGACGAATTCGGGCGATGCATCGGCGAGCGACCAAGGCTCGTCGCGCCCCGCTTCCTGCGACCGCGTCAGCGCTTCGAGGTGCGAGCGCAGCCAGGCGGCGTCTTCGATGAACCGCAAGCGGCCCGTCGCCTGCACCGCGATGTAGTTCCAGCTCGGCGCCAATCGCCCGCTGCGCTGGCCGTTGACGTACCAGCGCGGGGAGATGAACGCGTTCGGGCTCTGGAAGACGACCGTGACGTCACAACCCTCGCGCGCCTCGCTGTTCCACAACGAATGGCTGCGGGCCACATGGCCTGCCAACACGCCATGCGTGCCGCGATCGATCACCTCCAGCGGCAGCAGGTTGGCATCGACCGCCCCGCCCGCAACCGTGAAGAGCGTGGCCAGCGGGTAGGCATGCATGAGCCGGTGAAGCTCGTCGCGCGCCTCGATGGCGAAGAGGGGCTGGATGTGCACGGGGGGAGGCCTTTCGGGGGATCGATGCGCGCCGAGTATTGCGCTCCCTCCCCTCCATCACAGTCACATGGAAGTCACCCCGGCGTCAGTAGACCGGCTCGCACCTCACCTCGGTCTTCACCGAATTCGCAATGAAGCATTCCTCATGCGCCCGATGGTGCAGGTGCTCGATCTGCTCCCGCGTGGGCAGGTTCTCGCCCGAAAAACTCACCTGCGGACACAGCGTGACGACAGTCATCGCCATCTTTCCTTCGGCGTTCTTTTCCATCACGCCCGTGGCCGCGTCGACATAGCGATCGACCACGAACTTGCGCTTCACCGCCATGGTGAGGAACCACAGCATGTGGCAGCTGGACAGCGAGGCCACGAACATCTCTTCCGGATCGACGGCCGACGCGTCGGAGAACGGCAACGGCACCACGTGCGGCGACGAAGAGCCCGGCACCTCTGCGCCACCGTCGAAGCGCAGCACGTGGTGGCGGCTGTAGGTGTTGGCCAGGAAGTCCTGGTCGCCCCGCTCCCAGACGATCTCGGCGGTGTACTCGGACATGGGTCGTGCTCCTCGATGGATGGAATGAATGAATGGCTGAATGTCAGAGGCTCATCAGCTTCACGATCAGCGGTACCAGCAACGCGGTCGCGATGCCGTTGAGCCCCATGGCCAGCGCCGAGAACGCGCCCGCGGTTTCGTTCACCTGGATGGCCCGTGCGGTGCCGATGCCGTGCGCCGCCATGCCGACGGCAAAGCCCCGCACCGCGGGCTCCTTGATGCGCAGCAGGTTCAGCAAGCCCGTCGCCATGATCGCGCCCGAGATGCCCGCGATGGCCGCGGCCACGGCCGCCAGCGACGGCAGGCCGCCGATCTTCTCGGCCACGCCCATCGCGATCGGCATGGTGGCCGACTTGGGCGCGAGCGACATCAGGAGTTCGTGCGAACCGCCGAGCACCCAGCCGATGCCGATGGCCGACACGATGGCAGCCACCGAGCCCACCAGCAGCGCCACGCCGATCGGTAGCCACAGGCGCCGAAGGCGCCCGACCTGGCTGTACAGCGGCACGGCCAGTGCCACGGTGGCCGGGCCGATGAGGAAGTGGACGAACTTCGCGCCCTCGAAATAGGTGTCGTACGGCGTGCGCGTGAGCAGCAGCACGCTCACGATGACGATCACCGACACCAGCACCGGATTGACCATCGGGTTGCGTCCGCTGCGTGCATGCAGCCACAGCGCGCCCAGGTAGGCCAACAGCGTGAGCGACAGCCACAACAGCGGCGACTGGGCCAGGAAGACCCAGATCTCGGAGAGCTTGGCGGGCGCGCTCATTCGGCGTCCTTGCCGGTGATGCGGATCATCCAGCGCAGCGTGAGCGCAGTCACCGCCATGGTGAAAGCGCCGCCCACGACACCGGCCGCCAGGAACGGCAGCCACTCGCGCCCTACCCGCTCGAAATGCAGCATGACGCCGGTCACCGCCGGAATGAACAGCAGCATCAGGTTGCGCAGCAGATGGCCCGAGGTGTCGGTCAGCTCCTGTGGCACGCCGCCGCGCACGAGCAGGCCGACGAAGAGCAGCAGCATGCCGATCAGCGGACCGGGAATCGGCAGCGACAGCCACTGCACGAGCAGTTCGCCCGCGAGCTGGCACAGAAAGAGCGTGGTGATGGCGTAGAGCATGGGCCTCGTTGTTTTCCTTTTTTGCGACAGCCCTATTGTGGTGCGAGGTGCGTTCAGCCGCTGTGTCGTGCGGCGCTGGCCATCGCCCACGCAGCTTTCAGCGCCTGCTGGCTGGCCGGCGGCAGCACACCCAGGCGCAGGTGCCCCGGCAGGCCGAAGGAAGTGCAGTCGCGCAGCTTGATGCCCACGGCGCGCAGTGCGGCAGCGCGGGGCGGATACGGCGTGTCGGGCCGTGCGCCGAAGAAGTTGGCGTCGCCGGGCAGCACCTGCCAGCCCAGCGATTCGCACACGGCGCGCTGCCGCGCCTTCCAGTCGCGCAGGATGTCGAGGCTGCGCGCGAGCCAGCCTTGCGCTTCGTCGGTGGTCCAGGTCGTGAGCAGCGCCACGCCGTGCGTGCCCAGCGGCCACGAGGGTGCGAGGCGCTCGAGCCGCTCCAGCAGCGGGCCGGCCACGTCGACGTTCGCCGGTGCGATGGCGTAGGCAGCGCGAATGCCGGTAAGGCCCATGGCCTTGTTCGGTGTCCACAGCTGCCAGACGCGGTCGCGCTGCGCAGCGTCGTGCGAGGGCTGGCCTTCGAGGCGCAGCGCCTCATAGGCCATGTCGAGCACGCAAACCGCATCGCTCGCGGCATGGTGCGCGATGTCGGGCTGCGGCTGGCCGAACGGGCTCGACGGTTCGCAGCACCAGCGCAGCGCGGCACCGTCGGCCTCGTCGGGTGCGCGCCGCACGCCGAGGCCCCAGGCCAAGGCCGAGCGTTCGTAGTCGCCGTAGCTGTGCGCGGGCAGCCAGACTTCTCCACCACCGCCCTGCGCCACGACCGCGCTGATGCGGTGGATGAATTCGCTCGCGCTCGCTGCGATGGCAATGCGTTCTTCGGCCACGCCATGGAAATCGGCAAGCACTGAACGCAGCGCCGTGTAGCGCGGATCGGGATAGTGCGCCGCGTCGGCGTCGCGCAGCGCGGCCAGCACCGCGGGGCATGAGCCGACCGCGTTGCCATTGGTCGAGAAGTCGTGCGGCGCGGCGCCCGCCTCGTCGGGGCCGCCGTGCACCATCGATTGATTCGTCATGCCCACCTCGCCAGCAGCGGCGACAGCATCGCGAGCGAAGCGATCACCGCCAGCCCCCACGCGGCCCGTTCGCCGAACTGCGCGGTGCGCGCGGTGTCGGCCGACGTGGCGGCGCGCCCTTCCCCATTCAGCGCATAGACACCCGGCTTCGCCAGCCGCACACCCAGCAGCAGCGCCATCGCCCCCATCGGCCAGCCGCTGTTGGGCGACGGCGTGCGGCGCGCCTCGCGGGCCACGCCGCGCGGCCAGCGGCCGGCCGCGAGGGCCAGCAGCAGCACGGTGAGGCGCGCGGGCAGCCACGAGAGCACGTCGTCGGCGCGTGCGGCCCACTTGCCGAACCACGTCCAGTCGCGCCCGCCGCGTTCGCCGCGGTAGCCCCACATGGCATCGGCGGTGTTGGCGAAGCGGTAGAGCGCCGCGCCTGGCAGGCCGAACAGCACGAACCAGAACACAGGCGCGACCAGCGAGTCGTTGAGGTTCTCGGCCAGCGACTCGATGGCGCTCTCGCGCACCTCGCGCTCGCTGAGCGCCGAGACGTCGCGGCTCACGAGTCGCGCGAGCCGTGCGCGGCCCGCGTCGAGCGATTCGCCCAGCGCGGCCTCGACCGTCAGCACCTCGTCGCGCAGCATGCGCCACGCAAAGAGCGGCTTGAACGCGAGCCCGAGCACCACGGCCATGGCCCAGACGGGCAGCCATTGCATCGCCAGGCTCTGCACCGCCGACGCGACGGCGAACGCGGCCATCGCGCCCACGCACCAGCCCAGCGCGCCCATCGCGAAGCCCGGCAGATCGCGCGGCCTGGCGTCGGCAGCGCGCGGTGCGAGCCGGCTGCCGATCCAGTCCAGGTAACGGCCGATCCACACGACCGGATGCAGCGCGGCGGGCGGCTCGCCCAGCCAGCGGTCGACGGCCAGCGCCAGCCACAGGGCGGCGACCAGCACGAGGGCGAAGACGGTGAAGGGATCGAGCGCGGGCATGGCAGGCATTCTCGTGAATCAGGCGACGGGCACGGCCCGGCCGCGCCGCCACTGCACCAGCGCACCGACGGCCAGCAGCAAGGCAGCGCCGAAAGCGGCGAGCAGGCGCGGCAGCACGGCGGACGACAGCGGGGGCGATGGGGTGTCGGCGACGGGCTTCAGCTGGAGACCAGTCACCGGTTGCGCGAGGTCCGCTGCGGCGGGCGATTCGGGTGCGGGTTGGGTCGCCTCGACGGGCGCCACGGCGGGTGCGGCGACGACCGGCGCAGGAGCAGTCACAGGCGACGCCACCAACGCAGCCTGCGCAAACCGCTGCACCGCCTCGTTCCGTTCGCGCAACCCCGTGGCGCGCACCGCCTCCGTGTAGGCCTGCGCCAGCTCGCGCCGCGTCGCGGCATCGGGCGTCCAGTAGTTCAGCCGCACGGCGTCGAGCATGCGTTCCAGCGCCTGCGCGAAGGCGGCGCGGTTCTCGCGCTCCAGCCACTGGCGCGTGCCGAGCCTGTAGGTGTCGCGCACATAGACCTCGTGCAGCGACTGCCAGTGGTCCGCGCGCACGGCCGCGGGCGCGGTCGCCTGCCAGCCCCAGAGGAACTGCGCGGTCTTGAGCACCTGCAGCGCGCCGCTGTAGCCCTCGGCCTTCTGCGCCTCGATCCATTGCGGATGCAGATAGCGCGTCTGCATCTCGCGCGCGATGGCGCCGGCGGCGGTGTCGGTGCGCACGGCCGCGCCGTCGCGCAGGTTCTGCACGTACAGCGCCGGGTCCTCGCCCGTGAGGTGGCGCACGGCCAGCGCGATGCCGCCCAGGTACTGGAACGGGTCGTCGTTGGTCAGCACGCCATAGAGGTTGGAGGTGCGCGCCATCAGCGCCGCATCGACCTGTGCGAGGTTGCCCGCGAAGGCGCCCGGGCGCGTGGCGCCGTCGAGGCCGCGCCCGTAGGCATGACCCATGCGGTCCATGTAGAGCCCGGCCATCTGCGCGTCGCCGCCGCCGCGCTGCTGGCCCTTCCAGAGTTCGGTGGCGAGCACCGCCTCCTCGAGCCCGGCGCCGTAGCTGCCCTGCTCGTTCGAGAACACGCGCGCGGTCGACCAGCGCCGCGCCTCGGCCGCCGTCGCGCCCCCGGCGCGCAGCGCGCGCGCCATCGCCTCGCTGTGCTGCGCGACGGCGTTGCCGGGCTCATCGAGCGCGGCCACCTGCTGCACGGCCTCGTCCAGCCAGCGCATCACGTGCGGGAACTGGTCGCGGTACGAACCGGTGACGCTGATCAGCACGTCCATGCGCGGTCGTTTCAGCACCGCGGCCGGCACGACCTCGATGCCGACCATGCGCCCGGCCTCGTCCCAGCGCGGCTTCACGCCGAGTGCATGGAAGGCCTGGCTCTCGGTCACGCCCTGGTGGCGCGAGGCCTCGCCGGCCCAGAGCGTGAAGGCGATCTTCTGCGGCGGCCGGCCGCCGTGGGTACGGACGTGCGCGGCGATCCAGTCGTCCATCGCGGCGACGCCGGTGTCCCAGGCGGCGCGCGTGGGCACGCGGCTGGGGTCGAAGCCGTAGAGGTTGCGCCCGGTCGGCAGGCTGTCGGGGTCGCGCACCGGGTCGCCGCCGTAGCGCGATTTCAGGTAGCGGCCGTCGAGTGCGGTGAACAGGCCTTCGATTTCTTCGTTGTGGGCCAGCACCGCGTCGAGCGCGCGGGCCCGTGCGGCGAGCGAACGCAAAGGTTCCGCATCGGTGGCGGAGTCGTTGCCCGCCAGCACGGCCTCCAGCCAGCGCGCAGGCTTCGACGCTGCAATGCCCTGCGCATCCGTGAGGAACATTTCGTCGAGGTCTTCGCCCATCGCCTGCGCCACGGGCTTGCCGAGGATCTGCAGGATCGTCTGGCGCCGCCGCTGCACATCGGGCGCCTCGCCGAAGGTGGCCAGGCCCAGCGGCTGCGCGGTCTGCGCGAGCTCGTCGAGGTACGGGTGCAGCACGGCGATGAAGCCGGCGAAGTCAGCGCGGATGCGCGCGGACGTCCATTGCAGGTCGCGGTCGTAGTGCTGCGCGACGAAGTCGGTGGTGAGGCGCCGTTCCAGTGCGGTCTTCACCGCGCCGGGCGACAGCGTTTCCCAGTCGTGCAGGCGCTCGTGCATGTCCCGCACGCCGGGGCGGAAGCCCGCGGGCGTGAACATCGGGGTCGAATGGCTCACCATGGTCGCGCGGCCGCGGCGCTTGGCGGTCGTCGCCTCGCCGAGGTTGTCCATGATGTACGGGTAGACGTTGGGCACGTCGCCCAGCGCGAGCAGCGGATCGTCCTGCACCGAGAGCCCGCGTTCCTTGCCCGCCGACCACTCGACCGTGCCGTGCGTGCCCACATGCACCAGCGCGTCGGCGCCGAAGCGGGTGCGCAGCCAGAGGTAGGTCGCGAGGTACCCGTGGCTCAGCGGCACGGCCGCGCGGTGGTACACCTGCTGCGCCTTGTCGGCCACCTGCGTGGCAGGCTCGAAGCGCGGCTGCTGGCGCAGCACGACCACCTGGCCGAACTGCACGCGCGGCACGACGAAGGCCAATGCGCCGGCCACGGGCCGCAGCATCGTCGAGGCCTCGGGCGGGCCCCAGTAGGCTTCGATGCGGCGTTGCGTGTCGGTGGGCAGCGCACGGAACCACGCGAGGTACTGCGACAGCGGCAGCGTATCGGCCAGCCCCTGGTCGAGCAGCGGCTGCAGCGCGTCGCCGCCTTGCGCGGTCGGGTAATAGGCCTTCATCGTGGCCTGCACCTGTGCGATCACCTTGTCCGCGCCCGGCGCCTCGGTGCGGTAGCCGGCCGCCTGCATCGCGGAGAGCATCCGGTCGACGCTGCGCGGCACGTTGAGGAACGACGCGCCGAAGTTGGCCTCGCCCGGCGGGTAGTTGTAGACCAGCATCGCCACGCGGCGTTCGGCGGCGGGCGTGCGCCGCAGGCGCAGGAGCGCGGCGGCCTTGTCGGCCACGGCGTCGATCTGCGCGGGCAGCGGCTGCAGGCTGCCGGTGGCAGCGTCGCGCGCCGTCACGAGCATCGGGTCGGTCATGCCCGCGAGTTCGCTCGGGCTGTAGTAGGCCGCGATGTCGGTCTGCGCCAGGCCGTCCTTGCTGCGCGCCCACTGCGCCGCGTCCATGGCCAGCGATGGCAGCGTCTGCAGCACGGGCACGCCGATGCGTTCGAGTTCAGCCTTGCGCTCGTTCGGGCTGAACACCAGCGCGGCGTTGATGAGGAGGTCGGACACGCGACGCTCTCGCTCACCCTCGCTGGCGTGCGTCATGCGGAAGAACAAATCCTTCTGCTGGCGCGGGCCGTAGAAGGCGTAGGCGCGCAGACCGCGCTGCGCGAGCGAGCCGATCAGCCGATCGAGCCAGCCCGTGTCGTCGCTGGTGAGCGTGGCGCTGTTGACCGCGATGGCGACGGTGCCCTGCCCGCCCGGCAGTGCTTCGACGGCCGAGATACTGCTTTCGACGCGCGGCCAGTCGGGGTGATAGAAGCCCGCGAGCGGCATCGGCACGGGGTCGGGCAGCCCGGTGGCATCGCCGACGCGTGCCATCGCCTGCACCGAGGCTTTCAGGTTCGCTTCACCCGGAAAGCGCCAATAGGCACGCAGGCGCTGCGCCCAGGCCGCATCGACGCCGCGCTCGGCCGCGAGCGGCGGCACCTCGGGCGGCGTCTGGCCCTTCGCCACGAGCGCGAACTCACCGATCTGCACATAGGGAACGGCGCTGCGCGCGATGACGTCGCCGAAGCGCGCAGCCGCCGACTGGGCAACGCTGAGGTGTGGCGCATCGATGACCAGCAGGCGCGCGCCATCGAGCGCGGCAGCCAGCGTCTCGGGCGTGTCCTGCGCAGCCGACACCACCTGCAGCGGCACACCGGCCGCACGCGCTGCTGTCTGCAACCGCACGACGCGCGCGGGCGACACCAGTGCCGTGCTCAGCACGACCACGCGAGACTCGGCAGCCATCGCAGGCTGCGCCGTCAGGCACAGGAGGCAGAGCAGAAGTGTGAAAAGTCGCGTCACTTCCCGCCCGACGCCGGCACCGCGTCCGCCGGCACGTAGATCATCGTGCCGTCCTTCAGGCGCCAGGCGGTGCCGGCCTTTTCGCCGTCGCCCTGCCCCGTCGCGCCGCTGGCCTTGAAGCGCGTCACCTTCCGGCCTTCGCGCGTGATGATCTCCATGTCGGGCTGGCCCTCGTGGCGGATCACCGTCACCCTGTCCTGCGAGAACGGGTTCACCGGGTTGTTGATGACCGCGATCATCAGCATGCCGATGACGACCATGAAGACGTCGATCAGGTTGATGGTCGAGAGCACCGGGTCGTCGTCATCGCTGTCCAGGCTGCTCAGGATGGAGAACTGGCGTCGGCTCATGACAGCCGGTCCCGCGCGTCGAGCAGCATCACCAGCTCGCGCATGAGCCAGCGGCGGCGCACCGTGTAGACAACGAAGGTGATCGAGGCCGAGGCCAGCGCCACGATCACGGCCGCGAACGCGGGCGCCAGGCTCTGCGCCACGCCCTGCGATTCGCCCGAGGCCACGGCCACGAGCGCCGGGCCCATGGGGATCATGGTGGCGATCAGTCCCAGCATCGGCGCCACGCGGCTGCACAGGCGCACGCCTTCGAGCTGCTTGAGCACGACCAGCTCCATCTGTTCCTGGCTGGCCTGCGCGTGGCGTTGCAGCACCAGCGCGCGCGACGGGTCGCGCCGGCGCTGCCACCCCTCGATGCCGAAGGCGCCGAGGCAGTACACCGCATAGACGAAGGACAGCAGCACGCCGAGCGTCACGGGCCAGAGGAACAGCCGCGCGAGCTCGAAGAGAACGGTGTCGAAGGCCAGCATCAGGTGGGCTCCACGCAAGAAGATGAAGTGGAAGAAGGATCGAACAGGTCCGACGGCCGGCCCCAGCTTTCGTCGAACACCAACGACGCGAGCGGCGCGCGCCGGGCCCAGCGTTCGCGCTGCAGCATCGGCTCTTCGTAGAACGCATGCACCGGGCCCAGGCACAGCAAGGCGATCGGCTCGGCGCCTTCGGGCAGGCCGAGCAGCACGCCCAACTCGGCGGGTTCGAACAGCGACACCCAGCCCATGCCCAGCCCTTCGGCACGCGCGGCGAGCCAGAGGTTCTGGATCGCGCAGGAGGCCGAGGCCAGGTCCATCTGCGGCAAGGTGCGGCGGCCGAACACGTGCTGCTCGCGGCCATCGGCCAGCGTCACCACCAGCAGCTCGGCCGCGTCGAGCACGCCCTGCACCTTGAGGCGCATGAACTCGTCTTCGCGCTGGCCGAGCGCGCGGGCGGTGCACACACGTTCGCGCTCGACCACCTCGTGCAACTGCCGGCGCAACCCTTCGCCGCGCACGCGGATGAAGCGCCACGGCTGCATGAAGCCGACGCTGGGCGCATGGTGCGCGGCGTCGAGCAGGCGGCGCAGCACCTCGGGCGCCACCTCCCCACCCGCGAAATGGCGCATGTCGCGCCGCTCGTGGATGGCGCGGTACACCGCCTTCGCCTCGTCGGCCGCGAACGCATGCGCCACCATCGGGATCAGTCCTCGATGCCGCGCTGCGCCGGAATGCCGGCCTTGAACGCGTGCTTGACCATCTGCATCTCGGTGACGGTGTCGGCCAGCTCGATGATCTCGGGCGGGCAGCGGCGGCCGGTGAGCACGACGTGCACGTGCTTCGGGCGCGCGCGCAGGGTCTCGAGCACGCCGTCGAGCGGCAGCCAGCCGTAGATCAACGGATAGGTGATCTCGTCGAGCACCACGAGGAAGAAGTCGCCCGACAGGATCGCGGCCTTGGCCTTTTCCCAACCGTCGCGCGCGAGCTGGCCCGAGCGTTCGAGGTCCTGGCTCTTCCAGCTGAAGCCGTCGCCCAGGCCTTCGATGGGAATGCCGATCTGCTCGAACATGCGGTGCTCGCCGAAGCGCGCCGACGGCACCTTCATGAACTGGTAGATCTTCACGGCCTTGCCGCGGCCGTGTGCGCGCAGCGCGAGGCCGAACGCGGCCGTGCTCTTGCCCTTGCCGTCGCCGGTGTTGACGATGACGATGCCGCGGCGTTCGCCTTCGGGCTTTTCGTAGGGCTTTTCGCTGGGAGGGGTTTCTATTTGCATGAGGTTTTCCGTTTGCTTGTGTCTTTGACGCTGTCGTTCAAGGCATGCGCACAGGCGCGAAGCTTCATAACGGCAACGCGATCCATTGGTCTGCCACGCGATGCACGCGAATCCGATGGTCGAACACCTGTTCGAGCGCAGCATGCGTCGCAGGATCGGAACAAGCACCGTGATGCGTCACCCGCCCCCGGTTCATCACCACCAGTTCGTCCGCAGCCAGCGCCATCGGCAGCTCGTGCAATACGCTGACCACGGTGCGACCTTGCGCGACCAGTTCGCGTGCCGTCTGCATCCAGTCGGCCTGATGGGGCGGATCGAGGTTGGCCAGCGGCTCGTCCATCAGCAGCAGTTCGGCCTCGACCGCCAACGCACGCGCCAGCAGCACGCGCTGTCGCTCACCTCCCGACAGCTGCCCCAGCGGACGGTCACGCCACTCCCAGGCCTGGGTGCTGCGCAGCGCACTTTCGACGGCAGCGCGATCAACCTCGCTCGGCGCGGCTAGCCAGCGCTGATGCGGCAAGCGGCCGAGCATGGCGACGTCATAGACCATCAGGTCGTCGGCGCTGCCTTCGCCCGTGCCGCTCTGGCCCAGCCAGGACAGGCGCCGCGCGCGCACGCGGGCCGGCACGGCCGCCTGCGCTTCGCCGAAGAGCCGCACTTCGCCGCGATGTGCGAGCAGACCTGCCAGCGCTTTCAACAACGTCGACTTGCCAGCGCCGTTCGGCCCGACGATGCTGGTCCAGCGGCCGGCCGCGAGCGACAGGTCGATGCTGTGCAGCACCTCGACCGACCCGAGCGTGGCGCTGAGGCCTTGCGCTTCGAGCGCGGCGGATGGGGTGCGGCTCACAGGCCACCGCCCTTCGCGCCGCGCCGGTGCATCAGCCACAGCAGGTAGCTGCCGCCGAGCACCGCCGTGAGAACGCCCACCGGCAGCTCCTGCGGTGCGATCAGCCAACGCGCCAGCAGGTCGGCCGCCATCAGCAGCAGGCCGCCCATCAGCGCCGACAGCACGATCAACCGCGCATGCGTGGTCTTGACCACCGAGCGCACCAGGTGCGGCGCGGCCAGACCGACAAAGGCGATCAGGCCGGTCTGCGCGACGGCGGCACCGGTCGCCAGCGCCAGCACCGCCACCAGCGCGGCGCGCATGGCGCCCAGCGGCAGGCCCAGGCTGCGCGCCGTGGCCTCGCCCAGCGCCAGGCCGTCGAGCACCGGCGCGAGCGCCCAGGCCAGCAGCAGGCAGGCCGCGCCGACCACCGCCATCACGCCGCAGGCGGCCCAGCCGACCAGCCCGGTGCTGCCGAGCACGAAGCCCTGCAGCGCCTGAAGAATGTCGGCCGAGGCGATGGTGATGAGGTCCTTGGCGGCGCCCAGCACCACGCCGACGATCACGCCCGCGAGCAGCAGCCGCAGGGTCTGTTGCACGCCGCGCGCCAGCGTGAGCGTGAGCAGCACCGCGGCCACGGCGCCGACAAAGGCCGCACCGGTGAGCCCCAGGCGCATCACCCATTGCGTGCTGGTGACGGAGCCGCCGAACAGCATCAGCGCCAGCGCCACGGCGAGCGACGCGCCCGAGGCGCTGCCCAGCAGGTACGGATCGGCCAGCGGGTTGCGAAACAGCCCCTGCGCCACCGCGCCCGCGAGCCCGAGCAGCGCGCCCGCCAGCCACGCGCCGAGGGTGCGCGGCAGGCGGATGTCCCAGACGATCTGCAGCGCCACCGGATCGTGCCGCGCGGACAGCAGGCTCTGGAATCCGGTGCTGCCGATGCCCAGGCCGAAGAGCATCAACGCCGCGCCCAGCACCAGCAGGCCGGCACCGAGCAGCAGCACGCGACGCAGGTGCGCGGAATGCATGCCGCTCACCGGCCCTTGTCCGTCAGGCACTGCGCCATCAGGCGCGCCGCCTCGTCCATGCGCGGGCCGGGGCGCACGACCACGTCGGTCTGCTCGGCGTCGAAGCGGCACACCCGCCCCTCGCGCACCGCGCGGATGCCGCCCCAGCCGGGCCGCTGCTCCAGCCCCATCGCGCTGCGCACGCTGACCATGATGAGGCCGGGGTTCGCGCGCACGACGAACTCGGGGTTGAGCTTGGGAAAGGGGCCGAGCGAGGCGGGCACGATGTTCTTCACGCCGAGCCGCGCGAGCGTCTCGCCGATGAAGGACGACTCGCCCGCCGCGTAAGGGCCGGTGTTGACCTCGAAGTACACGCGCAGGCCTTTGGCACTGGCGGGCAACGACTGCGCCGCGGCCGACACGGCCGCATCGATGGCGCGCCACACGACGGGCGCCTCGTGCGTGCCGAGCACCTGGTCGAGCGCGCCCAGCACGCGGCGCACGTCGGCGTGGCTCTTGGGTTCGAGCACGATCACCTTCAGGCCCAGTGCCTCGAGCCGCTGCGTGACGCGTGACGATCTGGCGAGCAGCACCACGTCGGGCTTGAGCGCGACGACGGCCTCGACGTTCGGGTCGATCCCGCCGCCGAGCTGCGGCAGCGCGCGCACCTGCGCGGGCGAGTTGGAATAGCGGTCGACGCCGATCAGGCGGTCGCAGGCGCCGAGAGCGCAGACGCCTTCGGTCAGCGACGGCAGCAGCGAGACGATGCGCTGCGGCGGCTGCGCCAGGTGCACGGTGACGCCGCGCTCATCGACCACGTCGATGGCCTGCGCAACCTGCGCGTACGCCACCAACGCAAGGCCGAGCGAGAGCGCGCGCAGCCAGGTCTTCACGGGTTCGAACCTCATGCGACGGGTGCCTTCAGCGTCAACGGCAGGCCGGCAACCATCAGCGTCGCGCGGTGGCAGGCAGCCGCCACATCCTGGTTCAGCCGACCGAGCACGTCGACGAAGGCGCGGGTCTCGCGGCCCAGCGGGATCACGCCCAGCCCGATCTCGTTGCCGACCAGAACCACCGGCCCGCGCGCCTCGCGCAGCGCGATGAGCAGCAACGTAGCGTGCGCCGAGGGCGTGCGCGTGACCACCGCGGCGCCTTCGGTGCGCAGCGGCATCAGCAGGTTGGTGAGCCACAGCGTGAGGCAGTCGACCACCACGAGCGTGTCGGGCGCGCTCTGCGTGACGATGGCCCGACCCAGCTCGATCGGCTCCTCGAGGGTCTGCAGGCCGGGCACGCGCTCGGCGCGGTCGGCCTGGTGGCGCGCGATGCGCTCGCGCATCTCGTCGTCGTGGGCCTGCGCGGTGGCGATCAGCACCGCGCGGCGCGATGCGGGCCCGGACGCCAACCAGTCGGCCGCGCGCTGTTCGGCGCGGCGCGACTTGCCGCTTTTCTGGCCGCCGAGGATGAATTCGTGCTCAATGAGGGGCATCGGAAGACGCCTGTGCGGCGTGGCTGTCGAGTTCGAGGGGCATGGCGCCGAAGAGCCGCGCGGTCGCTTCCGGGCTGGACGCGAACCACGCATGGAAATAGCTCGCGCGCACCGGCCCGTGCACGTACAGCGCCTCGCCACCGCGCGTGCCGACGGTGCGCGCGGCAGGCGCAAGCGGCGTCTCGCAGCGCGAGTAATGGAAGGTGTGGCCACGCAAGGCATGCGCGCCCAGGTCGAGCTGCTGCGGGCCCAGGCCGGCGAGCCGCTTCTGCATGACCGCCCGGCCCGGCAGCACGCCCCAGAGGCGGTGCACGTCGTGCGATTCGGCATCGTCGCGCGTGGCGAGTTCTTCGAACAGCGCCATCATGCCGCCGCACTCGGCCCAGATGGGCTTGCCGGTGGTCACGTGGTTCGCGAGCGACAGCCGCAGCCGGTCGCTGGCCGACAGCACTTCCGCGTGCAGCTCGGGATAGCCGCCGGGGAACCAGGCGGCGTCGCAAGGCGGCAGCGGCTCGTCGGCCAGCGGCGAGAAGAACGCGAGCCGCGCACCGAGGGCTTCGAGCACGTCGAGGTTGGCCGGGTAGATGAACGAGAACGCCGCGTCGCGCGCGATGGCGATGGTGCGACCGGCCAGCAGCGGCGCGATGGGTGCGGCGGCGCCGGGCTCGAAGCGCACCTGCGGCAGCTGATCGGGCGTGCGTTGACCGAGCGGCGTGGTGGCGAGCACGTCGGCCGCGGCGTCGAGCCGCTCCATCGCGTCGCCGAGTTCGGCCGCGCCGACCAGCCCCAGGTGGCGCTCGGGCAGCGCGAAGTCGGCGCTGCGCGGCAACGCGCCGAGCCAGTCGGCGGGCTCGCGCAAGGCGTCTTTCAGCATGTCGGCGTGGCGCTCGCCGGCCACGCGGTTGGCGAGCACGCCGGCCCAGGGCAGGCCCGGCTGGAAATTCTGCAGGCCGTAGGTTAGCGCGCCGAAGGTGCCGGTCATGGCGTGCGCGTCGATCACGGCGAGCACCGGCAGGCCCAGGCGCTCGGCCAGTTCGGCCGCGCTGGGCGTGCCGTCGAACAGGCCCATCACGCCTTCGACGATGACCAGGTCGGCCTCGCACGCGGCGGCATGCAGGCGCGCGCGGCAGTCGGCTTCGCCGGTCATCCACAGGTCCAGCGAATGCACCGGCGCACCGGTGGCCAGCGCGAGCCAGTGCGGATCGAGGAAGTCGGGCCCGCACTTGAAGGCCCGCACGCGGCGCCCCTGGCGCACGTGCAGCCGCGCCAGCGCGGCGGCGACCGTGGTCTTGCCCTGCCCCGAGGCCGGCGCGGCCACGAGCACCGCGGCGCAGGTAGCAGCGGCGCCAGTGGTCCCGGGCGAGGAACGGTGGGTGTTTACTGTGGTGTCCACTTGAGTCCGACGTACGCGGTGCGGCCCCCGGTGGCGTAGAGCCGTGCGAACTGGTAGTCCTTGTCGCCCGCATTGTCCACGCGTGCCACGAGGTTCAGGTCGCGCGTGATCTGCGTGCTGGCCGACAGGTTCAGCAGCGTGTAGCCGCCGAGCTTGACGGTGTTGGCGACATCGTCGAAGCGCTTGCCGGAGCTCTGGAGTTCAGCGCCCAGCGTCCAGCCGGCGATGCGCCAGTCGGCGCCCAGCGTGCCGTGCGCCCGTGCGCGGCGCGCCAGCAGGTTGTCGGTGGCGAGGTCGCGCGGGTCCTGGTAATCGAGCGACGCGCGCAAGGTGACGTCGCCGATGCGGTGGCCGCCCGTGAGCGTCACGCCTTGGTAGCGCGCACGCGCCGTGCTGGCGTAGCAGCCGAACGACGACTGGCAGCCCTTGGCGCTGCCGTCGAACACGATCAGGTTCTGCACGCGGTTGCGGTACAGCACGATGCCGGCTTGCGTGGCGCCGGCCGTGTACTGCAGGCCCAGTTCGACGTTGCGGCTCGATTCGGGCTGCAGGCTCGCCAGGCCGTACTCGCTGAAGCGCTGGTACAGCGTGGGCGCGCGGAACGCGGTGCCCGCCGACACGGTGGCGCGCAGGCTCGGCGTGATGGCGTAGCCGTAGGCGGCGCTGCCGGTGGTCTTGCCGCCGAACTCGCTGTCGTCGTCATGGCGCACATGCAGCTGCAGCGAATGCGGGCCCTTCACGTAGCCGTAGCCCAGTGCGGCGGCGTTCTGCGAGCGGTCGCGCGAGAACAGCTTGGCCGAGGTGGTCGGTGCGTTTTCGAGCGCATCTTCGCGGCGCTCGAGCGTGGCGGTCACCAGGTGCGCGCCGAAACGGAATTCGTTCTGGAACAGGTAGCCGCGCAGGCGGGTTTCGGTGCGGTAGAACGAAGGCTGGGTCTTGTAGACCGTTTGCGAATCGGTCACCTGCAGCCGGGTGCTGTAGATGTCGTTCCACTTGGCCGACCAGGTCAGGCCGGCGGTGCGCAGTTCGTTGGTCGACACGTCGTCGCGGAAGGTGATCGGCGGCCGGGTGCGAAAACTCACCGGCGGGTCGTAGGCCGCCTCGGTGTTGCTGGTGAGCAAGGTGGCGTCGAGACGCTGGTCGGGCGTGATCTGGAAGCCCAGCTTCAGGTTGCCCGAGGTGCTGCGGTAGCCGTCACGGTCGGGATTGGTGAAGCCGTCTTTCGAGGGCGTGCGCTTGGCGATCGGCTGGATGTTGAAGCCCTTGCTTTCTTCATGCGACACGCCGAACGAGTAGTCGAGCAGGCCCGACTTGCCGCTCACGCCGCCTTCGATCTTGCGCAGGCCGTGGCTGCCGAAGCCGATGCCGGCGTAGGGCGACACGCCCTCCTCGCCGCGCCTGGTGAAGAGCTGGATCACGCCGCCCACGGCGTCCGAGCCGTAGACCGCGGCGGCGGGGCCTCGCAGCACTTCGATGCGGTCGATCTGCGCGAGCGGAATGCCTTCCCAGCCGGCACCGCCGGTCGATTGCGAATCGATGCGCACGCCGTCGAGGTAGACCGCGGTGAAGCGCGATTCGGCGCCGCGGATGAACACGCTGGTGGCGTTGCCCACGCCGCCGCTGCGCGAGATCTCCATGCCGGGCAGGCGCGCCAGCACGTCGGCCACGCCGGTCGCGCCGCTGCGCTCGATGGCTTGGCGGTCGACGATGGAGACGTCGCCCACCAGGTCCGACAGCGCCTGCGGCGTGCGGTTGGCGGTGACGACGGTCTCGTCGAGCATGGCAGATGCGGTTGCTGCGGCTTGCGCTTGCACGGCCAGCGGCACCAGGGCCAGGCCGCCGAAGGCCGAGGCCAGGGCGAGCGTGAGCGGCAGGCGCGCGGGACGATTGCGGCGCACGCTGGCACGGCCGCTGGAGAGGGAAACACAGGAAATCATGGAGTGAACCGAACGAACGTCTATGCCCTGGCCGGCTTCCCCGCCGGCGCCATGGGCGTCATGGCTACCGATGCGGCAGCCGCCTTGTTGGCCGGTATCCGGGCTGGCAGATCGCCCCTTGCCGCCTTCCCAGGCGCCTGTTTCAGAGCGCCCAGTGGCTGGATGGAAAGGGGTGACGCCTTGCGGCGTCGTCTGCTTGACCGTTGCGGGGGCAGCGCAGGCGGCTTCGACCCCGGGGGGCGTCCACTCCTGCTTCCCGTTGAACTGCGCCGTGCGAACCACGCCGCGAGCACCAACGGGCGGGATTTTAGGGTGAATCGGCATTCAGACGGGCCCACGGGGCAGGCACGCCACACTGCGTTTGATCGCGGGCGGCGCAGGCCCCAGAATCTCGGCCACGTCTGGCGTGCGCCCGCGCGGTGCGCCGGACCTTCCGAATTTCCGGGAAACTACAATCGCCAACCATGCCCGCCTCCAGCCCCATCGACCAGATCGCCGAGCGTGTGGAACGCCTGCTCGTGCGTCACGAAGAGGTGCAGCGCACCAATGCGCTGTTGCAGGAACAGGTCGATGCGCTCACGCGTGAACGCGACGGCCTGAAGTCGCGGCTCGCCGCGGCCCGCACCCGCCTCGATGCCCTGCTCGAACGGCTGCCGGCCGAACCCCCTTCCGAAGATTCCCATCACGCATGAAGCAGATTGAAGTACAGATCATGGGCCAGAGCTATTTGCTCGGCTGTCCCGACGGCGGCGAGGCCCAACTGCGCGAGGCCGTCGACCGCGTGGACGCGGCCATGTGCAAGATCCGCGATGCAGGCAAGGTGAAGGCCCGCGATCGCATCGCCGTGCTCGCCTCGCTGAACCTGGCTTTCGATCTCGCAGCCCAGCAGGCCGCTGCTGCCGCCGCACCGGCGCCTGTTGCCGCCCCGCGCGCCGAAGAAAGTGCTGGCGACGCCGACCCGCAGGCCGCCCAGCTCATTCAGAGACTCGATCAAGCCCTGGCGGGCGATGGACATTTGCTCTGAAGGCACGCGGCGCGGCGCAGACGGGGCGTAAAATCCACTCCGTCTGCAGACGTGTCGGGCTTAATATTTCCTTGTTCCAATGCTCTCCGGAGCCGGGCTTGGTACATCGCTCGACGGGCGTGATCATCTCGCGTCAGATGAACCCGAAGTCTTGCTGCCCTCGCCCACCTGAACCCTGGTTCAGGATGCGGGTCCGGCACACCATCTGCAGACACCTTTTCTCGCCACGGCCCCCTGCTTCACCGCACGGGGCCGTTGCTTTTTCAGCCGCTCCCTTTCCCCTCATCCGCCTGTGAACTTCACCGCCCTGCTCGACCCGCTCCTGATCGCCGAACTCGCCGCGCTCGGCCTGGGCACCGGTTTCCTCGCGGGCCTCTTGGGCATCGGCGGCGGCATGCTGATGGTGCCGTTCATCACGATCATCATGGGCCAGCGCGGCGTGCCGGCCGACCTGGCGGTGAAGATGGCGATCGCGACCTCGATGGCGACGATCATCTTCACGTCGGTATCGAGCGTGCGCGCGCACCACCAGCGCGGCGCGGTGCGCTGGGACATCGTGCAGCGCCTGGCGCCCGGCATCGTGATCGGCAGCCTCGCGGGCAGCCTGGGCGTGTTCGCGCTGCTCAAGGGCACGGCGCTGGCCATCTTCTTCGCGCTGTTCGTGGGCTTCTCGGCCACGCAGATGTTCCTCGACAAGAAGCCCAAGCCGGCACGCCAGATGCCGGGCACCGGCGGCCAGTTGGCGGCGGGCGGCGTCATCGGCTTCATCTCGGGCCTGGTCGGCGCGGGCGGTGGCTTCATCAGCGTGCCGTTCATGACCTGGTGCAACGTCGCGATCCACAACGCGGTGGCGACCAGCGCGGCGCTGGGCTTTCCGATCGCGGTGGCCAACGTGCTGGGCTATGTGCTCAGCGGCCAGTCGGTCCAGGGCCTGCCGGCCGGCGCCTTCGGCTACATCTGGCTGCCCGCGCTCGTGGTGATCGCGGCCTGCAGCGTGTTCACCGCCCCGCTGGGCGCGAAGGCCGCACACAGCCTGCCGGTGAAGAAGCTCAAGCGCGTGTTCGCGAGCATCCTGTACCTGCTGGCCGCCTACATGCTCTGGAAGGGCCTGCGCGGCTGAGGCATATCAAAGACTCCCCGGCTTTCCTGTGCCATCCTATGCAGCACTTGTTCATCGTCGTAGAAGGAAAGCCATGAAAATTCTCATCGCAGTCGACGGCAGCGCCTACACGCAAAAAGCCCTCAACTACCTGCTGACCCACCGCACCATGTTCGTGGACAGCCATGAACTGGTGGTGGTGAACGTCTGCACCGGCATCTCCGGACACGTGGCACGACACCTCAGCAAGGAAATCGTTGCCGATTACTACGCCGAGGAAAACGCCAAGGTGCTCGACCCGGTGAAGGCCTGGTTCGCCGAGAAGGGCATCGCCAACTTCACCGCCGACGCGCGCCACGGTCACGCGGCCGAGGAAATCCTCAAGTCGGCCACCGAATCGAAGGCCGAGCTGATCGTGCTCGGCACGCACGGCCACGGCATCCTGGGCCGCGCGCTGATGGGTTCGGTCGCGACCAAGGTCGTGGCCGAGACCGACATCTCGGTGCTGCTGGTCCAGTAGTAAGAAGACCAGTCAACCCGGCAACGGCCGATGCGCCGTGGCCGCGGTCATTGCGGCGAGCGCTGCTGCCGCCATTCGCGCGGCGAACATCCGAAGCGCTCGCGAAACGCGCGGCTGAAATGCGCCGCGTCGTTGAACCCCCTCCCGTACGCGATCTCTCCCACGGGCCGCCCTGCCAGGCGCGGCTCCAGCAGGTCGCGGCTGCATGCGTCGAGCCGGCGCTCCCAGATGTACTGCGCGGGCGTCAGCGGCTCGCTCTTGAACACGCGGTGGATGTGGCTCACCGACATGCCCAGCTGCGCCGCCAGCGTGCCCACCGACAGCGTCGGATCGGCCAGTTGCTCGTCGATGCGCTGCTTCACGCGCGCGAGGTGGTACGCCGTGAGCTTGCTGAGCGCCGGTGCGTGCGCGGCGGGCAGCGTCTGCAGGCCGGCCACGAGGATGTTCTGCACGCCATGGGCCACCGCCAGCGCCGAGGCCGGCTGCAGCGCGTCGAAGTCCTCGCGCAGCGTGCGGATCATGCCCAGCAGCAGGTGCCCCGCGCCCTCGCGCCCTGACACCGTGGTGGCCGTGAGCGCTTCGGTGTCGCGCAGTTCGCTGCGCAGCCGCTCGCCGGGCAGCTTGAGCACGATCTGCTCGAAGGGCTGGTCGAACAGCAGCTGGTAAGGCCGCGTGCTGTCGTACAGCGCGAAGTCGCCGGCGCCGAGCACGGCGTCGCGCCCGTCCTGGCGCACCACGCCCTGCCCGCGCGCCTGGATGCTCACGAGAAAACAGTCGTCGCTCGACGCAGCGATGTGGCCCGGCGTGCGCATCACCTTCTGCGCCCGCGAGGTCACGACCGACATGCCGAGGCCGGGCAGTGCGTGCTGGCGGATGCTGCCCTCGAAGTCGCCGCCGTCGCCGGTGCGCACCGCATCGCATTCGAGCTGCACGTAGACGTTGCAGATCATGTCGGTCCAGTACGCGAGCCGCTGGTCGCGCGGGACGGCAGCGGTGCTGAGCAAGGGGGTCATTGGGGTCCTCGGAAGGCCTTCGCAAGGCACATGCAACGCTGGAACAAGAACGCCGCCAATCCGGGTCAAGGCGTTCCGGCGGCGCGAATTTACGCTTCATGCAACCCGCATGCCACCGCGCAAACCCGGTGCGCACAGTGGGGATTTTGTTACGTTCATTGCCCCCTGGAGAACACCCCATGCCGACCACCGTCCACCCCAAGCTCCGCGTCGCCGCCGTGCAGGCCGCGCCTGTTTTCCTCGACCTCGACGCCACCATCGACAAGACCATCGACCTCATGGCGCAGGCCGCGAAACAGGGCGTGCAGCTCATCGCCTTTCCCGAGACCTGGGTACCGGGCTACCCGTGGTGGGTCTGGCTCGATTCGCCGGCCTGGGGCATGCAGTTCGTGCAGCGCTACCACGACAACTCGCTGGTTATCGGCTCGCCCGAGTTCGAACGCCTGCAGGCGGCGACGCGCCAGCACAAGATCTGGCTGTCGCTCGGCTACAGCGAGAAAGCGGCGGGCAGCCTGTACATCGCGCAGGCGCTGATCGACGACCAGGGCCGCACGGTGCAGACGCGCCGCAAGCTCAAGCCCACGCACGTGGAACGCACCGTGTTCGGCGAAGGCGACGGCGCCGACCTGCACGTGGTCCAGACGCCGCTGGGCAACATCGGCTCGCTGTGCTGCTGGGAACACCTGCAGCCACTGAGCAAGTACGCGATGTACGCGCAGAACGAGCAGATCCACTGCGGCGCATGGCCGAGCTTCTCGCTCTATCGCGGCGCGGCCTACGCGCTGGGCCACGAGGTCAACAACGCCGCGAGCCAGGTGTATGCGGTCGAGGGCGGCTGCTTCGTCATCGCGCCCTGCGCCACGGTGTCGAAGGCCATGAGCGAGCTGATGTGCACCGACGACGGCAAGCGGCAGATGCTGGGCGTCGGCGGCGGGCATGCGCGCATCTACGGCCCGGACGGTTCGCCACTGGGCACGCCGCTGGCCGAAGACGCCGAAGGCCTGGTGGTCGCCGACATCGACCTCGGCATGATCGCGCTCGCCAAGGCTGCGGCCGATCCGAGCGGTCACTATTCACGGCCCGACGTCACGCAGCTGCTGCTAAACAAGACGCGACGCACGCCCGTGGTGGTGCAGCTCACGCCGGAGCCCGAGGGCAGCGTGCCCGAGCCGATCGCAGCCTGAACCGACGGAGCCGCCTCATGGAATCGGCCATTCCCGAACACCTGTGCTGCCCGCGCACGCGCGAGCGCCGCATGGGCGACGACTACACCCCGCCCTACCCCGGCTGGTCGGCGCGCGCGCCCGTGGCGACGCAGCAGGTCGTGATGGGCTACTTCGGCGTGCAGTCGCGCGGGCCGGCGATGCAGGGCCGTGCCTGCGCCGCGCTCATGAAAATAGCCCGCGACTTCGCCCTGCCCGACGGCCCCGGCCACCACGACCTGACGCACTGCGTCGACGCCAACGGCTTCGACAACATGATCGCCATCGCCTACTGGCCCGACGCGGCGGCGTTCGCGCGCTGGTGTGCCACGCCCGCCATCGAAGCCTGGTGGAACGCCGACGAGCGCTTGCATGAAGGCCTCGGCTACTTCCGCGAAATCGCATCCCCGCGTGCGGCGCACTTCGAGACCCTGTTCAGCACGCCAGACCGCCTCGAGGGCATCGGCGTGGTGATGGGTGGTGTGAGCGGCGAACTGCAGGAGCACGGCTACTGGGGGTCGATGCGCGATCGACTCCCGCTCGCGCAGGCCGACGCGCTCGCGCCTTCGGGCACGCGCGCGGTGATCGCCGGTACGCCTGCACCGGGCCAGCGCGTGCGCATCGCGGGCCACACGCACCTCGCGATGATCCGTTCGGGCCAAGAATGGACCGAGACCACCGGCCAGGAACGCCAGCGCTACCTGGAAGACATGGCCCCGGTGCTGCGCCAAGGCATGGACTTCCTGCGCGACCAGGGCCTGCCCATCGGTTGCTACAGCAACCGGTTCATGCACCACCTCGACGCGCACGGCGCACCGCTGCAGAAGTCCTTCGGCCTGAGCTACTGGCGCTCGCTGGCCGACATGGAGCACTGGGCCGAGTCGCACCCGACGCACGTCGCGATCTTCGGCAGCTTCATGCGCTACGTGCAGGCGCTGAACTTCGAGCTGCGCCTGCGCCTGTACCACGAGGTGTCGGTGCTCCAGGCCGACGAGCAAAGCTACGAGTACATCAACTGCCACGCGCGCAGCGGGCTGATGAACGGGCTCGCACCCGCCGCCTGAAGCCCGGGCGCGCGGCGGAGCTCAGGCGGCGAACAGCCCCTTGTGCTCGGCGCGCAGCAGCGCCTTCTGCACCTTGCCCATCGTGTTGCGCGGCAGTTCCGGCACGACGAAGCAGCGCTTCGGGATCTTGAAGTTCGCCAGCTTGGCCTTGAGCTCGGCCACGATGGCGTCGGCGTCGATCGTGGCGCCGCCCTTGGGGATCACGATGGCCACGCCCACTTCGCCGAAGTCGGGGTGCGGCACGCCGATGACGGCGCTTTCGGCCACGCCGGCCATCTCGTTGATGTAGCCCTCGATCTCGGCCGGGTACACGTTGTAGCCGCCGCTGATGATCAGGTCCTTGCTGCGCCCGACGATGGTGATGTAGCCGCGCGCATCGATCTTGCCCACGTCGCCGGTCTTGAAGAAACCGTCGGCGGTGAACTCTTCCTTGGTCTTCTCGGGCATGCGCCAGTAGCCCGCGAACACGTTGGGGCCCTTCACCTGGATGCCGCCGATTTCGTCGACCGGCAGGTCCTTGCCCTCGTCGTCGCGCACGCGCAGCTGCACGCCGGGCAGCGCGAAGCCGACGGTGCCGCCGCGACGCTCCCCCTTCTTCGGGTCGTACGGGTTGGACGTGAGCATGGCGGTCTCGCTCATGCCGTAGCGCTCCAGGATCGTGTGGCCGGTGCGCTCACGCCACTCGTCGAAAGTCTCGATGAGCAGCGGCGCCGAGCCTGCGACGAACAGGCGCATGTTGCGCACTGCCTCGCGCGTGAGGCCCGGCTCGGCCAGCAGGCGCACGTAGAGCGTGGGCACGCCCATGAACACGGTGGCCTCGGGCAGCTTGGCGACGATGCGCCTGGGGTCGAACTTCGAGAACCACAGGATCTTGCTGCCGTTGAGCAGCGCACCGTGCAGCGCCACGAACAGGCCGTGCACGTGAAAGATGGGCAGCGCGTGGATCAGCACATCGCCCTTCGTCCAGCCCCAGTAGTCCTTGAGCACTTCGGCGTTCGACAGCAGGTTGCGGTGCGTGAGCATCGCGCCCTTGCTGCGGCCCGTGGTGCCGCTGGTGTACAGGATGGCCGCCAGGTCATCCGGCTTCTTGGCAGCGACGGTATGGCGGTCGCTGCAGCGCGCCGCGGCGTTGAGCAGCGTGCCGGTGCGGTCGTCGTCCAGCGTGAACACATGGCGCGTGCCGGCCGCTTCGGCAATGGGGCGCACCCAGGCCGCATTGCGGCCGGTGCACACGACCACGGCGGGCTCGGCGTTGCCGATGAAGTACTCGATCTCGGCGCTCTGGTAGGCCGTGTTGAGCGGCAAGAACACGTAGCCCGCGCGCAGGGTCGCGAGATACAGCAGCATGGCTTCGACCGATTTCTCGACCTGCACGGCGACCCGCGCGCCCTTCTCGAGCTTCAGGCCGTCGAGCAGGTTGGCGATCATCGCGCTGGCGCGGTCGAGGTCGCGCCACGAATAGTGCAGGCCGTTGTCGGTCTCGACTGCGATGGCGTCGAGATCGGCAGGAAAGGCCGCGCGCAAGGCTGCGAACAGGTTGGCGTTGGGAGGAGAGGCTTTCTTCTTCATCGGACAGCTCGGGAAGTCAAAAATTCGGGGTGCGCTTGGCCAGGAAGGCATCGATGCCTTCGCGGTGCTCGGGAGAGTTCGCGTAGTCGTAGGCCGTGGCCAGCAATTGCTGCGCCGCGGCCCCGCCCGCTTTCAGCGCGGTGAAGGTGGCCTTGTGCAGGCGCGCGGCCTGCGGCGACAGCGCCGCGATGCGCGCCGCATGCGCCTGCGCGGCGGCCGGCACCTCGGCGTCGGGCAGCACGTGCAGGAGAAAGCCCGCGTCGTACAGCCGCTGCGCGCCATGCACGCCGGCGGCCAGCAGCATGTCGCGCGCCAGCGCGTCGCCGATGGCGCCATGCACCAGCGCGGCTTCGCGCGGCGCCATCGGAAAGCCCAGCTTCGCGATCGGCGCGCCGAACTTCGACGACGCACCGGCCAGGCGGATGTCGCAGCAGCTGGCCATCTCGACGCCCGCGCCCATGCAGGCGCCTTCGATCTGCGCCACCAGCGGCAGCGGGCAGTCGAGCATCGCCTGCAACGCGGCCCACACTTCGTTCTCGTGGAATTCGCGCAGGCTCGCCTCGTCGAAGCGGAACGAGGGGTACTCGGAGATGTCGCCGCCCGCGCAGAAGGCACCGCCCTCCCCGCGCACGACGACGCAGCGCAGCGCGGCGTCACCGTGCAGGCCGTCGAACACCGCGCGCAGCTCGCGCCACATGGTGCGCGTCATCGCGTTGAGGCGCCCCGGGTTCGACAGCGTGACGAACGCCACGGCGCCATCGCGGCGCAGCGAGACCTGCCGCTCGCTCATTCGAGCTTGGCGCCCGAGGCCTTCACGACGGTGGCCCATCGCTTGATCTCGGCGTTGACGAAGCGGCCGTAGGCGGCGTTCGTGACGTTCGGAATCTCTGAACCGTTCTGGGCCCAGATGGCCTTGAGTTCGTCGGTGGCGAGCGCCTTCTTCATCGTGTCGATGATCTGCGTCTGCGCTTCGGCCGGCGCGCCCTTGGGCGCCCACAGGCCGTACCAGGTGGTGACGGTGTAGTCGGTCAGGCCCACTTCGGCGGCGCAGGGCACGTCGGGGAAGGCGGGGTTGCGCTTGGCACCGGCGACCATGAGCGCCTTGATGCGGCCGGCCTTGATGTGCTGCGCGGAAGAACCCAGGCCGTCGAACATCAGGTCGACATTGCCCGCGATCAGGTCGGACAGCGCGGGCCCCGCGCCGCGGTACGGGATGTGCGTGATGAAGGTGCCGGTCTGCAGCTTGAACAGTTCGCCCGCGAGGTGGTGCGAGGTGCCCGAGCCGGCCGATCCGTAGTTGAGCTTGCCGGGGTTGCGCTTGACCGTGGCGATCAGCTCCTGGATGGTCGCGGCCTGCACCCGCTTCGGGTTGACCACCACCACCTGCGGCACGTTGGCCAGCAGCATCAGGGGCACGAAGTCTTTTTCGAGGTCGTAGTCGAGCTTGGGGTAGATCGACGGTGCAATCGCGTGATGCACGGCGCCCATGAAGAGCGAGTAGCCGTCGGCCGGCAGCTTGGCCGCGATGCTCGCACCCACGGTGCCGCCGGCACCGCCGCGGTTGTCGATGACCAGCGTCTGGCCTGCCGCACGCGAGAACTGGGCCGACAGCGGGCGCGCGAAGGCGTCGGTGCCTCCGCCGGCCGGGAACGGCACCACCATGGTCACCGGCTTGGTCGGCCAGCCTTGGGCATGTACACCACCGCAAAGGGCCACGGCCCCTGCAGCGGCGGCCGCGCGCAGAACATCGCGTCGTTGAAAACTCTGTTGCGTCATCTGTCTTGTCTCCTGTCGTCGTTGTGGAAATTGCCGCCCTCCGGCGGTCAAGGTGCGGGCCGCAGCGCTGCCACGGCGAAGCGAACGGACTCAGCCTTTTTTGAGGAACAGGCCTTCGATATCTCCCGAAACTGCGATCTTGCCTTCGGCCAGCCAGGTGCGATGGCGGTCCAGGCGCTTGAGGTCGTACAGGTAATTGACCATGAGTCCGTACGACTGCTTGAGTCCCTTGGCCGACGGATCGCCGGCCCAGTTGAGCCGCTCGACGCGCGCGCCGTTGCCCAGGTGGAAGCGCGCCACCGGGTCGGCCGGCGTGCCGTCGACCAGCGTGCGGCCCAGGTACTCGGCCGCAGCCTGCAGCAACCACTGGCGCAGCGGCGACTTGGCGTCGAGTTCCGCTGCCGCATCGACCGCGGCCAGCAGGCGCTCGACCGTGGGCGGCACCGAGCCGACGAGACGGCCCAGCTCGGCTTGGCGCTTCTCGTCCACGCGCGGGAGCAGCTCGGCGGCGTTCTTGGCGAGCCAGGTGCGCAGGCCCGGAATGGGCGACAGCGTGGCGAAAGTCTTCAGGCGCGGCAGCTCGTCCTGCAGGGTCTCGACCACGCGCTTGATGAGCGAATCGCCGAAGCTCACGCCACGCAGGCCGGTCTGCGTGTTGCTGATCGAATAGAAGATCGCGGTGGTCGCCTTGGCCGGCTGCACGGGCACGGCGGCCTCGTCGAGCAGCGGCACGATGCCTTCGCTGATGCGGTCGACCAGCGCCACCTCGACAAAGATCAGCGGCTCGTTCGGCAAGCGCGGATGGAAGAACCCGTAGCAGCGCCGGTCGCTGTCGTCGAGCCTGTTCTTCACGTCGGACCAGCTCTTGATGTCGTGCACCGCCTCGTAGCGGATGAGCTTCTCGATCAGCGACGCGGGCGAGTTCCAGTCGATGCGGCGCAGCTCGAGGAAGGCCACGTCGAACCAGGTGGAGAACAGCTGC
Source organism: Variovorax sp. Root473 (assembly GCF_001426505.1). Classification (GTDB taxonomy): domain Bacteria; phylum Pseudomonadota; class Gammaproteobacteria; order Burkholderiales; family Burkholderiaceae_C; genus Variovorax. The sequence goes on from NZ_LMEV01000017.1 coordinate 1,682,635, forward strand.
TCCAGTTCGGCCTCGAGCGAGAGCAGGCGCTTGTCGGACTTCAGGCACGGCAACAGGTCGGCGCGCAAGTCGACCAGAAAGCGCATGCCACCGGGCTCCACCGCGAAGCGCTGCAGCAGCCGCATGCGCGGCGACACCAGCGCGCGGCGCAGGCGCAACTCGGCCTGCCCTTCGTCAGGCGTACCGACGGCGGCCTGGTGCTGGTCGCGCGCGCTCTTGAGCTTGCCCGCGTCGGCGGCGAAATGCTCGCTCATGAGGGCCCAGTAGTCGCGGCGCTCTTCGGGCGAAGCGGCGGCGTAGGCCTGCGCGATGGCATGGGCGCGGCGGCCGCCCTCGACCTCGCTCACGCGCGGATCAATCACGGCCTGCAGCTCGGCGAGCACGCGGCGCAGCATGCGCGGCGACAACGCCTCGTCGGCCTTGCGCAGCGTGGCCTGCAGCCGCTCGACGGTGGTGCGGGCGCTGGGCTTGGGCGCGTGGCGAGTTGGGCCCTTCGTGGCGCCGTGGCTCGCCACGGGAACCTTGGACGATTCGCCCATGCGCAGGCGCGCCTGGAACCACTCGGTCGCACTCATCGATCTGCTCCTGTGCCGTTGGCTGTGCCGGGGATGGTGGTGCGTGTCACGGCATCACCCTGGATTTCTGCTGTTGCATCACTTCGCGCAGCGCCTCGCGCTGGCGTGTCATGTGGGTGCGCATCGCGGCGTCGGCGCCTTCGCTGTCGCGTGCCTTGAGCGCGGCGAACACGGCCAGATGCTCCGACAGGCTCTGGTCGAGCCGTCCCGGCGCGTGCAGCTGCTGCAGGCGCGCGAGCTTCAGGATCTTGCGCAAGTCGCCGATCACCTGCGCCAGCCACTTGTTGTCGGCGAGCTTGATGATCGCCTCGTGAATGATGTGGTTGGTGGCGTAGTAGTCGTTGATGCGCCGTGCCCTGGCGTGGCGCACCAGGCGCTCGTGCAGCGCGTCGAGTTCGTTCAGCTCGGCGTCGCTGGCGTTGCGCGCGGCCTCGTAGGCGCAGCGGCCTTCGAGCAAGGCGATGACCGGAAAGATCTCGTCGAGGTCGCGCTCCGTCACCTCGTTCACGAAGCAGCCACGGCGCGGCTCGTGGCGCAGCAGCCCTTCGGCCGTGAGCACCTTCAGTGCTTCGCGCAGCGGCGTGCGCGAAATCGACAGCCGCTCGCACAGCGCAGCCTCGTCCACGAAACTGCCGGGCGCCAGCGTGCCGTCGAAGATCTGCTCGCGCAGCGTGGCGGCAACTTCGTGGTGGAGGGAATTGGGGACCAGGCGCATGCGTTCGAGACTTTGGGAGTCGGTGGCGTTTCGCGTAATTTCCTGTAATTACGCGTAATTGTGAGCGTCCCAATAGCGCCACGCAAGGGCTGCCCCCAGTCCTTGCGGCCCGGACTTACCCTGAGACAGACGAAAAAAGCGGCGCGCCTCCGAAGGTGCTGCGCCGCGATGTGCAGGTAACCGCGCGGTCAGGCGCGCGCGGTGCTTCCCGCCTTCCCTGCCCGGCCGAACCAGAACCACAGCGCGATACCGGCAATCACCATCGGCACGCTGAGCCACTGTCCCTGGCTCAGGCTGAGCGCGCGCAGCCCCAGAAAATCGTCGGGCTCACGGAAGTACTCGGCCACGAAGCGCAGCACGCCGTAACCGATGAGGAACACGGCGGCCACCTGCCCCTGCTTGCGCTCCTTGCGCGCATAGAGCCACATCACCACGAACAGCAGCAGCCCTTCGAGCAGGAACTGGTAGACCTGCGACGGATGGCGCGGCAGCGTCGATCCGCTTTGCGGAAACACCATGCCCCAAGGCAGGTCGGGACTGCTGAAGCGGCCCCACAACTCACCGTTGATGAAATTGCCCACGCGACCTGCCGCCAGCCCGGTCGGCACGCAGGGCGCAACGAAGTCCATCACCTGCCAGAACGGCCGTGCGCGCGAACGCGCGAACCACACCATGGCCCCGATCACGCCGAGGAGGCCGCCGTGGAAGCTCATGCCGCCCTGCCACACGTAGAGGATCTCGAGCGGGTGCGTGAGGTAGTACTCGGGCTTGTAGAACAGGCAGTAGCCGAGCCGGCCGCCGACGATCACGCCCATGACGCCGAGGAACAGGATGTCCTCGATGTCCTTGCGTTGCCACACGCCGGCCGTGGCCAGCGAGCGGAACGGCTCGTGGCGCAGGCGGCGCGTGCCGAGAAAATAGAACAGCGCGAAGGCCGCCAGGTAGGTCAGGCCGTACCAGTGAATGGCCACCGGCCCCAGCTGCAAGGCGACGGGATTGATCTGCGGATACATGAGCATCCGACGATTGTGCCGTGGCGCAATGACGCCGCCGGCACGGGGACATTCAGGGCAACGTCAGCGCCCGAACTTCCACCACAGCAATCCCGCCACCAAAGCAGGCACCGCGAAGACGAACAGAAAGATCGGCAGCTCCTCGGCCACCGAGTACCCGGCCTTCAGCACGCCCACGGCCATGTTGATGCCCGCGCCGATGAACCACGCCGGAATGAACCATTTGGCCGCCACGGCCAGCGCCAGTGACGAGCCGTCGCCCATGAAGCGACCGGCCAGAAGAAACACCACGAGCAGCGCGAAGCCGCCGCTCATCACCATGATTGTGTGCATCTGCCTTGTCCCTTTGAAAGCATCGTGCCGGATGGGGCCGGATCAGCGCGTGGTGTAGCCGCCGTTGGCGAAGATCGTCTGGCCCGTGATCCACCAGCCCTCGGTGACCAGGAAGCGCACGATGGGCGCGATGTCCTCGATGTCCGTGAGCCCCTTCTTCGAGTACTTGCTGAGCGCGGCGGCGCTGCTGTGGTACGCCACGGCCTCGGGGCTTTCCTGGCCGTAGAAGAACGGCGTGTCCATCGGGCCCGGGCCGATCGCATTCACCGAAATGCCGCGTTCGCCGAACTCCTTGGAGGCTGCACGCGTGAAGTGCTCGACCGCCGCCTTGGCCCCTGGGTAGATCGCATAGAACGGCGTGTAGGCCGCGAGCAGCGAGCTCACCAGCGTCACGATGCTGCCGCCGTCGGCGAGCGTGCGGCCGGCCTGCTGGATGAAGAAAAAGGCCGCCTTGGCATTGGCGTCGAAGCTCTTGTCGTAGTCGGCCTCGGTGGTGTCGAGGATCGGCTTCTTGATCACCACGCCCGCCGTGTTGATCGCCAGGTCGACCTGTCCGAAGTGCTTCACGGCCTGGTCGAACAGGGTCACGTTGTTCTCGACCACCGCGAGGTCGCCCTGCACCAGCAGCGTATCGGCGCCCTTGGCCTTCAGCGCGGCGGCGGTCTGCTCGGCCTCGGCGCGCGAGCTGTCGCTGTTGTAGTGGATGGCGATGCCGCGGGCGCCGCCGTCGACCAGCAGATGGGCGATGAGGGCACCGAGGTTCTTGCCACCGCCGGCGATGACGGCGACCTTGTTCGTGAGCGTGCGTGCGGACATGGATGGATTCCTGTGAAAAGGGTGGATGTGTGACGGGAAGCCTCAGTCTATTGATGGGAACTACCAAGATAAAGCGACCGGATGGCTCTAGACTGTTCAAAAAATCACAAACAATCGAGGCAATACAGCCACTCCCGCCATGGACCGCATCGACCTGCTCAAGGTTTTCCTCAGCGTGGCCGAGACCGGCAGCTTCACCCGCGCGGCCGACCGCCTCGTGCTGCCGCGCGCCGCCATTTCCACGGCGGTGCAGCAGCTCGAAGCGCGGCTGGGCTCGCGCCTCCTGCACCGGACCACGCGACGCGTCGGCCTCACGCCCGACGGCGAAGCGCTGCTGGAGCGCGCCCGCGCGCTCGTCGCCGACATGGAGGACATCGAGCAGCAGTTTTTGCCGGCGCACAGCCCTGTGAGCGGGCGGCTCAAGGTCGATGTGCCAAGCCGCATCGCGCGGCTGCTCATCGCACCGGCGCTGCCCGATTTCTTCACGCGCTTTGCGGCCGTCGAGCTCGAGTTGGGGTCGAGCGACCGCGCCGTCGACCTGGTGCTCGAAGGCATCGATTGCGCCTTGCGCGTCGGACCCTTGGCCAGCAGCAGCCTGGTGGCGCGACCGCTGGGGCACTTCACGCTCATCAACTGCGCCAGCCCCGCGTACCTCGCGCGCCACGGCACGCCGCGCACGCCGGCGGATCTACCGGAACACATCGCTGTGAACTACGCCTCGCCGACCAGCGGCCGCGCCGCGCCGTGGGAATGGCAGCGCGACGGCGAAACCCTGACGCTGCGCATGTACAGCCGGGTGACGGCGAACAATGCCGAGACCTACATCGCGTGTGCGCTGGCCGGCTTGGGGCTGATCCAGATTCCCGCTTACGACGTGCGCGCGCACCTGGCAGCAGGCGAGCTGGTCGAGGTGCTGCCCGACGCGCGCGCCGAGCCGCTGCCGGTGCACCTCGTGGTTCCGCACCGGCGCAACCTGTCGCGGCGCGTGCAGGCTTTCGCCGGCTGGCTCGACACGGTGTTGACCACCTCGCTCGATGCGCCCCCTCCCTCACCCGCTGGCCGGGCGTCGCGCGGCCCCTGAGTCTTCAGGCCGGCACGCGCCCCGCCCGCTCGCGCACGAAGGCCACGAAGCGCGCCAGCGCCGGATGCGACGCCTGAGCGGGCCACACGAGGCTGGTCTCGCAGACCGGCAGCGTCACGCGGCGGCGGCCCACGCCCTTGAACTCGTGGACCTGCCGGTAGACCACGCCCGCGCGCCGGAACTGCATCACGCTGTGCGGCACCCAGGCCGCGCCGATGCCGCCCGACACGAGGTTGACGATGGTCTGCATCTGGATCGCCTCCTGTGCCACCTGCGGCGTGCGTCCGGCCGCGTGGTAGAGGCCAAAGATCGCGTCGTGCAGCGAGGGCACGATGCGGCGTGGAAAGATCACCAGCGGCTCGTCCAGAACGTCGGCCAGCGGCACCGGCCACGCCCCGGCCAGCCGGTGCTGCGCGGGCAGCGCGAGCACCAGCGGCTCCACCTCGACCGGCAGGCAGGCCAGCCCCGGCGGTGCGGCGCCCGGCGAATGCAGCATCAGGCCCGCATCGATCTCGTCGCGCGCGAAGGCTTCGAGCTGCACGTCGCCGGTGGCTTCGACCAATTCCAGCGCCACCTCGGGGCACAGTACGCGGAATTCGCGCACCCAGGCCGGCAGCTGCTCGAACCCGACCGTCGAGACGAAGGCGATGCGCACGCGCCCCACCTGCCCCGCCGCGGCCGCGCGCGCCCGCGCCGGAAGCGCCTGGGCGCGCGCCAGCAGCTCGCGCACGTCGGGCAGCAGCGCCTCGCCCGCCGGCGTGAGGGCCACGCGGCGGCGCGTGCGGTCGAACAGCACCACACCCAGCGTTTTCTCGAGCTGGGCGATGGCTTGCGTGACCGGCGGCTGCGTCATGTGCAGCCGCTGGGCGGCGCGGCCGAAGTGCAGTTCCTCGGCCACGGCCACGAACTGGCGCCAAGCGCGCAGGTCGATGAGGGCATCATTCATAGGCCAAGCATATCAATCCACGCTTCAAATTGGATTGGAACCAATCAATCAGAAGTCCGATACTTGACGCTTCCCCCTCACGATCTCCCCACGACAGAAGAGACACCATGGACACCAAGCCGATCCAGATCAACCGCCGCAGCGCCAACATCGTCGAAGGCAAGAGCCGCGCCCCCAACCGCTCGATGTTCTATGCCATGGGCTACGAAGAGAGCGACTTCAAGAAGCCGATGGTCGGCGTCGCCAACGGCCACAGCACCATCACGCCCTGCAACTCGGGCCTGCAGAAGCTGGCCGACGCGGCCATCGCGGGCATCGAGGAAGCAGGCGGCAACGCCCAGGTGTTCGGCACGCCCACCATCTCCGACGGCATGGCCATGGGCACCGAGGGCATGAAGTACTCGCTGGTGAGTCGCGAGGTCATCTCCGACTGCATCGAGACCTGCGTCGGCGGCCAGTGGATGGACGGCGTGCTGGTGGTCGGTGGCTGCGACAAGAACATGCCCGGCGGCCTCATGGGCATGCTGCGCGCCAACGTGCCCGCCATCTACGTCTACGGCGGCACCATCCTGCCGGGCCGCTACAAGGGTCAGGACCTGAACATCGTGAGCGTGTTCGAAGCCGTGGGCCAGAACGCCGCCGGCAACATGAGCGACGAAGACCTGCACGAGATCGAGAAGCGCGCCATTCCCGGCACCGGCTCGTGCGGCGGCATGTACACGGCCAACACGATGTCGAGCGCGTTCGAGGCGCTGGGCATCTCGCTGCCCTACTCGTCGACCATGGCGAACCCGCACGACGAAAAGGCCAACTCGGCCAAGGAATCGGCCAAGGTGCTGATCGAGGCCATCAAGAAGGACCTGAAGCCGCGCGACATCGTGACCAAGAAGGCCATCGAGAACGCCGTGGCCGTGATCATGGCCACCGGCGGCTCGACCAACGCGGTGCTGCATTTCCTGGCCATCGCGCACACGGCGGGCGTCGAATGGTCGATCGACGACTTCGAGCGCATCCGCAAGAAAGTGCCCGTGATCTGCGACCTGAAGCCCTCGGGCAAGTACCTCGCGGTCGACCTGCACCAGGCCGGCGGCATCCCGCAAGTGATGAAGGTGCTGCTGAACGCGGGCCTGCTGCACGGCGACTGCATCACCATCACCGGCCAGACCATCGCCGAAGTGCTGAAAGACGTGCCCGACGTGCCGCGCGCCGACCAGGACGTGATCCGCCCGATCGACAAGCCGATGTACGACGAAGGCCACCTGGCCATCCTGAAGGGCAACCTGTCGCCCGAAGGCGCGGTCGCCAAGATCACCGGCCTGAAGAACCCGGTCATCACCGGCCCGGCCCGCGTGTTCGACGACGAGCAGTCGGCGCTCAAGGCCATCCTGGACGGCAAGATCAAGGCCGGCGACGTGATGGTGCTGCGCTACCTCGGCCCCAAGGGCGGCCCGGGCATGCCGGAAATGCTGGCGCCCACGGGTGCGCTGATCGGTGCGGGCCTCGGCGAAAGCGTCGGCCTCATCACCGACGGCCGCTTTTCGGGTGGCACCTGGGGCATGGTGGTGGGCCACGTTGCGCCCGAAGCGGCAGCGGGCGGCACGATCGCGTTCGTCAACGAAGGCGACTCGATCACCATCGACGCGCACAAGCTGGTGCTCGAACTCAATGTGCCCGAAGCGGAGCTCGCCAAGCGCCGCGAAGGCTGGAAGGCCCCGGCCCCGCGCTACACGCGCGGCGTGCAGGCCAAGTTCGCGTACAACGCCTCGAGCGCGAGCTCGGGGGCGGTGCTCGACAAGTTCTGAGACACGGCATCAGCCCATCATCCACGCGCCGTAGCCGAAGGCGATAAAGCCTGAACCTACGATCGCGAAGATGGCCCGGGCTTCGAAGTCCATCGCCGGGGGAAAGCTCTGCACCACGAAGTGCAGCAGCGCCCCCGTGCCGATGGTGAGAAAACCCGCACCGAACTGCTTCATCGCACTGTCGTCGGGATAGAGAAACACCAGCGCGAAGCCGGCCAGGAACACCAGGTTCGCCAGCACCGTGCCGCGCGTGCGCCATTTCTTCTGCGTGGGCGTCGGCTCGCGCACCGGCGCCGGCCGACCCTTGCGGCCTTCCTTGAGCGCCATGCCGGTGAAGAACAGCCCGAACATCGTCGGAAAGCCGCCGAAGAGGCCGAGCCCCCACACGATGCCCCACATGTTCTGGAAGTCGGCGACCAGCGCCTGGGCCGGGTTGGCGGTGCTGTAGCGCACCTCGACCGCATCGCCCCACTCTTTCTCGGACAGGCTGCCACCGAGCCCTTTCACGCGGCGCTTCTGGCCGTCGGCGGCCGTGTATTCGACGACGGGCGCGCGCGTGGTGGTGACGTAGCCCTTGCTGTCCTTGCTGCGCTCTTCCACGAACTCGACCAGGCTGCCTTGCGTGGGAGCCGTGCCCGCGATCGACTGGTAGCGCTGCCAGCCCACCGAAACCGCGCCGTACAGGCCGGCGCAGCCGATCAGCAAGGCGCCAATGCCTGCGCCCCAGAAGAAGGTCTTGAAACGCCCGACCAGCGCGCCGACGGCCGGCCCGACCAGCAGCGACAGCCCGAAGACGAGCAAGGCGTGGGTGGCGGCTTCGTCGTCCATGGCGCGCGTCCGGTCGGCATGCGGCGCAGGTGACGCAGCCGTGGGGTCAGCGGCGCGGGCGCTGTTGCCCGTTGCTGGTGCGCAGGCCCATGTTGGCCTTCTGGCGGTCGATGCGCGCCTGCTTGCGCGCCTCTTCGCGTTCGATGACCTTGCGCTTGGTATAGCCCGACGAATCGGCCCAGGCCCACCATGCCAGGGCGAGCGCGAACGGGCTCAGCACGATCCACCAGCTCCAGCCGGCGACCATGCCCACTTCGAAATATTTGAAGGCCACACCAAGCAGGCCCAAGAGCAGAAACCACATCGCGAATCCCCTCAGAGTTGGTCGGTATCGCCGCCGGTGCGTGTGCACCGCGCTACCTACAATCGCGTTGAATCGAATGTAACTCAGCCCTTACGAAAACAGCCCCATGAAAAGAACGATGTTGATGGCAGCCCTGGGTCTCGGCCTCGCGGCGCCCGCCTTTGCCGACCTGGCCCTCGCCACGTCGAAGAACTGCATGAGCTGCCATGCGGTCGAACGCAAGGTGCTCGGGCCGTCGTTCAAGGACATCGCGGCCAAGTACAAGGACGACAAGAACGCAGCCAACGCGCTGGCCACCAAGATCATCAAGGGCGGCTCGGGCGTGTGGGGCCCGGTGCCGATGCCGGCCAACAACCAGGTCAGCGAAGCCGATGCGAAGAAGCTCGCGGCCTGGGTGTTGTCGACGAAGTAAGAAGAAGAAACGAAGCGCGCGGCGCGCCCGCTCAGATGCTCGGGTTGATGTCCGTGGGCAGCGGACGGCGTTCGATGCGGTCCTCGAGCTGCCCGATGTGCGCGGCCACCGTGTTGTCGGTCTGGTCCGAACGCAGCTTGACCGCGCTTTCCAGCTGTTCCATGCGCGCCAGCAGCGCCGCGTGCCGGTCGGCGTTGTGCGACATGTGTTGCTTCTCCTGCGCTTCCAGGAAGTTGCGCAGTTCGGTGAAACGCGAGGCCTCGGCCTTGTCGGCGAGGTCGCGCTGGGTCTGCATTTCCTTCGTGTGGCGCTTGGTCTCCAGCAGCACCGAGCTGTGCAGATACAGCACGTACACGAGGAAGAAAGCCGCGAGCACGGCCGTGAGCCCCAGCATGATCAGCCCCAGCGGCGCCGACACGCTCATGAAGCCGAGCGACACGTCGGTGGGTGCCGACAGCGTGCCCCAGTTCAGCGCAGCAAGCCCCGCGATGAGCAGCACGATGACAAACAGAAAAGCGGATCTCACGCCCATGTGGCGCCTCCTTGCAAAAGATCGAACACGGTGACAACAACGGCCGCGCGCACAGCATGACGCGGCGATGACACCGGTTGTACCTCAGCCCGGAGGCCAGTTCGGCGGACATGACCGCACAAACGGCCATGTCCTACACCTGTGCTCAGCAGGTTCGTGACAACTGTTCCGGAATGGCCGGCCCCGGCCAATCCCGGGTGCAGTTCGTCAGTTCGTCTCGGACAACTGATCGAGGATCGCCGGATTTTCGAGCGTCGACGTGTCCTGCGTGATCGCCTCGCCCTTGGCGATGCTGCGCAGCAGGCGCCGCATGATCTTGCCGCTGCGCGTCTTGGGAAGGTTGTCGCCGAAGCGGATGTCCTTGGGCTTGGCGATGGGGCCGATTTCCTTGGCGACCCACGCACGCAGTTCGTTGGCGATCTGCTTGGCCTCCTCGCCGGTCGGGCGCGAGCGCTTGAGCACGACGAAGGCGCACACGGCCTCGCCCGTCACGTCGTCGGGTCGGCCCACCACCGCGGCTTCGGCCACGAGATCGGTCTTGGACACCAGCGCCGATTCGATCTCCATCGTGCCCAATCGGTGGCCCGACACGTTGAGCACGTCGTCGATACGGCCCGTGATGCGGAAGTAGCCGCGGTCGGCACTGCGCACCGCGCCGTCGCCGGCCAGGTAGATGGTGCCGCCCATCTCTTCGGGGAAGTAGCTCTTCTTGAAGCGCTCGGGGTCGTTCCAGATGGTGCGGATCATCGAGGGCCAGGGCCGCTTGATGACCAGCATGCCGCCCGCGCCGTTGGGCAGGTCTTTCCCCGTCTCGTCGACGATCGCGGCCATGATGCCCGGCAGCGGCAAGGTGCACGAGCCCGGCACCAGCGGCGTGGCGCCCGGCAGCGGCGTGATGACGTGGCCGCCCGTTTCGGTCTGCCAGAAGGTGTCAACGATCGGGCAGCGCTCGCCGCCGATGTTCCGGTGGTACCACATCCACGCTTCGGGGTTGATCGGCTCGCCGACCGAGCCGAGGATGCGCAGGCTGGTCAGGTCCCAGTTCTTCGGGTGCACTTTTTCGTCGCCTTCGGCCGCCTTGATGAGCGAACGGATCGCGGTGGGCGCGGTGTAGAACACGCTGACCTTGTGCTTCTGGATCATTTCCCAGAAGCGCCCCGCATGCGGGAATGTCGGGATGCCTTCGAACACGACCTGCGTGGCGCCAGCCGCGAGCGGGCCGTAGGCGACGTAGGTGTGGCCGGTGATCCAGCCGATGTCGGCGGTGCACCAGAACATGTCTTCGGCGCGGATGTCGAAGGTCCAGTCCATCGTGAGCTTGGCCCACAGCAGGTAGCCGCCGGTGGCGTGCTGCACGCCCTTGGGCTTGCCGGTGGAGCCCGAGGTGTAGAGGATGAACAGCGGGTGCTCGGCATTGACCGGCACAGGCGCGCACTCGGTGCTCTGTCCGGCCAGCGCTTCGGTGAAGGTCTTGTCGCGGCCCTCGACGCGGTTCCACGCGCTGGGCGTGCGCTCGTACACGAGCACGGTCTTGAGCGTGTCGCAGCCGCCCAGCGCAATGCCGTCGTCCACGATGGCCTTCAGCGGCAGTTCCTTGCCACCGCGCAGCTGGTAGTTGGCGGTGATGACGGCCACGGCGCCCGCGTCGATGATGCGTTCCTGCAGTGCCTTGGCCGAGAAGCCGCCGAACACCACGCTGTGGGTGGCGCCGATGCGCGCGCAGGCCTGCATGGCGACCACGCCTTCGATGGTCATCGGCATGTAGATGATGACGCGGTCGCCCTTGCGGATGCCCTGCGCTTTCAGTGCATTGGCGAACTGGCTCACGCGGGCCAGCAGTTCCTTGTAGGTGACGCGGGTGACGGCGCCGTCGTCGGCTTCGAAGACGATGGCGGTCTTGTTCTCGACGGGGGTGCCGATGTGCTTGTCCAGGCAGTTGGCGCTGGCATTGAGCTCACCGTCGCCGAACCATTCGTAGAACGGCGCCTTCGATTCATCCAGGGTGCGGGTGAAGGGCTTGGTCCACTGGAGGTTGTCCTTGGCCAGGCGGGTCCAGAAGCCTTCGAAGTCCTGCTCGGCTTCCTTGCACAGCGCCTCGTAGGCGGCCATGCCGGCAATGCGGGCGCCTTCGGTGGCGCGGGCGTCGGGCGGGAACACGCGGTTCTCGACCAGGACGGATTCAATGTTCTTCGATGCGCTGCTCATGCTCTTGTCTCCTGATTGAATGCGGCCGTAATGTCGGGGCACGCACTTACGGGCCACTGACGGGGTCGATGTTAGTTCGCAGGGTTATCACGAGTGCGTCACTGGGAGACCTCTAGAATCGCCCGACTTTTTTACACCTGTCTTCTTACTTCATGTCCGCCCCCGATCCTTTCGACGCCCGGAACGCACCCGTACCAGCGCGCACTTCCCCGCTGAAGCCCCTGCCCCGGCTCATCTTCGCCAGCCGCTGGCTGCAGTTGCCGCTGTACCTGGGGCTGATCGTGGCCCAGGGCGTGTACGTGGTGCACTTCCTGGTCGAGTTGCTGCACCTGGTGGAAGCCGCCTTCGGCAACAAGGACGCGCTGCAGGCCCTCATCGCGAGCATCGGTTACAAGACCACCGCACCCGTCGGCGCGCTCAACGAGACGGTGATCATGCTGGTGGTGCTGGCGCTGATCGACGTGGTGATGATCTCCAACCTGCTGATCATGGTGATCGTGGGCGGCTACGAGACCTTCGTGAGCCGCATGGACCTCGAAGGCCACCAGGATCAGCCCGAGTGGCTGAGCCACGTGAACGCCTCGGTGCTCAAGGTGAAGCTGGCCACCGCCATCATCGGCATCAGCTCGATCCACCTGCTCAAGACCTTCATCAACGCGGACAACTACACCGACAAGGTGCTGATCGCGCAGACCGTGATCCACATCGCATTCCTGTTCTCGGCCATGGCCATCGCCTACACCGACAAGCTGATGAACGAGGCGGCCGCCGCCAACACACGCCATTAAGAGGGCGTATCCCAGGCCGGCACTTCGGTGAAGCGCTCGGCCAGGAAATCGAGCAAGGTGCGCAGCGCAGACGGCATGTGCTTGCGCGAGGCGTACACCGCATACACCCCCAGCACCTGCGGCTCGTGATCGGGAAAGAGCGACACCAGCTCGCCCGATTGCAACAACCCCGACGTGAGATAGGTAGGCAGCATCGCGATGCCCGCCCCGGCCCGCGCCAGCGCCATCAGGCTGGCCGCGTCGTTGGTCGAGAGGTTGCCGGCCACCGCCACCGAGACCGGCTGGCCGTCGGCCTTGCGCGTGAAATTCCAGAGGCTGCGGCCGAAATACGAATGCGTGAGGCAGTTGCGCTGCGCCAGCTCTTCCACGCGCTGCGGCTGGCCGTGCGCCTTCAGGTAGGCCGGCGTTGCGCAGACCACCGAGCGGCACACCGAGAGCCGGCGCGCGATGAGGTTCGGATCGATCTCGGCCGACACGCGAATGGCAAGGTCGATGCGTTCGTCCACCAGGTTCACCGCGCGGTCGAGCAGCACCAGGTCGACCGCCACGCCCGGATAGCGCCGCACATAGTCGGCCACCGCGCCGGCCAGCTGCGCCTGCGCGAACGAGGTGCTGGCGGTGATGCGCAACTGCCCGCTCGGTGCCTCGGCCGGGTGGCGCACCGCGGCCTGCATGTCGCCCGCGAGTTCGAGCACCTGGCGGCAGCGCGGCAGCAATTCCTCGCCCGCCGCCGTGAGGCTCAGGCGGCGCGTCGTGCGGTGCAGCAGGCGTGCGCCGGTCCATTGCTCCAGCTCGGCCACGTAGCGCGTGACCACCGGGCGCGACAGGTCGAGCTTGTCGGCCGCGGCCGAGAGGCTGCCCGCGTCCACCACGGTGACGAACACCCGCATTGCATTCAATCGATCCATTCGAACGATTTTAGGAATAAAGAAGCGCAGATTTCGAGGTATTTCTTTCGAAACCAGAAACCTAAGATGCGATTCATCCCCTTCTCAACCTCTTGACTGGAGTCCCTCATGAGCCACATCGCCATCCTCGGCGCCACCGGTCGCGCCGGCGGCCGCCTTCTCGAAGAAGCCCTGCGTCGCGGCCACACCGTGACGGCCATCGCCCGCCACGCCAGCGCCAAGCTGGCAGGCCGTGCCAACGTGAGGGCCATCGACCTCGACGTGCTCGACGGCGCCGCCCTCGAAAAGGCCGTGGCCAGGCATGACGCCGTGTTCAGCGCCGCGCATTTCGCCACCGTGCCGCCCGCAGCCGTCATCGAGCCCGTCAAGCGCGCGGGCGTGAAGCGCCTGCTGGTGGTCGGCGGTGCCGGCAGCCTGTTCGCGGCGCCCGGCCTGAAGGTGATCGACACGCCGAACTTCCCCGATGCCTACCGCGCCGAAGCCACGGCCGGCGGCGTGTTCCTCGATGCGCTGCGCAACGAGAAGGAGCTCGACTGGACCTTCCTGTCGCCCTCCGCAGAATTCGTCGAAGGCGAGCGCACCGGCAAGTTCCGCCTCGGCAAGGACGACCTGCTGGTGAGCGCCGAGGGCCGCAGCTGGATCACCTTCGAGGACTACGCGATCGCGCTCATCGACGAGCTCGAAAAGCCCGCGCACTCGCGCCAGCGCTACACGATCGGGTATTGAGACTCGCCCCCAGGCTGCGCGCACTTCGTGTCGCTTCGCCAACCCCATACCGGGGGCGGGCCGGCCGCTTCGGGCGGCCGCGCGCGGCGGCCCCCACGAACAATCCGACGCCCGAAACTCAACGGCCCGTCATGTTCTCCGGCACCACCCACGCATCGAACTGCTCGGCCGTCAGGTGCCCCGACGCAATCGCCGCCTCGCGCAGGCTCGTGCCTTCCTTGTGCGCCTTCTTCGCGATGGAGGCCGACTTGTCGTAGCCGATGTGCGTGTTCAGCGCCGTCACCAGCATCAGCGAGCGCTGCACCAGCTCGGTGATGCGCTCGCGGTTCGGCTCGATGCCCACCGCGCAATGGTCGTTGAAGCTCACCATGCCGTCGGCCAAGAGGCGCACGCTCTGCAGGAAGTTGTGCGCCACCATCGGGCGGAACACGTTGAGCTCGAAGTTGCCCGAGGCGCCGCCGATGTTGATGGCCACGTCGTTGCCGAACACCTGCGCGGCCAGCATCGTCACGGCCTCGCTCTGCGTCGGATTGACCTTGCCCGGCATGATCGACGAGCCGGGTTCGTTCTCGGGAATGCTCAGCTCACCGATGCCGCTGCGCGGGCCGCTGGCGAGCCAGCGCACGTCGTTGGCGATCTTGTTCATGCTGGCGGCGAGCGTCTTGAGCGCACCGTGGGCATGCACCAGCGCATCGACGCTGGCCATGGCTTCGAACTTGTTCGGCGCGGTGATGAACGGCAGGCCCGTGAGCTTCGCGAGTTCGGCGGCGACCTGCTCCGCGTAGCCCTTGGGTGCATTGAGCCCGGTGCCGACGGCCGTGCCGCCCAGCGCCAGTTCGCACAGGTGCGGCAGCGCGGCGCGCACATGCGCCTCGCCATGCGCGAGCTGCGCCACGTAGCCCGAGAACTCCTGGCCCAGCGTGAGCGGCGTCGCGTCCTGCAGGTGGGTGCGGCCGATCTTCACGATGTCGGCGAAGTCTTCGGCCTTCTTGGCCAGCGTGCCGCGCAGCTTGGCGATGGCGGGCAGCAGCTTGTGCGTGATGGCTTCCACGGCGGCCACGTGCATGGCGGTGGGGAACACGTCGTTGCTCGACTGGCTGCGGTTCACGTCGTCGTTCGGGTGCACCAGGCGCCCTTCCCCGCGCTCGCCGCCGAGGATTTCGCTCGCGCGGTTGGCCAGCACCTCGTTGACGTTCATGTTGCTCTGCGTGCCCGAGCCGGTCTGCCAGACCACGAGCGGGAACTCGCCCGGGTGCTTGCCGGCGATGACTTCGTCGGCCGCAGCCACGATGGCGTGGGTCTTCTTCTCGTCCTGCAGGCCCAGCGCGTGGTTGACGACCGCCGACGCGCGCTTCACCTGCGCCAGCGCCTTGATGATCTCGCGCGGCTGCTGCTCGCCGGAGATGTCGAAGTTCTGCAGCGAGCGCTGTGTCTGCGCGCCCCACAGCTTGTCGGCCGGCACGTCGATAGGGCCGAAGGTGTCGCGCTCGGCACGGGTCTTGGGAGAAGTCGTCATGAGAAAAAAAAGCTCCGCAGTCTTGGGTGAGTGCGCCCGCTCACCGAGCGCGATGCCGAGTATCGGCGCAATAAGAATAGCTCGCATCTGACGAGGCCCTTCACCCGCGTCCCACAGCCACGATATGCCCATGGGTTGACTCACGTCATGCCAAAAAGTTATAATCATGGGCTTCCGACGACCAACAAGTCATGTTGGTCACCCTTGCACTACTCGCGGATCAGCGAATCCCGTCGCGGTGCAAGGCCCTCCACGCCGGGCCCAGCCCGGCAAACCGGCCGGATCTTTTTCCGGCCCCATTGCCACGTCACGCTCATCCAGGCGGCGCCCCTCGACCAGGCCCGTTGTCTGCGTATGAAGCATCCGGCGGGCACTGGTTTCGTCGCCAAGTCGTCTTCAGTGCCTGTCGGCAGCCCTCGGGGCTCGCCGGGCCATTGCATGCGCATGCGCAATCTTCATGCGCGCTGTCGGGCAGTTCCCTCATCGGGCTGATGGCGTGGCCGTTGCCGCCCTCCGGGGCGGTGCTGTGTCCACCCTTCACTCAAGGAGCCCCGGCATATGGCCAAAGGAATTCTCATCGACCATGTCTTCAAGGTGTTCGGCGATTCGCCCGAGCAAGCCCTCGAACTGGTCCGCCAAGGTTTTTCGAAAAAGGAAATCCTGGCGCAGACGGGCCAGTCGATCGGCGTGTTCGATGCCACCTTCGAGATCCAGGCCGGCGAGATCTTCGTGATCATGGGCCTGTCGGGCTCGGGCAAGTCGACGCTGGTGCGCCTGTTGAACCGGCTCATCGAGCCGACCGCCGGGCGCATCGTGATCGATGGCGCCGACATCAACGAACACTCCGACAGCAAGCTGCGCGCACTGCGCCGCAAGGACATCAGCATGGTGTTCCAGTCATTCGCGCTGATGCCGCACATGACGGTGCGCGAGAACACCGCCTTCGGCCTGGAGCTGTCGGGTACACGCAAGAAGGACCGCCTCGCGCAGGCCGACCTTGCGCTCGCGCAGGTGGGCCTTTCGGGCTGGGGCGACAGCTATCCCGACGAGCTCTCGGGCGGCATGCAACAGCGCGTGGGCCTGGCGCGCGCGCTGGCATCCGACCCGTCGATCCTGCTGATGGACGAGGCCTTCTCGGCGCTCGACCCGATCATCCGCACCGAGATGCAGTCGGAGCTGCTGCGGCTGCAGCAGGTGCAGCGGCGCACCATCGTCTTCATCTCGCACGACCTCGACGAAGCCATGCGCATCGGCGACCGCATCGCGATCATGAAGGACGGTCACGTGATCCAGGTCGGCACACCCGACGAGATCCTGCGCACCCCGGCCGACGACTACGTGCGCAGCTTCGTGCGCGGCGTGGACGCGGCGGCGGTGTTCAAGGCGGCCGACATCGCGCGCAAATCGCTCACCGTGGTGTGCGAGCACCCCGAGCGCGGCGCACGCGCGGCGCTCAAGCTGCTCGAAGACCAGGACCGCGACTTCGCCTACGTGACGAGCCCGACCAAGCGCTTCCTGGGTGTGGTGTCGGCCGACACGCTGCGCGGCGCGCTCGACGGGCATTCGGGCCCGCTCGGCCTGCAGCCGGCCTTCCTTGAAGACCTGCCGCGCATCGACGCCGAAGCGCCCGTGGCGGGCCTGATCGGCCAGCTCGCGCAGGCGCCGTGCGCGCTGCCCGTCGTGGCCAGCGATGGCCGCTTCTGCGGCGCGATCAGCAAGACGACATTGCTGCGGTTCCTCGACCGCGACACACCGCCGATCGAACCCGTCTCGCCGCACGCCGCCCCCGCACTCGCCGCTGAGCCGCACTGAATCCACGAAGGACCTTGAACGATGAACGACACCACATTGCCTTCCGACCTGAACGCGCCCCTGATGGACGCACCCGTTGCAGACACGCCCATTGCCCTCGATCCGTGGCAGGCGCTCTCGGCCGCGCCCGACACCGCGACCGCCAGCGCCTGGCTTGACGCACCGGCGAACGCCGTCGTCGGTCAGGGCGACACCGCCACCCACGGCTTTGCGCTGCACCGCCTGTGGGACGGGTCGCTGCCCGTCGAGGGCTGGATCAACCAGGGCCTGGGCTGGGTGGTCGAGCACTTCCGCCCCTTCTTCCAGACCGTGCGCCTGCCCATCGACAGCACGCTCAACTCGGTGCAGGGCCTGCTCACCGCCCTGCCCGCGCTGCCGATGATCGCGCTCATCGGCCTGCTCGCCTGGCAGTTCGCCGGCCGCGCGCTGGCCATCGGCACCGTCGTGTCGCTGATGCTGGTGACCGTGCTGGGCATCTGGCCCGAAGCCATGGTCACGCTGTCGCTGGTGCTGACCTCGCTGGTGTTCTGCATGGTCATCGGTCTGCCGCTGGGCGTGCTGCTGGCCAGCAGCGACCGGGCCCAGCGTGTGATGCGCCCGGTGCTCGACGCGATGCAGACCACGCCGGCCTTCGTGTACCTCGTGCCGGTGGTGATGCTGTTCGGCATCGGCAACGTGCCGGGCGTGATCGTGACCATCGTCTTCGCGCTCGCCCCGCTGGTGCGCCTGACCAACCTCGGCCTGCGCCAGGTGCGCCCCGACCTCATCGAGGCCGCGCGCGCCTACGGCGCCTCGCCCTGGCAGATGCTCGTGAAGGTGAAGCTGCCGCTGGCCATGCCGTCGATCATGGCGGGCATCAACCAGGCGCTGATGCTGTCGCTGTCGATGGTGGTGATCGCCTCGATGATCGCCGTGGGCGGCCTGGGCCAGATGGTGCTGCGCGGCATTGGCCGGCTCGACATGGGACTGGCCACCGTCGGCGGCCTGGGCATCGTGCTGCTGGCGATCACGCTGGACCGCCTGACGCAGGCCATGGGCAAGTCGCGCCGCAGCGCCGGCCACCGCTGGTGGTACACGGGCCCGGCGGGTCTCGCACTGCGCACGCTGCAGCGCCTCGTGGGTACGCCCTCACGCGGCCAGCCGCACGCCGACGACGCCGTGCCCGCCCTTTCCACGCAAGCCCCATAACGATCACGGAGGACATCACGCATGAAGACCCCACGCCTCTTCTTCGCCCGCGGCCTCCTGGCACTGGGCTTCGTCGCCTTCGGTGCGACCGCACAGGCCGCCACCGACCTGCCCGGCCAGGGCGTCACGGTGCAACCGCTGAAAAGCTCGCTCGCCGAGGAAGCCTTCCAGACGTTGCTGGTGATGCGCGCGCTCGAAAAGCTCGGTTACACGGTCGAGCCCATGAAAGACCTGGAGCCCGCCACCGAGCACCTGGCCATTGCCAACGGCGACGCCACCTTCATGGCCAACCACTGGAGCCTGCTGCACGCCGACTTCTACAAGAACAGCGGCGGCGACGCCAAGCTGTGGCGCCAGGGCACGTACTCCGACGGCGCAGTGCAGGGCTACCTGATCGACCGCAAGACCGCCGAGCAGTACAACATCACCAACCTCGCGCAGCTCAAGGACCCGGCGATCGCCCGGCTGTTCGATGCCGACGGCGACGGCAAGGCCGACCTCACCGGCTGCAACCCCGGCTGGGGCTGCGAGCTGGCCATCGAAAGCCACCTGAGCGCCTACCAGCTGCGCGACAGCGTGACCCACAAGCAGGGCAGCTACGCCGCGCTCATGGCCGACACCATCGCGCGCTTCAAGCAGGACAAGCCGATCCTCTACTACACCTGGACGCCGTACTGGGTCAGCGCCGTGCTGCGACCGGGCGCCGACGTGGTCTGGCTGCAGGTGCCGTTCTCGTCCGCGCAGGCAGGCGAACAGGCGGACACCCGCCTGCCCAACGGCCGCAACTACGGCTTCCTGGCCAACCAGCAGCGCATCGTCGCCAACCGCGCCTTCGTCGAGAAGAACCCCGCCGCCGGCCGCCTGTTCGAGGTGATGAAGCTGCCGATCGCCGACATCAACGCGCAGAACCTGCGCATGAGCGAAGGCGCGAACAGCATGCAGGACGTGCAGCGCCACACCGACGGCTGGATTCGCGTGCACCAGGCCACCTTCGATGGGTGGATTGCGCAGGCGCGCGACGCGGCCGCCCGGTAGCACCGACGCACACCCGCGCCGGCGCCCTTTCGCCCGGCGCCGGCCTGCGGTATTGGTGGCTGAGATAATCGAGGGCGTTCCCCCTCCAAGAAGACTCCCCACCATGACGACCACGATCCAGCAGGCCGACCTGATCGAATCGATCAGCGCCGCGCTCCAGTACATCAGCTACTACCACCCCGCGGACTACATTGCCCACCTGGCCAAGGCCTACGAGCGCGAGCAGAGTCCCGCCGCCAAGGACGCCATTGCCCAGATCCTGACCAACAGCAAGATGAGCGCCACGGGCCACCGCCCGATCTGCCAGGACACCGGCATCGTCAACGTGTTCCTCAAGGTGGGCATGGACGTGCGCTGGGGCGGCTTCACCGGCTCGCTGGACGACGCCATCAACGAAGGCGTGCGCCGCGGCTACAACCACCCCGACAACACCCTGCGCGCCTCGGTCGTGGGCGACCCGCAGTTCGATCGCAAGAACACCAAGGACAACACGCCCGCAGTGATCTTCACCGAGATCGTTCCGGGCAACACCGTCGAGGTGACGGTCGCGGCCAAGGGCGGCGGCAGCGAGAACAAGAGCAAGCTCGTGATGCTGAACCCCGGCGACAGCGTGGTCGACTGGGTGCTCAAGACCGTGCCCACCATGGGCGCCGGCTGGTGCCCGCCGGGCATGCTGGGCATCGGCATCGGCGGCACTGCCGAGAAGGCCGCGCTGATGGCCAAGGAAAGCCTGATGGACGACCTGGACATGCACGAGCTGCAGGCCAAGGCCGCCTCGGGCGCCGAGCTCACCAAGGTCGAGGCGCTGCGCCTCGAACTGTTCGAGAAGGTCAATGCCCTGGGCATCGGCGCGCAGGGCCTGGGCGGCCTGGCCACCGTGCTCGACGTCAAGATCCAGATGTACCCCACGCACGCGGCCAGCAAGCCCGTGGCGATGATTCCCAACTGCGCGGCCACGCGCCACGCGCACTTCGTGATGGACGGCAGCGGCCCGGTCTACCTCGATCCGCCGTCGCTGGACCTGTGGCCCGACGTGAACTGGGCCCCCGACGAAAAGAAGAGCAAGCGCGTCGACCTGAACAAGCTCACGCCCGCCGAAGTGGCCAGCTGGAAGCCCGGCGACACGATCCTGCTGAACGGCAAGATGCTCACCGGCCGCGACGCCGCGCACAAGCGCATCCAGGACATGCTGGCCAAGGGCGAGAAGCTGCCGGTCGACTTCACCAACCGCGTCATCTACTACGTCGGCCCGGTCGATCCGGTCGGCAACGAAGCCGTGGGCCCGGCCGGCCCGACCACCGCCACGCGCATGGACGGCTTCACCGAGATGATGCTGGCCGAAACCGGCCTGATCGCCATGATCGGCAAGGCCGAGCGCGGCCCGGTCGCCATCGAGGCCATCAAGAAGCACAAGAGCGCCTACCTCATGGCCGTGGGCGGCGCCGCCTACCTCGTGAGCAAGGCCATCAAGACCGCCAAGGTCGTGGGGTTTGCGGACCTGGGCATGGAAGCCATCTACGAATTCGACGTGGTCGACATGCCCGTGACCGTGGCGGTCGATGCCGGCGGCACCAGCGCGCACATCACCGGCCCGGCCGAGTGGCAAAAGCGCATTGCCAGCGGCGAGTTCAAGACCATTCCGCTGGAAGTCGCTTGAACCCGGTCGGCGTGTTCGACAGCGGCGTCGGGGGGCTGAGCACGCTCGCCGCGCTGCAGGCCGAGCTGCCGACGGAACGCTTCGTCTACTTCGCCGACACCGCGAACGCGCCGTACGGCGAGCGCGGCGACGCCTACGTCATCGCGCACTCGCGCCAGGTGGTCGAACACCTGCTGCGCGCGCACGACATCAAGGCGCTGGTGGTGGCCTGCAACACGGCCACCACGGCGGCGATCCATGTGCTGCGCGCCGAATTCCCTGCCCTGCCCATCGTGGGCCTGGAGCCGGCGCTCAAGCCCGCCGTGGCGACGAGCCTTACGGGACACATCGCGGTGCTGGCCACGCGCGGCACGCTGGCCAGCGCCCGGTACGCGGCCTTGCGCGATTCCTTTGCAGCCTCGGCCACCGTGCGGCCCGTGCCGTGCGACGGCCTGGTGAAGGCCATTGAAGGCTTCGACAACCCCACCATCGCCGCGCTGTGCGCCCGCTACATGGCGGAAGCCGGCCCCTTTGGCAATGGCTCGGGCGAGGTCGACACCGTGGTGCTCGGCTGCACGCACTACCCGCTCGTGAAAGACGAACTGCAGCGCCACGCACCGTCGACGCTGCGCTTCATCGACACCGGCGCGCCGGTCGCGCAACAGACGCGCCGCGTGCTGGCGTCGCTCGGCCGGCTGGCAGATGACAGCAGCGAAGGCGGGCTGGTGCTTGAGAGCAGCGGCGTCCTGGCGGTGCTCGAAGCAGCCGCCGCGCGCTGGCTTCCCTCGCGCACGCAAGGCGCCGCGGTGTCTGCGGAAAACGCCGCCTGACCTCGCGATTGGCAATGCGTGCCCTTTTCTTCCTGCGTCATGCACTGCTCCTGGGCCTGGCATCGGCCGCCGGCCTGGGCCATGCCGCCTGCGAAAGCGGGTTGGCCGAGCGCATGCACGCCAAGCTCTATCCGAAGCAGCCGCTAGACGAACGGCTGGCCGCGTGCAAGGTCTGGCCGGCGTTCCCCGGCCGCAGCATCGTCGTGTTGCCCATGCCGCGCGAGACCACGGACAAGGGCGCCAAGGTCTTCGACCTCGCGCTGCTGCTGATCCAGCGGCCCGACAACGGCAACACCGACCGCGACACCGTGATCGGGCGGATCTTCGTGCCCGAGGCGCTCGACGAAGACGCCACCACCGCGATCCAGGAGATCCGCGTCGACACCTCGCGCTACGTGCTGTCGCCCGACACACGCGCCTTCGGCCTGCGCGTGCGCTATCGCGGCAACAGCCCGACCTCGGGCCCGCAGGCCAGCGAGACCGTGCGCCTGTACGTGCAGCGCGGCAACAAGCTGCAGCAGGTGCTGCAGGAGATCGAGCTCGACCACGACAACGGCGGCTGGGACACCACCTGCACCGGTCATTTCGAGAAGCTGCGCACCATGCTGTCGGTCGCGCGCCCCACGAGCAACGGCTTTGCCGACCTGCAGCTGTCGCGCACGCTGGTGCAAAGCCGTGCGCAGGAACAGGACGACCAGGGCTGCGTCGAGAAAGCGCTGCCCGCCAAGTTCAACACCGTGACGCTGCGTTACGACGGCGAGCGCTACAAGGTGCCCAAGTCACTGCAGCAGGTGCCCTGAGGCGCTGGCGCGCCGCTATCGCGCAGCAGCCTTGTCCTGCAGCGCGGCTTTGCGGCCGCGCTGCATGTCGGTCGGCAGCAGCAGCAACAACCCGCCGATGAACAGCACCGCCGTCGAGAGGATTGCAATGCGCTGGTTGCCGCCCGTGGCCCAAGTGATCGCACCGAAGCTCAACGGGCCGATGATGCTGGCCAGGCGCGTGGCGAAGGTCCAGAGGCCGAAGAACTCGGCCAGCTGCTGCGGCGGCGCGAGGTAGCCCGTCATCGCGCGCCCGGCCGACTGGCTCGAGCCCATCGCCAGCCCCGCAATGGCGGCGGCCCACCAGAAGCCGCCCTTGGTCGTCACCCATGCGGCGATCACGCACACCGCAATCCACGCCAGCAACGTGGCAGCCAGCGACAGCTTGTGGCCGACGCGGTCCTGCACATAACCGAAGCCGAAGGCCCCGAGCGCGGCCGCCAGGTTGAGCACGAAGATCAGCACCATCGTCTCGCTCGCGACGAAGCCGATCACCTGCTCCGCATAGATCGCCGCCAGCGTGATCGCCACCGCGACGCCGCCCTGGTAGCAGACGGTGCAGGCCAGCAGCCACATGAAGTCGCGGTAGGCGCGGGCCTGCAGGAATGTGGCACGCAGCTGCTTCCAGGCGCTGTCTTGGCCACGGCTGGCCTGCGGCACGGCACGCTCAGGCAACAGTACGAACGTCGCGCAGGCGGCCACGCCGTAGATCGCCGCCGTGATCAGCATCGTGACCGGCACGAAGTGCGCCGCTGGCAACCCGCGCGCCTGCGACCAGAGCACATAGGCCAGGCAGAGCCCCAGCGCCAGCATGCCGCCGACATAACCGAAGGCCCAGCCCCAGCCGCTCACCTTGCCCATGCCTTCAGCCGTCGCGAGTTCGGGCAGGAAGGCGCCCGTCAGCGACTCGCCGTAGGAATAGAACGCGTTGGAAACGATCACCAGCACCATGGCGAGCGCGACGCCCATCGCACCGCCCGCAAAACTGGGCGTGAGCGCCAGTGCCGCGGTGGCGAGCACGCAGCCCGTCGTTGTCATCATCAGCACGCGCTTCTTGGCCGCGCGCAGGTCGGCCCAGGCGCCGATGGCGGGCATCGTGAACATCACGATGGCATACGAGGTACTGAGGGCCGCGGTCCACGCGAAGGTGGCCCACGGTGCGCCCTTGGCGATGCCACCGACGAAATACGCGGCGAACACCGCCGTGATCACGACCGTGGTGTAGCCCGAGTTCGCGAAGTCGTACATCGCCCACCCAAACACCTCGCGCTTGCGCACGCCAGGGCGCAACGCGGAGGCTGGGAACAGGGCCATGCGGCCTGGCGCCGGGCGGAAAGCCGAAGGGTCAGTGCAGGTGGCGCGGACGGCGGCCACCACCGTGACCACCACCACTGCCGCCGCCCGCGCCACCGGCACCGCGCGGGCGCTTGCCGATTTCGAGCGAGTTCACGAGCGCGTCGAAACGGTCGCTGAAGAGGCGATCAATCTCGGCGACCACGCCACCCAGCTCGGCGCCGTCGAAGTGGCGTTCCATGAGGTTGACCACGTCTTCGACCAAGAGGTCGCGCTGCACCTGCATGATCGCCGCCGGGTTGGGGCCCACGAACAGCATCATGAAGTCGTCGCGCGACTCTTCGTCGGGGTCGCCCTCTTCTTCATCGAAATCGGTGTCGTAGAAGGTGACTTCAATGGCAGCGCCGCGCTCGGAGAGTTCGTTCAGCGCCATGCACATTTCGTCGAGCGCCTGGCGGAAGTCTTCGTCGCCCGGCACGGTCCAGCAGATCTGCAGCGTGTGATCCTTTTGCTCGAAGCGGATGCCGGGTTCTTCTTCGTAGGTGCTGGTGGCACCATCGGCCAGCGATTTGGCGCCCGCGTATTTCCAGAGCGGCTTCAGCGCCTCCTGGATTTGCTCGAAGCTCGTGTCCGCGCGCAGCGGCACGTCGCCGTGCACATGGATCTCAAATGGAGCGTTGTAGCGAGGCATCAAATACTCCCTTGTAAATATGGTGGTACCCGGAACGGGGGTCGAACCCGTATGCCCCGATTAAGGAAGCGGCGGATTTTAAGCCTGAGCATGGCATCCGCACCGGACTAAGGATGGGCTTGGATGAGGCTTGCTGCAGCAGGTTTTCCCCGAGGCCAGTGCCTTCGATCATATCCCGGTGCGCGATGCAAACCGCCCCGGTTCCCCTCCGCCTGGCTCCTAGCCGGCCCCTGGAATCGGGGCCTTTCAGGAGCACCTCATGGCGAAGGTCAAACTCACCAAGTCCGTCGTTGACACATCGCAGGCTCAAACCTGCGACGTGGAACTCCGGGATACGCTCGTTCCGGGCTTCTTGTGCAAGATTACACCAACGGGCCGCAAGGTCTTCATGGTTCAGTACCGCACGAACTCCGGCGTGCGGCGCAAGCCGGCAATCGGCCAGTTCGGCGAACTGACGGTCGAACAGGCGCGATTGCTTGCGCAAGACTGGCTGGCCGAAGTCCGGCGCGGGGGCGATCCCGGACTCGACAAGGCCGAATCCCGCAAGGCGCCGACGGTCAAGGAGCTGTGCGGCCGGTTCATGGACGACCACTCCAAGCCGCACAACAAGCCCAGCACACAGGCCGGCTACCAGTACCAGATCGACAGCTTCGTCATCCCGGCCTTCGGCAGCAAGAAGGTTCACGAGGTCACACGCCACGACATCACCGCGCTGATGAAGCGCATGGAGAAGTCGCCCACCCAGGCTAACCGGGTGCTGTCGCTCGTCCGCAAGATGTTCAACCTGGCCGAGCTGTGGGGCTACCGGCCCGATGGCTCCAACCCGTGCCGCCACGTCCCCAAGTACCCGGAAAAGGGTTCGACCCGGCTCATCACCGACGACCAGATGACCAAGCTGTTCACCTATCTGGAGAAGGCCGAGGCCGAAGGCTTGGAGCATCCCACCCACCTGCTGGCAGTCCGGCTGCAATTCGAGTTCGCCGCACGCATGTCGGAAGTCCTGCTCTTGCAGTGGGATTGGCTCGACCTACCCAACGGCCGGGTGGTCTGGCCGGACAGCAAGACCGGCGATATGTCCAAGCCCTTGAGTGAGGAAGCCCGCCGGCGGCTGACCAATGCTCCTCGCTACGGCGATTCGCCCTATGTCTGCCCGGCGATCCTCGACCACAGCAAGCCCCTCAGCACCCACACCTACTATCAGGCGTGGCGGCGCATCCTTGACCGTGCCGGTGTGCCGAAGGTCGGCACTCACGGTATCCGCCACCGCTCGGCGACCGACATTGCCAATTCGGGCGTTCCCCTAAAGGTCGGCATGGCGCTGACAGCGCACAAGACCGCGGCGATGTTCATGCGCTACGTCCATACCGAGGACGATCCGGTGCGGCAAGCGGCCGAACTAGTGGCGGCCCGGCGCAAGACGATCACGGGTGCGCAACGCCAGGCGGAGGTCGAAGCATGAGAAGGAGGCCCACCCGGGAAATCCGAGACAGTGTCTCGGAAATGTGGACGCGGGCTCGCCCCTTCTCCTTGACTTCCATTCGTCTATAAACGAAAATAACAATGTACCGAATCGAGCACTACCTCTCGGCCGACGTACAGAAGGATCTCTACACCGACTGGCTGCGGCGCTTGCGTGATGCACAAGCCAAGGTGGCGGTCATCCGCCGCGTGGCCCGTATCGAGCAAGGCAACTTCGGCGACCACAAGTTTTGCCGAGATGGCGTGTGGGAGCTGCGCATCGACGCGGGGCCTGGCTATCGGGTTTATTACGGCCTAGCGGGGCAACGGTTGGTGCTGCTGCTGTGTGGTGGCGACAAGCGCACCCAGGATGCGGACATTGACCGGGCGGTGGGCTATTGGCAGGACTGGCAACGGAGAATCGACGAATGAGAGGCAAATCCCATGACGAGGCGATGGCCGAGCTGTACCGCAACGATCCGGCGCTCGCACTTGAAGTCATCAACAACATCCTGGCCGATGGCGACCAAGCCGAACTGATGACCGTGCTGCGCCAGCTTGCGCAGACAGTCGGCGGCGTGCAGGCGGTGGCCGAACAGGCTCACCTTAACCCGACGCAGCTTTACCGCACGTTGTCGCCGAAGGGCAATCCCGCCCTGAACAGCTTGACCGCCATCCTCAAGACGATGGGCCTACGCTTGGCTGTGCAGCCGCTGGCTTCTGCGCCCTCGGCGCACGCGGCTTGATGTTCGATGCCTATGGCAAGCATCGTTCATCCGATTCACTTTGAAGACTACAGCGGCGTTCAATTTGAGCGCCTTGCTTTTGCTTATCACGTTCGTACCGGCTGGCGCGACCTGATCTGGCACGGCCAATCGGGTAGCGACCAGGGACGAGACATCTTCGGAATCGAGGAGTTTGACGATCGACCTTCGCGCAAGACGATTATCCAGTGCGCTAATCGTGACATGCTGACCCTGGCGAAAGCCCGAACCGATATGGAGAAGGCTGTCGAGGCTACTGGCGGTACGCCAGATGCTTTCAAATTCATCTGTCGTGGTGCAGTCTCTGACGCCAGCAGAACACGGATCAGCGATAGCGCTGCTGCACTTGGCGTAGCGCATGTGACGATCTGGTCGAGCGTCGAGTTCGAGGAGAACCTGCGTTTGCGTGGCGAATACCTCTTGCACCGCTTCGTCCAGGGAGTCGAGTTCCCCGAAGCCGAAGCTGAGATCCGAAAATTCGTTGATGACTTCCCTGGCTTATCCGACGCCGAGGCGCTGGGTTTGATGGCTGCCGTATTCGACCGGCCTGCTTTTCGCACACCTTTTCAACAGGAAAGTTCGCTACCCGCCTTCCAGCAAGCTGTTGAGGACACCATTCGAGCACTCAACACCGGAGCGTGGAGAACACGTGAAGGCACCGAAATTCGGCGCATTCCATCGATCCATCACATCAGAGATCAGCGTGTTCGCAAGGTGCTGGCCCAGGTTGTGCGTCAAGTCGATGAACTGCGCCGCATCTTCGTCTCTCGCCTCCGAGAAGGCGAGATCCGGCATTGTGAATGCGGCAAGGCGGACTGCCCCACCTACATGCTCAGTTCTCGTGTAGCGGACGAACTGGATTGCGCCCGTGACCGCATCCTCGCTACCTTTCGCTCGGTGCATGCACCGTTCGATGTTGTCGTCCGCTAAACGCGGAGAGGTCGGCAATGGCGGCGCAAATTGACCTGTTCAGTTCTCAGCATCTTGAAGCTGCCTGCCGTGTGCTTGCAGACACCGAGCGCGGCTTGAGTGGCACACAGATTGGGAGGCTGCTGCAAGAGATGGAAGTGATCGACCCATCGCCGGGCATGACGAAGTGGAAGCGGTTGTTCAACGCGCTCGCCGAGTTGCAGAACAAGCATCAGCGAGGCAACCATCTGATTATGTTCATCAACCGCGCAATGAACCCGGTGAACTACGTGCGCGATCCTGGAACATTTGCTTGGCTGCGGGATGAACTCAATGTCGTGCTGGCGTTCTCTGGCTTCTATGTTCGCGACGATGGCAAGGTGGGATATGCCGACAAGGCGACGACGTTGGATGCAGCCCGCGCACGCGCTGGACGTCTCAAGGCGGCGCTGGAAAGCAGAGTCGTCCATGCGGAGGTCTTGAATTACTGCCGAGCCGAGCTGTTGGACGAGAACTATTTTCATGCGGTCTTCGAGGCGAGCAAGGGTGTCGCCGAGCGAATTCGCATACTGTCGGGGTTGACCGGCGATGGTGCCGACTTGGTGAACAAGGCGTTCGCGGGTCAGCAGCCAATCTTGGTCTTGGGACCACTGAGCACCGAGTCCGAAAAGAGCGAGCAGAGAGGATTTGCGAACTTGCTAATCGGTCTGTTCGGCGCCGTGCGCAATCCCTTGGCCCATGCCCCGAAGACGAATTGGCCTATGTCTGAGCAGGATGCGCTCGACATCTTGACGCTGGTTTCACTGATCCATAGAAAACTGGATGGCGTGCAGAAAGCGGCAGTGTCCTTTTCGTAGGCGTCGCAACGCCGTCCTGATCGATTGTTGTATCGTGATACGACAATCACCTGCCTCCTCTGAATAGACCGTCCCAGCCTGTTGAACGAGATTCAAATGGCTTAAAACAAGGAATCTTCATGTCGCAAGCGGCGTTCAATGTCTTCGATGCGCTGTCCGCTTGGGGCAAGACGCTTTCCAACTGGCAGCGGTGCCTGCTGGTCAAACTCGTTGGCGCCGTCGATTTCCCGGACGAGGCTTTGGATGAGGTCTACCGCGAGTACTTGATGGACCAGCAACTGGCCACCACGGAGATGCCACGCGCCACATGGGACATCGCCTTGCCCCAGATCCAAGGCGGCCCCACAACGGACTCAAGCGTAGTGACCGCCATGACCGCACTGACCGGCGTCAACGCCCTGGCGCCGGGTGAAACACTGACTTTCGGGCGCAAGCTCACTGTGATCTATGGTCCCAACGGTGCGGGCAAGTCCGGCTATGCGCGAGTGCTCAAAGCCGCATGCTTCACCCGTTCCAAGCAAACCGCGATTCTCGGCGATGTGAAGTTGGCCAAGCACAAACAACCCACGCCTAGCGCGACGTTTGCCTTCGACGACGGCTCCAACACGACATTTGTCTACAAGGAGCCTTGCCAGCGACTGCGCGACAACTTCGCGGTGTTCGACTCGACCTGCGTGCGTGTCCATCTGGATGAGCGCAATGCCTTCCAAGTCATGCCTTATCTGTTCGATGTTTTTCCCCGCATGGTGGAGGTCTTCGGAAAGCTCCAGCGCAAGCTGCGCGATGACATCGCTCTACGTTCCCACGCTACGGACAAGTTCGCGATTCCAGGCAGCACGTCCGAAGTCGCTTCGCTGCTGATCACCCTGACGGCACAGACGGACCTCGTTGGCTTGCAGGCATTGGCCGCCTTCGGCGACGAGGAGCGCGCGCGCCTGGAATCGGTTGTCCAGCAACTCGCGACACTCAGGACCACCGATCCCAAGGAGATCATTCGCCAGAATGAGCAGCGCATCATCGATCTGGACGCACTGAAAGCATCGATCTCAGGTTTGCACATGGCTGTATCGCCTGCAGTCGCGGAACAGATCACCAATGCCGTCAAGCAGATTCAGACGCTGACGGAAAAGGCGTCAGCGCTCTCAGCGGCACAGTTGGGCGAGGAGCCGGTGCAGCCCATCGGCACAGCAGCATGGCGTGACCTGCTGGCTGCGGCCATTGCTTACAACGCCGAAGCCTATCCTGACGAGGCGTTTCCACCGAAGGCGGATGCGGCCCGATGCGTGCTTTGCCATCAGGTTCTCGACGAAGACGGCATTGCACGATTGACCCGCTTCTATCAGTTCGCAACCAGTGGTGTCGAAGCGCAGCTTGGCCAGGCCAAGACAACGCTCGCAGGGTATGGCACGAAGTTGTCGAAGATCAGTCTCGCCTTCTTCGACGAGGGCAGTGTCGCGCGCCGGACCTTGACCGAGGTGGATGCCGCAATGGCCGCGGCGGTTTCCAGTCATGTCGAAGGCTATCGGGAAGTCATCGGAGCATTGGCGCGGGCGGTTGCCGGTGCCTTCGACCCTGGCTTGAGCATGTTGGACCATGACCCGGTCTCGGTACGCATCACGGAGTTGGTTGAGCGCCTGAAATCCGACAACGATGCCTTGCGACAGAAGGACCCCAAGGTACTGATGGGGTCGTTGATGGCAGAGGAGCGATTGTTACTCGATCGCCAGGTGCTCTCCGGCCAGTACGATGCCATCGCTGCGGCGGTGGCAGACCTCAAATGGGTGGTGAAGGCCAATTCGTGCATCCGCGGCTTTGCCGTATCCCAACGCGAAGTGACCAGCAAGCAGAAAGCGCTGGCCACAGAACTGGTGGCGCAGGGCTTCATCGCGCGATTCACGGAGAACTGCGCCGCCCTGCAGCTCAAGCTGCCGGTGCAATTCCGCTTCGCGGGCGATGCTGGAACGACTGATCGCAAAATCGAGATTGCCAACGCCAGCGTGGCCGGCATCGACCCGTCTTCGGTGCTGAGCGAGGGCGAACAGACCGCCGCGGCATTGGCCGACTTTCTCACTGAAGTGGAACTCAACGGTTCCTGTTTGGGCGTGGTGTTCGATGACCCCGTGACCTCGATGGACCATGTACGCAAAGAGGCGATCGCACAACGCCTGGTGGACGAAGCCGCCAAGCGGCAGGTGATCGTCTTTACGCACGACATCCTGTTTACGAACTATCTGGCGACGGCTGCGGTGGAAAAGGGTGTCGATTTCGCGGGCCGGACCGTGTGGCGTGGCGAGGCCGAAGAGCCAGGTGTCATCGACAGCCTGGCCTTCCCTCACGAACATTACGAAGGTGCTGCACACGATCGCGCACGAAAGCACCTTGACGTCGCCCGCACGCTGGATGGCGACAAGCAGCGCGACAGCCTGGAGAAGGCGTGTGGCAGCCTGCGTACCGCCTATGAGGACTTCATTCAGCGAAAGCTGTTCGGCAATGTCGTGCGCCGCTGGCGGGAGAACATCACCTTCACCCTCAGTCAGGTGTATTTTGATGAAGGCATTGCTGCACAGGTTCACACGCGCATGGTGATGTTATCCCGATACATCGATGCTCACTCCCACTCGCCAGACTTCCACGAAGTGCCGTTGACGATTGATTTCGTGGTTGACGAATTGGCACAGATGGACCGCATCAAGGCTGAGTACAACACAGCGCGCAAGGCATGGGAGAAAGCCAAGCCCCAGGCGGCGACCTTTAGCTGATCCGGACTTCAATGGCAAAGCCCACGATTGTTCTCGACAAGAACTACCTGCAAGGATCGACGGCGGCGCACATGCTGCAACTCGCGCAGTCGCACCAGTTGCTGATGGCCGACGTACTTTTCTACGAGTTGATCTCGTCGTCCGAACCGGGACGCTCGCGCTGCTTCGCCAAGTTTCCCAAGATCGAGAACCCGGTGATCTTGGTCAATCACGTAGGGGCGCTGCTGAAACAGGAGATAGAGTCGCACGAAGCCTGCGGCAAGCCCTCTACGCGGTACGAGGATATCCGCTTCCAATTCAACGAGGCGCTGACCGGCGCGAACTACGCGCTGCCGCCTTCGGCGGCTGAGGCGCTTCAGGAGCAGACGGCGGAACTTCGTGAAGATGTCGAACGATTTCTTGACCGGGTGCGCTTGATTCCGACCCTAATCCCAAATCTTCTGGAAGGCACCAGCGCGGAGCGACAGTCACTGCGGGAGGCCGCCGAGGAGGTCATCGCGACCAATACCGATGCAATGTTGAAGTTCTACGGGAGCCTGGAAGTCCCTTCGGGCGAACTTCCACTACCGCCTGCCACGATCATGACCCGGGATTGGGCACTATTTCGTTGGCAGCAGGTCCAGTTGCTTTTCGCGCTGGACGCATATTGTCGTTATGGTGGACGTGTTCCCGACACACTGAGCGGAAAAGCCTACGAGAAAATCGAGCACGATGTTCTCGACGCGCACTACCTCCTGTTGGGAACACTGGAAGGATCGTTCGCCACGCGAGAAAAGAAACTGCAGCGGTGGTTTGGTCTGCTTTGTCCCGACGGCCAGCTCTATTCCTAGCCAGTGGCCTTGCGCAGGCATCTTTTCAGATCGTCGGGTAGACCACCTTCTCGTTGTGATCGCTGAAATCGTCGCTCCACGTCAGCTTGATGGAGTGCTTGCTTTTGCTACCCAGTGATATGGACGCAATCAATTCCACCGACTGGAGCGTGTCCAGTGTCTCTAGCGGAAATTTCGAGTCGATGTCCGATTGAACCAGGCAGTCGTTGCCATCGGGAAACGACAGCGACACGTTGCGCGCGGCCGATTTCCCCTTGTTCCAGATTTTCAGCCGTCGGTTGTTGCTGCCGATCTTGATGAACGTCGCGCCGAGGTCCGCTTTCTTAATGTTGAGGATTTCAGTGGCTTCTTTTTCCAGAAGTAGCTTGTTCAGTCGATCCTGGCTCTCAATCAACTTGTTCTGTTTCTGATTGAATCTGAACGTCGTCCAAGTGGCGTACGCGGACAGCAAAAGAGCGCCTATGGCGATGGCATCACCAACACTGATTGGGAAGGGCATCATCGGATCTTGATGTTCTTGCTGCCGCGGAATGCCCTCTTCAGCGATTCGTGCAGTTCCTTCTGAAGATCTTTGACGACGGCTTTCCCGATCTCCTTGGCATGCGCTTGCACGTTCTCATCGTTGGCTCGGATGAGATCATCCTTGGAAATCTGCAACCCACAGTTGCCGCAGGTGAACAGTTCGCTCGTCTGCCCATCAGCGCCGTCGTGTGAAAACTCAGTGCCACCGCACGTTGGGCAATTCAGACAGACCGACCGGTTGTACTTGTCCGCTTTGAACGTCATGCCGTATCTCCGATCGTGTCAACGCTGTGAGC
The DNA here is from genome assembly GCF_001426505.1 of Variovorax sp. Root473. Taxonomy (GTDB): domain Bacteria; phylum Pseudomonadota; class Gammaproteobacteria; order Burkholderiales; family Burkholderiaceae_C; genus Variovorax. Next base: position 1,715,833 of record NZ_LMEV01000017.1, read on the forward strand.
CGTGAATGATCGCAGCGAAGAAAAGAATAGCATCGCTGCACGGGGATCTTTCGTCGACGCGATGCCTATTTATTCTATCTGACAGTCTTCATTGCGTCCCGGCGTGCCGCCGCCGGGTTCGAGGGCTGCGCCCCGCGCTTCGTGCCGAATCGCGGCCATTCGGCTTTGCCCCCTGACGCCTCCGGCCCTTTCGAGCCTGCGCGTTCCGCTTGCCCTAAAAGCCGAGTGTGTGCAGCGGGCGGGTGTGGGCAGTCTTGCTGTTCCCTTCACCGTATCACGGCGTTCTCGCCGTCAAGGGCGGCGCGCGCCATGCGCGCTTGCGTCCTGTCGGCCGTCTGCGACCCCTGACTGCTTGCGCTGCGCCGTGCCCCGGAAGGGTCGGGCAATTCCGCCCGGCATCCTTGCAGGAGTTCACCATGAACAACGCACTCATCACTGACGAGCAGCGCATCGTACTGCTGGCCAACGGCCGCGAATCCTTGGAGAACCCGGACTTTGATCCGGCCCCCGTGGTCAAGCTGTTCACGCCGGACGCCGGCGCGACCTGGCTGCTGACCGAGATTGATCCTGACGACCACGACCACGCTTTTGGTCTTTGCGACCTGGGCCTGGGGGCGCCGGAAATCGGCTGGGTCAGCCTGGGCGAGTTGGCGATCGTGCGCGGCGGGCTGGGCTTGCCGATCGAGCGCGACCTGTCTTTCCGCGCTGAGAAGCGGTTGAGCGCCTACGCGCGCGAGGCGCGGCTGAGCGGGCGGATAGCTGTCTGACTCGGCCTTGGGCGGATGGCCCAGCAGCGCATCCCGTATCGGGATGCGCTTACTGCATCGTCAGCGAGGCCAGTCGTCGCTACGAACGCCTTCAAAGAAGCCAGGGCCGACTTCGATACGCAGTGAAGAGTGACGGCGCAAGATCTTCTGCGCTATCTCGGGCGATGCGTAGTCCGTGAAGTCGAGGAGGTAGCCGTAGACCATTTCACCGCTACTGCCGTCCAACTCCATTGCTTCTACATCGGCGAGATTGCCAACCTCATGCAGTTCGAGGCCCAGCAGTTCGGCATAGGATTGCGATACGCTGCGCGGCGGTGGCTCGCCGTCGTGGTCGTCATCCCCCCAGTTCGTATCGAGTTCCGCTTTGGTGACTTGGCAGTCCACTGACCCAAAGCACTGGCTGCCCAATCGCTCCACGCTCAAAGTGCCCTCCACATTCACGATGTGGCCCGCGTAGGGACGCTCAGTGTCGATGCCCAAGCCAACATGGCCATCCAGGTCGATTTCCAGCGAGCTGCCAACGGGGACGTTTTCAGACTCAACCTCGAAATCGAAATAGACCTCATCAATGCCATCGTAATTGGCGTTGGCCATCTCGCTGTTCACGTCATCGTCTTCGATGACCACCTGATCCACATGCTCACGCAGATAGTTATCGAAGCCTGCGTGAGAGGCGTGAATGTGTGTGTGGGGTGCTCGTTCCTTGAAGGCTGCGTCGATCAGCTCATGCAGTTGGCTTGGCGCGGGGGCTGCGCCAAGTTCGCTGGCGCGCCTATCGAGCGAGTCGTAGTCGAGTACAACGTGGTAGACATTGCTCAAGTCTTTGGGTTCGAGTGCGGCTACCTGGGCGGCCTGGTAGGCGGCAAGGCTCTTGTAGCCGAGTGCAGCAACAATGATTTGCTGCGCATGGCCAAGCTGCACAGGGGCGGCCACAGAAACGCTGTTCTTGCGAACAGAATGGGCAAGGTCGGAAATGCCGATGGGCATACGATTCTCCTGATTTCAGCGCAGGCCAATCGAGCGATTACTTGGCCTACGCCCAGGCGATATCGCATGGTGGTGGCAAGAAATACGGGGGGAAAGCAGAACGCAGTCTTGATTGAGCCGCTCGAAGCTCAGGCGGACAGGGCCTTGCCCACATTGTCCGCGAAAAATCCGCCGAAGACAAATCCCGCGATGCCCAAACTGCATGGGCGTCCCCGGCCACCTGGGAGATGGCCGGTCGCGCTGTCGTGCTGCGCATCGAGCCGCCTGCGGCGTCTCGCCCCTGACGGGCTTCCATCGTTCCCTCGCTCCGCTCGGCTGACGCCTCCGGCCCGGCTTCCAGCTTCGGGCCTGCGCGCTTCGCTTGCCGTGCGGTCGGCGTGTGGGGAAGGCCGTTGCCTTGTCCAGCCGTCTCCCCTGACTTCATCACCTTCACCGCGACTGTAGCCCGCGCCCGTGTGCCGTCAAGGCGCGCAGGGCCGTGTCCTCGGCTGCGCCTGCGGGCCGCACCAACCCTGCGCTTGCCTCCTTGACGGCGCCCGTTCGCGCGCTCCTGACCGTCGCGGGCGATGAACTCAGGAAAGACGGTGGCAACAGGGCCAACCGGGTTCCTCGTGCCGACCGCACCGAACAGCCGAAAGGCTGGGCTCCGAATCTAGGAATCCGGTGTGCGGTTTTCTTCAACAGCCTTTTTGTTCAGGAGAAAGACATGCAACTCGCATCCCGTTTCGCTTCCCGCTCCCCTTCGCTGCGCAGTGACTACCCGCTGTCCGATGACCAGATTCATCGCGTGGCCCCGTCCATCTTCGCGGATGCCCCGCACGAAAGCCGTTCGCAGCGGTACGCCTATATCCCCACCGCCGCCGTGCTGACCGAGCTTCGCAAGGAGGGATTTCAACCCTTCATGGTGACGCAGACCCGCGTGCGCGATGAAGGCAAGCGCGAGCACACGAAACACATGCTGCGCCTGCGCCACGCCAGCCAGATCAACGGCGCAGAGGCCAACGAAATCGTGCTGCTGAACTCGCATGACGGCACCAGCAGCTATCAGATGCTGGCCGGAATGTTCCGCTTCGTTTGCAGCAATGGTCTTGTGTGCGGCGACACCGTGGCGGACGTGCGCGTACCCCATAAGGGCGACGTAGCCGGTTCCGTCATCGAAGGCGCTTTCGAGGTGTTGAGCGGCTTCGAGCGGGTGAAGGATTCCCGCGATGCCATGCGCGCTATCACGCTGGATGAAGGCGAAGCCGAAGTGTTCGCCCGTTCCGCGCTGGCCCTCAAGTACGACCCCACCGACAAGAAGCCCGCGCCCATCACCGAATCGCAAATCTTGATGCCGCGCCGGTTCGACGACCGCCGCCCCGACCTGTGGAGCGTGTTCAACCGCACGCAGGAAAACCTGACCAAAGGCGGATTGCATGGCCGCAGCGCCAACGGACGCCGCCAGCAGACCCGCCCGGTGCAGGGCATTGATTCCGATGTGCGCCTCAATCGCGCCCTCTGGATGCTGGCCGATGGCCTGCGCCAGTTGAAAGCCTGAACCGTTTCCCCGCCGGAGGGGCGGTTCCCCTCCATTCCCTTGTTTCACTCGATTGGAGATTCACCATGAACGCCGTTACCCAAACCGAAGCCCGCGCCGTCAATACCGCCGCCGCTATCCCGTTGGAAGCCGCCGACCCGACCAAGAACCTGATTCTGGTTCCACTGTCGCGGCTGGTGCTGCGCCCCACGGGCCGCAACGTGCGCAAGACCCCGCGCATGTCCATCCCCGAACTTGCCGCAAGCATCCAGCGTGTCGGCCTGCTGCAAAACCTGATCGTGATTGCATCCGCCGATGGCGAGCATTACGAAGTCGTGGCCGGTGGCCGTCGCCTCGCAGCCCTCAAGCTGCTGGCGAAAAAGCACCGAATCAGCAAGGAATGGGAAGTGCCTTGCCTGCTGGTGGCCGATGGCACCGCCCGCACCGCCAGCCTCACCGAGAACGTGCAGCGCGAAGCCATGCACCCGGCAGACCAGTTTGAAGCCTTCGCGGCGCTGGTGGCCGAAGGCCGCCCCATCGAGGACATTGCGGCGGATTTCTCCGTTACGCCGCTGGTGGTGCAGCGCCGCTTGAAGCTGGCGAACGTGTCGCCCCGCCTCATGGCCGACTATCGCGCCGATGCCGTGAGCCTTGACCAGTTGATGGCCCTTGCCATCACCGATGACCACGCCGCGCAGGAAAGCGCGTTCTACGATGCGCCAACCTGGCAGCGTCACCCGTCCAACCTGCGCGAACGCCTCACCGAAAGGGAAATCGACGCCTACCGGCATCCGCTGGTGCGCTTCGTCGGGCTGGACAGCTACGAGGCCGCAGGCGGTGGCATCCGCCGTGACCTGTTCGCCGAAGATGACGCGGGCGTGTATCTGACCGATGCCGCGCTGCTGGAAGGGCTGGCGTTCAATAAGCTGACGGGCATTGCTGCCGAGGTGAAGGCCGAAGGCTGGGCATGGGTGGATGCCACGCCAGGCGTGACCCATGCCGACCTGCACGCCTTCCAGCGTGCGCCGAAGGAGCGGCGCGAACCGAACAAGCGTGAAGCCGCACGCATCGAGAAGCTGCAAACCAAGATGCACGAACTGGCCGAAGCCGTGGATGCTGCGCTGGACGCTGACGATGAGGAAAAGGCCGACGCCTTGCAGGAGGAAGGCGAAACCCTGGGCGAGCAGTTGCAGGTGCTGGAAGATGGCTTGCAGGACTACGGCGCGACCGTGAAGGCCGCAGCCGGTGCCATCGTCACCATCGACCGCAACGGCGAAGCCGTGATTCATCGCGGCTTGATGCGCGAGGCCGAGGCCAAGGCGCTGCGCACGCTGGAAAGGCTGCGCCAAGGTTTCGGCAGCGAAGGCGAAGCCGCGAACGACGACGAAGGCGAGGACGACGAGCCACCCAAGACCGCCGCCATGTCCGACCGGCTGGCGCAACGCTTGAGCGCCCACCGCACCGCCGCGCTACAAATCGAAGTCGCCCGGCATCCGCAAGCCGCGCTGGCCGCCGTGGTGCATGGCATGGTGCAGACCGTCTTGCAGGAACGCCGCTACGGCCGCAGCCGTGATTCTCTGCCGCTGGGCGTGGGCCTCAAAGTGCAAGACCGGCTGGAAGGCATGGCCCCGGACTGGCCGGAAACTCCCGCCGCCGTGGCGCTGTGCGAATTGCAACAGGTGGCGGGCGAAGCCTTGCCGGAGGACAGCGCCGAACTGTTTGCCGCGCTGCTGGCGAAGCCGCAAGATGAACTGGTGCGGCTGCTGGCCGTGTGCGTGGCTTCCACGGTGGACGTGGTGACGCCCCGTGCCACACCGCACCAGCCCGGCGAGGAACTGGCGCAGGCCGTGGGCCTCGACATGGCTGCATGGTGGAAGCCGACCGCAGAAGGCTACTTCAAGCACGTTTCCAAGGCCGTGATTCTGGAAGCCGTGGGCCAGTACGCGCCCGAGCACGTCACGCGACTGGCGAAGTTGAAGAAGGCCGACATTGCCAGCGAAGCCGAGCGGTTGGCCGATGGCACGGGCTGGATGCCTGCCATCTTCAAGACCGAAGGCCCGGAAGCTGCGCCGCAGGAAACGCAGGCGCAGGATGCCCCGGAGGATGCCGAGGCAATGGCGGATGAACCCGCCGAGGCGCTGGCCGCTTGACCCGCGCCGAAGGCAAGCGCCCCGGCCTCGACCGGGGCGCTTCGCTGCAAGGAGAAGCCCCCATGACCCGCATCACCAGCAGCCGCCCGCGCATGGCGGCGATCTACGCGCCCAGCACGGTACGCGCTCGCCGCTGGCACGACGATGGCGACGTGCGCGGCTACCGCCCGCCCTCGGGCTGGTCGGCCCGCGCCGACCTCACCGACATTCACCCCATCACGGGCCGCGCCTTGCCGCGTGCCGTGTGGTGGCTCATCGAGACGAAGGAATAACCGCGTTCAGCACCGCGCCCAGGCCGTTCCGTCCTGGGCGCGGTGGACGCAAAATCCGGGCGCGGCAGTGGCCGCGCCCGGTGTTCAAGGCCAGCAGCCGAGTCAGAACGCCGCCGCCTTCGCGGTGGCTCAGGCGGTGGCGTTGAAGGCATCGCTGTAGCGCGCGATGCCTTCGGGCACTGGCCCATGCAGGGCCAGCGCCATGAAGTAGCCGGGCGGCACGCCCGGCAGTTGCAGGCCCGCATGGGCCTGAAAACCAAAACGCGCGTAATACGCGGGATCGCCTAGCAGCACGCAGCCTGCGGCCTGCATGGCCCGCAGTTCAGACAGCGCCTGCTCCATCAGGCGCGAGCCGATGCCGTGCCCCTGCCTTTGCGGCAGGACGGAGATCGGCCCCAACCCGTACCAGTCCTCAGCCTGGCGGCCGTGGCCGTCGGTGATGGTCACGGGCGACAGGGCCACATGGCCGATGATCTGGCCGTGTTCTTCGGCCACGATGGAAAGCGTCAGTTCGTTGGCAGTGCGCAGTGCGCGCACGATGAATTGCTCGGTGTGGCTGGTGTGCGGCGCATCGGCGAAAGCGGCCGTCGTGACGGCTTCGATGGCAGCAATGTCGTCCGGGGTTTCGTGTCGGAGCTGGAGAGTCATGGGCTTGTCTTGGGTTACTTCCTGAAAATATAGAACGGCCTGGGCGTGTCGGCGCGAGGCGCCGCCGGGCTTTCGGGCTGCGCCCCGTGCTTCGTGCCGAATCACGGCCATTCGGCTTCAATCCCTCACGCCTTCGCGCCTGTGGCGCTGCGCGCTTCGCTTGCGAGGAAGGCTGCGCCCCGCCGCAATGGGCGGAGCTTGTGGGGCTACGCCCCGGCTTGCTGCGGCAGGTTGTGCAAAAGCGTGCCGTCCTCGACGCTGGCGATTCGTTGCCTGTACGTCACGAAGGACGGTTCACCGACACACCGCTCGGCCTCGCCCGATGGAGCTTCCTCACCACGCCTCAAGCATGTGCCGCGAGCTGCGGCTGGGGCGCTCTGGCCTTGTCGTCGGGGCATTGACCTGGCCCGCGTCAGGGCGCAAGCCGGTGAAGCCGTCACGCGGGGATGCCGAGTCGGCCCTGTCTCCATTCGGGAGCGGGCGGCCTGTGCGTCCTTGTCTTGTTGTGAATCCTGGCGGTGGCGCGGCTGCGCCTTGGGCTTCATGGCCGCAACCTTCCAGCGAAAACAATTTCCCCTGCGCTGCGCGCATTCCTCGCGGGACAAATTCTTTTCGCCTCCAGGTTCTCCACGGTGTTGCGACCGCTGCGCGGTGCGGCCAGCCCATCCCCCGCCGGACGGATCACAACAAGGACGCACTGGCGCGACCTTGTTCAACCCGAAAGGAGAAATCATCATGGCCAACATCGGCACCTTCACCGCAGACAAAGACGGCTTCAACGGCCAGCTCCGCACCCTGACGCTCAACGTCAAGGTCAAGCTGGTTCCCAACGACAAGGGCAACAACGAGAGCGCCCCCGACTTCCGCCTGCAAGCGGCTGGCCACGACATCGGCGCGGCGTGGAAGAAAACCAGCGAGGCCGGACGCCCCTACGTGTCCGTGACCCTGGACGATCCTTCATTCCCGGCAACGGTCTATGCCCGCCTGATCGAGAACGAGGACGGCACGCACGACCTGATCTGGTCGCGCAACAAGCCCAAGGCGGCCTGACGGCCGCCCACAGCGCCCCGCCCATTGCGGCGGGGCGCTGTGCTGCTCATCGCAGCACCGCACGCACGGGGTTCGGCAACGGGTGCCTCTTGGCATGTTCACCAGGGCCGGTATTCATCGGTGGATGGCCCGCAGCCCGTGGCGTAGCAAGCCCAGGATGGCGTGTCGGCGCTGCAAGCGCCGCCGGGCTTTCGGGCTGCGCCCCGTGCCGGCAAGCCGTCACGGCCATTCGGCTCCAATCCCTCACGCCTTCGCGCCTGCGGCGCTACGCGCTGGCGCTTGCACTCCAGGGGAAAGCCCTGTGGGCTATCCCCGCCGCGCGATGCTTGGCGCCCCTCGATGCCGCCGAACCGGCTGCGCCGGATCGGCCCGGCCAGCGCCTACGGCTGGGCCGCTGCCGCGAGCTGGCTTTCAGCCTCGCTCATCAGCACCGCCGTGCTGCATTCGAGCGCGCCGGCAATCTTGAAGATCAGCGATAGCGTGGGCTGGTGTTCGCCACGCTCCACCTTGCCCATGTGCGAACGCTCGACGCCGGCCAGGTGCGCCAGCGTCTCCTGGGCGATGCCGCGTTCCGTGCGCAGCGCACGCACCGCCGCGCCGAAGGCTTGAGCCAGCTCGGCGTCGAAGGTGGTGGCGCCGGCCGGTCGGCCGGGCTGGACGGATCGCTTCTGCATGGACAGAAGCGTCGATTCGCAGCACAATTAAAACCACGTTATCTTTAACTCATTCATCAAAAGCTCACTGTTCTGCGCTTCTACAGAAATCCGCATTTGCGGGTTTCAACAAAGGCGCGAAATCACGGAACCGCCATCGTGTTTATGCCCAAATCCGCAGGTACGGCTTTGCGCTTTTGCGCTTCGGCGGATTCGTGCGGCCGGAGGGTGGCGCCATGACGGCACTCATCACCGAGGACGACCGCGCGCGCCTGCTGGCCCACGGCAAGGCCCGCGCCGCTGGCGAGGCCATCGACCCGGTGCCCGTGGTGCGGTTGTTCACGCCGGACGCGCATGTGACCTGGCTGCTGGCCGCGCTCGATCCTGCGGACGGCGATACGGCCTACGGCCTGATCGACCTCGGGCTGGGGATGCCAGAGCTGGGGACGGTGAAGCTGTCCGACCTGGCCGGCATCGTCGGGCCGCGCCAGCAGCCCGTGCTACGCGACCTCTATTTCCGCCCCACGCGCACGCTGTCGGAATACACCCGGCTGGCCGAGCGCGACGGAGCGATCCCGGACTGAATACGGCCTACTGTGACTTTTTCAGTCTGGCGTCATGCCGGGCAGGTCTCAATCGGGATTCTTGCGGCATACCCCGGCCAGTCTGATCGAAACAGTCATGATGCCTGGCTTGGGTTGCGGCAGGCTGGCCGATACGGCGTCCCACGGTCGGGGCGCTGCCACCGCCGCATTGAGACGGAAACCGCAACGCATCGGAGCCAATCGGTCTTGACAACCCCAGTCACCATTTTTACCCATGACGTTCTGACGATGGCGATGTAGCGCGTAGCCCAGCCGTGGCGGCGATTCCTGTTCCCAGGAGGTTGCGTCATGGCCGACCGCGCCGCCGAGCCTTGGTATCCGACTGCCGCGTATCTGTACGTGCTGCATCTGGACAGCCTTGCGCTCGCCTGGGAGTACCTGCGCAGGCACCCCGACTACCGGCTCGACTGGCTGCGCCATCGTCGTCGGTCGCAGGCGGCACAGGAAGCGGCGCAACGCTGGGGCTTGCGCCTGCTGGAAGACCCGGCCCTGGATGCGCGCGACGCGCATCCGGCCTGGCTGCCCGGCCACGCTGCGATGGTGCAGCTCTACCCGGATGAAGATCCGCCACCCGATGCCTCGATCTTCGCGTTCTGGCGCATCCCTGGCCATAAGCAACTGCTCCATGACGGCAAACGGCTGGCGCTGATCGCGCGCAGCCCAGGCCATTGCCTGCGCTTTGCGCTGGCCCCCGGCCTGGAAGACGGCATGGCTGTCGCCTATGCCCATCGCGGCGGCACTGCCGCGCCTGTGCGCGGTCATGTGCCCGGCGTGACCTTCGCCGCCACGCCCAGGCCAACACCTTCCGCGCTGCTGGAACTGCACACCTTGCAGGCGCTCGACGCGACCCTGGCGGGCGCGTCCTCGCGTGAGGTCGGCGAAGGCTTGTTCGGTGCCGACGCCGTGGCCGACTGGTACGCCGACGGCGGCTTGCGCTCCAAGGTGCGCCGCTTGGTGCGGCGTGGCGATGCGCTGATGCGCGGCGGCTATCGCCGCCTAGCACAGCTTGCGCCGCTTGAGAAGGGTCGTTTTGAAGGCGACGCAAAACGACCCTGAGCAAGTGGGCCGCGTTTTCTGAGACTGCCTCCATCCGGTTGCGCTGTGTGGCCGGAGCTTTGAAAGCTATGGAGGTTCACACCATGCGTCCTGCTCCCTTGCGGCCTGCCGCCGCTGTCTCGACCGCTGCCGCGCAGCCCCAACGCTATCTCACCAACGACGAAGCCGCCGAGTACCTGCGCCTGTCGCCGCGCACGCTGGAAAAGCAGCGCGTGATCGGCGGCGGCCCGCGCTTTCGCAAGTTCGGCCGGCGGGTCATGTACGCCGTGGCCGACCTCGATGCCTGGGCCGCCGACCGCAGTTTCGAGACGACTTCCGATCCCGAGTACGCCGAGCACCACTCGGCCGACAGCCGTGCGCGCTGATCGGCGGCGCGTGGATGGCCTTCGCCATGTCCACACCCTTGCAGGAGCGCGAACAGCTCGACCTGTTTCGCGCGCTGCCGGGCGACATGGCGCCACGCGACAGCCAGGACTTGATGGCCTTTCCGTTCTTCTCGCTGGCGAAGTCCAAACGGGTCAAGCCCATCGACTTCCGGGCGGGCAACGTGACGATCCGCGTGGAAGGCACGCAGGAGCACGGCATCGCCACGATCTGGGATGCCGACATCCTGATCTGGGCCGCCAGCCAGATCGTGGAGGCGCGCGACGCGGGCCTGCGGCCTTCGCGCTTGATGCAGGTACGCCCCTACGAGGTGCTGCGCTTCATTGGGCGCGGTACGTCGCTGCGCGACTACCAGCGCCTCAAGGCTGCGCTGGATCGGCTGCAATCGACCACGGTGGCCACGTCCATCCGCGAGACGACCGGGCGGCGATTGCATCGGTTTTCCTGGATCAACGAGTGGAAGGAACTGGCCGATGCCAGCGGCACGCCGCTGGGCCTCGAACTGATCCTGCCGGACTGGTTCTTTGCCGGCGTGCTCGACGCCGCCCTGGTGCTGACCATCGACCCGGCGTATTTCCGGCTCACGGGCGGCATCGAGCGGTGGCTGTACCGCCTGGTGCGCAAGCACGGCGGGCGGCAGCCGGGCGGCTGGCAATTCGACTTCCAGCACCTGTACCGCAAATCGGGCAGCGTGGCGCGCTACTACGACTTCGCCGCCGACCTGCGGGCGCTGGTGGCGCGGCAAGCCTTGCCGGGCTACCTGTTGGGCATCGAGCACGCGTCCGGGATTTCCTCGCCGCTGCTGACCTTCCGGCCCGTGCCGCAAACGGCACGGGGATAACTTCGGGAGAGTCTGTGGATGGACTCGTGCTATCAGGCAACAGAGGTGTCGTGCTATCAGGCAACGAATCCTCGTGCTATCAGGCAACAAAATCGGCCGCAAACCCGCGCCAGCACTGGGTTTCGCGTCCCTCTAACTTCCCTAACTTAAATTCTCTAACTTTTAGTAGAAGCGCCGCGCCACGGTGGATAACCACCACACGGCATGAAAGGCAGCAGCAAAAGCCCGGCTTTCCAGCATGGAGGGCCAAGCCATGATCGTTGCTCTGCTCAATCAGAAAGGCGGCGTGGGCAAGACCACGCTCGCCACGCACATCGCCGGCGAGCTGGCGATGCGCGGGCAGCATGTCATGCTGCTGGACGCCGACCCGCAGGGTTCATCGCTAGACTGGACACAGCGCAGAAGCCAGCAAGGCTTGCCAAGGCTGTTCAGCGCCGTGGGCCTCGCACGCGAAACGCTGCACCAAGAGGCGCCAGAACTCGCCAGGCGGGCCGATCACGTCATCATCGACGGCCCGCCCAGGATCGCTGCCTTGGCGCGTTCCGCGCTGCTGGCGGCCGAGCGCGTGCTGATTCCCGTGCAGCCCAGCCCCTATGACCTGTGGGCCAGCGCGGAGATGGTGGCGCTGATCCGTGAGGCGCAGGTGTTTCGGCCAGCGCTGCGCGCGGCCTTCGTCATCAATCGGCGCGTCAGCACCACCGTGATCGGGCGCGAAGCGCGCCAGGCTCTGGCCGACCAACCGCTTCCTGCGCTGCGCGCGGAAGTGCATCAGCGCATCGTGTTCGCCGACAGCGTCGCCGCTGGCCGGCTTGCACGCGAGACGGCGCCGGACAGCACCGCCGCACGCGAAATCACTGCGCTGGTCGATGAACTATTGCGGTGGACGACATGACAACGACGCCGCCACCGAACAGCAAACGCACGGCCAAGCGCGTCGGCATCGGCGCGCGTCCGCCCGCGAATCCGCACGCCGAGGCGTGGATTCGCCAGGGCGATGCCGATGCGCTGGGCAAGGGCGACCTCTACACGGCTCGCCTGACCCTCGACATCACGCCCGCGATGCGGGCGCGCATCAAGGTGTCGGCCTTCACGCAGGGCGTGACCGTGGCCGACCTGCTGCGCGGCCTGCTGGAGCGGGAGTTTCCAGAGCACCGCAGGGAGAACACCCCATGACTGCATCCGTTTCGTCTGCCGCCGCGCCTGTTGCGTGCGCGGCCACGGCTGCGCACGCAGCACCTTCCGGCCAGCCTGCCAGCACGCCGCTGACGCGCGTGGCGCTGGCCTACATCGAACCGCGCTTCAAGCTCTACCTGCGCTTCGGCGAACCTGCGCGCACGCTCCAGCTCGACCGCTGGCGGCGCTGCGCGGTGTTCCTGCCGGGCGCCATGTTCAGCCGCATCCGCTGGCAGGCCAACGACTACGGCACGATCCGCTGGCAGCTCATGGTGATGCAGGCTTGCACGCCGCTGGATGCGGCGCAGCGCATCCCCGGCGTGCAGCCGGGCGCGCGCCTGCTGCTGCACGCCGAGGGGGAGAACCAGGTGCGCGCCGTGCTGGAGCGCATCGACGCCATCGAGGCGCTAGGCATCGCGCCATCCGCCGCTTCGCCCGTGTACTGGCGCACGCTCGCCAACCGGCTCGCTGCGCGTCTGCCGCTGCCCGAATACACCGCCGAGCGGCACGCCGCCTGGCTGACCGGGAGGGCACTGCCATGACCGCCGTTTCGACTGCCGGCGCCGCGTCGCGTCCTCGCTCGCCCCGCGCACGTTTGCGCGCTCGCCTCGTACTGGCGGGCCTGTCCGCCTGCGGCCTCGCTGCGCTGGCCTGGGCGTCCTTCGTGCAGCCGCTGCCGCGCCTGATCTACAACCCGTCCGACAGCGTGGCGGTCGGCTGGTATCGCGTCAATCCGCAGCGCCACGGCACCGGCTCGCTGCCGCGTCGGCTGGAAGTGGGCAGCATCGTCCTGACCACGCTGCCGCCAGACGCCGCCGCGCTGGCCGCGCAGCGCGGCTACCTGCCGGCGCGCGTGCCGCTGCTCAAGCGCGTGGGCGCCATCGCGCCGCAGGAGGTGTGCATCACTGGCCGCATCGTCCGCATCGACGGCGTGCCTTCGGCCGCTGTGCTGCCTGCCGACCGCTGGGGCCGGCCGCTGCCATCCTGGCAGCAGTGCCGTCGCCTCGAACCCGGTGAACTGTTCCTGCTCAGTGTGACCAACCCGGCGTCGTTCGACAGCCGGTATTTCGGGCCGGTCAGTGTGGGCGCCGTGATTGGCGTCGCGCATCCGGTCTGGCTGGAGTCCCGCCCATGATGGCCGCCGACTTGCTGCACGTTGCCGTGCATCTTGTCGTGCCATCGGGCGTGTCGTGCTGCTGGCCGTCGCCGTGTCGTCGCGCGTGCAGTGCGAGCGCATCCGCGCCGCACTTCGCGCTGCCTTCGGCGCAGCCGTCCAACGTGCAGGTGTCTTGCCTCGAACGCGCCCGGCCTGTGGCCGTCGCTGCGTTCGCCGGCGTGCTGGCTGCTCGTGCAGCAG
>NZ_LMEV01000017.1:1729298-1989815 GCF_001426505.1 Variovorax sp. Root473
AAGGCGGAAGGCAAGATTGAAGGGCGCGGCACCACGGTGCGCGCAAAGCCAGTCTGCACATGGGTTTGGGGCAGCACGCGCCACAGGGTGGCTTCGTGCCGCCAACAGCGCAAATGCCATGCAGGCATTGGGAACACCGTGTGCCGCATCCGCTCGGGCGCGATGGGCTTGGCTGGAGGCGCATCATGAGCCAGCGCGGAAACTCGGATGGTGATGACCGTTTCCGCGTGCGGCCAGGCAAGCCGAAGCAGCGCGGCGACACCTTCATTGCGCAGGTGCTGCGTCAGACCAGCAAGGCGGCTGGCGTTACAGGCGGCAAGCGCGGAATGGGTGGCAAGGTGAGGGGCAAAACCACCGGCAAGGCGCCTGGTTCTCGTCTGGGGCGCGGGCATACGGCGGCGAGCTTCACGGGCCAGTCCTTGACTGCCTATTCACGCCGGGCCACGGTCAAGGTTCGGCTGGTGTATTTGCAGCAGGCCAGCGGCAAATCGACGGTGCAGCACCTGCGTTACATCGGGCGCGAAGGCGTGGATCGCCAGGGCGAACAGGGACGGGCCTATGGGACCATCACCGACGAGGCGGACACGGCAGCTTTCGAGGAACGCGGGCGGGGCGACCGTCACCAGTTCCGCTTCATCGTCTCGCCCGAGCATGCCGACCAACTCGAAGACCTGCGCACCTATACCCGCCACCTGATGCAGCGCATGGAGGCTGATCTGGGCACCCGGCTGGACTGGGTGGCGGTGGATCACTGGAACACCGACAACCCGCACACCCACGTCGTGCTGCGCGGCAAGGACGATACGGGCAAAGACCTCATCATCTCGCAGGAGTACATCACCCGCGGGATGCGCGAGCGGGCGATGGAGCTGGCCACCGAATGGCTCGGGCCACGCACCGAGCTGGAGATCCAGCGCACTCTGGCCCGCGAGGTGGAGCAGGAGCGCTGGACTTCTCTGGATCGAACCTTGCAGCGTGAAGCGGTAGAGGGATTGGTGAAAATCGAACGCTTCAATGATCCCAAGCTGCAGCGCCAGCGCCTGCTGCTGGTCGGGCGACTGCAACGGCTTCAGCGCATGGGCTTGGCGACGGAAACCCAGCCTGGCACCTGTGCCGTCCACGCCGAAGCTGAGTCCACCCTGCGGGCGATGGGCGAGCGCGGCGACATCATCCGCACCATGCAACGTGCGATGGGCGGCAGGCAGCGCGACCTGGCCGTGTTCCAGCCGGCCGAAGATGGGCACTCCATCATCGGCCGCGTAGCGGGCAAGGGGCTGGCCGACGAACTGTACGACCGGGGCTATCTCGTGGTCGATGGCATCGACGGCAAGGCGCACTACGTCGCGCTGTCGCCCAGGACGAAACTGGAGCAGTATCCGATGGGCGCGGTGGTCGAGGTGAAAGGCTCTGCCGAGATACGGGCGGCGGACAAGACCATCGCCGCGATGGCAAGCAATGGCCTGTACCGCACCGACCATCACCTTGCCATCGCGCAAGGGCAGACTGTCCCTGGCCGCGATCCGCAAGAAGTCGTGGCAGCCCATGTCCGGCGCCTGGAAGCCCTGCGCCGGGCTGGCATCGTGGAGCGCGTGGCCGAGGGGCTATGGAAGGTGCCGGACGACCTGCCCGAGCGTGGCCGCCAGTACGACGCGCAGCGCCTGGGCGGCGTGGCCGTGGAGCTAAAATCGCACCTGCCCATTGAGCGTCAAGCTCGCGTCATCGGCGCCACCTGGCTCGACCAGCAGTTGATCGGCGGCGGCTCCGGCTTGGGTGATTTGGGTTTTGGTAGCGAGGCCAAGCAGGCAATGCAGCAGCGTGCCAACTTCCTGACGGAACAGGGGCTGGCCGAGCGGCGCGGGCAGCGCGTGATCTTGGCGCGCAACCTGCTGGGCACGCTGCGCGACCGGGAACTGACGCTCGCCGCGAAGGACATTGCCGCCGAAACCGGCTTGGGGTATCGCCCCGTGGCTGACGGCCAGCGCGTGGCCGGCATCTACCGGCGCAGCGTGATGCTTGCCAGCGGACGCTACGCACTGCTCGATGAGGGTATGGGGTTCAGCTTGGTGCCTTGGAAGCCGGTGCTTGAACAGCGGCTGGGGCAGCAACTCGTCGCCACAATGCGAGGCGGGAGCGTGTCATGGAAGATCGGGCGACGGCGCTACCTGTCCATCCAATGATGAATGGAGCAAATCAGAGATTCAACACGCCCCCTCATTCGGGCCAGCAATCACTGGGATTTTACCGTGTGTTGGCTTTGATACCGAGGTGATGGACTGCACAACTCTCTCCGTCTGTTTGTGACAGAGGGCTGACTTCAAAGCTTTGCTACTACCGTACGCAAGTGAGGCACGTTTCGGCAATTCCGGTGTGTTTTCTTCTAGTATTCTTCTACCAACAATGCACGTATCTGTTGCAGCGCAGCAGGATCGTCCATGGTGGTGAGGTCACCCGGATCGCGCCCCTCGCACACGGCCTGGATGGCGCGGCGCAACAGTTTGCCGCTGCGGGTCTTGGGTAGCACTGTCACGAAGCGCACCCGTGCCGGGCGCGCCACGGCACCCAACTGCTCGTCCACCCGCTTCATGATCTCGCCCTCCAGCTTGAGTTTCGAGGCATCGTCGTAGAGCGAAGAACTGTCCTTGGCCACCACGAAAGCCATCGCCACCTGCCCCTTGAGCTGGTCGGCAACCCCTACCACCGCCACCTCGGCCACATTGGCGTGGCTGGAAATGCTTTCCTCGATCTCCCGCGTGCCCAGGCGGTGGCCCGCCACGTTGATCACATCGTCGGTGCGGCCCAGGATGTAGAAGTAGCCATCCTGGTCGCGAATGCCCCAGTCGAAGGTGCTGTAGACCAGCTTGCCGGGAATGCTCTTCCAGTAGGTGTTGACGAAGCGCGCGTCGTCCTTCCAGACCGTCTGCATGAAACCCGGTGGCGTGGGCCCTTCGATGACGACCACCCCTTTCTCATCGGCACCGGTGAGTTCTTCGCCGGTGGATTCGTGCAGCAGCTTGACGCTGTAGCCATACATCGGCACACCCGGGCTGCCGAACTTGCTGGCTTTCTTCTCGACACCGTTGGCGATGGTGAGAATGGGCCAGCCGCTCTCCGTCTGCCAGTAGTTGTCGATGATGGGCACCCCCAGGCTGTCGCTGATCCAGCGCGCGGTGGGTTCGTCCAGCGGCTCACCGCCCAGGAACAGGGCCTTGAGGCTGGAGAGGTCGTACTGCTTGAGGTAGGCCGGGTCCTGCTTCTTGAGCACGCGCACGGCGGTGGGCGCACTGAACATCACCGTCACCTTGTACTTCTCCACCAGGCGCCACCAGATGCCGCCATCGGGCCGGATCGGCAGGCCTTCGTACAGGATGGTCGCCATGCCCGCGATCAGCGGGCCGTAGACGATGTAGCTGTGCCCCACCACCCAGCCGATGTCGCTGGTGGAGAAGTAGGTCTCGCCGGGTTCGCCCATGAAAATGTGCTTCATGCTGGCGGCCAGGGCCACGAGATACCCGCCCGTGTCGCGCTGCACGCCCTTGGGCTTGCCCGTGGTGCCGCTGGTGTAGATGGTGTAGCTGATGGCGGTGGACTCCATCCACTCACAGGGCACCTGTGCGTCCAGGTGCTGCTCGCGCAGGGCCGCGTAGTCGTGGTCCCGCCCGGGCACAAGGCTCATCGGCGCCAGGCCACGGTTCACCATCACCACCGACGCTGGCTTGTGGGTGGACAGCCGCAGCGCTTCGTCCAGCAGCGGCTTGTACTCAACCACCTTGCCGCCGCGCGATCCGGCATCGGCGCTGACGATGGCCACAGGGGCGGCGTCATCGATGCGGTTGGCCAGCGAATGGCTGGCGAACCCCCCGAACACCACCGAGTGGATGGCGCCAATGCGCGCACAGGCCAGCATCGCGAAGGTGGCCTCGGGAATCATGGGCATGTAGATGAGCACGCGATCGCCCTTCTTCACGCCCTGCCCCAGCAGCACCGCCGCCATGCGCTGGACCTCGGCATGCAGCTCCCGGAAGCTGTAGGTGCGCTCGGTGTCCGTTTCGGTGGACACGTAGATCAGCGCGTTCTGGTCTGCGCGGTCTTTCAGGTGCCGGTCCACCGCGTTGTGGCACAGGTTGGTCAGCCCGCCCTCGAACCAGTGCGCGAACGGTGGGTTGTCGTGGTTGCACACCCGGTCGAAGGGCTTGTGCCAGTCCACCAACCCGGCCTGTTCGGTCCAGAAGGCATCACGGTCGTCGATGGAGAGATTGCGAAAATCATTGAATCTCATCAGGATGTACTAGGTTAAGTTAAGTATGACGTCACTGGCCGCCAAAGCTGTACCAACGAACTTGTTCTAAATCAAACAGAACGACCACACATCTGCGTCTGCCTTGAGAGCGAACATTTTCTTAATCCGATCTGAAGTAGAAGTAATCAGAGCACCCCTCTGCCGCTCAATTGGCGTCGACAGGATCATCCCTGCTTACCTCAGGAAAAATCCAGATCGAAAACACCATAAACCCGCCCAAGAAAAATGCAGCCCAACCAGCCGTTCGAAGATCAATCGAAAACTCATACAAACCTATCACCCCGAAGAGCATCAAAATCAGTATGGAAATAATTACTTTGAATTTAGTTGGCATTTAATCACTCCGGATATTTGGCAGTCATGTTAGAAGCTTGCCGATTTCACAACGCCATCATTTGAATTGGGTGTACGAACTGTTTTTCGAAGATCTTGCTTCAAATAACGCGTGCTGTAGCCGTTAAAGATATGACCCCAAAATCCTCTTTTGAGATCGGAGGTTCCAAACAACCAATCAAAAATAGGGGTTCCGATACCCATATTAACTTCCATCATCAATGGATGATCGTGATGCGCCGTATGATGCCGGCGCGCAGTATTAATAATCGGCGTATTTCGAATAAGCCAGTTGTCGTTCACATGGCATGAGAAATGAACGAGTTCATAGAACATGTAGCTACCCGTCAGCGCGGCCATCAACAGCCAGCCGAAATTAGGGGAGAGAATCCAGCCAGCGACGAGCGATGGCACGAGAGACAGCAAGGTAAGCACGATCATTGTGAAAGGGGGAAAGAACGTTACACGCCAATCTCTATGATCCGCGAAACGCATTTCTTCGCGCGTAAAGAACTGATGATGCATCAATGTGTGTCGCACATAGAGCGCCCGGAAAATGACGTTCTTGCGAGGCCGATGCATTACATGCGCATGCAGCAAGTATTCGGTGAGTTGATAAGCCATGAAACCCAATGGCAAGGCCAGCCATTCCCACAGTTGGACGTTGCGAAGATTGGCAGCATAGATGTAGAGCGCCGTGAAACCGCTGATGGCAATGATCGCCAAGTGCAGCCAACCGTGGTACCANTGAAGCTCCATGAAAACCTCCAATTAAATTCACCCCAACAGGGGCATGCCTGCCAACAACACTCGATTTCAGCCGCAGTCAATACCTTGACTTGCTTCGTAGCCAGTTTTCAATATCTGCGGAAGCAATGCTCCACTCATTATCAAAATTTGCAACCATGACCTTCATGAAAGATTCGCAAGAATCAGCGGAAAGATTCAAGTCACCGGTGTGATCCAAAAGAAGAGCGAAAGCCAACTGCCGCGGCTCGGCACCTTCGTACCCCCATTCGAACCCCATTTCCGCATAGCGACGCAGGTCGGTCCGGTCAGGCAACAATTGGCCATCGGCGAGCACTTTAATTCCATCGATAGTTCGATCGCCCGTATATGTCTTCATATCTCGCCCCTGGTCAAGTTTGAGGTTCCGCATCCACGGCACCCGCGATAATTTTCATAACCTCCACGTCCCCGAGAGCTCCGCTCAACGAGCCCGTGTAAATAATTTCACCGCGCTCAATCACCACTAGTTTATCTATGTAATCTGGAACATGATGCAAATTGGATTCAGCCATCACAATGGCTTTCCCAGATTGGCGAATCGCGGCGACTCCCTCCGCTACAAGTGGAATGATGGCGGGTGAGAGACCTTCAAAAGGTTCGTCGAGTAAAAGGAGTTCTGCGTCGAGAGCCAATGCGCGGGCGATAGATACCATCTTGCGCTCGCCACCCGAAAGCTCTGCCCCCCCGCGTTTACGGTATCGTTCCAGCTTGGGGAAAATACGATATGCTTCCGAAATGCGCTCCGCAGCAGGTCTGCCACAGGTACGAGTCCACGTCGGAAGTTCAATGTTTTCCTCGACCGTGAGGTCGGCATACACTTCCGATTCTTCAGGGGAAAAGCCAATGCCCAGTTGCGCAATCTGCCATGTGCTCAAGCGCGCAAGATCTTTATCTTCCCACGAGATGCGCCCGGAAACGGGCCGAAGATAGCCCATCAACGACCGAAAAGTGGTGGTCTTTCCCGCTCCATTTCTGCCGAGAAGACATACCAGTTCACCGGCGCGAACCTCAAGACTGATACCTCGAAGAATTCGACTTCCCTGGATGTCCACGGTCAGTTCGGACACGTTCAGCATGGCTGGTGTTCCCCCTCGTTTTTTTTCTGACTACTGTGGACAGGGCCGATCACTGCTTCAAGCATCAAGGAGTCCTTAAAGAAAACATCCGGAGACATATCTCCAATCACACGCCCTTCCTGAAGCGCGATCACCCGATGCGAGTAACGTGCGACCAGTGTCATGTCATGCTCGACTTGAATGATGGCGCTCACCCCTTCCGAGCGTGCCGCCTTCACTAACAGTTCCATAATCCCGTATTTGTCTCCACTTGAGACGCCCGAAGTAGGTTCATCTAAAAGGATGGCCTTAGGACGAAGTGCAAATGCGCTGGCGATATCAAGGAGTTTTTTCTCTCCTTGTGAGAGAGAACCAGCTCGTTCAAAAAGCTTGTGATGCAAGCCAAGTGTTCCAGCAATATGCTGAACTTCGTCCTCGATCTGAGGATCTTTGGTCAATGTTCGTAATGGATTCGAAGCTCTACGCAACCTTGAACTTACAGCAACTGCGATCGTCTCCCAAACGCTCACCTCTGGAAAAATATTGACCAGCTGGAATGAACGGGCCATGCCCATCGCAGCCAACTTAACCGGACCTACTCCAGCAATACTATTTCCCATGAAATGCACCGTCCCTTGGGAGGGGGCCGCCAACCCCGTCAACACATTGACGAGTGTGGTCTTCCCTGCTCCATTCGGGCCGACTATTGACACGAATTCACCGCCTCCGATCTCCAAAGACACATTCTTTAGAGCTTGGTACGATCCATAAGATTTGGATACATTGCATGCGCTCAACATGGCACTCATTGGGCATCTCCCCTTACACGACGTTGCAAGTGATTGGAAATCGTGCCGATCAATCCTTCTGGAAGCACAAGCACGAGAAACACCAACGTAGCACCCAACATAAATCTCCAGTAGGCCGTACTCGATACCAGTACTTCATGCAGCAGAACAAAAATGAGCGCCCCTACCCCAGGCCCCACAAAGGTTCCAGCCCCCCCAAGAATCATCATGAAAATAAGATTGCCTGACTGAGGCCAATACGCAAGCTCCGGATCAGCAAGTCCAGTGGAAACCCCCAACATCGCGCCAGCGATTGCACCGAAAACGCCAGACACTACAAAGGCAAACAGTCGGAGGCGATAGACACGTACGCCAAGGTACCGAGCCTTGCTCTCATTGTCTCTAATAGCGCGCAGCTGGAGGCCAAGAGGCGAACTGACGATGCGCCAGGTGAGCAATCCGAGCAGCACATAAACTATCAAACAGTAGTAATAGAACGGACCACTGAGAAACTGAGTCGCAGTCATATCCCAATCCTGCCCCAGTAACATCGGCCGCAGGACACGCATACCTTGATCACCTCCTGTCAAGTTGTAGAACTTGAACAGGAAAGAGTGAAGAAGCATGCCAAACGCAAGTGTGAGCATGCCAAAGAAGATATGTGTGAAACGGACACAGAGAGCACCAATCGCCAATGCGAATAGTCCTCCCAAACTCGCTGCTGCGATCAAGATCAACTCAAAGTGGAGAACGCCCGCCTGGGTCGCTGCGGCCGCCACGTATGCCCCTACAGCCAAGAACATTGCATGGCCAAAGGACAGCAACCCCGTGTAGCCAAACAGAAGATTCATGCCGAGAAGAGCGATTCCAAATGCCAAGGCAGGCATAAGCATCACGGTGCTGTACGGCGTTAGCATCAAAGGTGCAATTGCAAGTCCAGCTAGCAACACAACAAATGGAATAACGCCGTTAAGCAACCGCGGCTTCGGCCGAGGCCGAATTCTCGGAGAAATTACGTCAAATACTGCGCTCAAGATGCGCTCCTTCCAAACAATCCAACAGGGCGAATCAAGAGGACAACAACGACAACTAGATAGATGGAGAGAATCTCCACTTCAGGAGCTAACGAAACTGCGAACGCCCGCATGAGCCCGACAATGATGGCGCCAACAGCAGCCCCAGCCATGCTGCCCAAGCCCCCGATCACAACAACTGCAAAGGCCTCCACCACGAGTTCAGCGGCCATGGTCATAGAGGCAGCCGAAGTGGGAATAACCAATGCCCCACCCACAGTTCCTAGAATGCAGCCCAGCGTAAAAACCATTGTGAATACTTTGGATGAATTAACACCCAATGCTTCAGTCATGTTCCGATTTTCAGCCGTAGCCCGTACGATCCGTCCAATACGGGTTCGCTTGAGTGACAATCCTAAAATCATTGCGATTAGGATGCTCGCTCCAATGACAAGAAAGTTATATACAGGGATCTGCAATCCACTTATGTCGATCGTTCCATATATTCCATATAGAGAGCTGTCCATTGATCTCGGTGCAGCACCCCAGAAAAAACGAAAAACATCCTGGAACATCAGCAAAAGACCAAAGGTCAGCAAAAGTTGATAGCTAGGGTCTCGCCTATATACGGGACGTAACAACAACTCTAACGGAGCTCCGACTGTTCCAACGAGTACACCAGACAACACAAGTGCTGGAACAAGAAAAATCATCGGCATTTGCCATTGGTGCAAGAGGCCGACAGCCGTAATAGCAAAAAACGCTCCCAGCGCATAGAACGAACCACAGGCAAGATTGACGACCTTTTGAACGCCAAAGATGAGTTGCAGACCGCAGGCGACAAGAAACAAAATCGCGGCTTGGAAGAGACCGGCTAAAAAGAGGTTGGCATACTGCATTGAAGCATCCATTTCATGCGTGTACGGAATTTTTAACTTAGCGGAGTACGCTTAAAGCACACTCCGCTAACGAATAATTACACGCGGAAATCTGCAGTCTTGATCCATTTCCAGTAGTCTGCGCCTGCAGGCTTCTGCAATTGATCAGAAAACGCGGCGGTAATATCGGACAGCCCCGGGTACTCATGCTGAGTACTGTTCTTACTGAAGCCTTGGTAGAACATCTGTTCGGCAATCTTGTCGGCCCGATAACGCCCTCGGCCACCTAGACTTTCGATGTCGTTTCCGGCAATGGCATCAGCGATCTCATCAGTTTTTGGCCAGCGGCCGGCAGCCTTCGCCGCCTTCTCGACACCGGCTTTGTAAGCCATCAGATTGAAGTAGGCGCGGTCAGCCGATGTGGTCGGAATGGCCTTGTAGCGGTCCCTGTATTCCGCAACAAACGACTTCTGCAATTCGGATGCTCCGGGCAAGTCAAAGTAGAAGGTGTTCTGCCCCAGCAATGCACCCTCGGGAACGAAACTGGACCGCAGGTCATTGATTTGACCACCCGCCACGGTCGACACGATCTTTGCGTTGGCCAGCAGACCTGCCGCGGAGGCCTGCCGAAGAAAGATAGGAAGATCGGAGAGGAAGAGCGAATTGAAAATCAGATCAGGCTTGGCGGCGTTCAATGCCGCCACGTTCGTCGTGAGATCGGTGGCACCAACCCGGATCCATTGCTCAGAAACAACCTTGGCCTCGATGTCATAGCGAGACAACAACGTCTTGAACGTTTCCCAGCAGTTTCGCCCATACGAATAGTCGGAATTCACTCCTGCAATAGTTGCGAACTTACCTTTGAAGCGTTTGATGGCCATGAGCGAACTCATCACTGCTTCACACTCGTTGTCAGTCGACCGGAACACAAAACGAGTTTTTGGCATCGACTCTTGCACTCCGTTTTGTGTCGTTCCATCCCAGCACTGGAGCAGAACACGCTCATCCTCTGCGACGGGGGCGACTGCCAGAGTAACGCCGGTAGAAATCAGTCCATGAATGGCGTCCACCTTCTCCTGCAGTGCCAGATGGCGAAACCGCTCAACTGTGTCCTTGGGAGTGGTCTCCTCCTGAATGACGAGCTCCACTTTCCTACCTGCAATCCCCCCCGACCGGTTGATTCGGTCCACCCCCCACCGAACGGCTCGAATGCTGTCCTCCCCCATGAAGGCAGCCACCCCTGATCGCGGCGCCAACAGGCCAAGACGCAGAGGTCGGTCCTGCGCAAACAGAGGCCCACCCACAGATATCGCCGCCGCACCCAGGGTTGCTTGGGTAAAAGTGCGCCGACTTAACTTCATTTTGTCTCCTTTGCATGACACAGATAGATGAGGACCAATCGATGTCATGCAGTTTCGCAGTCATATGCCAACTTGCATGACACAAGTATATTACATGAGCGGCAAAAGTATCTCATAGAGGGTTTTCCCTTGAAATGAGGTACTAAGAGGATGTGCGGCCGAGAGGTGGCCCCATCGGTCTGAACACGAGTCGGGCGACGACAAGTGGAACGCTGCCGGGGTTGACCGCAGTGCAGAGATGTCCACGGTGGCGGGCGGGCGTCGCTTGCGCGAACGCACGACCGACGCGGTGGGCATCTCGTGTGACCGCCCATGCTGATGGCGATGCCCTCGCCCTTGAGCCGCTCGGTGAACACCATGCTGGTGAACTGCGAACCCTGGTCGGTATCGAAGATCTCCGGCTTGACGTGACGCGCGATCGCATGGTCGAGCACGCGCACGCAGAAGTCCGCTTCCATCGACATCGACACGTCCCTGGCCGGGACCTTGCGGCTATGTCAGTCAATGATCGCGGCCAGGTACACGAAGCCGCGTGCCATCGGGATGCAGGTCAGGTCCATCGCCCAGACCTGGTTCGCACGCTCGATCGCCAGGCCGCGCAACAGGTACGGGTAGATCACACATGCTGCGGCTCGTGTTGGGCTTGCTGTACAGCGCCTTGATGCCCATGCGCCGCATGAGGGGCGCCACGTGCTTGCGCCCGACCTCGAAGCCTCGTGCCTTGAGCATGTGGCGCGGCATGCGGCTGCCGGCGAACGGTTGACCTCCAGCGCCACCTTGGCCTTGAACGCCGGTGAGAAGTTCCGGCGTGGTCTTCTGCTCATGCTCTCGCTCCATGTCAGCCCGCTCTTCGCGGACCGCTCACAGGGCAGAGTTTTCACTCATCGCCGTGTTCAGATTTCCGGGGCCACCTTTGTGGTCCAGCGGCGCAACAAGAACGTGGCGGCGGTGGCACTCGCCAGCAAGAACGCTCGAATCGTCTGGGCGTTGCTGGCCCGTGATCGGCGTGACGAGACGGGTTACAGGAAGGCGGCCGAGGTCGCGTGATCGAACCTTTGAAGTTTCCAACTTCTTGCTGTACGCGAAATCGAGGCAGGGTCAAACTGCCTGACTTAATCTCCGCGCGCCGGGGCCAATTCGCAGCACCAAGGTACCCAAGTTCTAATTGGTGATGGTCTCTCGCGCAAAGCTCTCGATGTAGTCAACAAGACGATCGGAGGCCGCAGCGGCATCCTTAGAGTGACCCCTGGCTATCGCCTCGGCCATTTTTGAATGCAATGTGGCCGCCAGCGGAAGATCTCCAACCCTGCGATAGTGCTCGAACCAGAACCTGCGCGATAAACCGCGCATGAGCGCCATCGTCTTGGTTATGAACTCATTGCGAGCCGCTTTCCACATGCACTCATCGAGTTCTCGATCTAGCTGAGCAAAAAGCCCTTCGTCGCGCGCGCTAGCTGCATGAAGCAGAGAAGCGCCGATCTGGGCAAAATGCGCCCTCTCCTCCTCTGTTGCCCGCTCTGCTGCGAGTTGTGCGAGAAGACGTTGCACTTCCCTTCGCAACTCCAGCAATCGGAGTTGGGTGCGAATATTGGTTTCGGAAACAAGAACCCCTCGCTTGGGGAGGACCACAACCAGTCCCTCTCCGGCGAGACGCTGGAGCGCCTCTCTGATTGGTGTTCTACCAATTTCCAGCAGTTCCGACAAACCATACTCAGAAAGCACCACGCCTGGTGCTAGCTGCAGAGTAATGATCATCTCCTCAAGCCTCTTATAAGCCTGCTCGGCCAGAGTCGGCGCTTCAGTTCGGTTGGAGTTGGATTTTTGTCTCCTAGAGGAAACAGCGAGCGACTTCTTCATGCAATGCCTTTGCCGGTATAAAACGAGCCCTTCGTCAGCGCGATGGGGCAAAAAACAAGTTGTGTCCTGTTGACATGCTAGCTGAACTTGGACAGCACATGGTCCTCGGCCGCTTCGCAGTGCCCTTGCTCTGGGTCCACTGTATCTGGTCCGTTGTCCGCGACCTCTGCATCACCTACGCGAGGAAAGGTCTGCGCAACGTGATTCGCAGCGCCGATTCGGAAGCATCTTGACTACGCCACGCTACGCATGGTTGCTTCAAATCACTGCCCGTACGCGGCGCTACATGATGGTTTCGGTGCCCTTCGAGGCCGCCCCGCATAAGGCTGCGGACGCACTCATCCCTGCGCGCCCCATCAAGCTGCGCCGAGCCATCCACAGGTTCGACAGCGCGAACAGCGTGACGATCTGAACTGTGTTCTTCGCCAGGCCGCGGTACCGCACCTTCGTGTAGCCGAACTGCCGCTTTAATACACGGAACGGGTGCTCGACCTGGGCTCGGATGCTCGCCGTCAGCTTCTCCGCCTGCTCTGCCAGGAAGTCGGGCTGCAGGAATGGGTTCAGCTTGCGGCGGTCGCCGGCGCGCATCGCCACGTGCCACTGCAGCCCCTGAGCCTCGCCGCGCTTGTGAACGCCGCGGTAGCCGGCGTCGCCGAAGGCGACCTCCTCAACGCCGTGCAGCAAGCTGCCTGCCTGCGTCACGTCGTTCACGTTGGCCGACCAGCCCACGACGCTGTGCACCAGTCCCGACTCTGCATCGACGCGTTCTTCGTCGAACTCGGCGCTGCGATCAGCGTGGCGTCGACCACCTTGCACTTCTTCATCAACAGGCCCTTGGCCTGCAGGATGTCGTTGACCACTCGCAGCATGTCGGTCGCCAGGTCGTGCTTCTCCAGCAGGTGGCGGAACCTCAGGATCGTCGTCTCGTCCGGCAACCGCGCCACGTCGCCTGGCTTGGCGAACTCGCGAAACACGGGCATGTCGTGCAGCGCCTCTTCCATCGCCGGGTCGCTCAGCGCGAACCACTGCTGGAGGTAATGAACCCGCAGCATCGTCTCGATGGCAAACGGCGGCCGGCCCGTCTTCGCCTTCAGGTAGTACGGCTTCACGATCTGCACCAGCGCCGACCACGGAACCACGCGCTCCATCTCCTCCCAGAACTCCCGCTTGCGCGTCTTCTTAGTCGACAGGTTCAGGCCCAGTCCGAGTTGCTTCATGCCGCAGATCATCGCAGGGCGCTGCCGTTCACGCTACGCGGCCAGCGCCTGAGTTTTGCAGACATTCCCTAGAGCCCGAATGACGTAAGCGGCGGCAAGCGAGAGTCAGC
Source organism: Variovorax sp. Root473 (assembly GCF_001426505.1). Classification (GTDB taxonomy): domain Bacteria; phylum Pseudomonadota; class Gammaproteobacteria; order Burkholderiales; family Burkholderiaceae_C; genus Variovorax. The sequence continues at coordinate 1,742,997 of NZ_LMEV01000017.1, forward strand.
CTCGACTCGCGTCAAGCTTCTTAGCCAGCCGACAACGGAATCTTGCTGACATCTTGAATATTACCGAGATATGTGTAAGATGCTAGACGGCCGAGACTCTGAACCCCCTCTGCCCTTTTCATATTGCAAGGAGACGTGTATGAGATTCACTGGAAAAACTGCTTTCGTGACAGGCGCCGCGAGCGGCATTGGTGAAGCCACAGCAAGGATGTTTGCGCGCGAGGGCGCGCGCGTGGTCATCGCTGACCTACTAGAGCAAGAAGGCCAAGCAGTCGCACAGTCGATTACCGAGGGGGGTGGCGAAGCATGCTTCGTCAAGCTAGACGTCACTGAAGAGGAAAACTGGAAGGAAGCCCTTCAGAAGGGGGAGCAATCCTTCGAAGCCATTCATATCGTTGTAAGCAATGCCGGCATAAGCGGTATGGTTCCTGATCATGAAAAGGTCGACTATCTCGACCGACTGACGTCAATCCATATCCGCGGCACCTTCCTAGCCATCCGCCATGGCGCCCGCGCCATCACTCGTGCAGGTGGGGGATCAATCATCACGATTTCCTCCATCGCAGCGTATGCAGGCATGCCCGGTCTCCACATGGGCTATTGCGCCGTGAAAGCCGGGGTGTTGGCCATGACGCGCTCTGCTGCAGGCGAGTACGCAAGATCAGGGATCCGGGTAAACGCCATCGTTCCCGGTCTTCTGCCCCCCATGCGAACCTCAGTGGTGTCCGCTGATCCCAAAATGCGGGAAAAGTTCTTTGAAACCGTTCCACTGGGCGGCACCGGTAAGCGAGAAGACGCCGCGAACGCAATCTTGTTTCTTGCATCAGAAGAGGCTGGGTACGTGACTGGCGCCGAGATACTGCTGGACGGCGGCTTCTTGGCATATCGATACTGAGTCTCGCCCCATGAACACCTTTGTGATGGTCCATGGGGCCTGGTCAGCAGGTTGGGCGTGGTGGCGAATGCACTCTCTCTTTTTGGCAGCGCATCACCGACTCCTGACGCCAACCTGTACGGGGCTGGGTGAACGCTCGCACTTGCTTGGACCTCGTATCGACCTGCATATGCACGTCGATGATGTCGTCCGTGCTATCGAGTCGGAGAACCTCAACCATGTCATCTTGGTCGGGCACAGCTATGGGGGAATGGTCGTGACTGGTGTGGCCGACAGAATCCCCGATCGGATTCAACAGTTGATATACATCGACGCACTACTACCGGAGTCCGATGAGTGCGCATTGGATCTCATGCCAAAGGCTCAGCGAGCCGCCATCCTGGAAGACGTCAAGAACAATGGATTCGGTTGGCTGGTCCCCCCAAGCCCACTTCCGCCGGACACCCCTGACCATGATCAAAAGCTCGCCCAAGGGAGGCGCGGACCGCAACCCCTTGCTACGTTCACATCTCCTCTATGTCTAGCGGGAGAAGCTTCAAACATCCCTTCTGCGTATATTTACTGTACGAAGACTGGTCTGTATGACACCTTTGGTCTTTCGGCGTCCCGCGCTCAAGCCCGAGAAGGGTGGAAATATTATGAGCTGCCTGCTTCGCACAACCCCCACATCACCATGCCAGAGCAACTCACCACCTTGCTCTTGTCAATTGCCGATTTAACCAACTAAAAGGCTCCTCCTCGAGTATCGACGGAGTGTGTCTGCGGCCATCGTTGCACACGTAAGGCCAGGCTCTCAACGATTCGGGAAATGCAATCGTGGCGGGGCGTCATGATCGCTCCGATTTTCATCCGATCTACATCTGTACGGGACGCCAATCGTCGTCCACACAGATCGTTGTGACGAGATTGAGCATGGAGGCTCTGCGATGAAGATGCATTTTGAGAGGGCACTATATGGAGCTTCGTCATCTGCGTTGCTTCTTGGCCGTTGCTGAAGAACTCCACTTCGCACGAGCAGCGGAGAGGCTGCACATTGAGCAGTCGCCTCTGTCGCGCGCTATCAAGGAGTTGGAGGTGGAACTCGGGGCGGTGTTATTTGCTCGCACCACTCGCAGCACTCGATTGACGCTCGCTGGCCGACTGTTCTTGGAACACGTGCGTCGCGTGTTCACTGTCTTGGAGCAAGCCCGCGATAGCGTGAAAGCGGCGGCCAATGGTTTCCATGGGCAATTGCGAGTGGCATTGTCGGACGGCATCACACCGTCGCGCCTACCGGCTCTGCTGGCGCTATGCCGACAAGAAGAGCCTGAACTTGAACTCCGATTCTTCGAGGTACCGCTATCACAGCAGATCAAAGGTCTGCACGACGATCTGTACGACGTGGGGTTTGCGCAGTCTGATGAAGTAGGTGACAGCATCGCCGCCATACCTGTATGGCGAGACGCGCTCATAGTAACGGTGCCAGCCCGGCATCCGCTGCTTGCGTACAAGCGCATTCCTTTGGAGGAGTTGCTGCGCTATCCGCTGGTTCTATGCGATCCACAAGTTTGCGAAGGCCATGCCAGATTCGTAGATCGTGTGCTACGCCGGGCCGGCACGGAGCCGTTGGTCGCAGAACGGGTTGCTACGTGCGATCTGATGATGGTGCTGGTGTCGGCTGGCCTGGCGCTTGGGTTTACGGGTGCCGCGCGCATTGCCGCTAACCCTGACGCAGGTGTGGTGGCCCGACCGCTGGCATTGCGCGTGCCGCCGCTGACAACTTACCTACTGTTCCCCGAAGGCGAGCCGTCCGATGTTCTGGCCCGGTTCATTGAGCGCGTGCAGGCCATTGAATCTCCGGAACCCCCAAGGCCCAAGCCGGGCCATCATTCCGATCCCTTGGAGGAATCCACGCCATGAAGAAGCTCATCCAGTTCCTGCTGGTGGCCGCGCTGACTGCCTGCGGCAATTCCGAGACGCCACAAACGACCAACGTTCCGGAGGCGAATATCCCGACGGTGGAAGAACTGGCGGCCAACCCCGAACGGCTCAAAGAGCTGCGCCAACAATGCAAGACGGATCGCCCCAAGCTGGGCGACGTGCTGTGCAATCGGGTAGCCGAAGCCACGCGCAAGCGGTTCTATGGCGACGGTGAAACGCCGTACACACCACCGAAGGAATCAGCCAAGTTCTGATCGTTGGCGGTTCGCAGCATCGCCTCAATATTTCTGCTCGACACGCCGCAATGCGTTATCGCTTGCGGTGTTTTTCATTGGTTCGCCCCTGCACTAATTCTGTCTTTTTGCTCGACCTTTCTGCTCGAAGCAGTCTTTGACCGGCACTGACCCGACACCCATCCTGACGCCTGCGGCACGTTCTTGTGCCGCCTTCCCCATGAGGAATCAGCGCAGGAGAAATCGGAGGCCAGGTCATGCAAGGGACGAACGTGCTGTTCGGTCAGATCGCCGTGGTATTCGGCATCGTGATCGCCGGCGTGTGGGGCGCCACACAATGGACAGCAGCGGCTCTTGGCTATCAACTACGCCTTGGCTCGCCCTGGTTTGACCTTCTCGGCACACCGATCTACCACCCGTGGAAGCTGTTTGAGTGGTGGTTCGTTTTCGATGCCTACGCGCCGCGCGTGTTCGATACCGGCGGCGCCATCGCGGGCGGCAGCGGCCTGCTGGCGGTGGTGGTCGCCATCGGCATGTCGATTTGGCGCTCGCGCCAATCGCGCCTTGTCACGACTTACGGCTCTGCCCGCTGGGCGAACGCGCAGGACATTCGCATGGCGGGCCTCACGCAGCCGGCCGGCGTGTTCCTGGGCCAGCATGACCGCCAGTACCTGCGGCATGAAGGCCCGGAACATGTCCTGACCTTCGCGCCCACGCGCTCCGGCAAGGGCGTGGGCCTGGTGGTGCCCACCTTGCTGTCCTGGCCCGCATCCGCCGTCATCCACGACATCAAGGGCGAGAACTGGCAGATCACCGCCGGCTGGCGCTCGCGCTTCTCACATTGCCTGCTGTTCAACCCGACCGATGCGAAGTCGGCGGCCTACAACCCGCTGCTGGAGGTACGGCGCGGCGCGCATGAGGTGCGCGACGTGCAGAACATCGCGGACATTCTGGTTGATCCCGAAGGCGCGCTGGAGAAGCGAAACCATTGGGAAAAGACCAGCCACGCACTGCTGGTCGGGGCCATCCTGCATGTGCTCTACGCGGGCAAGGACAAGACGCTGCGCGGCGTCGCCAACTTCCTTAGCGACCCGGCCAGCCCCTTCGAGCTGACCTTGCATCGGATGATGACCACGCCGCACCTCGGCGATGGGGCGCATCCGGTCGTCGCGTCGGCGGCGCGTGAAGTCCTCAACAAGAGCGACAACGAACGCTCGGGCGTGCTGTCCACGGCCATGTCGTTCCTCGGCCTGTACCGCGATCCCACGGTGGCCGAAGTCACTTCGCGCTGCGACTGGCGCATCGCAGACCTGATCGCGGCAGCGCATCCTGTGTCGCTGTACCTGGTGGTGCCGCCTTCGGACATTTCGCGGACGAAGCCGCTCATTCGCCTGATCCTCAACCAGATCGGTCGGCGCCTCTCCGAATCGCTCGATGGCTCCGATGGCATCGAGCGCCGCCACAAGCTGCTGCTGATGCTCGACGAGTTCCCGGCGCTGGGGCGCTTGGACTTCTTCGAGACGGCACTGGCCTTCATGGCCGGATACGGCATCCGCAGCTTCCTCATCGCGCAGTCGCTCAACCAGATCGACAAAGCCTACGGCCAGAACCATTCGATTCTCGACAACTGCCATGTGCGCGTGACGTTCGCCACGAACGACGAACGCACCGCCAAGCGGATCTCCGAGACGCTGGGCACGGCCACCGAGCTGCGTGCCCAGCGCAACTACGCGGGCCATCGGCTCGCGCCGTGGCTGGGCCACCTGATGGTGTCGCGCCAGGAGACGGCCCGCCCGCTGCTGACGCCGGGCGAAGTCATGCAGCTTCCACCCGACGAGGCAGTGGTGATGGTGTCCAGCATGGCGCCGATCAAGGCGAAGAAGCTGCGCTACTACGTGGACAGCAACTTCAAGCGTCGCGTGCTGCCGCCGCCCGCGCTGGCGGACGGGCAGTACGCCGACGCGCCGCCATCGCGGCCCGATGACTGGAGCGGGCTGGCGATTCCGCTGATGCCGGCAGCACCGGGCACGGCATCCGCCGACGACTTGGACAGCACCGACGACGGCGGCCCATGCCGTCAGCCCGAACTCTCCGAAACCGTCGCCTACGACCCCGTGCTGGCCGCGCCTGCGGCCGACCTTGGGCTGCTCGATGACGACGACGACCTGCCGCTTCCCCTTCCTCGCCAGCTTGATCCAGCCATGCAGCGCACGGCCCGGCTGGCTTCCCTCGACCCCAACGACGGAATCGAGCTATGAGCCACTACCGCCTGAACCTCTTTATCCAGCCCGAGCACGCCAAGCGGCTCGATGAGCTTGCCGCCAAGAAAGGCGTGTCCAAGTCGTCCATCGTCGCGGCGGCGCTCGCATCGTGGCTGTCGCCCGATGCCGCCGACCAGCGCGAAGCGGCCATCGCCAAGCGGCTGGATCGCCTGTCGCGCCAGGCCGAGCGCATGGAGCGCGACCAGAACATCGCCATCGAAACGCTGGCGCTGTTCATTCGCTACTACCTCACGGTCAGCACACCAGTCCCCGAGGCGCACCAAGACGCGGCACGCGCGCAGGGCAAAGCGCGCTTCGAGCAGTTCACCGAGCAGCTTGGCCGCCACCTGCTGCGGGGCCGCAGCCTGGTGCGCGACGTGGTGGAGGAACTGCATCCCGACCCGATGCGGATGGAAGACGCGGCGGCAGCCGCGCAAGCGCAGGAGCGTGCGTCATGAGTGCCGTTCCGCAGTCCATGACCGCCACGTCGCTCGACCGCCGCATCCAGATGTTGCGCACGGCGATGGGGCCGCTGATCGCCGCCGCGCTCGAAGACCCGGACGTGGTGGAGGTGATGCTGAATCCTGATCGCACCCTTTGGGTGGATCGGCTTTCTAGTGGGCGCGCGCCGATGGGCGTGGAACTGTCCGAGGCGGACGGCGAGCGAATCATCCGCCTGGTCGCGGCCCACGTCGGCGCAGAAGTCCATCGCGGCCAGCCGCTGCTGTCCGCCGAGTTGCCCGAAACCGGCGAACGCTTCGAGGGCATCTTGCCGCCGGCAGCGCCGGGGCCGGCCTTCGCGCTGCGCAAGCGTGCCATCGGCGTAATTCCGCTGGAGCGGTACGTCATCGACGGAATGATGACCAGCGCGCAAGCGGGCTTTCTCGTTCGCGCCGTGCGCGAGCGGCAGAACGTGCTGATCGCCGGCGCCACCAGCAGCGGCAAGACCACGCTCGCCAATGCTTTGCTCGCCGAAATCGCCGCCACCGGCGACCGCGTGCTGGTGCTCGAAGACACGGTGGAGCTGCAATGCGCGGCCCGTGACCACGTTCCTCTGCGCACCCGCGCAGGCGTGGTGTCCATGACCGAGCTGGTGCGCTCGTCCATGCGCCTGCGGCCTGATCGCGTCGTCGTTGGCGAAGTGCGCGGCGCCGAGGCGCTGGATCTCATCAAGGTGTGGGGCACCGGCCATCCCGGCGGCATCGCCACGATCCATGCCGGCTCCGCACTCGGCGCGCTGCTGCGCTTGGAGCAACTGATTCTCGAAGTGGCGGTGAACCCGCCCCGTGCGCTGATCGCCGAGGCGGTCAACGTGGCGATCCACATCGCCGGGCGCGGGCGCAAACGCCGCATCGAGAGCATCGCCCGCGTCGTCGGCTTCGACGGCGTGGGCTACCAACTGGCGGACGCGCTGGAAACGCCGTTTCCCGAGCTGCCGCCGCTTCCCAATGCCGCACCCGCTGCGGCGACTTCCCCATCCCCTGACTCACTTGGAGAACTGCCATGACGCAGATGACCATTCCTGCTTTCCGTTTTTCTGCAAATCCGGCTTTGCGCCACGCGCGGCTGCGCTGCCTGGCCCGCCCTGCGGGGCAAGGGCTGCTGCTGGCCGCGCTGCTGCTGTTCCTAGCCGGAACCGCGCAGGCCGCCGGTTCCTCGATGCCGTGGGAAGGCCCGCTGCAATCCATCCTCGAATCCATCCAGGGGCCGGTGGCGCGAATCGTCGCGGTCATCATCATCATCGCCACGGGCCTCGCGCTCGCCTTCGGCGACACGTCCGGCGGATTCCGCAAGCTGATCCAGATCGTCTTCGGTCTGTCCATCGCGTTTGCGGCTTCCAGCTTCTTCCTGTCGTTCTTCAGCTTCTCCGGCGGGGCGGTCGTATGAGTGCCCCGGACACCTTCAGGGACGGCTTCGAGGTGCCGCTGCATCGCTCACTGACCGAGCCGATTCTGCTTGGCGGTGCGCCGCGCACCGTGGCGATCGCCAACGGCACGCTGGCCGCCGCTGTCGGCTTGGGCCTGCAACTGTGGATTCCCGGCGTGGTGCTCTGGATCGTCGGCCATTCGCTGGCGGTGTGGGGTGCGCGCGTCGATCCGCAGTTCATGCAGGTCTTCGCCCGGCACATCAAGCACCGCCCGCTGCTGGACGTGTGAGGGGAGGACGCCGCGATGCTGAATCTCGCCGAATACCGCCAGCGCCCGGCCTTGCTTGCCGACTGGCTGCCCTGGGCCGGGCTGGTCGCGCCGGGCCTCGTCTTGAACAAGGACGGCAGTTTCCAGCGCACGGCCCGGTTTCGCGGGCCTGACCTCGACAGCGCGACGCAAGGCGAGCTGGTCGCCACGTCGGCGCGGTTGAACAATGCGCTGCGCCGCATGGGATCGGGCTGGGCGCTATTCATCGAAGCCGAGCGCCGGCCTGCGGCCGACTATCCGCACTCGGAGTTTCCCGAGCCGCTTTCGTGGGTGGTGGAGGAAGAACGCCGGGCCGCCTTCGAGGAATCGGGTAATCACTTCGAGAGCGGCTATCACCTGACGCTGCTTTACCTGCCGCCGGAAGAATCCCGCGCTCGTGCAGCCAGGATGCTCTACGAGAACACGCCGACGAATGGCGTGGACTGGCGCGAGCGGCTGCAAGCCTTCGTCGCGGAAACGGATCGCGTCTTCGACCTGCTCGACAGCGTGATGCCGGAAATTGACTGGCTCGATGACGCGCAGACGCTGACCTACCTGCACGCGACCATCTCGACGCTGCGCTATCGCGTGGGCGTGCCCGAAGTGCCGTTCCACATCGACGCGCTGCTGACCGATTCCGCGCTGGTCGGCGGCCTGGCGCCCATGCTGGGCGACCAGCACCTGCGCGTGGTGTCGGTGCGAGGTTTCCCGACCTCGACCTGGCCGGGGATTCTGGACGACCTCAACCGCCTGGGGTTTGGGTATCGCTGGAGCACGCGCTTTCTGTGCCTCGACAAATCCGAGGCGGAACGGGGGTTGGGGCGCTTGCGCCGCCAGTGGTTCGCCAAGCGCAAGAACGTCATCGCGCTGTTGCGCGAAACGATCTTCCAGCAGGAAAGCCCGCTGGTCGATACCGACGCGAACAACAAGGCGGCGGACGCGGATGCCGCCTTGCAGGAACTGGGCAGCGATCAAGTCGCCTTCGGCTACCTGACGGCGACCGTCACCGTCATGGACGAGGACGCCGGCGCAGCCGACGAGAAGCTGCGCATGGTGGAGCGTGCCATCCAGGGCCGGGGCTTCGTCACCATTCCCGAAACGCTCAACGCCGTGGATGCGTGGCTGTCGTCCATTCCGGGCAACGCCTACGCCAACGTGCGTCAGCCCATCGTCTCGACGCTGAACCTGGCGCACATGATGCCGGTATCGGCGGTATGGGCCGGGCCGGAGAAGAACGACCATCTCGACGGCCCGCCGCTGATCGTCACGCGCACCGATGGCGCCACGCCGTTCCGGCTGGTGACGCACATCGGCGACGTGGGCCACACGCTGGTCGCGGGGCCGACTGGCATGGGCAAGTCGGTCTTGCTTGCCACGCTGGCGATGCAGTTCCGCCGCTACCGCGGCTCGCGCATCTTCGCCTTCGACATGGGGCGCTCGATGCGAGCCACGATCCTCGGGCTGGGCGGCGAGCACTACGACCTCGGCACGGATGGCGAAATCGCTTTCCAGCCGCTCGCACGCATCGACCGCGAGGGCTACCGCACCTGGGCCGCCGAATGGATCGAAGGCCGCTTGCTGCACGAAGGCGTGGCGGTCGGCCCAGACGAGAACGCGGCCATCTGGTCGGCGCTGGGAAGTCTCGCCGGTGCGCCGGTGGAGCAGCGCACGATGACCGGGCTTTCCGTGCTGCTGCAATCGAACACGCTTCGGCAGGCGTTGTCGCCCTATGTGCTGGGTGGCGCGCACGGCAAGCTGCTGGACGCCGACCACGACCGGCTGGGCATGGCCGACGTGCAGTGCTTCGAGATGGAGGAGCTGATGCACAGCAAGGCCGCCGTCATGGCCGTGCTGCATTACCTTTTTGCGCGTTTCGATGAACGCTTCGACGGGGCGCCCACGCTGCTGATCCTCGATGAAGCGTGGCTGTTCCTCGACGACCCGGTGTTTGCCGCACGCATCCGCCAGTGGCTCAAGACGCTGCGCAAGAAGAACGTCAGCGTCATCTTCGCCACGCAGAGCCTCGCCGACATCAAGGATTCGAGCATCGCGCCCGCGATCATCGAGAGCTGCGCGAGTCGGATTTTCTTGCCCAACCCGCAGGCGACGGAACCGCAGATTCGCACGATCTACGAAGGCTTCGGCCTGAACAGCCGGCAGATCGAGATCGTCGCCACCGCGAGCCCCAAGCGCGACTACTACTACCAATCCCGCCTCGGCAATCGCCTGTTCGACCTCGACCTGGGGCAGGCGGCGCTGGCCTTCGCGGGCGCTTCCACGCCGCAAGACCAGCGCGACATAGACCGCGTGCTGCTGGACGCCGGCGTGCCCGGCTTCGCGGGCGCCTGGCTGCGCCATCGCGGCCTCGATTGGGCGGCCGACCTGCTGGCCTCGTTCCCCGGCCTCGCGCCGGGTTCTTTCCGTACCACCGACCACCCACAGGAGAACCTGCCATGAAAAAGCGTCTTGTCGCCGCCGCCATCTCGGCCATGCTTTGCACTGCCACCGCCCACGCGCAATGGGTTGTGATCGACCCCACGAACCTCGTGCAGAACACGCTGACCGCGATCCGCACGCTGGAGCAGATCAATAACCAGATCCAGCAGCTCCAGAACGAAGCGCAGATGCTGATGAATCAGGCGCGCAACCTCGCCAGCCTGCCGTCCAGCGTGGTCGGCCAGTTGCGCGCCAATCTGGCGACCACGCAGCGGCTGATCGACCAGGCGCGCGGCCTGGCCTACGACGTGACGAATCTGGATCGGGAGTTCCAGCGCCTGTATCCCGAGCAGTACGCCGCCACCGTCAGCGGCGACCAGATGTACCGCGATGCGCAGGAGCATTGGCGGAACACGCTCAACGGCTTGCAGACCACCATGCGGATGCAGGCCCAGGTGTCGCAGAACCTGGGCGAAGACGAAAGCGTGCTGGCCGACCTCGTGGGCAAGAGCCAGTCGGCCGAAGGCGCGCTGCAAGCCATGCAGGCCATGAACCAGTTGCTGGCCTTGCAGGCCAAGCAGTCGATCCAGTCGCAGCGGCTCCAGATCACGCAAGATCGGGCCGCCTCGCTGGAGTTGGCACGGCAGACCGCGGCCACGGAACGCGCCCGCGAGGTGCGGCGGCGTTTCCTGGGCGATGGCACGCCATACACGCCGCAGCGCGTGGATTTCTACGGCAACTGACGGGAGGCCGCTATGCGATGCGTCCTCGTCCCGTCTGTTCTGGTACTTGCTGCGCTGCTGGCCGCTTGCAGCGAACAGCCGGCTGACCACCTTGCCGATGCCTTGGCCGCCGATCCCTTGCGGCTCAAGGCATTGCGCGCGCAATGCGCGGACGACCGGCAGGCCACGGGCGAGGACGCTTGCCGCGCCGCCGCCGAAGCCTTCCGGCGGCGCTTCTTCTCCGGCCAGGCTGGGCCGGATGAATACCAGACGCTGGCCGACCTGCCGCCGATCCCGCCGAGCTTCGAGGAACCGGCCGATGGCATGGCGCCGGCCGTTCCCGCCGAACCGAAGGACACGCCATGAATGACGTGACCATCATCGACCAATTCCTCAACACCTTTGCCGCTTATATCGACTCGGGTTTCGGGCTGCTGCGGGGCGAAGTGGCGTTCCTCACGGCCACGCTGATCGTCATCGACATGACGATCGCCGGCCTGTATTGGGCCATGAGCCATGCCACCGGCCAGGGCGAGGACGTGATCGCCAAGCTGCTGCGCAAGGTGCTCTACGTCGGTGCCTTCGCCTACATCATCAATAACTTCAACTGGCTGGCCAGCATCGTGTTCCGCTCGTTTGCGGGATTGGGCATCACAGCCACCGGCTCGGCCATCACGATGGAGAACTTCTTGCAGCCGGGCCGGCTGGCGAAAACCGGCATCGACGCCGGGGCGCCGATTCTGGAGCAGATCGGCGAGATGGCGGGCTTTCCCGAAGTGTTTGTGAACCTCGACCCCATCGTGGTGATGTTCCTCGCGTGGCTGGTCGTGGTCTTGTGCTTCTTCGTGCTGGCGATCCAACTGTTCATCACGCTGATCGAGTTCAAGCTGACCACGCTCGCCGGATTCGTGTTGGTGCCGTTCGCGCTCTGGAACAAGACCGCGTTCCTCGCCGAGAAGGTCTTGGGCAACGTGGTGGCCTCCGGCGTCAAGGTGCTGGTGCTGGCCGTGATCGTCGGTATCGGCTCAGGCTTGTTCGCTCAGTTCCAAGTCCATCCTGCCGAGCCGTCCATCGACCACGCGCTGGTCATCATGCTGGCCTCGCTCACCTTGCTGGCGCTCGGGATCTTCGGCCCCGGCATCGCCACGGGCCTCGTCTCCGGTGCGCCGCAGCTCGGCGCTGGCGCAATGGCCGGTGCTGCTGTCGGCGCTGCCGGCACGGCCGTCGCCATCGGCGCCGCCGCGACGGGCGTGGGTGGCGCCGTGGCTGCTGGTGCGCGCATGGCCCCGGCTGCCGCCAAGCTGGCCGGTAGCGGTGCGCGCGCCGCTACGTCGGCGGCCAGCAGTGCGAAGTCGGCGTTTCAGGCCGGTTCCGCCGCCGCTGGCGGCGGCGCAAAGGGCGCGATGGCGGGCCTGGGCAACGTCGCCAAGACCGGCGCGCGGGCGGCCGGGCGAGGCGCTGCATCCCGCGCTTCCGCTGCCGGGCAACGCATGGCCGCTCCCTTCCACGCTGGCTGGAATGGCGCTGCTGCCGATGGTGGCGCGGGCGCGGCATTCGGTCAGGGTGCCGCAGGCGAGGCCGCATCCGGCGCCGCTACGGCGCAGACACAGGAACGGCCCGCTTGGGCCAAGCGCCTGCATCGCCGCCAGCAACTCACCCACGCCGCGACCACCACCGCCCACACGCTGCGCGGTGGCGATGGCGGCGGCTCCGGCCAGGGGCCGAGCCTGCGCGGCTCCGACGAATAAAGCGATTCATAAGGAGAACTGACCATGCGATTCAAGAAGCCGCAGGTGCGCTATGCCGACACGCCGCAACCTGCCACGCCGTACCAAGCCGCCGGCCAGGTGTGGGACGACCGTATCGGCTCCNTGCAGGCGAAGAACTGGCGGCTGATGGCCTTCGGCTGCCTGACGCTCGCGCTGCTGATGGCTGGCGGCCTGGTGTGGCGCTCGGCGCAGTCCATCGTGACGCCCTACGTCGTGGAGGTGGACAACGCGGGCCAGGTCCGCGCCGTGGGCGAGGCCGCCACGTCGTACCGGCCCACTGATGCGCAGCAGGCGTACTACATCGCGCGCTTTGTGACGCTGGTGCGCTCGCTGTCCATCGACCCCATCGTCGTCCGCCAGAACTGGCTGGACGCCTACGACTACACGACCGACAAGGGCGCAGCGGTGCTCAACGACTACGCGCGTGTGAACGATCCGTTCGCACGCATCGGCAAGGAGTCGGTGACGGTGCATATCACCAGCGTCGTGCGAGCCAGCAACACCTCGTTCAACGTGCGCTGGACGGAACGCCGCTACGTCAACGGCGCCGCGGCCGGGCTGGAGCGGTGGACGGCCGTGGTGACCATCGTGCTCCAGCTACCACGCACCGAAGAACGCCTGCGCCGCAATCCCTTGGGCATCTACGTCAATGGTCTGTCGTGGAGCCGCGAGCTGGATTCTTCCGAAGGAGCCAAGCCATGAATGATCTTCTCCGTAAATCCGCTTTGCCAGTGATCCTGCTTGCATCCACCGCCTTGTTTTCGGGCTGCGCCACGCAGGGCAAGCCGCCGCCCGTGATCTCGCTCGATGAGCCGGTGCTTGCCCAGCCGCTGCCAGAACCTCCTGCGCCGGTGGAGGTGGTGGCCGTGCCCGAGGTGCTGCCGATGCCGGCGCAGTTGAAGCCGTTGCCCGAAGCCGAGGACGCCAAGCCCATGCCGGAGCCGGCAGACGAGAAGGTGCGCGTCTCGCGCGCCAATGCCGAGGCCCGCGTCGCACCTACGCGCGAGGGCTACGTCAACGCGATTCAGGTGTGGCCGTTCACCGACGGCGCGCTGTATCAGGTCTATGCGGCCGTGGGCCGCGTGACCGTGGTTTCGCTCCAGCCGGGCGAGGAGCTGGTGACGGTCGCCGCCGGAGATACCGTGCGCTGGATCGTGGGCGACACGTCCAGCGGACGCGGTGCCGAGTTGCGCGTGAACGTGCTCGTTAAGCCGATCCGCTCGGGCCTCAGGACCAATCTTGTCATCACCACCAGCCGCAGGACGTACCTGTTGGAGCTGGCCTCGACGGAAAAGACGTGGATGGCGTCGGCGTCCTGGGAATATCCGCGCGACCGGATGCTGGCCTTGCAGCGCCAGGCGCAGGCGGCCAGCGCAGTCGCGCCGGTGGATTCCGGCTTGTCGTTGGAGAACCTGCGCTTCCGCTACGCGGTCAGCGGCAGTAATCCGCCGTGGAAGCCGCTGCGCGCCTTCGACGACGGGCAGAAGGTCTATATCCAGTTCCCCGCCGGCATCGCGCAAGGCGAGCTGCCGCCGCTGTTCGTGATCGGGCCGGAAGGCGACGGGCAACTGGTCAATTACCGCTTCCGCTCGCCGTACTACATCGTGGATCGGCTGTTCGGCGCGGCCGAACTGCGCCTGGGCGGTGACAAGGGCGACGTGGTGCGGATCAAGCGCACGGACGGCGTCGCGCGGAGGAACTGACCATGAGCCAGGACGACACCCCCGACCTCGCCACGCCGCAGGCGGACAAGGTCGCACCGGAGGCGGTGGCGCTGCGCGCCCAGCCGCGCCCGGTCACACGCCTGAACCGGCGCACGCTGGCCATCCTCGTTGGCGGCCTATCGGTCGCCGTGCTCGGCGCCACGATTTGGTCGCTGCAGCCCCCGCGGCGCGCGGCCAGTGAGCAGACCGAGCTTTACAACGTCGAGCGCGTGTCGAAGTCCGAAGGTCTGGATGGCCTGCCGGCGGACTACTCGAAGCTGCCGCCGAAGTTACCCGAATTGGGGCCGCCGCTGCCGGGCGATCTTGGCCCCGCCATCGTCAACTCGCAGCAGCCCGTGACGCCAGCATATGCGCCACCGGGCCATGATCCCGAGGATGCCTTGCGCAAGGAGGCCGATGCAGCGGCGGCTTCGTCGGTGTTCTTCCGCTCGGGTGGCCAACGTGCAGCCACGGTGGCGCAGGCAGCGCCGGTGGCGCCTGGCGCAGCAAGCACGCTCGCGGCCTTCGATCCGCTCGCCGGCGGGCCGGCCTCGACGGCGGCCCAGCCTGCCGACCCGACTGCCGTGCAGAACCGGCAAGACCAGAAGGAGGCGTTCCTGAAAGGCGGCGCTACGGAAACCCGCAACTCCGGCAACTTGGCGCTGCCGGCGTCGCCCTATCAGGTGATGGCCGGAACGGTGATCGCTGGCGCCTTGGTCACGGGCATCAAATCAGACTTGCCGGGCGACGTGATCGCCACGGTGACAGAGCCGGTCTTTGACACGGCCACAGGCAAGTTCCTGCTGATCCCGCAGGGATCGCGCATCCTCGGGCGCTACAACAGCCAGGTCAGCTACGGGCAGAGCCGCGTACAGGTAGTGTGGAACCGGATCATCCTGCCCGACACGTCCTCGCTCACGCTCGACAACCTTGTCGGCACCGACCCGGCCGGTTACGCCGGCCTGGAAGACGATGTGAACTGGCATTGGAATCGCATCGTCGCGGGCGCTGTGCTGACGACGCTGCTGGGCGTCGGCGCCGAGCTGGCCGCGCCTGATAACCGCCAGAACGGCAACCGCATCGTCATCGCCGGCCGTGACAGCGCCCAGGACAGCATCAACCAGGTCGGCCAGGAGATCACCCGGCGCAACATGAACATACAGCCGACGTTGACGGCGCGCCCCGGCTTGCCGGTGCGAGTCATCGTTAACCGGGATCTCGTGCTGCGGCCCTATCAGCCGCTGTTCTTCAACCGGGGAGCTTCGCAATGAGCACGACCAAGAAGCTGCGGCTCGGGCCGCTGCCCAAGACCGAGAGCGTCAAGCTGACATTCGCGTGCCCGGCCAGCCTGAAAGCCGACCTCGACCGCTATGCCGCGCTGCACGCGCAGTCGTATGGCGAAGCGGTCGATGCCGCGACGCTGATCCCGCACATGCTGGAGGCATTCATGGCTGGGGATCGAGGCTTCAAGCGCACGCAGCCCAAGAACGGAAAAGCCGCCCCTGCGTGAACAGGGGCGGCTCTAGATTGGTGCCCGAGGCCGGAATCGAACCGGCATGACCGTAAGGTCGAGGGATTTTCTTACCACTTCGACTTTCGCCGCCAACGCGCATGCGCTGTTCGTGGTCTGGAGCACGCCTTCACCATAGCCTTGCGGCCGTAGGTGCCCGCCGTCTGCTCTCTACACCTTCCCAAACTGTTGCTTGGGCTTGGCTCGGCGTTGGCTCGGGTGCAGAAGCATCCAGGGCTTTCGCCGATTTTGACGGGCTTCACTCCGGGCGTTTCCCCCCGAAGGCTCAAATTGTTCAAGTCCCTTGTGTCTACCGATTTCACCACTCGGGCGTAGCGTGCAATGCGCTGGAAACACCTACCTCCATCTACTGGCGCCTAGCTGGCTCCTGACCGTCAAGCCAAGCTATGAAGCTGCATCATGGACGCTCGCAAACCGTTGTCACTATTGGCCTTCTGGCCCGTTGGCGCAAGCAAGAAGGACTTGACAAAACAGATTTTAAGTCCGATGTGTCTACCAATTTCACCATCCGGGCCTTGGGTTGAACATCGACGATAACCCAAATGAAACAAGCCCCGGCAACGTCGGTTGGCGGGGCTTGCGTATCGAAGTCGATCGGTCTGAACGAGAAGGTGGAGGCGCGACCCGGAGTCGAACCGGGCTAGACGGATTTGCAATCCGTTGCATAACCGCTTTGCTATCGCGCCACGCTGAATAACGAAATCGAACTGCGAAAAAAAGGGAAGCTGCTTGCTTCCCTTTTTCAAAACTGGAGCGGGAAAAGAGTCTCGAACTCTCGACCTCAACCTTGGCAAGGTTGCGCTCTACCAACTGAGCTATTCCCGCGTTTCGAGCCTCAAATTATATACCAGTTTTTTGAGGCTTCACAAGTTCTGCAATCAATCGATCAATGCTTGACCGAGCCTTCGGAAGCCGGCGCCGCAGCACGCTGTTTGGCCAGTTCGGCCACCGCAGCAGCCGAAGCGGCCACCTCTTCGTCGGACAGCGGCTCGGGCATCTTCTCGAGTGCGATCTCGAGCACCTTGTCGATCCATTTCACCGGCACGATCTCGAGGCCGTTCTTCACGTTCTCGGGAATGTCCTGCAGATCCTTGGCGTTCTCTTCCGGAATCAGCACGGTCTTGATGCCACCGCGCAGTGCGGCCAGCAGTTTTTCCTTCAGGCCACCGATCGCGGTAACTTCGCCACGCAGCGTGATCTCGCCGGTCATCGCGACATCGGCACGCACCGGGATGCCCGTCAGTGCCGACACGAAGGCCGTCGTCATCGCCGCGCCCGCGCTCGGGCCGTCCTTCGGCGTGGCGCCGTCGGGCACGTGGATGTGGATGTCGCGCTTCTCGAACACCTCGTCCTTGATGCCCAGGCGGCGCGAGCGGCTGCGCACCACGGTGCGCGCAGCTTCAACCGACTCCTTCATCACGTCGCCGAGCGAACCGGTGCGGCTGATCACGCCCTTGCCGGGCATGGTGACCGCTTCGATCGTCAGCAGATCGCCGCCGACTTCGGTCCACGCAAGGCCGACCACCTGGCCGACCTGGTTCTGCTTCTCGGCGAGGCCGAAGCTGTACTTGCGCACGCCGAGGAACTCGTTGAGGTTCTCGCCGTCGACCGTGACCTTGGGCGTGAGTTGCTTGAGCAGCAGGCCCTTCACCACCTTGCGGCAGATCTTGGAGAGCTCGCGCTCCAGCGAGCGCACGCCGGCTTCACGTGTGTAGTAGCGCACGATGTCGCGCACGGCGGCTTCGGTGACGGCCAGTTCGTCGTCCTTCACGCCGTTGTTCTTCATCTGCTTGGGCAGCAGGTACTTGATCGCGATGTTGGTCTTCTCGTCCTCGGTGTAGCCCGAGAGGCGGATGACTTCCATGCGGTCCAGCAGCGCCGGCGGGATGTTCATCGAATTCGAGGTGGCGACGAACATGACGTCGCTCAAGTCGAAGTCGACTTCCACGTAGTGGTCGCCGAAGGTGTGGTTCTGCTCAGGGTCGAGCACTTCGAGCAGCGCGCTCGACGGGTCGCCACGGAAGTCCGTGCCCAGCTTGTCGATTTCGTCGAGCAGGAATAGCGGGTTGCGCGTGCCGATCTTGCTCAGGCCCTGCAGCACCTTGCCCGGCAGCGCGCCGATGTAGGTGCGGCGGTGGCCGCGGATCTCGGCTTCGTCGCGCATGCCGCCCAGCGCCATGCGGGTGTACTTGCGGCCGGTCGCCTTGGCGATCGACTGCCCCAGCGAGGTCTTGCCGACGCCCGGTGGGCCCACGAGGCACAGGATGGGTGCCTTTACCTTGTCGACGCGCTGCTGCACCGCGAGGTATTCAAGGATGCGGTCCTTGACCTTCTCGAGGCCGTAGTGGTCGGCGTTGAGCACCGCCTCGGCATTGGCCAGGTCGTGCTTGATCTTGGTCTTCTTGCTCCACGGCAAGCCGATGAGCACGTCGATGTAGTTGCGCACCACGGTGGCTTCGGCCGACATGGGCGACATGAGCTTGAGCTTCTTGAGCTCGCCCTCGGCCTTCTTCAGGCCTTCCTTGGACATCTTGGCGAGCTTGATCTTCTTCTCGATCTCCTCGATGTCCGCGCCCTCTTCGCCTTCGCCGAGCTCCTTCTGGATGGCCTTGACCTGCTCGTTGAGGTAGAAGTCGCGCTGGTTCTTCTCCATCTGGCGCTTCACGCGGCCACGGATCTTCTTGTCGACGTTCAGGATGTCGACTTCGCGTTCGAGCTGGCCGAACAGGTTTTCCAGGCGCGCCTTGACGTCGTCGAGGTCGAGCACGGCCTGCTTGTTGTCCAGCTTGAGCGGCAGGTGGGCGGCGATGGTGTCGGCCAGGCGGCCAGCATCGTCGATGCTCGAGATCGAGGTCAGGATCTCGGGCGGAATCTTCTTGTTCAGTTTGACGTACTGGTCGAACTGCTGCATCACCGCGCGGCGCAGCGCCTCGACCTCGGTGCCCTTCTCGCCGCCTTCGGGCGCCTCGACGGGCGTCACGTTGGCCGAGAAATGGGTCTCGCCGTCATCGATGCGGTTCACGCGGGCGCGCTGCTGGCCTTCGACCAGCACCTTCACGGTGCCGTCGGGCAGCTTGAGCATCTGCAGGATGGTCGAGACGCAGCCGACCTCGAACATGTCCTCGACCGAGGGCTCGTCCTTGGCAGCGGCCTTCTGGGCCACGAGCATGATGCGGCGCTCGGCCTCCATCGCCAGTTCGAGCGCCTTGATGCTCTTGGGGCGACCCACGAAGAGCGGGATCACCATGTGGGGAAACACCACGACGTCGCGCAGCGGCAGCAGCGGCAGGTCGAGGGCTTCGGGGGGCAATGGGGTATGACCAGACATGAGCGTCCTTGTCCTTTAGGCCTTTTTCGCCGTTTCGCGGTACACGAGCAGCGGGGGCTTGTTTTCGTCGATGGTCGATTCCTCGACCACCACCTTGTCGACATTGGTCGCGTTCGGCAATTCGAACATGGTGTCGATCAGCGACTGTTCAAGGATCGAGCGCAGGCCGCGCGCACCGGTCTTGCGGGCCAGCGCCTTGCGTGCGATCGCCTTGAGCGCCGCGGGACGGATTTCGAGGTCCACGCCCTCCATCTGCAGCAGCTTGGTGAACTGCTTCACCACCGCATTCTTGGGCTCGGTCAGGATCTGCACCAGCGCGTCTTCACTCAGTTCGGCCAGCGAGGCGACCACGGGCATGCGGCCCACCAGTTCGGGGATCAGGCCGAACTTGATCAGGTCTTCGGGCTCGACTTCGCGGAACACCTCGGTGATGCTGCGCTGGGCCTTGCTCTTCACTGCGGCGCCGAAGCCGATACCCGAGGCCTCGGTGCGGTTTTCGATGACCTTCTCCAAGCCGGCAAAGGCGCCGCCGCAGATGAACAGGATGTTGGTCGTGTCGATCTGCAGGAAGTCCTGGTTCGGGTGCTTGCGCCCGCCCTGGGGTGGCACGCTGGCCATGGTGCCTTCGATGAGCTTGAGCAGCGCCTGCTGCACGCCCTCGCCCGACACGTCGCGGGTGATCGAGGGGTTGTCGGACTTGCGCGAGATCTTGTCGATTTCGTCGATGTAGACGATGCCACGCTGGGCGCGCTCGACCTCGTAGTTGCAGCTTTGCAGCAGCTTCTGGATGATGTTTTCGACGTCTTCGCCCACGTAGCCGGCTTCGGTCAGCGTGGTCGCGTCGGCCATCACGAAGGGCACGTCGAGCATGCGCGCAAGCGTTTGCGCCAGCAGCGTCTTGCCCGAACCCGTGGGGCCGATCAAGAGGATGTTGCTCTTGCTGAGCTCGACCTCGTCGCCCTTGGTGTTCTTTTCCTTGTGGCGCAGGCGCTTGTAGTGGTTGTAGACCGCCACCGACAGCATGCGCTTGGCCGGCTCCTGGCCGATCACGTAGTTGTCGAGGTTGGTCTTGATCTCCAGCGGCGTGGGCAGGTCGCTGCGCGCGTCGCGCGCTTCCTCACCGGCTGGCAGTTCGTCGCGGATGATCTCGTTGCACAGGTCGATGCATTCGTCGCAGATGAAGACCGAAGGGCCCGCGATCAGCTTCTTGACCTCATGCTGGCTCTTGCCGCAGAACGAGCAATAAAGCGTTTTTTCGCTGGAGGTGCCTTTTTTTNGGCGTTTCCCGTGTGGAAAACGCCGTTTTTGCCTTTTGGGCGCCCGAGGCGCCGGGCGGCTTTAACCGCGCTGGGCGACGACCTGGTCGACCAGGCCGTAATCCTTGGCCTCGTCAGCGGTCAGGAAGTAGTCGCGCTCGGTGTCGGCCTTGACCTTTTCCAGCGGCTGGCCAGTGCGCTCGGCCAGGATGCGGTTCATCTGGTCCTTGGTGCGCAGGATGTCGCGCGCATGGATCTCGATGTCGGTGGCCTGGCCGCGAGCGCCGCCGAGCACCTGGTGAATCATGATCTTCGAATTGGGCAGCGAGAACCGCTTGCCCTTCTCGCCGGCCGCCAGCAGGAAGGCGCCCATGCTGGCCGCGAAGCCCAGGCACATGGTCGACACCGACGGCTTGATGAACTGCATGGTGTCGTAGATCGCCATGCCGGCGCTCACGCTGCCGCCCGGGGAGTTGATGTAGAACGAAATGTCCTTGTCCGGGTTCTCGCTCTCGAGGAACAGCAGCTGGGCCACCACGAGGTTGGCGGTCTGGTCGTTGACCTCGCCCACCAGGAAGATGATGCGTTCCTTGAGGAGACGCGAGTAGATGTCATACGACCGCTCGCCGCGGCCCGACTGCTCGACGACCATCGGGATCATGCCGAGGGCCTGGGTTTCCTGTGCGCTCATGAATTTGCTCTCCGGAAAATGGATTCGTTCGCTCTGATTGAACTGTACGCCTGAGTGAAATGGGGCTCGTGCCGCAAAGCACAAGCCCCATCGGCGTTGCTGCATGCAGCGACGGAAACCAGCTTACTGCTGCTGCGCCATCAGTTCGTCGAACGACACCGACTTTTCGTTGACCTTGGCCTTGGCCAGCACGAAGTCGGTCACGTTGTTCTCGATGACCACGGCTTCGACTTCCGCCAGGCGGTTGTTGTCGCTGAAGTACCAACGCACGACGTCTTGCGGCTT
This sequence comes from Variovorax sp. Root473, assembly GCF_001426505.1. Taxonomy (GTDB): domain Bacteria; phylum Pseudomonadota; class Gammaproteobacteria; order Burkholderiales; family Burkholderiaceae_C; genus Variovorax. Next base: position 1,764,201 of record NZ_LMEV01000017.1, read on the forward strand.
CTCGTAGCTGGCGGCGAGCTCGTCGATGTGGGCCTTGATCTGCTCGGGCTTGGCCTGCAGTTCGTTGGCACGCACCAGCTCGGCGACCACCAGGCCCAGGCGCACGCGGCGCTCGGCTTGCGGGCGGAACACTTCCTCGGGAATCGGGGCCTTGTCGGCGTCCTTGATGCCGCGCTGCTTGAGCTCGGCGCGGGCGCCTTCGATCATGCGGGCGACTTCCGACTGCACGCTGGCGTTGGGCAGGTCGAGTTCGGCGTTGGCCACCAGGGCGTCCATCACGGCGTTCTTGTTGCGGGCCAGCAGGCGGAACTTCACTTCGCGCTCGAGGTTGCGCTTGATGTCGGCGCGCAGGCCTTCCACGGTGGCTTCGGCGATGCCGAGCGACTTGGCGAGCTGTTCGTTGACTTCGGGCAGGTGCGAGGCTTCGATCTTCTTCACGGTGACCATGAAGTCGGCTTGCTTGCCGGCCACGTCCTTGCCGTGGTAGTCGGCGGGGAACGACAGCGGGAAGGTGCGGCTGTCACCGGACTTCATGCCGCGCACGGCGTCTTCGAATTCCTTGAGCATCTGGCCTTCGCCGACCACGAACTGGAAGTCTTCGGCCTTGCCGCCCTGGAAGGGCTCGCCGTCGATCTTGCCTTCGAAGTCGACCGTTACGCGGTCGTTGTCTTCGGCCACGGCGTCCTGGGCGCGCTGGGCGAAGGTGCGGCGTTGCTTGCGCAGGATGTCCAGCGTCTTGTCGATGGCTTCGTCGCCGACTTCGGCCGACAGCTTCTCGACTTCAGCGCCCGACAGGTCGTTGATCTTGACTTCGGGGAACACTTCGAAGACCGCGTCGAAGGCGAGCTGGCCCTCGGGCGACTCTTCCTTCTCGGTGATGCGGGGCTGGCCGGCAACACGCAGCTTGGCTTCGTTCGCCGCTTGCGAGAAGGCCTCGCCGACCTTGTCGTTCATGACTTCGTAGTGCACCGAGTAGCCGTAGCGCTGGGCCACGACGTTCATCGGCACCTTGCCGGGACGGAAGCCGTCCATCTTGACGGTGCGCGCGAGCTTCTTGAGGCGCGAATCGACTTCGGACTGGATGGTGCCGACCGGCAGGGTCAGCGTGATCTTGCGTTCGAGCTTCTCGAGAGTTTCAACGTTCACGGTCATGGTGTCTTCCTTGTGAGGGGTGTGGCTGGTGCGCGGGGCCGGACTCGAACCGGCACGTTCTTGCGAACGTCAGGACCTAAACCTGGTGCGTCTACCAATTTCGCCACCCGCGCGATGCCAAATTTCAGGTGAATGCAAAGGCGGACGGCCTCGGCGCTGCGGAAAACCGCTGGCCCAAGACCGTCCGCCTGAAATCGGTCAACCGCGCATTTTAAACGCAAGAATGAGGGCCTTCCGGCTTCGCCCTTTCGGGGATTTCACCCACTCTTGCACAAGCGCAGCGGACTGCGCTGAAACGGTCGCTTTTTCAGGCGACCTGCGGCTCCCGCTTGATGCGGAAGGCCGCCGCATACATCGCCGGCAGCGCCAGCAAGGTCAGCACGGTGGCAACGATCAGCCCGCCCATGATGGCCACGGCCATTGGCCCCCAGAACACGCTGCGCGACAGCGGAATCATCGCCAGCACCGCCGCGGCGGCGGTCAGCACGATGGGGCGAAGGCGCCTCACGGCCGACTCGACGATCGCGTCCCAGGCCGGGACGCCGGCGGCGCGGTCGAGCTCGATCTGGTCGATCAGGATCACGGCGTTGCGCTGGATCATGCCCATCAGCGCGATCACGCCGAGCAGCGCCACGAAGCCGAAAGGCCGGTTCAGCAGCAGCAGCGCCGCCGCCACGCCGGCGATGCCCATCGGGCCGGTGATGAACACCAGCAGCGAGCGGCTGAAGCTGTGCAGCTGCAGCATCAGGAGCGTGAACACCAGGAACAGCATGATCGGCACGCCCGCCACGATGGAGGCCGATCCCTTGCTGCTTTCCTCGACCGCGCCCGCCACCTCGATGCGGTAGCCGCCCTGCCCGGCCGCATGCCAGCCGGCTTCGAGTTGACGCAGCTTCGGCAGCAGCTGCTCGGTCACGGTGGCGCCCTGCAGGCCTTCCACCACGTCACCCTGCACGGTGATCGCGTAGTCGCGGTTCTCGCGCCACATCACGCCGGGCTCCCAGGTGAACACCGGACGGGCGATCTGCGTGAGCGGAATCGAACGGCCGGTGCTGGTCGGGATGTAGGCATTGCCGATGTCCGAAATCGCCTCGCGCTCATCGGCCGACTGGCGCAGCACGATGTCGATCAGCAGGTCGTTCTCGCGGTACTGGCCCACCGTGGTGCCGCTGAACATGGTGCGCGAGGCCTGGGCGATGGCCTGGCTCGTCACGCCGAGCGCGCGCGCCTTGGCCTGATCGATCTCGAGGCGGATCACCTTCACCGACTCGTTCCAGTTGTCGTTCACGCCGATGAGGTTCGTGTTCTCGCGCAGCACGGCCTTCACCTCGTCGGCGCGCTCACGCAGCTGGCCGGGCTCGGTGCCGACGACGCGGAACTGCACCGGATACGGCACCGGCGGGCCGTTGGGCAGCAGCTTGACGCGGCCGCGCACCTCGGGAAATTCTTCGGCAAGCACCGCGGGCAGGCGCAGTCGCAGACGCTCGCGCACCTTCAGGTCCTGGGCCAGCACGATGAGCTGCGACACGTTGGTCTGCGGGAACACCTGGTCCAGCGGCAGGTAGAAGCGCGGCACGCCGGAACCGATCCAGGTGCTGACGGTCTTCACGCCCTCTTCCTTCATCATGCGCTGCTCGACGCGCTTGGCCACCTCTTCGTTCGCGGCGAACGAGGTTCCCTCGGGGAACCAGAGGTCCACCATGATCTCCGGCCGGCTCGAATCGGGGAAGAACTGCTGCTGCACCTTGCCCATGCCGACGATGCCCAGCGCAAAGATCAGCACGGTGGCGCCAATGGTCAGCCAGCGGTGCTGCACGCACCAGTTCACCGCCCGGCGGAAGCGGTTGTAAAACGGCGTGTCGAACAGCTCGTGCGGCGGCGCGTCGGGGTCGTGCGGCTTCACCTTGAGCAGCAAGGTGCCCAGGTACGGCACGAAGTACACCGACACGATCCACGACAGCACCAGCGCAATCACCGTGACCGCGAAGATCGCGAAGGTGTATTCGCCCGTCACCGACTTGGCGATGCCGATCGGCAGGAAGCCCGCCGCCGTGATGAGCGTGCCCGTGAGCATCGGCTTGGCTGTCACGTCGTAGGCGAAAGTGGCGGCGCGGACCTTGTCGTAGCCCTCCTCCATCTTCCGCACCATCATCTCGACCGCGATGATCGCGTCGTCCACCAGCAGGCCGAGCGCAATGATCAGCGACCCCAGCGATATCTTGTGCAGCCCGATGCCGAAGTAGTTCATGGCCAGGAAGGTCACGGCCAGCACCAGCGGAATGGTGATCGCGACCACCAGCCCCGGGCGCATGTCGATGTACCAGCCGAAGCGCCCGCCCTTGTGCAGGCCCAGCGCGATGATGCTCACGGCCAGCACGATGGCCACGGCCTCGATGAGCACGCCGACGAACTCGTTGACCGAACTGGCCACCGACACCGGCTGGTCCTGCACCTGCGCCAGCTTCACGCCGGCCGGCAGGCGCTGGTCGATGGTGGCGGTGGTCGCCTTCAGCGCCTTGCCCAGCGCGATGATGTCGCCGCCCTTGGCCATCGACACGCCGAGCGCGATCACTTCCTTGCCCTGGTGGTGCACCTTGACGGCCGGCGGATCGACATAACCGCGGCGGATCTCGGCGATGTCGCCGAGCTTGATCTGGTTGCCCGAACTGCCGCGGATCGGCATGTCGCGCAGCTGTTCGACGCTGGTGAACTGACCGCCCACGCGCACCTGCACCACGTCGAGCGGCGACTGGATCGTGCCGGCGCTCTCGACTGCGTTCTGCGAGCCGAGCTGCTGCAGCACCGCATTGAAGTCGAGCCCCAGCTGGGCCAGGCGCTTCTGCGAGATCTCGATGAAGACCTTTTCGTCCTGCACGCCGAACTGGTCGACCTTGGCCACGTCCTTCACGCGCAGCAGCTGCTGGCGCACGTCGTCGGCCAGCGTCTTGAGTTCGGCATAGCTGAAGCCTTCGCTTTCCAGCGCGTAGATCACGCCGTAGACGTCGCCGAAATCGTCATTGAAGAACGGCCCCTGCACGCCTGCGGGCAAGGTGGCGCGCATGTCGCCGATCTTCTTGCGCACCGTGTACCAGACGTTGGCGACCTCGGTGGACTTCGACGAATCCTTGATCTGGAAAATGATCTGCGACTCGCCGGGCTTCGAGTAGCTGCGGATCTTGTCGGCGTACGGCGCCTCCTGCAGCGTGCGCTCCAGCCTGTCGGTGACCTGCTCGGCCACCTGCTGCGCGGTCGCGCCCGGCCAGTAGGTGCGCACGACCATCGCACGGAAGGTGAACGGCGGGTCTTCGTCCTGGCCGAGCTGGAAGTACGCGAACGCGCCCAGCACCATCAGTACCACCATCAGGTAGCGCGTGAGCGGCGCGTGGTCCAGCGCCCATCTGGAGAGATTGAAGCCGGCGGGTTTGTGCCCTGGCGTTTCAGGGCGCGCGGGAGTTGCGGGGCCTTCCGTCATTTGGCGGCACCCGTTGCGATCTCCTTCTTCGTCGCGGCCACGGCCTCGACGGCCTGCTGCCGCGCCTTCGCCTGTTGCTGGCCGTTGGCGGCAGCCGCCATGGCCTCCTTCGACTGGTAGACCGTGACCTTCTGCCCGGGCGACAGCACGTGCACGCCCGCGGCCACGACCATCATGCCGGGCGCCAGGCCCGAGCCGATCACGGCTTCATTGCCGTCGGCCGTGACCACCTGCACCGGCTGCGAGCGCACGGTCATGCTGTCTTTCTCGAGCACCCAGACTGCCGAGCCCTTGCCTTCCTTGCGCAGCGCGCTGGTCGGCAGCTTGATCACCGCGACGTCGGTGCGGGCCAGGGCCTGCGGCCTGGCGTAGACGGTGGCGCCCAGCGCCGGCGAGGTCGCGGCATCGATCGACACCTTGACCGAGTAGGTGCGCGTGACCGCGTCGGCACTGGCCGCCACCTCGCGCACCTGGCCCTGCAGCACCTCGCCGCCGGACCAGCCGCGCACCGCGACCGGCGAACCGGGCTTGATCAGCGAGGCGCGGTCTTCAGGCACCGCGAACACCACGTCGCGCGCGCCGTCCTGGGCGATGCGCACGACCGGCGTGCCGGCCTGCACCACCTGGCCCGGCTCGGCCTCGATGGCCGTGATGACACCCGCCACGTCGGCCAAGAGCGTCGTGTAGCTGGCCTGGTTGCCTTGCGAGGCCAGTTGCGCCTGCGCCTGTTCAAGCTGCGCCTGCGCGGCCTTCCAGGTGGTTTCGCGGCGTTCCAGTTCCGCGCCGCTGATGAAGTTCTGCGATCGCAGCTCGGTGTAGCGCTTGAGGTCGGCCGCCGCGAGATCGCGGTTGGTCAATGCGGCAGCCTGCTGGGCGCGGGCGGCCTCGGCGGCCAGGCGGTAGTCCTGCGGATCGAGCTGGGCCAGCACCTGGCCGGCCTGCACGTGCTGGCCGAGTTCGGCCTGGCGGCGGATGATCTTGCCCGCCACCCGGAAGCCCAGGCGCGATTCGACCCGGGCCCGCACCTCGGCCGAGAACTCGGGCTGGGCGTCGTAGTCGCTGGTACCGACGGTCACGAACTTGACCGCCCTCACGGGCTCCTGGGCAGGCGGTTTCGGCGAACAGCCGGCTATGAAGATGGCGGGAAGCAGCAGCCAGGCGGCGCTGCGGGCACGGAATGAGGCGACGGAGGCGGTCATGAGACACCCAAGAAGAGAGGAACCGGGCCATTAATGACCCACCGGTTAGTAATCTAGGGTAAACGTTAAACAGTGTCAATGACCCGCGGGTCAGTTGAACAGATGCTGCCAGGCCCTGCGTCCGCAGCCCAAAAGCGGCCGTCATTGCTTTCATCGTCATGGGCGAAAGAGAAATGGAAAGCGGCGATGCCGCCGGCATCGAACGTGAACATGACGTCGCGGACAATCGTGGCGTGTCCGCCACTCCCCCCCACGCCGCTGCGCCGGCCCATTACGAGAACTTCCCCGTGGCCTCGTGGCTGTGCCCACCGCACCTGCGCCCGCCGATCGCCGCGATCTACCACTTCGCGCGCACCGCCGACGACATCGCCGATGAAGGCGACGCCTCGCCCGATGCACGCCTGGCCGAGCTGCGCGCCTACCGCGAGGAACTGGCCGCCGCCGCACGCGGCCAAGCGCTGCCCGGCTCGCGCTGGCCCCATGTGTTCGGACCGCTGGCCGGGGCCATCGCCCAGTACCGCCTGCCCGAAGACCTGCTCGCCGACCTGCTCAGCGCCTTCATGCAGGACATCGAGAAGACCCGCGACCGAGGCACCTATGCCGACCGCGCCGAGCTGCTCGACTACTGCCGCCGCTCCGCCAACCCGGTCGGCCGGCTGCTGCTGCACCTGTACGGCGTGACCGACGCGCAGGCACTGGCCCAGAGCGACGCCATCTGCAGCGCGCTGCAGCTCATCAACTTCTGGCAGGACCCGAGCGTCGACCTGCCGCGCGGGCGCTTCTACTTTCCGCGCACCGATTGCGATCGGCGCGGCCTGACGCCGGAGCATTTCAAGGTCTTCGAGCCGATGTCGCCGGCACCGCCGCCGCAGGAAGCGATCAACCTGATCGCGGTGGTGGCCTTCTGGGCGCGCGAGCTCATGACCGAGGGCGCCCCGCTCGTGCACCGCCTGCCGGGCCGCGTGGGCTGGGAGCTGCGCCTGGTCGTGCAGGGCGGCCTGCGCATCCTGGACAAGATCGAGGACCTGGGCTTCGACACCTTCACGCAGCGCCCCACCGTCGGCAAGGCCGATGCGCCCCTGCTGCTCTGGAAAGCATGGCGGATGCGGAGACAATCACGGCCCATGAAAGCAGCGCCTCCCCGATGAATCCCGAGCAATACGTGCAAGACAAGGCCGCCGCTTCGGGCAGCAGTTTCTATTACGCCTTCCTGTTCCTGCCCAAGCCTCGGCGCGCCGCGATCACGGCGTTCTATGCCTTCTGCCGCGAGGTCGACGACGTGGTCGACGAGGTCTCCGACCCCGGCGTGGCCGCCACCAAGCTCGCGTGGTGGCGCACCGAGGTGGCCCAGTCGTTTGCCGGCACGCCGCGCCATCCGGTCATGCAGGCGCTCATGCCGCACGCCGCGGCGTACGGCATCGAGGCGCGCCAGCTGAACGAGGTGATCGACGGCTGCCAGATGGACCTGGACCAGACCCGGTACCTCGACTTTCCCGGCCTCGCGCGCTACTGCCAGCTGGTGGCCGGCGTGGTCGGCGAAGTCGCGGCGCGCATCTTCGGCCAGACCGATCCGCAGACCACCGCCTACGCCCACAAGCTCGGCCTGGCGCTGCAGCTGACCAACATCCTGCGCGACGTCGGCGAAGACGCGCTGCGCGGCCGCATCTACCTGCCGGTCAACGAGTTGCAGCAGTTCGACGTGAAGGCGCACGAGATCCTGAACCGCGTGCACTCCGATCGCTTTGTCGCGCTCATGAAGTTCCAGGCCCAGCGCGCCCATGCCGCCTATGACGAGGCCCTGGCCCTGCTCCCGCTGGCCGACCGCCGCACGCAGAAGCCCGGCCTGATGATGGCCAGCATCTACCGCACGCTGCTGCGCGAGATCGAGCGCGACGACTTCCAGGTGCTCAACCAGCGCATCAGCCTGACGCCGGTGCGCAAGCTGTGGCTGGCCTGGAAGGTCCAGGCGCTCGGGCGGATATGACGCCCCACCCTTCGCGCCCATGAGGCTCGCCGTCATCGGCGCCGGCTGGGCCGGCCTCGCCTGCGCCGTCGAGGCCACGCACCTCGGCCACGCCGTCACCCTGTTCGAAGCCGCGCCGATGGCCGGCGGGCGCGCGCGTCGCGTCGATCACATGCACGGCATGGCGCTGGACAACGGGCAGCACATCCTGATCGGCGCCTACACCGCCACGCTGGCGCTCATGCGCGACGTGGGCGTGGATGTCGAAACCGCCCTTCAGCGCCTGCCGCTCTCGCTGCGCTTTGCCGATGGCGGCGGGCTGCAACTGCCTGCGGGCAAGCCGCCGCCGCTGGATCTGCTGATCGGCATCTTCACGGCGCGCGGCTGGACCTGGCGCGACAAGGCTGCGCTGCTTGCCACCGCCGTGCGCTGGCGCCTCGCGGGCTTTCGCTGCGCCCCCGGCACGAGCGTCGCCACGCTGTGCACCGGCCTCACGCCGCGCGTCATGCAGGAGCTGATCGAGCCGCTGTGCGTCTCGGCGCTCAACACGCCCGTGTCGCAATCCAGCGGCCAGGTGTTCCTGCGCGTGCTGCACGACGCGCTGTTCAGCGGGCGCGGCGGAGCCGACCTGCTGCTGCCGCGCGTCGACCTTGGCGTTTTGCTGCCCGATGCCGCGCTGGCCTGGCTCGCGCGGCACGGCGCCACCACGCGCATCGGCCACCGCGTGCGCGCCATCGCACCTGAAGGCGACCGGTGGCGCGTCGACGACGAACGCTTCGACCAGGCCGTGCTCGCCGGCGCGCCCTGGGACGCGGCTCGGCTCGCGCGCGCCACCGGCCTTCCCGNCGCTTCGAGGCGATTGCCACGGTCTACGTGCGCGGCGCGGCGCCGCTCGCCGAGCCGATGCTCGCGCTGCGCAGCCAGCCGGGCAGTGCGCCGGCCCAGTTCGTGTTCGACCGCGGCCAGCTCGGCGGACCAGAAGGCGTGCTCGCCTTCGTCGTGAGCGCCAACGAAACGCCGCGCGAGACGCTCGAGAAACAGGTGCTCGCCCAGGCCGGCACGCAGCTCGGCCAGCCGGGGCTCACCCCGATCCAGACCGTGGTCGAGAAGCGCGCCACCTTCGCCTGCACGCCCGGCCTGGCACGCCCGCCGGCCGCCATCGCGCCGGGGCTGCAGGCCTGCGGCGACTACACCGAAGGCCCCTATCCCGCCACGCTCGAAGGTGCCGTCCTCAACGGACTGGCCGTCGCGCGCTCGCTGGCCACACCGTGACCTCATGACCACGACCCTGCGCTACCTCGATTTCGACTACAGCGAAGACACCGAAGACCACGGCACCTTCGACGCCATGGCCTCGACGCCGCCCGAGCGCACGCCCGAGGTGGAAGCCGAGATCGCGCTGGTGCTGGCGTGGGCCGAAGCCACCTTTCCCGGTGCGCGCGGCGCGCTCGACGAAGGCGCGATGTGGGACTGCGACGTGCAGCACGCGCGGGAAGACAACCCGCGCCTGGACACCCTCACGCTTTCGCTCAGCGGCACCGCCGACTTCTGCGCGGCGCTGCGCGAGCGCTTCGGGCTCGACTGAAAAGCGACGGCCGACTCAGGCCGTCTTGTTGCGCAGGCGCAGCAGGCTCAGGCCCAGCAACACGAAGGCGCCGCCCGACACGCGGTTGAAGAGTTGCGCGCGCTTCGGGTTCGCGAACTGCTTCTTCAGCAGGCGCGCCAGCAGCACGTACGAGCCATGCGCCAGCACCGACGCGAGAGCGAACGTCGTCGTGAGCACGGCGAACTGCGTGAGGATCGGCGCGTCGTGCGTGAGGAACTGCGGGAACAGCGCCGAGAAGAACAGGATGCCCTTCGGGTTGGTCAGCGCCACCGTCACACCATGTCCGAACAACCGGCGCGCGGAACGCGAAGGCGACGGCGCACCCGAAGACTGCAGCGCGGCGAACACGCTCGTGCGGCTGCGCCACTGCCGGATGCCCAGGTACACGAGGTAACCCGCGCCCGCTCCCTTCAACACCATGAAGGCCGTGGCGGAGGTGCTGAGCACCACGCCCAGCCCGCCCATCGCGGCGGCCGACACCAGGAACAGGCCGCAGGCATTGCCCAATGAACTGATCATGGCGCGGCGCGGGCCGACGGCAATGGCGTTCGAGACCGCGAGCAGCACGGCCGGGCCGGGCGTGAAGACCACGACAAGTGTCACGCCGCAAAAGAGGAGCCAGGTGGAAAGATGCATGAGAGGAAATTCGCGCGGGCGCGATGAAGAAAGCAGCCAAAGGAAGCGGCCGCAAAACTATAGTCCGGGCAGCCACGCGCCGCTGAGGCCGTGCCGATAGTCCCTAGACCCCCGTCACCCATGATCACCTGCTACCTGCGCTACATCGTCGACCCGTTCAAGCTCAAGGAATTCGAGCACTACGGCAAGCTCTGGATTCCGCTGGTGGAGAAGTTCGGTGGCCAGCATCACGGCTACTTCCTGCCGTCCGAAGGTGCGAACAACGTCGCGCTCGCAATGTTCAGCTTTCCGAGCCTGGCCGCGTATGAAACCTACCGCGCCGATTCGATGAACGACGCCGACTGCCAGGCCGCCTTCAAGTACGCGGAAGAAACGCGCTGCATCGTCAGCTACGAGCGCAGCTTCTTCCGGCCGATGTTCCGCTGACCTTCAGGCGCCCAGCGCAATGCACAGCGCGTGCAGGTTGGGCACGATCAGCTGCGGGCGCGCGCCGTGTTCCCACGGGCGCTCGTCGCGCACCAGCCATGCGGCCTGCATGCCGGCGTTGAGCGCGCCCACGACGTCGAGCGCGGCATCGTCGCCCACGTGCAGCACGTCTTTCGGCAGCAGGCCGACCGAGGCCGCCGCTGCGCGGAAGATCGGCGCGTGCGGCTTGCCGCTGCCGAAGGCGCGCGCATTGAAGGCGGTGCGAAACCACCGGCCCACGCCGGTCTTGTGGATGTCGGCGTTGCCGTTCGACACCGCCACCAGCGGGTAGCGCTCGCTGAGCCACTTCAGCGCCGGCAGCGCGTCGTCGTACAGCGTGACGCGCTGGCGCTCTTCAAAGAAGGCATCGAAGGCCGGATCGGCCAGCGCCGGGTCTTCGCCTGCGCGCACGAGCGCCGTGCGGATCGACTCGCGGCGCAGCGCGCTCAGGTCGTGCGCGAGATCGGAGCGCTCCTTGGCGGTGGCTTCGCGCAGTTCGCGCAGCACGCCCGGTGTGAGCAGCAGCGAGGCCGTCTTGGGCGCCTCGCGCAGCAGCCATTCGTGCAGCACGCGCTCGGCGCGTTCGATGGTCGGCCAGATCGGCCACAGCGTGTCGTCGAGGTCGAGCGTGATCGCCGAAATGCGCGAGATGTCGAGCGGCGTGGCGCCGAGGGGCGCGGGGGAAGCGGAAGCCATGCCCGAGAATATCGCATGCCTCTCACGTCCTCAGACCGCAACAACAGCCAGAACGACCGCACCGCCGTGCTCTGGTGCAACCTCGGCTCGCCCGACGCGCCCACCGCTGCGGCCGTGCGCCCTTACCTCGCGGAATTCCTGGGCGACCCACGCGTGGTCGAGATTCCCAGGGTGCTGTGGGCGCTGATCCTGCACGGCATCATCCTGCGCACGCGGCCCGCGAAGTCGGCTGCGAAGTACGCGAGCATCTGGTTGCCCGAGGGCTCGCCGCTCAAGGTCTGGACGCAGAAACAGGCCACGCTGCTGGCCGGCTGGCTCGGCGAGCGCGGCCACCGCGTGACGGTGCGCGATGCGATGCGCTACGCCAACCCGTCGATCGCTTCGCGGCTCGATGCCTTGCAGGCCGAGGGCGCCACGCGCGTGCTGGTGCTGCAGGCCTACCCGCAGTATTCGGCCACCACCACCGCCAGCGTGATCGACGCGGTCAACGCGTGGAGCCGCCACCAACGCCGCTTGCCCGAGTTCCGTTTCGTCAACCAATACCACGACGATCCTGCCTACATCGAGGCGCTGGCCCAGGGCATCGAGGCGCACTGGAAAACCGAAGGCCGCGGAGAACTGCTGGTGATGAGCTTTCACGGCATTCCCGCGCGCAACATCGCGCTCGGCGATCCCTACGAAGCGCAGTGCCTGGAGACCGCGCGACTGCTCGCCGCGCGGCTGGGCCTTGCGCCCGCGCAGTACCGCACCACCTTCCAGTCGCGCTTCGGCCGCGCCAGATGGCTCGAACCCTACACCGAGCCGACGCTGCGCGAACTCGCCGCGAGCGGCGTGAAGCACGTCGACGTGGTGTGCCCGGGGTTTCCGGCCGACTGCCTCGAAACGCTCGAAGAGATTGCAATGGAAGGCCGCGAAGCCTTCCTGCACGTAGGCGGCGAGCGCTTCAGCTACATCCCCTGCCTCAACGACAGCCCGGCGTGGATCACCGCGCTTGCGGGCATCGCCGAACGCAACCTGGCGGGTTGGCCGACGACGTCACCGCGTCCGTGAAGAAAGATCAGAACTTGCCGAGGTAATCCATCTTGCCAACGGGCACGCCCTTGTGGCGCAGCACGTCGTAGGCGGTGGTCACATGGAAGAAGAAGTTCGGCAGCGCGAACTGCAGCAGGTAGCGCTGCGCCGTGAAGTGCGCCTCGCCTTCGCGCGCCTTGATGGTCACAGGGCGTTCTTCCTGGCCGTCGATGAGCGCGCGGTCCACGGTCGCCAGGAAATCCTGCGTCTTCACGATGCGCGCCAGCAGGTCGTCCCAGGTCTTTTCCTCGTCGGGAAAGCTCGGCGCGGTAATGCCCGCGATGCGCGCCGTGCCCAGCTTCGAGGCGTCGCTCGCGCGCTGGATCTGGCCGGCCAGAGTGAGCATGTCGGGCGCCAGCCGCGCATCGACCAGCGTCGCCGGGTCGATGCCCTGCGCCTTCGCGTGCGCAAGGCCCTTGTCGAGCAAATGAGTGAGTTGGCCGAGTCCGCGGGTGAAAACCGGCACGGACAGGTCGTACATCGAGAGGGCCATGGCGAGGTGATCTTGGAGTTGAAGTCGGCCGGATTGTGATCCGGCCGCGCCTTCAACGACCGGCCGCGCGAATAAACCCTTCGATCGGGTCCAGTTGTTCCGCCACGTTGAGCGCGGGCGCGTGGCCGCAGCCCTGCACCTCGATCACCTGCAGGCGCCCTGCCGCGCCCGGCCCGCGCCGGTGCATCTCGTCGATCACTTCAGGCAGCACGAGGTCGGACTCGGCACCGCGCAGGCACAACACCGGCGCCTCGATGGCGTCGTAGTGCGGCCAGATCAGGTAGTCGTTGTCGTGCGCGCTGAACTGCTTGACCATGGCCGGGTCGTAGTGCGGCGTGACGCGGCCGTCGGCCAGGCGGCGCGTGGAGCTTTCGGTCAGGCGGCGCCACTGCGCGTCGCTGAGCCAGCCGTAGGGCTTGTAGACCGTGCGGAAGAAGGCCTCGAGCTCGGCCACCGTGGCAAAGGCCGGCGGGTCGCCGGCATAGGCACGGATGCGCTCGATGGCGGCCTGCGCGAGCTGCGGCGCGTTGTCGTTCAGCGTGAGGCTGGCGATGCGCGCCTTCATGCGCGGCTCGAACAGGCCCGAGGCGCAGACCGTGCCGATCGCGCCACCCATCGAGGTGCCCACCCAGTGCACGCGGCCCAGCCGCAGCTCGTCGCACAGCGCATTGGCCAGCCTTGCGTAGAACGCGAGCGTGTATTCGTCGTCGGGCGCAGGACTCCATTGGCTCAGGCCACGACCGAGGGTGTCGGGGCAGATCACGCGGAAACCCCGCGCGGCGAAGTGCTGCGCCAGCTCGTCCATGTCGCGGCTGGTGCGCGCCAGGCCGTGCCAGGCGATGACGACGGGGGCGTTGGCCGCGCCCCAATCGAGCCAATGGATTTCACGGCCTGCGAGTTGCGCGTAGTGCGATGTCGGCGTCATGGTGCTGTTGTTGTTGCCGTCGCTCATTTCGCTGCCCTCGCCCGCAGCTTGCCGACGATGCCGGTCGGGAAGTAGTAGACCGACAGCACGAACAGCACGCCCAGCCACAGCAGCCAGCGGTCGGGCGACAGCAGCGCCGCGAGCCAAGGCAGGCCGCTGGCGGCCTCGTTGCCCAGGCGCAGCAGGTCCTGCAGGTAGCTCTGCGCCACCACGAACAACACCGCGCCGATGGCCGCGCCGTAGATCGTGCCCATGCCGCCGATCACGACGATGAGCAGCACGTCGATCATGATCTCGAAGCTCAGCGAGGTGTCGGGGCCGTTGTAGCGCAGCCAGATGGCCAGCATCGCGCCGGCCAGCGTGGCGAACAGCGCCGATAGCACGGCGGCCGTGGTGCGGTACACCACCACGCGGTAGCCGATCGCCTCGGCGCGGAACTCGTTCTCGCGGATCGCCTGCAGCACGCGGCCGAAGGGCGAGTTCACGATGCGCAGCATTGCCAGCACGAGCACCACCGCCGCCACGAAGAGCAGGTAGTAGCACAGCAGGCGCCCGTCGAGCGAGACACCGAGGAACGGCTCTTCGGCGAACTCGAAGCTCGGCGAGATCAGCTCGGGCAGCTTGAAGGTCAGGCCGTCCTCGCCGCCCGTGAAGTCCGACAGCTGCGAGGCCAGCGTCTGGAACGCCGAGGCCACGGCCAGCGTGATCATCGCGAAGAAGATCGCGCGCACCCGCAGCGAGAACAAACCGATGGCCAGCGAAAGCATGAGCGAGATGGCCAGCGAAGCGCCCAGCCCGACCAGCACCGCGCCCCAGTTCGGCCCGAGCCGCGACGCAGAGATGGCAATGCCGTAGGCCCCGATGCCGAAGAACATCGTGTGCGCGAAGCTCACGATGCCGGTGTAACCCAACAGCAAGTCGAAGCTGGCCACGAGCACCACGAACACCAGGATCTTGGCCGCGACGCTGAGCGCCTTGACGCCGGGAAACAGGAACGGCGCGAACGCCAGCGCCAGGAACAGCGCCACCAGCAGCAGCGCCAGCAGGCGGCTCTTCGGCATGTCGTTGGAGAGAAGTCGTTTCAGGAACATGACGGCTTTCTCCTCAACGGTTCGCCACGGGGTACACGCCCTGCGGGCGCCACAGCAGCACGGCCACCATGAGGAAGATGCTCGCGAACTGCGTGAGCGTGGGCAGCAGGAAACCGATGTAGTTGGTCATCAGCCCCACCAGCAGCGCACCCAGCAGCGCACCGCCGGTCGAGCCCAGCCCGCCGATGATGATCACGATGAAGATCAGCACGTTGACCTGCGCGCCCATCTGCGGCACGAGGTTCTGCTGGAACAGGCCCCACATCACGCCACCCAGGCCGGCCAGCGCGCTGCCCACCACGAACACGCCCACGAACAGGCGCCCGATGCGGTAGCCCAGCGACTCGACCATTTCGCGGTCCTGCACGCCGGCGCGAATGAGCAGGCCGATCTTGGTGCGCCCCAGCGTCCAGGCGAGCACGCCGAACACCACCACGCCCACGGCCACCGCGAGCAGGCGGTACTTGCTGATGGCCGCATCGCCCACCAGCAGCGAACCGCGCAGCGCCTCGGGCAGCGGCAGCGGAATCTGCGCCGGGCCCCAGATCACCTTGATGAGCTCCTCGCCGATGATCATGCCGCCCATCGTGATGAGGATCTGCTTCAGGTGCTGGCCGTACACCGGCCGCACGATGAAGCGCTCGAAGGCCAGGCCGACGGCGCCGGCCACCGCCATCGCCGCCAGCATGGCCGGGAACACGGCCACGAGGTTGCGCCACAGCTCGCCCGAGCCGGTCCAGTCGCCCATGAGGCCGAGCACGCTGCTGGCCACGAAGGCGCCCAGCGCAATGAACACGCCGTGGCCGAAGTTGAGCACGTCCATCAGGCCGAACACCAGCGTGAGGCCCGAGGCGATGATGAAGATGATCATGCCCATCGCCAGGCCCGCGACGGTGAGCGTGAGCCAGGTCGAGAACGAGCCCGTGAGCGGCAGCGCGACGAGCGCGAGGATGGGGGCAAGAAGCAGGGGCTTCCAGTCGAGGTCGAGTTTCATAGGGCGAGTCCGAGCAGCGATTGCTGCAGTTGCGCGTCGGCGGAGAACGCGGCCATCGAGCCGCTGTGCACCACGCGGCCGTTGTCCATCACCGCGACGGTGTCGCCCAGGCGCTGGGCGAAGTGGATGTTCTGTTCGACCAGCAGGATCGTCACGCCGCTCGCCTTGAGCTCGCCGAAGGCCTCGATCATGTTGTTGATCATCACGGGCGCCAGGCCCTTGCTGGGCTCGTCGATGATGAGCAGCTGGCGTGGCTCGACGATGGCGCGCGACACGGCCAGCATCTGCTTCTGTCCGCCCGACAGCTTGCCGGCCGGGTGGTTCCAGAACTTCTCGACTGCGGGAAAGAGCTTGAAGATCCACTTCAGGCGCGTGTCGTCGATGGCGTCGGCATTCTTCGCGCCGCGCGCGGCCAGCACCATGTTCTCCTTGACCGTGAGGTCGGAAAAGATGCCCATGTTCTCGGGCACGTAGGCCACGCCGAGCTCGGCGATCTGCGGCGTGTGCAGTGCCGTGATGTCCTTGCCGTCGAACTGCACCCTGCCCTGCGACGCAGGCCACAGGCCCATGATGGTGCGCAGCGTGGTGGTCTTGCCCGCGCCGTTGCGGCCCAGCAGCATGGTGAGCTGGCCCCTGGGCACGGCCAGGTCGACGCCGTGCAGGATGTGGTACGCCCCGATGTGCGTCTGCACGCCTTCCAGGGTCAACAGGTTGTCGGCGCTCATGCGGCCTCCTTCGCGATGCCCAGGTAGGCCTCCTGCACGACCGGCGAGGCGATCACCTCGGCCGGTTCGCCGTCGGCCACGAGCGTGCCGTTGTGCAGCACGATGATGCGGTCCGCGAGTTCGCGCACCACGTCCATCTTGTGTTCGACCAGCAGGATGGTCTTGGTCTTGTCCTGCTTGAGCTTGCGGATCAGGTCGAGGATGACGGGCGCCTCGGCCGCGTGCATGCCGGCCGTGGGCTCGTCGAACATGAAGACCTTGGGTTCGAGCGCCATCAAGAGCGCCACCTCGAGCTTGCGCTGGTCGCCGTGCGGCAGGCTGGCCACCGTGGCGTGCGCGCGCGGCGCCAGGGCCACGTCGGCCAGGATCTGCTCCGCGCGCTCGGTCAGCGCCTTGTGATCGCTCCAGATGCTCCACAGGTTGAGCCCGTGGCGGTGCGCGCCGGCACGCGTGGCCTGCACGGCGAGCCGCACGTTCTCCAGCACCGTGAGGTTGGGGAACAGGTTGGTGAGCTGGAACGCGCGCCCCAGCCCGGCGTGGGTGCGCGCCGACGGCGACAGGTGCGACAACGGTTGCCCGTCGAGCGACACCGAGCCGGCCGTGGCCTTGAGCTGCCCGGAGATCAGGTTGAAGTAAGTGGTCTTGCCCGCCCCGTTGGGGCCGACGATGGCCGTCAGCGTGCCTGGCGCGAATGCGCAGCTCACGCTGTTGACGGCCACGTGCCCTCCGAAGCGGATGGTCAGATCCCGGGTCTCAAGCATTGTGGAAAGGTCCTTGCGAATCGAAAAATCAGTGCAGGGTGAACGGCCTCAACAGGTGCCGATCACGTAGTAGTTGGTGCCCGTCTGCTTCAGCGTGGTCATGGCGTAGATGTTCCACAGGCCCATCGACTGGCCGGAGCCGTTGGCATAGGTCAGGCCCCACAGCGCATAGGCGCGCCCGGCGATGGTGTGCGTGTAGTTGCTCGCGGTGTAGCACGTGCCCCCGCCGCCGCCCGACCCCGCCGTGGTCGCGCCCGTGGCAGCCGCCGACATCGCGCCTTCGACGTTGCTCGCGTTCAGCGCGGCCACGGTCCAGCTGTAGCTGGTCGACGCGGCCAGGCCGGTGTCGGTGTAGCTGGTGCCCGTCACCGGCGAGGCGTTGACCTTGCTGCCGCCGCGGTACACGTTGTAACCACTGGCGCCCGAGACGCCGGCCCAGCCGATCACCATGCTGCTGCTGGTCGCGCCCGAGGTGCCCACGCCGGTGGGCGCCGGCAGCCCGCCGCCGCCGGCCGAACCGGTGACGCGGTCGATCATGGCCTTCATGGCGGCCATCTGCGGGCCCGACTTCTTGGCGTAGTTGGCACTGTCGTAGCCCCACCAGTCCCAGCAGCTGTTGGTCGCCGCGGTGCTGGTCTGCGGGTAGACCAGGATGATGTTGTTGGTGTCGGCCCAGCGGTTGTAGCCCGTCTTCTTGACGTACTGGTCGCTCACGTCGGTGTAGTTCTGCTTGCAGCCGTGCAGCACCAGGTGCACGCGGCACGAGGTGGTGGTGCAGGCCTGCGGCACGTAGAGCCAGCCAGTGGCTGCCACGCCGTGGCCGGTGACGAACTCCGACTGGTTGAACTCGGTGAAGGTGCCGCCCAGCGCGCCGTTGTTGCGCGGGTTCAGCGGACCGTACAGCTGCGTGAGGATCTCGCCCGCGAGGTCGAAGCCGCAGTTGTTGATGTACGGCGACGCGGTGGTGCTGCAGGCGCCGCCGTAGTCGTCGGTGACCATCGCATGGCCCGCGCCGAGGTTGTTCTTGTAGACCGTGTTGGCGGCCGGCACGAAGCTCTGGTAATAGGTCTTCAGGTCGTCCATCACCGGCTGCTTGACGGTGTTGTCCGAAGTGCCCGAGAACAGGTAGACCTTGGAGTTGCTGAGGTTCGACACCGGGTCGATCACGCCGCTGGCGGCCCAGCTGTTGGTGGTGCTCACGAGCGTGGAGACCGGGATGCTGGTGCTGTGCGTCATGCAGCGCCCGGTGGCGTTGAGCACCGAGCCTTCGGCGCAGTAGTACGGACCGCCAGCGACCACGCCCGCGCCGCGCTTGAAGGTGGCCGAATACGCCACGTGCAGTTGCACCGCCATGAAGCCGCCGGCCGACAGGCCGGACACGCTCACCTCCGCCGGGTTGGCGCCGAGCGCCGGCAGCGGCACGGCCCCTGTGGCGGCCTGCGCCGCCGCCATGATCACCGCTGCTGCGGCAAACCCCTTCCACATCGCATTCCTTCGCATCGCTGGCATCGCTGTCTCCTATTGGTTTATGTATCGAACGCTTGCTTGCAGACTGACGAATCGACCGAGGAGCGCGACAGCTGGCGCGGACGCAGGCTGGCGCTTCGCCCGGCGGCCATCCGGGGCGAAAAGGGGGCGGCGCCTGCATGCGCGCCGCGGGTTCAGGGGCGATCAGCGCCGTGGTCAGCGCTTATTTTTGATGGGGATGTCCATCTCTTCAGGCTTGATCTCGTGCACCAGCTCCGGCACGCCCCACGCGAACGCGGGGTCGGCCTTGATCTTGAAGTGGTACATCGACTGCATCGCCTGGTGGTCTTCCTTGCGGAAGGTCATCTTGCCCTTGGGCGTGTCGAAGCTCATGCCTTCCATCGTGCTGATGAGCTTGTTGGTGTTGGTGTCGCCGCCCGTCTTCTTCAGCGCCGTCACCACCGCCATCGCGGCCGAGAAACCGCCGGCCGTGAAGAAGTCCGGCGGCGTCTTGAATTCCTTGTAGTGGGCCGCGACCATCGCCTCGTTCACCGGGTTCTTCGGGATGCCGAAGTAATAGTAGGCCGCGCCTTCCATGCCCGGCAGCGACTTGTAGGCTGCCATGGCCGGCAGGATGTTGCCGCCGGTGGCGATCTCGATGCCGTAGCGCTTCAGGTCGAGGTCGACGATCTTGAACGGGTTGCCCGCGCCGGCCCAGACGATCCAGATGATCTTGCGGCCCGGCTGGTCCTTCAGCTTGTCGATCAGGCGCTGCGCACCGGCCGTGAAGTCGGTGGTGGCGGGCGGCAGGTACTCCTCGTGCGCGAGCTTGGCTTTCTTCAGCGCGGCGCCGAAGGCCTTCACGCCGTCGCGGCCGAAGGCGTTGTCCTGTGCGAGCGTGGCGACGGTGACGCCGGCCTTGTCGATGGCCACGGCATTGGAGATGGCGTCCTGGCTGGAGTTGCGGCCGGTGCGGAAGATGTACTTGTTCCACTTGTCGCCGGTGATCGAGTCGGCCACGGCGGGCTCGACGATCAGGATCTTCTTGTATTCCTCGGCCACCGGCAGCATGGCGAGCGCCACGCCCGACGCGGTCGGGCCGACCGCGAGCGCGGCCTTGTCGTCGGAGTACGCGGCGGCCAGCAGCGACTTGCCCAGGTCCGGCTTGCCCTGGTCGTCCTTCTCGAGGACCACGAGCTTCTTGCCGTTGACCATCATCGTGCCGCCGGTGGCGTAGTTCAGGCCCATCATCAGGCCGGTCTGCGTCTGCTTGCCGTAGGCCTCCAGCGCGCCAGTCTTGCTGTAGACGTGGGCGATGCGGATCTCGTTCGATTGGGCCCAGGCGGGCAGGGTGGCGGCTGTGGCGCCGAGGGCGGCCAGTGCGATGAGGTGGCGACGGTGCATGTCTTGTCTCCTGATAAAGGTGACTGAATATTGCACAGTTCGTGCCACCCGCCTAAGCCATTGATAACAAAGGCTTCCTCATTCGGGCATCACCCGTTTCGCCTGATTTCAGTGCATTTGCGTTGTCTTGTTTTCAGACAACTGTCTGTTGATCAGTCAGGGTTTCCCAGCAGAGTCGCGGCGCGCCGCGAGCCAGCTTTCGAACTCGCGTTCGGCCTTCAGCCGCAGCTGGTTGCGCGTGTGGTTGCACACCGCGTGCGCGAGGCGCCGGTGCTTCTGCTGGCGCACGCCGCCCATCGTGGCGTCGAGCAGGTGTTCGATGGTGGCCGACTCGGGCCGCCCGTGTGGCTCGTCGAAGTCCATCGGCAGGCCGCACCAATGGCAGTTCGGGCCGAAGGTGGAACGCAGTGCTTTCACGCTCATGAGAGGCCCATCCCCGTCATGCGCTCGTACAACGTGGCGCGCGAAATGCCCAGCAGCCGCGAGGTCGCGAGCTTGTTGCCTCCGGTGTTTTCAAGCGCGGCAGCAATCGCCTTGCGCTCCAGCTCGGCCACCTGCTGCGACAGTGGCCGCAGCAGTTCCGCCTCCTGGTCGACATCGCGCAGGCTGTGCGAAGTATCGGGCGCCTCGATCTGGTCCAGCCCCGCCTCGCGCAGGATGCGTTCGAGCTGCGCCGCGTCGATGCGCTGCGAGTCGCTGCGCATCGTCACCTGCTCCAGCACGTTGCGCAGCTCGCGGATGTTGCCGCGCCAGTGCTGGCCGGCCAGCAGCGCGAGCGCGTCGGGCGTGAGCTCGGGTGGGGCCTCGCCGCTGCGCAGCGCCATGTCTTCGCCCAGTGCCTCGACCAGCGCCGGGATGTCGCTGCGCCGCTCGCGCAGCGGCGGCACGCGCAGCGGCAGCACGTTGAGGCGGTAGTACAGGTCTTCGCGGAACAGGCCGCGGCGCACCAGCTCGGGCAGGTCGCGCGAGGTGGCGGCGATCACGCGGGCGTCGAAGGGAATCAGCTTGTTGGAGCCCAGCGGTTCGATCTCGCCTTCCTGCAGCGCGCGCAACAGCTTGGCCTGCAGGCCCAGCGGCATGTCGCCGATCTCGTCGAGGAACAGGCTGCCGCCGTCGGCCAGCTTGAACTTGCCTTCGCGCCCCCGCTTGTCGGCGCCAGTGAAGGCGCCGGGGGCGAAGCCGAAGAACTCGGCCTCGAGCAGCGTGTCGGGCACGGCCGCGATGTTGACGCTGACGAACTGGCCCTTGGCGCGCGTGGACGACGCGTGGATCGCGTGCGCCAGCAGCTCCTTGCCGGTGCCGGTCTCGCCCAGCAACAACACCGGGCTGGTGGACTGCGCGGCGCGGCGCGCGTGGCGCTTCACCTCCACGGCCGCCGGGCTGCTGCCGATGAAGCTCGCGAAGGTGTACTTGGAACGGCGCTGGCCGTCGGGTGCGTGCTGGTACAGCGGGTTGTTGCGCTGGCTGGCCAGCTCGCGCCGCGCGTCGTCGAGGTCGCGCTGCAGCAGCGCGAACTTGCTGATGAGCGGCTGCAGCGTGGTCTCGGGCTGGTCGAACAGCACGATGCCGATGGCACCGATGACCTTGCCCAGGCCCTCCCCGTCTGCGCGCTCCTCGCGCAGCGGGATGCGGCTCACGACGAAGGTGCCGGCCTTGTTGGTCAGCAGGTCAATGAGGATCGGCTCGCCGGTGTCGAGCACGCGGCGCATCATGGTGTTGGGAATCACGTCCTCGACCATGTGGCCCATGAATTCGTCGATGGACGAAAAACCCAGCGCCGGCAGGAAACGTCGGTAGCCCTCGTTCACCCAGACGATGCGCCCGCTGCGGTCGACCAGGAACATGCCCTGGCTGATGCTTGAAAACAGATGAAACATCGAGCGCGCGGCGAGCGCGAGGATGCCTTCTGCGTCCAGGGGCAAGGCGGGTGGCGGTGCGGCGGCGGAGGGAGCAACGGGCATGCGCGGATCGTACTGTGTGCGACGCCCTGTCCTGCAGCGCCGGCCCCTCCCGAGCCCTCGACATGCAACCAAAAACAAAAGCCTTCAGCAAGCCTTAAGTAAATCAATCGT
This sequence comes from Variovorax sp. Root473, assembly GCF_001426505.1. Lineage (GTDB taxonomy): Bacteria > Pseudomonadota > Gammaproteobacteria > Burkholderiales > Burkholderiaceae_C > Variovorax. Next base: position 1,786,393 of record NZ_LMEV01000017.1, read on the forward strand.
TTGATTTCAATCATGCTTTAATCGCGCCGATGAACGCCCGGGACCCCCTCACGCCAGCCCCCACGCCGCCGCCGCGCCGCGCCCCCCGCAGCGACGGCGCCGAGGCGCGCCACCGCCTGCTGCACACCGCGCTGCGGCTGTTCGCCCAGAACGGCTTCGCCAAGACCTCGATCCGCGAGATCGCGCGCGAGGCCGGGGTGAACGTGTCGGCCATCAGCTACTACTTCGGCGACAAGGAGGGGCTGTACTCCGCCACCTTCAACGAGCCGATGGGCAGCGATTCGAACGACCTCGTGGTCGCCTGCAGCATGCCCGGCCAATCGCTCGAGGACACGCTGCGCATCTGCATGGCGACCATGATCGATCCGCTCAAGCAGGGCGAGATCGTGCGCCAGTGCATCCAGCTGCACATGCGCGAGATGCTGGAGCCCACCAGCCAGTGGGCCAAGGAACTGGAACGCGACATCAAGGGCCCGCACCGCGCCATCGTCGAGCTGCTGTGCCGCCACCTGCAGGTGGCGCGCGCCGACGACGACATCCACCGCCTGACCTTCGCGATCACGGGGCTGCCCATGCAGTTGTACGTGAGCCAGGATTTCATCGAGGCCCTGCGCCCGTCGCTGCTGCGCACGCCGCGCGCCATCGACACCTGGGCCGATCGGCTCACGGGCTACGCGATGGCGCTGGTCCAGGCCGAAACCGCACGCCGCCGCCAGGTGGCCGCCGAGCAAAGAAAGAAGCCATGAGACGACTCCGACGAATTGCCCTTGTTCTGAGCCTGCCGGTGAGCCTTGGCCTGGCAGGCTGCGGCCTCACGCGTCCGCCCGCCACGGTGCAGGCGCCCTTCCCCGCGCAGTGGCATGCGCCCCTGCCCCACGGCGGCTCACTCACAGCGCTGGCCGACTGGTGGCGCCAGCTCGACGACCCGCTGCTGGTCGAGCTGATCGCCGCCGCCGAGACCGCCAGCCCCAACCTCGCGAGCGCCGCCGCGCGCGTGGCCGAGGCGCGTTCCACGCGCGTGCAGGCCGGCGCAGCGCTGCTGCCCAGCCTGGACGGCACGGTGTCGGCCAGCCGCGGCGTCTCGGGCTCGTCGTTCGGATCGGGCGGCGCGCCGTCGTCCGGCAGCAGCACCAGCGCGGGCACCGCCATCGCGCCGGTCACCACGCTGCAGGCCGGCCTGCAGTCCCGGTGGGAGATCGACCTGTTCGGCCGCCTGCGCGCCGACCGCGACGCGGCCCAGCAACGGCTGGACAGCGCCACCGCCAAGTGGCACGACGCCCGTGTCGCCGTGGCGGCCGAAACGGCCAATGCCTACTTCGCCGAGCGCGCCTGCCAGCTGCAGTTGAACGTGTCCGAATCGGATGCGAAATCGCGCGGCGAAACGGCGCGGCTCAACGACCTGTCGGCGCGCGCCGGCTTCACGGCGCCGGCCGATGCGGCCCTCGCGCGTGCCAGCGCCTCCGATGCCTCCGGCCGCCTCACGCAACAGCGCGCCCTGTGCGCGGTGCAGCGCAAGGCGCTGGTCGCGCTCAGCGGGCTCGACGAGCCCACGCTGGCGCAGAAGCTTGCGGCCTCGCCCACGCAGCGTGCGCTGCCCGTGGTCGGCGCCATCGCCAGCGTGCCGGCGCAGGCGCTCTCGCAGCGGCCCGACGTGTACGCCGCCGAACTCGGCGTGGCCTCGGCGAGCGCCGAGGTGGGCTCGGCCGAGGCCGAGCGCTACCCAAAGCTCACGCTGTCGGGCTCGATCGGCCGCATGCAGATCCGCACCAGCGGCTTTCGCGAATCGCTCGACACCTGGACGGTCGGCCCGCTGTCGCTCACCGTGCCGCTGCTCGACGGCGGCGCGCGCGCGGCCAACGCCGAAGCCGCCAAGGCGCGCTACACCGAGGCCGTGTCGCTCTACCGCGCGAACGTGCGCCAGGCGGTGCGCGAGGTCGAGGAAGCGCTGGTGAACCTCGACGCCACCACCGCGCGCAGCACCGACGCGGACACCGCCGTGAAGAACTACCAGGCCTCGTTCGACGCCACCCAGGCCCGCTACAGCAGCGGCCTGGCCAGCCTGTTCGAGCTTGAGGATTCGCGGCGCACGCTGTTCGCCGCGCAGACCGCGCGCGTCTCGCTGCAGCGCGAGAGCACCGAAGCCTGGGTTTCGCTGTACCGCTCGATGGGCGGCGGCTGGAGCCGCCCCGCAGAAGCATCGTCCCCAATGACCACCACCCCGGCCGCCAAGGTCGCGACGTCGCCATGAAAACAATGAAGCGTTCCACCCTTGTCATCGCGCTGCTGGCGCTGATCGTCGTCGTTGCCGCAGGCCTGTGGCTCACGCGCAAGCCGGCCGACGACAAGGCCGCATCGGCCGCCAAGACCCCGGCCCAGCGCCCCGCGCTGACCGTCTCGGTCGCCAGGCCCGAGGCCACCGAACTGACCGTCACGCTGGCGGCCAATGGCAACGTCGCGGCCTGGCAAGAGGCGGTGATCGGCTCCGAATCGAACGGCCTGAAGCTGGCCGAGGTGCGCGTCAACGTGGGCGACACCGTGAAGAAGGGCCAGGTGCTCGCGGTGTTCTCGCCCGAGACGGTGCAGGCCGACATCGCGCAGGCACGTGCCTCGCTCGCCGAGGCCCGCGCCTCGGCCGCCGACGCCGCCGGCAACGCCGCGCGCGCCCGCACGCTGCAGGCCACGGGCGCACTGAGCCAGCAGCAGATCAACCAGTACCAGACCACCGAGCAGACCGCCAAGGCGCGCGCCGAGGCGGCCGAGGCCGTGCTGGCCGCGCAGCAGGTGCGCGGTCGCAACACGCAGGTGCTGGCACCGGACGACGGCGTGATCTCCGCGCGCACCGCCACCGTGGGCAGCGTGGTCGGCGCCGGCACCGAGCTGTTCCGGCTGATCCGCCAGGGCCGGCTCGAATGGCGCGCCGAAGTCACCTCGGCCGAGCTGGGCCGTATCGCCGTGGGCACGCCGGCCTTCGTGGTCAGCGCCAGCGGTGCGCAGGTGAAGGGCAAGGTGCGCAGCATCGCGCCCACGGTCGATCCGCAGACGCGCGCGGCGCTGGTCTACGTCGACCTGCCCAACGTGCAGCAAAACACCGGCGTGAAGGCTGGCATGTTCGCGCGCGGCGACTTCGAGCTGGGCCGCAGTTCCGCACCGACCGTGCCGCAAAGCGCGATCGTGCCGCGCGACGGCTTCAACAACGTCTTCACGCTGCTGCCCGATGGCCGCGTGGCGCAGCTCAAGGTACAGACCGGCCGCCGCCTGAAGGACCGCGTGGAAATCACCAGCGCACTGCCCGAGGGCGTGCAGATCGTGGTGCAGGGTGCGGGCTTCCTCAACGACGGGGACCTGGTGCGCGTGGTGGATGCCATGCCCACCACGGCGGCGCCGGCAGCGGCCACACCGGCGAAGGCGGCGGCATCCGCGCCTTCTCCTAAATAAGCAAGAACAAGGGACACGCCATGAACGTTTCCGCCTGGTCCATACGCAACCCCATTCCGGCGGTGATGCTGTTCGTGCTGCTCACCTTCGGGGGGCTGCTGTCGTTCAACGCCATGAAGGTGCAGAACTTCCCGGACATCGACCTGCCGACCGTCACCGTCTCGGCCTCGCTGCCCGGCGCCGCGCCGTCGCAGCTCGAAACCGACGTCGCGCGCAAGCTCGAGAACTCCATCGCCACCATCCAGGGCCTGAAGCACATCACGACCAAGGTGCAGGACGGCGCCGCCACGCTGATCGTCGAGTTCCGCCTCGAAAAGCCCGTGCAGGAAGCCGTCGACGACGTGCGCTCGGCCGTGCAGAAGGTGCGCGCCGACCTGCCCGCCGACGTGCGCGACCCGGTCGTCACCAAGCTCGACTTCGCGGCCCAGCCGGTGCTGGCCTTCACCATCGCGTCCTCGCGCATGGACAACGAGGCGCTGAGCTGGTTCGTCGACAACGACATCACCAAGAAGCTGCTCGCGCTGCCCGGCGTGGGCGCGGTGAACCGCGTGGGCGGCGTCACGCGCCAGGTGCACATCGACCTCGACCCGGCCAAGCTGCAGGCACTGGGCGCGTCGGCAGCCGACATCTCGCGCCAGCTGCGCCAGGTGCAGACCGAAAGCGCGGGCGGACGCATCGACCTGGGCGGCAGCGAACAGCCGGTGCGCACCATGGCCACCGTGCAGTCGGCCGACCAGCTCGCCGACATGCAGATCGCACTGAGCGACGGCCGCCGCATCCGCCTGGACCAAGTGGCGCGCATCAGCGACACCATCGCCGAGCCGCGCGCCGCCGCGCTGCTCAACGGCAAGCCGGTGGTGGGCTTCGAGGTGGCCCGCAGCCGCGGCGCCAGCGAGGTGGAAGTGGGCCGCGCCATCCAGAAGGCGCTGGCCGATCTGCGCGTGCAGCGCCCCGACATCGAGCTGACCGAGGCCTTCAACTTCGTCGACCCGGTGGAAGAGGAGTACGACGGCTCGCTGCACCTGCTGTACGAGGGCGCCATCCTCGCGGTGATCGTGGTGTGGCTCTTCCTGCGCGACTGGCGCGCCACCTTCGTCTCGGCGGTGGCGCTGCCGATGTCGGTGATTCCGGCCTTCGTCGGCATGCACCTGCTGGGCTTCTCGGTCAACGTGATCTCGCTGCTCGCGCTCTCGCTGGTGGTCGGCATATTGGTCGACGATGCCATCGTGGAGGTCGAGAACATCGTGCGCCACCTGCGCATGGGCAAGTCGCCCTACCAGGCGGCCATGGAGGCGGCCGACGAGATCGGTCTGGCAGTGATTGCCACCACCTTCACGCTGATCGCGGTGTTCCTGCCCACCGCCTTCATGAGCGGCGTGGCCGGCAAGTTCTTCAAGCAGTTCGGCTGGACCGCCTCGCTCGCGGTGTTCGCCTCGCTGGTGGTGGCGCGCGTGCTCACGCCGATGATGGCGGCCTACATCCTCAAGCCCATCGTCGGCGCCGAGAAGGAGCCGGGCTGGCTGCGCTGGTACATGCGTGCCGTGACATGGAGCACGCATCACCGCTTCAAGACGATGGTGCTGGCCACCCTCTTCTTCTTCGGCTCGCTGGCGATGATCCCGCTGCTCAAGACTGGCTTCATCCCGGCCGACGACAACTCGCAGACGCAGGTCTACCTGTCGCTGCCGCCGGGCTCCACACTGGCGCAGACCACGGCCGCGGCCGAGGAAACGCGCCGCCGCGTGATGCAGATCAACCATGTGAAGAGCGTCTACACCACGGTGGCGGGCGGCAGCGCCGGCGGCGACCCGTTCGCGAACTTCGGCACGCCCGAGACGCGCAAGGCCACGCTGACGATCCAGCTCGACCCGCGCGGCGACCGGCCGCGCAAGCAGGTGATCGAGAAAGATATCCGCACCGCGCTCGAAACCCTGCCCGGCGTACGCAGCACCGTGGGCCTGGGCGGCTCGGGCGAGAAGTACATCCTGGTGCTCACGGGCGAAGACCCGGTCGCGCTGTCGGCCGCCGCGGGCGCGGTCGAGAAAGACCTGCGCACCATCCCCGGCCTGGGCAACATCACCTCGACCGCAAGCCTGATCCGCCCCGAGATCGCCGTGCGCCCCGACTTCGCACGCGCCGCCGACCTGGGCGTGACCAGCTCGGCCATCGCCGAGACGCTGCGCGTGGCCACGCTGGGCGACTACGACCAGGCGCTGGCCAAGCTCAACCTCGCGCAGCGGCAGGTGCCGATCGTGGTGAAGCTCGAAGACTCGGCGCGGCAAGACCTCGACCTGATCGGGCGCCTGTCGGTGCCGGGCGCGCGCGGCCCCGTCATGCTGAGCCAGGTGGCCTCGCTCACGATGGAAGGCGGCCCGGCCGTCATCGACCGCTACGACCGCTCGCGCAACGTCAACTTCGAGATCGAGCTGTCGGGCGTGGGCCTGGGCGACGCCAAGACGGCCGTCGAAGGCCTGCCTTCGATCCAGAAGCTGCCGCCCGGCGTGCGCATCGCCGAGGTGGGCGACGCCGAAGTGATGACCGAGCTGTTCGCCAGCTTCGGCCTGGCGATGCTCACGGGCGTGCTGTGCATCTACATCGTCTTGGTGCTGCTGTTCAAGGACTTCCTGCACCCCGTGACCATTCTGTGCGCGCTGCCGCTGGCATTGGGTGGCGCGTTCGTGGGCTTGCTGATCGGGCAGAAGGCACTGTCGATGCCTTCGCTGATCGGCCTGATCATGCTGATGGGCATTGCAACGAAGAACTCCATTCTTCTGGTGGAGTACGCCATCGTGGCGCGCCGCGACCACGGCATGAGCCGCTGGGACGCGCTGCGCGATGCGTGCCACAAGCGGGCGCGGCCCATCATCATGACCACCCTCGCCATGGGCGCAGGCATGCTGCCGATCGCCGTCGGCTTCGGCGCCGCCGACTCGAGCTTCCGCTCGCCGATGGCGATGGCGGTGATCGGCGGGTTGATCACCTCGACCGTGCTGAGCCTGCTGGTAGTGCCGGCGGTGTTCACCTACGTGGACGACATCGAACACTGGATTCGTCGCACCGTGCGCAAGCTGCGCGGTCAGCCGGCCGATCCGCACATCGACGACGACCTGGTGGAGGCGCCGCAGCGCTGAGGTTGCAAGGGCCCCGAAAGCCCCGACCCATGAAAAATGCCGCAGGCACCTGGTGCCTGCGGCATTTTTTTCGGGAAGCTATCGCGCTCAGGCGTCCAGCTGCGCCAACCGTTTCAGCTTGCGTTCGCTCATGCGCTTGGCCAGGCGCGGCAGCACCAGAACGGCGACGATGGCGATGATCACGACGATCGATTCGGGGCGCTGAAAGAACACCACCGGGCTGCCCTGCCCCATCGCGATGGCGTTGCGCAGGTTGGCTTCGGCGAGCGGGCCGAGGATCATGCCGACCACCACGGGGGCGGTCGGGAAGTCGAAGCGGCGCATCACCACGCCCAGCAGGCCGATGCCGAACAGCAGGAACAGGTCGAAGGTGTTCTGGCGCATGCCGTAGGCACCGACGGTCGCGAAGATCAGGATGCCGGCGTACAGCTGCGGCTTCGGGATCTTCAGCAGCTTGACCCACAGGCCCACCATGGGCAGGTTGAGCACCAGCAGCATCAGGTTGCCGATGTACAGCGAGGCGATCAGCGCCCAGACCAGCGCGGCCGAGGTCGTGAACAGCTGCGGGCCCGGCTGGATGCCGTAGTTCTGGAACGCGCCCAGCATGATGGCCGTGGTGTTCGACGTCGGAATGCCCAGCGTGAGCAGCGGGATCAGCGCGGCCGTCACCGTGGCGTTGTTGGCGGCCTCGGGGCCGGCCACGCCTTCGATGGCGCCGGTGGTGCCGAACTCGGCCTTGGCATCGGCGTCCTTGGCGAGCTTCTTCTCGGTCGCGTAGCTCAGGAAGGTCGGAATCTCGGTGCCGCCGGCCGGAATGCAGCCGAAGGGCGTGCCGATGGCCGCGCCGCGCAGCCAGGCGGGAATCGAGCGCTTCCAGTCACGCCCGGTCATGTGCACGCGGGTCAGCTTGTTCTGGGCGTCGACCACGCGGCCTTCGTACAGGACGGCGTACAGGACCTCGGCCACGGCGAACAGGCCCACCGCCACCAGCACGATCTCGATGCCGTCGAGCAGCTCGGGCATGTTGCCGGTGTAGCGGCCCTGGCCGGTGATCTGGTCCAGGCCCACGCAGCCGATGGCCAAGCCGACGAACAGCGCCGTCATGCCGCGCAGCGTGCTCTTGCCAAGCACCGCGCTCACCGTGGTGAAAGCCAGCAGCATCAGCAGGAAGTATTCGGGTGCCGCGAGCCGCACCGCGTAGTCGGCCACGAAGGGTGCGAACAGCGTGACGACCACGGTGGCGATGGTGCCGGCCACGAAGGAACCGATGGCGGCAGTGGCGAGGGCTGCGCCCGCGCGACCGCTCTTGGCCATCTTGTTGCCCTCCATCGCCGTGACCATGCTGGCGGTTTCGCCGGGGGTGTTCAGCAGGATCGAGGTGGTCGAGCCGCCATACATGGCGCCGTAGTAGATGCCCGAGAAAAAGATCATCGAGGCCGTGATGTCGACCTTGCCGGTGATCGGCAGCAGCATCGCCACCGCCACCGCGGGGCCGATGCCGGGCAGCACGCCCACAGCCGTGCCCAGGGCACAGCCGATGAGGCACCACAGCAGGTTGATGGGGGTGATCGCGGCCGCGAAGCCGGCCATCAGTGCATTGAAGATATCCATGTCGGGGCTCCGCTCAGATCCAGCCGGTGCTGGTGAGACCCGGCAGGCTGATGGCCAGGAACTTGGTGAACAGCCAGAAGACCGGCGCCGAAATCGCCACGCCGGTCACGAAGTCGGTGACCCAGGTGCCCGGCGCATTGACCTTGGCCTGACCCGCGGCGCGGCGCAGGCCCTGCACGGCGAGCAGATAGCACAGTGCGCAGCTCAGGATGAAGCCGATGGTGGTGATGAGCGCCGCGTTGAGCAGCAGGCCCGCCGCCACCCAGATGAAGCCGGGCCAATAGGCCTTGTCGGCGCCCGACGGTGTGTCGAGCTCGCGAAAGCCGCCGCTGTGCGCCTCCCAGGTGATCCACGCGCCGCAGACCATCAGGACGATCGAGACCATCCACGGCAGGAAGTTGGGGCCGACGCCGCCGTAGCCGGCTTCGGAAGAAATGTCGATGGCGCCATAGGCCAGCGCCACGCCGGTCACCAGCACGCCCAGGCCGACAAGGTATTGCGGCCAGCGGGTCGCGCCGGACGTGGCCTCAGCGGAATGCGAGACCGAGGATTCTGGAGTTGTCATTTTTTGCTCCCGCAGTCAGGGGAAAGAGAACTGCCCCCTTCGAGGAACACCGAGGAACCGGCTTTGCCGGGCCTCAGATGTTGCCCCCGGCAGGGGGTTGGCGAAGCGACACGAAGTGCGCGCAGCCTGGGGGCGAGCCAATATCAGATCATTCCCGACTTGGCCATGATGGCGCGCAGGCTGGCGAAGTCGTCGTCGACGAACTTGGCGAACGCGTCGCCCGACAGCACGGCCGGCGTCCAGTCGTTCTTCTTGAGCGACTCGGCCCACGAGGTGCTCTTGAGCGCCGCCAGCACCATGTCGGTCAGCGCCTTGCGCTGCTCGGCCGAGATGCCGGGCGCACCGTACACGCCGCGCCAGTTGCCGATCTCGACGTCGATGCCCTGCTCTTTCAGCGTGGGCACGTTGATGCCCGGCAGGCGCTGGGCGGACGTGACGGCAATGGGCTTCATCTTGCCGGCGGCGATGTACTCGGCGAACTCGCTGTAGCCGCTGCCGCCGATGGTGACGTTGCCGCCCAGGATGGCGGCGGTGGCTTCACCGCCTCCGCGGAACGCCACGTAGTTGATCTTCGACGGGTCGGCGCCGACCTTCTGCGCGATCATGGCCGCGGCGATGTGCTCGGTGGAGCCGCGCGAACCGCCGCCCCACTTCACGCTGCCAGGGTCCTTCTTGAGCTGCTCGACCACGTCCTTCATGGTCTTGAACGGCGAGTTCGACGGCAGCACGAACACGTTGTATTCGGTGGTCAGGCGTGCAATGGGCGTGGCCTGCGACAGGTTGACCGGTGGCTTGCCGGTGATGATGCCGCCCAGCATGACCGAGCCCATGACCATCAGCGCGTTCGGGTCGGCCTTGGAGCCGTTGACGAACTGGGCCAGGCCCAGCGCACCGGCGGCGCCGCCCTTGTTGTCGTAGGCGACGGTGTCGGCCACCTTGGCGTCGGTCAGGGCCTTGCCCAGCGCGCGGCCCGTGGTGTCCCAGCCGCCGCCCGGGTTGGCGGGGATCATCATCTTGACGTTGCCGGCAGCGCGGGCCGACAGCGGCAAGGCACCTGCAGCGGCCAGTGCGGCCAAGGACTTCAAAAAGGTATCGCGACGCATTGTGGATGTCTCCTGAGAACGAGGGAACGGGTAGAACCTGACTTGGACCTGAGCCGCTATCATGCGCCGCCGCGCTGTCAGTTGGCTGTCCACCAGACTGGGGAAAACACCGAAGCAGCACCGACCCACCGATCACGCGCCCTATGAAGCTGCTGCTCGTCGAAGACGACCCCTCGATGCAACTCACCCTCCAGCGCACGCTCGGGCGCCGGCACATCGACGTGCGCATCTGCGGCGACGGCGCGCAGGCCCTCACGCAATGGCGCGCCATCGAGCCCGACGTGGTCGCGCTCGACCTGAGCCTGCCGAACGTCGACGGCCTGCAGGTGCTGGCGCAGGCGCGCGCCGAGGGCCTGCGCACGCCGGTGCTGCTGCTGACCGCGCGCGGCACCGTGGGCGACCGCATCATGGGCCTGAACGCCGGCGCGGACGACTACCTGCCCAAGCCCTTCGACCTGGACGAACTCGAGGCCCGCATCCGCGCGCTGCGTCGGCGCAGCCAGAGCGCCGGACCCGAGGCGGCAATCAATCCGATGGAGGTCGGCGGCCTGCGCTTCGAGCCCGACAACGGTGCCATCTACCACCGCGCCGAACTGCTCGAGGTCACGCCGCGCGAACTCGCGCTGCTCAAGGCACTGATGATGAAGCCCGGCCACGCCGTCACCAAGGAGCGCCTGTTCGAGCTGGTGTTCCCGGGCGAATCCGAGGTGCAGTACGAGGCCATCGAAGTGGTCGTGTACCGCCTGCGCAAGAAGCTGGTGGGCACCGGCACGGTGCTGATGACGATGCGCGGCCTGGGCTATCTCTTGCGGGCCGAGACTTGAGGGCGGCCCTGCGACGCATGATGTCGTCCCTGCGCGCGCGGCTCCTGCTCGGCATCCTGGTGCCGGTGGCGGTGTTCGTCGTGATCAACAGCGTGAGCCTGTACCGCCAGAGCCTGGCGGCCGCCACCACCGCCTACGACCGCACGCTGCTGGCCTCGGCCAAGACCATCGGCGAGCAGCTCGACGTGGAAGGCTACGACGACATGGCGCGGCTGCGCGCGATCGTGCCCTACTCGGCACTCGAAGCCTTCGAGGCCGACAACCGCAGCCGCCTCTTTTATCGCGTGTCGGCGCTCGATGGCGAGATGGTCTCGGGCTTTGCCGAACTGCCGTTCTGGCGCGGCCGCATCCCCGACCGCGGCGCGTATGCGGCACTGGTCGACTTCTACGACGCGGAATTTCGCGATCAGCCGGTGCGCGTGGCCGTGCTGCTGCAGCCCGTCGCCAGCGCGCGCGGGCGCGGCATGGCCGTGGTGCAGGTCGCCGAAACGCTGGAGCTGCGCGAGACGCTCGTGCGCAAGCTGCTGCTCGACATGCTCTGGCGCCAGCTGCTGCTGATGGGCGTGATCGCACTCGTCACCGTGGTCGTGGTGCAGCGCGCCACACGGCCCGTGCGCGAACTCGGCGAGGCCATCGAGCGGCGCCCGGAAGACGACCTCTCGCCCATCGATGCACCCGGTGCGCCCGCCGAGCTGCGCCCGCTGATCGACGCCACCACCGAGGTCATGGGCCGGCTGCAGCGCCTGCTCGACCACCAGAAGCGCTTCGTGCGCGACAGCGCCCATCAGCTGCGCACGCCGCTGGCGGTGCTGAAGGCGCAGGTGCAGTCGGCGCGCCGCGGTGACGTCGCGCCCGAGCAGGCGCTCGGCGAGATCAGCCAGACCGTCGAACGCGCCACCGCGCTGGCCAACCAGATGCTGTCGCTGGCGAAGGTGGAGCAGCTGCGCCAGCAGCCCGAATCGGCAGTGCTCGACCTGGGCGACGCAGTGCGCCACATCGCGCTCGACCTGTCGCCGCTCGTGGCCGACAAGGCGCTCGACTTCGAGCTGGCCACCGACGACGCCGTGACCGTGCGCGCCCACCAGTGGATGCTGCAGGAGCTCACGCGCAACCTGCTGCACAACGCGATCAAGCACAGCCCCGTGGGTGCGCCGCTCGCGGTGAGCGTGCGCGCCGAGGGCGACGAAGCCGTGCTCACCGTGCGCGACGACGGCCCGGGCATTTCGAGCGAGCTGCGCCAGCGCCTGTTCGCGCCGTTCGCGGCGGGCGACACCTCGAGCGGCTCCGGCCTGGGCCTGGCAATCTGCCGCGAAATCGTGCTCGCGCTGGGCGGGCGCATCAGCCTGGACAACCGCGCCGCGCCCGCCGCCGGGGGCACCGTGGCCGGGCTCGACGCCGTGGTGCGGCTGCCGCGGTCGCGCCACAATGGCTGACCTTTCTTTTCCGATCTTCATGGACCGTCTGCGCATCGACAAGTGGCTCTGGGCCGCCCGCTTCTTCAAGACCCGTTCGCTGGCCGCGGACGAGATCGGAAAGAACCGCATCCAGGTGAACGGCGACGTCGCCAAGGCCTCGCGCGAGGTCAAGGCCGGCGACACCGTCGCGATGCGCATGGGCCCGCTCACGCGGACCGTGACCGTGCGCGGCCTCAGCGGCCAGCGCGGTCCCGCGCCCATGGCCCAGCAGCTGTACGAGGAAACGCCCGAGAGCCTGGCCGCACAGGCCGCCTTCCGCGAACAGCGCCGCATGGGCAGCGAGCCGGCACTGGCCATCGAGCAAGGCCGCCCGACCAAGCGCGACCGGCGCGAGATCGACGGCGTGCGCCACCAGGCCGAGTGGGACAACCGCTGGAGCGCGTCGATCGACGACAGCAGCGACGGCCATGACGATCACCCGCCTTCACGCGGCCGCCCGCAGCGCTGATTCGCGTACCCTGCGGGCTTCGTTTCTTTTTCAACGGAGCGCCTGCAGATGTCCAAGTTCAAGAAGTACCGCGTCGGCGGCAAGTTCAAGCTCTCGCGCATCGACCCCGACGACACGTCCTTTCTCACGGGCGACGAGGCGGCCGAGCGCGACGCGCTCGATGCGATGTCGCTCGAACTCGACGAGCTGCAGGACCTGCTGCACGCCGAAGGCCGGCGCAAGCTGCTGCTGGTGCTGCAGGGCATGGACACCAGTGGCAAGGACGGCACGGTGCGTTGGGTGTTCTCGCGCACCTCGCCACTGGGCGTGCGGGTGTCGGCCTTCAAGGCGCCGAGCGAAGACGAACGCGCGCGCGACTACCTCTGGCGCTGCCACGCGGTCGTGCCGCGCACCGGCGAGATCATGGTGTGGAACCGCAGCCACTACGAAGACGTGCTGGTGCCCGTGGTCGAGGGCTGGATCGACGAAGCCGAGACGCGCCGCCGCTACGCGCAGATCAACGACTTCGAGCGGCTGCTCACGGAGACCGGCACGGTCGTCGTCAAGTGCATGCTCCACATCGACAAGGACGAGCAGCGCGAACGCCTGCAGGCCCGCATCGACACGCCCGGCAAGCAGTGGAAATTCAGCATGGGCGACCTCGAAGTGCGCACCAAGTGGGCCGCCTACCAGAAGGCCTATCAGTACGCGCTCGACGCCACCTCGACCGAGCATGCGCCGTGGCACGTGATCCCGGCCAACAGCAAGCGGCACCGCAACATGGTGATCGCGCAGCTGCTCGTGAAAACACTGCGCGACATGAAGCTGAAGGCCCCGCCGCCCAGCCCCGCCCTCAAGGGCATGGTCGTGAAGTGAGCCGGCAGCCGGGCGTGCAGACTCAGGAGCGTCGCACAGGCCCTGCCGGGCGCATCGGTGTCTGCGCCAGCACGCGGCAGTTGCCGAACTCGCAGCGCACGGCCCAGGCCACGCCATTTGCGCACGGCACGCTGTAGTTCTCGTAGCCCGGCCCCTTGGCCGTCATCTCGGCGCGCGGCTGCAGGTTGCAGCGGCCAGCCCTGGCCAGTCGCTCGACGTTGTAGGTGTCGACACCGGTGCGCCGCGGCTTGAGCGCGAGCACGGGGTTGAAGGTGTTGCCGTAGAACGTGTCCTGCACGTTCGGGTCGAGGTTGCGGTAGCCGCGCTTGGCCATGCAATGGACGATGGCAATCTGCTGGTGCTCGGCAATCAGTGCACCGCTCGGGCGGCTGTTCCAGTCGATGACGGCGGCGGTGATGCCGGTGTACGAAGCGGCGGCAACGATCCCCTGGCCGTGCACGGTGATCAGGCCCAGGCCCAGCGCGGCCCACATGGCATCGCCCGATTCGCTGCGTGCGGTGATGCGGGTCGCCGCGGTGCGGCAGTCGGCCACGTCGCTGTCGTAGCGCGCCTTGTCCACGCCTTCCATGGCGACCATCGGCACGTACGACAGGCCGGTGCCGTTCCCCGATCCGGTCGGCGGTGCGCTGGCGCATCCGGCCAGGATCACGGCGGCCAACGCCATGCTGAGCAGCAACTTCATGGGATTCCCTCGTCCTCTTCGCGATAGTTGCGAGGGATTTAACCATACATATAGTTACTACTGAATCGACTTGTCGCGAATGAGAGACGGCTTCCGGGTGGGGCTTCGGGCGAGGCGAAAGGGTCGGCCACGGGGCACGGTACAGTTTTCGTCCCACTCCGGTTTCCCTTTCCATGCCCCGCACCTCCCGGCTTCCCGCTCCCCACTTTCTCGCGCTCGCCAGCCTGCTGGCCGTCGCATCCTTCGGCGCCGCGGCCCAGCAGCCAGCGCAACCCACCGCCGTCGACCTGGCACGCAAGAACGCCTGCATGGCCTGCCACGGCCTCGTGCACAAGCAAGTCGGCCCGGGCTTTGCGCAGATTGCCGAGCGCTACCGCAACGACGCGTCCGCGCCCGCGCGCCTGGCCGACAAGATTCGCAACGGCAGCGTCGGCGCCTGGGGCCGCGTCATCATGCCGCGCCAGTCGCTGGTTTCGGAAGCCGACGCGCAGGTCCTCGCGCGCTGGGTGCTGGCGCAGCCGACGCCGCCGGCGCGCTGAACCGCTGCGGCATCCGTCGCGCGCGACTACTGCCGCGGCTGCCCCGCCGATGCCACGCGGAAATCCGTCGGGAAGGCCCAGGTGGCGGGCGCATCGCGCGTGCCCAGCAGGCTGAGCTGGTAGCCCACGCCCCAGACCGCGTGCAGCGAGAGGCCGTGTGGCTGGTCGACATACAAGCCGAGCTTGCGGCGCAGCTTCGACACGTTGGCGTCGAGCGTGCGCGAACCGGCGGCCACGCCGCCTTGCCACCCGATCATTTCCAGATACTCGCGGCCCAATGGCCGGTTCATGTGGCGGAAGAATTCGGCCGCCAGATCGAATTCGATGGGCGTCAGGCGAATTTCAGTGCCCGCGACATCCACCATGTCGAACGGCGACAACAGGCTGAATTCCCTCCATTCCAGGCTGCGCGGCACGCGCGGGCGATTGCGGCATCGCAGGAAGAATTCGAGCATGAAATACATCTCTTCGAAGGTGGATGGCTCCGGCAATACGGCGTCGTCGGGGCCCGCGTGCAGCAGCGACAGCCCACGAATCTGCCGCTTGCGCGCGCTCATGATCAATGGCGTGCTGTAGCGCAGCGTCTCGCGCACCTGGCCGATGAGTTTTTGCACGTCGTCGGCCGTTGAGGGAATGGAAACCAGCAGTGCTTCGAAATGCCCCCCGGACGGCACCTTGTCGATCAGTTCGTCGATGCGGGCAAATGCAAAGGGTGCATAACCCAGCATTTTGACGGCGCGGCTGGCATGCCATCGCATGCGGGGAGAAGCACCCAACACTGCAATGGGCGGGGGATTTTGTTCAAGCATGGAAAATTACCCTGCGCACCGCGGCGTTATAAATCTCTATTTTTTTGGGCTGGCCATCCAATTAATTTTCAGCGCTCAACCTTTCACCAATAAATCTCGTCGAATTTCCAACGACAGATGAATTCTTATGATCAACTTTCCGAGTCAATGAAATCTCCGAAGAAGATAATTTAATGCGTCATAAAATTTACAGATATCAATAAAAAGAACAGAAATATGAAAATCGGGCACGGCCGCAAGGCGGTGCCCGAAAACAGGTGGCTGGAGGGAAGCCGGCAGCCAGTCGGATCAGCGAAGGAACTGCGCGCGGCCTTCCGCG
The DNA here is from genome assembly GCF_001426505.1 of Variovorax sp. Root473. Lineage (GTDB taxonomy): Bacteria > Pseudomonadota > Gammaproteobacteria > Burkholderiales > Burkholderiaceae_C > Variovorax. The sequence goes on from NZ_LMEV01000017.1 coordinate 1,802,210, forward strand.
ACCTGCCCTTGCTGCAGGGCAAAGGTCCGCGGCGTGCACCCGTACTTCTTGCGGAAGACGAGGCCAAAGTAGGCGGGGTCGGCAAAGCCGCAGTCGTACGCAACCTGTGCGACGTACTTGTGCGCGCCTTCAGGGCTGCGCAGCATCCGGACTGCCGCGTCCAGGCGGTCGCCCTGCAGCGTTTCGAGGAAGGTCATGCCCCGCCCGGACTTGGCGAACACCTTGTGCACGTAGCGCACCGACACGTTGAAGCGGGCGGCCAGCTTCTGTGCGTCGACCTCGGTGTCGGCGTGGTGGTCGCGAATCCAGCGCCGCATGCGCGCGTGCAGTTCGCCATCGCGCGGCGACACGCGCTCGCCCAGCGCGCCCGGCTGCGCGGCCCGCCTGCTCTGCTCGAGCGCAAACGACAGCATCGACATCAGGTGGTCTCCCAGCAACTGGCGTTCGGCAAGGCTCTGGATGCTGCACAGGTGTTCGACGTCGAGCGCGCGCAGACAGCCCGACAGCATTCCGGCCCACCCCTTGCCGGCGGCCAGCCGCAGGTCGGTCGACTGGTCCGCGTGCGGCAGCCAGCGACTCACCATCGCTTGCGACAGGCCCAGCGTCCATGAGTTGGTGGCCTCGGTCGAACGCAGGCGCAGCGGCTGCCATGAATCGATCAGCACCATGTCGCCGGCGCCAAGTTCGACACGCCCGCGCTGTTCGCTGATGGCAAGGCCGCCATCGAGCTTGATCAGAAGGTGATAGGGAAAGACCTCTGCCCCCATCAACTGGCTGGGGCCCTTGCGCTCGATGGTCGCGCCACTGCCGTGCACGCGCATGAACGCCAGCCCGGCCGTGTCGACGATGGTGAGTTCCTGCTGGAAGTCGGTGCGCTGAGGGCTGTCCAGCCGCCCCACGTGCGGACCGATCTCATCGGCCCAGAAGGCGAACCGATCCTTGCGCGCCACCATGCCGGTGTGGAAGCGCTGAACGCGACTGTCGGTCTCGGCCATGCGGCACGTCCTTCCTCCATGCAGCTGGCGCTACGCCGAAAACCGCGGGTCACAGACGGAAATTCCCCGATTTGTCCTGACAGATCCGTGCGGACCTCGGATAATTTTTACAAACGATAACAGAGATAACACTTCGGGCCTTGGAGGGATGGGGCGGCGCATCGCGCCGGCACAGCTTGCACCGCACGACCCCGCCTTCGCACTCGCCGCTGGCGAGCCGCGACGCCTGACCGGCAATTGCACCTGAATGTGAGTCGCGACACATCCGCGCCCCGAAAGCGAATGCCGAGAAGGGGCGCGATTCGTAGCATCCCTTCGGATCGAACGTCAACCGGAACTCTCTCTACTGGGGATGAAATGACCGCCTTGTTTTTCACGGAATTCGAACCTTTCGGCGCACGATGGCACGCGGCGCTCGCATCCTGCCTGCCGGCATGGCGTCGTCCTGCCGAAGCGGTGCGGCCTTCTTCTCCCGCCGCGCCAATGGGCCGGGCGTGTGCGCTGGTGTTCATTGCCAACCTTTCGCAGCTTGCCGAAACCGACGGCCCGGAGGTCGCGGCGGGCGTGAGCCGCGAGATCCGGCGCCGGCTCTTCGCGGCGTTTCCGCCCTCGCCGGTGGTCGACACCGACCTCACCTGCCTGCGCGACGACTGCTTCTTGCTGCGAACCCGCCACGCGCAGCTCGACGACCTGCTCGCGGCGCTCGGGCGCGAGCAGGTCGTCGTGAAAGGCGTCGCGGCGCTGCCGCAGCTGCACGCCGACTGGATCGCGCTGCGCAACAGCGGACCGATGAGCCCCGCCGAGATCGAACTGGCGCTGTGGGCGGCACAACCGCATCGCCATCCCGCCACGCGATGCTCGCCCGACATCGTGGTCGACGACATCGACCATGTGTACGACCTGCGCATCGCGCGCCAGGGAGACGCTCTGTGGCTGCGCGAGCGCTGTCTGCAAGGCACCGAGGAACGGGCCCGGATCGACACGCTCTTCACGCAACTCCAGCCTGGCTGACGTGGCGCCGTTGCCTGCAGCCCGTCGCCACCCGGTCCGGCGAAGAGACGCTCGACAGCAAGCCGCCTCGGGGGCGCCGCGTCGTCCAGCGCCTTGACCGCCGCCCTTGGATTTGTGCATGCGCATGAGCTGCTTTTGGTCTCGCAACGCCCCTGGCCATGTATCTCCATCCTTTGATCGCCAGCGTGCCGCCCGACGAGCGCGCCGCCCTGATTCGCAGCAGCGCGCTGCATTCGTACCGGCGCAACGAGATCGTGCTGCAGGCGGACACGCACACCGACCACATCTACTGCGTCGCCACCGGCCTGCTGCGCGCGGTCGACCGCGACGTGACAACCGACTTCATCCGCCGTGGCGATTTCTTCCTCGGCCCTTCGCTGGGCGAGAACAGCTACCAGGCCACCTCGACACTGGTGGCCGCCCTGCCCTCGTCGGTCTACCACCTGCCGATTGCCGCGGTGCGCCGGCTCTGTGCGCTCTACCCCGAGGTGACCATGGGCCTGCTGGAGATCGCGATGAAGCGCGTCGCCATGGTGCGCGGGCAGTTGCGCCGCATCTCGTCGCTGTCGTCCGAAAACCTCGTGAGCCGCGTGCTGCACGAGTTGACGCAACTCGCGCCCGCGGCCACCGGCGGCTACGACAAGCGCATCACACAGGCGGTGATCGCGTCGTACTCGGGGCTCTCGCGCGAGGTCGTCAACAAGACGATGCGCGACATGGAAAGCCGCGGGCTGGTGCGCCGCGACGACCAGGGCGTGCACGTGCCGCCGACCTTCGCCTCGACCGATTTCGGCAGCCTGCCGCCCGAGGCGCGCGCGCTGTCCGACGAGCTTTTCGCCTGGGACGGCGACAGCCCCCCAGTGCCATGACACCCCACGCTCACTGCGCCCGTGGGAAGCGCCGGCTTCCTTCAAACTCGCCGTCAAGAAGAAGTACCAAGCCACGATGCCCAAAGGAATTCCGAACCCCGCCGACATGTACGGCATCTCTGCGCGCCCCTGGGGCTTCGAGGTATCGCTCGTGCGAAACGGCGTGCGCTACACGCGCCTCTTCGGCCACGCCAGCTACGGCGGCCCCCAGCAGGCGCTGCGGCGCGCGCAGGCCTGGCGCGACACCATCGTGAAGGAGCATCCGCCCATCGCGCGCAGGGAACGCGCGCAGACCCTGCGCAGCAACAACAAGACCGGCGCGCCCGGCGTCTCTCCCCGGCTCTCCGCGCAAGGCAAGCCCGTGGCCTGGCTGGCCAAGACCTACCTCGGCCACGAAGAGGTCCTGCGCACCGAATTCGAACTCACCGACTGGGGCCACGCGGCGCGCGCGCAAGCCATCGGCGAGCGGCAGCGCCAGCTCGCTCGCATGGTCGGCCTCGCGCGGCTGCACCCCGCCGAGGAAGCCATTCGCAAGCGCGCACCCGTCGACGAAGCAGCGCTGCCGCGCAAGCGCTCGAAGTCGGAGATCGTGCGGCGCAACAACACGAGCGGCGTCAGCGGCGTGCAGTTCAAGACACCGCGCGCGGGCCATCCGGGGTACTGGGTGGCGATCACCTACACGGCGGGCAAAGGCAGCGTGAGCAAGTCGTTCTCGGTGCGCACGCTGGGTTACGACACGGCGCGCGACATGGCGATCGCCGAGCGCGAAAAGCAATTGCGCGCCAAGAGCGCCTGAGTTGCCGCGGATCTCAGCGCCCGGACTGCGAACTCCTGCGCGCAATGACCGCGCCGCGCACTGCGCGCTTGGACGCCAGCTGCCGCTTGCCGCAACGGCTGCAGCGATAGAAGCGCAGGCTCGGCAGGAACTTCATCCACGGTCGCCGATGGATGCGCTCCAGGCAGGCCAGGCCGCACCGGCAGCGCACGAAGGGATTGCCGAAAGACGGGGACAACGCGGGTGCGCGGCTGTGGTGTGTCGTTGCGTACCCGGGAGCGTCGGTGTGCATGAGGCTCATCGTGCCGAGCCGATGGCACACCGCGCGCCCGACTGTGATCCCGCTCACTTGCCGCCGCAACAAATCTGCGCGCGGTCGTCCGAGGCCAGCTGGCAGCGGGTTCCTGCGGTTCGCCCAGCGACAGCATCAACCGGTTGGACCATTTGAAGAAGGCCCACCGTGCACGACATCGGCAATCGCGAGACCGTTCAATCCCTGCACGCGCATCGTCGAGCAGACGGCGGAAAAAGCCGAGCCGCTTGCGCGGGGAAGTGAAGATGCCTGGCACCCGAAGGCCTGCGTGATCGAGAGCCTTCGGGTGCTGCGCCGCAAGCCGGTCGATCAAAATCCGATCTTCGCGCTTGCTCATGCGCGTTCAATGCGGCACCGCGGGTGATCGCCGTGTGAAGCGCCGCAACCGGTCGATGCCCGCACTGGCACCGACCGCCATCAGCCCGGTGGTGGCGAGCATCGCCGCCGTGTGGACCGCGACGGCTGCGGCGGCCAGCATCAGCGAGCCACTCATCTCAACATTCGACGCATCGCCCATGCACAGCGGGATCAGCGCCGGCACCAGCATCAGGCCGGCGCCGTGTGCGGTGGACATCATGAAAGACCACAGCGCCAGCCCCGCATGCCCCGCCGGCACACGCGCCATGACAGGCCATCGACCCGACAGGTGAACGAGCGCGGCCACCCCGAACAACCCACCAGCCAGCCACTGCAACAGGCTCCGGTCCATGGACACGCCGAAGGCCACCGCGGCGACCACGAGCGCGATCGAAGCGACATGCCCGACCGCGATCGGCCACAAGGCCCGCAGTGCCTGCGCCTTGTCGTGCGCGCGCAGGCCCCATGCGGCGGCGAACATCCAGCCGGTGGTGGGATTCAGGCCGTGCAGGACGCCCATTCCCGCCACCGCCAGCCAGGGCCAGAGGCTTGCCATGATGCGGACCGTTCAACGACACGCCAGATCGCGCGCTTCTTCACGACGGCGCATGGCAGCAGCCACCGGCGGCCGCAACGGGCGCGGGTTCATAGCGGTCGTGGTGACGGAGCCAGTCCATCGTGTAGGACGGGTTGTGCTCGTCGCGGCCCTGGGGCACGAGGTCGAGCATGTGGTAGGTGCCCATCATCACTTCCACGCCGCGGCCGTAGGTCGAGTAGGTGTGGAACACGTCGCCCGCATCGTCCTTGAAGAACACGCTGACGCCGGGCGCTTCTTCGCTCGGGAACGGCTGCTTGACGTAGTTGTAGGCGACCGCGCCGCTGGCCATTTCTTCGGGCGTGAAGCTCACGCCGAAGTCGTGGTTGAAGTCATTGTCGTGCGAGGAGACCCAGGTGAACTGCCAGCCCATGCGCCGACGGAAAGCCTCGATGCGGGCCAGCGGCGCGCGCGAGACGGCCAGCAGCGTGACGTCGCGGTGTTCGAGGTGCACGCGCATGCCATCGGAATGGTCGGCCATAAAAGAGCAACTCTTGCAGCCCTGCTCCCAGTCGGGGCCGAACATGAAGTGCTGCACCAGCAACTGGCGGCGGTCTTCGAACAGGTCGGCCAGCGAACGACGGCCTTGAGGGGTGTCGAAGACGTAGGCCTTCTCGACGCGCGTCCACGGCAGCGAGCGGCGCTCCTCGGCGATGCGGTCGCGCAGCTGGGTCAGTTCCTTCTCGCGCGCCAGCAACGACTTGCGCGCGTCCATCCAGCGGTCGGGGGTCACGACGGGGTGATTCACGGTGGTGTTCATGGTGTGTGCTCCTTGGCTTGTGTGTCGTTCAGGCCGTGGCGACCTTCGGGCGGCGCACCGCACGGACCTTGCTGGCCCGGCCGTCGCCGGCGTAGAAGAGCCCCGCGCCGTCGGACTCGAGGCCGCTCACGCCGACGCCGCTGGGCATTTCGAGCCGCGAAATCACGTCGCCGCTCGCGGGGTCGATGCGGCGGATGTCGCTCTGGTCGCCTTCCCAGGTGCCGTGCCAGAGTTCGCCATCGACCCAGGTCACGCCGGTGACGAAGCGGTTCGATTCGATGGTGCGGCGGATCGCGCCTGTCGCCGGGTCGATCTGGTGGATCTTGCGGTCGCGGTACTCGCCCACCCAGAGGCTTCCTTCGGCCCAGGTGAGGCCGGAATCGGAGCCGTTGCCGGGAGCGGGAATCGACGCCAGCACCTTGCCGGTGGCGGCATCGATCTTGTCGATGCGCGCCTCGACGATCTGATAGAAGCAGGTGCCATCGAAGGCGGTGCCGGCGTCGCACGCCACGTCGATGCGGCGGGTGGCTTCGCCGCTCGCTGGATCGAACGCGACCAGTTGTCCGCCGGTTGCGGCCCACACCTGGTGGCCGTCGTGCGTCACGCCGTGGATGCGCTCCACGCCGTCGAACGGACCGTATTCGCGCACGATCTGCGCGGCCTGCGCCGCGCCTTCGAACCGGTCCTTGCCTGCCTTCTTGCTCTGACTGTTGCTGCTGCTCATGGGGGCTCCTGTAGGTGCGCCACGGGGTAGCGCATGAGCCCGACTCTATTCAATCGGCAGTGCAGCGGGGAGTAACAAGATCGTCGTGAATCCCGCCAGCGGCGGGGCCAGCCAGCGGCGCGCCCTGGCCTGTCCGATGGCACGCACGCGCCGCTCGGCCTCGAGTTCGGCCAGCGCGCGCTGCACGGTGCGCTGGCTCGCGCCCAGGGCCAGCGCGAGGGCCGAAGTCGACCAGCCCGCGCCGTCCGACAGCAGCGCCACCAGCGAGGCCTGGTCGCCGTCGATGGGCGGCGCCAGCACCACGACCGGCCGCGCATCGTGCGGCGTGAGGCGGAAGCCCTGCGGCGTGGCCTCGATGCGCGCCATCGGCTTGACGAGCGCGCGCAAGCGGCCGATCTCGACGCGCAGGCGTGCGCGGTGCGTTTCGTCGGGGTCACGCGTGCGGAACGCGTCGGCGATCAGCGCGTCGCGGTCGACATCGCCGGGCCAGGCCGCGGCGAGTGCGCGCGCCAGCGAGAACAGCACGGGCCTGCGTGCAAGCGAGCGCCAGGTGTCGCCGCCCCCAACACCGCGGCGGCAGGCATCGACGACGAGCGCATCGGACGCGAGCAGTGCCTCGACTTCATCCAGACGCAAGGGCTGTTCGCTGTCTGCTGCAATGCGCCTTGCGGCGGGTCGTTCGAGCGAGGTCCGTGCCTCCGTCACTTCGGCCAGCAAGGCAGGCACGCGTGCGCGCAAAGCTGCGTCGTGCGCGCGAGTGAGCGCCGCCCGTGCAGCGCCGGTACGCAGCGAACGCAAGGCGAGTTCCGCCAATGCCAGCTCGGCCACCGCCGCGAGCGAGGGCGGCAGGCTGTGACCGTCAAGCCGTGACAGTGCGGCAGCGGCCTCATCGAGCCGGCCGAGCAGCAGCAGCCGGCGCGCCGCGATGAGCCGCGCCTGCAGCGCGTTGGCCAGGTCGTCGCGCGCCTCGAGCGTGGCAGCCGCTGCTGTCAGCGCGCGCAGCGAGCCGCCCAGGTCGCGCATGGCAAGCGCCACCTCGGCCTCGGCGACGACGCAGCGCGCACGCGCCAGTTCTTCGTGCGTTCCGAAGCCGCTTGCAGCCCGTCGCAGCAGTGCGCGCGCACGCGGATGCTCGCCGAGTTGGGCCATCGCAATGCCGCGCAGCGCAAGCGCCGGCGGGTCGTCGCGCAGGGCCACGCGCTTGAGGGCACCCAGCGCGTCGCCGGCAGCGAGCGCACGCGCGGAGGCAGCGATGAGGGAATCCATGGGGCGACAGGCTACAACACCGCCGACGCAGGCCGGCATCCTTCGGCCTTCGCCTACAGACAGGCGCACCCGGTGCGGACATCGTGAGGCCATGACACATCCGATCGAACTCATCATCGACGAGCCGGCTCCCGGATCCTTTGTCTGGCGGCTGCTCGAAACCGACACCGACGGTGCACACGCCACTGTCCTTCGCTGCGCCTTCGACCCGGTCGAGAGCTACGAGCTCGCGCTGGCGTCGGGGCAACGCGCCCTGCGCAGCGAGATGCGCACGCACGCTGCAACGCAAAGCCACTGAGCGTCAGCATGCGCTGACGGCGGCTTCGCGAGGCGTCCTACCGCCCGGGCGCCGCCGCTTCCTAGGATGGTTTTCGGGCGCCGGCTCTCTTGCGCTTGTTGCAATGAGGCAACCGCCGGTGTCTTCAAGGAGATAACCATGCAAAGAAAGCTCATGTGGATGTGTGCCGCCGCCGTGTCCTGTCTGACGGCCGTGTCGGCGCAAGCGCAAGTAACCTCACCGCCCCCCGCCCCCGTCGATCCGGCCGTGGCCGAATTCAAGGCGGCGCGCGACAAGATCTCGGCCGACTACAAGACCGACCGCGCCGCCTGCGATGCCATGAAGGACAACGCCAAGGACGTCTGCGTCGAGGAAGCCAAGGGCAAGGAAAAGATTGCCAAGGCCGAACTCGACCAGAAGATGAAGCCCAGCGACGGCCACGCCCGCAAGGTGGCCGAAGCGAAGGTCGAGGTCGCCTACAGCATCGCCAAGGAAAAGTGCGACGACCAGAAGGGCGAAGCCAAGTCGGCGTGCGTGAAGCAGGCCAAGGCCGACGAAAGCAAGGGCATGGCCGAAGTCAAGGCGATGAAGAAGTAACCGACCCGTCCGCAGCCCTTCCCGTTGGCGCTGGCCGGGGGCGGTCGCATACTCGACAGATGCCCTCCTCTTCCACGCGTCCGCGGGTCTATCTCGCCGGCCCCGACGTGTTCCGGCCCGACGCCGCGCAGTACTTTGCCGCGCTGGCCCTGGCGTGCGACGCGCTCGGCATGACGGCGGTGCCGCCGTTTGACGGCAAGGACACCGGCTCCGATCCCGCGCGCCGGATCTACGAGGAAAACATGAAGCTGCTGCGGTCGGCGGACGGCGTCATTGCGAACCTCGCACCGTTTCGCGGACTGGAGCCGGATTCGGGCACGGTGTTCGAGGTCGGCGTGGCTGTCGCCCTCGGTCTTCCAGTGGCCGCCTACGGCGTTCCATCAGGGAGCTACGCGCAGCGCGCCGGGACGGCAGGCTTGGTCGGCCGCACCCCGGACGGCGCCCTGCGCGACCCCGAAGGCACACTGATCGAAGACTTCGGACTGCCGCTGAACCTCATGCTCGCCTGCTCCGTGCGTGTTTCGGACCTTGCAACGGACGCCTTGCGCGTGCTGGCCGATTTGCTGGGGTCAGCCCCTGCTCGCAACCAGTGAATCAATTTTCGTGAAATAAGTCACATCCTAGACCTGTAACCTCCCTCATTTTGGGTAGGGAGTCGCTCAAAGTAATCTTTTAGGCCTCTTTTACCGTTGGGTCTCCAACGCCCCAAAAAGGAGGCCAGAATGCCCCTCACAGACCAACAAGCAGTTTTCGAAGCGGCGGGCCGCCTGGGTTCGATGGAGGTCCTGGCCACACAGACCAGCGCCGTTGTCTCCATGCTGCGCGCCCTGTATGCCGCGCACCCCGAGCCAGCAAAGGTCCGGTTCCACTTCGACCGACTGGTCGGCCAGTTGCTGGCCAGCCCCTACCTCAGCCACGACCCGGATCACGCGCTGATCCTCCAGGACACGGCCGCGACCCTGGTGCGGCCGCCGCTCGAATCCGACACGGCGCGCTGAGCACCGGGTGCGCACCAAGGAGTCATTGAAATGAGCTTCGAACAAATCAGGCTTCGGTTCGGCCGGTCGTTCCACCGCGGCGATCGCGTCGTGTGCGAAGGCCGCCTCGGCACGATCACTGGAACGACCTATCCGCATGTGCGCGTGAGGTTCGACGGGCGGCAGATTTCGGTGCCTTGCGATCCTTGCGAGGTGCATGTGGGTGCGGCACCGAAGATCGCGCCATCCGCGCCCGAACCGCAGAACTCCTGAAGCCATCGGCTCGTCTTTTCGGCGGGATGTCGCACGTTGTGCCCAGACGCAAAAAAGCCCCGACGGGCGGGGCTTTTAAGGGCTGTTTGATCACCGTGAAGTGATCAGGAAGCCAATCCTGGCGGAACCGGAGGGATTCGAACCCTCGATGAGGCTCTACACCCCATACTCCCTTAGCAGGGGAGCACCTTCGGCCACTCGGTCACAGTTCCTGAAAGCAGCTGCAATTATGCCATTACTTAAGCGCTCGGTTGGTCGAGATCGAACGCTTTATGCAGCGCGCGCACGGCCAATTCCATGTATTTTTCGTCGATCACGACCGAGGTCTTGATTTCGCTGGTCGAGATCATCTGGATGTTGATGCCCTCTTCGCTCAACACGCGGAACATCTTGCTCGCCACACCCACGTGGCTGCGCATGCCGATGCCCACGATGCTGACCTTGCAGATCTTGGTGTCGCCCACGATTTCCGTGGCACCCAGCGAAGGCATCACCTTCGACTCGAGCAACTCGACCGTGCGCGCGAACTCGTTGCGATGCACCGTGAAGCTGAAGTCGGTCTTGCCGTCCTTGCTGAGGTTCTGGATGATCACATCGACCTCGATGTTGGCGTCCGCCACGGCACCGAGGATGTGATACGCGATGCCCGGCTTGTCGGGCACGCCGAGCACCGAGATCTTGGCTTCGTCGCGATTGAATGCGATGCCGGATACGACGGCTTGTTCCATGTTTTCGTCTTCCTCGAAAGTGATCAGCGTGCCGGACTTGGCCTCTTCATTGATGTCGATGTCCCATGGCGTGAAGCTCGAAAGCACACGCAGCGGCACCTTGTACTTGCCGGCGAATTCCACCGAGCGGATTTGCAGCACCTTGGAGCCCAGGCTTGCCATCTCGAGCATCTCTTCGAAGCTCACGGTGGTCAGGCGGCGCGCATCAGGCTCGACGCGCGGGTCGGTGGTGTAGACGCCGTCGACGTCGGTGTAGATCAGGCACTCGCTGGCCTTCATGGCCGCCGCGATGGCCACGGCCGAGGTGTCGCTGCCGCCACGGCCCAGCGTGGTGATGTTGCCCTCGTCGTCCACGCCCTGGAAGCCAGTGATGACCACGACGCGGCCGGCACCGAGGTCGGCGCGCACCTTGGCGTCGTCGATGCTTTCGATGCGGGCCTTGGTGTACGAGTTGTCGGTATGCACCGACACCTGCCAGCCCGCGTAGCTCACGGACTCCATGCCCTCGGCCTGCAACGCCATCGCCAGAAGCGCCGACGAGGCCTGCTCGCCCGTGGCGGCGAGCATGTCGAGTTCGCGCTGATAGGCCACGCCAGGCTTGCCCGGCGCGAGTTCCTTGGCAAGACCGAGCAGGCGGTTGGTTTCGCCGCTCATGGCGCTGGGCACCACGATCATCTGGTGGCCCGCACGCGCCCATTTGGCGACGCGCTTGGCGACATTGCGGATGCGCTCGGTCGAGCCCATCGACGTGCCGCCATATTTGTGAACGATCAATGCCATGGATGAAATCAGAGAAAGATAAAGGGCCGCTGGGACAGCGGCGCCCTGCAAGCCGTCAGAGCGAAGTCTTCGGCGAGGGCGGGGCATTGTACCAATGCAGCCGCTCGTCCCTGCGCTCGGCGAAGCCCGCGCCCACCTTGAGATGGATGCGATGGCCGCGCGTGGTGCAGGCGCGCACCTGGTCCAGCAGCTGGTCGAGCTGCGCCGCGCTCGGCGCGCAGCCGTGCGACTGCATCAGCCAGTGACGCAGCACATTGGCCTGCCGCGCACGGGAGAGCACCTGCAGCAGCCGGAGCTGAGGCGGATCGCCGACGACGACGAGATCTTGTGCAGCCAGTTCACCCAGCAGTTGCTGGGCCTGCGCTGCATGGCCAATGCTGCGGGCGAAGGTGGCTCGGAACTGCGGAAAGGTGTCTGCCAACGCAGGCATCAGCACGGCGCGGATGCGGTTGCGGGTGTAGCGCGCGTCGGCGTTGCTCGGGTCTTCGATCCACGGCAACTGCTGCTGCGCCAACCAGTTGCGGATGTCGGCCGTCGGCACTGCGAGCAGCGGTCGGTGGATGTTCAATCCGCTGCGCACGGCATGCGTCGGCATGGCGGCCAGGCCCGGCAAGCCGGCACCGCGCGACAACGCCAGCAGCAGCGTCTCGACCTGGTCATCGGCGTGATGCCCCAGTGCGATGGACGACACCACAGGCCGCGCCTCGTCGGCTTGGGCCATCGCCGCATACGCCTGGTAGCGGGCGCGGCGCGCCGCATCCTCGGGGCTGTCGCCTGAGGCATGCCGCGCATCGACGCGGTGCGTTACCAGCGGCACGCCGAGCCGCTCACAGACCTGCGCGCAATGCCGCTCGAAATCGTCCGCTGCCGCCTGCAGGCCGTGATGCACGTGAAAGGCAATCACCCGTCCTGGCCATTGCGCCGCGCTGGCCGCGAGCAAGGCGGTCGAGTCTGCACCACCGCTGAAGCCGACGGCCAGCGGCAGGCTCGCCGGTTCGAACGCGGCCATGGCGCGTTCGAAGGCTTCGCTCATGATCGAAAAAGAAAAAGCCGCTCAGCGGCTGTTGTCGGCCTTGGTGTCGTTGAACCGGCCGTAGCTCTGCAGGCGCTCGTAGCGGCGGTCCAGCAGTTCCTTCGTCTTCAGGTCGCTGACTTGGCGGAAGGCGTCGTTGAGCGCACGCTTGAGAAACGCGGCCATCTGGCGATGGTCGCGGTGCGCGCCGCCGACGGGTTCGTTGACGATCTTGTCGACCAGGCCCAGCGCCTTCAGGCGGTGCGCCGTGATGCCCAGTGCATCTGCGGCTTCCTGCGCCTTGTCGCTGGTCTTCCACAGAATGGACGCGCAGCCTTCGGGGCTGATGACCGAATAGATCGAGTACTGCAGCATCACGAGCTGGTCGCCGACCGAAATGGCCAGTGCGCCGCCCGAGCCGCCTTCACCGATGATGGTGACGATGATCGGCACCTCGAGCTGCGCCATCTCGAAGATGTTGCGGCCGATGGCTTCCGACTGGCCGCGCTCTTCGGCGTCGATGCCGGGGTAGGCACCCGGCGTGTCCACGAACGTGAACACCGGCAGCTTGAACTTCTCGGCCGTCTTCATGAGACGCAGCGCCTTGCGGTAGCCCTCGGGCTTGCTCATGCCGAAGTTGCGCGCGGTGCGCTCCTTCGTGTCGCGGCCCTTCTGGTGACCGAGCACCATGCAGGGCACGCCGTTGAAGCGTGCCAGGCCACCGACGATCGACAGGTCGTCGGAGAAATGACGGTCGCCATGCAGCTCGACGAAGTCGGTGAAGATTTCGTTGACGTAGTCGAGCGTGTAGGGGCGCTCCGGATGCCGTGCGATCTTGGTGATCTGCCAGGGCGTCAGGTCGCTGTAGATGTCTTTGGTGAGCTGCTGGCTCTTCTTGCCGAGCTGATCGATTTCTTCAGAGATGTCGACCGCGGATTCGGTCTGCACATAGCGCAGTTCTTCGATTTTTGTTTCGAGTTCAGCAATGGGCTGCTCGAAGTCGAGGAAGGTTCGTTTCGCCAACGTCTTCTCCTGTTATTCAATACGCGACTGGAACCGGGTCCAGCGATCGCCAAATATACCAAGTCGCCACGCTGCAATACGGCGCCCAGGCCACGGCCACGTCGCGGGCATCGCTGCGGCTGACCGGGTCGCCCGAAAAATAGTTGACGCTGATGCCGTTGAGCAGGCCCTGGTCGTCGACCGGTAGCACGTTCGGACGCATCAGGTGGAAGATGAGGAACATCTCGGCGGTCCAGCGGCTGATGCCGCGGATGGCCACGAGCTCTTCGATGATGAGCTCGTCGGACATGTCTTTCCAGCGGTCGACGTGCACGGTGCCCGAATCGAAATTCAGGGCCAGGTCGACCAGGTATTCGATCTTGCGCGCCGACAGCCCGGCGCCGCGCATGTCGTCGACCTTGAGCTTGAGCACGTTGGCCGGCGTGAGCTTGCGCGGCAGCGCCGCGAACTTGTCCCAGGTCGACTGCGCGGCCTTCACCGAGATCTGCTGGCCCACGATGCTGCGTGCCAGCGTGGTGAAGGCGTCGCCGCGCGATTCGAGGCAGGCTTCGCCGAACTTCGGAATGAGCCGCTTCATCACGCGGTCTTTCTTGGCCAGGTGCTTGCAGGCTTCCTCCCAGTAGTCCGGCGTGTAGATGCGCACGCTGGTCTGCTGGGTCGCGGGTACGGGGTTCGTCGTTCCGTTCACTGTGCGGCCGCCCAGGTGGTTCCCGTGGGCGAATCCTTGAGCACGATGCCCTGCTCGAGGAGTTCCTGGCGAATGCGATCGGCTTCGGCGAAATTCTTCGCCGCCTTGGCCGCCGCGCGGGCGTCGATCTTCGACTGGATGGTGGCCTCGTCCAGCGTGGTCCCGGCTTGCAGGAATGCCTTCGGATCGCCTTGCAGCAACCCGAGCGTGCCGGCCAGCGCCTTGAGCAAGCCCGCGGTATCAGCAGACTTCGTGCGATTGACCTCGCCGGCCAGCTCGAACAGCACGGCGATGGCTTCGGGCGTGCCGAAGTCTTCGTCCATCGCTGCCTTGAAGCGTGCGGCGTGGGGCTGTGTCCAATCGATGGCCACGTTCGCGGGCGCCACCAGGTCGAGGGCGGTGTACAGGCGCTTGAGCGAGTTGCGCGCGTCGTCGAGGTGCGCGTCGCTGTAGTTCAGCGCGCTGCGGTAGTGCGTGCGCACGAGGAAGAAGCGCAGGCTCTCGGCGTCGTACTTCTGCAGCACTTCGCGGATCGTGAAGAAGTTGCCCAGGCTCTTGGACATCTTCTCGTTGTCCACGCGCACGAAGCCGTTGTGCACCCAGAAGCGCGACAGCGGCTTGCCGTTGGCGCCTTCGCTCTGCGCAATTTCGTTCTCGTGGTGCGGGAACTGCAGGTCGGCACCGCCGCCGTGGATGTCGAAGGTCTCGCCGAGCGTGGCGCAGCTCATGGCCGAGCACTCGATGTGCCAGCCCGGACGACCGGCGCCGAAGGGGCTGTCCCACTTGGCGTCGTCGGGCTCGGTCGGCTTGGCGGATTTCCAGAGCACGAAGTCGAGCGGGTCCTGCTTGCCGTCGAGCACAGCGACGCGTTCGCCAGCGTGCAGTTCGTCGAGCGACTTGCCCGAGAGCTTGCCGTAGCCCGGAAACTTGCGCACCGCGTAGTTCACGTCGCCGTTGTCCGAGCGGTAAGCCAGGCCCTTGCGTTCCAGCGTCTCGATGATGCCGAGCATTTGCGGCACGTATTCGGTGGCGCGCGGCTCGATGGTCGGCGGTTCGATGCGCAATGCACCGATGTCTTCGTGCATGGCCGCGATCACTTCGTCGGTCAGTGCGCGGATCGTGATGCCGCGCTGGACCGCGCGGGCGATGATCTTGTCGTCGATGTCGGTGATGTTGCGCACGTAGGTCACGGCATAGCCGCTGGCGCGCAGCCAGCGCTGCACCACGTCGAACGCCATCATCATGCGGGCGTGGCCGATGTGGCACAGGTCATAGACGGTCATGCCGCACACGTACATGCGAACCTGTCCAGGTTGCAGGGGGGAGAAATCCTCCAATTCACGCGACAGCGTGTTGTAGATGCGCAGACTCATGGAACTCGGAAAGCGTTGATTCGCGCACGTGCGGTACGGGCGAGCAACGGTGTATTTCAGGGGTGACGGGGGGTGTGGCTACGAGGGGTTCGACGTGGCCCCTCGGCTACAATGCGACGCAGTATAAACGGCTGCCGCCGCGCAGCATCCGGGTGTTCTCCAGGCCCGCTCTCCCCCAATCCTGCCGAGGCTTCATGAAGCACGCCGCGTTCTCCAGACTCCCCATCGCCTTTGCACTGCTGTTCGGTCTGTGGGGCTTCGCCGCGCACGCCAACGACTACGACGACGTCAACCTCCTGCTGCGCCAGGGAAAGGCCGCCGAGGCGCTGGCCAAGGCCGACACCTACATCGCCGGCAAGCCGCGCGACCCGCAGATGCGCTTCCTGCGCGGCGTGATCCTCACCGAGCAGAACAAGACCACCGAGGCGATCACCGCGTTCACCCAGCTCACGCAGGACTTCCCGGAACTGCCCGAGCCCTACAACAACCTCGCGGCGCTGTACGCATCGCAGAGCAAGTTCGACCAGGCCCGTGCCGCGCTCGAGAACGCGCTCAAGCTCAGTCCCAACTACGCCACCGCGCACGAAAACCTCGGCGACGTGTACGCACGCCTGGCGGCCCAGGAATACATGCGCGCCCAACAGTTCGCCACCACCAATGCAAGCGTGGCGCCCAAGCTCGCGCTGATCCGCCAGATCTTCACGCCCAAGGCTGCGGCCGAGGCGGCGGTGCTGCCGGCGGCGCCGCCTGAAGTGCGCAAGCCCGTGGGCCGTTCGACCAAGTAACAGCCCGCAGCCAGCCTCTTGCAATCCGGCGGTGCGCACACAGTTGCCTCCCACCCTGCGTCACCGCAGGCTCATCGCCCTCCCCTCCACCCGCACTCGGAGCCTCATTTGACGACCTCTGCACTTTCCCGCTTCAGCCGCCGCGGCGCTCTTGCCCTGGCTGCTGCCCTGGCCTTCGGCGCTGCCACCGGCGCGCACGCCCAGCAGGCTGCACCACGCGTCAAGCTCGCCACTTCGGCGGGCGACATCGTGGTCGAGCTCGATGCGGCCAAGGCCCCCAAGACGGTCGAAAACTTTTTGCAGTACGTCAAGGACAAGCACTATGACGGCACGGTGTTCCACCGCGTCATCGACGGCTTCATGATCCAGGGTGGCGGCTTCACCGCCGACCTGCAGCAAAAGCCCACGCGCCCGCCGATCCCGCTCGAGGCCAACAACGGCCTGAAGAACGACAAGTACACCATCGCGATGGCCCGCACCGGCAACCCGAACTCGGCCACCTCGCAGTTCTTCATCAACGTGAAGAACAACGACTCGCTCAACGCACCCAACCCCGACGGCTACGGCTACACCGTGTTCGGCAAGGTCGTCGCCGGCACCGATGTGGTCGACAAGATCCGCGCCGTACAGACCGGCAACAAGGGCGGCATGCAGAACGTGCCGCTCGAAACCCTCACCATCAAGTCCGCCACGCTGGCGAAGTAAATTTCCGAAGAAGGAGCTATCTCATGAGCAATCCCCAAGTCGAACTGCACATCAAGAACTACGGCGTCATCACGCTCGAACTCGACGCCGAGAAGGCACCGAAGTCGGCCGCCAACTTCATCGAGTACGTGAAGAAGGGCCACTACGACAACACGGTGTTCCACCGCGTGATCCCCGGCTTCATGGTGCAAGGCGGCGGTTTCGAGCCCGGCATGAAGCAAAAGCCCACTGGTGCCGAAATCGAGAACGAAGCCAACAACGGCCTCAAGAACGCCAACTACACCGTGGCGATGGCCCGCACCAGCGCACCGCACTCGGCCACCGCCCAGTTCTTCATCAACGTGGCCGACAACGGCTTCCTGAACCACACGGCACCTTCGGCCCAGGGCTGGGGCTACGCAGTGTTCGGCAAGGTCACGGGCGGCACCGATGTCGTCGACAAGATCAAGGCCGTGAAGACGGGCCGCAAGGGCTTCCATGACGACGTGCCGCTCGAAGACGTCGTGATCGAAAAGGCAGTCGTCACGGCCGAGTAAATGAGCCCCCCGGCTTGCCACTTCGTGTGCTTCGCCACCCCCCAGGGGGGAGGCGCGGCTCGCCTTGGGGCGGCCCGGCGGCAGCCGCCGCATTTCAGGCACGGCGCAGCGGCATGACCCCGGTGGCGAACCCGGCTTTCTCCGAGCTGGTGGCGCCGCCCCCGTGGCGCACCGTCGACCTGATCTCCGACCTGCACCTGCAGGCCAGCGAACTGGCCACCTTCGAGGCCTGGCAGGGCTACCTGCAGACCACACCGGCCGATGCACTGGTGATCCTCGGCGACCTGTTCGAGGTGTGGGTGGGCGACGATGCGGCCGACCAGCCCGGCTTCGAGGCGCAATGCGTCGAGTTGCTGCAGCGCACGGCGCAGCGCCTGCCGGTGTTCTTCATGCACGGCAACCGCGACTTCCTCGTCGGCAAGGCCTTTGCCGCGCAATGCGGCCTGACGCTGCTCGACGACCCCACGGTGCTGGTGCTGCACGGCGAACGCTGGCTGCTGAGCCATGGCGACGCGCTCTGCCTCGAAGACACCGAGTACCTCCAGTTCCGCGCGCAGGTACGCACGCCTGAATGGCAGGCCGCGTTCCTCGCGCGCCCGCTCGAAGAACGACGCGCGCTCGCCCGCGCCATTCGCACGCAAAGCGAAGACCGCAAGCGCGATCCGTCGACCCTCTGGGCCGACGTCGACGCCGATGCCGCCCGCGCATGGCTCCAACACGCGGGCGCCAGCGCGCTGATCCACGGCCACACCCACCGCCCCGCCGTGCACGACCTGGGCCACGGCCTGCGTCGCATCGTGCTGAGCGACTGGGATGTCGCGGCCCACCCGCCGCGTGCGCAACTGCTGTGCCTGTCGGCCGCCGGCGCGCAGCGCGTCGACTTGCGCTAGTTGCACCGACCGCCGATGTTCAAGTGGCTGCGCCGGCTGCGCGCCCTGCCCCCCATTCCCGATGCCGCCTGGCGCGCCACGCTCACGCGCTACGCCTTCCTGGGCGAGTTGCCGCCTGCGGAACAACAACGGCTGCGCACGCTCGCGGCCGAGTTCCTGCGTGACAAGGAATTCCACGGCACGCAGGGCTTCGTCATCACCGACGAGGTGGCGCTGGCCATCGCGGCCCAGGCCGTGCTGCCGGTGCTGCATCTGAAAAACGGGCTCGACTGGTACGACGATTTCGTCGGCATCGTGGTGCATCCGTCCGAAGTGGTGGCGCCGCGCAAGGTCGTCGATGACGCGCTGGTCGTGCACGAGTACGAAGAGGTCGTCGCCGGCGAGGCGATGGACCAGGGCCCTGTCATGCTGAGTTGGCAGGACGTGCTCGCGAGCAGCGTCACCAGCGAGGGCGGCTACAACGTCGTGATCCACGAATTCGCCCACAAGATCGACATGCGCAGCGGCATCGCCGACGGCTGTCCGCCGCTGCCGGCCGGCTTCATGGGTCGGCGCAGCGCGCGCGAGGCGCGTGCGGCCTGGATGGCCGTGCTGCAGCCGGCCTACGACGACTTTCGCGAGAAGACCATCCTCGCCGAGCGCTTCGGCGCCGAGCCGCCCTGGCTCGACGACTACGGCGCGACCTCGATCAGCGAGTTCTTCGCGGTGGCCTGCGAGGCCTACTTCGTGAACCGGCCGAACTTCACGCGCGATTTTCCGCAGGTCGTGGCGCTGTTCGACGCCTTCTTTCTTCCGTCGAAGTCTTGAACCGACGCGATTCAGGCAAAGAAAAGGCGCCTCGGTGAGGCGCCTTTTTTCATGCATGCGACGGTACCGCCGCGATGCCCCGTCTTACTTGCGCAGCAGCGCCTTCAGCGCGTTCTGCAGGCGGCGCGCGGTGGCGGCGTCGTGCGCAGCAGCCAGCACCTTGCCGGCGTCCTGGCCCCAGGTCTGGGCCGGCGTCGGGTCGCCGCGCTTCGTCAGCAGCTTGAGCTGCAGCGCGCGGCGTGCGTCGAGCTGCTCGGCGGGCGTCGGCACTTCGGCGGCCATCTCCAGGCGCAGCAGCGCTTCGGCGGCATCGCTGGCGGCGGCCGTCGGTGCGGCGCCCACGGCTTGCGACCACTGGGTGCGCACGGCCGGCGTCACGGCACGACCCAGTTCCTGCACGCTCGGCAGACGGGTGGCGTCGCGTTGCTCCCAGGCGCCGAGCACCTGCGTGAGCGCTTCGCCGTGGGCCTGCGCGGCCAGCTTGCGCAGTGCAAAGTCGGCGCGCTCGAGCGCTTCGCGCTGGGCGCGGAAGGCGGCATCGCCCAGACGCGGACCGCGGTCTTCGCGCGGCGGACGGTCGCCGAAACGGCCACCACCGCCGGGCGCACCGCGATCGCCACCGCGGGCATCGGGGCGCGGGCCGCCACGGTCGTTCGGACGACCCGGGGCGCCAGCACCGGGACGGCCGCCGTCGCGGCGGTCACCGAAACGGCCCGTGCCGCGCGCGGCGGGTGCGGCTTCGGCCTTCTTGCTGCTGGGCCGATCGTCGCCACGCATGGCCACCACAGGCTTGGGTGCAGGCTTCGGCGGCGCGGCCGGTGCGGGCGCCGGGCTGTCGACGTTGGCGGCTTCACCGGCTTCGTGCGCGGCGCTGTCGCTGCGGGCCGAAGCATCGGCGCCGTCTGCGGGCGCTACCAGATCGGGCGCGTCGGCAGTTGCCGCCGCGGGTGCGGACGGCGTGGCTTCGGCATCGCTGGAACCCGGCGTCTGCTCGGCGCTTTCGCCGAACTCGGCAGCGGCCTGGCCCGGGGCCTCGACGCCGGTCGCGCCGACCGAGGGACCGTCGCTCGTGGCGACCGGAGCCGGTGCGGGCGCAGGTGCCCGCGCGGGCGCTTCACCGCGCAATGCGGCCTCGAGGCCGGCGATGGCGGCGCGGATTTTCTGCGCGTCGCCGCTGGCATTGGCCGCGTCGAGCGCCTTGGATGCGTCGAGCACGTAGCGGTCGTGCTCGCTCATGGCGGCCGATGCCTTTTCGCGCTCGACCGTCTTGCGGTTGAAGGCTTCGTCGATGGGCGCGCGGAACGCGTCCCACAGCTTCTGTTCGTGGCGGCGATCGAGCGGCACGCTCTGCGCCTCGGCCTGCCAGCGCTGCTGCAGCGCCTTGACGGCGTCGATGCGCAGCATCGGTTGGGCGCCGAGCTCGGTGGCCTCGGCGATCATGGCCTGGCGGCGCTCGACACTGGCTTTCTGCGCGGCCTCGAACGGCGCACGCGCGGCACCGAACGCTTCATTCCACAGCGGCTGCAACTCGGCGAAGACCTTTTCGCCCACGTGGCCGGCATCGCGCCAGCGGTCGGCGAACTGGTGCAGCGCGCGGTTGTGCGCCTTCAGGTCGGTGGCATCCGCATGGGCGGCGGCCCAGGCCTTGACCTCTTCGATCAGTGCAACGCGCAGGCCGCGGTGCTCGGCGGCATCGGCGCGCACCTTCTCGAGCCACGCCTCGACGACCTTGTGGGCTTCGTTGCAGGCTTCGTCGAAACGCTTCCAGAGCGCGTGGTTCGGTAGGCCGCCCTGGTCGGCCTGCTTCCACTGGTCGCGCAGGGTGCGCAGGGTTTCCTGCATCTTGCGGCCGCCGAGGGCCTGGCCTTCGGGGCGCTTGAGCAGGCCTTCGGCCTTGGCGACGAGGTCTTCGCGGACCTTGTCGGCGCTCCAGCGCTGCCAGCCTTCGAGTTCGCCGGCGGCGACCAAGGCGGCATGCACGCGGGCTTCGAGCGGTGCGTCGACCAGCTTGCCATGCTCCTTGAGCACGGCGCGCAGCGCAGCGGCGGCGCCGGCGCTGGCCTTGCCGTGGCCTTCGGCGGTTTCCTGTTCAAGCTTGGCAAGGGCTGCCTGCACGGCGTCTTGCGCCGCAGCGCGCACGGCCGGGTCGACCTTGGGTGCGGCGGGACGTGCAGGTGCAGCAGCCTTGGGGGCCACCACTTCGCCGCGTGCGGCGCGCAGTTCGTCCGCCCAGACGGGCACGGGCGGCAACGGTGCAGCGGCATCGGCCGCGGCGGCAACGGCCTGCGCCAGCGCGCCGTGGAACGAGTCGGACACCACGAGCAGCTGCGACTTGGACGCGTCGAGCTGAGGGGCGAACTTGGCGTCGAGGCTGCTCCAGTTGGCGTCGGCCACGATGTCGGCAGCCTGCTGCTGCCAGTGGGTCACGTCGGCGCGCAGCGACTCCTCCGCGGCCTGGGCGTCTTTCCAGCCCTTGGTGGACAGCACTTCAAAGCGCTGTGCCAGCAAGACGGCGGCTTCGCGGTGGACCTGCGCGCGGTGCTGCAGGTCTTCGATGCCCTTGACGCGCTCGGCCAACTGGGCCTTGAGGCCAGCCAGCGGTTCGCGCGACAGCGGCGCGCCGGCCTTGGCGGCATCACGCTGCCAGGCCAGCGCGTCGGCGATGTTGAGCTTGGACTGGGCCAGCAGCGTCTGGGCCTTCTGCGCCCATTCGGCAGCGATGGCCTCCTGGCCCTTGGCGCGTTTGATTTCGTCGAGCTTTTCGCGCAGCAGGCGCGCCGCGCCCTTGTCGCGACCGCTCAACTCCTTGAAGACCTCTTGCATCTGCTCGGGCGTGGGGTGGCCTGCGAGCCAGTCGCGGATGCGCGCGGAACGCTCGCCCGAGGTTGGCGCGGTGAAAGCGCCACCGGTGAGCGTATCGAGGGCCTGGAGGTCGTGTGGCTTGGAAGAAGTAGAGGTCACTGCGCGAAATCGTTGTCTTGGTAGAGAAAGCGAAGGCGCCGGCAAAGGCCGGCGCACATCGACATTTTCACCCAGTTGGCGAACGGCCCGCCGAATTCCGTGTCGGAACTGCGGCGGGCAGCGTTCGGCGAGCTGGAAAGCGCCCGCTGGATGTATGGCAAGGCGAGGCGAAAAGCGCCAAGCCCCGCCGGCTATTTCATGGTCAGGCTCAGTTCGGCGCCGGGCTTCCAGTCGGCACCGCTGGCCGTGGTGCGCACGGCCCCCAGGAACAGGCGCTCGCTCGGCAGCTTCTGCGCCAGGAGGTAGTCGCGCACCACGGCGCCGCGCTCGACCGCGAGCTGGCGCATCGATTCCTCGTCGACCGGCACGCTGGCCAGCAGCAGGTTTTCCATTTCCTTCACCGGCAGGTCCTTGGCCAGGCCAACCATGTTGCGCGGCTTGGTGATGTCGGAGCGCTTGTACACAGCCGTGAGCAGCGCCGGGTATTCGGCATCGGTCACCGGCGCCACCTCGGTGCCGGTCTGTCCGCCGCGCACGGCGACGCGGCGCTTCTCGGCCTGGGTCAGCTGGCGCAGGCGCTGGCGCTGGTAGGCGTCGCGCTCCTTCTCGAGGCTGGAGGTGCCCACCACGGTCATCTGCAGTGTCGGCCGTTCGGTCAAGGCCTTCACGACCTTGTCCAGGCTTTCCTTGGCGCCGCTGCTGAGCGTGGAGCTGCCGGGCTCGAAGGTGATGGCGCTCGAGTCGCCGCTGCCGCCACCGCCCAGGCCGCCGGTCAGCAGGCTGAATGGCGCGGTCACGGCCTTGACGATCAGGTTGACCACGGCCTTCCAGACCAGCGGGCCGATGCTGAACTGCGGGTCGTTGAGCGAGCCGCTCAGCGGCAGGTCGACATCGATCACGCCGTTGCGGTCCGCCAGCAGGGTCACGGCCAGGCGCACGGGCAGGCTGTTGGGCGCGCCGGCCACCTCGTCGCCGAACTGAAGCTGGTTGAGCACCAGCTTGTTGGTGGCGGTGAGCTGGCCGTCGGGCGCGATCTTGTAGTTGACGTCCATGCTCATCTTGCCGCGCTCGATGCCATGGCCCGCGTAGCGCACCGAATACGGCGACAGCGGCGCCAGGTCGAGGTCGCGCATCTTGGCTGTGATGTCGAGTTCGAGCGGCTTGGCCAGCGGGTTGAGCTTGCCGGTGATTTCCAGCGCCGCGGTCTGCTGCGCCTTGCCGCGCAGCTCGAGGTCGGCCAGCGCCGGGCGGCCGCCCTGCCCGTTCGGCGGGTTCGACGAGAAAGAACTGAGCTTGCCGGTCAGCTCGCTCAGGTCGGCCGAGTAGTTGGGCTTGACGAACAGGTCGGTGAAATCGATCTTGCCGTTGACCAGGCTCATCGGCCCGAAGTTGATGACCGGCGCCGGGCCGCTGTCGGCCGCGGGCGCGGCAGCCACCACGGGGGCGGATGCGGCCGGTGCGGCTTCAGGCGCGCCGCCGACCATGGCTTCGGCCGACACCGGCGCCCCGCCCGAAGCCCGCTGCGGCGCCGAGGCGACCGGCGCGCGGGTCGTGGTGGTCGTGCCACCCGGGCCCTTTTTGGTGCTGGCTTCGGCGGCGGTGGCGGCGGCGGCCTTCGAGGCTTCCTCGCCCTTCTTGGTCAGGCTCAGCAGGTTCAGGCGGCCGGTGGGGTCGACGATCACGCGGGCGAAGAAATCGGTCAGCGTGGTCTCGCGCACATCGACGGTCGGGGCGGCGTTGGGCGCCAGGCTGACCTGCAGGCCGCGCAGGCTCAGCGTCTTCCAGCTCAGCAGCTGGCTGTTGCCACGGTCGAAGCCCGGCGACTGGGTCAGCGAGACGCTGTTGGCGCGGAAGTCGTCCAGCGCAGTGTCGCCGGCCAGCTTCAGGCTCATGCCGGCCGGCGCGCTCGCGTAGCGCACCGTGCCGCGGTAGTTCGCGAAGGCGCGGCGGATGTCCACATTGAGCGCGTCGGCGTAATAGGCCTTGAAGGCATGCGCCGGGAACGACGCCACCTCGAGCCGCCCCTCCGCCGCCAGCGGCTTGAGCACGATGTTGCCCTTGTAGTCGAAGCGCCCCGGGTCCGCGCGGCGGCCCGCGCCAATGCGGCCCGACACCTGCAGCGGCGAGACGGTGTTGGTGTCGGGCGCGATCTTCTGGGCCAGCAGCTTGAAGGCCGTGACCTCGATGGCCACCGGCGCCGAGCCGGCCTTGTCCGCATACGACAGGCTGCCGTTGTCCACCGCCAGCGTGCCCAGGGTCAGGGCCCAGGGCTTGGTGTTGGCATTGGCGCGCGCCGCGCCGGCGTCGGCCGGCTTGGGCGCCGCCGCCTTGGCGTTGCCGGCAGGGGTCTTGAGCCAGCGCTCGAACATCCAGCGCTTCTCGTTGTCGCGCTCGACGCTCACCTTCGGATTGGTCGCGGTAAACGACGCGATGTTCAAGGTGTGCCTGGTCATGTCGACCTCGGCGTCGACCAACTCGAAGCGGCCGACGCTGGCCAGCGCGGTCTTGGCCTGGGTGAGCGCCAGGCCGTCGGCGGCCAGGCGGCGCGCCTTGAATTTCAGATCGGGCTGCGCCCACGACACGTCGATCTGGCCGCTGAGCTTGCCGTCGAGCGTGGGCTCCAGGCTCTGCGCCAGGTACGGCGCGGCCAGCGACAGTGGCAGCGCCTCGACCTCGGTCTGCACGTCGGCGACCTTGTCGGTGGCGTTGCCCTTGAACTTCAGCGTGGCGCCTGCGACGGCGGTGCTGCCGTCGAACTGCGCGGGCTTTTCCATGGGCCAGGTGACGGCCGTGAGATTGATGCCGAGGTCGGTGAGGTCGATGGCCGCGGCGGGCTTGACGGTCTCGTCGCGCCAGCCGATGCGTCCGCCGTCGAGCGCGATCTTGTCGACCTGCACCTTGAGCTTGGGCTTCTCGGCGGCCGGCTTGCCGGCCGGGGCACTGGCTGCCGGTGTGGGCAGCGGCGCCGCCTTTTCGGCCGCGCCGGTCGCGGGGTTCGTGGCCATCAGGTTGAGCTGTCCGGCCGCATCGCGCGCCACCACCAGCTGCGGCTTGGCCAGCGCGACCTCGCTCAAATGGAACACCGACTCCAGCGGCCGCACGTCGGCCAGCGCCAGCTTGAGCGAGTCGAAGGCCAGCAGGTCGCGTCCGCGGGCGTCGCCCAGCTTGGCGCCATGGGCCTCGACCGTTCCGGTGATCTTCAGGCCGATGGTGCCGGCCTGCTGGAAATCGATCTTCAGGTCGGCGTCGAGGCTGCCGGCCTGCAGCTTCACCGGCAGGCCGCCGGGGATGTAGCCCAGGTACGGCACGAGGTCGAGCCCCTTGAACTGCACGTGGGCGTCGGTCTTGCGGCTTTGGGCGAACGGGGTCGTGAAGGCGGCCGAGTCGAACTGGCTGCCGTTGAGCGCGAAGGCCAGCTTGGGCTCGGTCTTGATCTCGCGCTGGGAGGCGAGATTGCTCAGGAACGGCACATTCAGCATGAAACCGCGCAGTTCGTGCCGGCGCTTGACGGTCTGGTCGTCGAAGTCGACCGCGCCGTCCCTGATCGAGATGTTGTAGATCGCGAAGCGCGCGGGCTCGGCCTTCGGGTCCGGCGGCGGGCCCGAGGCCAGCTTGGCCAGGATGTCGTCGATGTCGTACTTGCCGTCGGCCTGGTGCGTGAGCAACACGGCGGGCGCCTCGACCGTCACCGCATCGATCACCGGCGCCAGGCGGAACAGCGATTGCAATTCGGCGTCGGCATAGATGCGCTTGATGGCCACCTGCGGCTGCTTGCCGTCGGCCGTGGCGATGCGCAGGTCATTCAGCGCGAGCTCGAGCGTCCAGGGCTTGAAGTCGATCTTGCCGACCGTGACCTGCCGGCCCAGCTTTTCGCTTGCGATCTTCTGGAGCTGGCTCTTGGCGATGGGCGGGACCGCCAGCCAGGCGATGACCCACAAGGCCAACAACACCAGCAACGCGACAACCCCACGCCGCACCCATTTGTTCTGTTTGATCGAAGCAGCATCCATCTGCAGAAGTGTGCCGCAAACAGATGCGAACAAAGTCTGATGAAACGTGAATGCGTCCCCTTTTGCCGAGGCATTGCGATGCGCAAGCGGCGCTCGACAGGATTGGTAGGCCGAAAGTGTGAACGCCACAAACAAGAAAGCCCGGTGAGTCGACGAGGAGTCTTGTCACCGGGCTTGATGGCGGGCTCAAAGCCCATGCCATCGATTCGCACGACCGGAAGTAATGGTTCCCACCGTGCTGGCAGCAAGAGATTGCCGCCGTGGAGTCCTCCATCGTTCGAGTCCTTGACTTGCACCTCGGACTGCCTGACTTCGGAAAAACGCCTGAAACCTCAGGCCCGTCCAGATTAGGCGTCTCACCCTTCCTTTGCAAATCCCTTTTTCCAAGGGATTTCCCGTAGGCCCGCTCCCCTTGGCAGCCCCTCGGACGCGGGGATTCCTCAAGCGCTTATTAACATATGAAATCAAATCCTTATACTTGACCGTGTATTTAGCCACGCTAGAATCCGCCTGCCCTCGCTGCCGGACGCAGCAGGGCCTCCCTGAATCCGCTGCCGAATTCCACCGGCGTGATCAGGCCGCCGCGCTCCCTACCCCACCCCTCCATGCGCGGAGCCTGATTCGTACATACCAATCCAAGCGCCGCTGCCTTCATCCACCGCCCTTTCCGGCGCTGCATGTCAGGTGCCGCACAGAAAGGAAAAAAAGCGATGAGCAAGGCGTTTGATGCCACAGCCCGCGGGCTACGGACTTTCGTGTCCGATGTGGCAGACGGCTTTTTTGAAATGACCCACAACGGGTTTGCACTGGTCGGCCTGGCCATCGTGTTCGCGGCCCTCGCCCTCGTGGCGCGCCCCGACCTGCGCAAAACCGGCGAGGAACAACTGATGGGCTGGCTGGAGTCGCGCAAGCCCGCGCCCGAAGCCACCGACCTGGAGCCAACCGCCATCGAGCGGACCACGGCCGCGAGCCCCAACGAACTGCCCAAGCAGCAGGCGGCGGTGGCCTACTGGCTCAGCAAGAAGTACCGCGTCGCGGCCGAGCCGCTGAGCGTGCTGGTCTCGGAGGCCTACCAGATCGGCAAGCGCACCAAGCTCGACCCGACGCTGATCCTGGCCATCATGGCCATCGAGTCCAGCTTCAACCCGTTCGCGCAGAGCCACGTCGGCGCGCAGGGCCTGATGCAGGTCATGACCCGCGTGCACGGCGACAAGTACGAGAGCGCGGGCGGCACGCTCACCGCCTTCGACCCCGTGACCAACATGCGCGTCGGCGTGAAGGTGCTGCAGGAATGCATCGCCCGCGCCGGCTCGCTCGAAGGCGGCCTGCGCTACTACGTGGGCGCCGCCAACCTCGACGACGACGGCGGCTATGCCGCCAAGGTGCTGGCCGAGCACGAGCGCCTGCGCCAGGTCGCCGCCGGCCGTGCGCCGTCGACGATGGTCGTACCGCCGCCGACCACGGCGCGCGCACAGCCGATTCCGGTCGTGGCACCAGCCAAGCCTGCAGGCGAAGAGCCCGCCACCGGCAGCGAGCCGGCCAAGGTCGCGCTGCTCTCCGCGGTTTCCTGAGGCCTTGCCGGGTATACAGGCCCGGATGCGTCCGGGCCTGCGCTACACTCGGCCTGTACGCGACTGGCGATAGGCGCAGCACCCTGAAAAAGGTGCCACGCGCTGACGTGGAATACCACTGGGAAGCGTGCCGCCTGGCCACAACAGGCGTTCAGCCGTTCGCCTGGGCAGCCCTTGTTTGGTTGAACAAGGACCTCGTCTTCAAAGGACTGCCATGTACCAACGCAACATCCTGGTCGAACAGACCGATCCCGAAATCTGGGCCGCCATTCAAGCCGAAAACGCGCGCCAGGAACACCACATCGAACTGATCGCCAGCGAGAACTACGCCTCGCCGGCCGTCATGCAGGCCCAAGGCTCGCAGCTCACCAATAAATACGCCGAAGGCTATCCGGGCAAGCGCTACTACGGCGGTTGCGAGCACGTCGACGTGGCAGAGCAACTGGCCATCGACCGCGTCAAGCAGATCTTCGGCGCCGACGCCGCCAACGTGCAGCCGCATTGCGGCGCCTCGGCCAACGAAGCCGTGATGCTCGCTTTCCTGAAGCCCGGCGACACCATCATGGGCATGAGCCTGGCCGAAGGCGGCCACCTGACCCACGGCATGCCGCTCAACATGAGCGGCAAGTGGTTCAACGTGGTGAGCTACGGCCTGGACGCCAACGAAGCCATCGACTACGACGCGATGGAACGCAAGGCGCATGAGCACATGCCCAAGCTGATCATCGCGGGCGCCTCGGCCTACTCGCTGCACATCGACTTCGAGCGCTTCGCCAAGGTCGCCAAGGACGTCGGCGCGATCTTCATGGTCGACATCGCCCACTACGCCGGCCTCGTGGCCGCGGGCGTGTACCCCAACCCGGTGCCGCACGCCGACATCGTGACCTCGACCACGCACAAGAGCCTGCGCGGCCCGCGCGGCGGCATCATCCTGATGAAGTCGCAGCACGAGAAGGCGATCAACAGCGCCATCTTCCCCGGCCTGCAAGGCGGCCCGCTGATGCACGTGATCGCCGCCAAGGCCGTCGCGTTCAAGGAAGCCCTGACGCCCGAGTTCAAGGCCTACCAGCAACAGGTGGTCAAGAACGCCCAGATCGTGGCCGACACCCTCACCTCGCGCGGCCTGCGCATCGTGAGCGGACGCACCGAAAGCCACGTCATGCTGGTCGACCTGCGTTCCAAGGGCATCACCGGCAAGGAAGCCGAAGCCGTGCTGGGCGCCGCCCACATGACGATCAACAAGAACGCGATCCCCAACGACCCGGAAAAGCCGATGGTCACCAGCGGCGTGCGCATCGGCACCCCCGCCATGACCACGCGCGGCTTCAAGGACGAAGAGGCCCGCATCACGGCGAACCTGGTGGCCGACGTGCTCGAGAACCCGCGCGACGCGGCGAACATCGACGCGGTGCGCGCCAAGGTCCACGCCTTGACGAGCCGCTTCCCTGTCTACCGTTGAATTCGTAAATAGAAGAAGAGAAGCACTGGCCGCATGAAATGCCCTTTTTGCGGTCATCTCGAAACGCAGGTCGTCGAGACCCGCGTTTCGGAAGACGCCGACTTCGTTCGCAGGCGCCGCCAGTGCAGCGCCTGCGACAAGCGCTTCACCACGTATGAGCGCCCGGACGTCAATTTTCCCGTCGTGGTCAAGAAGGATGGCAGCCGCGCCGACTTCGACTCGACCAAGGTGCGCGCCTCGATGATGCTGGCGCTGCGCAAGCGCCCCGTGAGCATCGAGCAGATCGACAACGCCCTGCTGCGCATCGAACAGAAGCTCTTGGCCAGCGGCCTGCGCGAAATCGATTCGACGAAGGTCGGCGAACTCGTGATGCGCGAACTCAAGAAACTCGACAAGGTCGCCTACGTGCGCTTTGCCTCGGTGTACCGCAGCTTCGAGGACGTGGACGAGTTCCGGCAGCTGCTGCGCGACATCTGATGCCTTCTCCCGAACACGACGCGCCGCACATCGCGACCGCCTTGCGCCTGGCCGCATCGGCGATCCGCCTGACCGACCCGAATCCGCGCGTCGGCTGCGTGCTGTGCGACGCCGACGGCCGCGTGATCGGCCAGGGCCACACGCAACAAGCCGGCGGCCCACATGCCGAAGTGATGGCGCTGCGCGACGCGCAGGCCCAGGGCCATTCGACCGCGGGCGCCACCGCCTACGTCACGCTCGAACCCTGCTCGCACCACGGCCGCACCGGCCCCTGCTGCGACGCGCTCATCGCCGCCGGCGTGCGCCGGGTGGTGGCCTCGCTCGCCGACCCGAACCCGCTCGTGGCGGGACAAGGCTTCGAGCGCCTGCGCGCGGCGGGCGCCGAGGTCGAGGTCGGACCGGGCGCCGACGAATCCCGCGAGCTCAACATCGGCTTCTTCAGCCGCATGGTCCGCCAGCAGCCCTGGGTTCGGATGAAGATTGCCGCCTCGCTCGACGGCCGCACCGGCCTGCACAACGGCGTGAGCCAGTGGATCACCGGCGAGGTCGCGCGCACCGACGGCCATGCCTGGCGGGCCCGCACCGGCGCGGTGCTGACCGGGGTCGGCACGCTGCTCGAAGACAACCCGCGCCTGGACGTGCGGCTGGTCGACACGCCGCGCCAGCCCCACCTCGTGGTGGTCGACAGTCACCTCCAGACCTCGCCCGACGCTCACATTTTCATAGCTGGCCGCGCCGTCTGGATCTACGCAGCCAGCCGGCACAACGAAGAAAAGGCGGCCGCGCTCGAAGCCCGCGGCGCCACCATCACCTGCCTGCCCAACCTGCACGGCAAGGTCGACCTGCCCGCGATGCTCAAAGACCTCGCGGCACGCGGCGTCAACGAGCTGCACGTCGAATCGGGCCACAAGCTCAACGGCTCGCTGCTGCGCGAAGGCTGCGTGGACGAGCTGCTGGTGTACCTGGCGCCCAAGCTGATCGGCAGCGGGCTCGACATTGCCAGCCACCTGCATGCCGACGGCCCGCTCACGTCGCTGACGGGTGCGTTGCCGCTCGAATTCAAGTCGGTGGACATGCTCGGGCCCGACCTGCGCATCGTCGCGCGCGTCGCCGGCCGCGACCGCTTCTGAGCCGCAGCCACCGCGGCGCGGCACATTCGCAGTCGCAAACCGGCCCTTCGGGCAAAAGCCCCCTCGATGTCTGCGAAAATGTGCGAATGTTCACCGGAATCATCACCGGCGTGGGGCGCATCGCCGCCATCCACGACCTCGGCACCTCCTCCTCCTTCGGCAAGCGACTCAGCATCGAGGTGCCCGACGGCTACCTCGACGACGTCGGGCTCGGCGACAGCATCGCGCTCAACGGCGCCTGCATGACGGTCACCACGCTCGCTCCCGAGCGCCGGCAATTCACCATCGACATTTCCGCGGAGTCCCTCGACAAGACGGCGGGCCTGACCGACGAAGGCAGCCGCATCAACCTCGAAAAGGCCCTGCGCGCGAGCGATCGCCTCGGCGGGCACATCGTCTCGGGCCACGTGGACGGCATCGGCACCATCAGCTTCTTCGCGCCGGTCGGCGAAAGCTGGGAGCTGCGCGTGGTCGCACCGCCCGCGCTGGCGCGCTTCCTCGCCTACAAGGGCTCGATCACCATCAACGGCGTGAGCCTCACGGTCAACAGCGTGAGCGACATCGCCGAGGGCGCCGAGGTCAGCATCAACCTGATCCCGCACACCGTGGACAACACCTCCCTCGGCGGCCTGAAAGCCGGCTCGAAGGTCAACCTCGAAATCGACACCGTGGCGCGGTACGTGGAGCGCATGCTCCAGGCCGGCGTCCTGGTTCCCCAGACTTCCACGTATTCCAAGGACACCGCCGAATGAACGCCTCCGTCACGCCGATCGGCGCCTCCCGCGCCGACCGTGCGCCCGCCCCGATCTCCCCGGTCGAGGACATCGTGGCCGAGCTGGCCGCCGGCCGCATGGTCATCCTCGTGGACGAGGAAGACCGCGAGAACGAAGGCGACATCGTCATCGCCGCCGACCACATCACCGCCGAATCCATCAACTTCATGGCCCGCCACGCGCGCGGCCTGATCTGCCTGACGCTCTCGCGCGAGATGTGCGAGCGGCTGCAACTGCCCCCGATGGTCCAGCGCAACGGCGCCAAGCATTCGACCGCCTTCACCGTCTCCATCGAGGCCGCCGAAGGCGTGACCACCGGCATCTCGGCCGCCGACCGCGCGCGCACGGTGCAGGCCGCCGTGGCGCGCAACGCCGTGGCCGCCGACCTGGTGCAGCCCGGCCACATCTTCCCGCTGCAGGCGGTGGACGGCGGCGTGCTCATGCGCGCCGGCCACACCGAAGCCGGCTGCGACCTGGCCGCCATGGCCGGCTGCTCGCCCGCCTCGGTGATCTGCGAAGTGATGAACGAAGACGGCACGATGGCGCGCCTGCCCGACCTGCAGATCTTCGCGGCCGAACACGGCATCAAGATCGGCACCATCGCCGCGCTCATCGAGCACCGCAGCCGCGTCGAATCGCTGGTTGAAAAAGTCGGCTGCCGCGAGATCCAGACCAACTGGGGCACATTCACGGCCCACGCCTTCGTCGACAAGCCCAGCCGCGGCGTGCACCTGGCGCTGGTGCGCGGCCAGTGGGCGCCTGAAGACACCGTCTCGGTGCGCGTGCACGAGCCGCTGTCGGTGCTCGACGCGCTCGAAGTCAACCGCCCGATGCACTCCTGGAGCCTGGACGCCAGCCTCTCGCACATCGCGAACGAAGGCAAGGGCGTGGCCGTGCTGCTGAACTGCGGCGAAACCGCGGGCGAGCTGCTCGCGCAGTTCGACGGTACCGCGCGCCCCGCGCAAGCGCCCGAGCGCGGCCGCATGGACCTGCGCAACTACGGCATCGGCGCGCAGATCCTGCGCGAATGCGGTGTGCACAAGATGAACCTGCTCGGCGCGCCGCGTCGCATGCCGAGCATGGCCGCCGGCTTCAGCCTCGAAATCGCCGGTTACCTCACGAAAGACTGAACGACCATGCAAGGTTCCAACAAGGGCGAGATCACGCTCAACGGCAAAGGCCTGCGCATCGGCATCGTGCAGGCACGCTTCAACGCCGACATCACCGACGCACTGGCCGCCGCCTGCCTGTCGGAGCTGGAAGCGCTCGGCGTGGCCGCTTCCGACATCCATCATGTGCAGGTGCCCGGCGCGCTCGAAGTGCCCGTGGCGCTGCAGGCGCTCGCCGAGCGCGGCGGCTACCACGCGCTCGTGGCGCTGGGCTGCATCATCCGCGGCGAGACCTACCACTTCGAACTGGTGGCCAACGAATCGGGCGCGAGCGTGAGCCGTGTCGCGCTCGACTACCGCCTGCCCATCGCCAACGCGATCCTCACGACCGAAAACCTCGAACAGGCCGTCGCCCGCCAGACTGACAAGGGCCGCGACGCAGCCCAGGTGGCGGTCGAGATGGCACAACTGCTGGCCACCCTTTCATGACCGAAGACACCTCCAAGTCCGCCAAGCCCCGCCAGTCGCGCACCGGCCTCACCAGCACGGGCGCACGCAAGGCCGCGGCCAAGTCGAACCGCAGCCGCGCACGCGAGTTCGCGCTGCAGGCGCTCTACCAGCACCTGGTGGGCCGTAACGACCCGACCGACATCGACCACTTCACGCGCGACCTCGCGGGCTTCCACAAGGCCGACGCGGCGCACTACGACGCGCTGCTGCACGGCTCGATCAACGGCGCCGAACAGCTCGACGCGCTGATCCTGCCGCTGCTGGACCGCAAGTTCGCGGAGATCTCGCCGATCGAGCACGCCGTGATGTGGATCGGCGTGTACGAGTTCCAGAACTGCCCCGACGTGCCCTGGCGCGTGGTGCTCAACGAGTGCATCGAACTCGCCAAGGAATTCGGCGGCACCGACGGCCACAAGTACGTGAACGCCGTGCTCAACGGCCTGGCGCCGCAGCTGCGTCCGCTCGAAGTGGAAGCCGACCGGGCCAGCGGCAAGGCGCGCCCATGAGGGGCGCCGCCCGGCCGCCCGAAGGCGCCCGCCCCCTCGCTTGCGAGGGGGTTGGCGAAGGCGCGCAGCGCCGGAGCCTGGGGGAGTCATGAGAATTTCCACGCGCGCGCAGCGCATCGAACCGTTTTACGTGATGGAGGTCGCCAAGGCGGCTGGTGTGCTCGCCCGCGAAGTGGCCCACACCGACCGTCCGATGATCTTCCTGAACATCGGCGAGCCCGACTTCACCGCCCCGCCCCTGGTGCAGGAAGCGGCCGCCCGCGCCGTGCGCGCCGGCGCCACGCAGTACACGCAGGCCACCGGCCTCGATCACCTGCGCGAGCGCATCAGCGGCTGGTACAAGCAGCGCTTCAACGTCGACGTGCCGGCGCGCCGCATCGTCGTCACGGCCGGTGCCTCGGCCGCGCTGCAGCTGGCCTGCCTCGCGCTCATCGAATCGGGCGACGAGATCCTGATGCCCGACCCGAGCTACCCCTGCAACCGCCACTTCGTGAGCGCAGCAGACGGCAAGGCCGTGCTGGTGCCGACCACGGCCGAGGAGCGCTTCCAGCTCACCGCCGCCAAGGTCGAGGCCGCCTGGACCGACAAGACGCGCGGCGTGCTGCTGGCCTCGCCCTCGAACCCGACCGGCACCTCGATCGCGCCCGACGAGCTGCGCCGCATCCACGAGGTGGTGTCGCAGCGCGGTGGCATCACGCTGATCGACGAGATCTACCTCGGTCTGTCTTACGACGACGCCTTCGGGCAGACGGCACTGGCCATCGATGACAACGTCATCAGCATCAACAGCTTCAGCAAGTACTTCAACATGACCGGCTGGCGTCTGGGCTGGCTGGTGGTGCCCGAAGTGCTGGTGCCGGTGGTCGAGCGCCTGGCGCAGAACCTCTTCATCTGCGCGAGCACGGTGTCGCAGTACGCCGCGTTGGCCTGCTTCGAGGCCGAGAGCATCGCCGAGTACGAACGCCGCCGCGCCGAGTTCAAGGCGCGCCGCGACTGGTTCATTCCGCAGCTCAATGCGCTCGGACTGAACGTGCCCGTGGTGCCCGACGGCGCGTTCTACGCCTGGGCCGACTGCACCAGCGTGGCCGACAAGCTCGGCATCTCGGGCAGCTGGGACTTCGCCTTCGAAACCATGAAGCGCGCCCACCTCGCCGTGACGCCGGGCCGCGATTTCGGCACCGCCGAGACCGCGAAGTTCGTGCGTTTTTCCACCGCCAGCTCGATGGCGCGCCTGCAGGAAGCGGTCGAGCGTCTGCGGGTCATGATCGCGCAATGAGCGTAGCGCCGGGCCGCCCCAAGCAAGCTCGCGCCGCAGTGCGAAGCACGGAGGCATGCAAGTGACTTTCGAGTTTCCCATTCGCGTCTACTGGGAAGACACCGATGCGGGCGGCATCGTGTTCTACGCCAACTACCTGAAGTTCATGGAGCGCGGTCGCACCGAGTGGCTGCGCTCCCTGGGCGTCGAGCAGCGCAAGCTCAAGGAAGCCACCGGCGGCCAGTTCGTGGTGAGCGAAACGCAGCTCAAATACCATCGGCCCTCGCGGCTGGACGACGAACTGCTGGTTACAGCCGAGCTGCGGCAACTGGGCACGGCGTCGTTGATAATCGGTCAGCGCGTGCTATCAAAAACAGAGCAAGAACGCACCGGGGCCGCGGCACCGGTCTTGCTGTGCGAAGGCACGATCCGCATCGGCTGGGTGGACGCCGCCACCTTGCGCCCTGCGCGCATTCCGGCCCAAGTTTCGGGAACCCTCGAGCACTCCAGCGGCTCCATGATTCAACCTTTCAAGCCATGAACCAAGATCTCTCCATCATCAATCTCCTGCTCCACGCCAGCTTCGTGGTGCAACTGGTCGTGCTGCTGCTGGTGATCGTGTCGGTCGCCAGCTGGGCCGCCATCATCCGCAAGTACTTTGCCCTCAAGCGCATCCGTGCGCTCAACGACGACTTCGAGCGCGAGTTCTGGTCGGGCACCAGCCTGAACGAGCTGTTCGCCTCGGCCGCGCAGAATGCCAAGTTCGCCGGCCCCATGGAACGCATCTTTGCTTCCGGCATGCGCGAGTACCAGAAGCTGCGCGAGCGCCACGTGACCGACGCGGCCACGTTGCTCGACGGTGCCCGCCGCGCGATGCGCGCGAGCTTCCAGCGCGAACTGGATGCCGCCGAGCAGAACCTGTCGTTCCTGGCCACCGTCGGCTCGGTGTCGCCGTACGTGGGCCTGTTCGGCACGGTCTGGGGGATCATGCATGCCTTCACCGGCCTGGCCGCCCTCACGCAGGTGACGCTGGCCACCGTGGCGCCCGGCATTGCCGAAGCACTCGTGGCCACGGCCATCGGCCTGTTCGCCGCCATTCCCGCCGTGGTCGGCTACAACCGCTTCGCGCGCGAGATCGACAAGATCGCCATCGCCCTGGAGACCTACATCGAAGAGTTCTCCAACATCCTGCAGCGCAACCTCTCGGCCAACCCCGGCGCCGTGACGCCTGCCGCCTCGGTCACCGCCGCGAACCGCTGAAGAGCGGCGCGCACAAGACAAAGGACGCGACGACATGCCCGCCGTTTCATCCCGGGGCCGCGGCCGCCGCACGATCAACGAGATCAACATGGTCCCGTTCATCGACGTGATGCTGGTGCTGCTGATCATCTTCATGGTCACGGCACCGCTCATCACGCCGAGCGTGATCAACCTGCCGACGGTAGCTCGCGCCAACAAGCAGCCCGACAAGCCCATCGAGATCGTCATCAAGAGCGACGACGAAGTGCAGATCAAGAAAGACCCGTCCACCGGCACCGGCGGCGCGTCGATTCCCATGACGCAGATCGGCTCGGCGGCCAAGGCCGCGCAAGGTGGCGACGCTCAGCGACCAGTTGTTATCAGCGCCGACGAATCGGTGAAGTACAAGACTGTTGTCAAAGCGATGGAGCAACTGAAAAGCAGCGGCATCGAACGTGTAGGCCTGTCTGTGAAGACCACGGGCGGCAAATAAGGCATGTCGCTCGCCCTGGATCGCCCCGAGTTCGCGCCGCCACCGCAACGCGGCACGCCCCGCGCGGTTGCGCTCGCGCTCATTGCACACGCGCTGCTGATCGCCGCCCTCACCTGGGGCGTGCGCTGGCGCAGCGAAGCCGACGACGGCGCGGTCGATGCCGAGCTGTGGTCCACCACGGTGATGCAGGCCGCCCCGCGCCTGTCGGTGCCGGAGCCGCCGGCACCCGTGCCCGCACCGCCGCCGCCTGCACCCGCGCCGCCTCCGCCGCCTCCCCCGGCCGTCAAGCCGCCCGAACCGGCGCCAGCCCCTGCGCCCGACATCGCGCTGGAGCGCGAGAAGAAGCTCAAGGAACAGAAGGCGCAGAAGGAGCGCGAGCTCGAGCAGCAGCGCGTGCAGCAGCAAAAGAAGAAGGAGCTCGAGGCCAAGGAGCGCGCCGAGGAAGAAGCCGAGCGCAAGAAGGAGCAGCAGAAGAAACTGGCCGAGCAGAAGAAGCAGCAGGAAGCCGAGGCCAAGCAGGCCGAAGCGAAGAAGGCTGAAGCTGCCGCCAAGCAGGCTGCCGCCGACCGCGCCGCGACGCTCAAGCGCATGCAGGGCCTGGCCGGCGCCAGCGGCAGCGACGATGCGAAGGGCAACGCCCAACGCTCGTCCGGACCGTCGAGCGGCTATGCCGGCCGCATTGCCGCCGCCGTGCGCCCGAACATCACCTTCCCCGATGCCGACAACGTGAACGGCAACCCAGAGGCCGAGTTCGAAGTGCGGCTGGCACCCGACGGCACCATCGTCGGCGTCAAACTCGCCAAGTCCAGCGGCCTGCCGGCCTGGGACGAAGCGGCCGAGCGCGGCCTGCGCAAGACCGACAAGCTGCCACGCGACACGGACGGGCGCATCTTCCCGTCGCTCATCGTCACGCTCAAGCCCAAGCGTTGACACGGCAATCACCCGATCGTGGGTGATTGCAAGCGACACCACCCGCTCGTTTAGGATCGTCGGCAACTCATTGTTGCTGGCGCTCCTGACATGGTCGACTCTTTCCCTGCCGTTCGCCTCCAAGACCTGACGCCGCTGCCCTACCAGCAGGCACTGGCCGCCCACCTCCAGGCGAACGAACCCGAGGCCTGGCGCTGGGCTGCTTCGGCCGAAGCGCGCGAAGAACACACGGCCGCCATGCGCGCCGAATTGCTGCGCAGCGCCTACCGGCTCGACGCCGACGCGCATCCTGACCTGCATGCCGACGCCACCCTGGCGGCGCAACGCCTGGGCGTCACCGCGCGCATCACGCTCTACCAGGCGCCGTCCGGCGACGGCGCGGCCATGAACGCCGCGATCTACGTCGTGCCGGGCGAGGCCCACATCGTGCTCTCGGGCCCGCTGCTCGAACGGCTGCAGGGCCCCGAGCGGCAGGCCGTGCTCGGCCACGAGCTGGCGCACTACCTGCTGTGGGAACGCGATGGCGGCAAGCATCACGTGGTCGACCGGCTGCTGCACGCCACCTCGTCCGACCCGCGCGCCGACGCGAGCCACCTGCAGGCCGCACGGCGCCATGCGCTGTACACCGAA
The DNA here is from genome assembly GCF_001426505.1 of Variovorax sp. Root473. GTDB lineage: Bacteria > Pseudomonadota > Gammaproteobacteria > Burkholderiales > Burkholderiaceae_C > Variovorax. Next base: position 1,840,379 of record NZ_LMEV01000017.1, read on the forward strand.
GCCTTCGCCGACCGCGGCGGCTGCGTGGCCTGCGGCGCGCTCGAACCCGCCGTGAGCGCGCTCATCAAGATCGAGACGGGCCTCAAGCAGGTCAACGTGGCGAGCTACCTGGCGCAGGCCGAAGAAATCTGCGCCGACCCCCACAACGAGGCGCTGCAGACACGCGGCGTGAGTCACCCCGAAGTGTTCGTGCGCGCCCGCGCGCTGCGCCTGTGGACCGGCCGCGAGCACGACGCCGACGAATGGCTGGCCGCCGCGCTCGAAGGCCCGCTCGACCTGGCCACGCTCGACATGCTCGGCCAGCAGCGCGTGAGCGCGCTCACGCGCGGCACCATCGCGCAGCTGCTGCAGCGGCCCGTGCTTCAGTCGGAATCCCTCCTCGGGCATGCGCGCCGCTTCTTCCCCGACTTCGTGCCGCCCGCCGCGTCGATGCCGCCGCCCGAGCCCGCGCCCGCCGGCTTGCACGACTATCTGGCCAGCGTGCTGGTCGACTTCGTCGCCGCCGACCCCGAGATGGACGACGTCACCCTCGCCGCCGCGCTGGGGCTGGCCGACGCGCTCGACTGCGCCGCGCCGTTCGAACAGCGCGTGCTGAAGGACCTGGGCCTGTCCAAGCGCAACTTCACCCGCGTCAAGCGCGACGCCGCGGCCTTGCTCGACAAAGCCGCAGCCACTTCTTCTTCGCAGGCCGCCGCCGCATGACCCTCGCTCCCGCCCCGCTCCTGCAACTGCTGGCCACCGCCGACGCCCACGGCGGCCTGCAGACCGACGACGTGCTCAAGCTCGTGTTGCCGCTGCTGCGCGAGGTCTCGGCCTTGCACGAACTCGGCAAGGTCGCCGCGCTCGGCAGTGCCTTCGCCTATTGCGTGACCGACGCGCCGGCCGAGCCCGCGCTGGCGTTGGTCCAGCCCGAAGGCACCGAGCCGCGTCGCTTCCCCGAAGCCATCGCACCGCTCGAACAGCCTGCCGCCTCGGTGCTGCGCGTGGTCGGCGAAACGCGCCTGACCGTCGATGCCGATGCCGGTATCGACCTCGAAAACCTCGCGGTCATGCCCGATGCCGGCCCCGACACGGTGCCGACGCGCCCGGCCTACCTGCCCGGCTACACCGCCTGGGAGCTGCGCGTGGGCCACCACGACGCCCTCGGCGACATCCTGTGCCTGGGCCAGGTGCTGGCCAGCCTGTCGTGCGGGCTCGACCTCACCGACGGCGACGACCTGACCCGCTTTGCCACGCACCGCAGCAACCTCTTCGAGTTGAACCGCCGCCTGCACCCGGTGGTGGCCGCCGTGATCTTCGAGATGACCGCGCTCGACCGCCACGAACGTGCGCGCGACCTGCCCTCGGTCATCCGCCGCCTCGAAACCTACCGCGACCAGCCCGTCGACCTCGGCCTGGACCGCATCGCACCGGCAAGGGACGGCGCGGGCCAGCGTCGCCAGGCGATCCAGCTGCACCTGCGCGACCGGCTGTTCGACCTGTCGCGACGCAACCGCCTGCTGTACTTCAAGCCGACGCAGGCGCATGTGAACCTCACCATCGCCAGCGTGCCGCTGGTGGTCGACCTGAACAGCATCCGCACCGACCAGCTGTGCGTGTGGGACGGCCGCTTTGCCACCGACATCGCCAGCTGCGACCCCGTGCCGCTGGCGCGCTGGCTGCGCTTCGAAGACCAGCCCTACCTGCCCGGCGCGCTCGACCGCATCCTGCAGGAAGCGCGGCGCGACCGGGCCGAGTACGGCTTCTCGCAGCTGTCGCTGGTGGTCGCCTTCCTGCGCTGGCACAACCTGAAAGAAGGCGAGGCCGAACGCGCCGAGCGCATCGCCTCGCCGCTCTTGATGCTGCCGGTGGAGCTGTTGCGCAAGAAAGGCGTGCGCGACCAGTACCTGCTCGAAGCCTCGGCCAGCGAGGCGCAGGTGAACCCCACGCTGCGCCATCACCTGCGCCAGCTCTACGGCATCGCATTGCCCGAGACGGTGGACCTGCGCGAGACCTCGCTTGAGCAGTTCCACGCCCAGCTGTCGGCGCAAATCGCGCAGAGCGAACCCGGCGTGCAGCTGCGGCTCGTGAAGCAGCCCGAGATCGCCGTGATGCACCAGCGCGCGCGCCAGCGGCTCGAACAGTTCAAGCGCCGCACCCGCGTGCGCTCGCCCTCCGCGGTGCCCGTGGCTTCGCAGGACTTCAGCTACGCGCAGGACGACTTCCGCCCGCGCGGGCTGCAGCTATTCCATGCGCGCGTGCGCCCCGTGCCGCTGCCGCTGTGCGAGGCCGTCGGCGCCGCGCCGCAGCCACGCGCCCCGCAGATGACGGCCACCGCCGCCGCCAGCGACGCCGAGCGCAAGACCTTCGCGCTGCGCGACAGCAGCGGCAACCCCTACCAGTGGGACATCGACCTCACGGCCGTGACGCTGGGCAACTTCAACCACCGCAAGATGTCGCTGGTGCGCGACTACTCGGGGCTGGCCGAATCCGACCTGGCCAGCGAGGCCTTCGACCGCGTGTTCTCGCTGCAGCCGCGCCGCGTCGACGCCGAGACGCCGCCCGCCCTGCCGCTGGCCGACCAGTGGCCCGTGGTGCAGGCCGACGCCACGCAGACCGCCGCGGTGGCGCTGGCGCGCACCGGCACCAGCTACATCATCCAGGGCCCGCCGGGCACGGGAAAGTCGCAGACCATCACCAACCTCATCGCCGACTACGTGGGCCGCGGCCAGCGCGTGCTGTTCGTCTGCGAAAAACGTGCCGCCATCGACGTGGTGTTCCACCGCCTGCGCCAGCAGGGGCTCGACGAGCTGTGCTGCATGATCCACGACTCGCAGGGCGACAAGAAGGCCTTCGTGCAGAACCTGCGCAAGACCTACGAACTGTGGCTCGAAGCGCCCGGCACGCTGGCGCAGGAAAGCGCGGAGCGCACGCAGGTGCTCGACGCGATGGACCTCGACCTGCGCGCGCTCGAACGCTTCGACGCCGCCATGCACGACGTGCCCGAGCACATCGCGGTGACGCTGCGCGAACTGCTGTCACGCCTCGTGGCGCTCAAGGCCAGCGACCCGTCGCTCACGCCGCTGCAGGCCGAGGCGCTGCCGGCCTTCGCGGCCTGGCGCAAGCATGTGGAGCTGGTGTCGCGCCTGCACCTGGCTGTGACCAAAAGCCTGGGCGCACCCAGCTTCGCGCAGCATCTGTTCGCGCAGCTCGCGCCCTCGCTGCTGGTGCAGGACAAGCCCCTGGCGCGGCTGGTCGAGTGCAGCGAACGCGCCATGGACCTCAGTGCGCCCTGCCGCGATGCGCTGGTCGAGGCCTGGCCCCCGCTGGCCGCAGCCGACGTGCTGTGGCGCGACGCGCTGGCTGTGGTGGCCGATGCGCGCGCCGTGGCGTCGCTGGCCGCGCGCGGTCAGTTGGCGCTGCTCGACGCCGCGCACCCGAGCAGCCTCGCGCTCGGCACCGCCCTCAATGAAAGACGCACGCTGCAGCAGGCGCTCGACGCGCAGCTGCAGCGCACCGCCCACTGGCGCGACAAGCTCTCGCCCGGCGACACGGAAGCTGCCCTGACACAAGCCCGCGCGCAACAAGGTTCATTGCTGCGCTGGCTGCAGCCGTCCTGGTGGCGTCTGTCGGGCGAACTCAAGCGCCGCTACGACTTCGCCGCCCATGCCGTGCGCCCGCAAGCCAGCCAGATCCTCGAAGACCTGCGCGCCGAACAGGCCGCGCATGCTGCACTGAAACAGCAATCGGCACGCCTCGAAGCCGACTACGGTTGCACCGATGCCGATGCCTTCGCGCAGCAATTGCAGTTCCTGCGCGGCATCGACGCCGGTGCCGGCCTGCGTGCGGCGTTCCAGGCCCACCTGCGCACCGACGCGGGCCGCCGCAGCGTCGAGCAGCTCGTCGCCGCCGCGCCACGCGTCGACACGCTCGATGCCCTCTGGCGCGACCTGCTGCACGACACCGGCGCGCAACCGCTGGCCGCGCTCGACGCGCTGGCCCGCACGCTGCGCGACCAGGCCGATGCGTTGCCGTCCGTGCTCCAGCCGCTGCAGGAGCTGACCGACGCCGACCCGGCCGTGGCCGCCGCGCTGCGCACCCTGCCGCTGCCGCCCGAGGCCATCGAGTACGCCGTCGCGCGCGAAGGGCTGGAGCGCGTGTACCGCACCGAACGCTGGCTGCCGCGCTTCGACGGCGCCACGCTCGCGCGCCATGCGCAGCGCCTGGGCGAAGGCGAACGCAAGCTGCTCGACCGCAACGCACGCACGCTCGCCACCGCCGTGCGCCAGCGCTTTCGCGACCATGTGCAAAAGAGCGCCCTGCCCGCCAGCCAGCTCGACGCCGACGGCAAGGTCTTCAAGAAGAGCTACAACGCCGGCCGCCGCGAACTCGAGCACGAGTTCGGCAAGACCATGCGCTACAAGGCGATCCGCGAACTCGCCAGCGGCGACACCGGCCGTGTCGTGCGCGACATGAAGCCGATCTGGCTCATGAGCCCACTGTCGGTGTCCGACACGCTGCCGCTCGCGGCCGACCTGTTCGACGTGGTGATCTTCGACGAGGCCAGCCAGATTCCGGTCGAGGAAGCCGTGCCCGCGCTGTACCGCGCGCCGCAGATCATCGTGGTGGGCGACGAGATGCAGCTGCCGCCGACCAGCTTCTTCTCGTCGGGCCGCGACGCCGAGGAAGACACCGTCACCGTCGAAGGCGACGATGCGGAAAGCGGCGAGGAAGGCGAACGCATCGCCGTGGTGCTCGACGCCGACAGCCTCTTGAACCAGGGCGCGCGCAACCTGCCGGCCACGCTGCTGGCCTGGCACTACCGCAGCCGCTACGAATCGCTCATCGGCTTTTCGAACGCGGCCTTCTACGCGGGCAACCTGTACACCATTCCGGACCGCAGCCTGCCCGCGCCCGAGCGCGGCGAGATCGTGGTGCAGTCGCGCAGCCCGACCGACGAGTCCGTGAAGGCGCAGGTCGACGCCCTGCTCTCGCGCGCCATCAGCTTCCACCGCGTGGCCGATGCGGTGTACGAGAACCGCATCAACGACGGCGAGGCGCGCCACATCGCGCAGCTGGTGCGCGAACTGCTCCAGCGCGAGACCGGGCGCAGCCTGGGCATCGTGGCGTTCTCCGAAGCGCAACAGGGCGAGATCGAGGAGGAGCTGAACGCGCTGGGCGCGGTCGATGCCGACTTCGCGGCGCGGCTCGAAGCAGAGTACGTGCGCGAGGAAGACGACCAGTTCTGCGGCCTCTTCATCAAGAACCTGGAGAACGTGCAGGGCGACGAGCGCGACATCATCATCCTGAGCATCTGCTACGGCCCCAACCCCGAGGGCCGCATGCTGATGAACTTCGGCCCCATCAACCAGCGCGGCGGCGAGAAGCGCCTGAACGTGATCTTCAGCCGCGCCAAGCACCACATGGCGGTGGTCTCGACCATCCGCCACGAGGCGATCACCAATGACCACAACGAAGGCGCGGCGGCGCTGAAGAACTTCCTGCGTTATGCCGAGTGCCTGTCACGCGGCGACGAGGACACGGCGCGGCGCGTGCTTGAGGGCATGAATCCGCTCGCGCGCGGCCACGTGGCGCGGCAGGCGCGCATGGACGATGTCACGGCGCAGATCGCGCAGGCGCTGCGCGCACGCGGCCATGCGGTGGACGAACAGGTGGGTCAGTCGCGTTTTCGCTGCGACCTCGCGGTGCGGGCCTCGGGCCAGGGGCACTACGCACTGGGCATCCTGGTGGACGGCGCGGCGCAGGACGGCCACCGCCACAACGTGCTGGAGCGCTATGTGTCGCGCCCGCGCATCCTCGATGCTTTCGGCTGGCAGGTGATGCAGGTGCTGGCCAAGGACTGGCTGCACGCCCCCGAGGCCGTGCTCGACCAGGTCGAGCAGGCGCTCGGGAAAAAGACGGAGGTCAGCGCAGGACGGTGATGACGCGCTTGACGTCGAGTTCGGTCTTGCCGGTGAGCCGGTCCTTGTCGAACTCGCCGCTGAGCTCGACGCGCACCTTGTCGTCGATCTTCACGCCCGGCGGGAAGTACTTGGCGTCGATCTCGACCTTGATGCGGCCCGTGTCGTCGGCAAAGGTGTAGTGCTCGCCACCATCGTGCGAGACGATGAAGCCGCGCACCGTGGCGTGCTGGTCGTCCTGGCCGGTGTCGAGCAACTGCTTGACGGTCAGGTTCGGCACCGAGCTCGGGCCGGCGTACTGCGCCCAGGCCGCGGCGATGGGCAGCGCCACGCCGAACGTCAACGCGGTGGTCTTGAGGATCTTCTTGAAATGCATGCGGTCGTTTCTCCTGTGATTGGCGCCAGGCCAGGCTGCAACAGACAGATGGACCGCGCGCAGGCGCCGGGGTTCCCCAGGCTCGCGCGGTCGATCAATCGTAGATGACCTGTGCCTTGCCGGCATCGGCCTGCGCGGTCCAGCTTGCGAGCGCCGCATCGGTCGGGAAGAACTTGGCGCGCTCGCCCAGTTGCAGCTCGACCTGCGCCCCGCCCCGCGCCATCGACAGGCGCACGGGCAGGCCATGCACCAGGTCGCCGACTTCGGTCTGCTCGGTGCGCGCCGGAAAGTCTTTCAGGAGGCGCGCGATCTCGGGCACCTTGCCGTTGACCGCCACACGCAGGAACTTGCCGAAGCGGCAACGCGCCGAGGCCAGGTCCCAGACCTGCTGCACCTGGAAGCGCGCCTCGAAGCCGCCGCGCGCGGGCTGCAGCTTGCCGCTCACGATGACGAGCTCGTCGTCCTTCAGCGTGTTGCGGTTGGCGTTGATGAGCGCCTCGTCGGCCGTGGCGTCGATCGACTCCGATTTGTCGTCCAGCTTGAAGATCGCCAGCCGGCCGCGCTGGCCGTTGATGACGCGGAAGTCGCTCACGATGCCGGCGATGACCTGCGGGTCGCGGCTGTCGAGCAGGTCGCCGATCTCGCGCTTGCAGAAGCGCCGCACCTCGTGCGAGACCTCGTCGAACAGGTGGCCCGACAGGTAGAAGCCGACCGCCGTCTTCTCGAAGGTCAGGCGCTCCTTCACGCCCCACGGGGTGGCGTCGACGAGGTCGGGCTCCTGCGTGGCCGAGCCGTGTTCGCAGTCGCCGAAGATGTCGACCTGCGCCGCATTGGCCGCCGTGGCATTGGCGAACTCGAAGGCGCGGTCGACCGAGGCGATGAGCGACGCGCGGTTCTGCTGGATGGCGTCGAACGCGCCGGCCTTGATGAGCGCTTCGACCGTGCGCTTGTTGATGCGCTGGCGGTCGATGCGCACGCAGAAGTCGTACAGGCTCTTGAACGGCCCGCCTTCTTCGCGCGCACGCACCACGGCCTCGACCGCGAGCTGGCCCGTGCCCTTCACGGCGCCCAGGCCGTAGCGGATGATCTTGTTGGTGACCGGCTCGAAGCGGTAGTTGCCGCGATTCACGTCCGGCGGCTCGAAGGTGATGCCGAAGTTCTTCTGGGCGTCTTCGAACAAGAGCTTGAGCTTGTCCGTGTCGTCCATTTCCACGGTCATGTTGGCGCAGAAGAATTCGGCCGTGTAATGGACCTTGAGCCAGCCCGTGTGGTACGCCAGCAGCGAGTAGGCGGCGGCGTGCGACTTGTTGAAGCCGTAGCCCGCGAACTTCTCCATCAGGTCGAAGATCTCGTCGGCCTTGTCCTGCACGATGCCGTGCGTGGCCAATGCGCCCGCGCGGAACTTCTCGCGATGCTCGGCCATCTCCTCGAGCTTCTTCTTGCCCATCGCGCGGCGCAGCAAGTCGGCGCCGCCGAGCGAGTAACCGCCCAGGATCTGCGCGGTCTGCATCACCTGCTCCTGGTAGACCATGATCCCGTAGGTCTCGGAGAGCATCTCGGCGACGGCCGGGTGCGGGTACTCCACGTCTTCGCGGCCGTGCTTGCGCGCCACGAAGCTGGGAATCAGGTCCATCGGGCCCGGGCGGTACAGCGCGTTCAGCGCGATCAGGTCTTCCAGGCGCGTGGGCCGCGCATCTTTCAGCATGCCCTGCATGCCGCGGGATTCGAACTGGAACACGGCCTCGGTCTTGCCGTCGGAGAACAGGCGGTAGGTTGCCGCGTCGTTCAGCGGGATGTTCTCGAACGCGAAGTTCTCCTGGCCCTTGTGGCGCTTCATGATGAACTCGCGCGCGATCTCCAGGATCGTGAGCGTGGCCAGGCCCAAGAAGTCGAACTTCACGAGGCCGATGGCTTCGACGTCGTCCTTGTCGTACTGGCTCACAGCCGATTCGCTGCCGGGCTGCTGGTACAGCGGGCAGAAGTCGGTGAGCTTGCCCGGCGCGATGAGCACGCCGCCGGCGTGCATGCCGATGTTGCGGGTCATGCCTTCGAGCTTCTGCGCGAGCTCGACCAGCATGCGGACCTCTTCTTCCTTCTCGATGCGCTCCGCCAGTTGCGGTTCCATCTCGATGGCGTAGTTGTTCTTGTCGCCTTCGATCTTGGTCGCGGGCGGGTACTGCAGCGTGACCGACATGCCCGGCTTGTTCGGAATCAGCTTGCTGATGCCGTCGCAGAACATGTAGCTCATGTCCAGCACGCGGCCCACGTCGCGGATGGCCGCGCGCGCGGCCATGGTGCCGAAGGTGGCGATCTGGCTCACGGCGTTGCGGCCGTACTTGTCCTTCACGTAGTCGATCACGCGGTCCCGGTTGCCCTGGCAGAAGTCGATGTCGAAGTCGGGCATCGAGACGCGTTCGGGATTCAGGAAACGTTCGAACAGCAGCTTGTATTCGAGCGGGTCGAGGTCGGTGATCTTCAGCGCGTACGCCACGAGCGAGCCCGCGCCCGAGCCCCGGCCCGGGCCCACGGGGCAGCCGTTGTTCTTCGCCCACTGGATGAAGTCGCCCACGATCAGGAAGTAGCCGGGGAAGCCCATGTTCAGGATCGTGTTGATCTCGAACTCCAGGCGCTCCACGTAACGCGGCCGCTCGGCGTCGCGCCTGGCCTCGTCGGGGTACAGGTGCTTCAGCCGCGCCTCGAGGCCCTCGAACGATTCCTGGCGGAAGAACTCGTCGATCGGCATGCGCACGCCTTCGGCGATGAAGGGCGTCGGAAAGTCGGGCAACTGCGGCTTGCCGAGCACCAGCGTGAGGTTGCAGCGCTTGGCGATCTCGACCGTGTTGGCCAGCGCGCTGGGCACGTCGGCGAACAGCGCCTGCATTTCGGCGCTCGACTTGAAGTACTGCTCCTCGGTGAACTTGCGCACGCGGCGCGGGTTGCCCAGGATTTCGCCTTCGGAAATGCACACGCGCGCTTCGTGCGCCTCGTAGTCCTGGCGTTCGGCGAACTGCACCGGGTGCGTGGCCACCACCGGCAGCTTCAGGCGGGCGGCGAGCTTCACGGCGGCGATCACGTGCGGCTCGTCTTCGGGGCGGCCGGCGCGTTGCAGCTCGATGTAGAAGCGGTGCGGGAACATGCCCGCGAGTTGCAGCGCCAGTTCGGCGGCGCGTTCTTCCTGGCCCTGCAGCAGCGGCTGGCCCAGCGGCCCGGCCTGTGCGCCCGACAGCGCGATCAACCCGCCCTGCAGTTCCTGCAGCCATTCGAGCTTGCAGGCTGCCTGCGACTGGCCGCGGCTCACGTTCTGTGTCCAGGCGCGGGCCAGCAGCTCCGACAGGTTGAGGTAGCCCTCCATGTTCTGCACCAGCAGAACGAGGCGGGTCAGCGCGCCGGGCTCCTTGCCCAGCCCGTCGATGAAGATTTCAGCGCCGATGACGGGCTTGACGCCCTTGCCCCGGCCCTGCTTGTAGAACTTGACCGCCCCGAACAGGTTGTTCAGGTCGGTGATGGCCAGTGCGGGCTGCTTGTCGGCAGCGGCCGCCTTGATGACTTCATCGATTCGATTCGTGCCATCGACGACGGAAAACTCGGTGTGCAGACGCAGGTGAACAAACATCCGTCGATTGTAGGAAGCCGCCCCCCACGATGTGGTGTGCCAATCCCTACAATCCCGCCCCGTGCAAGAGATTTTGAATATCGCCGCCTACAAGTTCGTGGGCATCAACGACAGCCCCGTGCTGCGCGAGACCCTGCGCGAGCGCGCGCAGGCCCTGGGCCTGATGGGCACGATCCTGCTGGCGCCCGAAGGTATCAACCTGTTTCTGGCCGGGACGGCGCAGGCCATCCACGCCTTCCTGGCCGACCTGCGCGCCGACGCGCGCTTTGCCGACCTCGAAACCAAGGAAAGCTGGTCGGCCACGCAGCCCTTCCGGCGCATGCTGGTGAAGCTCAAGCGCGAGATCATCCGCATGGACCACCCGGCGATCCAGCCCGCCGCCGGCCGCGCGCCCGGTGTGGACGCGCCCACGCTCAAGCGCTGGCTCGACCAGGGCCACGACGACGAGGGCCGCGAGGTCGTGATGCTCGACACGCGCAACGACTTCGAGGTCGACGAAGGCACCTTCGACGGCGCGATCGACTGGCGCATCACCAAGTTCACCGAGTTTCCGCCCGCATTGAAGGCGCACCGCGCCGACTTCGAGGGCAAGACGGTGGTGAGCTTCTGTACCGGCGGCATCCGCTGCGAGAAGGCCGCCATCCTCATGCGCGAGGAAGGCGTGGAACACGTGCTGCAGCTCGAAGGCGGCATCCTCAAGTACTTCGAGGACGTCGGCGGCGCGCACTATCACGGCGACTGTTTCGTGTTCGACGGTCGCAGGGCCCTGGCCCCCGACCTCAGCGCGCGCGCATCGGACGCCAGCGCCCGGGCCTCGGAAGACCCGGACATCGGCATCAAGCAATAAGCAATAAGCAATAAGCAAGGCGTTTGGGTTCAGACCGGCGTCGTGCCCGTATCGGGCTCGCGCACACCGAAGGGCTTGCCCGGCAGCGGAATGAATTCGGTCTCGCCGGGCACGTGGCCCATGCGCTGCGCGGCCCAGTCGGCGCCGGCTTCGAGGATGCGCTCGCGCCGGCTCGAGACGAAATTCCAGGTGATGTAGCGCGGGCCGTCCAGCGGCTCGCCGCCGATCACCATCAGGCGCACCGCCGTGTCGGCCGTGAACACCGCGCCCTGCCCGTCGGGCAGCACCGCCATCGTGTGGGCGGGCGCGGGCTCGCCGTTCACGCGCGCATCGGCGTCCACCATGTAGACCGCCAGTTCAGGAGCCAGCGCGGGCAGCTCGAAGCGGCCGCCGGCCGGCAGCGCGATGTCCAGGTAGACCGTCTGCGCCAGCGTCTTCACCGGCGAACGCACGCCGAAGGCTTCGCCCACCAGCACGCGCACCAGCACACCCTGCACCGTCAGTTCGGGAATGGCGTCGGCCGGCGTGTGCTCGAAGCTGGGTTCGACCTCTTCGTGCGCCTGCGGCAGCGCGGCCCACAGCTGCAGGCCGTGGTTCACGAAAGTGTCGACCAGCAGGCGCTCGGGCTTGCGCTCGGAGTGCACGATGCCGCGCCCCGCCGTCATCCAGTTGATGGCGCCGGGCAGGATTTCCTGCACGCTGCCGAGGCTGTCGCGGTGCATCATCGCGCCCTCGAACAGGTAGGTGACCGTCGACAGGCCGATGTGCGGATGCGGCCGCACGTCGTGCGCGTTGCCGGGCTGCTCGGTGGCCGGGCCGAAGTGGTCGAAGAACACGAAGGGGCCAACCGAGCGGCGCTGCGCCGCCGGCAGCACGCGCCGCACATTGAAGCCCCCGCCCAGGTCCTTGTCGTGGGGTCGCAGCAATTGGATTTCGGGGATGGTGTCGGTCATCGTGTTCTCCTGAGGGCGAGGTTCGGTGGGGACGTTATGCGCGCGATCTTGCCACTGCCCCCACGCGTTCGCCGAAGGCACGTGCCGTCTCCAGATCGCCCTTGGGCATCTCGGCCGGGCTGGCGTCCGAAGGCGATTGCGTGAGCAGGCCGCCGTAGCCGCCGACGTAGTTCATGGCATCGCGCGTGGCCGCCTTGTTGTTGGTGGGCAGGATGCCCATGCTGACCCAGAGGCCGCTGTGCTGCATCGCCAGCGTCCACAGGTAGGTCATGGTCGTGACCTTGTCGCCGTTCATCGTGGCGCTGTTGGTGAAGCCGGCGAAGAGCTTGTCTTTCCAGCCTTGCGTGTACCAGACCTTGGACGACGCGTCGGCGAATTTCTTGAACTGCCAGCTCACGCCGCCCATGTAGGTCGGCGAACCGAAGATGATCGCGTCGGCCGCGGCCAGCGTCTCCCAGCCACCGGCCGGCAGGTTGCCGTCGGCGTCGATGGCGAGCAGCTGTGCGCCCGCCCCGTCGGCCACGGCCTGGGCCACGCGCTGGGTGTGGCCGTAGCCGGAATGGAAGACAACGACGATGTTTGCCATGAAACGGATTTCCTCAAAGAAGCGATGAAGTCAGAAGGCCGCGCCCACGAGGTGTGCGCGGCCTGAGGGGAAGCAAGCTTACTTTTTATCGATGCTGAAACGGCCGGCGCCGAAGGCGGCGAAGGCGAGCAGACCACCGGCGATGGCGATGTTCTTGAAGAACATCAGCTGGTTCACGAAGGCCTTGTCGGCGGGCATGCCCCAGTAGTTGTGGAACATCACGGCCGCGGCCACGGTGAAGATCGCCAGCACGATGGCCGACAGGCGCGTCTTGAAGCCGACCAGCAGCAGCAGGCCGAGCCCCAATTCCACAACGATCGCGATCACCGCCGCGACCTGCGGCAGCGGTGCGCCCACCGAGGAGATGTACCCCACGGTGCCGGCAAAGCCGGTGAACTTGCCGAAGCCGGCCGGCACGAACAGCAGCGCGATCAGCACGCGTCCGATGAGTGCCAGCGTGTCCTGGGCGGCGTTGTGGGCGGTGGTTGTGGTGGTAATGGCCATGGTGAAACTCCTCGTTGGTTGTTGAAGCGAAAGGAACAAAGAAAAAGGCGCCGTCTCAGGCGGCCAGGTCGAACACCAGCACTTCGGCATCGGTGCCGGCGCCGAGCGTGAGTTGCGATTCGCCTTCGAGCATCGCGGCGTCGCCGCCCGACAGCTTCTGGCCGTTGACGTCGAGCTCGCCGCGCACCAGGTGCACGTAGCTCTTGCGGCTCGGATCGAGCGCCAGGCTCGCGGTTTCCTCACCGTCGAACAGGCCGGCGAACAGGCTCGCATCGGCATTCACCGTGACCGAGCCGTCGCGGCCGTCGGGCGAGGCCACGAGGCGCAGGGTGCCGCGCTTGTCGGCGTCGCTGAACTGCTTCTGCTCGTAGCCGGGGGCGATGCCGCGCTCCTTGGGCTCGATCCAGATCTGCAGGAAGTGCGTGGTCTGGTCGGCCTTGTGGTTGAACTCGCTGTGCATCACGCCACGGCCGGCGCTCATGCGTTGCACGTCGCCCGGCGGAATGGATTCGATGTTGCCCATGCTGTCCTTGTGCGCGAGTTCGCCCGAGAGCACGTAGCTGATGATCTCCATGTCCCGGTGGCCGTGGGTGCCGAAGCCGGCGCCCGCCGCCACGCGGTCTTCGTTGATCACCCGCAGGTTGCCGAAGCCCATGTAGGCCGGATCGTAGTACCCCGCGAAGGAAAAGCTGTGGAACGAGCGCAGCCAGCCATGGTCGGCATAACCACGTTCCTGTGATTTGCGTACTTTCAACATATCGAACTCCTTGCTGCCCCACCCGGTTCGGGCGCCGGGGCTTTCGTCATGGGCCGCGCCGGATGCGCAGCGGATGAGAAGAATTCTGGACCTCCATCCCCCTCTGAAAGACGCCCGGTTTTGATGGCATCATTCAAATTATTTGAATGATGGAGCCCACCCCGTGACGAGCGCCCGAGACGTCCTCACCCCCGACGCGCTGGCCATGCTGCAGACGGTGGCCACCACCGGCAGCTTCGCCGCCGCCGCGCGCACACTGGGCCTCGTGCCCAGCGCACTGAGCTACCGCGTGCGGCAGATCGAAGACGCGCTCGACGTGCTGCTGTTCGACCGCAGCGCGCGCCAGGCCCGCCTCACCGAGGCCGGCGCCGAACTGCTGCGCGAGGCCGCGCGCCTGCTCGGCGAGATCGACGCCGTGGCCAACCGCGTGAAGCGCGTGGCCACCGGCTGGGAGCCGATGCTGACGATTGCGGTCGACAGCGTGATCGCGCGCGATCCGCTGCTCGACCTGTGCACCGCCTTCTTCGCGCTCGACCCGCCCACGCGCCTGAAGCTGCGCGACGAAACGCTGCTCGGCACCATCGAGGCGTTGACCAGCGGCGAGGCCGACCTGGCCATCGGCGCGGTGCTCGATGCCGCGAGCCTGGCCTTCACCGCCACCGGCATCCGCAGCCGCCTGATCGGCGAACTGCGCTTCGTGTTCGCCGTGGCGCCGCACCACCCGCTCGCGCGGCTGCCGCAGCCGATCAGCGACGCGGTGCTGCGCCAGCACCGCGCGGTGGCCGCGGCCGACTCGGTGCGCAGCGGGCCGAGCATGACCGTGAACCTCGTCGGCGGGCAGGACGTGCTCACCGTGCCCAGCATGCAGGCCAAGATCGCCGCGCAGCTGCACGGCCTGGGCGGCGGTTTTTTGCCCGAGCCGATGGCGCGGCCCTACATCGAAGCCGGCCACCTCGTCGAGTTGCAGACCGAACGCCAGCCGCCACTGGGCACCATGCACTGCGCGTGGCGCGTGCGCAGCGCGGGCAAGCCGGGGCGCGCGCTCGAATGGTGGCTCGCGCAGTTCGAGCACGAGGGCACGCGCAAGGCGCTGCTCGAACGGCATCGGGGCCGTTGAACGCCAGGCGAAACGTCGGGCCTCCTAAGGGTCGCCCCCAGCCCGGCGGCGTGCGCAGACCGGGTTAGAGTCTGTACGGCCTCCTCAGTCATCACCCTGTCAAAAGAAAAGAGTCCGCCATGCCCAAAGCCAAAGCCCGCGCCACCGCCGACCGCCACCGAACTCCCGCCGCCGCCCGCCACTTCGCCGTGATCGGCGCCGGCGTTGCCGGCGTGGCCTGTGCCCGCACGCTGATGCAGGCCGGGCACCGTGTCACGGTGTTCGAACGCGAGGCCACGCCGGGCGGGCGGATGGCGAGCATCGACACCGCCTTCGGCCGCTTCGACAGCGGCGCGCAGTACTTCACCGTGCGCGACCCGCGCTTTGCCCAGGTGCTGGCCACCACGCCCGCGCTGTGCCGTCCCTGGAGTGCCAACCTCGTGCGCGTGCTCGACGCCCACGGCCGCGTGGCCGAAGCGGCGCTGCCCTCGCTGGAGCCACACTGGGTCGCCCAGCCCGGCATGGACGCCCTCGTGACCCATTGGGCCGCGCCGCTCGGCGAGCACCTCGTCACCGGCACGCAAGTCACCCGCATCGAGCCCGACGCGCTCGACGCCACCCGCTGGCAATTGCGCACCGCGGGTGCCGACGACTCGCAGCATGTGTACTCCGGCTTCGACGCCGTGCTGCTGGCCGTTCCGCCCGCGCGCACCCGCGAGCTGCTGGGCGAAGGCGAACGCTCGGCCACGCTCAGCCGCAAGATCGATCGCGTGCGCATCGCGCCCTGCTGGGCGCTGATGATTGCCTTCCCACAGGCCAACCAGGCCAACATGTCGCACCTCGGTCCGCAATGGAACGTGGCGCGCAGCACCCATCACCGCGTGGCCTGGCTGGCGCGCGAATCGTCCAAGCCCGGCCGCGAACGCGTCGAACGCTGGACCCTGCAGGCCAGCGCCACGTGGTCGGAAGAACACCTGCGCGACACGCCCGCGCGCATCGAGGCCAAGCTGCTGCGCGCCTTCTCGGAAATCACCGGCATCCACGCCACGCCCAGCCATGCGCAGGCGCGCTGCTGGCCCGAGGCGCAGACCCAGGTGCCCGTTGGCCAGACCCACCTGTGGGACGCCAAGGCCCGCATCGGCATCGCCGGTGACTGGTGCATCGGGCATCGCGTCGAAGACGGTTTCGTTTCGGGCCTCTCGCTGGCCCTCGCAGTCCTCTAAGAAAGGATGCGGGCCACCGGCCGATTCGCGCCCTCGCCCACCGGCCCGCTGCACGCCGGCTCGCTGGTGGCTGCGCTCGCGAGCTGGCTCGATGTGCGGGCACGCGGCGACCGGGCGCGCTGGCTGGTCCGCATCGAGGACGCCGACACCGAGCGCTGCCTGCCCGGCATGGGCGAGCACATCCTGCGGCAGCTCGCCGACTGCGCGCTGCTCCCCGATGAACCGCCCGAGTGGCAGACAAAGCGCACCGCCCACTACGAGGCGGCGCTGGCCGCGCTGCAGACGCGCGGCCTGGCCTACCCTTGCGGCTGCTCGCGCAAGGACATCGACCTGGCCCTGGCCCGGCTCGGCCATGCGCACCAACGCCATGGCGAGCGCGTGTACCCCGGCACCTGCCGGGACGGCCTGCACGGCAAGCCCGCGCGCGCCTGGCGTTTTGCTGCGCACCGCATGCCGGCCGGCGACCTGCACTGGCGCGACCGCCGCCTCGGCCCGCAGCAGCAGGACGTGCAGCGCGAGGTCGGCGACTTCGTGCTGCGCCGCGCCGACGGTCCCTGGGCGTACCAGCTCACCGTGGTGGTCGACGACGCCGAACAGGACGTGACCGACGTGGTGCGCGGCGAAGACCTGGCCGACAACACCGCGCGCCAGATCCTGCTGCAGCAGGCGCTCGGCCTGCCCACGCCCAGCTACCTGCACACGCCGCTGGTACGCGGCGCCGACGGCGACAAACTCTCCAAGCAGAACGGCGCCACGGCCATCGACACCACGACACCACAAGCCGCATTGGCCGCGCTCGACACCGCCGCGCGCGCCCTCGGCCTGCGCCCCGCGACCGCTGGCGACTGCGCCGCTTCATTGGCCGGCTGGGTGCCCGAATGGCGCGATCTCTACAATTCGCGGCCCTCATGAACATTCCCGACACCGTGTCCAACGACCTCCCGCCCGGCGACGACGCGCCCGCATCCCCCGAAGACGACGCGAACGGCGCCACCGACGGCAAGCCGCATCCGCTGCACCGCCGTCTCAAGAGCTTCGTGAAGCGCGCCGGCCGCACCACCGACGGCCAGGCCCGCGCCTTCGCCGAGCTGGGCCCGCTGTTCCTCATTCCCTACACGCCCGAGCCGCTCGACCTGACGGCGGCCTTCGGCGGCCGCGCCGGCCCGACGGTGCTGGAGATCGGCTTCGGCATGGGCGAGGCTACGGCGCACATCGCCACCGTGCTGCCCGACACCAACTTCCTGTGCTGCGAGGTGCACGAGCCCGGCGTGGGCGCACTGCTCAAGCGCATCGGCGAGCAATCGATCCCGAACATCCGCATCTGCGCGCACGACGCGGTCGACGTGCTCGACCACATGCTGGAGCCCGGCACGCTGGCCGGCGTGCATGTGTTCTTTCCCGACCCCTGGCACAAGAAGCGCCACAACAAGCGCCGGCTGATCCAGCCCGAGTTCGTGACCAAGCTGGCGCAGCACCTGCGTCCCGGTGGCTACATCCACTGCGCCACCGACTGGCAGCCGTATGCCGAGCAGATGCTCGAAGTGCTGGGCGCCGAGCCGCTGCTGCGCAACACCGCGCCGGACACGGGCTACGCGGACAAGCCAGCCTACCGCCCGCTCACGAAGTTCGAGAACCGCGGCCTCAAGCTGGGCCACGGCGTGTGGGACCTGGTGTTCGAAAAACGCGCCTGAGCGCGCACCCCGCCGCTCAACTCAATCGAGCCGGAAGCGAAACGGCAGCCGCATCGCGCCACGCACCGCACGCCCGTCCGCCGTGCGCGCCGGGTCGAAGCGCCACTCCTTGATCGCATCGGTCGCCGCCCGCGAGAGCAGCGGGTGCGGCGAGCGTTCGACGCGGATGTCTTCGGGCTTGCCGTCCACGCTGACGAAGAAGGTGGTGACCACCAGGCCCTCGATGCCCTCTTCCGCCAGTGCGGACGGGTACTTGGGGTAGCGGCGCTGGCGGATCACCGGATCCTTCACGACCGCGTCCGCCGTGGCCCGCGGATCGGCGCGCGGCGCCGCCATGAGGGTCGGCCCCGACGGCAATGCCATCGGCGGCCCCGCCAGTGGCAGCGGTGGCGGCTCGATCGTCGATGGCGGCGGCAGGGGTGGCGGGTCGATCATCGGTTGCGGCGGCTGCGGTGCCGCCACGGGCACGAAGACCTCCGGCGCGGGCAGCGCCTTTTCCACCACCTTCGATGGGGGCGGCACCACGCAACCGGTGAGCGCCGCGCACATCCCTCCCAGAACCCAGGACACAGTTGTTTTCATCAGGGCAATTCTGGAGCACCCGCGCCTTCCGCCTTGGCCTCGAAATTGCTACACTTTTTTACTATTGTTAGCAAAAGGTAGCCAATGAACGCGTCTCGCAGGACATGGCTGGGAAGAGCCTCCGCAATGCTGCTTCTGGGAAGCGGCCTCGGCATCACCCGTCCCTTGCTGGCACAGACGCCACGCCCGGCCGCCGCCGGGCCCCGCGTCGTCCTGCTTGGCCAGTCGGTGCCGCTCACCGGCGGCGCCAACGAGATCGGCAACGCCTTCGCCGCTGGCAGCCGGCTCGCCGTGAGCGACTTCAACACGCGCAACGCCACCACCGGCCTGCAGCTGAAACTGCTGCAGCTCGACGACGGCTACGACGCCGCACGTGCCGCCACGAACGCACGCACGCTGCTCGGCGCGAACAAGGCCGACATGCTGTTCGGCTTTGTCGGCACCGCCAGCAGCGAGGCTGGCGCCAAGGTCGCGACGCAGCAGGGCAGCCTGCTCTTTGCGCCCTTCGCGGCGTCCGACGCGCTGCGCGGCCCCGAGCACCCGCACGTGTTCCATGTGCGCCCCGGCATGATCGACGAGGCCCTCAAGATCGTGCGCCAGTGCGCCACGGTGGGGCAAAAGCGCATCGCACTGGTGGGCGACGACGACGCCATGGGCCGCGCCGGCCTGGCCGCCGTGGAGCAGGCCATTGCCGAACTCAAGCTGCCGCCGCTGGTCGCGAGCGCGCTGGTCCCCGCTGGCGCCGACAAGCTCGACGCCGCGCTGAAGACCGTGCAGCAGCAGACGCCCCAGGCCATCGTGCTCGTGTCGCTCTCGGGCACCACGGCCAGCGCCATCCGAAAGCTGCGCAAGAGCGGCTACACCGGCAACTTCATGGCCTTTTCGATCGTCGGCATCGACCCGCTCTACGCCGAGCTGGGCAAGGACATCGGCGGCATCGTGATCTCGCAGGTCGTGCCCTCGCCGCGCCCGTCGGCCATTCCGATCGTCAAGGAGTACCTCGCGGCCGTCGACAACTCCGACCAGACCGCATCGTACGAAGGCCTGGAGGGCTTCATCGCCGCCAAGGCCGCGGGCGAGGCGGTGCGCCGCGCGGGCCGTGGCTTCAACACCGCGACCCTGCAGCGCGCGATGACGGCGATGACCGACTACGACGTGGGCGGCTTCCGCATCAACCTGCGACCCGGCCTGCGCGACAACGTGCGCAGCATCGACCTCATCAGCATCTCGGCCGATGGCCGCGTGCTGCGCTGAAGCCCTTCAACCCGTGCGCACCAGCCCCTGCAGCGCATCGAGCGACAGCAGCGCGATGCGCCCATAGCCCAGCGACACCACGCCTTCGGTCGCCAGCGCGTTGAGTTCCTTCGACAGCGTCTGGCGCGTCACGCCGAGCATCATGGCCAGCGCCTCCTGCGACAGCATGAGTTCGTGCCGCAGGTGCACCGACTGCGTGGCGTCACCGCGTGCCAGCACCAGCAGCCGGTGCGCCACGCGCGCGCGCAGGCTGCGCAAGGTGGC
Source organism: Variovorax sp. Root473 (assembly GCF_001426505.1). GTDB lineage: Bacteria > Pseudomonadota > Gammaproteobacteria > Burkholderiales > Burkholderiaceae_C > Variovorax. Next base: position 1,860,025 of record NZ_LMEV01000017.1, read on the forward strand.
GTCTTCCGCCAGGCCGTAGAGCATGCGCACGCGTGCGGCCAGCATGGCCGCGATGGCGTTGGAAAACACCACGTCGCGCATCTGCCGCACGAAGGCGTCGGGCGGCACCACCAGCAGGTCGAGTGCTTCGAGCGCGGTGGCGTCATGCGTGCGCGGCGAGCCGTCGATGAGCGTGATCTCGCCGAACCAGTTGCCCGGCTCCAGCACCGCCAGGATGGCCTCGCGCCCGTCCTGGCGCAGCGACGAGATCTTGATCGTGCCCGCCACCAGCCCGTAGAAGCCGCCGCCCGCCGCATGGATCGGGTCGCCCTGGCGGAACACCATGGTGCCGCGCCGCACATGCAGCAGTTCGGCCGCGCCCACCAGCGCGTCGCGCTGCGCGCGCGGCATGCTGGTGAACCACGGGTTGCTGTCGAGCGCGCCGCGGTGGGCGGCCGAAAGGCGCGGTTTGGTCGAAGTGGCCATGGGAGAAAGGGGGAAAGGCGGGCGCCCGGAGGCGGGTTTACCAGAACCCTGCATTGTCAAATTCTTGACAGTTGAAGGTCAAGCGCAGGTCTACAGTGACCGCCACCCCCAAAGAACGGAGACCCCACACGATGAACGCACGGGCAAGTTTCAAGAGCATGCAGGAGAGCACGCGCGAAGACTGGCAACTGATCGGCGGTGAGTTCATGCAGTTCACGGGCGGCCTGCCCGCGCGCGTGATCAAGCACCTGCAGATCCTCGAAGGCGACTACGGCGGCTTTCCGGTCGACCGCTACACGCACTCGCTGCAGACCGCCACGCGCGCGCTGCGCGACGGCCGCGACGAGGAGTACGTGGTGTGCGCGCTGCTGCACGACATCGGCGACACGCTGGGCAGCTTCAACCACCCCGACATCGCCGCCGCGATCCTCAAGCCCTTCGTGAGCGAGGCCAACCACTGGATGGTGCAGAACCACGGCATCTTCCAGGGCCACTACTTCTTCCACCACATCGGGCTGGACCGCGACATGCGCGACACCTTCAAGGACCACCCGCACTACGAGCGCACGGCCGAGTTCTGCGCGCTCTACGACAACCCGGCCTTCGACCCCAAGGCCGAGACCCTGCCCATCAGCGAATTCGAACCCATGTTGCGCCGCCTGATGTCGCAGCCCAAGCAGAGCATCTACAAGACCGTGCTCACAGAGCAGGCCACCGCCTGAGCCCCGACCAAGGACACACCCCCATGAACGCAACCTCCGCCTCCGAAATCCAGAAGCTCGTCTCCGCCGAAGAATGGCAGCTGCGCGTCGACCTCGCCGCCTGCTACCGCCTGGTGGCGCTGTACGGCTGGAGCGACCTCGTCTTCACGCACATCAGCGCGCGCGTGCCCGGTCCCGAGCACCACTTCCTGATCAACCCCTACGGCCTGATGTTCGACGAGATCACGGCGTCGAGCCTGGTCAAGGTCGACCAGCAGTGCAACAAGATCATCGACTCGCCCTATCCCGTGAACCCGGCGGGCTTCGTGATCCACAGCGCGGTGCATGCCGCGCGCGAGGACATCCAGTGCGTGCTGCACACCCACACGCGGGCCGGCATTGCCGTGAGTGCGCAGAAGAACGGCGTGCTGCCCATCAGCCAGCAGTCGACCTTCGTGCTGGCCTCGCTGGCGTATCACGACTACGAAGGCGTGGCCTTTCGCGACGACGAGAAGCCGCGCCTGCAGGCCGACATGGGCAACGCCAACTTCCTCATGCTGCGCAACCACGGCCTGCTGACCTGCGGCAAGACCATTGCCGACGCCTTCCTTTCGATGTACACCTTCGAGAACACCTGCCAGATCCAGATCGCGGCGCAGGCCGGCGGCGGCGAACTCACGCACGTGGACCCGCGGATCATCGACGGCGTGGGCCAGGCGATGAAGGTGCAAAGCGGCGGCCTCGGCGGCATGTTCGTGTGGCCTTCGCTGATCCGCAAGCTCGACCGCATCGACGACAGCTACAAACAATAAGTCCCCGCGCCGACCCGGTTTGCCCGGCTGCCAGCGCCCTCGCGACGGGTGCCGGCAGCCATTTTTTTAAGTTCGTTCACGAAGAACGACAGAGGAGACAACACCCCATGGACACCACGCTCATCGTGACCCGGTTCCTGTTCGGCGCGCTCGCGCTCGTGATGTTCGGGCTGGGGCTGTCGCTCTCGCTCGACGATTTCCGGCGCCTCTTCAAGCACCCGAAGGCCGTGAGCATCGCGCTCGTGCTGCAGGTCATCGGCCTGCCGATGGCCTGCTACGCGATCATCGTGGGCTTCGGACTCTCGCCTGTGTTCGCCATCGGCCTCATGCTGCTGGCGGCCTCGCCGGGCGGCATCTCTGCCAACCTGTTCTCGCACCTGTTCGGCGGCAACGTGGCGATGAACATCTCGCTCACCGCGGTGAACACGCTGCTGTCGATCGTCACGCTGCCGCTCATTGCCAACTGGGCCATCAATCATTTCGCGCAGAGCGGCCAGGTGGTGCCGCTGCAGACGCGCAAGCTGGTGGAGGTGATCGCCATCGTGCTGGTGCCCGTGGCCATCGGCATGGTCGTCGCGTCGCGCAAGCCCGGCTTCGCGGCGCGCATGGAAAAGCCCACCAAGATCTTCAGCGCCGTGGTGCTCGCGGTGGTCACGGTGCTGGCCATTGCCAACGAGTGGAAGACCATCACCTCCACCTTCGCCGAAATCGGCATTCCGGTGCTGCTGTTCAACCTCGTGAGTCTGCTGGCCGGTTACTACCTGAGCCGCGCCGCGGGCCTGGACAAACCGCTGGCCACCGCCATCAGCTACGAGATCGGCATTCACAACTCCACGCTCGCCATCTTCATCGCGGTGAGCGTGCTGGGCAGCTTTCCGCTGGCACTGCCGGCCGCCATCTACTCGGTGGTGATGTACGTCACCGCCCCACTGTTCGGATGGCTGTTGCTGCGGCGCGGTCAGCCTGCGGTCGTGCCTGCGCCATGATGCACGGATGGAACTGAGACAACTGCGCTACTTCGTCAAGGTCTGCGAGCTGCGCAGCATGGGCCGCGCGGCCGTGGAGCTGGGGGTGGTCACCTCGGCACTGAGCCAGCAGATCAGCCGGCTCGAAAGCGAACTCTCGACACGCTTGCTGCGCCGCCATTCGACCGGCGTCATGCCCACCGACGCGGGCCTGGCCTTCCTGCACCAGGCACAGCTCACGCTGCGCCATGCCGACGACGCCGTGCGCGCGGCGCAGCAGGCGCGCCTGTCGGGCCATGTGAGCGTGGGCCTGGCGCCCACCACCGCCACCGTGCTCGGCGTGCCGCTGATGCAGGCCATGCAGGCGCGCTACCCCGAGGTGCGGCTGCACATGGTCGAGGCGCTGTCGGGCCACCTCACGACGATGCTGCACGCGCGCCAGCTCGACCTGGCCGTGCTGTTCCAGACCGACACGCCGCGGCGCTGGAGCGTGGCGCCGCTGCTGGCCGAAAAGCTCTTCGTGATCGCTTCGCCCATGCTGTCGCCGCGCCCCACGGGCGCGAAGGTGCGGCTGTCGCAGCTGGCCGAGGTGCCGCTGATCCTGCCCAGCGGCAGCCACGGCCTGCGCGCCACGCTGATGGCCGCCTTTGCGCGGGCGCGCGTGGCGCCGCGCATCGTGGCCGAGGTCGACGGCCTGGCGTTGCTGATGGACGCGGTGCGCGCCGGCCACGGCGCCACCATCCAGCCCGGTGCCGCCACCGCGCGGCACGACCGCGACGACCTCGAGCTCACGCAGATTGCCGACGCCCACGTCGGCCGCCGCAACCTGCTCGTGAGCCTGTCGGACGACGAGCTCTCGCCCGCCGCGCTGGCCGCGCGCGTGGTGGTGGCCGAAACGGCGCGCACGCTGGTGAGCGAAGGCCGCTGGGCCGGCGCAAGTCTTCTCGACAACTGAACACCTGTTGCCTGAATCGGCCTTTCGCGTGAAGGCCGCGCTGTCTAAAGTCTCCTTCATTCCAAGGAGACCCACGAGTGATAGACGTACTGGTTGTCGGTGGCGGCAATGCCGCGCTGTGCGCCGCGCTGATGGCGCGCGAGGCCGGCGCCTCGGTGCTGCTGCTGGAGGCCTCGCCCCAAGAGTGGCGCGGCGGCAATTCGCAGCACACCCGCAACCTGCGCTGCATGCACGACGCACCGCAGGATGTGCTGGTCGATGCCTACCCTGAAGAGGAGTACTGGCAAGACCTGCTGAAGGTGACCGGCGGCCTCACCGACGAGCACCTCGCGCGCCTCGTGATCCGCGCCTCGTCGAACTGCCGCGACTGGATGCGCCGCCACGGCGTGCACTTCCAGCCGCCGCTGTCGGGCGCGCTGCATGTGGCGCGCACCAACGCCTTCTTCATGGGCGGCGGCAAGGCACTCGTCAACGCCTACTACCGCAGCGCCGAAAAGCTCGGCGTGCAGATCCGCTACGACACGCCCGTGGCCTCGGTCGAGCTCGATGGCGACCGCTTCGTGGCCGTGCACACCGAGGCCGGCGAGCGCATCGAGGCGAAGAGCTGCGTGCTCGCCTCGGGCGGTTTCGAATCGAACCGCGAGTGGCTGCGCGAGGCCTGGGGCCAGAACGAGCGCGGCGAATGGCCGGCCGACAACTTCCTCATCCGCGGCACGCGCTTCAACCAGGGCGTGCTGCTCAAGCACATGATCGAAGCCGGCGCCGACAGCATCGGCGATCCGTCGCAGGGCCACATGGTGGCCATCGACGCGCGCGCACCGCTGTACGACGGCGGCATCTGCACGCGCATCGACTGCGTGTCGCTGGGCGTGGTGGTCAACCGCGACGCACAGCGCTTCTACGACGAGGGCGAAGACTTCTGGCCCAAGCGCTACGCGATCTGGGGCCGGCTCGTGGCGCAGCAGCCGGGGCAGATCGCCTGGTCGATCATCGACCAGCAGGCGGTCGGCCGCTTCATGCCGCCGGTATTCAGCGGCACCCAGGCCGACACGCTCGGCGAACTGGCACAGAAGCTCGGCCTGGACGAAGCCACCTTCGTGCGCACCGTGCAGGACTACAACGCCGCCTGCCGCGTCGGCCGCTTCGACCACACCGCGCTGGACGACTGCCACACCGAAGGCCTCGCGCCCGCCAAGACGCACTGGGCACGCCCGATCGACACCGCGCCGTTCTACGCCTACCCGCTGCGCCCTGGCATCACCTTCACCTACCTCGGCCTGAAGGTGGACGAAACCGCCGCCGTGCGCTTCGACGACCGGCCGAGCCCCAACCTGTTCGTGGCCGGAGAAATGATGGCCGGCAACGTGCTGGGCAAGGGCTACACGGCCGGCGTGGGCATGAGCATCGGCACGGCCTTCGGGCGCATCGCCGGCACGCAGGCTGCGAACGCGGCAAGGAACATTTCAAAGCAATCCCCGGAGGCCGCCCTTGCAGCAGCTCACTGACCTTGTTGCACGCGCCCGCGCCGATGCCGACGGCATCGGAACCTCGCGTGTCATCCCGATCCAGCCTGCCCTGCCGCTGACCGCGCCCGAAGGCGAGGTCGCGCGCATCCTGCAGATCTGCAACGCCTGCCGCTACTGCGAAGGCTTCTGCGCCGTGTTTCCCGCGATGACGCGCCGGCTCGAATTCGGCAAAGCCGACACGCACTACCTCGCGAACCTTTGCCACAACTGCGGTGCGTGCCTGCATGCCTGCCAGTACGCGCCGCCGCACGCGTTCGCGGTGAACGTGCCGCAGGCGATGGCGCAGGTGCGCCTGCAGACCTACCACGACTACGCCTGGCCGCCCGTGATGGGCGCGCTCTACAAGAAGGCGGGGCTCACCGTCGCGCTCGCACTCGCGGGTGGGCTCGCGCTGTTCCTCGTGCTGGCCGTGGCGATGTCGGGCACGCTCTTGCACGAACCACTCGCGGGCAACTTCTACGCGATCTTTCCGCACAACTTCCTGGCCCTGGTGTTCGGCGCGGTGTTCCTGTTCGTGATGTTCGCGCTGGCGATGGGCACGCGCCGCTTCTGGCGCGAGGTGTCGCCCGCGAACGACCCGGGCAACGCGCCCGACCTGCCGGGCGTGCGCCGCGCGGCCAGTGCGGAGGCCGCGCACGACGCGCTGCGCCTGAAGTACCTCGATGGCGGCCACGGCGAGGGCTGCAACAACGACGACGACCGCTTCACGCTGTGGCGCCGGCGCTTCCATCACTTCACCTTCTACGGCTTCATGCTGTGCTTCGCCTCGACCTGCGTGGCGACGCTCTACCACTACCTGTTCGACCTGCACGCGCCCTATGCGCTCAAGAGCCTGCCGGTGCTGCTGGGCACCACGGGCGGCATCGGCCTCGTGATCGGCCCCGTCGGCCTGCTGTGGCTGAACCTGCGGCGCCACGCTGCGCACGGCGATGCGGCGCAACGGCCGATGGACCGCGGCTTCATCGCGCTGCTGCTGCTCATCAGCCTCACCGGCCTGGCGCTGCTGGCATGGCGCGACACCCGCTTCATGGCGCTGCTGCTGACGGTGCACCTGGGCGTGGTCATGGCGCTCTTCCTCACCCTGCCCTACGGCAAGTTCGCGCACGGCATCTTTCGCAGCGCGGCGCTCTTGAAGTTCGCCATTGAAAAGCGCCTGCCGAGCCGGCTGCGGCTGGGCGCGGACTGACCAGCAGGGCTTGAAGGGACCCGGGTCGGACAAGGCCCTACGCCCAGGGCGGAAACCCGCTGGCCGGGGCGGGCGGGGGTTGTCTGCAGAATAGGCGGCCATGCATGTTCGAAAAGCCGCCGTTCTCGCCCTCGTCCTGTCCGCCCTCTCCCTCCCCGCCATCGCGGCGTCCGTTCCGAAAAGCCTCCAGCCCTCCGACGCCGCCGAAGCCCGCATCGAATCGCTGATCGCGCGCATGACGCTGCAGGAAAAGGCCGGCCAGCTCAGCCTCTACGGCCCGGCCGACATCAACACGCCGAACAACCCGCAGGCCGGCTGGCGCAACGGGCTGCAGGAAACGGAGGACGTGCGCACTGGGCGGCTCACGGGCCTGTTCAACAACGCCGGCCTCGAGGGCAAGCGGCGGCTGCAGCAGGTGGCGGTGCGCGAGTCGCGGCTGGGCATTCCGCTGATCTTCGGCGCCGATGTGATCCACGGCTTTCGCACCATCTTCCCCATGCCGCTGGCCGAGGCCTCGAGCTGGGAGCCTGCGCTGGCCGAGCGCACCGCGCGCGCGGCGGCGGTCGAGGCCACGGCCGACGGCTTTCGCTGGACCTTCGCGCCGATGGTCGACATCGCGCGCGATGCGCGCTGGGGCCGCGGCCTCGAAGGCGTGGGCGAAGACCCGTACCTCGCGCGCCAGTTCGCAACGGCGCGCGTGCGCGGCTTCCAGGGCAGCAACTTGGCGAACGCCGATTCGATGCTGGCCACGCCCAAGCACTTCGCGGCCTACGGCGCAGCCGAGGGCGGGCTCGACTACAACACGAGCGAGCTTTCCGAACGCACGCTGCGCGAGGTCTACCTGCCGCCGTTTCGCGCGGCGCTCGATGCGGGCGCGCTGTCGGTCATGAGCGCCTTCAACGAGATCGGCGGCGTGCCTTCGACCGCCAACCCCGCCCTGCTCACCGGCGTGCTGCGCGACGAGTGGAAATTCAAGGGCTTCGTGGTGTCCGACTACACGGCCGACGAGGAGCTCATCGAGCACGGCCACGCTGCCAACGCCCGCGAGGCCGCCAAGCTGGCCTTCATGGCCGGCACCGACATGAGCATGCAAAGCGGCCTGTACATCCGCCACCTGCCCGACCTCGTGGCGTCGGGCGAGGTGCCGATGGCGCGGCTCGACGAGGCCGTGCGGCGCGTGCTGCGCGTCAAGCTCAAGCTCGGCCTCTTCGACGACCCGATGCGCGGCCTCGATGGCCCGCCGGCCGACCAGCGCGTGGAAAACCCCGAGTTCATCGCGCTGGCCCGCGAGAGCGCACGCCGCTCCATCGTGATGCTGAAGAACGAAGGCCAGCTGCTGCCACTCGCGAAAACAGGCCCACAGAAGATCGCGCTGATCGGCCCCTTCGCCGAAGGCACGAAGGACCTGATGGGCTCCTGGAGCCTGTTCCCGGGCCAGTCTGCGCCCGTGGGCATCGACGAAGGCCTGCATGCCGCGCTGGGCACCGAGGCCTCGCGCCTGACCGTCACGCGCGGTGCAAACGTCGAATCACCGCTGCCCGGCGGCATCGAGACCGCCGTGGCCGCCGCACGCGATGCCGACGTGGTCGTGCTGGCCATCGGCGAGAGCCAGAAGATGTCGGGCGAGTCGCGCTCGCGCAGCGACATCGGCCTGCCGCAGGCGCAGCAGGACCTGGCCGAAGCCGTGGCCGCCACCGGCAAGCCGGTGGTCGTGCTGCTGAGCAACGGCCGCGCGATGGCGCTCAAGGGGGCCGTGCGCGATGCGCGCACGATCCTCGTGACGTGGTTCCTCGGCGTGCAGACCGGCCACGCGATCGCCGACGTGGTGTTCGGCGACTTCAACCCGTCGGGCCGCCTGCCCGTGAGCTTTCCGCAGACCGCCGGCCAGGTGCCCTACTACTACGCCCACAAACGCACGGGCCGCCCTTCGCCCGAAAGCGCGCCGGGCACGGCCTTCAAGACCCGCTACCTGGACGCGACGAACGAGGCGCTGTACCCCTTCGGTTTCGGCATCGGCTATGCGTCGGTGCGCTACGACCAGGTCGAGCTGAGCACGGACCGCCTCGCCATCGGCAACACCCTGCGCGTGCGCGCCACCGTCACGAACACGGGGACGCGCGAGGCGGAGGAAGTGGTGCAGCTGTACCTGGCCCAACGCGCGGCGAGCGTGACGCGGCCGGTGCGCGAGCTGAAGAATTTCCGCAAGGTTCGCATTGCGCCGGGGGCTTCGGAGGTGATCGAATTCACCGTCGGCAATGACGACCTGCAGTTTCTGGGGCGGGACATGAAGCCTGTGGTCGAACCTGGCGAGGTCGATCTGTGGATCGCGCCTTCCGCGGCTGACGGGATTCGCAAGCGCTTCGTTCTCACGCGGGAGTGAGTTTCTTCAGGGCGCGTGCACAGGCCGCCGGGTGCTGGCCGATCAACGACTGCACCGAGGACGATCACGTCGATGGGGTGCCTTGCGCAGCGAAACCAAGGGGGAGGGGCGCAAGCCCGAAGGCCGGGGGACATTCGCGGAGCAAGGTACCCCGTCGGCGGGATCGTCGCCCTGAACATTCACAAGCTCAGTCGAACACCCCCGTGAACGCCACCCGGCTCACCACCCCCGAGCTGCTCGCACCGACACCCAGCGTCACGCTGTAGCGCCCATCCTGCGAGGTGCGACGGATCGATCCCCCCATCGCGCTTTCACTGCGGAAGTTGCCCAACCCCACGGCATAGCTGATCTTGCCGGGCACGACAGGCGCAGCCTCCATGGCGGCAACGCCCGCAATGCCGGCATAGGCACGCCGCGCGTTCTCGTCCATCTGGCCCTGCAGGCGCGCGGCCGTGAAGTCGGTGTAGGCCTTGCCCAGCGGCAGGCCCTGCGCGGCGACGCTGTCGGTATAGGCGTTGGCAGTGCTCACGCCCTGCTGCACCATGCCTTGTACCTGGCCCACATTGGTCGCGTCGTCGGGCGCGCTGCCGGGCGCCACGCCGGTGAGCTGGCGGTTGCCGAGCGCCACTTCGCCGATCGACGACTGCAGCCCGTTCATGCCGACGGCCACGTAGTTCGACTGCGCGCCGCGCGTGGTCGTGCTGCCCGCACCGAGCGCCACACTATTGGCGTGCGAGGCCGATGCGTTGCTGCCGAGGGCAATGGCGTTGTCCGCGCTTGCGCGCGCGGCGCTGCCCAGCGAGATCGCCTGGTTCGCGTTCACGTACACGCCGGCGTCGGCACCGATCGCGATGTTGCCGGTGCCCATGACGTTCTGGCCCGCGCCGCTGCCCTGCGCGATGTTGTGGCTGCCGACCACGCCCTGGCCGGCCGCCGTGCCCAGCGCCAGGTTCTGGCTGCCCTGCACGCCGCCGCCCGCAGCCTGGCCCATGGCCACGTTGTTGCTGCCCGCCACCTGCGCGCCCGCCATCTGGCCCGAGGCCTGGTTGCCCGAGCCGGTGACGCCGCTGCCCGCGCCCTGCCCCGTGGCCAGGTTGTTGCTGCCGGTCACGTTGCGGCCTGCGTCGCCGCCATAGGCCTGGTTGGCGTTGCCGGCTACGTTGCGCCCGGCGTTGCTGCCGTAGGCCTCGTTGCCGTTGCCCTTCACGTCGGTGCCGGCCCAGAAGCCGACGGCGTTGTTGTAGTCGCCGGTCACGTTCTGGCCCGCGCTGCGGCCCATCGACTGGTTCCAGCCGCCGACCACGTTGGTGCCCGCGTAGTAGCCGATGGCCTGGTTGGCGTTCTTGCCCGACACGCCGGTGCCGGCGCCCTCGCCGATGGCCAGGTTCCAGTTGGTGCTGACGTTGTTGCCCGCGCCCTTGCCGAAGGCCAGGTCGTTGCTGCCCGTGACGCCGGTCGTGCCAGCCTTGTCGCCGATGCCCAGGTTGCCCTTGGCCGGGTCCCAGGTGATCGGCTGGGCCGAGGCGATGCCCATGCCGGCGACCGAGCCGAGGGCCACGGCCAGCCCGAGCAGGGTCTTGCTGCGCGTTCTGTTCTTGAACTTCATGACGATCAGGCCTTCAGGTGCAGGGCCATGGCCGGATCGCTCACGCCGGGCTTGCCGGTCTCGACGCGGCCCGCGAAACGGCGCTCGAAGTGCTCTGCCGTGACGGTGAAGTCGTACCAGTAGCCGCTCTTGTCCAGGCTCCAGTGCAGCATGCCGGTGGCGCCCGGCGCGACCTCGAGCGTCCAGGGTCCGTCGTTGCGATACGCGTTGGCCGTCACCGTGACCTTGCCGGCCGCCTTGCCCGTGTTGTGCACCTTCAGGTAGACCTGCCCGTCGACCGGCTCGTAGCAGACCTGCACCTCGGGCTTGAAGCTGGCGGTGTCGAAGGCCAGTGCGTCGCCCTGGAAGCTGCGCACGTAGCCGTTGGTGCTGTAGACCCACAGGTCGTACTTGCCGCTGTCGCTGGCGCCGGTGTTCCAGTAGTCGGCCAACTGCTTGCCGGCCTCGACCGTGTAGCGGCGCGGGATGCGGTCCAGGTGCAGCTTGTCGTACACATGGAACACGGCGCCCTGCGTGCCGGAGTTCGCGAACACCAGCTGCACGAGGCCGCGCGGCTCGACGCGTGCGCTGGTGTGCAGTTCGTAAGGCAGCGCGCGCGAGAAGCGCGTGCCGGTCTCCTGGTACAGCGGCTGCGGCGTGGCGGGGGCGTTCCTCACGGGGGCCGTGGGCAGCAGCCGCTGCGCCGCATTGATCGCGGGGAAGTTGCTCGTGTCGGGCAGCTTGGGAACGACCGGATCGTTCGGGCTCACGAAGTCGAAGCAGGTCGTGAGGTCGCCGCAGACGGCGCGGTGCCACGGGCTGATCGCATCGACCGTGATGCCAAAGCGCTGTTCGAGAAAACGGCCGACCGAGGTGTGGTCGAACACCTGCGAGTTGACCCAGCCGCCCTTGCTCCAGGGCGATACCACGTACATCGGCACGCGCGAGCTCAGGCCCCAGGGGCGAATCTTGCCGGTGGTGGTGTTGTCGGCGGCGGCCAGGTAGCTGCCCACCGAGGCGTCGAAGTACTCGCCCTCCAGCGGCACGGTCGACTTGCCCATGAGCGTGCCGTTGGCGTCGTACGAAGGCACGGCCGGCATGGCCAGGTGATCGAAGAAACCGTCGTTCTCGTCGAAGGTCACGAACAGCGCGGTCTTGCTCCACACCGCCGGGTTGGACGTGAGCGCGTCCAGCACGTCGGCGATGAAGTCGGCGGCGCCGGCCGTGCCTTCGCTGCTGCCGGGGTGTTCGGCCAGCGCCTGCGTGGGCAGCACCCACGAGACCTGCGGCAGGGTGCCGTTCATCACGTCCTGCTTGAGCTGGGCGAGGAAGTTGGTGGCGCCGTCGGCCGTGTCGGGCCCGCCCGTGAGGCCATGCTCATAGATCGGCGAGCCCGGCTGCGCGGTGCGAAAGCTCTCGAAGGCCAGGCCTCCGTGCATGGCGCCCGTCCAGTTGTTGTTCATGTTCTGGTAGATGTGCCAGCTGACGCCCTTCTTCTGCAGCAGGTCCGGCAGCGTGTCCCACTTGAAGGCGTTGTTGACGTACTTGTAGTTGTAGGTGCCCGTGGCGGGGTCCTTCTGCCCGGTGCCGTCGGCTTCCTGTGCTCGGCCTGCCACCCATTTCGACGGGCTGGGCCAGCAGCGCGAGTTCACCGGTTCGGAGTCGGTGTCGGTGCTGTTGATGCCCTTCTTGCGCAACTCCGGGTTGAAGTTGGAACCCGAGAAGAACACGATCCGATTCGGATCGGTGCCGGTGAGGATGGAGCAGTGGTAGCTGTCGCACACCGTGAACGCATCGGCCAGCGCGAACTGGAACGGGATGTCCTCGCGCAGGTAGTAGCCCATCGTGGCCTGGTTCTTGAACTGGATCCAGCGGTCCATCTTTCCCTGGTTCCATGCCGCCTGCTGATCGGGAAAGTTGTGCGGCGTGCCCGAGCCGATCAGCGCATTGGCGATCGTCGAGTCGCGGCGGAACGGCGGAATCTCCGCGCCGCCCGCGGGGTTCGACTGGAAGTACACCGACTTGCCGTTGGCCAGTGGAATCGGAAAGCGGTCGCCGAAGCCGCGCACGCCGCGCAGCGTGCCGAAGTAATGGTCGAAGCTGCGGTTCTCCTGCATCAGGATCACGACGTGCTTGATGTCCTTGATGGTGCCGGTGTCGACCGCGGCCTCGACGGCGAGCGCCTTGCGGATCGTGGGCGGAAGCATCGTGAGGGCCGAGGCCGCGCCGACGGCGCCGGCCGACTTGCGGAAGAAATCGCGACGGTTGGAGGGGTTCATGGGGAGTCTTTCAACGCGAGGACAAAACAGAAGAAATGGGAAGCGGGTGGATGAACAGGAGGCGGCTCAGGGCGCGCACTTCAGCGCCGGCGTCGGGCCGGGCTGCTCCGGCGTGGTGGTCGGGGGCGTGGGGCCGGTGGGCGGCAGCACCGGCAGGCCGCCGCCACCGCCCCCTCCGCCGCCGCATGCGGCAAGGCTCAGGCACAGGAGAAAGCCCGCCGCAGCAAGGCCATACCGGGAAGAACGTGAGGTCATGAAGGTGTCCTTTTCTGGATCGAAGGGGCGTGGGAAGAAAAGCAGGGCGAAGCCGGGCCGTGCAGGCCTCGAAGGGCTTGCACCGGAACGGGAAGAAACGCAATGAAGTCGGGTGCCCGAAGCGGGCGGATGAGTGGGTGTCAGCGCTCAGGCATAGCGGCTGCGCAGGCGGGCTGCGACCCTGTCGAGCACGAGCACCGTGAGGAAGATCGCGATCAGGATCGTTCCGACGTGCGCGTAGTTGTACATGTCGTAGCGGCCCTTGAGTTCCTGGCCGATGCCGCCCGCGCCCACCAGTCCCACCACGGTGGCCATGCGCACGTTGCGGTCGAGGATGTACAGCGTGTAGGCGATGAACTGCGGCATCACCTGCGGCAGCACCGCGAAGCGCATCACCTTCAGCTTGCTCGCGCCGATGGCACGCAGCGCCTCCTGCGGCTTGTCGTCGGCGGTCTCGATGTCTTCGGCGTAGAACTTGCCGAGGAAGCCCGCCGAATGCAGTGCGAGCGCGAGCACGCCGGCAATGGGACCGAAGCCGTAGGCCAGCACCAGGAACAGCGCGCTCACCAGCTCGGGCACCGCGCGGAACATGCCGACGATGCCGCGCGCCAGCGCATAGACGGCGCGGTTCGGCGTGTAGTTCTTCGCGCTGCACCAGGCCAGCGGCGCACTCAGCACGATGGCCAGCAGCGTCGCCCAGATGGCGATCTCGAAGGTCTCCAGCATCTTCACCGCCACATGCCAGAGGTAGCCGAAGGGCTCGACCAGCACCTCGCGGCGGTCGACCACCTCTTCCATCTGCAGCGTCTGCGGGTTGAGCCTGGGCTGGCGCGACTCCTCCATCTCGACATGCGAGAACCACGGCAGCTGCTCGCGGTCGAAGCCCTCGATGCGCGACACCTCGGTGCGCTGCGACACCTGCGGCGGAAAGAGCGACCTGGCGATGATGCCCAGGCCCGACAGCACCTGCGACTGGTCGCGCAGGCCGACGGCCGCGAGCACGCCCTCGCCCGTGAGCGACAGCATGCGGCCCATTTCGACGCGCTGGCCGGCGAAGAAGCCGACCACCACCACGAGAAGCAGCACGGCGAGGCTGCGGGCGCCGAAGGGGCGCGGCAGGTCCCAGGCGGATGCGGAGCGGCTCATGGCACCAGCTCCAGCGTGCCGGCATGCAGCGGCAACGGCGCTTCGGGCGCGGGCCGCGCGGGCGCCGGCGTGCGGCCGTAGACCGCGTCGAACACCTTCGGGTCGAAGGCCGCGGGCGCGCCGTCGAACACCACCGCGCCGTGGCGCAACGCGACGATGCGGTCGGCGAACTCGCAGGCCAGCTCGATCTGGTGCAGGCTGCACAGCACCGTGGTGCCGCGCTCGCGCGCCTGCGTGCGCAGCAGCGACAGCACATCGTGGCTGGTCTGCGGGTCGAGGCTGGCCACGGGCTCGTCGGCCAGCACCAGCGGCGGCTCGAGCATGAAGGCGCGCGCGATGCCCACGCGCTGCTGCTGTCCGCCCGACAGCTCGCTCACGCGGCGCAGCAGGTGCTGCTCCTGCAGGCCGACCGATTCGATCAGCGCGCAGGCCTTGGCACGCTGCGCATCGGTGAACAGGCCGAGCAGCGCGCGCCACGTCGGCACCGCGGGCAGCGCGCCAGCCAGCACGTTGTCGGCCACCGTGGAACGCAGCACCAGGTTGAACTGCTGGTGGATCATGCCGATGCGCGGGCGGATGCGGGCCAGCGAATGGGCGGCGATCTGCACGCCCTCGACCTGCACCGCGCCCTGCGTGGGCTTGACCAGCCCGTTCGCCATGCGCAGCAGCGTCGACTTGCCCGCGCCCGAGGCGCCCAGCACGACGCAGAACTGCCCCGCCGGCACCTGCAGCGACACGCCGTCGAGCGCGCGCGTGCCGTCGGCGTAGTGCATGGCGACCGATTCGAAATTCAGCATGGCGACGCTCAACGCTCGGCGGACTTGGCGAGGATGCGGCCCTTGAGCTCGTCGGTCAGCAGGCCGAGCTTCTCGGCGGCGACGTTGAACTCGGCTTCGGAGAACCTGGTGTCGTAGCCGTCGATCTTGCCGCCGCCGTAGCCGCGGATCATGTCGGGCGTGACGCCGGGGGCCTTGTTCACGGTCTGGAAGGCGTCTTTCAGCTTCGCCTTCAGCGGCTCGGGCAGTTTCGAGTTGAGCGCCAGCGGCGGGTACGGAATGGCCATGCTGCGCGCGACCACCTTCACCGTCTTCGGATCGACCACGCCCTGCTTCACGGCCTTCTCGTAGGAGTCGAACGAGAGCGAGGCCACGTCGACCTGGTCCTGCACCAGCGCGGCCAGGCTGCTGGCGTGGCTGCCGGTCATGCGGATGGCGCCGAGGTCTTTCGCCGGGTCCATGCCGGCATCGAGCAGCATCGCGACCTGGAACGTGAAGCTCGAGGCCGAGTTGACGTCGCCGAAGGCCACGCGCTTGCCCTTGAGGTCCTTGACCGACGCGATGGGCGCGTTGGCCTTGGCGAACATGCCCGCGTAGTAGACCGAGGCGCCCTTCTCCACGCCCACGGCCAGGAGCTGCGCGCAGCCGCGCTTGTTCGCCTGCACGTACGACACGGGGCCGAAGAAGGCGATGTCGGCGAGCTGGTTGCACATGCCCTCGACCACCGCGCCGTACGACTGGCCGACCTTGAGGTCGAAGTTCAGGCCGGTGCTGCGCGTGATGGCGTTGAACACCGGCGCGTAGTCCGCCTTGGTGCCCGACTCGGTGCCGCCGTCGGCCGGGATCAGCAGCACGCGCAGCGGCCGCTCGCGCGAGCCGTCGGCCACCGATTGGGCTTGTGCGGCCAGCGGCAGCGCGGCAGCCAGCGAGAGGGCGGCGGCCGCAAGGGCCAGGAGCTTTTTCATGGTCGGTTCCTTCGTTTGGAAAGCGGTGGGCGTGCGGTTGCAACGCCCCGATGAAGAGAACTTTAGGAGCCGCAGATGACAGGAAAATGAAATAAGCTCATTTCAAAATTCAAATATCACTGAGCAATATTCAATAGAATCCGCCGCCACGGCCGAGCCCCCACGACGGCCCCACTCCCGGAGATCCATGAGCACGCATCACACGACAACAGGGACCACGAACGGCAGCGGCATCCAGGCGCTGGCGCAGGCCCGCCACCTGCTGGTCGACCTCGACGGCACGCTGGTGCGCCAGCAGGAAGCCATCGACGGCGCGGCCCGCCTGCTGGCGCATTTCCACGACCGCTACGCCATCGTGTCCAACAACTCCACGCACACGGCGCAGGGCCTGTCGGTGCGGCTGCGCAAGCTGGGCCTGCGCGTGCCGCCCGCGCGCATCGTGCTGGCCGGCGAACTCGCAGTGCGCCAGCTGGCGCAGCAGCATCCGCAGGCGCGCGTGCTGCTGGCCGCCAGCCCTGCCCTGCAGCGCTATGCGCGCGCGCAGGGCTGCAGGCTGGTGTCCGCGGAGGCCGAGGCCGACGTCGTGCTGCTGGCGCTCGACATGCACTTCAGCCACGCGCGCCTCTCGGTCATCGCGAACGCACTGCGCCACGGCGCCAGGCTGATGGTGACCAATGCAGACGCCACGCACCCGGGTCCGCAGGGCCGCGTGGTGCCCGAGACCGGCGCGCTGCTTGCGGCCGTGGTCGCCGCCAGCGGCGTGCAGCCGTGGCGCGTGATCGGCAAGCCGGCGCCGCTGCTGTTCGAGGAAGGCCTGCGCTGCCTGGGCGCAACTGCCGAGGGCACGGTGGTGGTCGGCGACAACCCGCTGACCGATGGCGAAGGCGCCGCGCGACTCGGCCTGGCCTGTGTGCTGGTGGGCGAATCGCCGGGTGCGGTGGCACCCACCGTCGCCGGGCTGCTGGCGCCTGCGGTCCTGGAAGCCGTGGAACCCGCGCCTCAGTACCGCTTGAGCGAGAGCACGTCGAAGGTCTGGCGCAGCGTGCGCACCGAGGTGTCGTAGTCCGACAGCGCCAGGCAGGCGATCAGCACGTCGATGATCGCCAGCTGCGCGAGCCGACTCGTCATCGCCTCGGTGCGGAAGTTGGTTTCGCGCGCCATGGTGAACAGCAGCACGTCGGCGAAGGCCTGGATCGGCGACTTGCCGAAGTTGGTGATGCACACCGTGGCCGCGCCGGCTTCCTTCGCGAGGCGCGTGGCCGTCACTGTCTCGTGCGTGCTGCCCGAATGCGAAATGGTCAGCACCGCCGTCTTCGCATTGGTGAGCGAGGCGCTGATGGCCTGCACGTGCGAATCGACCACCACCTTGGCATTGAGGCCAATGCGCAGCATGCGGTAGTGCGCGTCCTCGGCGATGGTGGCCGAGCTGCCGATGCCGTAGATCTCGATGCGCTCGGCCTTGCGAAACAGCCGCACCGCACGCTCCATCGCCTTCGCGTCGAGCATCGACTGCGTGTCGTGCAGCGTCTGCACATTGCTCTGGAAGATCTTGCGGATGACCGCGTCGGCCTTGTCCTGCGGATCGAGGTCTTCGTGGATGAACTGCACCGGCCGAACGATCTCCTGCGCCAGCGCGATCTTGATCTGCTGGAAGCCCGTGGCGCCGAGGTTCTTGCACAGGCCGACGATGCTGCCTTCGCTCGACCCGGTGCGCTCCGCCACCTCGCTCACCGACATGTGGACCACCTCGCGCGGGTTCTTCACGATGAAGTCGGCGATGCGCTGGCCCACCGGGCCCAGCGACGACCAGAGGGTTTCGATGCGCGCCAGCACGGCCGAGACCTGACCGTCGGGCACCTCGGGCGGCGGTGCGCCGTTGGCCTTGGTGCTGGCGGGTCGGGAGGTGCTGTTGCGCTTCATGACCACAAGCTTACCCGCGCCCGATGGCGCTTTTGTGCGGCACGGCCGCAGCCGCCTGGCCTGACAGCGCCGACGAAAAAAGCTGCGCGCCCTCACTGCGCAGCAAGGTCACAAGGCGCCGCGCCGCCGGCGACAGGTAGCCCTCCTTGCGGTACGTGACGCCCAGGTGGCGGCGCAGCGTGGTCTCCTTCAGCGGCACCTCGCGCAGCGTGCCCTCGCGCCCCGGTGCACCGAGCGTGTGGCGCGACAGGAAGCTCAGCAGGTCGGAGCGCGAGATGAGGCGCGGCAGCAGCGGGATCGAGTTCGCGTTGACCTGCACCGCCGGCAGCGGCAACCCGCGCGATTGAAACGCCGCGTCGAGCCACTGGCGGCTGGGAATGGGATCGGCGGGCAGCACCCAGCGCCATTGCAGCAGCGACTTCATCGTGACCTTTGGCAGGTCGAACACCGGGTGCTGCGGGCTGGCAGCGACCACCACCACGTCCTCGACGATCGAATGCGTGACGAAGGCCGGGTCGTGCTCGGGCATGAGGCCGATCAGGAGGTCGATGGCGCCTTCGCGCAGCCGCTCGCGCAGCGCCATGCTGGGCGCGACCGTGATGTCGATGCGCGTGTCGCCCGCCTCGGCCAGCAGCAGGTTGCACACCTCGGGCAGCACGTGGTCGGCCGCAATGGGCCCGCTGCCGATGCGCACATGGCCCGCGTTGCCCTTGGCGAAATCGCTCACCTCGCGCAGTGCCTCTTCGGTGGCGCCGCGCAGCAGCCGGGCGCGTGCGAGCAGCACCTCGCCCACCGCCGTGAGCTGGATGCCGCGGCCCCTGCGTTCGAACAGCGCGCTGCCGAAGGCTTCCTCGAGCCGTTGCACCGCCTTGGTCAGCGCGGGCTGGGTGCGCCCGAGCTTGTCGGCGGCCTGGCTCAAATGGCCGGTGTCGGCGACCACCTCGAAATATTTCAGGTCGCGCAGCTGGATGTCCATTCATAGCTCCGAGGAATCGATGAATGAACATTATCGATTGGACGGAATGAATGGCGATTTCCACAATCCAGCCCATACCGCCCCTCCAACGATCGATTCCTCCATGAACCCCACCGTCCTGGTCACCGCGCCACGGCTTGCCCAGGCCGGCGTCGACCTTCTTGCCGAAGCCGGCGCCCGCGTCATCTACCTTGCGAACGCAGACAGCGCAGACAGCGCAGAAGAAGTCGAGCGTGTGATGGCCAGCGAGCCCATCGATGCCGTCATCTCGCGCACCGTGCAACTGTCGGCCCGCGCCATCGCTTCGTGCCCTGCGCTGAAAGTGATCTCGAAGCACGGCGTGGGCGTGAGCAACATCGACGTCGAAGCGGCCAGCGCGCGCGGCATTCCGGTGTACGTCACGCCCGGCGCCAATGCGCAGTCGGTCGCCGAGATGACGCTCGGCCTGATGCTCGCCGCCGCCCGCCGCATCGGCTGGATGGACCGCGAGTTGCACGGCGGCCGCTGGTCGCGCGCGCAGGACGGCGTGCAGCTGCACGGCCAGACGCTGGGCCTGGTCGGCTTCGGCCAGATCGGCCAGCGCGTGGCGCGCGTGGGTCTCGCGCTCGGCATGCAGGTGACTGCGTTCGACCCGGCCCTGGGCAACGGACCGAGCCCGGTGGCCGGCGTGCGCCTGCTGCCTTCGTTCGATGCGCTGCTGCCGCTGAGCGATGTGCTCAGCCTGCACGTGCCACTCAACCGCCACACGCGCCAGATGCTCGGCGCCGCGCAGCTTGCGGCGCTGCCGCGTGGCGCGATCGTCGTCAACACGGCGCGCGGCGAGGTGATCGACGAGCCCGCGCTCATCGCCGCGCTGCAAAGCGGCCAGTTGCACGCGGCCGGCCTCGACACCATGGCCGACGAACCCCTGCCCGCCGGCAGCCCGCTGGCCGCCCTGCCCAACGTGGTGCTCACGCCGCATGTCGGCGGCTCCACGCCCGCGGCGCTCGCGGGCATGGCCAGCGGCGCCGCACGCAACGTGCTGGGCTGGCTGCAAGGCCGCCCGGTCGATCCTTCGGCTTGCGTGAACCCGCAGGTCCTGTCTTCCCTCCTCCTGCACGGAACCACCGCATGACCGCCCCGCTCTCCTGGCCGCCCGGCTACCGCATCAACCCGCGCGCGCCCGGCCCCGACGCCGCCCTCGTCGACGCATTCCACACGCTGCCCGTGGCCGCCATCGGCGATGCGATGAGCCGCAATGTCGGCACCGTCGGGCTGCGCCAGTACCACACGCGGCTCGACACCGTGCTGTGCGGCCCCGCCGTCACCGTGCGCGTGCGGCCCGGCGACAACCTCATGATCCACAAGGCGCTGATGATGGTCGCGCCGGGCGACGTGCTCGTGATCGACGGCGGCGGCGACCTCACGCAGGCGCTGGTCGGCGGCCTCATGCGCACCACCTGCATCGCGCGCCAGCTGGCCGGCCTCGTCATCGACGGCGCGGTGCGCGACCTCTGCGAATGGGCCGAAGACGGCATGCCGATCTTCGCGCGCGGCCACACGCACCGCGGACCCAGCAAGGACGGCCCCGGCGAAGTGAACGTGCCGGTTTCGTGCGCGGGCCTGGTCGTGATGCCGGGCGACCTCGTGGTGGGCGATGCCGACGGCGTCATCGCCGTGCCGGCCGCCGAAGCGGCCGACGTGCTCGTCAAGACGCGGGCCCACCTGGCGCGCGAAGCCAAGATCCGCGAGACCAACCGCACCGGCACCGCCGACCCCGAGCGTTTCGACGCCGTGCTGCGCGCCAAGGGCCTGCCGGTCTGAGCGGCAGCCGCGAAATCACAAGAACCTCCAGGAGACAAGACATGAACCGTAGAGACTTTCTGCAAACCACCGCCCTCGCATCCCTCGCGCAGGCCGCCGGGATGGCCTACGCCCAAGGCGACTGGCCGCAGCGCCCCGTGAAGCTGGTGGTGCCCTTCACGCCCGGCGGCGGCACCGACGCGACCTCGCGCCTGATTGCGGAGCGCCTCACTTCGCTCGAGCGATGGACCGTCGTCGTCGACAACAAGCCCGGCGCGGCCGGCAACATCGGCCTCGATGCCGTGGCCAAGGCCGCGCCCGACGGCTACACGATCGGCATGGGGCAAACGTCGAACCTCACGATCAACCCCTGGCTCTATTCGAAGATGCCCTTCGAGGCGCTGGAAGATTTTTCGCCCATCGCCGAAGTGGCCTCGCAGCCCGTCGTGCTCGCCGTGCGGGCCGACTCGCCGCTGCGCACGCTGGCCGACTTCATCAAGGCCGCGAAGACGAAGCCCGGCGAGTTCAGCATCGCGCAGGCCGGCAACGGCACCGTGGGGCACCTGGCCGGCGAAATGCTCGCGCGCCGCGCGGGCATCAAGGTCATGCAGGTGCCCTACAAGGGCGCAGGCCCGGCCATGAACGACCTGATCAGCGGGCAGATCGCGCTGTACTTCGGCAGCAGCGTGTCGGTGATGTCGCAGTTGTCGAACGGCCGTGCCCGCGCGCTGGCCGTCACCTCGGCCAAGCGCCTGCCCGCGCTGCCGAACGTGCCCACCGTGGCCGAACAGGGTTTCGCCGGCTTCGAGGCCACGACCTGGGTCGGCCTCGTCGGCCCGGCAGGCTTGCCCGCCGACGTGGTCAACCGCATCAACGCCGCCGTCGTGAAGACGGTGGCTCGCAAGGACGTGCAGGACAAGCTCGCGCAGGAAGGCAGCGTGCCCGCCAGCGGCACGCCGCAGCAGTTCGACGCCTACATCCGCGCCGAGCACGCCAAGTGGGGCGCGCTGATCCGCGAATCCGGCATCAAGCTGGACTGAACCACATGGACCGGATCGACTGCGTCGTGATCGGCGCCGGCGTGGTGGGCCTGGCCATCGCGCGATCGCTCGCCCTGGCGGGACGCGAGGTGGTGATCCTCGAGGCCGAGCACGCCATCGGCACGCACACGAGCGCGCGCAATTCGGAGGTGATCCACGCGGGCATCTCGTATGCGCCCGGTTCGCTCAAGGGCCGGCTGTGCGTGGCGGGCAAGGCCACGCTGTACGCCTACTGCGCCGAACGCGGCATCGGCCACCAGCGCATCGGCAAGCTGATCGTGGCGGTGCAGGACGTGGAGCTGCCCGAGCTCGACAAGTACATCGCACTCGGCGCGGCCCACGGCGTGACCGACCTGCGCATCCTCGGCGCCGCCGAAGCGCGCGACCTGGAGCCCGAGGTGGCCTGTGTCGGCGCGCTGCACTCGCCCTCGACGGGCATTGTCGACAGCCACGCGCTGATGCTGTCGTACCTGGGCGACGCGGAACGTGCGGGTGCCTCGCTTGCGCTGCACAGTCGCGTGCGGGCCGTGCGGCCCACTGCGGACGGCCTTGTGGTCGAGGTGGACGGCGCGCAAGCAACGAGCGTGCTGTGCAGCACGGTGGTGAACGCGGCTGGCTTGGGTGCACAGCAGGTGGCCTCGCGGATCAACGGCATGCCGGCGGGGCTGGTGCCGCCGCTGTACTGCGCGATCGGCCACTACTTCTCGCTGGCGCGCAAATCGCCCTTCCGCCATCTCGTGTACCCGACCGGGCGTGAAGGCGCCTTGCGCGCCCACGTGACGCTCGACCTCGGTGGGCAATGCAAGTTCGGGCCGGACCTGAGCTGGCGCGACGGCGTCGACTACAGCTTCGACGCCTCGCGCGAGGCCGCCTTCTACCAATCGGTTCGACGCTATTACCCCGCTTTGCAGGACGGTGAGTTGCAGCCGGGCTACACCGGCATCCGCCCACGGCTCGCGGGCCCGGGTTCGTCGATGCACAACACGGCGACGGATTTCGTGATCCAGACGCCGGAGGACCACGGCATTGCGGGACTGGTGAATCTGTTCGGCATCGAATCGCCGGGTCTGACCGCGTCGCTCGCGTTGGGCGAGCATGTTGCGGGCCTCGTGGCGAAGATGCAGGCATGAAAAAACGGGCCCGAGGGCCCGTTCGTTCTGTCAGCGCCCGAGGGAGCTGGAGCTGCCGTCGACCAATTACAGGCCAGCCTGGCGCGTGAACGACACGCTGGGCTTCTTGTACGCGGCCGGCACTTCGTCGCGGTAGAACGCGCGGCGGTCGAGGCTGGCGAGCGGGTCGTGGGCCTTGGCGACGGCTTCAGCGCGGATCGTGGAGCGATCGGCGGTCGAGGTGAAGGTCTGTGCGCCGGCGGTGGCGCCATCGCTGTACTCGTTGCCGGCACGGGCGGCAGCCACGGCTTGCGACGCGACTTCCGAACGCGAGAGCGTCGAGTTCACGGTGTGCACGCCGTCATAGGTTTCAGCGTGGGCACCGGCAACAGCCAGGAGCGAGAGGGCAACGGCGGCGAGGGTCTTCGAGGCATTCATTTCAATCTCCTTCAGGTGGTGTGTTGATGGGATGAAGTTTGAACCTGAAGCGCCCAAAAAAACGGCAGCAAAAGGAATCGCGGCGTTCACGGGATTGAAACAATCGCGCGTCGCCCGCGCATGCGATGCGGTGTCCGCAGCTATTCCCTCCAGAGGGAACGCACGAGAAAGTTCTCGTCAACGGCATTCTTTGCATGCGCCACACGCATGCAAAGAACGCACGCCGAAGGCTCAGTGCGAGATCATCCAGGGCCGCCGCGACGGGGCCGATTTCGCACCGTTCGGCGCGATCTGCGTGGCACCGCGCCGCGAGGCTCCGGAGCAACAACCGCAGCCCGAGGGATGCCGCAGCCGCGCATAGTCGCGCGAGTTCGACGGCTCGTGCCGCGCGCGTTCGTTGGTGGCCATCGCATGGCGCGTGTCGGCGGCCATCAGCGCCAGGCGCGGCGCGGCCGTGAACACGCGCAGCGAAGCCGTGCCGCAATCGGGGCAGGCGGCGGGCTCGTCGCGCTGGCCCGAAGGCCGCAGCGATTCGAAGCCGCCGCACTGCCTGCAGGCGTAGTCGTAGGTCGGCATGGCGTCAACGCAGGTCGTGCGACAGCGGCATGTCCACGCTGCCGTCGATGAACTTCACAGGCCCCGAGGCGTTCGGGTTGATGTCGAAGTCGAAGATGCCCGTGGGCAGCCACAGCGTGGCGCACGAATTGGGCACGTCGACCACGCCGCTGATGTGGCCCTGCACGGGCGCGGTGCCCAAAATCGAATAAGCCTGCGCGCCCGAGTAGCCGAACTTCTTCAAGTACTCGATGGCGTTGAGGCAGGCCTGGCGGTAGGCCACGTTCACGTCGAGGTAGTGCTGCTTGCCGCTCTCGTCGACCGAGATGCCTTCGAAGATCAGGTAGTCGTTGTACTGCGGCGTGATCGGGCTGGGCTTGAAGATCGGGTTCTTGATGCCGTACTTGGCCATGCCGCCCTTGATGAGCGTGACCTTCATGTGCACCCAGCCGGCCATCTCGATGGCGCCGCAGAAGGTGATCTCGCCGTCGCCCTGGCTGAAGTGCAGGTCGCCCACGCTCAAGCCCGCGCCGTCGACGTACACGGGGAAGAACACCTTCGAGCCGCGCGACAGGTCCTTGATGTCGCAGTTGCCGCCGTGTTCGCGCGGCGGCACGGTGCGCGCGCCTTCGGCCGCGGCCTTCGCCCTCGCCTCGCCGGTCATCTTGCCCATGTGGGCGGTGCCGGGGAACGGCGGATTCGCGAGCCCGGGCACGCGGTCCGGGTCGGTGGCGATGAGCTTGCCTTCGCGCTCGTTCCACATGTCGAGCATGGGCTTGTCGGGCAGGCAGCCGATGAGGCCAGGGTGGATCAGGCCTGCGAAGTTCACACCCGGAATATGGCGCGAACTCGTGAACATGCCCTTGAAGTCCCAGATCGATTTCTGCGCTTCGGGAAAGTGATCGGTCAGAAAGCCGCCGCCATTCTTCTTCGAGAAGAAGCCGTTGAAGCCCCACAGGCTGTCTTGTTTCGCGCCGATGTCGAGCAGGTCGACCACCAGCAGGTCGCCGGGTTCCGCACCCTTCACGCCGACCGGGCCCGAGAGGTAGTGCACCGTGCTCAAGTCGATGTCGCGCACGTCGTCGGCGCTGTCGTTGTTCTTGATGAAACCGCCGGTCCAGTCGAAGGTCTCGAGGATGAAGTCATCGCCCGGGTTGACCCAGCAGGCCATCGGAATGTCCGGATGCCAGCGGTTGTGGATGTTCTCGTTCTCGGTGGGCGATTGGGTCAGGTCGACCTTGATCAGCGTGTCCGTCATGTGCAGTGGCTCCTGGGGTTGTGGTTAGACAGAGAGATAGGCTTTGATGTGCTCGACATCGGTCTTGTCGCGCGCGGTCTCGTGCACGAG
This sequence comes from Variovorax sp. Root473, assembly GCF_001426505.1. Taxonomy (GTDB): domain Bacteria; phylum Pseudomonadota; class Gammaproteobacteria; order Burkholderiales; family Burkholderiaceae_C; genus Variovorax. Next base: position 1,885,189 of record NZ_LMEV01000017.1, read on the forward strand.
CCGGCCGCCTTCGATGACGAACAGCCGGTCGGCCACGTCCATCGCGAAGCTCAGCACCTGTTCGGACACGACGATGGTGATGCCGCGCAGCTTGCGGATCTCGTTGAGCGCCTTGGCGATGTCCTTGATGATCGAAGGCTGAATGCCCTCGGTGGGCTCGTCGAGCAGCAGCACCTTGGGGTCGGTGACGAGCGCGCGTGCAATGGCGAGCTGCTGTTGCTGGCCGCCGGAGAGGTTGCCGCCCTTGCGGCTTTTCATGTCCCACAGCACGGGGAACAGCGCGTAGATTTCTTCGGGGATGCGCCGGGTCTTCGAGTTCTCCAGACCGGTCTGGATGTTCTCCTCCACGGTCAGTGTCGGAAAGATCATCCGGCCCTGCGGCACGTAGGCGATGCCCTTGGCCACGCGCCGAAAGCTCTCGTCGCGCGACACGTCCTGCCCCGCTACCTCGATGCGCCCGCTCTTCAGCGGCAGCACGCCCATGAGGCTCTTGAACAGCGTGGTCTTGCCCATGCCGTTGCGACCCATGATGGCGATGGTTTCGTTCGCATGGCCTTCGAACGAAAGGCCGTGCAGCGCCTCGCTCTGCCCGTAGGCGACGTGCAGGTCTTCGACCTTCAGCATGATGGTGCTCATGGTTCAGTGCCCCAGGTAGACGTCGATGACTTTCGGGTCGGCCTGCACCTTCTCCATCGGCCCTTCGGCCAGGATCTTTCCCTGGTGCATCACGGTGACCTTGTGCGCGATCTGCTTCACGAAGGCCATGTCATGCTCGATGACGATCACGGCGCGGTTGCGGCAGATGCGCTTGAGCAGGTCGGCCGTGAGCTCGCGTTCGCGCGCGCTCATGCCAGCGATGGGCTCGTCGAGCATCAGCAACTCGGGCTCCTGCATCAGCAGCATGCCGATCTCCAGCCACTGCTTCTGTCCGTGGCTCAAGAGGCCCGCTTCGGTGCGAAGCTTGTCCGCGAGGCCGATGTCTTCGGCCACCGCCTGCACCTTCGACTTCACCTCGTCGTCGCACTGGAACGCCAGTGCGCCGAACACCGAACGCCCCTTCGGAAAGGAAACCTCCAGGTTCTGGAACACGCTGAGGTTCTCGTAGATCGACGGCGTCTGGAACTTGCGGCCGATGCCCAGCCGCACGCGCTTGTGCTCGGCCATCTTCGTGAGTTCGGTGTTCTTGAACTTGATGCTGCCGGCGCTGGCGCGCGTCTTGCCGCAGATCAGGTCGAGCAGCGTGGTCTTGCCGGCGCCGTTGGGGCCGATGATCACGCGCAGCTCGTTCTTGTCGATGTACAGCGTCAGGTCGTCGATGGCCTTGAAGCCGTCGAAGGAGACGGTGAGGTCTTCCACGGCGAGCGCGAAGTCAGTGTTGCTCATGGGGTGGGGGCTCCGGGTTCGATCAGGCGCGCTGGCGGCCGATGCCTTCGGGCAGCACGGGCTCGGCCTGCGGCGCGGCGACGGGGGAAGGGGCCGACACGGCGGCGGGCGGCGGCTTCACCGCGGCGTCGCGCAGGGCCTGGCGGCGTGAGGCCCACCACGGCTTGATCGTGTCTTCCCACAGGCCGGCCAGGCCCATCGGGAAAGCCATGGTCACGCCGATGAAGAGTGCGGCCATCAGGAACAGCCACAGGTCGGGAAAGCTCTCGGAGAACAGCGTCTTGCCCGCGTTCACCAGCAGCGCGCCGTACACCGCGCCCACCAGGCTCATGCGCCCGCCGACGGCGCAGAAGATCACCATCTCGATCGAGGGCACGATGCCCACGAAGCTCGGCGACATGAAGCCCACCTGCAACGCGAACATCGCACCGCCGATGCCCGAGAGCCCGGCCGCCAGGCAGAAGGTGAAGACCTTGAAGTTCGACACGTCGTAGCCCGAGAAGCGCACGCGGTCTTCCTTGTCGCGCATGGCCAGCAGCAGCGTGCCCAGCTTGCTGGTCTGCACCCAGCGGCACAGCAGGATGCTCAGCACCAGCAGGCCCACGCAGACGTAGTAAAGGATGTACTTTGCGCTGTCGGTGCGCGTGTCCCAGCCGAGCATCGTCTTCAGGTCGGTCATGCCGTTCACGCCGCCCGTGTAGCCCTGCTGTCCGATGATGAGCACGGTGCAGATGAGCGCCACCGCCTGCGTGATGATCGCGAAGTACACGCCGCCCACGCGGCGCTTGAACATCGCGAAGCTCACGAGCCAGGCCAGGGCCATTGGCGCCAGCACCACCAGCGCGAGGCTCAGCGGCAGGCTCTTGAACGGCAACCAGAGCGCGGGCAGCTCGGTGATCTGGTTCCAGTCCATGAAGTCCGGGATGCCGGGCGTCGACTGGATCTTGGTCGTGATGGGGTCGGAGGCTTCGAGTTTGAGGAACATCGCCATCGCATAGCCGCCGATGCCGAAGAACACGCCCTGCCCCAGGCTCAGCACGCCGCCGTAGCCCCACACCATGACGAGGCCCACGGCCACGAAGGCATAGGTGAGGTATTTGCCCACAAGGTTGAGGCGGAAGATGTCGAGCGACAGCGGCAGCACCACCGCGAGCAGCAGCACCAGCAGCAGGAGGCTGCCGAGCTGGTAGCGCTGGATCGAGGCCTTGAGGAAATTCATCGAGAGGTTCTCCGGGAAGGAATCGGGTTCAGCGACGCACCTTGACGGCAAAGAGGCCTTGGGGGCGCATCATCAGAATCAAGACGATCAGCGACAGCGTCAGCACCTTGGCCATCGAGCCGGTCATGAAGAACTCCGAGATGGATTGCGTCTGCGCAATGCCGAAGGCCGAGACCACGGTGCCCAGCAGGCTGGCCGCGCCGCCGAAGGTGACGACCAGGAAGGCGTCGACGATGTACAGCGAGCCCGAGGTCGGCCCGGTCGAGCCGATGGTGGTGAAGGCCGCGCCCGCCACGCCGGCAATGCCGCAGCCGATGGCGAAGGTGAGGCGGTCGGTCTTCTGGGTGTCGATGCCGGTGGCGTTGGCCATCGTGCGGTTGGCCACGGTGGCGCGCACCCGCAGGCCCCAGCGGCTCTTGTGCAAGGCGATGAGCACGCCGCCCGTGGCCAGCGCGGTGAGCGCCAGCACGAACAGGCCGTTGATCGGGATGTCGAGGCCTTCATGCGGCGTCCACGAACCCATGAGCCACTCGGGCAGCGTGGGGCTCACTTCCTTCGGGCCGATGAAGGTGCGGAAGATCTGCTGCAGGCCCAGGCTCACGCCCCAGGTGGCCAGCAGCGTGTCGAGCGGCCGCTTGTACAGGTGGCGGATCAGCGCCCACTCCACGAGCCAGCCGGCGATGAAGGCGAACACGAAGGCCAGCCCGATCGCGATCGGAAAGTAGTACGGCATGAGCGAGGGCGCCATGCGCTCGGTCACCTGCGCGGCCAGGAAGATCGAATAGGCGCCGATGGTCATGAACTCGCCATGCGCCATGTTGATCACGCCCATCTGCCCGAAGATGATCGCGAGCCCGAGGCCCATGAGCAGCAGCACCGCGAAGAGGCTCAGCCCCGCGAAGCCCTGCATCAGGCCGATGTTCATCATGTCCGACAGCGTCATGGCGGAAGTTCCGGAGTGTTGGAGGTTGTGCCCTCTCCCACACGCGGGAGAGGTTTGGAATGAGGGCCTGCGGCCGGTTTACTGATAGCCCTTCGGGAACGGATCGGGCTTGATCAGTTCAGCCGATTCCGCCACCACCTTGAAGCTGCCATCCAGCTGCCCTTGTCCGATGCGCGCCTTGCTCCACAGGTGATGGTTCGCATCCAGCTTCACGTAGCCTTCGGGCGCCGTCTTCAGCTCGATGCCCGGCGAACCGGCCACGACCTTGTCGATGTCGAAGCTGCCCGCCTTCTCCACCGCGGCCTTCCACAGCCACGGGCCGAGGTAGCCGGCCTGGGTCACGTCGCCGATCACCGCGTCCTTGCCGTACTTGGCCTTGAAGGCGGCCACGAACTTCTTGTTGTTCTCGTTGTCCAGCGACTGGAAATACTTCATCGACGAGTAGAAGCCCGCGAAGTTCTCGCCGCCCACACCGGTCATCTCGTCTTCGGTCACGGCCAGCGTCAAGAGGAACTGCTTGTCGCCGGTGATGCCCGCGGCCTTGAGCTGCTTGTAGAACGCCACGTTCGAACCGCCCACCACGGCCGCGAAGATGCAGTCGGGCTTGGCGACCTTGATCTTGTTGATCAGCGAGTTGAAGTTGGTGTGGCCCAGCGGGTAGTACTCCTCGCCCTTGACCGAACCCTTCTGGAAGTTCTCGATGTGCTTGCGCGCGATCTTCATCGAGGTGCGCGGCCAGATGTAGTCGGAGCCGACGAGGAAGAAGGTCTTGGCCTTCTTCTCCTTCGCGCCCCAATCCAGGCCCCAGATGATCTGCTGCGTGGCCTCCTGCCCCGTGTAGATCACGTTCTTGCTCTGCTCCAGGCCTTCGTAGAAGGTCGGGTAGTACAGCAGGCCGTTCTCTTTCTCGAACACCGGCAGCACGGCCTTGCGCGAGGCGCTGGTCCAGCAGCCGAACACGGCCGCGACCTTGTCGTTGACCAGCAGCTTCTTCGACTTCTCGGCGAAGGTGGGCCAGTCGGAGGCGCCGTCTTCCTTGATGACCTTGATCTTGCGGCCCAGGATGCCGCCCATGGCGTTGATCTGGTCGATGGCCAGTTGCTCGGCCTGGATGGAGCCGGTCTCCGAGATGGCCATGGTGCCGGTGGACGAATGCAGCTGGCCCACCGTGACTTCGGTGTCGGTCACCGCGAGCTTGGTGGTGTTGACCTTGGCCGTGGGGAACTGCCCTTGGCCGAAGCTCAGGCCGCTCAGGCCCATCACGGGCAGCGCGGCGGCGCCCTGCAGCAGGCGGCGGCGGCGCAGTGCCATGGCATCGAGGGAAGAAGGATCGGAATCACGCGACATCAGGAACTCCAGGCAGGTTGAAAGAAGAGTGAGCCGCGCACCATCGCAGTGCATCGGACGGTGCCGTGAGCACCATGGCTGGTACTTTAGAAATCACTTGCCTCTGCGCGAATACGTCATTCAACGTAGCGGTGCACCCCCGCCCCACCCGCAGACTCCCGAGCCAGACAACGCAGGAGACAGCAGGGAGCGCTTCTTGCTGTACCTGTCGCATGCCACAGCCGCCGCCGCGAGAACCCGCCATGACATCCGTCTCCGGACAGAAGATCTTTCGCATCCGCCGCGACTACAACGCCTGGGTCGCGAACGAAACGCTGGAGGACTACGCGCTGCGCTACACGCCGCGCAGCTTTCGCAAGTGGTCGGAGTTCCGCGTGGCCAACGCGGCTTTCGGCGCCACCTCGTTCCTGGCGCTGGAGGCCATTGGAGGCGCCATCGCGTTGAGCTACGGCTTCTCGAACGCGCTGTGGGCGATCCTCGTGGTCGGGCTCATCACCTTCCTCACGGGCCTGCCCATCTCGTACTACGCCGCGCGACACGGCGTCGACATGGACCTGCTCACGCGCGGCGCGGGCTTCGGCTACCTGGGCTCCACGCTCACCTCGCTGATCTACGCGAGCTTCACCTTCATCTTCTTCGCGCTGGAGGCGGCCATCCTCTCGCTCGCGCTGCAGATGTACCTGGACTGGCCGCTGTGGCTTCTGTATCTGGTGTCGTCGATCGTGATCATTCCGCTGGTGGCGCGCGGCATCACGCTCATCTCGGGGCTGCAGCTGTGGACGCAGCCGATCTGGATCGTGCTGTTCGTCTGCCCCTTCATCGCGGTGATGGTGAAGAAGCCCGAGCTGTATGCCGACTTCACCGGCCTGGTGGGCCGCACCTCGGACAGCAGCGGCTTCGATCCGCTGATGTTCGGCGCGGCGGCCACGGTGGCCTTCTCGCTCGTGGTGCAGATCGGCGAGCAGGTCGACTACCTGCGCTTTCTGCCCGAGAAGACTGCCGCCAACCGCGGGCGCTGGTGGACGGCCGTGCTGGTCGCCGGGCCGGGCTGGATCGTGCCGGGCATGCTGAAGATGATGGGCGGCGCATTCCTGGCCTTCCTGGCGCTGCAGCACGAGATACCGGCCAACCACGCGATCGAGCCGACGCAGATGTACCTCACGGGCTTTTCGTACGTGCTGCGCGACCCGGCCTGGGTGCTGGGCATCACGGTGCTGTTCGTCGTCGTGTCGCAGATGAAGATCAACCTGACCAACGCCTATGCGGGTTCGCTGGCGTGGTCGAACTTCTTTGCGCGGCTCACGCACAGCCACCCGGGACGCGTGGTGTGGCTGGTGTTCAACGTGGCCATCGCCATCTTGCTGATGGCGCTGGGCGTGTTCGCCGCGCTGGAGCACGTGCTGGGTTTCTACAGCAACATCGCCATCGCCTGGGTCGGCGCGCTGGTGGCCGACCTGGTCATCAACAAGCCGCTGGGCTGGAGCCCGAAGGCCATCGAGTTCAAGCGCGCACACCTGTACGACATCAACCCGGTCGGCCTGGTCGCGATGCTGGTGGCGGCGGCGCTGGCGATGCTGGCCTACTCGGGCGCGCTCGGCCAGTGGGCGCGGGCCTTCTCGCCCTTCATTGCGCTGGCGACGGCCATGGCCGTGTCGCCGCTGCTGGCCTGGAAGACACGCGGGCGCTACTACCTGGCGCGCACCGACATCGACCGCTGGGCACCAGGCCAGAGCGTGAAATGCTCGGTGTGCGACAACCACTTCGAATCGGAAGACATGGCCCACTGCCCGGCCTACAGCGCACCGATCTGCTCCCTGTGCTGCACGCTCGAATCGCGCTGCCACGATCGCTGCAAGACCGACTCGCGCGCCGCCGAGCAGATGAGCGGCTGGCTGCAGGCGCTGCTGCCGCCCGCGCTGTCGGCGCGGCTGAACTTCCGCGTCGCGCACTACCTGCTGGTCGCCACTTCGCTGATCGCGCTGCTCGCCACGGTGGTGGGCGTGGTCTACGCACAGGAGGCCATCGCCGGCACCATCGATTCGGCGATGGCGACGGCCTTCCTGAAAGTGTTCGCACTGCTCTCGGTGGTGGCCGCCGTGGCGGCATGGTGGGTGGTTCTGGGCAGCGAGAGCCGGCAGATGGCGCAGGAGGAATCGAACCGCCACAACAACCTGCTGGCCCTGGAGATCGAGGCGCACCGCCGCACCGACGCGGCACTGCAGACCGCCAAGGAAGCGGCCGAAGCCGCCAACCAGGCCAAGACGCGCTACGTGGCCGGCATGACGCACGAGCTGCGCACGCCGCTCAACAGCATCCTGGGCTACTCGCAGATCCTGCTCAAGGGCGGCGATGCGGCCTTGCCGCCGCGCGAGGCGGTGCAGACCATCCACCGCAGCGGCGAGCACATGCTCGGCCTCATCGACGGCCTGCTCGACCTCGCGCGCATCGAGGCCGGGCGGCTGCAGCTGGAGCCCTCGCCGCTGGCGCTGCCGGCCTTTCTCGACCAGGTGGTGCAGATGGTGCGGCCCCAGGCCGAGGCCAAGGGCCTGGCGTTCGTCTACACGCATGCGGGCCGGCTGCCGCCGTGGGTGCATGCCGACGTGAAGTGGCTGCGCCAGATCCTCATCAACCTGCTGACCAACGCCGTGCGCTTCACCGACAGCGGCACCGTTACGCTGCATGTGGACGCGCGGCGCGAGGTGCTGCGCTTCGACGTGGTCGACACCGGCATCGGCGTGGCACCGCAAGACCGCCAGCGCATCTTCCTGCCCTTCGAGCGCGGCGCCGCGGGCCGCCGGCGGGGCGAGCCGGGCACGGGGCTGGGCCTGACCATCACCGGGCTGCTCACCTCGCTCATGGGCGGCGAGCTCAAGCTGGCCTCCACCTCGTCGGCGGGCAGCACCTTCGGCGTGCGCGTGTACCTGCGCGAGGTCGCTGACCCCGGCCCGCAGGCGGGCTCGCGCGAGCCGGTGTCGGGCTACCTGGGCGAGCGCCGCACGTTGCTGGTGGTGGNNCAGCCGGTGCAGCGCCAGATGCTGGCCGGCATGCTCGCGCCGCTGGGCTTCACGGTGCGCGAGGCGGCCAGCGGCACCGAGTGCCTGGACAGCCTGCGCGAAGAGCTGCCCTCGGCCATCCTGCTGGACCTGACGATGGACGACATGGACGGCTGGCAGACCGCGCGCTCGGTGCGGGCCTCGGGCTTCGCCGAGCTGCCGATCATCATTGTCTCGGCCAACATGTTCGAGAACCAGGCCGACCGGCTGCGCGCCGCGGGCTGCCAGGCCTTCGTGGGCAAGCCGGTGATCGAGTCGGAGCTCATCGCCACGCTGGAGCGGCACCTGGGCCTCGAATGGCTGGCGACCGGCGATGCGCTGCCGCCGCCCGCCGACCCCGACCTGACGCCGCCGCGCCCGCCCCTGCTCGCACTCAACGAAGACGACCGCGCCGACCTCATGCGCCTGGTGCAGATGGGCCACGTGCGCGGCCTGCACACCGCACTCGACCGGCTGGCGGCGGCCTCGCCCGCTGCGGCCGCCACCTGCACCTGGCTGCGCGGCATGGTCACGCGCTTCGAACTCGACACGCTCCGCAACGCACTGGCCGAAGATGCAGACACCACCCTCGTCTCCCCCTGAATCGATGTCCGAACGCCCCGTCGTGCTGGTGGTCGACGACGCCCCCAGCAGCCTGGGCATGCTGTGCGACACGCTCGAGGCCAGCGGCTACACCGTGCTGGTCGCGGCCGATGGCGAGTCCGCGCTGCAGCGGCTCGAATTCGTGGTGCCCGACGCGATCCTGCTCGACGGCCTGATGCCGGGCCTCTCGGGTTTCGAGACCTGCCGGCGGATCAAGGCCAACGCGGCGCTCGCACACATTCCGGTGCTGTTCATGACCGGCCTGTCGGAAACCGCGCATGTGGTCGAGGGCTTCGAGTGCGGCGGCGTCGACTACGTGGTGAAGCCGATCCGCGCGCAGGAGGTGCTGGCGCGCCTGCACACCCACACGCGCAACGCCCGCATCACGCGCATGGCGCGCGACGCGGTCGACGTGGCGGGCATGGGCGTGGTGTTCGTCGACACGCGCGGGCGCATCGCCTGGCGCTCGCCGCAAGCCGCGCTGTGGCTGCACGCGCTCGAAGACCCGGTGGCGCCGGGGCGCCTGCCCGCGTCGGTCGAGCCCGCGCTGGCGGCGGGTGCATCGATTGCCATCGGCACCGCCACGGCCCTGCGGCTGTCGGTGCGCAACCTGGGCGCGGCAGCGCTCGGCGAGACGATGCTGCTGTTCGCCATCCAGCGCGAGGGTCCAGCCACGCGCCTGGCCGACGCAGCCCTCACGCCGCGCGAGACCGAGGTGCTGTCGTGGCTCGCCAAGGGCAAGACCAACCGAGACATCGGCGAGATCCTGGGCACCAGCCCGCGCACGGTGAACAAGCACCTGGAGCACATTTTCGAAAAGCTGGGGGTGGAGACGCGGGCTGCAGCGGCGGCGTTGGCGAGCGGGCAACTGGACTGAAAAATCGGGTGCGGTCAGACCGCGAACAACGAATCCAGATTCGCAAAAGACTTCAGCATGGTCGAAAGATTCCTCCAGCGCGAAGGCCTCGTGGTCAGCGACGCCATCGAGGTCGACGAAATCTCCGGGCTCATCCATCTCGCCTCCAAGGGCCTGGGCGTTGCGCTCGTGCCATGGGTCGAGGCCCACCTTCCACTGCCGCCGGGCGTGCGCATGCTGTCGCTCGGCGAGGCCACGTTCCACCGCGAGGTCGGGCTGCAGCGCAAGGCGCGGGCCAGCCCACCCCTCGTCGCGCAGTTTGCGCAGTGCCTGCGCGAAGCGACCGAGCCGGCGAAGGCAGGCCGAAAGAAAGTCTTGACGGTCTCCGAAAAGATATTAAAGTGATATCACTTTCAACAGGAGGCCTCCATGCATGAGCAGACCCCGTCCATTCCTCGCCCGGTCCGCAGGGAGCGGCCGTATCGGTCCGTCAACGGATACGGCATCGTCGCCGTGGCGCTGCTGATTCTTGCGCTCGGCGCCTGGGTTCTCGTGCGGCGGATGGTGCCGCTGCCCCTGAGCATCTTGCTGATCGTCGCGGGCGTCGCGCTGCTGCCGGGGCTGTACATGCTCAAGCCCAACGAGGGCATCATCCTCACGCTGTTCGGCAAGTACCAGGGCACGGACCGCGCCGAGGGCTTGCGCTGGACCAACCCGTTCCAGTCGGGCCAGAAGATCTCGCTGCGTGCGCGCAACCTGAACACGCCGCCGCTGAAGGTGAACGACAAGCGCGGCAACCCGGTGGAGATCGGCGCGGCCGTGGTCTGGCGCGTGCACGACACGGCCCAGGCGGTTTTCGAAATCGACGACTACAACAAGTTCGTCGCCATCCAGTCCGAAGCCGCCATCCGCCACCTGGCCACGCTCTACGCGTACGACAGCGGCGACGACCTGCAAAGCGACGAGGTCACGCTGCGCGCCGGCCTCGACGTGGTGGCCGACGCGCTCAAGGCCGAGCTGAACCAGCGCTTTGCCAGCGCCGGCGTCGAGGTGCTCGACGCCAAGCTCACGCACCTGGCCTACGCACCGGAGATCGCCCAGGTCATGCTGCGGCGCCAGCAGGCGGTGGCCATCGTGAGTGCGCGGCACCAGATCGTGGCGGGCGCGGTCGGCATGGTCGAGGCCGCCCTCAAGGGACTGTCGGAGCGCAACCTCGTCGTGCTCGACGACGAGCGCAAGGCCTCGATGGTGTCGAACCTGCTGGTGGTACTGTGCTCGGACCGCGAAACCCAGCCCGTGGTCAACACGGGCACGCTCTACACCTGATGCATCCACGGCCCCCGCTCACCGCCGCCACCTCGTTGTTCCCTGATGGCCAGTCCCGGTAAGAAGTCCTACCCGCTGCGCATCGATCCGGCCCTGTGGGCCGAGATCGAGCGGCTGGCGGCGCAGGAGCTGCGCAGCGCGAACGCGCAGGTCGAGTTCCTGCTGCGCGAAGGGCTCGCGAAGCGGGGGCGCCTGCCGGCGGCAAGTGCGCCTGACAAGGGCCCTGCTGCGCCCAAGCCGTCACGCTAGTAGTAACCCCGTATTTTCTGAGGGCCGATTGACAGCCTCGGCCCCTACGATGACACGGCACGATCTTCAGGAGACCTACGCCGTGAAAGCTTTCCTTCCCCGTTCCGCCCTGACCCGCCGCGCTGCCCTGGCGGTGGCCGCCTCCTTCATCCTCGCCGGTTGCGCCGGCACCCCGCCCACAACAACAGCCACCGGCGACATCCACGTCATGACCTCCGGCGGCTTCACCGCCGCCTACAACGAGCTGCGCCCCGGCTTCGAGCGCAGCACGGGCCGCAGCGTGAAGACGGCCTACGGTGCGTCGATGGGCAATGCCACCGACTCGATTCCCAGCCGCCTCGGGCGCAACGAGCCGGCCGACGTCGTGATCCTGGCCCGCCCCGCGCTCGATGCGCTGGTCGCGCAGGGCAAGGTGGTGGCGGGCAGCCAGGTCGACCTGGTGCGTTCGTCGATCGGCTTCGCGGTGCGCAAGGGGGCGCCCAAGCCCGACATCGGCACGGTCGATGCGCTCAAGCGCACGCTGCTCGCGGCGCCGTCGATCGCCTACTCGGCCAGCGCGAGCGGCACCTACTACGAGACCGAGCTGCTCAAGAAGCTGGGCATCGAAGACCAGGTGAAGCCTAAGAGCAAGCGCATCCTGAGCGAGCGCGTGGGCGCGGTGGTGGCGCGCGGCGACGCGGCGCTCGGGCTGCAGCAGGTGAGCGAGCTGCTGCCCATCGAGGGCATCGACTACATCGGCCCGCTGCCCGCCGAAGTGCAGCGCGTGACGGTGTTCTCGGCCGGCGTGGCCACGGCCTCGAAGCAGCCCGACGCGGCGCGCCAGCTGATCCGCTACCTCAACGCGCCGGCCGCGGCGCCGACGATCGCGAAGACGGGGCTGGAGCCGCTCTCCGCGCGCTGAAGCAGCGGCCTCACGGCCCGTAAACTGGCGGCCTTCATCCCCTCCTTCCGACTTCCCGACGAACGGACGCCATGACCACTTCGCCTTCTTCCGCCCTCGTGACCGCCTTCGCACCCAGCGGCACGCTGCGCGCCTCGATCAACCTCGGCAACCCGATCCTCGCCAACAAGGACGCCACCACGGGCGAACCGGTCGGCGTGTCGATCGACCTGGCCCGCGAGTTCGCGCGGCGCCTTGGCGTAGGCATCGAGCTGGTGGTGTTCGAGAAGGCCGCGGCCTCGGTGGACGCGGTAAAGAACGAGAAGGCCGACATCGGCTTCTTCGCGGTCGATCCGGCGCGCAGCGAAGGGCTGCGCTTCACGGCGCCCTATGTGCTGATCGAGGGCAGCTACCTCGTTCCCGAATCCTCTGCGCTGACCGACAACGCGCAGGTCGATGCTGAAGGCCACCGCATCTCGGTCGGCTCTGGGAGCGCCTACGACCTGTTCCTCACGCGCGAGATCAAGGCGGCCGAGATCGTGCGCCTTCAGGGCGCGGGACCTGCGCTCGCGGCATTGCGCGCAGGCGAGGTCGAGGTGGCGGCGGGCATTCGCCAGCTGCTCGAAGGCGAGGCGGCCCGTGCACCGGGGGTGCGCGTGCTGCCGGGGCGTTTCATGGTGATCCAGCAGGCGATGGGGACGCCGGCCAGCCGGGGGGCCGAGGCGCAGGCGCTGCTCTCTTCCTTTGTCGAAGAGATGAAGGCTTCGGGCTTTGTGGCCGATGCGTTGAAGCGCCATCGCATCGAAGGCGCGATCGTCGCGCCGTAACTGGGCGCTCCTGTTCAGGGCACGTGCACAGGCCACTGGGCGCCGTCGTGGGCTGGTGGCCGATCAGAGCTTGTGCGCTTCCACCGGTCCCTGCGAATAGAACAGGAAGTAGCCCGTCTGCGTCTTGAAGCCGTTCTTCTGCCACCCGGGCGGCACCTTGAAGATGCCGAGCTGGTCGCTCGAGATGCCGACGAAGGACGTGCTCTCCGTGTCCGTGGTGATGCGGCTCCAGCGTTCGCGAGTGACTGGCTTCATCTGCATCTTGGGTTCGCTCCATTCGGGCGTGCGCACCTTGTCGCGCATGACGTAGCGGTCGCCGTCGCGCTCGATCTTGACGACCTCCTTGAGCACGCCGTTGCGTTCGACGGCGTAGACGCCGACCAGTTCGGTCTCGGGCCCGCCGCGTGCACCGCAGGCCGAGAGCAGTGACGCGCAGGCCACTGCCAGCAACGAATTCAGAAGAATTTTCATGAGGTTCGGATGAAGTGGTGACGCATGCGCCGCCCGGCGGCGCATGCGGGGTTCACGAAAGAAGGCTCAGGTCCGTCCGACTCAGCGCTTCTGGTTCTCGCGCAGCGTCAGGTTGCCCTGGAAGCGCAGTGCGTGCGGATACTCTTCCTTGCCGCCCGCCTCCACCGCCGCCATCTTCTGCTGGCTCTGCTGCGTCTTGGCAAGCAGCGGTGCCGGCAGGTTGATCACGCCCTTGATCTGGTCGTACTGCGCCTGCGTGATGCGGCCCACTTCCTTCAGGCGGAAGGCATCGCGCTCGATGTTCAGCAGCAGCGGCTTGTTGCCTGCGAAGTTCTGCACCTTGGCCAGCAGGTTGCTCCACGACGGCGCGCTGTAGTTGCTCACGTAGTAGTCCTGCCCCGTCGGCCCGGCCAGCACCGCGGTGCAGCCCGGCAGTTCGACCTGCGTGGCGTTGTTCGACATCACGAAGGTCTCGCGCTTCTCCATCGCATCGCCGTACGCCAGCGTGACGGGAAGGGTCCACGTCGAGGCCGGGAACTGGTTCTGGTTGGGAAACGACTCCTGCGTGATGTTGACGTAGGTGCGGTCGCCGGCGCACTGCGCATCGACCGTGAGCAGCGGCACGCCCGTCTGCCGGATGAGGCTGTCGCCGATGTCGCTGACCTTCTTGTTGGTGGCCTTTTCCAGCGAGGTCCACAAGCGCGTGGGCGTGACGTTGCCGTACGCATAGTCCTTCAGGTAGATCTGCAGGCCCTTCTGCATCGCCTCTTCGCCGATGTAGTTCTGGATCGTCTCCAGCACGTGGCTGCCCTTGTTGTAGACGAAGATCGACGGGCTGATGAAGCCGAACGAGCCCGCGTCGTTCAGGTTGCGCTGCACCGGCACGGCCGAAGGCTTCAGGTCGGCCACGATCACGTTGTGCTTGTCGAGCACGTAGTCGGAGAAGCTGTAGTACTCGGGGTGGAACTTGATCGTGGTGCGCCGTTCGAACCAGCGCGCAAACGACTCGTTGAGCCACACGTTGTCCCACCAGTCGAGCGTGACCAGGTCGCCGAACCACTGGTGCGCCACCTCGTGCGTGACCACGGTCACCGAGTACAGCGTGGGCTTGTCACCGGGCTTGGTGAGCACTGCATCGGCGAACTCGAAGATCGAACCCCAGTTCTCCATGCCGCCGAAGCCGGTGTTGGGCTTGTTGTCATAGCTGTCGTTGGCGGCCACGGTGTCGAACTTCTTGAAGGGCAGCGGAATGCCGGTGTACTTGTAGTAGTAGTCCATCGACACCTTGGTCCACTCCATGGCGAACTTGGCCCAGTCGGAGCGGCCCGGCGGCGTGAACCAGCGCAGCGCCATGTCGCTGCCGTCGAGCGGGTTCTTGAAGGTGTCGGCCAGGATGTCGAACTTGCCGCCGCCGAAGAAGGCCAGGTACATCGGCATCGAGGGCGTCTTCTCGAAGGCTACGCGCTGGTAGCCGTCGGGCAGCTTCACGGCCTCGGTCTGCGCGCCGTTCGACACGGTCTTCCAGTCACCCGGCACTTCGGCCGAGATCTCGAAGGTGTGGCGGAAGGCCGGCTCGTCCCAGCCCGGGAACCACTGGCGTGCGAAGTTGGTTTCGCCCTGCGTCACGATCGCGTCGCTGCTCACGCCCTCGGGCGTGGAAAGGCCTACCTTGAAGATGCCCGACGCGGCCGAGCACAGCGGGTTCTTCGCCAGCACTTCCGGCGTGCAGTACTCGGCATCGGAGAACTGGATCTTGCCGTCCCACTCCATGTGCAGCAGGTATTTGCCCTTGGCGATCTGGCCGTCGTTCAGGCGCAGCTGCACGAAGTCTCCGCGCGTCTGCAGCGTGGGAATCAGCGGGATCGCCTCGCCCGGCTTCGACACCTTGCGCAGCGTGGTGCGCCCGCGCGCAAAGTTGAGGTCGTGCGCGGCGACGACGATGGCATCGACCGGCTGGAGCACGTCGATCTCCACGTCGGCGCGGCCCACGAACGTCTTGAGCGCCGCATCGGGACGAAACCACAGCTTGTAGTTGACGGGCCAGACCGTGTCGGGCAGCTCCATCGGCCGCGCCGAACGATCGACCGCGGCCACCGCCGAATCGGACGCAGCGGGCACGCCGTCGTCGGGTGTTTTCTTGGTGGCATCGCCGCCGTCGGCTGCGGGCGCCGTGGCCGACGGCGCGTTCAGCCCGGTGCCGCCGAACGACGCGCCACCGCCGCTGTCTCCGCCGCCGCCGCAGGCCGTCAGCGCGGCAAGGGTCACGGCCGTGAGGGCCAGGCAATGAACGACAGGTGTATTCAGTGTTTTCATGATCGCCTCTGGGTACGCTTGGTAAGGAACATGCGCCGCACCGCAGGCGCCGGCGGATAGCCGGTGATGCACGTGACGCGCGCGGAATGAGTGGAACGACAGATCAACAAAAAGCGGGCGACACAACGCCCTCCCGGCGAACCACCAGTTCGTCAGGAACGCACGCTCAGGCCGGACCGCACCACATGTGCAGCGGTGGTCCCAGAATGCGCGGGGCGAGCGGCGCCATTCCCGTCAGGACGCGGGGTGTGGGGGGAGCGTGTGAACGCGGTGGGGTGTCGCGGGCCGGGCTCAGTGCCCGTGCATCGACACGATGCGTTCACCCGTCGGGTGAACGGCCGGGGCCATGGCAAAAGCGATGCCGACGGCAAGACTGGCTGCGGCTCTTGTGGTTGATTTCACGCGCATTCCCTCGTCCGTTGAAGTGCTCGCAGTTGTAGCTGATCGATGCAATGAGCTCAACGAGCCGCGGAACTTTTCTCTCTCAAATTGTTCGCGCGCGATAGGTCGAACGGCATCATGGCCGGCTGTGCATGCCGTGCAATACGAAGATGGTTCTGTGCCCGAAACACCTGCTCACGCAGATGACAAAAACACGGTCCATGCACTGTGACGAAGCGGCCACAGTACGAAGGTTCAAGCCACGTCGAACACTACGAAAGCTGTGAACCAGAGACTGCAGGGGTGCGCTGCGCACGCTCGCGCCACCACAGCAGAAAGCCGCATGCGAACACGATCACTTGCGTGCCGATGAGCAGTGCAAAACCCGCGAAAAAACCCGCCGCCGACGAGGCCGCGGTGACCGTGGTGTGCGCTGCACCGCCGCTGTGCGACACCGCGCTGATCACGCCGCCCATCAGCGCCGGCATGAAGCCCGCCACGAGGCTGCCCACGCCGTTGGTCACGCCGAAGGCACTGGCCGTGTGCTCGGGCCGCGAGCAGTGCTGCACGGTGCTCGGAATGGCGGGGCTTTGCAGGCCCCAGAAGAAGTTGGCGGCCACGAGGCAGGTCGCCGCCATGTACGGGTCGCGCGCATTGATGGCGAGCAGCACCGACAGCGCCACGCCGGCGCTGGCGCCCATGAAGATGAAGGGCACGCGCTCGCGCTCCAGCTTGTCGATGAGCACGCCGCCCGTGAACACGGCAAGCACCGTCGCGTACTGCGGCAGCGAGGCGATCCAGCCCATCTCGCGCAGCGAGAAGCCGCGCGCTTCACGCAGGTAGGTCGGCAGCCAGTTGCTGCTGCCCCAGAGGTAGGCCAGCGCCGCCGAGGTCAGCAGCGTGATGAGGAACAAGTGCCGCGTGTGCAGCGCGCCCTTCACGATGCCGGCCACGCGCGACAGCGCATCGCCAAGCGACGAAGGCTTGATGCCGTCTCCATGTCCCGGCGGCATGCGCACGAAGGCCAGCACCAACGGAATGCCCAGCACCATGTTGAGCACGCCGAGCAGATGGAACGAGCTGTCCCAATCGAACTGCGTGAGCAGATAGCCCACCAGCGGATAACCCACCGCCAGCCCCAGGCCCGTGCCCATGTTCACCAGCGCATTGGGCTTGCCGTTCTCGTCGCTCTTGAAGTGCGCCTTGATGTACGACGAGGCCAGCGAGAACAGCGGCCCTTCCGACACGCCCAGCAGCACGCGCGAGGCCAGCAGCAGGCCGTAGCTGTGGAACATCGGCGAGGCCCAGGTCACCACGCCCCACAGGATGAGGCCGTAGACCAGGCTGCGCCGCACACCGAACAGCGCCGAGCAGAACGGCGTGAGCACGAAGGCCGAAATGCCGTAGCCCAGCATGAAGGCCGTGGCCAGCAGGCCCTGGCTCACGCGGTCGGAGGGGTCGAGCCCGACGTGCTTCAGAAAGTCCGCATCGGTGATCAGCACCGCGATGTTGATGCGGTCGACGTAGGAGATCGCCACGATCACGAACAGCGTGATGACGCCGTACCAACGGAAGTTCTTGCTCTGCATGACCGGGGCTCTCTCTGCGTGGATGGGGCGCGCTGTCTTGCCGCGCCTAGAACATGTGGCGCATGCCGAACTCGACGCCGCTGGAGGCGCGGTTGGGCCGCGTGATGGCGCCGGCCAAAGCCTGCGCCGCGCCGTTCTTGTTGCTGATGCGGGCAATGGTTCCGTACACCGCCGTGCGCCTGGACAGGTTGTGCACGTAGCCGATGGCCAGCTTCGACGTCGTGGGCTCGCGCACCGCGTTGAGCGGCTCCAGCTTGTAGCGCGCGTACGAGGCCTTGATCTCGCCCGGCCCGATGGGCAGCTGGAAGCCGACCAGCACGCCCTTGGCGTCGGTGCTGCCCTTCGACTCCTTGTACAGCTCGCTCGTGAGCTTGAGGTTCATGAGCGCCGCATCGAAGGTGTAGGACGCGCCCAGGTTGGTCACGCGCAGGTCGCCGGCGACGTAGCGCGTGCGGCCGGTGGCAATGGCCACGTTGAGGCCGCCACTCTGGTAGCCGAAGCGCGCGCCCGTGTGCTGGCCGTCGCGCTTGTTCGACACCTGCGTGCCGGGCAGCACCGAGGTCGAGTCGTTCTCGCCCATCGCGTACATCACCTGGCCGTAGAAGCCGCCCAGGCTGGCCGGCAGGAAGTAGCCGACGCTGTTCGAGGCGCGCGTTCCCGTGGGTGCCACGAGGCCGCCCAGGCCCGAGAAGTAGATCTGGTTGGCGCCGATGCCGCCGCCTGTGCCGAAGGGATCGAAGATCGCGGTGTTCCAGAAGGCGGGCACATAGTCGCGGCCCAGGCGCACCTCACCGAAGGGGCCGGCCAGGCTCACGGTCGAGCGGCGATTGAAGCTCATCACGCCAGGCGTGCCGTTGCCGGAGGCCTGGTTGTTCGAGTTCGACGGAAAGCCCGTGCCGCTGTCGTTCTGCAGCCCCATCTCGAGCCAAAAGCTGGCCGAGAGCCCACCACCGAGGTCTTCGGTGCCGCGGAAGCCGAGGCGGCTGAACATGTTGCCGCTGTTGCCCAGCTGCGTCTTGTGGGCCGATCCGTCACCGCTGCCGCGCGTGTAGACCACGGAGGCATCGACCACGCCGAAGAGCGTGACGGAAGATTGGGCCAGTGCTCCGCCAGCCGCGGTGGCCGCAGCCATCGCGATCAAGTACTTTTTCATTGAATGTCTCGGTTGGTTTTTCTCTCGGCCGTCTTGTGGGGTGTGGCCTCAGCGTCTCAAATGTCCAGCACCAGCCGCTCGCCCTTGCAGCGAGAGACACAGATCATCATGGTCTTGTTGGACGCACGTTCGATCTTGGTGAGGATGCCGTCGTGGTGATCGACTTCGCCCTCGATCACCGCCGTTTCGCAGGCGCCGCAGACGCCTTCCTTGCAGCTGTGGTCGGGGTTGAGGCCAGCGTCGATCAGGCTGTCGAGAATCGACTTGCCCGGAGGCACCTCGACGCTCTTGCCGCTCCTGGCGCACTGCACCACGCAGGTCTGTGTGGCGCTCGGCGCCTCCACGTGCACGGCGGCGAAGCGCTCGATGTGTGCGTTGGCGTAGCCCAGTTGCTCGCAGCTCTTTTCGAAGGCGTCGAGCATCGGCGTGGGGCCGCAGCAGTAGTAGTGGCTGGCGGCGCCCTTGCCGGCCAGCAGCGATGCGAGGTCGGGCGGCGCGCCCTTCTCGTCGTCGAAGTGCCAGGTGAGCTGCACCGACTTCTCGGCGGCCAGCGCCTCGATGGCGTCGCAGAAGGCGGCCTCTTTGCGGGTGCGCGCGCAGTAGACGATTTCGACCGGCTTGCCGATCGCAACGAGCCGCTGCAGCATGCACCAGATGGGCGTCACGCCAATGCCACCGGCCACGAGCACGGAGCGTTCGGCGCCCTCTTCCAGCCTGAAGTTGTTGCGCGGTGCCGAGATCGGCAGTGTCATGCCCACGCGCAGCTGCTGGTGCACGTAGCGCGAGCCGCCGCGGCTCTTGCGGTCGTTGAGCACGCCCACCACGTAGCGCTGGCGGTCGCTGGAAGGGTTGCACAGCGAGTAGCTGCGCACCAACCCATTGGGCAGGTGCAGGTCGATGTGGGAGCCGGCCTCGAAGGCGGGAAAGTCCACCGCCGGCGTGGCGGGCCGGAACTCGACGCTGACGATGCCGTCGGCCTCGTAGCGCATGGTGTGCACGAGGGCGTTCAGCGTGGGAGAAGACATGGTGATGCTCGCTTGCTTGCAGTTCAGGCCGTGGCGGCCTCGGCTTGCGCCAGCTGCGCTTGCGCGAGGTTGCGCATGTGGCGGCGCAGGCGAACGATGCCCAGGTCGTGCTGGTAGAGGTTCTCGTGCTGGTTGGCGTCGGCTTCCATTTCTTCGAGCATCACGCGGTCCTGCTCCAGCACGTGCCAGTGGCGCGCTTCGAGGCGGTTCTTGTAGAGGAAGCGCCAGGTGTCGCGCTCCCAGCCTGGCGACAGCTTGCGTGCGCGCCAGAAGAAGGTGGCCGTCATGCCGTTGGCCATCGGCGAGAACGCGCCGATGATGATGAAGTTGCCGCCGGGGCCGCCGGTCTTCGGGTACGGAATCTCCAGGCGCATCCAGTGGATGCCGGTGTCGGCCCACTCGGTCCAGTCGAAGTTGACGTTGCGCTGGCCTTCCTTCTCGAACACGAAGCCGATGTCGGTCGGGCGCACGCCGAACTTGGCGCTGGAGTCGCCCTCGGCCATCGAGTGCGACTGCTTGTGCAGGTACGTGCCGTGCATTGGGTCCATCACGTTGTCCAGCACGTAGCGGTAGTCGCCCTTCCACTCCGTGTAGCACAGGAAGTTGGAATACTCGGCCTCGTCGGTCAGCTGCTCGGGCAGCACCAGCGGCGGCGGCACGTCGACCGGCTCTTTCGAGTTGTAGAGAAACACCGCGCCCGCGCGCTCCTGCACGTGGAAGTGGCGCGTGGCGCGCGAGCCTTCGAGCTTGCAGCCCGGGCTGCCGGGCACGCGCGTGACCACGCCGTCGTGGCGCACTTCGACGCCGTGGTACGGGCACGAGAGCCGGTCGCCCAGGATCACGCCCTGCGACAGTGGCGCGCCGCGGTGCGGGCAGCGGTCTTCCAGCGCGTGCAGCACGCCTTCGCCGTCGCGCCACAGCGCGATCTTGCGGCCGAGGCGGCGCAGGGAGATCGGGTTCTCCTTGATGAAGTGCGAGGGGCAGATCGGGTACCAGAGGTCTTTCAGGCCGATCTCCAGCAGGTGGTCGACCGGATCGGCGGGAACGGGGGTGATGGCGATGGTCATGGTGGTTCTCCTCAGGCGGCCAGCGCGGCCATTTCCTTGCGGTACAGCGCCTCGGTCCATGCGAGGCCGCCCGGCGTGGCCAGGCCGCTGTCGTTCAGGCGTTGCACCAGGCCCGGCAGGTCATGGATGCCGTCGACGTAGGCGCGTTCGATCACGTCGCCCAGCAGGTCTTCGTAGGTGGTCGCGGGGCGCTGGCGCGCCTGGTGCGGTTGGAGAAAGCGGTCTTGTTGCATCGTGAGCCTCCGTGAACGAGGGGGAAAATTTCAGGCAGTGGCAGTGGCAGCAGCGACGGCGCCCTGCGCCGGTTCGCCCAACGGGACGGCCCAGGCGTCGTAGGCGTACACCCAGTCGGCGTTGCCGCCTTCGCGCAGCCAGTTGTTGCCGCGTGAGCCGAGCTGCACCTGGCTGGCGCGTTGGATGCGCGCGGTCTGGTAGGCCTGCAGCGCGGCGGAAATGTCGGCGATGTTCGACATTCCCACGCCGTCGAGGTGGCGCGACAGCACCACGGCGTCTTCGATGGCCATGCCGGCGCCCTGTGCCATGAAGGGCAGCATCGGGTGCGCGGCATCGCCCAACAACGCCATGCGGCCCTGCGCCCACGCGGGCATGGGGTCGCGCTCGTACAGCGCGGTCTTCAGCACCGTGTCGCAGGCGTCGAGCAGCGCGCGCGCCTCGGGGTGGTAGGCGACGTACTGCTCGCGCAGTTCGTCGACGCTGCCCGGCGCGGTCCACGACTCCAGGTGCCAGGTGTCCTGCGGCGTGGTCGCAAAGATGAAGATGTCCTTGCCGCGGTTCAGCGGGAACGTGACGATCTGGCTCTGCGGGTTCGGGCCCCACCACTTGGTGAAGGCGCCCAGGTTGGGCACGCCGGCCACGCGCTCGGCGGGCACCACGGCGCGGTAGGCGACGATGCCCGTGAAGCGCGGGCTCTCGGCGCCGAACATCGCGGTGCGCACACCCGAGTGGATGCCGTCGGCGCCGATGAGCGCCCCCACGCGGGCGCTGGTGCCGTCGCTGAACGACAGGGTCACGCCGTTGTCGTCGGCCGCGATGGTCTCGGCGCGCTTGCCCAGCGCCACGCGCTCGGCCGGGAACATGTCGGCCAGCGCGGCCAGCAGGTCGGCGCGGTGGATGGTGAGCTGCGGCGCGCCGTAGCGCTGTTCGGCCGAGTCGGCCATTTCGAGGCGCGAGGTTTCCTCGCCGCTGTCGTAGGTGCGGCTGATGCGGTGCGACGGGCGGGCCGCCGTCACGCGGGCGGCGTCGCCCACGCCCAGTCCGTCGAGCGCGCGAACGGCGTTCGGCGTGAGGTTGATGTCGGCGCCGACGCGGGCGAACTGCTTGGCCTGCTCGAACACGACCACGTCGTGCCCCGCGCGGCGCAGTGCGATGGCGGCGACCAGGCCGCCGATGCCGGCTCCGACGATGCCGATGGTGGATTCGCTGGTGTTCATGGTGTCCGTCTCTGCTTGTTGTTGTAGGCGGCTCACTCGGCCACGATGTTGCGGGCCTTGATGATCCTGGCCCACACCGCCGTCTCGTCGCGGATGTAGGTGGCGAACTCGGCGGGCTTCATGGCCGCGTCAGTCATGCCTTGGGCCTTCAGGCGCTCGCGCACATCGGGCTGGGCCAGCATGTCGGCGGCGTCTTTCGCGAGCTGCTCGACCACGGCGGGCGGCGTGCCCTTGGGGGCCAGCAGGCCATACCACGAGGTCACGGCCACGCCCTGGATGCCCTGCTCCGCCAGCGTGGGGATGTCGGGTGCGGCGGGGCTGCGCCTGGCTTCGGTCACGCCCAGCGCGACGAGCTTGCCGTTCTTGATGAAGGGCATGGTCGCGGGCAGGTTGCTGAACATCAGCGGCACCGAGCCGCCGAGCACGTCGTTCAGCGCGGGCGCCGTGCCCTTGTACGGCACGTGCAGCAGGTCGATGCCGGCTTGCTGCTTGAACAGCTCGCCCGCCAGGTGCAGGCCGCTGCCTACGCCCGGCGAGGCGTACGACAGCGTGTTGGGCTTGGCCTTGGCCATGGCCACCAGCTCCTTCGCGCTCTTGATGCCCGAGGCCGGCGCGGCCACCAGCACGTTGGGCGCCTTGGCGAGCATGGTCACGGGCACGAAGTCTTTTTCGATGTTGAACGGAAAGTTCGGCATCAGCGTCGGGTTGATCGTGAGGTTGCCCGCCGGCACCACGAGCAGCGTGTGGCCGTCGCCCTTGGCGCGCTTGACCTTGTCGATGCCGATGTTGCCGGCCGCGCCCACCAGGTTCTCGACCACGGCCGCCTGGCCGTAGCGCTTGGCCAGGCCGTCGGACAGCACACGGGCCAACGTGTCGACCGGGCCGCCGGGCGGGAACGGCGAGACGATGGTGAAGCGGTCGCTCGACAGCTGCTTGTGCGCGTCGCTCTGTGCGTGCGCGGGCAAGGCAATGGCCAGCGCGGCGGCAGCCATCAGGGAGAAGGAAAGACGTCGTTGCATGAGGTTCACCGGGTTCACTTTTTCTCGGTCAGGAAAGCACCTTTCGGGCCTTCCGCGTTCTTCTGGCGACGGGTGTTGCCGTCGAGGCCACCGTCGACCGCCCATTCGGCGAACACGGTCGGGCCGGGTTCGAACTCGCGCGGCTGCCAGTCGGCCGTGAGCTGGTCTTCGTCGGCGTAGTACTCGATGAGGCCGCCGGCCGGGTTCTTGAAGTACCAGAAATACGCGGACGACACCGGGTGACGGCCCGGGCCCAGCTGGGTTTCCCAGCCGCAGCGCGAGAAATGCAGGCCGCCGCCGAACACCTCGTGGATGTCGCGCACGGTGAAGGCCACGTGGTTCAGCCCGCGCTTGCCCGACGGAATCTGCAGCAGGAACAGGTCGTGGTGGCCGCCCTCGGGCGCGCAGCGCATGAAGGCGCCGCGGTTCGGATAACCGTCGGACGAAACGAAGCCGAAGCGCTGCGCGTAGAACGCGCTCGTGCCCTTCACATCACTCACGAAGAACACGACGTGGCCGACCTCGATCGGCGTGGCACGTTCGTAGATCGGCGCGGGCTGGTTCACGCGCGGCTTGGCGTTCCAGGTGTTCATGGCGCCGCAGTCGACTTCGACCGCGCGCTTGCGGCTGACCTGCAGCCGCACGGCCAGGCCGTTGGGGTCGGTGCAGCCGATGCGGCGCGCGCCGTCGACCGTGGTGTCGGTGAAGGCCGGGTCTTGCGCGATGGCGGCGGCGTAGCGCTCCAGGTCGGCGTCGCTTTGCACGCCCCACACCACTTCGCGCAGCGTCGGGCCCTCTTCCATCGCGGGCGGCAGGCCGGGCTTGTCCCACGCCGCAACGACCACCTTGCAGCCGTTGAGGCACTCGAAGACGAGCTCGTCGGCGGCCTCCGACTTCAGTGCGAGGCCCCAGTCCTGGAAGAACTGGCGGCAGGCGGGCAGGTCGTCCGCGCCGTAGGTGATCTGGTCGATGCCAAGTACGCTCATGGTGTGCTCCTGTTCAGTTCGCCCACGGGAGCGGTTGGTCGTTCGTGCCCCAGTACATGCTCTTTTGCTCCATGTACTGGAAGATGCCTTCGCGGCCCTTCTCGCGGCCCAGCCCGCTGTCGCGCCAGCCGCCGAACGGCGTCGACACCGAGAACTGCTTGTAGGTGTTGACCCAGACCGTGCCGGCCTGCACCGCGCGGCCCAGCTTCCAGGCACGCTTGAAGTCGCGGCTCCACACACCGGCCGCCAGCGCGTAGATGCTGTCGTTGGCCTGCGCGATCAGCTCTTCCTCGTTGTCGAAGGGCATCGCGACCAGCACCGGGCCGAAGATTTCTTCCTGGCTGATGCGGGCATTGTTGGTCAGGCCTTCGAGGATCGTCGGCTGGTAGAAGTAGCCCTTGTCGTAGCCGGCGCCGTGCGGGCGCACGCCGCCCGTGCGGATGCGGCCGCCTTCCGACACGCCCAGGTCCACATAACGCTCGATGCCCTCGCGGTGCTTGGCCGTGATGAGCGGCCCCATCTGCGTGCGCTCCGAGGCCGGGTCGCCCACGCGCAGGGCATTGGCACCTTCGGCCAGGCGCGTGAGGAACTCGTCGTAGATGCCGCGCGCCACGAACAGGCGCGAGCCCGCGATGCACGACTCGCCCGACGAACTGAAGATGCCGTACAGCACGCCGTTCACCGCATGGTCGAGGTCGGCGTCGTCGAGCACCATGGTGGGCGACTTGCCACCGAGTTCGAGCGACACCGGCATCATCTTGTCGGCCGCGATGTGGGCGATGTGTTTGCCGGTGGTGGTGCCGCCCGTGAACGACACGCGCTTGACCAGCGGATGCTTGGTGATCGCGTCGCCAATGACCGAGCCCTTGCCCGGCAGCACGCTGACGATGCCCTTGGGCACGCCGGCCTGCTCGCAGATGCGGGCCAGCTCCAGCGCCATGAGCGGCGTGACTTCGGCGGGCTTCACGACCACCGCGTTGCCGGCGGCCAACGCGGGCGCCAGCTTCTGGGCTTCGCTCGCGATCGGCGAGTTCCACGGCGTGATGGCCGCAACCACACCCATGGGCTCGTGCACGCTCATCGTGACGAAGGCACCACGCGAGGGGGTGATGGTTTCTTCGAGCGTTTCGAGCGCGGCGGCAAAGAACTGGAAGGTGCCCGCGGCGCTGGCCACGAGGTTGCGGGTTTCGCTGATCGGCTTGCCGTTGTCCAGGCGCTGCTTCTGCGCGAGCGACTCGCCCTCTTCGCGGATCAGCTGTGCCACGCGGTGCAGCACGGCCGCGCGCTCGTGCGGCAGGCGCTGGGCCCAGCCGCTGGTGCGAAAGGCGTGGTCGGCGCGGGTGATGGCCTCTTCGACGTCGGCCAGGCTCGCAGCCTTCAGGCGCGCGATGGGCTCGCCGGTGGCCGGGTACAGGCTTTCGTAGACGTCACCGCCGCCCAGGCGCCATTCGCCGGCGATGCAGATCGGAAGGAGTTCGGTGGAGATCATGGAGTGGCTCAGATGGCGAGGGCCGCGACGCGGTTGCGCAGCGCGCGCACGGCGCTGTACACGGTCAAGGCCGAGGTCTTGGGGTTGGCCGCGAGCGGCTTGTTGCGCATGGTCAGCGCGAAGCTGCCGAAGGCGCCTTCGGCTTCGACGGTGTGCACGTTCTCGGTGGTGGCCGGGTCGGCAATGAGGCGCACCAGCGTCTGGTCCAGGCCCAGGCCTGCAAGCGAGACGGTGGCCGCCACGTTGGCGTTCTTCGGGTAGAGCAAGGCCGCTTCGCGCGCGCTGCCTTCGAAGATGACGGTTTCGTGGGCCAGCGTGTCCAGGTTGCGGCCCTGCTCGGCCGGCGTGCCCTTCCAGGCCTGCGGCGGTTTGCGGCCCGTGTAGCGCACGCTGCTCAGGCCGCCGATGCGGGCCGCGGCGAGCGCGTCGATGCCGCCGATGGCGCCGGGAATCAACTGCACCTGCGTGTGGCCGGCGACGGCGGCAGCTTCGAGCTTCTCGGCAAAGCCCGCAGCCGACAACGCGCCGACCGACGCGACCACGCAGGGCGTGCCGCGTGCCAGCGCGGGCAGCACGTGCTGCTCGATGGCGGCATGGCCGGCGGTCTCGACCACGAGGTCGATGCCGTCGGCGGGCACGGCGCTGCCGACCTGCGCGTCGGGCGCGACCTTCTGCGCGGCGGCAATACCTTCCGCCGGCACGACGATGGCCACCACCTTCAGGGCGGGATCGCCGCGCAGCAGTTCGAGCACCGAGGTGCCGATGGCTCCGCAGCCGACGAGTGCAATGCGCGTGATGGCAGTGGTCATGCGTGGGGCTCCGCGTTCGCTCACTGGGCCGCGCCGAGCGCGGGAATCTGCGTGACCGTGTTGGTCGGCGGGCCGGCGAAGGAGGTCTTGAAACCGCCGATCGACAGCATGTCGATTTCCAGCAGGAACGGGCCGTCGGCGGCGAGCGCCTTGTCCAGGTGTGCCGGCAGGTCGGCCAGGTCTTTCACGCGGGCATGCGGCAGCGCGAGCGACTTGCACAGCAGGTCGTAGTCGGGCGTGTGCAGCTCGGCGTAGCACTGGCGGCCACCGTACTGCGCGTCCTGGATGTTCTTGATGACGCCGTAGCTCTTGTCGTTCATGAGCACGATGACCATGGGCGCCTTCTCCTGCACCATGCAGGCCAGCTCGCCCAGGTTCAGGATGAAGCCGCCGTCGCCGGCCAGGCAGAAGGTCTTGCGGCCCGAGCCCGTCACCGCCGCGCCGATGGCCGCGCCGATGGCCATGGGCATGCCCTGGCCGATGCCACCGCCCGTGGCGTGCACGCCGGCGCTGGGTTCGAACACGCGCAGCTCGCGGTTGCCCCAGGTGCTGTTGGACACCGTGACGTCGCGCACCCAGTTGAACTGGCGGCCGGCCACCGACTGCAGCTGACGCACGAGCTCGGCGTACGGGCCGAGGCCGTCGCGCAACGTGGCCACGGCCTGGTCGTGCGCGGCGCGCAGGTCGACCAGCAGCTGCGGGTCGGCCTGGTACTTCGCGGCTTCGAGGCGGTCGGCCAGGCCGTCGAGGGCCAGCGCGGAATCGCCGCAGACAAAGGCCTCGGAAGCGTAGCAACGGCCTTCGGCAGCGGCATCGGCGTCGATGCGGTACAGCGGGCGCGGCAGCTTCAGTTCGTACTTGAGCGTCTCGTTGCCGCGCAGGCGCGAACCGACCACGAGCATCGCGTCGCAGGTTTGGTAGAAGGCCTCGACGGGCTTCTGGATGTTGTAGGCGCCGAGCGAGCCGGCGTCGTCCTCGGGCACCGTGCCGCGGCCCTGCGTGGTCGTGACCACGCCGAAGCCCAGCTTCTGCAGGCGCTGGATGGCGGCGCGGGCATGGCGGGCACCGCCGCCCACCCACAGCAGCGGGCGCTTGGCGGCTGCCAGGCGCGACGCCAGTGCATCGAGACCGGCGGCCGACGGCACGGGGCGCTCGATGGGCAGCGGCGACAGGTCGGCCGGCATGGTCGTCAGCGCCGACTGGATGTCGATCGGAATCTCCACGCTCACGGGGCCGGTCGGCGCCGTCATCGCGAGCTGCACCGCGCGCTTGAGCGTGCCGAGCACCGTCTCCACGCTGCGCACGCGCAGCGCGGCCTTCGACACGGCCTTGAGCATGGTGAGCTGGTCGGGCGCCTCGTGGATGTACGACATGCCCTTGTCCAGGTACGGCGTCTCGATCTGGCCCGTGATGTGCAGCAGCGGCGCGCCGGCGGTCAGCGCCTCGACCATGCTGCCGGCGATGTTGCCCGCGGCCGGGCCGGTGCTGGTGATGCACACGCCCAGGCTGGCGGTGGAGCGTGCATAGGCGTCGGCCATGTTGCCCGCGCCGGCCTCGCCGCGCGCCGAGATGAAGCGCACCGTGCCGCGCTGCGCGAAGGCATCGAGGATCGGCATGTTGTGGATCGAGATCACGCCGAAGGCTGCCTTGACGCCGCACTGTTCGAGGAAGGCGGCGACGACGGCGCCGACCGTGACGGTGTTGTTGGGGTTATGCATGGCGTGAATGGCCTCCGGAAATATCGATGTGGCTGCCCGTCGTATAGGAAGCGAGCGGTGAAGCAAGGAAAAGGATCGCGCGCGCGGCTTCGGTCGGAAGCCCCAGGCGACCCAGCGGGATGTGTTTGGTGGTGGCGAGCTGGCCGCTCCAGGCGGCCCAGTCCTGCGCCTTGTCTTCGCGCGCCTCGAAGCGGCGGCGCCACTGGCCCGATTCGACGAGGCCGATCAGGATGCCGTTGACGCGCACGCCCTGCGGCGCGAACTCGGTGGCCATGGAACGCACGAGGTTCAGCAGGCCGGCGCGCGCGGCCGAGGTGGCGACCATGTGCGGCTCGGGCTGGCGCGCCAGCAGCGAGTTGGCGCAGACGATGGCCGCATCGCCGAGCACGGCGCGCTGCGCCGTGAGCTGGGGCAGGAAGGCGCGCGTCGGGTGGATGACGGAGAAGAACTTCAGGTTCAGCTCTTGCATCCAGGCTGCGTCGTCGGTGTCGGCGAAGGTGGAGACACGCCCCTGCCCTGCGTTGTTGACCAGCATCGAGGCCGGGCCGAGCGCGGCCTCGCTGGCGGCGGCGAAGGCGCGCACCGAGGCGGCGTCGAGCACGTCGCAGGTCTGCGCGAACAGCTTGGCGTCCGGGTACGTCGCGCGCAGGCCGGCCACGGCGGCATCGAGCCGTTCGGCGTTGCGCCCGCACAGCGCCACGGCGGCGCCGCAGCCCAGCAGCAGCGCGACCGTGGCCAGGCCGATGCCCGACGACCCGCCCGTGACCACGGCCACGCGGCCGGCCAGTGCGTCGGCGGCGAAGAAAGAGGAGGAAAAGGCGGAGGTCGTCATGATCGAAAAAAACGAGTCAGGCGCTGCGCAGCGGAACCACCTTGGCGGCGCTGTTGCGTGCTGGCGAGTAATTGAGCAGGCCCGAGATCTCGTCGGCGGTGCCGCGCACGCGCTGCACCATCTCGTCCATGCGGTTCTCGTCGATGTGGCCCGAGGTGATGGTGGCGCCCAGTGCCGCCACGATGTGGCCGCTGTGGTCGCGCACCGGCGCGGCGATGGTCGAGATGTTCGACTCGAAAAAGCCCTCGCCGAGCACATAGCCGCGCTGGCGGTCGGCCTGCACCATGTCGAAGAGTTCGTTCACGGTCTTGGGCGTGCTCGGCGAGAAGGTCTCGAGCTTGTCTTCGGGGTACAGCGCGCGCAGCTGCGGCAGCGTGAGGTCTTCCAGCAGGATGCGGCCCAGCACCGTGGCGTGGGCCGGCAGGCGCGTACCCACCGTGACCGAGCTGGCAAACGGCGTGGCCGGTGCCACCTTGGCGACGTAGACGATCGAGCGGCCGTCGCGCACCACGAGGTTGCAGGGCGTGCGCAGCTCGTCGCACAGGCGGTTGAGCAGCGGCGTGCCCAGTTGCGTGAGTTCCAGCGAAGCCAGGTATTCGAAGCCCAGGCGCAGCACGGCCAGGCCCAGGCGGTAGTCGCGCCCGCCCTCGGCGCGCTCGAGGAAACCCATGTTCTCCAGCGTGGTGAGCAGGCGGAAGACGGTCGAGCGCGGCAGGTCGAAACGGCGCGCCAGCTCGGGCGCGGAGAGCGTGCGGCTCTCGCGGCTGAACTCGCACAGCACGCGCAGGCCGCGCTCCAGCGCGGGCACGTTGTAGCGGTCCGCGCCCTCTTCCATCACTTGGTTGTCGGTGGCCATGTCGGGTTCCTCTCGGTTCTCTTGTTCGTGCCGGGTCAGCCGGCGAGCGATTCGCGCAGCAAGGCGGCAATGGCCTGCGGTTGTTCCACATAGCCGGCGTGACCCGCATCGTCCACCAATTCGAGGGGCACGCCGCAGCGGCGCGCGACTTCCTCGCAGGCGGCCGGCGGCGTGACGACGTCGAGCGCGCCGCAGGCCACGCGCACGGACATCGGCGGCGGCAGGTCAGCCAGCAGGTCGGCGTTGCACAGCAGCTCGACAGCCTGGCGGTAGCCGTGGTCGTTCAGGCGGGCCATGTTCCAGCGCACCCACTGGCGGGCGTGCTCGCTGGCACCGTCGGACACGAGCCGGCCCGCGCGCTTCGCGGCCATGCCGGCAATGCCGAGGTCGTCGAGCGTGGCCAGGCGTTCGGCGCGCACCCTGGCGCGGGCATCGATGCGCTCGGGTGCGCCGTAGCCGATGGCCGGACTCACGAGCACGAGGCGGCGGATGCGCGCACTGGCGCTCGCGTCTTCGCGCGCGGCAGATGCGGCGACGATGGCGCCCAGCGAATGGCCGACGAGCACGCAGGAGCGGATCGCGAGCGCATCGAGCATTTCTTCCAGGCGCGCGGCGTAGTCGGCGGCAGTCGGCGCGGCCGCGGCCAGCGGCGTCGAGCGGCCGTAGCCCGGCGCGTCCCAGGCGATGACGCAGGCCTGCGGCGCCAGCAGCGCCGCGGTGTCGAGCCACGAGGCCGCGCCCGAGCCGATGCCGTGCAGGCACACGATCACCGGGCCCTGTCCGCACTCGCGCACCGACACCACCGCGCCGTTGCCGACCGCGACGTCGCGGGCCGGAAATCGCGCGTCGAGGCGCGCCAGCTCGGAAGCCGGCAGGGTCTGCGCGGGAATGTCGATGGTGCCCATGGCCTGTTCGCTCGCTCAGCGCTTGATCTTGGCCAGCGGGTGATCGGCCGGATACGTCGGCTTGATCGGCTTTTGCGCGCCGAGCATCACGCACATCAGCGCGTCTTCGTCGCCGATGTTGATCTCTTCGCGGTACACGCCGGGCGGCACCGAGATCAGGTCGCGGTCGGTCATGATGGTTTCGAAGCGCTCGCCGTCTTTCTCGATCACGACCTTGAGCTTGCCGCGGATCAGGAAGAACACTTCTTCCACGTCGGTGTGCAGGTGCGGCGGGCCTTCGTGGCCGGCCGGGATCACCATGGTCGAGAAGGTGAAGTGCTCCGAAGGCACGGTGTTGGCGTCGGCCGCGACACCGGTGCCGCCGGTGCCCACGTAGCGCATCTGCGCGCGGCGGAACTTGGGGTCGAAGTCGGCCTGGAACTTCAGCGCATCCCAGTCGTACGTACGGGTTTCGTAGCGCGCGATGCGGGTGTTCATCCACTCGGCCAGGCTGCTGCCTTCGGGCTGCACCAGCGTGCTGCCGACGGCTGCGGCGGTGTTGTTGATCTTCTGCTGTTCGGACAAATCGCTCATGGGTGTACTCCTTGGTCGGGAAATTCGGTCGGTGGTGACAGGTTCAGTGCATCGCGAAGCCGCCGTTGACGGCGAGCAGCTGCCCGGTGACGAAGCGCGCCAGGCCGGACAGCAGGAACACGGTGGCGCCGCAGACGTCGGCCGCCTGCTGCTCGCGCGGGATGGCGCGGCCTTCGAGGTACTTCTGGTGGCGCGCCATCGGCACGTACTCGGTGGCCTCGACCAGCGTGAGGCCGGGCGCCACGGCGTTCACCGTGATGTTGTCGCCGCCCCATTCGCGCGCCAGCGAGCGCGTCATGGAAATGACCGCGCCCTTGCTCGATGCATAGGCCAGCAGGTTGGGCGCGCCCCACAGCGCCGTGTCCGACGCGAGGTTGACGATGGCGCCACGGCCGCTGGCCGCCAGCGCGGGGCGGCAGGCGCGGCCCATGAGCCAGCTGCCGCGCACGTTGACGTTCATCACGCGGTCCCACATGTCGATCTCGAGCTGGTGCGCGTCGCGCCCGCCCGAGTTGGTGATGGCGGCGTTGTTGACGAGGCCGTCCAGGCCGCCCAGCAGGTGCACCGCCTCGGCGGCGCCCGCCTCGATGGAGGCCGGGTCCGACAGGTCGATCGCCAGCGCGTGCGCCGTGCGGCCCGCATCGCGCAGGGCCTTCGCTTCGGTTTCGGCCAGCTCGCCGAGGATGTCGGCCAGCACCACGCTCGCACCCGCCGCGGCCACGCACTGCGCGAACGCCAGGCCCAGGCCGCGCGCACCGCCCGTGACGAGCACGCGGCGGCCGGCCAGCAGGTTGGCGGGCATCTCGGCCAGCAGCGACTGCAGGCTGGAGGGATCGGCGATGGCTTTGAGGTCGGTCATGGCGGGCGTCTTTGTGAGGTTCAGTCGGCCTGGATGCCGAGTTCCTTGATGACCTTGCCGAAGCGCGCGAAGTCGGCCGCGTTGGTCTTGGCGAGCACGTCGGCGTCGCCGCCCACGGGCGTAGTGCCCAGCACGGCCATGCGCGCGACGATGTCGGGCATCTTCAGGATCTCGTTGAAGTGGCCGTTGAGCGTCTTGACGATTTCGGGCGGCAGGTTGCGCGGGCCCCACAGGCCGTTCCACGCGGTCAGCTCGACGTCCTTGTAGCCCAGCTCGGCGAAGGTCGGCACCTTGGGCGCGAGCGGCGAGCGCTCGCGCGAGGCCACGGCCAGCGGAACCATCTTGCCGTTGGGCATGTACGGCGCCACCGGGCCCAGCGTGATGAAGGTCACCGGCACGTGGCCGCCGAGCACGTCGTTGACGGCGGGCGCGACGCCCTTGTACGGCACGTGCGCCAGGCTGGTGCCCGAGGCGCGGGCGAACATCTCGCCCAGGATGTGCATCGGCGAACCGCTGCCCGGGCTGGCGTAGCTCAGCGACTTGCCGCCCTTGGCCGCGGCCACCGCGTCTTTCAGGCCCGTGTAGCCCTTGGCGCCGCTGGCCACGAGGAAGAGCGGCAGGTTGCCCGTCTGAACGATCGGTGTGAAGCCATTGAGCACGTCATAGCCCGAGCCGCTGCCGGTCTTGAGCACCAGCTGCGCGATCGAGAAGGTGCTGGGCGCCAGCAGCAGCGTGTAGCCGTCGGGCGCGGCCTTCGAGACATAGGCGCTGCCGATGATGCCGCTGGCACCGGGACGGTTGTCGACCACCACGGGCTGGCCGACGCGGGCCGAGAGCTTCTCGGCGTACAGCCGCGCCAGGGCGTCGGTGTCGCCACCCGCCGGATAGGCAACGACCAGCGTGATCGGCTTGCTGGGGTAGGTGTCTGCCCAGGCAAATCCGGAAGCGCAAGCGGCGGCCAGGGAGACGGCAGCGGCGATGGCGAGGCGGCGAGTGTGTGTCATCGGGGGGTCCGTGGAATCGGTGGTTTGTTTCACTAAAGAAACAACGATTTATTAATGGAACACCGCGAGGATACCGAGGAAGACAACTTCATGAGTAGGTAGAAACCCTATCAAGCTACAACGAGCGGTGCGTGCGCCAAGAAAAAGGGCGGCCTTTTCGGGCCGCCCTTCGGGGGAGAAATGCGCGGTGCGGGGTCGCGCGGGCCTGGTGGGCCTGGTGGCTAGAGGCCGAGCGCGTCCTGCAGCTGGCGCGCCGTCCAGCGCTTCGGGCTTTGCGGCCAGGCCTGGAGCAGCGCGACCATGCGCGCATTGCGCGGTGCGCTCAGGCCGAGCTCCTGCGCAAGCCGCACCACCTCGCCGCTGAGCGCGTCGATCTCGGTACGGCGGCCCAGCGCCAGGTCATCGGCCATGCTGGAGCGGGCCTTGGCGTCGATGCGCAGCATGCGCGCCGCGACGATGCGAAACAGCCAGTCGGGCAAGCGCAGCAGGCCGGGCAAACGACGCGCGGGCACGGCCGCCACCTGCGCGGGCACGATGCCACCGGCGCGCAGCACGCCCAGCGTTTCGTCGATGAGCGCCGCGAAGCAACGGCGGTAGCCGCGCTGCATGAGCTCGTCGCGCAGCGGCAGGCCCGACAGCGCGTTGACCGGGTTGTTGAGGTTGAGCAGCAGCTTGCCCCACTGCACCGGCAGCAGGTTCTCATGCAGGTCGAGCGGCACGCCGGCGCGCTCGAACACGGGCAGCCAGTCGCGCAGCATGGAGTCGTCTTCCGCGGCCAGCCGGCCGGGCGTGCCGCGATGGAAAGCCCCATCGTCGATTTCCGCGACGTTATACGGGACCATGCCAGCGCGGATGTTGAGCGAGGGGCCTGCCTGCCCGGCGGCGGCGCAGTTCGAGATGCCGTTCTGCAGCGAGACCACGGTGGTACCGGCAGGCAGCGCAAAGGCCAGCTCGCGCGCCGCCTCGGCGGTGGCACCGCTCTTCACGCACAGCAGCACCAGCGCGGGCCGCGCACCCACCGGCACCTGCTCGCACAGTCGCAGCGTGGGCGCCGCCAGCTTGTGCCGGGCGCCGTCGAGGTCGGTGAGCGTGAGGCCGTGGCGCGCGAGCTTGTCGAGCACGCGCGGACGGCCGACGAAGGTGACGGGCACGCCCGCCGCCGCCAGGCTGCCGCCGATGAAGCAACCGATGGTGCCCGCCCCCATCACGAGCACTTCACCGGGGATCGCGTCGGACATGAAGTGCTGTGTGGAAAGTGAGCGAGATGAACTCAGACGCGTTGAGCGACCCAGGCCTGCACCGATTGCAGCGCGGCCGGCAGGCCCGCGGCATCGGTGCCGCCGGCCATGGCCATGTCGGGCTTGCCGCCGCCCTTGCCGCCGACCTGCTGGGCCACGAAGTTGACCAGCTCGCCGGCCTTGACCTTGCCGATGCTGTCGGCCGTGACACCGGCCGCGATCTGCACCTTGTCGCCGTCGACGGCGGCCAGCACGATGGCGGCGGTCTTTAGCTTGTCCTTGAGCTTGTCCATGGTGTCGCGCAGCGTCTTGGCGTCGGCGCCGTCGAGCTTGGCCGCGAGCACCTTGATGCCGTTGACGTCCACCGCCTGCGCGATGAGCTCGTCGCCCTTGGACGATGCGAGCTTGCCCTTGAGCGCGCCCACTTCGCGTTCGAGCGTCTTGACCTGCTCGAGCACCTGCGAGAGGCGGCCCTGCAGCTCGGCGGCCGGCGACTTGAGCGTGGCGGCCACGCTGTGCACGGTCGATTCGAGGTCTTGCAGGTACGACAGCGCGTTGGCGCCCGTGACGGCTTCGATGCGGCGCACGCCGGCGGCCACGCCGCCTTCGCTGACGATCTTGAACAGGCCGATGTCGCCCGTGCGGCCCACGTGGGTGCCGCCGCACAGTTCGCGGCTGGTGCCGATGTCGAGCACGCGCACGGTCTCGCCGTACTTCTCGCCGAACAGCATCATGGCGCCGGTCTTCTGGGCCGAGTCGAGGTCCATCACGCGGGCCTGCGTGGGCGCGTTGTCCAGGATCTCGGCGTTGACGCGCTTTTCGATCTCGAGGATCTGGTCGCGCGTGACGGGCGCGTTGTGCGCGAAGTCGAAGCGGGTCTTGTCGGCGTCGACCAGCGAGCCCTTCTGCTGCACGTGGTCGCCCAGCACTTCGCGCAAGGCCTTGTGCATCAGGTGGGTGACCGAGTGGTTGCGCATGGTGGCGGCGCGGCGCGCGGTGTCCACCGCGGCCTTGACCGCGTCGCCCACCTTCAGCGTGCCTTGCGTCTGCGTGCCGTGGTGGCCGAACACGTCGGCCTTGATCTTCTGCGTGTCGTCGACGCCGAACTGCACGCCTTCGGCCACGAGCACGCCCTGGTCGCCGACCTGGCCGCCGCTCTCCGAATAGAAGGGCGTGGTGTCGAGCACCACGATGCCGCTCTGGCCTTCCTTCAGCTCGTTGACGGCCACGCCCTCGAGGTACAGCGCGACGACCTTGGCGTTTTCTTCGAGGTGCTCGTAGCCGGTGAAGGTGTTGCCCGCGCCGGCGTATTCGACGTTGCGGTCCATCTTGAACTTGCCGGCGGCACGGCCCGCGGCCTTCTGCTTTTCCATGGCGGCGTGGAAGCCCGCTTCATCGACGCTCAGGCCGCGCTCGCGGCACACGTCGGCCGACAGGTCGAGCGGGAAGCCGTAGGTGTCGTGCAGCTTGAAGGCGACGTCGCCCGGCAGCACCTTGGCATCGCCGGCCAGCGCCGCGTCGAGGATTTCCATGCCGTTGGCCAGCGTTTCGAAGAAGCGTTCTTCTTCGGCCTTCAGCGTGTCGATGATGCGTTTCTCGTCGGCCACCAGCTTGGGGTAGGCGTCGCCCATGAGCTTCACGAGGTCGGGCACCAGCTTGTGGAAGAAGGGCTTCTTCTGGCCCAGCTTGTAGCCGTGGCGAATGGCGCGGCGCACGATGCGCCGCTGCACGTAGCCGCGGCCTTCGTTCGACGGAATGACGCCGTCGGCCACCAGGAACGAGGTGGCGCGGATGTGGTCGGCGATCACGCGCAGCGAGTTGTTCGACAGGTCTTGCGTGCCCGTTTCGCGGCCGGCGGCCTTGATGAGCGCGTCGAAGATGTCGATTTCGTAGTTGCTGTGCACGTGCTGCAGGATGGCCGCTAGGCGCTCCAGGCCCATGCCGGTGTCGACGCAGGGTGCGGGCAGTTTCTTGACCGAGCCGTCGGGCTGCATGTCGAACTGCATGAACACGTTGTTCCAGATCTCGATGTAGCGGTCGCCGTCCTCATCGGGCGAGCCGGGCGGGCCGCCGGCGATCTCGGGACCGTGGTCGTAGAAGATCTCGGAGCACGGGCCGCAGGGGCCCGTGTCGGCCATCATCCAGAAGTTGTCGGACATGTAGCGCCCGCCCTTGTTGTCGCCGATGCGCACGACACGCTCGGGCGGCAGGCCGATCTCTTTCGTCCAGATGTCGTAGGCCTCGTCGTCCTCGATGTAGACGGTGGCCCAGAGCTTTTCGGCCGGCAGCTTGTAGACCTGGGTCAGCAGCTCGAAGGCCCACTTCAGCGAGTCGCGCTTGAAGTAGTCGCCGAAGCTCCAGTTGCCCAGCATCTCGAAGAAGGTGTGGTGGCGCGCGGTGTAGCCCACGTTCTCGAGGTCGTTGTGCTTGCCGCCGGCGCGCAGGCAGGCCTGGACCGAGGCGGCGCGCACATAGGGGCGCTTGTCTTCGCCCAGGAACACGTCCTTGAACTGGACCATGCCGGAGTTCGTGAACATGAGCGTCGGGTCGTTGCCCGGCACCAGCGAACTCGAAGGCACCACGGTGTGGCCCTTGGAGGCGAAGAAATCGAGAAAGGTCTTGCGGATGTCCGCGACCGTGAATGTGGGCTGGCTCATCTTTGGATTTCGTCTTCTGTCAGGGCGGCCTGGCGATGGCGACCCTGCGTCGAAACCACTGCGTTGAACCGGCCTAACTGCTTGATTTGCTTGAACAATCGATTATAGGTTTGCGCATGGTGCCCGGGCCCGCCGCGGGCCGTGCGCACGCGCGATCCGGGCGCCGGGGCTAATATGGACGGCTGAAGCGGTGCGCGCCCTCCCCGGCTGCAGCCTGTTTCTTCCCTGTTTTCATCGGCAACCATGAATCAAGGAGCACGCATGGCGGGTCAGGCGTCGGAACACTGGAAGATCGAAGACCTCGATTTCTCCCGCATCGCACGCGAGCAGGTGCGCACGGACGAGAACCTCTTCTACCTGGTGGCGTCGGCCTCCTTCATCGAGAGCGGCTCCGACCTGTACACGCAGAACCTGGTCGATTTCTTCCGGGGCGACGACGAGGTCACCGAGTGGCTGTCGAACCACTGGGAGCAGGAAGAGCTGCAGCACGGCCGGGCCCTGCGCGCCTATGTGCGCCACGTGTGGCCCGAGTTCGACTGGGACACCGCCTACCATGGCTTTCTGGCGGAGTACGCCACCTACTGCAAGGTCGAGCTGCTGGCCCCGACCCGCGCCCTGGAAATGACCGCCCGCTGCGTGGTCGAGACCGGCACCGCCACCTACTACCGCGCCATGGCCCGCAGCACCACCGAGCCGGTGCTGCGCGATCTGGCCACGCGCATCGCGACCGACGAGGTCAACCACTACAAGCACTTCTACCGGTTCTTCCGCCGCTACCGCGCGCAAGAGCGGCTGAACCGCTTGCGCGTGATGGGCACCATCGGCCGGCGCACCCTGGAACTGAAAAGCGAGGACGCGGACTGCGCCGTCCGCCATGTGGTGAAGGCCCGCGCCCCGCACCGGGCGGGCGATGCAGCCTATGTGCAGCAGCTCAGCGCGCGCATGAACAGCACCATCCGCAACAATCTGAGCCCCGGCGCCACGCTCAAGATGCTGATGCGCCCGCTGGAACTGCCGGCCCGCGTGCAGACGGTGATCCAGTACCCGATCCGGCAGTTCATGGAACACGTCTTCCTGCGCTGAACGGCAAAAAAGGGCAAAAAAAACCCAGCTCGGATGCTGGGTTGAATCTCTGGATTGCTGTCACGCACAGAGAACCCGCACTTGAAGCGAGTCCGCAAAATTTAGGGCTGCGCCCGCCGTGGGGTTGTCAGACAACACCGACAGTTCTGCCTGCTCGGGCGAGTGGACGAACGCCTAGAGCTCCGAAAACTGCCAAATTTTTCACACTTTTTAACTTGTCCTACGGTTACGACATTTTTCAGCTGACATGTTCCACGGCCGCCGTCGCCGACGATGCACTTGCTGTCACGCAACAGGGCCGCAGAAGAAGAGCTCTCTGTTTGCCTTAGAGCGCGCCCCTTCAATCGGGCTCCTCGAGATACCCGCTTCGGCGGGTATTTTTTTGTCCGCTGCAGGCCTGCGGCCGTCCTAGCACATCCACTTGACGGGTTTTCCCACCCCGATGGGGACAATGTTGTGGAAAACCGTGTGTGCAGCGCGCGAAACCGTTGACTGGCGTGGCCTCCAACGCGGTGCCCGCGAAAGAGGCAGCGAAGGGAAAAAACCCGGGGAAATATTTTTCTCGGCGTTTTCGCCACACCGAATGGGTCGTTTCATCGACGCACACTGCCGCTCGAACTCGCAGCGAACCTCGCCAACCACCCCCGCCGGCCCCCTGAAAACTGCGCACAGCCTCCTCCGGCACCGGGCTGCGTCGCGGACGCGGGTCTCCCGCGCGGCTACGCGCGGCCCCAGCCGCCGCCAAGCGCCTTGTACAGATTCACCGAATTCACCGCCGCCTTCAGCTGCAGTTCGATGAGCTGCTGCTGCCCGGTGTAGAGCTCGCGCTGCGCATCCTGGCTCGAGAAGTAGTCTTCCATGCCGCTGCGAAAGCGCGTGCGCGAGATGCCGGCCACCTTTTCGAGCACCAGCACGCGCGCCTGTTGCGCCTCCAGCTGCGGCTGAAGGTGGTCGCCGGCGATCAGCGCATGGGCCACCTCGCGAAACGCCACCTGCGCCGCGGATTCGTACGAGGCCATCGCCGCAGCCAGCCGCTCTTCGCTGGCGCTCACGTTCGCGGAGCGGCGTCCCCAGTCGAAGATCGGCAGCGACACGCCCAGCACGCCGGCCCAGCTGCTGTTGCCACTGTCGAGCAGGGTCGACAGCTCCTTGCTGACACCGCCGGCCAGTGCCGTGAGCGAGATGGTCGGCAGCATCGCAGCCTTGGCCGCGCCCACGCCCGAGTTCGCGGCCTCGACGCGCGCATAGGCCGCGAGCAGGTCGGGCCGGCGCTGCAGCAGGCTCGACGGCAACCCGGCCGCGACCTGCGCCGTGGAGCGCTCGGGCCAGGGCCGCGCGCTGCCCGTCTCGGGCGGCACGGGGCGGCCGACCAGCACGTTGAGCCACTGCAGGTCCTGCGCGACGCGCATGCGGTATTCCTCCTGCCGCACGCGGGCGTTCTGCAGCAGCGACTGCACGCGGTACACGTCCAGCTGCGCCGCGCCGCCGACCGCGCGGGCGCGCCCGATCATGTCGGCGTTGGCATTCAGCGTGGCCTCGTTGGCCATGGCCAGCGCGAGCAAGGCGCGGTCGGCGCGCAGCGTGAGGTAGGCGTTCGACACCTCGCCCACCAGGTTCATGCGCGCGGCCGCGTGGTCCTTGTCGCCGGCTTCGGCGAGGGCGCCGCTTTGTTGCGCGGCGCTTTGCTGGCGGCCGAAGAAGTCCAGCTCGTACGACATCACGCCGGCCTGGATGTCGAAGCTGTTCGACACGCGCCCGTCCGACGGCAGGTTGCCGACCGGACTGAGCGAGCCCTGCGGCGTGGTCTGCGCCCGCTGGCCATGCGCCGACAGGCCCACCTGCGGGAACAGCGACGCGCGGCTGCCCGCATAGGTGGCGCGCCCTTCGCGCGCTTTCGCCGCATAGGCGCGCAGGTCGCGGTTGTTGTCCAGCGCCGTGGCGATCAGGCCGCGCAGTTCCTCGTCCTGCACGAAGTTGCGCCAGTCCATGGGCTGCGCGTCTGGCGCCGTGGTGCCGGCCGGCCATTGCGTGGGCACCGCAAGGTCGGGTTCCTTGAGCGGCGGCGTGAGGTTGCAGCCCGTCGTCACCAGCACGATGCAGACGGCCAGCACCGCCAGCAGCAGGCGCAGCGACAGGCGCGCGAAGCCCGCGCCCGGTGCGCGAATGCCCGCACTCGCCATGAGTGCCGAAGCCGCCTGCCAGGGTCGCACCTGCACCGCCACGTGGCTCGGCGGCACGTTGAAGACGTGGCGCACGAGGTGCTCGCGCTGCGCTTCTGTGGCGTCGAAGCTCAGCTCGGCCCCTGCCCTGCCGCGCGCGGCGAGCCGGGCCGGCAGCCAGCCGACCGGCCCGACATGCACCTCCAGCGGTTGCCCCACGCGCAGGCGCTTCAGCGGACCGCGGCCCTCGAGCAGCGCACCGTCGGCCGCGATGTTGACGAAGCGGGATTCGCCCTCGCCCGCGGCCGTGCGCACCCGTGCCCGCGCGCGCCAGGGAAAGCGCTCTTCCTGCTGTGGACGCGGCAGGTCGACGCAGGCCATGAGCGCGCCCAGGCACAGCACCAGCGCGATGCCGGTCCACACCAGATTGAGCTGGTCGCCCGGCGTCAGCGCTGCACCGCTCAGGGCCGCCATGGCGGCCGCGCCCTGCAGTGCCACGAGCAGCCCGCCGAAGACGCCCACCAGCTTCCAGTGCACCACCGTGCGCGAGCGGTCGAGCCCCTTGGCCGTCACCTTGAACGGATGGCCGAAAGGCTTGAGCATCGCGCGCGCCAGCGTGCCGCTCACGGCCATCGCCGCCACCAGCTGGCTCACCTCGCTGAACACCGGCAGGCAGCGCCGCTGGCTGATCCAGTAGCTGTAGGCCCAGAACATCATGAGCGACGGCAGGCCGTAGGCGGCAAAGGCCTGCGGTGTCGCATGGAAGGCCGACACGCCCGCATACCAGTACAGCGCGGGCGCCAGCAGGATCAGCACCATGAAAGGCTTGCCCAGCCAGTGCAGCAGCCCGTGCACGAAGTGCAGCCGCGCCGGCAGGCTGTAGCCCCTGCCGAGCAAGGGCCCGTCGGGCAGCAGCGCGAGCTGCACCGTGCCCAGGCACCAGCGGCTGCGCTGGTTGATGTAGTCGACGATGCTCTCGGCCGACAACCCATTCGACAGCCGCTCGCCGAGCCAGCGCGTGATGCGGCCCTGGCGCAGCAGCAGGTAGGTGGTGTGGATGTCCTCGCACACGCTGCCGACCGGAAACCCGCCCGCCTCGGTGATCGCGTCGCGCCGCACGATGAACGAGGTGCCCACGCAAAACGCCGAATCGACCGCGTCCTTGGCGGGCTGCAGCACGTCGAAGAACACGCGCTGCTCGTCGACCCAGCTGTCGGTGGCGCGCAGGTTGTGCTGGATAGGGTCGGCGTTGTAATAGAACTGCGGCGTCTGCACCAGCCCCACGCGGCGGTCCTCGAACAGGCCGAGCATGCGGTAGACGATCTGGCGTTGCGGGGCGAAGTCGGCATCGAGCACGAGGATGAACGGCGCATCGGTCACGCCTGCCGACAGGCGCAGGCCGTTGTTGAGGTTGCCGGCCTTGGCGTGCGTGTTGTCGGGCCGCCGCGCGTAGTGCACGCCGCGGCGCTCGCAGTAGTCGCGCAGCCAGTCGCGACGCGTGTCGTCGAGCACCCAGACGTTCAGCCGCGGGTAGTCGATGGCCTGCGCGGCGATGATGGTTTTCTCCAGCACGGCCAGCTCTTCGTTGTAGGTGCAGATGAAGACGTCGACCGCCGGCACGTCGTCACCGCGAGCCCGCAGTGCGGCCTCGCCCCGGTCAGCCTGCGCGCGGTTGTCGCGGCGCCGCATGAGCATGTGGATCGACATCAGCGTGTAAACGATGGCCATCAGCTCGAAGCACAGGAACACCCACGCGAACAGCGTTTCGAAACCCAGGTCCGACGGCGGCATCGTGGCCACGATGCGCCAGACGGCGTAGCGCAGCAGCAGCAGCGCGGTCAGCGCGCCGAACAGCACCCGGTGCGTGATGCGTTCGACGCGGGCCCAGGTCATGAGGAGCAAGGCGAGCCCTGCGACCAGTGCGTTGAGCTGGAACTCCGGTGTGGCGATCAGGCTGGACATGATGGAACGGCTCCCGTGGCAATGGTCTTGCCGGTGAAGGGGTTGAAACCCGTGGCGGCCAGGGCGATCCAGGCGGTCGCGCCCAGGTGCGGCCAGTGGTAGTAGAAGAAATCGGCACCGGTCGAATCCGGACCGATGGCCAGGCCGGTCGAGATGCGCGTGCCCGGCGTGGCGTAGTACAGGCCGTTGCTGGCGCGCTGTGCCGCGAGCAACTGCCACAGCGCCTCGGGCGCCGCACCCTTGCGGGCCACCAGCGTGGCGGCGGCCTGCGCGCTGCCTTCGGTCCAGATGCCGTCGGGCTCGCGCGAGAAACCATAGCCCGCGCCGGAGCGGTGGTGCTTCTCGACCCAATCGAGGCTGCGCACCCAGGCGCACGAGCCTTCGGGCGCCGCGAGCAACGGCCACAGCTGCGCATCGAGGCCGGAGCCTTCGGTGGAGACGGTGGCGCCATCCTCCCTGGTGCCGATGTGGAAGCGCTGCTCCGACGGGTTCCACATGCGGCCCACGAAATCGAGCGCGGTGCGCGCCTGCCTTTGCTCCGCCGCATCGGGCTGGCCCTCGGCACGCACCGCCCGTGCGGTCCACGCCGCCGCCATGGCGATGTCCAGGTTGTGCTCGGTCGACTTCCAGGTCTGCGCGCGCTGCGCGTTGTCCCAGCCGTGGCGCCCGCCGTTGTAGCCGTCGGGGCCGTTCCTGGCGCGCGTGTTCTGCTCGGTCCAGGCCAGCAGCCGGCGCGCGGTCGCCAGGTAGGCGGGCGTCGGTTCGGCCTGGTGCAGGTTCAGCAACAGCAGCGCGGCCCAGGCCACGTTGCCGGTGGCGGTGCTGACCTGGTACGCATCGGCGATCCACTGCTTGCGCCCGGCGTCCCAGCGGCCGGGCAGCGCGGGCTTTTCCTCGGTGACCGGCCCGGCGCGGTAGGCATTGCGCACGCGGCCATCGGGCGTGGTCTGGTCGTGCGCCACGGCACGCACCACGGCATCGCCGATGCGCCGGGCGGCAGCGCGGTCGCCGCACGCGAGCAGCGCGATGCCGGCCAGCGCGTTGTCGTAGGTGAAGGCTGCACCGGCCAGCGCAGGTTCGAACGGCGGTTCGCCGGACGCATTCGTGGTGCGGTAGCTGGTCAGGAACAGCGGCCCCGCGGCCGCGCCGCCCTGGTCGTGCGCGACGGCGCGCCGCAACCCGTCGCAGCTGTCGCGCGCAAGGGCCTGCTGCGTGGCACCGGGCGAAGGCGCAGCGACAGCCGCAGCGCCCACCAGCGCGATCGATGCAGCGACGCAGCGCGCCCTTGCGGCGAGCGACACAGGAATCGGCATGGCGTTCTCACCTGCTGTGCGCTCAGGCCTTGGCCAGGCTGGCCGACACCACCTTGCCCGGCACGCACAAGGTCTGGCGGCTTCCGTCCTCGGACTTCGGCGGCTCGGCCGACTCGATGCGCGCCACTGCGTAGATGGAGCCCTGCTCGGCATAGGGGAACGGCACGCTGTAGGTGCTCTGCAGCGCATCCGAGGCCACGGGCAGCAGCTGCTCCACGCGCGCCGGCACCGCGACGTTCTCCGCCACCTTCACGTCGAGCTTCGAGCCCACGCTCAGGCGCTTGGCCAGCCGCGCGGGGAAGACGGCGATGACGCCGATGCGGCTGCAGTCGGTCACGCGCACCAGCGAAGAGCCCGCCGTCACGTACGCGCCCTCGGGCGCCAGCACCGTGTGCACCATGCCGGGCTGGGTCGCCTTGACCTCGTAGGCGGCGAGCTTCTCGACGCGGCGTCGCTCTTCTTCCTCGAGCTGCGAGATCTGCCTGAGCTGCTTGTAGATCGCGGTGCCGTCCTGGCGTGCGCGGTCGGTGCTGTTGCGCAGCGCTTCACGCCGGCTCGCGAGCGTCTGGAACAGGCTGTTGCCGCCGGTGCCGACGAAGGCGCCCTGCCCCGCGCTCACCACGGTCTGCGCCTGCCCCGCAAAGGCTTGCTCGGCCACCGCGGCAGCGGCGCGTGCCGTGCTCAACTGGGCTTCGGCCGCGTTCATCACCTGTTCGCTGATGGCGCCTTCCTTCAGCAACGCTTCGTTGGTGCGCACCTTGTTCTCCTGCTCGGCGACCATGCTGTGCGCCACGTCGCGCTGGCGCTGCGCGATCTCCCAGGCGTCCCAGGTCTGC
Organism: Variovorax sp. Root473; assembly: GCF_001426505.1. GTDB lineage: Bacteria > Pseudomonadota > Gammaproteobacteria > Burkholderiales > Burkholderiaceae_C > Variovorax. The sequence continues at coordinate 1,929,602 of NZ_LMEV01000017.1, forward strand.
GCGAGCGAAGCCTGCCGGGTCACCTGCGCCTGCTGGCCGATGGCGCGCATCTCCTGGTTGTCGGACTTGTACTGGTTGCCCAGTTGCGCGAGCTGGCTCTGCAAGCCCAGGCGCTGCGTGGTCAGCGTGGTGAGGATCTCCTGGCTGACGGTGGGGTTGCGCACGGTGGCCACCAGCGTGCCGGGCAGCACCGCGTGGCCCGAGCGCACCGCCATCTGCGTCACCACGCCATTGATCGGCGAGGTGACGATGCCGACCGGCGCCTGCAGCACGGCGCGCGTGGCCTGCGAGGACAACAGCGGCTCGACCAGCGTGGCCACCATCAGCCACAGCACGAAGGCCAGCAGCGCATAGCCTGCGACCTTGGGAACGACGGCGCCTCGCTGCTGGCGCTGCCCCCGGGCCCGCGCGGCACGCGCATGCGGCCGGGTGCGGCCCGGTTTCGACGGGGAAGGAATGGGTCTGAGCACTCGCATAGCCACCTCTTGAAAACGTCGATGGCCTGCCCTTTGCGGCAGGCCTTCGGATGAAGAAAGAGACCTGGCGCGACCCTCCCGGATCGCCCTCCGCGTCTTCGATTTCTCGTGCTGCGGTGCAATAAAGGTACGCCCAAAGCGTCGGCCGCCGTGCTTCCGGGCGCAACAAGATGTGCAAACTTCACATCTACTTTGGGGCCCTGAACTGGGCACAGTCCTACATTGGTTTCGATGGCCCGGGGGTTGACACGCACGGGGCGCATCGACACGCCGGAATGCCGCGCGATCGCGCTTGTCTCGAAGCCCGCAAGCGCCGCCGACGGTGCCCGCGCGCGACGCCATCAGCCCGCCGCGCGACGCCGACCCGGCGGCGTGCGCACCGCGCTCAACAGGCCGTAACGATATTGGCGCGAATGGTCACAGCCGCCGCGAGGCCCTGTGGCGGGCACGCATCAGCGCGCGCCATGGCGCGACGAGGGTGCAGTCTCAGCGGGGTGCGCGGGCAGCCTGGAAAGCCGCCCACGGCATGCGTCGAAGCGCATCGCCCAGGTCGATGCGGCCGTCCGCGGCGGTCAGGGACTCGCCCGTCAGCAAGTCCTCGAGTGTCACCCGCTGCAGGCCGTCGGGCAGGCGCACCGTCGTGCCCTGCCATGCCGGCGCATCGGGGAGCGCCGGCGCGGCGTGATCGCCTGCGCTGCGATGCGACAGCACGGCGAACAGGCGCCCCGTGATGACCACGAGCATCCGCCCTTCGTGGCGGCGCGCGAACGCCACGACATGCCGCGCCAGTGGGCCCTCGACCTGCAGCGGCTCGTAGCTGCCCTCGCGAAACAGCAAGGGCTGCGCGCGCCGCAACGACAGCAGCCGCCAGATGAACCACAGCTTCGCGCGGCCGTCGTGCGGTGCATCGACCATCGCGCGCACCTGCGCCGCGAGATCGCCTTGCCCTTCCATCGCCTGCAAAGCCGCCAGCCGTTCTTCGCGCAGGGCGTAGTCCACCGGCCGCCGGTTGTCCGGATCGACCAGGCTCAGCTCGATGAGTTCGCTGCCCTGGTAGAGATCGGGCACGCCGGGCGAGCTGTATTTCAGCAAGGTGAGCGTGAGGCCGTTCCAGGCGCCGAACCACGCGAGCGTGTCGGCCAGCCGCTGGATGTCCGCAAGGCAGCCGTTCGTGGCCGGATCGGCCAGCAGAGCGCGCACGAAACCTTCGAGGCCGGCCTCGTAGTCGGCATCGGGCTGCGACCAGCGCGTGCGCAGCTTGGCTTCGCGCGCGGCCTTCTGCATGTATTGCCACATGCGGTCGCTGAAGCCCGGCGCGGTGTCGGCGTCCAGGCCGCCCACGGGCAGCGTGCCCAGCAGCGTCTGGTAGAGCAGGTACTCGTCGGTGCGCGATGGCGCTTCGCCGCTGGCCAGCCGGGGTCGCGCACTGCGGCACAGGCCGTGCCAGCGCGCGAGCGCCTGCATCCATTCCTCGGGCATCTCGGACAGCACGTCGATGCGATGGCGCACGTCTTCCGAGCGCTTGTTGTCGTGCGTCGAAGTCGCGAGCATCGTGTGCGGCCAGCGCCGCGCGCGGTCGGCACTCGCCGCATGGAAGGCCTCGACCTCGATGCCGAAGCGGTCGGGTTCGCCACCCACCTCGTTGAGCGCACTGAGTGGAAAGTAGCGGTAGAACGCCGTGTCCTCCACGCCCTTGGCCGCCACCGGTGCGCTGAACTGCTGGAAGCGCACCGCGAAGCGCCGCACCTGTTCGCCGAGCGCGGCCGGGGCTGATGCGACGGCCTCGCCGCGCAACGCGCTGCGCACGAAGTCGAACACCGAGCGGTCGGCATCGCCGCTGTGCTGCGTCGCCTGGTTCACGGCCTGGTTCACGGCCTCGTCGATGAAGCGCGCGTCCTGTGCGGACGGCCCCTCGACGATGTAGGTCCGGTAGACCGGCATGCACGCGCCGACCTCGGCCAGCGCGCGGCGCAGTGCATTGAGCGTGTAGTCGCGCGTGCGGCGGTCGGCCCGCGCGATGCGCAGCAGCTCGGTGGAGAGCACGTTCAGTTCCGACGAAAGCGCATTGCGCATCACCTCGCGCCGTCCCGCGCGGCACACCGCGGCGAAGTCGTCCGTCTCGCCGGTGAAGCGCTGCCAGGCATGCAGCACGGCGGACTCGGCCGTGGAGTCGACGAGCACGCCGTTGGCCACGTTCGCAAAGCGGTAGCCGGTGGTGCCGTGCACGTGCCAGCTGTCGGGCACGTCTTCGTGCGCACCGGCGATCTTCTCGGCCACCACGTACAGCGGGCGTGCCGGACGGCCGTCAGCCTCGTGCGGCGGCAGCACCAGGCCGGCGCGGCGCGCATAGCCTTCCTGCAGCTTGCGGAAGTAGTCCGCGGGGTCGTACAGGCCGTCGGGGTGGTCGATGCGCAGGCCGTCGACCACCCCAGCGGCCGCGAGGTCGAGCGCGAACGACTGCGTGGCCTCGAACACCTCGTCGCGCTCCATGCGCACGGCCGCCAGGTCGTTGATGTCGAAGAAGCGGCGGTAGTTGATTTCGTCCGCCGCCACGCGCCAGTGTGCGAGCCGGTAGGCCTGCGCCTCGATGAGCCGGTGCAGCGCATCGCGCGCGTCGGGCTGGGCCAGGTTCAGCTCGGCCACCGACGCCGCGAGCGCTTGCGCGACCGCCGGATGTCGCTGCGCCAGCCGCGCGAGCCGGGCCTTGAGAAGTTCCTTGTCGCGCACGCGCTCGGCCCGCGCCTGCGCTGCGTCCGTGTCGCGCGGCGGCAGGTGCCCGAACGCGGTCGACAGGCTCGCGAGCCGGGCGCACGCCGGCGCATCGCCCAGCCGCGCAAGCGCACGTTCAAGCACGAAGGGATAGCTCTCGGGTGCCAGCGGAAAGCGATGCGCGTAGTAGCGGACGGCCAGGCTGCCGGTCTCGCCTTCGAAGCGCAGCACCAGCTCGCCGTTGTCCAGCGCCTCGCCGTAGTGCACGCCCAGCACGGGCAGCAGCACCTTGCCGGTCAGCTCGACGTTGAGCGGCTGCCAGTCGATGTCGAAGTACGGCGCGAACCGCGAGGCCGGGCCGTTTTCCAGCACGTCCATCCACCACGCGTTGTCGGCGCCGAACACGCCCATGTGGTTGGGCACCATGTCCAGCAGCTGGCCGAGGCCGTGGGCCTTCAGCGCCTCGACGAAGCGCGCAAAGCCTGCTTCACCGCCGAGCTCGGGGTTGACCTGCGCATGCGCGACCACGTCGTAGCCGTGCATGCTGCCTGCGCGGGCGCGCTGGATCGGCGAGCAGTACACATGGCTCACGCCGAGCTGCGCGAGGTAAGGCAGCACGCGGATCGCGTCGTCGAAGCCGAAGCCCTTGTGGAACTGCAGCCGGTATGTGGCGCGCGGCACGCGGGTCTGCAGGCCGGCCGATTCGCCACCGGCTTCGGCCTTGCGAGGACGCGCCGCCCGCAGGGCTTCTCCCAGTGCGCGCATGCGCTCGCCCCCCACGAGGGCCGCGACCGGCTCGGGCAGCTTGCGCCGCCAGTTCGGGTGCGTGTCGACGGTGCCGGGCAGGTTGGCCTGCGCGACCACGCCGGCCACGTCTTCGAGCTGCACCATCATCAGCGCCGACGGCGTGGCCGCGAGAAAGGCGTGCGCCGCTTCGACGAGTCGCGCCGACGGCAGCGCGCCGCCCGCCGCATGCGCCACCTCCTCGCGCGACAGCAGGCCCGCCTGCTGCAGCGCCTGCATCAATGCGATGCGCTCCTTCGCGCGGTCCATGAGCTGCTGGTCGAACACCGCGGGGTCGGGGAACAGGTCGAGCGCGAGACGTTCGCGCAGGTCGGCGGCAGTCCACCAGCCGGCGAAGGTCGCGAGGTCGTGCGTGCCGATCGCGACCAGCGCGGCGGCCGGGTAGGCCTCGGGCGGCTTGAAGCGGCCGCTGTCGTGCTGCGTCTCGAAATACAGCAGGCGGTACGAGAGCACGTCGGCCTGCGCGAGCGCCTCGCGCACCGCGTCCTCGACCGTGCCCAGGTCTTCGCCCACGACCATGCAGCGGTTGCGATGGCTTTCGATCGCCACGATGGCGAGCAACTCGTCCAGCGGATAGGACACGTACGCGCCCTCGCGCGCGCTCGCGCCGCGCGGAATCCAGAACAGCCGCATCAACCCCATCACGTGGTCGATGCGCAGCGCGCCCGCGCCACGCATGGCGGCGCGCAGCGTCTCGAGGAAGAAGCGATGGCCATCGGCGCGCAGGCGGTCGGGGCGCAGTGGCGGCAGGCCCCAGCCCTGGCCGGCGGGGTTGAATTCGTCGGGCGGTGCGCCCACGCTGGCGCCTTGTGCGAACACGGCTTGCGCGCCCCAGGCGTCGGAGCCGGCGCGGTCCACCGACACCGCCAGGTCCATGTACAGGCCGATGCCCATGCCGAGCGCATCGCAACGCGCCGCCACGCGCGCCAGCTGCCGCGCCGCCACCCACTGCAGGTACTGGTGGAACTGCACGCGCGGTGCATGCGCCACGGCGAACGCGGTCACCTCGGCCGAGCCGGGGTCGCGGTAAGCGGCGGGCCAGTCGTGCCAGTCCCACGCGCCGCCTTCGCTCGCGAGGAAGTGCGCCTGCAGCGTTTCGAACAGCGCGTGCTGGCGCAGCGCTTCGCCGCCCTGCGCAACGAAGGCGAGGAACGCGCGGCCGGTCTCGCTCGGGGCGCCGTCCTCGGGAAGGTGCCGCGCGCAGAAATGCGTGAAGAGCAGCGCAAGCACCTCGAACTTCGCGGCCGCCACGCCGGCGTGGTCGACCAGCGGGCTGGCACGCAACGCGGCGAGCCACGCCTGGAAGTCGGGCGACTGCACACGCTCGCGCGCCGCATCGCAGGTCCCGAAGCCTTCCACTGCTTCCACATCGATGCACAGCACGTTGAGCTGCTGGCGCGACGACGGGCTGTACGGGCTCGTGTGCAGCGGCGTGCTCGCGAACAGCGCATGCAGCGGGTTGAGTCCGATCACGTCGACTCCCTGCGCCGCCATGCGCACGGCCAGGTCTTCCAGGTCGCCGAAGTCGCCGATGCCCCAGTTGCTCGGCGAGCGCAGGCTGTACAGCTGCACGGCGGGCCCCCAGACGCGCCGGCCGTTGCGCACTGCGGGCGGCCGGTAGCAGCGGCCCGGCGAGGCCAGCACGCGGGTCTCGCCGGGCAGCCCTTCGATGCGCAGGCAGTGGTAGCCGGCTTCGAGTGCCAGCGGCACCCGCAGCGTGCGCTGGCACCAGGCGACGCCGTCGATGTCGGTGCGGTCGGTTTCCGCGAAGGCGTGGGCATCGGCCTCGCCTTCCACCTCGCGGCCGTGCGCGTCCGCGAGCTGCCAGCGCAGCCGCGCCATCGACGCCGGCATCCGCAGCGGCACCGACCATGCGGCGCTGCCGGCCTGCACGACCTGCACCGGCGGCAGCGCCTGCGCCCAGCGCGCACGGTGGGCCGCGGCCAGCGCGGGGCCCGCATCGTCCGTGGTGTCGAGCCGCACGCCGAACTCGGCCAGCAGGGCGATCAGGCTGTCGGTGGAGGCCTCGCGCCGGACGCCGAAGGCGTCGAAGTAGCCGGTCGCGATGCCGAAGTGCGCGCACAGCTGGCGGAAGGCGTCATTCACCATGCGGCGCTTCCAGCGTCACATGCAGCGCGCCGCGGCCCAGGCTCAGCGTGCCTTCGCTGCGTGCCACGCCGTCGCTGTGGACCACCTCGCCCGGCAGGTCGGCGAGCAACTCCACGGGTTGCGTGCCGAAGTGGGCCAGCAGGTAAAGCCGCGCCGCGCCCAGGTCCCATTGCACCTGCAGCGTGCCGTTCTCGCACCGCCAGCTGCCCGCGCCCGCCATGCCCCCGAGCCGGGGCACGATGAGGCGATGGCGCAGCGCCAGCAGCTGCTGCACCTCGCACAGCCGCGCAAAGTGCGCGCGCGTGCCGCGTTCGCGCCAGCGCAGCTTCGACGCAGCGAAGGTCGCCTCGGCATTCGGATCGGGAATGCGGGCGCGCGCCTCTTCGTCCGCGAAGGCAGCAAAGCCGCCGAACTCCGCACGGCGGCCCTCGGACACCGCGCTGGCCAGGTCCGGCCCGAAATCGCAGAAGTACTGGAACGGCGTGGAGGCCGCGAACTCGTCGCCCATGAACAGCATCGGCACGTGCGGCGAGAGCAGCAGGCAGGCCATGGCCGCGCGCACCAGCACCGGGTCACCCAGCGTGTGGATGCGTTCGCCGAAGGCGCGGTTACCGACCTGGTCGTGCGTCTGCAGGAACGACACGAAGGCCGGCGACGGCAGCCGCGTGCTCGGCTCGCCGCGCGCCTGGCCATGGCGGAAGGCGGACGGCTGCCCCTGGTAGACGAAGCCCTCGGCCAGCGCCTGCGCGAACCGACGCACCGGGTCGTCGGCATAGTCGGCGTAGTAGCCATCGCCCTCGCCGGTGACCAGCACATGCACCGCGTGGTGCAGGTCGTCGTTCCATTGCGCCGTGCCGGCCACCGGATGCCCGCGGCTGTCGCGCAGCAGCATCGAGGCCTGGTTGGCGTCGTTTTCCAGCACCAGGTGCACGTGGCGCTCGCGGGCCGGTCCGTGGTTCAGCGCCTCGCGGATCTCATGCACGATGTGCGGGCGCGTCTCGTCGTGGATGGCGTGCACCGCGTCCATGCGCAGGCCGTCGAAGCGGAACTCTTCCACCCAGTAGAGCGCGTTGTGAATGAAGAAATCGCGCACCGTGCGCGAGCGCGGCCCGTCGAAGTTGATGGCCGCGCCCCAGGGCGTCTGCTTGCCGGCGTTGAAGAACTCGGGGCAGTAGGCGTGCAGGTAGTTGCCTTCGGGTCCGAAGTGGTTGTAGACCACGTCGAGCAGCACCATGAGGCCGAGCGCATGCGCGGCATCGACCAGCGCCTTCAGCTCGTCGGGCGTGCCGTACGCGGCGTCGGGCGCAAACGGCAGCACGCCGTCGTAGCCCCAGTTGCGGCGCCCCGGAAAGTCGGCGAGCGGCATCAGTTCGACCGCGGTGATGCCCAGTTCGGCCAGCGCGCCGAGCCGCGCCGTCGCCGCGCGCAGCGTGCCTTCCTCGGTGAAGGTGCCGACGTGCAGTTCGTAGACCACCGCCTCTTCCCACGGCCGGCCGCGCCAGGCGTCGTCGGTCCAGGCGAAGCGGCGCGGGTCGATCACCATGCTCGCGCCGTGCACGTCGTCGGGGTTGAAGCGCGAGGCCGGGTCGGGCACGCGCGTGCCGTCGGGCAGGCGGAAGCTGTAGCGGTCGCCGTGCACCGCATCGAGCACCGTCAGGCGGTGCCAGCCCTTGGCGTCGCGCGTCATCGGCTGCGACGCGGCGGCATGCTCGAGCACGATCGCTTCGGCCGATGGCGCCCACAGGGCGAACTCGACGCCCTTCTCCTGCACCGTGGCGCCGAAGGGCATGGGGTGGGCGTGGCGGTTCATGGCCGCACATCCGGCCGGCTCATCACGACGAGCGAGCGGCATTGCAGCGGATAGACAGGGTCGCCCCACGCTGGCGCGAGCGAGGCGGCGCCCTCGGTGGTCGGTGGCGGCGAATTGCTGGCGGTGTCCACGAGCAGCCGCCACGCGCCGTGCGTCATCGGCGGCAGCGTGAACGCGATCTCGTCGTGGTGCGCGTTCATCAGCACCAGGAAGTCGTCGTCGTGCTGCACCTCGCCACGCGGCCCGCGGTCGGCAATGCCGCCGCCGGGGATGTACATCGCAATGCAGCGCGCGTTGGTGTCGTTCCAGTCTTCGGGGCGCATCTCGGCGCCGTCAGGCTTGAGCCAGTGCACGTCGGTGAGCGTCTCGCCTTCGGCGGGTTTGCCCGCAAAGAAGCTGCGGCGCCGGAACGACGGGTGGGCGCGGCGCAGCGCCACCATGCGCTCGACGAAGGTCGTGAGCGCCAGCCGCTCGGGCGTGGGCGTCCAGTCGATCCAGCCGAGCTCGTTGTCCTGGCAATAGACGTTGTTGTTGCCCTGCTGCGTGTGGCCGCGCTCGTCGCCGGCCAGCAGCATCGGCACGCCCTGCGACAGCAGCAACGTGGCCAGCAGGTTGCGCTTCTGGCGCTCGCGCAGGGCCAGCACCTCGGGGTCGTCGGTCGGGCCTTCGACCCCGCAGTTCCACGACACGTTGTGGCTGTTGCCGTCGCGGTTGTCCTCGCCGTTGGCTTCGTTGTGCTTGTCGTTGTACGACACCAGGTCGTGCAGCGTGAAGCCGTCGTGCGCGGTGATGAAGTTGATGCTCGCGGTGGGTCGCTTGCCCGACCAGCCGTACAGGTCTTCCGAGCCGGTGACGCGCTTGGCCACCTCGCCGACGAGCCCGCCGTCGCCTTTCCAGAAGCCGCGCAGGCCGTCGCGGTACTGGTCGTTCCACTCGGCCCAGCCGAGCGGGAAGTTGCCGACCTGGTAGCCGCCGTGGCCCAGGTCCCACGGTTCGGCGATGAGCTTCACGCGGTTGAGCGTCGGGTCCTGCCGGATCGCATCGAAGAAGCCGCCGAGGTTCTCGACCTTGCCCGCCTCGCGCGCCAGCGCCGAGGCCAGGTCGAAGCGGAAGCCGTCGACGTGCATCTCTTCGGCCCAGTAGCGAAGCGAGTCCATCACGAGCTGCAGCGCATGCGGATGCTCGAGGTTGACGGTGTTGCCACAGCCGGTGAAGTCGTCGTAGTAGCGGCGGTTCTCGGCGTTGGCGATGTAGTAGCTGGCGTTGTCCACGCCGCGCATCGACAGCGTCGGTCCGAGCTGGTTGCCTTCGCAGGTGTGGTTGTAGACCACGTCGAGGATCACCTCGATGCCCGCGGAGTGCAGCGTCTTGACCATGGTCTTGAACTCCTTCACCTTGCCCGAGGCGCTGTAGCGCATCTCGGGGGCGAAGAAGGCCAGCGTGTTGTAGCCCCAGTAGTTCTGCAGCCCCTTCTCGGCCAGGTGCCGGTCATTGAGGAAACTGTGCACGGGCAGCAGCTCGACGGTGGTCACGCCCAGGCGCTTGAGGTGGTCGACCACGGGCGCGCAGCCCAGCGCGGCGTAGGTGCCGCGCAATGCGGGCGGCACGTCGGGGTGCGTCATGGTGAAGCCGCGCACGTGCATCTCGCAGATCACCATGTCCTGCCACGGCACCGAGGGGCGGCGGTCGTCGCCCCAGGTGAAGGCGGTTTCGAGCACGCGGCCCTTGGGCATGAGCGGCGCGCTGTCGCGGCGGTCGAAGGACAGGTCTTCGCGCTTGCTCCCCACCGTGTAGCCGTAGAGCGCATCGCCCCAGCGCAGCTCGCCCACGAGGTCTTTGGCGTACGGGTCCACGAGCAGCTTGTGCGGGTTGAAACGGTGGCCTTCCTCGGGCTTGTAGGGACCATGCACGCGGTAGCCGTAGGCCTGCCCGGGGCGTGCCTCGGGCAGGTAGCAGTGCCACACGCCGTCGGTGCGCTCGCGCAGCGCAATGCGCTGCAGCTCATGGCGGCCGCGCTCGTCGAACAGGCAGAGCTCGACCCTGTCGGCGTGCTGCGAAAAGAGGGCGAAGTTGACGCCCTCCCCGTCCCAGGTGGCGCCGCGCGGGTAAGGGCGGCCGGGCCAGACGGCCGTGATTGTCGGATGGGTCTTGGATGTCATTCAGGGGCCGATGGGCAGTAGACGATGGAAATTCAACGGGGGGGACGGTCGGTGGTGTCGAAGCGCGGTGGCGTGCCCACCGGCGTGACGGCGGGCGGGGCTGTCTTGCTGTCGCCGACCTGCCGAGGCCACCAGCGTTCGATCTGCGACTTCGCCCAGTCCTTGCCCGCCAGGCCGAAGGCCAGCGCCAATGCAAAGACCACGCCGGCCAGGATCACGAGGAAGCTCTCGCGCACGATGTCGCCGCCCACCTTCACCTGGTCGAGCGCGATGAGGATCACGAAGGCCATCACCGCGTACTGCGCCACTTTGCCGAAGAGCACGGCGTCCTGCATCTTCACGCTGCGGAAATAGCTGCCCACGGCCTCGCCCACGAAGCGTGCAAAGTACGAGCCGAAGGCCAGCACCAGCAGCGCGACGAACACGTTGGGCACGAACCAGACGATGCGCCCCAGCAGGTCGGCGATGTAGCTCAGCCCCATGCCGTTGAAGGCGATGAGCAGCGAGGCCAGGATCACCAGCCAGTAGGTCAGCACGCCGAACAGGCTGCTGGTGTCGCCCTGCAGCCCGCCCTGGCGCAGGAAGTTGTCCAGCCCTGCGCGCTCGGTGAGCACGTTGAAGTTGACGGCGCGCAGCGCCTTGGTCACGGCGAAGCGGGCCGCCTTGGCGACCAGCCAGCCGACGAGCACCACCACCAGCCCGATCAGCAGGCGCGGAATGAAGGCGCCGACCTGGTAGAGGATGGCGCGCAGCGGCTCCAGGTGAATGCCGAAGTTTTCCATGGTGAGTCTTCCGTTGAGTGGCTTGGAGATGGCGGGGTCAGGCACGCGGCGCGTTGATCAGCGCGAGCACGCCGTGCAGCGGCACCTGGGCCCATTCGATGCGGTTGTCGAGCTCGTAACGCAGCTCGTACAGGGCCTTGTCGAGTTCGAACAGCGCGAGCAGTTCGGCGTCGATCGGCGCGCCGTCGGGCGGCGCCATCGCCGCCGCGTAGCCGCCCAGGAAGGCGTCGCGCGTGGCGCGCTCCCACGCAATGGCCGGCGCGGCCAGCCGCTGGGCTTCTTCGGGGCTTTGCGCCACGCGGCGCAGCGCCGACCAGCGCGCGTAGTTGAACGAGCGCAGCATGCCCGCCACATCGCGCAGCGGCGAGCTCTTGGTGCGGCGCTCCTCGAAGCTGCGCGCGGGCTCGCCCTCGAAGTCGATGATGACGAAGTCGTTGTCCTTCACCAGCACCTGGCCCAGGTGGAAATCGCCGTGGTAGCGGCTCTTGATGCCACCGCCTTCCGCCGGGTGGCGCAAATCGATGCTGGCCTGCAGCGCGTCGGCCGCGTCCAGCAAGGTGCGTGCGTCGGCCTGCGCGGCGCCCGGCACGAGATCGAGGCGTTCGCGCAGCAGCGCGAGCGTGGCCGTGGCGTCGCTGGCGGCCAGCGACTTGAAGCTGGCGAAGTCGGATGCGGCGAGCGGTTCCGGGTCGAAGGCGGCTGCGCCGGTACGCGCGGCGAGCGCCTGGTGCAGCTCGGCGGTGCGCCGCCCCAGCGTGCCCATGAGCGCAAGGAAGCCGCCGTGCACCGCGGCCACCTCGGCGCTGTCGGGCGTGTCGGCTTCGGTGGTGGCCACGTCGCGCAGGAAGCGCTCGAGATAGCCGAGCGTGTAGTCCCAGCCGTCGCCCTGGTTGGCCACGTAGCTCTGCACCATCGCCAGCGTCATGGTGCGGCCGTCGGTCGTCAGGTATTCCAGCGCGCCGAGCACGGGCACGCAGTGCGGGTAACGCGCATCCTCGGTGAGGAAGCGGCCCATCTCCAGCTCGGGGTTGATGCCTTCGCGCACCTGGCGGTAGCCCTTGAGAAACAGCGTCTCGTTCAGTGCGATGACGGTATTGCTGCTCACGCCGCTCGGGCGTCCCACGGCCAGCGCGTCGATGTCGACCTGCACGTCCGCGAACGCCGCGGTCGGCCGGAACACCAGCTTTCCGTGGGCGGTGGGCAGCTCGGCGCAGCTGGCGATGGTGCGCAGCAGCGCACGGCAGAAGGCCTCGTCGTAGAAGGCGTCGCCCATGAGGCCGACCTGCGCCTGCTGGCGCACCTTGGCGAGCGCCGCCTGTGCCACGCCGGCCATGCGCTCCTCGTCGCGCTCTTCCCACGCCAGTGCCAGCGGCATGAAATAGGTGGCGCCGCCGGCCGGGCCTTCGAGGTCGAGCAGCGCCAGCATCCAGCTCAGGCCGTCCACGTCCCACACGGCGTGGTCGGCCACGCGCGCACGGCGGATGGCCGTGCCCTTGGAGGCGTACCAGCGCTGGATCTCGATGTGGCGCGGCAGCGTCTCCAGCTCGAACTGGGCTCGCATGCGCTCCGACATGCCGATGCGCCACGGCATCACGCGCTCGCGGAAGAAACTGGTCCAGCCGTCGAACAGCACCAGCGTGGGCCACTCCTGCAGCGCCACGCCTTCCTGGTGCCAGCTCGGCGCGTCGGCCTCGGCCGTGAGCCTGAACCAGTAGAAACCGTACGACGACATCGTGAGCAGGTACGGCAGCTCGCCGATGGGCGGGAACGGCGCGCGGCCCAGCATCTCGATGGGCACGAAACCCTTGAACTCCGACAGGTCGAGTTCCACCGGCTGCGCCGCGCGCGAGAGGTTGAACACCGTGAGGATCACGTCGCCGTCGTACTCGCTCAGGTACGCCAGGATCTTGCGGTTGCCCGGCTTGAGAAAGCGCCGCCGCCCGCGCCCGAAGGCGTAGCTGGTCTTGCGCACGGCGAGCATCCGCTTGGTCCAGTTGAGCAGCGAGCTGGCGTCGCGCGCCTGCGCTTCCACGTTCAGCGCCTCGTAGCCGAACATCGGGTCCATGATGGGCTGCAGGTACAGGCGCTGCGGGTCGGTGCGCGAGAAGCCGGCGTTGCGGTCGGGGCTCCACTGCATGGGCGTGCGCACGCCGTTGCGGTCACCCACGAACACGTTGTCGCCCATGCCGATTTCGTCGCCGTAATAGATGATGGGCGAACCCGGCATCGACAGCAGCATGCCGTTCATGAGCTTCACGCGGTCCAGGTCGTTTTCCATGAGCGGCGCCAGGCGCCGGCGGATGCCCAGGTTGATGCGCGCGCGCATGTCGGCCGCGTACATGGTGTACATGTAGTCGCGCTCCTTGCTGGTCACCATCTCGAGCGTGAGCTCGTCGTGGTTGCGCAGGAAGATGGCCCACTGGCAGCCGTCGGGAATGTCGGGCGTCTGGGCCATGATCTCGACGATGGGGTGCCGGTCTTCCTGCGCGATGGCCATGTACATGCGCGGCATGAGCGGGAAGTGGTACGCCATGTGGCACTCGTCGCCGTCGCCGAAGTACTCGCGCACGTCCTCGGGCCACATGTTGGCCTCGGCCAGCAGGAAGCGGTTCTTGTACTGCGCATCGATGGCGGCACGCAGCTTCTTGATCACCGCATGCGTCTCGGGCAGGTTCTCGTTGCTCGTGCCGTCGCGCTCCACGAGGTAGGGAATGGCGTCGAGCCGGAAGCCGTCCACGCCCATGTCGAGCCAGAAGCGCATCGTCTTGAAGATGGCCTCCAGCACCGCCGGGTTGTCGAAGTTCAGGTCGGGCTGGTGGCTGAAGAAGCGGTGCCAGTAGTACTGCTTGGCCACCGGGTCCCAGGTCCAGTTCGAGGTTTCGGTGTCGGTGAAGATGATCCGCGTGCCCTGGTAGATCTGGTCGGTGTCGCTCCACACGTAGAAGTTGCGCTCGGGCGAACCGGGCGGTGCGAGGCGCGCGGCCTTGAACCACGGGTGCTCGTTCGAGGTGTGGTTGATGACCAGCTCGGTGATCACGCGCAGGCCGCGCTTGTGTGCTTCGGCCAGCATCTCGCGGAAGTCGTCGAGCGTGCCGTACTGCGGGTGCACGTCTTCGTACTCGGAGATGTCGTAGCCGTCGTCGCGCAGGGGCGAGGGGTAGAACGGCATCAGCCAGATGGTGTTGACGCCCAGCTCCTTCACGTAGTCGAGCTTGGCGGTCACGCCCCGGAAGTCGCCCATGCCGTCGTTGTTGGAGTCGAAGAAGGCCTTGACGTTGAGCTGGTAGATCACCGCGTCGCGGTACCACAGCGGATCGTCGCTGGTGTCGATCTCGACGGTTTCGAGCGCGATGTGGGAGACGGGTGCGTTCATGGGCGATTCGCCTTCTTGGTCTTAGAGGAAGTAGTCGAAGTCGCGCTCGTCGCCGTGGCGGCGACGCACCACGAAGATGTGCGCGGGCACGCTGCGGGGATCGAGCCGGATGTAGTGCCAGTCGCCCTGCCAGGTGAAGCGCTGGTTGCTCAGCAGGTCGTGCATCTGGAACGCCTGCCCGTCCTTCACACCCACGCTCGCGGGCTCCAGCCCGACCCAGCCGGTCTGCACGTGATGCGGGTCGAGGTTGACCACGGTGACGATCACGTTCTCGCCATCGGGCGAGGCCTTGGCATAGGCCAGCAGCTGGTCGTTGTCGATGTGCAGGAACCGCAGGCCCCGGTCGCGCTGCAGCGCCGGGTTCTCGCGGCGGATGCGGTTCACCTGCGCGATGAAGGGCTCAAGGCTGTCCGGGTCGTCGGCAGGCCGGTGGCGCAGCTGGTACTTCTCGGAGTCGAGGTATTCCTCGCTGCCGGCGCTGCGCGGCAGGTGCTCGCGCCGTTCGTAGGCCGGCCCGTAGATGCCGTAGTTGGCCGCCAGCGTGGCGGCCAGCACCAGGCGCGACATGTACACGGCAGGCTCGCCGGTCTGCAGCTGCTCGTGCAGGATGTCGGGCGTGTTGGGCCAGGCGTTGGGACGGAAGTAGTCGATGCCGGGTTCGGTCGAGAGCTCGGTGAAGTACGCCTGCAGCTCTTCCTTGGTGTTGCGCCAGGTGAAGTAGGTGTAGCTCTGCGAGAAGCCCAGCTTGGCGAGCCGGTGCATCACCTTCGGCCGCGTGAAGGCCTCGGCCAGGAAGATCACGTCGGGGTGCGCGCGCTTCACCTCGCCGATGACCCACTCCCAGAACGGGAAGGCCTTGGTGTGCGGGTTGTCGACGCGGAAGATGCGCACGCCCTCCCCGATCCAGTGGTCGATCACGCGCTTGAGCTCGGCCCACAGGCCGCGCCAGTCTTCGCACTCGAAGTTGAACGGATAGATGTCCTGGTACTTCTTGGGCGGGTTCTCGGCGTACTGCACGGTGCCGTCGGGGCGCCAGCGGAACCAGCCGGGATGCGCCTTCACATACGGGTGGTCGGGCGCGCACTGGAAGGCGATGTCGAGCGCAATCTCCAGGCCGTGCTCGGTGGCGCGCGCCACCAGGTGGCGAAAGTCTTCGGGCGTGCCGAGCGCCGGCAGGATCGCCGTGTGCCCGCCCTCGGCCGCGCCGATGGCCCAGGGGCTCCCGACGTCGTCGGGGCCGGCCTGCAGCGCGTTGTTGGGGCCCTTGCGCTGTTCGCGGCCGATGGGGTGGATCGGCGGAAAGTACAGCACGTCGAAGCCCATGGCGGCGATGGCCGGCAGGCGCGCCTCCACGTCCTTGAACGTGCCATGCACGCCCGGCGCGGGACCCGTCGAGCGCGGAAAGAGTTCGTACCAGGTGCTGAAGCGCGCGCGCTCGCGGTCGGCGACCAGCGGCAGCTCGACCGGGTGGCGCACCGCATGCTGGCGGTCGGGGTGGCGCCGCGCGAGTTCGGCGTATTCGTCGTCCAGCGCCAGCGCCTTCAGCGACACCATGTCGGACCCGGGGCTGGCCGCCACGGCATCGAGCTCGGTGGCCCAGCGCTGCAACGCGACGCGGTCGGCACCCTCGGCGCGCGCCGCGGCGGCCGCGATTTCGAGCGCGCCGATCTGCGCGGCAATGCGCACGTCGTCGGGATCGACGCGCCGCGTCATCTCGCTGCGCCACGACTCGAAGGGGTCGACCCACGCGACGACGGTGTAGACATAGCGCCCCGGCGACGGCGGCGAGAACGCAGCCTCCCAGACGTCGTTGCCCAGTGCCCTCATCGGCACCTCGCGGAAGTCCTTCTGCTCATTTGCGCGCCAGCACAGCTGCACGCGCACCACGTCGTGGCCGTCGGTGAAGCAATGGGCCCGCACCGGCACGCGCTCGCCAGCCACGCACTTCACGGGGAAGCGGCCGTGGTCGACGTTCGGCAGCACGGCATCGATGACGGCACGGACCGCGCCGTCGGGCACGCCGATGTCGATTCCACCGTTCGCCACGGCGGCGGGCTTGTTCGAAAAAATGTTCTTCATCGGGCAGCGTGCTCCAGGATCAGCGTGGACAAAGGCGGCAAGGTGAGCGACACCGATTGCCTGCGGCCGTGGGAGCGCACGGGCGCCGCGTCGACGCCGCCGAAATTGCCCCAGCCCGAGCCGCCGAATTCCGTGGCGTCGGTGTTGATTACCTCCTGCCAGTGGCCGCCGAGCGGCACGCCCAGCAGGTAGTTGGTGCGCGGCACCGGCGTCATGTTGCTCACCACGAGCAGCGGCGGACTGCCGTCGCTGGCCTTGCGCAGGAAGGCGAACACGCTGGTGTCGGCGTCGTCGGCCGCCACCCACTCGAAGCCCGCCGACGAGAAATCGACCTGGTGCAGCGCGGGCGTGCCGCGGTACACGCGGTTGAGCTGCGCCACCAGGCGCTGCAGGCCCCCGTGCGCTTCCTGTTCGCAGACCCACCATTCGAGTTCGCCGTCATGCGTCCATTCGCGACGCTGGCCGAACTCGCCGCCCATGAAGAGCAGCTTCTTGCCCGGGTGCGCCCACATGAAGCCGTACAGCGCGCGAAGGTTGGCGAATTGCTGCCACGTATCGCCGGGCATCTTGTTGAGCAGAGAGCCCTTGCCGTGCACCACCTCGTCGTGAGACAGCGGCAGCACGAAGTTTTCGTGGAAGGCATACACCAGCGAGAAGGTCAGCTTGTGGTGGTGGTACTTGCGATGCACCGGCTCTTCCTTCATGTAGGCGAGCGCATCGTGCATCCATCCCATGTTCCATTTCTCGCCGAAGCCCAGGCCGTCCATGTCGGTGGGGCGCGACACGCGTGGCCACGCGGTCGATTCCTCGGCAATGGTGACGGTGTCGGGGTGCGCGCGGTACACGGCGCGGTTCAGCGTCTGCAGGAAGTCGATGGCTTCCAGGTTCTCGCGCCCGCCGTGGCGGTTGGGCACCCACTCGCCGTGGTTGCGCGCGTAGTCCAGGTAGAGCATCGACGCCACGGCGTCCACGCGCAGCCCGTCGAGGTGGTACCTGTCGAGCCAGAACAGCCCGGACGACACGAGGAAGCTGCGCACCTCGGGCCGGCCGTAATTGAAGATGCTGGAGTTCCACTCCGGATGAAAGCCCTGGCGCGGGTCGGCGTGCTCGTACAGGTGTGTGCCGTCGAAGTACCCGAGCCCGTGCTCGTCGGTCGGAAAGTGCGAAGGCACCCAGTCGAGCAGCACGCCGATGCCCTGCTGGTGCAGGTGGTCGACGAGGTACATGAAGTCCTGCGGCGAGCCAAAGCGTGCGGTCGGTGCGAAGTAGCCGGTGGTCTGGTAGCCCCACGAGCCGTAGAACGGATGCTCGGTCACGGGCATGAGCTCCACATGCGTGAAGCCCATCTGGTTCACGTAGGCAGCCAGCCGGTGCGCGAGTTCGCGGTAGCCGAGAAACTGGCCGTCCTGGCGCTGCCAGGAGCCCAGGTGCACCTCGTAGATCGACTGCGGCGCATCGAGCGCGTTGCGCTGCCCGCGCGTGGCCATCCAGTCTTCGTCGCCCCAGGTGTAGGTCAGGTCGCAGACGCGCGACGCGGTGGCGGGTGGCGGCTCCGCGCAGAACGCCACGGGATCGGCCTTGTCGACCGTGTAGTTGCCGTGGTGCGAGCGGATGCGGTACTTGTAGGCCTGGCCCGCTGCGGCACCGGGCGCATGTCCGTGCCAGATGCCCGAGCCGTCCGGGCTCGGCGCCAGCGCATCGGCATCGCCCGACCAGCCATTCCAGTCGCCGACCACCGAGACCGAGGCGGCATTCGGCGCCCACACTGCGAAGCGCGCGCCGCCGCCCTCTTCTTCGTTGTCGAGGTGGCAGCCGAGCAGGTCGTACAGCCGCGCGTGGGTTCCCTCACGAATAAGGTAGACGTCCTGCTCGCCTTGGGGTGGATGGTTCGTTGTCGTTGGCACCGGCGCTCCCGTTGAAGGCCGGTGGAACGGTTGTTCGAGGACCGACTTCGGTTCGCCTCCAGCCAACCCAGGTTATGCAAGTGCGCGGCACGCGACCGGTAAGGTCTTGGTCGCCTCGGCTTGTCGGAGAACAGCCCGCGCCCCGCCCACAGGTACGGCTCCAGGCGTGCAGCCCGGCGCCCGAGGCTTGCGTTGCACGGTGGGTGGCGCGAAGAACAGGTGATGCCCGAAGTCGTCGGACATCAGCATGACGGGCTGTCGGGGATGGGCCTTGTGGCGCGCGATGGTGGCCGCCGCGATCGCGTCGAAGTGGACCTTGCACGCCTGGATCAGTTCCTCGCCGATCTCGCGCGAACCGAACGCATCGTGCAGCGTGTCTTCCGAGATCTGCGCAACGATGCGCGCACCCCCAGGTCCGTCGGGATACACCGCAAGCCGCACCGAAGCGATGTCGAAACAATAGATGCCTTCGAAGTCCATGTCGCCTGTCTCCTCGGTCCCGCGCCAGGGGCGGGTGCGCTCTGCATTCAGCGCGCACGCCCGTACAGGCGGCGCTGGATTTTTTCTCGTGTGGATGCCGGAAACCGCCTACAGCTGCGACTGCAGGCGAGCCCGCAGCGTGTGGCGCAGGTTGCGCACCTGCTCCAGGCCACATTGCGCGTCGTGGGCCTGCATCTGCAGGATCTGCCGCACGCCCAGCGGAAGCCGCAGCGCCAGCGCCTCGCGGTAGCGCGCCACGGCCGCCACGTCGGCGCGCTCGCAGGCCTGAAGCACCGACGAATCGCGGGTCGCGCCCACGGCGGCCTTCACGTGCGCCCAGCCGCGGTGAACCGCGCCCAGCGCCGTGCCGCCGCCCACCGGCTGGCCGCCGCAGGTGATGACGAGCTCCACCAGCTGGCTGGCCGCTGCCTGGCATTGCGCGGCGCGCGAGGCAAACACCTCCTTGAGACGGCGCGATTTCACTTCGTCCACATAGACACGGAAAGCATGCGCGCCGTCGCGGGTGCCCTCGAGCAGGTGGTTGAGCACGTGCACCACGTTCTCGTTCGTCAGCGTCTCGCCCACGAGGGCGTCGAACGCCAGATCGTCTGTGTGAAACAAGTTCTGGTCCTTCGCCATGTCGGACTCCTTTTTCCAAAGTTGCAGGGACTGGCGTCATCCTCGCGCGCGTCGCGGGTGCCATCGTCGGGTCGGGACGCGGCTGCGTGTAGGTCTTGCCCGGCGTGGACCGCCAGAGGGCCGCGGGCGGCGGGTGATAAAAACAGGGCTCATGAAGGAACCTGATGCCCCGGCGCTCGCGCTGATCGACACCTGCGCGCGCGCATCGCTCGCGCTCCTGGAGCGCAACCTGACGCCGCACGGCATCCTGGCGGCCAGCCGCACGGAGGCAGCCGAGGCGCGGCGCTACACGCGCATCTTCGGACGCGACGCCGCCATCTGCGTGCTCGCGATGTGCGGCAGCGGCGTGCCCGCGCTCGAGCAAGGCGCGGTGGCCAGCCTCGACGCACTCGCGGCGCACCAGGCGGCCAACGGGCAGATCCCCAAGTACGTCGACCCCGAGGGCCGCGACGCCGACTTCTGGTACCTGGGCTGCATCGACGCCACGCTGTGGTGGCTGATTGCCGTGGACCACGTGCGCCGCCATGGCCAGGTCGGCGCATTGCACTGGGCCGGCGAGGTGGAACGCGCCATCGGCTGGCTGCTTGCGCAGGAGCACCAGCACTTCCGGCTGCTGCAGCAGAACGAGGCCAGCGACTGGGCCGACATCATGCCGCGCTCGGGCTACGTGCTGTACAGCAACGCGCTCTGGTACGAGGTCAAGCGGCGCTTCGCGCTGGACCATGCCGAGCCCACGAAGCACCATTTCAACCACCTGTTCAACCCGTTCCAGCGCGACCTGCCCGAGTACCACCGCGCGCGGCTGCTGCAGCACTACGCGCGCCGCGGCCGACGCGACCCGGGCCTGTACCTGAGCTTCGTCAACCTGGCCGTGGTCGGCGACGAAGGCGACGTGTTCGGCAACGTGCTGGCCATCGAGAGCGGGCTGGCCGATACCGAAATGGCGCAGCGCATCGTGCAGACCCTCACCGAGGCGCATGCCAGCGCGCCCTACCCCGTGCGTGTGGTGCTGCATCCGCTGTCGCGCCAGCACCCGCTGTGGCGGGCCTACATGGAGCGCCACCAGCAGAACATCGTGCACCAGTACCACAACGGCGGGCTGTGGCCCTTTGTGGGCGGCTTCTGGGTGCGGGCGCTGGCCCGCATGGGCGCGCGCGAACTGGCGTGGTCGGAGCTGGTGCGGCTGGCGCAGGTCAATGCGCTGGACGACTGGCGCTTCACCGAGTGGTTCCATGGCCGCACGCTCGCACCCATGGGCATGGCCGGGCAAAGCTGGAACGCCGCGACCTTCTTGCTGGCGCTGCGCGCGCTGCGGCAGCCGCCGTAAGCCTCAGGACGGCTTGTCGTGCATCCGCTTGAGCGCGGCGCGGCCCATCGGCGTGATGCGCACGACGACGCCCGAGAGTTCGGGCCCGTCCGACTCGGTCGGGAGGTTGGCCTCGACGAGGCCTGCAGCCACGAGCACGGCCGCGTTTTGGATGTCCACAGGATCGGTCACCGTCAGCGGAAAAGTCTGGTTTTCGATCCGCCCGAGGAAATCCATCGGCATGGGCTGCTCCTGGTTTTGAAGCGCGAAAGTGTAGGCCGAGCGGCCTCGCCGTGTGCCGGGCAAACCCTCAATGCCCTGGGTCATCGGCCCCGCTGAACGCTACTTTCTTACAGGCCCCGACATCCGGGTGCCCCGCAGGCGACAACACGCTCCGTTCTCCTACTGCGTGCGCCGACCCGGCGTGATACCCCGCACGGTCAACCCCACGCATCGAGAACTTCGACCCGAAGGAGCCGCCGACATGGACAGTCCCACGCCCCCCCTGATCTCCCGACGCGACGCCCTCATTGCCGGCGCCGCCACCGCCGCGGCGGTGTCCTCTGCCGTGCCCGGCACGGTGGCGGCGCAGCCCGCGCCGTTGCCCGCCGCGGGGCCCCGGATGAAGCTGTCGCTCACCGTCAACGGGCAGGCGCACGCGCTGCAGCTCGACACGCGAACCACCCTGCTCGACGCGCTGCGCGAGCACCTGAACCTCACCGGCACCAAGAAGGGCTGCGACCACGGCCAGTGCGGCGCCTGCACGGTCATCGCCGATGGCCGGCGTATCAATTCCTGCCTGACGCTCGCCGTGATGCACGACGGCGGCCAGGTCACCACCATCGAAGGGCTGGGCACGCCGCAGCACATGCACCCGCTGCAGGCCGCCTTCGTGAAGCACGACGGCTACCAGTGCGGCTACTGCACGCCGGGCCAGATCTGCTCGGCGGTCGCCGTGATCGACGAGGTCAAGCGCGGCATCCCGAGCCACGTGAGCGCCGACCTCAATGCCCGGCCGCTGCTGTCGGCCGACGAGCTGCGCGAGCGCATGAGCGGCAACATCTGCCGCTGCGGCGCGTACTCCAACATCGTCGACGCCATCACCGAAGTGGCCGGGAGCCGCGCATGAAGCCGTTCACCTACGAGCGTGCGCCATCGCCCGCGCAGGCCGCCGCCGCCGTTGCGCGCCATGCTGGTGCCAAGTTCATCGCCGGCGGCACCAACCTGCTGGACCTGATGAAGCTGCAGATCGAGGCGCCGACGCACCTCGTCGACGTGAACGGCCTGGCACTCGACACCATCGCGCCCACGGCCGAGGGCGGCCTGCGCATCGGCGCACTCGTGCGCAACACCGACCTGGCCGCCGACGCGCGAGTGAGGCGCGACTACGGCGTGCTGTCGCGCGCACTGCTGGCCGGCGCCTCGGGCCAGTTGCGCAACAAGGCCACGACCGCGGGCAACCTGCTGCAGCGCACGCGCTGCCCCTACTTCTACGACACCGACCAGCCCTGCAACAAGCGCCAGCCCGGCAGCGGCTGCAGCGCCATCGGCGGCATCACGCGCCAGCATGCGGTGATCGGCAGCAGCCCTGCGTGCATCGCGACGAACCCCGGAGACATGGCCGTGGCCCTGCGCGTGCTCGATGCATCGGTCGAAACCGTGCGCCCCGACGGCCAGGCCCGCGTGATCCCGATTGCCGACTTCCATCGCCTGCCCGGCGACACGCCGCACATCGAGACCGTGCTGCAGCGCGACGAGCTGATCACCGGCGTCACCCTGCCCCGGCCCATCGGCGGCACGCACGTCTACCGAAAGATCCGCGACCGCGCCTCGTACGCATTTGCGCTGGTGTCGGTCGCCGCGATCGTGCAGCGCGACGGCTCCGGCCGCGTGGCGCTGGGCGGGGTGGCGCACAAACCCTGGCGCGTCGAAGCCGCGGAGGCCGCACTTGCGCAGGGTGCCCGGGCGGTGACGGCGCAGCTGCTGGCCGGCGCGCAGCCGACCCACGACAACGCCTTCAAGGTGCCACTGGCCGAGCGCGCGCTGTCCGCGGCGCTGCTGCAAGCGAGGAGCTGAGCATGAAATTCGACACCCCTGCCACCACCAACCCCATCGACCAGCTGAAGGTCATCGGCAAGCCGACCGACCGCATCGACGGCCCGGCCAAGACCACGGGCTTTGCGCGTTACGCCTACGAACGCAACGCCGAGGTGCCCGATGCGCTCTACGGCGTCGTGGTCGGCGCCGGCATCGCCAAGGGCCGCATCGCTTCGATGGACCTGAACGCCGCGCGCGCGACACCGGGCGTGCGCGCCATCGTCACGGCGCGCAATGCCGGCACGCTCGGCAAGGGCGACTTCAACACGGCCAAGCTGCTGGGCGGCCCCGAGATCGACCACTACCACCAGGCCGTCGCGCTCGTGGTGGCCGACACCTTCGAGCAGGCGCGTGCGGCCGCGCAGCTGGTGCGCATCGGCTACACGCGCTCGCCCGGTCGCTTCGACCTCGCGGCGGAAATGGGTGCGGCGCAGCTCCCAGAGCCCACGCCCTTCGCCGGCCCGCCGGAAACGAAGACGGGCGATTTTTCAGGCGCTTTCGCCGCCGCGTCGGTGCAGCTCGACGCCACCTACACCACGCCCGACGAGTCGCACGCGATGATGGAACCGCACGCGTCCATCGCACAGTGGCAAGGCGACAAGCTCACGATCTGGACCTCGAACCAGATGATTGCCTGGGGCGTCGGCGACGTCGCCAAGACGCTGGGCATTCCAAAGGCGAACGTGCGCCTGGTCTCGCCCTTCGTGGGCGGCGGCTTCGGCGGCAAGCTGTTCGTGCGCGCGGACGCGCTGCTCGCTGCGCTCGGGGCGCGCGAGGCCCGGCGCCCCGTGAAGGTCGCGCTGCAACGACCGCTGATGATGAACAACACCACGCACCGGCCAGCGACCATCCAGCGCATCCGCATCGGGGCCACGCGCGACGGCAAGATCACCGCCATCGCACACGAAGGCTGGTCGGGCGACCTGCCCGGCGGCCAGGCCGAGACCGCCGTCAACCAGACCCGGCTGCTGTACGCCGGTGCGAACCGCCTGACCACCACGCGCCTCGCCGTGCTCGACCTGCCCGAAGGCAACGCCATGCGCGCGCCCGGCGAGGCGCCCGGCATGATGGCGCTGGAGATCGCCATGGACGAGATGGCGCACAAGCTCGGGCTCGACCCCGTCGAGTTCCGCGTGCGCAACGACACGCAGGTCGATCCCGAAAAGCCGGAACGACCCTACTCCCAGCGCCGCCTGATCGAATGCCTGCGCATCGGCGCCGAGCGCTTCGGCTGGAACCGGCGCAGCACCCCGCCGGCACAGCAGCGGGACGGACGCTGGCTCGTGGGCATGGGCATGGCCGCGGCCTTCCGCAACAACCTGCTGACGAAATCGGCCGCACGCGTGCGGCTGGACAGCCGCGGCATCGTCACCGTCGAAACCGACATGACAGACATCGGCACGGGCACCTACACCATCATTGCGCAGACTGCCGCCGAAACCATGGGCCTGCCGCTCGACAAGGTGCAGGTGCGCCTCGGCGATTCGGCCTATCCCGTGTCGGCCGGCTCCGGCGGGCAATGGGGCGCCAACAACTCGACGGCGGGGGTCTACGCGGCGTGCATGAAACTGCGCGAGGCCATTGCGGGCAAGCTCGGCGTGGCGGCAGCCGATGCGCAGTTCGTGAACGGCATGGTGCATGCCGGCGGACGCCCCGTGTCGCTGGCCGAAGTCGCGGGCGCGAGCGGGATGGTCGCGCAAGACGGCATCGAGTACGGCGACCTCGACAAGAAGTACCAGCAGTCCACCTTCGGTGCGCACTTCGTCGAAGTGGGCGTCGACGCCATCACCGGCGAGATCCGCGTGCGGCGCATGCTGGCCGTGTGCGCGGCCGGGCGCATCCTGAACCCCAAGTCGGCGCGCAGCCAGGTCATCGGCGCCATGACGATGGGCGTCGGCGGCGCGCTCATGGAAGAGCTGGCGCTCGACAAGCGGCATGGCTTCTTCGTCAACCACGACCTCGCGGGCTACGAGGTGCCGGTGCATGCCGACATTCCCCATCAGGACGTGATCTTCCTGGACGAGACCGACCCGATCTCGTCGCCGATGAAGGCCAAGGGCGTGGGCGAGCTCGGCATGTGCGGCGTCGCGGCCGCGGTGGCCAATGCGGTCTACAACGCGACCGGCGTCCGCGTGCGCGACTACCCCATCACCCTCGACAAGCTGCTGGAAGGCTTGCCGCCGGTGGCGTAAGCCGCGCCGAAGAAGCAGCCACCGCGCGATGGTCAGAACCGCGTTTCCACGCGAAGCCTGAACTCCTCGTCCGCGCTGCCTTCGTCGTCCGCGAAGGCGATTCGCAGCCGCGCCTGCTCGTGCCGCAGCGCCAACTGGCAACGCCGCTCGAGCGTAGCGGCATCGCCGGGTGTCATGTCGTCGAAGTCGATCAGGAACTGCGACTCTTCATGGGTCAGCCCATGAAGAACCTCCTGGCTGTGGGAATTGATGGCGAGCAGCCCATCTGCCAGAAGACGCGCGCGCCGGTCGTTCGCAATGCGAAGTGCCTGCATGAGGACTCCTTTCGGGGAAAGTCGTGTGCTGTCGCCCCACCATCGCGCTGCGGGGGGACGGTCATGTAGGCAGGCACCGCGTCTTGCGTGCGGTGAAAGCGAATGCGCAGATCGATGGATCTGCGCGGGAGCAGATAGCGCCGGCGGCAGTGACGTTGCGGGGGCGTGCTTCAGGAATTTCCTTCGCTGCAACCTCTTGCCTTCAAGAAGTTCCAGGGGTCGCGAGGGACGCCGGGAAATGGGGGCTGGAGCGGGTGAAGGGAATCGAACCCTCGTATGAAGCTTGGGAAGCTGCCGTTCTACCATTGAACTACACCCGCAGCAGGCGCGGATTCTAACGTCAGTTCCCTGCCCCTCTTGTCTGCGCGCGCTCAGGTCTGCAGCTCGCCCTTTCGCAGCCGCAGCGCCGCGCGCCCCTTCGATGTGATGAGCAGGATGACGGCCACGCGCCGGCCGGTGCCGCTGGCTGCCGGGGGCAGGACGGCTTCGATGAGATGGGCGGCGACCAGCATGATCGCGCAATGGATATCGGCTTCGTCGCGGACCGCCATCGGGAACGATGCGTCTTCGATGCGCTCCAGAAAGTCCATGGGCATGGCAAAGCTCCTCACAAAACGAGCCGCAGTCTAGGACGTCGCGGCCCCGAAATAGCCGACCAGACAGGTTGCTTTTGTAACCAATTTAAAGAACGCTGGCGCGCTAGAACTTTCTCACAACACCGCGTGGACAGCCTAGGCACTTTGGCTTCCGGTGCTGCTGCGTGGCGGTGCATTCGCAGGCCCGAAATCGCCGCAGGCCAGCACGATGGGCCCGCGCGGGTCGGCCCGGAAACGGGCCACGGCCGCGGCCTCGATCAGATCGAAATGCCGTTGGCAGGCCTGCAGCGCCTGCTCGCCGATTTCCTGCGCGCCCAGCGCGTCGTGCAGCACGTCTTGCGAAATCTGCGCCAGCACGCGTGTGCCATCGGGACCGTCGGGGTACACGGCAAATTTCACCGTGGCCGTGTCGAAGCAGTAGATGCCTTCGAAGTCCATCGCCTTGTCTCCTTCACCGTAGCGCAAGGAATTCGGCGCGCACGCCGCGACGTGAGCTGATGGACGGGGACCCGTGTTGTGGAAGGAGCCGGCCTACACCGCTCGCACACCTCAGGCGGCGCTGCTCGACACCGGCTTGGTGAGCGTCGAGGTCGCCTTGGCGCCGAGCGTCATCTCGGTGATCCATGAGACGAGCAGCGCGCCGTACGCCTGGCGCGATTCCAGCCGCGACAGCGCGTGGTCGGCGCCGGCGAGCTTTCGGTAGGTGACCGAGCGCACGCGCTTGAAGGCGGCGAGGTAGTTCTCGACCACGGGGTGCGGCACGGTCTGGTCGTCTTCCGATTCAACGATGAGCACGTCGCCGGTGAAGGCGGCGCAGGCTTTGAGCGCGCGGTTGTCGTCGGGCCCGACAAGCGTGCGGCGGTAGGCCACGAGGTCGGAGCGGCTCAGCAGGCCCTTGGGCGTGTCCCACTCGCCGTCGCGGTACAGCGCCGGCGCGCGCAACGCGAGCCAGCGCACGGGCCGCATCGCGCTGACGAGTGCGGCCAGGTAGCCGCCGTAGCTGCTTCCGACGATGGCGATGGCCTCGGGGTCGACGGTGGGATGGCCCACGAGCGCGTCGTAGGCGGCGAGCACGTCGCGCAGGTTGTCTTCGCGCGTGACCTGCTGGCGCAGCCCGGCGTGGCGCGCGTGGCCGCGCAGGTCGAAGGTCAGGCAGACGCAGCCGAGCGCGGCGATTTCGTGCGCGCGCTTGAGGTACTGCTCCTGGCTGCCATCCCAGCCGTGCACCAGCAGCACGCCGGGCACCATGGTGGACGCGGCGAACAGCGTGCCTTCGATGTGATGGCCGTTGACGGGAATGTCGATGGAACTATGGCGTGTCGGCATGCGAAGTGGTGGTGGTTGTGGTCGCGGTTTTCAGCAAGGTGTATTTGCACAGGGGCCCGGTCTCGGGGTCGTTGCCCCGGTAGGCCACGATGGCATCGGCCGGCACGTCGGCGGCGCCGTACACCTCGAAGCAGGACGCGTGCACGCGCTGGCAGGCCGGGTCCTGGTGGAAGGCCTCGAGCCCCGCGATCTCCGCGCCCGTGGCGCCGCCCACGCGCCACGACTGCTCCAGCACGCCCGAGCGCCACTCGCCGCGGCCGTCGAGCCCTTGCGCCACGTCGTAGTTCACGCGCGATGCGAAGAAACCGGGGTAGCAGTCGATCACGGCGCGGTGGTAGCAGCGCGCCTGCTCGATCGCTCGGCGCAGCGGCGGCGGCGGGTCGACCACGGCCAGCAGCGTATCGAGGTCGCCGCGCACCAGCAGCAGGTCGGAGCCGCCGTAGACCTCGGCGCCGGCGTTGTCGCGCGTGGTGCGCTGCTTGCCGCAGTAGCTGACGATGCGCTGCGCAACGAGGAGTTGCCCGACGCTGTAGGTGTCCGGCTGCTCCAGGTTGGTTTCGAGCACGAGGCCGTGGGTGGCGATCTCGCGCTCGTCCATCGCATCCAGGCAGCGTTCAAGCGCATGCACGTCATCGACCACCTGCTGTCCGCGCCCGCCGGTGGCAGTGACGGATTTCAGGCGCACGCGGCCGATGTCGAGCAGCGCCCTGCCCGCGCCGCGCGCCTCGTCAATGCTGAAGCACGAAAAGCCGGGCAGCACGGCGTCAGCGATCTCCACCGCGATGCGCGCCGACCAGCCCACGGGCCGCACGGCATCGGGGCCGATGAGCGGATGGCTGATCGCCTTGGTGGCGACGAAGGCATGCGGCACCACGCCGCCGAAGAGGTCGTCCACGCCAGTGATGCCCAGGGCCTTCGCCTGGTGCGGATCGGTGAGCGTGTCGCTCGGCACGAAATAGAGCGGCTGCGAGCCGGGCTGGGCGGCGTCGTAGGCGCCCGCGAAGTCCCAGCCGTGAAGCGCCGCCAGCCTCTGCGCAAAGTTGGCGCGTGTGGCGTGCTCGTGTTCGCTGCAGAAGTCCTGCCGGCGCACGTCCCAGGTGACGACGCGGCGCGGGGCCGGATCGGTGGCGGACGCCAGGGCCATGACGGTGTTCACGCGCGGGTCCACCGGGGCCTCAGGGCTTTGGGGGCGAGGCGGCGCCCTGCGTGCCCGACTTGTCTTTTTCCGCCTTGTCCTTGTCGCCATCGCCCGAGGGCAGCTTGACCTTCGTGACAGTGACCGACACCGGGTCGCTGGCCGGGAACGATTCTTCCACGCCGCTGTCGAGTGCCTCTTCGCTGGACGGCTGCTCCGTTGGCTTGACGGCTTCCGCCGGCGGCCGGCCGTGGTTGTCGGACGTGGGAAACGGGAACTTCTCCGGCGGGTTCTCGTCCGGGCTCGCCGGCTTCGGGTCGGGGGTCTGCTTCGAAGTCATGGGGTCTCCTTGGTGCGATGCACACGGGGGCTCACAGGGCTGCTTCCTTCGACGAAGGCGGCAGTGCCTCCATGGTGGACAGATCGCCACGGACGCCGGTCGGAGGGCGCAGCGCCTGCGCGTGGGACCCGTCCGATACCTGTCCGCACGCCTCACCCGGCGTGTCGGACCCGGGCCTGCGCGTGCGGTCTTGACCCACACGAAGACCGGACACCTGCCCGATGCGGCGTGCGGCGAAAGCGGGCACAACCGAGGGCATGGCCCGTTCCGACACGCCCCTTGCGACCTACCAGGCGAAGCGCGACTTCACTGCCACCACCGAACCCGCCGAGGGCGGCAAGGCACAGCCTCACGCGCCCACCTTCGTGATCCAGAAACACGCGGCGCGGCGGCTGCACTACGACTTCCGGCTCGAACTCGACGGCGTGCTGGTGTCGTGGGCCGTGCCCAAGGGGCCGAGCCTGGACCCCGCCCAAAAGCGCATGGCCGTGCACGTGGAAGACCATCCGCTGTCGTACGCCGGCTTCGAAGGCACCATTCCTGAAGGCCACTACGGCGCGGGCGAGGTCATCGTGTGGGACCGCGGGACGTGGGAGCCTGTCGGCGATCCGCGCAAGGGCCTGGCCGCAGGCAAGCTCGCCTTCCGGCTGCACGGCGAGAAGCTCGAAGGGCTGTGGGAACTCATCAAGATCGCCAAGGGTGGCGAGCGGCAGGAGCCCTGGCTGTTGTTCAAAAAGCGCGACGACTTCGCGCGTTCGCACGCGGCGTACGACGTGGTGTCGGCGCTGCCCGACAGCGTGGGCAGTGCGCCCGCAGCCCGGCGCACCGCGCGCACCACGGCGAAAACCAGCAAGAAAACCAGGGCCAGCGCAAAGGCGACGTCCGGTGCGCCTGTCTCGGGCGCAGTGAAGGCGCGCCTGCCCGCCAAGCTCTCGCCGCAGCTCGCGACGCTGGCCACCGGCGTGCCCGAAGGCGCGCCTGGCAACTGGATCTTCGAGATCAAGTTCGACGGCTACCGCGTCATGGCGCGCATCGAAGACGGCAAGGCGCGCCTGCTCACGCGCGGCGGCCACGACTGGAGCGCCAAGCTGCCGCCGCTCGTGGCCGAATTGGAACGCCTGGGCATCGACGACGCCTGGCTCGACGGCGAGATCGTCGTGCTCGACAAGGATGGCACGCCCGACTTCAACGCGCTGCAGAACGCGCTCGACCGCGAACGCGCCGACCCCATCGTGATGTTCCTGTTCGACGTGCCCTTCTTCGCAGGCCATGACCTGCGCCAGGTGGCACTCGCCGAACGCCGGCGCCTGCTCAAGCAGCTGATGGACACGCGCGCCACGCGCCGCCTGCGCTTCAGCGCCGACTTCGAGGCGGACGTCGACTCGATCCTGCAATCGGCCTGCCAGATGAACCTCGAGGGCGTGATCGCCAAGCGCGCCGATGCGCCCTATGTCTCGCGCCGCAGCGACACCTGGCTCAAGCTCAAGTGCATCCGGCGCCAGGAGTTCGTGGTGTGCGGCTACACGCTGCGCACCGACAGCCCCGCGCGCATCGGCAGCCTGATGCTGGGCGTGCATGCAAAGAACGGCGACCTGGTGTCGGCCGGCGGTGTCGGCACGGGCTGGAACGACCGCGAGGCGCGCGACATCCGCCGCCGGCTCGCCACGCTGGACACCGACCGCGAACCGTTCACCGGCGGTGCGGCCAAGCCCGGGCGCCGCCGGCCGGGCGGCACGCGGCACTGGGTGAAACCGGAGCTCGTGGCCGAGGTGCGCTTTGCGGCGTGGACGCCCGACGGGCAGATCCGCCACGCGTCGTTCGTAGCCCTGCGCGACGACAAGCCTGCGTCGCAGATCGTGCATGAAGAACCCCGCGACATCGCACCTTCATCGAAGACCATGAAGCCATCCTCCAGGAAAGCCGCGTCCACCGTCGGCGGCGTCACGGTGAGCCACGGCGACCGCGTGATCGATGCGGCGTCGGGCCGCACCAAGCTCGACCTCGTGCGCTACTACGAATCGGTGGCCGACCACATGTTGCCGCACCTGAAGGGCCGTCCTTGCGCGCTGGTGCGCGGGCCTCAAGGCGTGGGCGGCGAGATCTTCTTCCAGAAGCACGCCGAGAAGGTCAACATCGCCGGCGTGAAGCAGCTCGACCCGGCCCTGTGGCCCGGCCATCCGTCGATGCTCGAGGTCGGCACGCGAGAAGCCCTCCTCAACGCCGCGCAGTTCAACGTGATCGAGTTCCACACGTCCAACGCAACCTCGACGCACTTCGACCGGCCCAACCGCATGATCTTCGACCTCGACCCCGGCGAAGGCACGCCGTGGGCGCATGTACAGGAAGCCGCGTTGCTGATGCGCACGCTGCTCACCGAGCTGGGCCTGGTGTCATGGCTCAAGACCAGCGGCGGCAAGGGTCTGCACGTCGTGGTGCCGCTGCGCATGCACCACGGCAACGACACGGTGAAGGCTTTCTCGCGCGCCATCGTGCAGCACATGGCGCACGTGATCCCGTCGAAATTCGTGGCCAAGAGCGGGCCGTCGAACCGCATCGGCAAGATCTTTGCCGACTACCTGCGCAACGGCGTGGGCGCGACCACGGTGGCGGCCTACTCGGCGCGCGCGCGGCCCGGCATGGGCGTGTCGATGCCGGTGCGCTGGGACGATCTCGCCGGCCTCAAGAGCGGCGCGCACTGGACCATCGCCACCGCGCGCGAGCACCTGTCGTTCCAGTCCGAAGACCCCTGGGCCGACTACTGGAGCACGCGCCAGCCGCTGGGCGAGGCGATGAAGCGGCTCGGCTTCAAGAAATAGACCACCCACGACACCGAAAGAAGGAAGCACACCATGGCCACGAGAACCCTCTGGAAAGGCGCCATCACCTTCGGGCTGGTCCACATCCCCGTGGGCCTGCACACCGCGAGCAGCGAACAGGGCATCGACTTCGACTGGCTCGACAAGCGCAGCATGGACCCGGTGGGCTACAAGCGCATCAACAAGCGCACGGGCAAGGAGATCGCGCGCGAGCAGATCGTGAAGGGCTTTGAATACGAAGACGGCAAGTACGTCGTGATCTCGCCCCAGGAGATCGAGGCCGTCTATCCGCGCACCACGCAGACCATCGAGATCCAGCGCTTTCTCGATGTCGGCGAGATTCCGTTCGTGTACCTGGAGCGGCCTTACTACCTCGCACCCATCAACAAGGGCCAGAAGGTCTACGCGCTGCTGCGCGAGGTGCTCGCGAAGACCGGCAAGGTCGGGCTGGCCAAGGTCGTCATTGCCACCAAGCAGCACCTGGCACTGCTGATTCCGTTCGGCAAGGTGCTGGTGCTCAACCTGCTGCGCTGGGGCGACGAGGTCAAGGACGCCGACGGGCTCGACCTGCCGGCCGCCGGCATCAAGGGCGCGAAGCTGTCGGCCGCCGAGATGAAGATGGCCGAGCAGCTCGTGGAAGACATGTCCGGCGAATGGAACCCCGACGAGTTCAAGAACGAGTTCAAGGATGCCGTGATGAAGATCGTGGAGAAGAAGGTCAAGGCGGGCGACACGCAGACGGTGGTGCAGCCGGAAGAAGAGGCGCCGGAGGGCGGCGCCGAGGTGATCGACCTGACCGAGCTGCTCGCGCGCAGCTTGCGCAGCGGCAAGCGCACGCCGCCTGCAGCGAAGAAACGGGCGGCGAAGACGACGGCCGCATCGCACAAGACCCCGCGCAAGACCGCCCATAAAACCACCGCCAAAGGTGCGAAGAGCCCGGCGCGCAAGGCGGCGTAGGCTCAGCGCCGCGGTGCTTTCGCCGCCCCCGGCAGCGCCGCCACGTGCTGCGCCAGGAAGTCGACCAGCACCTGCACGCGCAGCGGCAACTGCCGGCGCGGCGCATACAGCAGGTGCAGCTCCTGCGCCGGCCCCGTGTGCCGCGTTAGCACGCGCACCAATTTCCCTTCCGCAAGCAGCTCCGCCACCATCCACGTGGGCTGCAATGAAATGCCCGCGCCCGCCAGCACGCTGTCGAGCAGCGCCACGGCGTTGTTGACGCGGTAGCGGCTGCGCACCGGCACGGCCACCGCGCCGTCGTCGCCCGCGAGCAGCACGCCGTCGTCGCCCGCCGCGTAGCGCAGGTAGTCGTGCGCCAGCAGGTCCTGCGGCGTGCGCGGCTTGCCGCGTGCGGCCACGTAGTCCGGCGAGGCGACGAGCACGCGCGGCCAGCTGCCGAGGTGGCGCGCGACAAGGTCGGGCGGCAGCGCGCCGCCGACGCGCAGCGAGACGTCGATGCGCTCCTCGCGCGGATCGACGAAGCGGTCGTCGAGCACCAGCTCCAGTTCGATGTCGGGGTACAGCCGCAGGAACTCGACGGCCATCGCGTTGAGGTGCCGCTGCCCCAGCGTGACCGGCGCACTCAGGCGCAGCAGGCCGCGCGGCTGCTGCACCTGCGCACGCGCGTCGGCCACGGCGTCGCCGTAGTCCTCGAGCATGCGACGCGCGCGTTCGTGAAAGCGCTGGCCCTCCTCCGTGAGGCTCAGGCCCGTGGCCGCGCGCCGCAGCAGCCGCACGCCGAGCGAGCGCTCCAGCCCCGCGACCAGCTTGCTCACGGTGGGCTGCGTGGTGTCGAGCGCGCGGGCCGCGCCCGAGAGGCTGCCAAGCTCGACGCTGTGCACGAAGGCGGAGAGTGCGCGAAGGGTGTCCATGGGGGCTCATTCGAATTGGGAATGCGATGCATGCCATTCTGCCTTCTACCCCTCACGATTCGAATGGAAGAAAGTTCGCCCATCGACACTTCTTTCACCTGAGGACATTCACATGACTGCTTCGCGACTCACCGCCCTCCTGCGCCAGGGCGCGCTCGCCCTTTCCCTCGCCGCTGCAGCCACCGCCTCCGTGGCCGAGCCCGCGCACTGGAGCCCCAGCTGGATGGCCGCCACCCAGCCACTGTGGGACGAAGGTTTCGTGCTGCCCCTGGGCATTCCCGCCCGCTTCGAGCGGCAGACGCTGCGCCAGGTGGCGCGCCTGAGCATTGGCGGCACACGGCTGCGCGTGGTGATCAGCAACGAAGGCGGCACCACGCCGCTGCACATCGGCGCCGCCCGCGCGGCCCGCCATGCAAGCGGCTCGGCGATCGTCGAAGGCTCCGACCGCGTGCTGCGTTTCGGCGGCCGCGGCGACGTGACCGTGCCGCCCGGCGCACGCCTCGTGAGCGACCCGGTCGACCTGGCGCTGCCCGCGCTGAGCGAGGTCGCCGTGTCGCTCTACCTGCCGGAACCCAGCCAGCCCGCGGGCTTTCATTTCGACGCGCGGCAGACGCTGTACATCGCCGACGGCGACCTGAGCGGCGCCGCACGGCTGCCGGCCACGGCCACGCCCTGGCGCACGCGCGTCTACGTGAGCGGTCTGATCGTCGAGACGCCGCAGGCGCCCGTCACCGTCGTCGCGCTGGGCGACTCGATCACCGACGGCAACGGTTCCACACCCGGCGCCCACACGCGCTGGCCCGACGCGCTGGCCGAACGGCTCGCGCCGCGCGGCGTGGGTGTGCTCAACGCCGGCATTTCGGGCGGCCGTTTGCTGAAGGACGGCATGGGCCGCGCGGCGCTTGAACGTGCGGGCCGCGACGTGTTCGCGCAGCCCGGCGTTCGCGCGATGGTCGTGCTGCTCGGCACCAACGACATCGGCTGGCCCGGCGGTCCCTTTGCGCCACACGAACCCGCGGTGCGCGCCGAGGAAGTGATCCAGGGCTTTCGCCAGTTGATCGAGATGGCCCATGCCCACAACGTGCGCATCGTGGGCGCGACGATTCCGCCCAACGAACGCGCGCTGGAAGGCACGCCGCTGGCCGGCCACCACTCGCCCGGGAAAGACACCGTGCGCCAGGCCGTGAACCGCTGGATTCGCGAAGGCGGCGCCTTCGATGCAGTGCTCGATGTCGATGCGCTGCTGCGCGAGCCGGCCCGGCCCGCGCGGCTGAAGGCCGCCATGGATTCAGGCGATCACCTGCATCCGGGCGACGCCGGCTACAAGGCAATGGCGGCGGCCATCGACCTCGACGCCTTGCTGGGCAACGATCGTCAATAGACTGCAAAATATACTGTACATAAATACAGTCTTTTCTCTAGAATGGCCCGTCTCCAAGAACAACATTCGAGGCGACGCCATGACCACCGCCAACCCGCCCGCGCCCTCCGCGCAGGTGCTTTTTTTCTCCTCGCGGCAGCACCCGTTGCAGTCGCGTTCGCGGACCACCACCACGACCGGTCGGCTGTCGACCTGGCCTTTCAAGGTCACGCGCGACAAGGGCGCGGCCGACGCGCTGGACATCCGCGCCCAGGCCGCCCGCGTGCTCCAGACAACGGCCGCGCACTGGTGGCCGCCCGAGGCCTGAAGGTGATGCCATGGCGGTCCGTCGGCAGTTGCTCATCGGCCTCTTTCCCACGGCGAACGTGCGCGCGGAAATCCTGGCGCATCGCGACGATTGGTGGTGGCCGCGCGGCTGCACCCTGTCGTCTGCGAAGGGGTTGCACCTCACGCTCTTTTACCTGCCCGACCACCAGGGCGAGGCCGAGCAACACCTGCGCGACACGCTGGCCCGCGTGCCCATGCCACCGCTGGCGCTCACGCTCGACAGCTCCGGCACCTGGCCCAACGACATCTCGGTGGTCCAGCCCGCCGCACACGATGGACTGCGCGAATTCCACAGCGCACTGACCTGCGCGCTGCGGCAAGCCGGCTTCATTTCCTGCGCCCGCGGCTGGACGCCCCACGTCACAATTGCGCGAAAAAGCGAGCACGCCGCATGCCCTGGACATCTGCCGCCCATCCACTGGACGGCGCGCGAGTTCCGGCTGGTCCGCTCGCACTTCACGCATCCCTTTCGCCACGAACTCCTGGACGCCTACCCCGCATGCTGACGCCGCCCGCCCTGCCGAACGATGCCATCGCCGCCTGCCTCGCCAGCCAGTGGCGTCTTGAAGCCGCCCGCGCCGAGTTCCTGCCGCTGGGCGCCGACGTCGATTCGGCCGCGTTCCGCATCGAGGCGCCGGACGGTCGCGCGTATTTCCTGAAACTGCGCCGCGGCAGTTTCAATGCAGCCGTGGTCGCTGTGCCGGCCTTCCTGCATCACGCGCAGGGCATCGACGCCGTGATGGCGCCGCTGCCCACGCGCACGCAGCAACTCAGCGTGCAAGACCATGGCTTCGACTGGGCGCTCTACCCCTTCTTCGACGGCGCCGACGGCTTCGCGCGCGCGCCGACCGATGGGCAATGGAGCGCACTCGGCACGGCGCTCGACGCCATCCACCACGCCACGCTGCCCGAACCGCTGCTCGCCAACCTGCCGCGCGAAAGCTATTCGCACCACTGGCGCGAAGGCGTGCGCCGCTACCAGCGCCGCTTCATCAACGGCGTGGCGGGCGACGATCTCGTGGCGCGCTTCCTCGCCTTCTGGGGCGCGCACGACGAAGAGATCGATTCGATCGTCTACCGCAGCGAACAGCT
This sequence comes from Variovorax sp. Root473, assembly GCF_001426505.1. Taxonomy (GTDB): domain Bacteria; phylum Pseudomonadota; class Gammaproteobacteria; order Burkholderiales; family Burkholderiaceae_C; genus Variovorax. The sequence goes on from NZ_LMEV01000017.1 coordinate 1,965,716, forward strand.
CGCCTCGATCCTGCTCGAGAGGTCGCTGCCGCAGGTGCTGTGCCATTCGGACCTGCACGCGGGCAACGTGCTGCTCGGCGACGACGACCACCTGTGCATCGTCGACTGGGACACGCTGATCCTCGCGCCGAAGGAGCGCGACCTGATGTTCATCGGCGGTGGTGTCGGCGGCGTGTGGAACCAGCCGCGCGAAGAAGCGCTCTTCTTCCAGGGCTACGGAACGACGGAAACGGTCGATGCGCTCGCCCTCGCCTACTACCGCCACGAGCGCATCGCGCGCGACCTGCTCGAGTTCTGCGACCAGATGTTCGATCCACAGGCCAGCCGCAACGACCGCGAGGAAGGACTGCGCCAGATGGCGAGCCAGTTCGAGCCGGGCAACGTGGTCGCTGTCGCGCACCGCGACTACGACGCCATCACCTGACGGGCGCGGACGGCGTCGTCAGATCAGCAGGTCTTGCGCGTCGTCCTCGAAGCCGGCCACGGGCTGCGCCTTGGCCAGCGCCAGCCACACCGAAAAAGGAATGCGCTCGAAGGCGCGGTGCACCGCGGCGCGCGCCACCACGAGGCGTTCGCCCTGGAGCACCATCACGCCGCACCCGGCCGGGATTTCGTCGGGTGACGCGATGCAGCGGCCCTTGGCGTCGTTGCCCAGCACATACCAGCACTCGCCGCCCAGGTCGAGGTAGGCCGCGCGCTTGTCGGGCTTGCGCAGGTCGCCCAGCAGGTCGGCGCGGCTCACCTTGACCTCGTGCACGATGGGATGCGCGTAGGCCTCGACGCTGGTGTTGCGGATCGAAAACACGTCGGGCCGCGCCATGCACCAGCGCGGCTTGCCGCCCTCTTCGAGCGGCGGCAGGCGGGCGCGCAGGCCCAGGCCGCGCCAGGCGATGCGGCCGCCGCGCGTCATCTCGCGTGCCACACGCTCCACCAGCGCCTCGTGCGGCGTCAGCGCCGCGCGGTTGATGGTGAGCGTGGTCGCAATGCGCGCAATGCCGGCGTCGGTCACGCGCAGGGTCTCGTGGCCATGCGATGTGCGCACGCGTTCGAGAAAGCCGCCGGCCAGCAGCTCGACCTCGATGCCGTCGCAGCACGGCCAGCCGGCCGAGCGGTAGATCTCGCGCAGGCGCCGCGCATGCAACTTGCCAAAGGGCACGGTGGGCACGGCCGTCTGCATCGGCGGTGGCGGCTCCACCACCGGTGGCGGAAAGCCGGGGTCGGTCACCGGCGGCAGCGCCGGCGGCGGATCGCCCTCGGGCGGTAACCCGGGCGGCGGGGGTGGCGGCATGGGCACGGGCACATCGGGCGCGGGCGGCGGCGGGCCGATCGGCGAGGCGACGACCTCATCGGCAAAAGCGGTTGCGGCGAGTGCGGACATGGGAGGAACAGGTTAGCGAAAAGCGAGAGCGGACGCGAGGCATGGAACGATCGGTTGCATTCGCGGGATCGGGCGGCGTCAGTGGAAATCGCGGCTGGTGTTGCTCTGCGCCAAACGGCCCATGAGCGGTGTCAGGTCCTTGAAGCCGGTGGCGACCAGGTGCTGCACCTTGCCGCCGCTGTCGTCGTCGCGCTGCCAGGTGCCCTGCACCGCGAGCAGGTGCGACTTGAGCAGCGGCTCGCGCCAGGCCTCGATGACATGGTTCCAGACGATCACGTTGACGTTGCCGGTTTCGTCCTCCAGCGTGACGAAGATGGTGCCGTTGGCGGTGCCGGGTCGCTGCCGGCCCTTGACGATGCCGCAGGCGCGCACGGTGCGGCCGGTGGGCTGCGCACGCAGTTCCTCCGCACTCATGAGCTTCATGCGCGCCAGGCGCGGGCGCAGCAGCGCGAGCGGATGGCGGCGCAGCGTAAGGCCCAGCGCCGCGTAGTCGCCGACGATTTCCTCGCCCTCGGGCGCGGCCGGCAGGAGCAGCGCCTGTTCGTGGATCGGCACGCCCTTGAGCAGGGCCGGTGCGCGACGCTGCGCCGTGGCGTCCCACACCTGCTGGCGCCGATGGCCCGAGAGCGACATCAGCGCATCGGCCGCGGCGAGCGCAGCCATGTCCTTGCCGTCGAGTTCGGCGCGCAGGGCGAGGTCTTCGGTGCTGGTGAAAAGAGCCTGTTCACGCGCTTTCAGCAGGCGTTCGACGCCTTCCTTGGAAAGGCCTGAAATGCGGTTCAGCCCGAGCCGCACCGCGGGCTGGTTCTCGTGGCCCAGGCGCTTCGCGTAGCGCGCGTCGGTGCCTGGCGGCATGCGCGGCGCATCGGGGGCGCGGGGTTCGAGCGTGGTGTCGAAATCGCTGTGCGTGACATCGACCGGGCGCACCTCGACGCCGTGGCGGCGCGCGTCCTGCACGAGCTGCGAGGGGCTGTAGAAGCCCATGGGTTGGGAGTCGAGCAATGCGGCGAGGAAGCAGGCGGGTTCGTAGTTCTTGAGCCAGCTGCTGATGGTGACCAGCAGCGCGAAGCTGGCGGCGTGGCTTTCGGGGAAGCCGTAGTCGCCGAAGCCGAGGATCTGCTTGAAGATGGCTTCGGCGAAGGCTTCCTTGTAGTCGTTGGCGGTCATGCCCTTGACCAGCTTGTCGTGGAACTTGCCCAGGCCGCCCTTGCGCTTCCAGGCGGCCATGGCCCGGCGCAGCTGGTCGGCTTCGTCGGCGCTGAATCCAGCCGCGATCATCGCGATCTGCATCACCTGCTCCTGGAAGATCGGGATGCCCAGCGTGCGCTCCAAGGCCGGACGGAGTGCTTCCTTTTCATAGGTGATCGCCAAGCCCTTGGCCACCCGCTCGCGCTGCTTCAAGTACGGATGCACCATGCCACCCTGGATGGGCCCGGGCCGCACGATCGCGACCTCGATCACCAGGTCTTCGTAGGTGCGCGGCTTCAGGCGCGGCAGCATCGACATCTGCGCGCGGCTCTCGATCTGGAACACGCCGATGGTGTCGGCGTCGCAGATCATGTCGAACACCTTCGGGTCATTGTTGGGGATGTGGTGCATCTCCACCATCGAGCCCCGCCAGCGGTTCATGTGGTCGAGCCCGCGGCGGATGGCACTGAGCATGCCCAGCGCGAGCACGTCGACCTTGAGCATGCCCATGGCCTCGAGGTCGTCCTTTTCCCACTGGATGACGGAGCGGTCTTTCATCGACGCCTTCTCGACCGGCACCAGCCGCGTGAGCCTGGTGTGCGTGAGCACGAAGCCGCCGACGTGCTGGCTCAGGTGGCGCGGAAAGCCCTTGAGCTTTTGCGTGTGCTCGATCCACTGCATCAGCTTGAGCCGGTCTTCCTTCACGCCGACGCGCGCGGCGGCCTTGTCGAGCTGTTCGCCGAGCACGGTGTCGTCGAACCAGTAGTGGTCCTTGGCGAACTCGTCGACCAGCCGCTCGTCGATGCCGATGGCCTTGCCGACGTCTCGCAGGGCGCTGCGCGAGCGGTAGCAGATGACGACGGCGGCGATGGCGGCGCGCTCGCGGCCGTATTTCTCGTAGATGTACTGGATGACCTCTTCGCGGCGCTGATGCTCGAAGTCGACGTCGATGTCGGGTGGTTCCTTGCGATGGCGGCTCAGGAAGCGCTCGAACAGCAGGTGGCCTTTTTCGGGATTGATCGCGGTGATGCCGAGGCAGTAGCAGACCGCCGAGTTGGCCGAGGAGCCGCGGCCCTGGCAGAGGATGTTCTTCGACTTGGCAAATCGCACGATGTCTTCCACCGTGAGAAAGAACATCTCGTATTCGAGCTCAAGGATGAGGTTCAACTCTTTTTGCACTTGGCGGCAGACAGCCTCGGGAATGCCCGAGGCATATCTTTCGAGCGGGTATTGCTTGAGTGCCCCCTCCCACGTCTTGCGCACCAGCGTCTGCGCCGCCGTCTCGCTGCTGCCCACGGTCTCCAGCGGGTACTTGTAGGTCTCGCGGATCACCTCGGGATCGAAGCGGCACCGCTGCGCCACCTCCAGCGTGTTCGCCAGCATCGCGGGCAGGTACAGCTCGGCCAGCCGCACCCGCTGGCGCAGGTGCCGCTCGGCGTTCGACTGCAGCGCGAAGCCGCACTCGGCCACCGTGCGGCCTTCGCGCACCGCCGTGAGCACGTCGTGCAGCGGTTTGCGGCCGCGCGCGTGCATGTGCACGTCGCCCGCCGCGACCAGCGGCACGCCGGCCTGCTCGCCCGCCTGCATCAGCGTGACGAGCCAGAGGTCGTCGTCGAGTTCGTTGAACAGCTCCACGGCCAGCCAGAGGTTGTCGCCGTACAGCGCTTTGGCCGCTGCCAGGTCGTCCTGCACGGTGGCCGCATCCGGCATGCCGCCCGGCGGCCGGTGCGGCACGAACAGCACCTGGCAGCGCTGCAGCGAGGCGACGTCGCTCGTGTCCCAATCGACGCGGTACTCGCCCTTGGGCAATTCGGTATTGCGCGCGGCGGTGATGAACTCGCAGAGGTTGCCCCAGCCCTCGGTGTCGTTCGCGATCACCACGAGCTTGAAGCGCTCGAAGCGGAACTCGCTGCCGAACAGCAGGCGGAATTCGGGGTGGCGCGGGATCGGCGGTTCGTCCGGGTGTTCGCGCTCGTAGGTGTCCAGCTTGGCGGGCAGGTCGCGCAACGCGACATGCGCGCGCACGATGCCGGCCACCGAGCATTCGTCGGTGATGGCCAGCGCCGCGTAGCCGAGGTGGTAGGCGCGCTCGACCACCTCCTCGGGCGTCGAGGCGCCGCGCTGGAAGCTGAAGTTCGTGAGGCAGTGCAGCTCGGCATAGCCGGGCAGGCCCGGCGCCGGGCGCAGCCGCTGCGGCAGCACATGCACCTTGGCGGGCTGGCGCTTGCGCTCTTCCTTTCCGCTCAGGTCAGGCATAGAAGCCTTGCAGGTACCAGCGCACCTCGCCCGACGAAAAGCGCGTGGCGGGCCGCTCGCGAAAGATCCACACCAGGCCGGCCTCGGGGCTTTCGGCCACGTAGTAGTCGCGCATCGCGGGCTGGCCGCCGTCTTCTTCGCCACCCCACCAGCCGGCCTCGACGCGCTGCGGCCCGACCAGCTTGCGCAGCGGCCCGCAGTAGCACGGGCGCTCGCCATCCATCTCGAGCCGCAAGGGCTCGGGCAGCAGCCAGGGCGGGTAGATCGCATCGGGCTGCGAGGCGGCGTCCTTGCGGGCCTTGTCGGGCGCAGGCGTTTTCTCTTTTTGCAGCGCGGGCCGCCACCGCTGCTGGCGCTCGGGCCGGTGGTCGGCCTGCGCGAGCGGCACCACCACCTGGTCGGCGCCGAGCCGCACGCTGAGCCGTTCGACCATCTCGTGCAGCTTGTCGCCCTTGCGGTTGTCTTCCGGCAGGAAGCTGGTGCTGGCGCCGGCCCACGGATCGGTTTCGAGCGTGCGCAGTTTCAGCCAGCTCGCAGGCGCGGCGAGCGTGGTGAGGGCGAGTTTTTCGGACAGCAGGCGGCGCAGGTGCGCGAGGTCCTGCGTGGGCTCGGCCGTGCGCACGGCGAGCTGCTGGTGCGGCGGCAGGTTCACCCCGTTGAAGCGCTTGAGGTCGAGCGTCCACTGCAGCTCGAGCGCACGCGCGCCGCGCTGGCGGGCGCGCAGCCAGATCTGCAGCGCCGAGAGCAAACGGTTGGCCGACCACATGAGTTCGGGTGCGGTCTCGGCCAGTGCGGGCAGTTCGAGCTTCTGCTCGAACACATCGGGCAGCGTGAGCCAGTCGTGGCCCTCGGGACGCAGGCCCCAGGCGGTGTCGAGCGCCGCACGAAGTTCAGTGCCGAAGCGCCGCGTGAGGCCGCCGCGCGGCAAAGCGGCCACATCGCCCCAGGTGCGGCAGCCCAGGCGCGCGAGCAGGTCGAGGTGCGGGTGGGCGGCGGTCAAGGTGTCCAGCGGCAGGCCGGCCGGCATGTCCTTGGGGCGGTCCTCGTTGCGCTCGAACAGCCGCAGCCGCGCGAGCGCGATCAGGCTCGTGGCGCCTTGCGCCCCGAGCATGCGCACGTCGGGCGCGGGGTTCGCGGCGACCAGCTGCCGCATCAGCTGCAGCCGCCCGCCCCACAGGCGTTCGCAGGCCGAAACTTCGAGCATGAGCGCCTCGTCCTGCCAGGTGACGTGCGGCGTGTATTCCAGGGCCCACCAGCCGAGGGCTTCGGGCGTGGGCAGTTGCGGGGCGTCGGGCGCGTCGGTTTCAAGCGACCACCGCAATGCGATCCAGTGCATGGGGGCCTCCTTTCCACGCGTCGATGCGCACCACGGTCGCGGAAGTTGCCGTGTCGCCGACCGGCGCCATGCCCTGCTGCTGCAAGCGCAGCCTGCGGCGCAGCCGGGCGGCGGCAAGCAGCGCGGTCATGCGCTGGTTGCGCGCTGGCAGCATCACCGGCGCGGCCAAAGGCGGACCGCGGCGCTTGAGGATGCGCAATTCGATCTGCGACGCATCGGTCTCGCAGGTTTCGGCCTGCAGGCGAAGCCGTGCAGGCGACGCGCCCTGCGCTGCCGCTTCGGGCCGGCACACGAAGAGCAGCACCTCGTGCTGCGCGGCCGCGAGCTGCAGCCGCCGCAGCTCGCCCACGCGGGCTTGGGGCAACCAGGCGACAACGGCCGCGACCTCGGCGCAGCGCAGCGCCTGCTCGCAGGCCCAGAGCCGCGCGGCAGGCGCGTCGCTCTTGACCCACATCAGCGCTTCCACCGGCAGGCCCTGCGCCGCGAGCGCAGCGCCGCAGGGTTCATAAGGGGCGCCGATCAGCACCACCGGCCCGCCGCGCGCCTGCACCGCCTGCGTCAGCGCGGGCAGCAACAGCCGCCAGACATGCGCCTCGGGCGCGCCTTGCAGCAGTTCCGTCATGGCACCGACGGGCCAGCCGCCACCGGGCAACTCGGCGTCGAGCGCGGCGTGGCCGGTGGCGACAACCTGCGCGTCGGCCAGGCCGAGTTCGTCGGCATGCCAGACGCCGCGGCCAGCGGCGGTGGAAAAGGAGTCGAGGAAAGGAAGGCCCATGATTGCAACTGTTAACTGTATTTTTATACAGTATTTCCTGGGTCGCAACCAGAGATCGATTTACCTGCGAAGGCTAGCGCCTTAAGATTGGTTTGTTAACAATTTGTGACCATGATCCACAAAAAGATTCAATTGCTGGCCTCAGCCCTCGCCGCCCTCGTCTTCACCGTGGCCCCCGCCGCCCAGGCGCAGACCGCCAAGCCGCTGCTGATCGGCCAGACCTACGTGCAGACCGGCCCGCTCGCGTCGCTGTCGACCGAGCCGCTCGTCGGCATCCGCGCCATGTTCACCGCGCTGAATGCCAGCGGCGGCATCAACGGTCGGCCGGTCGAACTGCGCCAGCTCGACGACGCCTACGACCCCGCCAAGGGCGCCGAGAACGTCAAGACCTTCGCGAAGGACGGCGCCATCGGCGTGCTGATGCCCATCGGCACTTCGTCGGCGGTTGGCGCGATCAAGGCGGCCAACGAATTGAAGATTCCGGTCGTCGGCGCGTACACGGGCGCGGGCCCGGTGGTGAAGTTCAGCGAGTTCGGCTTTCCGGTGCGTATCAGCTTCGACGAGGAATACAGCCGGATCGTGAACCACCTGTTCACCATCGGCCTCTCGCGCATCGCTTTCGCGCACAACGACAACCCGGGCGCGCGCTCGGCGATGGAAAGCACGCAGAAGTTCATTGCCGAACGCGGCGACAAGATGGTCGGCAGTGTCGCGATCAAGAACGACGGCTCCGACGCCGCCGAGCGCGCGGCCGAACTGGCCAAGCTCAAGCCCAAGGCGGTGGTGCTGTCGGCCACCAACGATGTGGCGGCCAAGTTCATCACGGCCTACCGCGCGGCGGGCGGCGAGACGGCCTTCTATTCGTTCTCTTTCCTCAACGGACAGAAGCTCTTCCAGGACATCAAGAAGGACGCGGCCGGCGTCGTCATCTCGCAGGTCGTGCCCTACCCGTGGAACAGCGCGATGCCCGTCATCGCCGAGTACCAGGCGGCGATGAAGAAGATCGGCGTGAACGAATTCGGCTACGCAAGCCTGGAGGGCTATGTCGCAGCCAAGGTCATGGTCGAGGGCCTGAGGCGCGCGGGCGCGAACCCCACGTCCGAGTCGCTGCAGAAGGGCCTGGAGTCGTTCAAGACGCTCGACATCGGCGGCATCGCGGTGTCCTACCGGCCCGGCGAGCACCGCGGGCTGACCTTCTCCGAGCTGTCGATGCTCAAGGCCGACGGGCGCTACCTGCGCTGAGGCCACCGCTGGCCGAACGACCAATCGGCCTCAGCCCAGGAACCGCCGCAGTTGCGCGTTGACCTCGGCGGCGCGTTCGTACTGCACCCAGTGCCCCGCGCCGTCGATCACCACGCCTTCGCGACCCGGGCCCTCGCTGGCCAGTTGCGCCACCAGCGGACGCGGATCGGCGGTGACGTCGAACTCGCCCCACAGCAGCAGCGTCGGCACGGCCAGCGTGTCGATCGCGGTCTGAAGCCCACCCGAAAGCGACACCTCCTTGCTGCGAAAGCGGGTGCCGTGGCACGAGAGGTCGTGGATCTCGAAGGCCAGCGGATCGATGGCGGCCGCCTCGTGCAGCATCAGCGCGCCCAGGTTGTGCATGAGCGCGGCGCGCTCGGTCTCGCGGTCGGGGGCGGCGCGCCAGTTGATCATCTCGACCGTCATGCGGCGCAAGGTGCCGTGGCCGCCGCTGCCCATCAGCGCGAGGCGGCGGATGGCGCCGCGCCGCACCGCGAAGCGCGCGGCGGTGAGCCCGCCGAACGAGAAGCCGCCCAGGTCGATGGGCGTGCCAGCGCCGATGAGCGCATCGAGCGTGCCGCCGAGTGCTGCCAAGAGCGGCACCAGCGCGTCTTCGCCGGGCGCCACGCGCGGCAGCGCATCTGAATCGTGAAAGCCCGGCATGTCGGGCAACAGCAGCGTGCGCTCGGCCGACAAGGCCTCGGCATTGCGCAGCCAGTGCATCCAGCTGCCGTGGCCGCCATGCAGCAGCACGATGGGCGGCTTCGTCGTGTCGGTGCCGAAGCGGCGCCAGCGCACGCGCACGCCGTCGTGCACCGGGTCGTGCGAGGTGGACAGGGCTTCGATGCGGGCGATCAGGCGCCGCGCTTCGGCGGATTCGTCGGGGGTAGGAAGAGCGGGCGTGGGCATGGCTTCATTCTGCCGCGCGGCCCGCGTGCCTTCAGGCCGCGCCGAACCGATAGCTCGACACCACGAGTCCGCCCATGAAGGCGTCCTCGTGGTAGACGCGCTCGCCGGCCTCGCCTTCGGCCGCACCGACCGCGACCATCAGCGGAATCAGGTGCTCCTCACGCGGATGCGCCACGCGCGCCGAGGGGGCCGAGGCCCAGTCCTGCAGGCGCTGCACGCGCTCCTGCGGCGTAGCCTGCACAGCCGTCTCGTCGAGCCAGTCGCCGAAGGCCTTCGACACGCCGTGCGCCTGCGGGCCGAAGTTGCGCAGGTTGTGATAGCTCAGGCCGCTGCCGACGATGAGCACGTTCTCGTCGCGCAGCGGCGCGATGGCGCGACCCAGCGCAATGTGCTCGGCCGGATCGAGCCCGCGCCGCAGCGACAGCTGGACCACCGGCACGTCGGCGTTCGGGTACATCGCGGCCATCGGCGAGAACATGCCGTGGTCGTAGCCGCGCTCGGGGTCGATCTGCGCCGGCAGGCCGGCGGCGGCGATCAGCGACTGCACGCGCTGTGCGAGTTCGGGCGAGCCGGGCGACGCGTAGCGCACCTCGTAGGTGTGGGCCGGAAAGCCCCCGTAGTCGTAGATCATGGGCGGACGCGGGTTGCCCTGCACCGTGAACACGGGCGACTCCCAGTGCGCCGAGACCATGAGGATCGCGGACGGCGTGCGGCCGATCTGGTGCGGCATGTCGGCCAGCGAGGCGGCGAGCTGGTCGTAGGTGGCGCCCATCTCCTTCTTCATCCAGGGCCAGGGACCGCCGCCGTGCGAGATGAAGTACGTGGGCAGGCGCGAAAGTGTGGTGTTGTCGTGGGTCAAGTCGATGCTCCTTGAAAGCGCTGGATCGACTGTAGACATTTCCTTTCAGGAAATCGACAGGCTACGATGCATCGAATCATTTCTCCACAGGAAATCATCGATGGACCGCATGACCAGCCTGCGCGTGTTCCGCGAGGTCGTCGAGGCCGGAAGTTTCGTGGCCGCGGCCGAGCGGCTGGGCCTGTCGGCGCCGATGGCCAGCAAGCACGTCGCGCAGCTCGAGAAATCGCTGGGCGCTCGCCTGCTGCACCGCTCGAGCCGCCACCTGAGCCTCACAGAAGCCGGCACCGCGTGGTACGAGCAGAGCCGCCGCGCGCTCGACCTGCTCGATGCGGCCGAAGCCGCCATCGGCCAGACCAGCGACGCGCCGCGCGGCCAACTCAAGGTGAGCGCGCCGGTGTGGTGCGCCACGCCGCGTTTCGCGCGCGTGCTCGCCGATTACCGCGAGACCTTTCCCGAGGTGCTGGTCGACATGCACCTGGAGAACCGCAAGGTCGATCTCGCGGCCGACGGTTACGACCTGGCCCTGCGCGCCACGCAGGAGCCCTCGCCTGCGCTCATCGCACGGCCGCTGTGCCGCGTGCCCTTTCACCTCGTCGGCACGCCGGCCTGCCTGAAACGCCATGGCGGCCCACCGGCGCTGCCAGCGGACCTCGCGAAGCTCGGCGCGATCGTGCCCAGCTACGTGAACCTGGACAACCTCGCGCTCAAGGGGCCGGGCGGGCGCATGTTTGCGCTGCGGCTCACGCCCGCGATGCGCTCCGACGACACCACGCTCACGCTGCACGCGGTACGCGCCGACATGGGCATCGCGTACCTGCCCGCGTGGCTGATCGACGACGACCTGGCGCAGGGCCGGCTGGTGCAGCTGCTGCCTGCGTTCGAAGCGACGCCGGTCACGCTGTTCGCCGTGTACACGAGCCGGCAGTACATGTCGCCCAAGTTGCGAACTTTCATCGACTTCCTGAGCGAGCGACTCGGAGGCATGGAAACAAGTACAGCACGCGTCGACGACACCAAGCCGCGGCGCGGCTGAAGGGTGACTGAAGGCCGCGGCCGCGAACGCACCTTTTCGGGGCAAGGTCATGCAGGCAGGGCTACATTCGAAGGCTCTCCTGGAGACCGCTTCCTTGTTCCGCTTTTTCGAAAAACTCCTTCCCCCGTACCCCGCCGCCGAACCCGCATTGCCGCCCCAGGGCTTCTTTGCCTTCCTGTGGGCCTGCACGCATGGCGTGCGCGGCAAGATCGCCGCGATGGCGATGCTCACCGCGGTGATGTCGATCTTCGAGGCCGCGCTGTTCGCGATCCTCGGGCGCATCGTCGACTGGCTGGGCCCGCAGGCACCATCGACGCTGTGGGCCGAGCGCGGCGACACGCTCATGTGGCTCGCCGCGTTCCTGGTGATCAGCATCGGCGTGGTGGCGCTGCAGACCATCGTGAAGCACCAGACGCTCGCGGTGAACCTGCCGATGCGCCTGCGCTGGAACTTCCACCGCCTGATGCTGGGCCAGAGCATGGCCTTCTACCAGGACGAGTTCGCGGGCCGCATCACGGCCAAGGTGATGCAGACTGCCCTCGCCGTGCGCGAAACCGTGTTCGTGCTGGCCGACGTGCTCGTGGCCATGGGGGTGTACGTGGCCACGATGATCATCCTGGTGGGCGTGCTCGACGCGCAGCTGGTGTGGCCGTTTGTGATCTGGCTGGTGCTGTACATCTGCGCCCTCGTCTACTTCGTGCCGCGCCTGGGCCAGGTCGGCAAGGCGCAGGCCGATGCGCGTGCGCTCATGACCGGGCGCGTGACCGACGCCTACACCAACATCGCGACCGTCAAGCTGTTCTCGCACACGCAGCGCGAGGCCGGCTTTGCGCGCGACGCGATGCGCGAGTTCATGAAGACGGGCTATGGCCAGATGCGGCTGGTGAGCGCCTTCGAGATCGTCAACCACACGCTGAGCATGGGCCTCACGGCCGGCATGGCGGGCATGGCGCTGTGGCTGTGGTCGCACGGCACGGTGGGCGTGGGCGCGGTGGCCGCCGCCACGGCGATGGCGCTGCGGCTGCAGGGCATGTCGCACTGGATCATGTGGGAGATGACCAGCCTGTTCGAGAACATCGGCACGGTGCAGGACGGCATGAAGACGCTGTCGCGCCCGCGCACGGTGCTGGACGCGCCCGACGCCACGGTGCTCGACGTGCCGCACGGCGAGGTGCGCTTCGAGCAGACGAGCTTCCGTTACGGCGACGCGGGCCGCCGCGTGATCGACGACCTGAACCTCGTGGTGAGGCCCGGCGAGAAGATCGGCCTCGTGGGCCGGTCGGGCGCGGGCAAGTCGACGCTGGTGAACCTGCTGCTGCGCTTCCACGACCTGGAAAGCGGACGCATCCTCATCGACGGGCAGGACATCTCGAAGGTCACGCAGGATTCGCTGCGCATGCACATCGGCATGGTGACGCAGGACACCTCGCTGATGCACCGCTCGGTGGCCGACAACATCGCCTATGGCCGGCCCGACGCCACGCTGGCGCAGATCGAAGCGGCTGCGAAGCGCGCCGAGGCGCACGATTTCATCCAGACGCTGGGCGATGCGGGCGGCCGGCGCGGCTACGAGGCACATGTGGGCGAGCGCGGCGTGAAGCTCTCGGGCGGCCAGCGCCAGCGCGTGGCCATCGCGCGCGTGATGCTGAAGGACGCGCCGATCCTGCTGCTCGATGAAGCCACGAGCGCGCTCGACTCCGAGGTCGAGGCCGCCATTCAGCAGAGCCTGTACACGCTGATGGAAGGCAAGACCGTGATTGCCATCGCGCACCGGCTCTCGACCATCGCCGCGATGGACCGGCTCATCGTGCTCGACGAAGGCCGCGTGGTCGAGGAAGGCGACCACCGCACGCTGATGGCCCAGGGCGGCCTGTACGCGCGGCTGTGGGCGCACCAGAGCGGCGGCTTCCTGGGCGACGGTCTGGAAGAAGACGAAGCCCTGCGCGCCTGAGCGGGCCTCAGGTCGGCAACGCGCCGGCCTCGTACTGTGCGGCGAATTCACCCGACGGCGGGATCGGCTTGATGATGTCGATCAGCACGCCGTTCGGGTCGCGCGTGATGAAGTGGCGCTGGCCGAAGGCCTCGTCGCGCAGCGACAGCAGGATCGGCAGGCCGGCCGCCTTCAGCCGCTCGTGCACCGCGTCGGGGTCGTCCACTTCGAAGTTCAGCAGCAGCCCGCCTGCCACCTGTCCGCGCGCTTCGACGGGAATGGTCTGGTGCGCGCCGTCGAGCACGGCAAGGTTCACCGAGGCATCGTCCGTCAGCTGCAGGTGCACATACCAGTCGGTCGTGAACAGCGACGCAAACCCGAAATGCGCCTGGTAGAAGGCCGCGGTGCCGGCCACGTCGTTGGTCATGATCACCGGGTAATAGCTTGTCACTTTCATGGGGTGGCTCCTTCGTGGATAAAACATACAAACTGACTGTAAGTTAAATATTAATCTACAAACAGACTGCATGTAAATTAGGGGCATGGCCAAAACCCCGTCACGCACCAACCGCGAACGCACCGAAACCACCCGCCTCGCGCTGACCGAGGCGGCCCGCACGCTCTTCGTCGGCAAGGGCTACGGCGACACCTCGACGCCCGAGATCGCCATGGCCGCCGGCATCACGCGTGGCGCGCTGTACCACCACTTCAACGACAAGCGCGACCTGTTCCGCCAGGTGCTGCTGCGCGAGGCGCAGGCGGTCGCGGCCGACATCGACGCGGCCACGCCGGACGAGCTCGGCCCGCGCGAAGCCCTGCTCCTGGGCAGCGAGACCTATCTGAAAGCGATGACGGTGCCAGGCCGCACCCGGCTGCTGCTGATCGACGGGCCGGCCGTGCTGGGCATGGCTGAAATGATGTCGATGGACGACGCCACATCGGCAAATTCATTGCGCCAGGGGCTGGCGCGCGCCGGGATGGGACGCGGCGAGGTGTCGCTCGACGCCCTCGCCCGCCTGCTGTCGGCTGCCTTCGACCGCGCGGCCCTGGAAATCGATGCCGGCGCCGATGCCGGCAAGGTGCGGGCCGCCATGCTGTGGCTGCTCGAGCAGGCGCTGCCGCCGAAGCAAAGTTAGACAGCGCCACGCACTCACCAGGCGACGCGCTCACCGGGCATTTGTCGCCGCTCTCGCGCTTCGCAAGTCCTACAGCACGCGCCGCCCCCCGCCGACACCCGCGCGCCGGCGGGCGCCCGATGCTGGGTCATCGCCAACCACAAGGAGCCCTCGCGTGAATTCCATCATCTACATCGTCGGTCTGGTCGTGGTCGTCGTGGCCGTGCTGTCGTTCTTCGGCCTGCGCTGAAAACCACCGACCGCGCGTCCTTTCTTCTGGCTGCACGCGCAGCGCAACGGGGCCGTTCGCGGCCCCGTTGTCCGTGGACGGGCCTCGTCATGCGCCGGGCATAATTTGCGCGCCCCGCCCCTGCTTTCCTGCGCCGGGGCGTCATTGGCGAAGAAGAAGGGACTCTGTTGACCACCACCGCACTGCGCGAGCCTGCTTTTCCGGATGCGGTGATCACCGAAGCGGTCCGATGGACCGAACAGCACGGGCCGCTCGACGACGCGTCGGCCCTGCGCACCGCAACCTCGCGCAGCGCCGACGGCCACTCCCGAATCATTGAACGCGCCCACCAATTGGGCGAGCGCATGGGCCTGCAGGCTGAGCTCGCACGCGGCCGTCAATGGGCACCGTGGGTGCTGATGGCATTGGTGGCGTTGGTCGTGATCGCAGGGCTGGGCCTCGCGGGTCAGGTGATCGGCGTCAACGACCGCCACATCAACGTGATCGTCGCGCTCGTCAGTCTGTTGGGCCTGCACGCGCTCACGTTGCTGTTGTGGCTGGTCGGCCTGTGGCTGCCCTCGGGCACTTTCGGCACAGCCTCGCTGGGCTGGCTGTGGCTGACGCTCACGGCGCGCGTGGCGGGTGGCCAGCGCGGGCAGGCGCCGCTGCTGGTGCGCGCAGCCACGGGACTGCTCACGCGCGCGCGCCTGCTGCCGTGGGCCTTCGGACTCGTGAGCCATGGCATCTGGGCGCTGTCGTTCGCCGTGGTGCTGGCAGCGATGCTGTTCGCCCTTGCCTTTCGCAGCTACACGCTGAGCTGGGAAACGACGATCCTCGAACCGGCTTTTTTCGTGCGCGTGGTGCAGGCGCTGGGTTGGCTGCCGGCGCAGTTCGGCTTTCCCGTGCCCGATGCGGCCACGGTGCAATCCGCCGCCCCAGTCGCATCTGCCCAACGCACCTGGGCACTGTGGCTCACCGGCTGCATCGCGGTCTACGGCCTGCTGCCGCGCCTGGCGCTGGTGCTGCTGAGCGCCGCTGTCTGCCGCCACCGCCGCCCAGCCCTTCAGCCCGACTGGCAGGCGCCCTACTACCGCAAGCTGCTGGCCCGCTTCGCCGCGCTGGCGCCGCCCGC
Organism: Variovorax sp. Root473; assembly: GCF_001426505.1. GTDB lineage: Bacteria > Pseudomonadota > Gammaproteobacteria > Burkholderiales > Burkholderiaceae_C > Variovorax. The sequence continues at coordinate 1,981,101 of NZ_LMEV01000017.1, forward strand.
CATCGTCGATGCCGACCCGGGCCGCGCACACCCCGCGGCGCCCGCCGGCCTGCCGGCTTCCGAGCAGCACGATGGCCTGTTCGTCGTCGGCTTCGAACTGCCGCCCGACGTGCCCTGGCCGCCCGCCGGCTTGCCGGCATCGGCCGCACAGGTCCATCGCATCGACGGCAGCGCCCCGGCGCGCCGTGCGCTGCTCGACCAGCTCGCGCAGGCTCACCCGCGCAGCGTGCTGCTGGTCTGCCATGCCGCGTCGAGCCCCGACCGCGGCACCGAGCGCTTCCTGCGCGAGGTGCTGATGCATTGCGGTGAATGCCGCCTCTGGCTGGCCGATGCGCCGAACGCCGCCGCCACCCAACGCTGGCGCGACTGGCTGCGCGACGCCGGGCTCGCCCACATCGTGGCGAGCGACCAACTCGATGCCGTCTTCCAGGAAGGCACCGCCACCGCATGACGTCCCCGATCCGCATCGCCGTCGTCGGCCACACCAACGCGGGCAAGACGTCGCTGCTGCGCACGCTCACGCGGCGCGTGACTTTCGGCGAGGTGTCGCAGCGCCCGGGCACCACGCGCCATGTCGAGTCGGTCGATCTCGAGGTGAACGGCCAGCCGGCCGTGCGCTTCTTCGACACGCCGGGCCTCGAAGACGCGGTCGCATTGCGCGAGCATCTGGCCGGCCTCGATGCCGCCGCACAGGACACGCCGCCCGAACGCATCCGCCGCTTCCTGCAGGGCCCCGAGGCGCACGGCGTGTTCGAGCAGGAGGCCAAGGTGCTGCGCGCGATGCTCGACATCGACGCGGCCTTTCTCGTGATCGACGTGCGCGAGCCGGTGCTGCCCAAGTTCCGCGACGAGATCGAGTTGCTGAACTCCTGCGCGCGCCCGGTGCTGCCGGTGCTCAACTTCGTGCGCGACGCCGCCAGCCGCGAGCCGGCCTGGAAAGAGCTGCTCTCGGCCTACGGCCTGCATGTGCAGGTGCGCTTCGATGCGGCGGCACCGTTCGTGGGCGCCGAGCACGACCTCTACAACGACCTCGCCACGCTGCTGCGCGACCGTCGCGACGTGCTGCGCGGGGTGGTCGACGCCCTCGACGCCGAGGCCGGCGCGCGCCGGCAGTCGGCCTGCACGCGCATCGCGGACCTGCTGGTCGATGCCGCATCGATCCGCCGCACCGTGCCCGCCGCCGAGTTCGCCGACGCCACGCGCCGGCAGGCACTCATCGCTGGCGTGCAGAAGGACGTGTTCGACAAGGCCCAGCGCTGCACCGATGACCTGCTCGCGCTCTACGGCTTTCGCCAGGACGACGCCGACGAGGCACCGCTACCGATCATCGAAGGCCGCTGGACGCTCGACTTCTTCAACCCCGAGGCGATGAAGGACGCGGGCCTGCGCCTGGGCAAGGGCGCGGTCATCGGCGCCGCCGTGGGCGTGGTGGCCGACCTCGCGGTGGCGGGCCTGTCATTGGGCGCCGGCGCAGCATTGGGCGGCGCCATCGGCGGCGCGGTGTCGCAGGGCTGGGGCCCGCTGGGGCGCAAGCTGGCCAACAAGCTGCGCGACATGCACGAGCTCACGGTCGAAGACAGCGTGCTCTTCACGCTCGCGGCGTGGCAGCTGCAGCTTGCACAGGCGCTGGAACGGCGCGGCCATGCGGCCGTCGAGCGCATCCGGGCCGAGGCCCCGTCGGCGGCCGAGGACGACACGCTCATGCGCGCCGCCGCCGGCGCCGTGCGTGCCGTGCAGCCTGCGCGCAACCATCCCGAATGGGAATCGACCGGCGCCCTCACGCGCAGCTTCTGGCGCCCCGCGCCGCAGCGCGAGGCGCTGGCCGGCATGCTGTCGATCGAACTGCAGCGCGCCTTCGACGTTTGATGCCGGGCTTCAGCCCACCACTTGCTCAGGCGTGACCTTCGCGAGCGACTTGTCGACGAACGCCCCCAGCCGCGTCTGCACTTCCCCGCCGGTCTGCACCACCGCCGCCATCAGCGACTCGGCAAACATGCCATCGGTGGCGGACATGTCGGCGATGCGGCTGATCGACGTCACCATCGCGTAGTTCGACAGCGCCGCGTTCTTCGCCACGCGCTTGGCCAGCACCATCGCGGCACGCAGGCTCTCGCCGGGCGCGGCGATCTCGTGCGCCAGGCCCAGCGTCTTGCCGGCGCGGGCGTCGAGCACGCGGCCGGTGAGCATCATCTCGACCATGCGCCCCGGCGTGATGATGCGCGCCACGCGCACCGTGGCGCCGCCGCCGGTGAAGATGCCTTTCTGCCCTTCGGGCAGTGCGAAGTAGGTCGACGGGTCGGCCACGCGCACGTGCGTGGCCGCCGCCAGTTCGAGTCCGCCGCCGACCACCGCGCCGTGCAGCGCCGCGACCACCGGAATGCCGCCGTACTGGATCTTGTCGAAGGTGCTGTGCCAGCGCTGGCACACGCGCATGAAGTCGACCGCCGTGCGCTCCTTGTCGTGATGCTCCTTGAGGTCGAGCCCGGCACAGAAATGCGGCCCCGCGCCGGTCAGCACCACGGCCTTGGCCTCGCGCGGCAGTGCGGAGAACACGGCGTCCAGCGCGGCCAGCGTGGCCTCGTCGATCGCGTTGCGCTTGGCGGGACGGTTCAGGGTCACGACGGCGACCTCTTCGTCCATGTGCAGGGTGACGTTCCGTTCGATCACGGCAGGGCTCCTTGGTTATTGCGGGTTCCGCCACGGACATGTGGCGCTTCAGGGCTACGATAGCCCTGGGCGCGGCGCCATTGCTTGCAGATCACGCCCGTTCATTTGCAGAATCCGCCAACCGTTCTTCCCGTAATGCCACCCGAGCGCGCCACCGTCGCCGTCAGCTTCCTGCAGCACCTGCTGAGCGGTGCACGTCGCCAGCTCAGCCCGCGGGACATCGACGCGCTGGCCGCGCAGGCCGGCATCTCGCCGCAGCTGCTGCGCCAGGAAGGCGCGCGCGTCACGCGCGAGCAGTTCGTGCGCATGTACGAGTGCGTGTCGCTCTTCATGGGCGACGAGATGCTGGGCCTGTGGTCGCGACCGATCCGCGCGGGCGCGCTCAAGTACCTCGGGCTCAGCCTGCTCGACGCGCCCTCGCTCATGGTCGCCATGTACCGCTTCACGCGCTTCTGGAACCTGCTGCTGGACGACCACCGCCTGCGCATGACGCGCGCCCATGGCGTGGCCACGATCACCATCGCGCCACACCCGGAAGCCGCCGCGCGGCCCACCACGCCCTTCGGCCATGCGCTGATGGTCAAGCTGATCCACGGCGTGGCCTCGTGGCTCATGGGGCGGCAGCTGCCGGTGCTGGGCGTCGGCTTTGCGTTCCCGCGCCCGGCGCGCTTCGACGAGTACGCCAACCTGTTCCCCGGCCCGCTGCAGTTCGAGCAGGACACCTCGTCCGTGCGTTTTGCCGAACCGGTCCTGCGCCAGACCTTCCAGCGCACGCGCGCCGAGCTGCTGGACTTCGTGCGCCGCGCGCCCGACGACTGGATCTTCGTCACCTTCGACCACGACACCACCAGCGCCACGGTGCGCGAGTTCGTCGCCGCGCACCTCGCCTCGGACGCCACGCTGGGCGCGGCGGCGCGGGCGGTGCACATGTCGGCGCGCGCGCTGTCGCGCCAGCTCGCGGCCGAGGGCACGAGCTTTCGCGCGCTGAAGGAAGAAGTGCGGCGCGACCTCGCGATCCAGCGCCTCGTGAAGACGCGCGAGCCGATCGACCGCATCGCGGCCTCGGTCGGCTTCGACAACACGCCGGCCTTTCACCGTGCCTTTCGCACGTGGACCGGCAGCACACCGCGTGGCTACCGGCAGCGCGCCGGTTAGTTGGCCGTTCCTGCCAGCGCCTGCAGCTTCGCGAAGTCGCCCGGCCGCGCGCCCATCTGCTCGGCCGATGGGTATCGGGAACGCATCCGGCCGCCGGATGTACACAGTTGAAACAGAGATTCAGAGAGGTTGCCCGGTCACGGCGCAGTCACGGCCGCTCTCTAGCATCCGCGTGCGCCCGACGCCCTCTCTTTCATTCCAATCCATGTACCCCGGCGAACGACTCAACGGCTACAGCCACCTGTTCGGCCTGCTGCTCGCGCTGCCGGCGGCCGCATTGCTGCTCGCCAAGACACTGCCCACCGGCGATCCGGCGCGCATCGCGGGAGGCCTGGTGTTCTCGCTGTCGGCCGTGGCGCTGTACGCGGCCTCGACGCTCTTTCACAGCACGCGCGGGCGCAGCAAACGCCTGTGGGAGCGCGCCGACCACTGCGCGATCTTCCTGCTCATCGCGGGCACCTACACGCCCTTCGCGCTCGTCACGCTGCAAGGCCCGTGGGGCTGGCTGCTGCTCGCGGCGATCTGGAGCGCGGCGTGCTTCGGCATCTGGCGCGAACTGAAACCCGCAAGCGTCGGCGCAGAAAAGAAGCCCTCGCTGCCGCTGTACATCGGCATGGGCTGGCTCGGCGTGCTGGCCGCCGCGCCGCTGGCGGCCAAGCTGCACGCCACGGGGCTGGCGTGGCTGGTCGCGGGCGGCGTGCTCTACACGGTGGGCACGGTGTTCTATCGCAACCGGCTGGGGCTGCGCCACGCGCACGGCGCCTGGCACCTGTTCGTGCTGGCGGGCACCGCGAGCCACTACGTGGCCGTCGGCTGGTTCGTGCTCTGAGCCTTACAAAGGCTGCAGCTTCGCGGTCTTCATCATCCGTTCGGTGAGTTCGATCTCGCTCGCGAAGGCCTGCACGTAGGCCTCGGGTGTCGAGGGGCTCACCTCGCTGCCCAGCTCGGTCAGCGCAGTGATCACGGCCGGCTGCTTCAGCGCCTGGCTGAACACTTCGTAAAGCCGCGCAGCGATGGCGTCGGGCGTGCCTGCCGGCACCGAGACGCCGCCCCACGACGTGAGTTCCACACCGCGCAAGCCCAGTTCGGCCAGCGTCTGCACCTGCGGCAAGGACGCGTTGCGCTTGCTGCCGGCCACGCCGAGTGCGCGCAACTTGCCGCCCTGCACGTGCGGAAACGCCACCGAGAAGATCGGCATGCCGAAGCTCACCTGGTTGCCCAGCACGGCGTTGACGAGTTCCGATGCACCCTTGTACGGCACGTGCGTGGCCTGCGCGCCCGCTGCGTGCAGGAACAGCTCCACGCCCAGGTGGGAGGGCGTGCCGACGCCGCCCGAGGCGTAGTCGAGCTTGCCGGGGTTTGCTTTTGCACGCGCCACCAGCTCCTGCAGCGTCTGGATGCCCGAGGCCGGGTTCACCACCAGCAGCACGTCGGAGTTGGTGAGCCGCATGATGTGGCGGAAGTCCTTCACGGCGTCGTAGCCCGGGTTCTGCTGCATGCGCATGTTGGCGGCCATGGGCGCGGCCGAGTAGATCCAGGTGTAGCCGTCGGGCGCGGCGCGCGCGACCTGGCGCGCGCCGATGTTGCCGGCCGCGCCGCCGCGGTTCTCGATGATGACGGGCTGCCCCAGCAAGGGACCGACCGCTTCCGCGAGGATGCGCGCGCCGTTGTCCGGGCCGGTGCCGGCGAGGTACGGCACGATCCACTTGACGGGGCGGGTCGGCCGCCAGGCGGCGGGGGTGGCGGCGCCGGCTGCGCGAGCAATGGCTGGCAGCAGGGCCGAGGCAGCGATCGCGCCGCACAGCGCGCGGCGATGGGCATTGATGAGCGTCATGGCTTGTCTTGTCTCCGGATGGTCTGGTTCGGTCTCAGGCTGCGTCGCCGATCAGCTCGCGCGCGATGATGTTCTTCTGGATTTCGCTGGTGCCCGTGAGCACGCGGTACATGCGCAGCATGCGGAACAGGAACTCCACGCGCCGCCCCTGCACGATGCCTTCGCCGCCGTGGATCTGCACCGCTGCATCGGCCACGCGGAACGCGGCCTCCGAGCAGAACAGCTTGGCCATCGAGGCCTCGGCACGTGGATCGCCGCCGGCGTCGATCTGCCGCGCGGTCGACAGCATCAGCGCACGCGCCGCGCACAGCTGCGTCGCCATGTCGGCCAGCGAATGCTGGATCGCCTGGAACTGCGCGATGGCGCGGCCGAACTGGCGGCGCGTGCGCGCGTAGTCGCGTGCATCCTTCAGTGCCACGGTCGCCAGCCCCACCATGCCGGGGCAATGCAGCAGCCGGTTGACCGTGATGCGGCCCAGCGCCAGCGCCAGCCCCTTGCCCGGTTCGCCGATGAGGTTCGCGGCCGGCACGCGGCAGCCGGTAAGGACGATGTCGCCGGTGGTCGACTGGCCGGCCATGGTCTTGTAGCCCGATTGCACCTCGACGCCCGGCTGCGTGAGGTCGACGAAGAAGGCCGTCACCTCGCGGCGCGCCGGGTCGTCCGAGGTGGACGCCATGAGCACCGCGAAGTCGGCAAAGGGCGAGCCCGAGATGAAGCGCTTGCGCCCGTCGAGCACGTACACGTCGCCCTCGCGCCGCGCCGTCGTCTGCACCGCCCCGGCATCGGAGCCGGCCTCGGCCTCGGTGAGCGCAAAGCAGATCGCTTTCTCCGCCTGCGCCACGGGCCGGATGAAGTTCGCCAGCTGCTGCGGCGTGGCGAACTTGGCGAGCGCACCCACGCGCGGCGGCCCGCTGAGTTCGCCGAACACATGCGGCGCGAGCGGCGAGCCGCTCGCGTAGATCGATTCCTTTACCAGCACATGGTCGAGCAGCGACAGGCCGAGCCCGCCCATGGCCTGGGGCAGCGTCATGCCGTAGAAGCCCATCGCGTGCGAACGGCGCCAGACGTGGCGCAGCGTTTCCTTGTCGGGCGCATGCTCGTGATCGATGCCTTTCTCGCGCACCAGGTCGGCCAGTTCGCCGTTCAGGAAGTCACCGATGCGGGCGATCAGCCCGGCCGCGCGCGGCGAACCCTCGAAGGGGCCGTCGAACAGCGGCGCGCGGATCGCCGAGGCCTCGGTGGCTGCGGCGGAAGGTGTCAGCGTGGTGTCCATGTCGTTCTCTTTCAGTTGACGCGCCGCGCCTGGCCGGCCCAGTACGGCGTCTGGATCGCCTTGCGTGCGACCTTGCCGTTGGCGTTCTTCAGCAGCGACTCGACGAACTCGATGCGGCGCGGCCGCTTGAAGCCCGCGAGGCGTGCGGCGCAGAAGTCGTCGAGCCCGGCCGTGTCGGGCGAGGCGCCCGGCTTCAGCACGATGTGCGCGGCCACGGCCTCACCCCACTTGTCGTCAGGCACGCTGAACACGCAGGCCTCGGCCACGGCCGCGTGCTGGTACAGCACGGCCTCGACCTCCGACGGGTACACGTTGAAGCCGCCGCTGATGACCATGTCCTTCTTGCGATCGACGATGTAGATGTAGCCCTCGTCGTCGGCGCGCGCGAGGTCACCCGTGTGGTAGCGGCCGTCCTTGAGCACCTCGGCCGTGAGCTCGGGCGCGCGCCAGTAGCCGGCGAACACGTCCTCGCCGCTCACCACGATCTCTCCCACTTCGCCAGGCGCGACCGGCTGGCCCTCGTCGTCGACGATCTCCACCAGCGACTCGAGGAACGGCCGGCCGCACGAGGCCAGCCGCTCGGGCATGGCGGCGCGCGCGAACAGGTGGTCTTCCACCGAGAGGCCGCACACGCCCGAGGTGGTCTCGCCCGCGCCGTAGCCTTGCGAGAGCACCGGGCCGAACACATCCATCGCCTGCATGATCCGCGCGGGCGCCATCGGCGCGGCGCCGTAGCCCAGGCGATGCAGATCGGGCAGCGGGCGGTAGCGGCCCTGCAGCTCGGCCAGCAGCATGTTGATCATGGTGGGCACCATGAAGGTGTGGGTCACGCGCTCCTTCTTCATGTCGTCGAGGAAGCGCCCGGGCTCGAAGCCGGTGAACAGGCGGATGGTCGCGCCACTGCACAGCGCCGGCACGATCTGCATGCCCGAGGCGTGCGTGATCGGCCCCACCAGCCCCAGCAGGTCGCCGGGACGCAGGCCTTCGCTGCGCGACAGGAACTTGCGCAACTGGGCCAGCCGGTTGCCGAAGGTCTGCATCGCGGCCTTGAGCACGCCGCTGGAGCCGGAGGTGTAGTGCAGCACGGCCAGCTCGTCGGCACGCACGCGCTCCGAGGTGAAGGCGTCGCTTGCGAGGGCCAGCTGGCCTTCGTAGGAAGCGGGCGTACCTTCGGCCGCATCGAGCAGCAGCAGCTTCGGGGCCGCGCCCTTCAGCAGCGGCAGAAAGGTCTCGGCGCGCGCGGCGGTGGTGACGATCAGCGCGGCGTCGCTGTTCGCGATGACCTCGGTCACCTCGACGGGGGCGAGCCGCGCGTTCATCGGTGCCTTCACGAGCGCGGCCTTGTAGCAAGCCAGTTCCAGCTCGACGATCTCGATGCAGTTGGGCAGGTACACGCCGACACGGTCGCCGCGCTGTAGGCCCAGCCCGCGCAGGGCATTGGCCAGGCGGTTCGCGCGACGGTCGAGCTGTTCGTAGGTGCAGGCGCGCTGCGGCGTGGTCACCGCGATCTGCCGGGCATGCAGGCGGGCGGCGCGGGATGCGAGTTCGCCAACATTGGCGATCTCGGGTGAGAGTGAGGGCAAGTTGTCTCCTTGTGGCAGGTGCCTGTGCACCGTCGGGAGAACTGTCGCAGGCAACGCCGCCGCACAACAAATACCGATTGCTGATGCGCGGCCATCACAAAAGTTGATGATCCCTTCGCACGACCCTCTGGCCCGCGATAGCTAGGTGTGAAGCTTCAATAGGTTGTTGCGGGTGTTCACCCGGAGTGGTTTTGAGAGACTGG
>NZ_LMEV01000018.1:0-82801 GCF_001426505.1 Variovorax sp. Root473
CTGGCTCACTTTTACTTCGGCACTACCCGCAGAACTGGCTCAGTTTCCGGTCGGCGTCAACACACAAGACGACCGAGATGGTGACGCGCCACTATGGGCGGTGGGTCGAGCAGGGTGTGGCGCTGGGCTTCGATCGGCCTCCAGCGAGGTACGGCCATCAGCCTTTGCCGGGCCTACCGCCAGCACCCGAAGCGACCGATTCGCGTGTGAAAAATGAGTGAGCCGATGGACGGAATGTGACGGTGCTGGACGGATGTCCAGTCGCTAAGTCCTTGATTTACTTGGACTTAGCCATAGGAATATGGTGGAGCTGGGGGGATTTGAACCCCCGTCCGCAAGCCTTTATCGCGCAGTTCTACATGTTTAGTGATCTGATTTAAGTCTCGCTTCCGGAGTCGCGCAGTCACACGCTAAACCGGACGCCAGTACCCTATTTTCTCGCCCCGACCCAAGGTACCCGGATCGGAGCCAGCCCATGTAATTATCCTTGCAGCCGGGAGGTCAGGATTGCTCCAGACCCCCTTGCCCAGCCCATCGGCCAACTGTTGCAAGGCTCACTGGCAATTAAGCAGCGAGTGCGAAACGTTCGTCGTTTGCAGTTAGTTTGTTTGAATCTGTTTTACGAGCGCATTCAGCTCGACATGCCCCGCTGCGACTCCGAACCCACGTCGAAACCAGTGCAGCCCCAAGCGACCCATTTTAGGCGTTATTGAGCAACTTCAAGAGCTCCAGGGGTGAAGAGATTGAAGCATCGGCCCGCCACAGGGTCGAATCGGCATCCGAGCCCATGTAGCCGTAGGTAGCGGCGACCGTTCGCATGCCGGCGGCACGGCCCGCGATGATGTCGCGCTCGTCGTCACCCACGTAGATGCAGGCCTCGGACGCCACGCCCAGGCGGCGCGCCGCCTCGTGCAACGGCTCGGGGTGCGGCTTTGAGAACGGCGTGGTGTCGCCACTCACGATGGCACCCGCGGTCGCGAAGAGCGGCATTGCAGCGGTCAGTGGATCGGTGAAGCGGGCCGACTTGTTGGTGACCACACCCCAACGAAACCCGCGCTCGCGAAGCGCCTCGATCAGGGGCGTCACGCCGTCGAACACGAGGGTGTTGAGCAGCATGCGGCGCTCGTAGGCGACGTAGAACTCCTCTCGCAGTGCATCGAACTCCGGGGCGTCGGGGGTGATGTCGAACGCCACGCCGAGCATGCCCCTGGCGCCGGCGCCGGCCAGCGGGCGATAGCGCTCCAGCGGATACGAGGCCAGGCCACGGTCGGTGCGCATCTTGTCGGCGGCGGCGCCGAGGTCGGGCGCGCTGTCGATCAGCGTGCCGTCGAGGTCGAACAGGATGGCCTGGGTCGTCGTGCCCCCGATCTTCATCGGTGCGCCTCCGGCAGCGCCGGCTTCTGGGTCGCGAACAGGTAGTTGACGCTCGTGTCGGCGCTGAGCCAGTAGCGTCGGGTGAGCGGGTTGTATTCCATGCCGCGCGTATGGCGCAGGTCCAGGCGGGCGGCACGGCAATAGCCGGCCAGTTCGCTGGGACGGATCAGCTTGGGGTACTCGTGCGTGCCGCGCGGCAGCATGCCCAGGACGTACTCCGCGCCCACGATCGCCAACATGAAGGATTTCAGGTTGCGGTTGATGGTCGAGAAGAACACCCAGCCGCCAGGCTTTACCAGCGTGGCACAGGCCTGGATCACGGACGCCGGATCGGGCACGTGCTCCAGCATTTCCATGCAGGTGACGACGTCGAAGCTGTCAGGCTGCTCGGCCGCCACAGCCTCGGCACTGACTTCGCGATACTTGACGCCGCGCGTCCCGGCTTCGAGCGCATGCAGCTGGGCGACCTTGAGCGCCTTGGTCGCTAGGTCAATGCCCAGGACGTCGGCGCCCTTGCGCGCCATCGAATCGGCCAGGATGCCGCCGCCACAGCCGATATCGACCACACGTTGGCCCGAAATAGGCGCAATACCGTCAATCCATTCGAGTCGCAATGGATTGATTTCATGCAACGGGCGGAATTCGCTCTCCAAATCCCACCATCGGTGCGCGAGTTCCGAAAACTTGGCCAGTTCGGCCGGGTCTGCATTCACGTTTTCTGTCATACGGCAATTATGAAGCGAGCAAAGCCCGACTCGAAAGCAATGGGTCTGGATCGAGCCCGGCACAAATTCACCAGGCATAAAAAAACCCCGCCGAGGCGGGGTTTTCATTCGTCGACGGAATCGATCGATCAGTTGGCGCGGGTGCCAACCACTTCGATTTCCACGCGACGGTTCTTGGCGCGGCCTTCCTTGGTGCGGTTGTCAGCCACAGGCTGCTTCTCGCCCTTGCCTTCGGTGTAGACGCGGTTGCGTTCGATGCCCTTCGAGACCAGGAAGGCCTTGACGGCTTCGGCGCGACGCACCGACAGACGCTGGTTGTAGGCGTCGGTACCGATGGAGTCGGTATGACCCACAGCGATGATGACTTCCAGGTTCACGCCACGGATCTTCTCGACCAAGTCGGTCAGCTTGGCGCGACCTTCGGGCTTCAGCACCGACTTGTCGAAGTCGAAGAAGGCGTCAGCAGCGAAGGTGACCTTCGAAGCGGCGACTTGCGCGGGACGCGGAGCGACCGGAGCAGCAGGCGTGGGAGCCACAGCAGCCGGAGCAGCCGGAACCAGAGCGCCGTCGCAACCGGCGGCAGCCGTTGCGGGCGTCCAGTTGGCATCGCGCCAGCACAGTTCGTTCGTGCCGTTCTTCCAGACGAGTTCGCCGGTGCCGTTTTGCCAGTTGTCGATCGTAGGACCGCCGTTCGCAGCGGTGACACGGGTCTGCGCGCCGGCGGCAGTGGCGAGCGCAGCGACTGCAAACATCATCGCCACTTTATTCAGTTTCTTCATGGTTCTCCTCTTGGGGAAAAAGCCGCAGCCGCGCTGCGAATCAAGGACGCTTTAAGTGACCACCACCCAAAACGTTGAGACGATTGTGCCATAGGGTCTTTGACAAACAGGCCGCTGGACGCCCCTGAAGCGTAGGACGGAGGCGGAATAGAGCCCTTGTGTTGCGGCGGTGCGACACCCCTCACAGCGTAAAATTTCGCCTTCCTGCCGCCAGCCTCTTGCTCATGACCTCCTTCGCCAAAGAAACCCTGCCCATCAGTCTCGAAGAGGAAATGCGCAGCAGCTACCTCGATTACGCCATGAGCGTGATCGTTGGCCGGGCGCTTCCCGACGCCCGCGACGGCCTCAAGCCGGTGCACCGGCGCGTGCTGTACGCGATGCACGAACTCAACAACGACTGGAACCGGCCGTACAAGAAGTCGGCCCGTATCGTCGGCGACGTGATCGGTAAGTACCACCCGCACGGGGACCAGTCGGTCTACGACACCATCGTCCGCTTGGCCCAGGACTTCTCGATGCGCCACATGCTGGTCGACGGCCAGGGCAACTTCGGGTCGGTCGACGGCGACAACGCGGCCGCAATGCGTTATACGGAAATCCGGCTGGCCAAAATTGCGCATGAAATGCTGGCCGATATCGACAAGGAAACCGTCGACTTTCAGGACAATTACGACGGCTCAGAAAAAGAACCGAAAGTTTTGCCCAGCCAGCTGCCGAATTTGCTGGTCAATGGCTCAGGCGGTATTGCGGTCGGCATGGCTACCAATATCCCGCCGCACAACCTGAATGAAGTGGTGGATGCGTGCCTGTACCTGCTGCGCAATCCGCAGGCGAGCATCGACGAGCTGATGGAGATCGTGCCGGCGCCCGATTTCCCCACTGCCGGCATCATCTACGGCATCAATGGCGTGAAAGACGGCTACCGCACCGGCCGCGGCAAGGTCGTGATGCGCGCCAAGTGCCACTTCGAGGACATCGATCGGGGCCAGCGCCAGGCGATCATCGTTGACGAACTCCCTTACCAGGTCAACAAGAAGACGCTGCAGGAGCGCATGGCCGAACTGGTGCACGAGAAGAAGATCGAAGGCATCAGCCACATCCAGGACGAGTCCGACAAGTCGGGCATGCGCCTGGTGATCGAGCTCAAGCGTGGCGAAGTGCCTGAGGTGGTGCTCAACAACCTCTACAAGCAGACGCAGCTTCAGGACACGTTCGGCATCAACATGGTGGCGCTGGTCGACGGCCAGCCCAAGCTGTGCAACCTGAAGGACCTGATCGAGGTCTTCCTGCAGCACCGCCGCGAAGTGGTCACGCGCCGCACGGTGTTCACGCTGCGCAAGGCCCGCGAACGCGGCCATGTGCTCGAAGGCCTGGCGGTGGCGCTGGCCAACATCGACGAATTCATTCGGATCATCCGCGAGTCGCCCACCCCGCCGGTCGCCAAGGCCGAGCTCATGACGCGCAGCTGGGACAGCAAGCTGGTGCGCGAGATGCTCACGCGTTCGCGCGCCGACGGCGGCGTGATCAACGCCGACGACTACCGCCCCGAAGGCCTCGAGCGCGAGTACGGCATGGGCGGCGACGGCCTGTACCGCCTGTCGGAAACGCAGGCGCAAGAAATCCTGCAGATGCGCCTGCAACGCCTGACCGGCCTCGAGCAGGACAAGATCGTCGCCGAGTACAAGGACGTCATGGCCGAGATCGACGACCTGCTCGACATCCTGGCCAAGCCCGAGCGCGTCTCGATCATCATTGGCGACGAGCTCGGTGAGATCAAGCAGGAGTTCGGACAGTCGAAGGTCGGTGCCCGCCGCAGCCTGGTCGAGCACAGCGCCTACGACCTCTCGACCGAAGACCTGATCACGCCGACCGACATGGTCGTCACGCTCTCCCACAGCGGCTACATCAAGAGCCAGCCGCTGGGCGAATACCGCGCCCAGAAGCGCGGCGGCCGCGGCAAGCAGGCCACGGCCACGAAGGAAGACGACTGGATCGACCAGCTCTTCATCGCCAACACGCACGACTACATCCTGTGCTTCTCCAACCGCGGCCGGCTGTACTGGCTCAAGGTGTGGGAAGTGCCGGCGGGTTCGCGCGGCTCGCGCGGACGCCCCATCGTCAACATGTTCCCGCTGCAGGAAGGCGAGAAGATCAACGTCGCCCTCGCCCTCACCGGCGAAAAGCGCAACTTCCCCGCCGACCAGTACGTGTTCATGGCGACCTCGATGGGAACGGTCAAGAAGACCGCACTCGACGAATTCAGCAACCCGCGCAAGGGCGGCATCATTGCCGTGAACCTCGATGAAGGCGACTACCTCATCGGCGCGGCACTCACCGACGGCAAGCACGATGTGATGCTGTTCAGCGACAACGGCAAGGCCGTGCGCTTCGACGAAGAAGACGTCCGCCCGCTGGGCCGCAACGCCCGCGGCGTGCGCGGCATGTCGCTGGAGCCGGGCCAGGGCGTGATCGCCATGCTGGTGGCCGAGGACGAGCAGCAGAGCGTACTCACCGCGACCGAAAATGGTTACGGAAAACGCACAAGCATTACCGAATACACCCGTCATGGCCGCGGAACCAAAGGCATGATCGCGATCCAACAGAGTGAGCGCAACGGCAGGGTCGTTGCCGCCACGCTCGTTCATGCGGACGATGAGATCATGCTCATCACCGACAAGGGTGTGCTCGTGCGCACCCGTGTGGCCGAGATTCGCGAACTGGGTCGGGCGACGCAAGGCGTCACGCTGATCGGGCTCGACGAAGGCGCCAAACTCAGCGGGCTTCAACGCATCGTCGAAAACGACGCGAACGGCGAAGGCGAGCCGGACGCAGACGACACTTCCACATCTTCAACGGAGAATCCTCAGTGAAAAAACAACTCAAGCTCGCACTCCTGACCGCCGCCCTCGCCGGCTCGTCCATGGCCGCCATGGCCCAGGACAAGGCCACGCTGATCAAGCAGTTCATCGAGATCCAGCGCCCCGGCATCGAGTCGCTGGCACGCGGCCTGATCGAGCAGTCCAGCGCCCCCATCGCGCAAGCTGGTTCGCAGTACCTGCAGACGCAAGTGCCCGAAGCCAAGCGCGAGTCCGCCGCCAAGGCCGCTGATGCCGAACTGAAGAAGTACTTCGACGACGCCTATCCGCTCGTGCGCGACAAGGCCGTGCAGATCGCCCCGGGCGCCCTGACGCCCATCCTCGAGCAGAACTTCACCGAAGACGAGCTCAAGCAGCTGCTGGCCTGGATCAACTCGCCCCTGAGCAAGAAGTACCAGGAGCTGAATCCGAAGATGCAGACCGCCCTGACGGAAAAGCTGGTGACCGAAACCCGCGCCACCATCGAACCGAAGATGCGCGCACTCGACACCAACGTCGCCAAGGCCCTCGGTGCTCCGACCGATGGTGCAGCAGCTCCCGCCAAGGCACCCGCTGCCAAGGCTCCCGCCAAGAAGTAAAGCAACGTGACCCAGCAGCAGACGCCGGCCGGCAAGCGCCCCTACAATTTTTCGGCCGGTCCGGCTGCCATGCCGGAGGCGGTGCTGCAACGCGCCGCTTCCGAAATGCTCGATTGGCAGGGCAGCGGCATGAGCGTGATGGAGATGAGCCATCGCGGCAAGGAATTCGGTGCCATCTGCACCCAGGCCGAAGCCGACATCCGCGCGCTGCTGGCCATCCCCTCGCACTTTCACATCCTGTTCATGCAGGGTGGCGGCTTGGGCGAAAACGCCATCGTGCCGTTGAACCTGTCACGCGGCGCTGCCGCCGACTTCGTCGTCACCGGCAGCTGGAGCGCCAAGTCGCACAAGGAAGCGCAGCGTTACTGCACCGCCCGCGTGGCCGCGAGCAACGCCGACAACCAGCACACGAAGCTGCCTGATCCCGCGAGCTGGCAGCTGTCCAGCGATGCCTCGTATGTGCACGTGTGCAGCAACGAGACCATCAACGGCGTCGAGTTCCAGCAACTGCCTGACCTGGCCGCGCTCGGCAGCAAGGCGCCGCTGGTCATCGATTTTTCTTCGCACGTCGCCTCGCGCAGCGTCGACTGGAGCCGCGTCGGCCTGGCCTTCGGCGGCGCCCAGAAGAACCTCGGCCCAGCCGGCCTGACCATCGTGGTCGTGCGCGACGACCTGCTGGGCCACGCCCTCGAAATTTGCCCGAGCGCGTTCAACTACAAGACCGTGGCCGACAACCAGTCCATGTACAACACCCCGCCGACCTGGGGCATCTACATGGCAGGGCTCACGTTCCAGTGGCTGCTGCAGCAGACCGAAGGCAACCTCACCGGCATCGCTGCCATGGAGCAGCGCAACATCGAGAAGGCCAGGCTGCTGTACGACTTCATCGACGGCTCCGACTTCTACGCCAATCGGATCGACCGAGCCTGCCGCTCGCGCATGAACGTGCCGTTCTTCCTGGCTGACGAGGGCCGCAACGAAGCCTTCCTGGCCGGTGCACGCGAAGCCGGGCTGCTGCAGCTCAAGGGGCACAAGTCGGTCGGTGGCATGCGCGCAAGCATCTACAACGCCATGCCGCTGGCAGGGGTGCAGGCCTTGGTGGCCTACATGAGAGAATTCGAGCGATCGCATGCGTAGGCGCATGCCCTGTTGCTCGCACCGATGACCGCCTCTGCCCCCACACCACCCATCTCCTCCCCCGACAATTCCGAAAGCCTGGCCGATCTGCGCGTGCAGATCGACTCGCTCGACCAACAGCTCCTGAGCCTGCTCAACGAGCGCGCCCATGTGGCCGAGCTGGTCGGCGAGGTCAAGAAGCGCGAAGGCACGCCGTTCTTCCGCCCTGACCGCGTGGCCGCGGTCATCAACAAGATGCAAAGCAGCAATGGCGGTCCGCTCAAGGACCTCCATGTCGCGGCCATCTGGCGCGAGATCATGTCGGCCTGCCTGGCACTCGAATCGCCCCAACGCGTGGCCGTGCTCGGCCCCGAGGGCACCTTCTGCGAGCAAGCCGCCATCGAGTACTTCGGCGGCGCCGCCGACCTGATCTACTGCGCCAGCTTCGACGAAGTGTTCCACGCCACGGCCGCGGGCAGCGCCCAGTACGGCGTGGTCGGTGTCGAGAACTCGACCGAAGGCGTGGTCACGCGCTCGCTCGACCTGTTCCTGCACTCGCCCACCCACGTCGTCGGCGAAGTCAGCCTGCTGGTGCGCCACCACCTGATGCGCAGCAGCAATTCGCTCGAAGGCGTCGAGGCCGTGCTGGCCCATCCGCAGGCTCTGGCGCAGTGCCAGACCTGGCTGTCCAAGCACCTGCCCAACGCCGAGCGGCGCGCCGTATCGAGCAACGCCGAAGGCGCGCGCCTCGCGGCCACCAACCCGGCCTGGGCCGCACTGGCCGGCGAACGCGCCGCCACCCGCTTCGGCCTGCACATCGTGGCGCACGCCATCCAGGACGATTCGTACAACCGCACCCGCTTCTCGGTGATCTGCCTGCCGCAGACGCTGGCCATGCCGCCGGCCTCGGGCAAGGACTGCACGAGCCTGATCGTCTCGGTGCCCAACCGCCCCGGCGCGGTGCACGACCTGCTGGTGCCCCTGAAGGCCAACAACGTGTCGATGACGCGCTTCGAGTCGCGCCCCGCGCGCACCGGCCAGTGGGAGTACTACTTCTACATCGACCTCGACGGCCACCCCTCGCAGCCCAACGTGGCGGCGGCGCTGGCCGAACTGCGCGGCCTCTGCGCCTTCTACAAGGTGCTCGGCGCCTACCCGATCAAAGCCTGAGCCGAACGGACCGACGCGATGTTCGAGCAACTGGGATTGATCGGCTGCGGCCTCATGGGCGGCTCCTTTGCGCTCGCGCTCAAGCGCGCGAAGCTGGTGAAACGCGTGGTGGGCTACAGCAAGTCGCCCTCCACCACCGAACGGGCGCGCCAGCTCGGCGTGATCGACGTGGCGGCGCCGTCGGCGCTGCTGGCAGTGTCGGGCGCCGACATCGTGCTGCTGGCCGTGCCGGTGGCCGCCTCGGAAGCCACCTTCAAGGCCATCCGCCACGGCATCTCGGCCGACACGCTGGTGATGGACGTGGGCTCGACCAAGGGCGACGTGATCGAAGCCGCGCGCAACGGCCTGCAAAAGCAATTCGCGAACTTCGTGCCGGCCCATCCGATCGCGGGCAAGGAAGTCTCCGGCATCGAGCATGCCGAAGCGTCGCTGTTCACTGGCCGCCAGGTCGTGCTGACCCCCGTCAAGACCACGCTGCGCTCGAACGTGCAGCGCGCCTCGCAGGTCTGGAGCGGCATCGGCGCCCATGTCATCACCATGACGCACGAAGCGCACGACGCCGCTTTTGCCGCCGTGAGCCACCTGCCACACCTGTTGGCCTTCGCGTACATCAATGCGCTGACCGCGCAGCCCGAAGGCGACCGCTTCCTGGATCTGGCCGGGCCGGGCTTTCGGGACTTTTCGCGCATCGCCGCCAGCGATCCGGTCATGTGGCGCGATGTGCTGCTGGCCAATCGCGAGCAGGTGCTTCAACAATCGAGGGCGGTTCGCCAGGCGCTCGACGCTCTCGAAGCGCTGATGACCGCCGGCGACCTTCAGGGGCTGGAGCAATCCATCGCCTCCGCCAGCAAGGCGCGCGCGCGTTGGAAGCCGAATGCAAGTTCCGACGCCTCGGCCCTGCAGGACAGCTGACATGTTCTCGACCGCTTTCCTCGATCTCCCGCCTCTCGTGGGCGCCGCCGGCACAGTCCGGCTGCCGGGCTCCAAGAGCATTTCCAACCGCGTGCTGCTGCTGGCCGCGCTCGCCAGCGGCACCACCACGATCCACGACCTGCTTGATTCCGACGACACGCGCGTGATGCTCGACGCCCTGCGCGCGCTGGGCTGCGGCATCGAGCCGGTCGGCGCCTCGCTGCGCATCACGGGCCTGGGCGGCCAGCTGCCGCCTTCGCTGGGCGCGACGCTGCTGCCGCTGTTCCTGGGCAACGCCGGCACGGCCATGCGTCCGCTGACGGCGGCGCTGTCGCTGCTCGGCGGCGAATTCGAACTCAGCGGCGTGCCGCGCATGCACGAGCGCCCGATCGGCGACCTGGTCGACGCCCTCACGCAGTTGGGCTGCCGCATCGACTATCTCGGCAACCCCGGATATCCGCCGCTGCGCATCCATCCGGTGTCGCACGACGAACTGGCGCTGCGCGCACCGATCCGCGTGCGCGGCGACGTCTCGAGCCAGTTCCTGACCGCCCTGCTGCTGGCGCTGCCGCTGGCTGCGCGCAACGACATCGTGATCGAGGTCGTCGGCGAACTGATTTCCAAGCCCTACATCGAGATCACGCTGAACCTGCTGGCGCGCTTCGGCATCACGGTGCAGCGCGACGGCTGGGAGCGCTTCACCATCCCCGCCGGCAGCCGCTACACCTCGCCGGGCGAGATCCACGTCGAGGCGGACGCCTCATCCGCTAGCTATTTCATAGCACTCGGCGCCATTGCAACAGGCGTTTCGGGCCAGAACGGCATCCGCATCGAAGGCGTCGGCGCGGCCTCCATCCAGGGCGACATCCGCTTCATTGACGCCGCCCGGCAGATGGGCGCGCTGGTTGACAGCGGCCCGAACTGGCTCGAAATCCGTCGCGGCGCCTGGCCGCTCAAGGCCATCGACCTCGACGCGAACCACATTCCCGATGCCGCCATGACGCTGGCCGTCATGGCGCTGTATGCCGATGGCCCGAGCACGCTGCGCAACATCGCGAGCTGGCGCGTGAAGGAAACCGACCGCATCGACGCCATGGCCAACGAGCTGCACAAGCTCGGCGCCACGGTCGAGGCGGGCCCGGACTTCATCCGCGTCCACCCCCTGCCCGCCGCCGAGTGGCTGCCTGCCAGCATTCGCACCTATGACGACCACCGGGTCGCCATGTGCTTTTCGCTCGCGGCCTTCAATTCGGCCGGCGTGCCGGTGCGCATCCTCGAGCCCCACTGCGTCGCCAAAACCTTCCCCGACTACTTCGAAACCCTGTTCTCGGTGGCCGAGGCTGCCGAGGTGCCCGTGATTTGCATCGACGGCCCGACCGCCTCGGGCAAGGGCACGCTGGCCGCCGAGGTGGCGCGCCTGCTGGGCTATCACTACCTCGACTCGGGTTCGCTCTACCGCGTGACCGGGCTCGCCGCCCGCCGCGCCGGCCTGGAGGCCACGGCCGCGAACGAAGCGCAGATCGCAACCCTCGCCGCCGCCCTGCCCCTGCAGTTCACCGAGGGCAAGGTGCTGCTGGCCGGCGAGGACGTGAGCGACGACATCCGTACCGAAGCCGCCGGCATGGACGCCTCCCGCGTCTCCGCGCTGCCCGCCGTTCGCGAGGCGCTGCAAGACCTGCAGCACCGCTTCCGCCAACTGCCCGGGCTGGTGGCCGACGGGCGCGACATGGGCACCGTGATCTTCCCCGACGCGGCGCTCAAGGTGTTCCTCACCGCCGGTGCCGCGCAGCGCGCCGAACGGCGGCATAAGCAGTTGATTTCAAAGGGTATTTCGACTACACTTGACAGTCTTCGCTCCGACTTGGAAGCACGTGACGCTCGGGACTCCTCCCGCAGCGTTGCCCCTCTGAAGCCGGCGCAGGACGCTCGCCACCTCGACAACTCCCAGCTGTCCATCGAGAAATCGATCGACACGGTGTTGAACTGGTGGCAACAAGTACAGCCTTTCAAGTCTGCTTGAAAGGCTTGCGTCTCCCGGGTGTTCCGGGTGGCGCCTACCGCTCCAGCAGGCTCCTTCCGCGCGACAGCGCACTGGCCTGCTGGTTGTTCAACCAACCGGGCTCACGCCCACAACCTAACCGCCGTCTACAGACCTCCAGCAGCCGCACGCAATTTCGCAAGAGCGCCTGCCAACCCTGCCTGACGGAAGGAACCATAAATGTCTGAATCTTTTGCCGACCTATTCGAAGAGTCCCTGAAGCGTTCCGAAATGCGCAGCGGCGAGGTCATCACCGCCGAAGTCGTGCGTGTCGAACACAACCACGTCGTCGTCAACGCCGGGCTGAAGTCCGAAGCGTATGTGCCGATCGAAGAGTTCAAGAACGACAAGGGCGAACTCGAAGTCCAGGCCGGCGATTTCGTTTCCGTTGCCATCGGCAGCGTTGAAAACGGTTACGGCGACACCATCCTCTCGCGCGACACCGCCAAGCGTCTGGCTTCGTGGCTCGCCCTGGAGAAGGCCCTGGAATCGGGCGACTTCGTCACCGGCACCACCAGCGGCAAGGTCAAGGGCGGCCTCACGGTCCTGGTCAACGGCATCCGCGCATTCCTGCCGGGCTCGCTGATCGACACGCGCCCGATCAAGGACCTGACCCCGTACGAAAACAAGACCCTCGAATTCAAGGTCATCAAGCTCGATCGCAAGCGCAACAACGTCGTGCTGTCGCGCCGTGCCGTGGTCGAAGCCAGCATGGGCGAAGAACGCGCCAAGCTGATGGAAACCCTGAAGGAAGGCGCTGTTGTCCGCGGCGTGGTCAAGAACATCACCGAATACGGTGCGTTCGTGGACCTCGGCGGCATCGACGGCCTGCTGCACATCACCGACATGGCATGGCGCCGTGTTCGCCACCCGAGCGAAGTCGTTCAGGCCGGCCAGGAAATCACCGCCAAGATCCTCAAGTTCGACACCGAGAAAAACCGTGTCTCGCTGGGTCTCAAGCAAATGGGTGACGACCCGTGGATGGGCGTTTCGCGCCGCTATCCGCAATCGACCCGCCTGTTCGGCAAGGTCACGAACATTGCCGACTACGGCGCGTTCGTCGAACTCGAACCCGGCATCGAAGGCCTGGTGCACGTCTCCGAAATGGATTGGACCAACAAGAACATCGCTCCGAACAAGATCGTCTCGCTGGGCGACGAAGTCGAAGTCATGGTCCTGGAAATCGACGAAGACAAGCGCCGCATCAGCCTGGGCATGAAGCAGTGCAAGGCCAACCCGTGGCAAGAGTTCGCGCAAAACACCAAGCGTGGCGACCGCGTCAAGGGCCCGATCAAGTCGATCACCGACTTCGGCGTGTTCGTGGGCCTGGCTGCCGGCATCGACGGCCTGGTGCACCTGTCGGACCTCTCGTGGAACGAAACCGGCGAAACCGCCGTTCGCAACTACAAGAAGGGTCAGGAAGTCGAAGCGATCGTGCTGGCTGTCGACGTCGACCGTGAACGCATCTCGCTGGGCATCAAGCAGCTCGACAGCGATCCGTTCACCACGTTCACCACCGTGAACGACAAGGGCCAGATCGTGACCGGCAAGGTCAAGACCGTGGACGCCCGCGGCGCTGAAATCGACCTCGGCGAAGACATCATCGGCTACCTGCGTGCTTCGGAAATCTCGCGCGACCGCGTCGAAGATGCCCGCAACGTGCTCAAGGAAGGCGACGAAGTCACGGCCATCGTGGTGAACGTGGATCGCAAGACCCGCAACATCCAGCTGTCGATCAAGCAGAAGGACATGGTCGACGAACAAGGCGCCATGGCCAACCTGAGCCAGCAGTCGGCACGCGAAAACGCGGGCACGACCAGCCTGGGCGCCCTGCTGCGCGCCAAGCTCGACAACAGCGACAACAAGTAAGCTGAGTCCGAAGACAGAGGCAGGCCCCTGGGGCCGCTCTGTCTTTTTTTTCGTCCACGTTTTTCGTTTATGTTTGGCCTATGACCCGCTCAGACCTCGTCGAAGAACTCGCCGCCCGTTTCGCGCAGCTCACGCACCGCGATGCCGAATACGCCGTCAAGACCATCCTGGACGCGATGAGCGACGCGCTGGTGCGCGGCCACCGCATCGAGATCCGTGGCTTCGGCAGCTTCTCGGTCAACCGCCGACCGCCGCGCATCGGCCGCAACCCGCGTTCGGGCGAGAGCGTGCAGATTCCCGAGAAGCGCGTGCCGCACTTCAAGCCGGGCAAGGCACTGCGCGAAGCCGTCGACGCGAAGACCGCCGAGCTCGATGCAGGCAAGGAAGCCGCCGGCCGCAAGGCCTGATGGCCGGGCTGCCCAGATGGCTGCAAACGTAGAATCGTCCCGCCAACGGGAACGCGCATGAAATACCTCCTGTGGCTGCTCAAGGCAGCCATTTTTTTTACGCTCTTCGCCTTCGCGCTGAACAACCAGCACGACGCGACCGTCTACTTCTTCTTCGGAACCCACTGGCGTGCGCCACTGGTGCTCGTCGTGCTCGCGGCCTTTGCCGGCGGGCTCGTGGTCGGCGCGCTGGGGATGCTGCCCGGCTGGTGGAAACACCGCGCCGCGGCAGCGCAAGTGCCCGCGGTTTCCGACGCCCCTTCGCCCGCGCCGCTGGCCACTGCGATCGCCTCTGCGGCGACGCCCACCATCGCGGCCACCGACCTTCCTGCCGTACGTCAACATGGACTTTGATCCCAGCTGGCTGCTGATCGGCCTGCCCGTCGCCTTCGTGCTGGGCTGGCTCGCATCGCGCTTCGACATCCGCCAGCTCAAGCTCGAGAACCGGCAGGCGCCCAAGGCCTATTTTCGCGGTCTGAACTTCCTGCTCAACGAGCAGCAGGACCAGGCCATCGACGCCTTCATCGAGGCCGTGCAGAACGACCCCGACACGCAAGAGCTGCACTTCGCGCTCGGCAACCTGTTCCGCCGCCGCGGCGAGTACCAGCGCGCCGTGCGCGTGCACGAGCACCTGTTGGGCCGCGGCGACCTGAGCCGTGCCGACCGCGAGCGCGCACAGCACGCGCTGGCGCAAGACTTCCTGCGCGCCGGCCTGCTCGACCGCGCCGAAGCCGCACTGCAGAAGCTCGAAGGCACGCGCTACGAGAACGAGGCCCGGCTCGCGCTGCTGGCCATCTACGAACGCTCGCGCGAATGGGCACAGGCCGCCGACGTGGCGCAGAAGCTCGACGAGTCCGACCAAGCCAGCTACAGCACGCGCCGCGCCCACCATCTGTGCGAGCAGGCCAACGAGCGCGTCGCGGCCGGCGATCTGTTGGGGGCCAGCGACCTGCTTGCGCAAGCACGCGCCCTGGCACCGCAAGCCCCGCGGCCAGCCATCGACACCGCCACCTTGCAGTTGCGCAACGGCGAAACCGCCGCCGCTTTCGACACGCTCGAAGGACTCAGCGACACGGCACCGCTGGCGCTGCCGCTCTACGCTGCCTCACTGCAGAAGGCGGCCGTGTCCGCCCACCGCGAAGGCGAAGCGCTGGCGCTGCTGCAGCGGCGCTATGCGGAATCGCCGTCGATCGACGTGCTCGAAGCGCTGATCGCGCTCGGCGGTACACCCCCAGCACCAGCGACAACCGGCGCCCCCGTCGAAGCGCCCTCACCGCGCGACAGCTACATCGCCCACCTCGCACACCAGCCCTCGCTGGTCGCCGCTTCGCGCTGGCTGGCCGGCGAGCGCTTCGAGCACGAGCAGTTCCACCCGCAGGTGCAACGCGCGCTCGACCAGGCGACCCGTCCGCTCATGCGTTACCGCTGTGCGGCCTGCGGCTTCGAGGCGCACCAGTACTTCTGGCACTGCCCCGGCTGCCAGGCCTGGGACAGCTACCCGCCGCGCCGCGTGGAAGAACTCTGACCACGGTTCTGAACAATCGTCACACGGGGCCCTGGGCCCCGTTTTCATGTCAACTGGTGCCCTCGCCCTCTCGTTGAGCCGAAGCCGATATTCCTTTCGGCTTAGCCATACCAACGATTGAAGAGGGAGTTTTCACCATGTTCAAGAAAATCATCGCCACGCTCGCCATGTGCTTCGCGGCCGTTTCGTTCGCCGCTGTCGACGCCAACAAGGGCAGCGCCGCCGACCTCGACGGTCTGAAGGGCGTCGGCCCGTCGCTGTCCCAGCGCATCCTCGACGCCCGCAAGGAGGGCGAGTTCAGGGATTGGCCCGACTTCATGCAGCGCGTGAAAGGCGTGAAGGAAAAGAGCGCGGCCAAGCTGTCGGCCGAGGGGCTGACGGTCAACGGCCAGAGCTTCAGCGGCGCTGCAGCCCCGGCCAAGGCGGGCAAGGTCCCGAAGGTGGCCGAAGCCAAGTCCGCCAAGCAGTGACGCTGCCTTGAAACGAAGAAGCCGCCTCCGGGGCGGTTTTTTTATGCCCGCATGCCGTGCCGCATCGACACCACATGGCAGGGAAATGCCTCAGCGAATGGCCCGGAATTTGCACGTATGCTTTTCTTTCATTCAGTTTTAACCTTATTCCGGAGCGCGTCCATGAATCACAAGTTCGGCATTGCCCTGGCGGGCCTCACCCTTGGCGCCGCCGCCTTCGCGCAAACCAAGTGGGACCTGCCCACCGCCTACCCGACGACCAATTTCCACACGGAGAACATCACGCAGTTCGCAAGTGATGTGGACAAGGGCAGCGGCGGCAAGCTGAAGATCACGGTGCATGCCAACGCGTCGCTGTTCAAGGCGCCCGAGATCAAGCGTGCGGTGCAGGGCGGCCAGGCGCAGCTCGGCGAGATCCTGCTGGTGAACTACCAGAACGAATGGCAGATGTTCGGCGCCGACGGCATCCCCTTCCTGGCCGACAGCTATGACGCCGCCTGGAAGCTCTACCAGGCACAGAAGCCTGCGCTCGAGAAGAAGCTGGGCGAACAAGGCATCCAGCTGCTCTATACCGTGGCATGGCCGCCGCAGGGCATCTTCGTGAAGAAAGAGATTGCCTCGGCCGCCGACCTCAAGGGCGTGAAGTGGCGCGCCTACAGCCCTGCCACCGCGCGCATCGGTGAACTCGTGGGCGCGCAACCGGTCACCGTGCAGCAGGCCGAGCTGTCGCAGGCCATGGCCACCGGCGTGATCGAGTCGTACATGTCCTCGGGCTCCACCGGCTACGACACCAAGACCTACGAGTACATCAAGAACTTCTACGACACCCAGGCCTGGCTGCCGAAGAACGCGGTGCTCATGAACAAGAAGGCCTTCGACGCACTCGACAAGCCCACGCAACAGGCGCTGCTCAAGGCGGCGGCCGATGCCGAGAAGCGCGGCTGGGACACCTCGAAGAAAAAGAACGTCGAATACCTCGACCTGCTCAAGAAGAACGGCATGACGGTGCATGTGCCTTCAGCGCAACTCAAGGCCGACATGAAGAAGGTCGGCGACACCATGATCAAGGAGTGGACCGAGAAGGCAGGCCCCGAAGGGCAGGCCGTCGTCGACGCCTACAAGAAAATGTGACCCGGCTTCGCACGCACGGCACCCGATGCGCAAGACGCTGGATTTTCTCTACATGAGCGCCGCCGCCCTGGCGGCGCTTTTCATGGTCGGCCTGCTGGCGATGGTGTTGCTCTCCATCCTCGGCCGGCAGCTGCGCTTCAACATTCCCGGCATCGACGCCTACGCCGGCTACCTGATGGCCGGCGCGGGTTTCCTGGCGCTTGCGCACACGCTCAAGCGCGGCGAGCACATCCGCGTGACGCTGGTGATGCAGAACCTGCCGCCCGCGGCACAGCGCTGGCTCGAACGCTGGGCCATGGGCGCCGCGGCGCTGCTCGCCCTGCTCTTTGCCTGGTACAGCGTGCGCCTGGTCTGGCAATCGCTCGACTACCACGACATCTCCACCGGCAACGACGCCACGCCGCTGTGGATTCCCCAGCTGTCGATGGCGCTGGGCGCCATCGTCTTCGCGATCGCGTCGCTCGACGAGTTCGTGATCGAATGGCGCGGCCGCCCGGCCAAGGCGGCCGAAACGGAGGCGCTGCGCCATGAGTGACATTGCCATTGCAGGCCTGCTGATCGCCGCGCTCTTCCTCATCCTGGGCAGCGGCGTATGGATCGGCCTCACGCTCTCGGGCGTGGCGTGGATCGCCATGCAGATCTTCTCGTCGCGCCCCGCGGGCGACGCCATGGCCGTGACCATCTGGGGATCGGCCTCGAGCTGGACGCTCACCGCGTTGCCACTGTTCGTGTGGATGGGCGAGATCCTGTTCCGCACGCGGCTGTCGCAGGACATGTTCAAGGGCCTCGCGCCCTGGATGCAGGCCTTGCCGGGGCGGCTGCTGCACTCCAACGTGGTGGGCTGCGCGGTGTTCGCGGCAGTGTCGGGCTCGAGCGCAGCCACCTGCGCCACGATCGGCAAGATGAGCCTGCCCGAGCTCAAGCGCCGCGGCTACCCCGACGACATGGTCATCGGCACGCTGGCCGGCGCCGGCACGCTGGGCCTGTTGATCCCGCCCTCGATCATCATGATCGTGTACGGGGTGAGCGCCGACGTGTCGATTGCGCGCCTCTTCATCGCGGGCGTCATTCCCGGCATCCTGCTGGCGCTGCTGTTCTCGGGCTACATCGTGGTCTGGGCGCTGCGCAACCCCGACAAGGTGCCGCGCGCCGACGCGAAGCTGCCCTTCATCGAGAAGCTCCGGGCCTCGATGTCGCTGATCCCGGTGGCGCTGCTCATCCTGTCGGTGCTGGGCTCCATCTACGCCGGCATCGCCACGGCCACCGAGGCGGCGGCGGTGGGCGTGGTCGGGGCGATGGCCATCTCAGGTGCGCAGGGCTCGCTCACCTGGCACAGCTTCAAGGAGGCGCTGCTCGGGGCCACGCGCCTGTACTGCATGATGGCGCTGATCCTCGCGGGCGCGGCCTTCCTCACACTGGCCATGGGCTACATCGGGCTGCCGCGCCACCTGGCTGAATGGATCGGTTCGCTGGGGCTGTCGAAGTTCCAGCTGATCCTGATGCTCGCCGTGTTCTACATCGTGCTGGGCTGCTTCCTCGACGGCATCTCGATGGTGGTGCTCACCATGGGTGTGATCATGCCGACCGTCACTGCGGCCGGCATCGATCCGGTCTGGTTCGGCATCTTCGTCGTGTTGGTGGTCGAAATGGCGCAAATCACGCCGCCGGTGGGCTTCAACCTGTTCGTGTTGCAAGGCATGACCGGCAAGGACCTGCTGTACATCGCACGCGTCACGCTGCCGATGTTCTTCCTGATGATGACGGCGGTGCTGCTCATCTACTTCGTGCCGCAGCTGGTGACGTGGCTCCCGCAACAGATGGCGCCCTGAATCCGCAGGGCGGCGACCGACTGGCAGACCCATCCACAATAGGCCCATGCTGCTTCCGGCTCTTGCGATCTGTATCGGCGCCTCGTGCGGCGCCCTCGCCCGATGGGGCCTGGGCCTTTGGCTCAACACCGGCGGCCCCGTGCCCTACGGCACGCTGGCCGCCAACCTCATCGGCGGCTACTGCATCGGCGTGGCGGTCGCCGTCTTCCAGGCGATGCCGCAGCTCGACCCGGCATGGCGGCTGCTGCTCATCACCGGCTTCCTCGGCGGACTTACGACCTTCTCGAGCTTCTCGGTCGAAGTGGTCGCGCTGCTGCTCGGCGGACGGCCGTTGCTGGCACTGGGCACCGGCCTGCTGCACCTGTGCGGTTCCCTTGTGCTGACCTGGCTGGGCATCCGCAGCGTGCAGCTCGTGCTGGCTTCTTGACAGCGAGAAAACTGCCCGTGCTCCTGCGGTTATAGACAGGAGCTTCGCAGAGGGTCGGTCGATAGAATCGACCCCCAATGCCCCTCGCCCTTCTCGTCGCACTCCCCTTTCTTGCCAGCGTGCTGGCCGCGTTGATGCCGTCCAACGCGCGCAACCGGGAGTCGACCCTCGCAGGGCTCGTCGCATTGGGCTGCGCCATCCAGGTCGCGTGGCTCTTTCCACAGGTCGCGCACGGCGATGTGCTGCGGCAGGAGATCGAATGGCTCCCCGCCCTTGGCCTGAACCTCGTGTTCCGCCTCGACGGCTTCGCGTGGCTGTTCTGCATGCTGGTGCTGGGCATCGGCGCGTTGGTGGTGCTCTATGCGCGCTACTACATGTCGGCCTCGGACCCGGTGCCGCGCTTTTTCTCGTTCTTCCTCGCGTTCATGGGCGCGATGATGGGCGTGGTGCTCTCGGGCAACCTGATCCAGATGGTGCTGTTCTGGGAGCTCACCAGTCTCTTCTCCTTCTTGCTCATCGGCTACTGGCACCATCGGCGCGACGCGCGGCGCGGCGCGCGCATGGCGCTCACCGTCACCGGCGCCGGCGGGCTCTGCCTGCTGGCTGGCGTGTTGGTGCTGGGCCGCATCGTCGGCAGCTACGAACTCGACATCGTGCTGGCCTCGGGCAACATCATCCGCGCGCACGCGCTGTACCCGGTGGCGCTGGTGTTGATCCTGCTCGGCGCGTTCACCAAGAGCGCGCAGTTCCCGTTCCACTTCTGGCTGCCGCGCGCCATGGCCGCTCCCACGCCGGTGTCGGCCTACCTGCACTCGGCCACCATGGTGAAGCTGGGCGTGTTCCTCATGGCACGCCTGTGGCCCGTGCTCTCGGGCACCGAGCAGTGGTTCTGGATGGTCGGCGGCGCGGGCGCGATCACGTTGCTGCTGGGCGGCTTCGCGGCCATGTTCCAGCGCGACCTGAAGGCGCTGCTGGCCTACTCGACCATCTCGCACCTGGGCCTCATCACGCTGCTGCTGGGGCTGAACAGCCCGCTCGCGGCGGTGGCGGCGGTGTTCCACGTCATGAACCACGCGACCTTCAAGGCCTCGCTGTTCATGGCCGCGGGCATCATCGACCACGAAACCGGCACACGCGACATCCGCAAGCTCAGCGGCCTGATGCGGCTGATGCCCATCACGGGCACGCTGGCCATCATCGCCAGCGCCTCGATGGCCGGCGTGCCGCTGCTCAACGGCTTTCTCTCGAAGGAGATGTTCTTCGCCGAGACGGTCTTCATCCAGGCCACGCCCTGGATCGACCTCAGCCTGCCGGTCATCGCCACCATTGCGGGCATCTTCAGCGTGGCGTACTCGGCGCGCTTCGTGTTCGACGTGTTCTTCGGCCCGCCCTGCGGCCCCGACGTGCCCAAGCCCCCGCACGAGCCGCCGCACTGGATGCGCGTGCCGGTCGAGCTGCTGGTGCTGGTGTGCCTGGTCGTGGGCGTGGCGCCGGCCTGGTCGGTCGGGCCGATGCTCGCGGCCGCGGCCACGCCGGTGGTCGGTGGCACGCTGCCCGCCTACAGCCTGGCCGTGTGGCACGGCTTCAACCTGCCACTGATGATGAGCTTCGTCGCGCTCGCGGGCGGCGCCGCGCTCTATCTGCTGCTGCGCCGCCCGCTGGGCAGCGGCCGACTCGAACACACGCCGCTGCTGCACCGCTTCGACGGGCAGCTCATCTTCGAACACCTGATCGCGCTGCTGAGCGAAGCCGGCCGCCGCAGCCGCCGCCTTTTCGGCACGCGGCGCCTGCAGTGGCAATTGCTGTGGCTGGTGGTGGTGGCCGTGGCGGGCGCCGCGGCGTCGCTGTGGACCACGCCGGCCGAGCGCGGCACACGCGAGCTGCTGCCGTTCTCGCCGATGTTCGCGATGACCTGGCTCATCGGCTGCGTCTGCGCAGTGGCCGCCGCGTGGCAGGCCAAGTTCCACCGGCTCGCGGCGTTGATGCTGGCCGCGGGCGCCGGGCTGGTCTCGTGCGTCACGTACATCTGGTTCTCGGCACCCGACCTGGCGCTCACGCAGCTGGTGGTCGAGGCCGTGACCACGGTGCTGATTTTGCTGGGCCTGCGCTGGCTGCCGATGCGCAGCAAGGACGTCATTCAGCCTGCGCGCGCACGGCTGCGGCCCTGGGGCCGCCGCGGGCGCGACCTGCTGGTGGCCACCATTGCCGGCTGCGGCATGGCGGCACTGGCCTGGGCCATGATGACGCGCACCTTCCCGCAGAGCATCTCGCCCTTCTTCCTCGAACGCGCGCTCACCGAAGGCGGCGGCACCAACGTGGTCAACGTGATGCTGGTCGACTTCCGCGGCTTCGACACCTTCGGCGAGATCACCGTGCTGGGCATCGTGGCGCTCACCGTCTATGCGCTGCTGCGGCGCTTCCGCCCGGCCATCGAATCGATGGCGCTGCCCATCCAGCAGCGCCTGCAGGTCGACGACGGCAGCAGCGACCTGCTGAACCCGCGCCGCGCCACCGACTCCGCCATCGGCTACCTGATGGTGCCGGCCGTGCTGGTGCGCCTGGTGCTGCCAGTGGCCGTGCTGGTGTCGGTGTACTTCTTCATGCGCGGCCACAACGCGCCCGGCGGTGGCTTCGTCGCGGGGCTGGTGATGTCGGTCGCACTGGTGCTGCAGTTCATCGTCTCGGGCACCGAGTGGGTCGAAGAACACCTGCGCATCTACCCGCGCCGCTGGATCGCCATCGGCCTGCTGTTCGCGCTCGCCACCGGCGGCGGCGCCATCGCATTCGGCTACCCGTTCCTGACCACGCACACCGCCCACCTGCACGTGCCGCTGCTGGGCGACATGCACGTGCCCAGCGCCCTCTTCTTCGACATCGGCGTATTCGCGCTGGTGCTCGGCGCCACCATGCTGATCCTCACCGCGCTGGCCCACCAGTCCGTCCGAAGCCACCGCTGGGCCGACGAACAGGAAGAGAAAGAAGCGGAGGCGCGCGCCGCCGCCGAAGCCGAAGCAGCCGCTGCTGCTGCCGTTACTGGAGGGGCCCGCTGATGGAAATCGTGCTGGCCATCGCCATCGGCGTGCTCACCGGTTCGGGCGTGTACCTGCTGCTGCGCCCGCGGACCTTCCAGGTCATCATGGGCCTGACGCTCATCTCGTACGCGGTCAACCTGTTCATCTTCAGCATGGGCCGGCTCAAGGTCGACAGCGAGCCGGTGCTGGTCGAAGGCTTCAAGGCCACGCTGGCCAACACGGCCGACCCGATGCCGCAGGCCCTCGTGCTCACGGCCATCGTGATCGGCTTCGCGATGACGGCGTTGTTCCTGGTCGTGATGCTCGCCTCGCGCGGCCTCTCGGGCACCGACCACGTGGACGGTGAAGAGCGGGAGGCCGTGGAATGACCGACGTGCTCCACCTGCTCGACCGCTTCCTCGAGTTCAGCATGCCGCACCTGGTGGCGGTGCCGATCCTCGTGCCCATGCTCACCGCGGCGCTGATGCTGCTGATGAACGAGAACCGCCGGCGCACCAAGTCCTTCCTCAGCGTCGTCTCGGGCCTGATCGGCCTGCTCGCTGCGCTCGCGCTGCTGCGCTGGGTGAACGCAGCCGACACCGGCGGCGGCCCGGGTTCCATCGGCGTGTACCTGCCGGGCAACTGGCGTGCGCCCTTCGGCATCGTGCTGGTGGCCGATCGGCTGTCGACCCTGATGGTCGCGCTCACCGGCGTGGTCGCCTTTGCCGCGTCGATCTACTCCACCTCGCGCTGGGACCGCGCGGGCGTGCACTTTCATCCGCTGCTGCAGCTGCAGCTCATGGGCCTGAACGGCGCCTTCCTCACGGGCGACCTGTTCAACCTGTTCGTCTTCTTCGAGGTGATGCTCGCTGCGTCGTACGGCCTGCTGCTGCACGGCTCGGGCCAGTTGCGCGTGCGTGCCGGGCTGCACTACATCGCGATCAACCTCGCGGCCTCGTCGCTGTTCCTGATCGGCGCGGCGATCCTGTACGGCGTGACCGGCACGCTCAACATGGCCGACTTGGGCGCGCGCATCGCCGAGCTGGCACCCGGCGACCGCGGCCTCGTGCATGCGGCTGCAGCCATCCTGGCCACCGCGTTCTTCGCCAAGGCGGGCGCGTGGCCGCTCAACTTCTGGCTGGTGCCGGCCTACAGCGCGGCCGTGTCACCGGTGGGCGCGGTGTTCGCGCTGCTCACCAAGCTCGGCGTGTACACCGTGCTGCGCCTGTGGACCGTGCTGTTCGCGCCCGACACCGGTGCTTCGGCCGCCTTCGGGCAGGCCGCGCTGGTGAGCGTCGGGCTGGCCACGCTGTTCGTCGGAGCCATCGGCATCGTCGGCACGCAGCGGCTGTCGAACCTCGCGGGCTTCAGCGTGCTGGTGTCGGCGGGCACGCTGCTGGCGGCCGTCGGGCTCGCCGAGCCGGCCGTGTGGGCGGGCGCGCTCTACTACATGGTGAATTCCACGGTCGCGGTGGCGGCGTTCTTCCTGCTGATCGACATGATCGAGCGCTGGCGCAACGCAGGCATGAGCGTCGCGCCGCACGAGGCAGCGGGCAACGCGCCCTTCCTGGCCGAAGACCTGCGCGCGCTCAACGACGTGAACCTCGACGACGACGCGCAGGCGCTCTACGGCCGCGCCATTCCGGCCGGCGTCGCGTTCCTGGGCCTGAGCTTCATGCTCTGCACGCTGCTGCTGGCGGGCCTGCCGCCGCTGTCGGGCTTCGTCGGCAAGTTCGCGATGCTCTCGGGCCTGCTCGACGGCAAGGCCGTCACCACGGCCGGCTGGACCTTCTTCGGCCTGCTGATCGCCGCGGGCTTTCTCTCGCTGATCGCGCTGAGCCGCACCGGCATCCGCCACTTCTGGACGCAGCCCCACGCCACCATGCCCTCGCTTCCCGCGCTCGAGGTGCTGCCGGTGGCCGCCCTGCTCGCAGCCTGCGTCGCGCTGACGGTCTGGGCCGAGCCTGTGATGCAGCACGCGCAAGCCACCGCCGGTGGCCTGCGCACGCCCACCGCGTACCGCGAGGCCGTGCTCGGTGCCAAGCAGAAACCCAACCCGGTGCCCGCGAAGAAAGAGGAAGCCAAGCCATGAAGCGCTTGATGCCTTCCCCGCCGCTGTCGTTCGCGCTGTTCGTCATCTGGCTGCTGCTCAACCAGTCGCTCGAAGCGGCCACGCTGTTGTCGGCCGCGGTGCTCGCCATTGCCGTGCCGCTCATCACCAAGGGCCTGCGGCCCGCCAGGGTGCGCATGCGCCGTCCCGGCGTGGCGCTGCGGCTGTCGTTTCTGGTCACCTTCGACATGCTGAAGTCGGCGTACGACGTGGCGCGGCTGCTGCTCACGCGCCGCACCGCCGACATCTCCGCGCGCTTCGTGCAGATTCCGCTCGACATGCGCGATCCCAACGGGCTCGCCGTGCTCGCGATGATCATGTGCCTCACGCCCGGCACCGCCTGGGGCGAAGTGTCGTTCGATCGCACCACGCTGCTGATCCACGTGTTCGACCTCGAGGACGACTCGGCCTTCATCGCGCTGATCAAGACCCGCTACGAACGTCCGCTGATGGAGATTTTCGAATCATGACGCCTGTTCTCTTCTGGGCCCTGAAGGCCGCGCTCTTCCTGCTGGCCGTGGCCATGCTGTGCGCGCTGTTCCGCCTGCTGGCCGGCCCCTCCGCGCAAGACCGCGTGATGGCGCTGGACTGCCTCTACATCAACGGCATGCTGATGATGCTGGTGCTCGGCATCAACTACGCGAGCAGCGTGTATTTCGAGGCGGCGATGCTGGTGGCGCTGTTCGGCTTCGTGGGCTCGACCTCGCTGGCCAAGTTCCTGTTGCGCGGGGAGGTGATCGAATGAGCGCCACCGCCCTGCCCTTGTGGGCTGAGATCATCACCGCGGTATTCGCCGTGCTGGGCGCGGCCTTCGCGGCCATCGGCTCCTTCGGCCTGGTGCGCCTGCCGACCTTCTTTCGCCGCATCCATGCGCCCACGCTGGGCGCCACGGTGGGCGCCTGGTGCCTGACGGTGGCCACCATCGCCTACTTCTCGGTGCAGGGCTTCAGCCTGTTCCTGCACGCGATGCTGATCGTGCTGTTCATCGTGCTGACAGCGCCAATCACCACCATCTTCCTGATGCGTGCCGCTCTCTTTCGCGAACGGCAGAAGGGCAACGCCGATGTGCCGCCCGCCGCCAAGTCGGACTGAGGCGGCTTTCTCCTCCGGTCAGTTGGGCGCCATGCGCACGCCCTTGTCGAGGAACTCGTTGGTGAAAAGCGTCGCCGGGTCGTAGGCCTTGTCGATGCCGATCAGCGAGGACACGAGCTCGTAGTCGGCCTTCACGCGCGCACCATCGAAGGCGCCGAGCGCCACCTTGGTGGTGGTGTCGTCGCGCATCAGCTGCTTGATGCGGTTCCACTGGTCGCGCTGGTTGTCGGGCGTCAGGCCGCTCACGCTGGCCTGCAGTGCCTGCAGACAGGGCTCGAAGCTCTTCACGCAGGCGTCGTAGGCGCGCTGCGTCACGGCCACGAACTTCTTCACCTGGCCCGGGTTCTTCGCAAGGTACGGACCGTTCACGATCAGCGAGTTGCCGTACACGTTCACGCCCGCGTCGCGCCAGGGCTGAAAGCCCAGGTCGGCGCCGAATTCACGCGCCTTCAGGTCGTGCTCGTTGTAAAAGTCGCTGATGATGTCGACCGACTTGCTCTTGAGCGCCGCCACCTTGGCCTGCGGGCTCACGTTGACGAAGCTCACGCTGGCCGGATCGAGCCCCACCTTCTTCGCGAACGCCGGCCACATGAGGCGCGCGGCGTCGCCGGGCGGGTTGCCGATCTTGCGGCCCGCGAAGTCCTTGGGGCCATTGATGCCCGACGACTTGAGCCAGTAGAAGCCTTGCGGGCTGTTGGCGTAGATGACCATCACGGCCTTCACGTCGGCGCCCTTGCCCTTGGCCTGGATCGTCGTGGGCAGGTCGGAAATGCCCAGGTCGCTGCCACCGGTGCCCACGCGCTGCGCCGACACGGCCGAGCCCTTGCCAGCCTCGATGCTGAGGTCGATGCCGGCCTCGGTGTACCAGCCCTTGGCCTTCGCAAAGTAGATCGGCGCATGATCGGCCGTGGGTGTCCAGTTGAGCATCAGGCTCATGGCATCGGCCGCGAATGCGACAGGGGCCGAGGCCATCAGCAAGGCGGTGGCGCCGGCGGCCGACAACAGCTTTTTCATGCGGATCACTCCAAAAGAAGGTAAAAACAGGTCCTGAAATTTATATTACCAACTGTTT
Source organism: Variovorax sp. Root473 (assembly GCF_001426505.1). Lineage (GTDB taxonomy): Bacteria > Pseudomonadota > Gammaproteobacteria > Burkholderiales > Burkholderiaceae_C > Variovorax. The sequence goes on from NZ_LMEV01000018.1 coordinate 26,551, forward strand.
GGTTGACTGACAATCCAGATCATCCAGGCCACGTTGCCATTGCCGGGAGAACCAGAACACCATGACCGCCACCAGCCCTGCCCGCACCGCTCGCAGCACCGTTGCCACGAAACGCGAGCGCGACCCCGCCGCCGCCAAGCAGGCGCTCATCTCCGCCGCGGTGGCCGAGTTCGCCACCAAGGGTTTCGCGGGCGCGCGTGTCGACGAGATCGCCGCCAACGCCGGGGTCAACAAGCAGCTGGTTTATCACTACTTCGACAGCAAGCAGGGGCTGTACCTGGTCGCGCTCGAATCGGTCTATGGCGAGATCCGCGAGAAGGAACAGAAGCTCACGCTCGACGAACTCGAGCCGCTCGAGGCCATGAAGCAACTGGTGGCCTTCTCGTTCGACTACCTGGCCGAGCACCCCGAGTTCATCGCGCTGCTGGCCGACGAGAACCGCAACCACGGCGCGCACCTGCGCGAGTCGGAGCGGCTGCAGAAAATGCACTCGCCCTTCATCGAGATGCTCGAGGCCACGCTCAAGCGCGGGGTGGCGGCGGGCGTGTTCCGGCCCGACTTCGACGCGATCAACCTCTACATCTCGATCGCCGGCATCTCGTACTTCTTCTTCTCCAACAACCACACGCTGTCGGCCATCTTCGGCAAGCCGCTCGACGCGCGCGGCGCGCTGCTGCAGCGTCGCCGGCACGTGATCGAGTTCGCGCTCAACGCCTTGCGGCCCGACAAAGCCGCCTCCTAAAAAATTATCAACTAGTTGGTTGACTCGGGTCGTGGCGACTCCTATGATTCGCCGCATTGCTTCCTCGACCCAGGAATTGAGATGACGGCACCTGATGGCGCTCTGGCGCCCCCCGCACCTGCGCCCTTGTCGGGCGAGCGCCCCGAATGGCAGCGCTGGGCCCTCGTGGTCGCGGTGCACCTGGCGGGCATCGCGCTGTGGGAGCTGGCGGTGCGGATCTTCGCGATCCAGCCCTTCATCCTGCCGGCGCCCTCAAAGGTGCTGGCCACGCTGGCCAACCCCAACTACAGCTGGCTCAAGAACACCGGCGTCACCGCGCTCGAAGTGTTCGGCGGCTACGCGCTGGGCCTGGTGCTCGGCATTCTTTGCGCGCTGCTCTTCATCACCAGCAAGCGGCTGATGCTGCTGGTGTTCCCGCTGCTGGTCACGCTCAACATGATTCCGAAGGTGGCGATGGGGCCGCTGGTGATCGTGTGGTTCAGCTACGGCATCGGGCCGAACATCCTCATCACCTTCAGCCTGTGCTTCTTCCCGATCCTGCTGACCACCATCCGCGGGCTCAACGAAACCGAGCCCGAGCTGCTCGACCTCGTGCGCGCGCTCAAGGGTTCGCGCTGGCAGCTGTTTCGCTACATCCAGCTGCCGGGCTCGCTGCCGTACGTGTTCTCGGGCATGAAGGTCGCCACCATCCTCGCCGTGGCGGGCGCGGTGGTGGGCGAGTTCATCGCCTCGGAACGAGGCCTGGGCTATCTGATGATCCAGGTCCAGGCCTCGCTGGACACGCCCGCGGTCTTCATGGCCGTGCTGCTCATCACGGGCCTGGGCGTGCTGCTCTATCTGCTGGTGCTTCTGCTGGAGCGCCTCTTCATCACCCAGGACGCAAGAATCCAATGACCTCCACGCCTGTCCTCGACGACCTGCCCTTTCCCGAACGCTTCGAGAGCGAAGGCGCGCTTGAAGGCTACCTGGCCACGCCCTCGCGCGACCTCGTGCGCGACATGGCCCGCCTCGACGGCGACCTGATGATCCTGGGCGTGGGCGGCAAGATGGGCCCCACGCTGGCCCGCCTCGCCAAGAACGCCATGCCCGGTCGCCGCGTGATCGCCGTCGCCCGCTTCAGCGAAGCCGGCGTGCGCGAAGCGCTCGAAGCGCACGGTATCGAGACCATCGCCTGCGACCTGCTCGACCGCGCCGCCATCGCCGCGCTGCCGCCCTGTGCCAACGTGGTCTTCATGGCCGGGCGCAAGTTCGGCGCCGACGCGGACAACCCACTGACCTGGGCCATGAACGCGCACGTGCCGGCGCTGGTGGCCGAGCACTTCCATGCCTCGCGCATCGTCGCCTTCTCGACCGCCTGCGTGTACCCCTTCGTGCCCGTGACCAGCCAGGGCGCAAGCGAGAGCGACGCGCCCAACCCGCCCGGCGAATACGCCAACTCGTGCGTGGGCCGCGAACGCATGTTCGAGTACTTCTCGCAGCGCCACGGCACGCCCGGGCGCCTGTTCCGCCTGAGCTACGCCATCGACCTGCGCTACGGCGTGCTGGCCGACGTGGCGCTCAAGGTGTGGCGCGGCGAGCCGGTCGACGTGACCATGGGCCACGTCAACGTGATCTGGCAGGGCGACGCGAACGCACAGGCGCTGCGCTGCCTCGCGGCGGCCACCGTGCCGACGTCCCCCCTCAACGTGAGCGGACCCGAGACCACGTCGATCCGCTGGCTCGCCGAAGAGTTCGCGCGCCAGTTCGACAAGCCGGTGACGATCACCGGGCAAGAAGCGCCGACCGCGTGGCTCATGAACACCGGCGAGGCCGAGCGGCTGTTCGGCTACCCGCGCGTGCCGCTCGCGCAGCAGATCCGTTGGGTGGCTGACTGGATCTCGCGCGAGCAGCGCCAATACGGCAAGCCGACCAAGTTCGAATCGCGCGACGGCAAGTACTGAGCCCACGACCATGCACGCCGTCGAAGCCCTGTCGTCGATCACGCCCGGCATCGCCCCGATGCTCGACGCGCTGGTCGTCGCGAGCGGCTGGAACCAGACCGCGCACGACTGGCGGTTGTTCGAGCGGCTCGGCACGGTGCATGGAGTGCGCGACGGTGAGGGCCGGCTCATCGCCAGCGGCGCGGTGCTGCCAATGGGGAGCGTGGCCTGGATCAGCATGATCCTCGTGGCGCCCGAGGTGCGCGGACAGGGCCTGGGCCGCGCGGTGTTCGCGCGCTGCCTCGACACGGTGAAGACCGCCCGCCTCGTCGCGATGCTCGACGCCACGCCCGCGGGCGAGCCGCTTTACGCGAGCTTCGGCTTCACGCCGCTGTGGCGGCTCACGCGCTGGCAGCGCGAAGCCGCACCGGCCACCGCATCGCTCGCCACCGACAAGCCCGCCCTCGACAACCTCGCCGCGCTCGACGCGCAGGCGCTGGGTTTCGCGCGCCCCGCCGTGCTCGCCGACCTGCTCGGCCGCGACGACAGCCGCTGCGTGCGCAATGGCCTGGGCTTCGGTCTCGTGCGTGCGGGTCGCACTGCGCATCACATCGGCCCGCTGCTGTCGTCCGACGAAGCCGTCGCCGCCGCGTTGCTGACACAAGCTGCGCGTGGCGTCGACGGCCGCATCTACATCGACGTGCCCGACGACCGCAAGGCCATGACCGCCGCGCTGCGCGCCGCCGGCTTCACGCCCCAACGCAGCTTCGCACGCATGGCGCTGGCCACGCGCGAGGGCGCGCAGCCGCCTACCGGACACCCCGCCTTCATCCACGCCATCGCCGGCCCCGAGTTCGCCTGAGGACCTTCGCCCATGCCACTGAACCGCTCCGACCTTCCCGCCGACGTGCTTGCGTTGCTGTCGCAAGGCACCGTCATCCCCGCGCATCCGCTGGCGCTCGACGCCGACCGCCAGTTCGACCGCCGGCGCCAGCGCGCGCTGACCCGCTACTACGTCGATGCCGGCGTCGGCGGCCTCGCGGTGGGCGTGCACACCACGCAGTTCGCGATCCGCGAGCGTGGCCTGTACGCCACCGTGCTCGAAGCCGCGATGCAGGACCGCCTCGCCTGGAACGATCGCCCGATGGCGATGATCGCCGGCCTGTGCGGCCCGACCGCGCAGGCGCAGGCCGAGGCGCGCACCGCCGTCTCGCTGGGCTACCACGCGGGACTGCTGAGCCTCGCGGCGCTGGCCGGCTCGTCGGAAGACGCACTCATCGCCCACTGCGAGGCGGTGGCGCAGGAGATTCCGCTGATCGGTTTCTACCTGCAGACCGTGGTCGGCGGCCCGGTCCTGTCGAGCGACTTCTGGCGCCGCTTCGCGCTCATTCCGAACGCGCTCGCCATCAAGGTCGCGCCCTTCAACCGCTACCGCAGCATCGACGTGGTGCGCGGGCTGGTCGATGCGCGCGCCGAGGAGCGCGTGTTCCTCTACACCGGCAACGACGACCACATCGTGCTGGACCTCGCGCTGCCCTTTGCCGCGATGCGCGACGGCGCGCCCGTGCAGGTGCGCTTTCGCGGGGGCCTGCTGGGCCACTGGTCGGTATGGACCTCGAGTGCCGTGCACCAGCTGCAGCAGATCAAGGCCGAGCTGGCCGCCAACGGTGGCGCGCTGAGCCCCGCCCTGCTCGCGCTCGATTCGCGCGTGACCGACTGCAACGCCGCCTTCTTCGACGTGGCGAACAACTTCCACGGCTGTATCGCGGGCTGCCACGAGGTGCTGCGGCGCCAGGGTCTGCTCGAGGGCATCTGGTGCCTCGATCCGGAAGAAGGCCTGGGCCAGGGCCAGTCGGCGGAAATCGACCGCGTCTACCGCCAGCATGGCGACCTGGCAGACGACGCGTTCGTGCGCAACAACCTGGCGCGGTGGCTCGCATGAGCGCCGTGCTCGCACCGCTGCAAGATGCGCCGCTGATCCGCATGCGGCAGCTGCGCAAGGTCTATCGCAAACGCAACGAAGAGTTCCTCGCCGTCTCCGACGTCACGATGGACGTGCATGCGGGCGACATGATCTCGCTGGTCGGCCCGTCGGGCTGCGGCAAGTCGACGCTGCTGAAGATCCTGTCGGGCCTGCACGGCCATGACGGCGGCACGCTCGAAATCGGTGGGCCCGGCGGCACGGGTTTCAACGCGGGTCGCGATGTCGGCATGGTGTTCCAGCAGCCGCTGCTGCTGAAGTGGCGCACCATCCTGGAGAACGTGCTGCTGCCCGCCGACATCCTCGGGCTGGACCGCCGCGCCGCGAAAGAACGCGCGCACGAGCTGCTCGACATGGTCGGCCTCACCGGTTTCGCCGACAAGCTGCCCTACGAACTCTCGGGCGGCATGCAACAGCGCGCAGCCATCGCGCGTGCGCTCATCCACGACCCGAAGCTGGTGCTCATGGACGAGCCCTTCGGTGCGCTCGATGCGCTCACGCGCGAGAAGATGAACCTGGAGATGCTGCGCATCTGGGAGCGCAGCCGCAAGACCTTCGTCGTGGTCACGCACAGCATCCAGGAGGCCGTGTTCCTGGGCTCGCACTGCGCCGTGCTCACGGCGGGTCCGGCGCGCATGGCCGACTTCTTCCGCATCGAGCTGCCCGAGCCGCGCAAGCTGCACGTGAAGACCAGCCCGGCGTTCGGCGAGTACGTGCGCCGCATCTACGACCTGCTGGGCGTGGACTGAACGACGCTCGCCCAGTTCAGCTCGGCTGCAGCTGCTGGATTTCCTTGGCGCGCGCCACTTCCATTTCGCGCGGCAGCGTCACCGCGTTTTTCACGGCCAGGATTTCCGCCATCACGCTCACGGCGATCTCCGGCGGCGTCTTGCTGCCGATGAAGATACCGATGGGTCCGCGCAGGCGCGCGAGCGATTCGGCCGTCTGGTCGAAGTGCTCGATCATGCGGCCGCGCCGCGCGTCGGCGTTGCGGCGCGAGCCGATCGCGCCCACGTAGAAGGCCTCGCTCTGCAGCGCTTCGAGCAACGCAAGGTCGTCGAGCTTGGGGTCGTGCGTGAGCGCCACCACGCAGCTGCGGCGGTCGGGCCGGAAGGCCAGCACGGCGTCGTCGGGCATCTCGGTGGTGATCGTCACGCCGGACAGCGTCCACGCGGTGCGGTACTCGGCGCGCGGGTCGCACAGCGTCACGGCGAAGCCGCTGAACTTGGCCATGGTGGCAAGGTATTCGGCGAGCTGACCGGCGCCGATCAGCAGCATGCGGTACTCGGGGCCGAAGGTGTTGGTGAGCTCGGAGTCGTTCACCGTGAGCTCGTCGGGCGCGGTCGCTTCGGCCAGCCGCACCGCGCCGGTGGCCAGCGTCACCGTGCGGCACATGAGCTTGCCGCGCTCAAGTTCAGCGACCAGGGTGTCGAGCGTGTCGGCGTCGGGCGCGTATTCGAGCAGCAGCTCGAGCGTGCCGCCGCAAGGCAGCCCGAAGCGATGCGCCTCGTCGGCCGTGATGCCGTACTTGACGAGCGCGGGCGGCGCGCCCAGCGGCACGTCTTCGCCCTTGCCGTGGGCATGGCTGTAGCGCGCGATCAGGTCGTCTTCGATGCAGCCACCCGAGACCGAGCCGACCACGGCACCGTCTTCGGCCAGCGCCATGATCGAGCCCACGGGCCGCGGCGACGAGCCCCAGGTGCGCACCACGGTGGTCAGCAGCGCGCGCTTGCCGGCACGCCGCCAGTCGCGCAGCGTGCGCAGCACCATGACGTCGAGGTTTTCCATGACAGGACCTTGTGCGTCAGGCGGCGTCGCCCGGCGTGGCGGCGTCGTCGCCGTCCTTCTTGCCGAAGCCCATCTTCTTCATGAGGCCCGACATCACGCCAGTCTTCTCGGCGGGCGCCTCGACCGACGCGTCCACGGCCGGTGCGGGCGGCGGGCCGTAGCGGTTTTGCATCTCGGCCTCGAAGCGCTTGAAGAAATCGTCGGCGGTGGACTTGGCCGCGCCGTCGATCAGGCGCTGGCCGAGCTGGGCGATCTTGCCGCCGACCTGGGCCTGCACGGTGTAGTCGAGTTCGCAGCCGGCCGGCGCCGCAACCGGGTCCGCCGCCGTGGTTGCGCCGTCAGCAGGTGCGGCATCTGCAACCGCCGTTCCGGCTGCACCGGCCACCGGCTTGAGCGACACGCTCGACGAGCCCTTGGCAAACCCCGCCACGCCGCCCTGCCCTTCGAAGGTGAGCTTGTAGCCGTCGGGCGCGACGATGTCCGACAGCATCACCTTGCCGCTGAACTTGGCCGACACGGGGCCGATCTTCACGGCCAGCGCGACGCTGTAGGTGTTGTCGCCCGTGAGCTCGAACTTGTCGCAGCCGGGAATGCACTTCTTGAGCGTCTCGGGGTCGTTGAGCGCTTCCCAGGCCTGTTGTTGGGTGACACCGAGGCGGCGATTTCCGAGCATTTCCATGGTGGGTTTCCTTTGTTCTTTCCTGAGTCAGGTCCTAGCGGCTGGCGCGCATCAGCGCGGCCAGGCTGGCGGCCAGCTGTTCCAGTGCATTCAGATTGTGGACCGCCAGCATCGCGTCCGCATGGCGGTGCAGCACGGCGGCCCCACGCGCCAGAGGGGCGTAGCCCTCGAAGCGCAGCAGCGGGTTGAGCCACAGCAGGCGGCGCGAATGGCGCTGGAGCCATTGCAGCTCGGTCTCGAGCACCGCGGGCTCGCCCGTGTCGAGCCCGTCGCTGATCACCAGCACCAGCGTGCGGCGGCCGATGAGCCGGCGCGCGTGCGACTGACGCAGCTCGGCCAGTGAACCGCCCAGCCGCGTGCCGCCCGCAAAGTCGTCGATGGCCAGGCTCGCGGCCTCCAGCATGGCGTCGGCATCGGCCAGCCGGAAAGCCGGCGTGAGGTCGGTCAGCCGCGTGCCGAAGGCGAACACGTCGCGCCGGCCAGCGCGCCGCGTGGCGGCATGCAGAAAGGCCAGCAGCAGGCGCGCGTAGCGCTCCATCGAGCCCGACACGTCGACCAGCACCAGCAGCGGCAAGGGCTGTTCGCGCCGCGCCAGTCGGGGCAGGCGCAGGATCTCACCGCCGGTGCGCGCCGCCTCGTGCAGCACGCCGGGCCAGTGCATGCGCGCATGCGCGCTGCCTGCATCGCCGGCCGGGCGCAGGCGGCGCGTGGGCAGCCGAGGCACAGGCAGCGTGATATCGCGCGCCAGCCGTTCGACCAGCCGGTACTCGGCCGCGCCGAGCGCGTTGAAGTCGGCATGCTGCAACCGCTGGCGGTCGCTGGCCGTCATGGCGGCGTCGAACTTGATCTCTTCGTCGGGCTTCGCCGGTGCGGCCGGCTTCACGGCATCACGCGGCGGGCTCAGTGCCTCGCGCACGCGCGGGCGACGCTTGGAGGGCTCGGCCTTGCCTTCGGCGCTGGGCAACATCTGGGCGAGCAGCTTGTTGGCCAGCTCGGGGTCGCGGAACCACGCGTCGAAGAGTTCACGGAACACCAGCCGGTCTTGCTCGCGACTGACCATCACGGCTTCCATCGCGGCGCCCAGGTCGAGCTTGTCTTCGACGCCGACCAGCGTGGCCGCCTCGGTGGCGAGCGCGATGCGCATGGCGTCGGTGCGCACGCCGGCGCGGCGCAGTGCGCGACCGAAGGCGGCGATGTTGCCCGCCAGCTTGCCGCTGCGGACGTCGCCAAGTTGCTGGATGCCGGCCATGCGTGTGCCTCGGCCTCGCTCAGCTCGCGAGCGGTTCCTCGGGCCTCAACAGGTCGCAGGCCAGCTCGTGCGTGAGTGCCGCGACGTCGTCGCGCTGCTTGAAGAGGATGCCGGCGGTGTCGACGACCACTTCGGGGTCGAGTTCGACGGTGTCGAGCGCGATCAGCGCCCGCGCCCACTCCACGCTTTCGGCGATGCCGGGCGCGCGCTGGAAGGCATTGACGAACGGCGCCGAGCGCAGCCGCGCCACGAAGGCCGCCACCTGCGCCGAGAGCGTCTCGCCGGCTTGCGGCACCTGCGCGCGCACGATGGCCAGCTCGCGCTCGCGCTCGGGGTAGTCGAGCCAGTGATAAAGGCAGCGTCGCTTCACGGCGTCGTTCAACTCGCGCGTGCGGTTGCTGGTGAGCAGCGTCACCGGCGGCACCACGGCGCGCACGGTGCCCAGCTCGGGAATGCTGACCTGGTACTCACCGAGGTACTCGAGCAGGAAGGCTTCGAAGGGCTCGTCGGCGCGGTCGACCTCGTCGATCAGCAGCACGGCACCGGGTGCGGGCGTCTGCAGCGCCTGCAGCAGCGGGCGGCGGATCAGGTAGTGCGGCTGGTAGACCTCGGCCTCCACGTCGCGTGCCGCTCCGGTGGCTTCGGCCGCGCGCATGTGCAGCAGCTGCGCGGCGTAGTTCCATTCGTAGAGCGCCTCGCGCTGCTCCATGCCGTCGTAGCACTGCAGGCGCAGCAGCTCGCGGTTCAGGGCCGTCGACAGCGCCTTGGCCAGCTCGGTCTTGCCGACACCGGGCTCGCCTTCGAGCAGCAGCGGACGCTGCAGCTTGAGCGCGAGGAACACTGCAGTGGCCAGGCGGCGGTCGGCAAAGTAGCCGGCCTGCCGCAAGCCGTCGGAAAGGGCGTCGATGGTCGGGAAGATCATGGGCAAGCGTAGCGGAAGACGCGAGGCTGTCGCGCCTTCCGGTGGGCGACGGCGCCTGGCTGCTTCAGCCGAGTGCTTTGGTCACGGCGCGCTGCGTCAGCACGCTGATCAGGTTCGCGCGGTAGGCGGCCGAGGCATGCAGGTCGCTGTTGAGGTCGCTCGCGTCGATCTTCACGGCGGCAGCTGCCGCGGCGGTGAAGCTCTTGTTGAGCGCGTCCTCGAGCCCGGCGTGGCGGAACACGCCATTGCCCGCGCCGGTGACGGCCACGCGCACGCCGCTGTCGTACTGCGCCAGGAAGATGCCGACCAGCGGGAAGTTCGAGGCCTTCTGGCGCAGCTTCTCGTACACCGCGCGCTTCGGAATCGGGAAGCGGATGGCGACGATCAGCTCGTCTTCTTCAAGCGCCGTGGTGAACAGGCCCTGGAAGAAGTCGTCGGCCGCAATTTCGCGCTTCGACGTGACGATGGTCGCGCCCGAGGCCAGCACGGCGCTCGGATAGCACGCAGCCGGGTCGTTGTTGGCCACCGAGCCGCCGACGGTGCCCATCGCGCGCACCTGCCGGTCGCCGATGCGCGACGCGAGGTCGGCCAGCGCGGGGTACGCGGCCTTCACGTCGGCGTTGTTCGCCACGTCGAGGTGACGCGACATGGCGCCAAGGGTGACCGTGCCGGCGTCTTTCTTGATGCCGGTGAGTTCCTTGATGCCGCTCAGGTCCACCAGCTGTTCGGACGCGGAGAGCCTGAGCTTCATGGAAGCGAGCAGTGTCTGGCCGCCGGCGAGCGGCTTGGCGCCCGCGGCGATGAGCTGGGCCGCATCGGCCACGGTGGCTGGCCGTTCGAGAGTGAAGGCGTACATGGTGTGAGTCCTTCTGTTGTTGTTCAGGGAGCGGGACGGCCTTGGGTACTGGCAGCGAGCGAGGGGGCTTGCGCATCCTGCGGCGTGTTGCCCTTTTGCATCGCTTCCCAGACGCGGCTGGACGAAGCGGGCATGTCGAAATCCTTGACGCCCAGCGGCGCCAGCGCATCGAGCACCGCGTTGATGACGGCCGGCGGCGAGCCGATGGCGCCCGCCTCGCCGCAGCCCTTGGTGCCCAGCGGGTTGTGCGTGCACGGGGTGCACACGGTGTCGAGCTTGAACTGCGGGAAGTCGCCCGCCCTGGGCATGGCGTAGTCCATGAAGCTGCCGGTGAGCAGCTGGCCGGTCTCGTTGTCGTACACGCAGTTCTCGAGCAGCGCCTGGCCGATGCCCTGCACCAGCCCGCCGTGCACCTGTCCCTCGACGATCATCGGGTTGATGATGGTGCCGAAGTCGTCCACCGCGGTGAATCGGTCGACGCGCACTTCGCCGGTCTGCCTGTCGATCTCGACCTCGCAGATGTAGGTGCCGCCCGGAAAGGTGAAGTTGGTCGGGTCGTAGAAGGCGGTTTCGTTCAGGCCGGGCTCGAGCTTGTCGAGCGGGTAGTTGTGCGGCACGTAGGCCGTGAGTGCCACCTGCCCGAAGGGGATCTTCTTGTCGGTGCCCTTGACGGTGAACTCGCCGTTGGCGAACTCGATGTCGGCATCGCTTGCTTCCATGAGGTGCGCGGCGATCTTCTTGGCCTTGGTCTCGATCTTGTCGAGCGCCTTCATGATGGCCGCGCCCCCCACCGAGATGGAGCGCGAGCCGTAGGTGCCCATGCCGAAGGGCACGCGGCCGGTGTCGCCGTGCACCACATCGACGTTCTCGACCGGAATGCCCAGGCGCGCAGCGACGACCTGCGCGAAGGTGGTCTCATGGCCCTGGCCGTGGCTGTGCGAGCCGGTGAACACCGTCACGCTGCCAGTCGGGTGCACACGGATTTCGCCGCACTCGAAGAGACCCGCCCGCGCACCAAGCGCGCCCGCGATGTTCGACGGCGCAATGCCGCAGGCCTCGATGTAGCTGGAGTAGCCGATGCCGCGCAGCTTGCCCTTGGCCTCGGTCGCCGCCTTGCGTGCCGCGTAGCCGTCGACCTCGGCCAGCACCTTCGCCTTGTCCATGCAGGCATGGAAATCGCCGGTGTCGTACTGCAGCGCCACGGGCGTCTGGTACGGGAAGCTGGTGATGAAGTTGCGCTTGCGGATCTCGTCCTGGCCCAGGTTCATTTCCCAGGCACAGCGCGACACGAGGCGCTCCAGCAGGTAGGTGGCCTCGGGCCGCCCTGCCCCGCGGTACGCATCGACCGGCGAGGTGTTGGTGAACCAGGCGTCGACCTCGACGTAGATCTGCGGCGTCGTGTACTGGCCGGCCAGCAGCGTGGCGTACAGGATGGTCGGCACCGCGGTCGAGAAGGTCGACAGGTAGGCGCCGAGGTTGGCGTCGGTGTGCACGCGCATGGCGAGGAACTTGCCGTCCTTGTCCATCGCCATCTCGGCGTGGCTCACGTGGTCGCGGCCGTGCGCGTCGGACAGGAAGCACTCCGAGCGCTCGGCCGTCCACTTGATGTTGCGGTTGAGCTGCTTGGCGGCCCAGGTGAGGCACACGTCTTCGGCGTACAGGAAGATCTTGGAGCCGAAGCCGCCGCCCACGTCGGGCGCGATCACGCGCACCTTGTGCTCGGGCAGGCCCAGCACGAAAGCCGTCATCAGCAGGCGCTCGACGTGCGGGTTCTGGTTCGACACGTAGAGCGTGTAGTCGTCGGTGCCGCGGCTGTAGCTGCCGATGGCCACGCGCGGCTCGATCGGGTTGGGAATGAGCCGGTTGTTGACCAGGTCGAGCCTGGTGACGTGCGCCGCCGTGGCGAACACGTTGTCCACCGCCGCCTTGTCGCCCAGCACCCACTTGTAGCACTGGTTGTCGGGCGCCTCGTCGTGCAGCGTGGTGCTGCCGGTCTTCTTGGCCGCGTCCGCCACGCTCACGAGTGCGGGCAGCACGTCGTAGTCGACCACCACGGCTTCGGCCGCGTTCTTGGCCTGCTCGACCGTCTCGGCCACCACCATGGCGACGTGGTCGCCCACGTAGCGCACCTTCTTGATCGCGAGGATCGGGTGCATCGGCTCCTTCATGGGGGTGCCGTCGGGGTTGTTGATGAGCCAGCCGCAGGGCAGCCCACCCATCTTTCCTTCGATGTCCTTGCCGCTGAAGATGCCGACGACGCCGGGCATCCTGGAGGCCGCTTCAATGTCGATCGATTTGATGACGGCGTGCGCGTGCGGCGAGCGCACGAAGACCGCATGGCTCTGGTTGGCCAGCGTGATGTCGTCCGTGTAGTTGCCCGCGCCGGTCAGGAAGCGATAGTCTTCCTTGCGCCGCAGGGCCTCGCCGATGTGCGGCAGGTTGGAGAAGTCGGAAGCACCCATGATGTGGCTCCCTTTCAGGCGGTGACGGTGGTCTTGACCGGAGTGCCCGAGGCCATGGCCTCGCCGCCCATCTTCACGGCCTTCACGATGTTCTGGTAACCCGTGCAGCGGCACAGGTTGCCCTCGAGCAGTTCGCGGATTTCCGACTCGCTCGACTTGGGGTGGTGGGTGCACAGGTCGATGGCGCTCATGACCATGCCCGGCGTGCAGAAACCGCACTGCAGGCCGTGGCACTCCTTGAAGGCTGCCTGCATGGGATGCATGGTGCCGTCGGCTTCGGCAATGCCCTCGATGGTGGTGACCTCGGCGCCGGCCGCCTGCGCGACCAGGATGTTGCACGACTTGACCGCCCGGCCGTTCAGGTGGACCGTGCAGGCGCCGCACTGGGCGGTGTCGCATCCGACGTGGGTTCCGGTGAGGTGGAGGTGCTCGCGGATCGCGTGCACAAGGAAGGTGTTCGGTGGAGCGTCGACCGTGACCGGACGGCCGTTGACCTTGAAAGCGACCTGCATGTGGCTGTCTCCGTGGAAGGTGATGGCTGGTTCAGCGGGTCATCTTGGATGCCGCGCTTTCGCACTATCCTAGGCAAAAACCCTCGACACTTGCACAGCGCGCGGGAAATTCTCAAAATGAAACAGCTTGTCGTCCGGCGAGCCTCAAAAAGCCGCCTGCCCCCGCCCCTCCCGCGCGAAGAAGAATCCTCATGATGATGTCCGCTTCCGCCACCCCGTCTCCCGTCGAGCGTTCGCTGGCCATTGCGCAGGCGCGCCGCGAGCTGATCGAAGGCGACGGCCCCCGGCCGCGCGTCGCAGCGCGGGTCGATCCGGGCATCACCCGCTCCTGGCAGCGTTGCCTCGAAGCCGGCCGCCGGCCCCAGCAGCGCGTGAGCTTTGAAGCCGTGAGCCGCAGCGCCGGCCGCGATGTCACCGAATGCAACCGGGCCCTGGTCACGGCGGCGCGTCCGGTGATCGAACGGCTCTCCCGCGCCATTGCCGACACCCGCTATTTCGCCATCCTGACCGACGCTCGCGGCATCGTGGTCGATGTGGGCACCCTGCCCGACGGCAGCGACCCTGCCGCCCGCCACGCGCGCGACATCGGGCGCATCGGTGTCGACCTGTCGGAAAGCGCCATCGGCACCAGCGCCATCGGCACGGCACTGGCCGAACAGGAATCGGTGTGGCTGCACCGCGGCGAACACTTCTTCGACGACACCAGCGTGTACAGCTGCGCCGGCGCCCCGCTCTTCGGTCCCCGGGGCGACTGCATCGGCATGCTCGACCTCACGGGCGTGCAGGTGGTCGAGCGGCCCGAGCTGCGCCACCTGGCCACGCTGTCGGCGCGCAGCATCGAGAACCTGCTGGTGCAGCGCGAACCTTGCGAGCTGCTGCTGCGGCTGCTCTGGCCCGGCTGCCCGAGCAGCGAGACCACCGAAGGCCTGCTGTGCATCGACGCGGCCGGCCACGTCGCCGGCGCCAACGCCGCGGCGCGGCAGATGCTGCACCAGCCGCTGGCCTGCCATCCGGGCGGCCTGCATTTCAACGACCTGTTCGCGCTGCCGCTGCACATGATGTTCGACGCCGCACGGCGCGGCGATGCAACGCTCGAGGTGCCGCTGTGGTCGGGCCTGCGGGTGCAGGTGCGGGCCCAGCGCGGCGGCAGCGAGCACGGTGGTGTGCCGGGTGTGTCCGGCACTGCCACCGACGTTCGCCCCCGCCTGCGCGACGTGGAAACCGCGCTGATCCGCAAGGCAGTCACCGACGCGCGTGGCAATGTGGCCGAGGCGGCGCGCACGCTGGGCATCAGCCGTGCGACGGTCTACCGCAAGCTCTGGCGCGGCCGGCCTGCGGGCACGTCGGACTGATCCGGCGCAGACCCGGCGCGCGCCGTCAGGCGCCGACGGGCACCTTGTCGAGAAAGCCCGTCACCGCGCGCAGCTTGCCTGCGTCGACCTGCGCAAAGTCGGTGCCCTGGATCAGGTCGTCGGTGCCGCTCGGGCCCAGCGTCCACGAGAAGCGCAGGTTGTCGCCGTGCGCCTCGGCCTTGCCCAGCAGGTGGAAGCGAAAGCCCGGATAGCGCTGGTGCACCGCGCCGACCAGCGCGCTGATCTGCTCGCGGCCGCTGGCCTGCGCCATCGGATCGACATAGCGGGCGTCGGCGGTCCAGCCGGTTTCGATGAGTGCGGCGCGGCGCGCGGCGTCGGTCTCGTTCCAGACGGCGATGTAGCCGGTGGCGATGGCATGGGCGTCGTGGGTGGCGGTGTTCATGGCGACTGTTCCTTTCGAGGGTTCGACCCGCAACAGCGCGGGGTGAAGGAATGGTCGCGCCGCACGCGCCGCGCGTCGATGACGTGGCAGGTTATGCAGACAGGTCCATCGTCGCGTTCGCGTCGAGCGGGAACACCGGCCGGCGCACCTGGCTGAACGGGAACAGGCCGTAGTCCGAACTGGTCACGCCCGGGCTGTCGCACTCCACCAGCGCCGCCGACAGCGGCTCGAACACCGGCCGGCAGTACATGCGCGACTTCAGCAGCAGGAAGCGTTCCGTGCGCGGGTCGAGCCCGGCGCATTCGAACACGCCGATGTCCCACGGCTCCTGCGTGCGCTCGGTGACGACGATGCGCGCCGCGCCGATGTCGAACAGCACCGTGCGGCCCATGCTGCTGCGCTGGCCAGTGTAGGTGGGGCCGGTGATCACGTACTCGCCGTTGCTGATGGTGCGCACGGTGCCGGTCAGCTGCACGGGCGTCTTCGCGAGACCGATGCCTTCGAGCGACACCTTGTTGCCCAGCGCCACCGTCACCTCGGCGCCCTCGCCCGCAGCGACCAGCGCGGCCACCGCCTCGGGGTCGCACAGCGGCCCGACGCCGATGCCGTCCAGGCCCTGCGCCAGCGCTTCCTGCAGCACGTCCATCGTGTCGCAGCTGCCGCCGGACATGCAGTTGTCGCCGTGGTCGAGCAGCAGCACCGGGCGCGTCGCACCGCCGGCAATGAGCTTCGCGCGTGCGACCGACTCGGCCAGCGGCTCGCTGCGGTAGATGAAGGCCTCGCGCTCGGCCCACATCTGCGCGGCGATGCGGTCGGCCGTGGCCTGGGCGCGCGCGGGCGATTGCGCATCGACCACGATCACGCTCATGCACGGCGCCGCGATGTCCGACAGCGAGAAACCCGCCAGGATCGACACCGCGAGCGACTCGGATTTTTCCGCCGCGCGCGCCGCCTCGATGGCCCGCTGCATCGCGCCGGTGAACGACGCGCTGCGCAGCGTGTGCGCCATCAGCGGCAGCTGGCGCCAGCGCATGTGCGGCTGGCTGCGCCCGGCCAGCAGGTCGAACATCAGCCGGCCGGCGTGCTCGCCTGTCTCGTACATGTCGATGTGCGGGTAGGTCTTGAAGCCGACGATGACGTCGGCGTTCTGCACCATCGCGGGCGTCACGTTGGCGTGCAGGTCCAGCGCCACGCCGATCGGCACGCCGGGCGCCGCGGCGCGCAGGCGCACCAGCAGGTCGCCTTCGCCGTCGGTGCTGTTCTGCGCCACCATCGCACCGTGCAGGTCGAGCAGGATCGCGTCGCAGCCCGGCGCCGCATCGACGATGCATTGCGTGAGCGTGGTGTAGGCCTGCGCATCGACCGGCCCGCTCGGGTTGGCCGACGCCGACACCGGCGTGACCACCTGTGCGCCCGCCGCTTCGGCCAGGTCGATGAAGGCCGACATCGCGGTGCGCATGCCCTTGTTGTCGGCGTAGGCCTGGTCACCGAAAGTCGGGCCGTCGGGCCCGAAGGCCGCGAGCGGCGTGGGCACGGGCGAGAAGGTGTTGGTCTCGTGGTTGAGACGGGCGATCAGGACTTTCATGCAGCGACTCCTGCGCTTTGCAGCATGGCCTGCAGCAGCACGTTGCAGCCGGCCTCGAGGTGATCGGGCTGCGCGTCCTCGATCTCGTTGTGGCTGATGCCGTCCAGGCACGGCACGAAGATCATCGCCGCGGGGCACACGCGCGCGAGGTACACGGCATCGTGGCCGGCGCCGCTGATCACGTTCATCCAGGTCATGCCCTGGTCCTGCGCAGCCTCGCGCACGGCCGACACCAGCGCGGGCGTGAAGGGCTGCGGCGGGAAGTACACGACCTGCTCGATCGTCGCCTCGACCTTGCCCTTGGTCGCGATGCGCTGCACGGCTTCTTTCAGTGCCGCGTCCATGGCCGACAGCACCACGTCGTCGGCCGCACGCAGGTCGACGCTGAGCTTCACGCGGCCCGGAATCACGTTGCGCGAGTTCGGGTAGTTGTCGATCCAGCCGACCGTACCGCGCCCGTGCGGCGCATGGGCGAGCGCGATGCGGTTCACCTCGACCACGATTTCGGCGGCGGCCAGCAGCGCGTCCTTGCGCAGTTCCATCGGCGTGGGGCCGGCATGGGCTTCCATGCCCTGCACGACCACGTCGTACCAGCGCTGGCCCAACGCGCCCTCGACCACGCCGATGACGCGCTCGTTCGCTTCGAGCACGGGCCCCTGTTCGATGTGCGCCTCGAAGTAGGCACCGACCGGCGATGCCGTCGCCGATGCGGGCACGGCGCCGGCATAGCCGATGGCCGACAGCGCCTCGGCCACGCTCACGCCGTCGGTGTCGCGCTGCGCGAGTGCATGCTCCAGCGTGAAAGCGCCCGCGAACACGCCCGAGCCCATCATCACGGGCACGAAGCGCGAGCCTTCCTCGTTGGTCCACACCGCGACCTCGACCGGTGCTTCGGTTTCAATGCCCGCATCGTTCAGGCTGCGGATCACTTCCAGCCCGGCGAGCACGCCGTAGTTGCCGTCGAACTTGCCGCCCGTGGGCTGCGTGTCGATGTGGCTGCCGGTCGTGATGGGTGGCAGCGCGTTGTTGCGGCCTGCGCGGCGCGCAAAGATGTTGCCGATGGCGTCCACGCGCACTTCGCAGCCCGCCTCGCGCGCCCAGCGCGTGAAGAGGTCGCGGCCCTGTCGATCGAGGTCGGTGAGCGCGATGCGGCATACGCCGCCCTTCTCGGTGGCGCCGAGTTGCGCGAGTTGCATCAGCGAGTCCCAGAGGCGCTGCCCGTTCACGCGCAGCGCGCGCACGTCCGGCGTGGTGGAAAGTTCGTTCTGTGTGTTCATGTTTTTTCGACGAATGGATGGCGAGGTTCAGGCAAGACCGACGCCCAAGTAGCGGTCTTTCACGTCGTGGTCGGCCATGAAGGCGGCATTGCCGGCTTCGTGCACGATCAGGCCCTGCTCCACGATGTAGTGGCGGTCGGCCAGCTGCACGCAGACCTCGAGGTTCTGCTCGACCAGCAGGATGGCCACGCCCGCGGCCTTGATGGTCTTGAGCTGCGCGACGATCTCTTCCACGATCACCGGTGCCAGGCCTTCGACGGGCTCGTCGAGGATCAGCAAACGCGGGTGGTTCATGAGTGCGCGCCCGATGGCCAGCATCTGCTGCTCGCCGCCCGACAGCTGCCCGCCGCCGTTGCGCCGGCGCTCCTTCAGGCGCGGGAAGATGCGGTAGATGTCGGCCAGCTGCCAGGGCGAATCGCGCCGCAGGCCGAGCATCAGGTTCTCTTCCACCGTGAGCAGCTTGAAGACGCCGCGGTGTTCGGGCACCAGGCACACGCCGCGCGTGGCGATGCGGTGCGGTGGCTGGCCTGCGATATCGGCGCCTTGAAACCGCACGCGTCCACCCGTCGGCGTGACGGCGCCGGCAATGCTCTTGAGCGTGGTCGACTTGCCCGCGCCGTTGCGGCCCAGCAATGTGACGAGTTCGGCCTCGCCCACCGTGAGCGACACGCCCTGCAGCACATGGCTCTTGCCGTAGTGCGCGTGCAGGCCTTCGACTTCGAGGATGTTCTGTCCGCCGCTCATGCCTTGCCTCCGGTGATCATGTTGCCCAGGTACGCGGTGCGCACGCGCGCGTCGGACCGGATGTCGCCCGGCAGCCCCTCGGCCAGCACGCGGCCCAGCTGCATGACGGTCACGGTGTCGGAGATGTCCATCACGATGTTCATGTTGTGCTCGATCAGCACCACGGTGTGCGCGTCGCGCAGGCCGCGAATGAGCTGCTTCATGTCGTCGAGGTCGTCGATGCCCATGCCCGAGGTCGGCTCGTCCAGGAAGATGACCTTGGGTTTCGCGGCCAGCGCCATGCCCACTTCGAGGCGGCGCTGCTGACCGTGCGAAAGCACGCTGGCGGCGGTGTCGGCCAGCCGTTCGAGGCCGACGCGTGCGAGCACCTCGGCCACCGTGTCGGTGCAGGCGCGCTCGCCGATGGGTGCACGCCAGCAGTTCATGGCCTGGCGCGGCGCAACGCCCTGCGCGGCCACGCGCAGGTTCTCGCGCACCGAGAGGCTGGGAAACAGGCTCGTGACCTGGAACGAGCGCGCCATGCCGCGCTGCACGCGCTGGTGGTCGGCCTCGCGCGTCACGTCGTGGCCGTCGAACAGGATGCGCCCGCCCGTGGTGGTGCCGGTGCCCGTGAGCATGTGAAAGAGCGTGGTCTTGCCTGCGCCGTTGGGCCCGATCACCGAGTGCACGGTGTTGCGCCTGATCTTCAGGTCGACCCCGCCGAGCGCGGCGAACTTGCCGTAGTGCTTGGTGACGCCGATGGCTTCGATGAGGATGTCGCTCATGCTTTTTCTCCCTGTGCCAGCGGCGCTTCGGCGGCAGCCGCCGTCTTGCGGAACACCCGGCGCCAGGCGCTTTCGCCCAGGCCCCAGAGGCCGCGTTGCATGCCGATGCTCACGCCGATCAGCAGCAGGCCCAGCAGCAGCAGCCAGCGCGGCCACAGCGTGGAGAGCCAATCGGCCAGCAGCACGTAGAAGGCCGAACCGAGCACCGAGGCGAACAGATTGCCGGTACCGCCGATCACGGTGATGACCAGGATCATCTCGCTCGTGTGGTACTCGGCGTTCGACAGCGGCGCGATGCCGGTCATCATCGCGTGCAGGCCGCCGGCCAGGCCGGTGACGGCGCCCGAGATCACGAAGGCCAGCAGCTTGAAGCGCTTGAGGTCGTAGCCCACGGCGGCGGCGCGGTCCTCGTTGTCGCGGATGGCGAGCAGCGTGCGGCCGAAGACCGAATCGGTCACCTTCAACAGCAGCGCGAACGCGATGAGGAAGATCACCGCCACGAAGGCGTAGTACTTCCACGGCGTGTCCATGAAGGCCGGGCGCGGCACGTCGAGCAGGCCGTTGTCGCCGCCCGTGAGCCCGGAGGCGGTGTACGCGATGAAATAGAACATCTGCGCAAAGGCCAGCGTCAGCATCACGAAGTAGGTGCCGCGCTGGCGGATGGCGACCCAGCCGACCACCGCCGCGCCCAGCGCGCCCATGCCGATGGCGGCGAGCAGCGCGAGCGGCATCGGCAGTTGCAGCCGCGTGAGCAGGATCGCGATGGTGTAGCTGCCCAGCCCGAAGAAGATGCCCTGTCCGAACGAGAGCAGCCCGGTGTAGCCCAGCAGCAGGTTGCAGCCCAGGGCGGCGAGCGCGTAGATGAGGACTTCGCTCGCGAGCGAGCCCGAGCGCATGCACAGCGGCAGCGCGAGCGCGACGATCAGCGCCAGCAGGAAGGTGTATTTCTTTGGCATGGCGCGTTCATCCTCTGCGGCCGAGCAGGCCATGCGGGCGCAGCAGCAGCACGGCGCCCATCGCGATGTAGATCATCAGGCTCGCCCCGGGCGGCCAGATGGTGCTCATGAGGCTTTGCACGATGCCGATCAGCACGCCACCGACCAGCGCACCGCTGAAGCTGCCGAGCCCGCCGATCACCACGACCACGAAGGCCACGCCCAGCGCCTCGACGCCCATGAAGGGCTCGGCCCCGCGGATGGGCGCAGCGAGCACGCCGGCCAGTGCCGCCGTGGCCGCGCCGAGCGCGAACACCAGGCTGAACACGCGGAACACGTTGATGCCCAGCAGCGAGACCATCTCGGTCGATTCGCTGCCCGCGCGCACCGCGCTGCCCAGCCGCGTGCCTTCGAGCACCCACCACAGCAGCACCGCGAGCACGGCGGTGAAGCCGATCACGAAGAGCCGGTACTTCGGGTAGATGAAGCTGCCCCACATCACCACGCCCTGCAGCAGGTCGGGCGTGGGCACGCTGTTGCCCAGCGGGCCCCAGAACACGATGACGATCTCCTGCACCGCGAGCGCCAGGCCCACGGTCACGAGGATGTGGAACTCGTGCGGCTTGGCGTACACGCGGCGCAGCAGCAGCTTCTCGGCCAGCCAGCCGAGCGCGCCGACGAACAGCGGCACCAGCACGAGCGCGGCCCAGAAGTTCAGGCCCCACTGCAGCGCCTGGAAGCACAGGTAGGCGCCCAGCAGGTAGAAAGCGCCGTGCGCGAAGTTCACGAAGCGCAGCAGGCCGAACACGATGGACAAGCCAACGGCCAGCAGGAAATACAGCATGCCGATGCCGATTCCGTTGATGGTCTGGAGCAGGTAGACGGACATAGGTGTCGGGGGGGATGGCAAACGTGCAGGCGGCCCACGCCCTGCCCGCGCCGCAAACGATGCGGGCGCAGGCGCGGCGCGGAGCCGGGCGGCGTCAGGCCAGCTTGCAGCCGGTCTTGTCGACCGGCAGGAACGACTTGCCGGAACTGATCACGTCGACGTAGTCGGCCGGGTTGGCCATCTTCGACTTCGCCTTGCCCTTGAGCAGGTAGTAGTCCTTGATGACCTGGTGGTCGGCCTTGCGGATTTCTTCCACGCCCGTGAGGCCGTCGAACTTCATGCCTTCGAGCGCGGCGATCACGGCCTTCTGGTCGACCGTGCCCGCTTTCACGATGCCGTCGATGAGGATCTTGGTGCAGATGTACGACCCGGCCAGGCTGTAGTTGGGCACGATCTTCAGCTTGTCGGCGGTGCGCTTCACCAGGTCCTTGTTCAGCGGCGTGTCGACCGTGTGCCAGTACTGCGCACCGAAGTAGACGCCGTCGCACAGGTCGGCGCCCAGCTCGTCGAACTGCTCCAGGCCCGAGGCCCAGGCCATGAGGATCGTCATGTTCTTGTGCATGCCGAAGCTCACCGCCTGGCGCAGCGCGGCCGACGATTGCGCGCCGAAGTTCAGGAGCAGCAGCACGTCGGGCTTGGCGGCCATCGCGTTGGTGAGGTAGCCGCTGAACTCCTTGTCGTTGAGCGAGTGGTAGCTGTTGCCCACGTGCTCGATGCCCTTCTCCTGGAAGATGGTCTTGGCCGCGCTCAGCAAACCATCGCCGAAGACGTATTGCGGCGTGATCGTGTACCAGCGCTTGGCCTTGGGCATGGACGCGATCAGCGGGCGCACCGTCTGCTCGATGGCTCCGAAGGTGGGCACCGACCAGCGGAAGGTGGCGGGGTTGCAGTCCTTGCCGGTGATCTCATCGGCGCCCGCGGTCGTGATGAACAGGCCGCCGGCCTTCTCGGCCTCCTTGCCCATGGCCAGCGATTCCGACGACAGGATGCCGCCCGCGAAGAACTTCGCGCCCTGCTGCTGCGAGGCTTCCTGCACCTTGCGCACGGCGGTGGCCGGCTTGCCTTCGGTGTCGAGCAGCGTGTAGGCCAGCGGACGGTTCAGCACCTTGCCGTACTGCTCGATCGCCAGCTTGGCCCCCAGGTCGGCGAACTTGCCGTTGGCCGCGAAGGCACCCGACATGGGCACCGGTGCACCGAAGCGGATCACGTCGGTGGCCTGGGCGATGGCCGAGCGGCTCATCAGGAGCGAAGCCGGGGCGGCCGACAGGGCGGCGAGCTGAAGGAGTTGTCTGCGTTGCATGGGGTTCTCCGGTCGTGGTGTGTGAAGTGGGAAGAAAAACGCGGTGCCTGCAATCGGCGTGAATTTAAGCGGATAAATAGGATTAATATGCTGGTAAAAACCCGTTAGCAAGCCCCGTGCCCAAACCCAACCCGACCCTGCCGATGACGCCGTTAAGATCGCGCGCTGTTGCGCATCCCGCGCATCTCCCGATGTGCATGGATGGAGCGTTTTGATGAGAGTGGGGCACAACCCTCCGAAGCGGCAAAAGCTCTCGGACGTCATCGTCGAAGACGTCAAGCGATGGATCGTTGCCGAGCGCAAGCAGCCCGGCGACCGGCTACCGAACGAGAAGGAACTGATCGAGCTTTTCGGCTACTCGAAGAGCACGGTGCGCGAAGCGCTGAAGGCGCTGGAAGTGCGCGGGCTGGTGTCGATCCGCACCGGCCCGGGCGGCGGTGCCTACCTGCAGCAGGTGTCGGTCGACCATGCGTCGGAGCCGCTGCGCAACTTCCTGCACTTCCATCACCTGGACGGCCACCACATCTACCAGCTGCGCAAGGCGCTGGAGCCCGAGCTGGCCGTGAGCGTGGTCGGGCGGCTCACGCCCGAACACTTCACAAGGCTCGAAGAGAACGTGCGCCTGTGCACCATCGAGCCGACCAACGAAGACGAACTGCGCACGCAGCGCGAGGCCGAGTTGGCGTTTCACACGATGCTGGCCGAGGCCTGCCCCAATCCGGTGCTGTCCTTCATGTGCCGCTTTCTCAACGACCTGCTGCGCGACCTGGTCGTCTACAAGAAGGCGCTGGACCACCACCACTTCGGCGAGACCAATGTGGACTACCACACGCAACTGCTGGCGGCCTACCGCAGGGAAGATGCGGACGAAGTGCGGCGGCTGATGGCCGAGCACATGGTCGATGCGGAGCACCACATGCATGAGATGGAAGCGCACATCGGGGCGAAGCATTTGCTGCTGCCGAGTGGGCAGCGCTAACGGGCGTGGGCTTTCTCCAGGCACGCCTGAAACGCCAGCACCGCCCGCGAAGGCTTCGGCGAGCGCCGCAGCAAACTCACGAACCGGCACGCATAGTTGAAGCGCGCCGGCAGCACCGCCTTCATCAGCCCGCGCTGCTCGAACACCTGCGCGTAGTGGTCGGGCAGAAAGCCCAGGAAGCGGCCCGACAGAATCAGCGTCGCAATCGCCTCCTGATCGAACCCGGTCGCCTTGCGCGATAACCGCGCGCGATGGCTCAGTTCCATGTTCGGCGAGTGATACCCCAGCCCCGCGAAATGGTGCTCACCCAGCTTTGACCAGGTGAGCTTGCCGTGCGGGCTGTCGAACAGCGGATGCCCCTGCCCGCAGTACAGCAGCATGGTCTCGTCGAACAGGTCGGCATACACCAGGCTCTTCGAGCTGCGGTGCGCCGGAATGATGCCGATCTGGAAGTTGCCCTCCAGCACGCCCTGCTCGATCGCGTTGATCGAACCCACGTGCACCGCCAGGCTCACCTCGGGCGCGATCTCGGTGAAGCGCGCGATGGCTTCGCCGATGCGCGCTTTCGGGTTGGTCGCGGTCTTGTCGAACAGCGCCACGTCGAGCTGCCCGCCCATGCGGTTGTGGATGTCGTCGATGCTGCCGCGAAAGGCGTCGACCGAGGCCAGCAGGCGCAGCGTCTCGTCGTACACGCGCTGGCCCTCGGCCGTGAGCGCAAAACCCGCCCGGCCGCGCCGGCACAGCACGAGGCCCAGACGCGTTTCCAGGTCCTTCACATGCCGGCTCACGGTCGATGTGCCGATGTTCAGTTCCAGCTCCGCCGCCGCCATGCCGCCGCAATCGACCACGCTCTTGAACACCTTGAGCAGGCGCAGGTCCATGTCGCTGAGCTGCCCCAGCACGGCGCGGTTGCGGGTGCCCTGGGCACCGGTTTCGTCGGTTGGCGACGCCTTGGCCTTTACTTGCATGAATCGTCAAGTGAACATTGATATTGCGCCATTCTCCACACTGAAGGCACTGCGAACAATCGGCGCATTCCTTCACCCCCGGAGCCCGCCTGTGCGGGATGCGCCATGACCCTTGCCACACCCGCCATCGAACCCACGCCCACCGCGCGCACCGACGCCGCCTGGCTCGAGGCGCACTGGATGCCCTACACCGGCAACCGCAACTTCAAGGCCGATCCGCGGATCATCGTGGAGGCCAAGGGCGCCTACTTCACCGACAGCGACGGCCGCAAGATCTTCGACGGCCTCTCGGGCCTGTGGTGCTCGGGCCTGGGCCACGGCCGCCCCGAGATCACCGAGGCGGTGAGCCGCCAGATCGCCAGGCTCGACTACTCCCCCGCCTTCCAGTTCGGCCATCCGCTCTCGTTCGAGCTGGCCAACAAGATCAAGGAACTGACGCCCGCCGGCCTGGACTACGTGTTCTTCACCGGCTCGGGCTCCGAAGCCGCCGACACCTCGCTGAAGATGGCACGCGCCTACTGGCGCACCAAGGGCCAGGCGGGCAAGACGCGCCTGATCGGCCGCGAGAAGGGCTACCACGGCGTGAACTACGGCGGCATTTCGGTCGGCGGCATCGCGGCCAACCGCAAGCTGTTCGGCCAGGGCGTCGAGGCCGACCACCTGCCGCACACGCAGCTGGCCAGCAACGCTTTCTCGCGCGGCATGCCCGAAAGCGGCGCCGAGCTGGCCGACCGCCTGCTCGACCTGATCGCGCTGCACGACGCCTCGACCATCGCGGCCGTGATCGTCGAGCCCTTTGCCGGTTCGGCCGGCGTGGTGATTCCGCCGAAGGGCTACCTGAAACGCCTGCGCGACATCTGCACCGCGAACAACATCCTGCTGATCTTTGATGAAGTGATCACCGGGTTCGGCCGCTGCGGCGCGCTCACCGGCGCGGATGCCTTCGGCGTCACGCCCGACATCATGAACATCGCCAAGCAGGTCACCAACGGCGCGCAGCCGCTGGGCGCCGTGGTGGCCAACAAGGACATCTACGACACCTTCATGGCCGCGGGCGGGCCCGAGTACATGCTCGAATTTCCGCACGGCTACACCTACGGCGCGCACCCCGTGGCCTGCGCCGCGGGCATCGCCGCGCTCGACGTGCTCCAGAAGGAAGACATGATCGGCCGCGTGCAGACGCTGGCCCCCCACTTCGAGAACGCCGTGCACAGCCTCAAGGGCAGCAAGCACGTCGCCGACATCCGCAACTACGGCCTGGCCGCCGGCATCACCATCGCCGCAATGCCGGGCGAGCCCGCACGCCGCCCGTACGAGATCGCGATGAACTGCTGGAAGAAGGGCTTCTACGTGCGCTACGGCGGCGACACGATCCAGCTCGCACCGCCCTTCATCGCCGAGAAGGCCGAGATCGACCGCATGGTCAATGCGCTCGCAGACGCCCTCGCAGAAACCAACTGATCCCCTTTCGAGACCTGAAGACATGCAACACGACAAGAACGTCACCGCCACCATCGGCCACTTCATCGACGGCAAGCACGTCGGCGGCGGCAGCCGCGTGCAGCCGGTGTTCGACCCCGCCACGGGCCTGTCGGCCAAGAGCGTCGCGCTGGCCGACAAGCTCACGGTCGAGCAGGCCATCGCCTCCGCGCAAGCCGCCTTCCCGGCCTGGCGGAACACGCCGCCGCTCAAGCGCGCCCGCGTGATGAGCCGCCTGAAGACGCTGCTCGAAGAAAACGCCGACACCATCGCCGCGCTCATCACCGCCGAGCACGGCAAGGTGCTGGCCGACGCGCATGGCGAGCTGCAGCGCGGCATCGAGAACGTCGAGTACGCCAGCTACGTGCCCGAGCTGCTCAAGGGCGAGCACAGCAAGAACGTCGGCCCGGCCATCGACTCGTGGAGCGAGTTCCAGGCCATGGGCGTGGCGGCCGGCATCACGCCGTTCAACTTCCCCGTCATGGTGCCGCTGTGGATGTGGCCGATGGCCGTGGCCTGCGGCAACACCTTCGTGCTCAAGCCCTCGGAGCGCACGCCTTCCTCCACGCTGTTCATGGCCGAACTCGCGCTGCAGGCCGGCCTGCCGCCGGGCGTGCTGAACGTGGTCAACGGCGACAAGGAAGCGGTCGACACGCTGCTGACCGACCGCCGCGTGAAGGCCGTGAGCTTCGTGGGCTCCACGCCCATCGCCGAATACATCTACACCACGGGCACGGCCCACGGCAAGCGCGTGCAGGCGCTCGGCGGCGCCAAGAACCACGCAGTGGTGATGCCCGACGCCGACATCGGCAACGCCGTGAGCGCGCTCATGGGCGCGGCCTACGGCTCGTGCGGCGAGCGCTGCATGGCGATCCCGCTGGTGGTGGCCGTCGGCGACGCGACCGCCGATGCGGTCGTCGAAGGCCTGAAGGTCGAGATCGCCAAGATGAAGGTCGGCCCCGGCACCGACAACGGCAACGACATGGGCCCGCTGGTCACCCAGCCGCACTTCGAGAAGGTCAAGGCCTTCGTCGACGCGGGCGTGGCCGCCGGCGCCAAGCTGGTGGTCGACGGCCGCGGCATCCAGGTCGAAGGCCACGAAGGCGGCTACTACCTGGGCGCCTGCCTGTTCGACCACGTGAAGCCCGGCATGACGATCTACCAGGAAGAGATCTTCGGCCCGGTGCTCGGCGTGGTGCGCGTGAAGACGCTGCAGGAAGCCATGGACCTGATCGACGCGCACGAGTACGGCAACGGCACCTGCATCTTCACGCGCGACGGCGAGGCCGCGCGCTGGTTCAGCGACAACATCCAGGTCGGCATGGTCGGCATCAACGTGCCGCTGCCGGTGCCCGTGGCGTACCACTCGTTCGGCGGCTGGAAGCGTTCGCTGTTCGGCGATCTGCACGCCTACGGCCCCGACGCCGTGCGCTTCTACACCAAGCGCAAGACCGTCACGCAGCGTTGGCCCTCGGCCGGCGTGCGTGAAGGCACGATGTTCTCGTTCCCGTCGAACCGCTGAAGCGGTCGATAGCCGCGGGTCAGGCCTTGTCGGCTTTTCCTGCGGCGTTCGCGAGCTTGCTGAGCATGCGGTCCACCAGCCATGGCTGGCGGTCCTCGTCCTCGGCGCGTTCCTTGCGGCGGATCGCGTTGCGCACGACGATCGAGCCCACATAGCGCATCGGCTCCGGCGGAAAGTAGCCCAGCGGCCCACCCGTGATCGGGCTGCGCGTCCATGCGTTGTCCTGGTCGAGCACCAGCGACGACAGGATCTGCCCACCCATGTAGGTCGGCCCCACCCCGTTGCCCGAGTAGCCGAAGCCGTAGTAGATGTGCGGCGCGCCATCGAGCTTGCCGAAGAACGGAAAGCCCGTCACCGAGCGGTCGGACGGGCCATTCCAGCTCGCAGTGATCGGCGTAGCGCTCAGTGCGGGAAAGAAGGAATGCAGGGCCTGCGTGAGCTCGCCCTCATAAGGCGAGCGCTCGTCGAACACCTTGGCCATGCGACCGCCCCACGCGAAGGTGTTGCCGCCCTTGCCCAGCATGATGCGGCCGTCCACCGTGCTGCGGTAGTAGTACACGAAGGTGCGCGAGTCGAGCACCGACACGCCGTCGGTCAGGCCGATCTGCTGCAGCAGATCGGGGCAGCGCTCGGTGATGATCATGTCGCTCGACACGATGGCGATGGTGCGTTCGAACTGCGGAAAGCGGCTGGCCATCCACGCGTTCATCGCGAGCACCAGCTTCTTCGCGCGCACCGTGCCGGTCGGGGTGCGCACCACCACCGGTTGGTCGGTGCTGAAGTCGAGCATCGGCGTGCGCTCGTGGATGCGGATGCCCATGGCCAACGCCACGCGCCGCAGCCCGCGCACCAGCTTGCCCGGATGCACGGTGGCGGCGATGGGCGAATACACGCCCGCCAGGTTGCGCACCGAGCCCGAGCGCCGCGCCACCTCGTCGGGCGGCAGCGCGTGGTACGAATGGATGCCGCGCGCCTCCAACGCCTGCATCATCGGATCGAGCGTGCCGATCTGCGCCTGCGAGGTCGCGGTGTAGAGCGTGCCGTCGCGCCGCAGCTCGGCGTCGATGCCGTGCGCCGCGCAGAAGTCGGCGATGTGCCCCACCGCCGCTTCCGACGCCTTCACGAGGCGCACCGCCTCGTCTTCGCCGAACAGCCTGCGCAGCGTGAGGAATTTGGCCGACCAGGTGAGCAGGCAACCGCCGTTGCGCCCGCTGGCACCGGCGCCGCACAGGTCGCTTTCGAGAATGACGATGTCGAGCGCCGGCGCCTGCAGCTTGGCCTGGATGGCCGTCCACAGGCCGGTGAAGCCGCCGCCGACGATGCAGACGTCGGCAGTGGTTTCACCTTGCAGCGCCGGTGCCAGATCGCCATCGTTGAAAAGCGCTTGTTCGATCCAGAAGGGGCGCATCCGTGTGCCTTAGGCGGTGAGGGCTTGCCGGTGCTCGGCGGAACTGATCTCGAGGTGGCGCACGAAGTGCGCGAGGCCGGGCATGTCGGCATCGGCCAGCTTGGCCGTGTCGTCCCACTGCCGCAGGCGCACCGCGTCCATCGCATACGGCAGCGTCTCGAAAGCCTTGGCCTGCGCCTCGTCGAAGACGCCGCCCTGCAGTTGCAGGCTGCGCTTCGAGTCGGCCGACAACGCTTCCAGGTAGCCCGGCACGCGCGCGCACAGGAAGCGCTTGGCGTCCACATGCAGCCGGATCGGCTCCAGCGTGGCCGGGCCGAACAGCGCGCGCAGGAACGGCAGGCAGCGGTACTGGTGCAGGTCGTCCAGGCCCTGCTGCGTCGGCGTGCCGCCGAAGTCGTGCAGCAGGTGGCCCAGGTCGTGCAGCAGGGCGGCGGCGATCAGCGCGCTGTCCGCGCCCTCCTGCTCGGCCAGGTGCGCCGACTGCAGCGCATGCTCCAGCTGCGTGACCGGCTCGCCGTCGTACTGCGCATGGCCCTTGGTTTCGAGGAGGCCGACGATGTCGGGGATGCTGAGGCTCATGGTTACCAGGGCAACGAGTAGGTCTTGGTGTTGGTGAAGCTCTTCATCGCCTCGAGCACGCCTTCCTTGTAGCCCAGGCCCGAGTCCTTGATGCCGCCGAAGGGCGTGAGCTCCAGCCGGTAGCCGGGCACCTCGCGCACGTTGACGCTGCCCACGTTCAGCTCGCGGATGAAGCGCGTGATGTAGTCCAGCCGGTTGGTGCAGATCGAGGACGACAGGCCGTAGGCCGTGCCGTTGGAGATGCGGATCGCCTCGTCGATGTTCCTGAAGCGGATCACCGGCGACACGGGGCCGAAGGTCTCATGCTTGGCGACGGTCATCTCGGGGTCGACGTGGTCGAGCACGGTGGGCGAGTACAGCGCGCCGCGGCGTTCGTTGCCGTACAGCAGCTTCGCACCGGCGGCGATGGCTTCGTTGACCACGGCTTCGAACTGCTTCGCAGCCGCTTCGTCGATCACGGTGCCCATGTCGGTGTCGGGGTCCATCGGGTCGCCGTACTTCAGCGCGCGGGTCTTCTCGACCAGCAACTCGACGAAGCGATCCGCCACCGACTCGTGCACCAGCATGCGCTTCACCGCGGTGCAGCGTTGCCCCGAGTTCTTGTACGATCCGTTGGCAGCGAGCGTGGCCGCTTCCTCGACGTCCGCGTCTTCCATCACGATGATCGGGTCGTTGCCGCCCAGCTCCAGGATCTGGCGCTTGTAGGTGGCCTTGCCCGCGATGTACTTGCCGATGGGCACGCCGCCGGTGAAGGTGACGAGATCGACGTCGGCGTTGGTCAGCAGCTCGTCGGCAATTTCCTTGGGGTCGCCCGTGAGCACCGACAGCATCTGCGGCGGCAGGCCTGCCTCGTACAGGATGTCGGCCAGCAGGAAGGCCGTGAGCGGCGTCTTCTCGCTGGGTTTGAGCACGATGCGGTTGTTGGTCGCGATGGCCGGCGCCACCTTGTGGATCACCTGGTTCAGCGGATGGTTGAACGGCGTGATGGCGGTGATGGCGCCCAAGAGCGGCTCGCGCATCGTGTAGACCTTGCGGCTCTTGCCGTGGTGCGTGAGGTCGCAGGAGAACACCTGACCGTCGTCCACCAGCGCCTGGTTGGCGGCGAACAGCAGCACGTCGGAGGCGCGGCCCACTTCGTACAGCGAGTCCTTGCGGCACAGGCCCGATTCGAGCGTGATGACGCGCGAGATCTCGTCCAGGCGCGAAGCGATGATCTCGCCGGCGCGCATGAGGATCTTGTAGCGCTCGTAGCGCGTGAGCGTGGGCTTGTAGTCGCGGGCAATGCGCAGCGCGTGGCGCACGTCGTCCAGCGTGGCCTTGGGCACGGTGGCGATCACCTCGCCGGTGTAGGGGTAGGTGACCTCGATGGTGCGGTCGCGATGCACTTTTTCACCCGCGATGCGCAGGGCTTCGCGGTGGACGGTGCCTGGCTTCAGGATGGCTTGGCTCATGGGTGCTCCGTGCAGTGTCAGCGTGCGTGGTTCAGGGCGAGGTCGAGCGCATCGAAGTTGCGCAGCCGGCGGCCGGGGGCGATGCCTTCGACCGGGCGGTTGCAGATCAGCGGCACCTTCTGCTCGGACACACCACCGTGCGAACGCAGCGGCACTTCGAGGGCCGACAGGTCATGGCGGCTGGCGGCGGTGCCGATGACGGTGCTCTGCTCGCTCACCACCACGATGTCGCCGATGCGGTCCGGCGGCAGCTCGAAGCGCTTGGCGGCTTCGGCGCGCGAGAGCACGAGCTCCATGCCCGGGATGCCCTTGATGCGTTCGATCCAACCCGGCACGCTGGCTTCGTCGGGGGCGTACACGGTGGCGAAGGAACCGAGCGCGCCGTGGTGCACCACGTAGGGATCGGTGATCGGCAGGATCACGCGGGCCTTTTCAGCGCCGTACCAGCCGTCGAGCACGTCCTGCAGGTAGATCACGTTGGGCGAGCCATCGGCGCCGTGCTTGTCGTTCATGCCGTGGTCGGCCGTGAGCACGATGGTGGCGCCCAGTGCATCGAGCTGCGCGAGGTAGCCGTCCATCATGGCGTAGAAGGCATTCGCGGCGGGGCTGCCCGGCGCGGCCTTGTGCTGCACGTAGTCGGTGGTCGACAGGTACATGAGGTCGGGGCGCTGCGATTCCATGAGCTTCACGCCGGCGGCGAACACGAACTCCGACAGCTCCGCGCTGTACACCGAAGGCACGGGCATGCCGACCATATCGAGCACGTTGTCGATGCCGTTCTCTTCCATCGTCACCTGGTCCGACTTCTCCGACGAGAAGCAGATGCCCTTCATCTTGTGGCCCAGCAGCTTGCGCAACTTGTCCTTGGCCGTGACCACGGCGAGCTTGGCGCCCGCGTCGGCAAAGGCCGCGAGCACGGTGCCGGCGCGCAGGTACTTGGGGTCGTTCATCATCACTTCCTGGCCCAGCTCGCGGTCGAAGAAGTAGTTGCCGCAGATGCCGTGCACGGCCGGCGGCGCGCCGGTCACGATCGACAGGTTGTTGGGGTTGGTGAACGAGGGCACGACGCAGTCGGCGAGCAGATCGGCACCGTCCTTGCGCATGCGGGCGATGCAGGGCGCCACGCCGGCCTCGATGGCCGCGTCGAGGTACGCCGGCTCGCAGCCGTCCACGCACACGACCACGATCGGACGGGCCATCCAGCGATAGCTCCTGGCATTGACTTCAAGTGTCTCCGGCGTCATTTCAGACTTCCTTTTGAGGTGGGTGGTTCGGGGTAGCAGGGGTGTTGCTGGTAATGGCCGCGTCGCCGTCGATGCGGCCGAAGGCCTTGTGCATCCGCGCACGGCTGCCGGCCACGTGCTCGCGCAATGCGCGCCCTGCCGTGTCGGGGTTGCCGCTGGCGATGGCGTCGACGATGTGGCTGTGCTCGTCGGCCGAGACCCGCAGGCCGCCGCCGCTGTCGAGCGCGCGCATTCTGAAAAGGTGCAGCTCCTTGACGAGCCGCTTGTAGGTCTCG
The DNA here is from genome assembly GCF_001426505.1 of Variovorax sp. Root473. Taxonomy (GTDB): domain Bacteria; phylum Pseudomonadota; class Gammaproteobacteria; order Burkholderiales; family Burkholderiaceae_C; genus Variovorax. The sequence continues at coordinate 58,815 of NZ_LMEV01000018.1, forward strand.
GTGAGCTTCTTGCTGCCCGCGATGTCGAGCAGGATCTCGTGGAATTGCAGGTTGAGCTGCGCGTACTGCTCCACGTCCTGCGCCTGGGCTGCCGAGCGCATCGCGTCGACCATGGCGCGCAGCCGCTCCACCGCGTCGGGCTGGATGGCCAGGGCCACGCGCCGGCCGATGATTTCTTCGAGCGCCTCGCGCAGCTCGTAGATCTCGTCTGCCTCTTCGAAGGCGATCTCGCGCACGAAGACGCCGCGGTTCTTCTCGTTGCGCACGAGGCCCGCTTCTTCCAGTGCGCGCAACGCCTCGCGGATCGGGCCGCGGCTGGTGTTGAAGCGCTGCGAGAGCTCGCTCTCGTTGATGCGGCTGCCCACGGGGAGCTCGCCCGTCATGATCAAACGCTCGATTTCTTCCTGCATCAGCATCGGCAGCGAGCTGGACTGGAGGAACGCGAGGGCGGCGGAGTGATTGCTGGTGACCATGGGGCGTATTTTCCCGAAGGATTGAAAACTGTCAACAATCTTTTATTGACAGTCGTCAATCAGCAACCTACATTGCAAACACCGGGCGGCGTTGGATACCTTCGCGCCGGCGCCAGCCCCTCACTCACCCTCTTCAGTGACAGCCAGCCTTTCAGGAGAAACAGATGACGATGAAACAAAGCACGCGCCGCCTCACCGCTGCCCTGTGTGTTGCGGCCCTCGGCCTCGTGTCCGGCAGTGCGTGGGCGCAAAAGACGCCGCTCCTGGTCTACACGGCGCTCGAGACCGACGCCATGAAGCTGTACAAGGACGCGTTCGAGAAGGCCAACCCCGACATCGAGGTGAAATGGGTGCGCGACTCCACCGGCATCGTCACCGCCAAGCTGCTGGCCGAAAAAGCCAACCCCCAGGCCGACGTGGTGGCCGGCCTGGCCGCCAGCAGCCTGGCGCTGCTGCAGCAGGAAGGCATGCTGCTTCCTTATGAGCCCAAGGGCTTCAAGGAGCTGAACCCCGCGTACTCCGACGCCGCGCGCCCGCCCGCCTGGGTCGGCATGGACGTGTGGGCCGCCACCATCTGCTTCAACATGGTCGAGGCCAAGAAGCTCGGCCTGCCCAAGCCCGAGAGCTGGAAGGACCTGACCAAGCCCGTCTACAAGGGCACGATCTCGATGCCGCACCCCGCCTCCAGCGGCACCGGCTACCTCGACGTGTCGTACTGGCTGCAGAACATGGGCGACGCCGAAGGCTGGAAGTACATGGACGCGCTGCACCAGAACATCGCGCAGTACGTGCACTCGGGCTCCAAGCCCTGCAAGCAGGCGGGCGCGGGCGAGTTCCCCATCGGCATCTCGTTCGAGTTCCGCGCGCACCAGGTGAAGAAGTCGGGCGCGCCGGTCGACCTGATCTTTCCGAAGGAAGGCCTGGGCTGGGACATCGAGGCCACCAGCCTCATGAAGACCAGCACGAAGCTGGCGCAGGGCAAGCGCTTTGCCGACTGGATGGCGAGCAAGGAAGCCAACCAGATCAGCGCGCGCTGGTGGGCCGTGGTCGCCTACCCGGGCGTGGTCTCCAAGCTGGAAGGCATTCCCGACAACTACGAGAAGCTGCTGGCCAAGAACGACCTGAACTGGGCCGCCAAGAACCGCGAACGCATCCTGGCCGAATGGAGCAAGCGCTACGAAGGCAAAGCAGAGCCGAAGTAAGCACTGCGGCATCTCCCTGTTTTCAATTCAAGGGCGACGCCACTGGTGATGCCCTCCAACGACGAGTGCGAAAAATGGACATGACCGACACCCGCTTCATCGCCAGCCAGTTGCCCGCCGCCGCCGCGGCGCTCGAGATCATCGGCGTTCGAAAGGACTTCGAAGCCTTCAGCGCGCTGCGCGACGTGCACCTGCGCGTGAACCCGGGCGAGATGCTGTGCTTTCTCGGCCCCTCGGGCTGCGGCAAGACCACGCTGCTGCGCATCATCGCGGGCCTGGAGACACAGACCGCGGGGCAGATCCTGCAGAACGGCAAGGACGTCTCGTGGCTTTCGCCGGACAAGCGTGACTACGGCATCGTGTTCCAGTCGTATGCGCTCTTTCCCAACCTGTCGATCGCGGAGAACGTGGGCTACGGCCTCGTCAACAGCCGTGCCAAACGCGGCGAGATCAAGGCACGCGTCGACGAGCTGCTGAAGCTGGTCGGCCTGCCGACCTCGGGCGCCAAGTACCCGAGCCAGCTCTCGGGTGGCCAGCAACAGCGCGTGGCCCTGGCCCGCGCGTTGGCCACGCGGCCCGGCCTGCTGCTGCTGGACGAACCGCTGTCGGCGCTCGACGCGCTGGAGCGCATCCGCCTGCGCGGCGAGATCCGCCGGCTGCAGAAGCAGGTCGGCATCACGACCATCATGGTCACGCACGACCAGGAAGAAGCGCTCTCGATGGCCGACCGCATCGTGGTGATGAACCACGGCGTGATCGAGCAGGTCGGCACGCCGATGGAAATCTACGAACAGCCGGCCACGCCCTTCGTGGCCGACTTCGTGGGCAAGGTCAACGTGCTGCGCGCGATGGCGCTGGGCAACCAGCGCTTCCAGGTCGGCGACATGGAACTGCAGTGCGACGCCTGCGACGGCGCCTTCGAGCCCGGCGACGCGGTCAACCTGTACCTGCGGCCCGAAGACCGCGCGGTGGAACACCTGCGCGAGGACACGCCGAATCGCCTGCAGGCCAAGGTCACGAAGGTCGAGTTCCTGGGCGGCCTGTGCATTGCCGAAGTGACGGCCGACGCGCTGCACGGCCAGACGCTGGGCCTGCACTTCTCGCTGAACCAGCTGCACGACCTGGACATCCGCGAAGGCAACGTGATCGACATCGCGCTGCGCGCCAACCGCATCCGCGCCTTTGCCGCGCGCACGTCGAAGCCATGAACACGCTGGCACGTCCCCGCCCTGTGCTCGCTGCACGCCCCGCCCTGCGCTGGAGCCGCGACGAGACCATCGCGCGCGCCATCCTGTTCGTGGTGATGGCGATGCTGTTCGTGTTCCTCATCGCGCCGCTGTTGACCATCCTGGCGCACGCGGTGCAGGACAAGAACGGCCGCTTCGTCGGCCTGGCCCACTTCATCACCTACTTCCAGACGCCGAGCCTTCTGCGCGCGGCCTGGAACTCGGTGTGGGTGTCGGCCGCGGTGGTGATGATCTCGGTGCCCACGGCCTTCGTGTTCGCCTACGCGCTCACGCGCAGCCGCATGCCGGCGCCGCTGAAGGCGGTGTTCCGGCTCATCGCGCTCATTCCGCTGCTTGCGCCCTCGCTGCTGTCGGCCATCTCGTTCGTGCAGTGGTTCGGCAACCAGGGCGCGCTCAAGTTCCTGCTGGGCGGCGCCTCGATCTACGGCGCGTCCGGGATCATCCTGGCCGAGGTCTACAACACCTTTCCGCACGCGCTGATGATCCTGGTCACCGCGCTGTCGCTGGCCGATGGCCGGCTGTACGAGGCGGCCGCCGCGCTGCGCACACGACCCCTGCGCCAGTTCATGACGATCACCCTGCCCTCGTGCAAGTACGGCCTGATCAGCGCGGCCACCGTGGTCTTCACCTACGTGGTGAGCGACTTCGGCGCGCCCAAGGTCATCGGTGGCAACTTCAACGTGCTGTCGGTCGACGTGTTCAAGCAGGTGGTCGGCCAGCACAACTTCTCGATCGGCGCGGTGGTCGGCATGCTGCTGCTCATCCCGTCGATCATTTCCTTCGTGATCGACTACGTGGTGCGACGCAAGCTGAAGGCGCAGCTCACGGCGCGCTCGGTGCCCTACGTGCCCAAGCCGCGCAAGCTGGCGGATGCACTGCTCACACTGTTCTGCACCGTGGTCTGCGGCCTGCTGCTGGCCACCATCGGCATGGCGATCTACACCTCGGCGATCTCGCTGTGGCCCTACGACCTGTCGTTCACGCTCAAGCACTACCACTTCGTGCTGGTCGAGAGCGACATGGCCGCTGCCTACGGCAACAGCCTGCTCGTGGCCATGGTCACGGCGGTGGCCGGCTCGCTCATCGTGTTCGTGGGCGCCTACCTGATCGAGAAGACGCGCAACCTGGGCCTCATGCGCAAGGGCATGCACCTGATGGCGGTGCTGTCGATGGCGGTGCCGGGCCTGGTGCTCGGCCTGGGCTACGTGATGTTCTTCAACCATCCGTCCAACCCGCTGAACTTTCTCTACCAGACGATGGCGATCCTGGTCATCTCGATGGTGGTGCACTACTACACCTCGAGCCACCTCACGGCAGTGACGGCGCTCAAGCAGATCGACAACGAGTTCGAGGCCGTGTCGGCCTCGCTCAAGGTGCCGTTCTTCAAGACCTTCCTGCGCGTGACGGTGCCGGTGTGCCTGCCGGCCATCCTGGACATCGGGCGCTACTTCTTCGTGGTATCGATGGCCAGCCTGTCGTGCGCCATCTTCCTGTACACGCCGGAGACCATCCTCGCGTCGGTCGCGATCATGCACCTGGACGACGCCGGCGACATTGGCCCGGCCGCCGCGCTGGCCAGCCTGATCGTCGTCACCTCGACGCTGGTGTGCATCGCCTATGCCCTGCTCACGCGCGTGCTGCTCGCACGAACGCAGGCCTGGCGCAACCTCGGCCGCGTCTGAGCCCACACGTCACCTCTCGCTCTCATTCCCTTTCCCTGCCTGGAGACACCATGAGTCAAGCCACCCCCATCCTGCTCACGCCCGGCCCCCTGACCACCTCGGAGCGCACCCGCCAAGCGATGCTGCGCGACTGGGGTTCATGGGACGCCGACTTCAACCAGATCACGGCGCGCATCCGCAAGGAAGTGCTCAACATCGTGCACGGCACGGGCACCCACGAGTGCGTGCCCCTGCAAGGCAGCGGCACTTTCTCGGTCGAAGCGGCCATCGGCACGATCGTGCCGCGCAACGGCCATGTGCTGGTGCCGAGCAACGGCGCGTACTGCCAGCGCCTGGCCAGGATCTGCAAGGTGCTGGGCCGCAAGCTCACGACCATCGACTACACCGAGGAGAAGCAGGTCTCGCCCGCCGACGTCGACCGCGCCCTCGCGGCCGACCCGTCCATCACGCACGTCGCGGTGGTGCACTGCGAAACGGGCGCCGGCGTGCTCAACCCGCTGCACGAGATCGCGCTGGTCGTCGCCAGGCACGGGCGCGGCTTGATCATCGATGCGATGAGTTCTTTCGGCGCCCTGGACATCGACGCGCGCAAGACGCCGTTCGACGCCGTGGTCGCCGCCTCGGGCAAGTGCCTCGAAGGCGTGCCGGGCATGGGCTTCGTCGTCGTCAAGCGCAGCACGCTCGAAAAGTGCGAAGGCAACTGCCACTCGCTGAGCATGGACCTGTACGACCAGTGGGTCTACATGGAGAAGACCACGCAGTGGCGCTTCACGCCGCCCACGCACGTGGTGGCCGCGCTCGACACCGCCATCGCGCAGTACATCGAGGAAGGCGGCCTGCCCGCGCGCGGCGGGCGCTACACGCGCAACTGCAAGGCGCTGGTCGACGGCCTCGCCACGCTGGGCTTCCGGCCCTTTCTCGACCCGGCGATCCAGGCGCCGATCATCGTCACCTTCCATGCGCCCGACGATGCCAACTACGACTTCAAGACCTTCTACCAGGAGGTGAAGAAGCGCGGCTACATCCTCTACCCCGGCAAGCTGACGCAGGTCGAGACCTTCCGCGTGGGCTGCATGGGGCACTTCGGCGACGCGGGCATCCCGGGCGCGGTCGCGGCCATTGCCGACACGCTGAAAGCCATGGGCATCCAGCAGGTGACGGCGGCCGTCGCGGCCTGAAGAAGCGCTGACAGACCGGCGCATTGCAGCGCCGGTCCTACAAGGCAGAGGGCGATGCGCTTCGCATAATGCCCCGCATGACGGTTCTGCGCAGCGACATTCCTGCCCGCCTGGACCGCCTGCCGTGGTCGCGCTGGCATTGGCGCGTGGTGATCGCGCTGGGCGTGGCCTGGATCCTCGACGGCCTCGAGGTCACGCTGGTGGGCTCCATCGGCGCGGTGCTGGAGCGGCCCGACACGCTCGGGCTCACGGCCGCAGAGATCGGCTGGTCGGGCTCGATCTACATCGCGGGCGCGGTGATCGGCGCGCTGGTCTTCGGTCGCCTCACCGACCGGCTCGGGCGCAAGAAGCTCTTTCTGCTCACGCTCGTGGTCTACACGCTGGGCACGCTGGCCACGGCCTTCTCCACCAACTTCGCCTTCTTCGCGCTGTGCCGCTTCGTCACGGGGCTGGGCATCGGCGGCGAGTACGCGGCCATCAACTCGGCCATCGACGAACTCATTCCGGCGCGCGTGCGCGGGCGCGTCAACCTGGCGATCAACGGCAGCTTCTGGATCGGTGCGGCGCTCGGCGCGGCGCTGAGCCTGGTGCTGCTCGACGCGCGCGTGATCGGCCCGGTGTGGGGCTGGCGCGCGGGCTTCGCGCTGGGCGCAGTGCTGGCGGTGGCGATCCTGCTGGTGCGCCGCCACGTGCCCGAGAGCCCGCGCTGGCTCATCGCGCACGGGCGCGCCCAGGAGGCCGAGCGCATCGTCGCGGACATCGAGCGCGAAGTCGAAGTGCAGCACGGCCCGCTGCCCGCCGCGAAAGGCCACGTGACGTACACCGCCGCGCGCCAGAACAGCCCGCCGATGCGGGAAGTGGCGCGCGTGCTGCTTCGGCGCTACCGGGCGCGCAGCGTGGTGGCGGTGGCGCTCATGGTGTCGCAGGCGTTTTTCTACAACGCGATCTTCTTCACCTACGCGCTGGTGCTCACGCGCTTCTACGGCGTGGCCGAAGGTCGCGTGGCGCTGTACATCTTTCCGTTTGCGCTGGGCAACGTGCTTGGCCCGCTGCTGCTGGGCCCGCTGTTCGACAGCGTGGGCCGGCGCAAGATGATCGCGCTCACTTATGTACTCGCGGGCGCGGGCCTGGCGCTCACGGGCTGGGCCTTCATGCAGGGCTGGCTCGATGCGCGCAGCCAGGCGCTGTGCTGGTCGGCGGTGTTCTTCCTGGCGTCGGCGGCGGCCAGCTCGGCCTACCTCACGGTGAGCGAGGTGTTCCCGCTCGAGATGCGCGCCATGGCCATCGCGATCTTCTATGCCATCGGCATGGGCGCGGGCGGCTTCGCGGCGCCGGTGCTGTTCGGGCTGCTGATCGAAACCGGCAGCCGCGGCGCGGTGATGGTCGGCTACCTGATCGGCGCCGCGCTCGTCATCGTCGCGGGGCTGCTGGCGCTGCGCCATGCGGCCGACGCGGAGCGCAAGCCGCTGGAAGAAGTCGCGCCTCCGCTGTCGTCGGAAGCGGGCGGCGAACGGCCCTGACGCGCGGCTACAGCGCGCAGGTGCGAAAACCGAAGAAGCCGTTGTCGGAATCGGGCATGGCGAAACCACGGCGGCGTGGCGAGCGCAGCCGCGCGCGGGTCACGAACGAGGCCCCGCGCAGCACGCGCGCCCGGCCGAAAGCGGCCACCGGATCGAACTCGCCACCGGCACTCCACGGATCGGCGCGGAAACCCGGCCAGGGCTGCAGCGTGCCAGCCGTCCACTCGTGCACGTCGGCCCAGCGGAAGCCGCGCCGCGCGGCCGTGTGGGCCGCGATTTCCCATTCCACCTCGGTCGCGATGCGCCGGCCGGCCCAGCGCGCCCAGGCGTCGGCCTCCCACCAGCTCAGGTGCACGGCGCTGTGGTGCCCGGCCGCGCGCACGGTGACGCCGAAGCGCTGCTGCAGCACCGAGCCGCCTGTGCCGTTGCGGGCCACGCCGATCTGCTCCACATGGCGCGGGCCGCGCCGGCCTTCGGTCTGCGCGGCGAGCCAGCGCCAGCCGTCGCCGTGCCACAGCTCCTCGCGGTCGTAGCCGCCGTCGTCGACGAACTGGATGTACTGGTCCCAGGTGACGGGCTGGGCGTCGATCTCGAACTCGGGCACGTCCACGCGATGCGCCGCGCCTTCCTGCGCAAACATGAAGCCGCTGTGCTCGGGCAGGCCGAGCTCCCATCGCGTGGCAGGCACCAGCAGCGGCTCGCGCGTGACGGCGATGGGCGCCGGCTCGATGTTCAGCGGCAGGCCCAGCGTCTGCGCCAGCACCACGAGCTGTTCGCCGCGCAGGTCTTCATGGAACAGCGCGAGCCGGTAGAAGTACAGGCCGGCATCGGTTTCAGCGGCGTTCTCCAGCAGTTCGAGCGTGCTCTCGAGGGTTTCGAGCAGGTAGGCCTTGGTCTGGCCCAGGCCCGGCAGGTCGGGCGACCAGCAGCGCTCGGCCGCGCCCTGGGCGGGGTTCCACCAGTCGTCGGCGTCGGGGTCGATGGCGGCCAGCCGCGTGGGGCGCACCGGGCAGTCGATGCCGAAGGCGCGCTGCGTGTTGCGCCCGATCCACCATTCGGCGAACCAGCCGATGTGGCCCGCCAGCCAGACCGGCGGCAGCACGGCCTGCTGCTGCGGCACGCGCATGCTTTCGCCCAGTGCCTCTTCGAGCAGGGACAGCAGGTGCAGCGTGTGGTTGCGCGCGTCGATGAGAGCCAGCGACAGCAGGTCGCGGCCGGCGCGGCGCATGTCGGGAGAGTCGATCGACAGCGGGCCCGCTGCCGCCGGGGCCGGAGGGGGGCGCGGAGTCTGGGCCATGCCGCATTATGGCCACCACGGCGGCCCTGGGTAGGACCCGAAAAGAACTTTCCCCGTACACCGATAGAATTCGTGCCGCCTCACGCACCCGACCCGTTGGCACACAAAGCCAGTGCGTCGGGTGCCGTCGTATCGGGGCATCCAATACAAAAATGGAGATGTAATGCAAGGCTTGCTCAAGCTGTCCCGGGCCATTGACTGGCTCAATGCCCAGGTCGGCAAATACGCCATCTGGCTCATCCTGGCCGCCACGGTGATCAGCGCCCTCAACGCGATCGTCCGCAAGGTCTTCAACACCAGTTCCAACGCCTTCCTCGAAGTGCAGTGGTACCTCTTTGCCTGGTCGTTCCTCGTGGCCGCCGGCCTCACGCTGCTGCAGCGGGAGCACGTGCGCATCGACGTGGTGAACAGCCGCCTGTCCAAGCGCACGCAGGTGTGGATCGACATCGTCGGCTTCGCCCTCTTCCTCACGCCGCTTTGCATCACGGTGCTGTGGCTGTCGACACCGGTCGTGATCCAGATGTACCAGTCGGGCGAGATGTCCGGCAACTCGGGCGGCCTGATCCGCTGGCCGGTCTGGGCGGCACTGCCGGTGGGCTTCGTGTTGCTGATGCTGCAGGGTTGGTCGGAACTCATCAAGCGCATCGCGTTCCTGCGCGGCGAAGGGCCTGACCCGATGGGCCGCCTGACCGACAAGACCGCTGAAGACGAACTCATCGAGGCGCTGCGTCGCCAGGCCGAGGCGGACGCCGCCGCGGCCAAGCCCCAGCACTGAACGGCCAAGGCAGAAAAGACACCATGGAATTCATTGTTGCCAACTTCGCCCCGATCATGTTCGCGGGGTTGATCTGCTTCCTGCTGCTGGGCTTTCCCGTCGCGTTCAGCCTCGGCGCCTGCGGCCTGTTCTTCGGGCTCGTGGGCATCGAGCTGGGCGTGTTCCAGTCGTCCGTCATGGCCTGGCTGCCGCAGCGGCTCATCGGCATCATGGCCAACGACACGCTCCTTGCGGTGCCCTTCTTCACGCTGATGGGGCTCGTATTGGAGCGCAGCGGCATGGCGGAAGACCTGCTCGACACGGTCGGCCAGGTCTTCGGCCCGATGCGCGGCGGCCTCGCCCTGGCGGTGATCTTCGTCGGCGCGCTGCTGGCGGCCACCACCGGCGTGGTGGCGGCATCGGTCATCTCGATGGGCCTGATCTCGCTGCCCATCATGCTGCGCTACGGCTACGACCGGCGCCTGGCCAGCGGCGCGATCGCCGCCTCGGGCACGCTGGCGCAGATCATCCCGCCCTCGCTGGTGCTGATCATCATGGCCGACCAGCTCGGCAGGAGCGTCGGCGACATGTACAAGGGCGCGTTCCTGCCCGGCTTCCTGCTGATGGGCATGTACGTGCTGTACGTGGTGTTCCTCGCGATCTTCAAGCCCACGCATGTGCCCGCGCTGCCACCCGAGGCACGCACCTTCCGTGAACCCAACGGCAGCGGCGGCTACGCCTCGCTGGTGGGCATCACCGCGCTGTCGGCCGTCGTGGCCGTGTTCCTGGCGCGCAACATGGAGACCGTGCACACCTGGTTCCAGGGCGAGCCCGTGACCTTCGTGGCCACCGACGAGAAGGTCGTGGTCGCCATGTGCGGCGGTGTGTTCGTCGCGCTGGTGATCGCGCTGATCAACAAGGGCCTCAAGCTCAACCTGCTGTCGCGCCTGGCCGAACGGGTCACCTTCGTGCTGATCCCGCCGCTGCTGCTGATCTTCCTGGTGCTGGGCACCATCTTCCTGGGCGTGGCCACGCCCACCGAAGGCGGCGCCATGGGTGCCATGGGCGCGCTGGTGATGGCCTGGGTGCGCCGTCGCATGAGCTTCTCGCTGCTCAAGCAGGCGCTGGGCTCGACCACGCGGCTGTCGAGCTTCGTGATGTTCATCCTGATCGGCGCAACGGTGTTCAGCCTGGTGTTCCAGGCCGCCGATGGCCCGATCTGGGTCGAGCACCTGCTGACCTCGCTGCCCGGCGGCCCGGTGGGCTTCCTGATCGCAGTGAACGTGCTGATCTTCTTCCTGGCGTTCTTCCTCGACTACTTCGAGCTGTCGTTCATCGTGGTGCCGCTGCTGGCCCCCGTGGCGCACAAGATGGGCATCGACCTGATCTGGTTCGGCGTGCTGCTGGCGGTGAACATGCAGACCTCGTTCATGCACCCGCCCTTCGGCTTCGCGCTGTTCTTCCTGCGCTCGGTCGCGCCCGAGAAGCAATACGTGGACCGCGTCACGCAGAAGGTCATGGAACCCGTGACCACGATGCAGATCTACAAGGGCGCGATTCCCTTCGTGCTGATCCAGCTGACGATGGTGGGCGTGCTGATCGCGTTCCCGCAGATCGTGACGGGCAGCCTTGACAAGGAAGTGAAGGTCAACCTCGACGACATCGGCGCGCAGATGCGCGACAGCCTGAAGCCCGAAGAAGGCGCACCGCCGGCCGACCCATACGGCGGCGCGGAAGAGTCCGAGCCGAAGGTCGAAGTGCCGGGCGCGGAAGGGGCGGCACCTGCGGCTCCTGCAGCAGCCCCGTCGTCGACGCCCGAGCCAGCAGCCGAGACCGGCGAGAGCGATCCGATGAAGGCGATGCAGGACGCATTGAAGACGCCGCCGCAGAAGCCCTGAACGGCCGTTCCCCCTTCCCAAGCCAAAGCCCCCGACCCCGGGGGCTTTTTTCATGCCGCGAACATGGCGTACGAAAGAAAAAGGCCGGCCTGCTTGCGCAGACCGGCCTTTGAATGAAGCCTCAGCAGATCGTCAGATCTTGACCGAGTTCATGTACTGGTTGAACGGGTACTCCGAGAAGCGGTTCCACAGGATCTGGTCGCGCTGGAAGGCGCGCATGTCCTGGTGGATCTTCTTGAACTCGGGCGACTTGCCTTCGTGGATCGCGAACACTTCCATCGAGGCCTTGAAGCCGGCGTCCATCACGGCCTTCGGGAAGGCCTTGAGCTGCGTCTTGGCTGCCACGAGGCGCTTCAGCGCCACGGGGTTGTAGGCGTCGTACTTGGCGGTCATGTCGCGCGCGGCAACCTTGGTCGCGGCATCGAGGATGGCCTTGTTCTCGTCAGACAGCTTGGCGAAGGCCTTGTTGTTGATGAAGAACTCGAGGTCGGCGCCGCCTTCCCACCAGCCGGGGTAGTAGTAGAACGGGGCGACCTTGTTGAAGCCCAGCTTTTCGTCGTCGTGCGGGCCGACGAACTCGGCGGCGTCCAGCGTGCCCTTTTCGAGCGCCTGGTACACGTCGCCGCCCGGCATGTTCTGCGACACCACGCCCATCTTGGCCATGGCCTCGCCGAACACGCCGCCGCCCATGCGCATCTTCAGGCCCTTGAGGTCTTCGACGGTCTTGATTTCCTTGCGGTACCAGCCGCCCATCTGCGTGCCGGTGTTGCCGGCGCTGACGGTGCGGAAGTTGTACTGCGCGAAGAAGGCGTCGAGCAGCTTGCGGCCGTTGCCGTACTCTTTCCACGAGTCGTTCTGGCGGGCCGTCAGGCCGAAGGGAACGGCGCAGCTGAACGCGAAGATCGGGTCCTTGCCGGTGAAGTAGTAGGCAGCGGACTGCGCCATTTCAAGCGTGTCGGCCTGCAGGGCATCGACCACGCCGAACGCGGGCATCAGTTCGCCCGCGGGGTGGACCGAGATTTCGAACTTGCCGCTGGACAGGGCCTTGACCGTCTTCGAGAGCATTTCAGCACTGCCGAAGATGGTGTCCAGGGAGCGGGGGAAGCTCGAGGCCAGGCGCCAGCGAACCGCGGCCTGCGCATGAACGGCAGGGGCAATGCCAGCGGCCAGAACGCCGGCGATGCCCGCGTTTTTGATGAGGGAACGACGATCCATTGAATTCACTCCGAGTGCTTTGGAAAAAACAAAACGCGGCTTGTGACCGCGTCAGGGACTTTTGTGAGTCCTTTTGATTGTAAAAACGCGCTTACAGGCGGCCGGCGGGGGTTTACCCTGCGACCTCTTGTCAAACGAAGCGTTTCTTGATCGCGGCGGCAATGCCGTCGGCGTCGAGACCGATCGATGCGAGCAGCTTGGCCGGATCGCCGTGCTCGATGAAACGGTCGGGCAGGCCCAGCTGCAGCACCGGCTTGTGCACGCCTGCGGCCTCCAGCGCCTCGAGCACCGCACTGCCCGCACCACCCATGATGGCGCCCTCTTCGAGCGTGACGAGCGCGTCGTGCGTGCCCGCGACCTGCAGCAGCAATTCGACGTCCAGCGGCTTGGCCCAGCGCATGTTGACCACCGTGGCGTCGAGCGATTCGGCCGCGGTGAGCGCCGGGTACAGCAAGGTGCCGAAGGCGAGGATGGCGATGCGCTGGCCTTCGCGGCGGACTTCGCCCTTGCCGAACGGCAGCGCGTCGAGCGTGAGGTTCGGCGTGGTGCCGGCGCCCGCGCCGCGCGGGTAGCGCACGGCCACCGGGTGATCCTGCTCGTAGGCGCTCGTCAGCAGCTGGCGGCACTCGCGCTCGTCGGCCGGGCAGGCGATGCTCATGTTGGGAATGCAGCGCAGGAACGGGATGTCGTACGCGCCCGCGTGCGTGGCACCGTCGGCGCCTACGAGACCTGCGCGGTCGAGCGCGAACACCACGGGCAGGTTCTGGATCGCCACGTCGTGGATCAGCTGGTCGTAGGCGCGCTGCAGGAAGGTCGAGTAGATGGCCACCACGGGCTTGAGGCCCTCGCAGGCCAGGCCGGCCGCGAACGTGACCGCATGCTGCTCGGCGATGCCGACGTCGTAGTAGCGGTCGGGGAAGCGCTGCTCGAACTCCACGAGCCCCGAGCCTTCGCGCATCGCGGGCGTGATGCCCACGAGGCGGCCGTCATGCGCGGCCGTGTCGCACAGCCACTGGCCGAAGACCTGCGTGAAGGTCTGCTTGGCCGCCGTGGCGGGCTTGACCAGGCCGACCTGGGGATCGAACTTGCCTGGGCCGTGGTAGGCCACCGGATCAGCCTCGGCGAGCTTGTAGCCCTGCCCCTTCTTCGTGACCACGTGCAGGAACTGCGGGCCGTCCAGGTGCTTGAGGTTCTCGAGCGTGGGCACCAGCGAATCAATGTCGTGGCCGTCGATCGGGCCGACGTAGTTGAAGCCGAACTGCTCGAACAGCGTGGCCGGCACGACCATGCCCTTGGCATGCTGCTCCAGGCGCTTGGCCAGCTCGAACAGCGGCGGCGCATTGCGCAGCACGCTCTTGCCGACGCTCTTGGCGGCGGCGTAGAAGTTGCCGCTCATGAGCTGCGCGAGGTAGCGGTTGAGCGCGCCCACCGGCGGACTGATCGACATGTCGTTGTCGTTCAGGATCACCAGCAGCTTGCAGTCGCACACGCCCGCGTTGTTGAGTGCCTCGAAGGCCATGCCGGCCGTGAGCGCGCCGTCGCCGATGATGGCCACGGCATGGCGCTTCTCACCCTTCTGCTTGGCGGCCATGGCCATGCCGAGCGCGGCCGAGATGCTGGTCGACGAGTGGGCGGTGCCGAAGGTGTCGTACTCGCTCTCGGTGCGCTGCGGAAAACCAGAGATGCCGCCCAACTGGCGCAGCGTGGGCATGCGCTCGCGCCGGCCCGTGAGGATCTTGTGCGGGTAGGTCTGGTGGCCCACGTCCCACACCAGCCGGTCGTGCGGCGTGTTGAACACATGGTGCAGCGCCACCGTCAGCTCGACCGTGCCGAGGTTGGAGCTCAGGTGGCCGCCGGTGCGCGAGACGTTGTCGAGCACGCAGGCGCGCACCTCGTCGGACAGCTGCTTGAGCTGGGCCCGGTCGTACTGGCGGATCGGCGAGGGGTCGTGGAGAGTGGGAAGCAGCGGAGCCATGGTTTTTTCTTTTCTCAGTGTTCCATCACGCATCGCATGACACGCGGCGCACGAAACTGCCGCGATTCAATCGGGGAGGCACCGCAGAACCGGCTTTGCCGGGCTGCTGGTGTCGCCCCCTGAAAGGGGGTTGGCGAAGCGACACGAAGTGCGCGAAGACTGGGGGTAAGTTTCATCCTAGCGGTCGCGGTCGACCACCATGTGGGCCAGGGCGCGCAATGCGGCAGTGTCGGGCAGGCCGCTCTTGTTCAGCGCGGCGATGGCATCGGCGAGCAGCTGGCTCGCCTGCGCGCGCGCGCCATCGAGGCCGAGCAGCGACACGTAGGTGGGCTTGTCGGCCGCGGCATCCTTGCCGGCGGTCTTGCCCAGGGTGTGCGAGTCGGCCGTGACGTCGAGGATGTCGTCGACCACCTGGAACGCCAGGCCGATGGCGGCGCCGTAGTCGCGCAGCGCGGCCAGTGCCGCCGACGACACGGCGGCGCAGGCGGCGCCCATTTCGACGCTGCCCTGCAGCAGCGCGCCGGTCTTCAGGCGGTGCATTTCGCGCAGCTGGATTTCGTCGAGTGCGATGCCGACGCTGGCCAGGTCAATGGCCTGGCCGCCGGCCATGCCCTGGCTGCCGGCCGAGCGCGCCAGCAGGCGGCACAGCAGGGCCTGCATGGCTGCGGGCACCTCGTCGCCCTCGGGCGTGAGCAGCTCGAAGGCCAGCGCCTGCAGCGCGTCGCCCGCGAGCAGCGCATCGGCTTCCCCGAACTTCACGTGCACGGTGGGCTTGCCGCGGCGCAGCACGTCGTTGTCCATGCACGGCAGGTCGTCGTGCACCAGCGAATAGGCGTGGATGAGTTCGGTGGCGCAGGCCGCACGCAGCGCGGCATGGGCGTTGCCGCCGACCGCTTCATTGGCCGCCAGCACCAGCAGCGGCCGCAGCCGCTTGCCGCCGTCGAGCACGGCATAGCGCATGGCGTCGCCCAGCAGCACCGGCGCATCGACGCCGACCCAGCGCGACAGCGCCGCTTCGACCGCGGCCAGATGGGGCTCGGCCCAGTTGGCCAGCGTCTTCGCGTCCCACGCCGTGGCTGTGACGGCGGTCGTGGCAGCGGAGGTCATCGGGACGGCGCTCATTCGGCCGTCCAGGGCTTGAGGCTGCCGGCGTCGAGCACCTTGATCTGGTCCTCGACGGCCTGCAGCTTGTCGCGGCAGAACGCAAGCAATGCGGCGCCGCGCTGGTAGCTGCCCAGCAACTGGTCCAGCGGCAGCTGGCCCGACTCGAGTTCTGCAACCAGTTGTTCCAGTTCCTGGAGCCCGGCTTCGTAGCTGGCGGGCAGCGGCCCGGTGTCGGGCGTCGCCGCCGGGCTGGTCGTGGAAGGAGAAGGCACCTTGGGCATGCAACGAATCGTGGATGAAACCAAGCATTTTAGGGCGGGGGCGCTGCGAACCGCCGGGCGGCCCGCGCGCGTGCACGCGGCCCTTTGCAACACCCTGTACAGCGCCCGGCGATGCGAGGCAAAACCCCAGCGGGCGAGAAAACGTCCCCCGGGTACAATCGCCGCTTCCCCCGCCGGTCGCACCGGCACACCTCTTCGGGCCGTCACCCATGCAGACGGCGCCTTCCGTTTTTCTTTTTTCTCCCTGTGGGGAGCTTGGTCAGGTCCTCCATGTCTGATTTAAGTCTTCAACTGCAGCAGGCCGCGAGCCAACTTCCAGTTACCGCGTATTTCGACGAGGCCTTGTACGCCCGCGAAATGCAGAACCTTTTCGCGCGAGGGCCCCGCTACGTCGGGCACCGACTGGCCGTGCCCGAGCCGGGTGACTTCCACACCCTGCCGCAAGAACACCAGGGCCGCGCGCTGGTCCACACGCCCAAGGGCGTGGAGCTCATCTCGAACGTCTGCCGCCACCGCCAGGCCCTCATCCTGCAGGGCCGGGGCCAGCTCGACGCGCAGACCGGCGGCAACATCGTCTGCCCGCTGCATCGCTGGACCTACGCAGCGAAAGACGCGCGCACCACCGGCACGCTGATCGGCGCCCCGCATTTCGACCAGGACCCGTGCCTGAACCTGCACAACTACCCGCTCACCGAGTGGAACGGCCTTCTGTTCGAGAAGAACGCCGACGGCAGCGGCCGCGACGTGGCGGCCGACATGGCGGGCCTGGGCCCGCAGGCCGACCTCGACTTCTCGGGCTACGCGCTCGACCGCGTCGAGCTGCACGAGTGCAACTACAACTGGAAGACCTTCATCGAGGTCTACCTGGAGGACTACCACGTCGGCCCGTTCCACCCCGGCCTGGGCAGCTTCGTCACCTGCGACGACCTGCGCTGGGAGTTCAAGCCCGAGTTCTCGGTGCAGACGGTGGGCGTGGCCAACCGCCTGGGCCGCGCGGGCAGCCCCGTGTACCAGAAGTGGCAGGAGCAGTTGCTCAAGTACCGCGACGGCAAGCCGCCGAAGTACGGCGCGATCTGGCTCACCTACTACCCGCACGTGATGATCGAGTGGTACCCGCACGTGCTCACGGTGTCGACGCTGCACCCGGTGAGCCCGACCAGGACGCTCAACATGGTCGAGTTCTTCTACCCCGAGGAAATCGTCGCCTTCGAGCGCGAGTTCGTCGAGGCCCAGCAGGCCGCCTACATGGAAACCTGCGTGGAAGACGACGAGATCGCCGAGCGCATGGACGCCGGCCGCCGCGCGCTCATGCTGCGCGGCGACAACGAAACGGGCCCTTACCAGAGCCCCATGGAAGACGGCATGCAGCAGTTCCACGAGTGGTACCGCAACGCCATGCAGCAACCACCCGTCTGAGCCTCGCCTCTGCCGCCCCGCACCCGCCGGGGCTTTCTTTTTTCTGATCTGGATTCAATCGATGCAAGCGCTGTGGATGGTGCTCGGGGCCTTTCTGTTCGCCACCATGAGCGTGGTCGTGAAGATTGCCTCGGAATGGTTCAACAGCGGTGAGATGGTCCTGGGGCGCGGCCTCATCGGCATCGTGTTTCTCTGGCTGCTGGCGCGCAACCGCGGCACCTCGCTCGCCACCAGATACCCCGGCATGCATGCCTGGCGCAGCACCATCGGCGTGGTGTCGCTGGGCGCGTGGTTCTACGCCATCGCGCACATGCCGCTGGCCACCGCCGTCACGCTCAACTACATGAGCAGCGTGTGGGTCGCGGCCTTCCTGGTCGGCGGCGCGCTGCTGGCCTGGGTGCCGGTGCCCGGGCGCGACGGCCGCATCGAGCGCCCGCCGCTGCAGGGCCCGCTGGTGATGACCGTGCTCGTGGGCTTTGCCGGCGTGGTGCTCATGCTCAAGCCCACGGTCGGCGGCGGCGACGGCTTCGCTGGCATGCTGGGGCTGCTGTCGGGCGTCACGGCCGCCTTCGCCTACATGCAGGTGGTGGCGCTGTCGCGCATCGGCGAACCCGAGCTGCGCACGGTCTTCTACTTCGCGGTGGGCTCCGCCGTGGCTGGTGCCTTCGCCACCGCCGTGACCGGGTTTTCGGGCGGCAGTTCGTGGACGTGGCAGCATGCGCTGTGGCTGCTGCCGATCGGCCTCCTGGCTGCGCTCGGACAGCTGTGCATGACCCGCGCCTACGCCACCGCCAAGACCCAGGCGGGCACACTGGTGGTCGCCAACCTGCAATATTCGGGCATCGTGTTCGCGGCTTTCTACAGCGTGGTGCTGTTCGACGACCGCATCGATGCGGCCGGCTGGGGCGGCATGGCGCTGATCATCGCCAGCGGCATCGCGGCCACCGTGCTGCGCCAGCGGGCCGTGCCGAAGGCGCCGGCCGAGGAACACTGAACGCAGCGGCAGCAGCGGCACCCATCGCCGATCATTTTTTCGAAGGAGTTCTCGCCATGTACACCACCCTCATCTCCGTCGAACAACTGAGGCAGCTGCGCGAGGGCGACTCGCCCCTCATGGTGTTCGACTGCAGCTTCGATCTCATGAAGCCCGAGGCCGGCGCGCAGCTGTACGCCGCCGCGCACATCCCCGGCGCGCAGTACGCCAACCTCGACACCGACCTCAGCGCGAAGCACGGCCTGCCCGGCGCACGCGGCGACGTGGTGGTCGCGCAAGACGACGGCGTGCCCGCCTCGGGCGGCCGCCATCCGCTGCCCAGCCGCGAGAAGTTCGCGACCTGGCTGTCGTCGGTGGGCTTCTCCAACGAAATGCAGGCCGTGGTGTACGACCGCAACGGCGCCAACTACTGCGGGCGCCTGTGGTGGATGCTCAAGTGGATGGGCCACGACGCCGTGGCCGTGCTCGACGGTGGCCTGCAGGCCTGGCAGGCCGCAGGCGGCGAGGTGACCGACAGCGACGAGCCCGCGCGCTTCCAGTCGAACTTCGTACAGGGCGAGCCCTTGGCGAAGCTCGTGACTACCGACACCGTGTTGCGTCGGCTCGGCCAACCTGACCAGCAGCTGATCGACGCACGGGCCGGTGCACGATATCGCGGCGAGGTGGAACCTCTGGACCCGATCGCGGGTCACATCCCCGGGGCCCTGAACCGGCCCTTCGCCGACAACATCGGTCCCGATGGCAAGTTCAAGCCCGCCGCGCAACTGCGTGCCGAGTTCGAGGCATTGCTTGCGGGGCGCGATGCGGCAACTGTCGTCCACCAATGCGGCAGCGGCGTGAGCGCCGTGCCCAACCTGCTCGCGATGCAGATCGCGGGCTTCGGGACGACCGCGCTCTATGCCGGCAGCTGGAGCGAATGGAGCAACACGCCGGGGCTGCCGACCCGGCAAGGCGCAGAACCATGATGCACACCCTGCACACCCGATTTCGACGCGTTTCATCCGGCTTCGCACTGGCCGCCGCCGCGCTCTTCACGGCCGCCGCCCTGCCCACCCAGGCCCAGCAACAGCACGCGCATGTGCACGGCCAGCTCAAGCTCGACGTGGCCATCGACGGGCCCACCGTCATCATCGCAATGGAATCGCCGCTGGACAACATCGTCGGCTTCGAGCGTGCGCCCAAGACCGACGCCGAGAAGAAGACCGTCGAGGCCGCCATCGCCCAGCTGCGCGCCGCCGACAAGCTCTTCGCCATCGACCCCGCCGCCAACTGCAAGCTCGGCCCCGTCGACCTGCGCTCCGGCGCGCTGGGCCTGGGCAACCCCGACCCGGCCGAATCGGGCGGACATGCCGACCTCGACGCTTCCTTCTCCTTCAACTGCACCCAGGCCGCAGCCGCGAAGTTCATCGACGTGAACCTGTTTGCGGCCTTCAAGGGCGCACGCCAGATCGACGTGCAGATCGCCACTGCTCAAGGCCAGTCCAAGCGCCAGTTGAAGCGCCCGAGCGGCGCGCAGGCGGCGCAGCCTTCCCGCCTGACGCTGGGCAAGTGACAGCGTGAGCACCGCTCCGCAGGCCGACACCACTGCGCCCTTGCGCATCGTGCTCGCCGCCGAAGCCCTGCGCTTCACCTGGCCCGGCGTGAAGACACCGTGCATCGACATCGAAGCCCTGCGCATCACGGCGGGTGAGTCCGTGTTCCTGCACGGCCCGAGCGGCTGCGGCAAGAGCACGCTGCTGTCGCTGCTGGCCGGCGTGCTGGTGGCCGACGAAGGCCGCGTCACGCTGCTGGGCCACGACTGGTCCAAGCTCTCGGGCACGCAGCGCGATCGCTGCCGCGTGGCGCATGTGGGCTACATCTTTCAGCAGTTCAACCTGCTGCCGTACCTGAGCGTGCTCGACAACGTGCTGCTGCCCTGCCGCTTCTCCGCGCGCCGCGAGGCGCAGGCCGCACGCAACGGCAGCTCGCGCGACGAGGCGGAGCACCTGCTCGACCAGATGGGGCTGGACCGCAGCCTGTGGAAGCGCCAGGCGCTGCAGCTCTCCGTGGGCCAGCAGCAGCGCGTGGCCGCGGCACGCGCGCTCATCGGACAGCCCGAGGTCGTCATTGCCGACGAGCCCACGTCCGCGCTCGACGAAGACCGGCGCGAAGCCTTTCTCGACGTGCTGCTCACGGCCTGCGCCGTGAACCACAGCGCGCTCGTGTTCGTGAGCCACGACCAGCGCATTGCGCCACGCTTCGCGCGGCACGTGCTGCTGCCGGAGATCAACCGTGCGGCATCGAGCGCGATGGCGGTGGACGCATGAAAGCACTCTTTTCGATTGCCTGGCGCAGCGCCTGGAACCGCCGCTTCACGCTCGCGCTCACTGTGTTCTCGATCGCGCTGTCGACCTTCCTGCTGCTCGGCGTGGAACGCATTCGCACCGAACTGCGCGAGAACTTCGCGTCGTCGGTCTCGGGCACCGACCTCATCGTGGGCGCGCGCACCGGCTCCACGCAGCTGCTGCTGTACTCGGTGTTCCGCATCGGCG
This sequence comes from Variovorax sp. Root473, assembly GCF_001426505.1. Taxonomy (GTDB): domain Bacteria; phylum Pseudomonadota; class Gammaproteobacteria; order Burkholderiales; family Burkholderiaceae_C; genus Variovorax. Next base: position 79,582 of record NZ_LMEV01000018.1, read on the forward strand.
CGGCCACCAACAACATCTCGTGGAAGAGCGTGCAGGCGCTGCAGGCGCACCCCGGCGTCGACTGGGTCGTGCCGCTGTCGCTGGGCGACTCGCACCGCGGCTTCTCGGTGCTCGCCACCACGCCCGAGTACTTCTCGCACTTCCGCTACGGCGACCGCCAGACCTTGAAGCTGCGCGAAGGCAAGCCCTTCGATGCGCTGTTCGATGCCGTGGTCGGCGCCGAGGTGGCCGACAAGCTCGGCTACCACGTGGGCCAGAAGATCACGCTGGCGCACGGCAGCGGCGAGCTCAACGTGGCCGAGCATGCCGACAAGCCCTTCACCGTGGTGGGCGTGCTCGCGCGCACCGGCACGCCAGTCGACCGCACGGTGCACATCGGCCTCGCGGCGATGGAGGCCATCCACCTCGAATGGGTGGGCGGCGCGCCGATGCCGGGCGTGAAGATTCCGGCCGAGCAGGTGCGCAAGTTCGACCTCACGCCCAAGAACGTGACGGCCGCGCTCGTCGGCCTGAAGAACCGCGCCGCGGTGTTCGGCGTGCAGCGCTGGATCTCCACCTACACCGGCGAGCCGCTGATGGCCATCCTGCCCGGCGTGGCGCTCGACGAGCTGTGGAGCGTGATCGGCATCGGCGAAAACGCGCTGCTGCTGATGTCGGCACTGGTCGCGCTCGTGAGCCTCGCGGGGCTGGTGTCGGTGGTGATGGCGGGCCTGAACGAACGCCGCCGCGAACTCGCCGTGCTGCGCGCGGTGGGCGCAGGCCTGCGCCACGTGCTGGCGCTGCTCGCGCTTGAAGGCGCGCTGGTCACCGTGCTGGGCGTGCTGCTGGGCGTGACGATGGCGGTACTCGGCATCGCCCTGCTCTCGCCATGGCTGCAGGCGCAGTTCGGCCTGACACTGAGCCTGTCCGAACCTACACTGAACGAATGGCTGCTGACGGCGAGCCTGCTGGTCGCGGGCTGGCTCGCGAGCCTGCTGCCCGGCATCCGGGCCTATCGCCTGTCGCTGGCCGACGGCCTTTCTCCGAGAATCTGACCATGACGAAGACCCCCACACCCCGCGTGCTCACCGCCCTGTCGATGCTGCTGGCCGGCGCCGGCCTCGCAGTCGCCGCCTGGGCCGCCGAGCCCGCACCGAAGGACACCACCGCGACCAACCCGCTGGGCGGCAAGCCGGCCGCCACCGCGCCGCAGGCCGCGACGGGCCAGCCGCGCCAGATCAGCTGGGAAGAACTGGTGCCCAAGGACTGGGACCCGGCCAAGGCCTTCAAGGGCATCGACCTGAGCACGCTCGACGACGGCGACCCGCGCGCCAACGAACTGCTCATGAAGATGCAGGAGGTGTCGAACAACGCGCCCACCAACCCCGCGCTCAACGGCGTGGAGGTGAAGATCCCCGGCTTCATCGTGCCGCTCGAAGAGGCCAAGGGCGAGGTCACCGAGTTCCTGCTCGTGCCCTACTTCGGCGCCTGCATCCACACGCCGCCGCCGCCGGCCAACCAGATCCTGCACGTCGTTCCGCAGAAGGGCGCCAAGTTCCGCGCCATGGACACCGTGTGGGTCACCGGCAAGCTGCAGACGCTGCGCAACGACTCGATGATGGGCGTGAGCGGGTACCACGTGAAGGCCAGCAGCGTCACCAAGTACTCGGGCGGCGCGAAGTAACAACGCGTTCGCGAGGTCTCGTGGTCCTGCGCCGACAGGACGGGCGGCGCGCCGCCGACACAGACCGTTGCATCCGAGGCGCAGGCTGTGTCATCGCCTGCCCTGGCCCGCCGTTGAAGGAGTTCCGGGCACCATGCCGGCGTCTTCAGGACCAGCCAGATGACACCCTCTCCCCGCCTCCCCGTGCTTCAGCGGCGCCTCATGGCCTCGCTGTGCGTCGCAGCGTTGTTCATTGCAGGCTGCGACAAGCCCGCACCGCCTCCTCCAGCCGCTGCTGAAGCACCAGCCACGGCACCATCGGCACCCGCGCCCGCTGCGGCCCCGGTGCCGGCCGCCTACACACCGCCGTCGGCCGAGCAGCTCTACCAGCTGGTCGCGCCGATCGCGCTCTACCCCGACAAGCTCGTCGCGCAGGTCCTGGCCGGCGCCACCTATCCCGAGCAGATCACCGCGGCGCACGACTGGCTGCAACAGAACCGCTCGCTCAAGGCCGGCCCGCTCGCCGATGCGGCCAACCAGCAGTCGTGGGACCCGAGCGTGAAGTCGCTGACCGCGTTCCGGCCCGTGATGGAGCAGATGGCCGGCAACATCGCGTGGACCGAATCGCTGGGCAAGGCCTACTACAACGACCCAGCCGACGTGATGAACGCGATCCAGGTGATGCGCCAGCGCGCCTCGAAGGCCGGCCGCCTCAAGAACAACGACAAGCTGCGCGTGGCGCGCGCCGCGCCGCCGTCCAACTACACGCCCGCGCCCGACATGCAGCCCGCGTACGCGGGCCCCATGGTGATCGAGCCGCCCGAAGAGTTCATCACCATCGAGCCTGTGCAGCCCGACGTGGTGTACGTGCCGCGCTACGACCCGCAGGTGGTGTACGACATGCCCGTGCCCGTCTACCCCGGCTATGCCTATGCACCGCCACCCCCACCACCCGAGCCCGGCTACAGCCGCGGCCAGGTGGCCGCCGTCGGCGCCCTCGCCTTTGGCAGCGGCGTGATCGTCGGCTCGGCGCTGGAGCGCCACGGCTGGGGCTGGAATGCGTGGAACATGAACTGGGGCGCACCGCGCTGGCGCGACCGTGCCGCACCGCCGCCGCCCGCCTACCGGCCTGCAGTCGTCTACAACAACAGCACGTACGTCTCGCGCTCGACCACGGTCGTCAACAACGTGCGCAACGTCTACAACAACAACTACGGTGGCGATCGCAACGGGCCGCCACCGGGTGTGGCGGCATGGCAGGCGGCGCAGCAACAACAGCAGCAGCAAGCACGCGCCCAACAGCAACAGCAACAGCAGGCGCTGATGCAGCAGCAGGTGGCACAGAACCAGTTGCGCGAACAGCAGCAGGCACAACAGGAGCAGGCACGCCGCCAGCAGCAAGCGCAGCAGGAACAAGCTGTGCGACAGCGCCAGGACCAGCAAGAGCAGGCCCGACGCCAGCAGATGCAGCAGCAGGCAGCACAGAACCAGCAGCGCCAGCAGCAACAGGCGCAACAGGAGCAGGCACGCCGCCAGCAGCAAGCGCAACAGGAGCAGGCACTGCGGCAACGCCAGGAC
>NZ_LMEV01000018.1:82831-90685 GCF_001426505.1 Variovorax sp. Root473
CCGCAGGAACAAGCCCGTCGTCAGCAGGCGCAGCAACAGCAGGCCGCGCAGAACCAGCAGCGTCAACAACAAGCCCAGCAGGAGCAGGCACGCCGCCAGCAGCAAGCGCAACAGGAGCAGGCACTGCGGCAACGCCAGGACNGCGCAAGAGCAGGCCCGCAGACAGCAGATGCAGCAGCAAGCGGCTCAGGGCCAGCGTCAGCAGCAGCAGGAACAGGCGCAGCGGCAACGCCAGGACGTCCAGCAAGAACAAGCCCGGCGACAACAGATGCAGCAGCAACAACAGCAACAGGCCCTGCAGGAGCAGGCACGTCGCCAGCAGCAGGCGCAACAGGAACAGCTACGGCGCCAGCAGCAACAGGCCCAGGCCGCCCAGCAACAGCAGGCGCAGAAAGAACAGGCCCGGCGTGCGCAGCAGGTGCAGCAACAAGCACAACAGGCTCAACAAGAGCAGGCGCGTCGTCAGCAGCAGTTGCAGCAGCAACAGGCACAAGCCGCGCAACAACAACGCCAGGCCCAGCAGGAACAGGCGCGTCGCCAGCAGCAGATGCAACAGCAGCAAGCCGCACAGGCCCAACAGCGCCAGCAGATGCAGCAGCAACAGCAAGCGGCGCAGAACCAGGCGCGCCAGCAACAGCAACAACAGGAACAGATGCGGCGCCAGCAGGCACAGCAGCAGCAAGCTCAGGCAGCGGCAGCGGCAGCGGCAGCCGCCGCGCAACGCCGCCGTCCGGGTGACCCTCCGGCGCAGTGAGCCCGCAGGCGCGGACGCACGGCGCCGCGCGGCGTCAGTTCTTTCCGATTTCGGTCAGCAGCCGCGTCACGAGGTACAGGCGCGGCACGATCGAATCGACCTCGATGTACTCGTCGCGTGCGTGGTAGCCAAAGCCCGCGAGGCCGAAGCTCTCGACCACCGTGGCCTTGCCCGAACGGCCCGCGAAGCCCGCGTCGGTGCCGCCACCGGTCATCGGCGTCAGCGCCAGTTCGCGGTCGAGTTCCTTGTAGATCGCCTGGGCCTTCTCGGCCAGCGCGCGTCCCTTGGGGCCCGCGACGAACGCCGGGCGGCCCACTTCGACCTTCACCGTCGTCTCGGTATCCGGAATCAGCTTGCCGCTGGCGATTTTGGCCTGCAGCGCCTCGGTGAGCTTCTTCTCGGCACCGGGCTGCGTGATGCGGATGTCGCCCAGCGCCTGCGCCTTTTCGGTGATCTGGTTGATCGGGCCGGTGGCGCGCGCGACGGTCCAGTTGAGCGTCACGCCGGGGATGTCCTTGGCGAGGTCTTTGGTCTGCAGCATCTGGTACGACAGCTCATACAGCGCGTTGCGGCCCAGCTCGGGCGCGGCGCCGGCGTGCGCCGCACGGCCCTTCACCTCGAGCGTGGCCTGCGCGATGCCGGCCGCGCCGAGCAGCAGCGATTCGCCCTTGACCACGGCCTTCGCAGCCGTTGGCTCGAAGGACAGCACCGTGTCGTGCAGATCGGCCGTGGTCGCGATGAGTTCGCCCGAACCCACCGAGCCCACCTCTTCGTCGGGGTTCACGAGCACCGTGAGCGTGTCGTAGTCGCGCCAGCCCGCGTCGGCCAGGATCTTCAGCGACGCCATCATCACCGCGAGGCCGCCCTTGTCGTCGGCGATGCCGGGACCGTAGATGCGGTTGCCGTCCACCTTGTAGGGCTGACTGTTCAGGATGCCGGGCGCGTACACCGTGTCCATGTGGCTCTGCAGCATGATCTTGCGCTTGCCCGTGCCCTTGATCGTGCCGATGACGATGTCGGCGCCCGCGCCGGCCGAGGCCTTGCGGCGCTCCGTCTTGAACCCGGCGGCCTTCAGGCGGCCTTCGATCACGTCGGCCATCTTCATCAGGCCGTCGACGTTCAGGCTGCCCGACTCGATCGACACCATCTCCTTCAGGTTATCGATGACGGCGGGCTGCGCCTTCTCGGCAGCGGCAAGCAGCTTCGCATCGGGGGCCGCGTGCACGATGGCCGCAGCGCCGAGCGCGAGGCCGCAGGCCAGGGCGACGGAACGCAGGGAGAAGAAGGACGAAGTACGCATGGTCATGAGAGTCTCTTTTTTTGAGTGATTGGCGGGCGCCAGCATAGCGACATGGCAGGCGAAGCGGCGCAAATCGGGGACAGCAAGCAACCGGCGGTTTAAAGTGCGCCGCACTCACCCACACCCTGCCCAACGAAGACCATGAGCCTCGCGAACGACGCCAGATTCTGGGACCGCACCTCGCGCCGCTACGCCAAGAGCGCCATCGCGGACGAGGCCGGCTACGCGCGCACGCTGGACCGCACCCGCGCGCTCTTCAAGCCGGACGCGCGCGTGCTCGAACTGGGCTGTGGAACCGGCACGACGGCACTGCGATTGGCGGACCACGCTCGCGCGTACCTGGCGACGGACATCTCCGAAGGCATGATCGCCATCGCCGAAGAGAAACGCGCCGCCGCACCGATTCCCGACCTAGCGTTCCGCGCAGCCACTGCCGAGACGCTGGCATCGAGTGAAAGCCCCTTCGACATCGTCATCGGCTTCAACTACCTCCACCTGGTCCGCGACCTGCCCGGCACGCTGCGCTGCATCCACGCCCTGCTCGCACCGCAGGGCCTGTTCATCTCCAAGACGCCCTGCCTCGGTGACATGAACCCGCTGCTGCGGCTGGCCGTGCTGCCCGCGATGCGCGCGATCGGGCTGGCGCCGCATGCGGGTGTGTTCCGGGCGGCGGAACTCGGTTCGCAACTGCAGGCTGCCGGCTTCGAGGTGATTGCCGCCGAGAACCATGCGACGAAGGGCGGAGAAAACCGCCCCTTCATCGTGGCCTGCAAGCAGTGACGGGGCTTCAGCGCCTTCTGTCGCGGTGCCATGATCGACTACCATCCGACCCGCGGTGCAAGCCGCGCCCGGGCCCGCGGGAAGGGTTGAACCCACTTGCCTTCTTCATGACGATCCACAGCCTTTTGTGCAGCCGGATTTGCGGGTCATCGGCGCCTGATGCACGGAGGTTTCCATGAAGCGCATTCCCGCCCGGCCCGACATCGGCCACCTGAAGAAGCAAGCCAAGGAACTGCTTGCGCTCTACCGCAGCAACGCCCCCACGGCCCTTCACCGATTTCGCAGCGCCTTGCCAGCCGCATCGGGCAAGACCGACGCCGCCCTCGCAGCCCAGGGCTTGCGCCTGCACGATGCCCAGTCGTGCGTGGCGCGCGAATACGGCTTTGCATCGTGGGCCGACCTGCAAGGTTTTGTCCTTGCCCGCAAGGCGCAGGTCGATGACCCGGCCAAGGCAGTGCTTCATTGGCTGCGCCTCGTGTATGCAGGCGACATCGCCGGCGGCATGAACCGCGCGCGGCCGGCGGTGGCCTTGCGCATGGTCGACGAGAACCCTGCCCTTCTGGCAGGTGGCGACCCGTACCTGGCCTGCGCCATCGGCGATGAAGCGGCGCTGCGGCATGCAACGGCTCGAGACCCGGCATGGGTTCATCGCGCGGGCGGCCCGCTGCAACTGCCGCCGCTCGTGGCTGTCACGCACTCCGGCCTGATGCAACTGCCGGACTGTCGCGAGCGTCTGCACGCGTGCGCGAAGTTCCTGCTCGACGCCGGTGCATCGCCGGATCAATCGGCCGGCAATCGCTGGCCTCCCGCATCGCTCGAAGCACCCGCAGACACCGAGCGGCTGTCCGCGCTGTACGGTGCGGCTGGCCAGAACCACGACCCTGAACTGACGAAGCTGCTGCTCGATGCCGGCGCCGATCCGAACGACGGCGAATCGCTCTACCACTCGCTGGACCAGCCCGCCTGCACCACGCTGCTGCTGGAAGCCGGCGCGCGCGTGACGGGTTCGAACGCGCTGTACCGGGTGCTCGACCTCGACGACGTCGCGACGCTGCGCCTGCTGCTCGCGCACGGCGGCGATGCCAACGAACAGCCGCAAGGCGCGCCCATCTCGGACTGGGGCTCGCCGTTGCTGTGGGCCATTCGCCGCCGTCGCTCGCCGGCGCACATCGAAGCCCTGTTGGCCGCCGGCGCACGCCCGAACGTGTTCACGCAAGACGGCACGCCCGCGCACACCATCGCTCTGCGCTTCGGACTGACCGAGGTCGCGCAGTTGCTGCAGGCGGCAAGCGGTGCGCCCGCCTCGCTTTCCATCAGCGAGGCTTTCATCGCGGCCTGCGCGCGTGGCGACGAAGCCACGGCGCGAGCGCTGCAGGCACAGCATCCCGATCTCATCGGCACGCTCGACGATACGCAGCGTCGCCTGCTGCCCGAGCTCGCTGCGCAGGGCTGCGGCGATGCGGTGAAGGTCATGGTCACGCTCGGCTGGCCGCTCGAGGTCCGCGGTGGCGACTGGGATGCCTCGGCGCTCAACCACGCCGTGTTCCGCGGCGATGCGGTGCTCACCCGGTTCCTGCTCGAACACGGCGCGGACTGGCAGGCACCGCACGGCTTCGGCGACAACGCCTGCGGCACCCTGTCATGGGCCTCGCTGAATGCGCCCGTCGAAGGGGGCGACTGGGTCGGCTGCGCCCAAGCCCTGGTGGACCATGGCATGCCCTCCGCGCAGCCCGATCCGGAGAACGCGGACAGCGTGCGCATCGGTGCGCGGCGCAGCGTGTTCTCGGAGGAGGTCACGGATTTTCTGCTCGGTGCGTCGATGGCCTGAAACGGGAACGACGCCGACATGCGTCAGCCCCCCGCCATCGCCCCGAACACCACGATCAACAAGGCCAGGTAGACCTTGGCGTGGAGGCGGTCCGGAATGCGCCCGATCCACAGCGCGGCGACGCGGATGCCGATCCACGAATCCACCACGAGCGCCGCTGCCGCACGCAGATCGACGTACCCCAGATGCCACGGCCCGAACGAGGACGTCGATGTGGACGACAAGGCCAAATAAGTCGCCGCGCCTCCAGACCGGAATGACGTTCGCTGAATGGCGAAGCCAGGCTTGCCTTCTGTCGGCCCTGGCCCAGTTGGCGAGGGGCCAGCCGGTGACCACCGTCGCGCTTCAATTGGGCTACGACAGCCCCGGCGCTTTCTCGACGATGTTCCGGAAGAAGCTGGGGCAGACGCCGTCGGCGTTCATGGCGGCTTGACGGGTTCCAGCCGCCATGCGCCTGCGTGGGATGGGGCGCAAACCACGCTACCATTTCGCCGGCTCCGCCGCTTCACCCGGGTCGGACCCTCGTGAGAACAGCGACAACCCAGGGTGTCAGTGAGCCAACGCAAATGGAGCGTCCCGATGTGGAGCATCCTGGCCGATCTTGTCATCGGCATCTTCGATTTCGTTCTCGACGTCCTGCTGTTCCGCGGCGTGCGCCGCAAGCGCGGCTACCGCAGCCGCAACGTGGCGAAAGACAGCCTCGAGGTTGCGCGCTTCGATTTCGTCACGCTGGTCTTCATCGCGCTCGTCAGCACCGGATTGATGCTGCTCCTGGCGTTCGGATTCGATGTGCCGGCAGGCTGGAGCGTGGCGATCGGCCTCACCGTCGGCGCGGTCTGGGGTGTCTGGCGATATGCCCAACTGATTCGCGAGCAATGAGCGCATGAAGCATTCAAGACGACGTTTCGCACGCCTGGCCGCCGGGCTGTCGATCGCAGCAGCCGCCTTGCTGGCTGCCGGCTCCGCCGCCGCGCAGTCCCTCGCCTGCAACGGCTACCTCGTCGGCAAGGGCGCATCGCCCGCGACCTTGCTCCAGACCTGCGGCGAGCCGGTGTACCGGCAGGCAGTCTGCGTGCCGATGGTGCAGCTCGGCTGGATCCTCACGCCCTATCGGCCGGGCGGCCCCGAGGCCGTGCTGGCCAACCAGTGCGTGCCGATGGAAGAGTGGACCTACGACCGCGGGCCGGGCACCTTCTTCGGCATCGTGCGCATCTACAACGGCACCATCGAGTCGGTGCGCGACGGGGACCGCGGCCGTTAAGGCGCCGAGGCCTCCAGTCAGCGGGCCGGAAACGCCCGGCAACATCTGCGGTACCCACAGGGTAGCGTTGACGACGCCGCCCCGCAGGTCCACGATGGCCCCTCGGCTCCGTCGCCCGGCCTCAGGCCCGTGCCGGATTCGTGGACGCAAGGGAGCCCGCCCGCTCTGCAATGAAGGGTCAAGAAAAGCACCGTTCAGAGCTTTCGAGGAGTTCCCATGACTGAAAGCGACAAGGCGTTCTCTGGCTCGATCCCGAAGTTGTACGACACGCTGCTGGTCCCATTGATCTTTGAGGGTTACGCCACCGACGTGGCGACCCTCGTCGCTGCGTTCTCGCCCGGCGCAGTGCTGGAGACCGCGGCCGGCACCGGTGCCGTCACGCGGATGCTGGCACCCCAACTGCGCGCCGATGCGCGCTACGTGGTGACCGACCTCAACCCGGCCATGCTCGATCACGCCGCCACCCGGCAATCCGCCGACAGCCGCATCGAATGGCGACAGGCCGACGCGCTCGCCCTGCCGTTCGACGATGCCACGTTCGACGTGGTTCTTTGCCAGTTCGGCGTGATGTTCTTCCCCGACCGGGTCGCCGGCTACAGCGAAGCGCGTCGCGTGCTCAAGCCCGGCGGGCGCTTTGTGTTCAGCGTCTGGGACCGCATCGAAGACAACGCCTTCGCCGATGTCGTCAGCCAGGCCCTTGCCACGATGTTTCCGGACGACCCGCCGCGCTTTCTCACCCGCACGCCCTACGGCTACCACGACCTCGCGTTGATCCGCGACGACCTGGGCCGCGCAGGATTCACCAACGTCGAGACCCAGACGCACGAGAAGCTGAGTCGCTCACCCTCCGCAGCCGAAGTCGCGATGGGCTACTGCCAGGGAACGCCGCTGCGCAACGAGATCGAGGCGCGCGATGCGCGCATGCTTCAGGTCGCGACGGATCGCATGGAGGAAGCGATTGCCAGCCGGTATGGCACCGGGCCGGTGGAAGGGAAAATCCAGGCGCATGTGATCGTGGCAGCGAGGTAGAACAGGCGCCCTGAGATTCGACGGGACCTCTTTGGGTTGTGCGCGGGCTGAGACAATGGCAACGTCGGTTTCATCCCAGCCACCAGAAGACCCCAGTGCAGAACGGCCTCGTCAAATCAGCCATCCGCGTCTTTGATCTGCTCGAACTCTTCGACGCCGAGCGTCGGCCGCTGCGCGTGACCACCATTGCGCAGAAACTCGAAGCCCCGCAGTCCAGTGTCTCCATGCTGTTGAAGTCGCTGGTTTCCCGTGGCTACATGGAGTTCGACGCGACCACGCGCGAGTACTGCCCTTCGGTGCGCGTTGCGTTCCTCGGCGACTGGGCCACGCGCATTCCGCACAAGCGCGATGCGGTCCAGGATGCGTTGCGGCGACTGGCGAACGAAACAGGCGAAACGGTGCTGCTGGGGCGCCAGAGCGGCATCCTGCTGCAGTACCTCTCGGTCATCGAGTCGCAGAACGTCCTGCGTTTTTCGCCCTCGCCCGGCACCATGCGCCCGATGCACCGCACGGCGAGCGGCATCATGTTGCTCAGCACGCAAGACGACGAACGGATCGGCCGTCTGCTTCGGCGCTACAACGCCGAACCGGGCAGGACGGGACCGGTCGCAAAGAACGCGACGACCATGCGCGCCGTCGAATGGGCACGCGAGCATGGCTACTACGAATCGGCCAACCTCGCGACACAAGGCGCGGGCGTCATCGCGACGCTGTTGGCCACACCGATCCGTGGGCAGCGCCTGAGCATCGGCGTCGGCGGGCCTGTCGATCGCCTGCACGCCCGTCGCGCCGAACTCGTGCGCACTGTGCTTGCCATCGCCAGCAGCAGTTGATCCACACGGGCCCTAGCTGTGAAGAGTCAAGAGGTTCTTTCGTGACTTTGCGATTCGGGACATAGGCGG
>NZ_LMEV01000019.1:0-65220 GCF_001426505.1 Variovorax sp. Root473
CTCGGCGAAGCGCTTGACGCCGAAGCTCACGGGATGGTCGGCGTTGTTCAGGTGGCCGAAGCGAATCACGCGCTCCTGCTGTGCCCACGACGGAGCGGTGAGGCCAGCGCACAGGCCGGCCACGGCAAGCATACGAAGAAGTTTCACGAAGAGTCCTCAGGCGGGAAGGAAGAAAAGGGGAAAGAAAAAAGGAAGGAGGAGAGGAAAAATGCAGGACGGTGGGGATCGTATTTTTATTGGAAAGAATTTCCATAATGGAAATCCCTTCCCCGAGTTCTGCTACGCTGGCGACCCACGAGCGGCGGGCCTCATGGCCCGCGTTGACGAGACGACACCCGGAGGACGAAATGAGCGGAATACTGGAACGCAGCTTCAAGGTGCTGGAACATCTGGCGGAGCATCCCGAGGGGTGCGCGCTGTCGACGCTGGCCAGCGAATTGCAGATCCCTTTGAGTGCATCGCACCGGCTGCTCGCGGAACTCATCCGCTGCGGCTACGTGCGGCAGGAGGCGCGCGACGGCCACTACGTGCTGACCATCAAGCTGGTGTCGATCAGCCTGTCGTTCCTCAGCCGCTCGGGCATCGTCGACATCGCGCAGCCGCTGCTCGACCAGCTGGCCTCGACCTCGGGGGAACTCGTGCGCCTGGCGGTGGTCGATGGCGAAGACCTGACCTTCGTCGCCAAGGCGCAGGGCGCCACGCACGGCCTGCGCTACGACCCCGACATGGGCCTGTCGGTGGCGCTCTCGTGCAGCGCGGCTGGGCATGCGTGGCTCTCGACCATGAGCGAGGACGACGCGATGGCGCTCGTCGCCAGGAAGGGGCTGGGCAAGCCCGAGGACTACGGCCCCAAGGCGCCCACGTCGCTCAAGGCCGTGATGGCTTTCGTGAAGGCGGCGCGCCAGCGCGGCTTCAGCATGATCAACGAGGTGTTCGCTCCCGCGATGACTGCCATGGCCGCGCCCGTGTTCGGCGCCGACGGCACGGCAATCGGGGTCGTCACCATCGCGGGCCCGTCGGTGCGGCTCACGCCGCAACGCATGGAAGCGCTCGGGCCGGCGCTGTGCCAGGCCGCCGAAGAGGTGGCGCGCGCCAGCGGGGCCTCGGCGCTGTTCAAGAAGAGGGCGTAGGCCCGGCCGGTTTCACCACCCCCCAAAAAGAGAAGGAGACATCACCATGAAGACGAAGCATTCGAAGCGCACCCTGCTGCTGGCCACCGTGGCGGCGACCCTCGCGTTCGCCGCTCCCGGCGCGTTCGCGCAGCTCAAGGAGCGCACCATCAAGTTCGCGTTCCAGAACCAGGCCGGCCATCCGCAGGCGCAGGGCGCGCAGAAGTTCGCCGACCTCGTGGCCGCGAAGTCGGGCGGCAAGATCACCGTGAAGCTGTTCCCCGGCGGAACGCTCGGCGGCGACCTGCAGACCGTGTCGGCGCTGCAGGGCGGCACGGTGGAGATGACCGTGCTCAACGCCGGCATCCTGTCGGCGCAGGTGAAGGAGTTCGCGGCCTACGACTTCCCGTTCCTCTTCAACAGCGGCAAGGAAGCCGACGTGGTCACCGATGGCCCCTTCGGCCAGAAGATGATGGCCAGACTCGAAGACAAGGCGCTGCACGGACTGGGCTACTGGGACCTGGGCTTTCGCAACCTGACGAACAGCAAGCGCCCGATCGTCAAGGCCGACGACATCGCCGGCCTGAAGATCCGCGTGATCCAGTCGCCGATCTACATCGACATGTTCGGCGCGCTGGGTGCCAATGCCACGCCGCTGCCGTTCCCCGAGCTGTACCCCGCACTCGACCAGAAGGCGGTCGACGGCCAGGAGAACCCGAACACGACCATCCTGTCGTCCAAGTTCGCGGAAGTGCAGAAGTACATCACCCAGACCCGCCACATCTACAACCCGCAGGCGCTGCTGATCAGCCGCAAGACCTGGGACGGCATGAGCGCCGACGAAAAGAAGATCGTCAACGAGGCCGCCGCCGAGGCCACCGTGTTCCAGCGCCAGGCCTCGCGCGGCGCCGCCGACAGCGCGCTCGACGCGCTCAAGAAGGCCGGCATGACCGTCTCCGAGCTGCCGCCCGAAGAGATGGCGAAGCTGCGCGCCAAGGTGAAGCCGGTGATCGACAAGTACACCGCGTCGGTCGGCGAGGCCACCGTCAAGGAGCTGATGGCTGAGATCGAGAAGGCGCGCAAGTAGTCGCAGAAGGCACGACTGGAGGCCGGGCGACAGGCGTGCGCCCGGCCCGTTTTGTTTCAAATTGGGGCGTCGTGGCGACCACCGCCTCAAACAACGCACCTTCCGAGGGCTTTGCGCCTCAATTTGGTTCTCCAATCCGGCAAAATGCAGGATTCGCATAAGGTTATGCACCGTTTTGGAAAACAGAGGATTGGAATGAAGCACGCATCCGCCGGGGGGTTCCTCGCACACGTCGCACAACGCAACCCCGGGCAGCCCGAGTACCTTCAGGCCGTGACCGAGGTCATGGAAAGCCTCTGGCCGTACATCGAAAAGCACCCCAAGTACACGAGCCACAGCTTGCTGGAGCGGCTGGTCGAGCCCGAGCGCGTGATCATGTTCCGCGTATCCTGGGTGGACGACCACGGCGAGGTGCAGGTCAACCGCGGTTTTCGCATCCAGCACAGCCTGGCCATCGGCCCCTACAAGGGCGGCATGCGCTTTCACCCCTCGGTGAACCTGTCGATCCTGAAATTCCTCGCCTTCGAGCAGACCTTCAAGAACGCGCTGACCACGCTGCCCATGGGCGGCGGCAAGGGCGGCGCCGACTTCGACCCCAAGGGCAAGAGCCAGGGCGAGGTGATGCGCTTCTGTCAGGCGCTGGTGACCGAGCTGTTCCGCCACGTGGGCTCCGACACCGACGTGCCGGCCGGCGACGTGGGCGTGGGCGGGCGCGAGGTCGGCTTCATGGCCGGCATGGTCAAGAAGCTCACCAACCGCGCCGACTGTGTGTTCACGGGCAAGGGCCTGAGCTTCGGCGGCTCGCTGATCCGCCCTGAAGCCACCGGCTACGGCAACGTCTACTTCGCGCAGGAAATGCTCAAGCGCAGGGGCCGCAGCTTCGACGGCCTGCGCGTGAGCGTCTCGGGCGCGGGCAACGTGGCGCAGTACACCATCGAAAAGGCCATGGCGCTGGGCGCCAAGGTGGTCACCGTGTCGGACTCGAGCGGCACCGTGGTCGACGAGGACGGCTTCACGCCTGAAAAACTCGCGGTGCTGATGGACGTGAAGAACCACCTCTATGGCCGCGTGAGCGACTACGCCGAGCGCACCGGCACCCGCTTCGTGGCTGGCGCGACGCCGTGGCACGTGCCGGTCGACGTGGCACTGCCCAGTGCCACGCAGAACGAGCTCAACGAGGAAGACGCGCGCACGCTGGTGAAGAACGGCGTGGTGTGCGTGGCCGAAGGCGCCAACATGCCCTCGACCATCGAGGCCGTGAAGGTGCTCGAAGGCCACGGCGTGCTGTATGCGCCGGGCAAGGCCAGCAACGCAGGGGGCGTGGCGACGTCGGGCCTGGAAATGAGCCAGAACGCGGCGCGCCTGTCATGGACGCGCGACGAGGTCGATGCGCGCCTGCTGCAGATCATGCAGGGCATCCACGAGTCGTGCCTGCACTACGGTTCGCGCGCCGACGGCAGCGTGAGCTATGTGGATGGCGCGAACATCGCCGGCTTCGTGCGCGTGGCCGACGCGATGCTGGCGCAGGGCGTGGTCTGAGCTGAGGGTTCAGGCCCGGGGCTCAGAGCTCGATGAACGAAGAGGTCGCCTTGTTCAGTGCGAGGCGGCCCTTCGCGGTGATCGATTCCACCTGGGCCAGCTGACGGATTGCGCGCTCGTCGGACGCGTGCTCCGACGGCGGAATGAAAGCAGTCACGAGCTCGGCGGCACGCAGCACGCGCAGCCGGTCGATGTCTGCGGGCGTGTGGAGGACGTATGGCAATTTCTGCTCGGCGATGGTCCGAAGAAATTCCATGGACATGGGGCGTCTCCTTGTCTTGATGGGCGGTTCGGACATTGTGCGCACAAACAATTAGCGCTGTCTAAACCCTGCGATGCGCATGCCTTTGTCGCGTGTACCGAAGTGTTCTTTTTGCAAGCGCAAACGGTGGCGGTGTGCCGGTTTGTTTCTGCCCGTGTCCGGCTACCGCAGGGCGGCTTGCATTGGCCATGCCGTGGTGTCGGGCCGCAGCAGGTGCCAGACCACCGGATCGATGCCGTCGAAGGTTGAGCGGTAGCGATCGGACAGCCGGTTCTCGTCGGTCACGTCGCGGATCACGATGCCGTCGATGCGTTGCGCATGCGCGCGGAACACCTGCGCATAGATCTCGGGATCGGCCTCGCCCGAGTCGCCCACGAGCACGAAACGGCGCTGCGGAAATTCGGCCAGCAGCCGCTCGATCATGCCGAGCTTGTGCGCGCGCGATTCTTCACCGCTGGGAATGAGCGTGCGCCACGTGGTGCTCTCGCGCAGGTGCATGCTGCCGGCGGGAAAGTCGGCGTCGCGAATGAAATCGGTGAGTGCGGGGTACAGCTGGATCGGGCTGCCCGAAAGGTAGTGAAAGCGCGTGCCCGGCACCTGCGCCAGCGCGCGGTAGTATGCCGCCATGCCCGGTGCGGCCTCGAAGCGGCGCGCGAAGGTGTTCAGCAGCATCTCGCGCCGGTCGCGCACCTGGGTGCGCTTGATGGTGTCGTCGATGTCCGAGATGACCGACACGCCCTGCGCGGGCACGATCTGCGCACGGCCGCGAAAGCGCGGCAGCAGCTCGCCCGGGCCGGTCACGCCGTGGAACGGCAGCCATTCCTGCGAGGCCGGGATGTGCGAGGCCTCGATGACCGCGCGCAGGTTGCTGCGGCCGTCGGCGCCCGTGGGTGGCATCGTGAGGCGCGTGGCCGACCCGTCGAAGACGACGTCGATCACCTTGTCTTCTTCCGACTCGGCATGGAACAGGGCGGTGCGCTGGCTGAAGCGCAATCGTGCGGCCGGCGAGAGTCTCTTCAGGCTCATGCCGAGGTAGCGCGCGAGCGCGGCGTCCAGGCCCCAACGCTGTTCGCGCTCGAACACCCAGGCATGCACATCGACTTCGATGCGGCCGTCGGCGGTCGGGCGCGCGGTGCCGGGCATGAAGAGCGCTTCTTCGTCCGGCTCCAGCGGACCGGCGGCGTGCAGGGCCTGAAGCGGCGCGAGGCCAGTGAGCAGCGCGGCACCGGCCAGCACGGTGCGCCGCGAGAGCAGCGGCACGGTGCCGGACGTGCGGCGCGGCGTTGTCATGCCGCGGCGCGCTCGTAGGTCACGAAGCTGAAGGGCAGGCCGTCCTTGGCCGAGACATGCGACTCGCGCTGCGTCTCGCGCCACACGGCGGCGTCGAGTTCCGGTGCGTGCGCATCGCCTTCGTAGTCGCGTGCGATTTCGGTGACCACGGCACGCTGGGCCAGCGGCTCGGCTTCGGCGTAGATCTGGGCGCCGCCGATCACCCAGACGTCGGGCAGCTTCAGCGCTTCGCACCATGCGATCGCCTCCTGCAGGCTGCCCGCACGCTGCGCGCCCTCGGCGGCCCAGTCGGCCTGCCGCGTGATCACGATGTTCTGACGGCCCGGCAACGGGCGAAAGCGCGGCGGCAGCGAATCCCAGGTCTTGCGCCCCATGATCACCGGCGCGCCCAACGTCTGCTGCTTGAAGTGCGCCATGTCCTCGGGCAGGTGCCAGGGAATGGTGTTGTTCACGCCGATCACGCCGTTGGCGGCACGCGCGAAGATCAGGTGGATGCGGGGCGCGGCGGTACTCATGGCGCTCACACCGCGACCGGTGCCTTGATCGGATCGCCGTGCTTGTAGTCGAGCACCTCGAAGTCTTCGTACTGGTAGTCGAAGATCGAGTCGGGCTTGCGCTTGATGTTCAGCGTGGGGTAGGGGAAGGGCGTGCGGCTGAGCTGCAGCTTCACCTGCTCGGCGTGGTTGCTGTAGATGTGGCAGTCGCCGCCGGTCCAGATGAAGTCGCCCACGTCGAGGTCGCACTGCTGCGCGACCATGTGCGTGAGGAGGGCGTAGCTGGCGATGTTGAAGGGCACGCCCAGGAAGATGTCGGCGCTGCGCTGGTAGAGCTGGCAACTCAGCTTGCCGCGCTCGCCCTCGGCCTGCGGCGGTGCCACGTAGAACTGGAAGAAGGCGTGGCAGGGCATGAGCGCCATCTTCGACAGCTCGGCCACGTTCCAGGCGCTCACGATGATGCGGCGCGAGTCGGGGTTGGTCTTCAGCGTCTTGATGACGTCGGAAATCTGGTCGATGTGGCCGCCGTCGGGCGTGGGCCAGCTGCGCCACTGCACGCCGTACACCGGGCCCAGGTCGCCGTCTTCGCGCGCCCATTCGTCCCAGATGGTGACGCCGCGTTCCTTGAGCCAGTTGTTGTTGCTCGAGCCGGTCAGGAACCACAGCAGTTCCTGGATGATGGATTTCAGGTGCACCTTCTTCGTGGTCACCAGCGGAAAGCCCTCGTTCAGGTCGAAGCGCATCTGGTGGCCGAAGACGCTCTTGGTGCCCGTGCCCGTGCGGTCGCTCTTGAACACGCCATGGGTGTCGACATGGCGCATGAAGTCTTCGTACTGGGCGCGGATGGGGCGGGTTGACGAGGTCATGTTGGGAATTTTACGGGGCCGCGCTAGCATCGGCCGATGACCGGCAATGACCACTCCCACGACCATTCCCACGACCACAGCGAACTCGGCGAGATGGACCTGCGCGTGCGCGCCCTGGAAAGCGTGCTCACCCAAAAGGGCTACATCGACCCCGCTGCGCTCGATGCGCTGATCGACACATACCAGACCCGCATCGGTCCGCGCAACGGCGCACGGGTGGTGGCGCGGGCGTGGGTCGACCCGACCTTCCATGACTGGCTGATGGCCGATGCGACGGCGGCGATCGCCTCGCTGGGCTACACCGGCCGCCAGGGCGAGCACATGGTGGCCGTGGCGAACACCGACGACCAGCACCACATGGTCGTCTGCACCCTGTGCAGCTGCTACCCGTGGCCCGTGCTCGGCCTGCCGCCCACCTGGTACAAGAGCGCGCCGTACCGCTCGCGCGCCGTGAAAGATCCGCGCGGCGTGCTGGCCGATTTCGGCACGACGTTGCCCGAGACCACGCGCATCCGCGTCTGGGACTCGACCGCCGAGGTGCGCTACCTCGTGATCCCGCAGCGCCCGGCCGGCACCGAGGGCTGGAGCGAGGATGAACTGGCCGCGCTGGTGTCGCGCGATTCGATGATCGGCACGCGGGTGGTCGAAGTCCCCTCGGCAAGGAGCGGCGCATGACCTACACCACACACGCCGACCTCGGCGGCCAACCCGGTTTCGGCCCCGTCGCGCCCGAGCCCGAGGGCGAGCTGTTCCACGCCGATTGGGAGCCGCGCGCGCTGGCGCTCACGCTGGCCATGGGCGCGACCGGCTCCTGGAACATCGATGCGAGCCGTGCCGTGCGCGAGACGCTGCCGAACTACCGCGACCTGAGCTACTACCAGATCTGGTTCGGCGCGCTGGAGCAGCTCATGCTGCAGCGCGGCCAGGTCTTCGCGGACGAGCTCGCGTCCGGCCAGATGCAGCACCCCGCTGCGCCAGTCGCCCGCGTGCTGCAGGCCGCGAACGTGCCCGCCGTGCTCGCCAAGGGCTCCGCCACCGAACGCCCCGCATCGGCGCCCGCACGCTTCGCGGTCGGCCAGGCCGTGCGCATGCACCTGGGCCGCGTCGAGCACCACACGCGCCTGCCGGACTATGTGCAGGGCAGGCGCGGCACGATCGAGCACATCCACGGCGCGCACGTGTTCGCCGATGCAAACGCGCAGGGTCTGGGCGAGCAGCCGCAATGGCTCTACACCGTGGTCTTCGACGAAGCCGAACTGTGGGGCGACGACGCGCCGCGCCAGAACCTCGCGGTGTCGGTCGATGCGTGGGAAAGTTACCTGGAGCCGGCGGCATGAAGGTGAACGACATGCCGCCGCTCGCAATCGCCCCAGGCATGCCGCGCGACGCCGACGGGCCGGTGTTCAGGCAGCCGTGGGAGGCGCAGGCCTTCGCGATGACGCTGGCGCTGCACGAGCGCGGGCTGTTCAGCTGGGTCGAATGGGCCGAGGCGCTGGCCGCCCAGATCAGCGCCGCGCAGGCCGCGGGCGACCCCGACACGGGCGACACCTACTACCGGCACTGGCTCGCCGCGCTCGAAAGCCTCGTGGCGCGCAAGGGTGCGAGTTCGGGCGACGAGCTGGCCCGCTACCGCCATGCCTGGGACCACGCGGCGGAGCGCACGCCACACGGGCAGCCGATCGAGCTGCGCGGCGACGACTTTCCGGGCTAGACCCGGATCACGCGCCCCGGGTTGAGGATGTTCTTCGGATCGAGCCCGCGCTTGATCGCCCGCATCATCTCCAGCGCCACCGGCGACTTGTGCTTCTCGAGCTTGTCGACCTTGAGCGAGCCCACGCCATGCTCGGCCGAGAACGAGCCGCCGAACTGCTCGACCGCGTCGTAGACCAGCGTGTTGATGCGTTCTTCCTCGTTCTTCAAAAAGGCCTTGGTGTCGATGTTCTCGGGCGCCTGCACGTTGTAGTGCAGGTTGCCATCGCCCAGGTGGCCGAAGTTCACGAGCCGCACGCCGGCGATCTCGCGCTTGAGCAGCGCGTCGGTGGCTTCCACGAAGGCCGGGATGCGCGACACGGGGATCGAGATGTCGTGCTTGATGTTCAGGCCTTCCTCGGCCTGCGCGAGCGGAATGCTCTCGCGGATGTGCCAGAGCTGGTGCGCCTGCGTGAGGTTTTCGGCCACGACCGCGTCGGTCACGCAGCCGTCTTCGAAGGCGGTTTCGAGCAGCGCCTCGAAGCGCGCGCGGGCATGGTCTTCGGACTCGCTGTCGGAATTCTCGAGCAGCACGCAGTAGGGCACGGCGTCGTCCTTGATGAAGGGCACGCGCAGCTGCGGCATGTGCTTGTCGACCAGGCTCAGCGCGAACTTGCCCATCACCTCGAAGCCCGTGAGGCCCGAGCCCAGGTGCTTGTGCGCCAGGCCCAGCAGCGTGACCGCGTGGTCGAGCGAAGGCACTGCCGCCCAGGCCGTGAGCTGCGCGGCGGGCAGCGGGTACAGCTTCATGGTTGCGGCGGTGATGACGCCCAGCGTGCCTTCGCTGCCGACGATCAGGTCGCGCAGGTCGTAGCCCGTGTTGTCCTTGCGCAGGCCGCTCGTGCCTTCCCAGATCTCGCCCTGCGGCGTGACCACTTCCAGGCCCAGGCACAGGTCGCGCGTGTTGCCGTAGCGCACGACCTGCGTGCCGCCCGCGTTGGTGGCGAGGTTGCCGCCGATGGTGCAGCTGCCTTCGGCCGCCAGGCTCAGCGGGAACAGGTAGCCGGCTTTCTCGGCCGTCTCCTGCAGCGTCTGCAGGATGCAGCCGGCCTCGACGGTCATCGTGAGGTTGGCGGCGTCGATGTTGCGGATGGCGTTCAGGCGCTGCAGGCTCAGCACCACCTGCGTGCCGCTGTCGTCGGGAATGGAGCCGACCGCCAGGCCGGTGTTGCCGCCCTGCGGAATGACGGCCGTGCCGGCCGCGGCGCAGGCCTTGACCACGTCAGCCACCTGCTGCGCGTTGGCCGGGCGCACCACGGCGAGCGACTTGCCGCGCGCGCGCTTGCGCCAGTCCTGCTCGTAGGCCGCGAGGTCGCCCTCGGTCAGCACGTGCGTGGCGCCGACGATGGCGCGCAGTTGGTCGAGGAGGGAAGAAGAGGTGGTCATTGGGCGGAAGCCTCCAGGGGACGGGCAGCGGCGGCCTTGGCGTGGCGCAGGCGAAGGCGCACATGCCACGCGCAGGCCGCGAAGAGCACGAGGCACAGCAGCACCTCGACGAGCGCAAGGATTTGTCCCACGCCGTTGGTGTCGCTCCACGCGCGCACCACGCCTTCGGTGAAGTAGAGCCAGATCATCAGGCTGACCCAGCGGTAGGTGTACATGCGGTTCTTGTAGAGCCCCGCGAGCGGAATGACCAGCGGCAGCACCTTGAGCGCGAGCAGCGAGCCGCCCGGGCGCAGCGGCGCCAGCCACAGCTCCCAGGCCAGGCCCAGCACGATCAGGCCGACGAGGCTGCCCACGGCGGCCCATCGGGTGGCGCGGACGGAAGAGGGCGGGAGTGGGGTGTCGGACACGGTGGCGGCGAAAGAGGAAGAGGGGGCGCACCGGGGTGTGGAGCGCCTCTGGAAAGAGCGGATGGCATGATACCGGGCATGAATCGTCGGCAGCTTTGGAGGGATCTTTCGCGCTTTCCTTGGCGCAACACCGCAGCAGTGCTGGGCGAGCGTTTCCGCGAAGACCGCCTCGGCCTCACGGCCAGCAGCCTGACCTTCACCACGACCATCGCCATGGTGCCGTTCTTCACGGTGGCACTGGCCCTGTTCACCGTGTTCCCGATGTTCGCCACCATGCAGGGCCGCCTGCAGCGCTGGCTGATCGAGAGCCTGATTCCCGACAACATCGCGCGCCAGGTGCTGGGCTACCTGAACCAGTTCGCGAGCAAGGCCAGCGGCCTCGGCATCGCGGGCCTGGTGGTGCTGCTGATCACCGCCATCGCGCTGATCCTCACCATCGACAAGACGCTCAACAACATCTGGCGCGTGCGCACGCCGCGGCCGTTGGCGCAGCGGGTGCTCATTTACTGGGCGACCATCACGCTCGGGCCGCTGATCCTCGCGGTGAGCCTGTCGACCACCTCGTATGTGTTCGCGGCCTCGCGCGATGTGGTGGGCGGCACCATCGTCAAGCTGGTCTTCGACACCTTCGAATTCGTGCTGCTCGCGGCCGGCATGGCCGCGCTGTACCACTACGTGCCGAACACGACGGTGCGCTGGTCGCACGCCTGGGCCGGCGGCATCTTCGTGGCGACCGCCATCGAGATCGCCAAGCGCGTGCTCGGCTATTACCTGAGCCTCGTGCCGACCTACTCGGTGCTGTACGGCGCCTTCGCCACATTTCCGATCCTGCTCGTGTGGATCTACGTGGCGTGGGTGATCGTGCTGCTGGGTGCCGTCATCGCGGCCTACCTGCCGAGCCTGCTGATGGGCGTGGCGCGCCGGGGCGGCGTGGCGGGCTGGCCGATGCAGCTCGCGATGGAAGTGCTGCAGCACCTGGCGCGCGCGCAGGCCACAGCGGCCAAGGGCCTGGGTGCGGGCGAACTGCTGGTGCGCATGCGGGTCGACGGCCTGCAACTGGTGCCGGTGATCGACACGCTGGTGCGGCTCGACTGGATCGCGCCGCTGGCCGAGGAGCCTGCCAACGAGGACCCGCGCTATGTGCTGCTGGCCGACCCGTCGACGCCCATCGAGCCGCTGCTGCGCGAGCTGCTCATGCCGCGCGCTGAACCGCTCGAAGACCTGTGGCAGAAGGGACCGCTGCACACGCTGCGGCTGGGCGATGTGCTGTTGATCTAACCGCCGTTCAAGGAAAGAAAGCGGGCTGCAAGTCGATTGGGGTGAGGTCTGCTCGCAAATCGATTGACCGATTGGCCATTCATTTATCTTGAGAGCAATTGACCTCTTTTGAGGTTGCCTCATTTCACCCTGTCGTCGCTATTCTTCAACGAGCCAGTGATCCCGGGGCATGTGTCTTCGGTTCACTGGCGCCGCTCAGAAGAACAGGGAGCTTCGCTCCCTCCCAGGGAGAACAATGTCAAAAAATGGCCTGCCGCATCCGTCGCGGCGACCGGCGCCTGCGCGTCGAAATCCGGGGGAACCCTTTCGCGTTCTGTTGCTTTGCGCGGCCCTGACGGCCGGCCTCGGCGACGTCGCTCGCGCGGACCCGCCAGCGCCCGCACCGACTTCTGCGCCGGGCGGTGGCACGGCTGTTGAGCCTCCCGCGGTGGCGTTGCCGGCAACCGTTGCCAGCGCGGCTTCGCTGCGATGCGTGATCGATGTCTATGGCGACAGCATCGTGGCCGGCGCGGATCTTGAGGTTCGGCCGCTCACCATCCTGATGCGCAAGTACCCGGGCCTTACGCTCGTCGATCACGCCGTTCCGGCGATGCAATTGACGGATCTGGCTGCTCGCTTTGAGGCCTCTCCGCGAACGGGGCGTTGGGTCGTCATAGAAAACGGGGTCATCGATGCATGGCGCAACGTTCAGGCTGCCGTGTTCGTGCAGACCTTGCAGCGCATGATCGAGCGCGTGCGCGCCGAGGGACGCGAACCAGTCCTCACAGGGTTCTCGCGTCAGGTGGTAGCGTCGTCACTCCATATCCACAAGCAACAGCTGTTGCGACGCGACCAGTACGACTTGCTGGTGCATCGGCTTGCGCAGACCATGAAGGTGCCGTTCGTCGACTGGGGTGCTGTGCGTTTCGATGGCGCCCGCGATCTGACGGACGGCGTTCATCCCGGTCCAGCCTACAGCCAGCGACTCCACGACCGGCTGGGCGCCGCATTGAGCGCCCTGACCGGCTGCAAATAGCGGTTGCGGGTCGCGGACCTCGGCCTAGATCTTGACCTTGCCCGCCCAGATGTCCCGGTACATCGCCCAGTCGCCCATGAAGGAGTACAGCGGGCGCTTGAACGAGGCCGGCCTGTTCTTCTCGAAGCCGAAATGCCCGACCCAGGCGAAGCCGTAGCCCGCCACGAGCCCGGCGAGCAGCCACCACGGATTCAGGGTGACCACCAGGGCCACGAAGCACAGCAGCGAGATCGTCGAACCCGCGAAATGCAGCCGCCGGCAGGTAACGTTGGCGTGCTCCGTCAGGTAGAACGGATAGAACTCGGCAAAGCTCGTGAAGTGGCGCGGATCGACCGCGTCCGGCGTGGTGGGGGTGGAGGTGTTCATCGTGGGTCTCCTGCGCCCCGCAGGGGCTTTGTTGATAATAGCCACGACCCCGCGGACGCACCACCCGGGTTCGCCATCCCACCTTCACCGTGTCCACCTTGAGCGCTGTTCCCGCCGTCCCCGTCGCTTCTTCTGCCGATGCCAACCCGTTGTGGGTCGTCTGCCTGTGCGCCGAATGGTGCGGCACCTGTCGCGACTACCGGCCGCTGCTGGCCGAGCTGGCGAAGGCGCATCCGCAGTTCCGCTTCGCCTGGGTCGACATCGAGGACCACGCCGAGATTGCCGACGCCTTCGACGTCGAGACCTTCCCGACCCTGCTGGTGGCGGGCGCCGACGGCACGCGCTTTCTGGGGCCGCTGCTGCCGCACATCGAGACCCTGTCGCGCCTGCTCGGCGCGCTGCAGCCGCCGCAACCTTCCAGCCTCGACGTCGACCTGCTGCTGGCCGTGCTCGAGAAAAAGCCCGCGGCCTTCGCGGTCTGACTCCTTCGGAGCTTTCCTCCCATGAACATCCTGATCTTTGGCGCCACCGGCATGGTGGGGCAGGGCGTGCTGCGCGAGTGCCTGCTGGCGCCCGACGTGGAACGCGTGGTGGCCGTGGGGCGCAGCGCCACCGGGCAGCAGCATCCCAAGCTGCAGGACCTCGTGCACAAAGACATGTTCGACTACCGCGCCATCGAGTCGCAGCTGACAGGTTTCGATGCCTGCTTCTTCTGCCTGGGCGTGTCGTCGGTGGGCATGAAGGAGCCCGAGTACAAGCGCATCACGTACGACCTGACGATGGCGGCCGCCACCGTGCTGGCGCGGCTCAACCCGGGCATGACCTTCACCTACGTGACCGGCGCCGGCACCGACAGCAGCGAGCGCGGCGAACGCATGTGGGCGCGCGTGAAGGGCGCGACCGAGAACGCGCTGATGCGCCTGCCGTTTCGCGCGTCCTACATGTTCCGGCCCGGGATGATCCAGCCGCTGCACGGCGTGCGTTCGAAGACGCCGCTGTACCAGGCCGCCATCGTCGTGCTCAAGCCCGTGCTTGGGCTGGCCCACCGCTGGTGGCCCGACCGCGTGACCACCACCGAGAAGATGGGCCGGGCGATGCTCGCGGTGGCGCGCAAGGGCGCGCGCAAGGTGCTGCTCGATCCGGCGGACATCAACGCGCTGGGCAGCTGAAACACCGCCCTGCGTTCTTTCAGCCCGCGACGAAGTCGCGCAGCGCGAACAGCACCTCGTCCGGCGCCTCGCTCATCAGCGCGTGGCCGGCGTGCACCGTCATCACCTTGGCGTTGCGCGCCTTGCCCACCAGCGCCTTGGTGGCGCGCGGCGGTGTCATCTGGTCGGAATCGCCCAGCAGGAACAGCACCGGACACTGCACCTTCTCCATCGCCGCCTCACCGTTCGCATAGTCGTTGCAGGCCTTGAAGCCGATGTGGAACACGTTCGCCTCGCGGTTGCTCGCCAGCACGCGGCGCATCAGCGCGCGCGAGCTGCCGTACAGCCAGGTGCCCGGGCCGAGCGACGAAGGCGGCGGTGCCAGCAGCGAGTGCGAGAAGGTGTTGACCATGGCGATGGCGCGCTGCGGATCGCTCACCGAGCTTTCGAGCAGCGCGGGCGACACCACCATCGGGTAGGCCGTGCCGACCATCGCGAGCTGCGTGATGCGCTCGGGCGCGCGCGCCGCGGCTTCGAGCGCGATCAGCGAGCCGAAGCTGTGGCCGACCAGCGCGGCCTTCTGCACGCCCGCCGCGTCGAGCAGCGCAATGACGAACTGCGCCGCGTCTTCCACGCTGGCGGGCGGCGTGCCAGCGCTCTTGCAGTGGCCCGGCAGGTCGACTGCCAGCACGTTCCAGCCGTGGTTGGCGAACCAGCGGCTCTGCAAAATCCACACGCTGTGGTCGTTGAGCACGCCATGGATGAAAACGACCGTGGGCTTGGCCGCATCGAGGGGCTTGCCGGCGGTGTAGCAGTAGGTGTCGTGGCCGTTGACGGTGTAGTTCATCTCAGGCACCCGCCTTTTCCGCCGCCTTGAGTGCGCGCTTGAGGTCGTCGATCAGGTCGACCGGGTCTTCCAGGCCGATCGACAGGCGGATCGTGCCCTGCGAAATGCCCGCGCCTGCAAGCGCCTCGTCGGTCATGCGGAAGTGCGTGGTGCTCGCCGGGTGGATCACAAGGCTGCGGCAGTCGCCCACGTTGGCCAGGTGGCTGAACAGCTTGAGCGCCTCGATGAAGGCCTTGCCCTGCGCGCGGCTGCCCTTGATGTCGAAGCTGAACACGGCGCCGGCCCCGCGCGCGCCATGGCGCAGCAGCTTTTGCGCGAGCGCGTGGCTGGGGTGCGATTCGATCAGCGGATGCCCCACGCGTGACACGAAGGGATGGCTGGCCAGGAACTCGACCACCTTCTGTGTGTTGTCGATGTGGCGTTCCATGCGCAGCGGCAGCGTCTCGATGCCCTGCAGGATGAGCCACGCCGTGTGCGGGCTCATCGAGGCGCCGAAGTCGCGCAGGCCTTCGCGGCGTGCGCGCAGCAGGAAGGCGCCGACGGTGCTTTCCTCGCTGAACACCATGTTGTGGAAGCCGTCGTAGGCCTGCGTGAGCTCGGCGAACTTGCCCGACTTCTCCCAGTCGAAGCTGCCGCCGTCGACCACCACGCCGCCGATGACGGTGCCGTGGCCCGACAGGAACTTGGTGGCCGAGTGGTAGACCAGGTCGGCACCCCAGTCGAAGGGTTTGATGAGGTAAGGGGAGGTGAGCGTGGAGTCGACCAAGAGCGGCACGCCGGCTTCGTGCGCGATGTCGCTCACGGCGGGGATGTCGAGCACATCGAGGCCCGGATTGCCCACGGTTTCGCCGAAGAACAGCTTGGTCTCGGGCCGCACCGCCGCGCGCCAGCCATCGAGGTCGCCGGGCTTCACGAAGGTGGTCTCGATGCCGAAGCGGCGCATCGTGTAGTGCAGCAGGTTCTGCGAGCCGCCGTACAGGGCCGTGCTGGCGACGATGTGCGAGCCCGCGCCCATCAGCGTGGCCACCGACAGGTGCAGCGCCGCCTGGCCGCTGGCCGTGGCGATGGCGCCGATGCCGCCTTCGAGCGCCGACACGCGCTGCTCCAGCACCGCGTTGGTCGGGTTGCTGATGCGCGAATACACGTGGCCCGCGCGCTCCAGGTTGAACAGCGCGGCCGCGTGGTCGCTGGATTCGAAGACGAACGATGTCGTCAGGTGGATCGGGACAGCCCGTGCACCGGTGGCGGGGTCAGGGGCGGCGCCGGCATGCAGCGCGAGGGTGTCGAAACCGGGGTCGGAATAACCGGGCATGAGGGCCTTTCTGCTTTCTGTTGTCTCTTCGCAATGCCCCGTTACGCCTGCAATGCATGCACAGGCGACAGGGGCGTTCAGGTCGGCGTTGATTGTGGGCTATATTCAAATCGGCACGACGCCGAGAACGACGAATCCCCGAGAGGAGCACCACCATGAAAGTCAGCGACATTCTTCGCGTCAAGGGCAACACGCTCTTCACCATCACGCCCGACGACCCGCTGGCGGAAGCCGCCCAGACCATGGCGGACAAGGACATCGGCTCGCTGGTGGTCATGGAGCACGGCGACCTGGTCGGCATGCTCACGTTCCGTGAAGTGATCGTGGCCATCGTCAACAACGGCGGCCAGGTCGGGACCACGCTGGTGCGCAAGGCCATGGACGACGCGCCGGTCACCTGCACGCTCGAAACCGACCTCGACGAAATTCGCCGCATCATGCTGGAGCGCCACGCGCGCTACATGCCCGTGATGGACAAGCGCATGCTCATGGGCGTGATCAGTTTCTACGACGTGGCCAAGGCCGTGGTCGACGCGCAGAACTTCGAGAACAAGATGCTCAAGGCCTACATCCGCGACTGGCCGGAAGACGAGAGCAACGAAAAGGCCGGCTGAGCCTTTTCAGCCAGTCACCGACCGACTCTGCGTCGGCCCTCTTCAAGCGAACACCACGGAACCGGCTTTGCCGGGCCGTAGGTGTTGCCCCCGGTAGGGGGTTGGCGAAGCGACACGAAGTGCGCGCAGCCTGGGGGCGAGTCAGTCACCCGAGTCAGTCACTTTTGATGTTGGCGGTCGCGACGATCTTTTGATTGCGCGCGTACTCGGCCTGCACGAACTTCCTGAACGCCTCCGGCGTCCCGCTGCCCGGCAATGCGCCTTGCTCCGCCAGCTTGGCGCGCACGCCTTCTTCCTGCAGCACCGCATTCAGTTCCTGGTTGAGCCGGGCCACCACGGCCGGCGGCGTCTTGGCGGGCGCGAAGATGCCGGTCCAGCTCACCATGTCGTAGCCCTTGAGGCCGGGCATCTCGTTGAAGGTCGGCACCTGCGCGAGCGCCGGCAGGCGCTGGCTGCCGGTGATGCCCAGGGCCTTCAGGCGCTTGCCGTTCACGTGCGGGATGGCGCTGGTGCTCACCAGCATCGCGAGGTCGACCTGGTCGCCGATCACGTCGGTGGCGATCTGCGCGCCGCCGCGGTAGGGCACGTGGGTCACGAAGATGCCGCTGCGCTCCTTGAGCAGTTCCATCGCCAGTTGCAGCACGGTGCCCACGCCCGAGGTGGCGTAGTTGTAGTGGCCGGGCTGGGCCTTGGCGAGCTTCACGAAGTCGGCGTAGCTGCGCACATCGAGGCCGGGGCGCGCCACCAGCACCATCGGCGCGGTGTTGAGCAGGCCGACGGGCGCCAGGTCTTTCAGCGGATCGAAGCGGAAAGCCGAGGGGTTGACCAGCCGGCCGATGGCGATGGCGCTGTCGGGCCCGACCACCAGCGTGTAGCCGTCGGGTGCCGCGTTCACGGCCTTGGCCACGCCGATGGCACCGCCGGCGCCGCTCACGTTCTCGATCACGACCGACTGCTTGAGCCGCTCGCTCAGGCGCTGCGCCACGAGCCGCGCATTCACGTCCACGCTGCCGCCGGCCGTGTAGGGCACGATCAGCGTGAGGGGCTTGGCGGCAGGCCAGGCCTGTTGCGCGAGGGCGCCCATGGGCAGGGCGGCGCAGAGTGCGGCGGCAAGGATCAGGTGGCGGTTCGTGGTCATGGCGGGGTTCATCCGGGGAAGGGTGTGGCGGAAGGCGTGGGTTCGGGAACGGTCAGGCGGGCGCGCAGCGCGTCGAAGGCGCTGCTCCATTCGGCGCGCCACTGGCGGCGCTGCGTGTCGTCGATCCACGCGCCGTCCAGGCCGTTGTGCATGAAGCCGCGCAGGTCGTCCAGGCCGAAGCCGAAGTCGCGCGCCATCATCAGCCAGGCGCCCGTGGGCGTGACCTGGTGCAGCGTCGGGTCGTCGGTGTTCGGATGGATGCGCAGGCCCAGGCCGGGCATGCGGCGGATGGGGTGGTCCAGCGCCCAGCGCTCGGGCGGCAGCGTGCGCAGGTAGTAGGAGTTGGTCGGCACCACGGTGAAGATCACGCCGCGCTCGGCGCACTGGCGCGCGAAGTCGGGCTGGTCGACCACCGTGTAGCCGTGGTCGATGCGGTCGACCTGCAGCAGCTCCAGCGCGGTGCGCACATTGGTCCAGGGCATGCCGAACTCGCCGGCGTGCGCGGTGGTCTTGAGGCCGGCCTTCTTGGCCTCGGCGTAGGCGCGGGCGAAGAGCTCGGGCGGCCGGTCGTTCTCGCGGTAGTCGATGCCGATGCCGATCACTTCGTCGCAGCGGTGGGCCTTGACCCACTCGACCATTTCCACGGCCGCTTCGGCGCTGGCCTCGCGGTCGATGGCGGCGATGAGCCGGCCGGTGATGCCGAACGCCTGCTGCGCATCGTGGATCGCGCGGACGATGGCGCCTTGCGCGAGCGGGTACGCGATGCCCGAGCCGTGCACCGTGCCGGTCGGGTTCCAGAAGAACTCGGCGTAGCGCACGTGGTGCGAGGCCGCGTCCTGCAGGTATTCGAGGGTGAGCTGGTAGAGGTCGTCGGCGCTGCGCACCAGCTGGGCGTCGAGCGCGCGCAGCACGCGCAGCACGCCCACGGGCTTTTCACCGCGCGTGTAGAAACCGTCGATTTCCGCGTCGGCCAGGGGCGCATTGGCGCGCCGGTTGAGCTGGCGGAAGGTGTCGTGGCGCACGGTGCCGAAGAGGTGGCAGTGCAGTTCCACCTTCGGAATCGCGCGCAGCATCGCTTCGAGCGTGAAAGGAGCGGCGGCGGGCGCAGGCGCGGCAAGGGTCATGCGGCGCAGTCTAGGCAGTGCGTGCTCATAAGGAAAATTTTGAATTTCTATAATTTGATTCATTGAATCGATAACCAGGACGCCCATGGCCGCCTTGCCCCTGCGTGCGCTCACGCTGCGCCAGCTGCAGTGTTTCTCGGTGCTGGTCGAGGAAGGGCATTTCGGTCGTGCGGCGCGCCGGCTCGCCATCACGCAGCCGGCGCTGAGCAACGCGATCAAGCAGATGGAAAAGCTGCTCGGCGCCGAGCTGCTGACCCGCTCCACCCACCGGCTCGAACTCACGCCCGTCGGCGCCGAGGTGCTGGCGCGCACCGATTTCCTGGTCCACACCTTCGAGGTGGCGCTGCGCGACATCGAGAGCACGGTGCAGCGCGGACGTGCCTATGTGCGCGTGGGCGTGATCCCTTCGGCCAGCGCGCGCGTCGCGACGGCGGCGGCCGGCTTTTTGCAGCAGCGCGGCGAGGTGGAACTGGCCTGGCGCGACGCGCCCTCCACGGTGCTGCTGGCCGAGCTGCGCAGCGGCCAGCTCGACATGGCCGTGGCCGCGATCACCGAGCCGCCGGGCGGACTGGCGTGCATCGACCTGTTCCGCGATCCGCTGGTGCTGGTGGTGCGGCGCGACCATGCGCTGGCGGCGGCGCGCGATGTGCGGTGGGAAGCCATCGGCAGCGAGCGCCTCGTGCTGTTCGAAAGCGGCAGCATGCCGGCGCTGGGCGATCCGGCGCGGGCCCAGTTCGCGCAGGGTGCGCAGCCGTACCGCGTGAGCTATTCCGAAACGCTCTACGCGCTGGTGCGCAGCGGGCAGGCGCTGGGGCTGATGCCGCAGCTGTACACCTCGTCGCTGCGCGACCCCGAGCTGGCCGTGGTGCCGCTGTCGGCGCCGCGCATCGAGCGGCGCGTGGTGCTGGCCTACCTGCCGGGGCCGATGCGCAATGTCGCGGCGCAGGAACTCATCGGGTTCCTGCGCGAGCGGCTGCCGCAGGCTTAGGCGGTCCCCACATCGCCATGCGCGTTTCGCTGCTGAAACGCTCGAACGTCCAGCCGGCGCCGAGCATGAACATGCGCGTGTGCAGCTGCGACAGCGTGTCGTCGTCCACTTCGTCGCCGAGGTAGCTCAGCCGTTTCTCGCGCAGGTCGACGAAGCCTGTCGTGTAGTCACGCCCCAGACGCAGCCACAGCGCATGCGCGCCCGGCGACTGGCGCGCGCCGCTCATCAGGCACATGCCGCTGCCCAGCGCCCAGCGGTACACCGCCGTGGCCAGCCCGCGCCGCTGATAAGCGGCGTCGTACTGCGAATGCGGTGCGCGCAGGTGGCGGTCGGCGCGGCGGTCGAGTTCGATCAGGCGGTTGAACACGGTGTAGCCGACCAGGCGCTGTTGGCGCACGTCTTCGATGTACACGTAGGTCTCGCCGTCGGCCTCGCGAAAGCGTGCGTGCAGGTCGGGGTCGTCCAGGCGCAGCGCGGGCAGGTCCTGCACGCGGTCGCCCATGGCGCGCATGCGCTCGTACACCGGCGTCAGCGGCTCGCTCGGGCGGCCCTTCTTCGGATCGACGTCGATGCGCAGTTCGGCCGGCCGCAGCAGGCGGCGGCTCAGCGCATCGAACGACAGCCATGCGGGCCAGGGCGGCAGGGCGGGTGAAGGCGAAAAAGAGACGACAGGGGAGAGGGCAAGAGCCACCACGGGGAAATCCTCACGACGAAACACGACGACGAAGCGGGCGAGGCTCTTCCGCGCGGCACGGGGCCGGAGGCGGGAAGAAAGTCGGACGCTGGGGAAGTGGTGCGTCGCCCGGGCCGATCGATCAATGGATCAGGGCCAGGGCGCGCGACCGCGCGGGGCGGGTGCCCGACGGTCGATGTGCGCTGAAGAAAAAAGGAGGCTGACCGCCGGGCTCAGGGATGTGCGAGGGTCTGCTGCGACCTCGCCGTCATTGCGGCGGGCGCGCGCACGCGCGCATCGCCCGGGGCCGCGCAGGCCGCCGTGCGATCGAAGCCGGCAATGAAAACCATGACGTTCATAGGGCCGATTGTAGGAAGCAAAGGGGCATCCAGGCCATCAAAGCCCCCGCGCGCTTTGCCAGATTGGGTTGCGTTCAGTGCAGCGCTTCAGGGGCTCGCGGGCGGCAGGCCGAGCGTGTCTTGTCTCAGCCGTCGTTCGATGCTTTGCGCGGCCTGTTGCAGGTCGCCCAGATGCGCCGACACGATCTCGCGCTCGCTCTTCACTGTCGGCAGCCATGCGCAGCTGAGGCAACCCACCACCCGATCGCCGAGTCGCACCGGCACCGACACCGCGCCAAAGCGGTCGGGCGAATCGAGGCTGGTGGACGTGGGGTCGCGCGCGGCGTAGCCCTGGTCGCGTGCGTGCGCCACCATGCGGCGGATGCTGTCGGGGCGCCGCGCGCCGCGGTCGAAGTCGTTGGGTGAACGCGCCAGTGCTGCAACGATTTCTCGCCGTTCGTCTTCGGGGCAGAACGCGAGGTAGCAACGCCCGAGCGACGACAGCAGCATGGGCGGGCGAAAGCCCAGCGCGCGGTAGTTCACCGCGAGGCCGTTGCGCGGCCGGTCGGTGTCGAGGATCAGCATCGCCGTGCCGTCGCGCACGCCGAGGTCGATCGGCCACGGCACCAGCCGCTGCAGCGTGGCGCGCGGCGATGCCGCCAGCGCCGTGAGCCGCGTACGCCACGCCGCCGCGGCGCCCGACTGGCCGGTGGCCGAAGTGGGCACGTAGCGCTTCTCCAGCTCGTTGCGTTCCACCCAGCCGGCCTGCTGCAGCGTCTTCAGGATGCGCAGCAGCGTGGCCTTCGACATGCCGGTCTGCCGGTGCAGCTCCTGCAGCGTGACGGCCGACGAACGCTGGATGGCCAGCATCACGTCGAGCCCGCGACGCAGCGCGTCGATCGACTTCACGCTGTGCGCGCCGGTGGTGTCTGACATGCCGCCTCCGAAGAAAAAAAGTTCACTCAGTGAAACTATATCTTCTGGTCGCGCGATGGCATTCCTACAGTCCGACGACACCTAAACGTCGTCCCACAGAGAAGGAAATTGCCATGATGTTTCACCACCGAAACGTGGTCCGTGCCGCTGCAGGAGCCATTCTTTTGCTATGTGCCGCAACGGCGGCCCTGGCGCAGTCGTGGCCCGCGAAGCCGATCACCATCGTCGTCGCCTACCCGGCCGGCGGCGACACCGACGCCATCGCGCGCGCCTACGCCGAGAAGCTCGCGCAGCGCGTCGGGCAGCCGGTGCTCATCGACAACCGGCCCGGCGCGAGCGGCATGATCGGCAACGCCTGGGTCGCGAAGGCGCCGGCCGATGGCTACACGCTGCTCTTCACGCCGAGCACCTTTCCCATCGCGCAGCATGTGCTCAAGGCCGGCCCCGGCGTGGCGCACGACGTGGTGAAAGACTTCACCCCGATCGTGAAGACCGGCAACATCCCGGTGCTGATGGTCACGGCGCCTGCGAGCGGCATCCAGAACGTGGCGCAACTCGTCGCCGGCGCCAGGGCCGGCAAGGCCTTCACCTACGGCACGCCGGGCGCGGGCTCGCCGATGCACATCGCGGGCGAGCTGTTCAACAAGGATGCCGGCATTGCCGTCGCGCATGCGCCGTACCGCGGCGTGGCGCCGGTGGTCAACGACACGCTGGGCGGCCATGTGAGCGTGGGCTGGATCACGCCGGGCGCGGTGGCAGGCCACATCGCCGCCGGCAAGCTCGTGCCGCTCGCAGTGGCCGAACGCCAGCGCACGAAGCTCATGCCCAGCGTGCCCACGTTTCTCGAGCTGGGCTACCGCGACATGGACGTGAGCGCCTGGATGGGCCTGCTCGGGCCGAAGGCGATGCCGGCCGAGGTCGTGCAGACGCTCAACCGCCACTTCAACGAGATCCTGAAGATGCCCGACGTGCAGGCGCGCATGGCCGCGCTCGGCATCGAACCCGTGGGCGGCGCGCCGGCCGTGCTGGCGCAGCAGATCAGCGACGACGACCAGCGCTTCGGCAAGCTGGTGCGCGAGTTCGGTATCCGCGCCGATTGACCCCATAAAAGGAGACGATGCATGTTGAGCGAAGAAAAGAACCGCCTGCTGACCGAAGTCGGTCCGGGCAAGCCCATGGGCGATTACCTGCGCCGCTACTGGCACCCGATCGCCGGCGCCAGCGAGTTCGACGACAAGGCCGTGAAGCCGCTGCGCATCCTCGGCGAGGACCTGGTGCTCTACAAGGACCTGAGCGGGAACTACGGGCTGGTCGATCGCCGCTGCCCGCACCGCAACGCCGACATGTCGTACGGCTACGTGGAGAAGTGCGGCCTGCGCTGCAGCTACCACGGCTGGCAGTACGACACCAGCGGCCAGTGCATCCACCAGCCGTTTGAAGAAACACTGGACCCCGATGCGCGCATGCGCAGGAACACGAAGATCAAGGCCTACCCCGTGCAGGAAAAAGCCGGCCTGCTGTGGGCCTACATGGGCCCGCAGCCCGCGCCGCTGCTGCCCGACTGGGAACTCTTCAACTGCAGGAACGGTTTCGCGCAGGCCGTGTTCGCCGAGATTCCCTGCAACTGGTTCCAGTGCCAGGAGAACTCCATCGACCCCGTGCACTTCGAGTGGACGCACAACAACTGGACCACGCGCCTGCAGGGCGACGAAGGCCCCTACGTGCCCACGCACCTGAAGCTCGCGTTCGAGGAGTTCGAGCACGGCTTCGTCTACAAGCGCCTGCGCGGCGGCGAGCGCGAAGACAACGTGATGTGGACCACCGGCCGCGTCACGCTGTGGCCCAACGGCTTCTTCCTCGGCCACCACTTCGAATGGCGCGTGCCCATCGACGACCACCACACGCTGAGCGTGCTGTGGGTGCTCAGCCGCGTGCCGACCGAGCAGGAGCCGTATGTGCAGGAGCGCATTCCCTCGTGGTACGGCCCCATCAAGGACCCGGCCACGGGCCGCTGGATCACGAGCCACGTCGCCAACCAGGACTTCGTCGTGTGGGTCGGGCAGGGCACCGTGACCGACCGCACGCGCGAGAAGCTGGGCCAGAGCGACAAGGGCATCGTGATGATGCGCCGGCGCTTTTTTGAAGAGCTCGAATCGATGCAGTCCGATCCGTCACACGAGCCCAAGGGACTCATCCGCGATCCCGAGAAGAACCGCGACGTGTTCCTGCCGTCGGCCTGCCGCGACGAGATGCTGCATGGCCTGCCGCGCGAGGAACTGGCGGCGCATCCGCTGCTGGGACCGTACCTGAAGGACTTCTTCGGCCAGGCCGGTCAGCCCGACGATGTGCGCGCGGCGTATGAGAAGGCCATTGGCCAGAAGGTCGAGGGTGCGCGTTTCTTCAAGGTGCACGGCGGCGCGTCGGACGCCGAAGTTGAAACGCAGGACGCGGCCTGACCCTGCAGCAGCACGCCGCGATGCGGGTCTAGCGCCGGAACATCCGCAGGTCGAGCGCGCTCTCTTCGCCCAGCCACATGGCGTGCGCCGTGTGGTCCGCGAAATCGTCGCCGGTCACGCCATGCACGAACACGTCGAGGCCATTGCGGTGGGCCTCGAGCCAGGCGATGACCTCGTGGAACTCGGCGGCGTCGAAGGCCAGCTGGCAGCTCCAGTGCGGGTGCGGTCCGACGAGGCGTTCGTGCACGCGGCCCACCACCACCATCAGCTCGCGGCCGGCACGCTCGCTGAGTTCGCGCGCCTGCGCCAGCGTGGCGGGTGCGAAGTAGATGTGGGCGTGATACTGGGCGTAGAGGTTTTCGGGGCGACGCGGCATGGTGCCCTCATTGTGAGCCGAGGCGGAAGCGGCCGCTGTAGCGGAACACGTCGCCGAACCAGCGATGGCGCAGCAGCATCTTCATCGTGAAATGGTCGGGGTCGACGGGATCGGGCCGCTCCTCGACGTAGGCCGTGCCCAGCAGCAAGCCCAGCGGAAGAGGAATGCGCAGCCGGCCGAGGCGCCAGAGGTAGCCGCGGTCGCGGAACACGAGCGCGCCGTCTTCGGCGCTCACCGCCAGCCGCATGCCGATGCCGAAGCGCACGAACTCGATCACCTCGCCATCTTGCGAAGGCGCGGCTTCCATGTGCGAGCGGAAGTGGAAAGGCACGCGGCCCGCGAAGTGAAAGATGCGGTCCCAGTACAGGTGCGGGTCGTCGATGCGGCAGCGGTAGTGCACCTCAATCGGCACGTCGGTGCCGGTGTGCGGCACCAGCGCGCCGACGAGCCGGCCGAAGGGCATCAGCAGCGCGGCCCACGGCGCATGGTGCACCTCGTGCATGGCGCCGCGCACGCACACGTGTTCGGCCGAGAAGGGCGTCATGGCGTAGTGCCGGCGGATCACGTCGCCCAGGCGTTCCCAGGCCGGGCCGAGCGCTTGCCGGATCAGCGGCGTGGCGCTCATGACGCGGTGCTTTCGCCGGCTCTGCGCGTGGCGCTCACCATGGCGTAGTCGAAGTCGCGCCAGAACATGCCCAGCGCAAGCGCGCAGTAGCTGGCCACGATGTGCTTGCGGCGCCAGGGGCTGAGCCTGCCGCGCGCCTTCCACAGTTCGGCCAGCGTGAAGCGCGTGGCCAGCACCGGGATGTGCAGCGCGCTGGGCGCGACGCGCCAGCGCAGTGACTTCACCTCGATGTCGTCGAAGCCATGCGCCCCCAGTGCGGCGACGAAGTCTTCGCGCACGGCCAGCGTGGGCACGGCCCAGCTGTCGGCCCACAGGCGGTGCAGCCAGCCCGCGAGCCGGCCCGGCCGGCGTCGCAGCAGGAAGCCGTCGACCACCACCAGCCGCGCGCCGGGCTTGAGCAGCCGCGCGGCTTCACGCACGAAGTCGGCCTTGGCGGTGCCTTCGGCGTAGCAGGCGCTTTCGAGTGCCCAGCCGCCGTCGGCCTGGGCGGGGGGCAGGCCGGTGCGGGTGTAGTCGGCCTCGACGTGCGCGATGCGCTCGGCCACGCCGGCGCGGGCATCGAGCCGCGCGGCGATGCCGTTCTGCACCGGCACGTTGGTCACCGTGACCGCATGCAGCGAGAGGTCGTCGCCGACCAGCGTGCGCGCAGTGGCGCCGGCGCCGCAGCCGAGGTCGAGCACGCAGCGCGGGCCGGCGTTGGCCGCGTCGAGCCGCAGTGCGCGGCCGACGGCGCGGTTCATCTCGATCAGCATGCCTTCGCGCCGCAGCGGGTTCAGGCCCAGGCGCCAGAAGCCGAAGTGCATGTTGTAGCTCGGGCTCCAGGCGCGGTAGTCGTCCGCGACCTCGGTGAAATAGTCCTGTGTGTCCTCGCGGCTCACGTGGCCTTCGACCGCGGGCGGCGTGGTGCGCGCGGTGCCGGGCAGGCGGAAGTCGGGCTGGAAGACGTCGGGCATCGAAAACTCCTTCGGACGTGAACGTGGGTGTGTGACAGCGTGAGTTTTTTCAGAGCTTGCAGTGGTTGTCGGCGCAGGTGGCCGGGGCGATCGCACCGTGCCCCGCGAGCCGCAGCACCAGCCAGCGCGGCAGCCGGTAGCGGTTGCGGGCCAGGACCGCGTAGGCGCGGTCGGCCAGCCGGCCGATCGCCGGCAGGTCGAGCACGGCGCCGCCGGCCGGCAGGTCCACGGCGGCGCGGCAGGCGCGGATGGCGTCGACGCCCACGCGCAGCCGCCCTGTGGCATCGACCGCGTGCAGCGAGCGCATCAACGCCTCGCGCGGTGCCGGGCCGTTCGAGAAACCTGCGGGCGAGCAATCGACCAGGTGCAGCCGCCCCGCGGTGTCGCGCGCCTGCATGGCGCCCATCTCGGCCGTGCACAGCGGGCAGGTGGCGTCGAAATAGACGGTGAGCGGGTAGCTGGGAAGGGCGAAGCGGGGCATGGCGTTTGTGGTTCTCGATATTTCAGTCAAAACAGAAATAAGAAGGCAAAAAAAGACGCGGCCTTTCTCAGATCATGGGCAGGCTGGCATGGTGCGCGTCGGGATCGTCACCTTTGCCTGCGGGCGACGGCGGTGCCGCATCGCCGCGCACGAACTTCTGCACGCTGGCGCCGAGCGTGAGCACCTTGTCGAGCGTGCCGGGCGACAGCCGCAGCATCTCGTCGGCCCAGGTGGCGAGCTTGGTCATGAGGTCCATGGTGGAGCGGATGCGGTCTTGCGCATCGGCGGGCTCCTTCTGGAAATCGGGGCTGGAAACGATCTCGCGCAGCACGCGGATGGTGGGGTCGAACTCGCGCTCCTTGCGCTCGCGTACCACGGTACGGAACAGCTCCCACACATCGACGCTGGTCTCGAAGTAGTCGCGCCGGTCGCCCAGCGTGTGGGTGATGCGCACGAGGTTCCAGGCCTGCAATTCCTTCAGGCTGTTGCTGACGTTGGAGCGCGCCACGCCCAGCGTTTCCGACAGCTCTTCGGCGTGCATCGGCTTGCCGTGCGCGAAGAGCAGGGCGTGGATCTGCGAGACCGTGCGGTTCACGCCCCACATGGAGCCCATCTCGCCCCAGTGCAGGACGAACTTGCGTTGAATGTCGGTGAGTTCCATGGCATCGAGTTTAGGAATTCCTAAATTTCTGTCAATACAGAAATAAAAATTCGAGCGTGGTCGAATCAAAGATGAAATACTGTATGAATAAACAGTTATCAAATTTGTGTCCTGACGCCTTCCAAGGATTCGCCATGCCCGCCGCCCAGGTTCCCATCCACATCATCAAGGGCCGCGGCGCAGCCACGCGGCTTGCGCACCGGTTTTCCAAAGACGAACGCGACGCCTTCGACGACGGCTGGGGCACGCTGGAAGAAGGCGAGGCCGAGGCCGCCGGGCTGATGCCATTGGCGACCGAGGTGCGCTTCGAGGACGTGAAGTCGGTGCTCAGCAGCAACGACTCGCCCGACATTCCCTTCGACCGCTCGCTCAACCCGTACCGCGGCTGCGAGCACGGCTGCATCTACTGTTTTGCGCGGCCCACGCACAGCTACCTGAACCTTTCACCCGGCCTCGACTTCGAGACCAAGCTCATCGCCAAGCGCAACCTCGTCGAGGTGCTGCGCGCCGAACTCGGGCGCAAGAGCTATCGCCCCAGCAACCTTGCCATCGGCACCGCCACCGACTGCTACCAGCCCATCGAGCGCGAGCTGCGGCTCACGCGCGGCGTGATCGAGCTGCTGAGCGAGGTGCGGCATCCGTTCGCGCTCGTCACCAAGTCGAGCGCGGTCGAGCGCGACCTCGACCTGATCGCGCCGATGGCGGCCGACCGGCTCGCGGCCGTGTACGTCACGATCACCACGCTCGACGGCGAGCTGGCGCGCAAGCTCGAGCCGCGCGCCGCCGCGCCGCACCGGCGGCTGCGCACCATCCGCACCCTGGCCGAGGCCGGCGTGCCGGTGGGCGTGAGCGTGGCGCCGCAGATTCCGTTCATCACCGAAGACATGGAGCAGGTGCTCGAAGCCGCCTGGGAAGCGGGCGCGCGCAGCGCCTTCTACACCGTGGTGCGGCTGCCGTGGGAGGTGGCGCCGCTTTTCAAGGAGTGGCTAGAGCTGCACTACCCACAGCGGGCCGAGCGCGTCATGGCGCGCATCCACGAGATGCGCGGCGGCAAGGACTACGACGCCGACTTCGCCACGCGCATGAAGGGCAGCGGCCTGTGGGCCGACCTGATCCACCAGCGCTTCCAGAAGGCGACGAACCGGTTGGGTTTCAACCGCGAGCGGATTGCGCTCGACACCAGCGCCTTCCGGCCGCCTGGCGCGCAAGGACAGGGCACTCTGTTCTGACCCGCAGGCCGCTTACTCGATGACCTCGGGCCAGTCGGTGTGGAAGAACTGGCCCTCAGGCTTGTCCACGCGTTCGTATGTGTGGGCCCCGAAGAAGTCGCGTTGCGCCTGCAGCAGGTTCGCGCTCAGGCGCGCGGTGCGGTAGCTGTCGTAGTAGGCCAGCGAGGCGCTGAAGGCCGGCACCGGGATGCCGTTGCTCACTGCCAGCGCCACCACCTCACGCCAGTTCTGTTGCGTGCGGTTCAGCAAGTCCTGAAAGAACGCGTCGAGCATCAGGTTGCCCAGCGCCGGGTCGGTGCGGAAGGCGTCGGTGATGCGGTTCAGAAAGCGCGCGCGGATGATGCAGCCGCCGCGCCAGATCGATGCGATGCCCGCCAGGTCGAGCTTCCAGCCTTTCTTCTCGCCCATCGTCTGGATGAGGTCGAAGCCCTGTGTGTAGCTGATGACCTTCGAGGCATAGAGCGCGTCATGCACCTTGGCCACCAGCGCCTGCTTCTCGATCGACAGCGTGGGCGCCGGCCCGTGCAGCAGCTGGCTCGCCGCCACGCGCGCCTTCTTCTGCGACGACAGCACGCGCGCCTCGACCGCAGCGTTGATGGTGCTGATGACCACCGCGTTCTCGGCCGCGTTCAGCAGCGTCCACTGCCCCGTGCCTTTCTGGCCGGCCTTGTCAAGGATCACGTCGACCACCGGCTGGCCCGTCTGCGGGTCTTTCTGTTCGAGCGCCTTGGCGGTGATCTGGATCAGGTAGCTCTGCAGTTCGCCCTCGTTCCAGTCGTTGAAGACCGCCGCCATTTCGTCGGTCGTGAAGCCGGCCGCCTTGAACAGGCTGTAGGCCTCGCAGATCAGCTGCATGTCACCGTACTCGATGCCGTTGTGCACCATCTTCACGTAGTGGCCCGCGCCGCCCGGTCCGATGTGGATCACGCAAGGCTCGCCGTCCACCTTGGCCGCGATGCTCTCGAAGATCGGCTTCATCACCTCCCAGGTCGAGAGCGGCCCGCCCGGCATGATCGACGGCCCCTTGCGCGCGCCTTCCTCGCCGCCCGACACGCCTGCGCCGATGAAGCGCAGGCCCTTGCTCGTCAGGTACGCATCGCGGCGCTC
This sequence comes from Variovorax sp. Root473, assembly GCF_001426505.1. Taxonomy (GTDB): domain Bacteria; phylum Pseudomonadota; class Gammaproteobacteria; order Burkholderiales; family Burkholderiaceae_C; genus Variovorax. The sequence goes on from NZ_LMEV01000019.1 coordinate 29,855, forward strand.
GGTATCGGTGTACAGGCTGTTGCCGCCGTCGATGACGATGTCGTCCTTGTCGAGCAGGGGAATGAGCTGTTCGATCACCTGATCGACCGGCGCGCCGGCCTTCACCATGATCTGGATCTTGCGGGGCCTGGCCAGGCTCTGGACGAATTCCTCGAGCGTCTTGGCACCGACCAGCTTCTTGCCGGGGTTGGCTGCAACGAAGGCCTCGGTCGTGGCCTCGGTGCGGTTGTAGACGCTGACCTGGAAGCCGCGGCTTTCCACGTTCAACACCAGGTTCTGTCCCATCACGGCCAGGCCGATCAATCCGAAATCGCTTTGCTGCTTGCTCATGTGTGCGGGCCCTTCGTGCATGTGCAGTTGGAAAAAGTAGCCGGTGATTGTGCCGGGCGCCCGCGCGGCGCGGCGTCGGAGGGCGTCTATACCCGCTTGGCAAATGGGCCTGGGCTGGCTATGTTGGCCGGATGACTTCCGCCGCCATGTCCGCAACCCCCGTAGCGATCCACACCTGGTCGACCGACGCAGTGCCGCCGCCGCAGCGGCTGGACTACTGGATCGGCGCGGTTTGCGAAGGCTTTCTCGAGATGGACGTGAGCAGCCCGCAAGCCGGTGGCTTCGGCGCCTCGCTCGAATCCGCGCCGCTCGGACCGCTGCATGTGAACCGCGTGCGCGGCAGCGCGCAGGACGTGTACCGCACGCGCCGCGCCATCGCCCACAGCCGCCAGAACTACTACTACCTGCTGTGCAAGGCCGATTCGCCCTGGGTCGCGGTGCAGGAGGAGCGCTCCGCGCGGTTGCTGCCCGGCGACGCGGTGCTGGTCGATTCGCGGCGCTGCTACGCCTTCCATCTGCAGCAGTCGGCCGACACGGTGTCCATCGAGTTGCCGACCGCGTGGGTCGAGTCGTGGCTGCCCGATGCCGGCGACCACGTGGCGCGCCGCATCGACGGGCACGGCGGCTGGGGTGCGGCGCTCAGCGGCTTCGCCCGGGCGCTGTCGCCCGAAGTGGCCCTGCGGCCGCCGCTGCCGCCGGCGTTGCTGGCCGATCAGCTCGGCGGCCTGCTGGCACTGGCGCTCGGCCCGGCAGCCAGCGTGGCGGCGACCGGCGCATGTGGCCGTGCCGCCCTGCGCCAGCGCGTGCTCGACGCCACGCGCGAGCGTCATGCCGAGCCGGGCCTCACGGCCGCGGCCGTCGCGCAGGGGCTGGGCATTTCGCAGCGCAGCCTGCACCGCTGCCTCGCGGAAGGGGGCGAGGCAGCGACCACCTTCGCGAGCGCATTGGCCGCCTGCCGCATGCAGGTGGCGCAGCGGATGCTGGCCGATGCGCGCTTCGACCGCCTGAGCGTGGCGCAGATCGGCCTGCGCGTCGGCTTGGCTGATGCCTCGCACTTCGTGCGGCTGTGCCGCCGGCACCTGGGCGGCACGCCGGGGGCGCTGCGGCAGTCGCGCGGCTGAACGGTCGCTACGCCTCGAACCAGTCGCGCGCCGAGCGTCCCTGGTCGGGCCCCAGCATCGAGAAGCCGCCATCGACCGGAATGTCTGCGCCGGTCACGAAGCGCGCCGCGTCCGAGCACAGGAACAGCACCACCTGCGCCACGTCGTCGCCGTCGCCCACGCGGCCCAGCGGATGCATCGGTGCGCCGACGCGGTCGGCGCGTGCACGGTCGCCGTTCGCCATGCGCGAGAGCGCGTCCGACCAGGTCCAGCCCGGCGACACCGAGTTCACGCGCACGCCGCGCGGCGCCAGCGTGGCGGCCTGGTTGCGCGTGAGCTGCAGGATGGCCGCCTTGGCCGCGGGATACAGTGCCCGGCCCGCCGCGCCGAACTTGCCGCCGACGCTGCCCATGTTCACGATGGCGCCGCCGTGCGCGGCCAGCGCGTCGGCGGTTTTCTGCACCAGCATCGCGCCGGAGACGAGGTTGACGTTCAGCGCGCCCAGCCAGTCGGCACGCGCGGCATCCAGCCCCGCGTCGCCGTAGACCACGGCGTTGTTGATGAGGAAGTCAATGCGGCCTTCGGTGCGCAGCGTGCCGGCCACGAGCGCATCGAGTGCATCGTCCGACGCGATGTCGCAGACGACGAAGCGGCAGCCCGCGCCCACATCGGCCGCCAGTGCGGCGCCGCGCGCCGTGTCGATGTCGACCGCCACCACGCGCGCGCCGGCCTGCACGAAAGCGCGCACGATGGCGCTGCCCAGCAGCGCGGCGGCGCCCGTCACGATCGCGACCTTGCCTTGCAGTGGGGTCATGCTTGGCCTCCCATCTGCGCGACGGCATCGTCCACGCGGACCACGTCCGCGAGCATCGCCAGCGTTTCGAGGCTCGCCGCCTGCAGGTGTGCCTGCGCGGTGCTGCAGGCGTCGGCGACCACGGCCACGTCGTAGCCAAGGTCGCTCGCATGGCGCGCGCCGTGCTCGACGACGTGGTTGGTGGCGATGCCGGCCAGGTACAGGCGACGGGCGCCGGTGGCGCGCACCACCTCTTCGAGCCCGCTGGCCCAGAAGGGGTTGTTGCGCTTGTGGGTGACGACGGCTTCGCCCGGCCGCGGCGCGAGCTCGTCGTAGAAGCCGGCGCCCCAGCTGCCTTCCTGCACGGCGCCGCTCTCGGCCACGCGCCGGAACAGCGTGCAGTTGCGCAGGCAGTCCGCGTAATCCGGCGCGAAGGCGATGCGAACGAAGATCACCGGCACGCCGTTCGCGCGCGCCCCGGCGATGAGCCGCGCGGCCGAGGCGATGAGGCGCGGGCGCGCCGGGTCGTCGGCGGCCACGCCCACGCGCACCTTGCCATCGACGTGCAGCACGTCGTTCTGGTAGTGCATGGCCAGCAGCGCGGCCTTCACAGGAACACCTGCAGGGCTTCGTGCGGCGCGTCGCAGTTCACGAGGTCGACGCGCTTGGTCTGGATGCGCCAGCCGTCGTCGGCGCGGCGCAGCGTGTGCAGCACGCTGCCGCCGAAGGTGCGCTGCTCGGTCTTGCGCCACTCCAGCAGCAGGAAGGTCGAGCGCACGGTGCAGCCCGCATCGTCGTCGCGCGACTCGAGCGCGATGTTGCCCAGCACGTGCACGGTGCGCGTGGGCGGTTGCTGCGAGTAGGCACGCGCCTGTTCGAGCCGCCGCGCGCGCATCGAGCGCAGCAGGGCGTCCTCGCAGAACAGCGAGGCGTGGTTGAGGTGGTCGACCTGGCCGTGCACCAGCGGCACCCAGTACAGGCCGTCGGGCGTGAAGAGCTTCTGCCATTCGTCCCAGCGGTGCTCGTCGAGCAGGCGCGCCTCGTGGTGCAGGAACTGCGTGAGGTCCTGCTGTTCGTTCCAGTCGCGGAAGTTCATTCGGCGCTCCCCGCGTGTTCGTTCGTCTGTGCGCCCGTGTCCACGCCCATGTAGCCAGCCCACGCCGCGAACATGTTGCGCGAGGGCATCTCGCTGTTGCCGTTGGACGCGCGCCCGCCCGGCAGCGGCTGGTCGCGCCCGGCGGCGCGGTGCATGCTGACCCAGTCGCCGCCGTCGGAGCTCAGGCCTTCCTGCACGCGGTTGTAGGCCTCCAGGTCGTCGGGCATCACGTTCGACGAGGGCGAGTTGACGATGTTGGTGTACTTGAGCGTGCGCTGGAAGGTGGCCTCGGGCGCCCCCTTGAGGCGGAAGCTGAAGATCTCGACCAGCGTGCGGTCCACCGACAGCGGCCGGATCACGCGGATCTGCTGGAACGAGGTGTGCGGCGAACAGCTCGGGTACACGATGGTGTTGTGCCGGTTCACGCGAAGGATCTCGTCCGCGCGCTCGGCGCCCTTCGCGGCTTCGAGCGAGGCCACATAGGCCAGGCTCACCGGGTCTGTCGGCGGCACGAAGATGCCTTCCATGAAGCCGTGGCCGTGGTCGTAGCCCTTGAGCTCCAGCTTCTCCCAGAACTCCAGCGGCTCGCCGTTGCCGTCGACGATCACCACCTCGAAAGGCTTGGGCGTGCCGGCGGGCATGGACGCGTGCTCTTCCTTGGCCGCGCGCCACGACGACTCGTGCGTGGCCACCGCGTGAATGGTGTCGTGCAGGTTCTCGAAGAAGATCTTCCAGTTGTTGCGCTGGATCACGCGCTGCACGCCGCCGGCCACTTCCACTTCGCCTTCGGGCGCGCGGTCGCAGAAGTTGTCGAGCGACGTGGCCACGCCACCCAAAAAGTCTTTCAGCTCGGGCCCGTCTTCCGACAGGCTGGCGAACACGAAGCCGCGGTGCGTGGCCACGCGCGCGACCTTGCGCACGCCGTACTGGGGGTCTTTCAGGTCGAGCGCGGTGCATTCGTAGCCGCTGCGCAGCGGCACCGACAGCAGGCTGCCGTCGCACTTGAAGGTCCAGCCGTGATACAGGCAGCGCAGGAACTTGCCGGCGCTGCCGCTGCCGTCGGGCACGAGCTTGGCGCCCTTGTGCGGGCAGCGGTTGAACATCACGTGCACCTGGCCGTCGGTGTGCCGCACCATCACCACGGGCTCGCGGCCCAGGCGCGTGGTGAAGTAGTCGCCGGGCTTGGGCACCTGGCTTTCGTGGCCGATGTAGATCCAGGCCTGGCCGAACACGCGGTCCATCTCCAGCTCGAAGATGGCGGGGTCGGTGTAGACGCGCTTGTGCACGCGGTCGGGCTGCACGAGCGACTGGATGTCGATCGGGTTTGTCGCCGCGATGGGGATGATGGGAATCACGGAATTCATCGGGTGGGTCTCCTGAAACGTCATCAGATGTCGAGCACCAGGTGCGGCGTCTTGGCGCGCGACACGCAGGTGCACAGGGTCTTGCCGTCCGCCTTCTCGCGCGGACTGAGGTTGTGGTCGCGGTGGTCGGGCACGCCCTCGATCACGTCCACCACGCACACGCCGCAGTCGCCCTGGCGGCAGTCGTACAGCGGGTCCAGGCCGGCGGCGATGAGCACGTCGAGCAGGCTCTGGTCGGGGGCCACGGTCAGCGTCTTGCCCGAGCGCAGCGTGCGCACCTCGAAGGGCGCATCGCCCGCCTGCTCGATGGCGCCGGCGAAGAGTTCGAAGTGCACGTGGTCGTCGGGCCAGCCGAGCGCGCGGGCGGTGTCGACCACGGCCTGCACCATGCCGCGCGGGCCGCACACATGCAGGTGGCGACCGGGCTCGGGCGCGGCCAGCAGCGCGCGCAGGTCCACACCGCGTGCCGGGTCGCCGCCGTCGTGCACCACTGTGCCACCGAGCGCGCGCACCTCGTGCAGGTAGGCCGTGGCTTCTTCGCTGCGCGTAGCGTAGACGAACTCGAAGGGGCGCGCTTCGGCCGCGAGCGAGCGCGCCATGCACAGCAGCGGCGTGATCCCGATGCCGCCCGCGATGAGCAGCGGCGGCGCGCTGCCCGCGTGCAAGGCGAAGTCGTTGCGCGGCGCATGCGCGGCCAGTGCGGTGCCCGGTTGCAGCGCATGCATCCAGGCCGAGCCGCCCGCGCCCTGCGGTTCGCACAGCACGGCGATCTCGCAGCGGTCGGAGCCGTCGTGCGGCCTGGCGAGCGAGTAGGCGCGCTGCCCCGGGTGGCCGTTGATCTGCATGACCTGCACGCCCAGGTGCGCACCCGGCGTGAACGGCGGCAGCGGCTCGCCGCTGGCCGAGCGCAGCACGAAGGCCTTGATGGCCGGGGTGAGCGGCCTGACCGAGTCCACGACCAGCGCCAGCATGTCGGCGGCGTGGCTCATCCCAGGGGCAGCGCCGGGTCGGCGATGGTGAGGCCGGTCGATTTTTCCCAGCGCGGCATCAGCGTGTTCGACGGCTGCGTTTCGTCGACCAGCTTGCGCGCCGTCTCGGCGCCGGCCACGGGCAGGCCCTTCGGATCGAGCAGGCCGATCTGCACCAGCACGCTGGCCTGGTCCCAGTAGATGTGCTCGTGGTAGAGCTTGTCGCCGCGGAACTTCACGATGGCGACGAGCGGAATCTCCACCGGCCTGCCGGTGGGCGCGATGCCCGGGAGCAGCCAATCGATCTCGACCGTGTGGGTGAAGCTGAACAGCATCTCGTCCACGATCTGCGTGGCGCCCACCGTGCGCGAGATGGGCGTGAGCCGCGTGTCGGGCGGCGTGCTCGGAATGAAGTGGTGCTTGTAGAAGCGCGACAGCTCCCTGGCGCCCACGCCGCCGGTCATGGTCGGGATGTGGTTCACGTAGGGCTCGCTCACCATCGTGGCCATGGTGGCGACCACGTCGCGCGTGGCGAACTCGTACTCGCAGTGCTTGTCCCACAGCGCCGAGAGGTCGTACACCGGGCCGATCGCTTCCTTGAACAGCGCCATCGAACGCTGGTGCGCCATGAGCGTGGAGGGCTTGTCGAAATGCTCGCCGCCGGTGCGCGCAAAGGCGTGGTCGACGCCGGGGTACACATACATCTGCGCATCGGGCTGGCCGGCGAAGGCTCCAAGCACCTGGGCGCGGGCCTCGGGCGGGCAGAACTGGTCGAGCTCCGCGAAGTGCAGGGCGATGGGGCACTGGATTTGCGGCACGAGGTCGAGTGCGCCCTCGATGCCCACGCCGTAGTAGCCCACGGCCGCGTCCACGCCCGAGTGCGCGGCGGCCAGGTAGGCCAGCTTGCCGCCGAGGCAGAAGCCCAGCGCGCCGACCTTGCCGGTGCAGGCCGGATGGGCGCGCAGCGCCTTCACGCTCGCCGTGACGTCGGCCACGCCGGCGTCGATGTCGAACTTCTGGAAGAAGCCGAAGGCGCGCTGCCAGTCTTCGGGCGAGTAACCGAGTTCGACACCGGGCTCCATGCGCCAGAACAGGTCGGGCGCGAGCACCACGTAGCCCTCTTCGGCATAGAGGTCGGCCACCTCGCGCACGTAGTCGTTGATGCCGAAGATTTCCTGGCACAGCACGATGCCGGGGCCACGCCCCGAGGCGGGCAGGGCCAGGTAGCCGCGAAAGGTCCGGGTGCCGTCGCCGGTGGGAATGTCGATGGTGTCGCTCATCGGTTCGTCTCTCGAAGTGGTGGGGTCGGCGGCGATTCTGTGGAGCGCGCCGGGGCGTTGTCTGTCCATTTCGTGCAGCGGTTTCGGTCGCACGAAACGGATAGCGGGGCACCGCTGCCGCACAGAGACTGCGGCCTGCATTTGCCACTCCCCCACGTTCAACGAGCTCACATCGAGGAGATCTCTCATGTCGCAGGCCACGCCCCGATCCGTCTTGTGCGCACTCACCGTCCTGGTGGGCGCGCTGGCTTTACCCGCGCAGGCGCAGACCGCGCAGACCGTGAAAGTCGGCCTGGCGATGGACCTGTCCGGCCCGTTTGCCGTCGGCGGCGCCGAGGCCAAGGCCGGCTTTGCCGTCGCGATGAAGCAGCTGGGCGGCAAGCTCGGCGGCGTGCCGGTGGAGTTCGTCGAGGCCGACACGGCAGGCAATCCCGAGATGGCGCGCCAGGTGGTCGAGCGCATGCTGCTGCGCGACAAGATCGATTTGTTCACCGGGCCCGTCGGCTCGTCGGTCGCGCTGGCCGTGGGCCCGCCGCTCTTCGCGGCCAAGGTGCCCTACCTGTCGAGCAACACCGGCCCGAGCGACTATTCGGGCGCGCGCTGCAACCCGTACTTCTTCGGCGCCTCGTACCCGAACGACGCGTACTACGAATCGGCCGGCAAGTTCGCCTCGGACAAGGGTTTCAAGAAGGTCGCGATGATCGCGCCCAGCTACCCCGGTGGCAAGGACGCCATCAACGGCTTCAAGCACACCTTCAAGGGCGGCGTGGGCGACGAGCTGTACACCAAGCTCGGGCAGCTCGACTACTCGGCCGAGCTCGCGCAGATTCGTGCGTCGAAGCCCGATGCGCTGTACTTCTTCCTGCCTGGCGCGATGGGCGTGAGCTTCATCAAGCAGTTCGTCGGCGCGGGGCTGTCGAAGGACGTGGCGCTGATTTCCACCGCCTTTTCCGCCGACGAGGACATGATCCCCGCCGTCGGCGAGCCGATGCTGGGCCTGTTCAACACGGCGCACTGGTCGTTCGACCTCGACAACCCGGCCAACCAGCGCTTCGTGGCCGCGTTCCGCCAGCAGAACAACGGGCGCAACCCGTCGTTCTATGCCGGCCAGGCCTACGACGTGCTCATGGCGATGGATGCGGCCGTACGCGACGTCGGCGGCAAGGTGGCCGACAAACCCGCGCTGCTCAAGGCGATCAAGGCGGCGAACTACAAATCGGTGCGCGGCGACTTCCGTTATGGCCCGAACAACTTCCCGATCCAGAACTACTACCTGCGCGTGATCGCCAAGGATGCGAACGGGCGCATCGCCAACAAGGTCATCGGCACCGTGCTGGAGCGCTACCAGGACCGCACGGCCGTGCAGTGCCCGATGAAATCCTGAAGCGCGCTGGGTTTCTTCAGTGCCGCGCGGGCGCGGCCAAAGGCTCGCGCGAGGTGTCGCGCGGCAGCTGACCGAAGCGCTCGCGGTAGCAGGCGGCAAAGCGGCTCAGGTGCGAGAAGCCGCAGTTCAGCGCCACCTCGGTGACGCTGGCGCCGTCGTGCCGCGCCAGTTGCGCGTGCGCGGCATCGAGGCGCATGTTGCGCAGCACCTCGCCGGGCGAGAGGTCGCGGTAGCGCCGGAAGAGCAGGGCGAGGCCGCGGCGCGTGATGCCCGCGGCCTGTGCCACGTCTTCGAGCGAGAGCAGCGAGTCGAGCCGCTCGCGCATGAATTCTTCGGCCCGGCGCAGCTGCCGCAGGCTGGTTTCTTCGGTGCCGCGCTGCGCGTCGGCGTGCCGCTGCAGCACCGAGTTCGGCCGGTGGCACAGCAGGTAGAGCATGAGGTTGTCTTCGCAGTGCGCGAGCCAGCGCGGGTCGTAGCGCTCGAACTCGTTCGGCGGCAGCAGCGAGGCTAGGCTCGCGACCATGCGGCACCACTGCGTGCCCGCCGTGTCGTCCAGGCGAAAGGGCATGTCGAAATCGATCTCGCCCACGGTGTCGGTGCCGCGCAGCGCGAAGGCATGGCGCGCCACCTCCTGCAGGCGGTTGAGCTCGATCTTCAGCATCAGCTGCTCGCAGTCGGCGTGCCAGCGCAGGCGCACGGGCTTGTGGGCGGAAATGATGGCGCCTTGCCCGGGATGGATCTGCAGCGTCTGCCCGCCGGTGTGGATGTCGGCATGGCCGCGCAATGGCATCTGCACGAGCACGAAGTTGCCGAGCGCGTCGGGCTCGATGTCGACGTCGCAGCCGTAGCGCAGGATGCACAGCGACAGTGCGTTCATCTCGGCGCGGCAGAAGATGGCATCGACATCGCCCGCGCCCCACGCGCTGCGGTGCGGCTTCAGTTCGCGGGCCACGCGGGCGTCGGTTTCTTCGGCCTCGCGCGAGCGAAAGACCTCGCGCCTGTACAGCGGGGACAGTTGCTGACTCGACCATGCGTCCATGGACACTCCTGCGGGGCCAAAGTAGGGGAAAGCGACGGCGACGGACGCTTTTTTCTACGCCGGAATCTACGTCGGTGCGCCGCGCGCCGCCATGGGAATTGCCCGGGCAACGGGCGTCCCCGTTGCAAGAAGCTTGCCCGACTTGTTTCTAAATACTGCGCAGATTGACCCGCTTGGACAGTGCTTGCGCGCTCTCGCGCCGCTCGCTGTAGCGGTCGACCAGGTAGCTCGCGCAGTCCCGCGTGAGCAGCGTGAACTTCACCAGCTCTTCCATCACGTCGACCACGCGCTCGTAGTAGGGCGAAGGCTTCATGCGGCCCGCGTCGTCGAACTCGAGAAAGGCCTTGGCCACCGACGACTGGTTGGGGATGGTGATCATGCGCATCCATCGGCCCAGCACGCGCAGCTGGTTCACCGCGTTGAACGACTGCGAGCCGCCCGACACCTCCATCACCGCGAGCGTCTTGCCCTGCGTGGGCCGCACGGACCCGACGGCCAGCGGAATCCAGTCGATCTGCGCTTTCATGATGCCGGTCATGGCGCCGTGGCGTTCGGGCGAGGTCCACACCATGCCCTCGGCCCACTGCGCGAGATCGCGCAGCTCCTGCACCTTCGGATGGTCTTCGGGTTCGCCGTCGGGCAGCGGCAGGCCGCGCGGGTCGTAGATGCGGGGCTCGGCGCCCATCGCCTGCAGCAGGCGCGCGGCCTCTTCGGTCAGCAGGCGGCTGTAGGAGCGCTCGCGCAGCGATCCGTACAGCAGCAGGATGCGCGGTGCATGCGTGGCGCGAGCGGTGGGCAGAAGCTCCTGCAGGCGGGGGACGCGGAACGCATCGGTGTCGAGCTGGGGGAGGTCAGGGCTTGGCGACACGCTGGCCTTTCGCGTCGACCACGGCTTCGCCGTCTTCCTTGGCGAATGCGCCTTGCTGCGGTTTCGGCAGGATGTCGAGCACGGCTTCGGACGGCCGGCACAGGCGCGTGCCCAGCGGCGTGACGACGATGGGTCGGTTGATGAGAATCGGGTGCTGCCCCATGAAGTCGATGAGCTGAGCGTCGCTCCACTTCGGATCGCCGAGGCCCAGCTCGTCGTACGGCGTGCCTTTCTGGCGCAGTACGTCGTGCACGGGCACGCCCATTGCCGCGATCAGCTGCGTGAGCGTGGCGCGGTCGGGCGGGGTCTTCAGGTACTCGACGACGGTGGGTTCGTCGCCCGTGTTGCGGATCAGCGCGAGCACGTTGCGCGACGTGCCGCAGGCGGGGTTGTGATAAATCGTGATGTCGCTCATGGCAAGCTCGTTGGAGGAAAGAAAAGTGAAAGGGATCAGCCGAGACTGAGGCGCAGCGCCAGCGCGGCCAGCGTGACGGCCAGCACGGGCAGCGTCATCGCGATGCCGACCTTGAAGTAGTAGCCCCAGGCGATGGTCGTGCCCTTTTTCTCGAGCACGTGCAGCCACAGCAGCGTGGCCAGGCTGCCGATCGGCGTGATCTTGGGGCCCAGGTCGCAGCCGATGACATTGGCGTAGACCATGGCTTCCTTCACGAGGCCCGTGGTGCCCGACGCATCGATGGAGAGCGCGCCCACCAGCACGGTGGGCATGTTGTTCATGACCGATGACAGCCCCGCGGCCAGGAAGCCGGTGCCGATGGCGGCGCCCCACACGCCGCCTTGCGCGAACACGTCGAGCAGCGATGCGATCCGGTCCGTCAGCCCGGCGTTGCGCAGGCCGTAGACCACGAGGTACATGCCCAGTGAGAAGACGACGATCTGCCACGGTGCGCCATGCAGCACCTTGCGCGTGCTGATGACATGCCCGTGCGCCGCCACGGCCAGTAGAAGGGCCGCACCCACGGCCGCCACGGCGCTCACCGGGACGCCCAGCGGCTCCAGCCCGAAGAAGCCGACGAGCAGCAGCACCAGCACGACCCAGCCGGCCCGGAAGGTGGCCGGGTCACGGATGGCTTCGACGGGGTGCCTGAGCTGTGCCACGTCGTAGCTCGCCGGAATGTCGCGGCGGAAGTACAGCATCAGCACCAGAAGGCTGGCCGCGACCGCGGCGAGGTTCACCGGGATCATCACGGCCGCGTAGTCGTTGAAGCCGATCTTGAAGAAGTCGGCCGACACGATGTTCACGAGGTTCGACACGATCAGCGGCAGGCTGGCCGTGTCGGCGATGAAGCCCGCCGCCATGACGAAGGCGAGCGTGGCGGCGGGCCGGAAGCCGAGCGCCACCAGCATCGCCATCACGATGGGCGTGAGGATCAGCGCCGCACCGTCGTTCGCAAAGAGGGCCGACACCGCGGCACCCAGCAGCACGATGAAGGCGAACAGCCGGCGACCGTTGCCGCGTCCCCAGCGGGCCACGTGCAGCGCGGCCCATTCGAAGAAGCCGGCTTCGTCGAGCAGCAAGCTGATGAGGATGACGGCGATGAAGGTCGCGGTGGCGTTCCAGACGATGCCCCACACCACGGGGATGTCGGCCAGCTGGACGACACCGAAGAGCAGGGCGATGACGGCGCCCAGCGAGGCACTCCAGCCGATGCCCAGGCCGCGCGGCTGCCAGATGACGAGCACGAGCGTGAAGATGAAGATGAGGAGGGCTGCGAGCATGGGGCGGTGAACGTGAACGGATGGAGCAAGGGCGCATGAAGGCGCGCAGCCCGTGGCCGGGCCGCGCGCCGTGCGAGGGGAGTCAGAGCGTGTCGAGTCGGGCGCGCAGTTGCGAATCGCTCAGGGTGTCGAACGGAATTTGTGCCAGCTGGTGCATGCGTTCACCGATTGCCCGGCGGGTGGCCTCGAAGGCCGCGCGTTTCTCTTCGGGCGTGCTGCCGGCATGGGACGGGTCCGGATATCCCCAGTGAATCTGCACCGGCGAACCGGGCCAGTACGGGCAGGTTTCCTGCGCCGCGCTGTCGCACACCGTGATCACGACACGCATCGTCGGCGCATCGGGCGCGGAGAATTCGTCCCAGCGCTTGCTGCGGTAGCCCGACGTGTCGATGCCGGCGTTCTCGAGGACCTCGATGGCCATCGGGTTGATGCGGCCGCTCGGCGTGCTGCCCGCGCTGTACGCGCGCGCATCCACGCCGAGTGCCTGGGCCCAGTGATTGAACATGCCCTCGCCCAGCACGCTGCGCGCCGAGTTGTGGGTGCACAGGATCAGCACATTCGTCGTCATGTCAGCGGGCTCCGATGTCGCGCACTTCACGCTGGATCGCCAGGGTCTCCAGCTTGGCCAGCGGCAGCGAGAGCAGGAACTCGATGCGGCGCTTGAGTGTGACCGCCGCATCCATGAAGGCGCGATGGCGGGTGTCGTCCGAGCCTTCGACCGCGGCCGGATCGGGCAGGCCCCAGTGCGCGGTGATGGGCTGGCCGGGCCAGACCGGACACACCTCGCCGGCCGCCTGGTCGCACACGGTGATCACGAAGTCCATGTGCGGGGCGCCGTCGGTGGCGTATTCGGCCCAGCTCTTGCTGCGATAGCCGGTGTCGCGGTAGTGCAGATGACGCAGCGTGGACAGCGCCAGCGGGTTGACCGTACCCTTGGGCTGGCTGCCCGCCGAGTACGCGGTGAAGCGGTCGAAGCCCAGCTCATCGAGGATGCCTTCGGCCAGGATGGAGCGGGCGGAGTTGCCTGTGCAGATGAACAGGACGTTGTGTTTTCGTTCGGTCATGGGGTGGGGAAGTGCGGGTTTGTGAAGGGGACTCAACGCGCGCAGCAGGCGCCTGCCGGGCGCCCCAGCTGCTCGGCCGCCTTGGTGGCCAGGCCTTGCACTTGCTGGCTGACCTGGTCGCGCCCCTGACCGAAGATCTTCGACGCGTCCATCGTGCGGTAGTGCTCCCATGCCAGGCCCTGCGGGTCGGTGACCCAGTGCTTCTCGCTCTTGGCATAGCAGCAGACCGTGGCGCCCTCATCGAACAGCGCGCGGTCGGCGGCCTGGGCGCGGAGCTTGAGTTCGGCCAGTTCGTTGTCGTCCTCGGCCTGGATGCCCAGGTGGTCGATGCCCGTGCCATGGCCTCTCGTGGAAATCGCGAAGTTGACCCGGGGATCGTCGAGCATCCACTTCGCGTAGTCGCTCTCGACGCGCGTGGGCTCGGCCGCAAAGAGGCGCGAATAGAACGCGATGTTCCGGTTCAGGTCATCGACATGCAGGTGGACGTGGAAGCGCTTCATGGTGACTCTCCTCGATCGGTGGTGGTGGTGGGATGGTCGGGTTGTTCAGCAGTCGCAGTCGGCCTGCGCGTCGACAAGGCAGGCCTCGCCTTGGCAGCAGTTCTCGGTGAGATAGGCCAGCAAGGTGTTCATCTGCTCGAAGGCGGCGCGGTAGACGAGGTTGCGCCCTTGCCGCTCCTGCGAGATCAGCCCTGAGTTCACGAGCTCCTTCAGATGAAAGGACAGGCCCGTGGCCGAGACCGCGAGGGCTTCGGCCAGGGCGCCGGGCGTGAGGCCGGCAGGCCCGGCCACCACCAGTGCGCGGAACACACGCAGGCGAACGGGTTGCGCCAGGGCGGCCAGCGAGCGGATGACGATGTCTTCTTCCATATTTCAATAATATTTGAATTATTGAATTGGAGCAACCACGGCGCGAATCGGCCATCGCGCTGGCAGGCAGCGGCCATCCGCGGCGCACCGCTTTTTCTACAGTCGCGCTCGGCTCATTCCCCAACGAAGCATCCAACCAAGGAGACACCCATGTCCGACACCTATGTTCTGGTTCACGGCGCCTGGCACACCGGCGCCGAAATGGAGGCCGTGGCCGACGGCCTGCGCGCGGCCGGCCATACCGTGCATTGCCCCACCGTGGCCGGCAACAACCCCGGCGACAGCCGCGCAAACACCAGCCTGGACGACGCGATCGCGTCGGTGGTCCGCTTCATCGAGGGCAAGAACCTCACGCAAGTGCGGCTCGTGGGCCACAGCTACGGCGGCATGGTGATCTCGGGCGTGGCCGACCGCATCGCGGCGCGGCTGCGGCGGCTGGTCTACATCAACGCCTTCGTGCCGCTCGACGGCGAGTCGCTGAACGACATGGTGCCGCCGCACTACGTGACCATGTTCGATGCCATTGCGGGGGCCAACGACAACGCGGTGGTGCTGCCGTTCGAGGTCTGGCGCGAGGCCTTCATCAACGACGCCGACCTGCGGCTGGCGCAGTCTGCGTACGACCAGCTCAACCCGCACCCGTACCGCACCTTCACCGACAGGATCCAACTGAAGCAGCCGCTGGCGGCGCTGGCGCTGGGCAAGTCGTACGTCAATTGCCAGCAGGACACGGCGCTGCCGCACAGCCTGCCGTGGCATCCGCGGCTGTCGGAGCGACTCGGGCTGTTCCGGCTCGTCGAGTGCCCGGGCAGCCACGAGATGTTCTTCTCGAACCCGCTGCGGCTGGCGCAGGCGATCCTCGAAGCGGGGCGCGACTGACGCAAGCCGCGCGTTCGGTCAGCCGTTCGGAAAGAGCGCGTCGAACACGCGCAGCGACGCCCAGGCGTCGTTGGCCGCGTAGCGGATCTGCGATTCGCTGAGCTGCTTGTGCGCCCAGTTCGACGTGGTCGCCTTGCGCGACTTGGCGAAGCGCTGGTTGAACATGAGCGCCACCGCCGTCTTCACGCCGACCGAACGGCGGTAGCCGCGCCGGCGGAACTCGTCGTCGATGTCGAACACGGCCTGCGGTGCAATGGCGAGGCGCAGGCGGATCAGCGACAGGTCGCTCGAGAGCCCGAAGCCGACCTTGCGCAGTTCGCGGGAGGCCAGCAGGCCCGCGACCACGTGGTTGCATTCGTCGCGGTGCAGCTGGAACAGCCAGGCCGTGTCGCGCGTGGCGAACTGCACCACGTGCGGGCCGGTCGACACTTCGTTCTTCGCGAAGGTGGGACGCGACTCGGTGTCGAAGCCGGCCACGCCGGCGGTGAGCAATGCGTCTGCGGCGCGTTCGGCCTCGGCCAGTGAGGCGACGACCACGATGTCTTTCAGATCGAGGCTGTCGAACGGATCAAGCAGCGCGATCTGGTCGCGCTCGGGCAGCGGAGGAAGCCGGTGGCCGAGGTGGTTGTTGTCGTTGTTCTGTTCGTTCACCGGGTCTTCGCTTTCGCGGCCTTGGGGGGGGTCCTGGGTTGGGGCTTGGGCTTCTTCTGCTTCGGCGGCTGGCCCGAGCGCAGCGCGGCTTCGTAGGCCAGGCGGCCCCAGCGGGCGGCTTCCTCGCGGTCTTCGAACAGGTCGGCCGGCGCCTGCCGGTACGACATCGGCATCTCCTTGCCCGCGCGCACGTACGTGAAGGGCGGCAGGTTCAGCGCATCGAAGTGCGCGGCGCTGCCCGCATCGGACTTGAGGTACAGCGTGTCCCTGACGACGAGCGCGATCATGCGACCCTCGTGCCACACGCCGTGGCCACCGAACATGCGACGGGTCTCGATGCGGCCGAGGCGTTCGAAGGTCTCATGCAGGCTCTGTACAAAAACGCTCATGACGTGATCTCGATGCGGTTGCCGTCCGGGTCGAGCACCACGCTCTCGTAGTAGCCGTCGCCGGTGCGGCGCGGGCCGTCGAGCAGCGGGTAGCCATCGGCCTTCAGCCGCTGCGTGAGGGCATCGACTTCGGCGTCGGAGCCGACCGAAATCGCAAGGTGCGTCCAGCCCATGCGCTGCGCGCCGGCCTCGGCGACCACGGGCGACAGGGTGCTCGTGGTCATGGCCTCGATGCGCGCGCCGTCGCCCAGGCTCAGGAAGCACGAGGCGAAGCCCTTGATCGGGTTGACATACCCCGCGCCGGCGGTGGCGCCGAAGTAGTCGACATAGAAGCGCTTGCAGCGTTCGAGGTCGGTGGTCCAGAGGGCGATGTGATCGATGCGGATGCGCATGGGGCAAGAAGAAGGAAGAGGGCGGCGGTGTCAGCCCGTGCGCCAGGGCGCGCGGGCAGGCGACCAATGGTAGGCGATGCGTTCGCGCCCGCTGCCCGGGTGTCGGTCGACCACGCCGCGCGCGAGGCCGTAACGTTCGTAGAAGCGCTGCGCCTCGGTGTTGGTGACGGCCACGTGCAGCCGCCAGCCGTGCGGCATGCGCACGCAGGCCTCGTCGAGCAGCGCCTTGCCCAGGCCCTGGCTGCGCAGGTGCGGTTCGACGAACAGCTGGGCCACATACTCGCGCGCCGTGAGCAGCACCATGAAGGCCAGCACCTGGCCGTCGCGCTCGGCGAGCACCACGTCGGCGGGCGGGATGAATTCGGTCTGCACGCGGTGCAGCCAATGGCCGATGGGCTCGACGTGGGCGGCGCCCCGATTGGCCGACACCCAGGCGCGGCGCCAGATGCCGGCGAGCACCATGTTCTCTTCGGCGCCGCCATCGCGCGAGCGCAACGCGAAGGCGGGAATCTCGGCGGCAGACATGCGGACCATGATAGCCACGCGGGGCGCGGACCGCACCCTTTGGGGTCACCCGTTCAGCGTCTGCGCGTGGTGCGCGATGTGGTCGGCCATGAAGCTCTGGATGAAGTAGTAGCCGTGGTCGTAGCCCGCATGGCGGCGCAGCGTGAGCGGCTGGCCGGCGGCGAAGCAGGCGGCCTCGAAGACCTCGGGGTGCAACTGCTCGGCGAGGAATTTGTCGGCCAGGCCCTGGTCGATGAGGATGCCCTGCGGATAGGGCGCCACGGTCTGCGACTGCATCAGCGCGCTGGCGTCGTGCGCGAGCCATTGCGCGCGGTCGTCGCCGGGCTCGCCCAGGTAGCCGGCGAAAGCCTTCTGGCCCCACGGGCACTGGGTGGGCGCGCAGATCGGCGCGAAGGCCGAGAGCGACTTGAAGCGGCCCGGGTGCCGCAATGCCAGCGTGAGCGCGCCGTGGCCGCCCATCGAGTGGCCGAAGATGCCGATGCGCTCGCCGTCGATGGGCAGGTGCTGCGCCACCAGCGGCAGCAGCTCGTGCACGATCCAGCTTTCCATGCGCCAGTGCGTGGCCCAGGGCTCGGCGGTGGCGTCGAGGTAGAAGCCGGCGCCGATGCCGAAGTCCCAGCTGTCTTTCGCGCCCGGCAGGCTTTCGGGACCGGCGCCGCGCGGGCTGGTGTCGGGAGCGATGAGTGCCAGGCCCAGGCTTGCGGCCATGCGCTGGGCGCCGGCCTTCACCGCAAAGGTTTCCTCGTTGCAGGTCAGGCCTGCGAGGTAGAGCAGGGCGGGCACGGGCTTGTCGGCGGTCACGGCCTGCGGTGGCAGGTAGACCGAGAAGCGCATCGGCAGGCCGATTTCGTGCGAGCGATGCTCGAAGAAGCGCTGCACGCCGCCGAAGGCGTGGTGTTCGGAAAGGAGTGTCGGAGTGGTGTCGGTCATGAAGAAGGGGTCGTCTGGCTGCGCAGTGCGGGCATGAGTTCGCGCACGGCATCGGCGAAGGTACGCGGCGCTTCCTGCGGAAGGTTGTGGCCCGCGCCGGGCACGAGGCGGTGCGAGCGCGGCCCGCTGAAGCGGTGCGCGTGGGCCGAGGCATCGGCGGGCGGTCGCACACCGTCGTCGATGCCGTCGAAGGTGATGGCGGGCACGGTGATCGTCGGCTGCGCGGCGAGGCGGCGTTCGATGTCGGCATACGCCGGGTCGCCGGGCACGAGGCCGAAGCGGTGTCGGTACGAATGGATCACCACGTCGACGAAGTCGGGGTGATCGAAGGCGGCGGCACTGCGCGCGAAGGTGGCGTCGTCGAATTGCCACGTCGGCGACCAGAGCTTCCACAGCAGCTTCGTGAATGCCTTGCGGTCTTTCTGCAGGCCGGCGCGCCCGCGTTCGCTGTGGAAGTAGTACTGGTACCAGAGGCTGTGCTCGTTGTCGGGCGTGTCCGGCTCCATCGCCTTGGCGATGTTCTGGATGTTGTAGCTGTTGAGCGAGACCAGCCCCGCGCAGCGCTCGGGCCACAGCGCCGCCACCACGCAGGCGGCGCGGCCGCCCCAGTCGTAGCCGGCCAGCACGGCGCGCTCGATCTTCAGCGCGTCGAGCAGCGCGAGCAGGTCCGCGCCGAACGCCGCCTGTTCGCCCGAGCGCGGCGTGGCGTCGCTCAGGAAACGCGTGGCGCCATAGCCGCGCATGTACGGCACGATCACGCGGCAGCCCTGCGCGGCCAGCATCGGCGCGACTTCGGCGTAGGTGTGGATGTCGTAGGGGAAGCCGTGCATCAGCAGCACGGGCGGGCCATCGCTCGGGCCGGCTTCGACGTAGGCGATTTCGAGGACGCCCGCCTCGATCTTGCGCAGGGGTTCCATGCGGTTCATGGCGGGCGTCTCCCGAGGGGTTAGTACAGGACCACGCCGCGAATGGACTCACCGCGCTTCATCAAATCGAAGCCCTTGTTGATGTCTTCGAGCGGCATGGTGTGCGTGATGAGGCTGTCGATGTCGATCTTGCCTTCCATGTACCAGTCGACGATCTTCGGCACGTCGGTGCGGCCGCGCGCGCCGCCGAAGGCCGAGCCTTCCCACTTGCGGCCGGTGACCAGCTGGAACGGGCGCGTGCTGATCTCGGCACCGGCTTCCGCCACGCCGATGATGATGCTGCGGCCCCAGCCCTTGTGCGTGCATTCGAGCGCCTGGCGCATCACCTGCGTGTTGCCGATGCATTCGAAGCTGTAGTCGGCGCCGCCGTCGGTGAGCTGCACGATCGCGTCGACCACGTTCTCGGTGGTCTTGGGGTTGATGAAGTGCGTCATGCCGAACTGGCGGGCCATGGCTTCGCGCTCGGGGTTCAGGTCGACGCCGATGATCTTGTCGGTGCCCACCATCTTGGCGCCCTGGATCACGTTCAGGCCGATGCCGCCGAGGCCGAACACGACCACGTTCGCGCCGGCTTCCACCTTGGCCGTGAAGATCACGGCGCCGATGCCGGTGGTGACGCCACAGCCGATGTAGCAGACCTTGTCGAAGGGCGCGTCCTCGCGGATCTTGGCCAGCGAGATTTCGGGCGCGACCGTGTAGTTGCTGAAGGTGCTCGTGCCCATGTAGTGGAAGATGGGCTTGCCGTCGAGGCTGAAGCGCGAGGTGGCGTCGGGCATCAGGCCCTTGCCCTGCGTGCCGCGGATCAGCTGGCACAGGTTGGTCTTGCGGCTCAGGCAGAACTTGCACTGGCGGCATTCGGGCGTGTACAGCGGAATGACGTGGTCGCCCTTCTTGAGCGTCGTGACGCCGGGGCCGACGTCGACCACGATGCCCGCGCCTTCATGGCCGAGGATCGCGGGGAAGATGCCTTCGGGGTCGGCGCCGGAGAGCGTGTAGTAGTCGGTGTGGCAGATGCCGGTGGCCTTGATCTCGACCAGCACTTCACCGAACTTCGGGCCCTCGAGGTCCACGGTTTCGATGGTCAGGGGTTGGCCTGCTTGCCAGGCGACGGCGGCTTTGGTTTTCATGGGATTCGGTTCTTCAGAGAGCGGAAGGGGACAAGGATACTCAGGCGGGCCTTCAGGCGGGGCCAGCGGGGAAGATACCCGACATGCCCACAAAGCCCGGCAGGTGACGGAAATCCCAGACCCAGCGGCGCAGCGCGGGAAATTCATCGAGCGAAATGCCGCCTTCGCCGGCCAGCGCCACGTACGGAAAGCAGGCGAGGTCGGCAAGGGTCGGCTCGGACGCCGCCGCAAGCCAGCGCAGGCCGGTGGCGGCGTGCTGCTCGGCCAGGTGGTCGTCGAGCACGCGGAAGGCCGCGCGCGCGCCGCGCCGGCAGGCGTCGATGTCCAGGTGCGTGTAGCCCAGCGCGTCGTGCAGCCGGGCGGCCGAAGCGGTGCGCGTGATCTCGTCGGCCATGGCGAGCCACATCGCGACTTGGCCGCGCAGCTTCGGATCGGCGGGGTACCAGTGCTGCTCGGCGTTGCCGTAGCGGCTCGCGAGGTAGACCAGGATGGCCTGCGCGTCGCGCAGCACGAAGCCCTCGTCGTCGATCACCGGGAGCTGGCCCAGCGGGTTGATGCCCGCGAGGAAGTCGGCGGACTTGTGCGCGCGACCCGGGTGAAAGTCGATCGGCACGCTCGTGTGGTCCACGCCAAGCCACAGCAGCATCTGGCGCACCTTGAAGCAGTTGCCCGAGAGCGGGTAGTCGTAGAGCCGGACGGTCATGCGGTGGCCCTCACGGTGCCGAAACGCATGCCGCGCTCGCGCAGCCATCGGCGGTAGGTGACGGAGGTGGTGTCGCCGCGCGTGGGTGTCTCGGCGCGGCCTTCGAGCGGCATGCGCTTGAAGGCGTGGTTCTCCAGGATCGGCTTGTCCTGTCCGAAGATCGTGTGCTGGAACGCGATGAGTTCGGCATCGGTCGACACATCGTCGAAGTAGGCCAGCAGCGTGTGGGCGATGACGTGCTCGTCGTCCACGGGTTGCAGGAACAGGCCGATGGCGTCGAGCGCATCGGGACGCGAGCTCGACTTGTAGAGCATGGCCGAGAAGGGCTGCATCACGCGGTACTTGTAGAACACCTCGCTGCCCGTGTCGTGGGCGGCCGAGGCGCGCGGCTGCCAGAAGCGGCAGTCGGTGGCCCAGATCTCGTCGGTGGCGGCATCGACCTCGACGTTGTACTTGGCGACTTCGGTGTGCGGCACCTTGCCGAGGTAGTCGGGGTGCACGAAGGGAAAGTGCGCCATGTCCAGGAAGTTCTCGATCACGCGCAGGCCCGACACTGCCACGCCGAGCCCGCCGCAATCGACGATGCGGCGGCCGGGTTCGTCGTATTCGGGGAAGGCGAACAGCGGGCGCGCCGGGCGACCGCTGGGGCAGACCCAGAGGAAGCCGTAGCGCGATTGCACGGTGAGTGCGTCGTTGCCGAGGAGGGCGTGCGGTGTGCCGTCGGCATCGGTGTGCAGGTGCAGGGTGTCGCCGAGCAGCCGCGCTGTGCGCGGCAAGCCGCTGGCGGGGCCGACGACGAGCCAGTCGTCGAGCATGTTGGGATCGTCGGTGCCGAAGGGCATGTCTTTCTTTCTTCTTTCAGTGCGAGGCCGCGGCTTCGATGTCGCTGCGCAGCTGGCGCGCCGCGTGGTGCACCCGGGCCATCGCGTCGGAGCCGGGGGCCGCGTCGGTCCACAGGTGCAGGAAGCTCAGCTGCGGCTGGGCGTCGAGCAGCAGGGCGGCGACGGGCGATTCGCCCAGCGTGCCTTGCCATGCGTCGGGCGTTCCCGTCGATGCGAAGCCATGCGGCGCGAGCGCAGCGCGCACCTCGGACGCGGCCACGCGCAGCGTCAGCGTGCGGGCGAGGTGCCAGCCCGCGGGAACGACATCGGCCAGTTCGGTCGGTGCCGGCGGGCCGTCGGCTTCCAGGCGTACCCACAGCATGCCCGCCGCATCCGCCGTGGCGAACACCTTGGCGCAGACGTTGCGCGGCGCCTGCATGGCCGGGTGCGCCGGGATGCGCACGCATGCGCCGCTGCCGGCCTCGTACTGCCAGCCGTGGTACGCGCAGGCCAGGCGGTCGCCGCCGGTCACCTGGCCGAGGGTGAAGCGCACGCTGCGGTGCGGGCAGCGGTTCTCCCAGGCCTGCGGCGAGCCATCGGCTGCGCGCCACAGCGCGAGCTCCTGGCCTTGCGCAAAGCCGGCGACGATGTTGGCACCGGCGCGCACCTCGGCGGAGGGAGCGACGGGGTGCCAAGCCTGTGATGCGGCGGAAGGATTCATGGGTCTTGATCGTGGGGGCAGCGGGAAAGGGCGCCGCAAATCGGCATAGCATCGGCCATGCCCTTGTCGGCGGTGCCGCCTACCGTAGCGTGTCCGCCGCACCGATGAAAGCCCCATGCCAAGACGCTCCTTTTCATTCCTGCAACGACGGCCCGCGCGGCGGTCGCGTCCATGACGGCCGGGCGCATCGACCTCGCGCTGGTCGAGGCCTTCGTGCTCGTGATGAAGAGCGGCAGCCTCACCAAGGCCGAGAGCCTGTCGGGCGTGTCGAAGGCGACGCTGAGCCGCCAGCTCACGCGGCTGGAGGAACTGCTGGGCGCCCAGCTGCTGCTGCGCAGCTCGCGCCGCATCGCGCCCACGGAGGCCGGGCGTGCGTTCTTCGCACGCTGCGAGGGGCTGCTCGGCGAGGTGAGCGGCCGGCTGGAAACGGCGCGCACCGAGGTGCAGGAGCTCACGGGCGGGGTGTCGGGGCGGCTCACGCTGCTGTCCGATACGCAGTTCAGCACCTCCTTCGTCTGCCATGTGGTGCGGATCTTTCTCGAATCGCACCCCAACGTGCGCTGCCAGCTCGACGTGGCGAACGGCGCGCAGGCCCCGCAGATCGGCGAGGTCGATTGCTATGTGGGCTCCACGCCGCCCGACCTGCCGGACCTCGTCGCCAAGCTGCTGGGCCGGCTGGCCTACGGCCTGTACGCCAGCCCGCAGTACCTGGCGCGGCACGGCACGCCGCAGACGCCCGAGGCGCTGGCGCAGCACCGGATGATCGCGATGCGCGAACCGTCGGGGCCGCCGTCGCCGCTGCGGCTGGTGTCCCAGCAGCCTTCGGCGCGCCACGTCGTGCGCGCGGAGCCGGCCTTCGAGACCAACGACCACTGGGTGATGAAGACTTTCTGCATCGACGGCCTGGGCATCGCTCCGCTGCCGGTGTTCTTCGCGGAGCCCGAGGTGGCGCAGGGCGTGTTGGTGCCAGTATTGCCGCAGTGGCCGCCAGAGGCGCGGCGGCTGTACTGCGCCTACCAGCGGCAGCGCTACATGGGGCAGAAGTTGCGCGCCTTCGTCGATCTCATGGCGCGCTGCGTGGCGGACATCGGCAGGTACAACCACTATGTGGGGTCGACCGCAACGGTGTCGCCGGCCCGGCGGGCGCGGGCGGCGGCGCGCCCATAATCTCGGCCATCTGCCGGCATCCGGTTGCTTCCTTCACCGATCCATCATGAAGAAAATCCTCGTTCTCAACGGCCCCAACCTCAACCTGCTCGGCACGCGCGAGCCCGAACAGTACGGCCGCGACACGCTCGCCGATGTGGAGCGCCTGTGCCATGAAACGGGTGCCAAGCTCGGCGTGGCGATCGAATGCCGCCAGTCGAACCACGAAGGCGTGCTGATCGACTGGGTCCAGGAAGCGGGCCGCGAAGTGGCCGCCGGGAACATGCTGGGCGTGGTGATGAATCCGGGCGCCTACACGCACACGTCGATCGCGCTGCACGACGCCATCAAGGGCGCGAGCGTGCCGCTGATCGAGCTGCACATCTCGAACGTGCATGCGCGAGAAGAGTTCCGCCACAAGTCATACATCTCGCCCGCGGCGCGCGGGATCATCGTGGGGCTGGGGGTGAAGGGCTACACGCTGGCGATTGCCGCGCTGGTGCCCTGACCCTTCCTCAATAGTTCTGCTTCGGGGCTGCAGCCTTCCAGCTGCGGCTGACCCGGCCTCCGCTGTCGACGCTTTCCAGGTGCACGTCGAAACCCCACAGCCGCGCAACGTGCTTGAGCACCTCTTCGGCGTTGTCGTTCAAGGGCAGGTTGTTGCGCTGCGTGTGGCGCAGCGTGAGCGAACGGTCGCCGCGCGTGGCAACGTTCCAGACCTGGATGTCGGGCTCGCGGTTGCCGATGTCGTACTGGCGTGACAGTGATTCGCGCAGCGCCTGGTAGCCGCTGTCGTCGTGGATGGCGGACACCTCGAGCTCCGATTCGCTCTGGTAGTCGCGGATGGCGAACAGGCGGAAATCGCGCATCGTCTTCGGGCTCAGGAACTGGCCGACGAAGCTCTCGTCCTTGAAGTTGCGCATGGCGTAGTCGAGCGTCCTGACCCAGTCGGTGCCCGCGAAGTCGGGGAACCATCGGCGGTCTTCCTCGGTCGGCTTTTCGCAGACGCGGCGCAGGTCGGTGAACATCTTGAAGCCCAGCGCATAGGGGTTGATCCCGCTGTAGGCGCGGTGGCCCACGGGCGGCTGGAACACCACGCTGGTGTGCGAGCTGAGCCATTCCATCATGAAGCCGTCGTCCAGTTGGCCGCGGTCGTACATGGTGTTGAGCAGTGTGTAGTGCCAGAAGGTGGCCCAGCCTTCGTTCATGACCTGGGTCTGACGCTGCGGATAGAAGTACTGCGCGATCTTGCGCACGATGCGCACCACCTCGCGCTGCCACGGCTCGAGCAGCGCGGCGTTCTTCTCGATGAAGTAGAGCAGGTTCTCCTGCGGCTCCGACGGAAAGCGGCGTGCGGCTTCGGCTTCCGATTCGGTGGCCTGTTCGCTCTTGCGTGGCAGCGTGCGCCACAGGTCGTTCACCTGCTGCTGCATGTGGCGCTCGCGGTCGGCGCGCTGCGCGCTTTCCTGTGCCAGCGAGCGCTTCTGCGGACGGCGGTAGCGATCGACGCCGTAGTTCATGAGCGCATGGCAGGAGTCGAGCAGGTCTTCCACCGCATCGAGTCCGTGGCGCTCCTCGCACTCGGCGATGTAGTGCCGCGCGTAGACGAGGTAGTCGATGATCGACGACGCATCGGTCCACATGCGAAACAGGTAGTTGCCCTTGAAGAAGCTGTTGTGCCCGTAGGCCGCATGCGCGATCACCAGGGCCTGCATGGCCATGGTGTTTTCTTCCATGAGGTAGGCAATGCACGGATCGGAGTTGATGACGATTTCGTAAGCCAGCCCCATGTGGCCGCGCTTGTAGTTCTTCTCGGTGGCGATGAACTGCTTGCCGTACGACCAGTGCCTGTAGATCATGGGCATGCCCACGCTGGCGTAGGCGTCCATCATCTGCTCGGCCGTGATCACCTCGAGCTGGTTCGGGTAGGTGTCCAGGCCGAAGCTCTTCGCGGTCTTCGCGATCTCGGTGTGGTACGTCTCGATGAGCTCGAAGGTCCAGTCGGAAGGACTGGGCAGGCGCTCCAGCCGTGAGGTGGGAAGGTCGGTGCTGCGCGGCAGAACCGGGGCGCCGGGCGGGCGTTCGGTGGTGGTGATCATGCGGGCACCCCTTCCTTCTTGAACAGATCGCGGAACACCGGGTAGATGTCCTGTGCGTCCGACACCTTGCGCATCGCGAAGTTGGGCGCCACCCCTTCGAGCTGCTGGTACTCCTGCCAGAGGTTCTGTTCGGTTTCCGCCACCTGCACGTAGGCGTAGTAGCGCACCATCGGCAGGATGTTGTCGACCAGCAGTTCGCGGCAGCGGCCGCTGTCCTGGTGCCAGTTGTCGCCGTCGCTGGCCTGGGCGCCGTATACGTTCCACTCGCCGCTGGCATAGCGGGCCTTGATGATCTCGTCCATGAGCACCAGCGCGCTCGACACCACGGTGCCGCCGGTTTCGGTGGCGTGAAAGAACTCTTCCTCGGTCACCTCCTGCGCCTGCGTGTGGTGGCGCAGGAACACGAGGTCGATGCGCTCGTAGTGCCGCGTGAGGAACAGGTACAGCAGCATGAAGAAGCGCTTGGCCATGTCCTTGCGCGCTTCGTCCATCGAGCCCGACACGTCCATGAGGCAGAACATCACGGCCTTGGCGCTGGGCACGGGCGTCTTCACGCGGTTGCGGTAGCGCAGGTCGATCGGGTCGATGTAGGGCACGTGCCGCATGGTGCGGCGCAGCTCGGCGATGAGATCCTCGGTCTCGCGGATCTCCTTCTGGACCAGCGCCGTCCCGGCCTGCGGATGCGCTTTCAGCACCAGCAGGTGCGCCTCCAGGCGCTTGAGTTCCTTGCGCGGTTCGCCGCCCAGCGCAATGCGCCGTGCGAGTGCCCCGCGCATGGAGCGCACCACGTGCAGGTTGTTGGGCGTGCCGTCGCTCGTGAAGCCGGCGCGGTGGCTCTTCCACTCGGGCACTTCGGCGATCTGGGTGCGCACGAGGTGCGGCAGCGCCAGATCGTCGAAGAAGACGCGCATGAACTCCTCGCGCGTGAGGCGAAAAACGAAGTCGTCTTCGCCTTCGCCGCTGTCGCTGGCCTCGCCGCTGCCCGAACCGCCGCCGCCCTGGCCTTCCGGGCGCGCGATGCGGTCCCCCTTCAGGTACTCCTGGTTGCCGGGGTGCACGTACTCGCGATCGCCGCCGCGCGCATGGCCGAACACCGGCTCGGAGACATCGTGGCGCGGCAGGGTCACGTCTTCGCCTTGCTCCAGTTCGCGGATGTTGCGCCCGCTGACCGCGCGCCGCACCGCCTCCTGGATCTGCCCCTTGTAGCGCCGAAGGAAGCGCTCGCGGTTGCCGATGGACTTGTTCTTGCCCGAAAGCCGACGATCGATGATCTGCTGCAGGATGGCCACGATGTTTTCAAAGCTCCTTGCAAAACCGTGGGCGGCCGTCCGGTGGGGCGGACGCGCCCGTTGCTTCCGCTGTGCGCTATGAGCTCTTGCGAACTCGCAGGTACCACTCGCAGAGCAGGCGCACCTGCTTGGCCGTGTAGCCCTTCTCGACCATGCGGGTCACGAAGTCTTCGTGCTTCTTCTGCTCGTCAGCGCTGCTCTTGGTGTTGAAACTGATCACGGGAAGCAGCTCTTCGGTGTTGGAGAACATCTTCTTCTCGATCACCGCGCGCAGCTTTTCGTAGCTGGTCCACGCCGGGTTGCGCCCCGCGTTGCCGGCCCGTGCGCGCAGCACGAAGTTGACGATCTCGTTGCGGAAGTCCTTCGGGTTGCCGATGCCGGCGGGCCGTTCGATCTTCTCGAGCTCGGCGTTGAGCGAAGCGCGGTCGAACACTTCGCCGGTGTCCACGTCGCGGAACTCCTGGTCCTGGATCCAATAGTCGGCGTAGGTCACGTAGCGGTCGAAGATGTTCTGGCCGTATTCGCTGTAGCTCTCCAGGTAGGCGGTCTGGATCTCCTTGCCGATGAACTCGGCGTAGCGCGGCGCCAGCAGCTCCTTGATGTAGCTGATGTACTTCTGCTCGACCTCTGGCGGAAACTGCTCGCGCTCGATCTGCTGCTCGAGCACATACATCAGGTGCACCGGGTTGGCCGCCACCTCCGTGCTGTCGAAGTTGAAGACCTTGGAGATGATCTTGAAGGCGAAGCGCGTGGACACACCGCTCATGCCCTCGTCCACGCCCGCGTAGTCGCGGTACTCCTGGATCGACTTGGCCTTGGGGTCGGTGTCCTTCAGGTTCTCGCCGTCGTACACCTGCATCTTGCTGAAGGTGCTGGAGTTCTCGGGTTCCTTCAGGCGCGTGAGCACCGACAGCTGCGCCATCATGCGCAAGGTGCCGGGCGCGCACGGGGCCTTGGCCAGCGACGAGTTGCGCACCAGCTTCTCGTAGATCTTGATCTCTTCGGAGGCGCGCAGGCAGTACGGCACCTTGACGATGTAGATCCGGTCGAGAAACGCCTCGTTGTTCTTGTTGTTGCGGAACGCCTTCCACTCGCTCTCGTTGCTGTGGGCCAGCACGATGCCGTCGAAGGGAATGGCGCCGAAGCCTTCGGTGCCCTTGAAGTTGCTTTCCTGCGTGGCCGTGAGCAGCGGGTGCAGCACCTTGATGGGCGCCTTGAACATTTCCACGAACTCAAGCAAGCCCTGGTTGGCCAGGCACAGGCCGCCAGAGTAGGCGTAGGCGTCGGGGTCGTCCTGGGCGTAGGTTTCCAGCTTGCGGATGTCGACCTTGCCGACCAGCGAGGAGATGTCCTGGTTGTTCTCGTCGCCGGGCTCGGTCTTGGCGACCGCGATCTGGCGCAGCACCGACGGGTAGCGCTTGACCACCTTGAATTGGCGGATGTCGCCGCCGTACTCCTCGAGCCGCTTCACGGCCCAGGGCGACAGGATGCGGTTCAGGTAGCGCACGGGGATGCCGTACTCTTTTTCGAGGATCTCGCCATCTTCGGTGGCGTCGAACAGCCCCAGGGGCGACTCGTTCACCGGCGAGCCGTGGATCGCATAGAAAGGCACGCGCTCCATGAGCTGCTTCAGGCGCTCGGCGATCGAGCTCTTGCCGCCGCCCACCGGACCCAGCAGGTAAAGGATTTGCTTCTTTTCTTCCAGGCCCTGTGCGGCGTGGCGGAAATAGGACACCACCTGCTCGATGGCATCTTCCATGCCATAGAACTCCTTGAACGCCGGATAGATCTTGATGACCTTGTTCGCGAAGATCCGCGAAAGACGCGGGTCATTGCGGGTATCTACCAGTTCAGGCTCGCCAATGGCCTGGAGCATTCGTTCGGAGGCCGTTGCATATGCCGTCGGATCGCGTTTGCAGATATCCAGATATTCCTGCAGCGAGAGAACTTCCTCGCGGGTGCGTTCGTAGCGGGCTGCAAAGTTGCTGATCACGTCCATGGTCGCGCCTCCTTGGGTCGGCGGGGCTTTTGACCCCGATGCCTACAGCCAGAGACTGCGTCGCTCCTCTCGAAAGAGGGGCCCCGTCCATGGCTGCATGCCGTGGAAAACTCCCTTACACACTGTCTACTCAATCGGTTCAATCAGCATAAAGCAAAGAAAGAACCCGGCAAATGTTTTATTTATTCTGAACCCCTCCGGCGAGTAAAGTTCCTCGAAAATGAGCAACTGCTTTTGGCATTTCTGCTAAATTGAAAAGCTCGTCCTCACGTAATTGTCCCCGGATGAAATGACTATGCCGAATGGCTGCCGGCCGCATTTCAATTCTCTGGCGAACACCTTTCCCAATTGAACCCGGGTTCAATAAAGCCGATGCCTTTCAGCAATAACGCACGACCTGTCGTTTGGTTTATTGCATATCCAAAAAAACATTAAAGCAATCCCCGCGCCACTCACGAGGCGAGTGGCTGGCGCATGCAAACGTGGGAGGAAGGCGCGGGCGCCGGTCGGCGCGTTCCGCAACGGTGCAGGGAGCACCGTTCGCGTGCCGGTCGCGCCGCCAAGGGGCGGCGGTCGCAAGAGGGCAGGCTGCGGGCCGACAGGGCGTCGGCCCGGCGCTGACGAGGGCTGTCAGCGCGTCGGCATCATCAGCTTCAGCTGAAGAATTCCTTGGCCTTGTCGAACCAGCCCTTGTCGGTCGGGCTGTGCTTCTCGCCACCCTTCTTGAGCGACTCGTCGAGTTCCTTGAGGAGCTTTCGCTGGTGCTCGGTGAGCTTCACGGGCGTTTCCACGCGCACGTGGCAGTACAGGTCGCCCGGGTAGCTCGAACGCACGCCCTTGATGCCCTTGCCGCGCAGGCGGAACTGCTTGCCGCTCTGGGTGCCGTCGGGAATGTCGATGGCGGCCGCGCCCTTGAGCGTGGGCACGTTGATCTCGCCGCCGAGCGCGGCGGTGGTGACGCTCACGGGCACCACGCAGTGCAGGTCGTCGCCGTCGCGCTCGAACAGGTCGTGCTTCTTGAGGCGGATCTCGATGTACAGGTCGCCAGGCGGCCCGCCGTTGGTGCCGGGCTCGCCGTTGCCGGTGCTGCGGATGCGCATGCCGTCGTCGATGCCGGCCGGAATCTTCACCTCGAGCGTCTTGTTGTTCTTGATCTTGCCCTGGCCGTGGCACACGGTGCACGGGTCGGGAACGATCTTGCCGCTGCCGTGGCAGGTGGGGCAGGTCTGCTGCACGCTGAAGAAGCCCTGGCGCATCTGCACCGCGCCCGCGCCGTGGCAGGTGGTGCAGGTGATGGGCTTGGTGCCGGGCTTGGCGCCGGAGCCCTGGCAGGTGCCGCAGTCGTCCCAGCTGGGGATGCGGATCTGGGCGTCCTTGCCCTCGGCCGCCTCTTCCAGCGTGACTTCCATCGCGTAGCTCAGGTCGCTGCCGCGGAACACCTGGCGTCCGCTGCTGGTGCGGCCGCGGCCGCCACCGCCGAACACGTCGCCGAAGATGTCGCCGAAGGCTTCCGCGAAACCGCCGAAACCTTCCGCGCCCGGGCCGCCGCGCATGTTGGGGTCCACGCCGGCATGGCCGTACTGGTCGTAGGCGGCGCGCTTCTGGCCGTCCGACAGCATTTCGTACGCTTCCTTCACCTCCTTGAACTTGGCCTCGGCGTCCTTGCTGGTGTCGCCGTGGTTGCGGTCGGGGTGGTGCTTCATCGCGAGCTTGCGATAAGCCTTCTTGATTTCTTCCTCGCTCGCGTTCTTGGGAACGCCGAGGGTTTCGTAGTAGTCGCGTTTGGTGGCCATGTCAGCAGATTCGGTCGGGCGGCGGGAACTCGGGGAACTGGAAGCGAGAAAGGCTGGAGCACCTGTTCAGGTGTTCCAGCCTTGTGCAAGGGGCTGAGGATCAGCCCTTCTTGACTTCCTTGACTTCGGCGTCGACCACGTTGTCGTCGGCCTGTGCGCTGGCGGAGGCTTCCGAGCCTGCCGGGCCGCTGGCTGCCGAGGCGCTGGCCGCGGCGGCCTGCGATTCGGCATACATCTTCTCGCCAAGCTTCTGGCTCGCGGTCATGAGCGTGTTGGTCTTTTCCTCGATCACGGCCTTGTCTTCACCCTTGAGGGCTTCCTCGACGTCCTTGATCGCGGCTTCGATCGCGTCCTTCTCGGCGGCTTCGAGGCTGGCCCCGTGCTCGCCGAGCGACTTCTTCACGCTGTGCACCATGGCTTCGCCCTGGTTGCGCGCCTGCACGAGCTCGAGCTTCTTCTTGTCGTCGGCTGCATTCAGCTCGGCGTCCTTCACCATCTTCTGGATCTCGTCTTCGCTCAAGCCCGAGTTCGCCTTGATGGTGATCTTGTTTTCCTTGCCGGTGCCCTTGTCCTTGGCGCCGACGTGCAGGATGCCGTTGGCGTCGATGTCGAAGCTCACCTCGATCTGCGGCGTGCCGCGCGATGCCGGCGGAATGCCTTCGAGGTTGAACTCGCCGAGCAGCTTGTTGCCCGAAGCGATCTCGCGCTCGCCCTGGAACACCTTGATGGTCACGGCCGGCTGGTTGTCCTCGGCGGTGGAGAAGGTCTGAGCGAACTTCGTCGGGATCGTGGTGTTCTTCGTGATCATCTTGGTCATCACGCCGCCCATGGTCTCGATGCCGAGCGACAGCGGGGTCACGTCGAGCAGCAGCACGTCCTTGCGGTCGCCCGAGAGCACCTGGCCCTGGATGGCAGCGCCGACGGCCACGGCTTCGTCGGGGTTCACGTCCTTGCGCGGCTCCTTGCCGAAGAAGGCCTTCACCTTTTCCTGCACCTTGGGCATGCGGGTCATGCCGCCGACCAGGATCACGTCGTCGATGTCGTTCACGCTGATGCCGGCGTCCTTGATGGCCAGGCGGCACGGCGCGATGGTGCGCTCGACCAGCTCGTCGACCAGGCTTTCCAGCTTGGCGCGCGTGAGCTTGATGTTCAGGTGCTTCGGACCCGAGGCATCGGCCGTGATGTAGGGCAGGTTGATGTCGGTCTGCGCGCTGTTCGACAGTTCGATCTTGGCCTTTTCAGCGGCTTCCTTCAGGCGCTGCAGGGCGAGCACGTCCTTGCCCAGGTCGACGCCTTGTTCCTTCTTGAACTCGGCAATGATGTAGTCGATGACGCGCTGGTCGAAGTCTTCGCCGCCCAGGAAGGTGTCGCCGTTGGTCGACAGCACTTCGAACTGCTTCTCGCCGTCGACGTCCGCGATCTCGATGATCGACACGTCGAAGGTGCCGCCGCCCAGGTCATACACGGCGATCTTGCGATCGGCCTTGTCCTGCTTGTCCAGGCCGAAGGCCAGGGCAGCTGCGGTGGGCTCGTTGATGATGCGCTTGACGTCCAGGCCCGCGATGCGGCCGGCGTCCTTGGTGGCCTGGCGCTGTGCGTCGTTGAAGTACGCCGGCACCGTGATCACGGCTTCGGTGATGGTTTCGCCGAGGTAGTCTTCGGCGGTCTTCTTCATCTTGCGCAGGATGTCGGCGCTGACCTGCTGCGGGGCCATCTTCTTGCCGCGCACTTCCACCCATGCGTCGCCGTTGTCGGCCTTGGCGATGGTGTAGGGCATCAGGTCGATGTCCTTCTGGACTTCCTTTTCCTCGAACTTGCGGCCGATCAGGCGCTTGATCGCATACAGCGTGTTCTTCGGGTTGGTGACGGCCTGGCGCTTGGCCGAGGCACCGACCAGGACTTCACCGTCTTCCTGGTACGCGACGATCGACGGCGTGGTGCGGGCACCTTCCGAGTTCTCGATCACACGCGTGGTGTTGCCTTCCATGATCGACACGCACGAGTTGGTGGTGCCGAGGTCGATGCCGATGATCTTTGCCATGTTCTTTACTCCTGAAAGCCTGAAAAAATGTTGTTATGAACTTGTGGATAACCCGGCGCGATTCAAGGGATGGCGCGGGGATTTCCTGTGGGAATCTTGTGGGGCGCGCTGTGGTTTGCGGCTTACTTGGGCGCGGCCACGGTGACCAGTGCCGGGCGCAGCACGCGCTCGTTGATGGTGTAGCCCTTTTGCAGCACGCTCACCACGGTGTTGGCTTCCTGGTCGGCAGGCACCATCGAGATGGCCTGGTGCAGGTGCGGGTCGAACTTGTCGCCGGCAGCGGGGGCCACTTCGATCACCTTGTGGCGTTCGAGCGCGCTCTTGAGCTGGCGCAGCGTGGCCTCGGCGCCTTCGCGGATCTGCTCGGGCGTGGCGTCCTTGATGGCCAGGCCGGCCTCGAGGCTGTCGGTCACCGGCAGCAGGCTCTCGGCAAAGGCCTCGACCGCGAACTTGCGGGCCTTGGTGATCTCGTCGTCGGCGCGGCGGCGGGCGTTCTGCACGTCGGCTTGCGCGCGCAGGTACTGGTCGGCCAGTTCGGCGTTCTTGGTCTGAAGGGCAGCCAGTTCGCCTTGCGCCACGGCCAGGGCGTCGAGCGCCTCGGCTTCGTTGGCGGCTTGCGCGGCCTCCAGTTCTTCGGGGCTGGGCTCGCCTTGCAGCATTTGAGAATTCTGTGCGGATTGTTGCGGGTCAGACATTTTTCAAAGAACCGGCGTGCGCCGGAAAACAAACACAGCCAGCCACTTGGGGCTGCTCCAGGGCTTTTCAAGCGTAAAAATGCGGCCAAAAGGGCCGCAATACGGGTCGCGAAGTGGTTTTCGCGAGAGACACCGAGGAACCGGCTTTGCCGGGCCTCAGGTGTCGCCCCCGGTAGGGGGTTGGCGTGGCGGACACGAAGTGCCGCGCAGCCTGGGGGCGAGCCTCAGTGTGCGTCGAGGAGCTCGACGTCGAACTTCAGGGTGGCGTTCGGGGGGATCACGCCGCCGGCGCCGCGGGCACCATAGCCCAGCGCGGCCGGGATGATGAGCGTGCGCTTGCCGCCGATCTTCATGCCGGCGACGCCTTCGTCCCAGCCCTTGATGACCTGGCCGGCGCCCAGCGAGAACGCGAAGGGGTCGTTGCGGTCGCGGCTGGAGTCGAACTTGGCGCCTTGCACGCCGTCGTTGAAGAGCCAGCCGGTGTAGTGCACATGCACGTGCTGGCCAGCCTTGGCTTCGGCGCCGGTGCCGACTTCGGTGTCTTCGTATTGCAGGCCGGAGGGGGTGGTGGGCATGGGAAACGCTCCTTGCGTCGATGAAATGGGAGAGGAATCGGAGCCGCGGAGTTTACCGAGGCTCGGAGCGCCCCCGCTTCAGCCCTGGCTGTCGGAGCCGGACGGCGGCGTTGCGGGAGGCGTTGCGTCAGGCGCGGAAGGCGCCGGTGCCGCAGGCGAAGCTGCCTCGGCAGAGGCTGGCTGAGCAGCCGCCGGCCCCGCGGCCTTCTTGCTCTGTCCGAGCTGCCACTTGGCGGCGAAGGCCTGCAGGTCGGACAGGCGCTTGAGCAGGTCCTGCCCGCTGAGCGTGAGGCAGTAGCCGTCGCTGCCATGGCTCACGACGCCGGCTTCGCGCAGTTCCTTGATGCGGGTGTTGAGGGTGTTGGGAGTGATGCCGCCGACGCTGTCCTGCAGCAGCCGGAAGGTCTGGGCGTGGCCGTCGCGCAGGGCCCACAGCACACGCAGCGCATAGCGGGCTTCGAGCAGGGCGAGCAACTGACTGATGGCTGCGTTTTCCTTGGTACTCATCGACATCATCTCCTCGAAGCTGGGCGGACCGTCAGCCGGGGCAGGCCGGGGCGGCGCGCTCTTGTTTGTGATTGGCCGTCATGGACCGTCTTGCTGGTCGATGACTGTAGCGCAAAGGATCAGGATGCTACTGGTTTTATAGCTATGCAGGCATGCAGCATGCGGGTTTCGAGACAAACCTTCACACATCAGGCGTAGTTGGCCATGGCTTCGCCCAGGCGGATCGCGCGGGTGGGCGACCAGTCCGGGTTGAAGGCCAGCGCGGGCGCCGGGAACAGCATGACGACGGTGGACCCCAGCAAGAACCGGCCCATCTCGTCGCCCTTGCGGATGTCGATCTGCTGGTCGTTGTAGTGCCACTCGCGCAACTCGCCCACGCGCGGCGGGTTGACCACGCCGTGCCACACGGTGGCCATGCTGCCCACGATGGTGGCGCCCACCAGCACGAGCACGAAGGGGCCGTTGGCCGATTCGAAGACGCACACCACGCGTTCGTTGCGCGCGAACAGGCCGGGCACGCCGCGCGCGGTGGTCGGGTTCACCGAGAACAGGTCGCCGGGCACGTGGATCATGCGCACCAGGCGTCCGTCGCAGGGCATGTGGATGCGGTGGTAGTCCTTGGGGCTCAGGTACAGCGTGGCAAAGCTGCCGTGCGCGAACTTGGCGGCCAGCGCCGCGTCGCCGCCGACCAGCGCGGTGGTCGTGTAGTTGTGGCCCTTGGCCTGGAAGATCTGGTCGCCCTCGATGGCGCCGAACTGGCTGATGGCGCCGTCCACGGGGCACACCAGGTCGGCCTGTGCGAGCGGGCGCATGCCGGGCTTGAGGGCGCGCGTGAAGAACTGGTTGAAGCTCTTGTAGTGATGGATATCGGACTCGAGCGCCTCGCCCATGTCGACGCCGTACTTGGCAACGAAGCGGCGAATGATCCAGGTGGTGACCGCGCCTCGTTCCTTGCCTGCGACCCAGCCGGCGAAATTGGTCAGGGCCTGCTTGGGGAACAGGTATTGAGGCAGAACTGCGGAGCGATCGGACACGTTGTGAAGGGCCTGGAATGCGGAATCGGACGGGCATTCTATAAAGCGCTTCTCCGGGGGAACGTAGGAAGCTTCCCTTGGTTCGCGAGGGTGGCGCTCTTTGCGGGGCACGCGCCCGGTGGGCGGCGCGGCGCGGGCGGCCCCACTGTGCCGGCCGCTTCGCGGCTGCCCTGCGGTGCTCGCGTTTCGCGGGGTCTCGCAGAACTCGCCTTCGGCTCAAACAGCTGCGAGC
>NZ_LMEV01000019.1:65226-221353 GCF_001426505.1 Variovorax sp. Root473
GCCTCGGCGGCACAGAGGGGCCGCCCGCACAACACCGCCCACCGGGCGCTTGTGGGGGTGTGGGTGCAGTCGGGCGCCGCTGCTGAGGGAGTTGGGTCAGTCGGCCTTGATGCCTGCGGCCTTGATCACCTGCGCCCACTTCTCCACTTCCGTCTTCTGGAAGGCGGCGATCTGCGCAGTCGTCAGGTCGGCAGGCTCCATGCCGAAGCCCTTGAGCTTGTCCTGCATCTCGGGCGTCGCGAGGATCTTGCGGATCTCGGTGTGCAGGCGCTCGACCACGGGGACGGGCACGCCAGCGGGCACGAAGATCGCCTGCCACGACACCACCTCGAAGTCCTGCAGGCCGGGCACGCCCGACTCGGCGACCGTGGGCACGTCGGGCATCGAGGCCAGGCGCTTGGCCGAAGTCACGGCGATGGCGCGCAG
This sequence comes from Variovorax sp. Root473, assembly GCF_001426505.1. GTDB lineage: Bacteria > Pseudomonadota > Gammaproteobacteria > Burkholderiales > Burkholderiaceae_C > Variovorax. Next base: position 65,653 of record NZ_LMEV01000019.1, read on the forward strand.
CTTGCCGCTCTGGATGTGCGGGCCGGCCACCACCGTGGTGTCGAACATCATGTCGACCTGTCCGCCGATCACGTCCTGGATCGCCGGGCCGCTGCCCTTGTAAGGGATGTGCGTGAACTTCACGCCCGACTTGAAGCCCAGCAGTTCCAGCGCCAGGTGCTGCGAGGTGCCCGTGCCCGCCGAGGCCGACGAGAGGCCGCCGGCCTTGGCCTTGCTCGCGGCGATCACGTCCTTCAGCGTCTTGTAGGGGCTGGCCTGGTTCACCACCAGCACGACCGGGTTGGTGCCGATGAGCGTCACGGGCGCGAACGACTTCTGCGGGTCGTAGCCCAGCTTGGGGTACAGGCTCACGTTGATGGCGTGCGAGCTGATCGTGCCGCCCACCAGGGTGAAGCCGTCGGGCGCGGCGCGGGCGCCGATCTCGGAGCCCACGCTGCCGCCGGCGCCACCCTTGTTGTCGATGATCACGCTCGTGCCCAGCGCGGTGCCCAGCCGCTGCCCGATGAGCCGGCCCAGCACGTCGGTGGTGCCGCCCGCGGGGAACGGCACGAGGTAGGTGATGGCCTTGCCCGTGGGCCAGGTGCTGCCGCCCTGCGCGAAGGCGGGCAGGGCCGTGGCGAGCGAAGCGGCGAGGGCGGATTGGATCAGTGTGCGGCGTTGCATGGCAGTGTCTCCTTGTCGTGGGGCGTTCACGGCTTGATGTTGAGCTTGGCGATCAGCGCCTTGAAGTAGGCGTTGTCCTTGGCCAGCGTGTCCTTGAACACGGCGCCGTCGGTGTAGACGTAGCCCAGGTTCTGGCGGTCCATCACTTCGTGCATGAGCGGCTCGGCGGCGGTCTTGGCGGTGATCTCGCGCAGCTTGGCCATCACCTCGGGCGGCGTGTTCTTCGGCGCGCCCAGGCCGCGCCACGTGCCGATCGACAGGTCGATGCCGCGCTCCTTCGCGGTCGGCACCTTCTCGAAGCCCTTCACGCGCTTGTCGGCCATCACCATCAGCACCTTGAGCTTGCCGCCCTGCACATGCGTCGTGACTTCGGCGGGGCTCACGGCCACGGCCTCGATGTGGCCGCCCAGCAACGCGAGCACGGCGGGCGCGGCGCCCTGGTAGGGGATGTGGCCGAACCTGGTGCCGGTCTTGTCTTCGAGCGCGGCGGCGGCCAGGTGCCAGATCGAGCCGTTGCCCGAGTTGCCCACGCGGATGCTCTCGGGCGACTTCTTCGCGGCGGCGAGGAACTCCTCGATGGTGTTCCACGGCGCATCGGCCTTCACGGTGATCGCGGCCGGGTCGGCGTTGAGCTGCGCAATGGGCTGGAAGTCGTCGTAGTTGAACTTGGCCAGGCCCAGGTGCGGCAGCGTCAGCAGCTCCACGGTGAGCACGGCGAGCTTGTAGCCGTCGGGCTTGGCGTTGATCACCTCGGCCCAGCCGATGGCGCCGCCCGCGCCGGGGCGGTTGACGATCACGATGCTCTGCGAGATGTGCTTGCGGCTGGCTTCCGAGAACGCGCGCGCCAGGCCGTCGGTGCCGCCACCGGGCTGGTAGGGCACGAGCAGTTCGATGGTGCGGTTCGGGAAGTCGTTGGCTTGTGCCGCGGCGGGCGCGGCCCCGACGAGCGAGAGGGCGGCGGTGGCCGAAAGGGCGGCAATGCCGCGGACGAACTGGCTTCTTTGCATGGTGTCTCTGTCTCCGTTGTTGATCTGTGGTGCCGGGAAGGCGGGGGAGTGCGTCAGGGCATGTACTGCCCGCCGTTCACTTCGAGCACCTGGCCGGTCACGTAGCCCGAGAGCTGCTCGGACGCGAGGTACAGGAAGGCGCCCACGCATTCGTCGGCCGTGCCCAGGCGCCCCATCGGGATGCCGGTCCTGAAGGTCTCCAGCATCGCGGGCGTCGAGAAGCGGTCCTGGAAGGGCGTCTGGATCACGCCCGGCGCGACCGCGTTCACGCGGATGCGATCGCCCACGAGTTCCCGTGCCAGGCCATGCGTCGCGGTGCTCACGAAGCCCTTGGCGCCCGCGTACAGGTAGGCGCCGGGCCCGCCGCCGGTGCGCGCGGCCACCGAGGTCACGTTGATGATGGCGCCGCTGCCTTGCTTGCGCATCTGCGGCACGGCTTCGCGGCAGAAGGCCAGCACCGAGCGTGCGTTGATGTGCATGACCTCGTCGAACAGCGCATCGTCGAACTCGGCGATGGGCATGCGCTTGACCAGGCTGCCGGCGTTGTTCACCAGCACGTCGATGCGGCCGAACTGCGCCGTGGTCTCCTGCACGCAGGCGCGGATCGCGGCGGTGTCGCGCACGTCGGCCTGCAGCGCGAAGGCCGTGCCGCCGGCCGTGCGGATGGTGTCGACCACGCGGTTCGCCGCATCGGCCGAGCTGTTGTAGTGCACCGCCACGCGCATGCCGCGCGCGGCAAAGGCGATGGCCACCGCGGCACCGATGCCGGTGCTGGCGCCGGTGACGAGGGCGGTCCTGTCCTTGAGGTCTTCCATGGATGCTTCCTTTCGATGTCAGGTGACCGGTGCCGGGTTGAACAGCACCAGCGCGTTGTGCAGCTTCCAGTGCTCGGCCCAGGTCTTCTTGCGGCCGCTGGCCACGTCGAGCATCAGGCGGAACATCTCCCAGCCGATGTCCTCGATGCTGGCGTCGCCATCGGCGATGCGGCCTGCGTTCACGTCCATCAGGTCGTGCCAGCGGCGCGCGAGGTCGCTGCGCGTGGCGACCTTGATCACCGGCACCTCGGCCAGCCCGTAGGGCGTGCCGCGGCCGGTGGTGAACACATGCAGGTTCATGCCGGCGGCGAGTTGCAGCGTGCCGCAGATGAAATCGCTGGCCGGCGTGGCGGCGTAGATCAGGCCCTTCTGCTTCGCCTTCTCGCCGGGTGCGAGCACGCCGGTGATCGGCGCGGAGCCCGACTTCACGATCGAGCCCATGGCCTTCTCGACGATGTTCGACAGCCCGCCTTTCTTGTTGCCGGGCGTTGTGTTGGCGCTGCGGTCGACGCGGCCCTGGTGCAGGTAAGCGTCGTACCAGGCCATCTCGCGGATCATCGCGTCGGCCACTTCGGGCGTGGACGCGCGCGAGGTGAGCTGGTCGATGCCGTCGCGCACCTCGGTGACTTCCGAGAACATCACGGTGGCGCCCGCGCGCACCAGCAGGTCGGTGCAAAAGCCCACGGCCGGGTTGGCGGTGACGCCCGAGAAGGCGTCGCTGCCGCCGCACTGCACGCCCACGACGAGCTCGCTCGCGGGCACGGTCTCGCGCCGGCGCTGGTTCAGGCGGGCGAGGTGCGCGTCGGCCTGGCGCATCACCGAGTCGATCATCGACATGAAGCCGACGTGCGCGTCGTCCTGCAGGCAGACCACGTCGAGGTCGCCGGCGGGCGCGCCGCGCTGGTCGGCGATGGGGATGGTGCCGGGCGGCAGCAGCCGCTCGGGCTGCAGCTTCTCGCAGCCCAGGCTCACGACCATCACCTCGCCACCGAAGTTCGGATTGAGGCTGATGTTGCGCAGGGTGCGGATCGGCACGATGGCATCGGGCGCATCGATGGCGACGCCGCAGCCGTACGTGTGCTCCAGCGCCACCACGTCGTCGACGTGCGGGTACTTCGGCAGCAGCTCGGCCTTGATGCGCGCCACGGCGAACTCGGTCACGCCGGCCACGCACTGCACAGTCTGCGTGATCGCGAGGATGTTGCGCGTGCCCACCGAACCGTCGGCGTTGCGGTAGCCCTCGAAGGTGTAGCCCTCGAGCGGCGGCAGGGCAGGGGGCTTGACGGTCGCGATGGGCAGGCCGTCGAGTTCGGGCGCGACCGGCATGCGCATCACGCGCTCGTGCACCCAGCTGCCGCGCGGCAGCGCCTTGAGTGCGTAGCCGATCACCACGTTGTAGCGCACGATGGCCGCGCCTTCGGCCAGGTCGGTCAGCGCAACCTTGTGCCCCTGGGGCACGGTGTCGACCAGCACGAGGCCGTCGTCGAAGGCCGTGCCGGCCTTGAGGCCGCCGTCGTTCGCAACGATGGCAACGTTGTCGGCCGCGTGGATGCGGATGTACAGCGGCGGTCGGGTGTTCGCATCGGCCATCGGGAGGCCCTTTCTCTTTTCTTTACTTCACCACCATGAACAGGCTGGGCAGCCAGGTGGAAAACGCCGGCACGAAGGTAACGACCCCGAGCGCGAAGATCAACGCGCCATAGAAGGGCCAGATCGTGCGCATCACCGTGCCCACCGACACCCCGCCGATGGCACAGCCGACGAACTGCGTGGTGCCCACGGGCGGCGTGTTCAGGCCGAGCGCGCAGTTGATGAGCATCACCACGCCGAACTGCACCGAGCTCATGCCGTAGTGCTGCGCGATCGGCAAGAAGATCGGCGTGCACAGCAGGATCGTCGCGGCCATGTCCAGGAAGGTGCCCAGCACGAACAGGATGACGTTGATGAGCAGGAAGATCATCCACGGCGTGGTCGTGATCTGCGACAGCAACTCGCCCGTGAGCTGGGCCACGCCGTACAGGCTGATGAGGTAGCCGAAGGTGCTTGAGATGCCGATGAGCAGCAGGATCACGCCCGTGGTGCGCACGGCCTTGGCAGCCGCCTTGATGAAGTGCTCCCACTTCAGCGTGCGGTACACGAAGATCGTCAGCGCCAGCGCATAGAGCACCGCCACTGCCGCCGATTCGGTCGCCGTGAAGATGCCCGACAGGATGCCGCCGAGGATCAGCACGACGATGAACAGCCCCGGCAGTGCCGCGGCGAACGAACGCGCCACGATGTCCCAGCCCGGGAAGCTGCCGGCCGGGTAGCCGCGCTTCACGGCCACGAGGTAGGCCGCCGCAAGGTTGCTGATGGTGAGCACGGCCGCCGGCAGCAGCGCCGCAAGGATCAGCGCCGCGATCGACACCTTGCCGCCCGCCGCCAGGGAGTAAATGATGAGGTTGTGGCTCGTCGGCATGAGCGCGCCGACCAGCGCGGCATGCGTCGTCACGTTGACCGCGTAGTCGGCGTGGTAGCCCTCCTTCTTCATCATCGGGATCATCACGGCGCCCATGGCCGAGACGTCCGCCACGGGCGAGCCCGAGACGCCGCCGAACAAGGTGCAGGCCACCACGTTCGACATGCCCAGGCCGCCGCGCACGTGGCCCACGAGGTTGCGCGCAAAGTTGACGATGCGGTCCGCGATGCCGCCGTAGAGCATGAGCTCGCCGGCGAAGATGAAGAACGGAATGGCCAGGAACGAGAAGATGCCCATGCCCGAGGTCATCTGCTGGAAGCCCACCGCCAGCGGCAGGCCTTCGTACAGCAGCGTGGCCAGGGCCGACAGGCCGATCGAGAACGCCACCGGCACGCCGAGCAGCAGGAACAGCGTGAACGAGAGGCAAAGAATGAGAAGAGGGGTCGTCATGATGAGGTTCAGCCCCAGGCGGGTTCGACTTCGCGGCCTTGGGCGAGCGCGATGATGTGTTCGATGGAGAACATCACGATGAGGACGCCCGACACGGCGGCAGGCACGTACTTCCAGCCTTCGGAAATCCACAGCGTGGGCAGGCGGTAGTCCCACACCGATTCGGCGAGCGAGGCGCAGTTCCAGGCCATGGCCAGGCCGAACAGCAGGATCAGCGCGTGGATGAGGTATTCCATCTTCAGGCGCAGCCAGTCGGGCGCGAGCACGAGGAAGGATTCAAGCCCGATGTGGCCCGCGTCGCGCACGCCCACGGCCACGCCCAGCATGGTCACGTAGAGCACCAGCAGCAGCGCGAGGCTTTCGGCCCAGGTGGGGGTGTTGTTGAGTACGTAGCGGCCGAACACCTGCCAGCTCACGGCGCAGATCACCGCGACGAGACCGAGGATGCCCATCCACATGCAGGCACGGGCGAGCGTGCGGCAAAGTTTGGTGTACATATTTCCAGCGCGAAAAATGGAGAGGCCCGGCGTCTTCGTGGAACACCGAGGAACCGGCTTTGCCGGGCCTCAGGTGTTGCCCCCGGTAGGGGGTTGGAGAAGCGACACGAAGTGCGCGCAGCCTGGGGGCGAGCCCTGTTTACTTCGTGTCCTGGACGCGCTTGACCAGGTCCTTGAGCTTCGCGTCCGTGATGAACTTGTCGTACACCGGCTTCATCGCGGCCTGGAACGGAGCCTTGTCGACGTCGATGATCTCGGCGCCGCCAGCCTTCACCGTGGCCAGCGACTTCACCTCACGCTCCTGCCACTGCTTGCGCATGTAGGGCACCGATTCCTTGGCGGCCTGGCGCAGCCAGCCTTGCTCTTCGGTGGAGAGCTTGTCCCACACGCGCTTGGAGAACAGCAGCATCTCGGGCGCCATCGAGTGCTCGGTCTTGCTGTAGTACTTGGCGACCTCGAAGGCGCGCGCGCTTTCGTAGGTGGGGTAGTTGTTTTCGGCGGCGTCGATGAGGCCGGTCTTCAGGCCCGTGTACACCTCGCCCATGGGCATCGGCGTGGCGTTGGCGCCCATGGCCTCGAGCATCGACACCCACAGGTCGGACTGCTGCACGCGGACCTTCAGGCCCTTCATGTCGGCGAAGCTGCGCACGGGCTTCTTGGCCGTGAACATCGAGCGCGCGCCGCTGTCGTAGTAGGCCAGGCCCACGAAGCCCTGCTTCTCGCACGACTTCAGAATCTCTTCGCCGACCGGGCCGTCCAGCACCTTGTGCAGGTGTTCGACCGAGCGGAACAGGAAGGGCATGGTCGGCACCTGCGTCTCGGGGCAGATGTTGTTCATGGGCGCGATGTTCACGCGCACCATCTGCAGCGCGCCGATCTTGGTCTGCTCGATCGTGTCCTTCTCGTTGCCGAGCGCGCTGTTGTTGAAGACCTTGATGCTGTGCTTGCCCCCGGACAACGCCTTGAGCCGTTCGCTCATGAACTTCACGGCGGTCACCGTGGGGTAGTCGTCGGGGTGGATGTCGGCCGAGCGGAACTCGGTGGCGCCGGCAGCCAGCGTGGTCAACGCGGCTGCCGCGCCGGCAGCAAGTGCGATGAGTGTCTTGTAGAGCTTCATTTGTCTCGTCCTCTTGGTGGTTGTCGTGAAAAAGAAAAGGGGTCAGCCGGCGAACGCCGGCTCGGGCACCCCGGCCACGCCGGGATTCAGCGCGAACACGCCGCCGGCCAGCGGCTGGTCCGACAGGTCGACGCCGCCGGGGCGGATCGAGGTGACGAACAGCGTGTCCAGGTTCGGCCCGCCAAAGGCGCACATGGCGGGCTTCTTCACCGGCACGGCGAGCGAGCGGTCGAGCCTGCCGTCGGGCGTGAAGCGGTGCACCAGGCCGGCATCGTTGCCGCAGATCCAGTAGCAGCCGTCGATGTCCATCGCCGCGCCGTCGGGGCGGCCGGGCAGGGGCTGCATGTCGACGAAGAGGCGGCGGTTGCGGGGCGTGCCGGTGTCGGTGTCGTAGTCGAAGGCCCAGACGGCCTGCACGCTCGGGTGCGAGTCCGACAGGTACATCGTGCGGCCGTCGGGGCTGAAGGCCAGGCCGTTGGGCACGATCAGATCGTCCAGCTTCAGGGCCGCGCTGTCGTTGCCGGCGCCGTAGCAGTACAGGCGGCCGATGCGCGCGCCCGCGGCCATGTCCAGCAGCATCGTGCCGGCCCAGAAGCGGCCCTGCCGGTCGCAGCGGCCGTCGTTGAAGCGCATGCCCGGCGCAGCGTGCGCCACCGCAGCGAGCGGCGTGGCCGCGAGCGTTCCGTCGGCGCGCGGGCGCAGCGAGAACAGCCCGCTTTCCATGCCGGCGATCCACTCGCCGGGCTGGCCGGCACGCGGTGCGATGCAGGCGATCATTTCATCGGCCTGCCACGTCGCATGGCCTTCGCCGGCGTGCCAGCGGTTGAGCGTGCGCGCGGGAATATCGACCCAGTACAGCGCCTGCTGTGCGGCCAGCCACACCGGGCTTTCGCCCGTGCCGTTGCGCGCGTCGAGAACGAGTTCGGCTTGCATGCGGTGCGGCGCGGTCAGTCGCCGAACGGGCCTTGCGCGGTGAAGGCGCCGCCCTGGTAGATGGCGTTCGGGTCGGTGGGCGCGACGGGCGGTTGGGCCTCGACCTTGTCGCGGAACACCTCGGAACTGTCTTGCGGCACGAAGCCCAGGTGCGCGGCGGCGGCGTTGTCCCACCACAGGTCGCGGTTGGCCGACATGCCGTAGACCACCGTGTGCTTCACGTTCGGCGTGAAGAGCGACTTCTGGATCAGCGTTGTCAGGTCGCGGTAGCTGAGCCAGGTGCTCATCATGCGGCGGTTGAGCGGCTCGGGGAACGAGGAGCCGATGCGGATGCTCACCGTCTCGATGCCCCAACGATCGAAGTAGAACTGCGCCATGTCTTCGCCGAAGGACTTCGAGAGGCCGTAGTAGCCGTCGGGTCGGCGCGCGGCGTGCGCGTCGATGTGTTCGTCCTGCTTGTAGAAGCCGATCACGTGGTTCGAGCTGGCGAACACCACGCGCTTCACGCCGTGGCGGCGCGCGGCTTCGTACAGGTTGAACACGCCCTTGATGTTGGCTTCGAGCACTTCTTCGAACGGGCGCTCGACCGACACGCCGCCGAAATGCGCGATGGCGTCGCAGCCGGCCACCAGCGCATCGACCGCGGCCTTGTTGGACAGGTCGCAGGGCACGACCTCTTCATGTGCGCCCGTGGCCGGCGCGATGTCGGCGATGTCGGAGAGGCGGATCACGTTCGCAAACGGTGCGAGCCGCTCGCGCAGCACGCGGCCGAGACCGCCGGCGGCGCCGGTCAGCAGCAAGCGGCCGAGCGAGGGGGAGAAGGCTTCAGGCGTCGACATGTCTTCGGGAGGTGTGAGGGAAGCGGGTGTGGAATGGACAACGGTGTCACCACTTTTAAGTGATAAGTTATCTGTTGTCGTACAACTGTGAGGGGATTATGATCGTCGCCATGGCCCAACCGACTGCGGGTAATCCCGAGGTTCAGAAAACGACCGCCGACCACCCGGCGGCCAGCGCCGCCTTCGTGGGACGGCCGCGCCAGCGCGCGCGCGGCCTGGCGCACGGGCTGGTGGAAGATCTGGGCGAGAAGATCCGCAGCCAGTCGCTGCGCCCGGGCGACAAGCTGCCGACCGAGTCGGCCATCATGCAGGCCTACGGCGTGAGCCGCACCGTGGTGCGCGAGGCGCTGTCGAAGCTGCAGGCGGGTGGGCTGGTCGAGACGCTGCACGGCGTGGGCACCTTCGTTTTGCAGCCGCGACCGGGTGGCATGGGCGGCGTGTTCCGCCTCGATCCCGGCGAGATCGCGACCTCGGTCGACGTGCTTGCCGTGCTCGAACTGCGCATCAGCCTGGAGACCGAATCCGCCGGGCTCGCCGCCAGCCGGCGCACCGACGAGCAGCTGGTCGCCATGCGCCAGGCGCTCGATGCGTTCGAGCAGAACGTCACGGTGGGCGGCGACACGGTGGGGCCCGACTTCGCCTTCCACCTGGAGATCGCGCAGTCGACCGGCAACCCTTACTTCGCCGACATCATGCGGCACCTGGGAACGACGATCATCCCGCGCACGCGCATCAGCGCGATCCGTGTGCAGGACGGCAGCTACCTCAGCCGCGTGAACCGCGAGCACGAGGAAATCTATGCGGCCATTGCGCGCCGCGACCCCGAGTCGGCGCGCGCCGCGATGCGCATCCACCTGACCAACAGCCGCGAGCGGCTGCGCATGGCGCAGGAAGCCGCGCAACAGCAAAAAGCCAAGGCGGAGGCGGCCGGCAACCGCGCCGCCTCGTCCGACAACACCCCTTCGCGTTGAGTTCGCCCTGAGTTTTCAGGGCTCAAGTCTGGACAAGCTGATTCTCTAGTTGTACGATGACTGATAACATGCGACGCCATCGAGGCCACGCATGCCCGCATCGACCTTCAGGAGACAGCACCCATGACCATCAACCGACGCGGCGCGCTCGGCGCCGCCCTCGCCACCACACTGGCTGTCAGCCTGCCCTTGCCCGCTTTCGCGCAAGGGGCGGGCGGCACCTGGCCTTCCAAGCCCATCCGCCTCATCGTGCCGTACCCGCCGGGCGGCTCGTCGGACATCATTGCGCGCGCCATCGGCCAGCCGCTGTCCGAAGCGCTGGGCCAGCCCGTGGTCATCGAGAACCGCGCGGGCGCCAACGGCAACCTCGGCGCCGACCTGCTCGCCAAGGCACCGGGCGACGGCCACACGCTCATGCTGTGCGACCTCGGCGCGCTGGCCATCAGCCCGTCGCTGTACCCCAAGCTGCCGTTCGATCCGTCGAAGGACCTGCGCAGCGTGGCCATGCTGGCCTACTCGCCGCACCTGCTGGTGGTGCATCCGTCGGTGCAGGCCAGCACGCTGAAGGAACTGGTCGAGCTGTCGAAGAAGAGCGACCTCAACTTCGCCGTCACCGCCAGCGGCAGCACCGCGCACCTGGCCGGTGTCGAGTTGCAGCGCAAGAGCGGCGCCAAGTGGGAGTACGTGCCCTACAAGGGCGGCGTGCAGGCCGTGCTCGACACCGTCGCCGGCCAGACGCAGGTGCTGATGAACGGCATGCTGGCCACCTACCCGCATGTGCAGAGCGGCAAGCTCAAGCTGATCGCGGTGTCCAAGTCGACGCGCATGCCGCTCATCGGCAGCGTGCCGACCATCGCGGAGCAGGGCGTTCCCGGCTACGAGTCGGGCACATGGCAGGGCGTGGTCGCGGCGCGCGGCACCCCTGACGCGGTGATCGCCCGGCTCAACAAGGAACTGGTCCGCATCATCCGCACGCCCGACATCCGGGCACGGCTGGCGGGGCAGGGCGCCGAGGTCGTGACCATGACCGCGCCCGAGCAGGACCAGTTCTTTGCCAAGGAACGCGCGCGCTGGGCGCAGGTGATCCAGCAGGCCAACCTGAAGCTCGATTGAGCGACCCCTTCTTCTTCATTTCTCTTTTTCATTTTTCACTGGACGACTTCCGATGAACCCGCAAGAACTCAAGACCATCATGGGCTCCGGCCTGCTCTCGTTCCCGCTGACCGACTTCGACAGCAACGGCGACTTCCACAAGAAGGGCTACGTCCAGCGCCTCGAATGGCTGGCGCCCTACGGCGCGAGCGCGCTGTTCGCCGCGGGCGGCACGGGCGAGTTCTTCTCGCTGACGGGTGACGAGTACCCCGAAATCATCCAGACCGCCGTCGACACCTGCCGCGGCAAGGTGCCGATCATTGCCGGCGCCGGTGGCCCCACGCGCTTCGCCATCCAGTGCGCGCAAGCCGCCGAAAAGGCGGGCGCGCACGGCATCCTGCTGCTGCCGCACTACCTCACCGAAGCCGGCCAGGAAGGCCTGGCTGCGCACGTGGAAGCCGTGTGCAAGAGCGTGAAGTTCGGCGTCATCGTCTACAACCGCGCCTCGAGCCGCCTCAAGCCCGACACGCTGGCCCGCCTGGCCGAGCGCAACCCGAACCTCGTCGGCTTCAAGGACGGCGTGGGCGACATCGAAGCGATGGTCGCGATCTTCCAGAAGATGGGCGACCGCTTCGCCTACCTGGGCGGCCTGCCCACGGCCGAGGTGTATGCCGCGGCCTACAAGGCGATGGGCACGCCTGTGTACTCGTCGGCGGTCTTCAACTTCATCCCGAAGACGGCGATGGATTTCTATCACGCGGTCGCCAACGACGACATGGCCACGCAGCATCACCTGCTGAAGAACTTCTTCATGCCTTACCTGGAGCTGCGCAACCGCGTGCCCGGCTATGCCGTGAGCATCGTGAAGGCCGGCGCCAAGCTCGTCGGCCACGACGCTGGCCCCGTGCGCGCACCGCTGACCGACCTGAAGCCTGACGAGATGGACGCGCTGAAGGCGCTCATCGACACGCTCGGCCCGCAGTAAGCCGGCACTGATCGCAATAGTCGACCGCACCACAGAACAACAGGAGACAACGACATGCTCATCAGGAAATTTCTTCTCGCCGCCGCGGCGACCACCGTGTTCGCCGGCTGCGCCGCCAGCGGTGGCGGCAGCAGTGCTTCGGCCGAACCGGCCGTGGCCGCCGCGGCCGAGCGGTTGCGCGTCGCCATGATCGACCCGACACCGGCCGCCCTGCGTGCGCTGGTGTCCGACGACCTGAGCTATGGCCATTCGGGCGGCAAGGTCGACACGCAGGCCAGCTTCATCGCCGACCTGCTCGACCGCAAGTCGGACTTCGTGACCATCGCGATCACCGACCAGACCATCAAGGTGGTCGACGGCCACACCGCCATCGTGCGCCACACGCTCGCGGCCGACACCAACGACTCGGGCAAGCCCGGCAAGGTCGCGCTGAAAATCCTCGGCATCTGGCAGAAGCAGGGCGGCGAGTGGAAGCTGCTCGCGCGCCAGGCCGTGCGCCTCACGACCTGACGGGAGCGCAATCGATGAAGAGACAACACCTCCTGGCCGCGGGCCTCGCGCTCGCCGCCACCGCGCTGCTGCCGTTGCATGCCACGGCACAGGCCGACACATGGCCGCAGCAGAAACCCGTGACGATCATCGTGCCGTTCCCCGCCGGCGGCTCCACCGATATGGTGGCGCGTGCGCTGGCGCAGCAGCTGCAGGGCAAGCTCGGCGGCAGCTTCGTGGTCGACAACCGGCCCGGCGCCACCGGCACCATCGGCACCGGCTTCGTGCGGCGCGCACTGCCCGACGGCTACACGCTGCTCGTGTCGTCGCTCGGCGCCTTCGTCGTCACGCCGCACCTGCAAAAGAGCGTGCCCTACGACGCCACCAAGGACTTCGACTACATCAGCGTGCCCGTGCAGGCACCCAACGTGCTCGTGGCGAATGTCGCGCGGCCCGAACACACCGTGGCCGACGTGCTCGCGCTCTTGCGCAAGACGCCCGGCAAGGTCTCGTTCGCGAGCTCGGGCAACGGATCTTCCGACCACCTGTCGGCTGAACTCTTCTGGCAGCAATCGAAGACCGAAGGCGTGCACGTTCCCTACAAGGGCGGCGCGCCGGCGGTGAACGACCTGCTGGGCAACCAGGTCGACTTCTCGTTCCAGAACGTGAACGCCGTGCTGCCGCACATCCGCGCCGGCAAGCTGCGCGCGCTGGCCGTCACCGGCGACAAACGCTCGCCCGTGCTGCCCGACGTGCCCACGCTCGCCGAAGCCGGCGTGAAGGGCGCCGAGGTCTATTCGTGGCAAGGCATGGCCGCGCCCAAGGGCCTGCCACCTGCCACCAAGAAGAAGCTGAGCGACGCGGTCATCGCCGCCATGCAGGACCCCGAGACGAAGAAACGCATGCTCGACCAGGGCCTGGAAATCGTCGCGAGCACCCCAGAAGACTTCACGGCTTTCCAGTTGCGCGAATGGGCGCGATGGAAGACGCTCATCGACACCCGCCACATCACTGCAGACTGAGCCACCGAGCCCGAAGATGACCTCTCCTGAATCCGCTGCCTCCCCCGCCGTGTCGGGCGCGCCCGTCGTCACCGCCATGCGCGTCGTGCCCGTTGCGGGCCACGACAGCATGCTGATGAACCTCAGCGGCGCGCATGGCCCGTTCTTCACGCGCAACCTGCTGATCCTCACCGACAGCGCCGGCCACACCGGCGTGGGCGAAGTGCCGGGCGGAGAGAAGATCCGCCAGACGCTCGAAGACGCGCGCGATCTCATCGTGGGCCAGCCCATCGGCAACCACAACGCCGTGCTCAACCGCATGCGCAGCGCGTTTGCCGCGCGCGACAGCGGCGGGCGTGGCCTGCAGACCTTCGACCTGCGCGTGACCATCCACGCCGTGACCGCCGCCGAAGCCGCGCTGCTCGACCTGCTGGGCCAGCACCTGGGCGTGCCCGTGGCGGCGCTGCTCGGCGAAGGCCAGCAGCGCGACGCGGTGCAGATGCTCGGCTATCTCTTCTACGTGGGCGACCGCACGAAGACCGACCTGGCCTACGAGACCGACCCGAACGCCGACAACGACTGGTTCCGCCTGCGCCACGAAGAGGCCATGACGCCCGAGGCCATCGTGCGGCTGGCCGAGGCCGCGCATGCGCGCTACGGCTTCACCGACTTCAAGCTCAAGGGCGGCGTGCTGCGCGGCGAAGAAGAAGTCGAGGCGATCCGCGCGCTGCACGCGCGCTTTCCGCAGGCGCGCGTCACGCTCGACCCGAATGGCGGCTGGCTGCTGGCCGACGCCATCCGCCTGTGCCGCGACCTGCACGGCGTGATGGCCTATGCCGAAGACCCCTGCGGCGCCGAAGGCGTGTTCTCGGGCCGCGAGGTGATGGCCGAGTTCCGCCGCGCCACCGGCCTGCCCACCGCCACCAACATGGTCGCCACCGACTGGCGCGAGATGGTGCACAGCCTCTCGCTGCAATCGGTCGACATTCCGCTGGCCGACCCGCACTTCTGGACCCTGCAGGGCTCGGTGCGCGTGGCGCAGCTGTGCCAGGCCTGGGGCCTGACCTGGGGCTCGCATTCGAACAACCACTTCGACGTGTCGCTCGCGATGTTCACGCACGTGGCCGCGGCGGCGCCCGGCAAGGTCACGGCCATCGACACGCACTGGATCTGGCAGGACGGCCAGCGCCTCACGAAGGCGCCGTTGCAGATCGAGGGCGGCTTCGTGCAGGTGCCCACGCGCGGTGGCCTGGGCATCGAACTCGACATGGCCGAGGTCGAGAAGGCGCACCAGCTGTACCTGAAGCACGGCCTCGGGTCGCGCAACGATGCGCAGGCGATGCAGTTCCTGATTCCCAACTGGACCTTCGACAACAAGCGGCCCTGCATGGTCCGCTGAGCCCTGCGGCGCACGCTGCGTGCCGACCGTCCCGACCTTCAAGGAGACTGAATGAACAAGCACATGGATCGCCGTCGCCTGCTCCAGGCCGCGGCCGGCTCGGCACTCGGCGCCGTGGCTGCGGCCGCGGGCGCCCAGTCGTTTCCCTACAAGCCGCAGCAGCGCTACCCAGACCCTTCGGTGCTGATCCTCGACCCCAGCTTTGCGAAGTACCGCATCTACAGCAGCACGCTCGAGCAGGTCGGTACCGGCATGCGCTGGGCCGAGGGCCCGGTGTACCTGCCGCGCGAGGGCTACCTCGTGTGCAGCGACATCCCGAACAACCGGCTCATGCGCTACGAGGAAAAGACCGGCGAGTTCAAGGTCCACAAGGCGAACGCCGGCTACTGCAACGGCAACACGCGCGACCGGCAGGGCCGCCTCATCAGCTGCGAGCACTCGGTGACGCGGCGTGTGGTGCGCACCGAGCCCGACGGCCGCACGACCGTGCTGGCCGACCGCTACCAGGGCAAGCGGCTGAATTCGCCGAACGACGTGGTCGTGAAATCGGACGACACCGTGTGGTTCACCGATCCGCTCTTCGGCATCTCGGGCACCTGGGAAGGCGAGAAGGCCGCTCCCGAGCAGGCAACGACCAACGTGTACCGCCTCACGCCCGACGGCCAGCTCTCGGCGGTGATCACCGACCTCGTGAATCCGAACGGCCTGGCCTTCTCGCCGGACGAAAAGAAGCTCTATGTCGTTGAATGGAAAGGCACGCCGAACCGCAGCCTCTGGCGCTACGACGTGGCGGCCGATGGCAGCGTGTCGAACAAGGTGAAGCTCATCGACGGCACGGGCGCCGCCGCGCTCGACGGCTTTCGCGTCGACCGCGACGGCAACCTCTGGATGGGCTGGGGCTGGAACGGCGCCGTCGCGCCCGAACCCGTCGATGCCGGCAACGGCATGAAGGTCTATCAGCCGCAGGCGAAGTCCGAAGACCTCGATGGCGTCAAGATCTTCAATTCGCAAGGCAAGCCCATCGGTTTCATCCGCTTGCCCGAACGCTGTGCCAACCTCACGTTCGGCGGCCCCAAGAACAACCGCCTCTACATGGCCGCCAGCCATTCGCTGTACGCCCTTTACGTGGAGTCCGAAGGCGCCACCTAGCCTTGGGACTTTTCCAACCTCCTCACAACACAACACGCACACAAGGACACCGACGATGACTGAATTCAACAACCTCATCAATGGCGAATGGCTGGCCGGCCAGAGCTACAGCCCCAACATCAACCCCAGCAACCTGGCCGACGTGCTGGGCCAGTACACGCAGGGCGACAAGGGCCATGTCGATGCCGCCGTGGCGGCCGCCACCGCTGCCTTCCCCGCATGGGCGACGGGCAGCATCCAGGCGCGCTCCGACGCGCTCGACAAGATCGGCACCGAGATCCTCGCGCGCAAGGAAGAGCTCGGCACGCTGCTGGCGCGCGAAGAAGGCAAGACCCGGGCCGAAGGCATCGGCGAGGCCACGCGCGCGGGCCAGATCTTCAAGTTCTTCGCGGGCGAGTGCCTGCGCCTGTCGGGCGAGCTGCTGCCCTCGGTGCGCCTGAACATCGGCGTCGAGATCACGCGCGAGCCGGTCGGCGTGGTCGGCCTCATCACGCCGTGGAACTTTCCCATTGCCATTCCCGCCTGGAAGATCGCGCCCGCGCTGGCCTTCGGCAACTGCGTGGTGCTCAAGCCCGCCGACCTCGTGCCGGGCTGCGCCTGGGCGCTGGCCGAGATCATCAGCCGCTCGGGCATTCCGGCCGGCGTGTTCAACCTCGTGATGGGCCGCGGCAGCGTGATCGGCGATGCGCTGGTCAACCACCCCGGCATCCATGCGATCAGTTTCACGGGCTCGGTGGGCGTGGGCCGCAACATCGCAGTGCAGTGCGTCACGAACCACAAGAAGGTGCAGCTCGAAATGGGCGGCAAGAACCCGCAGGTGGTGCTCGACGACGCCGACCTCGCACAGGCCGTGGAGCTCAGCGTGCAAAGCGCGTTCTACTCGACCGGCCAGCGCTGCACGGCATCGAGTCGCCTCATCGTGACCGAGGGCATCTACCCGAAGTTCATCGAGGCGATGAAGACGCGCATGGCGAAGATCAAGGTCGGCGACGCGCTCGCGCAGGGCACCGACGTGGGCCCGGTGTCGTCGAAGTCGCAGCTCGACCAGGACATGGCATACGTCGCCATCGGCAAGGACGAAGGCGCCACGCTGGCAGCCGGCGGCGAGCTGCTGAAGCTGGAGACCGACGGCTACTACATGTCGCCGGCGCTGTTCAGCGAGTCCGCCGCTCACATGCGCATCAACCGCGAGGAAGTGTTCGGCCCGGTGGCGAGCGTGATCCGCGTGAAGGACTACGAGGAAGCGCTGGCCACGGCCAACGACACCGAGTTCGGCCTGTCGGCCGGCATCGCGACCACCTCGCTGAAGTACGCCACGCACTTCAAGCGCCACAGCCAGGCGGGCATGGTGATGGTGAACCTGCCGACGGCGGGGGTGGACTACCACGTGCCCTTCGGTGGCCGCAAGGGATCGAGCTACGGCCCGCGCGAGCAGGGCAAGTACGCGCAGGAGTTCTTCACCACGGTGAAGACGGCCTACACGCTGGCCTGAGAACCCGTCAGGCTGGCGGCAGCGAGGACGGCGGCGCCCGGCGACGGCGCCGCATCCAGAGCTCGATCAGCTCGAAGATGCCCTCGCTGACGAGTGCCATCGCAGCAGCCGGCAACGCGCCGGCCATCAACAGCTCGCGGTCGTTGAGCGCCAGACCCGTCACGATGCGTTCGCCGAAGCCGCCTGCGCCGATGAAGGCCGCGATGGTCGCGGTGCCGATGGCGATGGCCGTGGCGGTGCGCACGCCCGCCAGCAGCGTGGGCAGTGCCAGCGGCATCAACACGAAGCGCAGGCTCTGCGGCGGCGTCATGCCCAGCGCGGTGCCGGCCAGTCGCAGGCCGTGCGGCACTTCGGTGAGTCCGGTCACCGTGTTGCGCATGATCGGCAGCAGCGAGTACAGCGTGAGCGCGATCAGCGCGGGCAGGGCGCCGATGGCGCCGAGCAGCGAGATCAACACCGCCAGCAGCGCCAGCGAGGGCACGGTCTGCATCACGCTCGCAAAGCCCAGCACCACGGCGCGCAACCGCAGGTGCGGAAACACCAGGATCGCCAGCGGTACACCGACGAGGATGGCGACGCCGACCGACACCGCCACCAGCAGCAGATGCTGGCGCGCGAGCGGCCAGAGGTCGGGGCCGAAGAGCTTGGCGGTGAAGCCACGCGCGGCGCTCGGTGGTGTCTTGCCGTCCTGGGTGGCACCGGCGAGGAAGTCGCGCGCGATGGTGTCGAAGCGCACGCCCTGCAATTCGGCGCGCGCGTTCATCGCGATCATGGCGTGCTCGTCGATCTTGCCTTCGAGCGCCTGCAATGCGGCCCAGGCCTTCGGCAGCCGCGTCGGCAGGTCGAGCCGGTAGAGCACCACGGCGTCGTAGCGCGGAAAGTACCGCTTGTCGTCTTGGAGCACGCGCAGGCCGAGGTGGTCGATCTTGGCGTCGGTGGTGTAGATGTCGATGGCGTCGATCTGCCTGGCCGTCATCGCCTCGTAGGCCAGGCCGTGGTCGAGCCCGGTGGGCGTCTGCGTGAAGCCGTAGCGCGCGGCCAGGCCTTTCCAGCCGTCGGCGCGGCCGATGAATTCGTTCGACAGCCCAATGCGCAACTCGGAGTGCTTCGCCAGATCGCTCAGCGTGCGCAGTCCCAGCTTGTCGGCATCGGCAGCGCGCACGGCCAGCGCGTAGCCGTCGTTGAAGCCCAGTGGAATCGCCACGCCGAGGCCGAGCGGTGCGAGCGCGGCGTTCATCGCCTCGCGCGTGTCGGCGGGCGAGCCCTTGAGAATTTCGAGTGCGATGGTGCCGGTGTATTCGGCATACAGGTCGATGGCACCGGAGCGAAGCGCCTCGTAGACGATGGCCGTGTTGCCCAGGCCCTGTCGGATGACGGGCGGCGACGCGGTGTGCGGCGCAGCGGTCTGCGCCAGCACCTCGGCCAGGATGTACGACTCGGTGAAGCGCTTGGAGCCGACGCGCAAGGTCTCGTCGGCGGCCTGCGCGCAGGGCGCGGTGGCCAGCCAGAGCATCGCGGGAAGCCACAGGGCGGCACGCCAGAAGCTGCGAAGCAGGTGCATCCGGGCCAGTGTATCGGCATCGCCGCGCCAGCCGTACCCGTTCGCCTCCTACACGCCGTGGTGCGCGCAGCCGATGCGCCACAGGCGCGCAGCGACCCATAGTGGCCGTCATGAAGAAAACCAAGCACGCGCTCCCCGGTCCCGACATCCATGGCCTGCGCGAGCTGCCCGGCCTGCGCGTGGACGGCTACAGCCTGCAGCTGCGCGACAAGGACGGCTTCGTCGGCGACCAGGCCAGTCAGACGGCGTTTCGCGAGCTGCTCGAGCGCTGGCGCAAGCGCCGCCGCAAGGCTGGGCGCGACCCGTTGGGCGGAACCCATTCGCGCGACCTGAGCAAGAAGGAGCTCGACCGTGTGCTGCAGGGGAAAACCGCAACCGCCGCCGCCGACGTGATGCACGGCGCCATCGAGGAGTTCGCCGAGGAGCTGGCCCTCGTGATCCAGCGCTTCATGCGACAGCCCTCGTGGCGCAAGGTGCAGCGCATCGTAGTGGGCGGTGGCTTTCCCGAAAGCGACGTGGGAGAGCGCGCGATCCTGCAGGCGGGCGCGATGCTCGAAGACCTGGGCGTTCATGTGCAACTGGGCCGCCTGTCGCACAACGTCGACGATGGCGGGCTGATCGGCTGGGTGCACCTCACGCCGCCGGCGCTGTTGAAGGGGCACGACGCGATCCTGGCCGTGGACATCGGCGGCACCAACGTGCGCTGCGGCATCGTGAAGACGCGCCATCGCAAGGCGCCTGACTTCTCGCGCGCCAAAGTGGTCCGGCGCGAGAAATGGCGCCATGCCGACGACGGCCCGAACCGCAGCCACATGGTCGAGCGCATCGCCGACATGCTCGAAGACATGGTGATCTACGCCGAGCGCCACAAGATCCGGCTCGCGCCTTTCATCGGCATCGGTTGCCCGGGGCTCATTCGCTCCGACGGCTCGATCGCGCGCGGTGCGCAGAACCTGCCGGGCGACTGGGAGAGCCATGCCTTCCACCTGCCGGCCGCGCTGTGGCAGCGCCTGCCGATCATCGGCTCGGGGCCGACGCTGGTGCTCATGCACAACGACGCGGTGGTGCAGGGCCTGAGCGAGTTGCCCTTCATGCGCGACGTGCAACGCTGGGGCGTGCTGACCATCGGCACCGGGCTGGGCAACGCCAGCTTCACGAACCGGCGTTGAGCGCTACCTCTTACAGGTCTTCGGGCCGCAGTTCCGCGCCGACGCGCGCGGTGGCCGCGGCGGTGGCCACGTTGCCTGCCGCATCGGTGGCGCGCAGCTCGATGTTCGCCAGGCCTGCGCGTGCGGGTGTCCAGCTGCAGGCGTAGGACGCGGCGCGCAGCGCGCAGACGGTCTTGCCATCGACGATGAAGGCCAGTTCGGCGACACCGGTGTCGTCCGATGCGGTGCCCGACAGCCGCACCGGCAGGCCGGGCGCGGCCGTCGCCATCTGCGGCACGGTCAGCGTCACGGTCGGCGCCGTGGTGTCGGCCGGCGCGCGCACGATCACCTGCGCCGACGCAACCTCCGCATTGCCCGCGGCATCGATGGCGATCACGCGGACGACCTGCACGCCCGGCGCGGTCGGCGTCCACTGGCAGGTGTAGGGCGGGGCGGTGAAGGTGCACAGCGGCAGGCTGTCGGTGCCGATCACCTTCACGCCGAAGACGCCGACGTTGTCGACCGCCACGGGCGCGAGCGCCACCGGCTGGCCGACGATCGCCATCGCGGGTGCGGCCAGCGACACGGCCGGCTTCTGGCTGTCGGGGACGCCCAGCGGCAGGTCGATGGTGAAGGTCGCGAGCCCTTGCACCGCCTTCTGTTCGAAGGCATCGAAGATGGTGAACCACGTCGCGCCCGGTGCGCGGCCTGGGGCCTGCGCCTTCACGAGCAGCGTGGTCTTGCCGACGGCGAAGCAGCTGAAGCCGCAGCGCCAGTCGAACACGAAGCGGCCTTCGGCGTTGGTCGTGCCTTGCGCGATCGGCTCCAGCGGCTTGCCGGCGCCGGGGTCGCGCCACACCGAGACGGGCGCGCCGGCCAGCGCAGCGCCGCTCTCGCGCTCGGTCACGCGCACCTGCGTGGCGGGGGTCGCGGCCATGAACTTCGAGCTGCCGAGCTTGGGCCAGTCGCGCCAGTCGGTGTTGATCTGCGCCTTGGTGCCTTCGGTGAAACGGATCAGGCCGAGCGTGGCGACGCGGTTGGCGGCCGGGTCGTAGCGTGGCTCGAACACGGTGCCCAGCAGCGGGTCGAGGCGCCAGTGCTGGCGCGTCCACCAGTAGCGGTCGGTGTGCTTCACGATGGCCAGGTCGCTGGCGGGCGCGGCTTCGGTGGTGTCGGCAATGGCGGTCGCGTTGTAGTACTCGCCGGAACCGGCGCCGAACACGTGCTCCAGCTCGTGCAGCAGGGTCTTGAGCTGGCGGCCGAGGTAGTCCTTCTCGGTGGACTCGGGCGCGGCGGCGGTGATGACACGCGACAGGCGCAGCGGGTCGTGGATGGCGGTCCAGTTCAGGTTCCACGTCACGCCGGTGGGCGGGAAGGTGGTGCTCGTGGTCAGGCCGCCGTGGCTGTAGCCGCGCTTGGAGGGGCCGACGCACAGCACGATCTCGCCGCCGGCCACGCCGTTGAAGCCGCAGGGCGGTGCCGCGCCGGGCGCGACGATCTGCAGGTCTTTCGCGGGGTCGAAGGCGAAGCTGCGCACCGTTTCGCGCTGGAACACGGTGTTGAGGTCGGCCACGTACTGCGCGAGCCGTCGGCCGGCCTCGGGCGCGCCGATGTCGGCCGCCAGTTGCGGGTCGATGAAGAAGCGCAGGCGGTGCACGCTCGGCGTGGCGCGGCCGACTTCGTTCATGGCCGCCCAGGTCGGGGCAGCGGACAACGGCAGCAGCAAGGCCAAAACGACGGGCAAGGCTGCGCCCAGCCGGCGCGCGAGCGCCAGCAGCGAATCAATGAAAGGCATCGATTTTTCTCCCCGTGCTCAGGGGAGTCCGGCAGTGATCGACAACAAAGGGGACCGCTTCGGGCCGCGCGAAGGTGTCGCCCGGCGCCCAGCGCACAGACCCCGCGGCGACCGCCTTTGCCGGTCACGCGCCTGCATCGCATCGAGGTCGCCGAAGGCGATACGCCCTGACGGACGCCGATGCTTCTGAAGTGCGGGGACTACGGGTTGCTCATTCAGTGCGGAGGGCGGGCGGACCGCTCATTCCTCCCCACGATGTGGCAACAATCAGTGAACCTTTATCTTAATTTCTGGGCTCGTAGGAAGGGAACTGGCCTCGCTGTAGTGGTGCCTGTTATTTGGGCACTTTCTCACGAAAAGGGCGGTACGAATGGCGCTTCAGTGGGCCCCGTGAGGCCGGGCCGGAGCGGGCTGCCCCGCAATGCAGGGGGCTCCGGAAGAACGGTCATCCACCGGAACCGGTGGCGATTCTAGTGTGAATGTTCAATTAGTTGCAATTATGTTGCATTCGTGCATCTTGAGCGATGCACTGCCCGTCTACAGCTGGAACGCAACCGTCAGCAGCAGCCCTTCGGCCACGTCGCGCAGCAGCCCCGGGCGCCGCGCGCGGTAGGGCTCGCCGGCCGAGGCGGTGGTCTCGATCCATTCGGCCAGCCATTCGATGTCGTCGCGGCCGTAGAACACCACCGCCGCCTCGTGGTTCAGCAGCAGGCTGCGCAGGTCGAGGTTGATCGAGCCGCACATCGCGAGTTCGTCGTCGACCACCACGGCCTTGGCGTGCGCCATGAAGGGCAGCATGCGAAAGCTCACGCCCGCGCGCGCCAGGTCGCGCATGGCGCGTGCGCGCACGAAGTCGGCGAGGCGGTGGTTCGATTGCGCGGGCATCGCGACGGTCACCTGCACGCCGCGGCGCGCGGCCAGTCGCAGCGCGTCGCGCAGGCCGTCGCCGGGCACGAAGTAGGGCGTGATCGCGAGCAGCCGGTGCTCGGCGCGAAAGCAGGCGTCGATGAGCAACGCATGCGCTGTGTCCTCGGTCTGGTCGGGGCCGCTCGGCAGGAACTGGGCCATCGCGCAGCCGGGGCCTGCCGCCACGTCGTCGGCGGTGACGGCGCGCGCCTTGCGCCCGCGCACCGAGCTCCAGTCGTGGTCGAACTGGCGCGCCGCGGCGGCGGCCACGCTGCCCTGCAGGTCGAAAGAGAGGTCGTGCCAGGCTTCGGGATGGGTGGCGTTGCCGGTGAAGTATTCGCCCGCGAGGTTGCGTCCGCCCGACCAGAGCCAGCGGTCGTCGGCGATGGTGAGCTTGCGGTGGTTGCGCAGGTTGCGCGGCCCGATGCGGCGCAGGCTGAAGAAGGGGCGGAATACCGCCACCTCGCCGCCGGCCGCGCGCAGCCGGTCGAAGTGATGGCGCGGCAGCGACAGCGCACCGAAGCCGTCGAGCAGCACGCGCACCTTGAGGCCTTCTCGCGCGCGCTGCGCAAGCCGTGTCAGCACGGCGTGGCCGAGCGCGTCGTCGCCGATGATGAAGGTGCACACGTCGATGCGTTCGCGCGCGCCGGCGATCACCTCGAACAGCGCCTCGCGCGCGGCTTCGCCGTCGGCATGCATGCGGATCGCGCAGCGCCCCGGTGGCGCCAGGCCGAAGCTCTCGATGAGGTCGGCCGCCCAGTGGCCCGGCGGCATCGAACGCGGCGGCCGGGGCGCACCCGCCGGGCGCAGCTTGCGCTGGCCGAACAGCAGGTACATCGGCAGGATCACGTAGGGCATCAGCACCAGCCCCATGACCCACGCGATGGCGGTGGTGGGCGCGCGCTGCTCGCGCCGCGTGCGCGTGGTCAGCACATAGACCAGCAACGCGAAAGTGACGGCAAGAAAATGCTGTGAAGGAGAGGGCAGCCAGTCGAAGGCGGTGTCCGGCATGGGGCGGGTGAGGCCTCGGTGCCCGCTCAGCGCTGAAGGAAGGCCGGCACGCCGCGTCCTTGCGATGCCAGGAACCGCATCATCGGATCGACCACCGCGCGCACGGCGGGCCGCGTGCCCACGCGGTCGCGCCAGGCCACGAGACGCGGCGTGGCTTGAGTCATGCCGGCGCCCTTGCGGTCGGCGAACACGTGGGCCATGTAGAAGGCGATGTCGGCAAAGGAGTACGGGCCGGCCAGGTGTTCGCGCGTGGCGAGCAGGCCTTCCAGCTCTTCGTAGAAGCGCGCGCAGGCGGCGCATGCGGCCACGGCCGGGGCGCTCTGCATGGCGTCCTGCAGGCCGAAGAGCTTGACGACGTTGGGGAAGAACACCTCGTCCGACTTCTGCTCCAGCTGCCGCGCGCGGGCCCGGCCGGCAATGCCTTCGGGCCACAGCGCGGGCTGCGGGTAGCGGTCTTCGAGGTACTCGAAGATCTGTGTCGAATCGAACAGCGCGACCTCCTCGTCGACCAGCACCGGCACCTGCTGCTTCACCGGGTTCACGCGCAGCACCTCGGGGTGCTTGGGCTCGTAGGCGTCGTCGGTGGTGAAGGGCACCATCACGAGCTCGAAGCGCACGCCTTTCTCGCGTGCCGCGATCTCGGCCTTGGCGCCGAACATGCTGAGGGGGCCGGAGTAGAGGCGTGTGGTCGTCGTCATGCCCCCGACTTCAACAGAAACCGCGCGTCAGGTCGAGCCCCAGACTTCCTGCGCGGTTTCGACGACCAGGCGCAGCTTGTTGCGCTGCGCTTCGACGGCGATGTTGTTGCCGTGCACCGTGCTGGAGAAGCCGCATTGCGGCGACAGCGCGAGCTGGTCGAGCGAGGCGTACTTGCTGGCGTCCTCGATGCGGCGCTTGAGCTCGTCCTTGTCTTCCATCTCGCCGAACTTGGTGGTCACGAGGCCGAGCACCACGGTCTTGCCCTTGGGCAGGTAGCGCAGTGGCTTGAAGTCGCCCGAGCGCGCGTCGTCGTACTCCATGAAGTAGGCGTCCAGGTCCATCTCTTTCAGCAGCGCCTCGGCCACGGGCTCGTAGTTGCCGGCGGCGGCGTGCGTGCTCTTGAAGTTGCCGCGGCACAGGTGCATGGCCAGCAGCATGCCCGGCGGCTTCTGCGCCACCACCTTGTTGATGAATGCGGCGTAGCGGTGCGGCAGCTCGTTCGGGTCGTCGCCGCGCTTGCGGGCGGCTTCGCGCATGTGCTCGTCGCACAGGTAGGCGAGGTTGGTGTCGTCCATCTGCACGTAGGTGCAGCCGGCGGCGGCCAGCGAGCGCAGCTCGTCGCCGTAGGCCTGGGCCACGTCGTCGTAGAAGGTCGGGTCGAGTTCGGGGTACGCGTCCTTGCTGATGCCGGCGCGGCCACCGCGGAAGTGCAGCATCGTCGGCGAAGGAATGGTCACCTTCGGCGTGCGGCCGGCCGACACCTGGCTCTTGAGGTACTGGAAGTCGGCGAGCTGGATGTCCTTGACGTGGCGCACCTTGTCGATCACGCGCATCGCGGGCGGCGCCAGCTCCTCGGTGCCGTCGGGGCGGCGGATGGTGACCGGGATGTCGGTCTTCACGCCGCCGAGCTGGTCGAGGAAGTCGATGTGGAAGTAGGTGCGGCGGAACTCGCCGTCGGTGATGCTCTTCAGGCCGATGTCTTCCTGGAAGCGGACGATCTCGGTGATGGCCTTGTCTTCGACCTTGCGCAATTGCTCGGGCGTGATCTGGCCCTTGGCTTTCTGTTCGCGGGCTTCGAGCAGGTATTGGGGGCGCAGGAAGCTGCCCACGTGGTCGTAGCGGGCGGGCAGGGCGGCATGCTGGGACATGGAATGAACTCCGTCGTGACTGTGAACGAGCGGAATCCTATCGCCTTCGCGCGAGTCTTGTTTGTATACGATTGACTCAGTAATTACCCTCGAATAAGGGGTTGTGCGATGGAATTCATCTATTTTCTGTATACATTGAGTATCCATGAAGACGACCACGACGACCTTTCCGCTCAACGCCTGGTACGCCGCCGCTTACGACGTGGAAGTGCGTCGCGCGCTGCTGCCGCGCACGATCTGCAACCAGAAGCTGGTGCTGTTCCGTCGTACCGACGGCCAGGTGGCCGCGCTCGAAGACGCCTGCTGGCACCGGCTGATGCCGCTGTCGCTGGGCCGCCTGGAGGGTGACGAGCTGGTCTGCGGCTACCACGGCCTGGTCTACAACAGCCAGGGCCGCTGCACCCACATGCCGAGCCAGGAAACGCTCAACCCCTCGGCCTGCGTGCGCAGCTTTCCGGTGGTCGAGAAGCACCGCTTCGTGTGGATCTGGCCCGGCGACCCGGCCAAGGCCGACCCTGCGCTCGTGCCCGACATGCACTGGAACGACGACCCCGCCTGGGCCGGCGACGGCAAGATGATCCGCGTGAACTGCGACTACCGGCTCGTGGTCGACAACCTCATGGACCTCACGCACGAGACCTTCGTGCACGGCTCGTCGATCGGCAATCGCGAGGTCGCCGAGGCGCCCTTCGTCGCCACGCACGGCGACCGCTCGGCCACCGTCACCCGCTGGATGGAGAACATCGACGCGCCGCCGTTCTGGGGCAACCAGATCCGCCATGCGCGCGGCTACACGGGCAAGGTCGACCGCTGGCAGATCATCCGTTTCGAAGGGCCGTGCACCGTGAACATCGACGTCGGCGTGGCCGAGGCAGGCAGCGGCGCAGTGCCGTCGGGCAGCAACCCCGGTGACCGCAGCAAGGGCGTCAACGGCTACGTGCTCAACACCATCACGCCAGAGACCGACAAGACCTGCCTGTACTTCTGGGCCTTCGCGCGCAACTACTGCCTGGGCGAACAGCGCCTCACGCACGAACTGCGCGAGGGCGTGTCGGGCATCTTCCGCGAGGACGAGATCGTGCTCGAGGCGCAGCAGAAAGCCATCGACGAGCACCCCGATCACCAGTTCTACAACCTCAACATCGACGCCGGCTCGATGTGGGCGCGCCGCCTCATCGACCGCATGATCGAGAAGGAGCGGCCCGCGCGCGCCGCGATCCCGATCCGCCCTGTCGAAGAGAAACAGGCCGCTTGATGAAGGTCGCCCCCATGACTTCCGCCGAGCCCGGCGACAGTGGCAGTTCGCAGGCCGTGAAGGCGCAGCTGCGGCTGCGCGAAATGATTCTGGCGGGCGAACNNNNCGCGCATTGCCGAGGTCGCCATCTCCGAACAGCTCGGCGTGTCGCGCACGCCGGTGCGCAGCGCGCTCATGCGGCTGGAGCAGGAGGGCCTGCTCGAAGCCCTGCCCAACGGCGGCTACGCGGTGCGCACCTTTTCCGAGCGCGACGTGGCCGATGCCATCGAGCTGCGCGGCACGCTCGAAGGCCTGGTGGCGCGGCTGGCGGCCGAGCGCGGCGCGGCGCCCGTGGTGCTGCGCGAAGCGCGCGCCTGCCTCCTGCGCATCGACGAGCTGCTGCGCGAGCCCGCGCTCGACGACGCGGCCTTCTCGCGCTACGTCACGCACAACGAGAAATTCCATGCGCTGCTGTGCGAGATGGCGGGCAGCCCCGTCATCGCGCAGCAGCTCGAACGCGTGGTCAACCTGCCGTTCGCCTCGCCCTCGGGCTTCGTCATCGTGCAGGCCAATTCGCCGGCCGCGCGCGACATGCTCGTGATTGCGCAGGACCAGCACCTGCAGGTGCTCGACGCCATCGAATCCGGCGAGGGCTCGCGCGCCGAGGCACTGATGCGCGAGCACAGCCGCATTGCGCGGCGCAACCTGCGCGAGGCGTTGCACGGCACGCCGAGTGCCGAGCAGCGTCCGCTGCCGGGCGTGCAACTGATCCGCCGTCGCGGCTGACCGACGACCTTCTTCTTTCCTTCTTTCCTGCTGGTGTTCCCCCGATGAAAAGCGATCTTCAATGGATGCAGGCGCAGGTGGTGGCGCTGCGCGACGTCACGCCCACCGTGCGCGAATTCACGCTGCGCCCCGACGCCGACTTCGTCGCTGCGCACGAGCCCGGCGCCCATCTGCAGGTGCAGGTGATGACCGAGCAGGGCCGCATACAGACGCGCTCCTACTCGCTGGTGGGCGAGGGCGACGGCAGCTGCTGGCGCATCGCCGTCAAGCGGCTGGACGACGGCCGTGGCGGCTCGCGTGCGATGTGGCGCCTGGCCGTGGGCGACCGGCTCCAGGTGAGCGCGCCGCAGAACCACTTTCCGCTCGACCTCGCGGCGCCCGGCTACCTGCTGGTGGCCGGCGGCATCGGCATCACGCCGCTGGTGCTGATGGCGCAGCGCCTGGGCGCACTGGCGCAACGCCGTGGCGTGCCGGTGGCCATGCTGTACGGCGCGCGCCATGCAGGCGAGTTCGGCTACCTCGACACCTTGCGCGACGCATTGGGCGAAGCCGGCGTGCGGGCGCACGAAGGCGCCGCGCCCATCGACTTCGACGCCGCCATCGCCGCGCTGCCGCCCGGCGGCCAGCTCTACACCTGCGGCCCGGTGCCGATGCTCGAAGCCGTCAAGCGCGCGTGGGCCGCGGCCGGCCGGCCGCTCGCCGACCTGCGCTTCGAAACCTTCGGCAGCAGTGGGCGGCTCGCCACGCAGGCCTTCACCGTGCGCATTCCCCGCCACGACCTGTCGATCACCGTGCCGGCCGACTGCACCTTGCTCGACGCGCTCGATGCGGCCGGCGTGCAGACGCTGTCGGACTGCAAGCGCGGCGAGTGCGGCCTGTGCGCCATGGATGTGCTCGCGGTCGACGGCGAAGTCGATCACCGCGACGTGTTCCTCAGCCCGCACGAGAAGCAGGCGACCACGCGCATCTGCGCCTGCGTGTCACGCGCCGTGGGTACGCTCACGCTCGACTCCGCCTACCGTCCCGACTGCTGAAAACATCGGTTGCGCGATCATCGCGCAACCATTCGATTGATCGCGCAACAAAGTGCCGCGCTGCGCGGCGGGTAGGTGATTGCCTGCTGCGTCAGTTGTTGCGAATTGTTCAAAATATGCCCGGTTTCGCGTTCCGCCCCTCAAAGGAAAACTCCATGCAAAGACGCCATCTCATCCAGACCGCCGGCCTTTCGGCGATTGCGCTTGCCACCGCGCTCACCCTGCCGCTGGCCAGCGCGCAGACCAGCAACACCTTCAAGATCGGCCTCATCCTGCCGATGACGGGGCAGCAAGCCTCCACCGGCCGGCAGATCGAAGCGGCAGCGCGTCTTTACATGGCCCAGAACGGCGACACCGTGGCCGGCAAGAAGATCGAGCTGATCGTCAAGGACGACGTGGCCACGCCCGACGTCACCAAGCGCCTCGCGCAGGAGCTCATCGTCAACGACAAGGTGAACGTGATCGCGGGCTTTGGCGTCACGCCGGCCGCGCTGGCCGCCGCGCCGCTGGCCACGCAGTCCAAGACGCCGCAGGTGGTGATGGCCGCGGCCACTTCGAGCATCACCGAGGCCTCGCCCTACATCGTGCGCAGCAGCTTCACGCTGCCACAGGTGTCGGTGGTGATGGGCGACTGGGCGCCCAAGAACGGCGTGAAGACGGTCGTGACGCTCGTCGCCGACTACGGCCCGGGCAACGACGCCGAAAAATTCTTCAGCGAGCGCTTCCAGCTGAATGGCGGCAAGGTGCTCGAAAAGTTGCGCGTGCCGCTGCGCAACCCCGACTTCGCGCCGTTCCTGCAGAAGGTGCGCGACGCCAAGCCCGACGCGCTGTTCGTCTTCGTGCCCTCGGGTGCGGGCGCGGCGGTGATGAAGCAGTTCCTGGAGCGCGGCATGGACAAGGCCGGCATCAAGATGATCGCCACCGGCGACGTGACCGACGACGATCAGCTGAACGACATGGGCGACGGCGCGCTGGGCGTGGTCACCTCGCACCACTACTCGGCCGCGCACCCCTCGGCGCTGAACAAGAAGTTCGTCGAGGCCTTCCAGAAAGCCAACCCCAAGATGCGCCCCAACTTCATGGCCGTGGGCGGCTATGACGGCATGCGCGTGATCTACGAAGCCCTCAAGGCCACCAAGGGCCAGGGCGGCGGCGAAGCGCTGCTGGCGGCCATGAAGGGCCAGGTCTTCGAGAGCCCGCGCGGGCAGGTGCTGATCGATGCGCAGACGCGCGACATCGTGCAGGACGTGTACCTGCGCAAGGTTGAAAAGAAGGATGGGCAGCTCTACAACGTCGAGTTCGACGTGCTCAAGGGCGTGAAGGACCCGGGCAAGGCGAAGTAATCAAACCCGCCCCCAGGCTGCGCGCACTCCGTGTCGCGCGCGCCTTCCCCCTGCCGGGGGCGACTCCCGAGGCCCGGCAAAGCCGGTTCCTCGGTGTTCCCCGAAGAAACCGCAGTGCGCGCAAGCTGTTGAATCGCTGACATGTTGACCATTCTTTTCGACGGCATCGCCTACGGCATGCTGCTCTTCGTCCTTGCCGTGGGGCTGGCCGTGACGCTCGGGCTGATGAACTTCATCAACCTCGCGCACGGTGCCTTTGCCATGGCGGGTGGCTACCTCACCGTGTTCGCGATGCAGAAGTTCGGCGTGCCGTTCCTGGCCTGCCTGCCGCTCGCGTTCATCGTCGTCGCACTCGCCGGCGCGCTGCTGGAGCGCACGCTCTACCGGCCGATGTACGGCAAGCCGCACCTGGACCAGGTGCTCTTTTCCATCGGCCTGGCGTTCATGGCCGTCGCGGCCGTCGACTACTTCGTCGGCTCGTCGCAGCAGAACCTGCAGCTGCCCGAGTGGCTGCGCGGGCGCAGCGAATTCGGCGACGGCGCGTTCCTGTTGGGCATGGGCCACTACCGCATCTTCATCATCGCCGTGTGCGCCGTGCTCACGGTGGTGTTGCAGCTCATCCTCTCGAAGACGCGCTTCGGCAGCCGCCTGCGCGCCGCCGTCGACGACCCGCGCGTGGCCGCCGGCCTGGGCATCAACGTCAACATCGTGTTCCTGCTGACCTTTGCCGTGGGCTCGGGGCTCGCGGGGCTGGGCGGCGCGCTGGGTGCGGAAATCCTCGGGCTCGATCCGACCTTCCCGCTCAAGTACATGATCTATTTCCTCATCGTGGTCTCGGTCGGCGGCACCTCGTCGATCACCGGGCCGCTCGCCGCCGCGCTGCTGCTCGGCATTGCCGACGTGGCCGGCAAGTACTTCATTCCGAAGATGGGCGCGTTCACCGTCTACCTGCTCATGATCCTGATCCTCATGTGGCGGCCGCAAGGGCTCTTCACCCGCAAGGGAGGCCGTTGAAATGAGCGCACCTGCCCATGAATCGGCCCTGCTGCGCACCGCGCGCTGGCGGCCCTGGGAGTTCGTGATCTGGGCGGTGGCCTTCGCGCTGCCGCTGCTCGTGCCCTCGCATTCGCTGCTGGTCAACGAGATCGCCATCGTCGCGCTGTTCGCGATGTCGCTCGACCTGATCCTCGGCTACACCGGCATCGTGTCGCTCGGCCATGCCGCCTTCTTCGGCTTCGGTGCGTATGCCGCCGCGCTGTTCGCCAAGCTCGTCATGCCCGACCCGACCGTCGGCCTCGTGTTCGCCACCGTGCTGTCGGCCTTGCTCGGCCTCGTGGCCAGCGTGACGATCCTGCGCGGCAGCGACCTCACGCGGCTCATGGTCACGCTGGGCACCGCGCTGCTGCTGCTGGAACTGGCCAACAAGCTCGACTGGCTCACGGGCGGCGCCGATGGCCTGCAGGGCGTGGTGATGGGGCCCGTGCTCGGCCTGTTCGAGTTCGACCTGTATGGCCGCACGGCTGCCTGGTACTCGCTGGCCGTGATGCTCGTGCTGTTCCTCGTGATGCGCCGCATCGTGCATTCGCCCTTCGGTGCCACGCTCAAGGCCATCCGCGACAACCGGCTGCGCGCCATGGCCATCGGTATCCCGGTGGTGTCGCGGCTCGCCGTGGTCTACACCGTGGCCGCCGGCATCGCGGGTGCGGCGGGTGCACTGCTGGCACAGACCACCGGCTTTGCTTCGCTCGACGTGCTGGCTTTCGACCGCTCGGCCGACGTGCTGCTGATGCTGGTCATCGGCGGCGTGGGCTGGCTGTATGGCGGCGTCACCGGCGCCATCGTCTTCAAGCTGCTGCAGAACTGGCTGTCGTCGGTCACGCCGCAGTACTGGATGTTCTGGATCGGCCTGATCCTTGTGCTGCTGGTGCTCGTGGGACGCGATCGGCTGCTCAAGCCATGGACGTGGTTCGGCGCTGGCAGGAAGAAGGGCGATAAGGGGGGCGTGGCATGACCGACACCGTGCTCTCGACCCAGGGTCTGGTGATGCGCTTCGGCGGCATCACGGCCACGAACAACGTCACGATGGAACTGAAGCGTGGCGCGCGCCACGCGCTCATCGGGCCGAACGGCGCCGGCAAGACCACGCTGATCAACCTGCTGACCGGTGTGCTCACGCCCACCGAAGGGCGCATCTCGCTGCTCGGCGAAGACATCACCATGCTCGCGCCGCACAAGCGCGTGGCGCGCGGGCTGGTGCGCACCTTCCAGATCAACCAGCTCTTCGATTCGATGACGCCGCTGGAAACCCTGGCGCTCGTGGTGTCGCAGCAGAAAGGCATCGCCGCGCAATGGTGGCGTCCGCTGGGCGCGGACAAGCGCATCGCCGAGCGGGCCGGACAACTGCTGGAGCAGTTCCATCTTGCCGACGTCGCGCAACAGCAGACGAAGTTGATGGCCTACGGCAAGCGCCGCCTGTTGGAGATCGCCATTGCGCTGGCCTGCGAGCCGCGCGTGCTGCTGCTCGACGAGCCGGTGGCCGGCGTGCCCGCGGGCGAGCGCGAAGAACTGCTGCAGACGGTGGCTGCGCTGCCGTCCGACGTGTCGGTGCTGCTCATCGAGCACGACATGGACCTGGTGTTCAGCTTCGCCGACCGCATGACGGTGCTGGTCAACGGCGCGCTGCTGACCGAGGGCGACCCGGAAACGATCGCGAACGACCCGAAGGTCAAAGAGGTCTACCTGGGCCACGGAGAACATGCCCATGTCTGAACTGCTGCGCATCGAGAATCTGAGCGCCGGCTACGGCGAGGCCGTGGTGCTGCACGACGTGGCCTTCTCGCTCGGCGAGGGCCAGACGCTTGCGCTGCTGGGCCGCAACGGCACGGGCAAGACCACGCTCATCAACACGCTGGCCGGCGCCACGCGCCAGCACGGCGGCACCATCGCGCTCGGCGGGCAGTTGGCGCTGCACAAGCTGCAGCCGCACCAGCGCGCCGCGGCGGGGATCGGCTGGGTGCCGCAGGAGCGCAACATCTTCAAGTCGCTCACCGTGCACGAGAACCTCACGGCGGTGGAGCGGCCCGGCAAGTGGAACCCACAGCGCGTGTACGAGATGTTCCCGCGTCTGGCGGAGCGCAAGACCAACCTGGGCACGCAACTCTCGGGCGGTGAACAACAGATGCTGGCAGTTGGCCGCGCGCTGGTGCTCAACCCCAAGCTGCTGCTGCTCGACGAGCCACTCGAAGGCCTCGCGCCGATCATCGTGGAAGAGCTGCTGCGTGCGATTCGCCGCATCACGCAGGACGAGGGGCTGGCCGCGATCATCGTGGAGCAGCACCCGCAGGCGATCCTCGCGATTTCCGACCACGCCGTGGTGCTCGACCACGGGACCATCGTGCATGCCGACACGGCGGCGGCGCTGCGTGCGCAGCCCGAGGTGCTCGACCGGTTGCTGGGCGTGGCGCGCTGAATTTCTTGGGCTAGATCGCGCAGCCGTCGGGGCCGCAGGCTTCAGGCGCAGCTGCCGCAGGCTTCGGCGCGACGAAGGTCGCAAGCTGCGCCTTCCATGCGTCCACACGCCCCAGCCACGGCCCGATGTCGATGCGGCCCGTGCTGCCATCGGCCTGCGCCAGCACGAAGGTCGGGAAGCCCTGGCCGCCCGCGCGCTGCAGCAGGTCGCGGCTCGCGGCGATGTGGCGTGCGGTGGCCTCGCCCGTGTGCTGCGCGAAGGCCGCAGCGAAGGCTTCGGCATCGAAGCCGAGTTCGACCGCCAGTTCGGCGAGCACGCCGGCCTCCGCAATGCGCCGACCCTCGACATAGTGGGCCTGCTGCACGCGGTGCGCCATGTCCAGCCCGCCGCCTGCACGCAGCGATTCGGCGGCGAGGATGGCGGTGATCGGCGGTTCGGAATCCATCACCGCGCCGCTGTCGCGCAGCAGGCCTTCGAAGTAGGCCTCACCGAAGGGCTGGCCGGTGAGTTCGGCGATGCGCCTGTCGTGCGGGATCACGTAGTCGCGCCACTGCGGCGTGATGGGGCGGCGGTTGGCACCGGTCATCATGCCGCCGGCGTGAAGCTCGACGCGCAGGCCCGGCACGGTGCGCGCGGCCTCGACCAACGGCGCGGCGGCGTAGCACCAGCCGCACAGCGGATCGAAGATGCAGTGCAGCGTGGCGGTGTCGCCGTTGTTGTTGGTTACTGCGGCCACTTCATTTCTCCCTTGATGACCTTGGCGCCGAGTTCGAGCGACGAGGCGTCTTCGAGCTTCGGGTAGCGCCGCTTCATGGCGGCGATCAGCGCGGCCGAGTCCTTCGCCTTGGCGGCCTCGGTCTCGAAGGCCTTGAGGTAGTCGCGCGTGAACTTCACCGAGGCCACGGTGGAGGGCGCCGAGCCATCGGCGTTCGGCAGGCAATGGCCGGGCACCACGGTCTTGGGGTGCAGCGCGGTGATGCGGTCGAGGGTCTTGAGCCAGTCGCGGCGCGACTGCACCGTTTGCGTGTCGGCCACCCAGACGTGGATGTTGGCCGACACCGGAATGCCGCCGACCACCGCCTTCAGCGAGGGAATCCACGCGAAGGTGCGCGCGGGCGTGGGGCTGTCGAGGCCGACGACCTGGATCTTGCGGCCTTCGAGCGTGAGGCTGTCGCCGGCCAGCGGCTCGGGCACGACCAGCGCCTGCGGTGCGTTGTCCTTGAGGATCGGGCCCCAGTGCGCGAGCTTGCCGTCCTTGGAGGCCTGGATGGCGGCGACGGTCTGCGGCGTCGCGACGATCTTCGCGTCGGGGAAGGCGGCGCGGATCACGTCCAGGCCGAAGTAGTAGTCGGGGTCGCTGTGGCTGATGTAGACCGTGGTCAGCTTCTTGCCGCTGTCCTTGATCTTCTGCACCAGCGCCTGGGCGTCGTTGCGCTGGAACTGGGCATCGACCAGCACGGCGTCGGTGGCGCCGGCGAGCAGCACCGACGACACGGGGAACATCGACTTCGTGCCGGGGTTGTAGACGTCGATCTTGAGCGGCTGCACGGCCTGCGCGGCGAGCGGTGCGAGGGCGAATGCGGCGGACAGGGCGGCAGCGGCAACGAGGGTTCTGCGGAACATGGCAGTGGCTTTCGGTCGATTGATGGAGGGTGACAGCGCAAACAGGCCGGATGTTAGGTTGCGGGAAACGAAACAAAAACCATCGCCAAGACAATGGATCGTTTCGGTTATCGGACGAATCAGCGGTCGTCGGCGCGGTCTGTGGCGCATCGCTCCAGATGCGCGACCAGCAGCTGCGCCGAGGGCGACAGCGTCGACTCGCTGCGAAAGCAGATCGCGAAGCGCCGGCGCGCCCACTCGTCCGTGAGCGGCATCAGCCGCAGCCCGAAGGCCTCGGTGAAGGGCCGGGCGACCTCCGCCGGCACCACGCTGATGGCCAGCCCGGCGCGCACCACGCGCAGCGCCGCATCGAAGTTGGACACCAGCACGCGGTATACAAGCGGTTTGCCGGCCACTGCGGCTTCGCGCGCGAGCATCAGCTGCACGGCGCTCAGCGCCGGCATGCCGACGAATTCGTGGTCGAGCACTTGCTCGAAGCGCACCGCGTCGTGGCGGGCCACGGGGTGCGACGGGTGGGCCACGATGGCCAGGTGGTCGGAGCGGTAGTCGCGCCGCTCCAGGCCGTCGAGGTCGGCCGCGTCCCAGCACAGGCCGATGGACGCGATGCCCTCGCGGATGCCGCGCACGATCTCGGGGCTCACGCGTTCTTCCATGTCGACGCGGATGTTGCGGTGCGCCGGGTCCTGCAGGAAGCCGGCCACGTCCTCGGCCAGCGATTCGGCCATGACGGAGGCCGACGCCAGGATGCGCACATGCCCGCGCGCGCCGCCCGCATACGCGGCCATGTCGCGCTCGATGCGGGTGGCGCTGCCGAGCATGGCGCGCGCATGTTCGAGCAGCGTTTCGCCGGCCGGCGTGGGCACCACGCCGCGGCGCTTGCGCAGCAGCAGCGGCGTGCCGACCGTGTCTTCGAGCTGCGCGAGGCGCTTGCTGATCGCCGAGCCGACGATGTTGGCCTGCTCGCCGGCGCGCGCGATGCTGCGGCTGTCGCAGACGGCCACGAACAGGCGCAGGGTGGTCAGGTCGAGGTCTCTCATGAAGTTCCAATCTGGAAGCGAATGGCTTCCAAAATATACCTTCAGGACTGATTCGGAACTTCTACGATCGAGGCCATTCCCCCACGACGGAGACAAAACTTGATTCACGCCTTCCTGCCGCCGCGCGCGGTCGTTCGCGAAGTGGGCCTGCGCGACGGGCTGCAAAGCATCGCCCGCGTGCTGCCCACGGCGCACAAGCTCGAATGGATCCGCGACGCGCACGCGGCCGGTCAGCGCGAGATCGAGGTCGGCTCCTTCGTGCCGGCGCACCTGTTGCCGCAGCTGGCCGACACGGCCGAGCTGCTGGCGTATGCGAAGACGCTGCCGGGCCTGTTCGCTTCGGTGCTCGTGCCCAACCTCAAGGGCGCGGAGCGCGCCATCGCCGGCGAAGCCGACCTGATGATGGTGCCGCTGTCGGCCAGCCATGCGCACAGCCTCGCCAACCTGCGCAAGACGCCCGACGAGGTGGTGGCCGAGGTCGGCCGCATGCGCGCCGCGCGCGATGCGGCGGGCTCGAAGACGCTGATCGATGGCGGCGTGGGCACGGCGTTCGGCTGCACGCTGCAGGGTCATGTCGACCCCGACGAAGTGCTGCGACTGATGCAGGCGCTGCTCGACGCGGGCGCCGACCGCGTGAGCCTGGCCGACACGGTGGGCTACGCCGATCCGGCGATGGTGCGCAGCCTGTTCGAGCGCGCGTTGCGCATCGCGGGCGACCGCCTCTGGTGCGGCCATTTCCACGACACGCGTGGCCTCGGGCTCGCCAATGTCTACGCCGCGCTGGAGGTCGGCGTGACGCGTTTCGATGCGTGCCTGGCCGGCATCGGCGGCTGTCCGCATGCGCCGGGCGCGAGCGGCAATGTCGACACCGAAGACCTGATCTTCATGCTCGAGAGCATGGGCGTCGTCACGGGCGTCGATCTGCCGAAACTGCTCGATCTGAGGAAGCGCGTGGCGGGCTGGCTCGATGGCGAGACGCTGCAAGGCACGGTGTGGCGCGCGGGTTTTCCGAAGACCTTTGCACGTGCGGAAGGCGTCGCGGCATGAGCACGGAGGAAAAACGCCTGCCGCTCACGGGCATCCGCGTGGTCGAGTTCACGCACATGGTGATGGGGCCGACCTGCGGCATGGTGCTTGCCGACCTGGGCGCCGAAGTCATCAAGGTCGAGCCGATCGAGGGCGACCGCACGCGGCACCTGCTGGGCGCGGGCGCGGGCTTCTTCCCGATGTTCAACCGCAACAAGAAGAGCATCG
Organism: Variovorax sp. Root473; assembly: GCF_001426505.1. Taxonomy (GTDB): domain Bacteria; phylum Pseudomonadota; class Gammaproteobacteria; order Burkholderiales; family Burkholderiaceae_C; genus Variovorax. The sequence continues at coordinate 103,058 of NZ_LMEV01000019.1, forward strand.
CGCTCGACCTGCGCAACCCGCAGGGGCTCGAGGCCGCGCTGCGGCTGTGCGGCACGGCCGACGTGGTGGCACAGAATTTCCGCCCCGGCACGATGGACAAGTACGGCCTGGGCTATGCCGCGCTCGGCAAGCTCAATCCGCGCCTCGTGTACGTGAACCACACGGGTTTCCTGCCCGGTCCCTACGAACATCGCACCGCGCTTGACGAGGTGGTGCAGATGATGGGCGGGCTGGCCTACATGACGGGCCGCCCGGGCGATCCGCTGCGCGCGGGCACGAGCGTGAACGACATCATGGGCGGCATGTTCGGCGCCATCGGCGCCATCGCCGCGCTGATGCAGCGCGCTGAAACCGGCAAGGGCCAGGAGGTGCAGTCGGCGCTGTTCGAGAACAACGTGTTCCTCGTCGGCCAGCACATGCTGCAGTACGCGATCACGGGGCAGGCCGCCGCGCCGATGCCCGAGCGCATCTCGGCCTGGGCGCTGTACGACGTGTTCACCGTGAAGGACGGCGAGCAGATCTTCCTGGCGGCGGTGAGCGACGCGCAGTGGACGGTGTTCTGCGACGCGCTGGGCTTCGACGACCTGAAGGCCGACCCGGCCCTGCGCACGAACAACGACCGCGTGCGCCTGCGGCCCACGCTGCTGGCCGACCTGCGCGCCCGGCTCGCCGCCCGTTCGGCCGCCGAGCTGTCTGCGATCTTCGAGGCGCGCGGCCTGCCGTTCGCGCCGATCACGCGGCCCGAAGACCTGTATGCCGATCCGCACCTGCAGGCCACCGGCGGCCTTGCGGACATCCGCTTGCCCGACGGCGAGCGCGCCGGCGAAATGGCGCAGACGACGCTGTTCCCCATCACGCTCGGCGGCGAGCGCCTGGGCGTGCGGCTGCATCCGCCGACGCTGGGCGAACACACGCGCGAACTGCTGGCCGAACTGGGCTACGAGGGCGCGCAGATCGCGGCGATGCAGGCCGACGCGGCCGTCGCCTGAGTACTTCATCAAAAACGAGACGAGAGACAAGACCATGACCACGAACCTTTTTCCGATGAGCCGCCGCGCGATGCTGGGCCTGGGCGCGAGCGCCGCGGCGCTCGCCACCTTTCCCGCGCTCGCGCAGGGCTCCGACAAACCGATTCGCTTCATCCTGCCGATCAGCGCCGGCTCGGGCGTGGACAACATCGTGCGCGCCGCGTCGGTGTCACTTGGCAAGGCCTTCGGCCAGCCGGTGGTGATCGAGAACATGCCGGGCGCGGGCGGCATCACCGGCACGTCGGCCATCGTGAAAGCGGCGCCCGACGGGCTCACGCTGGGCATGGTGTCGAACAACCATGTGATCAACCCGAGCGTGTTCAAGAAGATGCCGTTCGATGCCATCAACGACATCACGCCGATCAGCGTGGTCGGCGCGACGCCGCTCGTGCTGATGGTGAACCCCAAGCTGCCCGCGAAGAACGTGAAGGAACTCGTGGCGCTCCTGCGCGCGAAGCCCGACGGCTACAACTACGCCTCGTCGGGCAACGGCACCATCATCCACCTGGCTGGCGAGATGTTCATGGACGAAGCCGGCGTCAAGGCGCGGCACATTCCCTACAAGGGCACCGGCCCGATGGTGACCGACATGATGGCGGGCCAGGTCGAGATCGGCGTGGTCGCGCTGCCTGCCGTGCAGCAGCACATCAAGAGCGGCGCGCTGCGCGCCATCGGCGTATGCGGGCCCGCACGCTCGCCAGCCGCGTCGGACATTCCCACGATTGCGGAGCAGGGCTTGCCGAACTACGCGGTCGAAGGCTGGTTTGCGGTGATCGGCCCGCCGAAGATGCAGGCCGCCGACATCAAGCGCGCGCACGACGCGGTGGCGGCCGCCTACACCAGCGCCGAGGTGCGCGAGGCGATGGACAAGCAGGGCAACGTCATCAAGCCCACGTCGCCCGAAGAGGCCGCGAGCTACTTCCGCAGCGAGGCCGCGCGCTATGCGGCGCTGGTGAAGAGGGCGAACGTGGTGCTGGAGTGAGCCGACGGGCTCAGAAGGCTGCTCAGGCCGCGCTCGTGAGCTTGAGCCCGAGGATGCCCGCGACGATCAGGCCCACGCAGATCAGCCGTGCGGCGTTCGCGGGCTCGTGGAACAGGAAGATGCCCAGGATCACCGTGCCCACCGCGCCGATGCCGGTCCACACCGCGTAGGCCGTGCCCACGGGCAGCGAGCGCATCGCCCAGCCCAGCAGCACGACGCTGAGCACCATCGACAGCGCGGTGCCGACTGAAGGCCAGAGTCTGGTGAAGCCTTCGGTGTACTTCAGGCCGATGGCCCAGCCCACTTCGAGCAGGCCCGCAATCAACAACACGCCCCACGCCATGTGCGCTCCTTGATGGGAAGAAGAGAAGAAGAGGGTTTCAGTTTTCAGGTCGCACGGCCCGGTAAAGGGCGCGCACGAAATCGGACTGCGTGATCATGCCGGTGAGCCGCTTCTCACTGTCGATGATGGGGATATGGTGATGGCCGCCTTCGGAGAACAGCGGCACCAGCTCGACCACGGGCCGGTCGGCGCTGGCCACGCGCACCTGGCGCGTCATGATCTGGCCGACCACTTCGGGCTTGTTCGACATCACCGTGCGCGTCGCACGGATCAGGTCGCGCAGCCGGCCCGCGATGCCGTCGTGGTGCTGCAGGTCGAGCTGGCGGAAGAAGTCGGCCTGCGTCACGATGCCGACCACGCGGCGCGTGCGGTCGGTCACCGGCAGGGCCTTGATGCGGTGCTGGTGCATGAGCGTCCAGGCCTCTTGCAGCGGCGTGCCGAACTCCACCGAGATCGGCGTGCGCGACATGATGTCGGCGCAGTGCAGCGTGCCCAGGCGGCGCTTGTACGACTCGAGCTCGGTCTGCTGGATGAGCGACTCGAGGTCGTCGCGGCTGATGTCGAGCACCTGGTTGTAGCGGGCCAGCACGGCGTCGACGTCGGCCTGGCTGAAGCGCGCGTCGGGCGAGGGCGGGCGCGCCACCTGCACGTGCGGATAGCGCCGACCCGTGAGCGTGTTGTAGGCCACGCCGGCCAGCACCAGCAGCAGCGAGTTGGTGAAGAACGGAAAGAGCGCCGACGAGAACTGCGTGGTGTGCGTGAGCACCGCGAGCAACGCTGCGGCACCGCCCGGCGGGTGCAGGCAGCGCGCGAAGAACATCAGGCCGATGGCGCCACCCACGGCCACGGCGGCGGCCAGGGCGGGGTCGGGAATCCAGTTGGCGCTGGCAATGCCGACCACGGCCGACAGCGTATTGCCGCCGATCACCGACCAGGGTTGCGCCAGCGGGCTCGCGGGCACCGCGAACACCAGCACGGCGCTGGCGCCCAGCGGCGCGATCAGCCAGACGGCGCCGCCCAGCGAACCGGCCAGCCAGCGGCACAGCACAGCCGTGACGAACAGTCCGAGGACAGCGCCGCCCACGGCGCGCAGCCGTTCCCGCGCATTGACGTTGGAAGGGCCCGGCAGCCAGGCGCGCAGGTAGGTCCACAGTGTGGCGAATCGCATCCCGATGTCCTTCTCAGGCTTCTTCGTGAGCCACCCGCCGCCCGATGTCCGGCCAGCGGCCGTGCAGCCAGACCCAGGCGACCAGCCCGATGACGAGCATCAGCGCCGAGGTCAGCGCCAGCGCCAGCGTGGAGTGCATCACCAGTGGCGCGATGGCGCCGGCCACCACGCCGTTGGCGGTGGAGCCGATCACGGCCTGCAGCGACGACGCCATGCCGCGGCGCTCGGGATGCAGGTCGAGCACCAGCAGCGTGACCACCGGCACCATCAGCGCCCAGCCGAAGGCGAACACCGCGAGCGGCCACACGGCCCACGCCACGTGCGGCACGAAGAAGATGTTGGCCACCACGTTGACCACCGAGGTGACCATCATGATCAGGAAGCCGTCGCGGATCTGCCGCTTGGGCGCCACCTTGCCCGCCATGCGGCCGCTGGCGCGCGCGCCGAGCATGATGCCGCCGATGGTCAGCAGGAAGAACCAGAAGAACTGCTGCGGCTGCAGCGCCAGGTGGTCGCCCAGGAACGCGGGCGCGGCCAGTACGTAGAGGAACATGCCGTTGAAAGGCACGCCGCTCGCAAAGGCCAGCAGCAGAAAACGCGGGTCGGAGCACAGGTCGCGGTAGCCGCGCATCAGGTGACGCACCTGAAAGGGCTGGCGATGGTCCTTGTGCAGCGTCTCGGGCAGCAGCTTGTAGTTGGCGACGAACAGCACCACGCCCACGGCCACCAGGAACCAGAAGATCGAGTGCCAGCCCGCGTGCACGAACAGGAAGCCGCCCACGATGGGCGCGATGGCCGGCGCCACGCCGAAGTAGATCGTGACCTGGCTCATCACCCGCTGCGCCTCGGCCGGCGGGAACATGTCGCGGATGACAGCGCGCGACACCACGATGCCGGCACCCGTCGACAGGCCCTGCAGCCCACGGAACAGCACCAGCTGCGTGATGTTCTGCGACAGCGCGCAGCCCAGCGAGGCCAGCGTGAACACCGCCAGACCCCACAGCACCACGGGCCGGCGCCCGAAGCTGTCCGACAGCGCGCCGTGGAACAGGTTCATGAAGGCAAAGCCGAACAGGTAGGCCGAGAGCGTCTGCTGCATCTCGGCCGGCGTCGCGCCGATCGATTTCGCAATGCCCGAGAACGCCGGGATGTAGGTGTCGATGGAGAAGGGCCCGAGCATGCCCAGCACGGCGAGCAGCACGGCAAGCGCCCAGCGCGGGGCTTGCCAGAGTTTGTCTGCATCGGGATTCATGGAAAGGCGGCTCCGTTGTACTTGTAGTGTGTGTCGGTGGAAAACAAACGAGAACGCCCGCCGCCCGGGTGAGGGGCAAGGCGGGCGCCTGGGCTTCAGCGAACCTGGATTACAGGGTGTCGATGAAGCTGCGCAGCTTGTCGGAACGCGACGGGTGCTTCAGCTTGCGCAGCGCCTTGGCTTCGATCTGGCGGATGCGTTCGCGGGTCACGTCGAACTGCTTGCCGACTTCTTCCAGCGTGTGGTCGGTGCTCATCTCGATGCCGAAGCGCATGCGCAGCACCTTGGCTTCGCGCGGGGTGAGCGAGTCGAGGATGTCCTTGACCACGTCGCGCAGGCCGGCTTGCATCGCGGCCTCGATGGGCGCCGTGTTGCTGCTGTCCTCGATGAAGTCGCCCAGGTGCGAATCGTCGTCGTCGCCGATGGGGGTTTCCATCGAGATCGGCTCTTTCGCGATCTTCATGATCTTGCGGATCTTGTCTTCCGGGATCTCCATCTTGGCGGCCAGGATGCCGGCGTCGGGCTCGAAGCCGAACTCCTGCAAGTGCTGGCGCGAGATGCGGTTCATCTTGTTGATCGTCTCGATCATGTGCACCGGGATGCGGATGGTGCGCGCCTGGTCGGCGATCGAGCGCGTGATCGCCTGGCGGATCCACCACGTGGCGTACGTCGAGAACTTGTAGCCGCGACGGTATTCGAACTTGTCGACCGCCTTCATCAGGCCGATGTTGCCTTCCTGGATCAGGTCGAGGAACTGCAGGCCGCGGTTGGTGTACTTCTTGGCGATGGAGATCACGAGGCGCAGGTTGGCCTCGATCATTTCCTTCTTGGCATCGCGCGAGGACGATTCGCCCTCGTTCATGCGCTTGTTGATGTCCTTGAGCTCGGTCAGCGGCACCACCACGCGCGACTGGATGTCGGTGAGCTTCTGCTGCAGTTCCTGCACCGGCGGGATGTTGCGCGCGAGCACGGCGCTGTACGACTTGCCGGCGGCGGCCTGCTTTTCGATCCACTTGAGGTTGAGCAGGTTCGAGGGAACGCGGTTGCCGTTCTTGTCGTAACCGCTGAAGTCGCGGATGAACTCGTCCTGCGGGAAGCCGCACTTGTCCACGATGATGCGGCGCAGTTCGCGTTCCTTCTTGCGCACGTCGTCCACCTGCGTGCGCACCAGGTCGCACAGCTTCTCGATGGTCTTGGCGGTGAAGCGGATGGTCATGAGCTCGTCGGACACGGCCTGCTGGGCCTTCGTGTACGCCGGCGTGCCGTAGCCTTCCTTCTCGTAGATCTTGTGGATCTTCTCGAACATCTCGGCAATGCGGTCGAAGCGCGAGAGGGCTTCGTTCTTGAGTTCTTCGAGCTTCTTGGTCAGGGCCTTGGAGCCGCCCTTGCCGTCGTCGTCGTCTTCTTCGTCGAATTCGTCGAAGTCTTCTTCGGCCACGTAGTCGTCGGCCTCGTTCGGGTTCGAGAAGCCGTCCACGATGGTCGAGATGACGACCTTGCCTTCACGGATGGTCGCGGCCATCTCGAGGATCGCGGCGATGGTGGCGGGAGAGGCCGAAATGGCTTCCATCATGGCCATCAGGCCGCCTTCGATGCGCTTGGCGATTTCGATTTCGCCTTCGCGCGTCAGCAGCTCGACCGTGCCCATTTCGCGCATGTACATGCGGACCGGGTCGGTGGTGCGGCCGAATTCGCTGTCCACCGTGGAAAGCGCCGCTTCGGCTTCTTCCTCGGCTTCTTCCACCGTGGTGGCGGTGGGCGCGGTGTTGTTCAAGAGCAGGGTTTCGGCGTCGGGCGTCTGCTCGTACACCGCCACGCCCATGTCGTTGAGCATGGTGACCACGACTTCCATGGTCTCGGCGTCGACCAGCTTGTCGGGCAGGTGGTCGGAGATTTCGCCGTGCGTGAGATAGCCGCGGGTCTTGCCCAGCGTGATCAGGGTCTTCAGACGCGAGCGGCGCTTGGCCAGGTCTTCTTCGGACAGCACGGTCTCGTCGAGGCCGAACTCCTTCATCAAGGCGCGTTCCTTCGCCTTGCTGATCTTCATGCGCAGCGGCTTGACCTTCTCTTCGGTGGTCGCGACGGCCGCGGGCTCGTCACCGGCCAGGTCTTCCTCGATGTCCGACAGGTCGATGTCGCTCTCGCCGGCTTCCTTGGCGGCCTTGGGCTTGCGCCCGCGCTTGGCGCCGGTGGCGGGTGCAGCGGCAGCGCTGGCGGCCTTGGGCGGACGGCCGACTTTCTTGGCGGCGGGAGCGGCCGTGGCAGTGGCGGCTTTCTTGGGATCGTCGAGAGAGGTCGATTTCGTGGGCACGGTTTTCACTTTCGTTGCGGCTGCCGTTTTGGACGCGGCGGCAGCCGTCTTGGTAGCCGGTTTGGCACCGGCTTTCAGCGGTTTTTCTGCTGCGGGCTTGGTGGCGACGCTTTTGACGCTTTTGGCAAGTGAAGGAGCAGGCTTCTTTGAACTGGGCATACGACCTCGTTACGACAAGAAAGGACAAGCGGGATCACAGGCGCGCCGTCACGCGGACAGCACCACCAGGCCCGTGCACAGGCACGGACAGAACAATTGGGAAATGAGGATTAAGTCCTCATCAGGCAAGATGTCGGGCGAACATTTGGTGTGCAGTCCTTGCGGTTATTGACCCTTTCCGCCGGAATTTACCGTTGGAGTGCGTTGCGCTAGGGGTCGGCCCGGAGGTGCTGCTGTCGCTCTTGCCTAATTTCGCCAGTTGCGAAGCCCTACATTATAGCCTGTTGCGCAAATTTCAAGCAGTATCTGTCCCTGAAGCGCGGATGCGGTCTCGCAATTCGAGCCGGCGGGCTTCCAGTGCCTTGTAGCGCTCCAGGGCCTTCGGATCTTTTCCCACCGACGCGATGGCCTTGCTCTGCTGGGCTTTCAGGCGGTCGTCGAGCATGAAGTCGAGCACGCTCGCCAGCTCCTTGGCGGCATCGGCCAGATGCTGTTCTTCCTCGCCTTCGGGCACCGGCCCGGCCTCCGACACGCTCATGAGGCGCTCGGCCAGCGGCGCGAAATCGAGTCCGCGCAGGCCTTCGCGCAGCGCTGCCCAGGGCTGCACGCCGTGCTCGTGCAGCTGGCTGTCCAGCCAGGTGAAGAGGGCGCCGTGCTCGCCCGGCAGGTCGCACAGCATCACGTGCAGCTCGTGCGACAGCGCTTCCCATTGCGCCATGTTCGACAGCACCAGACGAACCGCCACGTCGGGCCGGCTCGGCGGCTTGCCGCGTCCGCGCAGCGGCTCGATGGGTTCCTCGAACTTGCCGCCCCAGCGCTTGCCCTTGGTGAACTTGCGCGGCTGGAACCTGGGTTTGCTCTCGTTTTCGTAGCGTGGCGGCTCGTAGTCCTGCGTCGGCGGCATGTCCGGGTAGTAGTCGCCAGGGTCGTTGCCGTAGCTGTCGGATTCGCTGTGGCGTTGCGCCGCCTGCGACGGCGCACCGGCGCCCTTGCGTGGGCCGGGCGTTGCGGTGGACCACAGGTCGGACAGCGCGGCGGCGTCGAGCTGGACCAGCGTGGCGATCTCGCTGAGCAGTTGCCGCTTGAGCGCGCCGTCGGGCATCGCGCTCCACAGTGGGCGCACGTTGCTGGTCATGTGGGCGCGGCCCTCGGCCGAGCTCAGGTCGCAGCCTTCGCGCGCGGCCTCGAGCATGAAGCGCGACAGCGGTGTGGCCTCGGCCACGAAACCCGCGAACGCGTCGGCACCGTGTGCACGGATGTAGCTGTCCGGATCGTGTTCGGCCGGCAGGAACAGGAACTTGATGCTGCGCGTGTCGGTGGCATAGGGCAGGGCGCCGTCGAGCGCCTTGCGCGCGGCGCGGCGCCCGGCGGCGTCGCCGTCGAAGCTGAACACCACCGATTCGGTGAAGCGGAAGAGCTTTTGCACATGCTCGGTGGTGCACGCCGTGCCCAGCGTGGCCACCGCGTTTGGAAAGCCGAGCTGGGCCAGCGCGACCACGTCCATGTAGCCCTCGGTGACGAGCGCGTAGCCGCGGTCGCGGAAGGCGGCGCGCGCCTCGTACAGGCCGTAGAGTTCGCGGCCCTTGCTGAACACCGGCGTCTCGGGCGAGTTCAGGTACTTGGGTTTTTCGTCGCCGAGCACGCGCCCGCCGAAGCCGATGCACTCGCCCTTGACGTTGCGGATCGGGAACATCACGCGGTCGCGAAAGCGGTCGTAGCGCTTGGCTTCTTCGTCGCTGAGCTTGCCTTCCTCGTTATTGACGATCACCAGCCCGCTCTCGGCGAGCAGCGGATCGTCGTAATCGGGGAACACGCTGGCCAGTGCGCGCCAGCCGGCCGGCGCATAGCCGATGCCGAACTGCCTGGCGACCTCGCCTGAGACGCCGCGGCCCTTGAGGTACTCGATGGCGCCGGGCGCCTGGCGCAGCGCCTTGCGGTAGGCGTCGCCGGCTTTTTCGAGCACGTCGGTCAGCGTGGCCTGCTTCTGGCGCTGGGTGGCGGCGCGGGCGCGTTCGGCGGGCGAGACGTCGTCTTCAGGCACGACCAGGCCGTACTGGCCGGCCAGGTCATGCACGGCCTCGACGAAGCCCATGCCCGCATGTTCCATGAGGAAGCCGATGGCGTTGCCATGCACGCCGCAACCGAAGCAGTGATAGAACTGCTTGGTCGGGCTGACCGAGAACGAAGGCGACTTCTCGCCGTGGAAGGGGCACAGCCCCATGAAATTGGCGCCGGCCTTCTTGAGCTGAACGTAGCGGCCGACAATTTCGACCACATCGGCGCGCGCGATGAGTTCCTGGATGAATGAAGCGGGGATGGTCATGGCTGCGGGGAGCGGCAAATCATACGCAAGCCGACGAGCGGCATACTGAACCCCGCCGCAAATCCACATCACGCATGAAGACGCCCCTGCCTTTGCAACACGCCGCACCGCTGCTGCGCCATCCGCTGCGCTTCGTCTGGAGTGCGCTCAAGGAGTTCCGCGCCAACCAGGGGTTGCTGCTCGCGGGCGCGGTGGCCTACTACGCGCTGCTGTCCATCGTGCCGCTGCTGATCGTGAGCGTGATGGCGCTGTCGCACATGATCGACCAGGCCGAGCTGCTGCGCACCATCGGGCGCTATCTCGAATGGCTGCTGCCGGGGCAGTCGAAAGCCATCGTGGCCGAGCTGTCGAGCTTCCTGGACCACCGCTCGGTGCTGGGGCCGGTGCTGCTGGTGACGATGATCTTCTTCAGTTCGCTGGCGTTCAGCGTGCTCGAAAGCGCCATGGCGGTGATCTTTCACCACCGCAAGGCCGATCACAAGCGCCACTTTCTCGTGTCGGTGGCGATGCCGTACCTCTACATCCTGAGCCTGTGCGCGGGGTTGTTGCTGGTCACGCTGGTGTCGGGCGCGCTGCAGCTGGTGGGACAGGAAAGCGTCGACCTGCTGGGGCGCAGCTGGTCGCTGTCGGGCATTTCGGGCTTGCTGCTGTACCTGCTGGGGCTGGGCGGCGAGATCTTCATGCTGACCTCGCTGTACCTCGTGATGCCGGCCGGGCGCATGTCGCTGCGGCATGCGCTGCTGGGCGGCGTCACGGCCGCGCTGCTGTGGGAGGCCACGCGGCGCGTGCTGATCTGGTATTTCTCGACGCTGTCGCAGGTGAACGTCGTCTACGGCTCGCTCACCACGGCCATCGTGGTGCTGCTGAGCCTGGAAATCGCCGCCATGCTGGTGCTGCTCGGCGCCCAGGTCATCGCGAACTACGAGCGCCTGGACCGCACCGGCAGCACGAAGCTGCCGGCGTCCCAGGTCAGCGAGGGGCCAATCGAATCGCTCCGTCCAGACGAATCACCTCGCCGTTGAGCATGTCGTTCTCGATGATGTGCTTGGCCAGCCTGGCGTAGTCGTCAGGCGTGCCCAGGCGCGAAGGGAAGGGCACGCTGGCGGCCAGCGCGTCCTGCACTTCCTGCGGCATGCCGAACAGCATGGGCGTGCCGAAGATGCCGGGGGCGATGGTCATGTTGCGGATGCCGCTGCGCGCGAGGTCGCGGGCGATGGGCAGGGTCATGCCGACCACGCCGCCCTTGGAGGCGCTGTAGGCGGCCTGGCCGATCTGGCCGTCGTAGGCCGCGACCGAGGCGGTCGAAATCAGCACGCCGCGTTCGCCGGTGGATTCGGGCTCGTTCTTGCCCATGGCGTCGGCGGCCAGGCGGATCATGTTGAAGCTGCCGATCAGGTTGACCGTGACGGTCTTGCTGAACACGGCCAGCGCGTGCGGGCCGTTCTTGCCCACGGTCTTCTCGGCCGGCGCGATGCCGGCGCAGTTCACGAGGCCGACCAGCTTGCCGAGCCTGAGCGCGGCAGCCACGGCGGCCTGGCCGTCGGCTTCCTGGCTGACGTCGCACTTGACGAACACGCCACCGATTTCCTTGGCAACGGCTTCACCCTTGTCAGCCTGCATGTCGGCGATCACCACCTTGGCGCCGTTGGCCGCGAGCATGCGCGCCGTGCCTTCGCCGAGGCCCGAAGCGCCACCGGTCACGATAAAAACCTTGCCGTCGATCTGCATTGAAAGTCTCCTGAAATGAGACCGACATTATCGAAGACGACCGCCGGGCCAAAAAAAAGGCCTCATCCGAAGATGAGGCCCTGAATTGGATCCGTAAGGACCCAAGGAGACAACTGGTGGTGGTCGGTGCTTAGCGCTTGCGCGAGGCGGTGGCCGTCTTGGCCGCGGCGACGGCTTGGGTCGACACAGCGTTGAAGTTGGCTTCGGCGACGTCCGATGCTTGCTTGACGGCCTTCTGGACCGATTCGAAAGCGTTGTTGGCGGCTGCCACGGCGCTCTTCAGCACGGCGACGGCGGTTTCCGAACCGGCGGGGGCGTTCTTGGAAGCGCTGTCGACGAGGCCGACGAAGGCTTGCTGGGCTTCAGCGGACTTGGCTTCGAAGGCCTTCGAGAATTCGGCGCTGGTGCCTTGGGCGATGTCGTACAGGTGACGGCTGTAGGCAGCGGTCTTTTCGGCCAGGGGCTGGAACAGGCTGGCTTGCAGCGTCAGCAGCTCTTGGGCGTCCTTGACGTTCAGGGCCGCCTGAGCGGTGCTCTGGGCTTCGGTCAGGGCGGCCTTGGAGGCGGTCACGTTCAGTTCAACCAGCTTTTCAACGCCTTCGAAAGCCTTGGTGGTCAGGCCGAACAGGGTTTCGAGGTTTGCTTTTTGAGCGGCGAGGATTTGGTCAGCGGTCAGGGCCATTTGGGATCTCCAGGAAGGATGATGGGGTGGTCGATTCACGTTGCGCTGCGCCTCGTCGTTCATGTTGCGGTGCAGCATGGCCTGAAGTATAGGCAGCTGAACGCAGCGATCAAGCGGTTTTTGCTGCTGTGCAGCAATTTAGAAGCCGCCTTCTAAAACCGCCCTGCGCCGCCAGAATGCGGCCATGCGTGCTTTCTATTCCGGGCAGTTCGTCCTGCCTTTGCCGACGGGCCACCGCTTTCCCATGTCGCGCTACGCGATGCTGCGCGACCGCCTGCAAGAGCAGTTGCCCGCCGTCGAGATGGATCCGGCCCCGCGCGCCACCGACGACGAGCTTGCGCTCGCCCACACGCCCGAATGGATCACCGCCGTCAGCGAAGGCCGCGTGAGCCCGCAGGCCATGCGCGAGATCGGCTTTCCCTGGAGCGAGGCGATGGTCGAGCGCTCGCGCCGTTCCACCGGCGCCACCATTGCCGCCTGCCGCGCGGCCTTCGCGGGCGGCGTGTCAGCCAACATGGCCGGCGGCACGCACCACGCCTATGCGGACAAGGGCAGTGGTTTCTGCGTCTTCAACGACGCAGCGGTGGCTGCGCGGCTCATGCAGGTCGAGCAGGCCCGTGCCGGCCGGCTGCTCAGGGTGGCCATGATCGACCTCGACGTGCACCAGGGCAACGGCACGGCCCGCATCTTCCAGGGCGACCCCAGCGTGTTCACGCTGTCGGTGCACGGCCAGAAGAACTTCCCCTTTCGCAAGGAGGCGAGCGATCTCGACGTGGAGCTGCCCGACGGCTGCGGCGACGCCGACTACCTCGCGGCGCTCGAGCACGCGCTCGACGAGCTCGACCGCCGCTTCTCGCCCGGCCTCGTGATCTACCTGGCCGGTGCCGACCCCTTCGAGCGCGACCGGCTCGGTCGCCTCAAGCTGAGCTTCGACGGCCTGGAGGCGCGCGACCGCCGCGTGTTCGACTGGACCTGGCAGCGCCGCATCCCGACCGCCTTCGCGATGGCCGGCGGCTATGCCAGCGACATCGCCGAGACGGTGCAGGTGCAGCTGGGCACTTTCCGGGTGGCGCTCGATTGCTGGCGCCGCTGGCAAAATGCCGCGCGATGAGCGCCTCGACACCTCCACCCGCCGCCCCCAAGCCCACGCCCCACGTCCGCAGCGCCTACCGGGCGTTTCGCAGCATCCCGACGCGCTGGGCCGACAACGACATGTACGGCCACGTCAACAACGTCGTCTACTACAGCTGGTTCGACACCGCGGTGAACGCGCTGCTCATCGAGCGCGGCGCGCTCGACATCCACGGCGGCCAGACCATCGGCTTCGTGGTCGAGACGCAGTGCAACTACTTCGCGCCGGTCGCGTTCCCGCAGACGGTGGAGGCAGGCATCCGCGTCGCGCAAGCAGGGCGCTCGAGCGTGCGCTACGAGATCGCGCTGTTCGCCGAGGGTTCCGACACCGCCGCCGCGCAGGGGCACTTCGTGCATGTGTATGTCGACCGCGCGACGCAGCGGCCGGTGCCGTTGCCCGAGGCGCTGCAGCAGGTGGTCGATTCGCTGCGCGCCTGAGCGCCCATGAAAAAACGGCGCCCGCAGGCGCCGTCCGTGAGTGAGTGGGGCATGACCCCGCTTACATCGTCTTCTTCATGGCCTTGATGTCGGCCTTGCCCTGGGCCTCGTCGGCCTTGGCCTGCTTCACGCACGCAGCCTTGGCTTCGCCCTGCTGGTCGTCGCACTTTTCCTTCGCGACTTCGTAGGCGGCCTTCACTTTCTCTTCGGCCACCTTGCGGGCATGGCTGTCGCTCGGCTGGTATTGCTGCTCGAGCTCGGCCTTGGCCACTTCTTCCTTGCCCTTGGCTTCCTTCTGGCAGACGTCCTTGGCGTTGTCCTTCATCGCGTCGCACTGGGTCTTGGCGACCTTGTAGTCGGCCTCGACCTTTTCCTTGGCGACCTTGTACTCATCCTTGGTCATCGCACCAGCCTGGCTGGCAACGAAACAGGTGGAGGCGAGGGCGAGCATGACGAAGTGCTGTTTTTTCATGGTGTATGTCCTTTGCGGTGAATGACGGAAGAGAGCAGGGCGCGTTCGTTCTCAGTACTTTTCGTACCAGAGGGCGTCGGGAGAGCGGCCGTCGCGAGATTCCCATTCCTTCACCTGCTTCTCGGCCTCGTCGCGGCTGATGCCGTGGCGTTCCTGGATGCGGCCCAGCAGCTGGTCGCGCTTGCCCGCGATGACGTCGAAGTCGTCGTCGGTCAGCTTGCCCCACTGCTCCTTGACCTTGCCCTTGAGCTGCTTCCAGTTGCCTTCGATGGTGTCCTTGTTCATGCGAATCTCCTTGCGTAAGAGTGATGACCCGGCGGAACATGCCGCCGCCGTGAAATCAATGTCGCGTGAGTGATTCCCCCTGCCGGTAGGACGTGCAGTGCGGCCCTCGTAGGCAGAGGCCGACTCAGGCCGTGATAATGGAACGGACGCCGCAGCCAGAGACCCGAGACACCGCGCACCGCACCATGATCATTCACAGCCTGCTCGACACCGACCTCTACAAGTTCACGATGATGCAGGTCGTCCTGCACCACTTTCCGGGGGCACGGGTCGAGTACCGCTTCAAGTGCCGCAACCCCGGCGTCAACCTCGCGCAGTTTGCGGGGCAGATCCGCGACGAGATCCGCAGCCTGTGCTCGCTGCAGTTCCGCGACGCCGAACTCGCCTACCTGCGCTCGATGCGCTTCATCAAGAGCGACTTCGTCGACTTCCTGGGCCTGTTCCGGCTCAACGAGAAGTACATCAACGTCATTCCCCAGCCCTCGGGCGAGCTCGAGATCCGCATCAAGGGCCCGTGGCTGCACACCATCCTGTTCGAGATCCCGGTGCTGGCCATCGTGAACGAGGTCTACTTCCGCAACACGCAGAAGAACCCCGATTTCGAGGAAGGCCGCCGCCGCCTCGACCTCAAGATCAGCCAGCTGCAAGAGGCCGGCCTGGGCGACCTCAAGATTGCCGACTACGGCACGCGCCGCCGCTTCTCGAAAGACTGGCACGAAGAAGTACTGCGCACGCTGGCGCAACGGCTCGGCGCCGTGGCCTCGCCGCCGGCCAAGTCGCCCGCGGGCGAACACCTGCCGCAGCTGGCGGGCACCAGCAACGTGCTGTACGCCATGAAGCTCGGCCTCATTCCGCTGGGCACCATGGCACACGAGTACCTGCAGGCCTGCCAGGCGCTGGGCCCGCGGCTGCGCGACAGCCAGATCTTCGGCTTCGAGAGCTGGGCCCGTGAATACCGCGGCGACCTGGGCATTGCGCTGTCCGACGTGTACGGCATGAGCGCCTTCCTGCGCGACTTCGACCTGTACTTCTGCAAGCTCTTCGACGGCGCGCGCCACGACAGCGGCGACCCGTTCCAGTGGGGCGAGCGCATGCTGGCGCACTACCATGCGAACCGGGTCGATCCGCTCACCAAGACGCTGATCTTCAGCGATGGCCTCACGGTGCCGCGCACCATCGAGCTGTACCAGCAGTTCCGCGGCCGCTGCCTGCTGGCCTTCGGCATCGGCACCAACCTCACCAACGACCTGGGCTACGAGCCGCTGCAGATCGTCATCAAGATGATCCAGTGCAACGACCAGCCGGTGGCCAAGCTGTCGGACACGCCATCCAAGAACATGTGCGAGGACGAGAAATACCTGGCTTACCTGCGTCAGGTTTTCGAGATCGAACAACCCCCCGCGTGAACCCTGTACCGGCCCCCGTGCAGCGCTTCGTCTGGTACGGTACAGCCCCATGAAAAAATCCCTCCGACTGGTCGCGGCCGCGCTGCTGCCGCTGATGTTCCCCGCCCTCGCGTCGGCCGCCGAATTCAACGGCGCCACGTTGTCGCCGCTGTGGGGCGTGCCCTTCGCGGGCATCCTGCTGTCGATCGCGCTCATGCCGTTGCTCGTGCCGTCGTTCTGGCACCACCACTACGGCAAGGTGTCGGCCGCCTGGGCACTGGCTTTCCTCTTGCCGTTTGCCGCGATCTACGGCGCGCCGCTGGCCGGGGCGCAGATGGTGCACGCGCTGGTCGAGGAATACATCCCCTTCATCATCCTGCTCACCGCACTGTTCACGGTGGCCGGGGGCATCCACATCCGGGGCAACCTGCACGGGGCGCCGGGGCTCAACACGGCCATCCTGGCGATCGGTGCGGTGCTCGCGAGCTTCATGGGAACCACGGGCGCCTCGATGCTCCTGATTCGCCCGCTGATCCGCGCCAACGACAACCGGGCGCACCGGGCGCACGTGGTCGTGTTCTTCATCTTCATCGTCTCGAACGCAGGCGGCTCGCTCACGCCGCTGGGCGATCCGCCGCTGTTCCTGGGCTTCCTGAAGGGCGTCGACTTCTTCTGGACCGCGCAGAACATCCTGCCCGACACGCTGTTCATCCTGGCCGTGCTGCTCGTGCTGTTCTATTTGATCGACCGCCATTACTACCGCAAGGACGGCGTGCTCCCGGTCGACCCGACGCCCGACACCCAGCGCATCGGCTTCGATGGCGCCATCAACTTCGCGTTGCTCGGCGGCGTGATTGCGCTGGTGCTGATCAGCGGGTTCTGGAAGTCGCCGGTCACCTTCGACATCTACGGCTCGACGATGGGCCTGCCGGGGCTGGTGCGCGACGTGGGCCTCATCGCCATCACGCTGCTGTCGCTGAAGATCACCGCCGCCAAGGTGCACGCCGACAACCAGTTCGAGTGGGGTCCGATGGCCGAGGTGGCCAAGCTTTTCGCCGGCATCTTCCTGACCATCATCCCGGTGATCGCCATGCTCAAGGCCGGCACGCAGGGCCCGTTCGGCGCCATCGTCGCGGCCGTGACGCGCGCCGACGGCCAGCCCGATCCGGCGATGTACTTCTGGGCCACCGGCATCCTGAGTTCGTTCCTGGACAACGCGCCCACCTACCTCGTGTTCTTCAACACGGCGGGCGGCGATCCGGTGGCACTCATGACCACCTATGCCACCACGCTGGCCGCCATCTCGGCGGGCGCCGTGTTCATGGGCGCGAACACCTACATCGGCAACGCGCCGAACCTGATGGTCAAGGCCATCGCCGAAAGCCGCGGCGTGCGCATGCCCAGCTTCTTCGGCTACATGCTGTGGTCGGGTGCGATCCTGGTTCCGCTGTTCGTGCTGACCACCTTCATCTTCTTCGTCTGATCCTTCCCACACGTTCAAGAAAGAGACACGTTCCATGAGCAGCAGCAAGCCCAAGATCCTGGTCGCGCGCGCGGTGTTCCCCGAGACCCTGGCGCGCCTCGCGCAGCATTTCGAGGTCGAGTCGAACCAGGCCGACGAAACCTGGAGCAAGGACCAACTGATCGCGAAGCTGCAAGGCAAGCAGGGCGCCTTCACCACCGGCAGCGAGCGCATCGACGCCGCGGTGCTCGACGCCTGCCCCGAGCTGAAGATCTGCGCCAACATGGCCGTGGGCTACAACAACTTCGACGTCGACGCCATGGCCGCGCGCGGCGTGCTCGGCACCAACGCGCCCGACGTGCTGACCGAGACCACGGCCGACTTCGGCTTTGCGCTGCTCATGGCCACCGCGCGCCGCATCACCGAGAGCGAACACTTCCTGCGTGCGGGCAAGTGGGAAAAGTGGAGCTACGACATGTTCGCCGGTTCCGACATCCACGGATCCACGCTCGGCATCATCGGCATGGGCCGCATCGGGCAGGGCATTGCCAGGCGCGGTGCGCACGGCTTCGGCATGAACGTGATCTATCACAATCGCTCGCGCCTGGACGCCGCGCTCGAAGCCGAATGCAAGGCCCGCTACGTCGGCAAGGAAGAGCTGCTCAAGACCGCCGACCACGTCGTGCTGGTCGTGCCGTACTCGCCGGCCTCGCACCACACCATCGGCGCGGCCGAAATCGCGCTCATGAAGCCGACGGCCACGCTGGTCAACATCGCGCGCGGCGGTATCGTCGACGACGCGGCGCTGGCCGTGGCGCTGCGCGAAAAGCGCATCGCCGCAGCGGGCCTCGACGTGTTCGAGGGCGAGCCCAAGGTCCACCCCGACCTGCTCACCGTGCCCAATGTGGTGCTCACGCCGCACATCGCGAGCGCCACCGTGCCCACGCGCCGCGCCATGGCCGACCTGGCGGCCGACAACCTCATCGCCTGGGGCAGCGGCAAGGGGCCCTTGACGCCGGTCACGCCGGTGCCATCGGCCACGAAGTAGTCGGAAATCGAACCAGAGAGCCAGACGCGCCCCACCTTGGAACTGACGGATTTGATTCTTCTCGCACTGGCCGCGCTCGCCGTGGTGCAGCTGGTGCTGGTCATCTGGCTGCTGGCCCGCCGGCAACCCCCCCCTGATCACAGCGAAATCCTTGGCGCGCTTGCCGCCATGGGCCGGGCCCACGAGCGCACCGAGCGCGAGTTGCGGCATGAGATCGGCGAAAGCTCGCGCGGTGCACGCCAGGAAACGGCGCAGGCCTTCGCCACCTTCCAGCATTCGCTGGTGCAGCAGGGCGCGGAGGCCACGCGCACGCAGAACGCGCAGCTCGACGCCTTCGCGCTGCAGCTCGCGTCGCTGCAGAAAACCCTGGCCGACACGCTGAACACCCAGCTGCAGGGTCTGAGCGAATCGAACGCGCGCCGCCTCGCCGAGGTGCGCACGACCATGGAAACCCAGCTGGCCCAGCTGCAGCAGAGCAATGCCGCCAAGCTCGACGAGATGCGCAAGACCGTCGACGAGAAGCTGCAGAGCACGCTCGAGGCGCGCCTGGGCGAGAGCTTCAAGCAGGTGGCCGACCGGCTCGAACAGGTGCACAAGGGCCTGGGCGAGATGCAGACGCTGGCCGTGGGCGTCGGCAGCCTGCAGCGTGTGCTGACCAACGTGAAGACGCGCGGTGTGTTCGGCGAAGTGCAGCTCGAAGCGCTGCTTGAGCAGGTGCTCACGTCCGAGCAGTACGCGCGCCAGGTCGAGACCAAGCCGCGCAGCGGCCAGCGCGTCGACTTCGCGATCCGCTTTCCGGGACGCGGCGACGACGGCGCGCCGGTGTGGCTGCCCATCGACGCCAAGTTCCCGCGCGACGACTACGAACGCCTCATCGACGCCCACGAGCGCGCCGATGCGCCCGGCGCCGAGGCCGCGGCCAAGGCGCTCGAGACGCGCATCCGCGTCGAGGCGAAGTCCATCGCCGACAACTACCTTGCGGCGCCGCACACCACCGACTTCGCGATCCTGTTCCTGCCGGTCGAGAGCCTCTACGCCGAGGTGCTGCGCCGCCCCGGCCTGATGGACGCCATTCAACGCCAGCACCGCGTGACGCTGGCCGGCCCGACCACCTTGCTCGCCATGCTCAACAGCCTGCACATGGGCTTTCGCACGCTGGCACTCGAGCGCCAGGCCTCCGAAGTCTGGAAGGTGCTCGGCGCGGTCAAGACCGAGTTCGAACGCTATGGCGAATGGGTGGCGCGCATCAAGGAGCAGGTGGCCAAGGCCTCCGACACCATCGACAAGGCCGACACCCGCGCCAAGCAGATGCGGCTCGCGCTGCGCAAGGTCGAGGCCTTGCCCGAGGCGCAGTCCGAGGGGCTGCTGCCGCCCATCGCCGGTACCGACACTGACAGCGAGGGCGACGACACCCCGTGAAAGGTTCTGAACTGCTGCGCGTCATCGTGGCGCAGGTCTGCTTGCACGCGACGATGGCCGGCATGCGGCTCGCCACACCGCTGCTCGCGCTGCAGCAAGGCTACAGTGCAGCGGCCGTCGGCCTGCTGATCGCGCTGTTCGCGCTGACCCAGGTGTTTCTCGCGCTGCCCGCGGGGCGCTTTGCCGACCGGCACGGACTCAAGCGTCCGCTGTGGCTGTCGGTGATCGCGGCGTCTGGCGGTGCAGGATTGGCGCTGGTCTTCCCGGTCTTCCCCGTCATGTGCATCGCCGCGCTGCTGACCGGCGGCGCCACCGGCGCGACCGTCATCGCGCTGCAGCGGCACGTGGGCCGCTCGGCCACCGACCCGACGCAGCTCAAGCGCGTGTTCAGCTGGCTGGCCATCGCGCCGGCCGCGGCGAACTTCGTCGGGCCCTTCCTGGCCGGCATGCTGATCGACCACGCCGGCCGCGCGCCGGCCGACCTGCTGGCCTTTCGCATCTGCTTCGGCGTGATGGCCTTCCTGCCGCTGCTGTGCTGGCTGCTGGCGCGTGGTGCGCACGAGCCGGCGCGGGTGGCGCCAGCGCCGGGCGCCGCGCCGACGCGGGCGTGGGACCTGCTGCGCGAGCCGATGTTTCGCCGCCTGCTGTTCGTGAACTGGCTGCAGTCGTCGAGCTGGGACGTGCACGCTTTCGTGCTGCCCGTGCTGGGCCACGACCGGGGCATCAGCGCTTCGGTGATCGGCTCCATCCTCGGCGCCTTCGCGATCGCCGCGGCGGTCATCCGCGTGGTACTGCCGCTGGTGGCGTCGCGCGCGTCGGAGCGCAGCGTGATCCTGAGCTCGACCGTCGTCACGGCGGCCGTGTTCGCCATCTATCCGCTGCTGGATTCGCCGTGGACCATGGGCATCTGCTCCGTGATCCTGGGCTTTGCACTCGGCGCGGTGCAGCCGATGGTGATGAGCATGCTGCACCAGATCACGCCGCATGCCCGGCACGGCGAGGCGCTGGGGCTGCGGCTGATGACCATCAACGCATCGAGCGTCGCGATGCCGATGCTGTTCGGCTCGCTCGGTGCGCTGATCGGCATTGCCGGCGTGTTCTGGGTGGTGGGCGGCGTGCTCGCTCTGGGCGCCAAGGCGACCTGGGGATTGAAGCTCTGAGGTCGGTGCGCAGGGAGAGTGTCTGGGGCCCGTCTGAATTTCGCCTTGCAAATAACAGCAATGCTCATTTGATTGGCAAGATACCGGCCCAAAGTCAGTAGCGGCGCCTTCTTCGTTCCTGACCCGAAGGCGTCCATGGACTCCCAATCCCCGTCGGGCGCCGCCGACGACCTGTCGGGTTGGCGCTGATCAGAGCTTGTAGAAACGCTTGATCGCGTCCCACGCGTCTTCGGGTGCGTCGACGTATTCGAAGAGCTTCAGGTCGCCCGGCGAGATCACGCCTTCGTCGACCAGGAAATCGAAGTCGATCATCTTCTTCCAGTAGGCCGAGCCGAACAGCACGATCGGCACCGGCTTGGACTTCCTGGTCTGCACCAGCGTGATCACCTCGAACAGTTCGTCGAGCGTGCCGAAGCCGCCCGGGAACGCCACCAGCGCCTTCGCGCGCATCATGAAATGCATCTTGCGGATCGCGAAGTAGTGGAACTTGAAGCTCAGCGCCGGCGTGACGTAGGGGTTGGCTTCTTCTTCCATCGGCAGCGCGATCGCCAGGCCGACCGAGAGGCCGCCGGCTTCGTGCGCGCCGCGGTTGGCCGCCTGCATGATGCCGGGGCCGCCGCCGGTGCACACGAAGAGCTTGTCCTGCGGTTCTTTCTTCTCGCTGTACTGCGCGACCAGCTTGCCGAAGCTGCGCGCCTTCTCGTAGTAGTGCGAGTTGCGCGAGAGCCGGCGCCAGCGTTCGGCCAGGGCCGTGTCGCCGGCCGCCTCGGCCTGCGCGACCAGCGCGGCGGCCTCGTCTTCGCTGCGGAAACGCGCGCTGCCGAAGACCACCACCGTGTTCTCGATGCCATGGGCGCGCTGCTCGAGGTCGGGCTTCATCAGCTCGAGCTGCATGCGGATGCCGCGCGTTTCGCGGCGCAGCAGGAACTCGGGGTCGGCAAAGGCCAGGCGCGAGGGATCGAGGTCCAGGGGCAGGCCCTGGTCGGCGTGAGACTGCAGCGTGGCCCAGGCATCGGCCAGGCGCTTGTCGTGAATGTTGTGCGTGTTGTTCATGGAGCTGGACTGTCGTCGAACGGAATCGGCTTGGCATTGTGCGCCGATGCAACCCGTGTGCCCGCCAACGAAAAAGGCTCCTTGCGGAGCCTTCGTCGTGGTGGTGGTCAGCCGGGTGCGAACGCGCTCAGACGCGCTTGCGGTATTCGCCGGTGCGGGTGTCGATTTCGATCTTGTCGCCTTGCGACACGAACAGCGGCACGCCGATTTCGAAGCCGGTGGCGATCTTGGCAGGCTTCATGACCTTGCCCGAGGTGTCGCCCTTGACGGCCGGCTCGGTCCAGGTGATTTCGCGCTCGACGCTGGTCGGCAGTTCGACCGAGATGGCCTTGCCGTCGTAGAACACCACTTCGACGGCCATGCCGTCTTCGAGGTAGTTCAGGGCGTCGCCCATGTTCTCGGCTTCGACTTCGTACTGGTTGTACTCGGCGTCCATGCAGACGTACATCGGGTCGGCGAAGTAGGAGTAGGTGCACTCCTTCTTGTCGAGCACGATCTGGTCGATCTTGTCGTCGGCCTTGAAGACCACTTCGGTGTTGAAGTTGGCGATCAGGCTCTTCATCTTCATGCGCACGGTGGCGCTGTTGCGGCCACCGCGGCTGTACTCGGTCTTGAGGACGACCATCGGGTCCTTGCCGTGCATGATGACGTTGCCGGCGCGGATTTCTTGAGCGATTTTCATATCAGGTTCTCTGGATGTTGGCCGCTCGGTGCGCGGGGCCCTCGGCGCTGTGTGCCGTCGTATCTGGCCCCGCCGTACATGTCCCGCGGCAGGTTTGGCGAAAGGCGTCCCGGACCACGGCGGTCAGGGCTGAATTCCGCAAAGCCCGCTATTTTAGCTTTTTCCGGCGACCAGCTGCCGCAATTGGGCGAGCAGATCGTCCTGCGCAAGCAGCCTGTCGCGCGCCGCACGGGCGGTTTCGCGCCATGTGTCCAGCGGGCCCGGCGGGGGCAGGGGGGTGTCGCCGAAGCCGTTCCAGGCGTGGTGAAAAAGCCGCAGCTCGGGCGGGGCGCCGAGCCAGTCGAGCCAGGCGTTGAGCTTGACGTGGTGCGCGTCGTCGTCCTGCGGGTAGATCTGCCACACGAGCGGCGCGCCGGCCCAGAGGGCGCGCACGAGCGAGTCTTCGCCGCGCACGAAGTTGAGGTCGCAGGCCCACAGCAGGTGGTCGAAATCCGTCTGGCTGAGCAGTGGCAGGTATGAAATTGATAGCGAACTTCGGCTGTCCAGCGGGCGCTCGGGCGTGTCGAGGCTCGCCACGCATGCCTGCACCGCGCGCGTGGCGCGCCCCGCGGTGACCAGCAAACGCGTGGGCACCGGATCGGCGGCCAGTTGGGCGAGCAGGGCGGCCAGCGCGGGCGGCTCGTAACAGAAGAGCGACACGAGACGCTCGCCTTCCCGCCAGGGAATCTCCTGGGCCTGCAGCCAGCGCCCCCGGTCGAAATGTGCGCGGCGCGCCATCAGGTCGGGCTCGCGCAGCAGGCCGCCGGTGGCGGGCGTGAAGCCCGGGTAGAAGAAACGTTTCGTCAGTCCGGCGCCCGGGCCCCTGAACACCGGCGATGGCAGGCGGTGCAGCTTCTCGACGTAAGGCTCGGCCGACAGGTACTCGAGATTGATCCAGGCCTGCACATTGCGCGGGGCTTGCGCGAAACGCGCGATGAGTTCCGGCTCCGGGTCGCAGCCGAAGGCCTCGACCAGTACCTCAGGCGCCGGGTCGGCGACGGCGCGGCGCACGGCTTGTGCGTCGGACCAGTCGATCACCTGCACGCCGTCGCAGCCGGCCGGCGCCATCCAGCTCAGCGCCGTCGGGTCGTCGACCCACAGCCGCGCGCGCTCGCCCGCCGCCGCCAGCTGGCAGGCCAGGCGCCAGCAGACGCCCAGGTCGCCGTGGTTGTCGATGACCTTGCAGAAGATGTCCCATTGCATGCGCGTGCCCATGGCCGCGAGTGTGCCTGTCTTCGCGGTCGCTCAGGCGCAGGCGAAAACGCGGCGCCGTTGCTATGCTGGCCTCGCCACAACAACCATCGGAGAGAGCCAGACCATGAGGATGCAGACCCGTCGCCGTTCGCCGTTTTCTTCTTCGCCCTTGAGCACCGCCAAGCGCGGCTTGCTCGTGCTCTCGCTGACCCTGGCCGGCATGGCTGGCGCCCACGGCCGCTCACCGCGCAGCAGCAGCGCTTTCGCGAGATCTACAAGGAGCTGATCGAGATCAACACCACCCATTCGGTGGGCGACAACACCGTCGCGGCGAAGGCCATGGAAAAGCGGCTGGTCGACGCGGGCTTTGCGCCGGGCGACATCCAGATCTTCGAGCCGTTCCCGAAGAAGGGGAACCTGGTACTGCGCTTCAAGGGCGACGGCAGCAAGAAGCCGCTGCTGTTGCTGGCGCACATCGACGTGGTCGAGGCCCGCCGCGAAGACTGGAAGACCGACCCCTTCAAGCTGCAGGAAACCGGCGGCTACTTCACGGCGCGCGGCGCCATCGACGACAAGGCCATGGCCGCGGCACTGGTCTCCGTGCTGGGGCAGCTCAAGCAGGAAGGCTTCAGGCCCAGGCGCGACATCATCCTGGCGCTCACGGCCGACGAGGAGCGCGGCGACGCGCTGAGCAACGGCGCCTTCTGGCTCATCAACAACAAGCCCGAGCTGCTGCAAGCCGAGTTCGGCATCAACGAAGGCGGCGGCGGCGAGCTGCGCGGTGGCAAGCCGAACCTGCACCGCATGCAGGTGGCCGAGAAGATGTACACGACCTACATGCTCGAGATGCGCGACGTCGGCGGCCACAGCTCGATGCCGACCAGGACCAACCCCATCTACGCGCTCTCGGCCGGCCTGGAGCGCCTGGGCAACTATGCGTTCCCGATCAAGCTCGCGGACGTCACCAGGACCTACTTCGCGCGCAGCGCACCGTTTGCCACCGGCCAGCTGGCCGACGACATGCGCGCCGTCGGCAACGGCAACCCCGACGCCGGCGTGCTCGACCGCATGACGGCCAACCCGGCCTACAACGCGCAGCTGCGCACCACCTGCGTGGCGACGATGGTGCAGGCCGGCCATGCCGAGAACGCGCTGCCGCAATCGGCCAAGGCCACGGTCAACTGCCGCATCCTGCCGCACGACGATCCTGAAGAAGTCGAGCGCCTGCTGACCCAGGCGGTCGGCAACGACAAGATCGTGGTGCGCAACATGGGCAAGCCGCTGCGCAGCCCGGCGTCGCCGCTGAACGGCGACCTCGTGAAGACGGTCGAGGCCCTCACGCAGCAGATGTGGCCCGGCGTGCCCGTGGTACCCGCCATGAGCACCGGCGCCACCGACAGCCGTTTCCTGCGCAACGCCGGCATCCCGATGTACGGCGTGACCGGCATGTTCCTGGAGCCGGCCGATGCGCGCGCGCACGGGCTCGATGAACGCATCGAGATCCAGCGGCTGTACGACGGGCGCGAGTTCCTGTACCGGCTGGTGTCGGAAGTCGCGAAGTAAATCAAATAGGTGATCAGGCAAGGGGGCTGGCGCGGCGAAGGCGGCGCCAGCCCCCTTGTCGTTCAGGGCGCGAAGGTGTCGCCCAGCACGATGCCTTCGCGCCGCGGGTCGGCGCCGCCGGTCAGCACGGGCTTGCCGCCGACGTTCGTGCGGATGATGGTGCTCACGCCGCTGGACTGCGCCCCGAAATTCACCGTGTGGCCGAGCGCGCGCAGGCCGGCGATCAGCGGATCGTTGTTGCCTGAGTTCGAGGTGTCGATGGCCGGGTGCTCGCCGCCCACGTTGGTGGTCACGGAGTTGGGCGCCCCGAAGTCGACCAGCGACGTGGCCTGTTGCGAATCCAGTCCCCAGTCGAGCGCACCGACGAGCGTCTTCACCACGTACTGGATGATGTTGCTGCCCCCGGGCGAGCCGGTGCCCATCACGAACTCGCCCATGCTGCCGTCGGCGTTCTTCTTGAACACCAGCGTAGGCGCCATCGAGCTGCGCGGACGCTTGCCCGGAGCGACGCGGTTGGCAACCTTGTAGGTCTGCGCGGGCTTGCCGTACGGCTCGTCCGAGAAATCGGTCAACTGGTTGTTCAGCAGGAAGCCCTGCGTCATGTGGAACGACCCCATGCCGCCTTCCACCGTGGTGGTCATCACGACCACGTTGCCCTGCTTGTCGACAATGGTGAAGTGCGTGGTGCCGTGCTCTTCAGTCTTGTCGATGCCAAGCGGAACGTCGCCAAGATCGCCGGGCGTGGCGGTGCCCATGCTCTTCGCCAGACTGATGAGGCTGGCTCGGCCCTGCAGATAGGGCTTGTTGATCAGCGAGTCGACCGAGCCATGCGGCAGTGGGACGAAGTCTGTATCAGCCACGTACTTTTCGCGGTCGGCATAGGCCAGGCGCTCGGCTTCGCTCACCAGGTGCACACCCATCACGCTCGGCTTGCCGCCTTCGAGGTCGATGGCAGTCGGCTTGTGCAGGCCGAGATTGAAGGTCTCGAGAATGCCGAGCGTCTGCATCACCGCAATGCCGCCCGAAGACGGCGGCGACATGCCGCACACGTAGTAATCGCGGTAGGTGCCGCAGACCGGGTCGCGGCGCTTGGCCTTGTAGTTGGCCAGGTCGGCCAGCGTGGTCTTGCCGGGCGTGATGGCCGAGCCATCGACGGCGGCGCTGACGCCGATCTTGTCGACGATGCCCTTGGCGATGTCACCCGTGTAGAAGGCGTTGGCGCCTTGCGTGGCGATGGTGGTGAGCGTCCTGGCGTAGGCCGGGTTCGTGAGCCTGGTGCCCAGCGCCTTGGGCGTGCCGTCGGCGTTGAAGAAATAGGCCGTGGCGTCGGCGTCGCGCTTCAGGCTCGACGCGGAACCCGCGATGGCGGTCGCCATGCGTCCGCCGATCAGGAAGCCGTCGGACGCCAGCGTGATGCCGTAGCCGAACAGATCTTTCCAGGGCAGCTTGCCGTGGTCTTGATAAGCGATGTCGAGCATGCGCACGGCGCCGGGCGTGCCGATGGAGCGGCCGCTCGCTCGGGCACCGCCGGGCTTGGGCGCGGTCTGGTCGTTCGTGTCGTCGATCCAGCGCAGGTAGTTCTCGGTGGCCGCTGCGGGCGCCGTCTCGCGCCCGTCATAGGCCTGCACTTTCTTCGTCGCTGCGTCGTAGTGGAGCATGAAGGCACCGCCACCCAGCCCGCTCGATTGCGGTTCGACCAGGCCGAGCACCGCCTGCACCGCCACCGCCGCATCGACCGCGCTGCCGCCCGCTTTCAGCACGTCGCAGCCGGCGCGCGTGGCCAGCGGATGGTTCGCCGCCACCATGTAGTTCTTGGCGTACACCAGCTTGTGGCCGGGCACATAACCCGACGCCGGTTCCGGCGCGGCCGGATCGCCCGGGTCGCCCGAGCCGACAACCACGGAGCTGCCGCTGTTCGGAATCTGGCAGCCGCTGTCGGCGGCGGGCGGGGCCGTGGGCGTGGGTGGATTGGACGCGTTGATCGCGGCGATGGCCGCGACCAGCGCGGCGTTGTTCTGCGCGTTGTTGTTGCTGTTGCCGCCGCAGCCGGCCACGGCCAGGGAGAGCGCGAGGGGCGTCAGGGCCCGCCACGCGCGCACGGAGTTTTTCTTCATGAATATTTCCCTTTGCTGTTATTCGAAAGACAAGAAAGACAAAGGGCGCTCCTCGCGCCCGCTCCGATCATCAGCACATTTCGTTCCACCCCGTGTCGGGGTTTCGCCGGGGGCGCGGCCGGGCCCCGCGCCGCGCGCCACAATAGCCACCATGTCCGACGTGCATTCCGATCAATTGCTCAGCGAAGTCGCGGCCCTGCCGCAGTTGCCGGGCGTCTACCGCTACTTCGACGCGGCCGGCGCCGTGTTGTATGTGGGCAAGGCGCGCAACCTGAAGAAGCGGGTCGCCAACTACTTCCAGAAGAGCCACGGGGGCACCCGCATCGGCCACATGATCTCGAAGATCGTGCGCATGGAGACCACCGTGGTGCGCTCCGAGGCCGAGGCGCTGCTGCTCGAGAACAACCTCATCAAGACGCTCAAGCCGCGCTACAACATCCTGTTTCGCGACGACAAGAGCTACCCCTACCTGAAGATCGCGTCGCACGCGTTTCCGCGGCTGGCCTACTACCGCGGCGCGGTCGACAAGAAGCACCGCTACTTCGGGCCGTACCCGAGCGCGTGGGCAGTGAAGGAATCGATCCAGCTGCTGCAGAAGGTGTTCCGCCTGCGCACCTGCGAGGACACGGTGTACGCCAACCGCACGCGGCCCTGCCTGCTGTACCAGATCAAGCGCTGCAGCGGCCCTTGTGTGGCCCTGATTTCCCCGGAGGCCTACGCGCAGGACGTGGCCAGCGCCGAAGCCTTCCTCATGGGTGACACGCAACTCGTGCTCTCGAAGCTCGAACAGCGCATGACGGCGCATGCCGAGAAGCTCGAGTTCGAGCAGGCGGCCGAGCTGCGCAACCAGATGTCGGCGATCTCGCGCGTGCTGCATCAGCAATCGATCGAGGTGGTGTCCGACAAGGATGTGGACATCCTCGCGATCAAGGTGCAGGGCGGCAAGGCCTGCGTCAACCTTGCCATGGTGCGCGGCGGACGCCACCTGGGCGACCGCGCGTACTTTCCGGTGCACGTGGACGACGCGGCGCAGATCCACCACGGCGAACTCGACGCCGAAGAGGGCGCCGCCCCGGTGGCCGCCGACCCGATCGAGGTGCAGGTGCTCGAGGCCTTCATCGCGCAGCATTACATCGACGTGCCGGTGCCCGCCACGCTGGTGCTGGGCCGGCAGGTGAGCCGTGCGCTCATCGAGGCGATTTCGCAGCAGGCCGGCGCGCGCGTGACGGCCGTGTTCCAGCCGCACGAACAACGCCGACACTGGCTTGAGATGGCCGAGACGAATGCCGGCCTGCAGCTGGCGCGACTGCTGGCCGAAGAGGGCTCGCAGCAGGCGCGCACCCGCGCCCTGGCCGATGCGCTCGAGCTGGCGTCGGACGACCTGGACAACTTCCGCGTCGAATGCTTCGACATCTCGCACACGGCGGGCGAGGCCACGCAGGCGTCGTGCGTGGTGTTCGCGCACCACACGATGCAGAACCGCGAGTACCGCCGCTACAACATCGAGGGCATCACGCCTGGTGACGACTACGCTGCCATGCGCCAGGTGCTGCACCGCCGCTACGGCAAGCTGGCCGAGGCGATGGCGGCCGAGACCGACGCACTGGCGCCTGGCGACGCCGAAAGTGAAGGGGCCGAGGGCGTCGAGGCGCCGCAGCCCAGGACGCCGGCCGCGCGCATGCCCGACCTGGTGCTGGTCGACGGCGGCAAGGGCCAGGTGTCGATGGCGCGCGAGGTGTTCAGCGAGCTGGGCCTGCCGCTGTCGCTGATCGTCGGCGTCGAGAAGGGCGAGGGCCGCAAGGTCGGGCTTGAGGAACTGGTGTTCGCCGACGGCCGCGAGAAGGTCTACCTCGGCAAGGATTCGGCGGCCCTGATGCTCGTGGCCCAGATCCGCGACGAGGCGCACCGTTTCGCCATCACCGGCATGCGCGCCAAGCGCGCCAGGGTGCGGGTGGGCGGCAGCCAGCTCGAAGACATCCCGGGCATCGGCCCGAAGCGCCGGGCGCGCCTGCTGCAGCGTTTCGGCGGCATCCGCGGCGTGGCGGCGGCGAGCGTAGAGGACATTGCGTCGGTCGAAGGCATCGCCACCGAACTGGCCGAGGAAATCTATCGCGCACTGCATTGAAAGCGGGATTGCCCCCGACCTTCCGGCGCTTCACGCGTGCATGACACAATCGCCCGCATGTTCTGGACCCTACCGACCATCATGACCTGGACGCGCATCGTCGCGATACCGTTGATCGTCGGCGTTTTCTACCTGCCGATCAGCGAGCCGATGCGCAACCTGATCGCCACGGTCATGTTCATCGTGTTCGCCGCCACCGACTGGCTCGACGGCTACCTGGCGCGCAAGCTCAACCAGACCTCGTCCTTCGGCGCTTTTCTCGATCCGGTGGCCGACAAGTTCCTGGTGTGCGCCGCGTTGCTGGTGCTGGTGCATCTGCAGCGCGCCGACGTTTTCGTGGCGCTCATCATCATCGGCCGCGAGATCGCCATCTCGGCATTGCGCGAATGGATGGCGCGCATCGGCGCCGGCAAAAGCGTGGCGGTCCACATGATCGGCAAGGTCAAGACGACCGTGCAGATGGTCGCGATTCCTTTCCTGCTCTATGACGGGCATCTCTTCAAGGTGATTGACACGGGCCTCTGGGGCCAGTGGCTGATCTGGATCTCGGCAGTGCTCACCGTCTGGTCGATGGTCTATTACCTGCAGAAGGCCATTCCCGAGATCCGGGCACACTCCAAATGACGGCGGTCGCTTCGGCCCGCAACGCAGGCTGGCTGCGGGCGATGCCGGCGGTCTTCGTGCTGATCTGGAGCACGGGTTTCATCGTCGCGCGCTATGGCATGCCCTTCGCGCCGCCCCTCAAGTTCCTTGCCGTGCGCTATGCGCTGTCGCTCGCCTGCTTCGGCGTGTGGGTCATGCTCGCACGCGTGGCGTGGCCATCGAAGCGCGCGCAATGGGGGCATCTGGCGGTCACGGGCGTGCTGATGCAGGCCGGCTACCTCGGTGGTGTCTGGGCTGCGGTGCATGCCGGCATGGGCGCGGGGCTCGTCGCGCTGCTGGTCGGCATCCAGCCGGTGCTCACGGCGGTCTGGCTGTCTTTCAACGGCGGGCGCATTTCCGGGCGACAGTGGACTGGGCTCGCTTTGGGTTTCGCCGGGCTGGTGCTCGTGGTGTCGCGCAAGCTGGGGCAGGGCACCGAGGTCAACGCGCTGACGATGGGGCTGGCCGTGATGGCGCTGCTGTCGATCACGGCGGGCACGCTGTACCAGAAGCGCTTCGTTGCACCCTGCGACGTGCGCAGCGCCAGCGCGGTGCAGATGGCCGCCGCGCTGCTCGTGACCCTGCCTTTTGCCGCGCTCGAGGCGCAGGCCATCGAATGGAACACGCATTCGATCGGCGCGATGGCGTGGTCGGTGCTGGCGCTGTCGCTGGGCGGCAGCTCGCTGCTCTATATGTTGATCCAGCGCGGCACGGCCACTGCCGTCACCAGCCTGCTGTACCTCGTGCCGCCGTGCACGGCGCTGATGGCCTGGCTGCTGTTCGCCGAGCCGATCACCTGGACCACGGTGCTGGGCATCGGCCTCACGGCCATTGGCGTGAGCCTCGTGGTGCGCGCCGAGCGCTGACCGCGTTTTCGTTTCTTTCAGCGACCGCTTGGCTTGACCGGCTTCCAGGGTTCGGAGCGGAACTGTTCGACGAGGTGATCGACCAGCAGGCGCACGCGACGCGGCGTCTTCGGCCGCCAAGGCGCGACCCAGTGGATGTCGGCGTCGGGCATGCCGTACTGCGGCAGCAGGCGCACCAGTTCGCCGCTCGCGAGTTGCGGCGCGATGTCCCAGAGGCTGCGCAGCATGACGCCGTGGCCGGCGAGGCACCAGTCGCGCACCATCTCTCCCGAATTGCTCGTGAGCGGGCCTTGTACGCGCACGCGTGCCGTGCTGCCGTCGCGCGCGTGGCGCAGCGTCCAGAGTGCGAACTGGCGCGACTGCGCCGCGTCGCCGTTCTCGCGCGCGATCAGGCAGTCGTGCGTGGCCAGCGCTTCCACCGTCGCGGGCGTGCCGCGACGCGCGAGGTAGCCGGGCGAGGCGGCCAGCACGCGCTGGTTGCGCGCGATGCGGCGCGTGGTCCAGTCGGCGGCACGGTGCTGCTGCACCGCCCACAGCCAGACCGCGCCGTCGTAGCCCTCGGCACCGAGGTCGGGCAGCTGCTCGGTCAGCAGCAGCTCGACCTGCAGGCCGGGGTGCTGCGCCTGGAAGTCGGCGAGCGCCGGACCGAGCCAGCGGCGGCCGAAGCCGAAGGTGGCCGCGAGGCGGACCGTGCCGATGAGCGCGTTCTGCCGCTCGCCGAGCTCGCTTTCGAGCGCCGCAAAGCCTTCGAGCAGCGTGCGCGCATGCAGGCACACGGCCTCGCCTTCGGCCGTGACGCTGAGCCGCCGCGTCGTGCGATCGAACAGCCGTTGCCCCAGCCGGACCTCCAGCGCGCCGAGCCGCTTGGTGACAACCGAGGGCACCACGTCGAGTGTGGCGGCTGCCCCGGCCAGGCTGCCCTGGTCGCGGATGGCCAGCACCAGTTCGAGATCGCCGCGTTCCATCGCGTGGGGATTCATGCCAGATCGGAAAGTATGAATTGGCTGATTGTTGCTTGATGCTCGCCAGGGCGCAACGCACAATCGTGGCGTGACGGCCTCTTTCCTTGACTTCCCCCGCTTCGACATCGCCCGTGATGGCGCGCGCATCCATGGTCGCATCGGCGGGCGGGGCGCCCCGTTGCTGCTGTTGCACGGCCATCCGCAGACACATGCGATCTGGCACCGCGTGGCACCCGCGCTGGCCGAGCGCTTCACGGTGATCGCCGTGGACCTGCGCGGCTATGGCGACTCGGGCCGCCCGGCGGCCGACGCCGAGCATGTGGTCTACAGCAAGCGCGAGATGGCGCGCGACGCGCTGGCCGCGATGCATCTCCATGGCTTCGAACGCTTCGCCGTGCTCGCGCACGACCGCGGCGCGCGCGTGGCGCACCGGCTCGCGGCCGACCATCCCGGCGCGGTCGAACGCATGCTGCTGCTCGACATCGCGCCGACGCTGGCGATGTACGAACACACCTCGGAGGCGTTTGCCAAGGCCTACTGGCACTGGTTCTTCCTGATCCAGCCGCCGCCGCTGCCCGAGGCGCTGATCGCCTCCGACCCGGTGCGCTACGTGCGCAGCGTGATGGGCGGACGGCACGCGGGGCTCGCGCCGTTCGCACCCGAGGTGCTGGCTGAATACGAGCGCTGTATCGCCATCCCGGGCACCGCCGAGGCCATTTGCGAGGACTACCG
This sequence comes from Variovorax sp. Root473, assembly GCF_001426505.1. Taxonomy (GTDB): domain Bacteria; phylum Pseudomonadota; class Gammaproteobacteria; order Burkholderiales; family Burkholderiaceae_C; genus Variovorax. The sequence continues at coordinate 135,806 of NZ_LMEV01000019.1, forward strand.
CGCTTCCGCCACCATCGACCTCGCGCACGACCGCGCCGACATCGCCGCCGGCTGCCGCCTCGCGCAGCCGCTGCGCGTGCTGTGGGGCGAACACGGGGCGGTGGGGCGCGCGTTCGACGTACTTTCGCTGTGGCGCGAGCGCGCCGACGACGTGTCGGGCCGCGCGTTGCCCTGCGGCCACTACATCCCCGAAGAAGCCCCCGACGCCTTGCTGGCCGAGGCGCTGAATTTTTTCGTTTCCCCTGAACACCCAGGAGCCACTTCATGAGCACCCACAGAATCGCAGTCATCGCCGGCGACGGCATCGGCAAGGAAGTCATGCCCGAGGGGCTGCGCGTGCTCGATGCTGCGGCGCGCAAGTTCGGCATCGACCTGAAGTTCGACCACTTCGACTTCTCGAGCTGGGACTACTGCGAGAAGCACGGCCAGATGCTGCCCGACAACTGGAAGGACCAGATCGGCGGCCATGACGCCATCTTCTTCGGCGCGGTCGGCTGGCCCGAGAAGATTCCCGACCACGTGTCGTTGTGGGGCTCGCTGCTCATGTTCCGCCGCGAGTTCGACCAGTACATCAACCTGCGTCCCGCGCGCCTGATGCCCGGCATCGTCGCGCCCGTGGTGCGCCGCGACGGCTCGCCGCGCGCGCCCGGCGAGATCGACATGTACATCGTGCGCGAGAACACCGAGGGTGAATACTCGAGCATCGGCGGGCGCATGTACCAGGGCACGCCGCGCGAGATCGTGGTGCAGGAAACCGTGATGTCGCGCGTGGGCGTCGATCGCGTGCTGAAGTTCGCCTTCGAGCTCGCGCAATCGCGGCCGAAGAAGCACCTGACGAGCGCCACCAAGTCGAACGGCATCTCGATCACCATGCCGTACTGGGACGAGCGCGTGGTGGAAATGGCCAAGGGCTACCCGGGCATCACGCTGGACAAGTTCCACATCGACATCCTCACGGCGCACTTCGTGCAGCGGCCCGACTTCTTCGACGTGGTGGTGGCGAGCAACCTGTTTGGCGACATCCTCTCCGACCTGGGCCCGGCCTGCACCGGCACCATCGGCATCGCGCCCAGCGCCAACCTCAACCCCGAGCGCACCACGCCCTCGCTGTTCGAACCGGTGCACGGTTCGGCACCTGACATCGCCGGCCAGGGCATCGCCAACCCGATCGGCCAGATCTGGTGCGGCGCGATGATGCTGGAGTTCCTTGGCCACAAGGACGCGCACGACGCGATCCTGTCGACCATCGAGAAGGTGCTCGCGCCCCAAAGCGGCGCACCTCGCACCCCCGACATCGGCGGTCGGGCGAGCACCAGCGACCTCGGAAAGGCAATTGCCGAGGCCCTTTGAAAAGTACGTCGCGAAACGCCCCTAAAATCGCGCGCTCCGCTGGGCTGCGCAGCGGCGTGTCTTATTGACACCCCGCAGACCAGTGGTTGTAATCCTCGCTGGCAGTGCGCTGCCGAGGCGTCAGGCCTGCCATGTTCTTGAGTCGCACCCGTCGCGGCCAGGTCGCAGCTGACGAAAGCCGACCAACTTTATTTCTTCGACAAGGGGCCCTTGTGAACAAGACCGAACTGATTGAGCACATCGCAAAGAACGCCGATATTTCCAAAGCCGCAGCGACCCGTGCGCTCGAATCCACCATTGGCGCCATTCGTACCACGCTCAAGAAGGGCGGCTCCGTGTCGCTCGTCGGTTTCGGCACTTTCGCAGTAGGTAAACGCGCAGCCCGCACCGGCCGGAATCCCCGCACTGGCGACGCGATTAAAATCAAGGCAGCCAAGATCCCGAAGTTCCGTCCCGGCAAGGCGCTCAAAGACGCGCTGAACTGAGGATGTAGACTCGCAGGGTATTTCAGGTGGGGTGCTTAGCTCAGTTGGTAGAGCGGCGCCCTTACAAGGCGTAGGTCGGGGGTTCGAGCCCCTCAGCACCCACCACCACCCGATGCAAAGGCGAACACCGGTTCGCCTTTTTTATTGCCTTCCGGCGCCCGTCCAAAAGAGTGTTCAAGCATGTTTGATACCTTCCGCAAGTACAACAAGATCGTGATGATTTTCTTGTTCTTGCTGATCATTCCCTCGTTCGTCTTCTTCGGCGTCGAGCGCTATCAGGGACTCGGCGGCGACGAGAAGGTGGCCCGCATCGAGGGCCATGACATCACCAAGCCTGAGTGGGACCAGCAGCACCGCGTCGAGACCGACCGCATCCGCCAGCAGTCGCCCAACGTCGATCCGACGCTGCTCGACTCCGACGCGCTGCGCTATGCCACGCTGGAGCGCATGGTGCGCGATCGCGTGCTGGCCACCGCAGCAGCCAAGGCCAACGTGTCGGTGTCTGAAGACCGCCTCTCGCGCATGTTCGCGCAGGACGCCGGCCTGGCCGCGTTCCGCACGCCCGATGGCAAGTTCGACCGCGAAGCCTTCCTTCGCGCCACCGGCCGTACGCCCGAGCAGTACGAAGCCTCGGTGCGCGCCGACATGGCCTCGCAGCAGGTGCTGCTCGGCGTGACCGGCACGAGCTTCGCGCCCCCGGCACTGACCGCGGCCACCGTGAATGCGTTCTATGACCGCCGTGAAATCCAGGTGGCGCGCTTCGCCCCTGAGAGCTTCGCGTCGAAGGTGACGGTCAGCGATGCCGACATCGAGACCTACTACAAGGATCACACGGCGCAGTTCCAGGCACCGGAGCAGGCCAGCATCGAATACCTCGTGCTCGACCTCGAAGCCGCGAAGAAGAACATCGTCGCCAACGAAGCCGACCTCAAGACCTACTACGAGCAGAACACCGCGCGCTTCGGCACCAAGGAAGAGCGCCGTGCGAGCCACATCCTGATCACGGCGCCGGCCAGCATGTCCAGCGGCGACCGCGCCAAGGCGAAGGCCAAGGCCGAGCAGTTGCTGGCCGACGTGAAGAAGGCGCCGGCCACCTTTGCCGATGTGGCGCGCAAGAACTCGCAAGACCCCGGCTCGGCCGAGAAGGGCGGCGACCTCGACTTCGTCACGCGCGGTGCGATGGTCAAGCCGTTCGAAGACGCGATGTTCGCGCTCAAGAAGGGTGACGTCAGCGATCTCGTCGAGACCGAGTTCGGCTATCACATCATCCACCTGACCGACATCAAGCCAGCCGTGGTGCCGCCTTTCGAGAAGGTGCGCGCGACCATCGAGAACGAGGTGCGCGCCCAACAGGCCACGCAGGAATTCGCGAAGGCTGCGGAAATTTTCACGGACACCGTGTATCAGCAGCCCGAGAGCCTCAAGCCGGCGGCCGAGAAGCTGAAGCTCACGATCCAGACTGCGACCAACGTGCCGCGCACGCCCGCACCGGGCGCGACCGGCCCGCTCGCGAGCCGCAACTTCCTGCAGGCGCTGTATGCCGCCGACTCGCTCGAACGCAAGCAGAACACCGAAGCCATCGAAGTCGGTCCGAATCAGCTCGCATCGGGCCGTGTGACGCAGTACACGGCCGCGCATCCGATTCCGCTGGCCGAGGTGAAGGACAAGATCCGCGCACAGATCATCACCGAGCGTGCCGCTGCCCTGGCCAAGACCGAAGGCGAAGCCAAGCTCGCCGCCTGGAAGGTGAAGGCCGACGGCGCCAACTTCGGCGCGCCTGTCACGGTGTCGCGCATCGAGGCTCAGTCGCAGCCTGCGCCGGTGATCGATGCCGCATTGCGCGCCGACGGCGCCAAGCTGCCTGCGCTGCTCGGCGTGGACCTGGGCGCGCAAGGCTACGCCGTGGTCCGCGTGACCAAGGTCGTGCCGCGCACGCCGCCCCCGGCTGAACAGGCACAGCAGGAAAGCATGCAGATCGCCCAGTCGGTGACCGCTGCCGAAGCCGCTGCCTACTACGAGTTGCTGAAGCAACGCTTCAAGGTGGAGATCCTCGTGCCGAAGCCGGCGGACACGCTGCCGACCGCTGCAGCAGCGCGCTGATACAGGCGAGCAGCCGCCGCTCGCACCAAGCCCGGGTCTGACGACCCGGGCTTTTTTTTGGTCGCACGAGGGACAAGCAGCGCCCGTGCTTCTTGCCAGAATCCGGTGCATGGGAACCCTTTATCTCGTGCGCCACGGGCAGGCCAGCTTCGGCGCTGCCGACTATGACAACCTGAGCGAGCTCGGTCATCAGCAGGCTGTGCGCCTGGGTGAGTACTGGCGCGAGCGCGGCATGCGTTTCGATGCCGTCATCACCGGCACGCTGAAGCGCCACAAGCAGACCTGGGAGGGCATCGCGCAGGGGCTCGGGCTGTCGCGCGACGACGTATTGCCGTGGCCGGGCCTCAACGAATACGACAGCGAAGCCGTCATCGCGACGGTGCACCAGGGCAAGCTCGAGAAGCCCGATTCGCCCCAGATGTACCGCCATCACTTCCGTCTGCTGCGCGATGGGCTGGGCGCGTGGATGCAGGGGCGCACGGCGCCTGTCGGCATGCCGAGCTACGTCGACTTCCTGGCCGGCGTGACCACGGCGCTCGACCATGTGCGCGAGCGGCACCACGGCGCGAAGGTGCTGGTGGTGTCGAGCGGTGGGCCGATCAGCACCGCGGTGGGCCATGTGCTGGGCACCAGCGCCGAGACGACCATCGAACTCAACCTGCGCATCCGCAACAGCTCGGTGACCGAGTTCGCTTTCACGCCCAAGCGGCACATGCTCGTGACCTACAACACCCTGCCGCACCTCGATGGCCCCGCGTACGAGGACTGGGTCACTTATTCCTGAACCGCGTCAGGCCTGCCAGACGCCATAGCCGGCGCGGCGCAGGGCGATGCCCAGGTCGACCTCCATCAGCCGCGCATCGTCATACGGCATCGGGTTGTGGTGTTCGTAGAGCGCAGGCAGCAGCCGCAGGCCGAATTCCTGCACGAAGCGGTTGGCCTGGATGCCGGCCTTGTGCTTGTCGAAGCGGATGTCGGGGTCCAGGCCGGTCATGCCGACATAGACGAAGGGCTTGCCGAGTTGGTAGTCGGGGTTGGCGCGTCGGAAGCGGCCGTTGTTCCAGACGCGGTCGTCGAGTTCGACCACATAGACGTGGTGACGGGCGCGTGGTTTGCGGGGCATCGGCGTGAAGGCCTCGCGAGGCTGGCTGAAGAAAGGTGTGGGGTTCAGGCAGCCGGAACCGCCGGCCGCGTTGCGCGGCACGGCGTGAGGGGCATCAGCTCTTGCGCTTGATGAGACCGTAGAGAACCAGCAGCACGATCGCGCCCAGCACGGAAGCGATGAAGCCGGCGCCCTGGCCGGCGGTGTACCAACCCATCGCCTGGCCGAGGTAGGTCACCCCCAGCGAACCTGCAATGCCGATCAGCGTGGTCACGATGAAGCCGGCGGAGTCGTTGCCCGGCTTGACCGCCCGCGCCACGAGACCCACGACGAACCCGATCAGGATGGTCCAGATGATGCTCATGAAGAAGTTCCTTTGATGAAGTGAAGTCGCGAAAGCCGGAGCCGGCTAGGCCGCTCGTATTCATGATAGCGGAGCCATTCGCGCGTCGACGTCGGACAAGTACATCGGACGGGCGACCGCGAAGTTATGCCCACGGGGCAGGGCGCCGACGTGGTGGCAGGTCATCGCAGGCGGCCCCTGAAGGAGCCGGGTCGCTCATCGATGTGGCATTTCGGCGTCTTTGGTGATCGCGGGAGCGAAAGCCGCGATTTTTAACGCTACAATCAGAGGCTCTACGGTGGCTGTAGCTCAGTTGGTAGAGTCCCAGATTGTGATTCTGGTCGTCGTGGGTTCGAGTCCCATCAGCCACCCCAAAGAATTTCATCCCTGCGCTATTTTTCAATAGCACCCAAGGGATTCCAACGCCGGGCTTGCCCGGCGTTGTCATTTCTGGCTTCGCCGTCGCTTCAAGCATCAGGTTGCGCACCGCATTCTTTCCCCGCTACCCTCGATTTTGAAAGTAACCAAAATGGTGCGCGTGTGTTGCGGGTTGTTGCATTCCGCCAATGCGCCTGCATTTTTCTGCTGGAAAGGCGCTTGTGGCAAAAGTGGTTTGAATTAGAATTCAGCCGTTTTCAATTCACAACAGGAGTCCAACAATGGCTTCGTCACTCGCCGATATCAATTCCCAGATCCAGAAGCACGACGAGCAGATTGCGCAATTGCGCAAGCAGGCCGAAGACCTGCGTAACCAGGAACGGGCCGGCGTGATCGAAGAAGTGCGCAGGAAGATTGCGGAATACGGTTTGACCGCTTCCGATCTGAAGCTCGGTGGTGGCCGTGCTGCTGCAACCAAGCGCAGCGCAGGTCCTGCAGCCGCCAAGGCCGCCGCCAAATACCGAGGCCCGACGGGCGAAACCTGGTCCGGTGGTCGTGGCCGCAAGCCGCGCTGGGTCACGGAAGCCCTGGCAGCCGGCAAGTCGCTGTCCGATTACGAGATCAAGTGATTGCCAGCAGAATCAGTTGGACATCCGCCCAATAAAAAAGCCCGCTTCGGCGGGCTTTTTTATTGGGCGGCGCGCAGGCGGAGGCTCGCTTGTCCGATCAGTTCACCATCACCAGTTTTCCCTTGACGCCGCGCGATCCCATGTGCGCATAGGCGGCCTTCAATTCGGCCATCGGCATCGTGCTGTCGATCACGGGCTTGATTTTTCCCTGGCCGTACCACTGGGCCAATTCGGCCATCATCTGTGCATTGGCCTTGGGTTCGCGTTTGGCGAAATCGCCCCAGAACACACCGACAAGCGATGCACCTTTGAGCAGCATCAGATTCAAAGGCAGTGACGGGATCGGGCCCGATGCAAAACCGACCACCAAATACCGGCCACGCCAGCCAATCGAGCGGAATGCCGGTTCTGCGAAATCGCCCCCTACAGGGTCGTAAATCACATCCGGGCCTTTGCCATCGGTCGCGGCCTTGATGGCGTCGCGGAACCCATTGGGCAGCGCGTGCGTCGTGTAATTGATCGTCGCGTCGGCGCCGATCGAGCGGCAGAGTTCGCACTTCTCGTCGGTCGATGCCGCGGCGATCACCTTGGCGCCCGCCGCCTTGGCGATCTGGATGGCTGCGGTGCCCACGCCGCCGGCCGCGCCCAGCACCAGCACGGTTTCGCCGGCCTTGAGCTGCGCGCGGTCCATCAGTGCGTGCCACGAGGTGGCGTAGATCATGATGAAGGCGGCCGCGTCGACATGGCCGAAACCTTCGGGCAGCGGCATGCACAGCGCGGCGGGTGCCAGCGTGTGGGTGCCGAAGCCGCCCGTGCCCGACAGGCACGCCACGTTCTGGCCCACCTTGAGGTGCGTGACGCCTTCGCCCACCGCCTGGACCACGCCCGCATATTCCGATCCAGGAACGAAGGGCAGCGGCGGCTTCATCTGGTATTTGTTCTGCACGATCAGCAGGTCGGGGAAATTCAGGCTGGCGGCCTTGATCTCGATCAGCACCTGGCCCGGGCCCGGCGTGGGGGTGGGCAGTTCTTTCCAGGTCAGCGCGTCGACGCCGGTGGGGTTTTCGCAAAGCCATGCGTGCATGCTCGGGGTCTCCTTCGAATGAGTCGTGTGGGCAATGAATTCGGGGCGATGATAGGCGCCGCTGTAGTGTGGCGTTGTCCCTGCTGCGACGCACCCCGCACCTACAATCCGCTGCACCCAGAAGCACCATGAAGATACTTATTTCCAATGACGATGGCTTTCAGGCGCCGGGCATCGTCGCGTTGCATGACGCGCTGAAGGACATCGCCGACGTCGAGGTGGTGGCACCCGAGCACAACAACAGCGCCAAGTCGAACGCACTCACGCTGGCCGCGCCGCTGTACGTGCACAAGGCGCACAACGGTTTCCGCTATGTGACGGGCACGCCGGCCGATTGCGTGCATATCGCGCTCAAGGGCTTGCTCGACTACCGCCCCGACCTGGTGGTCTCGGGCATCAACAACGGCGCCAACATGGGCGACGACACCATCTATTCAGGCACCGTGGGCGCGGCGATGGAGGCCTACCTGTTCGGCATTCCGGCCATCGCCTTCTCGCAGATCGAAAAGGGTTGGGCGCACGTCGATGCGGCGGCCCAGGTGGCGCGCCGGCTCGTGCAGCAGATCGAGCGCGAAAAGATGATCGGCGGCCCCGCTTTCCTGCTCAACGTCAACGTGCCGAACCGCCCGTTCGACGAACTGAAGCCAGTCAAGGTGTGCCGCCTCGGTCGCCGCCACGCCGCCGAAAAGGTCATCACGCAGGACAGCCCGCGCGGCGAAACCATGTACTGGATCGCCGGTGCAGGCAGCGCCAAGGACAGCGGGGAGGGCACCGACTTCCACGCGACCGCGGCCGGTCACATCGCGCTGACGCCTTTGCAGATCGACCTGACCGACCACGCCAACCTGGGCCAATGGCGCGAGACGGTCGCCCGTCTCGGCAATTGACGACATGGCGACACCTCCACGGCCCAGTTTCCCGGTTCGACTGACCCCCACTGCCTCGGCCGCCACCCGCGGGCGCATGCCCGCCGTGCCCGTCCGGCCGATGGTGCCGTCCACGCCCTCCATGGCCTCCGACGCCGTGCGTGCGCGCATGGTGCAGAGGCTTGCGGCCCAAGGCATCAGCGATGTGCGCGTGCTGCGCGCCATGGGCGCGGTCGAGCGGCACCGGTTCGTCGACAGCGCGCTGGTCAACCAGGCCTACGAAGACACCAGCCTGCCGATCGGGTTGGGGCAGACCATTTCCAAGCCCAATGTGGTGGCACGCATGATCGAGTTGCTGCTGGGCGCGCCGGCGCTGGCCGGCAAGCCGCAGGACCGGCTGGGCCGCGTGCTCGAGATCGGCACCGGCTGCGGCTACCAGGCCGCGGTGCTGAACGAAGTGGCTACCGAGGTCTACAGCATCGAGCGCCTGCGCGGCCTGCACGAACGCGCGCGCACCAATCTGCGGCATTTCCGGCTGGCCACCGTCCACCTGATGCTGGGCGACGGCATGATCGGCTACGCCAAGGGCGCGCCGTACGCGGGCATCATCGCGGCCGCGGGCGGCGAGTCCGTGCCGGAAGCCTGGATCGCACAACTCGCAGTAGGCGGGCGCATCGTCGCGCCGACCCAATCCGCTACCGGTGGGCAAGCCCTTGTCGTCATCGACAAGACCCCCCGTGGGCTCGAGCGGCGCATTCTTGAGGCGGTTCACTTTGTCCCCCTAAAATCGGGCATCGCTTGAAGGAATAACAAATGCAGGGTTTTGGCAATCGGAGTTTGTTCGCAGGCATCACGTTGGCTGTTGTGCTCGTGATCGCGGGCTGCTCCGCACCGCGCGGTCCCGCACCGGTCGAAGACCGGGGCACCATGACGCGCGCACCCGGGGCAACGACGCCCGGTGGTCCCCCCATCACGACCGATGCGTCTGGCAAACCGCTCCCCGGCATCGAGAATTACGGCAAACCTGGCTATTACGCCGTGCGTCCCGGCGACTCCATCCGCCGCATCGGGAGCGAAACGGGCCAGCGCTGGCAAGACATCGTGCGCTGGAACAACCTCGACAACCCCGACCTGATCGAAGTCGGCCAGGTGCTGCGCGTGATCCCCCCGACTGGCGGGAGCACGGCGGTTGCCACGGCACCGTCCAGCGCTTCTCCAGCTGGCACGGAAGCGACCACCAAGCCGGTGCCTCCGCAAGCGTCCGTCACGCCCACCGTGCCGGCCAGCGGCGCGAGTGGTGTCACCAAGCCGCCGGTCACGGCCTCGCCCGCGGGCCCGAGCAGTTCGGGCGACGACGATCTGGGCTGGATCTGGCCGGCCAGCGGTTCGCTGATTGCCGGCTTCGACGAAGCCAAGAACAAGGGCTACGACATCAGCGGCAAGGCCGGCGACCCCGTGCTGGCTGCGGCCGATGGCCGCGTCGTCTACGCCGGTGCCGGCCTGCGTGGCTACGGCAACCTGATCATCCTGAAGCACAACAACACCTACCTCACGGCATATGCGCACAACCAGACGCTGCTCGTGAAGGAAGACCAGTCGGTTCAGAAGGGCCAGAAGATCGCCGAAATGGGCAACAGCGACGCCGATCGCGTGAAGCTGCATTTCGAGATCCGCCGCCAGGGCAAGCCCGTCGACCCGTCGCGTTACCTGCCCAACCGGTGATGCCATGGCTGCCTCCCGCCCTCGCCGCACATTGCCCGTGCGTGGGCTGGCGGGGCAGGGCAGCAGCCCTTCACCTCCCGGCAACGGTGGCCGCAATGGCCATCAGGACGGCGGCGACGCGCCGCTGAGCGCAGACGCCCTTCCCGACGACTCCGCCGCAGATCCGTCGATCGCCTCCGCAGCCGCTGCGCCGCTTCACGGTGCCACCGCCGAAGTCATGGGCGGCGAGGGCGCCGACGCCCTGACCATCTACCTGCGCCAGGTCCGGCGCACCGAACTCTTCACTCCCGCCGAGGAATACGCCACCGCCTGCGCCGCGCGCGCCGGCGACTTCGCGGCGCGGCAATCGATGATCGAGCACAACCTGCGGCTCGTGGTCAACATCGCCAAGAACTACCTGGGGCGCGGCATGCCGCTGTCCGACCTCATCGAGGAAGGCAACCTCGGGCTGATGCATGCCATCACCAAGTTCGAGCCCGAACGCGGGTTCCGCTTCTCTACTTATGCGACCTGGTGGATTCGCCAATCGGTCGAGCGTGCCGCCATCACGCAGGCGCGGGCGATCCGCCTGCCGGTGCATGTCGTGCGGGAACTGCAGCAAGTCTTGAGGGCACGGCGCGTGCTCGAAGGCGACGCCGACTTCATGGCGAGGCGCCCCGACGGTGTGCGCGTCGAAGACATGGCCGCGCTGCTCGGTCGCGACGTGCAGGCGGTGACCGACCTGCTGGCGCTGGCCGAGGCGCCGCGTTCGCTCGACGCCGGCGACGCGCGTGGCGAAGAAGGCTTCACGCTGGCCGACACCGTGGCCTCCGACGACGAGCAGGGCAGCCCGACCGGCGTGACGCACACGCACGAGGTGGAGCGCCTGCTCGATCGGTGGGTGCAGGCCCTCAACGCGCGGGAGCGCGAGGTGCTCGAGGGCCGTTACGGCCTGCACGACCGGGAGCCCGAAACGCTCGAGGTCCTGAGCGTGCGGCTCGGCCTGACACGCGAGCGCGTGCGGCAGATCCAGAACGAGGCGCTGGCCAAGATGCGCAAGCAGTTGGTGCGCTCTGGCGTGGGCCGCGACGCGCTGTTCTAGCGGCGTGAAGAAAAGAAGGTAACCCGTTGCGGCCGGACCGCGCCGGCCACGCTGAGACAATCGGGGGATGACGGAATCCATCGAAGAAAAGAAAGTCCCCGCGAGCCCCGCCGATGAATGGCTCCAGGTCGAGTCGCTCGACCTGGACGCGCAAGGCGTTTCGCACAAATCCGACGGCATGGTCGTGTTCATCGAAGGCGCGTTGCCCTTCGAGGAAGTGCAGTTCAATGTCCATCGCCGCAAGAACAACTGGGAGCAAGGCACGGTCACGCAGATCCGTCGCGAATCCTCGCAGCGCGTGCGCCCGGGTTGCCCGCACTTCGGCCTGCACACAGGCGCCTGCGGCGGCTGCAAGATGCAGCACCTCGATGCCGCCGCCCAGGTGGCGGTGAAGCAGCGGGCGCTGGAAGACAACCTCTGGCACCTGGGCAAGGTCAAGCCCGAGAACCTGCTGCGCCCGCTCGAGGGCCCGGCCTGGCACTACCGCTACCGGGCACGCCTGTCGGTACGCCACGTGGTCAAAAAGGGCACGGTGCTGATCGGCTTCCACGAGCGCAAGAGCCGCTACCTGGCCGACATGCAGGTCTGTCCCGTGCTGCCCAGGCAGGTCAGTGCCATGCTGATGCCGTTGCGTGCGCTGATCGGTTCCATGGATGCGCGCGACACCTGCCCGCAGATCGAGCTGGCCTGCGGCGACGCGCCGGGTTCGACCGCGCTGGGCACGATTGCCCTGGTGCTGCGCCACCTGGAGCCGCTGTCGAACGCCGACATCGGGCGGCTCAAGGCGTTCGCGGCCGAGAATGAAGGCGTCCAGTGGTGGCTGCAGTCCAAGGGTCCGGAGACGGTGAAGCTGCTGGAAGAGGGCGGCACGCCGCTGGCCTATCGCCTGCCCGAGTTCGGCGTGACGATGCCGTTCAAGCCCACCGATTTCACCCAGGTCAATCCGCACATCAACCGTGCGCTGGTCGGCAAGGCGCTGCGCCTGCTCGACGTGCAGCCCGAGGAACGCGTGATCGACTGGTTCTGCGGCCTGGGCAACTTCACGCTGCCGCTGGCCAGCCAAGCGCGCGAGGTGCTGGGCATCGAGGGCAGCGACACGCTGGTGAAGCGGGCGACAGACAACTTCAGGAAGAACCAGCCGGCAACGTCCGCGCGACGTGCGCTGTCGGAGACCCAGTTCGTGGCACGGAACCTGTTCGACATGACGCCCGAGATGCTGGTGGCCGACGGCAGCGCCGACAAGTGGCTGGTCGACCCGCCGCGCGAAGGCGCCTTCGCGCTGGCCAAGGCCATGGCCGACCTGCACCAGCAGCCCGAACTGCGCACCGGTGGCTGGACGCCGCCCAAGCGCATCGTCTACGTGAGCTGCAATCCGTCGACGCTGGCGCGCGACGCCGGCCTGCTGGTGCACCAGGCAGGCTACCGCTGCACCTTCGCGGGAGTGGTGAACATGTTCCCGCACACCGCGCACGTCGAGTCGATCGCGGTCTTCGAGCTGGAATGAAAAAAGGCCCCGCGGGGCCTTTTTTCTTGGAGGGCAACAGCGCGCTGATCAGTCGCGCTCGCCGCCGAAGATGCCCAGCAGGGCCAGCAAGCTCTGGAACACGTTGAACATGTCCAGGTACAGGGCCAGCGTGGCGCTGATGTAATTGGTTTCGCCGCCGTCCATGATCTGCTTCAGGTCATAGAGCATGTAGGCCGAGAAGATGCCGATGGCGGCCACCGAGATCACCAGCATGCCGGTGCTCGAGCCCACGAAGACGTTGATGACCGCGCCGAGCATCAGCACCAGCGCGCCGACGAACAGGAACTTGCCCATGCCCGACAGGTCGCGCTTGATGACCGTGGCCAGCGAGGCCATCACGAAGAACACGCCGGCGGTGCCGCCGAAGGCCGTCATGATCAGTTCGGGGCCGTTCTTGAAGCCCAGTACCATCGCCAGCAGGCGCGACAGCATCAGGCCCATGAAGAAAGTGAAGCCCAGCAGCACGGGTACGCCGGCGGCCGAGTTCTTGGTCTTTTCGATGGCGAACATGAAGCCGAAGGCGCCGCCGAGGAAAACCATCAGGCCGAGTCCGCCGGTGAGCGAGCGGGTGATGCCGGTGCTCACGCCGATCCAGGCGCCCAGCACGGTGGGCAGCAGGCTCAGCGCCAGCAGCCAATAGGTGTTGCGCAGCACACGCTGGCGCTCGGCCTGCGGCAGCGTCTGGCCGTAGCCGGTGGAGGTGTCGAGAGTGGTCACACGGTCGTTCATGGCCGAAGCTCCTGAGGTTGGTGCATGCAATGACACGCAGTTGGGCGCATTCTAGGGGGCTGCAAGAGGGGGCCTTGCAAAGACCGTATGCCGGTTGTTCTTAAGCCCCCGCGGGACGCTGCGGCGCCCCGCCGTTATGCTGTCGGGTTTCGACGCAACCTGAGCTTATCCATGAAGACCAAATCATTCCTCGAACTCGCCGACGTCAAGGCCATTGCCGCTGCGGCGGAAGCCGAGGCCCTGAAGAACAACTGGGCCGTGACCATCGCCATCTCCGACGACGCCGGCAACCTGCTCTGGCTGCAGCGCCTGGACGGGGCCGCCGCGCTGTCCTCGCACATCGCTCCCGCCAAAGCGCACACCGCCGCCATGGGCCGTCGCGAGAGCAAGGTCTATGAAGACATCATCAACGGCGGCCGCACCGCGTTCCTGACGGCGCCCCTGGTGGAAGGCCTGCTCGAAGGCGGCGTGCCGATCGTCAAGGACGGCCACGTCATCGGCGCCGTGGGCGTGAGCGGCGTGAAGTCGAACGAAGACGCGCAGATTGCCAAGGCCGGCATCGCCGCGCTCGGCCTGTAAGCCTTTTCGCTCCGCCCAAAGCAAAACGCCGACCTGATGGTCGGCGTTTTCTTTTTCGGGGCTTCAGCGTGAAAAAAAGCTTGGCTAGTCGGCGAACCGTTGGCTAGCAAAAAACGACCCTTCGGAGATGAATCTCCTCGAGTCGCCCCACGATGAAACTTGCGCGAGGGGCGGGCTGAACGACCTACTTGGTCAGGATCAGCTTGCCGAGTTTGGTGGCCTGGAGCCGGTAGAGCGAGCCGTTGTGCATGATGCCCACGGTCTTGCTTCCCTTCAGGAGCTCCGTGCTTTCGACCATCGGCGCCGGACGCGCAGCCTGGATCGACACATGACCGCCACCCGATTGATCGAGCGAAGGGTGGTTCAGGACGGAAAAGGCATTCGGGGTGGCTGGCATCTGGAGTTCCTACATGGAAGCGATGAGTGAATGATAATGATTCTCAATATAAAGTCAATCGTCGCGATCAACTTTTTTTCGATCCGTCATTCACCCGTTCAGATCACTTCGTGTCGGGCTCGGTGATGAAGCCGATCTTGCGCACGCCGGCTTCGCGCGCTTCGGCCATGGCCTTGGCCACGCGCTCGTAGCGCACGGCCTTGTCGCCGCGGATGTGCAGTTCGGGCTGCGGCTCCTTGGCGGCTTCGGCGGCCAGTCGGTTCGGCAGTTGGCTGTCGTCGATCTTCTCTTCGTTCCAGTAATAAGAGCCGTCGGCCGTGACGCTGAACAGGATGTTCTGCGGCTTGGGCTGCTCGGGCTCGCTGCTGGCGCGGGGCAGGTCGATGTTGACCGCGTGCTTCATGACCGGCACGGTGATGATGAAGATGATCAGGAGCACCAGCATGACGTCGACCAGCGGCGTCATGTTGATCTCGTTCATCACCTCATCGGGTTCGTCTTGCGTTCCGAAAGCCATGATGCTGCTCAGCCCTTCTTGAGGGGAACCACGATCGCGTCATTGCCGCCGCTTTGCACGCGGGCGCCAGTCACGAAGTAGGCGTGCAGGTCGTGGGCGAAGCTGTTGAGCTTGGTCAGCACGAACTTGTTGCCGCGCACCAGGGCGTTGTAGCCCAGCACGGCGGGGATGGCGACCGCCAGGCCCAGGGCCGTCATGATGAGCGCTTCGCCGATGGGGCCGGCCACCTTGTCGATGGTCGCCTGGCCGGCCGAGCCGATGCTCATCAGGGCGTGGTAGATGCCCCAGACCGTGCCGAACAGGCCAATGAACGGTGCCGTCGAACCCACCGAAGCCAGGATGGCGAGACCGGTCTGCAGGCGCGCCGTGAAGGCGTCGATGCCGTTGCGCAGCGCGCGCGTGATCCAGTCGCTCACGTCGAGCGCGTCATGCAGGTGCGCCTTGGTATTGCGGTGGTGGGCGGCGGCTTCGCGGCCTTCAAGCGCCAGGGCCCGGAACGGGTTGC
This sequence comes from Variovorax sp. Root473, assembly GCF_001426505.1. Lineage (GTDB taxonomy): Bacteria > Pseudomonadota > Gammaproteobacteria > Burkholderiales > Burkholderiaceae_C > Variovorax. Next base: position 151,198 of record NZ_LMEV01000019.1, read on the forward strand.
TGTCGTCGGTGCCCAGCTTGTTCAGGGCGGTGGCGAAGTCCTCGCTGTGCCAGAAGTCCTGCGAGTTCTTGGCCAGGCGCTTGTATTTGATGACGTCGAGCGCCTTCACGATGATGACGATCCACGATGCGAGGGACATGCCGATCAACAGAACCGCGACAGCCTTGGTGACGAAGTCGCCCTGATTCCAGACGTTCATCAAGCCAAATTGGGAATCCATACGAAGTTGCTCCAGAGAAAAATTAGTTCAGGACGTAGTTGACGGGGGCGTCGTAAGACATGGCCTGCACCACGCCATTGACCTTGCCGGGCACGAACCGGCATTTCATGATGTATTCCACGGCGGCCTCGTCGAGGCGGTCGAAGCCGCTGGATTTCTTGACTTCGGCGCTCTTGGGCAGGCCGTCAGCGCCCACGAGCACGCGCACGATCACCTTGCCCTGCTCGCCGAGCCGCTTGCTCATGGCGGGGTAGACCGCCTTGGGGTTCTGCAAATAGTCGGCGTTGCTCGACGGCATCTGCACGGCGGGCGGCGCCGGAGGTGCCGGCGGCGGTGCGGGGGGGGCTGGAGGCGCGGGCGGTGCTGGCGGCGCGGCCGGCGGCGGCGGCTCCGTGGTCCCGACGGGCGCAGCCGGCGCAGGCGTCGGCTTGGGCTCGCGAATGGCCTGCGGTCGTGGGGGCGGCGGCGCCTTTTTCACCTTGGGTTGCGGCGGTGGAGGTGGCGGGGGCGGTGGATCGGCCTTGGGTTGCGGCGGTTCGACGAACTGGCTCAGGATCTCGACGGGAATCACCACCTCGGCGGCCCGGCGCAGCAGGCCGCTTTGCAGCGCCCACAGCGCGGCGCCGTGAAACAGGATCACGCCGCCGGCAATGACGACAGTGCGCGACAGGCCAAGAAAGGAGGGAGGGGGGGCAAAGCGGTCAGACACGATCAACCATTCGAATGCGGGCACTACAAATCGTGCCCCGATTGCAGCAAAACCGCTACAGAGACGCTACTTGCGAAAAATCCACCAGGCAGAGCCGGCGACGAGGATCAGGCTGCCGCCGAGAGCCGAGACGAGTTCCATGCTTTGCTTTCCTTGATGGAGTTGGCAAGCTGGATCGCTCTCGGCGCCGATTCGCAGTTGAGTGCGGCCACCGGATGAGAGACGCTGCACTGCGCCACGATGTCGCGGGCACAACCTTCACACTGGCCACACTGGGTGGCCACGCCGAGTTCGAACTGGACTTCGTCGAAAGTCATGCCCGCGCGCACATGACGTGCGATTTCACGGTCAGAGACTCGGCGGCAGACGCAAACGATCATGGCGGTGAAAGCGGCAGTTGGCTGGCTGTTGGATGTGACTCATTATAAATAAGAATCCATCGCATTTGCAATCACTATGACTGACATGCCGCCGGATTTTGCAAGCCGGTGTTACACCTCGGCCCAGAGGCGCAGCAGGTTGTGGTAGTGGCCGGTGAGCGCCACGGTTTCCTCGCATTCGCCCAGGCGGGCGCGCAGTTTCTGGATCGTCTGGTCGAGTTCGAACAGCATCCCGCGCTGCGCGTCGCTGCGCACCATGCTCTGGAGCCAGAAGAACGAGCACACCCGCGCCCCGCGCGTGACCGGGTGCACGCGGTGCAGGCTGCTCGCCGGATACAGGATCAGGTCGCCGGCCGGCAACTTCACTTCGTGCGAGCCGTAGGTGTCGATCACTTCCAGCTCGCCGCCGTCGTAATCTTCCGGAGCGCTCAGGAAGAGGGTGCACGACAGGTCGGTGCGCAGCTGCTGACTGCTGCCCGGCACCGCGCGCACCGAGCCGTCGACGTGCACGCCGTAGTGCTCGCCGCCCTCGTAGCGGTTGAACAGCGGTGGCACGAAACGCGCGGGCAGCGCCGCCGAAAAGAACAACGCGTGGCGCGAGAGCGCCGCCAGGATGGTCGCGCCGAGTTCGCGCGACACGGGCGAAGACTCCGGCAACTGGCGGTTGCGCTTCACCTGCGCGCCCTGGTCGCCCACGGTTTCGCGGCCGTCGACCCATTGCGTGGCATCGAGCGCGGCGCGCATCTCGCGCACCTGGTCCGGGCTCAGCACGTCGGGCACATGCAGCATCATTTCGGTGAACTCCACAAGAAAAAAGCCCCGGCGCGGGCCAGGGCTCGAGTGTCGCACTGCGTCGGCCGCAGGGGCCGGCACAGAGGCGACGCAGCTGTCGTCGGGATCAGAACGCGAAGTTCGCGGTGATCCTGGCCGAGCGCGGGATGCCCGGCGTGTAGCGGTAGCCGCTCTTGTTGATGGCCGCGGCGTACTGCTTGTCGAACACGTTGGCGATGTTCAGCTGGATGTCGATGTTCTTGTTGATGCGGTACGACGCCATGGCATCGAACACCCAGTAGGAGTCGATGTACGCCGGCGTGCCCACGGCGCCGTCGGTGCCGCGGTGCAGCTTGCCGTTGTAGCGCGCGCCGCCGCCGACCGTCAGGCCGAAGGGGAACTGGTAGGTGGTCCAGGCGGTGAACGAGTTCTTCGGCGTGTAGGTCAGCACGTTGGTGCCGTCGGCGGTGACGTTGGGGCCGCTTTGCACCTTGGTGTCCATCGTCGTGAAGCCGGCGCTCATGCCCCAGCGTTCGGTGATGGTGCCCGCCACGCCCAGCTCGATGCCCTGCACACGCTTCTTGCCGCTCTGGTAGTACAGCGCGGTGTTGGTCGGGTCTTGCACGACTTCGTTGCTCACGTCGGTGCGGTAGACAGCGCCGGTCAGCGACAGCTTGTCGTTCAGCACGTCCCACTTCGTGCCGACTTCGAAGGTCTTGGCCTTCTGCGGCAGGAAGTCGGTGCGCGCCGCGCTGTTGCCCGTGCCGGCCGCCGACAGCGAGAAGTTCGCGCCGCCCGGAGGTTGCGCCGACGTGCCGTAGGCCGCGTAGATGCTGCCGTTCTTCGCGGGCTTGTAGACCACGCCGATCTTGCCGGTGAACAGGTTGTCGGACAGCTTGAGCGACGAGGGCACCAGCGTGCCGACCGCCAGGCCCGGGTTGTTCGCGGCGGTCGACAGCGCCGCGCTCTGGAACGAGGTGCTGTAGTGGTCGAAGCGCAGGCCGCCGGTGATCTGCCATTGCTCGTTGAGCTTGATGGTGTCGAAGGCGTAGAGGCCGACCGTGTTGGTCACGCCCTTGCTGTCGGCGCCGCTGAGCATGCGGTTGTAGCCGTTCACGTACGGGTTTGGCGCGTACAGGTTGGCCACCGGCCAGGCGCCGTTCTGCACGACCTTGCCGTTGAACGTCGCGCCGGGGCTGAAATAGCCCAGGCTCGACTGTTCTTCACGGATCAGTTCGAGGCCCGCGCTGAGCGAGTGGCTCAGGCTGCCGGTGTTGAACTTGGCCGTCACGTTCGTCTGGTTGACGAAGATCGTGTTTTCCTGGTTCTTGTTGGTGGGCAGGTTGCGCGTGGTCGTCCACGTCGACGGCAGGCCCGGGATCGGCGTGCTGAGGAACGCGGTGTTGCCCGAGGGCGGCGGGTTGCCGTTGGTGCCCAGGCCGCCGAGCATGAACGCCGTCAGCATGTAGTCCTGCTTCGTCTTGCCGTAGCGGGTGGTGTTGCGCAGCGTGATGTCGGGCGTGAAGTCGTGCTCCACGCGCGCGGTGAACATGTCGGCCGTCACCTTGTTGAAGTCGTACGCGGTGCCGTAGAAGTTCTTCGGATCGACCGGTGCTGCAAAGTTCAGGAAGCTGCGCCGACGTGCGCCGAGGGCGACCGGATCGGGGTTCGAATAACTGGGCAGGCCGATGGTCGGCACGCCGCCATCGGGCACGTTGTCCTGGTCGACGTGCAGGTAGTCGAAGTAGAAGCGCGTGGGCGAGTTCAGGCCGAGCGCGAGCGACGGTGCAATGGCGGTGCGCTTGTTCTTCACGAAATCGCGGCCGGGCACGCCCGCGTCTTCCATCGCTGCATTCAGGCGGAAGGCGGCGCCAATGCCGTTGGCGCCGCTGAGCGACTTGTTCCAGTCGATGCTGCCGCGCTTGTAGTCGGCGCTGCCGAAACCGAGCGAGCCGAGGAAGCTGTCTTCGAGCTTCGGCTTCTTGGTAACGAGGTTGATGTAGCCGGTGGGCGAGGTGCGGCCCACATCGGTGCCCGACGGGCCCTTCACAACCTCGACCTGCTCGATGTTGAACATGTCGCGCGAGACCGAGCCCAGATCGCGGATGCCGTCCACGAAGATGCTGCTGGAGCTGTCGAAGCCGCGCATGAAGACGGCGTCGCCGGTGTTCGTGTTGCCGTTCTCGCCCAGGAAGAAGGTGCCGACGCCGGCGGTGTTGCGCAGCGCTTCGGTGAGCGTGGTCGCGCCCTGTTCGCGAATGATCTGTTCCTTGATCACCTGGATCGTCTGCGGCGTGTTCACCAGCGGGGCAGTGAACTTCGGGTTGGCCGAGGTGTCGGCCTTGTAGTCGGCGGCGTTCGAATCCTGCACCCGGACTTCAGGCAGAGCCCGCCCGGTCTGGGCAAAGGCGGCGGGGGCTGCAATGGCCAGCAGCGTGGCTGCGGCGGCCCCCGACAGGTGAGGAACGGCGCGTGCGACGGCGTGTTTGCGGCTCTTGATATAGGCCATGTTGTTTTCTCCAGAAAGGGCGGGCGGGCAGAGCTCGACTGGCTGGGTCCGGGCGACGCACTCTCGGGGAGAAAAGAACGGCAAGACTGGCTGGGTGAGCTGATTTGCGAAGGGGCTCTTGCAAATTGATGCAAATGATATTGCTTCTCAATACCTGGGTGTTAAGAAGCGTGGGCCTAAGCCGAAAGTTGTGGCCAATCCGTTGCCGGGACGCAACTGCTGGAGCTGCCCGAGCCGTTCAGTAGACGTCGCGGCGGTAGCGCCCGCTGGCCGACAGCTCGGCCCACAGATCGTTGCCAGCGATCTGCCGCAGCGCCGCGTCGACGCCCGACGCCATGCCCTGCAGGCTGCCGCAGACATAGATGGCGGCGCCATCGCGCAGCCAGGCCTGCATCGCGTCGCCCACCTGCAGCAGGCGGTGCTGCACATAGAAGCGTTCGGCCTGGTCGCGCGAGAACACCATGTCGAGCCGGGCGAGCGTGCCGTCGGCCTGCCAGGCTTCGATTTCCTGGCGGCAGAGGAAGTCGTGGGCGGACTGGCGCTCGCCGAACACGAGCCAGTTGTCCTTGTGGCCAGCGGCGGCGCGTGCGCGCAGATGAGCGCGCAGGCCGGCCAGTCCGGTGCCGTTGCCAATCAGGATCAGCGGACGGTTCTCGTTGCCCTCGAGCCGGAAGCCGCGGTGCGGCCGCAGGCGCAGCGCGACGGAGTCGCCGACCGAGAGCGTCGAGGTGAGCAGGCCCGACGCGGCGCCCATCGAGCCGTCGGGATGCTGCTCCTGCCGCACGAGCAGCTGCAGTTCGCCGTCGACGGGCAGGGAAGCGATCGAGTAGTCGCGCGGTCGCGCCGGATCCGTCGCGACGGCGACCTGCACCAGATCGCCAGAGGTCCAATGCGGCAGGGCGCCGGCTTGCAGCGTCAGGCCGAGGTGGAAGACCGGGCCGCCCGTGCTGCCGGCGTTGAGCAGTTCACGCCGCGTGAGCTTCCACGGCGCGAAGTTCGCGGGAGCGTCCTCGATGTCGTCTGGCGCGTCACCCCAGCGGGCGTGCCAATCGGCGAGCGCGGCGGGGTCGCTGTTGTCGACCTCGATGGGGTCGAAGTCGCGCACGGCGCCGGCTGTGTGAAGCCACGCATCGAGCGCGCGGCCGAAGCCGCAGAAGTGGGCGTACTGGCGGTCGCCCAGCGCCAGCACGGCGTAGCGCAGTGAAGGCAGTGCCAGCGGCGCGCCCATCACCCGCTCGGCGAACACGCTGGCGCCGTCGGGCGCATCGCCCTCGCCGTAGGTGCTGGCCACGAAGACGGCGCGACGGGCCGAGGCCAGCGTGGCGCCGTCGAGGGCGTTGAGGGCCATCACGCGCACTGCCGTGCCTGCCGCGCGCAGCCGTCGCGCGGTCTGCCAGGCGATGGTTTCCGCCTGGCCGGTCTGGCTGGCGAACAGCACGAGGGTGGGCGAGGCCTGTGCGCCGTCACCGGCCGACAGCGCCGCGGCTTCGCGGGCGGCCGTGGCGTGCAGCCGCCGCTGGCGTGCGTAGATGCCCAGACACAGCGCGGCATAGGCCGCGACCGTCGCGCTGGCGCCCAGCGCACGCCACAGGGTCTCGGTCATGCGCTCACCTGCGCCTGCCACGCGCGCGTGGCCTGCTCGGTGAACGACCCGTTGTCTGCGCGGCAGATGAACAGGGCCGCGATGTCGCGCTGCTGCGCGAAGGCCAGGCCCTCGTCGGGGCCGAGCACGGTCAGCACGGTGGCGAGCGCATCCGCCTGCATGCACTGCGGATGCAGCACGGTGACGCTGGCCAGCGCATGCGCCACGGGTTCGCCATCGCGCGGATCGATGGTGTGCGACCAGCTGCGGCCTTCGAGCGCGCGCCGATGCCAACGGTCGCCCGAGGTGGCCACGGCCATGTCGGCCAGGGCGATGCGTTGCGGGGGCGGCATCTCGGTGTCGACCTGCACCTGCCACGGCGCGCCGCCAGGCCGCCGGCCGATGCCGCGCAGCTCGCCGCCGATCTCGAACAGCAGGTCGGTGAGGCCGAGCGCGCGCAGCGCGTCGACGCCGTGGTCCACCGCGAAGCCCTTGGCGATACCCGAGAGATCGAGCTGCACGCCGCCGGGCTGCAGCAGCGTGTGATCGGCCTCATCGAATGTCAGTCGTTGCCAGCCGACGTGCGAGTGGATCGCGGCCAGCGCATCGGGCGAGGGCAGGGCGCTGTCCTGCGCCGCCGCGGGGCCGAAGCCCCAGCGCGCCACCAATGCGCCAACTGTCGGATCGATCGCACCGCCGCTGGCCTGCGCCCACGCGAGGGCGCACTGCATCACCTGCGCGAACTCCGCCGGCAGCGCATGGCGCGAACCGGCGGGCGCGGCGTTGAAGCGGCTGATGAGGGAGTCGGGCTCCCAATGGCTCATCTGCGCGATCACGCGCGCGAGCGCCGCTTCGACCGCCTCGCGCACCTGCGTGAGCGGCAGCATCTGCGGGTTGTCGAAGCGCAGCGACCAGGTCGTGCCCATCGTCTGCCCGCCGAGCTGCTGAAGGCTGGCGGGATCGGCGCGGCGGGGGACGGCCGCGTTGGCGTAGCCGCCCGCGCGCCAGGTGCTGAAGGAAAGGCCCAAGGAAGAACGCAGGGTCAGGGCATCACTTCCAGGGTGGCCGCGTAGCTCAGGCGGCGTTCCTTGGCCTGCGGCACGGTGGTCTTGCCGTCCTTGGTGCTGGCGTCGAGCCAGTACATGCCGGCGCTCGGCCAGGTCACGCTGAACTGGCCCTTGTCGTCGGTCTTGAGCTTGAGTTCGTCGAGCTTGTCGCGGTACTGGGTGTTGCCGGCGGTCACGGTCACTTCGAGGTCCTTGGCGGGCTTGCCGTCCAGGTGCAGCGTGAAGGTGGCTTTCTCGCCCTTGGCGAGGTCGGTCGGGCTGCCGGCGGCGATCAGCTCCAGGCCCTGGCCGATGGGCTTGAGCGCCGAGGGCTTGCCGACGGTCACGAAGGTCTCGATGCGGCCGGCCGACTGGGTGATGGTCACGTCCTGCGCGTCGGCCGGGATTTCCTTGGCGATGGTCTCGGCCGTGCCGCGGGCGCGCTTGTTCTGGCCCGTGGCCTTGTCCTTCCAGGCGGCGAACGCGCCGTTGTTGACCACCGCGATGCGGTAGGTGCCCGGCTGCGCGACGTTCACGTCGAACACGTTGCGCAGCTTGAGCTTGGCTTCGGATTCAGGCTTCACTGCGCTGCCGTCGGGGGCGGTGATCTGCAGGCCGTCCAGGCGCAGCGGCGCGTGGTTGGCGACGAACAGGTCGTTCGACACGGCGGCGTCGACGCTCACGGTGTCGGCCTTGGACAGCACGGTGGTCGAGGGCAGCAGCCAGGCGTTGTGCGCCTGGGTCACGGAAGCAACGGCCGAAAGGGCGAGGGCGAGGCCGGCGGCGCGCAGGGTGAAGCGGGTCATGGTGGTCCTTGGAATGAGAGAGGGGGCGGATCGGTCGGAAGTCAGGGCTTGAGTTCGAGCTTGATTTCGCCGAGCTCTTCCTTGCCGGCCGCGACCGGTTGTGCGGCGGCGGTGGGCGGCCACTGGAACGGGATGGTCACGACCTCGCGGCCGCCGACTTCACGGGCGGCTTCCACCACCAGCTTGTAGGCGCCGGGCGCGAGCTTGGGCATGGCGCCCGTGCCTTCGGTGAAGCTCAGCTGGTGCTTGCCGGCGGGCTTGGTGGCACCGGTCACACCATCGACCGGCACGGCCAGTTCGCGGCCACCACGGCGCCACCACTGGCGCATGTCCTTGAGCCACTTGGTGCCTTCACCCTCGGGGTTGTTGGTCTTGGTGCGCACGTCGTACCAGACGGCCAGCGTGCCGGCCATCGTGTTGTCGGCGCGTTCGATCCAGGTCGCCACGTAGGGGCGGTGGTACTCCGACACATTGAGCCGGGGGATCTCGATGTTGACCGACAGGCCGGCGGCGATGGCCGGGGCCCCGAACAGCGCCGATAGGGCGATCGGTGCGAGCGAGTAGCGAAGGTGCACGGGAAAACCTCTTTCTTCCTGAATCAGCAAAGGCAACGCACCGGCCGATCCGTTGATCGGACCGGTCAGTGAATGAACAGCAACGCGAGCAGCGCCGGCACCACCAGCCCCATGCCCACCATGGGCCAGGTGAAGGGGCGGTTGCCTGCATGCATCTTGAGAATGAACAGCCCGGTGACCGAGAAGACCAGCGTGGCGGCCGCGAAGATGTCGATGAACCAGCTCCAGGCCGTGCCGGTGTTGCGGCCCTTGTGCAGGTCGTTGAAGTAGGAGAGCCAACCGCGGTCGGTGCGCTCGTACTCGACCTCGCCCTCGGGCAGACTCAGGCGCAGCCAGGCGTCGCCGCCTGGGCGGGGGAGAGAGAGGTAGATTTCGTCGTCCGACCACTCGGCCTCGCGGTCGGCGGTGTCGATGTCCCATTGCTTGCGCAACCACGCTTGCAGTTCGGCGGGCAGCGGGGCCTTGCCCTGCTGGGCCTTGGCGCCGGGCAGCTGTTGTTCGAGGCGGGCGCGCAGCGCGTCGTCGACGGTGCCGTTGTGCGTGGTGACGACCGGCTTGGCCTCGATCTGCCCCGCGTGGTTGAGCGTGAAGCCCGTGACGCTGAACAGGATCATCCCGACGAGACAGATGGCGGAACTGACCCAATGCCACTCGTGGAGGGTCTTGAGCCAGTAGGCGCGGCGGCGGTTGTCGGAACGGGCGGGGGCAGTCATCGAAAGCGCGAATTGTAGACGCGCAAATGAGAATGACTGCTATTCAGTGGAGATGAAGTTAAGTAAAGAGGAATAAAAAACGGGGCCGAAGCCCCGTTTTGTTTGCAATGTGGCGAAAGCGCTAGCGCTGGGCTTACTCGAGTTCGCCCATCTGCGACTGCAGGTAGTTTTGCAGGCCGACGCGGTCGATCAGGTCGATCTGCGTCTCGAGGAAGTCGATGTGCTCCTCGGTGTCGTCCAGGATCTCCTGCAGCAGGTCGCGCGAGACATAGTCGCGCACCGATTCGCAATGCGCGATGCCGTCCTTGATGGTCGCTTGCGCACCGGTTTCGGCGCCGAGGTCGCAGCGCAGCAGTTCGGGCACGTCTTCGCCGATGTTCAGCTTGCCCAGGTCCTGCAGGTTGGGCAGGCCGTCGAGCATGAAGATGCGGTCCATGAGCTTGTCGGCGTGCTTCATCTCGCCGATGGATTCCTCGTATTCCTTCTTTGCCAGCTTGTCCAGGCCCCAGTGCTTGAGCATGCGGTAGTGGAGAAAGTACTGGTTGATGGCAGTCAGCTCGTTCTTGAGTTGCGCCTGCAGGTGTTCGATGACTTTGGGGTCGCCCTTCATGGTTCTTTTTCCTTATTCTGAAAGCGGTGATTGTCCGAGGGGAGAACAGGCACTTGCAAGCAAACCCATGCTGGGCCGGTCTGCATGCGTGTGATGGTGATACACGTTCGTATTGATCTGACGCAAGCCGACGCGCGAGGCCATGGCAAACATAGGGGGTTCCAATACTTTCAATAGTTGATATCTATTGAAAACTATATATTGGTAGTTATACTCATGGCTCGCACTTATTTTTGTCCAACCGAGCATCCAAGGAATCACCATGTCCCTGATCAACACCGCAGTCCAACCCTTCAAGACCCAGGCCTACCTCAACGGCAAGTTCATCGATGTGTCCGACGAGACGCTCAAGGGCAAGTGGTCTGTGCTGATCTTCATGCCGGCAGCCTTCACCTTCAACTGCCCGACCGAAGTCGAAGACGCGGCCGACCACTACCCCGAGTTCCAGAAGCTGGGTGCCGAGGTCTACATCGTGACCACCGACACGCACTTCTCGCACAAGGTCTGGCACGACACCTCGCCGGCGGTCGGCAAGGCCAAGTTCCCGCTGGTGGGCGACCCGACCCACACGCTGACCAACGCGTTCGGCGTGCACATTCCGGAAGAAGGCCTGGCACTGCGCGGCACCTTCGTGATCAACCCCGAAGGCATCATCAAGACCGCCGAAGTGCATTCCAACGAAATCGCCCGTGACGTCAAGGAAACCCTGCGCAAGCTGAAGGCAGCGGTCTACACCGCCGCGCACCCGAACGAAGTCTGCCCCGCCAAGTGGAATGACGGCGACAAGACCATCGCTCCGTCGTTCGATCTCGTCGGCAAGATCTAAGCGCCCCGCGCGAAAGCCCGGGCGCTCACGAGGCCCCGGGCTTTTTTGTCCCGGTTTGATAGTTTTCAGTTATCGAAAGAGAGTCCGCCATGCTTGACGCCAGCACCAAAGCCCAATTGAAGAGTTACCTCGAACGCGCCACGCAGCCGATCGAGATCGTCGCCTCGCTCGACGACAGCAAGGCCTCGGGCGAGATGCTGTCGTTGCTGAAGGACGTGGCCGAATCGTCTCCGCTGGTCACGCTGACCGAAAGCCGCGACGACAGCCACCGCAAGCCCTCGTTCTCGGTCAACCGCCCGAGCGAAAACCACGGCCCGCGCTTTGCCGGCCTGCCGATGGGCCATGAATTCACGTCGCTGATCCTTGCACTGCTGCAGATTGGCGGCTACCCACCCAAGGTCGAGCAGGCCGTGCTTGACCAGATCAAGGCGCTCGACGGCGATTTCGAGTTCGAGATCTACGTCTCGCTCACCTGCCACAACTGCCCCGACGTGGTCCAGGCGCTGAACCTGATGGCCATCCAGAACCCGCGCATCCGCACCACGATGATCGAGGGCGGCACCTTCCAGGACGAAGTCAAGGAACGCCAGATCATGGCCGTGCCGACCGTGTTCCTGAACGGCACCGAGTTCGGCCAGGGCCGCATGAGCCTGGAAGAAATCCTCGCCAAGATCGACACCAGCGGCGTCGAGCGCGAAGCCGCCAAGATCGCCGCCAAGGACGCGTTCGACGTGCTGATCGTCGGCGGTGGCCCGGCCGGTGCCGCAGCCGCCGTGTACGCCGCGCGCAAGGGCATCCGCACCGGCGTTGCCTCGGAACGCTTCGGCGGGCAGGTGCTCGACACGCTGGGCATCGAGAACTTCATCTCGATCAAGGAAACCGAAGGACCGAAGTTCGCCCATGCCCTCGAAGAGCACGTGCGCGACTACGACGTCGACATCATGAATCTGCAGCGCGCCAAGGCCCTTGTGCCCAATGCAGGACCGGGCAACGACCTCATCGAGGTACAACTCGAGAGCGGCGCCTCGCTCAAGAGCAAGAGCGTCATCATCTCGACGGGGGCCCGCTGGCGCAACATCAACGTGCCCGGCGAGCACGAGTTCAAGAACAAGGGCGTGGCCTACTGCCCGCACTGCGACGGCCCGCTGTTCAAAGGCAAGCGCGTCGCCGTCATCGGCGGCGGCAATTCGGGTGTCGAGGCTGCCATCGACCTCGCCGGCATCGTCGGCCACGTGACGCTGATCGAGTTCGACACGCAACTGCGCGCCGATGCCGTGCTGCAGCGCAAGCTCAAGAGCCTGAAGAACGTCGACATCTTCACCAATGCGCAGACCACCGAGATCACCGGCGACCAGAAGGTCAACGGCCTGGTCTACAAGGACCGCGCATCGGGCGAGCTGAAGAAGGTCGAGCTCGAAGGCGTGTTCATCCAGATCGGCCTCGTGCCCAACACCGACTGGCTCAAGGGCACGGTCGAGCTGACGAAACACGGCGAAATCGTCGTCGACGCGCGCGGCCAGACCTCGGTGCCCGGCGTGTTCGCGGCGGGTGACGTCACCACGGTGCCGTTCAAGCAGATCATCATCGCGGCCGGCGACGGCGCGAAGGCGGCGCTGGGCGCGTTCGATCACCTGATCCGCACGTCGGCGCCGGCCTGAGTTCAGGGGCTCTGAAATAAAACGGGGTGCTATCGAACAGATAGCACCCCTTTTTTCTTGTGCGAGCGGGTGGGGCGGGTCAGTAGATCAGCCGTTCCGGCCGCAGCTCCTGCAGGATCGTGGTGGCGATTTCCTCGATCGACTTGGTCGTCGTCGAGAGCCAGCGGATGCCGGCGCGCCGCATCATGGCTTCGGCCTCGCTCACCTCGTGGCGGCAGTTCTCGAGGCTGGCGTAGCGCGAGTTGGGCCGGCGCTCGTTGCGGATTTCGCTCAGCCGCTCGGGCTGGATCGTCAGGCCGAAGATCTTCTTGCGGTGCGGGCTCAGCGCCGGCGGGAGCTGGCGGCGGTCGAAGTCTTCGGGAATCAGCGGGTAGTTGGCCGCCTTCAGGCCGTGCTGCATCGCCAGGTAGAGCGACGTGGGCGTCTTGCCGCTGCGGCTCACGCCGACCAGGATCAGGTCGGCGCCTTCCAGGTCGCGGTTGCTCTGGCCGTCATCGTGCTGCAGGCTGAAGTCGATGGCCGCGATGCGGTCGTTGTAGGCCTTGCTCTTGCTGACGTCGCTGAAGCGGCCGATGCGGTGGTTCGACTTCATGGCCAGCTCGATCTCGAGCGGCCGCACGAAGGTGCCGAACATGTCCAGCAGCATGCCCTTGCAGCCGGTTTCGATCACGCCCAGCACGTCCATGTTGGCCAGCGTGGTGAACACGATGGGCCGCACGCCCTCGATCTCGGCCGTGTGGTTGATCTGCCGCACCGCCTGGTGCGCCTTGTCGACCGTGTCGGTGAACGGCAGCCGCACGTGGCGCGGCTTCATCTCGAACTGGGCCAGAACAGCGTTGCCGAAGGTCTCGGCGGTGATGCCGGTGCCGTCGGAGACGAAGAAAACGGTGCGTGTATGCATGGTGTTGCTTTTGCGGCGGAGTCCTGCGGCGCGCGCGACCTGCCACGCCTACAATCCGGGCCATTATCGGGAATCCGCTTTCCCAACCCCCTCGAATTCTTTCCATGCACACCGCGACCGCACCCAAAGCAACGACAACGATCGTGCTGCGCCGTCTGCATGCAGCGCCGGTTTCAACTTCTGGAGCTTCCCCATGTCTGCACTTTTCGAGGCGACCGCACTGGTCGTGCCATTTGAAAACCTGAGGATGACCGACGTCGAGTCGGTTGGCGGCAAGAACGCCAGCCTCGGCGAAATGATCTCGCAACTGCCACAGGGCGTGCGCGTGCCGACCGGCTTTGCGACCACGGCCCACGCGTTCCGTCAGTTCCTGGCGCATGACGGCCTGGCCGACAAGATCAGCAAGCGCCTGGCCGCGCTGGACACCGAAGACGTGCGCGCCCTGGCCGCGGCCGGTGCTGAAATTCGCGCCATGGTCGAGGCCCAGCCGTTCCCGGCCGACCTGCAGAAAGCCATCGGCGAGGCCTTCGCCACGCTGAGCGCCGGCAACCCCGCCGCCTCGTTCGCCGTGCGTTCCTCGGCCACCGCCGAAGACCTGCCCGACGCCTCGTTCGCCGGCCAGCAGGAAACCTTCCTGAACGTGGTCGGCATCGATGACGTGCTGCACAAGATGAAGGAGGTGTTCGCCTCCCTCTACAACGACCGCGCCATCAGCTACCGCGTGCACAAGGGCTTCGAGCACGACGTGGTCGCGCTCTCGGCCGGCGTGCAGCGCATGGTGCGTTCCGACCTCGGCGCCGCGGGCGTGATGTTCACCATTGACACCGAATCGGGCTTCGACCAGGTGGTGTTCATCACCTCGAGCTACGGCCTGGGCGAGACGGTGGTGCAAGGCTCGGTGAACCCCGACGAGTTCTATGTGCACAAGCCGACCCTCAAGGCCGGCAAGAAGGCCGTCATCCGCCGCAACCTCGGCTCCAAGCTGATCCAGATGGAGTTCGCCACGCCCGAAGAAAAGAAGGGGAGCGGCAAGCTGGTCAAGACCACCGACGTCAAGGCCGAGCAGCGCAACCGCTACTCGCTGAGCGACGCCGACGTCGAGCAACTGGCGCGCTATGCACTGGTGATCGAAGAACACTATGGCCGCCCGATGGACATCGAGTGGGGCAAGGACGGCACCGATGGCCAGCTGTACATCCTGCAGGCGCGTCCCGAAACCGTGAAGAGCCAGCAGCAGGGCAAGGCCGAGCAGCGCTACAAGCTGCTGGGCAAGGGCGTCGTGCTGGCCGAGGGCCGTGCCATCGGCCAGAAGATCGGCACGGGGGCCGTGCGCATCGTGCACAACATCAGCGAAATGGACCAGGTGCAGGCCGGCGACGTGCTCGTCACCGACATGACCGACCCGAACTGGGAGCCGGTGATGAAGCGCGCCGCCGCCATCGTCACCAACCGCGGCGGGCGCACCTGCCACGCGGCCATCATTGCGCGCGAACTCGGCATTCCGGCCGTGGTCGGCTGCGGCGACGCCACCGACCTGCTCAAGGACGGCACGCTCGTCACCGTGAGCTGCGCCGAGGGCGACACCGGCTTCATCTACGACGGCCTGCTCGAGACCGAAGTGACCGAGGTGCAGCGCGGCGTGATGCCCGAGATCGACCTGAAGATCATGATGAACGTGGGCAACCCCCAGCTTGCCTTCGACTTCGCGCAGTTGCCGAACCACGGCGTGGGCCTGGCTCGCCTGGAATTCATCATCAACAACAACATCGGCGTGCACCCGAAGGCGATCCTCGACTACCCGAACGTCGACAACGACCTGAAGAAGGCCGTCGAGTCGGTGGCCCGCGGCCACGCCTCGCCGCGTGCGTTCTACGTCGACAAGGTGACCGAGGGCGTCGCGACCATTGCCGCCGCGTTCTGGCCCAAGCCCGTCATCGTGCGCCTCTCGGATTTCAAGTCGAACGAGTACCGCAAGCTGATCGGCGGCAGCCGCTACGAGCCCGAAGAAGAAAACCCGATGCTGGGTTTCCGCGGTGCCGCGCGCTACCTGAGCGCCGACTTCGGCGAGGCCTTTGCCATGGAATGCGAGGCGCTCAAGCGCGTGCGCAACGACATGGGCCTGACCAACGTACAGATCATGGTGCCCTTCGTGCGCACGCTGGGCCAGGCCGAGCGCGTGACCACGCTGCTGGGCGAGCACGGCCTCAAGCGCGGGGAGAACGCGCTCAAGCTGATCATGATGTGCGAGGTGCCGAGCAATGCCGTGTTGCCGGAAGAGTTCCTGAAGTTCTTCGACGGCTTCTCGATCGGCTCGAACGACCTGACCCAGCTCACGCTGGGCCTGGACCGCGACTCGGGCCTCGAGTTGCTGGCCGCCGACTTCGACGAGCGCGACCCGGCCGTCAAGGCGTTGCTGGGCCGCGTCATCAAGGCCTGCAAGGCCGAGGGCAAGTACGTCGGCATCTGCGGCCAGGGCCCCAGCGACCATCCGGACTTCGCGCTGTGGCTGGCGGAGCAGGGCATCGAGTCGATCTCGCTGAACCCGGACAGCGTGATCGACACCTGGCAGCAGCTGGCCCAGCGGGGTTGAGCCCGCGCGGCGGACATGCGCCGCCACGTGATGCAGCCGGGCGAATGGCGGAAATCCCCATGGGGGATTCCCCCGTACCCGCCTGCTGCAAATGAAACAAAGTGCGTTTCCGGTGTCAGACTCGTGACATTCGCGGGCGCCGTATCCCGGCCGCCTGCCTGAGGTGGCACGGGCCTCGCCCAGGCCCCGTGTCAGCACTTCGCCGGAGACCCCCATGATTCTTGTCAAGACGGAAGCCGGACAGCAGGTCCTCAAGGACCGCTCGGTGCCGTTGACGCCGCGCCAGCGCTCGGCGTTCATCCAGTTCGACGGCAAACGCTCGATCGATGACGTACTGGGCTCGGGCCTGGGCATCGGGTCCGAGGAGATCGAGCAGATGATCGCGCTTGGCCTTCTCGCGCCCCTGGCCGGCCAGCCGGCTGCCGCGCCTGCCGCCGTGGCCGCAGCTGCGGGACATGCACCGTCTGGTCGCAGCCGGCAGCAGCGCTACAAGGACGCTTACCCGATCGCCACCCAGCTGACCGGCAGCTTGGGTCTGATGGGTTTCCGGCTCAACCTCCAGGTCGAAGGCACGACCAGCTACGAAGACCTCCTGGCGCTGGCGCCCAAGATCCGCGCCGCCGTGGGCCCCGAGAAGACCGCCGCCCTCGACAAGGCCCTGAACGACTGAAGTGCCTTGCCGGATCGCGAGAGACAGGGCTATAATCGCCGGCTTTGCCTTGCCATACCGCGCCCGACGCTGCGGATGGCTTTTCCTCTTCCACGGAAGAATCCACAAGGAGTGCCATGCGTCACTACGAAATCATCTTGCTCATCCATCCGGATCAGAGCGAACAAGTTCCGGCCATGCTGGAGCGCTACAAGGGCCTGATCACGGCCGGCGGCGGCAACGTCCACCGCGTTGAAGACTGGGGCCGCCGTCAGCTGGCATACCAGATCAACAAGCTCAACAAGGCCCACTACCTGTGCGTCAACATCGAAGCTGAGCAAGCCGTGATGGCTGAACTGGAACACGCGTTCAAGTTCAACGATGCCGTGCTGCGTCACCTGACCGTTCAGAAGAAGAAGGCCGACACCGGTCCTTCGTCGATGATGAAGACGGTCGAGCGCGAAGAGGCCCGCAAGGCCCAGCAGGCCGAATACGCCGCCAACAACAACTGATGGCGTGACGGCTGCCGCTGCGGCGACCGGGGTCAATCAGCTTCTGCTGACCGCCTCTGTCGCCGAACTCGGAACCCTGCGATACACGCCAGCCGGCCTTCCCGCCATCGACCTGAAGCTCGACCATGAGTCGACGCTCCAGGAGGCAGGGAAGCCCCGGCAGGTAAAAACGGCTCTCAAGGCCGTTGCGTTCGGCGCCATCGCCGAGCGGCTCGCAAGGCAGTCGATGGGAAGTCTCTGGCGATTCCAGGGGTTTCTCGCGACACCGGGCAACGGCAAGCATCCGGTCCTGCACATCCAGGATTTTCAGCAAGATTAATTTTCGACAAGAGGTCCCCCAATGGCCACGTTCAAGAAATTCAACAAAGACAAGCGCCCGAAGCGCAACACCCAGTCGCTGCTGTTCAAGCGCAAGCGCTTCTGCCGTTTCACCGTCGCTGGCGTCGAAGAAATCGACTACAAGGACATCGACACGCTGCGTGACTTCATCAGCGAAAACGGCAAGATCATCCCCGCACGCCTGACCGGCACGCGCGCGATCTACCAGCGTCAGCTGAACACCGCCATCAAGCGCGCGCGCTTCCTGGCCATGGTGCCGTACAGCGACCAGCACCGCGTCTAAGAAGGAGCACACACCATGCAAATCATTCTTCTGGACAAGGTTCTGAACGTCGGCGGCCTGGGCGACATCGTCAAGGTCAAGGACGGCTACGCACGCAACTTCCTGATCCCCTCGGGCCGCGCCCGTCGCGCCACCGCTGCCAACAAGGCCGAATTCGAAGCCAAGCGCGTCGAACTCGAAAAGGCTGCGGCCGCCAAGCTGGCCGAATCGCAAGCCCAGGGCGAGAAGCTCGCCGGCTCGACCGTCAAGCTGACCCAAAAGGCTGGCGTGGACGGCCGTCTGTTCGGTTCGGTCACCAACGGCGACATCGCCGAAGAGCTGAACAAGCAAGGCTACAAGGTTGCCAAGTCGCAAGTGCGTCTGCCCAACGGCCCGATCAAGGTTGTTGGCGACAACACCGTGAGCGTCTCGCTGCACACCGACGTGGTCGTCGAGATCACCGTCACGGTCTACGGCGAAACCGCCTGATCGTTCGCAGCGCCCCGTGCGCTGACGCAAGAAAGCCGCCTTCGGGCGGCTTTTTCTTTTCTGCGCGCGAGTTGTCCAACGCGTCGCACCGGAAATTCACCGTTTATTAACAACCTTGTCCACACACGCCGCGCCCTGCGCGGCTTAGCATGCAGGGTTGCAAGGGAAGTCCATGTCCGCCGTTTTCTCCTATGCCGACAATGATTCGTCGGCCGACCGCCAGATCGCGCAATTGCGCATTCCGCCTCACTCCATCGAGGCCGAGTCCAGCGTGCTGGGAGGCTTGTTATTGGACAACGGCGCCTGGGACCGCATGGGCGACCTGCTGGTCGACGGCGACTTCTACCGCCATGAGCACAAGCTGATCTACGCGGCCATCGGCGGGCTGATCAATGCCAGCAAGCCGGCCGACGTGATCACGGTCTTCGAGCAGCTGCAGAACCTCGGCAAGGCCGACGACATCGGTGGGCTGGTCTACCTGAACTCGCTCGCGCAGTACGTGCCGAGCGCCAGCAACATCCGGCGGTACGCCGAGATCGTGCGCGAGCGCTCCATCCTGCGCAAACTCGTGTCCGCCGCCGACGAGATCGCGACCAACGCCTTCAATCCGCAGGGCAAGCCGGTCGACAAGATCCTGGACGAAGCCGAGCAGAAGATCTTCAACATCGGCGAAGAAGGCACGCGGATGAAGCAGGGCTTCCAGAGCATGGATTCCCTGGTGGTCGAACTGCTCGACCGCGTGACCGAGATGGCCGAAAACCCGAACGACATCACGGGCGTGCGCACCGGCTTCAACGACTTCGACAAGATGACCTCGGGCCTGCAACCGGGCGACATGATCGTGCTGGCCGCGCGTCCTTCGATGGGCAAGACCTCGCTCGCGATCAACATCGCCGAGCACGTGGCGCTCGAGGAGGGGCTGCCCGTCGCGGTGTTCTCGATGGAAATGGGCGCCGCCCAGCTGGCGGTGCGTATCGTGGGCTCCATCGGCCGCATCGACCAGGGCCACCTGCGCACCGGCAAGCTCAGCGACGAAGAGTGGCCGCGCCTGACCGAGGCCATCGAGAAGCTGCGCACGGTGTCGCTGCACATCGACGAGACGCCGGGCCTTTCGTCGAGCGAGCTGCGCGCCAATGCGCGACGGCTGGCGCGCCAGTATGGGCGCCTGGGTCTGATCGTGGTCGACTATCTGCAGTTGATGTCGACCAGCAGCTCGGGCGACGAGAACCGCGCCACGGCCGTGGGTGAAATCTCGCGCGGCCTGAAGATGCTGGCCAAGGAGTTGAAGTGTCCGGTGATCGCGCTGTCGCAGCTCAGCCGCGGCGTTGAAGCCCGTACCGACAAGCGTCCCATGATGAGCGACTTGCGCGAATCCGGCGCCATCGAGCAGGACGCGGACATCATCATGTTCATCTACCGCGACGACTACTACAACAAGGAGTCGAAGGAGCCGGGCGTGGCCGAGGTGATCATCAGCAAGCACCGGAACGGCCCGACCGGCACGGTGAAGCTGGCCTTCCTGAAGCCGATCACCAAGTTCGAGAACCTCGTCGGCTACAGCAACAACGACGAGTACTGACGGGTCGCGCGGAAGCCGTCAGCCGGCCTCGCTGCCGGGCTCAGGCGCCGAGGCGGGTGGCTTCTGTTCCCACACCTTGTGCTGCGACGCCTCGGCCTTCACCTGCCGCAGCAGGTCGGCCAGCGTCTTGCCGGGTTCGTCCTGGAAGCGCGTCGGCAGCACCTCTACCGCCTCCATGCGGTCGACCCGGAAGCCGCGGAAATCGTTGCGCAGCTCGCACCACGTCGAGAGCGTCCAGACCTTGCCCCAATAGAAACAGCCCAGCGGCCGCACCGTGCGTTCGCTGGCGTCGCCCGAGACGTCTCGGTAGTGCAGCCGCAGCTTCTGGTGGGCCTGAACGGCCTCGCGCAGTGTTTGCAGCCGGGCGCGCAACGCGTCGTCGAGGCCCAGTGCGGGTGCATACAGCGCCAGCGCCTCGGCCGACACGCGCGCTGCCGGCGGCAACACCGAAAGAATCTTTCCCAGGCCCGTCTCGATGTTGCGCGCCATCGCCGGATCGACCCAGCTCTGGGTCATGCGCGCAGCGGCCACGAGCGCCGATGCCTCGTCCTGCGTGAACATCAGCGGCGGCAACTCGAAGCCCGCGCCGAGTCGGTAGCCGACGCCGGCCTCGCCCTCGATCGGTACGCCCTGGTGCTGCAGGTCGGCGACGTCGCGGTACACCGTGCGCTCCGACACTTCCAGGCGCTGCGCCAGAAACGCGGCCGTGGTGAGCCTGCGGCCGCGGATGAGCTGCACGAGCTGGAAGAGGCGATCGGCGCGGCGCATCAACGCGTTCCGACGAGTTTTCTGGCGAAGTCCTCGACAAAGTAGCGCCTGCCGCCCTGGACCACCGTATGACCTTCGGCCGTGAGGCGCGACATCTGGACCTGGAGACCGCGCATGGCCGGGGGATTGACCTTCACGTTCGGCAGGTTCGGGTGGCCGGCCAGCCTGTCGCGCCAGCCCTTGCGTGTGCTCATGAGACTCCGATATGGATCGCCACGGCGTCCGGTCCCGCGTAGGCTTCGAAATCGCTGCGGTAGCGGCGCACGATTTCCGGATGCGCCTCGAAATACTGCCAGATGCGCTGCCACGTGGCGATCACCATCTGCGGCATCTCGCCGCGGCCGGTGAATACGAGGTAATCGCCTGCTTCAATGGCGATGCTGTCCGCGCCTTCCGAGACGGCCACGCCCGCCGTCACGTCGAAGGCGCCGTGCGCGTCCGATTCGTAGGCCGAGTAGACGCTGAAGATGCGCGTGTCGCTGGTGCGGTGCAGCGTCACTCCATAGGTCTGCTCGCCGAAGAAGCGGTTCCACAGTGCGCCGATGCGTGCGGTGGCGGGGTCGTTCTCTTCGCGGTTGGTGGTACGCACCGTGAGGCCCGAAACGCGAAAGGCGTCGTGATGCTGGCGCAGGGGTTCCATGGGTGGCCGTTTCTGAAATGTCGGATGAGGGAAGGCGAGGGTGCTCAAAACAGGAGCGCTTTCGGTTCGGCCTTCATTGCCTGGGCGATCAGTTGCATGTCGAAGTCGGTGATGTCGAACAGGCCAAAGCGGAATTTGTAGCCCCATTGCTTGGGGCTTTCGATGAAGGCAAGGCGCTCGATCAGCGGGGCGATGGGCGTCTCGTGCGCGCCGGCGTAGGCCACGTCGCGGCGCCACGGGACGAAGCCGTTGCCCATGTCGAACTCGTACGGATCGCCCGGCTGCACGATGCCCAGCGACACGAAGCTCTGCAGCTTGTCCGTGCCGCCGAACACCGTGGCTGGCGAATAGCAGGCCACGCGGTCGCCCGCCGACATGCGCTTGAGCGGCGCGAGTTTGCCATGGCCCAGTTGCATGAACCCGACCGGCCGATGGTCCCGCCCGCGCCGGGCGTGCTCGGCGCTGGCGACCGCAATCCAGTTGCGTTGTGCCATGGCGTCTCAGGCCGGTGCGTGCAGGCCGACTTCGTTGCCTTCGGTGTCGCGCAGGTGGGCGATGAAGCCCATGCCCGGTGGCAGTGCTGACTTGGGGGCGACGATCTGTCCGCCTGCTGCTTCGACGCGCGAGAGCACGGCATCGATGCTCGGCATGCAGTCGAGGTAGACGCGGATGCCGCTGCCCGCCTGCGCGCTGGTGTTGGCTCCGGGCTTCAGTGCGCCGCCGGTGGCGGGGTCGTCGTAGGGAAACACGGCCAGGGGATTGCCCCCGAAGTCTTCGCGGCGCAGCTTGCGCGCGAGCACGGTTTCGTAGAAGGCCTGGGCGCGGTCCAGGTTGGCGACCGGAATCTCGAACCAGGTGATGGCATGGGTGATCATGAAGAGCTCTCTTTCGTTCATTGCGTTGGAGGGAGCCTGCATAGTGCGAGCCGCCTCCTGACAACGTCTTGTCAGTAGTCCGTCATGGCGGGCGAAAAAAAGCCCGCGATGCTCCGGGAGCATGCGCGGGCGTGTGTCGGCCGGTGCCGATGAATCTAGAGCACGTCGCTTGCGAAGTCGGCCAGACGCGAACGTTCGCCGCGCGCCAGCGTGATGTGCCCGCCATGCGGCCAGCCCTTGAACTTGTCGACCGCGAAGGTCAGGCCCGACGAGCCTTCGGTGAGGTAGGGCGTGTCGATCTGCGCGAGGTTGCCCATGCAGATGATCTTCGTGCCGGGGCCGGCGCGGGTGATCAGCGTCTTCATCTGCTTGGGCGTGAGGTTCTGCGCCTCGTCGATGATCACGTACTTGTTCAGGAAGGTGCGACCGCGCATGAAGTTCATGCTCTTGACCTTGATGCGGCTGCGGATCAGCTCGTTGGTGGCCGCGCGGCCCCACTCGCCGGCACCGCCGCCGTCGCCCTTGGCCAGGAACTCGAGGTTGTCGTCGAGCGCACCCATCCAGGGGCCCATCTTTTCTTCCTCGGTACCGGGCAGGAAGCCGATGTCTTCACCCACGCTCACCGTGGCGCGGGTCATGATGATCTCGGTGTAGCGGCGGTCGTCGAGCACCTGCGTGAGGCCCGAGGCCAGCGCCATCAGGGTCTTGCCGGTGCCGGCCGTGCCGGTGAGCGTGACGAAGTCGATCTCCGGGTCCATGAGCAGGTTCATCGCGAAGTTCTGCTCGCGGTTGCGCGTGTTCACGCCCCACACGGCGTTCTTGCCCGAGCTGTAGTCCTTGAGCGTCTTGAGCACCGCGGTCTTGTCGCGGATCTCGGTGACGCGCGCATACATGCTCGGCTCGCCGGGCGCCTCGAAGAAGACGAACTGGTTGATGTACAGGTTGGGCACCAGCGGGCCGCTGATCCGGTAGAAGGTGTTGCTGCCGCTCTGCCAGCTTTCGACCGTCTTGCTCTGGCGGGTCCAGAAATCGGGCGGAAGCGCCAGCGAGCCGGCGTAGAGCAGGTCGCCGTCTTCCAGCGTCTTGTCGTTCTGGTAGTCATCGGCAGCCAGGCCCAGGGCGCGCGCCTTGACGCGCATGTTGATGTCCTTGGACACCAGCACCACTTCCTGCTTCGGCTTGCCCGGACGGTCCTTGGCGTACTCGTCGCGCAGCGCATGCACGACGCCAAGGATCTGGTTGTCGGCCTTGCCCTGGGGCAGGCTGATCGGCAGCGAGTAGTCGAGCGGGGCGGTCTGGAAGAAGAGGCGTCCGCCGGCTTCACGGTGGCCGGTGGTGTCCAGTTTCAGGCCCTTGTCGATGTCGGCATCCTGTGCGGCAGCCAAGGCATCGAGTGTGCGGCTGGTCTGGCGGCCATTGCGGGCGACTTCGGTCGTGCCCTTTTTGTGGCCGTCGAGCTCTTCCAGCACGATCATCGGCAGGAAGATGTCGTGCTCCTCGAAGCGAAACAGGCACATCGGGTCGTGCAGCAGGACATTCGTGTCGAGTACGAACAGCTTGGCCGGGCCGGTGGACTTGCGCTTCGGGCGCACCGGAGGCTGGGGTGCCGCGGCAGGCGTGACCGGGGCGGGCGTGGGCACGCGCGTCTCAACCTGCACCATTGCGGGTTGTTGCTGCGGCGGCGCGCTCATCGGTGCCGACGTGGGCGTCGGGCGGGGCGTGGCCTTGGTTTTCGAGCGACGTGCCGGACGCGCGGCCGGCGCGTCGCCGCCGCCTTCCGTGCCGAGGTTGTCGAACAGCTCCAGCGGCTGCGGTCCGCTCTTGGCGGGGGCATCGTCGCGCGAATCGCCGGAACGGCGCGAGTTTCTGTGCGAGGGGCGGGCGGGTGCGTCGATCGCGTCCGGCGAGAGCAATGCGGCGCGTTTCGTGGGGGCGGGAGGCAATGGCATGGGTCAGGTCGCTCGCAAGGAAGAAAGAAGAGGGCCGGAAAACGAAAAAGCCGCCTGTAGACCCAGGCGGCTTCGTTCGGAGGATGCGGTCGTGGAGCTCAACGGCATGCGGCCATTATGCACACCGCAAAAGTCGCACCGGAGGCTCTTTGCGCGCCACGTGGGGCAATTCCCATGACTTGACGCAAAAGCGTACGCCCGGTGCCTTGCGGCGCGATCAGGCGGCCTTCTTGAGTGCCTTGACGGCCTTGAGCACGTCTTCGACATGGCCCGGAACCTTGAGTCCGCGCCATTCGGCCTTCAGGATGCCGTCGGCGCCGATCAGGAAGGTGCTGCGCTCGATGCCCTTGACCTTCTTGCCATACATGATCTTGTTCTTGACCACGCCGAACATGTGGCACATTTTTTCTTCTGTGTCGGCAATCAGTTCGAACGGGAGTTCGAGCTTGGCCTTGAATTCGTCGTGCGACTTCATGTTGTCGCGCGACACGCCGAAGACGGTGGCACCTGCTTTTTCGAAGTCTTTGTAGTGGTCGCGAAACTGCATCGCTTCGGTCGTGCAACCCGGAGTGTTATCTTTCGGGTAAAAATACATGACCAGCACGTGGCCGAGGTGCGAGGTATTCGAGACCTTCAGGCCGCCCGTGGCGTTGGCGTCGAATTCAGGAATGGGTTTGTTGACAACGATCGCCATGAAACTTGTTTTCTCCGTTAGATTCCGTTCTCCGAGCCCTCTCAGCCGTTTTCAGGCTTGCTCGATGAATGGAGGATTGGTCGTTGCTAACTTTGGGTAGCTGGCCGGTTCGCAACCCGGTATTTTACCTCGAAAACCTCTCTCAGCCACCGGCCGGGCTCTCGACGAGCAGGGCAGCGATCACGTGCCGGCCTTCGCCGGCCAGGATGTTGTAGGTGCGGCAGGCTGCCGGGGTGTCCATGGTTTCCACGCCGGTGCGTTGCGCCATCAAGGGCTGCAGCCATGCGGGCTGGGGAAAACGGATGCGGGTTCCGCTGCCGAAAATGACCAATTCGGCGCCTAAAGAGGCCAATTGCGCGAAATGTTCGGGGCCTAGCTCGTCAAAGCGCGTGCAATCCCAGGCAAAGCGTTCGCCACGCGAGCCCACGACCACGCTGCCCTCCACCTTTTCGTTGTTGATCGCGACCCAGCCGGGGCCGTGTGCGGTGAGGGTCTGGGCGTCGGATTTGTCGGGCTGGAGCTTCATCGGGACACTGGGAACTGTGGTCAAATTATAGGTTTTCCCTAGTGACACGAGGCTCGCAAGGGCCTTTGACCTTCGAGTAAACCCGCCCGGGAGGGCCCTTTGAAGCAGCTCAAGAAATCGGCCAAGCTGGCCAACGTCCTCTATGACATCCGCGGTCCCATCATGGATGCCGCCAAGCAGATGGAGGAAGAAGGCCAGAAGATCATCAAGCTCAACATCGGCAACCTCGCCGTGTTCGGGTTTGATGCGCCCGAGGAGATCCAGCAGGACATGATCCGCAACCTGCCGACCTCGGCGGGCTACTCGGACAGCAAGGGTGTTTTCGCGGCGCGCAAGGCCGTGATGCACGAAACCCAGAAGCAGGGCATCGCGGGCGTCACGCTCGACGACATCTATCTGGGCAACGGCGCCAGCGAGCTGATTGCCATGTCCACCAACGCGCTGCTCAATGATGGCGACGAGTTGCTGCTGCCGGCCCCCGACTACCCGCTGTGGACCGCTTCCACGAGCCTGTCTGGCGGCACGCCGGTGCACTACCTGTGCGACGAGGACAACGGCTGGATGCCGAACCTGGCCGACATCCGTGCCAAGATCACGCCGCGCACCAAGGGCATCGTGGTCATCAACCCGAACAACCCGACCGGCGCGCTCTACTCGGACGACCTGCTCAAGAGCATCGTCGAGATCGCCCGCGAGCACGGACTCGTGATCTTCGCCGACGAGGTCTACGACAAGGTGCTGTACGACGGCGTCAAGCACACGGCCATTGCCAGCCTGTCGACCGACGTGCTCACGCTGACCTTCAATTCGCTGTCCAAGAGCTACCGCTCGTGCGGCTACCGCGCCGGCTGGCTCGTGGTGTCGGGCGACAAGCGCAGCGCGCGCGACTACATCGAGGGCCTGAACATGCTCTCGAACATGCGCCTGTGCGCCAACGTGCCGGGCCAGTGGGCGATCCAGACGGCGCTTGGCGGCTACCAGAGCATCAACGATCTCGTGGGCGAAGGCGGCCGCCTGCGCCGCCAACGCGACCTGGCCTACGAACTGATCACCGCCATTCCGGGTGTGAGCTGTGTCAAGCCCAGCGCTGCGCTCTACATGTTCCCCAGGCTCGATCCCGAGGTCTATCCGATCGCGGACGACCGCCAGTTCTTCCTCGAGCTGCTGAAGGAAACCCGTGTGATGCTGGTGCAGGGCACCGGCTTCAACTGGGCCACGCCGGACCATTTCCGCATCGTGTTCCTGCCCCACGAAGACGACTTGCGCGAGGCCATCAACCGCATCGCCAGGTTCCTGGAGCAGTACCGGTTGCGCCGCAAGACGGGGCCATGAAATCCGCCTGCGTCGCTGCCGCGCTGTTGCTGGGCGCACTGTCTGTCGGCGCGGACGGGAAGAAAGAGCCGGTCTCGTTCTCGCACAACGACTGGGAACTGGCCTGTGACAACACGCTGACCTGCCGCGCCGCCGGCTACCAGGCGGACAGCGGGGAGCACCAGCAGGTGTCGATGCTGATCACCCGCGCGGCCGGGCCGAACACGGCCCTCGATATCCAGTTGCAGATCGGCGATGACGGCAGTGCCAAGGGGCCGCTGCGCTTCAAGGTCGGCAAGGCCGCGTTGTCTGGCCTCGACGCGGGAACCGCCAGCTTCGAGCAGGGCCAGATCCGTGCCGTGCTGCCCGAGCTGCTCAAGAGCGACGACGCCACCGTCACGGCCAACGGCGGCAAGAAGTGGACGCTGTCGCTCGCCGGCCTCAACGCCGTGCTGCTGAAAATGGACGAAACGCAAGGCCGCGTCGGCACCCCGGGTGCGCTGGTGCGCAAGGGCACCAAGCCCGAATCTTCCGTGCTGCCGCCGGTGCCCATGCCCGTCGTCCATGTGGTCAAGCCGCCGAAGGCGCGGCCTGGCGACGACGCGCTGGCCGCACGCATCTTTCCGTCGCTCGACCTCAAAGAAGCGCGCGAGCGGTGCAACAACCAGGACCAGGTCAACGCCAGGTCGGTGGAGGTTCACCGCCTGAGCGACCGCAAGGTGCTGCTGGCGCTGGGCTGCGGCGTGGGCGCGTACAACTACACCACGCTGCTCTGGACCGCCAACGACAAGTCGCCCTATGCGCCCGTGTCGCTCGAGGCGAGCGGCGAGTTCGACGACAAGGACGCCAGCGTCACCTCTTCCATGAAGGGCCGCGGCATCGGCGATTGCTGGTCGAGCGAAACCTGGCACTTCAACGGCACGACCTTCGTGCGCACCGGTGCGAACGGCGACGGCATGTGCCGCGGCTTCGCGGGCGGCGCCTGGGGCCTGCCGCGCTACGTCAGCCGCCTCGTGGACGCCGCAGCACCGTCTCTCACCTCATCCAAACCATGAACGCGACTCCTCCCATGAAATCCATCCAAGTAGGCCTGCTCGGCGCAGGCACGGTCGGCAGCGGCACCTTCAAGGTGCTCCAGCGCAACCAGGAAGAAATCAAGCGCCGCGCAGGCCGCGGCATCGAGATCACCATGGTGGCCGACCTCGACACCGCCCGCGCCCGCGAAGTGGCCGGCGAAGGCGTGAAAGTGGTCGCCGATGCGCGCGAAGTCATCGCCAACCCCGACATCGACATCGTCATCGAACTCATCGGCGGCTACGGCATCGCCAGGCAGCTCGTGCTCGAAGCCATCGCGGCCGGCAAGCACGTGGTCACGGCCAACAAGGCGCTGCTCGCCGTGCACGGCACCGAGATCTTCGCGGCCGCGCATGCCAAGGGCGTGATGGTGGCCTTCGAGGCCGCGGTGGCTGGCGGCATTCCGATCATCAAGGCGCTGCGCGAAGGCCTCACGGCCAACAGCATCCAGTGGCTGGCCGGCATCATCAACGGCACGACCAACTTCATCCTGTCCGAGATGCGCGACAAGGGCCTGGACTTCGCCACCGTGCTGAAGGAAGCCCAGCGACTGGGCTACGCCGAAGCCGACCCCACCTTCGACATCGAAGGCGTCGACGCCGCGCACAAGGTCACGCTGATGAGCGCCATCGCCTTCGGCATCCCGGTGCAGTTCGACAAGGCCCACGTCGAAGGCATCACCAAGCTCGCCGCGCAGGACATCAAGTACGCCGAGCAGCTCGGCTACCGCATCAAGCTGCTGGGCGTGACCAAGCGCACCACCCAGGGCATCGAGCTGCGCGTGCACCCGTCGCTGGTGCCGTCCAAGCGCCTGCTGGCCAACGTCGAAGGCGCGATGAACGCCGTGGTCGTGCATGGCGACGCCGTGGGGACCACGCTGTACTACGGCAAGGGCGCCGGCAGCGAGCCGACCGCCAGCGCCGTGATCGCCGACCTCGTCGACATCACCCGCCTGCACACCGCCGACGCCGCGCACCGCGTGCCGCACCTGGCCTTCCACCCCGACGCCATGAGCGACCTGAAGGTGCTGCCGATGTCGGAAGTCGTCACCAGCTACTACCTGCGCCTGCGCGTGGCCGACCAGGCCGGCGTGCTCGCCAAGGTGACGGGCCTGCTGGCCACCGCCGGCATCAGCATCGACGCCGTGCTGCAGCGCGAAGCCGACGAAGTGGGCGGAGAAGGCTCCACGCAGACCGACCTCATCATCCTCACGCACGACGCGCGCGAAGGCACAGTCGACGGCGTGCTGGCCGAGCTGCAGGCGCTGCCGACCGTGCTCGAACCCATCGTGCGCATCCGCAAGGAAGAGTTGAAGTGAACTACCTGAGCACCCGCGGCCACGCCGACCGCAAGCGCTTCTGCGAAATCCTCCTCGAAGGTCTCGCGCCCGATGGCGGCCTGTACCTGCCCGAGACGTACCCGCAGGTCGACACCGCCACGCTCGCCAAATGGCGCACGCTGCCGTACGCCGAGCTGGCCTTCGAGATCCTCTCGCTGTACATCGACGACATTCCTGCGGCCGACCTGAAGGCGATCTGCGCGAAGACCTATACGGCCGAGGTGTTCGGCACCGACGAGATCGTGCCGCTGCGCGAGCTCGAGGATGGCGTGTACCTCGAAGCCCTGTCCAATGGCCCCACGCTGGCCTTCAAGGACATGGCGATGCAGCTCTTGGGCAACCTGTTCGAGTACGAACTGGCCCGCCGTGGCGCCGAGCTCAACATCCTGGGCGCCACCAGCGGCGACACCGGCAGCGCGGCCGAATACGCCATGCGCGGCAAGAAGGGCGTGCGCGTCTTCATGACCTCGCCCGACGGCCGCATGAGCCCCTTCCAGCAGGCGCAGATGTTCAGCCTGCAGGACGCCAACATCCACAACATCGCCATCACCGGCGTGTTCGACGACTGCCAGGACATCGTCAAGGCCGTGTCGAATGACCTGGCCTTCAAGCGCAAGTACCGCATCGGCACGGTCAACTCGATCAACTGGGCGCGCCTGCTGGCGCAGGTCGTCTACTACTTCGCGGGCTATTTCCAGGCCACGGCGAGCAACGACAAGCCGGTGAGCTTCACCGTGCCCTCCGGCAACTTCGGCAATGTCTGCGCGGGCCATGTGGCGCGCATGATGGGCCTGCCGATCCAGACGCTGGTGGTCGCCACCAACGAGAACGACGTGCTCGACGAGTTCTTCCGCACCGGCGTGTACCGCGTGCGCGCCGCAGTCGACACGCACGAAACCTCCAGCCCGTCGATGGACATCAGCAAGGCCAGCAACTTCGAGCGCTTCGTGTTCGACCTGGTCGGCCGCGATTCCGCGAAGCTGCGCCAGCTGTTCGTGGACGACCTGGGCCTGACGGGCAGCTTCGACCTGAGCGCCGATCCGGCGTTCAAGCAGGCCGCCGAGCGCTTCGGCTTTCGCAGCGGCCGCAGCACACATGCCGACCGACTCGCGATGATCCGCGACACCGAGAAGCGCTTTGCCACGCTGATCGATCCGCACACCGCCGACGGCCTCAAGGCCGCGCGCGAGCAGCTCACGCCCGGCGTGCCGATGGTGGTGCTCGAGACCGCGCTGCCGATCAAGTTCGCGGCCACGGTGGTCGAGGCGCTGGGCGAAGAGCCCGCGCGCCCGAAGAAGTTCGAAGGCATCGAAGCCTTGCCCAAGCGCGTGGTCCAGCTGCCGGCCGATGCCGAGGCCGTCAAGGCCTACATCGCCGAGCACTGCGACTGACGCGGGCGGCCGCAGCATGAAGGTCGTCGGCTTCGCCGGGTATTCCGGCGCAGGCAAGACTACGCTGGTGGAGTGCCTGATCCCCGCGCTCAAGCAGCGCGGGCTGCGCGTGTCGGTGGTCAAGCATGCGCACCACCGCTTCGACATCGACCACGTCGGCAAGGACACCTGGCGCCACCGGCAGGCCGGCGCCTTCGAGGTGGTCGTTGCGTCCGACCAGCGGCTGGCGCTGATGCGCGAGTTCGAGGTGCCGGCCGAGCTCACGGTACACCAGCTGCTCGCCGAGCTCCATCCGGCGGTCGACTGGGCGCTGGTCGAGGGCTTCCGGCACAGCGACGTGCTCAAGATCGAGGTCTGGCGCCCGAGCGGCGAAGGCGAGGCGCCGCGCCCCGCGCTGTACATCGACGACCCCTTTGTCACCGCCATCGCCACCGATGCGCCGACCGGCCTGCCCGAGGCCACGGCGCGCCCGGTGCTCGACCTCAACGACGCCGAGGCCATTGCCACGTGGTTGATCGACAGCGGCGAGCGCTTCGACTACAACCCCGAACACCATGGCTGACTCTCCTCCCGTTCCCTTCGCCGCCTCGTCTTCGCGCCCGCCGTTGATGCCGCTCGATGAGGCGATCGCGGTGCTGCTTGCCAAGGCGCAGCCGCTGCTGCCGGCCGAAAGCATCGGCACCTTCGACGCCGACGGACGCGTGCTCGCGCAAGACCTCGTCGCGGGCCTCACCGTGCCGCCGCGCGACAACAGCGCGATGGACGGCTACGCCGTGCGCGCGGCCGATTGCGCCACGCCCGGCACCGAGCTGACCGTGACGCAGCGCATTCCCGCCGGCACCGTCGGCACGCCGCTCGCGGCCGGCACGGCGGCGCGCATCTTCACGGGGGCGCAGATTCCCGAAGGCGCCGACGCGGTTGTCATGCAGGAGGACACGGCCGCCACGCCGCAAGAGGGCGGCCTGGGGTCGGTGCGCATCGCCATCGCACCCGTGGCTGGCCAGTGGGTGCGCCGCGCGGGCGAAGACGTGGCCTCGGGCGACGTGGTGCTCCAACGCGGCGAACGCCTCACGCCCGCCGCGCTCGGCCTGGCCGCCAGCGTTGGCTTTGACAAACTGCAGGTCGCGCGCAAGCCGCGCGTGGCCATGCTGTCCACCGGCGACGAGCTGGTGATGCCCGGCGAGGTCGCGCCCGACGCGATGAAGCCCGGCGCGATCTACAACTCGAACCGCTTCTTCATGCGCGCGCTGCTGCATCGCCTGGGCTGCGAGGTGAACGACCTGGGCATCGTGCCCGACAACCGCGAAGCCACCATCGCCGCGCTGCGCGAGGCGGCGGAAAGCAGCGACGTCATCATCACCACCGGCGGTGTCTCGGTCGGCGAAGAAGACCACATCCGCGCCGCCCTGCAGTCGCTGGGCGAGCTGCAGCTGTGGTCGCTGTCGATGAAGCCCGGCAAGCCCTTCGCCTACGGCTCGATCGCACGCAGGAACGAGCAGGGCGCCTGCCATGTCACGGGGCTGCCCGGCAATCCGGTGTCGAGCTTCCTGACTTTCCTGATGCTGGTGCGGCCCTTCCTGCTCGCGCTGCAGGGTGCCACGCGCGTGGCGCCCGCGGCCGTGCCGTTGCGCGCCGATTTCGACTGGCCGCGCGCCGACAAGCGCCGCGAGTTCCTGCGAGTGCGGCGCAACGCGGCGGGCGGGCTCGACCTGTTCGCCAACCAGAGCTCGGGCGTGCTCACCTCGATGGTCTGGGGCGACGGCCTGGTCGACAACCCGGCGGGCCGGACCATCAAGGCCGGCGACACCGTGAACTTCATTCCCCTCGCATCGCTGCTCGGCTGAGTCTTCCCATGAAAGTCCGCATCCGTTATTTCGCCTCGGTGCGCGAGGCGCTGTCCAGCAGCGGTGAAGCCGTCGACACGGCCGCCGGCACGCTGGCCGCCCTGCGCGACGAACTCATCGCCCGCGGTGGCGCCTACGCCAGCGCGCTCGCACGCGGCAAGGCCGTGCGCATGGCGCTCGACCAGGCCATGAGCGACGAAGCCGCCGCGCTGAGCGACGACTGCGAAGTCGCTTTCTTCCCGCCCGTCACGGGCGGCTGAGCCGCGCGTCCAGCGCCACGAGGCGCTCGCGCAGGCCGTCCGACGCGCGCGTCATCGGCGAGCGCAACTCGTCACGCAGTTCGCCCGCATGCGCCAGCAGCGCCTTCAGCGGGCCCGGGTTGGGTTCGGCAAACAGCATCTCCAGCAGGGGTTGCAGCGGCTGCCATTCGGCGCGCGCCTCGGCCAGCCGGTTCTCGGCCAGCAGGCGGACCAGACGCACGAGGCGCTTCGTCTGCACATGGCCGCTGGCCGCGATCGCGCCCACACCGCCCTCGGCCATGGTCGCGAAGATCTGGTGGTCTTCGCCCGTGAGCACCTGCAGCCGGCCGTCGGCGATGACCGCGCGCGTCTTGGCCATGTCGCCGCCGCAGTCCTTGATGCCGCGGATGCGCGGGTGCCCGGCCAGCGCCAGCAGCGTGTCGCGCGCGATCGTCACGCCGGTGCGGTAGGGAATGTCGTAGACCAGCACCGGCACCGTGCTGGCATCGGCGATGGCTTCGAACCATTCGAGCACGCCCGCCTGCGACGGGCGGATGTAATGCGGCGCGGACACCAGCAGGCCCGCCAGTGGGCGTTCCGAGAGCTTGCGCGCCCACGCCGTGGCCTTGCCCAGGTGGTAGCCCGACACGCCCATGACCACCGGCAGGCCGCCCGCGGCGGTGAGCACGGTGTCGAGCACGGCAAGCTGTTCGGCCTCGTCGAGCGCGGCAGCTTCGCCGGTGGAGCCGCAGGGCACGAAGCCGGTCACGCCGTCGTTGGCAAGGCGCCGGACGAGCGCGGCCAGGGCGGTGTGGTCGACCGCGCCGTCGCGGAACGGCGTGACGAGGGCGACCCACAGGCCCGAGAAATCGGTGGCGGTGTCGACGGTGAGTTGTTGATGTGGCACGCAGGCTTCCTTTCAGGAATCGACCGATGGAAAGAACCATCGTCCGATGCGCGCGTAACCCGAGAGGGGCCAAAGCCTTGGCAGGTTCCGTCGCTCATCCGACGACGGAACCTCGGCTCCGGTCAGACGAGCTTTGGTTTTTTGGCTTTGCTGCCCTGGCGCGCGCAACGGCTCTCGGGCTGCGGCAGCAGCGGGGAGAATGCGGCGAGGCAAGGCATTGCGGCAGTCTAGCGTGATGCCACAATTCGGACATGAGCGTTGCGCGTGTTTCGATCCAGACGGCCGATTTCGATCTCTCTGAAGAGGTCGCCATGTTGCGCACGGGCGACAAACGCGTCGGCGCCGTCTGCAGCTTCGTGGGCACGGTCAGGGACCGCAACGACGGCAGCACCATCGCCTCGATGGAGCTGGAGCACTACCCCGGCATGACCGAGAAGGCCATCGAGGCCATGATCGACGAGGCTCACAAGCGCTTCGACATCCTCGGCGCACGCGTGATCCACCGCGTGGGGCTGCTGCAGCCGCTGGACCAGATCATGATGGTGGCGGTGGTGTCCGCCCATCGTGGCCAGAGCTTCCAGGCCTGCGAGTTCCTGATGGACTACCTGAAGACGCAGGCGCCGTTCTGGAAGAAGGAGCAGACACCCGAAGGCGCGCGCTGGGTCGATGCCCGCGTGACCGACGACGAGGCGCTGGCGCGCTGGGGCATCGCGGCGTCGAACAGCGCCACCTGAGCGGCACGTTCGCCACGTCGGAGGCTTACGGTGCGATCAGCGCCGAGGTCGCCAGCGCCTTCGCTTGCGCACTGCAATCCTGAGCGGGCACCGCACCCGCCGCGCGTGCTTTCGCAATCTCCGACCGGGCGCCCGCCATCTGCACCTGGAACACCGGGTTCGTGTGCAGCTTCGCCACCGTCGCCGCACCGATCAGCCGGCCGTTATCGATGTCGCTCTGCCAGTGCACGCCGCAGATCGCGCGGCTTTGCGAGAAGGCGCGGCCGCGCTGCAGCAACGCATCGGCGCGTTCGGGTGCGAGTTCCGTCAGCACCAGCGCCCAGGCCCAGCCCAGGGCAGCGTGGCCCGAGGGATAGGAACCGTCCTTGGCCAGAAAAGCTTCTTCTTCAGGCGTGCAGCTGCCGGTCTTGAAGACGACGAAAGGGCGCGTGCGGTTGTAGGTGTTCTTGGCCTTGTAGGTGGCCGAGCCGGCATCGGCCAGCGTGCGGCGCAGCAGCATGTTCAGGTGCGGCGTGGCCTGCTCGGAAATGGGCATGCCCAGCGCGCACGAGAACACCTCGGCGGCCTTCGGAAACTTGAGGTTGGCGTCCTGCACTGCCAGCGCGCCGCGCGGTGTGCCTTGCAGAGCCGTGAGCGCGCGGAAGGTGGCGCCGTCGGCCGCCAGTGCGGCCGAGCCTTCGGCCGGGGGCGCCGGCAGCAGGGCGAGGCTGTTGGGCAGCTCGGCAGTGGGCAGGTAGCCCTTGAGATAACCCGAGCCGGCGCGCAGTTCGCCGACTTCGGCGGGGGAAACGGGTGCGGTGCTGCCGCAGGCGCCCAGCAGCAGCGCGGCCGCCAGCAAGGCGGCGAGGGTCGTGAAATGCATGAGGGATGTGTCTCCGGCTTTGTTCTTGGAAGGTGAAGTCCCATCGTAGTGGGACCCACCCGGCCGGAATATCCCCCATGTGACGGAGTGCGCCGCATCGGGCAATCCGTCATGCGGCGCGCGTCAGGGCTTGAAGCCGCTCGCCTGGATGATCTTTTCCCAGGTCTGCGTATAGGTGCGCACGCGGCCCGCGAACTGGCCCTGGGGCTCGTAGCCGACCGTCAGGCCCATGGTGGTGAGCTTCTGCTTCACGTCGGGCATGGCCAGCACCTTCTGCAGCGCGTCGCCGTACCTGTCGATGACGGCCTGCGGCGTGCCGACCGGCGCGAAGATGCCGTAGTAGGGCAGGTCTTCCAGGTTCGCAAATCCCAGCTCGGTGAAGGTCGGCACGTTCGGCAGCAGCGCCTGGCGCTTGGCGCCGATGGAGGCCACGATGCGCACCTTGCCCGCGCGGTGGTTTTCGATGAAGTCCGGCACCGACGCGATGCCTGCGGTGATCTGGTTGCCCAGCATGTCGGCCGTCATGGGCGCGCTGCCGCGGTAGGGGGCGGGCTGCACGTCGATCCTGTACTTGTCCGAGATCATCTTCACGAGGAACTCGGGGATCGACGCGGGCGCCGGCACGCCGATGGTTTCCTTGCCGCCCTTTTGCGTGCGGATCCACTTCACGTACTCGTCGATGCTCTTGGCCGGCGTGCCGCCCGACACCGCCAGCACGTTGGCAAAGGTGGCAAAACCGGCCACGGGCACGAAGTCGGTGGCGGGGTTGAAACCCGGGTTCTTCACCACCTGCGGCAGGATCGAGATGGAGTGGTCATGCGACAGGAACAGCGTGTGGCCGTCGGCCGGCGCGGCCTTCAGGGCCTGCGCCGCGATCTGGCCGCCCGCGCCCGCGCGGTTCTCGACCACCACGGGCACGCCCAGCACGTCCTTGAGCTTTTCGCCCAGGGTGCGCGCAATCGCGTCGGTGCCCGCGCCGGCGGGAAAGCCCACCAGGATGCGCACCGGCGTGCCGCCCTGGGCGTGTGCCAGTCCGGCCATGCCCATGGCCACCGCCAGAAGACCCACGCTGAACGCGCGGCGCATCGGCTGGACGCGCTGCATTGAAAAAACCATGATCGACTCCAATCGAGAGAAAGAGAGAAATGCCTACGGCAGGAAGGTGCGGGGCCCGGTGCAATACCCGTGCCCAGGGTGCAAATCCGGTTCGCAACCTTGAATCGTGCCCGAACAGCCCTATTTTGGATGCAGGAATACCACCATGCGACAAGACAAACTCACCACCAAATTCCAGGAAGCGCTGAGCGACGCGCAGACGTTGGCGCTCGGCAACGACAACGCCTACATCGAACCGGCCCACCTGCTGGTCGCGATGCTGCGCCAGGACGACGGCCCGCGCGCCCTGCTGGAGCGTGCCGGCGTCAACGTGCCCGGGCTGCTGCAGGCGGCCGAAGGCGCCATCAAGAAACTGCCCCAGGTGCAGGGCCACGACATCGTGCAGGTCGGTCCCGAGCTGGGCAAGCTGCTGCAGGCGACCGAGAAGGAAGCCATCAAGCGCAACGACCAGTTCATTGCGGGCGAACTCTTCCTGCTCGCCGTGGCCGACAGCAAGGCCGACATCGGCAAGCTCGCCAAGGAGAACGGCCTGAGCCGCAAGTCGCTCGAATCGGCCATCGACGCCGTGCGCGGCGGGCAGGGCGTGAACAGCGCCGATGCCGAAGGCCAGCGCGAAGCGCTCAAGAAATACACCATGGACCTCACCGAGCGCGCCCGCTTGGGCAAGCTCGACCCGGTCATCGGCCGCGACGAGGAAATCCGCCGCGCCATCCAGGTGCTGCAACGCCGCACCAAGAACAACCCCGTGCTCATCGGCGAACCCGGCGTGGGCAAGACCGCCATCGTCGAAGGCCTGGCGCAGCGCATCGTCGCGGGCGAAGTGCCCGAGTCGCTCAAGGGCAAGCGCGTGCTGTCGCTCGACATGGCCGCGCTGCTGGCTGGTGCCAAGTTCCGCGGCGAGTTCGAGGAGCGGCTGAAGACTGTTCTGAACGAACTCGCGAAGGACGAAGGCCAGACCATCGTCTTCATCGACGAGCTGCACACCATGGTCGGCGCCGGCAAGGCCGAAGGCGCGATGGACGCCGGCAACATGCTCAAGCCCGCGCTCGCGCGCGGCGAGCTGCACTGCGTGGGCGCCACCACGCTGGACGAGTACCGCAAGTACATCGAGAAGGACGCCGCGCTGGAGCGCCGCTTCCAGAAGATCATCGTGGGCGAGCCCAGCGTCGAAGCCACCATCGCCATCCTGCGCGGCTTGCAGGAGAAGTACGAGGTGCACCACGGCGTGCAGATCACCGACCCGGCCATCGTCGCCGCGGCCGAGCTGAGCGACCGCTACATCACCGACCGCTTCCTGCCCGACAAGGCCATCGACCTGATCGACGAGGCCGCGGCCAAGATCAAGATCGAGATGGACTCCAAGCCCGAGGTCATGGACCGCCTGGACCGCCGCCTGATCCAGCTGCAGATCGAGCGCGAAGCCGTGCGCCGCGAAAAGGACGAAGCCTCGCAGAAGCGCTTCGGCCTCATCGAGGACGAGATCACCAAGCTGCAGAAGGAAATCGCCGACTACGACGAGATCTGGCAGGCCGAGAAGGCCCAGGCCCAGGGCAGCGCGCACGTGCGCGAAGACATCGACAAGATCAAGTTCCAGATCGAAGAGTGGAAGCGCAAGGGCGATTTCAACAAGGTCGCGGAGCTCCAATACGGCCAGCTGCCGGCGCTCGAGAAGCGCCTGAAGGAAGCCGAAGAGAGCGAGGCGAGCAAGGGCAAGTCCAGCGCGCCCACGCTGCTGCGCACGCAGGTCGGTTCGGAAGAAATCGCCGAGGTCGTGGCGCGCGCCACCGGCATCCCGGTCGCCAAGCTCATGCAGGGTGAGCGCGACAAGCTGCTCGTCATGGAAGACAAGCTGCACGAGCGCGTGGTTGGCCAGGACGAGGCCATCGGTGCGGTCGCCAACGCGATCCGCCGCTCGCGCTCGGGTCTCTCCGACCCGAACCGCCCCACGGGTTCGTTCCTGTTCCTCGGCCCCACGGGCGTGGGCAAGACCGAGCTGTGCAAGGCGCTCGCGGGCTTCCTGTTCGACAGCGAAGACCACCTGATCCGCATCGACATGAGCGAGTTCATGGAGAAGCATTCGGTCGCGCGTCTCATCGGCGCGCCGCCGGGCTACGTGGGCTATGAAGAGGGCGGCTATCTCACGGAAGCCGTGCGCCGCAAGCCCTACAGCGTGGTGCTGCTCGACGAGGTCGAGAAGGCCCACCCCGACGTGTTCAACGTGCTGCTGCAGGTGCTCGACGATGGCCGCCTCACGGACGGCCAGGGCCGCACCGTGGACTTCAAGAACACCGTGATCGTGATGACCAGCAACATCGGCTCGCCGATCATCCAGTCGATGGTGGGTCAGCCCAGCGAGGACATCAAGGAAGCGGTGTGGGACGAGCTGAAGAACTACTTCCGCCCCGAGTTCCTGAACCGCATCGACGAGACGGTCGTGTTCCACGCGCTCGACGCGAAGAACATCGAATCGATCGCCGCGATCCAGCTCAAGGTGCTGAAGGCGCGCCTGGCGAAGATGGACCTGGGCCTGGAGGTGTCGCCTGCGGCGCTGGCCGAAATCGCCAAGGTCGGCTTCGACCCTGTGTTCGGGGCGCGACCGCTGAAGCGTGCCATTCAGCAGCGCATCGAGAACCCGCTCTCGAAGCTGCTGCTGGACGGCAGCTTCGGGCCGAAGGACACGATCGAGGTCGAAACCGACCCGATCCAGTCGCCGGGCCAGTTCTCGTTCCGCAAGGGCGGGGAACCAACGGCGGCGGCTTCGGCCTAAAGTCGGATGATGAACTTTATTCTTCGCGTCATTCTTCTGCTTCTGGGGCTGGTCTTTGCGGCCAGTCTGGCCGTGGCGGCCCTGCTGCTGGCCGCGGTGTGGGGTGTGCGCTACGCCTGGGGGCGTGTCACGGGCAAGCCCGTGACGCCCTGGACCGCTTCGATGGGTGGGCGTTTCAACCCCCGCTCGGGCTTCGACCGATTTCGCCATGCGGCACAGCAGCCGGCCGAGCCCACGGCGGCTGACGTGGTCAGCGCCCGTGCGCGCGGCGAATCGGTGCGCAGCCCGGTCGTGCTGGGTCCCGCCGACGATGTGACCGACGTGCGGGCCCGGCCCGTGCGCGGCGACTGAGCCTTTTCTTCCCGATCAGGCGCTGTACAGCGCCTCGATCTCGTTGGCGTAGGCCTTGTAGATGCTGGAGCGCCGCACCTTCATGGTGGCGGTGACTTCACCGTCGTCATGGTCCAACTCTTTGGTGAGCAGATGAAAACGTCTGATCTGCGACACCTGCGCCAGCTTCCCGTTGCCGCGCGCCACTTCGGCCTCGATCAGCGCGCGCACCTTGGGTTCTTCCACCAGCGAGCGGAAATGCGTGAAGGGCAGGCGCTGCGCCTCGGCCCATTTGCCGACCGTTTCGTAGTCGATCTGCAGCAGCGCGCCGACGAACTTGCGGCCGTCCGCCACCACGATGCATTCCTTGATGAAGGGGCTGCCCTTCATGGTGTTCTCGATCTCCGAGGGGGTGAGGTTCTTGCCGCCGGCGGTGATCATGATGTCTTTCAGCCGGTCGACGATGCGCAGCTGGCCACCGGCTTCCTCGCGCACCACGTCGCCCGTGTGCAGCCAGCCATCGCGGATCGATGAGGCGGTGGCCTCGGGGTTCTTGTAGTAACCCTCGAACACCATGTCGCCGCGCACCAGCAGCTCGCCGGCTTCGCCCACGCGGTGCTCGGTGCCCAGCGTGGGCGGGCCGACGGTGCCGATGGTCACGGCGTCGGCGCGGTGGCCAGAGACCATGCCGGTCGATTCGGTGAGGCCATACACCTCGACCAGCGGCACGCCCAGCGTGCGAAAGAAGCGCACCACGTCTGCCGGGATCGGCGCCGCGCCCGTGAGCGCGATGCGCGCGCGACGCAGGCCGATGAAGTTCTGCAGCGCGCGCAGCACGGTCCAGTAGGCGAGGGCGAAGCGGCCGCGCTCGGCCAGCGTCCAGGCGCTGCGCGGCTTCTCGGCCAGCGGCGCGCAGGCCTCGATGGCCTTGCGGAACAGCGCGCGCTGCAGCCGCCCGGTTTCCTGCATCTTGATGCTGATGCCCGCGTGCAGCTTCTCCCAGATGCGCGGCACGCCAAGGAACATGGTGGGCGCGACTTCGCGCAGGTCTTCCTGCACGGTGCGGATCGATTCGCCGAAGTTGACTTGCGAGCCCAGGTACAGCGGCACGAAGGCCGTGAGCATCTGCTCGGCCACGTGGCACAGCGGCAGGTACGACAGGTGCGTGGTGTCGCCGTCGAGCCCGAGCCGTTCGACGATGCCGGGCACGACGCCGCGAATGTTGCGGTACGAAATCATCGCGCCCTTGGGCTTGCCCGTGGAGCCCGAGGTGTAGATCATCAAGCCGATGTCGGCCAGCGACTGGCGCTGCAGCGCGGCGTCGATGAGCACGGTGCCGTCGCTTGCCATTGCTTGGGCACCGGCCTGCTCGACCTCCGCGAAGGTCGCGATGCGCTCGCGCACCTCAGGCGGGTAGCTCGCGAGGCCCTTGGTCTCGATCACGACGATCTTGCGCAGGCGCGGCAGCTGGTCGAGCGCGTCGAGCACCTTGTCGGTCTGCTCCTGGTCCTCGCAGACGATCACTTCGATGTCGGCATGGCCGACCACGTAGGCGACCTCGTTGCTCGGGCTGGTGGGGTACACACCCACGGTCACGGCGCCGATGAGCCCCGCGCCCATCTGCGCGAGCAGCCACTCGACGCGGTTCTCGGAGATCACGCCCAGG
This sequence comes from Variovorax sp. Root473, assembly GCF_001426505.1. Taxonomy (GTDB): domain Bacteria; phylum Pseudomonadota; class Gammaproteobacteria; order Burkholderiales; family Burkholderiaceae_C; genus Variovorax. The sequence continues at coordinate 191,956 of NZ_LMEV01000019.1, forward strand.
TGCCCGCCGGGCGCGAGGCCCATCGCGTGCAGGCCCAGGCCGAAGCGGCTGGCGCGCTGCAGGTAGCCGGCCCAGTCCAGCGGATGCCAGATGCCGAAGTCCTTCTGGCGGATCGCGATGCGCTGCGGTTGCAGGCGCGCCTGCTCGCGCAGCATCTGCGGCAGCGTGAGCGAAGGGAGCAGGTTCGTCGTCATGACAGCCAGCGCTTGCGGCGCTTGTAGTGCTTCAGCTCGCGGAAGCTGCGCGATTCGCCGCTGCCGCCCACGCCGAGGTAGAACTCACGCACGTCGGGGTCGGCCGCGAGCCGTTCGGCGCTGCCGTCGATCACTACCTTGCCGCTTTCCATGATGTAGCCCGTGTGGGCGATGGCCAGGGCCACGCTGGCGTTCTGTTCGACCAGCAGCATCGAGGTGCCGCGCTCCGCGTTGATGCGCGCGATGATCGTGAAGATGTCTTCCACCAGCTTCGGCGACAGGCCCAGCGAAGGCTCGTCGAGCAGGATGAGCTGCGGCTGCGCCACCAGCGCGCGTCCGATGGCGAGCATCTGCTGTTCGCCGCCCGAGAGATAGCCCGCCAGGCCCTTGCGGCGCTCGTGCAGGCGCGGAAAGTAGGCGTAGACATCGTCGAAGTTGCGCGACGGCGTGGCGCCGTCGCGGCCCGTGAGCGCGTACGTGGCGGCGACGAGGTTCTCTTCGACCGTGAGGTCTTCGAACACGCGGCGGCCCTCCATCACATGGCTCAGGCCGCGCCGCACGAGTTGCTGCGGCGCGAGCCGTTCGGTGGGCGCGCCGTCGAACACGATGCGCCCGGCCTCGACCTCGCCGTCTTCCAGCGCGAGCAGGCCCGACACCGCCTTCAGCGTGGTCGACTTGCCCGCGCCGTTGCTGCCCAGCAGTGCCACGATCTGCCCGCGCGGCACGGTCAGCGACAGGCCGCGCAAGACCTGCACGACCTTGTTGTAGACCACCTCGATGTTGTTGACCTCCAGGACGAGGTCAGGCGGTGCCGCGCGCGCGTCCATCGTGTCGATCAGTTCAGTGCGATCCAGTCCGACGCCGGCACCATCTTCTGCGCCTTCATGTCGGCCTTGTAGACGCGGCCCACGGGAATGGAGTTGCCCTTGATGGTGATCGGCGTGCCGATGAGGCCGCCCGTGTCGAAGTCCTTGATGGTGTTGAGCGCGGCCTTCAGGTTCTTGCCGTCCAGCGGCTTGCCGGCGTCGAGCGTGCGTTTGGCGGCCTCGGTGAACAGCATCGCCGTGAGGAAACCCTGCGTGTACGCCGTGCTCTGGTACTCGGGGCGCAGCGCGCGGATCTTGTCGAGCATCGGTGCCTTGGCCGAGGTGTCGTAGTAGTAGCGGTAGGGCATGACGCCCATGAAGCCGTCGCCGCCTTCGCCCATCTTCATGACGGTGGAGCTGTCCATGGTCCAGAAGGTGCCCATCCACTTGCTGGTCATGCCCATCTGCTTGCCCTGCTGCACGAACTCGGGAATGGGCGCGAGGATGTAGCCGTGGAAGATCGTGTAGTCGGGCGCCGCGCGGCGCAGCTTGATGACCTCGGTCGACACGTCCACGCTGCCCGCGGGTGTCATGAGCTTCACGGGCACGCTCAGGCCCAGCTTCTTGGCAGCGGCTTCGCTGGCCTCGATGGGGTCGCGGCCGAACTCGGAGTCGGAGTACACGAAGGCCACCTTCGCGCCCGGCTTCTCCTTGGCGATGTGGCGCAGAAGAATGCCGATCTGCTCGGTGTAGTCGGGGCCGACCAGGAACTGGTTCGGGTACTTGGCCGGGTCGTTGAGCTCGGTCGCAAACGAGGCGCCGGCCATCAGGATCTGGCCGCTGCGGTCGAGCTCGGGATTGATGGTCTTGGAGAAACCGGTGGAGTCGCCGTAGTAGAGGTTGACCTTGTTCTGGCTCGTGATCTTCTTGAAGGCCGCCACCGACACGTCGACCTTGTAGCCCGTGTCTTCCGGCACGTAGCGCAGCTTGCGGCCCTTGATGCCGCCTGCGTCGTTGACGATCTTCACGTAGTCGGCAATGCCGGCGTTGATGCCCACGCCCGCGAAGGCGAACACGCCGGTCATCGGGATCGAGCCGCCGATGACGATGTCCTCGTTGGCTTGCGCGTTCGCCGCGAACGGCACGGCGGCGGCCAGGCCCGCGGCGATCAGCAGGGCGCGGCGCTGGGGGGAAAGCTTCTTCGTTGTCTTGGGCATGTGTGTCTCCTGGTTCTAGTTACGAAACGGCCATAGATGGAAAAAGCGGCGTATGCGCCGCCACACTTCTGCGAGCCCGTGCGGCTCGAACACCAGAAATCCGACGATCAGCAGGCCGAAGACGACGGTGCGCACCGGCGAGAGGAACACGGTCATCTCGACGCCGCCCGGCAGCAGGTCGACCACCAGCTTGAGCAGCTCGGGCACCATGGTCATGAACACGGCGCCGAAAATGCCGCCCAGGATGGTCCCCATGCCGCCGACGATGATGGCGGCCAGGAAGAAGATCGACATCAGGAGCGGAAAGCTCTCGGGCGTGACCACGCGGAAGAAGTAGGCCCACAGCCCACCCGCCACGCCCGCGTAGAACGACGAGAGCCCGAACGACAGCAGCTTGTAGCGCAGGAGCGGAATGCCCAGCACCTCGGCCGAGATGTCGCGGTCGCGAATGGCGATGAAGGCGCGTCCCACGCGCGTGCGGAACAGGTTGGCCGCGCCGAGCACCATGAGCACCATCACCGGCACGATCACCCAGTAGAGGCGGAAGGACGTGTCCAGCGGCAGGCCGAAGAACTGCGCGGGTGGCAGCGAGATGCCGGTGGTGCCGCCGGTGAGCTTGAGGTTGGCGAACAGGAAGTGCGCGATGAACGAGGCCGCGATGGTCGCGATGGCGAGGTACAGGCCCTTCACGCGCAGCGAGGGTATGCCGACGATCAATCCGCCGAGCATCGCGACCACGCCGCCCGCGAGGATGTTGAGCAGGAAGGGCGTGCCCAGCCGCGTCTGCATGATCGCGACGGTGTACGCACCCAGGCCCATGAACGCGGCCTGGCCCAGGCTCACGAGGCCGGTGTAGCCCGTGAGGATGTTCAGTCCCGTGGCGCTCGCGACGTTGATGGCGACGAGGCACGCGAGGTACAGCCAGTAGTCGCTGGCCATGAACGGGAACAGCACGAGCAGCGCTGCGCCGATCGCGAGCCACACCTTCTGCGTGCGCGAATCGAACAGCGCCGCGTCGGCGATGTAGCTTTGCTTGAGGGTGCCGATGCGCATGGCTAGAGTCTCTCGATCTCGTGCGTGCCGAAGAGCCCGTACGGCCGCACCATCAGCACGAACACCAGCACGATGAAGGTGGCGAGCAGCTTGTATTCGCCACCGAGATAGGAGCCGGCCAGTGCTTCGATCAGGCCGATGAGCACGCCGCCCACCAGAGCACCGAGCACGCTGTCGAGCCCGCCGACGATCACCACCACCAGCACCGACAGCCCGAACACGCCCATCGACGACGAGATGCCGCCGATGGCGCCGACGATGATGCCGGCCACCGCCGCGATCATGGACGAGGCCACCCAGGCCAGCGAGAACACGCGCGGCACATGGATGCCCATCGAGTACGCCGCCGCCTGGTCCGACGCAGTGGCCCGCAGCGCCACGCCGCCGCGCCAGAAGCGGAACAGCAGCAGCACGAGCCCGATCAGCACCACGGCGATCAATGCGCCATAGGCGATCTTCGGCGCCAGGAAGGCCTCGCCGACCATCACGGGCGTGTTGGGCAGGAACTCGGGCAAGCGGCGCTGGTCGGCGGTCCAGATGATCTCGACCAGCCCGACGAGGATCGACGCCAGCCCCACCGTCACCATGAACACCGAGATCGGCGGCTCGCCCAGCAGCGGGCGGATCATGGTGCGCTCGATCACCGCGCCCAGCAGGCCGGTGCCGATCACCGAGCCCAGCACCGCCATCCAGATCGGCAGCGAGAAGCTCGCGGCGAAGGTGAAGAACAGGTAGGCGCCGACCATCAGCATCTCGCCGATGGCGATGTTGACCACGCGCGTCGCCTTGTAGACCAGCACGAAGGCCAGCGCCGCCAACGCATACAGGCCGCCGCCGGCGATGCCGGTGAGCGCGATCTCGAAGAGGTAGGCCCAATCCATCAGGCGGCTCCCACGGCAGCTTCACCGCGCAGCCGCCGACGCAGCTCGCCCACGTCGCCCGCGCCCAGGTACGCGCGAATCACTTCCGGGTCGGCCTGCACCTGCGCCGGCGTGCCCTGCGCGATGACCTGGCCGAAATTGAGCACCACCACATGGTCCGACAGGTCCATCACCATGCCCATGTCGTGCTCGACCATCAGCACCGTGATGCCCCATTCGCGCCGCACGTCGAGGATGAAGCGCGCCATGTCTTCGGTCTCTTCGCGGTTCATGCCGGCCACGGGCTCGTCGAGCATCAGCACCTTGGGCTGCATGGCCAGCGCGCGCGCCATTTCGACGCGCTTCTGCAGGCCGTAGGGCAGGGCGGCCACCGAGGCGTGGCGGATGTGGTCGATCTCGAGGAAATCGATGATGCGTTCCTCGACGTCGCGGCGCAGTTCGGCCTCTTCGCGGCGCGCGCGGCCCAGGTAGAAGAGGGCGTCGAACACGTTGCTCTTCAGGTGCGCGTGGCGCCCGAGCTTGATGTTGTCCAGCACCGTCATGCCGCGGAACAGCGCGATGTTCTGGAAGCTGCGCGCCAGGCCGAGCGCGGCGCGTTTGGGGGCGGGCAGGCGCGTGATGTCCGCGCCCTCGAACAGCACGCGGCCCTGCGAGGGCTTGTAGAAGCCCGAGATGGTGTTGAACAGCGAGGTTTTGCCCGCGCCGTTGGGACCGATCACCGCGGTGATGGAACCCGTGGCCACGCTGAAGCCCACGTTCGTCAGCGCCTTCACCCCGCCGAAAGCCAGCGTCAACGCCTCGGCCTGCAGCACCGTGGCCGTGGCGGAAGGTGCGGGCATGGAGGGTTCCCGTCGGGTCTCGTCAGGCATGGCCAAGGTGCGCGCTGCAAGGTCAGGGTTTGTGTTCAGCAGCAAAATGCTACTGGCCCGTAAAATTTCTACTGGCCGGTAATGTCCGTGTTCGCCGCAGGTCGCGGCATCGGGACTTTCCCCGCCCGCACAAACCCCATGCCCCGTTCCTCCGCCGTTCCTGCTCCAGCGCCAGCCTCTCCATGGGCGCCCGCCGACCGCCGCGCGCAGCAGCGCGAGGTCAAGCGCATGGCCGTATTGCGCACGGCCGCGCAGCTCTTCAACGAGCGCGGCTTCCATGCGACCTCGCTCGACGACATTGCCGAGCGGCTCAACGTGAGCAAGCCCACGCTGTACTACTACATCGAGAACAAGGACCAGATCCTGCTCGAGTGCGTGAAGATGGCGCTGGACCTCATGCAGACCGGCATCGGCGAGGTGCGCGCCGCGGGCGGCAGCGCCATCGACCAGCTCAAGGCCTGCATGCGCATCTATTCGGGCGTGGTCACGCAGGATTTCGGCATGTGCGTGATCCGCATCGGCGAAGACCCGCTGCCCGACCCGCTCAAGAAGGAACTGCGCCGCCTCAAGGCCGGCATCGACGGGCATTTCCGCCGCCTGATCGAGGAGGGCGTGGCCGAAGGCGCGCTCGCGCCCTGCGACGCCAAGATGGCGGCCTTCATGCTGGCCGGTGCGTTGAGCTGGATCGGCCGCTGGTACCGCCCCGACGGCGACCTCACGCCCGACCAGATCGCCGACCAGGCCATTGAATTGCTGCTCAATGGCGTGCAGCAGCGCGCCCCCACGAAAGTCACGACATGACCCAAGACACTTCCTCTTCCCCACTGCTGGTGGGCCGCGAAGGCGCGGTGGCCACGCTGCGCTTCAACCGCCCGGCGGCGCTCAATGCCATCGACGTGCCGATGGCCAACGCCTTCCTCGAAGCCGCGCGCGCGCTGGCGGCCGACAAGACCGTGCGCGCCGTGCTGCTGAGCGGCGCGGGCAAGGGCTTCATGGCCGGCGGCGACCTCGGCGTGCTGAGCGCCGATCCGAAGCAGGGCGCGGCCGACCTCATCGGCCCGCTGCATGAGGCGCTGACCGTGCTCGACGGCATGGACGCGCCGCTGGTCGCGCAGGTGCACGGCGTGGCGGCCGGCGCCGGCCTGAGCCTGATGCTGCAGGCCGACTTCGTGCTCGCGGCCGAAGGCACGCGCTTCAACCTCGCCTACGTGAACATCGGCACGAGCTGCGACGTGGGGGCGTCGTGGGCGCTGCCGCGCCTGGTCGGCATGCGCCGCGCGCTGGAGATCGCGATGCTCGGTGACACCTACGACACCGCCGCGGCCGAACGCATGGGCCTCATCAACCGCGTGGTGCCCGCGGCCGAGCTCGAATCCGAGGCCATGGCGCTCGCGCAGCGGCTGGCCAAGGGGCCGACCGTGGCGCTGGGCAACCTGCGCCGCCTGATGCGCGGCTCGGTCGACCGCGACCTGCGCAGCCAGCTCGATGCCGAGTCGGCCGCGTTCCAGACCTGCGCGGCCACCGACGACTTCCGTATCGGCCTCGATGCCTTCTTCGGCAAGAAGCCTGCGGCCTTCACCGGCCGCTGAAGCATTCATCTTTTCGCTTTTTCAATCCAGGAGATCCATCCCATGACTTCACGCGACATCTTCGTGGTCGGCACCGCCCGCACCGCCATCGGCACCTTCGGCGGCGCGCTCAAGGACGTGCCCAACACGCAACTGGCCACCACCGCCGTCAAGGCCGCCATCGAGCGCAGCGGCGTGGCCGCCGACGCCATCGGCCATGTGGTCATGGGCAACGTGATCCCCACCGACGTGAAGGACGCGTACCTGAGCCGCGTTGCCGCCATCGACGCGGGCTGCCCGATCGAGACGCCGGCCTTCAACGTGAACCGCCTGTGCGGCTCGGGCCTGCAGGCCATCGTGTCGGCGGCGCAGGCCATCGCGCTGGGCGACTGCGACATCGCGATCGGCGGCGGTTCCGAATCGATGAGCCGCGGCCCGTACTTCGACACCTCGGCCCGCTACGGCGCACGCATGGGCGACGCGGTGCTGGTCGACTACATGCTGGGCATCCTGCACGACCCGTGGGAGAAGATCCACATGGGCATCACGGCCGAGAACGTGGCTGCGCGCTACGGCATCACGCGCGAGCAGATGGACGAACTGGCCGTGACGAGTCAGCAGCGCGCCGCCGCCGCCATTGCCGCGGGCCGCTTCAAGGAACAGATCGTCCCGGTCGAGGTGAAGACGCGCAAGGGCGTCGTGCTGTTCGACACCGACGAGCACGTGCGCGCCGACACCACCGTCGACACGCTCTCGAAGATGAAGCCCGCATTCAAGAAGGACGGCCTCGTCACCGCCGGCAATGCCTCGGGCATCAACGACGGCGCAGCCGCCGTGGTGCTGGCCGAAGGTGGCCGCGTGAAGGCACTGGGCCTGAAGCCGCTCGCGCGTCTCGTCGGCTACGCGCACGCTGGCGTCGAACCCGCATACATGGGCATCGGCCCGGTGCCGGCCACGCGCAAGGTGCTGGAGCGCACGGGGCTGAAGGTCAGCGACTTCGATGTGATCGAGTCGAACGAAGCGTTCGCGGCGCAGGCCTGCGCGGTCATCAAGGAACTGGGCTTCGACCCGGCCAAGGTGAACCCGAACGGCTCGGGCATTTCGCTGGGCCATCCGGTGGGTGCGACCGGCGCGATCATCACGACGAAGGCGATCGCCGAGCTGCACCGCACGGGCGGCCGCTATGCACTCGTCACGATGTGCATCGGTGGCGGCCAAGGCATTGCCGCCGTCTTCGAAAGGGTCTGAGCTCGCGCCCAGGCTTCGCGCACTGCGTGTCGCTTCGCCAACCCCCTCCCGGGGGCAACACCAGCGGCCCGGCAGAGCCGGTTCCGCGGTGTTCCTGGAGAATGGCCGGATGAGTCTTCGTTCACCGCCTGTTGCCATCGACCCCGACGAGGTCGAGATCAGCGCCATCCGCGCGCAGGGGGCGGGCGGGCAGAACGTCAACAAGGTGTCGAGCGCGGTGCACCTGCGCTACGACATCCATGCCAGCTCGCTGCCCGCCGACGTGAAGGAACGGCTGCTCGCCCTGCGCGACAGCCGCATCACACAGGAAGGCGTGTTCGTGCTCAAGGCGCAGCAGCACCGCACGCAGGAGATGAACCGCGCTGACGCGCTCGCGCGGTTGCAGGCGGTGATCGACGGCGTGGCCACGCCGCCGCGCGTGCGGCGCGCCACCAAGCCCACCTACGGTTCGAAGCAGCGCCGGCTCGAAGGCAAGAGCCAGCGTTCGCAGATCAAGAATCTGCGCGGGCCGGTGCGGGACTGACTTCGGCCTGGCGCTGGCGCAGCGCGACATCGAATCGATCGAAGCGCGCGAGCGCGAAGGCAGGGCGCTGCTGAATGCGCGCCCACCAATCGGCCGTGCGCGGGCAGCGCGCGTTCGACAGCGCATCCGGCGCCAGCTCCGCGATGCGTGCCACGAAGGGCGCCGCCGCGATGTCGGCCAGCGAATAGGCACCTCCGACCAGCCAGTCGCCGCTTGGCGCGAGCATCGCTTCCATCTTGCCGAGCAGGGCCAGCAGATTCTCGAGCGCGGCGGCTTTTTCTTCGTCGGTGTAGGGCTGCCGCGCAATGCGGTTCCAGGCCTCGCGCCGCTCGGGCGTGGGCACGCGCGCCAGGCGCTCCTGCAGCTGCGCGTCGCTCCACTGGCTCGCACCCGGTTGCAGCGCGATGCTCCAGTTCAGGATCAGCAGATTGGGCAGCGATTTCTCGTCGGTCCAGCGCACGAAGTTGCGCATCACGGCGCGCTCGTACGGGTCGGCGGGGCGCAGCGGCGGCTGCGGATGCAGGTCGTCGAGGTACTCGCAGATGGTCGAGCTCTCGTAGAGCGATTCGCCGTTGTCCAGCCGCAGCGCCGGCACGACGCCGTTCGGGTTCATCGCCAGGTAGGCGGGCGAGTGGTGCTCCTGCTTGCCCATGTCGATCGGAATGCTTTCGCAGGGCACGCCTTTTTCGGCCAGGCACAGGCGCACGCGGCGCGACGCGCTGGAAAGCCAGCCGTGGTACAGCTTCATGGGGGAGCGCCTTTCAGGGAATCAGCACCGCCGCCCCGGTGGTGGTGCGGCCTTCGAGTTCCTCGTGCGCGCGGCGCACGTCGGCGAGCGCGTAGCGGTGGCCCACCTCGAGCTTCACCTGGCCGCCGAGCACCACGTCGAACAGCGCCGCCGCGCCGCGCCGCAGGTCGGCCGGGTCCGCGATGAAGGTGCGCAGCGTGGGCCGCGACACGCTGAGCGATTTCGCATGCAGCCGCTGCAGGTCGAAGGCCTCGACATCGCCCGATGCGGTGCCGTAGTTGACCGCCATGCCCAGCGGCTTCAAGCAATCGAGCGAGGGCAGGAAGACGTCCTTGCCGACCGCGTCGTAGACCACCGACACGCCCACGCCGCCAGTGCATTCGAGCGTGCGCGCCACGAAGTCCTCGCGGCGGTAGTCGATGACGTGGTGGCAGCCGTGCGCGCGCGCGATGGCCATCTTGGCCTCGGAGCCGACGGTGCCGATCACGGTCGCGCCGAGCGCACGCGCCCACTGCGAGAGGATCACGCCCATGCCGCCGGCGGCCGCATGCACCAGCACCGCGTCGCCGGGCTTCACGGGGTACAGGCGCCGCAGCAGGTACTCGGCCGTGAGCCCGCGCAGCAACGTGGCACCCGCGACTTCCTCGGACACGCCCGCCGGCAATGGCATGGCCCGGTGCGCGGGGATGTTGCGCACGGCCTGGTAGGCGCCGGGGTGGAAGTACGCCACCGATTGGCCCACGCGCAATGCGCCGTCGACCTCTGGCCCCACGGCATCGATCACGCCCGCACCCTGCGCGCCGAGCGTCACCGGGAACGGCGTGGGCGTGTACGGGCCGTGCGCGCCGCGGCGCTGGTAGATGTCCGCGAAGTTCAGGCCGATGGCGCTCTGGCGGATGCGGATCTCGCCGGGCCCGGGCTCGCCGACCTCGACCTCGACGGGCTCGAGCACCTCGGGGCCGCCGTGGGCGCGGATGTGGATGGCTGCGCTGCGCATGGCGGTCATGCCTCGCTGACCGGCTTGCTGACCGGCTTGCGCTTGGTGGCGGCGCGCTGGGTCACGGCCAGCGCATCGGCTGCGACCTCGGGCGTGGCAACGGGCGATGCCACCGGCACGCCGTGCGGCATGCTGGCAATGGCGTCGGCATACACGTTGCCGCCGCTGGAGATGTGGCCCGTCATCGCGCGGTAGGCGGCGTCTTCGTCGCCGTTGAGGATGGCGTCGAGCACCAGCTTGTGCTCGACCAGCGAGTTGCGGATGCGCCCCGGCCGGTCGAACAGCGTGCGCTGCGGATGGCGCATGCGCAGGCGCATGGCACGCAGCTGGCGGGCCAGCACTTCGTTGAGGCTGCCGTCGTAAATGATCTCGTGGAAGTTGCGGTTGGCCTTGCCGTAGAGCTCGGCGTCGTCCCTGGCGGCGGCGTCGCGGCAGTCCTGGTCGGCCTGTGCGAGCTGCTTGCGCTGCACCACCGGCATGCGGCGCGCGGCGAGGCGGGCGGCCAGGCCTTCGAGTTCCATGAGGATTTCGAGCATGGCCACGTACTCGGGCACCGACAGGCTGGACACCACCGCGCCCTGGCGCGGCACCGTGGTCACGAGGCCGGCCGACATGAGCTGCAGCAGCGCCTCGCGCGCCGGTGTGCGCGACACCTCGAAGCGGTCCATGAGCGCCTGCTCGTCGATGCGCGAGCCGGCCGTCAGCTGGCCCGAAGTGATTTCCGCCTCGAGGGCGGCGCGGATCTTGTCACTGAGATTGATGCGTGTCGATGGGGGCATGAAAGGCGTCTCCGATGCGCTGGATTCTAAACATCATCGTGCACGGATGTGGTTTATAAAAATACGTAGAAACGAGATATATATTTTTATAGGCTTCATTCGTACACTGAAAAGGAGCCGGCGCATTCATCCACAGATCCGGCCATGGAGACATTCATGCAACTGAACCGACGCCATTTCCATGCCCTGGCCGGCGCCGCCGCCTCGGCGGCCGCACTTGCGCCGTGGCACAGCGCGAGCGCCCAGACCTCGCTCGACGCGCTGCACGAAGCCGCGAAGAAAGAGGGCGAACTCACCTGGTACATCGTGTACCTGCCCTCCGAAGACGCCGAGCTGATGTCGCGCACCTTCACCGCGCGCTACCCCGGCGTGAAGGTGAACGTGGTGCGCACCACGGCGCAGGTGGCGTTCCAGCGGCTGAACCAGGACCTGAAGGCCAAGACCGCCAACTGCGACGTCTTCTCCTCGACCGACATCGCGCACTACCTCGACCTGAAGAAACGCAAGCTGCTCATGAAGTACGTGCCCGCGGCCTCTGCCGGCATGGACAAGCGGCTGCAGAACCTCGACCCCGAGGGCTACTACCACGTGGCCAGCGTCGCGATGGTCGGGCTGGTCTACAACACGGCCAAGGTCAAGGCCGCGGATGCACCGAAAAGCTGGAACGACCTCACCGATCCGAAGTGGCGCGGCCTGGCCTCGGTGGGCCACCCGGGCTTCAGCGGCTTCGTGGGCGTGTGGGCCATCGAGATGCGCAAGCTCTACGGCGACGGCTGGTTCAAGAAGCTGGCGGCCAACAAGCCGCAGGTGGGCCGCTCGATCATCGACACCGTGACCACCGTCACCTCGGGCGAGCGCTCCATCGGCGCGGGGCCGATCAACCTGGCGGCCATGGTGGCCGACAAGGGCAACCCGATCGCCATCGTCGCGCCCAAGGAAGGGCCGGTGCTCATGCTGTCGCCCTCGGCCATCATGGCCAACGCGCCGCACCCGAACGCCTCGAAGCTCTTCATGGAATGGCTGCTCGGCAGCGAGGACGTCGACAAGCTCTCGGTCGACCGATTCGGCGTGCCCAAGCGTGCGGGCGCCAAGCCGCGCCCCGGCGTGCTGGGCCTGGACGACAGCAAGACCGCGTTGCGCCCCGACCCGCAGGAGTCGGTGGACGGCGTGCCCGAAGTGATCGACCTGTGGCGCGATGCTTTCGGTGTCTGAGGCGGCCGCACCGCAACCCGCACGGCCGGCGCCGCTGACCGTGCCGTCGCGCCTGGCCGACCCGGCGCTGTGGCTCTTCGGCGTGCTCGTCGTGGCGCTGGTGCTGCTGGTCGCCAATCCGATCCTGCGGCTGGTGTGGGACAGCTTCAGCAGCGCGGACGGCGGCGCCACGCTGCGCAACTACACGAGCGCGCTGGGGCGCACACGCCACCTGCAGGCGCTGCTCAACTCGCTCTACCTGGGCGGGGCGGTCACGGTGCTGGCGCTGGCGCTGGGCGTGCCGCTGGCGCTGGCGGTGTCGCGCACCAACATGCCGTGCCGCAACCTCACGCACATGGGCGTGCTGGCGGCGTTCGTCATGCCCAACTTCCTCGGCGCCATCGCGTGGATCCTGCTGGCGGGGCCCAACGCGGGCTGGCTCAACCGGCTGTGGCTGGCGGTCTTCGGCGGCGAGGCCGGGCCGCTCAACATCTTCAGCTTCTGGGGGCTGGCGTTCGTCATTGCGCTGTACACGTTTCCGCTGATCTACGTGTTCACCAAGTCGGCGCTCGACCTCATCTCGACCGAGCTGGAAGACGCCGCCTCGATCCACGGCGCGGGCAAGTTCCGCACGCTCACGCGCGTCACGCTGCCGCTGGTGATGCCGTCCATCGTGGGCGCGGCCATCCTGATCTTCCTGGAGTCGGTGGCGCTGTACGGCACGCCCGCGCTCATCGCCATTCCGGCGGGCATCAACCTCGCGACGACGCAGATCGTGTCGTTCTTCGAGTACCCGCTGCGCGTGGAGCAGGCGGCGGCGTTCTCGATGCCGATCCTGGTGCTCACCGTGGTCATGCTGTGGGTGCAGCGCAAGCTGCTCTCGCGCAAGGGCTTCGTGTCGGTGTCGGGCAAGGGCGGCGAGCGCCGGCCGTTCGACATCGGCTTCTGGAAGTGGCCGCTGCTGGCCTACGCGGCCTTCGTGTCGCTGCTCACGGTGGTGATGCCGCTGGCCATCCTGGTGCTGGCGTCGCTGTCGAAGGCCTGGGGCCGCGGCGTGGCCAGCGGCAACCTCACGCTGGCGAACTACCACGACATCTTCTTCCAGCAGGTGACGGTGCGCGACGCCATCGCCAACACGGTGATCTATTCGGGCGCCACGGCGCTGGTGTGCGTGCTCATGGGCTTGTGCGTGGCCTACGCGGTGCAACGGCGCATCACGCCGTGGCCCGGCGTGGTGCAGTTCCTGGCGCTTGCGCCGGTGGCGGTGCCGGGGCTGATCCTGGCCATCGGCCTGTATGCCGCCTACGCCGGGCCGCCGTTCTCGCTGTACGGCACGGGCGCGCTGATCGTCGTGGCCTTCACCACGCGTTTCCTGCCGATTGCGGTCACTGCCTGCGCGGCGGCCGTGCGCTCGCTCAACCCCGAGCTGGAAGAGGCGGTGCGCGTGCTCGGCGGCGGGCGCATCACGGTGCTGGCGCGCGTGGTGTTTCCGCTGCTGAAGACCACGCTGGTGGGCGTCTTCATCCTGGTGTTCGTGATCTGCACCAAGGAACTCTCGACGGCGGTGTTCCTCACCGGCCCGGCCTCGCGTGTGGTGTCGGTGCTCACGCTCGACCTCAGCGAGCAGGGCAACTACGAAACCCTGGCCGCGATGGGCGTGGTGCTGGTGGTGATCACCACGCTGGTGGTGGCGGCCGGCATGCGCATCGCCGGCCGCGACTTCATGCTGCGCAGGCCCTGACGGAATAAGGCGAACCGAACCATGTCCAAGCTTCATCTCAAGAACATCCAGAAGAACTACGGCGCCACCGCGGTGGTGAACGACCTGAGTCTCGAACTGCGCCAGGGCGAGCTGGTCACGCTGCTCGGCCCCTCGGGCTGCGGCAAGACGACCACGCTGCGCATGATCGCGGGCTTCATCGAACTCACGGCGGGCTCGATCGAAATGAACGGCCAGGCGATCTCGGGCGCGGGCCGCACGGTGCCGCCCGAGCACCGCGGCATGTCGATGATTTTCCAGAGCTACGCGATCTGGCCGAACATGACCGTGGCCGAGAACGTCGGCTTCGGGCTGAACGTGCGGCGCACGCCGGCCGACGAGACGAAGCGGCGCGTCGGCGAGATGCTGGAGGTGGTGCACCTGTCGCACCTGGCGCACCGCTATCCGGCCGAGCTCTCGGGCGGCCAGCAGCAGCGCGTGGCGCTCGCGCGTGCGATGGTGGTGCGGCCCGAGGTGCTGCTGCTCGACGAGCCGCTGTCCAACCTGGACGCCAACCTGCGCGAGGAAATGGCCAACGAGATCCGCCGCCTGAACGACGAGTTCCGCTTCACCACCGTGTACGTCACGCACGACCAGTCGGAGGCGATGACCATCTCGGACCGCATCGCCGTGCTCAACCTCGGCCGGCTCGAGCAGATCGACACGCCGTGGAACCTCTACAACCGGCCGCTCACGCCGTTCGTCGCGGGCTTCATCGGCCGCACCAACCTCGTCGGCGCGCGCCTGCACGCGGGCCAGGTCGTGCTCGACGGGTGGCAGGGCACCGTGCCGCTGCAGCAGGACGATGCCGTGGGCGACCGCACCGGCGCGCGCGTGTCGATCCGCCCGCAATCGCTGTACCTGAACGACGGCGCGCCGGCGGGCGCGGGCACGCTGCCGATGGGGCCCGTGTCGGTGGTGTCGCGCACCTACCTGGGCGAGTACTGGGACTACGTCGTGCAGCCCGTGGGCGGCGGCGAGACGCTCAAGGTGCATGCGCCGCCGTCGAGCGTGCTCGAGATCGGCCACCAGTCGCAGCTCTCGGTGGACCCGCGCGGCGTGGCCGTCGTGAGCTGACCGGCACCGAACCCCCACAACGAAAAAACTGGAGACGGCAACGATGCAATCCCCTCCCGGCGACCCGCTTCTTCTTCGCCGACGCAGCCTGCTCGGCGCGGCGGCCGCCACCGGCGCGCTCTGGTGCGCCTGTGCGTCTCGCGCGAACGCCATGACCGACACCGAGATCTTTCCCGTCGTCGAAACCGCGCATGGCCGCCTGCGCGGCCTCATGTCCGGTGGCATCGCCGTGTTCAAGGGCGTGCGCTACGGCGCCGACACCACGGGCGCGAACCGCTTCCTGCCCCCGCAGCCGGTGGCGCGCTGGGCCGGCGTGCGCGACGCCACCGGCTACGGCAACCACGCGCCGCAGATGCCGGCCGATCGCCGGCGCGCCTATGCCGACCTGATCATGTACGACCTGCAGCCCGGCGCCATGGGCGAGGACTGCCTGGTGATGAACATCTGGACGCCGTCGGGGTCGCCCTCCGGCGCCGGCAGGCGGCCGGTGATGGTGCACCTGCACGGCGGCGGCTTCTATGCGGGCTCGGGCAATTCGCCGCAGTTCGATGGCGAGATGCTCGCGCGCTTCGGCGACGCGGTGGTCGTCACGCTCAACCACCGGCTGGGGTCGTTCGGCTTCCTCGACCTGTCGGAGCTGGGCGGCGCGCGCTACGCGCAATCGGGCGCTGCGGGCATGCTCGACATCGTGGCCGCACTCGGCTGGATCCAGGAGAACATCGCGGCCTTCGGCGGCGACCCATCGCGCGTGCTGGTGTTCGGCCAATCGGGCGGCGGCCTGAAGACCGGCGTGCTGATGGCGATGCCGTCGGCGCGCGGGCTGTTCCACCGCGCGGGCGTGATGAGCGGATCGGTGCTGCGCGTCGCCACGCCGGACACGGCACGCAAGGCGGCCGCCGAATTCGTCGCCTCACTGGGCCTGGGCAAGGACCCGCTGCGCCAATTGCAGGCGATGCCGATGCACACGCTGCTCGCCGCGCAGGTTGCAATGGAGAACGCCGACCGCGCCAGGGGCGAGGCGCCGCGTGCGTTCTCGCCGGTGCTGGACGGCACGGCCATTCCGCGCCATCCCTTCGATCCCGACGCGCCCGCCGTGTCGGCCGAGGTGCCAATGATCGTGGGCACCACGCTCGACGAACGCGCCTACCGCCGGGTCGACTTCAACGCCGACGAGGCGAGCCTGCTGAAGTTCGCCGAAGCCCGCGTGGGCGCCGGCGACGAAGCCCGCAAGCTGGTCGCGATGTATCGCGACGAAGACCCGTCTGCCTCGCCCTACATCCTGCAGGCGCGCATCGACACCGACATGACCTTCCGCCGCGCCGCGAACCTGCAGGCCGCGCGCAAGGCCGTGGCGGGTGCGGCGCCGGTCCACACCTACCTCTGGAAGATCCCGAGCCCGGCCTATGGCGGGCGCTACGGCGCGCCGCACGGCACCGACATCGGCCCGAGCCTGCACGACATCCGCCACGGGCTGAACGGCCCGAGCGCCGAGAGCGTGCGGCTGGCCGGCCAGCTGGCCGGCGCCTGGGTCGCCTTTGCCGCGACCGGCGACCCGGACAACGCCCGCACGCCGAACTGGCCCGCCTACACGCTCGCCCGCCGCAGCACGCTCGTTTTCGAGGGCGACAGCAGCCGCACGCGCGCGCAGGACGATCCGCGCCAGGCCTTTCGCAGCTACTGGGCGGCGCACTGATGCCGGCCGCCACCACTCAAGGAAAACCCCACGCGATGCCCGACACCGATGCTTCTTCCGCCGCCGGCTTGCCGCTCTCCCGCTACAAGGTGCTCGACCTCAGCATTGCGCGCGCAGGCCCCGTCGCCGTGCGCCTGCTGGCCGACTGGGGCGCCGACGTGACGCGCGTCGATCCGCCGTCGAGCCGCGAATCGGTCACCGGCCGCCGGCGCGGCTCCGACGAGCAGAACCTGCACCGCAACAAGCGCAGCGTGTGCCTGGACCTCAAGACGCCGCGCGGCGCCGAGGTGCTTCGCCGGCTCATCGCGCGCAGCGACGTGGTGGTCGAGAACTTCCGTGCCGACGTGAAGGAGCGGCTGGGCCTGGGCTACGAGCAGCTGCGGCGCCTGAACCCGCGCATCATCCTGGCCAGCATCTCCGGCTTCGGGCAGGACGGCCCGTACCGCGACCGTCCCGGCGTCGACCAGATCGTGCAAGGGATGTGCGGCCTGAGCTCGGTCACCGGTGAGCCCGGCACCGACCCGATGCGCGTGGGCATCGCCATCTCGGACACCACGGCGGGCATGTTCCTCGGGCAGGGCATCCTGCTGGCGCTGCTGCACCGCGAGCACACCGGCGAAGGCCAATGGGTGCACACCTCGCTGATCGAGGCCATGCTCAACAAGCTCGACTTCCAGGGCGCGCGCTACACCGTCGACGGCGAGGTGGCGCGGCAGCAGGGCAACGCACACCCGACGCTGGCGCCCATGGGCACCTACCGCGCGCGCGACGGCCTGGTCAACATCGCGGCCACGACCGATCGCATGTGGGCCGGCCTGTGCGAGGCGCTCGACGCGCGCGCGCTGCTGGCGCACCCGGACTACCGCGAGGCCGCCTCGCGGATCGCGCACCGGGCGCAGCTCGACGCCGACATCAACGGGCTCACCTCGCGCTTCGACACCGCCGACCTCGTGGCGCGGCTGAACCCCGCGGGCGTGCCGTGCGGGCCCCTCTACGACATCGGGCAGGCCTTCGAGGACGCCCAGGTGCGGCACCTCGGGATGACGCGGCCCGCCGCGCATCCGGTGCTGGGCGACATCGCACTGCTGCGTTCGCCGATCAACCTCTCGGCCTTTGCGCATCCGCCGCGCTTTCACCTGGCCGGCCCTGATCCCGGTGAACACAGCGAGGCGCTGCTGCAGGAACTGGGCTACGACGCGCGCGCCATCGAGGCGATGCGCGCCGAAGGAGCCGTGGCATGAGCGCCCGCACCGCACGGCGCCTGGCGCTGGCCACGCAGAAGATCGTGGCCGAGGTCGAAGACGGCGTCGGCTGGCTCACCTTCAACAACCCCGAGCGCCGCAATGCCGTGTCGCTCGAAATGTGGAGAGGTCTGGGCGACGCGGCCGAAGCCTTCGAAGCCGACCCCGAGGTGCGCGTGGTCGTGATGCGCGGGGCCGGCGGCCAGTCGTTCGCGGCTGGCGCCGACATCTCGGAGTTCGAACAGTTCCGCGCCAACGCCGAGCAGAAGGAAGCCTACGGCCAGATCGCCGCACGCGGCCAGCTGGGGCTTGCGCAGCTGAGCAAGCCGCTCGTCGCGATGATCGAAGGCTTCTGCATCGGCGGCGGCCTGGCGCTGGCGCTCACGGCAGACGTGCGCATTGCCACGGCGGGCTCGCGCTTCGGCATTCCGGCGGCAAAGCTGGGGCTGGGCTATGAGTACGCCGGCATCGCGGCGCTGGCGCGGCTGGTGGGTCCGTCGGCCGCGAAGGACATTCTTTTCAGCGCGCGCTTTCTCGCCGCCGACGAGGCACTGCGCATCGGCCTCGTGAACACGATCGTCGACGACGGCCAGCTTGCGGCGCAGGTGCGCGCGTATGCGCTCGGCATTGCGGCCAACGCACCGCTCACGGTACACGCGGCGAAGGCGGCGGTGCGCGCGTTCGAGCACTACTCCGCCACGCCCGAGGCCGACGCCATCGACGTGCTGGTCAACCGCTGCTTCGACAGCGAGGACTACCGCGAAGGCCGCCGCGCCTTCATGGACAAGCGCACACCGCAATTCAAAGGACGCTGAGCATGGGCATTCCCGAACTGACGATCGACGGCGCCGTGGCGCGCATCACGCTGCGCCGGCCCGAACAGGCCAACCGGCTGGAGCCCGACGACCTCGCAGCCATTGCCGCACACATCGACGCGGTGAACGCGAAACCCGAGGTGCTGGTGCTTGTGCTGCAGGCCGAGGGCAAGTACTTCTGCAGCGGCTACGACATCGGCCGCATCGGCGCGTCGCGCGACGTGGCGTTCGACGAAGTGGTGAACGCCCTCGAAGACGCGCGCCCCGTGACCCTGGCCCTGCTGCAGGGCAGCGTCTACGGCGGCGCGACCGACTTCGCGCTGGCCTGCGATTTCCGCCTGGGCGCGCAGGGCATCGACATGTTCATGCCGGCTGCGCGGCTCGGCCTGCACTTCTATCGGCGCGGGCTGGAGCGCTACGTCACGCGGCTGGGACTGGACGCAGCGAAGCGGCTGTTTCTCACGGCCGAGCGCATCGATGCCGACGAGATGAAAGCCATCGGCTTTCTCACGCAACTCGTGCCCGCGGCCGAACTCGCGGCGGCGGGACAGCGCCTCATCGGCACGCTGTCGGGCATGGCGCCGATACCGCTTGTGGGCATGAAGAAGCACCTCAACCGCATCGCGCGCGGCACGCTCGATGCCGAGGACCTGCGGCGCGACATGGTGCGCGCCGCCGACTCGGGCGACCTGAAGGAAGGGCAGCGCGCGTGGGCCGAGAAACGGCCACCGCGCTTCACCGGAAGCTAGGCGCTCACGTGCGCGTGGGCGCAGCGACCATGTGGAATGTGCCATTGGATTCTGTGCGGGTCTTCCGGCACGCTCCGAGCGCCGGGTTCGTCCGGCACGCACAATCGGGGTCATGAGCCTTCTTGTTTGCCGCGTGGGACGTGTCGGAATGGTGCTGCTGATGGCTGTCGCGGGCAGCCTGCTGTCCGCCTGCAGTCCCGACGCCGCACCGGGGCAGGGCACCGCCAGCGCGCCCGCCGCCCAGGAGCTGGCCTGGGACGCGCTGGTGCCCAAGGACTGGGACCCGACCCAGCGCTACCGCAACATCAGCCTCGAAGCGCTGCGCGACAACGACCCGCGCGCGATCCAGATGCTCGACGAGATGCGTGCCGTCTGGGACAACGCGCCCGTCAACGTGGCGCTCGACGGCACTGCCGCCCGGCTGTCGGGCTTCGTCGTGCCGCTCGACGCCACGGAGGGTGGCATCCGAGATTTCCTGCTGGTGCCTTACTTCGGCGCCTGCATCCACACCCCGCCACCTCCTGCCAACCAGATCGTCCACGTGATCGCGCCCGCGCCCGTGAAGGGGCTGCACGCGATGGACACGGTGCGCGTCAGCGGCACGCTGAAAGCGGCGCGCTACGCCTCGGCGGACATGGGCGTGAGCGGCTACGAGATCGCCTCGGCGACGGTGGAACGGCTGGTGGTCACGCAGGGGCCTTGACGGCCGACGTGCCGTCGGCGTGCGGCACGGCGCGCATTCGTTTCACGACGATCTTGTTACTCCCGCCTCAGGCCCCCGCTCGACTAGATTGCCCCTCATCACTTCGAAAGGGCAAGAACCATGAACCCGGCCTACACCGGCGGTTGCGCGTGCGGCGCCATTCGCTACGAGATTTCAGGGGAACCCGTGTTCCAGAACGACTGTCAGTGCCTGGACTGCCAGCACAAGAGCGGCACGGGCCACGGCTCGTACCTCAGCTTCGCGGGGGCCGAGGTGAAGCAGACGGGCGAGGCCACGCTGTGGCGCCTCAAGGGCGACAGCGGCAACGTCAAGACGCGCGCGTTCTGCCCGACCTGCGGCTCGCCCGTGTACATGACCTTCGCGGCGATGCCCGGTGTCTTCACGGTGCATGCCGGCAGCCTCGACGACCCGGGGCGCTACCGCCCGCAGGCGGTCACGTATGCGGTGCGCGGGCACGCCTGGGACTTTCTCGATCCGGCACTGCAGAAGTTCGAGCGGATGCCGCCGGGCTGAATTCGGCCGGTCAGGCCATGCGCTGCGACAGGAAATCGAGGAACGAGGTGATCCGCGCCGACAGCTGCGTGTTGCGGTAGTACACGGCGTTGACGGGCTGGCGCACATCGAGCGTGTCTTTCGGCAGCACCTGCACCAGCGCACCGCTGGCGCGGTCGTTGGCGGTCATGAAGTCCGACAGGCAGACGATCCCCACGCCGGCCAGTGCGAGCTGGCGCAGCGTCTCGCCGCTCGACGCGACGACGGTGGGCGCGATGGTCCATTCGTCGCCGTGCACGCCGCGCAGCGGCCAGCGGTTGAGCGACTCCGGCTGTGTGAAGCCCAGCAGTGCGTGGCCGGCCAGCTCGTCGACCTTGCGCGGCTTGCCGCGGGCTTCCAGATAGGCGGGGCTCGCGAGTACGCGCAGCCGGTGCGTGCCGAGCGGGCGCGCATGCAGCGTGGAATCGCGCAGCGGGCCGATGCGGATCGCCACGTCGGTGCGCCGCTCCAGCAGGTCGATGGGCAGGTCGTCGGTGTCGAGTTCGAGGCTGATCTGCGGGTAGAGCCGGCGGAACTCCGGCACCAGCGGCACGATGGCGTGCAGCATGAAGGGCGAGGCCGCGTTCACGCGCAGCCGGCCGGCCGGCTGCTGGCGGCGTGCGGCCATGTGTTCTTCGGCGTCGTCGATCGCGTCGAGGATGGCGCGCGTGCGCTGCAAAAAGGCGGCGCCTTCCTCGGTGAGTTCGAGCCGGCGCGTGGTGCGGCGCATGAGCGTGGTGCCGAGCTTCTGTTCGAGCCGGCTCAGCGCGCGGCTGATGCCCGACACGGTCTGGCCGAGCTGGTCGGCCGCGGCGGTGATCGAGCCGGTGTCCACCACGGCGCGGAAGGCGACCAGTTCTTCGATGGTGGTTTTCATGGCGCCGGCTTCTGCGAAGAGCGAACAGCGAATGCGGTCAGGCCGCCGCTTCGGGCACGTCGATGCGCGGCATCAGCGCGGCCAGCGCCTCGGCGTCGGTGCGGTAGCTGAAGAGCATCGGCCCCGGCGCGAGCAGGCCGGCGCGTTCCAGCACCTGCATGGCCGGCAGCTTCATGCCGCTCAGGTGCAGGCGCACGCCCTTGGATTCGATCATCCGGCGGATCGATCCGAACACCTCGGCGCCGGTGATGTCGATGCGGTTGATCGGCTGCGCGAACAGGCACACGTCGGTCAGGTCGGGGCGCTCGGCCAGTGCGACCGTGAGCGCGCGCTCCAGCGTGGAGGCGGAGGCGAAGTCGAGTTCGGCGTCCATGCGCACCGCATACAGCTGCGGCGCGAGCGGCGGCAGCTTCCAGAGGTGGCGGTCGCGCAGGCTGCCGTCGGGGTGCAGGCCCACTTCGATGATGCGCGGGTGCAGGTGGCGGTACATGTAGTGCGCTAGGCTGGCGAGCAGGCCGCCCAGCACGCCCCAGTAGATGCTCGGCGCGGTGGCGATGGTGAGCACGAAGGTGCCGAAGGCGATGCCCGCCTCCAGCTTCGAGATGCGCCACAGCGCGGTGAAACTCGCGGGCTTGACCAGCCCGAGGATGGCCGTGACCACCACCGCCGCCAGCACCGCCTGCGGCACGTGATAGAGCAGCGGCATGAGCCACAGCAGCGCGCCAGCCACCACGGCCACGCTGAACAGCGTGGCCCAGCCGGTCTGTGCGCCCGCGTAGAGCGTGATCGCCGAGCGCGAGAAGGACGAGCTGGTGGGGAACGACCCCGTGAAGCCCGAGGCCAGCTTGGCCAGGCCCTGGCCGATGAGGTCCTGGTTTTCGTTCCACAGCGTGCCGGCGCGGCCGTTGTCGACCTTGGCGCTCGATGCGGTCTCGAGAAAGCTCACCAGCGTGATCATCAGCGCGGGCAGCACCAGCGCGCTGAAGGTGTGCGCCGGCAGCAGGCCGGGCCAGTAGAACGAAGGCAGGCCCGAGGGCAGGGCGCCCACCACGGCGCCGCCGCGCAGTGCGTAGTTGATGCTCCAGCTGATGGCCGCGGCGCCGGCCACCAGCGCCATCGTGGTCGGGAAGCGCGGCACCCAGCGCTTGCCCAGCCACAGCACGGCGATGCTGCCCAGGCCGAAGGCGATGGCCGTCAGGTCGGGCAGCGGCCCGCCCTGCAGCACCTGCGCAATGGTGCGGCCCGTGAAGCCGAGCAGCGCGGGCAGCTGCGAAATGGCGATCAGCACCGCCGCGCCCTGCGTGAAGCCGATCAGCACTGGCGAATTGACCAGCCGCAGCAGCCAGCCGAAGCGGCCCGCGCCGAGCACGATCTGGATCGCGCCCGACATCAGCGTGAGCCACACCGCCATCGCCACCCACTCGTCGCTGCCTGCCACCGCCAGCGGCGCGAGTGACGCGCCGACCAGCAGGCTGGTGAGCGCCGTGGGTCCCACCGACAGCCGCTGCGACGAGCTGAACATCACGGCGATGAGCGCCGGGAACAGCGCCGCGTAGACGCCCGTGACCAGCGGCATGCCGGCCAGCGCCGCATAGGCCACGCCCTGCGGCAACACCATCAGCGCGACGGTGATGCCGGCCATGGCCTCGTTGCGCAGCAGCGCGGCGGAAGGTCGGGGCCAGCCGAGGCAGGGAACCCAGCGTGCGAGGCGCTGGCGAAGGGACGGTGCGGGGGAGGAGGAGGGAGAAGCCGGATTCATGAAGCGGGGCGCGCGCACGGCGGGCACGCCGTGCGCGGAGAGCGGGAGAGAGAAAGAAAGGGCCTAGATCAGCGAAGTCGCGTTTTTCAGGACGTAGTCGCAGGCCTTTTCCTTGACCTTCGACGACAGGCCCTTGAGGTTGAGCGACTTGCCGTCACCGCCCTTGAGCAGGCCCTTGGCACCGCTCGCAAAGTCGTTTTCCTGTTTCTTCTGGCCGGTGATCTTGGCCAGCAGCTTGTCCTTGACGGACGCTGCATCGCCGCCGAGGTAGTTGTTCTTGACGCAGTACTCGAGCACGCCGGCCGCACTGCCGACGGTGCTGGAGCCGATGGCGGGCATCTTGAAGCCGCCGAGGCTGAGGCCGCTGAGCGCCGAGCCGCCTCCGCTGCTGTTGCCTTGCGAGTTGACCGCCGCGCCGGCCTGTTCTTTCAGCTGGTCGAGCAGATTGTTGGCCTGCGCCGAGGCGCCTGCGGCGAGCAGGGCGAGGGCAAGGAATGTGGAGCGAACGTGCATGGTGGCCTCCTTGGACGGACATGGGGGGAGAAGCGCCCACCAGCATACCGGAGCGCCCGGAATGTCTCTATCGCGCGGGGCACAGCGGCACGGGGTGCGCACGGCCCGCAAGAGCACGCGGCTCAGCCTCGGCGGAACAGCAGCACCGAGTTCGTGCCGCCGAAGGCGAAGGAGTTGCTGATGGCGGCATCGAGCGTGGGCGCGGCGCTGTCGCCGGGGGCGACGAGGTTCATCTGGCAGTCGGGATCGACGACGCTGCAGTGCGCGTTGGGTGGCAGCTCGCGCCGGTGCAGCGCCAGCACCGTGATGAGCGCTTCGATGGCGCCGGCCGCGCCCAGCATGTGGCCGTGCAGCGCCTTGGTCGAGCTGACGCGCAGGGCGTCGAAGTCGGCGCCCCAGACCTCGGCCAGCGCGTTGCGCTCGACCACGTCGCCGATGCGCGTGGCCGTGCCGTGGGCGTTGCAGTAGCCCACGTCGCGCGGTTGCAGGCCGGCCTGGCGCAGCGCCGAGCGCAGCGCGCGGGCCTGGCCGGGCGCGTCGGGCTTGGTGAGGTGGGTGGCGTCGCTGCTCAGGCCCCAGCCGGCCAGCGTGGCGTAGCGGCGGGCGCCGCGTGCGCGTGCGCGCTCGGCCGATTCGAGGATGAGGAAGGCCGAGCCTTCGCCCAGTGCGAAGCCGCTGCGGTCGGTGGCAAAGGGGCGCACCGCGCCGGCCGCTTCGTCGGGCTGGAAACCGGCCAGCGTCTGCATGGCCTGCCAGGCCAGCACCACGCCCGGGACGATCAGCGCTTCGCTGCCGCCCGCGATGGCGATGTCGACCTCGCCGCGCTGCACCGCCTTGGCGGCCTCGGCAATGGCCACCGACGACGAGGCGCAGGCGACCGAATACGTGAGCACCGGGCCCAGCACGCCGTTGCGCATCGCCACGTGAGCGGCGGGCGCATTGGGCATGAAGGCGGGAATCGTGAGCGGCGAGACGCGCCCGTTGCCGCGGTACGCGGCTTCGAGCGCGGCGGCGCCGCCCATGCCGCACCCGGCGTAGACGCCCACGCGCTCGGCATCGACGTCGGCATCGCACATCGCCAGGCCGGCGTCGCGCAGGGCGAGGTCGGCGGCAGCCACGGCGAGCTGGCTCACGCGGTCGACCCCGGCGAGCTGCAGCTTGGTGAACCAGCGCGTCTCGTCGAAGGCGACCGTCGCGGCGGCGGCGGGTTTGGGGAGTTCGGGAAAAACCGGCGCGAGGGCCGAGCGGCCCTGCAGCAGCGCATCGAACAGCGCATCGGGCGCGTCGCCATGCGGCGCCATGACGCCCAATCCGGTGACGGCGACTTCGTGCGTGCTCACGCGGGCTTGGCGGCGCGGACCTTGTCGACCAACTGCGCGAGCTCGGCCAGGGTGTCGATGCTTGCGTCTTCGTCGGGCATGGTGATGCCGAAATGGTCTTCGATGGCGAACAGGAATTCGGCCAGTGCCAGCGAATCGAGTCCGCCGGTTTCACGCATCGAGGCGTGGGGGTCGAGCTTGGACGGTTCGATGCCGTACTTCTCGTGAATCAGGTCCTGCAATTCCTTCAGCGAACTCATCTGCGATGCCTGTCGTCTTGTGCCGCCGTTGATCGATGGGCTGCCTGTCCCTTGCGGGTGGCGGGCCACAGGTTCGATCCCTTCCTCGCTCGGCCAGTGGTGAATGTGATCAATGGTGATTGATGATATCCGCTTCGATCCTAGGGGAATCCTCTGATCAGCGCGTTCCGGGCCGCCAGCGCAATGAAGGCAGCGCAAAGGCCAGCCCGAGCAGCGCGCCGGCCACCGCGTCGAGCACCACGTGCTGCTTGACCGCCAGCGTGGAGTAGGCAATGGCGGCAAACCAGGCCCAGTTGATCGCCTGCAACAGCCACGGCGTGCGCGCCGCGCGCAGCACGTCGGCCAGCCGCACGGCGGTGAAGATGGCGACGGCGACGTGCATCGACGGGCAGGCGTTGCCCGCGGCGTCCACGCCCTGCAGCATCGCGAAGCCGGGGTAGCCCGAGACGTCGATGTCCAGCGGCGGGATCTGCGTCGGCCAGAAGTAGAAAAGGCCCAGGCCGCTCAGGCACAGCGCACCGATCCACAGTCCGTACACCACCAGCTCGCGAAACGTGAGCTGCAGCCCCGGCGCAAAACCCACGTACACCCACAGCGACAGGTAGGCGCCAAGCGTGTAGGGCTGGAACGGGATCAGGTGGTCCAGCGCCGTCAGCGGCATCACCGTGACCGGAAAGGCCGGGTTGCGCAGCAAGTGGAAGTAGCCGATGAAGAACAGCCAGGTGAAGGCCGTGGTGCCGACCGCCTTCAGCAGGAAATGGCGGCGGATGCGCAGCCAGATGTCGGCGGTCCACGTTGCAGGCCTGGCCGTGGGGGCGATGTGCAGGGGGATCGGTGAGTGCATGGTGTGGGTGTCGGTCGCCGATCTTGCCAGAGCACCATGACGCGCCCCGTCCATGCCCTGCGGCATCAAGGGGTGGCGGGTCGCTTGCGGTGCTGGAACGAGGTGGGCGAGCGCCCGGTGGCCGCCTTGAACATGGCGCAGAAGGCGCTGTCGGTGGCGTAGCCGCTGGCGGACGCCACCTGGCTCACCGCCATGCCGCGCGCCAGCAGCGGCAGCGCATGCGCCATCACGGCCTGCTGGCGCCATTGCTGCCAGCTCATGCCGAGCTGGTCGCGAAACAGCCGCGCCACCGTGCGCTCGCTGGCGCCGATGGCGGCGGCGCGCTCGGCCAGCGTGGCGCGGTCGGCCGGGTTGCGCAGCAGCGTCTCGCACAGCTGGCGCAGGCGCTTGTCGGAGGGCAGCGGCACGTCGATGCGGATCTGCGTGGCGCGCTCGACCTCGTCGACCAGCAACGGCGCGATCATGCGTTCGCGCTGCGGTGCGTGCGGGTCGGCCGGGGGCAGGCCGTCGGGCGTGGTGTCGAGCGCGAGCATCAGGGCGCGCAGCAGCGGGCTGATCTCGAGCACCTCGCACTTCTCCCAGGTGGGCGCGATCCAGGCGTGCAGGTAGACGGTGCGCAGCTCGGCGTCTTCGATCAGCGTGATGCTGTGCGGCATGTTGGCCGGCACCCACAGCGCGCGCGAGGGCGGCACGATGTAGCTGCCATCTTGCGTGCTCAGGCGGATCACGCCGCGCGTGGAGAACGTGAGCTGCGGCCAGGGGTGCTGGTGCAGCTCGACCAGCGTGTCGGCGCTCAGGAAGTGTTCCTTGGCGCGCAGCGGGCGCACCGCGTCGGGGGCGTACAGGTGCGGCGTGAGCGGGCCCACGCTGTTGGCCGGCGCGGTGGATGTTCTGTGTGCCTTGGCGGGCTCGGGAGCGGGTGGGGCGGTGGGAGGAGCGGCGCTTGGCATGGTTTCGACAAATGTTGTCGCTGTATCGCCATTCTGCCGCGTCGACGCCGCATAGCATCGGTGCTCCCCCTGGTTTTTTGTAGCAATCCATGTCACCCACTTCCACGCCGACCGCAGCCTCGGCCCCCTCTTTGCGCAGCGACGCCCAATTGATCGGGCTGGTCGGCCTGGCGCATGCGGTGAGCCATTTCAGCCAGCTGATCCTGGCGCCGTTGTTCCCGTGGCTGAAGGACGCGTTCCAAGTGAGCTACACCGAACTCGGCGCCGTGCTCACGGTGTTCTTCGTGGTCTCGTGCATCGTGCAGGCGGCCTCGGGCTTCATCGTCGACAAGCTGGGTCCGCGTCCGGTGCTGTTCGTCGGGCTGGGCGCGCTCGGGCTCGCGGCCTTTGGCTACGCCATGGCGCAGAGCTACTGGATGCTGCTGGCGTGCGCGGTGGTCGGCGGCATCGGCAACGGCGTGTTCCACCCCGTCGACTACACGCTGTTCAACCGCAAGGTCGCGCCCACGCGGCTGGGCCATGCCTACAGCGTGCACGGCATCACCGGCAGCCTGGGCTGGGCGCTGGCGCCGGCCTTCGTGGTGCCGATTGCCATCGCGTTCTCGTGGCGCGTGGCGCTGGCCTCGGCCGGCGTGGTGGCCATCGTGGTGTTGCTGATCCTGTGGATCTACCGCGGCGCGCTGGCGCTCGACGCGGCGGCCGTGCACAAGGCCACGGGGCAGGGCGAGCCCGCACCGGTGGGCGGCGAGTTCGACTTCCTGCGCATCCCGGCCGTGTGGATGTGCTTCGGCTTCTTCTTTTTCTACGCCGCCGTGATCAGCGTGGTGCAGACCTTTGCGCCTGTGGCCGCCGGCCACCTCCATGCCGTGCCGGTGGCGCTGGTGGCGGTGTGCCTCACGGTCTACATGGTCGC
Organism: Variovorax sp. Root473; assembly: GCF_001426505.1. GTDB lineage: Bacteria > Pseudomonadota > Gammaproteobacteria > Burkholderiales > Burkholderiaceae_C > Variovorax. Next base: position 220,054 of record NZ_LMEV01000019.1, read on the forward strand.
GAGCGCGGCCGGCATGGTGGTCGGCGGCTTCCTCGCCTCCGACCCCTCGCGCTGCGAGCGCATCGTGGGCGCAGGCTTCGGCGTGGCGGCGGCGCTGGCGCTGGTGCTGGCCTTCGCGCAATTTCCGCCCGTGATGGTGCCGGTGCTGTTCGGCGCGATGGGGTTCGTCTCGGGCATCGCCGGGCCGTCGCGCGACCTGCTGGTGAAGAAATCGACGCCGCCCAATGCCACCGGGCGCGTCTACGGCGTGGTGTACGCGGGGCTGGACATCGGCCAGGCCGTGGCGCCGCTGGTGTTCGGTCGCCTGATGGACGCCGGCCAGTACACGAGCGTGATCGTCGGGCTGGCGCTGGTGCAGGGTGTGCTGATTGCCAGCGCCTTCAACGTGCGGCGCGTGCGTCGCACGGCGCTGGTGCCGGCATCAGCCTGAACCACCGGAGCGCGAAGCGGCGGCCCCTATCATCGGCCGCATGCAAGCCTTGTATGTCTCTGTGATCGTCGGCGCTGTGCTGGCGGGGTTCGTGCAGGGCCTGTCGGGCTTTGCCTTTGGCATGGTCGCGATGTCCGTGTGGGCCTGGACTTTGGAGCCGCAGCTGGCGGCGCTGCTCGCGTTGTTCGGGGCGCTGACGGGGCAAGTGATTGCTGCGGTCACGGTGCGGCGGTCTTTCGACAAGCGGATTCTCTGGCCTTTCGTTGCTGGCGGGCTGGTCGGCGTGCCGTTTGGCGTGTGGCTGCTGCCGCACCTTGATCTTGTTCTGTTCAAGTTGTGCCTGGGGGTGTTGCTGGTGCTTTGGTGTCCGGCGATGCTGATGTCGCAGCACCTGCCGAAGGTCGCGTTTGGCGGTCGCTTTGCTGATGGTGTTGCGGGGGCGATTGGGGGGGCGATGGCTGGGATCGGGGGGTTCTCGGGGACCATTCCCACGCTCTGGTGCACGTTGCGGGGGTTTCAGCGGGATACGCAGCGGGCGGTGATTCAGAACTTCAACTTGTCGATGTTGAGTGTGGCGTTTGCTGTGCACTTGGTCAGCGGGAGCATTGGGCGTTCGGTTGTGCCGTTGCTGGTGTTGGTGGCTGCGGCTGTTGCCGTGCCGGTGTTGCTGGGTGCACGGCTGTACATCGGGATCAGTGAAGTCGCATTTCGCAAGATCGTGTTGAGCCTGCTGACCTTGTCGGGCATCGCGATGCTGGCATCGGCGGTGCCTGCACTGCTGGCGCGTTGAGCCCTTGCGGTGGTTTGCTTTCCGAGGCCGGGAGTTCCGCCCGGCGGCGGACTTACTTTCTTTTGCTTCGCCAAAAGAAA
>NZ_LMEV01000019.1:221385-221635 GCF_001426505.1 Variovorax sp. Root473
CTTTGATACCGGGCGGGCCGTCGCTGCGCTCGGCCCGGGAATTCCCAACAGCCGAATCCCGCGCCTGTGCCCGCGCTTGCGACCATGCGCGCTGCGCACGCACCGCTACCACTCCCAGCCGCAGCAGGCGCAAAGCGCCTGCTGCGGCCCACTGGCCGAGCGAAGCGGTGGCCCGTTGGTATTCAAACCCCTTCTGTATGCGCCGAGGAGCGCAGCGTTTCGCGGATCAGGGCTCGCCCTTGTTTGAGCG
>NZ_LMEV01000019.1:221664-309960 GCF_001426505.1 Variovorax sp. Root473
TCGGAACGTCCTACGACCACGCGGCAACTACCGAGGCAGAGCCAACGCAAACGGCAAGCTAATCACCCCCAAGATCGTAGACAGCGTGACCAGCCCCGCCACATACGGCCCGTTGTATCCCATCCGCGCCGCCAGCACATAAGCACTGGAAGCCGTAGGCACAGCAGAAAAAGCCATCAACACCGAAGCCTGCGTAGCGTCCAGCTTCAGTGCAAGCGACAACCCCCAAGCCACGAGCGGCAAGAAGAAATGCCGTATCGCCAGCACCGACACCGCCAACACCTTCCCCCTCCCCAACGTCGCGAACTGCATCCCCGCCCCCGCCGCCAGCAGCCCCAACGCCAGCGACGCAGCCCCGATCCGCGTGAGCGTCGGCGTCAACCAGCCAGGCACCGTGAGCCCCAGCACATTGGCCAGCAGCCCCGCCAGCGTCGCCACGATCAGCGGATTGCGCACCAGCTGCCGCACGAAGCCGGTCTGCGCGTGCCGCGTCATCGGCCACACGGCGGCGATGTTGAACATCGGCACGCACACGCCGATCAGCACCGCAATCAGCAGCAGGCCCTCGGGCCCGGCCAGCCGCTCGGCCAGCGCCAGGCAGATGAAGGAGTTGAAGCGGAACGCGATCTGCGCGCTGGCGGCGTGGTCGTGGCGGTCGATGTGCGAGCGCAGGCCCGGCACGAAGGGCAGGGCATAGGCCATCGCGATGCCGGCCAGCCCGACGCCCACGCCCGCGGTCAGCAGGCTCGAGGTCGCACCGAAGTCGAGCGGGCTGCGCACGATCGAATGGAACAGCAGGACGGGAAATAGAAAGTAATACACCAGGCTCTCGACCTGGTCCCATACGCGGCGGTCGAGCGCGGTGTAGCGGCACAAGAGCCAGCCGATGGCGATGAGGGAGAAGTCGGGGAAGAGCAGCTGCGCGTAGTTCACCGCTTCGAGCATAAACCGGCACAACCGTGGGTATTCCACAGCATGACGGAACGCCCCGACCCGCTAGCATCCGGGCTTCGCTTTTTTCCGGCCCCGGCCGGTCCCGTCTAGTCAAGGAGTTATCGATGCAACGTCGTCAATGGAGCGCGCTTGCGGGCGCCGCCGCGCTGGTCGCAGTGGCAGGTCAGAGTTTTGCGCAGGGCTATCCCACCAAGCCGGTCGAACTGAGCGTGCCGTTCGCACCCGGCGGCACGACGGACATCGTGGCGCGCGTGATCGCCGATCCGCTGGGCAAGGTGCTGGGCCAGCCCGTGGTGGTGATCAACCGCGCCGGTGGCGGCGGCATCGTGGGCGCAGCCGAAACCGCGCGCGCGCCGGCCGACGGCTACAAGCTGGGCGTGGCGACGGTGTCGAGCACGGCGGCCAACCCGGCCATCAACCCGAAGACGCCGTACGACCCGATCACCGACTTCACGCCGATCATCAACATCGCGGCCACGCCGAACGTGATCGCCGTGAACCCGAGCTTCCCCGCCAAGAACTACGCCGAGTTCGTGGCCGAGCTGAAGAAGAACCCGGGCAAGTATTCGTACGCCTCGTCGGGAACGGGCGGCATTGGCCACCTGCTGATGGAGCTGTACAAGAGCCTGACCACGACCTTCGTCACGCACATCCCGTACCGCGGCGCGGGCCCGGCGCTGAACGACGTGGTGGCCGGTCAGGTGCCGATCATCTTCGACAACCTGCCCTCGGCCATGCCCTTCATCCAGAGCGGCCGCCTGGTGCCGATCGTGGTGTCGGCCCCGACGCGCGTGGCCGGCCTGCCGAACGTGCCGACCTTCAAGGAAGTCGGCCTGGAGCCGGTCAACCGCATGGCCTACTACGGCATCCTTGGCCCGAAGGGCCTGCCGAAGGAAGTGGTCGACAAGATCAACGCCGGCGTGAAGAAGGCGGTGGAAGATCCGGCCGTGAAGAAGCGCATCGAAGACACCGGCTCGCTGATCGTGGCCAACACGCCCGACCAGTTCTCGGCGCAGATCAAGGCCGAGTTCGACGTCTACAAGCAGGTCGTGAAGAAGCAGAACCTCAAGCTCGACTGACCGGCTTCGCTCCCCCACAAAAGCCGCCCGCGTTCCGGGCGGCTTTTTCTTTTGTTATCTTGCACCGCATGACCGAGGCCGCCGCCGCTCCCCCCACCGCCGACATCGACACCTTCATCGACGCCCTCTGGCTCGAGGACGGGCTGTCGAAGAACACGCTGGCCGCCTACCGCCGCGACCTCGCGCTGTTCGCGCAGTGGCTGCGCGAACAGCGGGGCGGCATGGGGCTCGATGCCGCGCGCGAGACCGACCTGCAGGCCTACATGGGCGTGCGCCTGTCCACCAAGGGCAAGGCGACCTCGGCGAACCGGCGGCTCACGGTGTTCAAGCGCTACTACCGCTGGGCGCTGCGCGAGCGCCGCATCACGGCCGATCCGAGCATCCGCCTCATGCCCGCACGCCAGATGCCGCGCGCCATCAAGACGCTGTCCGAGAAGCAGGTCGACGACCTGCTGGCCGCGCCCGATGTCCAGAGCCCGCTCGGCCTGCGCGACCGCGCGATGCTCGAGCTGATGTACGCCAGCGGCCTGCGCGTGAGCGAACTGGTCGCGTTGAAAGTGATCGACATGAGCCTCAACGACGGCGTGCTGCGCGTGCTCGGCAAGGGCAACAAGGAACGCCTCGTGCCCTTCGGCGGCGAGGCGCGGCGCTGGATCGAGCGCTACCTGGAGGAGTCGCGCCCCGTGATCCTCGACGGCCAGCAGACGCCCGACCTGTTCGTGACCGCGCGCGGCGCGGGCATGACGCGCGTGATGTTCTGGGTCATCGTGAAGAAGCAGGCCGCGGCTGCAGGCATCCATGTGCCGCTGTCGCCGCACACGCTGCGCCACGCCTTCGCCACGCACCTGCTGAACCACGGGGTCGACCTGCGCGCGGTGCAGCTGCTGCTGGGCCATGCCGACATCTCGACCACCACCATCTACACGCATGTGGCGCGCGAGCGCCTGAAGCAGCTGCACGCGCAGCACCATCCGCGCGGCTGAGGACGCGCGGTTTTCCACAAAAAGCAGGAGACACCCTTCATGAACAAGAAGACAGCAACCACCCTGTTCGCGGCCGCACTGCTGGCCGTGGGCGGCGCCGCATTCGCGCAGGGCTTTCCGACCGCCAAGCCCATCCGCCTGATCGTCGGCTACCCGCCCGGTGGCGGCATCGACTTCGCGGCACGCACGGTGCAGGTGCCGCTGCAGGAAGCGCTCAAGCAGCAGCTGGTGGTCGATTACAAGCCGGGCGCCAGCGGCATGATCGCGGCCACCGAGCTCACGCGCCAGCCGGCCGACGGCTACACGCTGCTGCTGGCCAACACCGGCCCCTTCGCCATCGCGCCGTACCTGCAGAGCAAGCCACCGTACGACCCGATCAAGCAGTTCACCTACATCGGCCAGATCAGCCAGGGCAGCTACATCGCGGTGACGCGGCCCGACCATCCGGCGAAGAACCTCAAGGAGTTCGTGGCATGGGCCAAAGGCCAGCCCGGCAAGGTCAACTTCGCCTCGGGCGGCAACGGCACCTCGACGCACCTCAACGGCGAGCTCATGAACCAGGTGACGGGCCTGGACATGACGCACGTGCCGTACAAGGGCAGCGCGCCCGCGGTGCAGGACCTGCTCGGCGGGCAGACGCAGATCCTCATCGACGCAGGCAGCGTGCTGCTGCCGCAAGTGAAGGGCGGCAAGCTCAAGGCGCTGGCGGTGACCGGTCCGGTGCGCGACCCGCAGCTGCCCGATGTGCCGACGGTGAAAGAACTGGGCCTCGCGGGCATGGAGTCGGTCGGCTTCCAGGGACTGGTCGGCCCGGCCAACATGCCGAAGGACGTGGTTGATCGCCTGTCGGCTGAACTCGCCAAGGCCCTGGCGACGCCCGAGATCAAGGCCAAGTTCGCAACGGCCGGTGCCGAGGTGCATCCGCTCGGCCCGGCGGCGTTTGCGGCTTTCGTCAAGGCGGACAATGAGAAATGGTCCAGGCTGATCCGCGAGCGCAAGCTGCAGCTGGACTGACCGATCTTCTTTTCCTTCGACGCATGTTTCTCATTGACACCATGAACTTCCTCGCCGCCTCCAAGCACTCGCGCCGCACCACGACCCGGCTGCTCGCCGCCGCAGCATTGTGCGCGGCCAGCGGCGCGCACGCGCAGACCGTGCCGCGCACCGTGCGGCTCATCGTGGCCTACCCGGCGGGCGGCGTGAGCGACGTGGTCGCCCGCGCGCTCGGCGACCGGCTCGCCACGCAACTGGGCGCCACGGTGATCGTCGACAACCGCGCGGGCGCGAGCGGCGCCATCGGCATGGACGCCGTGGCCAAGGCTGCGCCCGATGGCGCGACGCTGGGCTTCTCGGCCATCAGCCCGCTGGTGCTGAGCCCGCACCTGGGCAGGCTGCCGTTCGACCCGCTGAAGGACATCGTGCCGGTGGCCAGCGTGATGTATTCGCCTGTGCTGCTGGTGGCCACGCCCGCCAGCAAGGCGAAGGATTTCCGCGCGCTGATTGCGGAAGCCAAGGCGCAGCCCGGCGCGGTGCGCTGGGCCACGTCGGGGCCGGCCTCGCTCGGCCACATCGTGCTCGAGCAGGTGCGCGCGGCGGCCGGCGTGGACATCACGCACGTGCCCTACAAGGGCGGCGGCCAGCAGCTCAACGATGCGCTGAGCGGGCAGTTCGAAATTTTGTCGACCAACGCCAGCCCGACGCTGTCGGCGCACATCCAGTCGGGCAAGCTGCGCCCGCTGGCGGCGGGCGCGCCCGCGCGCCTGGAGAGCCTGCCGCAGGTGCCCACGCTGGCCGAGCTGGGCTACAGCGCGGCCAACATCCATTCGCTGTTCGGCGTCTTCGCGCCCGCGGGCACGCCCGCGGCGCTGGTGGCCAAGTACAACGCCGAGATCAACAAGGCGCTCGCCAGTCCCGAGCTGCGCGCCAAGCTCACGGCCACCGACAACGTGCCTGCCCCGGGCACGCCGGCCGCCTTCGCCAAGGAAATCGCCAGCGAGTTCGAGAGCAACGGCCGCATCGTGAAGGCCGCGGGCATCAAGGCCGATTGACCCCGGCGCTTGCAGGGACGGGTTTGCCTACCTTATAGTAGGTAGATGCACGACGCTTCCACCCTGGCCCCCGGCGGCACCCGCGATCAGATCCTCGCGGTGGCGCGCGGGCTCATCGAAACCCGTTCGTACCTGGGCTTCAGCTTCCAGGACGTGGCCAACGCGGTGGGCGTGCGCAAGGCAAGCCTGTACCACCACTTTCCCACCAAGGAAGCGCTGGGCATCGCGGTGATCCAGGGCGCCACGCAGGGCTTCAAGGACTGGGTGGCGGCGCGTGCGCGCGAGCCCAAGGACGCGCTCGAATCGTATTTCCGCATGTACCGCAACACGCTGAAGGCCGGCTCGGGCCTGTGCCCGGCGGGCGCGCTGGCGCCGGGCTGGGACTGCATCAACGAAGACCTGCGCCAGGCCGTGCAGGCCCTGCGCCACACGCAGGTGATGTGGCTCACCGGCGTGCTTGGCGCGCTGGTGCCCGCGCAGGCGCAGAAAGACAATCCCGTGGCCTCGCTCGCGGCCTTCGTGTTCTCGTCGTGCCAGGGCGCGCTGCTCGCGTCGCGCATGACGGGCCGCGTCGAAGACTTCGACGACGCCATCGCGCAATTGAGGCGCGCACTGCCGCTCGACTGACCGATCCGTTTCACCACGGCACGCGAGGCGTGCCTTTTTTTGACCCCTGAAGCCTACCGATTGGAAGGTAGTTTTTCTCCAAGGAGTGTTCTCATGAAAGCCGTGATTTCCGCCTACGCCCGTTCCCCGTTCCACTTCGCGAAGAAGGGCGCGCTGGCCGAAGTGCGCCCCGACACGCTCGCCGCCGGCGTGGTGCAGGGCCTGCTGCAGCGCACCGACCTCGACCCCGCGCTGCTCGAAGACATCATCCTGGGCTGCGCCTATCCAGAGGCCTCGCAGGGCAACAACCTCGCGCGCATCGTCGGACTGTTGGCCGGGCTGCCGCACGAAGTGGGCGGCATGACGGTGAACCGCTTCTGCGGTTCGTCGATGCAGGCCGTGCACATCGCCGCCGCACAGATCGAGGCGGGCATGGGCGACGCCTTCCTGTGCGTGGGCGTGGAGTCGATGACGATGGTGCCGCAGGGCGGCTTCAACTTCTCGCCCAGCCCCGAGCTGCTGGCGAACACTGACGCCTACATCTCCATGGGCGAGACCGCCGAGAACGTCGCGCAGCGCTGGAACGTGAGCCGCGCCGACCAGGAAGCGCTGGCCGTCGAGTCGCACCGCAAGGCGACCGAAGCGCGCGCGCAGGGCCGGCTGGCCGGCGAAATCGTGCCGGTGCGCCTGGCCTCCGGTGAAGTGATCGATGCCGACGGCTGCATCCGCCCCTCGACCTCGGCCGAGGCGCTGGCCAATCTCAAGCCCGCGTTTCGCGCTGATGGCGTGGTCACGGCCGGCACCTCGTCGCCGCTGACCGACGGCGCGGCCGTGGTGCTGGTCACCAGCGACGCCTTCGCCGCGAAGCACGGCCTGAAGCCGCTGGCGCGCATCCGCTCGTTCGCGACCGTGGGCGTCGACCCGGCCGTCATGGGCATCGGTCCGATTCCCGCTACGCGCAAGGCGCTCGCACGCGCGGGCCTGAGCGTGGCCGACCTCGACGTGGTCGAGATCAACGAAGCTTTTTCGTCGCAGGCGCTGGCCTGCATCCGCGACCTCGGGCTCGACCCGGCCACCGTGAACCTCGACGGCGGCGGCCTGGCCATCGGCCATCCGCTGGGCGCCACCGGCGCGCGCATCACGGGCAAGGCGGCTTCGTTGCTGGCGCGCGAAAACGGCCGTTATGCGCTCGCGACCCAATGCATCGGCGGCGGGCAGGGCATTGCGACCATCCTCGAGCGCGTCTGATCGCCCGAGAATGACGGGCAACGTAACAAGGAGACTCCCATGGCCACGCTGTTGTATCTCGAAGACCTGAAGGTCGGCGACCGTTTCCAGAGCGGCGAACACCTGCTCGACGCGGCACAGATCAAGGCCTTCGCGCAGCAGTTCGACCCGCAGCCTTTTCACCTCGACGACGAGGCCGCGAAGCGCACCTTCTTCGGCGGGCTGGCCGCAAGTGGCTGGCACACGGCGGCGCTCACGATGAAGTTGCTGGTCGACAGCGGCATCCCGCTGGCGGACGGCATCATCGGCTCGGGCGGCGAGCTGCAGTGGCCCAAGCCCACGCGCCCTGGCGACGTGCTGCATGTGCTGAGCGAGGTGGTCGACATCACGCCCTCGCGCTCCAAGCCCGGCCGCGCGATGGTCACGATGCGCTGCCAGACGCGCAACCAGCGCGGCGAGGTGCTGCAGTACTTCACGCCGAAGCTGGTGGTGCACAGCCGCACCGCGACGTCCTGACCCTCCCGCGACTTAGACGACGCGCAGGCCCAGTTCCTCGACCAGCGCGGCGGCCTGCCGGTGGGAGATGGTCGCGCCCTTGAACGGCGCGGCGTTGGCCAGCCGCAGGCCGCCCAGGTCCACGTCGCGCAGGTCGGCGCCTTCGAAGCGCGCGAGCGTCAGGTGCGCGTTGCGCAGGCTGCCGCCTTCGAAGATGGTCTCGCGGAAGTCGCAGCCCGACAGGTCGGCCTCCGAGAGGTCGAGCTGCGCGAGCGTCTGCTTGCGGAACGACAGGCCGCGCAGGTGCGCGTCGACCAGCAGCGAATCCTTGAACACGACGCCCAGCGCCGACACCTCGCCGAGGTGCGCGCCCGTGAGCTTCACGCCCGTGAAGAGCGCCGAGGCCAGCTTGGCGCGCGCCCACTGCGTGTTGTTCAGGTCGCAATCCTGGAAGCGCGCGTTCGTGAGGTCGGCCAGGCCGAAGTCGGCCTGGCGCGCGCGGCAGCCGACCCAGCGCGTGTCGGCCAGCTGCGCGCGGTCGAAGGAGGTTTCGGCGAAGCTGCACAGCGTGAACTGAGCGCCGCGCAGGTCCAGGCGCGACAGGTCGGCCTCGTCGAAGTGGCAGCGTTCGAAGTGCGGCGGCGTGTCGCGGCCCTGCAGGCCAGCCTGCAGTTCGGCGCGTGACCAGGTCTGGTCGGAAATCACATCGGTCATCACGAGAATCATTCGGGGCGGGAATCGGTCAGCGCCTGCAGCTCTGCGGGGCTGAAGCCCGCCCGGCTGCGGGCTTCGAGGTTGAAGGGCGGCTTGTGGCGCGGCGCGTCGTAGCGCGCCACCAGGGCCGGGTAGTTGGCTTCGGCGTCGATTCCGGCGCGCTCGCACAGCCAGCGATACCAGTGGTTGCCGATGGCGACGTGGCCCACTTCGTCGCGCAGGATGACGTCGAGGATTTCCACCGCACGCAGCGCGTCGGGCGTGTTCACGCGCTTGAGCTTGGACTGGATCAGCGGCGTGGCGTCGAGCCCGCGCGCCTCCAGAGTGCGCGGCACCAGGGCCATGCGCGCCAGCACGTCGTCCTTCGTCTTCTCGCACATGTTCCACAGGCCGTCGTGGCCCGGAAAGTCGCCGTAGCGCCAGCCCATGGCCTGCAGGTGCGTGTGCAGCATCGTGAAGTGCTGCGCCTCCTCGTCGGCCACGCGCAGCCAGTCGCGGTAGTAGGCCTCGGGCATGCCGTCGTAGCGCCACACGGCATCGAGCGCCAGGTTGATTGCGTTGAACTCGATGTGGCAGATCGAATGGATCAGCGCGGCGCGGCCTTCGGGCGTGAAGGGCGAGCGCTTCTGCACGGCGGTGGCGGCCACGCGCAGCGGGCGCTCGGGACGCCCCGGCACGTCCACATCGTCGCCGGGCGTGCGCAGGGGCTCGAGTGCTATGGAAACGGTAGCTGCCTGTGCAGCTGTGGCGCGTGTTGCCGCTACCTTGGCGTCGGGGTCTGTCAGGCGCAGCGCGGCCAGCGCGCTCAATCGGGGGTGCATCCCTACAATTCTAGTTTTGCCCCTCCGGAGACAACCACGATGGCGATTTATGAATTGGATGGTGTGGCCCCGCGCCTTGGCGAAGGTGCATGGGTCGCGGACAGCGCCCAGGTCATGGGCAACGTCGAACTGGCGCAGAACGCGAGCGTCTGGTTCGGCGCCGTGCTGCGCGGCGACACCGAGGTGCTGACCATCGGCCGCAACAGCAACATCCAGGACCTGTCGGTGCTGCACGCCGACATCGGCTGCCCGCTGACCATCGGCGACAACGTGACGGTGGGGCACCAGGTGATGCTGCACGGCTGCACCATCGGCGACAACTCGCTGATCGGCATCCAGGCCGTGGTCTTGAATAACGCCAGGATCGGCCGCAATTCGATCGTTGGCGCCGGCAGCGTCGTGACCGAGGGCAAGGAGTTTCCCGACAATTCCCTCATCATCGGCTCACCCGCCAAGGTGGTGCGCACGCTCGACGATGCCGCCGCCGCCAAGCTGCGGCAAAGCGCCGAGCACTACGTCGAAAACGCCCATCGCTTCGCGAAGGGCCTCAAGAAAATCGCCTGACCCGCGCAGGCACTGAGAGAAAGATTCCGTTTTGAGCGAGCTGCACAAATTCCTGTTCGATGGCCTGCCGGTGCGCGGCATGATCGTGCGCCTGACGGATGCGTGGCAGGAGATCCTTGCGCGGCGCGCCTCCAACACCGCCACCGGCCCGTACCCGCCGCCGGTGGCCGAACTGCTCGGCGAGATGACGGCTGCGGCCACGCTGATGCAGTCCAACATCAAGTTCAACGGCGCGCTGATCCTGCAGATCTTCGGCGACGGCCCCGTGAAGGTGGCCGTGGCCGAGGCCAAGCCCGACCTGAGCCTGCGCGCCACCGCCAAGGTGATCGGCGACCTGCCGGCCGACGCGCGCCTGCCCGACATGGTCAACGTCAACAACAAGGGCCGCTGCGCGATCACGCTCGACCCGAAGGACAAGCTTCCGGGCGCCACGCCGTACCAGGGCGTCGTGCCGCTGTTCGGCGACGACGGCCAGAAGCTGGGCAAGCTCAGCGACGTGCTGCAGCACTACATGCTGCAAAGCGAGCAGCTCGACACCACGCTGGTGCTCGCGGCCGACGACAAGGTGGCGGCCGGCCTGCTGATCCAGCGCCTGCCGGTGAAGGGCGAGGGCAACCTCGAAGGCACTTCCGACAAGGACCGCGACCAGGCCAGCGAAGACCGCATCGGCCGCAACGAGGAATACAACCGCATCTCGATCCTTGCGTCGAGCCTCACGCGCGACGAGCTGCTCACGCTCGACATCGAGACCATCCTGCGCCGCCTGTTCTGGGAGGAGAAGCTGCTGCGCTTCGAACCGCAGGCCGGCCTGCTCGGCCCGCACTTCGCCTGCACCTGCGGCCGCGAGCGCGTGGCGCAGATGATCCGCGGGCTCGGCGTGAAAGAGGCCGAGGAAATCCTCGCCGAGCGCGGCGACATCGAGGTCGGCTGCGACTTCTGCGGCAAGCAGTACCGCTTCGACGCGATCGACACCGCGCAGCTGTTCAAGCCGCCGAGCGACCAGCTGCCGGGCAGCCCGGTCGTCCAGTAAGCGCGACGCGGTTCAAGCGGGCTGCGGCTGCGGCTGCCGCAGCACCTTGACCATCGCGGCCAGGCGCTCGTTGCCCAGGCCCGCGCGCAGTGCGCGATCGAACATCCCCATCAGGAAATCCGGAAAGGCCGCGTCGAGTTGCGCCTCGCGCGCCTGCTTCACGAACAGCCGTCCCGAGCCCGCGCAAGTGGCCATCGAACTCTCGGGCTCGCCGTCCGGGTCCCAGGCAGCCTGGGCGTCACGCCCGGCGAGGTGCGGCGCGCGGGCTAGGGCTGCGATCAGCGTGCTTCGCTGTCGAAGCCGCTGAACGCCATGTCGGGCGCGCTCGTGTTGTGCTTCGAAGGCAGGCTGCGGCCGAAGCGCACCTGCGTGGCGTTCAGCGTCTTCACCTCGGGCAGCGGCAGCACCTGTTCGACGGCCTGCGGCGAGGCTTGCCAGCGCACCTCGTTCATGTCGGCGTTGTCGGGCGTGACGTACATCGAACGCAGCACCGCGAAAGGCTGCTTGGCGCTCGCCGTGGGTTGGGAGAGCGTCACGTCGAGCGCAGTGCGGGTGCGGCTGATTTCGGTCACGCGCGCCACGGCCTTGCCGCCGTCGGCGAAGTTCAGATGGATGGCGAGCGGCTGCTGCACGACGCGAATCGACGCGATGTTCACCACCGGCCGCCCGGCCTGCTCGACCGGGCCGAGCAGGAACGACGAGCCGTACACGCCATCGCCGAAGCGGGCCTCGGGCAGCGGCTTGAGGCGCCAGTAGCCGTCGGAGGGGTAGAGCACGATGGCCTCGAGCGCCTTGCCGTTCTCCTTCTTGAACACCTGCAGCAGGTGAAAGCCGCGGTCGTGCCGCGCACCGACCTGTACGGGCACGCGCGCCGGTCGCCAGAAGGTGGGCAGCGTCATGCCGACGATGCGCCACTGCGCGTTGTCGAGCAGCACGACGGTGCGCTTCTTGAACCGGTGCGCCGGGTCGGTGGGGTGCGCGCCGCCGTCGAAATTGCAGTTCGAGAAATCGGGCGCGGTGACGTCGTTGCCGATGCTGCCGAGGTAACTCGGATGCAGCGCTTCGATGCGCATGCGGCGGATGCCATCGCCGCGCAGCACCATCGACACGTTGTCTTCCTCGGCGCAGGCCGTGGGGGTGGTGGCGTTCTCGACCGTGGCGGCAACGGGGGCTGCAGACACGGCGCCGGCAGCAGCCAGCAGCAGAGCGAAGAAGGCGGCGGGAGCGCGCGAGGCAAGGCGTGCAGCAATCGAAACGGGCATCGGGTCTCCGGTGAAGGGGAGAGGGCGCGCGAGCACCTGCGAACCAAAAGTCTCAGGACGGGTCGCGGCGCGCCATCAGGTCGCTGAAAAGCTTATGTTCGCATTCCGGGTCGGAACACTTCTCGCAAGGCCATGTCCACGAGGCGGGCTTCGCATCGCGGCGGGTGCGCGTGTGGGCACGGCCTTCGTTGCCGGCGATGGTGTTGATCGCGTTCCATGCATTCGCCAGCCGCTCACCGCCGTTGCCGTGCACCACCGCATACGAGAGCCCGGCGCGCGTGAGCGCCGCGCGCACCAGCGTGTCGGTCGGCTGGCGTGCATGCGGACCGTCGCGCATGTCGTCGGCCACCCAGGGCAGGTCGAGCGCGGTGAGCAAGGTGATGGCGTAGCGCCGCTGTGCGGCGAGGGCGCTGTCGTAGAGCGAGGTGTCGGCGAACAGCTGCTCGCTGTAGACCGCCGTCATGAGCGCCGTGGTGTCGGCCACGACCACCCCGGTGGCGGCAGCGGCATCGATGCGACGCCTCTGTTCGTCGGCGATGGCCTGTTGCTCGTCGGGGCGCGGCGTGCGGCCTTCGCGCTCGCACCATTCGCGCAGGTACTCGCCCACGAGCGTGACGGGCATGCCGCGGTCTTGCAGGCGCTGCGCGATGGCGCGCGAGAGCTCGGTCTTGCCGGTGCTCTCGGCACCCACGAGCGCGATGACGCAGCCGGTCGGCAGGTTCGGTGTCATGCGGGTATCGCCTTCGTGGCGGCCTTTGGCAGGCGTCGCCGCCATGCCAGGAAGCCGGCCACGCTGAGCACGGCGAACACCGCGTACAGCCCCGTCGTGAGCCACAGGCCCTTGTGAATGAACAGGCCCACGCTGACCATGTTCACCGCCAGCCACACGAGCCAGTTCTCGATGAACTTGCGCCCGAGCAGGAACTGCCCGACCAGGCTCAGGCCGGTGACGAAGCCGTCCCACCAGGGCACGTCGGTGTTGGTGAAGCGACGCAGGAAGAGGGCGACCACGGGCCACGCAATGGCGCAGGCCACGAAGGCGCAGGCGGTGCCACGCGGCGACAGCCGGCTGACGCGCAAGGCGCTGCCGTCGGCGCGAAAACCGCGCAGCCATTGCGCCCAGCCCCACAGGGCGACGAAAGCGAAGAAGACCTGGAGTGCCGCATCGCCGTAGATGCGCGCGTTGGCGAACACCACCACGTAGAGCAACGAGCTGACGATGGCCAGCGGCCAGCCCCAGTGGATCTCGCGCATGTTGCAGCCCACCATCGCGAGCGCGAGCACGGCGGCGACCAGTTCGAGCCACGTGACGGGAGAGCCCCACAGCGCAAAGGCGGAGGCCGAGAGAAGCTCTGGCATCGAGAAGCGGCGAAGGAAAGGATCAGCGCGCTATCTGCACGAAGACTTCGTTCGGTTTGACCATGCCGAGTTCCGCGCGGGCGCGCTCCTCGACCATTTCGAGACCGTCTTTCAGGTCATTGACTTCGGACGCGAGCCGCTCGTTGTTGAGCACGGCCTTGGCGTTGGCATCCTTCTGGTCGCCCAATTGGGTTCTCAGCTGGGCGACCTCGCGCACGCTGCCGCGCCCGTTCCACAGCTGCCACTGCAGGATGACCAGCAGCAGCACCAGGATGAGAGGAGGGACGAAGCGCGCGCGCATGCAGGCTGCGAGGCGCTACTTGAGGTTGTAGAACGCGCCGCGGCCCGGGTAGACAGCGATGTCGCCGAGGTCTTCTTCGATGCGCAGCAGCTGGTTGTACTTGGCGATGCGGTCCGAACGCGACAGCGAGCCGGTCTTGATCTGGCCGGCGTTGGTGCCCACGGCGATGTCGGCGATGGTGCTGTCTTCGGTTTCGCCCGAACGGTGCGAAATGACGGCCGTGTAGCCCGCGCGCTTGGCCATTTCGATGGCGGCGAAGGTCTCGGTCAGCGTGCCGATCTGGTTGATCTTGATCAGGATCGAGTTGGCGATGCCCTTGTCGATGCCTTCCTGCAGGATCTTGGTGTTGGTGACGAACAGGTCGTCGCCCACCAGCTGCACGCGCTTGCCCAGGCGTTCGGTCAGGTGCTTCCAGCCGTCCCAGTCGCCTTCGTGCATGCCGTCTTCGATGCTGATGATCGGGTACTTGTCGACCCAGGTCGCGAGCATGTCGGTCCAGCTCTCGGCCGTGAGCGAGAGGTTCTCGCCCGACAGCACGTACTTGCCGTCCTTGTAGAACTCGCTGGCCGCGCAGTCCAGGCCCAGGGCGATCTGTTCACCGGCGGTGTAGCCGGCCTTGTCGATGGCTTCCAGGATCAGCTGGATGGCTGCTTCGTGGCTCTCGACGCTGGGAGCGAAGCCGCCTTCGTCGCCCACGGCGGTGCTGATGCCGCGGTCGCCCAGGATCTTCTTCAGTGCGTGGAACACTTCGGCGCCGTAGCGTACAGCCTCGCGGAAGCTCTTGGCGCCCACGGGGATGATCATGAACTCTTGCAGGTCCAGGCTGTTGTTGGCGTGCGCACCACCGTTGATGACGTTCATCATCGGCACCGGCAGCTGCATGCCGCCCATGCCGCCGAAGTAGCGGTACAGCGGCAGGCCCGACTCTTCGGCCGCGGCGCGGGCCACGGCCATCGAGACGGCGAGGGTGGCGTTGGCGCCCAGGCGGGCCTTGTTGTCGGTACCGTCCAGATCGATCATCGTGCGATCGAGGAAGGCCTGTTCGCTGGCGTCCAGGCCCAGCACGGCTTCCGAGATCTCGGTGTTGATGTTCTCGACGGCCTTCAGCACGCCCTTGCCGAGGTAGCGGGCCTTGTCGCCGTCGCGCAGCTCGATGGCCTCGCGCGAGCCGGTCGATGCGCCCGAGGGCACGGCCGCACGGCCCATGGTGCCCGATTCGAGCAGCACGTCGCACTCGACGGTGGGGTTGCCTCGGCTGTCGAGAATTTCGCGGCCGACGATGTCAACGATTGCACTCATCTCTATCTCTTTCTCTGGGTCTCTTGGTGGAGTGGGCTGGCAAAAAACGGAATCAAAGGCCTTCGACCGCGATCATGTTCATGATGGCGGCACCGGCACGCGCTTCACGCGCCTTCAGGTATTCGGGTGTTTCGTAGAAGGCCTTGGCCTGCTCGAAGCTGGGGAATTTGAGCACGACGACGCGGGTGGGCTTCCAGTCGCCTTCGAGCGGCTGCACCTGCCCGCCACGCACGCAGACTTCGGCGCCGTGCGCCTGCATCGCGACGCTCGACCACTTCTTGTATTCCTCGTACTGCGTCGGATTCGTGACCTCGACGTGGGCAATGACGTAACCGCTGCTCATGCTTGAAAACTGTCCTCTAGGAATGCGTTCTTCTTGGTGACCCGGTCGAGCGCGACGAGCGTCTCCAGCAGGGCCTTCATGTGCTTGAGCGGCACGGCGTTGGGGCCGTCGCTCAGGGCTTTGTTCGGGTCGGGGTGGGTCTCCATGAAGAGACCGGCCACGCCCACGGCCACGGCCGCGCGCGAGAGCACCGGCACCATCTCGCGCTGGCCGCCGGAGCTGGTGCCCTGGCCGCCAGGCAGCTGCACCGAGTGCGTGGCGTCGAACACCACGGGTGCTTTCGTCTCGCGCATGATCGCGAGCGAGCGCATGTCCGAGACGAGGTTGTTGTAGCCGAAGCTGGCGCCGCGTTCGCAGGCCATGAAGCTGTTTTCGTCCAGGCCGGCTTCTCTTGCGGCAGCGCGCGCCTTGTCGATCACGTTCTTCATGTCGTGTGGCGCGAGGAACTGGCCCTTCTTGATGTTCACCGGCTTGCCCGACTGCGCCGCGGCGTGGATGAAGTCGGTCTGGCGGCACAGGAAGGCGGGCGTCTGCAGCACGTCGACCACCTTGGCGGCCTCGGTGATGTCTTCATGGGTGTGCACGTCGGTCAGCACGGGCAGGCCGAGTTCGCGTTTCACCTTGGCCAGAATTTCGAGGCCCTTGTCGCGGCCCGGGCCGCGAAAGCTGGTGCCCGAGGAGCGGTTGGCCTTGTCGAAGCTGCTCTTGAAGATGAACGGGATGCCCAGCGACGCCGTGATTTCCTTCAACGTGCCGGCCGTGTCCATTTGCAGCTGTTCGGATTCGACCACGCAGGGGCCGGCGATCAGGAAGAAGGGCTGGTCCAGCCCGATGTCGAACCCGCAGAGCTTCATGCCACGGCCTTGAGCGTCTTGCTCGTGCTGCCCGCGCCCTTGTCCTTGTGGTCGAGCGCCGCCTTGATGAAGGCGTTGAAGAGCGGATGGCCGCCCCACGGGGTCGACTTGAACTCGGGGTGGAACTGCACGCCCATGAACCACGGGTGCACGTCCTGCGGCAGCTCGACGATTTCGGTCAGGTGCTCGCGCTGCGTGAGCGCCGAGATCACGAGGCCGGCAGTGCGCAGTTCGTCGAGGTAGTTGACGTTGGCTTCGTAGCGGTGGCGGTGGCGCTCGGTGACCACGTCGCCGTAGATGCTGTGCGCCAGCGTGCCGGGCGAGACGTCGGAGCTCTGCGCGCCAAGGCGCATGGTGCCGCCGAGGTCGGACTTCTCGTCGCGCGTCTTCACGGTGCCGTCGGCATCCTTCCACTCGGTGATCAGCGCGATCACCGGGGTGGGCGTTTCGGGATCGAACTCGGTGCTGTTGGCGTTCTTGAGGCCGGCCACATGGCGGGCGTACTCGATGGTGGCCACCTGCATGCCCAGGCAGATGCCCAGGTAGGGCACCTTCGATTCGCGGGCGAAGCGGGCGGCCGAGATCTTGCCTTCGACGCCGCGCTGGCCGAAGCCGCCGGGCACGAGGATGGCGTCGTATTTCGCCAGGCGCGAGACGTCTTGCGCGGAGATGGTTTCGGAATCGATGTAGTCGATCTTCACGCGCGCATGGTTCTTCATGCCGGCGTGGCGCAACGCCTCGTTGAGCGACTTGTAGCTGTCCGACAGGTCGACGTACTTGCCGACCATGGCAATCGAGACTTCCTGTTGCGGATGCTCGACCTCGTACACCAGGTCGTCCCAGCGCGTGAGCTTGGCCGGCGGGGTGTTGATGCGCAGCTTGTCGCAGATCAGTCCATCGAGGCCCTGTTCGTGCAGCATGCGGGGCACCTTGTAGATGGTGTCGACGTCCCACATCGAGATGACGCCCCATTCGGGCACGTTCGAGAACAGCGAGATCTTGGCGCGCTCGTCGTCGGGAATCGGGCGGTCGGCGCGGCACAGCAGAACGTCGGCCTGGATGCCGATGGCGCGCAGTTCCTTGGCCGTGTGCTGCGTCGGCTTGGTCTTGAGCTCGCCGGCGGCGGCGATCCAGGGCACGTACGACAGGTGTACGAAGGCCGAGTTGTTCGGGCCGTTGCGCAGGCTCATCTGGCGCACGGCTTCGAGGAAGGGCAGCGACTCGATGTCGCCCACGGTGCCGCCGATTTCGACGATGGCCACGTCGACTTCGTGCGGGGTGCCGATGCCGGCGCCGCGCTTGATGTATTCCTGGATCTCGTTCGTGATGTGCGGAATGACCTGCACGGTCTTGCCGAGGTAGTCGCCGCGACGTTCCTTCTCGAGCACGGTCTTGTAGATCTGACCGGTCGTGAAGTTGTTGGCCTTGCGCATCCGCGTATTGATGAAGCGCTCGTAGTGGCCGAGGTCCAGGTCGGTCTCGGCGCCGTCATCGGTGACGAACACCTCGCCATGCTGGAACGGTGACATCGTGCCGGGGTCGACGTTGATGTACGGATCGAGCTTGATGAGGGTGACTTGGAGGCCGCGCGATTCGAGGATCGCGGCGAGCGAGGCGGAGGCGATTCCCTTGCCAAGGGAAGATACGACACCACCGGTGACGAAGACAAATTTGGTCATGCCAGTTCCGGATGCGTGAATCCGGGCAGTGGGAAATTGCGATTATAGGTGTCCCCTTTGTGCCTCTTCGGCCCAAGGCCATCCCATTCCTGATCTTGTCGGTATGTGAGCAACAATATGTCCCATGCAAGATCTCGCCGGCAAACACATCGTCCTCGGACTCACAGGGGGCATCGCCTGCTACAAATCGGCCGAGCTGTGCCGCCTGCTCGTGAAGGCGGGCGCCACGGTGCAGGTCGTCATGACCGAGGCGGCCGAGCAGTTCATGACGCCGGTCACCATGCAGGCGCTCTCGGGGCGCACCGTCTACACCTCGCAGTGGGACGCGCGCGAACCCAACAACATGCCGCACATCAACCTGAGCCGCGAGGCCGACGCGATCGTGCTGGCGCCCTGCAGCGCCGATTTCATCGCGCGGCTGGTGCAAGGGCGTTCGGATGAATTGCTGAGCCTGTTGTGCCTGGCGCGCCCGACCGACCGCGTGCCGCTGCTGATCGCACCGGCCATGAACCGCGAGATGTGGGCCCATCCGGCCACCCAGCGCAACCTGATGCAGGTGGCCGTTGACGGCGCGACCGTGCTGGGCGTGGGCAGCGGCTGGCAGGCCTGCGGTGAAACCGGCGACGGGCGCATGCTCGAACCGGCGCAGTTGCTCGAGGACATCACGGCCTTTTTTCAGCCCAAGCTGCTGGCGGGGCAGAAGGTGCTGGTCACCGCGGGCCCGACCTTCGAGGCGCTGGACCCGATCCGCGGCATCACCAACCACTCGTCCGGCAAGATGGGTTTCGCCATCGCCCGCGCAGCGCGCGAGGCCGGCGCCGACGTCACGCTGGTGGCCGGCCCGGTGCACCTTCCGACGCCCCGTGGCGTGAGCCGCATCGACGTGCTGTCGGCGCAGGAGATGCTCGACGCCACGACCCGTGCGGCGCAGGCTGCTAGCATTTTTGTAGCGACGGCCGCCGTGGCCGACTGGCGCCCTGCCACCCACAGTGACCAGAAGATCAAGAAGGACGGCAGCGGCCAGACGCCGGTGCTGCACTTCGTCGAGAACCCCGACATCCTGCTCACCGTGGCCAAGAGCGACCGCGCCCAGGCCAAAAAGCTGTTCTGCGTGGGCTTCGCCGCCGAGAGCGAAAACCTCGTCGAGCACGCCAAGGCCAAGCGCGAGCGCAAGGGCATTCCGCTGCTCGTGGGCAACATCGGCCCGCTGACTTTCGGGCAGGACGACAACGCGCTGCTGCTGGTGGACGCCAAGGGCGCGCGCGAGCTGCCCCGCGCGCCCAAGCTCCGGCTGGCGCGTGAGCTGATGACCGAAATTGCCGCGCGGCTTCCAGATGGGAGGGCCTGATGAACACCGAATCCAACACACCCCCCAACGGCGATTTCGCCCGTTACGTGGAGCAGCTGTCGGCGCGGGCCAGCCAGTCTGCCCGCATCCCGGGCAAGGAGTCCGAGCACGGGCTGGACGTCGGCATGACGCCTTTGCCCGGCGCGCAGGGCACCGTCGCCACGCGGCGTGAATCGCCGGCTGGCGAGGCCGCGAAGACTGACGGCACCAAGGCCATCCCCCCGGGCACGCTCAAGGTGCTGGCCGGCATGGGGGCGATGGTCTTCCTCGTGCTGTGGGCCATCGGCGTGCCGCTCTCCGTGCTCGTCCTGGGCGCCGCCGCGGCGGCCTGGTTCGGCAAGCGCTTTCTCAAGGGCCTCAACCTGAGACCCGGCGTCGCCAAGTGGCAGCAGGTGCTCGAAGAAGCCGCCCGCAAGCAAAAAGAACAGCAACAGAAGTAAGAAGGCAGCAAGTCAGTGAAAGTCGACGTCCGAATCCTCGATCCACGCATGGTGGATCAATTGCCCGCGTATGCCACGCCCGGAAGCGCCGGCCTCGACCTGCGGGCCTGCCTTGACGCCCCGGTCACGCTCGAACCCAATGCCTGGCAGCTGGTGGGCACCGGCATCGCGATCCATCTGGCCGATCCGGCCTATGCGGCGCTGATCCTTCCGCGCTCGGGCCTGGGCCACAAGCACGGCATCGTCCTGGGCAACCTTGTCGGGCTGATCGACAGCGACTACCAGGGCGAGCTGAAGGTCAGCGCCTGGAACCGCAGCAGCACGCCCTTCGTGCTGCAGCCGATGGAACGGCTCGCGCAGTTGGTCATCGTGCCGGTGGTGCAGGCCCAGTTTCAGGTGGTCACCGAATTTGCAGCTTCGCAACGCGGCGAGGGCGGCTACGGTTCGACCGGCAAGCACTGAGTGCTTGTGGCCCCGCAAAGCTGAAGGGCACCTGAGTATCCAAGGCGTAAAGCGCGGAACTGCCGGCGCGCGGTTCGCCTCGAAGGTTTCAGCGTGTGTCTTTCGTCATCGCGGCTTCGGCTGGGACGTTAGACACGGCGGGCATGCCGCCCGTCCGGGCGCGTGCTGTTTTCTTCGAGGAGCCTCTTTCATGAACATCTCAATGCGCTTCATTTCCGTCACCGCGTCCGTGCTCGCACTGGCCACGCTCACGGCCTGTGTCGCGCCGGCCCCGGTCTACCAGACTTCGCGCTACCCCTATCAAGCGCCGCCACGCGCGATCCACTACCAGGAAGCGGCCTACGTCGAGTACGGCCACGTGGCCAACATCGAGGTGCTGCGCAGCGAAACCGCAGGCGTCGGCACGACGGGCGGCGGCGCCGTGGCAGGAGGCCTGCTCGGCGGCGTGGTGGGCAACCAGTTCGGACATGGCAACGGCCGTGCCGCAGCCACGGCCCTCGGCCTCGTGGGCGGCGCCTTGCTGGGCAACGCCATCGAGGCCCAGCAGAACGGGCCGCGCGCCTACGAGAGCTATCGCGTCTCGGTGCAGACCGACCGCGGCGGCTACCGCGCCTTCGACGTGCAAAGCCCGGGCGACCTGCGCATCGGCGACCGTGTGCGCATCGACAACGGGCACATCTCTCGCCTGTAGGCGGTCGGCCGCGCGCCACAAAGCAAAAGCCGGGCAGTGCCCGGCTTTTGCTTTGTGGGATGGCGTGGTGTCAGTGCAGCATCTGGTTGCCCGGCGCCATCGGCGGCACCTTGAAGAAGGCGGTACCGGCTGAGCCTCGGCCGACTTCTTCTTCGGTCGCCTCGCGCACCGATCGCACCGTGATGTCCAGGCGGATCGCGATGCCCGCCAGCGGGTGGTTGCCGTCGAGCACGAGGTGGTCGGGATAGATTTCGGCCACCGTGTAGATCGCGTCCTTGGGCATGGCCTCGCTCACGCCCTTGGGCAAGGCCGAGCCGTCGAAGGTCATGCCTTCCTCGGTGCCTTCGGGGAACAGTTTGCGCGGCTCCAGGAAGAGCAACTGGTCGTTGAAGTCGCCGAAGCCCTGCTCGGGCTCGATCTGCAGTTGGACGCGCGCGCCAGGCTCATGGCCCTGCAGGGCGGCCTCGATCACGTCGAAGAGGTCGTCGCCGCCCACCATGAATTCCACCGGCTCGTCGAGCACGTCCAGCACATCGCCGAGCGTGTCTTTCATGGTCCAGGTCAGGCCGACCACGCATTGTTCAGAGATTTCCATTGCAGAATTCTCCCATGGAGATCAATCAACCGCTGCCCTTGCTTGGCGGCCTGAGTCCCGCGCAGTTCATGCGCCGGTACTGGCAAAAGAAACCCCTGCTGATCCGGCAGGCCGTTCCCTCGATGGTGCCGCCGATCGACCGCTCCGCGCTCTTTGCGCTGGCGGAGCGGGAGGGGGTCGAGTCCCGCCTGATCCGGCATGGCAAGGCCGGCTGGTCGCTCAAGCACGGCCCGCTGCCCCGGCGCGCGCTGCCGCCGCTGAAGCAGCCGGGCTGGACGATGCTCGTGCAGGGTGTCGACCTGCACCACGACGGCGTGCACGACCTGCTGCGGCAGTTCCGCTTCCTGCCCGATGCCCGCCTGGACGACCTGATGATCAGCTACGCGAGCGACACGGGCGGGGTCGGTCCGCACTTCGACAGCTACGACGTGTTCCTGCTGCAGGCGCAGGGCCAGCGCCGCTGGTCCATCGGCAAGCAGTCCGACCTGCGGCTGCAGCCCGACGTGCCGCTCAAGGTGCTCGAGAGCTTCGTGCCCGAGCAGACCTTCGTGCTCGAGCCCGGCGACATGCTGTACCTGCCGCCCAAGTACGCTCACGACGGCGTGGCGGTGGGCGACGACTGCATGACGTACTCCATCGGGCTGCGCTCGTGCGCCGTGGGCGAACTGGGCGCCGACCTGCTGGCGCGTGTCGCACAGGCTTACGCGGAAGATTTGGAGGACGCGGGCCCCGCCGAACTCGCGCGCTACCGCGACCCGTCGCAGCCCGCCGTCGAGGCCCCGGCCGCGATGCCGGTTGCGCTGCAGGACTTCGCGCGCAAGGCTGTCGAGGCCACACTGCGCGACCCCGATGCGATCGACCGCGCGCTGGGCGAATCGCTCACCGAGCCGAAGGCCAACGTCTGGTTCGGCGAAGGCGGCCAGGCACCTGACGTGCTGCGCGAGGTTGCGCTCGACCGCCGCACGCGCATGCTCTACGACGCGCGGCACATCTACATCAACGGTGAAAGCTTTCGCGCCGGCGGGGCCGATGCCACGCTGATGCGGCGGCTGGCCAACCAGCGCGCGCTCGGCGCACGCGACCTGGCCCGTGCCAGCGAGGGCGCGCGGGCGCTGCTGGGCGATTGGTGCGAGGCGGGCTGGCTGCATGCCGGGTGAGGGCGCTGAACCGGTTCTGACCGAAGGCCGCTTCGACGGCCCGCAGGCGTTCGCGGATCTCATCCGAAACGCCTTGTCTGCCGCCGCGCATCAGGGCTGGAACGAAATCGTCTTCAGCGACCCCGACTTCGCCGACTGGCCCCTGGGCGAGCGCGCGAGCATCGAGGCGCTGCAGGCCTGGTCGGCCAGCGGGCGCCGCGTGCTGCTGCTGGCGGGGCGCTTTGACCTGGTGGAGCGCGGCCATGCGCGTTTCGTGACGTGGCGCCGCACCTGGGACCACATCGTCGAATGTCGCGCGGCACGTCGTTCAGGTGGCAGCCAAGAGGTGCCCAGCGCGCTGTGGACGCCCACCTGGTGCCTGCACCGTATCGACCCCGAACGCAGCCGCGGCGTGTGCAGCAGCGTGCCGCAGACGCGACGAGCGCTGCGCGAAAGCTTCGAGGAAAGCTGGCGCCAGGGGCGGCCGGCGTTTCCGGCCTCCGCGCTCGGCCTGTAAGCCAATGCCGCAAATACATCCCCGCGACATGTCCGGGCGGGGCTGGCAGTCTAGAATTTTTTGGTTCCAGACCTTCATTGCCAAAGGAGTCCTCATGAAGAAGTCGTCGTCCGTCCTGATTGCCTCGCTGATCGCCGCTGCCGCCCTGGTGGCTTGCGGAAAGAAAGAGGACGCCGCGCCCGCGGTCGTGACCCCGCCGCCCGCTCCCGTGACCGAGCCCGCACCCGCTGCACCGCCGGCCGCCGCACCTGCATCGGCACCGTCGGCCGCCGCCTCGTCGGCCCTGGACGCCGCCAACGCCGCGACCGAGGCCGCCAAGAAGGGCGAGGCACCGAAGCAGTAATTCCGCTGCAGGTCCGCAGCATGCAAAAAGCCGCCCTCGGGCGGCTTTTTCATTGGGGGAGGTCGATGCCCGCCTGTTCAGACGTCGAGCCAGGGCGAGCCTTCCGCGGCGGTTGCTGTGAGCATCTCGGCCTCATTGCCACCCAGCGCCTCGGCCATGAGGCGCCGCACGATCTCGGGCCGGTTGTTCTGCTCGCTCAGGTGCGCCGCGACCACGTGGCGCAGTCCGTCGTGCAGCACGGCGCGCGCAATCTCGGCCGCGGCGATGTTCGACAGGTGGCCGTAGTTGCCGCCCACGCGGTGCTTCAGGAACGCCGGATAGGCCGAACCGGCGAGCAGGTCGCTGTCGTGGTTGAACTCGAGCAGCAGCGCGTGCGCGCCGCACAGCCGGGCCAGCACGTGGCTCGTCGCGTGGCCCAGGTCGGTGAGCACGCCCAGCGTGCGGTTGCCGTCGGTGCAGCGCAGCTGCAGCGGCTCGCGGGCGTCGTGGGGCACGGTGAAGGGCTGCAGGCACAGGTCGCCGACCGTGAATTCGGCGTCGTCGCGCGCCAGATTCAGACGGCCTTCGTAATCACGGCCGCCCGTGGCCAGCCACGTGCCCTCGCTCATCCAGACCGGGATGCGGTCGCGCAGCGACAGCGCATGGGCGCAGCCGATGTGGTCGCCATGCTCATGGGTGATGAAGATGGCGTCGAGGTCTGCTGAGGCAAGGCCCGCCTGGGCCAGCCGCCGGTCGAGCTGGCGAATGCCGAAGCCGCAGTCGACGAGGAGGCGGGTGGTGCGGCCGGCGCTGGTCGTCGATTCGACCAGCGCAGCGTTGCCCGTGCTGCCGCTGCCGAGGCTTCGGAAGCGGAGCATGCGGGTTACTTCAGGTCGTCGGCGATGACCTTGACGATGCGCTGCGCGTTGGCCGAGGTTTCGGGTGCGCCGGCTTCGTTCAGGACCGAAACCGTGGTGGCTTCGCCCTGGCTCTTGACCGAGATGCGGAACTTGATCGGTGCCTCGTCCTTCTTGGAGCCGCTGAACAGCTTGCCGAAGAAGCCTTCGTCCTTCTTGTCGGGGTTCGGCGTCACGTAGCGCACGTAGTAGATGCCGGCGCTGCGGTCGCGGTCTTCGACGGTGAAGCCGGTGCGGTCCAGGGCCAGGCCGACACGGCGCCATGCGCGGTCGAAGCCTTCGTTGATCTGCACGACCGGCTGGTTGCCGATGGTCGCCACGGTGGCGGTCTTCGGCGCTGCGGTGGTCGCGGCGAGGATCTTCGACTGCTCTTGCGACACGCCGAGCTTGACCATCAGGCGACGCAGGAATTCGGTCTCGAGCTCAGGATCGCTCGGGCGCGGCTGCCACACGGTCTGGTCCTGGCGGGAGTTGTTGTAGACCTCCTGCATGCCGCGGTGGCTGATGAAGATCTCGGTGCTGCCGTTGGGGTTGCGCTCCAGGCGGGTGCGGAAGCGGTCGAGTTCGCCGGTCGAGTAGACCGAGTCGACCAGCTTGCCCAGCGTGCCGCGGATGATGTCCTGTGGCAGCTTGGCGCGGTTCTCGGCCCAGTCGGTTTCCATGATGCCCAGGTTGCGCTGGTCGGTGGTCAGCAAAAAGCCGCTTTCCTGCCAGAAGTCCTTGACAGGCTCCCAGAGCTGGTCGGGCGTGCGGTTGATGACGATCCAGCGCTGCGTGCCCGAGCGCTCCATGCGCACGTCGCCGATGTTGGCCACGGCGGTGGGGATGCCCGGTGCGTTCGCGACGCCCGCCTGGTAGGCGTTGGCGGTGACCGCACCGCCCGGCACCGCGTAGCGGTTGTCGCGCGAGAGCTGGGAGAGATCGGGTGGGACTTCGAGCGTCGGGGCCTTGCCTGCGCTCTTGTAGTCGATCTTGTCGCTCTCGAGGACGGAGCAGGCGGCGAGGCTGGCAACGAGGGCCAGCAGTGCAAGTCGCGAAATATTCTTCAACGTCGTCTTCCTTGGTGGAATGGTTCGGTCAATCGATGGGCCCCAGCGCCCCGCCCTCTCTGAGCACTGTTGCGGCAAAAGGTTGCTTGACCTTGCTGCGAACAGGGAGAAAGGGCCGGCGGGAGGCGGTGTGATCGGTGGGAAACCCGGCCCCCGTCAGTCCTTGAGCAGGCCGGTGGCGCGCAGCGCACTCTCGACCGCCGGGCGGCTTGCTTCGCCGAGTTCCGTGAGCGGCAGCCGCAGGGCGCCGCCGCACAGACCCAGGCGGGCCATGGCCCACTTGAGCGGGATCGGGTTGGGTTCGACGAACAGGTTGCGGTGCAGCGGCATGAGTTCGAACTGCAGCTGCATGGCACGTTTCACGTCGCCGGCCAGCGCGGCCACGCACAGTTCGTGCATCTTGCGCGGCGCCACGTTGGCCGTGACGCTGATGTTGCCCTGGCCGCCGCACAGCATGAGCGCGACCGCGGTCGGGTCGTCGCCGGAGTAGACGGCAAAGTGCTTCGGCAGGTCGCGGATGAGCCATTGGGCACGTTCGATGTTGCCGGTGGCTTCCTTGATGCCGATGATGCCGGGCACCTGCGCCAGGCGCAGCACGGTGTCGTGCGCCATATCGGCGACGGTGCGGCCGGGCACGTTGTACAGCACCACGGGCAGGTCGCCGACGGCTTCGGCGATCGCCTTGAAGTGCTGGTACTGGCCCTCTTGCGTGGGCTTGTTGTAGTAGGGAACGACCTGGAGTTGCGAATCGGCGCCGACGCCCTTGGCGAACTTGGCGAGCTCGATGGCTTCCTTGGTCGAGTTCGCGCCGCAGCCGGCCATCACGGGCACGCGGCCCCGGGCTTGCTCGACGGATACGCGGATGATTTCGCAGTGCTCTTCCACATCGACCGTCGGCGATTCGCCGGTGGTGCCGACCACGCCAAGGCAGTCGGTGCCTTCGTCAATGTGCCAGTCGATGAGCCGCCGCAGGGCGGGGTAGTCGACACTGCCGTCGTCGTGCATCGGCGTGACGAGCGCGACGATGCTGCCTGTCAGTTGCTCCAAGGGAATCTCTTTGTCGGTGGACGAAAGCGGCCATTCTACTGACTCCGGCCGGGCCGGAGACAGTTGTGTCGGCCAGCTCAGCTGGCCTTCAGGAAGTGGCGCGGCGGGGCGCCCGCGGCCGCTTCGCCGGGCCGCACGGCGGCAATGCGCTGGACGAAGCGCGCCGGCTCCGACAGGAAGCCGTCTTCATAGGCGATCACCTGCAGGCTGGCGCAGGCCCCGAGCAGTTCGCCCGGCTGCAGCAGGAAATCGGGCCGCGAGGGCTTGCCGACGGTCTCGTTGCCGGCCGCGAAGGTCTCGTACAGCAGCACGCCACCCGGCGCCACGGCAGCCACGATGTCGGCCATGCGCGGGCGCCAGAGGTAGTTCGTGACGACCACCGCACCGAAGCGCTGGGCCGCAAAGGGCCAGGGCCCCGATTCGATGTCGGCCGCCACCACCCGGCCGAAAACGCCAGCGGCCTCGACGGCTTCGGGTGCGCGGTCGACGCCGGTTGCCGCATGCCCACGCCCGGCGAACCACTGCATGTGCCGGCCGGACCCGCAGGCCACGTCGAGCACGGTGGCGTTCGGAGCGAGCAGGTGCGACCAGCGCACGATCCATTCGGAGGGCGTCGTGCTCGCATGCACGGGGGCTGCTACATCTTTCATAGCGGTCGATGTCAGGGCGCGGTTTTCAGAAACAGGACCACACCTGATCGACCAGCGTCACCAGGAACGACGGATGCACGTACAGCGCGAACACGCCGCCCAGCGCCGCCAGCACGGCGGCGAACCAGGCGGCCTGGGCCAGGTAGTGGTTGCGTGTGCGGGGCGTCATGGCGATGGCTCCTTGCAAGAAAGGAAAAGCGCGGGCGGTCAGCCCGCCACAGCGGCCGGCCGGACGCCGCGCGCAATGGCGCTTTCCTTGACCGGCAGGTTGATCAGCGCCGCGAACACGCCCAGCGCGATCGAGATGTACCAGACGATGTTGTAGCTGCCCGTCGTGTCGTACAGGAAGCCGCCGAGCCACACGCCCAGGAACGACCCCACCTGGTGGCTCAGGAACACGAAGCCGCTGAGCATCGACAGGTGTGCCACCCCGAAGATGCCCGCGACGATGGCGTTGGTGGCCGGCACGGTCGAAAGCCACAGGAAGCCCATCGCCGCCGAGAAGACGTACACGCTGAGCGGCGAGATCGGCACCAGCAGGAAGAGGGCGATCGACACCGCCCGCGCCAGGTAGATGGCTGCCAGGATCTTGGGCTTGGACAGCTTCTGCCCCAGCAGGCCCACCGTGTAGGTGCCGAACACGTTGAACAGGCCGATCAGCGCCAGCGCGTAGCCCGCCACGTCGGTCGACAGGCTCTGGTCGCGCAGGTAGGTCGGCATGTGGATGCCGATGAACGCCAGCTGGAAGCCGCAGACAAAGTAGCCCGCCATCAGCAGCCCGAAGCTCGGGTAGCGGAAGGCCTCGCCCACGGCCTGCAGCACCGACTGGTCGCGGTGGCCGGCCAGCGCGGCGGTCTTGGGTTCGCGCAGGCCGAAGGCCAGCGGAACGATCACGAGCACCACCACCGCCAGCACCGCCAGCGCGGTCTGCCAGCCGAAAGCGCCGATCAGGCGGCCTTCGATGGGCGCCATGAGGAATTGCCCGAACGAACCGGCCGCCGCCGCCACGCCCATCGCCCAGGAGCGGCGTTCGGCCGGAATCTGCCGGCCGATCACGCCGTAGATCACGGCGTAGGTCGAGCCCGCCTGCGCGGCGCCGATCAGCACGCCTGCGCTCAGGGTGAAGAGCAACGGCGTCGGCGAATGCGCCATGCCGAACAGGCCCAGCGCGTAGAAGACCGCGCCGCCGATCAGCACGCGAAACGCACCGAAGCGGTCGGCCAGCATGCCGGCGAACACACCAAAGATGCCCCACGACAGGTTCTGCACCGCGAGCGCGAACGAGAAGGTCTGCCGGCTCCAGTCCTGCGCCTGCGTGATGGGCTGCAGCCAGAGGCCGAAGCCGTGACGGATGCCCATCGAGAGCGTGACGATCATGGCGCCGCAGAACAGCACCTGCTTGATCGAAAGGGTGGGGGCGGGGGAAGCTTGCATCCTTCGAATGTAGCGAAATGCGTGCTGTGGAAGGCGGCGCGGCGGCCAAGGCCATTGATGATTTGTGGGTGCGGTTTCGATGCGCAGACGGCATCAAAAGCCAAAAGGCTGGCCGCCGATATGCAAAATGGCTGGCGTCGGTGCCTGTATGGGTATCCAGTCATTTCAACCCAACTGACTACAATCCGCCCCCATGGCGACTTCCCCCAAGACATCTTCAGACTCCGCTTCCGGCTATTCGGAAGGCTCCATCCGCGTGCTCAAGGGCCTCGAGCCCGTGAAGCAGCGCCCGGGCATGTACACCCGGACCGACAACCCCCTGCACATCATCCAGGAAGTGCTCGACAACGCCGCCGACGAAGCGCTGGCAGGCTACGGCAAGAAGATCAAGGTCACCCTGCACGCCGACGGCTCGGTCAGCATCGAGGACGACGGCCGCGGCATTCCCTTCGGCCTGCACCCCGAAGAAAAGGCGCCCGTCATCGAACTGGTCTACACCCGGCTGCATGCCGGCGGCAAGTTCGACAAGGGCTCGGGCGGCGCCTACAGCTTCTCGGGCGGCCTGCACGGGGTGGGCGTGTCGGTGACCAATGCGCTGTCCAGGCGCCTCGAAGTCAGCTCGCACCGTGAAGGTTCGGTCGCGAAGCTGGCCTTCAGCGCCGGCGACGTGATCGAGGCGCTCGAAATCCGCAAGCTCGAAGCCGGCGAACGCAAGCAGGGCACCACCGTGCGTGCCTGGCCCGACGCCAAGTACTTCGAGACCGCCGCGCTGCCCATGGGCGAACTCACCCACCTGTTGCGCAGCAAGGCCGTGCTGATGCCCGGCGTGAGCGTCACGCTGGCCGTCGAGAAGACCGGCGAAAGCCAGCAGTGGCTCTACAAGGGCGGTCTGAGCGACTACCTCATGCAGACGCTCAACGGCGACCCGGTCATTCCGCTGTTCGAAGGCAGCGGCCATGCCGACAAGAACGCCGACAACTTCGCCGAGGGCGAGGGCGCCGACTGGTGCGTGGCCTTCACCGAAGACGGCCAGCCGGTGCGCGAGAGCTACGTCAACCTGATTCCCACCAGCGCCGGCGGCACGCACGAAAGCGGCCTGCGCGACGGCCTGTTCAACGCGGTGAAGAGCTTCATCGAGTTGCACTCGCTGCTGCCCAAGGGCGTGAAGCTCCTGCCCGAGGACGTGTTCGCGCGCGCCTCGTACGTGCTCAGCGCCAAGGTGCTCGACCCGCAGTTCCAGGGCCAGATCAAGGAACGCCTGAACTCGCGCGACGCTGTGCGACTGGTGTCCAGCTTCGTGCGGCCGACGCTGGAGCTGTGGCTCAACCAGCACGTCGACTACGGCAAGAAGCTCGCCGAGCTGGCCATCAAGGCTGCCCAGACGCGCCAGCGCGCCGGCCAGAAGGTCGAGAAGCGCAAGGGTTCCGGCGTGGCCGTGCTGCCCGGCAAGCTGACCGACTGCGAGAGCAAGGACATCAGCCACAACGAAGTGTTCCTGGTCGAGGGTGACTCCGCCGGCGGCAGCGCCAAGATGGGGCGCGACAAGGAAAGCCAGGCCATCCTGCCGCTGCGCGGCAAGGTGCTCAACACCTGGGAAGTCGAGCGCGACCGGCTCTTCGCCAACACCGAAATCCACGACATCTCGGTAGCCGTGGGCGTCGATCCGCACGGCCCCGCCGACACGCCCGACATGAGCGGCCTGCGCTACGGCAAGATCTGCATCCTGTCGGATGCCGACGTGGACGGCTCCCACATCCAGGTGCTGCTGCTCACGCTGTTCTTCCGGCACTTCCCGAAGCTCATCGAAGCCGGCCATGTCTACGTTGCCAAGCCGCCCTTGTTCCGGGTCGACGCGCCCGCGCGTGGCAAGAAGCCGGCCTCCAAGGTCTATGCGCTGGACGAGGGCGAACTCACCGCCACGCTCGACAAACTGCGCAAGGATGGCGTGCGCGAGGGTGCCTGGAGCATCAGCCGCTTCAAGGGCCTGGGCGAAATGAGCGCGGAACAATTGTGGGAAACCACGCTCAATCCGGACACCCGCCGCCTGATGAAGGTCCAATTGGGCCGGTTCGATTTTTCGTCCACCCAGGGCGAGATCACCAAGCTGATGGGCAAGGGCGAAGCGGCGGCGCGGCGCGAGCTCATGGAATTGCGCGCAGACGACGTCGACATCGACGTCTGATCCAATTCTTTTTTCTTTCTCTTCCTACGCATGTCGGTTTTCAAGCGTTCGCTGTGGTTGGCCTTTCTGCTGTGCACGCAGCAGGGGCTTGCGCACGCCGCCGACATCTACGGCTACATCGACAGCAACGGCGTGGCGCACTTCGCGGCCGAGAAGGTCGACGAGCGCTACAAGATCTTCTTCCACGGCGGCCAGAGCTTCGACACCGCGAAGGGCCTGTCGCCGCTGGGCCGTGGCCGTAGCAACCGCCGGCTCGACGGCAAGGTGTCGCCGGCCGCGCAGAACCTGCTGGCCATGTTCGAGGCCTCGCCCGGCTACAAGACCGCGAAGTCGGCGCTGCGCGATGCGTCGAGCAAGCACGCCATCGACTACGAGCTGCTGCAGGCGCTGGTCGCCACCGAATCGGGCTTCGACGCCAGAGCCGTGTCGCCCAAGGGCGCGATGGGGCTCATGCAGCTCATGCCGGCCACCGCGCAGCGCTACGGCGTGGCGACGGACAAGCGCGGCACGATCGAGAAAAAGCTGTTCGATCCGCACATCAACATCGCCGCCGGCTCGCGCTACCTGCGTGACCTGATCGCGATGTTCCCGGGCCAGATCGAACTTGCACTGGCCGCCTACAACGCGGGCGAAGGTGCGGTTCAGCGCGCGGGCAACAAGATCCCGAACTACAAGGAAACGCAGAACTACGTGCAGACCGTGCTGCAGCTGTACGCGTACCTCAAGCCTTCGGCCGTGACCGTGGGCGGCAACCTGCGCAGTGGCAGCAGCGGTGCCAGGACGCCGGCGCGCATCCGCATGGAGATGTCGGTGCCCAAGGGCGGCGCGATCGGCCGCGGCAACATGCCGTCCGAGTCGCCGCGCAATGTGCCGACGATGCCCGAGATTCCCGAATTGTCCGATGTACCGACCAGCGCGGCCGAGCCGGGCGATGCGTCGCCGCCGGCGCCGTTGTCGTGACGTCGAAGCCCGCGATGCATCCCACTTTCATTCGGGGCTGAGCGCATCACGCACGCAGCCCCCGCAACTGTTTTCTTTCTCTCTTCTTCATGGACGACTCTCAACCCCCGCTCGACCTTGCAGGCCCCACCGACGGCGACACCACCCTCACGCTGGCCGACTACGCGCAGACCGCCTACCTCGAATACGCCCTGAGCGTGGTCAAGGGCCGCGCACTGCCCGATGTGTCCGACGGCCAGAAGCCGGTGCAGCGACGCATCCTGTACTCGATGTCGCGCATGGGCCTGGGCTTCGGCGGCACCAACGGCACCGTGGGCGCCAAGCCCGTGAAGAGCGCACGCGTCGTCGGCGACGTGCTCGGCCGCTTCCACCCGCACAGCGACCAGGCCGCGTACGACGCGCTGGTGCGCATGGCGCAAGACTTCTCGCAGCGCTATCCGCTGGTCGACGGCCAGGGCAACTTCGGCAGCCGCGACGGCGACGGCGCCGCGGCCATGCGCTACACCGAAGCACGCCTGGCGCGCATCACCAGCCTCTTGCTCGACGAGATCGACGAAGGCACGGTCGACTTCATTCCCAAC
This sequence comes from Variovorax sp. Root473, assembly GCF_001426505.1. GTDB lineage: Bacteria > Pseudomonadota > Gammaproteobacteria > Burkholderiales > Burkholderiaceae_C > Variovorax. The sequence continues at coordinate 253,614 of NZ_LMEV01000019.1, forward strand.
TACGACGGCAGCACCGAAGAGCCGCGCCTGCTGCCCGCGCGGCTGCCGTTCACGCTGCTCAACGGCGCCAGCGGCATTGCCGTGGGCCTGGCCACCGAAATCCCGAGTCACAACCTGCGCGAGATCGCCGATGCCTGCGTGGCGCTGATCAAGTCGAACGGCAAGCTCAGCGAAGAAGAGCTGCTGCAGATCGTGCCCGGCCCCGACTACCCGGGCGGCGCGCAGATCATCAGCGGCCCGGCTGACATCGCCGACGCCTACCGCACCGGCCGTGGCTCGCTGAAGGTGCGCGCGCGCTGGAAGATCGAAGACCTCGCGCGCGGCCAGTGGCAGCTCGTGGTCAACGAACTCCCGCCGGGCGTGAGCACGCAGAAGGTGCTCGAGGAAATCGAGGAAATCACCAACCCGAAGGTCAAGGCCGGCAAGAAGGCGCTCTCGGCCGACCAGACGCAGCTCAAGGCCGCGATGCTGTCGGTGCTCGACGTGGTGCGCGACGAGTCGAGCAAGGACGCCGCCGTGCGCCTCGTGTTCGAACCCAAGACCTCGCGCATCAGCCAGGACGAGTTCGTGACCACGCTGCTGGCGCAGACTTCGCTCGAGACCTCGTCGCCGATCAATCTCACGATGGTCGGCATCGACGGCAAGCCCACGCAGAAGTCGCTGCGCCAGATGCTCAACGAGTGGATCGCGTTCCGCGAGATCACTGTCGAGAAGCGCTCGAAGCATCGCCTGGGCAAGGTGCAGGATCGCATTCACATTCTCGAAGGCCGGCAGCTGGTGCTGCTGAACATCGACGAGGTCATTGCCATCATCCGCGCGGCGGAAGATCCGAAGGCCGCGCTCATTGCGCGCTTCAATCTCAGCGATCGCCAGGCCGAGGACATCCTTGAAATCCGGCTGCGCCAGCTGGCGCGGCTCGAGGCCATCAAGATCGAACAGGAGCTTGCCGGCCTGCGCGAGGAGCAGAAAAAGCTCGAAGACATCCTCTCCAGCCCGGCCACGCTGCGCCGCCTGCTGGTCAAGGAAATCGAGGCCGACGCCAAGACCTTCGAAGACCCGCGCCGCACGCTCATCCAGGCCGAGAAGCGCGCCGTGGCCGAGGTGAAGGTGGTCGACGAGCCCGTCACCGTGATCGTGTCGCAGAAGGGCTGGGTGCGCGCGCAGAAGGGCTGGGCGAGCGAGAAGGCGGCCGGCAATGGTGGTGCCGCGCCCGAGTACAGCTTCAAGTCGGGCGACACGCTCTACGGCGCCTTCGAATGCCGCAGCGTCGACACGCTGCTGGTCTTCGGCAGCGCCAAGGACAAGAGCGTGCGCGTCTACACCGTGCCCGTGGCTTCGCTGCCCGGCGCGCGCGGCGACGGCCAGCCGGTCACCACGCTCATCGAGCTGGATGCCGGCACGCACGTCACGCACTTCTTCGCGGGCCCGGTGGGCGCCTGCCTGCTGCTGGCCAACACGGGCGGCTACGGCTTCATGGCCACCATCGAGAACATGATGTCGCGCCAGCGCGGCGGCAAGGCCTTCATCGACGTGGGCGAGGGCGAGCAGCTGTGCCGTCCCTCGCTGGTGGGCGGCGCGAGCGGCGCCGAGCCGATGCCGGCTGCCACGCACGTGGCCTGCGCCTCGACCGGCGGCCGCATCCTGACCTTCGACATCACCGAGCTCAAGAGCCTGCCCAAGGGCGGCCGCGGCCTGACGCTGATCGACCTCGAGCCGAAGGACACGCTGGCCGGCGCCGCCGCCTACACCCGCAGCGTGCGCATCGACGGCATCGGCCGCGGCGGCAAGGAGCGCGACGAGACGCTGGAGATCCGCACGCTCAACAACGCACGCGGCACCCGCGCGCGCAAGGGCAAGGCGGCCGACCTGGGCTTCAAGCCCGCGAGCATCGTGCGGGTGCTCTGATGCTGGGCGGCATCGACATCAGTGCCCTGGGCATCCTGCTGGCCGTGGTCACGGGCTTCGGCAGCTACATCCTGGGGCGGCGCATGCGCGCGAAGCGCGCACAGAAGCGGCTGGACAAGAACCAGGCCGCCGCGCGGGCCGGCGAGACGCGCCAGGTGCGGCGCGCGCGCGAACGGCGCGAACAGGAAAAGTAAGGCCGTCTTACTTCAGCCCGCTCCACCAACGCACGTTGGTGCGCGCCTGCCCCACCGTCAGCACCTCGCCGATCACCGGCGTGGCCAGTTCGATCTTCTTCGCCTCGGCGAGGTTGGCGATGCGGTCCAACGGGTCGTGCCAGCTGTGGAAGGCGAGGTCGAAGGTGCTGTTATGCACCGAATAGAGCACCTTGCCGCGCAGGTCTTCGAAGGCCTGCACGCTCTGCTCGGGCGTCATGTGCACACCGGGCCAGTAGGCGTCGTAGGCGCCGTTTTCCATCAGCGCGAGGTCGAAGCCGCCGAAGCGTTCGCCGATCTGCTTGAAGCCCGGAAAATAGCCCGAGTCGCCGCTGTAGAAGATGCGCTGATCGCCGCTTTGCACCACCCATGAGGCCCACAGCGTGCGGTCGCGGTCGGTCAGCGTGACGGCGCGGCCCGAGAAGTGCTGCGCGGGCGTGGCGGTGAGCGTCACGTCCGCATGCTCGCCGCCTTGCCACCAGTCGAGCTCGGTCACGCGCTCGGCGGGCACGCCCATTTCGATGAGCCGGGCGCGCACGCCCAGAGGCACGAAATAGCGCTGCACGCGCGTGGCGAGGTACTCGATGGTGGCCACGTCCAGGTGGTCGTAGTGATCGTGCGAAAGGATCACGGCCTCAATCGGCGGCAACTGCTCCAGCTGGATCGGCGACTTGTGAAAGCGCTTCGGCCCCACCCAGGTGAAGGGCGAGACGCGTTCGCTGAACACCGGGTCGATGAGCCAGTACTTGCCCTTGAGCTTCAGCAGGTGCGACGAGTGGCCCAGGCGCACCACGTGGTTGGCGTCGGCCGAGAGTGCATCGAGCGCCTGGGGCGTCAGTGCGCGCACCGGAATGGGGTCGACCGGCACCGTGTCGACCTTGCTGCCGACGATGAAGCGCGACCAGATGCGCCACGTGCTGGCCGCGGGCAACAGCTCCGGGTTGGCCATGTTCTGGAACACGCCGTTCTTGAACTGCGGCGAGTTGTCGTAGCGGGTTTCTCCGCCGCCAGCGCTGCTGCAGCCCGCGACAAAGGCACAGCCGGCCGTGGCGAGCACGGCGCCGCGGCGCAGCAGTCGGGGGAGATAAGCGCCTTGCGAGCCCGAGTCGTCAGCCATGAGAAAGCCCTCTTGATGTGTATTGGTCTTGAGGCGCGAGACTAGCGGGAGTCGGCCTTTGAATGGTTTCAGCGACAGAAACATTCGGCGCGCGGGGGCAATCCCCGAGCCGGCGGCATACTCCGGCGATCCACGGCTTCAGCCCTTCATTGCCATGAAAACCGCCATCCTCGTCATCGACATGCAGCGCGGCCTTTGCGACGATCCGCCCCGGCCGTACGAGGCCGAAGCGGTCATCGGGCGCATCAACGCGCTCACGGCACGGGCCCGCGCGGCGGGCGTGCCGGTGGCCTTCGTCCAGCACGAGAACGCCATCGACCTGGAGTTCGATTCCGAGCGCTGGCAGCTGGCCGGTGCCCTGCAGGTGACGCCGGCGGACGCGCGCCTGCGCAAGACCACGCCCGACTCGTTCCTGCGCACGCCGCTCGAGGCGTGGTTGTCGGGGCAGGGCGTGCGGCGCGTGGTGGTCTGCGGCTATTCGTCGGAGTTCTGCGTGGACACCACGGTGCGCCGCGCCGCCGCCCTGGGCTACGAGGTGGTGCTGGCGGCCGACGCCCACACCTCGCACGACAAGCCGCACGCCAAGGGCGCCTTCATCCGCGCGCACCACAACGCGACGCTGTCGGACATCACGAGCTTCGGCGTGCCAATCCGCGCGATCCACAGCGCGGGCGTTGTTTTCGGCGATTGATCGGGATGGCGTTCGGGGTGCGTGCACAGGCCGCCGGGCACTTCCTTCCGCGAATGTCCCCCGTCGGCGTGAGCGTCGCCCTGAACCAAACCTTCAGTCCGCCCCAGCCCGCCACACCCGCGCCAGCGCAGCCAGCTTGCCGCGAAAGCTCAGCCGGTCGTTCGACAGCGCATCGATGAAGTCCGACAGCCGCTGCGACTTCACCATCGTGTAGATCGTGAGCCAGGTGGTGAGCACGAACACCACGCCGAACCAGATCGCCTTGCGCCACAGCGGCGCGTCGGCTTCGGCCAGCAGGTTCATGCCGAGGAAGCCGGTGGTGACGGTGCCGATGAGGCCGAACAGCGTGACCACCGTGAGCCGAACCACGGTGCTGGCCTGCCGGCGCAGGCTGTCGGCATCGAGGTAGGTGTTCATGTCGGCGATGCGCGCCTTGACCTCGTCGTACAGCGGATCGAGCCCGAGGTGCCCGGCGCACATGTGCGAGAGCGCGCGCACCTGCGCCTGCTCGGAAATCTCATGGAACCAGTAGCGGTGCGTGAAGCGCAAAAAGCGCTCGAAGCTCGCGCGGATGGCGCGCTTGAACTGCTTCACGCTCGGGGTGCTGCGGATGTCGAGCTTCTTGAGCGCCTCGACCAGCTGGTCCGAGAACATCAGCAGCGAGGCCTTCTGGAAATGCGCGATGAGGAACAGCAGGAAGTGCTGGTGCCTGAACTGCGCGAGCACGCCGCGGTCGCGGCAGCAGAAGAACTCGGAGCGCGCGTCACCCACCACGATGAGTGCGTGGCCGTTGCACAGGTAGCGTGTGTTGGGCGCCGCGCCTGCGTTCACCCAGAAGCGGTCGTAGCAGTAGGTGTGCTCGAAGTCGGCCAGGTGATGCTCGGCATAGGGCAGGTGGGCGTCGGCCCCGCCCGCGCCCGTGACGAGCGCCAGGCGCACGAAATCATCGCGCGTGAGGCGGCGCGGGTCGTCCAGCGACAGGTAGGCCATCACCGGCATGCGGTAGTACTCGATCTGGCGGTAGCGCAGCACGCCGGGGTCGTCCGAATGGTCGCTCACCAGCGGCTGCATCAGGTAGGCCCAGTGCGCGGCGATGCGCGGCGCGCGGTGCTGGGCCACGTGCGAGAGGAACGCATCGCGCTGCTGCGCGTCGGAGGCAGCGAGCACGCGACCGTCGGCACCGAGCCACTCGACGCTGGCCATGCAGTGCAGGGCGGCGCCGTCGGCCTCCCAGCCCGAGGGGTAGGCGCGGCCGAAGCGGTAGAGGATGTCCTGCGCCTGCGCGAGGCTCAGGTGGTCGGTGCCAACCTCGAGGTTGAGCAGCACCACGTCGATGTCGAAGAAGAAGTACAGGTCGCAGTGAATCACGTCGAGGGTGACAGGCGCCTCGCCCGGGTGCGCCACCAGCCGCACGGCCGCGATGTCGCGGCGGCGGAACACGCGCATCGGGGAGTCGCCGTCGTTGCCCGTGCCGTCGCTGCTGCTGCGCGATCGGCCTTCGCCGTACAGGAAGCGCTGCACATACGGCAGGAAGCTCACGAACTCGTTGTAGTGCCGCTCGTGGAAGCGGCCGCTGTCGCCGGTGTATTCGTCGACCTCTTCGCGCCACGGCGAGGCGTCGCCCATGTCGCGCAGCACATGCCAGGGACCGTGGTGCGCGGGCGCTGCGCCGGGCGCCGGCACGAGGCGCAAGGGCCAGAGCAGCGCCTGCCGGAAATGCTGCACGACGGGGCTGCCAGCCGGGGTGCCTGCCGGGAGAGAGGTGGTGTCCACGGGGTCCGCATGGGGGTTCGGCATGGCGCCAGTGTAGGCAGGCGGGTAGGGCAAAACGCCCACCTAGGGGAATCCCTAGATTGGACTGAAACCGGTTTCATATAAGCTGCAAGCATTCCTTCCAAGGTCCGTGCACGGCCCCGCCCACCACGCTCCGCCATGAACTACCAGTTCCAATTCGACGCCGTCTTTGCCGCCTGGCCGCTGCTGCTCAAGGGCACGTGGATCACGGTGCAGCTTTCGCTCACCGCCACCTTGCTGGGGCTGGTGGTGGCCATCTTCTGTGCCTGGGGCAAAACCTCGGGGCCGGGCTGGCTGCGCTTCATTGTCAACGCGTACATCGAGGTGATCCGCAACACGCCGTTCCTCGTGCAGCTGTTTTTCTTCTTCTTCGCGCTGCCGGCCATCGGCCTGCGCTGGTCGCCGCAAACGGCCGCACTGGTGGCGATGGTGGTGAACCTGGGCGCCTACGCCACGGAGATCATCCGCGCGGGCATCGAGTCGATTCCCAAGGGCCAGATCGAGGCGGGCCGCGCGCTCAACCTCAAGCCCTGGGAAATCTTCCGCTTCGTGATCATCAAGCCCGCGCTGAAGGCGATCTACCCGGCGCTCACGAGCCAGTTCATCCTGCTGATGCTGAGTTCGGCGGTGGTGTCGGTCATCTCGGCCGACGACCTGACCTCGGTGGCCGCCAACCTGCAGTCGCAGACCTTCCGCAGCTTCGAGATCTACATCGTCGTGGCCGGCATCTACCTCGCGCTGGCGCTGGCCTTCTCGGCCATGTTCAAGCTGATCTACAAGCGCACGCTCAACTACCCGGACCGCCGGTAACTGACGACGACGGACGGAGCACACACCATGCGCACTTTCGGCTTTCCCGAATTCCTTTTCATCCTCGAAGCGGCCAAGTGGACGCTTGCGCTGTCGGCCATCGCCTTCGTGGGCGGCGCGATCCTGGGGCTCATCATCGCGCTGATGCGCACGTCGGAGTCCGGCTGGGCGCGCGGCATTTCGACCACCTTCATCCAGATCTTCCAGGGCACGCCGCTGCTGCTGCAGCTGTTCCTCGTGTTCTTCGGCGCGCCGGTGCTGGGGCTCGACATCAACCCGTGGGTGGCTGCGGGCGTGGCGCTCATCCTGAACAGCGCGGCCTTCCTCGGCGAGATCTGGCGCGGCTGCATCCAGGCCATTCCGCGCGGCCAGTGGGAGGCGGCGCAGGCGCTGAACCTCAAGTACGCGGCGCGCATGCGCGACGTGGTGCTGCCGCAAGCTTTCAAGATCGCGCTGGCGCCCACGGTGGGCTACCTGGTGCAGATCATCAAGGGCACCTCGCTGGCGGCCATCATCGGTTTCGTCGAGGTCACGCGGGCCGGACAGATCGTCAACAACGCCACTTTCCAGCCGCTCATCGTGTTCTCGGTGGTGGCCGCCATCTACTTCGTGATCTGCTGGCCGCTGTCGCTGCTCGCGGCGCGCATGGAGCGCAAGCGCGCCCTGGCGCTTGCCCGCTGATCACCGCACTTTTTTCGCCTTCCCTTTTCTCGTCGCTTCCTTTCTTTTTCAGGAGACACATCCCATGACCCGTTCCACCACCCGCCGCGTTGCGCTCGCCGCCCTGGGCCTTGGCGCCGCCCTGACCGTGTTCGCGCCGTTCGCCTCGGCACAGACCGTGGCCGACATCAAGAAGAAGGGCGAGATCACCATCGGCATGCTGGTCGACTTTCCGCCCTACGGCACCACCGACGCGAAGAACCAGCCCGACGGCTACGACGCCGACGTGGCCAAGCTGCTGGCGAAAGACTGGGGCGTGAAGGCCAACATCGTGCCGGTCACCGGCCCGAACCGCATTCCCTTCCTGCTGACCAACAAGGTCGACCTGCTGGTGGCTTCACTGGCCGTGACGCCCGAGCGCGCCAAGCAGGTGCAGTTCTCGCAGCCCTACGCGGCCGCCACCATCGTGCTGTACGGCGCAACCAAGACCTCGATCAAGGCCGCTGGCGACCTCAAGGGCCTGCGCGTGGGCGTGGCTCGCGCATCGACGCAGGACGTGGCCGTGACCAAGGCCGCACCGGAAGGCACCGAGATTCGCCGCTTCGATGACGACGCCTCGGCCATGCAGGCACTGATCTCGGGCCAGGTCGATGCGATCGGCTGCTCGGTCACGGTGGCAGCGCAGATCGCCAAGCGCGTGCCGGCCAACACCTTCGAAAACAAGTTCACGCTGGTGCAGCAGTCGATGGGCATCGCGATGCGTCCGGGGCAGGAAGAGCTGCACAAGGCGGTGAATGAATTCGTGCAGAAGAACACCGCCAACGGCGAGCTGAACAAGCTCTACCAAAAGTGGCTGCAGGCTGATTTGCCCAAGATGCAGTGAGCCCCCGAGGCTGAAGAAGAAGGAATCCTGGCATGACGACGGAATCGATCATCCGCATGGAAGCGGTCAACAAGTGGTACGGTGAATTCCAGGTGTTGACCGGCATCGACCTGTCGGTGCGCCAGGGCGAGCGCATCGTGATCTGCGGGCCTTCGGGTTCGGGCAAGTCGACGCTCATCCGCTGCATCAACCGCCTCGAGACGGTGCAAAAGGGCCGCATCGTGGTCGATGGCATCGACCTCACCGCGGGCGGCAAGAACGTCGATGCGGTGCGCGCCGAAGTCGGCATGGTGTTCCAGCAGTTCAACCTGTTCCCGCACCTGACCATCCTGGAGAACTGCACGCTGGCGCCGATGCGCTCGCGCGGCATGACCAAGGCGCAGGCGGAAGAGGTGGCCATGAAGTACCTCACGCGCGTGCGCATTCCCGAGCAGGCGAAGAAGTACCCGAGCCAGCTCTCGGGCGGCCAGCAGCAGCGCGTGGCCATTGCGCGCGCGCTGTGCATGTCGCCCAAGATCATGCTGTTCGACGAGCCCACCTCGGCGCTCGACCCCGAGATGGTCAAGGAAGTGCTCGACACCATGATCGGCCTGGCCGAAGACGGCATGACCATGCTGTGCGTGACGCACGAGATGGGCTTCGCCCGCAGCGTGGCCGACCGCGTGATCTTCATGGCCGACGGCAAGATCGTCGAGCAGGCGCCGCCGCAGGAGTTCTTCGGCAACCCCAAGGACGAGCGCACGCGCCAGTTCCTGGGGCAAATTCTCAGCTCGCACCAAGCCCACTGATGGCCTTCGAAGTCCTGATTTCTCTGTCGTCCTTCGGTGCGGCCGAGGTGGGGCGGCATGGCCAGCTCTGGTGCTCGCAACTCTCGCGCGCCGCGGGCGCCGATTCGGTCGAGGTGCGCGGCGAGATGCTGCGCGATGCAGATGCGGAACTGCCCGCGTTGCAAGGCCTCGCTTCGGTCTACTCCAGTCCCGAGGGCCTGTGGGCCGAAGGCGGGATGCTCGACGGCGCCGCGCTGCAACGCGGCCTCGACGCCGCCGTGCGCGTGGGTGCGGGGCGACTGAAGATGGCCATCGGCGATTTCCAGGCTTTGTCGCACGCTTCGCTCGCGGGCCTGAAGGCCGCACTGGCCGAAACCCGCGTCGAGCTGCTGATCGAGAACGACCAGACCGTGCGCGCCGGCACATTGGCCGCGCTGCAGGTCTTCTTCGACGCAGCCGACCGCGCCGGCCTGTCGCTGGGCATGACCTTCGACATGGGCAACTGGCACTGGCTGGGCGAGTGCCCGTTGCAGGCCGCGCAGGTGCTCGGCCATCGCGTGCGTTATGTGCATTGCAAGGGCGCGCAGCGCCTGCCGCACAAGTGGGTGGCGGTGCCGCTGGGCGACTCGGTCGCGCCATGGCGCGCGGTGCTGCGCGCACTGCCGGCCGACGTGCCGCACGCCATCGAATACCCGCTCGTGGGCGACGACCTCCTGGCCGTTACCCGCGCGCAGATCGATTTCATCCGCGCTGCACGCGCGTAGAACACACATCACATGACGCAACCCACAGCCTTCGACGTCGCGCTCTTCGGCGAAGCCATGCTGCTGCTCGTGGCCGACCGGCCCGGCCCGCTGGAAGACGCAGAGGCGTTCCACAAGCGCACTGCCGGCGCCGAGACCAATGTGGCGATCGGCCTGTCGCGCCTCGGCCTGAAGGTCGGCTGGGCCAGCCGCCTGGGCACCGACTCCATGGGCCGCGCGCTGCTGGCAGCCATGCGCGCCGAAGGCATCGACTGCTCGCACGTGATCACCGACGCCACGCAGCGCACCGGCTTCCAGTTCAAGGGCCGCGTCACCGACGGCAGCGATCCGCCGATCGAATACCACCGCAAGGGCTCGGCCGCGAGCCATATGGGCCCGGCCGATGTCGACGAAGCCTGGCTGCGTTCGGCGCGCCACCTGCACGCCACCGGCGTGTTCGCGGCCATCTCGCAGACCAGCCTGCAGGCCGCGCTCAAGACCATGGACGTGATGCGCGCGGCTGGCCGCACCATCTCGTTCGACACCAACCTGCGGCCCACGCTGTGGTCGTCCACCGAGACGATGCGCCACTGGGTGAACGAACTCGCCTCGCGCGCCGACTGGGTGCTGCCCGGCATCGAAGAGGGCCTGCTGCTCACGGGCCACGACAAGCCGGAAGACGTCGCGAAGTTCTATCGCGAGCGCGGCGCGAAGCTGGTCGTCGTCAAGCTCGGCGCGGCCGGCGCCTACTACGACAGCGACGTGGCCGGCACCGGCCATGTCGACGGTTTCCCGGTGAAGGAAGTGATCGACACCGTGGGCGCGGGCGATGGCTTTGCGGCCGGCGTGGTGAGCGCGCTGCTCGAAGGCAAGAGCGTGCCCGAGGCCGTGAAGCGCGGCGCCTGGATCGGAGCGCGCGCCGTCCAGGTACTGGGCGACACCGAAGGCCTGCCGACGCGGGCGCAACTCGAAGAAGCGGGGCTTTGACGCCATGACGAAAAAGAATGTGCTCGTGTTCCGCGCGCTGCCCGAAGACCAGCTCGCGCGCCTGCAGGCCGCACACCATGTCATCGTGGCCGATCCGCGCAAGGCGCCCGAGGCCTTTGCCGCTGCGCTCGCCACCGCGAACGGGCTGATCGGGTCGAGCTACAACGTCGATGCCGCGCTGCTGGATGCGGCGCCACAGCTCGAGGTAATTTCGAGCGTGTCGGTCGGTGTCGACAACTACGCACTGGCCGAGCTTCACAAGCGCGGCATCGTGCTGTGCCACACGCCCGACGTGCTCACCGAAACGGTGGCCGACACGGTGTTCGCGATCCTCATGGCCACGCAACGCCGCGTGGTGGAGCTGTCGAATCTCGTGCGCGAAGGCAACTGGACCAGGAACATCGGCGAAGAATTCTTCGGCACCGACGTGCACGGCAAGACGTTGGGCATCCTCGGCTTTGGCCGCATCGGCCAGGCCGTCGCGCGTCGCGCCGCGCTGGGCTTCGGCATGCCGGTGCTCTATCACTCGCGTCGCGCGGTCGACCTCGCCGCGCAGGCGCCCGAATTGCAAGGCCGCGCCATGCACACGCCGCTGGACGACCTGCTCGCACGCGCCGACATCGTGCTGGCGATGCTGCCGCTGACCGACGCCACGCGCGGCATGATCGACGCCGCTTTCTTCGCGCGCATGAAGCCGGGCGCGTCGTTCATCAACGGCGGCCGCGGCGCCACCGTGAACGAAGCGGCGCTGCTCGAGGCGCTCGACCACGGCACCCTGCGCGCCGCCGGCCTCGACGTGTTCGCGAAGGAGCCGCTGCCAGCGGAGTCGCCTTTGCGCACGCACCCGCGTGTCACGCCGCTGCCGCACATCGGCTCGGCCACGCACGAGACGCGGCATGCGATGGCGGAGCTGGCGACGACGAATCTGCTCCAGGTGCTGGCGGGCGAGAAGCCGACGGCGCCGTACGACACCGCCGCCGCCTGACATGAAGTCGACGGGCCGCGCCACCATCGCCGATGTCGCCGAAGCGGCAGGCGTTTCCAAAGCCACCGTCTCGCGCTTCCTGAACCACCGCGAACGCCTGCTGAGCCCCGACATTGCCACGCGCGTCGAGGCTGCCATCGCCAAGCTGGCGTATTCGCCGAGCCCGATGGCGCAGGCGCTGAGCCACGGCCGCTCGCGGCTCATCGGCCTGATCGTGGCCGACATCACCAACCCGTACTCGGTGGCCGTGCTGCGCGGCGCCGAGAAGGCCTGCCAAGACGCCGGCTACCTCGTGATGCTGTTCAACCTGGGCAACGAGAGCGAACGCGAGCGCGAGGCCATCGATGCGCTCGCGGGCTACCAGGTCGACGGCTTCATCCTCAATACGCTGGGGCGCGGCAGCAACGTGGTCGATGCGGTCACGTTGCACGGCAAGCCGGCCGTGCTGGTCGACCGCCGGCACACGGGCATGCACACCGACTTCGTCTCGCTCGACAACCACGCCGCGATGCGCGACACCTGCGGCCATCTGGTCGAGGGCGGCTACCGCGAGCTGCTGTACGTTACCGAGCCGCAGAAGGGTGTCAGCTCGCGGCGCGAGCGCACGGCCGCCTTCGGTGCCTGCGTGGCCGCGCACGAGCCGCGCGTGGCGGGCGAGGTCTTCGAATCGGTCGATGGCGAGAACGATGCGCTCGATGCCGCGCTGACCGCGTTGCGCAAGCGCGCCAGGCGCGGCCGCCGCGCCGCCGTGGTGGCGGGCAATGCCGTGGTCACGCTGCGCGTGGCGCAAGCCATGGCGCGGCTCGACTGGCGCTTCGGCGCCGACCTGGGCTTCGTGGGCTTCGACGATCCCGAGTGGGCGTCGCTCATCGGACCGGGCCTGAGCACGGTGGCGCAGCCGACCGACGGGATCGGCCGCGCTGCTGCCACCTGCCTCATCGAGCGACTGCGTGGGCTCGACGCGCCGCCGCGTCAGCTGTTGCTGCCGGGCGAACTCATGGTGCGAGGCTCATCGCAGGCATAGCCGTCGCAGGCTGTGCGGCAGCGGAAGCGACCGGCTCGCGCATCCGCCCGGCGGGGTTCTCTTGCAGGCTACGGAAAACCGTGGATCGAAGGCGGATTGCGGCCAGAATCGAAACATGCCCGCCACCATCCTGCTGATCGACGACCATGCGATGTTCCGCGAGGGCCTGTTCCTCGCGCTGCGCCAGGCCGAGCCCTCGATGACCGTCGCCACGGCCCGCAACGGCGCCGAAGCGCTTCAGGCACTCGCCGCCTTGCCCCGACTCGACGCCGTGATGACCGACTACTACCTGCCCGACCTCGGCGGTGCTGCCTTGCTGGCAGAGCTGCACCGGCGGCGCAGCGGCTTGCGCATCCTGGTGCTGTCGGCATCGGAAGACCCACAGGACATTGACACCGCGCTCGACGCCGGCGCGCAGGGCTTCGTGCACAAGTCGGCCGACAGCCAGCAGCTCATGGGCGCACTGCGCCGCGTCATGGCGGGCGAGCAGAACGTGGTGCAGGCCTCGCCGGCGGGGGCTGCCATGCTGCCCATGCTGTCGACGCCGACCGATGCATTGAGCACGCTCACGGGACGGCAGTCCGAGGTGCTGCAACTCCTGTGCGAAGGGCTGCGCAACGCCGAGATCGCGCTGCGCCTGGCCACCAGCGAGAAGACGATCAAGGCGCACATCTCGGCGATCTTCGGCGCGCTCGGCGTGACCAGCCGCACGCAGGCCGTGATCGCGGCGCGGCGGGCGGGGATGCTCGGGCGGCCGCGCTAGCCAGCGATCAACTGCGACACCGTCGCCTGCAGCTGCGCAGGGTCCACCGGCTTGTGCAGCATCTGCCAGCCGCGCGCCGCCACGTCGCTCAGGCGCCGCGGGTCGGTGTCGCCGCTGACGATCAGTGCGGGAATGCCGTCGTCGTTGTAGTCCTCGTGCAGGCGGTCGACCACGTCGATGCCGGTCTCGCCTGCGCGCAGGCGGTAGTCGCTGATGATGAGCGCCGGCTTGCCGGCCTGGCGTGCGGCGAGGGCCAGCAACTCGTCGCCGCTTTCGGCCGCGATCACGCGCAGGCCCCAGCTTTCGAGCAACAGCTGCAGGCCGTGGCGGCTTTCGCCGTCGTCCTCGGCCACGAGCACGAGGCGGCCGGTGTCGGCCGGCAGCGGCGGGGGCGGCGCTTCGGGCGCGGGCAGCGCCTGCCGGGCCAGCGGCACCGTCACCGAGAACACCGTGCCATGGCCGACGCGCGAGCGCAGCGCCAGCGGATGGCCCAGCAGCGCGGCCGTGCGCCGCACGATGGCCAGGCCCAGCCCCAGCCCCTTGGCGCGGTCGCGCTCGGGATTGCCGAGCTGGTGAAACTCCCAGAACACCTGCTCCTGGTCGGTCGGTGGAATGCCGACCCCGGTGTCCCACACCTCGATGCGCAACGCGTCGGCGCCCGCGCGGCGGCAGCCGATGAGCACGCCGCCGCGCGACGTGTAGCGGATCGCGTTCTCCACCAGGTTGCGCAGCACGCGATCGAGCAACGCAGGATCGGAATGGACCACGGCATCACCCGCGCGCAAGCGCAGCGACAGCGACTTGCCCGTTGCCTGCGGCGCGAACTCCAGCACGATCTGGTCGAGCAGGCCCGCCAGCGCAAACGGCCGCGCCTTCACGCGCACCACGCCGGCGTCGAGCCGCGAGACGTTGAGCAGGCCTTCGAACAGCAGTCCCATCGCGGCGGCAGCGCGGCCGATGCTGTCGACCAGGTGCCGGCTGGCCGCCGGCAGCGCCTGCCCGCGCAGCACGCCGACGAACAGGCTCAGCGCATGCACCGGCTGGCGCAGGTCGTGGCTGGCCGCCGCGAGAAAGCGCGACTTGGCCAGGTCGCTGCGCTCGGCCGCGTCCTTCTCGAGACGCAGCTGTCGCAGCAGGTAGAGGTTTTCAAAACGCAGCTCGAGCGAGTCGACCTGCGTGCGGTACATGCGCTGCGCGAAGGCCAGTGTGACGAACAGGTAGAGCACGCCGGCCGCCGACATCACGCGCAGCAGCACGTCGTCGAGCGTGCCCATCGCGAGGATCGCTGGCGCGAAGTACGTCACCTGGAAACCGTACAGCAGCCCCAGGTCGATGCAGTAGGCATAGATCGCGCCCGTGCCCATGGTGAGCATCGCCACCACGATGAACATCTGCTGCGGCAGCGAGACCTGAAGCATCCACGCCGCGAGCGGCAGCCCCCACAGCAAGCCGCCGAGCACCGCGCCCACCATCGCGCTGCGCTGCCAGCGCCGCAGCGCGGCCGTGTCGTGCTCGGCATGCCGGTAGCGCGCGACCTGCCAGGCACGTGCCGCCGTGAGCGCCGCGTTGGCGCCGACCCAGGCCAGCAGCTGCGCGTGCGAGACGGCGCTCCACAGCGCCACGACCACCAGCCCCGCCGTGAGCATCACGCCGAGCAATGAGAACGGGAAGTTGCGCCGCAAGGCGGCCATGCGCGCGGTGAAGACGGGGTCGGCGGGCGTCGCGGGTGGGGTGGCGCTCATCGGTGTGTGGTGGGGGAGGAGGTGGGAGGACTGACCGTGGTGATCGCAAGGTAACGCGTGGCGCGAGGGGCGTCATGGGACTTTAGTCCAATGCCTGTGCTTGCCCGAGGCGCCGCGGGCGGCATGGCATCATCGTGCGCCGCCTCACACCACCCACCCATGTCCGCCGATTCCTTCGTCCGCCGCGTTCGCAGCCAGCTCGGAAGGTGTGGCGCGCGGCGGCGGGCGAGGGCTGGGACGGCGTGATCGTCAGCGCCTTCGGCGACCCCGGCGTGGCACTGCTGCGGCGCGAGGCCGGCGTGCCCGTGGTCGGCATCGCCGAAGCCTCGATGCTCGCGGCGGGCGAGGGCGGCCGGCGCTTCGGCATCGCCACCGTCACGCCCGACCTCGTGGCGCCCATCGAAGCGCGCGCGGCCGCGCTCGGGTTGGGCGCGCAGTTCAGCGGCATCCGCCTCACGCAAGGCGATCCGCGTGCGCTCGCGGCCGATGCGAAGGCGCTCGAAGACGCGTTGGCGCAGGCCGTGCAATGCTGCATCGACGACGACGGCGCGCAGGCCGTGATCATCGGCGGCGGTCCGCTCGGACAGGCCGCGCTCGCGCTCGCGCCGCGCTTCGAGGTGCCGGTGATTGCACCGATCGGCGCCGCGATGCGGCTGCTGCGGTCGAAGCTCGCGGTCACGCCGTGAGACGCCCGTCGCGGCGCTGAGATGCGAGGCGTCTTGGCAATGAACGCCTTCTAGAATCAAACGACACACTTGTCGGCAAACGCGGGCAAGCCGCATCGTTCGCTTTCTTTTTTGCATGCCTCACTTTCGACCGCGTTCCGCTTTTCTCGTTTTCCTTCTCCTCTCTTCCTTCGGCGCCGTCGCACAGCCCAACGCGACACCCCAGCTCGTTCTCGTGCCGCATCACGAGCGCGCCCCGGAAACATCCCAGGCCCCCGCACTCGACCTTGCCGTGACGCGTTTCGCCGGCATGGCCTCTGGCTCCTACTACTGGCCCGAAGGCCTGCTGGCCGAGCAGCTGATCTCGGGCCTGGCCTCGCGCCCCGACCGCAAGCAGCAGGCGCTGCCTGACGGCCAACGACTGCTTTCGTCGTACCGCCGGCCCTACGACGGCGGCGAGCGCGCGGCCGTGCTGGTCGACGACCGCAGCGGTGACGTGCTGGCTGCCGCACTGGTGCATCGCAGCTGCGGCAAGGACTCGTCGTCGAGCGGTTGTCTGGACGATCAGCACGCCGTGCTCTCGGTCTTCTTGCGTCCCGGCTTCGACCGCACCAAGGCGCAACCGCTGGTCGCATGGAGCCAGCAGGTTCCAGACCGCATGCAGGGCGGCGAAGGCGTGGGCGAGAAGATCGCAACGACCGAGTACGTCACGATGGACACCGCGCGCACCACGGCGCGCCCCATCGTGCGGCCCAACAAGGCCTTCTCCGCGCAAGTGCCGCTGTACCCCAAGGCACTGATCTACGGCACCGCACAGGACGCACTGAGCGACGCCAAGGCCAAGCGCGTGCTGCGCCTGCAGACCGTCGACACACCGGACCAGGTGCTGGCGTTCTACAAGCAGCTGTCGCCGCCGCTGAAGGATATCGAGTCCGGCAACGGCTTCATCGTCGGCAGCCGCGACGGCCTGCGCTTCTCCGTCGAAACGAAGATCCCGCGCGACATGCCCGCGATCACGAACGTCGAACTGGAAATTTCCGAATGAAGAAGTCCTTGATTCCAGTGGCGCTTGCATCGCTGGTGTTCGCCTGCGCGGCCACGGCCCACGCACAAGACGCTGCAGCGCCCGTCACGACGGAGCTGCCGCCGCCCGCGCTGCGCCTGAGCGAGCAGACGCGCATCCGCAGCGCCGTGATCGGCCTGGTCGGCTATGCGCGCGGCAGCTACACCGAGCCCGACACGCTGATCGCGCAGCAGTTGCTCGAAGGCATGCGTTCGAAGTTCGACGTGACGCGCACCGTGTGGCCCGACGGCCGCCAGGTCATCGCGTCCGTCAGCGGCGGCGGTCATGGCGAAGAGCGCGCGGCGATGCTGATCGACGCCGACGGCCGCGTGCAGGCGGTGGGGCTGGTCAACGGCCACTGCCGCGCGGGGGCGAAGAGCGACGATCCCAAGGTGTGCAACCCCTTGCCGCAGACCGTGCTGTCGGTCTTCCAGCATGCGGGCGCCAGCCAGGCCGATGCCGCGCCGCTGGTGGCGTGGAGCAAGCAGCTGCCGTCGTACCTCGCGGCCATGGCCGAGAGCGACGATCCGGCGGCGTGGCGGCCGCGCAGAAGATCGCGAGCGTCGAATACATCACCGGCCAGCCGAACGTGCCGGGCTGGCGCGTCGCGCAGTTGCCGCCGGGCTTCCCCGCGTCGCTGCATCCGATGCTGGTGCAGACGGCCGAGGTGAACAGCTCGGCCAGCGCCGGCAAGATCGTGCTGCCCAAGGGCCTGGCCGGCTTGCCGATGCGCACGGCCTACGAGCGCTCGCAGCGCCCCGAGGCGCAGTTGCCGGACGCCGAGGTCACGCTGCGCAGCTACGAGCCGATCGCCAAGCTGGTCGACACCTACCGCGAACTCGCGAAGGGGGCGACGTTGGATGAAGAGGGCCGCGAGGTCGTCTTCAACGGCACCGACGGCGCGGGCCGCTACAGCGTACGCCTGCGCGACGCGAAGGAAACCGGCGTGTTCATCACCGTGGCGAGCTGGAAGCGCAAGTAGCCCCGATGCGCTGTTCACGCGGCGCGTGGCGCCGCGCGGGAGAGGACGAAAGAAGATCAGCCGATCTCGGCGATCAGCTCGATCTCGACGCAGGCACCCATCGGGATCTGCGCCACACCGAAGGCGCTGCGTGCATGCGCGCCCTTTTCGGGGCCGAACACTTCGGCGAAGAACTCGCTGGCGCCGTTGGTCACGAGGTGCTGCTCGGTGAAGGTGCCGACCGAGTTCACGAGGCTCATCACCTTGACGATGCGCTTGACCTTGTTGAGGTCGCCGACGGCCGCGTGCAGCGTGCCGAGCAGGTCGATGGCGATGGCGCGTGCGGCCTGCTTGCCTTCGTCGGTGCCGATGTTGGCGCCGAGCTGGCCGGCCCAGACCTTGCCGTCCTTCTTGGCGATGTGGCCCGACAGGAACACGAGGTTGCCGGTCTGCACGAAGGGCACGTAGGCGGCGGCGGGTGCGGCCACCGGGGGCAGGGTGATGCCGAGGCTGGAAAGCTTGTCGTAAACGCTCATGGAGACTCCTGATCTGGGGATGACGATGACGGGGGTGATTGTGTCTGCGTTTGCGTGGGCGATTGCGGCAGCTGGATCACTTCCCCCACGGGCTGCACGGTCACGCCGACATGCAGCGTGTGGCGCGCGCCGCCGTGCAGCACGCCGCGCATCGGCGAGACGTCGGAGTAGTCGCGCCCGATGGCGAGCGTGACGTAGTCCTCGCCGGGCTGGCGGCCGTTGGTGGGGTCGAAGTCGGCCCAGTCACCGACGCTCTCGGGGCCTTCGCCCTCGCCGGGCAGATACACCGACACCCACGCATGTGAGGCGTCGGCGCCCACCAGGCGCGGCTGGCCCGGCGGGGGCTGCGTGAGCAGGTAGCCGCTCACGTAGCGCGCCGGCAAACCCATGGCGCGAAAGCACGCGATGAGGATGTGGGCGAAGTCCTGGCACACGCCCTTGCGCTGGGCCAGTGCCTCGACGGCGGGGGTGTTGATCTCGGTGCTGTCGGCGTCGTAGGCGAAGTCGCGGTACATGCGCTCGGTGAGGTCCATCGCCACGTCGAAGGTGGGACGCTCGGGCACGAAGCTGGCGCGCGCGTAGGCGACGAAGTCGTCGTGGCGCGGCACGTACGGCGAGGGAAACACGAACTCCGAGGCGGGGTCGAAGGGGGCGTCCTTGCGAAAGCGGAAGCGCTCGCGCACGCTCTCCCAGGGCAGCTCGCGCGCCACGGCGGGCGAGAGCGCAGGCTGCGAGGTCTTCACCACGCTCTCTGCCGTCACGATGAGGTGGTCGTGCGTGGCCTCGAGCGCGAAGAAGGCGCGCGTGTTGCCGTACAGGTCGGGCACTTCGCTGCGCTGCGCGGGCGCGGGGTCGATCGTGAGCTGGTGGCTCACGAGCTCCTGCGACGCGGTGGCCAGCGGGCGCAGGTGCGCCAGGTGCTGCGCCGTCTCGACCGCAGGCGCGTACGCGTAGCGCGTTTCGTGGGTGACGTGCAGCAGCATCGCGCGGGCCCGTTGCTTACTTGGATTCGGCGCCGAAGTGCGCGGCGTAGATCTTGGCGTAAGTGCCGTCGGCCTTGATGTCGGCCAGGCCCTTGTCGATCTTCGCGAGCAGCTTGGCGTTGCCCTTCTTCACCGCGATGCCGTACTGCTCGGTGGAGAAGCCGGCATCGCTCACGGTCTTGAAGCCGCCGCCCGGGTTGTTGGCCAGGTAGTGCGCCACCACGCCGTTGTCGGCCACCACGGCCTGCACGCCGCCGGCTTCGAGTTCCTTGAGCGCCAGCGGCGTCGATTCGAAGCGCTTGATGTCGGTGCTCGACTTGCCCAGCAGCTTGCCCACCACCTCGTCGCCGGTGGTGCCGTTCTGCACGCCGACCTTGAGCTTCTTGATGTCCTCGAATTTCGTGACTGGCGAATCGCTCTTCACGGCGATGAGCTGGCGGGCCTCGAAGTAGGGCTGCGAGAAGTCCATCGTCTGGCGACGCTCGGGCGTGATCGTGATGGCCGACACCAGCAGGTCGCGGTCGCCAAGGTCGAGCGTGTTGAAGATGCCTTCCCACGGCGTGTTGACGAACTTCACCTCGATGCCGGCCTTCTGTGCGATGGCCTTCACCACGTCGATGTCGAAGCCCACGACCTCGCCTTTTTCGTTCTGCGATTCGAAGGGCGTGTAGGCCGCGTCGGTGCCCACGACCAGCACGCGCGGCGCGGCAGCGGGCGGCGGTGCAGAGGCGCCCGCGGGCGCAGCGGGTTCCTGCTTGCCGCAGCCGGCGAGCGCGAGGCCGACCAGGAGGCTGGCGGCGGTCAGTGTGAGACGGCGGTTGAGGGCGATGCCGGACATGGAAATGCCTCCTTCGAAATATCGTGTGTGCCTCTGTGGAATCAGGCGCCCACTGAGCGCAGCGATTCCGAGGTGAGCGTGAAGTAGCGCGTGCCGATGGCGTCCGACACGTGGTACGCCGCGGTCTCGCAGGTGGCGAGCAGCTGCACCAGCGCGGGGTAGTCGGCGCCGGGGCCGGCCGCGCACAGGTGTTCGAGCGTCCAGGTGGCCGGGTCGGGCAGCTCGTACGACAGGGCCGTGAGCTTGCCCGGCGCGCTGCCCGCGAGTCGCGCGATGCGCCCGCGCAGCGTCTGCGTGACCCAGGCCAGCGAGCGCGGGTTCTCGGCATCGAGCACCAGCAGGTCGACCATCGTGGCGACGTCGCGGCGCTGCTGGTAGCGCGCATGGAAGGTGATGGTGCTGTCGAACAGCGCCACCATCGCCTCGAAGCCGCTCACCTCGTGCACGGCGCCATTGGCAAGACCGGCCTCGAGCGCGCTCGACAGGAAGCCCAGTCGCTCGATGTGGCGGCCGATCGACAGCAGCCGCCAGGCGTCGTCGCGCGTCATGCGGTCGGTCTGCGCGCCAGTCATCGCGGCCAGCGCGGTGCTGGCGGATTCGAGCGCGCGCAAGGCGGCGCTGGCGGCAAAGCTGCCTTCACCGGCCTGCTCGGCCGCGCGCCGCAGGAAGTCGCTTTCGGCGCGCACGATCTGGTTCCAGTTGTCCTGAGACAGCCGTTCGCGCACGGCCGCCGCGGCCTGCCGGATGCTGCGCAGGCTGTAGCCGACGCTGCCACCGTGGTCGACGTCGCCCAGTTCGGCGATGAGCGCGCGTTCGAACACGCGGCGCGACTGGGGTGCGCTCGGCGCCTCGGCCGGCACCAGCGCATTGCGCACCGCCATGCGGTGCAGCCATTCGAGCAGCGGGCGCGACGACTGGTCTTCGCTGCCCAGCAGGTTGAGCGTGAGGCGCGCCAGGCGCACCGCGTTCTCGGCGCGCTCGGTGTAGCGGCCGAGCCAGAACATGTTCTCGGCCGCGCGGCTGGTGACCGGCGCGCGGTGGCGCGCGAGCGAGGCCGGCGTGGCGTGCGGCTGCAGCAGCGTGGTGCGGTCGACCTCGCCATGCGTCTGCACCCACACGTCGGCGCTGCTGCCGCCGCGCTGCATGGAAGCGATCTGCGCATCGGGCCCCGCGAGGCGCGCCAGCCCGCCGGGCAGCACACGCCACGACTGCGGGCCGTCGCTCACCGCGAACACGCGCAGCATCAGCGCGCGTGGCGCGATGTGGCCGGGGCCGAGGTCGCTGGTCCAGGTCGGCATCTGCGACAGCGGCAGGTAGCCCTGCACGGTGTGGGCGTCGCCTTCGCGCACGATGCGGCCGGCCCATTCGTCGATCTCGCGGCGATTGAGCTGGCTGCCGAACACGGCGCCGAAGCTGGAGCGGCCCTCGAAACCAGGGTAGGTCGGCTTGATCGTGCAATCGCCCAGCTGCGGCAGCACCGACTCGAGGGCAGCGCGCTCGCCGCACCACCAGGTCGGCAGGGCCGGCAGCTTGAGCTTTTCGCCGATGAGCCGCAGCGCCAGCCCCGGCAGGAAGCCCAGCAGCGCGGGCGATTCGAGGAACGCCGAGCCCGGCATGTTGGCCACCAGCAGGTTGCCCGCGCGGATCGCCTGCAGCAGGCCCGGCACGCCGAGCGTGGAGTCGGGGCGCAGCTCCAGCGGGTCGAGGAACTGGTCGTCGAGCCGCTTGATGAGGCCGTGCACCGGGCGCAGGCCCTGCAGCGTTTTCAGGTACAGGCGCTGGTCGCGCACCGTGAGGTCGCTGCCCTCGACCAGCGTCAGGCCGAGGTAGCGCGCCAGATAGGCGTGCTCGAAGTAGGTCTCGTTGTACGGGCCGGGCGTGAGCAGCGCGATGTGCGGCGGCGAGCCCGACGGGCACATGCGCTGCAGGCCCTCCATCATGGCGCTGTAGGTGGCGGCCAGCCGCTGAACGTGCAGCGCCTCGAAGGCCTGCGGAAACTGCCGGGTGATCGCCAGGCGGTTCTCCAGCAGGTAGCCCAGGCCCGAAGGCGCCTGCGTGCGCTGCGACACCACCCACCAGTTGCCGTCGGGGCCGCGCGCGAGGTCGAAGGCGGCGATGTGCAGCCACGTGTCGCCCGCCGGCTTCACGCCGTGCAGCGCGCGCAGGTAGCCCGGGTGACCGCGCACCAGCGCTGGCGGCAGCAGGCCTTCGGCCAGCAGCTGCTGCGGGCCGTAGGCGTCGGCCATCACGCGGTCGAGCACGCGCACGCGCTGCTGCACGCCGGCCTCGATCTGGGCCCAGCTCTCGGGCGAGACGATCAGCGGGAACAGGTCGAGCGACCACGGCCGCTGCGGGCCGTTGGCGTCGGCGTACACGTTGTAGGTGACGCCGTTGTCGCGGATCTGCCGCTCCAGGCTGACCGCGCGCCGCGGCAGGTCGTTGATGCCGCCGGGTCCGAGCTGTTCGAAGAAGGCGTTCCAGGCGGGGGTGAGCGGGGGCGGGTCGCTGGTAGAGGACTGCTCCTGTTCCTGCCCCTGTGATGGGGAAGACGACTGGGATTGAGACTGTGACTGGGATTGCGTTTGCGACGGAGCCGGTCGCTCCCCGGCAGCGTCGTACAGCAGCGGGGCCGCGGCCAACGTCGGCCGCGAGGGCGTCGCAGGCGTCGCCTGTCCGCGCAATTCGTCGAAATGCCCAGGCAGGGCCGCCGGCGCGAGCGAAGATGCCAGCGCCGCCGGATGCTCCGGGGCCTGGGCGTCGAACAGGGATTCGTTCAGGGGTTCCACAGGGGAGGGATTGTCACACCACCGTCACCGGGGGCATTCCGGCGGTGCGACAGGGCCCTCAGCGCCGCAGGTCCAGCGTGAACGGAAACTCCCGGCTGCCCGGCAGCTCGATGGTGGCCGGCGGCGTGCGCATCAGGCCCGGCGTGTGGCCGGTGCGCGTGAAGCGCGAGTGGCGACGGCTCTCGGCCTCGTAGGCGTTGACCGGGAAGGTGTCGTAGTTGCGTCCGCCCGGGTGGGCGACGAAGTACTGGCAGCCGCCCAGCGAGCGCTTCATCCAGGTGTCGACGAGGTCGAAGGTCAGCGGTGCGTGGGCCGGGATGCTCGGATGCAGCGCCGAGGGCGGGTTCCAGGCCTTGTAGCGTACGCCCGCAACGAATTCGCCGGTGATACCCGTGGGCTGCAGCGGCAGCACCTTGCCGTTGACGGTGACGACGTGGCGGCTTTCGTTCAGGCCGGTCACGCGCACCTCGATGCGCTCCAGCGACGAATCGACATAGCGCACCGTACCGCCGGCCGAGCC
Source organism: Variovorax sp. Root473 (assembly GCF_001426505.1). Classification (GTDB taxonomy): domain Bacteria; phylum Pseudomonadota; class Gammaproteobacteria; order Burkholderiales; family Burkholderiaceae_C; genus Variovorax. Next base: position 277,049 of record NZ_LMEV01000019.1, read on the forward strand.
TTCTTCGCCCATGACGTGCCAGGGCTCGAGCGCGTTGCGCAGCGACAGCTCCACGCCCATCGATTGCATCTGCCCGACGAGCGGGAAACGGAACTCGAAGTGCGGCGCGAACCAGTCGGCATCGAAGCCAAAGCCGGCCTGGCGCATCTCGCTGATGACGTCGTCGAAGTCCATCTTGACGAAGGTCGGCAGCAGGAAGCGGTCGTGCAGCTCGGTGCCCCAGCGGGTAACGGGCGCCTCGTAGGGCGCGTCCCAGAAGCGCGCCACGAGGGCGCGAATGAGCAGCTGCTGCGCGATGCTCATGCGCGCATGCGGTGGCATTTCGAAGGCGCGCAGTTCGAGCAGGCCGAGGCGACCGGTGCTGGAGTCGGGTGAGTAGAGCTTGTCGATGCAGAACTCGCTGCGGTGCGTGTTGCCCGACACGTCGATCAGGATGTTGCGCAGCGTGCGGTCGACCAGCCACGCGGGCATGTTCTGGCCGTAGATCTCGCGGTTTTTGGCGATTTCGTTCAGCGCGATTTCGAGTTCGTAGACCTGGTCGTTGCGCGCCTCGTCCACGCGCGGCGCCTGGCTCGTGGGGCCGATGAACATGCCCGAGAACAGGTAGCTCAGCGACGGATGGTTGTGCCAGTACAGCAGCAGGCTGGCCAGCAGCTCGGGCCGGCGCAGGAACGGGCTGTCGGCCGGCGTGGCGCCGCCCATCACGAAGTGGTTGCCGCCGCCGGTGCCGGTGTGGCGGCCGTCGGTCATGAACTTCTCGGCCGACAGGCGCGTCTCGAAGGCCGCGTTGTAGAGGAACTCGGTGTGGTCGACCAGTTCCTTCCAGTTGTGGGCCGGATGGATGTTGACTTCGATCACGCCCGGGTCGGGCGTGACGGCCAGCATCTTCAGGCGCGGGTCGCGCGGCGGCGGATAGCCTTCCATCACGATGCGCACGCCCAGCTGCTGCGCGGTGGCTTCGACGGCGGCGACGAGGTCGAGGTAGTCCTCCAGGCGCGCCAGCGGCGGCATGAAGACGTAGAGCACGCCCGAGGCGCTGCCTTTCTTCTCGGCCGCCGGGCCGTTGGCGCGGCGCGGGTCGCGCACCTCGACGCACAGCGCGGTGCGCGTGACCCAGTGGGCCGATTCGCCGCGAAGCGGCTGGCGCGTGGCGGGTGTGGCGGAGGCACTCGCGGCATCGGCGGCTGTTGCTGCTGCTGCGGGTGCTGCTGCATCGCCCGTCGCTGCATCGCCGGGGCTCTGCATGCGCAGCGACGCGGCCACCACGGGTGGCGCGCCGAAGGTGTAGGGCACGTCGCCCAGGTCGGCGCCGGCGACCGGGGTGGCGGTGGCATAGCGCGCGCGGTAGTCGGACGCGCTCGGCAACGCGGCGCGCGGCGCGGTCGGGTCGCGCTCGATGAGGTAGGGGTAGTCGCCCTTGCTGGCCCACGGTTGCGAGTCGAGCGGCAGGCGGTAGCCCATGGGCGAATCACCCGGGATCAGGAACAGGCGGTCGTCGCGCAGGAACCAGGGGCCGGTCTTCCAGCCGGGGCCGGCGAGCGCGGGGGCGTCGGCGTTGGCGTTGCCGGGCTCGATGGGCAGCATGTAGCCGATGACGGCATCGAGCTTCTGCGTGAAGACGCGGCGCAGGCGCACGCGTTCGAGTTCGTCGTCGAGCCTGGAGTCGAAGGGATCGACGTTCACCGGCAGGCGGCGTTCGCGCCAGAGGTAGTAGTAGGTGTCCTCGTAGCCGGGCTGGATGTAGCGCTCGGTGAGGCCCAGCTTGTGGGCCAGCACGGTGGTGAAGCGGCGCGCGTCTTCGCTCGTGTAGTGCGTGGGAAAGCGCTCGTCGGCGAACAGCTCGGGGTCGTGCCACAGCGTCTGGCCGTCGGCGCGCCAGAAGATCGACAGCGCCCAGCGCGGCAGCTGCTCGCCCGGGTACCACTTGCCCTGGCCGAAGTGCAGGAAGCCGCCCTGGCCGTATTCGACGCGCAGCTTGTGCACGAGTTCGGTGGCGTAGCCGCGCTTGGTGGGGCCGAGCGCGTCGGTGTTCCATTCGGGCGCGTCGCGGTCGCTGGTGGCCACGTAGGTCGGCTCGCCGCCCATCGTGAGGCGCACGTCGCCGGCCACGAGGCGCGCATCGACGGCGTCGCCGAGCGCGAGCACCTCGGCCCATTGTTCTTCGGTGTAGGGCTTGGTGACGCGCGGCGATTCGTAGATGCGCGTGACCTTCATTTCGTGGCTGAACTCGACCTCGGACTCGTCGACGCCGCCTTCGATGGGCGCGGCGCTCGACGGCGTGGGCGTGCAGGCCAGGGGAATGTGGCCTTCGCCGGCCAGCAGGCCCGAGGTGGCATCGAGGCCGATCCAGCCGGCGCCCGGCAGGAACACCTCGCACCAGGCGTGCAGGTCGGTGAAGTCGACCGTGGTGCCGCTCGGACCGTCGAGCGCCTTCACGTCGGGCGTGAGCTGAATGAGGTAGCCCGACACGAAGCGTGCGGCCAGCCCGCAGTGGCGCAGCAGCTGCACCAGCAGCCAGCCCGAGTCGCGGCAGGAGCCGCTGCCGTTGCCGAGCGTTTCTTCCGGCGTCTGCACGCCGGGCTCCATGCGGATGAGGTAGCTGACGTCCTGCTGCACCTGCTGGTTGATCCCGACCAGGAAGTCGATGGTGCGCTGCTCCTTGCGCTCGATCTTGTCCAGGTAGGCCTGCAGCAGCGGCGTGGGCTTCTCGGTGACGAGGTAGGGCGCCAGTTCTTCGGCCTGCGAGGCCGTGTACTTGAACGGGAAGTTCTCGGCCTGCGGCTCGAGGAAGAAGTCGAAGGGGTTGTAGACCGCCATCTCGACCACGAGGTCGACCGTGACCTTGAACTCGCGCGTTTTTTCGGGGAACACGAGCCGCGCCTGGTAGTTGGCGAACGGGTCCTGCATCCAGTTGACGAAATGCTCGGCCGGTTCGACCCGCAGCGAGTACGAGATCACATGGCTGCGGCAATGGGGCGCAGGGCGCAGGCGCACGACTTGCGGGCCCAACTGCACCAGGCGGTCGTATGTGTAGTGGGTGACGTGGTGGAGTGCGGCGTGAATGGACATGCGTAGAAGCCTGCAGTGCAGCGAGGTTGCATCGAGAAGATGTCTCTGGTGAGACGCATACTAGCCCAGTTGCCAAGCAATTAACGCGCCATCGAGCGCGAGTTGGGGGAGGGTTTGCATCATGGTTTCAGAGGTGTCTGGAGGTCGGTCGCGGCGTGCGTCCGGCGTGGTGGCGGGTGGGTCGGGCGCCTTCGTTGCGCTCGGCGGCACGCTGCTCGGTGCGGCTTTGCAGCTGCGCCAGCCGCTGCTGTGGGAGGCCGGCGTCTACGCCGCGTTGCTGCTCGTGGGGCTCGGCGGTGGATGGCTGTCGTGGCGGTGGCGTGGAGGCCGGCTGATCGTGCTGATGCTGTCGCTGGCCTGCGGCGCGATGGCCGGCGCGGGCCTGGCGGGATGGCGTGCCACGGTTTATGCAAACGGGGCATTGAGCCCGCAACTCGAAGGGCGCGACCTGCGGCTCACGGGCGTGGTGTCGCAGATGCCGCAGCACAGCGACATCGGAACACGCTTGCGTTTCGACGTGGAGACGGCGCAATGGGCCGAGGCCTTGCGCGACGCTGCGCCGCCGACGGTGCCATCGCGTATCGCGCTCTCCTGGTACGGCGAGCACAGCGGCCTGTGGGAGCAGCCCGCCGGTCGGCGCGCGTCCACCCCAGGCACCGTGGGCGAGGTGCACGCCGGGCAGCGCTGGCAACTGACCGTGCGCCTGCGCGCGCCGCACGGCAACCTCAACCCGCATGGTTTCGACAGCGAGTTGTGGGCGTGGGAGCAGGGCGTGCATGCGCAGGGCCATGTGCGTGCCGGGCCACGCGACCTCGCGCCGCAATTGAGGGGCATCACCTGGCTGCATCCGATCGAACGGGCGCGTGAAGCCGTGCGCGATGACGTCTTCGCACGCGTGGACGATCGGCGCCAGGCCGGCGTGATCGCGGCGCTGGTCACGGGCGACCAGGGCGCCATCGACCGCGCCGACTGGGACGTGTTCCGTGCCACCGGCGTGGCGCACCTGATGTCGATCTCGGGCCTGCACATCACCTTGTTCGCATGGTTCGCGGCGCATGTCGTGGGCGCGCTGTGGCGACGCAGCCGCCGCCTCATGCTGTGGCTGCCCGCGCAACAGGCCGCACTCGCATGCGGCGTGCTGCTGGCCGCGCTCTATGCGCTCTTCAGTGGCTGGGGCGTGCCTTCGCAGCGCACGGTCTGGATGCTCGCTGCCGTGGCGCTGCTGCGTCTCACCGGCAGGCGCTGGCCGTGGCCGCATGTCTGGCTGCTGACGGCCGCGGTCGTGGTGGCCGCCGATCCGTGGGCGTTGCTGCAGGCCGGCTTCTGGCTCAGTTTCGTGGCGGTGGCGGTGCTGTTCGCGTCCGCGGCGGCCGTGCCGGGCGAGGGCAGGGTGGGCGTGTTCACGCGCCTGCGCCGCTTTTTCCGCGAGCAATGGTCGATCACGCTGGCGCTCGCGCCATTGAGCCTGTTGTTGTTCCAGCAGGTGTCGGCAGTCGGACTTGTCGCGAACGCGATCGCGATCCCGTGGGTCACACTGGTGATCACGCCGCTCGCGATGCTCGGCGTGGCGGTGCCGCCACTGTGGGACGTGGCGGCCGGCGCTGTGAAGCTGTTCGCCCTGCTGCTGCAGGCGTTTGCCAGCCTGCCGTTCGCCACGCTGTCGATGGCTGCGCCGCCGCCGTGGCTGGCCGCAGGCGGCGTGGCAGGTGGCGTGCTGCTGGCGATGCGCCTGCCGTGGTCGATGCGCGCCCTCGGCCTGCCGCTGCTGTTGCCGGTGCTGCTGTGGCAGCCGGTGCGGCCCGCCGTGGGCGAGTTCGACCTGCTCGCCGCCGACATCGGGCAGGGCAACGCGGTGCTCTTGCGCACCGCCACGCACAGCCTGCTGTACGACACCGGGCCGCGCTACGGCCTCGACAGCGATGCGGGCGATCGCGTGCTCGTGCCGCTGCTGCGCGCGCGGGGCGAGCGGCTCGACGTGCTCCTGCTGAGCCACCGCGACATCGACCACACGGGCGGCGCGCCCGCCGTGCTCGCCATGCAGCCCCACGCGGCGTTGCTGAGCTCCATCGAGGCCGGGCATCCATTGCAGACACTGCGTCCCGCGCGCCGCTGCGAGGCCGGCCAGCGCTGGAACTGGGATGGTGTCGATTTCGAGGTGCTGTTTCCCTACGACAGCGACTACCGCAGCTTCACGCGGCCCAATGCCGTGTCGTGCGTGCTGCGCATCGGCAATGGCCGCGCCACGGTGCTGCTGGCCGGCGACATCGAGCGGCTGCAGGAGGCCGCGCTGGTGGCGCGCACGCCGCGGTTGCAGGCCGACGTGCTGCTCGTGCCCCACCACGGCAGCAAGACCTCGTCGAGCGAGGCCTTCCTCGACGCGGTCGGCCCGCGCATCGCGCTGGTCCAGGCCGGCTACCGCAGCCGCTTCGGCCACCCGGCGTCCGAGGTGGTGGCGCGCTACACCCGACGCGATGTGCAGGTGATCGACAGCCCACGCTGCGGCGCGGCTCACTGGGCAAGCCCGCGGCCTGCCGAGGTGAAGTGTGAACGCGCGCAAGATCTGCGCTACTGGCGCCACCGTCATCCCTGACTCGTTGCCCGAAACCTCAAAGGCCTTCGCTTCGGGCCTAACCTAGGGCTTCTACTGGCCTTGAACTTGCTAAGCTATGGCTCAAGGAGATTGGTCGTTCCATGCACAAATTCGACGAGATGTATGAGCAGCTCCCCTACGCGGGCGCTGCAATCCGACAGCATTACAAGCGCTACGACCAATGGCTTGCGAAGCAACCCGGTGAGGTGATGCGAGCGCGGCGTGAAGAGGCGGAAATGATTTTCCGCCGGGTCGGCATCACCTTCGCGGTGTACGGCGCCAAGGACGAGGACGGCTCCGGCACCGAGCGGCTGATCCCGTTCGACCTGCTGCCCCGGATCATTCCTTCCCACGAGTGGGAGAGCATGGAAAAGGGGCTGGTGCAGCGCGTGACGGCACTCAACCGCTTCCTGCATGACGTGTACCACGACCAGGACATCATCAAGGCCGGCATCATCCCGGCCGAGCAAATCCTGAACAACGCCCAGTTCCGCCCCGAGATGATGGGCGTGAACGTGCCGCACAACGTCTACTCGAACATCTCGGGCATCGACATCGTGCGTGCCCCCGATGCGCAGGGCAACGGCGAGTACTACGTGCTCGAAGACAACCTGCGCGTGCCCAGCGGCGTGAGCTACATGCTCGAAAACCGCAAGATGATGATGCGGCTCTTCCCCGAGCTCTTCAACCAGAACCGCATCGCGCCGGTCGCCCACTACCCCGACCTGCTGCTCGAAACCCTGCGCGCCAGCGCGCCGCCGGCCACGGCCGAGCCCACGGTGGTGGTGCTCACGCCCGGCATGTACAACAGCGCCTACTTCGAGCACGCCTTCCTGGCCCAGCAGATGGGCGTGGAGTTGGTCGAGGGACAAGACCTGTTCGTGAAGGACGACTTCGTCTACATGCGCACCACGCGCGGCCCGGTGCGGGTCGACGTGATCTACCGCCGCGTCGACGACGACTTCCTCGACCCCGAGGTGTTCCGCCCGACCTCCACCCTCGGCTGCGCGGGCCTCATGCGCGCCTACCGCCAGGGCAACGTCGTGATCTGCAATGCCGTGGGCACCGGCGTGGCCGACGACAAGTCGATCTACCCCTACGTGCCGAAGATGATCGAGTTCTACCTCGGCGAGAAGCCGATCCTGAAGAACGTGCCGACCTACATGTGCCGGAACAAAGACGAGCTGCAGTACACGCTCGACAACATGAAGGACCTGGTCGTCAAGGAGGTGCACGGCGCCGGCGGCTACGGCATGCTCATCGGCCCGGCCGCCACGCAGGCCGAGATCGAAGACTTCAAGAAGGCCGTCATCGCCAAGCCCGACGGCTACATCGCCCAGCCCACGCTGAGCCTGTCGACCTCGCCGACCTTCGTCGACGCCGGCATCGCGCCGCGCCACATCGACCTGCGTCCCTTCGTGCTCTCGGGCAGCGAGGTGCAGATGGTGCCCGGCGGCCTCACGCGCGTGGCGCTCAAGGAAGGGTCGCTGGTGGTCAACTCGTCGCAGGGCGGCGGCACCAAGGACACCTGGATTCTCGAAGCGGACCGCACCGCCAAGCCGAAGGCGGCAGCGCCCTCGCAAAGCCAATCGCAGTAGGAGAAAAAACGATGCTGTCCCGCACCGCAGACCACCTCTACTGGATGTCGCGCTACACCGAGCGCGCCGAAAACACGGCGCGCATGCTCGACGTCAACTACCAGACCTCGCTGCTGCCTCAGTCGGCCGAGGTCGCCAAGTACGGCTGGCAGGGCGTGCTTTCGATCAGCGAGCTGCTGCCGCTGTACAACGACAAGTACGACCACATCGCACCCAACGAGGTCATGGAGTTCATGGTCAAGGACGAGAGCAACCCGTCGTCGATCGTCTCCTGCCTGAAGGCCGCCCGCGAGAACGCCCGTGCCGTGCGCGGCGCGCTCACCACCGAGGCCTGGGAAACGCAGAACACCACCTGGCTCGAAGTGAACCGCATGCTGCGCGCCGGCGATTTCGAGCGCGACCCGGGGCAGTTCTTCGAGTGGGTCAAGTTCCGATCGCACCTGTCGCGCGGCGTCACGCTGGGCACCATGCTCCAGGATGAGGCGTTCTACTTCTCGCGCCTGGGCACCTTTTTGGAGCGTGCCGACAACACGGCGCGCCTGGTCGACGTGAAGTTCCACGCGCTCAACAGCGAGTTCTTCGGTGCCGCCACCGAGGAAGACCAGGAGTACGACTTCTATCACTGGAGCGCCATCCTGCGCAGCGTCTCGGCCTTCGAGGTCTACCGCAAGGTGTACCGCGACGTGATCAAGCCCGAGCGCGTGGCCGAGCTGCTCATTCTTCGCGCCGACATGCCGCGCTCGCTGCACGCGAGCCTGGCCGAGGTGGTCAGCAACCTTGCGAAGGTGCAGAACGAGCAGAGCGCCGAAACCCAACGCCGCGCCGGCAAGCTGCTGGCCGACCTGCAGTACGCGCGGGTCGATGAAATCCTGGCGACCGGCCTGCACGCCTACCTCACGCAGTTCCTCGACCGCGTGAACGAGCTGGGCGGGCGCATCAGCCAGGACTTCCTGGTGCCGGCGCACTGAGCGAGGCGACGCACCGCGGACGGACCGAAGGCCACGCTCCGCATCCAGCCCGAAGTCGGCGCGGCGCTACTGTTCATCCACGACACCTGGCATGAAGGCGCGGTGATCGGGTCCGGAGCCAAGTACGTGCTGCGCTCCGAGGTGATGTACGGCGACGCTGGTTCAACGCTGCATCGCAGGCCGCCGGCAGTTTCGGCGTCCTAGCGCGAGAACGACTCCACCGCCACCGGAATCTCCGGCGCCCGCCATTCATAGCGGTCGTCCAGCACATTGCGCTCGGCCTTCTGCCCGCTCCAGCGGATGCCCAGCAGGTCCATCAGGCTCCACCCGGCCCAGTCCGCGCGGAAGGGCTGCTGCGTGGCGGCGCCGGTGGGCAACGGCTCGCGGTTGCGCCAGACGACGGCCGGGATGCGGTAGCCCGAGGCGGTGGCGGGGCTGTGGCCTGCGCGGTCGCTGCCGTGGCCGACTTCCTGGCCGTGGTCCGACAGGTACATCCACGCGCGGTAATCGTCCGGCTTGCCCGTGCTGCGGGTCTGCTGCAGCAGTTCCGACACCACGAAGTCGTGGTACAGCAAGGCGGCGTCGTACTCCTGGCGGAAGTGGCGCACCCAGGCCGATCGGCCGTCTTTCACGAGGCCGTTCTCGACCGCATCGACGCTGTCGTCGAAGGGGTTGGCGTTCTCGGGAAAGCGCAGGCTGTAGTGCGGATGCGCGCCCATCAAATGGACCACGATGAGCTTGCGGTCGGTGCTCGTGTCCGCAAAGGCTTCCTGTACGCAGTCGAGGATCTCGCCGTCGAGGGAGGCGCTGGCGCGGCCCGGCGTGCGGTTGACCATGTCGACCACGTCGGCATGGCGCGCGTGCTGCTGTTCGATGGCCAGGTCGTCGTGGTTGCTGATCCACCAGACCTTGTAGCCGGCGGCGCGCGCCAGGGCCAGCAGGTGCGGCGGCCTTTCGTTCTCGGGCTGGCCGAAATGGAACATGTTGCGCAGCGCAGGCAGGGTGCTCGCGTCCACCGACCACGCGTTGTGCAGCACGGCCATGCGGTCGCCTTCCTGCGCCTTGTGCGCCTGCAGGCGCGGCGTGGTCGGGCGGCCGTAGCCGTACAGGCCCATGTTGTCGCGGTTGATGCTGTCGGTGATGACGAGCACGACCGTGGACGGCCCTTCGCGCGAGAACACCGGCGCGACCTGCCGGGCCTGGGCCCGCTGTGCATCGCGGGTCTTTTCCTGGCCGGCCCAGGCGGTGCGTTGGTCGTGCAGCGACTGTGACCACTGGGTCCAGAAGACGACCGGGTGCAGCCGGCGCCAGGGCTTGCTCACGTAGGCCACGCAGGCGGCCAGCAGGATCAGCAGCAGCGAGCGCACCCAGAACGGCCGACGCGCACGCGGCGCCACCGCACCGTGCCGCGCGAACAGGCCCGCTACCCCGCCTGCCGCCACGAGCGCAGCGGACCAGACGACAGCGGAGCGCCAGTGCATGCGCAGATACTCGGCGCTTTCGCGCGCGTTGGTGTTGGCCGCCGCGCCCAGCACCATGGCGCTGTCGGGTGCGGCCTGGTAGGTGTCGAGCAGGTAGGCGCGGACCACGGCGTCGAGCCCGAAACCCATGACCCAGAGCCACACGAGTGCCGTGCGCCAGCGTCGCAGGCGCGCGCTGTGCAGCGGCCACAGCAGCCAGAGCACGGGCGGCGCGGCGAGCACGGCGAGCTGGGCGATGCGGCGGCCGTCGTGGCCCAGCGCGATGAGCGCCAGCAGCGTGGCGCCCACCACGCCGCTGGCCAGCAGGGCACTGCAGGAGTGACGCGGGGCGTCGATGTGGGAGGGTGTCAAGCGCGGGGAGGGGAAGTCGAAAGCGGGCGAATTCTGCGCCGCGCCTTGTCGCTGTACCTTCAGTGTCCCGACCTTCGCGGGGTCTTTGGAGCCACACCTCAGGGATATCCCCACGGAACTTATTCGCGCTCAGCGTCCCAGAGGGGCTTCGCCCGGTGTTTGCCGGACTCCGTGTCTTCTTGAAAGGAACCCTTGCCCCATGGCCCGATTCAGCCGCCGACTGCCCGCGCTCCTGCTCGCATTCTTCTTCTCGTGGATGGTGCTGCCGTCCGCCTTCGCCGCGCAGCCGCAGATGGTCAGTGTCGCGGTCAAGACCCTGAACATGCGCACCGGCCCCAGCCAGCGCGCCGAAGCGCACTGGACGGTCACCCGGGGGTATCCGCTGCGCGTGATCGGCCGCAAGGGCGACTGGCTGCGGGTCACCGATTTCGAGAACGACAAGGCCTGGGTCTTCCGTTCGATGACGGGCAAGACACCGCACCACGTCGTGAAGGCCAAGACCGCGCAGTTGCGCCGCGCACCCGGCGCGCGCAGCCCGGTCGTGAAGCGGGCCGTGTACGGCGACGTGCTGCGCACGCTCGAGCGTCGCGGTGGCTGGGTGAAGGTGCGCCACGAAGGCGGCGCCACCGGCTGGGTGCCCAAGCGCCAGGTCTGGGGCTGGTAAGCCCGCGTCAGGCGGCTTGTTCGCGAGACACCGCGGAACCGGCTTGGCCGGGCCGCAGGTGTCGCCCCCGGTAGGGGGTAGGAGAAGCGACACGAAGTGCGCGAAGCCTGGGGGCGAGCTTCAATTTGCGGTCGCCTGGCGCACCGCGCGCTCCCAGCGCGCCATCGATTCCTCGGCCTGCGCGCGCCCCATGGTGGGCATGAAGCGGCGTTCGATCTTCCACAGCTTCGAGAGCTGGCGCGCGTCGGTGTAGACGCCAGTCGACAACCCCGCAAGGTAGGCCGCGCCCAGCGCCGTGGTCTCGATGACTTCGGGCCGCACCACCGGAATGCCCAGCAGGTCGGCCTGGAACTGCATCAGCAGGTCGTTCACGCTCGCGCCGCCGTCCACGCGCAGCTCGGCCACGGGCTTGCCGCCTGCAGCCACGGCGTCGCGGCTCATGGCCTGCAGCAGCGCGGCGCTCTGGTACGCGATGCTTTCGAGCGCGGCGCGCGCGATGTGCGCGACCGTGGTGCCGCGCGTGAGGCCGGTGATCGTGCCGCGTGCATCGGCGTCCCAGTAGGGCGCGCCCAGGCCGGTGAAGGCCGGCACCATCATCACGCCGCCCGCGTCGGGCACGCTCTCTGCGAGCGACTGCACCTCGGCGCTGCCCTTGATGGCCTTGAGCCCGTCGCGCAGCCATTGCACGACGGCGCCGCCGACGAACACGCTGCCTTCCATCGCGTACTGCGGCGTTGCATCGACCTGCGCGGCGCTGGTGACCAGCAGGCCGTTGTGCGAGGGCTGGAACGCGCCGCCCGTGTGCATCAGCAAAAAGCAGCCGGTGCCGTAGGTGTTCTTGGCCATGCCCGCCTCGAAGCAGGCCTGGCCGAAGAGGGCGCTTTGCTGGTCGCCGGCCACGCCGCCGATGGGCAGTGCGTGGCCGAGCAATGCAGCGTCGGTGTCGGCGAAGTGCGAGCTCGAGGGCTGCACCTTCGGCATGAGCGCGGCGGGAATGTCAAGTGCCTTCAGCAGGTCGGCGTCCCATTCGTTGGCGTGCACGTTGAACAGCATCGTGCGCGAGGCGTTGCTCACGTCGGTCACGTGCACCTTGCCGCCGGTGAGCTGCCACATGAGCCAGCTGTCGACCGTGCCGAAGGCCAGCTCGCCGCGTTCGGCCTGGGCGCGCGCGCCGGGGACGTGGTCCAGCAGCCAGCGCAGCTTGGTGCCCGAGAAGTAGGCATCGATTACCAGGCCGGTCTTGTCGCGGATGGTGTCCGTCATGCCTTCGTCGCGCAGCTGCGCGCACAGCGGTTCGGCGCGGCGGTCCTGCCAGACGATGGCGTGGTGCACGGGCTGGCCGGTGGCGCGGTTCCACAGCACGGTGGTCTCGCGCTGGTTGGTGATCCCGATGGCGTGGATGTCGGTGGGCTGCAGCTTGGCCTTGGCCAGCACCTCGCGCGCGGTGGCGAGCTGGCTGCGCCAGATTTCCATCGGGTCGTGCTCGACCCAGCCGGGCTGCGGGTAGATCTGCGTGAGTTCCTTCTGCGCGATGGCGACGATGCGGCCTTCGCGGTCGAACACGATGCTGCGCGAGCTGGAGGTGCCCTGGTCGAGGGCGAGCAGGTAGGTGGTCATTCGGTCGGTGTCTTCGGAGTCAGTTGTCGCGTGCGATTTCCAACCGCACCTGCGCGGCGTGCAGCAGGTCGGGAAACGGCGGCGGCGGCGCGGCGTCGGTGAACAGGCGGTCGATCTGCGAGAGCGTGCCCAGCTCGATCATGGCCGGCCGGTTGAACTTGCTCGCGTCGGCCGCCAGCCACACCTCGCGCGCCTGGGCAATGATGGTCTGCGCGACCTTCACCTCGCGCAGGTCGAAGTCGCGCAGCGAGCCGTCGGCCTCGATGCTCGACACGCCGATGAGCGCGATGTCGACCTTGAACTGGCGGATGAAGTCGATGGTGGCCTCGCCCACCACGGCGCGGTCGCGCGGGCGCACCGAGCCGCCGGCCACGATCACCTCGCACGACGTGTTGCCGCTCAGGATGGTCGCCACGTTCAGGTTGTTGGTGATCACGCGCAGGCCCGTGTGGCGCATCAGCGCCTTGGCGATGGCCTCGGTGGTGGTGCCGATGTTCAGGATCAGCGAACAGTCGTTGGGCACCAGTTCGGCCACGCGGCGCGCAATGCGCGCCTTGCCGTCGGCGTTGAGCGTTTCGCGCTGCTGGTAGCCGATGTTCTCGGTGGTCGAACTCGGCACGCGCACGCCGCCGTGGAAGCGCGTGAGCAGGCCGGCATCGGCCAGCCGCTGCACATCGCGGCGCACGGTCTGCAGCGTCACGCCCAGCATGTCTGCGAGCTGTTCGACGGTGACGGAGCCGCGCGCGCGCACGGTGTCGAGGAGGTTGATCTGGCGCGGATTGGAATTCACAGAGACGTCGTGGAAAGCGGAAAGACTGAGCGTGAGGGTACAGGCCGCGTCACTTTAAAACGAAAGAAAACGAATCTTCGTAAGGGAAAACTCGGAGGAAAATCGCGCCAAAAGGAATACAAATGAAAAAACGCGAAAATACAATCTCGGCCTTTGCTGACAAAAGTCACGAACCTACGGACCTCCAGCCTGTGACCGATTTCTCTTCCCCAGCGGCCGCGCCGGCCACCGATTGCGATGTGCTGATCGTCGGCGGTGGCATCAACGGCTGCGGCATTGCGCGCGACCTGGCCGGCCGGGGCTGGCGCGTGGTCCTGTGCGAGAAGGACGACCTGGCCTCGCACACGTCGTCGTCTTCCACCAAGCTGATTCATGGCGGCCTGCGCTACCTGGAGTACTACGAGTTCTCGCTGGTGCGCAAGGCGCTGCAGGAGCGCGAGGTGCTGCTCAAGAGCGCGCCGCACATCATGTGGCCGCTGCGCTTCGTGATGCCGCACGACCCCTCGATGCGCCCGGCCTGGATGATCCGCATCGGCCTGTTCATGTACGACCACCTGGCCAAGCGCGAGGTGCTGCCGCCGTCGCGCGGCATCGACCTGCGTCAGCACCCGGCCGGCGCGCCGCTCAAGGCTCAGTACAAGCGCGGCTTCGTGTACTCGGACGGCTGGGTCGACGACGCGCGGCTCGTGGTGCTCAACGCCATCGATGCGCGTTCGAAGGGCGCCGAAGTGCTCACGCGCACGCGCTGCATCCATGCGCAGCGTGGCGATGACGGCTGGGTCGCGACGCTCGAAGGCCCCGATGGCGCGCACCGCACCGTGCGTGCGCGTGCCGTGGTGAACGCGGCCGGCCCGTGGGCCGAATCCTTCCTGCGCGGCGTGGCCCAGTCGGCGCGCGGCGAGGCGCTGGCCACCAAGAGCCTGCGGCTCGTGAAGGGCAGCCACATCATCGTGCCGCGCCTGTTCGACCACGACCACGCCTACATCTTCCAGAACCCCGACAAGCGGATCATCTTCGCCATCCCCTACCAGGGCGCGTTCACGCTGATCGGCACCACCGACATCGAGATCAGCGGCGACGACCCCGGCGGCGCGCGCATCGCGCAGGAAGAAATCGACTACCTCTGCACCCAGGCCAGCCGCTACTTCGACAAGGCCATCGTGCCGGCCGACGTGGTCTGGACCTACTCGGGCGTGCGCCCGCTGCTGGACGACGCCTCGGGCGACCCCTCGGCCGTCACGCGCGACTACCTGCTCGAGTCGAACACCACCGCCGCACCGCTGCTGTCGGTGTGGGGCGGCAAGATCACCACCTTCCGCAAGCTCGCGGAAGACGCGGCCGACGAGGTCGGCAAGATGCTCGGCCAGTCGAATGCCCAGCGCCCGGCCTGGACCGACGGCGCCTTCCTGGCCGGCGGCGACCTGTCGGCCTGGATCGGCGCCCCCAAGCGCCCCGACGACGACTTCGCCCGCTTCGTGGCCGCCGTGCAGGCGAAGTACCCCTGGCTCGATGCCCAGGTCGCGCTGCGGCTGGCGCGCGGCTACGGCGCGCGCGTGGCCGAGCTGGTCGGCGAGGCGCAGTCGCTCGCCGACATGGGCGCCGAGGTCGCGCCCGGCCTGTACGAACGCGAGCTGCGCTTCCTGCAGGCGCGCGAATGGGCCGTGAGCTCGGACGACGTGCTCTGGCGACGCACCAAGCTCGGCCTGCACTACACGCCCGCCGAACGCGAGCAGGTGGCGATCTGGCTGCAGGCCCACGCAACGAACAACAACGACACCGTGGAAGTGGAGGTGAGCTGATGCAGCTGACTCTGGAGCGCGTCACCAAGAAGGTCGGCGCGCACACCTGGCTCTACGAGCAGAGCATCGCGCCGAAGAGCGGCGCGGTGACCGTGCTGCTCGGGGCCACGCAGGCCGGCAAGACCAGCCTGATGCGCCTGATGGCCGGGCTCGACACGCCGAGCACGGGCCGTGTGCTGGTGGACGGCAAGGACGTCACCGGCACACCGGTGCGCGAGCGCAATGTCGCGATGGTCTACCAGCAGTTCATCAACTACCCCTCGCTCAAGGTGTTCGACAACATCGCCTCGCCGCTGAAGCTGCGCGGCGAATCGAACATCGATGCGCGGGTGAAGGCGCTGGCCGACAAGCTGCACATCGGCATGTTCCTGGGCCGCCTGCCGGCTGAACTCTCGGGTGGCCAGCAGCAGCGCGTGGCGCTGGCGCGCGCGCTCGCCAAGAACGCGCCGCTCATGCTGCTCGACGAGCCGCTGGTCAACCTGGACTACAAGCTGCGCGAAGGCCTGCGCGAAGAACTCACGCAGCTCTTCGCCACCGGCGACTCGACCGTCATCTACGCCACCACCGAGCCCGGCGAAGCGCTGCTGCTGGGCGGCTACACGGCCGTGATGGACGCCGGCGAGCTGCTGCAGTACGGCCCGACCGCCGAGGTGTTCCATGCGCCGCAGTCGCTGCGCGTGGCGCGCGCCTTCAGCGATCCGCCGATGAACCTGCTGGCGGGCACGGCGGCGGCCGGCCGCGTGCAACTGGCGGGCGGGCCCGCGCTGGCGCTGGCCTTGCCTGACAGCGTGTCGGGCACGGTCACGGTCGGCCTGCGCGCGAGCGCATTGAATGTCGACGCGGGGGAGGGCGACATCGCCTTGCCGGGCAAGGTGGAGCTGGCCGAGATCTCGGGCTCCGACACCTTCGTGCACGTCGAGACCGCGGTGGGCGAACTGGTGGCGCAGCTCACCGGTGTGCACCGCTTCGAGCTGGGCGCTTCGATCACGCTGTACTTCAGCGCGTCGCAGGCCTATGTGTTCGATGCCAGTGAAAAGCTGGCACTGGCGCCGGCTTGGCGCAAAGGAGCTTGAGATGGCACGCATCGATCTCGACCTGGCCCACGCCTACCGCGCCAACCCCACGCAGGACAGCGACTACGCGCTGCTGCCGCTCAAGATGAGCTTCCGCGATGGTGGCGCGTATGCGCTGCTCGGCCCCTCGGGCTGCGGCAAGACGACCATGCTGAACATCATCTCGGGCCTGCTCGTGCCGTCGCAGGGCAGCGTGAGCTTCGATGGCCGCGACATGACGCGCGCCACGCCGCAGGAGCGCAACATCGCGCAGGTGTTCCAGTTCCCGGTGATCTACGACACCATGACCGTGGCCGAGAACCTCGCGTTTCCGCTGCGCAACCGCAAGGTGCCCGAAGACCAGATCAGGAAGCGCGTCGGCGAGATCGCCGAAATGCTCGACATGAGCGGCCAGCTCAACCAGCGCGCCGCGGGCCTGGCGGCCGACGCCAAGCAGAAGATTTCGCTGGGCCGCGGCCTGGTGCGCAGCGACGTGTCGGCGGTGCTGTTCGACGAACCGCTCACCGTGATCGATCCGCACCTGAAGTGGCAGCTGCGCCGCAAGCTCAAGCAGATCCACCGCGAGCTCAAGCTCACGCTGATCTACGTCACGCACGACCAGGTTGAAGCGCTCACCTTCGCCGAAGAGGTGGTGGTCATGACGCGCGGCAAGGCCGTGCAGGTGGGCAGCGCCGAGGCGCTGTTCGAGCGGCCGGCCCACACCTTCGTCGGCCATTTCATCGGCTCGCCGGGCATGAACTTCCTGTCGGCCCACAGCGCCAACGGTGCGCTCGAAGTGGCGGGCACGCCGCTGGTGCCCACGCGCGAGCTGCCGCCCGGCGCACTCAAGATCGGCATTCGGCCCGAGTACCTGCGCCTGTCGAACGCGGGGGCGGCCGGCGCCGTGCCGGCGGTGGTGCAGCAGGTGCAGGACGTCGGCACGCACGCGATGCTCAGCGCCGAAGTCGACGGCGGCGTGGTCAAGGTGCGCATGCATTCGGACGAACAGCCGCCCTCGGTGGGCGACACGGTGTGGCTGCGGGTGCTCGACACCCACACCTGCTACTACAAGGACGAGGAACTGGTCGCATGAGCGCAGCGCAGGGCCGCCCCAAGCAAGCTCGCACCGCAGTGCGAAGCACGGAGGTATTCGAATGAACCCGACGAACAAGCCGATCAACCAGAAGGCGTGGTGGCTCGTGCTGCCCGTGCTGATCTGTGTCGCTTTCTCCGCGATCGTGCCGCTGATGACGGTGGTCAACTACTCGGTGCAGGACATCATCTCGCCCGACCGGCGCGTGTTCGTCGGCACCGAATGGTTCGCCGCCGTGATGCGCGACGACGAGCTGCACCAGGCGCTGTGGCGCCAGCTGGGCTTCTCGCTGTCGGTGCTGCTGGTGGAGATTCCGCTGGGCATCGCGCTCGCGCTGTCGATGCCGGCCACGGGATGGAAGTCGTCGGCGGTGCTGGTGGTGGTGGCGCTGTCGCTGCTCATTCCGTGGAACGTGGTGGGCACCATCTGGCAGATCTACGGCCGTGCCGACATCGGCCTCCTGGGCCATGCGTTGCAAGTGATGGGCATCGACTACAACTACACCGGCAGCGCGACCGACGCCTGGCTCACGGTGCTGGTGATGGACGTGTGGCACTGGACGCCGCTGGTGGCCTTGCTCTGCTATGCGGGCCTGCGCTCGATTCCCGACGCCTACTACCAGGCTGCGCGGATCGACGGTGCCAGCAAGTTCGCGGTGTTCCGCTACATCCAGCTGCCCAAGATGCGCGGCGTGCTGATGATCGCGGTGCTGCTGCGCTTCATGGACAGCTTCATGATCTACACCGAACCCTTTGTGCTCACGGGCGGCGGGCCGGGCAACGCGACCACCTTCCTGAGCCAGTACCTCACGCAGAAGGCCGTGGGGCAGTTCGACCTCGGGCCGGCGGCGGCGTTCTCGCTGATCTATTTCCTGATCATCCTGTTGTTCTGCTTCGTGCTCTACAACTGGATGCAGCGGGTGGGCACGCAAGAAGTCGAGGTCGAAAAATGAACGAAAAGCGATTCCACAAGCGCAGCATCTTCCTGGTGCTGTACATCCTGTTCGCGCTGTTGCCCATCTACTGGATGGTCAACATGAGCTTCAAGACGAACGAAGAGATCCTGTCGAGCTTCTCGTTCTTCCCGACCGAGCTGACCTGGGCGAACTACGCGCGCATCTTCACCGACGAGTCGTGGTACTCGGGCTACATCAACAGCCTGATCTATGTGGCGATCAACACGGCGATCTCGCTCACCGTGGCGCTGCCGGCGGCGTATGCGTTCTCGCGCTATTCGTTTCTGGGCGACAAGCACGTTTTCTTCTGGCTGCTCACCAACCGCATGACGCCGCCCGCGGTGTTCCTGCTGCCGTTCTTCCAGCTGTACAGCACCGTCGGCCTGATGGACACGCACCTGGGCGTGGCGCTGGCGCACCTGCTGTTCAACGTGCCGCTGGCGGTGTGGATTCTCGAAGGCTTCATGAGCGGCATCCCGCGCGAGATCGACGAGACGGCGTACATCGATGGCTACTCGTTCCCGCGCTTCTTCCTCACCATCTTCCTGCCGCTCATCAAGGCCGGCGTGGGCGTGGCGGCGTTCTTCTGCTTCATGTTCAGCTGGGTCGAGCTGCTCTTGGCGCGCACGCTCACGAGCGTGAACGCCAAGCCGATCGTGGCGACGATGACGCGCACGGTGAGCGCGTCGGGCATGGACTGGGCGACGCTGGCCGCGGCCGGCGTGCTCACCATCGTGCCGGGCGCGATCGTGATCTGGTTCGTGCGCCACTACATCGCAAAAGGCTTTGCGATGGGCCGCGTCTAAGGAGACCAAGACATGTTCGACTGGATGGTCTGGACCACCCCCGTGGCCGTTTTCTTCACCTGCATCGCGCTCATGCTGGTCGGCATGACCGTGTGGGAAATCAAGTCGCCCACCGTCATGCGGCGCGGCTGGCTGCCCATTGCCACCACGCGCGGCGACCGGCTGTTCATCGGCCTGCTGTCCGCGGCGTATGTGAACCTGATCTTCGTCGGCCTGGCCGGCAAGATGCAGGAGTGGCTGAGCCTGGAGGCGGAGCCCTCGATCTGGATCGGCTTCGTGCTGTCGATGCTCGTTCTTGCCCTGGTCATGCGCAAAGGCTAGGTTCACGGATTTCACCCACGCGTCCGGCTCTCCGCCTCCCCGGAGCCGCGATGAAAAAACCGGGGAAGCACAACCGAGGAGACATATTCATGAAGATGCGCTACACGGCATTGGCAATGGCGGCAGCGATGGTCGCCGCACACGGCGCATGGGCCGCAGAGCCCGAGGCCAAGAAATGGATCGACAGCGAGTTCCAGCCGTCGACCCTGAGCAAGGACCAGCAGGCGGCCGAGATGAAGTGGTTCATCGACGCGGCCAAGAAGCTGCAGGCCAAGGGCGTCAAGGAAATCTCGGTGGTGTCGGAGACCATCACCACGCATGAATACGAATCGAAGACGCTGGCCAAGGCCTTCGAGGAAATCACCGGCATCAAGGTGAAGCACGACCTGATCCAGGAAGGCGACGTGGTCGAGAAGCTGCAGACCTCGATGCAGTCGGGCAAGTCGATTTACGACGGCTGGATTTCCGACTCCGACCTGATCGGCACGCACTACCGCTACGGCAAGATGATGAACCTCACCGACTACATGGCCGGTGCGGGCAAGGAGTGGACCAACCCCGGGCTCGACATCAAGGACTTCATCGGCACCAAGTTCACCACCGCGCCCGACGGCAAGCTCTACCAGCTGCCCGACCAGCAGTTCGCCAACCTGTACTGGTTCCGCGCCGACCTGTTCGCGCGCAAGGACCTGCAGGACAAGTTCAAGGCCAAGTACGGCTACGACCTGGGCGTGCCGCTGAACTGGAGCGCCTACGAAGACATCGCCGAGTTCTTCAGCGTCGATGTGAAGACCATCGACGGCAAGCCGATCTACGGCCACATGGACTACGGCAAGAAGGACCCGTCGCTGGGCTGGCGCTTCACCGATGCGTGGCTCTCGATGGCCGGCACTGCCGACATCGGCAACCCGAACGGCATGCCGATCGACGAGTGGGGCATCCGCGTGGCCGACGACAAATGCACGCCCGTGGGCGCGGCCGTGTCGCGCGGCGGTGCGACCAACTCGCCGGCCGCCGTGTATGCGCTCACCAAGTACATCGACTGGATGAAGAAGTACGCGCCCAAGGAAGCCATGGGCATGACCTTCGGCGAGGCCGGGCCTGTGCCCGCGCAGGGCCAGATCGCCCAGCAGATCTTCTGGTACACGGCCTTCACTGCCGACATGACCAAGAAGGGCCTGCCCGTGGTGAACGAGGACGGCACGCCCAAGTGGCGCATGGCGCCCGGCCCGAACGGCCCGTACTGGAAGCAGGGCATGCAGAACGGCTACCAGGACGTGGGTTCGTGGTCGTTCTTCAACGGCCACGACGCCAACAAGACCGCCGCCGCCTGGCTCTACGCCCAGTTCGTGACGTCCAAGAGCGTGTCGCTCAAGAAAACCATCGTGGGCCTGACCCCGATCCGCGAATCGGACATCCAGAGCAAGGCCATGACCGACATGGCGCCCAAGCTGGGCGGACTGGTCGAGTTCTACCGCAGCCCGGCCCGCGTGGCGTGGACGCCCACCGGCACCAACGTCCCCGACTACCCGAAGCTGGCGCAGCTGTGGTGGAAGAACGTGGCCGAGGCCGTCACCGGCGAGAAGACCCCGCAAAAAGCCATGGACAACCTGGCCGACGAGATGGACAACGTGATGGCCCGCCTGCAACGCGCCGGCATGGCCCATTGCGCGCCCAAGCTCAACGCCAAGGGCGACCCGAACAAGTGGCTGAGCGACCAGCACGCCCCCTGGAGGAAGCTGGCCAACGAGAAGCCCAAGGGCGAGACCATCGACTACAACAAGCTGCTGAGCGCCTGGAAGGCCGGCAAGGTGCGCTGACCAGCGCTTCGCCAGCAGCAATTGCAAACAAGGGCCGTGCCGCAGGGGGCGGCCCTTTTTCGCGTTCTGGCGGAATGGTTCGTCGGATTCGCGCGACGTCATGACCAATGGCAGATGCACCTTTGAAATGCTTCGCTTACATTCGACGGCCCCCGCCACGCCCCGCCTGTGAATCCAAGTTCTCCCAGCCCCTCCGCCAGCCCTCCTGCCACCCCGAGCGCGCGTGCCAAACGCGTCCTGCTGATCCAGTACTCGCAGACCGGGCAGCTCGACCGCGTGGCCGGGCAGATCGCCGCGCCGCTGCGCGCCGACCCGGGCATCGAACTGCACGTGGAAACGCTGCGGCCGCTGCAGCGCTTTCCCTTTCCCTGGCCCTTCCTGACCTTCTTCGACGCCTTCCCGGAGTCGGCCCACATGAAGCCGGGCCCGCTGGCGCCGCTCACGCTCACGGGCGACGAAGAGTTCGACCTCGTCATCCTCCCGTACCAGGTCTGGTTCCTGGCGCCCGCGCAGCCGATCGCGGCCTTTTTGCAGCACCCCGTGGCGGCGCGGCTGCTCAAGGGAAAACCCGTGGTTACGGTCATTGCCTGCCGCAACATGTGGCTGCTGGCCCACGAAAAGCTCAAGGGCCTGCTCGCCGCCACCGGCGCGCGCCTGATCGACAACGTGGTGCTCACCGACCCGGGCCCTACGCTGGCCACCTTCTTCACCACGCCGGCCTGGCTCATCTGGGGCCGCAAGCGCGGCTTCTGGGGCATGCCCGACGCGGGGCTGAGCGAAGCGCAGATCCGCGGCTGCGGCCGCTTCGGCCGGGCCCTGCGCGACGCGCTGCACGAGGGCCGCGAACGCGGCGATGCGCCCCTGCTGGCCGGGCTGGGCGCGGTGCGGGCCGACGCGCGGCTGCTCATCAGCGAGAAGGCCGGCACCCGCAGCTTCTTTCTCTGGGGCAAGCTCATCATGGCGGCCGGCGGGCCGGGCGCGGCGGCGCGCAAGCCGCTGCTCTTGCTGTACGTGCTGTTTCTGCTGGCGCTGATCGTCACCGTCGTGCCGGTGAGCCTGACGCTGCAGGCCCTGCTGCGGCCGTTGTTCCGAGGGTGGCTGACTAAAATGACGGCTCAATTCGAGCGCCCGTCGGGCTCTGCCACGGACCGCCTCCCTCTTTATGACGACTGATGTTTTCCTGACCCGCACCGCTGCCTTCCTGCCTTTTTCTCCGGTCAGCAACGAAGACATCGAAGAAGTGCTGGGTCGCATCGGCGGCAAGGTGTCGCGTGCGCGACGCCTCATCCTGCGCAGCAACGGCATCCAGTCGCGCCACTACGCCATCGACCGCGCCACCGGCCAGCTGGCCATGACCAACGCGCAGCTCACCGCCGCGGCCATCCGCGCGCTGGGCGACGACATCGGCCCGGTCGACTGCCTGGCCACCGGCACCTCGCTGCCCGACCAGCTCATGCCCAACCACGCGGTGATGGTGCACGGCGAACTGGGCTGGCCCCGACTCGAGGTGGTCGCCTGCGCCGGCATCTGCCTGGCCGGCGCGGCGGCGCTCAAGCATGCGTGGCTCTCGGTGCGCGCGGGCGATGCGCGGTGTGCGGTCGCCACGGGCTCCGAGCTGGCCTCGGCCGTGATGCGCGGCATCAACTTCGAGGCCGAGCTCGAACACAAGATCGAAGCGCTCGAAGCGCGCCCCGAGATCGCCTTCGAGAAAGACTTCCTGCGCTGGATGCTGTCCGACGGCGCCGGCGCGGTGCTGCTGGAGCGCGAGCCGCGCGGGCCGCTGTCGCTGCGCGTCGAGTGGATCGAGCTGTCGTCGGCGGCGCACGAGCTGCCGGTGTGCATGTATGCCGGCGCCGACAAGAACGAGCAGGGCGGCCTCGACGGCTGGGCCCGCACCTCGCCGGCCGACTGGCAGCGCGACTCGACCTTCGCGGTCAAGCAGGACGTGCGCCTGCTCAACGACAACATCGTGCGCGCCACGCTGACCGAGCCGCTCGCGGCCCTCATCGAGCGCCGCGGGCTCAAGACCGACGACATCGACTGGTTTTTGCCGCACCTGTCGTCGCACTATTTCGTCGAGCCCGTGGCCGCCAGCCTGGCCGCGCTGGGCCTGCCGATTCCGCGCGAGCGCTGGTTCAGCAACCTCGCGACCAAGGGCAACACAGGCTCGGCCTCGCCGTACATCATGCTCGACGAGCTGTTCCGATCGGGCCGTATCAAGCCTGGCCAGAAGCTCCTGATGTTCGTGCCCGAAAGCGGTCGCTTTTCGAGCGGCTTCATCTACCTGGAGGCTGTGTAGCCATGGACCTCGATGCCGTGCCACAGGAGGGCAACGCGACCCTCGCCGGCCATTCCAAGCTGATGTACGCCCGCGATGCGCAGGGCCGCGTCGTCACCACCACCTCGAAGGGCTGGGAGGCGGAAGAGATCGTCACCAGCCACGCGGTCGACGTGCTGGTCGAGCAGGCGCAGGAGGCCAGGGCGCGCGTGAAGGCCGGACTGGCCTCGCCGCTCGAATACTGGATGTACGAGCGCCGCATGGACGTGGCGCTGCTCTCGCAGACCAGCGGCTTCTGGCAGTGGCGTGTGCGCCGCCACCTGCAGCCGCGCCATTTCGCCGCGCTGTCGCCGGCCCAGCTGGCCCGCTACGGCCAGGCGCTGGGGCTGTCCGTTTCCACCCTGCAAGGCTTGCCGTGAACTTCCAGCACCAACAGGCGGCGCACTGCGAAAGCGGCGTCATCTCCAGCCTCATGCGCCACCACGGCGCGCCGATGAGCGAGGCGATGGCGCTGGGGTTGTCGTCGGCGCTGTCGTTCGCCTACCTGCCGTTCATCAAGCTGTCGGGCCTGCCGCTCATCTCGTACCGCATGCCGCCCAAGGCCATCATCAAGGGCCTGCTGGCGCCGATGGCCGCGCGCTTTCGCTTCGAGACCTTCCGCAGCCCGCAAGCGGGGCAGCAGCGGCTGGACGCGCTGCTGGCCGACGGCCAGCTCGTGGGCCTGCAGACCTCGGTCTACTGGCTGCCGTACTTTCCGCCGAACATGCGCTTTCACTTCAACGCGCACAACCTGCTGGTCTACG
This sequence comes from Variovorax sp. Root473, assembly GCF_001426505.1. GTDB lineage: Bacteria > Pseudomonadota > Gammaproteobacteria > Burkholderiales > Burkholderiaceae_C > Variovorax. The sequence goes on from NZ_LMEV01000019.1 coordinate 301,104, forward strand.
GCAAGGACGGCGACGACTACCTGATCAGCGACCCCGTGTTCGAGGAGCCCGTGCGCTGCGCGAGCGAAGACCTGTCGCGCGCGCGCTTCGCCAAGGGCGTGCTGGCGCCCAAGGGCCTCATGTACTACCCGCAGGCCATCGAACGCAAGGCGGTCGATGCCGCTTCGGTGACCCAGGCCATCCGCAAGACCGTGCGCAACATGCTCGCGCCCGTGCCCATCGTGGGCGTGCGCGGCATGCGCACGCTGGCCAGGCGCATGCAGAAGCTGTCGCCCGGCGATCCGCGCAGCGTCGACTTCATCGGCCACCTGGTGCGCATGCAGGAAGAAATCGGTACGGGCGGGGCGGGCTTTCGCTTCATCTACGCGGGCTTCCTGCAGGAGGCCGCGCAGCTGCTCGACAAGCCGCAGCTGACGCAGATGTCCGAACGCCTGATCGCCATCGGCGACGGCTGGCGCGCGTTCGCGCTCAAGGCGGCGCGCATGGTGAAAGGGCGCGAGCCCGTCGATCCCGTTGCGCTCGCCGGCAAGCTGCGCGAGCAGGCGCAGCAAGAGGAAACCTTCTTCCGCGACCTCAAGGCCGCTGTCGCCTGAGATGGGAGCCCCCCGGCTTGCCACTGCGTGTGCTTCGCCACCCCCCGAGGGGGAGGCTCGGCCCGCCTTGGGGCGGCCCGGCGGTGGGCCAATGCTGGAGCTTCACCAGCTCGGCTACCGCTACCCGCACGCTGACAAGGCCGCGCTGGCCGACGTGTCGTTCGCCGTGCCGCGCGGTTGCGTGCTGGGTTTGCTGGGCCCGAACGGCGCCGGCAAGACCACGCTGATCTCGCACCTGTCGGGCGCGCTCGCGGTGCAGTCGGGCGACATCCGCATCGACGGCCAGCCGTTGCAGCAGGTGCGCGCCAAGGCGCCCACGCGCATCGCCGTGGCACCGCAGGACCAGGCCTTCTATCCGATGCTCACCGTGGCCGAGAACCTGGCCTGCTTCGCCGCGGCCGGCGGTCTCTCGGGTGCGCGAAAGAAGTCGCGCATCGACACCTGCACGCAGTTCGCGCAGCTCGAACAGTTCTCGGGCGTACGCGCCGAGCGGCTCTCGGGTGGCCTCAAGCGCCGTCTCAACCTCGCGATCGCCTTGCTGCCCGAACCCGAGCTGATGCTGTTCGACGAGCCGACGGTGGGCGTCGATCCGCAGTCGCGCGCCTTCATCCTCGATGCGATCAAGAGCCTGGCGCAGGCCGGCGCGGCGGTGATCTATGCCTCGCACTACATGGAAGAGATCGAGGCCATCGCCGACCGCGTGGCCATCCTCGACCAGGGCCGCGTGCTGCGCGAAGGCCCGCTCGACGCGCTGCTGTCGCAAAGCGCCATGCTGCTGACGCTGGCCGCCGACGGGCTCGACGCACAGACGCTGTCGCGCTTTGGCACGGTGGAGCAGGGCGCGGCGCACTGGCGCATCCACCTGAACGCGGGCACCGGCCCCGGCCCCGTGCTGGCCGCGCTCGAAGCCGAAGGCATCGAGGTGCGCCAGGCCGAGTTCGGCCGGCACGACCTCGAGCAGCTGTTCATGGCGCTCACGCACCGTTCGCTGCGCGACTGACCGAACGCCATGCTCCTAGCGCTCATCAAGAAGGAACTGCTGGCCCTCGTGCGCGACATGCACGGGCTGGCCGTGCTGTTCGTGATGCCGATGGTGTTCATCGTGCTGATGTCGCTCACGCTGAAGGACATCTACCGTCCGCCGCTGGCCGAGCTGAGCTACGCGGTCGATGCGCGCGACAGCGGCACGCCCGCCAGATGGCTGCTGCAGATCTGGCAGCGCAGCCACGGCGCGCCGCAGCCGTTGGGCAGCGACTGGCAGGCGCGGCTGCGCAGCGGCACGCTCAAATACGTGATCGTGCTGGAGCCGGGCCTGTCGGACGAACTGGAATCGGCTGCGCTCTCCACGCGCGCCCACATCCGCCTGCTGGCCGAACCCGGCATCGACGCCAACCTGTTCAACGCGCTGCGCGCCGAGCTGATCGGCGCGTCGGGCGAACTCAAGGCGCGACTCGCGCTGGCGGTGCCCGGCACGGCCAGCCCCGCGCCCGACGCGTCCATCCAGGCGATGGTGCAGGCCGAGCGCTTTGCCACCGCCGGCCCGCGGCCCACGTCGGTGCAGCAGAACGTGCCGGCCTGGCTGGTGTTCGGCATGTTCTTCGTGGTCGCCTCGCTGTCCAGCCTGTTCGTGCAGGAGCGCGGCTCCGGCGCGCTCGGCCGGCTGCAGAGCCTGGGCGTGTCGCGTTCGATGTTGCTGGCCTCCAAGGCCTTGCCTTACCTCGGCGTGAACGCGCTGCAGGCGCTGCTGATGCTGGCGGCGGGCATCTGGTTCATGCCAATGATCGGCGGCGATGCGCTGTCGCTTTCGGGCATCCACTGGGGCGGCCTGCTGCTGTCGCTGGCGGCCGTGAGCCTGGCAGCGGTGAGCCTGTCGCTCGCGGTGGCCTGCCTCGTCAAAAGCCATGCGCAAGCCGCGACGCTCGGGCCGATGGTGAACGTGCTGATGGCGGCGGCGGGCGGCATCATGGTGCCCAAGTTCGTCATGCCGGGCTTCATGCAGCGCATGGTCGAAATCTCTCCCATGAACTGGGGGCTCGAAGCGCTGCTCACCGTGCTGCTGCGCGGCGGCGGCGCGGCCGAGGTGCTGCCGCAGGTCGGCCGGCTCGTTGCGTTCGCGGCCCTCATGTTCTTCGTGGCTGTCTTTCTGTTTCGCAGGCGCGCACCGTGACGAGCACCGCTTCTTCTTCTGAATTCATCGCCCGCCTCAAGGCCCTCGTGCTCGAGGCTGTCGAAAAAGACGCACCGCCCGGCGGCCTCGGCGACGACGAGCCGCTGTTCGGCCCCGAGGCGCGCCTGGACCTCGACTCGCTCGACGCGCTGCAGGTGTCGATGGCGATCCAGCAGCACTTCGGCCTGCGCATGCCCGACAGCAAGGACACGCGCCGTGCCTTGACCTCCATCGCGCACCTGGCGGAGCACCTGGTGCAAGCGGGCAAGGCATGAATTCCCTGAGACCGGTGTACCTGGCTGGCAAGGGCCTGGCCAGCGTGCTCGGCGACGACCTGCCGTCCGCGCTCGCGGCGCTGCGGCGCGGCGGCGTGCCGCCCACGCCGGTGACGGTGGCCGATGGCCAGCAGTGGCCGGTCTACACGCTGCCGGTGCCGCCCGGCGATCAGGATTGGGCGCAGCGCGTGCAGCACACGGTGCGCCGCGTGGTCGCCCAGACCGGCGACGGGCTGGACCGGCACGGGCCGCTGTTCGTGGCCTCGTCGTCGCTCGACATCGGGGCCATGGAGCACGCGCAGCATGACGCGCGGCTGAGCGGCGACCTGCAGGACTTTGCCGACATCGCCGCCGCCGCACTCGACTGGCAAGGTCCGGTCTTCACTGTCTCGACCGCCTGCACCTCGGCGCTCAACGCGATGCTGGCGGCGGCCGACATGGTGCGCGCGGGCGAGGCGCGCGAGGCGCTGGTGATCGGCGCCGAACTCGACAACCGCTTCACCGTGGCCGGCTTCGGCGCGATGCAGCTGCTCGCGCCTGACAGCGCACAGCCCTTCGGCGCGAGCCGTCAGGGGCTGGTGCTCGGCGAGGCGGTGGCGGCGCTGCGGCTCGGATCGCAACCCGCGCGCTGGGCGCTGCTGGGCGGCGCCAACGTGGTCGACGGCCGCAACCCCTCGGGCACCGAGGCGAGCGCGGTGCGCGCGATGTGCCGCGAGACGCTGGCACGCAGTGGTCTGCAGCCCGCGGACATCGACCTCATCAAGGTGCAGGCGGCGGGCAGCCCGGTCAACGACGCGATCGAGGTCGAGGCGTTGCGGCAGGTGTTCGACCCGTTGCCGCCGCTGGTGTCGCTCAAGTCAGCGATCGGCCACACGCTCGGCGCGGCCGGGGCGGCGGAGCTGGTGTTGCTGGTCGGCTGCATCGAAGGCGGCGCCTGGCCGTCGGTCGGCTATGCGCTGGACGAGACCCTCGGCATCGCGCTGAGCGACGGGCCGCCGGCAAGGCTGCGCCACCTCCTGCTCAACGTGGTGGGCTTCGGCGGCGGGCATGCGTCGCTGGTGCTCACGGATTGCGGCGCCGCATGATCACTCCGATCTGGCGCACCGTTGCGCATGTCGGGGCGCATCCGCCGCCCGACGGCTGGCGCGATGCGCTCGCGACCCGCCTGGGCCGCCGGCCGCGCCGCGTGGGCCTGTGGACCGAGCTCGCGATGTACGGCGCGCGCGCGTGCCTCGACGCCGCTGGCGAAGTTGCGCTGCCGATGGGCGCACGCCTGCGCGTGACCAGCCGGCGCGGCGCATGGGAAGCCACGCGCGCGGGGCTGGCACAGCTCGACACGGGCCTGCCGATGCCGTTCACCTTCATGCAGGGCCAGCCTGCGCTGATGCTGGCCGAAGTCGGACGTTGCCTCGACTGGCAGGGCGACGCGAGCTTCATGCTGTGCCGCGACCTCGCGCGCCCGCTGGCGCTGTCGCAGCTCGGTGCGGGACGCGAGGGCCTGCTGTTCGGCGTGGTGGAGGAAGCGTTCGGCGACGTGCCGATGCGCTCTGAATGGTGGCGGCTGGTGCCGACCGATCAGGCGGCGATCGACCGCTGAAGGTTCTCGCGCGCCCGGGCTTCGAGCAGCGCGTGCATGCGCGGCGTGGCGTAGATCGCCGGGCGGTCGAGAAAGCGCTGGAGGATCGCGCGTCGACGCGGCTGGCGAATCTCCTCGGGGACGAAGCCATATTCCGCGTGCACCTGGCGCTCGTACTCGTCGAAGCGCGCACGCTCGGCGCCGAGGATCGACAGGTCGATGTCGATCAGCAGTTCGGCGTCGCGGCCGTCGGGCACGGCGTCGTGGCGCGTGGCCATGACGAGCGCATGGACGCGGTCGGCCGCCGCTGCGTCGACGCCGGCGGCTCGCATGGCCTGCCGTGCCCAGTCGGCGCTGCGTGCCTCGTTGTCGTGCGCATGCACGTCGTAGATCGCGTCGTGGAACCACAGCGCCAGCGCCACCTCGCCGGGCCGCTCGGCCAGCGCCTGTTCCTGGTCGAACCACGCGAGGCATTCGCCCAGGTGCTGCATCGTGTGGTAGTGGCGCTGCGGCTCGCTGTAGCGGCGCTGCAGTTCGGGCCGCAACGCGTCGTCGGGCGCGGCCACGCCGAGCGCGCACCAGGCCTTGGCCCAGTTCGCGTGCAGCGCCTGCGGCGTCATGGCGGCCACGGTGGCTATTGCTCCATCGCGGCCTTGACCTCCTGGCCCAGGTCGAGCACCGACATCGCGTAGTAGCTGCTCCAGTTGTAGCGCGTGATCACGTAGAAGTTGCGCGTGCCCGCGACGTAGGTCGGCGGTGCGTCGAGGCCGTTCTGCAGCTCGATGAGTGCGAGCAGCCCTTTGTGCTTCAGGCCTTCGCCTTCGGGCACGGCACCCGCGGCCACGAAGCTGTCGGCGCTGAAGGTCGGCAGGATGTCGGGCGCCAGCAGCAGCGCCTTCTTCAGGCGCGACTCCTCGAAGTGCACGGGATAGATCGACGGCATGCCGGGCGTCCAGCCGAAGCCCTTGAAGTAGCTTGCGACCGAGCCGATCACGTCGACCGGATTGTTCACGAGGTCGATGCGGCCGTCGCCGTCGAAGTCGACCGCGTACTTGGCGATGCTGCTGGGCATGAACTGCGGCATGCCCATGGCGCCGGCATAGCTGCCCACGGGCGTGAGCGGGTCGTCGGCGGTGCGGCTTTCGGTGCTCAGGAAGCTTTCGAGCTCGCCGCGGAAGAAGGCGATGCGCTCGGCGGCGCGTGGGTGGCCCTGCGGGAAGTCGAAGGACAGCGTGGCCAGCGCATCGATCACGCGGAAGTTGCCCATGTTGCGGCCGTAGATGGTCTCGACGCCGACGATGCCGACGATGATTTCCGGCGGCACGCCGTAGGTGGCCTCGGCGCGCGCGAGCGTCTCGGCGTTGGCGCGCCAGAAGCGCACGCCGGCCGCGATGCGCACCGGGTCGATGAAACGGCTGCGGTAGGTCTGCCAGTTCTTCACGGTGCCGGCGGGGCCCGGCAGCATCAGGCGCGGCACGTTGGGCAGGAAGCGCGCCGCGCCGATGGTGGCGCGCACCCATTCGCGGTCGAGGTTGCGGCGCTGGGCGACATCGTCGGCGAAAGCCATGGCGTCGTCGCGCGTGGCGTAGGGAACGCTGCCGCGCACGGGCGTGACGGCGGCGGCGCGCCCGTTCGCGGAGGGCTTCTGGGCCAGGGCTCCCGTGGGCCAGGCGACGCAGGCGGCGAGGAGGGCAGTGGCGGCCGCTGCGGCGCGAAAGGGCGTGGGGAAGGCGTGTGACATGGACACGATTGTGCCGCCCGTGCGCATGCGCACTTTCGGGCGACACATGTGGTTGCAGCCGCGTGCCCCGCGTGCCCCGCGTGTCAGACGCGCGGCGGCGCGGGCGGCCAGGCCAGTTGGCGGAACTCGGCGCGCAGCGCGGCGAGCGACGCTGATCTGTCGGACGTGGCAGGGGCGTAACGCTGGGCTTCGAGCTCCAGCAGCCAGTCGCGCACCGCCTGCCCGGCGGGCCCGAAGCGGGCGTCGGCGGCCTGGGCCATCTGCCGCGGCGGCGCGGTTTCGGGCAGCGGCAGGCCGGCTTTCGCCAGACGCGCGCGGGCCCGGCCCAGCAGGCGCAGCCATGGGTCGTGCTGGCTGCGCTCCCACAGCGTCCAGCCGGCGCCGGCCAGGCTCGCGGCCACCAGCAGGTACAGCAGCACATAGGCCAGGTCTTCCAGGCTCGGGGCGCTGAAGCCGATGGACTTGAGCAGGTCGAGCTGGCGGCTCTGCGTGTAGTTGAGCACCCACTGGTTCCAGCCGTTGTTCACGGCCTCCCAGGCGGCGCGCAGGTTCTGCACCAGCGTCGGGCTCATGACGACGCCGATGGCGCCCGCGAACAGGCCGGGTTGCGGTACCAGACGCTGGAACTGCCCGATGCGGCCTGGTGCGACCGAGCCGGTCGGGTCGACGCGCACCCAGCCCGTGCCCTCTTGCCAGACTTCGGCCCAGGCGTGCGCGTCGCTCTGGCGTATGACCCAGTAGTTGTCGACGTTGTTGAGCTCGCCGCCCTGGTAGCCGGTGACGATGCGCGCCGGAATCTGCAGGTTGCGCATCAGCACCACGAAGGCCGAGGCAATGTGTTCGCAGAAACCTTCCTTGCGATCGAACCAGAACTCGTCGGCCGTTTCGTTGCCGTACACGCCGGGCTCCAGCGTGTAGGTGTAGCCGCCGGTGCGCAGGCGCTTCAACGCGGCCTGCACGAAGGCCCGGGCGTCGGCGCCGGCCAGCGTGGGGTCGGCGCGCATCTCGGCCGCGAGCGCGGCGGTGCGCGGGTTGCTGCCGGCCGGCAGCGCCAGGTAGGGCTGGAGCCGGGCGCCCGCGCGCGTGAGCGGGCCGCTTTCGAACTGCGGGTGGCTTTCGGCGCGGTAGCGCACGAGGTCGGTGACCGGCCGGTTCACGAACCACTGCAGGTCGGACGTGCCCGTGACCTCGTAGCCAGACAGCTGGGGTGCGTGCGGCGCGGCATCGAGCGTGAGCAGCCACGGACGCTGGCTGGCTTCGAGCGTGACCTCGTAGCGCACCGGCTCGCCGCGCGTGCGCAGGTTCGGCATCGCCTGCCCGCTGCGCGCCCAGGTCGGCAGCGCCGTCCACTCGCGCCCGTCGAACTGCGCCAGCACGGGGCCGCGGAAGTAGAGCTGGCTTTGCGGCGGTGCGCGGTTGCCGTCGAACTTGATGCGCGCGGCGATCGCCCCGTCCAGCGCGAGCTCGGCGATGGTGCCGACCCGCATCGTGTTCGACAGCCCGCTGCGTCCGGCCATGGCATCGCCGGGCGTGCCCCACAACGGCGCGAAGCGCGGGAACAGCAGGAACAGCGCGAGCATCACCGGCGCGCCCGCCAGCGCCATCCAGCCGGCGGTGCGCGCGGCCTGCATCAGCGGCGGCCGGCCCACCGGCATGTGGGCGTTGACCAGCGCCGTCAGCAGGCCCAGCAGCGCCAGCAGCATCGTGAAGGCGGTGACCAGTGACTGCGAATAGAAGAAGTTCGTGAGCATCGCGAAGAAGCCCAGGAAGAAGACCACGAAGGCGTCGCGCCGCGCGCGCAGCTCCAGCGTCTTGAGCGCGAGCAGCACCACGATGAGCGTGACGCCCGCGTCGCGGCCCAGCAGCGTGCGGTGGCTGGCGTAGGTGCCGGCCAGCGCCACCGCCAGCAGCGCGATGCGCCACCATTTGCCGGGCAGCGGCAGGGCCTGCACGGCGAGCGAGCCGCGCCACAGCAACACCAGCGCGGTGAGGGCGGTGCACCACCAGGGCAGTTCGTTGACCTGCGGCAGCACGATCAGCGCGATCACCGCGAGCAGGAAGAGCGTGTCGCGCGCCTCCCGGGGCAGGGCGGACATCTGCAGGCGCAGCCGGTTCGCGCTCAGCATAGGGCCAGCGCCTCGAGGCAGGCGCGCCGGTGGGCTTCGCCCTGCGACGGGTTCACCGTGCGACCGGCGACGCGCACGCCGTAGTCGACACCGAGCCGGTCCGCCATCAGCACCCAGGCGCACAGGCGCGACAGGCGGGCCTCGGTGTCGGGCAGCGCGGCGGCGTGCGCGTCGAGCCAGAGTTCCTCGCGCTGCGTGTGCTGCGTGTCGCGGCTCACCAGGTCTTCGGAGCCGTTGGCCTGGGCGCGGGCAGCCTTCTTCCAGACCACGAGCTTGAGCGGGTCGCCACGCCGGTAGGCGCGCACGCCGTCGTATTCGCCGGCGTTCTGCGCCCGCATCGCGGCCGACGCGGCGGCGGGGCCCGAGAGCGGCTCCCCCC
>NZ_LMEV01000019.1:309974-314442 GCF_001426505.1 Variovorax sp. Root473
CGCCAGACCGTCCACACGCGGAAGGTGCCGAGCGGAAAGCGTGTTTCCGCGGTCAGTGGCGGCACGGGGTGCAGGCCGCGCCGTTCGGGCTGGAAGGCGATCTCCACGGTGGACGTGCCTTCGGCCGGCACGTCCGTCCAGGCCCACTGGCCGCTGCCGCGCACCGCCATGCCGATGCCGTAGCGCACGCTGCGCCGCGTGTTGTGCAGCACCACGCGGAACACCGCGGCGGCGCCCGCGAACTGCGCCTCGGGCGGCACCATGCGCAGCGCCAGACCGCGCAGCGTGGCGTGGCACACATGCATGCCCACCGCGACGCTGCCCGCCAGCAGGAAGGTCAGCAGGTAGCCCAGGTTGAGCTGGTAGTTGATCGACGCCACGAGCAGGACCAGCAGCGTGGCTGCCAGCGTCCAGCCTGCGCGCGTCGGCACGATGTAGACGTTGCGCTGGGTGAGTTCGAGCGTGTCCGACGGCGGCCGGCGCGAAAGAAACCAGCCGTCGATGCGCGAGCGCAGGACGCCGACAGGGTTCACGGCAGCGGCACCGCGGCGATCATCGCCCGTACTTGTTCGACCGCGCCGCGGCCGGCGTCGCCCACGGGCGTGAGGCGGTGCGCGATCGTCTGCGGCAGCACGGCCTGGATGTCGTCGGGCGCCACGTAGTTGCGGTTGGCCAGCAGCGCCTGCGCCTTGGCGGCGCGCAGCACGGCGATGCCCGCGCGCGGCGACAGGCCCTGCAGGAACCAGCGGCCCGAGCGGGTCGCGGCGATCAGGTCCTGCAGGTAGTTCAGCAGCGGCTCGGCCGCATGCACCTGCTGCACGCGCTGCTGCAGCGCGGTGAGTTCGCCGGCGGTCAGCAGGGCGGGCAGGCCGGCGAGCATCTCGCGGCGGTCGGCGCCCGCGAGCAACTGGCGCTCGGCCGCGCGGTCGGGATAGCCGAGCGAGATGCGCATCAGGAAGCGGTCGAGCTGCGACTCGGGCAGCGCGAAGGTGCCGAGTTGGTCCTGCGGGTTCTGCGTGGCGATCACGAAGAAGGGCGTGGGCAGCGGGCGGGTCTCGCCCTCGACCGTGACCTGCTTCTCTTCCATCGCCTCGAGCAGCGCGCTCTGGGTCTTGGGGCTGGCGCGGTTGATCTCGTCGGCCAGCAGCACCTGCGCAAAGATTGGCCCGGGGTGGAACACGAAGGCCTGCTGGCCCCGGTCGTAGATCGCCACGCCCGACAGGTCGCCCGGCATCAGGTCGGCCGTGAATTGCACGCGTGAGAACTGCAGGCCGAAGGTGTGCGACAGCGCATGGGCCAGGGTGGTCTTGCCGACCCCCGGCACGTCTTCGATCAGCAGGTGCCCGCCCGCCAGCAGACAGGCCACGCAGTCGCGCACGTGGGCCTCTTTGCCAACAATCACCGTGTTAAGCTGACTCAGCAAAGTGGCTAGCTTCGCGGCTACGTCCATATTTGTATCCATATGCAAACGATACCGTAAGACCTTGCGGCCCCATGCCGTGTGAGGTCTAGACGCGACGACACGAGACACGGCGAGAGATGGGCAAGACTGGCTACTTCACGCATCGCGACTTCTGGAAGCACGACATGGGCAACGGGCATCCCGAATGCCCCGAGCGGCTGGATGCCATCGAAGACCGGTTGTTGCTGACCGGCGTCGGCGACGCGCTGGCGCGGGGCGAGGTGCCCCTGGCCACGCTGGAACAGATCACCCGGGCCCACAGCCACGCGCATGTCGAACACCTCGAGGAGCTGCAGCAGCGCCTCGTGGCCGACGCGCCCGCCGGTGGCCCCGATCACGCGCAGGTCGACCCCGACACCGTGCTCACCCGCTTCACCCTGCTGGCCGCGCGCCGCGCCGCGGGCGCTGCGGTTGCCGCGACCGATGCCGTGATGGCCGGCGAGGTCGAGAACGCCTTTTGCCCCGTGCGCCCGCCGGGCCACCATGCCTGCCGCGAACAGGCCATGGGCTTTTGCTTCTTCAACAACGTGGCCATTGCCGCGCGGCACGCGCTCGAGGTGCACGGCCTGGACCGCGTGGCCATCGTCGATTTCGACGTGCACCACGGCAACGGCACCGAGAACATCCTGTCGAACGACCCGCGCGTGCTGATGGTCGGGTTCTTCCAGCATCCGTTCTATCCGTACAGCGGCACCGAGCACCCGGCGTCGAACATGCTGAACCTGCCGATCCCGGCCTACACCAAGGGCATGGATGTGCGCGAGCTGGTCGAGGCGATCTGGATGCCCCGGCTCGAGGCCTTCAAGCCGCAGATGGTGTTCATCAGCGCTGGTTTCGACGCCCACCGCGAAGACGAACTGGGCCAGCTCGGCCTCAACGAAAACGACTTCGCCTGGATCACCGGCCGCGTGCGCGATGTCGCCAAGCGCCACGCGCGCGGGCGCATCGTCTCGCTGCTCGAAGGCGGCTATCACCTCGACGCGTTGGCGCGCAGCGTGGAAGCCCATATCCGCGTGCTGGCAGACCTCTAACGCAGACGGCGCCCATGGGGCGCCATGTTTTCTTCATCGATGAATTTCAATTTCGACGACTTCCTCCAGCGCCTGCAACAGGTCGATGCGCGCGGCCTGAGCATCGAACTCGCCGTGCTCGTGGCCTGCGTGGCCGTGGCATGGGCCGTGTGCAAGTGGTTCGGGCGCGACCAGCCCAAGGACTCGATCTGGTTCGGCGAGCGCACCTTCGACGGCCTGCTGTTCCCGCTGCTCGCGCTGGTGCTCACCGGCATTGCGCGCCGCGTGGCGCTCGATGTGCTGCCCGTGGTGCTGGTGCTGCGCATCGCCGTGCCCGTGTTCCTGTCGCTGGCGGTCATCCGGCTGTTCGCGCGGGTGCTGCGGGCCGTGTTCCCGACTTCCAGCCTGGTGCGGCTGATCGAGCGCACGATCTCGTGGCTGGCCTGGATCGCCGCCGTGCTGTGGATCGTCGGCCTGCTGCCGCCGGTGCTGGCCGAACTCGACGACATCACGCTGGCCTTCGGCAAGACCCGCGTGAGCCTGCAGACCATCATCCAGGGCGCGCTGTCGGCCGGGCTGGTGCTGATGGTCGCGCTGTGGATTGCCAGCACCATCGAGAAGCGCATCCTGCGCGAAGCCGTGAGCGACCTGTCGATGCGCAAGGTGGCCTCGAACGCGGTGCGCGCCTTCCTGCTGTTGATCGGCCTGCTGTTCGCGCTCTCGGCCGTGGGGGTGGACCTCACGGCGTTGTCGGTGCTGGGCGGTGCGCTCGGCGTGGGCCTGGGCTTCGGCCTGCAGAAGCTGGCGGCCAACTACGTGAGCGGTTTCGTGATCTTGCTGGAGCGCTCGATCCGCATCGGTGACAACGTGAAGGTCGACACCTTCGAAGGCCGCATCACCGACATCAAGACGCGCTACACGCTCATTCGTGCGGGCAACGGGCGCGAGGCCATCGTGCCGAACGAATCGCTCATCACCAGCCGGGTCGAGAACCTGTCGCTGGCCGATCGCAAGTTCAACATCACGACCAACATCGTGGTCGGCTACGAGAGCGACGTGGCGCAGGTGCAGGGCATCCTGTGCAACGCCGCCAAGGCCCAGTCGCGTGTCATGACCGACCCCGCGCCCGTCGCGTACCTCGTCACCTTCGCGCCCGATGGCCTGGAGTTCAGCCTGAACTTCTGGGTCGCCGACCCCGACAAGGGCAAGGACAACGTGCGCTCCGCCATCAACATCGCCATCCTCGAAGGCTTGCGTGCGGCCCGCATTGACATTCCCTATCCGCAGCGTGTGCTGCGAGTGGAATCTTTGCCGGCAGGCGTGGCCGCAACGCCGCCTGCTGTTTTATAATCACGGAAAAGCACGATCGTTCTTTTTTCGACCTGCAAGGCCGACAGGAAGAATGGAGAAGCAGCCACGGCCGGCGTCCTAAAATGGCCGGCTGCTCTCGAAGCCCCCCTTTTGCAATCCAATGGAGTCAAGTCAATGAAGGTTCTTGTGCCTGTCAAACGGGTCGTCGATTACAACGTGAAGGTGCGCGTCAAGAGCGACGGCACCGGGGTGGACATTGCCAACGTCAAGATGAGCATGAACCCCTTCGACGAGATCGCTGTCGAAGANCTGCGGCGATGCCAAGTGCCAGGAAACCCTGCGCACCGCGATGGCCATCGGCGCCGACCGCGGCATCCTGGTCGAGACCGCTGAAGAACTGCAGCCGCTGGCCGTGGCCAAGCTGCTCAAGGCCCTGGTCGACAAGGAACAACCGTCGCTCGTCATCCTGGGCAAGCAAGCCATCGACGACGACGCCAACCAGACCGGCCAGATGCTGGCTGCCTTGGCCGACCTGCCACAAGCCACCTTCGCCTCGAAGGTCGATCTCGCAGCCGACAAGGTCACCGTCGCACGCGAAGTCGACGGCGGCATGGAAACGCTCACGCTCACGCTGCCCGCGGTCATCACGACCGACCTGCGCCTGAACGAGCCGCGCTATGTGACG
>NZ_LMEV01000019.1:314512-315083 GCF_001426505.1 Variovorax sp. Root473
TGCCGCGCTGGCTTGCGGTGGCGACGTACACGTGCTCGTGGCCGGTGCCAACGCGGCCGAAGCCGCCAAGGCCGCCGCGCAGATCGCCGGCGTGTCCAAGGTGATCGCCGCCGACAGCGCATCGCTGGCAGAGAACCTCGCCGAGAACGTCGCAGCGCAAGTGCTGGCGATCGCAGCGAACTACAGCCACATCCTGTTCCCTTCGACCGCCAACGGCAAGAACGTCGCACCGCGCGTGGCCGCCAAGCTCGATGTGGCTCAGATCAGCGACATCACCAAGGTCGACAGCCCGGATACGTTCGAGCGCCCGATCTACGCCGGCAACGCCATCGCCACCGTGCAGAGCACCGACGCCACCAAGGTGATCACGGTGCGCACGACCGGCTTCGACGCAGCAGCCGCCACCGGTGGCAGCGCCACCGTTGAAACCGCTGAAGGCGTCGCAGACAGCGGCAAGAGCGCCTTCGTGGGCCGCGAAGTCACCAAGAGCGACCGCCCCGAACTGACGGCCGCCAAGATCATCGTCTCGGGTGGCCGCGCGCTGGGCAGCGCCGAGAAGTTCACCGAAGTG
>NZ_LMEV01000019.1:315103-315257 GCF_001426505.1 Variovorax sp. Root473
TATCGCTGCGGGCATCTCGGGTGCGATCCAGCATCTGGCCGGCATGAAGGACTCGAAGGTCATCGTCGCGATCAACAAGGACGAAGAAGCCCCGATCTTCTCGGTGGCCGACTACGGCCTCGTGGCCGACCTGTTCACGGCTGTGCCGGAACTC
>NZ_LMEV01000019.1:315278-351821 GCF_001426505.1 Variovorax sp. Root473
AGGCGCTCTGATCGCTTCAGCGCATTGAGCCAGAAGGCATCGTTCGCGATGCCTTTTTTACATCTGCCGCATCCGCCGCGGCCCCTGGAGAGAAGACATGAGCTACACCGCCCCCCTCAAGGACATGCTGTTCGACATCGAACATCTGGCCAACATCGGCGAGATCGCCAAGCTGCCCGGCTTTGAAGACGCCGGCCTCGAAACCGCACAGGCCGTGCTCGAAGAGTGCGCGCGCTTCAACCAGGACGTGATCGCGCCGCTGAACGTCGAAGGCGACCGCAACCCGTCGTCGTTCAAGGACGGCCAAGTCACCACCAGCAAGGGCTTCAAGGACGCGTTCGCGCAGTACGTGTCGGGCGGCTGGCAAGGCCTGCAGCATCCGGCGGACTTCGGCGGCCAGGGCCTGCCCAAGACCATCGGCGCGGCCTGCGGCGAGATGCTCAACTCGGCCAACATGAGCTTCGCGCTGTGCCCGCTCCTGAGCGACGGCGCCATCGAGGCGCTGCTCACCGCCGGCTCCGACGAGCTCAAGGCCGTGTACCTGGAGAAGCTCGTGAGCGGCCAGTGGACCGGCACGATGAACCTCACCGAGCCGCAGGCCGGCAGCGACCTGGCCATGGTGCGCAGCCGCGCCGAGCCGCAGCCCGACGGCACCTACAAGGTGTTCGGCACCAAGATCTTCATCACCTACGGTGAGCACGACATGGCCGAGAACATCGTGCACCTCGTGCTGGCCCGCGTGAGCGGCGCGCCCGAGGGCGTGAAGGGCATCAGCCTGTTCGTGGTGCCGAAGTTCATGGTCAACGCCGACGGTTCGCTCGGTGCGCGCAACGACGTGCACTGCGTGAGCATCGAGCACAAGATGGGCATCAAGGCTTCGCCCACCGCCGTGCTGCAGTACGGCGACCATGGCGGCGCCGTGGGTTACCTCGTGGGCCAGGAGAACCGCGGCCTCGAGTACATGTTCATCATGATGAACTCGGCCCGCTACGCCGTGGGCATGCAGGGCATCGCGATCGCCGAGCGTGCCTACCAGCACGCCGTGGCCTACGCGAAAGACCGCGTGCAGAGCCGTCCGGTCGATGGCTCGATCAACGCCAGCGCACCGATCATTCACCACCCGGACGTGAAGCGCATGCTGATGACGATGCGCGCCTACACCGAAGGCTGCCGCGCGATGGCCTCGGTGGCCGCCGCCGCCTACGACGCCGCGCACCACCATCCCGATGCCGACGCGCGCAAGCAGAACCAGGCCTTCTACGAATTCATGGTGCCGCTCGTGAAGGGCTACAGCACCGAGATGAGCCTCGAAGTGACCTCGCTGGGCGTGCAGGTGCACGGCGGCATGGGCTTCATCGAGGAGACGGGCGCGGCGCAGTACTACCGCGACGCCAAGATCCTCACGATCTACGAAGGCACCACCGCGATCCAGGCCAACGACCTCGTGGGCCGCAAGACCGCACGTGACGGCGGCCAGACCGCCAAAGCCATCGCCGCGCAGATCGAGAAGACCGAAGCCGAGCTCGCCAGGAGCGACAGCGCCGCAGCCGCCGCCGTCCTGAAGCGCCTGACCGCCGCGCGCCTGGCCTTCATCGACGTGGTCGACTTCGTGGCCGGCCAGACCAAGGCCTCGCCCAATGCCGTGTTCTCGGGCAGCGTGCCGTACCTGATGCTCGCTGGCAATCTCGTGGCCGGCTGGCAGCTCGCGCGGTCGCTCATCGTGGCGCAGGACCAGGCCTCGCACAACGTCGACGTCGCCTTCATGCAGGCCAAGATCGCCACCGCGCGCTTCTACGCCGAGCACATCCTGAACAAGGTGCCGGGCGTTCGCGACAGCATCGTCGAAGGCGCCGAGAGCGTCACGGCGCTGGCGCTCGAAGCGTTCTGACGTAGCACCCACCTGCTGCTGTCGCCCATCTGACGGGCGACGGCGGCCCCTTGCTCTTATAAAACCGCACCCCTTCCCGGAGACGACATGTCCAAGCTGCCTTCTGTCCTGGCGAACCTGCCGCTGCCGATCATCGGCTCGCCGCTGTTCATCATCAGCAACCCCAAGCTCGTGATTGCGCAATGCAAGGCCGGCGTGGTCGGCTCGATGCCGGCGCTCAACGCGCGCCCCGCGGCACAGCTCGAAGAGTGGCTGATCGAGATCACCGAAGAGCTCGCGGCCTACAACAAGGCCAACCCCGACAAGCCGGCCGCCCCGTTCGCCATCAACCAGATCGTGCACAAGAGCAACGACCGCCTGGAGCACGACATGGAGATGGTCGTGAAGTACAAGGTGCCGATCGTGATCACCTCGCTGGGCGCGCGCACCGACGTGAACGATGCGGTGCACAGCTACGGCGGCGTGACCTTGCATGACATCATCAACAACAAGTTCGCGCAGAAGGCAATCGAGAAGGGCGCCGACGGCATCATTGCCGTGGCGGCCGGTGCCGGCGGCCACGCGGGTGTGAAGAGCCCGTTCGCGCTGGTGCAGGAAATCCGCCAGTGGTTCGACGGCCCGATCGCGCTGTCGGGCTCCATCGCCTCCGGCGGCGCGGTGCTCGCGGCGCAGGCCATGGGCGCCGACTTCGCCTACATCGGCACCGCTTTCATCGCGACCGAGGAAGCGCGTGCGAGCGACGACTACAAGCAGGCCATCGTCGACGGCAACTCGGACGACATCGTCTACTCCAGCCTCTTCACGGGCGTGCACGGCAACTACCTGGCGCCCAGCATCGTCAAGGCCGGCATGGACCCGGCCAACCTGCCCGAAGGCGACGTGACGACCATGAACTTCGGCGGCGGCGAAGGCAGCAAGGCCAAGGCCTGGAAGGACATCTGGGGCTCGGGCCAGGGCATCGGTGCGATCACCGAAGTGGCCAGCGCGGGGGCTTACATCGAGAAGCTCAAGCGCGAGTACCAGGAAGCACGGCAGCGACTGGCACTTTGAACGGTTCGCTTGCAGCACCGCCCGCGGCCGTGCCTGCGCGGCAGGGGCGCATGCCTCTGCTCGACGTGGTCAAGGGCCTGGCCTGTGCGCTCATCGTCGGGCATCACCTGGCGCGCTATGGCCCGATGCCGGCTGGCGCGCAGGTGCTCGCGCCCGATTTCTTCGGCTGGCTGGCGGAGGACGGCCGGCTCGCGGTGCAGGTGTTCCTCGTGATCGCCGGTTTTCTCGCCACGGCGAGCCTCGCGCCCGACGGCATGCTTCGGGCGGACCGGCCACTGTCCAGGCTCTTGCAGCGCTACGGCCGGCTGGTCATGCCGTACCTTGCGGCGCTCACGGTGTGCGTGCTGGTGGCCGAGGTGGCACGGCCATGGCTCGGTGAAGAGGTGGTGCCGGCTGCGCCGAGCCTCGGCCAGATGCTGGCCCACGGCCTGCTGCTGCAGGACCTGCTGAACTACGAGTCGCTGTCGACCGGTGTCTGGTATGTGGCCATCGACTTCCAGCTGTTCGCGCTGGCGCTCGCGCTGGTCGGACTGCCCGCCGTGCTGCGCCCGCCCAGTTCGGCCGCGCGCTGGACACCGGTGGTGCTGGTGCTGACCGTGGCCGTGGCCTCGCTCGCGTTGTTCAACCGGCAGGCGCGGCTGGACGACACCGCGTTCTATTTCTTCGGTGCCTACGGGCTTGGCATGCTCGCGTTCTGGATCGGCCGCGCCACCCGCGCCAGCACCTGGCACAGCGCCGTCGCGCTGCTGGCGATGGTGGGGGCGGGCGCGCTCGCCATTGACTGGCGCAGCCGCATCGCCATCGCGCTGGTGAGCGCGCTGCTCATTGCGGTGGCGCAGCGCCGGCAGTGGCTGTCGCCCGCGCACTGGCCCGCCGCGGCCATGCCGCTGCAGCAGCTGGGGCGCATTTCGTATTCGCTGTTCCTGATCCATTTTCCGGTGCTGCTCGCGGTGAATTCGCTCGTCGCGCGCCTGGGGCCGCATGGGGCCTGGGTCGATCTGCTCGGCATGGTCGCGACCTTCTGCCTGTCGGTGGGTGCCGCGGTGCTGCTGTACCGCGGGGTCGAAGCCCGTCCCGTGTCGCTGCGCAGGGTATGCACACTTTTTGCCGCATTGCTCGTCAGCGGCCTCATCGTGTCGTACTGAAGCGCACCGCGCCTGCTCGGGCGCGGATTTTTTCCTTCCCGATTCTTTGCAAACCTGTTGCCTTGGGGCTTCGGAGCGGGCAGTCTGTGCCAAGTGCTCATCGTGTGTATGATTGTGAAACTTTCAGAAAATACTGAAAATACACAAACTCAAGGAATGACAGAACAGACGCCGCCACGATCGCCGCTGAAGGCCTTCACGTCGCCCGACATCGGCAGCGTGGTGCTAGGCGCCGCCGCGCTCGCGTGGTTGCCGCAGGCGGCGTTGCTGGCGATGGCGGTCCAGGGCCTGGCAAATGGCGACGGCATGGCCGCCGTGTTGTGGCCGGCGGCGGGCATTTGGGTATTGGGCCTGCTGCGCGCGGGCTGCGAAGCCTGGGGCGTGCGCCGCACCTTCGGGCGCGCACGGGCGCAACTGACCGCCTTGCGCGCGCAGACCGCGGCCGCGCTGGCGGCCGGTTCGCCGCTGGACCGTCAACGCGCGCCTTCCGGCCTGGCGGCCAGCGTGCTCGCCGAACAGGCCGAAGCGCTGGTGCCGTACCTTGTGCGTTACCAGCCCGCGCGCTGGCGTGCGACGGTGGTGCCGCTGTTCCTTGTTGCCGCCGTGGCCTGGTTCTCGTGGGCCGCAGCGCTGGTGCTGCTGGTGGCGGCGCCGCTGATTCCGATCTTCATGGCCATCGTCGGCTGGCGCGCCAAGGCGGCCAGCGAGGCGCAAATGGTCGAGATGGGCGGCATGAACGCCTTCCTGCTCGACCGCCTGCGCGGCCTGGCCACGCTGCGTGCGCTCGATGCGGTCGACGCCACGGCCGACCGGCTCGGCGCCTCCGCGCAATCGCTGCGCCAACGCACGATGGCGGTGTTGCGCATCGCATTCCTGTCGTCGGCGGTGCTGGAACTGTTCTCCGCGCTGGGCGTGGCGCTGGTCGCGGTCTACGTCGGCTTCCATCTGCTGGGCTCGCTCGGCTTCGGTGCCTGGGGCCAGCAGCTCAGCCTGGGCGAAGGCCTGTTCGTGCTGTTGCTGGCACCGGCGTTCTTCGAGCCGTTGCGCGAGCTGTCGGCGGTGTGGCACGACCGCGCGGCGGGCGAGGCCGCGCTGCAGGCGCTCGACGACCTGCAACGCGGCGCGCTGCCGTTGCCCGGTGCGGGCGTCGCAGTCACGCGCGCGGCCACCGGTGCCGCCGGCGCGGGCACCGCGCCGGCTGTGACGGTGCACGGATTGCACTTCTCGTGGCCCGGCGAGTCGACGGCGCTCTTCGACGGGTATGAGCTGCGCATCGGCGCCGGCGAGCATGTCGCATTGACCGGCCCCAGCGGATCGGGCAAGACCGCGCTGCTCTCGCTGCTCGCGGGGCTGATGCCGGCCACGCGCGGCGAGATCGCCATCGGCGGCGTGCCGCTCACCGACCACACGGCCGCTGCACTGCGCCAGCGCACGGCGTGGATGGGGCAGAAGCCTCACGTCTTCGCCGGATCGGTCGAAGCCAACGTGGCGCTGGGCCGCGCCGACATTGGCGCGCCCGAAGTGGCGGAGGCGATGCGTTTCGCGGCGCTCGATGACGTGGCACAGGCCCATCCCGGCACGGCGCTGGGCGAGGGCGGCAGCGGCCTCTCGGGCGGCGAGGCCGTGCGGCTGGCGCTGGCGCGCGTCGCGGTGCATCGGCACGCCGACCTGATCCTGGCCGATGAACCCACGGCCCACCTCGACACCGCCACCGCTGCACGCGTTGCGGATGCATTGGTGACGCTCGCCCGTGGCCGGACGCTCATCGTCTCGACCCACGACCCGGTGCTGGTTGCCCGCATGGACCGCAGCGTGAGCCTCGGCCCCGAGCCGCGGGTGGAGAAGGCCGCATGAGCACGCGCGCAACCCGTTCCCCTCGCTGGCGCGACCTGCGCCTCGTGCTGCGTCCCTTCCTCGCGACCCAGCCGCGCGCCTTGCTGCTGGGCTGCCTGCTGGCTGCCGTCACCGTGCTGGCAGGCATGGCGCTGCTGGGCCTGTCGGGCTGGTTCATCACCGCGACCGCGCTCGCCGGCCTGCACGCGGCCACGGCCTTCACCTTCGATGTCTTCATGCCGTCGGCCGGCATCCGGCTGCTGGCGCTCGGGCGCACGGGGTCGCGCTACGGCGAGCGGCTGGTCACGCACGACGCCACCTTCGCCGTGCTCGCCGAGTTGCGCGTGCGGCTGTTCCGCGGCTGGGCTCGCCCCGAGGCCGCGCGCGACCTGCTGATGCGGCCGGCGCGGCTGCTGTTTCGCCTCACGTCCGACATCGATGCGCTCGAGTCGCTCTACCTGCGCTTGTTCGTTCCCGCCGCTGCGGCTTTGGGCGCGGCGCTGCTGGCCGGCATCGTGCTCGGCTTCATGCATGTCGGAATGGGCGTGGCGATCGCGCTCTGGCTCTGCGTGGTCGGTTGCGGGCTGGCGTACTTCATCGCGCGGCGTGCGCGGCAGCCGGCGCGGCAGCGCGCGCATGCCGTGGAAGCGCTGCGCGCGCGCGCCGTCGATCTGGTCGCGGGCCAGGCCGACCTCGCGATGGTGGGCCGGCTCGACGCCCAGCGCGCTGCGCTGATGAACGCCGACGCACACCTCGCGCGGGCCGACCTCGCGTTGAACAAGCTCGAAGCCGCAGCCGGTTTCGCCTACGGCAGCGCCGGCACCCTGACGCTGGTCGGTGTGCTGCTGGCGGTGGGTGCGCTCGTGAGCGAAGGCGTCATCGGCGCGCCCGGCGCGGCGCTCGCGCTGCTGATCGCGCTCACGGCCACCGAGCCGTTCGCCGCACTGCGGCGTGGCGCGCTCGATGCAGGGCGCACGTGGCTGGCGGTGCGTCGACTGGCACCGCGGCTGGACCCCGCAGTGGAGGAGGCCGCACGCCCATTCCGCACCGCGCAAACGGCGGCGGTGCAGGTCGAACAACTCACCGTCACGCATCCCGGCAGTCTTGTCGAGGTACTCAGCGGCGTGTCGCTGCATCTGAATGCTGGCGAACGCGTCGCACTGGTCGGCGCCAGCGGCGCAGGCAAGTCCACGCTGCTCTGCGTGATCGCCGGCGACCTCACGCCCCGCGCCGGTCATGTGCAGGCACAAGCGGCCTGCCTGCTGACCCAGCGCACCGAACTCTTCCAGGACAGCCTGCGCGACAACCTGCGCCTGGCCGATCCAAGCGCAAGCGACGAGCGACTGTGGACGGTGCTGCACGCCGCCGGCCTCGATGCCGACGTGCGCGCACTGGCCACGGGGCTCGACACGCGCCTGGGTGAAGGCGGCCTCGGCCTGTCGGGCGGGCAGTCGCGCCGGCTCGCGCTCGCGCGGCTGCTGCTGCGGCCCGTGCCGCTGTGGCTGCTCGACGAACCGACCGAGGCGCTCGACGCCGCCACCGCACACGACGTGCTGCAGCGCCTGGCGCAGCAGGCCGGCGCGCGCACGCTGCTGATTGCCACGCACCTGCGCCGCGAAGCCGCGCTGGCCGACCGCCTCGTGTGCATGGCGCAGGGCCGCATCGTCGCCGACCTGCGCCGCGGCACCGATGTCTTCGAGGCCGCACTGCGTGGCCTGCGCCCCGATTGATGAATTGACCGACCGAGCAACGACCGAACAGAACACACAAAAGGAAGCCCCATGGACCTTGACATCGTCGCGCTCTCGCGCCTGCAGTTCGCCGTCACGGCGCTGTACCACTTCCTGTTCGTGCCGTTGACGCTCGGACTGTCGATCATCCTGGCCATCATGGAGACGGTCTACGTGATGACCGGTCGCGTCATCTGGCGCGACATGACCAAGTTCTGGGGCGTTCTGTTCGGCATCAACTTCGCGATGGGCGTGGCCACGGGCATCGTGATGGAGTTCCAGTTCGGCATGAACTGGAGCTACTACAGCCACTACGTGGGCGACATCTTCGGTGCGCCGCTGGCCATCGAAGGGCTCATGGCCTTCTTCATGGAAGCGACCTTCGTGGGCCTGTTCTTCTTCGGCTGGGACAAGCTCTCGAAGGTGGGCCACCTGATCGCCACCTGGGCCGTGGCCATCGGCTCCAACTTCTCGGCGCTGTGGATTCTCATTGCCAACGGCTGGATGCAGAACCCCGTGGGCGCGGCCTTCAACCCGGCGACCATGCGCATGGAAGTGACCGACTTCGCCGCCGTGCTGACCAACCCCGTGGCGCAGGCCAAGTTCGTGCACACCGTGTCGGCCGGCTATGTGTGCGCCGCGGTGTTCGTGCTCGGCGTGTCGGCGTGGTACCTGCTCAAGGGCCGCCACATCGAACTGGCCAAGCGCTCGATGACCGTGGCCGCGTCCTTCGGCCTGGCCGCCGCGCTGTCGGTGGCGGTGCTCGGCGACGAGAGCGGCTACCTGTCGGGCGAACACCAGAAGATGAAGCTGGCCGCCATCGAAGGCATGTGGGAGACGCAGCCCGCGCCCGCCGCCTTCACCGTGATCGGTTTTCCCGACCAGAAGGCGCGCGAGACGCACTACGCCATTCACATCCCGGCGGTGATGGGCCTGATCGGCACACGCTCGCTCAACACCGTGATGCCCGGCATCGACGAGCTCGTGAAGCGCGCCGAGGCCCGCATCCGCGAGGGCATCAAGGCCTACGACGCGCTGCAGAAGATCCGCGAGGCCGGCGGCGCCGACAAGGTCACGCAGGGCGTGCGCGGCGACTTTGAAGAGAACGGCATCAACATGGGCTACGCGCTGCTGCTCAAGCGCTACGTGGACGATCCGCGCCAGGCCACCGATGCGCAGATCGCCAAGGCCGCGTGGGACACCGTGCCGCAGGTGGCGCCGCTGTTCTGGCTGTTCCGCGTGATGGTGGGCATCGGCATGTTGCTGATCCTGCTGACAGGCACCTTCTTCGTGCTGTCGGCGCGCCGCGCGCTCGACCGCCACCGCTGGCTGCTGAAAGTCGCGGTGTGGGCGATTCCGCTGCCGTGGATCGCCATCGAGTCCGGCTGGCTGGTCGCGGAGTTCGGCCGCCAGCCCTGGGTGATCGAAGGCGTGCTGCCGACGGCGGTGGCCGTGTCGAACCTCGGCGTGACGACGCTGTTGATCACGCTCGCAGGCTTCATCGCGATCTACACCACGCTGCTCATCATCGAGGTGAAGCTGATGCTCAAGGCGATCCGCAAGGGTCCCGAGGTCGAGCATGCGCCCACCGAGGGCGATGCGCGCTCGCACATTCCGCCGGCGCGTGCCGCCATGTCTTCCTCTTCCTCGACCGGGAGCGCCGCATGATCCTCCACACACTCCTCGACTACGACACCCTGCGCTTCGTCTGGTGGCTGCTCATCGGCGTGCTGCTGGTCGGCTTCGCGGTGACCGACGGCTTCGATCTGGGCACCGGCATGCTGCTGCCCTTTGCGGCGCGCAACGACATCGAGCGACGCGTGGTCATCAACAGCGTGGGCCCGGTGTGGGAAGGCAACCAGGTCTGGTTGATCCTGGGCGGTGGTGCGATCTTTGCGGCGTGGCCGCAGCTGTACGCCGTGTCGTTCTCGGGCTTCTACCTGGCGATGTTCGTGATCCTGTCGGCGCTCATCCTGCGGCCGGTGGCCTTCAAGTTCCGCAGCAAGCGTGAGTCGCCGCAGTGGCGCGCGCGCTGGGACGGCGTGCTGTTCTTCAGCGGCTTCGTGCCCGCGCTGATCAGCGGGGTCGCCGTGGGCAACGTGCTGCAGGGCGTGCCGTTCCGCTTCGGCGCCGACATGCACATCTTCTACGACGGCGGCTTCTTCGGCCTGCTGAACCCCTTCGCCATCCTCTGCGGGCTGGTGTCGGTGGCGATGCTGGTGATGCACGGCGCGGCATGGCTGCTGCTCAAGACCGCCGGCCCGGTGGCCGAGCGGGCGCGCAGCTACGGCATGGTCGCGGCGGTGCTCACGCTCGTGTTCTACGCGCTGGCCGGCGTGTGGCTGGCCATGGGCATCGGGGGCTTTCGCATCAGCAGCGTGGTCGACACCGTGGGGCCGTCGAATCCGATGCTGAAGACGGTCGAGCTGCATGCCGGCGCCTGGATGGGCAACTACGCGGCGCACCCCTGGACCATTGCCGCGCCGCTGGCGGGTTTCGTCGGAACGCTGGGTGCGCTGCTCGGCCTGGTGCTGCGCCGCCCGGGGCTCGCGCTGCTCACTGCGGCGCTGGGCATCGCGGGCATCATCCTCAGCGTGGGCGCGTCGATGTTCCCGTTCATCCTGCCCTCGTCGATCGACCCGCGTGCCAGCCTCACGGTGTGGGATTCGTCGTCGAGCCACCTGACGCTGTTCATCATGCTGGTGGTCACCGTGATCTTCATCCCGATCATCATTGGCTACACCACCTGGGTCTATCACGTGCTGTGGGGCAAGGTCGACGAGCAAGCCATCCGCGACGAGAGCGGGCACGCCTACTGAAATGACCCACCCCCGAATCTCCGCGCACTTCGTGTCGCGTCGAGTCCCCCCTCAAGAGGGCGCACCCTGCGGCCCGGCAAAGCCGGTTCCGCGGGTGCCCGCGAACAGGGCACGCCAGTGTGGGGCTTCGGGGTTCATGTTCAAGAACAAGGAGTAAAGAACGATGTGGTACTTCGCCTGGATCCTCGGCCTGCCGCTGGCAGCCGCCTTCGCCGTGCTCAACGCCATGTGGTACGAACTCATGGATGACGAGGCCATCCGCAAGGAAAAGCTCGGCATGCCGGAAGCGCCACAAGGGCAGGAACGGCTTTGAAGAACGGGTAGTTTCCCGTTCGGCCCCGCGGCGACTCAGTCCTTGTCCGCGGGGGCCTTGCTCTTTTTCGACGCACCGCCCGTGAGGCGGCTCTTGAGCGTCAGCACCTTCGTCACCGTCGCGCCCATGCCCATGAGCTGCATGGCGGTTTCGGGTGCGAGGCGCTGCACGTCGTCGAACCACTTCATCAGCCGGTCGATCAGGTCGTGCATCTCGCGCATGCGGGCCTGCGCGTGGCGCTCGGCGTCGCTCGTGGGCGATTCGAGCAGCGCGTTGCGCAGCATCGAGAGCGTGGGCTCGATCTCGCGGCGACGGCGTTCCTCGGCCAGCACGCGGAAGATTTCCCATACATCTTTCGGTGCCTCGAAGTACTCGCGGCGGTCGCCCGCGTGGTGGCGCAGGTGCACGAGTCGCCAGGCCTGCAACTCCTTCAAGCCCATGCTCACGTTGGAGCGCGAGAACTCCAGCATCTCGGCGATCTCGTCGGCATTGAGCGCGCGCTCCGACAGGAAGATCAGCGCGTAGATCTGGCCGACGGTGCGGTTGATGCCCCACTTGCTGCCCATTTCGCCGAAGTGGGCGACGAACTGGCGGTTGAGGGGAGGGAGTTCGGGTGCGGAAGCCATGCGGCGGATTGTCGCGCGAGATGGCTGTAGTTTCAGGAGTGTCTGAAAACTCAGGCCTGCGGATCGGCGTCCGGTTCCGGCCCCGGCCTGCGCCGGTACGACCCGGGCGCGCCGCCGGTCCAGGTCTTGAAGGCGCGCTGGAACGCCGCGCTGTCCGAAAAGCCCAGTTCCTCGGCCAGGGCCGCCAGCGGCACGGTGCTGGTGTTCAGGCGCACGATGGCCACGTCGCGCCGCAGCTGGTCCTTGAGCGACTGGAAGGAGGTGCCTTCGCTCGCCAGGTGGCGCTGCAGCGTGCTCACCGACATGTGCAGGCTGCGCGCGGCCGTGGCCAGGTCGGTCCAGGCCGGGCGGTGCTGTTGCAGCACGGTGCGCACGCGCGCGCTCACAGCCAGTTCGCCCAGCGGCGGCAGGATGACGTGGGCCGGTGCGGCGGCCAGGAAGTCGCGCATGGTGCGTGCGTCGCGGTGGATCGGCGTGGCCAGTGCGCCGGCGTCGAACCACACGGCCGACAGCGGCTGGCCGAATTGCAGCGGCCCGGGAAACACCTTGCTGTAGCCGGCCGCGTAGGGCGGTTGCTCGAAGCCGAAGTCGAAGCGGCGCGCCGTCAGCCGCCCGCCATGCAGCCACGCGAAGAGCCGCCAATACACGCGCAGCATCAGCTCGTGCAGGAAGTTCAGCGGCGCGTGAGGCATGCCCTGCACCCGCAGGCCGAAGCCCGCGAGCGGGCCTTCGCGCAGCAGCACCATTTCGAGGTCGTCCTGCAGCAGGCTGAACGTGCGGGCTACGCGGCGCAGCGCCACTTCGAGCGTGGGCGCGCCCAGCGTGGCGCGCGTCATGAGCGCGAAGCTGCCCCGGCGCAGGCGGCGCGACAGGAAGCACAGCGCTTCGTCATCCAGCCGCTCGATCAGCAGCGCGAACAGGGCGACGTACTGCTCGGCGGTGACGCGTGCGCCCGGCGCGTCGAGCAGGGCGGGCGCAATGCCGGCGTCTTCCAGCACGGTGTCGATGCACACCGGCGCGTTGTCGCCGCGGGCGCGCACGCCCGAGACCATGCCCTGGACGAACACGATCGGGATGGTGACGGGCGGTTGCAGCATGCGTGAGCGGATCAGACCCGAGAGCGGCGCGGGTGTCGATTGAGGTTTTCTGCCATGCGGGCGATGCGATGCGCAATCGCCGCGGCACGGCGCGGTTTCTACCATGCGTCCACAGAAGAACCGAACGGAGACAACCGCCATGTACCAGACCCAGTCGCTGCACCGCAGCGTGCAGCAGCATCCCGACCGGATCGCCGTGCGCGCCGCCGGGCGCACCCTGAGCTTTCGCGCCTACGCCGAGCGGGTCGCGCGCCTGGCCGGCGCACTTCAGGGGCTCGGCATGCAGGCGGGCGACCGCGTGGCCATGCTGGCGCTGAACTCGGCGCGCTACCTCGAATACCAGATGGCCGTGCCCTGGGGCGGCGGGGTGCTCAACCCGTGCAACATCCGATGGTCGGCCGCTGAAATTCTGTATTCGCTCGAAGACTCGGGCTCCTCGCTGCTGCTGGTGGACGACACCTTCCGCGGCGTCGTCGAGCAGATGCGCGGGCAGGCGACCAGCCTGCGCGAGGTCATCTACTGCGGCGACGGCCCGACGCCGCCCGGCATGCACGGCTACGAGGCGCTGCTGGAGGCCGCATCGCCCGTGCCCGATGCCGGCCGCCGCGGCGAAGACCTGGCTGGCATCTTCTACACCGGCGGCACCACGGGCTTTCCCAAGGGCGTGATGCTGAGCCACACCAACATGGGCAGCTCTGGATTGGCCCTGCATGCCGAGGGCCTGGCCTCGCCCGAGGGCTGCTACCTGCATGCCGCACCGATGTTCCACCTGGCCGACATGGGCCTGGCCGCGCCGCACTGGTTCGAGGGCAACACCCACGCGATCATTCCGGCATTCAATCCCGAGGCGGTGCTGAACGCCATCGAACAGGACCGCGTCACGCACGCGCTGCTGGTGCCCACCATGATCCAGATGCTGGTCGATCATCCGGCGATGCGCGAGCCGCGCGACCTCGGCAGCCTGAAGTGCATCACCTACGGCGCCTCGCCGATCTCGGAGGCGGTGCTGAACCGCGCGATGGCGGCGTTCCCCGGCGTGGACTTCGTGCAGGCCTACGGCATGACCGAGCTGTCGCCGCTGGCCACCATCAACCCCGCGCGCAACCACACGGCCGAAGGCCAGCGCCGGGGCAAGCTGCGCTCGGCGGGCCGCGCGAGCTACTGCACCGAGGTGCGCATCGTCGACGGCGAAGGCGTCGAGGTGCCGCGCGGCACCGTGGGCGAGGTCGCGGTGCGTGGCCCCAACGTGATGCAAGGCTACTGGAACCAGCCCGCGCAAACAGCCGCGGCCGTGCGCGGCGGCTGGATGCACACGGGCGACGGCGCGTACATGGACGACGACGGCTACATCTTCGTGGTCGACCGCCTGAAAGACATGATCATCAGCGGCGGCGAGAACATCTATTCGGCCGAGGTCGAGAACGCCATCAACCAGCACCCGGCCGTGGCGGCCTGCGCCGTCATCGGCATCCCGAGCCAGGAGTGGGGCGAATCCGTGCACGCGGTGCTCGTGCTCAAGCCGGACCAGCAGCTGGCGGCCGATGCGCTCATCGCGCATTGCAAGGCGCTGATCGCGAACTACAAGTGCCCGCGCAGCGTGGCGGTGGTCGACGCGCTGCCGCTCTCGGGCGCGGGCAAGGTGCTCAAGACCCGGCTGCGCGAACCGTTTTGGCAAGACCGCCAACGAAGCGTAGCCTGAGCACCGTCCACCCTTTTTCCCTCTTCAGTCACTTCATTTCAGGAGCCTCTCATGAGCCAGGATGTCTACGTCGTCGGTGTCGGCATGATCCCCTTCACCAAGCCGGGCGCGAACCAGCCCTACCCGCAGATGGCTGCGCACGCCACCAACGCCGCGCTGAAAGACGCCGGCATCGGCTACGAGCTGGTGCAGCAGGCCTACGTGGGCTACGTGTACGGCGACTCCACCGCCGGCCAGCGCGCACTGTATGAAGTGGGCATGACCGGCATCCCGGTGGTCAACGTCGACAACAACTGCTCCACCGGTTCGACCGCGCTCTTCCTCGCTCGCCAGGCCGTGGCCAGCGGCGCGGCCGACTGCGTGCTGGCGCTGGGCTTCGAACACATGAGCCCCGGTGCGCTGGGCGCCGTGTTCAACGACCGCCCGAGTCCGTTCGACCACTTCGAGTCGATCACCGACGAGCTGGTCGGCAACGAGCAGGTGCCGCTGGCGCTGCGCTACTTCGGCGGCGCGGGGCTCGCACACATGCAGCAGTACGGCACGCAGATGTCGACCTTCGCGAAGATCCGCGCCAAGGCCAGCCGCCATGCGTCGAACAACCCGGTGGCACTGTTCCGCACCGTCGTCACCGAAGACGAGGTGATGGCTGCGCCCGTGATGTGGCCCGGCGTGATGACGCGGCTCATGGCCTGCCCTCCGACCTGCGGTGCGGCGGCGGCCCTCGTGTGCTCGCCGCGTTTCGCCGAACGCCACGGCCTGGACCGCAGCGTGCGCATCAAGGCGCAGGCCATGACCACCGACCGCGCCATCACCTTCGAGGCGCGCGACATGCGCGAGGTGGTCGGCTTCAGCATGGCGCAGGAAGCCGCGCAGAAGGTGTACGACGCCGCCGGTGTCGGCCCGCAGGACATCGACGTGGTCGAGCTGCACGACTGCTTTGCGCACAACGAACTCATCAGCTACGAAGCGTTGGGCCTGTGCCCGGTCGGTGGTGCAGAAAAATTCGTGGTCGATGGCGACAACACCTACGGCGGCAAGGTCGTGACCAACCCGTCGGGCGGCCTGCTGTCGAAGGGCCACCCGCTGGGTGCCACGGGTCTTGCGCAATGCACGGAGCTGGTCCAGCAGCTGCGCGGCACGGCAGACAAGCGGCAGGTCGAAGGCGCGCGCATGGCGCTGCAGCACAACCTGGGGTTGGGCGGCGCCTGCGTGGTCACGCTGTACGAACGCGTCTGAGGGCGGCGCAGATGATCGACAAGAAATGGATCGGCCACGAGCTGCCTGCTTCAGTGCTGCCCGTCGAGCGCAGCCGGCTGCAGTTCTTCGCCAAGGCCATCGGAGAGACCGACCCGGTCTACACCGATGCCGCCGCCGCGCGCGACGCCGGCTACCCCGACCTGCCCGCGCCGCCCACCTTCCTGTTCGCGGCCGAACTGGACTCTGGCGCGTCGGACCGGATGCTCGGCGACCTGCAGATTCCGTTGTCGAAGCTGCTGCACGGCGAGCAGAGCTTCGCGTACCACCGGCCGGCCTGCGTGGGCGACACGGTGACGGTGCGCTCCACCATCAGCGACATCTACGACAAGAAGAACGGCGCGCTCGAATTCGTGGTGAAGACCTCGCGCGCCACCAACCAGAACGATGAACTCGTGGCCGAGCTGCGCACCGTGCTCGTCTGCCGCCATTGAAGAATTGGGCATTCATGACCTCCATCAGCTACGACTCCGTGCAGGTCGGCGACGAGCTTCCCGCCTTGCAGCTTGCGCCGGTCAACCGCACGACGCTCGCGCTCTTTGCGGGCGCGTCGGGCGACCACAACCCGATCCACATCGACACCGACTTCGCGCGCAAGGCGGGCATGCCCGACGTGTTCGCGCAGGGCATGCTGGGCATGGCCTGGCTCGGCCGCCTGCTCACGCAGTGGGTGCCGCAGGCGCAGCTGCGCCGCTTCGACGTGCGCTTCCAGGGCATCACGCACCTGGGCCATGCCGTGCGCTGCACCGGCCGCGTGGTCGAGAAGCTCGAGCACAACGGCGAGCGCTGCGTGCGCGTGGAGGTGCTCAGCGCCAACCAGTACGGCCAGCCCCGCATCGCGGGCGAAGCGCTCGTTGCGCTGCGCTGAATCCCCTGAACGAAAGAAGACAGAAGACATGACACCCAAACTCGAAGGCAGGGTCGCCCTCATCACCGGCTCGGGCCGGGGCATCGGCCGCGCGATCGCGCTCAAGCTCGCGTCGGAAGGCGCGCGCATCGTCGTCAACGACCTCGATGCCGACCCGGCCGAGGAAACCGTGCAGGCCATCTGCGCCGCGGGCGGCCAGGCTGTGGCCTGCGTCGGCAGCGTGTCGGCACCGGACTTTGCCGAGCGCTTCGTCGGCATCGCGGTGAGCGAATTCAAGGGCTTGGACATCATCGTCAACAACGCCGGCTACACCTGGGACAGCGTGGTGCAGAAGATGATCGACGAGCAGTGGTACGCGATGATCGACGTGCACCTGACGGCGCCGTTTCGCATCCTGCGCGCCGCGCAGCCGGTGATTCGCGCGCTGGCGAAGGCCGAAGGCGAAGCAGGGCAGCGCGTGGTGCGCAAGGTGGTCAACGTCTCGTCGGTGGCCGGGCTCTTCGGCAACGCGGGCCAGGCCAACTACTCGACCGCCAAGGCAGGCATCGTCGGCATGACGCAGACCCTGGCCAAGGAGTGGGGCCGCATGAACGTCACGGTGAACTGCGTGGCCTTCGGCTTCATCCAGACGCGGCTCACGGCCAGCACGGCGGAGGCCACCACGGCGAACATCGAGGGGCGCGAGATCAAGGTTGGCGTCAACCCCGGACTGCTGGCCATGATGGAACAGTCGATCCCGCTGGGCCGCGGCGGTACACCCGAAGAAGCGGCCGGCGCGGTGTACTTGCTGTGCGCGCCCGAGTCGGACTACGTGAGCGGCCAGACGCTCATGTGCACCGGTGGGCTCACGGGCATCTGAGATGACCCTGCAGCTCGAAGAAGGCATTGCCTGGGGCGTGCAGGACGGCATCGGCCGCATCGTGCTGAAGCGGCCCGAACGCGCCAATTCGGTGTCGCTGGCGAGCAGCCATGTGCTGGCGCGCGCCATCGACGAGGTGCTCGACGCAGCGCCGCGCGCCATCCTGCTGACTGGCCAGGGGCGGGTGTTCTGCGCGGGCGGCGCCATCGACGATTTCATGGCCGCGGGCGAGAAGCTGCCTGAGCTGGTGGACGCCATCCTCGATCGGCTGCATCCCGCGCTGCTGCGGCTGGCCCGAAGCCCGGCGCCGCTGGTGGTCGCGGTGAATGGCACGGTCGGCGGTGCTGGCGTGGGACTGGCGCTGTGCGGCGACTTCGTGCTCGCGGCCGAGTCGATGAAGCTGCGCACGGGTTATGCGGCCATCGGGTTGTCGCCGGACGCGGGGAGTTCGTATTTCCTGTCGCGGCGCATCGGCCCGGTGCGCGCGCAGCAATGGCTGATGCTCAGCGACCCGGTCGACAGCGCGCGCTGTCTTGCTGCGGGCGCTGTCGATGCGCTGTACCCGGACGCCGAACTCGCGGCGGCTGCCGAAGCGCTGGTGGCGCGGCTGGCGAGCGGCGCGGCGGGGTCGTTCGCGGCCATCAAGGCGCTGTGCGGCGATGCGCCATCACGCCCGATCGACGCGCACTTCGAGATGGAGCATCGCCTGCTGCGCGAACGCGCCGGCAGTGCGGACGCGCGTGAAGGCGTGGCGGCCTTCATTGCGAAGCGTGCACCGCGCTTCGTGGGTCACTGACGAGACCGGCCCGTGGCAGCCGCAATGCGGAGGTCGCGGTACAGGAAGAAGTCACGCATCCCGTCCGGGACCTGGTCGGTGTCGCCGGGTTTGACGGGAGAGAACGGGGTGGCGGTTCGGTCCGACAGTGAGCGCCTTCACGGGGAAGATGCTGCAATGCAGCATGCTTAAACCGTTCCTGCGCGCGGCCCATGGGTTGACGGCCGGGAGCCCGCTCCAGATACTCAACCGCATGGTTCACTCAGATGCACTGGACGCCGTGTTTGCGGCCCTGTCCGACCCGACGCGTCGCAGCGTGCTCGAAGCGCTGGGCGAGGGCAGCCTCAGCGTGACCGAACTCGCCGAACCGCATGGCATGTCGCTGACCGGCTTCATGAAGCACCTGCGCGTGCTCGAAGGCGCCGGCCTCATCTCGCGCACGAAGGCGGGCCGCGTCGTGCGCTGCGAGCTGTCGGCGGGCCCGATGCAAGAGGCTGCCGCGTGGCTCTCGCGCTATGAGAAGTTCTGGACCGGCCGCCTCGACGCACTGGCGCGCTTTCTCTATCACCAGGAGGACACCGAATGGCGAAGCCTTCCCCCGGCGGCAACGCCGGACGCACCCCAGGCCACATCCCCGAACGCCCCTCGCTCACGCTGCGCCGACACTTCCGCGTCAGCCCCGCCAAAGTCTGGCGCGCGTGGACCGACCCGCAAGCGCTGAAGCACTGGTTCGGCCCCGAGGAGATCGTCGACGTGCCACTGGCCGAGGTCGACCTGCGCGTGGGCGGGCGCTTTCGCGTGACCATGCTGGCGGCCGACGGCGAGACGCACGACGTGAGCGGCACTTATCTGGAGGTCGTGCCCGAGCGCAGGCTGGTCTTCAGCTGGGCCTGGCGCAGCACGCCCGAGCGCGAGTCGCGCGTCACGCTGCAACTGGAGCCCGATGCGGGCGGCTGCGCGTTCGTGCTCATGCACCAGCAGTTCTTCGACGAAGCGGCGCGCGACGGCCACGCCCACGGCTGGACCGGCGCCCTCGTCAAGCTCGAGAGTCGGCTGCTCGGAGGCGACACCGGGTGACAGTCCCACCCACCGCCATCGCCGACGCGCTGGACGCGATCTACCGCACCGAGTCGCGCCGCATCTTCGCGACGCTGGTGCGCCTGCTCGGCGATTTCGACCTCGCCGAAGAAGCCCTGCACGACGCCTTTCGCGCTGCGCTCGAACAATGGCCGCGCGAGGGCGTGCCGACCAACCCGCGTGCCTGGCTGGTGTCGGCGGGGCGCTTCAAGTCCATCGACGGCCTCCGTCGGCAGGCGCGTTTCACGGCGTGGGACGACGCCACCGCCCATACCGACACGCTGGCCGACCCCGCGCCCGCGTGGCACGAGGTCGACCCCGATGCCGACGCGCTCGAGGACGACCGCCTGCGCCTGATCTTCACCTGCTGCCACCCCGCGCTCGCGCCCGACGCCCAGGTGGCGCTGACGCTGCGCGAGGTTTGCGGGCTGGCGACCGAGGAGATCGCGCGCGCCTTTCTCGTGCCGGCGCCCACCATCGCGCAGCGCATCGTGCGGGCCAAGGCGCGCATCCGCGACGGCGGCATTCCGTACCAGGTGCCGGGTCTGGCCGAACTGCCCGAGCGGCTCGACGCCGTGCTGCGCGTGGTGTACCTCGTGTTCAACGAAGGCTACGCCGCTTCGTCGGGCGAGAGCGTGACGCGTGCCGACCTGTCGGCCGAGGCGATCCGGCTCGGGCGCTTGGTGGCCGAACTGCTGCCCGATCCCGAGGCGCTGGGCCTGCTCGCGCTGATGCTGCTGCACGATGCGCGCCGCGCCGCGCGCACGTCGGCGCAGGGCGAGTTGGTGCTGCTCGACGCGCAGGACCGCAGCCTGTGGCATCGCGAACAGATCGGGGAGGGCGCGGCGCTGGTCGAGCGCGCGCTGCGGTCGCGCCGCTTCGGCCCGTACACCTTGCAGGCCGCCATTGCGGCCGTGCATGCCGAAGCGCTCGAGGCCGCCGACACCGACTGGCCACAGATCGTCGGGCTGTACGACGTGCTGCTGCGGATCGATCCCTCGCCCGTGGCCGAACTCAACCGCGCAGCAGCCGTTGCAATGCGCGACGGGCCGGCAGCGGGGCTCGCGCTGATCGATGCACTGCTCGCACGCGGCGCGCTGGTCCAGTACCACCTGGCGCATGGCGCGCGTGCCGAGCTGTGCCGGCGCCTGGGCCGCACCGGCGATGCGCGTGAGGCTTATCTGCAGGCGCTGTCACTGGTCCGCCAGCAGCCCGAGCGGCAATTCCTGGAGCGGCAGCTGGCGTCGTTGCCCGAGGCAAAAAAATTCTGAGGCCCACTGTCGATTTCGGCCATTGCCGTTCGACCAGTGAGGTCCTCACTCAAACCTGCAAGGAGATTCCGCATGAAATACCTCTGCCTCGTTCATTGCGACGAAGCGGTGCTTCGCGCGCTGCCGCCCGACGAGCGCCGCGTGCTCGACGCCGATTCGATGGCCTACGACCGCCTGCTCGAAGCCGCCGGCCACTTCATCGCCGCCGAGGCGTTGACCCCGGTGAGCGCCGCCAAGGTCGTGCAGGTGCGCCACGGCCGGCGCTCGCACGTCGACGGCCCGTATGCCGAAGCCCGCGAGCAGCTGTGCGGCTTCATCCTGGTCAAGGCGCGCGACCTGAACGCCGCGATCCAGCTGGCGGGCCGCATTCCGATGGCGCGCTACGGCGCCATCGAGGTGCGTCCCATCGATGTCCTGGAAATGATCGAAACCCCCGAGGGGAATGCCGCATGAGATACCTTTGCCTGATCTACGGAACCGACGCGCAGACGAGCCACTTCTCGGCGCAGGACATGGACCGCTACATCCACGAACACCTCGACTACGACGCGCACCTGCAGGCGCTCGGCAAGCTCGTCGCGGCCGAGGCCCTGCAGCCGGCCGGCACCGCGGTCACGGTGCGCATGCGCAACGACAAGCTCTCGGTCACCGACGGGCCGTTCGTCGAAACCAGCGAGCAGCTGGGCGGCTTCTACGTGGTCAAGGCCGACAGCGACGAAGAGGCGCTGCAGCTCGCGGCCGGCATTCCGTCGGCTCGCTTCAGCAGCATCGAGGTGCGCAAGGCGTTCTCGATCAGCGACAGCGGCGACCAGGGGTCGGGCCCATGAGCGGCGCAACGCAGCGCGTGACACCCGCCCGCGCCACCGCGCGCGAATGGACCGGGCTGGCGGTCATCGCACTGCCGTGCATGCTCTATTCGATGGACCTCACGGTGCTGAACCTGGCGATCCCGTCGATCAGCGAAGACCTCAAGCCCACCGCCTCGCAACTGCTGTGGATCGTCGACATCTACGGCTTCTTCGTGGCCGGCCTGCTGGTCACCATGGGCACGCTGGGCGATCGCATCGGGCGGCGCCGGCTGCTGCTGATCGGTGCGATGGCGTTCGGCGTGGCCTCGGTGCTCGCGGCTTTCTCGACCAGCGCCAACATGCTGATCGTCACGCGCGCGCTGCTGGGCGTGGCGGGGGCGACGCTGGCGCCTTCGACGCTCTCGCTGATCCGCAACATGTTCCTCGATCCGGCGCAGCGCACCGTGGCCATCGGCGTGTGGATCTCGAGCTATTCAGCCGGCGCGGTCATCGGGCCGGTGCTGGGCGGCGTGCTGCTGCAGTTCTTTCCGTGGGGCTCGGTGTTTCTCATCGGCGTGCCGGTGATGGTGCTGCTGCTGGCGCTCGGGCCGTGGCTCTTGCCAGAGTACCGCGACCCCGATGCGGGCGCGCTCGACCTGGCCAGCGTGGCGCTCTGGCTGGGCGCCGTGCTGGCGGCCATCTACGGCATCAAGCAGGTGGCCGAGCGCGGGCCTGATGGCGTGTCGCTGATGGCCATCGCGGCCGGTGCGTTGCTGGGCTGGCTGTTCGCGCGCCGGCAGGGGCGGCTGGCCAACCCGATGATCGACCTGCGCCTGTTCAGGCTGCCGGCCTTCAGCGTCTCGCTCGGGGCCTACATGCTGGCCTGCTTCGTGATGTTCGGCCTCTTTCTCTACAACGCCCAGTACCTGCAGCTGGTGCTCGGCCTGTCACCGCTGGAGGCGGGCCTGTGGAGCATGCCGAGCGCCGGCGCCTTCATCGTCGGCTCGATGGTCGTGCCCGCACTCACGCGGCGCCTGTGTCCGGCCTACGTGATGGGCGGCGGGCTGGGCGTGGCGGCGCTGGGCTTCGGCATGCTGGTGCTGTTGCCCGCGCAGGGCGGGCTGGCCTGGATGGTGACGAGCGCGATCATTTCTTCGCTTGGCCTGGCGCCGGTGTTCACCCTGGCCACCGACCTGGTCGTGGGCAGCGCACCGCCCGAGCGCGCGGGCGTGGCCTCGGCGATCTCGGAGACCAGCTCCGAGTTCGGCGGGGCGCTGGGCATCGCCATCCTCGGCAGCGTCGGCGCGGCGATCTACCGCACGGCGATGGTCGATGCGGTGCCGGCCGGTCTCGCCGATGCTGCGGCGGTCGACGCCGCGCGCAGCACCCTGGGCGGGGCGCTGGCGCTGGCCGGTGAACTGCCCGGCGCTACCGGTACCGCGCTGCTCGACACGGGGCGCGAGGCGCTGCTGCGCGCCCTGCGGCTGGTGGCCGGCCTGTGCGCGGTGGTGCTGCTGTTCGTGGGTGTGCTGGTGGCAGTGCGACTGCGTGGCGTGGGCGTGTCGCATGGCGCGGAAGAAGAGGAAGCGCGCGCCATACCCCCGGGCGGCGCCGCATTGCCGGAGCGTTGACGAGCCTCCATACTGGGGCTTCCACGACGCATCCCACGACCGAACGGAGGCCCCATGAGCAACGAACTGCGCAAGAAGCTGCATGACCTGGCGGAACTGTCCGACAGCACCTCCGACCCGCAGACCAAGGCCATCGTCGAGGCGATCCGGCTGCAGACCGCGGTGCTGAACGAGCGGCTGTTCAGCATCGAGCTGCAGCTCGGCGTGCTCGCCAAGCGCATGGAAAACACCACAGACTGAGTCGGCTGCCGCTTTGTGGGGATAATCCCCGCCATGAGCGGCAACACCTTCGGAACTCTCTTCGCGGTCACCAATTTCGGCGAGTCGCACGGCCCGGCCATCGGCTGCGTGATCGACGGCTGCCCCCCGGGCATGGCCCTGAGCGAGGCCGACATCCAGGGCGACCTCGACCGCCGGCGCCCCGGCACCAGCCGCCACGTCACCCAGCGCAACGAGCCCGACGCGGTGCAGATTCTTTCTGGCGTGTACGAGGGCAAGACCACCGGCACCCCCATTGCGCTGCTGATCCAGAACACCGACCAGCGCAGCAAGGACTACGGGCAGATTGCCCAGCAGTTCCGCCCCGGCCACGCCGACTTCACCTACTGGAAGAAATACGGCATCCGCGATCCGCGCGGTGGCGGGCGTTCTTCGGCACGTCTCACCGCGCCCATGGTCGCGGCCGGCGCGGTCGCCAAGAAGTGGCTGGCCGAAAAATACGGCATGGTGTTCCGCGGCTGCATGACGCAGATCGGCGAAATCGCGATTCCCTTCGAGAACTGGGACCACGTGCCCAACAACCCCTTCTTCGCCCCCATCGCCGACGTGAGCGCGCTGGAGGACTACATGGACCGCCTGCGCAAGGCCGGCGACTCCTGCGGCGCGCGCATCCGCGTCACCGCCACCAAGGTGCCCGTGGGCCTGGGCGAGCCGCTGTTCGACAAGCTCGACGCCGAGATCGCGTACGCCATGATGGGCATCAACGCCGTGAAGGCCGTGGAAATCGGCGCAGGCTTCGACAGCATCACGCAGCGCGGCACCACGCATGGCGACTCGATCACGCCGACCGGTTTTCTCACCAACAACGCGGGCGGCATCCTCGGCGGCATCAGCTCGGGGCAAGACCTCGAGGTGAGCATTGCGATCAAGCCGACCAGCTCGATCATCAGCCCGCGCCAGTCCATCGACGTGAACAACAACCCCGTCGAAGTCATCACCAAGGGCCGCCACGACCCCTGCGTGGGCATCCGCGCCACGCCCATCGCCGAAGCCATGCTTGCGCTGGTGGTGATGGAACACGTGCTGCGCAACCGCGCGCAGTGCGGCGACGTGAACCCGCCCGCCGAGAAGAGCGAAGCTGCGTCACCGCAGTCGTCTTTCCTGTAGTGTCTGCCGCGCCACCTGTGGCTGCCGGGCGCGGCCACCTGTTGGCATTCGCTGGCCTGTCGGCCAGCTATTTCGCGCACATCGGTTTTTTCAATCCGTACCTGCCGCTGTGGCTGAAAGAGCTGGGCCTGCCGATCTTCACGATCAGCCTGCTGGCCTCGGTGCAATCGATCACGCGCGTCTTCGCGCCTTATGCCTGGGGTGCGCTCAGCGACCACACCGGCCAGCGCGTGAAGCTGCTGCGCTTCAGTGCCGCCGTCGCACTGGCCAGTTCCTTCGGGCTGTGGTGGCACGGCGGCGCCTGGTGGCTCGCACTCGTGCTGCTGGTCATGTTCACGCACACCAGCTCGATGATGTCGCTCACCGAAGCGGCCATGGCGCAGATCGTCGCGGGCGACTGGGGCCGCTACGGGCGCATCCGCCTGTGCGGCTCGGCCGGCTTCCTCGTCACCGTGTTCGTCGCGGGCGAGTGGTTCGAGCGCTTCGGCATGAAGCACTTCCCGTTCTGGGCCGCGGGCACGCTGGCGGTGGTGCTGATCGCGACGATGAAGCTGCCCGACCTGCGCGAGCCGCCGGCCGCGCACGACGTCGTGAAGGAGCCCATCGGCCCCGTGCTGCGCATCCCCGCCGTGCGCTGGTTCTTTGCCTCGCTGTTCTTCCAGGTGATGTCGCACTTCTCGGTGTACGCGTTCTTCTCGCTGTACCTCGATTCGATCGGCTATGGCAAGAGCACCATCGGCCTCTTGTGGGCGCTGTCGGTGGTGGCCGAGATCGTCTGGTTCTTTTTGCAGGGCCGGCTCATCGGCCTGTTGCCGATGCCGCGCTGGATGCTGGTGTGCGGCATCGCCGGCGTGGCGCGGCTCGGCCTCACGGCCGGGCTGGGCGGCTTCATCGCGGCGCTGGTCATCGCGCAATGGCTGCACGCGCTGAGCTTCGCGGCGCACCATACGGCCTGCATCGCCGTGGTGTCGCGCCGCTTCCCGGGTCACCTGCGCGGACGCGGGCAGGCGCTGTTCACGGTGATCGGCTACGGCTTCGGCGGCGTGCTGGGCGTGCTGCTGGGTGGGGCGGTGGCGCAGGAACTGGGCTACCGCACGATGTTCGCGCTGGCGGCTCTGCTCGCGGTGGCGGGCACGCTGTGCGCCTGGCGGATGGTGGTGCTCGAACCGCCGGCGCGCGCCAGCAGAAGCTGAGCAAGCCGGCGGCCGGCAACGGCGTCTGCTACGACGGCGTCTGCTGCTTCTTCTTCCCGGTCTTCACGGGTTTGACGACGGCGGTCTTCGTTTTCTCGCCCTTGCCGCTTCCCACCTCCTTCTCGAACATCGCAAAGTACTCCGAAGCCATCTTGCGCAGCGATCGCCCGATGTTCGCGTAGTCGTACTCGTTGAGGTTGGCCAGTGACACGCGCCCCGACGGGTGCTTGCCGCCGAAGCCGCGCCCGGGCAGCAGCACGATGCTGGTTTCCGCGGCGATGCGGAACAGCGCTTCGTTCGGCTGCAGCTTGGTCAGGATCCATTTCCCGAAGCGTTCGCCGTGCATCTGCGTGGCGATGTCCTGCAGGTCGAGCAGGTGGTAGTAGCTCACCGAGTTGGGGTCGGGCGGCAGTGGCAGGCCGAGCTCGCGGTACAGCGCTTCCTTGCGTCGCGAGACGATGTGCTTCATCGACTTCTTGTAGGTCTCGCCCTCGTCCATGAGGCAGAACAGCGAGAACATCACCATCTGAGCCTGCACCGGCGTGGAGAGGCCGGCCGTGTGGTTCAGGGCCACTGTGCGGCTGTCGGCCACGAGGCGGTCGATGAACTTCAGCTTGCGTGGCTCGGTGGTGATGGAGCTGTAGCGCGCGTCGAGTTCCCGGCGCTTGGCCTCGGGCAGGGCGGCGATCTTGCGGTCGAGGATGTTGTCCTCGTGCGTGGCGACCACGCCCATGCGCCAGCCGGTGGCGCCGAAATATTTCGAGAACGAATACACCAGGATCGTGTTCTGCGGGCAGACCGCGAACAGCGACAGGAAGTTGTCGGCAAAGGTGCCGTACACGTCGTCCGTGAGGATGATGAGGTCCGGCCGCTGCTTCACGATGTCGGCGATGTAGCCCAGCACTTCGTCGCTGATCTTCACCGAGGGCGGGTTGCTCGGGTTGCACAGGAAGAAGGCCTTGACCTTCGGGTCGAGCAGCTTCTGCAGCTCTTTCTTCGTGAACTGCCAGTTGTTCTCGGCCGGTGCGTCGATCAGCGCCTCGATGAGTTGGTAGTCGTTCAGGTGCGGGATCTCGATGTAGGGCGTGAAGATCGGCATGCCCAGTGCAATGGTGTCGCCGGGCGACAGCAGGTGGTTCTCGCGCAGGCTGTTGAACAGGTAGGTCATGGCGGCGGTGCCGCCCTCGACCGCGTACATGTCGAACTTGCCAACGAAGGGGTGGGTGCCGACCATTTCCTTGTGGATGTACTGGCCCACGACGATCTCGGTCAGGCGCAGCATGCGGTCGGGCACCGGGTAGTTGCAGCCCAGGATGGCCTCGCACATCTCGTAGATGAAGTCGCCGGCCGACAGGCCCAGTTGATCGCGCACGTACGACACGGCGGCCTCGATGAAGCGCACGCCCGGCTCGCCCGCGTGCGACTTGGCGAAGATCTCGAAGCGCGCTTCGATGCCCTCGCGCTGCGGAAAGCCGCCCACGTCCGGCATGTAGATGTACGAGCGCTCGGCCTCGGCCATGGCGAACAGCCCGAACTGGAAGAAGCCGTGGCGCGGGGTGGTGGCCAGGAAGTTCGGGTTGCCGCGGCCGGCGTTGAGCATGAGCCGGTCACTCTGTCGTGCGACCTGGATCAGCGCATCCTTCAGTTCGAACGGGCTCAGGCCGCCCAGCTTTTTCACGTCGCCGAAATCCATGGAGTACTCCTTGGTTGAAAAAAGAAAGAAGAGAGAAGGCGCGGTGCTCAGACCAGCGCCACGATCAGCGGCCCCAGCAGCGTGAGGAACACGTTCGCCAGTGCGTAGGTGATGGCGAAGGGCACGGTGGGAATGGCGTTCTCGGCCTTGCCCAGCACTTCGCCGAAGGCCGGGTTGGCGCTGCGCGAGCCGCTCAGCGCACCCGCGAAGACGGCCGTGTTCTCGTAGCGCAGCACGTAGCGCCCGAACAGCATCGTGAGGATCATCGGCACGAGCGTGACGACCACGCCGACACCGAAGATGGTCAGGCCCAGTTCCTTGATGGTCTGCACGGCCTGCAGGCCCGACGTGAGGCCGACCACGACCACGAAGCCCGCCAGGCCCAGGTCTTTCAGCAGCTGCACCGCGCTGGGCGGCAGCGCGCCGAAGGTCTGCTTCTTCGCGCGGTACCAGCCGAACAGCAGGCCCGACAGCAGCGCGCCGCCGCCGGCGCCGAGCGTCAGCGGGATGGCGCCGATCTTCACGCTCAGCAGGCCGACCAGCAGGCCCACCACCAGGCCCGCGCCCAGGTACACGAAGTCGGTCTTGGCGCTGGGCACGATCACGTCGCCGACGAGGGACGCGACGCGCTTCACGTCCTGCTCGGCGCCGAAGATCGACACCAGGTCGCCCACCTGCACCACGGTGTCGGGCTTCATCGGCAGCACCTGGCCCATGCGGCTGAGCTGCACCACGAAGATGCCGTGGCGCACGCCGCCCGCGGTGGCCTGGCGGATCTGGTCGACGGTCTTGCCGCCGAAGTCCTTGTTGGTGAGCACGATCTCGCGCTTGTTCAGCGTCAGCTCCATGCCGTCGACCGCGTCGACCTCCTTGCCCAGCAGCGGCGCGCTCGCCACCACGGCATCGCGCCGGCCCACGGTGAGCACGTAGTCGCCCTGGCGCAGCACGAGCGTGGGGCTGACCTCGACGAACTTGCCGTCGCGCTTCACGCGCTCGATGGTGATGGTGGTGGCGGGGTTGGCGTTCTCGATGTCGGCCACCGTGCGCTGCGGATCGCTCGTGAGCTGGTAGATGCGCCCGACCAGCGAGGGCGCGGCTTCTTCCTGGTCGGGGCCGAGCACTTTCACGCCGGCCTGCATCGCGGTCTCGGCCGCGATGGCGTCGTCGCGGATGCTGCGGCCCATGAGCTTGGGCAGGATGTTGACGCACACGATGATCGCGCCGAACGAGCCGAACACGTAGGTCACGGCGTAGCCGATGGCCACGTTGCCCTGCAGTCGCGCGGTCTCGGCCGCGGCGAGGCCGAGCTTGCCGATGGCGTCGCCCGCGGTGCCGATGATGGCGCTCTGCGTGAGGCCGCCGGCCGCCACGCCCGCTGCCAGGCCCTTGTCGAGCCCGAACAGCCTGGCCATGACCACCACCGTGGCCAGGCCCGTGGCCGCCATCACGGCGGCCAGGATGATCTCCTTGATCGACTGCTTGCCCAGCGAGCTGAAGAACTGCGGCCCGCTCTCGAAGCCCACGGCGTAGATGAACAGCGCGAACAGCACGGCCTTCACGCCGCCGTCGATCTGCACGCCGACCTGGCTGACGATCACCGCCACCAGCAGCGAGCCGGCCACGCCGCCGAGCTGGAACTTGCCGAACTTGATCTTGCCGATCCAGTAGCCGACGGCCAGCGAGAGGAAGAGCGCCATCTCGGGCGACTTCTTGAAGAGTTCATGCAGCCATTCCATAGGGGAAGTCCTTTCAGGGCATCAATGGGACGAAGAGGGAAGAGAAGTGCGTGGGGCGTCTCGGGTCGTTGTCTTATTTCGCGTGCGTCACCAGCCCGGCCAGGGCCACGATCAGCGGTCCCATCAGCGGCAGCACGACGTTCGAGATGGCATAGGTGATCGTGTAGCCCAGCAGCGGCGTGGCGTTGCCTGCGGCGTTCTGCACGGCGCTGAGCGCGGGCGTGCTGCACTGCTGGCCGGCGATGGCGCCGAGCAGCACCGGTGCCTCGAGCTTCAACAAGCGGTGGCCGATGAACAGCGAGATGCTGGCCGGCACCACCGCGACGGCGATGCCCACCAGTGGCAGCGCGATGCCGAACTTCTGGACCAGCGCCAGCGCCTGCGGTCCCGAGGCCAGGCCCACGCAGGCGATGAAGGTGGCCAGGCCCAGGTCCTTCATGAGCGCCAGCGCGTCGGCCGGCACGCTCAGGCGGTGCGGGTGCTTCGACTGGTACCAGCCGAAGGCCAGCCCCGTCAGCAGCGCGCCGCCCCCGGTGCCGAGCGAAAACGGAATGCCGCCGAGCTTGGCGCTGAAGCCGCCGATGAACACGCCCAGCAGGATGCCCGCGGCGGCGAAGCTGATGTTGCTGCGCGTGGAGGCGATCACGCGGTCGCCGACCTGCGCGATGGCGCCCGCCACCTCGGGCGCGGGGCCGTAGAGCTGGAGCACGTCGCCGCGCTGCAGCGTGAGGTCGTTCACGAGCGGCATGGCGTGGCCGTCGCGCGCCACGCCCACCACCTGCACGGTGGAGGGCAGCACGGCTTCGAGTTCGCGCAGCCCGCGGCCGAACCATTCGCGGCGGTTGGCGACGACCTCGGTGGTTTCGACCACGGCGTCGAACGCGGCGGTGTCGGCGAACTCGGGGCCCAGCAACTCGCCCA
Organism: Variovorax sp. Root473; assembly: GCF_001426505.1. GTDB lineage: Bacteria > Pseudomonadota > Gammaproteobacteria > Burkholderiales > Burkholderiaceae_C > Variovorax. Next base: position 344,931 of record NZ_LMEV01000019.1, read on the forward strand.
CGTTGACGAGCGCGCTGCGCCGCCCGATGGCGAGCACGCGGTCGCCCACGCGCAGGTGCAAGCCGGGCTCGACCGAGAGGCTCTGGCCGCCGCGCACCACGCGCTCGATGCTGGCCTGCCGCCCGAGGATCGACGTCAGTTCGCAAACCGAGCGGCCGCGTCCCACGGTGACGCGGAACACGCGCCCGACCATCTCGGGCGTCGCGCTGGCGGCGGCCGGATCGTCGGCGCCGCCGCCCATGGTCTTCCAGAGCTTGTCGGCTTCGGCGCGCAGGTCGACGCGCAGCAGCAGCGGAAACACCTGGCTCGTGGCCACCACGATGGCGATCAACCCGAACACGTAGGTGATGGAGTAGGCCGTGACGACGTTGGCCTGCAGTTGCGCGATGTCGGCGGGCGAGAGGGCAAGCTTGGAGATCGCGTCGGTCGCCGTGCCCACCACGGCCGATTCGGTGGCCGCGCCCGCCATCAACCCCGCGGCCGTGCCGCGGTCGAGCGACAGCAGCACGGTCGCGCCGAGCACCAGCGCGAGTACCACCACCACTTCGACCACACAGAGCAGGCCCAGCCGCAGGCCCTTGGCATCGAGGTTGGCAAAGAACTGCGGACCGCCCGCGTAGCCGAGCGCAAAGATGAAGAGCATGAAAAACACGTTCTTCACGCTGTCGTCGAGCCGGATGCCGAGTTGGCCGACGACCAGCGCGGCCATGAGCGTGCCGCAGATGCCGCCGAGCTGGACCGGGCCGAAACGGATCTGGCCGACCGCATAGCCAATGCCCAGCACCAGGAACAAGGCGATCTCCGGATTGTTTCGAAGTATTTCCACGAGGTGGTTGAACATCTGCCGAAATTTCTCCGGGTTTATTTGTTCTCTTATTCAGTTGGCCGGCGGCACGGTGCTTTGAACTTTGTTTTTAATTCGCGAGTGGACGATTTTTCTTATTGGCTTTTACGATAAATCAACATTCCCGACAATTGTCAAAATCTGAAATGAGTCGCTGGGAAATAAATTGAGACGCGGCCTTTTGAATTACAAATTTCCTGCGGCAGTGCCATCAAATACCGAGCCAACGGGCGACTTCCCCCCGGGTTTTCGATAACTAAATTCGCTTGATTTAGTCGATCGCCTGCTCGATAGTCCTTCTCGCGTCCGGATGCCTTCCTGCTTGTTTGCGGTGAAGCGCCGGTTTCACAGCAAGCACGGCAACGCCGTGCCCCGCCCCTGAAGGAGACACACCCATGTTCATCAGCCCGCGCTTCGTTCCCGCCCTGGCCACCCTGGCTCTGGCCGCTTCCACCGCCTCCACGGCCCTGGCCGCGGGCGAACCCGTCATCGGCCTCGTCACCAAGACCGAAACCAATCCCTTCTTCGTGAAGATGAAGGAGGGCGCGCAGGAAGAGGCCAGGAAGCTCGGCGCCAAGCTGCTCTCGGGCGCGGGCAAGGCCGACGGCGACAACGCGGGCCAGATCACGGCGATGGAAAACATGATCGCGGCCGGTGCCAAGACCATCCTCATCACGCCCAGCGACGCCAAGGCCATCGTGCCGGCGATCAAGAAGGCGCGCGACAAGGGCGTGCAGGTGATCGCCCTCGACAGCCCGGCCGATCCGCCGGACGCGACCGACGCGCTCTTCGCCACCAACAACTACACGGCCGGCGTGCTCATCGGCGAATACGCCAAGGCCGCGATGGCCGGCAAGACGCCCAAGATCGTCGCGCTCGACCTGCTGCCGGGCCACCCCGTGGGCGCGCAGCGCCACAACGGCTTCATGAAGGGCTTTGGCCTGCCGGCCAACGATGCCAAGTCGAACGAGCTGTCGAAGTCGCCCGAGATCGTCTGCATGGCCGACAGCTTCGGCGACCAGGCCAAGGCGCAGACGGTGATGGAAAACTGCCTGCAGAAGGCGCCCGACGTCAACCTGGTCTACACCATCAACGAGCCCGCCGCGGCCGGTGCCTACAACGCGCTCAAGCGCGCGGGCAAGGAGAAGGGCGTGATGATCGTCTCGGTCGACGGCGGCTGCCAGGGCATCAAGGACACGGCCGCGGGCATCATCGCCGCGACCTCGCAGCAGTACCCGCTGAAGATGGCCGCCATGGGCGTGGCCGCGGGTGTCGAGTTCGCCAAGACCGGCAAGAAGGCCTCCGGCTATGTCGACACCGGCGTGACGCTGATCGCCGGCAAGAGCGTGGCCGGCGTCGAGAGCAAGGACACCAAGACCGGCACCGAGCTGTGCTGGGGCAAGAAGTAATCAGGCAGCCCCAGGGAGGCACATCGATGGCGAAATCTCCGACGCACCACATCCCGTGGGGCGCCCTCGGGCCGTGGCTGGCCCTGCTCGGCGCCTGCATCTTCTTTGCGACGCAGTCCGACCGTTTCCTGACGGGCGGCAACCTGTCGCTGATCCTGCAGCAGGTGATGGTGGTGGGCGTGATCGCCATCGGCCAGACGCTGATCATCCTCACGGCCGGCATCGACCTGTCGTGCGGCATGGTGATGGCGCTGGGCAGCATCGTCATGAGCAAGTTCGCGACCGAGCTCGGGATGCCGGTGCCGCTGGCCATCCTGTGCGGCGTCGGTGTGACGACGCTGTTCGGTTTGCTCAACGGCCTGCTGGTCACGCGCATCAAGCTGCCGCCGTTCATCGTGACGCTGGGCACGCTGAACATCGCGTTCGCGATCACGCAGCTGTACTCGTCGTCGCAGACCATCACCGACCTGCCCAGCGGCCTCACCGGGCTGGGCACCACCTTCACCATCGGCAGTGCCGAGGTGGCGTGGGGCTCGGTGCTCATGCTGGCGCTGTATGCGCTCGCCTGGTTCGTGCTGCGCGAGACGGCGGCCGGCCGGCATGTCTACGCGATCGGCAACAACGCCGAGGCCACGCGGCTGGTGGGCATTCCCACGCAACGCGTGCTGCTCGCGGTGTACGTGGCGGCGGGCGTGTTCTACGGCATCGCCTCGCTGCTGTCGGTGGCGCGCACCGGCGTGGGCGACCCGAACGCGGGCCAGACCGAGAACCTCGACGCCATCACGGCCGTGGTGCTCGGCGGTACCAGCCTGTTCGGCGGACGCGGCATCGTGCTGGGTTCGCTCATCGGCGTGCTCATCGTGGGCGTGTTCCGCAACGGGCTCACGCTGATGGGCGTGTCGTCGATCTACCAGGTGCTGGTGACGGGCGTGCTCGTGATCCTGGCGGTGGCGGCCGATCAACTCTCGCGCAAGGGAGCCCGCTGATGAACACCGTGGCCAACCCCAAGATCGTGATGCAGGCCAAGGGCCTGGTGAAGCGCTACGGCCAGGTCACCGCACTCGACGGCGTCGACTTCGAACTGCGCGAAGGCGAGATCCTCGCCGTGATCGGCGACAACGGCGCGGGCAAGTCCTCGCTCATCAAGGCGTTGTCGGGCGCCATCGTGCCCGACGAAGGCCAGATCCTGCTCGACGGTGCGCCGGTGCATTTCCGCAACCCGCTGGACGCGCGCCGCGCAGGCATCGAGACGGTCTATCAAGACCTTGCCGTGGCGCCCGCGATGACCATCTACGAGAACCTCTTCCTCGGCCGCGAGCTGCGCCGCCCCGGCTTCCTGGGCAACGTACTGCGCATGCTCGACAAGAAGAAGATGCTGCTCGAAAGCACGGCGCGCATGCAGGATTTGAAGGTCGGCATCCAGTCGATGACGCAGGCCGTCGAAACGCTCTCGGGCGGCCAGCGCCAGTGCGTGGCGGTGGCGCGCAGCGCGGCCTTCGCGCGGCACGTGGTCATCATGGACGAACCCACCGCCGCGCTCGGCGTGAAAGAAGGCAACATGGTGCTCGAGCTGATCCGCCGCGTGCGCGAGCGCGGCCTGCCCGTGGTGCTCATCAGCCACAACATGCCGCACGTGTTCGAGGTCGCCGACCGCATCCACGTCGCACGTCTCGGTCGGCGCGCCGCCGTGCTCAACCCGAAGAAGATCAGCATGAGCGACACCGTGGCCGTGATGACAGGCGCCATGACCGCCGACCAGTTGCCCGCGGAGGCGCATGCCTGACACCGACGCCGACATCGTTGAACACCCCTCGGTCCTGCTGCGCCCGCGCGGCTCCAACCAGGTGGGCATGCGCCAGTTCAACGAGCGCGTGGTGCTGCAGGCGCTGCGCGTGCACGCCAGCCTGCCCAAGGCCGACCTCGCGCGGCTCACGGGCCTGAGCGCGCAGACCATCGGCCTCATCACCGCGCGGCTGGAGGACGACGGCCTCATCGTCAAGCAAAGCCGCGTGCGCGGGCGCATCGGCCAGCCCTCGGTGCCGCTGGCGCTCAACCCCGACGGCGCCTTCGCCATCGGCGTCAAGCTCGGGCGGCGCGGGGCCGAGTGGCTGCTCATCGACTTCACGGCGCAGGTGCGCGAGCACCACGCGATCCGCTACGAGTTCCCCGATGCCGAGGCGCTGCTGCCGGTGATCGCCGAGCACATCCACCGGCTGCGCGACGGGCTCGGGCCGCTCGCTGCACGCAACGTCGGCGCAGGGTTGGCAGCGCCGTTCCAGCTCGGCGGCTGGCACCGCACGCTGGGGCTGTCGAAGGCGCAGTCGGACGAGTGGAACCAGATGGACCTGCTGGCCGAGGTGCGCGCGCGCACCGATGTGCCCGTGGGTTTCGCGCGCGACACCGTCGCCGCCTGCGTGGCCGAACTGGTGACCGGGCGCGGCCACGACCTCAAGAGCTTTCTCTACATCTTCGTCGACACTTTCGTGGGCGGCGGGCTGGTCATCAACTCGCACCTGCATACCGGCGCGCACGGCAACGCGGGCGCGCTGGCGTCGATTCCGATGCGCACGGCGAACCCGTCCGAAGGCGTGTCGACGCAGGTGGTGGCCGAAGCCTCTCTGTGGGAGCTGGAGCAACGCCTGCGCGCCGAAGGCCTGGACGCCACCGCCGCCTACGACGACCGCGCGCTCCAAGCGCCGTTCGCCGCCGCCACGCAGGCCTGGCTCGCCAGCGCATCGCGCGCGCTGGCGCATGCCATCGTCAGCAGCACGGCCGTGCTCGACCTGGCCGACGTGGTGATGGACGGTTCGATGTCCCGCGCGCTGCTCGACGCGCTGCTCGTGCAGACCCGCGCCGCCCTCGCACAGTGCAACTGGGAAGGCCTGTGGTCACCGCGGCTGCACGGCGGCAGGGCAGGGGTGCAGGCGTGCGCGCTGGGCGGGGCGATGCTGCCGCTGCACGCCAACTTCGCGCCGGACCATGATGTGTTTTTGAAGGCGGGGTGAGCCACTCAAGGGCTTACAGGCTCGCGGCGGCGTGCACGTCGCGCGACAGGCGCAGCGTCGTCGCATGTGCGCCTGCGGGGCAGGGGCCGTCGGAGTAGGCCGCATTGCCCTCGGGCATGACGCACTTGTGCACCTTGACGACAGTCGCCGCAGCCTTCGCGGCGGGCGCAGGGGGCGCGATCAACGGGGGCTCGAAGTTCGTGTTCGTCAGCGTGACAGGTGCCGAGGATGCGCTTGGCGTTGAATCCGGCAAATTCGTTTCGCGAGCGGCCGATCTGTCGGGCTCGGGCTGGCCCGCAGCGACTGCGGTGGTCAAGAGCGCGGCGCGTGCTGCGCTCTCATCCACCAGGTCTTTCAAGGTCGCATAGAAGAGCGACATCGCCACCAGCGCCACGCCCAGGCAAGGCGCCCAGTACTTGCGAGCGTCGGTTGCGGGCGAGCGGGCCCGGGAGGTCAGCGACGCGGCCATGCCAGGCCTCCGTTCTGCAGCACGCCCGCCAGCTTGGCGATACCGCCGGTGCCGCTCGCCGCCCGGCCGATCAGTGCGCCGCCGGCGGCGCCCGCGACCATCCGCATCAGGAACGACCGGCTGCGGCCCGCGGCCAGCAAGAGCAGCACGCCGGCACCGAGCACCACGAGGTGTTCGCCGGGGTAGTCGGCGCGTGCGGCATCCACTTGCTTGATCTTGTCGATCGTCTGTTCCAGGTCCATGGCTGAAGCTCCTTGTCGTGTTCAGCCGTTCTACCGGTGGGCGCCCGGCGCCGCTGTAGGCCGGCGCCATGCGCCTTGACGGAATCCGCCGCAAAAACGCCGTGGAGAAAGCCGCATCGCACGGGACGCGGGGCGCTCTCGATAATGCAGATTCGCTTGCAGAGAACCCACACCACGGCAAAACGCCAGAGAAGTTGAGAACCGCGACATGAGTGCAGCAGATTTTCTTTTTGCCCCCGAGGTGCAGAAGCTCTTGATGGTCGCCTATGCGGCGCCCCAGGAATCCTTGTCTTCCAGCGAGCTGTCCAGGCGCTCGAAGCTCGATCTGGCCGATGCGGTGCGCACGCTGGAGCACCTCGTCGGCAGTGGGATCTTCCAGCGCCACAAGCCGAAGGCCGAGGAGGCCGAGACCTTCTCGATCGACCGCGCGTTCATCTTCCACGACGAGCTGCGCAACATCGCGCTCAAGTCGTTCGCAGCGGCCGAGCCGGTGCGAACGATGCTGCGCGGCAAGTTCAAGGATTCGGTCGTGCGCGCCTTCGTGCTCGCAGAGGACGAGGACGGCACGCTGGAACTGCTGGTCGTGCACGGCCAGTCGATTCCCGATGAAGCCACCCTGGCAGCCGCCTGCAAGAAGCTCTCGAAGAACATCCACCGTCACCTGAAGGTGCACGTCATCTCGAACGCGAGATTCAACAGCCTCACGCCGCGCGATGGGCTCATGCCGAAGCCCGCGGCGCTTGAAATCATCAAGGTGGGGGAGACGAAGGCGCAGTTGCCGGTCGAAAGGGTCGGGCTCCTGCAGAGCGCGAAGAAGAAACTGGCGACGCTGTCGCGATCGTCGGCCTGAGTGCCTAGCTGTGAAGCTTCAATAGGTTGTTGCGGGTGTTCACCCGGAGTGGTTTTGAGAGACTGGGAATCG
>NZ_LMEV01000020.1:0-407909 GCF_001426505.1 Variovorax sp. Root473
CCCCAGCGAAGACCCCGCCGTGACCTGGAATCACATGCAACGGCGCCAATATTGACCTTCACGCAAAACAAAAAGCCCGATGAGGCGGACTCATCAGGCTTTCTATAGGCTTTGAAGGCCCGGGCTTTGCAGGCCGGCATAAGCCAAGCCTGCGAGAAGAGCCTACTCAGGCTGCCAACCGCTGCTCAATCGCGGCCTTCGTCTCCGGCAATTCCTTCGGCAGATGATGCGCCAGTTGTTGGAACAACTCCGTGTGCAGCTTCAGCTCAGCCTGCCATGCCGCCTTGTCCATGCTCGTGACCGTCGCGAATTGCTCTGCGCTGAAATCCAGCCCTGTCCAGTTCAGGTCTTCATAGCGCGGACTCACGCCGGTGATGTGCTCGACACCTTCCGTCGCCTTGCCTTCGACGCGATCGATCATCCACTTCAGCACGCGCATGTTCTCTCCGTAGCCGGGCCAGACGAACTTGCCGTCGGCGCCCTTGCGGAACCAGTTGGTCGTGTAGATCTTCGGCAGTTGCGCGCCTGAGGCCTCGAGCTTCTTGCCCAGGTCGAGCCAGTGCTGGAAATAGTCGCTCATGTTGTAGCCCATGAAGGGCAGCATGGCGAACGGGTCACGGCGCACCACGCCCTGCTGGCCGGCAGCCGCGGCGGTGGTTTCCGAACCCATCGTGGCGGCCATGTAGACGCCTTCGACCCAGTTGCGGGCTTCGGTGACCAGCGGCACGGTGGTCGAGCGGCGGCCGCCGAAGATGAAGGCGTCGATCTTCACGCCCTTTGGGTCGTCCCAGGCTTCGTCGAGCGCAGGATTGTTGGTGGCGGCGACAGTGAAGCGCGCGTTCGGATGGGCGGCCTTGGCGCCGGTTTCCTTGGCGATCTGGGGCGTCCAGTCCTTGCCTTGCCAGTCGATGCAATGTGCGGGCGCGTCGCCCATGCCTTCCCACCAGACGTCGCCGTCGTCGGTCAGTGCCACGTTCGTGAAAATCACGTCGCGGTCGAGGCTGGCCATGCAGTTCGGGTTGGTCAGGTCGTTGGTGCCTGGTGCCACGCCGAAGTAGCCGGCCTCCGGGTTGATGGCGCGCAGCGTGCCGTCGGCTTGCGGCTTGATCCAGGCGATGTCGTCGCCGATGGTCGTGACCTTCCAGCCGTCGAAGCCCGCAGGCGGAATCAGCATCGCGAAGTTGGTCTTGCCGCAGGCGCTGGGGAAGGCGGCGGCCACGTGGTGCTTCTTGCCTTCAGGGCTGGTCACGCCGAGGATCAGCATGTGCTCGGCGAGCCAGCCTTCGTCGCGGCCCATGTTCGAGGCGATGCGCAGCGCGAAGCACTTCTTGCCCAGCAGCGCGTTGCCGCCGTAGCCCGAACCATAGCTCCAGATCTCGCGCGTTTCGGGGTAGTGAACGATGTACTTGGTCTTGTTGCAAGGCCAGGTCACGTCCTTCTGGCCGGCTTCGAGCGGTGCGCCCACGGTGTGGACGCAGGGCACGAACTCGCCGTCGGTGCCCAGCACCTCGTACACAGCCTTGCCCATGCGGGTCATGATGCGCATGTTGACGGCCACGTAGGGGCTGTCGGACAGCTCGATGCCGATGTGCGCAATGGGCGAGCCCAGCGGGCCCATGCTGAACGGCACCACGTACATGGTGCGACCTTTCATGCAGCCGTCGAACAGGGGCTGCAGCGTGGCGCGCATCTCGGCCGGGGCCATCCAGTTGTTGGTGGGGCCGGCGTTTTCCTTCTGCGCAGAGCAGATGAAGGTGCGGTCCTCGACGCGTGCCACGTCGCTCGGATCGGACATCGCGAGGAACGAGCCCGGGCGCTTGGCAGGGTTCAGCTTCTTGAAGGTGCCGGCGTCGACCAGTTGCTGGCAGAGGCGGTCGTATTCTTCCTTGCTGCCGTCGCACCAGTGGATGGCCTCGGGCTTGCACAGCGCAGCCATGTCGGCCACCCAGGCGATCAGCTTGGCGTTCTTGACGTATGAGGGCGCCTGAATGGTGAGGCCCTTCATCGTGGGTGCGTTCATCGGAAATCTCCTAAGTTGAAAAATCGTCTTTCCGAACGGGGCGCCGCGCCGGGTGGCGCACGGAGGTCCGTTTGAGAAAACGTTTCGCTTTGGGAGATTGCGTCCACGCGGGCCGCACAGCCCGCGGACAAAAGCGCGAAAGCCTGTCAGTTCAGGCGAGAAAAACGGCGATCGACGCCAGCAGCAGCATCAGCACGCCGCCAGCCAGCGGGAGCACGAGCGGCATCAGGTGAACGACCGATTCGACGGCGTCATGTTCAGCGGCGGCAGCATGGCCGGGCTCGACGGGAGTGGGTTGGGACATCGGGAAATACCTCGAATACGCAAATGACAAACCGCCAGTTGCTGTGAGCAGCAAATGGCCAAACTCCCGCCATTTTACCGGCGGGGCGCAGCCGGCGGGTCTAGGGGGTTGCGAGGAGCCCTCAATGCTGCTCGACGGCTTCGAAACCGGCGTCCTTCAGGGCGGCCAGAACACTCGCCAGATGAGCCCGGCCGCGGGTCTGCAGCACCAGTTCGACGTCCACATTCTGCGCCGCCAGCATGGTAAAGGCGCGTTGGTGGTGCACCTCGTCGACGTTAGCGCCCGCTTCGGCCACGGTGGCCGTGATATGGGCCAACGAGCCTGGCACATCGCGCGCACTGACCCGCACCCGGGCCAGCCGTCCAGCGCGCACCATGCCGCGTTCGATGATGGCCGCAAGCAGCAGTGGGTCGATGTTGCCGCCCGACAGCACGAGGCCCACGCGCTTGCCGCGAAAGCGCTCGGGATGCCGGATCAGCGCTGCAAGACCGGCCGCACCTGCACCTTCGACCAGCGTCTTTTCGATCTCCAGCAGCATCAGCACGCCTTGCTCGATGTCGCCTTCGTCCACCAGCAGCAGGTCGTCGACCTTGGCCGAAATGATTTCCCGCGTCAGCACGCCCGGCGTGCCGACCGCGATGCCTTCGGCAATGGTGCTGGTGCCTTGCACGTGATGCGTGCCCTTGACGGCATTCACCATCGCCGGAAAGCGCTGGGTCTGCACGCCGACGATCTCGATGCCGGGCTTGGCTTCGCGCGCTGCGACGGCCATGCCCGCGATGAGCCCGCCGCCGCCGACCGCCACCACCAGCGTGTCGAGGTTGGGCACCGCGTCGAGCATCTCGAGTGCGATCGTGCCCTGGCCGGCAATGATGGCTTCGTCGTCGTACGGGTGCACGAAGGTCAGGCCTTCGCGCTCGGCCAATGCCAGCGCATGCGCGCGCGCTGCGTCCAGCGTGTCGCCGTGCAGCACCACCTCGGCGCCGAAGCCGCGCGTGCGCTCGATCTTCACGCCGGGCGTGAAGCGCGGCATCACGATGAGTGCGCGCAGGCCGAGCCGTTGCGCGTGATAGGCCACACCCTGCGCATGGTTGCCGGCCGACATGGCGATCACGCCGCGCGTGCCGCCTTCCGACAGATCGACCAGCTTGTTGCACGCACCGCGCTCCTTGAACGAGGACGTGAACTGCAGGTTCTCGAACTTCAGGAACACCTGCGCGCCCACGATCTCGGAGAGCGTGCGCGACTCCACGCAGGGCGTGTTGAGCACCTGGCCCTGCAGGCGCGCCGCAGCGCGCCGGATAGCTTCGATTCCGACCATGGCGCGCATTGTGGCGGGAATCCAGCGGATCAGGGTTTTTACTCTTTCGGCGTCTTCCCGAAGCCAAAAGTCTGCGTTATGGTCGCTCCAAGTATTTCCTCGCAGGAGGTTGCCTGATGGTCAAGCGTGCGGGTGTCGATGTGGTGGCTGCTGCGGTGCGCGGGCAGGCCTTGCCTTCGCCCGGTCTCAAGGAAGCGCCGGTGCTCGAGCTCATGTGCTCGCACTTCGTGCTCACGCTCGCGGCCAAGCAGGGCCCGCGCTTCAATGTGCGGCGCGATATCAACGGATTGCTCTCGCTCACCGGGCGCCATCTCGTGTGGCCCGCCGCAGTGCTGCAGCGATTGCGCGAATTTCTCGGCCGCCGCTGTGCGGGCAACGAAGTGTGGAAAGGCGTCGAAGACTTCGACGGCCGCACGCTGCTCGAGCGCCACGGTGTCTGGCGCGGTCCGTACGAAGAAGGCACGCTGTTCTTCTACCTCGACGAGTACGCCAAAGACCAGCCCAAGGACCTGCTCTCGGTGCTCACCGTCACGCGCGACTGGCTCACGCATGCGCTGCGCAAGCAGTCGACGCTGGTCGAGAAGAACATCGACGCGCTCGCAGGCCTTTTGCAACTCAACAAGGCAGAGCGCGCGCTGCTGCTGTACGGCACGCTGGCGCGCTACCAGCGCGACCTGCGCTCGCTGCTGGTCGAGTTCAAGGTCAACAACGCGCCCGAGGCCTACGCCGCCATCGCGGACATCGCGGGCGTCAATGCGAGCGAAGTGGGTGAGGCATTGCGCGCGGGCTCGCGGCTTGAGCGCATCGGCCTCGTCGAGAACCTCATCTCCGAGCACAACATCACTGACCTCGCCGACCTCATGAAGGTCAGCGAGAAGCTGCCGCCCGTGCTCATGCGCGAGTACCGCGACCACAACGAACTGATGGCCGTGTTCACGCGGCCCTCGGCCAAGAGCACGCTGACGCCGCACGATTTTTCGTTCGTCCAGGAGGACGCCCAGATGCTCGTCACGCTGCTGCGTGCGGCCGTGGCGCGCAAGGAGCCCGGCGTCAATGTGCTGCTCTACGGCCCGCCTGGCACCGGCAAGACCGAGCTGGCCAAGGTGGTCGCGCAGGCCGCGGGCCTGGAGCTCTTCGAAGTCGAGTACGCCGACCGCGATGGCAATTCGCTCAGCGGGCGCGACCGCTACCGTTCGCTGCAGATCGCGCAGGTGTTCTTGAAGGGCAGCGCGCAGGCCGCGCTGCTCTTCGACGAGGTCGAAGATGTGTTTCCGCCCATCAGCACCGAGGCCGCGCAGTTCATGGCGCGCGCCGAGCAGATCCCTGCGCCCGCGAGCGGCAGCGTGAGCGGCAAGGCCTGGGTCAACCAGGTCCTCGAAGCCAACCCCGTGCCCACGCTGTGGGTCACCAACCGCATCGAGCAGATCGACCCGGCCTTCCGCCGCCGCTTTGCCTACCACCTGGAGCTCAAGTCGCCACCGCCCGGCGCGCGCGAGCAGCTCGTGAAGAAGACGCTCGAAGGCGTGGTGGTGTCCGAGGCGTTCACCGCCAAGCTGGCCGAGCGCAAGGGACTCACACCGGCGCAGATCCGCACTGCCGTGCGCTTCGCCGGCCTCGCGAAGACCGACGAAGCTTCGGTGGAAGCCCTCATCGAGCGCCAGCTGCGCAACGCCGACCTCGCACTCGGCACGCTCGACAAGAGCCCGGCCGAGCGCCGCAGCGTCACCACCTACGACCTGGACATGCTCCACGTCGAAACCCGCTTCGAGATCCCGCGCATCGTCGAGGCGCTGAAGGCCCGTGGCCACGGCACGCTGTGCTTCTACGGCGCGCCCGGCACCGGCAAGACCGCGCTGGCCGAGCACATCGCCAGAGCCGTGGGGCGCCCGCTCATCGTCAAGCAGGCCAGCGACCTCATGAGCAAGTACGTCGGCGAAACCGAGCAGAACATGGCCGCCATGTTCAGGGAGGCTGAGTCCGAGAAAGCCGTGCTGCTGCTCGACGAAGCCGACTCCTTCCTGCAGGACCGGCGCGGCGCGCAGCGCACCTACGAGGTCACCGAGGTCAACGAGATGCTGCAGGGCATGGAGCGCTTTCGCGGCGTGTTCGTCTGCACCACCAACCTGCTCGACCGGCTCGACCAGGCGGCGCTGCGGCGCTTCACCTTCAAGATCAAGTTCATGCCGCTCACCGCGGCGCAGCGCGAACGCATGTTCGTGACAGAGGCGCTCGCGGGCGACGCCGCCTTGCTCACAGGCGAGGTGCGCGCGCGCCTTGCGCAGCTGTCGCAACTGTGCCCCGGCGACTTCGCGGCCGTGAAGCGGCAGACCGACATCCTCGCGGCCGAGTTCTCGGCGGCGGAATTTCTCGAGCAGCTCGAAGCCGAGCACCGGATCAAGCCCGAGGTGCGCGAATCGCGCGGCATGGGCTTCATCCAGTAGCGGGCGCGCGTCCTGTATCAGCACCCCGAACAAGCAATAAACCGGAACTGTCCGCCGCCGCGGACGCCAGGAGGACCCGATGGCCTTTCACAATGCAGGTGCGTCGCGGCGCTCGCGGACCCTGGCCGCCTGTGCCGGTGCGATGGCACTCGCCCTGGCCGGCCTCCTGGCGGGATGCGGGGGCGGCGGCGGGGGAGGTGGTGGCGGCGGAGGGTTCCCGATCGGCGTGGCGCCGCCGCCCAACCCCGGGAGCGGCAACGGCAACGGCGACGGCATCGTGGCGTCCTCGACCGTCGCCGGCCAGTGCGCCGCGCCGCGCCCGGGCATCAACCCCGAGACCGGCCGCGCGTACCCCGACGTCGCCGGCACGGTCGACAACGAAAAGAGCTGGGTGCGCGGCTGGATCGACGAAACCTACCTTTGGTACGACGAAGTGCCCACCACGCTCAAGGCGTCCGACTACGCCACGCCACAGACCTGGTTCGACGTGCTCAAGACACCGGCCACCACGCCGTCGGGCCGGGCCAAGGACCGCTTCCATTTCACCAACAACACCGAGACGTACCGCCAGCAGTCGGAGGGCGGCGTGTCGGTCGGCTACGGCATGGAGACGGCGACCGTGCGCAGTTCGGTGCCGCGCAACATCCGCATCGCTTTCGTCGAACCGGGCTCGCCGGCTGCGGCGGCCGGCCTGGTGCGCGGGGCCAAGCTGGTCATCGTCGACGGCATCGACGTGGTGTCCGTCCCCGACAGCGAGAGGGACCCCATCTTCCGCGCGCTCTCGCCGCGGGCCCTCGGCGAGAAGCACACCTTCACCTTCGAGGTGGACGGCACGCGTGGCAGCCCCATCGAACTCACGGCCCAGCGCATCACGAGCACGCCGGTGCAGTTCACGCGCACCATCGGGCCGGCCGGCAGCCGCGTGGGCTACCTGCTGTTCAACGACCACATCACGACCGCCGAGGCGCAACTCGTCGCGGCCGTGAACACGCTCAAGCAGGACGGCGGCATCCAGGACCTCGTGCTCGACATGCGCTACAACGGCGGCGGCCAGCTGCGCATCGCGAGCCAGCTGGCCTACATGGTGGCCGGAGCGGCCGCGACGAACGGCAAGACCTTCGAGCTGCTGACCTTCAACGACAAGAACCCTTACCACCGCACGCTCGCCCAGAACCTCACGCCTTTCGTCACGACCACCCGCGCCGGCCAGCCGCTGCCCACGCTGAACCTGTCGCGCGTCACGCTGCTGACGAGCGGCGGCACGTGCTCTGCCAGCGAGTCGGTCATCAACAGCCTGCGCGGCGTGGGCGTCACGGTCAACATCGTGGGAACCACCACTTGCGGCAAGCCCTACGGTTTCGTGCCGCAGGACAACTGCGGCACGACCTACTTCGCGGTCAACTTCAAGGGCGTCAACCAGGCCGGCTTCGGCGACTACGGCGACGGCTTCGCGCCCAACGCCGGCTGCGTCGTGTCCGACGACTTCAACCACCCGTTGGGCGATCCCGCCGAGCGCCGGCTGGCCGCGGCGCTGCGGCTGCGCGACACCGGGTCGTGCGCAGCGCCGACCGCATCCGCCAAGGCTGCGGACACCCCGGGACTGGAGAAGGGTGACACGCCGGTGGACGACGAGCCCGTGCTGCTTCCCCGGTCGCCGCTGCGCGAGAACCGGCTGATCGACCTCTTGCCAGCCCCCGTTTGATGGCGGGCTGACGTCTCCGCGCGAGGCCTGCTCCGGCCTCGCGGAAAACCCTTAGCCGCACCCCATTGCCATGCGCCCGGCATGCCCCCTAGAGTTTGGCAAACGTTTGCGCAAAGCTTTGCGCAAACGTTTTCACTCCCTTGCCGCTGGTCGGAGACAGGGCTGAAAACCAATCACTTAGGAGAAACAGATGCGCAAATGGACAGTGACGACCTTCTGGCTCGTCGCCGTGGCCGTGCTCACGGCATGCGGCGGTGGCGGCAACGGCGGCATCGGCCTGGCGCCCGGGTACGCAGCGGCGCCGGTGGCGCAGAAAGTCATCATCGACAGCGACTACAACACCATGAGCGACGACGGCCAGCTTGGCGTCATGGCCGCGCAGCTGCAGGCAGAGGGCAAGGTGCAGGTGATGGGCATCAGCGTCGTCTCGGGCAACCAGTGGCTCCAGCAGGGCGTGGCCGACGCGCTGATGTCGGTCGAGCGCCTGGGCGTGGGCCAGCGCATCGGCGTCTACGTGGGCGAGAACTACGCCATCAACCACGACTACGCGACCATCGAGGCCGAGATGAAGGCGGGGGCGGGCGGCGACGGCTACCTGGGCGCCTGGAGCGGCCCCGAGCCCAGGACGGACGCCGACCTCAAGCCCTCGCCCGACGGCTTTGCCACGCGCACCGTGGTGCAGCGCAAGAGCGCGGTCGACTTCATCATCGACACCGTCAAGGCCAACCCCAACGAGATCACCCTCCTGGCCATTGGCCCGCTCACCAACATCGCGCTGGCCGTGAAGAAGAGCCCCGACATCGTGCCGCTGATCAAGCAGATCATCTACATGGGCGGCGCCGTCGACGTGGCGGGCAACACCACCCATTTCGCCGAGTTCAACTGGTGGTTCGACCCCGAGGCCGCGCAGTTCGTGGTGCGCCTGCCGATTCCGCAGGTGGTGGTGCCGCTGGACGTGACCGACACCGTGTTCCTCACCCAGCCCGTCTACGACCGCATCGCGCACCCGGCCAAGCCGACGGCCGTGACCGAGGTGTTCCGCAAGCTCAACGGCTACGGCTTCAGCGGCACCAACGGCTTCGAGAACAACCCGAACTACACGCAGAACATCTGGGACACGCTGGTGCTCGCCTACCTCATCGATCCGCGCTACGCCACGCAGACCGTCGAGCGCTATGTCGACGTGATCGCCAAGCCCGGCGCCGCCGACAACGGCCGCTCCATCGGCTACACCACACCGCCCGCGGGCGTGCCGCTGCAGAAGATGACGGTGGTGAAGAAGTTCGACAACGCGCGCTTCTTCGAGCTCTACATCGACCTGCTCACGCGGCCGGTGCCGATCACGCTGCCGGCGACCGGCTCGTAAACCGCCTGCCGTCAGCCGGCGCGCGGGGCCGGAGCGCCGATACTGCGGCCCTCGAACAGGGAACACACGCATGCTGCTCGGCATCGATATCGGAACCTCCGCGGTCAAGATCGTCCTGACCGACATGCAACTGCTGCAGGTCGTGGCCACGGTCGATCGGCCGCTCACTTCGCAGTACCCGCAGCCCCTGTGGTGCGAGCACGATCCCGACCAGTGGTGGGCCGCCGTCTCGGACGGCCTCGACCAACTGGCACGCTCGCACCCGACCGCGATGGCCGGCGTACAGGGCGTCGGCCTGTCGGGCCAGATGCATTCGCTGGTGCTGCTCGACGCGGCCGACCGCCCCGTGCGCCCCGCGATCTTGTGGAACGACGGCCGCGCCGCCGCCGAGGCCGCCGAACTCATGCAGACCGACCTGGCCCTGCGCCGCGCCGTCGGCGTGCAGCCGATGGCCGGCTTCACCGGCCCCAAGCTGCGCTGGCTGCGCACCCATGAGCCCGAGGCCGTGGCGCGCGCCCGTTCGCTGCTGCTGACCAAGGACTACGTGCGCCTGCAGCTGTCGGGCGACAAGGTGACCGACGTCACCGACGCCGCAGGCACCTGGCTGTTCGACCAGGCGCAGCGCCGCTGGTCGCCGCAGGCGCTCGCCGCCTGCGGGGTCGATCCCGCCTGGCTGCCGCGCGTGGTCGAGTCGTGCGAACCCTGCGCCACCGTGCGCGATGCATTGGCCGCGCGCTGGGGCTTGCCGCGCGGCGTGCCGATCGCCGGCGGTGCGGGCGATGCCGCAGCAGGCGGCGTCGGCATCGGCGTGGTCGGGCCGGGCGACGGCTTCGTGTCGCTTGGCACCTCGGCGCAGATCCTGGTGGCCGACACCGCGCACCGCCCCGATCCCGAACGGTTGGTGCATGCCTTCTGCCACGCGCTGCCGCAGCGCTGGTACCGCATGGCGGCGCTGCTCAACGGCGCGAGCCCGCTGGCCGCGCTGGCGTCGTGCACCGGCGGTGCCTCGGTCGGCGCGCTGCTGGCCGAGGTCGAGGCCGCGTACACCGGGCCGTCGCGCCTGCTCGCGCTGCCCTACCTCTTCGGTGAGCGCACGCCGCACAACAACCCGTTCGCGCGCGGCGCGATCGTGGGCCTCTCGGGCGCCACCACGCGCGCCGACCTGATGCAGGCGGTCTGCGAAGGCATCGCCTTCTCGCTCGCCGATGGCCTGGAGGCGCTGAACGCCCAGACCGCGCGGCCCGAGCGCCTGGCGCTGATCGGCGGCGGTGCGCGATCGGCGTTCCTGGCGCAGCTGATCGCCTCGGTGCTCGATGTGCCGCTGGTGCTGTATGAATCCGCCGACCGCGGCCCGGCCTTCGGTGCGGCGCGGCTCGCGCGGCTGGCAGTCACGGGCGAAGACCCGACGGGTGTGGTGGTCGCGCCCGCCGTGCGCCACGTGCTGGCGCCGGACGCCGCATTGCACGCGGCCTACCAGCCACGCCTGGAGGCTTTTCGCGCGCTCTATCGCGCAATGGCGCCGGTCTGGGCGTCAGTCGCCTGAGCCAGCGCTAGAAGGCTTCGCAGACTCGCAGGACTTCGGCGCCGTAGGCCTCGAGCTTCTTCGTGCCGATCCCGCTGATGCCCTGCAGGTCTTCGAGCGTCGCGGGTGCGCGCTCGGCAATGGCCGCCAGCGTGGCGTCGTGGAAGATCACGTAGGCCGGCAGGTTGTGTTCCTTCGCCACTTCGGCGCGCCAGGCCTTAAGCGCCTCGAAGCGCTTCTTGCCGACATCGTCGAGCGTCGCCGCGGCCGGCGACGGTGCGCCCTTGGCGGCCTTCTCGCGCCGGGGCTTGCGCTCGGCCGGCGACGACACCGACTCGCGCAGCGACACCGTGGTCTCGCCCTTGAGCACCGCGCGCGAGCCCTCGGTGAGCTTCAGCGTGTTGAACGCCTCGGCGTCCACCGCCAGCGCGCCGGTGGCGATCAGCTGGCGCAGCACGCCGCGCAGCGCCACCTCGCTGAACTCCGCGCCGATGCCGAAGGTGCTGATGCGCTCGTGGCCGAACTGCTTGACCTTCTCGGTCGCCTTGCCGCGCAGGATGTCCATGATGTGGCCCGCGCCGAAGCTGATGCCGCTGAGCTGCTGCACGCGGTAGATGGTGCTCAGCAGCTTGCGCGCGGCATCGGTGCCGTCCCACACCTGTGGCGGGTTCAAGCAGTTGTCGCAGTTGCCGCAGGGCGTGCTCTTCTCGCCGAAGTAGCCCAGCAGGCGCACGCGGCGGCAGTCGCTGGCCTCGGCCAGAGACAGCAGCGCGTCGAGCTTGCCGCGCATGACCTGCTTGAACTCTTCGCCGGCCGGGCTCTCGTCGATCATGCGGCGCTGGTTCACCACGTCGTTCAGGCCGTAGGCCATCCAGGCGTCGGCGGGGGCGCCGTCGCGGCCCGCGCGGCCGGTTTCCTGGTAGTAGCCCTCGATGTTCTTGGGCATGTCGACGTGGCCGACGAAGCGCACGTCGGGCTTGTCGATGCCCATGCCGAAGGCGATGGTCGCGACCATCACGATGCCTTCCTCGCGCAGGAAGCGGTCCTGGTGCTTCTGGCGCACCGCTGCATCCAGGCCAGCGTGGTACGGCAGCGCGTTGATGCCCGCGCCCTGCAGCGTCGTCGCGAGGTCTTCCACGCGCTTGCGTGACTGGCAATAGACCACGCCCGCATCGCCCTCGTGCTCGCGCTCGATGAAGCGCAGCAGCTGCGTGGTGGCGTCTTTCTTCTCGACGATGGTGTAGCGGATGTTCGGCCGGTCGAAGCTGGAGACGAACTGGCGCGCCTGCTCGAGCTGCAGCCGCTCGACGATGTCGGCGCGCGTGAGGTCGTCGGCGGTGGCCGTGAGCGCGATGCGCGGCACGCCCGGATAGCGCTCGTGCAGCACGGTGAGCGCGCGGTATTCGGGGCGGAAGTCGTGGCCCCACTGGCTCACGCAGTGCGCCTCGTCGATGGCGAACAGCGAGAGCTTGCCGCGCTCGTTCAGCGAATCGAGCTGCGACAGAAAGCGCGGTGTGTTCACGCGCTCGGGCGCCGCGTACAGCAGCGTGATCTCGCCGCGCAGCATGCGGCGCTCGACATCCTGTGTCTCTTCCCAGTCGAGCGTCGAGTTCAGGAAGGCCGCGCTCACCCCGGCTTCGTGCAGCGCGCCCACCTGGTCGTGCATCAGCGCGATCAGCGGCGACACCACCACCGTCACGCCGCGCCCCGAGCGCCGGCGCGCGATCGCCGGGATCTGGTAGCACAGCGACTTGCCGCCGCCCGTGGGCATCAGCACCAGCGCGTCGCCACCGGCCACCACGTGTTCCACGATGTCCTGCTGGGCCCCGCGGAACTGCGAATAGCCGAACACGTCGTGAAGGATGTCGGCGGGGGCCGCGCTGCCGTAGCTGCTGCTGCTGCTGCCGTTGTCGGAGGCGTCGAAGGGACTGGGAGCGAGGGAGGACACGGAAGGCGGGTGCGAAAGGCGGGGAGGGGGAAAAGGGCCGGAGCCGGGGCGCACGCCGATTGTCCCCCAGCAGCCCCGATATGACTGTGGCACGGCGTTTGCAAAGGTGGATGCCGCTCCGGCGCCCCTCTTGTCTAGACAGCAAAATGGTGCGTTTCTCTCTGAAATGCACCGAAACAGGACTTTCGGGTTATCCTGTATATACAAGTTGGGGCGCCTGGCAACAATGCGAGGCGTGCTGCCCTCATCCCCGGGCATGTATCGCCGAGTCACCTCTCTCAAAAAATGGAACCAGGAGTCCCCATGGTCAAGACGGTAGTTGTGAAAGTCGCTTCGCTGCTGGCAGCAGGTGCATGTGCAGCGGGCATGGCCGGAACGGCCGCCGCCCAGGACACGAAGATTTCGCTTGGCATGTCCGGCTGGACCGGCTTTGCGCCGCTGTCGCTGGCCGACAAGGCCGGCATCTTCAAGAAGAACGGGCTCGATGTCGAACTCAAGATGATCCCGCAGAAGGACCGCCACCTGGCGCTGGCCTCCGGCGCCATTCAATGCGCGGCCACCACCGTCGAGACGCACGTGGCCTGGAACGCCAACGGCGTG
Source organism: Variovorax sp. Root473 (assembly GCF_001426505.1). GTDB lineage: Bacteria > Pseudomonadota > Gammaproteobacteria > Burkholderiales > Burkholderiaceae_C > Variovorax. The sequence goes on from NZ_LMEV01000020.1 coordinate 13,225, forward strand.
CCGATCGTGCAGATCTTCCAGATGGACAAGTCCTACGGCGCCGACGGCATCGCGGTGCGCAACGACGTCAAGAGCTTCGCCGACCTCAAGGGCAAGACCATCGGCGTGAGCGCTCCCGGCACCGCGCCGTACTTCGGCCTGGCCTGGATGCTCAGCAAGAACGGCATGACCCTGAAGGACGTGAAGGTGGTCTCGCTGGAGCCGCAGCCCGCCGCCCAGGCTTTCGTGGCCGGCCAGAACGACGCCGCCATGACCTACGAGCCGTACCTGTCGACCGTGCGCGCCAACCCGGCCGCCGGCAAGATCCTGGCCACCACGCTCGACTACCCGATGGTGATGGACACCGTCGGCTGCGCGCCCACCTGGCTCAAGGCCAACGCCAAGGCCGCCGCTGCGCTCACCAAGTCGTACTTCGACGCGCTGGACATGATCAAGGCCGATCCGGCCAAGTCGAACGAGCTCATGGGCGCGGCCGTCAAGCAAAGCGGCGAGCAGTTCGCCAAGTCGTCGGCCTACCTGCGCTGGCAGGATAAGGCGGCCAACCAGAAGTTCTTTGCGGGCGAGCTCACCAGCTTCATGAAGGAAGCCGCGGCCATCCTGCTGGAGGCCGGCGTGATCCGCAAGGCACCGGAAGACTACGCCGCCACCTTCGACGCCAGCTATGTCAAGTAAGGCCTTGCCGCAGGTGCCACCGATGACGGCCGCGCCGGCACGCGCCGCGTCGCCGCTGCCCGCGCCTCCCGTGCGGCGCCGCGTGTTCGCGCCGCTCGAACCCATCAGCGCGTCCGCGCGCACGCTGCTGGGGCTGGGCTTCTTCGTGCTCTTCGTGGTGGTGTGGGGCATTGCCACGCTGGGTGGCTTCGTGTCACCCACCTTCCTGGCGAGCCCGATCACGATGGTGAAAGAGGGCTGGCTGCTCTTCACCGAGTACGGCTTCATCGGCGACATCGGCATGACCGTGTGGCGCGTGTTCGGCGGCTTCCTGCTGGCGGCCGTCATCGCGGTGCCGCTGGGCGTGGCCATGGGCACATGGAAGACGGTCGAGGCCTTCTTCGAGCCCTTCGTGTCGTTCTGCCGCTACCTGCCGGCCTCGGCTTTCATTCCGCTGCTCATCCTGTGGGCGGGCCTGGGCGAGATGCAGAAGCTGCTGGTGATCTTCATCGGCTCGTTCTTCCAGATCGTGCTGATGGTGGCCGTCACCGTGGGCGGCGCGCGGCGCGACCTCGTCGAGGCGGCCTACACGCTGGGCGCCAACAGCCGCGGCATCGTGGCACGCGTGCTCATTCCGGGCGCCGCACCGGGCATTGCCGAAACGCTGCGCCTCGTGCTCGGCTGGGCATGGACCTACGTGATCGTGGCGGAGCTGATCGGCTCCTCGTCGGGCATCGGCCACATGATCACCGACAGCCAGGCGCTGCTGAACACCGGGCAGATCATCTTCGGGATCATCGTGATCGGCGTCATCGGCCTGCTTTCGGACTTCGCCTTCAAGGCAATCAACCGTCGCCTGTTTGCATGGGCCGCACTGTGATGTCGCAGAACCAACTTTCCATCCAGGGCGTCTCGCGCGTCTTCACCGGCGCCAGGGGCCAGCGCACGCAGGCGCTGCAGCCGATCGACTTCGAGGTGAAGGAGAACGACTTCGTCACCATCCTCGGCCCCTCGGGCTGCGGCAAGTCGACGCTGCTGCGCATCGTGGCGGGGCTCGACTTCCCGACCACCGGCCAGGTGATGCTCGACGGAGAGCGCATCGAAGGCCCCGGCGCCGACCGCGGCGTGGTGTTCCAGAGCTACACGCTCTTTCCGTGGCTCACGGTGGCGCAGAACATCCGCTTTGGCCTGCGCGAGCGCGGCATGAGCGAGGCCGACCAGAAGGAGCGCAGCGAGTTCTTCATCGCCAAGGTCGGCCTGCGCGGCTTCGAACACCACTTTCCCAAGCAGCTCTCGGGCGGCATGCAGCAGCGCACGGCCATTGCGCGTGCGCTGGCCAACGACCCCAAGATGCTGCTGCTCGACGAGCCCTTCGGCGCGCTGGACAACCAGACCCGCGTGCTCATGCAGGAACTGCTGCTGGGCATCTGGGAGTCGGCGCAGAAGACGGTGCTGTTCGTCACGCACGACATCGACGAGGCGATCTTCATGGCCAACCGCGTGGCGGTGTTCAGCGCGCGTCCCGGGCGCATCAAGACCGAGATCGCGGTCGACTTTCCGCACCCGCGCAGCTACACCATCAAGACCTCGCCGGAGTTCATGGACATCAAGGCGCGCCTCACCGAAGAAATCCGCGCCGAGTCGATGGCCGCCGCGGAACATTGAAAGCACGATGAAACGCGACCTGCCGTCCCTCGCGCTCTATGCGCAAGTCAAGGATCACATCTCCCGCAAGATCCAGGACGGCACGTGGCCGCCCGGCCACCGCCTGCCTTCAGAGAACGAGCTGGTCGCGCAGTTCGGCATGGCGCGCATGACCGTGAACCGCGCCCTGCGCGAGCTCATGGAGCAGGGCCGCATCGTGCGCGTGGCTGGCGTCGGCAGCTTCGTGGCCGAGAACAAGCCGCAGTCGACGCTGCTGCAGATCGCCAACATCGCCAGCGAGATCCGCCAGCGCGGCCATGACTACCGCTGCGAGATGCTCGCGGTCGAGCGCCTCGCGGCCTCGCCCGACGTGGCCGCATGGCTCGACCTGCGCGCGGGCGACTCGGTGTTCCACAGCGCCTGCCTGCACCTGGACAACGACACGCCCGTGCAGCTCGAGGAGCGCTATGTCAACCCGCAGGTCGTGCCCGACTTTCTCGAGCAGGACTTCACGGCCGTGCCGCCCAGCGAATACCTCGTGCGCCACGTGCCCTTCGACCAGATCGAACACGTCGTCGATGCCGTGCTGCCCAGCGCCGAGCAGGCCGAGCGGCTCGCGATGGCGCCCACCGACCCCTGCCTGCTGCTGACGCGCCGCACCTGGATCCGCAACACGCCCGTGACCTGGGTGCGCTGCCTGCATCCGGCCTCGCGCTACAGCCTGGGCAGCCGCTTCAAGTCCGACGGCAACCCGACCTTCGGCTAGACAGACCGTTTTTTCGACCCTCAGAGGCCCACGTTTTCTCTCGCAATCACTTGTATAGACAGGTTCACATGCCAAGCCATCACACCGCCACCCCCGAAGCCACCCTGACCCTCACGCCCGGCAAGGTCGACCTTGCGATGCTGCGACGCATCCAGGCCGGCGGCGTGCAACTCGTGCTCGATGCGTCGGTGCGCGACGGCATGGCCAAGGCCGAGGCCGCGGTGCGCCACATCGTCGAGAACGACGAGGTGGTCTATGGCATCAACACCGGTTTCGGCAAGCTCGCCAGCACGCGCATCGGCAACGACCACCTGGCCGAGCTGCAGCGCAACCTCGTGCTGTCGCACAGCGTGGGCACCGGCGAGCCGCTGGCCGCGCCGGTGGTGCGCATGATCCTCGCGACCAAGGCCGTGAGCCTGGCGCGCGGCCACTCGGGCGTGCGGCCCGCGCTGGTCGATGCGCTGCTGGCGCTGTTCAACGCGGGCGTTACGCCCAGCATCCCGTGCAAGGGCTCGGTCGGCGCCTCGGGCGACCTCGCGCCGCTGGCCCACATGGCCTGCGTGCTCATCGGCGAAGGCGAAGCCACGCTGGCCGACGGCAAGAAGGTGAGCGGCGCCGAAGCCATGCGCAGCATCGGCCTCGAACCCTTCGTGCTCGGCCCCAAGGAAGGCCTGGCGCTGCTCAACGGCACGCAGGTATCGACCGCGCTCGCGCTCGCCGGCCTGTTCGGCGCGGAAGACGTGTTCGCCTCGGCGCTGATGTCGGGCGCGCTGTCGCTCGAAGCCATCCAGGGCTCGATCAAGCCCTTCGACGCGCGCATCCACGCCGCACGCGGCCAGCCCGGCCAGATCGCCGTGGCCGGCGCCGTGCGCACGCTGCTCGACGGCAGCGAGATCGTCCCGTCGCACGCCGACTGCGGCCGCGTGCAGGACCCGTATTCGGTGCGCTGCATCCCGCAGGTGATGGGCGCCTGCCTTGACAACCTGGCCCACGCCTCGCGCGTGCTGGTCATCGAAGCCAACGCCGCATCCGACAACCCGCTGGTCTTCACGGACACCGGCGAGGTCATCTCGGGCGGCAACTTCCACGCCGAGCCCGTCGCCTTCGCGGCCGACATCATTGCGCTGGCGGTGAGCGAAGTCGGCGCCATCGCCGAACGCCGCCTCGCGCTGCTGCTGGACAGCGGCCTCTCGGGCCTGCCGCCCTTCCTCGTGCGCGACGGTGGCCTGAACTCCGGCTTCATGATCGCGCAGGTCACGGCCGCCGCACTCGCCTCGGAGAACAAGTCGCACGCGCACCCCGCCAGCGTCGATAGCCTGCCGACCTCGGCCAACCAGGAAGACCACGTGTCGATGGCCACCTTCGCGGCGCGCCGGCTGGGCGACATGGTCAACAACACCGCGGTCGTCGTCGGCATCGAAGCGATGGCTGCTGCGCAAGGCATCGAACTGAAACGCGGGCTCAAGAGCTCGCCGCTGGTCGAGGCCGAGTTCGCCCGCATCCGCCAGAAGGTCGCCTTCCTCGAGCGCGACCGCTACCTCGCACCCGACATCGAAGCCATGCGCCTGTGGGCGCTCGCAGCCGACCTGCCGGCCGCGCTGCTCGACATCCTGCCCAGCCATTCCAAGTAATCCGCACCGTCCCTTATCCGACCTTCCGACAAGGAGAACCACGCCATGAACGCACCCGACAAGATCGACCTGAACCAATCCACCGATCCGCGCCACGACCCCACGCGCGTGATCCGCGCGCCGCGCGGCACCGAGCTGAACTGCAAGAGCTGGCTCACCGAAGCCCCGTTCCGCATGCTGCAGAACAACCTCGACGCCGAGGTGGCCGAGCGCCCGCAGGACCTCGTGGTGTACGGCGGCATCGGCCGCGCCGCGCGCAACTGGGCCTGCTACGACCAGATCCTCGCGTCGCTGAAGGAGCTGAACGACGACGAGACGCTGCTCATCCAGTCGGGCAAGCCGGTCGGCGTGTTCAAGACGCACGAGAACGCACCGCGCGTGCTGCTCGCCAACTCGAACCTCGTGCCCAAGTGGGGCACCTGGGAGCACTTCAACGAACTCGACCGCAAGGGCCTCTTCATGTACGGCCAGATGACCGCTGGCAGCTGGATCTACATCGGCAGCCAGGGCATCGTGCAAGGCACCTTCGAGACCTTCGTCGAAGCCGGCCGCCAGCACTACAACAACAGCCTCGCGGGCAAGTGGATCCTCACGGCCGGCCTGGGCGGCATGGGCGGCGCGCAGCCGCTCGCGGCCACGCTGGCGGGCGCCGTGTCGCTCAACATCGAGTGCCAGCAGTCGAGCATCGACTTCCGCCTGCGCACGCGCTATGTCGACAAGCAGGCGCGCGACATCGACCATGCGTTCGAACTCATCCAGCAGCATTGCGACGCGAAGGAAGCCGTGTCGATCGCGCTGCTCGGCAACGCGGCCGACATCCTCCCGGAACTGGTCAAGCGTGCGAAGACCGGTGGCCTCAAGCCTGACCTCGTCACCGACCAGACCTCCGCGCACGACCTGATCAACGGCTACCTGCCTTCGGGCTGGACGGTGCCGCAATGGCAGGCCGCCATGAAGGACGTGTCGCAGCACGATGCGCTGAAGAAGGCCGCCGCGAAGTCGTGCGCCGTGCACGTGCAGGCCATGCTCGACTTCCAGGCCATGGGCATCCCCACGGTCGACTACGGCAACAACATCCGCCAGGTTGCGTTCGACGAAGGCGTGAAGAACGCCTTCGACTTCCCCGGCTTCGTGCCGGCCTACATCCGTCCGCTGTTCTGCGAAGGCAAGGGCCCGTTCCGCTGGGTGGCGCTGTCGGGCGACCCGGAAGACATCTACAAGACCGACGCCAAGATCAAGGAGCTGTTCCCCGAGAACACCCACACGCACCGCTGGCTCGACATGGCGCGTGAGCGCATCGCGTTCCAGGGCCTGCCCGCGCGCATCTGCTGGCTGGGCCTGGGCGAGCGCCACATCGCCGGCCTGGCCTTCAACGAGATGGTGAAGAACGGCGAACTGAAGGCACCCATCGTCATCGGCCGCGACCACCTGGACACCGGCTCGGTCGCGAGCCCGAACCGCGAGACCGAGGCGATGAAGGACGGCACCGATGCGGTGAGCGACTGGCCGCTGCTCAACGCGCTGCTCAACACCGCGGGCGGCGCCACCTGGGTCAGCCTGCACCACGGCGGCGGCGTGGGCATGGGCTATTCGCAGCACTCGGGCGTGGTGATCGTGTGCGACGGCACCGACGCGGCGGCCCAGCGCATCGGGCGCGTGCTTTTCAACGACCCGGCCACCGGCGTCATGCGCCATGCCGACGCGGGCTACGACATCGCGGTTGCCACGGCGAAGAAGCAGGGCCTGAAGCTGCCGATGGTCAAGTGACTCGCCGAGTGCAGTAAAAAAAGCGGGTCACCGACACCCAAAAAAGAAGGTGGCCCGACGATGGCTCTCGATGCTTCCGATCAGCAGCGCCGCGTGTTCTCAGTGCGGTTCCTGGGCGACGACATCCGCCACGCGCCCCGCAGCTGGAAGACCTCGCCCGATTTCCCGGGCCTGGCCGAGCGCCTGCCGGCCGGTGCGCCGATGGACGACGCGCTCTTTCCGCGGCTCGTGGGCTGAGCCGGGTAAGACGAAGGTAGAAAGAAAAAACGCGCTCATTCCCATCGCGTGGGAATTCGGGCTTGGACGTGGGAACGGCGAGCAAGATACTGCACGCCGCATCCACTTTCGACCGCCCAGCGATTGCCCCCGATGACGACTCCGCTTGAAGCTCCCGCCCACAACGACCGCGCGCTGTTCGTGCTGTCGGTGCTGGCGCAAAGCAAGGTGGCGATGACGGCGGCCGAGCTGGTGCAGGCCACGGGCCTGTCGCAGAGCACGCTGTACCGGCAGGTCGCCACGCTGCGCCGCTGGGGCTTCGTGATGGAGTCCGAGGGCCGCTACTCGCCGGGGCCCGTGAGCGTGCAACTGGCCAGCGGCTTCGACGGCAACTCCGACCTCGTGATGGCTGCGCGCGTCGACATGCGCGCGCTGGCGCAGCAAAGCCACGAGAGCGTGGCGCTCGTCACCCTCGTGAACGAGCGCGTCGTGTGCCTGGAGATGATCGACAGCGAACAGTCGCTGCGCTGCTCCTTCGACCGCGGCCGCAGCGTGCCCGCGCGTGACGGCGCCAGCGCCAAGTGCCTGCTGGCGCACGCGCCGGCCGACACGCGCGACCTGCTGCTCGACGGCCTGGACGAAGCGCCCGAACGCCGCGCCGAGCGCGCCGCCGAACTCGACGCCATCCGCGCGGCCGGCCATGCCGTGACGCACGGCGAGGTCGATGCCGGCGTGTGGGGCGCGAGCGCGCCGGTGCTGGCCGCGGGCCGGCGCCTGCGCGGGGCGATCACGCTGATGGCACCGCTCACGCGTGTCGAAGGCATGGAAGCTGCATTGGTCCACATGACCGTCGTCACGGCGGCCCGCATCTCGCGCGCACTGCAGTAGCCGTGCTGTTTCTTTTTTTCTTTCTCCTCACCTCCACGAAAGCCCTCCCATGAACACCCGTCGCACCCTCGTCGCCGCCGCCCTGTCCGGCTTCGCCTTCCTCGGTTTCGCTGGCGCTGCACAAGCCCAGGGCGAGCCGCTGCGCGTGGCCACCGACGCCACCTTCCCGCCGATGGAGTTCGTGGAAAACGGCAAGCGCACCGGTTTCGACGTCGAGCTGGTGGAAGCGATCGGCAAGACGCTGGGCCGCAAGATCGAGTGGATCGACATCGACTTCAAGGGCCTCGTGCCGGGCCTCATTTCGAAGCGCTTCGACATGGCCGTCTCGGGCATCTACATCACCGACGAGCGCAAGAAGGTCGTCGACTTCACCGTGCCTTACTACGCGGGCGGCCTCGTGGTCATGGTGAAGGACAACAACACGACCATCAAGAAGCCGGCCGACATCAACGGCAAGAAGGTCAGCGTGCAGGTGGGCACCAAGTCGGTGGCCTACACCAAGGAGAAATTCCCGCAGGTGCAGCTGATGGAAGTCGAGAAGAACCAGGAGATGTTCAACCTCGTGGACATCGGCCGCGCCGACGCCGCGGTCACCGGCAAGCCCGCCGCCTTCCAGTACGTGCGCACGCGCGGCGGCCTGAAGGTGCTCGACGAGCAGATCACCACCGAGGAATACGGCATGGCCATCCGCAAGGACACGCCCGAGCTGACCAAGGCCGTGAACGGCGCGATCGAGAAGCTGAAGGCCGACGGCACGTATGCGGCCATCGTGAAGAAGTGGTTCAGCGCGAACACCAAGTAAGCGGGCCATGGATCTCGATTTCTCGCCCGTCTGGCAGGGCTGGCCCGACCTGCTGCGCGGCGCGCTGGTCACGGTGGAGATCACCGCCTGCGCGCTGGCGCTCGGTTGCGTGCTGGGCCTGCTGGCCGGCATCGGCCGGCTGAACCCGAAGCGGCGCTGGATCTACGGCGTGTGCACCGCCTACGTGGCGGCCATTCGCGGCACGCCGCTGCTGGTGCAGCTGTTCATCCTGTTCTTCGGCCTGCCGCACTTCGGCATCCTGCTGCCCGCTTTCCTGTGCGGCGTGCTGGGGCTGGGCGTGTACTCGGGCGCCTATGTGTCGGAGATCGTGCGCGGCGCGATCCAGTCGATCGACAAGGGCCAGACCATGGCGGCGCAGTCGCTGGGCATGACGCCGGCCACCGCGATGCGCGAGATCGTGCTGCCGCAGGCCGTGGTGCGCATGATTCCGCCGCTGGGCAACGAGTTCATCGCGCTCATCAAGAACTCGGCGCTGGTGTCGCTGCTGACCATTCACGACGTGATGCACGAAGGGCAGAAGATCATCAGCGTGTCGTACCGCTCGCTGGAGGTGTACCTTGCCATCGCGGTCGTCTACTTCGTGCTCACGGGCACCATGACGCTGGTGCTGCGCCACTTCGAGCAGCGCCTGCGCCAGGGCGGGTTGATGCGATGAGCGTGCAGCGCTTTTCGCGCGCGGCCCTGTGCGCCACGCCCTGGAAGAACGGCGGCGGCACCACGCAGGAAATCGCCAGCTGGCCGCCCGGCGCGGGGCTCGACAGCTTCGGCTGGCGCGTGAGCATTGCGACCATCGCGTCGCCCGGTCCGTTCTCGGTGTTCCCCGGTGTCGAGCGGCAGATCATGCTGCTCGAAGGCGACGGCGTGCGTCTGTTCACGCACGACGGCCGCGTGTCACACCGGCTCGACGTGCCGCACCAGCCCTTCGCCTTTTCCGGCGACGACCCGATCGACTGCACGCTGCTCGGCGGCGCCTCGAACGACTTCAACGTGATGACGCGCAGTGGCCAGTGGCGCGCCGATGTGCAGGTGCTGGACCACGTCGCCGACATCGCGCCCGCAGCGCACGGCGTGCTGCTGGCGTTGCGCGGCGATTGGCGCTTGAATGACGAAGGCCTGGGCGAAGGCGAGGGCCTGTGCTGGACCGACGCCGCGCCAGCGTGGCAAGCCACACCGGCGAGCAACGACGCGCGGCTCGTGGCCGTGCGCTTCGTGCCGGCCTGACCGGCAAGAGGACAAAGGATGACGATGAAACCCGCGAGCGAATTCCCCTCGGCCGACGGCCTGTGGACCGGCCTGCGCCTGGCGCCCGGTGCGGCGCCCGGCGTCACGTTGGCGCCCGATGCCGACGCCGCCCTCGTGGTCGCGCAGGGCGCGGTCCGCTGGGTCGGTGCGCGCGCCGATCTGCCCGCCGAGTTCGCGGGGCTCGCGCCGCACGACGGCGGCGGCGCGCTCGTCACGCCCGGCCTCGTCGATTGCCACACGCACCTGGTCTACGGCGGCCAGCGCGCCAACGAGTTCGCGATGCGGCTCGCGGGTGCGACGTACGAAGAAGTGGCCAAGGCCGGCGGCGGCATCGTCTCGTCGGTGCGCGCCACGCGCGAAGCGGACGAGGACACGCTGTTCGCGCAGGCCGCGTCGCGTCTCGAACAATTGCTGGCCGATGGCGTCTGCGCCATCGAGATCAAGTCGGGCTACGGCCTGGCGCTCGAACACGAGCGCAAGCAGTTGCGCGTGGCGCGTCGCCTGGGCGAAGCCTACGGCGTGACCGTGCGCACCACTTTCCTCGGTGCGCATGCGCTGCCGCCGGAATATGCAGGTCGCAGCGCCGAGTACATCGACCTCGTCTGCCACGAGATGCTGCCCGCGCTCGCGGCCGAAGGGCTGGTCGACGCGGTCGACGTGTTCTGCGAACGCATCGCCTTCTCGCTCGAGGAAACCGAGCAGGTCTTCCAGGCCGCCAAGGCGCTGGGCCTGCCGGTCAAGCTGCATGCCGAGCAGCTGTCGGACATGGGCGGCGCCGCGCTGGCCGCGCGCTACGGGGCGCTCTCGTGCGACCACATCGAGCACCTGTCGGCCGAGGGCATCGCGGCCATGCGCCAGTCGGGCACCGTGGCCGTGCTGCTGCCCGGCGCCTACTACACGCTGCGCGACACGCACCTGCCGCCCATCGACGCGCTGCGCGCCGCGGGCGTGCCGATGGCCGTGTCGACCGACCACAACCCCGGCACTTCGCCGACGCTGAGCCTGCTGCTGATGATCAACATGGCCTGCACGCTGTTCCGCCTCACCGTGCCCGAGGCGCTGGCCGGCGTCACCGTGCATGCCGCGCGCGCGCTGGGCCTGCAGGCCACGCACGGCGCGATCGCGCCCGGCATGCCCGCCAACTTCGTGCTCTGGAACCTGAACGATGCGGCCGAGCTGGCCTACTGGTTCGGCCAACAGCCGGTGCGCACCGTGGTGCGCCAGGGGCGCATCGCCATCGGAGCCACCGAATGACACACACGCTTTTCGCAGCCGACGCGCTGCTGCCCGAAGGATGGACCAGGAACGTTCTGCTGACGTGGAACGACGCGGGCCAGCTCACGCAGGTGCAGGCCGGCGCACAACGCCCTGCCGATGCGCAAGCCGCCCAAGGTCCCGTGATCCCCGGCATGCCCAACCTGCATTCGCACGCCTTCCAGCGCGCCTTCGCGGGCCTGACCGAGCACCGTGCCGAACCAGAGAAAGCGACGGGCCGCCCCGAGCTTTCTCGCCCCCCTCGGGGGGAGGTGCCGACGTTGTCGGCGCCAGGGGGCGTTGCCGACAGTTTCTGGAGCTGGCGCACGCTGATGTACCGCTTTGCCGCGCGTCTCGGCCCGCAGCACATGGAAGCCATTGCGACCTGGCTGTATGCCGAGATGCTCGAGGCGGGCTACACCAGCGTGTGCGAGTTCCAGTACGTGCACCACGACACCGACGGGCGCCCCTACACCGACGACGCGGCGCTGAGCCGCGCGCTGCTGCGCGCTGCGCAGGCCACCGGCATCGGCTTCACGCTGCTGCCGGTGCTCTACCAGACCAGCGGTTTCGGCGACCAGCCGCCCACCGAGGGGCAGCGCCGCTTCATCCGCTCGACCGAGTCGATGCTGCGCCTGCTCGAAACGCTCAAGCCCGACTGCGATGCGCAGGGCGCGCGCCTGGGCCTGGCGCCGCATTCGCTGCGCGCCGTGCCGCCCGACGCGCTGCACGAGGCGCTTGCCGGTCTCGATGCCATCGACCGCACGGCGCCGGTCCACATCCACATCGCCGAGCAGACCAAGGAAGTGGACGACTGCGTCGAATGGAGCGGCCTGCGCCCGGTCGAATGGCTGCTCGACCACGCGCGCGTCGATGCGCGCTGGTGCCTCGTGCACGCCACGCACATGAACGACGCCGAATACGAATACGCCGCGCGCAGCGGCGCCGTCGCGGGCCTGTGCCCGACGACCGAGGCCAACCTGGGCGACGGCATCTTCGACTTCGCGAAATGGCGCAGCCATGGCGGCGCCTGGGGCGTGGGCTCCGACAGCCACGCCAGCGTCAACGCGGCCGAGGAGCTGCTGATGCTCGAATACAGCCAGCGCCTGGCCAAACGCCAGCGCAACGTCGGCGCCAGCGCGGCGCAGCCGCACGTGGCCACCGCGCTCACGCTCGAGGCCGTGCAGGGCGGCGCGCAGGCCTCGGCGCGCGCGGTGGGCGGACTCGCCGCGGGCCAGCAGGCCGACTTCGTCGTGCTCGATGCGGCGCATGTCGCGCTGCAGGGCCTGTCGGCACCCGACATGCTTTCGGCCCATGTGTTCGCGAGCCACCGTACCTCGGCCGTCGATGCGGTCTGGGTGGCGGGCCGCGCGCGCGTCGCCGCTGGCCGCCACGTGCTGCATGACGAGGCCGTGTCGGCCTTCGTGGCCGCGCGCACTCGACTCCTGCAGGACTGAGAATTCACCCATGCCCCTCTTCACCACCACCGAACCGGCGTTCCGCTTTCGCCAGGGCACGCGCCCGCTGCTGATTTCCATGCCGCACGTCGGCACGCACGTGCCGCCCGCGCTGGCCGCGCGCTTCACCGACGAGGCACGCCATGTGCCCGACACCGACTGGCACCTCGAACAGCTCTACGACTTTGCCGATGCACTCGGCGCCTCGGTGCTCGTGGCCACGCATTCGCGCTACGTGGTCGACCTGAACCGTCCGCCGGACGGTGCCAGCCTGTACCCGGGCCAGAGCGTCACCGGCCTGTGCCCGGTCGACACCTTCGACGACACGCCGGTCTACGCGAACGCCGCCGAGCAGCCGTCCGACGCCGAGATCGCCGAACGCCGCGACGCCGTCTGGCGTCCTTACCACCAGCAGCTGCAGGCCGAGCTCGACCGCCTGACGTCCGCGCACGGCACCGTCGCGCTGTGGGACGCGCACTCGATCCGCTCGGTGCTGCCGCGCTTCTTCGAAGGCAAGCTGCCCGACCTGAACCTGGGCACCGCCGACGGCAAGAGCTGCGACCCCGTGCTGGCCGCCACGCTGCGCGGCATCGCCGAATCGGCGCCGGGCTACACCGGCGTGCTCAACGGCCGCTTCAAGGGCGGCCACATCACGCGCCAGTACGGCAACCCGGCCGGCGGCGTGCACGCGGTGCAGCTGGAGATGACCCAGTCGAGCTACATGCAGGAAGCGCTGCCCTTCGACTACCTGCCCGACGTGGCCGCGGGCGTGAAGCCGCACGTGCGCCGGATGCTGGAGGCGGTGCTGGCCTTCGTCGAGAGCCGTTGAGCCGGCCGCTTTCGCGTTCAGGTGGAACGCCATCGATCCGGCTTTGCCGGTCGATCGGCGTTGCCCCCGGTAGGGGGGAGGAGAAGCGGACACGAAGTGCCGCGGAGCCTGGGGGCGAGCGAGAATAGGGGGCTATGAAGCCTCTTGTCTACACCCGCGGCCAGGCCCTGCCTGGCATCCTCGCCCAGCGCATTGCCATCCTCGACGGCGCGATGGGCACGATGATCCAGCGCTTCAAGCTCACCGAAGAGCAGTACCGCGGCGAGCGATTCAAGGATTTCGAGCGCGACGTGAAGGGCAACAACGAGCTGCTCTCGCTCACGCGCCCCGACGTCATCACCGACATCCACGAGGCCTACCTCGCGGCCGGCGCCGACCTCATCGAGACCAACACCTTCGGCGCCACCACCATCGCGCAGGAGGACTACAAGATGGCCCACCTGGCGCGCGAGATGAACCTCGAATCGGCCAGGCTGGCGCGCGCGGCCTGCGACAAGTACAGCACGCCGGACAAGCCGCGCTTCGTGGCCGGCGCCCTCGGCCCGACGCCCAAGACCGCCAGCATCAGCCCCGACGTGAACGACCCGGGCGCACGCAATGTCGATTTCGAATCGCTGCGCGCGGCGTACTACGAGCAGACCGAAGCGCTCGTGGAAGGCGGCGCCGACGTGATCCTGGTCGAAACCATCTTCGACACGCTCAACGCCAAGGCCGCGCTGTTCGCGGTGGACGAGTATTTCGACAACAGCGGGCAGCGCCTGCCGCTGATCATCAGCGGCACGGTGACCGACGCCTCGGGCCGCATCCTCAGCGGCCAGACCGTCACCGCCTTCTGGCACAGCGTGCGCCATGCGCAGCCGCTGGCCATCGGCCTGAACTGCGCGCTGGGCGCGACGCTGATGCGCCCCTACATCCAGGAGCTGGCGCGCGTGGCGGGCGACACCTACATCAGCTGCTACCCGAACGCCGGCCTGCCCAATCCGATGAGCGACACGGGCTTCGACGAGACGCCCGACGTCACCTCGCGCCTGCTGCACGAGTTCGCGGCCGAGGGGCTGGTGAACATCGTGGGCGGCTGCTGCGGCACCACGCCGGACCACATCGCGGCGATCGGCGCGGCGGTGGCGCCTGCCAAGGGGCGCCTGTTGAACACAAACGGCTTCTACAAGGAAGCTGCCTGAAGCCAGGCGCCGTGCGCGCCTTCGGCTGATTGACGGCTCCCCGCCCCGCGCCTACGCTGGCGCGCACAGGAGCCTCCCATGAACGCCACATCCTTCTTGCGCCGCGCTGCCTTGGGCGCGCTCGTCTTGCTGCTGCCGCTTGCGGCGGCGGCGCAGCAGGCCTTCACGCGCGGCGCGGTCAACCTGCGCGCCGGGCCCTCGGGCGACTACCCGCTGGTGGCACGGCTCGGGCCGGGGCAGCCGGTCGACGTGGTCGGCTGTACCAGCGGCTACGGCTGGTGCGACGTGGTGCTGCCTGACGGCGGGCGCGGCTGGGTCTGGTCGAGGAACCTCGACTACGCCTACCAGCAGCAGCGCGTGCCGCTGGCCACCTACGGCGCGGTCATCGGCGTGCCCATCGTGAGCTTCGTGATTGGCAGCTACTGGGCCGACTACTACCGCGACCGCCCCTGGTACGGCGACCGGCGCTGGTGGGGCCAGCGGCCACCGCCGCCGATCGCGGGCTGGCGCCCGCCGCCGCCTGTGCGCCCGGCCTGGCAGCCGCGGCCCTGGCCGCCGGGGCAGGGCGTGCGACCGCCGCACGGGCCCGGCGTCCGGCCACCGCATGGCCCGGGCGTTCGCCCGCCCGGTGGGCCGGGTTACCGGCCGCCCGTCGACCCCGGTTTCCGTCCACCGCGGCCACAGCCGGGCTTCCGGCCCGGACCGCCGCCGGGCGTGTCGCATCCGCATCCGGGCGGGGGCCGGCCCGGTGGGGGCGGTGGTGGTGGAGGCGGGCGTCCGCACGGCGGGGGTGGTGGTGGTGGCGGGCACGGCGGCGGAGGTGGACACGGCCACGGCCGGTCCTGAGCAGGGTCAGACGGTCGGCGTCTCGATGCCGGCGGCCGCCTGCCGGTCGCGCGCGATCAGCGCCACGAAGCGCTGCGCGCCCAGGCCCAACGGCCGTTCGCGCGACCACACCACATCCACCCACAGGTCAAGCCCGTTGCTGAGGTTCTCGAACGGAATCTCGACCAGCGCGCCGGCCGCCACATGCGGCCGCGCGAAGTTGCGCGGCAGCCAGCCCCAGCCCAGCCCGGCAGTGATCAGGCTCAGCGCGGCCAGCGCGTTGTCGGTGCGCCAGACATGCCGCGCGAACACGAAGCGCGGGTCGCTGGTGCCCAGGTCGCGCCCGGCGACCACGATCTGCCGCGTGTTGGTGAGGTGCTCCTCGCGCAGGCGCTCGCCGGCCGCGGCGCGCAACACCGGGTGGTCGGGCGCCATCACCGCGACCATGGTGTCGCTGCCGACCTCCTGGAAGCCCTCCCGGCCGTCAAGGCTGGGGCGCTCGAACACCAGCGCCAGCTGGGCCCGGCCGCTGTGCAACAGCGCCAATGCATCGGCCTGCGGCGCGGCCAGCACCTCGACCTGCAGCAGCGGGTAGTCGTCGGCCAGCGCAGCCAGCGGCCCGCTCCACGGCGCGGCCAGCAGCTCGGGCGCGATGGCCAGCGTGAGCCGGTCTTCCAGTCCCTGCGTGAGCGCCAGCGCCTGCACCTGCAGCTGCCGCAGCTGGGCCGCGAGCAGTCGCGCCTGCGGTTCGAGCGAGCGCGCGGCAGCGGTGGGCTGGGGCTCGCGGCCGCTGCGGTCGAACAGCGGCAGCGCCAGTTCGGCCTCGAGGTTGGCGATGGCCATGCTCACGGCCGACGGCACCTTGCGCAGCGCCCGGGCGGCGGCTGAAAAGGAGCCGTGATCGATCACGGCCAGGAAGACCTCGACGTTGTCGCTGGAGAAAGCCATGGCGTGCCCGATCTGTCCGATCTATCAATAAAACTGAAATAAGTTAACTTTTTATATCAGTAAAACACAAATAAAGTCCACCCATCGCAGTCAAACACACAGAGAAATTCATGCAGGGCATTCAGCGCCGGATCGTTTACATCTCCCTCTACGAGGGCATCGCCATCGTGGCGGCCAGCGCCGGCCTGGCCCTGATGTCGGACGCGGGGCTGGGCCACTCGGGCCTGCTGGCCGTGGGTGCCTCGGTCATCGCCGTGATCTGGAACCTGACGTTCAACGCCCTGTTCGAGCGCTGGGAATCGCGCCAGGCGGTGCGCGGGCGCAGCCTGAAGCGCCGCATCGCCCACGCCATCGGCTTCGAAGGCGGCCTGATCGCGTTCCTGGTGCCGATGCTGGCCTGGGGCCTGGGCGTGTCGCTCTGGCAGGCGCTGGTGATGGACCTGGGCCTGGTGGTGTTCTTCCTGGTCTACACCTTCGCCTTCAACTGGGCCTTCGATCGCGTGTTCGGCCTGCCGGCTTCGGCGATGGGGGAAGCGCAGCCTGCGTAAGGCGGCATCGATCCGGCTTATTTCGCCGGCCTTGGCGCGGCGGCCGAGCGCATCGCCAGGGCCCCGCTCAGGCGCAAGCGCTCGTTCTCGTTGAAGAGCGTCTCGCGCAGCACGGCCCGCTCGGCCTCGGGCGCGTTGGCATAGCGGTCGAGCCGGGCGTTCCACTCCTGCGTTTCCTGGTCGAGCGTGGCCAGGCCGCGCGCCACCTCGTAGCCGTAGGCCTCGCTGCGCGCGGCAAAGCGCTCCTGGGGGCTCGCGCCGCGCGTCTGCAGCGCCTCGGTCTGGCGCATCACGTCGAGATGGGCCACCGCGTCCTTGCGCACCTCGCGCTGGGCAGGCGACAGCCAGGCCTGCTCGCTCTGCGCCAGCGCCGCCGCGCGCTGCTCGGGCGTGAGGTCGGGGTTGGACAGCAGCTCCATCTTCTCGGCCATGAACTGGTCCTGCCGGATCTGGTCGCCGAACAGGCCTTCGATTTCCTCGGGCGCGAAGTACTGGCGGCGCACGGCCTCGCGCGCTTCCAGGCTGCGGCGCAGGAAGGCCGGGTCGCCGGGCGCGGGCGGCTGCAGCGTGCGCAGGGTTTCCTGCATGTCGACGTAGCGCTCCAGCAGGCCCAGCGCACGCACGCGCCAGTCTTCGCGCAGGTGTTTGGCGAGCAGGGCGGGCGCGCGGGCCATGAGCGTGGCCTTGCTGTCGGCCTGCGCTTCGGCGAGCACCTGGTCGAAGAGGGTGATGAGGCCGCTGGTGAGCAGGGCGTCCGGGGCGGCGGCGGCTGGTTGCGCGGGACGGGGCGTGGTGGGCGCTGCGACCGCCGCCGTGGCGCGGGGCGCGGCGGCCCGTGGCGCTTCGACCGCCTCGGGGCCGAGCGCCAGCCAGCCGGTTCCCGCGGCCACCAGCGCGACCGCGCCGATGGTCAAGGCCACGCCGCGCATGGACCGCGTCCTCAGAGTCCCGCGCTCTTGAGTCGGGCAGCCTGTTCCCTGAACAGCGCTGGCGGCTTCTTCTCGTAGTACGGGAACTGGCTGCCGTAGGTGTTGCCGAAGGCCTGGTTCACCTCGTCGAGGTGGTTCTGGCGGTAGTCGCCCAGGTGCGTGCCCAGTCGCGTGGTGCAGACCGCGAGCAGGCCGTCGTTGGCCTCGCCGAAGAAGAACAGGCTGCCCAGCGTCGAGAGCGCCGTGTCGCTCGGGTCGAAGAGGTTGAAGCTGGTCGATACGCCCGACCACGAGTAGTAGCGCACGTTGTTGACGACGGCCGGGCCGCTCTTCACGTCGCACGACGAGCCCGCGGCGGGGCGCCCCTGCGGGAACCTGGCGTCGAAGGCCGCGCCGCCCGCCGTCGTGAGCGAGGCCAGTGCGTTCAGCGGCACCTCGGGCAGCTGGCTCGGGTCCTTGCCCGAGAGGAAACCGATCATTCCCGTCAGCAGCCCGACCGCCTTCACCACCAGCGTCTGGGCGATGCCGCCTTCGGGCAGTCTGGCCAGCAGGTCGGCCACCTTCGAGCCACCGTTGGCGCCACCCACCGACGTGACCGACGCCACCATGTCGGGCGCCACCGCCGCCACGTAGCGCACCGTGGGCGAGCCCTGCGAATGGCCGATGAGGTTGAACTTGAGCGTGGGGTTCTGCTCGAGCGCGCGGATGGTCTTGAGCTCCTGCAGCAGCTGCTCGCCGCGGATCTCGGAGGTGTTGGTGCCCGACACCTGCGCCACGTACACCTTGGCGCCCGCGCCGGCCAGCTGGCCGGGGATGTCGTAGAAATAGTCGACGCCCAGCAGGTTGTCGAAGCCCAGCAGGCCGTGGACCAGCACGATCGGGTACTTGGTCTTCGCCATGTCGGAGGTGACGAAGGCCTCGACGCGCGTGGCCGTGCCGCTGGCCGCGGCACGGGCCGGTGCCGCGAGAACCGTGAGGGCCGCGGCGGCCAGGAGACCGCAGCCCAGGGCCACGGCGCGCATCGGGGTGGCTGCATGCTGCAACCGGGCAATCGACTTCCTGACCATCTGGCGCTCTCCCTCACGTCTGGTTAAAAACACGAACGTTCGTTCGGAAACGGTGGGCGCATTCTGTTGACGCATGCAGGAATGAAAACTGGGGTTTTCCCAGGGCGCCATCGAATCGACCTAAAATGCGCGACTTCCCAAGGAGCGTTGCAGCGGTTCGCCACAGAGGCGAATCGTCAGGCTTGGGGCGACAACGACGCTCGCCTGTTCGACTCTTCCGCAGGTGAGGCCATGTCCCAGATTCCCGCATCCGTTTCCGCTCCCGTCGCTCCCCCTCCCATGAAGCTGTCCGGCCTTGAGCCGGTCGCCATCGGCGAAGGTTCGCTGTTCGTCAACATCGGCGAGCGCACCAACGTCACCGGCTCCAAGGCCTTCGCGCGCATGATCCTCAACGGCCAGTTCGAGGACGCCCTGGCCGTCGCGCGCCAGCAGGTGGAGAACGGCGCGCAGGTGATCGACATCAACATGGACGAGGCCATGCTGGACAGCAAGGCCGCCATGGTCCGCTTCCTGAACCTCATTGCCAGCGAGCCCGACATCGCGCGCGTGCCGGTGATGGTCGACAGCTCGAAGTGGGACGTGATCGAGGCCGGGCTGCGCTGCATCCAGGGCAAGGGCATCGTCAACTCCATCTCCATGAAGGAGGGCGTCGACAAGTTCAAGCACGAGGCCAAGCTGGTCAAGCGCTACGGCGCCGCCGCGGTCGTCATGGCCTTCGACGAGAAGGGCCAGGCCGACACCTACGCACGCAAGATCGAGATCTGCGAGCGCGCCTACCGCGTGCTGGTCGACGAGGTGGGCTTTCCGCCCGAAGACATCATCTTCGACCCGAACATCTTCGCCATTGCCACCGGCATCGAGGAGCACGACAACTACGCGGTCGACTTCATCAACGCCGTGCGCTGGATCAAGCAGAACCTGCCGGGCGCCAAGGTGTCGGGCGGCGTGAGCAACGTGAGCTTCAGCTTCCGCGGCAACGACCCCGTGCGCGAAGCCATCCACACCGTGTTCCTGTACCACGCGATCCAGGCGGGCATGGACATGGGCATCGTCAACGCCGGCATGGTCGGCGTGTACGACGACCTGGAACCCACGCTGCGCGAGCGCGTGGAAGACGTGGTGCTCAACCGCCGCTCCGACGCAGGCGAGCGCCTCGTCGAAGTGGCCGAGACCGCCAAGAGCGGCGCCAAGGACGACAGCAAGAAGCTCGAATGGCGCGGCACGCCCGAGCACCCGGTGCACGTCAACCAGCGCCTGTCGCACGCGATGGTGCACGGCATCACCGACTTCATCGTCGAAGACACCGAAGAGGCCTACCAGGCCATCCTCGCCAAGGGCGGGCGCCCGCTGCACGTGATCGAAGGCCCGCTCATGGACGGCATGAACATCGTGGGCGACCTGTTCGGCCAGGGCAAGATGTTCCTGCCGCAGGTGGTGAAGTCGGCGCGCGTGATGAAGTCGGCCGTGGCCCACCTCATCCCCTACATCGAGGAAGAGAAGCGCCAGGACGAGGCCGCGGGCCGCGACGTGCGCACCAAGGGCAAGATCATCATCGCCACCGTGAAGGGCGACGTGCACGACATCGGCAAGAACATCGTCACCGTCGTGCTCCAGTGCAACAACTTCGAAGTGGTGAACATGGGCGTGATGGTCCCGTGCCACGAAATTCTTGCGAAGGCCAAGGTCGAGGGCGCGGACATCGTGGGCCTGTCGGGCCTCATCACGCCCAGCCTCGAAGAGATGCAGTACGTGGCCGGCGAGATGCAGAAGGACGACCACTTCCGCATCAGGAAGATCCCGCTGCTCATCGGCGGCGCCACCACCAGCCGCGTGCACACCGCCGTGAAAATTGCGCCGCACTACGAAGGCCCCGTGGTCTACGTGCCCGACGCCTCGCGCAGCGTGAGCGTGGCGCAGAGCCTGCTCTCCGATCAGGCCACCGCGTACATCGACGAGATCAACGCCGACTACGCCAAGGTGCGCACGCAGCACGCCAACAAAAAGCAGGTGCCGATGTGGCCGCTGGCCAAGGCGCGCGCCAACAAGACGCCGGTCGACTGGTCGAGCTACACACCGCCCGTGCCCAAGTTCATCGGCCGGCGCCTGTTCAAGAACTTCGACCTCACCGAGCTGGCGAAGTACATCGACTGGGGCCCGTTCTTCCAGACCTGGGACCTGGCCGGCCCGTTCCCTGCCATCCTGAAGGACGAGATCGTCGGCACCGAGGCCGTGCGCGTGTACGCCGATGGCCAGCGCATGCTCAAGCGCCTCATCGAAGGGCGCTGGCTCAGCGCCAGCGGCGTGGTCGGCTTCTGGCCTGCCAACACCGTGAACGACGACGACATCGAGCTGTACACCGACGAGACGCGCAGCGAAGTCGCGCTCACCTGGTACGGCATGCGCCAGCAGACCGAGAAGCAGGTGATCGACGGTGTGATGCGCCCCAGCCGCTGCCTGGCCGACTTCGTCGCGCCGAAGGACAGCGGCGTGAAGGACTACGTCGGCATGTTCGCCGTCACGGCCGGCCTGGGCGTCGAGAAGAAAGAGAAGTTCTTCATCGACGACCTCGACGACTACTCCGCCATCATGCTCAAGGCCCTGGCCGACCGGCTGGCCGAGGCTTTTGCCGAGGCGATGCACCACCGCGTGCGCACCGACCTGTGGGGTTACGCGCCCGACGAAGGCCTCAGCAACGAGGACATGATTGCCGAGAAGTACCGCGGCATCCGCCCCGCGCCCGGCTATCCGGCCTGCCCCGACCACAGCGTGAAGGGCCCGATGTTCGACCTTCTGAACTGCGCGGACATTGGCATGACCCTGACGGAGAGCCTCGCTATGATGCCCGCCGCCAGCGTGAGCGGCTTCTACCTCGGGCACCCCGACGCGACGTACTTCAACGTCGGCAAGATCGGGCACGACCAGTTGCAGGACCAGGCCGCGCGGCGCCATGCGAGCGAAGCGGAGCTCGAGCGCCTGCTGGCGCCGAACCTTTGAACCTGCCGGCCGGTCGGCGCGACCGGAGTGACCGGCCACGGGAGTTGATATTCAGAAGCTGATCTTTGCCGCCGCGCACTACACCCAGTTCGCGATCTTCGTGATCGCCTGCTGGGGTGCCGGCCGCGCGGTGCTCGCGCGCCTGCGTCCCCCGTCGCGCCGCGACGCCTGGCTCGAAGCCGCCATGGCCGCGGCGCTTGGCGTCGGCCTGTACATCTGTGCCTTCCAGGCGCTGGCGATCTTCGGGCTGTTCCGCCGCGAGGCCACGCTGGGCCTGGTCGGCGCGGGCGTCGTGGCCGCCGCGTGGCAGTGGCGCGGCTGGCGCGCCGACATCCGCGCACTGCGCGCGGCCGCACCCGCCACCCCGCCGTGGAGCCGCTTCGAGCGCATCGCCGCCATCGCGCTGGCGCTGGTCGCATTGCCGGCACTGGTGGCGCCGCTCGCGCCGCCGGCCGCCTTCGACGAGCTGATGTACCACCTGCCGTATGCACGCCTCGTGGCGCAGCAGGGCACGCTGGGCATCCACGACTGGCTGCGCTACCCCTGGTTCCCGTACAACTACAACCTGCTGTACGCCGCCGCGCTGCAGGTGGGCGACGACGTGCTGCCGCACTTCCTCAACGCCCTGGCGGGTGCGCTGTCGGTGCTGATGATCTTCCGCCTGGGCATCCTGCATGCCAACCGGCTCACTGCCTGCATCGGCGCAGCCATCTGGCTGGGCATGGGCGACTACGCCAACGCGCTGATCGACATGGGCGTGGCGCTGTTCGTGTTGTCGGCCTGCGTGGCGCTGTGGTGGTGGCGTGAGTCTGAACCGTCCGAACCGCTGCGCGACGGCACGCGCTGGCTGTCGCTTGCGGCTTTCTGCCTCGGCGTGGCGGCGGGTTCGAAGTACCAGGCGCTGATCTTCCTGCCGCTGGTGGCGCTGTTCGTGGTGCGCCACGAGCGCCGCGTGTGGCGGGCCTGGGCGCCCGCGCTGCTGTGCTTCCTGATCCCGTGCATCTACTGGTACGCGCGCAACGCCATCATGACGGGCGACCCCTTCAACCCGATCGGCGCGCGCGTGTTCGGCTTCACCGAATGGGTGCCGGCCGACTACGTGCAGCAGGTGGCCGACGTGCGCGACCACGCCGAGATGCCCAACGCGCTGATCTGGTCGGTGTTCCTCGCGCCTTTCAGCGTGCTCTGGAAGCGCTCCGCCGCCGTGCGCGCGGCGGGCTGGTTCTGCCTGTATTCGGTGGCCGTGTGGGTCGTGACCTCGCGCTACCCGCGCTACCTCATGGCCTCGTTCCCGCTGCTCGCCATGACGGCGGCCGTGGGCTGGCAGGTGCTGTTCGGCTGGATCGCGGCGGGCGTGCGCCGCCTGCGCGGCGCCCCCGCTGCCGTCGCACCCGCCGGCCCGCGCAGCGGTGCCGGCGTCGGCGACTGGGTCGTCGTGCTGCTGCTGGCCGTGCTGGCCGCCGTGTCGGTCGGGCAGACGGCCACCAAGGTGTCGATGATCTCGCTCACGCCCGAGGCGCGCGAGGCCTTCCTGCGCAAGCACGTGCCGGGCTACGGCGTCATGGACTATGTGCGCCGCAACGTGACCGGCCGCGTCTACCAGATCGCGCTGAACGAGGCGATCTACTACGGCCCCAACCCGATCTGGGGCGACACGCTCGGACGCTGGCGCTACCGCGACTACCTGCTGCTGTCGCCCGGCGACACGGCGCGCAAGCTGGCCGCCGAGGGCTTCACCACCGTCGTCATGTCGCCCGAGATGGTGAAAGTGCTCAGCGTGCGGCCTGACTTCGACAAATACTATGGCTTGCTGCACGAACAAGACGGCAGCCGGGCCTACCGACTGCTTCCGGCGACCGCCCCCCTGACCGCACCATGACCGACGACCGATCCGCCTCCCTGTCCGCCATGCCGCGCATTGCCGCCGTCATTCCCTGCTTCAACGAGGCCCTGGCCATCACCCAGGTAGTCGAAGGCTTCCGCGCGGCCTTGCCCGGCGTCGAGATCCACGTCTTCGACAACAACTCCACCGACGACACGGCCGCCGTGGCCCGCGCGGCCGGCGCGATCGTCACGCACGTGGCCGCGCGCGGCAAGGGCAACGTGGTGCGGCGCATGTTCGCCGACGTCGAAGCCGACATCTACGTGATGGTCGACGGCGACGCCACCTATGACACCACCGCCGCGCCGCGCCTCATCGCGCGACTGGTCGAGGGCAACCTCGACATGGTGGTCGGCAGCCGCGTCGACGACGGGCAGGACGCACTCACCTACCGCGCCGGCCACCGCTTCGGCAACTGGCTGCTCACGGGCACCGTGGCGCAGCTCTTCGGTGGCGGCCTGACCGACATGCTCTCGGGCTACCGCGTGTTCTCGCGCCGCTATGCCAAGTCGTTCCCCGCGCTGTCGCAGGGCTTCGAGATCGAGACCGAACTCACCGTGCACGCGCTCGAGCTGCGCATGCCCTACGCCGAGGAAGGCACCGCCTACAGCACGCGTCCCGAGGGCTCGCACAGCAAGCTCTCGACCTACCGCGACGGCTGGCGCATCCTGAAGACCATCGGCAAGCTCTTTGTCAGCGAGCGGCCGTTGCAGTTCTTCTCGATCGTCGCCGCGGTGCTCGCGATCGGTGCGCTCGCGCTGGCCGTGCCGCTGTTCATGACCTACGCCCACACCGGCCTGGTGCCGCGGCTGCCCACGGCGGTGCTCGCCACCGGCGCGATGCTGGCGGCACTGCTGTCGTTTGTCTGCGGCGTGGTGATGCACACCGTCACGCTCGGCCGGCAGGAGGCCAAGCGGTTGCGCTACCTGGCGCAGCCCTGCGTGCGCGAGAGCTTGCGCGCGCGCTGATGCCGGCATGAAGATCGGGCGCGAGTTCCTGTCGTTCGCCGTCGCCGGCGTGATCGGCTTCGTGGTGGACGTGGCGGTGCTCTACCTGCTGGCGCCGCTGCTGGGGTGGTACGGCGCGCGCGTCGTGTCCTTCCTGGCCGCCGCCACCACCACCTGGCTCTACAACCGCCGCTACACCTTCGCGGCGAGCGCGGCCGGGGCCGCCACGGGGCGCTCGGTCTGGCGCGAGTACCTGGGCTACCTCACGACCATGCTGGCCGGTGCGGTGCTGAACTACGGCACCTACGTGCTGACGCTGCACTGGGTCGAAGGCCGCTGGGCCGCCGCGCTCGGCGTCGCGCTGGGCAGCATCGCGGGCCTGGGCGCCAACTTTCTGTCGGCGCGCTACCTGGTCTTTCGCTCGCACCGCAACGGTGGCTGAGGCCGCCGTCGGGCGCGTTCAGGCACGTTCAGTGCCCGCCTGACACCACCACCGGAATCTCCGTCGCAGGCGGCGTGTTGCGGCTGCGGCCGCAGCGCACGAGGCCGTCGATCATCACCATGCCCACGCCCGGGATGTCGCCCAGCTGCACGCTTTCGAGCAGCCCCGGCGCAGGCGAATGCTGGGCGCGGTCCATGAAGACGAAGTCGGCGGCGCGGCCCACTTCGATCAGGCCGCAGTTGAGCTTGCGGATCTTCGCCGTGTTGCCCGTGGCGAAGCAGAACACCAGCTCGGCCGGGATGTTCGCGATGGAGGACAGCATCGCCACCATGCGCAGGATGCCCAGTGGTTGCACGCCCGAGCCGGCGGGTCCGTCGGTGCCGAGGATCACGCGGTGCGGGCACTTCAGTTCCAGCGCCGCCCTGGCCGCCGCGATGGCGACCTTCTCGTTGCCGTTGTGCACGATCTCGATGGCGCGCGTGCTCTTCTCGCACAGCTCGCACACATGCGCCTCGGGCAGCGAGGTGTGGCCGCCGTTGATGTGGCCGATGACGTCGGCGTCGGCCTCGAGCACCACGTCCTTGTCGATCAGGCCCGAGCCCGGGATCGACGGGCCGCCCGTGTGGATCGTGCTCTGGATGCCGTACTTGCGCGCCCAGGCCACCATCTCTTTCGCCTCGTAGCCGGCCTTCACCGAGCCCAGGCCCACTTCGCCGAGCAGGCCCACGCCGGCTTCGGCGAGTTCCTTGAAGTCGCTCTCCACCATGCCTTTTTCGATCACCGGCGCGCCGGCGAGAACCTTCACGCCGCCGGGGCGGAAGTTGTCGAAGGCGCGCTGCGCGGTGATGGCCAGCGCCTTCAGCCCGACGATGTCTTTCGGACGGCCCGGCAGGTGCACCTCACCCGCCGAAATCATGGTGGTCACGCCGCCGTGCATCGTCGAATCGATCCAGCCGATCTGGCCCTGGCGCGGTGTCCAGTCACCGAACACGGGGTGCACGTGGCTGTCGATGAGGCCGGGCGCCACGCAGGTCTTGCGCGCGTCGATGACGGTCTGCGCGCCTTCGAGGTCGCAGTCTTTTTCCTTGCCGACCGCGACGATCAGGCCGTCGTTCACCACGAGGGTGTCGGCGTCGAGGATGGGCCTGTCGATGTCGCCCGAGAGCAGCAGCCCTATGTTCTTGATGACGACCTTGCCCGACTTTGCGCCGGCTGCGATTTCTGCCATTTCGTGGTGTCCTCGTCGTGGGGTGGGGTGGTGTTGTCTTGTTCCTGGATGTCGTCTGCGCGCACGGTGCGCAGCAGGGTCTCGACCACGAAATCTTCCCAATGCGTGACCGCCTGGGGCGACTCCATCGGTTCACCGAGGAAGGCGGTGAGCGTGTGCCGGTTCGAGGTGTAGAAATAGCCGGTGGACGCGATCAGCAGGTAGATGTCGCGCGCCACGAGGTCGCTGCGAAACAGGCCCTGCGCGGCACCGCTGGCAAGGATTTCCGAAATGATGGCCACCGCCCGCGACGAGTACTCGCGCGCCCGCAGCGACTTGGAGATGTGCCGGCCCTTGTGCAGGTTCTCGGTGTTCAGCAACGTGACGAACTCGGGGTTCTTGCGGTAGTAGCCGAGCACGAAGCGGATGACTTCGGTGAGCGCTTCCACGGGCCGCGAGGCGTCGAGCGCAATGGCGGCCTCGGCATCGTCCATGCGCTGGTAGATGCCCTCGAGCACCGCGATGAACAGGCCCTCCTTGCTGCCGAAGTAGTAATAGATCATCCGGTCGTACGACTTGGCGGCCTTGGAGATCTTCTCCACGCTGCCGCCGTCGTAGCCGTACTTGGCGAACACCTTGGTCGCCGCCTTGAGGATGCTGTCGCGCGTGGCCTGGGCCGCGGCCTCGCGCACGCCGGTGCGGCGCTGGGGCTTGGCAGAAGCAGGCCTGCGCTCCATCACAGGCGGTCGCCGCCGGGCCGCCCCAAGGCGGACCGCGCCTCCCCCATGGGGGGTGGAGCTACACGAGCGTAGCGAGTGAAAAGCCGGGGGGCCGACATTACTTCTCGGCGAAGGCGCGTTCGACCACGAAGTCGCCCGGCGTGCTCGTGTTGCCTTCCTTGAAGCCGCGCTTTTCCAGGATGTGCTTCAGGTCGACCAGCAGGCCGGGGCTGCCGCACAGCATCACGCGGTCTTCCTCGACGTTGAGCGGGGGCAGGCCGAGGTCGTCGGTGAGCTTGTTGCTCTCGATGAGGTCGGTGACGCGGCCCTGGTTGCGGAACTCCTCGCGCGTGACCGTCGGGTAGTACAGCAGCTGCTTGGCGATCATCTCGCCCAGGATCTCGTGCTTGGGCAGGTGGTCGGTCACGAGGTCGTGGTACGCCAGCTCGTCGACCTGGCGCACGCCGTGCACCAGGATGACCTGCTCGAACTTCTCGTAGGTCTCGGGGTCGCGGATGATGCTCATGAACGGGGCCAGGCCGGTGCCCGTGCCGAACAGGTACAGGCGCTTGGCCGGCAGCGTGTAGTCGATGAGCAGCGTGCCCGTGGGCTTGCGGCCCACGATGATGGTGTCGCCCACCTGGATGTGCTGCAGCTTCGAGGTGAGCGGGCCGTCTTCGACCTTGATGCTCAGGAACTCGAGATGCTCCTCGTAGTTCGGGCTCACGATGCTGTAGGCGCGCAGCAGGGGCTTGTTGTTGACCTTCAGGCCGATCATCGTGAAGTGGCCGTTCGAGAAGCGCAGCGCCGGGTCGCGCGTGGTGGTGAAGGTGAACAGGCGATCGGTCCAGTGGTGGACGCTCAGGACGCGTTCTTCGCTGAATGCACTCATACAGAACTCAAGTGTTGGTTGAAGACAGGGAAAGGTGGCTGAGCCGAAATGCACGCCTTTGGGGCGTCCGCCATCGGCCGGCTAGCAACCCTGCATTGTCGTTGGTCGGAAAAACCCCGATGAACACCGCGAGAAAACACCATTGCAAGCATCGGGCCTGTTTGCTACATTGATCTTTGATGTAGTGAATGCAACATGAAAGTGTAGGGGATGCTACACAAACGACAGCCGCCGCACAAGCACCTGCACGGCACGTTTGTTGCAAACCCCGGAGCCTGAAGACCCGCTCCGACAGCACCCCACCACGAGATCGCCCCGATGACTGAACACACCAAGACAGACGGATTGCCCGGCATCGACATGCCGCTGGTTGCGCAGGCCGGCAGCACCGCCTTCGGCAAGGCGCCGCCGCGCAACGAGAAGATGAGCACCGCCAAGGTCGAGTGCAACGCCTGCCCCGTGCTGTGCCAGATCTCCGACGGCCGCACCGGCGCCTGCGACCGCTACGCCAATCGCCAGGGCGTGCTGGTGCGCGTCGATCCGGTGGTGCTGCTGCGCCGTATGCTCGCCAGCGAACAACCGGCGCTCGTGTCCTTCGATCGCCCCGGCGCCGAAGTGGCCGAGGCCGACGCAACGCCCGACTGGAACGGCGACCTGCTGCATGCCGACGAGGTCTTCGTCACCGGCGTGGGCTCGTCCACCACGTATCCGGACTACAAGCCCGCGCCCTTCATCGTGGCCTCCAAGGCCCAGGGCGTCGACATGGTCACCGTCGTCACCGAAGGCATCTTCAGCTACTGCAGTTTCAAGGTGAAGATCGACACCGACCGCTTCCTGGGCGCCGAGCAGGCCAACGTGCGCTACAAGGGCGAGGTCGTGGGCCATGTCACGACGGCCGAGTACGGCTCGCAGATGCTGTCGCTGGGCGGCGTGCACCACCTCACCGGCGGCAGCAAGAAAGAGGGGCGCATGACGGCCGAGCTGATGCAGCTGCTGGGCAACAAGCAGGCGGTCGAGTGCACCATCGACGGCGGCGCCAGCCTCGTCATCCAGGCTGGCAAGGCGCCCATCGTCAACGGCGTGGAAGAACAACGCATGCGCGTGGGCTGCGGCTCGGCGGCCGTGGGCATCTTCGCGCGCCAGTTCGCCGGCGTGGCCGACGAGGTGGTGGTGGTCGACGACCACATCACCGGCGTGCTCACCGAGCACCAGGCCGGCCGCTGCCTCGACATGGCGCCCTCGGGCATCCAGATGCTGGGGCGCAAGTCCACGCCGGGGCGCTACTTCCAGGTGGCGAACCCCGGCAACGGCTGGGGCGGCACCGACATCGCCGATCCGCTCGCGATCATCGAAGGCTGGGAGGAAGGCGTGGCCCGCCCCGGCCTGCGCCTGCTCATGACCTCGACCACCGGCGAGCACGCGCAGTGGTACGTGCTCGATGACGCACTGAAGCCCATCGAGCAAGAGATGCCGTCCGAGGTGCGCCGCATCGTCGATCGCATCGGCGAGAACTGCGAGCCCTCGCTGTGCACCGTGCTGTTCCTCGGTGGCGCCGGCGGCAGCCTGCGCGCAGGCGTCACCGAGAACCCGGTGCTGCTCACGCGCGCCATCAAGCGCGCGCTGGTCAACGTCACCTGCGGCGGCGCGCCGGCCTATGTGTGGCCCGGCGGCGGCATCACCGTGATGGCCGACGTCATGCGCATGCCCGACAACAGCTTCGGCACGGTGCCCACGCCGGCCATCGTCGCGCCCATCGAGTTCAGCATGCGGCTGGCCGACTACGAGATGCTCGGCGGACACATGGAGCACGTCTTCCCGCTGGAGCAGGCGCTCGCGCGCGGTGCGTGGCAGGAAGACGGCGCACCGCTGGCGCGG
This sequence comes from Variovorax sp. Root473, assembly GCF_001426505.1. Lineage (GTDB taxonomy): Bacteria > Pseudomonadota > Gammaproteobacteria > Burkholderiales > Burkholderiaceae_C > Variovorax. Next base: position 42,849 of record NZ_LMEV01000020.1, read on the forward strand.
CAATGGCTCGTCGTCGACGATGCGAATCCGTGGCCGCTCGGCCATGCGCCGATGCTGGGCTGAAAAAATGTCCGCCCAACGCACGGCGCTCGACGCGAGCCGCTGGCATTTCAACCACGGCCCGATCGACATCGTGGCCGAGGCGCACGGCGACCCGTACGCCGTCGCGGCCGCGCATGACGCGGCCTGGGCGCGCTTCGGCCATGTGCTGGACGAACTCGTGCGCGAGCTGCCGCAGCTGCGCCTGCCCGTGGCCGCACGCCAGCGCCCGCGTGGCGTGGTCGCGCAGCGCATGTGGGAGGCCTGCGATGCGTTTTCGCCGTTGTTCATCACGCCCATGGCGGCCGTGGCGGGCAGCGTGGCGCAGGAACTCATCGCCTTCTACGACCGGCCCGGCATCGAGCGCGCATGGATCAACAACGGCGGCGACATCGCGCTGCACCTCGCGCCCGGCCACTCGGCGCGCGTGGGCGTGTTCGCGGACCTCGCGCGCTTCGACTGGCGCGACAGCGCCGTGCTCACCACCGACGGCCAGTTCGAGCTGCGTGCCGACCAGCCGGTGCGGGGCGTTGCCACCAGCGGCTGGCGCGGGCGCAGCTTCTCGCTGGGCATCGCCGACAGCGTGACGGTGCTGGCCGCCACCGCGGCGCAGGCCGACGCCGCCGCCACCGTGATCGCCAACGCCGTCGATGTCGACGACGCCGCCATCCAGCGCAAGCCCGCCAGCGAATGCAAGGACGACAGCGACCTCGGCGACACCTTCGTCACTGTCGACGTGCCGCCGCTGGCGCCCGCGCAGGTGCACCATGCACTCGATACGGGCGCGGCCTGCGCCCACGCGCTGCAGAAAAGGGGGCTGGTGTGGGCCGTTCTGCTCGTTTGCCAGGGGCAGTGGCGGCTGGTGGAACCCTTATGCTCGAAGTCGCTGGACGCCCGGCTGCCCGAAGCAGTTGGTTCAGTATTTGCTTAACGAAAAGCAAGGTCCCTTTTCATGATCGAAATCCGTCGCGTCTTCACCCATGTCGAGCACATCCACCACGAGTTCGGGCCGCGCGCCCAGACACCGCTGGTGCGCGGTGCCATCGGCGCGGTGCTGACCAATCCCTTCGCGGGCCGCTACGAGCCCGACATCCTGCCGATGATGGCGTTGCTCGACCCGGTCGGCGTCGACATGGCGCACCAGCTGCACGCCGCCATGGACGTGCCGCTCGAGCAGATCGCCACCTACGGCAAGGGCGCCATCGTCGGTGCCGACGGCGAGCTGGAGCACGGCGCGCTGTGGCATGTGCCCGGCGGCTACGCGATGCGCGAGCTGCTCGGCTGGAAGGGCAGCCGCGCGGCCTACACCGCGGGCAAGGCCGAAGAGAAAACCGGCCAGCCCGGCAACGCGCTGTCGATCGTGCCCTCGACCAAGAAGGTCGGCCCGCCCGGTGCCGCGCTCGACGTGCCGCTCACCAACATCAACGCCAGCTACGTGCGCGGCCAGTTCGACGCCATCGAGGTGCGCGTGCCCGGCGCGCCGATGGCCGACGAGATCGTCTTCATCCTCGCGATGAGCACGGGCTACCGCGTGCATGCGCGCGTCGGTGGATTGCTCGCCAAGGACATCAGCAAGTGGGACGGCCTGCGCTGACCGCACAAGACAAGAGACAAGACAAGGAACACACAGACATGACCGCCAACATCCGCAAGCTCGTCATCCAGGTGGACGAAACCCGCAAGGAAATGGGCCAGGACGTCACGCCGCCCACGCGCCGCGCCGTCGCCATCGCCGTGATCGAGAACCCCTACGCCGGACGCTACAGCGAGAACCTCGACGAACTCATTGCCATCGGCGAAGAGCTCGGTGCGCTGCTCGGTCAGAAGGCCGTGAAGGCGCTGGGCATCGAGCCCGGCCAGGCGCAGAGCTACGGCAAGGCCGCCATCGTCGGCGAGCGCGGCGAACTGGAGCATGCCGCCGCCATCCTGCATCCCAAGTTGGGCGCGCCGTTGCGCGTGGCGGTCGAGAAGGGCGCCGCGCTCGTGCCTTCGGCCAAGAAGCAGGGCACGCTGGGCACCGCCATCGACGTGCCGCTCGGTCACAAGGATGCGGCCTTCGTGCGCAGCCACTTCGACGCCATCGAGGCCCGCGTGGCCGATGCGCCGCGCGCCAACGAGATCGTGGTGGCGGTTGCCGTCACCGACAGCGGCCGCCCGCTGCCGCGCATCGGCGGCCTGCAAGTCGGCGAGATCAAGGGTGAAGACGGTCTGCGCTGAGCGCGCGCTGTCTTCGCATCGTCACCGTATCGCGTTTTTATTGTTGTTCGAAACCAAGGAGCTTCCCGATGAATCCTTTGCGCCATGTTTTCTGCGCCGCTTCCGTCGTCACGCTGGCTTCGGCCCTGGTCCCCGCGCATGCGCAGGGCGTGATCAAGATCGGTGAAATCAACAGCTACAAGGCGCAACCCGCCTTCCTCGAGCCCTACAAGAAGGGCATGGAACTCGCGGTCGACGAGATCAACGCCAAGGGCGGCGTCAACGGCAAGAAGCTCGAACTCATCAGCCGCGACGACAACGCCAACCCCGGCGACGCCGTGCGCGTGGCCGAAGAACTCATCTCGCGCGAGAAGGTCGACGTGCTGGCCGGCGCCTTCCTGTCGAACACGGGCCTGGCGCTCACCGACTTCGCCAAGCAGAAGAAATTCTTCTACCTCGCCGCCGAGCCGCTGACCGACAAGATCGTCTGGAGCAACGGCAACAAGTACACCTACCGCCTGCGTCCCTCGACCTACATGCAGGTCGCGATGCTGGTGCCCGAGGCGGCCAAGCTCAAGAAGAAGCGCTGGGCCATCGTGTACCCCAACTACGAATACGGCCAGTCGTCGGTCGCCACCTTCAAGACCTTGCTGAAGGCCGTGCAGCCCGACGTCGAATTCGTCGCCGAGCAGGCCCCGCCGCTGGGCAAGGTCGATGCAGGCAGCGTGGCGCAAGCGCTGGCTGATGCCAAGCCCGACGCGATCTTCAACGTGCTGTTCGGCGCCGACCTCTCCAAGTTCGTGCGCGAAGGCAACACGCGTGGCCTCTTCAAGGACCGTGAAGTCGTGAGCGTGCTGACCGGCGAGCCCGAGTACCTCGATCCGCTGAAGGACGAGGCACCCAACGGCTGGATCGTCACCGGCTACCCCTGGTACGGCGTGAAGACGGCGGAGCACAAGGCCTTCAACGACGCTTACCAGGCCAAGTTCAAGGACTACCCGCGCCTGGGTTCGGTGGTGGGCTACAGCGCCATCTACTCGATCGCGGCCGGCGTGAAGAAGGCCGGCGGCACCGACACCGAGAAGCTGGTCGCGGCCTTCAAGGGCCTGCAGGTCGACACGCCCTTCGGCAAGATCAGCTACCGCGCGCAGGACAACCAGTCCACCATGGGCGCGTACGTCGGCAAGACCAAGAACGACGGCGGCAAGGGCGTGATGGTCGACTACGTGTACCTCGACGGCGCCAAGTTCCAGCCGACGGATGACGAAGTGAAGAAGATGCGTCCCGCGGACTGATCCCGCGCGACTCCTGCAACGCGCCTGCCGCCGCCGATCGAGCGGGGCAGGGCGCGGTGTCTCCAGTTTCCTCAGGGTCCTTATGAGCTTTTCAGGCTTCGTTGTTCAGTTGCTCAACGGGTTGGCCGGCGCGTCTTCGCTGTTCCTCGTGGCGGCCGGCTTGTCGTTGATCTTCGGCGTGACGCGCATCGTCAACTTCGCCCATGGGTCGTTCTTCATGGTGGGCATCTATGTCGCGTACACGCTGGTCGAGAAGCTCGGCCCGAGCGTGGGCTTCTGGCCCGCGCTGCTGATCGCCGCGCTCGCGGTGGGTGTGCTGGGCGCGCTCATCGAGGTGCTGCTGCTGCGCCGCATCTACAAGGCGCCCGAGCTGTTCCAGCTGCTGGCCACCTTCGCGCTGGTGCTGGTCATCAAGGACGCGGTGCTGTGGCTCTGGGGGCCTGACGAGCTGCTCGGCCCGCGCGCGCCGGGCCTGAAGGGCTCGGTCGAAATCCTCGGCCGCCAGTTTCCTTCCTACGACCTGTTCCTGATCGTCGTCGGCCCGCTGGTGCTCGGCCTCGTCTGGCTGCTGCTCACGCGCACGCGCTTCGGCACGCTGGTGCGCGCCGCCACGCAAGACCGAGAGATGGTCAGCGCGCTGGGCGTCAACCAGGCGTGGCTCTTCACCGCGGTGTTCGCGCTCGGCGCACTGCTCGCCGGCCTGGGCGGTGCGCTGCAACTGCCGCGCGAACCCGCCACGCTCGAAATGGACCTGAACACCATCGGCGCCGCCTTCGTCGTCGTGGTGGTCGGCGGCATGGGCTCGCTGCCCGGCGCCTACGTGGCGGCGCTGCTCATCGCGGAGATCAAGGCCGTGTGCATCTGGCTGGGCGTGGTGCAGATCTTCGGCATCGACGTGTCGTTCTCCAAGCTCACGCTGATGGTCGACTTCCTCGTGATGGCCATCGTGCTGGTGTGGCGTCCGTGGGGCCTGTTCGGCCGGCCGCAGGCACCGAGCCGCTACGTCGGCATGCAGGAAGAGCCGTTGCGCCGCCCGAGCACCGCCTACATCGTGGCCGCCGCCGGGCTCGCGCTGGTGCTCGCCGCGCTGCCGCTGCTCACGGCCGGTTCGCCCTACACCACGGTGCTGATGATCGACCTGCTGATCGCCGCGCTGTTCGCGACCAGCCTGCACTTCATCATGGGGCCGGCCGGCATGCACTCCTTCGGCCACGCCGCGTACTTCGGCCTCGGTGCCTACGGCGCGGCGCTGCTGGTGCGCGCGCTGCACCTGCCGATGGAGCTGGCGCTGGTCGTCGCGCCGCTGGTGGCCGCGCTCGGCGCCTTCGTCTACGGCTGGTTCGCGGTGCGCCTGTCGGGCGTGTACCTCGCGATGCTCACGCTGGCCTTTGCGCAGATCACCTGGGCCATCACCTACCAGTGGGACAGCTTCACGGGCGGCAGCAACGGCCTGACCGGCGTGTGGCCTTCGGAGTGGCTGTCGGACAAGCAGGTCTACTACTGGCTCACGCTGGTGCTCGTGGGCGCGGGCGTGTGGTGGCTGCGCCGCGTGCTGTTTTCGCCCTTCGGCTATGCGCTGCGCGCGGGCCGCGACTCGGTGCTGCGCGCCGATGCCATCGGCATCGACGTCAAGCGCATGCAGTGGGCGGCCTTCGTCATCGCCGGCACCGTGGCGGGCCTGGCCGGTGCGCTCTATGCATTCTCGAAGGGCAGCATCTCGCCCGAGAGCCTGTCGGTCGGCAAGTCGGTCGACGGCCTCGTGATGGTGCTGCTGGGCGGCATCCAGACGCTTGCGGGACCGGTGGTCGGCGCCGTCACCTTCACCTGGCTGCACGACACGGTGGCGCGCAACACCGACTACTGGCGCGCGATGCTCGGCGCCATCATCCTGATCCTGGTGCTGCTGTTCCCGCAGGGCATTGCCGGGTCGATCAAGCAGCTCGTCGACCGGTGGCGCGCACCGAAGCATGATGAAGCAGACGCCAAGCTCAAGGAGGTGAAGGCATGAGCCTTCTCAAAGTAGACAACCTGGGCAAGTCCTTTGGCGGCGTGAAGGCCGTGGACGGCATCAGCTTCGAACTGCCCGCGGGCGAACTGCTCGCGCTCATCGGCCCCAACGGCGCCGGCAAGTCGACCACCTTCAACATGGTGAACGGCCAGCTCAAGGCCGACCAGGGTTCGATCACGCTCGACGGCCACGAGCTCGTGGGCCGCAAGCCGCGCGAGATCTGGCGCAAGGGCGTGGGCCGCACCTTCCAGATCGCCGAGACCTTCGCCTCGCTCACCGTGGTCGAGAACGTGCAGATGGCGCTGCTCTCGCACGACCACCAGCTGTTCTCGATGTGGCGCCGCGCGGCGGACCACAAGCGCGACGAGGCGCTGGCGCTGCTCGATCAGGTTGGCATGAAGGCGCAGGCCGACCGGCCCTGCAGCGTGCTGGCCTACGGCGACGTGAAGCGCGTCGAGCTCGCCATCGCCATGGCCAACTCGCCCAAGCTGCTGCTCATGGACGAGCCCACCGCCGGCATGGCGCCCAAGGAACGCAACTCGCTCATGGCGCTCACCAAGGACCTCGTCATCCAGCGCGGCATGGCCGTGCTCTTCACCGAGCACAGCATGGACGTGGTGTTCGCGTATGCCGACCGCATGATCGTGCTCGCGCGCGGGCGCCTCATCGCGCAGGGCAAGCCGCTCGAAATCCGCGACCACCCGAAGGTGCAGGAGGTGTACTTCGGCAGTGGCAAGACCTTCGAGAAGATCGCCGAAAAGGCCGCCGCATTGGGAGTTGCCGCATGAGCACGCATGAACCGTTGTTGCAAGCCAAGTCGCTGTGCGCCTGGTACGGCGCCGCGCAGATTCTTTACGACGTCGACCTCGAAGTGCGGCGCGGCGAAGTCGTCGCGCTCATGGGCCGCAACGGCGCGGGCAAGTCGACCACGCTCAAGACGCTGATCGGCATGCTGAGCAAGCGCCGCGGCGCCGTGCGCTTCCTGGGCCACGACATTTCCAAGAGCGAGCCGCACCATGCGGCGCGCCTGGGCCTGGGCTTCGTGCCCGAAGACCGGCGCGTGTTCACCGACCTCACGGTGATGGAGAACCTCGAGGTCGGCAAGCAGCCCGCGCGCCAGTGGGCCGATGGCACCGCGGCGCCGCTGTGGACGCCCGAGCGCCTGTTCCAGCTGTTCCCCAACCTCGGCGAGATGCCCAACCGCCCGGGCGGGCGCATGAGCGGCGGCGAGCAGCAGATGCTCACGGTGGCGCGCACGCTGATGGGCAACCCCTACCTCGTGCTGCTCGACGAACCCTCCGAGGGCGTGGCCCCGGTCATCGTGGAGCAGATGGCCAACATGATCCTCGAGCTCAAGGCGCAGGGCGTGAGCATCCTGCTGTCGGAGCAGAACATGCACTTCGCCGAGCTGGTCTCCGACCGGGCCTATGTGCTCGAGAAGGGGCAGATCCGCTACCACGCGACGATGGCCGAACTGGCCGCGAACGAAGAAGTGCGCAGGGCCTACCTCAGCGTCTGACCGTTTCCTTTCCTCAACCACCGGAGTCCACACCATGCATCGCAGAACCGTCTTGAAGTCCGCCGCTGCCCTGGGGCTCGTCGGCAGCCTCGGCAGTTTCGGCCTCTCCGCTTTCGCGGCCGGCAAGATCAAGCCCGGTGGCAAGGCCGCGCTGATCGTGGTCGACGTGCAGAACTGCTTTCTCGACGGCGGCACGCTCGCGGTGAAGGGCGGCAATGAAGTGATCCCGGTCATCAACGCGCTGGCGCCCGCGTTCCAGAACATCGTCGTCACGCAGGACTGGCACACGGCGGGCCACGCCTCCTTCGCCAGCACCTACTCGGGCAAGAAGCCCTTCGAGACGACCAAGCTCAACTACGGCACGCAGGTGCTGTGGCCCGACCACTGCGTGCAGGGCACGGACGACGCCGCGCTCGGCAAGAAGCTGAAGGTGCCGACCGCGCAGCTCATCATCCGCAAGGGCTTCCACAAGGACATGGACAGCTACTCCGCCTTCGAAGAGGCCGACCACAAGACGGCCACCGGCCTGGCCGGCTACCTCAAGGCGCGCGGCATCAAGACCGTGTTCGTCACGGGCCTTGCCACCGACTTCTGCGTGGCCTGGACCGCGATGGACGCGCGCAAGGCCGGCTTCGAGGCCTACGTGATCGAAGACGCCACGCGCGGCATCGACCTCAACGGCTCGCTGGCCGCCGCATGGAAGCAGATGACGGCCAAGGGCGTGAAGCGCATCCAGGCGGGCGATATCCAGGCGGCTTGATGCAGCCGGGGCCGCGGCAGACGGCAGCAACCACCACCACACCACGACGACGGACGAGACAACGCATGAAGTTTTCGATCGCGGGCCACACCCTTCGCGGGCCTGGGGCCCGGTGCCCGTGACGGCCAGTTGCGGCGCTGAGCCGCTGCACCTGCAGGTCAACGGCCGGGCGCACACGCTCGCGGGCGTGCCGCGCGAAGCCACGCTGCTGCACCTGCTGCGCAACGACCTCGGGCTCAACGGGCCCAAGTACGGTTGCGGGCTCGGGCAGTGCGGCGCGTGCACGGTGCATGTCGACGGCGTGGCCGCGCGGTCCTGCGTGATTCCCGCGCATGGGATGGCGGGGCGCCACATCACCACGCTCGAAGGGCTTGGCATGCGCGGACGCTGGCATCCGGTGCAGGCTGCCTTCGAAGACACACAGGCCGCGCAGTGCGGCTACTGCCTCAACGGCATGGTGATGCAGGCCGCCGCGCTGCTGGCGCGCGACCCCGACGCGAGCGAGGCGCGCATCCGCAGCGAGCTGTCGGGCAACCTGTGCCGCTGCGGCACGCACATCGAGATCCTCGACGCCGTGCAGCGTGCCGCCGTGCGCCTGCGCGTGGCCCCGCCGGACGCCCCCGCCGCATGACGCGCCGCGCCGACCTGCCGCAGACGCGCGCGGAATTTCTGGCCGCTGACGGCGTGCTGCTGGTGGTGCGTGAGGCCCCGCCGCCGCCACCGCCCGCCAAGGGCCAGCCCGCCTTCATCGCCAGTAACCCCATCGAAGGCGACGAGGTGCTGCTCGCGCTGTGGGACGACGGCAGCGTCTGCGCGCTCAACGGCCACGTCGATCTGGGCACCGGCATCCAGACCGCGCTGGCGCAGATCGTGGCCGAAGAGCTCGACCTCGGCATGCCCTGCGTGCGCATGATGCTCGGCGACACCGCGCGCGCGCCCAACCAGGGCGCGACCATCGCGAGCGCGTCGATCCAGATCCACGCGCAGCCGCTGCGCCTGGCCGCCGCGCAGGCGCGCGCCTGGCTGCTCGCGCGCGCGGCCGAACGGCTCGGCGTGGCCGTCGATGCGCTGCAGGTGCGCCACGGCGTGGTGCGCATGGCCGAGGCGCCGGACCGCCACGTCAACTACGCGGACCTCGTGGCAGGTCAGCGCACCGTGCTGCGGCTCGACCCCCAGGCCGTGCCCAAGAACCCCGCCGACTACCGCCTCGTCGGCACGCGCCAGGCGCGTGTGGACATCCCCGCCAAGCTCGCGGGCGATCTCGTCTTCGTGCACGACATGCGCGTGCCCGGCATGCTGCACGGCCGCGTGGTGCGCCCGCCTTATGCGGGCGCGGACCACGGCGACTTCATCGGCAACACGCTCGAATCGGTCGACGAATCGTCGATCGCGCACATCCCCGGCATCCGCGCCGTGGTGGTGCTGCGCGACTTCGTCGGCATCGTCGCCGAACGCGAGGAACACGCCGAGCAGGCGATGCGCGAACTGCGCGTGACCTGGAAGCCCTGGCCCGGCATGCCCGATCTGAGCAACGTAGCGCAGGCCCTGCGCGACAACCCCTCGACACAGCGCCTGCTGGTGAACGAGGGCGATGTCGATGGCGGCCTCGCGGGTGCCGCGCAGCCGATGCCGCGCACCTACGTGTGGCCGTACCAGATGCATGCGTCCATCGGCCCGTCGTGCGCGCTGGCCGAGTGGCAGCCTGCCGACGGCAGCGGCCTGCAGCTGCGCTGCTGGACCGGCTCGCAGAACCCACACGTCCTGCGCGCCGATCTCGCGAAGCTCATGGGCGTGGACGACGTGCAGGTCGACGTGGTGCGCATGGAAGCCGCGGGCTGCTACGGCCGCAACGGCGCCGACGACGTCGCGGCCGATGCCGCGCTGCTCGCGCGCGCCGTGGGTGCGCCGGTGCGCGTGCAGCTCTCGCGCGAGCAGGAGCACGCCTGGGAACCCAAGGGCGCGGCGCAGCTCATGGAGATCGACGGCGGGCTCATGGCCGATGGCCGCGTCGCCGCCTACGACTTCGAGACTTCGTATCCGTCGAACGGCGCGCCCACGCTGGCACTGCTGCTCACGCGCACGGTCGAGCCCGTGGCGCAGGCCTACGAGATGGGCGACCGCACCGCGCGCCCGCCGTACAGCTACGACAACCTGCGCGTGAAGGTCAACGACATGGCGCCGATCGTGCGCGCCTCGTGGCTGCGCGGCGTGTCGGCGCTGCCGAGTTCGTTCGCGCACGAGTCGTACATCGACGAGCTGGCGACAGCGGCCGGTGTCGACCCGGTGCAGTTCCGCCTGCGGCACCTGGACGACCCGCGCGCGGTCGAGCTCGTGCAGGCCACCGCGCAGAAGGCCGGCTGGCGCATGCGCACCGGGCCGCAGGAGAACGCCGACGGCGGGCTCGGCGAGGGCGGCGACATCCTCTTCGGCCAGGGCTTTGCATACGCGCGCTACATCCACAGCAAGTGGCCGGGCTTCGGCGCCGCATGGGCCGCGTGGGTGGCCGACGTGGAGGTGAATCGAAAGACCGGCGAGGTGCATGTGCGCCGCGTGGTGGTGGGGCACGACGCGGGCTTGCTCGTCAACCCCGCCGGCGTCGAGCACCAGGTGCACGGCAACGTGATCCAGACCACGAGCCGCGCGCTGAAGGAGCAGGTGCAGTTCGCGCCGCAGCAGCCAGGCGAAGCCCCGGGCGGCGCGCAGTTGCCGGGCGTGTTGCCTTCGGGCGTGGTCGCGAGCCGCGAGTGGGGCAGCTACCCGATCATCAATTTCCGCGACGTACCGGTGATCGAGGTGATGCACATGCCGCGCCCGGGCGAGCCATCGCTGGGGGCGGGCGAGTCGTCGTCGGTGCCGGGGACGGCGGCGATCGCGAATGCAATCTTCGATGCGACAGGCGTGCGCTTCCGCTCGCCGCCGTTCACGCCGGAGACGGTGCTGGCGGAGTTGAATCGGGGTTCGCTGCCACCGCCGCCAGTGCAGGGCGATGCCGCCGGCCCCTCTTCACCACCGGCCTCGAGCGCAGGCGTGAGCAACGCCCTGTGGCCGCGTCGCAAGGGCCTGTGGGCCACTGGCGCCGCGCTCTTCATCGGCGGCCTCGGCGTCATCGCCGGCCTGCTCGGCTGGCGCTCGGCCATCGCGCCCGTGTCGCTCAGCGCGCCGGTCTACAGCGAGTCCACCATCGAACGCGGCCGCGTGCTCGCTGCGCTCGGCGACTGCGCCGTGTGCCACACCGCGCCCGGCGGCGCACCCAATGCCGGTGGCCGCGCCATGGACACGCCCTTCGGCACGCTCTACACCACCAACCTCACGCCCGATGCAGAGACGGGCCTGGGCCGCTGGTCGTTCAGCGCCTTCCAGCGCGCGATGCGCGAGGGCATCTCGCGCGACGGCCACCACTTGTACCCCGCGTTCCCCTACACCGCCTTCGCGAAGACCAGCGACGACGACCTGCAGGCGCTGTATGCGTACTTCATGTCGATGCCGGCCGTGCGCGCGGAAACGCCCAAGTCCGAGCTGAAGTTCCCGTTCAGCCTGCGCCCGCTGATGGCCGGATGGAACGCGCTGTTCCACGACCCCGCGCCGCTGCAGCCCGTGCCCACGCAGAGCGCCGAGTGGAACCGCGGCGCCTACCTTGTCAACGGCCTGGGCCATTGCGGCGCCTGCCACACGCCGCGCAACGCGCTCGGCGCGGAGCAGGGCGGCGGCGCGTTCCTCTCGGGCGCGATGGTCGATGGCTGGGAAGCGCCCGCGCTCACGCAGCTGTCGAAGGCTGCCGTGCCGTGGGACGCCGACGCGCTCTACCGCTACCTGCGCCACGGCCACTCGCCGCGCCACGGCATCGCCGGCGGTCCGATGGCCGAGGTGGTGCGCGAACTCGCGCAGGTGCCCGACGCGGACGTGCGCGCGATGGCCGTCTACCTCGGGTCGTTCAACCCCGAGCCTGTTGCACAACCGCAGGCGCTTGCGCAACAGGCCATCGACAACGCCGCGCGCACGCAGGGCCAACTGCTCGGCCCCGCGCAGCGCATGTTCGACAGCGCCTGCGCCTCGTGCCACCACGACGGCGACGGCCCCACGCTGCTGGGCGTGAACACGCCGCTGGCACTCAACAGCAGCCTCACGAGCGCGCGGCCCGACAACCTGCTGCGCACCATCCTCGACGGCGTGCGTGCGCCCGCGCACCGCGACATTGGCTTCATGCCCGCGTTCCGCGACGCGCTCGACGACCGCCAGATCGCCGACCTCGCCGGCTACATGCGTGCCCGCTTCGCACCGCAGGAAGCGGCCTGGCCGACCCTGCCCGCCGACGTGGCCCGCGTGCGGGCCACGACGGGCCACTGACCCGCGGCAGGCGTGGCAGCCGTGGTCACTGGGCCGCGGCTACGATGGCACGCAAACCTTATCCACGGAGATACCGCGCCATGCCATTGAACCTTTCGACCGCTTCCAGCCTGCCCCGCGACGCCGAGCGCGCCACCCTTGTCGGGCGCCTCTGGCAACCTGGCGTGGGGCCGGTGCTGGTGGCCGTGCAGGGCGATGGCCTGCACGACCTGTCGAAGCTCGCACCGACCATGAGCGACCTGCTCGAAGGCCAGGGTTCGCCGGCCGAAGCCGTGCGCGCGGCACTGCACAGTGGCAGCGCGCCGCGCATCGCCGCGCTCGAGGCCGTGCTCGCCAACAGCGACGAGAGCATGCGCGACAGCGGCCAGCCCTGGCTGCTCGCTCCCTGCGACCTGCAGGTCGTGAAGGCCAGCGGCGTGACCTTCGTCGCGAGCCTGCTCGAACGCGTGATCGAGGAACAGGCGCGCGGCGATGCCTCGCGCGCCGAGGCCACGCGCGCGGCCATCGGCGATGTGCTGGGCGACAACCTCGCCGACATCGTGCCGGGCTCGCCCGAAGCCATGAAGGTCAAGGACGTGCTCATCGCGCAGGGCATGTGGTCGCAGTACCTCGAAGTGGGCATCGGCCCTGACGCCGAAGTCTTCACCAAGGCGCCGGTGCTTGCAGCCGTGGGCACCGGCGCCGACGTGGGCATCCACGCGGACTCGGCCTGGAACAACCCCGAGCCCGAGGTCGTGCTCGCGGTGAACAGCCGCGGCGAGACGCTGGGCGCCGCGCTCGGCAACGACGTCAACCTGCGCGACTTCGAAGGCCGCAGCGCACTGCTGCTGGGCAAGGCCAAGGACAACAACGCCTCGTGCGCCATCGGGCCGTTCATCCGTCTGTTCGATGCGCACTTCGGCATTGCCGATGTGCGGCGCATCACCGTGGCGCTGAACGTGACCGGCCCCGAGGGCTTCACGCTCGAAGGATCGAGCTCGCTGTCGAAGATCAGCCGCGACCCGCTCGACCTCGTGGCGCAGACGCTCAACCGCCATCACGCCTACCCCGATGGTTTCATGTTGTTTCTGGGAACGATGTTCGCGCCGACACAAGACCGTCACGGACCGGGACAAGGATTCACGCACGTCGTGGGCGACCATGTGCGCATTGCAGCGCCTGAATTGGGCGCACTGAACAACCGCGTGGTGCATGCAGATCAGGCACCGCGTTGGTCTTTCGGCCTCAGTGCCCTGATGCGCAACTTGGCCACTCGCCAGCTGCTGTAGACCGTATTCATGCACTTTAAAAGCAGATGTACTTCTTTGGAATTCAGAGGCTGTACTTTGCATTCTGTTGCGGTTGACCATGCTTCTTCTTACCCTCAAGATGACTACCATCGCGAGTGGATAAATCAAGGGAGTAGTGGTTGCTGTCGAACGAGATCGATCTGTTGCAGACGCCTGTCGAGGGCCCGCTTCCCTGTGGCGAAGATCTGGAATACGACGCTGATTTCATGGCGTTGCAACAGGCGGCCACGGGCAAGCGCGAGCAACAGTTCGGCGACACGATCATTCCCGCCGAGCCGCCCGACTGGGCGCGCGTAGACCGCATCGCACGGCAGCTGTGCCTGCGCACGCGCGACTTGCGCGTGCTGGTGCCGCTCACGCTCGCATGGACCGAAAGCCGCGGCTTGCCCGGCTATGTCGACGGGCTGCGCCAGGTCGATGCGGTGCTGCAGACTTTCTGGAACGACGTGCATCCGCGCGTCGTCGATGGCACGAACGAAGACCCGCTGCCGCGCATGAACGCGCTGGCCGCATTGGCCGAGGCCGAAGGGCTCGGACGCAGCGTGCGCGATGCGCGGCTGCTCGAAGACGGCGGCACCGTCATGAGCCTGCGGCAGGTCGAGGCGCTGCTCGATTCGAGCAAGAGCGACCAGGTGGACTACCCCGGTGGCCTCGGCCGCCTGCGCGAGGCCGCACGCCGCGCGCACGACAAGGCAGCGCCACCCGTGGTGGCGCTGCGTGAGGCTTTGGCACTCCTGCAGCGCATCCGCGAGACCTGCGAACGCGCGCTGGGTCAGAGCTGGGCGCCCGATTTTTCGCGGCTCGAACGGTCGCTGCGCACCGTCGGCCAGTTGCTGCCGGAGCAGCCGCACGGCGAAGTGCTGCAGGCTTCAGCAGTGAGCAGAGCAGAAGAAACAAGCGGTGCGGCGCACGCGCACGCAGCCGCAGCGCATGTGGCAGTGGCACCGCAAATGGCCCTGCGCCCGCTGCGCATTCAAGAGATTGAAATATCGGCCCGTGAAGATGTGCAAGTGTTGTTGGAAAAAGCGTGCGAGTTCCTGGAGCGAACGGAGCCGAGCCATCCGGCGCCCATGCTGATCCGCAGGGCCCAGCGGCTGCTGGACCTCAACTTCTTCCAGATCATCGAAGAGCTCGTGCCCGAGGGATTGCAAAAAATTGAAAGCCTTGCCGGCCGCCCGTTGAACGGCGGCGCTGCAACGCCTTAACGAACAAACAGCGGCGGTGGCCGCGGGCGCGTTGCAGTCACGCCCCCGGCACCGACCGACCGGTACGACCCATGCATTCAGTTTCAAGAGGAAGCTTATGGCAGACAACCGTGTCAGAAACAGTGGTCAGAAGTTCATTGCGCGCAACCGGGCGCCGCGCGTGCAGATCGAGTACGACGTCGAGATCTACGGCAGTGAACGCAAGATCCAGCTGCCCTTCGTGATGGGCGTCATTGCCGACCTCGCCGGCAAGCAGGTCGACCCGATGCCCGACCTCGCGGAGCGCGAGTTCATGGCGGTGGACATCGACAACTTCGACGAGCGCATGAAGTCCATCAAGCCGCGCGTCGCCTTCCAGGTGCCCAACACGCTCACCGGCGAAGGCCAGATGAACGTCGACATCACCTTCGACAGCATGGACGACTTCTCGCCCGCGCGCATCGCGCGCCAGGTCGATGCGCTGCAGCAGTTGCTCGAGGCGCGCACCGAGCTGTCGAACCTGCTCTCGTACATGGACGGCAAGAACGGGGCCGAGCAACTCATCGCACAGGCGCTGCAGAACCCGGCGCTGCTCAAGTCGCTGGCGTCCGCACCCAACCCCGCGGTCGCGCAGGCGGCCGCAGATGCCGCAGCAGCCAAGCAAGCCGACGACAGGACCGCACCATGAGCACCGCATCCCAGCAAGGCGCCCGCGCCCGCACCGCCACCGTCGAAGCGCTCGAACCCAACGAGTTCTCCGACCTCCTGCAGCGCGAGTTCAAGCCCAAGACCGAGCAGGCGCGCGAGGCGGTGGAAAACGCCGTCAAGACGCTCGCCGTGCAGGCGCTCGAGAACACCGTCACCATCTCGAACGACGCCTACCGCAGCGTGCAGGCGATCATCACGGAGATCGACCGCAAGCTGTCGGAGCAGATCAACCAGATCCTGCATCACGAAGACTTCCAGCAGCTCGAAGGCGCATGGCGCGGCCTGCACTACCTCGTGAACAACACCGAGACCGACGAGCAGCTGAAGATCCGCGTCATGTGCGCGTCGAAGCGCGAAGTGGCGCGCTCGCTCAAGCGCCACAAGGGCATCGGCTGGGACCAGAGCCCGATGTTCAAGAAGATCTACGAGGCCGAGTACGGACAGTTCGGCGGCGAGCCCTTCGGCGCGCTCATCGGCGACTTCCACTTCGACCACAGCCCGCCCGACGTCGAGATGCTCGGCGAGATGGCCAAGATTGCCGCCGCCGCGCACTGCCCCTTCATCGCCGGCGCCTCGCCCACCGTGATGCAGATGGACTCGTGGCAGGAGCTGTCGAACCCGCGCGACCTGACCAAGATCTTCCAGAACACCGAGCACACCGCGTGGCGCTCGCTGCGCGATTCGGAAGACGCGCGCTACATCGGACTGGCCATGCCGCGCTTCCTGGCGCGCCTGCCCTACGGTGCGCGCACGAACCCGGTCGACGAGTTCGAGTTCGAGGAAGAAACCGATTCGGCACTGCACACGCGCTACACCTGGGCCAACTCGGCCTATGCGATGGGCGTGAACATCAACCGCTCGTTCAAGCAGTTCGGCTGGTGCACGTCGATCCGCGGCGTGGAGTCGGGCGGCGCGGTCGAGAACCTGCCCACCCACACCTTCCCCACCGACGACGGCGGCGTGGACATGAAGTGCCCGACCGAGATCGCCATCAGCGACCGGCGCGAGGCCGAACTGGCCAAGAACGGCTTCATGCCGCTGGTGCATCGCAAGAACTCCGACTTCGCCGCTTTCATCGGCGCGCAGTCGTTGCAGCAACCGGCCGAGTACTACGACGCTGACGCCACGGCCAACGCCAACCTCGCGGCGCGCCTGCCGTACCTGTTTGCGTGCTGCCGTTTCGCGCACTACCTGAAGTGCATCGTGCGCGACAAGATCGGTTCGTTCCGCGAGCGCGAGGACATGGAGCGCTGGCTCAATGACTGGATCATGAACTACGTCGACGGCAGCCCCGGCACCTCGTCGCAGGACACCAAGGCGATGAAGCCGCTGGCGGCGGCCGAGGTCCAGGTGGAAGCCATCGAGGACAACCCCGGCTACTACGCCGCCAAGTTTTTTCTCCGGCCGCACTACCAGCTCGAAGGGCTGACCGTGTCGTTGCGGCTGGTTTCGAAGTTGCCGTCCAACAAGAAGGACAGCAGCTAATTCCACTGTCCCGCTACCGGGCAATTCATCGATAACTTTGGGGGTCAATCATGGCAGTAGACATGTTCATGCGCGTCGAGGGTGCAAACGGTGAGTCCAAGGACTCCAACCACAAGGACTGGACCGACATCAAGTCGTTTGCATGGGGTGCGACGCAGCCTGGCAACATGGTCAGCGGCGGCGGCGGCGGCGTGGGCAAGGCCAGCTTCAACGACCTGCAGGTGCTCGCGCGCATCGACAAGGCCGCGCCTTCGGTGCTGAAGAACTGCGCGAGCGGCAAGCACCTGAGCAAGGTCGAAGTGGCCGTGTGCAAGGCCGGCGGCTCGCAGATCGAATACACCCGCGTCACGCTCGAAGAGGTGCTCGTTACCTCGGTGCAGTACACGGCCGAGCAGGGCTCGGACGCCGTCTTCGTGCAGTACGCCTTCCAGGCCGCGAAGGTGAAACAGCAGTACTGGGAACAGACCGACAAGGGCGGCAAGGGCGCCGAGACGGTGCTGGGCTGGAACATCAAGGAAAACAAGGAAGCCTGATTCCTTGTTGCGCGGCAGGGCCATGGCCTTCCGGGCCGTGTAGCCCTTGCCGGCGGTCCACAGCCGTTTGTCTGTCTCTTGCGGCGCCCCTTTGCGGCGCGCCGCCCTTCACCTTTCAGCCAGTCAACGGGGAAGCTTCATGGGCGATGGGTTTGCAGTGCTGGGCGAGCGTTCCGTGGCCGAGCACACCGAATGGGTACAGCGGCAGATCCGCGCCAGTCCCCAGAACGCCGGCCTGCGCCTTGCCCTGTGCCACTTCCTCGCGCTGCGCGGCGAATGGCAGCGGGCCGAAGATCAGCTCAAGCTCGCCACCAAGCTCGATCCGACATTCACGCCGGCCAGCGTCACCTGCGCGATGGCGCTGCGGGGCGAGCGCGAGCGCACCGACTTCTGGGCTGGCGGCGGACGCACGCCCGCCATCGTCTCGGGCAATGCCGACTGGGTCGAGCAATTGCTCGGTGCCGCCGTGTTGCCCGCCGATCGTGCCGACGAGGCTGCGGCATTGCGCGAGGCGGCACGCGACGCAGCCCCCGCGCTGCAAGGCACGCTGACCACCATCGACCGCTCCGATGCGCGCGCCGTGCAGGCGCTCGACGGCGAGCCTGCGGCGCACAGCGAATTCGCCTGGCTGTGCGACGGCGACGCGCGCATCGGCGCCGTGCTCGAACTGTTCACGCCCTCGGGCTACGCGTGGCTGCCGCTGCCGGCGGTGCGCCGCATCAAGTTCTCGCGTCCACAGCATCTGGTCGACCTGCTGTGGGCGCCGGCCGAGATCGAGCTGCACGACGGGCGCGGCCTCAACGGCCTCGTGCCCGTGCGCTACCCGGGCGCGCTCGACAGCCTGGACGACGAAACCGCGCTGGGCCGCCGCACCGACTGGCAGCCGCTCGCGGGCGACGACCAGTTCGCGGGCATCGGCCAGCGCACGCTGATCAGCGAGGCCGGCGACCATTCGCTGCTCGACCTGCGGCGCATCGAGTTCGAAGCCGCCGCAACGGAAGGCGCGGCCCCATGAGCCCCGCCGTCACCACCGACATTGACGGCGACGCGCAAGAGAGCGTTGCACGCGACCGCCTGCAGCCGGTGCTGCTCGACCGTCTCACCGACAAGGCGCCGCAGAACGGGCAGGAGCGCGCGGGCGCGTTCCTCATGAGCGGCAAGCTGCTGCGCGACTCCGTGCTGCGCGACCTGCAGTGGCTGCTGAACACCACCAACTTCGGCGCCGACCACAGCATCAACGGCATGCCGCGCGCGCGCGGCTCGGTGGTGAACTACGGCGTGCGCGGCTGGGCCGGCGGGCGCATGTCGGAGGTCGACTTCGCCGACGTCGAAGCGGCCATCCGCGCGGCCATCATCGACTTCGAGCCGCGCATCATGAAAGACAGCATTGACGTGCGCTGCGTGACCGACGCGACCGACCTGGAGCACCACAACCTGCTCGCGCTGGAGATCCGCGGCACGCTGTGGTCGGTGCCGTACCCGATCGAGTTCATCCTGCGCTCCGAGCTCGACCTCGAGAGCGGGCACATGGTGCTGCGGCCGACGGGAGGGCTCTGATGGATTCGCGGCTGCTCGACTACTACAACCGCGAACTCACCTACATGCACGAGCTCGGGGCCGAGTTCGCGCAGCGCTACCCGAAGATCGCAGGCCGCCTGGGCATGCGCGGCATCGAGGTCAGCGACCCGTACGTGGAGCGCCTGCTCGAAGGCTTCAGCTTTCTCACCGCGCGCATCCAGCTCAAGATGGACGCGGAGTTTCCGCGCTTCTCGCAGCGCCTGCTCGAGGTGGTGTACCCCAACTTTCTCGCACCGCTGCCCGCGATGGCCGTGGTGCAGATCGACGGAAATCTCAACGAAGGCTCGCTGAAGGCGGGCTACGAGCTGCCGCGCCACACGCTCCTGCGCGGCCGCATGATCAAGGGCGAGCAGACGGCCTGCGAGTTCCGCACGGGGCATGCCGTCACGCTGTGGCCCATCAAGATCGCCGATGCCAGCCTCGGCCCCGTGCCGGCCGAGATCGCGCATGCGCTGCCGATGGCGGCGCGCCAGGCCAGGAGCGCCATCACCATCAAGCTCGAAGCCGTCGGCGGCGCGCGCTTTGCCGAGATGCCGCTGGATCGGCTCGAGTTCTTTCTCTCGGGCGCCGAGCTGCATGCGCTGCGCGTGCTCGAACTGGTGGCTCACCACAGCGTGGCCACCGTGTGCCGCGCCGGCCCCGGCAGCACGGCGCGCATCGTGCCGCTGGGCGACGAGGCGATCCGCCACGAGGGCTTCGACCCCGAGCAGTCGCTGTTGCCCTACGACGCGCGCTCGTTCCAGGGCTACCGCCTGCTGCACGAGTACTTCGCCTTTCCCGAGCGCTACCTGTTCTTCAGCGTGAAGCACCTGCGCGCGGCGGCCTCGGCCATCGGCGGCAGCACGATGGAGATCGTGATCCTGCTCGACCGCGCCGACGCCGACCTGGAGCGGCTGGTCGACGCCAGGCACTTCTCGCTGTTCTGCACGCCCATCATCAACCTCGTGCCGCGTCGCAGCGACCGCATCCCGGTGGGGCCCGGCCAGCACGAGCATCACGCGGTGATCGACCGCACGCGCCCGCGCGACTTCGAGATATTCACCGTCGAGCGCGTCACGGGCCACATGGCCAACGGCTCGGAGGAGCGCGAGTTCCGGCCCTTCCTTGGCTCGTTCGCGTCCGACGACGGCGACTTCGGCGCCTACTTCTCGCTGCGCCGCGAGCCGCGCCTCGTGTCCGACCGCGCGCGTGCGCAGGGCACGCGCACCAGCTACACGGGCAGCGAGGTGTACGTGTCGCTGGTCGACCAGCACGACGCGCCGTTCCCGCACAGCCTGCGCCACATCACCCTCGACGCGCTGTGCACCAACCGCGACCTGCCGCTGCTGCTGCCCACCGGGCTCGAATCGGACTTCACGCTGCGCGTGTCGGCGCCGGTGCGCGGCGTGCGCATCCTGCGCGGCCCGTCGCGGCCGTACCCGGCACTGGCCGAAGGCGCGCTCACCTGGCGCCTCATCAGCCACCTGGGCCTCAACTACCTGAGCCTGACCGACGTCGATGCCGCGCAGGGCGCCGCCGCGCTGCGCGAGATGCTCGACCTGTACGGCAACCTGGCCGACCCGGCTGTGCGCCGGCAGATCCAGGGCGTGCGCTCGATGGCGCTGGCGCCGGTGTTCCGCCGCCTGCCCGAGCCGGGTCCGATCGTGTTCGGGCGCGGTGTCGAGATCGCGCTGCAGATCGACGAGGTCGCCTTCTCGGGCACGAGCCCGTACCTGTTCGGCGCTGTGCTGGAGCAGTTCTTCAGCCGGCACGTGTCGCTCAATGCCTTCACCGAGTTCGCGCTGTCCAGCCTGCAGCGCGGGGAAATTGCGCGCTGGACCCCGCGCGTGGGACGCCGCCCCGCCGTATGAGCACGACCGACCTCACCGACGACACAATGCCGCAGGTGCTGCCGGCAGAGGTCGAGTTGCGCGACGAGGCGCCTGCCGAAGTGCGCAGCCCCACCAAGGCGAAGGCGAAAGCCGCACCGCGCCGCAGCGTGCCCGAGGCCGACCCTGTGTTGTGGGCCCAACTCGTCGAGCAGCCCTTCGAGCACGACCTGTTCATGCTGCTGCGCCGGCTCGACGCGCAGGGCGGCCATCCGCTGCTGGGCCGCGCCCCGCGCCCGCTCGACGAGCCGCTGCGGCTGGGGCAGGAGCCCTCGATGGCGTTTGCGCCGTCGAACGTGTCGGGGGTCGAGGTCGATCACGACGGCGCGCCGCGCATCTCGATCTACGGCTTCGGCCTGTTCGGTCCCAACGGCCCGCTGCCGCTGCACCTGACCGAGTACGCACGCGAGCGCAAGCGCCACCATGCCGACAACACGCTCAGCGCGTTCGCCGACCTGTTCCATCACCGGCTGATCCTGCTGTTCTACCGCGCCTGGGCCGACGCGCAATCGGTCAACAGCCTGGACCGCCCCGACGGCCACCGCTTCGTCGACTACGTGGCCAGCCTCATGAACATGGGGCAGCCCGGCCTGAAGGCACGCGACCGCATCGCCGACCATGCGCGCACCCACATGGCGGGGCACCTCGTGCGCCAGACGCGCAACCCCGAAGGCCTCATCCAGATCCTGCGCCTGTACTTCGATGTGCCGGTGCAGGTCGTGGAGTTCGTGAGCGACTGGGTGCGCATCGACGAGCGCCAGGTCAGCCGCATCGGCCTGCTCGGGCGCAACCACCGGCTCGGCAGCGGCGCCACCATCGGCCTGGCGGTGCGCGACGCGCAGAGCAAGTTCCGCCTCGAGCTCGGCCCGCTGTCGCAACAGCAGTTCCGCGAGTTCCTGCCGGGCAGCCCGCGGCTGCAGCAGGTGGTCGACTGGGTGCGCCAGTACGTCGGCATCGAATTCGCCTGGGAGCTGCGGCTGGTGCTCAAGAAGCCCGAGGCGCGCGGCATGCGGCTGAGCAGCGACCAGCGCCTGGGCTGGGGCAGCTGGCTCGGCACGCGCCTGTCCGACACCGACGCGGGCGACATGGTGTTCCAGCCCGAGGCGCTTTTTTCCCGCAACGCACCGGCTCCTTCATGACCGACATCCGCCGCGTCTCCCTCTTTTCGAAACTGAATCCGATGCTCTACAAGGCATTGGAGACCGCCACGGCCTTCGCCAAGCTGCGCGGCAATGCCTACGTGGAGCTCGTGCACTGGCTGCACCAGATCCTGCAGCTGCAGGACAGCGACCTGCTGCGCATCATCAAGCGCGCCGGGCTCAACCTCGACGCGGTCGAGCAGGACCTCGTGCGCGCGCTCGACCGCCTGCCGCACGGCGCCACGTCGATCAGCGACATCTCCGAGCACGTCGACCACGCGGTCGAGCGCGCATGGGTGTACGCGAGCCTGCGCTTCGAAGCCACGTCGATCCGCGGCGCCTACCTGCTCGCCGGCATCGTGAAGACGCCGGGCCTGCGCCAGGTGCTCTCGGGCATCTCGCGCGAGTTCGACAAGCTCGTGCCCGACGTGCTGGTCGCGCAGCTCGCGGCGTGGACCGAAGGCTCGCCGGAAGACGACCACGACGCCACGTCGGATGCGGGCGCGGGCGCACCTGTGGCGCAGCACCCCGGC
Organism: Variovorax sp. Root473; assembly: GCF_001426505.1. Lineage (GTDB taxonomy): Bacteria > Pseudomonadota > Gammaproteobacteria > Burkholderiales > Burkholderiaceae_C > Variovorax. The sequence continues at coordinate 65,327 of NZ_LMEV01000020.1, forward strand.
GATGCGCCTGCAGCCGGCGGCTCGGCGCTCGCCAAGTACGCCAGCGACCTCACGGCCAAGGCGCGCGCCGGCGAGCTCGACCCCGTGTACGGCCGCGACGACGAGATCCGCCAGATCGTCGACATCCTCATGCGCCGCCGCCAGAACAACCCGCTGCTCACCGGCGAGGCCGGCGTCGGCAAGACGGCCGTGGTCGAGGGCCTGGCCTCGCGCCTGGCTGCGGGCGACGTGCCGCCTTCGCTGCGCGACGTGTCGCTGTGGGTGCTCGACCCCACGCTGCTGCAGGCCGGCGCGGGCGTGAAGGGCGAGTTCGAGCAGCGGCTGCGCCAGGTGATCGACGAGGTCGAGAAAAGCCCCAAGCCCATCGTGCTGTTCGTCGACGAAGTGCACACGCTGGTGGGCGCGGGCGGCACGGCCGGCACCGGCGACGCGGCCAACCTGCTCAAGCCCGCGCTCGCGCGCGGGCGGCTGCGCACCATCGGTGCCACGACGTGGTCGGAGTACAAGAAGTACATCGAGAAAGACCCGGCGCTCACGCGGCGCTTCCAGACCATCCAGGTGCACGAGCCCACCGAGCCCACGGCCGTGGTGATGCTGCGCGGCATTGCCGCCGAGCTGGAGAAGCACCACGGCGTGCTCATCCTCGACGCCGCGCTCGAAGCGGCCGTGAGCCTGTCGCACCGCTACATTCCCGCGCGCCAACTGCCCGACAAGGCCGTGAGCCTGCTCGACACCGCGTGTGCGCGCGTGGCGCTGAGCCAGCATGCGCTGCCTGCGGCGCTCGAAGATTTGAAGCGGCGCATCGAGGTGCTGGGCATCGAGTCCGGCATCGCGGGGCGCGAGGCGGCGATCGGTGTCGGCGAGCAGCAGCGCGTGGAAGACATCGCGGCGCAGGTGGCTGCCGCGCAGGCCGAACTCGCGCAGCTGGAGCAGCGGCGCGTGGAAGAGGCCGCGCTGGTCGAGCGCATCGTCGCGCTGCGCAAGCTGCTGTCGCCTGCGGCGGTGCCGGTGCAGGCTGAAGTCGAGGAAGACAACAACAACGAAGAAGCGGCGCCCGCCGAGCCTGAAAGAACACCCGAAGAAATTCGCGCCGAACTCAACGAAGCGCAAGACCAGCTCGTGCAGCTGCAGGGCGAGACACCGCTCATCCTCGCGGCCGTCGATGCGCAGGCCGTCGCCACCGTGGTGGCCGACTGGACCGGCATTCCCATCGGCCGCATGGTGCGCGACGACGCACAGTCGGTGCTGCGCCTGGGCGAGATCCTGTCGGCCCGCGTGGTCGCGCAGCCCGATGCGCTGGAGACCATTTCGCGGCGCATCCGCACCGCGCGTGCGCGGCTGGACAACCCCAACAAGCCCGTCGGCGTGTTCCTGCTGTGCGGCCCGTCGGGCGTGGGCAAGACCGAGACCGCGCTCGCGCTGTCGGAGGCGCTGTATGGCGGCGAGCAGAACCTCGTCACCATCAACATGAGCGAGTTCCAGGAGTCGCACACCGTCTCCACGCTCAAGGGCGCGCCGCCCGGCTACGTGGGCTATGGCGAAGGCGGCGTGCTCACCGAGGCCGTGCGCCGCCGGCCCTACAGCGTGGTGCTGCTCGACGAGATCGAGAAGGCGCACCCCGACGTGCACGAGATCTTCTTCCAGGTCTTCGACAAGGGCTGGATGGAAGACGGCGAAGGCCGGCACATCGACTTTCGCAACACCGTGATCATCATGACGTCGAACGTCGGCACCGACCTCGTCATGCAGCTGTGCGAAGACCCGACGTTGCGCCCCGACCCCGAGCCGCTGGCTGCCGCGCTGCGCGAGCCGCTGCTGAAGGTGTTCGCGCCCGCGCTGCTCGGTCGGCTGGTGGTCGTGCCTTACTACCCGCTGCAGGCCGACGCACTGCACCGGATCATTCGCCTGCAGCTGGACCGCATCGCGGCGCGGCTGCAGGCCAACCACGGCATTGCATTGGCTTACAACGACAGCGCCGTCGCGCTTGTCGCACGCCGCTGCACGGCCATAGAGTCGGGTGGCCGGATGATCGACGCGATCCTCACGCACACCATCCTGCCCCGACTGAGCGAGGAAGTCATCGGCGCCACCGTCAGTGCGCGCAAGCTCGCTGGCGTGCAGCTGGGCGCGGCGGGCGACGACTTCCAGTACGAATTTTCAGAACGCCCCGCGTAGACACAAGGGAGAGCCGCATGGACAGAGTCGTCAAAGCCCACACCCCGCTTGGAGAGGAACAGCTGCTGTTCCGCTCGATGCACGGCAGCGAAGGGCTGTCGCAGCTGTTCGAGTTCGAGGTCGACCTGCTGAGCCCGAACACCTCGGTCGACATGAAGGGCCTGCTCGGCAAGCCGCTCGCGCTGGAGATACAGACGCTGAGCGGCACGCCGCGCTACCTCAACGGCCAGATCACGCGTTTCACCATGATCGGGCGCGAAGGCGGCTCCTCGCGCTACACCGTCTACCGCGCCTCGGTGCGGCCCTGGCTGTGGTACCTCACGCGCACCAGCGACTGCAAGATCTTCCAGAACAAGTCGGTGGTCGAGATTCTTGAAGACGTGCTGGGCGAGTACGGCTTCGCTTTCGAGAAGAAGCTCAGCGCCTCGTACCGCCAGTGGGAGTACTGCGTGCAGTACCAGGAGACCGACTTCGCCTTCGTGAGCCGCCTCATGGAGCACGAGGGCATCTACTACTACTTCAAGCACGACAAGAACCAGCACACGCTGGTGCTGGCCGACGACATGAGCGCCCACGAGACGCTGCCCGGCTACCCGAAGATCGGCTACCTCGCGAGCGACCGCGCCGCCGACCCCGGCCGCGAAGTGATCGACCAGTGGGAAGTGACCGAGGAGATCCGCCCCGGCACCTACGTGGTCGACGACTTCGACTTCAAGAAGCCCCGGGCCGACCTGCTCAACACGCGCAGCCAGCCACGCGGCAACGACCACGGCCGCTACGAGATGTACGAGTGGATGGGCGGCTACAGCGACGCGGGGCAGGGCGAGCACTACGCGCGCATCCGCCTGGAGGAAGCGCAGGCCCAGGCCGAGGTCGACACCGGCCACGCCAACGTGCGCGGCATGGCGCCCGGCTACCGCTTCACCATGCAGAACGCACCGCGCAACGAGGACAACCGCGAGTACCTCGTCGTCTCGGTGATGTACAGCCTGCGCGAAGGCGGCTACGCCAGCGGCGGCATGCAGGGCGAGTACAGCTTTCATTTCGGCGTGCAGCCCACCTCGTTCCCGTTCCGCGCGCGCCGCATCACGCGCGTGCCGAGCACGCAAGGCCCGCAGACCGCCACCGTGGTCGGGCCGCCCGGCGAAGACATCTGGATCGACAAGTACGGCCGCGTGAAGGTGCAGTTCCGCTGGGACCGCTACGGCCAGCGCAACGAGGACAGCTCGTGCTGGGTGCGCGTGTCCAGCGCGTGGGCGGGCTCCAACTTCGGCGCGGTGAACCATCCGCGCGTGGGGCAGGAGGTGATCGTCGATTTCATCGCGGGCTGCCCCGACCGGCCGATCATCATCGGGCGCGTCTACAACGCCGACCAGATGCCGCCGCTGGAGCTTCCCGCCAAGGCGACGGTCAGTGGGTTCATCAGCCGCACGATCAAGGGCGACGGGGAGCTGGCCAACCACTTCATGATCGACGACGACCCCAGCAACGAGTCGATCAAGATGCACGCGCAGAAGGATTACAGCCTCAACGTCGAGAACAATGAAACACACACCGTGGACGGCACGCGCGTGACGGTGATCGAAGGCTCGGACACCTACACGACCAACACCTCGCTCGATGTGACGGTCAACGGCCCGCACACGCTGACGGTCAACAAGGGCGGGCCGCAGAAGATCACCGTCAACGGAGGCGACCAGTTCATCAAGGTGGATGGCGGCAACCAGCAGATCGATGTCATCGGGAATCAGACCATCCATGTCACCGGCAAGCGCAAGGACACGGTAGACGGCGGTGAAGAGCGAATCATCGGCACGTCGCTCAAGGAAGACATCGATGGCCCGCAGAACACCACGGTGCTCGGTCTGTATACCGAAGAAACCAAGGGCAAGAAGGTGACGGTCAAGGGCGACGAGGACTATCTCGTCAAGGGAGTGCAAAAGGTGCATGCGGACACGTCGTTGACAACGACAACGGATGGCCCGATGCACCTGGAAAGCACCGCGGACGACATCACGATCAAGTCGCCGACCAAGATCATCCTGGATGCACCTCATGTGGAGGACAAGTCGGCCAAGAAGGTGACCTTCACGGACTGGGGCATTGCCTTCAAGGGCTTCAACATGGGGATCACCGGGATCAACGTGAGCATCAATGGCGCTGCCGTATTCCTGAACGGGAGGGTGATCAGCGTCGCCGCCCAGAACCTGGGCTTCAACGCCTATTCGATCACGGGCGCCATCAACAAGTTCGACATGTATTCCGCCAGTGGTGCGATCGGCCTCTACACCACCACCCAGACGCTTTTCACGACGGACAACAAGGCGACGAAAATCGACTTGTCCCAAATCAAGGTGAACCCCAGAGGCATCACCGTCTATCTCTGAGCCTGGGGTGCGTGTTGGATCTTTTTGCTATGTGGTTCACTGAGTACTGGTATCTGATTGTCCCCATCGCTGTCGTCGCGCTGCTGTCGTTCGTGCTGACCACGCTGGCCAAGCGCTATGTCTTGCGCGTGATGCATCTGCAGCGTGTGGTCAACCGCCACGTGATGGGTGCGGATCGCGCCGAGCGAGTGCTTCGTACGGGCCAGCCGGCCGTCGCGATGGTGCTCGAGAGCTACGACACGGGCATGCGGGTCGAGCGCATCTATATCCTCGTGCGGCTCAAGCTCCAGGTACGGCCTGAGGGCGGATTGCCCGCCTACGAGACTGAACTGGACGCCCCGATCAGTCCGGTGAAGCTCGCCGACTTCGCACCGGGGCGCTCCGTGAAGCTGCGCTTCGACCCGGTCTCGCGCGAGATCGCCATCGACCAGCCGATGCGCTGAAGCAGGCGCGTTGCCCCCATGAAGACCATCAAGCCTTTTCGCCTGAGCATCCTCACGCGGCCCTTCCGGCGGCAGCGGCAAGACCTGTTGGGCGTCTCGGTCTTCGCGATGGCCAGCCTGGCGCCCGAGCCCTTGCTGATGCCCGACCAGGATCTCTGGAAGCTGGCGGCCGACGAAATTGGGCCCGGCAACGTGCTGGACCTGGGCGTGCCCAAGATCGAGCCGGAATGGCTGGTCAGCGGCTATGCGTACACGGCACATCAGGACGACAAGACACTGTGCGCGGCCCAGGCCGTCTTCCAGGGTCAGGCCAAGTCAGTGCTGGTGAGTGGTGATCGCTACTGGCTTGACGGCCGCGCGACGCCTCCCCAGCCTTTCGAGCGGCTGAGGCTGGATTGGGCACATGCCTATGGCGGCCCGGGCGAGCCCGACAACCCGGAAGGCATCGGCAGCTTCGATGAAACGATCAACGGCGTACATACGCGCCGGCTTCCCCATCTCGAGTTGCCCGGCACGCGTCAGGACACACCCGGGCGGCGCATCGTCCCTGCGGGTTTCGGCGCCGTGCCACCCGATCGGCCGCAGCGGCTCGCGCTGATGGGGCGCGCCTACGACCAGCAGTGGCTGCAGCACGACTACCCGGGTTTCGCCGAGGACATGGACTGGCGCTACTTCAATGCAGCACCTGCCGACCAGCGCCTGCCCGGCCAGCGCGAACTGCCGCCGGGCGCCGCCTACGAACTGTGGAACATGCACCCTCGGCAGCCGGTGATGCGCGGCCAGCTGCCCGATTGGCAGGCGCGCTGCTTCGCCAGTTTTCAGAAAGACGGTACCGCGCTGTCGGAAATTTCGCTGCGCCTGAGCACGGCCTGGTTTTTTCCGCACGCCGAGCGCGTCATCCTGGTCTGGCACGGTGCATCGCCCATCGCCGAGGATGACGCGGCCGACGTCAAGCACATCATGCCCGCGCTCGAGTTGCGCGATCAGCCGCGGCCGCTCGCCCACTACCAGCAGGTGCTGCAGCAGCGCATCGATCCCGCCAAGGCGGTGCTGGTCCTGCGTGACCGCGACCTGGTCCCCAAGGCTGTCATGGGGCCATGGGCAGGTGACCAGATGCCCGATATCGCTTCGCTTCCGCAGGTGCGCAACCTGCGCGCAGGCCGGCAGCGCGAGCACGAACGCTTGCGCGCCCGACTGCTGGCGCAGGGCCTGGATCCCGAGCAGCATCTGCCGCCCCTGTCCGAACCGGATTTGCAGCCGCCTGCCTCCATGGACGATCTGCCCGACTTCGCCGAGAAGGCCGATCAAGCCCTCGAGCAGATGCGCAAGGCGGCCCTTGCCCGCGTCGCCGAGGACCGCGCAAAGGCCGTCGCACAGGGGATGCCCGCTGCCATCCAACCCGATATCGATATCCCGCCGCTGTCGCAGATGGACCCGCGCACGCTGTCCGGCGAGATCCAGGCGAGCATCGACAAGGCCATGACCGAGGTCACGGCGCGGACCGGCAAGCCTGTGCAGCGCCGATTCGACCCGGACCACCTGCTGCGTGACCTCGCGCGCCTCGAGGAAGACGCGGCGCGCGAGCGCCGAACACCCCTCACCCCCGACGAGGCCGCCGAAAGCGCGCGGCTGCGCGAGCAGGCCGGGCACAGCGCGCGCATGGGGCACCTGCACGGCGCACACCTGCTCGAGCCGGCGCCGCCGGCCAGCAGCCTGCGCTCCAGGCGGCTGCGTCGGCGTCTGGAGGCCGCAGCCAGCGGTGAGCGTCGTTTCGCAGGCATGAGCTTCGTCGGCGCCAACCTCTCGGGCCTGGATCTGCGCGGTGCCGACTTCACGGAAGCGAACCTCGAAGACGTCGACTTCAGCGACGCGCGGCTCGATGGCTGCAACTTCACGCGCGCGGTGCTTGCGCGGGCGCGGCTTGTCCGGGCTTCGCTCACCGATGCGCGGCTGGACGAGGCCAATCTGGGTGGCGCGCAATGCGAAGGCGCGAACTTCGCGGGTGCGAGCTTCGTGCAGACGCGTTGCAACAAGACCATTTTTCGTTCCTGCGTGCTGGCGAAGGCCGCGTTCAACCAAGCCGATTTGTTCCAAAGTGAATGGGTGCGCTGCGATGCGCGCGGCTCGCACTGGGAGCAGATGGCGATGGTCAAGCTGGCACTGGAAGACATGGCTTTCGACAACGCCGCGTTCAAGCAGGTGAGCTGGATCGAGTGCAGCTTCAAGGGGGCATCCTTCGTACGCGCCGCGCTGAACGCCTGTGCTTTCGTCACCCTCGACGCGCAGGAGGGGGTCGACTTCACCGAGGCCAGCCTCGTCACCTGTTCCTTCGTCCATGGCTGCAGCCTGGTGCAGGCCGTGTTCTGCGCCGCTTCGCTCAAGCAGTGCGGCCTGCGCGGCGCCCTACTGGTTGGCGCCGACCTCGCGAAGGCACGCCTTGACGGCTGCGACTTCTCCGAGTGCGACCTGCGGCGCGCGCGGCTGGAGGGATTGCATGCCGGCGAGAGCCTGTTCATTCGCGCGGACTTGCGCGAAGCCTCGTTGCGCGGGGCCAACCTCATCGACGCCAATCTTTCCAAGGCCGATCTGCGCTTTGCCAGCCTGCAGGACGCCAATTTGTTTCGCGCCGACGTGTCGCAGGCCGCCATCGACGGCTCGACCACCTTCATCGGCGCCTACACCCAAGGCGCCAAGACCTTGCCCGCACGCAGGACTGAACCCGTTCGATGACAGTCGAAGAACTTCTGGACAAGATTCGGCATGGCGAACCGGTGGTCAGAGTGAGTCTCGCGGGTCAGGACCTCAGCGGCGTCGACTTGTCGGGGGCACAGATGGAGCACGTCGACCTGAGCCGGACGAATCTGCGTGGCGCCAGCCTCGACGACAGTTCGCTGGCGCAATGCAACTTCGATCAAGCCGACCTGTCGGCGGCCAGCTTGAAGGACGTGCGCGTGTTTCGGTGCCGGTTGGAGGCCGCGCAACTCGGCCGCGCGTTCATGCTGGACACCAACTTCTTCGAATCGTCGCTGGCTCACGCGGATTTCGAGAAGGCGCAAATGGAGCGCGTGGCTTTTGTCAGATGCGAGCTCGGGCATGCGGTGTTGAAGCCCGGCATTTGCGATCAGATCGTCGTCACCGAATCACGGGTCGACCAGCTCGATTGCCGTGGGGCGAAGCTGCTGCACCTGATGTTCTATCGCATGGATCTGCGCACGGTCGAGTTCGCCCAGGCCCAATGCGATGGTTCGATCCTGATGGAGTGCAATCTCGAAGGCCAGCGCTTGGCGCACACCGCCTTCCTGCGCTGCCAGTTCACCGACAGCGCGATGGCAGGTGTCGATTTCAGCGGCGCCGTGCTGACGCAGAGCAACTTCAAGGGCGCCACGCTGACCCAGGCGAACTTCAGCGCAGTGGATGCCGCCCAGACGATGTTCCCGGAAGCCGATCTGCGTGAAGCGAATTGCAGCGATGCCATCTTCGATCAGTCGATCTGGGCCGACGCCCAACTCGAAGGTGCCGATTTCAGCCGCTCGCGCCTGCCGCTGAGCGTGTTCCATCGCGCGCACGCGAGCGGTGCCAGCTTTCGCGACGCGGACCTGCACGATGCTGATTTTTCCTATGCCGACCTTCATCACGCGGATCTGCGCAATGCACGTTTTCTGCGCACTCGCTTTCATCGGGCCGCGCGCGCAGAGGCGCGTTTCTCGGGAGGCGGCGGCATCATCGAAAACGATGCGGAGCTGTTCAAGGCTCAAGAGATCCATCCGCCGCGCTGATGCCCCCAGGCCTGTCCCTTCCACTGTTGACCCATCGAAACAAGGAGACCTCCATGTCAGTCGTTTCACTGCATAAAGCCTCGAAGCTGACGGCTCCGGTTCACTTCCAGGGAGTGGTCGCCGCACTGCTGCCGGATGGACGTGTCACCGTCGACGACGAGCAGGGTGCTGTCTGGGTGTGCCGGCGCGCGGCGAGCTGCCTGCTCAAACCGGCCAGCGGCGATACCGTGCTGGTGTCCGGTCCCGACAGCGCGCGAACCTACCTGATCGCCGTGATCGAGCAGGCCGATGCGTCGTCAAGCTGCATCGAGGCGGCGGGCGACGTCACCTTCGCGTCTGCCGGCAACGGCCGGGTGACCATCGCGAGTGCCTCGGAGCTCAGGCTTCGCGCGGACAAGCGCTTCGTACTCAAGGCGGAAGAGGGCGAGTGCGACATCGGTGAACTGCGGCTGGTGACGCGCTCCGTGCAGGCCGCGGCCGGCAGCGTCCGGCTGGTCGGTAAGGTCTTCGAGACCGTGGCTGATCGCATCGTGCAGATGGCGCGTCAGACGCTGCGCCTGACGGATGAAGTCGACCAGGTGCGTGCGGGCCACATGGACTACAAGGCCAGCGAGACGGTGCGCATTCATGGCCATCACACGGTGGTCACCGGCCAGGAGCTGGTGAAGGTGGACGCGGCTCAGATCCACATGGGCTAAACGAGGAGGTACCCGATGTTTGCCAACTGTCAGCTCATGGGAATGGACATGGCATTCCCCGACGTCTGCAAGACGCCGGTGCCCATTCCATACCCGAACATGGCCATGGGGCCGATGGCTGTTCCTAATGCCTGGAACATCCTCTTCATGGCGATGCCGGCACACAACATGGCCACGACCACGCCCATCACCCTGGGGGATCAGCCCGGGGCCCTGGGCGGCGTGGTGTCGCAGACGTTCATGCAGCAATCGCGTCATGTGACAGGCGCGTTCACCGTGCTTCTCAAGGGGACGCCGGCCACGCGGGTCACCAGCATCACGACGCAGAACCGTTGCAACATCGTCGGCATGCGCATCGTGCCGAGCCAGTACAAGGTGCTGATGTTGGCGCCCTGAGGGCGCGTCGGTTCAGACCGGCCCCGCCAGCGTCACCTGCTGCGGCGACCCCACCCACACCGCCAGCGCCGAGTAGTTGTCGCGCGACTCGTCGGCCTTGGCTTCGGCCGCACGGCGCAGCAGGGCGAGCCACTCTTCCGCGCTGTCGGCGAGTTGCAGCGATCGCTCCATCACCTGCTGCGAGATGAGCTGCCAGAGCCCGTCGGTGCACAGCAGGAACGCGTCGCCATCGGCGAGATGCTGCGGCTCGGACACCGACGTCTCCGCCGTCGCGCGCGCGCCGAGCGCGCGGTACAGCAGGTTGCTCTTCACCAGGCGCTCGCCGCCGTTGGCACCCTGGCGCGCGGCGGCTTCGCCAGAGCGTTCCGACAGACTGTGGTCTTCGGTGCGCTGCATCAGCGCGCCGCGCCGGAACCAGTAGAGGCGGCTGTCGCCGACGTGGGCCCAGCAGGCCTCGCCGGTGGCGCGGTCGACGAACAGCGAGACGATGGTCGCGCTCATGCGGCTCTGGTCGGCCAGCTCGCGCTGCTTGGCGAGCACGGCGTCGTTGGCTTCCTTCACGGCATGGCGGATGTCTTCGGCCGCAACGGACGGGTGATCGACGAAGGTGTTGAGTGCGGTGTCCACCACGATGCGCGAGGCCAGCTCGCCACCCGCGTGGCCGCCGACGCCGTCGCTCACGACGAAGCAGGCGTTGCGTTCGTCCAGGTGGTAGCCGATGGCGTCCTGGTTGCCGCTGCGTTCGCCCACGCACGAGAACTGCGAGGTCGAGATGGGCACGGCGAAGGTGCGGGTGGCTTCAGGCACGGCGCGCCTCCTTCAGGCGTTCCATCTCGCGGTCGTAGGCCTGCTGGAACGCGCGGCCGAAGACAGCCTGGAAGTCGTCCTCGACGGCGGCGGTGGTGTCGGCGTGCAGCTGTTTCAACTGGCGCCACAGCCGCGCTTCGCGGCCGCCGGGCAACAGCTTTTCGCCGAGCCCGCCGTCGTGCGGCGTGGCCTGGTCGAGGCCGTGGGGGTCGAAGCGGTGCAGCAGCGTGAGCAGCGCGGCGCGCATGCCGGCGACCATGCCGAGCTGGTGCGATTGCAGGTCGCCGAGCGCATCGTGCACGGCGGCCTCGGGCGTGAGAAAGCCGGGCATGCGCGCGCCGAACATCTGCATGAGCACGGCGCGGCCGTTGGGCAGGATCTTGAAGGGGTTGTTCTCTTCGTCCACGATCATGGTGATCTCGGCGCGCACCTCGCGCTTGAGCATCGCGCGCGACGACAGCAGCTCGATGGTGCCGTCGGTGAAGGCGCGCATCAGCCGGCCGAGGTGCCGCATCGCCTCGGCATCGAGCGGCTGCTGGCCCGCGACCTCGGGCACGCCGGCGCCTTCGAGAAAGGCCTTGAACAGGTCGTCGGCCGACGAGGGTGGGCGGGGCGAGGCGGGTGCTGGCGAAGGGACTGCAGCGACTGGTAGGGCAGGCGGTGCTTCTTCATCAGGCACGACGGGCTCTGCGACCACGACCGGAATCTCCGACGCTGCCGCAATGACAGGCACCTCTTCAATCGGCGCCGCCTCTTTCACAGGCTCCGGCGTGGCGGCCGACGCCGTGGCCGCCACCGGCTGCGGCGGATTGAATTGCGACGTCATCTCGCGCGCATGGTTCGCGAGACTGTGGCCTGACGCGGCCGGCGGTCGCGCGATCAGGTCGGTGGCTGGGTGCACATCGTCGAGCGGGTTCTCCTGCGTCAGCGCCGTGGGGCGCGGGTCGGACAGGGGGGAGGGCGCATCGCGGTCTTCGGCGAAGAAGGAGAGCGGGTCCATGCTGCGCTTGAGCGCGAGGTCGGACAGGCCCTGCGTCGGCTGCGGGTTCAGCTCGGCGAGCGGATCGACCGGGTTGCGTTGCGCCTGCGAGGGCAGGGCGAAGGGCTCCTGCGCCATCGGATCGGGCATCGATGCCGCTGCATCGTCGGCACGGCGCGGCGCGTTGGCGAGGATGGCATCCCAGTCGGCCGCCGACGGCATCTGCGCGGACAGCGGCGCGGTCGCGGGAGCCGCTGCAGCAGCGGAAGAAAAGGAAGGCGGTGGGGGAGGTGGCGGCGGCGGTGCGGGCAGCGGCGCAGGTGCCGGCGCGTTCACTGGCGCGGGCGCAGCGGTGGGCATCGCGACCGTCTTCTCGGGCGGTGCATCGCCGAGCGGCAGCGCGCCTTCGCCGAACAGGTCCGCAAAGACATCGGACGCCGGCGACGCGGCAGGCAGCAATGCACTGATCGATGAAGAAGGCGCCGACGCCGCAGGCACGGAGGCGGACATGGATGCGGACACAGGCAACGCAGGCGGCGGCTCCGTGATCGGCGCGACCGGATGTGCGCCGAGCGGCTCGGTGATCGGTGCTTCGGTGACGGCGGGCGGCGATGCCTGGGTGGCACTCGCGGCTTCGAGCACGTAGCTGCCGATCGTCACGCGGTCGCCCTCGGCCACGCGCGACTCTTCGTCGTGGCGCAGCGTGCGTCCGTTCACGCGGATCGGGAGCACCGCGCTCATGTTGCGCAGCACGGCGGCGCCGTCGTCGCTGAAGCGCACGGTGGCCTGCAGGCGCGAGATCTGCCGCTGCTCGTCGGGCAGCACGAGGTGGTTGTCGGGGCTGCGGCCGATGGTGCCGCCCGGGGCGGCGAGCAGTGCCGACGGCCCGGAGGCCACGGGCATGCCGCCGTGTTCAATCACTGTCCAGCGCATGGCGTCTCCATGTGTGTCGCGGCGCGGGCGAGCGTGCCCGCTTGCGGCCGTGGCCGGCCACGTGTCATCCGTGCTTCATCTTCTTGGCGGCCTCGAATGCCGGGCCCCACACGGGGTGGGTGCGCTCCGCGACATTCAGCTCGAAGCTGGGGAACGCATCGAGGATCTTGCGGAATTGCGTGCGGCACTCCGCGATCTGGTTGTTCACGCAGTAGCTGAAGGCTTCGAGCTTCAGCGCGGCGAGCCGCGTGTCGGGCTCGGCCCCATCGAACACCGACACGCCGCCACTCTTCAAGGTGGAGATGGCCTTGGCGTAGTCGCCGGCGTCGTAGGCCTGTTGCGCACGCTCGAGCGTGGTGCGTGCCACTTGCTGGCTCAGGCGTTCGGGTTGGGGCGGCGGATCGGGGGGGCTCTGGCAGCCGCTCAACAGCGCAAGCGTGCAGGTGAAAGCCAGGACAGGCAGGCAAGACTTCAATCTTTTCTCCTACTTCGCGAGAGGCAATGCGTGAGAGAGCGTGTGCTGTGCATCGTGATGCAACAACACGCAATGCACACCGTGCGCGTGCATGGTTTCGATAATATAGATCGCGAAGCTTTCAGGGAGATCTCATGCATCGAAGGACCTTGATTCAAGGCGCATTGGCAACGTCTCCGTTGCTTGCAGGCCTCGCTGGTTGTGCATCGACAGCCAAGTCGATGCCCACGCCCTACGCCATCACCGTGCGCATCGACGACGGTGTGAATCCCGACGGACGCGGACAGGCCGCCCCCATCCTGGTGAAGGTCTTCGAACTGAAATCTTCCGGCAACTTTGAGACGGCAGACTACTTTGCGCTGCAGGACCGTGATCGCGAAACGCTGATGACGGAACTGGTGAATGCAGACCAGGCCATCATGCGCAGCGGCGAGGAACGCGTGTTCAAGCGCGAGGCCGGACTCGACTCGCGCGCCATCGGTGTCATTGCCGGTTATCGCAAGCTGGAAGCGGCTCGGTGGCGCATCGTGCTGCCACTGAAAGAACCCAAACAAACGAATCTTTACAAGGTGTGGCAGTTTTCTCCGAGCGAACAGGGCGTGCGCATCGCGGTACGTAAGACAGGGCTGGAACTGGTACCAAGTCGTTAATTTTTTGCGCGCGCTAGTACAAAAGTGCAGCGCGTATGCCTCTGAAAAGACATGTGAAACGCAAGAGGCGCCGTGTAGCATCAGGCGCGAATAAAGATCGAGCGGGGAGCCGCTGAACAGCGCATTCCCCGCCTCCGTGTGAGCATTCCAGGAGGTTCTTTGGTGACAGTTCGCAACGCGGGCGCGGCCGGTCAGGGCGCCCAACCTCAGGCATTGGCGAATCGCGTGGTGTGGTCCGAAGGCATGTACCTGCGGCCCCAGCACTTCCAGCAGATGGAGCGCTATGTCGAGCAGTACGTCACGCGCCGCACCGCGGGCATGCAGGGCGCCTACTGGGGATGGCTGCACCTGGACATCGACCGCGATGCCTTCGCGCTCGGTCGCGTGTCGCTGCTCGGCGGCGCGGGCGTGCTGCCCGACGGCACGCCTTTCGCGTTCGGCCTCGAAGACGCACCGGTGCCCTTCGAGGTGCCCACCGACCTCACCGACGAACTCATCGTGCTCGCGCTGCCCCTGCGCCGGCCCGGCAGCGAAGAAGTGATCTTCTCGGAAGACGAAGGCTCGGCCGCGCGCTTCGGCGTGGTCGAACGCGAAGTGGCCGACGGCAATGCGGTCGCGCTCGGGCCGGCGGTGCTGCAGCTGGCCAGGCCGCGCCTGCGGCTGGCGCGGGCTTCGTCACTCACGGCCGAGTGGCAAGCCGTCGGCGCGGTGCGCGTGATCGAGCGGCGCACCGACCACAAGCTGGTGATCGATGCGAACTACATTCCGCCGGTGCTCGACGCCTCGGCGCATCCGATGCTGCGCAGCATGACGGCCGAGCTGCACGGCCTGCTCACGCAGCGCTCCGAGGCGCTGGCCTCGCGGCTGTCGCAACCGGGGCGCGGCGGCGTGAGCGAGGTCTCCGACTTCCTTCTGCTGGAGCTGGTCAATCGCTACCTCGCACTCACCTGGCATGCGCAGCAGGCGGTGCAGGTGCACCCCGAGACGTTGTTCGTCGACTGGCTCAAGCTGGCCTGCGACCTGGCCACGCACACCTCGCCCACGCGCCGTCCGGTGGTGTGGCCGGTGTACGACCACGACAACCTCAACGAGAGCATCCGCCCGTTGATGGAAGAGCTGCGGCGTTCGCTGTCGGCGGTGCTCGAGCAGAGCGCCATCGCCATCGAACTCGAAGAGCGCAGCCACGGCGTGCGCGTGGGCCGCATGCCCGACCCGGTGCTGGTGCGCAACGCGGCCTTCGTGCTCGCGGTGCATGCCGACCTGCCGGCCGATGCCGTGCAGCAGCGCTTTCCGACGCAGGTCAAGATCGGCTCGGTCGAGCGCATCCGCGACCTCGTGCAGCTGCAGCTGCCCGGCGTGGTCGTGCGCTCGCTGCCGGTGGCGCCGCGACAGATCCCGTACCACGCGGGCTACCACTACTTCGAACTCGACAAGGGCGGCGACATGTGGCGCCAGCTCGAGAAATCGGGCGGCGTCGCCATGCACCTGGCCGGCGACTTTCCAGGGCTCGCCATGGAGTTCTGGGCCATCCGTCCGTGAGGGACCCTATGAACGGTGCCAATGACATGGCCGTCGGCCCGGGAGGCTTCGTGCCGCCCAACCCGGGCGGCGGTGCGAACACCAGCAGCGGCCCGGGGTCGCTGCAGCCGCAACCATCGCAGCCCCAGCCCGATGCCTTCACCGCGTGGCACGACGCACGGCGCCCGCACGCGGGCGACACGGCGCTGGCGGGCAACAACCCGCTGGTCGCGGCGGCCAATCCGCTGCTCGACCTGATCCCGCAGATCCGCGCCACCGGCCACCATCCGGCGCCCGCGCAGTTGCGCGAGCACCTGGTCGACGAGGTGCGGCGTTTCGAGACGCGCGCGCAGCAGGCCGGCATCGCGCCCGAAGTGATCATCGGCGCGCGCTACTGCCTGTGCACCGCAGTCGACGAGGCTGCGGCGCTCACGCCATGGGGCGGCAGCATCTGGTCGTCGCAGAGCCTGCTCGTGATGTTCCACAACGAGACCTGGGGCGGCGAAAAATTCTTCCAGCTGCTGTCGCGGCTGGTGCAGAACCCGCAGCAGCACCTGCACCTCATCGAGCTCATCTACTTCTGCCTGGCGATGGGCTTCGAGGGGCGCTTCCGCGTCATCGACAACGGCCGCTCGCAGCTGGAGACGCTCAAGCAGCGGCTGCTGCAGATCATCCGGCAGACGCGCGGCGAGATCGCCGTGCCGCTGTCGCCGCACTGGCAGGACGCGAGCGCGCCCGTGCGCCGCACGCGCCACTGGCTGCCGGTGTGGGCCGTGGGCGCGGTGGCGGCGGTGTTGCTGGTGCTGGTGTTCGCGGTGCTCACCTTCAACCTCGCGGGCCATTCCGATGGCGCGTTCTCGGCCGTGAGCGCGGTGCGCCTGCCGCAGACGCAGCGCGCGGTGGTGGTGGCCGCGGCGCAGCCGCGCCTGCAGCGCTTCCTTGAACCCGAGATCCGCGACGGCCTGCTCACGGTGCGCGACGAGGCCGACCGCAGCGTGGTGGTGCTGCGCGGCGACGGCCTGTTTGCCTCCGGCTCCGACCGCGTGCTCGACCGCTACGCGCCGGTGCTCGCGCGCGTGGCCGACGCGCTCAATGCGGTGGAAGGCAACGTGCTCGTCAGCGGCTTCAGCGACGACCAGCCGATCCGCAGCGTGCGCTTTCCGTCCAATTGGCAGCTCTCGCAGGCGCGCGCCGATGCGGTGAAGGCCATGATCGGGCGGCGCCTGGCGCGGCCCGAACGCCTGCGCGCCGAAGGCCGCGGCGACGCCGATCCGCTGGTGCCCAACGACTCGGCCGCCAACCGCGCGCGCAACCGGCGCGTCGAGGTGACGCTGCTGGTAGCGCCGGTGGCGGGCGTGCCCGTCCCGGGGGCTGCACCCGCGCCACAGCCGCAAGGAGGCACCCGCTGATGCTGCGCGCGCTCTTCCGTTTTCTCGTCAGCCGCGACCTCTGGGTCTTGTTCGGGCTGATCGCGCTCGCGTTCCTGATCTGGGTCATCGGCCCGGTGATCGCCGTGGGCCGCTACCGACCGCTCGAAAGCGAGTTCGTGCGCATCGTGGTCATCGCGCTGATGTTCGGCGTGTGGCTGCTGCGCGTGGCGTATCGCAAGTGGCGCGAGCGCCGCCTCAACGCGCAGCTGCTGCACCAGCTGCGCACGCCGTCGCCCAAGGCGAAGGAAGCCAAGCCCGAAGAGGCGCCCGAGATCAAGGAGCTGCACAGCGGTTTCTCCGACGCAACGGCGGTGCTGAAGAACATGCGCTTCGGCCCCGGCCCCGGCGGCAAGGCGGCCGGGCGCTTCGCGCTGTTCGACCGGCAGTACCTCTACCAGTTGCCCTGGTACATCTTCATCGGCGCACCGGGCTCGGGCAAGACGACGGCGCTGGTGAATTCCGACCTGGACTTTCCGCTCGCCGACCAGCTCGGCAAGGCGGCGGTGCGCGGCATCGGCGGCACGCGCAACTGCGACTGGTGGTTCACCAACGAGGCGGTGCTCATCGACACGGCGGGGCGCTACACCACGCACGAGAGCCACCGCGAGACCGACGAGGGCGAGTGGAAGGGCTTCATCGAACTGCTCAAGAAGTTCCGCCCGCGCCAGCCGATCAACGGCGCGATCCTCACCATCAGCATCGCCGACCTGCCGCTGGCCGACGACGCGCAGCGCGCGCGCCATGCCATGGCCTTGCGCAAGCGGCTGCTCGAACTGCGCAACGACCTGGGCATCAATTTCCCGGTGTACGTGCTGGTCACCAAGACCGACCTGCTGGCTGGCTTCAACGAGTATTTCGGCTCGCTGGGCCGCGCCGAGCGCCAGCAGGTGTGGGGCTTCACCTTCCCGATCGAGGGCAACCCTGCCGACCCGGCCAAGGCCGACCTGCGCGAGCGCTTTCACCAGGAATACAAGCTGCTGCACCAGCGCCTGGACGAGCGCCTGCCCGAGCTGATGGCGACCGAGCCCGACCCGATGCGGCGCGCGCAGGCCTACCTGCTGCCGCAGCAGTTCGCGAGCTTCGAGGACATCCTGGGCACCTTCCTGGCCGACGTGTTCAACCCGTCGAAGTTCGAGGTGGCGCCGCTGCTGCGCGGCGTGTACTTCACCAGCGGCACGCAGGAGGGCACGGCCTTCGATCGCGTGATGGGCGCCATCAAGCGCTACCTGCAGGTGAACGCGCCGCCCGCGCCGCCGCCGGGCCCGGGCAAGAGCTACTTCCTCAAGGAGCTGCTGCAGCAGGTGATCTTCCGCGATGCGGGCGTGGCCGGCACCAACCTGCGCTGGTACCGCCGCCGCCGCGCGATCGACCTCGCGGGCTACGCGCTGGTCGGGCTGCTCGCGGTGGTGCTGCTGGGCGCATGGGCCAACAGCTGGCGGCACAACAAGGCCTACGTGGCCGAGGTCGACGGCAACGCCAAGGCCTTCAACAAGGCGGCGGCGCGCGGTGAGCTGCCGACGGTGGTCGATTCGAGCGGCGACATCGCCAGCTCGCTGCTCATCCTCGACCGGCTGCGCGACCTGCCGAAGTCCGCCGACTTCGACATCGGCGATCCGCCCGTGGGCTACCGCTTCGGGCTCTACCAGGGCGAGAAGCTGCAGGCCGCGACCGACGGCGTGTACCAGCGCGCGTTGGAAACCGTGCTGCTGCCGCAGGCCGCGCAACGCGTGGAGCAGTCGCTGCGCGAGGCCGCGAAGCTGGACGCCGAATACAGCTACGAGGCGCTCAAGGCCTACCTCATGCTGTACGACCCCGAGCGCTACGACGCCGACTTTTTGCAGGCCTGGCTGCTGACCGACGTCGACCGCAAGATCGGCGCGTCGCTCACGCGCGAGCAGCGCACGAACCTCGAGGCGCACCTGAAGACGCTGTTTGCCGACCGCGTCGTGACCTCGCCCTTCACCAAGGACGACAGGCTCATCACGCAAACGCGCGAGCGCCTGGCCGGCGTGCCGCTGGCGCAGCGCTCGTACGCGCGGCTGCGCCGCATCCTCCTGCAGACCAGCGCGCCCAATGCCTTCACCATTGCCGAGGCGGGCGGCGCGGAGTCGGCGCTGGTGGTCCGGCGCGCCAGCGGCAAGCCGCTGACCGACGGCATTCCCACGCTCTTCACCTACCGCGGCTACTGGGACATCTTCGACAAGCGCATGGCCGAGACCACGCTGGCGTTGGAGCAGGAAGACCGCTGGGTGCTGCAGATCCGCGCGCCGGGCATGGCCGACATCACCTCGCGCGAGCTGCTGCTGCGCGAGGTGCGGCGCCTGTACCTCAGCGACTACATCCGCATCTGGGACGAGTACCTGGCCGACATCCGGCTGGCCGAGAGCAAGTCGCTGCTGCAGAGCATCCAGATGACGCGCGTGCTGTCGACCGGCGAGTCGCCGATGTCGCGCATCATCCGCGGCGCGGCGCGCGAGACCGACCTGCTGCGCAACCACGACGAGGCCGCGCGCAGCCTGCTCGACCAGGCGCAGAACCGCGTGACGAGCACGCGCGAGCGCATCGAGCAGCTCATCGGCCAGCCCGACGGCAGCCAGCGTCGCAACACCGCGCCCGACCGGCCCGAGTCGCTGGTCGACAACCACTTCGCGCCGCTGCGGCGCATGGTGACCGCGCCCAAGGCCGGCGGCCAGACGCCGCTGGACCAGACGGCCGCGCTCATCAACGAGCTGTACACCTTCCTCACCGCCACCGACACCGCGCTGCGCAGCGGCAACATCCCGCCGTCGAGCGATGCGGTCACCAAGCTGCAGGCCGAAGCAGGGCGCCTGCCGGTGCCGTTCCAGGGCATGCTGAACGACCTGTCGGCCACCGCGTCGTCGAAGGCCGCAGCGGTGACGCGGCAGAACATCGGGCAGAACGCGGCCGCGACCATCGGACAGTTCTGCAGCCAGGCGATTGCGGGGCGCTACCCCTTCGCGCGTGGCTCGAACCGCGACGTGGCGGCCGGCGATTTCGCGCAGCTGTTCGCGCCCGGCGGGATGATGGACGACTTCTTTCAAAAGAACCTTGCCTCGCAGGTCGACACCTCGGTCAACCCCTGGACCTTCAAGCGCGGCGTGGACGGCAGCGCGTCGGGGCGCTCGGCGTACCTCGACGCGTTCCAGAAGGCGCAGGCGATCCGCGACGTGTTCTTCTCGGGCATGGCGGGTGGACGCACGCCCTCGTTCACGCTGGACATCCGGCCCGAGGACATGGACGCCGCGCTCACGCAGTTCACGCTGGACATCGACGGCCAGACGGTGCGCTACGCCCACGGCCCGCAAGCGCCCAGCAGCATCAAGTGGCCCGGCCCGCGCAACAGCAACCAGGTGCGGCTGCAGGTCACGGTGGCCAACGGCACGCCGGCCGGCGGCATCGTGACCGAAGGGCCGTGGGCGCTGCATCGGCTGTTCGACAAGGCCTCGATTTCGTCGGGCCGCACGCCCGAATCGTTCAATGCGACCTTCGACCTGCAGGGCAAGAAGGTGGTGCTCGCGGTGACGGCCAACAGCGTCTACAACCCGCTGCGGTTGTCGCAGATGAACAGCTTCTCGTGCCCGGGGAAATCCTGAGATGAGCCACATCAGCAGGGCCCTTGCATGAACAGCGCGCTCCCTCCGCATGCCTGGTCGCCCGTCGACGAGCAGATCGGCTGGTACGGCAAGCTGCCGTCGGCCGGCGACTTTCTCTACCGCCGCATGCCGCACGACCTGCAGGCCTGGTGGGACCGCTGGATGCAGAACGGCCTGGGCAGCTTCAGGCGCTGGCCCGACGCGATGACGCGGCACTACGCGGTCGCGCCGGTCTGGAACTTCGCCATTCCGTCGACGCACGGCGTGAACGCAGTGCAGTTCGGCTGCATCGCACCGAGCTGCGACCGCGTGGGCCGCTACTACCCGGCCTGCGTGACGCTGCAGGTGGACGCCGCCCGCTACCACCCCGCCGTGCTCGAAGGCTCGGCCGCGTGGTACTGGCAATGCGGCAGCGCGCTGCTGCAGGCCATTCGCCACGGCGTGGCACCCGACCTCTTCGACAGCCAGGTGCTGGCCGCGGGCCGCACGGGTTTTCGCACCGCCAGTGGCGGCTCGGACGACATCCTCTCGATCCTCGGCGCGGCCGCCGGCCCTGCGGGCGATGCGCGCGGCGCGAGCGCGCAGCAGCGCCTGGGCTGGCCCGAGTTGCCGCTGTGCTTCGACCCCTTCGGCGGCACCAGCTACTGGTGGACCAACCAGGCCGACGGCTCGCCGCTGCGCACCGCGGCGCACGGCGGCGGGCTCAACACGCCGCTGTTCTCCCAGCTGTTTTCGCAAGGCCACGTGCCATGGGCATGACGCGCCCGATCCACCCGCAGGAAAAAGAAACACCCCATGACGACGCCCGCCAGCCCTAGCGTGACGCCCGACCCGCAGGAGCGCCCTCATCCCCTCGGCACGGGCCATCGGCTCGACGAGTTCGAGCTGCTCGAGGTCATCGGCGAAGGCGGCTTCGGCATCGTCTACCGCGCCTACGACCACTCGCTGCAGCGCGAGGTGGCGGTGAAGGAATACATGCCCTCGATGCTCGCGCGCCGCGTGGGCGACAACAGCGTGCACGTGCGCTCCGAGCGCCTCACCGCCACCTTTGCGGCCGGCCTGCGCAGCTTCATCAACGAGGCACGCACGCTGGCGCAGTTCAGCCATCCGGCGCTGGTGCGCGTGCATCGCTTCTGGGAGGCCAACTCCACGGCCTACATGGCGATCCAGTTGTACAAGGGCCGCACGCTGCGCAAGCTGGCGGAGAGCGAGCCGGACACGCTGACCGAGCCCTGGCTGCTCGGCATGCTGGGGCCGCTGCTGGGTGCGCTGGACACGCTGCACCACAGCCAGTGCTTCCATCGCGACATCGCGCCCGACAACATCTTCATCCAGCAGCAGGACGATCGCCCGGTGCTGCTGGACTTCGGCGCCGCGCGCAAGTCGATCGCCGACCTCGTCGACGAGGTCGCGGTGATGGTGAAGTCGGGCTACTCGCCGATCGAGCAGTACGCCGACGACAACACGCTGCTGCAGGGCGCGTGGACCGATCTCTATGCGCTTGGCGCCGTGCTGTACCGCGCCGTGACCGGCCATCCGCCGCCCTCGGCCGTGGTGCGCAGCGTGCAGGACGCCTACGTGCCCCTGTCGTCGATGGACCGCGACGACCTGAGCCCGGCCTTCTGCGCCGCGGTGGACCACACGCTGGCCGTGCACAGCAAGGACCGCACGCAGACGGTGGCCGCCTTTGCGGCGGAGTTGGGGCTGGTGAAGCTGGGCGACCTCTACGTGGTGGACCGGTCGGCGCCTGTGGCTGCGGCTGCTGCGGCGGCCGTCGTGCCCGTCGCGGCGCCCGTGCCGCAGGAACCGCCTGCGCCGCAGCCGGAAGTGGACGCGCCACCGCCAGCGTCCGAGGTGCAGCCCGTGCCCGTGGAAGCCGCGCCCGCGCGCGTGCAGGCCCCGCCACCGCCGGCACCGTCGCCTGTCGCACGGCCGAAGAAGCCGTCGAAGCGCCCCCCGTGGTTCCTCGTGGGCGCGCTGGTGCTCGCGCTGTTCGCGGTCGGCGGCTGGATCGGCTGGCGGCTGACGGCCAAGGCGCCGTCCGATCCGATGATCGCCGCGGCGCCACCGCCCGGCACGCCGATGTCCGATCCGGGCGCTCCCCCGGCGGCGATGCCGCCGGCCGGGGCGGCCTCCGAGGCAGCGGCTGCGTCCGCGCCCGCCGCACCGGCCAGTGCGCCGCTGAGCCCGCTCGACAACGTGCCGGTCGCCGCGGCGCCCACGCCACCGGCCGAGCCTGAGGCACAGCCCGCACCGCCTGCACAGCCGGCCCCACCCGAAGCGCCGCCGCCCCCCGACCCCGCCGCCGTCGCCGAGGTGGAAGACTGGAACCTGGCGCAGGCGGAGAACACGCGCGAAGGCTACGAGACCTACCTGCGGCGCCACCGCCGAGGCCTGCATGCGCGCGAGGCGCGCAACGCCATCGCCCAGCTCAACCGGCAGTCACCGCCGCCGGCGGCGGGCCCCACGAACCCCGTGCCGACCGTGATTGCCGGCGCGCCGCCGGCGCCCCCGCCTCCCCCGGCCGCGGCGCCCGGCATGGGCCGCGTGCAGTTCAACATCCGACCCTGGGGCCAGGTCTTCGTCGACGGCGCGGACCGCGGCGTGAGCCCGCCGCTCAAGTCGCTGCCGCTGCGTCCGGGCATCTACACGATCGAGGTGCGCAACGGCGACCTCACGGCCTACCGCCAGCGCGTGACGGTGCAGGACAGCAAGTCCGCACCGGTCGTGAGCCACGAGTTCAAGTAAGACAAGAGGGCCGAGGGCCGTCGGGTCAGGGCGCGCCGGTGCGCAGCGCGCGGCGGTACTGCACCGCCTCCGCCACGTGCGCGGCCTGCACGGCATCTTCCGCCGCGAGGTCGGCGATGGTGCGTGCCACCTTCAGCGCGCGGTGCGTGCTGCGCGCCGACCAGCCCAGCCGCGCGGCCGCCTGCTGCAACAGATGGCGCGCGGCGCTGTCGAGCCCGGCGTGGGTGTCGATCGCGCGGCCCTGCAGCGCCTGGTTCGCATGGCCCTGGCGGCGCAGCGCGCGTTCGCGCGCGCTCACCACGCGCGCACGGATGCTGTCGGTCGATTCGCCCGCCGGCGCATCGAGCAGTTGCGGGGCGGACACCGCCGCCACCTCGATGTGCAGGTCGATGCGGTCCAGCAAGGGGCCGCTGAGCTTGCTCTGGTAGCGCGCCACGCGCTCGGGCGTGCAGCGGCAGGGCTTCAGCGTCGAGCCGAGGTAGCCGCACGGGCAGGGGTTCATTGCCGCGATGAGCTGGAAGCGCGCCGGAAACTCCGCGCGCCGGGCGGCGCGGGTGATCGTGATGGTGCCGGTCTCCAGCGGCTCGCGCAGCGCTTCGAGCGCGGCGCGCGTGAACTCGGGGAACTCGTCCAAAAACAGAACGCCGTGGTGCGCGCGCGAGATCTCGCCCGGCCGCGGCGGCGAGCCGCCACCCACCAGCGCCACCGCGCTCGCCGTGTGGTGCGGCATGGCCGTCGGGCGGCTCATCCAGCGATCGGGCGACAGGCGGCCGTCGAGGCTGGCGATCGCCGCGCTTTCCAGGGCCTCGTCCACGTTCATCGGCGGCAGCAGTCCGGCGAAGCGATGCGCCAGCATCGACTTGCCCGAGCCAGGCTCCCCCACCATCAAGAGGCTGTGGCCGCCAGCCGCGGCGATCTCGAGTGCGCGCTTGGCGCCCGTGTGGCCCTTGACGTCGGCCAGGTCGGCATAGCGCGGCGCGCCGTCGCCGGGCGCGGCGCGCACGCGGGCCCAGCCGTCGTCGCTCGCATCGACGGGCCCGCCGCCGCTGGCGACGAACTGGCGCACCACGTCGAGCAGGTGCCGCGCCCCGTACACCTGGGCGCCCGGCACCAGCGCGGCCTCGTGGGCGCTGTCCATGGGCAGCACCAGCCGCACGGCCGTGCCTTGCGTGTAGGTGGCCACGGCCATCGCCAGCGCGCCGCGCACGGGTCGCAGTTCGCCCGACAGCGACAGCTCGCCGGCGAACTCGTGGCCGGCCAGCCGGGCGTTCTCGATCTGCCCGCTGGCCGCGAGGATGCCCAGGGCGATGGGCAGGTCGAAGCGGCCCGAATCCTTCGGCAGGTCGGCCGGTGCGAGATTGACGACGATCTTCTTGTTCGTCGGAAATTCGAGCCCGGCGTTCTGGATCGCCGAGCGCACGCGTTCACGTGCCTCCTTGACCTCCGTTTCGGCCAGCCCGACCAAAGTGAAGCTCGGCAGGCCGTTCGCCAGATGCACCTCGACCGTGACGGCGGCCGCTTCCAGGCCGAGCAAGGCGCGGCTTTGCACCAAAGACAGACTCATTTTTCTCCCTCTCCCCAAGTTGGTGCGCTTGCGACATGCAAGCCCAGGACCGTGCAGCGTGCAAGCGTGTGCAACTGCCGGAAACAGGGCTTGTAACGATTTGGCGCTCACCGCCGGGCATCGCCGCCCTCTGGTCGGGACGGTATTTGTGCACTTTGGCACGCTCCCTGCTTTGAGGGTGCTCAGGTCCAACAACACACTTGCGAGGAGTTCCCTGATGACGCACCGTACCGCCGCCCAGGCGTTGATCGTTCTGGCCACCGCACTGACCGCCTCCGGCGCCGCCATGGCCCAGGCTGCCGACGCAACCGCACCGGCGCCCGCGCCCCTGCTCACGGGCAATGTCTCGCTGACCACGAACTACAAGTTCCGCGGCCAGGACCAGGACATGATCGGCAAGAACGACTACGCCAAGACCAAGGGCTTCAAGCCTGCCATCCAGGGCGGCTTCGACTACGCCTTCGGCGACAGCGGCTTCTACGTCGGCAACTGGAATTCGAGCGTCAACTGGCTCCAGGGCAACAGCATCGAGAGCGACCTGTACGGCGGCTACAAGTTCAAGGCCGGCCCGCTCGACATGGACGTCGGTGCGCTCACCTACATCTACCCGGGCAACTCGGTGGGCAACACCACCGAGCTCTACGTGGGCGCCACCTACGCCAGCGAAGCCTTCGGCGCGTTCACGGCCAAGTACTCGCACACCGTGTCCAAGGACTACTTCGGCTACGCCGGCGCCAAGACGGGCTCGGGCCTGAAGGGCCGCAACACCGGCTACCTGAACCTGGCCTACAGCAAGGAGATCGTGCCCAAGGTCACGCTGAAGGCCGCCGTCGGCTTCACCAACATGTCCAGCGACATCCGCAGCCTGGGCTACAAGAGCTACGTCGACTACAACGTCGGCGCGACCTACGACTTCGGCAGCGGCCTGACGCTCACGGGCTCGGTGCAGGGCGCCAACAAGAAGTCCAACTACCAGGTCGTGGCCTACCCGGGCATCGACATCCCCGACTTCGGTACCTTCGGCACGACCTACTACTCGCCCAACAAGGCACGCTTCATCCTCACGCTGACGAAGACGCTGTAATCGACACAACAACCAGGCGCGGCCCACGTTGCCGCGCCGCCTTTCATCCATCCAGAAGGAGCAACTCATCATGAAGCTGGTCACAGCCATCATCAAACCGTTCAAGCTCGACGAGGTGCGTGAAGCGCTCTCGGCCATCGGCGTGCAGGGCATCACCGTCACGGAAGTGAAGGGCTTCGGTCGCCAGAAGGGCCACACCGAGCTGTACCGCGGTGCCGAGTATGTGGTCGACTTCCTGCCCAAGGTGAAGATCGAGGCGGCCATCTCCGACGAACTGGTCGACCGCGTGATCGAGGCGGTCGAGGGGGCCGCGCGCACCGGGAAGATCGGCGACGGCAAGATCTTTGTCTACAACCTCGAGCAGGTCGTGCGCATCCGCACCGGCGAAACGGGCCGCGAAGCCCTCTGACCGATTCCTGGCCCGAAAGAACAACGACCATGAAAAAACTTCTTGTCTCTCTTGCGCTCGGCTTGAGCGTCTTCGTCGCCGGCACTTCGGCGATGGCCCAGGCGCCCGCCGCCACCCCTGAGGCGCCGGCTGCATCGGCACCCGCCGCTGCTGCGCCCGCGCCTGCAGCGGCTGCAGCACCGGCCGCCGCCGAGGCCGCGCCCGCCGCACCGGCTGCTGCCCCCGCGCCCAAGGTCGACTCCGGCGACACCGCCTGGATGCTCACCTCGACCCTGCTCGTGATCCTGATGACCATTCCCGGCCTGGCGCTGTTCTACGGCGGCCTGGGTCGCTCCAAGAACATGCTGTCGGTGCTGATGCAGGTCTTCGTGATCTTCTCGCTGATCAGCCTGCTGTGGGCCATCTACGGCTACAGCCTGGCTTTCACGGGCGACGGCAACTTCTTCGGGAGCTTCGACAAGATCTTCATGAAGGGCATCACGCAGGAGACCTTCGGCGCGCTGACCACGATTCCCGAATTCGTGTTCTTCGCCTTCCAGGGCACCTTCGCGGCCATCACCGTGGCGCTGATCGTCGGCGCTTTTGCAGAACGCGCCAAGTTCTCGGCCGTGCTGCTGTTCTCGGTGATCTGGTTCACCTTCAGCTACGTGCCCATGGCCCACATCGTGTGGGGCGGCGGCCTGCTGGGCAAGGACGGCGCGCTCGACTTCGCCGGCGGCACCGTGGTGCACATCAACGCCGGTGTCGCCGGCCTGGTCGGTGCCTACATGGTCGGCAAGCGCGTGGGCTACGGCAAGGAAGCCTTCACGCCGCACTCGCTCACGCTCACCATGGTCGGCGCCTCGCTGCTGTGGGTTGGCTGGTTCGGCTTCAACGCCGGCTCGGCCGGTGCAGCCAACGCCGCTGCCGGCCTGGCCTTCGTGAACACGGTGCTCGCCACCGCCGCCGCGGCGCTGTCGTGGATCCTGGGTGAGAGCCTGCACAAGGGCAAGGCCTCGATGCTGGGCGCTGCGTCCGGCGCGGTCGCCGGCCTCGTGGCCGTCACGCCTGCCGCCGGTTTCGTCGGCCCGATGGGTTCGATCGTGATGGGCCTGCTGGCCGGCCTGGTCTGCCTGTGGGGCGTGGGTGGCCTCAAGCGCATGCTCGGCGCGGACGACGCATTCGACGTGTTCGGCGTGCACGGCGTGGGCGGCATCCTGGGTGCCATCCTGACTGGCGTGTTCGCTGCCAAGGGCCTGGGCGGCACCGGCGGCCTGACCCCCGACACCTTCTCGATGGGCGCGCAGGTCTGGATCCAGGTCAAGAGCGTGCTGTTCACCATCGTGTGGTCCGGCATCGTTGCGTTCGTTGCCTACAAGATCGCGGACCTGACCCTCGGCCTGCGTGTGTCGGAAGAAGAAGAGCGCGAAGGCCTCGACATCTCCTCGCACGGCGAAACGGCCTACAACAGGTAAACCCCCAGGCTGCGCGCACTTCGTGTCGCTTCGCCAACCCCCTTGCAGGGGGCAACACCAGCGGCCCGGCAAAGCCGGTTCCGCGGTGTTCTGCGAAGAGACACGCCGCACAGTCTGATTACAAAGAACAAAGTTTTTCAGGCGAGTCTCCTTTGGATGTTCAGCCCGCGAGCGCTTCGGCGTCAGCGGGCTTTTTTTTGCCCGCGGCCCGCGGCCCGCGTGGCCGGGGGCACAATCGCCCCACCATGTGGACCTCCATCGAAGACAGCCTCTGCGAGCTGGGTGAATCGCCGTTCTGGCATCCGCACGAACGCGCGCTCTACTGGCTCGACATCCCGGGCCGCGCCGTGCTGCGCACGCGCGGCGTCCTCGGATCGCCCGCGGCCACGGTCGAGCGATGGGCGCTGCCCACCGAGCCCGGCTGCATGGCGCCGGCACGCAGCGGCGGCCTCGTGATCGCGCTGCGCGACGGCATCTACCGCACCCGCGAATGGGGCGGCGAACTCGTCGCCATGGCGCGGGTGGAGCACGACGTGCGCACCATGCGTTTCAACGATGGCAAGTGCGATGCGCTCGGCCGCTTCTGGGCCGGCTCGCTCAACGAGGCCAAGGACCGCGCCAACGCCGCGCTCTACTGCTTCGATGCCCGCCCGGGTGACGTGTCGCCCACCATCACGTCGATGCTGGAGCACGTCACCACCGCCAACGGCCTGGCGTTCTCGCCCGACAACCGCACGCTCTACTGGGCCGACACCGCCGCGCACGTGGTGCGCGCCTGGGACTGGGACGCCGGGGCCAACACGCTGTCGCATGCGCGCGTGTTCCAGCAGTTCGACCCCAAGCCCGCGGGCTGGGTGGCCGGTTCGCCCACGCATTACGACGGCCGCCCCGACGGCGCCGCCATCGATGCCGCCGGCCACTACTGGGTCGCGATGTTCGAAGGCGCGCAGCTGCTGCGCTTCGCGCCCTCGGGCGAGCGCGTGGCCGCCATCGCCGTGCCGGTGCAATGCCCGACCATGCCCTGCTTCGGCGGCGACGACCTGCGCACCCTGTTCGTCACCAGCGGGCGCAAGGGCCGCCCGGCCGACGAGCTGGTGCAGCGCCCGGCTTCGGGCACCGTGCTCGCGATGCGCGTCGACACGCCGGGCCTGCCGGTGAATTTCTTCGAGGATTGAGCCGACCGGCTCCGCGTGGATGGCTCTGCTCCACATCCCCCCGATTCAGTGCCTGCTGACCTTCGAGGCCGTCGCGCGCCTGCGGCATGCGGGTCGCGCGGCCGACGAGCTGTGCGTGACGGCCAGCGCGGTGAGCCACCGCATCCGCCAGCTCGAGGCGCACGTGGGCTTCAAGCTCTTCGGTCGCAGCGACTTCAGCCTCACGGCCGATGGCGCGGCGTACCTTGCGAACGTGCGCACCGGCCTGGCCGCGCTGCAGCAGGCCACGCCCGGCAGCCGTGACGCGGCATTGCGCGCACCGCGCCTGAGCGTGGCCGTCACGCCCACCTTCAGCCGCCAGTTCCTGATGCCGCGGCTGGAGCTCTTTCGCAACATCTATCCCGACATCGAGCTGGCCCTGCATGTGTCGATTCCGTTGCTCGACGTCACGGCCGAGCAGACCGACCTGCAGGTGCGCTACGGCATCGGCGCGTACGCCGACTGCGAGCACCGCCTGCTCATCGGCGAGGACGTGGTGCCCGCCTGCAGCCCGAGCTATCTCAACGAGTTCGGGCCCTTCGACGGCTTTCGCACCGCGGCCGAGATCGCCAGCGCGCGGCTGATCCGCAGCCCGCTGGAGCCCTGGAGCACCTGGTTCGCGAGCTGCGGCATCGACCAGCCCGAGCCGCACCTGGGTTCGCAGTTCAACGACCTGGGCCTGGTCTACGACGCGGCCGCCAGCGGCTTCGGGGTGGCGCTGGTGCGACAGAAACTGGGCGCCGCCTGGTTCGAATCGGGGCGGCTGGTGGCGCTGTCGGAGCGGCCCGTGCCCTCGCCGCACCGCCACTACATCTGCTGGCAGCCGGGCACGCTGGAGCGCTGGGAGTGCGCGGCGTTCGTCGACTGGATCGTGCAGATGCTGCATTGATGCGCCGCTGACCGACACGTCGGGGCGACAAATTTTTATCAAGGTCCGGGCAAAAAACCTTCAACCCGGCCGGTGCGCATCTCCCTAGAGTGCGAGTCACAACAACAGACTCCCCGGAGACAACGCATGACCTGGCAGCAGATCTACGACCCGTTCGGCAACATGATCATTTCCACCGCGCTCGCCGCGATCCCGGTGGTGGTGATGCTTGCATGCCTCGGTTTCTTCCACATCAAGGCCCACATTGCCGCCGGCCTCGGCCTGCTGGCGGCCCTGGCCGTCGCCGTTTTCGCCTACGGCATGCCCGCCGAGATGGCCGGACGCGCCGCGCTCTTCGGTGGCTTCACGGGCCTGCTGCCGATCGGCTGGATCGTGCTGAACATCATCTTCCTGCAGCAGCTGGCCGAACAGAACGGCAGCTTCAAGGTGCTGCAGGACTCGCTCTCGGGCATCACCGAAGACCGTCGCATCCAGCTGTTGCTGATCGCCTTCTGCTTCGGCGCGTTCTTCGAGGGCGCGGCGGGCTTTGGCACCCCGGTGGCGGTCACGGCCGGCATCCTGATCGGCCTGGGCTTCTCGCCGCTGGCCGCCTCGGGCCTCTCGCTGATTGCCAACACGGCACCGGTCGCCTTCGGCGCGCTGGGCACGCCGGTGATCACGCTGGCCAAGGTGCACGGCTACGACCTGATGGAAGTCACCGCGATGATCGGCCGCCAGCTGCCGTTCTTCTCGCTGCTGGTGCCCTTCTGGCTCATCTGGGCCTTCGCGGGGCGCAAGGCGATGATGGAAATCTGGCCGGCCATCCTGGTCACGGGCGTGTCGTTCGCGATCCCGCAGTACCTGGTGTCGAACTTCATCGGCCCCGAGCTGGTGGACATCATCGCGGCCATCGTGTCGATGGCCAGCCTCGTGCTGTTCCTGCGCGTGTGGCAGCCCAAGAACGTATGGCGCTCGCCTTCGCTGCGCGGCAAGGACGTGAGCGCGCACGAGGCCAAGCCGCCGGCTGCCATCGTCGTGCACAGCCGCGAGGCACTCGTGCGCGCATGGATGCCCTGGGTGATTCTTTCGGTGTTCGTCTTCATCTGGGGCCTGCCGTCGGTGAAGACCGCACTCAACGGCGTCTTCGCGCCCTCGTTCCCGATGGGCGGTCTGCACAACCTGATCGAGAAGATGCCGCCGGTGGTCACGGCGCCCACGAAGGAAGGCGCGGTGTACGTGCTGAACCTGCTGTCGGCCACGGGCACCGGCATTCTCCTGTCGGCGATCGTGAGCGCGCTGTTCATGAAGTACAACCCCATCGAGATCGTGCGCACCTTTGTCCGCACGCTGTGGATGGTGCGCTACTCGCTCATGACCATCGTCCTGATGCTCGCGCTGGGCACGCTCACGCGCTACTCGGGCACCGACACCACGCTGGGCCTGGCGTTCGCCAACACCGGCGTGTTCTATCCCTTCTTCGGCACGCTGATGGGCTGGATCGGCGTCGCCATGACCGGCTCCGACACCGCATCGAACGTGCTGTTTGGCGGCATGCAGAAGGTCGCGGCCGACCAGCTCGGCCTGGCGCCCAACCTCATGGGCGCGGCCAACAGCTCGGGCGGCGTGATGGGTAAGATGATCGACGCCCAGTCGATCGTGGTGGCCTCCACCGCCACGCGGTGGTTCAATCACGAAGGCGACATCCTGCGCTACGTGTTCTTCCACTCGATCGCGCTGGCCTCGCTGGTCGGCCTGTACGTGACGATGCAGGCCTATGTGTGGCCATTCACCCTGATGGTCGTCCGCTGAAAGTTGTTCCCGCCATGAATGCTCCCGTCACGACCGACCAGCACACGCAGCTGTCGAAGGCGGAGCGCCAGGCGCAGGTGGTGCGGGCGCTGCAGGCGCACCTGCCCGTGCATGCGCTCATCTGGCACGCCGAAGACACCACGCCCTACGAATGCGACGGCCTCACGGCCTACCGCCAGCGTCCGCTGGTGGTGGCCCTGCCCGAGACCGAGGCACAGGTGGCGGCCGTGCTCCAGGCCTGCCACCAGCTCGGCGTGCCCGTGGTGGCGCGTGGCGCCGGCACCGGCCTGTCGGGCGGTGCCATGCCGCACGCGCTGGGCGTGACGCTGTCGCTCGCCAAGTTCAGCCGCATCCTCAAGGTCGACCCCGTGAGCCGCACGGCCGTCGTGCAGTGCGGCGTGCGCAACCTCGCGATCAGCGAAGCAGCCGCGCCGTTCAACCTGTACTACGCCCCCGATCCGTCGAGCCAGATCGCCTGCACCATCGGCGGCAACGTGGCCGAGAACTCGGGCGGTGTGCACTGCCTGAAATACGGCCTCACGCTGCACAACGTGCTGCGCGTGCGCGGCTTCACGGCCGAAGGCGAACCCATCGAATTCGGCGGCGAGGCGCTCGATGCACCGGGGCTCGACCTGCTCGCACTGGCCATCGGCAGCGAAGGCATGCTGGCCGTGACCACCGAAGTCACGGTGAAGCTGGTGCCCAAGCCGCAGCTGGCGCGCTGCATCATGGCCAGCTTCGACGACGTGCGCAAAGCCGGCGACGCGGTCGCGGCGGTGATTGCGGCGGGCATCATCCCGGCCGGCCTGGAGATGATGGACAAGCCCATGACCGCCGCCGTCGAAGACTTCGTGCATGCCGGCTACGACCTCGACGCCGCCGCGATCCTGCTGTGCGAATCTGACGGCACGCCGGAAGAGGTGGAAGAGGAAATCGGCCGCATGACCGACGTGCTGCGCGGCTGCGGCGCCACCGCCATCGCCGTGAGCACCAGCGAAGACGAGCGCATGAAATTCTGGAGCGGCCGCAAGAACGCCTTTCCGGCGTCGGGCCGCATCAGCCCCGACTACATGTGCCTGGATTCGACCATCCCGCGCAAGCGCCTGGCCGACATCCTGCTGGCGATCCAGGAGATGGAGAAGAAATACAACCTGCGCTGCTGCAACGTGTTCCACGCGGGCGACGGCAACCTGCATCCGCTGGTGCTGTTCGACGCCAACGACCCCGACGAGCTGCACCGCTGCGAGCTGTTCGGCGCCGACATCCTCGAGACCAGCGTCGCCATGGGCGGCACCGTGTCGGGCGAGCACGGCGTGGGCGTGGAAAAGCTCAACAGCATGTGCGTGCAGTTCACCGCCGCCGAGAACGAGCAGATGTTCGGCATCAAGCGCGCCTTCGACCCCGCCGGGCTGCTCAACCCCGGCAAGGTGATTCCCACGCTGCAGCGCTGCGCCGAGTACGGCAAAGAGGTGGTGCGCGGCGGCCGGCTGAAGCACGCCGACCTGCCGAGATTCTGAGAACCCGATGACGAACATGGACACCGCCCTCCAGCAGGTCGTCGAGCGCGTGCGCGCCGCCGCGGCCGACGCCATACCGCTGCGCCTGCGCGGCGGCGGCACCAAGGATTTCTACGGCCAGCCGCCGCACGGCGAGCTGCTCGACCTGCGCGCACTCGCCGGCATCACGAGCTACGAGCCCAGCGAACTGGTCGTTACCGTGCGCGCCGGCACGCCGCTGGCCGAACTCGAAGCCGCACTCGCCGAGCAGGGCCAGTGCCTCCCGTTCGAGCCGCCGTGCTTTGCCGACGGTGGCACCGTCGGTGGCATGGTCGCCGCCGGCCTCAGTGGTCCGTCGCGCGCCAGCGTGGGCGCCGTGCGCGACTACGTGCTTGGCGCCACGCTCATCAACGGCCGCGCCGAGGTGCTGAGCTTCGGTGGCCAGGTGATGAAGAACGTCGCGGGCTACGACGTCTCGCGTGTGCTGGCCGGGTCGCTCGGCACGCTGGGCGTGATCGCCGAAGCGAGCCTGAAGGTGCTGCCCGTGCCGCCCGCCGAAGCCACGCTCGCCTTCGCCTGCAGCCAGGCCGATGCGCTGCGCCTGCTCAACGAGTGGGGCGGACGCCCGCTGCCGCTGAACGCGAGCAGCTGGTTCGAGCACGAGGGCACCGGCGTGCTGCGCCTGCGGCTGCGCGGCGCGGTGGCGGCGGTCGATGCGGCCTGCGCACAGCTCGGCGGCGAGCGTCAGGACCCCGCGCGCGCCGCCGCCGGCTGGACCGCGCTGCGCGACCAGCGCATGCCGTGGTTCGCGCCCGGCGAGGCCGGTTCGCTCGCGCTGTGGCGCCTGTCGGTGCCGCAGACTGCGCCGGTGATCGCCATCGAAGGCTGCGCTGCGCCGCTGGTCGAGTGGCACGGCGGGCAGCGCTGGTACCTCGCGCCGCCCGCGCAGGCCTCGCGCGTGCGCGAAGCTGCGCGCGCGGCCGGTGGCCACGCCACGCTGTTCCGCGTGCCGGCGGCGCAAGCCGCCGATTGCCGCGTGCCGCGCTTCGACGCGCTGAGCGCACCGGTGGCACGCATCCATCGCGCGCTGATGCAGGAGTTCGATCCGCACGGTGTCTTCGACGGCGGCCGGCTCGTCGCAGGCGATCAATGACAAGAAACGACACCACCCCGCGATGCAAACCGAACTAGCCCCCGAATTCCGCGATACCGAGGCGGGCCGCGAAGCCGAAGCCATCCTGCGCAAGTGCGTGCACTGCGGCTTCTGCACCGCCACCTGCCCGACCTACCAGCTGCTCGGCGACGAACTCGATGGCCCGCGCGGGCGCATCTACCTCATCAAGCAGGTGCTCGAAGGCCATGCGCCCACGCGCAGCACGCAGCTGCACCTCGACCGCTGCCTCACCTGCCGCAACTGCGAGAGCACGTGCCCGAGCGGCGTGCAGTACGGGAACCTGGTCGACATCGGCCGCAAGATCGTCGACGAGAAAGTGCCGCGCCCCGCCATGGAGTCGGCCACGCGCTGGCTGCTGAAAGAAGCGCTGCCATCGCCCCTGTTCGGCCCCGCGATGAAGCTCGGCCAGTCGGTGCGCGGCCTGCTGCCCGAGGCCCTGAAAGCCAAGGTGCCCGCGAAGCAGGACGCCGGCCGCTGGCCCACCGCCACGCATGCGCGCAAGGTGCTGATGCTCGCGGGCTGCGTGCAGCCGTCGATGATGCCGAACATCAACACCGCCACCGCGCGCGTGCTCGATGCGGCGGGCATCCAGACCGTGATCGCGAAAGAGGCGGGCTGCTGCGGCGCCGTGAAGTTCCACCTCAACGACCAGGAAGGCGGCAAGGCGCAGATGCGCGCCAACATCGACGCGTGGTGGCCGCAGGTCGAGCGCAACGAGGTGGAAGCCATCGTGATGAACGCGTCGGGCTGTGGCGTCACCGTGCGCGAGTACGGGCACATCCTGCAGCACGACACGGCCTATGCGGCGAAGGCGTCGCGCATCAGTGAACTGACGCGCGACCTGAGCGAGCTGCTGCCCGATCTCGTGCCTGCATTGAAGGCCCGCGTGCGTGCACCTGAAGGCGTCGTTGCGTATCACCCGCCGTGCACGCTGCAGCATGGCCAGAAGCTGCGCGGCGGCGTCGAGACGCACCTGCGCGCGCTCGGCTTCGACGTGCGCGTGGCCATGAACGAATCGCACCTGTGCTGTGGCTCGGCCGGCACGTATTCGGTGCTGCAGCCCGAGCTGGCCTACCCGCTGCGCGACCGCAAGCTCGGCCATCTCAAGCAACTGCAGCCCACGACGATCGCCTCGGCCAACATCGGCTGCATCACGCACCTGCAAAGCGGCAGCGGCGAGACGCCCGTGCGGCACTGGGTCGAACTGCTCGACGCGGCGCTACAGACACCGGCAGGGTAGGGTCCGCGCGCACGGCAGGGTACGTTGCTGTCCGACGTGCGTCCGGTGCATTCGGGGCGCATCATGGCGAACCGATGAAGCTGCAAGGAGTCCGTGCCATGTCCTTCGTTTCCGCCTTTCCGCTGCGCCGTGCGTTGCTGGCCGCCGTCTGCGCAACAGGCACTTTCGCTGCCCAGGCGCAGCAGCCGCCGTCGGCTTTGCCGCCCTGGCAGGGCATCGGCAACACGCGCTATGTGTGCGGCGGCATCGGCGCCGACGAGTCGACCGCGATGCGCGCTGCCATGAAGAGCCATCCGCTGGCGCTGCTGTTCGCGCGTGCCGACGGTGCCTACCTGGCCAACCTGAATGTCGCGATCAAGGGTGGCGACGCCCACAGCGCTGCCGCGATGGCCTTCACCGCGACCGGGCCGGTCTGCCTCATCGACCTGCCGGCGGGGCGCTATGTGATCGACGTGAGCACGTCGACCGGCGAGACCAAGAGCCAGACCGTGACGGTCGGCGGGGCGCCGAAGACGGCGGACTTCAGATTCTGATCAGCCGGCGGCGAGCGCCGCCTCGATGTCGCGCGTGAGCGAGGCCGGCGTGTCCAGCGGCGCATAGCGCTTGAGCACCGTGCCGTCGCGCCCCACCAGGAACTTGGTGAAGTTCCACTTGATCGCCGTGCTGCCCAGCAAGCCGGGCTTTTCCTTGGTGAGCCACTGGAACAGCGGCAGCGCGCCACTGCCGTTGACGTCGATCTTTTCCATCATCGGAAAGCTCACGCCGTAGTTGGTCATGCAGAAGGCGCCGATTTCCTCGTTGGTGCCCGGGTCCTGGCCGCCGAACTGGTTGGAAGGAAAGCCCAGCACCGTGAGGCCCTTGTCGGCGAACTTCTCGTGCAGCGATTCCAGCCCCTCAAACTGCGGCGTGAACCCGCACCGGCTCGCCGTGTTGACGATCAGCAGCACCTGGCCGCGGAAGGCCGAGAGCTTCACCGGCTGGCCGTCGATGCGCGTGGCCTCGAAGTCGTAGACGCTGGTCATGGGGGAGTTCCTCAGGTGGACGCGGAAACGCGATCATCGCGCGCGGTCGGGGTTCGCGCAAACGCCGACCACACCGCACCCAGCACGATCAGCGCGCCGCCGACCAGGATGCGCGAGTTCATGGTCGAGGCGCCCAGCGCCACCGACGAGACGCTCGCGAACAGCACTTCCGACAGCATGATCACGGAGGTGGCGCTGGCCGCCAGCTTCGGTGCCCCGTACTGCAGGCACACGTTGGCGACGATGAAGCCCGTCCCCAGCAGCGCGGCCCAGCCGAACCAGCCCGGCGAGGCGAGCAGCGGCGAATCGATGCCGCCGAACGCGGTGCCGCCCACCGCGCCAACGCCCGCGACCACGGTGCAGCCCCAGAACATGGCCAGCGCGCGCGACTCGCCCGGCGCATGCCGCAAGTGGCGCAGCACGATGTTGGTCACGGCAAAGCCGAAGCCCGCCGCCACGCCCAGCCAGTCGGGCAGGCTCGAAGGCACTGGCCAGTCGGTGCCCGGCGCCTTCAGCACCACCACCACGCCGGTGAGCGCCAATGCCACACGCGCCAGCGCACCGCCCGTCGGCCGCTCGCCCAGCAGCAGCCAGGCCAGCAGCACGCTCCACAGCGGCATCAGATAGAACAGCAGCACCACGCGCACCACGTCGCCCTGCGTCACGGCCCAGTTGAACCCCACGTTGGTGAAGCCCGCCGCCAGGCCCAGCGCCACCAGCATCGGGAACGCCGCGAAAGCCTTCCAGGCATGCCGGCGCACGAGGCCCATCGCTGCGGCAATGACGAGGTAGATCAGGCAGGTGGTCCACAGCGGATGCAGCCCGTGGCTGGCGATCTGGCGAAATGGAAACCAGGCCACGCCCCACACGAAGGCGTTGAACATCAGGGCAAGTGCGGGCATGGGGACGTTGGAGTGGGGGCGCTCGGCGCGCCGGCCATTCACCAACGCGGTCGTGCGAAATCAGTGATGCTTGTCGCTGCGCGCGATCGCAAGCAGATGATCGACTTCCTCAGGATACTTCCTGAGGTTGTTCTCGTGCCAGCGCTTGATGAGCCACATGCAGCCCGCTACCACGAGGCCGAAGGCGCTGATTGCGCCGTAGGCCGACAGGCCCAGGCCCGTGCACACGCTGTAGAAGCCGCCCAGCAGAAGAATGCAGGCCTGCTCGTTGAAGTTCTGCACGGCAATGGAGCGACCCGCGCCCATCAGGTTGTGGCCGCGGTGCTGCAGCAGCGCGTTCATCGGCACGACCAGGAAGCCGCCCAGGCCGCCCAGGATGATCAGGAACGGCACCGCCAGCCAGACGTTGCCGATGAAGTTCATGCCGATCACCATCACGCCCATCGCGATGCCCATGGGGATCACGCGCGTGGCCATGTCCAGCCGCATGTACATCGACGCCACGATGGCGCCCACCGCGGTGCCGATGGTCACCACGCCGGTCAGCGCCGAGGCCTGGGTGGTGTTGTATTCGAGCGCGACGGCGGCCCAGGCCAGCACGATGTACTTGAGGTTGCCGCCCGCGCCCCAGAACAGCGTGGTGGTCGCCAGCGAGATCTGGCCCAGCCGGTCGCGCCACAGGCGGGCGTTGCAATGCCAGAAGTCGGGCAGCAGGCCGGCCAGGTTGTGCACCATGCTCTGCTCGGGGTTGGAACGCAGCGGCCGCATCTCGACGCCGGTGTGCGGGATGCGGGTGTTGAACCAGGCCGCGAGCGCGTAGACGAAGATCAGCACCGCAATGGCGGCTTCGGCCGGCGAGTCGATGCCGGTGTCGATGAACGGCAGGTCGATGAGCAGCAAATGGCTCGACACCGAATGGCCCACCAGCATGCCGCCCAGCACGATGCCCAGCAGGATCGACGCGATGGTGAGTCCTTCGATCCAGCCGTTGGCCTTGACCAGCTGCGACGACGGCAACAGCTCGGTGAGGATGCCGTACTTGGCCGGCGAATAGGCCGCGGCGCCCAGGCCCACGATGGAGTACGACAGCAGCGGGTGCGAGCCGAACAGCATCATCAGGCAGCCCACGACCTTGATCGCGTTGCTGATGAACATCACCTTGCCCTTGGGCAACGCGTCGGCAAAGGCACCCACCAGCGGGGCCAGCACCACATAGAAGACCGCAAAGATCGGCACCAGCGCGGCCCGCTGCCATTCGGGGGCGCCCGAACTTCGCATGAGATCGACGGCAACGACGAAAAGCGCTTGGTCGGCCAGCGACGAAAAGAACTGGGCCGACATGATCGTGTAAAAACCGCGCTTCATCGATGGGCTGGCTGGCCAGAGGGTCTGCTGGCGGTAGTGAAAAAGTGTCGCGTCGGGCGCGAATGGGCGGTTATAGCATGGGGGTCTGACGTGAATTGAGGCATCCCCACGGGATTCGACCCCATTCCCGAAGATGCTAAAACGTGGTCTGAAATCACCCCGACACCCCCATGCCGCGCCCCATCCTCGCCACCGTCCACACCGCCGCCCTGCGCCACAACCTCGACCGCACCCGCCGTTCGGCCGTCGATGCCCGTGTCTGGGCCGTGGTCAAGGCCAATGCCTACGGGCACGGCATCGAGCGGGTCTTTGAAGGCCTGCGCGGCGCCGACGGCTTTG
Organism: Variovorax sp. Root473; assembly: GCF_001426505.1. Lineage (GTDB taxonomy): Bacteria > Pseudomonadota > Gammaproteobacteria > Burkholderiales > Burkholderiaceae_C > Variovorax. The sequence goes on from NZ_LMEV01000020.1 coordinate 104,275, forward strand.
CGCTTCTCGACCTGGCCGAGGCCGAGCGCGTGCGCGCGCTGGGCTGGCGCGGCCCGGTGCTGCTGCTCGAAGGCGTGTTCGATGCGCGCGACCTGGAGCTGTGCTCGCGCCTGGACCTGTGGCATTCGGTGCACTGCGACGAGCAGATCGACATGCTCGCGGCCCACAAGACCCTGAAGCCGCAGCGCGTGTTCCTGAAGATGAACTCCGGCATGAACCGCCTGGGCTTCTCGCCCGAGCGCTTCGGCTCGGCCTGGACGCGCCTGAACGCGCTCCCGCAGGTCGACGAGATCTCGCTCATGACGCACTTCAGCGACGCCGACGGCCCGCGCGGCATTGCGCATCAGCTCGAGGTGTTCGAGCGCGCCACGCGCGACCTGCCCGGCGAGCGCTCCATTGCCAACAGCGCGGCCACGTTGCGCCATGCAGCGCGCACGCGCGGCGACTGGGTGCGCCCCGGCATCGTGCTGTATGGCAGCGCCCCCGACTTTCCCGAGCACGACGCGGCGCACTGGCAGCTGCAGCCGACCATGACCCTGTCGACACGGCTCATCTCGGTGCAGACGCTGAAAACCGGCGACACCATCGGTTACGGCTCGCGCTTCAAGGCCGAGGGCCCGCTCACCATCGGCATCGCGGCGGTCGGCTATGCCGATGGCTACCCGCGCCACTGCGACACCGGCACCCCGGTGCTGGTGAACGGCGTGCGCACCCGCATGGTGGGCCGCGTGAGCATGGACATGATCACCGTCGACCTCACGCCCGTGCCCGACGCGCAATTCGGCGCCGAGGTCACGCTGTGGGGCCGCTCGGCCCTGACCGGCGCGGTGCTGCCCATCGACGAGGTGGCGCAGGCCGCCGGCACCGTCGGCTACGAACTCATGTGCGCGGTCGCGCCGCGGGTGCCTTTCGCGACCGCTGAGGAATGATGGTTCTTTCCAACGGAAAGTAACAGGCGCTTCCTGCGCCCGACGCAAGGCTGTCGCCCCTGACGGCGCAAGGGCCCCGCCGTGCCCGGCCCCGGGCTCGTGGCATCCTCGGGGGCTGCGGCGTTTCGCCGCCCCCCCAACACCAAGGAATACAGACATGGGCGCGCAATGGAAAGCCAAGCACAAGGACGTGGCCGCGAATGCCAAGGGCCGGCTGTTCGGCAAGCTGGCCAAGGAAATCATGATCGCTGCGCGCAACGGCGCCGATCCGGCCTCGAACGCGCGGCTGCGGCTGGTCGTCGAGCAGGCCCGCAAGGTCTCGATGCCGAAGGACACGCTCGACCGCGCGATCAAGAAGGGCGCCGGCCTCACGGGCGAGGCGGTGCACTTCGACCACGTCATGTACGAGGGCTTCGCCCCGCACCGCGTGGCCGTGATGGTCGAGTGCCTGACCGACAACGTGAATCGCACCGCGCCTGAAATGCGCGTGCTGTTCCGCAAGGGCCAGCTCGGCACCTCCGGCTCGGTCTCGTGGGATTTCGACCACCTCGGCATGATCGAAGCCGAGCCCGCCAGCAAGGAGGCCGATGCCGAAGTGGCCGCGATCGAGGCCGGCGCGCAGGATTTCGAGCCGGGCGCCGAAGACGGCACCACCCTGTTCCTGACCGAGGCCGCCGACCTCGACCTGGTGAGCCGCGCACTGCCGGCCCAGGGCTTCACCGTGCTGTCGGCCAAGCTCGGTTACCGGCCCAAGAACCCGATCGATCCGGCGAGCCTGAGCGCTGCGGACCTGGAAGAAGTCGAAGCCTTCCTTGCGGCCATCGACGCGAACGACGACGTGCAGAACGTGTACGTCGGGCTGGCCGGCTGAACTGGACGCCTGACGTTCAGGGCAACGCGCCCGCCGACCGGGGGCCTTGCTCCGCGAATGTCCTGCGCCGCGCGCGGCCGCGGCTCAGTACAACCCGAGCTGCCGCGTGCGCAGCCGCGCCAGCCCCAGCAGCGCGTCGGTGAACGGCGTGGCCACGCCCGTCAGCTCGCCCAGTTCGCGCACCACCGTGACGAGTGCGTCGAGCTCGACCGAACGGCCCGCTTCCACGTCCTGCAGCATCGAGGTCTTGAACGCGCCGAGCTTCATCGTCACCGCATGCCGGTCTTCGGGACTTTGCGTGATTTCGATGCCGATGCGCCGGCCGATCTCCTTGGCCTCGAGCATCACGGCCGAGATGAAGCCGCGCACGTAGTCGTCGCCCATGATCAGGTCGGTGGTGGCGCCTGTGAGCGCGCTGATCGGGTTCACCGTCATGTTGCCCCACAGCTTGAACCACACGTCCTTCTGGATCTGCGGCGACAGCGTGGTGTCGATGCCCGTGCGCTTGAGCAGCTCGACCAGCTTCTGCACGCGCGGCGTGGCCTCGCCCGAAGGCTCGCCGACGATCAGCCCGTTGCCGAAGTGATGCCGCACCACGCCGGGCCCGTCGAGCGAGCAGCTCGCGTGCACCACACAGCCGATCACGTTGCGCGACGGAATGGCCTTCGCAATCGCGCCTTCGGGGTCGACGGCCGCGAGGCGGTGCCCCGTGATCTCGCCGCCGAAGCCGCCTTCGAGGAACCACCACGGCACGCCGTTCATGGCCACCAGCACGATCGTGTCGGGCCCGATCAGCGGCCCGATGCGTTCGGCCACGCCGGCCAGCGCGGGCGCCTTCACGGCGATCACCACCAGGTCTTGAACGCCCAGTGCCTCGGGGTCGGCCACGGCGTTCACCGGTACGCGCGTGCGCACGTCGCCGCGCATCAGCGAGAGGCCGTCCTTCTGCAGTGCGTCGAGCGTGGCGCCGCGCGCCACCACGTTGAGGCGTTGGCCCGCCTGTGCAAGGCCGACGCCGATCCATCCGCCGATCGCGCCGGCACCGTAGATGCAGATCTTCATGGGATCAGTTCTTGTAGCTGGTGTCGATGCGATCGACCTGGCGCACGAGCGCGTTGAACACATCCTGCCCGGCGCCGTGCTCGGGGCTGAACTGCAGCGCGTCGCGCGTGCAGCGCTGCGCGATCTCTTCGCTCACGGGAATCGCGGCGCCCATCGAGAAGGTCGCCATCTGGATCTCGCAGGCGCGCTGCAAGGTCCACAGGATCGCGAAGGTCTGCGGCAGCGTCTGGCCCCAGGCCAGCAGGCCGTGGTTGCGCAGGATCACCGCGTTGCGGTCGCCGATGCTCCTGAGCAGGCGCGGGCCTTCGTCGGCATGGATCGTGATGCCCTCGAAGTCGTGGTACGCCACCATGCCATGCAGCTGGGCGGTATAGAAATTGGTCTGCTGCAGGCCGCCCTGCAGGCAGGCCACGGCGACGCCGGCCGTGGTGTGCGTGTGCATCACGCAGTGCGCGCCGGGCAGGCCGTCGTGGATGGCCGCGTGCACCGTGAAGCCCGCCGGGTTCACCGGGTGCGCTGAGCCGTCGAGCACCTTGCCCTGCAGGTCGATCTTCACCAGGTTGCTGGCCGTCACCTCGCTGTAGTGCAGCCCGAAGGGGTTGATGAGGAACTGCTTCTCGCCACCCGTCACGCTGTCGGGCAGCCGCACGGTGATGTGGTTGTAGATCATCTCGACCCAGCCCAGCATCGCGAAGACGCGATAGCAGGCCGCGAGCTCTTCGCGGGCGGCACGCTCGTCGGGATGGATCGAGGGATGGACCAGCGCCGACGGCGCGGTGGCGAGTGTGTTCATGGCAGTTCCTTCATGTGATCAACCTTCAGCCGTGAAGCCGACCTCTTTCACGATCGGCGCCCACTTGGCGGTGTCCTTCTTCAGCAGATCGCCCAGCTCGGCCGGCGTGGAAGACATGGCTTCCAGGCCGAAGGTGCCGAGGCCGTCGATCACGTCCTTCTGTGCGAGCGCGTTCTTCATTGCCGTGTTGAGCTTCGTCACCAGCTCGGGCGAGGCCTTGGCCGGCAGGAAGAAGGCGAACCATTCGCTGTGCGCCATGTTCTTGATACCCTGCTCGCCGAAGGTCGGCACATCGGGCGCGAAGCGGCTGCGCTTGGCACCCGACACGCCCAGGATGCGCACCTTGCCCGACTGCAGGTGCTGCGTGATGTCGCCGATGGGGCCCGACACCGCCGAGATGTTGCCGCCCAGCAGGTCGAGCATGGCCGGCTGCGTGCCGCGGTAGGCCGCGTGCTTGAGCTCGACGCCAGCCTGCTTGCCCAGCAGCGCGCCGATGAAGTGCGGCGTGGAGCCCGCGGCCGGCGAGCCGTAGTTGGCGCCGGCCGGGTTGGCCTTGGCCCAGGTGAGGAACTCGGGCACGGTCTTGACGGTGGCCGGCACGGCCGGGCCGACTGCGAAGCCGAAGTCGAAGATGCAGGCCAGGCTCACGGGCGTGAGGTCGACCATCGGGTCGTACGGCAGCTTCTTGTAGATGTGCGGGTAGATCGTGAGGATCGACGTCGGCGTCTGCAGGATGGTGGTGCCGTCGGCCGGACGGCCCTTCACGTAGCTCACGGCAATCTGGCCGCCCGCGCCGGTGCGGTTCTCGACCACGGCGGTCTTGGCGTAGTCGGGGCTGAGCTTCAGCGCGATGCGCCGGCAGGTGGTGTCCGAGGTACCGCCGGCCGCGAAGCCGGTGACGATGGTGGCGTTCTCGAGTGCGGCAGCCTGCGCGAAGGCCTGTTGGCCGAGGCTCGCGAGCAGCGCCGAGGCGCCGGTGGACTGCAGCATGTGGCGGCGGGTGAAGGTCATGTCTGTCTCTTTTCTGGAGGGTGAGGAGTCAACAGGATCACGACTCGTCGCGCAGCCAGGTGACCGCGCCCGAGTGGGTCACGGCGCCCTGGTGGGCAGGGCGCACGGTGAGCGCGTATTTTTCCAACAAACCACCGCGCGCCACCCCCGCGTTTACCTCACGTCCGGCCAGCCTTGACGCGATTTCTTCGACGCTCAGTTCGACCGAAATGCTGCGCGCCGCGGCGCGTGCATCGATGGCCACCATGTCGCCGTCGCGCAGCACCGCGATCGGCCCACCATCGGCCGCCTCGGGCCCTGCGTAGCCGATGCACAGGCCGCGCGTGGCGCCTGAAAAGCGTCCGTCGGTCAGCAGCGCGACCTTGTCGCCCATGCCCTGGCCGTAGAGCAATGCGGTGATGCCCAGCATCTCGCGCATGCCGGGGCTGCCCTTGGGGCCTTCGTTGCGGATGACGATCACGTCGCCCGCTTCGTAGCGGCGGTTCTGCACCGCCGCCTGGGCTTCTTCTTCCGAATTGAAGACGCGCGCCGGGCCGCGGTGCACCAGCGTCTGCAGGCCCGCCGTCTTGAGCAGCGCGCCGTCGGGGCAGAGGTTGCCCTTGAGCACCGCCAGCCCGCCGTCGCGCGTGATCGGGTTGCCGGCTTCGCGCACCACGCGGCCGTCGGGCGCGGCGGCGTCGGCCACTTCCTCGGCCAGCGTGCGGCCGGTGAAGGTGAGGGCGTCGCCGTGCAGGAAGCCCTGCTCCAGCAGCGTGCGCAGGATGACGCCGGCGCCGCCGATGTAGTACACGTCGCGCGCCAGGTACTGGCCGCCCGGGCGCAGGTCGGCAATGAGCGGCGTGCGCGCGAAGATCTCGGCCACGTCGTCCAGGTGGAACCTGATGCCGGCTTCGTGCGCAATGGCTGGCAGGTGCAGCGCCGCGTTGGTCGAGCCGCCCGTGGCCGAGACCACGGCGCAGGCGTTTTCGAGCGCCTTGCGCGTCACGATGTCGCGCGGCAGCGGGCCGTCGCCCATCACCGCCTTCATGAGCTGTTTGGCGGCGCGGCGCATCAGCGGCGCGCGTTCGCTGAACACCGCGGGCACCATGCTCGAGCCGATGGGCGCCAGGCCCAGCGCCTCCGACACCATGCCCATCGTGTTGGCCGTGAACTGCCCTGCGCAGGCACCGGCCGTGGGCAGGCAGGCGCGGCTCATGGCGTCGAGTTCGTCGTGCGTGGCCGTGCCCGCGAGCACCTTGCCGATGGTCTCGTAGGTGTCGACCACGTTCAGGTCGCGCCCGTCAGGCCCCGGCATCTGGCCCGGCAGCGCCGAGCCGCCGTGCACGAACACGCTGGGCACGTTGCAGCGGACCATGCCCATCATCAGGCCCGGCAGGTTCTTGTCGCAGGCGCCGATGGCGAAGATGCCGTCCCACTGGTGGCCGCGCGTGGACGCTTCCACGCTGTCGGCGATGAGCTCGCGCGAGATCAGCGAGAAGCGCATGCCCGAGTGCGCCATCGTCAGGCCGTCGCTCACCGACACCACCGGGCATTCGTGCGGGGTGCCGCCGCCCGCGTAGATGCCGGTCTTGGCATGCTGCGCCTGCTCGCGCAGGTTGAGGTTGCACGGGCTCATCTCGCCGCCCGTGTGGAACACGCCGACGTGTGGGCGCGCGATGTCTTCGTCGTCCTGGCCCAGCGCGTGCAGGAAGCTGCGCGTGGTCGCGCGGATCGTGCCCTCGCGGATGGTGGCGGAGCGCAAGCGCGGCGGGGAGTCTTTGGGCGTGGTCATTCGGCTGGCGTGGGCTGGCGCGTGAAAGGACGAGAGCGGTCAATAGCCGTTGGGCGCGGTGGCGCCCGGCGCGGCCTTGTACTTCGCGAGCAACTGCTTGGCGGCCGCCGCGAGAAGGATGGTGTCGACGCCCACGGCCACGAACAGCGCGCCGGCCGCGAGCCACTTGCGGGCCTGTTCCTCGGTGGTCGAGAGGATGCCCGGCGCCTTGCCGGCCTTGCGGATGCGCGCGACGGCGTCGGCGATCACGGCCTGCACCTCGGGGTGGTTGGGCTGGCCCACGAAGCCCATCGAGGCCGACAGGTCGGCCGGGCCGATGAACACGCCGTCCACGCCGGGCGTCGCCGCGATGGCGTCGAGGTTCTTCATCGCCTCGACCGTCTCGGCCTGCACCAGCAGGCAGGTCTGCGCGTTGGCTTCGTGCAGGTAGTTCGGGTAGGCCTGCCAGCGCGAGGCGCGCGCCAGCGCACTGCCCATGCCGCGGATGCCTTCGGGCGGATAGCGCATGCCCTGCACGAGCTTCGCGGCCTGCTCGGCGGTGTCGACCATCGGCACCAGCAGCGTCTGCGCACCGATGTCCAGGTACTGCTTGATCAGCGTGGTGTCGCCGACCGGAATGCGCACGATGGGGTGCGAGCGCTGCGCCTCGGGCTGCGCCGACCACGCGCTGGAAATGCCCTGCAGCTGCGCGAGCACCGAGCGCACGTCGTTGGGCGCGTGCTCGCCGTCGACCAGCAGCCAGTCGTAGCCGGTACCGGCCAGCAGTTCGGCCACGTAGCCGTCACCGAGGCCGACCCACAGGCCGATCTGCGGTTGGCCGGCCTGCAGGGCCTGCTTGAAAGTGTTGAGTGGGGTGTGCATGGAAAAAACTCGTCAGGCAAAACGGAAAGCGATGGAGCCCAAGGGGCCGTAGTCGGCATGGAAGGTGTCGCCCGGCACGGCGGTGGTGGGACGCGTGAACGAACCGCCCAGCACGATCTCGCCGGCTTCGAGGCATTCATCCCACGGCGCGAGCTTGTTCGCGAGCCAGGCCACGCCGGTGGCCGGGTGGTTGAGCACGGCCGCAGCCACGCCCGATTCTTCGATCACGCCGTTCTTGTAGAGCAGCGCGCTCACCCAGCGCAGGTCGACCGCGTCGGGCTTCACCGGCCGGCCGCCCAGCACGATGCCCGCATTGGCCGCGTTGTCGGCGATGGTGTCGAACACCTTGCGCATGGCCTTGGTGTGGCGGTCGAACTGCTCGATGCGCGCGTCGATGATCTCGATGGCGGGCACCACGTAGTCGGTGGCGGCGAGCACATCGAAGATCGTCACGTTCGGCCCCTGCAGCTTCTTGCCGAGCACGAAGGCCAGCTCGACCTCGATGCGCGGCGCGATGAAGCGCGTGAACGGGATGTCGCCGCCCGGCTCGAAGAACATGTCGTCCAGCAGCGTGCCGTAGTCGGGCTCGGTGATCTGGCTGGCCTGCTGCATGGCGCGCGAGGTGAGGCCGATCTTGTGGCCCTTGACGACGCGGCCCTCGGCGATCTTGTGCTTCACCCATTCGCGCGAGATGGCGTAGCCGTCCTCGATGGTCATCCCGGGAAAGCGCTTGGAGAAATGCTCGACCTGCACGCGCGACTTTTCGCTCTCGTGCAGTTCGGCGGCCAGTTGGGCGATGGTGGCGGTGGAGAGCATGGGGCTCGCTTCTTATTTATGACTTGTTGAACAGGGGATGCAGGTTGCTGTGCTTGCCGTCGTACACCTGCCCCGGCGCTTCGTCGATCTGCAGCGTGATGCCGATGTGGCGCTGCGTGAAGACGGGCTCGAAATGCGTGCGCACGGCGGCCAGCAGCTCGTCGCCGGCTTTCTTCTTCACCGCCTCGGAACGGCCCGAGGCCATGCGCAGGTTCAGGTACACGAAGGCGTAGTCGGCCTGGCCGTCGGCCACCGCGTAATGCGCGGCGGGGTAGGCCAGCACGCGCGTGCCGCCGGTGGGGAACACCGGCTTGCCGGCCTCGTCGCGCTGTTCGAGCATGGTGTCGGCCAGCGTACGGCACAGCGCCGACACGTCGGTCTCGGCCTCGATGTTGGGCGTGTACAGGATCACCAGGTGCGGCATGGTCGTGCTCCGTTCAAACCACCGACATCGTCGCGGCCGTGCAGGTCACCGCGAAGATCGGGATGGCCTTCATGTGGAAGATCTCGCCCTTGCCGCGCGCGGCCGCGGCCACGCTCAGGAAGGTGCGGATCTCGAAGCCGCCCTGGCCCGCTTCGCGGTAGGTGGCCTCGTCGTTGTAGTCGTCTTGCGAAAGCAGCGCCTCGCGGTCGTTGGCGCACCAGCGGCGCATGAACTCGGCGTCCCACTCGGCATTGACCTTGCCCGAGTCGGGCGTGGCCGGCCAGTGCGAGATGCCGCCCGTGCCCACCAGCGCGATGCGCTCGGGCACCTTGTCGCAGGCGCGGCGCAGGGCTTCGCCGAAGGCCCACGCGCGGTGCAGCGGCGTGAGCGGCGGGCCCTGGCAGTTGATGTTCACCGGGATGACCTTGGTGTCGAAGTCGGGCGTGAGGAAGTTCAGCGGCACCATGATGCCGTGGTCGAACTTCCATTCTTCCGCGTAGGCCACGTCCACCGTCTGCATCACCTCGCGGATCAGGCGTTGCGACAGCGCGGCGTCGCCGGGGATGGTGCGCTTCTCGATGCCCAGCCACTTCGGGTCCTCGATCGGGCCCTCGTAGCTGTCGGCCATGCCGATCGCATAGGCCGGCATGTTGTTCATGAAGAAGTTCGCGAAATGTTCGGCCGCGATGACGATCACCGCGTCGGGCTTGGTGGCGCGCATCGCCTCGCCGAAGCGATGGAACTGCGCGTGGAACTCGTCCTTCACCGCCGGGTCGGCCAGGTGCGCGCGGCCCGTGATGCCGGGGGCGTGGCTGCACACGCCTGCGAATACGAGACTCATGTCGATGCCCGCCCGGCCGCCCGAAGGGCATCGAGCCCCCCTTCGGGGGGCAGCAAACCACACGAAGTGGGGAGCGTGGGGGTCTTCATATTCCTGCGACTTTCTCGTTGGTTCCGGTTGTCATTGCGTAGATGCCGGCGCGCACCGGGCCGTACTTGCGCACGCCTTCGCGCATGGCTTCGAGGTAGTCCGCCCACGCCACGCCGAGCAGGGGCGCGAAGTGCATCAGCAGCTGGCCGTTGCACCCGAGCACGTAGAGCTTGCCGATGTCGCCGGAGCCGATCGCTTCGCGCTCTTCGTCGTTCAGGTCGTAGCCGGCCAGCAACGTGGCGCGCACGTCGCCGCCTTCGGCGAAGCGGCGCTGCACGTCGGCATCGCGGTTCAGCGCGAACAGGAATTTCTGCATCGCATAGAGGCTCACGGGTCAGCCCTCGATCTGGATGTTGGCCTTGCGGATCACGTCGCCGTACTTCGCGATCTCGCTGCGGATGAACTCGGCAAAGCGCTCGGGCGTGCCCGACTGCGACGCAATGCCGCCCTTGTGAAAAGCCTCGGTCACGGCCGGCGAGGCGAGCGCGCGGTTCACTTCGGCGTTCACGCGTTGCACGATGGCGTCGGGCGTGCCGGCCGGGGCCAGCAGGCCGTTCCACGAATTGGACTCGATGGCCACGCCCTGTTCGGCCAGTGTGGGTATCGCGGGCGCGTACTGCGAGCGCTGCGCGGTCGCCATGCCCAGCGCCACCAGCTTGCCGGCCTGCACATGGCCGCGGAACTCGGGCCAGTTGCCGAACATGACGGTCACCTGCCCGCCGAGCAGGTCGGCCAGCGCCGGGCCCTGGCCCTTGTAGGGCACATGCACGATGTCCAGGCCCATCTGCAGCTTGAGCATTTCGCCCGACAGATGCGCCGAGGTGCCGTTGCCGAAGGAGGCAAAGCTCAGCGTGCCGGGCATGGCCCTGGCCTGGTTGCGCAGGTCGGCCAGTGTCTTCAGGCCGCTGCCCGGGTGCGTGGCGAGCACGTGCTCCGACATGCCCATGAGCGCGACCGGGCGCAGGTCCTTGAGCGTGTCGTAGGGCAGCTTGCGCACGAGTGTCTGGTTGGCCGTGAAGCTGTTGGCCACGCACACGAAGCTGTGGCCGTCGGGCGCCGACTTGGCGACCGCATCGACACCGATCACCGTGCCGGCGCCGGGCTTGTTCTCGACGATCACCGGCTGGCCCAGCGCCTTGCCGAGCTCGAGGCCGACGAGCCGCGCGACGAAGTCGGTGGTGCCGCCGGGCGTGAAGGGCACGACGATGCGCACCGGCTTGGCAGGCCATGCCGTCTGCGCGCGTGCCACTGCGGGCAGGGCTGCGAGTGCGGCAGCACCCTGCAGCAGCGCGCGGCGTTGGACGCTCACGCCACGCCCCAGTGCGGAATGTGGTGCGAGCCCATCGACACTGCGATGTTCTTCGGCTCGCAGAACACTTCGTAGCTCCAGGTGCCGCCTTCGCGGCCCGTGCCCGAGGCCTTGGTGCCGCCGAAGGGCTGGCGCAGGTCGCGCACGTTCTGGCTGTTGACGAAGCACATGCCGGCTTCGACGGCCGCGGCCACGCGGTGCGCCTTGCCGATGTTCTCGGTCCACACGTAGCTGCTCAGGCCGTAGGCGATGTCGTTGGCCAGCTCGATGGCGTGCGCCTCGTCCTTGAACGGGATCAGGCAGGCGACCGGGCCGAAGATTTCGTCTTGCGCGATCTTCATGCGGTTGTCGACGTCGGCGAACACGGTGGGCATCACGTAGTTGCCCTTCTTCACGCGGTCGGGCAGGTTGGCCGGTGTGTCGAGGCCGCCGCAGAGAAGCGTGGCGCCTTCCTTCGGGCCCAGCTCGATGTAGCTGCGCACCTTGGCCAGGTGGGCCTGCGAAATCATTGGGCCGACGATGGTCTTCTCGTCGAGCGGGTCGCCCACGACGATGCGTTTGGCGCGCTCGGCGAACTTCGCGGCGAAGTCGGCGTAGATCGACTGTTGCACGAGGATGCGCGAGCCGGCCGTGCAGCGCTCGCCGTTGTTGCTGAAGATCATGAACACGGCCGCGTCGAGCGCTCGGTCGAAGTCGGCGTCTTCGAAGATCACGAACGGGCTCTTGCCGCCGAGTTCCATGCTGAACTTCTTCAGGCCCGCGCTCTTCACGATGCGGTTGCCCGTAGAGGTGGAGCCGGTGAACGAGATGGCGCGCACGTCGGGGTGCGCCACCAGCGGCTCGCCGGCTTCCTTGCCGTAGCCGTGCACCAGGTTCAGCACGCCGGCGGGAATGCCCGCTTCGAGCGCCAGCTCGCCCAGGCGCGCGGCCGTGAGCGGCGACAGCTCGCTCATCTTCAGCACCGCCGTGTTGCCGAAGGCCAGGCAGGGCGCGACCTTCCAGGTGGCGGTCATGAAGGGAACGTTCCACGGGCTGATGAGCGCGCACACGCCCACCGGATGGAACAGCGTGTAGTTCAGGTGCGTGGGCGTGGGGTAGGTGTGGCCGTCCACACGCGTGCACATCTCGGCGAAGTAGTAGAAGTTGTCCGCCGCGCGCGGAATGAGCTGCTTGCCGGTCTGCGCGATCACCTGGCCGCAGTCGTTGGTCTCGGTCTGCGCGATCTCGGGCACGTGCTTGGCAATCAGGTCGCCGAGCTTGCGGATGAGTTTGGCGCGCTCGGGCGCGGGCAGGCCGGCCCACTTGGGAAAGGCGGCCTTGGCGGCTGCCACGGCGGCGTTCACTTCGGCTTCGCCGCCCGAGGCGACTTCGGCCAGCACGTCCTGCGTGGCGGGGTTGACGGTTTCGAAGTAGTCGGTGCCGTGGACGTGCTTGCCGTCGATGAGGTGATGGATCTGTTGCATGGGCGTGAAGGTGTTGCGGCCTTGCGGCGGTGTGTCGTCAGTCGAGCTTGATGTCGCGCGCCTTGATCAGCGCGTGCCACTTCTTGCGTTCGGTGTCCACGAAGCGGGCCATCTCGGTGGCGTCCGTGGGGCGGGCTTCCCAGCCGGCGTCGTAGAGCTTCTGCTTCACGCCGGTGTCGTTCATGCTCTTGAGCAGGTCGGCGCCCAGGCGCGCCTGGATGTCCTTGGGCGTGGCGGCCGGTGCCACCAGCCCTTGCCAGGTGTAGGCCTCGACCGCGTAGCCGAGCTCCTTGGCCGTGGGCAGCTGAGGCAGCTGCGGCACGCGCTCGGCCGACATGGCCAGCAGCGGAATGACCTTACCGGCCTTCACGGCGCTGATGCCGCTGGGCAGGTCGAGCATCATCAGCGGCACCTGGTTGCCCATGAGGTCCTGCAGCGCGGGCGCGCCGCCCTTGTAGGGAATGTGCAGGAGCGAGACGCCGGCTTCGCGCTGGAACAGCTCGTAGGCCAGGTGGTGCGGGCTGCCGGTGCCCGGCGTGGCGATGCTGTACTTGCCCGGCGAGGCCTTGAGCGCCGCGATGAGCGCCTTGGCGTCGCTGAAGCCCGCGCCCGGCGCGGCCGTGATGATCAGCGGCGAGCGTCCCATCATGCCGAGCAGCGCGAAGTCCTTCTCGGCGTCGTAGGGCAGCTTCTTGTAGAGCGCGGGGTTGTAGACCAGCACGCCGTTGTCGGCCGAGAACACGGTGTAGCCGTCGCCCGGCGAACGCGCCACGTTTTCCGACGCGATGATCGCGCCCGCGCCGGGACGGTTGTCCACCGTGACGGGCTGTGCGAGCTGCTGCGAGAGCTGCGCGCCGGCCGTGCGCGCGAGGTAGTCGGTGCCGCCGCCGGCCGGGTAGCCCACGACCCAGCGCACGGGCTTGGTTGGATAGGTCGAGGCGGTCTGTGCCGTTGCCGCGGGTGCGAGCAGCAGCGTGGCGGCGCTGGCCGCCACGAAGGCGGCAGCAAGGCGGAAGGTCCGGGTTCTGGCAGTCGTCATGGCGGCGTGTCTCCGTTTTTTTGAAAAGGTGGCGCAGTCGATCAGCGAGCGGCGATGGTGTTGACCAGCGCGCCGATGCCGTCGATCTCGGTCACGACCACGTCGCCCGGCTGGCAATCGACCACGCCGTCGGGCGTGCCGGTGAGGATCAGGTCGCCCGGCGACAGCGTCATGAAGCGGCTGAAGTACTCGATGAGGAAGGGCGCGTCGAAGATCATGTCGCGCGTGTTGCCCTGCTGCGTGACGGTGCCGTTCACCGTGGTGCGCAGCGCGAGCGCCATCGGGTCGGCCACGTCGGCCGCATCGACGAACCACGGCCCCAGCGGCGTGCAGGTGTCGCGGTTCTTCACGCGCAGGTTGGGGCGGTACCAGTTCTCCAGGTAGTCGCGGATCGCGTAGTCGTTGGCCACCGTGTAGCCGCCGATGAATTCGTAGGCGTCGTCGCGCTTCACGTGCTTCGCGGTCTTGCCGACCACGATGGCGAGCTCGCACTCGTAGTGCATGAACTTCACGTCGGCCGGGCGGTGCGTGAACTGGCGGTGGCCGATGAGCGTGCTCTGGCCCTTGACGAACACCAGCGGTTCCTCGGGCGCCTTGAACTCGAGTTCTTTCGCGTGGTCGGCGTAGTTCAGGCCGAGCGCGAGGATGGTGCGCGGGCGCGCCGTGGGCGCGAGCGGCGGCAGCCACACGAGCTGGTCCTGCGGCACGACGCGGCCGTCGGCCAGCCGCACGGCCGCGTCGGCCTGGCCGTTGAGTTCGTGCGCGGTGCCGGTGTGCTCGCGGCCTTCGAAGATGACGCGTGCGTGCTTCATGCCGTTGCTTCCTTCACCAGCGTGTTGCTCAGGGTCTCGAAGCCTGGCGCAGAGATATCGATGCGGTCGCCCGCGCGGGCCAGCGGACGGCCGAGGTCGCAGCCGAGCATCAGCACGTCGCCGTGCGCCAGCGTCATGAACTCGCCCACGTCGGCGAGCAGTTGCGGCGCGGGGCGCACGAGCTGCGAGAAGTCGATCGACTGCTTCAGTTCGCCGTTGATGCGGACCTCGACGCGGAACTGCGCCGGGTCGGCCACCTCCTGCGCGTCGCGCAGCGCCGGGCCCATGCCCAGGAAGCCGTCGACGCACTTGAACTTCACCGGTGGGCGGAAGAAGCTCGCATGCGGGATCGACAGGTCGTTCAGCAGCACGAAGCCTTCGATGTCGCCCTCGGCGCCGATCACCATGCCGATGCTCGCGCCGACTTCCACCTCGGGCACCGCTGCGGGCACGGGGATCGCGCTGCCATGCGGGCTCCAGGTGTTGGCCGTTTTCACGTAGAGCACGGGCGCCTTCGGCGGTGCCTTGTAGGGCGCCTCGGTCATCTGCGGCGCGAGCGCCGCGGCCTCGGCGCGGAAGTTCAGCAGCGTGCCGTACACGGTGCCGGTGGGGAGAAAGAAGGTGGTCATGGTTCGGGTTGCTCCAGCGCAATCAGTTCGTCCAGCAGGCCGTAGAGCTGCGTCAGCTTGGCCTTGCCCAGCGACTGCTCCATCCAGTCGTAGTGCGCCTCGATGCTGGTGCCCAGGCGTTTGACGAGCTTCATGCCGTGCGGCGTGGCCTCGACCACGGTGCGGCGCTGGTCGGCCGGGTCGCGGGCGCGGGTGATGAGGTTGTCGCGCTCCATGCGAGCGAGCACGCCCGTGAGGCTGGGGCCGAGGATGAAGGCCTCGCGCGCGACGCGGCCGGTGTCGACCGCGCCGTGCTCGCCGAGCACGCGCAGCACGCGCCATTGCTGGTCGGACAGCGCGTGCTCGCGCAGGCTGGGCCGCGTGTGGGCCATCACGGCTTCGCGGGCCTGCAGCAGCAGGCGCGGCAAATTGCGGTGCGTGAAGGTGGTGCTCAAAAGCTGTGCCTCTCAGAATTATTTAACATGTTAAATGAATGCCGAGAAAACACGCCCGCGGGATAACCCTTGCGGGCCGTCGGACGCTCAGTCGATCGTGGTGCCAGAAGCGCGGATCACCTGGCCCCAGCGTTGGGTTTCGCTGCGGATGTAGGCGGCCAATTGCTCCGGCGCGCCCGCGCCGTGCGCCCCTGGCGCGGCCGGCTCGAAGCCCTCGTTTTCGAGCTTCTGGCGCAGCGCGGGCTGTGCGACGAGGCGGGCGATTTCCTGGCTGCAGCGGTCGATGAAGGCCTTGGGCGTGCCCGCGGGCGCGACCACGCTCTGCCACGCCACCGCCTCGAAATCGGCGGTGCCCGCCACGCCCGATTCGGCCACGGTCGGCACGGCGGGGGAGNNNGTCACGGCCAGCGCGCGCAGCTTGCCGCTGCGCACATGCTGCAGGGCCGGCGCGATGTCGGTAAACATGAGCTGCAACTGGCCGCCGAGCAGGTCGGTCAGCGCGAGCGCGCTGCCCTTGTAGGGCACGTGCACCATGTTCGCCGCGGTCGCGACCTTGAACATCTCCGCGCCCAGGTGTTGCGGGCTGCCGTTGCCGGCCGAGCCGTAGCTCAGCGCATCGGGCCGCGACTTGGCGAGCGCCACCAGCTCGGCCAGCGTGTTCGCCGGCACCGACGGATGCACCACCACCATCAGCGGCACGGAGCCGATGAGGCCGACCGGCGCGAAGTCTTTCGCCGGGTCGTACGAGAGCTTCTTGTAGAGCCAGGGGTTGATGGCGAGCGTGGTGCTGGTCGCGACCAGCAGCGTCGAGCCGTCGGGCGCCGCGCGCGCCACCTGCGAGGCACCGATGGCGGTGCCGGCCCCGGGCCGGTTGTCCACGATCACGGTGCGGCCCAGCGCGGAGCCCAGCTGCTGCGCGATGAGCCGGCCGAGCATATCGGTCGTGCCGCCGGGCGCGTAGGGCACGACGATGGTGATGGGCTTCTCGCCTTGTGCGCGCACGAGGGCGGGGCCTGCGGCGCAGGCGGCGACGGACAGCGCGCCCAGATGGCGCAAGGCATGGCGACGGTTCATTGGCTTGTCTCTCTTTCTTTTTCGGATGTCGGTGTGGCCACCACGGCGGCGCCGCGCAGCAGGTCGACCAGCGCGAGCGCGTCGGCCGGCACGGCATGCCCGCGCCAGGCCACGTGCTGGTCGGGGCGCGAGATGACGAGCGGCCGGTCGTACACCGCGGTGGCGGCCGAGGCGCGGATGTCGAGCGTGCGCAGAGGCAGGCCGCGCGCCGCGGCGGCGGCTTCGAGCGGCGCGACATCGATCGCGGGGTCGAAGCGCAGCAGCGTGTAGCCCTCGCCGGGCATCGCCATGGCGTCGTACAGCGAGCGCCCGTCGTCCAGCCACAGGTGCGGCGTGCGGCAGCCCGGCACGGTCGAGGGCGTGAACTCGTACATCGTGTAGGCGGGCGCGGCCTCGCCGTCGTAGGCGATGAGCGGCGAGCCCTCGTAGAAGTAGCCGAAGTTGAGCCCGCCGCAGCAGTACTGCTGCACGTTCAGGTCGTACAGCGCCTGGCCGCGTGCGGCGCGCAGCGCGTCGCCCTCGGGCCCGGGCGCCTCGATGTTCTCGGGCACGCCTTCGCGCTGGCGCTGCAGGGCCAGCGCGTGGTTCATCGCGAACCGCGACACCTGCTCGGTGATCGGCTGGCGCTCGGCCTCGTGCGCCGCGAGCGCAGCCTCGGCCAGCCAGCCGTGCAGCCGGCCCGCGAGCAGCCACGAGAGATTCATCGCATCGGCGATGCCGGCGTTCATGCCGTAGCCCGCCATCGGAATCCACAGGTGCGCCGCGTCGCCGCAGATGAATACGCGCCGGTCGCGGAAGCGGTCGGCCACGAGCCGGCGCCCGACCCAGTCTTCGTTGGAGATCACCTGGTACTCGAAGTCGTCGCCCACGCCGAGGATCTGGCGGATTGCCCAGTCGCGGTCGACCGAGTCGAAGTCGGTCTCCTCGGGCAACAGGTAGTTGTGCAGCAGCCAGGTCTCGCGCCCGTCGATGGCGTACACGTTGCCGCAGCGGCGCGGGTTCAGCGCGAAGGTGGCCCAGGCCGGCGGGTGCTTCAGCAGGCCCAGCAGCCCGGGCGTGCGGAAGTACGTCGACTGCACGCGGCCCACCACGTCGGTGCCGTGCAGGCTGGCGCCGATCTTCTTGCGCACCGTCGAGCGGCTGCCGTCGCAACCGACGAGGTACTGGCAGCGGATGCGCACCGCGCGGCCGTCGTCCAAGTCCACGCCGGTGGCCCACACGCCGTCGTCGTCCTGTTCGAAGTCGTCGATGCGCGTGCGGTTGCGGATGCGCAGGCCGGGCGTGCCCTCGGCATGCGCGAACAGCACCGGTTCGAGAAAGATCTGGTTGATGCGGTGCGGCGGCTCGGCCGTGGGCCACCAGGTGTCGGGGCCGCCGGTGGCGGTGTAGCGATCGCGACGCGCGGGGATCGGAATGCGCGACAGCTCCATGCCCGTCACGGCCGTGCGATAGGCCACGTCGTTCGGGTAGTCGGCCGGCAGGCCCGCCTCGCGCAGCGCCTGCGCCACGCCCAGGCGGCGGAACACCTCCATCGAGCGCGCCGCCACGTGGTTGCACTTCACGTTGGGCGGCTCGCCACGGTGGCGGATCTCGGTCATCAGCACGTCGATGCCGCGTTGCGCCAGGTCGATGGCCAGCGTCAGCCCCACGGGGCCGGCGCCGACGATCAGCACCTGGGCTTGCAGTTGCTCGGTCATGGGTCGCTTGTCTCCTGATTCTTGCGAGGCGCCATTACAGTGCCGAACCGGCTCACGGAAAAAGTGAAACTTTCATGGCCATTCATAAAAAACCACTATCAATGCGCGGCGTGCCTTCTGTGCGGCAACTGCGCGCGTTCGCGGCCGTGTACCACAGCGGCCAGCTGTCGAGCGCGGCGGCTGCGCTGTCGCTGACCCAGCCGGCCGTCAGCGTGCTGCTGCGCGAACTCGAAGCGCGGCTTGGCGTGCGCCTGTTCGACCGCACCACGCGTTCGCTGCAACGCACCGAGGCCGCGAACGAAGCCATCGGCTATGCCGAGCGCGTGCTCGCCGAACTCGATGCGCTTGGCACCGGCATGGCCGAGCTGGCGGCGGGCCGGCGTGGGCGCGTGCGCATCGCGGCCACGTCCACCATCGCGCAGACGCTGATGCCCAAGGCCCTGCGCCGCTACCTCGACCTGCACCCCGAGGTGAAGGTCGCCATCGAAGACTGCGCACCCGGGCAGTTCGTGGAGAAGGTGCTCGGCGAGCAGGTCGACTTCGGCGTGGGCACGCTGCAGGCACGCACGCCGGGGCTCGAGCAGCGCGTGTTCGTGCACGACCACCTCGCGGTGATTGCCGACCTCGACCTGCGCCTGCCCGGCACCGACCGCATCACCTGGCGGCAGCTCGCGGGCCATCCGCTGATCACGGTCAAGCCCGGGTACGGCGTGCGCAGCAGCATCGACATCGCCGCGGCAACCGCTGGCGTGCGGCTGGACATCGCCTACGAGGTGACGCTGTTGACCACGGCGCTCGCGATGGCGGCCAGCGGGCTCGGGCCGGCGCTGCTGCCGGCGTCGATCCTCGCGCATGCCGACCACACGCGGCTGGTGGCGCGGCGGCTCATGCGCCCGACGGTGGCGCGCAACATCGCGGTCGTGACGCGGCAGGGCCGCACGCTGTCGCCGGCCGCAGCGGCGTTCGCGGACCTGCTTGTGCGCGAATTCGCCATCGCCTGAACCGCGCCCCCTAAACTCGCCGCATGGCCAAGGACAAAACAACTTTCGTCTGCAGCGAATGCGGCGGCACCAGCCCCAAGTGGCTCGGCAAATGCCCCAGTTGCGGGGCATGGAACACACTCATCGAACAGGTCGCCGGCGCGGCCAACGGACCGTCCAACAACCGCTTCGGCACGCAGTTCGCGTCGCTCGCGGGTGCATCGGAACTCACCACGCTGTCGGAAATCGAGGCGACCGATGTCGCCCGCACGCCCACGGGGCTCGACGAACTCGATCGCGTGCTCGGCGGCGGCATTGTGTCGGGCGGCGTCACGCTGATCGGCGGCGACCCGGGCATCGGCAAGTCGACGCTGCTGCTGCAGGCGGTCGACGCGCTGCAGCGCGCGGGGCAGAACGCGCTGTACGTCACCGGCGAGGAAAGCGGATCGCAGGTCGCGCTGCGCTCCAAACGGCTCGGGCTCGACCACTCGCAGGTGCAGGTGCTGGCCGAGATCCAGCTCGAAAAAATCATCGCCACGCTCGATGCCACGCGCCCGGCCATCGCGGTGATCGACTCGATCCAGACCGTGTACTCCGACCAGCTCACCTCGGCGCCCGGTTCGGTGGCGCAGGTGCGCGAATGCGCGGCGCACCTCACGCGCTTTGCCAAGACCAGCGGCACGGCCGTGGTGCTGGTGGGCCACGTCACGAAGGAAGGCGCGCTCGCGGGCCCGCGCGTGCTGGAGCACATGGTCGACACGGTGCTGTATTTCGAAGGCGACACGCACTCGAGCTTTCGCCTCGTGCGCGCCATCAAGAACCGCTTCGGCGCGGTGAACGAGATCGGCGTGTTCGCCATGACCGAGCGCGGCCTGAAGGGCGTGACCAACCCGAGCGCGATCTTCCTGAGCCAGCATGCCGAGCCGGTGCCCGGCAGCGTGGTGCTGGTCACGCTCGAAGGCACGCGGCCGATGCTGGTCGAAATCCAGGCGCTGGTCGACAACGGCGGACCGAGCCCGCGCCGGCTGTCGGTGGGCCTGGACCGCGACCGCCTCGCGATGCTGCTGGCCGTGCTGCATCGCCACGCGGGCGTGGCCTGCATGGACCAGGACGTGTTCGTCAACGCGGTGGGCGGCGTGCGCATCAGCGAGCCCGCGGCCGACCTGGCCGTGATGCTGGCCATCACCTCGAGCCTGCGCGGCAAGCCGCTGCCCAAGGGCTTCATCGCCTTCGGTGAAGTCGGGCTGGCCGGCGAGGTGCGGCCCGCGCCGCGCGGCCAGGAGCGCCTGCGCGAGGCGGCCAAGCTGGGCTTCAGCGTGGCCGTGGTGCCGAAGGCGAATGCGCCGCGCAAGGGCACGAAGGACATCGAGGGCCTGACCATTCACCCGGTCGACCGCATCGAGGAAGCGATGGACGTGGTACGGCGTCTGGACTGACACTCGCACGTGCGCGCGCCGGCACGACAACACTCACATTCAGGAGGCCCCCGCCATGCAACTCATCGTCTCTGCCGGGCTGATCGCGGTGGTCGTGCTGTGGGGGCTGGTCTCTCCCGCGTCGCTCGACCGCGTGTTCAGCACCGCGCTCGCCGACATCACGCGCAACTTCGGCTGGTTCTACCTGTGGGTGGTGCTCGGGCTGGTGGTGCTGGCCTTCTTCCTGGCGTTCAGCCGTTTCGGCGACCTGAAGCTGGGCGACGAAGACGACGAGCCGGAGTTTTCCATCGGCGCGTGGTTCTCGATGCTGTTCGCGGCCGGCATGGGCATCGGCCTGGTGTTCTGGGGCGTGGCCGAGCCGATCTCGCACTACGCGAACCCGCCGCCCGGCGTGATCGCCGCCTCGCCCGATGCCGCGGGCGTGGCCATGCGCTACGCCTTCTTCCACTGGGGGCTGCACCCGTGGGCGATCTACGGCATCGTGGGTCTGTCGATCGCCTTCTTCAGCTTCCGCCGCAAGGCGCTGCCGCTGGTCAGTTCGGCCACCGAGGCGCTGCCATGGCGCTTCGTGCAGCGGCTGTCGCCGGCCTTCAACGTGCTGGCCGTGGTGGCCACGGCCTTCGGCGTGGCAGCCTCGCTGGGCATGGGCGCCACGCAGATCAACAGCGGGTTGCACGCGGCCTTCGGAACGGACATCGGCCGCTGGGCGCAGGCGACGATCATCGTGGTGACGACGGCGCTGTTCATCACCTCGGCGGTCACCGGCGTCGAGCGCGGCGTGAAGTGGCTGTCGATGGGCAACCTGGTGGTGGCGGCGCTGCTGGCGCTCACGGTGCTGGTCGTGGGGCCGACCATTGCCATCGTCGAGACCTTCACCAATACGCTGGGCGCGTACCTCGCCGATTTCGTGCGCATGAGCCTGCGCATGAATCCGTTCCGCAACAGCTCGTGGGTGGCCGACTGGACCTTGTTCTACTGGGCCTGGTGGCTCGCGTGGTCGCCGTTCGTGGGCCTGTTCATTGCGCGCGTCTCGCGCGGCCGCACGATCCGCCAGTTCATCCTCGGCACGGTGATCGCGCCCACGCTGGTGGGCTTCGCCTGGTTCTCGGTGTTCGGCGGCGCGGCGCTCAACTTCGAGATCTTCCAGGGCGTGCCGCTGGTCGAGTCGGTGAAGGCCGACGTGTCGACCACCATGTTCGTGATGTTCAAGGCCATGCCCATGGGTGGGCTGCTGTCGGTCGTGGCCACGCTGCTGGTGTTCGTGTTCTTCGTGACCTCGGGCGATTCCGCGACGCTGGTGCTGGGCATCATGAGCACCAAGGGCAACCCGAACCCGCCGGCCCGCGTCAAGATCACCTGGGGCGTGCTGGTGGCGGCCATTGCGCTGAGCCTGCTGTTCGCGGGCGGCATCAAGGCCATACAGACGGCGACCATCGTGTTCGCCTTGCCGTTCGCGTTCGTGATCCTGCTGATGGCGCTGTCGGTCACGCTGGCCATCCGCGACGACTGGAAGGCCGAGCAGAAGCGTGAACGCGAACTGCGGCGCAAGATGCGGCAGCTTGTGAACTGGTAGCTCAAGGAAAAAAATGCCCGGCGCGTGGTGGTCGCGCCGGGCATACCCTCCCTACCTTCCCTGGCCTCCCTGGCCTTCTTTCTGTGTGACGTCTGCCTAGCTTCCGATGTGCATCGTGAACGCCGGCCCGTTGTTGAGCACGCACTGGCCGCTGCCCAAGGTGGCGGAGTTCATCGTGTACTGGCAACTCAGATTGCCGCCGCGACTGCCGGTGGCGTTCGCCACGCCAGCGGTGCGCGAGCCGGCCACGCGGGTCGCCTCTCCCTGGAACTGTTCGGCACCGATCTGCGCATTGAAGTGGCCGCGGCCGTTCATGTCGTTGGTCACCGTGCCCCCGACGGCGCCGTAGCGCGCGGCTTCGGCGTTCGACGGATAGAGCCGCGCGCTGAAGGTCTGAGACACCGGCCCCGGTGCAACGGCGTAGCTTTGCTGCGACGGCGCGATGGGAGCGGGTTGGCCGAGCGGCACCACGTAGCAGCCGCTGAGTACGGTGCCCGCGAGTGCGGCGGCAAGGGTGAGTCGAACGAAAGTGACGGAGCGCGGGATGTTCATGCGTATCTCGGTGGCCCGGGCAGATGCCCGTGCGGCGAAATGTGCCCGCACCTCTCGCTGCCCCCTGCGCTTTTCGCCGCGAGTACCGCTTTGTGCACCCGGCGGTAGCCACGGTGGCTACCCCGGTGGGGTCGGGGCGCTCGTTCGCCGGGGCCTCCGGGGGCGTGCGTGCCGGGCGGCGACAATGCGCCCATGAATTTCCAGAAATTGCTGGTGCCCGTGGGGGCCGTCGTTCTCCTCGGCCTGTCCTGGCACCAATACGGATGGGGCGGCGTGGCGTTTGCCGGCGGCGCCATCGTGATGTTCCTGCTGATGCACTTCAACCGCGCGATGCAGGTGCTCAAGCGGGCCGCCGACCGGCCCATGGGCACGGTGGCGAGCTCGGTGATGCTCAATGCCAAGCTCAAGCCCGGCGTAACGCTGATGCACGTCATTGCGATGACGCGCGCCCTCGGCGAATTGCGCTCGCCCGAGAACGAGCAGCCCGAGCTGTACCGCTGGACCGACGCCGGCGGCTCTTATGTCGATGCCGTGTTCAACGGCGGCAAGCTGCAGAGCTGGACGCTCACGCGGCCCGAGACGCCGCCCGACGAAGAAACACCCGCCGCCTGAACGCGGCGCGGGCGCGTCGTCTCACTCAGAACGGCGCGTCCTCTTCCTCGGGCGCGTCGGCCTGCGTCGCAGGCGCGGTGGCGGCAGGCGCAGCCTTCGGCGCTTCGTCCGGCGGTGCCGCCGAGAACGCCGCCTCACCGCCCAGCGCATCGAGCAGCGCTGGCACCAGCTGGCCGAGTTCGCCGGTGGCAATGGCCACGTCGGCGTCGAAGTTGTCTTCCTTCTTTCCGCCTGCCGCGCCGTCGCCCGTGCCTTCGAGGAAGGTGATCTTGCGGATCAGCAGGCCGTGCGTCAGTTCGAAGGACACACGGTCGTCCCAGGTGAGCGCCAGGCGCGTGGGACGCTTGCCGTCGGTGATGTGCTGCTTGACCTCGTCGATGTCCAGCGCGTGCTTGGCGTAGCGCACCACGGCCTTCGAATCGTCGGAGGCCTTCAGCTCGCACTCGCGGTCGATGCTGAAGCCGGCCGGCGGCTCCTGCGTCAGCAGCCAGTTGGCCATGGCGGCGGCCGGCTCGATCTGCGTGTTGATCAGCGCCACGGCAAAGCCGTCGAGCGACTTCACGAGGCTGGTGACCACTTCGTCGGCGCGCGCCGCGTTGCCGCTGTTGATCACGAGGCGGTTCTCGGCCTTGTCGATCCACACCGTGACGCGCGCGCTGCGGGTGAAGGCCATGGGCAGCAGCTCGAGGGTGATGTCTTCCTTGAGCTCCTTCTTTTCCTTCTTGCCGGGCTTGCGGCCGGTGGTGGCCTCGATCTGGGCGCAGCGCTCGTCGAGCTTGCGGCGCACCACCGAGCCGGGGACCTGCTTGCTCTCGATCATGTACTCGACCAGCCACTGGCCGTCGATGGATTCGACCAGCGGGCCGTTGGCTTCGCCGCGGGGCTCGACCCAGCCGGCGGACTTTTCCTGCGAGGGGCCGCAAGGCACGAAGCGTTGCTTGCCGAGCCCTTCTTCTGCCTCGGTCAGTGATTGGGACCAGGCAGGTTCGATGCGATAGACGATGACGTTCTTGAATACGGACACGGGAACCCTTTTTCCACTGGTTGGCACAACCGGCCATTGTCGGGCACCCTGAAGTGCAGGGCTTGCGGGCGCCGCCGTAAAATCGAAAGCTTTTGCGACTTCCCAGTGGGTCGCACCCCCACACCGCTCCCAAAGGAATCAGGAAATGAGCTCGATCCCCCCCTCGCTGGACGACCGTGACGGCAAGATCTGGATGGACGGCGAACTCGTGGACTGGCGCGACGCCAAGATCCACGTGCTGAGCCACACGCTGCACTACGGGTGCGGCGCCTTCGAGGGCGTGCGCGCCTACAAGACGGCCGATGGCGGCACGTCCATCTTCCGCCTGGCCGAGCACACCGAACGCCTGTTCAACAGCGCCAAGATCCTGCGCATGAAGATCCCCTTCTCGCAAGAGCAGCTGAACGAAGCCCAGAAGCAGGTCGTGCGCGAGAACAAGCTCGAAAGCTGCTACCTGCGCCCGCTCATCTGGATCGGCTCCGAGAAGCTGGGCGTGAGCCCCAAGGGCAACAAGATCCACGCCATGGTTGCCGCCTGGTCCTGGGGCGCGTACCTCGGTGAAGAGGGCATGCGCCGCGGCATCCGTGTGAAGACCTCGAGCTACACGCGCCATCACGTGAACATCACGATGACGCAGGCCAAATCGGTCAGCAACTACACCAACTCGATCCTCGCCAACATGGAAGCGCTGGACGACGGCTACGACGAGGCCCTGCTGCTCGACGCGAGCGGCTTCGTGTCCGAAGGCGCTGGCGAGAACGTGTTCGTGGTGAAGAACGGCGTGGTCTACACGCCCGACCTGTCGGCCGGTGCCCTGAACGGCATCACGCGCAACACCATCCTGCACATCTGCAAGGACCTTGGCATCGAGCTGGTGCAAAAGCGCATCACGCGCGACGAGGTCTACATCTCCGACGAAGCCTTCTTCACCGGCACCGCCGCTGAAGTGACGCCCATCCGCGAACTCGACCGCATCGAGATCGGCAACCGCGGCGACGGCGGCGCGCGCGGCCCGGTCACCGAGAAGATCCAGTCGGCCTTCTTCGACATCGTGAACGGCAAGAATCCCAAGTACGCCCACTGGCTCACGAAGGTCTGAGAAAAACCATGTCCACCAATGCAGTCGTCGAACTCCTCGCGAAGGAGCTCAACCACCAGGGCGGCGTGTTCTGCCCCAGCCCCAAGGCCGACATGAAGCTCTGGAACGGTCACCCGAAGGTCTACCTCGACGTGGCGCGCACCGGCGAAGCCAAGTGCCCGTACTGCGGCACGGTGTACCGCCTGAAGGCGGGCGAGACCGTGTCCAGCCGCCACTGAGCGGCCAGGCGGAAAAAGAAACCGGCCCTCGTGGCCGGTTTTTTCGTTTCAGCGTCGCAGGGCCGTCGGCCACAGGCCGCGCCACGGATCGGGGTCCTGCGATTCCTGCGCCAGCCGCAGGTAGACCATCGCGATCCACAGCACGGCCAGCCCGATCTGCGCGTCGCGCATCGCCGAGTTCACGCTCGACGCGATGACCGCGATGAGCGTGGCGGCCAGCGCGTAGCGGCCGGCGATGTCGGGCCGGCGCCACGCCTGCCAGACGGCGACCAGCATGATCGCCAGCAGGCTCAGGATGCCGGGGATGCCGCTTTGCGCGCCCACCCACAGGAAGTCGTTGTGCGGCATGTTGGAGTCGGCGAACAGCGCGGGGCCGCGCTTGTGCCATTGGTCGGTCCAGCCGCCGATGCCCCAGCCGGCAACGGGCTGGTCGGCAATCATGGCGCCGGTGTCGCGGTACATGTAGTAGCGAATGATCCAGCTGCCATGGAACACGGCACCGGTCTGTGCCTTCTCGAGTTCCTCGATACCGGTCTCGACCTTCTGCTGCAGCTGCGGCAGCTGGTACAGGCTGGCACCGATCACCACCGCACCCAGGATCAGCGCGGCCGACAGCGCCTTCAGGTGGTTCTTCCACTGGTGCAGGCAGACCACCGGAATCACCAGCAACAGCGCGAGCACCGAGGTGCGCGACGTGAGCGGCAGCGCGACGACGGCGCCCAGCCCGAGCACGAGCGCAAAGGCCGCCAGTGCGCGCCAGGGCCGGTGCCCCGTGATCTGCGACAGCCCGTAGACCGCCGCACTGGCCGCCACGATGCTGAACAGCAGCGCGTTGCTGATCGACTTGTTGCCCACTTCCATCACCACGCCGCGCAACGCCCCCGGCACCGGAAAGCCCAGCGTGTAGTGCAGCACGACGAGCACGATGTTGAGCGCCGCGATCAGCAGGAAGCCGCGCAGCGCCCACAGCGCCTCTTCGCGCGTGAGCGCCATCGCCATCAGGAAGGTGAAGGCGATGCGCAGCCCGTGAAACAGGTTGGAAGGGGTCTCGGGGTAGTGCGGCCGCACGGCCAGCACGACGAAGGTCCACGCCACATAGGCGACCACCGGCCACCACAGCGGGTTGGCGCGCAGCCGCGCATAACGCTCGCGCAAGCCGCCGCCCAAGAGCAAGGCAAGCAGCAGCACGATGGCCGACAGGTAGGTGACGCCGACCGGCATGAACACCACCAGCCCCCAGAACATGGCCGCGGGCCGAACGATGTGCGATCTCTGCATAGGGGCGGGATTTTAGGTGGGCGAAATGGAACTCCCCCAGGCTCCGCGCACTTCGTGTCGCTTCTCCAACCCCCTCGCCGGGGGCGACGCCAGCGGCCCGGCAAAGCCGGTTCCGCGGCGTCTCACCAACAAGACCGGGAGATTCAGTGGGCGGTCGCGGCCACAGGCAGGCGGATCACGAAGCTCGCGCCGCCACCTGGCCGGTCTTCGCAGCGCACCGAGCCGCCGTGGCGCTCGGCGATGGACTTCACCAGCGCCAGCCCCAGGCCGACGCCGCCGTTGCGCTCGCTGGCACCCGGCAGGCGGTAGAAGGGTTCGAAGATGCGTTCGCGCAGCGCGGGCGGCACGCCCGGCCCGCGGTCGTTGACGCGCACCGTGGCGTAGCCGCCGGCGCTGCCGAGTTCGACGCTGATCTCGCCGGCGCCGTAGCGGCGGGCGTTTTCCAGCAGGTTGCGGATCGCGCGGCGCAGCAGGCGCGACACGCCCGGCACGGTGAGCGTGGCGTTGTCGGTGCCTTCGGCCAGGTCGAGTTCGGCGTTCACCTGCGCGCACTCTTCGGCGGCCAGGCCGGTGAGGTCGACGGCTTCGATGGTGCCCATGTCGGCCTCGCTGGCGTCGAGCCGGCTGGCCAGCAGGATCTCGTCGATGAGCTGGTCGAGTTCGCCGATGTTGCGCGAAATCTCTTCGCGCGCCGCCGGGCTGGGCTGGTCGCCCATGAGCTCCAGGCTCATGCGGATGCGGGTGAGCGGCGAACGCAGCTCGTGCGAGGCATTTGCCAGCAGCGACTTGTGGGAACGCACGAGCTGCTCGATGCGTTCGGCGGAGGCATTGAAACGCTTGGAGAGATCGGCCACTTCGTCTTGTCCTTCCTCGATCACGCGCGCCGAGAGGTCGCCCTCGCCCCAGCGCTGCACGCCGCGCTGCAGGGTTTCGAGCCGCTGGGTGATGCGCCGCACGATCGGGTAGACGCCCAGCGCCACCGCCACGCCCACCAGCGCAATCATCCAGCCCAGCCCGAACGGGGTACGCCAGGGCGCGAAGCCGCCGGTGCCGGTGGGGCGTTCGCGCGGCGCGACGCGCAATGTCATGTCGCGGCCATCGCTCAGCTGCACGTCGAACTCCAGGCCCTGGCCCGGCACGCGCATGGCCTTGCCGGTGCCGATGGTGCGGTCTTCGCTGTCGAGCACGACCACCTCGCGCGGCACCGGTGCCAGGCGCTCGCGCTCGGCCTCGGCGGCCACGCGCACGATCCAGTTGGCCATCAGCGTGAGGATGACCACGCCGCCGACCACCGCGAGCCAGATGCGGACGTAGAGATGGCGGCGGTAGAGGCTGCGCAGCATGCGGGCCGCTCCGGTCAGTCTTGCTGCTTGGCGAACACGTAGCCCACGCCGCGCACCGTGAGGATGCGCTTCGGGTTCTTCGCGTCGACTTCGATGGCGGCGCGGATGCGGCCCATGTGCACGTCGATCGAGCGGTCGAAGGCTTCGAGCTCGCGGCCGCGCACGGCTTCCATGATCTGGTCGCGCGTGAGCACGCGGCCCGCGCGCTCGGCCATGGCCACGAGCAGGTCGAACTGGTAGGAGGTGAGGTCAGCCAGCGCGCCGGCCACGGACACGGTGCGTGCGTTGCGGTCGATCTCGAGCGTGCCGAAGCGCATCACCGTGGAGGCCTCCGCTTCGGTGGCGTTCTCGCTGCGGCGGCGCAGCACGGCGCGGATGCGCGCCAGCAGCTCGCGCGGCTCGAAGGGCTTGGGCAGGTAGTCGTCGGCGCCGATCTCCAGGCCGATGATGCGGTCCATGGGGTCGCCCTTGGCGGTCAGCATCAGCACCGACACCTTCGACAGCGGGCCGGGCAGGGCGCGGATGCGGCGGCAGACTTCGAGCCCGTCGGTGTCGGGCAGCATCAGGTCGAGGATCACCAGGTCGGGCGCGTGCTGCTGCAGCTGCTCCAGGCCGCTGGCGCCGTCGCCGGCGTGGGTGAAGGCGAAACCCGACTGCGTCAGGTACTCGCCCACCATCTGTGCCAGGCGGGCGTCGTCTTCGATCATCAGGAGTTGGGGGGTGCTCATGCGCTTCATGGTCGTTCACCGGGAGCAAGCGGGCTTGAACGCTCCGTAAAGTTGGGTAAACGCAGCATCGCCCTGTCAACCTGGATTGCTGCGAAAAACATGGCGCCTCGCCCAGGTTTCAGGGGCGCCATGCGGTGGTCGTCAAACGGGAGCGTGCGCACGCACGGCCCCCGTGCCGGCGGGTCAGCCCGCGGCCTGCAGGCGCAGCCGCAGGGCCAGCGCGGCCGACAGCGGCAGGTCGATGGGCGCGTCGGCGCTGCCCGGGGCCTGGGCCAGCGCCTCGAACAGGGGCAGGGCATCGGCCATCGGGTTGATGTCCTTCAGCGTGGCGGCGGCGGCCGAGTGCGGCCCGGTCGCCGCACCGTCGCCGACCAGCGACCAGTCGAGGCTGGCCACCGTGTGGGCGGTGCGCTCGGGCGCGATCACCAGCGCCACGGCCAGCAGGCCGCGGCTGTCGGTCACCGATGCCAGCGCACCGACCGTGGGGGCGTCGTAGCCCACCAGCAGCACCGGCGTCTGGTCGGCCGCGCACTGCACAGCCGCTTCGAGCAGGCCGGCGGCAAAGCTGTGGCCATAGGCCGAGACGGCGTTGCTGGCCGCCATGCAGCCGGTGCCGATGGTCCAGTAGCCCACGGCCGCGTTGTGCACCGAGTTGTGGAACTTGGTGGGCGACAGCATCTTCGGGTCGCCCGCGAGCGTGCTGCACATGTAGTCATTGATCGACAGGTCGCCGTGCGCCGACGTGAACACGCAGGGCACGTCGGCCGCGTTGCGGTCGGCACCCGCGATGGCGGCGGCGGCCACTTCGAGCGCCAGCGCCACGGTGTCGGGCGCGCGGCGGCGCTCGGCCGGGGCCAGCACCTGCGGCGAGGGCCGCTTGGCGGGCGGATCGGCCAGTGCGCCTTCGCCGCGGAAGGCCGCGCGCGCGGCGTCCCAGCCGGGCAGCGTGGGGGTCCAGAAGGCGGGGCCTTCGATGTAGAGCGTGGGGGGCGTGTTCATGCGTTCACCGCCTTGCCGAAGACCAGCGCGCAGTTGTTGCCGCCGAAGCCGAAGGAGTTGGAGAGCGCGTAGCGCACCTCGCCCGTTGCAGGCTCAAGCTTGAGCTGGGGACCGAAGCCTTCGTCCAGCGTGCGCGTGTTGACCGTGCCTGGCATCAGGCCCCGCTCGATCGCCAGCAAACAGACCACGGCCTCGACGATGCCCGCGGCGCCCAGCGTGTGGCCCATGAAGCCCTTGGTCGAGCTGGCGTGCGTGTGCGCCGGGAAGCGGCGCGCCACCAGTGCGCCCTCGACCTCGTCGTTCTTCTGGCTCGCCGTGCCGTGCATGTTGATGTAGTCGATGGCGTCGGCCGCAAGGCCCGCGCGCGCCAGCGCGTCGTCGAGCGCGCGCTCGGCGCCCAGGCCTTCGGGGTGCGGGGTCGACATGTGGTGCGCGTCGCTCGCTTCGCCGTAGCCCAGCAGCAGTGGCGTGGCGGGGGCGCCGGGCTGCACGCGTTCGACCAGCGCAAAGCCGGCCGCTTCGCCGAGGCTGATGCCTTTGCGTCCGGCGTCGAAGGGGCGGCACGGTTCGGTGGAGACCAGCTCCAGCGAATTGAAACCGAACAGCACGCTGCCACACAGCGTGTCGGCGCCGCCGACCACGGCCGCGTCGGCCAGGCCCAGGCGGATCAGGCGCTCGGCCGAGGCGAACACCTTGGCGCTGGACGAGCAGGCGGTCGAAATCGTCTCGCTCGGGCCGTCGATGCCCAGCACCTGCTGCACGAACATGGCCAGCGAATGCGGCGTGTGGACCGCGGCACGGCGCTGGTCCGGCGGGAAGTTGCCGTCGGCGTCGAGCTGCGTGTAGGCCAGTTCGGTCTCGCCGATGCTGGCCGTGGAGGTGCCGAGCACCAGCGCGATGCGCGTGGCGCCGTACTTCTTGCGCGCGGCCGCGACCGCTTCGAGGAAGCCGTCCGCCTGCAGGCCCAGCCAAGCCAGCCGGTTGTTGCGGCAGTCCCACGACGCCGCCGATTCAGGCAGGCGGACGTCTTCCAGCCCGTCGACGCGGCCGATCCAGGTCGGCAGCGGCGCATCGCCGAAATCGTTGGCACGCAGGCCGCTGCGCGAGTGCGCGAGCGCGTCAGCGTGCGCTTCCTTGCCGACGCCGACGGCCGAGGTGGCCGTGTAGGCACTGATGTGAAGGGGAGAAATTCGGGACGGCACGATGGATGTGGGAGCAGGCGACAGGCGAAAAGGCGTCAACGACAGAAGAAAAAGCGGAAAAGCGCAATTTTCGCGCAATGAATGTCACAGCCTACCAGCGATGCGTATCGGGTTGCGTCGGCTGTTTCCTATAGATGACAGCTCCGGCGCAGGCCCTATTGACGCTCGCCGCCGCCTGTGCGGGCCGCCGAACGCGCGGCCAGCGCCACCAGCAGCAGCACCGGCACGCCCAGCATCGCGGTGGCGGTGAAGAAGGTGCTGTAGCCGTAGGCGTCGACGAACGCGCCCGAGTAGCCGGCGATGAACTTCGGCAGCAGCAGCATCAGCGAGCTGAACAGCGCGTACTGCGTGGCCGAGTAGCTGACGTTGGTCAGGCTCGACAGGTAGGCGATGAAGGCCGCCGAGGCGATGCCCCCAGCCAGGTTGTCGGCCGACACCACCGCGATCAGCGCCGTGAGGTCGTGCCCGCGCGTGGCCAGCCAGGCGAACAGCAGGTTGCTCGCGGCGCTCAGCACCGCGCCCAGCATCAGCACGCGCATCACGCCCAGGCGCATCGACAGCACGCCGCCCACGAAGGCGCCCGCGAGCGTCATGACCACGCCGTAGATCTTGCTGACCGTGGCCACCTGGTCCTTGGTGAAGCCCATGTCCACGTAGAAGGGGTTGGCCATGATGCCCATCACCACGTCGCTGATGCGGTAGATGGCGATCAGCGCGAGGATCAGCGCCGCCTGCCATTTGTAGCGGCGGATGAAGTCGGCAAACGGCTCGATCAGCACGCTTCGCAGCCATTCGCCCGCGTTCTTCGCCTTCGGTAGCACGCGCCGCACGGGTTCGGGCGACAGCAGCACCGTGAGCACGCCCACCGCCATCGAGGCCGCCATCACGAGGTAGGCCGTCTTCCAGGCGCCGTTCTGGTACGCCGCCGCGCCGGTGACGGCTACCGCTGGCGCCACCTCGGCCCAGGCCGCGACCCACAGCACGCCGGCGCCGGCCCAGATCATCGCGAGCCGATAGCCCGTTTGATAGGCGGCGGCCAGCGCCGCCTGCTTGCGCGTCTCGGCCGATTCGATGCGGAAGGCGTCCAGCGCGATGTCCTGCGTGGCCGAACCGAAGGCCACCAGCAGCGCGCACCAGATCAGCGGCTGCAGCCCCAGGCGCGGGTCGTTCATCGCCATGCCGATCAGCCCGGCGATCACCATGCCCTGCGCCAGCAGCAGCCAGCCGCGCCGGCGCCCGAGCAGCGTGGTCAGCGGCGGCAGCGGCAGCCGGTCGACCAGCGGCGCCCAGACCCACTTGAAGCCATAGGCCAGCCCGACCCAGCTCAGGTAGCCGATGGTGGTGCGGTCGATGCCCGCTTCGCGCAACCGAAAGCTCAGCGTGCCCAGCACCAGCAGCAGTGGCAGGCCGGCCGAGAAACCCAGCGCCAGCATGCGCAGGGTGGCGGATTCGAGGTAGACCTTGAGCGCGTCGCGCCAGGGCAGGGCGGCGCTCGCGGGGGCTGGGGTGGGTTCGGCGGGCGGTGCGGACATGAGTGGGGGATTGTCCATGAGCCGCCCAGGAGATCGGCGCGCCCGTTTGTCTGCATTTGTTCCTATCATCCGGGCACTTATGTGCACACGATGCGAACGTCCCTTCTCTGCCCTTTCCGAAGCCTCAGCCTGGAACCCGCGCCGGGCCTTCCTGCTGGCCGCCGCCGGTGCGGCGCTGAGCGCGCCAGCGCTGGCGCAGGTCAACGTCGGCAATGCCTCGGTGGCGCGCAACCTCGTGCCCGCCGAGCAGATCGAAGTGGCCGGTGTGCAACAGTACGGCCAACTGCTCGCACAGGCGCGCGCCAAGAATGCGCTGGCCGGCGACGGCAACGCCCAGCTGCAGCGGCTGCGCGCCATCGCCCAACGGCTCATTCCCTTCGCCCTGCCGTGGAACGCCCGCGCACGCGAATGGAAGTGGGAGGTGAACCTGATCGGCAGCAAGCAGATCAACGCCTTCTGCATGCCCGGCGGCAAGATCGCCTTCTTCACCGGCATCCTCGAGCAACTGAAGCTCAGCGACGACGAGGTTGCGATGGTCATGGGCCATGAAATGGCGCACGCGCTGCGCGAGCACGCCCGCGCGCGCATGGCCAAGAGCGCTGGCACCGGCGCGGCGCTGTCCATCGGCGCGCAGCTGCTGGGGCTCGGCCAGGTCGGCGACCTCGCGGCGCGCGCCGGCACGCAGCTCATTACCCTGAAGTTCAGCCGCAGCGACGAAACCGACGCCGACCTCGTGGGCCTGGAGCTTGCCGCGCGCGCGGGCTACGACCCGCAGGCCTCGGTGTCGCTGTGGAAGAAGATGGCCACCGCCTCCAGGAACCAGGGCGGCCTGAGCTTCTTGTCGACCCACCCGAGCGGGCCGGACCGCATCGCCAAGCTCGAGGCGAACGTGCCGAAGGTCGAGAATCTGTACCGGGCGGCTGCGCGCAAGTAGCGGGCGTCTCGCCCCGGCTCCGCTCAGTCGGCGGTGATGTTCCCCTTCTTCACCACCGTCGCCCAGCGCTGCGCATCCTTCTGGATCAGCGCGCCAAACGCCGCCGGCGTCGAGCTGGCGGGCACCATGCCCTGCGACTCGAAGGACTTCGCCACCTCGGGCGATTTCAGCACCGCGGCGATCTCCGTGTTCAGCCGCGCCACCACGTTGGCTGGCGTGCCCTTGGGCGCGAGCACGCCGTACCACATGTCGACGTTGTCGGCGGTCACGCCGGCCTCGGCCAGGGTGGGCACGTCGGGCAGCTGCGGCAGGCGGTGGCCGCTGCCGGTGGCGAGCGCCTTGAGCTTGCCGGCCTGGATGTGCTGCAGCGCCACGTGCACCGGCAGGAACATCGCGTCGATGCGCCCGCCGAGCAGGTCGGTGACGGCGCCGGCCGTGCCCTTGTAGGGCACGTGCAGCAGGTCGGTGCCGGTGCCCTGCATCAGCAGCGCCATCGACAGGTGGTGCGGCGTGCCGACGCCGGGCGTGGCGTAGGTCAGCTTGCCGGGGTTGGCCTTGGCGGTGGCCACCAGCTGCGCGAGCGAGCCCGCCTTCTGGGTGGACGGGTTGGTCACCAGCAGCAGCGTGCCCCACGAGGTCTGCGACACCGGCGTGAAGTCGGCCACCGGGTCGTAGGCGAGCGACTTGTACAGGCCCTTGTTCATCACCAGCGTGTTGACCTGCACCAGCAGCGTGTAGCCGTCAGGCTTGGCGCGTGCCACCTTCTCGCTGCCGATGTTGCCGCTCGCGCC
Organism: Variovorax sp. Root473; assembly: GCF_001426505.1. Lineage (GTDB taxonomy): Bacteria > Pseudomonadota > Gammaproteobacteria > Burkholderiales > Burkholderiaceae_C > Variovorax. The sequence continues at coordinate 138,502 of NZ_LMEV01000020.1, forward strand.
GGCCAGGTTCTCCACGATCACCGGCTGGCCAAGCACGGCGGGCAGCCGGGCCGAGAGCTGGCGTGCGATCAGGTCGATGCCAGTGCCGGGCGTGTAGGGCACCACCAGCGTCACCGGCTGGTCGGGCCAGGCGTGGGCCGCGGCGGCGCTGGCCGCAACCAGCAGGGTGGCGAAGGTCTTGCGCAGAAATTTCATCGTGTCTTGTCTCCGTCTTGATCTGTGAATGTGCCGGCGCTCAGAGGTACGACGCGCGCGCCTTCAGCGCCGCCGGGTCGTAGCCGGCCACGCGCTTGTAGTGGTCGGAGATCGCCTGCAGTTCCTGCTGCGTGACGATCTCGTCGAGGTTTTCGACGCGCTGGCCGCCCGAACGCTCGAACACCTCGCGCAGGATGGTGTCGGGTGGATTGCTGCGGTTGGTCAGCACCACGTCGGTGGTGGCCTTCACGCGCACGCGGTCGTAGGTCTCGAGCGCCGCGATGCCCACGCCCTCGCGCTTCATCGCGCCCGCCAGGAAGCGCGCGTCGATGATCGCCTGGCCCGCGCCGTTGGAGCCGCGCGGCACCATCGGGTGCGCGGCGTCGCCCAGCAGCGTGAGGCGGCCATGACTCCAGCGTGGCAGCGGGTCCTGGTCGACCATCGGGTACTCCAGGATGGTGTCGGAGGCCAGGATCAGCGCCGGCACATCGAGCCAGTCGAAGTGCCAGTCGGCGAAGGCGGGCAGGAAGTCCTCGAGGCGCCCGGCGCGGCTCCAGTCGCGCATCGCGGGCTGGGGCGCGTGGATCTCGGCCACCCAGTTCACGAGCTGGCGGCCCTGGTCGTCGATGTCGTTGCGGATCGGGTAGATCACCATCTTGCCGACGGTGAGCCATCCCGCGCGCACCATGCTGCCGCCCGAGAGAAAGGGTTTCCAGGCCGCAGTGCCTCGCCACATGTTGATGCCCGAATACCGCGGCGCGCCCTCGTCCGGATACAGCTGCCTGCGCAGCGCCGAATGGATGCCGTCGCAGCCCACCGCGACCGCGCCGCGCACCGGCGCGCGGCCGTCGGCGAAGTGCACCGTCACGCCGTCGGCGTCCTGTTCGACGCCGATGCAGCGGTGGCCGCACTGCACGCTGTCGGGCCCCAGGCGCTTCAAGGTTTCGTTCAGCAGCACGGTCTGCAGGTCGCCGCGGTGGATCGAGTACTGCGGCCAGTCGTAGCCCGCGTGCTGGCCGGCGGGCTCGCGGAACACCAACTGGCCGTGCTCGGTGAAGAAGACCGCCTCCCGCGTGCGCACGCCCACGGCGTCGAGCGCGTCGAGCAGGCCCAGCTCGGACAGCTCTCGCACTGCATGGGGCAGCAGGTTGATGCCCACGCCGAGCGGGCGCAGCTCGGGCACGGCCTCGTACACGCGGCAGGCGATGCCGGCCTGGTGCAGGCTCAGGGCGAGGGTCAGGCCGCCGATGCCGGCGCCAAGGATGATGACTTCGTGGGGTGCGGTGCTCATGGGGTCCGTATTGGGACCGCAAACGAGGCATATGGGAAATTTAGATGTCATATGGATTTATCATGAATTCTTATGAACCTGACCACGCGCCAGATGCGCGCCTTCCTGCAGGTGGCGCGCATCGGCAACTTCACCCGCGCGGCGGAGCAGGCGCACATCACCCAGGCCGGCCTGAGCATCCTGATCCGCGAGATGGAAAAGCAGCTCGGCTGCCGCCTGTTCGACCGCACCACGCGCATGGTGAGCCTCACGCCGGCCGGCCGGCGCCTGCTGCCGGTGGTGGAGCGGCTCGTCACCGACCTCGATGACGTGGCCGCCGAACTCGGCGCCGAGGGCGACGCGGCGCGCCAGACGCTGCGCATCGCGGCCACGCCGCTGGTGTCGTCGCACCTGCTGCCCTGGGTGTTCGCGAGTTTTCGCGCCGCGCATCCGCAGGTCGTGCTGCGCCTCTTCGACGCCGACCTGCGCGATGTGGAAGCGATGGTGGCCGCGGGCGAGGCCGACCTCGGCCTGGGCTTCTTCTTCAAGGCCGCGGCGGGGCTCGACCGCACGCCCGTGGGGCGCTTCGAGCTGATGCGCGTCACGCAGGCCGCGGCCGACGGCGAACCGGTCGGCACCGCGCCCTGGTCCGCGCTGCGCGGCGCCACGCTGATCGGCCTGCCGCCCGGCAACCCGATCCAGAAGGTGATCGAGCGCCAGCTCGGCGAGATCGGCCTGGCCGACGCGCAGCGGCCTGCCTTCAACTTCTTCGGCACACTGATCTCGATGGTCGAGGCCGGCTTCGGCACCGCGGTGATGCCCACCTTCGCGCTCGCGGCGTGCCGCCGTCACCGCGTGAAGACCGACGTGCTGCTGACGCCGCGCGTGGGCATGGACTTCTTTCGCCTGACCAAGCGCGGCACGCACGAGACCGAGGCGATGCGCGCCTTCAGCGAGACGCTGGCCAAGGCCTTGCCGGCGCTGTCGCGCTAACGTCACACCATCGCGTTGTCACCGCCCGGGATCTCATGCGCCTTGATCTGCCGGCGCGTGAGCTTGTAGAGCGTGGACGACAGGAAGCCGTCCTGGTGGGTGTTCTTGGTCACGTTCACCACGAACTCGTCTTCGGGCGCCACGGCCTGCGCGCCCATGATCCAGCGCAGGCTCTCGCGGTAGTTGTAGAGCCCCTTGTCGTTGGCGTCGGCCAGCAGAGTCGACCGCGTTGCCCTGGTATTCGTCGCGCCAGATCTCGTGGCGCAGCCGGTCAGGCCGCCCTGTCGGCGTCGTCGCCCCGCTCGGCGCTTCGGCGCGCGATCGCGGCCTTCACCTCGGGCGCGTTCACCACGTCGCGTGGCAGGGACACCGCCGTCGCCGCGGGCGGCGGGGACGGAGTCGGGATCGGCATCGCCGGGCGGGCGACTTACAGCGTGAAGTCGTACTCCACAGTGATCGGCGCGTGGTCGCTGAACTTGACCGTCTTGTAGATCGACTCGGTGCGCGCCAGCGCGCCCATGGCCGGCGTGGCCAGGTGGTAGTCCAGCCGCCACCCCACGTTGTTCGCGTAGGCCTGGCCGCGGTTGCTCCACCAGGTGTAGGCCTCGCCCGTGGTGTCGGGTTTGAGGCGGCGGTACACGTCCACCAGGCCGGCGCCTTCGGTGCCGGCGTCGAGCAGGCGCGTCATCCAGGCGCGCTCTTCGGGCAGGAAGCCGCTGTTCTTCTGGTTGCCGCGCCAGTTCTTCAAGTCGATTTCCTGGTGCGCGATGTTGATGTCGCCGCACAGGATGAACTCGCGCTCCTTCTTCAGCGCCACGAGGTGCGGGAAGAAACCCTTCAGGAAGCGGAACTTGGCGGCCTGGCGCTCCTCGCCCGAGCTGCCGCTCGGGAAGTAGCAGCTGATGACCGAGAACTTGCGCTTGGGCGTGTCGAAGCGCAACTCGAGGTAGCGGCCTTCGGCGTCGAATTCGGGATCACCCCAGCCCACCACCACGGCGCTGGGCGCATGCTTGGTGTAGATCGCAGTGCCCGCGTAGCCTTTTTTCTCGGCAAAGTGAAAGTGGCCCTGGAGTTCGGCCATCCTTTCGAAGCGGCCCTCGACATCGCTGGCCTGGACGCGGATTTCCTGCATGCAAATACAATCCGGCGCGAGTTCGGCCACCCAGTCGGCGACGCCCTTGGTGGCCGCCGAGCGCAGGCCATTGAGATTGAGACTGGTCAGTTTGAACACAAGGAATTTCCAATGGCTGTAGACGGTCAGACAAGCAGCGCGGTGGCACAGGACTTCGTCCAGTTCGCGCTCGACGCCGGCGTGCTTCGCTTCGGCGAATTCAAGACCAAGGCCGGTCGCATGAGCCCGTATTTCTTCAACTCGGGCCTCTTCGACGACGGCGCCAAGATCGCGCGGCTCGCCGGATTCTATGCAGACCGCCTGGTCGAAAGCGGCCTGGAGTTCGACATGATCTTCGGTCCCGCCTACAAGGGCATCCCGCTGGGCGCCACCGTGGCCGCCGAGTTGGCTCGCCGCGGTCGCAACTACCCCTTCGCCTACAACCGCAAGGAAGCCAAGGCGCACGGCGAGGGCGGCAACCTCGTGGGCGCGCCGCTGAAGGGCCGCGTGCTCATCGTCGACGACGTGATGTCCGCCGGCACCGCGGTGCGCGAATCGATCGCCGCGATCCAGGCCGCGGGCGCCACGCCGCATGCCGTGGCCATCGCCCTCGACCGGCAGGAAAAGGCCACCGAGAACGGCGTCGACGTGGACCACAGCGCCGTGCAGTACGTGCGCAACCAGCTCGGCCTCGCGGTGGTGCCCATCGCCACGCTGGACGACCTGTTGAGCTACCTCTCGGGCAACGCCGCCGCCGACCTCGGCGCGCACCGCGAGCGCGTGCTGGCCTACCGCACGCGCTACGGCGCCTGAGACGCAGCGCCGATGCGACGCCTCGCCCGCCACTCCTCTTCCGCCTGCGCCGTGGCATCGCTGTGGCTGGGCCTGGCAGCCCTGTCAGGGTGCGGGGCGGCGCTCGCGCAGCCCGCCAGGACGGAACCGCCCGGTGTCGGCATCTACACCTGCGTCGACGCGCGCGGACGCACGCTCACCGCCGACCGGCCGATCGCCGAATGCAGCGACCGCGAGCAGCGCGAACTGGGGCCGAGTGGCACGGTGCGTCGCAAGCTGGAGCCGACCTACACGGCGCACGAGCTGCAGGAGCGCGAGGACCGCGCGCGCGAAGCCGCCATCCAGGCGGCGCGCATCATCGACGAGCGCCGCCGCGAGCGCGCGCTGCTGGTGCGCTACCCCAACGCCACCACCCACGACCGTGAGCGCGTCGAGGCGCTGTCGCAGATCGATGCGGTGATCCAGGCGGCGAAGAAGCGCATCGTCGAACTCGGCGACGACCGCAAGAAGATCGACGAGGAGCTCGAGTTCTACAAGCAGGACACGAGCAAGGCGCCCGGCGCGGTGCGTCGCCGGATCGAGGACAACACGCAGAGCCTGGCCGTGCAGAACCGCTTCATCGCGGAGCAGGAAGAAGAGAAGAAGCGCGTGAATGCGCGCTTCGACGAAGAGCGCGGGCGCCTGAAGACGCTCTGGTCGCCGCAGAACGGCGGCAACCCGCGCTGACGAATGAACCGGCCGGGGCCTTGCGCAAGGCCCCGGGGGTCGATCAGCCCAGCTTGGCTTTCAGCAGCTCGGTGACCTGCGCAGGGTTGGCCTTGCCCCCGCTGGCCTTCATGACCTGGCCCACGAGGCCGTTGAGCGCCTTCTCTTTACCGCCGCGGTATTCCTCGACGTTCTTCGCGTTCCTGGCAATCACCTCGTCGAGGATCTTGTCGAGCGCGCCGGCGTCGTTCATCGGCTTGAGGTCTTTCGCTTCGATGATCGCGTCGACATCGCTGCCTTCGCCGCTCCACAGCGCCTCGAACACCTGGCGCGCCGCGTTGTTCGGCAGCGTGCCGTCGGCGATGCGCGTCACCAGTTGCGCGAGCTGCGCGGCCTTCACGGGCGCGGCCTCGATGCCGATCTCGGCGGCGTTCAGGCGGCGCGCCATCTCGCCGGTGATCCAGTTGCTGGCCAGCTTGGGCGCCGCGCCGGCGTTCACCGCATCGTCGAAGTAGCGGGCCAGCGCCGCGCCTTGCGTGAGCTGCGCGGCGTCGTATTCCGACAGGCCGTGGTCGCGCACATAGCGCTCGGCCGTGGCGCGCGGCAGCTCGGGCATGGTGGCGCGCACGCGCTCGATCCACTCGGCAGCCACCACGAGGGGCGGCAGGTCGGGGTCGGGAAAGTAGCGGTAGTCGGCCGCGTCTTCCTTGGTGCGCATGGTGCGCGTCTCGCCGGTGGCGGGGTCGAACAGCACGGTGGCCTGCTCGATGGCGCGGCCTTCTTCGAGCTCGTCGATCTGCGAGTTGATCTCGTAGTCGATCGCCTGCTGCATGAACTTGAAGCTGTTCAGGTTCTTGATCTCGCGGCGCGTGCCGAGCTTGTCGCCGGGCTTGCGCACCGACACGTTGGCATCGCAGCGAAAGCTCCCTTCCTGCATGTTGCCGTCGCAGATGCCGATCCACGTGACGATCTTGTGCAGCTCCTTGGCATAGGCCACGGCCTCGGCGGTAGAGCGCATGTCGGGCTCGGTCACGATCTCTAGCAGCGGCGTGCCGGCGCGGTTCAGGTCGATGCCGCTCTGGCCGATGAAGTCTTCGTGCAGCGACTTGCCCGCGTCTTCCTCGAGGTGGGCGCGCACCAGGCGCACGGTCTTCTTTTCTTCGCCGAGGAAGAACGACACCGCACCGCCTTGCACCACCGGGATCTCGAACTGGCTGATCTGGTAGCCCTTGGGCAGGTCGGGGTAGAAGTAGTTCTTGCGTGCGAACACGCTGCGCGGCGCGATGTGCGAACCCAGCGCCAGGCCGAGCTTGATGGCGCGCTCGACCGCGCCCTTGTTCATCACGGGCAGCGTGCCGGGCAGTGCCAGGTCGACCGCGCAGGCCTGCGTGTTGGGCTCGGCGCCGAAGGCGGTGGAGGCGCGGCTGAAGATCTTGCTCGCGGTCGACAGTTGCGCGTGTGTCTCGAAGCCGATGATGACTTCATAGCCGCGCACCAGCGGGCCGGTCGGGCGGCCTTGTTGTTGTGCTTCGAATGTGTTCACGGTCTCGCTCATGTCAGAAACCCTCCGGCGTGCGCGTATGCCAGTCGGTGGCTTGCTGGAAGCGGTGCGCTGCATTGAGCAGCTTCGCTTCGCCGAAGTAGTTGCCGATCAGCTGCAGGCCCACGGGCATGCCGCCGTCGAAGCCCGCGGGCACGCTCATGCCGGGCAGGCCAGCGAGCGAAGCGGGCAGCGTGAAGATGTCGGCGAGGTAGTCGGCCACGGGGTCGTCGCCGTGCTCGCCGATCTTCCAGGCGGTGGTCGGCGCGGCGGGGCCGGCGATCACGTCGCACTGCGTCAGCGCCTGCTGGAAGTCGTCCGCGATCATGCGGCGCACCTTCTGCGCCTGCAGGTAGTAGGCGTCGTAGTAGCCGTGCGAGAGCACGTAGGTGCCGATCATGATGCGGCGCTTCACTTCGTCGCCGAAGCCTTCGGCGCGCGTGCGTTCGTACATCTCCGCCAGGTCCTTGTACTGCTTGGCGCGGTGGCCGAACTTGACGCCGTCGAAGCGGCTCAGGTTGCTCGAGGCCTCGGCCGCCGCGAGGATGTAGTACACGGGAATCGACAGTTCGGTGCGCGGCAGCGACACCTCGACGCGCTTGGCGCCGAGCTTCTCGTACTGCGACAGGGCCGCATCGATGGCCGCGCGCACGCCGGGTGCGACCCCGTCGCCGAAGAACTCCTTGGGCACGCCGATGCGCAGGCCGTCGAGCGAGTCGTTCAGCGAGCGGCCGAAGTCTTCCGCGGGCTTGTCGAGCGAAGTGGAATCGCGGTCGAGGTCGGGGCCGCAGAAGGCCGACAGCAGCAGCGCGCAATCTTCGGCCGAGCGGGCCATTGGGCCGGCCTGGTCCAGGCTCGATGCGAAGGCCACCATGCCGTAGCGCGAGGCGCGGCCGTAGGTCGGCTTGATGCCGGTGACGCCGCAGAACGAGGCCGGCTGGCGGATCGAGCCGCCGGTGTCGGTGCCGGTCGCGGCGGGGGCGAGGCGCGCGGCCACGGCCGCAGCGCTGGCGCCCGACGAGCCGCCCGGAATGCGCTCGATGTTCCAGGGGTTGCGCACCGGCACGGCGGTGTCGTGGCCCACGGCGGGCACGGCGACGTTCTCGTTGGCCGAGCCCATCGCGAACTCGTCGCAGCTGAGCTTGCCCAGCGTGACCGCGCCGGCGTCGGCCAGACGGCGCACCACGGTCGCGTCGAAGGGCGAGCGATAGCCCGCGAGCATCTTCGAGCCGGCGGTGGTGGCGAAATCGGTGGTGACGAAGATGTCCTTGTGCGCGATCGGCACGCCGGCCAGCGCCGGGGCGTTGCCCTTGGCGATGAGCGCGTCGGCGGCGCGGGCCTGGGCCAGCGTGACTTCTTCGTTGACGTCGACGAAGGTACCGAGCGACTCGTGGGCCTTCATGCGGCCAAGGAAAGCCTGCGAGGCCTCCACGGCCGAGACCTTGCGGTCGGCCAGCGCCTTCGCCAGCTCGACAACGCTCCATTGGTGCAGTTCACCGCTGCTCATCATTCGATCACCTTCGGCACGAGGAACAGGCCGGCTTCGACGGCCGGGGCGCTCTTCTGGTTGGCTTCGCGGTTGTTCGGCTCGCTCACGACGTCGTCGCGCAGGCGCAGCGTCACGTCTTCGAGCGCGGCCACGGGGTGCGCCAGCGGCTCGACGCCGGTGGTGTCGACCGCGCGCATGCGTTCGACCAGATCGAAGAAGCCGTTGATTTGAGTGAGCATGCGCTCGCTTTCATCTGGAGCAAGCTGCAGCCGCGCCAAAGAGGCGATGCGTGCAATATCGGAAGCGGAAAGAGACATAGATGGCTGACCGGTCGAAAAACCAGAGGTAATCGCACGCCGAAGAGGGTGCTAACACGGGATTCAGAGGGGATTCGGTTATTATCCCGCCTTTGCCGCAACCCCCGCGAACGCGCCGGCTTTTGCGCCAAAAACGATCAATTCACCCCGTCAAACGACCCAAAAAATAGAGCGACGACCTGCCGATGCGCAGGCCGTGCTCAGAGGATTCCGCACATGTTTGGAGCTTTCCGTCGGTACTTCTCCACCGACCTGGCGATCGACCTCGGCACCGCCAACACCCTGATCTTCGCCCGCAACAAGGGCATCGTGCTGGACGAGCCCTCGGTGGTCGCGATCCGCCATGAAGGCGGTCCCCACGGCAAGAAGGTGATCCAGGCTGTCGGCCGCGAAGCCAAGGCCATGCTGGGCAAGGTGCCCGGCAACATCGAGGCCATCCGCCCGATGAAGGACGGCGTGATCGCCGACTTCGTGATCACCGAGCAGATGATCAAGCAGTTCATCAAGATGGTGCACCCGCGCACGCTGCTCACGCCGAGCCCGCGCATCATCATCTGCGTGCCCTGCGGTTCCACGCAGGTCGAGCGTCGCGCCATCAAGGACGCGGCCGAAGCCGCTGGCGCCACCGCCGTCTACCTCATCGAAGAACCCATGGCCGCGGCCATCGGCGCCGGCCTGCCCGTCAGCGAAGCCTCGGGCTCGATGGTGGTGGACATTGGCGGCGGCACCACCGAGGTGGGCGTGATCTCGCTGGGCGGCATGGTCTACAAGGGCTCGGTGCGCGTGGGCGGCGACCGCTTCGACGAAGCCATCATCAACTACATCCGCCGCAACTACGGCATGCTGATCGGCGAGCCGACGGCCGAAGTCATCAAGAAGAACATCGGCTCGGCCTTCCCGGGTTCCGAAGTCAAGGAAATGGAAGTCAAGGGCCGCAACCTGTCCGAAGGCGTGCCGCGCAGCTTCACCATCAGCAGCAATGAAGTGCTGGAAGCCCTGACCGATCCCCTGAACAACATCGTCTCGGCCGTGAAGAACGCGCTGGAACAGACGCCTCCCGAACTGGGCGCTGACATCGCCGAGCGCGGCATGATGCTCACCGGCGGCGGCGCGCTGCTGCGCGACCTCGACCGCCTGCTCGCCGAGGAAACCGGCCTGCCGGTGCTCGTGGCCGAAGATCCGCTGACCTGCGTGGTGCGCGGCTGCGGCATCGCGCTCGAACGCATGGACCGTCTGGGCAGCATCTTCACGAGCGAGTAAAAGGCGAAAGCCATCATCGGCCGGCCTTTGCTTGCGCAGGCCGGCTTTTTGTTATTTGATGCCGCACCACCGCCGGGTCTGACCACATGCCTCTGGGCACGCTCGATCGCACAGCGCCACCCCTGTTCAACCAGGGGCAATCGGCACTCAGCAAGCTGATCTTCTTCGGCGCGCTGTCGCTCTTTCTCATGGTCGCCGACGCACGCTTTCACCTCGTGAAGCCGATCCGATCGGCCATCGGCGCGGTGCTCTATCCGGTGCAGATGGTGGCGCTCAAGCCGGTCATGCTGGTGATGGGCGGCAGCCGTTACTTCGAAGAACTGCAGACCGCGCAGCGCAACGAAGAAGAAGCGCGCAAGGCGCTGATGCTGCAGGCCGAAACCGCCAGCCGCGCCGACACGCTCGCACAGGACAACGCCCGCCTGCGCGAGCTGCTCGAGCTGCGCCAGACCACCACCACGCCGGGCCGCCCGGCCGAGGTGCTGTACGACGCGGCCGATCCCTACACGCGCAAGATCGTCATCGACCAGGGCCTCACGCAGGGCGTGGCGGCCGGCTCGCCGGTGATCGACGCGCGCGGCGTGCTGGGGCAGGTCACGCAGGTGCTGCCCTTCACGAGCGAGGTCACGCTGGTGATCGACCGCGACCTGGCCATTCCCGTGCAGAACACCCGCACCGGCGTGCGCAGCGTGGCCTTTGGCGACGCCTCGGCCCACGGCGGCGGCATGGAGCTGCGCTTCATGGCGGCCAATGCCGACCTGCAGGAGGGCGACCTGCTGTCCACCAGCGGTGTCGACGGCATCTACCCGGCCGGCCTGCCGGTGGCCAAGATCGAACGCATCGAGCGCCGCGCCGACTCGGCCTTTGCGCGCATCTACTGCGTGCCGCTGGCCCGCGTGACCGCGGCGCGCTACGTGCTGGTGCTCGAGCCCTCGGGCGCGCCGGTGGCGCCGCCGCACGCCGAGGCCGCGTCCACCCAGCGCAAGCGCCCCGAAGGCAAGCCGGGCGCCGGCAAGAACGAGAAGAAGCCTGCGGGAGGCACGCGATGATCAAGCGTCCCGGGCAGCAACAGCTGCTGCTGCCCGTCAGCCCCGTCTTCATGTGGACCAGCCTGCTCGTGGCGCTGCTGGTCAACCTGATCCCCATCGGCCGCGCCGCCTGGATGCCCGACCTGCTGGCGCTGGTGATCGTGTTCTGGGGCGTGCACCAGCCCGCGCGCGTGGGCATCGGCGCGGCCTTCATGTTCGGCCTGCTCATGGACGTGCACCAGTCGTCGATGCTGGGCCAGCATGCGCTGTCCTACACCACGCTGGGCTTCTTCGCGATCATGATCCACCGGCGCCTGCTGTGGTACCCGGTGTTCTCGCAGGCGCTGCAGGTGCTGCCGCTGTTTGCGCTGTCGCAGTTCATCGAGGTGATCACGCGCATGATCGGCGGCGGCGTGTTCCCGGGCTGGGGCGTGCTGATCTCGCCCGCCATCGAGGCCGCCTTGTGGCCTCTGGCCACGGCGCTGCTGCTCGCTCCGCAGCGCCGCACGCCGGAACCCGACGAGAACCGACCCCTCTAAGTTCTTCCCTGCGCCGCGTTTGCCATCGCACCTGCGCGCGCCTAAGCTCCTGATGCCATGACCGAAATCCGCAACGTTGCCGCCGACCTGGCGCGGTTCAAGCGCCGCGTGATCGTCATCGGCCTGGCGGTGCTGTTCGCCTTCGGCCTGCTGGGTTCGCGGCTGGTGTACCTGCAGGTGGTGCGCCACGACGACCTGGCCGAGCAGGCCGAGAGCAACCGCACGGCCGTGGTGCCCGTGGTGCCGAACCGAGGGCTCATCCTCGACCGCAACGGCATCGTGCTGGCCTCCAACTATTCGGCCTACACGCTGGAGATCACGCCTTCGAAGGTCGGCGACGTCGAGGAGACCATCAACAGCCTGACCAGCGTGCTCGAGGTGTCGCCGCGCGACCGCCGCCGCTTCAAGCGCCTGCGCGAAGACTCGCGCAGCTTCGACTCCATTCCGATCCGCACGCGCCTGAGCGACGAAGAAGTGGCACGCTTCGCGGCGCAGCGCTACCGCTTCCCGGGCGTGGAGATCAAGGCGCGCCTGTTCCGCAACTATCCCAACGGCGAGACGGGCTCTCACGTGCTCGGCTACATCGGCCGCATCAACCAGCGCGAGAAGACCGCGATGGAAGACTGGGAAGAAGAAGACCAGGCCAACTACAAGGGCACCGACTACATCGGCAAGCTCGGCATCGAGCAGAGCTACGAAAAAATGCTGCACGGGCAGACCGGCGTCGAGCAGATGGAAACCTCGGCCGGCGGGCGTGCCGTGCGCCGGCTCGCGAGCCATCCGGCCACGCCGGGCAACACCGTCATGCTGTCGCTGGACATCAAGCTGCAGAAGCTGGTGGAAGACATGTTCGGCGAGCGCCGCGGCGCGCTGGTGGCCATCGACCCGAAGTCCGGCGAGGTGCTGGCGTTCGTGAGCAAGCCCACCTTCGATCCGAACCTGTTCGTGGAAGGCATCGACACCGAGAGCTGGAAAGAGCTCAGCGAATCGCTCGACAAGCCGCTGCTCAACCGTGCGCTGCGCGGCACCTACCCGCCGGGCTCCACCTACAAGCCCTTCATGGCGTTGGCGGCGCTGCAGACGGGCAAGCGCGGCGCGAGCGTGGTGGTGAACGACCCCGGCTATTTCAACTTCGGTGGCCACCGCTTCGGCAGCCCCGAAGGCAACCTGGGCGGCGTTGACATGCGCCGCTCGATCCAGCTGTCGAGCAACATCTACTACTACTCGCTGGCCAACGAGATGGGCGTGGACCTCATCCACGACTTCATGAAACCCCTGGGCTTCGGCCAGATCACCGGCATCGACCTGGGCGGCGAGCTGCGCGGCGTGCTGCCGAGCACCGAGTGGAAGCGCAACGCCTACAAGCGGCCCGAGCAGAAAAAATGGTACGCGGGCGAGACCATCTCGCTGGGCATCGGCCAGGGCTACAACAACTTCACCATGCTGCAGCTCGCGCAGGCCACGGCCATCGTGGCCGACGGCGGCATGAAGCACCGGCCGCACGTGGCGCTGGCGATGCGCAACACGGTCAGCGGGCAGATCGTGCCGCTGCCGCAGCCCCCGGCCGAGAACCTCGGCTTCACCGCCGCCAACATCGCGGTGATCCGCGAAGGCCTGACCAGCGTGGTCACCAGCGGCACCGCGCGCAGCGTGTTCGCGGGCGCGGGCTACCAGGCGGCCGGCAAGACGGGTACGGCGCAGGCCGTGACGCAGGCCAAGAACACCAAGTACAACGCGCGCGCGCTCGAAGAGCACCAGCGCGACCACGCACTGTTCATGGCCTACGCGCCGGCCAACAACCCGAAGATCGCCCTTGCCGTCATCGTCGAGAACGCGGGCTGGGGCGCAGGCGCCGCGGCGCCCATCGCGCGCCGCGTGTTCGACTACTGGCTCATGGACCAGTACCCCAGCGAGGCCGACATGGCCGCCGTGCGCATCGGCCGCGCGGGTGCGCCGATGGGCAAGCCGCGCGTGGCCAGCGAGGTGGTGTGGCCTGTGGCAGGCGCGGCCTCGCCGGTGCCTGCGGGTGCCGCATCGTCGGCGGCGCCGACGCCCTGATTTTCTGACTCTCTCTTCCTTCGGGAAGAGGGAGCAAGGCAGGGCGGAGGCCTCAGGCGACCACGGTCCCGGCGACTTCACCCAGGCCGATGCGTACAGCGCCTTCGCGCTCGCACCAGCCGCGCATCACCAGCGTGTCGCCATCTTCCAGGAAGGTGCGCTTCTCGCCGTTCGGCAGCGTGATGGGCTGCTTGCCGCCCCCCGTGAGTTCCATCAGCGAACCGGCCTGGTCGGGCTGCGGGCCCGACAGCGTGCCAGAGCCCAGCAGGTCGCCGGGCTGCAGGTTGCAGCCGTTCACCGTGTGGTGCGTGATGAGCTGCGCGGCGGTCCAGTAGGCGGCCTCGGTGGTGTTGCCCAGCGTGAGGCGCACGGGCGCCACGCCGTCGGCGCGCATCTTCGCGGTCTGCAGCAGCACTTCGAGCGTGATGTCGAGCGCGCCGCTGGCGCGGTTCGAGGGCGCGTCGAGGTAGGGCAGCGGTTGCGGGTCTTCGGCGGGGCGCTCGAACTTCGCGCGGAACGGCGCCAGCGCATCGGTCGTCACGATCCAGGGCGACAGCGTGCTGGCGAAGTTCTTCGCAAGGAAGGGGCCCAGCGGCTGGTATTCCCAGGCCTGCAGGTCGCGCGCCGACCAGTCGTTGAGCAAGGTCACGCCGAACAGGTGGTCTTCGGCGTCGCCGATGGCGATGGGCTCGCCCAGCGCGTTGCCGCGGCCGACGAGGAAGCCCAGCTCCAGTTCGTAGTCCAGCCGCTTCGATGGGCCGAAGCTCGGCGCCACCGCATCGGGTGCCTTGGTCTGGCCTTGCGGGCGCTTGAAGACCTGGCCGCTCACTCCGATCGACGAGGCGCGGCCGTGGTAGCCGATGGGCACCCACTTGTAGTTGGGCATCAGCGGCTGGTCGGGACGGAACAGCTTGCCGATGGTGGTGGCGTGGTGGATGCCCGTGTAGAAGTCGGTGTAGTCGCCGATGCGGCAGGGCACGGTCATCTCGGCCTGGGCTTGCGCGAGCAACGCCTTCGACCATGCGGCCTGCTGGCCGCTGCCTTCGGCGAGGCCCGCGGAGATCGCGGCGCGCAGGGCCTGACGGTCTTTCACCGAGGCGTTCATCAGCACGTTCATGTCGTCGGTGTCGATGAGGCCGGCTGCGCGCAGGTCGAGGATCTGGTCGCCGATGGCCACGCCGATGCGGAAGGCCTCGCTGCTGCCGGCGGCGCGGAAGCGGCCGAAGGGCAGGTTCTGGATCGGGAAGTCGGTGCCGGCCACGTTGGCGGCGGCGACCCAGCTGCGCAGCTTCGGGTCGTGGGTGGCGTTGAGTGCGGTCATGGATGTCTTTCGGTTCTTGAATCGGATCAGTCTGCGGTCATGCCGGCCTTCTTGGCCACATCGCCCAGGCGCTTGTATTCGGTGTCGGTGAGCGTGGTGAGCTCCTGCGCGCTCGAGCCGCGCGGCGAGAAGCCGGCCTGCTGCAGCTTGGCCTTCACGTCGGGCATCGCGAGCGCTTCGACGAAGGCTTCGTTCAGCGCCTTCACGATCGGCGCCGGCAGCTTCGCCGGCCCGTACACGCCGAACCACGGCTCCAGCGCGTAGCCCTTGAGGCCCGCTTCGGCCATCGTCGGCACGTCGGGCAGCGAGGGCGAGCGCGTGGCGCCCGCCACCGCCAGCGCGCGCAGCTTGCCGGCCTGGATGTGAGGCAGCGAGGCCGGCAGGTTGTCGAACATCACGCCGATGGTGTTGCCCAGCATGTCGGTGATGGCCGGGCCGCTGCCCTTGTAGGCCACGTGCGTGAGCTCGGTGCCGGTCATCTGCGCGAACATCACGCCGGCCAGGTTCATCGAGGTGCCGGCGCCGGCGGTGGCGTAGGGCAGGCCGGGGTTCTTCTTCGCGGCGGCGATGAGCTCGGGCACGGTCTTGATGGCCGAGCTTGCCGGCACTTCGAGCACGATGGTCGACATGCCCAGCAGGCTGATGGCCGTGAAGTCCTTGCGCGGATCGAAGGCCATCGACTTGTAGATGTGCGGGTTCAGCGCGTTGGTCGAGATGGCGCCGAAGCCGATCGTGTAGCCGTCGGGCGCGGCCTTGGCCACGGCGTCCATGCCGATGTTGCCGCCCGCGCCGCCGCGGTTGTCGATGAGCACCGGCTGGCCCAGCTTCTCCGACACCTTCTGGCCCACGGTGCGTGCCACGAGGTCGGTGGTGCCGCCGGCCGTGTAGGGCACGATGAACTTGATGGGCTTGGACGGAAAGTCGGCCGCGTGCGCCAGCAGGAACGGCGCCGCGAGCAGTGCGACGGCCGCCGCGCGGCGGGTGAGGGCGAAAGCGCTCTTCTTCATCTTCATGGCTTGAATTGGTCCTTGAGACCGGCCCAGCAGTCGGTGTAGTCGGTGTCGAGCGCCGGGCTTTGCAGCGCGAAGTTCGTCGGGATGAAACGGTAGCGGCTCTCGAACATGAAGGCCAGCGTGTTGTCCAGCTTGTGCGGCTTGAGGTCGGCGTGCGTGGCCTTGTCGAAGGCTTCCTCGTCGGGGCCGTGCGGCACCATGCAGTTGTGCAGGCTGGCGCCGCCGGGCTTGAAGCCGCCCGGCTTGGCGTCGTACTCGCCCAGCACCAGGCCCATGAACTCGCTCATGAGGTTGCGGTGGAACCATGGTGGACGGAAGGTGTTTTCCATCACCATCCAGCGCGGCGGGAAGATCACGAAGTCGCAGTTGGCCGTGCCGGGCGTGTCGCTGGGCGAGGTCAGCACGGTGAAGATCGACGGATCGGGATGGTCGAAGCTGATCGAGCCGATCACCATGAAGTTGGCCGTGTCGTACTTCACCGGCGCGAGGTTGCCGTGCCAGGCGACCACGTTGAAGGGCGATTGCTTCGTCGGCGCGCTCCAGAAGCGGCCGCCGAATTTCTTCACCAGCTCGTAGGCGCCGCCGTCTTCCTCGAAAGCCGCCACGGGCGCCTGGAAGTCGCGTGCGTTGGCCAGGCCGTTCGAGCCGATCGGGCCGAGTTCGGGCAGGCGGAAGTGCGCGCCGTAGTTCTCGCACACGTAGCCGCGCGAGAGGCCGTCGGGCAGCGCGACCTTGAAGGCCATGCCGCGCGGCAGCACCACGATTTCGCCGGGCTTGACGTCGAGCACGCCGAGCTCGGTCGTGATGACGAGGCGGCCTTGCTGCGGCACCAGCAGCATCTCGCCGTCGGCGTTGACGAAGGCGCGGTTGTCCATCGAACGGCCCGCGAGGTACATCAGCGAACCGATGCCGACCTGCGACTCGGCGTCGCCGTTGGCGGCCAGCGTGTGCATGCCGTCGACGAAGTCCTTGTCGGCCGCGCCGTCCAGCGCCAGCGGGCCCCAGCGCATCGGCTCGGGCGGCAGCGCGATCTCGCGGTCGGCGCCGGTGGTCCAGTGCGCCTGCGCGTACGGCTGGTAGCGGCCCGACACCACGGAGGGCTGGCGGCGGTACAGCCAGGTGCGGCGGTTCTCGTGGCGCGGCGCCGTGAAGGCGGTGCCCGAGAGCAGCTCGGTGTACAGGTCGAAGGGGCCGCGCTGCGGGTTGTTGCGGCCTTGGGGCAGCGCACCGGGCACGGCCTCGGAGGCGTACTCGTTGCCGAAGCCGCTCTGGTAGCGCCGTTCGGCTGCAGGGGTGGGGTGGGTCATGGGCTTCTCTTTCGAAAATCGCGATGAGGTGGGAGTGTGCGGATGCAGCGCAGCTCAGGCGGCGCGCGCGGCTTCGAAGGCTTCGCGCAGCACGGCCAGCGAGCCGACGTGGTTGGCCAGCACGAGCACGAGCCGTGCGTTGAAGGCGTGGCTTTCCTCGGTGGAAAGCCCTTGGTGGGCCTCGATGAGCGCCTCGTAGAAATCGTCGGGCGCTTCAAGGTTCGGCGTGGTGATCAGTTGCGGTTGCATCGGGGTCATGCCTTTGCCAGTGCGTGGTCGAGGGCCGCGCGCAGGTTCGCCGCCGTGGGGTGGCGCCAGCGCGCGCACACGTGCTGGTCGGGCCGCAGCAGGTAGACGGTGCCGGGCTGCGCGTCGTAGCGCTGCGTGGCGAGTTCGGCGTCGGCGCCAGTGCCTTCCACGCGCACGACGTGCAGCGCGAGGTCGCTGGCGTTCAGCGCCTGCAGGCTGCGCTCGGCGGCGTCGCCGGTGCCGAACACCAGCGCGGTGAAGCGCGCCACATGGCATTCGCGCAGCAGCCAGCCGATGCTGCCATCGGCGCGCCGCACGGGCGCATCGGCCGCCGCGGCGCCGGGCACCATCGCGCCGGCGAAGGTGTCGGCGTCGGGTGTGTTGAGCGGCGAGTCGCGCAGCACCGTGGCCACGGACAGCCGCCCGCTGTTGACCAGCGAGCGCGCGAAGGCGTGGCGCTTGGTCAGCTCGAGCACCGCGTCGCGGAACAGCCGGCTCACCTCGCTCTTGGGCGTGATGAAGTCGGTGGCGCGCGTCGAATTGCGGATGTTCTCGTCGGCCGCGAACTCGCGTTCACTCGCGTAGCTGTCGAGCAGTGCGTCGGGTGCGTCGCCGGCCAGCACGGCCGCGAGCTTCCAGGCGAGGTTGTCGGCATCCTGCACGCCCGAGTTGGCGCCGCGCGCGCCGAAGGGCGACACGCCGTGCGCCGAGTCGCCGGCGAACAGCACGCGGCCGTGGCGGAAGCGCTCCATGCGCTGGCAGGCGAAGGTGTAGACGCTGGCCCAGCCGATCTGGAACTGCACGCCTTCGAAGCCGATGCTGTCCAGCAGCGCGCGCACGCGCGGCGTGATGCGCTCGGGCTTGCGTTCTTCCACCGGGTCGGCGTCCCAGCCGAGCTGGAAGTCGACGCGCCACATGCCGTCGGCCTGCTTGTGCAGCAGCACGCTCTGGCCGGGGTGGAACGAGGGGTCGAACCAGAAGCGGCGCTCGGTGGGCAGCTGCGCGTCCATGCTGATGTCGGCGATCAGGAAGCGGTCACGGAACACGCGGCCCTTGGCTTCCTGCCCCAGCATCTGGCGCAGGTTGGAGCGCGAGCCGTCGCAGGCGGCGACGTAGCCGGCCTGCAGGCGGTACTCGCCCTCGGGCGTCTCGACCGTGAGCACTGCGCCATCCTCGCCTTGCGCGATGCCGGTGACCTTGTGGTTCCAGCGCAGGTCGATCAGCGGCAGTGCCGCGGCGCGCTCGACGAGGTAGCCCTCGACGTAGTACTGCTGCAGGTTGATGAAGGCCGGGCGCTCGTGGCCGGGCTCGGGCAGCAGGTCGAAGCGGTAGACCTGCTCGTCATGGAAGAACACCTTGCCGACGTTCCACGACACGCCCTTGTCCACCATGCGGTCGCCGCAGCCGAGGCGGTCGAACACCTCGAGCGTGCGCTTGGCGAAGCAGATCGCGCGCGAGCCGCTGGACAGGCTGTTGTCGTTGTCGAGCAGCACCACGGGCACCTGCCGCAGGGCGAGGTCGATGGCGAGCGTGAGGCCCACCGGGCCGGCGCCCACGACCACCACGGGGTGGCGGGCGGGCGCGGCGGCGTCCTGGTCGGGGTGGCGGGTGTAGTCGAAGCGCAGGCTTTGGTAGTCGATCACGTGGTGTCTCCGCGTCCTTGTCGTTTCCGTCGCCTTCCCCGCGCGGGGGAAGGTCGCGGCGCGATCAGCCTTCCAGGGCCTTCCACATGTCGATGTCGCGCTGCGCCGTCCACACGCGCGGGTCGGCGTGGCCCGAGGCCTCGTCGTACGCGCGGCTCACGTCGAAGGGCATGCAGTGGTCGAAGATGACCCATTGCTTGTACTTGGGCTGCAGCTTCGCGTAGGTTTCCTTGTAGACCGCGTTCAGGTCGCGGCCGGCCTTCACGCCGTCTTGCACGCTGGCGTACACGTCGGCGATGAAGTCGCGCGTTTCCTGCAGCCCCTTGGCCACGTCCTGCGGCGTGGTCAGGGCGGCGCCGCGGCCCGGCACCAGGGCCAGTGGCTTCAGGGCAGCGATGTTGTCCAGCGTCTGCGGCCAGTCCTGGAAGTAGGCGTCGCCCGCATACGGCGTGGCGCCGAACTCGACCAGGTCGCCCGACAGCAGCGCGCGCTCCTGCGGCAGCCAGACGACCGTGTCGCCCTTGGTGTGGCCGCGGCCCAGCTGCAGCAGCTGCACTTCGAGCGTCCCCAGCCACAGCGTCATCTTGCCGGTGAAGGTCATGGTGGGCCAGGTCAGGCCCGGGGGCACCGTCTCGACGTTCTGGAACAGGCGCGGGAAGCGGCCGATTTCGCTGGCCTTGTCTTCCTCGCCGCGCTCGACGATCAGGTCGCGCGTGTCCTGGCTGGCCAGGATGTGTTCGGCGCCGTAACCCGCCGCGCCCAGCACGCGCACCGCGTGGTAGTGGGTGAGCACCACGTACTTGATCGGCTTGTCGGTCACCTCGCGGATGCGGCGCACCACGTCGGCCGCCATGGCGGGCGTGGCCTGGGTGTCGGCCACCAGCACGCAGTCGTCGCCAATGATGATCCCGGTGTTCGGGTCGCCCTCGGCCGTGTAGGCCCAGGCATGCTCCGAGATCTGGCTGAAAGTGATCTTCTTTTCTTCCAGATCGGCCTGGCTGGCGAATTTCTTGGCTTGGCTCATCGTGGGTCTCCGGTGGGGTGGGTTTGGATTCTTTTCATTCGTTTAAGGCGAATGAGTTTGCAGATAACGAATGCGCGCAGTGTAAGCCCGAGATCGGTTCATGTCTAATGCCTTCTTCATGAACGAACAACCAGACGGCAAGGCGGCCATGGCGACTGTTGACCCCGACCGCGCCCAGCGCGGCATCCAGAGCATCGAAGTCGGCGGGCAACTGCTGCGCGCGCTGGTGCACCACGGCCGCCCGATGGCGCTCAAAGACCTTGCCCGCGAAGCGGACATGACGGCCGCCAAGGCCCACCCGTACATGGTGAGCTTCGGCCGGCTGGGCCTCATCGAGCAGGACCGCGCCAGCGGCCACTATCTGCTCGGCCCGCTGGCCTTGCAACTGGGGCTGATCAGCCTGCAGCAGGCCGACCCCGTGCACATCGCCACGGCGCTGATCGGCCAGCTCGCGCAGCAGATCGGCCACACCGTGGCGCTGGCCGTGTGGGGCGCGCGCGGCGCGACCATCGTGCGCACGGCCGAGTCGCCCTCGCCGGTGCACGTGAACATGCGCCACGGCACCGTGTTCTCGCTCACCAACACGGCCTCGGGCCGCGTCTTCGCCGCTTACCTCGATCCGGCCGTGGTGCGCGCGCAGCTCGAGGACGAGCGCCAGCGCCAGAAGCAGCGCAAGGGCGCCGCCGAGCCCGCGCCGCCGGCCGGCATGCCGCCGGTGCAGCCGCTGCCCTCGTGGAGCGACTTCGAGCGCCAGTGCCAGGAAGTGCGCGACCACGGCATCAGCCGCTCCGACGGCGAGGTGATCGAGGGCGTGAGCGCCATGGCCGCGCCCGTGTTCGACCACACCGGCGCCATCGTGCTGGCCGTGACCGCCATCGGCCCGGCCGGCATCTTCCACACCGCCTGGGACGGCGAGATCGCGCGCGCGCTCAAGGCCTGCGCGGGCACGGTGTCGCAGCGCCTGGGGGCGAGCAACAACCGGGGCGGGGTCGGCGCCGTGGTTCCCCCCGTTTCCGATCGATGACCCTGTTTTCTTCCGCCTTGTCTTCCACGTCTTCTTCCTCTGGCGCCGACGACCTCGCGCTGCGCATCGACGGCACCGTGGCGCTGCTGCGCGGTGCGCGGCGCATCGTGGTCTTCTCGGGCGCGGGGCTGTCCAGGGCCTCGGGCATCCCGACCTACCGCGACGCCGACGGCCTGTGGATGAGCCAGAACGCGCTCAAGTTCTCGCATGCCGAGGATCTCGCGCGCGACCCCGGCGGCTTCACCAGGTTCTGGGCCCAGCGCCTGTCGCTGATCGAGGCCGCGTCGCCCAACCCCGGCCACCTCGCGCTCGCGCAGCTGCAGCGGCTGCGCCCTGCGACGCGGCTCATCACGCAGAACGTCGACGGCCTCCTGGGCAAGGCCGGCGGTCAGGACGTGCTCGAACTGCACGGCTCGCTGCGCCGCTGGCGCTGCGACCACTGCGGCAACCGCAGCGGCCCGTGGCCGTTTCACCGCTGCCTGCGCTGCGGCTCGCACGCGCGGCCCGACGTGGTCATGTTCGGCGAGATGCTGAACGCCGGCGTGCTGCTCGACGCGCAAGTGGCAGCGCAGGAGTCCGACCTGTTCCTGGTGGTCGGCAGCACCACCATCGTCTACCCGGCGGCCGAACTGCCCAAGCTGGCGATGGCACGGGGGGCGCGGCTGGTCACGCTGAACATCGAGCCGCTGCCGCATCTGGACGATGCGGCGGCGGTGGTGTTGCGGGGGGCGTCGGAAGCGTTGTTGCCGCGCTTGCTGGCGGGCATGGCCGGCGACTGAAGCGAGCGCTGGCGCGCGGCTTCTCGCGCAGCACGCGCCAGCGCGCGAGGCTCTTGGCGGGCCAGTGGTCCTTGCGGTCGCAGTTCTCAGGCGCCGCCGGCGTGTCGGGCGGCAGCACCCCGAAGGCGTCGGCCCTGGCCGCGCCGGTGGGCATCAGCCCTTCTTGCCACCCAGCAGCACCAGCGCGCCGCCCACCACGATCGCCGCCACGCCGGCCCAGGACGGGATGTTGACGTTCTGTTTTTCCTTCACCGAGAACTCCAGCGGGCCGAGCTTGGCCTGGTGGGTTTCCTTGGTGAAGCTGAAGCCGCCGATGCCGAGCCCGGCGATGCCGGCGACGATCAGCAGGATGCCGACGATGCGCGTTGCGTTCATGGGGCGGGTCTCCTCGAGGTGGTTGGAAAGAACGGAAAAAGCGCAGGTCGCTCAGCGCCGCGCCGGTGCCGCGCGCGGCACTGGCGGTTGTTGCTGTTGCAGCTGGTCGACCCATTGCACGACCTCGGCCATGGCCGCGTCGCTCGCCGCGATGAGCGCCTTCACGCCGCCGGGCGCGTCGGCGCTGGCCGCGGGGCGGCGCACGGTGAAGGTCCGCTGGCCCATCACGCGGTCGCCGCCGGTGGCGCTGCGGACCAGCGTGGCGCGCACGCGCACGAGGCCCGTGCTGCTGGCCGGCGCGTCGAAGTAGTGGCTGAACTCGTCGAGCGAGATGCGCAGCGTGTCGGGCACGATGCTCTCGGTGCGCGCGAGCGTTGCGCTTTCTTCGGGGCCGAGCACGGTGCGGCGTTCGGCCAGCGTGTCGCGCAGCCGCTGGCGCAGCAGCTGCGCGGGCGGCTGGCTCCAGCGCGACTGGCCGTAGGGGCGCAGCTCGTTGGCGTCGGCGTAGCCCAGGCGGTACAGGATCTGCGTGCCGTCCAGGCGCGTGTTGCTGTCGAACTCCGCGAGGGACAGCGCCGGCAGTGCGGCCGTGGGCGCAGCAGCAGGTGCAGGGGCCGAAAGGCCGGGGCCGAAGTCGTACAGCGTGGCGCGCGCCGGCTTGTCGGGCAGCGCGCCGCAGCCGGCGAGCAGCAGCGCACAGCCGAGGCTGGCGAAGGCGTGGAGGGTGTTCTTCATGCGCATGGTGTTGTGCTCCCGGTCAATGGCGTGCGGCGGGCGCAACGAAGCCGGGCTCGCCCGGGCCCGCAGCCGCACCGCCGTTGCCGAACAGCAGCGATTGCGGGTTGTCGTTGATGCTGTCGGCCGCGCGGCCCAGGCGGCGCACCGCGTGCGCGGTGTCGTCGGCCACGCGGTTCACGCGCGGCAGGGTGGCGGCGTTGAACGAATCGACCGCCTGCGCCAGCGCCTTGGTGCCGTCGCTCAGGCGCTCGACCGGGCCGTCGGGCGCGTTGAGCCGGCCCACGGTGGTGTTGAAATTGTTGGCCACGCGCGAGACATCGCCGGCCGCCTTCTTCACCGTCGACAGCGTCTCGGGCATCGCGGCGAGCGTCGGATTCAGGCCGGTCTTGACGGTGTTGTCGAGTTGCTTGAGCAGCGTGTTGGCGCTGGCCGAGGCTGCCGCGATGTTCTCCAGCGCATCGGCCACGCGCTTCTGGTTGGCGTCGGCCAGCAGCGTGTTGGCGCGCTTGGTCACTTCTTCGACCTGGTCGATGATTTCCTCACCACGGTCCTGCAGCTTCGCGAGCATCGAGGGCTTGAGCGGAATGCGCGGCGGGTTGCCGTTGTCGGGCTTGAGCGCGACGGTCGACTGGCCCTCGTCGTCCAGCGCGATGAAGGCCAGGCCGGTCACGCCCTGGTAGCTCAGCGTGGCAAAGCTCGACGTGGTGAGCGGCACGCGCTCGTCGACCGTGATGCGCACGCGCACGTTGCCCTTGGTCTTGGGGTCGAAGTCGATCGAGGTCACCTTGCCGACCGAGATGCCGCGGTAGCGCACCTGGGCCTGCGGCTGCAGGCCGCTCACGGCGTCGCGGGTGGAGAGTTCGTACACGTTGCGCACGGTGTTGTCGCGCGTGAACCAGACCACCAGCGCGACGAGCGCGGCGATCAGGCCGAGCACGAAGGCGCCGGCGGCGAGGGCGTGGGCCTTGTTTTCCATGGGGACCTACCTTTCGTCAGCGCGCGCAGCCTCGGGCCGCGGCGCGGGTGGTTCAGCGGCGGCGGCGGGCTTGTCGTGCAGCGCCTCCAGGGCGCGCTGGCCGCGCCCGCCGAGAAAGTATTCGTGGATGAAGGGATGCGGGTAGGCGATGACTTCGCGCGCCGTGCCGCTCACGATCACCTTCTGGTCGGCCAGCACCGCGATGCGGGTGCTCAGGTCGAACAGGGTGTCCAGGTCGTGCGTGACCATCACGACCGTCAGGCCCAGCTCGCGGTGCAGGCCGCGCAGCAGGTCGCAGAAACTGTCGGAGGCCTCGGGGTCGAGGCCGGCGGTGGGTTCGTCCAGCAGCAGCAGCGGCGGGTCCATGATGAGCGCGCGCGCCAGCGCCACGCGCTTGATCATGCCGCCCGACAGGTCCGACGGGCTCTTGTTCGCATGCTGCGGCTCCAGCCCCACCATCTGCAGCTTCACGAGTGCGGCATGGCGGATCAGCGCGTCGGGCAGCAGCTTGAGTTCGCGCAACGGAAAGGCGATGTTCTCCAGCACGCTGAAGGCCGAGAACAGCGCGCCGTGCTGGAACAGCATGCCCACGTTGGCTGCGCCGGCCGCGCTGAGTTCGCCCGGGGCCTGGCCCAGCACCTCGACCGCGCCCTTCGTGGGTTTCTGCAGCCCGAGGATCTGTCGCAGCAACACCGTCTTGCCGGTGCCCGAGCCGCCGACGAGCGACAGCACCTCGCCGCGGTCGATGTGCAGGTCGAGGTCGCGATGCACCACCTGCTCGCCGTCGGTGTTCTTGAACACCGTCCATAGCTTGCGGATGTCGACCACCGTGCCGGGGGAAGAAGGCGTCGTGGCGGCGTTCATCCGCGGAATCCTATGCCCTTGAACAGGACGGCGAACAGCGCGTCGACCAGGATCACCGCGGTGATCGAGGTCACGACCGACGACGTGGTGCCGCGGCCCAGGCTCTCGGTGTTGGGCTTGACCTTCATGCCGAAGTAGCAGCCGATCAGCGCGATCAGCACGCCGAACACCGCCGACTTGGCCAGCGCCAGCCAGAGGTTGGCAATGGGCACCGCGCGCGGCAGGGCCGACAGGAAATACGCCGGCGAGATGCCCAGCGCCGCGTCGGCCGCGAGCATGCCGCCGGCCAGTGCCGCCATCGAGGTCCACAGGCTGATCAGCGGCATCGCGATGGCCAGCGCCAGCACGCGCGGCATCACGAGGCGAAAGCCGTGCGGGATGCCCATCACGCGCATGGCGTCGAGTTCTTCGGTGACGCGCATCACGCCGATCTGCGCCGTGATTGCCGAACCCGAGCGGCCCGCGATGAGTACGGCGGCCAGCACCGGCCCGAGCTCGCGGATCAGCGACAGCCCGAGGATGTTCACCACGAAGGTCTCGGCGCCGTACTGGCGCAGCTGCTGCGAAATCAGGTAGGCCAGCACCACGCCGATGAGCAGGCCGACCAGCGCCGTGATGTGCAGCGCCGTGGCGCCGAACTGATAGAGGTGGCCCGAGAAGTCGCGCCACGGCCCGCGGTGCGGCGCGCGCACCAGCGTGCACAGGTCCAGCGCGAGCTGGCCGATCAGGCCGACGAAATCGCGCAGCACCGCCATCGCGCGCGGGCCGTGAAGGGCGAATGCGCGCAGCCGGTCGGCGAGCGACTTCGGCGGCTCGTCGGGCGTGGCGACCGTGAACTTCGCCACCTGGTCGAGCACCGCCTGGTGCTGCGGCGCCAGTTCGAGCGTGGCCGGCCAGTCGTGGCGCCAGTGGTCCCACAGCAGCTGGGCGCCGATGTGGTCGAGCTGGCCGATGGGGCGCAGGTCCCAGGCGCGGTCGTCTCCGGGCGGCAACGCGGCGAGGTCCCTGGCCACCGCGTCCCAGGCCGGGCGCGACGACATCGCCAGCGTGGTCCAGCATCCGCTGGCCACGGCCCAGTTGCGGCCGTCCACGTCCTGCGTGCGCGCGCGCGGCGGCGCAGAGGTGTCGTCGGTGGCGGGCAGGTCGGCAGACGACGGGCTGGAAACCATGGACGTGCGTGTGAGGCGGTTTGTTAACAGGATGCAGGTGAGAGGGCGCATCGTAACCGCGTGCATCCGGAGCTTGTGTGCGTCCGGCCCTTCGTTCGCGTAGGGCCAGACGCCGTTTTTCAGGAGCCCTTCAGCTCCAGGCCCGGGCCAGCGCGTTCCATGCGCTGGCGATCACGGGCTCGTCGCGCCGGGCCGCCAGCGAGACGAAACGCAGCGCGCAATCGAGCCGCACGCGGTCGGCCAGCACGAGGCCGTGGGCCTGGCTTTCGCGGATCGCGATCGAGTCGCGCACCAGGCTCAGGCCCACGCCCGACTTGAGCAGGTCGAGCATCGAGGCTTCCTGGTCGACCAGCGCGACGCGCCGGGGCGCCAGGCCGAGCGGCCCGAACACGCGCTCCAGCAGGCGGTGGTGTGCCGACTCGGGCGGCGTGGCGAGCCAGGGCAGGGCGGCCAGCGCCTTCCAGTCGCGGCCGAGCACCTGCGGGCCCCAGCCGGCCGGCGCGACCACGCGGTAGCTGAACCGGGTGAGCGTGCGCACCGCCAGCGGCGCCGGCGCGGCGGTGTCCGGCTCATCGCCGGGATCGAGGTGAAAGCCCACGTCGAGCTCGCCGTGCAGCACCTGCGCCAGCACGCTGCCGCTCATGCCATGGCGCAGCTCGGTCTCGATCTGCGGCGCAGCCTCGACCAGCTCGCGCAGGAACACGCCCAGCCGCGTGAACTCGGGGTCGAGGATGGTGCCGATGCGCAGCGCCCCGCGCACCGTGACCTGCAGGTTGCGCGCGGCCTGCTGCAGGTCGCCCACGGCGGCCAGCACGCGTTCGGCCTGCGGCAGCATGGCTGCGCCGTCCGCCGTGAGCGCCAGCCCGTGCGGCGTGCGGGTGAACAGCGCCAGCCCCGTCTCTTCGGCGAAGCGCTTGAGCTGCAGACTCACGGCAGGCTGCGTGAGGTGCAGCTTTTCGGCGGCGCGCGAGACGTTGCCCTCGCGCGCCGCCAGGACGAAGGCGCGCAGAATCTGGAGGTCCATCGATGGCGCAGTCATATAAAGATGATTTATAGCGCCATCGACGCGAATTCATTGGCTTTCTCTACGCAGAGCGGGCCAAATTGCCTTCAGGAGACCCGAACATGCCCATCAGCACCCGAAATATCGATCACCACATCGCCGGCACTCCCGCCGCCAACACCTCCGGCCGTACGCAGGACGTGACCAACCCCGCCACCGGCGCTGTCACCGGCAAGGTCGGCCTCGCCGACGCGACGCAGGTTTCGGCCGCCGTGGCCGCCGCGCAGGCCGCGTTCCCCAAGTGGGCCGACACGCCGCCCCTTCGCCGGGCGCGCGTGATGTTCAAGTTCCTGGAGCTGCTCAACCAGCACAAGGACGAGCTCGCGCACCTCATCACCGCCGAGCACGGCAAGGTCTTCACCGACGCGCAGGGCGAAGTCAGCCGCGGCATCGACATCGTCGAGTTCGCCTGCGGCATTCCGCAGCTGCTCAAGGGCGACTTCACCGACCAGGTGAGCACCGGCATCGACAACTGGACGCTGCGCCAGCCGCTGGGCGTTGTGGCCGGCATCACGCCCTTCAACTTCCCGGTGATGGTGCCGATGTGGATGTTCCCGGTGGCCATTGCGGCGGGCAACACCTTCGTGCTCAAGCCCAGCCCGACCGACCCGAGCGCGTCGCTCTTCATGGCCGAGCTGCTCAAGCAGGCCGGCCTGCCCGACGGCGTGTTCAACGTGGTGCAGGGCGACAAGGTCGCGGTCGATGCGCTGCTGGAGCACCCCGACGTCAAGGCGATCAGCTTCGTCGGCTCCACGCCCATCGCCAACTACATCTATGAAACCGGCGCCCGCCACGGCAAGCGCGTGCAGGCGCTGGGCGGCGCGAAGAACCACATGGTCGTCATGCCCGACGCCGACATCGACCAGGCGGTCGACGCCCTCATCGGCGCCGGCTACGGCTCGGCCGGCGAGCGCTGCATGGCGATCAGCGTCGCGGTGCTGGTGGGCGACGTGGCCGACCGCCTGCTGCCCAAGCTCATCGAGCGCACCAAGACGCTGAAGGTGCTCAACGGCACCAACCTCGCGGCCGAGATGGGCCCGATCGTCACGCGCGCCGCGCACGAGCGCATCACCGGCTACATCGCGCAAGGCGAAAAGGAAGGCGCGAAGCTGCTGGTCGACGGGCGCACGTTCGACGGCAACCAGGCGGGCGAAGGCTGCGGCGACGGCTTCTGGATGGGCGGCACGCTGTTCGACCACGTCACGCCCGAGATGCGCATCTACAAGGAAGAGATCTTCGGCCCCGTGCTGGGCTGCCTGCGCGTGGCGACCTTCAAGGAAGCGGTGGACCTCATCAACGCGCACGAGTTCGGCAACGGCGTGAGCTGCTTCACGCGCGACGGCAACGTGGCGCGCGAGTTCGGCCGCCGCATCCAGGTCGGCATGGTCGGCATCAACGTGCCGATCCCGGTGCCGATGGCCTGGCACGGCTTCGGCGGCTGGAAGAAGAGCCTGTTCGGCGACATGCACGCGTACGGCGAAGAGGGCGTGCGCTTCTATACGAAGCAGAAGTCGATCATGCAGCGCTGGCCCGAGAGCATCGGCAAGGGCGCCGAGTTCGTGATGCCGACGGCGAAATAAGCCCACCCCCGACTCTCGCGCACTTCGTGTCGCTCGCATCCCCCCTCGAGGGGGCGCTCCCGGCGGCCCGGCAGAGCCGGTTCCGCGGGCGCACCGGCAAGGCATGGGTGCGTGACGACGTCGTGTGCCGAAGAAAAGAACAACCAGATTGGAGACACCGTTGAGCGACACCACCTTCGACTACATCATCATCGGCGCCGGCACCGCCGGCTCGCTCATCGCCAACCGCCTGAGCGCCGACAAGACCAAGCGTGTGCTGCTCATCGAGGCCGGCCGCAAGGACGACTACCACTGGATCCACATTCCGGTGGGTTACCTCTACTGCATCGGCAATCCGCGCACCGACTGGCTCTACAACACCGAGCCCGACGCGGGCCTCAACGGCCGCACGCTGCGCTACCCGCGCGGCAAGACGCTGGGCGGCTGCTCCAGCATCAACGGCATGATCTACATGCGCGGCCAGTCGCGCGACTACGACCAGTGGGCGTCCCTCACGGGCGACGACGGCTGGCGCTGGCAGAACGTGCTGCCGGCCTTTCGCAAGCACGAAGACTTCTACCTCGGTGCCGACGAGATGCACGGCGCGGGCGGCGAGTGGCGCGTCGAGAAGCAGCGGCTGCGCTGGGACATCCTCGACGCCTTTGCCGATGCGGCCGTGCAGGCCGGCGTGCCGCACACCACCGACTTCAATCGCGGCAGCAACGAAGGCGTGGGCTACTTCCAGGTCAACCAGAAGAACGGCTGGCGCTGGAACACCGCCAAGGCCTTCCTGCGGCCCACCTGCTACGGCCGCCCGAACTTCGAGCTGTGGACCGGTGCGCAGGTGTCGCGCCTGCTGTTCGAGACGCTGCCCGACGGCACGAAACGCTGCACCGGCGCGCAGGTGTGGAACGGGTCCGAAATGAGCACCGCGCACGCGGAGTGCGAAGTGATCCTCAGTGCGGGCGCCATCGGCTCGCCGCAGATCCTGCAGCTGTCGGGCATCGGCCCGGCCGACCTGCTGCGCCAGCACGGCATCGACGTGGCGGTCGACGCGCCCGGCGTCGGCGCCAACCTGCAGGACCACCTGCAGATCCGTGCGGTCTACAAGATCAACGGCGCGCCCACCCTCAACGTGCTGGCCTCGTCGATGGTCGGCAAGGCGAAGATCGGCCTGGAATACCTGCTCAAACGCAGCGGCCCGATGAGCATGGCGCCGTCGCAGCTGGGCGCGTTCACGCGCAGCTCGCCCGACCGCGAGTGGCCCAACATCCAGTACCACGTGCAGCCGCTGTCGCTCGATGCCTTCGGCGAGCCGCTGCACAGCTTTCCGGCCTTCACCGCGAGCGTGTGCAACCTGAACCCGACGAGCCGGGGCTCGGTGCGCATCAAGAGCCCGCGCTTCGAAGACGCACCGGCCATCGCGCCCAACTACCTGAGCACCGAGGAAGACCGCAAGGTCGCGGCCGATTCGCTGCGCGTGACGCGCCGCATCGCGCAGCAGCCGGCGCTCGCGAAGTACCAGCCCGAAGAGTGGAAGCCTGGCGTGCAGTACCAGAGCGACGAAGACCTCGCGCGGCTGGCCGGCGACATCGCCACCACCATCTTCCATCCGGTCGGCACCACGAAGATGGGCGCCGACAGCGACCCGATGGCGGTGCTCGACGCCCACCTGCGCGTGCGCGGCGTGCGCGGCCTGCGTGTGGTCGATGCGGGTGCGATGCCCACCATCACGAGCGGCAACACCAACAGCCCGACGCTGATGATGGCGGAGAAGGCCGCAGGCTGGATCCTCGAAGACAACCGCCACCGCTGAGCCGGCCTCGGCGGCGCGGCGCGGGCGGGTGCGTCGACGGAGCGCCTACCGGTCGAAGAACGCCAGCTTGCGCGCGCGAGGCAGCGCCTTGAGTGTGATCTCCGCCCGCAGCGCGGCACCCCTGTCAGGGTACTGGCGCGCCGCCAGCACCCGCTGCGGCGGACGCGCACGCGTGAACTTGGCGCCCAGCCCGAAGACATGCAGGAAGAAGCGTTGCTCCACGTCGAGCGCGATGCCCGCGTAGTACACGCCGCCTTCGCATTCGAGCAGGTAGAGCCAGTAGGGCTGCGGCGGCGATGGATCGGGCAAGGTTCTGGGCACGTTGCGATTGTGCGGGCGGGCCGGGGGTGGCTTTGAAGCGTGCGTTGAACGAAGGTTTCGCCCAAGAGTTCATTCGCCAAACGCACCAAGTCCTTCCATTTTTTCATTAGCCAACGGCGCGGGTTTCGCACATATTGGCCGGGTTCCGCCCTTCCATTTGTTCGGCCTTTCTTCCCCTGGAGCGCCCATGCCTGAAGCCCAGACCCCCGATTGCGTTCCCGCCGAAGTCGAACAACTGCTGCAGCGCCTGGGCGTGCCGCGCTCGGCCCACACCGGCGGCGAGTTGACGGTGCGCTCGCCGGTCAGCGGCGAGGTGATCGCGCAGGTGCCGCAGACCACGGCCGTCGAAGCCACCGCCGCCATCGGCCGCGCGCACGAGGCCTTCAAGGCCTGGCGCCTGGTGCCGGCACCGCGCCGCGGCGAACTGGTGCGCCTGCTGGGCGAAGCGCTGCGCGCCGCCAAGCGCGACCTGGGTCGCCTCGTCACGCTGGAGGCCGGCAAGATCCCGTCCGAAGGTGCGGGCGAGGTGCAGGAAATGATCGACATCTGCGACTTCGCCGTCGGCCTCTCGCGCCAGCTCTACGGCCTCACGCTGGCCACCGAGCGCGCCGAGCACCGGATGATGGAAACCTGGCACCCGCTGGGCGTGTGCGGCGTGATCTCGGCCTTCAACTTTCCCGTGGCCGTGTGGTCGTGGAACGCGGCGCTCGCGCTGGTGTGCGGCGACCCGGTGGTGTGGAAGCCTTCCGAGAAAACACCGCTCACCGCGCTGGCCGTGCACGCCATCGCGCAGCGCGCCATTGAACGCTTCGGCGATGCACCCGAAGGCCTGCTCGGCCTGCTGCTGGGCCCGCGCGACATCGGCGAGGTGCTGGTGGCCGACCCGCGCGTGCCGATCCTCTCGGCCACCGGCTCCACGGCGATGGGCCGTCAGGTCGCGCCGAAACTCGCGGCGCGCTTTGCCCGCGCCATTCTTGAACTGGGCGGCAACAACGCCGCCATCGTCACGCCCTCGGCCGACCTGGACCTCACGCTGCGCGGCATCGCGTTCGCGGCCATGGGCACGGCCGGCCAGCGCTGCACGACGCTGCGGCGCCTGTTCGTGCACGACAGCGTGTACGACCAGCTGGTGCCCAAGCTCGCGAAGGTCTATGGCAATGTGCGCGTGGGCGATCCGCGCGAGGCCGGCACGCTGGTCGGTCCGCTGATCGACCGCGCGGCCTTCGACGGCATGCAGAAGGCCCTGAACGAAAGCCGCGAGATCGGCGCCACGGTACACGGCGGCCAGCGCGTCGACGGCATCGGCACGCCGGACGCCTACTACGTGCGCCCCGCGCTGGTCGAACTGAAATCGCACGACGGCCCGGTGCTGCGCGAGACCTTCGCGCCCATCCTCTACGTGGTGCGCTACCGCACGCTCGACGAAGCCATCGAATGGCACAACGCGGTGGGCGCGGGCCTGTCGTCCTCGATCTTCACGCTCAACGTGCGCGAGGCCGAGCGCTTCATGTCCAGCGCGGGTTCGGACTGCGGCATCGCCAACGTCAACATCGGCCCCAGCGGTGCCGAGATCGGCGGCGCCTTCGGTGGCGAGAAGGAAACCGGCGGCGGACGCGAAGCGGGCTCGGACAGCTGGAAGGCCTACATGCGCCGCGCGACCAACACCATCAACTACTCGACGGCACTTCCCCTTGCGCAGGG
This sequence comes from Variovorax sp. Root473, assembly GCF_001426505.1. Lineage (GTDB taxonomy): Bacteria > Pseudomonadota > Gammaproteobacteria > Burkholderiales > Burkholderiaceae_C > Variovorax. Next base: position 170,741 of record NZ_LMEV01000020.1, read on the forward strand.
CGTGATCTTCGACATCGGGAATTGAGGCTCGCCCCCAGGCTTCGCGCACTCCGTGTCGCTTGGCCCACCCCCTGCCGGGGGCGGCATCTGCGGCCCGGCAAAGCCGGTTCCGCGATGTCCCATGAAAAGTCCTGCCGTGCCGGCAGGGCGCGCCGCACCCTTTCACGGAAAACCACCAGGAGACACAGAAGATGAAGATGCAACTGAAGACCCTCGCCACCGCCGCGCTGCTCGCGCTCGCCTTTGGCACCACAGCCTCCGCGCAGCAGGCGCCGACCGGCGGCACGCTCGACAAGATCAAGGCCAGCGGCAAGGCCGTGCTCGGCGTGCGCGAGGCGTCGCCCCCCATGGCCTACATGCTGGGCGCGGGCGACAAGTACGTGGGCTACCACGTCGAACTCTGCGAGCGTGTGCTGAAAGACATCGCGCCCGACGCCAGGCTCGAGTACATGGCCGTGACCGCGCAGAACACCATTGCGCTGATGCAGAACGGCACGCTCGACATCGGCTGCGGCCCCACCACCAACAACACCGCGCGCCAGCAGCAGGTGGCCTTCGCACTCACCACGTACGTGAGCGAGGTGCGCATGGCGTCGCGGGTCGACTCGGGCATCACCACGCTCGACCAGCTCGCGGGCCGCAACGTGTCGGCGTCGAGCGGCACCACCGCCGTGCAGCTTCTGCGCAAGCGAGAGCGTGCGCAGAACGTCTCGTACAACACCTTGCTCGGCAAGGATCATCTGGAGAGCTTCCTGCTGATGGAGTCGGGCCGTGTCGATGCCTTCGTGCTCGACGACAACCTGCTCGCCGGCATCATCGCGAACTCGAAGAACCCCGCGGCGTATCGCATCACTGGCGAGGCGCTGGGTTCGGAGCCGATCGCGCTGCTGTTCCGAAAGGACGACCCGGCCTTCAAGGCCGCGGTGGACGGCGCACTGCGCAAGCTCATGAAGAGCGGCGAGCTCGAGAAGATCTACACCAAGTGGTTCGTGGCCGCGATTCCGCCGAAGAACACCAGCCTCAATCTGCCGATGAGCCCCGTGCTCAAGCAGCTGATGCTCGAACCCAACGACAAGCCGCTGGAAGCCTACGCCAGGTGACCGACGCCGCCGTGTTCTCGCCAGCACAACGCGTGCGCGCCCTCCAGGTCTCGGAGATCCTGCGCATCACCGATCACGCGCAGGCGCTCAAGCGCGCCGGCCGCCCGGTGATCGTGCTGGGCGCGGGCGAGCCCGACTTCGACACGCCCGAGAACATCCGGCTTGCGGCCTCGCAGGCCATTGCGCGCGGCGACACGCGCTACACGGTGCTCGACGGCAGCCCGGCGATGAAGGCGGCCGTGCAGCTGAAGTTCCAGCGCGACAACGCGCTGGACTTCGCACTCGACGAGATCAGCGTGAGCGCGGGCGCCAAGCAGGTGATCTTCAATGCGCTGATGGCGAGCCTGAACCCGGGCGACGAAGTGATCCTGCCCGCGCCGTACTGGACCTCGTACGCGGACATCGTGCAGATCTGCGGCGGCGTGCCGGTGTCGGTGGCGTGCGAGGAGGAGAACGGCTTTCGCCTGACCGCGGCGCAGCTGCAGGCGGCCATCACGCCGCGCACGCGCTGGTTGTTTCAGAACTCGCCGTCGAACCCAAGCGGCGCGGCCTACAGCGCGGCGCAGCTCCGGCCGATCACCGACCTGCTGCTCGACCATCCCCACGTCTGGGTGCTGGCGGACGACATCTACGAACACATCCTCTACGACGGCCTCGCGTTCGCAACACCGGCGGCCGTCGAGCCGCGGCTGCGCGAGCGCACGCTCACGGTGAACGGTGTGTCGAAGGCCTATGCGATGACCGGCTGGCGCGTCGGCTACGGCGCGGGACCGCGCCCGCTGATCGCGGCGATGGCCGTGGTGCAAAGCCAGTCGACCTCGTGCCCGTCGTCGGTGAGCCAGGCCGCGGCGATCGAGGCGCTCACCGGCCCGCAGGGCATCGTTGCCGAGCGCTGCGCATCGTTCCAACAGCGTCGCGACTTCGTCGTGGCCGCGCTCAACCGCGCGCCAGGCCTGCATTGCCGCGTGCCCGAGGGCGCCTTCTACACCTTCGCAAGCTGCGCCGGCGTGCTCGGCAAGCGAACGGCCAGCGGCACGCTGCTGCAGACCGACAGCGACTTTTGCCGCTACCTGCTGCAGGACTTCGAGGTGGCGGTGGTGCCGGGCAGCGTGTTCGGGCTCGCACCGTATTTCCGCATCTCGTATGCGACGTCGATGGCGCAACTCGAAGAGGCGTGCGCGCGCATCGCCGCCGCCTGCGCCGTGCTTTCATGAACATCTTCAATCCACTGGAACCCTCATGACTTCCTCCCGCACCGGCGGCCAGATCCTGGTCGACCAGCTCATCACCCACGGCGTCAAGCAGCTTTTCTGCGTGCCCGGCGAAAGCTTCCTGGCCGTGCTCGACGCGCTGCACGACGCATCGATCGACGTGACGGTGTGCCGCCAGGAGGGCGGCGCGACGATGATGGCCGAGGCGCAGGGCAAGCTCACGGGCCAGCCCGGCATCTGCTTCGTCACGCGCGGCCCCGGCGCCACCAACGCGGCGGCGGGCGTGCACATCGCGCACCAGGACTCGACACCGCTCCTGCTGTTCGTCGGCCAGGTCGCGCGCGACGCGATGGGCCGCGAAGCCTTCCAGGAGCTGGACTACGGCGCGGTCTTCGGCACGATGGCCAAGTGGGTCGTGCAGATCGACGATCCGGCGCGCGTGCCCGAACTCGTCTCGCGCGCCTTCCATGTCGCGACCTCGGGCCGGCCCGGTCCGGTGGTGATCGCGCTGCCCGAAGACATGCTGACCGAAGCCGCCGTGGTGGCCGATGCGCTGCCGTATGCCGTCACTGAAACCCATCCCGGCGCGGCCCCACTCGCCGAACTGCAGCAGCGCCTGTCGCAGGCGCAGCGGCCGGTCGTCATCCTGGGCGGCAGCCGCTGGTCGGAAGCCGCGACGCAGCAGTTCGCGCAGTTCGCCGAGGCCTATTCGTTGCCCGTGTACTGCTCGTTCCGCCGCCAGATGCTGATGTCCGCCGAGCATCCCTGCTATGCGGGCGACCTGGGGCTCGGCGCGAACCCGCGCATGCTGGCGCGCATCCGCGATGCGGACCTCGTGCTGCTGGTCGGCGGGCGCCTGTCGGAAGTGCCGTCGCAGGGCTATGAGCTGTTCGCGATTCCGCAGCCGAAGCAGGCGCTGGTGCATGTGCACGCGGATGCCGACGAGCTCGGCAAGCTCTATCGCCCGACGCAGGGCATCCACGCCACGCCGCAGGCGTTCGCCGAAGCGGTGTCTGCGTTGCGTCCGACTTCATCGCCCGTGTGGCAGGCGCAGACGAAGACCGCGCGCGAAGACTTCCTGCGCTGGAGCGACCCGGCCGCGATCCGCATCCCGGGCCCGCTGCAGATGGGCGAGGTCATGCAGCACCTGCGCGAGGTGCTGCCGGCCGACACCATCTTCTGCAACGGCGCGGGCAACTTCGCGACCTGGGTGCACCGCTTCTGGCCGTTCCGCGCGTTCGCGAGCCAGCTTGCGCCGACCAGTGGGTCGATGGGCTACGGGTTGCCGGCCGGCGTCGGTGCCAAGCGGCTGTGGCCCGAACGCGAGGTGGTCGTGTTCGCGGGCGACGGCGATTTTCTGATGCACGGCCAGGAGTTCGCGACCGCCGTGCAGTACGGGCTGCCGATCCTCGTCGTGCTGCTGGACAACGGCATGTACGGCACGATCCGCATGCACCAGGAAAAGCACTACCCCGGCCGCATCAGCGCCACGCAGCTGAAGAACCCCGACTTCCGCGGCTATGCCGAGGTGTTCGGCGGACACGGCGAACGCGTGACCACGACGGAAGAGTTCGGCCCGGCCCTGGCGCGTGCGCGTGCGAGCGGCAAGCCGGCGATCCTGCATTGCCTGCTGGACCCGGAGGCGATCACGCCCGCGAGCACGCTGCAGTCGATCCGCAAGGCGGCGCTGGCCGCGAACTGAGGCGTCGTCAGCGCAGCCCGCCGACATAGCGCGGCGGCGGCGTGGGCGGCAGGCCGTCGGGCTGCCGCGCCGCCAGCCGCGCGGCGCGGGCCAGCGGCTCCATCGCCTGCTCCAGCCGCGTGGCGAGCTGGTCGAGCTCGTCGTCCTTCGTCTCGGCGGCGTGGATGCGCGTCATGCGCACGATCTCGGCGGCGTACTCGGCGTTGGTGGCCATCCATTCGGTGTCGGTCACGCGTCCGTGCTTGCGCCGCAGCGCCACGTGCAGGCGGGCGGCGAGGGCGATGCGTTCGCTTTCGGACATGGATGGCATGGCGGGGTCTCCGGCGTCTGTGGGTCAGGCTCCCAGGTGTTCCTTGTGTTGAGCAAGATCGAGGCCCACGAGTTCGCTCTCGGGGTCGACGCGCAATCCGACCAGCACATGCACGAGGAACAGGACGATGGCCGTGCCCGTCGCGCTGTAGATCGCCACGCTGCCGACGGCGATCGCCTGCGTCAGCACGTTGCCTGTCGCGCCCGAGATGCGCGGGTCGGCGAACACGCCCGTGAGCAGCGCGCCCACGATGCCGCCGATGCCGTGCACGCCGAACACGTCGAGCGAGTCGTCCGCACCGAGCAGGTGCTTCAGGCCCGTGGCGCCCCAGTAGCAGGCCAGCCCGGCGATGGCGCCGATGGCCAGCGCCGGCAGCGGCGTGACGAAGCCGGCCGCGGGCGTGATCGCCACCAGCCCGGCCACGAGGCCGGAGCACAGGCCCAGCAGCGAGGGGCTGCGGCGCACGATCCATTCGCCAATCATCCAGCTCAGGGCGCCGGCCGCCGCCGCGATGTGCGTGACCAGCATGGCCAGGCCGGCGCGCCCGTCGGCCGCCACCGCCGAGCCGGCATTGAATCCGAACCAGCCCACCCACAGCAGGCCCGCGCCGGTCATGGTGAGCGCCAGGCTGTAGGGCTCGAAGGCCTCGCGTCCGTAGCCCCGGCGCGGCCCGAGCGCATAGGCGCACACCAGCCCCGCGATGCCCGCGTTGACGTGCACCACCGAGCCGCCCGCGAAGTCGAGCGCGCCCATCTGCGCGAGCCAGCCGCCCGGCTCCCACACCCAGTGCGCCACGGGCGCGTACACGAGCACGCTCCACAGCAGCGCGAACCACAGCAGGGCCGAGAAGCGCATGCGCTCGACAAAGGCGCCGAGCACCAGCGCGGTGGTGATGATCGCGAAGCTCAGCTGGAACATGGCGTAGACCGACTCCGGCACGTTCGGCGCCACGTGGCTCACGGCCACCTGGCCGGCGTCTTTCAGGTACTCGAAGCCCGAGAAGCCGATGCGCGAGAGGTTGCCGAGCCAGGGCCAGCCGGACGTGAAGGCCAGCGAGTAGCCGAGCGCGAACCAGGTCAGCGAGACCACCGCCGCGATCGCCACCACCCCGGCCATGGTGGCCAGCACGTTCTTGCGCCGGACCATGCCGGCATAGAAGAGCGCGATGCCGGGCAGCGTCATCAGCAGCACCAGCGCGGTCGAGGTCATCATCCAGGCAGTGTCGGCCGCGTTCAGGGAGGCTTGGGGTGCCAGCAGGGCCATGACCGTTTCTTCCTGGAGTGGTGGACAGAAGGCCTGTGTGCACGAGTCATGCCATCTTGTTAACTGGCTGAAACACTTTGGTTTCCCAACTGGAGGGTCGAAGTAACACGAAGCGGGTAATTCCTAATGCACCGGGCGGGTGCGCGCTTGCACAATCTGCGCACTCGCGACGGGCCCTGCTCGTACTGCCGAGGGTCCGAGGAGACAAGCTTCCGATCGATCAACAAGAACATTCTTCAAAGGCTCCGTACGAGATGCCTGCCTGATATTTGAAAAGCGCCGCTGGTCGGCGCTTTTTTTTGCCTGTTCGCCGCGCGGACGTGGGCGCTTTCCTCCAAGCCAAACAAGCCTCCTGGCCAGCCGGTATCGGCCATCAAAGCTATCGTTTCGATAGCAATTCCGGTGAGACAATCGCCCGCATGGAAATGCTGGTGGTCACGGGCGCCTCACTGCTCGCGGGTTTTATCGATGCGATCGTGGGCGGCGGGGGGTTGATCCTGGTGCCGGCCCTCTTTGCGGTGTTTCCGGGCGCGCCGCCGGCCACGCTGCTGGGCACCAACAAGAGCGCGTCCATCTGGGGCACCGCGGCCTCGGCCGCCCAGTTCAGCCAGCGGGTGCAGATGCGCTGGAGCGCCATGTGGCCGGCCGCGCTGCTGGGCTTCGGTGGCTCGATGGTCGGCGCGTGGACCGTCACGGTCTTCCCGGGCGACTTCCTGCGCCGGGCGCTGCCGGTCATCCTGCTGGGCGTGCTGATCTACACGCTGGCGCGCAAGGACATGGGCCGGCTGCACGCGCCGCGCTTCAGTGGACGCGCCGAGACGCTGGCGGCCAGCACCATCGGCCTGACCATCGGTTTCTACGACGGCTTCTTCGGGCCGGGCACGGGCAGCTTCCTGGTGTTTTTGTTCGTGCGCTGGATGGGCTACGACTTCCTCAACGCCTCGGCCTCGGCCAAGGTCATCAACACCCTGACCAACGCCGCCGCGCTGATCCTGCTGGCCGCCAAGGGCCACGTCTGGTGGCACTACGGGCTGGTGATGGCCGTGGCCAACGTGGCCGGCAGCCTGGCCGGCACGCGCGTGGCGCTGAAGCACGGCGCGGGCTTTGTGCGGATCGTGTTCATCGTGGTGGTGAGTGCGCTGATCCTGAAGACGGCCTACGACGCGTTCCTGAAATAAAAAAGCCCCAGGCGCGAGGCCGGGGGCTTCTTCGAGAAACACCGAGGAACCGGCTTTGCCGGGCCTCAGGTGTTGCCCCCGGTAGGGGGTTGGCGAAGCGNCAGCCTGGGGGCGAGCTTAGTCTTCGACAAACGCCTCTTCGCGCTTCGCCTTGATCGCCGGCAGCAGCACGATGCACAGCAGCAGCGCCGCTGCCACCAGCAGGCCCGCCGACAGCGGCCGCGTGACGAACACGCTCCACGCCCCGCGCGACAGCAGCAGCGCGCGCCGCAGGTTCTCTTCCATCATCGGCCCGAGGATGAAGCCCAGCAGCAGCGGGGCCGGCTCGGTGCGCAGCTTCAGGAACAGATAGCCGATGAAGCCGAAGATCGCCACCATCCACACGTCGAAGGTGTTGTTGTTGGTCGAGTACACGCCGATGGCGCAGAACAGCACGATGGCCGGGAACAGGAACTTGTAGGGCACCGTCAGCAGCTTGATCCACATGCCGATCAGCGGCAGGTTCAGGATGATCAGCATCGCGTTGCCGATCCACATCGAGGCGATCAGGCCCCAGAACAGCTCCGGGTTGCTGGTCATCACCTGCGGGCCGGGCTGGATGTTGTGGATGGTCATCGCGCCGACCATCAGCGCCATCACGGCGTTGGGCGGAATGCCCAGCGTCAGCAGCGGAATGAAGGAGGTCTGCGCGCCGGCGTTGTTGGCCGACTCGGGCGAAGCCACGCCGCGGATGTTGCCCTTGCCGAAGGCGACTTCGCCGGGCTGCATCTTGATCTTCTTCTCCAGCGCATAGGCCGCGAAGGCTGCCAGCAGTGCGCCGCCGCCGGGCAAGATGCCCAGGGCCGAACCGAGCGCCGTGCCGCGCAGCACCGCGGGCGTCATGCGCTTGAAGTCGTCCTTGGTGGGCCACAGGCCCTTGACCTTGTGCGTGAACACCTCGCGCTCGTCGTCGGGCTGCGAGAGGTTGCCGATGATTTCGCCGTAGCCGAACACGCCCATGGCGATCACCACGAAGCCGATGCCGTCGGTGAGTTCGGGGATGTCGAAGCTGAAGCGCGCAACGCCCGAGTTGACGTCGGTGCCCACGATGCCCAAAAGCAGGCCCAGCACGATCATCGCCACCGCCTTCAGCAGCGAGCCCGAGGCCAGCACCACCGCGCCGATCAGGCCCAGCGTCATGAGCGAGAAGTACTCGGCCGGGCCGAACTTGAAAGCCAACTCGGTCAGCGGTGGCGCAAAGGCGGCCAGGATCAGCGTGCCCACGCAGCCCGCGAAGAACGAGCCCAGCCCCGCCGCGGCCAGCGCGGGGCCTGCGCGGCCCTGCCTTGCCATCTGGTAGCCGTCGATGCAGGTGACCACCGAGGACGACTCCCCGGGCAGGTTCACCAGGATGGCCGTGGTCGAGCCGCCGTACTGGGCGCCGTAGTAGATGCCGGCCAGCATGATCAGCGCCGACACGGGCGGCAGTGCGTAGGTGGCGGGCAGCAGCATCGCGATCGTCGCGACGGGGCCGATGCCCGGCAGCACGCCGATCAGCGTGCCCAGGATGCAACCGACCAGGCAGTACAGCAGGTTGGTGAAGGTGAAGGCGACGCCGAAGCCGGTCGCCAGGTTGTGGAACAGTTCCATGGCGGTGTGCTCCTCAACCCGAAATGAACGTGGGCCAGACCTGGATCTGCAGCTTGAGCGCCCAGATGAAGGCCACATAGCTGCCGGCTGCCAGGATGGTCGCCAGCACCAGCACGTCGCGCAGCTTGAAGTGCTGGCCGGCCATGCTCGAGATGATCGTCAGCGCGTAGATCGCGATGATCATCCCCATCGCCGGCAGCCCGACGCTGGGCAGGCCGCCCAGCAGCACACCGAAGGCCAGGTTGGCGCCCAGCACGAAGGCCAGCGGCTTCCAGGCCCATTTGCCGATCTTGTCGCCGTCGGCGCTCTCGACCACCATGGCCTGGAACATGATCAGCGCGCCCAGCAGCGCCAACAGGATGCCCAGCATCAGTGGAAAGTACCCCGGCCCCATGCGGGCGCCGTCGCCGATGGTGTAGGTGGTGGCGCCGATGGCGAACGCGCCACCGACGGTGGCGAACATGACCCCTGAGAAGAAGTCCGCCTGTCTCTTGATTTTCATCGTCTCGACCCTCTGTTTCGAAGGGGACGAGGGTCGTCGCCAGCGGCTGACCGTCGGCTGACCGCGACGGTACGGACAAATGCTTACAAGGGTAAGTACTGGCTCTCCCCCAGGTTTCGCGCACTTCGCTACGCCAACCCCCTTCCGGGGCAACACCGACGGCCCGGCAAAGCGGTTCGGTGGTGTTCCACGAAGGGATCGGGGCAAGGGCAGGAGGGGGTGGGGCCGGAAACGAAAAAAGCTCCCGAAGGAGCTTTTTTTATTCAGAGCGCCGAGGCGCTCATGCGTGTGTGGGGGAGGGCTTAGTAGCCGCCGCGGCCACCGCCGCCGCCGCCGTAACCACCGCCGCCACCGCTACGGCCGCCACCGCCGCCGTAACCGCCGCCGCCACCACCACCGTAGCCGCCGCCGCCACCACCGCCGTAGCCGCCACCACCGCCGGTGCGGGGGGGACGTGCTTCCATCGGACGGGCTTCGTTCACCGTCAGGGCGCGGCCCTGCAGCGATGCGCCGTTCATGCCTTCGACTGCAGCGAGTGCTTCAGCGTCGGTGCCCATTTCGACAAAGCCGAAGCCCTTCGAACGGCCGGTGTCACGTTCCATCATGACCTTGGCGCTGACGATCGAACCGAATTCGCCGAAAGCCTGTTCCAGGTCGTTGTCACGCACGGAGTAGGCGAGGTTGCCCACGTAAAGTTTCTTGCCCATGGAGGGACTCCTAATTCAAACCAAAAAAACACAAAGCGATGGAGTCCCAGAATCACAACAAACTAATGCGCTGTGGCGCGAAACTGACCGATCACCAAATTACGTGCACGGGAGCCGAGGCTCGCAGACACGTGAGCCGGATTATCCGGCCCGATTTCCGAAAAAAGGGAGGAAATCTTGTGTTATCGAGAAACATTCCGGCCCGACGGGCGGTTTCGCAACGGTTTCAGGAGGTCGGACAGGCCGTTGTGGTCTATTTCATGCATCAAAGCGAGCAGTCGGCCAATTTCTCCCGCGGGAAAACCCTCGCGCGCAAACCAGGTCAGGTAATTTCCGGGCAAATCGGCGATCAGCGTGCCCTTGTGCTTGCCAAAAGGCATTTCGAGCGTCACCAGGCGCTGCAGGTCTTCGGGGTTCATGCGCTGTTCAGCCTCCCGTGCGCTTGACCGTGTGGCCCTGTTTCACGAGGGCGGCGATCACGACTTCGCGGTGATCGCCCTGGATCTCGACGGTGCCGTCCTTCACCGTGCCGCCCGTGCCGCAGGCCGCCTTCAGTTGCTTGCCTACCGCCACGAGCGCCGCCGCGTCGAGCGGCAGGCCCTTGACGACGGTCACGCCCTTGCCCTTTCGGCCCTTGGTCTCGTGCGATACGCGGACAATGCCGTCCGTGGCCGCCGTTTGCGCCTTCGCGAGTTCCTTGCAGCGGCATTGCGCCATCGGGGCGCCGCAGTCGGGGCACATGCGCCCGCCCGCCTCGGTGGAGTACACCAGCGTGCTGCCGGTGCGGTGGTTCTTCATCGTTCCCATGCGATCCGTCTTTCTTTCGATCTCTCTTTTCCCGGTGCCCGTTCCATGCCATTCGATACCCTGGGCCTGACCCCCGCGCTGGCGCAAGCGGCCGCCGCGAGCGGCTTTGCCGCGCCGACCGCCATCCAGGCGGCGGCCATCCCTGCAATTTTGCAGGGCCGCGACCTGCGGGGCTCGGCACAGACCGGCTCCGGCAAGACGGCAGCATTTTCCCTGCCGCTGCTGCAGCGCCTGGCCGCCGAGCCCGCATCGCCCGCTTCGCGCCGGCTGCGTGCGCTGGTGCTCGTGCCCACGCGCGAACTCGCGGCCCAGGTCGGCGAGACGCTCGAAGACTTCGCCCGCCACCTGCCCGAGCGCCTGAAGATCGTCGTCGCCGTCGGCGGCGTCTCGATCAACCCGCAAATGATGCGCCTGCGAGGCGGCGCCGACATCGTGGTCGCCACGCCCGGCCGGCTGCTCGACCTGGTCGAGCACAACGCGCTCGCGCTCGACGCCGTGTCGATGCTCGTGCTCGACGAGGCCGACCGCCTGTTCGACCTGGGCTTTGCCGAGGAGCTGCAGCGCATCCTCGCGCTGCTGCCGGCGCGGCGCCAGAACCTGCTGTTCTCGGCGACTTTCCCGATCGCCATCCAGGCGCTGGCCGACGACATGCTGCACGACCCGGCGCTGGTCGACGTGCAGGGCGAGCCCGGCACGCGGCCCGACATCGTGCAGCGCGCCATCCAGGTCGATGCCGGCCGCCGCACGCAGCTGCTGCGCCAGTTGCTGAAGGAAAACGAAGGCACGTGGGACCGCGTGCTGGTGTTCGTCGCCACGCAGCACGCCGCGCAGACCGTGGCCGAGAAGCTGTACCGCAACGGCATCTACGCCGTGCCGTTCCATGGCGACATCGCCCAGGGCACGCGGCGCGACATCCTGGCGCAGTTCAAGCAGAGCCGGTGGGACGTGGTGATCGCCACCGACCTGGCGGCGCGCGGCCTGGACATCGCGCAGCTGCCCGTGGTCATCAACTACGACCTGCCGCGCTCGCCGACCGACTACATCCACCGCATCGGCCGTACCGGCCGCGCGGGCGCAAGCGGGCTGGCGATCAGCTTCGTGAGCGCGGCCACCGAGGCGCACTTCCGCCTCATCGAAAAGCGCCAGGGCCAGCATGTGCCGCGCGAGCGCATCGCGGGTTTCGAGCCGGTCGAGACGGCGCCGGTGGTGGTCGATACCTCGGGCAACGGCGGCGTCAAGGGCGCGCGGCCGAGCAAGAAGGACAAGCTGCGCGCCGCCGCGGCGCTGGCCGCTGCGTCGCAGCGCAGCGACGCCGAGCCGAACGACTGAGGCCGGCTACACCCAACCGAGCTGGCGCGCCGCCAGCTCCTTCATGATTTCCTCGGCCCCGCCGCCGATCATCATCACCTTGACCTCGCGGTAGATGCGCTCGCTCACGGTGCCGCGCATGAAGCCCATGCCACCGAGGATCTGCACGGCCTGGTCGGCGCAGAACTGCATGGTCTGCGTGGCATGGTTCTTGAGCAGGCAGACCTGCGCCACCCACTCGGGTGCGTTGATGCGGCCCGCCGCCTCGTGCGCGTCGCCCTCGGCGGACACGGCCTCGAGCCAGGCCTCGGTCGAGGCGATGCGCATCTGCATGTCGACCAGCTTGTGGCGCACCGCCTGGTGTTCGATGAGCGCGGCGCCGAAGGTCTTGCGCTCGCGCGACCAGGCCAGCGCTTCGTCGCGGCAGGCCTGTGCGAAGCCCAGCGCGCCGGCCGCGAGCCCGACGCGCTCGCCGTTGAAATTGCCCATGACCATGCGGAAACCCGCGCCCTCTTCGCCGAGCAGGTAGCGCGCGGGCACGCGCACGTGGTCGAAATGCAGCGTGGCGGTGTCGGAGCACAGCCAGCCCATCTTCGCGAGCCGTGTGCGCGAGAGGCCGGGCGCGTCGCCCGGCACCAGCAGCATCGAGAGCCCGCCTGCGCCGCGGCCCTCGCCGGTGCGCACGGCCACGGTGATCCAGTCGGCGCGCATGCCCGAGGTGATGAAGGTCTTCTCGCCGTTGAGCACGTAATGGTCGCCGTCGCGCTTCGCCGTCGTGCGCACCGCGGCCACGTCGGAGCCGCCGCCGGGTTCGGTGATCGCGAGGGCGGCGATCTTCTCGCCGCGCAGCACCGCGGGCACGACCTCGTGGCGCACCGCGTCGCTCGCGTGCAGCACCACGGGCGGCAGGCCGATGTTGTGCGAGAACAGGCTCGCGAGCACGCCGCCGCTCTGACCGTGGCGCGCGAGCGCGACCCAGGCGGGCAGCTTCAACGCATAGGAAGCGGGCGTGCCGCCGAGTGCGTCGGGGTAGCCCAGGCCCAGCAGGCCCAGTTCGGCCGCACGGGCGTACAGTGCGCGCGGGAATTCGCCGGCCTCGTCCCAGGCGTGCACGTTGGGTGCGATCTCGGCCTGGGCGAAGCGCTGCACCGTGTCGGCGAGCGCGGCGCGGTCGGCCTGCAGTTCCGCGTCCATGGCTTGCCCGGTCAGCCGCGCGGTGGGCGCTTGGCGATGCCCATGGTCTTGGCGAGGATGCCGAGCATCACCTCGTCGGCGCCGCCGCCGATCGAGCCCAGGCGGCCGTCGCGGTACAGGCGCGACACGCGGTTCTCCAGCGTGAAGCCCATGCCGCCCCAGAACTGCAGGCAGGTGTCGGCCACCTGGCGCGTGAGGCGACCGGTCTTGAGCTTGGCCATCGACGCGAGTTCGAGCACGTCTTCGCCCTTCACGTGCAGGTCGCAGGCGCGGTAGGCGAGGGCGCGCAGCGCTTCCACCTCGGTCTTGAGTTCCGCCAGCTTGAACTGCACCCACTGCTGGTCGGCCAGCGTGGCGCCGAACATCTGGCGCTGCTGTGCCCATTCGATGGTCTGCGCGATGCAGTCTTCCATCGGTTCGAGCGAACTGGCGGCGGCCCACAGCCGCTCTTCCTGGAACTGCTGCATCTGGTAGACGAAGCCCTGGCCCTCCTCGCCGATGCGAAAGCGTTGCGGCACGCGCACGTTGTCGAAGTAGATGAGCCCGGTGTCACTCGAGTCCATGCCGATCTTGCGGATCTTCTTCGCCTTCTCGATGCCCGGCAGGTTCATCGGCACCATCACGAGCGACTTGTTGCGGTGCACGGGTCCGTCGCTGGTGTTGACCAGCATGCACATCCAGTCGGCCTGCAGGCTGTTGGTGATCCACATCTTCTGGCCGCTGATGAGGTAGTCGTCGCCGTCCTTGCGCGCATGGCTCTTCAGGCCCGCCACGTCGCTGCCCGCGCCGGGCTCGCTCACGCCGATGCAGCCGACCATGTCGCCCGCGATGGCGGGGGTGAGGAACTCGCGGCGCAACTCGTCGCTGCCGAAGCGCGCGAGCGCGGGCGTGCACATGTCGGTCTGCACGCCGATGGCCATCGGCACGCCGCCGCAACTGATGTGGCCCAAGGCTTCGGCGAAGGCCATCGCATACGAATAGTCGAGGCCTGCGCCGCCGAAGGCCTCGGGCTTGTTCAGGCCCAGCAGGCCGAGGTTGCCGAGCTTCTTGAAGACCTCGTGCGCGGGAAAGATCTCGGCAGCTTCCCATTCGTCGACATGGGGATTGATTTCCTCGTCGATGAATCGGCGCAGGGTCTTCTGCATCTCGAGGTGTTCGTGGGTGTACTGCATCGCGGGTCTCCGTGTGTCCGTTCGTTCGCTGTTCACGTGTCCTGGAACACGCGCGGCGTCTGTGCGAGGTGAAAGCCGTCATAGGGCCGTACCGCGGGGCGCTGCTGCGCCTGCGCGTCGGGAAGTTCCATCGGCCAGCCCATGCGCACCTGCGGACGCGCGCCGTCCACGCGCAGCACGGTGCCGCTGATGAAGGCCGCGGCCGGGCTCAGCAGGAAGGCGATGGCGGCGGAGGTCTCGGCCTCGTTGCCGAAGCGGCCGGCGGGCACGGTCTTGCGCATGGCGCGCAGCATGTCCCCGGCCTCCGGCGGGTAGTGGTCCATGCCGCTGGAGGCGATGTAGCCCGGTGCCACGGCGTTCACGCGCACGCCGCTCACGGCCCACTCCGCGGCGGCGGTTTCGGTGAAGCTCACCATGCCGGCGCGCGCGGCGCCGCTGTGGCCCATGTTCGGCATCGAGCCCCAGATGTCGGCCACGATGTTGACGACGGCGCCGCCGCTCGCCTGCATGCTCTGCACGTAGCACTCGCGCGCCACCAGGAAGCCGCCCGTGAGGTTGGTGTGGATCACCGCCTCCCAGCCCTTGGCCGAGATGGCGGCCAGCGGCGTGATGTACTGGCCGCCTGCGTTGTTGACCAGCCCGTCGATGCGCCCGTGCGCGGCGACGATGGCCTTCACGGCCTCGCGCACGGCGTCTTCCTGGCGGATGTCGAAGGCCTGCGTGCTGGCTTGGCCGCCGGCGGCTTCAATTTCGGCGCGCACCGCGTCGAGCTTCTCGGGCTTGCGGCCGACCAGCACCACGTGGGCGCCGAGCGAGGCCAGTTCGTGCGCGGTGCAGCGGCCGATGCCCGAGCCGCCGCCGGTGACGACGATGCATTGGCCGGCGAACAGGGCGGGTGCGAAAACGGAGCGGTAGTGAGGTGCGTTCATGGCGATGGGCTCTGGCAAAGGAAGAAGCGATCAGGCCTCGGCGATTTCGGCCACGATGTGGCGCGCGGCGACCTGCGCGCCCACGGCCACATGCAGCGCCGCGACGCGGCCCGCACGGGGTGCGCAGTGCACGTGTTCCATCTTCATGGCTTCGAGCGTGACCAGCGGCTGGCCCGCGGCGACGGTGTCGCCCTCGGCGGCCAACAGCGCGACCACGCGGCCGTTCATCGAGGCGCGCAGCAGGCCGTCACTGCCGCCCGCGTCGGCGCGCGCCACGGCCACGTGCGTGAGGTCGTCGAGGCGGAAGGCGCGGCCGTCGAAATGGAAGTCGACGCGGTCGGCGCACCGCACGACACGCGCCTGCGCGGCCACGCCGTCGCAGGCGAAGCGCAGCAGGCCGTCGTCCGTGAGCGCCAGCAAGGCGAGCGACACGGGCGCGGCGTCATCCAGCACGACGTCGAAGGACGCGGCGCCGCGCGGTGTCACGCGCGCCGTGTGCACGGCACCGTCGAGCGCGAAACGCAAAGCGTTGGGCAGCGTGTGCGCCAGCGGCGAGGGCCAGCCGCGCGCGCCGGTCTGCAGCAGCAGGGCCGCGAGCAGGGCGGCGCGCGTGTCGGTCGCGGCGTCGGTGGCCAGCAGCGCGTCGAGGTGGTCGCCGATGAAGGCGGTGGTCGCCTCGCCGCGGGCGAACACCGGGTGCGCGAGCGCGCGCTGCAGCAGCGCCTGGTTGGTCGGCAGGCCGAGCGCGACCGTGTCGCGCAGGCCCGCGAGCAGCCGCTGCCGCGCCTCGTCGCGCGTGCGGCCCGAAGCGATGAGCTTGCCGATCATCGAGTCATAGAAGGGCGGCACTTCGGCGCCGTCGCGCAGCGCATGTTCGGTGCGCAGCGCCGGTGACGTGCGCCATGCG
This sequence comes from Variovorax sp. Root473, assembly GCF_001426505.1. Taxonomy (GTDB): domain Bacteria; phylum Pseudomonadota; class Gammaproteobacteria; order Burkholderiales; family Burkholderiaceae_C; genus Variovorax. Next base: position 186,660 of record NZ_LMEV01000020.1, read on the forward strand.
CTCAGCGTGCCGCTCTGCGGCAGGAAGCCCTGCAGCGGGTCTTCGGCGCAGAGCCGAACCTCGATGGCATGGCCGGCGATGCGCACGTCGTCCTGCGTGAGCGGCAGCGGCTCACCGGCCGCCACGCGCAGTTGCAGCTCGACGAGGTCCAGGCCCGTCACCGCTTCGGTCACGGGGTGCTCCACCTGCAGCCGCGTGTTCATTTCCATGAACCAGTACTGGCCTTGTGCGTCGAGCAGGAACTCGAGCGTGCCCGCGCCTTCGTAGGCGATGGCCTTCGCGGCGGCCACGGCGGTGGCGCCCATGCGCGCGCGCAGCGCGGCATCGACCGCTGGCGAGGGCGCTTCCTCGATCACCTTCTGGTGGCGCCGCTGCACCGAGCAGTCGCGCTCGCCGAGGTGGATCGCATGGCCGTGGCGGTCGGCAAACACCTGGATCTCGATGTGGCGCGGCGCGACGATGGCGCGCTCCAAAATCACGGTGGCGTCGCCGAAGGCATGCAGCGCCTCGGACTGCGCACTTTGCAGCTGCTCGGCGAAGGCGCCGGCCGAGGTCACGAGCCGCATGCCGCGTCCACCGCCACCGGCCGTGGCCTTGATCATCACGGGCCAGCCGATGCGCTCGGCCTCGGCGACCAGCGTGGCGGTGCTTTGATCGTCGCCCTGGTAACCGGGAATGCACGGCACGCCGGCCGCCTGCATCAGACGCTTGGCGCCGGCCTTGTCGCCCATCGAAAGAATGGCTTCGGGCGATGGTCCGATGAAGACCAGCTTCGCGTCGCGGCAGGCCTGCGCGAAGGCCGCGTTCTCGGCCAGGAAGCCGTAGCCCGGGTGCACCGCGTCGGCGCCGCTGGCACGGGCCGCGGCAATGATCGCGTCGATGTTCAGGTAGCTCTGCGCGGGCAGCGGCTCGCCGATGCACACGGATTCGTCGGCCTGGCGCACGTGCTCGGCGTGCGCATCGGCGCGGGAGTACACCGCGACCGTGCGGTAGCCCATGGCGCGCGCGGTGCGCATCACGCGCACCGCAATTTCGCCGCGGTTGGCAATCAGGATCTTGTCAAAAGCGCTCATGGCCGTGCCACCGAAAACTGCATGGGTTGCGGCGCGCGGGCCTCGGCGTCGCGGCAGATCGACAGCGTCTCGGCCAGCACGGCGCGCGTGTCGCGCGGGTCGATCACGCCGTCGTCGAGCAGCAGCGCGCTGGTGGTGAAGACGCTCATCTGGCGATCGAAGCGCTCGACGATCTGGCGCTGCATCGCGTCGATCCTGTCGCGGTCGACGGCACCCTTGCGGGCCATGCCGGCCTCCATCACGATGGCCATGGTCTGCGCGGCCTGCTCGCCGCCCATCACGGCGGTGCGCGCGTTGGGCCAGCTGAAGCAAAAGCGCGGTGCAAACCCGCGTCCGCACATGCCGTAGTTGCCCGCGCCGTAGGAGGCGCCGCAGTGCAGCGTGATCTGCGGCACGCTGGCATTGGTCACGGCCTGGATCATCTTGGCGCCGTGCTTGATGATGCCGGCCTCCTCGTGCGCGCGGCCCACCATGTAGCCCGTGATGTTCTGCAGGTAGACGATAGGCGTGCGCGACTGGCAGCAGGCCTGGATGAAGTGCGTGGCCTTGGTGGCGCCGTCGGAATCGATGGGACCGTTGTTGGTGATGATGCCCACCGCGTGGCCTTCCAGGCGGATGTGGCCGCAGACGGTGGCGCTGCCGTAGTGCTCGCTGAAGGCCAGGAACTCCGAGCCATCGGCGATGCGCGCGATGACCTCGCGCATGTCCACCGGGCGGCGGCCGTCGGCGGGCATGAGGCCCATCAGCTCCTCGGCGTCGTGGCGCGGCGGTGCGAAGGCGCGCGCCGTTTCGTCGCGCGCCCAGTCGATGCCGCCGAGGATGGCGCGCGCGATGCGCAGCGCGTCGCGGTCGTCCTCGGCGAGGTAATCGCCCAGGCCCGAGATATGGGTGTGCATGACGGCGCCGCCCAGTTCTTCCTCGGTGGCGATCTCGCCGGTGGCCGCCTTCAAGAGCGGCGGCCCGGCCAGGAAGGCCCGCGTGCGGTCGCGCACCATCACGATGTAGTCCGACAGGCCCGTCTGGTAGGCGCCGCCCGCGGTCGACGAACCGTGCGTCACCGTCACCACCGGCAGGCCCGCGGCCGAGAGCCGCGCGAGGTTGCGGAAGATGTTGCCGCCGCGCACGAAGTCCTGCACGCGGTACTGCATGAGGTTGGCGCCCGCGCTTTCCACCAGCTGGACGAAGGGCAACTTGTTCTCCAGCGCGATCTCGTGCAGCCGCAGCTGCTTGTCCAGCCCCATGGGCTGCAGCGCGCCGGCGTCGATGCCGGAGTCGGAGGCGCTGATCATGCAGCGCACGCCCGCCACGCGCCCGATGCCGGCGATCAGGCCGCCGCCGGGCACGCTCTTCGAGAGGTCGGGGTTGTCCTGGCCGAGGCCCGCGAGGGTAGCGAGCGGCAGGAAGGGCGCGCCGGTGTCCAGCAGCAGCGCGAGACGCTCGCGTGGCAGCAGCTGGCCGCGCCTGGCGAAGCGCTCGGCCGAGGCGCTGGAGGCGGCCACGGCGCGGGCTTCGTGCGACCGGACCTGGTCCAGCAGCGACAGCATGCTCGCGCGGTTGGCCTGATAGGTGTCTCCGGCGGTCTGCAGCCGGGATTCGAGGAAAGGCATGGAGGTCTGTGCGAAGCGCAACGAGTCGTTCGCACAGACTTTAGGAGGCGGGGCCCGGACCCGCTTGCGCCAACTAGCTGGGGCGTACGCGCCGCTGCGCGGCGGTGGCCGGCGCAGCGTCAAGGCTGCTGCCCGTGACCACCCAGTAGATGAAGATCAGCACCGCGCCGGCCGTGCCGAACACCGTGAGGCCCATGTAGCTGCCGCCGAGCGTGAGCGCGTCGACCGGGGCGGCGGCCGTGCAGATCATGCTGGCCGCGCTCATGCCCACGTAGTGCATGGTGCAGACCGCCACGCCCATCACGGCGGCGGCCCCCACCTGGTGGCTGAGCTTGCGCAGGTTGAAGGCCAGCCACAGCGCGGCGGCGGCGGCCGTGATGGCGATGACCACCGACAGCGCGACCATGCCGAAGTCGAAGCTCATCGTGGCCCGCATGTTCATCGCGAACATGCCCATGTAGTGCATCACGCACACGCCCAGGCCGGCCAGCAGGCTGCCCGCCAGCCAGCCAGAGCGGCTGAACTTGGCGCGCCCGCCCGCCAGGTACAGCGCAATGCCGGAGATCAGGATGGCCGCCACCAGCGAGACGATGGTCAGCGGCATGTTGTACGAGATGCCGAAGGGCAGCCGGTAGGCCAGCATGCCGATGAAGTGCATCGACCAGATGCCGATGCCGCCCAGCGCCACCGCGGCGCAGGCCACGATGGCCAGGTTGGGTTTGCCGTCGGCGCCGACCATGCGCCCGGCACAGATCAGGGCCACGAGCGAGCCGAAAAAGGAAATGACGAACGAAAGTGCGATCAGTCCCAGGGAGTATTCGGGCGATAGCACTTGGCCTACGACGAGTGGAGTCATGCGGTGTCCCTTCGGGAAAAGGCGTTTCGCAGACCCCGACGACCCTATGCAGTCGGAACGCCGCGAAGCGTCCCGGCCAGTTTGTAATATGTGTTTGTAAAAGTAAACAGAAATCTGTACTAATTGTTACCCTGAATGACAGGCCGAATTCGATAGATCGAATTGTTCCTGTCGGCGGCCACGTAGACCGTGCCGTCGCGGCCCACGGCCACGCCCGTCACCACGTACGGCGGTGGCAGGCCAGGCCCGGCCGCCAGGCCGATGGGCAGGTTGTCGGCGACCGTGCGGCGGGTGCCGGTGGCAGGGTCGATCTCGACCAGCCGGCGCGCCGCGCTCTCGGCCACGATGAAGCTGCCCCACGGCGTCTGGGCCAGGCCCTCGGGCAGCGCCAGGCCGTCGGCCACCGCGCGCAGCGGTGCGCTGGCGTCCAGCGGAATGCGCAGCAGCCGGCCGGCCGCCTCGGTCACGTAGAGCGCGCCGTCCTGGCCCACCACCAGCTGCACCGGGCCGTTCAGGCCGCTAGCGAGCACTGACTTTTCTGCAAATTTCGGCCCGCTGGCGCGTGTGATGCTGCCGGTGGCAAGTTCGGCGTAGATCACGCTGCCGTCGGCCATCGGCAGCGCATCGAACGGGGCCTTCAGGCCGTGGATCGTTTCGACCGTCTTCAGGGTCTTTCGGTCGACCAGCTGCACCGAGCCCGTGAACCACGAGGTCAGCGCGAAGAGCTTGGGCGACAGCCCGACCGCGAACGGGTAGTCGAGTTCGGGCTCGCGCTGCATGCGGAACACGTCGCGCACCTCGCCGGTGCGCACGTCGACCTGCCGGAAGCCGAACACGTCGGCCACCCAGAGGTCGTTGCCGTCGATCTTGAGACCGGCCGGCACCGCGAGCTTGCCGCTGGTGAGCGTGCGCAGTTGGCCGGTGGCGGGGTTGAAGGCCTGCACCTCGTTGTTGGCCATGTTCGAGACGTAGATCGTGCCGTCGGGCGTGTCCTTGGCAATGGCCAGGTTGTCGAGCGAGGGCCGCAGCTGCTTGGCGACGGTCTTGCGCCCGCTGGCCAGGTCCACCTTCACCAGCTCGCCGCTGCGCGCGTCGACCACCCAGAGGTTGCCCTTGCCGTCGAGGTTGGCGGCGGCCGGGATCTTGAAGCCGTCGGCGATCACGGTCATGTGGCCGTTCGCCGGATCGATCTTCACGACCTGGCCCTTGAACCACAGCGGCCCGTAGAGCAGCCCGTCGGGCCCGACCTCGAAGCCGTTGAAGCCGCCCATGTCCTTCTTGATGAGCCGGGGCGGCTTCTTGCCCTCGCGGTCGATTTCCCACAGCGCATCGCCGAGGAACACCTGCGAGGCGTAGAGCTTGCCGTTCCTGCGGTCGAAGTCCAGCGAGTTCAGCCCGGGCAGGTCCTTGGCGAGCACGCGCAGCGGCGCGCTGTCGTTCTCGCGGTAGCGCAGCATGCCCATGAGGTAGTTGGTCCAGGCCAGCTCGCCCTTCGGCCCGACCGCGATGTCGTCGGCCTGGCCTTCGGGCGCGTCGACCAGCACCTTGGCGGCGCCGGTCTGGCGGTCGACCTCCCACAGCGTGTTGCCGAGCACGGAGCCCGCCAGCAGCCGGCCCTTCGCATCGATGGCCAGGCCGTGCACGCCCGCGAAGGACGACGGGGCCACGAGCACTTCGGGCGCGGCCCAGGCGGCGGGGCGCTTGGGGGGCGGCGACAGCGTGCTGCAGGCGGCGAGCAGGGCGAGGGCGGCGGTCAGCGCGGCTGCGCGGATCGAGCGACGGGGCATGGCGATCTCCTCTGGGTTGGCGTTGTGGCGGATGCGACAGTGCGCCCGCAGTCTAGGAGCCGATGCGCCCCGCACAGTCGCTCGCGGGACTGGATGCGGACTTTTGTTCGCTGCGGATAACCCTCGGCGTCAGCCGCGCAGCAGCTGCGTCGCCGTGTGGATCAGCAGCCCCACGAGCCCGCCCACCAGCGTGCCGTTGATGCGGATGAACTGCAGGTCGCGTCCGATGTGGCGTTCGAGCTCGTCGGTCATCTCATGCGCGTTCCACTCGCCCACGCGCTGTTCGATGTAGCGGCGGATGTCCTCGCGGTAGCGCTCGATGGCGGCCGGCGCGGCGGCTTCGAGCTGCTCGTTGATCCAGGCGCGGATCGCCGCGTCGCTGTGCAGCCGCTGGCCCAGCGCGCCGGCCATGGTCGCGATGCGCTGGCGGATGGTCGAGTCGGGGCGCCCGAGGTCGTCGTGCAGCCAGCCCAGCAGCTCGCCCCACAGGCCGTGCAGGTAGTCGCCCAGCGCGGGGTGGGCGATGAGTTCGGCGCGGATCTGCTCGCCGCGCTGCTGGAACTCGGGGTCGAGCTTCAGGCGCACCACGAAGTCGTCGACGAAGTGGTCGAAGCGCCGGCGCATCGGGTGGTCGGGCTCGGCCGCCAGTTCGGCCAGCGTGCGCGCGATGGCGGCCACGATCTTGCGCGTGGCGAGCTTGGCCGCCACCTGGTCCAGGCCGACGTAGCGCAGCGTCTTGATCTCGCGCGCGATGGCCTCGGTGATGTGCGCCTGCACCTCGTCGCCGTCGAGCAGGTCGGCCACCTGCTGCAGCACGTCGTCGAGCAGCGCCTGATGGCGTCCGCCCGCCGTGAGCGCGTCGAGCGCCTGGCCGGTGAGGCGCGAGAGGTCGATCCTGGCCAGCCCGGCCGCAGCGGCGCGGCCCATGAAGTCGCGCACGCGTTCGTCGTCGAAGGCGGCCAGGCCGTAGCGCGTGGCCGCCACGCCCCATTCGCCCAGCTTGTCGCCGCTGGCGGGCCGGGCCAGCCACTCGGCGATGCGGGCCGCCGCGTCGAACTGGCGCAGCTTGGCCAGCACCTGCGCGGTGCTCAGGAAGTTGTCGCAGATGAAGCCCGCGAGCTTCGCGCCGATGCGGTCCTTGTTGCTCGGGATGATGGCCGTGTGCGGGATTGGCAGGCCCAGCGGATGGCGAAACAGCGCCACCACCGCGAACCAGTCGGCAATGGCGCCGACCATCGCGGCCTCGGCAAAGGCCGCCACGTAGCCCCAGGCCGCGTGCTGGTCGTGCAGCACGGTGGCCAGCGCATACAGCGCCGCTGCCGCGCACAGCAGGCCGAGCGCAACGCGTTTCATGGGGCGGGCAGGCGGCGCCGGGTGGATGTCAGCCGATGACCGGCTCGGACGCCAGGCGCCGCATGAACAGCTCGCAGCGCGCGAGCTGTTCGAGGCTCACGAACTCATCGGGCTGGTGCGCCTGCTCGATGCTGCCGGGGCCGCACACCACCGTGGGGATGCCGGCGTTCTTGAACAGGCCCGCTTCGGTGCCGAAGGCCACCAGCGTGGTGCGGTCTTCGCTGGCCAGGCGCTGCGCGAGCAGCGTGACCGGATCGCCGGCCGCGCCCAGGAAGCTCGGGATCTCGCAGATCGTTTCAAACCTGAAGCCGGCGTCGGGCGCCACCTTCTTCATGGCCGGCTCGATGCTCGCGGCATAGGCCAGCACGTCGGACTGCATGCGCTTTGCATCGGCCGTGGGCAGGTCGCGGAATTCGTAGCGGAACTCGGCGTCGCGCGGCACCACGTTGTCGGCAATGCCGCCGTGGAACTGGCCCACGCTGGCGGTGCTGAAGGGCACGTCGAAGCCGTCGTAGCGTGGCTCGCTGCGCTCGAAGTCTTCGGCCATGTCGCGCACCTTGCCGATCACGCGCGCCGCCATCTCGATGGCGTTGACCGACTTGGGCGTGAGCGACGAGTGCGCTTCCTTGCCGCGCACGCAGCACTTGTAGCGGTACACGCCCTTGTGCGCGATGGCCGGCACCATGCTGGTGGGTTCGCCCACGATGCAGGCCAGTGGCTTGATGCCGGCGTCGCGCATGTCGGCAATGAGTTCGCGCACGCCGAAGCAGCCGATTTCTTCCTCGTACGTGAAGGCGAAGTGCACGGCGAAGGGCGCGTCGCCTTCCAGGAAGTGCTTGGCGTTCGCCAGCGCGATCGCGATGTAGCTCTTCATGTCGGCCGAGCCGCGGCCGTACAGGCGCTCGTTCTGCACCACGCCCGACAGCGGGTCGACGCTCCAGGCCTGGCCGTCCCAGGGCACCGTGTCGGTGTGGCCCGAGAGGATCACGCCGGCCGGCTTGCCCTCGCCCAGCGTGGCGAACAGGTTCGCCTTGGTGCGCTCGGCGTTGTAGGTGATGCGGCTCTTCACGCCCAGGGCGGCGAGGTGCGCCTGGGCGAAGTCGATCAGCTCGAGGTTGCTGTTTGCGCTCACCGTGTTCATGCGAACCAAGGTTTGCGCCATCAAGAGGCTCTGGGGAGAAAGCGTGTGCTGCATGCAACAGATTGTCCGGGAAGTTGAAGGCGCGCGCAGGCGGGTACCGGCGTTGTCACGCGCAGCGGGTAGCCTGCTTCTTCTTTTTTCTTTGTTTGGATGGAGAAGACAACATGCGCATGTCCCTGCAGATCACCCTGACCGCCGCGGCCGTCCTGAGCCTGGCCGCCTGCGGCACCACCGGCCCGTCGGCGCACAAGCTGCTCACGCTGGACGGCAACCCGCCGCTGGTCATCGCCCACCGCGGCGCCTCGGGCTACCTGCCGGAACAGACGCTGGAGTCGTACGCGCGCGCCATCGAGCTGGGCGCCGACGTCATCGAGATGGACCTGGTCTCCACCAAGGACGGCGTGCTCATCGCCCGCCACGACCCCAACCTGGCCATCAGCACCGACGTGGCCAGGCACGCGCGTTTTGCCTCGCGCAAGAAGACCATCCAGGTCGACGGCGAAACCCAGACCGGCTGGTTCAGCAACGACTTCACGCTGGCCGAGATCAAGACGCTGGGTGGTATCTCGACCGACCCCGAGCGCCCGCAGGAATTCAACGGCAAGTTCAAGATCCCGACCTTCCAGGAGATCATCGATTTCGCGAAGGCCAAGTCGAAGGAAACCGGCCGCACCATCGCGATCTACCCCGAGACCAAGAACCCGACCTACTTCCGCGACTTGGGGCTGCCCATGGAAGACAAGGTCATCGCCGCCATCAACGCCGCCGGCTGGAACAGCAAGACCGCGCCCATCTACGTGCAGTCGTTCGAGCCCGGCAGCCTCAAGTACATGAAGGCCAAGGGCCTGAACACCCGGCTCATCCAGCTGATCGACGGCGACGGCATCGACATGAAGACCGGCGCCATGACCTACGCCGTGCCCGTCGACCGTCCCTACGAGTGGACCAAGGCCGGCGACAAGCGCAACTTCGACGTCATGGTCACGCCCGCCGGGCTGGCCGAGATCAAGACCTACGCCGACGGCATCGGCCCGTGGAAGCGCTACATCGTGAGCATCAAGGGCAGCGTCGGTGCCGACGGCAAGCCGCTCGACGTGAACAAGGACGGCAAGATCAACGACGCCGACGCCACCTCGGTCTCGCCCACCACGCTGATCGCCGATGCGCACAAGGCGGGCCTCTTCGTGCACCCGTTCACCTTCCGCAACGAGTCGCGCCGCCTGGCCGCCGACTACAACAAGGACGGCAAGAACGAGTACGCGATTTATTACAAGCTCGGCGTGGACGGCGTTTTCACCGACTTCACCGACACCGCGCTGGCTGCACGCGCCGAGTACCTGAAGAGCATGGGCCGCTGAGGGTTTGCCCGGCACGGTCTTTGCGGCGCTGATCGCAAAGCCTAGACTGTGTCCCATGAAACTCATCGACTCGCTCGTCACGCAGGCGGCCGGCATCGCGGCCGTCCGGCGTGACCTTCATGCCCACCCTGAACTCTGTTTCGAAGAAGTCCGCACCGCCGACGTGGTGGCAGGCAAGCTCACCGAATGGGGCATTCCCATCCACCGCGGCCTGGGCACCACGGGCGTGGTGGGCATCGTCAAGAACGGCACCAGCACCCGCGCCGTCGGCCTGCGCGCCGACATGGACGCGCTGCCCGTCACCGAGCTCAACACCTTCGCCCACGCCAGCCAGCACCACGGCAAGATGCACGCCTGCGGCCACGACGGCCACACGGCGATGCTGCTCGCAGCCGCGCAGCACCTGGCCAAGCATCGCAACTTCGACGGCACCGTCTACCTGATCTTCCAGCCGGCCGAAGAAGGCGGCGGCGGCGCGCGCGAGATGATCAAGGAAGGCCTGTTCGAGCAGTTCCCCATGGACGCCGTGTTCGGCATGCACAACTGGCCCGGCATGAAGGCTGGCCAGTTCGCGGTGAGCCCCGGCCCCGTGATGGCGTCGGGCAACAAGTTCCACGTCAACGTGGTCGGCAAGGGCGGCCACGCGGCGCTGCCGCAGACCGGCATCGACCCGGTGCCGATCGCCTGCGAGATCGTGCAGGCCTTCCAGACCATCCTCACGCGCAAGATGAAGCCGACCGATTCGGCGGTGATCTCGGTCACCACCATCCACGCCGGCGAGACCAACAACGTGATTCCCGACAACTGCGAGCTGTCGGGCACCGTGCGCACCTTCTCGATCGAAGTGCTCGACATGATCGAAGCGAAGATGAAGCAGGTCAGCGAGCACATCTGCGCCGCGCATGACGCCACCTGCGAGTTCCGCTTCGAGCGCTACTACCCGCCGACCATCAACACCGAGGCCGAGGCCGACTTCGCGCGCCGCGTGATGGGCGACATCGTCGGCCCCGAAAACGTGCTCAGGCAGGAGGCCGCCATGACCTCGGAAGACTTCGCCTTCATGCTGCAGGCCAAGCCCGGCGCGTACGCCTTCATCGGCAACGGCGACGGTTCGCACCGCGACGTGCACCACGGCGAAGGCCCGTGCACGCTGCACAACGCCAGCTACGACTTCAACGACGACCTCATTCCACTGGGCGCCACCTGCTGGGTGCAGATCGCCGAGCAGTTCCTCAAGCCCGGCGGCAACGCTTCATGATCGGCATCGGCGAGGCCTTTTCGCCGCGCTACGCCCCCGCGCGCCAGAAGTTCCTGCAGGGCTGCGTGAGCGCGGGCCTCACGGTCGAGCCGCATGCGCACCCGCTCAAGGGGCGCGACGGCGAAGAGCTGTCGATGGACGTGGCGCTCGACGGCGACGCCAACGCCGAGCGGCTGCTCGTTGTCACCAGCGCCTGCCACGGCGTCGAAGGCCACTGCGGCAGCGGCGTGCAGGTGTTTGCGCTGCACGATGCCGAATGGCGCGAGAAGACCAGGGTGCAGGGCGTCGCGGTGCTCTACGTGCATGCACTCAACCCGCACGGCTTTTCGTACGGCCGCCGCGTGACGCACGAGAACGTCGACCTGAACCGCAACTTCCTCGACTTCTCGAAGCCGGTGCCGGTGAACGAGCCCTACGCCAGGCTGCATCCGCTGCTGCTGCCCGACACCTGGCCGCCGACGCCGGAGAACCAGGCTGCGATCGAGAAGTGGATCGGCAAGCACGGCGCCACGGCCTACCAGGCGGCGGTGACGAGCGGCCAATACCAGTTCGACGACGGCCTGTTCTTCGGCGGCAAGGCGCCGACCTGGAGCAACAAGACCCTGCGCAGCGTCTTGCGCCGCCATGCAGGCCACGCCAAGCGCCTCGCCTGGATCGACCTGCACACGGGGCTCGGCCCCAACGGACTGGGCGAGCGCATCTTTGCCTGCCGCGACGACAAGGTGGCCTACGCCCGCGCCAACGCATGGTGGGGCACGCCCGCCGCGCCCGTCACCTCGATCTACGACGGCTCCTCCACCTCGGCGCTGCTGCGCGGCCTGATGTGGGACGCCGTGTACGAAGAATGCCCGCAGGCCGAGTACACGGGCATCGCGCTCGAATACGGCACGCTGCCGATGCTCGAAGTGACCGGCGCGCTGCGCGCCGACCATTGGCTGCACAAGCATCCGGACGCGCCGGCCGACCTGGCCGACGGCATCCGTGCGCGCATGGTGGAGGCGTTCTACACGGACAGCGACGCCTGGCGCGGCCAGATCGTGAGCCAGGCGCGGCAGGCGATGTTCCAGGCGGTGGACGGCCTGGCAGGTTGACCCACCCCCAGGCTTCGCGCACTTCGTGTCGCTGCGCCAACCCCCTCAAGGGGGCAATACCAGCGGCCCGGCAAAGCCGGTTCCGCGGTATTCCACGAAAGAACCTCAGGTCCTGACGCGCCCGTCCGCCGTCAGCATCGACAGCTCGACGAACCGCGACGCCACGTGGCTCTTCGGCGAGAAGGACACTTCGAAGCCGCCGAACTGCTGACGCTCGATGCTTTCCAGCCCCGCGATCAGCCCATCGCGTGTGCCCTTGCCGCCCGGTGCGCGGCGCAGGCCTTCGGTCAGCACCTTGGCCGCCAGGTAGCCTTCCATGCTCGAGAAATTGGCGCTTGCGCCGCCACCCGCCTTGCGCACCGCCTCCGTGAACTCACGCGCCAGCGCGTTCGCCTGGTTGAAGGGCGAGGGCACCACCTGCGTGACCATCACGCCTGCGGCTTCCTTGCCCAGCTCGTCCGCCAGCGCCTGCGTGCCCACGAACGAGAGGTTGAAGAACACGCCGCCGTAGCCCGCCTTGCGCGCTTCACGGATGAACGCCGCGCAGGCCTGGTAGGCGCCGACCTGGACCACTGCCGCGGGCTGGCTCGCCAGGATCGTCTTCACGGCCGCGGCCACGTCGGCGGAGTTGCGCTCCACCGTGGCCAGCGCGACGGGCTTGAGCTGCTGCTGGGCCAGCGCCAGCGTCACGCCGTCGAGCCCGGCCTTGCCGTAGGCGTCGTTCTGGTAGAAGACCGCGATCTTCTTCATGCCCAGGTGGGTGAGCTGTTTCACCATCAGGGCCGTCTCGTCGTTGTAGGACGCGCGCAGATGGAACACGTTGCGGTGAAACGGCTCGCGCAGCGACATCGCGCCTGTGAACGGCGCGATGAACGGTACCTTGTCCTTCACCGCCAGCGGCAGCGCGGCCAGGCTGGTCGGCGTGCCGATGTAGCCGAACAGCGCGAACACGTCGTCGGCGATGAGTTTCTGCGTGTTGGCCGCGCAGCGGTCAGGCTCGTAGCCGTCGTCGAGGTTCTTGATGACCACGTCGCGCTGGCCCGGCTGGGCGTTGTGCTGGTCCAGGAACAGCTTGGCGCCCTGGTGGAACTGGATGCCCAACTGGGCGGCCGGCCCCGTGAACGGCGCCGACTGGCCCAGCACGAGCGGTGTGTCGTTCTGCGCCCGAGCGATGCCGAAGCCGCCCAGCGTGGCGGCGGCTGTCGCGATCGAAAAATGCCTGCGATTCAGATGCATCGTCATGGTGAAATCCTCCCTCTTTCTCTGTGTGTTGATACTCAAACTAGACTTGTCCGATGGCCCACGCAACGGATTCCCTCCTCGACACGCCCGACGCCACCGCACCCTCCACGGTGCTGGGCGCCTGCCCGCACGATTGCCCCGACACCTGCGCCCTCGTCACCACCGTCAAGGACGGCGTGGCGGTGAAGCTGCAGGGCAACCCCGCCCACTCGCACACCGGCGGCGTGCTGTGCACCAAGGTGTCCCGGTACATCGAACGCAATGACCATGCCGAGCGGCTCGTGCAACCCCTGAAACGCGTCGGTCCCAAGGGCAGCGGCCGCTTCGAGCCCGTCTCGTGGGAGACGGCATTGGACGACATCGCCGCGCATCTTCGGGGATTGCAAGCCGAGCCGGAAGCAATTCTCCCCTACAGCTATGCGGGCACCATGGGCCTCGTGCAGGGCGAATCGATGGACCGGCGCTTTTTCCACAAGCTCGGCGCCTCGCTGCTGGACCGCACCATCTGTTCGATGGCGGGTGGCGAAGCGATGGTCTACACGCTGGGCGCCAAGGTCGGCATGCGCATCGAGTTCTTCTCGCAAGCCAGGCTCATCCTGATCTGGGGCAGCAATTCCATCGCCAGCAACCTGCACTTCTGGCGCCACGCCCAGGCCGCCAAGCGCGCCGGCGCGCGGCTGGTGTGCATCGATCCGCGCAAGACCGAAACCGCCGACAAGTGCGACGAGCACATCGCGCTGCTGCCCGGCACCGACGCCGCGCTGGCCTTGGCGCTCATGCACGAACTCATCGTGCACGACTGGCTCGACCACGACTACATCGCCAACCACACGCTGGGCTGGGAGCAGCTGCGCGAGCGCGCGCTGCAATGGCCACCGTCGCGCGCGGCCGAGGTCTGCGGCATTCCCGAGGCACAGATCGTGGCGCTGGCCCAGGCCTACGGCACGACCAGGCCGGCCGCGATCCGCCTGAACTACGGCATGCAGCGCGTGCGCGGCGGCGGCAATGCGGCGCGCGCCATCGCCTGCCTGCCGGCGCTGGTCGGCGCCTGGCGCGATCGGGCGGGCGGCCTGCTGCTCAGCAGCTCGGGCCATTACCCGGTCGACCGCGCCGCGCTGCAGCGCCCCGATCTGCTGGCCGGGCGCACGCCGCGCACCATCAACATGAGCACCATCGGCGATGCGCTGCTCGACACCGCCAAGCCGGTGAAAGCCGTCGTGGTCTACAACAGCAACCCGGTTGCGGTGGCGCCCGAGTCGGCCAAGGTGGTGGCGGGCTTCGCGCGCGAAGACCTCTTCACGGTGGTGCTGGAGCAGTTCCGCACCGACACCGCCGACTACGCCGACTACCTGTTGCCCGCCACCACGCAGCTGGAGCACTGGGACATCCACTGCAGCTACGGCCACACCGACGTGCTGCTGAACCAGCCGGCCGTCGCGCCGCGCGGCGAGGCCCGCAGCAACGCCTGGGTGTTCCGCGAGCTGGCGCGCCGCATGGGCTTCGACGAACCCTGCTTTGCCGAGGGCGACGAGTCGCTGTGCCGCACCGCCTTCGCCGACGACGTGATCGACTTCGAGCAACTGCGCGCGCAGGGCTTCACCAGCCTGAAGCTGGCCGAGGCGCCGTTCGCCGAGGGCAAATTCCCCACGCCCTCGGGCCGCTGCGAATTCTTCAGCGAGCGTCTGCAGGCCATGGGCATCGACGGCCTGCCCGACCACGTGCCCAACTGGGAGCCGGCCGGCAGCTCGACCGAGTTTCCACTGGCCATGATCTCGCCGCCGGCGCGCAACTTCCTCAACTCGACCTTCGTCAACGTGACGAGCTTGCGGGCCATCGAGGTCGAGCCGCTGCTGGAGATCCACGCCGACGATGCCGCCGCGCGCGGCATCGAGGACGGCGCCACGGTGCGCGTGTTCAACCAGCGCGGCGAGCACCGCTGCCGCGCCGAGGTGTCGCGTCGCGCGCGCCAGGGCGTGGTGCACGGCATGGGCATCTGGTGGCGCAAGTTCGGCATGGACGGCACCAACATCAACGAACTGACCAGCCAGCGCCTGACCGACATCGGTCGCGGGCCGACTTTCTACGACTGCCTGGTGCAGGTCGAAAAGGTGTGATGCCGCGGCCGGGTGCGCCTGCGCTGGCATTGGCCAGCGCGCTTTTCTTGAGTGGCTGCGCCGACCTCGGCTACTACTGGCAATCGGCCAACGGCCACCTCGACATCCTGCGCGCGGCCAGGCCCGTGCCCGAATGGCTGGCCGACCCGACCGTGGGGGCGCCGCTCAAGGCCAAGCTCGAACTCGCGCAGCGCATCCGCCGCTTCGCGTCGAGCGAACTTGGTCTGCCCGACAACGCCAGCTACACCGCGTACGCCGACCTGCATCGCCCCGCCGCCGTATGGAACGTGGTGGCCGCGCCGCCGTATTCGCTCACGCTGAAGAGCTGGTGCTTCCCGGTCGCGGGCTGCGTGGGCTACCGTGGCTACTACGACGAGGCCGCCGCAAAAACCGAGGCCGAGGCGCAGAAGGCCAACGGCCTCGAAGTGGCCGTGTACCCCGTGCCGGCCTACTCCACGCTGGGCTGGATGAACTGGGCCGGCGGCGATCCGCTGCTGTCCACCTTCATCGGCTACCCCGAGGGCGAGCTGGCGCGCCTCGTGTTCCACGAGCTGGCGCACCAGGTGCTCTACGTGTCGGGCGACACGGTGTTCAACGAGTCGTACGCCACGGCCGTCGAGCGCATCGGTGGCGCGCTGTGGCTGCAGCGCGAAGCCGGCGAGGCAGCGCGCGCCGAGTATGCGCAGTTCAATGCGCAGCGGCAGGACTTCCGGGCGCTCGCGCTCAACACGCGCCGCGCGCTCACACAGGTGTACGAGTCGCCCGAAGCCAAGGCCAAGGACTGGGCGAAGGTCGAGGCGCAGAAGCAGGCCGCCCTGGCCGACTTCCGCGCGCGCTATGCCGCGCTGAAGGCGGCATGGACCGGTCCGCGCCAGAACGCCTACGACGGCTGGGTGGCGCGCGCCAACAATGCGGCCTTCGGTGCGCAGGGCGCCTACGACGACCTGGTGCCGGGCTTCGAAGCGCTGTTCGAACGCGAGGGCCGCGACTGGCCGCGCTTTTACACTGAGGTCCGGCGCATCGCCGCGCTGCCGACCGACCAAGAGCGCCGCAGCGCGCTGCAGGCGGCCACCGGCATCCTGCACACGCGGTTCGACCGCGCTGAGCACACGCACAACAACGGAGATCACGGTGTCTGACATCCATATCGAACGCAACCACACGCTGGGCATGGCCGGCGCCCGCGAAGTCGCGCGCCAATGGGTGCAGCAGGTCGAGCAGGACTACGGTCTCGAATTCACCTACACCGAGGGCGCCAACGGCGACGTCGCGCAGTTCAGCCGCGCGGGCATCGACGGCACGTTTGAAATCACGGGCGACACCTTCCGGATCGAAGCGACGCTGGGCTTCCTGTTCAGCAGCTTCAGCGGCCAGATCGAGCAGAAGATCGCGCGCAACCTCGATGCGCTGCTCGAGGCGCCGGGGCGCAGCACTCGCCTCGCCTGATTCGCCGCGTCGCTGTGCATGAACCGGGCGGCGCCGAGGCACACTCGGCGCCATGACGCACAGCTCTTCTTCTCCTTCTCCCGCTGCAGGCCCGCTGGCCGGCCTCAAGGTCGTTGAACTCGGGCAACTGATCGCCGGCCCCTTCGCGGCGCGCACGTTGGCCGACTTCGGCGCCGACGTGGTCAAGATCGAGCCGCCGGGTGCGGGCGACCCGCTGCGCACCTGGCGGCTGCTGAAGGACGGCACCTCCGTGTGGTGGCAGGTGCAGTCGCGCAACAAGCGCTCGGTGGCACTGGACCTGCGCGAGCCCGAGGCGCAGGCCATCGTGCGCCAGCTCGCGGCCGAGGCCGATGTGCTGGTCGAGAACTTCCGACCCGGTGCGATGGAAGGCTGGGGCCTCGGCCCCGACGACCTGCTGGCCGCCAACCCCGCGCTCGTGATGCTGCGCATCAGCGGCTACGGCCAGACCGGCCCCTATCGCGACCGCCCCGGCTTCGGCGTGGTGGCCGAGGCCATGGGCGGGCTGCGCCATCTCACGGGGGAGCCGGGCCGCGTGCCGGTGCGCGTGGGCGTGTCGATCGGCGACACGCTGGCCTCGTTGCACGGCGTGATCGGCGTGCTGATGGCCATGCAGCACCGCCACGCCACCGTGAGCGCCGAATTCCCGAAGGGCCGGGGCCAGGTGGTCGATGTCGCGCTGTACGAGGCGGTCTTCAACTGCATGGAAAGCCTGCTGCCCGAGTACAGTGCCTTCGGTGCGGTGCGCGAGGCGGCCGGCAGCGCGCTGCCGGGCATTGCGCCCACCAATGCCTACCGCTGCGCCGACGGCGGCTACGCCATCGTCGCGGGCAACGGCGACAGCATCTTCAAGCGGCTCATGGCCTGCATCGGCCGGCCCGACCTCGCGGCCGATCCGGCGCTGGCGGGCAACACGGGGCGCGTGGCGCAGGTCGAGATGCTCGACGCCGCCATCGGCGACTGGGCCGCGCAGCGCACGGTGAGCGAAGTGCTGACCGCGCTCGATGCGGCGCATGTGCCGGCCGGGCGCATCTACACCATCGCCGACATCGCGGCCGACCCGCACTACGCCGCGCGCGGCATGCTGCAGGAGGTGAAGATGCCCGACGGCAGCGCGCTCGCCGTGCCGGGCTTCGTGCCCCAGCTGTCGCTCACGCCCGCCGGCCACCGGCGCAATGCGCCGGCGCTGGGGGCGGACACGGAGGCGGTGTTGAAGGAGATCGGGTTGAGTACTGAGCAGATCGCCGCATTGCAGGCGCGGGGGATCGTCGGGTAGCTGGCGTTGCGGGTCAGCCTCGCAGCGATTCGATCAGGTCGATGTACTTCTGCTTCGCCTCGTCGGTCGTGGCGCCCTTCTGGGCCGTCCATGCGTCCCACTTGGCGCGCGCGACGATGTCGCTGAAGCTGGGCTTCTTGGCGGTGTTGTCGCCTTCGGTCGCCTGCTTGAAAAGACCGTAGATCTTCAGCAGCGTCGGGTTGTCGGGGCGCTCGGCCAACAGCTTGGAGTTGGCCTGGGCGGCTTCGAATTGGGCGTTGAGGTCGGACATGGCGGTCAGGAAGAAGGTCAGAAAGCGCGCATCTTAAATGGATTGGTACCAACTGGTACCAACGGCAAGCACTCGGCGCTTCATTCGGTCAGGCCTGCGCGCGCCAGTTCCACGTCCAGCCGCTCGCGCGCGTCCGCCGGCGTCAGCGCCGCGGCCTTCTCAAACAGCCTGTTCGCCTCGCCCGTGCGCGACTCGCCGTGCAGCATCAGCAGCGCACGCGCGTACTCCATCATCCCGGCCGCCGAATGGGGGTGCAGCGCCAGCCCGCGCTCGAACAGCTCGATCGATGTGTCGGCGCGCACGCCATACGTCATGCGCCCGACCAGCGCACCGACCTTGTCGATCACCTCGGCGTGGAAGGCGGCCAGCGCGAGGTGCGCGTCGCCGTGTTCCGGCTGAAGTTCGATCACGTGCTCCAGCGCGCCCTTGAGCTTGGTGCCCAGGCCCTGCGCCAGCGCACGCGCCACGCTGATGCCCTGGCTGTAGCGGCCCAGCGCATAGGCCTGCCAGTAGAGTGCCTGGCAGTTGTCGGGCTCGATGGCGACCTGTGCACCGGCGCGTTCGATGACCTGGCGGAACAGCGCGAGCCGCACGGCCTCGCGCGGTTCCAGGTAGTTGGCGTAGATCGCGGTCGCCTGGTTGGCGAGCGCCAGGCCGTCGGGGCCGTGCAGCAGGCCGAGGGCGGCGGCGCGTTCGAATTCGCCGCTGTGGTACAGCGCCCAGCCTTCGGCCAACGGCGCGTCGGGCGCAGGTGGCGGCAGCGCGTGGCCGGCATGCAGGCGCGGCCAGTGCGTGCGCAGGCTGCGCGCGTCGTAGCGGGGCACGTCGGGGTAGGGAAGAGGCGTCCAGGGTTCGGTGCCGGTTCCGGCGGAGCCTGCAGTGGCCGCGGCAGGACTGGCGGACAGCAGCGAGAACGGTTTGAAATCGGAGTGGGGCATGGGATGTTCTAGGCCGCCATATCGACCGTCGGTGGCACGGGACTGGGATTGCTGCTGGCGGCGTTCTCACCGTTGTAGGCGTTGCTCAGCGCCAGCAGGTGGCGGCGCTGCTCGCGTGCGAGGTAGGGCGCGAGCAGGTGCAGCGTGTGGTGGCCGCCGCGCATCAGTGCGCCTTGCGCGTGCGCAGGCTCCAGCGCCTGGCGCGGGTTGCGCACGTACTCGTAGCTGAGCCAGTAGGTCAGCACCACGACCATGCTCTGGGCCAGCGTGTCGACCTCGTGCGCGTCGATGTCCAGGTGGCCGGCGCGGCTCAGGCCGGCGATCAGCTGGCGGATGGCGCGTGCCTTGTGCTTGAGCACGAGCTGGAACTGGGTCTCCAGGTGGCGGTTCTTGCTCAGCAGGTCGTTGAGGTCGCGGTACAGGAAGCGGTAGCGCCAGATCAGCTCGAACAGGCTGTGCATGAAGAACCACGCGTCCTCCACGTCGTGCACGCCTTCGCTGGCGTGCAGCAGCTCGTGGAGCTCGGCTTCGTAGCCTTCGTAGAGCTTGTTGATCAGCTCTTCCTTGGCGGGGTAGTGGTAGTAGAGATTGCCGGGGCTGATGTTCAGCTCGCCGGCCACCAGCGTGGTCGACACGTTCGGTTCCCCGAAGCGGTTGAACAAATCCAGTGCGGCTTCGAGGATGCGTTGCGCAGTGCGGCGTGGCGCCTTCTTTGCCATGTCGGTGCCCCCGTGGTTTCTCTTGGTCTCTGGGGGCACTCTAGCGCATGTGCGCTGCACCATGAACGGTGCGGGGCATGTTTTGCGGTGCTGATTTTTTGTGCAGCGCCGCAATTACAGAACGATGTCAGCCGGCCTTGGTGCGACGCAGGGCCTTCTTGGCGGCGGCGGGCGCAGCCTTGCGCGCGGTGGACTTGCGAGGTGCCGTGGCGGCGGACTTGGCATCGCGCTGCTTGAGCTGGGCCTCGAGCGCCTCGATGCGGGCCTGCAGCGCGGCCACGTCGGCGGCCGAGGGCACGCCGAGTTTTTCGAGCGCGCGCGCCACGCGTTCTTCGAAGATGTTCTCGAGCTTGCCCCACTGGCCGGCCGCCTTGGTGCCGAACTCGCTGGCGAAGCCAGCCATGCGCTGCTGGGCCTGGGCCAGGGTTTCCTCGGCGGCCTGCTGGGTCTTCTTCTGCATGCCGGCGCCATCTTTGACCAGCGCCTCGAAGGCCTTGCTGCCTTCCTGCTGCATCTTGGCGAAGGCGCCGAGGCCGGCCAGCCAGATCTGCTGGGCCGAGTCCTTGATGCGGTCGGAGGAGTTGTCGCTCTTGCTGCTGTCGTCGTCTCTGGAGGTAGCCATGCGGTGTGTTCCTTTGGGGCAAGCGCACGACTCTAGCCGCCCGGGCGCCCCGTGGTTAGGGCGCGTCGCCTATCTCCATGCTCAGGCTCAGGGCGTGCCGCCGGCAGCGCGGCTGGCGTCGAGGTGCGACTTGGCGCGCTCGGCCAAGGCCATTTCGCCAGGCGTTCCGGGCACGAAGGCTTCCACCGGCAGTGGCCGGCCATGGGAATCGACAGAGACAAAAACGATCAGGCATTCGGTGGTTTTCTCCATCACGCCGCCCTTCATGTCGCCGCTGCGCACCTCGACCGAGATGTTCATGCTGGTCTTGCCGGTGTAGGCCAGTCGGGCCTCGACCTCGACCAGGTCGCCGATCATGATCGGCCGGTGAAAGCGGATGCTGCCGATGAAGGCGGTGACGCAGTAGCGCTTGGCCCAGCTGGTGGCGCAGGCGTAGCCGGCCTCGTCGATCCACTTCATGACCGTGCCGCCGTGGACCTTGCCGCCGAAGTTGACGGTGCTGGGTTCGGCCAGGAACCGGAGGGTGATGGAAGACATGGGGCGCCTTTTTTTCTGTGGGCTGTGGGTGGGGAGCCGCGATTATGCGAGCGCCCGGGCGCCCTTTGGCGCCGTTCAGCTGCCGCTGAACAGCTGCGCCAGCGTGCGGCGCAGCCAGGCGTTGCCCGGGTCGGCATGAAAGCGCTCGTGCCAGTGCTGCTTGACCGCGTAGGCCGGCAGCGTGAACGGCGGCGCCAGCACCTTCACCGGCTCCTGCGTGGCCAGCACGTTGCCCAGGATGCGCGGCACCACGACGATCAGCTCGGTGTGGGCCACGATGCGCGCCACGCTCAAAAAACTCGACAGCCGCACCACCACGTTGCGCTTCAGGCCCAGGCGCGCGATGGTCGTGTCGACGATGGCGTGCCCCGTGCCCGAACTGGACACCACCGCGTGCGCCTCTTCCTCGAAGCGCTTGCGCGTGAGCTTGGCGCCGATGCGCGGATGGTTCTGTGCCGCCAGGCAGACGAAGTTCTGCATGAACAAAACCTGCTGGTAGAAGCCCGCGTCCAGCTGCGGCATGAAGCCTACGGCCAGGTCCACGTCGCCGTCCTGCAGCCGGCGGCCGCTGTGGGTCGAGATGATCTCGGTCTCGATGTGCACGCCCGGGGCCGTGTGCCGCAGGTGGTCGAGCAGGCCGGGCAGCAGCACCACCTCGCTGATGTCGGTCATGCAGATGCGAAAGCGCCGCTGCGCCTGCGCCGGCTCGAAGCTGCTGCGGTTGCCCTGGGCCTGCGCGAGCTGGGCCAGCGCCTCGCGCAGGTTCGGGTAGATGCGCTCGGCATGCGGCGTGGGCTGCATGCCCTGCGCCGTGCGGGTGAACAGGCGGTCGTCGAAGTGCGCACGCAGCTTGTTCAGCGCCGTGCTGGCCGCCGCCTGGGCCATGCCCAGGCGCTCGGCCGCCTTGGTGACGTTGCCGGTCTTGTAGACCTCGTCGAACACGGCGAGCCATTCGAGATCGAGCTTGGACATGGGGTGGGGCGGGACGGAGCCCTGAAGGCGAAAGACACCATTATCTAAATTTCGAATTCCGTGTATTGACACGCGGTCTTGAGCAAATAGTGGGGCGGGACAACAATGCCGCCAACGGAGACACCGACCCCATGAACCCCGCTTCTTCCCATGCCGTCAGCGCACCGGCCAACGCCGCCGAGCGCCGCGACTACTACGCCCGCATCCGCCCGCTGAACCTCTCGCCGCTGTGGGAGTCGCTGCACGTGCTGGTGCCGCGCGAGCCCAAGAGTCCGTGCGTGCCCGCGCTGTGGCGCTACGACGAGATCCGCCCGCTGCTCATGGAATCGGCCGACCTCATCACCGCCGAAGAGGCCGTGCGGCGCGTGCTGGTGCTCGAGAACCCGGCCCTGCCGGGCAACGCGTCGATCACGCAGTCGATCTACGCCGGCCTGCAGCTCATCATGCCCGGCGAGGTCGCGCCCTCGCACCGCCACGTGCAGTCGGCGCTGCGCTTCATCGTGGACGGCAAGGGCGCCTACACCACCGTGGGCGGCGAGCGCACGACGATGCACCCCGGCGACTTCATCATCACGCCCTCGTGGGCCTGGCACGACCATGGCAACGAAGGCATCGAAGGCGTGACCGAGCCGGTGGTGTGGCTCGACGGCCTCGACATTCCGATGCTTCGCTTCTTCGATGCCGGCTTTGCCGAGAACGACGACGCCAAGGTGCAGCACGTGGCGCGGCCCGAAGGCCACAGCCTCGCGCGCTTCGGCCACAACATGGTGCCGGTGCGGCACGACCACACCTCGGCCACCTCGCCGATCTTCAACTACCCCTACCTGCGCAGCCGCGAGGCGTTGGCGCAACTGCAGAAGCAGGAGGCGCCCGATGCCTGGCTGGGCCACAAGCTGCGCTACATCAACCCGCTGACGGGCGGCTCGCCGATGCCGACCATCTCGACCCAGCTGCAGTTGCTGCCCAAGGGCTTCGCCGGCCAGGCGCATCGCGCCACCGACGGCACCGTCTACAGCGTGGTCGAAGGCCACGGCACGGCCGAGATCGCCGGCCAGCGCTTCGACTTCGGCCCGCGCGACACCTTCGTCGTGCCGTCGTGGGCGCCGCTGCGCCTGTCGTCGCCGAGCGAAGACACCGTGCTCTTCAGCTTTTCCGACCGTCCCGTGCAGCAGGCCATGGGCATCCTGCGCGAAGCCTTCCTCGAAGACGCCTGACAGCGCGGCGACCGTCCTTCCCTCTTTTTCTTGTTTGTCTGATGTGCCGTCCCCCGCGGCAGGAGCTTCCATGTCCTTCGTCTTCACGCCCCCCTCCATCGTCGGCCTGCCCATCGTCGGCTCCGACCAGCAGTTCCCCGTGCGCCGCGTCTACTGCGTGGGCCGCAACTACGCAGCGCATGCGCGCGAGATGGGCTTCGACCCCGACCGCGAACCGCCCTTCTTCTTCTGCAAGCCCAACGACGACGCCTCGGTCGTGCCCGTGGCCGAAGGCGCCACCGCAGCCATTCCCTACCCGCCGCTCACGAGCAACTACCACTACGAAGCCGAACTGGTCGTCGCCATCGGCAAGGGCGGCAAGGACATCCCGGTCGACCAGGCCGCCAGCCACATCCACAGCTACGCCGTCGGCCTGGACATGACGCGCCGCGACCTGCAGATGAAGATGCGCGAAGCCGGCCGCCCGTGGGAAATTGGCAAGGCCTTCGACTTCTCGGCGCCCATTGCACCGCTGCGCACGCTGGCCGACGTGGGCGAGATCAACGCCGGCGCCATCACGCTCGAAGTGGACGGCCAGGTGCGCCAGAACAGCGACATCACGCACCTGATCTGGTCGGTGAACGAAGTCATCGCCAACCTCTCGACCCTGTTCGCGCTGCAGCCCGGCGACCTGATCTTCACGGGCACGCCCGAAGGCGTGGGCGCGGTGAAGCCGGGCCAGACGATCAAGGTCAGCATCGAGCGCCTGCCGTCGCTCACGGTGCGCATCGACTGATCGCCCCGGCCCGCGCATGACTCCCTCGAAGAACCCTCCTTCCGTGCTGCTCGTCGGCGGCGGCATCGGCGGCATGGCCGCCGCACTGGCGCTCGCGCGCCTGGGCGTGACCATCGACCTGCTCGAACAGAGCGCCGTCATTGGCGAGATCGGTGCCGGCCTGCAGCTCGGCCCCAACGCTTTCGCGGCACTCGACGCGCTGGGCGTGGGCGAGGCCGTGCGCCGCAGCTCGGTGTTCACCGACCGGCTCGTGATGATGGATGCGGTCGACTGCAGCGAGGTGGCCTCGGTGCCCGTCGGCGAGGCCTTCCGCGCGCGCTTCGGCAATCCGTATGCCGTGAGCCACCGCGCCGACCTGCATGGCGCGATCCATGCGGCGGTGAAGCAGCATCCGCTGATCCGCTTCCACACCTCGGCGCAGGTCGAGACGATCGACACCGGCGCGCACGGCGTCACCGCCGTCACGCGCGACGGCCGCCGTTTCCAGGCCGACGCCATCGTGGGCTGCGACGGCGTGAAGTCGGTGGTGCGCGCCAAGCTCATCGGCGACGCGCCGCGCGTGTCGGGCCATGTGGTCTACCGCGCCGTCGTGCCTGCGGCCGACATGCCCGCCGACCTGCAATGGAACGCGCCCGTCGTGTGGGCCGGCCCGAATTGCCACCTCGTGCACTACCCGCTGCGCCACGGCGAGCAGTACAACCTGGTCGTCACCTTCCACAGCCGTGAAGAAGAAGAGTGGGGCGTGACCGACGGCAGCAAGGAAGAGGTGCTGTCGTACTTCGAAGGCGTGCATGCGCGCCCGCGCCAGCTGCTCGACCGCCCGACCTCGTGGCGCCGCTGGAGCACCGCCGACCGCGACCCCGTCGAACGCTGGAGCCACGGCCCGGCCACGCTGCTGGGTGACGCGGCGCATCCCATGATGCAGTACCTTGCGCAGGGCGCCTGCATGGCGCTCGAAGACGCCGTGACGCTCGGCGAGGCCGTGAAAGCCTGCGACTTCGACATGGCCGCCGCCTTCCAGCGCTACGAACAGGCCCGCATCGCACGCTGCGCGCGCGTCGTGCTGTCGGTGCGCGAGATGGGGCGCCTGTATCACGCCAAAGGCGTGGAGCGTCTCGTGCGCAACAGCCTGTGGACCGGGCGCACGCCCGAACGTTTCTACGATGCGGTCGAATGGCTCTATGCCTGGCGGCCCGAGCACTGCCTGGAATGAAGCTCTCCCCCAGGCTACCCTCGCTGCGCGAGGTCCGCCAACCCCCTCGCCGGGGGCAACCCCAGCGGCCCGGCAAAGCCGGTTCCGCGGGGTTCTTGGCAAGGGGCGACGCTGGATAACTGACATGCGTTCCCCTCAACGTCATCTTTCATTTCACCCACGAGGCCGAAGGCCCAGGAGACAACCCATGAACTTTCCACGCGCATTGCTGACGACCGCCGTCCTCGCCCTGACCGCCGCTTCCGGCGCGTGGGCGCAGGGCAGCGACTACCCGAGCAAGCCGGTGACGCTGATCACCCCGTTCGCGGCCGGCAGCGGCCCCGACGCCGTGCTTCGGCTGGTGTCCGACAAGCTCTCGCGCCTGTGGAACCAGCGCGTGGTGGTCGACAACCGGCCCGGTGGCGGCGGTTTCATCGCCATCGACCAGGCGCGCCGCGCCGCGCCCGACGGCTACACGCTGCTGCAGCTGGACAGCGAGCACATCGCCGCGCTGCCGCACCTGTACAAGTCGCGCAACTTCGTGACCTTGCAGCACTTCGACCCGGTCGCCTCGCTGTTCCGCACGCCCTTCTTCGTGGCCGTGGGCAGCGAGTCGAAGTGGAAGACCATGGGCGACCTGATCGCCGCCGCCAAGGCCAACCCCGAAGGCGTGGTCTACGGCTCGTGGGGCGTCGGCAGCCCGGGCCACCTGGGCGCGCAGCAGCTCGAGGCGCTCACGGGCATCCGCATGCGGCACGCGCCGTACCGCGAGGTGTCGCAGCTGTATTCCAACGTCGGCACGGGCGAGGTGCCGTGGGCCTTCGCGAGCATTCCGTCGAGCCAGGGCATCTACAAGGCCGGCAAGCTGCGCTACATCGCCGTGGCCGCGCCCAAGCGCATCCCGCAGATGCCCGATGTGCCCACGATGGCCGAGGCCGGCGGCCCGGCCTCGCTGGAGGTCAACTCCTTCGTGTCGCTGCTCGCGCCCAAGGGTGTGTCGGCGGCCGTGAAGGCGAAGATCAACGCCGACGTGGCCAAGGTCATCGCCGACCCCGACATCCGCGCCCGCTTCGACACCTTCGCCTTCGAGCCGCTGGCCTGGTCGCCCGAGGAGATCGAGCGCACCGCCGAGGCCAAGTCGAAGGTGTACGGCGAGCTGGTGCGCCGGGGCAACATCAGCCTCGACTGAAGAGAGTGCGCCTTGCCCTGGGCTCGGCGCGCCAGTTAAGCTGCCTCTCTTTGCATTTTTGTTTACCTTTTAACTGTCTTTTTCCATGCAAGCCACCAAGAGAGCCCTCCTGATCGCCTGCGGCCTGGCCGCCACCGCGGCGTTGCCGCTGTCCGCCAGCGCCGACACCCCCGCGTGGCCGACCCGGCCGATCCGCCTGCTGGTGGGTTTCCCCGGCGGATCGACGCCCGACATCGCGGCGCGCACCATCGCCGAGCCACTGTCCCGCGCGCTGGGCCAGCCGGTCGTGGTGGACAACAAGGCCGGTGCCTCGGGCAACATCGCGGCCGACCAGGTGGCCAAGGCCACCGACGACCACACGCTGGGCATCGTCATCAACGGCAACCTCACGTCGTCGAAGATGCTGTACCCCAAGCTGCCGTACGACCCGGCGAAGGATTTCAGCTACCTGTCGCTGATCGCCACCGCGCCGCTGGTGCTCGTGGCGCAGAACAGCCTGCCCTCGGGCGCCGCCTTCTTCGATGCCGCGCGCCAGGCCGGCGACAAGTGGAACTACGGCTCGGTGGGCGTGGGCTCGGTCGGCCACCTGGGCATGGAGCTGCTCAAGAGCCGCGTGAATGGCTTCAAGCCCGAGCACGTGCCCTACCAGGGCAACCCGCAGGTCGTCACGGCCATGCTGGGCGACCAGGTGCAGATGGGCCTGATCCCGCCAGGCGTGGCCATGCCGCAGATCCGCGCCGGCAAGCTCAAGGCCGTGGGCCTGACGGGCGGACGCAGCGCGCTGGTGCCCGAGATCGCCCCGCTGGCCGACGCCGGCGTGAAAGACTTCAGCCTCGAGGTGTGGGTGGCGCTGCTCGGCCCGGCCAGCCTGTCGAAGACCGCGCAGGCCCGCATCAGCCGCGAGATCGAGATCGTCATGAAAGACCCCGACGTGCGCCGCAAGCTCTTCGAGCAGGGCTGGCAGGCCGTGGGCACCTCGCCGGACGGCATGCGCACGCGCGTGAAGGAAGAGGCGGCGATCATGAGCAAGATCATTTCCACGCGCGGCATCAAGATCCAGTGATGGCGACGGCGCAGCAACAGCACACCCTGACCGAACCGGCGCGCGCGCTGCCCGTGTTCGGCGACTTCGACGTAGTGGTCGTCGGCGGCGGCCCCGCCGGCATTGCCGCCGCCGTGAGCGCCGCGCGCCATGGCGCGCGCACGCTGCTGGTGGAGCGCTACGGCTTTCTC
This sequence comes from Variovorax sp. Root473, assembly GCF_001426505.1. Taxonomy (GTDB): domain Bacteria; phylum Pseudomonadota; class Gammaproteobacteria; order Burkholderiales; family Burkholderiaceae_C; genus Variovorax. Next base: position 213,942 of record NZ_LMEV01000020.1, read on the forward strand.
GGCGGCATGGGCACCGCAGGCGGCGTGACCAACTTCGCGGGCCTGTACGGCAAGCGCCGCGGCGAAATGACGCAGCTGGTGCGCGGCGTGGTCGACGAACTCATCGAACGCATCGCCGGCTTCAACGGCATGAACGCGCCGCAGAACGGCATGGGCGGGCGCATCTGCGTGCGCTCGTACGACACCTCGGCCTACAAGCTGGCCGCAGACCAGCTGCTCGAGGCGACCGGCGTGCAGATGCTGTTCCACGCGTATGCCGCAGCGGTGCTGCACGACGGCGCGCGCATCGCCGCGCTGGTGGTCGAGACCAAGTCGGGCCGCCAGGCGATCCGCGCCAACGCCTTCATCGACGCGAGCGGCGACGCCGACGTGGCCGCCTTCGCGGGCGTGCCCTTCGAGGTGGGCGACGGCCACGGCAGCGGGCTGTTCCCGACCACCATGTTCCGCATCGGCCAGGTCGACGCGCCGGCCGCGCTGGAAGCGGTGGGCGAGTTCTCGGCCATCAACGGCTTCATGGCGCGCGCCGAGCAGCAGCATCCGGGCAAGTACAGCTTTCCGCGCGAAGGCGCGATCCTGCGGCCCAACAAGGACCCGCGCGAGTGGCGCGCCAACGTCACGCAGATCCGCAACGCCGAAGGCCGCGCGATGAACGGCGTCGATGCGCGCGAACTCAGCGAAGGCGAACTCGAAGGCCGGCGACAGATCGCCGCGTACTTCAAGTTCCTGCAGGCCGAGGTGCCGGGCTTTGCGCCGTCGGCCATCGTGGAGATCGCGCCGCAGGTCGGCATCCGCGAGACGCGGCGCATCCAGGGCCTGTACGCGCTGGGCCGCGAGGACATCCTCGGCTCGGCCACCTTCGACGACACCATCGGCCTGAACGCCTGGCCGATGGAAATGCACGCCGACGGCCGCATCGAGTGGGCCTTTCCGCGCGACGAAGCCAACGCCTACAACCACCTGCCGTGGCGCATGCTCGTGCCGCAGACGGTCGACAACCTGCTCGTGGCCGGACGCTGCGCCTCGATGACGCACGAGGGGCAGTCGGCCGCACGCGCCAGCGGCGGTTGTTTCGTGATGGGGCAGGCGGCCGGCACCGCGGCGGCGTCGCTGGGCAGCGGGCGCTTCGCGGCGATCGATGTGGCAGCGCTGCAGAAAAAGCTGCTGGCCGACGGCGTCGACCTGGACCGTTGAGCGCGGCGCGGCGCTAGAGTCCGGGGCTGGATGAACTCGAACCCCGGACACACCGTGCCTTTCTTTTCTTCGCTGCCGACCCCCGCGCGTCGCCTCTTCCTGGCGCTGGCCTGCGCCGCCTTCGGCCTGTTGCAGATGGGCTGCGCCAGCACCCCCGAGGGTGACCCCGTCCACGGCAAGGACCGCGTGCTGAGCTTCGTCGCGGCCAAGGACGGCCGCAAGGTCGCCATCGCTGGCGAGAAGTACCACTACGTGTTCGATGGCGACCCGTCCGTGGCCGCGTTGCTGCGCTGGGAAGGCCGCACCAAGATCGCGCCCGCGCTCATCGGCGAACTGAAAGTGGCGCGCAACCAGAGCTTCGAAGGCCAGTACGTGCTGATGGCCTTCGACGCCGACCTGACGCCCGAAGACCGCAACTTCCTCGTCCAGACCGGTTTCGCGAAGGCCGAGGTGAAGTACGGCGACCGCACCGGGCCGGTGCTGCGTTACTTCGGTACCGTCTACGGCAAGCGCTACGCGGCAGTGGCGCTGAAGTCGGCCGACGAGGTCGATTTTTCGCGGCGCCAGTACCTGAAGTACGTCGAGCAGGAAACGCTCAGCGGCCCGTTCGCCAAAGCCGAGCGCTCGCCGCTGGTGTACGGCGCCGACGGCGCGATGCTGCTGGCCGGCGTGCCGGTGCGCATCGTCGACGGCGGCACGGACTACGGCTGCAGCCTGCGCCTGATGCTGGACATCTGCTTCTTCAAGTAGGTCTGCCGGGCGCTGCTGACCGGGCCGCGACAGCGCGCAGGCCTGGCCTTTGCTATCGTCGAGGGCTGCTTTTTTCGCCCAGAAATCTTCCCCGATGACCCCCGAACCCGTCCTTGCCGCCCGCCTCGTTGCCGACCTCGTCGCCCTCATGCAGCTCGAACCGCTGGGCGGCGACCGCTTCCTGGCCCAGAGCGAGGACATCGGCACGCCCGCCGTCTTCGGCGGCCAGGTGCTCGGCCAGTCGCTCATGGCCGCCAGCCTCACGGTGGGCGCCGAGCGCCCCGTGCATTCGATGCACGCGTACTTCCTGCTGCCCGGCGAGCACGCGCCCATCGAATACAGCGTCGACCGCGTGCGCGACGGCCGCAGCTTCACCACGCGCCACGTGGTGGCGCGCCAGCAAGAGCGCATCATTTTTGAAATGTCGGCCTCGTTCCAGACCGTGGACGAGGGCGTCGAGCACCAGTTTCCCATGCCCGAGGTCGAGGGCCCCGACGGCCTGGCCAGCGAACTCGACCAGCGCATCGCGCTCGGCGATCGCCTGCCCGAACCCTGGCGCGCCAAGGCCATCCAGCCGCACGGCATCGAGTACCGGCGCGTCGACCCCGAAGACCTGCTGCGGCCCGAGGTGCGCCCCACCGAGAACCAGAGCGCCATCTGGATGCGCGCCATCGCGCCGCTGCCCGACGACCTGACGGTGCACCGCGCGCTGCTGGCCTACGCCTCCGACCACGGCTTGCTGCGCGCCGCGATGCTGCCGCACGGCCTGAGCTTCATGAGCGGCCGGGTGCGCCCCGCCAGCCTGGACCACGCGATGTGGTTCCACCGCGATTTTCGTTTTGACGACTGGTTGCTCTACGTGGTCGACTCGCCCAGCGCCGGCGGCGCGCGCGGCCTGTGCCGCGGCAGCATCTACACGCGCGACGGGCGCCTGGTGGCGTCGGCGGCGCAAGAGGGCATGCTGCGCATCAGGAAGCCGGGAGCTCGTTCGTGAGCGTGGGCAGCAGCCCGTCGCGGCTGCGCTCGTCCAGCAGCCGCTGGTAGTTGTCGCGCAGCAGGATGCCGGCGTAATACACGTGCTCGCGCATCAACTGCTCGGCGCGCGCGGCATCGCCTGAAATCACCGCCTGCACGATGCGGTGGTGATCGTCGTGCGAACGCAGGATCACGCCGTGGTCGTTCCACAGCATGATCCGGTCCGATGCGAAGGGCACCGCCTGTGCCTGTGCGCCGAAACGCATGACCCACTGGTTGCCGGCGCCATGCATGAGCGCGTTGTGCAGCTTCACGTTCATCTGCTGGTAGGGCGCCAGGTCCTCGACCAGCAACTGGCCCTTGGCCAGGATCTCGTCGCCCTCGCGCAGGCACTCGCGCAGCAGCGCGGCGGTTGACTCGTCCACGCCCAGCGCCGCGAAGCGCCGGCATGCCAACCCCTCCAGAACCGAGCGCACTTCGTACGCCGCGAGGATGTCCTCGAGCGCGAACGAGCGCACCAGGTAGCCCTTCTTCGGCTGGTGGTCGATCAGGCCTTCCATTGCCAACGCGGCCAGTGCGGTGCGCACCGGCGTGCGCGACACCTTCAGGCTTTCCGCGATCGGCACTTCCTCCACCCGGGTGCCGGGCGCGAGTCGCCCGTGAAGGATCCAGGTGCGCAGCGTCTCTGTGACTTGTTGGGAGAGTGTGTCCATTTCAGGTATACATGATGCCAGCGAAAGTCGAGAATATGGCGACAAATCAGGGTAAATGCGGGATTAATAAAGTGCTCATGTATACACAATGCGGCCCTCGACTCACTTTCACGCCGCATGACGCGGCACGGAGATTTCACATTCCATGACGGAACATCATGCACAAGCGCCCGGCCGGCTGGCCCTCGTGACCGGCGGCGGCCGTGGCATCGGCGAAGCCGTCTGCCGGCGTCTCGCGGCCAGCGGCTTTCGCGTCGTCGTGGCAGACATCGATGGCGACAACGCCCGCACCGTGGCGCGATCGCTAGGCGAAGGCCACCACTTCCGCCAGTTCGACGTGAGCGACGAGGCCGCTGTCGAGGCCGCATTCGACGGCATCGAAAGCCAGCTCGGGCCGATCGCCGCGCTGGTCTGCGTGGCAGGCATCCTGCTGATGCCCGGTGGCGAACGCTCGCTCATCAAGGACACCACGCTCGACGACTGGGAGCGCACCTTCGCCGTGAATGCGCGCAGCGTGTTCCTGTGCGGCCGCGCCTACCTGCGCCGCCGCGAGGCCGCGCCGGTGGCGCATGGCCGCATCGTCACCTTCGGCTCGGTGGCGGCGCAGCTCGGCGGCTACCGCTCCAGCGCCACGTACATCGGCGCCAAGTCGGCGGTGCTCGGCCTGACCAAGGCGATGGCGCGCGAGTCGGCCCACATGGGCGTCACTGTCAACGCGGTGGCCCCCGGCCTGATCGACACCGACATGCTGCGCGGCACCGTGCAGAGCAGCGGCGCCCTCACGGCCGCGGCCGCCAGCATTCCGCTCGGGCGCATCGGCACGGTGGATGACGTGGCCGGCGCGGTCGATTACCTCGTCTCGGAGCATGCGGCGTACATCACCGGCAACGTGATCGACGTCAATGGCGGCTACCGCATGCAGTAAGCGGGCAGCGCCTTCCACCGACTCACCCATACCAACGGAGACAGCTCATGAAGAAGAACTTTCTGGTTTCAGCCCTGGCACCCCTCGCACTGTGCACCCTGGCGGGCGCTGCGTTCGCGCAGTCGGAGCCCGGCCTCACCGACAAGACCATCAAGATCGGCATGTTCTCGCCGATGTCGGGCGCGTCGATGAACTACGGCTTCGACGTCATCAACGCCGCGAAGATGTACTACGACAAGGTCAACAAGGAAGGCGGTGTGAACGGCCGCAAGATCGAGCTCGTGGTGGAAGACGACCGCTGCAATGCCAACGATCTGCTGGCCGCAGTGAAGAAGCTCACCGAGCAGGACCAGGTGTTCCTGCTGAACGGCGGCTCGTGCTCGGCGGCCGTGGTGGGTGCACGCGAATACGTCGAGCGCGCGAAGATGCCGTTGGTGATGCTCAACGCTTCGGGCGACGGCGCGTTGTATCCGCCCTCGAAGTACATCTACGGCGCGTTCTCCATCTCGCAGCACGCCGTGGGCGGCTCGATGGTGCAGTTCGCGAGCGAACAGCTCAAGGCGAAGAAGATTGGCTACATCAACCACGACGACGCCTACGGCGGCTGGAACCTCGAGTCGGCCCAGGCGCAGGCCAAGGCGCTGGGCGGCGTCGACCTGCAGGTGCAGTCGGTCAACCCGAACATCACCGACGTCACCGCGCCGATGCTGAAGATCAAGGCCGCCAACCCCGACGTGCTGCTGCTCACCACCTATGCACGGCCGGTGAGCCTGATCGTCAAGCGTGCCTTCGAGCTGGGCTTCAACAAGCCGATCGTGCTGGCCGTCAACTCGACCGCCGACCTCAAGCAGCTGGTGGAGAACGTCGGCAACAAGGACGCCTTCAAGAACGTCTACATCCAGGAAGTGCTGGCCGACGTGCCCGGCGGTCCCAAGCTGAAGTGGGTGTACGACCTCTACAAGGCCTCCTACCCCGACCTGGCGACCAAGCCCGGCCATCCGCAAGCCTACATGCCCTACGGCATTCCGCCCGCGATGGCGGTGGTCAACGCCCTGAAGGCGGCCGGCCCGAACCCCACGCGCGAGAAGGTGCTCACGGCGCTGTCGACCATGAAGTTCGAGTCCGGCGTGATGGCCGGCCCGATCGAGTTCGGCCCGCAGGACCGCGCCGCGCAGGAGGCGGCTATCTACATCAAGTTCGACGGCAGCAACATGGCCCTGGTGCCGGGCAGCTACAAGAGCGTGTGGACCTACAAGCCCTGAGCGCACGGGCATTCACTTCATGAGCCTCTCCGACATCTGGCTGTTCGTCCAGCAGGGCGTGCTGTCCGGCATCGTCACCGGCAGCGTCTACGCGCTGCTGGCGGTGGCGATCGTCATGGTCTTCAAGACCACCGACGTGCCGAACTTCTCGCAAGGCGAAATCTTCATGGCCGGCGGCTACGCCGCGCTTTTCCCGCTGGTGGTGTGGGGCTGGCCCTACTGGGGCGCGGTGCTCGCGAGCATCGCCGTTACCGCCTTGCTCGCCGCCGCGTTCCAGCGCGTGGTGATGCAACGCGTGACGGCCTCGCGCGGCGTCGGCGTACAACTGGTGATTGCCACGCTCGGCTTTGCGTACCTGCTCAAGGGCCTGGTGCGCAAGACCGGCCTGGGCGACACGCCGCGCTCGCTGCCTTCGCTGGTGCCGCAAGACCCGATCATGATCGGCCAGGCCTCGCTCACCTTGCTCGACCTGGCCATCTTCGGCTCGGCCGTAGTGGTGATGGTGCTGCTGTACCTGATGTTCACGCGCACCCGCACCGGCCAGGCCATGCGCGCGGTGGGCATGAACCCGCGCGGCGCGCAGATCGTGGGCGTCAAGCTCGGCTCGATCCGCATGCAGATCTGGGCGCTCACGGGCGTCATCTCGGCCATCTCGGCGCTGCTCATCACGCCCAAGATTCTCATCACGCCCGACATCGGCCACATCGCCATCCTGGCGTACGCGGCAGCCATCGTCGGCGGCTTCACCAGCTTGCCGGGCGCGGTGGTCGGCGGCTTCATCATCGGCATCGTCGAGAACCTGGTGGGGCTTTTCATTTCGTCCAACGCCATCGTGGTCGCGCCCTTCGTGGCGATCATGGTGGTGCTGCTGGTGCGTCCGCAAGGGCTGCTCGGCGGCAAGCCTCAGGTGAAGAAGGTATGAGTGCGTCGTCGGTTTCTTCTCCGTGGTGGGACCGCGGCGTGCTGCTCGGCATGGCCGTGGTGCTCGCGGTCTTGCCCTTCACCACCAGCGGCTATGTGCTGTACGTGGTCAACCTGCTGATGGTGTTCTCGGTGCTCGCGCTCGGCATGCACCTGGTCATCGGCGAAACGGGTCAGTTCGCGCTGTCGCACGCGGCCTTCTTCGGCATCGGCATCTACACGGCCGGGCTCATCAACAACCAGTGGCAGCCGCCGTTCTTCGTGTCCATCGTGGCGGGCGCCGTGCTGTCGGCCGCACTGGGTTGGGTCATCGGCCTGCTGGCCCTGCGCATGCGCGACATCTACCTGGCGCTGGCCACCTTCGCTTTCGGCGAGGCGATGCAATGGGTGTTCCTGAACTGGGAGCAGGTGACCAACGGATCGAACGGCCTGCAGATGAAGCCGGCTTCGCTCGGCGGCTACCAGCTCATGAACGACCTGCAGGCGTATCCCTTCGTGGTCGCTATCGCAGCGCTGATGCTGTGGCTCACCGTGGCGCTGGCGCGCTCACGGCTGGGCTCGTCGTTCCGCGCGGTGCGCGAGAGTGACGTGGCGGCCATCGCCATGGGCGTGAACACGCGCGCGGTGAAGGTCACGGCCTTCGTGCTGTCGGCCGCCTTCGCGGGCGTGGCGGGCGGCATGTACACGCTGTTCACCTCGTTCATCCATCCCGAAAGCCTGGGCTTTCAGACCACCATTCTGGTTCTCACGATGGTGGTGGTCGGCGGGCTCGGCTCGGTGCGCGGCGCGGTGGCCGGCGCCATCGTGTTCGGCCTGGCGTCGGAGCTGCTGCGGCAGGCCCCGTCGTACCAGGAAATCATCTACGGCGGCATCCTCATGCTCTTCATGATGTTCCTGCCCAAGGGCATGGCGTCGCTGTTCGCGGCGCGCCGCAAGTCGCAGCGCGCAAGCAGCGTGGCAAGCGCGAACGTGGCGGAGAAGCACGCATGAGCGCGACCACATTCCTCGATGTGCGCGACATCAGCGTGGTGTTCGGCGGCCTCAAGGCGGTGAACGGCCTCTCGTTCCAGGTGGAGCAGGGCCGCATCCACGCGCTCATCGGTCCGAACGGCGCGGGCAAATCGACCACCTTCAACTGCATCTCGCGCTTCTACACGCCGAGCAGCGGCAGCGTGACCTTCGAAGGCCGCGAACTCACCAGCGTGTCGCCGCATCGCATGGCCTCGCTCGGCATTGCGCGCACCTTTCAGAACCTGGAGCTGTTCGCCGAACTGTCGGTGCTTGAGAACGTGCTGCTCGGCACGCACTCCCGCGGTGCCGGCACACTGGGCCGGCTGCTGCGCCGCCCCGACCGCGCCACCGAAGACTTCGCCATGCACCTGCTGGAGCGCGTCGGCCTGGCAGACGAACGCCATCAGCCGGCGCGCGACCTCGACTTCGGCCGCCAGAAGCTGCTGGAGTTGGCGCGCGCGCTGGCCATCAAGCCCAAGCTGCTGCTGCTCGACGAACCGGCCGCGGGCCTGCGCAACCGCGAGATCGAAAGCCTCGACCGGTTGCTGAAGGAGCTGGTGGCGCGCGACGGCATCACCGTGCTGCTGGTCGAGCACGTGATGCAACTCGTGATGTCCATCTCGGACCGCATCACCGTCATGGCCTTCGGCGAAAAGATCGCGGAAGGAACGCCTGCGGAAATCGGCAGCAATGCGCGCGTGATCGAGGCCTATCTTGGGAAGGGAGCCGCGCATGGCTGAAGCATTGTTGTCCCTGCGCGCCATCTCGGCCGCCTATGGCCGCATCCAGGCGCTGTGCAATGTGTCGGTCGACGTGCCCGAAGGCGAGATCGTCGCGCTGCTCGGCAGCAACGGCGCAGGCAAGACCACCACGCTGAACTGCATCTCGAACCTGGTGGATTGCACCGAGGGCGAGGTGCGTCTGGACGGCGAGCGCATCGACAAGCTCGGTTCCGACGTGCTGGTCCAGCGCGGCATCGTGCAGGTGCCCGAAGGTCGCCAGGTGTTCCGCGACATGAGCGTGCGCGAGAACCTCGACCTGGGCGCCTACCTGAGGCGCGACCGCGCGGGCATTCGCAACGACCTGGAGTCGGTCTACACGATGTTCCCGCGCCTGAAAGAGCGCCAGCACCAGATGGCGGCCACGCTGTCGGGCGGCGAGCAGCAGATGCTGGCCATCGGCCGCGCCGTGATGGCACGGCCGCGCGTGATGCTGTTCGACGAGCCGTCGATGGGCCTGTCGCCGCTGCTGGTGGAGCAGATGTTCGAGATCATTGAACGCCTGCACCGCGAACAGAAGATCACGATCCTGCTGGTCGAGCAGAACGTGCAGCTGGCGCTCGCGGTGTCGAGCTACGGCTACATCCTGGAGAACGGCGAGATCTCGCTGCACGGCCCGGCCACGCAGCTCGCGAACGACGAAGCGGTGCGCCGCGCCTACCTCGGCGTCTGACGCCGCAACGCTTTTTCCCGAAGGGAATCTCATGCTCCTCGAAGACAAACTCTCGCTCGTCACCGGTGCCGCGCGCGGCCTGGGCGAGGCCATCGCGCGCCGCATGGCGATCGAAGGCGCGCACGTGCTGGTGGTCGACCGCGACCTCGAGGCGGCGCAGCAGGTGGCCGCATCGATCCGCGAAGCCGGCGGCCGCGCTGATGCCGAAAGCGTCGACGTGAGCGACGCGGCGGCGGTCGATGCACTCTCGGTGCGCGTTGCGGCGTCGCACGGCGACATCGACGTGCTGGTCAACAACGCGGGCATCTCGGTGCGTTCGAAGTTCGACGAACCCGGTGCGCGCGAGGCCTGGGACCGCGTGATGTCGGTCAACCTGCAGGGCGTGTTCAACGTCTCGCAGTCCTTCGTGCCGGCGCTCAAGCGCTCACACGGCAACATCGTCAACCTGTCGTCCATCGTGGCCTTCGGCGCGGGCATCTCGTCGGCCGGCTACGTGGTGGCCAAGGGTGGCGTGCGTTCGCTCACGCAAGTGCTGGCACGAGACCTCGCACCCTACGGCGTGCGCGTGAACGCGGTGGCGCCGGGCCTGATGGTCACCGACATGACGGCCGGCCAGCGCGAGACCGAACACGGCACCGACTGGTACCTGAGCCGCGTGCCCATCAAGCGCCACGGCGAAGCCGACGAAATTGCCGGGCCGGTCGTCTTTCTTGCCTCCTCGATGGCCAGCTACGTCAATGGCGTGGTGCTGCCGGTCGATGGTGGTTATCTCGCGGTCTGAGCACCGCAGCACGCCGGAACAATCATGAACAACAGCAGCAGTGCAGAGAAGCCGCTCGTCCTCGTGACAGGCGGCGCCAGCGGCATGGGCCGCGCCATTGTCGAGCGCATGGCGCGCGATGGCTGGCGCGTGGTCATGGCCGACTTCAACGGCGAACTGGCCGAGCGTGAAACGCGGGGGCTGCGCGCCGCCGGCCTCGACGTCGAATGCCGCGCCATCGACCTGACCGACGAACCCGCCGTGCGCGCGATGGTGCAGCAGCTGCCGCCGCTCACGGCGCTGGTCAACAACGCCGGCATCTTCGACGAGCGTGCTTTTCTCGACGTGACCTCGGCCGATTTCCGCCGCATGTACGAAGTGAACCTGCTGGCCGTAGCCACGCTCACGCAGGAGGCCGCGCGCAAGATGGCGAGCGGTGCGCGCATCGTCAACATCGCATCGCGTGCCTACCTCGGAGCGAAGAACCACGCGCACTACGTCGCTTCGAAGGCCGGGCTGGTCGGCTACACGCGTGCCAGCGCGATGGAACTCGCACCGCACGGCATCATGGTCAACGCCATCGCCCCGGGCTTGATCGACACGCCGCTGCTGCGCGCGCTCTCGCCCGAACGTCTGGCCGCGCAGCTTGCGCTGCAGCCCACGGGCGCGGCCGGCAAGCCGGAAGACATCGCCAACGCGGTGGCCTTCTTCGCATCGCCTGCCACCTGTTTCGTGACCGGCCAGGTGCTGTTCGTCGACGGCGGCAAGTCGCTCGGCGGTTCGGGGTCCTGATGGCGCAGCAACAACAGAAAGAAAAGACCACGTACGACGTCGTCGTCATCGGCAGCGGCGCGGGCGGCCTGTCTGCCGCGCTCACCGCGAAGCTCGAAGGCCTCGACGTGCTGGTGGTCGAGAAGACCGACCGCATCGGCGGCTCGACCGCCGTCTCCGGCGGCGCCGTGTGGGTGCCGCTCAACGACCAGGCCGAGGCGGCTGGCCATCCCGACACGCGCGAGAAAGCCTGGACCTACCTGCAGAACACCGTGGGTGCCGCAGGTGACGAAGAATTGCGCCACGCATTCCTCGATGCGGGCCCGCGCGCACTGCGCTACCTGCGTGAGCGCACCGACGTGCAACTGGCCGCGCGAACCTACTCGCCCGACTACTACCCCGACCGCGAAGGCGCCGCCATGGGCGGCCGCTCGCTCGACCCCATGGAGTTCGACGGGCGGCTGCTCGGCCCGCACTTCAAGACGCTGCGCGACCCCCTTCCCGAGTTCTGCGTGCTCGGCGGAATGATGGTCAACATGACCGACGTGAAGCACCTGCTTGCGGTCTGGCGTTCGTTCGCGTCGTGGAAGCATGGCGCGAAGATGGTGCTGCGCTACTTTGGCGACCGCCTGAGCGGCCACCACCGCGGCACGCGGTTGCTGCTGGGCAACGCGCTCGCGGCGCGGCTCTTTCACAGCGTGCTGACGCAGCGCATTCCTTTCTGGCTCGACACGCCGGCACTGGCGCTGGAGAAAGATGCGGCGGGCTCCGTCACCGGCGTGCGCGTGCGGCGCGACGGCAAGGAAACGATGCTGCGCGCGCGGCGCGGGGTGGTCATCGCGACGGGCGGCTTTCCATGGAATGCCGCCCTGCGCGAACAACACTACCCGGCGCCTACGGGGCCCTATTCGATGTCGCCCCCAGACAATGCCGGCGAGGGCATCGCGATGGCGCAGCAGGCCGGCGGCGTGCTCGGCACCGGCCACACGGGACCGGCGCTGTGGGCGCCTGTCTCGTTGCTCACGCGGCCCGACGGCAGCGTGCTGCGCTATCCGCACCTGGTGTGGGACCGCGCCAAGCCAGGGCTGATCGCGGTCGATGCGCGCGGCGAGCGCTTCGTCAACGAATCGACCTCGTACCACGAGTTCGTGCGCGGCATGTACCGCGCGAACGCGCAGGCCGCGGCCATCCCCGCGCTCCTGGTGTGCGACAGCGCCTTCATGGAAAAGTGGGGCCTGGGCCTCGCACTCCCCGGTGGCCGGCCGCGCGAGCACTTGGTGCGCGCCGGGTATCTCTACCGCGCCGACACGCTCGAAGCGCTCGCGCAGCAGGCGGGCGTGGACCCGGCCGGGCTGGCGCGCACGGTCGCGAAGTTCAATCCGCTTGCCGCCCAAGGCCAGGACCCGGTGTTCGGCAAGGGCAGCGATGCCTACAACCGCTATCTCGGCGACCCCGACCACCAGCCCAACGCCTGTCTCGCGCCGGTGCAGCAGGCACCGTTCTACGCGGTGAAGGTGTACCCGGGCGACATCGGCACCGCGCTCGGCATCCGTGCCGACGGCCACGCCCGCGCGCTCGATGCGCAAGGGGCGCCCATCGCCGGGCTCTACGTGGCCGGCAACGACATGCACTCGGTGATGGGCGGCGAGTACCCCGCGCCGGGAATCACGCTCGGCCCTGCGCTAACCTTCGGCTGGGTGGCCGGCATGCACATGGCCCACGGCTCTTTCGACAACGCCTGAAAGACATCGCTTCATCATCATGCAGATCTTCTTCTCCCCCGCCTCTCCTTTCGTGCGCAAGTGCATGGTCGTGGCCCACGAACTTGGCGTGGCCGACCGCATCGAGAAGCTGCCCAGCGCGGCCGGCCCGGTGAAGCGCGACGAGAGCATCCTCCCGAACAACCCGCTCGGTCAGGTGCCGACCTTCCTCACCGATGACGGCCAGGTGCTGTTCGACAGCCGCGTGATCTGCGAGTACCTCGACACCGTGCACGGCGGCGGCCTGTTCCCGGCCACCGAGCCAGCACGCTGGGCGCGCCTGACCGAGCTGTCGCTGGCCGATGGCATGACCGGCGCCGCGCTGCTCGCACGCTACGAAACCATGCTGCGCCCCGAGGCGCTGCGCTGGAGCGACTGGACCGATGGCCAGCTCGACAAGGTGCGCACCGGCCTCGAATGGCTCGAAGCGGCCGCGCCGTCGTTCGGCGACCGTGTCGACATCGGCACCATCGCCTTCGGCTGCGCGCTGGGCTACATGGACTTTCGCTTTCCCTCGGTGGACTGGCGCGCCCAGGCGCCGAGCAGCGCGAAGTGGTTCGCGGCATTCAACCAGCGGCCGTCGATGCAGGCCACGCTGCCAGTCGCCTGAGCACGCGCCCCGAATCCTTGGCCAAATACAGGTCTTCGCAAAAACCAAGGATTCCGGGATGTCTTCAGAAGCACCAAACAAAGTAGCCATCGTCACCGCCGGTGGCAGCGGCATGGGCGCCGCCGCGGCCCGCAAGCTCGCGGACGACGGCTTTCGCGTGGCCATCCTGTCCTCGTCGGGCAAGGGCGAGGCGCTGGCGCGGGAACTCGGCGGCATCGGCGTCACGGGTTCCAACCAGTCGAACGACGACCTTCTGTGCCTCGTCGACCAGGTCATCGCCGAGTGGGGCCGCATCGACGTGCTCGTGAACAGCGCCGGCCACGGCCCGCGTGCCCCCATCCTGGAGATCAGCGACGACGACTGGCACCGCGGCATGGACGTCTACTTCCTGAGCGCGGTGCGCCCCGCGCGCCTCGTGGCGCCGCACATGGTGAAGCAGGGCGGCGGCGCGATCATCAACATCTCGACCTTCGCAGCCTTCGAGCCCGATCCCGTGTTCCCGACCTCGGGCGTGTTCCGCGCCGGCCTCGCGGCCTTCACCAAGCTCTTCGCCGACCAGTACGCCAAGCACAACGTGCGCATGAACAACGTGCTGCCGGGCTTCATCGACAGCCTGCCCGAAAAGGACGTGTTCCGCGAACGCATCCCGATGGGCCGCTACGGCCGCAGCGCCGAGATCGCCGCCACCGTCGGCTTCCTGGCCTCCGAGGGCGCGGGCTACATCACGGGGCAGAACCTGCGCGTGGATGGCGGCATCACGCGCTCGGTCTGAATGGAGCCTGCAACGGCGCTCCCTACAATCGGCGCCCATGTGTTCACGGATGCCCCGCTTCCCCATCCGCCGCCGGCAGTCGGGCTGCTCGCGGCCGACGCCTCCCTGACGCGGGCGGCGTGAAGCGCGGCGGCTCACGGCCGTCGCCATCCGCGCGGGGGGCCGCACGCCGGCCTCCTTCTCTTTTCCTGTTCCGCATCGCGGCGCCTCAGTGGCGCCCGCGAACTGTTGCTGCTTCCCATGTCTTCTACCCACAGTCGCCTGCGCACCGAATGGTGCCCGAGCATTCCCCGCGAGCTGATGGCGGGCGCCGTCGCCACCTTCGCGCTCATCCCCGAGGTCATCGCCTTTTCCTTTGTCGCGGGCGTGGACCCGGCGGTCGGCCTCTTTGCTTCTTTCGTCATCGGCCTCGTGATCGCCTTCACCGGCGGGCGGCCGGCCATGGTGTCGGCCGCGGCCGGCTCGGTCGCGCTGGTGGCCGCGCCGCTGGTGCACGCGCACGGCCTGCCGTACCTGCTGGCGGCGGGCGTGCTCGCGGGCGCGATGCAGATCGTGTTCGGCCTGCTGCGGCTCGGGGTGCTGATGCGCTTCGTGTCGTCGTCGGTGCGCACCGGCTTCGTCAACGCGCTGGCCATCCTGATCTTCGCGGCGCAGATGCCGCACTTCATCGGTGCCAACACCGCGACCTGGGCCATGGTCGGGCTCGGGCTGGCCATCATCTACCTGCTGCCGCGCCTGACGACGGCGGTGCCATCGCCGCTGGTGTGCATCGTGGTCGTGACGCTGGTGGGGCAGTGGCTCGGCCTGCCGCTGAAGACCGTGGCCGACCTCGGCCATCTGCCCGATGCCTTGCCCACGTTCGCGTTCCCCTCGGTGCCGCTCACGCTGGAGACGCTGCGCATCATCGCGCTGCCGGCCTTCGCGATCGCCATGGTCGGCCTGCTCGAATCGATGATGACCGCCAGCGTGGTCGACGAACTCACCGACACGCCAAGCTCGAAGAACCGCGAATGCAGCGGCCTGGGCATCGCCAACGTCGCGGCCAGCTTTTTCGGCGGCATCGCGGGCTGCGGAATGATCGGCCAGACCGTGAGCAACGTGCGCTACGGCGGACGCGGGCGGCTGTCGACGCTGTTCGCCGGCGCGTTCCTGCTGATCCTCATGGTGCTGCTCAAGCCCTGGGTGTCGCAGGTGCCGGTGGCGGCGCTGGTCGCGATCATGGTGATGGTGTCGGCCTCGACCTTCGACTGGGGCTCGCTGCGCACGCTGGTGCGGCATCCGCGCATGTCGAGCGCCGTGATGCTCGCGACCGTGGCCGTCACCGTCGCCACCGACAACCTCGCCGCGGGCGTGGCGGTCGGCGTGATGCTCAGCGGCGTGTTCTTCACCTTCAAGGTCGCGCGGCTGCTGCAGGTGCAGGCCGAGGTCGGCGAGGGCGATGCGCGCGTGTACCGCGTGACGGGCCAGGTGTTCTTCGCCTCGGCCGACATGCTGGTCGATGCCTTCGATGTGCGCGAGATCGACGGCGCATCCGTGCGCATCGACGTGACGCAGGCGCACTTCTGGGACGTCACCGCCGTGGCCGCGCTGACCAAGGTGGTCGAGCGCCTGCGCAAGCACGGCAGCGTGGTGGAGGTCGTCGGTCTGAATCAGGCCAGCCGCGACCTGATCCTGAAGCTCGACGCCGCGCCCGAGTGACGACCTGAGCGCGGCGCGCGTTCAGACGCCCAGGTAGCGCGTCCACAGCGACCGGTCGGCGTCGAGCGCGGCCGAGTCGCCCTGCCACACCACGCGCCCGCGTTCGAGGATCATGTGGCGGTCGGCCAGCGGCAGCAGGCGCTGCACGTACTTGTCGACCACCAGGATCGCCTCGCCTTCGGACTTGAGCGTGGCGATGCAATGCCAGATCTCCTCGCGGATCACCGGCGCCAGGCCTTCGGTGGCTTCGTCCAGGATCAGCAGGCGCGGGTGCGTCGACAGCGCGCGCGCAATGGCCAGCATCTGCTGCTCGCCGCCCGAGAGCTGGTTGCCCGCGTTGGCCTTGCGCTCCGACAGCCGCGGAAAGAGCTTGTACAGCGCCTCCACGGTCCAGCGCGGCGCGCTGCCGGGCCGGGGCCGTGCGAAGGCGCGCAGGTGTTCGTCCACGCTGAGATTGGGGAACACATGGCGCCCCTCGGGCACGATGGCCATGCCGCGCCGCGCGATGGCGTCGGGCCGTTGGCCGCCGATGGCCGCGCCGCAGAACTGCACGCCGCCGCACATCGGTGCGATCGTGCCGGTCAGCACCTTCAGCAGCGTGCTCTTGCCCATGCCGTTGCGGCCCAGCAGCGCCATCACTTCGCCCGCACCGACGCGCAGGTCGATGCCGAACAGCACCTGGCTGGCGCCGTAGCCGGCTTCGATGGATGTAGCTTCTAACAGCATCTCAATACCTCGTCGCACGCGAAAGTGCGAGACAGGCCACAAGGCCAGGAACACCGCGGAACCGGCTTTGCCGGGCCGCTGGTGTTGCCCCCGGTAGGGGGTTGGCGAAGCGACACGAAGTGCGCGTAGCCTGGGGGGGAGTCATAGATGCCCTTCCGCTTCGGTGCCGAGGTACACGGCTTGCACATCGGGGTGGCCCCGCACCTCATCGGCCGTGCCGCTCATCAGCACCTTGCCCTGCACCAGCACCGTGAGCCGGTTGGCGAGGCGGAACACGGCGTCCATGTCGTGCTCGATGAGCAGGATCGCCATCGATTCGCGCAGCGATTCGATGAGGTCGACCATGCGCGCCGATTCGTCCGGACCCATGCCGGCCATCGGCTCGTCGAGCAGCAGCAGCTTGGGCTCGGCGGCCAGCGCCAATGCCACGTCGAGCGCGCGCTGCGCACCGTGCGGCAGCGTGCCCGCGATGCGGTGGCGCTCGCTGCCCAGGCCCACGCGGTCGGCCAGCGCGTGGGCTCGGTCGACCAGGTCGCGTTCGTTCGCGCGCGGTGCGAGAAAGCGCAGGCTGCTGCCCGCATGGGCCTGCGCCGCGAGCATCAGGTTGTCGTGCACCGTTTCTTTCGCGAACACGCGCGTCACCTGGAAGCAGCGCGACATGCCGGCGGCCACGCGCTGGTGGTCCTTGTAGGCCGTGATGTCCTGCCCGTCGAGCATCAACCGGCCCGCGTCGGCCTCCAGCAGGCCGGTGATGAGGTTCACCAGCGTGGTCTTGCCCGCACCGTTGGGACCGATCAGCGCATGCACTTCGCCGCGCTCCACCGTGAGGTTCACATGGTCGGTCGCCAGCAGGCCGCCGAAGCGCTTGACCAACCCTTCGATTCTGAAAAGGCTCATGGCTTGGCGCTCCCTGCGGCGCCTTGTGGCGTGATGGCGGCAGCGGCAGCAGCCGTGCGGCGTTTCGTCGACAGTGCGGCCAGGCCGCGCGGAGCCCAGAGGGCGACAGCGATCAGCAGCAGGCCCAGCGGCATGTGCCAATGCTCGGTGTGCTGTTTGAGCGCTTCCTCCAGCACCAGCCAGACCACGGCGCCCACCGGCCCGCCCCAGCTGCGGCCCAGGCCGCCGATGACGACCATCACCACCAGCGTGGCCGACTGCGTCCAGTGCATGGTCGCCGGGCTCACGAAGCCGTTGCCGCCGGCCAGCAGCGCGCCGGCCAGGCCGGCAATCGCGCCCGAGATGGCGAAGGCCACGAGCTGCAGACGGAACACCGGATAGCCCAGCGCGCGCATGCGCGTCTCGTTGTCTCGGATGCCCATGAGCGCATGGCCGAAGCGCGCCTGCGTGGCGCGATGCAGCCACCACAGCGCGAGCGCCACCACCACGAGCACCACCCAGTAGAAAGTCGATTCGTTGCCCAGGTCCAGGCCCGGCAGCAGCGTGGGGCGCGACATCAGCGTGTAGCCGTCGTCGCCGCCGTACTTGCGCAGCGACACGACGACGAAGTACAGCATCTGCGCAAAGGCCAGCGTGGTCATGATGAAGTACACGCCGCGCGTGCGCAGCGCCACCGTGCCGATCAGCGCGGCAACCACGCCGGCCACCAGCGCGGCCAGCGGCCACAGGATCCAGGCCGACATCACGCCGGCGTCGCTGAGCGCCACCACGGTGTAGGCGCCCATGCCGATGAAGCCCGCGTGCCCGAGCGCCACCATGCCGCCGAAGCCGAGGATGAAGTTCAGGCTCGCGGCGGCGAGCGCGACGATGAGCACGCGCCGCACGAAGCCGATGTAGAAGTCGAGCCCGAACAGCGGCGCGACCAGCGGAAAGGCCGCGAGCGCCACGAGGAGCAGCCCGAGGCCGAAGGTGCGTGACGAGAATTTCATGCGCGGGCGGAGAAGAGACCCGAGGGCCGGAAGATCAGGACGACGACCATGAGCGCGTACATCGCGACCTCGGCGAACAGCGGTCCCAGGTCGGCCGCCGTGGCGGGCGGCAGCGTGGCGCGCAGCAGCATCGGCACGAAGGCGCGGCCGATGGTGTCGACCACGCCGACCAGCAGCGCGGCCACGAAGGCGCCGCGCACCGAGCCGATGCCGCCGATCACCAGCACCACCAGCGCCGGGATCAGGATGGCTTCGCCCATGCCCACCTGCACCGCGACGATCGGGCCCATGAGCGCGCCGGCGAGCGCGGCCAGCGCCGCGCCGAGCAGGAACACGCCGTTGAAGATGCGGCCCACGCGCACGCCCATCAGCTCGGCCATCGGCCTGTCAGATGCGCCTGCGCGCACCCGCATGCCGATGCGCGTGTGGTTCACGAGCACGTACAGCGCCAGCGCCATCAGCACGCCGCCCGCGAGGATCACGAGCCGGTACGAGGGGTAGGGCAGGCCGTCCATCAGCTCGACCGGGCCCGAGAGCGCGGCCGGCGTGGGCGCCATGATGGGCGAGGGGCCCCAGATCATCTTGACGATGTCGTCGGCCACCAGGATCACGCCGAAGGTGGCGAGCACCTGCGCCAGGTGGTCGCGCTTGTAGAGGCGGCGCATCAGCAGCACCTCGATGAGCAGCGCCACGACCACGGTGACGAGCACCGCGACGACGATGGCGGCGGCGAACGAGCCCGTGCGCGTGTGCGCCTCGGCCGCCACATAGGCGCCGGCCATGAACAGCGAGCCGTGCGCGAGGTTCAGCACGTCCATGATGCCGAACACCAGCGTGAGGCCCGCCGCCAGAAGAAAGAGCATCAGGCCGTAGCCGATGCCGTTGAGCAATTGCTCGAGGACGAGGATGCCGCTCATGAAAGGACGCGCGGCATCACTTCATGTTGCACTTGGCGGCGTAGCTGTCGCCGTAGTTCGTCAGCACGGTGTTGATCAGCTTGTTCGTCACCTTGCCTTGTGCGTCCTTGCCGATCACGCGCAGGTAGAAGTTCTCGATGGGGAAGTGGTTGTTCGCGTACTTGAAGGTGCCGCGCGTCGAGGCGTAGCTGGCCTTCTTCAGGGCGGCGACCACGGCCTCGCGGTTCTGCGCGTTGCCGCCGGCCTGTTTCACGGCGGCGTCCATCGCGAGGATCGCGTCATAGGCCTGCGCGGCGTACACCGACGGGTAGCGGCCGTTGTATTCCTTGCGGAACGCAGCCACGAAGGCCTTGTTGGCGGCGTTGTCCAGGTCGTGCGCCCAGTGCGATGTGTTGAACAGGCCGAGCATGGGCTCACCCACGGCGCCGATCACGTCCTCGTCGGCCGAGAAGCCGCTGGTGACGAGCGTGATGTCCTTGGACAGGCCCGCGCCCACGAACTGCTTGATGAAGTTGATGCCCATCGCGCCGGGCAGGAAGAAGTAGATCGAGTCGGGCTTGGCCGCGCGCAGCTGCGCGAGTTCGGCGGCGTAGTCGATCTGGCCCAGCTTGGTGTACAGCTCGTCGGCCACCTGGCCCTTGAACTGGCGCTTGAAGCCGCCGAGCGCGTCCTTGCCCGCCGGGTAGTTGGGGGCGATCAGCACGATCTTCTTGAAGGCGCGGTCCTGTGCGAACTTGCCGGCGGCCTCGTGAAACTGGTCGTTCTGGTAGGCGGTGCCGAAGAAATAAGGGCTGCACTGCGCGCCCGCGAACTGGCTCGGGCCGGCATTGGCCGAGAGGTAGGGCACCTTGGCGTTGAACAGCGTCGGGCCCACGGCCAGTGCCACGTTGGAGCCGATGGGGCCGCTGAAGATGTCGATCTTGTCGCGCTGGATCATGCGGTCGACCAGCTGCTTGGCCTGGTCGGGGCTGCCGGCCATGTCGGCCTGCACGAATTCGACGTCCTGCCCGCCGAGCTTGCCGTTCAGTTGCTTGATGCCGAGTGCAAAACCGTCGCGTGCCTCGGCGCCCAAAGCCGCGAAAGGCCCCGAAATATCAAGGGCCAAACCGACCTTGACCGGTGCGGCGATGGCCGACACCGAGGCGCCGAGGGCAGCGCCGCACAGCAGCAGCGAGAGCAGGGTGCGCGGCAGCGCGGGCGATTTCAGGAACGTGGGGCGCATCGGGTTCTCCGGCTAGGGAAGGGTTGAGACAACTGAACTGTTGATAGTTAAATACTTTAGCCGTAAACAATTCGGTGTCAACGGTACTAGCACGAATGGTGCCAGTGAACCGTGTCGCTTCCGCCGCGCCGAGCCCTTGCCGGAGGGGTTCGCCAACGTCAACCAAACGGGCTTGCCGTGGCGAACCAGAGGCCGATGCCGGTCGCGATGATGAAGGCCCCGTCGGTCACGCCCGCGACCAGGAAGAACTTGGTCTGCAGCGTGTCGACCAGCTCGGGCTGGCGTGTCGTGCCTTCGAGGAACTTCTGGCCCACCAGCGCGATGCCGAGGCATGAACCGAGTGCGGCAATGCCGATCAGCAGGGCGACGGCGAGCGGGAGGATGTCGAGGCCGGTCATGGTTTTTTCTCCTGGGGTTGATGAATCGATGGACCCACTGTTCCAGAACGGGTGCATCGAATCCATGACGCAGGAGGTCATGCACCGGACGAAAAAAAGCCGGCCGTCGAAACGGCCGGCCGGGGGTCAGGCGCGAAGCGGGGTGCTTACGGCAGCTGGGTCCAGTTCTGGTTGTTGCCGCCGTTGCAGGTCCAGGTGATGAGTGCCGTGTCCTGCGTGGTCGAGGCGTTCGGCACGTCCAGGCACGAACCCGAGGCGCGGTTGCGCAGCGTGCCGCCCACGAGGCTCCACTGCGCCGTGTTGCCCGTCGAGCAGGCCACCTGCACCACCGCCGCGTTCGTGGTCGCCGTGCCGCTCTGCGCCAGGCACAGGCCGCTGTGCTCGGCGATGAACTGCACGTAGCCGCCCGTGATCGGCGTCATCGTGAACTTCTCGTTGCCCGCGTTGCCGCACGGCCACTGCACCGCCGTCGCGCCGCTGGCGGTCGAGGCGCCCTTGATGTTCACGCACATCGTCGGGTTGAGGTCGGAGCGCAGCCGCGTGACCACCGCCGGCGCGGTGTCCAGCGAGCGCACGTACTCGCGCAGGGCCACCACGTCGTTCGCCGGCAGGCTGGAGGCATTGCCGTGGCCGCCCGCGAGCAGGTCCTGCAGCGTGGCCGCCTGGCCGTTGTGGAAGAACGCGGTGGTGTTCCAGGTGCCCGACAGGGTCGGGGTGTCGAAGCCCACGCCCGCCAGCGGCTGGTTGCTGCCCTTGCCCGACGAGGCCTGGATCGTGCCCACGTCGTGCCGCAGGCCGTCGCGGAAGGTGGCGCCCGTGTGGCAGGTGGCGCACTGGGCCGTGTTGAACACGGTCTGTCCGCGCACCGCGTCCACGCTCAGGCTGCCGTCCGCGGCGCGGGCCGGGCTGCGCATGTACTTGTTGAGCGAGCCCAGGTACACGGCCAGGTCGTCCAGTTGCGCGTTCCTGCCGGCCTTGGGCGTGCCCAGCGGGTTCGACGTGGCCGCGAAGTCGGCGTTGCTCAGGAAGCCGGTGCCGCCGAATTCGTTGCGGATGTCGTGCTCGAAGTCCTGCACTTCGTCGAAGTTGGCGGTCCAGTGCAGCTTGCCGTGGCTGGTGCCGCGCCGCCCTTGCAGGCTGATGGTGCGGCGCAGGCCCTCGCCGCGCTGCGTGAAGTCCCACACCATGCCGTCGTCGCCGCCGTCCGCGTGGCAGCTCGCGCAGGAGATGTAGTTGTCCTTGCTCATGCGCCGGTCGGCCGCGTTGTAGAACACCTGCTTGCCGCGCAGTGCGGCGGCGGCCATCGGTTCCTGCGCCACCGTGCCCACGTTGCCCAGGAAGATCGCCGCGTTGGTCTCGGCCGACAGCACCTGCGCCACGTCGTGCACCGACACCGAGCGCGCCAGGAAGTTGTTCACGAACAACCGCTTGCGCGCCGCATCGAGGTACAGGCCGTGCGGGGCGCTGCTGGCGTTGATCTCGCCGCGCACCGCGCGGGTGTAGCTGTCGACGATGGCGACGCGGTTGCCTTCCATCTGCGCCACGAACAGGTAGTCGCCGGCGGGCGAATACAGCGCGGCGCGCGCGGGGGCGCGGTCGTCGAAGTCGATCTGTTCGGCGAACACCTCGGCGGCGGCCTGCAGGTTCACCTGCGACAGGATGGAGCGCACCGTCTGGTCATGCGGCAGGTCGGTGCCATCGCGGAAGCGGCCGCGCACGATGTTGTCCTTCTTCGAAGGCAGCACGGCACGCGAAGCGTCGGGCGAGATCACCACCTGGCTCAGGTAGTTGGCCACGCCGCGTGCGCGGCTCTCGGTGTCGACGGTCGTGGTGTCGACCGGCAGCGCGATGGTCTGCAGCGCGGTCATCGACTGCAGGTTCACCTTGTGCAGCTGGCCGCCCGTCATCTTCGACTTGAAGCGCGTGACGTAGGCCACCTGCGAGTCGGCGGCCACGGCGATGCCGCGCACGCCGCCCTCGAGCGCCAGCGCGCCGGTGGTGGCGCCGCTGCTAGGGTCGAAGCTCATGAGCACCGACTTGCTTTCGAGCGTGAGCAGGCCCTTGGCGCCGTTGGGCGTGAAGGCCACGCCGTACGGGCCGCTGCCGTAGGCCAGCGGGATCGACACCGACTGCGAGCCGTCGGCGGCGTTGAGCGCCACCAGCTTGTCCTCGCCCTGCACCGCGACCCAGATGCGGCCGTCGGGGCCGACGGCCAGCGTCTTGGCCTCGTCGCCGACGCGCACTTCCCAGAGCTTGGCGAGAGTCTGCGCGTCGATGGCGGCCACCGTGCCGCTGTCGGGGTTCACCGAGTACACCCGGCTCGCATCGCCCGCGATGTTGGTCGTGTGCGTGGGCGCGGTCGCGGTGACCGGCGCGATGATGGTCACGTTGTAGGTGTAGTAGGTCTCGCGGCCGCTGCTGTCCTTCACCGTCAGGGTCACCGTGTAGTGGCCCGGGGTGGTGTAGGTGTAGCTGGTGTTCGGTACCGACGAGAACGCCGTTTGCGTGCCGTTGCCGAAGTTCCAGCGGAACTGCACGCCGGTGGCGCCGAGCGTCGCGGGGTTGAACGTCAGCTGGCCGTTGACCAGCTTGGGCCCCGCGCCCAGGCCCGGGTCGCCGATGATGGCCTGGCCGCGCAGCGTGTCCACCTCGGTCTGGCCGAGCACGCGGCCGTACACGCGCACCTCGGCCAGCGTGCCCTTGAACAGTGCGGCGTTGCCCTGGATCTGCCCCATGACCTGGAACTTGTTCGACAGGCCCTTGGTGCCGGTCGGCCCGGTCGACGTGGTCTTCACGCCATCGACATACACCGCCTGCGCGCCCGAGGCCGCGTCGCGCGTGAGCACGACGTGGTGCCAGTTGCCGTCGTTGACGGCCGCGGTGGAGGCGGTGCCACCGTCATTGCCCACCGAGAGCTTGATGCGCCCGCCGCTGTCCAGCCAACCCCAGAACACGTCGTCGGTGCCGGCTGACTGGTCGCGCCCGAAGATGCCGGGTGCGGTCCACGAGCTGGCGCTGCCCGCCTGCGTGGTCTTCATGTAGAAGCTCAGCGAGGCCGTGCCGCCCAGTGCAGTGGCCACGGTGTCGTTCTTCAGCGGCACGCCCGCGGTGCGGTTCGCGAAGTTCAGGCCGATGCTCTCGAACGCGTCGCCGGTGGCGGGCGTGCCGTTGTTGGCACCGATCGGGTCGTTCAGGTTGCCCGTGAGCGGCCAGTGGTGCATCAGGTTGATGTCGCTGGCGTTGCCGGTGTTGAAGGTTGCGCGATAGTCGGCGGCGATGGCGTTGCCCGCATAGTCCGTCACGCCGTTGGCCGGCAGGAACACCTCGTAGCTCGTGCCCGGTTGCAGTGGCTGCGCGGGGTGGAAGTTGACGATGCCCAGCTGCACGCTGTAGGTGCCTGCCAGCGTGTTGCCGCCCACCGGACGCACGATGAAGGTGTTGCTGTTCACGCTCTCGGGCCGGATGCTGTCGGTCATGCCCAGGCCGATGCGCGAGGTCAGGGCCTGCTGCCTCGCACCGTTGGCGGGCGAGACCTGCTTCACTTCAGGCTTGCTCGTGTCGGGCTCTACCGCGTGCACGACGAAGCCGCTGCCCGAGCCGTGGTCGTTGCCCACGAAGACGAGGTTGCCGAACATCGCGACCTGGCCGTTGTCCGAGTGCGAGAAGTTCGGGTCGTCCTCGCGCAGGATGCTGCCGCGGCCCACCTCCACGTGGTTGAGCGGGTTGCTCACGTCCACTTTGTGGATGCGGGTCTGCGCGCCTTGAATGACGTAGTGGTCCTGCGTGGCGCAGTACAGCTGTTCGTCGATGACGAGCCGGTTGTCCTCGGCCACGAAGCGCGAGCGGTCGCTCAGGTCGTAGCTGTACATCTTGGCGCCGCTGCCGCGTGCGGAGGTGTGCACGGTCTTGCCGTCGAAGCAGGTCGCGTAATAGAACGGCGTGGCGCCGGCGATCGAATCGAGCACCTTGGGGTTGAGTGGATCGGAGATGTCCAGGCTCGCGAAACCGCCGGTGCTTTCCATCGCGGTCAGCACCATGTGGTTGCCCATCGTGAAGATCGGACCGATTCGGAAGCCGCCGAGTTCACCGGTGGGCACCGGGTTGGGCTTGCCTGCGCCGCGGTTGGCGATCACCGCGTTCGCGGGATCGGTCGCATCGACGATGAACATGCCGCGGCCCGCCGAGGCCACGTACAGATAGGGTGCCTGCCACCAGAGCTGCCAGGCCACGTTCTCGTAGTCGCCGGCGTTGACGCCGGGCAGCGCCAGCTTCTTCACCTGCTTGATGTCGTTGATGTCGGTGAAGTCCCAGAACTCGACGCCGTTGATGCTGGGCAGCACCACGTAGGTCTTGCCGCCGATCTTCGCTGTGCCGAAGGAGTGCGTCTCGCGGAACTCCTTGGTGCGGCCTCCTGAAGCGTCATCGGGCTCGTAGATCTTCTTCACGAGCTGGATCTGGCGCGGGTTCGACACGTCGTACAGCAGGAAGCCGCCGGGGCCGAGGCCGCTGTCGGGTGCGAAGGAGGTGAGGAAGTAGCCGTTGACCATGATGCCGGCGTTCATGCCGTAGTCCTTGCGGCCCGGGTACGTGGCGGGCACCTCGCGCGATTCGTAGGCGCTGCTGTGCGCCGGGTCGAGCGGGTGGTTGGGGCTGGTGATCATCGACACCGGCTTGAACAGCTCCGCCGAGGTGTAGGTGAGGTTGCCCAGGCCCGGACCCTGCAGGGGCAGCGGGTCGGCCACGGCCGCCGAGACCGCTGAAGCCATGTTGTTGAGGGTCGTCATCGGACTGACCCCCGTGATCGCCGCATGCGTCAGCAATGTGACGCACGGCACCATCAACGCCATCAGGAAATACCGGATCTTCATCGTCGCCTCCAGGTTGTTTGAAGTTCGCAGGAACCCTCTTGTCCTTCGGTTCACTCGATTCGCTCGGTCGCTCTGAATGCAAAGTGCACGCGCAGGCGCACCCCCGGCGGGCAATGCGTGCGTTGCCCGCCGTACAGCTTCTTTCTCTCTTGCGCTCCCGGTCCTCCTCGCGGAGGCGTCAGTGCGGCGTGGTTACTTCACGCCGCCCGATTCGTAGATGCTCCAGGCCGCCTCGGCGCTCGCATCGTCGTGGATCATGGCCATCAGCGCGCTCACCACCGCCGAGGGGTTGGCGTGCTGGTACACGTTGCGGCCGTACACCATGCCGACGGCGCCCTGGTCCATGAGCACGCGCGAGCGGGCGAACACCTGCTGCAGGTCTTCGCGCCCGCCGCCGCGCACGAGCACGGGGCAGCGCGCGGCCTGCACCACGCGGTGGAAGTCGGTGGGGTCGGTGGTGGGGTCGGCCTTGACGATGTCGGCGCCCATTTCGCGTGCCAGGCGCGTGAGCGTGACGATCTTCTCGGCATCGCCGTCCACCGAGTAGCGGCTGTTGGCAGTGGGCGCCTGCATCACCAGTGGCTCGATCATCAGCGGCATGCCGTAGCGCTCGCAGTCGGCGCGCACGCGCGCGATGTTCTGCACGCACTGGCGAAACAGGTCGGGCTCGTCGGGCAGCATGAACAGGTTGACGACCACGCAGGCCGCGTCCATCTGCACGGCGGGCAGCACCGGGTCGTCCTGGTTCTGCAGCACGGCCCACATCACGCGGTGGTGCACGGCGTTGTAGGGGTTGCCCATGTCCAGCCGCATCACCAGCGCGGGGCGCTCGCGGCCGGGGCGGTTCTGCAGCAGGTCGGATTGCCCGTAGTTCAGCTGGATCGCGTCGGGCTTCGCGGCCACGAGCTTGTCGATCACGCCGGGCATGTCCTCCAGGCCGTCCAGGAAGGTGGGCTCGTTGCACACGCCGTGGTCCAGGGCGATGTCCAGGCAGCGGCCGTTGTGCAGCAGGCGGTTGAGCCGCGCGGTCTTGTCTTTCGACATGAAGGAAGAACTCCGTGTTGAGGAAAAGGAAGGAAAGGAACAGGCGCGCGCTCAGGCGAGCGCGTCCAGGTGGCGCTTGGCTGCAGCGTCGATCAGCTGCAGGGCTTCGCCGTCGAGCACGACCGCGCCGGCGCCGGCGTTCTCGATCGCCTGCTGGCGCACGCGCGCGCCGCACAGCGCCACCGAGACGGTGCCGCGCGCGATGGTCCAGGCGATCATCATCTGGCCGAACGAGCAGCCCAGGTGCGTGCGCAGCGGCTCCAGCGTGTCGAAGAAGGCCTTGAGCCTGGCGCGGTTGGCTTCGCTGAAGCGCGGGTGGGTGGCGCGCTGGTCGTCGCCCTTGAACTCACGCGCGGGGTCGATGGGCCCGGCCAGCAGGCCCAGCGCCAGCGACGAATAGCCCAGCACCGCCACGTTGTGCTCGGCGCACAGCGGCGCCAGCGTGGTCTCGATCCCGCGGTCGATAAGGCTGTAGAGCTCCTGCGCCGCATCGACCGGGCCGTGCTTCAGGTACTCGGAAAGGATCTCGGGCGTCGCGTTGCTCACGCCGATGGCGCGGATCTTTCCCTGCTTCTTGAGCGCCAGCAGCGCGTCCATGGTCTCGGCCACGGGCGTGGTGTGGTCCTGCCAGTGCGTGATGTACAGGTCGATGTAGTCGGTCTGCAGGCGCTTCAGGCTCTCTTCGCATTCGTGGAAGATCGAGTCGCGCCCGAGGTAGCGGTACACCGGGTGGCCGTCTTCGTCGAAGAAGTGCGTGCCCTGCTGCGTGTGCCACACCAGGCCGCACTTGGTGGCGATCACGGCCTCGTGGCGGCGGCCCTTGAGGGCGGTGCCGACGATGCTCTCGGAGCGGCCCAGGCCGTAGGCCGGCGCGGTGTCGATCAGGTTCACGCCCGCATCGAGCGAGGCCTGGATCGCGATCACGGCGGCCGCGTTGTCGCCGCCGCCCCACATCCATCCGCCCATGGCCCAGGTGCCCAGGCCGATGGCCGAGCATTCGATGCCCGAGGGGCCGAGGGTGATCTTCTTCATCTGCGTCATTTGCGTTGCGCTGCTCATCGCTTGGTCTTTCTCGTGTTCAGGATGTGGTCGATGGTCACGGCCGCGAGCAGGATCAGGCCCTTGATCACGTCCTGCCAGTAAGGCGACACGTCGAGCAGGATCAGCGAGCTGGTCACCACCGACAGCAGCGCCAGGCCGAGCACGGCGCCGAGCACGGTGCCCGAGCCGCCCTTGAGGCTGGCGCCGCCGATCACGGCCGCGGCAATCACGTTGAGTTCCATGCCCATACCGAAGGTCGGCGTGGCGGCGCCGAAGCGCGCGGTGTAGATCACGCCGGCCAGGCCCGCCGAGGCGGAGCACAGCACCGTGACCCAGAACTTCACGCGGCCCACGCGGATGCCGGCGTACAGCGCGGCCTTCTCGTTGCTGCCGGTGTAGAACACGCGGCGCAGCAGGGTGGAGCGGCGCAGCACGAAGTCGCTCACGATCACGATCGCCAGGAAGATCAGGATCACGGCCGGCACGCCGAACAGCGTGCCCTGGCCGATGAACTTGAACTCGGCCGGCAACGAGAACAACGACTGTGGCGTGCCCTGCGTGAGTGCGAGGCACAGGCCGCGCACGATCACCATGAAGGCCAGCGAGGCGATGAAGTGGTTCAGCCCGATGCGCGTGACGCAGCCGCCGATCATGGCGCCGATGAGGCCGCTCGCGCCAATGGCCACCAGGCTCGCGAGCCACGGGTCCATGCCCATGAGAAAGAGCTTGCCGGTCACCACCATCGCGAAGCACACCACCGAGCCCACCGACAGGTCGATGCCGCCGACGATGAGCAAGATGGTCATGCCCACCACCACGATGCCTTCGATGGAGAAGGACAGCAGCATCGCGCGCACGTTGTCCCAGGTGAGGAAGTAGGGCGATGCGAAGCTCATCGCGACGCACAGCGCCACGATGATGAGCACCAGTCCGGCCTCGCGCATGCTCGTGAGCTTGTTGGCCTGCTTCACGGGGTCTCCTGTTCGGCGGGGTTGCAGGGAGCCGGCTGTGGCTGTGGCCGTGGCCGCAGCGCCTGCATCGATTCTGGTCGGAAAGTTCATGCCATTGCCTCTTCGGGTTCGCAAAGTCCGGAGGCCAGCCGCAGCAGGGCTTCCTCCGTCATCTCGTCATGGGCCAGTTCGCCCGCCAGCCGCCCTTCGCGGATCACCAGTGCGCGGTCGCACAGGCCGATGATCTCGGGCAGTTCGGAAGAGATCACCACCACGCCCACGCCCTGGTCGGCCAGGTCGCGCAGGATGTGGTGGATCTCGGATTTCGCGCCCACGTCCACGCCGCGCGTGGGCTCGTCCATCAGCAGCACCGCCGGTTGCGTGGCCAGCAGCTTCGCGATCGCCACCTTCTGCTGGTTGCCGCCCGACAGGCTGGACACCTCGATCGCCACGCCGTCCGACTTCAGGTTGAGCTTGGCGCCCAGCTGCACCGCGAGCCGGTGTTCGCTGGCGCGCTGCAGCAGGCCCAGCGCCGAACTCACGCGGCGCAGCGCCATCGACGAGATGTTCTGCGCGATCGGCAGGTCGAGGAACACGCCGGCTGCCTTGCGGTCTTCGCTGAGGTACGCAATGCCTTCGCGCAGCGCGTCGCTGTACTTGCGGATGGCCAGCGTCTTGCCGTTCAGGCGCACGGCGCCGCGCCGAGCGGGGCGCAGGCCGCACACGGTCTCGGCCAGCTCGCTGCGCCCGGCGCCCATGAGCCCGGCGATGCCGAGAATCTCGCCACGCTGGAGCGTGAAGGAGATGCCGTGCACGCGCTCGTCGTCGGCAATGCCGTCGACTTCGAGCACGGGGTCGGCATTCGCGTCGGCAACGGCGGATTGCTTGGGCGGGTAGTAGTTGCCCAGGTCGCGTCCGACCATGCGGCGCACCAGCTCGTCGGGCGTCATGCCTTCGAGCGGGCCGCTGTGTACGTTGCGCCCGTCGCGCAGCACGGTGGCGCGGTCGCAGTGCGTGAAGATCTCGGCCATGCGATGGCTGATGTAGATGATGCCGATGCCCTGTGCCTTGAGGTCGTGCAGCACGCGGAAGAGTGCGGCCGATTCGTTGTCGGTGAGGGCGGCGGTGGGCTCGTCGAGGATGAGCACCTTGCAATCGAGTGTGAGCGCCTTGGCGATCTCCACCAGCTGCTGGCTCGAAATGCTCAGGTCGCGCACGAGCGCGGCCGGGTCGATGTCCTGGCCCAGGCGCGCCAGCACCTTGGCGGCGCGCGTGTTCAGCGCGGAGAAGTTCATCCACGCCTGCTGGCCGGCGTTGATTTCCGGCATGAAGATGTTCTCGGCCACGGTGGCGTCGGCGCACAGCGCGATCTCCTGGTGCACCAGGCCGATGCCCAGGCGCATCGCGTGCGCGGGGCCGTCGATGACCACGGTGTCGCCGCGCAGCGCGATGGTGCCTTCGTCGGGCTGGTGGATGCCGTCGATGATGTTCATCAGCGTCGACTTTCCCGCGCCGTTCTCGCCGCACAGGGCGTGGATCTCGCCAGCCTGCAGCGAGAAGTCCACGCCCGAGAGGGCGCGCGAAGCGCCGAAGCGCTTCGCGATGCCGCGCAGTTCAAGCAATGCGGCAGGGGTGCTCACTCGCCGATTCCCTTGGTGCCACGGCGGGCGAGGTACTTGTCCCAGTAGAAGTCGTCGGCGTTGGCCTTGCTGACCACGGCCAGACCGTTGTCCAGGAAGGGCACCGACATCGGGTTAGTGCCATTGCGCTTGGCGTCGTTCATCGGGTCGATGAGGCCCGGGTTCTTGGCCAGGAACAGCATCATCATGCCCATGTAGCCCTGCATGCCCTGGTTCGGGTTGATGGCACCGAACACGTCGCCCGACTTGATCATGTCCAGGATCTTGGCGTTGACGTCGCAGCACATCACCTTGATGTTCTTCTTGGTCTCGACCTTGGCCTGCGCAGCGCCGAGCGCCGAGTTGGCTTCGGGCATGAACAGCGCGCCCAGGTTCGGGTTGGCTTGCGCCAGGCTCAGCACGGCCTGGTAGGCCTTGTTCGGGTCCTGGTTGCTGGCGGCGCGGCCGACCAGCTTCATGCCGGGGTGCTTGGCCTTCATGCGGTTCACGAACGCGGCGATGCGGCGGTCGTGGTTGTCCTGGCCCGGGTTCTCGAGCACGGCGTACTCGCCCTTGCCGTTGAGCGATGCGGCGATCGCGTCGGCGGCCTGGTTGCCTTCGCGGTCGTTGTCGGAGGTGATGAACGAGGTGCGCTTCGAATTCGGCGAGTCGGCCGCGAAGGTCACGACCGGGATGCCCATCGCGGCGGCGCGGTTGATGGGTTCGATGAACGGGTCGGGGTTCATCGGGTGCAGCAGGATGCCGGCGGGCTTGCGCGCCAGTTCCTGTTCGAACGATGCGAGCTGCTTGTTCACGTCGTACTCCGGCGTGCCGGTGTAGCGGGTGCGAACGCCCAGCGTGCGGCCGAGCTGCTTCATCATTTCGTAGACCGGGAACCAGTACTCGACGCCCGAGACCATCACGTTCATCACGTAGACGTCGCTGGCATTGCCGCGCAGGCCGGCACCCGCCGCGGGGGCTGCGGCTTGCTGTTGCGCGAACGCGCTCGCACCGGCCAGGCCGATACCGGCGGCGGCCGCGGACTTCAGGAAATTACGCCTCATTCTTTGTCTCCTCACGTTGACTGGCAGAGCTTTCGGCTCGCCGTTGGGTGGCGAGCCTGTGGACCGTGGTGTCACGACAGTTGTTATGACAGGCTAGAATGTAATGGCGGGCCGTTTCACCCGATAACTAGGGGAAACGCTACTGGTGACAGTCTTTTTTTCCGCCGAAGCTGTTATGACATGAAGACCAAAATACTGATCGGCATCGACATGGGCTCGAGCAGCCTGAAGGCGCTGGCCCTGGACGCGGGGAGCGGGCGCAGCCTGGCCGTGTCGCGCCTGCCCCTGCGGCATGCGCGGCTGCCCGGCGGCGGCTGCGAGGTGGGCGAGGCGGCGATCCGCGCGGGGCTGACCCACGTGCTCGGCGACGTGGCGCACCAGCTCGGCCCGCGCGCCGCGGACGTGTGCGCCATCGGCTGCACCGGCCACGGGGCGGGCCTGTACGCGCTCGATGCACACCACCACCTCGTGGGCGGCCGCGCCGTCGCCTCCACCGACCAGCGCGCCGATGCGCGCGCACTCGCCCTCTCGGCACGCCACGGCGACCGGCTGTTCGCGGACGTGGGCTGCCGCCCCTGGCCCGGGCAACCCACCGTGATCGCGGCCGAGCTGCTGGGCGCCGACGCCGTGCAGCGCGGTGAACTGCACCGCCTGCTGTTCGCCAAGGACTACCTCGGCTTCCTGCTGACCGGCGAGATCGCCACCGACGCGAGCGACGCCAGCACCGCCGGCCTGCTCACGCTGGCCACCGGCGACTGGTCGCCCCTGGCCTTCGAGGTCGCGGGCATCGACGGCCTCGGGCCGCGCGCCTTCGGCCCGCTGGTGCCCAGCGGCCAGACGATGGGCCGGCTGCGCACGGCCGAGGCGGCGCTGTGCGGCCTGCCCGCCGGCATTCCGGTGGCGATGGGTGCCATCGACCTGCTCGCCTCGATGACCGCCATCGGCGCCGAAGACCGCGGCCGTGCCGTGTCGGTGCTGGGCACGTGGTGCGTCAACGCCGTCATCGGTCCGGTGGTCGCGCCGCAGCCCGAGGTCGCCGCGCTCGTCAACTTCGGCCGCACGCGCGAACGCCTGTACATGGAGAACAGCCCCTCGTCGATGGCCAACATCGCGTGGCTGGCCGGGGCGCTCGGGCTGCCCGATGCGCGCGCCGTGGTCGACCTCGCCATGGGCGTGCCGCTGGGCGCGAACGGTCTGCGCTTCCTGCCTTTCATCAATGGCGGAGGCGGCATCACGGCCGGCTTCGTCGGGCTCAAGAGCCACCACACGCCCGCCGACATGGCGCGTGCCGTCGTCGATGCCGTGGCCGCGCTGCATGCGCGCCACACCGCGCGCCTCGCGTCGCAGGGCCTGCCGGTGTCGGCCTCCAGCGTGCTGGGCGGCGGCGCCAGCGATGCGCGCCTGGTGCGCCTGCTCGCGGCGCTGCTGGGCCACCCGGTCGAGCGCTGCGCCGACGACGAAACCGGCGCGCGCGGCGCCGCCCTGTATGCCGCGATGTCGCAGGACCTCGACGACGCGGGCCCCGCCAGCCCGCTGCGCGCGTCCTGCGAACTCATCGAGCCCGACGCGCGCGACGCGCGGGCCCATGCCGATTTCAACGCCGAATTCAACGAACTGATCGATCGCATGTCTCCAGTCTTCAACCATCTTTCGGGCGGTGCGTCATGAGCGCGTGGCAACTGCCCTTTGTCCGCCCAGCCTCTCTTGAGGGCCGTCATTTTTCGACGGTGATCGTCGGCGCCGGCATCAATGGCGTGGGCGTGTTCCGAGACCTGTCGCTGCAGCGCGTCGATTGCCTCATCGTCGACAAGGGCGACTTCGGCGCCGGCGCCAGCAGCGCGCCCTCGCGCATGATCCACGGCGGCCTGCGCTACCTCGAAAACGGCAGCTTCTCGCTGGTGGCCGAGGCCACGCGCGAGCGCAACCTGCTGCTGCGCAACGCGCCGCACCTGGTGCAGCCGCTGAAGACCGTGGTGCCGCTGTCGAGCTTCTTCGGCGGCCTGATGAGCAGCGCGCTCAAGTTCTTCGGCCGCACGCCGCCGCAGCGCACGCGCGGCCTGCTGGCCGTGGCCGCGGGCCTGCGCCTGTACGACCTGCTGGGCCGGCGCCAGCGCGTGATGCCGGGCCACCGCATCAGCCGCGTGCCCACCAGCGACCGCCGCCTGTTCCGCGCCGCCATCCGCTGGACCGCCACCTTCTTCGATGCCTGGATCAGCCATCCCGAATGGCTGATCCTCGAACTCATCGGCGACGCCTGCCGCGACCAGCCGCGCTCGGTGGCGTCCAACTACTGCCGTGTGACGGGCTGCGCGGGCAACATCCTCACGCTGCGCGACGAGATCACCGGCGCGCTGGTGCGCGTCACGGCCGACACCGTGGTGAACGCCACCGGTGCCTGGCTCGACCGGAGCGCGGCCGTGCTCGGCGGCGCCGGCCCGCGCGTGATGGGCACCAAGGGCTCGCACCTCGTGCTCGATCACCCGGCGCTGCGCGACGCGCTCGAAGGCCGCATGGCCTACTTCGAGGCGGTGGACGGGCGCGTGTGCATCGTCTACCCCTTCCTCGACCGCGTGCTGGTGGGCTCCACCGACATCCCGGTGGAAGATCCCGACCAGATCGTCACCGAGCCGGCCGAGATCGACTACCTGATCGACGTGCTGCGCGAGGTGTTCCCGAACATGGCCTTCGACCGCAACCACGTGATCTACACCTACGTCGGCGTGCGCCCGCTGGCGCGTTCCGACGCCGACAAGCCGGGCCAGATCTCGCGCGACCATTCGGTGGTGGTCGACCCGCCAAGCGCGACGCGCGACGTGCCCATCGTCGGCCTCGTGGGCGGCAAGTGGACCACCTTCCGCGCATTGGCCGAGGAAGCCACCGACCACGTGCTGCGCCACCTGGGCCGCTCGCGCACCGCCTCGACCCAGTCGCTGCCCATCGGCGGCGGCGCCGAGCTGCCGGCCGACGCGGCCGCCACCGAACGCTTCATCGACAAGATGACGGCCGGCTCGGGCCTGGGCCGCGCACGCGCGCTGGGCCTGCTGCGCCGCTACGGCTCGAAGGCGCTGCCGCTGGCGCAGCGCCTCGCGGCCTTGGGCGACACGCCGCTGCGCCATGCGCCCGAGTACTCGGCGGCCGAGCTCTCGTACCTGTGCATGGAGACCGGCGTCGTGCACCTGGACGATCTCGTGATCCGCCGCACGCTGCTGGCCATCCGCGGGCTGGTCACCGATGACGCGCTCGCCGAGATCGCTGGCGTGGCCGCCGAAGCCCTCGGCTGGGACGCGGCCCGTGCACACGAAGAGCTGCGTGCCTGTGCCGCTGCGCTGCGCGAGCGCCACGGCGTGCGCCTGCAACCGGTGGCGGCCAACGAGCCGGCGCCTTCCGCTTTCGATGCATCATTGATGGCCAGCCCCGTCCTCGGCCCGACCTAACGTGACCCTCACCACCGCCCCCGACACCGTGTCGACGACCTCGCTCGACCGCAACTCCGAATCGCCGCTGTGGGCGCAGTTCCGCGACGCGATCCGGCTGCAGATCCTGCAGGGCGAGCTGCCCATCGGCGCCAAGCTGCCGTCCGAGGCCGAGCTCGGCGAGCAGTTCGGCATCTCGCGCATCGTCGTGCGCGAGGCGCTGGCCGACCTGGTGCGCAACAACCTCATCTACAAGATCAAGGGCCGCGGCGCCTTCGTGTCGGCGCGCGAGCGCGACGAAGACTTCGTGTCCACCGTGCTGGGCTTTTCCGACGAGATGGAACGCAAGGGCCGCTCGGTGCGCACGCAGATCCTCGTGCAGGAACTGCGCGCCGCCACCGCGCAGGAAGCCGCCGCGCTGGGCCTCACCGAAGACGCGCAAGTGGTCGGCCTCAAGCGCCTGCGCAGCGTCGATGGCGAACTGCGCCTCTTGGTCGAGACGGCCGTGCCCGCCGACCTGGCACCGGGCCTGCACCGCACGCGGCTGGACGACCGCTCGCTCTACGACGTGCTGCGCCGCCAGTACGGCGTGCGGCTGGTGCGCGCCGAACGCTGGATCGATGCCGTGCTGCCCGACGCGGAAACCTGCCGCCTGCTCGACCTGCCGCAGCCCGAGCCGCTGCTGCGCATCGAATCGATCGCCTACGGCGCCAACGGCCGGCCGCTGGAACACTATCGCGCGCTGCACCGCTGCAAGACCAGCCGCCTGCACGTGCAGACGACGACCTGAGCTCAGGCCTTCGCGCTGCTGCTGCTGCTGCGTGAAGGCAAGAGCACCGAGGCGATGGCGACCATCATCAGCGCCACCGCCACCCAGTCCTGCCAGTGCACGACCTCGCCGAGCCACACCGCGCCGCTGAACACGCCGAGCACGGGGATGAACATCACGCTCAGGGTTGAGGCCACCGGCGGCAGGCCGCGCGCCAGGTAGAACCACGCCGCGTGCGCGAAGCCGAAGATCAACACCGCGTTGTAGGCGATCGATCCCCAGGTCACGGCGCCCGGCGAGCGCCACTGGCCGCGTTCGAACAGCAGCGACAGCACCGTCATCACCACGGCCGTCATGAGCGTCATCCAGAACGAGAGCGTGAGCGTCGGCAGGCCGATGCGCGTGTGGCGCAGCAACTGCGTGCCCAGCGCCCAGGTGGCGGCGGCCACCAGCGCCAGCGCCACGTAGCCGGGCCGGCCCGCGAAGTCGGTGAGTTCGTGCCACAGCAGCAGCCCGACGCCGATGGCGCAGGCACCCACGCCGGTCCACGCACGCCGCGTGAGCACGGCCGAGAACAGCAGCGCGCCGATGACCGCCGAGAACACCGGCATCGTGTAGCCCAGGATCGCGGCGCGCCCGCCCGACAGCGCCTTCACCGCCAGGATGATGCAGGCGTGCCAGACGAACATGTTGGTCGCGCCCAGCCACACCAGCTCGGGCCAGGCGCTGCGCGGCACGCGAAACGGCACCTTCATCACCACCAGCGCGATCGCCAGCACGGGCACGCCCAGCCAGATCGAAATCGCGCGAAAAGCCAGCGGCGGGTAGTCGGCCACGCCGAGCTTCATCACCGGCCAGTTGAAGCCCCACGCGAGGGTGAGGAGGACAAGAAGAACGAACTGGCGCGGCGTGAAGGAAGGCATGGGCCGCGATTGTGGCGCGGCCCGCGCATTCGTGCTGGCGGCGCGGCTACAGCAGGCGCTTGAGGTAGCGCCCCGTGTGGCTCGCCTCGTTCGCCGCGATGTCTTCCGGCGTGCCTTCGCCCACCACCGTGCCGCCGCCGGCGCCGCCTTCGGGGCCCATGTCGATGAGCCAGTCGGCGGTCTTGATGACGTCCAGGTTGTGCTCGATGACGACGATGGTGTTGCCCGCGTCGCGCAGCTGGTGCAGTACCTTCAGCAGCAGCTCGATGTCCGCGAAGTGCAGGCCGGTGGTCGGTTCGTCGAGGATGTACAGCGTGCGACCGGTGTCGCGCTTGCTGAGTTCGAGCGCGAGCTTCACGCGCTGCGCCTCGCCACCCGACAGCGTCGTGGCCGACTGGCCGAGCTTGATGTACGAGAGGCCCACGTCCAG
Organism: Variovorax sp. Root473; assembly: GCF_001426505.1. Classification (GTDB taxonomy): domain Bacteria; phylum Pseudomonadota; class Gammaproteobacteria; order Burkholderiales; family Burkholderiaceae_C; genus Variovorax. The sequence goes on from NZ_LMEV01000020.1 coordinate 250,783, forward strand.
CAGCGTGCGCAGCTTGCGCTCGATGGTGGGCACGGCTTTCAGGAACTCGTGCGCCACCTCGACCGTCATCTCGAGGATCTGCGCGATGTTCCTGCCCTTGTACTGGACCTCGAGCGTCTCGCGGTTGTAGCGCTGGCCGTGGCAGACCTCGCAGGGCACGTAGACGTCGGGCAGGAAGTGCATCTCGACCTTCACCACGCCGTCGCCCTGGCAGGCCTCGCAGCGGCCACCGGCCACGTTGAAGCTGAAGCGGCCCGGGCCGTAGCCGCGCTCGCGCGCGGTGTTGGTCTCGGCCATCAGCTCGCGGATGGGCGTGAACAGGCCCGTGTAGGTGGCCGGGTTGCTGCGCGGCGTGCGCCCGATGGGCGACTGGTCGACGTTGATGACCTTGTCGAAGTACTCGATGCCTTCCACCGACTCGTGCGCGGCCGGCTCTTCGTGCGCGCGGTACAGCGTGCGCGCCACGGCGGTGTAGAGCGTGTCGTTCACGAGCGTCGACTTGCCCGAGCCCGAGACGCCCGTCACGCAGGTCAGCAGGCCCACGGGGAAGGCGACGCTCACGTTCTTCAGGTTGTTGCCGGTCGCGCCGACGACACGGATTTCCTGCAGGTCGGTCTGCGACGCGAGGTGGGCCGCTTCGCGCGCGGCGCGTCGTTCGGCGGCGGGGCTCTGCGGAAAGCGCGAAGGCTTCTTGCCTTCGTTGAAGGCCGGCTTCTTCACGGCGGGCAGCCAGGCGGTGCGGTGTTTCGGCACCTCGATCTTCTTGGCGCCCGAGAGGTACTGGCCCGTGAGCGAGTCGGGGTTGGCCGACACCTCGGCGTAGCTGCCCTGCGCCATCACGCGCCCGCCGTGCACGCCGGCGCCGGGGCCCATGTCGATGACGTGGTCGGCGGCGTGGATCATGTCCTCGTCGTGCTCGACCACGATCACGCTGTTGCCGATGTCGCGCAGATGCTTGAGCGTGCCGATGAGCCGGTCGTTGTCGCGCTGGTGCAGGCCGATGCTGGGCTCGTCGAGCACGTACATCACGCCCGTGAGGCCCGAGCCGATCTGCGACGCCAGGCGGATGCGCTGCGCCTCGCCGCCCGAGAGCGTCTCGGCGCTGCGGTCCAGGCTCAGGTAATTGAGGCCCACGTCGTTCAGGAATTTCAGGCGCAGGCCGATCTCGCGCACCACCTTGTCGGCGATGTCGGCCTTGGCGCCGCGCAGCTTGAGCGTGCTGAACCAGGCATAGGCATCGCGCAGCGTGAGGTGGCTCAGTTCGAAGATCGCCATGCGCGGCGGCTCGCCGCCGTTCGCGCCCACGTGCCCGGCGTCGTCCACCAGGAACACGTTGCGCGCCTCGCGCCGCAGCCGCGAGCCGCCGCAATCGGGGCAGGGCTGCTGGTTGCGAAAGCGTGCGAGGTCTTCGCGCACCATCACCGAATCGGTCTCGCGGTAGCGCCGCGTCATGTTCGGGATGATCCCCTCGAAGGGATGCTTCTTCGTGAGCTTCTTGCCCGCGAAGTTGCCCGACTCCATGGTGTAGTTGAACTTGATCTCTTCACCGCCCGAGCCGTGCAGCAGCGTCTGCTGCACCGAGGCCGGCAGCGATTCGAAGGGCGCGTCGACGTCGAACTTGTAGTGCTTGGCGACGCTCTCGATCATGCTGAAGTAGTAGCCGTTGCGGCGGTCCCAGCCCTTGATGGCGCCGCTGGCGATCGACAGCGACGGAAACGCCACCACGCGCACCGGGTCGAACACCTCGCGGTGGCCCAGGCCGTCGCAGCTCGGGCAGGCGCCCACGGGCGAGTTGAACGAGAACAGGCGCGGTTCGAGTTCCGACAGCGAGTAGTGGCAGATCGGGCAGGCGAACTTGGCGTTGAACAGGTGCTCCTTGTCGGGTGCACCCTCGGCGCCCAGCTCCAGCGCAATGGCGCGGCCTTCGGCCAGCCGAAGCGCGGCCTCGAAGCTCTCGGCCAGGCGCTGCTGCATGTCGGGGCGCGCGCGCAGCCGGTCGATCACCACGTCGATGTCGTGCTTCTCGGTCTTCTTGAGCTTGGGCAGGTCGTTGTATTCGTACGTTTGCCCGTCGACGCGGAAGCGCACGTAGCCGGCGGCCTGCATCTCGGTGAACAGCTCGACGAACTCGCCTTTCTTCTCGCGTGCCACGGGCGCCAGGATCATCAGGCGCGGCTCGTCGGGCAGGGCCAGCGTGGCGTCGACCATCTGCGAGACCGTCTGCGCCTGCAGCGGCAGGTGGTGGTCGGGGCAGAAGGGCGTGCCGGCGCGCGCGTACAGCAGGCGCAGGTAGTCGTGGATCTCGGTCACCGTGCCCACGGTGGAGCGCGGATTGTGGCTGGTGGCCTTCTGCTCGATGCTGATCGCGGGCGACAGGCCCTCGATCACGTCGACGTCGGGCTTGTCCATGAGCTGCAGGAACTGCCGCGCATAGGCCGAGAGGCTTTCCACGTAGCGTCGCTGCCCTTCGGCGTACAGCGTGTCGAACGCCAGGCTCGACTTGCCCGAGCCCGACAGGCCGGTGATGACCACCAGCTTGTTGCGCGGAATGTCGAGGTCGACGTTCTTCAGGTTGTGGGTGCGCGCGCCCCGGATGCTGATGCGCTGCTGCGCCAGCACCGCGCCGAGGTAGGTGTCGCGTTCGAGTTGCGCATCGCGGGCGCTTTCCTCGTTGGCGGCGATGTCTTCAGTGGCTTTGGAATTCAAGGGGGCGATCGTCCGAGGGCAACCGGACATGATAGTGCGCCCGTCAATTCATGGCCAGGAGGCGGGTTGCGAGGGGCCCGGTGCGGAGGCTGTCTGCGGCGATGGTGCCGGCGCTGGGGGTGGCGCATGCACCGGTTCGGCGCTGCCGACGGCCCGGCCGACCATGTGCTCGGCCAGCGTCTCGTACAGCGGGCGGCTGATCATCCGCGAGACCAGGCTGGCCAGCATGGCCGCCGCCATGAGGCTGAGCACCATCGAATGGCCGTCGACCATTTCCATGACGATGATGAACGCGGTCAGCGGCGCCTGCGTCACCGCAGCCAGGAAGCCGGCCATGCCCATCGCGATGAGGGCAGGTCCCAGGTCGCTGTTCGCCAGCTGGGCCACCGCGTCCCCGATGCCCGCGCCGATGGAGAGCGAGGGCGCGAAGATGCCGCCCGGCACGCCGCACCAGGCGGTGAGCCAGGTGGCGATGAACTTCAGCACGGTGTAGAGCGGCGTCAGCTGGTCGTGGCCCCGCAGCATCTCCTTGACCGCTTCGGAGCCTGCGCCGAAGGTCACGCCGCCCGTCACCAGCCCGATGACGGCGATCGCCAACCCGCCAGCGGCTGCGAAGCGCACCGGAAAGCGCGCCCGCCAGCACTGCAAGCGCCCGGACGCGCCGCCGGTGAGCGAGGCGATCAGCAGCCGCGCGAACAAGCCGCCCGCCGCGCCGCTCAGCAGCGTGACCAAGAGGCCGGGACCCAGCGCGTCCCAGCCCAGCCGCGGGACGCGAATCACGCCGAAGTAGCTGGTGTTGCCGAATGCCGAGACAGCCACCAGGCCGGCCAGCACGATGGCCGTGATGATCAGGCCGCTGGAGCGCGCCTCCAGCCGGCCCGACAGCTCCTCGATGGCGAACACCACACCCGCCAGCGGCGCGTTGAAGGCCGCGGCGATGCCGGCGGCGCCGCCGGCCACCAGCAGGGCGCGTGCGTCGATGGTGCTGTTGGGCGAGAGCCAGCGCCGTGCGTGCTGCATCACGCCGGCCGCGACCTGCACCGACGGGCCTTCGCGCCCGATCGAGAGGCCCGCCGCGAAACCCGCCACGCCGAGCCCGATCTTGGCGACCGTTAGCCGCAGAGACGCGAAAGCGAAGCGCCGCTCTTCGGGCAGCGCCGGATGCAGCGCGGCCTTGATCTGCGGAATGCCCGAGCCACCCGCGCCGGGGAAGAAGCGCAGCGTCGCCCACACGATGCCGGCCGTGATCAGCGGCATCGTCAGCAGCACGGCCCAGGGCCAGGCGCGGTAGAAGCGGTGGAACTGGCCGAAGACCCAGTCGGTGGCGAAGGTGAAGCCCACCACGAACAGTCCCGCCGCGATGGCGTAGCCCAGCACGATGGCCCGGTCGAGCCAGACGCGGCCGCCGCGCAACTCGGCGCGCAGATGCTCGAAAAAGTCGGGTTCTCGGTTCATCGGTAAAGGCCATTCTGGCATCCCCCGGAGGCTCGGCAGGTCGCCTTGGGGCACAATCGAGGGTTCTTTTTTCCTCCTCCTTCATCTACTTATCAGGGGCAGTGCATATGGCATCGGTCAATAAAGTCATCGTCGTCGGCAACCTGGGGCGCGACCCCGAAATGCGGACCTTCCCGAGCGGCGATCAGGTCGCGAACGTCACCGTGGCCACCACCGATCGCTGGAAAGACAAGCAAAGCGGCGAGATGCGCGAAGCCACCGAATGGCACCGCATCGTGTTCAATGGCCGCCTGGCCGAAATCGCCGGCCAGTACCTGCGCAAGGGCTCGCAGGTCTACGTCGAAGGTTCGCTGCGCACGCGCAAGTGGACCGACAAGGACGGCATCGAAAAGTACACCACCGAAATCCGCGCCGACCAGATGCAGATGCTGGGCAGCCGCCAGGGCCAGGGCGGCCCGTCGGGTCCGAGCGACGACGACGGCGGCTACTCGCAAGGCGGTGGCGGTGGGTATTCCCAAGGTGGCGGCGGTGGCGGCTACGCTCCGCGTGCCCCCGCAGCCGCTGCACCGCGCGCGCCGGCACCGGCGCCCCGCCAGGCGCCGGCCAAGTCGTCGTCGGGCTTCGACGACATGGACGACGACATTCCGTTCTGATCCAGCGAGCCGCAGCCGTCGTCCTTTGGGGCGAATGCGCTGCGATCCGTGCGACTCCACAGAAACGCGCGTTCCCGAAAAGGGGACGCGCGTTTTTGTTTTTTCCCCTCGCCGAGGGACTCGCGTCTCACTTCCCTTCAATTGTTTCGAATCCGTGAACACCGCGGTTCGTTTTGCTACGGGTTTTTACCTAGATCGCGGCGCACAATTCATCTCACGGACCAGCCCTCAAAGCTGATCTGGGTGAACAGGGCCCCGAGCGAGGTGGCCGCCCTCCGAAAAAGAACAGAGAGGGGCGGTGACCCACCCAAGACCGGTTCGACATCCAAAGCAAGAACTTGAACTGAATTGAAGAAGGAAGAAATCCAAATGACCGCCTCGAAGATCCTCTCCGCCGTTGCTGTTGCCCTGATGGCCGTTGCCGGCGCCGCCCATGCCGAAAGCTATGAAGGCGTGCATCAGCTGACCTCGGCCGCCAGCCGCGCCGACGTCGCTGCACAAGCCGCCGTGGCCGCCCACAGCGCCAACCCCTACGCCACCGGCGCCAACGCCGGCCCCGCGCAAGTGATCGTCTCGACGACCAGCCGCGCTGCCGTGCGTGCCGACGCTGTCGCCGCTGCGCACAGCGCCGACCCGTATGCCGAAGGCGCTTCGTCGGGCGTGGCTCCGATCGTCGCCAGCACCGTCGACCGCGCCGCGGTTCGCGCCGCAGCCCGCGCTGCCGCCCACGGCGACGCACTGCCGCTGTAAGCGGCCCGAACGCTTCGCCGATGCACTCGGCGAACGACCCAGGTCTTCATGGAAGCCGGCCCTGCCAACGCAGGACCGGCTTTTTTCATGGGCGATGACAGCGACTTTTTGGCCGAAAGTCACATTGCCTTGGCCGTGCGCATCCTTCATGATTTGGGCGCGGGAGGGACGGCTGCCAGAGCGCATGCTTTCGCATTAACGCATCGCCGCGGTGCGAACACGCGAGAATCGAGCGTCGTTCCGACCGCGAAAAATGAAAGCATGATCCGTCGCCGACCCCGCGACGACCCACTACGCATGGCCCTCACTCTCGACCCCGAAGACACGCGCGGACGCATCCACGACCTGGTGTGGAGCGGCTTTCACGCCGATGCCGACATCGGCTGGATGATCACTGACGAGTACCTCGATCCCGATGAGCTCACGTCCGAGGACCGTGCCTGGATCAAGGCCGAAACCGCGCGCGCCTGCGCCGCCAAGCGCGCCGCCGAGGCGCAGTGGCCTGCACAGACCGAGTACGACCGGCTCGACGCCGTGTTCGCACAACTGCGCAGCGAAAAGATCATTGCCCTGCATCGCGCCGGCAACACGCTGTCCGACGGCCACGACGACGTGCGCGAACAGTGGCGTGCAGCGGGGCGGCTCGAGTCCGGCATCCGCGGCTGCTGCTTCTATCACGCACAGGACCTCGACGGCGCCGTGCGCACCGGCCGCCTGTACCTCGCCTTCAGCGGCGGCATGATTCCCGAGATCGCGCAGCGCGAAGCCAACACCGTCGTGATCGGCCATCGCATCGTCGAACTGCTGCGCGAGGCCGGCTTCGGCGCGCAATGGAGCGGCAACATCAACGAGCGCATCGAAGCCGACCTCGGCCAATGGCGCAAGCGAGGCCCCGCCGCGTGAGCGTGCAGGCCTGGCAGCCGCCGCGCCGCATCGATGCGATCGACTTCTGGCTGCGCTCGCGGCTGCTCGCCACGGCCCACGCCCTGCGCGAAACCCTGCGGCCCTCGGCCCGGCGCTGGCCCCGTGGCCAACACGCACTGGCCGATGCGCCGGTGCTCGCGCAGCACCGAACCCCCTTGTGGACCGACGGCCGTGCCGGCGAATTTCCCCTGGTCGCCGGCAAGGTGCAGAACCTGCGCGTGGCGCGATCTGCGTTCGACGCCATCGAGGTCCCGGCCGGCGAAGTGCTGAGCTTCTGGCGCCAGCTGGGGCGACCGGGCCCAGGTCGCGGCTTCGTGGTCGGGCGCGAGGTGCGTGGCGGCTGTGTCGTGCCGACGCTGGCCGGCGGGCTGTGCCAGCTGTCGAACGCGCTCGCCACCGTGGCCGTTCGCGCGGGGCTTGAACTGGTCGAGCGTCACGGGCACACGGCACGCATCGAACAGGCCGTCATGCCCGACAGCGACGCCATCGATGCGACGGTGTTCTGGAACTACGTCGACCTCAAGCTGCGCGCGCGGCACGCATGGCGGCTCGAGGTGATGCTGACCGACACCGAACTCGTGGTGCGCATTCGCGCGCGTACGCCGCTGGCAGTGTCGATCGAACCCGTCACGCTGCGGCGCACGAACGACGACGCGCCCACCGTGTTGCCGTTGGCACGCGGCTGCCTGAGCTGCGACCAGACGACGTGCTTTCGCCATCGGTCGCTCATCGACGTCGGTCCTGAAGGGGGCACCGTGGCGCTCGTCGATGGCTGGACGCCGGAGTTCGCGCGCTACTTGCGCGGGGTGCATCCGCAGGCGCAACGCATGCAACCCGTGCCGCTGCGGCTCGCGTTCTGGCGCGTGCCTGCTGCAGGCTGGCATCGCGAGTCCGAGACGAAAGGCCAGGTGACCACACCGTGGGCCGCGAGCCTGCGACGCGCCGCGTGGCAGCGGCTCTGGGCGCGGCACGCGGGCCAACGCCAAGCCAGCCTGATCGACGGCCAGCGCTGGCTCGCGCAAGCCTTTGCCGCACGGCTGGCACCTTCGCACACCCACCTCGTGGTGGAGCAGTCACTGCTGCCGCACCTGCAGCGCCTCGGCGCGCTCGATGGGCGCCGCATCACCCTGTTGGCCAGCGCCTTGCCGATGGCCGACATCGAACAGACGCTCGATGCGGCATCGCAGCGCTGGCCCGGCGATGCGACCTTGCGCGACTTTCGCGCCGAGGCGTCGCTGGTGCGCGACGAGGCGCTGGCGCTCGCCTGCGCGGCAATCGTCGTCACGCCGCATGCCGCGGTGGCGCAGGCCATGGCGCAGTACGCACTGCAGGCCACACTGCAGCGGCTCGAATGGGCACTGCCGCAGGTGAAGGCCACGCACAGCGCGCGTCAAGAACCGCCGCTCGTCGTGTTCGCCGCAAGCGCGCTGGCTCGCAAGGGTGCGCGCGAACTCGCAGCCGCGCTGCAAGGCTGGCCGTGCCGCCTGCGTGTGCTGGGGTCGCCGTCGGACGACGTGCAGCTCTGGCAGGGCATCCAACCCATTCAACACGCGAACTGGCAGGGCGACTGGCTGGCTGATGCGAGCGTCGTCGTGCTGCCCGCACACGTCGAACATGCACCGCGCGCACTGCTGCGCGCCGTGGCGGCCGGCGTGCCCGTGGTGGCATCGACGGCCTGCGGCCTGGCCGGCGTGCCGGGCGTGCACGAGGTCGCACCCGGCGACATCGGCGCACTGCGTATCGCATTGCAGGCCGCCTGTGTGGCCTGAACGGAGAACAACACACGTGGCATCGATCGAACAGGCCCGCGCGGCCCTGGCACCTCATGGCGCGCTGGCGCCGCAACTCGCCGCCGAGCACTGGCACGGCGAGCTGGCCTTGCCCGCCGCCATCGCCACCTTCTACGAACAGGTCGGCCCGCTCGGCGACTGGGTCAATGACCGCGTGGGCCATGCCGGCCTCACCGTGCCGACCACCGGCAACCCGTTCAGCATTCCCGCGCTCTCGCGCCTGTGGCAGCTGCAGGCGGGCTACCGCTGGCACGGCATCACCGGCGAGCGCATTGCCGACTGGCCCGAGCATTGGCTGGTGGTGGCCGATCAGGGCGCCGACCCGTTCATCTTCGACCTGCGCACCGGCGCGATCCAGTTCGCGATGCACGGCACGGGCACATGGCAGGAAGACGATCCGCTCTTCGCCGACATCTTCGAGATGGCCGCCTGCCTCGGCACCATCGGCCAGGTGTGGAACGAAGCGGGCGACGCCATCTTCACCGACGAGGACGACTGCGAAGTCGATCCGGTGCATCGCGCGCGGCTGATCGAGCGGCTCGTGCCGCTGCTGGGCAGCGCCGCGGTGGCTGAAGACATCGTCGATGTGTTCGGCTGGTAAGGGACGAACGAAGAGAAAAAGAAGCGCCATGAGCATCGACCTGCAGACCCTCAAATGCGGCGAGTGCGGCAGCAGCGCGCTGCGCCGCACCGGCCTGAACGAATACACCTGCTCGCACTGCGGTTCGATGTCACTGGTCGAAGACGACGTGTCCGACCGCCTCGAGCGCGTGCTGCAGCAGGTCAAGCACCACGCCGGCCAGCAGATCGCGGCCGAACAGGCGCTGCGCCAGAAGCAGATGCTGCGCATGATCGGCTTCGTCGTGATCGGCTTTGTCGGCGTGGCGCTGGCCATCCAGGTCGCGATGCTGCTGTTCGGTTCGGGCAAGCAGAACAACGTGCCCACGGTGGCGCGCGCGATCGTCGACCGCACCATCCCGACGGACGGCCTGAAGCTCTCCGAGCCGCGCCAGGTGCTCGTCGGCGAGCGGCCGAAGCTGTGGGTGCTGGCGCGCAACGAAACCGGCCGGCCGCTCGAACGGCCCAGCCTGAAGGTCGTGTTCCACGATGGCGACACCCGGCTGAGCGAGCGCAGCGAATCGTTGCCGATCGACGTGCTGATGCCCGGCGAGTCCGCGCCCGTGGTGGTCGACCTGCCGTCGGGCAAGAACGTCACGCGGCAGGATGTCACGGTCGAGAAGCTGTCCGAACCGCGCAGCGCCGCCGAAGGGCCGCGGCTGGTGTTCTCGCGCCGGCGGCTGGTGCAGCAGGGCGAGCGCGTGCGCCTGGCCGGCCGCATCGTGCATGCGGGTGCGCCGGGGGCACCCGCACTGGGCAGCATCGAGGCGCTTGTCACGCTGTACGACGATGCGGGCCAGGTGATCGGCACGGGTCGCGGCCATGCGCCGGGCTCCATGCTGGAGCCCGGGGGGCGTACCGCGATCGATGTCGACATCAGCCGCTTCGGCCGTGGCACCGCCATTGCGGCGTGGGACTACCGCGTCGGTTACCGCACGGTCGCGCCCTCGGGCTCGCGTACGACGGTGCTGAGTGCCGACCGCGTGATCCGCGCGACCGGCGGGCCGGAGGTCTTCCACCCCGACCTGCGGCTGAGCACTGAAGACCTGTTGGCCGAGGACAGCGAGCGCTTCGACCCGCGGCAGCTCGAGCTGCTGCCGCTGGTGGCGGGACGCAGCACGATCCAGCGGCCGCTTTTCATGACCGAGCTGGTGAACCGCAGCACCGACGCCGTGGCAATCACGCCCGGCGCGGTGATCTCGCGCTTCGGCGGCAGCACGGCCGACGGCACCACGCGTCTCGACGAGCTGGCCTACCTGTATCCGGGCGAGCGCTTTCCGATCCTGTTCGAGCCGAGGGCCGTGGACCGCATCACGCAGACCCGCGTCGAGTGGAAGCCGATGCGCCGCGCCGCATTGCCTGGCCCGCGCAAGCCGCTGGAGGTGCAGGTGACGGGCACCAAGGCCGGCACCGGCAGCGTGCTGCTCAACTTCAGCCAGCGCTTCACCTACAAGAGCGTGGAGGTCACGGGCACGGTGAAGAACCCCGGCACGGCCATCGCGGCCAAGGTGCGCCTGTGGGTGAGCCTGCGCGACCGCAACGACCAGCTGACCGGCTTCAAGGTGGTCGAGAACCTGCCGGCCATTGCGCCGGGCGAGAGCGTGCCCTTCCAGGTCCACGTGACGCAGCACGGCCGCGATTTCGCGAGCGTCGGGACGCTATACCAAACCGAATAGCCCCGTGCGTGACGGCATGGGCGGTTCGCGCCATGATCGCGCCATGATTCCGCTTTCGATCCTCGACCTCTCCCCGATCACCGAAGGCAGCGATGCCGCGCAGTCGTTCCGCAACTCGCTGTCGCTGGCGCAGCACGGCGAGAAGCTGGGCTACACGCGCTACTGGCTCGCCGAGCACCACGGCATGCCGGGCATCGCGAGCGCGGCCACGGCCGTGCTGCTGTCGTACGTGGGCGCGGGCACCTCCACCATCCGCATCGGCGCCGGCGGCGTGATGCTGCCCAACCACTCGCCGCTGGTGATCGCCGAACAGTTCGGCACGCTGGAGTCGCTGTACCCGGGCCGTGTCGACCTCGGCCTGGGCCGCGCGCCCGGTTCCGACCAGCGCACCGCGCGCGCCCTGCGGCGCAACCTGGAGTCCGACGCCGACCAGTTCCCGCAGGACGTGATGGAACTCATGGACTTCATGTCGAAGAATCCGCAGCAGGCCGTGCGCGCCGTGCCGGGCGCGGGGCTCGAAGTGCCGGTGTGGATCCTCGGGTCGAGCACCTTCGGCGCTCAGCTCGCAGCGCACCTGGGGCTGCCGTACGCCTTCGCCTCGCACTTCGCGCCGCAGCAGATCATGCAGGCCATCCAGATCTACCGCGAGACCTTCAAGCCCTCGGCGCAACTGAGCAAGCCCTACGTGATGCTGGGCTTCAACGTGTTCGCGGCCGACACCGACGCCGAGGCCGAGTTCCGCGCCACCTCGTGGCAGCAGGCTTTCGTGAACCTGCGCAGTGGCCGTCCCGGGCGCCTGCCGCCGCCGGTCGAGAACTACCGCCAGAAGGTCGGGCCGGCGGAGAACGCGCTGCTCGACTCGGTGCTGTCGTGCTCGGCCGTGGGCTCGGTCGAGACCGTGAAGCAGGGCGTGGAAGCGTTCGTGGCGCGCACCGGCGCCGACGAACTCATGATCACTTCGCAGGTGTTCGACCACGCCGCCCGGCTGCGCTCGTACGAGCTGCTGGCCGAGGCATTCGGTCAGAAGCAGGCCTGAGGATCAGGCCCGCTTGCGGGCTTCCTCGTCCACGAGGTCCTTCTTCGAGAGCTTGCCCACGGCGGTCTTGGGCAGCTCGGCGCGGATTTCGAGCGCGCCGATCATCTCGTGCTTGCCCAGGCGGTTCTTCAGGAAAGACTTGAGCGTGTCGAGCGTGAGGTCGTCTGCGCCGTCCTTGAGCTTCACGAAGGCCTTGGGCGACTGGCCGCGGTACGCGTCGGGCACGCCGATCACGCAGACCTCGGCCACCGACGGGTGCTCGTACACCGCCTCTTCGAGCACGCGCGGATAGACGTTGTAGCCGCCGCACAGCAGCATGTCCTTGGTGCGGTCGACGATGTAGAGGTAGCCGTCGGCGTCCATCTTCGCGACATCGCCGCTGCGGAAGTAGCCGTCGGCCGTCATCGACTCGGCGGTGGCCTTCGGGTTGTTCCAGTAGCCCTTCATGACGTTCGGGCCCTGCACGCACAGCTCGCCCGGTTCGCCGAACGTGGTCACGTCCTTCGTCGGATCGTCGAGGTTCACGAGCTTGATGCGCACCTGCGGCAGCGGCATGCCGCACGAGCCGGCCTTGCGCACGCCACGTGCGGGCGTGAAGGTGCCCACGGGCGAGGTCTCGGTCATGCCCCAGCCTTCGTTGAGGTGACAGCCCGTCAGTTCGAAGAAGCGCTGCTCCACCTCCACCGGCAGCGGCGCGCCGCCCGAGCCGCAGAACTTCAGCGAGCGCAGGTCCATCTCCCTGGCCTTGGGGTGCGACAGGATGGCGGTGTACATGGTCGGCACGCCGGGGAACACGCTGATCCTGCTGGCCGCGAGTTCGTTCATCACCGCGTCGACGTCGAAGCGCGTGTGCAGCACCAGCGCCGCGCCCAGGCGCACGCCCAGCAGCATCGCTGCGCTCAGCGCGAAGATGTGGAACAGCGGCAGCACGACCAGGAAGCGCTCCTTGCCTTCGTCGAGGATCGGTGGCTCGCCGCGCGTCGATTCGTAGTACTGCGCCGAAGCCGACGTGAGGTTGGCGTGCGTGAGCATCGCGCCCTTGGGCAGGCCCGTGGTGCCGCCCGTGTACTGCAGCACCACGATCTCTTCGGCCAGGTCGCCCAGCGGGTAGGTCTGGTGCGTGCCTTCGCTTTGGAGCAGGTCGGTGAAGCGCACGTGGCGCGCATCGGTGGGCACGGGCGCGATCTGGCCTGCGGCCTGCAGTTGCGCCTGCACCTTGTCGCCCGCCGCGCCGTGGTCGCCGAGGCTGCCGACCACCAGCGTCTTCAGGCGCGAGCTGTCGAGCAGGCGCGCCATCAGCGGATACAGGTTCACGAGGTCGAGCGTGACGAGGATGTCGGTGCGGCTGTCCTCGATCTTGTGGGCCAGCACGCGCTCGGCGTCCAGCGGCGAGTAGTTCACGACCGTGCCGCCGGCCTTGAGCACGGCGAAGAAGGCGATCGGGTAGTGCGGTGTGTTCGGCAGGTAGAGGCCGACGTGCACGCCTGGCTTCACGCCCAGGTCCTGCAGGCCCTTGGCGGCGCGGTCGACTGCGTCGCCGAGCTGGCGGTAGGTCAGCGACTGGCCCATGAACTCGACGGCCGAGTGGTCGGGCCAGCGCGCGACCGCCTCGTCGAGCATCTGCTGCACCGGCTTGACGGGCAGTTCGGCGTCCCAGCGCATGCCGGGCGGGTAGTTGCGCGTCCAGGGAAGGGTGTCGCCAGAAGGGGGAAGGTTCGCCATGCGTCGTGTCTCCGCTGTGTTTCGGGTCACTGTAGCGCCGGCCTTTCGCATCGTGGCGTGCGGGCTGACAAGCCGGCGACACGGGTTTTCCCGATTTCCCACACGCCGGATGCCCCTGTCGCCGGGCTGGGACAATGGCGGGCTTATGGCAAAACAACGGATCGTGGTCGGGCTGAGCGGCGGGGTGGACTCCGCGGTCACCGCGCACCTGCTCAAGCAGCAGGGGCACGAGGTGGTCGGCATCTTCATGAAGAACTGGGAGGACGACGACGACAGCGAGTACTGCTCGTCGAACGTCGACTTCATCGACGCCGCCAGCGTGGCCGACGTGCTGGGCATCGAGATCGAGCACGTCAACTTCGCCGCCGACTACAAGGACCGCGTGTTCGCCGAGTTCCTGCGCGAATACAAGGCCGGCCGCACGCCGAACCCCGACGTGCTGTGCAACGCCGAGATCAAGTTCAAGGCCTTCCTCGACCACGCCATGCGGCTGGGCGCCGAGAAGATCGCCACCGGCCACTACGCCCGCGTGCGCCTGAACGAGGCCACGGGCCGGCACGAACTGCTCAAGGGGCTCGACAACTCGAAGGACCAGAGCTACTTCCTGCATCGCCTGAACCAGGCCCAGCTGTCGAAGACGCTGTTCCCGGTCGGCGAGCTGCACAAGACCGAGGTGCGCCGCATCGCCGAGGAAATCGGCCTGCCCAACGCGAAGAAGAAGGACTCGACCGGCATCTGCTTCATCGGCGAGCGGCCGTTCCGCGACTTCCTGAACCGCTACATCTCGAAGGAGCCGGGCCCGATCAAGGACGATCGCGGCCGCAAGCTCGGCGAGCACCAGGGCCTGAGCTTCTACACGCTGGGCCAGCGCCAGGGCCTGGGCATCGGCGGCGTGAAGGAGAAGGGCGCACAGCGCGGCGCGGGCGACCATTCGCCGTGGTTCGTCGCGCGCAAGGACGTCGAGAAGAACACGCTGTGGGTGGTGCAGGGGCACGACCATCCGTGGCTGCTGTCGACCGACCTGACGGCGGACGATGCGAGCTGGGTGGCGGGTGATGCGCCTGCGGCCGGCACCTATGGTTCGAAGGCGCGCTACCGGCAGGCCGATGCGGCCTGTGAGTTGGGCGAGGGCGCCAACGGTGCATTCAGCCTGCGCTTCGGTGCGCCGCAATGGGCGGTCACGCCGGGGCAGTCGGCCGTGCTGTACGACGGCGAGCGCTGCCTCGGGGGCGGCGTCATCGTCTGATTCGAGCGGCGGCTCAGCGCGACTGCCGCACGCCGTCTTCGGTGTGGATCAGCGACAGCGGGTGGCGCTTGCCGGCGAGGTAGTCCTCGATGCAGCGCAGCAGCAGCGGGCTGCGATGGCGCGCCACGCTGGCGCGGATTTCGTCCGCGCTCATCCACAGCGTGCGCACGATGCCTTCGTCGAGCGCGCGGCCTTCTTCGCGCGCACCCAGTTCGCCGGTGAAGGCAAAACGCATGTAGGTCACGTCGGGCTGCTCGGCCGAGCGCGCCATGTACACGCCGAGCAGCGCGGTCGGTGTGAAGGCGTGGGCCGTTTCCTCGAGTGTTTCGCGGATGCAGCCGTCCTCGGGCGACTCGCCGGGGTCGAGGTGGCCGGCGGGGTTGTTGAGCTTCAGGCCGTCGTCGGTCTGCTCTTCGACGAGCAGGAAGCGGCCGTCTTGCTCGATCACCGCGGCCACGGTGACATTGGGTTTCCAGCGTGTGGGCATCGTGGGCGCGAGTCTATCGGCTATCGGACGCCGGCTGTGCGGCAGGCGCTGCGGCCGGGAGCGCGTCAGCGCAGGGCCGTGCCGGCCCGCGCCTGCACGTCGATGGTTTCCAGCCGGTAGCCCAGGCCATAGACCGCCAATAGCAGGAAGCCGTTCGAAGGCCGTAACTCGAGCTTGGTGCGCAGGCGCGACACGTGGGTATCGAGCGAGCGCGAGAGGGCTTCGACGCCCAGCCCCCACACCGCTTCATGCAGGTGCTCGCGCGAGAGCAGCCGCCCGAGGTTCTGGAACAGGAAGAGCGCCAGTTCGTATTCGCGGTTCTTCAGCTCGACCGTGGCGCCGTGGACCTTGATGGTGCGCGAGGGCGGAAAGAAATGGTACGGACCGAACACCAGCTCGGGCTCGTGCCGTGCGGGGTACGAGCGGCGAAGCAGCGCATTGATGCGGGCCTGGAATTCGGTCGGGCGCAGCGGCCTGGCCATGAAATCGTCGGCACCGACATTGAGGCCTTCGACCAGGTCGGTGTCGTCGTGGCAGTCGGTCACGAACAGGATAGGCATGCGGCTCTTGTGCTCCTGGCGGATCGTGCGCACGACGTCGGGTCCCTTCATGTCGGGCAGGCGCCAGCCGAGGACCAGCATGTCGAAGGTCTCGCGGCGCAATGCATGGAGCAGTGCCTTGCCACCGGGGAAGGCGTGGCACTCGTGGCCGAGGCTCGCCATGGTTTGGTTGATCAACTGAAGCTGGTCCGGCTCAGTGTCGAGTACCGCAATTCGCATTCCATTCCCTTTCCGCCGTGAGCCGCTCTGTACATGTGTCGGCAATATGAATCGAAGTGTATCTATCTGCGTCTTCGATATCGGCTTCGAATTGCTGCTAATTTGCTCAATTTGATTTTATCTTTGTGATCAAATCGTTAATTGAATGCAATTGAATTCAATCGCACGCATTCGAAAAGAATCGCTGATCCGGTCGACGTGGGGGTTTCAACTCACGAGAACGGCGTCTCGCAAAAATCGCGTCGATCCTCAAGCTGCTATCAAATAAATAGCTATAAAACCAATGCAGATGGGCATCGAAAGGTGAGTCGCACGCGGTATGTTGGTGACAGTGAACGCTTGTAATCTTGCTGTAAGCTCTGCCCGCAATCCGTGCTGCCCCTTCCCCCTGAGGAGAACTCTATGTTGATAGGCGTGCCTGCCGAGACAGCGGCTGGCGAAACCCGAGTGGCCGTGACACCCGAAACGGTGAAGAAACTGGTGGCCTCCGGGCATACCGTGCGTGTGCAGGCCGGTGCCGGCATTGCGGCCAGCGTCACCGACGCGGCATACCAGACGGCAGGGGCCGAGATCACCGATGCAGCCGGGGCGTTCTGCGCCGACATGGTGCTCAAGGTGCGCACGCCCAGCGACGCCGAAGCGGCGCAGCTGAAGGCCGGCGCGGTCGTCATCGGCATGCTCAATCCTTTCGACGCGGCCGGCCTGCAACGCCTGGCTGCCGCGGGCGTCACGGCGTTCGCCCTCGAAGCCGCGCCGCGCACCACGCGCGCCCAGAGCATGGACGTGCTCAGCTCGCAGGCCAACATCGCGGGCTACAAGGCCGTGATGATCGCGGCCGACAAGTACCAGCGCTTCTTCCCCATGCTCATGACCGCTGCCGGCACCGTGAAAGCCGCGCGCGTCGTCATCCTGGGTGTCGGCGTGGCCGGCCTGCAGGCCATTGCCACGGCCAAGCGCCTGGGCGCCGTGATCGAGGCGTCGGACGTGCGTCCGAGCGTCAAGGAACAGATCGAGTCGCTGGGCGGCAAGTTCATCGAGGTGTCCTACGACACCGACGAAGAGAAGGAGGCCGCGGTCGGTGCCGGCGGCTACGCCAAGCCGATGCCTGCGAGCTGGCTCGCGCGCCAGCAGATCGAGGTTGCCAAGCGCGTCGCGCTGGCCGACGTGGTCATCAGCACCGCGCTCATCCCGGGCCGTGCGGCGCCGACCCTCATCACCGAGGACATGGTGAAGTCGATGAAGCCGGGCTCGGTCATCGTCGACATCGCGGCCGGCAAGGGCCCTGTCAATGCCGATGGTGGCGTGGGCGGCAACTGCCCGCTGTCGGAAGCCGACAAGACCGTGGTCAAGCATGGCGTGACCATCGTCGGCGAAACCAATCTTGCGGCGCTGGTGGCAGCCGACGCGTCGGCGCTGTATGCGCGCAACGTGCTCGACTTCCTCAAGCTCGTCGTCACGAAGGAAGGCGCACTCAAGATCGACCTTGAGGACGACATCGTCGCCGCCTGCCGCGTCACGCAGGACGGCCAGGTCACGCGCAAGTAAGAGCAGGCTGCCGTTCCATGAATCGCACCATGCTGCGCGCGAAGCTGCATCGCGCCACCGTCACCGAAGCCGACCTGCACTACGAAGGCTCGTGCGGCATCGACGAGGACCTGCTCGACGCGGCCGACATGCGCGAGTACGAAAAGATCGAGCTGTACAACGTCAACAACGGCGAGCGCTTCTCGACCTACGTCATCAAGGCGGCGCGCGGATCGGGCGCCATCTCGCTCAACGGCGCGGCGGCGCGCAAGGCGCATGTGGGCGACCTGCTCATCATCTGCACCTATGCCCCCATGACCGAGGTCGAAGCCGCCGACCACAAGCCCAAGGTGGTGCTGCTGGGCGATGCCAACCGCATCAACGAAGTCAAGCAGCTCTGACAGCGCCCTGGACCCAGAGACACCGAGACCGAACGAGGAGAAGAAAACACCATGGAAATCGTTTCGCACACCGTCATCAACCTGACCATCTTCGTGCTGGCCATCTACGTTGGCTACCACGTGGTCTGGACCGTCACGCCCGCGCTGCACACGCCGCTGATGGCCGTGACCAACGCCATCTCGGCCATCGTGATCGTGGGCGCCATGCTGGCCGCCGCGCTCACCACCACCCCGCTGGGCAAGACCATGGGCGTGCTCGCCGTGGCGCTGGCCGCGGTGAACGTCTTCGGCGGCTTCCTGGTCACGCGCCGGATGCTCGAGATGTTCAAGAAGAAAGACAAGAAGGCCGCCCCCAAGGCCGCTGAGGCAGCACAAGGAGTGGCCAAGTGAGCATGAACCTCGTCACGCTGCTGTACCTCGTTGCCAGCGTCTGCTTCATCCAGGCCCTGAAGGGCCTGTCGCATCCCACCACCTCGATCCGCGGCAACGTCTTCGGCATGACCGGCATGGCGATCGCCGTGCTGACCACCATTGCACTGGTGCACGCACAGGCGCGCGCCCTCAACGTCGAGTTCACCACCGGCATCGCCTGGGTGCTGGCCGCCGTCGTGGTCGGTGGCGGCCTGGGCGCCTTCATGGCCAACAAGGTCGAGATGACCAAGATGCCCGAGCTGGTCGCCTTCATGCACAGCATGATCGGCCTGGCCGCGGTGTTCATCGGCGTGGCCGCAGTGGCCGAGCCCTGGGCCTTCGGCATCACGGCCGCGCCCGTGGCGGCCGTCATCGGTGCGCGCACGCCCGACGGCGCCATCCTCTTCGACGGCTTCGTGCGCCACGGCATTCCTTACGGCAACCGGCTCGAGCTGTTCCTGGGTGCGGCCATCGGCGCCATCACCTTCAGCGGCTCGGTCATCGCCTTCGGCAAGCTCTCGGGCAAGTACAAGTTCCGCCTGTTCCAGGGCGCGCCGGTGCAGTTCAAGGGCCAGCACATGCTGAACCTGGTGCTGGGCCTGGCGACCATCGCCTTGGGCCTGGTGTTCGTGGCCACCGAAAGCTGGCCGGCATTCTTCGCGATGCTGGCGCTGGCCTTCGTGATGGGCGTGCTCATCATCATCCCGATCGGCGGCGCCGACATGCCGGTGGTGGTGTCGATGCTCAACAGCTACTCGGGCTGGGCGGCGGCCGGCATTGGCTTCAGCCTGAACAACGCGATGCTGATCGTGGCCGGTTCGCTGGTGGGCTCGTCGGGTGCGATCCTGAGCTACATCATGTGCAAGGCCATGAACCGCTCGTTCTTCAACGTGATTTTGGGCGGCTTCGGCGGCGAGGCGGCCGCGGCCACCGGCGGCGCGAAGGAACAGCGCCCGGTCAAGAGCGGCAGCGCCGACGACGCGGCCTTTGTGCTCGGCAACGCCGAGACTGTGGTCATCGTGCCCGGCTACGGCCTGGCCGTGGCGCGCGCCCAGCACGCCGTGAAGGAACTGGCGGCCAAGCTCACCGAGAAGGGCATCACCGTCAAGTACGCGATCCACCCGGTGGCCGGCCGCATGCCCGGCCACATGAACGTGCTGCTGGCCGAGGCCGAGGTGCCCTACGACCAGGTGTTCGAGATGGAAGACATCAATGGCGAGTTCGGCCAGGCCGACGTGGCGATCATCCTGGGTGCCAACGACGTGGTGAATCCTGCGGCGCACACCAAGGGCAGCCCGATCTACGGCATGCCGATCCTGGAAGCCTACAAGGCCAAGACTGTCATCGTGAACAAGCGCTCCATGGCGGCCGGCTACGCGGGCCTGGACAACGAACTCTTCTACATGGACAAGACCATGATGGTCTTTGGTGATGCGAAAAAAGTAGTGGAAGATATGGGCAAGGCCATCGAATAGGCCGAAGGTCCGCGCCCGCGATGCGGGCCCGATCGTCGCGGCGCCTTACGTGCGCCGTTTTCGTTTTAAAAACTCATCCGACTCCGAGGAGACACATCCATGACCGAACGCCCCTGGCTCAGCAGCTACCCGCAAGGCGTGCCCGCCGACATCGACGCTTCGCAGTACCCGTCGCTGGTGGCGCTCATGGAGGAGAGCTTCACCAAGCACGCCGACCGCACGGCCTACAGCTTCATGGGCAAGGACGTCAGCTACGCGGAAACCGACAAGCGGAGCAAGGCCTTCGCCGCGTACCTGCAGGGCCTGGGCCTGGCCAAGGGCGACCGTGTGGCCGTGATGATGCCCAACTGCCCGCAGTACCCGATCGCGGTGGCCGGCATCCTGCGCGCCGGCCTGATCCTGGTGAATGTGAACCCGCTGTACACGCCGCGCGAACTCGAGCATCAGTTGAAGGACTCGGGCGCCAAGGCGATCGTCATCATGGAGAACTTCGGCACCACGCTGCAGCAATGCATCGCGGCCACGCCGATCAAGCACATCGTGCTGGCGGCCATGGGCGACCGGCTCGGTTTCCTGAAGGGCGCGCTCGTCAACTACGTGGTGCGCAACGTGAAGAAGCTGGTGCCGCATTTCAGCCTGCCGGGCGCGGTGCGCTTCAACGACGCGCTCGACAAGGGCGCGAGCGGCAAGCTCAAGCCTGTGGCCATCGGCCCCGACGACGTGGCCGTGCTGCAGTACACCGGCGGCACCACCGGCGTGTCGAAAGGCGCGGTGCTGCTGCATCGCAACGTGATCGCCAACGTGCTGCAGTCCGAAGCCTGGAACGAGCCCGTCATGGCCAAGGTGCCGGCCAACGAACAGCCCACCAGCGTGTGCGCACTGCCGCTGTATCACATCTTCGCGTTCACGGTCGGCATGATGCTGAACATGCGCACGGGCGGCAAGCTGATCCTCATTCCGAACCCGCGCGACATTCCCGGCGTGCTGAAAGAACTGTCGAAGCACACCATCCACAGCTTCCCGGCTGTCAACACGCTGTTCAACGGACTGGCGAACCACCCTGACTTCAACACCGTCAACTGGAAGAACCTGAAGGTTTCCGTTGGCGGCGGCATGGCCGTGCAGGCCGCGGTGGCCAAGCTCTGGCTCGAGAAAACCGGATGCCCGATCTGCGAAGGCTACGGCCTCTCGGAAACCTCGCCTTCGACCACCTGCAACCCGACCAACAGCACCGCCTACACCGGCACCATCGGCCTGCCGCTGCCGAGCACCTGGCTCAAGCTGCTCGACGACGAGGGCAACGAAGTGCCGACCGGCGAGCGCGGCGAGATCGCCATCAAGGGCCCGCAGGTCATGGCCGGCTACTGGCAGCGCCCCGACGAGACCGCCAAGGTCATGACGCCCGACGGCTACTTCAAGAGCGGCGACATCGGCGTGGTCGACGAGCGCGGCTACTTCAAGGTGGTCGACCGCAAGAAGGACATGATTTTGGTGTCGGGCTTCAACGTGTACCCGAACGAGATCGAGGACGTCGTGGCAATGCTGCCCGGCGTGCTCGAATGCGCCGCAGTGGGCGTGCCCGACGACAAGACCGGTGAGGCCGTGAAGCTGGTCATCGTCAAGAAGGACCCGGCACTCACCGAAGCGCAGGTGCGCGAGTACTGCCGCGCCAACCTCACGGGCTACAAGCAGCCGCGCGTGATCGAGTTCCGCACCGACATGCCCAAGACCCCGGTGGGCAAGATCCTGCGGCGCGAACTGCGGGATAGCAAGAAGTAGTAAGGGTTCCGCCCGGGTGGGGCCGGGGCATCGATCTTGCATATTCGCGGGTCGATGCTCAGATTCATCTATGTCCGCCTAGGCTTGCTCGTGCCGACCTTCATCGGCATGACCTTGCTGGCCTTCTTTCTCATCCGGCTGGTGCCGGGTGACCCCATCGAGACGATGGCCGGCGAGCGCGGCATCGACCCCGCGCGCCACGCCCAGCTGCGCACCGCCATGGGCCTGGACAAGCCCCTGCTCGTGCAATACGGCATCTACATCGGCCGCGTGCTGCAGGGCGACCTGGGCAAGTCGCTCATCACGCAGGACACGGTGATGAGCGAGTTCCTCGCGCTCTTTCCGGCCACGGTCGAACTCGCCGTGTGCGCGATTCTTTTCGCGCTGCTGCTCGGGCTGCCGGCCGGCATCTTGGCGGCGGTGCGGCGCAACTCCATCTTCGACCACGGCGTGATGGCCACGTCGCTCACCGGCTACTCGATGCCGATCTTCTGGTGGGGCCTGCTGCTCATCCTGTTCTTCTCGGTGCAG
Organism: Variovorax sp. Root473; assembly: GCF_001426505.1. Taxonomy (GTDB): domain Bacteria; phylum Pseudomonadota; class Gammaproteobacteria; order Burkholderiales; family Burkholderiaceae_C; genus Variovorax. Next base: position 272,746 of record NZ_LMEV01000020.1, read on the forward strand.
CTGGGGTGGACGCCGGTGTCGGGCCGCATCTCGGTGCAGTACTTCGTCGAGCCGCAGACCGGCTTCCTGCTGATCGACGCGCTGCGCGCCGGCGAGACCGAGGCCTTCTGGTCGGCGCTGCACCACCTCATCCTTCCGGCCATCGTGCTGGGCACCGTGCCGCTGGCCGTCATCGCGCGCATGACGCGCTCAGCCATGCTCGAAGTGCTGGGCGAGGACTACATCCGCACCGCGCGCGCCAAGGGCCTGTCGCGCTTTCGCGTGGTGGGCCTGCATGCGCTGCGCAACGCGCTGATCCCGGTCGTGACGGTCATCGGCCTGCAGATCGGCGTGCTCTTCACCGGCGCGATCCTCACCGAGACCATCTTCTCCTGGCCGGGTGTCGGCAAGTGGCTCATCGAGGCCATCGGGCGGCGCGACTACCCGGTGCTGCAGGGCGGCATGCTGCTGCTCGGCGGCATCGTGATGCTGCTCAACCTGCTGGTGGACGTCGCCTACGGCGTCATCAACCCGCGGATCAGGCACTGAGCCCATGGCAGGCAACACCCACGCGGTTGCCCCCGGCACGCCGGCCTCGGTGCCTCCCGGCCCCTGGCGCGAGTTCTGGACCGCTTTCTCGGCGAACCGCGGCGCTGTCATCGGCCTCGTCACCATCGTCGTGCTGCTGCTGGTGGCGCTGTTCGCGCCGTGGATCGCGCCGCATGCGCCGAACGAGACCAACGCCGCGGCCTTCCTCAAGCCACCGGCCTGGCAGGAGGGCGGCTCGTGGCAGTACGTGCTGGGCACGGACGCCATCGGGCGCGACATCCTGTCGCGGCTCATGCACGGCGCGCGGCTGTCGCTGTCGATCGGCGTCGCCGTGGTGGCGCTGTCGGTGGTGGTGGGCGTGGTGCTCGGGCTCGTCGCCGGCTTCTTCCGCGGCGCGCTGGAGATCGCGATCATGCGGATGATGGACATCATCCTCACGATGCCCAGCCTGCTGATGGCCATCGTGATCGTCGCGATCCTCGGGCCGGGGCTCGTCAACGCCATGCTCGCGGTGGCCATCGTCGTGCTGCCGCACTACGTGCGCATCACGCGCGCCACCGTCATCGCCGAGGTCTCGCGCGACTACGTGACCGCTGCGCGCGTGAGCGGCGCCGGCACGCTGCGCCTGATGTTCCGCGAGGTGCTGCCCAACTGCTCGGCACCGCTGATCGTGCAGGCCTCGTTGGGCGTCTCGACCGCCATCCTCGATGCGGCGGCGCTCGGCTTCATCGGCCTGGGCGCGCAGCCGCCGTCGCCCGAGTGGGGAACCATGCTGGCCGACGCGCGCGAGTTCGTGCTGCGCGCGTGGTGGGTCGTCACCTTTCCGGGCCTTGCGATTCTTGCGGCGGTGCTGGCGTTCAACCTGCTGGGCGACGGGCTGCGCGATGCGCTCGATCCCAAGCTCAAGCGCTGAAGCAAAGGAGAGAAACGATGCCTTTGCTCGATATCCAGAATCTGCACGTTGAATTTCCCACCCAGGGCGGTGTGCTGCATGCGGTCGACGGCGTGAGCCTCACGCTCGAAGAAGGCGAAGTGCTCGGCATCGTCGGCGAATCGGGCTCGGGCAAGAGCGTCACGATGATGGCGCTCATGGGCCTCGTCGGCTTCCCGGGCCGCGTGCGCGCGGACCACATGCGCTTTGCGGGCAAGGACTTGCTCGGCATCTCCGACAAGGCCCGCCGCACGCTGGTCGGCAAGGAGGTCGCGATGATCTTCCAGGAGCCGACCACCAGCCTCAACCCCTGCTTCACCATCGGCTTCCAGTTGATGGAAACGCTGCGGCTGCACCTGAAGCTCGACAAGCGCGAAGCAAGAAAGCGCGCCACCGAGTTGCTCGAACAGGTGGGCATTCCCGCCGCCTCGTCGCGCCTGGGCAGCTTTCCGCATCAGCTCTCGGGCGGCATGAACCAGCGCGTGATGATCGCGATGGCCATCGCCTGCAACCCGCGCCTCTTGATCGCCGACGAGCCGACCACCGCGCTCGACGTGACCATCCAGGCGCAGATCCTCGACCTGCTGCGCGACCTGCAGAAGGAGCGCGGCATGGCGCTCGTGCTCATCACGCACAACATGGGCGTGGTGAGCGAAATGGCGCAGCGCATCGCCGTGATGTACGCGGGGCAGGTGATGGAGCACCAGCGCGTCGACCGCCTTTTTGCATCGCCGCAGCATCCGTACACCGAGGCGCTGCTGGCGGCGCTGCCCGAGCGCGCCGCGCCCGAGGGCCGGCTCGCCACGATCAGCGGCGTGGTGCCCGGCGTGCACGACCGGCCCGCGGGCTGCCTGTTCGCACCGCGCTGCGGCTACGTCACCGAGCGCGCCTGCCAGGTGCGACCGGCGCTGCGCGCGTGGCAGGGTGCCGAGGTGCGTTGCCACTTTCCACTCGGCGAGCCGGGTCGCGCCGAAGCCATCGCGCACGACCCGCCGCGCGCTCCCGTCGCGGAGGTGCTGCCATGAGCGATGCACCGTCACCGGAGATCGTTGCCGAGGCGCGCAACCTGCAGCGCACCTACGCCGTGCGGCGCGGGCTGTTCCGCGCACCGGCGCAGCTGCGCGCCGTGGGCGACATCTCGTTCCGCCTCGAACGTGGGCGTACGCTGGCGGTGGTGGGCGAGTCGGGCTGCGGCAAGTCGACGCTCGCGCGCATGGTCGCGCTGATCGAAAAGCCCACCGCCGGGCAGCTGACGTTGATCGGCGCCGATGCCGTGAGCCCGCCGCATGAACGCAAGCGCGAGCTGCGCCAGGCCGTGCAGCTGGTGTTCCAGAACCCGTACGGTTCGCTCAATCCGCGCAAGAAGATCTCGGCGGTGCTCGAAGACCCGCTGGCCATCAACACCTCGTTGAGCAAGCCCGAGCGCGCCGAGCGCGCGCGCGAGATGCTCGCCCGCGTCGGCCTGCGCCCCGAGCACGCCAACCGCTACCCGCACATGTTCTCGGGCGGCCAGCGCCAGCGCATCGCCATTGCGCGCGCGCTCATGCTGTCGCCGCGCCTGCTGGTGGCCGACGAGCCGGTGTCGGCACTCGACGTGTCGATCCAGGCCCAGGTGCTGAACCTGCTGGCCGACCTGCAGGCCGAGCTGGGGCTGGCCTATCTCTTCATCTCGCACGACCTCGGCGTGGTACGTCACATTGCGCACGACGTGCTCGTGATGTACCTGGGCCATGCGGTGGAGCACGGGCCCAAGTCGCGCATCTTCACGCGGCCGCTGCATCCGTACACGCAGGCGCTGCTGGCCTCGACGCCGGGTCTGAGCAGCCAGCGCATCGTGCTCAAGGGCGAGCTGCCGTCGCCGCTGAACCCGCCTTCGGGCTGCGTCTTCAGCACGCGCTGCCCGCATGTGCAACCGCGCTGTCGCGAGGAGCGCCCCGCGCTGCGCGCGCTCGACGAACGGCTGGTGGCCTGCCACTACGCCGAGCAGTTTCTCGATGGCGCGCCGGCCGTGCGCGCCGATGGTCCCGTGCTCGCCGCGTCCTGAGGCGCGGCGAATTTTTCAACCCTGTCTCGAGGAGTCCCCATGAAGACCCAGTCCTCCGTTTCGCGCCGCTCACAAAAGCTGGCGCTCCTGGCACCAGCAGCGCTCACGGCCCTTACCCTGGCCTGCGGCGCCGTGTCAGCCAAGACGCTGGTGTACTGCTCCGAAGGAAGCCCGGAAAACTTCTACCCGGGCATGAACACCACCGGCACGTCCTTCGACGTGACCACGCAGGTCTACAACACCATCGTCGAGTTCGAGCGCGGCGGCACCAAGGTGATGCCGGGCCTCGCTGAAAAATGGGACATCTCGGCCGACGGCACGGTCTACACCTTCCACCTGCGCAAGGGCGTGAAGTGGCACACCACGAGCAAGAGCTTCAAGCCCACGCGCGACTTCAACGCCGACGACTTCATCTTCATGCTCGAACGCCAGTGGAAGGAGAGCGATCCCTTCTTCAAGGTCACGAGCCAGAACCACTCCTACTTCAACGACATGGGCATGCCCAAGCTGCTGAAGTCGGTGGACCGCATCGACGACCACACGGTGAAGATCACGCTCAACCAGGCCGAGGCGCCGTTCCTCGCCAATCTGGCGATGCAGTACGCGGGCATCCAGTCGAAAGAGTACGCGATTGCAATGCTCAAGGCCGGCACGCCCGAGAAGGTCGACCAGGACCCGATCGGCACCGGCCCGTTCTACCTGGTGCAGTACCAGAAGGACGCGATCATCCGCTTCAAGGCGTTCCCGCAGTACTGGGGCGGCAAGGCCAAGATCGACGACCTCGTGTTCGCGATCACGCCCGATGCCTCGGTGCGCTGGGCCAAGCTGCAAAAGGGCGAGTGCCATGTCATGCCGTACCCGAACCCGGCCGACCTCGACGCGATCCGCAAGGACCCGAACGTGCAGGTGCTGGAGCAGCCGGGCCTGAACGTGGGGTACCTCTCGTACAACACGACCAAGAAGCCCTTCGACGACGTGCGCGTGCGCAAGGCCATCAACATGGCGATCAACAAGAAGGCCATCATCGACGGCGTGTACCTCACGACCGGCGTGGCCGCGAAGAACCCGATCCCGCCCACGCTGTGGTCCTACAACGATGCCGTGAAGGACGACCCGTACGACCCGGAGGCCGCGAAGAAGCTGCTGGCGCAAGCCGGCTTCCCCGACGGCTTCAGCACCGACCTGTGGGCCATGCCGGTGCAGCGCCCGTACAACCCGAACGCCAAGCGCATCGCCGAGCTGATGCAGGCCGACCTCGCCAAGATCAACGTCAAGGCCGAGATCAAGAGCTTCGAATGGGGCGAGTACCGCAAGCGCCTGCAGGCTGGCGAGCACCAGATGGGCATGCTGGGCTGGACCGGCGACAACGGCGACCCGGACAACTTCCTCTACACGCTGCTGGGCTGCGCCTCGGCCAAGTCGGCCAGCGGCAGCAACATCTCGAAGTTCTGCTACCAGCCCTACGAAGACCTCGTGGTGAAAGCCAAGAGTGCGACCAAGCAGTCGGAGCGCGACGCGCTCTACAAGAAGGCGCAGGTCATCTTCAAGGAGCAGGCGCCGTGGTTCACCATCGCGCACGCGGTGCAGCTGAAGCCGGTGCGCAAGGAGGTGATCGACTTCAAGCTGAGCCCCTTCGGTCGCCATACGTTCTACGGCGTGGATATCAAGTAAACCCCCAGGCTTCGCGCACTTCGTGTCGCTACGCCAACCCCCTTGCAGGGGGCAACACCTGGGGCCCGGCGAAGCCGGTTCCGCGGTGTTTCTGGAATAGAGAAAGTCTTGTTTTGAGTTCTGTTGTGTTGTCCACGTCCATCGCCATCGTCGCGGCCATGCACGAGGAGCTCAGTGCGCTCCTCGCGCGCATGCCCGACGAGCAGCGCGTGCGCGTGGCCGGCCGCGACTTCTGGGTCGGCCACCTGCAGGGCCAGCCCGTGGTCGCGGTGCTGTCGCGCATCGGCAAGGTCGCGGCGGCGGTCACGGCCACGGTGCTGCTCGAACGCTTCGGCGTGCGGGCGATCGTGTTCACGGGCGTGGCGGGCGGACTCGCGCCGGGCGTGAACGTCGGCGACGTGGTCGTGGCGACCGAGTTGCTGCAGCACGACATGGACGCCTCGCCGATCTTTCCGAAGTACGAGGTGCCGCTGATGGGGCGTTCGCGCTTCGCGGTCGATGCGGCCATTGGCGATGCGCTGGCAGCGGTGGCTGAAGGCACGCTGCGCGATCCGGTGGGCCTGGTGGGGCAGAAGGCGGTCGATGAGTTCCATCTGCGTTCACCGAAGGTGCACCGCGGCCTGTTGATCAGCGGCGATCGTTTCGTGTCGACCACCGCGGAGAGTGAGGCCCTGCAGCGTTCGTTGCCCGATGCACTCGCGGTCGAGATGGAAGGCGCGGCGATGGCGCAGGCCTGCCACGACTACGGCATGCCCTTTGCGGCGCTGCGGACCATTTCGGACCGTGCCGACGATGCCGCGCACGGCGACTTCACGCGCTTCGTGGCGGAGGTGGCGAGCCGCTACAGCCTGGCGCTCGTCGACGCCTGGCTCGCCTCCCTGCCGCGCGACGCAGCCTGAAGAAGCTGCCTACGGTGCGAGTCGGCGCAGCTGCGGCAGGTCGCGCAACAGCGGCGGAATCGAGAGTGCCAGCAACAGCGCGGCCAGCGGCACGACGCAGATGAAGCCCACGTGCTTGAAGCCCAGCGCGCCCACCGCGCCCCCGAGCACGAACATGCCGACCAGCCCGCCGCAGCGGCGCAGCCGGCTGCGGTCGTGGCGCACCGGCAGCGGCGTGGACGGCGCGCGCCGGTTCCAGTAGAGCATCTTGCCCAGCTCGATCCCCACGTCGGTGATGTTGCCGGTCATGTGGGTGGTGCGCGTGCTGCCGCCGGAGGTTTTCGACGCCACGGCATTCTGCAGGCCCATGATGAACGAGAGCAGCAGCACCGTGAGCGGCACCGCGAACGGCGTGGCCCAGGTCAGCGTGATGGCGCCGGCGAGCCCGAACGGGAACATCAGCGCGGCCTCCAGCAGCAGCGGCAGCGCGTACACGCCATGCAGCCGGTGCTGCCGCGCCCAGTTCACCAGCACCGCGCAGACCGCGGCGCCGCTCACGAACGCCAGGATCGCGCCCAGCGCGTTCAGCAGCAGCGTGAGGTTGCCCAGCACCATGCCGTCCGCCAGCTGCGAGGCGAAGCCGGTCATGTGCGAGGTATACATGTGCAGCACGAGGAAGCCGCCTGCATTGACGGCGCCGGCATTGAAGGCCAGCAGCAAGCCGAGCGCGGTGTTCGTCGACGGCGCTCGGTGGCGATTGGTGAGGAAACGAAGTCTGCGCACGGGGCTCTCCAGGTCAGCTGCCTGCCGGCAGCCACTCTAGCACCCAGTGTGAAGAACTACTTGAGCCAGCCGCGCCGGCGGAAGTACCACATCGGCACCAGCGCACTGGCGGCCATCAGCGCGATGGCGTAGGGGTAGCCCATGGCCCAGTCGAGCTCGGGCATGAACTTGAAGTTCATGCCGTAGATGCTCGCGATCAGCGTGGGCGGCAGCAGCGCCACGCTGGCCACCGAGAAGATCTTGATGGTCTTGTTCTGGTTGATGTTGATGAAACCGACGGTCGCATCCATCAGGAAGTTGATCTTGTCGAAGAGGAAGGCCGTGTGGTTGTCCAGCGATTCGATGTCGCGCAGGATCTGCCGCGCTTCTTCGAACTGCTCGGCGTTGAGCATCTTGCTGCGCATCATGAAGCTCACGGCACGGCGCGTGTCCATCACGTTGCGGCGGATGCGGCCATTCAAGTCTTCCTGCCGCGCGATGGCGCCCAGCACCTCGCCGGCCAGCTCGTCGCTGACGTTGCCCGACAGCACTTTCTTGCCGGCCACTTCGAGTTCGTCGTAGATGTTCTCCAGCGTGTCGGCCGAGTATTCGGCGTCGGCGTCGAAGAGCTTGAGCATCACTTCCTTCGCGTCTTCGATCAGCCCCGGCGCGCGGCGTGCGCGCATGCGCAGCAGGCGGAACACGGGCACGTCTTCGTCGTGGATCGAGAACAGCACGCCGCGGCTGCGCAAATCGGTGTTGTGCTGGTTGAGGATGAAGGCGACGCGCACGGTGCGCGGGTCTTCGTCGTCGTCGATCAGGAAGTCGGAGCGGATGTGCAGTTCGCCGTTGTCTTCCTCGTAGAAGCGGGCCGACTCCTCGATGTCCTCGTCCATCGCGTCTTCGGGAATCGAGAGGCCGTAGTACTGCTTGATCCAGCGCTTTTCCTCGAGCGTGGGCGATTCGAGGTCGACCCAGATCGGCTGGAACTTGGAGAGCTCTTCGAGCGACTCGATCTCTTCCTGGACGAGGCGGCCGTTGGCGAGCGTAAAGATATTGAGCATGGGCTCACTCCCGGGAATGACTGAACGATGGGCGAGGGAGGGGCGCTTTCAATTCCCGCGGACCCGGCGTCAGTACATCACGCGCGGCGTCGCAAGGGAGTTGAAAGCTGCCGAGACGGGGCGGTTTCCATGGGGAGTCTCCGGTTGCAGCGAGGCGCGATTATGTCACCGGCCATTGGGCGGCAAGGCACTCGGACTGGACGGACATACAGTAAAGTCGTGCCCATGCAGACCGCTGCGCCCCCCGCAATTTCCACCGCACCGAAGACTCAGGCCGAACGCCTGGCCGCAGCGCTCGCCGCGCTCAACGACGACCAGCGCGCGGCGGTCGAGCACGGCGTGGGCGCGACGGTCGGCGAAGACCACCGGCCGCTGCTCGTGATCGCCGGCGCCGGTTCGGGCAAGACCAGCACGCTGGCGCACCGCGTGGCGCACCTGATCGCGGGCGGGGTCGATCCGCAGCGGCTGCTGCTGCTCACCTTCTCGCGCCGCGCCGCGCAGGAAATGGAGCGCCGCGCGGGCCAGGTGCTGGCGCGCGTGCTGGGCCTGAAGTCGGAGCGGCCGCCCGCGCTGCCGTGGGCCGGCACCTTCCACGGCATCGGCGCGCGGCTGCTGCGCGAATACGCCGCGCAGATCGGGCTCGACGAAAACTTCACCATTCACGACCGCGGCGACGCCGAAGACCTCATGGGGCTGGTGCGGCATGAGCTGGGCCTGTCGTCCACGGTCAACCGCTTTCCGCGCAAGGGCACCTGCCTGTCGATCTACTCGCGCTGCGTGAACACGCGCGCGCCCCTGGCCGTCGTGCTGAAGGACAGCTTTCCCTGGTGCGCCGAGTGGGAGGCCCCGCTCAAGACGCTGTTCGGCGCCTACGTCGAAGCCAAGCAGCAGCAGAACGTGCTCGACTACGACGACCTGCTGCTCTACTGGGCCGAAATGGTCGCGGAGCCCGCGCTGGCCGCGCACGTCGGCGCGCGCTTCGACCATGTGCTGGTCGACGAGTACCAGGACACCAACCTGCTGCAGGCCGAGATCCTGCGCGCGATGAAGCCCGACGGGCGCGGCGTGACGGTGGTGGGCGACGACGCACAGTCGATCTATTCGTTCCGCGGCGCCACGGTGCGCAACATCCTCGACTTTCCGTCGCAGTTCTCGCAAGAGGCGCGCATCGTCACGCTGGAGCGCAACTACCGCTCGACGCAGCCGATCCTCGACGTGTCGAACCGTGTCATCGCGCAGGCCGCCGAGCGGCACGCCAAGACGCTGTGGACCGACAAGCCCTCGGCCGGCAAGCCGGTGCTGGTGCTCGTGCCCGACGAGGCCGGGCAGGCCCGCTGGGTGGCCGACAAGATCCTGGCGCACCGCGAGGGCGGGCTGGCGCTGAAGTCGCAGGCGGTGCTGTTTCGCACCTCGTCGCACAGCGCGGCGCTCGAACTGGAACTGGCGCGGCGCAACATCCCGTTCGTGAAGTTCGGCGGGCTCAAGTTCCTCGAGGCCTCGCACGTGAAGGACCTGCTCGCCGTGCTGCGTTTCGCGCAGAACCCGCGCGGGCGCATGGCAGGCTTTCGCGTCACACAGCTCATTCCCGGTGTGGGGCCGGCCACCGGCACGCGCCTGCTCGACGCGATGGACCAGGCGGTCGACCCGGTCGCGGCCGTGCGCGACTTCGTGCCGCCCTCCGCAGCGCGTGAACAGTGGGCCGACTTCGCCCAGGCCTACGCCGCCTTGCGCGCGCCGTCGCTGCAGTGGCCGGCCGACGTCGAGGTGGCCATGCAGTGGTACCAGCCGCACCTGGAGCGGCTGTACGAAGACACCTCGGGCGTGCGCCGCGCCGACGTCGAACAGCTGGCGCGGCTCGCGGGTGGCTACGGCTCGCGCGAACGCTTCCTCACTGAACTCACGCTCGATCCGCCCGAAGCCACGAGCGACCGACCCGGCCCGCCGCTGCTCGACGAGGACTATCTGATCCTGTCGACCATCCATTCCGCCAAGGGCCAGGAGTGGAACTCGGTGCACGTGATCAACGTGGTCGACGGCTGCATGCCGGCCGACGTGGCGCAGGGCGCGCACGAACTGGAAGAGGAACGGCGCCTGCTCTACGTGGCGATGACGCGGGCCCGCGACCACCTGCATCTGGTGATGCCGCAGCGCTTCCACATCACCCAGCAGGCAGCGCGCGGAGATCGGCATCTGTACGCCAACCGCACCCGTTTCATCACGGAGGCGGACCTGGCGGGCTTCGAGCTGCAGACCTGGCCGCCGCCCCCGGTCCTGCCGCCCGCCGTGCCGCCACCGGCCGCGGTGATCGACCTGCGCAACCGCATGCGCGCGGCCTGGCGCTGAACGGGCCGGCCCTTCGGGCGGGAGGGTCACTGCACGCGGCGCATCGAAACACTTGCTTCCAATGTGCCGCAACTGCATGCCACTGCACGTGCGTAGCTATGGAATCAATAGCGGATTAGGGCACGCCATTCACCTCTGCGTCATTCGGGCAAGCCCCCGTATTGCAATACCGTGACAGCTTGGGCATAGTGAATCCGACCGCCCCCTTTCCTCATCTCTCTTTCTTCTCTTCCCGTTCTCCCCACACCTGTTTCGCCGGCCACACTTCATCCTGGAGCGCGGTCATTTCCCCAACCGTCAATTCTCAGGAGGTCATTCATGAATTTGACGATCAGCGGTCATCACCTCGACGTCACACCTGCCTTGCGCACCTACGTCACGAGCAAGCTGGACCGGATCACGCGACATTTCGACCAGGTGGTCGATGTCAAGGTGATCCTCACGGTGGAAAAGCAGAAGGAAAAGGAACGCCGCCAAAGGGCGGAGTGCAACATTCACGTCAAGGGCAATGACATGTTCGCGGAATCGAGCCACGCTGATCTGTACGCCGCGGTCGATGAACTGGTCGACAAGCTCGACCGCCAGGTGGTCCGCCACAAGGACCGCCTGCAAGACCACCATCACGTAGCGCCCAAGCGCGTGATGTAAACGCCGGGCCGCGCGCCCCGCATCCCAGGCCGCCTTCGGGCGGCCTTTTGTTTGTCCGACCACATTGGTGGGGCTTTGCAAGGCCCTCCAAGGGCGGCGACGCCTCAGGGCAACAGATGTAGACGAAAGTAATGAGGGGTACTGGGGGTTTTTACCAAGGAGGTGCATAATCGCCCCCGCTCTGACCCCACCATGAATCGCCTCGCGTCCATCCTGCCGCCCGCTCAAGTGCTCGTGAGCGTTGACGCCACCAGCAAGAAACGTGCTTTCGAAGAAGCCGGCCTGCTGTTCGAGAGCCTTCACGGTCTGGGCCGTGCCCTCATCACCGACAGCCTGTTTGCGCGCGAGCGCCTCGGCTCCACCGGTCTGGGCCACGGCGTGGCCATTCCCCATGGCCGCATCAAGGGCCTCAAGGCGCCGATGGCCGCGGTGTTCCAGCTGGCCAACCCCATCGGCTTCGACGCTCCCGACGAGCAGCCCGTGGCGCTGCTGATCTTCCTGCTGGTGCCTGAGGCGGCCACGCAGAAGCACCTCGAAATCCTGTCGGAAATTGCCGAGCTGCTGAGCGACGCCGGCCTGCGCGAGCAGATCAAGTCCACCACCGACGCCGCCGCGCTGCACGGCCTCATTGCTGGCTGGCAATCGACCCAGGTCGCCTGAGCGCGCGCGCCGGGCCTGCCGCTGCTGATAAGCTGCGGCGACGCTTTTCCCTCCATCCTGACCAGAATGCCGGCGCTTCGGGCCGGCCGCCGCACGCATGAAGCCGACCGTCATCAGCGCCGATGCCATGTTCGAGGAGTTCCGCGGATCGCTCCGCTGGGAATGGCTCGCGGGGCTCGGTGCCTCGGAGCGCCAGTTCGACCCCGACGTCATCAGCCGTGCGCAGTCGGCCGCCGACCTGGTCGGCTACCTGAACTACATCCACCCCTACCGCGTGCAGATCCTGGGCGCGCGAGAGGTCGCCTACCTCACGCGCGGCAGCAAGGAAGACTGCGTGCGCCGCATCGGGCGCATCGTCACGCTGGAGCCGCCGATGCTGGTGCTGGCCGACGGCCAAACCGCGCCCGACGAGCTGCTGTCGATCTGCGAGCGCGCCCAGCTGCCGCTGTTTGCCACGCGCGAATCGTCCGCCTTCGTCATCGACCTGCTGCGCGCCTACCTGTCCAAGCACTTCGCCGAGCGCACCTCGATGCACGGCGTGTTCATGGACATCCTGGGCATGGGCGTGATGATCACGGGCGAGTCGGGCCTCGGAAAGAGCGAGCTCGGCCTGGAGCTGATCTCGCGCGGCAATGGCCTCGTGGCCGACGACGCGGTCGACCTGTACCGCATCAACCAGAACACCATCGAGGGCCGCTGTCCCGACCTGCTGCTGAACCTGCTGGAGGTGCGCGGCATCGGCCTCCTGGACATCCGCGCGATCTTCGGCGAAACGGCGGTGCGCCGGAAGATGCGCCTGAAGCTCATCGTGCACCTCGTGCGTCGCGACAGCTTCGAGCGCGACTACGAGCGCATGCCCTCGGCGCCACTCACGCAGGACGTGCTGGGCATCCCGGTGCGCAAGGTCATCATCCAGGTGGTGGCGGGGCGCAACATCGCCGTGCTGGTGGAAGCCGCGGTGCGCAATTCGATCCTGCAGCTGCGCGGCATCGACACCTATGCCGACTTCGTGGCGCGCCACCACAAGGCGATGGAGAGCGGGCGCGATCCGGACTGAGGAAGAAAAGAAAAAGCCCTTCCGCCCGAAGGGCTGGAAGGGCCGCTGCCTGCTTCAGCAGGACGTTGGCGTCAGCGCTTCTTGACGCAGTCGCCGCACAGGCCGTACAGCGACATCGCGTGGTCCTGCAGGATCCAGCCCTTGTCCTTGGCGATCATCTGCTGGCGGCGCTCGATCTCGGCGTCGTAGAACTCCTCGACCTTGCCGCACGAGGTGCAGATCAGGTGGTCGTGGTGCGTGCCTTCGTTCAGCTCGTAGACCGCCTTGCCGCTTTCGAAGTGGCTGCGCTCCAGGATGCCGGCCTGCTCGAACTGCGTCAGCACGCGGTACACGGTGGCCAGGCCGATGTCGGAGTGTTCATTGAGCAGCACGCGGAAGACGTCTTCCGCCGTCATGTGCCGCTGGCTGCCGGTCTGGAAGATCTCGAGGATCTTCAGCCGCGGCAAGGTGGCCTTGAGGCCGGTGTTCTTGAGTTCGTCGATGTTGGCCATGATGGTTCCTGCGCCCTGGGCTGAGACCGGGCCTTCAGGCTCGGCCGCTACAATGTTCGATCATATCGCTACCCCCTCTTCTCCCATGCCTGCCATCCTCCAACGCCGGCCCTGGTTGCTGGTTGCTGCCATTGCGGCGACGCTCGCCCTCGGTGCCTGCAGCGGTTTCAGCGAACGCACGCGTGGCGCGCTGTCTGCCGTCACTCCCTACAAAGTCGAAGTGGTGCAGGGCAATTTCGTGTCGAAGGAACAGGTCGCGGCACTCAAACCCGGCATGTCGCGCCAGCAGGTGCGCGAGATCCTCGGCACTTCGCTGCTGAACGACGTCTTCCACGCCAACCGCTGGGACTACGTCTTCACGATCCGCCGCCAGGGCGTCGATCCGCAGGAGCGCCGCCTGACCGTGTTCTTCAACGGCGAACTCATGGACCGCTTCGAGGGCGACGAAATGCCCAGCGAAGAAGAGTTCGTCGCCACGCTCGACACCCGCCGCAAGGTCGGCAAGGTGCCGCAGCTCGAGGCCACCGAAGAAGAGCTCAAGAAATTCGCGCCCGCCAAGGACGACAAGAAAGCCGACGCCAGCGGCACTCCGGTGGCTCCCGCCCCCGCGCTGCCGGCCGCCTACCCCCCGCTCGAAGCCGCGCGCTGAGCGTGCGCGGCAGGGCTCCGGCGGCGGCCACCCCACCTGCGGGCGGTGCCCGCCGGGCCGGTGGGCTGGCTGCGTCGGTGTCCATGGCTCCCGCAGGGACTTTTCAAAGACTGAATCGCCGTGACTGAACCGACCACCACCACCTCCTCCGCTTCTTCTTCCTCCGCTCCCGCGCTGCGCCGTGTTGCAATCGCTGGCGCCTCGGGCCGCATGGGCCACATGCTGATCGAGGCCGTGCGCAACGCGCCCGACTGCCGCCTGGCCGGCGCCCTCGACATCGCAGGCAGCGCCGCCCTCGGTGCCGATGCCGCGGCCTTCCTGGGCTTCACCAGCGGCGTGCCCATCGTGGCCGACCTGCGCACAGGCCTGCAAGACGCGCAGGTGCTCATCGACTTCACCCGCCCCGAAGGCACGATGGCGCACCTGGCCGTGTGCCGCGAGCTGGGCGTGCAGGCCGTGATCGGCACCACCGGCTTCAGCGACGCGCAGAAGGCCGAGATCGCCGAGATCGCCAAGGACATCGCCATCATGATGGCGCCCAACATGAGCGTGGGCGTCAACGTCACGCTCAAGCTGCTCGACATGGCCGCCCGCGCCATGGCCACCGGCTACGACATCGAGATCGTCGAGGCCCACCACCGCTTCAAGGTCGATGCCCCCTCGGGCACCGCGCTCAAGATGGGCGAGGTGATCGCCGACGCGCTGGGCCGCGACCTCAAGGACTGCGCCGTGTACGGCCGCGAAGGCATCACCGGCGAGCGCGATCCGTCGACCATCGGCTTCGCCACCATCCGCGGCGGCGACATCGTGGGCGACCACACCGTGCTGTTCGCGGGCATCGGCGAGCGCATCGAAATCTCCCACAAGTCGTCCAGCCGCGTGACCTACGCACAGGGCGCGCTGCGTGCGGTGCGCTTCCTGGGCGACCAGCGCAACGGCCTGTTCGACATGTTCGACGTGCTGGGCTTGCGCTAAGCACGCGGACCACAACCAAGGACGCGAATGAGCGTGCTCGAACTGCTGACCCACGGTGACGGCGTCAGCCGTTCGGTGGCCGCGCTGCTGCTCGCGATGTCGATCGCCAGCTGGGTCGTGATCCTCTGGAAAGCCTGGCTGCTGCGCGGCGGCACGCGCGACGTGCTGCGCAGCATCGCGGCGTTCTGGCAGTCGGCCACGCTGGCCGAGGCCGAGCAGAAGCTCCAGGCCTTCGACCGCGCCGAACTCGTGCGCCCCGCCGTGGCCGCGCTGCGCCAGGCCGCCACCGAAGCCCCCGGCGGCACGCTGGGTGCCACGGTCGATCGCAACCAGCGCCTCACGCGCGTGCTGCGCGGTGCGCTGCACGGCGCGCTGCGGCGCCTGCAGGCCGGGCAGATCCTGCTGGCCACCGTCGGCGCCACCGCGCCCTTCGTCGGCCTGCTGGGCACCGTCTGGGGCATCTACGGCGCACTGGCGGGCATCGCGGGCCAGACCGGCGGCTTCACCATCGACAAGGTGGCCGGGCCGGTCGGCGAGGCGCTCGTCATGACGGCCTTCGGTCTGGCCGTCGCCATTCCGGCCGTGCTGGCCTACAACGTGTTCGGCCGTGTGGTGGGCCGCGTCGAGGCCGAGCTCGAAGGCTTCGCGCACGACCTGCTCGGCAGCTTCGGCGAAGCGCCGGCACCCGCCGCACCGCCGCCGGCGCGGCCGATGCCTGTCTAGGACGCAGCACACACCATGGCCTTCGGACGCACTTCGCTAGGTAGCAGCGCCGCAGGCGGCGGGCGTGCGACGGGCGCGGGCGGGCAGCGTCCGCTGTCCGACATCAACGTCACGCCGCTGGTCGACGTGATGCTGGTGCTGCTGGTGATCTTCATCATCACGGCGCCGCTGATGGCCAGTTCGATCAAGCTCGACCTGCCGCAGACCGACGCGGGCCAGCCCAACGACACGCCCAAGTTCGTGAGCCTGTCGGTCGACGCGGCGGGCAAGGTCTTCCTGAACGACAAGCCCGTGACCGACGAAGAGCTGACGGCCCAACTCGAGAAAGCCGCCGTCGACAGCAAGGACACCGAGGTGCAATTGCGCGCCGACCAGACCGTGCCCTACGGCAAGGTGGTGGCGCTGATGGGCATCGCGAACAAGGCTGGGTTGAGTCGGATCGGCTTCGTGACCGAGGCCGAAGCGGCGCCCGCAAAACCGCGCTGAGTGGTTTTGCTCCTTCCCCCAGCGGGAGAGGGAAAAATACCGAAGGCTTGAGTCAGCTCAGCTCAGCACAACCGGCTTCGTATGCCAGATCTCGTGGGCGTACTCCGCGATCGTCCGGTCCGACGAGAACGCGCCCATCCCCGCCACATTGAGAATTGCCATGTGCGTCCACGCCTGCGCGTCGCGGTACAGCGCATCGACTTCGGCCTGCTTGGCCACGTAGCTCGCGTAGTCGGCCAGCAGCAGGTAGTGGTCGCCCCAGTTCACGAGCGCGTCGTAGATGCCCTGGTAGCGCGCCGGCTCGCCCGGTGAGAACGCGCCGTCGCGGATGGCGTCGAGCACGCGCCTGAGTTCGGCGTTCTCCTCGTAGATCTCGCGCGGCTGGTAGCCGCGGGCGCGGATGTCGGCCACCTCGGGCGTGGTGTGGCCGAAGATGAAGATGTTCTCGGGGCCGACGTTCTCGCGCATCTCGACGTTGGCGCCGTCGAGCGTGCCGATGGTGAGCGCGCCGTTGAGCGCGAACTTCATGTTGCCTGTGCCTGAAGCTTCCGTGCCCGCCGTCGAGATCTGCTCCGACAGGTCGGCCGCCGGCATGATGATCTCGGCCAGGCTCACGCTGTAGTTCGGCAGGAACACCACCTTCAGCAGCCTGCCCACGCGCGCGTCGGCGTTCACGGTGGCCGCCACGTCGTTGATGAGGCGGATCACCTGCTTGGCCATCGCGTAGGCCGAAGCCGCCTTGCCCGCGAACACGACCACGCGCGGCACGATGTCAACGGGCGCACCGCTGGCCTGTGCATCGAGGATGCGGTGATACCGAGCGATCACGTGCAGCACGTTGAGCAGCTGCCGCTTGTACTCGTGGATGCGCTTGACCTGCACGTCGAACATCGCGTCGGTGTCCAGGTCGAGCTTCAGGTGCTCGCCGACCCAGTTGGCCAGCCGCAGCTTGTTCTCGCGCTTGGCATGGCGAAAGGCGCGCACGAAGGCGGGCTGCGCGACCATCGGCCGCAACGCTTCGAGCTGCGACAGGTCGCGCCGCCAGCCCTTGCCGATGCGCTGGTCGAGCAGGCTGGCCAGCGGCGGGTTGGCCTGCGCGAGCCAGCGGCGCGGCGTGACGCCGTTGGTCTTGTTGTTGAAGCGCTCCGGAAAAATTTTGGCGAAGTCCGAAAAGATCGACTGCTTCATCAGCTCCGAGTGCAGCCCCGACACGCCGTTGATCGAGTGACTCGCCAGCACCGCCACGTAGGCCATGCGCACGCGCCGCTCGCCGGTTTCATCGACCAGCGACAGCCGGCGCATCAGCTCGACGTCGTTGCCCACCTTCTGCGTCACCGTGGCCAGGAACTTCGCGTTGATGTCGTAGATGATCTGCAGGTGCCGCGGCAGGATGCGGCCCAGCATCTCGACCGGCCAGGTCTCCAGCGCCTCGTGCATCAAGGTGTGGTTGGTGTAGCTGAACACCTTCTGCGTGTGCGCCCAGGCCACGTCCCACGCGAGGTCGTGCTCGTCGAGCAGCAGCCGCATGAGCTCGGGCACGGCGAGCACCGGGTGCGTGTCGTTCAGGTGGATGCTGACTTTTTCGGACAGCTGGTCGAAGCTCGTGTGGTTGCGCAGGTAGCGGCGCAGCAGGTCCTGCACGCTGGCGCTGCAGAAGAAGTATTCCTGGTGCAGCCGCAGCTCGCGGCCCGACGGCGTGGAGTCGTCGGGGTAGAGCACACGCGACACGTTCTCGGAGTGGTTCTTGCTCTCCACCGCCTGCATGTAGTTGCCGCGGTTGAAGGCCGACAGGTCGATCTCCTCGGTGGCGCGTGCCGACCACAGCCGCAGGGTGTTGGTGGCCTGCGTGCCGTAGCCGGGAATGATGGTGTCGTAGGCCACGGCGCGCACGTCGTGCGTGTCGACCCAGTCGGCCGCGCCGTAGGGCGCGTGGGTGCCTTCGCGTTTTTGCACGCGCCCGCCAAAGCGCACGCGGTAGTTCACCTCGGGCCGCTGGAATTCCCACGGGTTGCCGCGCGTGAGCCAGTAGTCGGGCGTCTCGACCTGCTGGCCGTCGACGATCTGCTGGCGGAACATGCCGTACTCGTAGCGGATGCCGTAGCCCATGCCAGGCACGCCGAGCGTGGCCATCGAATCGAGAAAGCAGGCCGCGAGCCGTCCCAGGCCGCCGTTGCCGAGCGCCGCATCGGGTTCGCGTTCGGCCAGCGCGGCCATGTCGACGCCGAAGTCGGCCAGCGCTTCGCGCACGGTGCCGTACAGGTCGACCGCGAGCAGCGCGTTGGTGAAGGTGCGCCCGATGAGGAACTCCATCGAGAGGTAGTACACGCGCTTGAGGTCCTGCGCGTAGTTGGCGCGCGTGGTCGTCATCCAGCGCTCGACGAGCTGGTCGCGCACGGCCAGCGCGGTGGCGTGCAGCCAGTCGTCGGGGCTGGCGGCCACGGGGTCCTTGCCGACGGCGTAGATCAGCTTGTTGGCCACTGCACGCTTGAAGGCGGCCACGTCGCGGTCGGGGTGGTCGTAGGCGAAGTCCTTGATCGTCATGGGAGGCGTTCTCGGGGGTGGGTTGTGGGGTTGTGGGTCGACGGATGGAAGCGCGGGGCCTCTTCAGGCCAACGCCCGTTGATACACATCGATGTATTGCGCCGCTGCGGCGCCCCAGTCGGCGGGGCGTCGCATGGCATTGCCGCGCACGCGGCGCCAGTCGGCGGCGCGCTCGTAGAGCGCGAAGGCGCGGCGCAGGGCGCGGTCGTAGTCGGCGTCTTCGAAGCGGTTGAACACGAAGCCGGTGGCCGCGCCGCTGGCCATGTCTTCCAGCGTGCAGTCGACGACGGTGTCGGCCAGCCCGCCGACGCGGCGCACCAGCGGCAGGCTGCCGTACTTGAGGCCGTACATCTGCGTAAGGCCGCAGGGCTCGAACAGCGAAGGCACGAGCGTCACGTCGCCTGCGCCGAAGAGCTGGTGCGCGAGCGCCTCGTCGTAGCCGATGGTGACGCTGACCGATTCGGGCGCCGCTGCCGCGCGCTGGCGGAACGCCTCTTCGAGCCAGCCTTCGCCGCTGCCCAGCAGCGCGAGCTGGCCGCCTTGGGCGAGCAGCGTGTCCAGGCCGCCGAGCACGAGGTGCAGGCCCTTCTGCTCGGTGAGCCGGCTCACGACGATGAACAGCGGCGCGTCGGGGCGTTCGGCCAGCCCCAGCTGGCGCTGCAGCACCGACTTGCAACGCGCCTTGCCGGCCATGTGGCGGCCTTCGGGCGTCTGATAACCCTGTACCAGCGCAGTGTCGGTGGACGGGTTCCAGACCTGGTCGTCCACCGCGTTGAGGATGCCGCTGAGCACGTTGCTGCGCTGGCGCAGCAGGCCGTCGAGGCCGCAGCCCTGCTCGGGCGTCTGGATCTCGAGCGCGTAGGTCGGGCTCACGGTGGTGAGCTGGTCGGCGAAGCAGAGGCCGCCCTTCATGAAGGAGACCTGGCCGTGGTACTCGAGGCCGTTCATGTGGAAGGCCGAGGCCGGCAGGCCGAGTTCGGCGAAGTGCTTCGGCGCGAACAAGCCCTGGTAGGCCAGGTTGTGCACGGTGAACACGGTGCCCACGCGCGCGCCGCCTGCGCGCCGCGCGAAGGACAGGTAGGCGGGTGCAAGCGCCGCGTGCCAGTCGTGCGCGTGCACGATGTCGGGCCGCCAGCCGGGGTCGAGTCCTTGCGCGAGCTGCGCCGCCGCCCAGCCCAGCAGCGCGAAGCGGCGGTGGTTGTCGCTGTAGGGCTGGCGCGCGGTGTCCTCGTACGGATTGCCAGGGCGGTCGAAGAGCGCGGGCGCGTCGATCACATAGGTGGCCATCGGCGGATCGCCGGCAATGGCGACATGTCCGGCGCGCAGGCCGAAGCGCTCGCCCCAGGGCGCGGTGAACTCGGCCACCGGCACCAGGTCGCGCATGCCGGCCACGATGGCGGGAAAGCCCGGCAGCAGCACGCGCGCGTCCTGCCCCGCGGCCATGAGCGCCAGGGGCAGGGCGCCGGCGATGTCCGCCAGGCCGCCGGTCTTGAGAAGGGGGAACAGCTCGGCGCTGACTTGCAGGATGCGCATGGTGCTTCGGGCTATCGAACGGCAGCGGGCACGGGGTCGGGCGCCAGCCGGTGCAGCATTTCGCGCGTGACCAGCACCACGCCCGTTTCCGTGCGCTCGAAGCGCGCCGCATCGATTGCGGCGTCTTCGCCGATCACCATTTCGTCGGGGATCACGCAGCCGCGGTCGATCACGACGCGGTTGAGCCGGCAACCGCGGCCCACTTCCACGTCGGGCATCAGCACGGCCTCGTTGATCTCGCAGAAGGAATGGATGCGCACGCCCGAGAACAGCACCGAGCTGCTCACCTTCGAACCCGAGACGATGCAGCCGCCCGAGACGATGGTGTTCACCGTCATGCCGTGGCGGCCCTCGCGGTCGAGCACGAACTTGGCGGGCGGCAGCTGCCGCTGGTAGGTCCAGATGGGCCAGTCCGTGTCATAGATGTCGAGCTCCGGGGTGATCGAGGCCAGGTCGAGGTTGGCTGCCCAGAATGCATCAATCGTGCCCACGTCGCGCCAGTAGGCCTTGGCGTCGGGCCCGCGCGAGGCGCGCGTGACGCACGACATGCTGAACGGATGTGCCAGCGCGCGGCCTTCGGCCACGGCGCGCGGGATGATGTCCTTGCCGAAGTCGTGGCTCGAGTCGGGGTTGGCGTTGTCTTCCTCGAGCAGCCGGTACAGGTAGGCCGAGTCGAAGATGTAGATGCCCATGCTGGCCAGCGCCAGGTCGGGATGGCCGGGCATGGCGGGCGGGTCGGCGGGCTTCTCGAGGAAGCTGGTGATCTGGCGGCCGTCGTCCACCGCCATCACGCCGAAGGCCGTGGCCTCCATGCGCGGCACCTCGATGCAGCCGACCGTGCAGCCCAGGCCGCGCTCGGCGTGGTCCTTGAGCATGACGGAGTAGTCCATCTTGTAGATGTGGTCGCCGGCCAGCACCACCACGTAGTCGTGCGGCGTGGAGCGGGTGCTGATGATGTCCAGGTTCTGGAACACCGCATCGGCCGTGCCGCGGTACCAGTGCTCGTCGCCCATGCGCTGCTGCGCGGGCAGCACGTCGACCATCTCGTTGAGCTCGGCACGCAGGAAGCTCCAGCCGCGCTGCAGGTGGCGCATGAGCGAGTGCGACTTGTACTGCGTGACCACCGCCATGCGCCGGATGCCGGAGTTCAGGCAGTTGGACAGCGCGAAGTCGATGATGCGGAACTTGCCGCCGAAGTACACGGCCGGCTTGGCGCGCCGGTCGGTGAGCTGCTTGAGGCGGGAGCCCCGGCCGCCGGCCAGGACCAGCGCGATGGTGCGGCGGACCAGTTGATGGGCCTGCAAGGGGGGCTGCGGGGCCCGGGTTCCCTGGGTGTTGAGCTTGTCCATCTGTGTCTCCGTTCGTTCGTTCGCTTGTTGAATTCGTCGTCGTCAGAGTGTCCGCACCGAGTCTGGCACTGCGCCGTGGGCTTGGCTCCTACGTTCTTGCAAGCCAGAGGCTCGAAACCGGTACCTCCACCGCGCGTCCCATCAGGTGAGGCGCGGCGCGCAGGTCGTCGGGGTCTTCGGCATCGGTCGCAAGGCAGCGGCGCCAGTCTCCCTGCGGCAACGTGAAGCGGACGGGATTCGGGCCCGCATTCACCAGCACCAGCCAGGCGTCCTCGGCCTGCCCGAACAGGATTGCAAGGGCCGTGCCTGCGTGCCAGTCGGCTGGTGCCATCGGCTTGCCGTCGGGGCGCAGCCAGCGAATGCCCGGCGGTGCGCCGGCCGGTGGATCGGCCGGCCACCAGCGCACGCTGCGCAGCGCCGGCGCCTCACGCCGCAGCGCCGTGAGGCGCGCGACGAACGCAGTCAGCCGCGCGCGTTCGCTGGCCGGATCCGACAGGCCGATCCAGCCGAGCCAGGTGGTTTCGTTGTCCTGGCAGTAGGCGTTGTTGTTGCCGTTCTGGCTGTGGCCGAGCTCGTCGCCGGCCAGCAGCATCGGCGTGCCCTGGGACAGCAGCAGCGTGGCGAGCAGCGTGCGTTGCAGGCGCGCGCGCATCGCGCGCACGGCGGGATCGTCGCTCGGGCCTTCGACGCCGCAGTGGGTGCTCAGGTTGTGCGCGTGGCCGTCGCGGTTGCCTTCCCCGTTGGCGAGGTTGTGGCGCTCCTCGTAGCTCACGAGATCGCGCAGCGTGAAGCCGTCGTGCGCGGTGATGAAGTTGACGCTCGCGGTCGGTGCGCGGCCATCGTGCGCGAAGCTCGCGCTGGAGGCGGTGAAGCGCTGCGCGAAGTCGCCCAGCCCGGTGGCGCCTTCGCGCCCCTGGCGCAGCCAGAAGCCGCGTTGCGTGTCGCGGAAGCGGTCGTTCCATTCGAGCCAGCCCGGCGGGAACTCCCCGAGCCGGTAGCCACCGGGGCCGAGGTCCCAGGGCTCGGCGATGCGCAGCGTGCGCGACAGCACCGGGTCTTGCGCGATGGCCGCGAAGAAGGGCGCGCGCGCATCGAAGCCGCGCTGCGCGTCGCGGCCCAGCACGGGCGCGAGGTCGAAGCGGAAGCCGTCGACGCCCATCTCGCAGGCCCAGAAGCGCAAGCTGTCCATCACGAGCTGCAGCACGCGCGGCTCGCCGAGGTTCAGGCAGTTGCCCGTGCCGGCCCAGTTCTCATAGAGGGCGCGGTCGTCCGGGCGCAGGTGGTAGTACAGGGCGTTGTCGATGCCGCGCAGCGAGAGCGTCGGGCCGAGCTCGTCGCTTTCGGCGCTGTGGTTGTAGACCACGTCGATCACCAGTTCCATGCCGCGCGCATGCACCGCATCGGCCATCGCGCGGAACTCGCTGGCGGGCGTGGTGCCGGGACGGCCGCTCCAGAAGCGCGCTTCGGGCGCGAACCAGCCGATGGTGTTGTAGCCCCAGTGGTTGGTCAGGCCTCGGGCCAGCAGGCGCTGTTCGTCGGCGCGGTGCTGCACGGGCATGAGGCTCAGGGTGGTGACGCCCAGGCGTTGCAGGTGGTCGAGCACGGCGGGTTCTGCGAGGCCGGCGTAGGTGCCGCGCAAGGGGTCGGGCACGCCTGGATGTTGTCTGGTGAGGCTGCGGATGTGCAGCTCGTACAGGACGCGATCGGTGGGAGGGATGTGGGCGCAGCCTGTGGTTGGGGGGGTGTTGCTGGGTGCTGCTACGCGGGCCTTGAGTGCGATGGGAGCGTTGTCTCTGCGGTCGCGTTGGGTTGGGTTGTTGGGGTCATGGCCCAGGAAGAGGTCGCTGCCGTTGTAGTGGCCGACGATTTCTCGGGCGTAAGGGTCCAGGAGGAGCTTGGCGGGGTTGAAGCGCTGTCCTTCTTGGGGGGACCAGGGGCCGTGGACTCGGTAGCCGTAGATCAGGCCGGGGCGGGCGGTGGGGAGGTGGCCGTGCCAGATGCCGTCGGTGCATTCTGGAAGCGTTAGCCGCTGTTGTTCGTTCTGGCCTGTGCTGTCGAAGAGGCAGAGGTCTACTTTGGTTGCTGTTGGCGCTGCGATTGCGAAGTTGACGCCTTGGTGTGACGGGGTTGCGCCGAGGGGATATGGGTTGCCTGGGCTCAGCATGCTTTGACTCCTCGGCGGCTCTTGCTTCCCGAGGCCGGGCCGAGACCCGGCCCCGGAACAAAAACCAGCCCAGAGCGTTTCAAGCCAACACCCACATCAAAGTAGCGAGCGGCGGCAAGCTGACAACAACCGAATCCGCCTTCCCATGCCACCCCATCGGAGAACTCTCGACAACCCCGTTCCCAACCCCACTCCCCCCATACACAACCCCATCCGTATTGATGACCTCCCGATACGAGCCAGCCACAGGAACCCCCAACCGATAGCCATGCCGAGGCACAGGCGTGAAGTTGCAAACCACCACAACAAACCCACCATCCCGAGCCCGACGAACAAACGCAAACACCGACTGCGCCACATCGTCATGCACCAGCCACTCGAACCCGGAACCCTCGTGGTCCAGCTCATGCAAAGCAGGAAAGTGCCGATACACGTTGTTCAGATCACGCACCAACCGCCGCACCCCTTGATGCGCCGCATGCTCGAGCAAGTGCCAGTCCAGCCCGCGATCCGCATTCCACTCCGCGTACTGCGCAAACTCCCCGCCCATGAACAGCAGCTTCTTCCCCGGATAAGCCCAGAGGTACCCATACAGGTTGCGCAACCCCGCGAACTTCTGCCATTCATCCCCGGGCATGCGTCCGATCATCGACCCCTTGCCGTGCACCACTTCGTCATGCGACAGCGGCAGCACGAAGTTCTCGCTGTGCGCGTACATCAGTCCGAAGGTGACCTGTTGGTGATGATGCTTGCGATAGACCGGATCGGTCCCGGCATACGCCAGCGTGTCGTTCATCCACCCCATGTTCCACTTGTAGTGAAACCCCAGCCCGCCGTCTTCCGGCGGCCGCGTCACGCCGGGAAAGCTTGTCGACTCTTCCGCAATGGTCACAGCCCCCGGACGCTCCACGCCCACCACACGGTTCATGCGGCGCAGGAAGTCGATGGCCTCCAGGTTCTCACGCCCGCCCTGTGCATTCGGCACCCACTCGCCGGCCTTGCGGCTGTAGTCGCGGTACAGCATCGACGCCACCGCATCCACGCGCAGGCCGTCCACGCCGTAGCGCTCCAGCCAGTACAGCGCGTTGCCGACGAGGTAGTTGCGCACCTCCGTGCGGGCGTAGTTGAAGATCAGCGTCTGCCAGTCGTTGTGAAAGCCCTCGCGCGGGTCGGCGTACTCGTACAGCGCGGTGCCGTCGAAGTTGCCCAGGCCGTGCGCGTCGGTCGGAAAGTGCGCGGGCACCCAGTCGAGGATCACGCCCAGCCCCGCGGCATGCGCGGCTTCGACGAAATGGCGGAAGTCGCCGGGTGTGCCGAAGCGCGAGGTCGGCGCATACAGGCCGATCGGCTGGTAGCCCCACGAGCCATCGAAAGGGTGCTCGGTGATGGGCAGCAGCTCGATGTGCGTGAAGCCCAGGTCGCGCACGTAGGGCACGAGCGTGTCGGCCAGCTCGCGGTAGTCCAGCCATTCCTGGCCGTGGTGCTTGCGGCGCCATGAACCCAGGTGCACTTCGTAAATGCTGATCGGTGCCTCGCGCGCATTGGCTTCGGCGCGGCCGGCGGGCATCGTCACCGGCGCGGGCAGCGGCGCCACGACGCAGGCGGTGCCGGGCCGCAGTTGCGAAGAGAAGGCGAAGGGGTCGGCCTTGCGCAGCACCTCGCCTTGCGCAGAGAGAATTTCAAAGGCGTAGCTGTCGCCCACGGCGACGTGCGGCGCGAAGATTTCCCACACGCCGCATTCGCGGCGCAACCGCATCATGTGGCGCCGGCCGTCCCCGTTGTTGAAGTCGCCCACCACCGACACGCGCCGCGCGTTCGGCGCCCACACCGCAAAGGCCACGCCCTTCACGCCGTCGATCTCGCGCAGGTGCGCGCCCAGCCGCTCCCAGGGCCGCAGGTGCGTGCCCTCGGCCAGCAGCCACACGTCGGTCTCGCCGAGCACGAAAGGAAAGCGGTAGGGGTCTTCGAGCCGCGTGGCATGGCCCGCGTCCCAATCGACCTGGAATGAATAGCCCATGCGCGCCTCGGCCGCGGGCACGAGGCCGCTGAACAGGTCGGAGCCTTCGTGCCGCGCGAGGATCGACAGCGGCCAGCCGGTGCGCGAATGCACCACGGCCACCTGCCGCGCGCCGGGCATCAGCGCGCGCACCTCGAGGCCGTCGGCGGTCTCGTGGGGACCGAGCACGGCAAACGGGTCGCCGTGTTCGGCGCGCATCAGCGCCTGGATGTCGGCAGCTTGGAGAAAAGGAGAAGGCGGCATGGGGTTCAGCGTCCTCCTGCTTCGGCAGGCGTGCCGAAGAACACGCCATAAGGCGCCAACGTCAGCAGGGGCTTTGGATCGGCGGTGATCGTTGCGGTCGGCGTGAGGGGGTGGCCGGCCAGCGGCACCAGCGGCTCGGGCAAGGGAACTGAGACAGGTTCGATGCCTGTATTGAAGATCGCATGCAGCACCGCATCGCCATCGCTTCGCACGAGGTGCAGCAGCGGCTCGGGCACGTCGACAAACGCCAGCGCGCCCGTGCGCAGCAGCGGCTGCGTGCGCCGCCAGTGCAGCAGCGCGCGGCTGAAGGTGAGCATCGAGCCGGGGTCGCGCTCCTGCTGCGCGACGGCCAGCGGCAGGTGGGCGCCGTCCACCGGCAGCCAGGGCGTGCCGCTGCTGAAGCCGGCGTTGGGTGCGTCGGTGGTCCAGGGCATCGGCGTGCGGCAGCCGTCGCGCCCCTTGAACTCGGGCCAGAAGGCGCGGCCGTAGGGGTCTTGCAGCAGTTCGAAGGGCACGTCGGCCTCGGGCAGGCCCAGTTCTTCGCCCTGGTAGAGGCTGGCGCTGCCGCGCAGCGCGAGCAGCAGCGCGAGCCAGAGCCGGTCGCGGCGGGTGTCGGGCGCGGCGCCGTCGCTCCAGCGCGTGGCGACGCGCGGCACGTCGTGGTTCGACACCGCCCAGCAGCCCCAGCCGCCCGTGGGCGCGAGCGCGGCGTCGAGCGTCTCGATCTGGTGGCGCAAATGCGTCGGGCTGTGGTCGGCGGTCAGCAGGCTGAAGCTGTAGGCCAGGTGCAGGCGCTTGCCGAGTTCGGTGTACTGCGCCATGACGGGCGGTGCGTTCTCGTCGCCGACCTCGCCGAGCGCGACCGCGCCGTAGCCGTCGAGCAGCTGGCGCAGGCGCTCGAGGAACACGAGGTTCTCCTGCTGGCTCTTGTCGTACAGGTGCTGCTGCATCGCGTAGGGGTTGTCGGGGCGCACGGTGCTGACCTCGTCGATCGACGCGGTCGTGGCCGGCGGGTTGTCGCGCAGCAGCGCGTCGTGGAACTGGTGGTTGCAGGCGTCGAAACGGAAGCCGTCCACGCCGCGTTCGCACCAGAAGCGCACCTCGCCGAGCAGGGCGTCCTGGACTTCGGCGCAATGGAAGTTGAGATCGGGCTGCTCGGCCAGGAAGCTGTGCAGGTAGTACTGTCGCCGGCGCGAGTCCCACTGCCAGGCCGGGCCGCCGAAGACCGAGAGCCAGTTGGTGGGCGGCGTGCCGTCAGGCTTCGGGTCGGCCCAGACGTACCAGTCGGCCTTCGGGTTGTCGCGCGAGCTGCGGCTTTCGGCGAACCACGCGTGCTGGTCGGAGGTGTGCGAGAGCACCTGGTCGATGATGAGCTTCAGGCCCAGCGCATGCATGCGTGCGCGCATCGCGTCGAAGTCGGCCAGCGTGCCGAACAGCGGATCGACCGCGCGGTAGTCGGCCACGTCGTAGCCGAAGTCTTTCATGGGGGAGCGGAAGAAGGGCGAGACCCAGACCGCGTCGACGCCGAGGCTGGCGACGTGGTCGAGCTTCGACGTGATGCCGGGCAGGTCGCCCACGCCGTCGCCGTTGCTGTCCATGAAGCTGCGCGGGTAGATCTGGTAGATCACTGCGCCCCGCCACCATTCGCCGTTGCTGCCGCTCATGCCTGCCCCTGTGGTCGAAATTCATTGTGGCATGCGAAATCCGGGCCAGCGGTACGCTGTGGCAGGCGGGCGCCGCGCGGAAGTGGGTAAATTCAGCAGGGCGGGGCGCTGCCGCCCCGACCCCCGACCGATGACCACCGACGACACCGCTTTCTCCTCCTCTGCCCCACCCATCGGCCTCGCCGCGCTCGAACGCCGGCTGGCCCGGGACCTCGACTACCTCGGCTGGCCCGCTCGCGCCTGGGTGCCGCCGCGCCAGATCGGCGGCGAGCCCGTGCTCGACGTGGCCATCATTGGTGGCGGCCAGGCCGGGCTGGCCGCGGCAGGCGCGCTGGCGCAGCAGGGCATCCGCGCGGTGGTCTTCGACCGCGCGCCGGCCGGGCGCGAAGGCCCCTGGGCCACCACCGCGCGCATGGAAACCCTGCGCTCGCCCAAGGAACTCACGGGCCCCGCGCTGGGGCTGCCCTCGCTGACTTTCCGCGCGTGGTTCGAGGCCCAGTTCGGCACCGAGGCCTGGGCCGCGATGGACAAGATCCCACGCCTGCAGTGGATGGACTACCTGGTCTGGTACCGCCGCGTGATGGGCGTGGACGTGCGCAACGACACCG
Source organism: Variovorax sp. Root473 (assembly GCF_001426505.1). Taxonomy (GTDB): domain Bacteria; phylum Pseudomonadota; class Gammaproteobacteria; order Burkholderiales; family Burkholderiaceae_C; genus Variovorax. The sequence goes on from NZ_LMEV01000020.1 coordinate 300,775, forward strand.
CTGTGACTGGCCTGCAACCGTTGCGCGACGCCAGCGCCGTGCGCCTGGACCTGCGCACGCCCGAGGGCGTGCGCCGTGTGCTGGCGCGCCGCGTCGTGCTGGCCACCGGCCGTGACGGCCTGGGCGGCCCGGCCGTGCCGGCGTTCGTGGACGGCCTGCCGCGCGCCAAGTGGGCGCATTCCTCCGACGAAATGGACTACGGCCGCCTGAAAGGCCTGCGTGTGGGCGTGGTCGGCGCGGGCTCCTCGGCCATGGACAGCGCCGCCACCGCGCTCGAGGCCGGCGCGCACAGCGTCGAGCTGCTGATCCGTCGGCCCGACCTGCCGCGCGTCAACAAGGGCAAGGGCGCCGGCGTGCCGGGGCTCACGCAGGGGCACTACGACCTGCCCGACGAACTGAAGTGGCGCATCCGCCACTACATCAACGTGCTGAACGTGCCGCCGCCGCACGGCAGCACGCTGCGGGTGTCGCGGCACGCCAATGCCTTCTTCAATTTCGGCTGCCCCGTCCTGGCCGTGGCGCCGCAGGGCGAGGGGTTGCGCGTGACCACGCCCAAGGGCGACTTCGAGTTCGACTTCCTGATCGTGTCGACCGGTTTCCAGGTCGACTGGGCCGCCCGGCCCGAATTCGCGGGCATTGCCGCGCACATCCGTACCTGGAAAGACCGTTTCACGCCCGCGCCCGGCGACGAGGACCGCGAGCTGGCCGATTCGCCCGACCTCGGGCCGGCCTTCGAATTCCAGGAAAACGCGCCCGGCGCCTGCCCGGGGCTGGATCGCATCCACTGCTTCTGCTACCCGGCGGCGCTGTCGCACGGGACGGTGTCGGGCGACATTCCAGCCATCAGCGACGGCGCGCGGCGCCTGGCAGCGGGGCTCGCCAGCCTTTTCTACCGGGAAGATGCGGCCCACCACTGGGCGAATCTGGAGGCCTACAGCGAGCCGGAACTGTGGGGCGACGAGTGGACGCCCGCCCCGCCGCCGCAGGAAAGGGCCTGATTCCGGCACACGGCCGGGGGCGATCACGCGCGGCGATAATCCGCCTTCCCGGCCGCCGTCGAGCCGGGCCCTGCCGAGATGTCATGAACCCCAGCTACAAACCCAGCGACGTCGAGTCCGCTGCCCAGGCGCAATGGCGCGCCGCCGATGTCTACCGTGTCACCGAGGACACGGGTCGCAAGAAGTACTACGCCTGTTCGATGCTGCCGTACCCCAGCGGCAAGCTGCACATGGGCCACGTGCGCAACTACACGATCAACGACATGCTCACGCGCTACCTGCGCATGAGCGGCTACAACGTGCTGATGCCCATGGGCTGGGACGCCTTCGGCCTGCCGGCCGAGAACGCGGCGCTGAAGAACGGCGTGCCGCCGGCCAAGTGGACGTACGAGAACATCGACTACATGCGCGGCCAGCTCCAGGCCATGGGCCTGGCCATCGACTGGAGCCGCGAGATCGCCACCTGCGATCCGAGCTACTACAAGTGGAACCAGTGGCTGTTCCTGAAGATGCTCGAAAAGGGCATTGCCTACCGCAAGACCCAGGTCGTGAACTGGGACCCGGTCGACCAGACCGTGCTGGCCAACGAGCAGGTGATCGACGGCAAGGGCTGGCGCACCGGCGCCACCGTCGAGCGCCGTGAAATTCCCGGCTACTACCTGAAGATCAGCGACTACGCCGAAGAGCTGCTCGAGCACACCCAGCACGAGCTGCCGGGCTGGCCCGAGCGCGTCAAGCTCATGCAGGAAAACTGGATCGGCAAGAGCGAAGGCGTGCGCTTCGCCTTCACGCATGACATCCAGGGCGCCGACGGCAAGCTGATCCAGGACGGCCGCATGTACGTGTTCACCACGCGTGCCGACACCATCATGGGCGTCACCTTCTGCGCCGTGGCGCCCGAGCACCCGCTCGCCGCGCACGCCGCCACGCTCGACCCAAAGGTCGCGGCCTTCATCGAGGAATGCAAGAACGGCGGCACCACCGAGGCCGAGCTCGCCACGCAAGAGAAGAAGGGCGTGCCCACGGGCCTGACGGTCAAGCACCCGATCACCGACGAACAGGTGCCGGTGTGGGTCGGCAACTACGTGCTCATCAACTACGGCGACGGCGCCGTGATGGGCGTGCCCGCGCACGACGAGCGCGACTTCGCCTTCGCCAACAAGTACGGCATCGAGATCATCCAGGTCGTGCTGGTCGACGACGAGCCGCACTTCGACTATCACAAGTGGCAGGACTGGTACGGCGACAAGCAGCGCGGCGTGACCATCAACTCCGACAACTTCAGCGGCATGTCGTACAAGGAGGCCGTGGCCGCCGTGGCCCATGCGCTGGGCCAGAAGGGCCTGGGCGAGCTGCAGACCACCTGGCGCCTGCGCGACTGGGGCGTGAGCCGCCAGCGCTACTGGGGCACGCCAATCCCGATCATCCATTGCGAAGAGCACGGCGCGGTGCCGGTCCCCGAAAAGGACCTGCCCGTGGTGCTGCCGACCGACTGCGTGCCCGACGGCTCGGGCAACCCGCTGGCCAAGCACGAGGGCTTCCACGCCGGCGTGGTGTGTCCGGTGTGCGGCAAGGCCGCGCGGCGCGAGACCGACACGATGGACACCTTCGTCGATTCGTCGTGGTACTTCATGCGCTACTGCGACCCCAAGAACGACCAGGCCATGGTCGCCGAGGGCGCCGACTACTGGATGCCGATGGACCAGTACATCGGCGGCATCGAGCACGCGATCCTGCACCTGCTGTACGCGCGCTTCTGGACCAAGGTCATGCGCGACCTGGGCCTCGTGAAGGCCGACGAGCCCTTCGCCAAGCTGCTCACGCAGGGCATGGTGCTCAACCACATCTTCTACAAGCGCAACGAGAAGGGCGGCAAGGACTACTTCCCGCCGCTCGAAGTCACGGCGGTGCTCGACGCGCAGGGCCGCATCACCGGCGGCACGCTGGCCGACGGAACGAAGGTCGAATACGGCGGCGTCGGCAAGATGGGCAAGAGTGAGCGCAACGGCGTCGACCCGCAGGACCTCATCGAGAAGTACGGCGCCGACACCGCGCGCCTGTACACCATGTTCACCGCGCCGCCCGAAGCCACGCTCGAGTGGAACGATGCAGCCGTCGAAGGCAGCTACCGCTTCCTGCGCCGCGTGTGGAACTACGGCGTGGCCCAGGCCGACGTGGCGCCGGTGGCGATCGCCGGGCAGAGCTTCGGCAAGCCGGCCCAGGCGCTGCGCCGCGAGGTGCACACCGTGCTGCGCCAGATCGACTACGACTACCAGCGCATGCAATACAACACGGTGGTGTCGGGCACGATGAAGCTGCTCAACGCGCTCGAAGGCTTCAAGCCCGACGGCAGCGCGGGCGACGCGGCCGCCGCGCGCGAAGGCTTCGGCATCCTGCTGCGCTGCCTGTACCCGGCCACGCCGCACATCGCGCACCAGCTCTGGCAGCAGCTCGGCTACGACAAGGCGCTCGGCGACCTGCTCGACGCGCCCTGGCCCGTGGTCGACGTGGCAGCGCTGGCGCAGGACGAGGTCGAGCTCATGCTGCAGGTCAACGGCAAGCTGCGCGGCAAGCTGCTGGTGCCCGCCGGTGCCTCGAAAGACGAGATCGAGCGGCTGGCGCTGGCCTGCGACGACTTCGTCAACTTCGCCGAAGGCGCGCCGCCCAAGCGCGTGATCGTGGTGCCCGGGCGCCTGGTCAACGTGGTCATCTGACCAAGTCTCTGCACAACGACGGAAACGACAGACGCATGAACATTCGCAATGCCTCGCAGCCGCGCCGCGGCTTTCTCCTGGGCCTCGGCGTGGCAGGCGCTTCGCTGGCCCTGTCCGGCTGCGGCTTCGCGCTGCGCAAGGCGCCGAATTTCGCGTTCAAGACGCTGTCGCTCGACGGCAATACGGCGCTCATCAACCAGCTGCGGCGCGAGCTGCGTGCGGCCGGCAATGTGCGGCTGGTGCCCAAGGAAGAGGCCAGCACCGCCGACGCCGTGCTCGTTGTGCTGGGGGAGGACCGCGACCGCTTCGTGATCTCCACCAACTCCGCCGGCCTGCTGCGCGAGCTGCAGCTGCGCCTGCGCGTGCGCTTCAGCCTGCGCACGCCGGGCGGCAAGGAATTGCTGCCCGCGTCGGAGGTCTCGCAGACGCGCGACCTGAGCTTCAACGAAACCAACGCGCTGGCCAAGGAAGGCGAGGCCGAGCTGCTGTTTCGCGACATGCAGGCCGACATCGCGCAGCAGTTGATGCGCCGGCTGGCGGCGGTGCAGTCGCTGTAGGCGACGCCTCCGGTCGCGATTCCGTTCATTCCATGCAACTTGCCAGTGCCCAGCTCGGCGCCCACCTGCAAAAGGGCCTGAAGCCGCTTTACACGATCCACGGCGACGAGCCGCTGCTCGCGCAGGAGGCGGCCGATGCCATCCGCGCCGCCGCTCGCGCCCAGGGCCACACCGAGCGCAGCTCGTACACCGTGGCCGGCGCGCACTTCGACTGGAGCGCGGTGCTGGCGGCGGGGGGCTCGCTCTCGCTGTTCGCCGACAAGCAGATCGTCGAGATCCGCATTCCCTCGGGCAAGCCCGGCAAGGACGGCAGCGTCGCCCTGCAGCAGCTGGCCGAAGCGGCGCCGGGCAACGACAGCACGCTCACGCTGGTGATGCTGCCGCGCCTGGACAAGGCCACGCGCACCGGCGCGTGGTTTTCGGCGCTGGAGAACAACGGCGTGAGCATCCAGGTCGACCCGATCGAGCGCGCCGCGCTGCCGCAATGGATCGCCCAGCGCCTGGGGCTGCAGGGCCAGCGCGTGATGCCCGGCGACGAAGGCCAGCGCACGCTGCAGTTCTTTGCCGACCGCGTCGAAGGCAACCTGCTCGCCGCGCACCAGGAAATCCAGAAGCTCGCGCTGCTGCATCCGGCCGGCGAGCTGAGCTGGGAGCAGGTCGAGGGCGCCGTCAACAACGTGGCGCGCTACGACGTGTTCAAGCTCTCCGAGGCCGTGCTGGCCGGCAACCCGCAGCGCGTGGCGCGCATGCTCGACGGCCTGCAGGCCGAGGGCGAGGCCGAGGTGCTGGTGCACTACACGATCGCCGAGGATATCCGCGCCCTCAAGCGCGTGAAGGACGCCATGGCCGCCGGCCGCCCGCTGCCGATGGCGCTGCGCGAGAACCGCATCTGGGGCCCGCGCGAGCGCGCCTTCGAACGCGTGCTGCCGCGCCTGGACGACCGCATGTTGACCCGGCTGTTGCGCGCGGCCCATCTGGTCGACGGCATTTGCAAGGGCCTGAAGCAGCCCGACTGGCCCGCCAGCGGTTGGCAGGCGCTGCAGCGGCTGGCGCTGATGTTGTGCCGCGCCTGCAGCACGGCCGCGGCGCCGCGCCGGGCCTGACGCGCCATCAAAAGGCCCCCGTGTCAGCCGGGCCGAAGGTCCGCGTGGGAAAATGCGCGGCTATGAACGCGTTCAACGTCAGCGAGCACATGCAGACCCTCGGTCTGCAAGCCAAAGCGGCTGCATTCCTCATGGCCCGTGCGGATGCAGCTACCAAAAACAGAGCGCTGAAAGCGCTGGCCCGGCGCCTGCGCGAAGCCGGCCCCGCGCTGGCCATCGCCAATCAAAAGGACCTGGAGCGCGCCACCGCCGCGGGCCTGTCGGCCCCGATGGTCGACCGGCTCAAGCTCACGCCCAAGGTCCTGGAGACCGTGGCCGAGGGCTGTGAGCAGCTGGCCGGCATGGCCGACGTGATCGGCGAGATCATCGGCATGAAGCAGCAGCCCAGTGGCATCCGCGTGGGCCAGATGCGCGTGCCGATCGGTGTCTTCGGCATGATCTACGAGAGCCGCCCCAACGTGACCATCGAGGCCGCGAGCCTGGCGATCAAGAGCGGCAACGCGGCCATCCTGCGCGGCGGCTCGGAAGCCATCGACTCGAACAAGGCGCTGGCGCTGCTGGTGTCCGAGGCGCTGGCCGAAGCCGGGCTGCCGGTCGATGCGGTGCAACTGGTGCAGACCACCGACCGCGAGGCCGTGGGCCAACTCATCGCCATGCCCGACTTCGTCGACGTGATCATTCCGCGCGGCGGCAAGGGCCTGATCGAGCGCATCAGCCGCGACGCCAAGGTGCCGGTCATCAAGCACCTGGACGGCAACTGCCACGTCTACGTGGACGACACGGCCGAGTTCGACATGGCGCTGCGCATCGTCGACAACGCCAAGACCCAGAAGTACAGCCCCTGCAACGCCGCCGAAGGCCTGCTGGTGGCGACCTCGGTGGCCGACCACTTCCTGCCCGAAATCGCCGCCGTCTTCGCCGCCAAGGGCGTCGAGATGCGCTGCGACCCGGCCGCCGCCGCGATCCTGCGCGCCAGCGAGGCGCACCATCCGCAGGCGAAGGTGATCGATGCGGTCGAGTCCGACTGGTCCGAGGAGTACCTGGCCGCCGTCATCAGCATCAAGGTGGTGGCGGGGCTGGACGAGGCCATTGCGCACATCAACCGCTACTCGAGCCACCACACCGACGCCATCGTCACGCGCGACCACATCAACGCCCAGCGCTTCCTGCGCGAAGTCGATTCGGCCAGCGTGATGGTGAATGCGAGCACGCGCTTCGCAGACGGTTTCGAGTACGGCCTGGGCGCCGAAATCGGCATCAGCACCGACAAGTTCCACGCGCGCGGCCCGGTCGGCATCGAAGGCCTGACCTCGCTCAAGTACGTAGTGCTCGGGCAGGGCGAAACTCGCAGCTGACGGATGCCGGCGGCACCGAGGCGGGTGCCGCGCCATTGGCCTTGTCGCTTTGCAGAGGGCGAAAGCAGGCAAGTCCTACAGGACGGTGGGTGAAAGCAGGGGCCGTTGAAGGAATCGCAGTGTTTCCGCTTGTCATCCGCGCGGGCAGCCCCAAATCCTACAATCCCGCTCAGCTTTTCCCGTACAAGTCCAAGAAGGCCGCCGCATGGTTCCGCATCTCGTCACCGCCCTGACCGGCCCGATCAACGAACTGGAGCAGCGGGTGCTCGACTCGATGCCCGCCATCGAGCGCTGGTTCCGCCTCGAGTGGATGGAGCACACGCCGCCGTTCTACAGCGCTGTCGACATCCGCAACGCTGGCTTCAAGCTTGCGCCGGTCGACACCAACCTGTTTCCCGGTGGCTGGAACAACCTCACCAAGGAAATGCTGCCGCTGGCGGTGCAGGCCGCGCAGGCAGCCATCGAGAAGATCTGTCCGGAAGCCCGCAACCTGCTCGTCATTCCTGAAAATCACTCGAAAAACACCTTTTATCTCGCCAACGTCGCGCAACTCGTGCGCATCTTCCATATGGCGGGCCTCAATGTGCGCATCGGGTCGATCGACCCGGCCATCAAGTCGCCCAAGAAGATCGAGCTGCCCAACGGCGAGACCGTGACGCTCGAACCGGTGGTGCGTTCCAAGCGCCGACTGGGCCTGAAGAACTTCGATCCCTGCACAATTTTGCTCAACAACGAGCTTTCTGCGGGAACACCCGGCATCCTCGAAGACCTGCACGAGCAGTACCTGCTGCCGCCGCTGCACGCGGGCTGGTCGGTGCGCCGCAAGAGCAACCACCTGCACAGCTACGAAGAGCTGTGCAAGCGCTTCGGCAAGCTGCTGGGCATCGATCCCTGGCTCATCAACCCGATCTACGCGCGCGCCGAAGGCGTCGATGTGGCCGAAGGCCGAGGCATCGACGTGCTCACCAGCCATGTCGACGCGGTGCTCACCAAGGTGCGCCGCAAGTACAAGGAATACGGCATCAACGAGAAGCCCTTCGTGGTCGTCAAGGGCGGCCACAGCGGCAGCGGCAGCCCCGGCGTCGTGACTGTGCGCGACGCCAAGGAGGTCGAGGCGCTCATCGGCAAGTCGCGCACCGCCACCTCATCGCCCAGCAAGACCAGCGCCGGGCGCGACCTGCGCGAGCCCACCGAGTTGATCGTGCAGGAAGGCGTGCTCACCAACGAGCGCGTGCACAACGGCGTGGCCGAACCAGTGGTCTACATGATGGACCGCTACGTGGTGGGCGGCTTCTACCGCGTGCACGCCGAGCGCGCCGCCGACGAGAACCTCAAGCAGCCGGGCGCCAGCTACGTGCCCCTGGCTTTCTCGGAAAGCGCGCAACTGCCGCAGCCGGGCGCCAAGCCCGGTGCCAGCGCCCCCAACCGTTTTTACATGTATGGCGTGGTGGGCCGTTTGGCGATGGTCGCGGCCAGCTACGAGATGGAAGCCACCGATCCGGACGCCGAAATCTACGAATGAGCGGCCAAGCCGGGTTGCGGCGCGGGCGGGCGGCGGCAAAATAGCAGCCCCACAGCAAAGGAACCCAAAGGGCGGAGGGATGCGCGGCACGGCCGCGGCATCCCAGCGTGACTGACGCGTCGATCACTGCGAGCCGCCCTTTTCCCATCGACCTCGTGTCAGCCCCCAAAAACATCTCTGCCGGCCTCATCGTCGGCGCCATTGGCGTCGTCTATGGCGACATCGGCACCAGCGTTCTCTATGCGGTCAAGGAAGTCTTCGGTCACGGCCATGTGCCGTTCACCGTGGAGAACGTCTACGGCATCCTGTCGATGTTCTTCTGGACCCTCACGGTCATCGTGTCGATCAAGTACGTCGTGCTCGTGCTGCGCGCCGACAACGAAGGCGAGGGCGGCCTGGTCGCGATGCTCGCGCTGGCCTCCCAGGCCGTGGCCGACAAGCCCAGGCTGCGCCAGCTGCTGCTGATCGTCGGCATCTTCGGCACTTCGCTGTTCTACGGCGACGGCGTGATCACGCCGGCCATCTCGGTGCTGTCGGCGGTCGAGGGCCTGGAGGTGGTGTCGCCGCACTTCAAGCACTACGTGATCCCGATCACGCTGGTCGTGCTGTTCTGCCTGTTCGCGGTCCAAAAGCGCGGCACCGCAGGCATCGGCAAGTTCTTCGGCCCGGTCACGCTGGCGTGGTTCGCGGCCATCGCCGTGCTGGGCGTGTGGCAGATCGCGCACCACCCCGAGATCATCAAGGCGCTGAGCCCCTGGTTCGCCCTGAAGTTCATCTGGGACAACCCGGGCACCAGCTTCATCCTGCTGGGCGCCATGGTGCTGTGCGTGACCGGCGCCGAGGCGCTGTACGCCGACCTGGGCCACTTCGGCAAGAAGCCGATCCGCATCGCGTGGTTCTCGGTTGTCATGCCGGCGCTCACGCTCAACTACCTGGGCCAGGGCGCGCTGCTGCTGGAGAACCCCGAGGCCGTGAAGAACCCGTTCTTCATGATGGCGCCCGAATGGGCCCTCATTCCGCTGGTGCTGCTCGCCACGCTGTCCACGGTGATCGCCTCGCAGGCGCTCATCACCGGCGCCTTCAGCGTCACGCGCCAGGTGATCCAGCTGGGCTACCTGCCACGCCTGAACATCGAACACACCAGTGTGCGCACCGCGGGTCAGATCTACATTCCGCTGGTCAATTGGGGCCTGTTCGTCGCGATCGTGATGGCGGTCGTGATGTTCCGCACCTCGAGCAGCCTGGCCGCGGCCTACGGCATTGCCGTGACCACCGACATGCTGATCACCACGATCCTCACCTTCTTCGTGATTCGCTACGCGTGGAAGCTGCCGCTGGCGCTGTGCATCGCCTCGACCGCGATCTTCTTCGTCGTCGATTTCCTGTTCTTCGCCTCGAACCTGCTCAAGCTGTTCGAGGGCGGCTGGTTCCCGCTGCTGATCGGCGGCGCCGTGTTCACGCTGATGGTCACCTGGAAGGAAGGCCGCCGCCTCATGGGCGAGGCGCAGCACGCCGACGCGATCGACCTGAAGTCGTTCCTGGGCTCGGTGTTCATGAGCCCGCCCGCGCGCGTGGACGGCACGGCCGTGTTCCTCACGGCCGAGCCGGGCGTGGTGCCCAACGCGCTGCTGCACAACCTCAAGCACAACAAGGTGCTGCACGAGCAGAACATGTTCGTCACCGTGCGCAACCACGAGGTGCCCTGGATTCCGATGGACAAGCGCATCGAGATCGAGTCGCTGGGCAACCACTGCTGGCAGGTCATCGTGCACTACGGCTTCAAGAACGACATCGACCTGCCGCGCGCGCTCGACAACGCGCGCATGCGCGGCTGCCAGCTCGAGCCGATGACGACCAGCTACTTCCTCTCGCGCGACGTCGTGATTCCCACGCTGGGCAGCGGCATGGCGCCCTGGCGCGAGAAGCTGTTCGCGCAGATGCACCACAACGCGAGCGGCGCGGCGGCCTTCCTCGGCCTGCCGAACAATGCGGTCGTCGAGCTGGGTTCGAAGATCGAGATCTGAGGGCCGCGGCGCCCGCCGCGTGCCCCGGCAGAATCCCGGCATGCGATTCTTCAAGGACCTGAGCCTTTCAGCCTTCACGGCAGGCTTCGTCGCCGTGCTCGTGGGTTTCACGAGTTCGGTGGCCATCGTGTTCCAGGCCGCCCAGGCCTTCGGCGCCACGCCCGAGATGGCGGCCTCGTGGATGTGGGCGCTGGGCATCGGCATGGGGCTGGCGTCGGCGCTGCCCTCGCTGTGGTGGCGCAAGCCCGTCATGATTGCCTGGAGCACGCCCGGTGCGGCCGTGCTGGCCGTGGCCGGTGCGGGCTACGGCATGGGCGAGGCGGTGGGCGCCTTCATCGTCTGCGCGGTGCTGATCGTGCTCGCGGGCGCCACCGGCTGGTTCGAGCGCGTGATGAACAAGATCCCGATGGCCATCGCGTCGGCGCTGCTGGCCGGCGTGCTTGCGCGCTTCGGCATGTCGGCCTTCACGGCGGCGCAGACCGCCTTGCCGCTGGTGCTGCTGATGCTGGGCACCTACCTCGTGGGCAAGCGCCTGCTGCCGCGCTACGCGGTGCCGCTCACGCTGCTGGTGGCCATCGCCTTTACGGCCGCGCGCGGCGAGCTGGCATGGTCGGCTGTGCACTTCTCTCTCACCTGGCCGGTGTTCACGGCGCCGGTCTTCACCTGGCAGGCCATCGTGAGCCTGGCGCTGCCACTGTTCGTCGTGACCATGGCCTCGCAGAACCTGCCCGGCGTGGCGGCGATCCGCGCCAGCGGCTACAGCGACCTGCCGGTGAGCAAGCTCATCACCATCAGCGGCGTTGCCACGCTGGTGCTTGCGCCCTTCGGCGCCTTCGCGCTGAACCTGAGCGCCATCACGGCTGCCATGTGCATGGGCCGCGAGGCGCACGAAGACCCGGCGCGGCGCTACACGGCGGCCGTGAGTTGCGGCGCCCTCTATGTGGTGATCGGCCTGTTCGGCGCGGCCGTCACGGGCCTGCTGACGGCCTTTCCGAAAGAGCTGGTCGCGGCCATCGCCGGGCTGGCGCTGCTGGGCACCATCGGTGGCGGGCTCGCGGCCGCGGTGCGCGACGAGGCGCACCGCGAGGCCGCACTCATCACCTTCCTGGTCACGCTTTCGGGCGTCACCCTGGCTGGCATCGGCTCCGCCTTCTGGGGCGTGGTGGCTGGCGCGTTGGCGCTGGCGGTGCAGCAGGTCGGCCGCGCACGCCGCGCACAGGTGCCCGTTGAAAAGGCCCCGGCCGACAAGGACATCGCCGCTTCCGGCAACATGCCGCCAGAAACCCCCTCCACAGCCGCCGTTCCCGGCGCCGGAAAGAACGCCTGATGAAAAACATCCTCTTCGTGGCCGACCCGCTCGATCACTTCAAGATCTACAAGGACACGACCTTCTCGATGATGCGCGAGGCCCAGCGCCGCGGGCATCGCATCGCGGCCTGCCTGCCGCAGGACATCCAGTGGACCTCGGGCGGCCGCGTCTCGGCCGTGGTGCAGCAGATCACGCTCACGGGCGACGCCAAGGACTGGTACCGCGTCGACATCGTCGAGTCGAAGGCGCTGAAAGACTTCGATGCCGTGCTCATGCGCAAGGACCCGCCCTTCGACGCCGAGTACATCTACTCGACGCACCTGCTGCAGCAGGCCGAGCGCGAGGGCGCGCAGGTGGTCAACTCGCCGCGCGCGCTGCGCGACCACCCCGAGAAGCTCGCAATCATGGAGTTTCCGCAGTTCGTCACGCCCACGCTGGTCACGCGCAGCGCGCAGGCCGTGCGCGACTTCCATGCCGAGCACGGCGACATCATCCTCAAGCCGCTCGACGGCATGGGCGGCATGGGCATCTTCCGCGTGAAACAAGACGCGCTGAACCTGGGCTCCATCGTCGAGACGCTCAACAAGGACGGCGCCGAAACCATCATGGTGCAGCGCTTCGTGCCCGAGGTGACGCAGGGAGACAAGCGCATCCTGATCATCGCGGGCGAGCCGGCGCCCTTCGTGCTGGCGCGCATTCCGCAGGGCACCGAGGTGCGCGGCAACCTCGCGGCCGGTGGCAAGGGCGTGGCCCAGCCGCTCACGCCACGCAACCGCGAGATCGCCGAGGCCATCGGCAAGGTGCTCGCGCCGCGCGGGCTGTTGCTGATCGGCCTCGACGTGATCGGCGACTCGGTCACCGAGATCAACGTGACCAGCCCGACCTGCTTTCAGGAAATCACCGAGCAGACCGGTTTCGACGTGCCGAAGATGTTCATCGACGCGCTGGAGAAAACGCTGCGGCCCGCCTGAGCCCCGAAGCCGCGGTGCGGGCCTCGCGCTCGCGCCGCGCCTGCAGCCGCCGTGAGCGCAGCTTGCGCGCCCAGATGACGATGCCGGTGATCGACAGCATCGCCACCACCAGCCCCAGCGCCGACATCAGGATGCGGCCCGGCATGCCCAGGATGCGTCCGCCGTGCAGCGGCAATTGCAGCTGCGCGAACACGTCGGCCGCCGTGCCGTGCCACGGCCGGTTGCTGCCGATGAGGTGGCCGTCGCGCCCGTCCAGGTAGAGGTTCGACAGGCCCATGCCGTCGCTGTCGTCGTGCGTGGCGTGGTCGAAGAAAGAGATGTTGTAGAAGCCGCCGCGTGCGTTGTAGAACGCGCCGCCCAGCGGTGTGGTCCAGCCGCGGCGCCGCGCTTCGGCGTCGGCCTGCGCCACGATTTCGCGGAAGCCGATGGTGGGCTCGATGCGCGTGCCCAGCGGCGCGAGCGGCACCAGCGCCGACGGGCCCGGCGTGGTCTTGGAGACCAGCGAGAGCATCGGGTGGAACACCTCCTTGTAGAGGTTCAGCGAGAACGAGGTGAAGGCCACGACGATGATCAGCCCCCAGATCCACAGCCCGCCCGCGCGGTGCAGGTCGAAGTTGAGCTTGTAGCCGCCGGCGGCCCAGCGCACGGTCCACGACGGCTTCCAGCGCTGCCACCACACGGACGCCGGCCGGTGCGCCGGATGCACCGCCTTGCGCAGGCGCCGCGGCATCGTGAGGTAGAGCGCGACGAAGCTGTCGAGCAGCCACACCAGCGCCACCGTGCCCATGATCCACCAGCCGATGCGGTCGGTGCCCCACATCGCCGGCACGTGCAGCATGTAGTGCAGTTTGCGCAGGAAGGGCATCAGCGTCTCGGGCTTGAGCGAGATGGCCGTGGAGTCGCGCCGGCCGCGCACTTCGGCCGTGACCGGATCGACGAACACCTGGTTGTAGCCCAGCCTGAAGGGCTTGCCGGTGGCCGGGTCGGTGCGCGGCTGCACGAAGTAGCCGGCGGCGTGGCCTTCCTCGAAACCCAGCGGCATGTACGCGACCCGCGCGCGCGGGTCGTGCGCCTCGACCGCGGCGGCGAGGTCGAACGGGTCCTTGAATGGGCCGCGGCTTGGCGTGTCGTAGAGCTTGCGGTTGAGCCAGCCGTCGATCTCGTGGTCCCACGAGATGACGGCGCCGGTCAGGCCCGAGACGACAAGAAACAGCGCAACCGCCAGGCCGGCCCAGCGGTGAATGGCGGTCGCAACGGCGCGCATCGGGTCAGAAGTCGATGGTGCCGCTCACGGAGAAGGTGCGCGGTGCGCCCAGCGTCAGGTAGTTGGAGCCCTGCGTGCCGCCCACCGATGCCCAGTACGACTTGTTGAACAGGTTGTCGATGCGCGCGCGCAGCGTGAGCGCACGGCCATTGCCCAGGTCGACCAGGTAGCGCGCGCCGATGTCGAAGCGCGTCCAGCCCGGAATCTGCTGCGTGTTGGCGGCGTTGGCGTACTGCTTGGACGTGTACAGCAGGCGCGCATTGAGCGACAGGTTGCGCACGCCCGGCACATCCCACTCGGCGCCCAGGTTGGCCTGCTGCTTGGCCACGCCGATGGCCGTGCGGCCGTCGGTGGCGCCGCCTTGCGTGTTCTTCTGCTTGGCGTCGAGCAGCGTCAGGCCGCCGAGCAGGCGCAGGCCCTTGGCCGGCTGGCCGAACACCGAGAACTCCAGGCCCTGGTTGCGCTGCTTGCCGTACAGGCCGTAGGTCTGGCCCGCGTACTGGTAGACCGGCTGGTCGGTGGTGAAGAACGCGGCGCTCGCGCCCAGGCTGCCGCCGTCGTACTTGACGCCGACTTCCTTCTGCTTGGCCTGGTACGGCGCGAACACCTCGCCCGCATTGGTGACCGGGCGGTTGTTCACCGTGCCGGGCGCCACGTTGCCCTTGACGAGCGCTTCGATGTAGTTGGCGTAGGCCGAGACGGTCGGCGTGATCTTGAACACGACGCCGGCCACCGGCGTGGTCTTGCTCTTGTCGTAGGTGCTCGACTGCTTGAGCGTGGTGTAGGCGAAGCTGGTCTGCTCGATGGTCTGGCGGCGCACGCCGAGCGTGACCAGCAGGCGGTCGTCCATGAACGACATGGTGTCGGCAATGGCGACGCTCGAGGTGTCGATCTTGTCGGTCAGGCGCGGGTCTTCCAGCGTGTTGCCGGTGAAGTTGTTGGCGAGCGGGTAGGGCGACGCGAACGGCGCGTAGATGTTGTTGCGCAGGCTGCCGCGCGAGATCGCGTAGGCGTTGTCGCGGTCGTTGCTGTACGTGGCGGCCGAGGCCACCACCGTGTGCTTCACGGGGCCGGTGGCGAAGGTGCCGCGCACGCCGAGTTCCGCAGTGCCGATGCGGTCCTTGCGGGTATTGCTGAAGCGCGTGTTGCTGGTGTTGCCGAACACGTCGTTCAGCGTCGGGTTCGACAGCACGTTGTCTTCGTCGCTGCGGCGCACGCCGCCGGCGGCCCAGGCCGTGATGTGGTCGGTGATGTCGACTTCGCCGCGGAAGGTGGCGAACTTGTCCTTTTCCTTCGAGTAGGTCCAGGGCTGGGCAAAGTTGGTGCTGGCGTCGGGCGCGCGCGGAATCGGCAGCGCCGATGACGGCGTGAGGCTGGGGCGGCCGTCCTTCAGGTCGTAGTCCTGGTAGCCGAAGTCGGCCGACAGGCGCACGTTGCGGTTGCGCCAGTCGAGGCCGACGGCGAAGGCGCTCAGTTGCTGGCTTTCCTTGTGCACGCCGGTGCCGCCTTCGCGGCGCACGGCATTCACGCGCACGCCCAGGCTGTCGTCGGGGCCGAAGCGGCGCGCCAGGTCGAGGTTCACGTAACCCTGGCCGCCGGTTTGCACGCCGAACCCGACGCGCGTGAGCGGCTCGTTGGGCGCGCGCTTGGGCAGCAGGTTGATCGCGCCGCCGATGCCACTGCCGCCGGGCGCGGCGCCGTTCAGGAAGGAGTTGGCGCCGCGGAACACTTCCACGCGCTCGAAGAATTCAGAGGCGATGTACTGGCGCGGGAGCATGCCGTACAGGCCGTTGTAGGCCACGTCGTCCGAGTACACGGGAAAACCGCGCACCACGTACAGCTCCTGGAAGTTGCCGAAGCCGCGTGCCTGGCGCACCGACGGGTCGTTGAGCAGCACGTCGGCCACGCTCTTGGCCTGCTGGTCCTGGATCAGCTCGTTGGTGTAGTTGGTGCTCGAGAACGGCGTGCTCATCATGTCCTGGTTGCCCAGGATGCCCACGCGCCCGCCGCGCGCCACCTGCCCGCCCGCGAAGGGCTTGACCAGGCCTTCGGCCGAGGCGTCGGCGCTGGCTTCGACGGTGACGGTGCTCAGCGTGCCGCTGGCGGGGGCCGCAGTTTCGGCGACCGGCGTTTGCGCCAGGGCGGTGAGCGCGTGAAGGGCCAGCAACGAGGCGGCCACGGTCGGGCGAAGGAAGAAAGGAGAGGCGCAGGCGGGCATGAAAGGGCGACCGTGTACAAATGAGAACAGTTATTGTTCATGGTTTGCACTTACGGGGCGGTACTTTCTTGCACTGTTGCAAAAAAGTGTCAGGCAAAGGATTGAGTTTTTGCCTCAGCGCGGCATCCGCTGGCCGTCCACGAACACATGCAATTCGCCCGAGGTGAAGGGCGTCCAGGTTTCGTTGGTGGTGAGCGGCGCCGTCACCACGACGGCCACGCGGTCGGTGGGCGTGGTGTGCTGGGCGAAGTCGATCTCCAGGTCTTCATCGGACAGCTGCGCCGTCACGAAGGGATGGCGGCGCTCCACGTACCAGAGGTTCGTGGAGGCATGCGCCCACAGCGCCTGTCCGTTCGACAGCATGAAGTTGAAGGTGCCGTGCGCCGCCAGCTGCGGCGCCAGTTCGCGCAGCGTGAGCGTGAGCTCCTCGACGCTGGGCACGCCCGCGTGCGACTTGGCCAGCTCCTGCATGATCCAGCAGAAGGCGTGCTCGCTGTCGGTGTTGCCCACCGGGTGGAAGTTGCCGTGCAGGCGCGGGCGAAAGTCCTTCAGGTCGCCGTTGTGGGCGAACACCCAGTAGCGGCCCCACAGCTCGCGCACGAAGGGGTGGCAGTTCTGCAGATTCACTTCGCCCTGCGTCGCCTTGCGGATGTGCGCGATGACGTTGCGGCTTTGAATCGGATAGCGCCGGATCAGCTCGGCCACCGGCGACTCGCAGGCCGGCTGGTGATCGACGAAGTGGCGCAGCCCGCGGTCCTCGAAGAACGCGATGCCCCAGCCGTCGGCATGGTGGTCGGTGCGGCCGCCGCGTTGCGCGAACCCCGTGAAGCTGAAGGTCACGTCGGTCGGCGTGTTGCAGTTCATCCCTAGCAATTGGCACATGGCTGTGATTAGACCGCGATTCAGGAGGAGGAGGCAGCCGCGGGCAGCCGCAGCCAACCCAGCACGCGCCCGGTGCCCAGCTGCGTGCGCCCGTCGGTGGTGAGCGCCCGGGGCAGCCGCTCGCGCGAGGTACCGAAGGGCCCGGGGTTCTGCTGCACGATCTCGACCGCGTCGGCGTCCACGCGCGACACGATCGCCACGTGGCCGTAGGGATTGAAGAGCCACGGCGCGAACACGACGATGTCGCCCACCGCCGGCGCGCTCGCACCGCCATTGCGATGCTGGACCAGGTTGCGCGCCGCGTTCAGCGCACCGTCTGCCACGGCCGCGTCGAAGAAGGCCTTGGCATGCCCGCGCGCCTCGGGCATGCGGTGCTGGTGCCGCTCGTAGTAGTAGCGCTTGACGAACTCCACGCACTGCCAGCGCAGGCCGATGTTGTAGCCATCGGGTGCGAGGCTGCGTCCGTCGACGTGGTTGATGGCGCCGTTGTAGTAGACCTGCACGCCCTCGAACTGGTCGATCACCTCGCCGGGCGCATGCGTCAGGTTGACGTTGAAGCGGCTCGCACCCCACAGCCCGAGCCAGGCGATGAGGACGAGCGAGGCGAGGACGACGAGGGCGCGTCGGGTGATGAGACGGGGCATGGACGGTGAAGCAGGAAGCGCGGCCCCGCAGGGGCCGTCGCCGGCGAGCTTAGTCCATGCGCCGGCCCGCTCAGAGCCCGTGCAAAGCCGCCATCTCGTCGATCGGTTCACGCTGGAACGCATCGAAGCGCGCTGATGGCTGCTGCAGTCACGCGGGCGCTCGGCAAGGGCGGCAGGGCGGCGGACATATGGCGATCGACGACAGCGATCGCGTCCGCAAGCGGTTATCAAGAAGCGGCAAAACCGGCGCGTTGGGGACCGAGGGATTCCCTGGCCGGCCTGTGCGCTACCGCAGAAACCGCCCTTCCTTCGTCACCCGCACCATCTCGATGAAGCGCGAGCCCGTGTTGCTTGCGCCGGTGAAGTCGACTTCCATGTTGCCGATGCGCAGCTTCATCGCCTTCAGCGTGGCGTGCAGACGGGCACGCGTGAGGTCGCGGCCGGTGCGGCGCAGGGCTTCGATCATCACGAGCGCGTTCACATAGCCTTCGTAGCTCAGGTAGCCGATGTCCACCTTGGCACGCTCGGCCAGCTGGCGGTACTCGCGCGCGGTGGCGTCGACCTCGCTCCAGGGATAGGGCACGATCTGCGAGATGGCCAGGCCGCTGGTCTTGTCGCCGACGAGCCTGGCGGTGATGTCGCCCGGAACGATCGACATGCCGTAGAACATCTGGCGTCCGCCGGCGCTCCATGCGCTTTTCATCACCTCGCCGCCGATGCCGCCGCCCAGGTACATGATGACGGCCTGCGCCTGGCTGTCGGCCAGCGCCTTGCCCGAGGCCTCGTTGGCCGTGCCGTCACCCTTCACGGGCACGGCCGCCACGGGCTTGAGCTGGAGCGCGCCAAGTGCGGCCTCGACCAGCCGCGCCACTTCGGCGCCGCCGGGGTTGTCCAGGTAGGCGACGGCGATGCGCGAGACGCCGATGGTCGTCAGGTGCTGCACGAGCGCCTGCGCCTCGCGCGCGAAAGTGGCGCGCACGAAATAACCCGCGCCCGCGACCTTCTCGCGGGCCGAGTCCGACACCGCATAGCCGCCGACCATCGGCGCGCCGCTTCGGCCCAGCACCTTGGCCGCGGCGGCCGTGGTGCCCGAGCCTACGCAGCCGAAGAAGGCGAAGGCGCGGTGCTCGGCCAACAGCTTCTCGTAGTTGGCGACGGCCTTTTCGGGCTTGAGCTCGTCGTCGAGCGAGACCAGCTTGATCTTGCGGCCCGCGAGCCCGCCCTGCGCGTTGACCGCGTCGAAGGCCAGCCCGGCGCCGGCCATCACGACCTGGATGGGCGCGCCCAGCGGCCCGCTCAGGATGCCGGTGTGGCCCAGGACGATCTCGCCGTCGCTGACGCCGTTCTCGGCGGCCAGCGCGGTGGAGGAAGAAATCAGGAGGCCGAGTCCGGCCGTCGCCGCTGCCGAGGCGGCGAGAAAACGTCTGCGATGCATGGAGCCGATTCCGCTTTTAGATACAACTGATAACAATTGAAATCGAAAGCATCCTCGTACGCCGCCGGGGTTTACCCCGTGTGTTGCGCCGTGTCCTCGTCGGGTTTCTCGCGCAGTTGCCAGGCCGCGCAGACGGCCAGCGCGCACAGGCCGGCCAGCATCAGGAACACCTCGTCGAAGGCGGCCAGCCGCGCCGGGGTGCTCACCGGGTTGGCGAGCGAGTCGCCGTGCGCAGCCAGGCGCCATTCGAGAATGATGGCGCACAGGCTCACGCCGACCGCGCCGCCGAGCATGCGCACGAAGCTGATCGCGCTGGCACCCTGCGGAATGAGCGGCTTGGCCAGCGGGCGCATCGACCCGAGGTTGAGCGAAGGCAGGATGAAGCCCAGCCCGATGCGCCCGACGATCGCGAACATCACCAGCAGCCACAGCGGGCTGTCCAGCCGCAGCACGGCCATGAGCGCGAACGACACCGCCAGCAGCGCCAGGCCGATGCTCACCAGCAGCCAGGTCGGTTGCTTGTCGGCCATGCGGCCCACGAGCGGGATGGTGAGGGCCAGCACGATGCCGGCCGGGAGCAGCGTCGTGCCCACGTGCGAGGCCGACAGGTGCAGCCCCACCTGCATGTACACCGGCAGCAGGTAGGTCGAGCCGAACAGCGCGGTGCCGTAGATGAAGGCGACCAGGCTGCCCATCGCGAACTGGCGGTAGCGAAAGAGCGCGAGGTTCATCAGCGGCGCGCCGCCCGCGGCCATGAGGCGGCGCTGCCACCACACGAAGGCGACGAAGGCGATGAGCGCGCCGGCCAGCAGCAGCGTGGCCTGCAGCGGCGAATCGCCGCGCAGCTCGACCAGCCCGTTCAGCAGGCACAGCGTACCCACGGTGCCCAGCGCCAGCCCGCGCCCATCGAGCCCGCTGCCGCGTGCCGCGGCCACGCCGCCGGGTGCGGTCTTGGGCACGAACTTGTAGGCCAGCCAGATCGAGGCCAGGCAGAAGGGCACCACCATGAAGAAGATCGAGCGCCAGCCGAACAGGTCGACCAGCACCCCGCCGATGCTCGGCCCGATGGCCGGCGCCAGCACCACACCCATGCCGAAGATGCCGCTGGCGCGCCCCTGCTCGTGCGGCTCGAAGGCGCGCAGGATGATGATGGCCGGAATGGGCTGCACCACGCCCGCCGCCAGCCCCTCGGCCACGCGCGCCATCAGCACCAGCGGGTAGTGGTCGGCCAGCCCGCCGACGATGCCGCCAGCCAGCAGCAGGAGCATGGTGCCGACGTAGGTGCGGCGGTAGCCGTAGCGCGACAGCAGCCACGGCGTGGTGAGCATCGACACCGTCATCGCCACCATGAAGCCCGAGCTCACCCACTGCGCGCGCTCCTGGCCCAGCGCGAAGTGGTGGCTCATGTCGGGGATCGCCACGTTGACGATGGTCGACGACATGATCGACGCCATCGTGCCCACCATGACCGACAGCAGCAGGTACCAGCGGTAGCGCTCGCCGTAGCGGGCGCGAAGGACGCCCATGGAGGGCAGCGTGTCGGGTGTTTGTGGGGAGGTCATGGAGCAGCGCAAGGTCCAGCGGCGTCTGGGACGTCCGTCGTCCTACAAGCATATCGGTGTTTGCGCGGCGGACGCTGCGCGCGCGGGTCGCACAATGCGGCGGCAGTCCCTTGTGCGTCAAGCCATCCAAAGAACACGCCATGAACCCGCCGATCCACCAAGAACCCGCCGATGACCCGGCCGTGCAGGATGCGGCCCCCACGCTCGGGGCCGAACTCGCCGCACCCACCGTCAGCCGCGCCTACCGCTGCCAGTGTGGGCGCCCCGTGTTCCTGCGCAACAGCAAATGCCTGGCCTGCCTCACGCCGCTGGGCTACGTGATCGACCGGCTCGGCGTGGTGCCACTCGCGCCCGCCGAAGGCGAGGGCGCCTTGCCCGACACCTTCACCGTCTTCGGCGACCCGCATGGCCTCACCTATCGCCGCTGCGCCAACCTCATGACGCCGGCCGCCTGCAACTGGATGGTGGCAACGCCGCGCGAAGGCGAAGCCATTCCCGCCGACACGCAGGGCCACGCGCCGGGCTACTGCCTGTCGTGCAGTGTCACGCGCACCATTCCCGACCTGTCGGTGGCGGCCAACGGCGAGCTGTGGTGCAAGCTCGAGATGGCCAAGCGCCGGCTCATCTCGCAGCTGCTCGCGCTCGGCCTGCCGGTGGTGAGCCGCCATGCCGATCCGGTGCACGGGCTGGCCTTCGACTTTCTCAGCAACATGCCGGGCGCCCCGCATGTGATGACTGGCCATGAGCACGGCCTGATCACGCTCAACGCCGAGGAGGCCGAAGACGCCGTGCGCGAGCGCATCCGCGCCGAGATGCACGAGCCCTACCGCACGCTGCTGGGCCACTTCCGCCACGAGATCGGCCACTACTACTGGGACCTGCTGGTGCTGCCCACGCCGTGGATCGACGACTTCCGCGCGCTCTTCGGCGACGAGCGCGCCGACTACGGCGCCGCGTTGCAGCAGCACTACGAGCAGGGCCCGCCGCCCGACTGGGCGCAGCGCTTCGTCAGCAGCTACGCGAGCATGCATCCGTGGGAAGACTGGGCCGAGACCTGGGCTCACTACCTGCACATGGCCGACACGGCCGACACGGCGATGAGCTTCGGCATCGATGCAAGCAACGTCGAACTCACGAGCGACCTCTTCACCGTTGCCGACCTGTGGCAGCCCGACCATCCCGACGCCGCGAAATTCCTCGACTTCATCAACGGCTGGGTGCTGCTGACCAGCATGCTCAACGAGCTGTCGCGCAGCATGGGCCAGCCCGACTACTACCCCTTCGTGCTGCCGCGCGCGGCGGTGGGCAAGCTGCAGTTCATCCACGGCGTGGTCACCGCGCAGCGCAGCGGCATGGCGCCGACGATGGTGATGGCGGGGGATGCGACGGCGCCTGTGGCGCAAGCTGCCGAGCCTGCAGCGATGCAGTCGCAAACCCAGTCACAAGCGCAGTCGCAGGGCGACGTCGCTCAGTCCTGAGCCGGCGGCAGGCCCGCGGCGCAGCGCGCGCAGATGCAGGCCTGCCCGCGCAATGTCGGTGGCAGCGTGTCGAGCGGCGCCAGCGAAAAATCGGCGGCCATGCACCAGCAGGGCGGCTGCGCCTGGCCGGTTTCGCGTTCGACCTCCATCGCGCAGCGGTTCGCCTCGCCGCACAGCGGGCAGTGCGCGGTGTCGATGACGACGGTCATGCGAGCGCGAAAGCCGGCAGTTTTTTCGGCACCGCGACATTGCGCAGCGTTGCGTACACCGGCAGGCCGTCGCGGTAGGTCGGGTAATCCTCGCCCGCGATCAGCGGCAGCAGGTAGCGGCGGCACTTCTCGGTGATGCCGTAGCCGTCGTCCGAAATGAAGTCGCGCGGCATCGGCTTTTCGACATTCGCGACCGATTCGAGCGGCGCCGCGCCGAGCGTGTAGGCATAGGGCACGTCGCTCGTGCGCTCGATGGTCGGCATCACCGCGTTGCGGCCTTCGAGCGCCAGCTCGACCGCGCGCTGGCCCAGCTCGTAGGCCTGCTTCACGTCGGTGGCCGAGGCGATGTGCCGCGCCGCGCGCTGCAGGTAGTCGGCCACGGCCCAGTGGAACTTGTGGCCCAGCGCTTCCTTCACCATCTGCGCGACCACCGGCGCAGCGCCGCCGAGCTGGGCATGGCCGAAGGCGTCGCGCGCGCCCTGTTCGGCGAGAAAGGTGCCGTCGGGGTGGTGGCAGCCCTCGGACACCACCACCGAGCAGTAGCCGTGCTGCTGCACGAGCGCATCGACGCGGGCCAGGAAGCGGGCCGCGTCGAACTCGATCTCGGGGAACAGCACCACCACCGGAATCCCATGGTCGGCCACCAGCCCGCCAGCCGCGGCGATCCATCCTGCGTGGCGGCCCATCACCTCGAGCACGAACACCTTGGTGGAGGTGGCGGCCATCGAGCGCACGTCGAACGAGGCCTCGAGCGTGGACACCGCCACGTACTTCGCCACCGAGCCGAAGCCCGGGCAGCAGTCGGTCAGCGGCAGGTCGTTGTCGATGGTCTTGGGCACGTGGATGGCCTGCAGCGGGTAGCCCATCGACTGCGACAGCTGGCTTACCTTGAAGCAGGTGTCGGCCGAGTCGCCGCCGCCGTTGTAGAAAAAGTAGCCGATGCCGTGCGCCTTGAACACCTCGATGAGACGTTCATATTCACGACGGTTTTTCTCGAGCGACTTGAGCTTGTAGCGGCACGAGCCGAACGCGCCCGAAGGCGTGGTGCGCAGCGCCGCAATCGCTTCTGCCGGCTCGGCGCTGGTGTCGATCAGGTCCTCGGTGAGCGCGCCGAGGATGCCGTTGCGTCCGGCATAGAGCGTGCCGATGCGGTCCGGGTGCTGGCGCGCCGTCTCGATCACGC
Source organism: Variovorax sp. Root473 (assembly GCF_001426505.1). GTDB lineage: Bacteria > Pseudomonadota > Gammaproteobacteria > Burkholderiales > Burkholderiaceae_C > Variovorax. Next base: position 324,203 of record NZ_LMEV01000020.1, read on the forward strand.
CGCAGGCCGAGGCGTTGATGACCGAGGTGACGCCGCCCGACTGGGCGTAGAAGGCATGAGTCAGGGTGATGTTGCTCATGGGATGGATTCCTCGGTCAGTGATGCCGAAGCAGCGGTTCGGCGCGCGCAGATGCGGGGCCAAGCTGCTCGACTTGTGCGAGACGCGCTCGTGCAACGCTTGGCTGGCAGGGCCGGTGGGGTGGGCATGACCCAATTTTGCGGCAACGCTAAGCCACAAGCCAGGTCGGGTTGTGGTGCGCGGGACGTTATGCGTTTTGGCACACCTCGGAGTCAAGCCATGGCACAGGTGCTGCGGTGGCGTGGCACACCTCACTGCACGCCAAAAATGTTAATTAAGAGGTTAAATGTTATTTAATCTTAATTGACTGTAAAAGGAGGTCGAGGTACGTGCATTGCTGGATTGGATTGAGCGCCAGAAGGTCTGGGGTTCAATTCAAATCAAAGGTAATTTCATGAACCGTTCAATGCTACGTACCACACAAAAGGGCTTCACTCTCATTGAATTGATGATCGTCGTTGCGATCATCGGTATTCTTGCCGCTGTCGCGTTGCCTGCTTATCAGGATTACACCGCGAAGGCCCAGATCGCCGCCGCGTTGGCAGAAATTACGCCAGGCAAGGTGACTTCTGAAACAAAAATTACCGATGGCGTGGAGATAAAATCTGCCGAAGAAATCGGGTTGCAGAAGGCCACGAAACGCTGCTCTGCCATTACTCCCGCGTTTAAGATTGTTGATAAAGGTGTTGGCAGCATTACATGCACGATGATTGGTGGCTCCCAAGTGAATGGCAAGACGATCACTTGGTCGCGATTGGCGGATGACAGCGCGACTCCGGGCGCGTGGTCGTGCTCCACCACCGTTGACACCAAGCTTAAGCCGAAGGATTGCTCTTAACTGAGGCTCGTATAAATAAAAAAGCGGCCTTGGCCGCTTTTTTATTTATACGAGCGCTGAGCCAAAATGTGCATCTTCATGCATTTAAAATAAGGAAAAATCAGGGAGCGCGTTTCATGAAAAATGTGCCAATCAGCATTGCTGCGTCGGTCGTCGTCGCTGAGCGTAGCCGGCGCACTTGGTGGCGGCGAATCGCGGATGGGACGATGACCCGTCTGACTGACGACGCAAAGGGGCGGGCCATGCTCAGCTTGGCGGAGGTCGCACCGCTCATTTGCGTTCCGCTCGATCAGTCGGATCTCGATTTTCTCGTACAAGCCGACGCGGGTAATGCCGATGCACAGAACGACATTGGGCAGTTGTTTTCGAACGCTGGCAAGCCGACGATTGCCCTGTATTGGCTCGAGCAGGCCGCGCGTCAAGGCCACGCGGACGCTATGCAGTGGTTGGGCCGCTGCTATATCGGCGGTGAAGGCGTGCCGAAAAACAAGAACATCGGCTTGATGTGGATTGCCAAGGCAGCCGCACACGGCCACGTCATCGCACAGGCTCAAATGCAGGGCTCGTTTCGCTCGCAATCGATCTGAAGCCGCGCTAGCCAGAAGTCCAGCGAGTCGTGCGAGCGGGGAGGCGAGCGCTATCTCATCCCCATCGACCGCGTGATCACTTCTTTCATGATCTCGTTGGTGCCGCCGTAGATGCGCTGCACGCGCGCGTCGGCATAGGCGCGCGTGATCGGGTACTCCCACATGAAGCCGTAGCCGCCGTGCAGCTGCACGCACTCGTCCATCACCTTGCACTGCAGGTCGCTGGTCCAGTACTTGGCCATGCTCGCGGTGGCGGTGTCGAGTTTCTCGGCCATCAGCAGCTCGATGCACTTGTCGACGAACACCTGCGCCACCTGCACCTCGGTCTGCAACTCGGCCAGCGTGTAGCGCGTGTTCTGGTAGTGGCCCACGGGCTGGCCGAACACCTTGCGCTCCTTGACGTAGGCCACGGTGTGGTCGATGGCGGCCTGCGAAGCGGCCACCGCGCTGATCGCGATCTGCAGCCGCTCCCAGGGCAGCTGCTCCATCAGGCAGACGAAGCCGCGGTTGAGCATGGCGGCGTCGCCCAGCAGCGCCTCGGCGGGCAGGCGCACGTCGTTGAAGAACAGCTCCGAGGTGTCCTGCGCCTTCAGGCCCAGCTTCTTCAGCCGCTTGCCCTTCTCGAAGCCCGGCATGCCCCGCTCGACGAGGAACAGGCTGGTGCCCTTCGCGCCCGCGGCCGGATCGGTCTTGGCGACCACGATCACCAGGTCGGCGTGCCAGCCATTGGTGATGAAGGTCTTGCTGCCGTTGAGCAGGTAGCTGCCGTCGGCCTGGCGGAGGGCGCTGGTCTTCACGGCCTGCAGGTCGCTGCCCGCGCCGGGCTCGCTCATGGCGATGGCGCCGACCATCTCGCCGCTGGCGAGCTTGGGCAGGTAGTGCAGCTTCTGCGCCTCGGTGCCGTAACGCAGGATGTACGGCGCCACGATCTCGTTGTGCAGGCCGAAACCGATGCCCGTGAAGCCGCGTGCCCACAGCTCCTCGAACTGGATCACCGAATACAGCAGGTCGGCGCCCGCGCCGCCGTAGGTGTCGGGCAGCGCCATGCACAGGAAGCCGTTCTCCCCGGCCTTGGTCCAGACGGCGCGGTCCACGTAGCCCTGCTCTTCCCAGTCGTCGTGGAAGGGCGCGATCTCCTTGTCCATGAAGCGGCGGAAGCTGTCGCGGAAGGCCTCGTGGTCGGCGGTGAAGAGGGTGCGTTCGATGGTCATGGGGACGTCAGCGGGTTTCGAAGACAGGAGGACGCTTCTGCAGGAAGGCGCTCACGCCCTCGCGGAAGCTGGGGCGGTCGATGAGCGCGCGCTGGCGCTCGCTCTCGTAGTGCAGTTGTTCCTTCAGCGTGTGGTGTTCGGAGGCGTCGAATGCCTCGCGCGCTTCGAGCACCGCATGCGCCGGCAGGCGCGCCAGGCGCTGTGCGATGGCGCGGGCCTCGTCCATCAGCTGTTCGTCGTCGGCGCAGGCCCAGATCAGGCCCCACTGCACCGCGCGTCCGGCGCTCAGGCGTTCGTCGAGCAGTGCCATGCCCATCGCGCGCGCACGGCCGGCGCGGCGCGGAATGGCCCAGGTGCAGCCGAGGTCCGGCACGATGCCGAGCTTGGGCAGGAAGGGCAGGTAGAAGTAGGCACTGCGCGCGGCAATGGTCACGTCGGCCGCGAGCGCCAGCCCCACGCCCGCGCCGGCCGCCGGGCCGTTGACCGCGGCCACCACCGGCACCGGCAGCGTGCGCAGCGTCTCGATGAGCGGGTTGCTGAGCTTCTGCATCCACTCGGCGGTCTGGTCGCCGAGCGTCTGACCAGGCTCGCCGGGCGGCGCCATCGCGCTCAGGTCGGCGCCCACGCAGAAAGCCTTGCCGGCGCCCGTGAGGATCACGGCGCGCACCGTGCGGTCGTCGCGGATGCGTTCGAGCGCGTCGCGCAGTTCGACCTGCAGGTCTTTCGCGATCGGGTTGAGCTTGTGCGGCAGGTTCAGCGTGAGCGTGGCGATGCCGTCGGCCTGCTCGCACAGGATGCAGGGTTGGGGTGTGGGTTGCGGCGCGGTCATGCGAGCGCTGCGCCAGAAGTGGTGGTCATGGGCGTGTCCCGTTCAAGGCAAGAAGGAAAACGGACGCCCAAAGCAAAAAGCCGCCTGTCGTCACGGCGGCGCGCGGCGCTCCCTGCGGGGGCGGTCCATGGCATCGAGGTTCGATGCCACGGCGCCCGCGGTCAAGCCGGGGACAACCCGTGCAGCGCCAGTCGCCAGGGCGACCCCGCGCGTGATTGCGCGCGCGAGGCGGGGTTCGGCAGCGCGGCAGGCTGCGCGTCCGACACCGAGATGCACGACGACTCCAGCGCCGACACCAGCACGCGCCGGTGCTCGGTGCTCTCGAAGCGCTCGCCCGGGCCGAGCACGATGTCGCGCGGGTCGCGGTCGAGCGTGATCCACACCGCGCCGCTGCGGCACTCGATGCCCACGCCCGCCCCGTCGGGCACGGCGAAGACGGCGCGGCTGGGCAAGCTCACGTGGAAGCGCGAGGTCGACGAGGAGAAAGAAAAAGCCGAAGAAGACGGGGTGGTGGCGGTGCTCATGGGAAGCTCCATTGCATTCGTGATGCGAATGAATATAGTGAGCCGATTCCTCTCTTACACGCGGTCATTCGGAACTCGTTGCATGCCTCCAGAGAATGTGAAAACCCCGGCCGGCGAGCTTCCGCCGCTTGAGCTGCTGCGCAGCTTCGAGGCCGCCGCGCGCCGGCTGAGCTTCACCCTGGCGGCCGGCGAACTGCACCTCACGCAGTCAGCCGTGAGCCGGCAGATCCAGCAGCTCGAAGCCAGCCTGGGCGTGCTGCTGTTCGAGCGCCGCCACCGCGCGCTCGTGCTCACCGAGGCCGGCGGCGTGCTGCAGCGCGCGGTCACCGACAGCCTGGAACGTTTGCGCGACGCCACCGCCCGCGTGCGCGCCCATGCCGCGCCGCGCCAGGTCGCGATCACCACCACGCCGGGCTTTGCATCGCTGTGGCTCATTCCGCGGCTGGCGCGCTTCACCGGCAGCCACCCGCAGGTCGACGTGCGTGTGTCGGCGACGCTCGACGTGCTCGACATGGAACGCAGCCGCATCGACGTGGCCGTGCGGCTCATGCCCATTGCGCGCGGCCTGGGCCCGGCGCTGTTCGAGGAGTCGGTGATGCCGCTGTGTTCGCCACAGCTCGCGACCGTGCTGCGCACGCCGTCCGACCTGGCGCAGCTCACGCTGCTCACGGTCGACTACCCCGACCACGGCGAGGCGCCCACGGCCGACTGGGAGCCCTGGCTCAAGCTCATGGGGCTCGAAGATCTGCGCATGAAGACCACGTTGCGTTTCACGCAGTACGCCGATGCCGTGGCCGCCGCCGTGGCGGGGCAGGGCGTGGTGATTGGCCGGCTGCCGCTGTTGCGCGAACTGCTGCGCGAAGGCCGCCTCGTCGCGCCGCTCGGCGAAGGCGCCGCGTCGCTGCGCGGCTACTTCGTCGAAACCTCTCGGCGCGCCGCGAGCAACCGCGACGCGCAGGACTTCGCGCAGTGGCTGCGCGAGGAGGCCGAGGCCGCCCGGCGCGGCTGAACGGCCGGTGCGCGATCAGCCCGGCAGCAGCACCTTGTTGACGACGTGGATCACGCCGTTCGACTGGTAGACATTCGCGATCGTCACCGCCGCCGTGCCGCCCTTGGCATCGGTCACCCACACGGTGCCGCCGCTCATCGTGGCCGTGAGCGTGCCGCCACTCGCGGTCTTCAGCATCGCCTTGCCACCGCCCGCGTTGATCGCGCTCGTCAGTGCCGCGCTGTCCATGCGACCGGGCACCACGTGGTAGGTCAGCACCTTGGTGAGCGTGGCCTTGTTCTCGGGCTTGAGCAGCGTGTCGACCGTGCCGGCCGGCAGCGCCGCGAACGAGGCGTTGGTGGGCGCGAACACCGTGAACGGGCCCGGGCTCTTGAGCGTGGCCACGAGGTCGGCCGCCTTCACCGCGGCGACCAGCGTCGTGTGGTCCTTCGAATTCACCGCGTTGTCGACGATGTCCTTCGTCGGGTACATCGGCGCGCCGCCGACCATGGGGACGGCGGCACTGCTGCTGGCATTGCTCATGCCTGTGCCGGCGCACGCGCCGAGCAACGCCGACACGCCGAGTGCGATCACGAGTTTTTTCATGGATGTCTCCTGGAAAGAAAGGGCTCTGTGGAAACCGCCAACAGCTCGGAGGCGCGATGCGCTTGAGATGCCATACGGCGCGTTGCGCGAAGCGGATTCAACCAGCGTCGATTCAATGAACCCGGCGAGCCGCGCCGCGTCAGCTTTGCGCCACAACGCGCCACGCCCCGCTTGCGCGCCGCGCAAGCCCTCGACAGAATCCGCCCTTCCTTTTTCAGCGACAGTTTTTCGACACCACGCACGGCGACGATCGACCTCCCGGGCGAGAACACCAACCAATGAACCGTTCACTGAACACCTGACGCACGCCGACCGCCCCGGCCGGATGTGCACCTTCGCATCCGCCGCGGCCGTATCGACAAGGGCCCCGCGCGCAACTGCATTCGCCGGGGCCTTTTTGTTTTTTCGGAGTGTGTGCACATGAGTGCTCAACGAAAGGCCCGCGACGACGACAAGCGTCTGGGCCGGTTCTACTTTGCGGTGCCCGCGTCGGCCCCGCGCAATCCCGTGGTGGCCGCGATGGCCCGCCGTGAATCCAGCCAGGGCGCAGGCCGCCACCTGCGCACGCACCGTGCCGAACGGCGCGCGCAGAAGGTGGCGCTGCAGAAAGCCGCGCGCGACGTCGGACGGAGGGCCGACGATGCGTGACGTCAGCGTTCGCCCGACGCCGGCCGTGCACGCTCACGCGCCCGCGGCAACACCCAGAACGCCAGCGTCCCCGCCGCCAGCATCCCGCTCACCGTGAGGAACACCGCGCGGAACGGCTCGCTGCCCTGGGCCACGGCCCAGGAGGCGGCCACGCCGGTGGTCCATTGCATCAGCGAGACGCCGAGGAACATCGCCATGTTGAGCAGCGCCATCGCGCGGCCGGTCACGGCGGCCGGGTAGGCGTTCTTGGTGTACGCGTACAGCAGCACGCTGTAGCCCGACAGCATGCCGTAGACGATCGGCAGGCCGATGTCGATGGCGCGCGATTGCGTGAGGGCCATGGCGGCGAACATCGCCGCGCCGGCGAAGGCGCAGCGCATCATCCAGCGCGTGCGGCGCGCGCCGCCGGGGTCGAGGCGGCCGAACAGCATGGGGCTGGCCATGCCGGCGACGGTCATCACCAGCGCCACGTTGCCGCTGGCGACGAGCGAGAGGCCGTGGCGGTCGTGCAGCACGGGGCCGAGCCACAGGCCGCGCAGCGTGATGAAGGCCGCATACGACACGCAGGCGAAGCACAGCAGCCCGAGCGTGTGCGGCATGGCGAACAGCGGCACCAGGTCGCGCACGGCCTGGCGCAGCGACTGGTGCTCGGGCGCGGGCTCGTCCGACGCCGCAGACGTGGTCGTGGTCGTGGTCGTGCGCGCTGGCTCGTGCACGTGCCAGAAGATGACGATCCACGAGAGCACGGCGAAGGCGGTCAACGCGGCATAGCCGGCGCGCCACGACGCGGCCTCGATCAGCAGCGCCAGCGGCGTGCCCGTGAACAGGATGCCCATGCCCGCGAGGCTCATCACCAGGCCCGACATGGCCGTGAAGCGCGAGGCGTCGAAGTGCCGTGCGATGAACACCGTGCAGGCCAGGAAGGCCGGCGCGCAGCCCACGCCGATCAGCGCCTGCCCCAGCAGCAGCGCGCCGAAGCCCGGCGCCACGGTGCACAGCGCGGCGCCCGCAATGGCCAGGGGAAAAGCGGTGAGCACGGTGCGGCGCACGCCGAAGTGGTCGATCGACACGCCCATCGCGAGCTGCATGATGCCGAAGGTGAAATGGAAGGTGCCGGCCCAGGTGCCCAGCGCCTGCGGCGTGAGGCCGAAGTGCTGCGTGAGCGGCGTGGCCATCATGGCGCCGACGGTGCGAAAGGCCTGGCTCAGCGCGAAGGCGGTGGCCAGTGCGACCAGCATGGCCGCGGCCGAGGTCGACCCGCGGGTCGGGGGCGGCGAAGCCGCGTGCTTGTTCATCGGGAGAAACGGAAACCGGAGAGAGAGGAGGGCGGCGTCGATGCTACCGGCATGTCGCGCCCCATGCAGAACGGCGCCCGAGGGCGCCGTTCGTTGGCTGTCTCCGAGGCGTCAGTGCCGGCGGTGGCCGGCACTGCGCATCGCGCGCGTCAGGCCGCGGCCTTCACCTTCAGGCGCCAGGCGTGCAGCAGCGGCTCGGTGTAGCCGCTGGGCTGCTCGATGCCCTTGAACACGAGGTCTTGCGCGGCCTTGTAGGCGGCCGAGGTCTCGAAGTGGCCGGCCATCGGCTGGTACAGCGCGTCGCCGGCGTTCTGCTCGTCGACCACCTTGGCCATGCGCTGGAAGGTCTCGTCGACCTGCGCCTTCGTGACGACGCCGTGCAGCAGCCAGTTGGCGAGGTGCTGGCTGGAGATGCGCAGCGTGGCGCGGTCTTCCATCAGGCCGACGTTGTGGATGTCGGGCACCTTCGAGCAGCCCACGCCCTGGTCGATCCAGCGCACCACGTAGCCCAGGATGCCCTGCACGTTGTTGTCGATTTCCTGCTGCTTCTCGGCGTCGGTCCACTTGGCCTGCGCGGCGATCGGCACCTGCAGCAGTGCGTTCAGGATGTTCTCGCGCTCGCCTTCGGCGTCGATCTTTTCCAGCTCCTGCTGCACGGCGGTCACGCTGACCTGGTGGTAGTGCAGCGCGTGCAGCGTGGCGGCCGTGGGCGAGGGCACCCAGGCGGTGTTGGCGCCGGCCTTGGGGTGGGCGATCTTCTGTTCGAGCATCGCGGCCATCAGGTCGGGCATGGCCCACATGCCCTTGCCGATCTGCGCCTTGCCGCGCAGGCCGCAGTTCAGGCCGACGAGCACGTTGTTCTTCTCGTAGGCGCCGATCCAGGCGCTGGACTTCATGTCGCCCTTGCGGATCATCGGGCCGCCCTGCATGGCGGTGTGCATCTCGTCGCCGGTGCGGTCCAGGAAGCCGGTGTTGATGAAGGCCACGCGCGCGGCGGCCTCGGCGATGCAGGCCTGCAGGTTCACGCTGGTGCGGCGCTCCTCGTCCATGATGCCGAGCTTGACGGTGTTGGCGGGCAGGCCGAGCAGCTGCTCGACGCGGCCGAACAGCTCGCTCGCAAAGGCGACTTCGGCCGGGCCGTGCATCTTGGGCTTGACGATGTAGATGCTGCCGGTGCGCGAGTTGCCCTTGCGCTTGACGTCGATCATCGCGATGGTGGTGGTGACCACGGCGTCCAGGATGCCTTCGGGGATTTCCTTGCCGCCTTCGTACAGGATGGCCGGGTTGGTCATCAGGTGGCCCACGTTGCGCAGGAACATGAGCGAGCGGCCGTGCAGCTTCAGCGGCTGGCCGTTGGCGCCGGTGTACTCGCGGTCGGCATTCAGGCCGCGCGTGAAGGTCTTGCCGCCCTTGGCGACTTCCTCGGTGAGCGTGCCCTGCACGATGCCTAGCCAGTTGGCGTACGCGACGACCTTGTCGGCGGCGTCGACCACGGCCACCGAGTCTTCGAGGTCGAGGATGGTGGAGAGCGCGGCTTCGAGCACGAGGTCGCTCACGCCGGCGGCGTCGCTCTTGCCGATGGCGGTGCTGCGGTCGATGCGGATGTCCAGGTGGATGCCGTTGTGCTTGAGCAGCACCGACGACGGCGCGGTCGCGTCGCCCTGGTAGCCGACGAACTGCGACGCATCGGCCAGGCCGGTGGTGCTGCCTTGCAGTGCGACGACGAGCTGGCCGTCCTTCACGCTGTAGCCGGTGGCGTTCTTGTGCGAGCCGTTGCTCAGCGGTGCGGCCTGGTCGAGCACGTTGCGTGCGAACTCGATGACCTTGGCGCCGCGCACGGGGTTGTAGCCCTTGCCCTTTTCCGCGCCGCCGGTTTCGGGGATGGCGTCGGTGCCGTACAGCGCGTCGTACAGCGAACCCCAGCGCGCGTTGGCGGCGTTGAGGGCGTAGCGCGCATTCAGGATCGGCACCACCAGCTGCGGGCCGGCCTGCAGCGCGAGTTCGGAGTCGACGTTGGCCGTGGTGGCCTTCACGCCCTTGGGCTGCGGCAGCAGGTAGCCGATCTTTTCCAGGAAGGCGCGGTAGGCCGGCATGTCGGCGATCGGGCCGGGGTTCTTCTTGTGCCAGGCGTCGAGTTCGCTCTGCAGGCGGTCGCGCTCGGCGAGCAGGGCGACGTTCTTGGGTGCGAGGTCATGGACGATGGCATCGAAGCCCTTCCAGAACACGTCGCTGGCCACGCCGCTGGCGGGCAGGACTTTCTCTTCGACGAAGCGGTGCAGTTCGGTCGCGACCTGGAGTCGGTGGGCGGTGGTGCGGTCGGTCATGTGTTTTCTCCTTGGGAACGCAATGCAAAAAATGGAAATCGGGAGGGCCTGATTCAGAAGAAGGCGAGCACGTCGCGCAGGCTCTGGCCGGTGCGCTCGGGGGACGTGCCCAGTTCTTCGAAAGGCAGCTGGTAGCGGTTGACCCAGAGCGTGCGAAATCCGTACCAGGTCGCGCCCAGCGCGTCCCAGCCGTTGCAGCTCACGAAGGCGATCTGCGCGGGCGGCAGGCCGGTGGCCGTGACGCCCAGCCGGTACGCCTCGGGATGGGTCTTGTACTTGCGGATGCCGTCCACGCTCAGCACGTGGTCCAGCAGGCCGTGCAGGCCGGCACTGCGCACGGCGTCGTCGAGCATGCCGGGGTCGCCGTTCGACAGGATGCCGGTGACCACGCCGCGCGCCTTCAACGCCTGCAGCACTTCGCGGCTTTCTTCGAAGGCGGCGAGCGTGCGGTAGGCGCCCATCAGCTGCTGTTCGGCGTTGTCGTCCAGCGCCAGGCCCAGCCGCTTGGTGCTGTAGCGCAGGGCGGCGCGCGTGAGTTCGCTGAACGGGCGGTAGCAGGCACCGTCGTTGCTGGTCGTCACCAGGCGGGTGTATTCGATCTGCTTGTCGCGCCAGGCCACGGCCAGCGCGGCCCCCTGGCCGGGGAACAGGCGCTCGGCCGCCTGCCCGACGCTGTACACGTCGAACAGGGTGCCGTAAGCGTCAAAGAGAACTGCCCCAGGTGAAGCCATGTGAGAACTGTATTCGATACTTTGCAGGACAGTAAGAGCCGAAAGTGAGATTTATCTGTGACAAAAATGCATGTAATCAACGCAGGTCCGCGAGGGCCCCGCAGCACCTCAAAGGGAAGGTCCTGAGGGCGGGGCAGTGGCGGCTGTATATATTTAACTTCTTAAATAATCAGCTCCTGTCGCAATGATCCTCCTGGCTTCCAACGAAAACCCGCTCGGCATGCCCGAGTCGGCCCGCCGCGCCGCCGCTGCCGCCCTCGAAGGCGCGGGCAACTATCCCGACAGCAACGGCACCGCGCTCAAGCAGGCGCTGGCCGCGCGGCTCGACGTGCCGCCCGAATGGCTGACGCTGGGCAGCGGATCGAGCGAGATTCTCGAGCTGGCGGCGCAGGTCAGCCTGAAGCCGGGCGAGAACGTCGTCTATTCGCAGTACGGGTTCATCGTTTATGCGGCAGCCACGGCGCACGCCCATGCGCGCGCCACCGTCGTGCCCGCGCTCGACTTCGGCCACGACCTGGACGCGATGCGCGCCGCCATCGGCGGCGACACCCAACTGGTCTTCGTCGCCAATCCGAACAACCCGACCGGCACCTTCATCGATGCTGCGCCGCTGCGCGACTTTCTGCAATCGGTGCCCGCGCACGTGACCGTGCTGCTCGACGAGGCCTACACCGAGTACCTCGCGCCCGCGCAGCGCTACGACAGCATCGAGTGGGTGCGCCGCCTGCCGAACCTGATCGTGGCGCGCACCTTCTCCAAGGCCTTCGGCCTGGCCGGGCTGCGCATCGGCTACGGCGTGTCGCAGCCGGCGCTCACGGCGCGCATGAACGCGCAGCGCCCGCGCTTCAACGTGACGACGCCGGCCCAGGCCGCGGCCGTGGCGGCGCTGGGCGACGCCGACTTCCTGGCGCGCACCTACGAACTGAACACCGCCGGGCGCGACCAGCTCGCCGCGGGCTTCAGCGCGCTGGGCCTGCCGTACGTCCCGTCGTCGGGCAACTTCCTGATGGTGCAGGTCGGCGATGCGCCCGCCGTGCACGCGCGCCTGCTCGCCGCTGGCATCGAGGTCTCGCTGCTCGGCCCCTACGGCCTGCCGCAATGGCTGCGCGTGAGCGTTGGGCTGCTGGCGCAGAACGAGGCGCTGCTGGCAGCGCTGCGCTGAGCGAATGCGCTGCGGCCTGTTCAAAGGCCGCGGCCCCCCGACCCCAGCCTTCCTCGAAAAGGGAAGGAGCAAGACCGTCAGACCTGGCCGCCGAGTTCCTTCGCCGCCGCCAGCACGGGCCCGACGTAGCCCGCGTCATACCGATGCGTCGGCATCGTCAGCGTGATCGCCGCGGCGAGACGCCCATCCGCATGGAACACCGGCGCCGAGATGCCCGCCAGCTCGGCCGTGCGGTCGCCCACCAACGCGCAATAGCCTTGCGCGCGGATCGCGTCGTACAGCTTGCGTTCCTTCGCGCCGCGCGGCCGTTCGGCGTCGGGACCGAAGGCGATGAGCACGCGCGCGCCCGCGCCGCGGTCGTTGGGCAGCAAGTCGCCCGCGCGCACATGGTCGCGCACGACGTGCGACGAATCGACGCGGAACTGGCACAGCCGCACCCAGCTGTCGCCCTGGTTTTGTCGCACGTGGTACGCCGCGCTCTCGCCGGTGGCGGCGGCGAGCGTGCGCAGCACCGGCAGCACGAGGCGGTCCAGCGACTGCGACGCCGCATACAGCCCGTGCAGCCGCGCGATCTCCAGCCCCAGCGCATAGCGCCCGTCGTCGTGCCGGCGGATGAGCCGCGCGTGTTCCAGCGAGGCCAAGAGCCGCAGCACCGTGCTCTTGTAGAGCTGCGTGCGCTCGGCAAACTGCGCGAGCGACAGCGCCTCGTCGCCGGGCTGGAAGGCCGAGAGCAGGCTCAGCGCACGGTCGACCGCGGCGGCGCCGCCGGGGGCGGCGTTGAGGTCGGACACCGATTCGTTCTGGGCTTTGCGGGGCATGGCGTGGCTTGACAGTCGGCGGGCTTGCCGATTTAATTCTGCTTAACAGAATATAGTTCTGCAAGATAGAACAGTCAAGAAAGCACCCGATGACCTCCCCCGACGTTCTCATCAGCGAGGTCGGTCCGCGCGACGGCCTGCAATCGGTCAAGGCCGCCATGCCCACGGCCGACAAGCTGCGCTGGATCGACGCGCTCTACGCCGCCGGCGTGCGCGAGATCGAGGTCGCCTCGTTCGTGCCCGCGAAGCTGCTGCCGCAGATGGCCGATGCCGCCGAGGTGGTGCGCCACGCGGTCACCCTGCCCGGCCTCACCGTGATGGCGCTGGTGCCCAACCGCAAGGGCGCGCAGGCCGCGCTCGAGGCGGGCGTGCACAAGCTCACGATGCCGGTGTCGGCCAGCGTCGCGCATTCGCTGGCCAACGTGCGCAAGACGCCGACCGAGATGGTCGAGGAGGTGCGCGCCATCGCCGAACTGCGCCGCGCCCTCGCGCCGCAGGTGAAGCTCGAAGCGGGCATTTCCACCGCCTTCGGCTGCACGCTGCAGGGCTTGGTGCCGGAAGACGACGTGATTCGCCTGGCCGCGCAGTGCATCGAGGCCGGCGCCGACGAATCGGGGCTTTCCGACACGGTGGGCTACGCCAATCCCGCGCAGGTGCGCCGCCTCTTCAAGCGGCTGCGCGCCGAGATCGGCGTGCACGCGGGCGCGGCCCACATGCACAACACGCGCGGCCTGGGCATCGCGAACTGCCTGGCCGCGTGGGACGAAGGCGTTCGCACCTTCGACGCCTCGCTCGGTGGTCTCGGCGGCTGCCCCTATGCGCCCGGCGCCTCGGGCAATGCCGTGACCGAAGACCTCGTCTTCATGTTCGAGGCCATGGGCGTTCGCACCGGCATCGACATCCAGAAACTCATCGCGGCGCGCGCGCCGCTCATGGCCGGCCTGCCCGGCGAACCGGTCTACGGCATGACGCCCGAGGCCGGTTTGCCCAAGGGCTTTGTCCAGGAACACATTGCACATGTCTGAAGCCAATCCCTTGCCCTACGCGGGCGTGCGCGTCGTCGAGTTCACCCACATGGTGATGGGTCCCACCTGCGGCCTGCTGCTGGCCGACCTCGGCGCCGAGGTCATCAAGGTCGAGCCCATCGAGGGCGACAACACGCGCCGCCTGCTGGGCTCGGGCGCGGGGTTCTTTCCGACCTTCAACCGCAACAAGAAGAGCATCGCGCTCGACCTGAAGAAGCCCGAGGGCGTGGAGGCCGCGCTGCGCCTCATCGCCACCGCCGACATCGTGAGCGAGAACTTCAAGCCCGGCACGATGAAGAAGCTGGGGCTCGACTACGACACGCTGGCCAAGCTCAACCCGCGCCTGATCTACGTGAGCCACAAGGGCTTCCTGCCCGGTCCCTACGACCACCGCACGGCGCTCGACGAGGTGGTGCAGATGATGGGCGGCCTGGCCTACATGACCGGCCGTGCCGGCGACCCGCTGCGCGCGGGCACGAGCGTGAACGACATCATGGGCGGCATGTTCGGCGCCATCGGCGCGATGGCCGCGCTGCGCCAGCGCGACCTCACCGGCAAGGGCTGCGAGGTGCAGGCTGCGCTGTTCGAGAACAACGTGTTCCTCGTCGCGCAGCACATGATGCAGTTCGCCGCCACCGGCAAGGCGGCCGACCCGATGCCCAGCCGCATCTCGGCCTGGGCCGTGTACGACGTGTTCACCGTGAAGGACGGCGAGCAGATCTTTCTTGCCGCGGTCAGCGACAAGCAATGGACGATCTTCTGCAACGCTTTTGGCCTCGAGGAGATGCTGGCCGACCCGCGCCTGAAGACCAACAACGACCGCGTGCGCGCGCGCGACTGGATGATGCCGATCCTGCGTTCGCACCTCGCCAACCACAGCGCCGCCGAACTCAGCGCGGTGTTCGAGCAGAACGAGCTGCCCTTCGCGCCCATCACCAAGCCGCAGGAATTGTTCGACGACCCGCACCTCAATGCGACCGGCGGCCTGGCGCCCGTACGCATGAACGACGGCCACATGGCCAAGGTGCCGCTCGCGCCCTTCACGCTGGGCGGCGAGCGCCCCGGCATCCGGCTGCAGCCGCCGCACATCGGCGAGCACAGCGAGGCGCTGCTGAAGGAAGTGGGCTACAGCGACGAAGACATCGCCGCGCTGCGGGCGCAGGGCGTCACGGCCGGCGACTGAGCCGGCGACAACGCCGTGGCGGGCGATATAGTTCCCGCGCCATGGACCGCCTCAAGCAACTCGAATCCTTTGTCTCGGTCGCGACCCGCGGCAGCCTCACCGCGGCGGCCAAGGCGGAAGGCGTGGCGCCCGCGATCATGGGCCGGCGCATCGACGCGCTCGAGGAGCGCCTGGGCGTCAAGCTGCTGGTGCGCACCACGCGCCGCATCACGCTCACGCACGAAGGCAGCGCCTTCCTTGAAGATTGCCAGCGGTTGCTGACCGAGTTCGCGAACGCCGAGGCCAGCGTGAGCGCCGGCGGCATCAAGGCCAGCGGCCACCTGCGCGTGACGGCGCCGGCCGGCTTCGGCCGCCGCCACGTCGCGCCGCTGGTGCCGCGCTTCCATGCGCTGCATCCGGAGGTGACGATCTCGCTGAACCTCAGCGACCGCGTGGTGGATGTCACCGGCGAGAGCTTCGACTGCGCCGTGCGCGTGGGCGACCTGCCCGACTCGTCGCTGGTGAGCGTGCGCCTGGCTGACAACCGCCGCCGCTGCGTCGCCACGCCCGAGTTCCTGCGCCGCCACGGCACGCCGAAGCACCCGGGCGAGCTGTCGCGCTTTGCCTGCCTTGCGCTGTCGAGCGATGCCTCGCAGACGCGCGGCTGGGCCTTTCGCATCACCAACGAAGAGGGCGCGCAGGAGCTGATCCATCTGCGTCCCAGCGGACCGCTCGATTGTTCGGACGGCCAGGTGCTGCACGACTGGTGCCTCGCGGGCCACGGCATCGCGTGGCGCAGCACCTGGGAGGTCGAGGCCGAGATCGACGCCGGCCTGCTCGTGCCGGTGCTCGATGACTTCGCCGCGCCGCCCAACGGCATCTACGCGGTGTTCGCGGGCAC
Source organism: Variovorax sp. Root473 (assembly GCF_001426505.1). Classification (GTDB taxonomy): domain Bacteria; phylum Pseudomonadota; class Gammaproteobacteria; order Burkholderiales; family Burkholderiaceae_C; genus Variovorax. The sequence goes on from NZ_LMEV01000020.1 coordinate 339,931, forward strand.
CAAGCACCTGCCGCTGCGCGTGCGACTGTGGCTTGATTTCCTCAAAGCGCAGTACGGGCAGCCGGAATTCTGGGGCGGGCGGTCCTGAAATCGTGACCGGACGGCACAATGCTTTTTGCATTTGCTTGCAACCCCGATGAAGAAAGTTTCCGATGACGCTCGAAGCCATCCTCGCCTACCTGCATCTGTTGGCCATCCTCACGATGGTCGTGTTCATTTCCAGTGAGGCTGCGCTGTGCCGCGTCCAGTGGCTCAATGCCGCCGTGGTCGAACGGCTCGCCAAGGTCGACATGGTCTACGGCATCGCGGCCATCGCGGTGCTGGCCACCGGCATCGCGCGCACCTGGTGGGGCGTGAAGGGCACGGCCTGGTACTGGACCAACCCGCTGCTGCACGTGAAGCTCACGCTGTTCATCATCGTGGGTGTGCTGTCGATCTTCCCGACGCTGACCTATTTCCGCTGGCGCAAGACGCTGCGCGCCACCGGCAAGCTGCCGGCAGAGGCCGACATCCTCAAGACGCGCAAGCTGGTGATGATCCAGGCGCACCTGATCGCGCTGATCCCGCTGGTCGCGGTGTTTCTGGCGCGCGGCTTCGGCAAGTAATCAGTACAAAAGACAAAAAGAAAAGGCCCGCGTGAGCGGGCCCTTTGACTTGGGGGAAACAAATGTCAGCGCCGCACGGCGGCGCCGCGCCGGATCAGGCCTTGGCGGCGTCGGCTTCGCACTTCTTCATGAAGCTGTTCTTGGCGGCACCGGCCAGCGCCTTGCCGTTCTTGTCGACAGCCTTGGCGGCGCAGGCGGGCGCGGCGGCGGCCTTGGTGCACTTCTTCATGAAGCTGTTCTTGGCGGCGCCGGCCAGGGGCTTGCCGTTCTTGTCGATGGCCTTGGCATCGCAGCTGGCGCCACCGGCGGGTGCGGCCGCGGCGGCAGGAGCGGCTGCCGCAGGTGCGGCGGCGGCAGCGGGGGCCACGACCGGGGCGGGTGCCTTGTCCTGCGCGTAGGCGCTGAACGACAGGCAGGCGCCGAGCGCGACGGTGGAGGCGACCAGGGAAAGGAGCTTCTTCATGGTGGATATGTCCTTGCAAGGTTGGGTTGTGACAGACGCCCCGCCTCGGGGCCGACCATCCTAACGGGCGACATCGCCCATCGGATGACGATCGTTAACTGGGTCCGGGTTTGCCCCCGGTAAAATTCACAGATGCTATTGGTCAAACAGGAGCTGCTCGCGGCGCTCGCGAACACGCTCGAAACCCTCTCTCCCGGCGCCGGTGCCAAAGCCGCGTTCGAGTCGCCCAAGGTGGCGGCGCACGGCGATTTCGCCAGCACCGCCGCCATGCAGCTCGCCAAGCCGCTGGGGCGCAAGCCCCGCGAACTGGCCGAGGAACTGAGCGCTGCGCTGCTCGCCACCCCCGTTTTCGGCCAATGGGTCGAGGCCATCGAGATCGCCGGTCCCGGCTTCCTCAACATCCGCCTGAAGGCCGCCGCCAAGCAGCAGATCGTGCGCGAGGTGCTGGCCGCCGGCGAAGGCTTCGGCCAGCAGCCCGCCACCGGCGAAAAAGTGCTGGTCGAGTTCGTGTCGGCCAACCCGACCGGTCCGCTGCACGTCGGCCACGGCCGCCAGGCGGCGCTGGGCGATGCCATCTGCAACCTGCAGGCCTCGCAGGGCCAGAGCGTGTGGCGCGAGTTCTATTACAACGACGCCGGCGTGCAGATCCAGACGCTGGCCAACAGCACGCAATTGCGCGCCAAGGGCTTCAAGCCCGGCGACCCCGAGTGGCCCAGCGGCGAAAAAGCCCCGGCCTACAACGGCGACTACATCGCCGACATCGCCGAAGATTTCAAGGCGAAGAAGACCGTCAAGTCGGACGACCGCGAGTACACCGCCAGCGGCGACATCGACGACCTGGACAGCATCCGCGAATTCGCCGTGGCCTACCTGCGCCGCGAGCAGGACCTCGACCTGCAGGCCTTCCGCGTGCGCTTCGACAACTACTACCTCGAGTCCAGCCTCTACACCAGCGGCCGCGTCGAGGCGGCCGTGGCCAAGCTCGTGGCCGCCGGCAAGACCTACGAGCAGGACGGCGCGCTGTGGCTGAAGTCGACCGACTACGGCGACGACAAAGACCGCGTGATGAAGAAGCAGGACGGCACGTACACGTACTTCGTGCCCGACGTCGCGTACCACATCGCCAAGTGGGAGCGCGGTTTCCACAAGGTCGTGAACATCCAGGGCACCGATCACCACGGCACCATCGCGCGCGTGCGCGCCGGCCTGCAGGCCGCGGGCGAAGGCATTCCCGAGGGCTACCCCGACTACGTGCTGCACACCATGGTGCGCGTCATGAAGGGCGGCGAAGAGGTCAAGATCAGCAAGCGCGCCGGCAGCTACGTCACGCTGCGCGACCTGATCGAGTGGACCAGCACCGATGCCGTGCGCTTCTTTTTGCTCAGCCGCAAGCCCGACACCGAATACACCTTCGACGTCGACCTGGCGGTCACGAAGAACAACGACAACCCCGTGTACTACGTGCAGTACGCCCACGCGCGCATCTGCTCGGTGCTCGCGGCCTGGGGCGGCGACGCGGCTGCGCTCAAGGCGGTCGACCTGTCGCCGCTGGACAGCCCGGCGGCCCAGGCGCTAATGCTGCTGCTGGCCAAGTACCCGGCCATGCTGACGGCCGCGGCGAAGGATTTCGCCCCGCACGATGTGACTTTCTACCTGCGCGAACTCGCGGCCAGCTACCACAGCTACTACGATGCCGAGCGCATCCTGGTGGACGACGAACCCGTCAAGCTGGCGCGTCTCGCACTCGTCGCAGCCGCTGCGCAGGTGCTGCACAATGGCCTCGCGATCCTCGGCGTCAGTGCGCCGAGCAAGATGTGAATCACCCTCTGAACATGAAGAAGACAAGCAGACAACGCGGCAACATCGTCATCGGGCTGATCATCGGCCTGGTGCTCGGTCTGGGCGTCGCCCTGGGCATCGCGGTGTACGTCACCAAGGTGCCGATCCCGTTCGTCAACAAGACGCAACGCGGCGGTGCCGAGCAGGACGAAGCCGAAGCCCGCAAGAACCGCGACTGGGACCCGAACGCACCGCTGGCCGGCAAGGCCGGTGCGCCCAAGCCGGCCGCCACGCCACCGGCCGCCACGGCCACCGGCCCGGTGAACCCGATCACCGGCGCCCCCGTCACCGTGGCACCCGGCACGCCGCCCACGGCCGCCGCGCCCGTCACCGCCCCGGCCCCCGTGGTGGTGGCGCCCAAGCCGGCGCGTCCCGCGCCGACGCCGGCCGAAGCCAACGCACTGCCGCCGTCGAACGATCCGCTGGGCGACCTCGCCCGGGCCCGCGCAGGCGGCAGCAGCACGACCACCGCTTCGGCCGCACCGTCGGCGTCGGGTGCCGACCCCTTCATGTACTTCGTGCAGGCCGGCGCCTTCCGCACCACCGACGACGCCGAGGCGCAGCGCGCCAAGCTCTCGCTCATGGGCGTCGAGGCCAAGGTCACCGAGCGCGAGCAGGCCGGTCGCACGGTCTACCGCGTGCGCGCCGGCCCGTTCAACAAGAAGGACGACGCCGACCGGCTCAAGGAACGGCTCGACGGCGGCGGCCTGGAATCGGCGCTGGTCCGTGTCCAGCGCTGACCCACGGCTTTCTTGATCAGCCCCCAAGCTTCGCCCGCGCGGCATCTGCCGCACGCTGTTTTTGTCAATTCGAGCGCCTCGGGCGCGCTGCCCACGGGGAACTCCCTGCGGCGCGCCGGCTCTGTCTGCGGTACCCACAGGAGAACCTTTTCCATGAAACGTCGTGACTTTTCGCTGGCCGCCACTTCGATCGGGCTGCTTTCGCTGGCTGCCGTTCCGGCACACGCCCAGCGCGCCCCCAAGGCCGGCACCGATTTCCTCGTGCTCGACAAGCGCGTGCCGGTCGATGCACCGGCCGGCAAGGTCGAGGTGGTGGAGTTCTTCTCGTACAACTGCCCGCATTGCAACGACTTCGAGCCCTCGCTCGAGGCCTGGGTCAAGGCAGCCCCGAAGGACGTGGCGTTCCGCCGCATCCCGGTGCCCTTCGTGGGCAACGACGTCGAAGCCAAGCAGCGCCTGTACTTCACGCTCGAAGCCATGGGCAAGCTGGAGGAATACCACCCGAAGGTCTTCGCCGCCATCCATGCGCAGCGCCAGAACCTGAACGGCGAAGCCAACATCCAGGCCTGGGCCGAGCGTGCCGGCCTCGATGGCGCCAAGTTCAAGGAAACCTTTGCGTCCTTCGGCGTGGCCAGCAAGGCCCGCCGCGCCGCGCAGCAGACCGAGGCCTACAAGGTGGCCGGCGTGCCGGCCCTGGCCGTCGCAGGCCGCTGGTATGTCGACGGCGAAACCGCCGGCAGCATGTCCAAGGTGCTGCAAGTGGCGACCTTCCTCATCGGCGAAGCCAAGAAGGGCTGACCGCCCCGGCGACCTGCTTTCCGGTCGAATGCAAGGCCCGCTTCGGCGGGCTTTTTCATTGGCGGCGGTGGTCAATCACCGTCCCACGCATACAATGTTTCAGAGCAAGTTTCGTGCCTTTATGACATTGCCCTCCATCCCCACATTCCCCACCCTTCGTCGCCTCGGCCGTCTCGCCGTCGGTGCGCTGTTGCTGGCCGGTGCCGCCTCGGGCGCCCTGGCAGAAACCGCCGACCGCACCAAGCCGATGAACATCGAGTCCGACTCGATGCGCTATGACGACCTGAAACAGACCAGCGTGTTCACCGGCAATGTGCTGGTCACGAAGGGCACGATCATCATCCGCGGTGCGCGGCTGGACGTGCGCCAGGATGCCGAGGGCTACCAGTACGGCGTGGTCACGGCCGCGCCCGGCAAGCTGGCCTATTACAAGCAGAAGCGCAACGCCGGCGACGAGTGGATCGAGGGCGAGTCGGAAGTCATCGAGTACGACAGCCGCGCCGACAACGTCAAGTTCATCCGCCGCGCCGTCATGCGCCGGCTGATCGGCGCCACGGCCAACGACGAGAGCAGCGGCGCACTGATCGTCTACGACCAGAGCAACGACACCTACACCGTCAACGGCTCCCTCGTGCCGCCGAACGCCGGCGTCTCGGCGGGCGGCGGTGGCCGCGTGAAGGCCATCCTCACGCCGAAGGCCGCCGCGGCACCCGCTGCCGGCGGATCGGCACCGGCAGCGGGCGGCAAGAAGCCCGCGGCCCCGGCGCCCACCCCCGCGCCCGGCGCCGGGCTGCGTCCGAGCACCACGCTCGGCGGCACCGAAGGGGAAGGGCGCAAGTGATCGAAGCCGCAGGAACCCAGACCGTCGATGGCCTCCCCGGCAGCCGCCTCGTGGCGCGCGGCCTCAAGAAGAGCTACGGCAGCCGCACGGTCGTGAAAGACGTCTCGCTCGATGTGCAGAAGGGCGAGGTCGTCGGACTGCTCGGCCCCAACGGCGCGGGCAAGACCACCTCGTTCTACATGATCGTCGGGCTGGTGCGCGCCGATGCCGGCGAGATCACCATCGACGGCGAGCCCATCGCCCACATGCCCATTCACCGCCGCGCGCGCATGGGCCTGAGCTACCTGCCGCAGGAAGCGTCGATCTTCCGCAAGCTCACGGTCGAGGAAAACGTGCGTGCCGTGCTTGAGCTGCAGCGCGAGCCCGACGCCAACGGCCGCATGGTGCCGTTGACCAAGCAGCACACCGAAGAGCGCCTGGCCGACCTGCTGGCCGACCTGCGCGTGGACCACCTGCGCGATTCGCCTGCGCTCGCGCTGTCGGGCGGCGAGCGCCGCCGCGTCGAGATCGCGCGCGCGCTGGCCACGCAGCCGCGCTTCATCCTGCTGGACGAGCCCTTCGCCGGCATCGACCCGATCGCCGTGATCGAGATTCAGCGGATCATCAGTTTCCTGAAAGAGCGCGGCATCGGCGTGCTCATCACCGACCACAACGTGCGTGAGACGCTGGGCATCTGCGATCACGCGTTCATCATCAGCGACGGGCACGTGCTGGCACAAGGCACACCCTCGGAGATCGTCGACAACGCCGAGGTACGCAGGGTGTACCTGGGCGAGCACTTCCGGATGTGACCGTGCGGCGAGGGTCAAGGATCATCGTGGCCGCCGTCCGCGCGGAGCTTCCTCGCGGGGGCCGCCGCGCACGGCCGCCCGAAGCGGCCGGCCCGCCCCCGGTAGGGGGTTGGCGTAGCGCGAAGCGCGCAGCCTGGGGGGGAGCCATTTCCTCATGAAGCAAGGGCTGTCCCTTCGCGTCTCGCAGCATCTGGCGCTGACGCCACAGCTGCAGCAGTCGATCCGGCTTCTGCAGCTCTCCACGCTCGAACTGAGCCAGGAGGTGGAGCAGATGCTGGACGAGAACCCGTTCCTCGAGCGCACCGCGGAAGAAGCGGCGCGCGAGGAGTTCGGGCTGGACACGGCCGACGCGCCCGTGCCGCGCGACGACGCGGGCGAGGGCGAGGCCGAGTTGGCGCCGTCCGCCGTCAGCACCGCCAGCACGTCCAGCGACACCACCACCTCGACCCCCGACAGCGACGGCCCCGCTGCCGAAATCGCCGAGCGCGAGCCCGACTGGGAAGGCGACGGCACCGTCGACATGGCGCCCGACGACAGCGAGTGGGGCAGCGATGCGCCCGCGCGCCAGAACAACCTGGGCGACGACGAGCGTGCCGACGCCACCGAGCTCGCGCGCAGCCAGGAGTCGCTGCAGTCGTTCCTGCACCGCCAGGCGCTGAGCCTGCGGCTGAACGAAAACGACTGCGCCGCGCTGCGCTTCCTCATCGAATCGCTCAACGACGACGGCTACCTCGAAGACTCGCTGCCGGCACTGGCCTCGGGCCTGGCGGGCGACGACAACGACCAGTTCGACGACCTCGTGCACCACTTCCAGGTGGCGCTGGGCCTGCTGCAGAGCCTGGAGCCGGCCGGCGTCGGCGCGCGCGACCTCGGCGAATGCCTGAGCATCCAGCTGAAGGCGCTCGCCAGCGAAGACGAGACCGAGGCCGAAGCGCTCATCCGCAAGACCGCCATCGCGATCTGCAAGCAGCCGATGGAGCTGCTCGCGCGGCGCGACTTCAAGCGCCTGGCCACGCTCACGCGCACCAACGAAGACCTGGTGCGCTCGGCGCTGCAGATCATTGCGCGCCTGGAGCCCAAGCCGGGCCGCCGCTTTGTCGACGTCGAACGCAACATCGTCATCCCCGATGTGATCGTCACCAAGACGGGCCGCGGCACAAATGTGAAGTTCCGCGTCATGCTCAATCCCGAGGTCATGCCGCGCCTGCGCGTGCACGACATCTACGCCGGCGCGCTCAAGTCGCACAAGGGCGAGGGCAGCCAGGCGCTGTCGCAGCGGCTGCAGGAGGCGCGCTGGTTCATCAAGAACATCCAGCAGCGCTTCGACACCATCCTGCGCGTGAGCAACGCCATCGTCGAGCGGCAGAAGAGCTACTTCGTGCACGGCGAGCTGGCCATGCGCCCGCTGGTGCTGCGCGAGATCGCCGACGAGCTGGGCCTGCACGAGTCGACCATCTCGCGCGTGACCACCGCCAAGTACATGGCCACGCCCTTCGGCACGGTTGAGCTCAAGTACTTCTTCGGCTCGGCGCTGGGCACCGAGACGGGTGGCAATGCGTCGAGCACCGCGGTGCGCGCGCTGATCAAGCAGTTCGTGAGTTCCGAGAGCATCAAGAAGCCGCTGTCCGATAGCCAGATCTCCGAGATGCTGAAGGAGCAGGGCATCGAGTGCGCGCGCCGCACCGTCGCCAAGTACCGCGAAGCGCTGCGCATCGCACCCGCCAACCTGCGCAAGGCCCTGTAGAAAGTCCACGATGACCCGTCGCCTGCTGTCGCGCTGGGGGCATTGGGTCTTCGCCCTCGTGGCTGCATCGCTGTTCGCCGGCTGTGCCACCTTGCCCGACGACGCACCGCGCCCGCCCACGAAAACGATCGCCGTCTCGGCCGACACCGTGCTCGGCAAGATCGCGCTGGCCTCGCAGCCCGACCCCGACCTCAGCGGCTTTCGCCTGATGCCCGGCGGTGACTTCGCCTTCGACACGCGGCTGCAGCTGGCGCGCCGCGCGCAGCGCACGCTCGACGTGCAGTACTACCAGATCGAGAACGACGAGACCGGCCGCTACCTGCTGCGCACCCTGCGCGATGCGGCGCAACGCGGCGTGCGCGTGCGCCTGTTGATGGACGACCTGTACACCTCGGGCGAAGACGAACTGCTGCTCGGCCTGGCCGCCACGCCGAACGTGGAGCTGCGCCTGTTCAACCCGTTCCCGGCGGGGCGCGGCAGCCTGCTCAAGCGCTTCACCGCGTCGCTTTTCGACTTCAGCCGCGTCAACCGCCGCATGCACAACAAGCTGTTCATCGCCGACGGTGCGATGGCGGTGGCGGGCGGGCGCAACATCGGCAACCAGTACTTCCGCCGCACCACCGGCCCGAACTTCATCGACCTGGACACCTTCGTCACGGGCGCGCTGATCCCACGCCTGGGCGTGCTGTTCGACCAGTACTGGAACAGCCCGCACGTGCGCCCGATCGGCGCGGTCGTGCACACCGACCTGCCGCGCGAAGAACTGCAGCGCCGCTTCGACGTCGCCACCGGCCCCGACACCACGCCGCCGCCGCCCAGGCCCGCACCCAACGACCTGCTCGGCTACAGCCCCGTGGCCGACGACCTCGACGCCGGCAAGCTGGGCCTCATCTGGACCACCGCCGAGGCGTATGCCGATTCGCCCGACCGCGTGATCGGCAAGACCGCGTCGTACGGCGGCGTGCCGCTGCTCGACGTGGACAGCGTGCGCTACAACGTGGTCGAGCAGATGCGCCGCGCGCGCAGCGAGGTGACGCTGGTCTCGCCCTACCTGATCCCGGGCGCGTCGGGGCTGGAGGTGATGCGCGAGATCCGCGGGCGCAACGTGAAGATCAGCGTGGTCACCAACTCGCTCGCCGCCACCGACGAGCCGCTGGTGCACACCGCCTACCGCCGCTACCGCGCCGACATGCTGGCGCTGGGCGCCGAGCTGCACGAGCTGAGTTCCGCGCGCACGCGGCGCAGCGTGCGGCTGGGTTTGTTCGGCACGTCGGTGGGGCGGCTGCACGCCAAGTCGGCGGTGATCGACCAGCGCATCCTGTTCGTCGGCTCGATGAATTTCGACCCGCGCTCCGAGGTCCACAACACCGAGATCGGCCTGTTCATCCGCAGCCCGGAGATGGCGCAGCAGACCCTGAAACTGCTCGACGTGCTCAAGCAGCAGGGCGCCTACCGGCTGCGGTTTGCCGAAGGCAGCGACGCAGGCGCAGCGGGTTCGCGGCGCATCGAATGGGTCAGCGAGGAAGGCGGCAAGACCACCGTGCTGCACGAAGAGCCCGACTCGGGCTTCTGGGACCGCACCATGCTCGAGCTGCTGGCGCCACTCACGCCGGAGAGCCTGCTGTAGCTCCTCAGGTGCCGCGCACCGCGGACCACACGAGCCGCAGGCCCAGCAGCCCCATCACGCCGCCGGCCGCGCGGTCGATCCAGGTCTTGTAGCGCAGGTAGGCCGCGCGCGGCGCAGCCGAAGACAGCGCCAGCGCAACGACCGCGTACCAGCCCGTCTCGATGCAGAAGATCACGGCCGGCACCGCGAGCGCCAGCACCAGCGGCACCTCGCGTGGCAAAAAGGCCGCGAAGATGCTCGCGTACACCACCGCCGTCTTCGGGTTGCTGACCTGCGTGGCCAGCCCGAGCAGGAAGGTGCGTCCGCTGCGGCCCTGGCTGCGGGGCGAGGCGTCCGTGTCGGGCGTGATCGCGAGCGGCTGGCGCGCGCCGCGCCAGATGCGAAAACCCAGGTAGATCAGGTACGCGCCGCCGAAGGCCTTGATCGCGAGGTACAGCCCCGGCACGGCAAGGAACGCCGCCTGCAGCCCGGCCAGCGCGGCGATGGAGAACGCCAGCCCGCCAGCGCCCATGCCCAGCGCCGCCGCGAGCCCGTCGCTGCGCGAGGCCACGGCCGTGCGCGCCACCATCACGAAGCTCGGGCCGGGGCTCATCGCGCCGACGGCCATGGCGCCGGCGATGCCGATCAGGGAAAGGGTGGTGTCCATCATCGCGTGGCTCCTGGCGTCGTCGTCATTGCTGCACGTTCACGGCTTCGACCTGCACCAGCAGCTTCACCTTGTTCTCGAAGCCGAAGTTCAGGCCCCAGGTGATGCCCCAGTCGCTGCGCTGCACGGTGGCCTCGAAGTCGCCGCCGCAGACCTGGCGGTTGATCAGCGGATTCAGGTAGCAGTTGAAGCGCACGGCCTTCAGCGTCACCGGCCTGGTCTGGCCCATGAGCGTGAGCGTGCCGGGCACGTCGGTCACCTTGTCGCCGCTGAAGTCGATGCGCTCGGCCACGAAGCGGCCGGTGGGGAATTCGGCCACGTTGAAGAAATCCTTGCTCTGCACGTGGCGGTTGAGCAGGTCGACGCCGGTGTTGATGGAGCTGATGTCCATCGTGATGTCGACCTTGCCGCTGGCGCCGGTGCCGTCGATCTGCACCGAGCCGTCCTTGGTGCTGAAGCGCCCGCGGTTGGTGGTGGTGCCGTAGTGGCCCATCTCGTACATGACGAAGGTGTGGGTCGGGTCGATCACGTAGCTGGCATTTTTGGCCGGCCCGCCCGCGGGCTTGGCGGCCAGCGGCGGCGCCGTGTATTCCTGGGCCGTGCTGGCCAGGGGCAGGGCCGCACCCACGCAGAAGGCCGCGGCAAAGAGGAGCTTGTTCATGGCGGAAGAAGAAGAAGGATGCATGGAAAAGGGAATCGTCGTCACAGCGGCCCGAGGCCCGCGAGCGTCAGCTTGAAGCGCACCTGCACCTCGTTGCCGACCACCGAGGTGTCGGTCCATTCGCCGTCGCCCACCTTGTAGTCGAGCCGCTGGATGGTGAGCGTGCCCGTGGCGACCGAATAGGCGCCGCCCGACGACGTGAGGCTCACCGGCACCGTCACGGCCTTGCTGACGCCCTTGATGGTGAGCTTGCCGGCCATCTCGAAGCGGCCCTCGCCCAGCGCCTTGATGGCGCTCGAACGGAAGCTGGCCTGCGGGAAATGCGCGGTGTCGAACCAGGTCGGCTTGGGCAGCTCGGCATCGCTCATCGGAATGCCGAAGCCGGCGCTGGCGGTGTCGATCTGCAGCACCACCGAGCCGCCCTCGGGTTTCTTCGGGTCGAAGGCGACCTGCGCGTCGAAACGCTTGAAGCTGCCTTCGACCGGCACGCCCATCTGCTTGCTGACGAAGGCAATCTGGCTCTTCTCGGGCACCAGCTTGGCGGTGGCCGGCATCGGCTCGGCCGCGGCGTGCAGCGCGAGGCCGAGGAGGGTTGCGCCGGCCCACAAAAGACGCGTCGTCATCCGGCGGATTCCTTGCGTGGCGCGGGCCACATGCGTTGCAACAGACCGTCGCGGTCGATCCAGTGGTGCTTGAGCGCCGCCGCCACGTGCAGCAGCGTGACGCCGGCCAGCAGGTAGGCGCTGCGCTGGTGCAGCGGCTTGAGCACGGCCTCGGCGAAGTCCTTGTCGACCGCCACCAGGTCGGGCAGCGGCAGCAGGCCGAACCACACGACCGGCACACCCATGCCCGCGCTGTAGGCCCAGCCGAACAGCGGGACCGCGAAGAACAGCAGGTACATCAGCGCATGGCTGATGCGGTGCGCGGCCCGCTGCCAGGCCGGCATGGCAGCCAGCACCCGCGCCGACAGCGGCGGCGGGCGGTGCGTGAGGCGCCACAGCAGCCGCAGCGCGGACAGCAGGAGGATGGTGATGCCGGCCCACTTGTGCCAGCTGTAGAGCTTCAGGCGCTGGGGCGAGAAGGGCAGGCCCGTCATGTAGAGCCCGACGCCGAGCGAGCCGACGATCATCGCCGCGAGCAGCCAGTGCAGTGCCATCGCGACCCGCCCGTAGCGGGGCTCGCGCAGGGCGACGGCGCCAACGGAAGGAGTGGGAAGGGGTTCGGCGGGCATCGGGCAGGGGCGGCGGCCTGTGCGCGGAGCATAGCTCGGAAGCGATGACACCGCAGCGGGGCCGGCCCGCGCCGAGGGCCGCTACGACGACGGCGTTGGTTGTTGCTGGGCCCGCAGCAGCACGCGCCGCAGGTCGTCCGGCTGCACCGGCTTGCGCAGCGCGTGCCAGCCGCGCGCGGCGGCCAGCTGCTGCGTGGCTTCGGTGATGTCGGCCGAGATCAAGGCGATGGTCAGCGTAGGCTTGCGCTGCGCCAGCCGCTCGGCCAGCGCGATGCCGTTGAACGCGCCGGGCAGGCGGATGTCGCACAGCGCGACGTCGAGCGCGTCCAGGTCGGCCAGCGCGAGCGCCTCGGCGGCGCTGGCGTAGACGCGCGGCGCCACATGCCAGTGCCGCAGCAGCGCGGAGAGGCTATCGGCCACCACGATGTTGTCTTCGACCACCAGCACGGCCAGCCCGGGGCGCAGCGCGGCGTCTGCGTCGGGTACGTCCATCGCCACGGTGGGCGCAGGCGCCGGCACGGTCGCCGCACCGGGCCGCGCGGCCGGCAGCTCGAAGCTGAAGACCGAGCCCTTGCCCGGCGCCGAACGCAGCGCGACCTCGATGCCCAGCTGCCCGGCCAGCCGTCGCACGATCGCCAGCCCCAGCCCGTGGCCGTGTTGCAGGTTCCGCTCCACGTTGCCGACCTGCTCGAAGTCGTCGAACACGCGCGCCTGCGATTCGGCCGCGATGCCGATGCCGCTGTCGCGCACCTCGATACGCCACGCACGCCCGGTGTCAGTGCCGGGCCGGCGGCGCGCCCGCACGGCCAGCAGCACGCGCCCGCGCGGGGTGAACTTGAGGGCGTTGTCCAGCAGGTTGGAGAGCACGCGGCGCAGCGCCACCGCGTCGGTCCAGGTCACCGCATCGGCCGGGCTGCGCACCGCGACGCGGCCTTCGCCGGCCTGGCGCGCCAGCTCGTTCAGCAGCGGCGCCAGCGCCACCGCCGCAGGGCGCAGCGGATCGACCGCGGCCTCGATGCGGCCGATTTCGAGCAGCTGGTTGGTCAGGCCCTCGAGCGCCTGCTGCGCGCGCGAGAGCGAGGCCACCGTGTGCTGCACGGCCGCGCTGTCGGTGCCGTGCTGCAGCTGCTGGCGCAGCACCTCGGCCTGCAGCCCGATGGCCATCACCGGCTGGCGCAGGTCGTGGTTGGCCGCCGAGAAGAAGCGCAGCCGCTCGGCCTGGGCCTGCTCGGAGGCGCGCAGGCCGGCCAGCGCCTGTTCGCGCAGCGTGCGCTCGTTCAGCCGCAGGCCGATGTTCTCCTCGAGCTGGCGCGAATGGTCGGCCACCAGCTTCCACATCATCGCCGTGAGGCCGATGCCGATCACCGCGACGGCCATCATCACCGGCGCCCCGAGCCACAGCCCCGTGACGATCACCGGCGCCAGCAGCAGCGTGATGGCCAGCTGCGTGGCCGGCGTGTAGAACGACACCGAGAACGCCGACGACAGCGTCATGCCCATGAGGATGAGGCCCAGCAGCAGCTGCAGATCGGGGCGCTCGGGGTTGAACAGCAGCACGCCCGCCAGGCCGTGCGCCAGCTCCCAGATGGCCGTGCGCAGCGTGTGCCGGCGCTGGGCCTCGCGCAGATTCGTGGGCGTGAACGGCTCGGGCAGGCGCTGCGCAAAGAAGCCGCGCATCACCGTGACACCGGTGACCAGCGCCAGCCACACCAGCGCGCGCGCCGGCGAGAACTGCCAGGCGAAGAGCGCCGCCACGCCGCAGTTGAGCAGGTATTGCACCAGCAGCACCGGCCCGAGCGGGCGGATCGACAACCGCAGCACTTCGCACTGGATCGCGAAGCGGTGGTCGCCGTCGCGGGCGTCTGCCGGGGGGGCCGCGGAGGCGGGGGTGGGCGTCATGGGCAAATCGACTATATAGAGAAGGCCCCAGCCCCGGCGACAATGGGGGCCCTTAGCGGGCTTCCCGATGGCCGACTTTCCGTGAACGATCTCTCATTTTTCCTGCCTTGCGCCGCCGGCGTCGAGGAATTCCTTGCCCAGGAGGTGCACGCCCTGACCGGCCGTGCCGGGCAGGACCTGCTCACCCTGCGCGGCGGCGTGCGCGTGCGTGCCGACTGGCGCGACGGCCTCAAGCTCAACCTGCACAGCCGGCTCGCGCAGCGCGTGCTGGTCGAACTGGCCCATGCGCCCTACCGCAACGAGAACGACCTGTACGCCATCGCGAGCGGCGTGGCCTGGGAGATCTGGTTCACGCCCAAACAGACCTTCAAGATCGAGACCACGGCCCAGCACAGCCCGCTGCAGAGCCTGAACTTCGCCACGCTGCGCATCAAGGACGCCGTGGCCGATCGCTTCCGCGCCAAGGTCAACGGCGTGCGCCCCAGCATCGAGACCCAGTGGCCCGACTGCCGCATCTTTGCGCACCTGACCACCGACACCTGCACGCTGTACATCGACACCTCGGGTGAGCCGCTGTTCAAGCGCGGCTGGCGCCAGGACAAGGGCGATGCCCCGCTGAAGGAAACCCTGGCCGCCGCCATGCTGGCCGCCAGCGGCTGGTGGAACCCCGAGACCGGCGAAGTCGCCAAGGCCCCGCTGTACGACCCCTGCTGCGGCAGCGGCACCATCGCCATCGAGGCCGCGCAGATCGCGCGCGGCATCGCCGCCGGATCGCTCAGGCGCTTCGGCTTCGAGAAGCTGCTGCCGTTCCAGGCGCACGTCTGGGCGGCGATCAAGAACGAGGCAGCCAACGCGCAGCACGCGAGCGACATCGCCGTCTTCGGCTCCGACGTGTCGCACCGCATGGTCGACTTCGCCGAGCGCAACGCGCAGCGCGCCGGCGTGTCCGATGCCATCGAGTTCCGCGGCGGCGACGCCCTGCAGCGCATGCCGCCGGCCGAGGGCGGCGTGATCATGCTCAACCCGCCGTACGGCGAGCGCATCGAGGTCGGCGGCGTGGCGCGCTTCGGCGCCCGCGAGGCCGCCCAGACCCCGGGGGATGGAGAGGGCGGCGATGGCGGCGACTTCTTTCCGCAGCTCGCCACCCACTGGAAGAAGAACTACGCAGGCTGGACCGCCTGGGTGCTCACGCCCGACCTGAAGCTGCCCAGGCAGATGCGCCTGAAAGAGTCGCGCCGCGTGCCGATGTGGAACGGCCCCATCGAATGCCGGCTGTTCCGCTTCGACATGGTGGCGGGCTCGGCGCGCAAGTGAGCGCACAGCCGGCCGTGGCGTTGGCGCCCGCGATCCCCGAAGAGGCCGTGGGAACCCCGGCGGTCGGGTGGGTCGTCATCGACACCAACATCGCCCTGGACCTGCTGGTCTTCGAAGACCCCGCCTGGGCGCCGCTGGTCGACGACCTCGCGCGCGGCGCGCTGCGCTGGCTGGCCACGCCCGCGATGCGCAGCGAACTGGAGCGCGTGCTCGGCTACCCGCTGATCGCGAGGCGCATGGCCCGGCGCGAACTGACGATCCCCGTCGTGCTCGCCGATTTCGATGCGCGCGTGCATCTGGTCACCGAGGTGCCCGCGCGTGCGCCGTGCGTGTGCAGCGATCCGGACGACCAGGTGTTCATCGACCTGTCGGTCGCCTACGGAGCGCAGCTGTTGAGCAAGGACAAGGCGGTGCTGTCGATGAAGAAACGGCTGGCACTGCAGGGCGTGGCGGTGCGGGCGGCGCTGGCATAGGCCACGCCGATCCGTCTCAGCCCTTGTTCACCTCGTACCACTGCCCCAGCAACCGCGCCACCGCCCGCACGCGCTGCGTATCGCGTCCCCACCGCCGGCTGGCCGGCAGCTTTTGCGCCCATTTCATGCGCCGCGCCGCGTTCGCGATGCGCTCGCGCACTTCCTCGTTCACGCCGCCAAGCGCCGCATGCCAGTGCTGGCCCGCCGCCTGCGGCGCGGCGGCCTCCAGCATCATGGCCGTGGAGTGCAGGTAGCTGAGCCAGTCGCGCGCCTGGCACTCGGCCAGCGTCATGACTTCGGCGGGGTCGTCCTCGAAATCGATGTAGCCGATCACGCCGTCGGGGCACTGCACGAGGTTGCGGTCGAAGGCCTGGCTCAGGTGCTGGCCGCGCAGGTGCACGGCGGCGATGGCGGCCAGGCCTTCGCGCCACACGGCGAGCAGGGCGGCCGGACCGGCGGCGGCGGCCTGGTCGATGCGCTCTTGCAGCACCACGGTCGCACGGCCGCTTTCGCCGAGGTCGGAAATCAACAGGCCATCGGCTTGCTCTGCCAGCACCACGGGCACGCGCAGGCCTGCAGCGGCCAGTTGCTTCAGGCGCCGGGCCTCGGTGGCAATGGCGGCTTCGCCGCCCGGATTGGGCACGGGTTTGATCACGTCGAGGCCGGCCAGGCGCGCGACCAGCGCCATCACGCGGTAGCCCCACTTCCCGTGGCGCGGACCCGCCTTCTTGAGCCAGACACGTTCGCTGCCGAAACGGTGGCTGGCCACGTTCTTGGCCTGTTTGGGCAGCGTCACGCGCAGGAATTCGGCGTAGTCGCCGGGCGCAGACGGCGCCGCGCCTGAAGCGTCCTCGAGCGGCGCGGGCGCCGATGCGGCGCCCCGTTGGCTGTACAGGCGCGTCGCGGCGCCTCCTCGTCTCAGTGGATTCATGCGGCCATGGCATAGCCCGGCGCCGCCAGCCCGTAAGGGCCCTGCGTCACGGGCTGGAAACTCTGTGCACTGGCCAGCGGCCAGTAGGTGCGGAACACGGTGTGCTGGTGGTCGAGCGGCCCGAGCAGCGCGCCGGGCTGCACCTGCATCACCAGGTTGCTCAACAGGCGCACCTCGGTGTCGGAGATGCGGCGCACGATGTGGTGCGCGGTGATCTGCTGCGGATGGTCCAGGCCCGCGGCCTGCACCAGCTCCTGCAGCGCATGCAGCGTGCTGCGGTGGAAGTTGCGCACGCGATCGGCCTTGGTCGGCACCACCAGCGCCTGCTGGCGCACCGGGTCCTGCGTGGTCACGCCGGTCGGGCAGTGGCCGGTGTGGCAGCTCTGCGCCTGGATGCAGCCCAGCGCCATCATGAAACCGCGCGCCGCGTTGCACCAGTCGGCGCCCAGCGCCATCATGCGCGCCACGTCGAAGGCAGTGATCACCTTGGCGGCGCAGCCGATCTTGATGCGGTGGCGCAGGTTCACGCCGATCAGCGTGTTGTGCACCAGCAGCAGGCCTTCCTGCAGCGGCGCGCCGACGTGATCGCTGAACTCGACCGGCGCCGCGCCCGTGCCGCCCTCGGCGCCGTCGACCACGATGAAGTCGGGCGTGATGCCGGTGGCCTGCATCGCCTTGACGATGCCGAACCATTCCCACGGGTGGCCGAGGCAGAACTTGAAGCCGGTCGGCTTGCCGCCCGACAGCTCGCGCAGCCTGGCGATGAAATGCATCATCTCGGTCGGCGTGGAGAACGCGCTGTGCGACGAGGGCGAGACGCAGTCCACGCCCACCGGCACGCCGCGCGCCGCCGCGATCTCGGGCGTGACCTTGGCCGCCGGCAGCACGCCGCCGTGGCCGGGCTTGGCGCCCTGGCTGAGCTTGATCTCGATCATCTTCACCTGCGGGTCGCGCGCATTGGCGGTGAAGCGCTCGGCGTTGAAGGTGCCGTCGTCGTTGCGGCAGCCGAAGTAGCCCGAGCCGATTTCCCAGATGAGGTCGCCGCCGTGCACGCGGTGGTGCTGCGAGATCGAGCCCTCGCCCGTGTCGTGCGCAAAGCCACCCATCTGCGCACCCTGGTTCAGCGCCAGGATGGCGTTGGCCGACAAGGCGCCGAAGCTCATCGCCGAGATGTTGAAAACGCTTGCGCTGTAAGGCTGCGTGCAGACCTGCGCCGGGTTCGCATCGGCCGGCTGCGGCGTGCCGCCGATCACGATGCGGAAATCGTGCCCGTCCAGCTTCGTGGGCTGCATCGAGTGATTGATCCACTCGTAGCCTGCGGCCGACACGTTCAGCTGCGTGCCGAAGGGCCGGTTGTCGGGCTCGCCCTTGGCGCGCTGGTACACCAGCGAGCGCTGGGCGCGCGAGAACGGCGCGGCCTCGGCGTCGCTTTCGATGAAGTACTGGCGGATCTCGGGGCGGATGAATTCGAGCAGAAAGCGCAGGTGCCCGATGACCGGGTAGTTGCGCAGGATGGCGTGGCGCGCCTGGCGCAGGTCGTGCACGCCGGTGCCCGTGAGCACCGCGAAAACGACCACGCCGACCCAGGCAAGCCACAGGTGTGGCGAGGCCAGAACCATCGCCAGGCAGGCCACCAAGCCGAGTACACACAGGGCGAACGCGCTGTAGCGTGCGGGAAACGGAATAATCGTGGGCATGGTCATCAGATGTCGGCAGGAGCCTGCTGCATCATAGAGGGCTGCTCCCAACCTGCCGTGACTGCTGCCATGACGACCACCCCAGAGACCCCCGATACCCCTGACACCGCCCCGGCGACGCCTCCCCAAGCCCTGGGTCCCGACGACTTCGACGCCCTCGACACCGCGCTCGACGCCATGCGCGAGGACGACGAGGAAATTCCCCAGTGGGAGTTCTGCGAAGGCTTCATGGCCGCGCTGATCTGCACGCGCCGTCCCATCGATCCCACCGAATACTGGCCCGTGCTGCTGGGCGACCACTTCGTGCCGGCCCAGCACATGGAGTTCGTCTGGAACTGGAAGCGCCGCTGGCGCGAGATCGAGGAAGGCCTCGACGCCCCGGTCGAATCGCTCGAAGACGAACGCAGCTGGCAGCCCGAAGTGCTCGACACGCGCGGCGCCATCGCCTCGCTGCCCGAGGAAGAACGCGCGGAAATGGCCGGCGAAGAGATTCCCTCGTTCGCCCAGGTCTGGGCGCTGGGCTTCATGTACGCGGTCGAGAACTGGCCCGAAGACTGGGCCGCGCCGCGCGACAAGGAAGCCGCGCAGATGCTCGACGACGCGCTCGACAACATCGTCGCGCTGACCGAGGACGACACCGCCAAGCCCACGCTGTCGATGTACGACGAGAACGGCCCGCCCAGCGTGAGCCAGCAGCGCCTGGACGACTTCGGCGCCGCGATCTGGGCGGTTTACGACCTGCGCCAGCTCTGGAAGAGCCTCGGCCCGAAGGTCGAGACGATCCGCAAGGAAGCCACGCCGGGCCGCAACGATCCGTGCCCCTGCGGCAGCGGCAAGAAGTACAAGAAGTGCCACGGTGAGTGAGCGGGCACGGTCCTCCGGCGATCGCCCCTGTCCATGAGCCCCACGCCCGCAGCACAGCCTCTGACATCCCGCGCCGCCTGGGTCATGGTCCTGGCGTTGTGTGCGGGTGTCGCGCTGAGCCAGGCGTTCCGCACCGTGGGCGCCATCATGGCCAGTCCGCTGCAGGCGGACTTTCATCTTTCCGCCCAGGCCCTCGGGATCTTCTCGGGGGCTTTTCACTTTGCGTTCGGCGCGATGCAGCTCTTCATGGGCATCGGCATCGACCTGCACGGCGTGCGCCGCACCGTGCTCGTGGCCTTTCCGGTCGCGATCGCGGGCGCGCTGCTGTCGGCCGTGTCGTCGAACTACCTCGTGCTCGTGGCCGGGCAGGCGCTCATCGGCGTCGGCTGCGCGCCGGCCTTCCTGGTGTGCACGGTGTTCATCGCGCGGCACTTTCCGGCGGCGCGTTTTGCGACCGTCTCGGGCATGGTGCTGGCCATCGGCGGCCTGGGCATGCTGGCCACCGGCACGCCGCTCGCGTGGCTGGTGCAGGCGTACTCGTGGCGCGCAGGCTTCCTGGTGCTCTCGTTGGCATCGGCGCTGGCCTGGCTCGCGATCTGGCGCTGGGTGCACGAGCCCGCGTCGGCCGTGCCGCAGCAGAAAGAGTCGATTCCCGCTGCGGTGCGCCAGTTCGGCGCGCTGTTCGCCATGCCGCACACGCTCGGCATCATGGTGCTGGGCGCGGTGACGTACGCGGCCTTCATCTCGCTGCGCGGGCTGTGGCTCGGTCCGCTGATGATGGAACGCCACGGCTACTCGCTGGTGCAGAGCGGCAACGTCGCGCTCGTGGTGTCGGTGATCTCGCTGTTCGGCGCGCCGCTGTTCGGCCGCCTCGACCGCGACGGTGCCGCGCGCCGCCGCTGGATCGTGGCCTGCGGCCTCGTCTACGCCGGGCTGTTCGCGCTCATCGCCGTGCTGCACTCCGCCTGGCTCGACATCGCGGGCATGGTGCTCATCGGCGTGCTCTCGGGCTTCATCGTCTGGCAGTACGCCGACGTGCGCGTGGCCTACCCGGCCGCGCTCACGGGCCGCGCGATGGCGGTCTTCACCATGGCGATGTTCCTGGGCGTCGCGTTCATGCAGTGGGGCACGGGCGTGGCCGCCTCGGTGGCCGCGGCGCACGGCGGTGATCCGCTGACCGCCGTGCTGGCAGTCATTGCGGTGCTGCTGGTGATCGGCGTCGCCGCCTTCGCTTGGCTGCCCGCGCCGAAGGCGGCTTCCGTCAGATCTTGAAGGCGCGCTGGATGTCCGGCCGGACCAGGTCGGCGTACTCGCGGTGCTTGCGGATGTAGCCCGCGATGAACTGGCACACCGGAATCACATGCCGCCCGGCGGCGCGCGCCTCGTCGAGCACGTGCCTCGCAATGCCCGAACCCACGCCCTTGCCCTCATGCTCGGGCAGCACCTCGGTGTGCGTGAACATGATCGCGTCGGTCAGCAGGTTGTACTCGGCATAGGCCGCGAGCTTGCCGTCGAGCGCAGCCTCGTAGCGGTGCTGCGCTTCGTTGTTGGTGAAGGTGAGTGCGATCGAAGGTGTGGTCATGAGGGTTGGCGTGCAAGAAAGTTGGCGAGATTGGCAGCCGCCGTGGCGCGCACCTTGTTGCGCAGCATCGGCGTCCAGCCCAGCAGCAGGCCCGGCGTGCCCAGCGCCTGCCGCGACCAGGTCCAGAACGGGAAGCTGTCGCGGTGCGTGGCGATGAGGCCGTCGGGCGTGAAGGTGAAGCGCGCGTCGATGCTGTTGTCGACCAGGCGGCCGGTGGCGCTGAAGCGGTAATGGGCGTCCCAGTGGGCGCTGCCGGTGGTGGCGTCGGCCTGCACGTCGCGCCAGTTCAGGCGCCACACATCGGCGCCCTTGGCCTTCGTGGCGTCGCACAGCATGCGCCACATGCCACCGATCTCGCGCCGGCCGCGCAGCGAAAAAGCCTCGTCGTCGAACACCGCGTCGGGCGCGTAGCAGGTGGCCATGGTGGCGGCGTCGAGTTGCGAGAACGCGCTGTAGAAGCGCTCGATGGTCTCGGCGTGGATGGCTGCTGTGGTCATGAAACCTCGCGGTGGTGATGTCGGATCATCGTCGGATGCGGCGCGATCAGCGTGGCAGGAGTTGGATCAGCGTCTGCAGCGCGTAGTGCACCGTGGCTGCGCGCACGGCGGCGCGGTCGCCGTCGAAGCGGCGGCGCTCGGTGCGCACCTGCCCGTCGACCGACCAGCCGAACCACACCGTGCCCACGGGCTTGTCGGGCGAGCCGCCTGTGGGGCCGGCCACACCTGTCACGGCCACGGACGCACGCGCCGGGGCGCCGCGGGCAATGGCGCCTTCGGCCATCGCGCGCGCCACGGGCTCGCTGACCGCGCCGTGGGCGTCGATCAGCGCGGCGTCCACGCCCAGCATCTCGGTCTTCGCGGCGTTCGAGTAGGTGACAAAGCCGCGCTCGAACCACGCGCTGGAGCCCGCGAGGTCGGTGCAGGCGCCGGCGATCAGGCCGCCGGTGCAGCTTTCGGCGGTGGCCATCATCCAGCCCCGGGCCTGCAGCCGCTCGGCCAGCGTGGCGACGAGCGCGGGTGTGTCGTGTTCGGCCAGCGCGGAGGCGTTGGAAGGAGTGAAGGATTCCATCGGGTTCACCATGCGCGCCACAGCGCAATGACCAGCAGCGTGCAGAAGGCCGCCACGAGGTCGTCCAGAAGAATGCCGAAGCCGGCGCGCCACCACTGCACGCGCGCGGGGTCGCGGGGCTTGAAGGCGGCGTCGGCCCAACCCACGGGGCCGGGCTTGGCGGCATCGAAATAACGGAACAGCGCAAAGGCCGCGACCTGCGCCCACAGGCCGGCCGGCGTCACCAGCCAGAGCACGAGCCAGAAGGCGACGATTTCGTCCCACACGATGGCGCCGGGGTCGGCCACGTTCATGTTGCGCGCAGCGACCGTGCAGGCCCACCAGCCGATCGGCAGGCCGGCGAGGATGATCCAGCCGATGGTCGCGGGCGTGAACCACAGCTGCATCACCACGAAGGCGGCCCAGGCCCACAGCGTGCCGACGGTGCCGGGGGCGAAGCGCGACAGCCCCGAGCCGAAGCCCAGCGCAATGAAATGCGCGGGGTGCGAGAGCAGGAAGTGCAGGGTGGGACGGCGCATCGGGGAACGGGGCAGTGCGCCGGTGGCGGGAGAAGAATCCATCGAAGAAGAGGAGGAAGAAGCGGCGTGCATCGGTTTCGAAGTGTCGCGCATCCCGTTCGGCGGCTGCGCACTGAAGTTTTTATTTATCAAAGCAATAACTTGTTTAATTGAAGACCGCCGCCTAGTATCCAGGCTCCTTTTGCGTTCTCCTTCGTTCCCATGTCGTCTTCCTCCTCTTCCCTCGAAGCTGCCGCCGTTGGCGCGTCGTCGCCCACTGCCGCGTGGCGCGACCTGTTCAGCGGGCGCAACGGCTGGCGCGCGCTGGCGCTGACCGGCGGCGTCGCCTTGCACGCGGTCAACGTCCACATCGTGACGACCGTGCTGCCCTCGGTGGTGCGCGAGATCGGCGGGCTCGACTGGTACGCCTGGAGCACGACCTTGTTCGTGGTCGGCTCGATCCTCGGGGCTACGCTCTCGGTGCGGCTGTTGGCCGCGCGCGGACCGCGCGGCGCTTGCCTCGTGGCGCTGGCCGTGTTCACCGCCGGCTCGGTGGGCTGCGCGCTGGCGCCGGCCATGCCGTGGCTGCTCACGGGGCGCACGGTGCAGGGCCTGGGCGGCGGCCTGCTGGCGGCGCTGAGCTATGGGCTGATCCAGCGTGTGTTCGAGCCTCGGCTGTGGCCGCGCGCGGTGGCGCTCGTATCAGGCATGTGGGGCGTCGCCACGCTGTGCGGACCGGCCGTGGGCGGACTGTTCGCGCAGGCCGGCCATTGGCGCTGGGCCTTCTGGGCGCTGCTGCCGGTGGCGGCGGCGCAGGCCCTGCTGGTGGCGGTGCAGTTGCGGCCCGCGGCGGGCATCCGGCATGACCGGCCGGCGCAGATGCCGCGCGTGCCGGCGCCGCAGATCGCGCTGCTGGCGCTGTCGGTGCTGGTGATCGCGGCCAGCGGCTTCTGGCCCGGCCTCGCGGGACAGGCGGTGGGTGTGATGCTCGGCCTGGCCATCGGTTTTGCCGCCACCCGCATCGACCGCCATGCCCAGGGCGTGGGCGCCGTGCGCCTGCTGCCGACCGGCGCCTATGCACTCGGCACGCCGTTGGGCGCCATCTACGCGAGCGTGGCGCTGCTGCTGATCGGCACCACCACCGAGATCTTCGTGCCCTACTTCCTGCAACTGCTGCATGGCCACACGCCGCTCGCGGCGGGCTACCTCACGGCGGCGATGGCGGGCGGCTGGAGCATCGGCTCGCTGCTCTCGTCGGGCCGCCATGGCACGAGCGCCGATCGCATGCTGCGCGCCGGACCGGTGGTCTGCACGGCCGGCCTGCTGGCGCTCGCGTGGCTGTTGCCGACGCCCGGTGCGCTCGAGGCTCACGTCGAGACCGCGCTCGTGGCCGTGGCGCTGGCCGCCGTCGGCTTCGGCGTGGGCATCGGGTGGCCGCACCTGCTGACGCGCGTGATGGCGCTCGCGCCGCGCGGCGAAGAGGGGCTGGCCTCCGCCTCGATCACCACCGTGCAGCTGTACGGCATGGCCGTCGGCGCGGCCGTGGCCGGGCTGGTGGCGAATGCGGCGGGGCTCACGGTGCCCGGTGGCATAGCCGGTGCGCGCAGCGCAGCGATCTGGTTGTTCGCCGCCTTCGCGCTGGCGCCTGCCATCGCCGCCTGGCTGGCATCGCGCGCGGCGGCGCGGCGCCCCCGTTAGGCGAGCACGCCTTCCCAGGCCAAGGCCCGGCGGCGTCCACGCTCGCGCCGCGATTCGCCGCGCAAGGTGGCGACGAGGTCGTACACGTCGGCCGGCAGGTGCGCGCCGCGCCACGCAATGTGCTGGTCGGCGCGGCACATCACGAGCCGGTGCGCATAGGCCTTGGGCAGGCTTGCGGTCTCGATGTCGAGCACCGTGAGCGGCATGCGGTACGTGGCGGCGGCGCGCTCCAGCGGGCGCACGTCCACGCTGCGGTCGAAGCGCAGCAGCGTGTAGCCCGGACCGAAGGCGTCGTACAGCGAGCGCCCGTCGGCCAGCCAGAAATGAGGCGCGCGGCAGCCGGGCACGGTAGAGGGCGTGAACTCGCCCATCGAGTACGGCGGCGCGCGGTGCTCGCCGTCGGGCACGATGATCGGCGAGCCGGTGTAGAAGTAGCCGAAGTTCAGGCCCCCGCAGCAGAACTGCTGCACGTTGAGCGCATACGCCTCGCGGCCGATCTCGGCGCGCAGCGCGTCGCCCGCGGGGCCGGGCGCCTCGATGTCGGGCGGCACGGCGCGGCGCGCGCGGATCATCTTCTGCGCATGGTCCATCGCGAACTGCGACACCTGCTCGGTGATCGGCAACCGCTCGGCCTCGTAGGCGTCGAGGATGGCCTCGTCGGCCCAGCCCTGCACGCAGGCGCCCAGCAGCCATGAGAGGTTGAGCGCGTCGGCGATGCCGGCATTCATGCCGTAGCCCGCGTAGGGCACCCACAGGTGCGCGGCGTCGCCCGCGAGGAACACGCGGCCTTCACGGAAGCGCGTGGCCACGAGGCGCCGGCCGATCCAGTCTTCCTTGCTGATGATGTCGTAGTGAAAGTCGGGCCCCACGCCCAGGATCTCGCGGATCGAGGTGTCGCGATCGACCGAATCGAACTCGGGCTCTTCGGCGTTCAGGTGGTTGTGCACCAGCCAGGTCTCGTGGCCGTCGATGGCGAACATCGTGCCGCAGCGGCGCGGGTTCATGGCGTAGTACGACCACGCTGGTTTGCCCGGAATCAGCGCGCGCAGTTGCGGCGCGCGAATGAAGGTCGACTGCACGCGCTGGATCACGGCCGTGCCTTCGAGCTTCGCGCCGATCTGCTTGCGCACCGGTGAGCTGCCGCCGTCGCAGCCGACCATGTAGCGGCAGCGGATGCTGCGCGTGGCGCCGCTGTCCATGTCGGTGGCGATGGCGCTCACGCCGTCGGCGTCCTGTGTGAAGCGCTCGAACTGCGTACGGTTGCACAGCGTCACGCCCGGCAGCGCGGCCGTGTGCTTCAGCAGGATCGGCTCGAGGTAGATCTGGTTGATTCGGTGCGGCGGCTCCGGCGTGGGCCACCACGCATCGGGGCCCTCGGTTTCGGTGTAGCGGTCGCGCCGGCACGGGATCGGAATGCGCGTGAGCTCAGTGCCCGTCACCGAGGTGCGGAACACCACATCGTTCGGATGGTCGGCCGGCAGCCCCGCATCGCGCAGCTGCTGCGCCACGCCCAGGCGGCGGAACTGCTCCATGGTGCGCGAGGCGACATGGTTGCACTTCACGTTCGGCGGTTCGGCAAAGCGGCGCGTTTCGCACAGGATCACGGTCACGCCGCGCGAGGCCAGGTCCATCGCCAGCGTGAGGCCCACGGGGCCGGCGCCGACGATCAGCACGTCGGCTTGCATCGGGGTGTCGGCGGTCGTCGTCATGTCTCTATCGTCTTGTCGTTCAATCGAGCTTGATGTGGGCGTCCTGGATCACCTGGGCCCACTTCTTCGTCTCGGCGCGGATGTAGTTGTCGAAGGATTCGACCGTGCCCGGCGCGGGTTCCACGCCGAGCGCGCGCATCGCGGTCTTTGTCTGTTCGTCGCCGAGCGCGGCATTCAGTTCGGCATTGAGCCGCGCCACCACCGGCGCCGGCGTGCCGGCCGGCGCGACCACGCCGAACCAGCCGGTCGAGTCGTAGCCCGGCAGGCCGGCCTCGGCCACCGTCGGCACCTCGGGCAGCATCGGCAGGCGCTGCGGGCTGGTCACGGCGAAGGCCACGAGCTTGCCGGCGCGGATCTGCTGCAGCGACGAGGGCAGGTCGACCACCGCGAGCGGAATCTGCCCGCCGAGCACGTCGAGCGCGGCCGGGCCCGAGCCGCGGTAGGGCACCTCGACCAGCCGCGTGCCCGCCATCTGGTTGAACAGCGCCGCCGACAGGTGCATGGCCGTGCCGTTGCCGCCATGGCCGATCGACAGCGTGCCCGGCTTCGCCTTCGCCAGCGCGATGAGTTCGCGCTGCGTCTTCGCCGCCACCGAGGGGTGGCCGACCAGCACGAACGGAATGGCCGCCAGCATGCCCACCGGCTTCAGGTCTTTCTGCGGATCGAAAGGCATCTGCGTGTACAGGCTCACGTTGGCCGCCAGCGCGCCTGCCGCGCCCACGCCCAGCGTGTAGCCATCGCCCGGTGCCTTGGCGACCAGCGTGAGCCCGACGTTGCCGCCCGCGCCGGGGCGGTTGTCGACCACCACCTGCTGGCCCAGCTTCTCGTTCAGGCGCGGCACCAGCATGCGCACCACGCCGTCGGCGCTGCCGCCGGGCGGGAATGTCACGACCATGCGGATCGGCTTGGCGGGGAAGGCATCGCCGGCGGGAACTTGCGCGAGGGCGGTGCTGGCCAGCAGCGCACCGGCCGCAGCCCACAGCCATCGCTTCTGAAATGCGCGCATGTCGCGGGCGATGGGTGCTGTCATTCGTGCCTCTCCTTGAATCCGGTGCTTTGATGGGAGATTGAACGATGGCAGGATTCATTCGTAAATCAAGAAATTCCGAATGATTTTTCAAATTTTCTGATGAATACGAACTTCAGTCCTACGATCCGCCAGCTGCGTGCGTTCCTCGCGGTCTACCAGCTGCGCAAGCTCGGCGCCGCGGCCACGCGGCTGTTCGTCACGCAGTCGGCCGTGAGCATGCTGATCCGCCAGCTCGAAGAAGGCCTGGGCACGCGCCTGTTCGATCGCACCACGCGTGCGCTCAAGCCCACGGCCGCAGCCGAACAGATGATTTCCACCGTCGAGCGCGTGCTGCGCGACGTCGATTCGCTCTCGGCCGATTTCCGCGAACTCGCCACGCTGGAGCGCGGCCGCGTGACGTTGGCCATCACGCCCACGCTGGCCGGGTTTTTATTGCCCGATGCGCTGCGCGCCTTCGGCGAACAGCACCCGAAAGTTCGCGTGCTGGTGAACGACTGCGCGCCCGACCAGTTCATCTCGCGCATCCTCGGCGAGCACGTCGACTTCGGCATCGGCACGCCCGAGCGGCCCGGCCCCGAGGTCGAGGTGCAGCGCCTCATGCGCGACCACCTCGCCGTGGTGTGCCGCATCGACCATCCACTGGCCAAGGCACGCGTGGTGCGCTGGTCCGACCTGGGGCGCCACCCCGTCATCACCGTGCGCCCCGGCTACGGTGTGCGCCCGCTGATCGACGGCACGGCGGCAGACGCCGGCGTGACGCTCGACGTGGTGAACGAGGTGTCGTTCCTGTCCACCGCGCTGTGGATGACGGCGGCCGGCATGGGCGCATCGATCATGCCCTCGGCCTTCGCGCGCGCCGAGAAGAACCCGATGCTCGTGGTGAAGGTGCTCAGCGCGCCACGCGTGGCGCGCGACATCTGCATCGTCACCAAGCGCGGCCATTCGCTGTCGGCGGCGGCGCGCGCGTTCATCGAGGCGCTGAAGCAGAGCCTCTAGAGAATCCTGGGGGTGCTCAGACGAAGTGGTCGAACGAGCCGAAGCGCTGTGACACCGGCGCGCCGCCCGCATCGACGATGCGCAAACCCGCGTCGGCCTCGATGCGGCCGATGCGCGTGACGCGCGTGGCGCTCGCCTGCCCGGCCTGCTCCACCGCATCGCGGGCCGAGGCCGGCGCGGTGAACACCAGCTCGTAGTCGTCGCCGCCCGAGAGCGCGCAGGTGCGCAGCGCCTCGGTGCGCAGGCCCGCGGTGTCGACGGCGATCAGCGCGGTGGCCGCGTCGGCGTCGAGCGTGGCGCCCACGCGGCTCGACGCGAGGATGTGGCCCAGGTCGCCGATGAGGCCGTCGCTCACGTCCACCGCCGATGTGGCGATGCCTCGCAGCGCCTGCCCCAGCGCCACGCGCGGCGTGGGTTGCTCCATGCGGGTGCGGGCCGCGTCGAAGGCCGTGGCCGACAGCGCGAGCGTGCCGCGGAACACCTCGAGCGCCAGCCGCGCGTCGCCGAGCGAGCCGCTCACCCACAGGTCGTCGCCCGCGCGCGCGCCCGAGCGCAGCAGCGCGGCGCCGGCCGGCACCTCGCCGAACACGGTGATGCAGATGTTGAGCGGGCCGCGCGTGGTGTCGCCACCCACCAGTTCGCAGCCGTGCGCGTCGGCCAGGGCGAACAGGCCGCGCGAAAAGCCTTCGAGCCAGGGCTCGTCCACGCCGGGCAATGCCAGCGCCAGCGTGAAGGCCAGCGGCTTCGCACCGCAGGCGGCCAGGTCGCTGAGGTTCACGGCCAGCGCCTTGTGGCCGAGCCGGGCCGGCGCCACGGTCGACAGAAAGTGCCGCCCCTCCACCAGCATGTCGGAAGACACGGCGAGCTGCATGCCCGCGGCCGGCGCGAGCAAGGCGCAGTCGTCGCCCACGCCCAGCGGCGAGCGCGTGGCGGGACGTTTGAAATAGCGTGTGATCAGGTCGAATTCACCCATGGGGGG
The DNA here is from genome assembly GCF_001426505.1 of Variovorax sp. Root473. Taxonomy (GTDB): domain Bacteria; phylum Pseudomonadota; class Gammaproteobacteria; order Burkholderiales; family Burkholderiaceae_C; genus Variovorax. Next base: position 368,654 of record NZ_LMEV01000020.1, read on the forward strand.
AAGAGCATAACGACCTGGCGCCCCGTCGGCCGTTCGCCCACGTGCTACCGCGAACGGCGGATGGCGCCTTTTGATCCAACGGCCGTGGCTTCAGGAAGAGCGCGGTGAAGCACGGGAAGCCGACGCCGCAGCCGCTGGATCTGGCCTGACTTCCCGTGCGGGTCAGACGCCGCGCGCGCGGCGGTTGGACATGACCACGTTGTCCTTCTCGATCGCCGTGCCGCTCTTCAGCGCAGCAATCCACACGTCGGTCGTCGCCACGGCGGCGAAGTTGCTGTGGAACACGACGCTGAACACGCGGTGGATTTCCTCGGCGCTCACGCGGCCCGCCGCATTCTCGTAAGGCAGTGCGCCGGTGGCGTCCGAAAGGAACTCCACGTTCAGCCCGCGGTGCATGGCTTCGAACACGGTGGACGCGTCGCAGTTCTGCGTCATGTAGCCGGTGACGCTCAGCGTGTCGATCTCGTGGCGCGCAAGCCAGTCGGCGAAGTCGGTGCCGGTGAAGACGCTCGGGAAGGCCTTGGTGATGAAGTGGTCGCGCGGGCGCTTCGCAATCTCGGGGTGCAGCTGGCCATGGAAGTTGTCGGCCTGGAACACCGGCGCGCCTTTCGGTGCGTGGTGCTGCACCACCACCACCGGCACACCGGCCGCACGCGCGGCATCCATGGCCTGCGCGATCTTCGGCAGCGAGCTCTCGACCGGCGGGTATTCGATCGGCAGGCCGCCGCCTTCGAAGTATTCGTTCTGCACGTCGATGACGACGAGGGCGCGGCGCGGTGCGGACTGGCTCATGGGGTATCTCCTTCGGTGGTTGTGTCTGGAATGGCTCGATTCTTCGCGCACCACGGGTTTGGCGACAGTGGCCCGAAAGCCATTCATCGATAAGATCGGGCCATGCGCTCCACCGCTGCCAGAACCGCCGTTGAAACCATCGCCGTCGTGGCCTTCGACGGCATCAGCCCCTTCCACCTCTCCGTGCCCTGCATGGTGTTCGGCGAAGACCGCACCGACACCGGCGCGCCGAGGTTTCGCGTGCAGGTTTGCGCGCCCGAGCCCGGGCCGCTGGCCACCAACGCGGGCTTCACGCTCGGGGTGCCGCACGGCCTGGAGGCGATTCGCCGTGCGCAGATCGTGGTGGTGCCGTCCTGGCGCGACGACGGCCGGCCCGCGCCGCCCGCGCTCATCCGTGCGCTGCAGGCGGCGCATCGCCGCGGCGCCACCGTGGTCGGCCTGTGCCTGGGCGCCTTCGTGCTGGCCGAGGCCGGCCTGCTCGACGGACGGCCCGCCACCACGCACTGGAACCTGGCCGCCGCCTTCGCCAGGCAGTACCCGCAGGTCGTGCTGCAGCCCGAGGTGCTGTACGTGGACGACGGCGATGTGCTCACCTCGGCGGGCACGGCCGCGGGTATCGACTGCTGCCTGCATCTGCTGCGCGTGCGCTACGGCGCCGACACCGCCAACCGCGCAGCGCGGCGCATGGTCGTCGCGCCGCACCGGCAGGGCGGTCAGGCGCAGTACATCCAGCAGCCCATGCCGGCGGCGGCCGAACGCGACCGGCTCACGCCCTTGCTCGAATGGCTGGGACGGCATCTGCAGACGCCGCACGAACTCGACGACCTCGCCCGGCGCGCGCTCATGAGCCGGCGCACCTTCACGCGGCGCTTTCGCGAATCGACGGGCACGACGGTCGGCCAGTGGCTGCAGAACCAGCGGCTGGCGCTGGCGCAGCGGTTGCTCGAAACGACCGACCGCTCGGTGGAGCGCGTGGCGGCCGACGCGGGCTTCGGCTCGGCGGTGCTGCTGCGCAAGCACTTCGCCACGGCGTTCAAGGTCTCACCGACGGTGTACCGCCGGCAGTTCTCGCAGGAGGCCGTGACGGCCTGACCGGCGAGGCTCAGGCCGCGCCGCGAAAGCGCAGCGAGGCCTGCCGCACCACTTCCGCCAGCAGCCGTTCCTTGCCCTGCTTCTCGCGCAGCCAGCGCGCGTCGTTGCGGTTGGCCTCGACGCTGGTGCGCAGTTCGCCCAGCGCCTGCGTGGCGTTGAGCGCCTCGCTGTGCCACTCGAGCTGGGTCATGGTCATCAGGATGTGATCGCGCAGCGGCATGTGCTGGCCGCTGGCGGGGTCGACGTACACCGCGTCCAGGCCGAAGCGGCAGGCCTGGAAACGGTTGTAGGTATAGACGAGGTAGTCGTCCTCGCTCGGCTCGAACGGCTGCTCCTGCAGGAACCACGCGCCCAGCGATTGCACGTAGCCCGCGAGCGCGGCGGCGCGCTCGATGGTGAGCGGCGTGTCGAACACGCGGATCTCGATGGTGCCGAACTCCGGCTTGGGACGGATGTCCCAGTAGAAGTCCTTCATGCTGCGCACGACGCCGGTGCGGGTCATGCGCTCGAAGTAGGCCTCGAACTCCTTCCAGCTCGTGGTGAAGGGCGCGCGGCCCGACAGCGGAAAGGCGAACACCGAATTCAGGCGTGCCGAGTCGAACTGCGTGTCCTGCCCCTGCACGAACGGCGACGAGGCCGACAGCGCAATGAAGTGCGGGATGTAGCGCGACATGCGGTGCAGCATGAGCAGCGCCGAATCGGCGTCGGGGCAGCCGATGTGCACGTGCTGGCCGAAGATGGTGAACTGCTTGCTCAGGTAGCCGTACAGCTCCGACAGCTCGCGAAAGCGCGGCTTGTCGTAGATGCGCCGTTCGTGCCACTGCTGGAACGCGTGCGTGCCACCGCCGACCACCGCGATGTTGAGCTTGTCGGCGTTCTTGATGAGCGCCTCGCGGATCGGCGACAGCTGCGTGATCACGTCCTGCGCCGAATGGCAGATGTCGGTCGAGATCTCGATCATGCTCGACGTCATCTCGGGCACCACGCTGCCGGGCAGCGGCGTCTGCGCCATCAGGCGCAGCATGTCCTCGGCGTACGGCGCGAGATCGTAGTCGTGCGTGTTGACCAGTTGCAGCTCGAGCTCCACGCCGAGCGACAGCGCTTCCGACTTGTTGAAGGGCTCGAGCTTGACGGCGCGGCTCGCCGGATCGGCGGGCAGCGGCGCGGAGCGCACATCGTCGCTGTCCGGATCGATCGGGAGGATGGAGGTGGGGTTGCTGTGGCTGCTCATCGCTGCGTGTCTTCCGTGGTGCTGAAGGCCTGCGGCGCCCAGGGGACCGAACTCTCGCCCACGGCGTGGATCGCCACGGTGGCCAGCACGGCGCCCATCACTTCCATCAGCAGGATCGAGGGCAGGGCGACCTGCGTGATCATGGTGCCCAGGAGCGGCGAGGCCGATGCGAAATTGGAGGCGATCAGCAGGGCGATCGACGACAGCGGCGTCATCGCGCAGCCGACCCAGAAGGCCTGCTTCCAGCTGGCGCCGCTGCCCGGGTTGGCAATGGCCACGCCCGAGATCTTGGTGACCAGGCGCACGCCGATCACGGCCAGCACGACGCTGGCGACGGGCAGGGTCCAGTCGGCCTGCGCCGCCACCATCGACACCAGCACGAACATCAGCATGGTCAGCAGCGACGACGCGGTGCCGAGCTGGCGTTGCCAGGCCCAGGGCTTGGGGTTGAGCGTCTTGAGCAGCACGCCGCCGATGAGCGCCGCCAGCGGCGCCGAGCCGCCGATGTGGGCCGTGAGCGCCGCGCCCGCCGCGATGATCGCCAGCAGCAGGATCGACGTGTTTTCGCTGCTCGGGCTCATCACGCGCAGCGCCGAGCGCAGCGCCAGTGCCATGATCGCGCCGACCACGAACGACAGGCCGAGCACCACCGCCACCGGGTAGAGCTTCTGCATCAGCGACTGCGGCGCGCGCTCGATCAGGCCGGCCTGCGCATAGCCCAGCGCGAGCGCGTAGAAGGTGTTGAGCGTGGCCAGTGTCATGGCGCGCTCGGTCACCGGGCCGGCGGCGCGGGTGTCCATGATCACGCGGCTGAGCACGGCGGGCGAGGCGACGATCGCCATCAGCGCGATGGGGTTGGCCACCGGGTCGGGCAGGCCCAGGAGCATCAGGATCCAGTACACGCCGAAGTAGGTCAGTGTCGCTTCGAGCAGGCTCTGCACCAGCACCATCGGGTTGTGGCGGAACCAGCGCAGCGGCAGTCGCCCGCCGGCCTCGAACAGCACCACAGCCGCGCCCAGTTCCAGCAGGTACAGGCTGATGCCGCGCAGCGGCCAGATCGCGCCCTCGAAGCCCGCAAAACCCACCACCGCGCCCACCACCGAATAGCCGACGACCTTCGGCATCCCCAGGTAGCGTTGCACCAGGTGGCCGGAAGCGGCAGCGGCGGCCACCAGAAGAGCCCAGAGCACGGTGGGCAGGCCGGCCGAGGGGCGCACCCATTCGGACCAGAAGCCCTGGAGGTCGGTGATGAAGGCAGTCAGGTTCATGTAGGCAGGAAGAAGCTCACCGGCCGGCGGCGCCAGCGGGCCCAGATCGCGCTGCGGATGCGGGCGCGGTCATCGAGGCTCACGCTGTGCGCGCGCAGCGCCAGCCGGAAAGCGAAATAGAAACTCACGCTCACATTGAGCGCGCCGATCACCGGGATTGCCGCAACCGCCCACCACAGGGCCGGCTGGTGCAGCGCCGGCAACCCGATGGATGCCGCCGCGGCCGCGATCTGGCCGGCCGACAGGGTGACATGGCGCACATCCAGCCCGAGCCCGAAGAAGCCCGCGAACGCAGGCAGCAGTCCGAGCATGAGTCCCAGCGAGATGTTGGAGGCGAAGCCTGAGATGTGTGTGCGCATGAAGGCGGCCCAGCGACGGGCCCGTGCGGCACCGAGAAAGGCGCCGATGCGAGGGTTGTAACGCATGGCGGAGTCCAGGCGATGCAGGACAAAGGCGTTTTCTGTCCATCCGGCGATGATGCTGGACGAAAACAGCAGGATGCCGGTGAATGCCGCAAAAAGAACGGTCGGTCCCAGCAGCGACAGCCCGTGCAGCGTGGCCGCGGCATGGGCCGCGTCGAGCAACGGCCGGCCCAGCGCGGCCTGGCAGCCCCACACCAGCAGGCCCACTGCCGGCACCACCAGCAGCACGTTGCCCAGCACGGCCGCCACCTGCGAACGCACGAGGTTGGCCACCTCGTCGACGAACTGGTCCACCGCTCCGTCCGACTTGATGTCGCGCAGCCGCGCCGCCATGGCGGGCGCGGTCATGGCGGGCTGCTTGGTGGCCAGCGTGAGGTGCAGCAGCTGGATCGCGACGAAGCTGGCCGCATACATGAGGCCCGAGGCCAGCCCGCTCCAGAAGGCCGACAGCGCCAGCGCGTAGATGCCGAACTTGGCCAGCACCGTCAGCGCGGTGAAGGCGCCGCCGCCGGCGGCTTTCTTCACCATCTGCAGGTAGCTGCGGCGGTCGCGGGTGATGTAGTGCTCGCCCGTCTCGGCGCTGCGCTCGGTCACCTTGGCCGCGAGCATCGACGAGTTGGAGGCGATCAGCGCGCGGATGCTGTTGCGCTCGCCGCCCGCCAGCACCAGCTTGCCGACCAGCCGCGCCATGCTGGGCCCCGGCACGGGCGAGATCAGGCAGTCGAGCAGTTCGCGGATGCGCAGCACGCGCTCGCGCAACTGGCGCAGCCGGAACACCAGGCCGACCGAAATGCCGTTGTCTTCCAGGTGCGCGTAGACCGACGAGGCGCTGGAGCGACAGGCGTCGAGCCGGTCGCGAAAGGCAACGAAGGCGGCCTGCAGCGCGTCTTCATTGTGCGGCCGGGCGAACATCTGCTCGCGCAGCGCGTCGAGGTCGGACATCAGCGCATGAAAAGGGCGCGCCTCGCCCGCTTCGGGGCTGATGCGCAGCCGCAGCTCGGGCGAGAAACCCGTCGCCACCACCTGGCTGCAGCAGTAGGTGACCGCGTCCATCACCGTGTGGCGCCAGCGCGGCGAACCGTCGTGCGCAGGCGCGGCGTCGGACAGCAGCGCGCCGATGCGCGCGAGCTGGGTGTCGTCGAGCAGCGCGATCCAGCCCGCGTCGAACACGCCGGGCAGCACCAGCCGGAACAGGTCCGAGGCGTCGGTGGTCTCGGGCGTGCCGGGCAGGATCTTGCGGCGCATGCGCTCGCCGAATTCACTCAGGAAAGCGGTGCGCGGCGCAAAGCCGTAGTCGGCCAGCAGCGCCGTGAGGTCGACCGCCTGCGTGAACGCGCGCCACCAGGCGCGCAGCCGTTCGCACAGCTCGGGCCGCGTCTCGACGGCGTCCAGCAGCAGTTGCACCCGGCCGATGGCCGCCTGCGGCGACGCACGGTCGCCGCGCAGCCAGTCGAACAGGTGGATGAGCCAGATGTGGCGCTGCGCCACATCGGCCGTGGGGTCGAGGCCGGCAAGCAGCCCCTGCAAGTCGCGCGATGCGGCAGCCATGAAGAATTCGTAACGGATCCGTGCGGGGAACACCGCGGAACCGGCTCAGCCGGGCCGCTGGTGTTGCCCCCGGCGAGGGGGAAGGAGAAGCGACACGAAGTGCGCGAAGCCTGGGGGAGTGCCTAGTGAAGCACGCGCGAGACGGGCGTGCCGCCGATGTCGGCTTCGAGCACGAACATCGGAACCGGCACGTCGAAGCGCTCGCCTTCCTCGGTCACCACGAAGAAGCTGCCGTGCATCGTGCCGCTGGGCGCCTGCAGGCGGCAGCCGCTCGTGTAGCGGAACGATTCGCCGGGCGCCAGCAGCGGCTGCTGGCCGATCACACCGAGGCCCTTGACCTCCTGCGGGTGGCCCGAAGCGTCGTTGATGAGCCAGTGGCGCGCGATCAATTGCGCGCCCACCGTGCCCACGTTGGTGATGGTGATCGTGTAGGAGAAGGTGTAGACGTTGTCCTTGGGCGAGGACTGGTCGGCCAGGTATCGCGGTTCGACCTGTACGCTGAAGGGACTGTGTGACATGGGGCGCATGGTAACGGAGGCCTTTCCTCGGACTTGCGGCGGCTGCGAGAATCCGGGGTTATGAGCAGCACCCCGTTCCGCATTGCGCCCTCCATTCTTTCCGCCGACTTCGCGCACCTCGGCCAGGAACTGACCGACGTGATCGCGGCCGGCGCCGACTGGATCCACTTCGACGTGATGGACAACCATTACGTGCCGAACCTGACCTTCGGCCCCATGATCTGCCAGGCCCTCAAGCCCTACGCCAAGACTGCCGACGGCACGCCCGTGCCGATCGACGTGCACCTCATGGTCCAGCCCGTCGACGCACTGGCCGCGTCTTTTGCGCAAGCGGGTGCTGACTACATCAGCTTCCACCCCGACGCATCGCCCCACACGCACCGCAGCATCCAGGCCATCCGGGCCGCGGGCTGCAAGCCCGGGCTGGTGTTCAACCCGGGGCTGGGCCTGGAGGCGCTGGACTGGGCCATCGACGACATCGACCTCATCCTCATCATGAGCGTCAACCCCGGCTTCGGCGGCCAGAGCTTCATCGACTCGGCGCTGCGCAAGATCGAGCAGGCCCGCAAGCGCATCACGCAAAGCGGGCGCGACATCCGCCTCGAAGTCGACGGCGGCATCAAGGCCGACAACATCGCGCGCGTGGCCTCGGCCGGCGCCGACACCTTCGTGGCGGGCAGCGCCATCTTCAACGCCAAGGACTACGGCGCGGTGATCGGCGACATGCGCCAGCAGCTGGCCACGGTCAAGGCCTGACCTTGCCGTCGGGCGTGCGCTCGGGCGTCAGCCCGCGGTCGGTGTCGACCACGCCGCGTTCCACGTCCTCGTAGCCACGCCGTCCCTTCTCGGGCGGCTGGCCGTCCCGCATCGCCTGGCTGTCCGACGACTGGTCGCGCTCGTGCGGCAGGCGCGGCGCCGATTCACCGTCCTTTTCGACGCGCGTGTCGCCACCGGCGGTGTCCTTGTCTGCGTCCTTCGTGTCGTTGCGCGGCTGGGCCATCGTCTGCTCCTTCAATGTTCGGGTCTGGCGCCAGCTTGCGCGGTGCCCCGCGAGAGGGCGGTAGGACAGGCGGGGGCGCGGCTGTAGGTTCGCGCTGCGCGCCCGCCGCATCCGGCGCCTTGCCTTTTGCGCGGTCGAAGTCGCCTCCGCATAATCGCCCGATGTCCACCGCCCTTTTCGACGACGCCGCGACCGCCACCGACAGCCTGCGCCTGCACACGTTCGCGTCGCTGAACCCGGGCCCGCGCCTGCTCGTGATCGGTGGCGTTCATGGCGACGAGACCTGCGGCACCGAGGGCATCGCGCGCGTGCTGGCCGAATTCGACAGCGGCGCGCTGCGCCTGCTGCGCGGCGAACTCACGCTCGTGCCCGTGGCCAACCCGCTCGCGCGGCGCCGCCTGCAGCGCGAGGGCCAGCGCAACCTCAACCGCCTGTTCCGTCCGAGCGACCTGCCCGCCGACTACGAAGCCCGCATCACCAACCGGCTGGCGCCCGTGATCGCACGCCACGACGCGCTGCTCGACCTGCATTCCTTCCAGAGCGAGGGCGAGGCCTTCGCCATGATCGGCCCGCGCGACAACAACGGCCCGCTCGAACCCTTTGCGCGCGCGCAGGAAGAAGGCCGGCTCGCGCTGCACATCGGTACGCCCATCGTCGTCGAGGGCTGGCTCGACATCTACGCCGCCGGCCTCGCGCAGCGCGGCGCCACGGTCGACGAGGCCGCCATCGACTTCGGCCGTGGCACCAACGAATACATCCGCAGCTGCGGCGGCTACGGCGTCACGCTCGAATGCGGCCAGCACCAGGATCCGCAGGCGCCCGAGGTGGCGTGGGCCGCCATCCGCCGCACGCTCGCGCTGCTGGGCATGGCGGCGTTGCCGCCGGGCCTGTCGGGCGCGCCTGCGCAACCGCCCCGGTTGCTGCGCCTGGCGAGCGTGACCGACCGCCTGCACGAAGACGACAGCTTCGTGCGCGACTGGGCCACCTTCGACGCCGTGCGGCGCGGCGAGCCCATCGGCATGCGGCACGACGGCACGCGGGTCAGCGCGCCTGACGACGGCTTCATCGTGTTCCCGAATGCCATGGCGCTGCCCGGCGCCGAGTGGTTCTACTTCGCGCGGCCCAGCGACCGCGTGCTCGACCCCGGCCTCTGAAGCCTCGGCGCTGTCGGCGCCCTCCTACCGGGGGCGCCCACCTTCTCCCACAGACGGGGAGGGGCGCCCACTACGGGTGCGCGGCCGCGCCGAACCTAAGCTCAGCCCTTGCCGACCGACCGGGGCGCTGTCCCGTGGCGTCGGGCGCACCGAGCCGATCGACCCGATCACTTTCTCCGAGGGAACATATCATGGAATTCTCGACACTGTTCGACACGCTCATGGGCACGTGGGGCGATGAAATCCTGGTCTGGGCCGTCGCGGCCGTGACCGGCTGCATCGGCCTCATCGCCGTGGTGAATGTCCTGGACATCTTCATCGGCAGCAGCGGCGGCAGCGCCAGCGGCAACAGCAACGAAGTCAGCTGAGAGAGGGCGACACGACGTGCCCAGAACCCCGATGACGCCCCAGAACAAGGCGGCCGCAGGCCGTCGCGCCAGCACCGCCAAGGCCGGTGATGGGGCCAACGCCAAGCAGCTGCAGCTCGAGGGCTTCACCGCCGAGCATCCCGCGCACCTGACGACCAACCAGGGCCTGCAGATTCCCGACAACCACAACTCGCTCAAGGCGGGCGTGCGCGGGCCCACGCTGCTCGAAGACTTCATCCTGCGCGAGAAGATCACGCACTTCGACCACGAGCGCATTCCCGAGCGCGCCGTGCATGCGCGGGGCTCGGCGGCGCATGGCTACTTCCAGGCCTACCAGTCGATGTCGCAGTACACCTGCGCCGATTTCCTGCAGGACCCGGACGCGAAGACGCCCGTGTTCGTGCGCTTCTCGACCGTGGCCGGGTCGCGGGGCTCGGCCGACACCGTGCGCGACGTGCGCGGCTTTGCCGTCAAGTTCTACACGCGCGAGGGCAACTACGACCTCGTGGGCAACAACATGCCCGTGTTCTTCATCCAGGACGCGTTGAAGTTCCCCGACCTCATCCACGCCGTGAAGCCCGAGCCGCACCACGAGATGCCGCAGGCCGCGAGCGCGCACGACACCTTCTGGGACTTCGCCTCGCTCATGCCCGAGACCACCCACATGCTGATGTGGGCCATGAGCGACCGCGCCATTCCGCGCAGCCTGCGCATGATGGAAGGCTTCGGCGTCCACACCTTCCGCTTCGTGAATGCGCGCGGTGAAAGCCACTTCGTGAAGTTCCACTGGAAGCCCAGGCTCGGCGTGCACGGCCTCGTGTGGGACGAGGCCCAGAAGATCGCCGGCAAGGACCCCGACTTTCACCGCCGCGATCTCTGGGAGGCCATCGAGCAGGGCCACTTCCCCGAGTGGGAACTCGGCGTGCAGCTCATCGCGCCCGACCGCGCCGAGTCGCTCGGCTTCGACCTGCTCGACCCCACCAAGCTCATCCCTGAAGAAATGGTGCCCGTGCAGCGCATCGGCAAGCTGGTGCTCAATCGCAACCCCGACAACTTCTTTGCCGAGACCGAGCAGGTGGCCTTTCACCCCGGCCACGTCGTGCCCGGCATCGACTTCAGCAACGACCCGCTGCTGCAGGGGCGGCTGTTCAGCTACACCGACACGCAGATCTCGCGCCTGGGCGGCGCCAACTTCCACGAACTGCCGATCAACAAGGGCGTGTGCCCGTTCCACAACTTCCAGCGCGACGGCATGCACCGCCAGACCATCGCGCGCGGCCAGGTCGCCTACGAGCCCAACACGCTGGGCAGCGGCACCGAGTTTCGCGTCGACGGCGGCAGCCACGGCTTCCAGTCCTTTCCCGACGAGGTCGTGTCGCCCAAGGTGCGGCGCCGCAGCCCGTCCTTCGACGATCACTTCACGCAGGCGCGCCTGTTCTTCAACAGCCAGAGCATGGCCGAGAAGGAACACATCGTCGCGGCCTTCCGCTTCGAACTCTCGAAGGTCGATGTGCCGGCCATCCGCCAGCGCATGGTCGACAACCTCGCGCACGTCGACGAGAAACTCGCACGCCGCGTGGCCGAGCCACTGGGCATCGGCGAACCCGATGCCAAGGCGGCGGCGGGCTACGCGGGCTTTCGCGAGCACCGCATGGACCTGCCCATCGACGAATCGCCTGCGCTGCGCATGAGCGACGGCAGCGCCGACGGCGTGGTGCGCACGCGCAAGGTCGCGATCCTCGTGGCCGACGGCGTCGATTCGGCGTCGCTCAAGCCGATCCGCGATGCGCTCGAACAGGCGGGCGCACTGTGCAAGGTGGTGGGCCCGAAGCTCGGCACCGTGGCCAGCGCCTCGAAGCGCCAGATCGACATCGACATGACCTTCACGAACACCGCCTCGGTGATGTTCGATGCCGTGCTCGTGCCCGCGGGGGCGGAGGGCGTTGCAGCGCTCGCGGCGCAGGGTGATGCCGTGCACTTCGTGCTCGAGGCCTACAAGCACTGCAAGGCGATCTGCGTGGTCGGCGAGGGCGTGCAGCTGCTCGCATCGCTCGGCGTCACGCCCGAAGGCGAGGCACCGGCCGGCGTGGTGGTGGCGCAGACGCCTGTCACGAACCTGGGAGACGCCACTGCGGCGACCCAGATCGCGCACGACTTCATTGCGGCGATCGCGAAGCATCGGCACTGGGACCGCGCCAGCATCGACAGCGTCCCCGCCTAGCCTGAGCAGGCTCTACGCCATTTGCGCTAGACCGTATTGCGAATAGGCGAGGTGAACACCCGCTCCTAGACTTTCCCACGAGGCCTGAACGGCGCGCACTCCCGCGGCGTCGAGCGTTCGCGGCAGCGCGAGTGCATGGGTCGAGGGGGTTCAATGGCGTGGTTTTCGAGTTGGGGATGTGCGCATCCGGCGCGTCGCCGTGCCGGCCTTGCCGGAACGGTCGGCCTGGTGGGTGTGCTGCTTCTGGGCCCCGGTGGCCCTTCGGCGCTGGCACAACGTCCGGCGTCACCACCACCTGCGGCGCCCGCTGCTCCAGCGGGCGGCCCGAATGCCGAGGCCGCGGCCGACCGGATGGCGCAGGCGCGCCTTGCGGACACCGACACGCTGCTGGCGCTGACCAGCGAAGGCGCGGTGCTCTACGGGCAGGACGCGGTCAAGCTCTCGGGTTATCAGTACTGCAGCCAGGCCGTCGCACTGGCCGAGGCGGGGGAGTTCCGCCAGAGCGTGCGCGCCGCGAGCAAGGCGCTGCACCTGGCCAACGCCACCAGCGACCCGAACCTGCGCGCCGTGGCCAACCGCGACCTGGCGATCGTCTACAGCTACTCGGGCCAGCTCGAAAAGGCCGAGGAGTTCGCGCGCGAAGCGCTGCGCCACACCGCGCGCGACCCGAAGCTGGTGGTCGGCCCGGTGCAGAAGGTGATCGGCGACGTGCGCACGCGGCGCGGCGACTTCGCCGGCGCGGTGCTCAGCTACGAGGAGGCGCTGGCCAACAGCTCGCCGCGCTACGCGCCGCTGGTGCAGGCCTCGCTGGTCAACGCGCTCATCGAATCGGGTGACGCGGCACGCGCGCGCCAGGTGCTCGGCGACATGGCCGAGCCGCGCGAAGCGCCGCTGGCCGCGCAGCTCGAACGCACGCGCGCCCGCCTGCTGCTGGCCGAGAACAAGCCCGCCGAGGCACGCGACAGGTACCGTGCGCTCACCGCGCGGCAGGTTGGCACCGACACCGCCTACTACCGCCTCTGGGCCTGGGACGGCGTGGCGCGCAGCGAACTCGCGCTGGGCCAGAAGCAGGCCGCCGCCGAGGCCGCGGGCCGCGCGCTGGCCGACGTCGACCAGGTGCGCGCGCGCTTTCGCAGCGAAGAAGTGAAGATGGGCCTGTTCTCCGACCTGCAGTCGGTGTTCGAGCGCGGCGTGGCGGTGTACAGCGAAGCGGGCGATCCGCAGCGTGCGTTCGAGGTCAGCGAGCACAGCCGTTCGCGCGCGCTGCTCGATGCGGTGCGCGGGCGCGCCAAGCTCAGTGAATCGTCCGCCGGCACGGTCGGCGTGGCCGCGCTGCAGCGCACGCTGGCGGCCGACGAGCGCGTGGTGCAGTACCACGCGCTGCCGGATCGGCTGATGGTCTGGGTCGTCGGGCCCGACAGCATCACCGAGAAGCGCATCGGCGTGAAGCGCGAGGAGCTCGCCGAACTCGTCGAGACCTTCCGCAATTCGATCGTGCGCGGTCGCCGCGCGGCCATCACCAACGCCGACAAGCTGGGCGCCGCGCTGCTCGGCCCGCTGGGCCTGGCACCGGGCCAGCGCGTGGTGGTGGTGCCGCACGGGCCGCTGCACTACCTGCCGTTCCAGGCGCTGCGCCTGGACGGGCGCTACCTCATCGAGACGCACCCGGTGTCGGTGGCGCCGTCGATCAGCATCGCGGTGCAGCTGGCGCAGCGCACGCCGCGCGTGAACGCGTCGCTCACGGCCTTCGGCAATCCGCGCATCGAGGACAAGTACGACCTGCCAGGCGCCGAGACCGAGGTGAAGCAGCTCGCGCAGCTGTTCCCGCGCAACACCGTGTACATGGGCGCCGCCGCCACCAAGACGCAGTTCCGCGACGTGGCCTCGCGCTCGCCGCTGATGCACGTGGCGGCGCACGCCGAGGCCGACGAGGTCGATCCGCTGTACTCGCGCATCCTGCTGGCGAACGAAGGCGGCAAGCAGAACTTTCTCGAGGCGCACGAGATCCTCGCGTTGCCGATGGATGGCACGGCACTGGTCACGCTTTCGGCCTGCGAGTCGGGCCTGGGGCGCATCGCGCAGGGCGACGAGGTGCTGGGCTTCACGCGCTCGTTCCTCTCGGCCGGCAGCTCCAGCCTCATCGCCTCGCTGTGGCCGGTGTCGGACGACGCCACTGCCGTGCTCATGGGCACGCTCTACGGCGAGCTCGCCAAGGGCCGCGACATCCAGAAGGCCATGCAGGCCGGCCAGCTGGCCGTGCTGAAGGACCCCAAGATGTCCCATCCCTTCTTCTGGGCGCCGTTCAACCTGATCGGCAACTGGCGTCTCACCGTCGGGAGCTGACCATGTCTTCGCCACGCTCCCTCCTGCAAAGAAGCACTGCCATGGCCCCTGCGATCCGCCTTCGTTCACGGCCGACGCCGGTCGCTCTCGCCGCCATGGCACTCGTCGGCGCCACGCTGTGGGTCGCCATGCCCCGCGCCCATGCGCAGGAGGCCACCACGCTGCTGCCCACCAAGGACCCCTGCGGCAGCTGCGACCGCCCCGTCGCGCAGGCCACCGGCGCCGTCGCTCCGCAAACCCTGCCCGCGCAGCCACAGCGGGCCGCCGCGGGCAGCTTCAAGCTCACCGACCTGCGCCTGAACGGCGTGAAGGCGCTGAGCAACGAAGAGCTGCAAACCATCACCGCGCCGTACATCGGCCGCGACGTCACGCTCGGCGACCTCGAAGGGCTCGCGCAGGCCATCACCACGCGCTACAAGGAGCGCGGCTACTTTCTTGCGCAGGCCGTGGTGCCGGTGCAGACCGTGCGCGACGGCATCGTCGAGATCAGCATCATCGAAGGCCGGCTCGGCAAGGTCGATGTGGTGGTCGCGCCCGAGGCGCCGATCAGCGAGGCGCGCGTGCGCGGCTTCCTGGCGGCGCTGCAGCCCGGCGAGGCGGTGAACGCGCCGGCCTACGAGCGCGCGATGCTGCTGCTGTCGGACCAGCCCGGCCTCAAGGTCTCGTCGAGCCTGCAGGAAGGCGCGCAGGCCGGCACCACCGATCTGTCGGTCGAGGTCGAGGCCGGCCCGCGCTGGGCCTTCTCGGCCGAGGCCGACAACCACGGCACCAAGGAGGCCGGGCGCTACCGCGTGGGGGGCACGGCCCGCTGGCTCAGCCCCTTCGGCATTGGCGACAACCTCGATGCGCGCGTGCTGCTGTCCAACAGCAACGCGCTGCAGTATGGACGCGTGTCGTACGAGGCGCCGCTGGGCACCAGCGGCCTGCGCGCGGGCATCGGCATCTCGCGCGTGAGCTACGACCTGGGCGGCCAGTTTGTCGACCTCGACGCACGCGGCCGTGCCGACGTGCTCGACGTGTCGCTCAACTACCCGCTGATCCGCCAGCGCCAGCAGAACCTGTTCCTGCGCCTCACGGCCGACGTGAAGGACCTCACCGACGAACTGCGCGGCGTCGACTTCACGGCCAAGAAGCGCGTGCAGGGCTTCGGCATCGGCTGGGCCTGGGAGCGGCGCGACGAGGTGCTCGGCGGGGGCTACTGGGCCAGCTCGGGCACGCTGTACCACGGCGACCTGTCGATCCGCGACGCGCAGAGCTTCCAGTCCGACCAGCAGTTCGGCGGGCGCCACACCGAAGGCGGCTTCACCAAGCTGAGCTTCCAGGTGTCGCGCCTGCAGGCCATCGTGCCGCGGCATTCGCTGTACGTCTCGGTCGGCGGCCAGTGGGCGAGCAAGAACCTCGACGCGTCTGAAAAACTCGCGCTCGGCGGCGCGCGCGCGGTGCGCGCCTACCCCTCGGGCGAACTGCTGGTGGACCAGGGCCTGATCGGCACGCTCGAATACCGCTGGGCCGCGACCGACGAGGTCACGCCCTATCTGTTCTACGACGCGGCACGCGGACGCATCGCGCGCCATCCTTCGCCCTTCGACGGCGAGAACACCCACAGCCTGCGCGGCTACGGCATCGGCCTGAGCTGGTCGCGCCCGGGCAACTTCTCGATCAACGCCACGCTCGCCTGGCGCGCCGGCACACCGCCCGCGCAGACCGACGGCGGCGGGCGCAATCCGCGGCTGTACGTGCAGCTGCAAAAGGCGTTCTGACCATGAAGCCCCGTAACCTCCAACCCCGGCTGACGTTGCGCCCGCTGGCGCTTTCGATCGCGTGCATGGGCCTGGCGCCCGCGCTGGCACAGACCATCCTGCCGAGCTTCGGACCGGGCGGCTACACCACGCTGGGTGGCGTGACGGTGGGCACCACCACGTCGGCCACCAGCGCGGGCGGGCAGGCACTGGGGATCTCGCAGTCGTCGCTGCGCGCGATCATCAACTGGAATGCCTTCTCCATCGGCGCGAAGGACGCGGTCAACATCACGCACACCAACCCGTCGCAGGCCGCGGCCAGCATCCTGCTCAACCGCGTGACGGGCAACCAGCTCTCGACCATCGCCGGGCAACTCACGTCGCCGGGGCGTGTGTTCCTCGTCAACCCGAACGGCGTGGTATTCAGCCAGGGCGCGCAGGTCAACGTGGGCGGTCTCGTGGCCTCCACGCTGGCGCTGAGTACCACCGACAACGCCTTCCTCGAAGGCAGCACCCAACTCACTTTCGAACGGCCCGACGGCAACACCAATGTCGTCAGCAACGCCGGCGTGCTCACCGCCACCGGCGGCCCCGTGGTGCTGATGGGCGCCGAGGTGACCAACAGCGGCCGCATCGTGGCCGACCGCGGCACCGTGGCGCTGGCTTCGGGCCGCAAGATCAGTTTCGACCTGGGCAACGACGGGCTCACCAACCTCGTGGTCGCGGCCGACGCGATGGCCACCAGCGCCAAGGTGGTCAATACCGAGAGCGGCACCTTGCAGGCCGACGGCGGGCGCGTGATGCTCGTCGGCAGCTCCAACACGGCGGGCGAACTGGTGGTGAACCAGTCGGGCACGGTGCGCGCGCGCACGTTGGAGAACGTCAACGGCGAGATCGTGCTCGGCGCGGGCCGCGACAACCGCATCGAGATGAACGGCGGCCTGCTCGACGCCACCGGCGCGGGCGCGGGCCAGCAAGGCGGCAGCATCCGCATCGCGGCCGGGCAGGTGCGCATCGAAGGCACCGGCGCGGGCGACCAGCGCGCGGTGATCGACGCCAGCGGCCAGGCTGGCGGCGGCAGCGTGTCGGTGCATGGCTACGACGTGGCGCTGTCGTCCACGTCGGTGCTGCGCGCCGATGCCACCACTGGCGGCGCGGGCGGCACCGTCACCACCGCCAGTGCCAAGGACCAGGCCCTGGTCGGCGAGGCCGATGCAGCCCCCGAGCGCGAATCGCGGCTGCAGGCCTACGGCGAGATGACCGCGCGCGGCGCGGGCGCCGGCAAGGGCGGTGCAATCTCGAACGAAGCCGATTCGGTGCGCGTGCAGGCCGTGCGCGTCGATGCGGGCGGTGGCGCGCAAGGCGGTGCCAACGGCAGCTGGACGGTGAGCGCGAAGCAGTCGGACCTGGGCATCGTCGAGGCCGGCAACGTGCCCGTGTACGACAGCAAGCTGCCGTCCTTCGGCGGCGGTGTCGTCAGCGCCGGCAGCGTTGGCGACACGCTGGGCCGCGGCACCGACGTGACGCTGGCGAGCGGGCGCACCGGCGTCGGCGCGGGCGTCACCTTTGCGCCCGGCGTGCAGGTCATCAAGAGCGAAGGCGGCACGGCGCGGCTGCGCGTCGACTCGGCCGGCAGCATCGTCATGAACGAGGGCTCGGCCATCACGTCGCAGCAAGGCGCACTGCATGTCGACTTCAACGCCGATTCCACCGGCCTGGTCGCCACCAACGCGAAGAACATCAACAACAGCAGCGGCAACCCTTCCGCCGAGAGCGACTACGCCGCAGCCATCGTGCTGACCGGAGCGACCATCGCGGCCAACGGCGGCGACGTGCGCTTCTTCGGCCAGGGCGACGCTCAGAACGGCCGTGCCATCGGTGGGATGGCTCCGCTCGGCGGCGACACCGGCGACTATGTGTGGCGCGACGGCGTGACGCTGGCGGGCAGCCAGGCCACGACCCGCGGGGACGGCCGCGTGACGATGCGCGGCCAGGGCCGCACCTGGATCGACGACCAGGACAACAGCGACTTCATCTTCCGCGGCAGCAACGGCGTGTCGATCATGGGCGGCACGGTCGAAGCCGGCGCCGGCGGCCTGCAGGTCGATGGCCTCGCGGGCTATGAACGCAGCGGCGTCGCCGTCAGCAGCGGCGCGGTGCTGAAGTCGGTGGGCGACATCGGCATCAAGGGCCAGGGGCCGACCTGGACTTCAGACATCGGCGGCGCCGCGGTGGGCGCCAGCACGGCCGTCGTCATCGACGACGCCACCGTCGCCGGCGAACGCGACGTGCGCATCGAAGGCCAGGGCGCCAACCTCGACGGCCTGCGCACCGACACGGGCTTTGCAGCGGGGAACATGTCCGCCGGCGGCGGCAACGGCGTTGCCATCCGTGGTGCGGTCTCGGCCGGTGCGGGCCGGCGCATCGACGTGATCGGCCATGCGGGCAGCGAAGGCTTCAGCGCCACGCAGGGCAGCCCCGACATCGTCATCACGCCATCGACCACGCCCACCTACGGCGTGGCCGTCACGGCCGACAGCGACCACCCGATGGCGCTGCGCACCGACGGCGGCACCATCGCCATCGACGGCCAGGGCACCGATGTCTCGATGCGCCTGGTCACCTTCTTCTCCGGCGTAGGCACCAGCGTCGGCACGCTGGCCTCGGTGGCCAGCGACAGCGGCAAGGGCGGCAGCATCTCGGTGCAGGGGCGCAACGTGCTGATCGACGGCGCCACGAACTCCGACGGCTCGCCCGCGGTGGCGCGCCTCGATGCCAGCGGCGCCACCGGCGGCGGCAGCATCGACATCGCAGGCAGCAATGCCGTCGCCATCGGCAAGAACACCAGCCTCGAAGCCAACGTCACGGGTACGGGCAGCGGCGGCAGCATCAAGGTGGTGGCGACCCAGACGCTGCGCGCCTACGGCCAGCTGTCGGCACGCGCCGGTGCGGCCGGCGGCGACGGCGGGCGCATCGAAACTTCGGCCGCACGCTTCGACCTGCGGGGTGCGCGCGTCGATGCGTCGGCGCCGAACGGCGCGGCGGGGCAGTGGTTCATCGACCCCTTCGACCTCACCATCAGCCACGGCAACACCGGCGGCACGCTGCCGAGCAACCCGTATGACGCGCTCGCCAACTCGACCATCGAGGACGGCGACATCAACACCGCGCTCAACGGCGGCACCAGCGTGCGGATCTCCACGGGCACCGGCACGGGCGGTGGCGGCGTCATCACGCTCGAGCCCGACGTCGACATCAACTACACCGGCTCCAAGGGCCCGCTCACGCTCCAGCTGGACGCCGCCAGCGGCATCCAGACGCGCACGCCCGGCACCACCATCCGCGCCACCGGCGGCGACGACCTGAACGTGGTGATGAACGCCGGCGTCAACCCCGATGGCACGCCCTCGGGCAGCAGCGGCTACATCAACTTCGCGGGCAACATCCTCACGCAGGGCGGCAGCGTGTCGATGAACGCGCTGGGCACGGGCGCGCCCGGCAGCGGCTCCATCCGCCTGAACGGCGGGCAGGTCATCACCGACGGCGGCAGCGTGTCGCTGTTCAGCGGCCAGCCCGGTGCGCCGACCGGCACGGTCGTCGCGCGGGACGTACAGGTCGACACGCGCGTCGGCCAGAGCGACGCGGGCGCGGGCGGCAACGTGCGCATCGAAGGCGGCGACGTGTACCTGCAGGGCGCGCGCATCGCCACGGCCACCGGCAACGTGGACATCCGCGGCACCTCGACCACGTGGGACAGCGGCGTGGTCATCACCGACGGCCAGACCGGCCCGAGCACCATCAGCACCACCAGCGGCAACGTCACGGTGCAGGGCGTGGCGCGGCGCCAGGCCTCGTCCACCTTCGCGGCGGCGCACGGCGTGCTCATCAACGGCGGCAGTTCCATCACCACCGGCAGCGGCAGCATCGCGGTGCGCGGCTACAACTTCAACAACGACCCGTCGGCACCGGGCGCGACCGAAGACAGCGGCGTGCGGCTGGAGAACGGCGCGCAGCTCGTCACCACGGGCGGCGGCCACATCGAGGTGACGGGCCGCTCGCAGAACGGCGGCCGCGGCGTCGTGCTGCAGGCCGGTGGATCGCCGACCGCGCCGGGTGCGCTGCCGGGCATCCGCAGCAGCGGCAACGTGCTGCTGCGTGCGAGCAACGACGGCAGCGGCGACTCGATCGTCATCGAGGCACCGGTCGTCGCGGCCGGCGCCATCGACCTGCGCCCGGGCGGGGTCGATGCCAACATGAACGTGTCGGACGACACGGCCACGCCCATCGTGCTGGGCGGCCCCACGGTCAACGGCTTCTCGGTGTCCGGCGCCGAGTTCGCGCAGCTTTCCGCGCCGACCATCGTCGCGGGCAGCACCACGCATGCGGCCGACATCACGGTGGCGGGTGCGCTCTCCACCGCGGGCGCGCTGACGCTGCAGAACGAGGGCGGCGGCAACATCGCGCTCAACGCGCCGGTCTCGGCCGCGACGCTGGGGCTGCTGTCGGGCGGCAACGTGAGCCAGTCGGGTGCGGGCGCGATCACGGCGGGCACGTTGCTCGCGCGCTCGCGCAACGGCAGCGTCGATTTGCGCAATCCGGCGAACGACGTGGCCACGGTCGGCGGCGGTGCGGCCGGCGGCTTTGCGTATGTGGATGCGAACGCGGTCACGATCGGGCCAGTGTCGGTCACCGGTTTCGATGCGGCGGGCAACCTGCCGCAAGTCACCTCGGCCGACTCGATGGCGGCGAACACGGTGCTCGTGCGCACGCTGAGCGGCGACCTCACGCTGGGCGCACCCGTCAGCAGCACCAGCGGCACCGACCTCGTGGCAGCGGCGCGCTTGCAGAACCCGGGGGGCTTCGGCATCTCGGGCGCGCTGTGGCGCGTGTGGGCCGACACCTGGGTCGGCGAAACGCGCGGCGGCCTGGCGGGCTCGGGCCCGCTGCCCAACTTCTATCACTGCGCCTACCTGGGCCTGTGCACCGTGACCGTGACGCCGGGCGACAACCACTTCATCTACGCGCAGCAGCCGACGGCCACGATCGTGATCGCCGATGCGTCGCGCGCGGTGGGCGCGCCCAACCCGTTCTTCGTCTACAGCCTCACGGGCCTGATCCTTGGCGACACGGGCGCGGGCTTCAGCGGGTCGATGTCCACGACGGCGGGGCTGGCCAGCCCGTCGGGCCTGTATCCGATCAACGGCAGCTTCACCTCGGCCGAAGGCTATGCGGTGCGCGTGGTGCCCGGCGAGCTGCGGGTCACCGCCGCGCCGTCGCGGCCCGTGCTGCCGTTGCTGCCTTCGGTGGACGTGGTGCGCGAGCCGCTGACCTCGTACCTCTACGACAAGAACATCGGCCAGGCGCCGATCTGCCTGGCCACCGGCCCGCTCGACGGCGACCGCGTGGCGCAGGGCGCCGACGTGCTGGCGCGCGAATGGTCGCGCGTGCGCTCGCGGCCCAACCTGCTGAGCTGCGTGAACACCGAGCGGCGCAACGGCTGTTCGGACTTCTGAGACGCAAGGCGTGTCAGCGCACCGCGTCGCCGCGGACCGTGAGCACGAAGAGCTGCGCCATCAGGTCCGCGAGCAGTCGCAGCTGCGGGTCGTCGGTCAGTGGGGCATGCCGCCACGGCGCGACCTGCGCATCGACGCCATCGATCGGCCCCGCGAAGAACAAGCGCCGCAGCGCGCCGCCGAGCACGTCGTGCGCCGCCGCGTCCGCGGGGTTGCCGAGCGCGCTGTCGGCATGGCTGCCGAATGTCGGCGTGGCAAGGAAGGGCGAGAGCACCGTGCCTTGCAGGCGGTCGTCGCGCAACAGGCGGCCCAGCGTCAGGTCGTACGGTTGCGACGGCCCGTTCGCGAGCGCTTCCTGCAGCAACGCGGGCAGCACGCGCAGGCCCTTCGGCGTCACGAGGTAGGCGACCGCCCCCCAGTTGTAGAGCATGCGCGCATCGAGAAAGTCGATGCCCGTCAGCGCATGGCGCGGCGCGCTGCTGCCTTGCGGCAGCCGTCGCTGCAGGCTCTGCCAGAGCGCGAGCAGCTGCTGCGTCCCGGTCACGGGCTGGCACTCCAGGAACGCGATGTCACAGCCGTCGGCTTCGAGTTGCGCGAGCACGCCGCTGCGCAGCACCGTCGGCAGCGCCTCGCTGAGCTGCGCATCGTCCTCGAGCACCAGCAGCGCTTCGCCGGCGTTCGCGCGGGTGATGGCTTCGGTGTGCGAGAGAAAGCAGGCATGCTCGCCGGGCGTGATCGCTGCACCGCCGGACGTGAGCGTGCGCGCATCGACGGCCGCGTGTCGCCGGATGTCCGTCAGCCCGAGCCGCTGCAGCTGCGCGTCCATGGCGGCGCGGCGACGGGTGCTTCGCTCGAGGTTGATGTAGCAGCCTTGCATGGGTACCTCCGGTGCTTCATCGCTGAAGGCGCGATGCAGTGGACATCATGACGTCGGAAGCCCTGGAGGCTTCGTTGCGCGATGCGGGCCGGCCGTGGCTCAGCGTCGTGCTGCCTTTCTACCGCAAGCTCGCCGAGTTCGAGCGCGTGCTGCCGATGAATGCAGCGTACTGGGCGCGGCCCGGCATCGAGGTGGTGCTGGCGCTCGACGAACCCGGCGAAGAAGCCGGCGTGCTGGCGCTGGCCGCGCGCTTTGCGCAGATTCGCTGGAAGGTGCTCGTGAACGACGTCGCGCACGCGTGGCGCCCGCCGTGCAAGGCCATCAACGCCGCCGTGCGTTGCAGTGCGGGGCGCTTCGTGCTGGTCCATTCGCCCGAATCCGCCTACGCGGGCGATGCAATGGCCGTGCTGCTGCGGGCGGCGATGGGGCACGCGCGCGGCGTCGCCGTCGGCCGTGTTGGCTTCGCGCGCTTCGACGAACTCACGGACGCCGCCGACACGCTCGACGCCGCCTTCGCCCGCCAGGTGCCGCCCGAGCTGCTGCTGCAGACCTTCTACGGCTCGCTGTGCTGCGCGCGCGAAGCCTTCGATGCGGTCCATGGCTACGACGAATCGCTTGAAGAATGGGGCGGCGACGACGACAACCTGCGCGTGCGCCTCGAGATGGCGGGCTGGCAGCTGCTGGCCTGCCCGGGCGCGCACCTGCTGCACCTGTCGGACGAAACGCGCACCGGCGGCGAGCAGTTCGATCGCGACCTCGACTGGATTCGATGCACACCGCACGAGGCCCGCGCCGGTGATGCCGGCTGGGGCCGTGATTTCGACCGCGTCGCGCGCAACGGCAGCGCAGGCCCATGGCCCGCCGATGCACCGGTCTGGCTGCACGCCACCGTTGCCACACCGGTGGTGCCAATGGGCTCGCGCCGCCAGTGCGAGGTCTGCGCGCGCCTGCTGCATCACGAAGCCAGCGCTTTCCATTGCCCACGGTGCGAGAACCCGCCGATCCCGCCGCGTCTCACCTCGCGGCTGCGCATCGTCTGCGTGATGCAGGTGCGCAACGAGGCGCGCTATCTGCCAGGTTGCCTCGACCACCTGCGCGGCCATGTGGACGGCATCGTCGCGCTCGACGACGGCTCGACCGACGGCACAGCCCCCATCCTGCGGCGCGAGCCGATGCTGCTTGAGCTGCTGTCGAACCCACCGCGCGACGATGGCGCGCACGTCTGGGACGAGACCGAGAGCAAGCGCCGCCTGCTTGACGCGGCACGCCGCCACGGCGCGGGCTGGGTGCTGGTGTGCGATGCCGACGAGCGCTACGAACAGCTGTTCCTGCGTCACCTGCATGCCACCGTCGATTCGCTGCCCGACCACCAGCTTGCCAGCCTGTCGCTCGTGTCCTGCGAACTCTGGAACTCTCCCGATGCATGGCGCAGCGATGGTCCGTGGGGACGCAAGTCGCGCGCGCGCTTGTTCCGGTTGCCGCGGCAGATCGCGTTCGACCAGAGTCCTGCGCTGCACGGCCCGTGGCTGCCCGACGACGCGCAGCGCCACGGCCCGATGTTCTACAGCCGCTACCGGTTCTATCACCTGAAGAGCATCCGGCACGAAGACCGCGTGGCCCGGCGCGACCTCTACACGCGGCTCGATCCGTCTCGGCAGTTCCAGGCCATCGGCTATGAGTACCTCGCGGAGGAAGGGCCGGGCCTGCAGCTGGTGCGCATCGCGCCCGATCGCGACTACGACCGCAGCACCTTGCCGCCCGATCTGCAGGAATCGGCTCAGCCGCCCAACCCCAGCGTTCTCGCGAAGTCGCCACGGTAGGTGCGCAGGCCCTGGTGCGACAGCTGCGAGCGCGTGTCGACATGCACGCGTCCGCCGATCGACTGCCAGCGGCGGCAGAAGCCGTAGTCTTCGCTGAGGTAGCGCCCGTTGTTCGGTTCGGCGAACACGTCGAAGAAGCGGTAGTGCGGGCGCGCCGCGACGAGCGGGTCGTCCATGCGGTCGGGCGTGTAGCGCAGCTCGGGCAGCGCCTGCGCCATCCGCTCGAGCACATGGCGCGCGATCAGCATGAAACCGGTGGGTGCATCGAGCACTTCGAGAAAACCGTCGGCGTCGACGCCCGCGCCCGCGTCGCGCGCATCGTTCAGGTTGACCGGAAACGCCGCATGCAGCGCCTCGAAGTCGGCGCGCGTGGCGCCGGCCGGCAGTGGCGTGCGCAGGCCGCCGTCGGGCCAGCCGTCGCTCTTGTGCGGGTACACGCCGGCCACCACGTCGCGGCCCGCAGTGAGCAGCCGCACAGCCGCCTCGGGCTCGAAGCCGATGTCGGCGTCGATCCAGAACAGGTGTGTCCAGCGCGTGTCGGCCAGGAACTCGGCGGCCAGCCGGTTGCGCGCGCGCGTGACGAGGCTGTCGCCGTCCAGAAAGCGCGTCTGCATCGCGAAGCCGTGGGTCCACGCGAGGTTGACGAGACCGAGCAGGCTGCGCACGCACGCGGTGCCGACCGCGCCGCTGTGGCAGGGCATGGCGACGAAGGGGCGGATGTCTTTCAGGTCGACGGTTGCAGGCATGGGCGGTCAGGCGCCGGGCGCGTGGCGCCGCGTGGTGAGCAGTGCGCGCAGCTTGGCCGGCGCCACCGGTTTGGTCAACAGCGTCACGCCGCCCTGGCGCAGCCGCTGCAGCACCTCGGGCCCGGTGGCGCCCGATACCAGCACGGCGAGCGCCTGGGGCTGCAGGCGGCGGGCGGCATCGATCACTTCCACGCCGTCGGCGTCGCCGGCCAGTTGCAGGTCGCACAGCACGGCGTCGTAGGCGATGTCGCCGGTGCCCAGCCGCGCGAGCGCCTCGGCGCCGGTGGTGACGCATTCGACCTCGCAGCCCCATTGCGTGAGCAGCGCGTGCGTGCCGTCGAGGATGGCGGCGTCGTCGTCCACCACGAGGCAGCGCAGTCCGGCCAATGGGGCGGGCGCGATCGGTGCGGGCTCGGGCGGCGCCACGTCGGCCATGCGCGCAGGGGGCAGCGTGAACGCGAAGGTGCTGCCGGCCTGCAATGCCGAGCGCACGGTGATGCGGGTGCCGAGCAGGGCAGCGATGCGCGTGCAGATCGCCAGGCCCAGGCCGAAGCCGCGGCGCCGGTCGCGCTCGGTGTTGGCCACCTGGTAGAACTCCTCGAAGATGCGGCCCTGGTGGATGGGCGCGATGCCCACGCCGTTGTCGCGCACTTCGATGCGCACGCCGGCCCGGCTGCGCCGCGCGGCCACCAGCACGGTGCCGCCGTCGGGCGCGTGGCGCAGCGCATTGGCCACGAGGTTGCCGACGATGCGCTGCACCATCGCCGCGTCGCTGCGCACCGCCAGGCCGCGGTCGCGCCAACGCAGCCGCACCTGCACCGCGCTGGCGGCGGGTGCGTGCTGCGCATCGAGCTGGTCGAACAGCGCAGCGAGCGAAACGCGCGTGATGGCGGGCGTGAGCACCTGCGCGTCGAGCCGCGAGATTTCGAGCAGGTCGTCCAGCAGCACGCCCATGAAGCCGGTGCTCTCCTGCAGCCGCAGCACGGCGGGGCGCTGTGCCTCGGTGGCGCTGGGCAGCAGGCCGTCGATGAACAGGCCCATGGCGTGCAGCGGCTGGCGCAGGTCGTGGCTCGCGGCGGCCAGGAAGCGCGCGCGAGAGAGCGCCGCCTGTTCTGCCTCGGCCATGCGCTGCAGCGCGACGGCGGTGGCTTCGCGCACGCGCTCCTCGCTCACCTGGCGGTTGTATTGCAGCCGCTCGGCGAGGCGGTCGATGTCGTGCGCGAGCACGGCCAGCTCGTGCGTGCCACGCGTGCCGCCTTCGACCACGCCGCAGCGCACCTCGAAGTGGCCGGCTTCCAGCGCTGCCACCGTGCGCGACACGCGCCGCAGCGGCCGCGCCACCGTGCGCGCCATGTGGCGCACCGAGGCCCACGCCGCCAGCAGCGCGACCAGCGCGATGCCGATGCCGGCAATGAGCGACCGGCTGCGCTCGTGCGTGTAGGCGGTGGTGTCGCGGAAGGTCTGCACCAGCCCGATGGGCGCGTCGCCCCCGGTGGTGGAGCCCGCGGGTGCGAAGGCGCTGGCACGCGAGGCCTCGCGCAGCGTGACCGGCGCGCTGAACATGCGCAGCTGCGCGAGCGATTCGTTCTTCGGCCCGGCCGTGACGTACACGCCGGCGCTGTTGCTGATCTCCACGCGCGTCACCTGCCCGCCGCGCAGCGCGGCCGAGGCCACGTTCTGCAATGCCGGCAGGTCGCCCGCGTACAGGCTCAGGTCGGACATCGCCGCCACCTGTTTCGCGACGGCCTGGCCTTCGGCGTCGAAAGCGGCTTCGAGCGTCTGCAGCCGGTGGTGCGTGAACCAGCCGGTGAGCGCCAGCGCCACGGCCGCGCAGGGCACGACGCCCAGACGGAACAGGTCGCGCTGCAGGTGGCCGCGCACCACGAGCGATGCGGCGGACGGTGGGGGTGGCGGCGGCGGCGAGGCGGGAGAGTCGACCGCCACGCCTGCTCCCGCCGTCGGTCGGGACAGCGCGGACGGGGCGACCGGCGTGGTGCTCATCGCGGGGCGGCGAGTCGTTCGGTGAGCTCCCGTTCCTCCGGCGGACGCAGGCCGAGCCCGCGTGCCACGGTCGCGTTGATCCGCACGGTGGCGGGCGTGGCCGCCTCCACCAGAGGACCGCTGGGGTTGCCGGCGCTGGCCACCTTCTGCCCGAGCTGGCGCGCCTGCTGGGCCAGCTGGCCGGGCGTGGAAACCGCCGCCGCCAGGCCGCCCGAGCGCACCAGCCCTTCGCTGGCGCCGAACACCGGCAGGCCCGCGCCGGCGCCGGCATGCAGCACCGAGAGCGTCGCGGCCTGGCTGTCGCCGATCAGGTCGGGCAGCACCATGAGGGCGTCGCTGCGCGGCACGAGGGCGCGCAGCGCGGCGGCCAGCGAGCGGGCGTCGGGCGCGATCTCGACCTGCAGGTCCCAGGCGGGATAGGCGGTCTGCGCAGCGCGCTGCAGCTCGCGCACCAGCGGTTCGGATTCGGGCGTGGCGATGACGCCCAGGCGGCGCTTCTGCGGCAGCACGGCGTTCACGAGCGCGAGCTGGTCGGCCATGGCCGGGTCGCGCAGCAGCACGCCCACGCGCCGGTCGCCGCGGCGCAGGGCGGAGGGAGTGGCGGCCTTGAGGTTCTCGTACTCGAGCCGGCTCAGCATCGCGAGCACCAGCGGCTCGGCGCCGGGGCGCTCGAGGGCGGCGCGCGCGGCGGCGGTGCCGACCGCCACGGTGAGGCCTGCGTCGCCGGGGGGGCGCAGGCTGCGGGTGCGCACACCGGCATTGGCGGCGGGTTCGGTGTCGGCCGGTTCAGCCGCGCCCGGCGCGATGCGCACGAGGTCGAACCTGCCGGACGACTGGTCGCTGCGCAGCTGCTGCACGAACTCCGCCGATGCGGCCTGGTCGTCGCCGACCAGCACCGTCAGGTTGGCCGCCGATGCACCACACGGCACGGCGGTCAAGCACAGCACGAGGCCGCAGGCCAGCAGGGCGTGGACAGCACGGTGCACTCTTCCGAAGAAAAGCGGAATGGGAGGGTTCTCGGCGACGGACATGGACTGCTTTGGGCAGCAAGCGGCAATGACCCAATGTAAGGACGCGTCCCGTTTCCCGCGATAAGGCGGAGGGCTTATGCCCGCGCATGCGAGGGCCCGCGGGTGTGAGGAAGATCACACCGCGGCGGCTGCTTGGCCTATGTCCGACGGACTACCCGGCGCCTACCGCAATCCGTGGTCAGAGGCTGGCCGCGATCGTCAGTGCGGCTGCGCGCTGTGCCTGGATTGCCTGGCGCAGCACGCGCGGCGACACCGGCTTGTAGAGCACGGCGATGCCGGCGGCCGCCACTTCGCGCAGGCGGTCGGGCTTGGTCTCGCCGGTCACCAGCAGGCGCGCCGTGCCGGCGCCGATGCCGTTGGGGTGGCGCTCGAGCGCGGCGATCACGTCCAGGCCGTTGTCGCCGCCCTGCAGCAGCAGGTCGCTCACCACCACGTCGGGCGGCGTGTCCCAGTGGTCGGCCAGCGCCAGCGCCTCGGCGCGCGTTTGCGCGGCCAGCACCGTGGCGCCCCAGTTGGCGAGCACCACGCTCAGGCCTTCGAGGATGGTGCGCTCGTCGTCGATGACGAGGATGCGCAGCTGCGCCAGGCTGTCGGCGTTGCTGCTGCTGCTGTTGTCGTTGGCGGCAGTGGCCGCAGCGGGTGCCGGGGCCATCGGTGCCTGCAGCGCGGCGGGCGCGGCGCGCACCTGCACGCGCACGCAGGTGCCCTTGTGCAGGCGCGAGCTGAGTTCGACGCGCGTGTTCAGCAACTCGGCCAGCCGCTGCACCGTGGCCAGCCCCAGGCCCATGCCGCGCGCGCCGCCGGGTGCGTTGCTGCGGCTGGCCGCCTCGACCTGGTAGAACTCTTCGAACACCCGGGCCTGGTGCTGCGCGGCAATGCCCACGCCGGTGTCGACCACATCGATGCGCACGCCCTTGCCGCGTGCGCGCGCACCGATCAGCACGCCACCCGCGACCGTGTGGCGCAGCGAGTTCGACACCAGGTTGTTCAGGATGCGCGAAAGCATCACGTAGTCGCAGCGCACCCACAGTTCGGTCTTGCGCACCACCAGCCGCAGACCCTGCTGCTCGGCCACGGGACGGAAGTTGCGGCTGATCTCCTCGAACAGCCGGTCGAGCGGAAAGTCGGCCCACTGCGGTTGCAGCACGCCGGCATCGAGCTGCGACAGGTTGAGCAGCTCCGAGAACAGCCGGTCGAGCGAATCGACGCACTCGCGGATGTGGCCGATGCGCTGCAGCTTCACCGGGTCGGTCTCGCCGTTGGCCAGCCCGTCGGAGAACAGCGTGAGCGCATGCAGCGGCTGGCGCAGGTCGTGGCTGGCGGCGGCCAGCAGCCGCGTCTTGGCCTGGCTGGCCACTTCGAGCAGCTGGTTCTTGCGTGCCAGCTCGGCCGTGGCTTCGGTGATGCGGCTTTGCAGCAGCCGGTGGCTTTCGGCCAGCGCGCGCGCCGCCTGGTTGAAGCCATGCTGCAGGTGGCGCACCTCGGAGGTGCCTTCGATGGCCACGCTCGCGTTTTCGCCCGCGCCGAGCCGGTCGACCGCCGCGCCCAGCGCGCGGATCGGCTCGCTGATGCGGCGCGCCGCCCACCAGCCCGCCAGGCCCACGCCCAGCAGGCTCACGGCCAGCACCAGCGCCACGTTGATCCACACTGAACGGCGCGCACTCTGCACTGCGTCCAGCCCGATCTCGACCATCACCTTGCCGTTGTGCCGGCCGTTGTCGCTGACGATCGGCACCACCACCTGCAGGCCCTCGCCGCGGCGGCGATCGACGGTTTCGGAGTTGGCGACGATCTCGCCGTCCTCGGTCCAGATCTGCACCTGCTGCACGTGCGGCTGGTACATGCCCGTCTGCGCGGTGCGCGCCAGCGCGCGGCGGTCCATGCGCGTCAGCGGCGCCTGCGCCACCGTGGCCACCTGCAGCGCCACCGTCTGTGCGTTGGCGCGCATCAGCTCGGTGAGGTTGCCCAGGTGCTGGCGCGTGAGCACCGCGATGGCCACCAGCGTGGCCGCCGTGGCTGGCACCAGCGCCAGCAGGATCAGCTGCTGGGCGAAGGTGAGGCGGGCCAGCCCGCGCAGGAGGCGGAAGTTCCAGTTCATGAAGGCCTTGGGCGCATGGGGGCGAGCTTAGGGCCGTCGATCCGATCAGGGAAGTGCGGAAAACAGCACGAAAAAAGCCGCTATTTGCGATGTAATGGCGTCCGCGTCGCCCATGCCAGTCCCCGCCGGTTCGTCGCGGGCCTTTGTCTTCCGATGTCCCCATGCAGGCTTTCTTGCGTCGTTTCGGCCATTTCCTCCAGACCGGCCGCCCTGTGGCCCTGGTGCTTGCCATGGGGCTGCTGCTGCCGCTGCTGGCCACGGCCCAGGCGCCGGCTCCTGGGCCCGCAACGGACGCGCCGGTGCGCTTCGGCATCCTGCCGCTGGGGGGGGCCTTCGAGTCGCGCAGCGACTGGGACCCCCTGCTGGCCGAACTCAGCCGCGCCATCCAGCGGCCGGTGAGCGTGCTCTCGGTCAATTCGTACGAGGCGCTGGAGCAGGCCATCCAGCGCGGCGAAGTCGACATGGCGTTCCTGTCCGGAAAGATGGCCCTCGACACCGTGAGCCAGAAACGCATGAAGGTCGTGGCCCAGGTCGTGCGGCACGACGGCCTGCCCGGCTACCGCGGCCTGCTGCTTGCGCGCAAGGCGCCGCCCTTCAACACGCTGAAAGACCTGATCGAGCAGCCCGAGCGCTGGCGTCTGGCGCGCGGCGAGCGGCAGTCGGTGTCGGGTTTCATCGTGCCGCAGCTGCAGTTCTTCCTGCCGAACCATATCGTCATGGAGACGCGCTTCCTGAGCGAGTTCGTCGGCACGCACCAGGCCACCGCGCTGGCCGTGGCCAACAACGAGGCTGACGTGGCCACCAACAACTCGGCCGATTTCGAGCGCTTCAAGGCCCGCTTTCCCGCCGAGGCACAGCGGTTGCAGGTGCTGTGGGAGTCGGAACTGATCCCGCATGCGCAAATCGTCGTGGCCCGTGAGTACCCGGCCGAACTGCGCCAACGCGTGCAGGCTTTCCTGGTCGCCTACGGCCGCGGCAAGGGGCCGCGCGGCGACGCCGAGCGCCTGGTGCTCAAGTCGCTGCATGACCTCGCCGGTTTCGTTGCGGCCGACAACAGCTCGCTGCTGCCCGCCGCCAGGCTCGCCTACCAGCTCGCAATGCAGAACGCGAAGAGCGCGCAATGGGTCAACGACGCAGCGCGGCAGGCGCGGCTGCAGCGGCTGGAGAACGGCTACGCCGAGCAGCTCGCCGTGCTGAAGGATGTGAGCCCTTGAACCGGCGCACGATGCTCGCGATGGCCGCGTCGTCGCTGGTGATGCTGGTGGCGCCATGGTCGGCGCACGCGCAGCCTGCGCCTCCTGCCAAGGCTGCGTCGGCGATCAGGGAAGTGCGCTTCGGCGTGCTGCCGCTGGGCGGCACCGTCGAGTCGCGTGCGTTCTGGACGCCACTCATGGCCGACATGAGCCGCGCGCTCGGCCTTCCCGTCAGCGCGTACTCGGTGCCGTCGTACGAAGAACTCGACCGCGCCATCGGCCGCGACGAGATCGACATGGCTTTTCTCTCGGCCAAGATGGCGCTCGATGCGGTGATGCAGCGGCGCATGAAGGTCGTCGCGCAGATCGCGCGGCGCGACGGCATGCCCGAGCACCGCGCCGTGCTGCTCGCGCGCAAGGCCGGGCCGCTCAACACGCTCGAGGGTTTGCTGGCCCAGCCCGAACGCTGGCGGCTCGCGCGCGGCGACAGCCGTTCGGTCACCGGCTTCATCGTGCCGCAGAGCCAACTCTTCCTGCCGAACCACATCGAGATGGAAACCCGCTTTCGCAGCGAGTTCGTCGGCACGCACCAGGCCACCGCGCTGGCCGTGGCGAATGGCGATGCCGATGTCGCCACCAACAACACCACCGACTTCGAGCGCTTTCGCGAGCAGTTTCCGGTCGAGGCGGCAAGGCTGCAGGTGATCTGGGAATCCGAGCCGCCGCCCGGTGCCCCGATGGTGGTGCGCCGCGACTATCCGCCCGAGTTCCAGGCGAAGCTGCAGGCCTTCCTGGTCGGCTATGGCAAAGGCAAGGGACCGCGCGGCGATGCCGAGCGCGAAGTGCTGAAAGACCTGCGCGCGGCCTACGGCTATGTCGCGGCGGACGACAGCGCGTTGTTGCCGGAAGCCAAGCTGGAATACCAACTGGGTAGGCAGCGCGCGCTGTCGGCAGCATGGGTCAACGACGCGGCGCGCGAGCAGCGGTTGCAGCGCATCGAGAAAGCGTATGCGGCGCAGGTGGAAGCGCTGCGCGGCTTTGCTGCACCTCGCTAGAGAAGAAGTTGCGGGGCCGCGTCGCCTCGCTTCGCATGCGCGCTTTCGATGCGTCCTCGCTGGCCATCTACTCCCTTTGCCGTACGCAAATCACCGCCGTCTAGGCCATTAGACGGATTTGCCCGCAGCCCCCCGCGCCGGAAACTTCGTGTTTCTTCTTACTTCCCGGCACCCTTGCCGTAGACGGAGTGCGGATGAGTTGGCGAACCAAAGTGGTCTGGAGCGAGGGGATGCTGTTGCAGCCTCAGCACCTGCAGCAAAGCGAGCGCCATGCCGACCATGCGCGGCATGTGCTGCTGCGCACCACCACGCCCTACGCCTGGGGATTCGCCGAGGTCGAGATCGACGCGGCGGCGCTCACGCTGGGCAAGCTGGCGCTGGTGCGGGCGGTGGGCATCTTCGGCGATGGCACGGTGTTCGACATGCCGGCGGTCGATCCGTTGCCCGAGCCCATCGACATTCCTGCGTCCATGCGCGACGAAGCGGTGGTGCTGGCGCTGCCGCTGCGCCGCGCCGGTGCGCGCGAAGCCGACGCTGAAGAGTACGAGGAGCTGGTGCGTCACCGCGTGCTGGAGTCGGACGTGCCCGACTCCAACACGGCTGGCGAGCGCACCGCGATGCTGCAACTCGGCCAGCTCCACACGCGCCTGATGCGCGCCAGCGAAGCCACCGACGCCTGGGCGACCCTGGGCGTGGCCCGCGTGGTCGAGCGCCGGGTCGACAACCAGGTGCAGCTCGACCGCACGATGCTGCCGCCGCTGCTCGACGTGGCCGGCCATGCGGTGATCCGCGCCTGGCTCGACGAGCTGCTGGGCCTGCTGCGCCAGCGTGGCGAAGCGCTGGCGGGGCGCATGACGCAGGGCGGAACGGGCGGCGTGGCCGAGATCGCCGACTTCATGCTGCTGCAGGCGGTGAACCGCAACGAGGCGATCTTTGCGCACCTGGCCAGGAGCGCAATGCTGCATCCGCAGCATTTCTTCGAGCACGCGCTCGGGCTGGCCGGCGACCTCGCGAGTTTTCGTGACACGCGCCGCGTGACGCGCTTCGGGCCCTACATCCATGACGACCTCGCGCTGAGCTTCCGCCCCGTGATGGACGACCTGCGCCGCAGCCTGTCGATGGTGTTCGAGCAGTCGGCCATTCGCATCGACCTGCACGACCGCAAGCACGGCGTGCGCGTGGCGGTGGTGACCGATGTCGAACTGCAGCGCAAGGCGACCTTCGTGCTCGCGGTGAACGCGAACATGCCGAGCGAGGCATTGCGCGCGCGCTTTCCCACGCAGGTGAAGATCGGCCCGGTCGAGCGCATCCGCGACCTCGTGAACCTCGCGCTGCCCGGCGTCACGCTGACGCCGATGCCAGTGGCGCCGCGCCAGATTCCCTTCCACACGGGTGCCAACTACTTCGAACTCGAAACGCGCAACAGCGACCTGTGGCGTCAGCTCGAACAGTCGGGCGGCATCGCGATGCACATCGCGGGCGATTTTCCCGGCCTCGACTTGGCGTTCTGGGCCATTCGTTCCTAGCCGCCTCCGGCTGACGGACACGGACCATCACCATGAGCACTCCTCCCGACCCCTTCGCGGCCTTCGAGTCCGAGCGCACGGTCATCAAGCCCAAGCCGCGCACGCCGGGTGGTGCGCCGCCGGCTGCTGCTGCGCCTGCGCCGTTCTTCGGCGGCGCCGATCCGACGCCTGTGGCCGAGGTGGGCGAGATCGGCCTGCTCAATCCGCTGGTGTCGGCCGCGGGCAAGCTGCTGGTGCTGATCGGCAAGCTGCGCAACCTCGCACAGCCGCCCAACGTGCCGGCGCTGCGCGCGTCCACCGCCGACGCGGTGAACCAGTTCGATGCGGCGGCGCGCCGCGCGGGCGTGGGCAACGAGTCGGTGCTGGCCGCACGCTACGTGCTGTGCACCGCGCTCGACGAAGCCGTGGCCAACACGCCCTGGGGCGTGCAGGCCGGCTGGAACAAGCAGAGCCTGCTGGTGCAGTTCCACAACGAGACCTGGGGCGGCGAGAAGGTGTTCCAGCTGCTGGCCAAGCTCGCGCAGGACGTGCCCACGCACCGCCAGCTGCTCGAGCTGATCTACAGCGTGCTCGCGCTCGGTTTCGAGGGCCGCTACCGCGTGGTCGACAACGGCCGCGCGCAGCTCGACTCGGTGCGCCAGCGCCTGGCCGACCTGATCGCGAAAGACCGCCCGGCCGTCGAGCCCGAGCTGTCGCCGCACTGGCGCGGGCAGGGCGCGGGCACGGTGCGGCTGCGCGAGTCGCTGCCGCTGTGGGTATTCGCGGCCGGTTTTGCGCTGCTGCTGGCGCTCGCGTGGTTCGGCCTGCGGCTCACGCTCAACCACCGCTCCGACACCACCTACGCGGCCGTGTCGAGCCTGCGCGTGCCGAACATCCAGATCGCGCCGCCCGCTGCGCCGGCCAAGTCGCCGCGGCTCGCGCGTTTTCTCGAACCCGAGATCAAGCAGGGCCTGGTCACGGTGACCGACGAGGCCGACCGCAGCGTGGTGCGCCTGCGTGGTGATTCGTTCTTCGGTTCGGGCAGCGCCGAGCCGATGGCCGCGTCGCTCCCGGTGCTGCGTCGCATCGGCCAGGCGCTGTCCGAGGTGAAGGGCGAGGTGCTCATCACCGGCCACTCCGACAACCAGCCGATCCGCTCGCTGCGCTATCCGTCGAACTGGCACCTGTCGGCCGCGCGCGCCGACGCGGTGAAGGGCGCGCTCTCCACGCTGGTCGAGCCCGCGCGCATGCGCTCCGACGGCAAGGCCGACGCCGAGCCCGTGGCCGCCAACGACACGCCGGCCAACCGCGCGCGCAACCGCCGCGTCGACATCGTGCTGCTGACCGAACCGGAGCGCATGGCTGCTGCACCGGTTGCTCCCGTTCCAGGAGCAACGAAATGATCAAGAAAATCTTTGGCTTCCTGTTCAGCCCGCTGCTGCTGACGCTTCTGGCGCTGATCGTCGTCGCGCTGCTGATCTGGTGGATCGGCCCGCTGGTGAAGATCGGCTCGCTCGCGCCGCTCGAAGGCGAGATGGCGCGCGCCATCGTCATCGGCGTCATCGTGCTTGGCGTGCTGCTGCGCGCGCTGTACCGCCGCTGGCGCGCGCGCCGCGCCAGCCAGCACCTGACCGACGGCCTCATGAAGGCGCCGGCCGCCGCCAAGACCGGCGCACCGGTCGACGGCGAACAGAAGATCCTCGACACGCGCTTCAGCGAAGCCGTCGCCACGCTCAAGCAGATGCGCCTGCACGCCGCCGGCAAGAAGCCGGGCTGGCGCGACTGGCTGTCGATCTCGGGCGGCAGCTACCTGTACGACCTGCCGTGGTACGTCTTCATCGGCGCACCGGGCGCGGGCAAGACCACGGCGCTCGTCAACTCGGGCCTCTCGTTCCCGCTGGCCGAGAAGTTCGGCCCCGGTGCCATTCGTGGCGTGGGCGGCACGCGCAACTGCGACTGGTGGTTCACCGACGAGGCCGTGCTCATCGACACCGCCGGGCGCTACACCACGCAGGACAGCCACCAGTCGGAAGACAAGAGTGCGTGGGAAGGCTTCCTGGGCCTGCTGAAGAAGGCGCGCCCGCGCCGCCCGCTCAACGGCGTGTTCCTGACGGTGAGCGTGGGCGACCTGCTGAGCCAGGGCCCCGAGGCGCGCACGCAGCTCGCGGCGTCGATCCGCGCGCGGCTGCTCGAACTCGACAGCAAGCTCACCACGCGCCTGCCCGTGTACGTGCTCGTCACCAAGAGCGACCTGCTCTACGGCTTCACCGACTACTTCGACGACCTCGGCAAGGAGCAGCGCGCGCAGGTCTTCGGCTTCACGCTGCCGGCCGACGAGAATCTGCAGCTCGAAGAGAAGGGCCTGTCGGCCGCCTTCCAGCGCGAGTTCGCCTTGCTGCACAACCGCGTCAACGACGGCCTCATCGCGCGCATGCAGCGCGAGACCGACGGCACGCGCCGCGCGGCGATCTTCGGCTTTCCGGCGCAGTTCGGCTCGGTCGGCCCGCTGCTGTCCGACCTGCTCGAACAGGTGTTCACCGGCTCGCGCTTTGCGCAGCCGCCGTGGGTGCGCGGCGTGTACTTCACCAGCGGCACGCAGGAGGGCAGCCCGATCGACCGCGTGATGGGCAGCCTGGCGCGCAGCTTCGGCATCGAGCGCGCCATGCTCGCGCCGCAGAAGTCGAGCGGGCGCAGCTACTTCCTCACCGCGCTGCTGCGCGAGGTGGTGTTCCCCGAACAGCGCCTGGCCGGCGCCGACGTGAAGCTGGAGCGCCGCCGCAACACCTTGCGCCTGGCAGGCGTGGCTGCGATGACGCTGCTCACCGTCGGCCTGATCGCCGCCTGGGGCTACAGCACCTGGCAGAACCACAACTACCTGAAGTCGGTCGAGGCGCGCGTCGAGCCCGCGCAGAAGACCCTGGCCGCGCTGCCGACGCGCGTTCAGAACCTGGTCGAGGTCGCGCCCGTGCTGCAGGGCCTGCGCGACATCTGGAAGACGCCCGACAACCGCCAGGGCGACGAGCCGCTGTCGATGACGCTGGGCCTGTACCAGGGCGACAAGCTCGATGCGGCCGCGATGCTCACGCACCAGCGTGCGCTCAACGACGCCTTCCTGCCGCAGATCGCCAAGCGCATCGAGGACCAGCTGCGCACCGCGCAGAAGGACAACCTCGAGTTCACCTACGAGGCCCTCAAGAGTTACCTGATGCTCTACCAGCCCGAGCGTTTCGACGCCGAGGCGCTGAAAGCCTGGATCACGCTCGACTGGGCACGCAACCTCGACCGCGGCATCCCCGAGGACCAGCGCAAGGCGCTCGAAGACCAGCTCGACGTGCTCATCGCCCAAGGCCCGCCGCGCTCGCCGCTCAAGATGGACGAGAACCTGGTGCGCAGCGTGCGCGCCGTGCTCGCGAGCTACCCGCTGGAGCAGCGCGTGTTCAGCCGCCTCAAGCGCCAGCGCGCCACCAAGGACATCCCGGGCTTCAGCGTCGCGCAGGCCACCGGCCCCTCAGGCCCGCTCGTGTTCGAGCGCATCAGCGGCAAGCCGCTGAGCGAGGGCGTGCCGGGCATGTTCACCTACGACGGGTATCACAAGCGCTTCCAGAACGAGGTCGTCGTGCTCACCGGCTTGCTCGCCGCGGAAGACCCGTGGGTGCTCGGCCAGGACCGCAACGCGAGCGAACGTTTGCGCGATGCCGCGGCGCTGGGCGCGCTCACCGACCGCGTGCGGCGCCTGTACCTCGAGGAGTACGTCAAGCAATGGGAGGCGCTGCTGGCCGACGTGCGGCTGATCCGCGTCAGCGGCCTGGAGAAGAACATCGAGACCGCGCGCATCCTGTCGGGCGTCGATTCGCCGCTCGCGAACTTCTTGCGTGCGGTGGTCAAGCAGACCACGTTGATTCCCGCGGCCGATGCCAACAAGGACGTGGTCAGCAAGGCCACCGAGACCGTGCGCAACACGCGCAAGGGCCTGGAAGACCTGTTCGGCAGCGACCCCGGCAAGCAGGTGGCGCCGGGCAAGCGCATCGAGAGCATCGTGGACGACCGCTTCGAGTCGCTGCGCCGCCTTGTCACTGCGGGCGGCCCGAACCAGCCCGCGCCGATCGACGATGCGCTCAAGCTCTTCAACGAGGTGTACGTGTACCTCAACGCCGTCGACACGGCCGTGAAGGGCCGCACCTCGCCGCCGCCCGGCGACGTGGCCGGCAAGCTCAAGTCGGACGCGGGCCGCCTGCCCGAGCCGGTGCGCAGCATGATCGAGAACCTGAGCCAGACCGGCGCCGCGCAGGCGCAGGTGGCCGAGCGTGGCAACCTGAGCCAGGACCTGCGCCCCGTGACCGAGTTCTGCAACCGCGCCATCGCGGGCCGCTACCCGTTCGTGCAAAGCAGCAAGCGCGACGTGCTGCCCGAGGACTTCGGCCAGATGTTCGGCGCCGGTGGCCTGATGGACGACTTCTTCCAGAAGCGACTGGCCGCCATCGTCGACACCAGCACGCGACCGTGGCGCTACAAGCCCGTGGCCGAGCGCGGCGCGATCACCACGCAGGCGCTGGCGCAGTTCGAGCGCGCGGCGCGCATCAAGGACATCTTCTTCCGCGGCGGTGGGCGTGGGCCCTCGATGCGGCTGGATTTCAAGCCGGTGGAGATGGACGCGGGCATCACGCAGTTCATCCTCGACGTCGACGGCCAGCTCGTGAAGTACGCGCACGGTCCCGTGGTGCCGATGGCGGTGCAGTGGCCGGGGCCGAAGGGCAGCAACCAGGTGCGCGTTCAGGTGAGTCCGCCGTCGACGACCGGGAGTTCGGGGTCGGCGATGGATGGGCCTTGGGCCTTGTTCCGTACGCTGGATGACGGGCAGCTGGAAGCCGGTGACGCGCCGGAGAAGTTCTTCATCACCTTCCAGGTGGGGGCGCGCAAGACGCGGTTCGAGGTGACGACGAACAGCGTGCAGCATCCGATCCGGCTGAAGGAGCTGCGGGAGTTTTCTTGTCCGGAGGGGTTGTGAGCCTGGCCTCTTCTTCTCTCTTCGTTTCGGACGAACTTCCCGGCTGGTTCGGGAAGTTGCCGGGGATGGGGGACTTTGCGCATCGGCGGTTGCCGGAGTCGTTTCGCTCGGTGTGGGACCCGTGGTTGCAGCGCGGGTTGGCACGGCTGCGGGATCGGCATGCGGATTGGACTTCGCACTACCTGGAAGCGCCTGTGTGGTGCTTTGCGCTGGGCGCGCAGGTGGTGGGGGAGCGGGCGTGGATGGGCGTGTTGATGCCTTCGGTGGATGGGGTGGGGCGGTACTTTCCGTTCACTCTGGCTGTTGAGCTGGATGAAGGTGCTTCTTCCTCTGATGTCTTGAATGGAGCGGCGTTGGCTGCGGCGCTGCGGTGGTGGGCGTTGGGGACGCAGGCTGTGTTGGAAGGGCTTGAAGGGGATTTGGATGCGCTGCGGTTTGATGCGGCGCTGGCTCAGTTGTTTGTGACTTCTGCTGCCGATGAGGCCGCTGTTGAGGGCCGATCGCTCGAGCTGCCTTTGGCTGGAACCTCGCTTTGGATGGAGACGCCTTCTTTGGAAGGTGGGGTTCGGATGTTGGCTACTGGGCTTCCTCGGGATTTGCAGTTTGAGGCTTTGTTTCTTGGGGGTGGGGAATGAGGGCGGTGCTTTCTTTTCCTTTCCGAGGCCGGGAGTTCCGCCCGGCGGCGGACTTACTTTCTTTTGCTTCGCCAAAAGAAA
>NZ_LMEV01000020.1:407925-408355 GCF_001426505.1 Variovorax sp. Root473
AGGGGGAACTTCGGGCCTTTGCTTCGCTCGGCCCGGGAACTTCCAGCAGCCTGATGTCACGGGTTTGCTCGCACTCGCACTCGCACTCGCACTCGCACTCGCACTCGCACTCGCACTCGCACGTGTACATGTGTCTGCACCTGCGCCAGCGCCCTGCCCATTTCAACGTCACGCCCCATGCGAGCAGCAGCAGGCGCGAAGCGCCTGCTGCTGCTCACTGGCCGAGCGAAGCAAAGGCCCGTTGGTATCCAAACCCCTTCTGTATGCGCCGAGGAGCGGAGCGTTTCGCGGATCAGGGCTCGCAGCTGTCTGAGCGAAGCGAGTTCTGCGAGACCCCGCGAAACGTGAGCACCGCAGGTTGCCCGAAGCGAAGCGCAGGGACGCAGACAGCAGGGTCGCCTTTCTTTTGNCCTACGTTTCTTTGGCGAAG
>NZ_LMEV01000020.1:408360-450975 GCF_001426505.1 Variovorax sp. Root473
CCGGAAAGCAATCCCAAAGCGGCGTTCGCCCAGCAGGAGCAGGTCAATGACCGACAACGCCCCTCCACCCGAAGACGACCGCACCCGAGTCGTCTCCCGCCCCATGCCATCCACAGGCGGCGCCGACACAGGCGCTACCGTCATCACCGCCGGCGGCCTCACCACACCCTCAGGCACCCCCGTCACCAGCCCCGCCACAGGCACACACGAAGCCGGCCTCCTCCCCGTAGGAAGCCGCCTCGCCGAATTCGAAATCACCCGCGTCGTAGGCCAGGGCGGCTTCGGCGTCGTCTACGAAGCCTGGGACCACACCCTCGAACGCGTAGTAGCCATCAAGGAATACCTGCCGACATCGCTATCGACAAGACAGCAAGACGGCACCGTCGTCCCCCTGTCAGAAAGACACAGAGAGACCTTCGACCTAGGCATGCGCAGCTTCATCAACGAAGCCCGCCTCCTCGCCCAGTTCGACCATCCCTCGCTCCTCAAGGTCTACCGCTTCTGGCAAGAAAAGGGCACCACCTACATGGTCATGCCCTTCTACAAGGGCGACACCTTGCGAGAGGCACTCGTCGCCATCCCGGCAGGCGTCGACGAAGCCTGGCTCACCCGCATCATGGACGGCGTCACGCAGGCCCTCGCGGTGATGCACGGCGCTCACTGCTACCACCGCGACATCGCTCCCGACAACATCATCCTGCTCGAAGGCTCCGGCCGCCCGGTGGTGCTCGACTTCGGCGCCGCGCGCCGCGTGATCACCGACAAGACGCAGGCGATCACCGTCATCCTCAAGCCCGGCTATGCGCCCATCGAGCAGTACGCCGAGATGCCCGACATGTCGCAGGGCGCATGGACCGACGTCTACGCACTCGCCGCCGTGATGCACGTCGCCGTGTGCGGCCGCGCGCCGCCGCCGTCGGTGGCGCGGCTGCTGTCCGACAGCTACGTGCCACTCGCGGGCAACGACATCCTGCGCCAGCGCTACAGCGACCGGCTGCTCGCGGCGATCGATGCGGGCCTGGGCGTGCGGCCCGAGGCGCGGCCGCAGTCGATGGCGGAACTGCGCGCGGCGCTGGGCCTGGAGGTCGGCCACAGCGTCGCGCCCACGCCGCGCACCGTGCCGCCGTCGGGCGCGCGAAGCAGCAGCAGTCCATCGGGCGCCGATGGGCCCACCGTGATCGGCACGGCGCACATGCCGAAGCCCCTCGCCGCGAAGGCACCTGCCACGAACAACGGCAGGAGCGGCGGCAGCAACCACAAGGCCGTCCTCGACGCCATCGCAGCCGCCGTGCTGGTCGTCGCGGCAGGGGGTGGGTGGTGGGTCATGGGCCGCTCCGGCGGCGAGGGCGATGCCGGCAAGACGGCGCCAACCGCCACACCCGCACCGCCCACCGACGCCCCCACCTCCATCGCCGAGGCCCCACCACCGCCGCCTCCACCGCCTCCACCGCCTGCGCCACCCAAGCCGCGCACCGCTGTCGAGTCGCTGCAATCGCTCGCCGCCGGTGCCGCGCCGGGCTTCGAGGTCACGGCCGCACCGAAGAAGGCCGAGGTCGCCATCGGCAAGGACCGGCTGGCCTTCGAAGTGCGCAGCAAGCGCGACGGTTTCGTCTACGTGTTCCTGCTGTCCAGCGGCGGCGAGATGTTCCTGCTGTTCCCGAACCTGCTCGACAAGTACAACAAGATCACCGCCAACGGCACGCTCGCGCTGCCGCGCGCGTCGTGGC
The DNA here is from genome assembly GCF_001426505.1 of Variovorax sp. Root473. Classification (GTDB taxonomy): domain Bacteria; phylum Pseudomonadota; class Gammaproteobacteria; order Burkholderiales; family Burkholderiaceae_C; genus Variovorax. Next base: position 410,088 of record NZ_LMEV01000020.1, read on the forward strand.
CGATGGACGCTGGCGGGCCGGCCGGCACCAACCAGTTCGCGGTGCTCGTGAGCGAGCACGAACGCGACTTCGGCGACGCCGGCGTGCAGAACGAGGGCGTGTTTCCGCAGTTCCCGCTGCCGGTGCTTTCGGCGCTCGAAGCCACGCGCGGCACCGGCCCATCGCCGCTGCTGGGCAAGCCGGTTTGCGCGCCGGGCGCCACGCCGTGCAACGACGTCTATGGCGTCGCGAATTTCAAAATCGTCGAGAAGTAATCGTCTGTAGAGCGTCGGCCGCTTCGGCCTCCTTTCCACGACCAGGAGACTTTCATGCACACGTCACCGTCGCCGCACTTCGCGCTCCCCCTCTGCCGCACGGCCGCCGTGATCGCGCTGGCGCTGCTGGCCGCCTGCGCCCACACGCCGCCGCCCGCCGCGAGCACTGCTGCCCCCCTCACGCCCACGACGCCCGCCACGACCGAGCCTGCGCCTGCCCGCCCCACGGGCGGCAGCGTGGCTGGCCAGGCGCGCACCTTCTCGACCCAGCTCGCCACCTACACCTCGGTCGGCTTCGATGCCGTGCCGGGTTGGGCACGCGACGACTTCTCGGAAAGCTGGCCGGCCTTTCTCGGCAGCTGCAAGGTGCTCAACGGCCGCGGCGCCGAGTGGAAGGATGTGTGCGACCGTGCGCTGAAGGTCGACGGCAAGAGCACGCAGGCGATTCGCGGCTTCTTCGAGCGCGAGTTCTCGGCCTACCAGATCCGCGACGACGACCGCAAGCCCGACGGCGTGGTCACCGGCTACTTCGAGCCCGAGATCGCGGGCAGCCGCACCTACGGCGCCCCGTTCATCTACCCGGTCTACGGCCAGCCCGAGGACATGCTGTTCGTCGATGCTCGCAGGCTCCCGGCCGGCAGCGGCACGGTGGCCGCCAAGGTCGAGGGCCGCAACGTGATCGTGCAAAGCGGCCTGAGCACGCGCGACATGGGCGCACCGGGCCTGTACGCGCTCGACCTTTCCGCCATCACCCGCGACACGCTCGACCGCAAGGTGCGCCTGCGCATCGACGGCAAGCGCCTGCTGCCGTACTACACGCGCGAGGAGATCGAGACCAAGGGCGCGCCCAACGCCAAGGTGCTGGCTTTCGTGAGCAGCGCCACGGCGCTGTACGAGATGCAGATCCAGGGCTCGGGCCGCATCAAGCTGCCCAGCGGCGAGATCGTGCGCGTGGCCTACGCCGAGCAGAACGGCCAGCCCTTCCGCCCGACCATCGCGCGGGCTGCCAACGGCAAGCCGCGCAGCGCGGTCAAGGTGCGCGGCGGTTCGCTGGAGCTGACGCTGGACGACGGCGACGACGAAGACACGGGCGCCATCGACAACAGCGTGATCCGCACGCGCGGCTTCACGCTGGCACGGCCCACGGCCAGCGGCGCCGTGGTGGTGCCGGGCCGTCGCACGGCCGGCGCGGTGACCGGCAGCGGCATCAAGGACCCGAGCTACGTGTTCTTCAAGGAATCGACCTCGCCCGCGGGCGGCCCGGTGGGCGCCTTCGGCGTGCCGCTGTCGGCCGGCCGCTCGATCGCGGTCGATCCGCGCAGCACGCCGCTGGGCTACCCGGTGTTCGTGTCGACGCGCACGCCCGGCAGCGGCGCCCCCATGCAGCGCCTGACCATCGCGCAGGACACCGGCGGCGCGATCCGCGGCGCGGTGCGGGCCGACTACTTCTTCGGCAACGGCCAGCAGGCCGCCACCAACGCGCGCCGCATGAAGGAACGCGGGCAGCTGTGGATTCTTCTGCCGCGCGGCCTCGCCGTGGCGCAGGCCGCGGTGTCGGGTGCGATCCGCACGCGCGGCGGGCCGGTCGGCGCGAATCTTCCGCAGTGCCTGGTGCCCACGGAAGGCGTCTGCGTCGACGACTGATCCCGTTTCTTTAGACCCCCTTGGCCCTTCATGCAGGAAACCCTTTCGTCCGCGGAAAGCTCTGAACTCGTCCGCCTCTGGCGGCGCCGGCAGACGCTGTCCTCGGACGACATGGGCACGATGTACCGCATCGTGGGCGATGCGCTCGTGGCCTGCAACCCACCCGAGCTGCAGGTGCTGGGCGAAGGGCGGCAGGAGCTGGTGGCGCAGTTCATCTACGTGAAGGTGCTGCGGCTCGATGCCGACCCCGACGAGTCGGAAGAGCGTGCCGGCCACAGCGCGCCGTCCACCGCTTTCGCACTGTGCGCGTACTTCCGTCGCTACCTCATCGACTGCACGCGCGCCAGCGCGTTTCGCCGCAAGGTCTCCATCGGCGACCAGATCACCGAGGCCCAGCTCGAAGACGAACTCGGCCCCGGCGAAGACCTCGACGGCTGCCTGGCCGAGCACGGCCTCAGCGCGCAGGCCGTGCAGCTGGCGGCGCGCACCTTCATTGCCGGACTGCCCGAGCCCGAGCGCATCCTGCTGTGCGAGGGCTTCGGGCAGGAGGCCGAGGGCGGGCTGTCGGGCATCGCCTCGCGCCACGCCATCGCCTCGTACCACTACCGCGCCGGCCGGCTGGGCCTCGTTCACAAGCGCGAAGGGCTGGGCGCCGGCTATGCGCAGACCCGCATCGGCAGCTGGATCGGCCAGACCCTGGGCATCGCCATCGAGGCCGACAACATGGCGGCGATCCTGCAGGTTTTCAAAATCCTCGGGGCTGAAGCGTCTTATGTCTGAAGACATAGCCATTCAGGAACAGACGCCATGACCACCGACCTCTGGCCCCCGCTCAGCGTGATCCGCCATGCGTTCGAAACCGGCGCGCCGCCCGGCGATGCCCCGCCGGACGCCGCACCCGTCGCGATGCCGCACGGCAGCGCGGGCGCGGGCACGTCCGGGGTGTCGGACCTGCTGCTCCCTTTGACCGAATTGGCCCGGCGCCGCGAGGCTGTCGCCCGGCGCGCCTTCACTGCGCGCTGGGCGCCGGGCCGCCTCGTGAGCGTGGTGCACGACGGGCGCCTGCTTGGCGTGCTGCTCGACCGCTGCATCCACGGCGACCTCTGGCAAGGCTGGATGGCCGCCGGCGAGCCCGACTGGGCTTCGGACTTCGACGTGCTGCTCGAGCCCGACGACGAGCCCTTCGAGCCGATGTTCGGCGTGGTCCAGGCGTGGAACATGCTCACGCTCGAACCCTGCCCGCAGCTGGCCGCGCGCGTGCTCGGCGAGGTTTCGGCCACGCGGCTCGCCGCGATCCGCGCGGTGCACGACGAATGGGCGGCGCGTGCGGTGTCCGCCATTGCACCGGAGCCGGGGCGCATCGCGCTGCGTGCCGTGGGCGGTGCGTTCTCGGTACTGTCTGGTACGCCGCTCGGCCCGCAAGACCCGCGCACCGATTACCAGGCGCTGTACCGCGATGCCGGCCTGCAACTGGGCCGTGCGTTGGCGCAACCGCAGGACGAGACACCTGCCACGCCGTCGCCATCGCCATCGCCCGCCCGGCCGCTGCCACGGCCCGAGGACGGCTGGTGGGGCAGCATCCGCCGCTGGTTCGGCGCTGAAGGCTGGGCACGCCCGGCCTTCGCGGCGGTGGCGCTGTTCGCGGTGATCCAGAACGTGGGGCTCATCGGCGGGCGTGGCACCACCGAAGACGACGACGTGCGCTTTCGCTCGGTGCCCACCGCACCGGTCGCGGCGCAGGCCAACCTGGTCGTGCGCTGGAAGGACGGCGTGCGCATCGACGAGGCCGATCGCCTGTTGCACACGATGTCGGCCGAAGTGGTCGGCGGGCCGGGGCCGAATGGTGTCTGGCGCCTGCGTGTGGCCGATCCGGTCGGTGCTTTGTCGGTGCTCGCGACGTCGCCGTTGGTCGCATCGGCCGGACCGGCCTCGGAGCCGCCATGAACTGGCGCGCGTGCAGCCTGCGGTTCCTGCTCGCGCTGGTGGTGTGGGGCGCGGGCGGCGCTGCCGCGCAGGCCGCGCAGCGCGCGCTGCTCGTCGGCGTCTCCGAACTCGTCAACCAGCCGCAGGCCCTGTGGCTGCAGGCGCCGCGCAACGACGTGATGCTCATGCGCGATGCCTTGCTGAAGCAGGGCTTCACCGCGCCCGACATTGCCGTGCTCGCCGACGGCGTGCCCGGCGCCGCGCTGCCCGAATCGCAGGCCATCCACGACGCGCTGGCGCGGCTGCTCGCGCAGTCGGCCAGCGGCGACTTCGTGCTGCTGTACTTCTCCGGCCACGGCACGCGCCTGCGCGACGTGGCCAAGCGCTACCAGGAGCCCGACGGCCTGTCCGAGAACTTTCTCGCGCGCGACGTGCGTGGCACGCTCGGCGCCGATGCCGCGCTCAGCGGCGACCTGCGCGACGTCGACTTCGACGCCTGGATCCAGGCCTTCCTCGCGAAGAACGTGTTCGTCGCCTCGGTGTTCGACACCTGCTCCGCCAATTCCATGACGCGCGGCACGGGCGATGCGCCCGCGACCGCCGAGGGGCCGACCGACGACGAGGTGCGTTGGCGCGGCCTGCGCGCGACGCAGCTTGCGGGCGGTGCGTCGACGGCACGGTCCTTGTCTCCGCCAGCGACCGGCGACGCCGTGCCGCGCGCCCGCTACGTGGCGCTGTTCGCATCCGAAAGCCACCAGATCACGCCCGAGCTGCGCCTGCCGCGCAAGGCGCGCAGTGCCCGGCCGCAGGGCCTCTTGACCTGGGCCGTGGTCGAGTCGCTGGCGCGCAAGCCCGCGACCTGGCGCGACCTGTTCGACGGCGTGCTCGCGCTGTACCCGCCGGTCATCGACGAACTCGCACAGCGCTTTCCCACGCGCGAGCTGCCGTCGCCCGTGGCCGAGGGCAACCTCGATGCGCCGCTGTTCGCCAACAGCGGCGCGCCCGCGTCCACGCGCCCGGTGTGGGGCGCGCAGCGCAGCGGCGACAGCCTGGCCGTCAAGGCCGGCCTGCTCGACGGCCTGGCGCCGCAGCAGGAGGTGCGCGTGCTCGCCACGCTCGACGACGGCACCGTGCGCCGCGCGCCGACCGCCATCGCGCAGATCAAGCTCGGCGGTGCCTGGCTCGCCGTGCCCGTGGCATTGAAAGACCTGCCGGGCAGCGTGTTCTGGAGCGTCACGCCCATTGCCGAGCCGGCCGCGACGGCCCTGCGCGTGCGCGCCGACAAGCCGCTGCCCGCCGGCCTGAGCCTCGATTACCCGGCCGCGATCCGCCTGGCCGACGACCCCGCGAGCGCCGACGTGCGCTGGACCGACCTCGGCCCCGCCGGCCATCGCCTCGAAGCGCTCGCGCCCGTGTTCGGCGCCGCCGCCTCGACCGTCGTGGTGCCCGACGTGGCCGCGCTGCGCCGCCGCCTGCAGGCGATGGCGCAGCTCAAGTGGCTGGCCCAGCTGCAGGCCCATGCCAGGGGCGGCCAGCTCGACGGTTTCGATGCGGCGCTCGAAGTCTGGAGCGCCGACCGGCTGCTGCGCAGCGTGCCCGTCGCCGAGGCCGCGAGCGTGCTGCCTGCACTGCGGCCCGGCGAGCGCGTGCGCCTGAACGTGCGCAACACCAGCGGCCGTTCGCTCGACCTCGTCATCACCGGCATCGACGCGCGCGGCGCGCTGCAGGCGGTGTACCCCGACGGGGCCGGCGAAACCAACCGCTTCAAGCGCGGCACGCCCGAGCAGCCGGCGGTCAAGCGTTTCGACCTGCCCTGGCTCGATGCGGCCGGCGAGGCGCGCCTGCTCGTCATGGCGGTGCCGGCCGCGCCCCACAGCGCGCCGCGCCTGTTCGGCGTGGCCACCGCGGCGCAGGCCGACGTGTCGGAGGTGCGCGTGCGCGGCGGCCAGCCGCCGGCCGCCGGCGGCGAGCGCCAGGTGTTCGCGGCCTTGCTGCGCAGAAGCGCCGCCGCGGCAGACGGTGGTATGCGGCCATGAGGCGGGCGCGCGTGGTCCCGGTCCAGTTTTCTTTGTCCGAATCCGGAGGTTGACATGGCATTTCTCGAAGACGGCTCCTGGAGCCCCGAAGACGCACGGCAGTTCTACGAACTGATCGGCACCGGCTCGGCCGAGACCGACCTGGTCATGATGATCGAGAGCAAGGGCTCGCCCGTCGAGGGCGAACTCGAACGCGTCTTCGACGACGGCAAGGCGCGCCTGAACATCGGCGGCTACTACTGGTCGGTGCAGGTGCCCGAATCGTCCGCGCAGAACCAGGTCGTGCCTCACAACCTGGTCGTCGCGCGCCGCAGCGACGCGGCCACGGCCACGCTCGCCAGCCTGCTGCGCGCGCAGGAAAAAGACCTGAAGGTCGTCATCAGCGCCTACAAGGCCGGCGGCGATCCGCAATCGCCCGAGGCGCAGGCCACCTTCGAGATCTCGCTGGAGAACGCGCGCATCTGCCGGCTGGTGCTCAACTCCGGCGGCCACTGGGGCGTGCCCTCGGAGCTGGTCTCCATCAGCTACCGCACGGTGAAGATCAAGTCGGCCCCGCAGAAGACCAGCGGCGCGCGCGGCGCGGTGCGCGAATGCCAGTTCACCCGGACGTGAACCGAAATCTGATTCCGAACGCCTCCAGGAGCACTACGCCATGACGACGACCGCCGCAGACTTCCTCAAGGCCGCCGACCCGGTGGCTGCCCTCAAGGCCCTGAGCGACGACGTGCGCGCCAAGCCTTCCGACCCGAAGCACCGCGTCTTCATGGCGCAGCTCTTGTGCGTGCTCGGGCAGTGGGAGCGCGCGCTCAACCAGCTCACCGTCGCGGCCGAGCTCGATGCGCTCGCTGTACCCATGAAGCAGGTGTACGGCGAGGCCGTGCGCTGCGAAGGCCTGCGCGCCGACGTGTTCGCCGGCACGCGCACGCCGATGATCTTCGGTCAGCCCGATGAATGGCTGGCACTGCTCATCGAATCGCTGCTGCGGCAAGGCCGCGGCGAGAGCGGGCTGGCCGAAGACCTGCGCCAGCGCGCCTTCGACGGCGCGCCCGCCATCGCCGGCACCATCGACGGCGCGCCCTTCGAATGGCTGGCCGACGCCGACATGCGCCTGGGCCCGGTGCTCGAGGCCTTCGTCAACGGCAAGTACTACTGGATTCCCTACGCGCGCCTGGCGCACATCAAGATCGAGCCGCCCGAAGACCTGCGCGACTGCGTCTGGATGCCCGCGCACCTGCAGTTCGAGAACGGCGGCGAAACGCTGGCCCTCATTCCCACGCGCTACGAAGGCACCGAGGCGCAGGACGACGGCGAGCTGCGCCTGGCGCGCAAGACCGAGTGGCGCGAGCTGCGCCCCGAGGTCTGGGCTGGCTACGGCCAGCGCGTGCTCGGCAGCGACGCCGGCGAGTACGCGCTGATGGACGTGCGCGAGATCCTCTTCACGCCTGCTGCTGAAGGCGGCGAAAGCAGCGGCGGTGGCTGAGCTCACCGCGCAGGAGCGGCTGCAGCCCTCGCTGCTGGACCGCCTCGTCGACCACGCGCCCGACGAGAAGCGCGAGGGCGACGACAAGCGCACGCTCACCAAGCAGGCGCTGCGCCAGGCCGTGCTGCGCGACCTCGGCTGGCTCTTCAATGCCACGGGGCACGGCCTGTCGATGGAGGACAAGCAGCACCCGAATGCCGCGCGCTCCGTCATCAACTACGGATTGCCTATGCTGTCTGGCCAGTTCACCTCGTCGGTGCAGCGTGTCAGCATGGAACAGGCTTTGAAGAACGCAATCCTGCAGTTCGAGCCGCGCATTTTGTCCCGCACACTCGAAGTCGAACTCGTCATGGAAGGCCCGGCCCTGGAGTCCCACAACAGCATTGGCCTGCAGATACGCGGCATGCTGTGGGCGCAGCCCGTGCCGCTCGAGTTCCTCATGCGAAGCCGCGTCGATCTGGAAGAGGGCCGCATAGAGATCGTGGACATGGCGCAAAACCCAAGGTAAGTCCACATGGACCCTCGGCTGCTGAGCCTGTACGAGCAGGAGCTGCGCTACTTCCGCGAAAGCGCCTCGGAGTTCGCCCGTGCGTTCCCGAAGATCGCGCACCGGCTGGGCATCGAAGGCCAGGAAGTCGCCGACCCGTACGTGGAGCGGCTGATCGAGGCCACGGCTTTCCTTTCGGCGCGCGTGGGCCTGAAGCTGGACGCCGAATACCCGCGCTTCACGGGCCACCTGCTCGACATCGTCTACCCGCACTTCCTGGCGCCCACGCCGGCCATGACGGTGGTGTCGTTCGTGCCCGACCCGGAAGACGCCAACCTCGCGGCCGGCCCCACGCTGCCGCGCGGCGCCGGCCTGCGCGCGCGCCAGGCCGTAGGGCAGAACACGCATTGCGAGTTCCGCACCGCCGCCGCGCTGCGCATCTGGCCGATCGAGGTGCAGCGCGCCCAGTACTTCACCTACGCGCCCGACCTGCCGCTGAACACCCACCCGCAGTCGCGCGCCATCCGCGGCGGCCTGCGCATCGCATTGCGCGCCACGGCGGGGCTGGACTTCAGCCAGATCGCGCTCGACGACCTGGTGCTGCACTTCGGCGGCGCGGAAGACGTGGCCTGGCAGCTGCACGAATGCGCGCTGGGCCAGCCTGTGGGCGTGTGGGTGCGCCCGCTCACGGCCGGCGGTGCCTTGCAGGGCCCCGTGCGCAGCCTGCCGGGCAGCGCCATCGGCGCGGTCGGTTTCGGGGACGACGAGGCGCTGCTGCCGGTCACGGCCACGGGCTTCTCGGGCTTTCGGCTGCTGCAGGAGTACTTCGCGTTTCCGCAGCGCTTCCAGTTCGTGCGCATCGGCGGTCTGCAGGCGCTGCTCGCGACGATGCCGGTGACCGAGCTGGAGATCGTGCTGCTGTTCTCGCGCGGCGACGCGGCGCTCGAGAAGCTGGTGAGCGCCGACAACGTGCAGCTGCACTGCGTGCCCGCCGTCAACCTGTTCACCAAGCGGCTCGACCGCGTGCCCGTGACCGAGGGCGTGAGCCAGTTCCACCTGGTGCCCGACCGCACGCGGCCACAGGACTTCGAGGTGCACACCGTCACCGAGGTCATCGGCCACGGCGCGCCGGGGGCCGACGCCGCGGTGGCCGAGCAGCCGTTCCGGCCGTTCTACTCCGCCTTCCACGGCAGCCGCAACAGCCACCCGGCCTACTTCACGACCACGCGCGAGCCGCGCATGCTCTCGGTGCGCCAGCGCACCGAAGGCCACCGCAGCAGCCACATCGGTTCCGAGGTCTACATGCAGATCGTCGACCCGCAGCAGGCGCCGTACGCCGCCACGCTGCGCCAGCTCGCCGTGACCGCGCTGTGCACCAACCGCGACCTGCCGCTGTTGATGCCGCTGGGCCGCGACAACGACTTCGACTGCGTCGACTCCTTTCCCGTGCAGCGCGTGCGCATGGTGCGCGGGCCGTCGCGGCCGGTGTCGCCGGTGGTGAGCCAGGGGCTGGGCTGGCGCGTCATCGATCACCTGGCGCTCAATTACCTGTCGCTGTCCGACAGCACGCCGGAGCAGGGCGCCGCCGCGCTGCGCGAGACGCTCATGCTCTACGCCGTGCATGCCGACGAGATGCGCCAGGGCCAGGTGCGCGGGCTGCTGTCGGTCAAGAGCAAGCCCGTGGCACGGCGCCTGCCGCTCGCGGGCCCGATCGCCTTCGGGCGCGGGCTCGAGGTGACGCTGGAGGTCGACAAGGACGCCTTCCACGGCCACAGCGCCTTCCTGTTCGGTGCCGTGCTGGCGCAGTTTCTCGCGCGCCATGTCGAGGTGAACCACTTCGTGGAGACCGTGCTGCGTGTCGCGGGCAAGGGCGAAGCCATGCGCTGGAGGCCGCTGTGCGGGACACGACAGATTCTGTAAGCACGCGGGTCGATCACGCGCTGCGCGGGTGGTCGGCGCAGCCGTGGGACTTCGACTACTTCGCCGTGATGCGCCGCATCGAGTCCGTCGCGAAGACCACGCCGCGCTGGGGCCGCGCCTTGCTGCCCAGCGCCGAGCCCGTGCGCGTGGGGCAGGAGCCGTCGCTGTCGTTCGCGCCCGCGAGCTTCAGCCGCTTCGAGCCGGCCACCTCGCATTCGCCGCCGCGCCTGCGCCAGCACTTCTTCGGCTACATCGGCCCCAACGGCCCGCTGCCGGTGCACCTGAGCGACTTCATCCGCGAGCGCAGCCTGAACCACGGCGACCCGACCTGGCTGGCTTTTCTCGACACCTTCTCGCACCGCTTCTCGCTGCACTTCTACCGCGCGTGGGCGCAGTCGCGTCCCGCCGTGGCGCTCGACCGGCCGGGCGAAGACCGCTTCCGCCTTCAGGTCGGCGCGCTGGTCGGCATCGGCACGCCGGGGCGCATCGGGCGCGACGAGATCCATGACGACGCACGCCTGCATTTCTCGGGCTGGCTGGCGCGCCGCGTGCACAACGCGGAAAGCGTCGAGTCGGTGCTGTGCAGCTACTTCGGCGTGCCGGTGAAGCTGGAGCGCTGGGTCGGCCACTGGATGCGCGTGCCCACGGACGAGGTCACGCGGCTGGGGCAGGGCGAGAGTTCGCGTTCGATGGGCATGGGCGCGATGCTCGGCACGCGCGCGTGGGACCGCCAGCACCGCGTGCGCCTGCACCTGGGGCCGCTCACGATCGACCAGTACCGCATGTTTCTTCCCATCGGCGACGCGCGCTCCGTGCTGCAACGCTGGATGCAGCAGCTCCTGGGCGACGAACTCGAATGGGACGCCGAGCTGGTGCTCGAGAAGGCCCAGGTACCGCCCACCCGGCTCGGCCAGCGCAAAGGCAACGCGCCGCGCCTGGGCTGGATCTCGTGGCTCGGCGACCGGCCCCGCGTGCGCGACGCGGCCGATGTGCGCATTGCGCGCAAGTCGGCCCCGGCGTTTCAAACCACCCCATCGCCAATCGTCTAGATGAGATACGGAGTCCTCCATGAGTGAAATCAGCCGCACCGCCCTCTTCGGCAAACTCAACTCGCTGGCCTACAAGGCCATCGAGGGCGCCACCGTCTTCTGCAAGATGCGTGGCAATCCGTACGTGGAACTGGAGCACTGGTTCGCCCAGCTGCTGCAGGCACAGGACTCCGACCTGCACCGCGTGATCCAGCACTACGGCCTGGACGTGTCGGTGATCGCCAAAGACATGACCGCCGCGCTCGACCGCCTGCCGCGCGGCGCCACCGCCATCAGCGACTTCTCGCCGCACATCGAGAACGCCATCGAGCGCGCGTGGACCTACGCCACCCTGCAGTTCGGCGAGGCGCAGGTGCGCACCGGCTACATCCTCGTCGGCATGCTGAAAACGCAGAGCCTGCGCAACCCGCTGTTCGGCCTGTCGAAGCAGTTCGAGAAGATCAAGGTCGAGGACCTGGCCGACAACTTTCCCAAGATTTGCGACGCCTCGCCCGAAGCGCAGATGCGCGCTCAAGATGGCACCGGCATGGGCAGCGGTGCGCCCGGCGAAGACTCGGGCGCCATGGCGCCGGCCGCCATGGGCAAGGGCGATGCGCTCAAGAAATTTGCTGTCGACCTCACGGAGAAAGCCAGGAAGGGAGAGATGGATCCGGTGACCGGGCGGGACGAGGAAATCCGCCAGATCGTCGACATCCTCATGCGCCGCCGCCAGAACAACCCGCTGCTCACGGGTGAAGCGGGTGTCGGCAAGACCGCAGTGGTCGAAGGCTTCGCGCAGCGCCTGGCGCGCGGCGACGTGCCGCCGCAACTGAAGGATGTGAAGCTGCTCACGCTCGACATCGGCCTCCTGCAGGCCGGCGCGAGCATGAAGGGCGAGTTCGAGCAGCGCCTGCGCCAGGTGATCGACGAGGTGCAGGCATCGCCCACGCCCATCATTCTTTTCATCGACGAGATCCACACGCTCGTGGGTGCGGGCGGCGCGGCCGGCACCGGCGATGCGGCCAACCTGCTCAAGCCGGCACTCGCGCGCGGCAACCTGCGCACCATCGGCGCCACCACCTGGGCCGAGTACAAGAAGTACATCGAGAAAGACCCGGCGCTCACGCGGCGCTTCCAGGTCGTGCAGGTGCCCGAGCCCGACGAGACCAAGGCCATCCTGATGCTGCGTGGCGTGGCCAGCGTGCTGGAGAAGCACCACCGCGTGCAGCTGCTGGACGAGGCCATCGAGGCGGCCGTGAAGTTGAGCCACCGCTACATTCCCGCGCGCCAGTTGCCCGACAAGGCCGTGAGCCTGCTGGACACCGCGTGCGCGCGCGTGGCCGTGTCGCAGCATGCGACGCCGCCCGAAGTGGAAGACTGCATGCGCCGCATCGAGGGGCTCACGGTCGAGCAGGAAATCATCGGCCGCGAAGCCACCATCGGCATCGACGTGACCAAGCGCTCGGCGCAGGTCGAAGCGCTGCTGGTCGAATCGAAGCAGCAGCTCGAAGGGCTGAATGCGCGCTGGCAGGAAGAGAAAGGCCTGGTCGATCGGCTGCTCGAACTGCGCAGCAAGCTGCGCGCAGGCAACAAGCCCGTCGATGAACCTGCGGCCGGTGAAGCACCCGCCGAGGCTGCGCCCGACCGCGCCACGCTGCTCGCCGAGCTGCACGACCTGCAGGCAAGGATCCACGCGGTGCAGGGCGAGTCGCCGCTCATTCTTCCGTCGGTCGACGAGCAGGCCGTGGCCTCGGTCGTCGCGGACTGGACCGGTATTCCGGTCGGCCGCATGGTCAAGAACGAAGTCGAGGCCGTGCTCAAGCTCGCCGACACGCTCAACCAGCGCGTCATCGGCCAGAAGCATGGGCTGGAAATGATCGCGCGCCGCATCCAGACCTCCCGTGCGCGGCTGGACAACCCGCAGAAACCCATCGGCGTGTTCATGCTGTGCGGCACCTCGGGCGTCGGCAAAACCGAGACTGCGCTGGCGCTGGCCGAAGCGCTGTACGGCGGCGAGCAGAACATCATCACCATCAACATGAGCGAGTTCCAGGAGGCGCACACCGTCTCCACGCTCAAGGGCGCGCCTCCGGGCTACGTGGGCTACGGCGAAGGGGGCATCCTGACTGAAGCGGTGCGTCGCCGCCCCTACAGCGTGGTGCTGCTGGACGAAGTGGAGAAGGCGCACCCCGACGTGCACGAGATCTTCTTCCAGGTCTTCGACAAGGGCTGGATGGAAGACGGCGAGGGCCGCATGATCGATTTCAAGAACACGATCATCCTGCTGACCACCAACGCCGGCAGCGAGCTGGTGATGAGCATGTGCCGTGACCCGGAGCTGCTGCCCGACTCGAACGCGCTGGCCGATGCGCTGAAGGCACCGCTCATGAAGGTGTTTCCGCCCGCGCTGCTGGGCCGCATCGTCACCATTCCCTACTACCCGCTGTCGCCCGAGATGATGAAGAAGATCGTGCGGCTGCAGTTGGGCCGCATCAAGAAGCGCGTGGAGACGAACCACGGCGTGCCCTTCGAGTACAGCGACGCGGTCGTCGACCAGGTCGTCGCGCGCTGCCAGGACCCGGAGTCGGGCGGGCGCGTGATCGACGCGATCCTGACCAACACCGTGCTGCCCACCATTTCGGTCGAGTACCTGCAACGCCTGGCCTCGGGCGGCGAGATCCGCCGCGTGGCGCTCGACGTGAAGGACGCCGACTTCACCTACGCGTTCGACTGACCACCGCCCAGCGGGACGCCCCACTTCCGAGAGACCCAAGATGGCCGACCACGAGTTCCGCATCGAGAGCGATTCGCCCGCCAAGGACGACCTGATGTTCTGGCGCATCGTCGGGCACGAGGCGCTGGCGCGCCCCGCGGCCTACGAGCTCACCGTGCTGTCCAAGAACAAGGACCTCGCCGCCAAGGACATCCTGGGCCACGCCTTCGACGTGGTCATCGAGTTCAAGGACGCCGACGGCGGCGCGCACGAGCGGCATTGCCAGGGCCACGCGGTGCGCTTCGTGCGCGCAGGCCACATCGGGCGGCACTACGAGTACCGCATCGCGCTGCGCTCGTGGTTCTGGCTGCTCACCAAGCGCGCCAACTCGCGCATCCACCAGGAAAAGAAAGTGCTCGAGGTGCTCGACGCGGTGTTCGAGGACAGCCCGATCAAGCGCTTCAAGAAGACCAAGGCCACCAACGTCATCGGCACGCACAACCCACGCCGCTACTGCGTGCAGCACCAGGAGAGCGACTACCAGTTCCTGTCGCGCCTGCTGGAGGACGAAGGCATCTACTACTGGTTCGACGCGCACGACGCGCCCGGCACCATGCACCTGTCGGACGCCAGCGACCTGGCGCACGACAAGCTGCCCGCGGCCGACACGCTGCGCCACATGGCGGTCCATGCGGCCGAGCCGCGCTTCAACGAGATCTCGCGCTGGGTCAGCGCGCGGCAGTTCGACACCGGCAAGCACTCGTCGCGCGACAGCGACTTCAAGGCCATCAAGAAGAAGCTGGGCGCCGACATCGACAGCTCCGACCAGCACGAGCTCGCCGAGTTCGAGATGTTCGAGTTCCCCGGCGGCTACTTCAGCGGCGACGACGCCGAGACGCGCGCCAAGCTGCGCGGCGACGAACTCAACGCGCGCCGCGACCGCCACTGGGCGCTCACGCCGTGGCCCGACGTGGCGGCCGGGCGCAGCTTCAAGTTCGAGGACGACCCCGACGGCACGCGCAACGGCGACTACGTGATCGCCGCCTGCACCTTCATCGCCAGCCACCGCGGTTACGAGGGCGTGAGCGCCAGCGCGCCGGCCCAGCCCGTGCAGCGCGCGCTGGCCGAGGTGCTGCGCGACGACGCCGTGAACGCCGACACCCTGCCGGTGCTGGAAGAACTGATTGCCGCCACGCCCGCGCTGGCCGCCGCGCAGACCGGCAGCAGCCTGTTCCTGCTCACGGTGATGCCGGTCGACCGGCCGTTTCGCGCGCCGCGCCTCACGCCGCGAGTGACCATGCCCGGCCCGCAGACGGCGATCGTGGTCGGCCCCAAGGGCGACGAGCTGCACGTGGACGACCACGGCCGCGTGAAGGTGCACTTTCACTGGGACCGCTACGACGAGAGCAACGAGAAGTCGACCTGCTGGGTGCGCGTGTCGCAACCCTGGGGCGGCAAGGGCTGGGGCGGCTACTTCGCGCCGCGCATCGGCCAGGAGGTGATCGTCGACTTCCTCAACGGCGACCCCGACCGCCCGGTGATCGTGGGCCGCGTCTACAACGACGACCAGCCCATTCCGTACAAGTCGCCCACGCAGAGCGGCTTCCGGACCCGGTCCACGCCGGGCGGCGGCGTGAACAACTACAACGAGATCATGTTCGAGGACAAGAAGGGCGAGGAGAACATCAACATCCACGCCGAGAAGAACATGAGCCGCAGCGTGGAGCTGGACGACTCCACCACGGTGGACCGCGACCAGACCGTGACCGTGAAGCGCGACCAGACCTCCACGGTCGTGCGGGACCGCAAGACGACGGTAGAGAACAACGACACCACGATCATCCAGAAGTTCCAGAAGCTCACGGTCGGCAAGAACCAGGACAACCACGTGGTGGGCTACCAGACCACGAATGTCGACATCGACCATGCGTTGCTGGTGAAAGGCCATCACAAGATCCAGTCCGACGGCAACCGCACCGACATCACGGGCGGCAACGAGACGCGGACGGTCACGGGCACGCAGACCATCACGGTGAAGGGCGGGGTGAAGTACAAGGCCCCGATCATGCTTTTCGAGGCAGGGCACATGGAGTTCAAGGTGACCGGCGGCAATTCGATGAAGATCGACGCCAATGCCGCACCGTATGCCGCGGCGTTCCAGAAGTACACGCTGGTGAGCAACACCGAGCTCAACATGGTGGCCATCGGCAACATCAACACCGTGTCGGTGGGGTCCAACACCACGGTGCTCGGCCCCAACACGAGCGGCTACATCGGCAACAACACCGACTTCAATCTCGGCGTCGCCCGCTCGACCTTCATGGGGCTGAGCATGGACAACGCGCTGGGCATCGCGATGTCGAACTTCCTCGGGTTGAAGGTCGACAACACCTTGGCCATCAGCATGGAATCGGTGGCCGGCCTCAAGATCGAGCGGGACGGCACCTCGGTGCGGCAGGCCCCGCTGCATTCGATCATGCCGGGCGCCGGGGCCGGGGCGGGAACCGCCGCGACGGGCCCCATGGCAACCGCCGGTACGGCGGGGGCGCTCGCGGGCCTCGGGTACGGCGCCGTCTCGATGATCAGCGGTGCGGCGTCCCTGGGCTCGCAGTACGGCGACGCGAGGAAGATGCTGAACGAGATTCTCTCTAGCAGCGACATCGACAACATCCCCGGCATGCGCGGACGGCTGGAGCGCATGCGCAACCTGGTGAGCACCAATGTCGCCGACGGCGCCGCCACGATCCTGACGGCGGGCGCCGGCGGCGCGGTGCTGGCACTGCTGGGCATGATCCCCGGCGTCGACGCCGTGGGCAGCGAGCGCGGCGCCAACGCGCTGCTCAGCCGCGACGACGCCGGCAATCCCAACGGCTGATCGGGAAGAAAGCCAGCGCGCAAACCACCATGCAAGTCGTCAAACCCCAGGCTGTCTGCCTGAGCACCCGGCCGATCGAGTACCGCAAGCGCTTCGGCCTGTGCGTGACGGCCATGCTGCACGTGCCGTTCGAGCAAGCCGAGGGCGGCACGCTGTGGGGCGAGCAGTCGGCCTGGAATTTCATCGGACGCGAGATGGCGGTGCCGCTGGTCGACGAGGGCGTGGCCAAGCTCACGCCCGAGTTCCTGGTGCACGGGCAGGCCTTTCCTCCCGCTGAAAGCCCGAGCGCCTGCGCGGTGCGCGCACGGCTGGGCAGCCGCAGCAAGACCCTGCTCGTCTTCGGCGATCGCCACTGGGAGGGCACGAAGGCCAGCGCGCCGCTGCCGTTCGACGCGATGCCCATCGATGCCGCGCATGCCTATGGGGGCCCCGCGGTGCCGGCCAACCCCGAGGGCATCGGCGCCGCGCCCGAGGGCGGGCGCCATCGGCTGCCCAACATCGAGCAGCCCGACCAGCCCCTGCGCGATCCGGCACAGCCCGTGGCGCCCGCCGGCTTCGGCCTGCGGGGGCCGATGCATCCGGAGCGCGCGCGTTTTCGCGGCACCTACGACGCGGACTACCTCAAGGCGCATGCGCCGGGCTTCGCGCCCGACCTGGACTGGCGCTATTTCAATCTCGCCCCCGAGGACCAGTGGTTCGACGCCCCGTTGCGCGGCGACGAGCCTTTCCAGTTCGATCACATGCATCCGCAGAAGCCGCAGCTCGAAGGCCGGCTGCCCGGCCTGCGTGCGCGTGTGTTCGCCGACTACCGCGCCGTCGGCGCCGCCGAGCCGCGCCTGCGCGAAGTGCCGCTGCGCCTGACGACGGTCTGGTTCTTTCCGCATGCCGAGCGGGCGCTGCTGCTGTTCCAGGGGCTGGCCGAGGTGGCCACCGACGACGGCTCCGACGTGCACGGGCTGCTCGGCGCCGTCGAGCGCGTCGATGCGTCGCGGCCCGACACTCACTACCTCGATGCGCTGGCGCGACGCGCCGACCCGCGATGGGGCGGGGTCGAATGCCTGGACGACAGCGACCTGCTGCCCGAGGGGCTGGACGCGGTGGACCCCGAGGCCGAGCGGGCCGCCGAGGCCTTCGCGAGCCAGGGCCTGCAGGCGCAGGCGCAGTACCGCCGCGCCGAGATCGACGTGGCCCTCGCGCGGGAAGAGGTGCGCGCCAGCGGCCGCGACCCGGATGCCATGGGCATCGTCATGCCGTCGCGCGAAGCGCCCCCAGCGCCGGCGCAGCGCGTGGCCCACCTGAAGCAGAAGCTGCAGGAGGCCGAAGCGCAGAAGCTGGCGGCCGTCGACGATGCGCTCGATGCCCTCGAGCAGGCGGTGGCGGCGCGCAAGGCGAACCCGGCCATGAAGCCCATCGAGCATCGGGGGCCGCCGCTCTTCAATGCAGACGTGGCGCTGGCGCAGCTCCAGGGCGCGAACGCCGGCGCGACCGGTGCGTTCGACCTCGCAGCCGTGCATGGCCAGTTGCTGCAGCAGGAAGCGATGGAGCGGCTGGGCTATCTGCAGGGCGCACACGCGCAGCAGCCCGCACCCGCGATGCAGGCGGCGCAGGCCCAGACACTGAAGGACGGCATGAAGCAGGCACTGGCCGGCGGACTGCGGTTCTTCGGCGGCATGGACTTCACCGGCGCCGACTTCTCGGGGTTGGACCTGCGCGATGTCAACTTCGCCGGCGCGTGGCTCGAGAGCGTGGACTTCGGAAAATCCAACGTGTCGGGCGCGAACTTCACGGCGGCGGTGCTGGCGCATGCGAACCTCGACGGCGCGATCGGCATCCGGGCCATCCTTCAGGGCGCGAACCTGGGTTGCACGCGCTGGCAAGGCGCGGTGTTCGACGAGGCCGATTTCAGCGCGACGCAGCTGTCGCATGCCGACCTGGGGGGCCTCTCGCTGCGACGCGCCAAGATGAAGGGCGCCATGCTGATCGGCACGCGCTGGGACGGCACCGATGCGCACGGGCTGCAGGCGCCCGAGCAGCTTTTCTACCGGCTGTCGCTGCCGGGTCTCTCGCTCGCCGAGGCCGATCTCGTGGGCTGCCAGTTCGTCGAATGCGACCTCACGGAGGCCGACTTCCGCGAAGCCCACCTGGCCCAGGCCAACCTGATCACCTGCAAGCTGACGGGGGCCCGCTTCGGCGGTGCACGCGGCATGGGCATGGTGTTCGCCCAGCACTGCGACCTGGTCGACGCGGATTTTTCCGGGGCGCGGATGCAGGGTGCCAACTTCGGCGCTGCGGACATGTCGCGCGCGCGGATGCTCGGCAGCGTGCTCGACGGCGCCAACCTGTGCGAGGCCCGGCTGCCCGACAGCGACTGGCGGATGGCTTCGGCCAAGGGCGCGTTGCTGCGCCGGACCGTGCTGCGGGGCGCCAAGCTGGCGGGCGTGAACTTCAGCGAGGCGATCCTGCAGCACGCCGACCTGCGCGGCTGCGACTTGCGCAACAGCAACCTGTTCGCTGCCGACCTGTCGCGCGCCCGGCTCGACGGCGATGTGCGCTTCGATGGGGCCCTGCTGCAGCGCGCGCGCACATGGCCGCGGCTCACGCCCGAGCAGCAGGCCGCAGGCGCATGAGGAGGACGGCGCCATGATGAACACCACCACGCTGACCCTGGCCGTGCTGCTCGGCGAGTCGATTGCCGGGCTCGACCTGTCGGGCGGTCATTTCTCGAATGCACAGCTGGCGGGGGGGCTGTTCGACCGGGTGAACTTCGCCAAGGCCGATCTGCGCGGGGCCGACCTGCGCGAGGTCGTGTTCAACCAGTGCGACCTGCGCGGCGCGCTGCTGGGCGGGGCGCGGCTGCAGCGCGCCGTGTTCAACCAGTGCCTGATGGACCACGTCGACCTGCACGGAGCTGGCCTGCACGCGGCCGTGTTCAGCGAATGCCAGGCGCCGCATGCGAACCTGTCGGATGCCGACCTGAGCATGCTCGCCTGCACCAAGACCCGCCTCGATCACGCGATGTTGCGCGGTGCGCTGCTGGACGCCTGCGTGCTGACCGAGAGCAGCCTGATCGACCTGGGGGCCGAATCGACGCGCTGGACGCACGTGACCGTGGCCGGCTGCGATCTGCGCCATGTGGCGTGGCGCGGCGCCCACCTGCTGCGCGTGGCGTTCTCCACCACGCAGCTGGCCGGCGTGTCGTTCGACGGCGTCGCGCTCGAGAGCTGCCAGTTCGCGAACGCCGACCTGCGCGGTGCCCAGTTCAGCGGGGCGCCGCTGCGCCAGTGCAACTTTCAGGGTGCCACGCTCGATGAGGCGCGCTTCGACCGCATCGACGCGCCCCTGGCCCTGTTCTGCGAGGCCGAAGGGGCCGGTGTCGATTTCTCCAGTGCCGTGCTGACGCAGGCACTGTTCACCGGCGCCAGGCTGCCGCAGGCGAACTTCAGTGGCGCACGCCTGTACCAGGCCCATTTCGCCGGCGCCGTGCTGGACCGGGCGCGCTTCAACGGGGCGGACCTCACGTACGCCGACCTGCGCCACGCGCGCTTGCACCAGGCAGACCTGCGCGGTGCGACCCTCGCGCGCACCTGCCTGCACCGGGCCCTGACCGACGAGGCGCAGATCGAGGATCGCACCCGTGCGATCGAAACCGATCCCGAGCTGGCGCAAGCCGAGGACTGGTGCCCCCTGCCGGCCTGAGGCGCTACCGGCCGATGCCCCTTCTTTCCATTGGAAGCCCTGCCATGACAACCATCGCCCACCACCCCGTCCGCCGCCCCGCCGCCGCCCCGCGCGGCGCCAGGCCGATCGACGCCGAGCCCGTGCCGCCGGCAGGACCACCTGAGCGCTGCTGGACCGCGCTGCTGGAGGCGGGATGCAACGGCACGCTGTGCGTCCGGCAGGGCGCCGAGGTTACGGCCGTGCGAACGGCCGCAGGCTGCCTGCTGGTGCCGGCGGCCGGTGACACCGTGCTGTGCTTCGGCACGGCACCCGGCGACATCTGGGTGCTCTCGGTGCTGGAACGCTGCGCCGGCACGCAGGAGCGCGTGCTCCGGTGCAGCGGCGACACGCGCCTCGTGGTGGACGGAGGGCAGCTCGCGCTCGAAGCCGATCAACTGCACCTGGCGTCGCAGCGCCTGGGCGTGCGCGCCGCCACCGCCACCGTGTCGCTCGATTCGACCGAGTTCATCGGCGATCGGGTGCGCATGATCGCCGGCACGGTCAAGCTCGTGGGCAGCCTGCTGAGCACGGTGATGGACCGCGTCAACCACTTCAGCCAGCACTACCTGCGCACGACCAAGGGGCTGGACCGCGTGAATGCGGCCCACATCGAATGCGATGCGACCGAGCTGCTGCACCTGCGCGGCGAGCATGCGCTGATCAACGGCGCCAAGCTCGTGAAGACACGCGGCGCGCAGATCCATTTCGGCTGAGGCAGCACCATGTTCGCCAACTGCCAGATGATGGGAACGGACATGGGGTTTCCCGATGTCTGCATCACGCCCGCCGCGCCCTCGCCGATCCCGGTGCCCTATCCGAACATCGCGATGGGGCCGATGGCCATTCCGAACTGCCCGACGATCCTGTTCATGTGCACGCCGGCCCACAACCTCGGCACGGTCATTCCCATGACCAACGGCGACAACCCGGGCGTGTTGCTGGGGGTGGCGTCCGGCACGGTCATGGGGCCCAGCCGCCATCTGACAGGCGCCTTCACGGTGCTGCTGAACAGCATGCCCGCCACGCGCCTGACCAGCACCTCGCTGCAGAACAGCACCAACTGCCCCGGCGTGCGCACGGTGCCGAGCCAGACGCTGGTGCTCCTGCTAGCGCCCTGAGGTGCATGCCGTGCGCACCTTGGCACCACCGTGCCGCTATGGCATACCTCTTCCGGCGAGATTGCCAACCCGCCCCCCGGAATGAATACTCCTTTGGACTTCGCCCGCGCACGCGCGGGCCGTGTTCGGGCGTAACCGCCCCGGGGGCCGACTCATGATCCATATCGCTGTCATCACACGGCAGGGCGCCCCGGCAGGGCCGGCCATTGCCGCCGATTTCGGTCCCAGCGGGGGCACCATCGGCCGTGCCGACACCAACACGCTGGTGCTCGACGACCCCGACCGCACCGTCTCGCGCGTGCACGCGCAGGTGCTGTGCCGCGACGGCCAGTACTTCATCGTCGATCGCGGCAGCAACGCGATGCAATGCAACGGCGTGTCGCTGGGCGCGGGCAAGGAAGCGGCGCTGACCGACGGCGCGCGGCTCGTCATCGGCAGCTTCGAACTCTCGGTGCGCGTGATGGCGGCTGCGGCGGCGCCACGCGCGCCGGTCATCCCCAACACCGTGATGTCGGCGCCGGCCGCCGCGCCCGCCGCCAGCAGCGACGATCCGTTCGCCGACCTGCTTGCGGGACTGGGATCGCCGGCCGCTCCCGCGCCGGCGCCTGCCGCAGCCCGCGCCGCCGCGCCTGCCGAGTCACTGCTCTTTCCCGACCCGATGGCCAGCGGCTCGCGCAATGCGCAGGCCGACCAGGTCGATCCGTTCGCGAACCTGCTGGGCCCCACGCCGTCGGCCGCACCCTCTGCGGGGCTCGGCGCGCTCGACGATTTTTCCGACCTGGGCGCGCCGCCCGCGCACGGCAAGGCCGCGAGCATCGACGACCTGTTCGGCGGGTCGCCGGGCGCCGGTGGCATCGGCGGCGATCCGCTCGCGCTGTCGCCGCTGGCCGATCCGCTGCTGCAGCCCAACACTGCATCGGACGCCGACCCGCTGGCCGCCCTGCAGCGCGCCGCGCCCGCCACGCCGGTGCCGCGTTCCGATCACCTGCCGATCGACCAGTTCGGCTTCGAGCCGCCGAAGGCCATCACGCCGCCACCGCCGCCGCTCCCTGCGCCTGCGCCCGTGGCCCCGCTGGCGAAGTTCGACGACGTGACCGGCCAGCCGATCCGCATCAGCGGGCCCGAGAACGCCGGCCGCGTCGCCGAGCCGCCGCCCCCTCCGCCACCGCCGCCGCCCGTGTATGTCGCGCCGCCGGCAACGCCAGCAGCCACACCATCCGCACGCGCCGCCTCCGACGACGAGCTGCTCGCCGCCTTCCTGCGCGGCCTGGCGAGCACGCACCAGCCGCCCGAGATGCTCACGCCGGGCCTCATGGAGCGCATCGGCTCGATGCTGCGCACGGCCACCGAGGGCACGCTTCAGCTGCTGCTCACGCGCCAGGAGTTCAAGCGCGAGGTACGCGCCGAGGTCACGATGATCGCGTCGCAGGCCAACAACCCGCTCAAGTTCTCGCCCACGGTCGAGGTCGCGCTGGCGCACCTGCTGGGCCCCGGCGTGCGCGGCTTCATGCCGCCCGAAGCCGCGATGCGTGACGCCTTCGACGACCTGCGGGCGCACCAGTTCGGCGTGATGGTGGGCATGCGCGCGGCGCTGGCCCATGTCATCGGGCGCTTCGAGCCGGCCGAGCTCGAGAAGAAGATCAGCGCCAGGACCGCGCTCGACGCGCTCTTTGCCGCCAACCGCAAGGCCAAGCTCTGGGACCAGTTCGTGGCGCTGTACGGCGGCATCGCGAGCGAGGCCGAGGACGACTTCCACAGCCTCTTCGGCAAGGCCTTCCTCGCGGCCTACGAAGAGCAGATGGCGCGCCTGAAGTCGGACACCTGAAGACCACCAGAACCACCCCAGCACTCGCGAGGCACCCCGCTTGGAAATCGAAATCGTCACGCTCTCCCGGCAGGGCGGGCGCACCTACAACGAGGACGTGCACGGCCACTGGCACGACGAGCGCTATGTCGCCTGCCTCGTGGCCGACGGCGCGGGCGGCCACGGCGGCGGCGACGTGGCGGCGGCCACGGTGCGCGCCAGCGTGCTCGGCGGCTTCTCGGGGGCGCCCTCGCTGGACGAGGCCGCGCTGCGCGCGCTGATCGAGCGCGCCAACCTGGACGTGGTGGCGCGCCAGGCCGAAGGCGGCAAGCTCGCCGGCATGCGCTCCACGGTGGTGTTCGCGGTGATCGACCTGGAGCGCGAGGTGCTGGCCTGGGTCCACAGCGGCGACAGCCGTGCCTATCTGTTCCGCGGCGGCGCCATCGTGGCGCGCACCACCGACCACAGCCTGGTGCAGCAGATGGTCGCGGGCGGCATGCTCGACGAGGAGGGCGCGCGCCTGCATCCGCAGCGCAACATGCTGCTGTCGGCACTGGGCTCGATCGAGGAGGCGCCCGACATCGCGGTGTCCGACCGCATGCGCCTCCTGCCCGGCGACGTGCTGCTCTTGTGCAGCGACGGCGTGTGGGAGCCGCTGGGCGACGAGTGCCTGGTCGACACGCTGCACGCCTCGCGCACGCCCAGCCAGTGGACCGAGCTGCTCGACGCGCAGATCAAGGCCAACGCCAAGCCGGGCCACGACAACTACACGGCGCTCACGCTGTGGGTGATCGAGGACGCCGACGACGACATGACGCGGCTGCTGCCCGAGAACGTCGCGTCGACAGACCCCTGAGCGTGGCGCCATCCTTCAAGCAAAACGCCCATCCGATGGATGGGCGTTTTGCCTGGGGCCGCTGAGATTGTTCAGCTGTACTTGCTGGCCTTCTTCTTGACTTTCTTCAGCGCGCTGCGCAGCAACGCGGGCATGTCTTCCCGGTTCGGCAGGTTGCTGTAGTTGTCGATGTTCTGCTCTTCGCAGCTGTTGGCGCAGCCGTTGTTCAGCAGGTCGAGCGCGTAGCGCGTCTTGCTGATCGTGCTGGACGCACCGGGCTCGCGGAACGGATCGAAGATGCCGTCCGGCAGGACCTTGCGCCCGCGTGCGATCGCCTGTTCCTGGAAGTGCGTGATGTGCTTCTGCGTGACCGGCCCGTAGTAGCCGTCCACCGCGATCACTTCGTTCCAGTTGGGAGGCGGGTCGAAGTCGTGGTTGAAGCCGAGCAGCTCGTAGTAGAAGATCTTGAACAGGGCCTGCACCAGCATCACGTCTTCACGCGTGTTGGAGCCGATCCGTCCGACCGACCAATCGGTGTTGTAGGTCGTGTGCAGCTTGCCGCTGGTACCGATGAGTGTGGTGCTGAATGCCATGGCATTGCTCCGGTGAGGACACGGGCAGGGACCGGCCCCGGCACCGTGCGGTGCCTGGGGCGGACGGGGCTGGCGGGTCCGTCGCCCGTCAGCGTGTTTCGGTGGTGGCCACGTTCCAGCCGAACTTCACCTCGCCGCCGCCAGCGCCCTTTTCGTCCTGGCCCTTGTAGGCGAACTCGATGTCTTTGAAGCTGCAGGACACCTGCTCGTGCACGTCGCCGCCCTGTGCGCCGCCGGGGCCCACGCTGGAGATGAAGACTTCCTTGAGCGTGACCTTCAGGTACTCCTGCTGGCCTTCGCCCGACTTGCGGCAGGTCATGACCATGTCCTTGAAGTGCTTGCCGCTCACGCAGTTCTTGGCGAGCACGGGCGATGCCTTGTCGTAGGTGTGCGTGAAATTGAATTCACCCGGCGTGGCCTTGCCCTTGCCCGAACCGCCGCCCGATCCCGCGCCCGATGCGTTGCTCACGTTCCAGGACCACGACGAAATCTCGATCTCGTCCTTGTGGTCCTTGTGAGAAGACTCGCCCTTGACGCCGTCGAGCTTGATGTGAAAGTCAGATGACATGTTCCTACTCCTTGGAACCCGATTGCATTCGGGCGGTTGATGATCGAAACGGAAAAAATGGCTGCCGGCGGTGGGAGAAAAGTTCCGATGCCCGGCAGCTACTCATAGAACGAAACGGAACCCGGAATTCAAGAAGAATTCGCAGATTTTTTTCAGCCCGCGCCCTTGGCCGTCGGCAGCTTGGACACCAGCCGCAGCGAGACCGTGAGGCCTTCGAGCTGGTAGTGCGGGCGCAGGAAGAACTTGGACGTGTAGTAGCCCGGGTTGCCCTCGACTTCTTCCACGATCACCTCGGCGGCGGCCAGCGGCTTCTGGGCCTTGGTGGTTTCCGACGAGTTGGCGGGGTCGCCGTCCACGTAGTTCATGATCCATTTGTTGAGCCAGCGCTGCATGTCCTCGCGCTCCTTGAAGCTGCCGACCTTGTCGCGCACGATGCACTTCAGGTAGTGCGCAAAGCGGTTGCAGGCAAAGAGGTAAGGCAGGCGCGCCGCCAGGTTGGCGTTGGCCGTGGCGTCGGGGTCGTCGTACTCGGCCGGCTTGTTCAGCGACTGCGCGCCGATGAAGGCCGCGAAGTCGGAGTTCTTGCGGTGGATCATCGACAGCAGGCCGGCCTTGGACAGCTCGGCCTCGCGCCGGTCGCTGATGGCGATCTCGGTGGGGCACTTCTGGTCCACGCCGCCGTCGTCGCTGGGGAAGGTGTGCAGCGGCAGGTTTTCCACCGCGCCGCCCGACTCGATGCCGCGGATGCGCGAACCCCAGCCGTACAGCTTGTACGAGCGGTTGATGTTGGTCGCCATCGCATAGGCGGCATTGGCCCAGGCGTACTTGCTGTGGTCGGCGCCGGCGGTGTCTTCCTCGAAGTCGAACTCTTCCACCGGGTTGGTGTTGGCGCCGTAGGGCGTGCGCGCCAGGAAGCGCGGCATGCACAGGCCCAGGTACTTGGAGTCGTCCGACTCGCGCAACGAGCGCCAGCCGGCGTACTCGGGCGTGGAGAAGATCTTGGTCAGGTCGCGCGGGTTGGCCAGCTCCTGCCACGACTCCATCTGCATGAGGTTGGGGCTGGCGCCGGTGATGAAGGGCGCGTGGGCCGAGGCGGCGATCTTGGCCATCTCGCCGAGCATCTCGACGTCGGGCGGGCTCTGGTCGAAGTGGTAGTCGCCCACCAGCGCGCCGAAGGGCTCGCCGCCGAACTGGCCGTACTCTTCCTCGTAGATCTTCTTGAACATCGGGCTCTGGTCCCAGGCCGCGCCCTTGAACTTCTTGAGGTTCTTGGCCAGCTCCTGCTTGGAGATGTCCATCACCCGGATCTTCAGGTTCTCGTCGGTCTCGGTGTTGTTCACCATGTAGTGCAGGCCGCGCCACGCACTCTCGAGCTTCTGGTAGTCGGGGTGGTGGATGATCTTGTTCACCTGGTCGGTGAGCTTGGCGTCGATCGCGGCGATCATGGCCTGGATCGACTTGGTCACGTCCTTGCCGATGACGGTGCTGTTGCTCAGCGCCTGCTGCGCCAGCGTGAGCACGGCGGCTTCGACGGCGCTCTTGGCTTCGTCGCTGCGCGGCTTGAATTCTTTCTGCAGCAGCGACGAAAAGTCGCTTCCCGCGTACGCAACGTCTTTCAGTGCGCTCTGCTCGAGTGCGTCGGCCATGATGGTTTCTCCTCGTGTACCGGTGTGTGTCTGTCAGGAATCGGGGCTGGGTGACGCTCAGGCGGCGGCTTCGCCGTCCCCGGGCTTCTTGCTGGCGGCCAGCGTCTGCAGCAGGGCCGGGTCTTCGAGCACCTTGGCCAGCAGGTCTTCGGCGCCGCCCTTGCCGTCCATGTAGGTCACGAGGTTCGACAGCTGCGTGCGCGCTTCGAGCAGCTTGTTGAGTGCGCCGACCTTGCGGGCCACGGCCGCGGGCGAAAAATCTTCCATGCTGTCGAAGGTGAGCTCGACCTTGAGGTCGCCCTCGCCGGTGAGCGAGTTCTCGACCGCGAAGGCGGCGCGTGGCTTCATGGCTTTCATGCGGGCGTCGAAGTTGTCGACGTCGAACTCGAGGAACTTGCGGTCGGCCACGGACGCGAGCGGGTCGGCGGGCTTGCCCGACAGGTCGGCCAGCACGCCCATCACGAAGGGCAGCTGGATCTTTTTCTCGGCGCCGTACAGCTCGACGTCGTATTCGATCTGCACCCGGGGCGCACGGTTGCGTGCGATGAATTTCTGACTGCTCTTGGCCATGGCGATGCTCCTTGCGGGAATGAAGGGGAACGGGTGGAAACGGGGGCGGTCATTCGGACTGGCGTTTGCCCGTCACGGTTTCGATGGTGTCCATCGCGTTGGGCGCGAGGTTGGCCATGATGTCCAGGAAGCTCACGCCGATGAGCTTCTTGGCGCGTTCGATCAAGAGCGGGGCGGGGTTGCCGGGCTCGGCCTGCTCGAGGTAGCGGATGACGCGGTCGAGCATCTGCACCGCGTCCTGGCGGTTCTGGATCTCGCCGCGCGTTGTGGCGGGTCGGGCGGCGTTGCCGGAGGGTGCGTCGCTGTCTGCGGTTGTGCCTTCCTCGGCAGACACCTCCGGCGCGCCGGCTGCCGCCGTGCAGGCCTTCGCGACCGCGCGTGCGACGGTGCGCAGCGTGCCCAGGTCGATGGCATCGGTGCGGCCGGTGCGCTCGCCCAGCAGCTTCTGCAGGCGGTCGAGCAGCGCGGGAAGGCCGATGGCGGCCTGCAGTTGTTCGGGGTGCGCGGCGTGCAGGGCCTCGAGCCCGCCATGCACCTGCGCCGGCGAATACGAAGCCTCGCCGCCGACGGCGTTCAGCACGCCGTGCGCGATGGCGATGTCGCGCACGCGGATCGGGCCCACGCCGGGCGCGTTGCCCACCACGGCGTCGTACAGGTCGCGCGGCACCATGTTCTCGTCGCCCAGCGGCGCGAGCGCGTTCAGGCGCATGGTGGGGTCGTTGTCGTCGTCCGCATCCAGCTTTGGATGTATGCCGTCCCAGAAGGTGTCGAGCAGCGAGGTGAGCAGTTGCAGGCCGGCGGCGAAACCGGCCGTGCCTTGCAGGCGCGTGGCGCCGCGCAGCAGCAGCATGGCCGCGCGCACGTCCTTGCTGCGGCGCAACTGCGCATCGGCGCGCTCGGCCACGTCGCGCCAGTCGGGTTCGACGGCGGGGATCACGGTGTCGCCGAACTGCTGTTCGGCCTTGCCCTGCGCCGCAGCGGTGAGCGCCATGAAGTCCGCGTCGTACTCCAGGTCGTCCCCGCAAGGCGAGGCCTCGCCGATGGGCGTGAGCAGTGCGTCGGCGAGTTGTGGAGTCAGCATGTTGCCTGTTCGAGTTCGCTGGTGATAATCAAAGATGCGTCAGGACCGGTCAATGCAACGAAGGGAATAGCATGCGCACGCTGGGTACACACCATTCGTCCTATGAGAGCCTCCTTGCCGTCGCATCGCGGCGCCGCATCGCAGCCCTTGGCCTTGCTGCAGCGGGTCTTTGGCTGACGGGCTGTGCGAGCAAACCGGTGGTCACGCCGGTGTCGATCACGCTCACGGCCGCCGCCGATGCCAACCCCGACGCACGCGGCCGCGCCTCGCCGCTCACCGTGCGCGTCTATGCGCTCAAGTCGCCGGGCCCTTTCGAAGGCGCCGATTTCTTCTCGCTGTTCGAGAAAGACCAGGCCACGCTCGGCGCCGAGCTGGTGCAGCGCGAAGAGATGCTGCTGCGGCCTGGCGAGAGCAAGAAGCTCGACCTCACCTTGCCGGCCGATGCCAAGGCCATCGGCGTGATGGCCGCGTTCCGCGACCTCGATCGCGCGCGCTGGCGCGAGGTGCGCGCGGTCACGCCGGGCCAGGCGCAGGTGCTCAACGTGACCTTCGGTGCGCGGCAGATCCGGGTGGACGCGGCCAGGTAGCTTTGGCGTCTTCGCGCGCTGACAACGTTCAGCGCGCCACCGTTTCGAGCGAGATGAAATCCGCGATCAGCCGCTCGCTGTTCCTGCTGGCGGCCAGCGCCTCGCGCAGGCGCAGCAGGTAGGCCGAAGCCATCTCGTACGGTGGGCGGTCGGAGGTCTCGCTGAACGGCATCGGCGCCGACAGCACGGTGATCAGCACGTTGCCGAACGGCGGACTCACGAGCCAGCTCGACGGGATGTCGTGCCCGATCTCCAACGACTCGCCTGCGCGCAGCCGCGTTGGCGCCGGCCCGGTGTTCAGGTGCATCACCGAACCGTCGGCCGTGTAGTAGTCGACCCAGATGTAGCTCTCGTGGTGCGGCGCGACCACTTGCACGCGCACGGTATCGCCCTCGCGCAGCCGGCCATCGGTCGCCGACAGGGCGCTCACGCTGAGCCCGTGTTTCTTCTGCCGGTTGCGAGCCTGCGAGGGCTTGAGGATGGCGAACACCTCGCAGTGCGGCCACACGCGCAGCCCGATGTTGAAGTGGGGCGCGCGCACGCCGGGAATGGCCGTCACGTCGTCCACCACTTTCAGCAGGTCGTCGCGCTGCGAGACGAAGCCGGTCACGCGCGGGCGGCCGTCGGGGTCGATCGACGCCTCGAGGTCGGCGCAGGCGTAGCTGGCGAGCTGCTGGTCGATGCGCTGCGTGAGCGCGGTGTCGGCCGCCGGCGGACCGACCAGCCAGAGCCACAGCAGGACCAGCGACGGCAACAGCACCGCGAGCGCGGCCGCGGTGCGCCGCAGGATGCGGTCGCGCCGGCGGCGGCGCAGGGCGGCCAGGCCGCGCGGGTCGCCAGGGTCGCCCGCATCCCGCCAAGGTGGGTCGCGCAGTGCCTGCGCGGGACGCTCCTGCGCGAGGCCTTCGAGCCCGAGTTCGGGCGGGCGCGGCTGCAGTTGCCGGCCGTGCAGGTCCTTCAGCTTGCCGAGTTCGCCGTCGTCGCCCGATTCGAAGTAGTACTGGCCCTTGAAGCCATGCGCGAGCGCGTGCCAGTAGACCTCGCGCACTTCGTGATCGTTTGCGCCGAGTGCCGAGAGATGGTGGAAGAACTCGCTGTGCGCGTTGTTGGAGTTGAACAGCTGCACCTGCAGCGGCGCGGCGCCGTCCACCACATCGGGGTGGCGCCCCAGGATCTCGTCGAGCCACGCGACCATGGCGAAGGCGGCCGACTCGATCTGCGTGGCATTGGCGCCGCCGTTGCGGGCATCGGCGCGCGCGGTATCGAGCAGCCGCAGGGCTTCGCGCTGGGCATGGTCATGGGGGAGGGTGGGCCGGCCAGCGGCAATCGATGCATCCAGGCCGAGACCGAAGGCAATGAAGGGCGAGAAGCAGTCGAGCAGGCGGGCCATGAGGGATGCCCGCTTCTCAAGCGTGCATTGCGAAGCATGCCTTGCACCGGCGTCTGCAGCGATCGCACATGCCCAAGTCCCCGGTCGTTCGAGTAGGCCTTCATTTTTTCAAGCGGCTGCGGGGCCCGCCATACCCCTTGGGGTCTATGCCGTTGGTAGGGCGCGGCGGCCTTGTGGGACAGCACAATCACCGCTATCTTCGCAGTCGCAGAAGAATCCGATGCACATCGACGTTGGGACACTGGGGTACGCCATGAAAATTCTGATCGCCGACGACCACCGGCTCGTCATCGAGGCGGTCAAAGCCAAGCTGTCGGAGCTGGGCGCGGGCATCGAGTTCGTCCTGGCGCTGAGCGTCGACGAACTGCTTGCCGGCGCGACCGACGATCTCGACCTGGCCCTGATCGATCTCAACATGCCCGGCGCCGACGGGCAGGCCCATATCGACGAGATTCGCCGACGGCATCCGGCGGTGCCCGTGATCGTGCTGTCCGGCTACGAAGACCCGGCCATCATGCGCAGCGCGCTCGAACGCGGCGTGCTCGGTTTCATTCCCAAGGCCTATTCCCCCGAAGTCATGCTGTCGGCCGTGCGCCTCGTGCTGGCGGGTGGCGTGTATGTGCCCCCGATGATGCTTACAGCACTGCCGCCGGGCATCGTGGCCGGCGTGTCGCCGACGTCTGCCGCGGGGGGCGAGCCCTTTGCGCGCGGCGGCAATGGCGCCAGCGGCCAGACCCTCGAGCACCTGCGCAGCGTGCTGACCGAGCGGCAGGTCGAGGTACTGCAGCTGCTGTCGCAAGGCAAGCCGAACAAGCTGATCGGGCGCAGCCTGGGCATCAGCGAAGGCACGGTGAAGATCCATCTCGCAGCGATCTTCCGCGCGCTCAACGTGCGCAATCGTACCGAGGCGGTGGTGGCGGCGCAGGCGCTGACGGAAGCGCAGCAGGCCTGATGCGCTCAGTCGGCGGCAGCCGACACCGGACGCCGCATGAAGCCGCGCGAGGGCACGATCCATTCGACGATCTGGTCCGTTGCGGGCGCGTGGGTCGTTGCGTCGTCGGTGAACAGCATGCCCTCCTCCGCCAGCAGGAAACGTTGTGAGCCCAGCGCGTGGAGCGTGGCGCCGCCGAGGTCCAGGGCCTGCGGCCCGGAGTCAGCCGGCAACACCCATCGCACTGGCCCCGGCGCCGCAGCGCGCAGTGCTGCCTCGTGCGGTGCATCGCCGGGCACACGGTTGATCAGCGCCCAGCCTTCGGTGCCGCCGATGAGAAAACTGTTGAGGCCGCTGTCGTGCACGACGCGCACCACGCGCGCCGACAGCGGCGTGACGCGGCCCGCTTCGAGCACATAGCGGCCGCCGCCCTGGCCGTCGGGATCGAGGTGGCCGATCTCCTCGTAGGCGGGCTCTTCCATGTTCACCGGCCGGCGGCCCGCGGGCCCGTCGGCCAGCCGCGGCATGGTCAGCGGGATGCGGCGCAGTGCGTGCGCATGCGCCATGAAGTCGTCGACGCAGGCGAAGGTGGCCAGGTGTTCGAGCACGCGCCGCGTCACGTTCATCAACTTGAGGCCGCGTGCGGGGCTGACTGCATCGGCGGGCTTCAGCCACAGGTGTTCGACGGTCTCGCGTCCATCGGGGCGCACCTCCTGGCCGGCGGGCATGGCGGCCGCGAAGAAGCGCGTGTCGAAGCGGCGCGGCATGCCGGGCGGCGTCAGCCAGTGGCTGAAGTAGGCGACGCGTTCGACGGCCAGGCACCAGCCGCGTTGTGCGCACAGCGCGAGCAGCGCATCGGTGCTGCGTTCGGCGGCTGCGCGCATGGCGTCGAGTTCACCCGACGTGAGCGTGAGCAGCTCGACCGGCCGGCCCTGCGCATCGCTGGCGAGCAGCAGGCCGGCTTCTTCGAAGCATTCACGGATGGCAGCTGCGTGGAAATCGAGGCCGCCTTCGGGAAGGCCGAGGCGCGCGCTCGCGGTGGCATCGTCCAGGCCGGCGCACAGCGGATGCAGCAGGCGGTCGTGCGCATCGACCATGCCGCCCGGAAAGACGCTGGCGCCGCTGTTCTGGTCATTGGCTTTCTCGGCCCGCCGCAGCATCAGCACTTCGAGGCCTTCGGGGCCATCGCGCAAGACGACCAGCGTGGCGGCGGTACGGATGGGGCGAGGGGCGGAGGGCAGGGGCGTCGTGGGGGTCATGGACGCCTATTTTGCGGCCGGGCGAGAATGCGTGCCTCGCGCTTCCACCATCCACTTCGCTCCCCCGGGGGCCGCCTGTCTTGGACACTCTTCGCACCGACCTTTCCCGATTCGACGCGGCCATCGTCGACCTCGACGGCACCATGGTCGACACGCTCGGCGACTTTGCCGAGGCCCTGAACCGCATGCTGCGCGACCTCGACCTGCCGCCGGTGCCGCCGGCCGCCATCGAGCACATGGTGGGCAAGGGTTCGGAGCACCTGATCCTGTCGGCGCTGGCGCACGTGGGCGCGCAGGCCCCGGCGGCGCTGTTCGATCGCGCGTGGGAGCGCTACCAGCACCACTATCTGGAGATCAACGGCCGCCATTCGGCCGCGTACCCCGGCGTGGTCGAGGGCCTGAAGGCGCTGCGTGCGCGCGGGCTGCGGCTGGCCTGCCTCACGAACAAGCCGACGGATTTCGCCAAGCCGCTGCTGGCCGCGAAGGGGCTCGACGGCTTCTTCGAGCAGGTGTTCGGCGGCGATGCCTTCGAGCGCAAGAAGCCCGATCCGCTGCCGTTGCTGAAGACCTGCGAAGCGCTCGGCACGGTGCCGGCGCGCACGTTGATGGTGGGCGACTCGAGCAACGACGCGCGTGCCGCGCGCGCCGCCGGCTGCCCCGTGGTGCTCGTGACCTACGGCTACAACCACGGCGAGCCGGTGCGCGGCGTGGATGCGGACGGGTTCGTGGATTCGCTGGCCGAGCTCGCGGCGGCCTGACGGGCCGCCCGGCTGCTTACTGCTTTCCGAGCAGCGCGTCCTTCAGCTTCCAGTCGGCCGGGTTCGGGCCCAGCCAGATGCGCATCAGCGCATTGAAGAACGCCACCTCCTTCACCGGGTCGGGCTGCGGCACGCCGCGCACCGTGATCAGCGTGCCCGTGCCGGGCACCCAGTCGATGGTGAAGGTATCTCCCGCCTTGAGCTGCTTCTGGTCCGCGAACATCTGGCCCATGCGCAGCAGCCCGGGGATCAGGTTGACCATCTCGCTCTTGGGCGAGTTGTCTTCCACGCCCTTGACGAAAAGCTTGCCGAGCTCGTTGGCATCGATGTCGCGCAGCATCGTGATCGCCACGCGCTTGGGGCCCGGCACGGCCAGCGCCTCCTCGGTGGTCGAGGCCTTCTTGCCCAGGTACAGGCCCGCCGTGTAGACCTTGATGATGGTCTTGTAGCGGATGCCCGCACCATTGAGCTGCAGCGAAGTGCCGCGCAGGTCCGTCTGCTCTTCGAGCTTGACGCCGGCCACGTCGATCTGTGCCGCCGAGGCGCCGCCGCAGAACATGGCGGAAAGAAAAACGAGCGCCGCGAGGCGGGAGAACACGGCCGGGTGCGGGAGGGCGAACAAGTGAATCTCCTTGAGTTTGCGAACGGTCGTGCGAATGTATCTTTTCGTTTTATCGCACAAGGCCCGGGGGAACCCTGAAGCCCAGGGTTGCACAAGGCGCCGTTTTCGTGGGCTAAACTCGGCGCTCCATGTTCGTTCATCACATCATTCAAACAGGTGAAGGCAGCCGGGGAGCCTGGCCCTGGCGTCGCCATACATCGCTGACTGTTTGATTGCACGGCGCACGCCGTGCGCCCGCGGTTCCGGATCGATCGCATCGATTCCGGGCCACCAGTGAATGACCTTGCCACCGGCCAAAGGAGCGCCGGCAGGCAACTGGAGAATGATCCGTGATCACCGAACTTGAATTCAAGAGCCTCAGCGCCCAGGGCTACAACCGCATCCCGCTGATGGCCGAGGCCTTTGCCGACCTCGAAACCCCTCTTTCCCTGTACCTCAAGCTCGCCCATTCGCAAGGCGGCGGCAAGCACAGCTTCCTGCTCGAATCGGTCGTCGGTGGCGAGCGCTTCGGGCGCTACAGCTTCATCGGATTGCCCGCGCGTACGCTGCTGCGTGCCTCGGGATTCGGCGACGAGGCGGTCACCGAGGTGGTGACCGACGGCCAGGTCGTCGAGACCGCCAAGGGCAATCCGCTGGACTTCGTGGCCGACTATCAGAAGCGCTTCAAGGTCGCGCTGCGGCCCGGCCTGCCGCGCTTCTGCGGCGGCCTGGCGGGCTACTTCGGCTACGACACGGTGCGCCACATCGAGCGAAAGCTCGAAAAAAGCTGCCCGCCCGATGCGCTCGGTTGCCCCGACATCCTGTTGCTGCAGTGCGAAGAGCTGGCCGTCATCGACAACCTGTCGGGCAAGCTCTACCTGATCGTCTACGCCGACCCGAAGCAGCCCGAGGCCTATGCCGTGGGCAAGCGCCGCCTGCGCGAGCTGAAGGACAAGCTCAAGTATTCGGTGAGCGCGCCCGTCGTGAAGCCCACGCAGGCGCACCCGCCCGAGCGCAGCTTTGCCAAGGCCGACTACCTCGCGGCCGTCGAGCGCGCAAAAGAGATGATCGCCGCGGGCGACTTCATGCAGGTGCAGGTGGGCCAGCGCATCAGCAAGCGCTACACCGAATCGCCGCTGTCGCTGTACCGCGCGCTGCGTTCGCTGAACCCGTCGCCCTACATGTACTACTACAACCTGGGCGACTTTCATGTGGTGGGCGCCTCGCCCGAGATCCTGGTGCGCCAGGAGAACACGGGCGACGGCGAGCAGAAGATCACCATCCGCCCGCTGGCCGGCACGCGCCCGCGCGGTGCCTCGATCGAGCTCGACAAGGCGGCCGAGGTGGAGCTCATCAACGACCCGAAGGAGCGCGCCGAGCACGTGATGCTGATCGATCTGGCGCGCAACGACATCGGCCGCATCGCCAAGACCGGCACCGTGAAGGTGACCGAGGCCTTCGCGGTGGAGCGCTACAGCCACGTGATGCACATCGTAAGCAACGTCGAGGGCACGCTGAAAGATGGCATGACCGCCATCGACGTGCTCAAGGCGACGTTCCCCGCCGGCACGCTGACCGGCGCGCCGAAGGTGCATGCGATGGAACTCATCGACCAGCTGGAGCCCACCAAGCGCGGCCTGTACGGCGGCGCCTGCGGCTACATCAGCTACGCGGGCGACATGGACGTGGCCATCGCCATCCGCACCGGGATCGTGAAAGACCAGATGCTGCACGTGCAGGCCGCGGCCGGCGTGGTGGCCGACTCGGTGCCCGAGCTGGAGTGGAAAGAAACAGAAGCCAAGGCGCGCGCACTGTTGCGTGCGGCCGAACTGGTCGAGGAAGGCCTGGAATGAGCAACGCACCTGATATCCAGAACGACTTCTCGCACGAGATCATCGGCGCCGCCGTCGAGGTGCAACGCGTGCTCGGCACGGGACTCGACGAAGGGGCCTATGCTGCGGCACTGGCCATCGAACTTGCCGAACGCGAGATCGGCTTCACGCGCGACGTGGCGCTGTCGGCCAGCTACAAGGGGCGCTCGCTGGGCGATGTGTACCGCGCGGGCTTCGTGATCGAGCAGTCGGTCATCGTCGAACTCAAGGCCGTCGATGTGCTGACCGACCTGCACCGTGCGCAGGTGCTCGCGGCTTTGCGCCTGTCGGGCCTGAAGCTGGGCCTGCTCATCAACTTCAACGTGTTCCCCGTCGTGAAGGGCGTGCACCGGATTGTGAGCAAGCCATGAAACTGCTGATGATCGACAACTACGATTCGTTCACCTACAACATCGTCCAGTACTTCGGCGAGCTGGGTGCGGACGTGCAGGTGCATCGCAACGACGAGATCTCCGTCGCGCAGATCGGCGAGCTGATCGCTTCGGGCGTGACGCGGCTGGTGGTGTCGCCGGGTCCGTGTTCGCCGGCCGAGGCGGGCGTGTCGGTGGCGGCCATCGAGGCCTTCGCGGGCAAGCTGCCCATTCTTGGCGTGTGCCTGGGCCACCAGGCCATCGGCGCGGCTTTCGGCGGCAAGATCGTGCGCGCGCAGCAACTCATGCACGGCAAGACGAGCGAGATCACGACCACGCAAGAGGGCGTGTTCGCGGGCCTGCCCGAGAAGTTCGTCGTCAACCGCTACCACTCGCTCTCGATCGAGCGCGAGAGCTGCCCGAAGGAACTGGCGGTCACCGCATGGACTGACGACGGCGAGATCATGGGCGTGCGGCACACCGGCTTTGCGCACGAGGTGCGCATCGAAGGCGTGCAATTCCATCCCGAATCGATCCTCACGGAGCACGGCCACGCCATGCTCAAGAACTTTCTGGACTGACCCACCATGACTGAACGCACTCCCATCGTCGACCTGCGCAGCGACACCGTCACGCAGCCCACGCCCGCGATGCGCGAGGCCATGGCGGCTGCGCCGCTGGGCGACGACGTCTTCGGCACCGACCCGAGCGTCAATGCGCTGCAGGAGAAGATCGCTGCGCTGCTGGGCTTCGAGGCGGCGCTGTTCGTGCCCACCGGCACGCAGAGCAACCTGTGCGCGATCCTGTCGCATTGCGGCCGTGGCGACGAGTACATCGTCGGCCAACAGGCGCACGCGTACCGCTGGGAGGGCGGCGGCGCCGCGGTGTTCGGCAGCGTGCAGCCGCAGCCGCTGGACCACGCACCCGACGGCACCTTGCCGCTCGCGCAGATCGAGGCGGCCATCAAGCCCGACGACGCGCACTTTGCGCGCACGAAGCTGCTGGCGCTGGAGAACACGCTGGGCGGCAAGCTGCTGCCTTTCGAGTACGTGCAGGCCGCGACCGACCTGGCGAAAAGCAAGGGACTGCAGCGGCACCTCGATGGCGCACGGCTCTTCAACGCCGCCACCGCACAGGCCGCGCTGAACAAGCGAACCGACATTCGCGCCGAAGCCCGCCGCATCGCGCAGTGCTTCGACAGCGTGTCGGTGTGCTTCAGCAAGGGCCTGGGCGCACCCATCGGCTCGACGCTGGTCGGCTCGCGCGAGTTCATCGCGCGCGCCCACCGCATCCGCAAGATGGCGGGCGGCGGCATGCGACAGGCGGGGTTGCTGGCGGCCGCGGCCTCGCATGCGCTCGACCACCACATCGATCGCCTGGCCGACGACCATGCGCTGGCGCAACGGCTCGCACAGGGGCTCGAAGGCATCGAAGGCCTGAAGGTCGAGGCGCCGCACACGAACATCGTGTTCGTCGATCTCACCGGCGCGGCGCAGGCGCGTTCCGCGGAACTGCTCGCCAGCCTCAATGAGCAGGGCATCCTCGCGACCGGGCTGTACCGTCTGCGCTTCGTGACGCACCTGGATGTCGATGCCGCGGGCGTCGACCGCGCCGTCGCGGCGATCCGCGGCTTCTTCAAGGCCTGAGGCCTGCCGATACGCACATACCGAGGAGACATTCCCATGATCACCCCCCAGGAAGCGCTGCAGCGCACCATCGAACACCGCGAAGTCTTCCACGACGAGATGCTGCACATCGTGCGGCTCATCATGAGCGGCGAGTGCTCGCCCGTGATGATGGCTGCGCTGATCACCGGCCTGCGCGTCAAGAAGGAAACCATCGGCGAGATCACCGCCGCCGCGCAGGTGATGCGCGAGGTGTCGACCAAGGTGCCTGTGGCCGACACCACGCACCTTGTCGACATCGTCGGCACCGGTGGCGATGGCTCGCACACCTTCAACATCTCGACCTGCTCGATGTTCGTTGCGGCCGCGGCCGGCGCCAAGGTCAGCAAGCATGGCGGACGCAGCGTGTCGAGCAAGTCGGGCAGTGCTGATGTGCTGGAGTCGCTGGGCGTCAACATCAACCTCAAGCCCGAGCAGATCGCGCAGTGCATTGCGCAGGTCGGCATCGGCTTCATGTTCGCGCCGAACCACCACCCCGCGATGAAAAACGTCGCGCCGGTGCGCAAGGAACTCGGAATCAAGACCATCTTCAACATCCTCGGGCCGCTGACCAACCCGGCCGGCGCGCCGAACATCCTGATGGGCGTGTTCCACCCCGACCTCGTGGGCATTCAGGTGCGCGCGCTGCAGCGCCTGGGCGCCGAGCATGCGCTGGTGGTCTACGGGCGCGACGGCATGGACGAGATTTCGCTGGGCGCGGCCACCATGATCGGCGAGCTCAAGGACGGCGAGATCCGCGAGTACGAGCTGCACCCGGAAGACTTCGGCTTCCAGATGGCGAGCAACCGTTCGCTGCGCGTCGAGACGCCCGAGCAATCGAAGGCCATGCTGATCGGCGTGCTGGACAACCAGGCCGGTCCGGCGCTGGACATCGTGCTCCTCAATGCAGGCGCGGCGCTGTACGCGGCCAACGTGGTCGACTCGGTGCCGGCGGGCGTGGAGCGTTCGCGCCAGGCGATTGCATCCGGTGCGGCCAGGGCCAGGCTCGCCGAGCTGGTCGCAGCCTCCACCTCCTTCTGAGAATCAGGCCGTCGTGCCATCGAAAGCAGAGCAAGCCATGTCAGACATTCTCGACAAGATCGTCGCCGTCAAACGCCAGGAAGTCGCTGCCGCGCTGAAGCGCGCCCCGCTCGAGGCCGTGCGCTTCGATGCCGAAAGCCGCGTGCTCACGCGCGACTTCGAGGCCGCGTTGCGCGCCAAGATCGCAGCCGGCCAGGCGGCGGTGATCGCCGAGGTCAAGAAGGCCAGCCCGAGCAAGGGCGTGCTGCGCGAAGATTTCATTCCAGCCGACATCGCGCAAAGCT
Source organism: Variovorax sp. Root473 (assembly GCF_001426505.1). Classification (GTDB taxonomy): domain Bacteria; phylum Pseudomonadota; class Gammaproteobacteria; order Burkholderiales; family Burkholderiaceae_C; genus Variovorax. The sequence continues at coordinate 449,137 of NZ_LMEV01000020.1, forward strand.
ATGCCGAGGGCGACGGCACGGTCAGCGCGGCTTGCCTCTCGGTGCTGACCGACAAGCAGTTCTTCCAGGGCGGCGTCGACTACCTCAAGCAGGCGCGCGCCTCGTGCGACCTGCCCGTGCTGCGCAAGGATTTCATCGTCGACGCCTACCAGGTGTACGAGTCGCGCGCGATGGGTGCTGACGCGATCCTGCTGATCGCCGCCTGCCTCGACGACGCGCAGATGAAGGACTACGAAGCCATCGCGCGCGGGCTGGGCATGGCGGTGCTGGTCGAGGTGCACGACGCGGCCGAACTCGAGCGCGCGCTGAAGCTCAAGACGGCGCTCATCGGCGTCAACAACCGCAACCTGCGCAACTTCGAGGTGTCGATCCAGGCGACGATCGATCTGCTGCCCAGGCTGCCGGCGGACCGTCTGCCGGTGACCGAGTCGGGCATTGCCACACGCGAGGATGTCGCCACGCTGCGTGCAGCGGGCGTCAACGCCTTCCTCGTCGGCGAAGCCTTCATGCGCGCCAAGGAACCCGGCGAGGCGCTCGCCGCATTGTTCAAATGACGCGGCCGGACCAGCTGTCGAGCAGCGATCCTGCCGACTGGCCGGTGGCGCCAGGCTGGCAGCCGCTGGTCGATGATTTCTTCGCCAGCGCGGTCGGGCAGAAGCTGCAAGGCTTCCTGCGCGAGCGCCTCGACGCCGGCGCGGTGATCTTCCCGCCGCAGCCGCTGCGGGCGCTGGAACTCACGCCGCCGGAAGACGTGCGGGTCGTGATCCTGGGCCAAGACCCGTACCACGGGCGCGGGCAGGCCGAGGGACTGGCCTTCTCAGTGGCGTCCGGAGTGGCCCTGCCGCCATCGCTGCGCAACATCTTCAAGGAGCTCCAGCGCGACCTGGGCACGCCGCCGCCGGCGTTCCCGAACCCGGGTGGCAGCCTCGTGAAGTGGGCGACGCATGGTGTACTGCTGCTGAACACCTGTCTCACCGTTGAAGAAGGCCAGCCGGCCAGCCATGCAGGGCGCGGCTGGGAGGTGCTGACGGACGCCGTGATCCGTCATGTGGCGCAGGGGAAACGCCCTGTTGTTTTTATGCTATGGGGTTCGCACGCACAGAGTAAGCGTGCGTTGATTGACGTTGAACGCCATAAGGTGCTGATGTCGAATCATCCCTCGCCGCTCTCGGCGCTTCGCCCCCCGGTCCCGTTCATCGGCTGCGGCCATTTCAGTCAAGCCCGTGCATGGCGTGAGGCGCAGCAGTCGGGAGGCTCCGAACTTCGCTGATAATCAGAGGCTTCACACCTCGAGCAGGTTTCCTCGCTTCATCTTTTGCTGGGAATCCTGAGTGGTCACAAAATCGTGCTATATTTCGAGGTTCGCCGGAGAGGTGGCCGAGTGGTTAATGGCAGCAGACTGTAAATCTGCCCTCTTACGAGTACGCTGGTTCGAATCCAGCCCTCTCCACCAGCGATGAATTTGGTTTCTAGGAGCGATTGGATCTAGCGCTTTGGGTGCCTTGAAGTGCCCCGATGCGGGAGTAGTTCAATGGTAGAACCCCAGCCTTCCAAGCTGATGACGCGGGTTCGATTCCCGTCTCCCGCTCCAGAGACCCGGTTCGGCGCCGGAAGCGATTTGGTTAGAACAAAAGCCCTTTTGGCTCAGTGGTAGAGCACTCCCTTGGTAAGGGAGAGGTCGCGGGTCCGATTCCCGCAAAGGGCACCAGTTTTCTGGGGTTGCAACGACAGGCTTGCGACCCATCTGCATGCGTTGAAATCGTTTTTTTCGGAGTCGAAAAATGGCAAAAGGTAAATTCACCCGCACCAAGCCGCACGTGAACGTGGGCACGATCGGTC
>NZ_LMEV01000020.1:451087-451319 GCF_001426505.1 Variovorax sp. Root473
TACGCCTGAGCGCGCTGTGGACGGCACGTTCCTGATGCCCGTCGAAGACGTGTTCTCGATCTCGGGTCGCGGCACCGTGGTGACCGGTGCTGTCGAGCGCGGCGTGATCAAGGTCGGCGAAGAAATCGAAATCGTCGGCATCCGCCCGACCGTCAAGACCACCTGCACCGGCGTGGAAATGTTCCGCAAGCTGCTGGACCAGGGCCAGGCTGGCGACAACGTCGGCGTGCTG
>NZ_LMEV01000020.1:451405-471487 GCF_001426505.1 Variovorax sp. Root473
AGCGTAAAGAGTACCGGAGGGGTATAGCTCAATTGGCAGAGCGTCGGTCTCCAAAACCGAAGGTTGTAGGTTCGATTCCTACTGCCCCTGCCACCTAGGTGGCACCCCGACAAGCCCATCGCGATCCGGTGGGCTTCGGCGTCTCAAGGGACGCATTGAATTGAAGGCCGCAAGGCCACAGGAAATCAGCCGACATGGCCACTTCTCAAATCGAAACCGTGAGCACGGGTGCCGACAAAGCCAAGCTGGCTGTGGCGGTGGTGCTGGCGGTGGGTGCGATCGTCGCGTTCTACCTGCTGTCGCGCCAAGGCTCGCTGGTGCAATGGGCTGCCCTGCTGGTCGGCCTGGCCGCGGCTGTGGGTGCCTTCGGCAGCTCCGAGAACGGCCGTCAGCTGTGGGCTTTCGGTCGTGACTCGTGGCGCGAGGTCAAGAAGGTCGTGTGGCCGACCCGCAAGGAATCGATGCAGATGACGGCCTATGTGTTTGCCTTCGTGGCGATCATGTCCGTCTTCCTCTGGCTCACCGACAAGACGCTCGAATGGGTGTTCTTTGACCTCATTCTGGGCTGGAGAAAATAAATGACCGCTGATCCAGTGAATGCAGTTGAAACCACGCCGAGCACGCCGGAAGAGGGGCAAAACCCTCTCCTGACCCCCGCAGCCAACCCCGATCTGCGTTGGTATGTGGTCCATGCCTATTCGGGCATGGAGAAGGCTGTCGAGCGCAACATCACCGAGCGCATCACCCGCGCCGGCATGCAGGACAAGTTCGGCCGCATCCTGGTTCCGACCGAAGAAGTGGTCGAAATCAAGAACGGCCAGAAGCGCACCACCGAGCGTCGCTTCTTTCCGGGATACGTGCTGGTCGAAATGATCATGGACGACGAGAGCTGGCACCTGGTGAAGCACACCAACAAGGTGACGGGTTTCGTGGGCGGCGCCAAGAACCGCCCGGCCCCGATTTCGCAGAAGGAAGTCGAGGACATCGTCAACCAGATGCAGCAGGGCACCGAGAAGCCGCGTCACAAGGTCGAGTTCACCGTGGGTGAATTCGTGCGCGTCAAGGAAGGTCCGTTCACCGACTTCAACGGCACGGTGGAAGACGTCAACTACGAAAAGAGCAAGGTCAGCGTGTCGGTCATGATTTTCGGCCGCGCCACCCCTGTGGAGCTTGAGTTCGGTCAGGTCGAGAAGACCTGATCCCCTGGCCTGCCTTTGGGCGGGCCTGCCAGTTTCCGGCTGCGCGTTGTCCGACTCGGCGCGCAGTCTTGATCGAAGAGTCGTTTAACCCCGGGGAGCCGCGGCGAAAGCCAAGGCGATATCACCCGCAAGGAGCAAAGCATGGCGAAAAAAATCGTCGGCTTCATCAAGCTGCAAGTGCCAGCTGGTAAGGCCAACCCGTCACCACCCATCGGTCCTGCACTGGGCCAGCGTGGTTTGAACATCATGGAGTTCTGCAAGGCGTTCAACGCGCAAACCCAAGGCGTTGAGCCGGGTCTGCCGCTGCCGGTGGTCATCACCGCGTTCGCTGACAAGAGCTTCACCTTCATCATCAAGACGCCCCCGGCGATCACCTTGATCAAGAAGGCCATCAAGCTGGACAAGGGCTCGGCCCGTCCGCACACCGACAAGGTCGGCAAGATCACGCGCGCTCAGCTCGAAGAAATTGCCAAGGCCAAGATGAAGGACCTGACTGCCGCCGACCTCGACGCAGCAGTCCGCACCATCGCCGGCTCGGCCCGCTCGATGGGCGTGAATGTGGAGGGCGTGTAAATGTCCAAGATCACCAAGAAGCAAAAGTCGCTCGAAGGCAAGGTCGACAGCAACAAGCTGTACCCCCTGGCTGACGCCATCGTCATCGTCAAGGATGCCGCTACCGCCAAGTTCGACGAATCGATCGACGTGGCTGTGCAACTCGGCATCGACGCGAAGAAGTCGGACCAGGTGGTTCGCGGTGCTGTCGTGCTGCCCAACGGCACCGGCAAGACCAAGCGCGTTGCTGTGTTCGCCCAAGGCGCCAAGGCTGAAGAAGCCAAGGCCGCCGGCGCCGACATCGTCGGCATGGACGACCTGGCTGCAATGGTCAAGGCGGGCGACATGCCTTTCGACGTCGTGATCGCTGCCCCCGATGCCATGCGCGTCGTCGGTACGCTCGGTCAGATCCTTGGCCCGCGCGGCCTGATGCCCAACCCCAAGGTGGGCACCGTGACGCCTGACGTCGCAACCGCTGTCAAGAACGCCAAGGCTGGCCAGGTCCAGTTCCGCGTCGACAAGGCCGGCATCATCCACGGCACGATCGGCCGTCGCTCGTTCGACAACGACAAGCTGCAAGGCAACCTCGCTGCGCTGATCGACGCACTGGTCAAGGCCAAGCCCGCGACCAGCAAGGGTGTGTACCTGCGCAAGGTGGCTGTCTCGTCGACCATGGGTCTGGGTGTCCGCGTGGACACGCAAACCATCTCGGCGAGCTAAAGAGATTTGCCCGATCCCGCAAGGAGAGGGCAGATGTGGTGGGTCGTGGCAGCTTCGGTTGCCGCGGGCCATCCAAGACCGCTGGTGTGCAGGGCGCTGCACTTAATGGCCGGATCGATCCTTCCGGTATCCAGCGCAGATGGCGACCCCACTGCAAGGAATTTGATTTTTGTTCCGAAACAGTTGGTCGCTGCATGAAGCGCGATCCGAGGCCCCGGCCGAAGGTCGCATTAAAAGGAGTAGACCTTGAGTCTGAATCGCAGTGAGAAAGAAGCGGTCATCAGTGATGTGACCAGCCTCGCCGCAAAAGCTCAAACGCTCGTGATGGCGGAATACCGTGGCATCACGGTGGCCGATATGACCAAACTGCGCAGCGAAGCGCGCAGCAACGGCGTGACCCTGAGTGTTCTGAAGAACACGCTGGCTCGCCGTGCTGTCGCTGGCAGCCCGTTTGAGATCGTCGGCGACCAGATGACCGGTCCGTTGATCTATGGCTTCTCCGAAGACGCTGTGGCTGCCGCTAAGGTGGTGGCCAATTTCGCGAAGACCAACGACAAGTTGGTGATTCGCGGCGGCGCATTCGGTGGCAAGGCCCTGGACGTCGAAGGCGTGAAGCAACTGGCCAACATCCCTTCCAAGGAAGTGCTGCTGGCGCAATTGCTGGGCTTGATGCAATCCCCGATCTCTCGTACCGCCCGCGTGCTCGCGGCGCTGGCCGAGAAGCGCGGTGGTGGCGAAGCTGCACCTGTCGCCGATGCACCGGCAGAAGAAGCGCAGGCCGCCTGAGCGCGCCCTCGTTTTTTGAATATTCAACCCAATTGTTAGGAAACAAAAATGGCATTCGATAAAGACGCATTTCTGACCGCGCTCGACAGCATGACGGTCCTGGAACTCAACGACCTGGTGAAAGCCATCGAAGAGAAGTTCGGCGTGAGCGCCGCAGCCATGTCGGCACCTGCTGCCGGCGGTGGCGCCGTGGCTGCAGCCGCTGAAGAGCAAACCGAATTCAACGTCATGCTGATGGATGCTGGCGCGAACAAGGTGTCGGCGATCAAGGCCGTGCGCGAAATCACCGGCCTGGGCCTCAAGGAAGCCAAGGATCTGGTGGAAGCCGCTCCCAAGGCTGTCAAGGAAGGCCTGTCGAAGGCTGACGCTGAAGCCGCCAAGAAGAAGCTGGAAGATGCCGGCGCCAAGGTGGAACTGAAGTAATTCAGACCCCCTAGAGGGCTGGAGGTGCCTGAAAAGGCCCTCCAGCCTTTGCCGCTTTCAGAGCGCACCCAAAAGCCGGCTTGGTTCCGGTTTTCCCGAAGGCCCCAAGGCCTGCGGAAAAGCAAAAGCCAAGACGATTTTTGAGTGTCTTCTGAACCCGACTGCAGAAGACCCCTTGGTTCGGGCGATGTGCAATGCATCGCCGTCCGCCAACGGCTGGTAGTGGCCAGCCGCCAAGCAGTGATGCCGTTCGCCCGGCACCGCTGACAAGTCGCTGAAGATCTCAAGCACCGGAGCTCTCATGGCCCAATCGTCCGCGTACAGTTACACCGAACGCAAGCGCATCCGAAAAAGTTTCGGTAACCGCGACAGCGTCGTCGAAATCCCTTACCTGCTGCAGATGCAGAAAGACGCGTACACCGCGTTCCTGCAAGCCGGCATCGCCCCCAAGAACCGTACCGTCGAAGGCCTGCAGGCCGCATTCGACGCTGCCTTCCCGATCGTCTCGCACAACGGTTTCGTCGAGATGAAGTTCCTCGAGTACAACCTGGCGAAGCCGGCGTTCGATGTGCGTGAGTGCCAGACCCGTGGTCTGACCTTCGCCTCGGCCGTGCGCGCCAAGGTGCAGCTCATCATCTATGACCGCGAGTCGTCGACGTCGCAGTCGAAGGTGGTCAAGGAAGTGAAGGAACAAGAGGTCTACATGGGCGAAGTGCCGCTCATGACCGACAAGGGTTCGTTCATCATCAACGGCACCGAGCGTGTGATCGTCTCGCAGCTGCACCGTTCGCCCGGCGTGTTCTTCGAACACGACAAGGGCAAGACGCACAGCTCGGGCAAGCTGCTGTTCTCGGCCCGCGTCATTCCTTACCGCGGTTCGTGGCTCGACTTCGAGTTCGACCCGAAGGACATGCTGTACTTCCGCGTGGACCGTCGCCGCAAGATGCCGGTCACGATCCTGCTGAAGGCCATCGGCCTGAACCCGGAATCGATCCTCGCGAACTTCTTCGTGAACGACAACTTCCGCCTGATGGACAGCGGCGCGCAGATGGAGTTCGTCTCCGAGCGCCTGCGCGGCGAAGTCGCGCGCTTCGACATCACCGACAAGTCGGGCAAGGTCGTGGTCGCCAAGGACAAGCGCGTCACCGCGCGCCACACGCGTGAGCTCGAGCAGGGCGGCACCACGCACATCAGCGTGCCGGAAGACTTCCTGGTCGGCCGCGTCATCGCCCGCAACATCGTCGACGCCGACTCCGGCGAAATCCTGGCCAAGGCCAACGACGAGCTGACCGAAGCGCTGCTCAAGAAGCTGCGCACGGCTGGCGTGCAGGACATCCAGGTCATCTACACGAACGAACTGGACCAGGGCGCGTACATCTCGCAGACGCTGCGCATCGACGAAACCGTCGACGAGTTCGCCGCGCGCGTAGCCATCTACCGCATGATGCGCCCCGGCGAGCCGCCGACGGAAGACGCCGTGCAGGCCCTGTTCCAGCGCCTGTTCTACAACCCGGACACGTACGACCTGTCGCGCGTGGGCCGCATGAAGTTCAACGCCAAGGTCGGCCGCGACGAATCGACCGGCCCGATGGTGCTGACCAACGAAGACATCCTGGCCGTGGTCAAGATCCTCGTGGACCTGCGCAACGGCAACGGCGAAGTCGACGACATCGACCACCTGGGCAACCGCCGCGTGCGTTGCGTCGGCGAACTGGCCGAAAACCAGTACCGCACCGGCCTGGCACGTATCGAGAAGGCCGTGAAGGAACGTCTGGGTCAGGCTGAGCAAGAGCCGCTGATGCCGCACGACCTGATCAACAGCAAGCCGATCTCGGCCGCGCTGAAGGAATTCTTCGGTGCGTCGCAGCTGTCGCAGTTCATGGACCAGACGAACCCGCTGTCCGAAATCACCCACAAGCGCCGCGTGTCGGCCCTTGGCCCGGGCGGTCTGACGCGTGAACGTGCAGGCTTCGAAGTGCGCGACGTGCACGTGACCCACTACGGCCGCGTGTGCCCGATCGAAACGCCTGAAGGCCCGAACATCGGCCTGATCAACTCGCTGGCCCTGTACGCCCGCCTGAACGAATATGGCTTCATCGAGACGCCGTACCGCCGCGTGGTCGACAGCAAGGTCACGATGGACATCGACTACCTGTCGGCCATCGAAGAAGGCAAGTACGTCATCGCCCAGGCCAACGCGGTCCTGGACAAGGACGGCAAGCTGACCGGCGACCTGGTCTCGGCGCGTGAAGCCGGCGAATCGATCCTGGTGGGTGCCGAGCGCATCCAGTACATGGACGTGTCGCCCGCGCAGATCGTGTCGGTGGCTGCCTCGCTCGTGCCGTTCCTGGAGCACGACGATGCGAACCGCGCGTTGATGGGCGCCAACATGCAGCGTCAGGCCGTGCCTGTGCTGCGTCCCGAAAAGCCGATGGTCGGTACCGGCATCGAGCGCGTCTCCGCGGTCGACTCGGGTACCGTGGTCACGGCCACCCGCGGCGGTATCGTCGACTACGTCGATGCGACCCGTGTCGTGGTGCGCGTGAACGACGCCGAAGCGGCGGCCGGTGAAGTCGGTGTGGACATCTACAACCTGATCAAGTATCAGCGTTCGAACCAGAACACCAACATCCACCAGCGCCCCATCGTCAAGCGCGGCGACAAGATCGCCAAGGGCGACGTGGTGGCTGACGGCGCATCGACCGACCTCGGCGAACTGGCCCTCGGCCAGAACATGCTGATCGCGTTCATGCCCTGGAACGGCTACAACTTCGAAGACTCGATCCTGATCTCCGAACGCGTCGTTGCCGAAGACCGCTACACCTCGATCCACATCGAGGAACTGGTGGTGATGGCCCGCGACACGAAGCTGGGCGCCGAAGAAATCACGCGCGACATCCCGAACCTGGCCGAGCAGCAGCTCAACCGCCTCGACGAATCCGGCATCATTTATGTCGGCGCCGAAGTGCAGCCGGGCGACACGCTGGTGGGCAAGGTCACGCCGAAGGGCGAGACCACGCTGACGCCGGAAGAGAAGCTGCTTCGCGCCATCTTCGGCGAGAAGGCTTCCGACGTGAAGGACACCTCGCTGCGTGTGGACCAGGGCTCGCAAGGCACCGTGATCGACGTGCAGGTGTTCACACGCGAAGGCATCCAGCGCGACAAGCGCGCCCAGCAGATCATCGACGATGAACTCAAGCGCTTCCGCCTCGACCTGAACGACCAGCTGCGCATCGTCGAGGCTGACGCGTTCGACCGTATCGAGAAGCTCTTGACCGGCAAGGTCGCCAACGGCGGCCCGAACAAGCTGGCCAAGGGCACCAAGCTCGACAAGGCCTACCTCTCGTCGGTCGAGAAGTTCCACTGGTTCGACATCCGCCCGGCGGAAGACGACGTGGCCTCGCAGCTCGAGTCGATCAAGAACTCGCTCGAGCAGACGCGCCACAGCTTCGACCTCGCATTCGAAGAAAAGCGCAAGAAGCTCACGCAGGGCGACGAGCTGCCCGCGGGCGTGCTCAAAATGGTCAAGGTCTACCTGGCCGTCAAGCGCCGCCTGCAACCCGGCGACAAGATGGCCGGCCGTCACGGCAACAAGGGTGTGGTGTCCAAGATCGTTCCGGTCGAAGACATGCCCCACATGGCCGACGGCACGCCGTGCGACATCTGCCTGAATCCGCTGGGCGTGCCCTCGCGGATGAACGTGGGCCAGGTGCTCGAAGTGCATCTGGGCTGGGCCGGCAAGGGCATCGGCCAGCGCATCGGTGACCTGCTGCAGCAAGAGGCCAAGGTGGCCGAGCTGCGCAAGTTCATGGAGCAGCTGTACAACGGCTCGGGCCGCAAGGAAGAGCTCGACCAGTTGAGCGACACCGAACTGCTCGCCATGGCGGCCAACCTGCAAAGCGGCGCGACCTTCGCGACGCCGGTGTTCGACGGCGCCTCGGAAGAAGAAATCCGCGGCATGCTGAAGCTCGCCTACCCGGACGACATCGCCAAGCTCAAGGGCCTGACCGAGACGCGTACGCAGGCGTACCTGTACGACGGCCGCACCGGTGACCAGTTCGAGCGTCCCGTCACCGTCGGCTACATGCACTTCTTGAAGCTGCACCACCTGGTGGACGACAAGATGCACGCCCGTTCGACCGGTCCGTACTCGCTCGTCACGCAGCAACCGCTGGGCGGCAAGGCGCAGTTCGGCGGCCAGCGTTTCGGTGAAATGGAAGTGTGGGCGCTGGAAGCTTACGGCGCCGCCTACGTCCTGCAGGAAATGCTGACCGTGAAGTCCGACGACGTGCAAGGCCGTACCAAGGTGTACGAAAGCATCGTCAAGGGCGAACACTCGATCGAAGCCGGCATGCCGGAATCGTTCAACGTGCTGGTCAAGGAAATTCGTTCGCTGGGTCTCGACATCGAGCTCGAGCGTTCCTAAGTTGAAAAGGGAAAGAGTCTTATGAAATCGCTACTCGACCTGTTCAAGCAATTCACGCCCGATGAGCATTTCGATGCCATCAAGATCGGCATGGCTTCGCCCGAGAAGATCCGTTCGTGGTCTTTCGGCGAGGTGAAGAAGCCTGAGACGATCAACTACCGCACGTTCAAGCCCGAGCGCGACGGTCTGTTCTGCGCCAAGATCTTCGGCCCCATCAAGGACTACGAGTGCCTGTGCGGCAAGTACAAGCGCCTGAAGCACCGCGGCGTGATCTGCGAGAAGTGCGGCGTTGAAGTCACGCAGACCAAGGTGCGTCGCGAGCGCATGGGTCACATCGACCTGGCCGCGCCCTGCGCCCACATCTGGTTCCTGAAGTCGCTGCCGTCGCGCCTGGGCCTCGTGCTCGACATGACGCTGCGCGACATCGAACGCGTGCTGTACTTCGAAGCCTACGTGATCACCGACCCCGGCATGACCCCGCTGAAGAAGTTCGGCATCATGTCCGAGGACGACTACGACGCCAAGCGCAAGGAATACGGTGACGAGTTCATCGCCAAGATGGGCGCCGAAGGCATCAAGGACCTGCTCGAAGGCATCGAACTCGACAGCGAGATCGAACGCCTGCGCGGCGACCTGACCGGCTCCGAAGTCAAGGTCAAGAAGAACTCCAAGCGCCTGAAGGTGCTCGAGGCCTTCCGCAAGTCGGGCATCAAGCCCAACTGGATGGTGCTCGAAGTGCTGCCCGTGCTGCCGCCGGACCTGCGTCCGCTGGTGCCGCTGGACGGTGGCCGCTTTGCGACCTCCGACCTGAATGACCTGTACCGCCGCGTCATCAACCGCAACTCGCGTCTGCGCCGCCTGCTGGAGCTGAAGGCTCCGGAAATCATCGCGCGCAACGAAAAGCGGATGCTGCAAGAGGCTGTCGACTCGCTGCTGGACAACGGCCGCCGTGGCAAGGCCATGACGGGCGCCAACAAGCGTGCACTGAAGTCGCTGGCCGACATGATCAAGGGCAAGAGCGGTCGTTTCCGCCAAAACTTGCTGGGCAAGCGCGTGGACTACTCGGGCCGTTCGGTCATCGTGGTGGGCCCGACGCTCAAGCTGCACCAGTGCGGCCTGCCCAAGCTGATGGCGCTCGAACTGTTCAAGCCCTTCATCTTCTCGCGCCTCGAAGCCATGGGCATCGCGACCACGATCAAGGCTGCCAAGAAGGAAGTCGAATCGGGCACGCCGGTGGTCTGGGACATCCTGGAAGAAGTGATCAAGGAACACCCGGTCATGCTGAACCGTGCGCCTACGCTGCACCGTTTGGGCATCCAGGCGTTCGAGCCGATCCTGATCGAAGGCAAGGCGATCCAGCTGCACCCGCTGGTTTGCGCGGCATTCAACGCCGACTTCGACGGCGACCAGATGGCCGTTCACGTGCCGCTGTCGGTGGAAGCGCAGATGGAAGCCCGCACGCTGATGCTGGCCTCCAACAACGTGCTGTTCCCGGCTTCGGGCGAACCGTCGATCGTTCCTTCGCAGGACGTGGTGCTGGGTCTGTACTACACGACCCGCGACCGCATCAACGGCAAGGGCGAGGGCCTGATCTTCTCCGACATCGGCGAAGTGCAGCGCGCGCTGGACGCCAACGAAGTCGAACTCACCGCCAAGGTGGCAGTGCGTATCACGGAGTACACCAAGGACAAGGAAACCGGCGTGTTCACGCCGTCGACCTCGCTCGTGGACACCACCGTGGGCCGTGCGCTGCTGTCCGAGATCCTGCCGAAGGGCCTGCCGTTCTCGAACATCAACAAGGCGCTGAAGAAGAAGGAAATCTCCAAGCTCATCAACGTCTCGTTCCGCAAGTGCGGCCTGAAAGAGACCGTCGTGTTCGCCGACAAGCTGCTGCAAAACGGCTTCCGCCTGGCGACCAAGGCCGGCATCTCGATCGCGATCGACGACATGCTGGTGCCCGCTGAGAAGCACGGCATCATCGAGCGCTCGGCCAAGGAAGTGAAGGAGATCGAACAGCAGTACGTCTCCGGTCTCGTGACCTCCGGCGAGCGCTACAACAAGGTGGTGGACATCTGGGGCAAGGCCGGCGACGAAGTGTCGAAGGTCATGATGGCCAAGCTCTCGAAGCAGAAGGTCATCGACCGCCACGGCAAGGAAGTCGAGCAGGAGTCGTTCAACTCCATCTACATGATGGCCGACTCCGGCGCCCGCGGTTCCGCAGCGCAGATTCGCCAGGTGGCCGGTATGCGGGGCCTGATGGCCAAGCCGGACGGCTCGATCATCGAGACGCCCATTACCGCGAACTTCCGCGAAGGCCTGAACGTGCTGGAGTACTTCATCTCCACCCACGGTGCCCGTAAGGGTCTGGCCGACACGGCGCTGAAGACGGCGAACTCGGGTTACCTGACCCGTCGTCTGGTCGACGTGACGCAAGACCTGGTGGTCACCGAGCAGGACTGCGGCACGCACGGCGGTTACCTGATGCGCGCCATCGTCGAAGGCGGTGAAGTGATCGAGTCGCTGCGTGACCGAATCCTGGGCCGCTCGGCTGCGGACGACGTGCTGCACCCGGAAAACCGTTCGGTGCTGCTCAAGGCCGGCGAGATGTTCGACGAAGACAACATCGAAGTCCTGGAAGCCCAGGGCGTCGACGAAGTCAAGGTCCGCACCGCGCTGACCTGCGAAACGCGGTTCGGCATCTGCGCGACCTGCTACGGCCGTGACCTGGGCCGCGGCGGCCTGATCAACATCGGCGAAGCCGTCGGTGTGATCGCGGCGCAGTCCATCGGCGAACCCGGCACGCAGCTGACGATGCGTACCTTCCACATCGGTGGTGCGGCATCGCGCGCGGCCATCGCTTCGAGCGTGGAAGCCAAGTCGAACGGCTCGATCGGCTTCAACGCCACGATGCGCTACGTGACCAACAGCAAGGGCGAACTGGTCGTGATTTCGCGTTCGGGCGAGATCGTCATCCATGACGAGCACGGCCGTGAGCGCGAGCGTCACAAGGTGCCGTACGGCGCCACGTTGACGGTCAAAGCCGACCAGCAGATCAAGGCCGGCACGATCCTGGCCAACTGGGATCCGCTGACCCGCCCGATCATTACCGAGTTCGCCGGCAAGGCTCAGTTCGAGAACGTCGAGGAAGGCCTGACGGTCGCCAAGCAGGTGGACGAAGTGACCGGCCTGTCGACCCTGGTCGTGATCGACCCGAAGCGCCGCGGCGCTGCCAAGGTCGTGCGTCCGCAGGTCAAGCTGATCGACGCCCAGGGCCTCGAGGTGAAGATCCCCGGCACCGACCACTCGGTGACGATCGGCTTCCCGATCGGCGCCCTGGTGCAGATCCGCGACGGCCAGGACGTGGGCCCCGGCGAAGTGCTGGCACGCATCCCGGTCGAAGGTCAGAAGACCCGAGACATCACCGGCGGTCTGCCGCGCGTGGCCGAGCTGTTCGAAGCCCGTTCGCCGAAGGACAAGGGCATGCTGGCCGAAATGACCGGTACCGTGTCGTTCGGTAAAGAGACCAAGGGCAAGATCCGCCTGCAGATCACCGATCCCGAAGGCGGCGTCTACGAAGACCTCGTGCCGAAGGAAAAGAACATCCTGGTGCACGAAGGCCAGGTGGTGAACAAGGGCGAAAGCGTGGTCGACGGTCCGGCAGATCCGCAGGACATCCTGCGCCTGCTGGGCTCGGAAGAGCTCGCGCGCTACATCGTGGACGAAGTGCAGGACGTGTACCGTTTGCAGGGTGTGAAGATCAACGACAAGCACATCGAGGTGATCGTTCGCCAGATGCTGCGCCGCGTCGTGGTCGACAACATCGGCGACACGAGCTACATCTCCGGCGAACAGGTCGAGCGCAGCGAAATGCTCAACACCAACGACGCCCTGCGCGCCGAAGGCAAGATCCCCGCAACGTTCACCAACCTGCTGCTGGGTATCACGAAGGCGTCGCTGTCGACCGACTCGTTCATCTCGGCGGCTTCGTTCCAGGAAACGACGCGCGTGCTGACCGAAGCCGCGATCATGGGCAAACGCGACGAGCTGCGCGGTCTGAAGGAAAACGTCATCGTCGGCCGCCTGATTCCCGCAGGCACCGGCATGGCGTACCACCAGGCCCGCAAGGTCAAGGACGCCATGGACGAGGCCGAGCGCCGCGCCATCGCCGAGTCGGAAGCAGCCGATCTGGCCGGCTCCGGCGAGAGCGATGCGACGACCAGCACGGTGGACGCCAACGAAGGCGCCGCGACCGAATAACTGGTTAGCATCACCGGCATGACCGGTTTGCCCACGCCCTCCGACCGCTCCGGTCGGGGGGCGTTTTTCTTTGTGATTGCACGGCTCCGACCGATGACCAAGAGGTTCTGTTTCCGATGAGCGTCCTGCCCGATTCGCTGGTTGGCTGGTTCGTTGCCGCGTTGCTGCTGTTCTGGTTCGTGGGCGCCTACAACCGGCTTGTGCGCTTGCGCGCCGCCGTGCTCCAGGCCTACGCCGTGCTCGACGTGGCGCTGCGCAAGCAACTCGACTTCGTCCAGGCCAGCATCACCGCCGCGCCGCGGCCCGAGTCGCCGCCTGAAGGCGCGCCCACCGTGGCGCCGCTGCAGGCCGCCACGACACAGCTCGCGACCCTGCTCGGCGCGACGCGGGTGCGCCCGCTCGACCCCGGCAGCATGGCCGCGCTGGCCACCGCGCTGCAGGTGCTCATTGCCGCATGGCGGCGGCAGTATCCGGGCGCGGTCACCGTGTTTGACGCGGATGGCACGCTGTCGCGTCCTGCGCCGCTCATGCCTGGCATGGGAGGGGTGTCCGATCCGGCCGCGCCCATCGCATGGCCCGAGCCGTCAGCGGCGGCGGAAATCGCGCGCGGCCAGTTCAACCAGGCCGTGGCGCAGTACAACGCAGGCATCGCCCAGTTCCCCGCGCTGCTGGTGGCCTGGATCGTGCGACTGCGGTCCGCGGCCCCGCTGCTTTGACCTGCTCCTATTTCACGACAGGCAAGCACCGCCTTCGTTTCCCTTTCCACCGCGCGGCGTGCTGTCTTTCTCGCCCGTTACCATCGGCTCCAACTTGCCAGCAGATCTCTCTTCCGACCCCTCTTCGGGCAGCGCCGCCTCGGTGCCGCAACAACCGCCACTCTGGCGCCAACTGCAACTGACCGCAGGGGCGCTGGCGTCGATTCGCGCCGGCACCTCGGGCACCGTTGCGTTCGAGGCCGTCGAGCCTGCGCTGCGGCCCGGCGTGCAGGCCCTGGGCTTCCAGGTGCTGCGCTGGCTCGGCCGCGCCGAAGCGCTGCGCCGCCACCTGGCCAAGCGCACGCCACCGCCGTTGCCCGACGCCTTGCTGTGCACCGCGCTCGCGCTGGCCTGGCACAGCGACCACGCGCCCTACGAGCCCTTCACGCTGGTCGACCAAGCCGTGGAGGCAGCCAAACGCAACCCGGCGACGCGGGCGCAGGCCAGCTTCATCAACGCCTGCCTGCGCCGATTCCTGCGCGAACGCGACGAGCTTGTGGCCGCCACCGACACCGAACCGGTCGCGCAGTGGAACCACCCACGCTGGTGGATCGAACGCCTCAAGCGCGACCATCCGCGCGACTGGCAGCGCGTGCTGTCGGCCGACAACGCGCAGGCGCCGATGACGTTGCGCGTCAACGCGCTGCAGTCGACGCCGGCCGCGTACCTGCTGGAACTCGAAGCCGTGGGCCTCGGCGCCACGCGCGTCGGCGCCGATGGCTTGCAACTGACGAGGGCTCGCCCCGTGCAGCAGCTCCCCGGTTTCGCCGACGGCGCCTGCTCCGTGCAGGACGCCGCCGCGCAACTGGCCGCGCCCTTGCTGCTCGACGGCCTGTTGCCAACGAAGCCGGGTGCCGCGCCGCTGCGCGTGCTGGACGCCTGTGCCGCCCCGGGCGGCAAGACCGCGCACCTGATCGAACGGGCCCGCCCTGGCGCCATCGAGGTGACGGCGTTGGAGGTCGACGCCGTGCGCAGCCGCCGCATCGACGAGACGCTCGCCCGCCTCGGCCTGAAGGCCCAGGTGGTGGTGGCCGATGCCGGTCGCCCCGCCGACTGGTGGGACGGCGTGCTGTTCGACGCCATCCTGCTGGACGCGCCGTGCACCGCCTCGGGCATCGTGCGGCGCCATCCCGACGTGCGCTGGCTGCGCCGCGAGAGCGACACGGCCCAGTTGGCGACCCAGCAGGCCATGCTGCTGGCCGCGCTCTGGCCGCTCGTGCGGCCCGGCGGCCGGCTGCTTTACTGCACCTGTTCCGTGTTCCGCGAAGAAGGCTCGCAACAAATTGATGCGTTTCTTGTACGCAACACCGACGCCCGATTGCTGCCGTCCCCGGGACACTTGCTGCCGCAAAGTGGGGCGAATGCCCGTGGCGTCCCGGACAATCCCTCTGGTGACCACGACGGCTTCTTCTACGCCCTGCTTGAAAAACCCGCGCCGCACTGACGGCCGCCGGTCGATCCTGCGGGCCGGCCTGTGGCTGGTCTGGGCCCTGTGGATGTCCCTGTTCCCGGCCGCAGCCATCGCCCAGGCCCGCGCCGGCGGTGCCACCATCACCCAGGTGCGCCTGGAGCAGGCCGACGACGGCGTGTACCTCAGCGCGGCCGTGCAGTTCGAGCTGCCTACTTTGGTGGAGGACGTGCTCGACAAGGGCATCGCCATCTACTTCGTGGCCGAGGCCGAGGTCTTTCAGGAGCGCTGGTATTGGACCGACCGCAAGGTCGCCCAGGTGGCGCGCCACATGCGGCTGGCCTACCAGCCCCTCACGCGCCGCTGGCGACTCAATGTGTCGCCGGTGCCGATCACCGGCGCCGCCGGCTTCGGCATCTCGCTGAACCAGAATTTCGACAGCCTCGGCGACGCGCTGGAAGCCATCAAGCGCATCGGCCGGATGCGCCTGGGCGATGCCGCGGAGATCGGCGACGAGCCGCTGCACCAGGTCACCTTCCGCTTCCGGCTCGACACCTCGCAATTGCCGCGTCCCTTTCAGATCGGCATGGTCGGGCAGGCCGAATGGAACATCGCCGCCGAGCGCACCGCCCGGCTGCCGCTGGAGAAGCAGCGGTGAGCAGCAAGCCGCGCAGCGGCGCCGCGGCCACGCCCGCCGCCCGCCGCTCGCGCGCCCTGCGCTGGGCCGTGGGCGTCGGCGCCGCCATGGTCACGGCCATCGGCCTGGTGCTGATCTTCCTGCTGGCCCAGGCCACCAACAACCGTGCGCTGTACGAGCGCTACTACGTGCGCCTGTTCGGCATCAACGTGGTGGTGGCCGTGCTGCTGGTGCTGGTGATCGGCTGGGTCGCATTCCGGCTGCTGCGGCGATTGCGCCAGGGCAAGTTTGGCAGCCGGCTGCTGATCAAGCTCGCGGCCATCTTCGCGCTCGTGGGTGTAGTGCCGGGGGCGCTGGTCTATGTGGTGTCCTACCAGTTCGTCGCGCGCTCGATCGAGAGCTGGTTCGACGTCAAGGTCGAAGGCGCGCTCGATGCCGGCTTGAACCTGGGCCGTGCCACGCTCGATTCGCTCTCCGACGATCTCGCCGCGAAAACCCGCACCGCCAGTGCTCAACTGGCGCAAGTGCCCGACGCGAGCGCGGGCCTGCTGCTGGAGCGCATCCGCGACCAGCTCGAAGCCAGCGACGTGATCCTCTGGACCGGCTCGGGCCAGTTGGTGGCCAGCGCCGGGACGTCGCGCTTCCAGCTCAACCCCGAGCGGCCGACCGTGCAGCAGTTCCGCCAGGTGCGTCCCGACCGCGCCGTCGCGCACATCGAGGGCCTGGAAGAAACCGCCTTGCCCAGTGCCACACCGCCGACCGCCAGCGTGCGCGCGCTGGCCATGGTGCAGCGCCCAGGCTTCGACTTCGACACGGCACCGCGTTACCTGCAGGTCACGCGGCCCTTGCCTCCGGCCGTGGTCGCCAACGCGCTGGCCGTGCAGGAGGCCAACCGCGAGTACCAGGAGCGGGCGCTCGCGCGCGAAGGGCTGCGCCGCATGTACATCGGCACGCTCACGCTGAGCCTGTTCCTCGCCGTGTTCGGCGCGGTGCTGCTGGCCGTGCTCTTCGGCAACCAGTTGGCGCGCCCGCTGCTCGTGCTGGCCGACGGCGTGCGCCAGGTGGCCGCGGGCGACCTGCGGCCCACCGCCGTGCTGCAAGGCAAGGACGAGCTGGGCGGCCTCACGCGCTCGTTCGCCGTCATGACCCAGCAACTGGCCGACGCGCGCGGTGCGGTCGAAAAAACCATGGACCAGCTCGACGCCGCCCGCGGCAACCTGCAGACCATCCTCGACAACCTGACCTCGGGCGTGATCGTGCTCGACGCCAAGGGCACCGTGCTGTCCACCAACCCTGGCGCCACCCGCGTGCTGCGCGCGCCGCTCGCCGCCTATGAAGGCAAGGCGCTCGTCGACGTGCCGGGGCTGGCCGACTTCGGCGCCAAGGTGCAGCAGCAGTTCGACGAATTCTTGGTCGAGCGCATGCAGCACGGGCTCGATCACTGGCAGCACGCCTTCGAGCTGCACGCCACCGGCAACGACCTGCCGCAGCAGGACGACGCCATCAACATCGTCGCGCGCGGCGCCGAGCTGCCGGGCGATGCGCGACTGCTGGTGTTCGACGACATCTCGGAAATCGTCTCGGCCCAGCGCGCGCAGGCCTGGGGCGAGGTGGCACGCCGGCTCGCGCATGAAATCAAGAACCCGCTCACGCCGATCCAGCTGTCGGCCGAGCGGCTCGAGATGAAGCTTTCGGGCAAGGTCGAGCCGCCGGAGCAGGCCATCCTGGTGAAGTCGGTCAAGACCATCGTCGACCAGGTCGATGCGATGAAGCGGCTGGTGAACGAGTTCCGCGATTACGCGCGGCTCCCCGCGGCCGACCTCAAGCCGGTGGATCTCAACGCGGTGCTGGCCGACGTGCTGCAGCTGTACCACGCCGAGAACCTGCCGATCACGCTGCGCTCGGAACTCGACGAGCGGTGCCCGCCCGTGCGCGGCGACGAACAGCAGATCCGCCAGGTCGTGCACAACCTGCTGCAGAACGCACAGGACGCCGCCGAGGCCGCCGCCAGCGGCACGGGCCAGCCGGGCGAGGTCGTCATCCGCACGCGGCTGGGCGATTCGGGCCAGCGCGTGCGCCTGACCGTGCAGGACAGCGGGCCCGGCTTTGCCGAAAACATTCTCAAGCGCGCCTTCGAACCCTACGTCACGACGAAAACAAAAGGTACCGGTTTGGGGCTGGCCGTCGTCAAGAAGATCGCCGACGAACACGGTGCGCGCATCGAGCTTTCCAACCGTGTCGTGGACGGGGCTGTGGCCGGCGCGCAAGTCTCGCTATCATTCGCGCTGGCAGGCGAACCGCGAGCAGCGGTCGCTCACACCGAAGATTCGAAGTCTTCGTCCGCCTGAGTACCGGCGAATCCAGCGCACGCGGCTGGATCGGGAGCGGATCAATACACACAGCGCATACAACAAGCAGCACTCATGGCAAACATTCTCGTGGTCGATGACGAGCTGGGCATCAGGGACCTGCTCTTCGAAATTCTCAATGACGAAGGCCACAACGTGGAGCTCGCGGAAAACGCCGCCGAAGCCCGCGCGGCCCGACAGCGCGCCCGGCCCGACCTCGTGCTGCTCGACATCTGGATGCCGGACACCGACGGCGTCACGCTGCTCAAGGAGTGGTCCACAGCCGGTCTGCTGAGCATGCCCGTCATCATGATGAGCGGGCACGCCACCATCGACACCGCGGTCGACGCCACGCGCATCGGCGCTTTCGCGTTCCTGGAAAAACCCATCACGCTGCAGAAGCTGCTCAAGGCCGTGGAGCAGGGCCTAGCGCGCGAGAACGCACGCCGCGCCGCCGCCGGCGTGGTGCCGCCGCCCACGGGCGCCAACCAGGCCGCCGCCATCACGACCACGGGCGACAGCTTGCTGATGGCGTCGCTGGCCGCCGTGCCGGTGCCTGACACCGGTCCGCAGTCGACTCAGAGCTTCGATCTCGACCGCCCGCTGCGCGATGCGCGCGACGGTTTCGAGAAGGCCTATTTCGAATTCCACCTGGCGATGGAAAACGGATCAATGACGCGCGTGGCCGAGAAAACCGGCCTTGAGCGCACCCACCTGTACAGAAAACTCAAACAACTTGGCGTGGACCTTTCGCGGGGCCGCAGAAGCGCTGTATAATTTGAGGCTGCACACCAAGGCCCGGTAGCTCAGTTGGTAGAGCAGCGGATTGAAAATCCGCGTGTCGGTGGTTCGATTCCGCCCCAGGCCACCAGTCATCGTCCCTTGCAAATCAACAGGTTAGCAAGAGGCACACAGAAAGCGGCCTCCCAAAAGAGGCCGCTTTTTTGTTTTTCTGGCGCAGTTTCTGGCAATCACGCCGGGAACCCATTGCGCGTCAATGGCTTGTGACGGGTGTGTCCGAGGAAGTTCTTGCGAGCGATTGCGCGCGAGGCCTCCGAGCGGTCCATGGCCAGGCGAGCCGCCTAAAGTCTTCTGCGAGGACTTAAAGCGCGGCGCGAGCCGAGCCCCTCCCTACACGCAACTCCAGTAACTTTTTTGGAGTTTGTTGTGTATCCAAGCATCGATTCTTCTGCCGCCATGGCCACCTCGGTCATCGCGGCGTTTTCGTTGGCCTCTGGCCTGGTTCACGTCGTCGCCTCCGTGGAGGTGTGCAATGAGTGAGGCCTATAAGGAGGGGAACACGTACTCGGCGCGGCTGCGCCAGGACGGCCACGACGTTTATGTTTCCGGGTTCAAGAAGAAAAAGGACGCAGTCGCGGAAGCGGCCCGGCGGTTGGCGACGTTGGTGCGGGGCGGGCGCCCGAAAGGGCTCGGTCCGGCGCACACCACCGTAGCCCAGGCCATGCAGGACTACGGCATCGAGCGCCTGCCTTTCTTGAAGGGTGCTGAGCAGGAGGCTCGGCGCATCAACAAGTACCTGCGCGCGGCCCGGCTCCCTCTGCTGCAGGTGAGTCCTGTGTGCGAAGACGAAAAATCGGGCGCCTACTTCAAGGTGTTGCTCCAGCCTTTCACCGCCGAACGCGTCGTCCCCAATGGGCTGCACCGGCATCGCAAGAACCTCATGACCCAGACCGCCGACAGCGACAAGCACCGCGCTGTGCTGGCGACGAAGAAGATGAACGAGGTGCAGCGGTATGACGTGCAGGGCTTCATCAATTCCTTGCGGCTTGACAACCTCAAGCCTGCGAGCGTTCATCTGGAAAGGGCATTGCTCCGGACGGTGTTCAACTACGCGCGTATCGGTTGGCAATGGAGCGACCTCGGAGACAACCCGGCGACGCACCTGAAAATGCCAAAAGTCGACAACGCTCGGGAAAGGGTTCTGTCCGAAGATGAGCAGCGACGGCTGGATGCGGCCTTGGAAGACTGTCGCAATGGGGTGGTCGCACCGGCCTACGTGTTGCTGCGCGAGACGGCCATGCGTGCTTCTGAGCCAAAGAACGCGCGTTGGGAGCACGTCGACTGGGAGCGCAAAGTCATCACGTTGTACGAGACCAAGACGGACAAACGCGAGGTTCCGCTTTCTCCTGCTGCGCTGCAGGCGCTGCATGGCTTGCAGCCGGGCAAGCCGCGAGAACGCATTGTGAGGATTTCCTACGAGGCCTTGCGCGCCGCTTGGCGGCGCGCGTGCGAGCGCGCGGGCATCAAGGACATGCACCTCCATGACCTTCGCCACACGGCTGCGACGCGATTGGCTCTGAAGACCGGCAACGTCTTCTTGGTAAAAGCGCTGACGGGTCATAAGACCTACAGCATGGTCGAGCGATACGTCAACGTGAAGGCGGACGACGTGGTCAAAGTTTTGCATGCCTCTGAGCCCAATGAGAAGGAGCCGCACCTTGCCAAGGGCCTTCCCCGCCCTGCAGACGTCGGCTTAAATTCGGCGCGGTGTTGACGCCGACCGGAAACTGAGCCAGTTCTGCGGGTAGTGCCGAAGTAAAAGTGAGCCAG